>NZ_JNIM01000001.1 GCF_000702505.1 Thermogemmatispora carboxidivorans | reverse complement strand
CCCATCTTCCTCAGCAGGCCAGCGAGGCAAGGAAGAGGTGCCTCGTGCCAGTCCAGGGGCCACTATTAATGGCTGCATCGCGCAATAAAGCATTGGCTCTTGTCACCATCTTCAGCAGAGGGCATGCTGCAACCCAGACAGCCTACCCAAGCGAGCGAAAGGAGTCACCAGCGTGGGCAATCACTTGAGCAGCTAGAGCCACATCGTCCCGCCGCCGTGATCGAGCGTCAACGACGAAGGCTGGATACGCACCTTCTCAAACGCGCCCCCGTAGGAGTGCTGGGCCACCGTTGAGGGAGAACAGCCCTTTCTCAACAGCACCTCTTCGTCTACGACGAAGACGCACACGCCATCTATCTACATACCGCCTTCAGGGGCGGACGCGCAGTAACATTGAAGGCAGCGAGCGCGTCTGCTTTACTGTCTACGAAATGGGGAGACTCCTGCCC
Organism: Thermogemmatispora carboxidivorans; assembly: GCF_000702505.1. Classification (GTDB taxonomy): domain Bacteria; phylum Chloroflexota; class Ktedonobacteria; order Ktedonobacterales; family Ktedonobacteraceae; genus Thermogemmatispora; species Thermogemmatispora carboxidivorans. Next base: position 5,607,510 of record NZ_JNIM01000001.1, on the reverse strand, counting down.
GCCAGGACCGCTCTGGGCTTCAGCGTCGAATACGCCAGCGTCGTCGTCTTTGGGCAAGGGGCCATCATTCAGGAGCGAGAGCGAGCCAGGGATGCGCTCCACCTCCCTGCTCAAAAAGTACGCTCCGCACCTGGAGCCGGGGCGCGACTACCGGGCCGTCACCGACGACGAGCTGCAACGCACCAGCGTTTATGAGATCCGCATCACCGCCTGGAGCGGCAAAAAGAAAGAGGCAGCGCCGGACTTCGCCGGGGCCTACCGCTATGGAGACGAGCAGCAGACTCAACGGCAGTTCTGACGCTGCATCAGCTCAACCAGGTGGCAATCAGCCAGGCTGCTACCCCTCTGCCAGCGATCTCAAACATGGATATCCCAGAAGAGCTGGCCACTCTCCATAATATCCGTGAAGGAGAGGACAAAGTCATGCTGACTCTGTGGAACCTCATAGGGCAGGGTCCCGCGAATCTTCTGCTGCGGCTCCACCTTGCCGGTCGGCGGCGGCTGGCAAAATCCACAAAAGCCATCTCAATCTCGCGCCCCTCGGTATCACGCAGAGTGAAGTTAAAGCTTGCCGCCACCTCCTGCTCACTATCTGAGATATTGACCAGTGTCACGTCGAGCAGCAGGTACTGATCACCGGCCTTGGGGCTGATCGAAGCCCTGACCCGGCGAGGTCTGGACCGAGTTCACGGTGATCTGCCAGACATTATTAAAAGTGACCGTCTCACCCACCTTATGATGGACGCTGCTGCTGCTACTCGTGGTGGAAGATGAGGACGAAGAGGTCGGCGTGGCCGTCGGAGAAGACTCCGCCGTCGTGCTACTGCTACTGGCAGCAGCGGCGGCGGTCGCGGTCGCATCAGTGCTACTGAGCGCCGTCGAGGTCGTCGATGGAGTCGACCGATTAGCGGTGCTGGTCGTCTTGGGAGCAGCAGTCAGCGTACCAATGACGTCGCCCAGCCCCAGACCCGCCAGAAAGACCACGACGAGGGCAATAATCCAGAGCCAGGTCAGGCTGCGGCGCGGAGCCTGCGACGGCGAAGGAGGCACCTGCACCAGTGGCCCCCCAGCTGTCGGGACTGTTGGCCAGAACGTTTGCCCCGGCCCAGGCGGCGGCGGTGGCGTGAGCGGCGAAGCCGGTACAATGCCAGAAGAGCCAGCCGTCGTGGCATACGGGTCCGATCGCCCCCACTGGTCATAACCAGGCAGCGAGGGCGAGTTTCCAGGTAGAGGCGTCTGGCCCATCGCTGGGGGTGGCACAGAGCCACCCCCAGGCGGTGTCTGATCAGGAGGAGGAGAAGGATACGACTGCATACAAGTTCCTTTCTACAGCCCTTGACTCTCCGTAACCGAGTAGAGAAACACAATCGCCCTGCTCCGGCGAGACACCTTTCCTAACCAGGATCAGGAAAGATAACTGAGGCCACTCTTTCCCAGCCAAAAGAGTCACACCTCTCTTATCTGTATTCTAGCATAGATCGCTCTCTATGAGTATACATTTACCCGCTCAAGTCAGGCTTTTCCTGAGAAGCCTGCCTATCCTGCCCTGGCCGGAAGGCCGAAGACCTTGACCGCGGCCCACAGTCAGGGATATGCTCTCTACAGAGAGATAGACAAGAACCAGAGCGAGAGCGAACAGACACAGCAAGGCCACTCATGCACTTACCCGGCCCGGCAGAGGCTCTTGCGAAGGGTCTCAGTCGGGCAGACAGCCAACCGGCCAACCAGTCAGCCAGGCCAGACAAAAGGGAGAATCCATGTCAAGCAAGCAGCCTTTGCGCCTTATCCTCGACACCGATCCAGGCATCGACGATGCCCTGGCCCTCCTCTTGGCCCTTGCCTCGCCCGAGGTCAGTCTGGAGGGTGTCACCACTGTCAGTGGCAACGTTCCGCTGGAGGACACCACGCGCAACGCGCTGGCCTTATTGGCCCTCGCCGGGCGCGAGGACATCCCCGTAGCAGCCGGCGCAGCGCGTCCGCTGGTGGGCGAGCCGCTTCACGCCCCCGAGGTCCACGGTCAACATGGTCTGGGGCGGGCCGAGCTAGCGGAGCCGACCACTGGCCCTGTTGGGCAACCTGCAGCCACCTTCCTCAGAGAGCGCATCAAGGCTGCCCCAGGTGCCATCACCCTGGTCGCCGTAGGGCCGTTGACCAATCTGGCCCTGGCCGTCAGACTGGCCCCGGAGATTGCCCATCAGGTGCGCGAAGTTGTCATCATGGGCGGTGCCCTGCGCGTCCCTGGCAACGTTACCCCAGCCGCCGAGTTCAACATCTACGCAGACCCCGAGGCCGCCCACATCGTCTTCCACGCCGGCTGGCCACTGCGCCTCGTCAGCCTCGACACCACCCAGCAGGTTGGGCTTACTCATGCGCAGTTCGCCCCATTATGCCGGCCCGAGAGCCGCATCGGGCGCAGCATTGCAGCCATGCTCGCTCACTACTTTGAGGACTTCGCCCCGCGCGCTGGCTACGAGCGCTTCCACCTGCACGACCCGCTGGCACTGGCCGCCGCCATCCATCCCGAGCTGCTCCGCTGGGAGCCAGTCTACGTCGACGTCGAGTTGAGCGGCCATCAAACCTCGGGGGCCACCGTGGCCTGGTTCCGTCGCCGTTCCGAGACTCCGCCGGCCAACGTCCTGGCAGCCACGGCGGTCGACGTCACAGGCTTCACCACCTTCTTCGTGGAGCGGCTGGCGCGTCTGCTCTGAATAGCCCGGCAGCAGCTAGCGCCCCACCTGTGCCTGTCGTCGCCCTCGCAGCAGCCAAGAGAGAGCAACAGCCCGCGCTCTGACACATTCTGCGCCTGGGCCGTAATCAGGCCGGGCCGGCAATCGCACTTGCTGACCTCGACCCGTATTCAGACCCGGCACCATCAGGACCAGGAAGGACGGAAGATCAACCAGTGGAGCATGTTCAGCAGCGGCCATCGCCGAGGAACGACACGCTTAACTCGCGCAGGCTCAATGAGCTGACAAGCGCCCTGCGCGCCCAGGTACGTGGCGAAGTGCGCTTTGACGCCGGCAGCCGCGCCATCTACTCGACCGACGCCTCAAACTACCGCCAGGTGCCTCTAGGCGTCATCCTGCCACGCGATGGAGACGACGTTAGCGCCGCCATCGCCGTCTGCCGCGCCTACGATGTCCCCGTCCTGGCGCGCGGCGGCGGCACGAGCACCGCTGGCCAGACCTGCAACGTAGCCGTCGTACTCGACCTCTCGCGCCACATGCAGCATATTCTCAGCCTCGACCCCAAACGGCGTCTGGCACGTGTTGAGCCGGGGGTAGTACTGGACGACCTGCGCCGGGCCGCCGAGCAACATCACCTGACCTTTGCCCCGACCCCTCAACGCACAACCGCTGCACCCTGGGCGGCATGATCGGCAACAACTCCTGCGGCACCCACTCACTGATGGGCGGCAAAACCGTTGACAACATCGAAGAGCTGGAAATCGTCACCTACGACGGCCTACGCCTGCGCGTCGGTCCCACCAGCGAGGAAGAACTGGCCCAGATCATCGCCGCCGGGGGACGCCGCGGCGAGATATACGCTCGTCTCAAAGCCCTGCGCGATCGCTACGCCGACCTCATCCGCCAGCGCTACCCGGCCATCCCGCGCCGGGTCTCCGGCTACAACCTCGATCAACTGCTGCCGGAAAACGGCTTTCACGTCGCCCGCGCCCTCGTCGGCAGCGAAAGCACCTGCGTCACCGTGCTAGAAGCCACTGTACGCCTGGTGCCCAGTCCCCCCGAGCGGGTCCTGCTCGTCCTCGGCTATCCCGACTTCTTCCGCGCCTGCGACGAAGTGCCCATTCTGCTTGAATTTCGCCCCATCGCCCTCGAAGGTCTCGACGAGGGCCTCGTCTCCGACAGCCGTCGCAAGGGTCTCAACCTTGAACACCTGCGCCTGCTGCCCCCAGGAGGTGGCTGGCTGCTGCTCGAATTCGGTGGACAAACCCGCGCAGAGGCCGAAGAGCAGGCGCGTGCCCTGATGGCCCACCTGCAGCGAGGGAGCAACCCGCCGCAGATGCGCCTCTGCCGCAGCCAGGACGAAGCGCGGGCCTTGTGGGAAGTGCGCGAATCGGCCCTTGGCGCCTCCACCTTCGTCCCTGGCCAACCGCTCAAATGGGAAGGCTGGGAAGATTCCGCCGTTCACCCGAGCCGTCTCGGCGCCTATCTGCGCGAGCTGCGTGCCCTCCTCGACCGCTACGGCTACCAGGCCAACTTTTATGGCCACTGCGGTGAAGGCTGCGTCCACATGCGTGCCAGCTTCGACCTGGAGAGCCAGGAAGGCATTCGCCAGTTTCGGGCCTTCATGGAAGAGGCCGCCGATCTCGTCGTGCGCTACGGCGGCTCACTCTCCGGGGAACACGGCGACGGCCAGGCTCGGGCCGAATTGCTGCCCAAAATGTTTGGGCCAGAACTACTAGAGGCCTTCCGCGAGTTCAAGGCCATCTGGGACCCTGCCGGACGCATGAATCCTGGCAAGGTCGTCAACCCCTACCGACTCGACCAGGACCTGCGCCACGCGTTGCCGCTACCGCGTCCCGCCGCCACCTACTTTCGCTTCCCCGCCGACCACGGCAACTTTGCCCATGCCGTCATGCGCTGCGTCGGCGTCGGCAAATGTCGCCGCACTGACGGCGGCCTGATGTGCCCAAGCTACATGGTCACGCGCGAAGAAGCCCACTCCACCCGCGGGCGCGCCCATCTGCTCTTCGAGATGCTCTACGGCGACCCCTTGCGCGGCGGCTGGCGCTCCGAAGAGGTGCATCAGGCCCTCGATCTCTGCCTGGCCTGCAAGGGCTGCAAAAGCGAATGCCCCGTCAATGTCGACCTGGCCACCTACAAGGCCGAATTCCTGGCCCACTATTATGCAGGCCGCCTGCGACCGCGCAGCGCCTATCTCTTCGGCCTTATTCACCGCTGGGCCGCCCTGGGAACACGCGCCCCCGAACTGGTGAATCTCCTGACGCAGGCGCCACTGCTGAGACAGCTACTCAAGCGGGTGGGCGGCATTGCTCCTGAGCGGCGCCTGCCGCGCCTGGCCCCGCTCAGCTTCCGCCGCTGGTTCCAGAGTCGCCCGCGCCCGACGGATCAGAGCCAGCGCCCGCGGGTCCTGCTCTGGGCCGACACCTTCAACAACTACTTCCATCCCGAAACGGCACGGGCCGCCGTCGAGGTCCTCGAAACCCTCGGCTTCCAGGTCGAGCTACCGCCCGCTGCCCTCTGCTGCGGGCGCCCACTCTATGACTACGGCATGCTCGCCACCGCCAAACGGCAGCTAGAGCAGATCCAGGCCGTACTTCGCCCCTACCTTGCGCAGGGCATCCCCATCGTTGGACTAGAGCCGGGCTGTGTCTCTGTCTTCCGCGACGAGCTGCCCAACCTCTTCCCCGAGCGACCAGAGGCGCAGCAGCTCAAAGAGCGCGTCCTTCTGCTCAGTGAATTTCTCGAGCAGCAGGCCCAAGACTACCGCTGGCCGCGCCTGGAAGGTCAGGTCCTGCTCCAGCCCCACTGCCACCAGCGCGCACTCATGAACGTTACAGCCGAACGCACCCTGCTGAGCAAACTCGGCCTGCAAGTGCAGGTTCCCGACGCCGGCTGCTGCGGCATGGCCGGAGCCTTTGGCTTCGAAGCCCAACACGCCGCGCTCTCCCGGCAGGTCGGCGAGCGCCTGCTGCTGCCGACCGTGCGCGCCGCCCGCCCGGAAACCTTGATCGTCGCCGATGGCTTTAGCTGCCGCGAGCAGATCGCCCAGACCACACCGCGCCGCGCCCTGCATCTGGCCGAAGTCCTGCAGCTCGCCCTGCGCCTGCCAGCCAATGCACGGCTGGGACCCTACCCCGAGCGAGCAGCCATCTTTGCCCCACCACTCCCCGCGGCCAGACGCCGCCTGGGCAACGCCCTGGCCCTGACCGGCAGCGCGCTCCTGGCCCTGGGCACCCTCTTGCTGCTCCGACGCCGAGGCCGGCGCTCCCAGCCACAGCGGCGGAGGAACTAGAACAAATGTTTGATTTCTCTTGAGACCTGAGCTATAATAAGAGCCAGGCAACACGATCAGGGCCGGCGCCGGGAAGAGCGAGGGCCAAAGAGTCGGGCGGCGAGCGTTTTTTTCTGTAGAACAGCGCGCCGTGCTAGACGAACCGCTCTTCGATGAGGTAAAATGAGTATAAAGCGCACAGTGTTCAACGCTTACTCAGGCCACCGACGCTGGCAAGGAGGCCGTGCCGCCGACCAGAAGACAGCCTGATCAGTGTTGGGAGGAATGCATGACAAACGAGCGTATGGAGAGAAGGCTATACCGCAGAAGCCCGGGCCGCCAATACAATCAGGAAGATTACGAGGATCTGAGGTCGCAGAGCTATCGTGGACAGACAGAGCAGACGCGCTGGCCCTCCGCTAGCAGCAGTCGCACCCCCTCCGGCTCCCTGCTAACACGGCGCCCTGACCTGCGTCGGACACGACAGCTGATGCGCCAGAGCATTCTGGCGAGCAAACGCGAGGAGATGAGCCTACACAGCGAGGGGGTTTTGACGGCGCCCCCCGAGACGGAGGAGGAGCTGCTTCCGTCGGCACGGGGCCGAAGCCATACGCTCTATAGCCGAGAGCTGTACGCCACAGGTGGACTGCGCCCCTCACGCCTGCCCTCACGCCGCCAGCTGCCGGAGGAGGAAGAGGCCGAAGAAGAATGGAGCGATGAGGCCATAGCGATCGCTGAAGACGAGCCGGAGCAGTATGGCTTTATCTCACCTGAGTTTGAGGAGAGCTATGGCCAGGCTGGTAGCGCGGCTGGCCGCTACGAGGATGGGCTGATAGAGGATGAAGAGGAAGGCAGCGGCGAGCCGATCCTGCCGGTCAGGCGGCGAGCCACCAGACATCTGACCACCCGCCGGCTGGCCGAACCAGAGCCAGAGTTTTTCCCCCCAGAAGAAGCAGAAGAGGAATACTACGAGGAAGAGAAGCCGCGCCGCAAAAAGCGCTTCCTCACACGGCGCCGCGTGCTTGTCGGCCTGGGCGTGGCCGCTACCGGCGGGGCTGTAGTAGCTGCTTCGCAGCTGGCTCCCAAAATCCCCGAGACGATCGGCAACACCGCCACCAATATCGAGCGCCAGGTAGCTGACGCCTTTAACCGTGGTTTCCAGGCAGGCGCCGATTCGGTGCGCAAAGAGCTGATCTCTTCGCTGGAGAACATCGAAGGGGTCTCGCTGGATGCTGCCCTCGCCGCGGCCCGCCTGCTGCGTACAGCCTACAACGTCTTCGTCAGCCCGCTCTTGACTCTGGCAGCCAACGTCACCGGCGATTTCCTGAACGTCACCCTGCGCGCCTTCAAGCAAGCGCGTCAGTGGCTGGCGAACATCGGCCAGGATAACCAGGTCTTGGCTGCTCTCCAGACCGTGCTGGAGAGCTGGTCGACACAGGTAAAGCAGATGCCTAAACAGCTGCAGGCAATTACCGATGCCGACCTCGACGGCGCTCAAGCCTACCTGCGCGGCGTACAGCGCAAGATCGCCGAGGAGAAAGCCAAGCTCAACGCCAGCAGTCAGCAAGCGACTCCTTCTCCGTCGCCCACCTCTTCAGCCAAGAAAAGCTGACCCTGGCGCACGGATCAACTATCGTTTATACTCTAGGTAGAGAGCGTTTTGCTGCCAGTGCCGGCACCTAAACGGCTCGATTGTTGTTGCTGACATCGATTAGGCCAGGGACGCACCTTCCCGTCGTGAAAGGAAGCCACGGGAAAGGGGGGATCTTTTTTCACTCAAGACAGCCCGACCCATCATAGCAAGCGAGGGCGCCCCGTCCCCAATGGATGAGCGAAGCCAGCCAGATCCTCAACGCTTTGCTCCTCTCCGTCGCGCCCAACCTGCGCCCAGCCCAAACCCAACCAGCCATAGATCCAGCGGGCAACCCAGGACAGGCGCCCTCGACAGTCCCTCTCAAGAAGACCGACTAACCGACCGTTGTCAGGGCCGCTCAGCCTTTCGCCGGCGTTCTCCTCCTCAGCAGCCAGGCCCGCCCTCTCTCCTGACGGCAGGCAGAGAGGAGGAAAGCAAGAAAACAGAGGAGCAGGCGAAAGGAGCAGCGGCCAGCTCTCCAGCCGGGAGGCATGCACTTATGGAGACAGCAGCAGAGAACAGCGGCACAGTCTTGCGCTCCGAGCGTATCGCTGGCGGCATTCTCCCGAAGGTCCTCAACTCCTTCGACATGGTCGCGATTTTCGTCGCCATCGTCCTCTTCATCAGCAACTCCAGCGTTGTCACAGGAGCCGGAGCAGCGGCCTTTATTTACTGGATCTTAGGCTTTCTGACCTTTCTCATCCCTGGCGCCATCGTCACCGGCCAGCTCGGCCTGATGTTTCCCGGCGAGGGATCGATCTACGTCTGGACCACGCGCGCCTTTGGGACCTTCATGGGCTTCTTCGCCGGCTTTTGCGCCTGGTGGCCTGGCGTACTGGTAATGATCGCCACCGGCGACGCCGTCGTCTCCCTCATCCAGCAGCTTGGCAGCCAGTACGGCCTCAACCTGTTACCAGAACCCTGGGAGCAGGGCCTGGTGATCCTCCTGGTAATCGCCCTTTCATGCCTGCTCTCGGTGCTACGCTTCCGCGTGACCCAGAACCTCGTCAATGTCATCTTCGTCGCCTACGGCGGCGCCATCCTGCTGGTCGGCCTTGCCGGCCTGGTCTGGCTCTTGAGCGGGCACCCGGCCCAGGCTGACTTCTCCGCCGCCCACTGGCAGCTCAACAACACGAACTACACCTTCTACGGCCTGGTAATCCTGGCCCTGCTTGGCATTGAAGTTCCTCTCAACATGGGGGTAGAAGTCCAGAACACGCGCGCCATCACCCGCTACCTGCTCTGGGGCTCAGTCGTTGTCATGGTAGCCTATCTGCTTGGCACCTTCGGCGTCATGATGGCCGTTCCCCCGACCATCCAGAGTCAGGGCAACCCCTCCGTTGTCGCAGCGGCGGTCAAATACGGCTTCGGCCCGGCGGGCACGGTGCTGGCCACTATCGTCAACCTGATCTTCATTGGCTTCTTCCTCTTCAACACCGTTGTCTACAACTACTCCTTCGGGCGCCTGCTCTTCGTCTCCGGCCTCGACCGGCGCCTGCCCACAGTCATGAGCAAGGTCAACCGCAACCGCGTGCCCTGGGTAGCGGTGCTGGTTCAGAGCATCATCTCAGGCGTCCTGACGCTCATCACCTTCATCATCGCGCCCTTCGTTATCCAGGCCCTCAAGCCCTCGGACCTCTCGACAGTGGTTTACGACGTCCTGCAGGCCGCGGTCACTATCATCTGGTGCATCTCGATGGTTTTCCTCTTCATCGACGTGATCTACATCCGCTACAAGTACCGCGAGAGCTTCCAGCGCGTGCAGCTCGCGCCAGACTGGGTCTTCTACCTGTGCGCGGTCATCGGCTGCATCGCCAGCGCCTTCGGGGTAGCGGTCATCTTCATCTCGCCCTGGACAACCCTGATCAGTACCCTGGCCTGGGACCTCTCGCTGGTAGGCTTCGCCGCGATCTCGCTGGTGGCCGGAGCCGTCATCTACTTTATCGGCCAGGCGACCATACGGCGCGATATCTCCGACGAAGAAATTCTGGCCGAGGTCATCGGCACGCCCGAGGAGCTGAATCCTGCCAGCGATGCTGCCGGCGGTAGTAGCGCCTCCGCCTAAAGGAGGACCAGGCCGGGCCAGCACATGACCAGAGCGTGAGCCAGCCCGTGGTCCAGTGAGTCTCGAAAGCGGGCCTGCGGCACGTTATATGTAACAGCAACAACTCTCTGACACGTGCCGAGGTCCGCTTTCCTTGCAGCAAGAAGATGTCGAGCGTGAGCTGAGTATCGATGAACTATCGCAGGTGACAGGCATTTCCAGCCGCACCATCCGCTTTTATAATACCCAGGGGCTGCTTCCGCCGCCCCAGAGGAGAGGCCGCATTGCCTACTACAGCGGGGAACACGTGCGCGTTCTGACCCTGATCAAAGAGCTGAAAGAGCAGCACAACCTGCCACTTGAGCTGATCAGGCAGCTTCTCGAGATCCGTTCCCAACACGGCGAGATTCAGATGAATCTGGCCCTGAAGCAGAGGCTGCTGCGTCCCCTGGCGACAGGCAGCCAGGAGGCACGCTTCAGTCGAGAATTGCTGCTTGAGCAGACAGGAATCTCTCCCGAGCTGCTCGACGAGCTGCTACGACTGGAGCTGCTTTTTCCCGTTCAGGAGGGCGAACAGCTGCTGTTCACAGGCGACGATCTCCTGCTGGTCGAACTCTACCGCCGGCTGATGGAGCAGGGCCTCCCACTAGCCCTGGTCACCCTGATTCGCTTCCACCTGCGCCAGCTGGTGCGCAGTGAGATCGCCGCCTTCGAGCAAGCCCTGCTCCCCCGCTGGCAGAGCCGTGGTCTTCCCCTGGAGGAGCAGGCGCGCCAGTTCGAGGAGATCCTCACGCTGACCGACACCCTGATCTCCATCCTCCATCGTAAGCTCCTCTAAAGCCTGGGGCAGGAGAGCGGACCCTGGCGGAGCAGACTGGCAGGCGAGAGCCGGAGGGGGTCCGCACGCCTCAACTCAAGCAGCATGAGATGAGCACAGGCTAGAAGACGCCGAAGTGGTGCAGCAGGGCCAGAACGATCACCACCACCAGAATCAGCACAATGCCAACCACAAAATAGATCAGGCGGCGCCCCAGGTGGATCTGACGCGGAGCCGTCTCGACAATTCTTTCAACGGCTTTCTTCTGTTGCTCCTTTTTCCTCTTTTGCTTCTCTAGTTTTCTGCGATACTTCTCGGCAGGAGAAGAGGTCTCGCTATAGGGGCCGGCCTTCATCTGGCGGAGGCGGCGGCGCATCTCTCGATTCAGGTTCTCGTATTGCTGCTGCTGAGGATCAGTGGAGGAGGCTGTACGCGGCAGCGTCGACTTGGCTCCCGGCACCGCCGGGCCGCCGACGCGAGACTTCTGCTCCTGCCGTCCCTTACGAGCCTCTGCAGGCTGCTCGCCAGTCTTGGGCCTCTGGGAGGGAGCTGAAGAGGAGGATGGGGGCGAGGCAGCAGCCTGCGCCTGTGACTGCGTTTGCGCTCCTGGTTTATTTTTTGGCATAGCTCACACCCTCATGTTACTCTTCCTGCTGTTTCTGCAGACGTTACTCCAGCTTGCGGTTATCATGCTCCTATGACTACTGCTGCACTTGAGCTTGTTGCTCTTGCTGGGCGACAAACTCTCTGGCGAGCTGGGCGGCGCGCTCCTTATCGTCGGGGGCCAGCACGCCATCGATCACCAGGCTGAGCAGATAGTCCTTCAGGGGACGTAGCCAGGGGCCGGGGCCGCGTCCGAAGATCGCCATCAGCTCATGGCCATCAAGCGGGCTTTTCAGCGGCACCCGCTCGGCCTCCTCCTTCAAGCGGCGGCAGCGCTCGGACAGTTCCATGACGCGCGCGGCGGCGCGGGAGACCTTATCGGCGCGGTAGCTGGTAATATCGGCGCGGGAGAGATCCAGCAAATCGTCCAGATCCTCGTTGGCCTCCAGCATCAGGCGGCGTACCGCCCCATCGGTCCAATCCGAGCTATAGGCATTGGCGCGCATATGCAAGCGGACCACGCGCGCGACGCGCTCGCAGAAATCGCGATCGAAGTGGAGGCGTCGCAAGATATCGCGGGCCATAGCAGCCCCGACCTCTTCATGGCCGAAGAAATGCACCTTGCCATCCTCGACCGTGCGCGTGCGCGGCTTAGCGATATCGTGCAGCAGCGCGCTCCAACGTGCCACCGGGCGCGGTGAAGTCCGTTCAACAACGCGCAGCACATGTGCATAGACGTCCTTCGACGGAACGCTCCGCTGGCTCTGCTGCTGGCTCACGCCGCGCAGCTCCAGCACCTCGGGAATAATCCACTGCATCAGTCCCAGCTCGACCAGCAGATCCAGGCCACGTGCCGGATGGGGCGAGAGCAGCAGCTTATGCATCTCGTCGCGAATGCGCTCGCGGCTAATCTTTTGCAGCTTGCTCGCCTGGCGGGCAATAGCGTGGCGTGTCTCCTCTTCGATGGTAAAGTGCAGCTGGGCCGCCAGGCGCACAGCGCGCAGGAGGCGCAGCGGGTCCTCATCGAAGCGCTTATCAGGCTCATTGCCAACGGCGCGCAAGAGACGTCGCGCCAGATCGAGGCGTCCGCCGAATGGATCATAGAGCTGGCCGGTCAAGGGATCATAGGCCATCGCATTGATGGTAAAATCGCGCCGGCGCAGATCTTCCTCCAGGACGGTGCCGAAGCAGACCTCCGGCTTACGCGACTCGAGGTTGTAGCGCTCATCGCGGAAGGTCGTAATCTCAATAATATGTTCACCGTAGTGGAGGCGCACCGTGCCAAAGCGCTCCCCTACCAGGACAATGGCCGTCGGCTTCGTCGGCGCTACCAGGCGCTTGATCTCATCTGGGCGGGCATCCGTCGCCAGATCAGCGTCGCTTGACTCACTGCGTCCCAGCAGCACATCGCGCACTGTCCCCCCACCATATACAGCTGTTTGTTATGTGCGCGAAAAATGCGGGCCAGTCCTAAAATGATATCTCGCATCGAATATGTGTATATTCGCTTCCCTTCCCTAATAGAGTCGTTCCTATGCTGGTTGGCTACGATTGGTTTTCTCCTTCTTTGAGCTTTGAGCAATGTTGGCGGGGGAATTGCTGGAAGCGATCTGCCTCTCTGCCTGATCCAGGACAGGTTACAGCCAGTGCAACGGATTTATTATATCATGGCCTCTGGCCACAGGCGATAGCCAGCTTTGCCTCTCCAAGCAGGACAGCCTGTTGTCTCTTCTGCTCTCTGTTCGCTCTCTCTGGCCAGCGTCAGCCCCGCGGCTTTTTGGTGCGGCCTACTGAAGGTCTGGGGCAGCCATGATACAATAGGACACACGTCTTAACTTTTCGACTGGAGCAGAACGAGGAACGATGAGTAAGGCATCTCCTGGGCGACCACGCCCGTTCGTGCTGATCGTGATGGACGGCTGGGGCTTCAACCCACGCACAGAGGGCAACGCCATCGCTTTGGCTCGCACACCGCACATCGACGAGCTAGAGCGTCGCTGGCCACACACCCTCGTCAGAACCTCGGGCGAGGCTGTCGGTCTACCCTCTGGTCAAATGGGCAATTCCGAGGTCGGCCATCAGAACATCGGAGCAGGCAAGCGTGTCCTACAAGATTTCACCCGCATCAGCGAGTCTATCCAGGACGGCAGCTTCTACCAGAATCCGGCCCTGCTCAAGGCTATCGAGCACGTCAGACGCAATCACTCGCAGCTGCACATCTGTGGCCTCCTGGGCAATGGTGGCGTGCACGCCCACGAGGATCATCTGGAGGCGCTGCTGCGCCTGGCCCGCCAGCACGAGATCGAGCGTGTCTATATCCATGCCTTCACCGATGGGCGCGATACCTCACCCACCGCAGGCATCGAATTCATGAAGCGTCTGGAGACGCGGGCCCGCGAGATCGGTGGCGATCATCCGGCGCGCGTGGCCACGGTCAGTGGGCGCTACTACGCTATGGACCGTGATAATCGCTGGGAGCGCACCGCCAAACCGTACTTTGCCATGACGCGCGGCGAAGGAGAGCGGGCCTCATCGGCGGTGGCTGCTATCCAGCAATCTTACGAGCGCAACATCACCGATGAATTCATCGTCCCTACGGTGATTATGGAAGACGAGCATCCGCTGGCTCTGATCAAGGAAGGCGACGCCCTCATCCATTATAACTTCCGTCCCGACCGTGCCCGCCAACTGACCAAAGCCTTTGTGCTCGACGAGCTGCCGCCCCAGGCCGCTGGCAAATTCGAGCGCGGCCCGCGCCTGCGTGACCTGGTCTTTGTGATGATGACCGAGTACGAGGCGGGCCTGCCGGCAGAGGTAGCCTTCCGCGCCGACGAGGTTGAGATGCCGCTGGCCCGGGTCATCTCCGAGCACGGCCTGCGTCAGTTCCACACCGCGGAAACCGAGAAATACGCCCATGTGACCTACTTTATCAACGGGCGCCGCGAGACCCCTTTTCCCGGCGAGGATCGTCTGCTTGTGCCCTCGCCCAAGGTCCCGACCTACGATCTCCAGCCTGAGATGAGCGCTTCAGGTGTCACCGAGACAGCCATTGAGCGCATCCGCAGTGGCCACTATGACCTGGTGATCATGAACTATGCCAATGCCGACATGGTTGGTCACACCGGTGTCCTGGAGGCGGCTATGAAGGCAGTCGAGGCGGTCGATACCGGCGTTGGGCGCGTCGTCGAGGCCACTCTGGCGGTAGGTGGCGGCCTGCTGATCACCGCCGATCATGGCAACGCCGAGCAGATGATCTACTACGATAGTGGCAAGCCCATGACGGCCCACACGACGAACCCGGTGCCGCTCTATCTGGTTGTCCCCCAGCTCGCCGATGCCAGCTTGCGCAGCGACGGCATTCTGGCGGACATCGCGCCCACCATTCTGCAGATTATGGGGCTGCCTCAACCGCGCGAGATGACAGGTCGCTCGTTGCTTCTCCCTCAGCAGTAGACAGAGTTATCCACATCTTGTGGTGGAATCGGGGGAGTTATCCACATCTTGTGGTGACATATGTGGATAACTCTCCACCGGTGTGGATAACTCTGAGGGAAGAACGGTTTCCTCAAAGACGGCGAGCCAGGAGGCGCAGACGGCGATAATCCAGCTCCCAGTGTTCTTCTCTGAAGAGAGCAGGGCGAGCTTTGGCCTCGATCGCCGTCAGAATCTCCTCCTTGCGGTCCGCGGGCACCACCTCCAGCAGCGCAGAGCCAAACATCTCCAGCCAGAGGCGCAGCCCTCGCTCACCTTCCTCCAGCGCCGTGGGTCGTTCAAAGAGCCAGGCGGCCTGGACCTCGAAGCCGTGAGCCTCCAGCAAGGCAGCATATTCCCCCAGAGCAGGAAAATACCAGGGATTGGGCGGCGTCACTGCCAGCCGCTCCTGCAATACCTCCTGCACAGCCGCGTAGACCGCCGCCACGTTGCCGCGCCCTCCCATCTCCAGTACCAGGCGTCCCCCCACTTTGAGCAAGCGAGCCAATGCCGCGACTACCACCTCGGCTTCGCGTATCCAGTGCAGCACGGCGTTGGAGAAGATGGCATCAAAGGGGCGCGGGTAGAAGAAAGAGCGAATATCGCCTACGTGCCATTCGAGGCTCGGATAGTGCTGGCGAGCGACCTCAATCATCGCCGGCGAGCGATCGAGACCCACGACCTGAGCGCCACTGCGCGCAATGGTCGCCGTCAGATGGCCCGTTCCACATCCCACATCCAGGATCAACTCGCCCGGGCGCGGAGCCAGCAGCTCTAGCAGACTGCTGCCATAGGCAAAGACGAAGGCATGCTTCGTATCATAGAGGGCCGCATTCCAATCACTGGCAGTCAAGACAACACCTCACCTGCTTACAGCAACTACAACGAGCATATCTGCAAAAAATAACATATCTGCAAAAATAAAAAGAGCAGCACAAGCTCATGAGAAAGCGCCTACTCCCAACAGGAGAGGGCTGCCGTGGAGCTACCCGATGCGATCGAGGCAGGCGAGAGCCACCACAACCACCTCGCCCTCCTCCAAAAGGACGCGAGCCGCATGAGCGCGTACACCCGAAGGGAGGCGCTGACGATGGAGAAAGAGCGAGAGAATCTCACCCGTTCTGCCGCAGTAGTCGCCAGAGCAGATACGCACGCGCGCCCCGGGCGCCAGGGCCAGATCGGGCTTCTGGCTGGGGAGGGCTTCGGCCTCAGCCGCGGTCAGCGAGATCAGCAGCTCCGGCAGCGTAGGCCGCCGAACCGAGGTGAAACCGGAGAGGAGGGCCACCCGTCCCTGATAGCAACGCAGCAGCTGCAAGAGGCGCGCCGGCATCGCCAAACTCCCGAGGCCCTCCGTCAACATGATCGTCAAGGGTGGTAAGCGGGACTGCCGGTCCTCAGCGTTTGGGCTGTTCACCAACTCCAGCAGGTCGGCATGAAGAAAGCCCTCAAGGTCGCGCAGAAAGATACTACTGGCGACAATACCGACCACGCCGGAATTGAGGGCATGGCGCAGCAGAAGGAAGCTCAACGGGCCAGGTACCACCAGAATAGCGCCGGGGGGAATAGGCTGCTGGATCGAACGCGCAGCGCCACCGTCCAGGGCCTGCCAGAGCGTCAGCACCCCGGCCACCTGGGGGCCAGCGCCGAGAACTCCCTGGATTGCCATCACCTGACTTTCGATCACCACCCCACCGCGAGCCGTCACATCGACAACGCGCCCCCGTAGGCCAGCCGGCACTGTCTCCTCACCCAGTGCAGGCACGGCTAGCGCCGTCTGCGTATCGCTCAGGTGATGCGCCTGCGTTGGCTGGATTGCCGGCAGCTTCCGCGTTACCGCTGGTAGCGAGAGGCGGGGAAGGCCGCCGAGCTTCTCGGCGCGCTCCTCACGCTTCAATCGGATCACCGGCTGGTCAGGCTCGACCGTCTGGCCGGGATAGACCAGCGCCACCGCTCCTGCACGCGAGCCACCAGGCCAGCGCTCTCTGCGCACCACAACCTGTAAGCGTACAGACCACCCCAGGGGATAGGCCATTGTAGCAGGCGCCTCCCATGTACGCCCCAGATCACAAGTGCATCATCAATGAGAAGGTTTCAGAGAACCTTTGAGCTGCAACAGGGCAAACAACAATCACAACAACGACAGGGCCAGTGCGCAAGCCAGATCGAGTCAGAACAGTGCTGGCGTCAGCAGGCAGCCAGTCCAGTACAGTAGAGCAGCCAGTAGCCAGTTGGTCGGTAGTCTCTATCAGGCTAGGCCCCAATGGCCTGAGACCATTGCAACAGTCGCGCCTGGCGTTCGGCCTTATCCGCTGGCAGCACCAGCGGGCGCCCGCGGGCATCGATGATCAAGCCCACCAGGCCCCCATCGATCTCCTCGGCAGCGCGTGCGCGCTCGCCAGGACCTAACCCCACATCGACCGTCTGAGCAGGATAGAGCGTCAGCAGAGCCTGCTCATTCAGGCGCAGGGGGACGACCTCAATCGAGCCGCTCATGACCTCGACCTGGACCTGCCGTCCATTACTATACTCTACAACGACGCGCAGCGCAATCTGGTCGGGCGGCAGAGTCCCATAGGGGATCACGCAGGTTCCCAGGCGGTGGGTCACGGCATCGTTCTCATTGACTTGCACAGCAGCCACCGGGTTCACAGTCGCGATCGCCCCCAACTGTTGGAAGAGCAAGGTGCGATCCAGCACCAGGGAGGTCACGCCGCGTGGCTGCAAGGCATCGAGCAGCATCAAGGCCGCCTGAGCGGGGCGCGGGGCATGGGCCAGTACACCGCCAGTGGCCAGAATCAGATCGGGCGAGAAATTGCTGAGGGCGCCCGCTTTCAGGGCTTCGGCGGTCAGAAGGATCGCCTCGCGGGCGAACGCCTGGCTGATTTGCAGTTCCCGCTGATTGCTGGGGACCACATGGGGGTGCAACATCGTATTGAGCACGAACTGGCGCAGCTCCTCATCGGAGACATCGAACGGCAACCAGCGGCTAATATGCTGAGAGCCAACGCGCTTCAAGAGTTCGCCCAGCCCAGAGCCGACGCCGATGCCCGCCTTGACCATCGGGATGAACTCCCCGCGCTCGCCAGCCAACAGCAACGTTGTGTTAGCCCCCCCTGCGTCGACGGCCATGACGTTCATCGTATAGTGGTGAGCCAGAAAGCGCACCAGGCTGCTGAGGGAGGTCGCTGTGGCCACAGGGGAGGCCGAGGACCAGGACCAGAGGGTCTCGCTGCCGGGCAAACGGCGCAGAATCGAGCGTTCGTAGAGCGAGCTGGCGGCCAGGCTGATCGGGCTGAGATTGGAGGCCGAGACCAGGGGGTCCAGGCGCGTCACTTCGCCAGCCCCATTGATCAGGCGTCGCGAGGCCTCCACATACTGAGGGGCGGCGGCATAGAGCACCGGCAAAGGGAAAAGCCGCGTCTTCTCGCGTTGCTCCTGGGCCGCATTCACCAGAAGCTGGCAGGCTTCCTGAATCGGGGTGGCCCCCGCTGGTCCATCGGCCATACCAACAATGATAGCCGCATGCGGCTGTAGCTCGCGCAGGCGGTCGAGCTGTCGGCGCCATTCCAGGGCCAGGCGTTCGGGAGTCCAGGGTAGGGGACTGACCCCCGGCAAGGGGGTAGCGCCTGGTTGCGTGAGCTGGCCAGCGGCCATGCTCGCGGTAAACGTTGGAGAAGGCAAAGCCTGGGTCTCGGCATAGAGACCAGAGACCGCCTGGCTGACCAGGTCCGTCAAGGCGGGGCTGGCCGCGCCCAGAACCACCAACCGGAGGGGGCCGCCAGCGCTAATAGTGGCCACGAAGACATCTACGCCATTGCCATCCGGCTGCTCCGGCTCCAGCAAATGGCCATCGACAATAATCTGCCGGCCCGTGACCAGCTCAATCTCGTTGATAGCCTGGGCGATGCCCCGAGTAATATCCTCCCGGGGAGCAGCCAGCGTTGTTGGGGCCTCGCCGCGCGCCATCAGGCGATACTGTCCTTCGACCAGGCCCAGCAACGAAACCTTGGTCAGCACGCTGCCGCAGTCGGCAACCAAAATAGAATTTGCGGCAGCGGCATCTTTTCTATGAGCGGCTGCCTGACCCTCCTGCTGATTCAACTGCGTCTGCATCTCCAGAACACCCCTCTTCTCTCACCTAGTGCGGGAACCAGCTACGAATCACATCGAGGAAGCTACGCTTAGCAGGCCGGGCCTGAGCCTGCGCCCGAGATTGCGCGTGGGCCTCGGCACCTGGCCCTGGAGGTGGGGCAGATGGAGGCGGCGCCGTATAGGCGGAAGCCGCCGGAACAGGATTCGCACCGGCATTGGCGCCGATATAGGCAGCGGGATACCCCGGAGGACTCACAGGCGTTCCAGACATCCCCCCCCCAGCAGCGAGAGCCGGCGGAGGTGAGGCTGGCGCCATCTGCCCGTAGCGGGGGTCAGGTCCCTGAGCGGGCAACGAGGGCGTTGCCGAGGCCACCCCCAGCAGAGAAGCGAAGACATTGGCCGCTGCTTCACTCTGCTCGCTGACGCCCAGCTCCGTGCGGGGCCGGCTGGGCACACGCATATTCTCAACGCGCGGTTGCATAGGATCGGGCAAGGTTCGCCCAGGCTCTTGGACGGCCAGCGGGTCCTGTCCGCGAGAGCCAGCGGGAGCAGGCGTTTCCATCGAGGAGCGTAGCCATTCGGGCAAAGCATTCATATCGATGAGCGAGGCCGCCGTCAGGCCGCCGGCGGGCAGAGACGGCGTCGGAGGAGGGGCCGCCGGTCCTCCTTGCCCTCCTGGCGATGGCGACGTTGGCCTTGAGCCTGCATTTTCCAGCTGCCCCTCACGCAGCCAGGCCGGCAAAGCGCTCATATCGATCAAAGAAGCTGCTTCCAATCGGGTAGCACCCCCAGCTTCTGGAGCGCCCGGCCTTGGGGCTGCCTCAGAAGCCGCGCTCTGGCCCCGTAGCCAGTCCGGTAACTGGTGCGGATCAATCAGGTCGTGGGCCTGCAGCGGCTGCCCAGACACGGGAGCTGGTCCTGGCTGGGCGCTTGTCGCTCGGCCCCACTCTGGAGAGGCGGGTCCCGAAGGTTCCACGCCAGCACCCGCCGGGCCAGCCGTCGACGGTCCTAAAGATTTCATCCATTCTGGCAGGGCCTCCGGCTCAACCAGGCTTGAGGCGGGAATATCCTTCTGACCGCTCAGCCCACTCTCACGTACTCCCATCCCTTCCTGTCCCTGCCCCTCGCGCATCCAGGAGGGCAGGGCCTGCTCATCGATGAGAGAGCGGGCCGTAATCCCTCGGGCGGGCGGGGCAGCTGCGTAGCCCGCCGGCCCGTCCAGCTGGGCACTGGCAGGAAACTGATATTCGGCAGTATCTTCCTTTTGCTCGGCGCGCATCCAGCTTGGGAGGCTCTCCTCGTCGATCAAATCAGCGGCAGAGAGAGGGATAGGGCCAGTAGAACCCGCTGGCAAGCGCTCACCTGCCCGCAACGACTGCAGCCAGGCCGGCAACTCTGCCCGCTGAGATACTCCTTTCTGCGCATCTGCAGCTCCTGCAGCACTTCCAACTCCGCCAGATAAGGGCAAGCCGCAGCGCCGGCACGTCGCCATGCCGGCAGCGACTGGCTCTCCACAGTTGCTACACCTAATCACTGTTGCTCCTCACTTTCACCAGGCCGTCACCTTCGCTCCTGGATCTGGCTCGCTCGCAGTGTAGCATGCTTTTCGCTGGCACGCAACGCACTGCGCTGGCTGCCTGCCTCGATTGCTATATCTACCTGATGATAAACATGACCAGGCTCACTGATATGATACTATAGATCCATAATTCCCAGCCAAAAGTACTACTTACTTCTCTCCGCCGCAGACTACCCTCCCCCCCCCTTGCAGGCGAGCAAGGCCCTTTTTACAATAGAACTGGCTCTGTCGGCATTCTGTAACAAAAGATAGGACAGATGCTTATCATTCGCCAGACAAAGGAGGAGAAACAGCGATGGAGAAAAGGAGCGCCCGCCGGCGCCCGTGGTGGTGGCGGCTCTTAGTCTGGTTACTGGCGAGCAGTGGGATTAGCCTGCTGGCACGGCGCCGAGGTGCTCTTAGTCGTAGCGGAGTGCCAGCAGCTATCGTGACGGGCACGGTGACCGCTGGCGCAGGTGGCTGGGAGCTGGGTCTCTCCCTTATCTTCTTCTTTATCTCCTCCAGCTTGCTTTCTCGCTTTCGCCAGCAGCAGAAGGTCCATATCGCGGCGGAGAAGTCCAACAAGGGCAGCGCTCGTGACCTGCTGCAAGTGGCGGCAAACGGCGGCGTTGCCACCTGGTGCGCGCTGCGTTATGGGTTGCGCCAGCGTTCCGTGACCTCGGCGGTCCAGGCTGAGCGTGCATCCTGTGATCCCTGGCTGGCGGCCTTTGGGGGTGCTCTGGCAACGGCTACAGCTGATACCTGGGCTACTGAGCTAGGCGTGTTGACGCGCCGTCCTCCCCGTCTGATCACGAGCGGGCGCCCGGTGTCGCCAGGTATCTCCGGGGCAGTTTCCTGGCCGGGCACGCTGGCTGCAGCGGCGGGCGCCCTGGCGATTGGCATAGTGTTGCAGGGCTTGCTCACCCTGGCTCGGCTGCTCTCCGGCGGCGCCAGCGAGCCAGACCGCAGCCGACCGCTCCCGCTGGCGATCATTGCCTGGTTTAGTGGTTTGGCAGGCAGCCTGATCGACAGTCTGCTTGGTGCCACCCTCCAGACCATCTATCGTTGTCCACGCTGTGGACAGGAGACCGAGCAGCGTCGCCATCAAGGCTGCGGTAGCCTCACCCAGCGCGTGCGTGGCTGGCCGGGAGTCAACAACGATGTTGTGAATTTCCTGGCCACTCTGAGCGGGAGCCTGATCGCCGCTGCCCTCAGTCGCTGCAGCGCGCCCTACCGGGGCCGAGACTAGACGAGATTGTCCGCCAGCTGGCTAAAGAAGGGCAGCCGATAGTCCGGCCTGAACCAGGCCATGAACATGAGCCACAGCCAGAGCAAGAGCAGCAGCCAGCCTAGCAGATTAATCAGCAGGCTCAGGCCAAAACCAATCAGCCAGCCAAAGAGAGGCAGCAGACCTAAAACCCCGTGCAAGAACTGAAGCACCAGAACCACCAGCGAGAGTGAGCCAAAGGTCACCAGCGATTGGGCTGCGTGCCAGCGCACATTTCGATTCTTCTCGACTAAGAGGAGGATCAGGCCCGAGATCCAGATGAGCGCATAAGCAAGCACCCGTTCTAGACGCTCGTCCAAGCCCAGGGTTGTCATTCGATTCATCATGGCCTTTTCCTCGAATTCGTCCGGTTGAGATGCAAAATTGTTTCCGGGATCTGACTGCCTATATATACGCAGAGCGCTGGGAGGTGTTGCAGGGCCAGCAGGAGCCAGAGGCAGGTAGTCTTTGGCCGCCAGTCCTTCGCTTTCACGTTTGCAGCAGGCTAGAGCCGTCCTGACAGAGCCAGGCGAGCCAAGCCAGATCATTGCCATCACCGATGAGGCCGGGAGGAGGCGCTATTGTCAGTCCTCTGGAGCTGCAGTATAATACGAACGCAAAAGCTAGCTAGCGGGAGGCAATGCGAGGTCTATGGGAGGACCAGCACTCATCATTAATCCCAGCGATGGGCTTTTCCTGGCCAGCTTCTTCGGTTTCTTGCTGTCGCTGCCCCTGGCACTCTTTATCATCTTCTGGGTCAGCGTAGTGCTGGTCAGGCGGCGCTGGGCGGTGCTTCTGGGAACCTTCATCGGGGCGTTTATCGGCCTGCTCGCCATTCTGGGCTGGGTCGATACGCTGATTTTCGATACACCCTTGCCCAATGCTCAGGTTGGGGCGACCTTCTTCGGCTCGCTGTTCCTGTGCAGCGTTCTGGGTCTGGTCGGCGGTATGCTGACCGACTGGCTGGTCGCGCGTGGGGAGAGCCGTCGCTCGCGCCGGCAAACCACACTCATGCCCGAGTGAGCGAGCTGCGGCTGGGGCCGGTCAGGAACGTCGCCAGGGGGTGTCTTTTTCTCGCTGAGGGCAAGTGAGTAAGCGAATGGGTGGGCTATGTTCTATTTGCTGCATGGCGATGACGAATTCAGCAGCCGCGAAGCGCTGCGGCGCCTCCGCCAGCAGGGGGATTTCGGCTACAACCAGGATCTCTACCACGGCGACGAAACTGAGCTGGCGACCATCGTGGCGACGTGCAGCACGCTGCCTTTCCTGAGCGAAGGTCGGCTGGTGATCGTCGAGGGGCTGCCCCGCAAGCGGCGGAGTAGTTCCTCGACTGCTCAGGAGCGGGAGGCAGCCAGCGTCTCCGCCGAGAGCGATCAGGGGGCAGGCACAGCAACAAGAGAGGGAGCCGAGGAGCGCAAGCGCACCCGGGCCCGCAAGGGAAGCAAGAAAGCTGGAGCTGCTTCGCGTGCCGATTTTGAGCAAGGGCTGGCGAGCCTTGTGCCGGTGATGCCGGCCTCGACTACCTTGATCCTCCTGGTTGATGAGGCCCTTGAGGCGCGTCATCCACTCGTGGAGGCGGCTCGCCGTCATGGCCAGGAGATCAAAAGCATGCTCCCCAAAGGGGCCGCTCTCGAACGATGGATCGAGGAGCGGTCCGCGCAGCTCAAAGTTCGTATTACGCACGAGGCGGTAACGCTGCTGGCGAACTTCATCGGCAGCCAGACCCGTATGCTGGCCAACGAGCTGGAGAAGCTTGCCACCTATGTCGGTGAAGGTGGCACCATCGATGTCCCTCAAGTGCGGGCCCTCTCTGCCCAGGTGCAGGAGACGCGCATCTTTGAGCTGACCGACGCCCTGGCCCAGCGCAGACAGAAGCAGGCCCTGGACATTCTCCACAGCCTGCTGACCGAAGGGCAGCCACCATTGCTCTTATTGGGCTTCATGCTCTCTCAAGTGCGCACGCTTCTCCTCGCCAAAGAGCTGACGCAGAAGGGACTGCGCGCGGCAGAGATCGCCGCGACACTGGGCATCGCGCCTTTCATCGCCGAGCGAGCGGTTCAGCAAGCGCGGCAGTTCAGTCTCACTCAGCTTGAGTTCATCTATCGTCAGCTTGTCGAAACGGATGCGGCATTGAAGCGCAGCCGTCTGAGTCCCGAGGTTGCTTTTGATCTAGTGCTCATGCACTTCTTCACCACCCCAGCTCGCCCCTAGCGGCAGTCGGCCCCCCACCACGGACCTCTGTGCAAGCCCATCGACAGCAGCAAGCAAACAAGCAAGCAATTTCAAGCTGTTTCCCAAGGATGCACCAATGGCCACGAGTTCTCTTCTTGAACAGAGACTGATCGTGCGCATCGAGCGCGAGGGGCCACTGTCCTTCGCTGAATATATGCGCATAGCGCTCTATGATCCAGAGAGCGGTTACTATACAGCTGGCACTCCGCGCATTGGCTGGTCCGGGGATTACTTCACGAGCGGCGACCTCGGAGACTTCTTCGCCCACTGCTTGGGGCGCCAGCTCTGGCAGATGTGGGAGGAGCTAGGTCGCCCGCAGCCCTTACGGATCTGGGAGCAAGGAGCCGGGCGAGGCGAGCTAGAGGCAGGGGTTCGCGCCTGGGCAGAGCAAGAGCAACCGGAGTTTGCTAGAGCCCTCAGCTACCGCAGCCTGGACCTGCAGCGGGGGGAAGATGCCCTGTCTGCCGAAGCGCTAGAACAGCTTCGCGAACAAGAGGGAGGCCCTCATCTTATTCTGGCCAACGAGCTAGTCGACGCTTTCCCGGTCCACCTCGTCGAAGTGCGCCAGGGGCAGCTCTACGAGATCTACGTGGGTCTTGAAAAAGGCAGATTGCGGGAGATCGCTGTCCCGCCAGCACCGGAAGTAGTCACCTACCTCGACCGCTATTGCTTGCGTTGGCGAAGTTTCCCCAACGGCTGGAGGGCAGAGATCAACCTGGAGGCCCTCCGCTGGATAGAGCTGCAAGCTTCGCTGCTGCGGCGAGGATTTCTGCTCGTGATCGACTACGGAGACCGGGCCGCGCGGCTCTACAGCCGTGCCCGGCCTCAAGGGACGCTCCTCTGCTATCACAAACACCGTGTCAACGAGCAGCCTCTGGCAAGGCCCGGAGAGCAGGACATCACGGCTCATGTGAATTTCAGCGCGCTGATCGACGAAGGGCGTCGTCATGGTCTCCGTCTACGCCTCTTCACCACGCAGCGCGCCTGGCTAGAGCGCCTGGGCATCTTCGAGGAACTCGAGCAGCTCCGCCGTACCCACTTCTCGGCAGCAGATCAAGAGCGCGCCACAGATCAAGGACAGATTGCCCTGCTCCGCTGGTATAACCTGCGCCAACGAGTTCTGGCCCTGACCGATCCTGCAGGACTGGGCAACTTCAAGGTGCTCATCATGAGGCGCTGAGCCTCGCTGGCGCTGCCGATCAAGGCATGGCTCGTCTCTGAAGCAGAGAGGCCTCGATCTAACGGAGCAGCGAAGTATCAATAGGCGAGCAGGCGCTGCTTGTGCCGTTGAAGCTGTCGCGATGGAAATTCAGCCACAGCTTGCGCGAGGCCAGGCCGGCAGGATCGCTGAGATTGAGTGAGAAATCCTTGAGGGCGGTTCCCGTGTCATCGGTCGTCAGCGAACCGACTAAAAGGAGGGTGGGACCGCCACAGCTACCCTCATCGATCGTCAGATAGTAAGTGGTAGCAGGCTTAAGACCCAGGACAGCGATTTGCAGGTGAGAAGGGGAAGGGGCCGAGGCTGACGTCTGGTCAGGGGCATGGACCAGGTGGGCCTGGATGTTAGAGGAAGGGAACGACACAGTGTTAGAGAAAGGCTTGCCCACATTCCCAAGGAGGCCCTTGGCAAAATCGGCCAGGTTTGGGCCGAAGATAGCCACGATGACTAACACGAGGAAGACCACTACAGCGAGGCGTGTCAACAGCTTCCAGGGCTTCATCACGCAAGTCTCCCAGTCGAACAAGCTCCCCAGAGAGGATGTAGAGCAAGACGATCGATCCAGCGCCAACCAGCACAGCGCCTGCGCTCGCGGCAGTCATCAGCTGGGGCGACGGAGAGAACGCCATCATCATGGGTTCAGAATCTATTATAGGCGAAGCGTAACGTAAGTGTCTATCATTGCTTTTGCCGGATGAGAGGGGAGCGAGGCAGGGAGTGGGAAGGTATAAGAAAAGCGCCCATCCAGGCAGGTGGGGCGGCGACGTCCTACTTTCCCACGGGGCTTCCCCCGCAGTATCATCGGGGCTGGAAGGCTTAACTTCCGTGTTCGGGATGGGAACGGGTGTTTCCCTTCCGCTATAGTCACCGCTCCACCTGCATGGACAGGCGGGCAACCAACGAGCCAGCTCTCTATGAGATGAACTGGCATCCCCTTCAGGTGGAGATGAGGGGACTCGAACCCCTGACCTCTGCCGTGCAAAGGCAGCGCTCTACCAACTAAGCTACATCCCCCTGTGTGGGTGGGTGGGCCATCCTGGACTCGAACCAGGGACCTCAGTCTTATCAGGACTGCGCTCTAACCACCTGAGCTAATAGCCCACAGTTAGCAGCTGATGAGGTCACATCGACGGGTGCCGGGTGACCCGAACACCTGGAGAGTGATAAGGCGAGTTTGTGACGACCGACCTGCCAGGCTTTAGCCTTATGGCAAGTGGTCTTCTCTGCCATGCTGCCACCCGATCACCGCCTACTATTTTACCACCTGTCAGTGTTTCTGACAAGGGGGTTTTTCCGCGGTTTCCCAACTTCCGCAGAGAGGAGAAGTCAGGAGATTAAGACGAGTGACAGGATCGACCTGGGAGAAGGGATATGAGCGCAGGCAGAACGGCTGTCTGCTGCTCTATCTCCCATCGACTCCCTAGAAAGGAGGTGATCCAGCCGCACCTTCCGGTACGGCTACCTTGTTACGACTTCACCCCAATCACCGACCCCACCCTCGACGCCTGCCTCCCCTCTCTTGAGGGGTTCGCCCAGCGGCTTCAGGTGTTGCCGGCTTTCGTGGTGTGACGGGCGGTGTGTACAAGACCCGAGAACGTATTCACCGCCGTGTGCTGACCGGCGGTTACTAGCAACTCCTCCTTCATGCAGGCGGGTTGCAGCCTGCAATCTGCACTGAGATCGGGTTTAAGGGATTGGCTCCCCGTCGCCGGGTCGCTGCCCGCTGTCCCGACCATTGTAGCGTGTGTGTCGCCCAGGATGTCAGGGCCATGCTGACTTGACGTCATCCCCACCTTCCTCCGCGTTGTGCGCGGCAGTCCCCTCGGAGAATTCCAACCGAGAGCGGGGGTTGCGCTCGTTGCGGGACTTAACCCAACACCTCACGGCACGAGCTGACGACAGCCATGCAGCACCTGAGCACGCCTCCCTTGCGGGCCGGCCCATCTCTGGACCCTCAGCGCGCTTGTCCAACCCTGGTAAGGTTCTTCGCGTTGCATCGAATTAAACCACACGCTCCGCTGCTTGTGCGGGTCCCCGTCAATTCCTTTGAGTTTTAGCCTTGCGGCCGTACTCCCCAGGCGGACCACTTCATGCGTTCGCTTCGGCGCGCAGGGGGTCGATCTCCCCACACACCTAGTGGTCAGCGTTTACGGCTAGGACTACCGGGGTATCTAAT
Organism: Thermogemmatispora carboxidivorans; assembly: GCF_000702505.1. Classification (GTDB taxonomy): domain Bacteria; phylum Chloroflexota; class Ktedonobacteria; order Ktedonobacterales; family Ktedonobacteraceae; genus Thermogemmatispora; species Thermogemmatispora carboxidivorans. The sequence goes on along the minus strand of NZ_JNIM01000001.1, from coordinate 5,580,419 downwards.
CCCGTTCGCTCCCCTAGCTTTCGCCTCTCAGCGTCAGGTACCACCCAGGACAGTGCCTTCGCCTTCGGTGTTCTTCCCGATCTCTACGCATTTCACCGCTCCACCGGGAATTCCCTGTCCCTCTGTGGCCCTCAAGTCGGACCGTCTTCCTGCCTCTCCCGCAGTGAAGCCGCGGGCTGTCAGCCGGAACCTGCCCGACCGCCTACAGGCCCTTTACGCCCAGTAACTCCGGACAACGCTCGCCCCCTACGTCTTACCGCGGCTGCTGGCACGTAGTTTGCCGGGGCTTCTTCCTGGGGTACCGTCCTCTCTCTTCCCCCAGAAAAGCAGTTTACAACCCGAAGGCCTTCTTCCTGCACGCGGCGTCGCTCGGTCAGGCTTTCGCCCATTGCCGAAGATCCCTCACTGCTGCCCCCCGTAGGAGTCTGGGCCGTCTCTCAATCCCAGTGTGGCTGGTCGTCCTCTCAGACCAGCGACCGATCGTCGCCTTGGTAGGCCGTTACCCTACCAACCAGCTAATCGGGCGCAGGCCCCTCCTGCAGCGCCCCGCACCCTCCGGCGCGGAGCTTTCCTGGCGCCTCTTGCAAGACGCCACCGTATGCGGGATTGTCGGCACTTTCGCACCGGTATCCCCCACTGCAGGGCAGGTCACCCACGTGTTCCTCACCCGTCCGCCACGCCCTCCCCTCGCGGAAAGGACGTTCGACTTGCATGTGTTAGGCACGCCGCCAGCGTTCGTCCTGAGCCAGGATCAAACTCGCCATCCAGAAGATCTATCTGAAAGTCTCCTCTTCTGGAGACCCTCATTGGCATTCTGGTAAAGGCCAGCCGCCTGTAAACCCAGGTTTCCGGTCGTCACTTAACTCAAAGCCTTATCACTCTTCAGTTGTTCAGGTGCACCTGGCACTACGGCCATGTGATCCATCAAGCGCTCGGGGGCAGGTTCGGTGTAGTTCCTGTGTTCCCGAGTGCAGTGGAGATGATAGCACTGTTTGGCGCGGCTGTCAAGGGGGTTAGGCGAGGAATTTCGAAAAAAAATCCGAAGGTCCTCCCTGCTGGGCCAACGGGTTATCTCCAAGGTAAGCGTATGGGCATCAGGAGAGTTGGCCAGGGAGGGGTGGGCGGCTCTAGCTCTTCAGTGAGCGCGGCCAACAAGAGGCGGGATCACCCCACCCCCTCCTGCTCACCCCAGCTCATGCATGGCATAGACCCAGAGGGGCAGACGATGCTCCCGTTCCTCGCTCTCCCTGGTCGGTCGTTGCTCACACTGATAGCTATGGAGAAACTGGCGCAACTGCTGACTATGCTGGCTGTCAAGGACATAGCGCCGCTCAGCGATTTCGACGATCAGCCCCTCGTGGCTGGCTCGAAAGACGAGTGGCCCTAGCACCAGACTATCGCGCTCCATAGTACTCTGCTTATTCCTCCTCCTCGGCGTTCTGTCTATAGGGTAGGCCCGCCCTCTCTCCCGAGCAGCGGGCGTGCTAGTGCACGGGCAAGAGTCGCCCGCTATGCACATCGTAAACGAATCCAAGGATCTCGCTTTCTTTCAAAAGGAAAGGAGAAGAGCGGAGCAGGGCGATGTCATCATGTACCGACTGCTCCAGACTCTTAAACGGAAAGAAGTCAATCCCAGAGGCATCTGCGCCAAATTGCTCTTGTAGACGTCGTTGCAGATCGGCGTTCTCGAAGGTGAGCATGCCACAGTCGGTGTGGTGAATGACCAGGATGGTGGTGGTCCCCAGTAATTGTTGAGAAATGATGAGTGAGCGCAGGGCCTCCGCCGTGCGTCCCCCAGCGTTGCGAATGACGTGCGCGTCACCTTCCTCTAATCCCAGGATACGCGCCGGATCAATTCGCGCATCCATACAGGTGACAATCGCTAACTTCTTAGCTGGCGGTAGCGGCAGCTCCCCTTTCTGAAAGGTAGAGGCGTAACGCTCGTTGGCCGCCAGCAGCTCTTCAATAAGCGACATGGCTACTCCTTGCAGCAACTATTGTTGACTTAGTTGATCTACTAAATAACTTGCTCTGAGTATAGGCCGGCAAGAGATGACTGTCAAGAGGCAGGCCCAAAGGGAGGATCAGGAGGCCGCTCATTCGGGCCGGTTGTAGGGGGTGAGGACTGTCCATCGCGATCATGCGGGGGCTGCCCATCCTGTTCGAGATAGTAGCTGATCACCAGGGCCGCGCCCACGCTCAGAGGGATCAGGCCCGGCAGCAACCAGGGACCGAGGTGAAAAGGGGCCGCAGTCAGAGTCGGTGGGAGCATGAAGCCCAGGGGATAGAGACCAAAGGTCAAGGCCAGCCCAACCATCATGGTGATGAGTCCCGCCCGTAAGGCTCGCCGGCTGCGACTGCGCCTCTGCAGGCTCTCCAGATCCAGGCCGCGGGCAATCAGCGCCATGCGCTCTCGATGGTCAAGATAGCGCAGCAGGACGATAAAGCCGCAAAAGATTATCAGGGCCAGGAGCCAGCCCAAAAGGGCTGCCAGGACGTTCGATGACATGCATCTGACCTCGTTACTGTTGCCTCGCGTGTATAATATATAAGATAAGTCGGTTGAGAAAGGGTCCTGCACTACGAATTTGTTTCGTTCCTGGCCGAGCTTCGCTCTCCAGTCGTACCAGGCTTGATGCACAACCTATGAACGAGGATCTGCTGCATTCCGCTCGCAGCCTGAATCTCCCCCTCTCCAGCGCTGCTCGCGCTCGCCTGGAGCAGGACGATGCTCAGCTCGTGAAAGCCAGCCAGCACGGAGACCGCGAGGCTTTCGCTCTGCTCGTCCAGCGCTACCAGCGACGCATCTTTAATATGATTCTGCGCATGCTGCAGGACTATGAGGAGGCTTGCGAGATTACACAGGAGGCCTTCCTGGCCGCCTGGCAGGGCCTGCCAACCTTCCGTGGCGAGGCCCGTTTCCCTACCTGGCTCTATCGCATCGCTTACAATTGCTGCCTGCGCCAGCTCGAACAGCGCAAACGCGATAAGGCCCTCCAGAACGCTATGCAGGAACAGCAGCTCCTGGATGAAGCCGGTGACCAGAGACGTCAGGCCGAGTCTACTCTCGAAGCCCGTGATCGCCTGGCGCTCATTCGTGAACAACTGGAGGCGTTACCTACAAAGTACCGCATTGTTCTGGTGCTGCGACACCTGCAGGAAATGACCTATGAGGAGATGGCGGAGATCTTGATGATGCCGATCGGTACGATTAAAACTCATCTCTTTCGAGCCCGTAATCTGCTCAAGGAGCGTCTACAGGCTCTCCAGGCCCAGCGCCAGGCGGATTCCCAGAAAGCGGAGGTGACGAATGCGCTGCAGTGAGGCTGTCTCTCAGCTTCAGCTCTATCTTGACGGGCGGTTGTCCGGCGAGCGCCTGCCGGCCCTGGAGAGCCATCTGGCCCGCTGCTCACACTGCCGCGCTGAGCTAGAGCTGCTTGAGGAGGTTGTGCACCATCTGGAAAGCTTTCAGCCGGTCCCTGAGCCAGAGGATCTCTCTCAGCGTATTATGGAGCGCGTCGCTCTGACCCCGCAGCAGCAGCCTGCCTCGATCTTTGCCCAGCTGCGCCCTTCCCCTGGCGAGTTGTTGGCCGCCGCTTTGCTGGCAACGATCGCTTCCCTGGGCAGCCTGCTGACTCAGCCAGCCATTCTTCGCTTGCTTCCTCTGGAGGGTAGTCCGCTGATCGGTCTCCTGTCCTCCTTTACCCGTCTGCTGCAATCGATGGATGCGACGACACTGATGCTCGTCTGCTGGATCATGGGCACATTCATTGGCATCTGTATCACGCTGCTGGTAGCCGGAGAGGAACTGCGCTCACGCTGGCTGCGCGCCGTTTGGGAGCGTTTGCCTGTTCTGCACTAAACCCGCCGCTCAGTTGGGCAGGACAGGTCTAAATGCTGCCTGCCCCGCTGCTCTTCTTTCTCTTCCTCGACCCGTAACGATAGTAGCTCTCTCGGATGAGGGTTCGCCCAGTTATGGCGGAACATGGTTCCTCTGCTTCTGATCTTTGTGCTTGCAGGCCCTCTGGTTTGAGCCGTTCCTGCTCCTGCTGTGCTTCCGCCGCTGTGGGTGCTGTGGGTCGTTCTCCCTGGTCGGTCGAAGGGTGCTGCTTTGACTGGGGCTGCGCTGGTGATGCCTGCTGGAGGGTCAGCATCTGGCAGCCAGCAGCGCCAAACACAAAAAAGAGGCACTGGTTTTTTCAACCAGTGCCTCACCAGGTCGGGGCGAGAGGATTTGAACCTCCGACCACCACAACCCCATTGTGGTGCGCTACCGGGCTGCGCTACGCCCCGCCATTGACAACTGCAGTATAGCAGAATGGCTTTTCCTTTGTCAAGCCCTGCTCCGCTCGCCCGGTAGTGTCTTCTTGCCTGGCCAAGGCTGACTGAGCTGCCAGGTCGGGAGGTCAGCAATCAAGCGTCAAGTGCCTGGACCGTAATGGCCTCGCGTCCGAGCAGCTCCTCAAGTTTCGCATGCAGCTCTGGCGAATAATGCATCGTGTTATCGCGCGGACGCAGGCGCACACGCCAATGGCCGTTTTCGACGATCAGCTCATAGCGGTCGCGCCCGGGTCGCTCCTGAATGTAGCGGTAGAGGTCCTGCAACTTGATGAGGTCATCGGAGACAGCACGCTCGCTCTCGCCGCCGGTGCGGAAGCGCAGGCAGACCTGATGACGGCGGCGATTCAGCTCCTCCTCGGCGGCCTGCAACGGCTCGATGTCGTCGCAGATCAGCGTCGGCTCATCGCGACGCAGCTGCACCTTGCCACGCACCAGGACCACCGCCTCTTCAACCCAGCGATCTGCGGTGCGCTCGTAGACACGCGGGAAGACCGTCACTTCGACTGTTCCTGTCAGGTCCTCCAGCTTCGCTACGCACATAGTCTCGCCTTTCTTGGTAGTAATGCGCCGCGCCTCTAGAATGGTGCCGCCGAGCGTCACTTCCTGGTTCTCCAGTTCCTCGCTAAGCTGGCCAGTTGTATGGGTAGTGCGCTTGCTCAGCAGATCGCTGATGTAGGCCAGGGGATGGCGGGAGATATAGGCGCCCAGTAGCTCCTTTTCCCAGTTGAGCAGCTGCTTGCGCGGGATCTCAGGCGTCTCAGGATTGAGGCGGAAGGCGAAGCTTTGCTCTATGCTCAGGCTTTCGCCGAAGAGGCTGACCAGTCCCTTTTCACGGGCAGCACGCTCGCTCTTACCGATCTGCATGGCCCGCTCGACGGCGTCGAGGAGCTGATGGCGCTTGCCATTGCCCAGGCTATCCATCGCTCCGGCTTTGATGAGCGTCTCGATCACGGCGCGGGTGACTGCGCGTGGGTCGACGCGGATGCAGAAGTCGGCCAGATCACGGAAAGGACCGCCATCGGCCCGGGCTTTGAGGATCTCTTCGATGGGGCCTTCGCCAATGCCTTTGATCGCCAGCAGGCCGAAGCGAACGCCACCGTTTTCAACGGTAAAGCCTTTCTGGCTGGCATTGACATCCGGCCCCCAGACGGGGACGCCGAGGCGCTTGCACTCGGCTACGGCGTTGGCGATCTTTTTGGCATCAGCAGCCTCCGTGGTCATGGTGGCCGCCATGAACTCTGCGGGGTAGTTAGCCTTGAGATAGGCGGTGTAGTAGGCCACGACTGCGTAGCTGGCGGCGTGCGCTTTGTTGAAGCCGTAGCCACCAAAGGGCAGGATCAGCTCAAAGAGCTGTTCAGCCACCTCACGCTTCATGCCGTTTTTGAGACAGCCCTCCACGAAGTCGCCCTTGTAGCTCTCGACTTCGTCCATCTTTTTCTTGCTCAGGGCCTTGCGGAACTTGTTGACCTTGCCCCACGAGAACCCAGCCAGGTTGACGGCAATCTGCAACACCTGGTCCTGATAGACGATTACTCCGTAGGACTCTTCCAGCCACTCTTTGAGGCGCGGATCAAGGTAGCTGACCTGCTTTTTGCCGTGCTTGGCGGCAATAAAGTCGGGAATGCTATCCATCGGCCCGGGACGGTAGAGGGCCACCATCGCGGTGATGTCTTCGATGCAGGTCGGCTTGAGCTGCTTGATGTATTCCCGCATCTTGGCACCCTCAAGCTGGAAGATGCCCGTGGTCTCGCCTTCAGCCAGCAGGGCAAAGGCACGGGCACGCTTCTTGTTCAGCTCACGGCTGCGCTCGTCGGTCTCGGGCAGAGGATCAAGCGGCAACTGCTCCAGGATCACCTCCTCACCACGCGACTGCTTGATGAACTTGAGGGTGTTGTCCAGAATGGTCAGGTTGGAGAGGCCCAGGAAGTCGAATTTGATCAGGCCCAGTTCTTCCAGGTGGACCTGCTCGTACTGGGTTTTCCAGCCCTGCGAGGGATCTTTCGGGTTAATAGCCTGCAACGGGACAAAGTGCTCCAGTGGCTCGTTCGCGATGATGACGCCGGCGGCATGGACCCCCGTGCCGCGGACCGATCCTTCAAGGGCCATCGCCTGTTCGAGCAGCTCGTGTGCCGTGGGACTCTGGTCGTAAAGAGCGTGCAGCTCGCGGACGCCGTCGACAGCGCTGCGCAGGGTGACCTTGGGCCCTGCCGGGATCAGACGGGCAATGCGGTCCCCCAGCTCCTGCTGCCCCATGACACGCGCCACGTCGCGCACCGAGTTTTTGGCAGCCATCGTCATGAAGGTGACCATCTGAGCAACACACTCTTGCCCATACTTGCGCGCCACATAGTCGATGACCTCAGCACGCCGGTCATCGGGAAAGTCCATATCGATATCGGGCATGTCCGAGCGCTCGGGGTTGAGGAAGCGCTCAAAGAGCAACTGGTAACGCAGCGGATCAACGTTCGTGATGCCGAGCACGTAGGCCAGCAGGCTGCCCGCCGCCGAGCCACGCGCCGAGCAACGGATGCCGTGCTGACGCGCGTAGTTCACGAAATCCCACTCAATCAGGAAATAAGGCACAAAGCCCTTCTGGACGATCAGGTTGAACTCGTAGTCAAGCTGCTGCTTGATGCGCTCGGTCAGCTCGCCGAAGCGCTCCTTGACACCTTGCAGACAGAGATGATAGAGGTAGGCCTCCTGAGAGGGAAATTCAGGGGGAATAGTATAGGCCGGCAGCGAAGCTTTATAGGCCAGCGGATCAACCTCACAGGATTCGGCAAGGCGGACCGTGTTCAGCAGTGCCTCCGGCAGGTCAGGAAAGAGACGCAGCATCTCCTCGGGACTGCGTAAGTAGAATTCATGGCTTTCGAATTTGAAGCGCCGCGGATCACTCAGCTGACTCTGCGTCTGGACACAAAGGAGTACTTCGTGAGTATGCGCATCTTCGGCATTGACATAGTGCAGGTCATTGGTGGCGATCAGCGGTACGCCTAGCTCGCGATGAAGCTCGTAGAGGCGCTTATTGACGATCTCCTGCTCAGGATAGCCAGCATGTTCCTGGATTTCGAAATAGAAGTTCTCTGGACCAAAGACATCCTGATACCAGCGTATGACCTTACGCGCCTCTTCGATCTTGTCATGGACCAAGAGCTGCGGGATCTCACCCCCCAGACAGGAGGAGGTGGCGATCAGTCCCTCGCCGTACTGCTCCAGACAGCGACGGTCGATGCGCGGCTTGTTGAGATGTACCCCTTCGGTGTTGGCAATGGTGGTCAGCTTCATTAAGTTGCGGTAGCCCGTATAGTTCTTCGCCAAAAGCAATAAATGGTTATAGTCTTCTTTATAGCGCTTGGTACGATCATGAAGATCTTCAGTCAGATAGGCTTCAACACCGATAACAGGATGAATACCTTCATTTTTGCAGGCTTTATAGAACTCGATGGCCCCATACATGACGCCGTGGTCGGTAATGGCCAGATGCTTCATGCCTAGCTCTTTCGTGCGCTTGACCAGAGCGTTGATACGGCTGAGGCCATCAAGTAGGGAGTACTCCGTATGGACATGCAGATGGGCAAAGTCGAGAGCCATGACTGAATATCTGCCTCCGCCGAAAGAATTTCCAGTACTTCAGGATAGAAGGCGCCACCTGCCCTGTCAATGTGACCATCGGCCTATGGCCAGCACCCGCCCACCTTTCTCTCAGGAGCAATTTCTTTTCCGCCCGCCGCTTGCTGCCTGCCGATCACGGTCCCGTCCCCTTGACATAGCAAGCGTTCGCTATTACACTTTACCTTGTAACCGGTTACGATACCGGTATCGTAACCGGTAACGTCTAGAAGGCGACAGCATGGCAGAGGCTGCATGCAAGAGGCAGTGAGGCAGAAGCATGAGCACGCGCATGACGATCAGCGATATCGCCCGCCTGGCTGGTGTCTCCAAGGCCACGGCCTCGCGGGTGCTCAACCAAAAGCCGGACGTTGATCCGGTGACGCGCGAGCGCATCTTGCGCATTATGGAAGAACATAATTTTGTGCCGAGCGTGACCGCCTCGGGCCTGGCCGTCGGCAAGGGCCACCTGATTGGGGTGCTGGTGCCGGCCCTCACCTGGCCGCTGATCCCTGACATCATGCGAGGCATTGCCGAGGTCGTTGAGGAGACCAGCTATGAGCTGGTGCTCTACAGCATTAAGAGCAGCAACCACGAGCGCGACCGCAGCGACGTCATTAATCGCATTCTGGCGAATCGCCTGATCGCAGGATTGCTGGCGATTTTCCCGGGTCAGTCAGCGCGCTACCTGCCTGCACTGCAGCGGCAGGGCTTACCCGTGGTCTTACTCGATGATCAGGGCCTGCCGCCCGAGCAGCTTCCTTGGATCACGGCGGATAATCGCGCTGGCGCCTACGCGGCAACCCGTCACCTGATTGAGCTGGGGCATCGGCGCATCGCTCATATTCAAGGGCCACTCAAGTATCAGGTCTCCCGCGAGCGCTTCCAGGGATATTGCGAGGCTCTCCAGGACTATGGTATTCCGTTGGAGCCGTCGCTGATCCTGCAGGGCGATTTTATGCCCCCCGGAGGCCGGGCCTGCGCCTGCCAGTTCTTCTCTATGCCGGAGCGGACCCGCCCAACGGCGATCTTTGCCGCCAGCGATCTGATGGCCTATGGGGTCATGGGTGCCGCCGAGGAGTTTGGCCTGCGAATCCCGGAAGATACCTCTCTGATTGGCTTCGATGATATCTCGTCGTCCAGCCATATGCGCCCTCCTTTGACTACCGTGCGCCAGCCCCTGGCGGAGATGGGCCGCTGCGCACTAGAGCTGCTGCTGTCACTCTTAGAGGCCCCCGATCACCCTGGGGCTGCTCTGCTGCGCTCTTCGCCGCTGTTGGCGCGCTTCGCTGGCTCGTCGCTGCCGCAGTCGCAGTCGGCGATGACCACCGCTACGCTTGAGAGCGCAGAGCCGGTGCGCCTCCGCCTGGCAACAACGCTGGTGGTGCGAGCTACAACGGCTCCTCCTCCTTGCTACGCCCGCTTGTAGTCCCAGGCAGACCTGTCGTGGCGATCTCGCTGCCGGCGCAGCAGCGAGATCAATCGGGCCAGGATGACGCTGCCCCTCTCTCGTCAAAGTCTGGGTCAGGGCAGACCTTCTGGCCCCAGGCAGTCAGGATGTAGCAGAGGCCGGCGAAGTTCTCGTCAAACATCTCCAGGAGGGCGCGGCGATACAGGGTGTCAAATTCAGCTGGCGTGGTGACCCCCGCGTCCAGGAGAAAGGGCCGGCTCAGCCATAGCTCGACTTCGTAGCCACGCGAGAGGGCTTCATGGGCTTCGCTACCGGCGGAGAAGTCCAGCACATAGGCTCGCTGCTGGATCTGGCGATAGCCCGCTTCTCGCAGAAGGGAGGCGAGCCGCGGCAGGATGCCGAGATGATGGCTGGGTGGCGGGAAACTGCGCCCCAGACACTGAAAGGCTCGCAGGGTCAGCTCCTGGAGCTGCATAAAGGCCGCGCCATTGCTGATCGGTCGCTCAAATTCAGTGAGCCGCAGGAGGCCTCCAGGCCGGCAGATACGCCAGGCCTCATGCAATACTCGTGGCCAGGTGGCAGGTGTGAGGAGGCCCGTCAGGTCGCGGGCATTGATCAGGTCAAAGTGGTCATCGGGTAACGGCAACGGCTCTAAGAGATCCATGACCTCAAAACGCGCGTTGCTCAGTCCCTGCACCTGCGCCTGGGCTCGCGCATAGCGGACAAGAGTCTCGCTGATGTCTATGCCCGTGACCTTCGCCCACGGATAGCTTTGGGCCGTTTCCAGTACCCAGCCCCCAGGTCCACACGCCAGATCCAGGATGCTTTCTAATCGCCGCCCCTCGACTCCTTCCGGCAGAACTCCCCCCATCGCCTCGTTCACTAGCCTGTCCCGCAACATGAGGCGCGCCGTCTCCGCTGCGTTCTCCGCATCCAGTACGTAGCCGCAGTCTCTCAGGATGTGGTTCTGGGAAGCCACCATGAAATGCACTCCTTCATTCACCTCAAACGCCAGTCCTACGGGGTAAGATGGATATCTGCCCCGAGTTCGCGAGAAAATAGTTTTTTCCCTAAAGCAGAGTTTTACTGCATTGTAGTATAGACTGAAAGGCTATTTTGCATCAAGATATTGTACTGCAAGATGGTAGTTATCGGTCACCGAAACTATACCGATTCTGATCTGTAGAAAGCATAGCAGGCTCCCCCCCTCTCACCTTGCCAGATGTTACCCGAAAGTGCTACAATGAGGCTGTTCCATTCAACGGAAACAGCAATCTGTCCCTTGGACAGGACAAAGTGTGGGTAGAAGCACTGTGACGGACTACCATATTGAGGTACGGGCCACCTCGCCACAGTATGATATCCCGGCCCAACAGCTTGCCCGTGAGCTGTCCTATCTCTCGCGTGCCAGGCTGCCCGCGCTGGCCTCTCTCACCGAGAGCCATTCCCCTCTTTTTCTCCGTACCGCCCAGCTTTATTCTCTTAGTGGAGCCTGCTCGCCTGAAGAGATGGCGCGCCTCGCTCGCGAGCTGCTGATCGATCCTGTCACTCAGACCTTCTCTCTGCTGTCTGCTGCAGCGCGCTCATCCTCTGAGGTTAGTGGCCATATCATAGACGTGTTTTTTCTTCCAGGTGTCACTGATACCCTGGCGGAGAGTGTCTTACTTGCCGCCTCGTTGCTCGGAATCGCCGGCCTGGAACGAGTTTCGACGGGCCGGCGTTATTTTCTGGATGAGCGCTTGAGTCGGCAGGAGGTACGCGCTATTGCTGAAGCCTTGCTTTATAACCCGGTCATTCAGTTCTACCGCTTGCTGCCGGCAGAAGGCGAGCGAGCAGCTGGCGGCCCTGGGCGCTCAGCTGCTCGCTTTTCGTTGACTGATCCTGCTCCTTCTCCTTCCTCTTCCCCCCATGTCGCTCGCCTGGCCCTCTCTGAAATGAACGCCGAAGAGCTGAGCAATTTGAGTAGACAGAGAATGCTGGCGCTGACGACCGAGGAGATGCAGGCGATTCAGGAGTACTTCCGCCAGCAAGGGCGCGACCCGACCGATGTGGAGCTGGAGACGCTGGCGCAGACCTGGTCAGAGCATTGTTCCCATAAGACGTTTAAGGCCACCGTGGCCTATCGCGAGCTGACACCCGCTGGGGAGACCGCGCTCGAGGAGACGATCCCCGGCCTGCTGCGCTCTTTCATCATGCGGGCGACCAGTGAGCTGGCGCGCCCCTGGGTGGTTTCGGCTTTTAGTGATAATGCAGGGCTGGTGCAGTTCACGGATGGCTACGATCTGGCTTTCAAGGTGGAGACGCACAATCATCCGTCAGCGATTGAGCCGTTTGGCGGGGCCAATACGGGGGTCGGTGGGGTGATCCGCGATGTGCTGGGGGTTTCGGCCCGTCCCATTGCCTGTACCGATGTGCTCTGCTTTGGGCCACCCGATACGCCGGCGGAAGCGCTGCCTCCGGGCGTGTTGGCTCCGCGGCGCGTGGCTTCGGGCGTGGTGAATGGGGTGCGTGACTACGGCAATAAGATGGGCATTCCGACCGTCAACGGGGCAGTGCTCTACCACCGCGAGTATCTGTGCAATCCGCTGGTCTTCTGTGGCTGTCTCGGCCTGCTGCCTCACGGGAGTCATCCCCGGAACGTGGAGCCGGGCGATCTGGTGGTGGCCCTTGGTGGTCGCACAGGACGCGATGGGATTCACGGGGCGACGTTCTCGTCAGGCGAGATGAGCAGCGAGACGCAGGCAGTGGCCGGTAGTGCGGTGCAGATTGGGGCTCCGATTACGGAGAAAAAGGTGACCGATGTGGTCCTGCAGGCCCGTGAGCGCCGTCTCTATCATGCTATCACCGATTGTGGCGCGGGCGGCTTCTCGTCAGCGATCGGTGAGATGGGGGCTCAGACGGGGGTGCGAGTGGACCTGGCGCGGGCGCCGTTGAAGTATCAGGGGCTGGCCCCTTGGGAGGTCTGGCTCTCGGAGGCCCAGGAGCGCATGGTGCTGGCTGTGCCGCCGGCCTGTCTCGATGAGCTGCTGGCCTTGTGCGCGCTGGAGGAGGTGGAGGCCACGGTCCTGGGCGAGTTTACTGCCGATGGACGGCTGACGGTGACCTGGGGTGAGGAAGTGGTGGCCGACCTGGAGATGGCTTTCTTGCATGAGGGCCGTCCTCAGCGCACCCTGGAAGCTGTTTGGCAGCAGCGCCCGCTGACAGTCGGATCGGCAACCGCCTCGCCGGAGGCTTTGCCTGATGCGGCTGATGCCCTGTTGACGTTGCTGCGCCATCCGACGATTGGCTCGAAAGAGGGGGTTGTGCGGCGCTACGATCATGAGGTGCAGGGGGCTACCGTGCGCAAGCCACTGGTGGGGCGCTCCGGCAATGGTCCCGGCGATGGGGCAGTCCTGCAGCCATTACTAGAGGATCTGACGCTGCCGCGCGCCGCGGTGGTGCTGACGAATGGCCTTAATCCACTCTATGGCAAGATCGACCCTTACCATATGGCCCTCAATGCGGTGGATGAGGCGCTGCGCAATCTGACAGCCTTGGGCGGAGATATCGAGCGGGCGGCGCTGCTGGATAATTTTTGCTGGGGCAATCCTGCTGATCCTGAGCAGCTGGGGATGCTGGTGCGGGCGGTGCGTGGCTGCTATGACGCTGCCTTGGGCTTTGGCACTCCCTTCATTTCGGGCAAGGATAGCCTGAATAATGAGTATCGCTTTGGCGAGCGCCGCCTGCCGGTGATTCCAACGCTGCTGATCTCGGCGCTGGGAGTAATTGAGGACGCTTCCCACACGGTCGATATGGCACTGAAGGCGGCGGGCAATCTGCTTTATGTGGTCGGCCTGACACGCAACGAGTTGGCGGCCTCGCATTATGCCGAGATGGTGGGTACGGAGCTGTTGCCGACGACAGCCCTGCCGCAGGTGGCACTTGAGCAGGCCCGAAGGACAATGAAGGCACTTGGGGAGGCGATTCGTCGTGGCCTGGTGCAGTCCTGCCATGATCTTTCGGAAGGGGGACTGGCTGTAGCGGCGGCAGAGATGGCTCTGGCTGGCTTGCTCGGTGTGAGCCTCGATCTGGCGCGTCAGCCGGCGGCTGGCCTGGAGGGAATGGTCGAGGGCTTTCGTCCTACGGTTCTGCTCTTCAGTGAAAGCCCGTCGCGTTTCCTGGTTGAGGTGGCTCCCGGCCAGCGCGAGGCTTTTGAGTCCCATCTGCGCGCCAGTGGGGTGACGAGCCTGGCGGCGCTCGGCCATGTGACGGCCAGTGGGCGCTTTGTGATCAAGCAGGGGGCGGCTACGCTGATCGACCTTTCGATTGCTGAGCTGCAGGCCGCCTGGAAGGGAGAGTTGCCATGAGCATTGTGCCACGCGCGTTGGTGCTGCGGGCGCCGGGCCTTAATTGCGAACGCGAGACCGCCTATGCCTGTCGCCTGGCAGGTTTCGAGACAGAGCTGGTTCATATCAATGCCCTGCTGCGCGAGCCAGAGCGCCTGCTGAGCTACCATTTCCTGGTCCTGCCAGGAGGCTTCTCCTATGGCGATGACCTGGGAGCTGGCACGCTCTTGGCGAAGAACCTGACGGTGCATCTGGGACAGCAGTTGCAGCGTTTCGTAGAGGAGGGCCGCCCGCTATTGGGCATCTGCAATGGCTTTCAGGTGCTGGTCCGCGCCGGCTTACTGCCACACACTGATTGGGGAAATTTCCAGCAGACGGCCAGCCTGACCTTCAACAGCTCGGGACGCTTCGAATGCCGCTGGATCTCGCTGGTAACCGAGAGTAGCCGCTGTATCTTTACGCGCGGCATTTATCGCCCGCTGGAGCTGCCCGTGGCGCACGGGGAGGGCCGTTTTGTAGTGGCCAGTGCAGAGCAGTTAGAGGAGCTGCGCCAGCACGAGCAGATTGCGCTCCTCTACGACGGTGATGGCTATCCGGCCAATCCCAACGGCTCCCTGGCGAACGTGGCTGGCCTTTGCAATCCGGCTGGCAATGTCTTGGGCCTGATGCCCCATCCCGAGCGCTACGTCCAGGCGCTGCAGCACCCACAACAGCGCAGTCCGGCTGATGGTCTCTTACTTTTCCAGAATGCTTTTGCCTACGTCTGTCAGCTGCTGAGCCTGGAGCCACCAGCACCCCCTGTCGAACGCAGCACCAGTGTCGATGAGAGCAGCAAGCGGCGCCTTTGGACTCCTCGCCTGGAGGGCGAGAGCGAGAACCAGAGCCACGGGCAGCCGGGGAACCGGCGTACGCCTGCTGCTACGGCGGCGGTTGCAACGAGCGGCGAGCGGGGACGCACAGCCGCGTTAGTGGCGGCGAGAGGTGAGCCGGTCTCGCTCTCGTATGCAACCAGTGGGGTGAATATTGAGGCGGGTGAACATGCTGTTGAGCTGATGAAGGCCGCGGTTCGCGCGACTCACGGTTCGGCGGTGTTGGCGGGTGTGGGAGCCTTTGCGGCTGCCTTCCGGGCCGAAACCCTTAAGGAGATGCGCGAGCCGGTGCTTGTAGCTACCACCGATGGTGTGGGCACGAAAACTTTGCTAGCGGTCCAGATGGACCGCTTTTCGACGATTGGCTACGATTTGGTCAACCACTGCGTCAACGATTTGCTGACCCAGGGAGCAAGGCCGCTCTTCTTGATGGACTATCTGGCAACGGGCCGGCTCGATCCTGAGCAGGCGGCGACAATTGTGGCGAGCGTGGCCCGGGCCTGTCAAGAGGTCGATTGCGCCCTGCTGGGAGGCGAGACCGCCGAGATGCCCGATATGTATGTGCCCGGTAGCTTTGATCTGGCCGGAACACTGGTCGGGGTGGTCGAGGCGGTGGAGCGCATCGATCCGGCAACGATTCGCGCCGGCGACGTCCTGCTCGGACTGCCTTCCAGCGGTCTGCATACCAATGGCTATTCGCTGGCACGGCGCGTCTTCGCCGCTTATCCCCTGGAAACAGTCTTTCCTGAGCTGGGGGAGCCGCTAGGCGAGGCTCTGCTGCGTCCCCACCGCTGCTATCTGCCAGAGATTATGCGCCTGCGCGCCGGGCTGGGAACAGCCCTGAAGGGCCTGGCGCATATTACTGGCGGCGGTTTCCAGGGCAATGTCGTGCGCATTCTGCCACCAGGTACGCAGGCGGTCATCGAGACCTCGGCCTGGACAGTTCCCCCCCTCTTTACGCTGATTGCTCGCCTGGGCCAGATCAACGATACCGAGATGTACCGTACCTTCAATATGGGCATCGGCATGGTGCTGGTGGTCGCAGAGGACCAGGCGGATCAGGCCCTGCGCCTGGTACCCGAGCTGGTGCCAATCGGCGCAATTCGTGAGGGCGAGGGAGTTGTCCTGACCTGAGAGGTGCCTTCCTGGCTGACAGCAAACCGCCTGTCTGATCGGGAAGATTCAACGACTCATAGCACTAAGAGCACAAGATAGAGGAGCAGGTACTAGCATGAATGCAGAGAATGAGGAGCAGGTAACCTTTGGGCCTCTGCTGGCTGAGGGCAAGACGAAGCGGATCTATGCCCACCCCGAAGACCCAAATCTGGTCTATATGGTCAGCAAAGACCAGATCACGGCGGGCGACGGGGCGCGCCGCGACGAGCTGACGGGTAAGGGGCGCTGGAGCACCATCACTACGGCCAACGTCTTCCGTCTGCTGAACGCGGAGGGCATCCCTACCCACTTCGTGCGCCAGATCAACGACACCACCCTCCTGGTGAAGCGCTGTCAGATGGTTCCCATCGAGCATGTGCAGCGCCGCATCGCCACCGGTTCCTACTTGAAGCGTAACCCGGGGGTTAGTGAGGGCACTCGCTTCGATCCACTGGTCATCGAGACCTTCCTGAAGGACGATGCCCGCCACGATCCTCAGATCTGGGATGAGGATATCATCAAGATGGGCCTGGCCAGCGCCGAGGAAATCGCCTGGATGGCCGAGCAGGGGCGCCGCGTT
This sequence comes from Thermogemmatispora carboxidivorans, assembly GCF_000702505.1. GTDB lineage: Bacteria > Chloroflexota > Ktedonobacteria > Ktedonobacterales > Ktedonobacteraceae > Thermogemmatispora > Thermogemmatispora carboxidivorans. The sequence goes on along the minus strand of NZ_JNIM01000001.1, from coordinate 5,564,129 downwards.
TTCGAGACCCTCGAACGGGCCTGGGCGAGCGTGGATGTGACCCTGGTCGATCTGAAAATCGAGTTCGGGCGCGACAGCGAGGGGAGGCTGCTGGTTGCCGACGTGATCGACAACGATAGCTGGCGACTCTGGCCCGGCGGCGATAAGAATCGCATGCTCGACAAGCAGGTCTACCGCAATCTGAAGGAGGTCACCGAGCAGGATCTGCAGGGAATTGCCGATCGCTATGCCCTGGTGGCCGATTTGACTGGGAAACTGCGCATTTGATCTACGCTGTCGGGCGGTGCAGCAGTTAGACATTCTGCACTGCCCGCAGCGCTTTGAAAGAGAAGCAGGAAGGAAGTCATGGAGCGACTGCGCGATGCCTGTGGTATTGTGGGGATCTATGCCAGGCCGGGAGATGAGAGCATCGATGTGCGTCAGTATCTGACATTGGCCCTGACGGCTTTGCAGCACCGCGGCCAGGAGAGTGCGGGCATGGCGGTCTACGATCGGCAGGGCCGCATCGCCCACCGTGTGGGCATGGGCAAGGTGCGCGAGGTCTTTACGGATATGGGTCAGGGCCTGCCAGCCACGCACTGCGGCATTGGCCACGTGCGCTATTCTACCACCGGCTCCAGCTGCGTAGAGAACGCAGGCCCGTTTGTGGTCGGAGACGATGTTGAGGGCCAGGATGGCGCACGCCCTGGGGCGATTGCGGTGGCCCACAACGGCAATCTGGTCAATGGCCCGGCCCTGCGCGCGCGCCTGCCACAGCATCTGCTCTCTTCGACAACGGATAGCGAGGCCATCGCTCTCTTGCTCTTGCTGGCGGAGGGCGCGACGCTGCGCGAGCGCATGCTGACGGCTTTCCCTCTGTTGAAGGGAGCCTACAGCCTGGTAATCCTGGCTGAGGGCAAGCTCTATGCGGTGCGCGATCCCTGGGGCATGCGTCCGCTTTGCCTGGGACGTATCGGCGGCATCTGGATCGCTGCCTCGGAGTCCTGCGCTTTCGATCGCATTGGGGCCACCTTTGTGCGCAATGTCGAGCCAGGCGAGCTGATCACGATCGATGAGCAGGGTCTGCACTCCGAGATTCTGGTTCAGGCCCCGCGCCAGACGCTCTGCGTCTTCGAGTATATCTATTTTTCGGACGCCACCAGCTACGTCAATGATCGCTATGTTTACCTGGTGCGCGAGGCTCTGGGCCGCGAGCTGGCTCGCGAGTACCCGGTCGAGGCTGATCTGGTGGTGCCGGTTCCCGATTCGTCAATTCCGGCAGCTTTGGGTTATGCTGCCGCTTCTGGTATTCCCTACGGCCAGGCGATTATTAAGAACCGCTACAGCGATCGTACCTTCATTAAACCCGACCAGCGCCTCCGCCAGATGGAGGTCGATCTCAAATTCAACTTTGTCCGCCCCAAGGTGGAGGGCCAGCGCCTGGTGATTGTCGACGATTCGATTGTGCGCGGCAACACGATGAAGCGCCTGGTGGCAGCTCTGCGCCATCAGGGAGTGCGCGAGATCCATCTGCGGTCAAGCGCGCCGCCGCTGCGCCATCCCTGCTACTTCGGCATTGATATCCCTCACGAGGGCGAGCTGGTTGCGGCTGGTCGCAGCATTCAGGAGGTGGCTGATTATATCGGCGTTGACAGCCTGGGTTACCTCAGTATCGCCGGTCTGGGGCGCGCCATTGCTTCGGTCCGCCGCGTGAGCGGGCGAACGGCCCCGACAGCGGCACAGCCGGGAGCGAGCAGCGCGGAGCCAGTTGAGGAGAGCGAAACGACCGCCTTCTATGAGGAGCTGCTACATCGCGAGTTTTGCTACGGCTGCATGCGTCGTCAGGGCTGGCCCTTTGATCCCGTCGTGGCCGCCGACGAGTCGTCTCCTCTGCCGCTCATGCGCCAGCCCTCGCCCTCGTGAGACCAGTCGACAGGCAAGCGTCCGATCGATCAAAGGATGAGTAAGAGTGCGAGCTGATCATTCAGTGCTTGAGGCGAGACCCCGCAGAGCCAGGTGTGAGGAGTGAAGAGGGGTATAAGGAGGAGCTAGCGATTATGCGTGTACTGGTAATTGGTTCGGGCGCACGCGAGCATGCGCTGCTTTGGAAGCTGGCGCAGAGCCGACGTGTCTCGCAGCTCTGGGCCGCTCCAGGGAATCCCGGCATGGCCGCGCTGGCGGAGTGCGTGCCTATTGGCTTGAACGAGCTGGAGCGCCTGGCCGATTTTGCCGAGCGGCAGGCGATCGAGCTGACGGTGGTTGGTCCCGAGGCGCCCTTAATTGCAGGTCTTGTCGACGTCTTCCGGGCCCGGGGCCTGCCGATCTTTGGGCCGACGCAGGCCGGCGCCATGCTGGAGGGTAGCAAGGCCTTCGCCAAAGAGCTGATGGAGACGGCGGGCATCCCTACAGCGCAGCATCGAACCTTTCGTGATCCCGCCGCCGCTTTCGCTTACCTGGAGGAGCACGGCGCTCCTGTGGTTGTCAAGGCCGATGGCAATGCTGCCGGCAAGGGGGCCATTGTAGCTCTGGATCTGGAGACCGCTCGGACAGCGGTGCGGCAGATGATGGTCGAGCGGATCTTCGGCGGCGCTGGCGAGGTGGTGGTCATCGAGGACTATTTGCAGGGAGATGAGATCGGTTCGACGGCGCTCTGCAATGGGACCAGCTTCGTGCCGCTGGTGCTGACGCAGGATCATAAGCGCGCCCTGGATAACGATGAGGGCCTCAATACGGGCGGCATGGGAGCCTATGCCCCTCTGCCCTTTGTGAGTGCTGAGATCGAGCGAGCCGTGCATGAGCGCATTATCGCAGCGACGCTGCGCGCGCTGCAGGAGCGCGGCATCGCCTTCTCGGGGGTCCTCTATTCGAATATTATGCTGACCGAGCGCGGGCCGATGGTGCTGGAGCATAATACGCGCTTCGGCGACCCCGAGACGCAGGCCATGATGCTCTTGCTGAAGGCCGACCTGCTCGATCTGCTACAAGCGCCCGCGCGCCTGGCGAGCGACTCGCTGTGGCACCCAGGCTACGCGGTCAGCTTGACTCTGGCTTCGGGTGGCTATCCCGGCAGCTACCGCACGGGTCTGCCCATTGAGGGTCTGGCCGAAGCGGGACGACTGGAGCAGGTGCAGGTCTTCCACGCCGGCACCGCTCTGCACGACGGCAAGCTGGTGACGGCAGGTGGGCGCGTCCTGAGCGTGGCCGCCTACGGCACTACGCTCGCAGAGGCGGTGGAGCGTGCGTACGAAGCGGCCCGCCTGATCCACTTCGAAGGCATGCACTACCGCCGCGATATCGCCAAACGCGGCCTGCGTGCGCTGCAGTCCCAGACTGACTGAGACCAGCCAGCTCCTGGCCAATGAGATTTGGCTTCAGGAGAAATTACAGGCATTCTTGCCTGAGTTAAATATTTCATATAAAAGGAGATTATCCGGTCATTATGGCAGCGAAAGTTGTGATCATCATGGGGAGCAAAGGCGACCGTAGCCATGCGGAGAGCATTGTCAAGACATTGCAGGAGCTGAACCTTTCTTATGAGCTGCGCGTCTGTTCAGCTCACAAGGCCACGCGCCGCCTGCTGGAGATCCTGGAGAGCTACGAGGGAAGCCGCGACCCCATTGTCTATATTACGATTGCCGGGCGCTCCAATGCCCTGTCTGCCGTGGTCGACGCCAACACCCGTTTTCCGGTGATTGCCTGTCCGCCCTACAGCGATCGCTTCGCGGGGATGGATGTCCTGTCGTCGTTGCGCTTGCCGTCGGGCATCGCTTCGCCGACGATTCTGGAGCCGGACGGGGCGGCCTTGCTAGCAGCCAAGATGCTGGCCCTCTTTGATCAGGACCTGGCCCAGCGTCTGGCCACCTATCGCGAGCGCTTTGCTGCCGAGTTGGAGCGCGCCGATGCCGAGGTGCGCGGTCATGGTGGAGCCAGTGCCTAGCGCCGAGGTAAACGTGCGCGACAGCCACGAGGCCGCAGCAGGCGGGGAAGCCCAGACGTTGCCTCACCTGCGTCTGGGGGTGCTGATCTCCGGCAGCGGGACCAATCTCCAGGCTATCATCGATGCCTGCGAGAATGGGCGGCTGCGAGCGGCAGAGATCGCTCTGGTGGTGAGCAATATAGCCGGAGCGCTGGGTCTGCAGCGCGCCCTCAAGCATCGCCTGCCAGCGATCTACCTGCCCTGGCGTGAGCGCGAAGAAAGCGAGCAGCGCCTCGCAGATCTGTTGGAGCTGTTCCGCGTCGATCTGGTGGTGCTGGCGGGCTGGATGCGCATCCTGAGCGCCGATTTTCTGGCTCGCTTCCCGCGGCGGGTGATCAACCTGCATCCAGCACTGTTGCCCGATGATCCCAGCGCCAACGTGTATATCGCCAGCGACGGCAGTGTGATCCCAGCCTTCCGCGGCCTGCACGCTGTCCGTCAGGCGTTAGAGGCCGGGGTCAGGGTCACGGGGAGCACTGTGCACTACGTGACGCCGGCGGTCGATGCCGGGCCGGTGCTTTGCCGGGCCGAGGTGCCTATTCAGGAGGGCGACAGCGAGGAGACGCTGCACGAGCGCGTCAAGGCCGTCGAGCACTCGCTGGTCATCGAGGCCATCGAGCGCTGGCGCGCACGCGAGCTGCTCCCGCAGCGCTAGCCAGGCCACTGTGGGGGAAGCCTCTCTAGCAGAGCTATCTGGCTGGGGAAGAGTCAGCGTACATTATCGCTAGCTCTTCCCCCATATCATCAATGGACTCCATAAGGTCAGAAGGGCCTCCTATCTGTTTGATCTCAGCGCCTAGCCAGGAAGAGAGCCATGCAGCTACACCTCTTCAGCGACGAGCCACAGCGCCAGCACCCATCGAGGGAGAGCGCTCTTCCTCCCCCTGAGCGCTTTGAAGCCGCTATGCTTTACAGCTCGATTGGCGATGCTCTCGGTTGGCCGACAGAGTTCTTCTCACCAGAAGGCCAGCGTCTACCCTTTTTCCAGTTTCCACATCAAACCTTTGTTAGCTGGAAAAAGCGCGTTGGTGGCAAGTGGTGGGGTTACGAAGATACGGTTGGCCCTGGCGAATACTCCGACGATACCCAGCTGATGCTGGCAGTGGCTCGCTCGATCGACGAGACAGGCAATTTCGTGCCGGAGTACTTTGCTTATACAGAGCTACCACTGTGGCTGCAGTACGAGCGCGGGGGCGGTCGAACAGTCAAAACCGCCGCGCGCAAGCTACTCGCGAAGAGAGCAGACTGGCTCAACAATTTTTACCGGCAGGGCAATCTTGACTATCGTCAGGCCGGGGCCAATGGCGCTGCCATGCGCAACCTCCCGATCGCTTTGGCCCATATTCACGATAAGCAAGCTCTCATTCGAGACTCGTTCTACAACGCCATTATTACCCACGGTCATCCGCGCGCTATCTTGGGAACGATCCTCTTCGGCCTGGCTGTTCACTGCGCTCTCACATTGTCGGCTCCTCCACCTCCTCCACGCTTTATCGAGTGTATTCTCGATGGTCTACGCCAGGTCCCCAAAGTCATACAAAGCGACGAACGTCTGCAGCGCTGGATCAACACCTGGAACCGCGGTCTCTTGAATAAAGAGCTGAACTTTGCTCAGCTCTACCGTAGCACGCTCCAGGAGGCCGTGCAATACCTGAAGCAAATTCCCGCCTTCCTCTCGCGAGAGCCGAAGGACTATTACACCTTTGTAGGGGCCCTCGAACCTGCGACAAAAGGCTCGGGGATTGCCACGGTCTGCGTCGCCATCTACCTCTTTCTGAGGTACCTCCAACACCCTCAGCAAGGTCTCATCGTCGCTGTCAATACTTTTGGCAGCGACACCGACACGATCGCTCTCTTCCTCGGCAGCCTTATGGGCGCTTTTCATGGCCTCCAGGCTATTCCGCCAGCCCTCCTGGATCAGGTTCAGGACCGCCATCTTCTGCTGACGATTGCTCGCCGGCTCTATGCGGTCGCCGCTGCTTCTTTCACCCCCCCCCACCTCCGGCAGAGGAGGCCAGCGACCGCCGAGCTTTCTACTTCAGCATTCTCTCCTGGGAAATGGCCTTTCACGAAATGTTCCACCAAGAATACCAGGACGGTAATACCTTGATCCACCCAGCCCTTGGCCTGGGAGCCATCCAATCGCAAGAGGAACAGCCTCTACGCCGCGATGGCTATGTGGCCCGCCTGATTCGTGTCCAGTTCAAGTGTGGCCAGACCTGCGTTTTCCATTCACGAGTCAAAGGGCATGAATCCCCCTCCGAAAGCCTGGCGAGCGAGGTAGCTCGCGCCTTGCAAGAGCGAGAAGAGTGAGCAGTCCAGGGGCTTCCTGCAGCAGGAAGCGGCAGGGCGCGGTCTTGCCCCCGAGCTAGCGAGCGAACGCTGGCAAGGGCAAAAGCAAGCGAGCGTTGGGACTGGTCGAGGAGCATTCAGAGGTTATAGAATGTAAACAGAGTTCGAGCCGGATGCCGCCCGACTGTCCCTGTTCGTGGAGGTAGCCTTGCCAAATGAGAGTTGTCAAACTGCTCTTTATCTGCCACCTGGCGGCTCTCGTCTTCGCCCTGGGTGGCCTTCTTATCATTCTGCCTCATCCTGAGCTGTGGAACAGCACCCCCATCGGAGTGCGCATCTTCCAGTTTGCCCTGCACTGGGCTGGCTCGCTGCACATCCTCTTTGGGGCAGCCACGATGCTGCTCTTCGGTTTGCTCTGTATCGACGCGCGGCGTACCCTGGTCTTCTTCGCCGCCTCGGTGCTGATCTCTATCGTTGTGAGCCTGCTCAGTCTGACCGGCATTCCCCTGAGCACCGCCTCCTTCTCCGCCTTCCCAGGTCCGAAGCTGGCCGGCATCGTTCCCTACTCGCTGCCGCTCTCATGGTTCTATATGGGCTTTACATCCTACCTGCTGGCCAGCAAGCTGACGGATCGGCTCGGGCTGGAGCGGCAGACGCTCTGGTCGCTGGTGCTCGGCACCTACTTTCTGACAGTCTGGGATCTGGCGCTGAACGCCGTTCTGGTGAGCGGTCACTTCACCACCTCCACCGGTCTGCTGAATAGCTACAGCAGCGCCTACGGCCTGCCGGTGGGCAATCTCTTCCTGTGGATCTGCAATTGTCTGCTCCTGATGGCTATCAGTCGCTGGCTGTGGCGCTCCAACCTCGATGCGCACCATCTGGCGATCTGGCTGCCCTTTGCCGTCTACACCGCCAACACCGGCTTCATCATGGCCCTCAACCTGGGCAGTGGCCTCTGGTCACCCTTGCTCTTGACAGCGGTCTTCGTACTGGTACCAGAATCGCTGGTAGTCTTTCCACGCGAGGAGGCGCGCCCGCGTCCCCAGCATCCTGGGCGTCGGGCGTTAAGCCAGTCGACCTGGCTACTGATGCGCTCTGGCGCTCGTGCCATCTCGCACTGGGCGGTTCGCATCCGCGTCGAGGGACTGGAACAGGTACCGCGCAAGGGGCCGGTGTTGATCGCTGCTCGCCACTTCCACTACTTTTACGATGGCTACGCCCTGCTGCGAGCCATTCCGCGCCGTCTACACACGGTGGTAGCTCTCGACTGGCTGCGTTCGAAGCGCCTGCGCTTCACAATCGAGCTGGGCTGCTCGCTCGTTGACTGGCTTGTGGTGTTGCGCAGCGAGCAGTTTCGCGAGCAGCAAGCCAGCGACCCCTCCCGCGCCTACAGCCCGCGCGAGGTTCGGCGCTACCTGCGGCAAATGGCCACGCGCGCTGTCAGCCTGCTGCGTGCTGACGAGGTGCTGGTGATCTTTCCAGAGGCTTACCCCAACATCGACCCGCATCCCTCGCCGAAAGCGGACTTGCAGCAGTTCCTGCCCTTCCGCCCTGGCTTCGTCAAACTGGTCGAGCTGGCGGAGCGCGATGGCCGCACTCAGGTGGCGGTTGTGCCTGCTGGCCTGGCCTACACCTCTGAAGGTGGGCGACGCCGACGTTGGCGGGTGACCGTGCGCTTCGGCCCCCCGCTTTACCGCAAAGATTTCTCTTCCGCTGAGCAGATGCGGCGAGTCGTCGAGGAGCAGGTGCAGCGGCTCTCCGCCGCTTCGCCACCACCCTCCGCCCCACAGACAAAAAGCCCACTGCCAGTCTAGTCTGGCCGGCACTGGCGGCCCTTCCACGTTGCCTTAAGCGCCTGCCGTTGCTCAGGGCCCCGGCTCTCTCTGGGGCCCTGCTTGTGCTTGAAAACAGCACGTTTGCTTTGCTACTTACTCAGTACAGTATGTAAAAGGCGGAATCATAGAGGGTATGCAGAAAGTCACGCGCTTCCTGAGCGCTCTACGCACGATCCTGCTGGGGGCGAGCGTATTGCTGGGACTCTGGCAGGACTATCGCATTCAGAAGGCCATTCGCGAGACGGCCACGCTACACGCGCGACGCTTGCCCAGGCCGGCCCCGCGCGTCTCGATTATTCTGCCTGTGCGCAACGAGCAGGAGAATATCGACGGCTGCCTCGCTTCGCTGTTGGCTCAGGACTATCCCAACTTCGAAGTCATTGTTATCGATGACGGCTCCACCGACGCCACGCCCGCTCGCCTGGCGGCGTGGCAGCAGCGCGAGTCCCGTCTGCGCGTCCACCGCATCGAGGAGCTGCCTACTGGCTGGGCCGGCAAGGCCCACGCCCTGCACACCGGCGCCACCCTGGCAAGCGGCGAGTGGCTGCTCTTTACCGACGCCGACACGCGCCACGCTCCCCAGACCCTGCGCCTCATGGTGGCCCATGCCGTTGCCCACCGCCTCGATCTGCTCTCGATGTTCACCGAAATGCAGATCCTGGGTCTGGCCGCTCGCCTGCTCACACCGATGACCGGACTGCTCTTGACGGTGCTGATCACGCCCGGCGAGATTCGCAGCGCCGCCCGTCCACGCCAGGCTTTTGCCTTCGGTCAGTATATCCTGGTACGGCGCGAGGCCTACGAGGCCACCGGCGGCTTCTCTGCTCCCGAGGTGCGCGCCTCCTTCACCGAGGATATGGGCCTCGCTCAGGTCTTGAAACGTCAGGGCTGGCGTGAGGACATCGTCGGTGGCTGTGGCCTGGTGAAAAACGTCCAGTGGACGACCTGGCGTAGCGCCTGGCGCGGCTTGCGCAAGGGCGCCTACGGGAAACTGGCCCCCTATCCGCTGCTGGGCTTCGCCGGCGGCTGCTTCCTGGTCTACTATGGCCTGGCCCCCCTCCTGACCTTGCGTGCAGCCCTGCGGCCTGGGCACCTGCGCCAAGAACGCCTCTCGGCCTTGCTGGCCCTGCTGGCCCTTTGTCTGCAGGTCGACAGCAAGAGGCGCTTCGGCCAGGCTTTCGGCTTGCCAGCCCGCTGGGCGCTGTTGGCACCTGTCGCCAGCACGGCTTTCGGTTTCCTGCTGCTGGATACTATGCGCCTGGCCATCAACGGCCAGGGAGCCGACTGGAAGGGCCGTCGCGCTCCCCGTCTGACGAGAACCAATATGCTACCTTTATTGTAGGATGACAATAGTCTAAGCACAGCTCCGCTGCCCAGGCCCGTGGACAGAAGGCGCCGCTCCTTCAGCGGCGACAGCGGAGCTGCGGTATAGCGTGACCGCCCCTTGGCGGGCCTGCCTTACACAGGCGAGGTGTCTGGCATGAAGCTCTCGCAGTTCTTCTTACAGCTGCAGTTGATTTTCTTGCTCTTCATCGCCCTGGTTGCTTTCTGGCAGCGCCATCGCATCAAGAAGGGAATCAAAGAGCTGACCACACTCGATGAGGCTCCTCTGCCGGAGCCTCCTCCTCATGTCTCCATTATTCTGCCTGTGCGCAACGAGGAGGCACACATTGACGACTGCCTTGCCTCTCTGTTGGCCCAGGACTATCCCGACTTCGAGGTCGTGGTCATCGACGATGGCTCAACCGATGCCACACCTGCTCGCCTGGCGGCGTGGCAGCAGCGCGATAGCCGCCTGCGCGTCCACCGCATCGAGGAGCTACCCGCCGGCTGGGCCGGCAAGGCCCACGCCCTCCATACCGGCGTCTTGCTCACCCAGGGCGAGTGGCTGCTCTTTACCGATGCTGATACGCGCCATGCTTCCCAGACTCTGCGCCGGGCCGTAGCCCATGCTATCGCTCATCGCCTGGATCTGCTGACCCTCTTTACCGATACTCGCCTGCCCGGCGCAGCCGCTCGCCTGCTCACCGCGATCGGTGCCACGCTGCTGGCCATGCTGGCGACGCCGGGCGAGATGCGCGATCCGCATCAGCCAACGCGCGTACTGGCCGTCGGGCAGTATCTGCTGGTACGCCGTTCGGCCTACCAGGCTTGCGGCGGCTACAGCGCTCCCGAGCTGCGCTCAACCTTCTCGGATGATATTACCCTGGCCTGGTATCTCAAGCGTCGCGGCTGCCGTGAAGATATTGTGGCCGAGCGGGGGCTGGTCTTCAATGACCAATGGACGACCTGGAAGAGCGCCTGGGAAGGCATGCGCAAGAGCAACTATGGTCTGGTAGCCAGCAGCCCACCCCTCGGGATGGTTCTGGGTCTGGCCCTGCTCCTTTACGGCCTGTTGCCTCCTCTCACACTGGCACGCCAATTGTGGCAGGGGCGGCGCTGGGTTCGGCAGCAGCAGCCGCCGCCGCGTGCGCAAGGCCCTCTATCGCTGCTGGCGAGCGCGCTGGCGGCGCTCGCTCTCTTCTTCCAGATCGATACGAAGCGACATTTTGAGCGCGAGTATCGCTTGCCGCTGGTCTGGTCGCTGACAGCCCCCGCGGGGTGGGCCACCTTTGGCCTGCTGATGCTCGATACCACGCGGCTCGTGCTCAAGGGGCGCGGCGCAACCTGGAAAGGCCGTACCGCTCCGCCACAACATCGCGCCGTTCATCCGCTGGCCTTTATGGGCCACGCTCTTGAGGGCCTTCACGTGGACAGGGGCAGCACCAGGCTCTTCGGCTGCCGCGCTCACTACTTGACAGGACTTTGCAATGGAGAAACGCTTTCGTCTTCTTTCCTTGCTGCACAGCGCCTATCTGTGCCTGACCGCGCTGGGAGCCGGCTGGCAGCTCTGGCGCGTTCGACGCACACTCAGAGAGACAGCGCCGCCCGTTGAGGCGGCCCTGCCCAACCCGGCCCCCCATGTCTCGATCATTGTGCCGGTGCGCAACGAGGAGCAACATATTGGCTCCTGCCTGGCCTCCCTGCTGGCCCAGGATTACCCTGACTTTGAGGTGTTCGTCGTTGACGATGGCTCAACCGACGCCACACCAGCTCTGCTGGCGATCTGGCAACAACGCAATGCACGCCTGCGCGTCTATCGCGTCGAGGAGCTGCCCGCCGGCTGGGCCGGCAAGGCCCACGCCCTCCATACCGGCGTCAGCCTGACACGTGGCGAGTGGCTGCTCTTCACTGACGCCGATACGCTCCATGCGCCCGATGCGCTGCGCCGCATGATGGCCCATGCCCAGGCCCAACAGCTGGACTTCCTTTCAATGCTGACCGACGCCCGGCTTGTGGGCAGCGGCTCCCGCTTGCTGACGCCGGCGGGGATCGTGTTAATGACCCACTTTGCGACCCCAGGAGAGATGCGGAACCCACAGAAGCCTGGCCGGGCGCTGGCCGTCGGTCACTATCTGCTGGTCCGTCGCTCAGCCTACGAGGCAAGCGGTGGCTATAGCGCGCCCGAGCTGCGCTCGAGTTTCGGCGACGACGTGGGCCTGGCGCAGTTTCTCAAACGGCAAGGCTGCCGCGAAGACTTCGTCGATGGGCGCGATCTGGTCTCTAATGAGCAGTGGACCACCTGGCGCAGCGCCTGGCGCGGCTGGCGCAAGAGCGTCTACTCGGTGACGGCCTCAGCCCCTTTGCTCTGTCTAGGCGCTGGCCTGGGGTTGATCAGCTATGGCCTGCTGCCTTTGCTCAGCGTGCTAACCGCTCTGCGCCAGCTACTCAGGGGACGCCAGCGGGAGCGATCCTTGCCGCTGCTGCTCCCCGCCTTGTTGACACTGGCCCTACAGGTGAGCGCGCGTCGCAGTTTCGAGCGTGAGCAGCAGCAGCCATTCGCCTGGTCGCTGCTGGCCCCTGTGGGCTGGATAGCCTTCGGCTTGTTGATGCTCGATACGGTGCGGCTGGCCCTGAGCGGACGCGGGGCCGAGTGGAAGGGGCGCCAGGCTCCCCGTCAGCCGTCGAGCATCCAGGTACTGGGTCTGCCCCTGCAGCGCCTCGGCAGCGCCCGCCGACGCTGAGCGGAGCCTCACCCCTCCACTCAGCTCATTGCCTCTCTGCTTGAGAGCGATGCAGCCGCTTACTTATCCACCATTGCCTGTGGTAGAATAGGTTCACCATGCATGATCTGTGGGCAGATGTCGATCAAGAATATTCTCAGATGGCAGCACGTGCGGGAACGCGGGCCCGCTCTGTTCGCCAGGGAGATCTGCTAACCTCCTTGCGCCTCTGGCTCCAGGAGGAGTACCTTGCTGGCTATTGCCGGGCACTGCGCCAGAATCCACTCTACCGGCGCTGCTACTGGATCGATGCCCTCGGAGGCGAGCCAGAGCGGGGAAAGCAGGCCACCAGCAGCAGCGAAGCAGAGACCGAAAGCGAGCCCAGCCCAAGCGCGCGCCAGAGCTCCCGTGGCAGGCGGAGCACTCAGGTTCAGCGGCAGCATCCGTGGCTGCAATCACTGAGTGCCCTCCATGCTCGCCTGCTCGCTGAGGGACGTTCTTTTGCCCTCTACGGGCTGCTGCTGACAGGTTCAGTCAGCGGACGCAGCACCAGCCGCCCCAGCCCTAGCTCCAGCAGCACGCCCACGACCGCGCTGACGATCCCCAGAGAAGGCGGCCTGGTCACAGCCACCTGGCCAGAAGCCGCCACAGCCATCCTGCAGGTCCTTGACCAGGCACCGGCAGTCTTTGCCCTGAACCCGCTGGCTCCAGCACTCTTTCGCTATGAGGACCTGGAGCCACTTGCGCAGCGCGCCGCTCCAACAGAACTCTGCTTGCTGATCATGCATCGCCAACTGGAGAGCCGATTGCGCGCCGCCCGACGTCTGGAGCAGCAGGCCACCGCTTTGCTCAATCTGCTGCGCAGCGATCGCTGGCGGGCCCTGGCGCCTCGCGATGAGGTGGCGCCGCTCTCGCCGGAGACGCTCGCCGAATTGCTCGATCTTTTGCTATCTCAGATCCAGCGCCATTTTCCTCTGACACAGCGTATCGCTTTGCCACGAGCGAGTGGCCCGGCCCACATTGAGGCAGCACCCTACACCCTGCTCTTTGCAACACGTCGCCAGGATAGCCTGCTGGCTATGAACGACGCCGTGTGCAGCTATTGGCGTCGGCTGGAGGAGCAGAGTCAGGCGGACCTGCTTGGCAGCGTCTGGTTCCAGGCCCGACGCGAGGAGCGTCTGGCCACCGCCCGCGAGCAACTCTATCAGCGGACCCTGCAGACCGGGCGCGCTCTGCGGAGCCGGCGCTGGCCCGACTTGCGTCAGCAGCTCATCAGTAGCACCTTTGGCCAGTTTACTCAGGCCGAGCACGATGCCATCATTCAACGCCTGCTGCGCGAGGGCCTGGTCCGCTGCGAATGGCGACGTCCTCGTCCTACCCCGCCATCAGCAGAGGCCGAGGTCTCAGAGCCGGTACCAGGTCCAGATGATGTGCTGACCTGGCCCGGCCCACGTTAGCGAAGACAGCCGTACAGATAGTCACCTATGGCCAGCACAGCACGCCTGAGACCGGCAAGAGAGATGAACACAGAAGAGAAAGAAGGCGTTACCAGGGGGAAACGTCGGTCAATGGGGCAACCGACGTTATTGGTAACGCCTCCTAGAGGAAAACGCAGGAGACGACCAGAATCAGAGCAGCAACCTGCTGATCCAAATAGCCCCTCGCCCAGCAACGCCACTACAGAACGGGAGGGTGATGTGGATACCGAGAGCGTCTCTGAGAAAAACACACTAAATGAATTAACTGGGGCCGAGTGGCTCTATTTCACCAAAAGTGTACTCATCACGAACTACCCTTCGGTCTATGGGCATGACCTACGTAAAGCGCACGGGGCCAACAAGCCGCCGCAGCTGATGAGTCAGCTCATCGAATTCTTTACCAAGCCTGGCGAGTGCGTGCTTGATCCTTTCGCGGGCGTTGGCGGCACGCTCATTGGGGCCTCCATCTGTAAGAAGCCACGCCGGGCCATTGGTATTGAAATCAATCCCCGCTGGGTAGAGATTTACCAGCGCATCCTGAGCGAGCACCGCGACTCGCTACAGCCTCAGACCTTGATCCAGGGCGACTGCCTGCAAGTGATGCAGGACTTCGCCGAGCATTCTTTCGATTTTATTGCCACCGATCCCCCCTACAATATCCATCTGGCCCAGACTATGAGCAACGGGCGCTATGCCGTCGACTTCCCCAATCGCCGCACCGATTATTATATGCGCTCAGATGACCCGCGCGATCTCGCCAATCTGGCCAGCTACGAAGCCTACCTGGAGGCAATGGAGCAGGTATTTGCCCAGTGCTTCCGCGTCCTGAAGCCGCGCAAATACATGGTCGTCATCGTGCGCAACGCCTACCAGCATGGCGAATATATGTTTACGCATGTGGACCTCGCCCGGCGCGCCCGCCAGCAGGGCTTTATTCCAAAGGGAGAGATCATCTGGTACCAGGCTGGCACACGTTTGCGCCCCTACGGCTACCCAACTGCCTACGTTCCAAATATCGCCCATCAGTATATCGTTGTCCTGCGCAAGCCAGCAGCGAACCGGCGCAGCTAAGCTCAACGGCGCAGCCTGGCCTGAGCTGTTCCCTGGCAAGGGCAAGTAGACAGCATAGGTTATAATTACCAGAAAGCAACGAACAGGTAGCCCTCAGATCTGCTTGACAGCAGCGCAGCAGAGGAGAGAAGAAGGGGACAGAGCTTATGCCAAGGAAGAAGCCAACACCTCCGCGTCGTATCCCCGACCCCGATGCTTTTGAACCACGCGAGCGTATCGAGGAATTCGTCAATGAGGAGGAGGATAGCGAGCGTCTGCAGGAGGAAGTAGCGCGGGAGAGCAGCGATGAATACATGGTAGAGCGTGGTGAGGGGCAACATGAGGCGGGTAAGCGTGATGTTGAACTCTACATTCGGACCTACAATACGCTGTTGCGTAGCTCGGGCGAGGTAAGTTTGAAGGCTCTGGTCCAGGCCCACTACAATATTGACTCTAGCCTGCACCCAGATGCCCGCTCGCCCTACCCCGATATGTCCGCCCTCATTTACTGCGCTCTGCGCCTGCCCTCAGCTATTCTCTACTGCACGCACGTCCTGCTTGGACAGTCCGAAGAGGTCTTTCTCAAGCAGGGTTTCCAGGTTGATCGCTGGCAAGCTGTGACAGCGCCAGCCCGCCGCCGCAAGTGGTTCTACGATGGCAAGGAAACCTTGGCGGTCTACGTGGCAAGCGTGAGCGATACCGACGACATCGTCCCGATTCTGGTGGCCTTCCAGATCGAGTGGAACAAGCTCTACTATCTGATCAATGCCGACCCGACAACGATCCAGTTGCTCTCGACGCGCATGGATCGCTCCTCGCCGGTCTTCGCCGAGATCACGCGGGTGCTACGCCAGCGCTTGCACATTGCTGGCGACGACTGGCGCCGTCTGGAAGTGGTCTGGGGTGACCGGCTGTGGGAGAATCTGCTGATCATCGGACGCCAGCGCAAGAGCTTCACCCTGCGCATGCTCGGCGGCTCCCATGTCGGCTTCGTTCGCGCCACACGCAAATGGTGGGCCCCGGTCGAGCGCCTGCTCGACTCGCTGGGGCTGCGCGAGCGCCCAGTCTACTTCGTCTCAAGCAACACGCATAGCCTGGTCAATCTGACCTCTGGCTCAGTGCTACGGCGTGAGGCTGAGCTGATCGATTTCGCCCTCAGCGGCCAGGACCAGTACCTGGCGAAAGAGTGCCGCAAGCTGCAGTCGGGCGAAGTGCCCGGCAACTGGCAGAATTTCTTGTACTTTGCCGCCCGCGAGTGGGCCCGCACGCCCCAGGGCCAGGAGGCGATGCACCAGCGCATCGCCGAGGAAGAGGAGCGCGGCATCTGGCACGTCGGCGCCCGCCACGGCCTGGAGATCGATGCGCAGATCTTCGAGCTGGCCCGCCTCCACCCGACGGATGTTGACCCCCGTTGCCGCATGCCCGGCATGGATCTGCTGGCCAAGAGTAAGGCCATTATTCTGAATATCGATTATCCACTGGGCATGGCTGCCTATCGTATGCTGCGCGAGATCATGGAGAATATGTCGACAATCCTCGGGATCTACATCCTGGGCAAAGCGGCCACCCTCAATGGCAGCATCGGCGATGTGATGATCTCCAATGTCGTGCTGGACGAGCATAGTCAGAATACCTATTGGCTTGATAACTGCTTCTCCGCCCAAGACGTACAGCCATATCTGATCTATGGCTCGGTTCTCGATAATCAGAAAGCCGTCTCGGGCAAAGGCACTTTCCTCCAAAATCGCCAGTACTTCGACTTCTACTACAGCGCTAACTACACGGTTGTGGAGATGGAGAGCGGCCCATACCTCAATGCCGTCTACGAGGATCAGTATCTCACTCGTTACCCCATCGGCGAGAATATTAACTTTGCGCGTCTGCCCTACGATCTCGGCATCCTCCACTATGCCTCGGATACCCCCTACACCCGCGGCAAGAATCTGGGCGCCGGCAGCCTCTCCTACTTCGGCATGGATTCGACCTATGCCTGCGCCGTGGCGATCGTCCGCCGTATCTTTGAGCGCGAGATCCGTTACGTGCAGGAGCGATACGGGAAGACGGAGCAGCGCGAGGAGGCCGCCGCGGTTCGCGACGGAAGACAGTCGCCACCCGAGTCGGGCCAGGACGATTCGCGCCCAATGGAGGCTTCTCTCACTTAGCCAGTTGAGGAGAAGCCTTGTCGATTCCTGGGACCACGCAGGCGCCTGAGCAGGCGGCGCCATAAGGCGGCTCGCCCGCTCCCGGCCTCAGCGGCTGGCGACGCTGGCTCGGCCTCTTCAGCTGGCTGCTCCCTGGGAGCCGCTTCCTCGGAAGGTGAGCTGGCGCTCTCTTCGCCTCGCCCGACAGCCTCGGCGCGCAAGCCAACAGCCTGGCGATAGGCGGCGACCAGGTCGCTGGGACGCTGGAAGCGCCGGGCCGGCTCCTTCTCCATCGCCTGTCTGATAACCCCGTCCAGGGCCTCGGGCAAATCGCTGCGCCAGCGCTGAAGCGAGGTGACGGGTGCGTGGAGATGCTGCGCATAGACTCCTTCGCGGGAACTGTCACGAAAGACCGCATGTGTGGTCAAGAGTCGGTAGAGAACGGCCCCCAGGGCGTAGACATCGGTGTAAGGCCCACAGGAGCGCTCTTGTAGTTGCTCCGGCGCTCGCCCCTCGCCGCTGCCATAGTCGGGGTAGCCCTGGCCTGCAGGTGTGGCCAGCTCTAGCAGGTGCATGACCCCGAAATCGCCGATGACGAGGCGCCCATCGCGCAGCAGAAAGATGCAATCCGTGCTGAGGTTCCGGTGAATGATCCCTTGCTCGTGCGCGTATTCCAGGCCCTGTGCAATCTGTTCCAGGTAGTCGCCGATAGTGCTCAGGCTGGGCGGGCCGCTTTTAGTGAGCGCCGAGATCAGGGTCTGCATGGGTAGATTGGGCGTTACCAGATACGACCCTCCCAGATAGCTCCCATAGTCGACCAGAGGCAGAATGTGACGATGCTGGAGCGCCGTTACTTCGCCGGCCACCTGCAGAAAGCGCTCTTGATATGCCGCACGTTCCTCGACATCCAGAGCGCACGAAGCAAGAATGAAGCGCACCAGGTAGGTGCTTCCTTCGTCGGTGCTGCCCAGAAAAACCGGCCCCAGCTCGTTGCGCCCGACAAGTTGCTCCAGATAGTAGTTCCCCAGGGTGGTACCAATTAAGCTCTCGCTTGGTGGAAATGCCAGCATAGCCTTCCTCTCCCTTTCCCTTCGGCCTCGCTCTCTATCTCCTGTGTGGATCTGAGTGACGCCTTGCCTCAAAACTGTCACTCCTCTTCTACCTCATGTCTAACGCGATTCTGGCACCCTCCAGACCTGGTCTTACTTACCATCAGCAAAAACGCAAGGGCAAGCTGCTTTTGGTGGGCACGACAATCACTGACACCCTTCTTCTCCAGTGCTCTGCCAGTACTATAATAAGCTACGCACCTGAGCTACATAGAGTGGGCAATTTTGGCTGTCTACTGGCGCCAGCTCTCCAGCCTCGACCATCTGCCCGATCTGTTGCTGCCGCTCAACCTTCTCACCGCTCTCCATCGAAGGCCAACAGGATCATGTTTGATCCAGCCAGCATCGATGCCCATCCAGTAGCCTTCTGCCCTGGCCAGCTTTGAGCAACGGCGGCAGAGCTGGTCAGGGCAGGCTAAGGAGAATCGGCAGGATCCTGTCCTCGCTCAAACGAGGCGAGAATGGCCCGCCAGGTCCCTTCACCCCCAATGTGCTGGACCAGGACCCCAGGCACTTTTGTCACCGGAGCCTGGCCGATATACAGCAGAGAGACAGGATGACCACTACGCTGCAAGCGCTGCAGGACCGAGAGCAGGGCCTCGCTGATGGTACTGGTTACCAGGATCACAGTGGCCCCAAAGGGCAGGTGTGTATGTTCGGCCTGCAAGACGGCCTCGATGGGCTTGCCATAGTGAGATTCGGCGCGCGCGAGGGCTTCTAAAATGCGCTGACGCTGCCTGGCGCCGCTGGCTGGAGGCAGGCGAATAATGCCCGACCGCGGCTCCTGGTGGTCCCGTGGTAGCTCCACAGGCAGGGTCTCCGGGAGAGCGCTGCCGCCCTCCAGGCCGGCAAGCATGCCATTGCAGTAGAGGCCAACGGCATAGCCAGCCTGCAGCCCCCAGTCGGCTACTGAGGCCGCCGCGCAGATGGCCAGCTCCTGCAGCTCCCGGCTTACCCCCAGGTCCAGCAGGGAGAGGGCCGGCGGCATGTCCAGAAAGAGGGCCAGCGTATAGGTGGTGCTGGCTTCGTAAACCTTGCTCTGCAGGCGCATGGCACGCGCCGAGGCTTTCCAGTGCACCCGCCTGAGTTCATCGCCCTGGCAATAATCGCGGATGCCGTAGACGCGCGCAGGATCTTCTAGCAGGCGCTGGGGCGCGGGCCGCTCCCCAAAGGGATGGCGCGCCGGCAGTCCCAGCCGGGTGAGCGAGACAAGGGGAGGATAGACAAGGATCTGCTCTCGGTTGTCCAGTTCCTGACGCCGGCTAACGAAGCCAAAAAGATCGCCACTGCGCAGGACGGTGGGACCAAAGGTGTGCACTCCCCGCGCCAGACAGCGCAGCCGATAGCTGCGCGCGATACGCTCGTACCAGCGTGGGCTAAAGAGGCTCTCGATGATGGCTCTCCCGCCGTCTGGAATGAGATGGGGTCCAAGGCCGCGAAAGACCAGCGCCAGGGGTACCCGATCACTGACTTCAACCCAGGGGAGCGGCAGCAGCTTGGCATTCTCCAGCACCTGGGTCAGGACGATCTCTTCGCCAAAGCTAGCCCTCTGCTGGCTGAAAGCGCGTTGATAGCGCAGGTTCACCAGACAAAAGGTCCCCCAGACATCGATCAATAGTAGTATGAGGAGTAACAGTAGCCCAACGATCAAGAGCAACAGCTGACGGAAAAGAACGCTGGCCACTAAGACACCCAGTGCGAGAAAGTACCAGCTACGTTTCATGGCTCAACAGGCACCGGCATGCTTTCTACGATCGAGGTGACAAGCTTCTCTAAGGACTGACCATGCAAACTTGCTTGACCCGTTGGTAACAGGCGATGAGCCAGAACAGGGACAGCCAGGCGCTTGATATCATCGGGCAGCACGTAGGTGCGCCCTTCGATTGCAGCCAACGCCTGAGCAGCGCGATAGAGGGCCAGGGTACCGCGCGGACTGGCTCCTAGCTCGATGGCTTTGTGCTGCCTGGTGGCCCGCACTAGCTCGATCAGATAGCCCTCAATACTCTCTTCAACCTCTACCATGCGCACCACTTGCTGGAAACGAGCAAGCTGCTCACTGCTGAGCACAGGTTGCAGCTCGGTCAGCGGCTGCCGCTGGCGAAAACGGCGCAGAATCTGGCGCTCCTCCGCCGCCGTAGGATAGTCCAGGCGCAGGCGCATAAAGAAGCGATCGAGCTGGGCCTCTGGCAGCGGGAAGGTACCCTCTAGCTCAATGGGGTTCTGGGTGGCAATCACCATAAAGGGTCGAGGCAGAGCAATTGTCTCGCGCTCGACGCTGATCTGGCGCTCCTCCATCGCTTCGAGCAGGGCGGATTGCGTGCGTGGCGCGGCCCGGTTAATTTCGTCGGCCAGAACGATCTGAGCCAACAGTGGCCCGGGACGAAATTCGAACGTGCCCTGTTGCTGGTTGAAAAAGGTGATCCCTGTGATGTCAGAGGGCAACAGATCAGGCGTAAACTGGATGCGCTGGAAAGAGCAAGCCAGCGAGCGAGCAAGGGACCTGGCTAAGGTGGTTTTGCCGGTTCCTGGAACATCTTCAAAGAGTACATGACCTTCGCACAGGAGGGCCACTAACAGAAGATCGATGACCGCTTCCTTACCGACCAGAACCTGCCCGATGTTCTTGCGTAGCGCCCTGGCCGCCTCACTGACTTGAACAAGCTCTTTCGGTTGAATCATAGGCTTTGTCCTCTGGCTGGCAGCAGGGCCGGCCATCAGGTTCATTCAGGCTCGACAGGACTGCCAGCCGCAGAGAAGGTAATGTCTCCGATCCGACGGCTAGAGCCAGGAGAGGCGGCCTGGCCCTGCTTCTGCGTTCCCCGCCCGGTGTTGCCTCGTGCTTCCCATACGAGCCTCTCCCTTTGGAGATACGCCTGATCCACACGAGCCATCACAGGGTGAGCGGCTCCTGGTCCCCCGCCAGGCCGCCGAGAGAGACGTTGTTTGCCCTGTCAGTCAGGAGCCAGGTGGTAAGGAAGGGAGACCGACGATCGTGATGGCGCTGGCACTGACCGGCAAATGCTTTCCCCAGAGGGGCGCCAGTTGCAGATCCCTGGTTTTGGCATGGAACCGCTTGAGGAGGAGCGCCCGCGCCTCATCCTGAGAGAGACCGGCAATGCTCTGCGCCACTGCCTGCCGCCCGGCGGCATCGAGCTGCAACACCCACTGACCGCTGGCGATCACCAAGAACTGCGACGCCTGGATAAGTCCAAGCGAGGCCGCGGTTTGCAGCTCACCTACCCGTCCAAAATGTGCCCCTAGACTCCGCTCTACCCGCTGCTGCAGATCCTGCTCTATCCAGTGAATCAGGTTCTGAGCATCGTAGGCCACAGCCTTACAGCTCAACTGCTCAGTCACAGTGACGGTGGCAGCGCGGTCCCCCGCACGATGATTGGCCTGCTCCTGAGCTGAGCAATCAAGCACATCCCCGCCAAGGCTCAGAAAGTCCTCTCCGGGGTGAAGCTGGGTCTGAAGCTGCTGCCTTGCCTCCTGGCGCAGCTGCAGGTTCAGATCCTGTTGAGCACTATCGATATCCTGCTGAGTGACCTCTGGCCCATTGTAAGCGTCAGCGCCCCCGGTGAAAGGGGCTGGATTAGAGATGTAGGTGGTAAAGGCGGCGCTCGTTGCGCTCCCAGTGAATTGATAGACGCCATCCACGAAGTGAGCGGGGATATTGCCCTGGCTGCCGGCCTGTTCGACCATAGCATTGACAGTCGTCGAACCTTGAGCACTAATCAAGCCGTGGTTGACAACGATCAGGTCCAAGCCATTGCTAAGATGGATCAGCAATGACTCGCCAGGCTGAACGTCGCGGCTCACCGAGGAGAAGACGAGTTGTCCGTGGGCGGAGGTAGCCGGAATGTTGGCGTGGGCGATGCTGCCCGGCACCGTTTTAGAGCGCTTGGGAGTCGTATAGCTGAGCACGCGCGTCGCTACCTGACGATTGGCAAAATTGCTGCTCTGAGCGCGCAAGAAATTGTAAGACTGCACGACCTCCTGACGCACCGGCACGATGGTCACAGTCGCGGCAGTAGCAGGTAGGAGACCATAAAGCCATGTTCCTCCCCAAATGAGGAGCAAAACGAGTACAATGGCAGCGGCTGCGCTCAGAGCCAGCCTGCGCCTGTGAGGAGAGAACGAAAGGAGGCGCCGTACAGGGAGTTGCCCGATGATGCGCGGCTTTGCTGGCCCAGATGCCACCGGGGTTGTAGTAGTTCCGGTGGGGCCTGGTTCTTCGCTGGCCGCAGGCAGCGAGGCTACTCCTTCTCTAAGAGGAGAAGGCCACGAGATTGGTGCTGGCGTCAAAGGAAGAGCTGGTACGATTGGCTCAGCCCTGCTGCTGCTCACTTCTTCTCCAGCGAGCAGCGTCGGGGCCAGAGTGCCCTCCGGCAAGGGAGTGAGCGGCAGCTGCTCCGAAGGCTGCCCCTGGGCTATGGCCCGGCGCTTATCGGTATCCTCATCCTTTGGGGTCGCTTCAATTGGTCGCTCCCAGCGCTCTAGAGGACTCTCCGCGAGGGGCACTTCACAGCCGAGGGCCCGCAGAAAGGCACGCACCGAGGCGAAGCGCCGCTGGGGATCAGACTGAGTGGCCGGCTCCAAGGCAGCGAGATTGAGGCCGGGATCTGCTTGCTGCGACGTTGAGAAGGGCCCGCTGAGCATATCGCGCACCAGCATGGCCAGGGCGTATTGGTCGCCGCGCTTGCTGGTCTGGCCCTCGGGCGGACGGTAGAGCGGATGATCCTGATCCGGCACGGAGAAGGGCGGTTTCAGGCCGCTCAGAAGGATGCGCCCGTCGGCGGTCAGCAGGACCCACTGCGGCGCTAGCTGGCCATGCACCAGGTCCAGCCCGTGAACTGCCACCAGTCCTCGACCAACCTGCTCTATCACCTGACGCACCAGGTCACCCGACAACGGCTCCTGGCTCTTACGCGCCAAGCGCAGCGTTAAGATCTCACTCCTGGTGACTAGCTCGCTCCCCTGTACAAGGTAAGGGTGGTCCTCGACTACATCTCCTTCGAAGACAGGCAGTAGCGCTGGATCTCGCAGGTTAACTACTGCTTTCATCCATTCAATAAATTCGATATATGCTTGCCTGGATCGCAGAGTAATGGTCGGCCAGAGCTGCAGGGCGTAGAGAGTGCCCGGAGCCTCACCGTGCTCCACAAGATAGAACTGGCACAGGGGGGTCTGCCGCAAACAGCTCAGCAGGCGATAGCGTCCAATGTAGTCACCTGGCTTCTTCACGCTCTTTCCGCCTCCTTCTCAGGTCGGAGCGCTGATGGTCTATCTGTCACTCGAAGCCTCTGCTGGAATGATCGCGGGTAGAGTAGGCCTCTTCCTTTCATTCCACTAGAGAAAGGGTAGAACTGTTATAAGCTTGCTGCTACAAGATACCATATCCTGTAGCAGCTGTGAAGCAGGTAAGCAGCACGGAATGTTCCAGCAGCGAGGCGAACAACACCAGGGTCAGGCAGAGAGGCTAGAACGAGGGCAGGCGCATGAACGAGCGAGCTGCCGGGCGGGGGAGGAGGACACAGAGGGATGCTCTACAGCGGCCCCCCCAGCGACATCACACCGATCGCTTACGGCTCACGCCAGATAGGGACTGGCCTGGCTCGCTTCTTTCAACTCCGGCCATCGGGAGCATCCTCTTGCCAGCTCAGCTTTGCCAGTGACCAGCGTCTTTCTCAGGCCCGAGTACAGAGCGGCGAACCGAGACAGTCCCCTGACGACAGAGCGATCGGCCAGAAGCCAGCAGATACCCAGAGCTGGCCCTGGCTAATTGGCAGGAGCAAAGGCACTGGTTGTAATGCGTACGGTTACAGTATTCGAGCTAGTGGCCCCATTGGAGCCGAAAACAGTCGCATGGACGCGGGCCTGGGCGCGTCTGCTTGCAGAGAAAACCTGCACGTGCCAGGTCAGTGTAGCCATACCGGAAGCATCAGTATTACCGTTGACCACGGTCACAAAGGGCGCCACATTATAGGTGACCTGGAGCTGAACGAAGCTGTTAGGCTGATTAGTGATGACCGTAACCACTACATCGCTGTTATTAGGCACGCTACCGGGGAGACCAGTAATCTGAACCGCTCCGTTATTGGAGCCGTTCCCGTTATCCGTGGTACGGGTTGGTTTCAGCGAGGGCGTGCTCTGCATAGGAGGCTGGCTGCTCTCATTACTGCCCTGGCCGCTTGGCGTAGGGAAAGTCGGACGCAGGTCCACTGTGCCTGTTGGGGCCACGCCAGGGGGCGGGGTCAAAGGCACGCGGGCCTCCATCGTAGAGCTTCCTTGAATGAGGGTATTGCCGATGATGACCGAGAAGATTACTCCGGCGATCAGCACCAACACGCTGGCAACCATCAAGACCTTGTAGGCCGGGTCCTTCTGCCAGAAATAGCTGATCTTCCCCAACAGCGTCGGCGGCGCGCTCTGCCGCGAACGCCGGATCAGCATCTCTGGAGCGATATAGGTCGTTTGCTGCAGTGGATCAGCAGACCACTCTCCTGGCCGTCCTCCGGGAGCCGCCGGTAGGACCAACTTACCAGAGAGCGGTTGGCCTCTCACTCCTTGCCCATCTCGTTGCTCTTGATCTAGCATCGCGCGTTATCCTCAATCTCAACCAACATTTCAGTCTCGTTGTGCAGGTCGATACCCCTGCGACCGCCGCCGGTAGGGAGGCACCGAGATACTCCCCCTTATCTCACAACGATCGAAGCCCTGCTTTTTGGCACCTGAGCACCTCATTTGGGTCCCCCTCATCTCCCCCAATCTCGGGCCATCGTGCTTTCCAGCTGCGCGATGTGCCGTACAACGACGTCAACAGCCAGTTGATCCAGTGGCTGTGACTGCACGGTCACCACTGCAGGCCCCAGGGGGCGCCAGACTGCAGGGTTCGAGGGACCAAAGAGGGCTACGGTTGGCACCCCGAGCAAGCCGGCCAGATGGCTGAGCCCGCTATCGTTGCCCAGATAGCAGCGGGCCCGTTGAATCTGGGCAGCGACCCGTAGCAGAGGCAGATCAACCAGCACTTTTATCGTATCCGGCAGTGGGGCTGGCAAGGCGCCCAACAGCGCCGCCAGCTGCCCATGATCGGCAGGTCCGGCCAACACCAGCACCGGCCAATCACGCGCCCAGGCCCAGCGCACCACAGCAGCAAAGCGGGAGGCTGGCCAGCATTTGAGGGCAGAGCCACTGCCCGGATGAATGACCAGAGGCGCAGCGTTGAAGAGGGGCAGCTCCTGCTCAAGCACAGCAGAAGGGAGCCGATAGCAGCTGGCCACCGCTCTGGCTACATCAAAGACCAATCCCAGCGTCTGCGCCAGATACGATGCCACATGGACACCTGCCCCCGCCGGTGGGCGGCCAGGTCGGACCGTGACCGCAGTCACTCCGGCCTCGCGCAAATTGCGCTCTACGAGGCCCTCGGCATCAGTCAGCCAGCAGACCACGCGCTCCGCCTGGCGCAGACGTGGGCCCAGCCCCATGTGATCCAGGCCCCCTTCTGCAAAGAGCGCGCTCCAGCGCAGGTCAGCATAGTCCTCGACGGCGTCGGCTACCCCAAGCCAGCGCGCCAGCGGCAGCACCTGCGCATTGCCCACGAGCGTCAGGCGGGTCGATGGCAAGGTCGCCCGTAGAGCAGACAGGACCGGGAACGTCAGCAGCGTATCGCCAATCGCCCCGGGACGAATTACCAGCAGCTCTCTGCTCTTGTCATCAGTTCTGCTCACATTCATGGCTCACCACTTCTTCGCCAGCGAGAGCAGCTCAACAAGGACCGCAGCGGCTACAATGGCCAGAGCAGCCAGGAGGCTCCAGCTATGGAGGGCACGCAGGATTAAATTGAGCACAATACAGAGCGACAGGAGACACCCCTGACGCAGCGCATGCCGGATCGTTGTCCGGTAGAGACGCGAAGAAATGAAGAGCAGGCCGAAGAGGTAGGCAAGAGGCGCAAGCGTGCAGATGAGCGCCCCCAACAGGAGCACAAAAAAAGCCACGAAGGCCAGAAAGCCTCGCGGTGGAACAAAATAGGTAAAGAGGAGAAAGGCCGCCCATACTGGCAGGGCCAGCCCACCCAGGAGAGAGAGCGCAGCACGATTGGAAATGCGATAGCGTAGCTGTTGCTTGGCCATAGCTTACTTCAACAGGCTGAACCCCTGGTTGTTCCCCAGGGGCGCTTCCTGGAGGCGGCGGCTCGCGCGGGCCTCAGCGCTAAAGTACTTCTGCCAGATATCCGGGGCATCTTTACTTTCGCCTCCGTGCCGGGTCAGGCGCTGGCGAACACGACAGATCACCGGCGTGTTGACCGCAGCCCCCGCCACAATCACCTGACCCTTCGAGAGCGCAGGCAGATTGTCCAGCAGATCACGACCGACCCCCTCAATGGCGGCGGCTACGCTCTTCTGATCAATCTCGTTAACAATGCGCATGATGCACTGGGTCTGGCACTGGCTCAAGACATCGGCGTCGAGCTTGCCGGGCCGCTGACTGATGATGCCCACGCCAATGCCGAACTTGCGCCCCTCGGCCAGGACCTGTTTGAGAATCTGGGTCGAGACTACTTCGGTGCCGCTCGGCGCAAAATGGTGACCTTCCTCCAGCAATACAAAGACCGGATAGGGCAGATAGGATTCGCCAGAGCGCACTTTGCCGCGCTCTGTATTCATGCGTGCCTGATAGAGCCGGCGCAGGAGCGTGGCGACAATGACCTGTTGATCACGCTCATCTACTTCGTTCAGCTGCAATACGGTGCACTGGCCGGGCTTGAAGATCTCACGCAGATCCAGATGCTGGACATCATCAAAGGTGAAGCTATCGACAAAGCGCTGCTCGATACGCCACATCAAGGCGTGCACGGTACTGGAGTCGTCCGCTCCCTCGCCGTCTTCATCGTTTTTGCTGCGCGCCACCTTACGAATGGCCTCCATCAGGTCCTGCGCGCTCCAGGGCGTACCTCGCTTCATCTCGTTCACTTTACGCAGAGCGCGGCTAAGCAGGTGTTGCTGCTTCTCAGTCATCTCAGGCAAGAGATGACGCATGTCTCCCATGTTCAAGGTTGAGAGACGGACCTTAACCTGCTCGGGGCGGTAGACGCGCACCTGGGCCCGATAGCCCTCGCCCCCCTCTTCGCCGCTCTCCTCAGAGAATTCGGGAAGATTCGGCAATTGATCGAGCGTGCCATACTCGCCGTGCGGGTCGACGATGAGCACGCAGGCTTTATTGTAGGGCCTCATCAGCTCTTCGATAATCACGCTGGCCAGGTAGCTCTTGCCGGCGCCAGTGCTGGCGATAATGGCTAGATGGGTACTGACAACATCCTTGACCGAGAGGACGATGGGCACCGCCCCCGGCGTCCGCGTTAACAGCGAGCCGATGGTCGCCGAGCCAGGCTGACCAACGCGCTTACGGCAGAGGATCTGCGAGAGCATCTCATCGTCCGCCAGGAAAATCTGTTTGCCCGACTGGGGTGGTATCCAGGGGTTAATAAAGGAGCCGCTTGCGGGATCATAATAGCCCATGATGGCGACGTGCAGCTCGAAGAGTTCGTTGGCTCGCGCATCGTAGCCGACCATCGCCGCAACCTGGGCCGGCGAGACCTCCGGCTCGGCCAGAAAGGTGTCAGGATAGAGCTGCAGGGGAACACGCTTGATAATGCGGCCCAGCACGCGCCGCGCTATCGGCTGGGCGCCGTTCTGGCCCCACTCATCAGGCTCATTGAGTTCATAATAGACATACTCGCCGTTCTTGAGGACCTGCTCATCGTCGCGCGAGACAAAGGTATATTCGTGGGCCGACTCGCCCGGTCCCTTGGTAATGCCCACAGGCTTGCGACCCGTGCGCCCTGACGAAACAGGTGGCACATTGGCAGAATCGCTGACCATAGCCGCTTCACTCCATCTTCTCTGTGAGAGTTCTGTCCTGAACTGCACGGCAGACGGCAGACCTGCATTGCTCCCGGCTCCGGCAGCCCTCATTCAGCCAGTGGTTTCAACTTTGAGGCGCCAGGCGAAGTTTCGTTTGACAATCGATAGTAGAGAGAGATTTTGAGGGAAGAGACGTTCAAGCTGATCAATAATGCAGAGCGCGACCATCGGCAGTAAGCTATTGCGCTGAGCGATGATGTGAGGCAGATAGCCCATATGGAGATAGGGCGGCTCATCCGGCCTGTCAGGGTCGCAGAAGAAGTGGAACGCCCGCACCTGCTCATCATCCATCGTCTCAATCTCGCTCCCCAGCTCCAGCGAAAGCAGAGGGACTCCATGCATAATAGAGAAGACTTCTGTCTGGCCTTCGGGGGTGGTCCTCTCCTGCATCATACCGAGCACCATGACATAGATCAGCACAGCACGCTCGGCAATGTAGTCCGGCGAGAATAGCTCAACCTGGGTTTCGTTGGAGAGACGCGGTCCCAGGGAGCCAAAGCTTGGATTGAGCAGGATGGTATCGTAGATCACGCCTACAGCGTAGGTTCTTGGCTCTGTACTCATACCCAGCACGCGATGTAGCTCCGCCTCGGGATCATCGCCCTGGCGTGCACGCACAGCAATGCGCACAAAGCGTCCGAAGGCGTAGTCTTCAGGCGCCGGCTCGACTTCAACCTCGCGCGGTCCGTAAATCTGACAAACGTAATTGATGTGTGAGTCGGATTTGACGATCTTTCCTATAAACATGCCGATGCCTCGTGTGCGGGCATGGAGGAGCACGCCCTGTATCTATTGTACCTGCTACTTCTCTCCCTCGAAAAATGACCTGGCTTTACCTTCCCCTGAAGAGCATCTCTTGCTCTCAGTAATGTTCAAGCCAGACAGGGTCATCCTCTCGAAAGCGACGGGCAGCGCTGGCCCGTCTCACCTGGCGGCCATTATACCATACCAAGCCTGGCGAGAGGAGGCAAGTCAGTCCTCCTGCTCTGGCGGCTCAGGCCAGGCCCCAGGCTCTTCGGCCAGGCCCGCTATGGCGGACAAGGGGAGGCGGGAGGAAAGACTTCAGGCCGGGCAGATAAGAAAGAAGGGGCAGGTGGGACAGCGTCCCGGGTCAGTGGGGGCCGCGGGATACTCGTGCTCTTTGAGCCGCTCCAGGCTCTCGACCAGCCTGGCGTAGAGGCTCTGCTCGCGTCGTTGCCCGAGTTTCACGGCCTTGACCTCGCCCGTGGTCAGGTTGTCGCAGTGGAGCTCGGCCTCCTGTCCAGGATAGTGTTCACGGTAAGCGCGCATGTAGAGCAGCTCGCGCGTGTCAGGCTCCGGCTCTTGCTTGCGTCGGCCAAAGCGCGTGCGTACAAAGCGCACCGTCTGCTCTGGCTGCCGTGGCATTTCGACGCGATCGACATCGACGCGAATGGTTTGGCCAGCGATCTCAATAGTGAAGCCACGCCAGAGCTGCCAGTGCTGGGTCTCGGCACTCTCCAGCAGTTTGTGGTGAAGCTGCTCGGCTACCTCGCGTCCATGTCGTTCGTACAGCGAGGCAAAAGGGGATTCGTGGCCGCCAAGCTCGCGCCAGTGCCGGCCATAGAGTTCATGCACCTCTTCGCGCGTTGGCAGGGCTGCTGACAGCTGTTCCCCTCCAGCCCTGGCTCGACGGGCCCGCCCGACCCACTCATAGAGCGCCTCTAGCGTCTTGCGCGTGGCCTGCACAAAGAGGGAATAGCCTTCTTGAAGAGGCTGGAAACGATAGATGTAGCTGTAGAGATACTTACGCGGGCATTGCTGATAGCATTCGATGGCCGGGGCATTGAGTATCTCCGGCTGCATGGCGCGGATAAATTCTTCGTGGGGCCGGTTCAGCCAGGCAGACCCAGGCTCCTCGTGCTTCTCTTCCGCGCCAGTAGCTGCTGACCCGTCCTGTTGTCTGCGCCATTCCGTGCTGACGAGGCGTTCCGATGGCAGACCAGCCAGCAGTGGCTCCAAAAAGACTGAGGGCTTGGCCATGCGCTTGCCTGGACGACGACTATAGCTCAGCACGAGATGGTCGCGGGCGCGTGTAATACCGACATAGAAGAGGCAGGCTTCGCCAATCTCGTGCAGGGTGGCCTCATCGCTCTCCAGGGAGAGCATGCCGTCGGGTGGCGGTACCGGATTGTGGCGTCGGGTGGCGGGAAAGCGCTGCTGATTCAGCCCGGGCAAATAGATGACAGGAAATTCCAGCCCTTTGCTGGCATGGACGGTCATCACTCGCACGACATCGGCCTCGCCGCCCTGGCTCTCCTCAAGACTCTGCTGGCGCGTGCTGCTGTCCTGACGCAGCATGAAAAGGACGCGCAAATATTCCAGGAAGCTGCGGGCCTGCTCATAGAGAGGGCTGGCCTGAGCCGCACTGGCAGGCTGGCCTTCGGCTGGCGAGGATTCTTCACGCTGCTGACGCTGTTGCTGCAGGTCGAAACGCCGCGCCAACTGGAGCAAGAGGGCATAGTCGGCCAGGATGGCCCGCGCCTGGGCGTCATCGCGAGCCAGAAGGCGACGCACTTGATCTGTTTCGATGAGGAGATACTGAGCGAGTAGAGACCAGATGTCGGGAGCCGTAGCCAGGCGTTGCAGGAGCTCGCTGAGCAGGCGCAGTGACTGGCGCCCGCCTTCGCTCAGCGTCTCAGGAATGTCGCCACGCAGCACGAGCAGACCCGGGGCAACCTGCTGCTCGCGCGCCGCCAACAGCAGGGCCTCAATATCGGCCTGGCGCAGGGAGTACTCCGGCCAACGCGCCGCGCGGAGCAGCCCCATACCGTCCGGCCCCGCCAGCAACACGAGTGGGGACAGAGCATCTTTGACGTGCTCCTGTTCCAAAGTGCCCCCGCTCTCGATGACAGGCAGGCTCGCTGCCGCCAGGGCTTGCGAGATGCGCCGGGCCTGAGCGCGCGTGCGACAGAGCACGACCAGGTCACGATAGCGATAGCCCCGGCGAGCGCGCTCCTGCAGATCAGCGACTAGGCCCGCCAGCTCGGCAGCTTCATCTTCCGCGACCGCCAGCGTCACATACGGTTCTGATGGAGAGGAGCGCACCGCTTCGTTGCGCCGCAGCGCTGCCTCTTCGCTGTGTTGTCCAGCCTCCAGGCGCTGAAGACGAAAGGTTTCGGCCAGCGCGACAATATCGGGGCGCGAGCGATAGTTGCGGCTCAGCGAGAGAACGACGGCCCCCGGATAATCTTCGCGGAAGCGGGCGATGTTGGCCGGGGAAGCTCCGCGGAAGCCGTAAATGGCCTGATTCGCATCGCCCACAACCCAGACGCGGCGCGCCTCTCCTGCTAACAGCCGCAGGAGAACGCCGCTGGCCCGGTTGATATCCTGAAATTCATCGACAAGGATGTGCTGGTAGCGCTGCTGCAGCTGCTGCAGGAGATCGCTGTAGCGTTCGAGGAGCTGGACTGTCAACATGATCAGACCGCCGAAATCGATGTCACCACGCCGCTCTAGCTCCTCCTGATAAAGAGCATAGATGGAGGCAATTTCGCGAGCACGCTCGGCTCGCTCACGTTCCTCGACCGTCTGGGCCTGCTCCAGCATCTGCTCGGCCAGCTGACGATAGCGCTCAGGAGTCACCAACTCATCCTTGGCGCGCGAGATGGCCTTGAGCATGTCAGGGAAATAGAGGGTAGGCTGTGTCAGATGATGGTAATAATAGAGGGGGAGACGAGGCGCCAGGCTGCGCAGCAAGAAATACCCTTCGGCGTCGTCAACCAGCGTAAAGTCAGGACGAAGGCCAGCCAGCTCGCTATACTGGCGCAGAAACTCGGCGCAGAAGGCGTGAAAGGTGCTGACCGTCGGCAGCTCCCAGGCGGCGGACTTCGGTCCCGCCGAGGTCCTCAGAGCCTGCCCTAGACGCTCCTGCATTTCCTCAGCGGCCTTGCGCGAAAAGGTGAGGGCCAGAATTGAGCGCGGCGCGACGCCGCAGGAGCGGATCAGATACTCGGCGCGCCCGATAAGAGTGCTGGTTTTGCCGCTGCCTGGCCCGGCGATCACCAGGGCTGGTGTCGCCGCAGCAATGGCCGCCTGCTGAAACGCATCGTAAGATCGGCCCGCGCCCTTCGCGGCTGACGCAGATGCAAAAGCAGGCTCAAGACGCCGCAGCGACTGCCCTGCCGGTTGTTGCTCTGGCTCTCCTCGTGACTCCATGACAGAAGGATATTCTTTGAGAAGCCCGGTCAGGCGGTTAAGCATGGCCGCCTGCGAGACCCCAAAGCGGTTCGCCAGGGAGGCCGGCGGGAGACCCTGCTCTACATAGAGCGAGCGCACTGTCTCCAGGGGCATCAACAGCTCGGCAGCGAAGAGATTGGCCGCCAGCTCGCGCTGGCTGCGGGGACTATAGGACTGACCAGGGCCGAGTAGCTCCTCGACGCGCCCCTCCTCAGCCAGGGCCCCGATCTCTTCACGAATCTCGCCTTCGCCGCAGAGTTCAGCCTGGCCTTGCTCCTCCTCAGCAAACTCCGCCAGCGTGCTCGTTAGAGGCCCCAGGGTCTCTTCCAGCTCGGGCAGCAGGAGACGCATCGTCTCTGTCAAAGGGCGATGGAGGATGACATGGCCAAGTTCATGCGCGAGCGTAAAACGCCGCTGCGGCTCAGGCAGGTTGCGGCAGATCCAGATCAAATTGTCGCCCGGCTCCAGATAGCCATAGGTACCTGGAGGGTGATCAGCAGGGTGAAAGGTGGCGACCTCCAGTCCCAGCCAGGTGAGCAGCTCATCGAGCGGCAGGGCCTCGGCCTCCCACAACGACCTGTCGTAGCGATAGCGCTGGCGCACATAGCGAGCGGCCAGCGTGGCCAGTGCGCGGGTCTCTTGCTCCATCGGTAGCGTCTCTTTTCCCGCAACTCATTCCTTGCCTCTCGCGCCTCCTGGTCCTCTGCTGCCTTATTTGGAAGCGCAGGCTGGATCGGAGAGAGGAGAGAAGAGGAGATCACAGGTTCAGCAGCATTATATCATGCCTGCCTACGAGGGCCAAATGCTGGCCAGGCCAGCTCTGAGCGGAGAGCGAGCAGAAACCTTCTGCGCAGTGGCCCTGATTTTGCTATAATTGAGGGAGACAGGCAGGCGGCTAGTCCTACCTGGTGCGCGCGGCGGGCGAGACGGCCAGGCGTAGCGCGGCGGCAAGGGAGCGGACACGTCCTCACACCTATGGGAGGTTCCTGGTCATGGAAGCATCCGAAATATTGACTCGCGCCAGAGCGGGGGAAGACAAGCCCGATGGCTGGATTGTGCTGCCGTTGCAGCGCGGCAGAGTGATCATCTCGATCATCGGCTGGCTCTTTGGGGCGGCTCTGGGTCTCATCCTATTCGCAGCATTCTTTCCGGTCATGGTACCCGAAAACTACCACAGTGCCTTCGGGGCAATTATCAGCACGCTTTTACTTGGTGTCCTCCTCTTTATCGGTCTGGGTAGCATCTGGTGCCTGATCAGCGACACACGCCGCCTCATGAGAGCGCAGGACTATCTGATCGTCATCACACCCGAGGACTTTGTGCAGCAAGCGGGGAGCAAGGTCGTCCACGTTCCCCTGATCAACGTCCGTTATGTAACAGCCAGAGGCCGTGCCAGGCCGGATCGCACGCCTCCCACCAACCAGCTTGGGCAGCTTGGCAGCGCCGGAGAAAACATGGTGGGCTTTCTCTTTGGGCGTGGCATGACCCAGTCCCCAGAGGAACGGCGCAAAGTGATGAGTTCCCGGGCCCCTACCTCGCTCGCATTCATCGACACGCGCACCAACACCGAGGTCGTTGTCACGACGGATACAGCCTACGGCGATCCTTTTCTCATCGCTGCCTTGTTGAAACAATACGCCACCAGAGCGCAGCAGATCGCCTAAGCCGCCGGACTGACGAGCGAGTTGTCTTCTCTCTTGCCTTGCCCGTGGGCCGTGCGCATACACCTCCTTATTGTCCTTTCCGCGCCATCCTTTGGCCGCCGATAGGAGTGCCCTATGCTGCTGGCTATTGACATCAGCAACACCAATATCAAGTTTGGCCTCTACAACAGTGAGGCCCTCAAACATCACTGGACCGTCTCCACCGTGCGCCAGCGTACTGCTGACGAGTACGCGATGCTGTTGGGCACGCTCATGAACCATAGCGGACACACGTTCGGCGATGTCCATGCTGTTATTTTCTCGTGCGTCGTGCCACCGTTGACGCCGGTCTTCCAGGAACTGGTCCAGCACTATTTTCATCAGGAAGCTATTATTGTCGATCACACCCTGAATCTAGGCCTGCGTCTGCTCGTCGATAACCCGTGGGAAGTTGGCTCTGACCGCATTGTAACGGCCATTGCCGCTCACGAGCTATACGGCGGCCCAGCCATAGTGATCTCTTTCAGTACAGCGGCCACCTTCGACGTGATTTCGGCCCAGGGTGACTTTCTCGGCGGCGCCATTGCCCCAGGGCTAATGATCTCCGCCGAGGCTCTTAGCAGCGCCGCTGCGCGCCTCTTCCGAGTCGAGCTGACTCCGCCGCGTTCGGCTCTGGGCAAGAACACGACGGAGAACATGCAATCTGGTATCATCTACGGCCATGTCGGCCTCGTCCAGGGACTGCTCCATCGCTTGCGCGCCGAGATCCCCGAAGTGCCCGATCAGGGCCAGGTTAAGATCATCGCCCACGGTGGCCTGGCTAATTTTATGGCTCCGCTCATCCCCGAGATCCAATACGTTAACCAGTTTCTCCCACTGGAAGGTCTGCGCATCGCCTATGATCGCCTGCGCAATGGCTATCGCCAGCGGGAACGCTAGTGGACCGGATCTACGGGCAGGATAGCCAGCGTTCCCCCTTCCACCGACCGCAACCGCCAGGTCCGAAGCTCCCAGAAGTGCAAGAAAGGCGAAGAGGGTGAACCTCTTCGCCTTCTGCTGCTATGGACCCTGTTCCCACACGTTGTTTCAAGGAGGCTAGTTCTTCAGCAGTTGGGCAATCTGATGGAGATCGCTAGCGGCCTGATGCAAGGCTGTATGGGCTGTTTTCTCGGCGCTGTGCACCTTCGCGAGGTTGCTGGCGTAGGTGGTGCGGTTCTGATTATAGTTCTCTGGGGTCAGCGTAGGGAGAGCGCTCTGCACGGTGTCAAACTGAGCTTCCGCCGTTGCAAGCTGGGCCTTGAAGTCGTTGTAGAGGCTCTGCAGCTGAGCCTGTTTGCTGGCAGGAGCGGCTGCGATGGCCTTCTCAATGGAAGCCTTGGCTGACTCCATCTTATTGGCCAGCCGCTGCTCGATATCAAAGTGGAGCTGCTGATAGTCACGTGGCAGGACAACCGCATAGATGCGGAACTGCCAGAAGATGTTCTTGACATCCTGGCGGGCAGCCTGGGCCGAGGTCTCAGCATCGAGCTTGCTCTGCAGCGACCTCAGACCGTTTTGGTTGGTGGCAATGTCAGCCTGGAGAGCGCTGGCAGCATCGGCAGTGATGTGGCCAGCCTGCTGCTGCTGCGTCACTCGACTGCTGAGGGTATTCAAGGCATTCAGGCGCGCCGCGATGAGCTGGTTCCCAACGTTGATGACGCATTGAACATCGTTGCGGGCACACTGGCCGCCGGAGGCCGGCGCCGCCTGAGCAATGGCCGGCAGCGCCAGGTAGGCCACCAGGCCCGCCAGCATGAGGTTAACCAGAGCCAAAAGGGTGAGCTGAGCAGGTCGCTTTAGCCCCTTGAAGAGTTTCATCATCATCTCCTTAGCCTTCTACGCTTATTCCTGCTTGTGTGAATGTATACTACAGATGCATGGTTAGGGCATTGTCTGATTGTTGGCGAGACGCTGCGAATCTGGCAGCCGCGTCCCCGTCCCTCTGCAGCTTAAGGGAGAGGAGCGTTATCCTGGCCCTGATCGCTAGAGTTAGCGTCGTTCTGGGTCTGGTCCAGAGAGGGCAGTGTTCCCTGAACCTGTTGGTCGATCGACTGCACCTGCTGCGCTGGACTGCCACTTCCTGCTGATGTTGATGGTGATAGTGATGGCGTGGCGCTGCTCTGATTGCTCGTGCTTGCCGGTAGCGATTGGCTCTGCGAGCTGGCCGGAGCAGTCTGATCCTGCGAGTGCTGAGCACGCCCGGCACAAGCTGTCAGGGTCAGCGTCGCAATCAGCAGCGTCAGCAACAAGGCGAGGCTGAGTAGAGAGCGAAGGGCGGCAGCGCCCAGAGTCGTCGACTTTTTGTTCATGTTCTTCATCGCCTTTTCTCTATAGCTCTATAGCAGTCGTAGCCTGATAGCTGATCAGTGATAGCCTCACGCATCGACCAGAAGGACCTGGCCCAAGGCGAGGTCTGTGGTGTTATCGCAGCGCAACGACAGATCACGCACTGAAAGCGCCTGCGTTTTTCACTCCGCAGGGTAGTGTAGCAAAAAAACCTCAAGAATAGCTCAAGGTCAACCAAAGATTTGCTCAACGCTGCCCGCCGGGCTGATCTCCGTGCCGCTGGTGAGGGTTCCGACAGCTCTCTCCCTGTAGCGCCGGGAGCTCACGGGCAGGTCAGAGGGCAATGGAGTGCATAAAAAAAGAGGCAGTCAGCCGAGATCGCTGGCTGACTGCCTCCTGTCCTGTTCCGTAGTGGGAACGGGGAGAAAACGCCGTGTCAGGCTCCTACTTCTGCTGGCTCAATCCCTCAGCATAGCGGCGCTCGATCTCTTCCCAGTTAACCACGTTCCACCAGGCACTCAAGTAATCGGCGCGGCGGTTCTGATACTTCAGGTAGTATGCATGCTCCCAGACATCGTTGCCCATCACGGGATAGAGGCCATCCATATAGGGGCTATCCTGATTGGCAGTCGAGATGATCTGCAGCTTTCCCTGCTTGTCCAGAACCAGCCAGACCCAACCCGAGCCGAAGCGCTTCAGGCCAGCATCTTTGAACTGATCCTTGAAGTTCTCGAACGAGCCAAAGGTCTGCTCGATGGCCTTCGCGAGATCGCCACCGGGCTGGCCGCCGCCATTCGGCTTCATGATGCGCCAAAACATGCTGTGATTGGCATGGCCGCCACCATTGTTGCGCACCGCCGTGCGCACATTCTCCGGTACCTCGTTGATGCGCCGCAGCACCTCCTCAACCGGCAGACTGGCAAAGGGATGGCCTTCCAGCGCCTTGTTAAGGTTATCGACGTAAGTGCCGTGATGCTTATCGTGGTGGATCTGCATCGTCTGCGCGTCGATGTTCGGCTCCAGAGCATCGTAGCTATAGGGCAGAGGTGGAAGTTCAAATGCCATAGACCTTCTCCTTTTTATACCCAAGAGATTACCAGAATGGCGCTTCAAAGAGCGTGCTCGCCCTGGCCTACCTTGTTGTTCCACTCGCCTGCGCTAGCGCTAGCCGGCTGGCCAAGGAGAGAAAAGCGAACCGGACCCGGCGGCAAGGCAGCAGGTCCGGCAAGCGGACAGACACAGATGCGCATGTACACGAGCACGCGCGCGCTCGAGCACTCGGGGCAGTCGAGGGACCGGCCAGAGCGTCGCATCAGCCAGCACTAGAGCACTCTCCTGTTTAGTTGTATTCGATAAGATATGCGACTGTCAAGCAGATGCATACCTTTCCGTCAGGCTACACAGGAGCGCTGACCCGCCCCGCCTCTGGCTGCCCGCCGACCCTCCTCTAACGATCCCGTGCCTCAGTCTCTCTTCGTAAGCCAGGGTAAGCCTTCCTCGTTTATTAGTATAGCGTAAAGCGCGCTGGCTGCCTCTGAACGAAAGGACAGTGCCTTGCCAGGAAAGCAGCTTTATGGTAGTCGCGAGGGCCGCCTTGCCAGCGTCACGTCAGCGAGTAGTATGCTTAGTGCCACCAGGGGAAGGTCAAACCCCCGTAAAGCAGCAGGCCGGCTCCAGCGGCCAGTAGCAGAATGACAAAGACGTGCACGCGCCGACTCAACGCCAGCAGGCAGGCAGCAGCTCCGATGATCCAGGCTCGCCAATCGCTGGCGCTATGGCCGATGATGGTCCAGGTATTGCCCACAGTGATCCCGACCACCGCCAGCGAGACCCCACGCATCAGCGCCTCGACCCAGCGCAGTCCCCCAAGGCGTTGATACAGCCCCTCCCAGATCAGCGCCACAAACGGCGGGATCATAATCGCCAGCAGCGCCAGCGCCGCACCCAGATAGCCATAGGTCAGATAGCCCAAGGCAATGACCCAGAGACCGTTTGGCCCAGGACTCAGCTGGCCAATGACCAGGGCCTGGCTAAAGTCGCTCTCCTCAGCCCAGTGGCTGGCCAGCAAATCCTGATGCAGACTGAGAAAGTTGCTGAAGCCGCCTGTTGAGAAGAGCGAGGCTTTGAGAAACAGCCAGAAATAGAGGAGTGGATTCTTCATGATTGCTCCTCCCTCTCAGACGACTGCTCTGCCGTGGCCAGCGACGGCGCTCGGACGAAGAGCAGTCTACCGGCGAGGGCGGAGGCCACTACAACGAGCACCACAGCAACCTTGCCAACGATGAGCGCCAGGGTCACCAGAGCAATAAACGCCAGACTGAGTGCCAGCATGCCGAAGCCTTCCTGATAGCCTTGCTTGAGTAGCGGACGAGCAAAGTTGATGGCCACTACCAGCATGATCCCTGCTGTGGCAGGCACTACCCCGCGGAACATCGCTTCGACAAAGGCCAGGTGCTGGATTTCCTGAAAACCGGCGGCGATGAGGGTCGTAATCGCCGCGCTCGGGAGCAGCAACCCCAGAAGCGAGACCACTATTCCCCAGGCGCCAGCAAGCTTACGCCCAATGAGGACGGTGATGGCCACCAGATTGATGCCGGGGGTCATAATGCAGAGATTCCAATCACGAGCAAATTCCTCGATGGTCAGCCAGCGATGTCTTTCGGTAAACTCTCGTTGGATCAGCAAGAGCGTCGAAGAGCCGCCGCCGAAGGATTGCAGGCCGATCAAGACCCAGATACGCAGCAGCTCCCAGACCGATGGCGGCGGCTCCCTGGTCTCTCGAAGGGAAGGCGTCCCTTTCACTGTGATAGATACAGGCTGAGTCGGTGGCTTCTGTTGATCTGCGTGGAAATTGTCCATAAGCGTATGCCAGAGTAGAGAAGTTACAGGAGGAGTTTGGCAGTAACCAGCTCACAGCTCAGCCTTCATTCTAGCACATAGCTTCAGGGATCAGCCAGCCAGCAACAGGTCCCAAAGCCTGGAAGCCGCCCAGGAAGATTCTTCCCAACTAGACCGGTATCACGGCTGACGACGAGCAGTCAGTCGGCAAGCAAGGCAGGTAGCTCTGCCTCCAGAGTAGCCAGGCGCTGGAGGCAGTCCTGCAGGAGCTGGCGCTTTCGTTGCACAAGATAGAGCTGTGCCTGACCACAAAGCAGCGCCTGCTCCTGCAGACAAGTCGCAGCCGCAGCCAGGCCGGCCTCGTCCACGAAGAGCGCGGCATCGAGCAGGCGTCGCGAAGCGAGAGGCAGGACAAAGCTCACCAACTGGCGCTCCAGCGACTGCGACGAGCGCTCATCCAAAAGAGCCGCCTGCAGACGCTGGAGCGCCGCCACCCCACTATAGAGAACAGGGCCTTCGCAAGGCTGACTCAAGTGAGTGTGAACGAGAGACAGGGTGCGAGCAATCAGTGTCGCGCGCGCTGGAGCTGGCTGCTCCTGAGCGCAGAAATGCATACGGAGGGTGAAAGGCGCATGAGGATAGCCAACCTTTTCCGCTCGCCAGGCTCGCAGGAAGTCGCGTACCGATAGCCAGGCATAGGGATACTTCTGGGGATCATGCAGCAAGACATACTCGTCGTAAACCGCCAGCACCAGGGCGAAGTGATCGGCCCCATGCAAGCGCCTGTACTCGGGATGATACGTTAGCCATCCCAAATCGAGCGGTCCCACCAGGGCAGGCTGCACCTTCACAGCAGCCTGCAAAACGGCCAGAGCTTGACGCTCATCGACAGGATCAATCGCAGAGGTAGGCCATTCCTGGCAACACCAGCCAAGAGTCTTCAGTGCCAGTGACAGCCCCTGATTGGGATCGATAGCAGCGTGAGAGAAGAAGATCTGTGGCCGGCCTGGCAGCTCCAGGTAGAGCTTGCCGAAAGGCATGGTCGTCAGGCATTCCAGGAAGCCTGGCTCAGGGAGCCAGTTGCGCTCTGCACCCGCCGCCTCCAAGGCCATTCCCAGGCTCTGCGTATAGCAGTAATCGCTGCTTCCCCAATACCTTACAAGGGGAGGCAAAGGAGCAGAGGGCAGGCCAGGGTCCCCCCTGGTCTCGCCGCCAGATATCTGGAGGCAGCCAGGTCTTGATGTCTTCACAGGTGATATCTCCTTTCTCTTACAGATCGCCTGTTGAAAGTGTAGCCGGAATTTTATTTTTTATCAACTCTATGGGATTTTTTATAAATAGAAGGGATATTTTATATATTCTCGACAGAGAGAGAAGAAGAAGGGAGAGCGAGGAGAGTGGCCCGGGCGGGGTGCGAGCCGGGGGGAGAAAGGCACCCGCTCCCGGGCCACGAGAAGAAAGAGAGACCGACGCTTGAACACAGCAGCGAGGAAACAGTTTACAGCTCGCTGCGGAACAGAGACAGATAGACCACCTCAGAACCGGCGTAGACGACCTGGCCGAGCCACTCGCCCTGGCTGATAGAGAGCAGGCGCAGGCCGGCATGTTCCTCAGCGGGGCGAGCCCGCTTATAGAGCGAGGCCAGCGCGGAGAGCTGCGTCAGATGCTGCTCCTGCTCCTGGCGGCGGGCCTCGGCGAGGCGCTGCTGCAGATCATCCAGATCGCGCAGGCCCTCCAGATCGAGGACCGGGTGTGCTGGTGCGCGATGCTGGCGCTCGGCCAGTAAGGCAGCGGAGGCATAGCAGTAGATCAGCAGCACAGGCAGCATCTCGGTCCAGTAAGCGCTGTTCGGAGCCACCTCCACGCCGACCAACCGCCCAGCCAGGAAGAAAGCAGCACCGACCTGACCAGGCTGCCACTCCAGCGCGCGGCGGTAAGGCAGCAAACTGGCGAAGTTAGGACGCAGCCAGCGCTCCAGATGGCCGCCGTAATTGATCCCATAGCGGCGCGAATAGGCGGCGATGGCCGTCCAGAGGCGCCTGAAATCCTTGATTCCCCGCAACTCGAAGGCAGCGCGGCGCAGTCCGAGAGGCAACATCGAGAAGCGCTGCTGGGCCTGGTTCAGCGTGCCACTCTGGGTCTGCTGGATGCAGAAGCAGTCGTCTGCTGTCAGCGTTTCGTCAGCATCAAGGATCAGCACGCGGCTGGTCGCGTGATTCTGCCCCCCTGGCTGGAAGAACGCCACATGCATGGGCAGCACCAGTACCCCCTTCGTGGCCCGATTGCGCAAGACGAGCGTTCCATAGTTAGGAGAACCGACCACCTCCAGGGAGCGCATGGGAGGCACAAAGCGCGCACGGCTCTGCTCCTGCCCGGTACTGACCGGAAAAAGGCCGATGACCCCCAGCAGACCCCAGGAGACCAGCGGACCAGGGACCAGGTGGGCCAGCAGCCCGGTAAGAAGAGAGGTCTCCGCCGCCTCCTGCTTGGCCTGAATCTCCATCATAGCTATCACCTCGTAAGCAAGAGTTGTTGCACCTGTTCCGCCTCAACCGGAGAGATAAACTCAGCCGCGTAATCGAGAAAGAGTCGTGTCAGCACCTCACGCACTCCCTGCTCATGCTGCACGGGCAAGAGCACGAAATCGTCGCCCAGACGACGCTGGGCCAGCTGCTCAGCACTGGTATAGACAGGCACTATCTGATAGACGGGCATAGTCAGACCGAGCAGGCGCAAGCCCTGCAAGACCAGGGCCGCATCGCCCTGGCGCATATTCTCGTAGCCATCGGTAATCAGTAGAATGGCCTGCGGCTGCCTGCGAGCCGCCTCCAGCAAAGCGCTGGCCAGATCGGTCATCCCCCGCGGTTGTGGCAGCAGCTCCTCACTGGCCGGAGCGCTGCCACCGACCTGATAGAGCGTCAGCGAAGTCACACGCTGCTGCAGCAGGCGGACCAGGGCCAGCGCCAGAGCTACTGGATGAAAGGCCCGCTCGCCGGACGAGGCCATCGAGGCCGACAGATCCAGGACCACCGCCAGCCGTGCTTCAATCAGCGGGAGCGAGGCCACGGCCTGCTCAGTGCGCCGCCACAGCTCTTCACAGTACTCTTCCCCCTCCAGCTCCTGAAGCAACGCTTCTCGA
The DNA here is from genome assembly GCF_000702505.1 of Thermogemmatispora carboxidivorans. Taxonomy (GTDB): domain Bacteria; phylum Chloroflexota; class Ktedonobacteria; order Ktedonobacterales; family Ktedonobacteraceae; genus Thermogemmatispora; species Thermogemmatispora carboxidivorans. The sequence continues at coordinate 5,522,161 of NZ_JNIM01000001.1, read as the reverse complement.
TAGAGCCTGGTCAACGGCCCATCCTGGCGTGCGACCCGCGCCGTCGAAGTGGAGAGCGAGCGCACACGGCTGGCAGGGACATCGCGGTGATAGATACCGCGCAGGCCAAAGAGGGTCTCGCGCGGGAGACCCTCCCCCTGCTCTAGTTGCTCACGAGCAGCCATGCGCTTTGCCAACGTCGGATCAGTTGGATTGAAAGGTACCCCCGCCAGGAAGCAAAGCGTTTCTCGGGCAACCTCTGGGTCGGGAGCATAGTGCAGCAACTCACGCCGCAGGAACTTCTCTCCGACCTCGCTCGGCTGCGCCAGGAAGCGCCGGACCGAAGACCAGGTACGCTCTCCCAGCAAATGCTTCAACAAGAGCGTCACCCGCTGTCGCCGTGTTGCCGCCAGCTGCGGGAACTGCTCATGACCGATCAGCAGCTGCAAACCAATCTCGCGAGCACGCCGGTTATTGATGCGCCGCTGCCGGATCACATCGGCAACCAGCAAAGCCTCCTCAGCTGGCAGCGTACGCAGCTGTTCCACTATGCGCTGCCTGGTGATAGTGTGAGCTGCTGGCAAGCGAATCAGATTGGCAAGCATCTCTCGCTTGTGCGAGAGATCTGCAAATGGATCAGCCAGCAGATACAGGTAGAACTCGGGAGCCGCCTCGCACAATCTCTGATGCAATGTCAGCATTTGTTCCTGTCCGGTCAGCGGAATCTGGCGGCTATTCAGGTACTCAACGAGCAACTTCTTATCCATAGGCAGCTTCTCCGTCACAGTACTACATGACGATAAGAGTAAAAAGCGTGGAAAGCGCGCAAAAATGAGACAAGTCACGACGACAGCATGTCGTAGTGGATCACGCGCGCGCGCGCAGGCAAAGACGGATACAGGAACCAGAGAACACGGGTCGACCGGCGCCGATAGCTCCGGGAGCTACGCCTGCCGCCCTCGCAGAAAGCGTTGATGGATATTGGGGAGACTTCTGCAGAGGAAGGTGGCGGAAGCGTAGCCCACCAGGTAGCCCCAGGTATCCTTCTTAAACGGATATTCCGCCGAAGGCCTCGTTTCTAGGCAATATCCTGGACCCGGTAAACCTTTGAGTATAGTCAACATATACGCTTCCCGCCCTGTAGAAGATGGTAAACAACAAAAAACAGCAAACTGCCTTGTCCCATCAGGAGGGACGGAGCCGGACAGGCAATGAATAGACTACATAGGGGAAACAGCGCCGCCAGGCTGGGCTGTCCCAGAATCCATCGCGATAGAGCGCGTAATCACCCTTTTTCACAGATGATTTGGCTGGCGCAGGAGGGGTCATTTGAATGCAGAATGTCTTTCCAGACTCGTGCTCGTAGGCAACAGGTCCCGTGTAGAGACCACCGCATCCAAAAAGTTCCTGACAGGCTCTATATAACATACCGCTGGCTGTTTGTCAAGTATTTCCTCCACCATTTTGAGAGAAGTCCGCCAGGAGATTCGGCATGAAGGGAGCCGAGGGATAGCCATCCTACTCGTCTCATGACGATCCTTTGTCGGGCGGCTCTTCTGCTCCTTTCGCTCGTAGCCAGACAGTAATGTTCTCTCGCTGCAGAAGGCCCACCAAAAAGGGTGCTGCGGTGGGAATGGAATCGTTCAGCCAGTTGTAATCACCTATAGAAGCTAGCTAGCACGTGGTTGTGATACGCTACGCTACCTGCCAGCTTTTATTGGCTCCTCAGTGAGAGGAGTCAGATGTTTTCGCCTGCTTTCAGGCGAAGGAGCGGGTCATGACGCTTGTGACAACGCCTGGGCTGGAGCGCTTTCGTGGTCTGGTGAGCGAGGCTTTGCTCTCTGAGATTTACGATCTGGCGCGTCCGCTCCAGGGCGTGCATGTTCTGCACATTAATACGACGGCGCAGGGTGGTGGTGTGGCTGCTTTACTGCGCGTGCTCTTGCCCTTGGCCAGGGAGCTGGGCATTCCTCATACCTGGCGAGTGGTTCAGCTCGACGAGTTTGCTGCCACTTTCATGGCGCGGCTGACCGATATGCTCCAGGGTGGCGAGCCGGGCCTGATTACTCTCCAGGACCAGCGCCAGTTTTTGGATTCGCTGCGGTCGGCCATGCAGCCGCTTGTTGCTGAGCGTGCCGATCTCTACTATATCCATGATATTCAGCTTGTCCCTCTGGGGCAGCTGTTTCCATACATGCGCCCGGCCCTCTGGTTCAACCATATCGATACTGCCCGGCCTGATCCAGCGGCGCTTGCCTACATCAATCAATTCCTGGATGCCTATGCGCTGTGCACCTTCAACACGCCTTTCTCGGTGTTCCCGCAGTTGCCTGCTGGGCGTGCCGCGGTGATTACCTTGGGGATCGACCCCTTTAGCGAGCGCCATGCGCCCTTGAGCGAGGCTGAAGGGGCTGCCCTCCTGGCTGGCTGTGGGATTGATCCAGGCCGTCCCCTGATTACGCAGGTCTCGCGCTTCGGGCGCTGGAAGAACCCGTGGCAGGTGATCGAGATCTATCGCCTGGTGAAGCAACGCCATCCGGAGGTCCAGGTGGCGCTCGTTGGCGCACTGGAGGCCAGCGATGACATCCGTGCCCAGGCTATTCTTGCTGATCTGCAACAGCGTGCGGGCGATGATCCCGACATCCATCTGCTCTGGGACCCGGCCCAGCTGACTGCGCCGGTGGTCAATGCCTTCCAGCGCTTTTCGCAGGTAATCCTGCAGCGTTCCAGTCGCGAAGGGTTCGGTCTGACGGTGACAGAGGCGATGTGGAAGTATCAGCCAGTAGTGGGGACCTCGGCGACCGGGGTGCGCTACCAGATCACTCATGGCTACGACGGCTTCCTTGCCGATGATGCGGAGAGCGCGGCAGCTTACGCACTGCGCTTACTGGAGGAGCGTGCGCTGTGGCGCCAGATGGGTGAAGCTGCTCATCGCAGCGTTCAGGAGCGTTTTCTGTTGCCCATGATGCTGCGCGACTACCTGGCAGCCCTGCTGCGCGTCCAGCAGCTGGTCGGTAGTGCCTGAGTCCAGCACTCCATCGTTCCGATCCCTCTGTTCCTGATTGGCGGTCTTGGGGGCCGGGCCGCCAATCAGGGACGAAAAGAGAAAGTCGGACCTGGGCCGCCTGGTCAGCCAGAGCGGGCCGGTGGCCTCGTTCCCCTTCTTTTCCTCGCTTTCCTGCCCCCTGGTACGCTACTACTCATCGCTGACCCGCTGGCCCGTCTCTGCCTTTTCCTCAGCCGCGGGAGGGAGGCCGTCGGCGTAGACGCCGCGATAGGAGGCAGGCAAGAGGGCGGCGATGCTGCGCATGACGCGCTCCGTGGCCTCTTCGATCTCCTCGCGAGTGATCTTGGGGCCTTGGGGCTTCAAGAGCAGCGGCTCGCCGTAGACGATATGGATCTCGGGACGGAACTTCTTAAAGAGGTCCTCGCTGCCCCAGATGGCCACAGGCAGAACTGGCACGCCAGTGCGCAGGGCGATCATTCCCAGGCCGGCGTGAGCGCGGGCCAGCGTGCGTGTGCGGCTGCGCGTGCCTTCGGGGAAAATAACCAGCACCCGACCGGCCTTCAGCACGGTCTCCGCCGCACGCAGGGCCTGGCGATCCCCCTCGCCGCGGCGGACAGGGAAGGCGCCAAGGAAACGCGCCAGCCAGCGCAAACGCCCCTGAAAGACCTCCTCCTTGGCCATGTAGACGACTTTCTGGGGCAAATAGATGGGAATGAGAGGGATATCGGTCCAGGCGAGGTGATTAGAGGCGACAATGTAGGGGCCCTGACGCGGAATATGGTGGCGACCGCGCGGACGCATGCGCGCGATCACGGCCAGCAGGAGCACGGCCAGGATGCGCAGAATCTCATAGATCAGTGTTGGTGTCTCGTAGGGTTGATAGAGGTCCTTTTCGCTCCGGCTGGAAGCCGTGCGCTTCAGTGGCTGCCGGCTCTCCGGCTGCTCCTGTCCGGCGGAGGAGAGGCTGACTTCTTGTTTCATCGCTTTCCCCGAAAGTGACAGATGCGTTCCAGGACTTGCGCTACGCTGAGATGGTCGGTGTTGATTACAATGGCGTCGGGCGCCGGCTGCATGTTGTCGTGATCGATCTCATCGCGGCGCCGAATATCGGCCACCACTTCCTCAAAGGAGGGGAGGGCCGGGTGATCATGGCCGAGGCGCTCCAGCAGTTCGGCATAGCGTCGACGTCCGCGCTCCTCCAGGCTGGCCGTCAGATAGATCTTCAGCTCGGCGTCGGGCAGGACCACGGCGCCGATGTCGCGTCCAACCATGACGACGCGGCCAGGGCGAGCCAGCGCGCGCTGGGCCTCAATCAGGACGCTGCGAACTTCGGGATGAGCAGAGACCAGCGAGACGGTGCGGGTTACGTCAGGGCTGCGAATGGCCCAGGTGACGTCTTCGCCGTTGACGGTCACTGTGTACTGGCGCCCGTCCTTAAGATGAGGATGGCTGATGACGATTCTGGCCTCGCGCGCCAGGCGCCCAAGGGTCCCCCCATCGTGCGGATCGAGACCCCGCTCTAGGGCCAGCCAGGTCAAAGCCCGATACATGGCCCCAGTGTCAATATAGAGATAGCCCAGACAGCGCGCTAAGCGCTCTCCCACGGTGCTCTTACCCGCGCCGGCTGGCCCATCGATGGCAATGCGTTCCGCCTGCTCCATGTGGTTTCCGAGCCTTTCTGGTCGGCGTGCAAATGTCGCTAAGATTATACCATAGCTCCCCGGCAAAGCAGGCCCTCCTCAACTTTCCCGTCCCTCTGGCTCAGACCGCCCCTGCTCCTCTCCCTTTTAGTTTTAGCCTTCCCTTTGGGTTGCGTCCATTGAATGACAGGGGAGCGTTCTTTCGTTAGAAATGGTATCCTTCTTATGGCATATACTATCCTCCTGATGAAGGAGGCTCCCCGAAGAGGAAGAAGAAGAGGGGCGGCATAGGCGCCGGCTTCCCCCCATTCCAGTGAAGGAGGTTGCAACGATGAGCAAGCGATCCGAACACGTTGAGGTGCAGCGCCCTGCGCGCCGCGAGAGCGTCTATGCACGCTATCTGCGGCTCTCTGAACTGTTATCCCTGCAGAAGTCAGAGGAGGAGCTGACCCATCACGATGAGCTGCAATTTCAGATTGTTCATCAGGTGTTCGAGCTATGGTGGAAGGAAACAGCCTTCGAGCTGCGCAGCATCAGCCACCTGCTTAAGCAGGCGAACCTCAACGAGGCTCTGCGTTTGTTGCAGCGCGTGATCCGTATCCAGTACCTGCTGCTGGAGAATATGCGTATGCTCGAAACAATGTCCCCCTGGGACTTTCACGCTTTTCGCAAGCTGCTGGCCGGCGGAGCAGGCAGCGATTCGCCCGGCTATCGCGAGCTGCAGCGCCTCTCGCCACCACTCTGGGATGACTTCCGCTCCTTGCTGGCTGCGGCAGGCGCTTCGCTCAGCGACGTCTACCTCCAGGCTGGACGCTATCCCTTACTGCATGCTTTTGCCGAGGCCCTCATCGATTACGACGAGGTGATGCAGATCTTCCGCTTCCGGCACTATAAGCTCGCCGAGCGCATGATTGGCGCGACGACAACGGGCACTGGCGGCACACCTATGCCTCTTCTCGAACGTACTATTCATGACATGTTTTATCCCGAGCTCTGGGAGGTGCGCAATCGCCTGAGTGCACTCGCTCAGGAACAGGGCCAAATCTAGCCAGACGCAGAATGCGCTTCTTTCTGGCAGGTCTGGCACAAGTACCAGATTTTGGCTCTTCACATTTTTCGTCATTTGTCATATGCTTTGAACGAGTCTAGCAATCAATCGTTCAACAGTAGAAGCTCCTGGAAAAGGCATATTGACAGTGAGTTCAGAATACGAGAAAGTTACACATGCTTCAGAAGAGACGCCGACTCAGCCGAAGCAGCCGCCCCTGCAGGTGGAGCAGAGAGTGGATCAGCCGCTTCCTGAGCAGCCGCCGGGCGGGGAGAGGTCTCCTGCAACGATGGCCACGCCGATAGCCGAGGCAGGACAGCCGGGAGCCCCAGGGGAGCAAGGAGCGGCCTCTATGAACCAGGTGGCCAACGACATGGCGCCTGGACCGGCGCAATTTACCTACAGGGAGCATGCTGGTTCAAGTCCGGCGATCCCTGGCGGAAGCACACCAGGCTGGGGCTGGGGCGCCTGGCCCTCACCGCCGGCATCACCTGCCACTCCCATGCCAGCGCCGATGGCTCCAGTACCTTCGGGGTACGCTCCCCAGCCAGCTTACGGCGGGCCGCCCCCTTATCCTTTTTATCCCGGCTATCCAGCTTATCCGCACTATGTCGGTGGGCTACCCAATTGGCCAGGCTATTGGTATCCCGGCTATCCGCCCTATTCGGGCTACCCGGGTTGGCCATCCTGGCCGGCTCCTTCTGCTTACTGGCAGCCAGGCCCTGCCGCTGCCCCTCGGCCCCCACGAGACAATTACCAGGTGGCCCTGGGGATTATTGGCCTCATCTGCTCAGGGCTAACGCTGCTAGTCGGGCTAGGGTTTTTGATCATAGCCAGCTTTGCGGCCTTGGTCTCCAGCGTTACCAGGTCGACAGGGGAATTCTATCCTCTGACCGTGCAATCTCTGGTCTATACCAGTGCTGGCCTGGTCGGGGGCGGCTTCTGTCTCTACCACAGCATCCGCTCGCTGTTGGGCAAGCCGAGCCATATCCTGAAGATGCCGCCGTTCTGGATCTTTCTGATTGGTTACGTCCTTACTCTCGCCATCGGGCTGATCTTGCAGGCCACCCATCAGGCCGTTGCCTTTCTACCAGGGACCACCGTCCTGATCTTTCTCACGGCCATCTTCCCAGCCATGACGCTTTTCACGCTGGGCTTGCATCTTCTGCGCCAGGCTCGCTGGTCGACCACGTGGCGACGCTTCACGCTTGCCCTGACCAGTGGGGCAACCCTGGGCATTCTTCTGGCTTCGCTGCTAGAACTCTCCGCGACATTGCTCCTTGCGGCCACAGGTCCCACCTTTAACGCGGCCTGCTTGAACGATCCATCGAATCCTTTCTGCCAGACAGGGACCAAGACGCTGCTCATTGTGCTGGCTGTGGTAGTGGCCCCACTGGTAGAAGAGACGGTCAAGCCGCTGGGAGTAGCTGCGCTCAGTGGGCGCTTTAGCAGCGGCATCGAGGCTTTCATCCTGGGGATGAGCGCCGGGCTTGGCTTCGACCTGGTCGAGACTATTGGCTATATCAGCATGGGCTACAGCGACTGGGCCCATGTGGCACTGGTACGTTCAGGAGCGGGATTATTGCACGGTCTGGGAGCAGGCATGGTAGCCCTGGGCTGGTACTACCTGATCCGCACCAAAGAACGGCGTTTTCGTCTCGGCTTTGCTTGCTGGTTGTACGCGGTGCTACAGCATGCTCTCTGGAACGCCTGTGGCTCGCTCTCGCTCTTCCCCGCGCCAGTAGGGCCGGCCATTGAGAGCTGGCAGCTGAATCTGGGGTTCATCAGCTTTGGCTTTGATGAGTTGTTGATCCTCTTGTTAACCATCGTCTTCCTGGTGCTCTTCATCCTGATCGTACGCTGGCTACGTGTACATCATCAGGAGGCGACGCCAGCGCCGGCTGAAGCGGCAGTTTCTCCCAGTGGGCGACCGGCAGCTGTCGGGGTATAATACCGGCAGAGGCAGGCATTGCCGTCATCCTCACCGCAGGGCGCGCGATGCCTGGCGATGCCTGCCACGTTCTGTTTGCTTTTTATCTTGGATGCCCGCCTCTCTGTTAGAGACAGGGAGCGGCGGCCAGGGGAGTGGGAGATGAGGGAGCAACTCGGTCTTCCTATGCCAGAGTCAGAGAATAACGCTCAGAGGAGCCAGCAAAGCAGCAGCAGCCGACGGCGCTTCGGCAACTATGAGCTGGTGCGTCGCATAGATGTGGGCGGTATGGGAGAGGTCTACCTGGCCCGCCAGCGCACCGCCTTTGGCCGCGAGGTAGCTATCAAGATCATGCGCTCCGATCTGGTCCATGATCCGATCGCACGTCAGCGCTTTCTGCGCGAGGCCGAGGTGAACGCCCACCTGAAGCATGAGCATATTCTCCCGCTGATCGAGTTTGGTGAGGAACAGGGGCGACTCTTCTTTGTCACCCCTTATATCGAAGGGGGCACGCTCGCCCAGCGTCTCCAGCGTGGTCCACTTTCGCTATCCGAGGTCTACACGCTCTTCACCGCTCTGGCACAAGCAGTGGCCTATATCCACCGTCGGGGCGTCATTCACCGTGATCTGAAGCCAAGCAATGTGCTATTGGATCGCAATAACGATGGCAAGGTCTATGTGCGCCTCATCGATTTCGGCATCGCCACGATCCAGGGGCAGCATGCCGACGCGCCATTGACCTTGCCCGGCAACGAGGTAGGGACGCTGGCCTATATGGCCCCCGAGCGTCTGCAGGGTGTCGCAGCCGTCAGCAACGACATCTATTCTCTCGGTGTCATTCTCTACCAGATGCTCACCGGTCAGCCCCCCTCGCGGGAGCAGCCACGTGCCAACCTTCCCGAGCCGCTGGCCTACGTTGTAGAACGAGCGACCGCCGAGCGCCCCGAAGAGCGCTTCAGCAGCGCCGAGGAGCTGCTGGCGGCCTTCGAGCAGGCCTATCGGGCGAGCGCTGCAGCGGAACTGGAGAGCGAGCGTCGCCAGTCAGCTCAGCGTGCGACTGCCCAACCTGTCCCACGTCCACAAGCCGCAGCCGCTCCGCGTGCTGCCTCTCGGCCACCGGCCTCGCCGGGCCAGACTCCTCCCGAGGTGATGACCTTGCAGCGTTCCGAAGATGCCTCCGACCAGTCTCCCTATATCCCTCCTGCCCGCCCCTCCTCCCGTTCCGCAGGGCGACCGCCCTTTTCTCTCTCAGGACAGGGGGGCTTCGCGCAGGAGGACTATGACGCGCCGACGATGGATCTGGGGCGTGAAGCCCTCAGCGGTGCCAGCGGCCCGGGCGGGAAGTTTGGCAATCGTCCCCCTCGCCGGCGCAAGAATCCCTTGCTCGCCCTGATCTTCGTGACCATCGCCCTGGTGCTCTTGCTCATCGGTGGCCTGCTTTTCCTGGAGGGGCCCAGCCTGTCGACAGCCGCCATCAACATTACACCTCGCACCAGCGCCCTCTCGCAGGTCTTCACGATCACCGCCAGCCTCAAGGCCAAGCAGGTGGATACGGCGGGCAAAATTGTGCCGGCCAGAGTGCTCACTGAAAGCAAGACCCTTTCTCAGCATGGGACCACCACAGGCCGCAAGTGCACCTTACTGGTCCTCGATTGCAAACAATCGGTCGATATTGTCGATCAGATCAGGCTGGCCAACCAGGCCAAGCAGACCCTGGTCAACCAGATCACGCAAGATCTGCAGCGTCAGCTCCAGCAGCAAAACGCCCAGCAGGTGGGAGATATCGTCTTCTCTGATGTGGACGAGAAAACCGATCCTCCAATTGGGGTCGAAAGCAGTACCGTGACCGTTACCCTGACCGAACAGGGCAGCGTCGAGTACTTTCTCCTGGGAGATGTGCGCTCGCTGGTGTTGCAACTGTTGGGGCAACAGGCCAAGCAACAGCTGGGTGCCCGCGCCCAGCTGAAGACGACCCAGATTGGTAAGGTGAGCGTGCAAAGCGTCGATAATCAGGGAACAGCCATCCTCAAGGTGCCTGCCGCGGCCTTAGCGCAATACCTTTTCTCGCAAGATGAGCTGGAGAGCATGAAAAGCCACATCAAAGGCTTGAAGGTGAATCAGGCCCGCACCTATCTACAGAAGCTGCCGGGGGTTGATCCTGCGTCGGTCAGCATCCATCTCTCCGGTGGCAGCAACGATCTGCTGCCTGATGATCCGCAGCGCATTCAGATTATTCCGGTGAATCCCTCGAGCCTGCCGAGCGTCCAGCTGCCCTCGGCCACTGGCTCTGGCTCAGCGAAGGCTACAGCCACAGCCTCGCCCACTGTCAAAGCTTCCTCTACTCCATAGGCTCATCAGCGGGACGAGCGGGGTCAACGTCCGCGGCGCTGGCACGGCTCTCATGCCAGAGCTGGCGGACGACCCGCTTGGCCGTCTCGTAGCTGAAACCACGGCGCAGAAGAAAAGCTCCCAACTGATTGCGAAAGGTCTCATAGCTCTTAGAGGCTCCGCTGCGCAAGAGCGCCTGCACCTTCTTGCGGCCAGCCCGCAAGGCTCGTTCCTCATCGTCCCCCTGGCTCACCACCTCGGCAGCGATGTCGGGCGCTACCCCCCGCGCTCGCAGCTCACTCTGTAAGGCTCTGGCTCCCTCGGGATGAAAACGCTCACGCGACTCCACCCAGAAGGTAGCAAAGGCCCGATCGTCAACCAGACCTAACTCAGTAAGCCGCTCCAGCACCGGCTCGATCAGATCAGGACCGACTCCCCTCCGCCGCAGGTAATGATGCACTTCCTGGCGACTGCGTGGGCGAAAAGAGAGATAGTTTAAGGCGCGATCGAGGGCCTGCTGGAGAGCAGCCTCTCGTCGGAGCCGGGCCAGCAGCTCCGGGCTTAGCTCCTGACCAACGGCCAGGCCCAGGCGCTCCACTACCAGCACATTGACCGTGAGCAGACGCTGACCGTCGACAAAGAGGTTCACCTGCTCGCTTTTGTTCGTCTGTGGCTCTATTGCGGTAATCTGCATGGATCTACTATAGCACGTCGCAGCCAACGACGCAATGCAGCTGGCGGCAGCCAAGGCTCTCCTCTGAAGCAGCTGAGCTACCTGGCATCACCAACATCGGTCAGTCGTCAGTCCAGGCACCCTGAACCGCCAGGCGACCTGCGCCAGCCAGGAAGCGAACAGCGACCAGGGAAAAGCGGAAAAGCGACAGGGAGCATATACCTTGTGAGCCGGAATCAGCGATGGGAACTGCAGGAACTTCCGAGAGGATTGCTATCGCCAGGGGAAATCTTACGAACGTTCGATAGACTCTACGTAAGCAGTAATTCATGTAACCGGGCGGTTACATGATATGAATTACTGCACTGCGCTTAGCGAGCGGCCTCAGCGTACGTTTCTTCAGCCATAGCCTCGGGCAGCAGTTCGATCAGAGGAACTTCGCGCAGCTCGGTGATCTGGTTCTGCTCATCGACGAGGACAACACGCGGCTTCAATGAGCGGATTTCTTCCTCGGTAAAGAGCGCGTAACTCATCACAATGACAATGTCGCCGACGGCATTCAGGCGAGCAGCCGCGCCGTTCAAGCAGATGACCCCCGAGCCACGCTCACCAGGGATCGTATAGGTCTCCAGGCGCGAGCCATTGGTGACATTGACGACCTGGACCTTTTCATAGGGATAGATGTTTGCAGCCTCCAAGAGATTCTGATCGATGGTGATGCTCCCAACATAGTTGAGATCGGCCATCGTGACGGTGGCGCGATGAATCTTGGATTTGCACATCGTGCGCAGCATAGAGAACACCTCTTTCTCTCTTTACCAGATAAAGTCGTTCTGGCGCGAACACCTCTGGCCTTAAGTAAGCAAGCAGTTTATCACACAAAGAGCAGCGGCACGCTGCAGACTCCTGACCCCGTTTAGCCGCACTGTTATCAGCTGGCGGCCTCTCGCTTTCGCCAATAGCTGAGCCAGTCCGCCAACTGCCAACAGCCAGACACAAGCCCTTGCCACCTCCTCTTATCGTCAGTATACATAAGGACCCATCAATCGAGTAGCTAATAGCCAGATCAGACGGTCAAAGCGCCAGAGAGGCGGAGCGCCTTCACTGTTTTTAAACGAGCGAAACCCGGCCAGGGAACAGCGCCCCCACCTTTCACTCGCCTTTTGGAGCAAGGAGAGAAAGGAGAGAGAGGCAGGCGGTCGAGCCTCACTCATCCTGGGCCGTCAGCGGTTGTTGGGTCTCCGGTTCTGGCTGATAGCGGCCTTCAAGCACAGCCAGCAAGCCGCGGGCATAAGCCTCGGCGACGCTCTGAGCATCGTAGATCTGGTCACGCATCAAGAGACGATAGTGACATTTCCAGCGTCGTGCAGGCCAGGGAGCCAGGCGGATCAGCGTGTAGGTAGGTACATAGGTTTCCAGCGCCTGGCGCAAAGCGACCTCATCGCAGGCACTGACTCCATGTATCAGCAGTGCCTGGCGCAACTCATCGGGAAGCACCTGCAGCCACCTTCCTTCTCGTGATTACCTTATAACCATTACCCTGCTCGGTCCGCCTGCTGAGCGACCAGCCAATGCAAGCCTAGTGAAGAGCGGCGTGCCAGGCCGCGCGCATCTCCTCTACGCTCAACCGCTCCCAGTCCATCAGCGGTAGTCGGCGCGGGATCACCGCAAAGGGGCCGCTCCACTCTTTGGCCTGTTCCTCCAGCCAGGCCAGGACCTCAAACGAGCGCTGGCGCACCTGCTCAACCAGCGGATAGCGCAGAGCCGCTCGCTCGAAGACTTCCTGGTCTTTGGTATAGACGCTGAAATCCTCACGAATCACCACATCAACGTAGAGGTCCACATAGATCAGCCGTTGGGAGGTACTCGTATAGGGGTCGGTTGGCAGCACCACGTCGCAATAGCCGCTGACAAAGTGCCCATCCTGCTGGTCATAGCCGATATGAATGGTATACCAGGCGTGGGGCCAGAAGTAGGTAAGCGAATGTCGCTCCAGAATCCAGGTGCCAGGCCGCCAACGCATTGGCGTGCCGACTGGCGTCCAGATCGAGACATACTCGTCACTCAGCGGGAGCTGATAGCCCTTCCACGCGCCCCACTCGCTGCCATCCACGAGCATCTTCTGTATTTCAACTTCAAGTAACATGTCTGACGAGCATCCTACAGAAAGAATCGATCCATGCTTTGCAGCCTTCAGACTACATTATAGCGAAGAGCAGCCTGGCCCGCCAGATGGCAGAGGCATTCTCGGCTTGCTGACTGGTCTCCGGCCTCAAGACGGCTGCCGCATTCCAGAGCAGTGATATAATGGGGCAGACAGCAGCCAGCGGCCATGCCGGCCTGAGTTCGAAAGCGAACGAGGGCCAGCGGGAACACGCTCGGGCCCTGCACCGCACTTGTACCGCAGCCCTGGCTCAGTCTATTAAGGAGAATGACCAGGATACCATCGAGGAGGATGCAGTGAGCAGCCTGGCAGAAGAAACGCGCATCGAACGCGACTCTATGGGTGAGATGCGCGTCCCAGCGAACGCCTACTACGGAGCCAGTACTCAGCGCGCCGTTCTCAACTTTCCCATCAGCGATCTCCGCTTCCCGCGTGCTTTTATCCGTGCCTTGGGCCAGATCAAGCAGGCAGCAGCGCAGACCAACGCCGAGCTGGGCCTGCTTGACGAGCGCATCGCTGCCGCCATTGGTCAGGCGGCCCAGGAGGTCATCGACGGCAAACTCGACGAGCATTTCGTCGTCGATCTCTTCCAGACCGGCTCGGGAACCTCGACGAACATGAACGCCAACGAGGTTATTGCCAACCGGGCCAGCGAGCTTCTGGGAGGAGCGCGCGGTTCGCGACTCGTCCATCCCAACGATCACGTCAACTTCGGTCAGTCCTCCAACGACGTCATCCCCACGGCCATCCATCTCTCCGCTCTGGTCAGCATCGACAAAGAGCTGATCCCTGCTTTGGAGGAGATGCAGCGCGTACTGCAAGAAAAAGCCGAAGCCTTCTGGTCCATCATCAAGACCGGGCGCACCCACCTGCAGGACGCCACCCCCATCCGCCTGGGACAGGAGTTTCTTGGCTACGTCGGCCAGATCGAGCGCGGCATTGCCCGCCTGCGCCACGCTGAAGACGAACTCTCCGAGGTTGCGCTCGGCGGTACCGCGGTCGGTACCGGCATCAACACCCATCCCGAGTTTGCCGCTCGCGTCTGCCGCCGGCTCTCCGCAATGAACGGGGTAAACGTACGCGAGACCAGCAACCATTTCCAGGCCCAGAGCACGCTCGATAACGCTGTTGAGGCTAGCGGCGCGCTCAACACCCTGGCAGTCAGTCTGATGAAGATTGCCAACGATATCCGCTGGATGGGTTCGGGGCCACGCGCCGGTTTCGGCGAAATCGAGCTGCCCGCTGTCCAGCCCGGCAGTTCCATCATGCCAGGCAAAGTCAACCCGGTCATTGCCGAATCCCTGTGCATGGTCTGTGCCCAGGTTATGGGCAACCACACCACGATCACCGTGGCCGGCCAGTCGGGCAACTTCGAGATCAACGTGATGATGCCCGTGACGGCCTATAACCTCTTGCAGTCGATCTCACTCCTCAGCGCTGCCGTACGCAACTTTACCGAGCAGTGTCTGCGTGGCATCAAAGCCACAGAGAAAGGGCCGGAAATGGTTGAGCGTGGTCTAGCGATCTGTACGGCCCTGGCGCCGATCATTGGGTATGATGCAGCAGCGGAGATCGCCAAGGAGGCCCATCGCACCGGACGCACCGTGCGTGAGGTAGCCCGCGAGCGCACGCAGCTGAGCGAAGATGAACTGACCCGCATTCTGGACCCGGAGCGCATGACACAGCCTGGCCTGGAGGGCGGGCCTGCCGCAGGCTAAGCCGGCAGCAGCTCACCACCCGCTCGGAGACGAGCGCGGCAGAACCAGCACAGGGAGCGCAGCAAAAGCCACCAGCTCCCAGTATCCCAGCCTGGTTGGCCCCGCTCGTCTCGCCCACCTGCAGGCTCAGTCGCCGCCCGAGAGCCAGGCTTCGTGTACCAGCAGTCCCAGATCAGCATCTCATCTAGCGCAAAAAGCTCCCCCAGTAACGCAGACGATAGAGAACCGTTCCAGCAGCAGCGATCTCCTCCGCCCCCTGAAACATCTTCAGATTACCTATGCCATGATTCACGTAGCGCCACCCCTCCTCTTCCCAACAAGCAGGGCCGCGAAACGGCAGCTCCGCTGATACCTGCAGCAGCGCACGACGTAAAAAGGCGTAGATCCGGGCGACCTGATCCTCCTGGTCAGCCAGCTCCTCCGTCACCCCGCCAGCATAGGCCATTGACCAAACCGGCTGCCCGCGCCAGGAAACTACCTCTTGACCAACAAAGAAGGCCATACCAAAGTAGATATCGCGATAGTACCAGGCTCCCCTGCGCCACTCCAACTGTCGGGACCCGGCCAGCAACGGTCTGACCGAGGCCGCATCTCCTAGGGCAGCATAGGTATGGCGTTTTGCTTCCAGGAGAAAAGCCAGGAAATCCTCTTGCTCAAACTGTTCCATCAACAAAGCATATCTCCTCCTGCCCAGGGTAGGAACCGGCAACACAACAGTGCTAACTGCAACAGTAGAACTGTAACAGTACTCTGACAGTTGCAACAGCGAGCCACTGATTTTCAGCGGTGAACTGGAGAGCGGCCCGTGTTGAGGCAAGAGGCCCAGAGAGAGAGCAAAAGCAAAAGGACTCCTCTCTGTCCTCACTTTCTGAGCAGTTCGTCTGTGGGACAGAGAGGAGTCAGCTCGCAGGGGGCCGCTCCAAGGAGCATCAAGCCTGCTTCAGCACCTCAATACTCTTGCGCACAATCTCCACAAAGTCGGGCTTCAGACTGGCCCCACCGACGAGGGCCCCATCGATATCGGCCTGGGCCATATACTCCGCGATATTGGCCGAAGTCACGCTTCCCCCATAGAGAATGCGCACAGCGCTGGCCGTCTCGCTGCCATACATGTCGGCATACAGCTCGCGGATCAGGCGAACGGTCCGCTGAGCATCTTCGCCGGGGCAAGCCTTACCTGTGCCAATGGCCCAGACCGGTTCGTAGGCGATCACCACATCGCAGGCTCGCTCGCCACGGAAATTCGCCAGGCTGCCCTGCACCTGAGCGCGAATTACCGCCTCCGTTTTCCCAGCTTCGTGCTCCTCCAGGCGCTCGCCCACGCACACAATTGGGCGCAAGCCATGACTGAGGGCCGCCAGGGCCTTGCGATTTACCAGCTCATCGCTCTCGCCAAAATAGATGCGTCGCTCCGAATGACCCAGGATGACTGTCGTACAGAGCTCGCGCACCATCAATGGGGAAATTTCGCCTGTGAAGGCGCCCTTCTCCTCGAAATGCATATTCTGTGCGCCCAGCTCAATGCGTTCGAAGAGCAGAGCCTCGAGCACCTCGCGGACCGCCGAGAGCGAGATAGCCGGTGGGCAGAGGATGCAGAGTAAGTACGGATACTCGTTCAGCAATTTGCCCAAAGCCGGCGTGATCTCCAGCGCAAAGCTAGAAGCCATGCGCGGGCCATAGTGCATCTTCCAATTACCGGCGATAATGGCAGTGCGTGCCGGGGTAGTTGTCATCAGCAATCACCTCACCCTCAACGATCCTGCAGAGCTGCGACACCCGGCAGGACGCGCCCCTCGAGGAACTCCAGCGAAGCGCCGCCACCGGTTGACACATGCGTCATCCTGTCAGCAGCGCCAGCCTGCTCCACTGCGGCAGCGGAATCGCCGCCGCCGATGATAGTCGTGGCCCCACGGGCGGTACAGGCAGCCAGCATTTCAATCACCGCATTGGTGCCGCGAGCGAAAGCCGGCATCTCAGCCACCCCAAGGGTGCCGTTCCAGACGATTGTCTGGGCCTTCTCCAGCACCTGATGGAAAGCGGCCACCGTCTCGAGTCCGATATCCAGAATACGCCAGCCTGCTTCCACCTGATCGCGCGGCACCAGGCGCCACTGAGCATCGGGGGCAAAACGATCGGCGATCACCACGTCCACTGGCAGCACCAACTCTAGCCTGCGTTCACGCGCGCGCTTTAGCAGATCGCGAGCAACATCGAGCTTGCCCTCCTCCACCAGCGAAGCGCCAACCTCATAGCCCTCCGCCTTCAGAAAGGTATTGGCCATACCGCCGCCGATCAACAACGCGTCGGCCAGCGTCAGCAAGCGCTCCAGAACAGCGATCTTATCGGAGACTTTGGCCCCGCCGATCACGGCCACAAAAGGACGACGAGGGTTCTCCAGGGCAGCGCCGAGGAAATTCAGCTCCTTCTCCATCAAGAAGCCGGCAACGCCGGGCAGATAGTGGGTCACGCCTTCTGTGGAGGCATGAGCGCGGTGGGCCGTGCCAAAGGCATCGTTCACATAGAGGTCGCCGAGCGACGCCAGGCGGCGGGCGAATTCAGCATCATTCTGCTCTTCCTCGGGATGGAAGCGCAGATTTTCCAGCAGGAGAATCTGACCCGGTTGCAGGTTCCGGGCCAACTCCTCAACCTGGGGACCAATACAATCGGGAGCTAACTGGACCGGGCGCTGCAATAACTCGCTCAGGCGCACAGCCACAGGAGCCATGCGCAGCTTCTCCACCACTTTGCCTTTAGGCCGGCCCAGATGGGACATCAGAATGACCGCCGCCCCGTGGTCAAGCAAATACTGAATCGTTGGCAGCGCGGCCCGGATGCGCGTATCATCAGTAATGTGCCCCTCTTCATCGAGAGGCACATTGAAATCCACGCGCACCAGCACCCGTTTATCTCCCACCTCGATATCGCGAACCGTCTTTTTATTCATCATGCCAGTGCACCCTCCATCCAGAGGGCGGGGCAGGCCCCGCCCTTGCTATGAGCGAGCGATCAGGCCGCAGCGCGACCTACCAGCCCTTCTCGGCTACGAAGTGGGTGAGATCGGCCACACGTGTCGAGTAGCCCCACTCATTATCGTACCAGGCGATCACCTTGACCATGTAACCGCCCCCGGTGACCATCGTCGAGAGGCCATCGATAATAGCCGAATGGGAGTCGCCACGGAAATCGGAGGAGACCAGCGGCTCTTCGGTATAATCCAAGATCCCCTTGAGAGGGCCGGCAGCAGCCTCCTTATAGGCCTCGTTCACCTCCTCGCGCGTAGCCGGCTTGCGCAGGGTTGCTACGAAGTCGACGACCGAGACCGTTGGAGTAGGTACCCGGAGGGACATACCATCGAAGCGCCCCTTCAGCTCGGGGATGACCAGCGCCACAGCGCGAGCGGCGCCAGTGGTGGTTGGAATAATATTGAGGGCCGCAGCGCGGGCACGGCGCAGATCCTTGTGCACCAGGTCCTGAATACGCTGATCATTCGTATAGGAGTGGATCGTATTCATCAGGCCGTGCTCAATGCCGAAGCGATCGTTGAGGACCTTGGCGGCGGGAGCCAGACAGTTTGTCGTACAGGAGGCATTCGAGATAATGTGGTGCTTGGCCGGATCATACATGTGCTCATTGACGCCGAGCACAATGGTGAGATCCTCGCCCTTAGCGGGCGCGGAGATGATCACCTTTTTCGCTCCACCCTGCAAGTGGGCCTTGGCTTTATCGGCATCGGTGAAGAGGCCGGTGGACTCAATCACGATATCGACACCCAGGTCGCCCCAGGGAATTTGCGCGGGATCACGCTGAGCGAGGACCTTGATGCTGTGGCCATTGACGATGAGGGATTCGGGAGTGGCTTCGACCTGGCCCGGGAAACGGCCATAGGTGGAGTCGTACTTGAGCAAGTGGGCATTGGTGTAGGTGTCGGTGAGATCGTTAATGGCGACGACCTCTAGCTCGTGGGGATAACGTTCGAGCATCGCCTTGAAGGACTGCCGCCCGATACGGCCAAAACCGTTGATGCCTACTCGTGTTACCATGCGGATGTTTCTCCTTCTTGCTACTTGCTGCTACTAGTCATCAATCGTATGACTGAGAAGCGCTGGAGCGGGAGGATAAAGCGCCTCCACAATCCTGAGACAAGACGCGCCCTCCTGCGGTATTCCACGTGAAACACCAGGAGGCGCTGGACAGAATCTTGTCTGCCCCCTCACACCTCTTCGTCGAGGAACGACCGCCGCACCTTACCTGCTGGCCACAGCGTTGCCTTAGACGCGCCAGAGGCCCTCCTGCTGACTCACCCGACTGGCGCTGCTCTCTTCCTTATCGGCTCACCTTGTCGCACCTTGCTTGCGCAGTGCGTATGCCAGTGCCAGCATCCACGCGGCCACTACTTTGACGCCGCGGAAGCGTCCCGCGGGCGCCTGCACTCAGCTAAAAGAGTATCACCAGTTCCAGTGAGGGTCAAGCAGCAGCCAGGCCGGCGCGCGCTCACTTGCCCTATCCCCTGGCACAGGCTCAGTTATGCAGCAGCCCCCGGCGGTCTCAAGAACTGTCGTCGGCCTACGCAGCCAGGCCCAGCAACAGGAAAGCGCTCACATTGTCGAAGCCGGGGCTTTCCCTCTATCTCGTCCTCGCGAGCGTCACGAAGTTGCAGCATCAGGAACAGGAATCACCCCGATAGAGAAGCGCACATACTCATCGGTATACCCGAAGCCCGAGCCTGGTACCCCGGCAATGCCGGTTTTCTCAAAGAGCGAGAAGGCATCTTCGCCAGGGCGCAGCCGGCTCCAGTTATAGACAGTAGCATCGTCATCCAGGTAGATCTCTGCGAAGAGCTGCAGCTCCTGATCAAGCTTCTGTAGCTGGGCGATAAAGCGACGGCGCCGCAGACGATAGAGATCGCGCAGCTTCTCGATGAGGTAGGGCCGTTCACGTAACAACTGGAGATAGGCCATGAAACGCAGCTGCCACTCTGCCGGCAGCGAAGCCATGCTATTAGACCAGCCGGGGGCCAGTGCTGGAGCAAGATGGGCATCTCCAATAGTCACCCAGCCGAAGCGGTCGCCCGTCAGTGAGAGTGTTTTCGAGAGGCTGCTTACAAAGATGGTCTGTTCCAGGTGAGCGGGGTCAGCAAAAGTAGCCATGCGCGCCTGATCGTCCTCCGGGCGCCCAGTGCCCACGTAGGCCAGATCGGCCAGGAAGAAGAGTTGCCGCCCGGCCTCGCGCTGGCGCCGGACGACAGCATGCAGAGCGAGCAGTTCTTGAGGAGTAAAGGCAAAGGTCGTTGGATTATTGGTCACCGTCAGATAGATCAGGCGGATATCGGGTGCTTCTTGCAGAGCCTGCTCTAGCTCCTCGGCGGTCAGTTTGAAGCGATGCTCGGGCCGCGTGCTGACGTGGTACAGGCGGTAGCCGTAGGCTCTGGCCTGCGCCTCGGGTACCCCGAAGCCGGGGGCCGGAAAGAGCACCGCTCTTTCCTTGATCCCCTGTTCATCACACATCTGGCGGAAGCCGCGCAAGACCTTATCGATCCCATCCATAGCCCCCAGGCAGAGATAGAGCTGTCCGCCACTGACTGTCAGGCCCCATTGCTCTTGCCAGTTGGCGGCGAGCCAGTCACGCAGCACAGGATTGCCAGTGCCAACAATATCATAGATACGCAGATCGATCTTCTGGTCCAGAAGCAGGCGTTCGTAGGTGAGCATTTGATCGCGCAGCCACAGGTAAACCTGGCCGCTCGCCGTATAGCCATTGAGCTTCTCGCCAGGGAGAGCAACCCCTAGTTCATCGGCGAGCGTACGGTAGTCGCCTGGTCCCCCAGGATCTCCCTCGCATTCCACAATCCGACGGAGATCGACGTCGCCGATGGTACGGTCGACAATTTCGCTGGCGATGATCTCTTCGTCCAGCCTGAGATCGCGGCAGCGTCTGCTCAGCTCGGCGACCATCCGCGCCATCACGCGGATGGGTCCCGCCCCCTGTTGTAACACAGGCCGATAGTGAAGCAGGAGTTCATGGCGCAGGCGCCGGATCATGGCCCGCTGCTCCTGGACGGGCAGAGGCGGCTGATTGTCTGCCCAAGATGAATCTGCAGGTGTCCCGTGAGTAATCACCGCTCTTTACTCCCTTCCATGCGCCAGCATGGCGCAACCTGGCTAGAGCGAACGATCGACCTTGATCGTCGCCTGCCGCTTCCTGAGAGAAAACGGCACTTCAGACAGGATAACATATGCGAATGAGGCCGGCAACCAAGGCGCTGGTACCTGTCAGCCAGCACGCTTGAGGTCCGGCCAGGCTGCCTCATGCTCAAGGCTGACAACAGTCGCCAGGCCCAAGTACAATAGCAGGCAGGCAGTAAAAGCTAGATAGCTTCCATGTCCAGGTCAGCGAATCGCCGCGTAGAGTGTGCGCAGGCCCCATTTCGTCGATCTCGCCTGCGATGGCTCTGACAAGCCACCAGCGAACAGGCAGGCAGGCAGGCAGACAGACAGACAGACAGATAGATACGGACAAGCAGGACATAAGCAAGGGAAGGGAGAAGAAGCGTATGCGCGAAGGGCAGCTATTCCACGGGCGCAGTGTTGTGGTCACTGGAGCGGCGCGGGGACTGGGCAGGGCTTTGGCCCTGGCTTTTGCGAGCGAGGGGGCCAAAGTGCTGGTACACTATGGGCATTCGGAGGCCGCTGCTCAGGAGCTGGTCAGCGAAATCGAGCGTCAGGGCGGCCAGGCATTGGCCTTGCAAGCCGACTTGCGCTCGTCGGCTCAGGTTGAGCGTCTGGTCTCTCAGGCGCATACGGCTCTTGGTCGCTTTGACGTCTGGGTGAACAATGCGGGGGCCAGCGCCAATACCACGGAGACACGTGGCCTGAGCGAGGAAGAGCGCTTCGAAAGACTGCTGCAAGTTGACGTATTGGGAACCTGGCGCTGCTGTCGAGCTGCCGCCCCTTTTATGAGGAGCGGTGGCTGCATCCTCAATGTTGCCTGGAATCACGCGCTGGATGGAGCGCCCGGCTTCGTCAGCCAGGTCTATGCCACGGCCAAAGGGGCCGTCATCGCTTTGAGTCGCTGCCTGGCGCGCGAGCTGGCACCCCAGCTGCGCGTGAACTGTATTGCTCCTGGGTGGATTGAGAACGAGTGGGCCCGATCGCGCCCGGCGCGCTTTCGCGAGCGCGTGACCGGGCGCATTCCGCTGGGACGCTGGGGGCAGGCGGACGATGTGGTAGCGGCAGCGTTGTTTCTGACTTCTCCCGCCGCCTCTTTTATCACAGGACAGGTCTTGATTGTCGATGGCGGCGAGGTGCTCGGCACGTTTTAGCGCCGGAGTAGACGGCGGTCTCCGGCCCTTGCAGGAAGGAGCAACTGCTCCTGTCGGCACTGTTTCACGTGAAACGCTGCACGCTCTCGTGAGAGAAGGCGCGCTGGTTTCACGTGAAACAGGAGACAGGGCCTCCATCTGGTTGGGCCGGACGCGCGGCCAGTTCTGGCCAGAGGTGGAGGGCCTACCCTCTTCGCTCCGTTTTAGAGTTGGGCAAACACGCCTTCTCGCACCGCACGAGCCAGCTGCTCAATATCAGGAGCAGGCGGGCGATCGCGCTCTAGTTTTGGCACATAGGTCCGCACGAGGGCAAAAGCCCGCTCCACACCCTCGCCAGCGCGCAGAGGACGGCGAAACTCCAAAAGCTGGGACCCACAGAGCAGTTCGATAGCCACCACCTGTTGCGCCAGCGCCAGGATACGGCGTGCCTTGTGGGCCGCTGTCACCCCCATACTGACAAAATCTTCCGTCCCCGCCGAGGTTGGAAGCGAGTCAATGCTGGCCGGATGCGCCAGCACCTTCATCTCATTGACCAGGGCCGCCGCCACATACTGGGTGAGCATCAGGCCGGAATTGAGACCAGGCTCGGGCGTCAAGAAGAGCGGTGCCCCCTGGTCATCCCAGTCGTGCGGTCCCATCAGGAGATAGATCCGTCGCTCCGCAAAGCTCGCGAGCTGAGTCAGGGCCAGGGCCAGGACATCGAGGGCCAGGGCCAGCGGCTGGCCGTGGAAATTCCCGCCCGTGAGCACCTCCCCCTCTTCCGGGAAGATGAGCGGATTGTCTGTTACCGCTCCCAGTTCGCGCTCAAAGACCGCCCCGCAGTACTCCAGGGCGTCGCGGACGGCCCCGAAGACCTGGGGGGCACAGCGCAGGGTATAGGGGTCCTGCACCCGGGGACAGTCCTCATGACTGCGTTTAATTTCGCTGTTGGCCAGCAGATGGCGCAGATGCCCGGCGCTCTCTTGCTGCCCACGCTGATTGCGCAGGCGCTGAATGCGCTCATCAAAAGGCACATGGCTCCCCATCAGAGCCTCAATGCTCATGGCACAGGCTACTTCCGCCGTCTGGAGCAAGATCCAGGCATCTTCCAGGGCCAGAATAGCGCTGGCTTCCATCAGATGGGTGCCATTGATCAGGGCCAGCCCTTCTTTCGCTTCGAGACGGAGTGGTCGCAGGCCGGCCTCGGCCAGGGCCTGGGCTCCCGGTAGACGTCTCCCACGATACCAGGCCTCTCCTTCTCCTACCAGGACCAGCGCCAGGTGGGCCAGGGGAGCAAGATCCCCACTGGCTCCTACTGAGCCACGCGAGGGTACGATGGGATGGAGCCGGGCATTGAGCAAGTCTATGAGAAGGCGTACGACTTCTACACGCACGCCAGAGTGACCGCGGGCCAGGCTGGCTGCGAGGAGCAGCATCATGGCACGGATGGTCTCTTCGTCAAGTGGCTCCCCCAGGCCAGCAGCGTGACTGCGCAGGAGATTGTACTGCAGGTCGAGTACTTGCTCGTGCTTGATACGCACACGGCTGAGATGGCCGAAGCCGGTGGTGACTCCATAGACTTTGCGATCTTCGGCCACGATGCGCTCGATCAGCGCTCGCGCTCGCTGGATGCGGACCTCAGCCTCCGGTCCTAGTTGTACCGGAACCAGGCGCCGGGCTACACCGCTGACTTCGACGGGTGTGAGGGCCTGGCCGTTGAGAACCAGGGGGGCGCTACGGAGATCCGTGGGGTGATGATGGGTCAGGTGATTCTTCATCGCTGAAGTCCTTTCTGGCTGCTTCGCCTCCTGCCAGGATTCTAGCAGAAGGGGCAGGGAAAGGCAAACGACCGGCCTGTTTCTGGAAGGGCCGCGCAATGCCTTTCTCTGCATCGCCAGCGGCGGCTGGCCAGATCAGCGGCCCAGTGGTGCCAGAGACGACACCCTGTAGCGCCGGTCTGACTCCAATGCTGATAAAGCAGGCAGTGTTTCACGTGAAACACTGCCTGCTGCTAAGGATAGCACGTGAGGTGCAATGGTAGGCACCCCTTGCCCCTGTCCAGCCAACGTCTGACTGAGAGTTGGAAGCCCTTCTCTCTGAGCGCGGCTCTCCAGCCAGAGGAGAGGGCGCTGCCCAGTCTGATCTTCAGCTGCTGCTTGCCGCCAGTACCCTGGTCACGCGAGGAGCCGCATCAGGCCCAACGGCAACTGAACTGACTGGGCCTCTGAGTGGATTCTGCCGCGGCGAGAAACCACCAGGCGTTAAAGCGCTAGAGCAGCGTGAGCGTTGACTGCACAAGGTTGACCCCAAAATGATAGCCGATCTCGCGATAGTCCTCAAGCTGCCAGAGTGCCAGCTCGCAGCGCTTGCCAATCTCGATACTCCCAATCTCCTCGTCCAGAGCCAGGGCTTTCGCCCCGTTAATAGTCGCCGCCGTGAGTGCCTCTTCCAGGGACATTCCCATCGCCGCCATTGCCAGCCCGATCATCATCTGCATGCTTTCACAATAAGAGGTTCCAGGATTACAATCGGTGGCCAGGGCCACGGTCAGGCCCAGGTCCAACAAGCGCCGCGCTGAGGGATACGAGCTTCGCAGCGTATAAGAGCAGCCCGGCAAGAGCGTCGCCACCACTCCGGCGTCGCGCAGTGCCTTGAGATCTTCGTCGCTGGCATGGTCCAGGTGATCGGCAGAGGTCGCCCCTAACTCCGCTGCCAGGCGCGTCCCACCCGAGGGACTGAGCTGATCCGCATGGATCTTCAGACGATAGCCCAGCTCTTTGGCCCGGCTCAGAATCCTGCGACACTCTTCAACAGTGAAGGCCTCCGTTTCGCAGAAGACGTCGCAAAAGCGCGCCAGCCCAACAAAGGAGGGCAGCAGTTCCTCAACGACCAGGTCGAGGTAGTCTGCGCGTCGCTCGCGGTACTCCCACGGCAGGACATGGGCCGCCAGAAAGGTGGGAACCACACGTACCCGCTGAGGAACAGCAGACGGCGCCCCCTCCTCCAGGGCCTTGAGATTGTTGATGAGGCGTAAGCAGGTTTCTTCGTTGATGCGGTCCAGACCGTAGCCACTCTTGATTTCAACCGTGGTCGTGCCATGATCACGCATGAGATGAAGCCGCCTCTGCGCCAGGGCTAGTAAGGTCTCGGCGTCGGCCTTACGGGTCGCTTCTACGGTCGTTAAGATCCCTTTGCCCTGCGCCAGCAGCTCAGCATAGCTGACCCCCGCCCGACGCAGGTGAAACTCTTCAGCGCGCTGACCCGCAAACACAAGATGGGTGTGCGAGTCGACAAAGCCAGGGGTAATGACCGCTCTCTGGGCGTCGACAATGGTGACGCCGTCTTGGCGCGTTGAGAGGAATAAGGGTTCCGCTTCATCATCGGTCCCAATCCAGACAATTCTGCCGTGGTAGACCGCTAAGGCCGCGTTGTCTAAGACTTGCAGCGCTCCTCTGGCTCCTTCAATTGGCCGCTGGGCCACTGTCACAAGCTGCCTGATATTGCGAATGACTGCACTCGCTCGAATCGGAGGCTGCGCTGGTTCAGCCTGCATGAGTTGCTTCTCCTTGTAAGGGCTGTGAGTGAGGCTCGCTCTGCTGTCTTTTTATAGCATAGTTACCTCTCAACGTCGAGGCTTGCGGCTCGTCCCTGCATTTGCTACACTCTCCTCGGAAGGGAAGCCGGTCGCTCTGCTGTTCCGCAACGCCGAATGCCCTTCATTCGTAGTGGTGAGTGGTTCAATCGCCTCGGCTCCCGCTGCCACAAGCTCGGACGGACAGTGTGGAGCGCCCCAGCCAGCAGGAAGGAGTAAGCAGTATGCGAGCTATCGATGATAGCAGCGAGAAGTACGCCGCCGTCCTGCGCGAGCTACGCATCTGGAAGCATCTGCCAGAAAGCGACCTCTCTCGCATGCTGCGCAGATATTTCTTGGTGACGGACGATTTCCGCGAGATGGAGGATCAGGGGCTGCTGACAATGACCTTTGTGGGAGACGAGTATATGATTAGTCAGACGATGCTGGGCCAGATCTGGCTGGAGCAGTACGAAGCTGATCAGCGTCAAAAGGAGCAGTACAATGTCCGCTGATGAGTATGAAATGGCGGCCTCCCAGCCCTATCAAACAATTGGCCCCGCCGAGGCCAAAGAGCTGATGGCGCGCGGCGCCCACGTGATCGATGTGCGTTGGCCCACTGAGTGGCAGCAGGGCCATATTCCCGGTGCCACGCTTCTCCCTCTCAGTGGTATCTATGCTTTCGGCCAGGCCCTGCGGGAATTGCCTCTTTCCCCCTCACAGGAGGTGATCTTTGTCTGCGCCGTTGGCCAGCGTAGCGCCATCGCTGCCGAGATCGCCTCTCTGCTCGGTTTCCAGCAGGTCTACAATCTGGCCTCCGGAATGCATGGCTGGCTGCTTTCCGGCTATCCTGTCGAGCAGGCCTCTTCTTCGTGATCGAAGAGATGCTTTCTCTCTGCCGCTATTATCCTTGCTTGTTTGTCTACTTGGTTTATAGCTCAGACTGTGGGTGAGTCAGTCCCTACCCATAAGGAAGGAGTAAGACCCTATGCCTCTCTTGGAAGGAAAGAACGCGCTTATTTTCGGTGTGGCCAATCATCGTTCGATTGCCTGGGCCATCGCCCAGGCTCTGGCTGCTGAGGGCGCCCGACTGGCCTTGACCTATCAGGAGCGCATGGAAAAGTTTGTGCGGGAGCTGGCCGATAAGGTACCAGGCACGCCGCTGATCCCCTGCGATGTCCAAAGCGATGAGCAGCTCGATACCGCTTTCGCTAAGGTGGCGGAACTCTTCGACGGCGGCCTCGATATTTTGATCCATTCGATCGCTTTTGCGCCGAAAGAGGACATGGAAAATCCTTTCTGGCAGACCAGCCGTCAGGGCTTTTCGACCGCTCTGGACATCAGCGCCTATTCGTTGGTGGCTATGGCCCGGCGCGCTGTGCCCCTGATGCAGGCGCGCGGTGGTGGCAGCATCTTGACCGCTACTTACATCGCCAGCGAGCGGGTGATGCCCAAGTACAATGTGATGGCTGTGGCCAAAGCAGCCCTGGAGTGTAGCGTGCGCTACCTGGCCTATGAGCTTGGCGCTTACAATATCCGGGTCAACGCCGTCTCGCCAGGACCTGTGAATACGCTGGCCGCGCGCGGCGTTCCCGGCTTTACGACCATGCGCGATCATATGACAGAGGTAGCGCCACTGCGCCGTAACATTGAGCAGAGCGAGATCGGTGATGCTGCACTCTTCCTGTGCAGCCCGCTGTCCCGCGGGATCACGGGGGAGGTGCTCTTTGTGGACGCCGGCTACCATATTATGGGCGCTTAAACGCCAACGGCGCTCTGGCCAGATTGAGCCTCGCTTGCGGCACGTCAGGAGACCTGAGCTCCTCCATTGAGGAGCTACTCGGCCTGGCGCTATTCGATAGCGCGCGAGAGGCTACAAGAGAAAGGCAGGCACTCCCCCCGGTGGGGGAGTGCCTTTGTGCTTTGGTGAGATTGGTCCTTATTCTTCATCTCCTGGCTACTGGCCCTGGTGCTCGCTTCACCGCTCGATGCGTCGCACTGTCGGTGGCGGCGGCGCTGGCTCTCCACAGGTACTGCAGTAGCGTGCGAAGGGACGATTCATGTGACCACAGGGCCAGGGACGTAGCTGCTCTGTAGCTGCCGGCGTATCAGGTCCCGACGATGGCGTGTTGGCAGCCCGGGAAGTCGCCGAGGATGAGGAGGTCTCACTCCTTTTTGGTGGAAGCTCAGGCTGCTTCCCTGTGGCTGTTGAGGCAGGAGCAGCCTTCTCCCCCTCGGACAGCCAGGGCTGACCTCTGCTGCCGGCGCTTCGTGGCGGACCCCCGAACGGCACCAGCGTGTTCTCATCCTCTAGACTGGGGAAGGGATAAGAGAAAGCTTCCGATCGAGCGGCTGGAGAAGCTTGCGGTGCAGGACGAGAGGCCGGAGACAGTGCTCCAGGCTGCTGGGGAAGCCCAGCGGGCTGACTGCCAGGATGCGGAGACCACGGTCTCTGCGCACTGGGGGGAGCCGATGGCCCTGTGGGCATCACGCTTCTACCCGGGGCTTGCGGCGGCTGCATTCCAGTGGGCATCGAGGAATAGAGGGGGGAAGCCGACGGCAATCCCGGCGGCGTATTCTGGCCTGGTCCATAGAGAGCCGGGCCAGGGGGATGGAGCTGGGTACCGCTCGCACTCGCAGCGTTTACGACGGAAGGCATCTGTGCCTGCCATCGCCGGCGTCTGACCTGGAAGATGGCTCCTACAAGCAGCCCCACGATGACCAGAGTCCCCAAGCCTCCAATCACTATGAGGAGCAATGGCATACCCTGGCTCTGGCTCGTCGTCCCCGATGACTGCTCATGAGCAGCCTGCTGTCTGGCATAAGTCAGATAGGGCATCACCGCTTTGAAAGCAGGATAGCGAGCCGCCAACGTGGCAAACTCCTCAGCCGCACGATGCCAATGGCCAGGAGCAGTCGAGGCATAATCGTTGAAAGCCTGGCTCCAGGCACGCTGGAATGGCCCCGGCTCGGTATTCAGCCGCAGATTCTGAATCAAAGCCCGCGCGCTATTGCTGGCCTGCAGAAAGCTGGTGCCTCCAGGGGTCCCAAAACTGACAATCCCCACCACTTGACCTTGACTATCGAGGGCTGGCCCACCACTGTCGCCTTGCTCTACATTGCCGCCTACCTGGATTACCTGCGCTCCACTGTCGGTCGTCTTGATAGAGCTGACAAAGATACGATTCACCGATGAAGTCAGAAAGTCTGTCGGGCGTATGCTGACGTCAGCATTGCCCGGGAAACCGATAATGGTGAGATTGTCCTGGACCTGGACAGCAGAGGAATCACCGAGTTGAACGCTTGGCGTATCCTCCATCGCCACATGGATAATGGCAACGTCCTTCTGATCAGGGGGACTTTCTTGCTCAACGCGGTCAACACGGGCAAAATAGAGAGGCGGTACATCACGCAAGCGGTTCGCATTCAAAGGACCACTATAGTCGGTGCTGAGGTAAACGACACTCACAGGAGGCCCATAGATGGGCGTAGAGGGGAACCGACCACTGAGTAAGTCCTGCGCCATCTGGTCGGCGCTGAGCTGGTTGCCACGCGCTAGCGTGCTATTGTAGTAGGCAGCTACGTCGGGGGCCGCCGCTCTGATGAGTACAGCATTCATCTCATCGTCATGAGGAGGATTAATAACGTGATCAGCTGTGAGGATATCGCCGTGGGCGCTGATAAAGGTCCCCGTCCCAAGGGCGGCCAGGCCATAGCTGCCTCCATCGAGCGGGAAGGTCATGCTGCGCCCACCCGGGAATTGCACCATGAGCCTCCCGCTAATTTGGGTAACGATGCGCACAACAGCTGGCCGGGCAATATCAACCGCTCTCACCGCCGGGTCCTGAATATTGCCCCCTGGCACACCCTCGGCACGCGCCTCTAGCCCTCCCGGAGCCATCAGCATGAGAGATGGCCCCCAGATGAGGCAGAACATCACTACGAGGAGAGGGAACAACCCTCTTGAGCTGGCCTTCCTCGCTCGCCCATAACTGCCACGGGCTCCGGCAGAGGTTGTTATATAGCGATTCATAGCAGGCATCCTGTCCCCGAGTCGAGTATCACTGCACTGTCATAACCAGACCTATCATAGCACAGGGATACGCATGACTTTCGATTTTTTCTCTTCCTTTGCGGTCTAGGCCAAACAGGCCCCTTCCTCCTTCCACGCTCTTCAGAAGAGCAGTCTCCCTTATCTTCCCCCTATAGATAGAACGCTCTAGGTACTTGCTTCTCGGCAGTCAGGATCTCTACTAGGAGCATTATACAAGACAGATAGGCCAGAATACAGGAAGGGATAGAGCTACTTCTTGCCGAAGGAGATCACTATTTCCCGCGAGGGCAGCCAAGATCTGGTAGGGAGAAAGTAGAGCGTCAGAGCGTCAGAGTGCGGCTCTTGCGCGGCAGCGGCCCTAGACGAAGAGCTTCGAAGGGGTATATAATTTACGGATAATAGTTATTCTTGCATCGCCGGCATAAAGGGGGAGAATACTGGCAGTGAGCAGCCATCCAATACCAGGCTCAGGCAATGGTGCTTCGGCCAGCGGCAGCTCTTTTTCACATCGGCGTGAAGGGCGCACGACGAACGGCGCAACACCAGCGTCAGTGTCACAGAGCGCCAGTGGACGCGGCTCTGCTGGTTCTTTTGACCTGAACGGCCTCATTGCGGAACTACGCGCCCTGTTTGAGCGAGACCGGCAGATCGCCAGCCAGCCCGATAGTACGCGCTGCGGCATCTGCTATCTGCACTATCGCTTCAGCGAGCTGCGCTGGCGAGAGGAAGGCTTCTACATTTGTCACGAGTGCGAGCGCCTTCTCGGCCAGCAAGCGATGCCGATGTTACGCAAGCAGCAACGACAGAGCTAGCCGACAGAGGTCCTTTTAGCCAGCCCGGGTCGCACCATGGAAGCCGGCAGCCCTGCCGAGGCGAGCGCGAAGAGGAGGAAAAGGAGGGCCCCGCACCAGCGCCGACGCCATATTCCTCGCTGGCGCAGGTCCTCCCATTTGGCCTTAGACGACCTCTGGTTCCGGCTCTTCGATCTCTCCCTCGCGCGCCGGACGCAGGTCTTCAGGGCGATCGAGGCGATCCAGAAAGAGGATGCCATCCAGGTGGTCAATCTCATGCTGCAGAATCCGGGCAAACCAGCCCTCGGCACTCACCCTGATCGGTTTGCCTTCGATGTTCTGGCCTTTGACTACCACCTTTTCGGCGCGTCTGATGTTATCTCCTACGTAGCCCGGGATGCTCAAGCATCCCTCTGTTCCCAGCGTCTCCCCCTCGGCTTTGATGATCTCTGGATTGAAGATCGCTACTTTGTGGTCCTCGTACTCAGCAACGAAGACGCGAATCGACAAGCCAATCTGGGGAGCAGCCAGGCCCACCCCGTGCGCGGCATGCATGGTGTCAAACATGTCCTCCACCAGCCGCTTCATGGAGGCATCAAAGCGGTGCACCTTCTTGGCTTTTTGCCTCAAGACGGGGTTTTCAGCCGTAATGATCTTGCGAATCGCCATAGCTCTTTTCCCGAAATGTATCCCGAGTGAATTGCCACACAGCCACAGTCTGGCAGTCAATGTTATATAATTTGCGTATATATCCTATCACATGGGCATGCGATTATCCATAGACGGCGGAGGAGGGACGTGGGATCTGCGTCAGCAACCAGTGAGATGCTCACCGACAGAGTGGCCGCCTACATCGTCCGTCATGGCCTGCTTCCTCCCCAAAGCGAGATTCTGGTCGCTGTCTCAGGTGGGGCTGATTCGCTCTGTCTGCTCCACCTGCTGCACTCGCTCTGTGGCGAGGGGAGGCCCTTCCCCACGGTGCGTCTGTTTGCCGCCCATCTCAACCATCGTCTCCGCGGCGAGGCAAGCGAGCGAGATGCCCTCGCTGTCGCCCGCCTGGTTTCTGCCTGGGGCATTCCTCTGATCATCGGTAGCGTGGATGTCCCAGCCCTGGCACGACGAGAGAAACGCTCGCTGGAGGAGGCCGCTCGTCTGGCACGCTATGCCTTTCTACGCGAGGTGGCCCGGGGCCGCCTCATCGCCGTTGCGCATCAGGCTGATGATCAAGTGGAAACGATTCTGCTTCACCTGCTGCGCGGCAGTGGTCTGGCGGGACTGGTCGGTATGGCTCCGCTCCAGCAGGATATCATCCGTCCCTTACTGGAAGTGAGCCGGGCCGAGATCCTGGCCTACTGCCAGCAGCAGGGCCTCCAGCCCATCGAAGACGAGAGCAATCGCGATTTGCGTTTTTTGCGTAATCGTGTCCGTCATGAACTCCTGCCACTCCTTGAACAGCTCAACCCGGGTATCCGCGAAACGCTGCGCCGTAGCGCTGAGGTCCTTCGCGTCGACCTGGAATGGATAGAAAGCTGTGTCTCGCAGAGTTGGTCGGCAGTAGTAACCAGCGCCAGCGAGGAGGTGGTGACCATGACCGTGCCGACGCTGCTTGCACAGCCGCTCAGTTTGCAGCGTCACCTGCTCCGCCGCGCTACGGCTCTGCTCTGTGGAGGGCAGTCTCCGTTAGAGCCGCGTCACTATGCTCTGCTGACAGCCTTCTTGCAGGAGGCCCAGCGCTCGCGCGCGGAGCGCTCGCTGGATCTGCCCGGTCGGCTACAGCTGCAGATCAGTGGGTCAAAGCTGCGCCTCTGCCACTATGCTCTGAGTCGGCAGACTGTTGAGACGACTTCAGGCGGCGAGACGCTTTTGCTGCCCGTCCCTGGGGAGGGTCAGGTTCCCGGCACCCCCTGGCGTGCTCGGGCAGTGCCTCTGGCTCCCGAGGTCGAGCAGGCAGCACTGGAGGCGCTGGCGCGCGAAGACTGGGAAGCGGTCTGGCACCTTCTGCCACGAACACGCTATGTTGTATATATCGACGGCGAGGCCGCTGGCCCGCTGTTGCAGGTGCGCACGCGCCGGGCAGGTGATCGCATTCAGCCCCTGGGCATGCAGCAGAGCCGTAAGGTCCAGGATGTGCTTGTCGATGCCCACGTCCCACGCTCAGAACGGGATACGCTCCCGCTCTTCTTCGCCGACTCGCACTGCATCTGGATCGCTGGCCTCTGCCTGGCTGAGTCCGTTCGCCTCAGCCGTACTACTCGCCGCATTGTCCAGCTCAGCGTCAGCCGCTAGAGCGAGCGGCGCTTTTTCATTGCTATTCTTCGGGAAGGGGAAACTATGCACGAGGACATTGAAGAGATTCTCGTTACTCAGGAGCAGATTGAGGCGAAGGTCAAGGAACTGGGACGCCAGATCACCCAGGACTACCAGGGGAAGAATCTGCTGCTCCTGGGCATTCTGAAGGGCGCCATTCCCTTCATCGCCGATCTTTCGCGCGCAATCGATATGCTGCACGAAATCGATTATATGGCCGTCTCTAGTTACGGCAATGCCACGCAGTCGAGCGGCGTGGTGCGTATCCTCAAGGATCTGGAGGGGCCAATCGATCAGAAGCATGTGCTGATTGTCGAGGATATTGTGGACAGCGGCCTGACGCTGCATTATATGCTGGACCTCCTGCGCCAGCGGCATCCACTGAGCCTGCGCGTCTGTACCTTGCTGTATAAGGAGCGCGAACGCGCTAAACCCCTGGAGCTGGCCTACATCGGCTTCCGCATCCCCAATCTGTTTGTGGTTGGCTACGGCCTCGACTATGCCCAACGCTATCGCAATTTGCCCTACATCGGCGTGCTGAAGCCCAAGGTGTACCAGAACAATCAGAAACCAGAGCGCCAGCATCAAAGTCCAGCAGAAAGCAGCTAGCGCTTCCTTTCTCTCCCAGATCATGATCGACCGCTAAAATAGCGCACGCTTGGTGCAGAGGGAGCTTGCTTTGTGTTATAATTCCTCATAGGATCAGAAGGGCGTTCGAGGAGAAAGGCGATGCAGATCACTGTTTGTAACCTCGGCCCACTGCGACGGGCAGAGATCGTCATGAAGCCCCTGACGGTCTTTGTTGGGAAGAACAATACGGGCAAGACCTGGCTGGCCTATACGATCGCAGGCTCCCTCGGGCACTATAGCTGGAGCCGCTACCTCAGCGCCTACTTGAGTGGGCAGACACGCCAGAAGTATCGTCCCCTTGATCAGCTGGTACGGCGCGTTGCCGAACAGAGCAGTGGGTTCCTTGACCTCCTGGATTTCGCCGAAGAGCACGCCGAGCATTTCCTGAATGACCTGCTCCTGGGCGTAGGGGAATGGCTGCCACTGTTCTTGGGCAGCGACCACGCGCGCTTCGAGGAGCTGACGCTGAGCATCGATATCGCCGCGTTTAAGCCGGAGCTCCTTCGACGGCTGCTCCAGGCCAGCGTCAGCGACTATATCGGGGGAGACAAGGAGGATGCTCCTTTGAAAGCCTTGAAGGAGAGTGGGGAGGCCCGCCTCTATTTCTACCCCGGCCAGAATGTGAGCGAACGCCTTCCCCGTCGAGAAATCGCGGGCTTCGTCAATGGCATCGTCTTCCGCGAGATCCTCCAGGCGTTCTGGCGCAATATCAGCTATTTCCCGACCGAGCGCAGCAGCATTATCTACGAGCGCTTTATCTCTTTACCTCCTTCAGTGAGGAACAAACGAGGCCACCGGACAACCGATACCAGAGGTTTGTTGGAGCGCTTGCTGACAGCCCTCTCAGAGCAATCACCGCGTCTCGTGCCTGTGCCCATCGCCGACTTTGTCGAGATCGTCTGGCGCTTCCATCGCCAGAGTAGCCTGAGTCCGAGCCAGCTACAGAACCAGACTGCAACCAGTCGCAGCCCTTATGTGGAGTTGGGCGCTCTTCTGCAAGAGGAGATCCTGGAGGGAACGCTCGACTTTACCCCCACCGAAGCAGGAACGGCGCGCGAGATTCTGTTTTGCCCTAGACCAATGGCCACCTCTCCTGAGCCGACGACCCGAACAGAGCTGGAATTATCCGTCTCTTCCTCGATGGTGAAAGAGCTTTCCTCGCTGGCCCTCTATCTGCGCTATCTGGCTCGCCCGGGTGAGCTGCTCGTCATCGATGAGCCAGAAATGAACCTCCACCCGGAAGCTCAGGTCAAAATGATCGAGCTGCTGGCTATGCTGGTGAATGCCGGCCTGCATATCATGATGACAACCCACAGCACTTATATGATTGACCACTTGATCAATCTGCTGGCCGCCGCCAGACATCCGCAGGAGCGGCACGATGAGCTGGCCTCGCTCTTTTTCCTTCAGCGCAAAGAGGCCTTTCTCGCACAGAATCAGGTCGCCGTCTACCACATCCGCGACGATGGCGAGGCTGTCAATATCCTCGATGAAGAGGGCATTATCCACTGGCGCACCTTTAGCGAAGTGACGCGCCTCGTCGAGCGCATCCACTTCGAACTGGCCGATTAAGGTGAGGGCGATCGCCCTTTAGGAAGGAAGCTGAACAGCTATGCCGTTCACACGTCTGCTGCTGATCGGCGCGACCTCTGCAAAATGTATCAATGGCGAAAAGGGAGATAAGGTCATTATTGCTCCTAAAAATCAGAAGGCGAAGGCGCACCTTGGCCATCTGGACGACCCTTACGCCGGCGAGGTCATTCTCTGTTTCCAACTCGATGACGGTAGCGAGCAGGCCCGTGAGCTGCTCCGCAGCCTGGGCCTCAAAGAGCACGATCGTCGCTGCGATGGCCTCATCTTCTACAGCCGGGATGGCTCCCCAGAACGCACCATCTGCCTGGTTGAGCTGAAGCATAGCCGCGTCGAGGAGGCCGCCGACCAGCTCATTCGCACTCGCCAATGTATCGAAGATCTCCTATGTAAAGAATGCGGAGAGCCAGGGAAAAAATATATCCAGCGACTGCAGTGGAAAGCCTGCCTCTACCGCCACGGAGCCTCACCAGACGAGACGAGTAAAGTACTTAGAGAGCTGCGTCACCATTTCAAGCACTATTATTCATGTGATCGTCAATCTGCTGACCTTGGGCCATTTCTGCGCGGAGAAAGCGAGCAGCGTTTTTCAGAGGGTCGTCGGGCCAGGAAGCGCGAGCGTTAGCCAGAGAGGGTCTCTGGTCGACGCGGCAGAGGAAGCGATGGGAAAGAGAGGGGAGCCAGGCCCCTCAGTAGAGGCACGAGGTTGACCGTCACCTCCCCTGTGCTACAATGAGAGGCAGCCCATAGCCCTTCAGCGAGCGAGCCTGCGGGCAACCGAGCATAGGAGAGGAGGACAATGGCATCCGTTGCAGTGATTGGCAGTGGTGCCTGGGGAACCACGCTGGCGCTTTTGCTGGCCAACAAAGGGATCGACACGGTCCTCTGGGAGCATCGACCCGAGCGGGCCGCTGACATGGCACGTCTGCGTGAAAATAGACTCTTCCTGCCCGGCTTTCGCTTTCCCGAGCATCTAGGAGTCACCGCTGACCTGGAAGAAGCCGTTCGCCATCGCGAAGTCATCATCCTGGTCACTCCCTCACAGCGCATGCGTGAAAACGCGCGGCAACTGGCTCCCTACCTGGAGCGCGGCGCCATCCTCGTGAGCGCCAGCAAAGGGATCGAGCTAAGCACGCTCCAGCGCATGTCGGAGGTGCTGGCCGAAGAGCTACCGGAGGCTCGCGCACGTCTTGCCGCCCTCAGCGGTCCCAACCTTGCGCGCGAAGTCGCCGAGGGGAAACCCACAGCCGCCGTGGTGGCGGCCCAAGATGGAGCCATTGCCATTTACCTGCGCACCCTGTTGAGCACAGCGCGTTACCGGGTCTACACTACCCAAGACATCATCGGGATTGAGCTGGGTGGAGCCTTGAAGAACATCATTGCCATTGGAGCAGGCATCAATGACGGCATGGGCTATGGTGAGAACGCCCGTGCCGCCTTCATCACGCGTGGCCTGGCAGAGATCACGCGACTCGGTACAGCTGCCGGGGCGCATCCATTGACCTTTGCCGGCCTGGCGGGCTTAGGCGATCTTGTGGCCACCTGTTCCAGTTCCTTGAGCCGCAACCACCAACTTGGCCGTCGTCTGGCCGCAGGAGAAAAGCTTGACGAGATCCTTGCCTCGATGCACAGCGTGGCCGAAGGAGTCTATACCACCCGCGCCGCCCTCCAGCTAGCCCAGCGCTACAGCGTTGAAATGCCCATCACCCAGCAGCTCGCCCTGGTCCTGTTCGAGGGTTACGACCCCTATAAAGCCGTCCTGGAACTGATGATGCGCGACCCCAAAGGGGAGATGGAAGGTTTGATCGAAGGCAGCATCTACGTCAGCTAAGACCGCATCACGAGAGAAAGAGCGCTGCAGAGGAAACAGGCCGGAGCGGACCGGGCTGGGCCGGAGGCTCGGAGGCTCGGAGGCTCGGAGGCTGGCCCCAGGACAGGAACAGAGCCCGACCAGCCCGGCCCAGCCACACCAAACAAAAAAGTAGGGGCGCGTTTAACGCGCCCCATAGCTACCTTGGGAACAGGTTAATCGAGGTAATCCTTGAGCTTACGGCTGCGGCTGGGATGGCGCAGCTTGCGCAGAGCCTTCGCCTCGATCTGACGGATGCGCTCGCGCGTCACATGAAACTCCTTGCCAACCTCTTCGAGCGTACGGCTCCGACCGTCATCGAGACCAAAGCGCAGCTGGAGCACCTTTCGCTCGCGCTCGGTCAGGCTGGCAAGCACATCCTCAACCTGCTCCTTCAGGAGCTGATGGCTGGCCGCATCAGCGGGAGCAAGGGCCGTATGATCCTCGATAAAGTCACCCAGGTGACTATCTTCCTCCTCGCCGATCGGCGTCTCCAGGCTCACTGGCTCCTGACTGACCTTGATGATCTCGCGCACCTTCTCAGGGCTGATATCCATCTGCTCGGCGATTTCCTCCGAGGTTGGCTCACGCCCGAGATCCTGCAAGAGGCGGCGACTAATGCGGATCAGCCGGTTAATGGTCTCGACCATGTGAACCGGAATACGGATCGTGCGTGCCTGATCGGCGATAGCGCGGGTAATGGCCTGGCGAATCCACCAGGTGGCGTAAGTACTGAACTTGTAGCCCTTGGTGTAGTCGAACTTTTCGACGGCACGAATCAGGCCAATATTGCCCTCCTGGATCAGGTCCAGCAGGCTCATGCCCCGGCCAATGTACTTTTTGGCAACGCTCACCACCAGGCGCAGATTAGCCTCAGTCAGGCGCCGCTGAGCCTCCTCCCCCTCCTCGATAATGCGCCGATTCGGGTTAGGCTTGGCAGCCTCAGCCTTGCCCCGCTCCATCAGCCGCGCCAGGCGGACCTCCTCCTCAGCGGTCAGCAGAGGAACCCGACCGATCTCGCGCAAGTACATGCGCACCGGATCGTCAAGGCTATTTTCGAGGTCGGCGACAACGATTCCGAGGCCGTCCTGAAGATCATCCCACTTGGCTCCGGTCATCGCCTCGACGTCGACCTCGTCCTCCGGTCCAGGTTCCCAGTCTGCCGGTGGCTCCTTGGTATCCAGGGCATCCATGGTTTCTTCGTCCTGTAACTTGGAGAACAGGTCATATGACTCACCGTCATCGGCAGCCGTGACAAGGCTGCCAGCGGTGGTAGCACGCAGACCTAGTGAATCGATATCGTCAAAAACACGGTGCGAGTCTTCGAGCAGCATCTCTGCCTCGAAAGGCTCATATACATCGCTCAATTGTTCAGTATGCACCTCTTCATTCCGCGATCTCGTCATGACATCCTGCTTCTGATTCACCATTCTGGCTCCCCCTTCAGAAAACGGGTCCGCAATGAATAACGAATAAGGAGACTGACCCTGCTCTCTGAAAATAAAGAGTAAGATAATAGCGCTATGCAATGCTGATCATCGCCCCCACCCACCTCCCCCACCCAGGCTATTCCGCATCACCCATAGGACATCTGGGCTTGAGGATTTTCATCCCTGCAGATTCGTCTTCAAGTGAATCTCGCGGATCTGCCGGTGGATTTCCTGCAGCTGACGCTCCAGCTCGTGCACTGCAGCCAGGTCTCCGGCTTCCCGGGCCTCCTGGATCAAATAGCGCAGCTCCGTGTTGAGCTGCATCAGCCGCATGCGCTTTAAGCGGGTTGCACATTGGGTGGCCGCTTTGATCAGTCCTGCTCCATCGAGCGGAGACGCCGCCTCGACGCGCCTTTGCGCTCGGGCTGCCGTTTCCAGCAACGCGGAAGGTAACAGCTGCTCTAAGGGTTGATGGAAAGAGGAAGAGCCACGTTGATAAAGAGAGTTGAGAAAGTGGTACAACTCCCGCGTGTCCGTCCCGATAAAGTCACCATCGTTTATTATACCACAAACATGTTGACTTAAACCAGGATGTTGGAGGAGTAGCCCTATCAGGTAGTCTTCCCATTCTACTCTATCCAGGCTCCCTCTGTCAAGCGCCAAACCTTGGCCGCCGGGGCCAAGGTTCACCTGGGTTCCCGTGCCACCCACTCTGGCTTCCTCCACCTCAGCGGGCGAGGCCTGGGACAGCGTCTCTGTTCCGGTTCCGGGTTTCCCGCTGGGGCTTAGACCAGTCTGGGCCAGCGTGGGCAGAGAGCGGAGCGAAGCCGGCGGAGCCTGCGGTGACTGGCGCTGCCGTCCTCTTCCTCTTCTGCCGCCTTCCACCTCCCTCCTACCACCAGACTCGGTGGGCACAACGATCTCGGCCACACTCTGGTGTCTGCCGCGCAGGCTACGCTGCAATTCATTATACAGGCTCTGCTCATCGACATGGATCATCCTTGCTAGCTTCCGTACATAGGCATCGCGTTTGACGCGATCGCTGATCATCGCGATGATGGGAAGCAGGCGCCGCGCCGCCAACGCCTGATCTCTCGGTTGACGCAGATCCAGGTCCATTGTCTTGGCTACAAAGTAATAATCGACCAAAGGTAACGGATGAGCAAGAGCCTCCTCCCACCGAGCCGGGTTCTGGCGGATCACCTCATCGGGGTCCTGGCCTGTGGGCAGCACGAGCACATCGATCTGAGCATCTACCTCTTCTTCCAGGCGGATAATGGCCCTGGCGCCGCTCCCCTGACCACGGCGTTCCTGGGGCGGCGCCGGCAGCGGGACCGGAACGATCGTTCGCTCTAGCGAGCGGAGCGCCTCTTGAATGCCGTGCTCCGTCGCGGCCATGCCGGCGGCATCGGGATCTAAGGCCAGGGTAATACGCCGCGCCAGCTTTTTGATCTGCTGGATATGTTTTTCGGTGATCGCGCTACCAATGCAGGCAACGGTCTGCCGCGTGCCGTACTGGTGCGCCATGATAGCGTCGATATAGCCCTCGACAATGATCACCTGATTGGCCTGCTTGATCGCCTCTTTGGCACGGTCAAGCGCATAGAGCACGCTGTTCTTCTCAAAGAGCGGTGTCTGGGGTGTGTTCAGGTACTTGGGCTGGCCTTCACCCAACGCCCGCCCACCGAAGCCGAGCACCTGGCCCCGCAGATCCCGAATGGGAAAGATAATGCGATTCCTGAAGTAATCATAAAGACCCTGCCCATCTTCCGGCTCACGAGCCAGGCCGGCACTGACCAGCTCCTGCTCGCTATAGCCCTGCGCGAGCAGGTAACGACAGAGACCATCGCGGCTGTCGGGAGCGTACCCCAGGCCAAAGGCAATAACGGTTTCTGCCGTAAGACCACGACTCTGAAGATAGGCCCGCGCCGGGGCTGCTTCGCGCAAACGTAGAAGGGCCTGATGAAACCAGAGCTGAGCATCCTCGTTAAGCTGACGCAGCCGCTCGCGCTGGACCGCCAGCTCCCGCTGCTGGGCCGCATCGTAGCCAGGCTGCTCATCAAGAGAGACGCCTGCTTTCTCCGCCAGGTAGCGCAGGGCCTCTGGAAAATCGAGCCCCTGGGTCTTTTGCACAAAGGTGAAAATATCGCCGCTCTCGTGGCAGCCAAAACAGTGCCAGTGCTGCGACTCTGGAAAGACATAGAAGGAAGGTGTGCGCTCATTGTGAAAAGGACAAATGGCCTTGAAGGCCCGGCCCGTTTTCTGGAGCTTCACAACCTGGCCAACTTCATCTACCAGGTCGAGGCGCGCTTTGATAGTTTCAACGATTGAAGACATTGGCCGCCCTCAGCCAGCGACGACATTGCTGCCGTTGTGTTCAGCGTTTCTTCAGTAGAGGACGCCGGTCAGACAGACGATGCCATCCCCCACCTGGCCTGTCACTGTGCTTTTTGCTCGAGGGAAACGAGCGAGTCTCGCCGGAAGAGACCGCACTGAGGAAGGGAAGCACGTGGCCACCTCTGTCCTCGCGGCCACGACCCTGGCCGGGCAAGCGCCAGCCAGAGCCATCAGCTGGTCAGGTCTGTCCTCTCTCCGCCATCCCTAGAGATATAACGAGCTACTGCCAGGAAAGTCGCACTGACGGGGACAAGATTCGCCCAGGTCCCAGTGTCGCCAACCACGAGCTAGACCACAACGCTGACCAGGCCCTCCCTCGACCAGAAAGAGCGCCGCAGCTCGCCCTTCTCAGAGCTTTGTCACCTCCTCTGGCCAGTCCCTGCGGTCAGCATCAGCCGCGTTGCAGAAATGCAACGCTTCGCTGCGCCCTGGCCGGAAAAAGTCCCAGGCCCGGTGGCAGTTATCCACATTTCCACAGCCCCTACTACTGTTATATCCATCTATCATTAAGAGATGGATATGGATAGCAGTAGTAATAGGGCCTGTGGAAATGTGGATAACCCCGGCCAGCTGGGGCCGATCCGCCAAACGATCTCGCTAGCTGAAATGGCTCTGGAAGCGGCTCGACGAACAACTTGACAGGAGTGTTATTTCGCTGAGAAACGCCGCTCGCTCTGTGCAAAAGCGGTGGAAAACTTGGGGATAAGTGGCAAGCAGGCTGTGGATGGAGAGGGAGATCGCCCAGGGCCTGTGGATAACTTTTCCACAGGCCCCGTGGAGAAGTCCAATGGTCGGCGACAGCTCTGTGGATACTGTGGAAAACTTCTCCACAGAATCGGTGGAAAACTAGAGAGAAGGATGTCCTGACACAACAGGTCAGGATGACCGTTGTGGATAAGTTATCCACAAAAGTTGTGGATAAAGTAAGAGCTGCTGCTATTTATCCACAGTTCCCTTGAGCGTATCCACCATTGCTGTGGATATCTCTGCTTTAAAAGTGGAAAAGTGAAGCATGAGTCCGCCTGGCGCGCCAGCGAGGTCGGGAGAGGGTTCTTCGACCCTCCTTTGGCTAGCAAGCAGGCGATAAATGGCTTTAACGAACACAGCCAGCTTGTGTGGATACTGTGGAAAACTTCTCCACAGAATCGGTGGAAAACTGGAGAGAAGGATGTCCTGACACAACAGGTCAGGATGACCGTTAGTTGCATAGTTATCCACAGTTTTTGTGGATAAGTGCCTGTCCTCTTGTCCGAATATGTCAGACGTATGACGTCCAACTAGACATTTTATGAGAGGCTGTGGATAACTTGTGGAAAACTTATCCACCGATTCTGTGGAAAACTCTGGAACACAGCCAGCTTGTGTGGATACTGTGGAAAACTTCTCCACAGAATCGGTGGAAAACTGGAGAGAAGGATGTCCTGACACAACAGGTCAGGATGACCGTTGTGGAAAACTTATCCACAAAACCTGTGGATAACTCGGAAATGCCGCCAGCTTGTGTGGAAAAGTGAGCGGAGTGAGAAAACTGTATCGACAGGTTATCCACATTGCCTGTGGATAACCTGCCTGGAGTGTGTATAAAACTATCTGCAGGGAACTGTGAAAATGGTAGAACGCTGGTGAAACGCTACTCTTACACCGAGAGAGCGGGAACCAGGTGACCGGTTCCAGCCTGGGCCAAATAGCTATAGATTCGCAGCAGCTCGGCGACGCCGCTGGCGCTGGCTGCCTGATAGCCGGCATGGTGGGGAGGGTCGCCATCGAAGACGCCGCCGATCATGCCGAGTGTATGCTGGGCCAGCTCTCGAAGAAACGGCTCCAGGGCGCGTAAGCCCTGGCGCCAGATATACTCCTGTCCCAGGGGAGTAGCATGGCCGTGGTCGCGTTCTTCTCTGCTGTTGCGGCCATCGAGCTTTAAGAGCGCCTCAATGTAAGGGCCGATCAGCCATGTCCAGACGCTGCCCTGGTGGAGGGCCTGGCCTTGTTCTTCGCTGTTATGGCCCAGCCGTCCGCGATAAGCAGGATCGTGGGGGGCCAGGGTGCGCAAGCCATAGGGGGTCAAAAGGTGGCGCGTGACCTGCTCTAGCACCTCAAGGCGGTAGGCTGGAGCGAGTGCTGTATGGCGCAAAGAAATGGCCAGCAGTTGATTAGGGCGCAGGCTGGGATCATGGCCGGCGGGTCCATCGAGCACATCGTAAAGATAGTGGCCCGCGGCGTACCAGAAGCGCTGGAACCCCTCTTCGCAGCGCTGGCGCAGCTCCTGGATGCGCCCACTCAGATAGGTATTCCCGCCGCGTCCACGGACCAGGGTCGACCACTCTTCCATCAGTGCCAGGGCATGATACCACAGGGCATTGATCTCGACCGGCTTGCCGCTGCGAGGCGTGACCGGGCCGCCATTGGCGTAAGCGTTCATCCAGGTCAGGGCCTGATGGGGGCTGGTGCTTTGCAACAGGCCGTCGTGTGGATCAACCTGAATCCCGTGCAGGGTTCCCTCCAGGTACCAGAGCAGGCTTTCGGCCAGGCGTGGGTAAAGCCCGGCGATCAGCTCTTCGTCGCCGCTATAGCGGAAATAGTGGTCGAGGGCGTAGAGATACCAGAGTGTGCCATCCGCATTGCGATAGTCCGCCTCGCTGAGGCTGTGGCCGGCGTAGGGTAGACGGTCGGGCAGCAGGCCCTGTTTAAAGGTGCGCGCCAGCCCGCGGAGCAAGCGACGGCACTCCTCGAAGCGTCCGGTGGCCAGCATCAGCCCGGGCAGAGCAATCAGGGCATCGCGTGTATACTCTTCCAGTCCATAGAACGTGGACAGGATCGAGAAGCGCTCTGCCTCCTGCCCCGCCAGTGGCCTGGCGTAAGGTTCCTGGCCTAAGCTGGCCAGGCGAGCGGGTCGCTGACGAATCAGGAAGCGGTCCCCTGCCTGTACAAGCAAGTGCAGAAACTCCTCGCCCTCGCGCTGAGGATTCGTGGTGCCTGTCAGGGGTAAGACCTGCAGGCGATAGGAGGTCTCGCCTCCTTCGCCGAAGTAGCGCTGGGGCTGAAGGAGAGCGCGCTGCTGCTCGACGCTCCGCCGGTAGGCCAGGGCCAGATAGCTGGGTGTCAGCGTCAACAAAGCCGGGTCCTCGGTCGTGGCCACAATGGTTAGCGTTGCCTCCTCTCCTGGCCAGAGGCGTGCGCGAAAGACGCCCGGCAGATAGAGATCGTCTACAGCGGGTCGCCCGGCATCGCGGTCAACCCGCCGCAGAAAGTGCCAGTACCATACCCCTGTAGGGATAAAAAGAGGCTGGCTATCGGGATGGCCGACGATGAAGAGATGGTAGGGCTGAGCATCCCTGGTGGCGCGAATGGTGCAGCCGGTCACGCCCCGAGGAAGCTGCGGTTGGCCGGCTGGCCAGGGGGCCGAAGCGACTCCTGGCCGTTGCTCGCTGCTGTGATGTACCTCTACCTGAAAGTGCCAGTCGTTATGGCCGCTCTGGGGGCTGTCGAAAGGACGATAGGCAGAGAATGGCAGCAGGGTCAGCTCCAAAACATGCTGATCCAACGCGCGATAGCGAAGATAAGTACGCTGATAGGCGAGCGGGCTGGTTAGACCCGAGGCTGGGGTTGTCGCTCGTGCACGCTGCTCGCTCTCCGGCCTGAGGCTGCCCTGCTCATGCTCGTGCTCATGATGGCGTGAAAGGCGATACTGGATGCAGGTCGTGTGTTGGCCTGGAATCATCCAGATCCGTTTCTCTAACATCACCCCATCGAGGCCGCCGATGCGATAGAGAAAGACAGGAAAACCCTCCTCTAAATGAAAGGCCTCCAGGTGAACGAAGCCGGAGGGGCTGAGCGTACCATCGCGGTACTCGTTCGTCCCGAGATAGTAGGTGCGCTGATCAAAGACCGCCTCCTCATCGATCTTCGCCAGCAATAGCTGGGGAGGGGCCTTCCGCTCGATTGGAACAACGAGCAGACCATGCTGCATGCGCGTCAGCACGCCGGCAACAGTGCCCGCGGCATAACCTCCCAGCCCGTTGGTAATCAGCCACTCGCGCGAAATGGTCTCGTTCAGGTCACAGCAGATACGGCGATCGAATGTGATGGGCATCGTGGACCCTCCAGGCCCTCTTCAATGATAGGCGGCTCTCCCCGCTGGACGTCATGCTC
This sequence comes from Thermogemmatispora carboxidivorans, assembly GCF_000702505.1. Lineage (GTDB taxonomy): Bacteria > Chloroflexota > Ktedonobacteria > Ktedonobacterales > Ktedonobacteraceae > Thermogemmatispora > Thermogemmatispora carboxidivorans. The sequence continues at coordinate 5,477,609 of NZ_JNIM01000001.1, read as the reverse complement.
TGCCTGTACGTTGTGCCTCACAGCACCCCTTATTTAGTGTAGCATAACAAGTGCCAGGAAGCAGCATTTTTCACACGGTCCTTCTTACAATGTCAAAGGATTGTGCTTCTGGCGTTGCACAAATGAGCCGCGGGTGACAATCCTCCCTGGCGGGGCGTATATAACAATGCAGAGAGTGCCAGTGTAAAGCCCCGGGCGAAGGCGGTTGACTCATCTTCTCGAAGCAGACCTTGGGTTGCATCCTGTGCAGCGCTCCCTGCCTCCTACCTTGTATTATGTCGACGGGCGTCCAGGTCTGCGATCAAACCGAAGCCGGGAACTTGTCAATAACAGTCGAGCTATGCTACACTGCGCATATCCTTTGCACCCCATGTCGTTCTGTTAACTAGAGGAGGTGTCTGCATGGTATCCTCTCCAGTCCGCAGGGCAGGAAGCCGGCGCGTGCTACGAAGTGGGATCTTGCTGGGCATTGTGCTCATCTTCGCCCTGGCTCTGGCCGCCTGCGGTGGTTCGTCAGCGCCCGCGAGCGGCGGGGGCAATGCGAGCAATAAATATGGCCTCATTACACCGGGCGTCCTCACGGTCGGTAGCGATACAACCTATCCACCTCAGGAGTTCATTGATCCAGCTACCAACCAGCCAAAGGGCTTCGATATCGATCTCATCACGGAGATCGCCAAGCGCCTGGGGCTGCAGGTCCACGTTGTGACTGACGGCTTCGACACTATCTTTGATGACCTCTCGGCCCGACGCTTCGACCTCGTGATCTCGGCAGTCACGATCAATCCTGATCGTCAGAAGAAGTTTGATTTCATCCCCTACTTCAATGCCGGTGAGTCGCTCCTGGTCGAGAAAGGCAATCCGCTGCACATTACGAGCGTTGATCAGCTCTGTGGCCAGAATGTTGGCGTTCAGACTGGTACAGTGGAGCAGACTGATCTGCAGACGGCCTCGCAGAACTGCACCAAGGCTGGCAAGCCTCCCATCCATCTGACGGTACTCAAGGACCAGACGGAAGTCGTCCAGCTGCTGGCCAACCATCGTGTGGTTGCCACCTATCAGGATTCGCCGGTGACTGACTATTATTTGAAGCAGAATCCTGGGAAGTTCGAGGTTGGTGGCTCCGTGGTCAACGCCGCGCCCGAGGGGATTATGTTCCGCAAAGGAGATACGGCTCTCTACAATGCTGTCAAGGGGGCCTTTGACGCCATGCGCAGTGATGGGGCCTACAAGCAGCTCATCGACAAGTGGGGGCTGACCAGTGGCGCCATTGCTCTCATGGAGCGGCGTGTTCTCCTCTAGCCTCACTGGCAGGCTCTTCGCGCAGGTTACCTCAGCCTCCTTCATCTCGCTTTCGTTGGCTCGCTCCTATGGTTCGTAGTGGAGGCTGATGGCCCGGGCAGGGTGAGCATGCTGCGAGCTGAGACGATCTGGCGACCACTGCTGGCCACCTCCTCCTCTCCTTCTTTAGAAGAGGAAAGAGGGTGGTGTGGACTCCCCCTTTCTGCCGTACACTATCATAAGTGAGGAAGAGGCCTGGCCCAGGCAGGCCAGAAGAAAGGCAGGTGGCCGAGGTAGGGGAGCGCGCTCAGTTAGCTCAGCTCACTCTGTGCCCAGCGCTAGCCAGTCTCTTGCCGGATCTAACGACCCAAGGAGATCCCCGCCATGTTCGATTGGGATGCCGTTTGGAAATTCATCCTTTCACCCTTTTTTCTCCAGGCCGCCTGGACCACGCTCTGGCTCTCTGTCGTTGCCCAGCTTGCCGGCGTGATTCTCGGCTTGTTTCTGGCGCTCATGCGCATGTCGCGCTTCAAGTGGCTCTCCTTCCCCGTACAAGTCTATGTCTGGTTCTTCCGCGGCAGCCCCCTGCTCGTCCAGGTGCTCTTGCTCTGGGATGGGTTGCCCAAGCTGGTCCCCGGCCTGCTCTTCAGTCAGATTACCTGCATATTGATTGCCTTCTCTTTAAACGAGGCAGCCTACATGTCGGAGATCATCCGGGCGGGCATCAGCTCGGTTGATCCAGGGCAGATGGAGGCTGCGCGCGCTTTGGGCATGCGCTACTGGCTGGCTATGCGCCGCATTATATTGCCACAGGCGGCGCGGGTCATTATCCCTCCCCTCGGCAATGAGTTTAACAATATGCTCAAGACCACCTCGATCGCCTCTGTCATCGGGCTGGAGGAGCTGACTGGGACCGCCGAGATTCTGGGGGCGCCAACCTTCTCGATTTTCGAACTGCTGATCGTGGCCACCGTCTACTATCTGCTGCTGACTACCTTGTGGGACTACTTCCAGCGCTGGATTGAGCGTCGGCTGGACCCCGAGTACGCAGCCAAAGGCGGACGACCAGGTCGGCGCCCAGGACAGAAGAGCTGGGCCCAGCGAGTTCTGGGATTCGGCAATCCACCCCTGGAGTCCGGGGAGTTGATCGCTGGTGGACATGGAGGAGCGCGCTAATGCGTGTCTGCTTGAAAGGAGGCGCTACCAGTGACACAGCAGCAAAGCTATAACGGTTATCAGGAGCAAGAGCCTCCTCTCTCGGCTGCTCCCTCTCAAGCCGCTGAGAGCGCGGAGATGGTTCTCGTCGAGCAGGCGGTAAAGCGCTTTGGCGACCTGCTCGTCCTCAACAATGTCAGTATGACGGTGAAGCGTGGGCAGGTCGTCGTGATCATTGGCCCCAGCGGCTCCGGCAAAACAACCTTGCTGCGCTGCATTAATCACCTTGAGAAGATCGATAGTGGCCGCATCTATGTTGATGGGCAGCTTGTTGGCTACCGTCTGGTGAAGGGACGACTGGTCGAGGCTCAGGAGGCCGAAATCGCCAAAATGCGGGCCCAGATTGGGTTTGTCTTCCAGCGCTTCAACCTCTTTGCCCATATGACGGCCCTGGAGAACGTTATCGAAGCCCCCATCCATGTCCTGGGCATGCCGCGAGGCGAGGCAGTCGCTCAAGCAATGGAGCTGCTGCGCAAGGTCGGCCTGGAGGAGAAGGCCCACGTCTATCCTCATAAGCTCTCGGGCGGTCAACAGCAGCGAGTGGCCATTGCGCGAGCGTTGGCCATGCGTCCCAAGCTGATGCTCTTCGATGAGGCAACCTCGGCCCTCGATCCCGAGCTGGTGGGCGAAGTGCTGAAGGTCATGCGCCAGCTGGCTGAGGAAGGCATGACGATGGTAGTAGTAACCCATGAGATGGGTTTTGCTCGCGATGTCGCCGATCACGTGATCTTTATGGATCACGGGGTAATTGTAGAGGAAGGTCCCCCTGAGCAGATTTTCGATGATCCACAGAGCGAGCGTACTCGTAATTTCCTCGGCCTCATCGCCACAGATTAAGATCAGTGCCGTGTAGGTGAGCAGCGGAAGAAGGAGAGGAGCACAGCGAGTATGCGTCTTTATCGGGCGATAATTGAGGAAAACCTGGCTGTACGGCCAGAGCTACACTTGCTGGAGCTGCGCGCACCGGCTCTGGCGCAGGCGGTGCGTCCAGGCCAGTACTGTATGGTACGCTGTGCTGAGGAGGGGGCATTTGATCCTCTGCTGCGCCGGCCTTTCTTTGTGCATAGCGTTGAGGGCCAGCACTGCCGTATTCTGTTCCAGGTACGTGGGCGCGGGACGGCCTGGTTAGCACGGCGCCCCGCAGGGGAAGAGCTGGACCTGCTGGGTCCATTGGGCCAGGGGTGGCAACTGCCGTCCCGCCTGAGCACGCTACTGCTGGTCGCCGAGGGCTTTGGGGTGGTGGCGCTGGCGTTGCTGGCTCAGCGTGCTAGCGAGCAGGGACTGGCGGTGACCCTTGTGCAAGAGGTGACGCAGCCGCAAGAAAGCTACCCGGCTGCGCTGTTGCCGGAGGAAGTTGAGTATCATCTGGTGACGAGCGCTGGCGGAGCCGCTCAGGATACGGGCCAGCAAGGAGGACTCTTGACTACACTGGGGGACTATCTTAGCTGGGCCGATGCTGTCTGTTTGGGCGTTTCACGTGAAACGGCGCTGCAACTCTATCAACGCTTCGAGCGCCTGCGCCGTCCAGGCTTTGCCCAGGTCGCTGTACTCCAGCCCCTCGTTTGTGGCACGGGTACCTGTCTGGCCTGTACCCTGGAGACCAGCCGTAACCCGCGCCTCATCTGCCAGGACGGACCCACCTTCGATCTGCCGACCCTGGCCCGAGGCTGACAAGACAGGACCTGCCAGTCCCGACCAGTGGGCCAGCAGGGTAATGGCCCACTGGTCGACTGCTTCTAGAACCTGTCGGGGCGACCTTCCCCATTCCTCTCCCCATAGCCCAGGCTCCCCTCTCCCGGCTTCTAACCGCCTGCTACCACAGATACTGCTGCAGGAATCAGGGCAGCTGCAACAAGGCGATCTCTGCTAACCGATCAAGGTCGGCTGGCTGACAGGGGAGGAGGAAATTCGGCGTCGTATCCAGCAGTTCCACGAAAGCGGCCACCACCGTGGGGTCGAAGCTGGTGCCGGCGTCGCGCCCGATACACTCGCGAGCCATCTCCGACGAATATGGCTCTTTGTAAGGGCGCTGCGAGGTCAAGACATCGTAGACGTCGGCCACCGTCAAAATGCGCGCACTCAAAGGAATAGCCTCGCCGCGCAATCCGGAAGGATAACCCTGACCATCCCAGCGCTCATGATGGTAGAGGACCGTTTCAACATAAAACGGGTCCACATCGCACCCAATCAAAATGCGTGCGCCGATCACTGGATGACGCTGCATCTTGCGCCGCTCCTCTGCAGAGAGGGCGGCGGATTTGTGCAAAATCTCATTGGCAATCCAGGTTTTCCCTAGATCATGGACCAGAGCCGCCAGGGCCAGATCACGGGCCTGACCGTGCTCCCACCCCAACTTGCTCGCCAAACGATAGGCGTAGACAGCAACCCGGCGCGAATGCTCGTAGGTCACGAGATCGCGCTCCTTTATGCTCCTGGCAAAGGCGAGCAGAATCTCTCTGCTCTCCCTGCCATCCTTCAAGGTTTTGACTGCCACCACTCTGCTCTACTCCCTCTAAGCCCACAATGGATGACGGTAAAGAGAATGAGTGCAAGACGATGAATCATATAATATAGTAATGTTTTCACTTGCTGTCTGCCCAAGCTCTTGTTTTCAGGCAGTACTTTTGTGTCACTCGTCCTCTATTTGTCTCTTCCTGACACCCCCGCTCACCTGCCTGCCCGGTTGCTTCGAGCAGGGACGGCCTCCCCAGGAAAACGCGGCCTGCCTGCTCATCCCCCAAATGGTCCCTCTTTCCGGGCCGCCTGTTTTTTAATCGTCATAATTTATGATAGACTCCTCTTACCATCAATTCTGTGTGCAGGAAAGATCACTGCGACTTGTTGCACGGCAGTAAGATCGTCTCTCAGTTCAGTTGGAAGTAGCTTGCGATGACAGAAGAACTTGTGGAGGAGGGTTCAGAAAAGAAGCTGGACCCTGAGCAGCAGGCGAGTGAGGAGCAGGATGCGGCTTCGCGCCCGCGCGATGTGATCACGGTGGTTCTGACGGCAGATAACCATCTGGGCGCTGCCGCTGGCCAGCCGATGCGCCGGCGCGAGGAGCGAGCACGCCAGCTACGGCATGCCTTTCAACAGGCGGTTGATTTCGCGATTGGTCAGGGCGTTGATCTTTTCATTCAGGCCGGGGATCTTTTCGATTCGTTGAATCCGGCTGAGCATGAGCGTAGCTTTGTGGCCGAGCGTCTGGTTCAGCTCCGTCAGGCGGGTGTGCGCACGTTTATGGTCGGTGGGCTACACGATACGCCGCCGCTGGGCCGGGCCCTCGCTGAGGGGGCGCTGCCCGCGCCTCACTTGAGCTTCGCCCGCCTCGGCGCCCTCCATTATTTTGAACCGCTCTCGCCCGCTTCCCAGCCGTCGGCCACGACAACGGCGGGGGCCAGTCTGGGAAGCAGGCAACCTCTGATCGAATTAGCGCCGGCCTTCTGTGAGATTGGGCAGATACGGGTCGGTCTCTGTGGTCTGAGTGTGCGCGCTGGCCAGGAAGGTGATCCTCTGGCCTCCGTTCGTCCCGCTGCTGAGCTTGAGCGTGCCCAGATCCGTATTTTGATTCTCCATGCCCCTATTGAGGGCCTGAGCGCCGAGCCTGCCCCTGCCGAAGCTCAGGCCCAGGCTCTGGTGAGCCGCTCGACATTGGCCCGGCAGACCGCTTTCCAGTATGTCCTGGCCGGTTATCATCATGCCTTTCAGCAGCTGCGCGTTGGCCAGTGCGAGCTGATCGTGGCGGGCCCGACTCAGCATATTGATTTCAATGACCCCGATGCCGAGCCTGGCTTTGTCTTTCTCGGTTTGGCGAGCGATGGCGTTCGCTGGTGCAAGCATATCGCTGTCGAGGCTGTACGCCTGCGTCGTCTGGTGGTACCAACCAGCGCGCTCTGGCCAGCCCCACCGACAGGGACGCCCAGCGGCGAGACTGGCGCTGCGGCGTCTGCTGCTTCTACTGCTGGCTCTCCCACGACCGTTATTCTGGAGCGTCTGCGCCCTCTCTGCGATCAACAGACGATGGTTCAGCTGAAGCTGGAGGGCGAGCTGACGCGCCAGCAATATCATCAGCTCGATCTGAACCAGATCCGCCGATATGGCGAGCAGCACGCTTTCTCGTTGGCCATTGACGATACGGCCCTGACCCTGGTGCCTGACCATGAGGCTTCCAGCAGTGTCGGCCCGACTGAGGCCAGCGAGCGTTTCTCTCCTCGCGAGGAGCTGGCTGCTCTGGCCGATGAGTGGATCGCTGCCGCCTCTGATGAACAAGAAAAAAAAGCTCTGTTGGTGACAAAAGAAGTGTTGCTGAATGCTCTGGATGAAATCCATTAGCGCGAAGCGCTCTGAGCGCCCGCTCCTGTGACGCCTGATCGGTGCGCTCGCTGGTCGGAGGCTCTGCACCGCTGAGCTATGTGAAGGAGATGTGGTAGCGAAAGGGCGGGTCGCGGCGAGCATGCTGGCCTCTCTGCTCGACTCTCTGAAAAAAACGGCGGAGAGCGCTCGCATCTCCCGAGAGGAGTGTGAACGGAGTGAAGCAGAAATGATTATTCTGAAACATCTGACAGTCGAGCGTTTCAGGCTCTTGCGAGAAATAGATCTGCACTTTCCCCAGCGCGGAAGTATCCTGATCCAGGGGCCGAACGAGGCTGGTAAATCAACCCTCTTTGAATGTATCTACTTTGCTCTCTTTGGCGAGCCACTCACTACGCATCGGGAGAAACGGGCGCTGGACGACCTGATTATGTACGGAGAGGCGGAGGCTTCCGTCAAGCTGACGCTCTCCGTGGGCGCCACTGAACTGGCTATCACGCGCACGATTGAGCGCGGCAGCGGCCAGCGCGTCTCGCTTGTGGTCCGTCGCCTCGGCATGCCTGAGAGCGAGCCAATCACTCAGCTGCGCGCCGCTAATGAGCGCATCATTGCCGAGTTGGGGCGCCTCGATGGTGAGACGCTGCGCAATTCCTGCCTGATCGAGCAGAAGGGCCTCCAACGTCTTGAGCAGATCAGTGGCGGTCAACGCGAGCTTGCTCTGCGCCGCCTCTTGGGCCTGGAGAAGCTGACACGCCTGGCTGAGCAGTTTCGTCTGACCCCCGAGGATGAGGAGCAGCTGCGCGAGTGCGCTGCGCGCTTGCGGCTGGCCGAGCTGCAGGCTCGCATTCCCGAGCTGAGCGCCAGGCTAGGCCAGGTCGAGGAAGCCCTGGACGCTGTGGCCGTCAATGAGTATCTGGCCGAGATCGAGCAGCAAGAGGCAGAGATTGCTGAGCAGGAGAGCAATCTCTCGACTATCCAGCAGAAGCGTTCCGAGCTGAAGAGCCGCCAGGCTCGCGTGCAGCAGCTGAAGAAGGCTGAGGCGATCCTCGCTGAGCTGATTACTGCCTACGATGAGATGGCTGAGGCCCGCCGCGAGTTGCCAGAGTTGGACCGCCAGATCGCCGATCTGGAACTGCGCGAACGCCAAGAGCTGCCGGCTTTGGAGAAGCGGGTGCGCGAGCTTGAAGATCTCTCGCGCTCTTTCGGTACTCTGGAGCGCATGGCTACTGACCTCCTGGCTACGGTCAGTACCATTAAGGAGCTGGAGCAGGAGGCTCAGGAGCGCACGACCTTTGAGGAGAACCTCGAGCAGCTGGAGACGCAAATCAGCCGCGCTCAGGCCCGCCTCGATCAGGCCCGTTTGACTCGCAGCGAGCTGGAAGAGCGCCGCCGGGCCGGACGGCCCTCCCTGGAGGAGCGGCTGCGGCGCCTGCGTCATTTGGCCTCCCGCTTAGAGACGCTGTGTCAGGCTGAGGAGCGCTATGCCCAGCACCTGGCGGCACGTGAGCAGGCTGAGCAGCTGGAGAACCGCATTGAGGATGCACGCCGCCGCCTGCGCGAGGCTGAGCAGCAACAGGCTCGCTCTGAGCAGGAGACGCGCCAGACCGAGCAGCAAGTCGCGACCTACGAGGAGCGCTGGCGTCGTCAAAATCTGGCGCGCCAGCTAGAGGAGTGGCTGCACCTGCGCGATAAGTTGCGCGGCTTGACGGAGGCTGAACGACAGGTTCGCGCTGCCTATCAACAACATGAGCGCTGTCATCAAGAGGTTGCCGCCGCTCTCAGCGTGGTGCGCCACCTGCTCGCCTTTCTAATCGTGGCCGGCATCGGTTTCGGGATCGCCGCTCTCCTGAGCTTCATCTGGGCGCTCTCGCAGCTCCTGGTTCCGGCGGTGATCGGCATTGTGCTGGCGGCTGCCTGCGTTGCCGCTTTTGTCGTCATCTTTATCCGCTATAGTCGCGCGCGGATCTCTGTCCAACAGGCCCTACAGCGCGAGCAGGACGCGCTCAATCATGTCCGGGCAATGGTGGCAGCTCGTGAGGCGGCGGCCCGCGCCAATGGGGGTCAAGAGGCCCTGGCCCGCGTCGAAGAGGAGATTCGTGCCCTCGGGGCCGAAATCCCGGCTTCGCCTGATGAGGCCCGGCGCCTGATTGAGCAGGCCCAGGCCGAGCGCTCTTCTCTCAATGAGCAGCAGGCCCTGGCTGAAGCTCGTGAGCGCCTGGCCACTCTGCGCACTCAGGTGACACAGGGTGCCGAGACGGTCGCCACTCTGCGCAGGCAGGTGAGCGAGCTGGAGGAGGAGGCCCGCGCTAAAGATCTGGATGATATCCACAGCAAGCTCCGCAGCGACCTGGTGGCCGTGGATCAGGCTCGCCATGAGCTGGCGACTTTGATGGGTCAAGAGGGTCTGCCGATTCCTACTTTCGAGGCTAACGTCTTCAATTCCCCCGCAAAACATGCCGAGCTAAAGGCCATCATTGAGGAGGCGCTCAAAACTGCCGAGCTGGAGATCGCCGCCCTCGACGGCAAGATCGATGCGATCGCCGAGCTGCAGGAGCAGATCAAGAGCTGTGAGCAGGAGCTGGAAGGTCTCCAGACCCGCAAGCAGGTGCTCCTCGGGCGCCTCGAACGCTTCCAGACGAGCGATCCCCTCCAACAGCTGGCGCGCGCCCGCGAGCAGCAGGCCGCTCTCAGGGAGGCCCTGCAGAAACTGACAGATTCCTTGCGCCAGCGCGTCAAGCCCCTCGGCCTGCAGTTCGGTCAGGCTCAGGTCAGCAGCGCAGAGAGCGCGGCGCGCCGCGAACTGGAGGCGCTCCATATTACTCTCGGGCGCCGCATCGAGCTGCAGGGACGCCGCGAGCACTACGCTGCCCTCCTCAAAGAGCGTCAACTGTCCCTCTCTGGCTACTATCAGCAGCTGGCCAAGTTCAGCACGGTGCTCGGGAGCTGGATTATCCCGCCCAATCCCTTTGCCGAGACGCTCAACGGCCTCCGTGCTCGCTGTCAGCAGGAACTGCAGGCTGCCAGCGAAGAAAGCATTCTGCAAGAGCTGGAGCAGTTGCAGATGCAAGAGGGAGCTTCGCGGGCCAAGATCGAGCTGTGTCGGCAGGAAATCGAGGAGATCCACGAGCGGATTCGCTCTCTGCTTGAGCTGCGTGGGCGCCCCACTCCCCAGGGCTACCAGCGCGAAGAAATTGTGGCCGTCTGGCCTCTCGTTGGCGAGTATGGCGTCGCCGATCGCCAGCGTTTAGAGCAAGAGCGCGAGCAGCTTGAGCACGAGCTCCAGCTGCGTGAGAAGGAGGAGCTGGAGCTGAGCCAGCAACTGGGAACTGGCGGCGAGCGCCTCGATCTGGAGCAGACTCGCAAGCGCATGGAGCAACAGGAACGCAGCTATCAAACCAAGAAGCGTGGCAGTATGTTGATCGCTGCGGTCATCGAACGCCTGATGCGCAAGATGGTCCCGCGCACCGAATACTACATGCAGCAAATTCTGCCCCTCCTGACCAGTGGCCGTTACCACGATGTGCAGTTGGTGACCGAGCCAGAAGAGGGCAGCGCCAGCGGCGGACCCCTGCGCTGGCGGGTCTGGGATTCGGCAGCTGGCGAGTATATCCCGCGCGAAGCACTCTCCAGCGGAGCTGCAGACCAGATTTCCTTTGCCTTGCGTCTGGCTTTTGCGATCGCGGCCCTGCCTCGCGAGCTCAATGCCGCTCCAGGCTTTTTGCTCCTCGACGAGCCGCTTAGCTCCTTCGATCAGCGGCGAGCGCAGGCTGTGGTCGAAGTTGTGACCGGTGAGATGCTGGGCCAGCACTTCGAGCAGGTCTTCTTTATCTCGCACAGCGGTGCTTTTGATCCCGCTCAGTTCCCCTACTATCTCTTGATCGATGGGGGACAGGTGGTCGAGAGCAATCTACCTGTGGTGATGCCGCGCAGCTCGCTCAATGGCAATGGCAGCCGCCCCTCGTCAGAGGAAGGTCCCGAAACCAGCTCGGAAGCAACCTCGGTCGTGGCCTAGGTGGGCCAGGCACCGCTCTGCGCAGACCTACGCCAGGAGGAACCTGCTCCCAGCGAGCAGGCTCCTCCTGGATGCCAGAGCAGTCGCTGCCACCGACTGCCCTGCTGTTAACTGTTAACAAAGGCTCCTTCTGTCAGTGCGACTCCTCAAGAAAGCGCTCCACTTCTGCTGCGGCTCGCTCCAGGTCGGGACCCTCCAGCCAGAGAATGCGCTGATCACGGCGAAACCAGCTGAGCTGCCGACGGGCAAAATCGTGGATCGCATGCTTCAGCTGTGCTGCCATCTCCGCCTCGTTCTCGTATTCGCCACGCAGCAGGCGACCGATAAAACGGTACTCTAGCCCCAGGGCTTCCAGACGCTCGTGACTGAGGCCCTGAGCCAGCAAGCGACGAACCTCATCGACCATGCCCTGGCGTAGGCGCTCATCGACACGCTGGTCGATGCGACGATACAGCTCCGCTCGTGGCCAGTGAATACCCAGGAGAAGGCTCTCGTAAAGGGGAGCAGGTGCCCCCTGCTGCTCGGAGAAGGGCCTGCCAGTCAGAAGACAGACCTCCAGGGCACGAATCACTCGCCGCGCGTTGCGACGGTCGATGCGGGCCGCGGCCCGCGGATCGCGTCTCTCCAGCTCGGCAACCAGGTCTGCAAGTGGGCGCTGCTCAAGCCGACGACGCAGCTCCATGTCGGGAGGCACCTGGGGCACCTGCACGTTGTCTACAACCAGCTGAATATAGTGGGGAGAACCACCGACCAGCAAAGGCAGTTTCCCACGACTCGCGATGGCCTCAATCGCTGCCAGGGCCTTCTCGCGAAAGCGGGCAGCACTGTAAACCTCGTCCGGATCGGCCACATCGAGCAAGTGGTGGGGGACTAGCGCCCGCTCCTCTGGCGTGACCTTGGCCGTGCCGAGGTCCAAACCACGGTAAACCTGGCGCGAATCGGCAGAGACGATTTCACCGTTAAAGCGCTGAGCGAGTTGGATGCCAAGGGCACTCTTGCCCGAAGCGGTCGGCCCCAGCACTACAACCACTTTCCCTTTCCGCCCTGACTGCTCGCTCTCAGCTGATCTCATCGACTCTTTCCCATCCACAGCTATGGGTGCCCAATCAGTCGATCGATACGGAAGATTAACGCTAACGCCACAGCAGCCCCCGCGGCCACGGCCAGCGGCGTCAGCAGACTCAGGCTGGTCCCCAGGGCCAGACTCAAGCCAAGACTCACCCCGGTAACCATCAACAGGGCCAGGGTCGGCAGGCGGAAACGCTTCATCGCCCAGGTCGCTCCCGCGAGCAAGCGACTGCTGAGAAACTGACTGCTGCCCAGAGTGCCGGCCAGGGCTGCCAGAACGAGCAAGGTCAAGGCATGGAGTGGAGACGCCCCATCCTGAAATCCGCTGTGCCAGGCAGGTTCCAGCAGGCCGAGGGCCGCCAGGGTAGTGGCCAGCCCCGTACAGAAACGGTTCAGCAAGGCAGGGAGCTGCCAACCGTGATCGGCATTCAGCAACAAGGCTCCCAGAGGAGCCAGTGGGAGCATCGCCAGCAGCGCCGGTAGAAAAGCTGGATCAGGTGGTAGAGGTAAGTGTGAAAAGAAAGGCAATTGCGAATATAGCTCATAAAACAGAGAGGGAGACAGTAAAGCCGCAGCGAAGACCTGGAGCCAATAGAGCCGGCGGCGCTCAGCAGGACTGGCCCGTAGCGGGTCCCAACCCCCTGGTTGTCCATACTTCGCCTTATAGGCCTCATCCTGGGGATTGATATAGGCGGGCAGCGCTGGGGCCATCGAGCCGGAGCGTTGGCTGGGAGGCAACAGGCGTTGACTGGTGCCGGCGCCAACGCTGCCAGAAGAGACCTGGCCGCTGCCCGCTCTGGTCCCGCTAGCCGCCATCGGCCCCGTGGCCGTATAATTCATCACCTCCACCTCCACTTTCACCTCCACTGGCTTCCCGGCTGTCTCGCCGAGAGGCGTAATCACAATAGTGCCGCTATAGCGCTGCGAGCCTGCAAGCTGGCTGCTATCGACGCGCACGCGCACCAGTGTACTCATCCCATCAAAGCGGGTCTGATCCACGATAATCCAGGGTTCCACAGGCTGAATGGTGCCCTGAACGACCGAACCCTGATTCCCCGTGATTGTGAGCAACATAGGGGCGGACAGGCCCGGGTAGACCTGGCCAAAATGAATCGTAGCCGGGCGGACAATCATCAGCGGCGCCTTACGGGGGCGGGCGGGAGAATGTCCTCGGGCCGCCTCAGAGGCCGTGGAGGCTGTGGCATTGACGGACCGCTGTGCTTTCGTGCGCAGATGGGCATCGGGTCCCATAATTAGCTGGATGAGCCGTTCAACGCCCAGCTCGGGATCGCCGGTCGTCGTTCGTAAGCGGCGCACCTTGCGCGCCAGGTCGCTCTCGCCGATCTCCTCCAGCCACGACTCGATCTCCCCGCTGAACAGATAGTCGGCCCCCTCCTCGGGGAAGCGGGCACACAACTCGGCCAGCTCTTCTGGCGTTGTGGCCTCCTGCCCGTTCTCGAAGGGGAGTGTGCCCACGCGGAAGAGAGCCCGGCGGAAAACGGCCACGCTTGGATAGCGGTCATTGGGATCGAGAGAGGCCGCTTTCTCCAAAGCCCGCGCCACCGTTGGCGAAATCGCTGGATTCAGCGTGCGTGCATCTGGCAGACCAAAGCCCTTTTCTGGCAATGTCCCCGTCAAAAGCTGAAAGAGCGTCACCGCCAACGAGTAGATGTCGGAGCGCTGATCCGTTTGAGCGCTGCCATACTGCTCTGGAGGAGCAAAACCAGGAGTGCCCAACAGCTGAGTGTCCTGTGAAGAAGAACGACGCACCAGTCGGGCAATACCGAAATCGATCAACTTGATGCGCCCATCTCGCCGCAGCATAATATTGCCCGGCTTGAGATCGCGGAAAATCACCGGCGGCTGCTGGCTATGTAAATACTCCAGGACGTCGCAGATCTGGCGAGCCCAACCCAGCACGCGCCGCTCGGAGAAGGGAGCGCCGTTCTCCTCCAGCAGCTCTTCCAGCGTCTTCCCATCGATATACTCCATCACCAGGAAATGGCGCTCACCTTCGCTGAAGAAGTCGGTAAAGGCGGGAAGGTTAGGGTGGCTGAGGCGCGACAAAATGGTCGCCTCGGCCAGAAAATTCTCCAGAGCCTTGCCCTGTTCTCCAGGCGGCACGGAAGAGAGACTCATCTCCTTCACCGCGCAGATCTCGCCCCGCTTCGTATCGCGCGCCTGATAGACTGCTCCCATGCCCCCCTGGCCGATCACCCGCAAGATGATATAGCGCTTGTGGAGCAGGGTATGGCGTCCCAGGCGTCCCGTCTGGGCATTCCCCTGATCGTTCTGTGGACTGATGGGACTGATGGTGAACCCCCTGTCTCTCCTCACGGACATCAAAGCTCCTCGGCCCGCCGCCGGCGCCGCCGGGCCGGTCCAAACTCGCTGCCTCTCATGACCAGCAAGACCCGGCCAGGCAGAGGGCCTGCAGCGCCTTCGTCGCTCTCGTGCATTCCAGTATAGCATACCATTTATGGGAGATACTACCTATGCTGGATGCTATTGATACAAGTAAATTCGCGCTGGATGGTACAATCAGCATAGACGCTCTCGGTCTTCCGGCCATTCCTTCTGGCGTAGGAAAGGAGAAAGGCGCCGGGCGCCTGTCCTACTTTGCAACACTTGAGAGCTGCGAACTCTGGTAAAGAAGATCAGCAAGATCATCCTGAGAAACGCCCACAAAAGACGGGGCAGTCCACTGTCATAGGTACAGTCTAAACAAGAAAAAAGAAGCAGATATGATCTCAGCGATCTGATCGAGCTGGAATCTGCAGTGAGGCCTGGCGGAGAGGTGGCAGAGAGGTGGCTCGCCTCGCTGGCTTCAGCGATAACAGGAGTATGATGAAGAGCAAGCTGATCACTCAGACTGTTCAGCCGGCGTTGCCACTGCCACACCTCCGGCGTTCGCTGCAGGCCATGCTGATCAGCCTGGTGCTGCTCCTCGTCGGGACCCTGGTTCTGACGTGGCAAATCATGAATGGCAGCACCGGCAGCCAGGCCAGCGGCGCCAGTGTGCTGGGACCGCCAACGCTGCCAGCAGAGACCGTCAACCGTATTCTGGCATCGACCCCTATGGCTGGCACCGGTGAGGTGGTTGAGCAGGCGGCCCGCCAGACCAATATCGATGACGCCTTTGCGCTGGCCGTCTGGTACGTCGAGACCAACCAGGGAGCGGCAGGGGTTGGCCTGGGCGACCGTAATCCGGGCGGTGTCCGCGCCAGCGCGAGCTATCCCAGCGATGCCGGCGGCTATACTATCTATCCCTCGTATGCCGCGGCCATCCAGGACTGGTTTTCCATCGTCCAGCAGCGCTATATTGCTCGCGGGCTGACGACCGTTTATCTGATCGCGGGCCCTTATGTTGGGACCTCTAGCTCCGGCTCGTGGGCTGCCAAGGTCATGAATTTGATGACCATCTATCGCAATCAGGCCCCGCCGCCAACGCCAACGCCAACACCAACCCCGGCAACGCTGAAATATAAGATTGCCACCGCCCTGCAGAACAAGAGCCAGCAGCAGACCCGTACCGAGCAAGAAGATGGCCAGCCTCAGTCGGCGCCCTCTTCTTCCGCTACTCCCGCGACCGCAGCGACCTCTTCCACGGGCGCAGCGGACAGACCGGGTAGACAGGACCTGGCCCTGATCGCCTTCGGCCTGATCTCCGCGCTTGCATTGGCCCTGGGAGCCGTCTGGTTGCACCGCCGCCAGCGCCTCCTGGTTGCCTCGCTTGAGACTGCACCGACAGGGGCGGGATCAGCGCCAGAACCGGTCACCGATACCCTGGTGCTCGCCACCGCCGGGCCAGTCCAGACGTCCTCAAATACATCCCTCGCCGGCCTGGTTGGTTCACTCTCTGGCCGCGATACAGATGCTTTCTCTCTCTGGAACCTGTCAGCCAGATCCGGAACCCTGGAGACGGCCTTGACCACGGGCAGCCAGACCGGACGTTGGTCTGACTCCTTCTCCCACCTGCCAGATCAGCAGCCCGTTCCCGCAGGCGCGCTACCCTCATTTGCTCCTGTCCGGCCAGCTCCAGTAGCTGCTCCTTTGCTCGCCGGACGAAGCACAGGCCCGGGCAGTGGCCTCTTGAGCCGTTATGGCTCAGGCCATCAGCTGCCTTCTAACCCACTGGCAGCTCCCTCCGAGCCGGGTTGATGGGGCAGCTCTGCCCCCACTTCTCGCTCTCGCCCACTCCCGGGAACAGGGACAGGAAGAGGCAATCGCTGGCGAACTTTTGCCAACAGCCTCTTCCCTACTTGACGGGAAACGCCAGATATGCTATCCTTCACTGTGCAGTGCCACCGCAGCACCCGGAGCAAGCTCGGGGCTACGGCTTCACTGTCAAGCTGGGTGACTAGCTCAATCGGTAGAGCAAGCGACTCTTAAGTGCGCCGTTGTGCTCACAGCGTCCCTGTCGGGAAAGACCCGACGCCACTGGAGCAGACGTGGCTAAAGCACCATCTTACCTCGCGCCGAAAGGTGGCGGGGGACAACAGCATGATGGAAAAGTCGGTGTTGAGAGTCTCAGCATCTGATGGTCGCGCTCGTCGGCCAGCAAGATGGAATGGCGAGTCGAGACTCAATGCTGTAAGCTCTTAACAGCGGCAGCTAGGCCGTATATGGTCAAGCCCGCCAGGGGTTGAATCCCTCGCTGGCCTCCCTTGGTGTCGTCAGCTGTGATTAGGAGGGCTGACGAATGCTCCCACCAGGAGGCACTTGTGCATGAAGGGAGACCTACGTACGGAGCGGGGCGCCGTGGGAACTGCGGGATCACCTAAAAGCTACAGGGTTTCTCTCTCGTCCCCTGGGGCTCATGGTGACGGAGCGCTCATAGTACTCAAACGATCAGCGCAATGGCTGATACACGGGGAAGGGGCGCAGGAGAAGTGCGTAAGGCGCTTCTCTGGAGAGCCGGATGCATTGAAAGGTGCACGTCCGGTTCGGGAGGGGATGACCAGCATAGCCCAGACCGGCCAGGTTCGGCCTCGGCTGGCGGCTCTCGTCGTAAGGCTGTGCTGGCTGTCTGCTTCACTCGCTAGGTTCAGGGTTCGAGTCCCTGGTCACCCACTCTTTGTTACCCGGGCTGTCAGTTCGTGAGCCTGGCTGAAGTTGTTGGCTCACGGTCTGCTCAGCGAGATCGTCAGGAAAAACGCTCATGGATAAAGAGAGCCGGAAGTGGCCATGATAACGCTCCACTTCCGGCTCTTTTTCTCATCCTGCCTGCTGCCGCTTGGGTCCACCTGTGCCTCTGCAGTCCTCAATCTTCCTTCTTGCCTCGGCAATCTTTCCCGTGGCAGCCCTTGCCAGTGGAGCGGCTTACAGAAGAGCTGTTCGATCTCTGCCGCGGCAAAGCCCTTCTTGAGCGTTCTGACAGCTCTGCGCGCTCCATTCCCATCTTGACAGCCTTGCCGACGCGCGTTAGTATATAAACAAAGATTTATACAAAATCGTCTGCGCACGCAAAGAAGGATCGACTTGGACAGATCGAATGACTGGCGTGAACTGAAAACGATGATGAAAGCGCTGGCGGACGTTGTGCGTCTGACCATCATTTACCATCTGGCGCGGAAGCCGGAGATGACGGTCACAGCGCTGACAGACGCTCTAGAGATCAGCCAGCCGCTGGTTTCCTGGCATCTACGGAAGCTGCAGCGCGCTGGATTGACGCGCATGCGTCGCGCCGGACGCCAGGTCTACTGTTCACTGGATAAAGAGCGCTTTCAGTATTGCCTGCAGCGGCTACAGCAACTGGTCGATCCCGGGTTCGTGCTGGCAACGCTGCCCGTCGGGAGTCTGCCCAAGACGGAGGCGGCGGCTGAAGTCAACCTGGAGGAGTAACCGGTGTCTGTCATCTACTGGCTGGCACGAGGTACAAGTACCCTCGCGGGGCGTACACCCCAGTCCTGGCGCCACGCTATCGGGGCGGTGGTCGGAACGGCAAGTTATCTGGCCTGGCGCTCCAAGCGCCGGGTAACGCAGCGCAACATGGCTCAGGTCCTGGGTCGTTCGCCCAACGATCGCACTGTGCGCCGGCTGGCGCGCGCCTCCTGGAGCAATTACGGGCGCTACGCCTCCGATTTCTTGAGTTTTGCCCAGCTCGATATCGAGGCTATCGAACGACAGGGGCGGGACCTGACGCGGGGAGCCTCCTCCTGGCGCGAGTATCTTCGGCAGGCGCTCCAGCCTGGTCGCGGCGTGATTCTCACCACCGCTCATTTTGGCAACTGGGACCTGGCTGGCGCCATCATTGCCCGCGAGGTACCCTTCTCGGCCATCGCCGAAACCTTTGCCGATCCCCGGCTGAACGCCCTGGTGCAAAAGCAGCGCCAGGACAAAGGAATCGGTATCATCCCAATGGAGCGCTCGACTCGCCCAATTTTGCGTGTTCTGCAGCAAAATCAGATGCTGGCCATCGTCATCGATCGCCCCTTGACGGAGAGCGAGGGCGTGCCAGTGAAATTCTTTGGGCGCACAACCTATGTGCCCGCTGGTGCGGCAAGGCTGGCAGTAAGGACAGGCGCCGCCATTATGTCCGGTTTCGTCTGGTATGGCAGACGGGGGCAGTGCTATATGCGCGCCTTCCCCCCTGTCTTCCCCCAGCCCGAAGGGGACCGCGAGGCCGAAGTCGTGCGCCTGACCCAATCTATCTTTGATGCGCTAGAGGAGATGGTCCGTAGCTATCCCGATCAGTGGTACATGTTTCGCCCGTTCTGGCCTGCCGCTGATCCCTAGCTATGGAGAAAGCAACCTGACTGCTCTCTGCATTCGCGGGAGAGCGGCCATAGATAGCGAGGCGACGCAGGCGACGTCATAACTGTGGCGCAGGCGCCTGCCTGGGCCTGCTCCAGTGGCAGGCCAGACGCATCACCAGCGCCGGGGACGACGGAATGCAGAGAGAACGCCATACCAGCCCAGGGAGCTGGCTGGCGAAAGGCCAGCCCGACTCTCAGGAGACGGGCGCTGTTCGGCCATTCCAGGCAGCCAGGCACCTGGGCAAGAAGGTACCGCAAGGCAACGGGCCGCGACATCATGAGAAGCGCTTCTTGAGGCAGAAAACAACGACGATGTATCTGCTATTTCGCCTTGCCGCCGTCATTGTTCCGCGCCTGCCGCGTCGCTGGCTACCACCGCTCAGCGTACTACTAGGCTGGCTTGCCTGGCTGATTGCCTTCAGGGCACGTCGGCAGGCCACCATTAACATGCTGCATGTGCTGGGACCAGAGGTACAAGCCACACATCTCGGACGCCAGCGTCTCAGACGCACAGTGCGCCAGATGTTTATCAACAACGCACGCAACTATCTCGAAGGCTTCTGTTTACCCTACGTACCGGTCGAAGAGATCGTCAGCAATATCATTCCCGGAGGCGAGGAGCATCTGGCCGCCGCTCTGGCCCGGGGCAAGGGCGTCCTGATAGTGTCCGCCCACTTTGGCCCGTTCGACTACCTGAGCCAGTGGCTGGTTGCCAGAGGCTACGAGCTGGTGATCCCGGTCGAGCAGCTCAAAGATCGACGCATGCTCGAACTGATGCTGAGCCTGCGCTGCAGCCACGGCATCAAATATCTTCCCGTGGGAAATGGCACGGCCATGCGCACCATTCTGCGCACGTTGCGTCAGAATCAGCTGGTGCTCATTACCGCTGATCGGGCCGTGGTGGGCCAGAGCGTCGAGATGCCTTTCTTTGGGGCCACCGCTCGTCTGCCTGGAGGGCCGGCTATGCTGGCGCAGCGCACAGGCGCAGCTCTCGTGGGCGCCTTCGGCTGGCGCCTGGAAGGCAAGCGTATGCAAGGCGAATTTGCGCCGATCTCTCTGGCGCTTCCTGAAGAAGAGCAGCAGAAGCCCGAGGCCCTCATGCGCTCAATCGTGCAAGTCATGGAACGCTACATCCGGGCCCATCCCGAGCAGTGGCTTGTCTTCGCTCCTGTCTGGCTGGATCACGCTGCTGCAGGCACAGAGAATCAAGGGCAGCAGATCAAGGCCGAGGAAAGTAGAGAGGAGCAGACCTTCTCACTTCCAAAGGAGTAGTATGGCTAGACGTATGAGCAACAGGATGACAGAGGAATTACGACCCACCAGCCTGGCCAGGCGCTTGCTGGGCCGTCAGCGGCAAATGACAGCCGCCGAGGCTTCTCTGGCTGGAAAGCTGGGCCGGGCCGATCTCCATATTCACAGTACCTATAGCGATGGTACAGCAACCGTTGAAGAGATTCTCACCTACGCCGAGCGCTTTAGCGACCTGGACGTCATCGCCATTACCGATCACGACGCCATTGAAGGCTCGCTACGCGCACGCGACCTGTGGGCCAGAGGCCATTACCGCTTTGACTACATTGTTGGCGAGGAAATCAGCACACGCGAAGGGCACCTGTTGGCCCTCTTTATCGAGCAGCGCATTCCACCCGGGCTGAGCATGGAAGAGAGCATTGCCCTGGTCCATGAGCAAGGGGGCCTGGCCATCGTCGCTCATCCGCTGCACCGGCTCTTCCGCCACAGTTGCCAGCGCGAGGTACTTGACCGCCTGGTCAGCTCAAAGACTGTCCGACTCGATGGCATCGAGACCTGGAACGCCAGCTTCTGCGGCATCTATGCCAATCAGGTGGCCATGCGCACCAATCGCCGCGTGTATCGCCTGCCCGAGGTGGGCAACAGCGATGCCCATACGCTCAATGCCATTGGACGCGGCTGTACCTGGTTTGAGGGGAAGACAGCTCAGGACCTGCGCAGGTCCCTGCAGGCCGGAACCACAGCCCCCGGCGGCAAGCTCTGGCAGATGTACGATTATCTGCAACTGGCTCAGTATCACTTTAGCAAGCGAAATCAGCGGAATCGTCGCGTCTTTGCGGCGTGAAGCGCGCAGAGCCTTCCTTTTGGAAGAGGCAAGCTCTTGCGAAAGTCTGGTAAAATGTTGTATGGCGCCTTTGGCTGAGTAGGAGGGGACCGTGGCCGGGCTTGCGTAAGGTCCAGGGGATAGTCGCGTCTCTACAACATTGTAAGGCAGGGAGCGACTCGTGAAAATAGGTCTCGTGACTCCATATGACTGGAGCTATCCTGGTGGAGTGCGTGAACATGTCCGCCATTTGGCGCATGAATTTCGCAAAATGGGTCTGGAGGTGCGCATCCTTGCCCCGGTCTCGCGCGATGATGAGCAGCTGGCAGAGGAGCAAGTCTATAAGATGGCCGGGGCTTCGCCCGTTCCTTTCAATGGTTCAATTGCGCGCGTGGCGCTAAACCCCTACCTCGGACGGCGCGTGCGCTCGGTACTGCAGCACGAGCGCTTTGATATCATTCACCTCCACGAGCCGTTGATTCCCGGTTTGCCACTGGCCGTGCTGCGTTTCTCTCGTGCGATCAATGTAGGGACATTTCATGCCTTTGCTGCCGCCAGGATTACCTCGACGCCCTATCTGGCCTATGCATCGCTACATCCTTTCCTGCGCCCTTACTTTCGCCGGCTGGCCGGGCGCATCGCCGTTTCACCGGCGGCCTACCAGTTTGTCTCACGCTACTTTCCGGCGGACTATCGCCTGATCCCAAATGGGGTCGATCTCGAGCGCTTCAACATCTGGAACCAGCCTTTGCCCTGGTTCATGGATGGGAAGCGGAATATCCTCTTTGTCGGGCGGTTTGAGAAGCGCAAGGGCGCCAAGTACCTGTTGCGCGCTATCCCCACGATCCGTGAGCGCCATCCCGACACGCGGTTTATTCTCGTGGGCGAGGGCGGGTTGAAGCGCGGTTTCGAACGCTTTGTTGAGAAGCAGGGCTGGCAGGACGTGGTGTTTGTGGGCCGTGTCTCGGCGGAAGAGCTGCCACGCTACTTTGCCAGTGCTCATCTCTTCTGTGCGCCTTCGATCGGCGGCGAGAGCCTGGGGGTGGTCTTGCTGGAAGCGATGGCCTCCGGCGTGCCCGTGGTGGCCAGCAACATCGAGGGCTATGCCACAGTGATCACTCATGGCCTCAATGGCCTCTTAGCGCCCCCACGCGATAGCCTCGCGCTGAGCATGGCCATCTGCCGCCTGTTGGAAGATGAGCCGTTGCGGCGCCGCCTGGTTGAGGCTGGTCTCCAAACGAGCCAGCAATATGCCTGGCCGCGGATCGCTCGCCGTGTGGTGGACTACTATCAGGAGCTGCTGGAGGAGCGCCAGCTGCTCCATACCCTGCGCCAGCGAGAGCCAGTCTAGTCAGGGCGGGCCTCTTCTCCTCCTGTAGAGTGCTACCTGGTTGCCCTGGCAGGTAGGCGGGTCGGCCCTGACTGGGGCCAGTCAGACCTCTGATCAGCGATGCAGCCTCGCATGTCGATCCATAGGCTCTTGCCAGAGAAGTGGCCAGGGCTATCTTGGGGCACAGGGAGCAGTACGGCTGGCCCTGACTGGACCCGGCGCTCGCTCAATGCCGACTTGGGGCGCTGCTTGGCGATGCTCCTCACCGCTGGCTGACCCACGCTCTGCGCTGTGCAATGGTTGCACCGCAATGGCGGCCTGCCCTGCGTCGCCCTCGCTTCTTGCTTTCGCTCTCCTCTGGCCGATAGAGAGAGGAGGTCAGGGCCAGGGCACTGTTCGTTTCGTTTGGTTTCGTCTGGTAGTGCGTATCTCCCGTAGTGCGAACAGCCCTCGGTGGCAGGCTCACCGCAAAAAAGAGCTAGTCCGAAGAGGGCCAGGTATGGTACAATAAAGATATGTTAAGCAGACGCATCCAGCAACAAGTTCGACTCCTGGTGGCCTTCATTATCAGACCGCTCGCCAACCTTGGCGTGACTCCAAATATGTTGACGCTCGTCGGGCTGTTGCTTAGCGGCTTAACAGCCCTGGTGATTGCGCAGGGGTACCTGGTGGCAGGCGGTTTGCTGGTGTTGTTTGCTGGCATTTTCGACATGTTCGATGGGGCTGTGGCTCGCGTTCGCCAGGCTGCTACGACCTTTGGCGCTTTCTTCGACTCGACTCTCGACCGCTATTCGGAAAGCATCATTCTCTTTGGGCTGCTCTGGTACGTCTTGCAGCGTCCAGATCTCCATGAGCAGCTCTGGCCCTTTGGCCATGAGCAGCTCTGGATGATTGTCCTGGTGTTTGTCGCTGTCGTCGGTTCACTGATGGTTAGCTATACTAAGGCGCGCGCCGAAGGTCTGGGGCTGGAATGTAAAACAGGATTGCTTGCCCGCCCAGAACGTGTCGTCATCCTGGCCATTGGCCTGATTGCGGGTATTGAGATCTGGGCACTGGTTCTGCTGGCGGTTTTCTCACAAGTGACCGCCCTCGAGCGCATGTTCTACGTCTGGCGCATCACACGCCAACAGGAGCGCGGGCGCCCCGCGCCTCAGCTGGCTCCTGCCCCCACAGCGCTCGCCAGTGATCAGGAGCACAGTGCCCGCCGCGACCGCGATCGCGAGCGCCGCGCGCGGTTCCTGGGCCGGGGTCGGGGCCGGGCCGGCGAAGCTCAAGAAGCATCCGCTCGCCCCGTTCCCAGCCATGTTCCGCCTCTCAGTGGCGGTATACAGCAAAAAGAGTGAATCGAAGCTTTGCGAACGGTGTAGAGGAGATCGGGATCGGACGTGCATGTAGCGTGAGGTGCCTGTCGCAAGAAGGAAAGGACAGGCAGGGCGGATAGATGGCGGCGCGCATCCGCCCATCTTTGCAACGCGGATCGGTGAAAGTACGGCGTGCTTCCTAGATGCTTACTCTTTGTTGTCTTGCCTTTTCCCGAGCACCCGTTGAGGTAAAGCAGACGATAGGCGAGCAATGACGGCGTCCATTCGCCCTGACGGTTCTGTGCGTCAAGTACCTCTCCACACGATCGCCTGCGCTCCGGTCCCGAATTAGTGAGACTGGAGATCTTTTTGTGACAAGAGAACATTCGCAGCCAGAGAAGAGCGACGTTGATGTGTCCGTCGCAAAGGAAGCATTTGCCTCCGAAGACGCAACAACTCCTGCTTCTCTAGAGCCTGCTGCGCCCCCCGGGACGCAGCTATCGGAGGGTACCGTGGAAGGGCAGAAGCAACCACCTGTAGGAGAGAGTGCTGACGCCGCCCCTGGCTATGTGCTTCCGTCTCAGACGGAGGCTTCTTCCCAATACATCCAGGAAAGCGTCGCTGCCTATTCTCCCACTGAACTCCTTTCCGCCTTTTCCACTCCCTCTACACCATCTGCACAGGAGGCCTTGACGACGCGGGACGAGGAGCCTTCCCCGCTCATGGAAGGCTTCCTGCCGTTCAGCGAGGGGAATGTTCGTCCCTTCAGTGAGTTTATTGAGGAGTTCCGTCAGGCTGAAGAGGCCCGCCAGGCCGCTACTTTCGAGGCTGTGCATGAGGCTCTGGATGCCCTGAGTACCTTGAATACCCTGGGCAGCCTGGTTTCGTCTGCTGAAAATGACAACGGCCCGTCTGCTACTCTGTCAGCCGCTGGACCACTTTCGCCGCTCCCTACGGTGCCCATCCCCGGACGTCTCTCGTTCGTGGAGAGCGGCAGCTGGAGCACTGTCACTACCAGCTCGCTGGCGGAGGGCGAGGGGCAGGCCGAGGCCCTGACGCCGGCAGCGTCCACCGAGACGGCCCCTGAAGCAGAAGGTGACGCCGGGCAGGAACAGTCTGAACCGGCCTCCCCTTCCGCGGAAGAGCACTCGGTGAAGGCTCAGGAGGAGCAGCAGTCTGCTCCCCAGATCCCACAGGCCGCTCAGGCTCCTGCGGCACCTGAGAAGCCCGCGGAGCGCCCTCCTTCGCCGCTGCTGCGCCCGGCCACGCGCATTCGTCTGCCCCGCTATGGGCGCCTGCGCGAGCCGTTTGTCGAGGAGCGCCTCCCCTCCGAGGGAGAAAAAAGCCCTGAAGAAGAGGGCCAGCCTGCCGCTCCTGCTGGCGCTCAGGCTGGTGGCGAGCCAGCTTCTGCCCCTTCTGGCTCTGGCACAGGCGAGAGTGGCAGCACGACCGAGACCACTCCGTCCACCAGCGAGGAGGGACAGACCACTCGCCCCGCACGCCGCTATCGCTTCGATCGCCCGGCAACAGCGGTCAATAGCGCTATGTTCCTGGTCAGTTCTTCTCAGCAGTCAACGCCGCCTGAGCAGCGCGAGACGGGGGAGAAGCTCGCTGCTTCTGGCGCCTCTGCTGTCCAGGAGGAGCGTCGGCCAGAGAGCGAGCAGCCCCAGACTCCGGCGGCTGCCACCCCCGGCCCTGGTGAGCATTCCCACGAGATTCACGCTCTCTCTCCTCGCGAGATGCTGAGCGAGCCAACGGTGGAAGAGCAGCGGATTAAGCAGCAGCAAAGCAGTAAGGATAATCGACAACAAGAGAAAGCAAAAGAACAGGAGCAAGCGGCTGCCTCTGTGGCATTGCCAGCGCAGCCGACGGCCAACGGCGCCAGGCCGGCGGCTCAGGAGACCCAGGTTCCTGCCCCTGAAGATCTGCCTCCCCTGGAGTACTCTGAGATTCAGGCGGCTACCTCGCGCCGGCGCCGCCGCCGTCGCTCCAAATCGACGGCTGCCTCCTCCGCGCCAGCTCCGGCCACTGAGCCGACGCCTCCCCCGATCGCTCCGCCGCCCACGCCGGTCTCTCCGGTCACTGTGCCGCCTGTGACTCAGCCGGCGTCGGTACCGCTCTCGCAGCCAATCGCTCCTGCCGGAACCTACCATATTATCTCCGGCACGACTATGAACCAGATGAATCTGGGTAACGAGTTCGGAGGTCCTTTCATGGCGCCAGAACCTTCGCCCGCACGCGGCAGCGTGGCTGTGCGCGAAGCTGGTGTGCGCCCTTCACGCTCCGATGTGCAGCGGAACAATGTCGTCTATCCTAATAACCGCGGGAATGACCCGATGGTTCAGTTCGCCAATACGGTCGTGCAGGCGATCCAGTCGCAGACCGACCGCATTGTGGCCGAACTGCGCCGCTCTCATCAGTCGCCGACGAATGTGTCGGTCTCAATCCCCCCTCCGCCTTCGACGGAGCGGGTGGGCGTCTTCGTCGATGTGGCTAATTTGCTCTACTCCGCACGCACGTTACGGCTGACTATTGACTTTGGCAAGTTGCTCGACTTCCTGCGCGGCAACCGCCGCCTGGTGCGGGCCCATGCCTATTGCCCAACCAGCCCGCAGCCCGGCGATGAGCAAATGTTCCTGCAGGCCGTCAAGGGCCTGGGGTACCGCATTACGACGAAGAACTATAAGACGTTCTCCAGTGGTGCAAAGAAGGCCGATCTCGATCTGGATCTGTGTATGGACGTGGTGCGGCTTGTGGAAAGCCGGGCCGTCGACTGTATTGTTCTGGTCAGCGGCGATAGCGATTTTATGCCGATGCTCGATTACTGCTCGGATCACGGCGTGCGCGTCGAGGTGGCCGCCTTCGACGAGGCGATGTCGGCTACGCTGCGCCAAAGCTGCGACCTGTTCATCAATCTCTCGGTGCTGGAGGAGATCCGCGCTTAAGCAGACCTTTGAGTGAAGCTCTACACGGCCACTGTCGTGACCGCCTGCTTCCTCTGGAGGAACGTTCCTACAATCAATAGCTACCTCGTAATAGCTAGCGGGCCAGGCTAACCTGGCGAGCACAGCACAACACTGCACACCAGCAATGCGGCGAGGGGCCAGAGCACGAACACGATCGTTCGCCCTCTCTCCTCGCCGCTCTTCTTCTCCCTCTCCCCTCCTCTCACCAGACGCTCGACAACCACTGGCCCACCTGGCTCAGTGCCTGCCTGGACCTGGCTTCTGTGAGATGTCACAAGCCTGCAGCGTATAATTGTCATGGAACCGCTGCGAGGTCCGTTCCCTGCCCGGGTGCTATCCCACTAGAACAGTCAGGTGGTGCTGTCCTGATTGCTTGAGGCTCTGCTGGTCTCTGGATCGCTGACCTGCTTTCTGCTACACCAAAGGCAATAGCAGAGTATCTTATTTGTTTGTAGGGATAGCACCATAATAACAGCGAGAGAGCATTTCTAACGATACACCAGGTTCTCCGGGGAGAGAAGAAAGGAACGCGCGTATGCGAAACGGTGGCATACCAGCCCGTATCGTGGCATTGCTCGCCTTATTTTGTGTCCTGCTGGCTGCTTGTGGAGGAAGCAACACAGGCAGCTCGGGAGGAGGAAGCTCAACCACGCCGACAGCTCAGACGCCGATTTCGGTAGCCCTGGTCACTGATATCGGCGGCTTGAACGATCGTAGTTTCAACCACCTGGCCTACGTCGGCTACACCAAGGCCATGAACGAGTTCCATTTTACCCGCCAGGTGATCGAGTCGAAAAACCAGGCCGATTATGTGAAAAACCTGACGCTGGCAGCTCGCAGCGCTGACCTGGTCTTCGCGGTCGGCTTCCTGATGCAGAACGCTGTCGATCAGGTGGCGCACCAGTTCCCCACCAAGAAATTCGCCATCATTGATGGCTGCGCTGTTCCTGCAGGCAAGCAGGACTGCGAATCGCTGCCCAATGTGGCCCCGCTCTTCTTCAAAGAGCAGGAGGCTGGCTGTCTGGTTGGCGCCATTGCTGCCCAGATGGAGGTTGAC
The DNA here is from genome assembly GCF_000702505.1 of Thermogemmatispora carboxidivorans. Taxonomy (GTDB): domain Bacteria; phylum Chloroflexota; class Ktedonobacteria; order Ktedonobacterales; family Ktedonobacteraceae; genus Thermogemmatispora; species Thermogemmatispora carboxidivorans. Next base: position 5,450,239 of record NZ_JNIM01000001.1, on the reverse strand, counting down.
GGCAAGACCAAGATCTCGCAGCTGCGCGGCCATAATACGATTGGCGCTGTTGGCGGACTGCCTATTCCTCCCGTCACTCGCTACATCGCCGGCTACAAGTTCTGTGCCAAGAAGGTTGATCCGAGCATCACGGTGGTGATTAATTACTCTCAGGATTTCGCGGCCACCGATAAGTGTAAGGATGCCGCTCTTAGCCAGATCAATCAGCACAATGCCGATATCATCTTCCAGGTGGCCGGTGGCTGCGGTGTCGGCGCTCTCGATGCCGCCGACCAGGCTGGGGTTTTTGGCATCGGCGTTGATGCTGATCAGAACTATCTCCACCCGAAGAGCGTTATCACCAGCGCCCTGAAGAAGGTGGATGTAGCCGTCTACGATACGATCAACGACTACGCTCATGGCAAGTTCACGAATAATCCCCCGCGCTTTGATCTGGCCCATGATGGTGTCGGTTACGGTACGCTGAGCAGCGTGGTGCCCGCTGATGCCAAGAGCAAGGCCGATCAGCTCGCCGATCAGATCAGGGCCGGTACGCTCGTGGTCCCTGAGAATATTCCTTCCTGACCTGCGTAGTGAGTGAATGGCCCGGGCACGACCAGATCGAGCTGTCCTGTCCTCTGATGGCTCGATCTGGTCCTTTCTTCTCTCGCCGCTGGCGGCTGAGTTGGGTCTGCCAGGGACTTGCTGGCACGCAGCCTGGCCTTGCCTTTGTCTTCCTCAGACGCTGCTTGTCTCTGCCCTGTGGCAATGCTATTATTACAAATCAGTTTTTTGTGTGTCATAACCGAGCATAGAGCCTGGCAGAAGGCTGGCCGCTTCTCCTTCCTGCCTGGTGACTGCTGATCTGGGAGGATTCGCTCTATGGCCTTGCAGACTGCTCAACCGCGCTCACCTACTCCCCCAGCCTTGGAGACAAGGTCAACCACCTTGCTGCTCTGGCTGCGCAGAGTTGGCTCCGGACTAGGGCGTCCGCTGCTGGCCCTGGCCTTGGCCTTGATCGCCGGCCTGATTGTGATCATGATCACCGCTTCCGGCTCTCTCTTCGATCGTTTCAACGCTGCTTTACTGGCCTACGGTTACCTCTTCTCAGGGGCCTTCGGCAACGCTGCCAATCTCTCCTTTTCGCTGGTCAATGTCACCCCTCTTATTTTTACGGGCCTCTCAGTGGCGATCGCCTATCGGGCGCGCCTCTTTAATATTGGGGCCGAGGGTCAGTTTGCTGCCGGGGCGATCCTGGCGGCCTTCGTCGGCATGAAGTGCTCGACGTGGCCCGGTTGGCTGCTGACGCCACTGATGATAGTGGCCGGGTCCCTGGCCGGAGCGCTCTGGGGAGGAATTGTCGGCCTGCTCAAGGCCTGGCGGGGCGCTCATGAGGTGGTGACAACGATCATGCTCAACTGGATTATTTTCTATGTCAGCGATTGGCTCGTGTCAGGACCGCTGCAGGCTCCCGGTCAGGCTGATCAGACGCCCTCTATGCCCCCTCAGACGAATCTTCCAAAGCTCTCGGTCCTCTATAATCAGACGCTGGGCCATTTCCTTCCCACCATCAGTCAGCCTGAGCAGTATGTTGTGGACGTCGGCTTCCTCTTTGCGCTCGTGGCTCTGGTAGCCTACTGGTTCTTGATGTCTCGCACAACCTTCGGCTACGAGACGCGCGTGGTGGGGGAGAATCCTCGCGCCGCCCAGTACGCTGGGATCTCGGTGAAGCGCAATGTGGTGCTGGTAATGGCGCTGGCTGGTCTCTTTGCTGGCCTGGGAGGGACACTGCAGCTGATGGGACAGTATCCTTACGAGGTTGTCGGCCAGGTATTCCGCAATGATACCACTGGCTTCGATGCAATTGGTGTGGCCTTGCTGGGTCGCATGACGGCCATCGGTATCTTCCTGGGGGCCTTACTCTTTGGGGGAATGCGCCAGGGTGGCTCTCTGATGCAGCTGAAGGCCAATGTGCCTGGCGATCTGGTCTATATTATCGAGGCGCTGGTTCTCTTCAGTATCGCTGTCCGGTTCCTCCCGGTAATCCGACAGGCTCTCGTGAAGCGCTTCTCGGCGGCGCGCCAGCCAACGGTGGTGGCCGCGCTCGCCGGTGGGGTGGTCGATCTGGACCAGGCGCCCGCCAACGGAGCGGAGGCTCCAACGATGAATGATCAGCCGCTGTCTGAGTCTGGGAGGGCCGCCCTGGCCGATGATGGATCAGGGCAGGCTCAGACCCCTGCCCAGGAGCGTCAACATCAGCAGAACGGGGAGGCGTGAAGCGTGTTCTGGCCTATCTTTTTGCGGGTAATTACTTCTGGCGATCTCTGGCAGGCTTCTCTGCAGTTTGCCGCTCTCCTGCTCCTGCCAGCTCTGGGTGGCGTCATCTCGGAGCGCAGCGGCGTCGTGAACATCGCGATGGAGGGCATGATGTTGATCGGCTGCTATGTTGGGGTGGCGGTCACCCTGGCCAGCCATAGTGTCCTCGTCGGGGTGCTGGCGGCGATCATCGCCGGCGGCTTGCTGGCTCTGGTGCATGGCGTGGTCTCGATTCATCTCAAGGCCGATCAGATTATCAGTGGTATCGCGATCAACGTGGCCGCTCTGGGACTGACCAACTACCTCAATATTGTGCAGACCGGCGGCCAGGGTATCCCCAGTCTGGCCTTTAATCTGCGGCTTCCCGTGCTGAGCTGGGGGCCACTGGCGCAGCTTCCTTTCCTTGGTCAGGTACTTTTTCAGCAGAATGTCGTCTTCTACCTGGCGATCGTCATCCTGTTAGGTCTGCAGTTCCTGCTCTTCAGAACGAATCTGGGCCTGCGTATTCGGGCTGTGGGAGAGCATCCGCAGGCCGCGGACACTGCCGGCATCCCCGTGCGTCTGATTCGCTATGCCTGTGTTGTCGCCAGTGGTCTGCTCTCGGGACTGGCGGGGGCTTTTCTTGCTTTGGGTGTGGCCGGCACGTTTAATCCGAACATGACCGCCGGACGCGGCTTCATCGCGCTGGCAGCGGTGGTCTTTGGCAAATATACGCCGCTGGGGGCTGCCGGGGCCTGTCTGATCTTTGGCCTGGGCCTGGCCTTGAGCGTGCGCCTGCAGGATACGGGCATCGATTCCAATTTGCTGGCCACCTTGCCATATATTCTTACCATTATCGCCCTGATCGGACTGGTCGGGCGCACTGTGGCCCCGGCTGCCGATGGCGTGCCCTACGAGCCGGGTAGCGCCGAATAGCAGGCAGCGTAAGCGCCCAAGGAGGTCAAGGAAGCATGCACGAACAGGAGAAAACGCCTCTCGCTCAGGCGGCAGATCCAGACCTGGCAGCCTCGCCCTATGCCGTGGAGATGCGCGATATCTGCAAAGCCTGGCCCGGCGTGGTAGCGAACGATCACGTGAATTTGCGCGTTCGGCAGGGCGAGATTCATGCCCTGGTTGGAGAAAATGGGGCCGGCAAGACGACCCTGATGAATATTCTCTATGGATTGGTGCGCCCCGACAGCGGCGAGATCTTTGTCAATGGCGAGCGTGTCCATATTGGTGGTCCCCGCGATGCTATTCGCCTCCATATTGGCATGGTGCATCAGCATTTCATGCTCATTCCCCCGCTGACGGTGGCCGAAAATATTGTGCTGGGCCAGGAGCCAGGGGGGCCTATGGCAGCCTATGATCGACGGCGGGCCCGTGAGCTGGTGCTCCAGCTCAGTGCTCGTTATGGTCTGCCTATTGATCCCGACGCCCGCATCGAGAAGCTCTCTGTCGGCTTGCAGCAGCGCGTTGAGATCCTCAAGGCCCTCTATCGGGCCGCCGACATCCTGATTCTGGATGAGCCGACCGGCGTCTTGACACCCCAAGAGACCTACGAGCTATTCGATGTGCTACGTGTCCTGTCTCGTCAGGGGAAGACTATCATATTCATCACGCACAAGCTACGCGAGGTGCTCGATCTTACCGACCGTGTGACGGTCCTGCGTCGTGGGCGCAACGTTGGCGAGCTGGTGACTCGCGAGACCAATCAGACTGAGATCGCGCGGCTGATGGTCGGGCGCGAGGTGCTCCTGCGGGTCGAGAAGCGTTCGGCTCGGCCTGGGCCGGTGGTGCTGCGAGTGGAGAATCTGCATGCCAGGTCCGATCGTGGGCTGGAAGCGCTGCAAGGGATCGGCTTTGAGGTGCATGCTGGCGAGATTCTTGGCATTGCGGGCGTGGAGGGCAACGGTCAAAGCGAGCTGGTCGAGGTCCTGACTGGGATGCGCCGCGCCACGGCTGGCCGCATGACTATCACTCATACCAGCGGTGAGCAGGCTGGCAAAACCTACGATATTACCGGCATGAGTCCACGTGAGGTGCGTCTCGTTGGCGTAGCGCACATTCCCGAAGATCGGCGCGGCAGTGGTTTGGTGCTCAGCGATACCATTGAAAATAACGCCATTTTGGGGCGCGAGCGCTGGCCACGCTTTGCCTGGGCTCGCTTCATCCTGCGTTTGCGCGAGATAGCTCAATGGGCGCGCCGCCTGGTGGGTGAATTCGACGTTCGCACGCCGAGCACCAGGCTGCCAGTGCGTGCCCTCTCTGGCGGTAACCAGCAGAAAGTGATTGTGGCGCGCGAATTCGCTGCTGATCCACAGCTGCTGATCGCGGCCCAGCCCACGCGCGGCGTCGATATTGGGGCCATTGAGTTCATTCATCGGCGCCTGGTTGAGCAGCGCGACGCTGGCAAGGCAATCTTGCTTGTTTCTGCCGAGCTAGACGAGATCCGCTCGCTCTCCGATCGCATTGCAGTCATGTATGAAGGGCGGATTGTCGATATCGTCACGCCGGAGGCCAGCGAGGAGGAGCTGGGGTTGCTCATGACAGGCGGACGCCCGTCGGAGGCCTCGCGGGAAGAGCAGGCGCAGGCGACGGGCGACTCGTGAGTATAAACAGAGGTGGGCCGCGGGACCGCGAGCAGTGCCGCAGTTCTCGGCCTCGTCTACAGTCCAAAGGGACGGAGGAGAGGCAGGCACTAGCAACGCAGGCCCAGCACACGCAAGAGGCGAACGACGTCGCTGGCGCGGCAGGCGTCGTGGCTGGCCAGTGCGGCCTGGCCGGTCTCCTGTAGGAGCTGGAGCGCCTCGGGCGTCTTCAGATCGTCATCTAAGAGAGACTCGAAGCGAGCGCGCAGCTCGCTGCTCTCCGTTGTTGCCGTTGTTGGGCAGCGGGCGGCCAGGGCCGCCACCTCCTCGAAAAGAGTGGCCTGCTGGCTAGCCAGCTGCAGGTCGGCAGGGAAGCACTCCCAGGGCTGGCGATAATGGTGGTTCAGCAGCAGGAGACGGATCGCATTGGCGCTATACTGCTTCAGCAGGTCGCTCACCAGGGTCAGGTTGCCCAGCGACTTGCTCATCTTTTCCCCCTGCTGATAGACCATAGCGGTATGCAGCCAGTAGCGGACAAAAGGCGTCTTGCCCGTGTAGTGCTCGGATTGGGCGATCTCACAGGTGTGGTGAGGGAAAGCCAGGTCGGCCCCACCGCCGTGGATATCGAGCTGGTCCCCCAGGTAGTGGAGGGACATGGCGCTACATTCGATATGCCACCCCGGGCGTCCCGGTCCCCAGGGGCTGGGCCAGGCTGGCTCACCGGGAGCCTGAGCCTGCCAGAGAACAAAATCCAGCGGATCGCGTTTGCGCCGGTCATCGGGATAGTTGCCGCGCTCGTTGGCCACCGCCAGCATGGCGGCGTAGTCCTGGAGGCCGATGGCACGCCCCAAGGCCCCGAAGTCGGGATCATGGCGCACGTCGTAGTAGACGCAGCCATCGCTCACATAGGCATAGCCGCGCTCGACCAGTTTCTGTACCATCTCGATGATGTGGGGAATCTCATCGGTTGCGCGCACGTAGAAAGTCGGGCGGCGGACATTGAGCGCATCCATATCGCGCAGAAACCTCTCGGTCTCGCGCCTGCCCAGCTCGTCCCAGGGCACACCCAGTTCGCGCGCCTTGCGCAAAATATCGTCATCGATGTCCGTGACGTTCTGCACATAGCGCACAGAGTAACCACGGAATTCCAGATAGCGAATGAGCGTATCGAAAGAAGCGTAGGTGAAGGCATGACCCAGGTGTGTAGTATCGTAGGGAGTCACCCCACACACGTAGATACGCACATTGTTCCCTTCGAGGGGTACGAACGTCTCCACTCTCTGGGTGAGCGTATTAAATAGCTTCATGGCGTTCTCCAAGACCGAACAGGCGCGTGGCGTTCGCTGTCGTGATCTGAGCGATTTCGTCCAGCGTCAGGCCCCGGATCTCGGCTAGCTTCTGGGCCACATGCTTCACGAAGAGCGGCTCGTTGCGTCTGGCGCGTAGGGGCAAAGGAACAAGATAAGGGCTGTCGGTCTCGACCAGCACGCGATCGAGGGGAACCATGCTGGCAACTGCGGGCAGGGCGTTGCCCGGGCGGGTCAATGGGCCAGCGAAGGAGAGCATGAAGCCCTCGAAGGAAAGACATTCCTCAGCCTGGGCCACATCGCCCGAGAAGCAGTGGAAGACCCCACGCAGCCCGCGACCATGAGCACGTAGCAGCTCAATCACGTCTTCGTGAGCGTCGCGCACATGGATGATGCAGGGGAGATCGCAGCTGCGAGCAAGCTCCAGATGAGCACAGAAGACCGCCCGCTGCACATCGCGCGGAGAAAGCATGCGAAAGTAATCAAGCCCAAATTCGCCAATGGCCACCACCTCGGGCGCGGGCGCCAGACTGCGCAGTTGAGCCTCTACCTCCTCGTTGTAAGAGGTGGCCTCGTGAGGATGCACGCCAACAGCGGCGAAAACCTGGCCACGGTAGCTCTGGGCCAAAGCTAGCGCTGCACGGCTCGACTCCAGATCACAGCCGGGATCAACGATGTAGCCGATCCCCCCTGCAAATGCAGCGCGCAGCACCGCATCGCGATCTTTCTGAAAACGGGGAGCATCGACGTGGGCGTGGCTATCAACAAGCAACCGCTGCATCCTTTCCTCTGTGAACAGGAAGACACGCAAAAAAAAGAAGGGTCAACGCTGGCTTGTTCTATCTCTGTTCAAGAGCTTTCTTTAGTATAGTCTATCGCTGAAATGAATGTCAACAAGGCGGCAGTGATGATAGGCGGGCCGAGCGCGGACGCGAGCGCCCCTGCTGCGGCTGAGTTTTGACGAGCCGGCCTGCAGGCTAGCAAGTCAGGCCGGATCAGAACCCTAGAAAAAAATACGCGGCGAGGCCCCAGGCAAAATCAGGTGATTACCTGATGCCTGGTTCTTTGCCATACGCTACGATAAACAGGAACATCTTGAGCCATGCTGTCAGAGCATGGCATTTGGCACTCGTGATTAAGAGATGTTTCTGGAGGAGAGAGAAGCGCATGCAGAATATCGCGCCACAGGTTGTATCAATTGCTGATGCGTGCCTGGGCGGCTTGCACGGTCGTTCCGCCCTGCTCATCGGGCCAGAGGAGCTACGGCGGCCCTTTGTGCAGTTGCTAAAGCAAGCTGGTATGCAGTCTATCTATGAGGAAGAGAGCGTCAATCAACTTGACAGGCTGCTGCCGCAAGTGCAGTTACTGATCAGTATTCCGGCTGTGACGCCTGCGGCCCCGCTCATTTCTGCGGCAGCCATTGCCCAGGGGTGTGGCAATCGCCAGGTCCCGTTGATCATTCTCGATCTAGCGCGTAGCCCTTCCGTTGAAGACATGGTCGGCCTGTTGCCCTTCGTCTGCCTCTACACGCCTGCCGACCTCCAGCGTATTCTCTGCAACAGCCGTGCTAAAGCGAGCTGATTTTATGGTACCATAAGAATGGCCGTAGAATGACCACAGCAAGCGCGGTCTTCTGGTCCTGGCGGCCCTTCCCTTCTGTCGAGAAGGCTTTATCTATTCTTCTGCCTGCTCCCAGGCGCAGGGAACGAACGAGGACGTTATGGAAGTGATCAAGATCTCTCCCCGCGGCTACTGCTATGGTGTTGTGGACGCCTTACAGATTGCTCGTCGGGCTGCCAAAGATCCAACGCTGCCCCGTCCAATCCATATCATTGGCCAGATCGTTCACAATCGTCATGCTATTGAAGAGCTGACCGCGCTCGGCATTATTACCCTCGATGGGCCGAATCGCGCGGCGATCCTTGAGCAAGTCAAAGAAGGCACAGTCATCTTTACCGCGCATGGCGTCTCACCTCTGGTCAAGGAGCGTGCGCGTGAGCGCGGCCTCTACTGTATCGATGCTACCTGTCCTGACGTGACCAAGACCCATGAGCTGGTGCGCGAGCTGGTGGCGGAGGGCTACTATATTCTCTACATTGGCAAGAAAGGCCATCCCGAGCCTGAAGGAGTCATGGGCGAGGTCCCAGGCCATATCAGCCTCATCGAGAGCGAGGCTGACGTCGAGGCCCTGCAGCTCACGCCGGAGCAAGAGAAGAAACTGGCCATCTCAACCCAGACCACGCTTTCGCAGTGGGACACGCAGCGTCTCATCAATTACATCAAGGCCCGCTATCCTCACGTTAAGGTCTACATCGATATCTGCGCCGCTACGCAGCTCAGACAAGAGGCCGTGGTGCGGCAGGCCAAAGGGGCCGACCTTACGATCGTGGTAGGCGATCCTCGCAGCAACAACACCAACCGTCTGGTGCAGGTCTCGGAAGAGCTGGCCGGCGTTCCCGCGGTCCGCATCGAAGATCTCTCCGATTTAAAGCTGGACTGGCTCAAGGGCAAGAAGCGCGTTGCGGTGACGGCGGGGGCCTCGACTCCCAGCCAGATCACGCGCGAAGTGATCCGCTTTCTTGAGCAATACGAGCCAGAAGCCTAGCGGCAGCAGAGCAGCCCTGACCGGGGGCGAGGCCCGCGTGAGACCACACAGATGAAGCAGGCGCCGACCCCACCCTGTGCCGCTCGCGCTCGTCGAAGGGCAGTCAGTCGCCAGGCTGTCGTGGCGAGCTGCCCAGTTCTCCGCACCGATCTGAACTGAAAGCCTGCCTGGTGCAGGACCTGGCCCGGGCCTTGATGGCGAGGCTCAGGCCAGGACCAAGCACAGAGACCGCACGCCAGAAATTCCAGGCCCAGGAAGCCCAGGAAGCGCAGTCTCTGATCCTTTGCTTTCTGTCTTCCTTTCTACCTTCTCCTCTGGCATGCTTCACTGGGGTCCAAGCAGGGTATGGCGAATCAGCATCAGGTGCGTCAGAGGACCAAGGCCACCGGGGACCGGTGTCAGGAATGAGGCCACGCGGGCCACGCTCTCTCTGTCAACGTCACCAACTACCTTCCCATCGACCGTGGTAATACCAGCGTCCAGCACTACCGCCCCAGGTTTCACCATCTCGCCAGTAATCAGGCCCGGCCTGCCCGTGCTCACTACCAAAATATCTGCCCTGCGGGTGATCTCCGCCAGATCGCGGGTATGCGAGTGGCAGATCGTCACCGTGGCATCCTCCCGCATCAGCGCCAGCGCGATCGGCTTGCCTCCGATATTGCTCCGTCCCACAATGACCGCATGCTGCCCGGCCACGCGGATGCCAGCCTCGCGTAGCACCGTCAGGGCCACATCGGCAGTCGAGGGGACAAAGCTAGGGAAGCCCAGCAGGAGATTGCCGGCATTGCGTGGCCCGAGGCCATCGACATCCTTTTCGGGGCGCAGCACCTCGGTCACCACGCGCTGACGGATGTGCTCCGGCAATGGCAACAGCAGCACAATCCCGTCGGTTGTGGGGGCCTCGCTCAGCATCGCGACCTCTGAGCGGATTTCCTCCTCATCTACCTCGAATGGATAGGCCAACGTCACGCAGCTCAGACCAAGGCGACGGCAGGAGCGGACAAGCTGGCGACTGTAGACCTCCGCCGCGGGATCGCGGCCAATGAGAATCTGCGCCAGGCGCGCCGAGCGACGGTGCTGTTTGCGAAACTCGGCTGCCTCCTGCTGCAGCTCAGCCATCATGCGCGCCGCCAGGGGACGGCTATCGAAGATCGTTGCAGACATCATCAAGAAGCCTCCTTCCTCCACAGGCGAAATCTCCTGGCGTCCATCATACCATAGCCAGAAATGCGGCGCTGCGTCGTTCTCCCCTGTGGCCAGGCCAGGTCGCAAGGGAGAACGACCACCAACAAAGTGGTTGGGAGGAAGGAAGAGAAGAAGGAAGCGTCAGGCCAGCGTCGCCCGCGGCTCAGCCCGCTGCACCAGGAGCAGGAAGAGAATGCCAAGCGGCGCCAGCTCCAGGAAGGCCACTCCTGCCGTAATGCCCAGGCGACCGGCGATGAGTCCTACAATACTGGGCAAGATCACGGAGAAAGGTGTGCCCAGACTCAACAAGGCTCGCCCCGTGCCCGAGCGGCCCGGCAGGCGTTCATAGACCTGGGCCCGCGCCAGCGGGAACCAGGAGATCGAGCTGGCCCCCACTACACAGAGCAGCAGACCTGCCAGCCAGAATGAGCGGGTCAACAGCAAGGCTGTCATTCCAATCAGTGCCACCAGCGCTGAGCCGGCCAGGACCTGGCGCACTGTCAGTCCCAGGGCCAGCAGCAGCTCACAGATCACCAGACCAGCGAATCCTGAAGCGCTCTCAAATGTAATCAGACTCTCCACCACATCGTCAGATAAATGGAGGATGTCTTGTAGATAGAGCGAGACAAATGAGCGATAGACTTCATCGAGCATCACCGGCAGGGTGGCGATCACTACCCAGCCAAGCATGAGCGGATTGCGCAGCGCCGCCACAAAGCCCTCCGCCAGGAGGCCCAGACGCGAGCGCCGCCCCTCACTGCGCTCCACTTGGGGGAAGCGCAAGGCGCAAGAAAACAAAGCCACTACCAGCCAAATCGCCGCGGCCAGCCAGCAGAGACTCGCCCAACCCAGAGCCAGAAGGGCGATAATGGTCACCGTCAGCGGAGTCAGAAAATCACCCAGGTTGCCAATGAAGGCCAGGCGCAGCATCGTCCGTGTACTGCGGTGGGGATTCTCATCGATCAGCGAAGACTGCGCCGCTCCTAAGGCGATGTCGTTAGAGGGATAGAGCAAAGCGAACGCTACCAGGATCACCGCGAACGAGTGGGCGAGGCCGGCTAGCACGAACGCGCCGGAGAGCACCAGTAGACCACCGATCACCCAAAGCTTCTTCGTCTTTCCCAGGTCGCTCAACACGTTACTCAGAGGCTCCAGCACCATCGACATCGCCGCCCCCAGGGTAAAAAGCAGACCGATCTGCGTGTAGGACATCGGCACCTGGTGACGCAGCAGGGGTAAGCCAATAGTGGGAATGCCCGAAAGCATCTCCTCTAACAGTGTAATACTGAAAAGCGTCAGGCGCAGAGGAGAGAGAGAGAGACGGCCCGAGAAGGCCCGCGTGAAGAGCATGATACCTCCTTCTTTAGGTGTCTGGCTGCGGGCAGGTAGTCCCGTGTGGCCTTGCTGCCAGCCAACGCTGTTGCCTTTACTATCTCCTGGTTATGGCTAGAATTTTCTCACTACTATTTAGTATACTCTAAAATCCAAATATTTGTCTTTATCTATAACAAGCAAGCGGTATTATTCGCTCCTTTTATAGCAGGCGGCCTGTTTTCCTGGGGGGAGGGGGAGGGAGCTGCGGTGAGCTGAACCTGGGGGCTGGGAGAGGAGGGCTAAGTACTTTAGTACCAAAAAGAGAGCTTCAATGCAGGATTGTAGTAACCTAGTGACAAAATGAAGGTGAACTTGTTGGCAGGTGCCCATTCTGAGTAGAGAAGAGAGAAGGAAGAAAGCGAAGCCCACATGCCTGGGAACAGACAGGTTTTCGAGACAGCAATGGATGCCGCCGACCGCTACCGTTGGGATAGCAAGTGGACGGAGGCAGCCCGCGAGTATCAGCGGGCGCTGGTAGAGTTCCCAGACGACACAGCGGCGCATGAGGGCCTGGGCTTCTGCTATATGCAGACCAAGCAGTGGCAGCAGGCGCTAGATGAATATGAGTATCTGCTGAAGCGCAAGCCTCATGATATCATTGTGCTAAGCAAGGTTGCCGAGCTATATGGCTGGTTGGGCAGGCGGGAGGAGGCCTACAATGCCTATGTGCAGCTTGCTGATCTTTACGCCCAGGCTGGCCAGGGAGCACGGGCAGAGGCCGCCTGGCAGAAGGCGCTTCAGTTCTCACCTGTTAGCCCTGAACCTCACGAGCGGCTCGCAAACTACTACGCAGAGAAGAAAGATCTGACGTTGATGATACAGGAGCGTCTGGCTGCCGCCAGGGGCTATCTGCTCCGAAATGACCTGGCGGCAGCCCGCGCTCAGTGTGAAGAGGTCCTGCGTGTCGATGTCTCCAACGCTGAGGCGCGCTCACTTCTGGCACAGGCCGCGGCTGACCTGTCGCAGCGGCCTGCGGGCTCGCCAGGCTCGCTGGCCGGTGAGGCCCAGGCGGGCGCGCGCTCCGGTGAGGATGGATACGCAGGTCAGGAGGCTTCTTTCACTGGTAGCCCGGTCGCCGGCCCTGCCGCACCGGGCAACATAAGCGGAGGTAATACTGGCATCATGGGTAATATGGGTAGCGCGGGCAATTTCGGCGGCATGGGGAACCCGGGGCAGGCTCTCGCCCCTGCTGGCCCCGCTGGCGGAGGAGCAGCTCCGCAGAGACGGATCACGGCAAGCCAGGTTACGGGCATTTTGCGTCAGGCGCAGGCTTTCCAGGCCCAGGGTCGCTATAACGATGCCATCGATCTCTGTGAGCAGATCCTCGAAAGCGGCTTCGATCGTCCCGATGCTCGCTACTTTCTGGGCTGGCTTTATCAGGAGCAGAAGCGCTGGGATGACGCGATCCGCCAGTTCCAGATGCTGCTCAATGACCCTGAATACGCGCTTTCTTGCTACTACGCCCTGGGGCAGTGCTATCGCGCGCGTGGCGATCTGCGCACGGCCACCGTCCATTTCGATGAGGCTGTCGACCGCGTCAATCTCGATGCCCTGACGATTGAGGAGGCAGACCAGCTGGTCCAGCTCTGCCAGGAAGCGGCAGAGGCCCATCGCTTGCTCGGCGAGCAGGAGCAGGCCCTGACCATTTATAACGCGCTGCTTGGCTTCCTGCGCAGTCGTGGCTGGGGTGAAAAAGTCGCCCAGGTGGAGCTGCTCTTGAAGCAGATGCAGAGTGCGCTTCCTCCTTCTCAGCCCAGTACGCCGCCACCTTCCTTGCAACAGCAACAGCTGCAGGTTTCTCCTGGACTGTCACCTGAGCAGCCGGCGACCCCGTCCATCCAGGATGCGGCCACCATGATGTTCTCGGTCCCCGGCCCCGGCCCAGCAGCGGCCCCTCAGCCTCCCGCCGCTCCTGTTGCGCCGGCCCCGGCTCCTGCCCCGGCGCCGTCTGCCGCGTCTGCCGCCGGTGAATTGCCCGACTGGCTGACGGGTATTCTCAATGAGCCTGCGTCTGCGCAGCCAGCGCCGTCTGCTGCTGCGCCTGCTCCCGCTCCGTCTCCTCCGGCAGCTCCTGCGCAGGCGCCGCAACCAGCGGCTCCAGCAGCGCCGCCTCAATCGCCCACGGTTCCCAATCCACCGGCCCCGGCTCCGGCTTCATCGGCTTCCTGGTTGACCGATAGCCCGACCCGGCAGGTGGAGCTGCAACCCCCGGCCCCGGCGGCCCCAGCAGCCTCAGTGGCTCAGCCGGCTCCCGCCCCGGCCCCAGCTCCAAACCCGTTCCCTGCCCAGGGCCAGATGCCTGCACCGCCTGCAGCGCCACCCGCTCCCGCCGCCGCCGCGGCTCCCGCGGCTCCCGCTCCCTTGACGCTGGAGCAGCTCAGCCCAGCTTCGCCGACGCCTCTTTCTCCTACTAAGGATAATGTCGAGGAGCTGCTGAGTAAAATCGCCGGCACTACGGCCCGCGATGAGTCCTTGCAGCAGGTGGCTGGCGCCGTGCTCGCCAGCACGGCTTCTCTGCCTGAAGGCATCCGTATGCAGGTGGTGCGCTCGATGCAAGACATCCAGCGCTACATTGAGCATGGCTTGCTGAATTCGGCCATCGATGAGTGCTTGAAGGTCATCGAGATCGCTCCCCAGTATCTGGATGTCCATCAGGTGCTCTGCGAGATCTATGTGCGCCAGGGCCGCATCGAGCAGGCAATCACAAAATACGCCATCCTGGTCGATACCTATATCGCGAATGGACGCATCGACGACGCCATCGCTACCTATCGGCGCATCCTGCAGCTGGAGCCTAATAATCTGACGTACCGCATGCGCCTGATTAACCTGCTCTCCTCCCACGGCAACAAAGAGGATTTGTTACGCGAGCGCACTCAGGCCGCTGAGGCTTACCTCCGCCTGGGTTACATGGATCGCGCTCTCAGGGAGTTGGAGCAGGCCCTGCAGGAAAGCCCAACAAGCGTGCCCACTCGCTTGAATTATGCTTTGGCTCTGCAAAAGCTCGGTCGCTCTCCGCAGGCCGCCGCTGAGTACCAGCGCGTGCTGCAGGTCGACCCGCGCAATATCGTCGCCCTGGTACGCTGGCATCTCCTGATGATTACCGGCGCTGCCCCTGCTGGCCGCGCTTCGGCTCTGGAGCTATTGACTCGCATCCGCTGGCAGTTGCGGGGTCAGGGTCAGCGCCATTATGAGGTCGTTGCCCGCGAATATACGCAGTCCCTCGAACTGCAGCCAAATAACGCCGATCTCCATTTCTCCCTGGGTCAGATCCATCAGCAGGCCGGCTACTTTGATCGCGCCGTGGCTTCCTACCAGCAGGCCACACGCGATAGCGCGGTGGAGGTGCTGGCCCGCGTGAGTATGGCCCATTGCTTGCTCTCTCAGGGGAAGCCCGAGGAGGCTATTCAGCAGCTGGAGCAGGCCCTGCAACTGGTGCGCCGCTCACCGGCTGCGATGGACCCGACTATCTGGGCGGCTCGCCCGCGCGAGGACGATGAGGAGCATCAGGCCCCCGAAGTGGAGATCTCCCTCTTGCTAGCCAAGGCCTACCGCCGCGCTGGTAAAGAGGAGCAGATGCAGGCGGTGCTGCGCCGTATTAAGCAGGTGACCACCTATCAGGATGAGGTGGCCTCGGCTCTGGCCGAGATCTCGGCTCGACAGGGCGATATCGATAGCGCTCTCCAGGAGTATGCTGAGCTGGCTCGCTATTATCTCAGTAAGCGTCAGGGCGATAACGCTCTCAATGTCCTCAATGAGATGGTGCGCCTGGCTCCCCAGGACCCGCGCGCTCATGCCGAGCTGGCTGAGATCTATATTAATCGCGGCCAGCTTGAAGAGGGCATTGCTGAGCTGCGCCTGTTGGCCGATATCTATGAGCGCCGTAATCAGCGTGGTGAGGCCTCTGAGGCTATGCGCCGCATCGCCGATATCTATGCCGAGATGGGCAATAATGAGGAAGCTCTCTCTTGTTATCGCCGCGCTGTCGATCTCGCTCCTAACGATATGAGCCTCTTGCGCGAGGTCGTGGCTTTCTGTTGGCGCATCGGTCGCACTCGCGAGGCCACCGAATATCAGACGGTGGTGGCTCGCTACTACTTCGAGACCCATCAGGTCAAGGAGGCCGTGGCAGCCCTGCAGCAGTTAATCGCCATCGATCGCCATAACTACGAGGCCTACGATATGCTCGGGCAGACCTATCAGTCGGTCGGCGAGTATGAGCAGGCGAGCCGCGTGTATAAGAACCTGGCTCGCGTGAAGCCCGATAGCACCATTGCTCGCGAGCGCCTGGCCGCTCTGCAGGCGCTGCGCTCTGGTCAGTAGCCTGAGCGAGCGAGCCAGCCAGGCTCGCGCGGCTATGACTCAACTCGTCTGGGAAATCAGGGGAGACTCGTTTCGACGATTGCGGATCGTCGAGGGGGAGATCAAGATGCTCAGGCTGACCTCTCCTCTGAAATTGGAGACTGGCCGGCCTGATCTGTCGCCTGAAGGTAGCACTCAAACAAACGGGGATCGGCAGAATGGCAGAACTGTGGAGCCGATCCCCTCTCTTGTCTGTGTGCCAGGCTCAAGATGCTCACTGGGCGGGCGAGATGCGCTCTAGCCCTGCTGGGAGAGGCCAGGCACTGCCGCCTCCGCCTGTTTGCCACCAGCTCCGGTCGGGCGCTGCTCCTGGGCTGATTGCTCGCGTGGGCTGGCTGCCGGCTGAGCCTGGTGCTGGCGCTCTAAGCGACTCCGCTGCTGCTGATCACGCCAACGCTTCAGGTCCAGCAGGCGACGGTAGGTCTGATAGACGAGTGGCTTGTAGGCAAGGTCGTGGGTCTCCAGGAAGCGCAGGGGATAGCCACCGAAGCCTTGCTTGAAGACGTAGACTCCCCACAGCTCTTGCCCTTCCTCCAGGATATCGGGAATGCCGCGAAAGTTGTAATACCAGCAGCCGTGCTCTTTGGCCCAGCGGATGGCTGTCCATTGGAGCAGGTGGTTGGGCATCCGATTGCGGTGCTCGTTCGAGGAAGCGCCGTACATATACCAGCTCCAGCGACCGAAGCGCAGGGCGACGAGACCAGCAATGGCCTGCCCTTCATATTCGGCTAGAAAGAGTGCGGCGCGGTCGCCCTCGCTGTAGAGGCGCATGATGTCCTCGTAGTGGGCCTGCTCATGGATGAAGAAGTGATCGCGCTCGCTGGTGATGCGGTAGAGACGGTAAAACGTATCAAGGTCTGCTGGCCCTTCGCCCCGTCGTACGTTGACACCTTTGCGCGCTGCCAGGCGAATGTTGTAGCGCCACTTCTCTTTCATGTTGGCCAGAAGGGTCTGTTCGTCGGGCCGGATGTCCAGCACCCACTCGTGTCGGATGTGCATGGCGTAGGGCGTGCGGCGGAAGCCGTGGCTGCGCAGGGCAGCCAGCCAGGACTCATCACCATCGGGCACGCTCGGCTCCACTTTGAGCATAAAGGCGCCGCGCCGCCGGGCCTCCTGGCGCACGAAGTCCAGCAGCTGGGCCAGAGCGGGTGAACTGGGATCATCAATGACTGGCCCGCGCGGCGCGTAAAAGTAGGTCCCTAGCATCGGCAGGCGCGAGACGAGTAGAAGCATGGCGGCGCAGAGCTGCCCCTGGTCATCGACAACGCCAGTGTACAGGGCTTCGGCGCCAAGGTGTGGAGCCAGCTGCCCCCATTCATAGGACTGGGTAATGTTGCAGCAAACCGAGGCAGCGACAAAGTCATTCCATTGCTGCCGGTCACTAATAAAGCGCGCTTCCATAACATTTCCCTCAGAGATGGACAGGTGAAACGTCGTTCATTATCTCTTGCTTGATCAATACAGTAGAGATGGCAGGTCAGTACTCACTAAATGAGGCTATTTCTCGTTCACGGCCCTGGCTCAAGGCGCTGGCCAGCGCCTGCCCTGGCGCCTGGTGGGCAAGGCCGAAGCGCTCGCCCACCCGCTATCGCTGCTAGCGCAGGGCAGGCTACGAAAACTTGCTCGCAGGAGGGCAGTCACTGGCTCGCACCGGAGGACGAGGCTGGCTCAGCTGGTCGTGCGCTTTTCTCCTTGGAGCCATTACCCTGTGCAGAGGACTCGGATTGATCAGATTGGCCGGCTGAGGTGGGTTTGCTTCCCTGCCTGCCGCGCGCCGCTCGCTCTAGCTCAACCCGCCGCCGCTCGGCTCGCCGCCGCTCGCGCCGAATCTCCACCAGCTTGCTCCAGAGGCGATACATCAGGGGACGATAGACATAGTCCTGCGTGGGCATATTGAGGCGTGAGTAGCCACCAAAGCCTTGCTTGTATTCGTAGACGCCCCACATTTCTTCTCCAGGCTCCAGCACCTCTGGAATGGAACGGAAGTCGAAGTGTGTACAGCCTTGCTCCTTGGCCCACTGGATGCAGCGATACTGTAGCAGGTAAGCAGCCTTCAGATTGCGCTTGTGGTTGGCGGTGGCCCCAAACATATCCCAGCACCAGTTTCCGAAGCGAATCAGCATCTTGGCTGCCAGGGCCTCACCTTCGTGTTCAGCCAGGAAAAGGACGGCGTCGCCGCGCCCAGCGAACTGGCGCAGGATCTCGCGATGGTAGTCTTTGCTGTGGATAAAAAAAGCGTCGCGCTCACTGGTGATTTTCAGTAAGGCATAGTAGGCATCGAAATCGGCATCGCTGCTGACTTCCCGTACAGTAACACCCTTGCGCCCGGCCACACGCACGTTCTGCCGCCAGGTCATCTTAAAATTGGCAAAGAGCGTCTCTAGAGGGGGCCGAATGTCCAGCACCCAGCTGCGCCGCGGGTGGACAGCGTAGGGGTAAACACGAAAGCCGAGCTCACGATAGGCGCTCTGCCATTGCTCTAGACGCGGATCGTCATCGGCGATGTTGGGTTCGAGGCGCAGCACGACACTCCCTTCGCGACGAGCAATCGCGTGAGCCTCGGCGATCAGCGCGGGAAGGGCTGGCGAGTCTGGCGCCTCGACTGTGGGACCGCGGCAGCTGTAGAGCCAGTTGAGCTGTAGGCCGGGCAGACGCACAGGAAGCGGCACCGGAGCGACCGAGACCATCATGGCCCCGCTCAAACGGCCTCCTTCCAGTGCACCCAAGCGGTAGATGCGCCCACCAAGATACTTGTTGAGCTCGCCCCACTCATACGACTGGAGCAGATGCCCCCCTGGCTGGGCGGTCAGAAAGGCATTCCACTGCTCACAATCTGTGATTTCTTGCACAACAACTGTCATAGCAAAAAGCCTGTCCTCTAACGAACTTCAGCTTCACTGGTTCTCCTGCTGCTGACGTTCAAAGTATTCGCTTCTGAGCAGGCTATAGACACGAATATCATGATATTTGCCGAAGCGTAGGATCGCCTGACGCAGAGTCCCCTCATATTTAAAGCCGGCCTTCTCATCTGCCCGCCAGCCGCCGATATTCTCCTCCATGTCCTGCGTCTGAATACGGTTCAGATTCAATTCCATAAAGCCATAGCGGATCATCAGTTTAGTCGCCTCGGTACCATAGCCCTGGCCCCAGACTGCGCGATCGCCAATGATAATATAGAATTCTGCTGTCTGGTTAATATAATTAATATCCTTTAGACCAACGAGACCAATCAGGCGATTGTTGCTTTTAAGTGCTACTCCGAAGATAATATGTTTGCCGTCCCGATACAGCTGCTCCAGGCGCTCCTTAGCCCGAGCGTCGCTGGTCGGATAGATCGAAAAATAGCGGCGAATCTCCTCATCGTTGAGCCAGGTTGCATAGAAGTGATTGTCCTGGCTGGGTTCCAGCGGACGCAAATAGACGCGCTCGCCGACGAGAAAAGGGTTCTGGAGCTGGGCAGTCTCTTCAGCCATCGTCTTCTCACTCCTGGGATAAACTGGTGCGCGCCACACCTGCTGCTGAGCGCGCTCACGCTCTGGGGAGATAGGGCGTGGCGGGCAGGAGAAACGTGCTAGACCTGTTCTTTGCTGAGCTGAGTATCCTGACACAATCGGCTAGTGCCAGTCCAGTATAGCATAGTCCCCCAAGGCCGACAACGCGCGGGGCCGGTTCCTAGGACCAGAGGGGGGCGCCAGGCACGGGCCTGGAACGCGGAAGTTCTGGCTGCCGCCCTCATCTACCGATCCGCTCGCTACAAGATCTCCTTGAACCTGCTGGTCTGCTCCCCTCTCCTGGCTCTAAACGAAGCGAGGAACGGGCCAGAGATGGTAGTGAATCTTCAAGGCAATGATGCGTGTGACGGAGGCGTCGATGGTACTCTGGGAAAGCTGTCCGCTGGCCAAAGCCCCCTTAATGGCTGCCACCGCGCTGCGCAGATCATAGGAGCTGCGCACACCCAGGATCATATCGTTGCCTGCTGCCAGGGCCAGGACGACAGCTTGCGGCAGGCTCCATTTCTTGGCGATGCCTTCCATGTAGAGTGCGTCGGTGATCACCACGCCATCGTAACCCAACTCATGGCGCAGAATACCTGTCACAATCGTCGGCGACAGCTCCGCTGGCCAGACAGGATCAAGAGCCGGCATCAGCAGGTCGGTTGTCATGATCATACCTGGATGGTCCAGCGGCTGAGATGACTGGATGAAGTGTTTGAAGGGAACCAGCTCAGTGCTGTAGATCTGCTCGCGGCTACGCTTGATCACCGGTAGATCGGTGTGGGCATCGGTTTGAGCAGCGCCCAGGCCCGGGAAATGCTTGAGGCAGGCAATGACTCCATCTCCCTGGACGGCGCGCAGGTAAGCCCCACCGTAGTCGATTACCGACTGTGGCGTGTAGCCCCACGTGCGCAGATACTGATCAGGACCGCTGACAACGGGCACATCGACATCGGGGGCCAGGTCGGTATTCAGCCCCAGAGCCTTTAAATCATGGGCAATGCCGTGACCGAGTGCCGCCGCGTTGCTGACCTTGCCCGTCTGGTAGACTTCCAGGGCGCCGGGCCGATGGCCGTAGATATTGTTGATCCGCTCGACAAAGCCGCCCTCCTCGTCCGCTGAAATGAAGAGCGGCATCCAGGCCAGGGCCTGCATACGCTGGATATCGGCGCGCGTCTGCTGGAAGGTACGCATCTGCGCGGCATACATAATCACGCCACCGGCATAGAGATCGTGAATCATCGTCTCCAGGTCCGCCGAGTAGGTTGTCCCGTAATACTGGACCATGAAGAGCTGGCCCAGTTTCTGGTCGAGCGTCATATGGCTCAGGTAGAGGCGGGCCAGGGCCTGCTCGTTCATGGAGGCCTCACGGTGGCGCAGGGCCTCGATCTGCGCGGGAGTCAACGGATTGCTAATGAAAGGGCCAGCCAGCAGCGTCTCCTGAAGCTGGCTAACCTGCCGCGGCTGCCACGGCGCGTCTCCCCTGCCCAAGAGAGCCGTGACCAGCAGAAGCAGCGCTCCGCCGCTCGCCAGCAGAAGGCGCAGGGTAGAGAACGGGCGCCGACGGCGACGAGGCTGCGGTCGAAGAGGAGAGGCAGCTCTGGCTCCGGCTTCTTGGCGCTCTTGTGGGTCAGAGGCCACAATCGGGGGTGGACTGTCTGTAAACATTGTCAGGAGACTCCCGCATTAGTTTGGCATTTTTTTTCTTATTTTAGTGTATACAATCAGCGATAAGAGTTAACAGCAACTCGTCGTAGTGCTGTGCGAGCGAGTAAGCCAGAGCGAAGCATGGAACACCTCAGCCGGGCAGCTCCTAGACCGAAGGAGGAACCGCGGGCATCAGATGATACTGCATCTTCAAGGCCAGGATGCGGGTGACTGCCTCATTGACCCGCAGGATCGAGAGCCGTCCATCCTGAAGCGCCGCCTTGAGGCCGTTAATCATGGCCAGCGTTTGGGCGCTACCGGTGGGGCCAAGGAGCATATCATTACCGGCATTGAGGGCCAGCACTGCGGCTTGAGGCATGTCCCATTGCTGGGCGATGCCCTCCATATAGAGAGCATCGGTAATCACCACGCCGTCGTAGCCGAACTCCTGGCGCAGAATCTGAGTCATAAAGCGATACGACAGCTCGCCGGGCCACTTCGGGTCGATCGCGGGCATCAGCACGTCGGTGGACATGATCATCCCCGGACGCATGTAGGGATTAGAGGCGTTAGCAAAATACTTATAAGGGGCCAGCTCGGTCGAGTAGATCTGGCTGACGCTGCGGTTATCGGAGGGCAAGGTCTTATGGGCATCCTCCGTAGTATTGCCCAGGCCGCCGGGATAGTGTTTGATGCAGGCAATCAGGCCGTCTTGCTGCATAGCGGCCATAAAAGGACCGGCGTACTTAATCACATCCTGGGCGGTAGTACCGAAGGTACGTGTCACCGTGTCATAGCCTGGGACCAGCATCACATCCACGTCCGGGGCCAGGTCGACATTGATACCAAGCGCCAGCAGATCGTGAGCCATCTTATGGCCCTGCTGGGCAGCATAGGCCACGCTCCCCGACTGGTAGATATCCCAGGCCGAGGGACGCGAACCATAGATGTGCGAGAGGCGATGGACGTAGGGGCCACCCTCTTCGTCGGTGGAGATCAGCAGAGGAATTTTGGCATGCTGTTGCATCAGGGCAATATCATGCTTGGTCTGCGCAAAGCTCTGCATTTGAAACTCGTAGAGAATGACGCCCCCAGCATGCAAGTTAGTGATCATATTGTCCAGGTCAGCGGAGTAGTAATCGTCGGCGTACTCCACCATGATCAGTTGACCTAGCTTCTCATCCAGCGACATCCGCGCCACATAGAGGCTCGCGAGCTGCTTGTAGGACATCCGGTCACTCAGGTGGCGTAAGGCGTTGATCTGAGCCGGGCTATAGGGAGAAGCAATGAATGGACCAGAGGGATCGCTGGCGAGAGGGTCGGCCACCGCAGAGGAAGAGAGCGATCCAGGGAAGAGATAGGCCGCGTTAAAGTAGGCAAAAAGCGCGCCGCCAGCTGTGATAATGGCCAGCACAAGCATGATGATGCCGAGAAAGAGCCGTAGACGACTGCGACGTCGTTGGCGTTGAGGGCGTGCCTTCCCTGGCACCTCGCTCTTCCTGGGCAGCGCGGCTGGCGCGTCTGCTAAAAAGGCAGAACTTTTGACGGACTTTTTCGAGAACAAAGACATAAAGACTCCCAATAGAAACCATGCTGCGTATCTATTATAAAAGCGTTATCAACAAATGTTTAAAATCGAGCATCATCAGCGCGTTCTGAAAAAGGGCCTGGAGCTGGTTCCTGCTCCTCTCTCTCTAGTTCTAACGCGCGGGAAGGAGAATTTGTTACATCATGGGATGAGGAAGGGGGACGGTGTGAGGCTGGGGATGGCCCGAAGGCCTCGGTCTCGTGGTCGCTCTCTTGCTGGGGCAGCGAGCCTGTCGTCGCGGTAGCGCGAGGCAGGTGCAGCGGTGCAGGAGCGGCCTGGCGTCGGCGCATGCGGGAAGCGCGCACATTGGGCACCACCAGAGCCGGTTGTAGCGCATAGTCAAAGATCACCTTAATGGCGCGTGTCTGGGAGCGCCGCATGGCTGTACTCAGAGCGTGGCGGTAGTCGGTCAAAGCGAAACGATGGGTGATCAACTGCTCGGGAGCCAGCAAGCCCTGAGCGATGAACTCGCAGGCGACAGCAAAAGTTGAGCGGCGACCTGGCTGCTCTGGTGGCCAATACTCCTGGCCATGTGTCAGCGAGCCGAGCAGATTCACCTCGCGTGACCACACCGGGGTCAAGTCCAGGTGCAAGCGGTGAAGGCTACGACCAACCAGGACCACGGTGCCGCCGGCGCGTGTCCAGCGCAGGGCATCTTGAATGGTCTCACTGCGGCCCACCGTATCGTAGATCACATCGTAGCCGCCCAGCAAGATCGGCTGACCGAGGGGGCCGCTGACCAGCTCGGCGCCCGTGATGCGTGCCACCTCCCGATAGCGATCCTGGGGATAGAGAATATGGCTCGCGCCCAAACGAGTGGCTCGCTCCACCTGGAAGGCGTGGCGGGCCATCACGCCTACTACTGCCTGGGGGGCCAGGGCCCGCACCACCTGCAGCGTCAACAGACCGATCGTGCCTGCTCCAATAATGAGCACCCGCTCCTCGGGCTGCGGCGGGCAGCGCAACACCGCATGCAAGGCCACCGCCGTTGGCTCCAGCATCACAGCCTGCTCGTCGCTCAGCCAGGGTTCTCCTGGTTTCTCGGGCGACTCAGGGAGAGGGAAAAGTTGGCGTTCATGGACCAGCATCTCCTCGCTCCAGCCCGAGCCAATCTGAGCGGGTCCGGGCTGATAGGCGCGCTCACACAGGTTATAGTCCCCGGCGGCGCAGGCCCGGCAGGGAGGCTGTGCGCCCGAAGTCAGGCAATGAGGGGCATACTGCAGCACTACCGTATCGCCTACTTGCAAGGTTTGAACCGCATCGCCCACCTCGATCACCTCACCCACCACCTCATGGCCCGGATACAGCTGCTGGCCGGCCAAAGCCGCCGCCACCCGCGGATCAACATCGGCGGCAATCAGGGCCAGATCGCTGCCGCAGATCCCCGCCAGTCGGTTGCGCACGCGTACCCAGTTGGGAGCAGGCAAGGGACGGCGAGGCAGATTCCGGACCTGCAGAGGAGCAAACGACGAAAAATACGCTCCCCGCCAGAAGCGCCCTAGCAGCGAAGTCACAATCGCCCGTTTGGGATCAAGATCCAGGGTGGACATCCACATAGCGGTAGCCCTCCACCGCGCATGCTCAGCTCACATGGCCGCTCAGATCGATCAGCTCTACAGGAGAAAGAACGCCTCTTTTCGCTCATCGATTGCCTGTCCGCATGCTTCTCTGCACTCCCTGAGCAGCAGCCCGTCTTCATAAGCAGCATTGCAGCGATCGAAGGCAGTGTACCATGTACGTAAGGCGCGGTCAATGCTCTTGCGACCGACAGCTTCGCCAGGAGAGCAGGGGACCGGAAATCGACCGGCGGCTCGTGGGCAGCGAGAGAGGAGTTGGAGGTAAGCGAGGAGACAGAAGCAGGGCAGGGAGCAGAGCAGAGCAAAGCGAAGCGAAGCCCGAGGAACAGGGGCCAGCATCACACTGAGGCTGAAAGGAGGCTTGCTACAGCTCCGTTCCATTCGCCGACGGCAGTGGTCGGGTTGGGGAGCCGGACAGGCAAGGCAAAGTCAGCGTGAAGACCGACCCTTTATCCTGCTCGCTGTGCACGTTCAGCTCGCCCTGATGGGCGCGGGCGATCGCCCGCGCAATGGCCAGCCCCAGGCCAGCCCCCGGGATCGCGCTCCCGTCCGCGCGGCTTGGCGGAATATGGCGACCGCGATAAAAACGCTCAAAAATATAAGGCAGATCTTCGGGAGCAATGCCTGGCCCATTGTCAATCACCTGGACCTCACCAACGTCGGCGTGGCGATCCAGACGAACGATCACCTGGCCCTGGGGGGAAGACCGTCCATACTTCACAGCATTGTCCAGCAAGGCCGCCAGCGCCTGCTTCAGACGATCCATATCGCCGTGGACAACCAGCCGCTCCTGAGTAGCCAGCTCTAACTGAATACGGGGTCCCTGCTCACCGGCGAAGAGGCGAGCCTGCTCAACGCTCTCAACGGCCAGCTCCACCAGATCCACCGTACGCAGCTGGAGAGGACGACCCTCCTCAAGGCGAACCAGCGTCAGCATATCGTTGATCAGGCGAGTCATGCGCTCGGACTCATTCTTAATCAAGCGCAGAACGCGCTGAAGCAGCTCAGGATTCTCCAGCGGGCCGCGCAGCAGCACCTCTGAGAGGCCACGGATCGATGTCAAAGGGGTGCGCAGCTCGTGAGAGGCGCTACTGAGGAGACGCTGGACGCGGGCCTCGCTCTCGCGTTGATGGGCCGTGGCCAGCTCCACCTGGCCAGCGAGCGCATTGAGGCTCTGGCCCAGACGAGTCAGCTCATCGGAGGCAGGAGGCGCAGAGGAAGAGGGCAGCACCGCGCGCTGGCTGAAGTCCCCCCGGGCCAGAGCCTGAGCGACCTGAGCCAGCTCCTGCAAAGGGCGCAACAGCAGGGCCGTTGCCAGCGTGCTCAAACCTCCAAGCAGCAACACCAGCAGCCCATAGCCGCACACGAAGGCGAGCGGCGTATTCAGCGACCTCACGTGAGCAAGCAAGAACAGCAGCAGAGCCATCAACGCCAGGCCCAGGGCCAGAATCGCGAGCTGCAAGAGAGCCAGGCGTAGACCCAAACGATCTAGCGGCAGGCGCACAGAAGCAGCCAACAGCGGGCCGCTGGTCAGGGAAGGCCGCTGGAGGGCGGCCAGAGCGCGCACCTCAGCCTGACCAGCGGTCTGCTCGCTGGTCTGCCCCTCCCGAGCCGTCTTTCCTTCCGCTAATGGCTCCTTCGTCATCTTCTTGTGATCTGTGGGCCCATCGGGAGCTCCTTCCGTGCGTATCCTTACTGTCCCTCGCTCGGCTGGCATAGCAGCTATCCCTGGCCTTTCAGAATATAGCCGACCCCGCGCACTGTCTGAATCAGGCGGGGGGAGCTAGGGGTATCTTCAATCTTCTCGCGCAGATAGCGCACATACACCTCGATGATATTGGTCTCCCCCAGGAAATCGTATCCCCAGACACGATTGAGGATCGTCTGCCGATCCAGCACCTGGCGTGGATGAGTCATAAACAGATGTAACAGATTATACTCGGTGGCTGTCAGCTCGATAGAGCGATTGCCGCGGCGAACCTCGCGCGTAGCCGTATTCATCCAGAGGTCCTCGAACTGCAGAATATGCGCAGAGTCGGGAGAGCCAGCGTGCTGGCCGTGTCCGCTACGGCGCAGGCGGCGGAGGATCGCGCGTATGCGTGCGACCAGCTCCTCGAAGCTGAAGGGCTTCGTCAAATAGTCGTCGGCGCCACTATCGAGACCCTGCACCCGATCGCGCACATCGTCTCTGGCCGTCAGCATCAAGATGGGCACATCGCTTGTCACTGGATTCTCGCGCAAGCGACGGCAAACCTCCAGACCATCCATATCCGGCAGCATCAGGTCCAGAATAACAATATCGGGATCACAACGCTGTGCCGCCGTCACTCCCTGCTCGCCGTCGGGGGCCGATACCACCTCGAAGCCCTCGTAGTGGAGACCCAGCTTAATGAACTCGATAATCGACTGCTCATCGTCGATCACTAGCGCCTTGAGGGGCCGTTTCTCCTGATCGGTGCGTTCGTGAACCACTTGCGGCATGGCTTGCATCCTTCTGGGTGGGATTCAATTTTCATTATAGTTACCACACAGCAGGAGTGCAAGGCAGGTGCCAGCAAGGGTGGCTTGAGTGGACCCGGCGCCGATAGTCCGCTCAAGCTCAGCAGCTTTGGCCGCCACCGTAGGTTTTTCACCTATCCCTCCCACGAGAAAGGCGATAGAAGAGTTTCAGTAAAAGAACGGAAGCGTCTTGCGTTTTGGCAAAGTGTTTCTCATTGTCTTATCCTGTTTAATGGTAGCGATCTTAAAAAACTCTTAAGAGCGCTGCACATTGATTGACAAGTGAGAGAGGACTCATTACAATGGTATTGATAGAGACGGCTCACGTAATCAGCAGGAGGCAGATTCATGGCAGTTGTGCATCCCGACTTCTATCGTCATGATCACCTCGTCCGCAAATCAATTCAAATTCCGTTGAACCAGCACCAGGAGTTGAAGGCGCTGGCGATGGAACTGGACTCTTCCCTCGGGGATGTTGTGGAGACAATTATGGAACTCATGCGCCGGGATAACTACCAGCAACTGCGTCAGGCGATCCTCCAGAAACGCGAACAGGCTCTTTCCTCCTTGACTCACTCCCTCGACGAAGCGTATGCTTATCTAGGATCTCTCCCTGAAACTCTCGAAGAAGCCCGATTTTATTTTGAGGCCGGGCGTGAAGGTATCGTTGCATGAGTAATGAGGCCAGGCAAGCATCGCCCAGCCCCAGCCATAGCGAGGATTCTACCAACCGAATACGTGAAATGCCCAGTCCCAGGCGCGGCGAGATCTGGGATGTCAATTGGTCTCCCGGGCGCGGCGCGGAGCAACAGGGTATCCGCCCTGCCTTAGTCATTCAAAATGATCGAGGTAACGCCTCCCCCACTTATCCTTTGACGATTGTTGCCTCGATGAGCCGTACGGAGCGTGAGCTGCCCCTGCATGTGCGCATTGCGCCCACGCCTGAAAACGGATTGACCGACTTCACCGATGTGAAGTGTGAGCAGATCATGACCATCGAGAAGTCACGCTTGATCCGCAAGCGTGGGAGCATTACCAGGGAGGAACTCGCCCGCGTCGACATGGCGCTCAAAATTAGCCTTGATCTGCTCTCCTGAGCAGCCGGGAAGGAGAGCGGCCTTGGTCTCTGGCCCTCAGCTCCTCGACTGACCCCTTGGCCTCTGGCCAGAGAGGAAGCTTCCCCAAGAGCAGCCCAAGGTAGGGGCTCCTTTACTCTCTGCTCGTGTAGACGTTGGTGGCCCTCGTGCGCTCTGCCAGCCCCCTTCCTTTCCTCTGGCTGATCTCCTTTCTCTAGATTGGCTGGTGTGGGCCAACCGCCAATGTGCTACAATAATGGCCAGATGTTCAGGCAAGACCGCAGGAGATGATCAGCTATGCAGCAGAGAACGGTCGGAACGGTTGATGTGAAGCGCAGCTTCCCCGAGATGCTCAAGGGCGGTGTCATCTGCGACGTTGTCAATCCAGAGCAAGCCAAGATCGCTGAGGAAGCCGGGGCTGTGGCGGTCATGGCTCTGGAGCGGGTACCCGCTGATATTCGCGCTCAAGGCGGCGTCGCGCGCATGACCGATCCCGAACTCATCATTCGCATCAAAGAAGCAGTAACCATTCCCGTCATGGCCAAGTGCCGCATCGGCCACTTCGTCGAGGCAGAGATCCTGCAGGCCATTGGCGTTGACTGCATTGATGAATCGGAAGTGCTCACGCCTGCCGACGAGCAGTTCCATGTCAATAAACATTTGTTCTCGGTGCCCTTTGTCTGTGGGGCGCGCGACCTGGGTGAGGCTCTGCGGCGCATCGGCGAGGGGGCGGCCATGATCCGTACCAAAGGCGAGGCTGGCACTGGCAATGTCGTGGAGGCGGTGCGTCATATGCGTGCCATTCAGGATGGCATCCGGCGCCTGCAGATGCTTCCCGAGGAAGAGCTAATGACCGAGGCCAAGCGCCTGGGAGCCCCTTATGAGCTGGTTTGTCAGGTAGCCCGCACGGGCAAGCTGCCTGTGGTCAACTTCTCGGCGGGCGGCATTGCCACGCCGGCGGATGCGGCGCTCATGATGCGTCTGGGGGCCGAGGGCATCTTTGTCGGCTCCGGTATCTTCAAGTCCGGCGATCCCCTCAAGCGGGCCCGGGCCATTGTGCGCGCGACCACCCATTTCGATAATCCCCAGATCCTGGCCGAGGTCTCGCGCGATCTGGGCGAGCCAATGGTGGGCCTGAACCTCGATACGCTGCCTGAACAGGAGCTGATGGCCCGCCGTGGCTGGTAGCTATTGAGGGGAGAGCGACCTGTGCCTGGACTGGCTCGCCAGCTGAGCGCAAGGCAAAGGAATGGCCAGAGAAAAGAGGAGCCGCCAGGCTGCGGGAGCGCAGTCCCCCATCCGCTCCGCCGGCTCAGTGCCTCGTTCCCAGAGCGAGGCGAGGCGAGTCGGCGGAGCGCCTTTTTCCATGCGGGATGAAAAGCGACGGTCGTGGGCGTTTTCTCTCAACAGAGAGTCTGGGCAGCACAACCAAGGAAGGAGGGGGCGGTGCAACGGAAGAAGGTGGGAACCGGGCACCGCGCGAGTAGACGATGATCCACAATGGACAGGAACGACCGCTGATCGGTGTGTTGGCTCTCCAGGGGGATTTCGAGGCGCATCTGAAGGCCCTTTCCAAGCTGGGTGTGGCTGCACGCGCCGTAAAACTCCCTGAGCATCTGGCCGATTTAGATGGTATAATAATACCCGGTGGGGAGAGCACCACTATCGGCAAGCTGATGGTTGAGTATGGCCTCGATAGGCCGCTGAAAACCTTGATTGAGCAGGGACTCCCCGTCTGGGGAACCTGTGCCGGCTTGATTCTGCTGGCCAAAAAGACGGACAATGCTCTGGAAGGCCAGCCGCTGCTGGCTGTGATGAACATCGCTGTCCGTCGCAATGCGTTCGGTAGTCAGCGGGAAAGTTTTGAAACTGATCTGTCGATACCCGTGCTGGGTGAAGCACCATTTCACGCCTTCTTCATCCGCGGGCCAGCCATTATGGAGGTAGACCCGGGTGTAGAGGTGCTGGCAACGCTCGATGATGGAACCATCGTCGCTGTCCGCGAAGGCAACCGGCTGGGTACCGCTTTTCACCCGGAGGTTTCCAGAGATCCGCGATTCCATCATTACTTTCTCCGCCTAGTACAGAGCGTTCGAAAGTAGAGGCGTGGCGACGCGACCAGGCGGTAGGCCCCGTTACCCGTTCCTTGCCAGACGACGACAACGACGACAATAACAACAACGAGAGAGACGCAGGGTTGCTCAACGGCGGGGCGGGAGCACAGGAAGCGAAGAGGCGGGCGCGCCGAGCCTGGCACGCGCCACTGAGCGTGGACGAAGTAGAGAGATCTGCCTCTGCTTGGCGCAGGAGCACTGATGATACGACCGGTACCCTACGTTGACCTACCGGGAATCATCTACGCATTAGATCAGCGCGCTCGCTTGCGACAGCGCGCACTGGCGAACTTCGTGTGCTGGCTGGAACCGGTGGAGCACCGTGCTTCATGGCCTCCTCTCCTGCGCAATATCTTTCCTCTCGATCCGGTTGCACGTACCTGGCTGTGTGAAGATCGCTGGCGCATCTTAGGATTCGCCCAGGTACGCGAGCGCCCATCGGGAACGATGTGGGAGCTGACCTATCTGGCCTCAATGCTCCAAAGCGCCTTCTCCGGCGAGGATGTCCTCACGGCCTTGCTTGACTATGTCCTGGAGATGGCCGCCTCCCACGGCGTGCTGCGCCTCTTCGCCAGAGTCGAAGAGGCACAGCCGGAATTGGAGCTGTTCGCTCGCAGCGGCTTCCAGCGCTATACGCGCGAATTCACCTATGTCTTGGGGTGGGAAGATGAGAACGAAGCCGCTGGACCCGGCGAAGCGGAGGTCAGCGCCGCGCCCAAAACCAGGCCGCCCTCCCCTGGGCAGGTACTCAGCTCGACTTCAGCTGAGCACCTGCAGGAGCTAGCTTCATTGCAGCGCTGGAGCCGTCATCATGTCTGGGGCCTGCACCAGCTCTATCGCGCCGTCACTCCCCAGCGCGTGCAGATGGCCGAGTTGCTGGAGAATAGCGAGGAGTATGCCCGCCTGCTCGTCGGCTCGCAGCGTTCAGGACTCCTGCCCCTTGGACGCAAGTGCGAGACCTACGTCTGTGATATGGGGGTGCGCCTGGGCGCCTGGCTTCAGTTGCGCCGGGGGCGCGGGACCAGGCCGCATCAGCTCTCGCTGATTGTTCATCCAGAGTATGCTGATCTGGCTGAGCCGCTCGTTCGCTTCGCCTGTCAGCGCCTGCTGGAGAGCGACAGGCGCCCAATCTATTGTCAGGTGCGCGAGTATGAGGGCGCCGTCATCAATGCTCTGCGCGCCAGCGGCTTCGCGCCCAAAACCACCAGGGTCTTGCTTGTGCGCCACATGGCCTATCTGGCTGTGAGACAGCGCGTCGTTCCTGCATTAGAACAACGAGTAATCTATGGCGTGAAGGGCCTGGGTACGGCCAACTCACGCCAGACTATGAGGTGATTAAACTGTCTATGCACAATGCGATCACTGACGATCTGGAGGCTCTGCTGGAGGCTCTTCCTCCCAGCATCCACGAAGCGGTCGACCGCCTGGAGAACCGCGGTGAGCTGCTAGAGATCGTAATGGACCTGGGGCGTCTGCCCGAGGCCCGCTTCCCGGATGGAGAGGTGATCCTGAGCGACCAGCCCATCACCTATGCCGATCTTGAATACGTCGTTGAACATATCGGCGAGTTCGGCGATGACAACCGCGCCGGCATCGAGCGCACGCTCCACCGCATTAGCGCCTTGCGCAATCGGAAGGGGCGCGTGGTCGGCCTGACCTGCCGCATTGGCCGCGCGGTGCTGGGCAGCATTGCCCTGATCCGTGACATCGTCGAGCAGGGCCAGTCGATTCTCATCCTTGGTCGCCCGGGCGTAGGCAAGACGACGCTGCTGCGCGAGATCGCGCGCGTGCTGGCCGATGAGGCCAATAAGCGGGTGGTGGTGGTCGATACCTCGAACGAGATCGCCGGCGATGGCGATATCCCTCATCCCGGCATCGGGCGCGCGCGACGGATGCAGGTGGCTCATACCTCGATGCAGCATGCAGTCATGATCGAGGCTGTGGAGAACCATATGCCCCAGGTGATCGTGATCGACGAGATCGGGACAGAGCTGGAGGCGCAGGCGGCGCGAACGATCGCAGAACGTGGCGTCCAGCTGATTGCAACGGCGCACGGCAACTCGTTGAGTAACTTGCTGGTTAACCCCACGCTCTCCGACCTGGTAGGCGGTATCCAGACAGTGACGCTCGGCGATGAGGAGGCTCGCCGACGCCATACGCAGAAGAGCATCCTGGAGCGTAAGGCCCCCCCTACCTTCGATGTGGTGGTGGAGCAGCAGAGCTGGCAGGAGCTGATCGTCCACCGCGATGTGGCGGAGACGGTGGACAATCTCTTGCGCGGCCAGCCGGTAATTGCTGAGGTGCGGACACGCGATGAGGAGACAGGACAGGTCTCGGCGCGCCGCGTGACGATCGGGGGCATGGAGCTGCCAGCCTGGGGCAGCGGCTCTGGCTCGCTCTCCGGACGCCAGGGGGGCTATCTCCCTTTCGAACGCCCGGCGGGCGGTTGGAACAATCTGCGCCGACTCGGCCAGGTGACCTGGCGCGACGTCGCCACGGCTGATCCTTTGCGCCGCAATGGACAGTCACCACTGCCTGCACTCGCGCCCAGCGGCCTCGCTGCCAATCTGCGCCGCTCGCCCTCTAGCCTGGTCACCCTGAGCAATACCGCTCCAGCTCTGGCCTCAGAGGAGGCTCTCACTGCCGATGAAGAGACTCAGCAGGCCCTGACTCTCTCTCCCCCCAGGCCGATCCGTATCTATCCCTTCGGGGTCAATCGCGATCGCCTGGAACAGGCCGCCCGCCAGCTCGGGGTGCCGGTGATCATCACCAAGAATGAAAATGAAGCTAATGCCGTTATCACGCTTAAGAATTACTATCGCCGCCAGCCCGAGCGCTTGCAGCAGGTCGCTGATGATCAGAAGACAATTATTATTCTGAAGAATAATACAGTAGCGCAGATGCAGCATGCTCTGGCGCGCATCTTCGCTCTCCCCGAGGAGGAGGACGACGACGAGGGAGGCTCTGGCTCCGCTGGCTCGTTAGCTGGCCTGGCTCAGGATGATGAGACCCGGCGCGCTCTGCTGGAAGCAGAGGACGCTATTCATCGCCTCCTGAATCATGGGCTAACTGCCGCCGAGCTGGCCCCGGCCAATGCCTATGTGCGTCGGCTGCAGCATCAGCTCGCCAGCCGCTATAACTTGTTCTCGCGTAGTCGGGGCAAGGAGCCGAATCGGCGCGTGAAGATCTTCCGCAGTTAAAGGATAAGAGGCTGCGACGGCGCGGCACGGGCCCACTCCTCCCGCGCATTTGCTGGCTCGCCGACACTGCTAGCTACAGGCGGAGAGCAGCGAATCAAGGAGGAGCAGCCCGCTGCCGCGCCGCCCTCTGCCCGGCTGCTTCGGTGCCGCCGGGCCTGGGGCTGGTTTGCCTCTCTTCTCCCTTGTCCTCTTGCGCTTCAGACGAGTGCTGCGCTATAATAGCCCCAATTCGGAGGAGGGGGATGAGTGGCATGCGAGCCTGACCCGTCAATAGCTGACAGGAAGCAGGCGGACCGGTCAATCTGGCAAGGCTCAGGATGGCTTTGAGGGAGGAAGAGAAGAAGATCCGTCGCCCGTGCCCCAGCGCAGCGCCGCGCTGAGGGCAGAGGTATGAGCAGGAGAGAAGAGGAGAGGCCAGGGAGAGAAGGCAGGCGCCAACCACAATGTCGTGGTCAGGTCCAACATTCTGCGAAAGGAACTATGCCACCTATGCGCGTTATGAACGATGATCATGCCACCGGTACCGGCGAGCCCGCAGATAGGAGAGGAACACCTTCGGTCACTCCTGCTGCTATCCTGTCGTCCCCTGCAGCTTTCCCCGTGACGATTGCCGATATCTGGGAGGCGTATAAGCTTCTGAAACCGCTGCTGCACCACACTCCATTGACCCCCTCGCGCACGCTCCGGGAGATAACCGGTGCGGAGGTCTATTTGAAGGCCGAGAATATGCAGCGCTCTGGCTCGTTTAAGGTTCGTGGGGCGAGCTTTAAACTCTCACGCCTGAGCGAGCAGGATTATCAGCGTGGCGTGATTGCGGCTTCCGCTGGCAACCATGCCCAGGGCGTGGCCATTGCCGCGGCCCAGCATAAGATTCCCTGTACGATTGTGATGCCGGAGACTGCCCCCCTGGCAAAGGTGATGGCGACCCAGGGCTATGGGGCCGAGGTGGTGCTGCATGGCTTTACTTACGATGATGCCTATCAGCGCTGCCTGGAGTTGCGGGAGCAAACAGGAGCCACCTTTATCCATGCCTTTGATGATCCTGATATCATCGCCGGTCAGGGGACGCTCGGCCTGGAGATGCTCAGCGATCTTCCCGATGCCGATGCTATCCTGGTCCCCATCGGGGGTGGCGGCTTGATCGCAGGTATTGCCATCGCCGCCCGTGCTTTGCGTCCCAACATCACCATTATCGGTGTGCAGGCTGCCGGCGCCCCTAGCTGCCGTAGCTCGCTTGATGCCGGCAAGCTGCTGGAGCTGCCAGCCATTACGACGGTCGCCGATGGTATCGCGGTCAAACGCCCCGGCGAATTGACCTTCTCTGTCATCCAGCGCCTGGTTGATGAGGTGGTCCTGGTTGACGATGAGGCGATTATCAGCGCGGTCCTCTTTCTCATGGAACGCTGCAAGATGCTGGTCGAGGGAGCGGGCGCTGCCGGCGTGGCCGCTTTGCTAAGCGGTACTGTCAAGCTGCCAGGCAAAAAGGTGCTGGTTCCCCTTACAGGAGGCAATATCGATATCAACCTCGTGGGCCGCTTCATCGAGCACGGCCTGGCCGCCGCCGGTCGCTATTTTGTGATCCATACCCGCCTGGAAGATCGCCCCGGTGAGTTGATGCGCTTCTTGGGCATCATCGCCGATATGCGCATCAATGTGATCGATGTGCGCCACCAGCGTATATCGAGTCATCTTCCAATTATGCAGCGAGAGGAGACTCTGACGCTGGAGACACGTGATCGCTCCCAGTGTGAGCAGCTGCTGGAGCGTCTGCGTGCTGCTGGCTACGTTGTGGAAGAGGCGCAGTCCCTGGATTAGGTCAGGTGTGTTGCGCTAGCGGTCGATCGTTGGCCCTGAGTTCTGGGGTCGGTGTTGGCCATTGTTCCGAGTTGGCCATGCCTGGGTCTTCTCTCCCTCCCTATCACTGCGCAGCTTCTCCTCCAGGATGTCCTGACTGCTGCGTTAAATCCTGTGGGGAGGTGGTAGTAGGAAGAGGTGCGGCCTGCTCTTGCTGGAAGGCGGCTGCGGAGCGTCAGAGCAAGGGGCAGCGAGGAACCTGGCGAAGGCACAGGTGATGTAATGAGCCTCTGCTGCTTTGACTTCTTGGCCTCCTGATCTCCGGCTCTGGCGTGGGTGAAGCCCCTTCGGTGAAAAAGCCAATTGCTATGCTTTGTTTGCTCCGTTATAATGGCAAGCGAGTGTTAGCCCAAGAATGGACAAGAGCCTGCAGCGAGATCAAGTAGTCAAGAGAAGGAGCCGGGGAAGATCATGGATGCTGTCAACAGTTCGTCGGGCCTGGCCACCCTGCGTTTTCTGACCGGCCCGTTGGCGGGGACGATGGTGCAAATCGTCAAAACAGTCACGACCCTTGGGCGCGAGCCGAGCAACGATATTGTAATTTCTGACCCGACGGTTTCGCGCCAGCATGCTCGTCTGCTCTGTGAAAACGGGACCTGGATCATCGAGAAGCTGAGTTCCCAGAATACGCTGACCGTCAACCAGCGACAGGTACAGCGGGAGACCATTCATGATCGAGACACGATCGGGCTTGGCCCGGGAACAACCTTTCTCTTTCTGGTAGTGGCTGGGCAGGCTGGGAACAGTGGTGGGAGCGGGGGAGGGGTCTCGCTGCCTGCTAGCGGAGGGGGGGCAGTCAAGAGCGATGCCGGGCAGCCGCAGGCAGTGGTGACGCCGACGCCCGTTCCCGGCGCGCAGCCGGGGAGTGCTCCGATCGCGGGGCCGGGTCCGGTGCCTGCTGGAGCGGTGCCGGTTGCAGGTGAAGGACGGACTGAGCGAGTTGATTCCGAACTCTTCAAGGCCCAGCTGGCGGGGATGGTGGCCGCGGGCGTGGGGACGCCCCAGGCGCCCCCGGGCTCCCAGGGCGTCCCATCCCTGGAGATCAGCAGCAACGTGCGGCGGGAAAAGCTGGTCTACCCGCTGAATAAGCCGGTCATCAGCATTGGACGCGATCCCTCCAACGACATTGTCATTCCAGAGCCTATCATCTCAGCCTTCCATGCCCAGATCGTCTTTGACGGCAACCAGCCCTATATTGTCCATCCGCATCCGGCGCGTGGGCGAACGCTCAACGGCCTGCTCTATCGAGGCCAGCGGATTCGTGGTGACGAGCAGTTTCGCAAGCCGCTAGAGCGAGGCGATATTTTCCGCATCGGCGACGAGCATGGTACCCTGATCACCCTGGCCTACAACGATGGCAGCGGCCAGGTACAGGAGATGCTGCCCGAGATTCACCCGGTGCCCCTGGGAGCGCCGGTCATCACTATCGGGCGCCATCGCGATAACGTGCTCGTCCTCAGCCATCCCCAGGTCTCGGGCCATCATGCTCGCCTGGAGCGCCTGGCCGATGGCAGTTATCGCATCGTCGATCTCGGCAGTACCAACCATGTCTACGTCAACGGGCAGCGCGTGAGCCAGCGCCTGCTGACGCCCGGCGACGAGATTCGCATCGGCCCTTTCAAGCTGGTCTACACTGGCACGGAACTGACGCAGCACGACGAGAGTCGCAGCATTCGCATCGACGCCCTCCGTCTAAAGCGCTATGGCACGCATCACATGCTGCTACTGCAGGACATCTCGCTAGTGATCCCACCGCGCAAATTTGTGGCCGTCGTCGGCGGCTCGGGGGCTGGAAAATCGACGCTAATGGATGCTCTCAACGGGCTGCGACCGGCTCAGGAAGGGCTGGTCCTCTACAACGGCCAGGACTACTACAAGAACCTGGCTGCTTTCAGTACGCAGTTGGGCTATGTACCCCAGGATGACATTGTCCATCGCGACCTGACGGTGGAGCGCGTGCTCTACTACGCTGCCAAGCTGCGCCTGCCCGAAGATTTCACCCACGAGCAGATTCAGAAGCGCATCGAAGAAGTGCTGGAAGACGTCGAAATGACCCATCGGCGCCAACTGCTCGTGAGCAAGCTCTCCGGCGGTCAGCGCAAGCGCGTCTCCATCGCTATGGAGCTGTTGGCGAATCCGAGCGTCTTCTTCCTGGATGAGCCGACGTCGGGGCTAGATCCTGGACTGGACCGCAAGATGATGCTGCTGCTGCGTCGCCTGGCCGATAAGGGCCACACCATTATTCTGGTGACGCATGCAACGACCAATATCAATGTCTGCGACTATATCTGTTTTCTGGCCCCGGGCGGCTACCTGGCCTATTTTGGACCTCCCGAGGAAGCCAAACAGTTTTTTGGGCGCAGCGACTTCGCGGAGATCTACAGCCTGCTGGAACCGAGCGATGACAATCCCAATATCCCCCAACAGGCGGCGGAGCGTTTCAGGCAATCAGCCGATTACCAGAAGTACGTGACCATGCCGCTGAACACGGGACCGGCGGGCCGTCTCAATCAGCCGGTGGCCCAGACTGCCACCGTCAAGCCGCCGAAGCGCGGCAATCCCTGGCGGCAGTTCTGGCTGCTCTCCTTCCGGTATCTGGAGTTGCTCAAGAACGACGTCGGGAACCTGCTCATTCTGCTCTTACAGGCCCCGGTGATTGGCCTGATCCTCTTCTTCCTGGCCGGGCACGGCACCTTTGATTCGAGCAGCATCGCCAGTTGTCAGACGAATCCACCGCCGTCGGGCCTGCCTGCCATTCCGGTCACGGTCCCCAACGGCAACAGATACGACTGTCAGAACGTTGTAAACGCTCTACATACCCCCCAGGGTCAGGCCCTGCTGGCCCAAAAAGGGCTGACCGAGGATCAGGCACTGAACTACTATATTACGCCCGGCTCGGGCGGCGATGCTCAGAAGATCCTCTTCATCATGGCTTTCGCCGCTGTCATGTTCGGGTGTATCAATGGCGCGCGTGAGATCGTCAAAGAGGCGCCCATCTATCGACGAGAACGGGCGGTGAACCTGGGCATCATTCCGTACATGTTCTCGAAGATCGCAGTGCTGGGCCTGCTCTGTCTGCTACAGAGCCTGGTGCTGGTGGTGATGGTCGATCTGAAGGCTCCCTTCCATCAGGGGGTCTTCCTGCCGGTTGGCTTGGAGATCTACATTACTATGGCCCTCACCTCGCTGGCGGGCCTCATGCTGGGGTTGACCATCTCGGCGATCGCTCCCAATAATGACCGGGCCATGAGCTTTGTCCCCATTGTCCTCATCCCCCAGGTCATTTTCTCGGGCATCATCTTTGCCCTCAATGGGCCGCTCATGCAATTCCTGGGCTCCTTCTTTGCGGCTCGCTGGGCGATGGCCGCGCTCGGCTCCTCGATCGGACTGCATGGCGATAAGCTCGGGGCCGACGACTTCTCCTTTCATGGGACGCTCTTCCCAACCTACAGCGGCCATAGCCAGGCGGAGGCCGTTTTCCATCTGCTCTTGACCTGGTTTGCCCTGGCCCTGATGAGCGTCATCCTTGCCCTGCTAATCGCCTACTTCCTGAAGCGCAAAGATGTACGGCGCTAGCCGCAGTGGCGGCGGCTGCATCAGGAACGAACCCAGACAGCCAGACAGCCAGACAGACAGACCAGGCCGGCGGGAGCAAGGGACGTCTCTTCCCATCACCCTCCCCGCCTACCAGATAAAAGAGTGAAGGAATAGCAAGGAACAGCGAGCAACGACGATAGGATATCGGGCATAAAGGCGAAGAGGGGCGCATGGTACTTCTTGGCATCTTGCTTGATCGCACTTTTCACCTTATGTTATTGTAACAATGTTCTTATCCGGGTACACCCGGGCCAGTTCTGGGAACAATGAGTGAGCGAGCGAGCGGACGGGCAACAGGGAAAGTGCTAATCAACAGGCGTATTATCGTCGGCATTTGCGGGGGAATCGCCTGCTACAAAGCTGCTGATCTGGTGAGTAAGTTGCAGCAGGCGGGAGCGCTTGTTGATGTGATCATGACGGAACGCGCTGAAGAGTTTGTTCGTCCGTTGACGTTCGCTGCTCTCAGTCATCGGCCCGTCTATAGCGATCTGTGGCAGGCGGCAGAACATGCCGCCGAGTTGCACATTGAGCTGGCGCGCGCTGCCGGGCTGCTGGCGGTAGTGCCGGCGACGGCCAATACGATTGCCAAGCTGGCTCACGGGATCACCGATAATTTGCTAACGGCGGTAGCCCTGGCAACCCGGGCCCCGCTCTTGTTGGCCCCGGCGATGGATGCTGAGATGTATGAGCATCCGGCGACGCAGGCGAATCTGGCCCTGCTGCGTGAGCGTGGGGTCCATGTGGTGCCACCGGAGGTCGGGCATCTGGCTTCTGGGGCGATCGGCCCTGGGCGCCTGCCAGAGACGTCGGTCCTGCTGGGAGCTGTGCGCTGGCTGCTGGGCCGCACTGGCGACCTGGCGGGTCGGCGCGTCGTTGTTACTGCTGGTGGCACTCGTGAGCCGCTCGACCCGGTCCGCTTCCTGGGGAATCGCTCTTCCGGCAAGATGGGCTTCGCTTTGGCCGCCGAAGCCCTGGCCCGTGGCGCTCAGGTGCGGCTGATCTCCGCCCCAACGGCGCTGACTCCTCCCTATGGAGCGGAGTTTGAGGAGGTGGAGACCACCTTTCAGATGCTGGAGGCTGTCCGCCGGGCCGTTGCGACGGCTGATGTCCTGGTGATGAATGCGGCAGTGGCCGATTTCCGTCCCGCTGCCCCAGCGCCGCGCAAGATCAAAAAGGAGGAGCTTAGGGCCGGCGAGGACGCGCGCGCCGCTGCCCGGTCTGAGGCCGAGGAGGAACTGACGCTGCGCCTGGTGCGCAATCCCGATATTTTGCAGGAACTCGCACACCTGCCTGCCGCACAGTCAGATACCGCTGCTGCGGCCCTGCCTGCGCTAGCGTCACCGGCAGAGGCGCCTGAGGCCTCGCTCTCGCACTCGTCGGATAGATCTGCTCGCCCACGCCGCCTGATCCGCGTTGGCTTCGCCGCCGAGACCCATGACGTGCTCTCCTACGCCCGGCAGAAGCTGGCGCAGAAGAGCCTGGATCTCCTGGTCGCCAACGATGTGACTCGCCCCGATAGTGGCTTCGGCTCCGATACCAATAAGGTCTATATCTTCCACGCCGGTGGCGACCTGGAAGAGCTGCCAGTCATGCCGAAGGAGGAGGTCGCGGCTGCCATCTGGGATCGGGTCGTCCCTTTGCTGGGGACGAACTAAGTTGGGAGGACGTGGCTTTGTGATGGGTGCTTTTCTCTTAGAATTGTTGGGTACACGGAGTACGCAGGAGGAGTCCGCTATGGAACGCAGTGCTAGTGCTGGTTTCGAAGGCATCGCTCAGCTGCTGCTGGAGCAGAAGAAGTTGATGGAGGCCCTGGAGGCCGAGAACCGCGAGCTGCGCCGCCAGCTCGCCGATCTGCGCCGCGGTATCGGGATCGCTGTGGTGATCGAAGGAAAAACGATTCAGCTGGCTACCGAGCAGCCAATGGCTCAGTCCCAGGCCGCCCTGCAGAGCTTGCAGAATCTCCAAAGCGCTCCAGTAACGCCGGCTACAGCTCAGAATGCCAGTTACCCTTCTCAGCCTATGCGCCAAACTGGTAGCCAGCAGTCGGTCAATTTGAGTGAGAAGCGGGAGAATGGCAACAACCGCAGCCCGCTTGCTGATAGCTTTGTTCTCTAGCTCGCCCAGTTCAAGCCAGCCTGGCTGCCCTGCTCAGCTGGCCGATTGGTCAGTGGGGAAACCTGCTGAGAACCTGGCGCTGCGCTCGTGAGCTGGTGGCTAACGGTCAGAAGAGGAGTGCGCCGCGCGCTGCCTGTCCGCAGGCCAGATCGATGGGCTGCTTCCCGCTCTGGCTTGCTGCTCTGCGCTGCGCTCTCTTGTGCTGTGCTGATGATCGCTGCTGAAGAGGTGGGTGCTGGAGGAGACCCTCAGCGCTTCTCGCAGCTCTGTCTGTAGGTCAGTTGTCTGTCTTGTCCCGCGTTGCGCTGGCCCGCGGTTGGGGGTCTCTTTGCCTTCGTCTGATCGGCACTGCCTCGGTTGAGGCTCCAGGCTTGCTTGTAGCCCGCGGACGACGCCGGGTCTCAGGCCCGACACAGTCAGCCCTGGCCTCGTTGCTTCCTGCTCGGCTCTACTCTGGCATTGTGTGTGGCTCTGACTCAGCTCTGCTCTGATGGCAGACAAGC
The DNA here is from genome assembly GCF_000702505.1 of Thermogemmatispora carboxidivorans. Taxonomy (GTDB): domain Bacteria; phylum Chloroflexota; class Ktedonobacteria; order Ktedonobacterales; family Ktedonobacteraceae; genus Thermogemmatispora; species Thermogemmatispora carboxidivorans. The sequence goes on along the minus strand of NZ_JNIM01000001.1, from coordinate 5,409,277 downwards.
TGGAGAAAGGGGGGGATCTCTCAAGGTCCCGTGCCGTTGGCGTGATCTCTCCTCCTCCACCTCCTCCTTTCTTTCCCCTCCTTGACTGCCCCTGCTCACCCCTGGCACGGCCCGGAGACTCGCCCTTGAGTCCAGGGCTTTCTCAACGTTTATATTCTCAGAGGAGAGTATGCCCTTTGGGGCTTCGCGGCGCTCTCTGCTTTCTTGTCTTGGGCTTGTCTACTTTGGTGCTTCTCTATGGATGGGTCCAGTGGATCAGTGCGCTGACAGCGCGACATCAAGGAAATGCAGCGGACCAACCCTATGATCAGTGGCTCGCTCTCCGGAATCTGCTTGCCTGTCTGCCGCTGCCTGGGCCTGGCGCTTTGGCTGAAGCCGGTGTCTGGAACGGCATGGCGGGAGGTGGATCGCCAGAGCAGGGCGCTGAATCAGAGAGAAAGCAGGGCAGCAAGGAAGTGATGGCTGTGGCTGGCTGCAATGCTCTTTATGTGTTCTGAGAGGCCGGGCAGGGATGAGCAATGTGCCCCCTTACGCTGAGCTAAGTTGGCTGGTGTTAGATCTCGCCTGACCTATTTGAACCTACCAACCAGGGAGGTTTTGCTGATGATCTGTCCCCGTTGTCAAAGTCAAGTCGCCGATGGGGTTCGTTTCTGTGGTACCTGTGGGCTGCCGCTGCAGCCGGCGGGGAGAACACCCGCGCCGCCCACGTCTTCGCCACCTCCGGCTGATCCCTACAGTGCTCCTCAAGGGGGGTATGTCCCCCCCAACCAGTATGAGGAGTATGGCAGCAGTCCCTTTGGAAATGCCGTACCTCGGGCCGAGCTGCACAACCCGCGCGGCCCTCTGCAGGTAGCCGACATGACCATTTCTATTGAGGGTGAGCTGGTTCCGGTTGTCGACATCATGCTCGGCAGCCAGATGCCTATCTACTTCGAGCATCATATTCTGCTCTGGAAGCATCCTGGCGTGCAAGTCGGCTTCAAGTCTCTCAAAGGGGCGGCCCGTCGCTTCTTTGCTGGACTGCAGATTTTCATGACCGAGGCTTACGGGCCGGGCAGTATTGCTTTCTCGCGGGACTCGGTGGGTCAGATTGTGGCGCTTCGCCTTCAGCCTGGTCAGACCGTTGAGGTGCGTGAGCATCAGTTTCTGGTAGCGACCGGCAATATTGACTACGACTTTACCTTTGTTCAGGGAGTCGCCAATATTCTGTTTAGTCGCACAGGTTTCTTTATCGATCGCTTTACCGCTATTGGCAGCGAAGGCGTTCTCTTGCTGCATGGCTACGGCAATGTCTTTGAGAAGATGCTTGCGCCGGGCGAGGCGCTGGACATTGAGCCGGGGGCCTGGCTTTGGAAAGATCCCTCGGTCCAGATGACCGTGACGACCGTGGCCGGCTCACAGCGCGGTGGCGGCATTCTGGGCGCCATTGGTGGTTTTGTGGCGGGCGCCTCGATCACGCTGAATCGCTTCATTGGGCCGGGCCGGATCGGCATCCAGTCCATGACGTACCATCCGCCACAGAATGAAGGCGCTCCCCAGGCCGGAGGCACCAGCAACTTTGGCGGCCTGGGCAGCTTCTTCAGCTGAGTTGATCTCGGCTGGGGGAAGGAGGCGGGAGCCGGGCATACAAGCAGTGCAGCAGCGAGCGGAGGAGGAAGGCGAGGCTGGATAAGTGGAGCGATAGCGGTGAGGGCGGTCCCTCCCGATCGCCGCTGAGGCCCTCTCTGCTCTCTGGCCCGGCTCCCTCCTTTTCTCAGCGGCTCAGAGCCGCCGCGGGCCGATCTCTGCCTCTGCCTTCTGGCTGTGGGGGTCCTATCTCTTGGTAGAGAGGGGGAGATAGCGGGACTAAGAACTTGCCCGCCCCTGGTCTTTGTCGCGACTCATCCGCAGGACCTTGAGCATGTACTGCTCCGAGTTCAGATAGTAGGGGTTGCGTTTGATATATTTTCCGACCACGGAGATAGGATGCAGCTTGAGCAGCTCGGCCACCAGGCCGGGCATCAGCTTGCTCTGGTCATAGTGCATCAGGGCGATGATGGGCGCATTCTGGAAAGTGAAGACGGCGTCAGAGGCCGCTTCATACTTGAGGATCTGCTCCGGGGTCGCCACGTCGCTGGTGAGCCAGCTCATGTCGATGGAGATGCGCACGGCTTTCCAGCCTTCGCGCAGCGCCTGGGCGATGAAGGTCTGATGAGAGGAGAGCAGAAAATAGGGATCGAAGCGGGCGCTATGCACAAGGAAGCTCTCCCGCTCCTCATGCAGGACTAGCTGCCCGCTGGCGAGCGTGGCATTGACGTCGACGTTGAGCTTGGCTAATTCCTCTCGCAGCTCCTGAACCTGGGCGGGGGCGGCGGCAAAGAGACACTTTTCCGAGGCTGTTAGACCGACTCGGAGGAGACGCGCCGTCACGCCTGGAATCTCTGACACTTGGCGATAGAGCTGACAAATGTGGGAGCCAGGAGGAATGCGCTCGGATTTGCCCTCGACACTAAGATCCATACCTACCTCCACGGTCTTCTCCTTCTGCTGCTGTCTGGCGTCTCTGGCTGAAACGACCCTGCCGCTCCTGGCGAAGCCTCGCGGCTCGGTTGTTGGTGGCGATGACGACCAGGCTCAAGAGACCGAAGACCATCACACCTGATAAGAACGTAATGAGTACCAATAGAACGATGCGCTGCGGAGAGAAACCGAGGAGCAAGGACAGGACGAGCGTCAGCAGCGTCATGGACACAGGGATAACCAGTGCCCAGGCGATGATGATGCGCAGGCTCTGTTTGATCGTCAGCGTCTCTCCGCCGCTGTAGGGGAAGAAAATCCGCCGAAACAGGGAAGAGCGCGCGCGCTCTTGTCGCTGTTGCATAGGGCTAACAAGATCCTTCCTGCCGGTGCCGCTGTTGTAGCCAGCGCTGCAAAATGGCCTCCGCCTGGTAGAGAATATTGACCTCGTTCTGATACGTCAGGAGACGGCAGGCTTCGCCCAGGGAGAACCAGCCGACGCGGTCATATTCGTGGTCGTGTAGCGTGATATCGCCACCAATGGCCTCCAGCAGGAAATGACGCACCTGCTTGTGATAGCGGATGTGGTCGCGCACGAAGCGATATGAGATCGTGCCAATGTAGGCGATCAGGCGCACTTGCAGGCCCGTCTCTTCCTGCACCTCGCGCAAGGCCACTTGCTCGATCGTCTCACCGGCATGCGGCGTCCCCTTCGGCAGCACCCAGATTCCCGGGTGGCTCCGACCGACCAGGGCCACCTCGATGCTCATCCCTTCGCTCCCAACCAGCCCCCTGAAATTGCGCACCGCTTTCCCCTGAGCGGATCGCTCTCTGGCGTAGTGCTGTTGTTGCCACTGTGACTGCTGCTGCCTTCGAGCTAGCGGGGCAGGGGCAGGAACCAGGCGGAAGACGACGCCGCCGGCTGAGTACGCGCGCAGCGTACGATAGTGCTGATAGCGATCCCAGCCCCGAGCTGTTTCCTCTCTATGCCATCGCAACTTCGCCCCACTCCTCCTTACTGCGAATACTGCTGCTGACCGTTGTATGCGCATTCTTGCCAGTCAGTCAACAACAAAAGAATTGGGCGCGACCTGAGAGAGTCGCGCCGCGTACTGATACCTGCCAGAGCGTTGACGCAGCGCGAAACCTCTTCCTAATAAGGGGGAACAGGTTGCGCCGCTCCTTATCGTGGCAGTATAGCGAATGCCTTGACATGTGTCAAGACAGCATCTGTCGGACCGCCTCCAAATTTCTGGGGGGTACATCGGGGGGGACAGCGCAGCCTGGGGCCAGGATGAAGTGCTCGCCGTTGGTCTGCTCCAGGGCCTGCTGCGCCTCCTCTTGCACCTGATCCGGGGTACCGGTGCGCAGCACGGTCTTTTCGCTGATGCCGCCCATCACCGCTTTACCTGAGCGGCGCTTCCCTTCGCGCAGGTCGGGGTTTCCCTCCAGAGTGGCGGCCCAGCTAATAGCGTGGACGGGGTAGTTTGCCAGCAGGTCGAAGTAGATGCGGGGGCCACAGTTATGCAGAATAGTGAGCTTGCTGCGTCCCTTGATGGCATCCAGGAACTCCAGGTCATACTGTTCACCAAACTCGCGGTACTGATCCTGGGTGAGCAGGCCCTCGCGGGCCCAGCCGTTGGTTGCGTAGAAGATGCCGCTGGCTCCCTCTTCCATGCAGGCAATGGCGAACGTGATAAAGGTTTCCAGGATAGTACGCAGGCCCGTATGGAGGGCCTTACGATCTTCGCGGATGCTCTGCAGTACCGCCTCGGTGCTGTTGCCGGCCAGGTATTTGGCCACACCCAGCGGGCAGAAAATCGTCTGAACAAAGTAGGCGTCGTTCCCGAGATGGTACTTGATGAGCTGCAAGGCCCGTAGCTGTTCGGCCAAGGCTCCCTGGGTCGGCTCCAGCGGGCGCAGCCGCTTCCAGTCCGCTGTGCTCTTGATGGGAGTATCCTCGAAGATCGGTGGCTTGTATTTGTCGCCGGAAGGGCGCACGCGCACCTTCCAGCCCTCGACATGATAGGAGGCACGCGGATTGACCTTCAGGAAGTCCCAGTCATAGCGCGTGAAGTTCTCGATCATGGCTTCGACAAATGTCTGCATGTTCCACTCGCGCTCGTAGTCGTGCCCCCACATGCTCACTGGCACACGATCGACCGGCTTACCGCGCAAAGCGGCGTCAATACGTTCCTTTTTATTCAAGGTCTTTCCCATCCCCTCTAGATAAGATCACTAACTGGATAGCAAACGATGCTGACTGATGGCCCTGGTAGACAGCAGCTTGTATGCCGCTCTTTCGTTCCGCGGCAGCGTGAGGCGCGGTGCACGGACAGAGGACACCCCGGACCCTGCCGGGCGGGGTCTGCTGTGAGGAAAGAAGGCAAAGAAGGCACTCGTTGGCTGGGCAGGGTGCTGCCAGCGAGGAGCCGCTCAATGGCGCTTCGCTCTGTAGCGCGCCTGGCTCCCTGCTGACTCTGACTGACCAGGTACTGTCTTGGTTGGTGGAGCGCCAGGTGGGTGAGTGGGTAGTACATGCGCATCCTGCCTTTCAGACTTCCTCTCTGTCGTCTCCACCGGCATGGTGCAACGGTGGATGTGGCGCCTCCCTCGGCCACGCTGCTGGCTTACTGCCCCAGCCGGGCCGTCAGCTGGTAGCGGACCGGGAGCGAAGTGGCAACCGCCCAGGCGGAGATGACGAGGACGACCCGGCTGACCTTCCTGCCAAAGTCCGGGATGGTCACGCTGGCTTGGCCACTGGCCAGGTCGACAGGGAAGGGGCGAACGCTGAAAGCCTGGCCCTCATAGACCAGGGCCTGCACACTATAGTGTTCCGGCAGCACGTTCGCCGAGCGGATAAAGCCGTGACTGACCCAGCCGTTGTCGCTGGCCAGGGTATCCTCGAAATGCAGCTCTGGGATGCGTATCCAGGCCAGGGCAAAGCCCTGGTGAGTAACTGCATCATCGGTGACCTCCTCGAAGCGCAACTGGATGCGCTGGCCGGCGTAGGGGGTCAGGTCGATCTGCTCCTCGATCCATTGCGGACTGCTCCCGCCACTGGTTCCGGTGTAGCCATAGCCCCAGTTCCCCCCATTGGGATTGCTGGCCGTTGTGTAGCGTCCGGGCAGCGTTGTCCAGTTGATCCCGTCGGTCGAGGCTTCGACAAACGCATAGTCGTAGTCGCGTTCCAGATCAAACCAGGCGGCGAATTGCAAGGTGACATGCTGGCCTTTGAGCCTGCTCAGGTCAAAAGAGCGAGTCAGGGTACTATCCATATTATCATATCGATTGCTCCACCATTCATTGTGCGAATGGTAGGGCGTGTTCGCGATGATGGGAGTGGTCGGTGTGCCAGTGAAGGTCAGGGCCAGGGTGCTCGCCTGCCCTGCCGGCTCAAAGGTGTAGTACTCTGCTGCGTATTGATGGATGCTGTTGAGCATGGTAAAAGGATAGCTTGTAACTTGCTGCGACGGCACGGGGACCCCGACCTGGATGGTGGCGTAGCCGTAGTCTCCTTTGTCGATGCTATCTTCCTGGACGACATTGGCTACGTACCACTTATTTACTACGTCATCAAAACGGTCCTTATAACCATGATGGGCCAGGATATGGTCGAAGCTCAGAGGAGGATCAGCAGGATCGCTCAGCAGCTCCTTGAGAATGGGGTAGCCACCGTAGTGCTCGGCAAAGTAGACCAGGAAGAGGTAGGCGGCCCCGTAGTGATCTAAGGCTGCTGGCATGTCGTCGCTCCAGTCGGTGAGTTGCGTGTTGGGATGAGAGAGGAAGGCGCGGTCGGCCCCACCCACGGGGAAGCCGTTGAGGTGCTGAGCCAGCAGGGACATCCCTTCATTGATCCACTCTGGATCGCTGGGATGGAGATGCCAGTGAATCATATGCTGAAATTCGTGAGCCAGGGTGCTGTTGTAATCGGCTGTCCCCGGCAGCATGGTGTCGAGGTCGATGTAGATCATCTCGCGCTCGTTGCTGTGGGGATTGATGGCGGTCGGGTACTCGTCGGCAGAAGAGAAGTAGCCGCCGACGCCGTTGCCCAGGCTCGCAGCGTTCAGGATGGTCAGGTGGATATCATCGTCGATGCCTGGCTGCCACTCGCTGCCAAAGATGGCATGCTCGCTGGGATAGATGCGCTCTTCGAAGAGGTCGGCAGAGCTTTTAAGGGCTGTCAGACTGGCACTCTGGCCATCCTCGACGTACATGTAGACGTGGGGAGTGACGTAGACCAGCCTGGCACGAATGCGCTCATAGCGGTGGGTGTCGAGGTTGAGTAACCAGAACTGGTCTTCCTGACCAGGATGTGCGTTGAGCGGCGTGCTGCGCCCCCGCTGTGGCGGCGGCTCCGGGCTGTGCAACTTGAGACGCTGCGCCAGGCTGTAGAGATCGCGTGGCGGATGGGCCGCAGTTGTGAGCCAGCGCTCGGCCTGCAGGAGCGCTGGCAGGTTCTGGGGCGTTGGCGATGGCTTCGGGCCAACGGTGACGTCGCCGGACGCCGGCGTCTTGAGAGAGGCGGCATTGCCAAAGGGGGAGCAGGCGCTCCCTGTGACCGCAAGCATAAGCAGCAGAGTCAGTAAGCCCAACCATTCACGAAGGAGCAAGGGCCTACCCCGAACCCGTTTGCTCATAGTCGCTTAGCCCTCCAGTTCCTTGAAGCGATAGCCTACGCCCCGCTCTGTCAGGATGTATTGGGGGTGAGCAGGATCTTTCTCGATCTTCTGCCGCAGATAGGTAATGTAGAGCCGCAGATAATGGGCTTCGTCTCGATATTCCCGTCCCCAGACCTTGGAGAGTAGCGTCTCGTGGGTGAGAAGACGCCCGGCATTGTTGACGAGATGGTAAAGCAGACGGTATTCGGTAGGACGCAAGGTGACCTTCTGGCCGCGGACAATGACCTCTCGCCTGGCGAAGTCGATCTTGAGGTCCTTGTCGACAACAATCTCGGTCTTGCGCGCCGGCGGCGGCATGAAAGCCCGGCGCAGCAAGGCTCGAATGCGCGAGAGTAGCTCACGTGGACTGAAGGGCTTGGCGATATAGTCATCGGCTCCCAGGTCCAGGCCACGAATGCGGTCGTGTTCGTCCTGGCGCACCGTCAGCATGATCACCGGAACGGTCGAAACCTCACGGATCTGGCGCAGGGTCTCAAAGCCATCCATTTCCGGCATCATGACATCAAGAACAATGAGATCGGGTAAATTTTCGCGCAGTTGCTCCAGAGCCTCTTCTCCACTACTTGCTTCTAGTACATGATAATGCTCCAGCTCAAGATTCATGCGGACAAGATCGCGAATACGCGGTTCATCGTCAACAATGAGAATGGTGATATCACGATGATCGAAATTTTCCTTCTCCATCTTTAAAACACCACCATAGGCAATTGCGCTTTCTCCTTGCGGGGCAGGCTAAACGAGAACGTTGAGCCTTGATGGAGCGCACTTTCCACCCAGATCCTTCCTCCGTGGGCCTCAATGATCGCGCGGCAGATATAGAGACCAAGGCCAGCCCCTGGGCGTCCAGGCGTTGATGGGTGATTGAGCCGCTGGAAGCGTTGGAAAAGCCGCTCCTGATCGCGCAGCGAGATGCCCATGCCCTGATCGCTGACGCTGATGATTACCTCGTCGCCCACGGTGGAGCAGCTCACGATGACCGCGCGCTGCCGCGGCGAGTATTTAATAGCGTTGTCCAGCAGGTTCTCCAGTACCTCCTCGATGCGGTCGCGATCGGCCATGACCAGCGGCAGGTTGGGCGGAAGCTGCACCTTGATCTCGACCTCGGGGCTTCTGGCCTGGAAGCGTCGCACGACGCCCTCAATCAGTGGCTCCAGATCCAAGGGGGCGATCTCCATATGCAGGCCGCCAGCTTCGATGCGCGAGGCGTAGAGCAGGTTCCCGACCAACTTATTGAGGCGATCGGCCTCCTCTTCGATGGCGAGGAGGCGCGCACGTAGCGTCTCGCGGTCAAAGGTGGCGTCGGTGCGGGCCAGCGTCGAGGCGTAGCCTTTGATGATGGCGATCGGCGTTTGCAGTTCGTGGGAGATGACCGAGATGAACATAGAGCGCTGCTCTTCTTGTTCGCGCTCGCGGGTGATATCGCGCACGGTCAAGATCCCGTTCATCGGCTCGCCGCGTGCCGAATGGACGCAGGAGGCTGAGACGCTGACGCTGAAGCGCTGGCCGTCGCGTGCCGTGATCTGAATCTCGCGATTGACCACGGGCTTGCCCGCAAAGGCCTGGAGGATAGGCGAATTCTCCAGGCCCAGGTCGTTCCCTAGCCGATCCTTGGGGCGCAGCACATCGTAATAAAAGCGGCCCAGCACCTCGCTTTCGCGCCAGCCCGTCAGTCGCTCCATTGCTGGATTGAAATCGATGATGCGGAAGGCGTGGTCAACGGTGAGGATGCCATCGGTGCTGTACTGGAAGATGGCTGCCAGGCGCTCCTGCTCGCGTACCAGCGACTGTGCCTTGAGGGCGAAGCGCATGCTAGCGGCCAGCTGGGCCCGAAAGAGCGCGAAGCGAATCGCGTCGTTCTCCAGGCAGGAGCTGCTGTCGGCTGGGCGGAAGTAGTGCAGCATGCCCACCAGGCCACTCTGATCGTGGAGAAGCAGCGAGCAGCGCTCATACTCCTGGGTCTGGCGGTGTCTGCCAGGGTCGGAGCTGTCGCGTTTCTGGCCGCTGTGGACCTGGGGGGGGGCACTCTCTGCTTCAGGATCAGGGCCGATGAAGTCGGCAAAGAGATCCAGCTCATCCAACAGCGAGGATGGCAGGTGCTCAACGACAAAAGGCCGGGCTGGTGTGGGCAGCGATCCACGTTGGATGTGTGCCAGCAGGCTCGCGACCGCTCTCTCGTTGATCTGGTAGGCCGTGTATTCTTCGCTGCTCTGGGGGTCGAAGGCTTCGTTGGCCACCACAAAGAGGCCAGCCTCTCCACCCAGGAGGCGGATGGCGCTCCCGATGAGAATCACGAGTTGGCCATGCAAGTCCTTAAAGTGCTGCGTCAGGGATCGGGACATAGCAGGCTCCGACAAAGACAGAGACAAGGCATGTATCTGGGTACAGAGCGGGGCCGGCAGGGGCAGGTTGGCGCAGCTCCCCGCCGGGGATTGTCAACGTTCGGTGCCAGTGCTATTTTAACACAAAGCCTTCAGGTAGGACAGAGATGCACATCGACATCTTCACGCTCTTCCCGGCCATGTTTGAAGGACCGTTTTCTGAAAGCATCCTCAAGCGTGCACGCGAGCGAGGTCTGCTCTCGATAGCCTTGCACAACATTCGGGATTTTACAACCGATAAGCATCACGTGGTCGACGATTATCCCTATGGCGGTGGCGTCGGTATGGTCATGAAACCCGAGCCGATTTTCGCTGCGGTTGAGGCTGTCTATCAGGGCGGGCCTATCGTCCTGCTGACGCCCCAGGGTCGCCTCTTTGATCAGCAGATCGCGCGTGAGCTGGCCCGTGAGCCGCGCCTTTCTCTGATCTGCGGCCACTATGAGGGGGTCGATGAGCGCGTGGCTGAGCATCTGGCAACCGACGAGCTTTCGATCGGCGATTATGTGCTCACTGGCGGTGAGCTGCCTGCGATGGTGATTGTAGATGCTGTGGCCCGCCTCATTCCCGGGGTCCTGGGCGACGATACCTCAACGCACGAGGAGTCGCACAGCGACTCTCTGCTGGAGTATCCTCAGTACACCCGTCCGCCGGAGTTCCGTGGCTGGCGCGTGCCCGAGATCTTGCTTTCCGGCAATCATGCGCAGATTGCGCGCTGGCGGCGGAAGGAAGCCCTGCGCCGCACGAAGCGCCGGCGTCCCGATCTCTTTGCCAGGCTTGATCTCAGCAGCAAAGATGACCAGAAGCTCCTCAAGGAGCTGGAGGCTGAAGGCTGGTAAGTTGCTCCTGGCCCGGCTCGCTGCCAGCCCTGGCTGATCCTGTCTGGTAGAACACTGCGCAGCTGCTCACTCTTCGGCGGCGGGCTGGTCGTTGTCGTTGGCAGCTGCGCGCGGCTCGCGTTGCTGACGCTCCTGCTGGCGTCGGAGGGCTTCTTGCCGGGCTCGCTCCTCGGCGATAATCTCTTCGACCTCGTCGGCCATAGTGCGCCCCTCGCCCTCGTAGCGGCCTCCGCCGAAGCTCGGACGGCTCTCCAGCACCTCGCGCGCGCGCCCACCGCTCTCCTGGGGACCGATGATGCCGTGGGCCTCCAGGAGGTCGATCAGGCGGGCTGCTCGGGCATAGCCCACACGCAAGCGCCGCTGCAAGAGAGAGATGGAAGCCCGACCATACTCGCGGACGACCTGTTCGGCCTGCTCTAGCAGCTCGTCGTCCAGGGGAGACTCTTCGGCCTCCTGCTCGTGAACTTCCCAGCCAGGTTCGATCTCTGGGCTGCCTCCTGGACGATGCTGAGATGCCTGCTCTTTCCAGTAGGTGACCAGGCGCTCAATCTCTTCATCGGCGACAAAGGCTCCCTGGATGCGCTCCGGCTTGCCGGCATCTGCAGGCAGGTAGAGCATGTCACCGCGTCCAAGCAAGCGTTCCGCTCCACCCATGTCGATAATGGTCCGTGAGTCAATGGCCGAGCTGACCATGAAGGAGATGCGCGTTGGGATGTTGGCCTTAATCAGGCCGGTGATCACATCGACCGATGGGCGCTGCGTCGCTACCACGAGATGGATGCCTGTAGCCCGGGCGAGCTGGGCCAGGCGGCAGATCAGTCCCTCAACCTCCTCGGGGGCCGTCATCATCAGATCGGCCAGCTCATCGATAATAATGACGATGGCGGGCAAGTTCTGGAGCGAGTTGTCCCCGCGGGCCAGTCGCTCGTTGCGGAGCTTGCGATAGCTGTCCAGGTTGCGCACACCCAGGCGGGAGAAGAGGCGATAGCGGCGCTCCATCTCGTGAATGGCATTTTTGAGCAGTCCTACTACCGTGTCGACCTCCGTCACTACAGGCATCAGCAGGTGAGGAACGCCATTGTAGTGCGTCAGCTCAACCATCTTGGGATCGACAAGCAGCAGGCGCAGGTCGTCGGGAGTGGCCTGCATCAGGAAGGTGGCGATCATCGCATTGATGCAGACGCTTTTGCCGGCGCCCGTCGCCCCGGCAATCAACAGGTGGGGCATGCGCGCCAGATCGCCAACGCGGACCGCGCCGGCGACATCCTTGCCCAGGGCTACCGCCAACTTGGACTTGGCCCGCGCGCTCTGATACTCCTTGCTCTCCAGGATCTCCCGCAGCGTCACCAGGCGGCTATTTTTATTGGGGATCTCAACGCCGACGTAGGGTCGGCCTGGTACTGGGGCCTCCATGCGGATTGAACGCGCCTCCAATACCAGGGCCAGATCGTTCTGCAAGGCCATGATGCGGCTCACTCGCGTGCGCGACTCATAGACAATATTGCCGGAGGCGTCGCGCACAGGAACCAGGCGCCCTTTCTCGTCTGGCTGCATGGCCGGCTTGCCTGTCGGGCGGATGCCGAACCGGATCACCGTGGGGCCGATGCTGATGTCTTCAGGCCGTACCTCGGCCTCGACGCGGAAGCTGCGCAGCGTATCCTGAATGAGCTTGGCCAGGGCGACCGTATCTTCGCCCAGCATCTGTAGCTTCATGTCTTCGGGCCGGTTGAGCAGGCCCAAATCCGGTAACTTCCACAGAGACGGGGGCTGGCCTGCACCGCGGGGCTGCGCCCCCCTGCTGGCCTCCGCGGCGGACTGACGCTTCAGAGGATTGGGCGTCAGCGGCTCCATCTCCGGTAGGTTGGGGACAACGTTATGCGCGGAGATGTGCAGCGGCTGTTGGGGCGGGTGCTCACCGTCGAAGGGCAGCGGCTGCTGCTGCGCTCCCCGTGTGGCGGCCTGGTATTCCTGGCGATTCAGCGGCTTAGGCGGGGGATGCGGACCGCGAAGAAGAGAGCCAGCCCGGAGCCGGTGGGACGCTCTGTCATCCTGGCGATCATCGTCGCTTTCGAAATCTGGCTCGAACTCGATGATATCCTCATCTTCCTCGCTCATCGTTGGCTCTGAGGGGCTGACTGATGAGCGGAGCATCCCGGCACGTGTTCCCTGAGCGGTCCCTTCATTCTCTCCAGCGCCGACGCCGGCCTGAGCCTGACCGCCGTAGCGGCTGTAGCGGGGGCGCTGGCCCAGAAAAGGCGAAGGGCCACGGGCCCCCTCGCCACTGCCGGAGCGAGCGGGACGCTCCACGTGGTCGGCGAAGAGCTGGCGTACAAAGCGAGCGGCGGCCAGAATGTGCCCGAAGGTGATGCGGAAGGTGACAATACTGACCAGGACCATCAGGCCCAGGATCAGAATGTGACCGACAGCAGCTGGCCAGTTGTGGAGAGGCCAGATCAGGAGAGCGCCAAGGAAGCCACCGGTCTCACCACCGAAGAGGAGCTGGCTTTCGGCCAGGACCAGCAGCCCGAGCAGGGCCAACCCGCCTACCAGTGACCTGCGCAACAGACTGCGCTGAAGCAGGCCCTCGATCAGCAAGGCCCCGGCCAAGGCCAGCAAACCGAGAGCCAGCATGTAGGCTGACCAGCCAAAGAAGGCTGTAAAGAAGGCATAGAACTCTTTCAGAATGAAGGCCTGACGGAAAATCGTCAGGGCACCGAGTATAACCAGGGAGAGCAAGAGCAGGATCGAGCTGTAAAACTGCTGCTGCTGATGAGGTTCAAGACGCTGCCACTGCTCGCGGAGCCAGTGAATAAAGCGCTCGTCCCCCGTCTGGTTGGCTGGGGGTGAAGACGGGGCCGAAGAAGCTTTGCGTCCAGATGACCGGGAACCCGCCGAGGCGCGCTTTGGAGCCTGCCGGGCATTAGCTGGTCCGGGGGTCCGCTGCTCGACGCGCACGCGGCTGGACCCGACGGCGCCTGCGGCAGCGCTCGCCCGTGCCGTCCGCTTCGCCTCTACGCCCGGGACGATACGCTCCTTGCGCTGATTCTTCTGATCGCTGGCAGCCATTCCCGCTCCGTCTGCTCCTCCCGTGAGCTATGCAGGCGATCCTCTCTCGTGGCGTTCGCTCAAAAAAGAGGAGCGCTCTTCTTCCTCTCCAGCAGCGCTTCTGCCGGGATAGCGCGTGCCAGAGTTCTATAAGCAACACCAGTATGATAGCGCAGATGTTCCAAGGGCGCAAGTGGGGAGATGGTGACCAGCGTGATCTGACTGGCGCTCGGCGGGCAAGAAGAACGCCAGTCCCCGGGCCTCTCTCTGGGGCTGTGGTCTGGCGCCGGCAAGAGCCAGGATAGCTGACGGACGGACAGGAAGGCTGTAAAAAAAGAGAGAGCGCAGGCACGGGCAGGAGAAAAAGCCAGAGCAGAGAAGGGATCGACTCTATTCTCTCTATGCCAATGCTGACGAGACTTCTCGTGCTGCACTCTCTACCTAGAGCATAAGCAGAACCTGTCGCAGGCGCATCGGTGACCTGTCGCAGAATGGTCGCAACGAAGGAGAGAAAGCGCGACTGGTAGCCGCGGCGCCAGAGGGACGTTCGGAGAGTGGAGAGAGAAGAATTGGAGGCGGGGAGAAGCGAGAGGCAAGGCCGACGACCGGCGGATCGTGCGGCGGCTCTCGCTCACCCCGCGCCAGGCTAGCTCCGGCTTAGACCTCCATCACTACTGGCAGGACCATAGGCCGACGATGAGTCTTCTCGTAAAGGAACTCGCTGAGCGTGTGCTTAATCTTGTCCTTTACAAAGGACCAGTCGGAGGCATGGCCGTTGAGGCCAACGAAGGACTCCAGCACGCGCTCGCGCGCGCTCGCCAGCAGCTCCTCAGCATCGCGCATATAGACGAAGCCGCGCGAAATGATGTCCGGCCCAGCTAGCGGGCGCCCGGTTTCCTTATCGACCGTCAGAACGGCCATCAGGATACCATCCTGCGCCAGCACCTGGCGATCGCGCAGCACGATCTGACCGACATCGCCCACGCCCAGGCCGTCGACATAGACATTGCCGCAGGAGACATGGCCAGCAGCATGGATCGAATTCTTCGTCACCTCGATCACGTCGCCATCCTCGGCGATCACAATGTGATCTGCGGGGATGCCCAGCGAGGAGGCCAGCTTTGCATGGAGCATCAGCTGACGATACTCGCCGTGGATCGGCACAAAGAACTTCGGTCGGATCATGCTCAGCATCAGCTTCAGCTCTTCCTGAGCGGCGTGGCCAGAGACGTGTACTGGCGAGACGCCCTGATAGAAGACCTCCGCCCCCTGGCGGAAGAGATTATTGATCGTGCGATTGACCATCTTCTCGTTACCCGGTACCGGCGTCGCGGAGAGAATGACGGTATCACCCGGCTGAATGCGCACGAGACGATGGTCCTGGTTGGCGATGCGCGTTAAGGCCGAAGTCGGCTCGCCCTGGCTGCCGGTACAGATGATCACAATACGCTCAGGCGGCAGCTTATTGATGTCCTCAGCGCGGATCAGCGTGTGCTTGGGGATGTTCAGATAGCCTAGATCGATGGCCATCTGGACATTGCTCACCATACTGCGCCCGACCAGAGCGACCTGGCGTCCGTAGCGCACCGCTGTATCGACCACCTGCTGCACTCGCGAGATCAGCGAGGCGAAGGTGGCGATCAAGATACGCCCGGGAGCATTGGCGAAGATCTTGTCAAGCGAGTCGCTGACCACACGCTCCGAGGGGGTATAACCAGGCGACTCCACGCGCGTGCTGTCGCCCAGCAGCACCAGAACGCCCTCCGTACCAATGCGCGCCAGTGTGCCGAAATCCGCCGGCTGCCCATCGACCGGCGTATGGTCGAATTTATAGTCACCGGTGTGCACCACGGTCCCAACCGGCGTGTGAATCACGATCCCCACCGCGTCGGGAATGCTGTGGTTGACGTGGAAGAATTCCGCCGTGCACTTGCCCAGTTTGACCTTATCGCCAGGAGCGACCATCTTGATGGCGGCGCGATCCTGCAACTTGTGCTCCTTGAGCTTCACCTGGATCAGCCCCTGGGTCAGACGGGTGGCATAGACGGGGGGAAAGTCGAGCGCGGGAAGGACATAGGGGAGACCACCAATGTGGTCCTCGTGGCCGTGGGTGATCAGGATCGCCCGAATACGCTGCTTTTTGTCCTGCAGATAGGTGATGTCCGGGATCACCAGGTCAACACCGAACATCTCATCGTCAGGAAACATCAACCCCGCGTCAACGATGATGATGTCCTCACCATACTCGATCACCATCATGTTCTTTCCGACTTCCCCAAGTCCACCCAGGGGAATAAGTCGAATTTTTTCCATTGTCAAGGTAACAAAAACCTCCTAACCACACTCAAGCATGAGTATGCCCACTCTTTGCTTTTGAGATATATGTTGACTCCTGTCTCCGCCAACAGGAGTTATAGCCAAATACAGAAAAGTCCAGGCGACGTTGAACTATCAGAAATACACACTATTCGGATCTTTTATTCTATTAAAAGTCTAGCATATTCGATACGTCAAGACAAGGAAGAGCTATACGCTGGCGACCGGAGCCAACAGCCATGCCTTGCCTTGGCCGCCGGCGCTGCTTCCTGTGCCAGGCTCCGTTATAGGAGTAGGTCAGGTTGGGTCAAGTCGGGTTAGGCCAGCCAGGCTGGGGGGAGCTTGGTTGTGGTGAGCCTGGCAGATATCTGCCACTGCTCTGGCCTGCCTGCCTGTCTGCCGATCAGCGGAGGTAGCCAGCCACTGAACCAACCAGTTCCTACAATCTTCTATCGGCCACTTTCTTCTTTTTCTGCAAACTAGAACACTTGTCTATCAACGGATATTCCCCAGCAAGGCCCGGGCGATCACCATGCGTTGAATCTGGTTGGTGCCCTCGAAGATCTGGGCCACCTTCACATCGCGCATATAGCGCTCAACCGGATAATCCCGCACATAGCCGGCGCCGCCCAGGACCTGGACCGCGTTTGTGGTGACCTCCATTGCTACATCGGTGGCGAAGCACTTGGCCATTGAGGCGTACATACTGGCATTCTGCTCATGGTCCAGCTTATAGGCTGCCTCGTAGACCAGCAGGCGTGCGGCTTCAATCTTCATGGCCATATCGGCCAGCATAAACTGCACGGCCTGGAAAGCGCCGATCGGCTGGCCAAACTGTGTTCGCTGGCAAGCGTAGGAGCGAGCGACCTCGAAAGCGGCCTGGGCCACCCCCACGGCGATAGCGCCGATATTGATGCGTCCGCCGTCCAGCGACGAGAGCGCGATTTTGAAGCCCTGGCCTTCCTCGCCCAGGCGCTGGCCGAGCGGAATAGTGCACTGCTCAAAGATTAACTCCCGGGTGGGGGAGGAATGCAGGCCCATTTTGCGCTCGGTTTTCCCGAAGCGGAGGCCGGGAGTCTCCTTCTCGACTACAAAGCAGCTGATTCCCTGTGAGCCACGGACTGGACTCGTGCGGGCCATCACCAGATAGAGATCGGCCTCGCCTCCGTTGGTGACCCACATCTTGGTGCCATTGAGCACATAGGTATCGCCGCGACGCTCTGCGCGGCACTGAAGGCTGGCTGCATCCGAGCCGGCGCTGGCCTCACTGAGAGCGAAGGCTCCGAGCAGCTCGCCCTCTCCCAGGCGTCGGACCCAACGCTCGCGCTGCTCCTCGTTGCCGAAGCGAGCGATGGAGCCTGCTACCATATTGTGGACCGAGAGGCCGACCGCGGTCGCCATATCTCCCCGGGCCAGTTCTTCATAGACCAGGGCGGCCACGGTCCGGCTCAGGGCGCTGCCCCCGTACGCTTCGGGGATCGTCATGCCCAACAGGCCCAAGGGCCCCATCTTCAGGTAGACTTCGCGTGGGAAATACTCCTGCTCGTCCCACGTAGAGGCGTGGGGCTCAATCTCCTGTTCTGTAAAGCGACGGACGGTGTCGCGAATCGCTCGTTGCTCCTCATCGAGATCGAACTGCACTGCTAGCTCCTGTTCTGCTACTGGTTTCGGCTCGCCACCACTGGATCTTCAGGGAGGAGCCGGAGCCAGCGAACGAACGCCCTTGCTTTTGCTAGCTGGCACTGGCTGGCACAGACCGGGCAGAGAAAGACGAGCGGACCAAGGCGAAGCGGCGGGCGAGGTGTGATCCGCCGAGCAGGCTGAGCGCCGCTGCATGGCCTGCAACGGACAGACGGGTAACCTCTGCCGGTCTCTTCATCATTATAGCAGTCCTGCCACCAGGTGCCATGAGCGGCTGCCGCGTGAGGAACGGAGCGGGGCGAGATAAGCGCCAGGCTTGCGCTGTTCAGAACGCTGTACTTGGCGCTAACGGGCCATCCGTTCTGTGCAGGCAGCGAGCTCTGTACCAGAGGCAGAGAGAGACTGACAGGCCGGCGGGCGACGGGACAAGTGAGTAACCGCAGGGTCGCAGGCATCTGGCTGATGCGCTGGCTGCTGAGTTCGAGCCGGGCGCCATGACCCTCAAGCCGGTATCTGAGCAGGCCGGTCATCATGGCTCCTCTGCTGCCGAACCGACCGCACCAACACGCAAGGCAGCCGGGCTACACCAGTGTCCTTACTGTTGCGCTCTGGGCGTCGCGTCACGCCCTGCACAATACGGCAAGCCCCGGCGTTCCACAACTGCCGGGGCAGCGGAGCCGATGGTCGGACTCGAACCGACGACGACTCGCTTACAAGGCGAGTGCTCTACCAGCTGAGCTACATCGGCTTCTCTTCTCACTCGCTTGATCGCTGTCTACTGTGCTCGCTGAGGTACTCTCTGGTTATTTTCTTCTGTGCCTTCTACTATAGCACAATGGGGCTGAGATTGCAAGAGAGGGGGAGGAAGGGGGCGTAATGCAGCCCGACCAGGCTTGACCTGGCGAGCTGCTGGTAGAAGGCATGACGTACTACTTTAAAGTTTCTTTACAGATCCGTCATACTTTTCTGAACTCTTCTCTGTATACTTGAGCAGTGACCGGGTATCCTCCAGCAGGGATGGTGGTCTGCCGAATCTCCTGCCACCGGTGGTTCTTGCATGGCGGTAGGCCATCCCTCCCTGCTGCGGCAATCCGCCTACCCATGCCGCGAGAGGCAATGGTCGGGAGCATCTCACTTGGGCTGGCCTGGAGGGATGGGCCTGCTACTCTGTCAATCATTGTTTTGCCGACTCTATCTCGCTATGCTGATCTCGCAGATCGACCGGGCCACAACCTCACGTACAGACAAGACGGGGTAGCTGAGACGTTGGAACGCTCAGAGCGGACAGCGGCAAGGTCGATCTGATCTGTCCAGCGCCGCGCCTTGTGCAGAGATTCCAGAGCTGAGCATATGAGATTGCTGGTCATTGAAGACGAGCCTGATATTGCGCATGCGCTCGCGAAGGGATTGCGTCAGCGTGGCTATGCTGTCGACGTTGCCTACGATGGGGAGCGCGGTTGCATGCTGGCCGAAGTCAATGACTACGACCTGGTGATCCTCGATCTCAATTTGCCCGGTCTCGATGGCCTGGAAGTTTGTCGCCGCCTCCGGGCGCTTCGCCCTGCTTTGCTCATCCTCATGTTAACCGCTCGCAGCAAGCCGGACGAGCGGGTGGCTGGTCTGGAGCTGGGGGCTGATGATTATCTGGTCAAGCCCTTCTACTTCGCCGAACTGGTGGCCCGCATCGGTGCCTTGCTGCGTCGTGACCTCCGCGGGCGCGAGCCGCTTCTCTGCTACGCCGATCTGAAGCTTGATCCGGTGGCACGCGTGGTCTGGCGCGGCAATCAGCGCCTCTTGCTGACCGGCAAAGAGTTCGGTATTTTGGAATATTTGATGCGCCACCAGGGCGAGGTGGTCAGTCAAGAAACGCTCCTTGAGCACGTTTGGGATTCGCAGGCCAACCCATTCACCAACACGGTGCGCGTCCATATCAATTCGCTGCGGCGCAAGCTGGGAGACGTCGCCGAGGCACCGCGCTATATCGAAACGGTTGTTGGTCAGGGCTACCGTCTCGGTCCGCTCTCTGCCCCATTGGAGGAGAAAGCATGAGCCGATGCTCTTTCTCGTTATCGCGCCTGGGCCTGCGCCTCCTGCGCCTGCGTCGAGCGCGGAGGCGCTTTTTGCCACTGCGCTTGCGGATTGCTATCGGCTCCGCTGCGCTGGTTTTTGTCCTTAGCTTCTCACTGCTCTTCTTTGTCAATATCGCTGCCATTAATGGATTCTCACGCATCATTCACAGTAGTGGGCTAGAATGGCCGCGCTCAACGGCCTTGTCGAATGGTGCTCGTCTCAGAAATACGCTTCCGCCCTTACCGGCTCCGCTGGCGGAGCGCCTGGCCGAGAGCTTCGCTCGTGGTCATCTCAACCCTATCGAGCGGGCCCTCTTGCTGGAGCTGCAGAGCATCTCTCTGATTGGTCTGGCTCTGGTTGCTGTGCTGGGGGGAGTTGGGGCCTACTGGCTGGCGGGCACCGCTCTGCGTCCCCTGCGCCAGGTGAGTAATGCGGCGCGGCGCATCAGTGTCGAGACGCTCGATACTCGTCTGGGGCTGACAGGACCCCGTGATGAGATTAAGGAGCTGGCCGATGCTTTTGACGCTATGCTTGCCCGGCTGGGCGAGACCTTTGCTCAACAGGGGCGCTTTGTCGCCAACGTGGCCCACGAGCTACGCACTCCCCTGGCGGCCATGCGTGCCAGCCTGGAAGTAGTGACTGGTGATCCGCAGGCAACGCTGGAAGATTATCAGGAGATGGCCGCTGCTCAAGAGCGTGCCCTCAGTCGCCTGGAGTCGCTCGTTTCGAATATGTTGCTGCTTGTCAAGAGCGAGCAGCCGCTCTGTACCCGTAGTGAGGTCAGCCTGGGGCCGCTGCTGGAGGAGGTTCTCCAGGAGCTGCAGCCGCTGGCTCAGGAGCATGGGGTCAACCTTGTGCTGGAGAATCTACCCGATCTGGTCGTGGTCGGCGACGAGTTGCTGCTGGCGCGCCTCTTCTCCAATCTGATCGAAAATGCGATCTGCTACAATCGCCCGGGCGGTGAGGTGCGTGTCAATGGTTGGGAGTCGGAGGGGCAGGCCTGCATCACGGTAGCTGATACCGGCATTGGCATTGCTGCCGAGGAGCAGGGACGCATTTTTGATCGCTTCTATCGCGTCGACAGCTCGCGCTCGCGTCACAGTGGCGGGGCTGGTCTGGGCCTCTCCATCGTGGCGGCCATTGTGCAGCAGCATCACGGAGCACTCAGTCTGTGGAGCGAGCCGGGCCGTGGCAGCATCTTTACTGTTTCTCTGCCGCTGGCTCAAGCTGAGCTGTCTGACATGCCGTCTACTCCTGCCCTGCCAGCGCTTACCGCATGCGTAGGCGCCGAGATGTCAGGAACTCCTCATCAGCAGGAATTCACTTCCGTGGTTGCCAGGGCAGGGTAACCTGCCCTGCCGGTGGCCGCTGCCGGCTGACCCACAAAGCCGACTCCCTCCCCTCTCGCGAGTAGTTAGCCAGAATCTCGCCCCCAGCCAATCTTAACAGCGATTTTATCCTCGGTCAGCTAGATTCCCTGATGTGACGGGCGAGACCCAGAGAGTGCTTAAGCGAAGGGAGTCACTGCACTATGGTTACTGTCAGGCAAGCAGCGCCTCTGCTGCTGCGCTGGGCCGCTGGCTTGCTCTCGCTGATGGCCCTCCTGTTATTGGTGGCCTGTGGCACCAATAACAGCACTACCGCCGGGGGCGTCGGTGCCTCTGCTTCCGCGACTCCCACCTGTCCCCCGACCCCACGCTTCCAGAGCGTAAGCGGGACGGTGCAGAGCGTGAGTACTGGCTCCTTCAGGGTGCTAGACCGGCAGGGTCAGAGCAAGCAGGTTGTCTACACCAGCAGTACGCGCTTCACCAAGCAGGTGCAAGAGAAGGTGAGCGACCTCAAGAATGGGGAGCAGGTCACGGTCGTTGTCAACCAGAACTCGGATGGTACCTACTCCGCCGTCTCTATTGCCGCTGGGGGCGCTCAAGCGAGCTTCGCGAGCAGCGGCAACGGCACTGGTCAGAATGGCCAAGGCTCACGACAGGGCTTCGGCGGCAATCGCGGCAACGTCAATGCGGCCTGTTTCCGGCGCCAGGGTCAGGGTGGCTTCGGCGCTAACGGCACGAGCAGCAGTCAAAACGCACGCGCCGTGCGCGGTAGCATCACCCAGATTGTCGGCAATCAGCTGACAGTGACCGATAGCAGCGGGAGCAACTTTGTGCTGACCTTGACCAGTGCCACGCGCGTCGTCGAGACCGAAGCTGCCAGTGCGAGCGATCTCAAGAGCGGGGTGACGGTGCTGGTCGTCGGTTCCAACGGCAGCCAGGGTCAGCTAACCGCCTCCAGTGTCACCATCAACCCCCAGATACAGGGAAGGTAAGGAATGAAGGCAGGTTGATAGCAGAAGCGAACAAGGAGCCTTCTTCTGAAAGGAGATGTAAGCATGTCCGATGTCGAGACGAATCTCCAGCCGTTACTGGAGGACGAGGGGAGTGAGATCGCTACAGAGGAAGCGGTGCGTCTGGATACCAAACTCACTTTACCGCCGCGTCGCCGGGGTCGCCGCCGTGCCTGGTTGATTGGTACTGTGGTAGCGGTAGTTCTGCTACTGGCTGCAGGTGGGGCGCTGGCCTATATGCGTCTGACGGCGCAGCAGCAGCCTCAGTATACGCTGGCGACGGTGACCACCGGCAATCTCGCTGTGACCGTCTCGGGCACTGGGCCAATCATGCCGCGGGCCCAGTACAATTTGAGCTTCCCCAGCTCGGTGGGTGGCCAGATCAGCGAGATCGATGTGCAGGTGGGTCAGCATGTGACCAAAGGCCAGGTGCTGGCGAAGGTCGATTCCCCCTCGCTGCAAGACGCTGTGACCCAGGCCCAGCAGGCGGTGAACAATGCCCAGACGGCTTACAACGATGCCGTCAACAGCGGGGCGTCGCAGTCACAGCTTGATCAGCTCCAGGGCCAGCTCCAGAGCGCGCAGGATCAGCTGGCAGCAGCTCAGCACAATTTGAGCCAGACTGTGCTGACGGCACCCTCCGATGGAACGATCGTGGCCATTAATGGCACGGTTGGCCAGACGCCTGGTACAAGCAGCTCTAGCTCCGGCTCCTCTGGCAGCAGCGGGAGCAATGCCTTTATGGTCCTTGTGGATACCAGCTCGCTGACCATCGCCGCGGCTGTCAATGAAGCTGACATTGCCAGTGTCCAGGTGGGTCAGCCAGCTTCCTTCACGGTGGCGGCCTATCCTAACCGGACCTTCCACGCGACCGTCTCCTCGGTCGATATTCTCGGCCAAAGCTCTTCTAATGTGGTGAGCTATACCGTGGATCTGACGGTTAATCAGAGCAGCCTTAACGGGTCGCACATTTATCCGGGCATGACAGCCACCGTCAATATCACCACCCAGCAGCGCATCGGGGCCTTGCTGGTGCCCAACCAGGCCCTGACCTTTACCAATGAGGCGGTGCAGGTTGGGGCCATCAGCCGGCAGACGCTGGCACAGGTCTACCGCAATGCGGGCATCTCCGTCGGTCAGGGCAATGCTAACAGCACTGGCGGGACCAGCGCCTCTAGCCAGAGCAGCTCTGGTAGCAGCAGCAGTAGCAGTAGCAGCACGCGCGTGGTGCTCACACTGCGGAATGGCCAGTTGACCCCCGTGGTGATTCAGACGGGCCTGACCAATGGGACCTATACCGAGGTGACTTCGGGTCTGCAGGACGGCGATCAGGTGGTGGTCAGTGCGACGGGCGGCCTCTTCTCTAACCTCTCGACGACTAGCACGAGCACTGGTAGCAGTGGCTTGAGTGGCAATGGCTTCGGCGGTGGTGGGGCGCGCTTCTTCGGCGGAGGAGGAGGTGGCCGCTAAATGGAGCAGCGTGAGCAGTGGCAGGCTGATGGACATCGCGCCTATCCCCTGGTGCGAGTCCGTCAGCTGGTCAAAAACTATTACCTGGGTCATACGATCGTGCCGGCTCTACGGGGGGTTGATCTCGATGTCTGGCCGGGCGAGTTGGTGGCCCTCATGGGTCCCTCCGGCTCGGGCAAGTCAACTTTCATGAATCTGCTCGGCTGCCTGGACCAGCCAACGGCAGGCCGTTATCTGCTCAGCGGGGTGCCGGTCGATGAGCTAAGCCCCAATGAGCTGGCCGACGTGCGCAATCGCTCGATCGGCTTCGTCTTCCAGAATTTCAATCTCTTGCCCTGGATGACGGCCCTGGAGAACGTCGAACTGCCGCTGACCTATATGCAGATGCCTGCCGAGGAGCGTAGAAGGCGGGCCGAGATGGCGCTGACGCTGGTGGGCTTGCGTACGCGCGCTCACCATCGTCCGACGGAGCTGTCCGGCGGTCAGCAGCAGCGTGTCGCCATTGCGCGCGCCCTGGTAACGTCGCCGACTCTGCTCCTGGCCGACGAGCCAACGGGAAACCTGGATAGTCAGACCAGTGTTCAGATTATGGGCATTCTGCAGGAGCTGAATCGCCGCGGCCTGACCATTATTCTGGTGACGCATGAGGCCGATATCGCTGCTTATTGCCGTCGCCAGGTGCGTTTTCGCGATGGGCGCGTTGTGGGCGATACGCTCAATTCTGAGCCGCTGGAGGCTCGCCTGCAGCTGACTCATGATCACGATCATGAACAGGAGGGAAGGAAGGTGACCTCATGAGCTTTCTGAGGCCCGAGACTGGTGCATCACAGCATGCCACGCTGCCACAGCCGGCGCCGCTGGAGCGCAGCGCTTTCCTGCCTCCCGTTCACGCCTATCGGCGGGCCCGTGGCTTCTCTGCTGTCTATCAGGGAACGCGCAGCGCGCTGCGGGCCTTGCGGGCCAATGCCTTGCGGTCCCTGCTGACTTCGCTGGGGATCATTATCGGCGTCGGCGCTGTGATTATGATGATCTCGATCAGTGAGGGGAACGCCGCTGCTATTAATCAGCGGCTCTCAGCGCTTAATCCGACTCAGTTGACGATCTTCCCTGGTAGCGCCCGCGGCACCGGCGGGGTCAGCAGCGGCCTGGGGTCTGCCCAGTCGCTAACGCTGGACGATGCCAATGCCATTGCTCAGCTCTCCCATGTAACCGCTGTCAGCCCTCTGATTAATGCTCAGGGGCAGCTGGTGGCCGGCGACCAGAACTGGTCAACTTCGGTCGTTGGGGTGGCCCCTCCTTATCAGCAGATCGGCGGCTGGCAGCTGCAAGATGGCAGCTTCATCTCGCAGGACGATGAGGATAGCGGCCATACTGTGGCTGTGCTCGGGCAGACGGTGGTCGACAACCTCTTTGGCCCGGGCGCCGATCCAGTAGGGCAGAGTGTGCGCATCAATGGCGTTCCCTTTACGGTGATCGGGGTGCTGGCCCCCAAGGGAACCACTGGCGGGCGCAATGCCGATGACGTCGTCTATGTGCCCTATACGACGGCCCGACAGCGTCTGAGCGGCGGGCGCTCCCTGGGCCAGATCGTGCTGACTGCCGATAGCACTTCCAATGTTGGCCTGGTGCAAAATGAGGTCGAGCAGTTGCTAGAGCAGCGGCACAACATTGCTAACCCGCAGCTCGATGACTTCCAGATCTCCAATCAGCTCCAGGTTCTCCAGTCGGTGCAGGGCACCAACCAGGCCCTGACGATCCTTTTGGTCAGTGTGGCTTCGGTCTCGCTGGTGGTCGGCGGGATCGGCATCATGAATATCATGCTGGTCTCGGTGACCGAGCGTACACGCGAGATTGGTATTCGTATCGCTATCGGGGCACGTCCGCGCGATGTGATGACGCAGTTTTTGATCGAGGCCCTGGTGCTGAGCATCCTGGGCGGGCTGATTGGTATCGTGCTCGGCCCAGTCGGGGCTTGGGTGCTGACGCATTTTACTACTACGCCCTTTGTGCTTGATCCGCTCTCGGTCCTGCTGGCCTTCGGCGTCTCAGCCCTGGTCGGGGTCGTCTTTGGCTTCTATCCAGCGCAGCGCGCGGCTCGCCTTGATCCAATTGTCGCTTTGCGCACCGAGTAAGCAGCCTTTGGCAAAGAGAGCAGACGAGCCTGCGATCCTTTCGTTGGTACCCCTCCTTAACTGCACCTCGTCTGAGAAAAGGGACGAGCACAATGGGGAGGCGAATAGGCTCCTCCTGGCGGCTCTCCCCTCTGACGCTGGTTGGCTGGCGGCCCTGCTCCGGTCCACTGTCCACCGGAGCAGGGCCGCCAGCGCTCCTTGCTCTCCTCTCCTGTTCCCTGCAGCTCACCCCAGGCTGACCTTTTCAATCAGGCTATCTGGCCTTGCCTCTTGCCTTGCCCTTCTCTCTTCACAAGATACCGATATGCTGCTTTAGTGCGTCTGTTTGTGTGAGAAAGCGAATTTTTCTTGTTCCGCTATACTCAAGATAGTCGCTATTCTTTAACCTGACCTTTGCCTCTGTTTAATCAAGGCATGATACAATCCCTCACGGAGCTGCAGAGAAGACAGCTATTGTCAGGCAGAGGAAGCCTGGCGGCTGTCGGAAGCGATACGGGATGATCAGGAGCTTAGCGATTCCAGGCAGGACCAGTTTCTGGTCTCGTGAGCTTGCGGAAAGGTTGGAGCAAACAATGAAGCGCCTCTTCAAAGTTGGCCTGGCCATGTTGCTAATGGTCATTCTGTTGGGGACGGTGGCCGCGGCTGCTGCGCCTTCCCGGTCTCAAATGGGAACGGCGGCTGTACGACGCTCGACGACCACTCCCATTCAGCATCTCGTGGTTATCTTTGACGAGAACGTCTCGTTTGACCACTATTTCGCTACCTATCCTGTTGCGCTCAATCCTCCTGGAGAACCTGCTTTCCACGCTCGACCGGGCACGCCCACTGTGAACGGGTTGACGCCAAGTTTGTTGAGTCACAACCCGAATAGCGCCAATCCGAAGCGGCTTGATCGCTCCCAGGCTCTGACGTGCGATCAGGATCATGACTATGATGATGAGCAAGAGGCTTTTGATCATGGCCTGATGGATCGCTTTGTGCAGTCGGTGGCTGGCTCAAGCTGCACTGATAAATCGATTGTGCTGGACTACTACGATGGCAACACTGTCACCGCTCTCTGGAACTATGCCCAGCACTTTGCCATGAGCGATAACTCCTTTGGCACGACCTTTGGTCCCTCGACACCGGGCGCCATCAATCTGGTCTCTGGTCAGACGCATGGTGCCACGCCGGCCAACGTGTCTGGCCTGATCAGCAACGGCACCTTAATTGGCGATGCTCGTCCGGCTTTCGATGATTGCTCGGTGGGGACGACCGCTTCGCTGAGTGGCAAGAACGTAGGGGATCTCCTGAATGCCAAAGGCATCACCTGGGGCTGGTTCCAGGGTGGTTTCCGTCCAACAGCGGTCAATAATGGGAAAGCAGTCTGTGGGGCGACGCACAAGAACATTGGCGGGGCCACTGTCACCGACTATATCCCCCATCATGAGCCATTCCAGTATTATCAGTCGACGGCCAATCCGCATCATCTGCCGCCGTCTTCGGTGCAGATGATTGGGCGTACCGACCAGGCTAACCATCAGTACGATCTCAGCGATTTCTGGGCCGCTCTGCAGGCTGGCCATCTACCGGCAGTTAGCTTTCTCAAACCCGCTGCCTATCAGGATGGACACGCCGGCTACTCTGACCCCCTCGACGAACAGCAATTCCTGGTCGATACGATCAATCGCCTGGAGCGCTCGCCGTACTGGGAGAGCATGGCCATCGTTATCGCCTACGACGATTCGGATGGCTGGTACGATCACGTGATGGGGCCGATTGTGATGCATTCGGCGGATGCGACCTACGATGCGCTCACTGGCGCGGGCCAGTGTGGAGCGCCACAGCCAGGGGCCTACTCTGGGCGCTGCGGCTATGGGCCTCGCCTCCCCTTGCTGGTGATCTCGCCCTTTGCGCGCGTCAACTTCGTCGACCATACGGTGACCGATCAGACCTCGATCCTGCGCTTTATCGAAGATAACTGGCAGCTAGGTCGCATCGGCGATCAGTCCTTTGACGAGCTGGCCGGTCCCCTGACCCAGATGTTCGACTTCTCCGGCCCGCGTGCACCGCGTCTCTTCCTCGATCCCCAGAGCGGCACGCCGCGCTAAAGAGAAGGAGAGCGTGACCATTGGCCGCGCTCTCCTTCTGACTGAGCGGCTGGCCGTCCGCGCTTCCCTTCCCGCGTCATTTGCTGGGATGCTGGTGGCGAGGAGCCTGCGCCGTTGACCGACCGACGGCGGCAGGCTCCTCTTGCCTTGTCAGGTCCTGGTGAGTGAGTGAGGGAGGGAGGGAGGGAGTGGAAAACGGGCAGGCTGACCTGCTTTCTCGTCCGTCTCAAGCGGACTGGCGGCTATCGGCCAGGGCCTGCAGGGCGGCGGTGAAGCATTCCATTGGTGGATGGACAATACCGGCCCCGACCTGACCGATGCCGGGCAGACGGTGGGCAATGCCCGTATTGATGACCGGTGGCAGGTTCAGACGACAGACCTGGCGGATATCGATGCCGGTCGGGGTCCCCTGGAAATTGAGGGTGGGCAGACTGAACTGTGGGTTGGTGGTCACAGTCAGCGAGTACATCTCACGAGTATAGCGCAGGGCGTCGGCGGGCGTGCCTCCGATAAACTGGACGATGGCCGGGGCCCCAGCCATTGCGAAGGCCCCCAGCCCGGCGGTCTCCGTAATAGCGCTATCCCCAATATCAGGGTTGGCGTCCTCGGGACCGAAGCCAGCAAAATAGAGGCCCTGAATCGCCTGGGCCGGCCCCACAAACCAGCGCTCGCCCAGTCCGCTCACACGGATACCGAAATCGACCCCATTGCGCGCCATCGTGACCACCACGCTGCTATTGGGCACATTCGCCCCCGCCAGCGTCATGGCCTTGGCCGCCGCCATTGAGGGATTCAGATGAAAGTGGTCGTTGGAGGCGATAAAGCGCAGCACGCTGGCGGTTTCCGTGCTAGAAGTTCCCGTTTCGACTAAGGCTGGGGCTAGCTGGCGCAGGAACAGCGAGGTTGCTGCCTTGTTGCGGTTATGGCCCTCGTCGCCCATCTGCAGAGCCTGAGCCAGCAGCGAGCGCAGGTCAAGGCCGCCGATATGGCGCAAGGCCCGGCTCAGAGCCGGCCCGAGGACCTCTTGCATCCAGCGCAGGCGCTCGATGACCTCCGGAGCATAGGCACCATAACGGAGCACCTTGCCCAGTCCCTCATTCAAGGGAGCAAAAGTACGGTTGCCATGCACTCTCTCCTCTACGATGAGCAGAGGCATAGAGGGCGAGACAATGCCAGCCATTGGCCCAACAGCATCATAGTGGTGACACGGAGCAAAGGTAATGCTGCCTGTCTCCGCCAGGTGGGTGGCTTCCTCCTCGCTGCCTGCCCAACCTTCGTAGAGGCAGGCACCAATAATGGCGCCTCGCATCGGTCCGCACATACGTTCCCAGCTAATCGGCGGACCGGCGTGGAGCAGGGCATAGCCTCCTTGGGCCTCGCGGAAGAGAGGGATGACGGCCCCGGCGGGCTGGACGTCGACCAGGACAGGCTCAGCGGCCAGCATGCGCCCCACGGCGATCTCGTTGGCGCGATCGATGGCCGGATCAGCCAGCAGGCGAGCTAAAGCTGCGGGATCACCGGCGGGCGGTCGCCAGGCTACGCTGGTCACCGTGACGCCCTGGGCGCGCAGGGCCTCGGCGAAAAGCTCGGCACCGACATTGATGACAGTGAACGGTGAAGGGCTGAGTTGCTCTGGCGTGCTAGGCGAGACCACCGCTTTCCTCCTGCTCGTAGAGTAACTGGACACAATGCAGGGCTGCTTCGGCGTTGCTTGTAAGGACAGTGGCCCCGGCTTCCTGCAGGCGTGCAGCCTGAGCCGAGAGACGCTGCGGATCACCCTCGGTGCCGCAGAGCGAAACCACCAGCGCTGGACGAGGGCCGCGCCGACGCAGCTCGGCGATGACGGGGGCATAGATGGCAGCCGGATCGGGATGGGCACAGTAGCCGAGCACCAGGTCGAGCAGCACCACAGAGACGCCCGGATTGTCGGCCACGGTCTCAAGGGCCTGCAGACGCAGCGAGGGATCGATCATAGGATGGGGGCGCCCGCGCGTGTATTCGTCGGCCCCGAAGTCGATGGCGCAGTGGCCGGGGAGAGCTGTCAGGCTGCTTTCATGCAGGCGCCAGGCCGGCTCTAAAGGGATATTGGAATAAATAGGTCCCAGCAGGGTGCTCCAGAGCTGCATCGCCTCGTCGCAGAGGGTACCGCCGGCGAAAAGGCCGACCAGGTGCCCATTGGCTGAGGAGACAGCGCAGGTTTGCCTTAGCCGTTCAAGGCGCGCGGCAATGGTACTGGCGGGCGTCGTAGCGGTATGGTAGGAGGAAGGTGAGGCAGCGAGCTGAACGGCCAGGATAGCGGCTTCAGTCAGGGTGTGGGCCACCGCCACCCGGCTGCCATAGCGCTGCTCCAGAGCCTCGTGATCGGCGCCCAGAAAGCAGGTCACCACAGCCTTTGAGCCGCTAGCCGCCTCCTCGATCACGCGAGCGGCTACCTCTGGGGCGGGAGGCTTGGAGACCAGGACGATCACCCGCGTTTCCTCGTCCTTCAAGAGGAGGCGAATGCCCGCCAGGGTTGTCATGGCTCCAACCTCGCGGCTCAGATCGCGCCCGCCGCTGCCGATGACCTGAGAGACGCCACTGCCCTGCTGAGCGATCAGCGACATCACCTGCTGAATGCCAGTACCCGAAGCGCCGATGATGCCGATAGGACCGCGAGGCACAACATTAACAAAGCCCAGCCCGACACCATTGAGCAGGGCTGTGCCGCAGTCTGGTCCCATCAGCAGCAGACCTCGTTCCTGGGCTAGCTGCTTCAGGGCAATCTCTTCCTGCAGGGGCACATTATCGCTGAATAGAAAGACATGCAGACCGGCGCGCAGGGCCTGCTCGGCCTCCAAAGCTGCATAGGGACCAGGAACCGAGATCATGGCCAGGCGAGCCTCGGGTTGACGTCTGGCGGCCTCCTCCAGAGAGTGTGGGGGCTGCGTGAAGGGAGTGGCTGGGGACCCGCTGTCCTGGAAAGCTAGGCTCGTGGGCTGGCGGGCGGTCAGCAACTCCTCAGCAGCCTGTAGCGCCTGCCTGGCGACCTCCGGTAGCGCGGCCTGGACCACCAACAGCAGGTCTTCAGCACCTGCTGTCACCTCGCCGGGATGAAGACCGGCCTCTGCGAGCAACTGGAGATTCGCTTCGGTAGCCATCACAGCGGCGGCGTTCTCGACGCCAGGCAGCCCTTTGAGGGCCGTAGCGATCTGCATCAGGGCGATCGAATCAACGTAGGTACGTCGCCTGACCTGCGCTTGAATCACCATAGGTCCGATCCTTTTCTCTTGCTGGCTGGGTAGGCTGTCCGGCTGAGCGCAGGCTGCCAGGCTGGAGCGCTCTGCGCTAGCGAGACAGCTCTCGCATGACTTGGCTGACTGAAGGTCAGTAGGGTGACGCCTTGACTGGGCTGGCGGTGATGGATGCTCATGCTGACCACCTTGCGCTCTGCCGCCGCAGCCTGGCCGCAAGCAGGAGTCGGCGGCGACAAGAGGCGCAGAAAAGCGAAGCCGGACCGGATGCGGGCCAGAGAAAAACCAGCACCGCGGTGCTGCCGCATCCGGTCCGGATGGGTACTGCATCACATCAGGATACCGCAGGGGAGACGCCAGAAGAAAACAATGACCGCGGTGGGACTCGAACCCACGACCTTACGCTTAAAAGGCGCCTGCTCTACCGCTGAGCTACGCGGTCGGCGTATGCAGGGAGGTCTCCACCGAAAGGAGAAGGAAGAGTTATTCCTCCCTGACTCATGGCTAATGATATCATGTCTGTCAAGAAGAGGAGCGTCACTAAAGGTCCCCTGTTGGGACTGGGAGCGCGGCCCGGATACCTGGCTCAGCTCGTTGAAGGGGTGACGCCGATGGCTTAAGAGCAGCGTGTATAATGAAGGGGAGGTGGACAGGGAAGGAGGAAGGACAATAGGCAGCCCAGGCCGCGCTCATCCGCTGCAACGGGCCTTGATGTGCGGGCGACCTTGTCTTGTCAAGGGAGGGCATGGTACACTTACCGATAAGTGCCAAGAGGGAAGGCAAGGCTCCGATGGCACTCGCAGAGATCAAAGGCGCTCTCTTGACAAGGACCCTGTTTGCGTATATCCTCATGTCGGTCCAGGGGCTGTCATCCGCTGGGACAGGTCTCTGGCTGCCCCGCGCCAGCTCAACAGTGGGTCGGGGAAGCTATCCGAGTCACACAATTACCTGATATCTGATGACAAGCAGGCGGCCTACAGCGTAGACCAGCGGGTCAGCGCTGGTGCCATTCTCCTCTCGGGCCAGGTAAGGTGCAAAAGCAGCCAGCGGAAGGCCAGTGGCAAGCGGAAACGCAGCCGTGAGCAGCGGCCTGCATTTTCCTCAGTTGAACAGTAGGAAAGCGTACCGGAAGGACAGCTAGGCGGCGATTAACAGGAGGCGGCGTCTATCCCTGTTCGCGATCGCGGCCCGTCTTCAGGCGAAGAGCAACACGGAGCCAGGCGATAGAGCGGGGTGCTGCGCCGAAAGAACGTGACCAAGCATATACTCGTTGTTGATGACAAAAACGAGCTGCTGCATCTGATGCGGCGAGTCCTGGAAGACGAAGAGTACCAGGTCTCTATTTTGCAGCACGGGCGTGAGACGCTGGCGCGCGTCAAGCGTGATCTGCCCGATCTGCTCATTCTTGACCTGCGACTGGGTGATATCTCTGGACAGGAGGTTCTCAAGCAGCTGCGTGCTGATCCTCTCACACGGGAGGTCCCGGTCATCGTCTACACTGCCGCCGTGTTAGAGGCGGAGCAGGTGAGCAAGCTGGTGGCAGAGCAACCGAGCCACTACCAGGGGGTGCATGTGGTGCAGAAGCCGTTTGAGCTAACCAATCTGCTGGCCCTCGTCCAGCAGGTCCTCAATGAGCCGGCGCATTGAGCGTGCTCACTCTCCTTTGCAGGAGGAGCATCTGCTGACTGACGCTCGATGCCTCTTCTCCTCCTCCTGTCGTGGTACTGGTTGTCCACACCAGAGTCTGGCAGGCACATCCGCGCGTACTATATTCAGGAGTTGAAACGCTCTGCTACAGCGGTAAGCTGGCGTCAGGAGAGGAAGATGCGGGTCGTCTCCTGCCTGGTTTCAGCCTATTGTCTTTTTAAAGCCACTTCTCCCTCTCCAGCGCCGTTTCTTTGACCGCTAGTAGTGTACTGAGACAAGTAACCTGAGTAGCGAGCAATAAGTGAGAGTGCTTTCTACAGAAAGAGAGGATGGACGAGACCTATGAAGTTTGTTGCCGGCTTATTACTCGGTTTTGGGCTGGGTTTTGCTGCTGGTTTGCTCTTTGCGCCGCAGTCGGGCGAAGCGACGCGGGCGCAGCTCTCGGAGCAGGGTCTGCTGCTGCGTGATCGCTCATTGGGACTGGGTCAGGAGCTGCGCCAGCGTGCGAACGAGGCCCTGTCCCAGGGACGAGAGATCTACGAGCGCACGAAGGATGAGCTCAGCGAGCGCTATAGCAAGGCCAAGAGCGGCCAGCTCTAGTGCTGCTGTAGCATGCGGGTCGCTTGCCTCTCCTCTCTTGGTGAGAGTGTGGGCGGCCCGCCGGCGGACCTGGGCACGTGCAGGCCTAGATGAGTCATGGGAAGGCAGGTACCGCGTGCAAGCTGAACTGACCACAGAGGTAGTGCGGGCCTGCCTTCTTCCTTTCTTCTCTCACTCGGGCGTGCTTCAAGCAGAGCCTGGCCGATCATACTGGCGCAGCAGGCGGTCCACCAGATTCCCGATCTCGTGCCAGATGTGATGCTGGTAGTCGAGCATCCGCGCCTGAGTCAGATCAAACTCGCGATTGCTGGGATCGCTCTGGGCGTGCTCCTCGAACTGGCGAGCGAGTTTCAAAGACCGCTCGCCGCGACCGTGTAAGTAACGTGACAAGTCGTACAGGTCCTTAATCAGGGCCTTCAGTTGCTCCTCGCTCGTGGCCATAGGCTTCCGTATCCTTCCTCCTCTCGCCGCTGCCCTCTTGAGCCTTTCCCTGGCCCTGAGAGCGGGCTGGTGGCTCAATCTGAAGAGCATCCGCGAAGCGGTTGAAGCCATTAAAGAGGCCGATCACCATCGCCAGCTCAACGATCTCCCCGTCGTCAAAGTGGGCCTGGAGCTCGTCCCACAGCGCTTCATCGATGTCGCGGGCCGCGGTCGTCATGATCTCGGCGAAGCGCAATGCAACCAGCTCACGCGCCGTAAAGAGATGGCGGTGAGTATCGATGTGATAGAGGGCATCGAGTAGCTCCTCGCTGACGCCTAGCTGCCCTGCCAGGGCAGTATGGGCGGCCATTCAATAATGGCAGTAGTTGACCTGAGAGACGCGGATCGCCAGCAGCTCTTTCAAGCGCGGCTCGACGCTGCCGCCGCGCATGACTGTTTGCAGCAGCTGCATGGTCTGGCGCGCTATCTCGGGCCGGTGGGCCATGACGCGGAAGAGGTCGCGCATGGTAGCAAAGGCCTGGCTGGCGTCGCTCTCCTTGTCCTCGGGCCAGAACTGGCTGTCTTCAACCGGTGGGATGCGTGACATCGGACTCGCTTCATCCTGCTCT
Source organism: Thermogemmatispora carboxidivorans (assembly GCF_000702505.1). Classification (GTDB taxonomy): domain Bacteria; phylum Chloroflexota; class Ktedonobacteria; order Ktedonobacterales; family Ktedonobacteraceae; genus Thermogemmatispora; species Thermogemmatispora carboxidivorans. The sequence continues at coordinate 5,375,257 of NZ_JNIM01000001.1, read as the reverse complement.
TTGGCTTTGTGAACATTCTAGCGAAAGCCAGGTCCTGGCTGCAAGCACCCCGCGCGATCGACAGCATGGGTGGACCTGGCTGGCTTGCCCTTAGAAGTAACCCTGATCAAGGACCGTGGCCTCATCCAGTGTCTCTTGAGAGAGAAATTGATCTATATAGTTGATAAATAGCTGAAAGACCTCTTCACGGTAGGGATGGCTTTGCAGAAGAGAGGCGATGGATCAACGCTGCGGGCTTTGCTGATGGCTTCCAGGATCTCTTGGTTTGTGGGTGCATCTGCATGGTTTTGCTGGAAGGAATCTCTCAGGAGGCAAAGAGCTAAAGAGCGGGCAAGTTCATCGTTGAAGGCAGGGGGAACAGAGGTCGGTGTCAGATGAAGCACATCCTCGTAGATCACCTCCCCGAACTTATTGAGAAACTTCCGTTCTTCGACCGAGGCCAGCTCTAGACCGGCCCCTCCTAGCGCGAGCGCGGTGATCAGCCGGCTGTTGCCAAGCCGCACACCACGGATGGTTGACTCGCGACCAATGACAATGATGAGATGCCCATCCTCGGCAAGCAGGCGACGCATTTCTCGCAGGGCTGCTAGCATGTCTAAAGCGTACTGAATCACTGTTAAAAATCTGTTTTGACGATGTTTGCGGTTGGCTCCAATCTCGGACTGAGCAACGGTAAGAAGATTCCAGCCTAATCTCTCCATGAGAGGTCTATTGTTTTGGTGGTAGTTGAAGACATTGATGTAGGGTGGAGAGGTCACGATCAACTGCACGCTGGTATTGGCCAGCGGTAAGGAGCGGGCATCATGGTGAAAGATATGATATTGGGCAACACTATAGGGTAGATTTCTGATAATCGCAACCAGCTCATGGAAAGATGTATACCAGTTATTCCCCTTTTTGTTTTTGTTTTCAAAATATTTCATTAGTGTGTTAACTAGTATAATTCTTAAAAGATGATTATCTGTATCTTTTATCAGAGAAAGCATGATTTCTTCTTTGGGGTGGGAATAGTCATCAATCCCAGGCTCAAGATCACTAAGGGAGAAAAGATCTATAAAGGCAGGCTGCAGCGCTTTCTTTAAAAGAGACTCCGCCTCCTGGATCAGATCCTGGCGTTCGGAGGGCGTCAGGCGAACAAAGTGGACTGTCTGCGACAACGCCACCGCTGCCGGATTGATGTCGGCAGCGTAGCAGCTCAGGCCCTGGCGGGCCGCTGCCCACAAAGGGGTCCAGGACGACGGTCCCCTGCTCTGCATAACGCTGCAAAAGCAGCTCGACCAGTTGTGGAGAGAACTGGCCGCGCCACGGAAAGAGGCTGGTGCGCTCCCTTCTCTGCAAGTCGAGGCGCCCTGCAGATGTGCGCCAGCCTTTTTGCAGCAAGAGCGTTGCCTGCTCGAGGAGCCTGGCGCCTGACGAAAGGATATCCTTGGGTAGACTCTGCTCTATAGCCGCGTCCAGGAGGCTCTGAGACGATTTCTGATGCATCATACCGCTCAACGATCTTGAGTCTTCTCGCGTCTGACGGAAGTTCTCCTTCCCTCCTCGCTGTGTTGTCCTTGCGGAGCGAGAAGAGCCAGAGCGCCATCGGTGGAATGGTGCGACGACGGCACGACGGCCCTACGATTGGCGCGGGCGAGGAGAGCAGCCCCATTCTGCCACAGGCAGGTCAGCCTGTCAATCAAGAGCGCCCTGGTCTGGGCCTGGCCGGGTTCCAACCACTACGCTGGACTGAAAGGAGAAAAGATAGAGGCCAGCATGGGAAAGGGAATGTTCACCATGCTGGCCTCTGTCTTGTGGTTAAAGGGAGGTGCCAAGGGACGGAATCGAACCGTCGACACCAGCATTTTCAGTGCTGTGCTCTACCAACTGAGCTACCTTGGCGTCTCGGCCCGCTTTAGGAGACCGTTTAAGCACTCTACTAGATGCTGTGCTCTGCACCCGGAATGCTGTGCTCATTGTATAGCACACTTCCCGGCATTGTCAAGAGGGTTGTGGCACAGGTTGGTCATGTAGGATCGCAGAGCGAGCGGCTGGCTGGCTAGGTTGGGCGATGGTCCTCGTCTTCGTCAGGAAGCTCTTCGTAGAGGTCCTCAATGCGCACACGCAGCGCTTTCGCGATGCTCACCAACGTTGGCAACGTCGGGTGATACGAGGTCGGCTCTCGTATCATCCGGCGTACAAGCGCGTCAGGCACCTGGCTCTTGCGCGCCAGCCAGGACTGTGTTTTTCCCTGTGCTTCAAGAATCTCTTTGACCTTCAGTCTGATCATGCGGGTCAGGATGCTTCCATTGGGGGTATAGGCCGGGCCTAGCTTAGCATAAGAATTCCAACTAAGCTATCCGAATTGAAATTTGGAATTTTTTATGGTAATTACTATTCTGAGAATAATTGTTCAGAGGAAGGCTCTGATGAAACGAACCCGCTTGCTTCAGATGCGCCCACAGCCAGGGCCAGCCTCACGGCCTGAGCCAGGTGCTCCTATCCGCATTACTGTCAGTGTGTTGCAGGGCCGGTCATTTCACCTGCTGCCAACGCCCTATGTGGTCAGCCACCTGCACCGTGACCCCAAGATCCTGCGGAAATGGTTTCCCATGACCGTGGGGAAGCAGCGCCCCTATGTGGTCACGCTGGCTAGCCAGGGCTGGCAGCAGGCTATTGCCGTCACCAACTAAGGCAACGCAGCGCGACACAGCACAGCAAGGGGAGGTCACCATGTCAAGCGCGCTCACGGGGAAGCAGATCCGCTATAGCGTTGACGGGACACGCAAGCCCTATTGGGCAGGGGTGGTAGAGCTGGCCAATGACCGCTACCGCTATGCCCGGGTCACCATCACCACCAAAGGCTATGAGGGACAGGTCGAATGGGTAGCCTATGACCACATCATCGCGGTGCGCTCAGAGCGGGGGCGCTGGGTGCGCTTTGCTATCTCCCCGCCTTCCCCCAGGGCACCCCTGGATTCCCTCGACCCAGCCTGAGAAGAGAAAAAAGGAGTAGCTCCTTGCAGCGCCGTACCTACAAACTCGCCAAAAGGCTATTCGTCCCGGGGACGCCTGTCCCTCCTGTTCTCGTCCCAGGTGGCTGCTCTTCGGGATGCGAGTCGTGCTACGCTAAGACATTCTGGCTAGTTTCACGGCGGTACCGTACCCTGCGGAATACCTTGATATAAAATACTCCTATGTATGGATATGAATTTCCGGGCTAGCGATTATGATTTCTCCGCGTAGCACAGCTGTCATATTTGTCCTGCTTCTGGTAGCTATCTTGTCGCTGGCCTGCATCAGCCCGCTCACCCTGTTCAACCCAACCGTCACCCAAGGGCCAGGTGTGGAGCATGCCGATGGCAAAATTGTGGCGATTCAGCAGGCCGATATGAGCTTCGTGCTCCAGACTGCCAGTGGGCAACGCCTGCGTTTTCTCTGTGTTGAGCGTTGTCGTCTGGCCTTGCAGCATATGGAGCGGCACCTGCGGGAGAAAGCACATACCGATGTCTACTACTATCCGCAAACCACGGGCAAGCCGCCAGTTGCCTTTCAAGTCGACTAGCTGTCGTAGTTAGCTCACCGGCGCTCATACCCGTCTCGATCGAAGCCAGGGTCATCTACGCGATACCTGACCGCTCAGCGTCATGAACCTGATCTGAAGTGGCGGCAGGTGCGGAGAGGCCAACGGGGCAAGCAACAGTGTGGGCTTTCAGCCTGGTAGGCTGATACATCGATGGAGTGGAGTGAGTAGGTGAATAGGGGAACGGAGGAAGGGAGGACGCAGGGCCTCGTCGCTGGGGCCGGGGCCGGGCAAAGGCTGGCCAGCGCGCTGCAGGAAGGCAGGAAGCTGGCCATACTCAGGTGATCAACTCAGGTGATGGGTGAGTACAGATAGAGGAGCTATGAGACAGGATCATGCAGGTCATCGGGCCCCCCTTTTCAAAGGGGCTGAGCAGCCCAGTATTGATCGGGCCGATATTGTGATTGTCGGCAATGGCATCGCCGGGTTGACCGCGGCCATCCAGGCCCGAAGCTTTGAACCTGATGCCCGGATTGCCATTATCAGCGATCAGAACCATCCTACGATCAATACGCCCGCGCTCAAGCAGTTCGCCGTCGGCAAACTGACCCGTGAGCAGCTTCTGGCCTATCCCCCCGGGACAGAGCGACAAGAGCGTATCCACCTGATCCACGCGCGGGTTGAAAAGATCAATGCCCAGAGCAAGTCTGTGATCCTAGCCAACGGCAGTGCCTTTGGCTACGGCGCGCTGCTCGTGGCTACCGGCAGCACGCCGACTGCTTTGCCCTCTCAGCTGCCGGGGCGCGACTTCGATGGCGTGCTGACACTGCACCGTTTGCAGGATTACCTCGACCTGCGGCGACGTCTGTCCGAGGTCGAGGAGGCCGTCGTGATCGGTGGTGGCGCCCATGCCTGTGAAACAGTGATGGGTCTACTCCACTGGGGCATCCATGTTCACTGGTTGATCCGCAGCGCTGTCCTGCTGCCGCGCATGCTGGACGAGACCGCCTCAGAAATGGTGCTAGAGCGCATCAGGCAGGCTGGAGTGACCGTCTATACGTCGACCGAGGTGATAGGCATTGTAGGCCGCGTGGGCAGCGTAATCGGCGTGGTGACCAACCATCAGCAGTTTATCCCCTGCCAGCTGGTCGTAGCCTGCACTGGCACAAAGCCGGTGACGACACTGGCCAAACATTGCGATCTGCCCCTCAAGCATGAGAACGGCATCCTGGTCGATGACCACCTGCGCAGTAGCGTGCGCGATATTTACGTAGCTGGCGATGTGGCAGCCCTGAAGAACCCCCTCACCGGCCAGTACGAACCGCGTGCTCAGTGGTATGCTGCTGTAGAGCAGGGCCGCATGGCCGGAGCAATGATCACCGGCCATCGTGAAGCCGTGCGCCCATTTGGCGTTCCCTGGCACGCGACCCATCTGGGCGATCTGTCGATGCTCTACGTGGGCAATCCGCTGCAGTCGCCCTCGGGGGCCTATGTGCTCACCGATACCAGCCGCGGTGGCTATCGCCGCCTCCTACTCCAGGGCGAGCGCCTCATTGGCTATCTCTCGCTCGGCCCTATGCAGCCCGACAGCCTGGCGATCAAGCGCATTATCGATGAAGAGCTACCCGTACGCGATATTTTGAAGGGCCTCTTGAAAGGCGAGTTCGACGCTCGCCAATATTTGACGCGCCGGCGCACCTACACCGCCCAGGATCTGGTCACCAGCGGACGTCTGGCCAGCGTAAAGCCCCCAACTGTGCAGACGGCTGCTCAGACCACACCCGAACCGGCCCCCGCCACTCGCAGTCTTGCTCCGGCTGCTGAAGCTGCTCAGCTTGAGCCTCGCCTGCCGACAACCGAGCAACTACCTCCACTCTCTACCGGACCAGTGCTTGCCCCTCAGCGTGCTCCAGTCGCCGCTCCTGCTGGGAATGCTGGTCCCCGCTATCCTATCGTCCACGAAGAAGAAGAGATCAGTCCCTTCACTGGTACCTTGCCTGCCCTGCCGGAGCAGGGGCAGGGGAGAGGACAGCCAGGGACGCGCCTGAACTCTGGCAGTCTGCCATCGCGTCCAGAGCAGGAGCGCGGAGGACGACGCAATCTGTGGGCTTATAGCGATCCTGCGCTGCCTGCCTTTCCTCGCCAGAGTCCGGCCCAGAGGCAGCAAGTTCGAGCCTACAATGAGCAACGGGAGGGAGGACGTTAAGTGCGTAATCCTGTCCTTTTACACAAAACCGCCTCTCAAGTTCAACAAGAACTTGAAGCCTGCATTGGCTGCAACGAGTGTCTACTTGCTTGCCCAGCTCTTGATGAACCCCTGACGATCGATGTCCTCAATCGCGAGACCTTTGGTGGCCCGATCTCGGCTCCGGTTGCGCGTTTTGCTCGCTCATGCTATCAGTGTGGCGCTTGTGTGCCTCCCTGTCCGGTTGGCCTCCACCGTGATGCCATGATGATGTGGCTGAAGATCCGTCTGTACCGTTCTGGAGAGGAGGACTGAACTTATGCCGGCATTGCGTTCTTCCTCGCCCTATGATTATGCCGCCGATCGGGAGTGGGCTGGCACGCGAGGCTATCCACTCTTTTTCGCCTATCTCAAGCCACGCAATCTGCTGCGTATAGGGCTTGGGCTGCTCATCGCTGTGGCAGGGCTGGTCTTCTGTATCTGGTACAGCCGCAACGGGAGCGATCCGACCCCTGATAGCCTCGTCGGCCTGATCTACGCTGTCCTGGGCACAGCCTTCCTCCTGTTGGCTGGTCTCCTCTACAGCTTGCATCGCCGCTCGCGTAAGAGCAAAAAGGTGATTGGCGGACTGCGCTCGGCCTTGGGCTGGCATATGTTCTTTGGGCTGACTGGCCTGGCTCTGATCTTCTACCACTCCTTTGGCAATTTTAACCCGCGCTCCGGCACCTACGCCCTCTACGGTCTGATAGCCTTAGTCATCAGCGGCATCATCGGGCGCAGCCTTGATCGGATCATGCCGCGCCTGATTGCGAAAGAGGCCAGCAAGGCTCTGACCCAGGACGGAGAGGATCGCATCGAAGCCATCTCTCAGCAGCTGCAGGCCATTGTCGAGCATAACACGCAGCGTGTGCGCGGCCTCACCTCATCATCGGCCTCGTCCGCTGTCTCGGCTGCCCCGGAGCGCGTAAGAAGCGCTGGGCGAGGGCGCACCCTGCATGGTCCCTGGGACCTGGCCTATCTAACGCTGGAGGAGACGCCCCAGGAGCTGAGCCGCTATGAACAGAGCTACCGCCTGGTACCCGATCGCAAGAGTCCCCTGAGTCGTCCCGGGGCCTTGCTGCCCGGGGCCCAGGAGCAGATGGCCGCCTTACAGGCGGTCGAACATGCCATGAGGCGTGAGCAATTCTATCGCTATGTCATTCGCTACTGGCGCATCTTCCATATCCTGCTCGCCCTGGTCACCGCCGGCCTGGTCATCTGGCATTTAGAGTACGCTGCCTCGCTGGTGATCCCCACGCTGTTCCATTAGGGATGGCCTGACTACTCGCCTCGTTACAGCCCCAGCCAGCAGAATGGGCAAAGCTCTCAGTGGGCTGCCGGTAGAGACCTGGGGGCCTGGTTGGTACTCTCCCCAGCGCCAGGCCCTCTTTTCTCTTATCTCCTGGCCTCTCGGCAAGAAAACCCCGGTAGCACTTGCTGCGTATTAAGTAATGGAGGGAATGCTATGTCGAGAGAACTGCTTGTGCCCGGCACGCGCCCGCGGCGGCTGTGGCCGAGGCGCCTTGAGCTACTCTTTCACGTTTTCAAGACCGTTCGCCTGATTGCCTACCTGCTGCGTCATAAACAGATTGGAATTGGGAGGAAGATCCTCTTTGCGGGCGGTTGCGCCACCCTGCTCTTGCTGCTCCTCTTCCCCGATGCCTTTGGCGAGCTGGTAAGCAGTACACTGCTCCCTGTGGTCGGAACTGTCCTGGGGGTGCCTCTTGACGCTGGCTTCGACTGGCTGACGCTGGTGCTTGTTCTGGTCTCCCTGTTGCGCGTCTTCCCTGCCGAAATAGTAGAAGAGGGCTATCGCCGCATCTTCATCTCACCAAAGGAGCCGAGGGTGTAACTGGAGCTGCGAGAGGAGAAGGTTGAAAAGAGGAGCAAAAAAGGCAAAAGGACACTGGGCCAGCGGTAGCCTTCACGCTCGCTCAGAGCAATACCTCTGGCGGTTGCACTGATCGTGTCTCTGCCGCTTCCCTGCTTGTAGCCTGCAATCGACCGCGACCTTGCGACCCTGCCCAGCTTAGGGAGGGGGAGGAAGTCCTGGCTCTCTCCTCTGACATTCCTGACGGAGAAAAGTGGCGGTTGCGCGGTAGCTTTTCCCCTGGTCAGAGATGGATCTTGTCATTGGCATCAGATGGCCTGAACTTTGTCCCTGTGTTAATGAAGACTATGTTCTGATCGCCCAGGTGGATGATCATGTCAGGCTTGCTGTCGCCGTTGACATCCTTAAACTCCAGGATCGGGGGAATTTGATCGACATTCGAGTTGGTGCCGTAGAGATAGGGGCCGCCGTAAGTGATGGCTTTGGCCGGATCGCCTGCCATCAGCTCAACGACAATGATGTGGCCGTGGAGATTGATGGCGATAAAGTGGCTTGGATGCTGAGGACTGTCACCCCCATGACCAACAACGGCATCGGTCTGGTAGGTGCGTGGATTGCCATAGCGGATGTCATCCAGACGCTGGGTTCCCCAGGAGATCAGCCAGGAAGTGAGGACCCAGAGGGCGAGCATGACGAGCATACCAACACCGATAAAGAGCAACCAATGAATGCGCCGACTCGCCTCTTTCTCCCGCTCCGTGAGGGGACTTTTGTACGGAGCTTTCTGTGGTGCCGGCGCCGCTGGCGAGGCCGGCGTGGCTCGCATGCGCGCCGTAATGGCCGGGCTGGCCGTCGTTGTCACTGGCTGTTGAGCGCTGCGTCGGTAGGTGTAGGGCACCGGCATCTGGCGCGTAGTCGGCTGCGGACTCATGGCTCTCTGCGTCCCCGTCAGACGAGGGTCGTTGAGCCGAATGGCACTGCTACCGGGCCGCGGCGGTCGTGATGCATCTGGATCGTCTTCTGCAAGATAATCGAGCGAATCTTGTGGTACATAGCCACGGCGTGTCTGCGTGGTAGGGAGGGGCGTTTCGTCTCTTCTGAGCCGGGCGGATCGCCTTGCTGCTGTATATTGCTGCCTCTCTTCTCCAGACATTAGCTCTCCCTTTCTCGATCAGTTTTTCCTGGGCGCTGCGCACAATGTCAATGCACGTTGCTCGACGAAGGCACCAGACGCGCAAATTGCAAGCCTCAATAATTATGTAAGATCTCCTGCCAGGTTGTCAAGGATAGATGTATATCAATTCAATGCAGACGTGTTTTGAAAAGAAAACGGCAGTTACCTGCTTTTTGATGATATCTGTATCAGCATGAAGAATGGTTCTCTCCAGTAATGGACGAAGAACCCTCGCTGTTGGTATCAGAAGGAGCGGCGGGCGCTGTCTGGCCAGAAGTGCGGCGTTGCTCCAGCCAGCGTCTGATGCCTGCCTCGTTGCCCTGGAGGCCAGGCTCATAGTAGTATCTTCCCTGCAGATGAGCTGGCAGGTACTCCTGCAGCTGCACGGCTGGTGGGCGAGAAGGGTCGTCGCTCTCCTTCTCGAGCTGGCGGTAATAGTCGTGAGCATATTTATACTCTTGGCCGTAGCCCAGCTGTTTCATCAGCGTCGTAGGGGCATTGCGTAGGGAGAGAGGTACGGCCTCCTGGCGTTGCTGGTGCACATCATCGCGCGCGCGTCCGTAGGCCAGATAGAGGGCGTTGCTTTTTGGGGCGCTTGCCAGGTAGACCACGGCCTCTGCCAGGGCCAGATCGGCCTCGGGCAGGCCCACGAACTGGACCGCCTGCTGAGCTGCCACGCACAGAGGGAGGGCCGAGGGATCGGCCAGGCCCACATCTTCCGTGGCGATGCGGATCAGGCGGCGAGCGATAAAGAGCGGGTCCTCGCCTGCCTCCAGCATTCGTGCCAGCCAGTAGAGGCTGGCATCGGGGTCAGAGCCACGGATGGCCTTATGCAGGGCCGAGATGGTATCGTAGTGTTGATCGCCGCTTTTATCGTAGAGCAAGGCCCGTCGTTGCTGAGCCTCGGAGACCGTGGCCACGCTGATCCGTCCTTCTGTTGCTCCGGCGGCGGCCAGCTCCAAGACATTGAGCGCCGTGCGTGCGTCGCCACTGGCGAAGCGCGTGATCTGCTGCAGAGCCTCATCATCGACCTCCAGATGAGATCGACCCAGGCCCCGTTCCTCGTCCTGTAAAGCTCTTCTCAAAAGCTGAAGGATGGCCTCGTCGCTGAGCGGCTTCAAGGTAAAGACACGGCAGCGTGAGAGCAGGGCGGCATTGACCTCGAAGGAAGGATTCTCGGTTGTTGCTCCGATCAACGTCAGCAGACCTTGCTCGACGGAGGGCAAAACGGCGTCCTGCTGGGCTTTATTCAAGCGATGAATCTCGTCAATGAAGAGAATAGTGCGCTGTCCTCGCAGCCGGCGTAGCCGGCGCGCCTCCTCGGTGACGCGGCGCAGATCGGCCACTCCTGCAGCAACGGCGCTGAGGGTCACAAAGTGTGCGCGGGTCTGTCGGGCGATCAGGCTGGCCAGCGTCGTCTTACCGCTACCGGGTGGTCCCCACAGGATCAGCGACGGGACGCGGTCCTCCTCCAGGCAGCGCCGTAGCAGGCGCCCCTCTCCAAGCAGATGTTCCTGTCCCACAAACTCATCAAGCGTTCGGGGGCGCAGGCGAGAGGCCAGCGGCTCAGTCGTCTCGTTTTCGCCGGTGTCAGCAGTGGCGGGCAAGGGCGTGCCCTTCTGAGCAGGTGCTGAATCTGGAAAGAGCGATGCTTGCTCCATCATAGCGCTTGGCCTTGTCGGCGCTCGCGATATCCTCCCAAATGGTAAACGATCCCTTTATTCTACCACGCGCGAAGTGCCAATGTACAGCAGAATCAGCCGGCATCTGAGCGTCGGCGCTGGGCCAGACGCTCCTCGATCTGAGTCGGACCAGGGATACCGCTTGTCCCCACGGCCTCCACCGAGAACGAGGCCACGCAATTGGCAAAATCGACCGCGGCGGCAGGATCGCCGGAGCGAGCCAGCTGCACTAGAAAAGCTGCCGCGAAGACATCGCCGGCCCCCGTTGGATCGACCTCGCGTGCAGGATAGGCTGGAAAATGCTGGGCCAGCCCATTGCGGAAGAGCGTGGCCCCCTCGCGGCCCGCCGTTGCCACCAGCAGAGGTACCAGCTGACTCCAGCGGCGCAGGATTGCCGCGGCCTCCGTCCGGCTGCCGTTGGCAAAGGGCAGCAAATCATCATGACTCAGAATCAGAGCATCCAGATGGGGCAGGACCTGCTCGGCGGCCTTCCAGGGAGTGGGCCAGACTCTGCCATCGCTATCCCAGCGTCGCAGCCAGCCCTGGGGGGTTGCCGCCAGGATGCGCCCCTCGCCGCGTGGAAAAAGAGCCACCATCTCAGGTGTCAGCTCCTGAGCCAGGGGAGCCAACAACACGATTGGTGTTGCGCGCCAGGAGAGAGGAACGTCCTCAAGCTCCAAAGGCTCGCTGCGTGCGCGCAAATACTGGATACGGAAACCATCCTGATAGCGATTTTCAAAGGTCGTCGTCGTCGCCGCAAGGCGGGCAGCCAGGCCGATACCGGGCAGCAGCGAAGGAAGCTGCTGGCAGAGATCCGCAGCGGCGCAGGTCACCAGTGCAGCGGGCAGGCCGAGACGCTCAACAGTCAACGTCGCGAAGGTCACAGTACCACCGAGAGCCAACGAGCCATCGGGAAGCACGTCACGCGTAATATGGCCAATACTCAGGAAGGCAGGAGGCTCAGCGCGAGCGGGCTGAAGGACGGTCGCAGGCATAAAAAGAACACCTCCCCTCTGGCATGCGCAGCGCTGCCCAGCGCAGTTTGATCTCCTCTATCTGCTCGCCTGCACCTGGGACAAGCTATACTGCTGATCGCCGCGCCTCCTCATGCAGAAGACGAGCAGGCGGCCTGTCGGTGAGCCGCTAGCCCCCTCCTGCAGGAGGGGGGCAGAGCCAGCCAGACTGGCTGGCCAGCCGAGGATGGACGTGGCCTAGGAGCGCCCGGGGCGCTTCAGCGAGATCACCACGCGGCGAGCATCGCCCTCGCCGATGCTCTCTGTACTGATATCTTGACTATCGGCCAGAGCCAGGTGCACGATGCGCCGCTCATGGGGTGGCATCGCCTCCAGAGCGATCGAGCGGCGATAGTTGCGAACTTGCTGCGCCACGCGCAGGGCCAGCGAGCGTAGATTTTCCTCACGGCGTTGGCGGTAGTTCTCGGCGTCGACGATGATGCGCATGCGGCGTTTCGTGCGGTGGCTGACGATGAGGTTCACCAGAAGCTGGAGGGCAGAGAGTGTTTCGCCGCGGCGACCGATCAGCAGGCCAAGATTTTCATGAATGCCCTGGATATTGAGGGTGAGCGGGTCAGTCGAGCGTACCTGGACCGAAGCGCGGATATTCATATAGCGTAAGATATGCTGGAGCACATCGACAGTCAGCTCGATATCCTCGCGTGTAGGCTGCACTGGCTCCTGAGTGGCAGGTGAGCCAGTGGGGGATTCGGCGGGGGAGGGAACGACGGGGACCGAAGCAGAGGGGAGGCCAGCGGGAGCGGAGCTGACAGACGAGGGAGCCACAGAGGTAAACTGCTCCCCAGGCAACGGCTGCGGGCGAGCCGTCGGCTGTGCTTCTTGGGGAAAGGCCAGAGGCTCCTCACTGTACTGCTCCTCCTCCTCTTCCTCTTCCTCTTCCTCGTTCTCATCCTCAGAGAAATCGACGAACTCCTCCTGACTATCATAGACTCCATGAGAGGCGTTGGTGAAGAAGTCCTCCTCCTCCTCCTCCTCCTCTTCTTCTTCTGCTTCGACCTGGCTTAGAATGGCATCAGCCATCTCAGGGGTAATCACCGCACCACGGCTGGGGCGAACCGTCACCCGGACCCGTGCCTCACGACTGCCCAGCCCAAAAGTGCCGCGTGAAGGCTCTTGAAGGACCGTCACCTCGACCTCATCTCGGCGCTTGCCCAAACGGAGCAGAGCCTGCTGGACAGCTTCTTCAACGCTTTTACCACTGGCCTCAATGCTTTCCACTGCTTACTTGCCTCCCTTGAAGGTATCACACAATGCAGGGCAGAACGAGAAGCGAGAGCGTGAGAGAATCGGTCAGTTGGTTGCCAGCTGAGGGCAGTGGTTTGGCCTGGGTAAGGCAGACCAACCGAACCGAACCGGACCGAACCGAACCGAACCGGACCTTGGCGGCGATCGCTGCAGCCAGCGGAGGACTGGCTGGCAAGGCCTGCTCGTCTACTCTGCTACTATCATCGCTAGGGTAGGTCGGCGAACCCAAGGCATCATCTCATTCGCCGTGGCCCAGCTCGGCCCAGCTCAAGGCACTCTGACCGACGCTGGCCCCTTCTAGCTGGGAGTGGGATTCCTCCTTCGTACAACGCCGCGTCGACGGGCTGAAGCGCTGCGCAGATGGCGGCGCGAAGCGCTCGTACCATTGCGCCAGGGGCGCTCCTCTGAGAATGCCGCTTGCCCCTCCTGTGACTCAACTGTCTCTTCAAGAACACGGGTTTGCATCAGTTGCTCATTCTGCTTCTCCTCCTCTTTACGGGAGGGGGAGAAAGGACTGACTGGGCCTGTGACCAGGTAGTACTGGACCGCCATAATAATGGAGCCGACAGTCCAGTAGAGAGCCAGGCCGGCGGGGAAGCTCCAGGCGATGAAGAGAGTGAAAAGCGGCATGATCCAGGTCATGATCTTCATCGTCTGCTGCTGAGCGGCCAGAGCATCAGGGGTAGTGGTGCCGGAGGAAGTCGTGGCAGCCAGAGAGCGATTGTTGTTGCGGGACTGAGTCAGATAGAGCTGGACAAAGGTTGCCAGAGCTGCCAGGATAGGCAGAATATGGGTTGGATCAGGTAGGGCCAGCGACAGATGCCAGGCTGGATTGAGGAAGGTGAACCAGTCGAGGTTGATGTTGGGGAAATGGCTAAACTTCGGTAAGAAGGGATAGATAAAGCCATTGAGCCGCTCCAACCCCTGATTGCCCTTCAACGAAGCATCGTCGATGACCGCCCGGAAGGCAAAGTAAAGCCCGTAGAGCACTGGCAGCTGTAGGAGCAATGGCAAGCAGCCCGAGTAAGGATTGATATTGTAGCGTTTGTATAGCTCCTGCGTGGCCTCGAGCTGGGCGCGTGGATCGTCGCGGAAACGCTCGCGGATGCGGCTGATCTCTGGCTGCAGCTCCTGCATCGCCTTGGCTGATTTCAGCTGCTGGAGTGTCAGAGGGAAGAGAATCAGACGGATGATGAGCGTTAGGACGATGATCGACAGGCCGAAATCGCCAAAGAGGTGGTACAGCAGCATCAAAACGTTGAAGATGGGCTGCGTAAAGACAACGTTGATAAAATCACTGATCCCCACGGGATTTCTCCTGCCTTCCTCGATCTTGCCTACTGGCCCAGGCGCTCAGGAACTGGGTCATAGAGATCTCCATGATAGAACGGGTGACAGCGTGCCAGGCGTTTCATCGTCAGCCAGCCCCCACGAATCAGCCCGAAGCGCTGGATTGCCTCGTACCCGTACTGTGAGCATGAAGGAACGAAGCGGCACGAGGGGGGCAGGATGACGGAAAAGGTGCGCTGGTAGACACGAATCAAAAACAGAGCGACGTACTTCACGGCTAATCGACCTTTATGGACACTCCCTTGCCGGGCGCTGCCGCCCAGGCGCCTTATTGGCCAGCAGCAATCGCGCTCGGCGTAACAAAACCTGCAGCTCGGCCTTCAACGTCTGAAGATCAGCCTCAAGCGCTTCGCGCCTGGGAATCAAGACAAGGTCCACGCCGCGCAGCCGGGGCAGGCAAGGTCGAATGGCCTCACTGAGCAAGCGCTTGAGGCGATTGCGCTGCGTGGCCAGCTTGAAGAGGCGTCGACTTACCACAAAGCCGACGCGAACCAGATCGCTCTCCGTCGGTGTCCAGGCGAGGACTAACAACCTGGAGGCAACACTCCTTCCCTGCTGCCTGATCCGCTGAAAATCGCGGCTTTTGCGCAGGCGCAGTTCGCGTCTTAATGCCACCGTCTTGCTAACGTTTGATCTATCGTCTTCACCAACAGGTGAGAGAGCGCGCCTTGAGAGACACCCCAGAAAAGGAGCTACCGCAGGCGGCGAGCCGACGCCGTCGGGCGGGGTGAGGCCCGCCTGCGGGGGCGCTAGACTGTCAAGCGCCAGCGGCCCTTCAGGCGGCGGGCCTTAAGCACTCGCCGACCGGCGCGCGTCGCCATGCGTTTTAAAAAGCCGTGTTCCCTCTTGCGGGGGATACGCTTCGGTTGCCAGGTGCGTTTCATAAACCCCTCGTTCTCCTCCACTAAAGGATGTCTTGTAGATTATAGCGGGTAGCGATCCTAGCTGTCAATGAGAGGGGGAGGCCTGACTAGCTGCGCTCTGCTGGCAGCTGCCGCCTCCCCGCTTGTACTCTTTTCCCCCTGGCTTATGAGGTTTTAAAGCGCAGCAGCACGCGGCCCAGTTTGATCTCGTCGTTATCGTGCAGCGGCGTTGGCGTCTTGGGGGCCAGGCGCTGCCGATTCAGGAAGGTGTAGTTGGTGCTATTCTCATCCTCGATCATGTACTGGCCGTTCTGGATGAAGATGCGTGCATGCATGCGCGAGACCCCGCCCTCTTCGCCCCCATGAGGGGTGAGGTCGATGTCGGGAAAGATGTTGCTGACCGCGTCCTCGCGGCCAATCAGGATGTTATCCTTCCCGCTAATATCGAACTCCTGGTTGTCCGCCTCAACGATCAGTCGGGCGTGCAGGGTAGAGCCTGCCGCTGCGGGAGCAGGGGCGGGGGCGGGGGCGGGGGTCGCTGGCGCTGGCGCTGGCGTTGCCACAGGAGCGGCTGGAGCCACGCCCGGTGCGCTCACCGCCGCCGGCGCTCCCAGCAGGCTCACACCGCAATTGGAACAGAAAGCCTCGCCCTGGGGATTCTGCGCGCCACATGAGGGGCAGGTTTGCATGCCTGGCTGGGCGGCTCCACTCGGAGCAACGGCGGGCGCTGCTGGGGCTGGAGCCGCCGGCGCCGCCGCTGGGGCTGCCGCACTCAACGGCTCCCCGCATTCGTCGCAAAACGCCGAACCATCCGGGTTCTCATGACCCAAGGAACAATATACTGGCATAATTCTACTCTCCTCCTCTAATCCGGTGTTACCCCTGAAGCACGCCTTCTCACCTCCGCGCGCGTCGGTGGCGCGGACGGACAACACCCTGAGTGAACCCTCCCGTGCTGTGCTGCTCTTTCTGCTCTCTTGCGTACTGTCAGGGCAGGATATCGTCTAGGCGTTGCGTCAACTTTCTCGTCTTATTGCCAATCGATTTAACTTGCTCCTGAGAAATCTGCTGTCCTTTGCTGATTTGATCAAGTGCTGCTTGTGTCTCTTCATCAAGGATGCGCGTCACGTTAGGGGCCAGGCGCGTTGTCACCTTGCCTGTGCGCTTATACTCATCAAGGATGCGTGTCACGAGGCGCTGGGCGTTGGCTTTCTCTGCGAAGTTCATGACTCGCGCGTTCACCTGGGCCGCCTGGTTGGGATCAGTCGTAAAGGTGACTTTAATATCTTCACGAATCCGCTCGCCTACCAGATTGGCGATGGGCACATCGTAGGACAACTCGGCCTGGGCAATGCGGAAGAGGCCCGCCGGACGTGGGTCGATGAGCAGTTCGACCAGCACGGCCTGGGGTGTCTCCTTCTCCAGGTCGCCCAGGGGAATCACCACCTGGCGGTCCGAAAGGACGGACTGGCCCAGATCGCTGATGATAGGCAAGACTTTGACGGCCTTTTTCGGGGTGACGCCTGTTGGCAGGCGCAGGGTGATGACGGCGTTGCGCACGGCCACCGCGACGGCGCTCTGAACCTGCTGCTGGAAGATGCTCATGGCATCGGCAGGATTCCTGATAAATTCCGCCGGCATTCCCCCACTAAGCTGGCCAATGTCGTCCAGCAGGCCCTCATCCCAGTCCTGCCCGATGCCCAGCGGATAGATGGCGATTCCCGCGGCTGCAGCTTCGCGGGCAAGCTGGCGACAGCGGTCTGAGTCGCCGTAAGTGACCCCATCCGTCAGGAGAATCATGCGATTGACGGTGTTGGGGAAGCTGTAGCGTCGCAGTTCGTTGAGACCCTGGATCATGCCCAGCGACATGGTGGTGCCACCACCGTCGCGTATGCGGTCGATGGCCGCCTTCATGCCCACCTTGTCCTGAGCTGGCATGGAGGGGATGATGACCTGAGCCGTGTCGTCGAAGACGATGACTGAGACGTAGTCGGTCGGCTCCAGGTGATCGATGACCATCTTGACCGCCTCTTTGACGTTGTGCAGCTTGGCCCCTTTCATGGAGCCGGAGTGATCCAGCACCAGGGCAAAATTCAGGGGGAGGCGGACCTGGGCCATCATCTCGGTGGGCTTGGCCTCCAGCAGGACATAGGCGAGCTGGCTCCCACCGGTGACCGGCATGTAGTCCTTCCCCAGCTGATACGCCAGCACTACCTCACCAGGCATAGTCTATCAGCTCCTTTCATTGGTGGCAGCCTTCAGTATATCATAGTGTTCAACGTACAAAGACCACAACAGCGCTGATGTTGTCTTCTCCCCCATTTGCATTGGCTGCCTCTATCAACTGGGCACAGGCTGTCTGTGGATCTGGGGCTGCGTTGAGAATGCTCTCGATCTGTGGGTCGCGTACCATCTCCCACAGCCCGTCTGAGCAGCTCAGCAGGATGTCACCCGGGTAAAGCTCCTGCTTGAAGAGGTCGATCTGCACATTGGGACGATCACCCAGGCTGCGGAAGATCTGGCTGCGCTGCGGATGAGTGTAGACCTCGTCAGGTTGGATCAGGCCGCCCGCCACAAGCTGCCCCACGAGCGAGTGATCGGTCGTCCGCTGATAGAGCTGACCGCCACGGACCATATAGGTACGACTGTCACCCACATTAACGATATACGAGTGGCGCCCCACAATCATAAAACCGGTCAGGGTGCAACCCATATCGGTCTTGTTCTGCTGGTTGATCTGGCAGAGACGGCTATTGGCCTCCTCGACCGCTTCCTGCAGCAAGCGCACGAGCTGCTCTTCCTCGGCGGGCGCCGGCGGTTGCTGGCTCTCCTTTTCGGCGCTCAGGGGGGCTGCCAGCAGATCGCGTGCGATGCGCTCGGCGATGGTATTGATGGCAACGCGGCTGGCAAGCTGACCGCTGGCGTGTCCTCCCATGCCGTCGGCGACGATGAAGAGGCCTACTGGCTGGGAGATGGATTCGTGTGAGCGCTCCAGGAGGAGCAGGAGGGTACTGTCCTCGTTCGGCTCGTCGCCGCGGACGATGCCGGCGTCGGAGAGGGCCGCTGCGATCAGGTGGACGCCCTCGGGGAAGGGGTCGCGCTCGGCCTGCGGCTGCTCCACGGCGTAGGTGCGCCCTCCTTCAATGAAGGTGTTCACGATGTGGCCGCTGGTGACCTGGGTCTCGGGGCTGGCCTGCTCGCCACTGAATTCGTGCAGAAGGTAGGACATCCCCAGCAGTTCGGCGCCGCAGTTGATGCAGAACTCATCTCCTTCGGCATTCTCCTGGCTGCCACAGTTCCAGCAGCGCTGGTAGCCCTGCTGGTCGGTGACCTGATAGATGCGCTCGTGTTCCTCTTCGCGAACGAGCTGGTTGATCAGGTAGCGCCCACCCAGAAGGGTGCCGCTCTCTAGTGGCCCGCTGCTCGCTGCTGGCGCTGCTTCGGGACCGGCACTCTCTGCTGACTGGCTCTGTTGCTCCAGGTTTGCACTGGCTGCAAAGCTCTGGTCGCTGGCCTTTGGCTGAGCAGGTTGATCTGCTGATGCTGGTGATGCTGGCTCTTCCACCGCGGTTGTTGTCCCTTCTTGTGATTCTGCCTCTGTCGCTTCTGGTTCCGCTGACTCCGCCGGGGAGGGTCCGGCACTGCTGAGAGAGGCGTCAGTGGCTGGCTCGCTCTCTACGGCGGGAGCCGCGGAGGTGTCTCTCAGTTCGCCACTGCCTGGCTTTGTCTGGCTGCCGCTCTCGCCGGATGGGACCCCTGTAACGGCAGGCTGCTCATTGGTGGCCGCGCTGCCTGAGCTCTCGCGAGCCTCGGCCAGCGCCTCGCCAGTTCCCGGCGCCATCAGAATGGTTGGCAGGTCGGCGATGTCTCTGGCCTCTTGTCCTGATCCACTGCTGGCTGGCTGTTGCTGCCTCTGCTGGCGTTCGGTCTCCTCTAGCTCGCGCTGCCAGCGCTGGCTATGATAGGCCATCATGCGCTCGGGAGTAAGGATCAGTGTCGGGGCCTGGCTTGGGTCTTCCGGCCCCGGGCTGGCGGCGATGCGCTCCGCTTCTTGAGATCGCCTGGTTGGCTGCTCGGAGACGGCGGAACTTTCGCTGGCGGGGGCTTCCCGTGGAAGCGAGCGCCCACAGCTTTTGCAGAATTTCGCATCGTCGCGGTTGGGCGTGCTGCAAACTGGACAGATCATACCTGCTCTCCTCGCTCTCTGAGACGGATTCGGTCCTCTCTTCTCCTGGTGTTCGGCTTCAGGAGTGGCTGGCGACAACTCTCTTCCTTACTATGGTTGGCGATGCCATTGGTCAGGCCCATCACAGCTGCTTTTGCAGGCGCAGCGCCTCGGCGTTATTGGGATCGCGCTGCAGGGCTTCGCGGAGCATTTGTCTGGCCTCCACCTTTTTGCGCATTTTCAGATAGCACGTGGCCATGGCGCTGTAGATCTCGGCTCGCTCGGGATCACGTTGGCGTGCCTGCTCCAGAGCGCTCAGGGCCTGATTCCACTGGTTGGCGCGCATATGGGCGCGACCCAGCTCATACCAGCCATCTACGTGAGAGGGGTCGCAGCGTGTGGCCTCCTGCAGGATGCGGATCGCCGAGTTGTACTGGCGCGTTTCGCTGTACAGGCGACCCAGGGCTAGCAGGATGAGGGCGTGATCGGGATTGATCTTCAGACCTTCGAGCAGGTAGCCCTCGGCCTCGCGCTGGTAACCCTGTTTCATGGCCACTTGCCCCAGCTGGTAATAGATGGCCGCGTCCTGGGGGGCGATGCGCTGCGCCTCTTTGAAAGCTGCCTCGGCCTTGGGGTAAAGGCCCAGGTCGAGATAGCAGAGGCCAAGCTGGAAGTAGGCGTCCAGGGCATTCTGCCGGTTATTGACCGCCTGAGCGAAGTGCTCGGCAGCATGGGTCATATTTTCACGGAAAAGCTTCTCGTCTTTATCGCGCAGGGACTGAGCATATTGGCGATACGCTCGGGCCAGGCTGTAGAGTACGTCGTAGGTAGGGCGTCCGAGGGCCAGCGCTTGCTTGAATTCCTCGATGGCTTCGACGTAGCGCTGGTTATTGAGATCTTGCAGGCCGCGCCGGTAGAAGGCCAGGGGGTCGTTGCTGACCGGGGCGCCAACAGAGATAGGGCGGGCGCGGATCGGTTGGCGTACGACGCCTGCTGGCAGTGAGGCGTATGCCTGGGCCTGCAGGCGTACGTTGGGAGGAACCGCGGCTGCTCCCTGGAAAAGAGGCTGGCCATCGCGCTTGCAGAATTTGGCCCCTGGACGGTTCTGAAGACCACAGCGTGGGCAAATCGGCCCGGGTCCCTGGGGAGCTTGAGAGGGCCCTGCCCCTGGGACAGGAGCCTGTCCGCGTGTGGCTGGCACCACAATGGTCGCATTGGGCGAGATCGCCGGAATCTGAATGGTCGCAGGCGCTGCCTGGCCAGGCAGGCACTGCTGCAAGGCTACTCGCATGGCCTCGGCGCTCTGGAAGCGATGGGCTGGGTCCTGCTGCATGGCTTTGATAATGACCTGCTCGATCGGGCAGATGATGCGCCCATCCACCTGGATCGTGCGCAGCTTCGGATTCTTGGCCCGGATGCTGCCCGGGGCCGGCGTCTGCATCGGCTCCGGCTCCTGGTTGGTCAGCAAGTGGTACATCGTGGCCCCAAGTGAATAGATGTCTGAGCGAGCGTCGGTTTGCACCAAGCGACCGGGGTTTTGAGGCGAGCGCTTCTGGCCCGGAGCGGTGATTGAGCCAAGATGCTCGGGCGAGGCATAGGAAATGGTGCCCAGGTTCTCGGTGTTGGTGCGCTTATTCGGGTTGAAGCGGCGTGCGATCCCAAAGTCGATCAGCTGAACGTCGCCCTCCGGCGTAATCATGATGTTGCCCGGCTTGAGGTCGCGCAAAATGATCGGTGGGTTGCGCGAGTGGATGTAGCTGAGCGCCTCGCAGACCTTGATCATCCAGCGGATAACCTGTTCCTCATCGAGCGGCCTCTTGTTCTCTTCCAGGATCTTATCGAGGCTTTTACCCGGCACAAATTCCATGACGAAGTAGTAATTGCCTCGTTCCTGGAAGCTGACGATCAACGAGGGAATATTAGGGTGCTTGAGATTGAACATCAAATCAATCTCTTTATTGAAGCGCTCGATCGCGGCCTTGCGCTCCTCCTCTGGCATTCCCGGGTTGATGAGCAACTCCTTGACAGCGCGATAAAAGCCGGGGCGGTCGACCTGCTCGACCTTGTAGACGGTGCCCATCCCGCCTTCGCCGAGCACTTCCACAACGCGGAATTTGCCATCGAGAATTGTGCCGATCGGGAGAGCCATAGCGCTTTCTTCCTCAATCGCCTTCAGGCTGCCTCGACGCGCACGACAAGGGCTGTGATATTGTCTTCGCCCCCGTGTGCGTTAGCCAAAGCGATCAGCTGATCGCAGATGTCCTGAAGGGACTTCTGTTCGCTTAAGGTTTTGCTGATTTCGTCATCGCGGACCATTTCCCACAGCCCATCACTACATAGTAGCAACATGTCGCCAGGCTGGAGGCGCTCCTGAAAGACGTCTACCTCAACCTGCCGGCGGCCCGCCCCCAGCGAGCGGTAGATGAGATTGCGCTGCGGGTGGGTGTAAATCTCTTCAGGCGAGATTTGCTGTGCTTCGACCAGCTTGGCCACCAACGAGTGGTCGCGCGTCAGGGGCTTGAGCTGACCATGACGCAGCAGGTAGGTTCTGCTATCACCAACGTTGGCAATGTAGGCTGTACCCTGGTAGACCAGGGCCGCGGTAACGGTGCAGCCCAGCCCCCGGGCCTCCCTTCGCTGCTCGCCGTGGTGGATGATGGCGCTGTTGGCCTGCCTGATGGCGTTTACGAGCCGCTCTTCGATGGAGCGCAGCAGTGGCGTTTCGGGCAGTTTGACGGTCAATCTGGCCTGTTGCTCTGGTGTCAGTTGCTGATGGGGGGGGACTTCCTCCGGCTTGCTCCTCGCTTTGGATGCCTCATCGGCTGGCGGGGCCAGCTTCACGGTCGGTTGCTCTTCCAGGGGGGGAGCAAGCTGAATCGTAGGCTGCTCGCTCAGCGGCTGGAAAAAGCTATCCAATGCCCGGCTGATCGTTTCTACCGCCAGGCGGCTGGCGACTTCCCCGGCGCGGTAGCCACCCATTCCATCGGCGACAATGAAAAGGGCAACATCCCCCTCCGGACTGATACGCCGATAGGCACAATCTTCATTCTGTTCTCGTTGCCGACCAACATCGGTTTTATCCGCGGCAAGCAGTTTCAATGACATAGTCGAGTACCTCATGCAGGCGGGCTTTTCTGCCTGTATTTCTCTGTTTATTTGCTATAGCATAACGCATATTTAGAGAGAGGTGAAAGGCATAGACTACCTCTATCCACATCATTAAAGAAGGGTTCAGAAAACTCTTATTACTGTATCATCTAGCCTTGACACTAGTCTATACGTGGCATGGGTGCGAAGGTTGTAGCTGGGGGGAGAGCAGGTCAGCCCGCGGCTGCCGGCCCAGGGTCCACCACAGCAGGGCAGCCAGTGCGATCGCCAGGCCTATTCCTGCAATGACCAATTGTCCCAGCAGACCGATAATGACCAGCAGCAGGCCAGCAGCCGTTACCAGAGGGCATAAACTAGCCTCATGGATCACGGCCTCCGTGGCCACGGCCTGGGCCGAGAGTTGCTCTTCGATGAGAGCATACAGCAAACGCGCATCGAAAGGCTTGCGTACGTAAGACGTAGCGTCATCCTGTGGCAGGGAAAGCGCTTCCCAGGACAAAGCGATGATTGGTACTCCGGCAACCTGCGCTTGAGTGCGCGCGATTTGCAGGAGGGAAGCATCTTGCCGGCGCCCCCGATCGAGATCGACGATCAGCAGTCCTGGTCGCCAATCAGATGAGAGAGAGGGCCAATGCTGGGGAGAGGCTGCGATAACCGTGATCCCCTTGTGTTGCAGGCCCAGGGCAATCAGACGTCGCAGGGGTGCCTCTGCCTCGATCAACAGTACTGTTCGACTTCGGCTGGAGAGTTCTGCCATTGCTCTCTGGCCTCCTGCTCGGCGGCGTCCGCTACTTCTCCTCGGCTGTATAGCAGCCGGAGTGCTTTTGCTGGCCTGGCTGGTACTGTCATCATGCTCTTCTTCTAAAGGATACGTTTCGGCCCAGCCGGCGGTTACAGCTACTCGTCTCTGGCAGAACAGGAAGCAGGGGAACGGGGGGCGAGCGATCATCATGGCAGGCCCTGACACCTGCCTTGCGGAAAGCCAGGAAAAAAGGAGGCGAGCAAAAGTTGCTGCTTTTGCTCGCCTTGCTTGTGTTTTCGGCGTCTCAGCTCAAGAGGAACCTGCAAAGCGCCTTGCTGCCTGGCTGACTGGCTATACTCAGCCAGGCAGCGTCGTAGAGGTGGAAGAGACAGGCCCTGCGGTTGGCTCGCAAGCGCATTCAGCGCTCAGGATTGGGGCGGCCAGCCTTTGAGCGGGGGAAGAAGGTCCCCGAGCCCGGAGACTAGCCTTTGCCGACCTTTCCCTTCGTGCGGCCCAGTTCGCCCGGGATATCCTCATTCAAGCCAATGTGGTTCACCACCACGCGCACGCCGGGGATCTGGATCAATTCATCCTCCAGCAAGTATTTCATCTGGCGCGTAGGCACCTCGCCGTAGAGATGGAGGACATAGTTTTCAACGAGCACCCGCAGATCTGTGGCGCCTTCCAGCTTGCCCGCCTCTTGGAGCTGAGCGATGCGGCGGTTCGCCTCGTTGAGGATAGCATCCTCGGCGATAATGAAGTTGCGCACATCGATCACATGGGGCAGCTTACGAATCTCATCCTCGATGGTCTTCTTCTGAGCCTCCAGCTCCACCTTACCGTAGAGGGCCAGGACCACGCCTTCCTGCTCCACCTCCACGTTGACCGGGTGGGCACTCCAGGCCAGATCGCCGCGCACCACCAGGCGATCAACAATCTCCTGGGCCTGCTCGCGCACTGCCTCGGCCAGCGGGCTGACCTCGCCCTCGGCAGTACCGACACCGAAGCCGGGGTAGGTCTCAGCGTGAGCGTGAGCCTGTGGGTCTTCCAGTCCCCAGCCGACGATCCCGATGAGCGTGCCCAGTGCACCCAGCAGAGCCAGCACCGGCGTCTGATTGATGATCAGCAGGCCGATGAAGGTCACGAAGATGGCCACGCTGGCGACCAGTGGCCAGTAGCTAGGGATCGGCAGGTGATGCTCTCCTGTTCCCTCGTGCTCCTCCTCGTAGGCTGGGAGGAGTGTTGCGGTCAGGTCACCTGTCGCGAGATTGATGCCTTGCAGGTGAGTTTCCATACTTATCGCATCTCCGCGAAATCTTTCTACTGCAGAATAAATAGCGTACGAGCACGGACAGATGGCAAGAGTCCCCTCCATTTCTAAGGATAGCAGGAGAGAAGCATTCTTGCAAGCCAGGTCCCACCGCTTGGGCGGTGGCCGTCATCTGCTCCGCTGCTCCTCTTTCCGTTCAGGGCCATGCCTCAGCCTGTCCTGGTGGGCGGTGCCTGTCTGTGCTCTTGCTCTTATCCTCCTGCTAGCCAGGCCTCAAGCCTGGCCAGTCCAGTCCAGTCCAGTCCAGTCCAGTCCCATGCAAAGAGCGAGGCTTGCTGTGCTGGCGCTACTCTTTAAGCAGCGTTTGCAGGTCGCTCGTCAGCTGGGAAGGGATGAAATCATCGCTCAAGAGAACGCGCTCGCGTCCCTGTTTATCCAGCACATAGAGCACGGCGGTATGGGATACCGAGCCGCTGCTGCTATTGGCGGTAGCCGCTTCGGCATCGATGCTATAGGCGCGCCAGATAGGCGAGAGAGCCGAGCGCGAGCCGATCAAGAAATGCCAATAGGAGGTCATCTTATGAGTATTCGAGAAGGCCAGAGCGGCGGCCTGGGTATCGCCTACCGGGTCGACGCTTACAGCCAGGACCGCCACGCGCTGGGCATCGCTGCCGAGCTGCTGCATGACCGTATGTAGCTTCTCGGCGGTCACGGGGCAGACCGTTGGGCAATGGGTATAGAGGAAGGTGATCACCACCGGTTTCCCCTTAAAGTCTGCCAGCGAGACGCTGCGACCGAACTGATCTGTGAGCTGGAAACCAGGGGCAGGTCGGCCATCGAGCAGCGTTCCCTGTAGCCCAGGGCTGCCAGCGGTGGGCTGGCCTGCAGGTTGGCCGTTGGCGCTTCCTCCCTGGCCGGCTCGCAAGTTCAGCACAGCCACCACGAGAACCACCAGTAAGGCCATTGTCAATACCGAAAGGCGCGAAGCCAGGCGCCAGTTCAGCCACCTCACGACTCAGCTCCTAGTGGAAAATGACGCGATCCAGCACCATTGCGGCGAAGATCATCGCCAGATAGCAATTCGAATACCAGAACAAGGTGCGAGCCCAGCGCCGTGACTGCCTATCCCAAAGCAGGCGCAGGGCCATATACACCAGGATGCCTCCCAGCACCACGGCTGCTACCAGATAGAGGTAGCTCATTGCCCGCATGGCGAAGAGCACCAACGTCACGGCCAGCAACAGGAGCGAGTAGAGGAAGATCTGCTTGCGTGTCTCCTCCTCGCCAAAGAGTACCGGGAGCATTGGCACATGGGCCTTCTCGTAGTCCTTCTCGATCAAGAGCGAGAGGGCCCAGAAGTGGGGTGGTGTCCAGTAGAAAATGATGGCGAAGAGCCAGATCGCTGGCAGCGAGATGGTACCAGTAACCGCCGCCCAGCCGACGAGAACAGGAACTGCGCCGGCGGCTCCCCCAATGACGATATTCTGGGCCGTGGTGCGCTTCAACCACATAGTGTAGACGCCCACGTAGAAGAGAATAGCCCCGCAGGCCAACACCGCGCTCAGCAGATTCACAAAGAAGGCCAGGATCAGGAAAGAGGCCACGCCGAGTGCAACGCCGAAGATCAGGGCCTGGCGTGGCCGCACACGCCCAGCGGGAAGAGAGCGGCGTGAGGTGCGGGACATGATGCTATCGATATCGCGATCGTAGTAGCAGTTAATGGCATTGGCGCTGCCCGCTGCCAGAGCGCCGCCCAGCAAGGTGGCGACTGTCAGGCCCAGGGGAGGCAGGCCCTGGTAGGCAATGGCCATGGCCGCCACGGTTGTTCCCAGCAGCAGCACTGTCACATGGGGCTTCATCAAATCAATATAGCCCGAGATCGTCTGGCGCAGAGGGCTGACGCTCTCGCGTGCAGCGGCCTCCGCGGCCTCCAGTCGCTCCAACTCAGCACCCTGGGGAGCAGCGCGCAACTGGCGAGCGGCCAAAACTGCCAGCAACACCAGCAGGCCCCAGACAGCGCTGGCCACCGCCAGGTGCAGGCCGCGCATAAAGGTGGCTGCATCCTGATTGGGAATGCTGCCGAAATGCAGCGAGCCGCTGCCAAGCAGGGGGATTGTTCCACCGATCAGGGACTGCAAGACAAAGAGTAAGGCGGCGGCGACAGCGACGCGAGCCTGGCCGGGAGCAACACGGCGCCGACGCCAGGCCGTGTAGAGGGTCCAGGCCACCACCAGCCCCACAATGGTGGCGATCAGGCGGTGAAGGGTGTTAATGTCTCCCAGACGGGCCATGCCGGGAAGCGTTTGACCGCATAGCGGCCAGCTCGTACAGGCGAAGGTTGCACCGCTCCCAACGACGTAGGAACCGCTCAGCATCAAGCCATAGACCAGCAGTGCCGTGGTCACAGCCAGCCGCAGGAAACGGCGTGTCTGCGCTGGGTGCTCCTGGCTTGGAGAGGGCTGGCCTGCCATCACCGCGATCGTAATCACCGTCGCGAAGATTGCCAGGGCCGTAGCCAGATGAGCGGTGATGATCTCGGGGGGCAGCTTCCAGAGCACCGTCAGCCCTCCCAGCACAATCTGCACCACTAGCAATGCCGGAGCGATCAGGGCGGGCACAAGGACCTGTCGCTCCTTACGTGCCCAGAGCAAAGCGCAGATGGCCAGGGCCAGGATCAAAACGCTGACGATCGATGCCGTATAGCGGTGTGACTCCTCAAGCAGGGTGCGGATATCGGGAAAGACAAAGGGCCGGCCATAACAGAGCGGCCAGTCGGGACAGCTCAGGCCGGCATCGTTGACCCGCACCGTTCCCCCCAGTGCCACCAAAAAATATGTGAAACCAACCGCGACCCATGCGATACGGCGTATCATCTTCATAACAGCTACAGGCTCCCGATCAAGAGTCTCTACAGGTAAATAATAGCCCGCTTCGTCCAGTCAACTTCAGAGCGTTGTCTGTATTGTCAGACCTGAACCTGATACTGCCCTTACAGGCCAGGAGGAGGACCTTACAGTTACCTGAATGCTGTTGTCGCCGCTGCTTTCCCTTGCTATAGTATCTAAGAGCAGTTTGGCGGCAGGCGAGCCAAGCGCTGGTAGACACTGGCGGGGGACAGGGCGACGGAGCAAAGGATGCAGGGCCGCTGCTCTGCTCTGGGTTCCTGCAAGGGTCACTTGAGGGTACGATCATCGCGCAATGGGAGCGGGGCAATGGACTTCTGGCTGAGAGCCTGGCATTTCATTCCTTCGGTAGTAGTCGGCTGTGTAGCGATTACGGTCCTCTATCTCTACGCCATTGGGCCGCTGCGCCGGCAGTACGACCTGGGGCCGCCAGTTCAGCGCAGCCGGGTGGTCGTCTTTCTGCTGGGTGTACTGGTCATTTTGCTGGCTCTGGTATCGCCGCTTGATGAGCTGGGGGATGACTATCTCTTCAGCGCCCATATGGTGCAGCACCTACTGATCACCTTGGTGGCTCCGCCGATGATGCTCTGGGGGATACCTGGCTGGCTGGTCGCTCCTCTCCTGCGCAACCGCCTGCTGTTCAGACTGGCCAGAGTGCTGACCTTGCCGGTCGTCACCTTCTTTCTCTTCAATGCCGACATCTTTCTCTGGCATGCGCCGCCGCTCTATGACGCTACCCTGGAGAATGAGGGCATCCATGTTTTGGAGCATGTAACCTTTATTGTCTTCAGCTTCCTATTCTGGTGGCCAGTGTTGAGTCCGCTGGAAGGTGAGCTGGGGCCGCTGCCCTTGCCTGCCCAGGTGCTCTATCTCTTCCTCAGTGGGATGCCGATGGTCTTGCTGGGGGCGGGATTGACCTTTGTGCCGCCGCTCTATGCTCCCTACCTGGCGGCGCCGCGCATCTGGGGAATCTCCGCCGCCACGGATCAGCAGCTCGGTGGACTGATTATGTGGGTGCCGGCCAATATTCTGGTGATTGTGCTGATGAGCGTCCTCTTTATCCGCTGGATGCTGGAGCAAGAGCGGCGTCAAGAGGAGCGCGAGCGCCTGGCCTGGCAGCGAGAAGCGGAAGAAGAGGAGCGGAGGTCATCGCTGCCTGAGCAGGGAAGTGCTGAGAGCGGCACAGAAGACCGAAGCAAGGGCATCAGCCTGCCATCTTCTGCCAGAAACGAGCGTCCTGGCGAGTCGCGGCCTTGAATTGAGAGCATGGCGATCGCTGCCGATCAAGGTCCGCTGCCGGAGAGCCGCATTCAGGCGGCTGTAAGGTCCCTTTCCGGTCCTGCAAGTTCTCTGTCAGGGAAAGGCGCTAGACTGATCTGCCAGACTGGGCCTGCTCTGTCGCCTTACTTCCGCTGCCCGTAAGCGGTGCAGAGGACAAAAGAGGTCGTCGAGTTGCTTTGCTGGTGCTGCTGGTGCTGCCGGGGCGCCGGCCAGCAAGTCTGCGACTGCAGCAGCGCGATGAAAGAAGGCCGGACTCTGACGGGACGGGACGAGTCTGGTCTGGTCGGGTCGAAGGGGAGGAAAGGCAGGCGAGGCGAGTGGAGAGGCCCGCGCTCTGGTTGAAGGCCCCCGCGGGGCAGCCCTATAATTATCTAGAGCGCTAATCTGTGTCTAATTGAGGAGTGCGAGCAGTGAGGATACCGTTATTTCGAGGGAAAACACGTTGGGGGCTGTTGCTTCTGACGTTGCTCTTATCCTCGCTCCTGTTCGCCGCCTGTGGCGGCAATCCCTCGATCCTCAACCCGGCGGGGCCGGTCGCCCAGGATGAGGCCAATCTCTTCTGGTTTATCCTGGGTGTGGCCACCTTTGTCTTTGTGGTTGTCGAGGGGATTCTCATCTGGTCGATCATTCGCTTCCGCGAGCGTCCGGGAATGCCGACGCCGCGCCAGATTCATGGGAACACGACGCTGGAAATTGTGTGGACCGTGGCGCCCTCCATCTTCCTCTTTGTGGTGCTGGTCTTTACGATCCGCACGATGTTCCAGGTCGATACCATCCCTACAGGTGGGCAGCAGCTGGAAGTCACGGCGGTTGGCCATCAGTGGTGGTGGGAGTTCGACTATCCGACCCAGAAGGTCATTACCGCTGATGATCTGGTGGTGCCGACGGGGACGGTGGTTCATGTCAAGCTCTATTCGAATAATGTGATCCACAGCTTCTGGGTGCCCAATCTGACGGGCAAGACCGACGTGGTGCCTGGCCACGACAACGAGAAGTGGTTTAGCGTCGATAAGCCCGGAACCTACCACGGCCAGTGCGCCGAGTACTGCGGCCTGCAGCATGCCAACATGGCCTTTAATGTGATTGCGCTGCCGCCGGACCAGTTTGCAACCTGGGTGAGTGGCCAGCAGCAAGCGGCAGCTAATAATCCGCAGTATGCGCGCGGGCTGGCGCTCTTCAAGTCGAAGGGGTGCACGGCTTGCCACGGGATCGTGGGGGTCAACCTCAACGATTTCAATACGCAGCCGCAAACGCTGGTCGGCCCCAATCTGACACACTTTGGAAGCCGTGATATGATCGCCGGCGGCGTGCTCAAAAATACGCCAGAAAACCTGGCGAAGTGGTTGCATGATCCGCAGGCGGTGAAGCCGGGGAATGATATGCCCAATCTCGGACTCTCCCAGTCCGAGGTCAATGACCTGGTGGCCTATCTGGAAAGCCTGAAGTAAAACTATAATAATGGAGAATAGCTTTTTCGATAGGCCACAGGCCACCTGCCTGACGAAGACGCGAGGCGGGGGCAGTCAGGCCATTAGCCAGAGGCGAGCTGATCGAGCGCCGGGCGGTGGCTCTCTCTGCCGCCTGCCGGCCTGTCAGAGAGAGGTCTGGTCTCCCCGGTTTGCCTGAAGGGGCTGATTGGATATTCGGAGGATTTTCCATGGCAACCAGTACCATTGTTGAGCGTCCTGCTCTGGTCCGACAGAAGCGCTTTAGCGAGACATATATTGGCCAGTGGCTGACGACTACCGATCATAAGAAGATCGGGATCATGTATATGGTCACGGCCTTCTTTTTCTTCGTGGTCGGCGGGTTGGAGGCGTTGCTGATCCGAACTCAGCTGGCGCTGCCGGACGGCAAGGTGCTCGATCCCCAGACCTATAACGAGATCTTTACGATGCATGGCACCACGATGATCTTCCTCTTCGTGATGCCGATGTTCACAGGTCTCGGTAACTATGTGGTGCCGCTGATGATTGGGGCGCGCGATATGGCCTTCCCGCGCCTGAATGCCTTTGGCTACTGGATTGTGCTCTTCGGTGGCCTCTTTCTCCAGTCTAGCTTCTTGTTCCATGCGGCACCAGACGGCGGCTGGTTCGCTTACGCACCGTTGACTGAGTGCGGCGTGCAGGGGGTGAACTGTATCCCGGCGACGCCCTCGATCAATATGGATTTCTGGGCTTTGGGCGTGCTGCTGCTGGGTATCTCGTCAGTTGCGGGCGCGTTGAACTTCGTGGTGACCATTTTCAAGCTGCGCGCGCCGGGCATGACGATTAACCGCATGCCGCTCTTCGTCTGGATGACGCTGGTCACGTCCTTCCTGCTGCTCTTTGCCCTGCCCAGCCTGACGGCGGCCTCGGGCTTGCTCTTGCTCGATCGCCATCTGGGCACACACTTCTATCAGGCGGCCTTTAATGGTGATCCGCTGCTGTGGCAGCATCTCTTCTGGTCCTTCGGCCACCCGGAGGTCTATATTCTGATCCTTCCTGCTTTCGGTATCGTCTCGGAGGTGCTGCCGGTCTTCTCGCGCAAGCCGATCTTTGGCTATACCTTCGTGGCCTGGTCGGGGGTCGCTATCGGGTTCCTGAGCTTTACGGTCTGGGCGCATCATATGTTTGCTGTGGGCCTGCCAGTGGTGGCTCAGGCTTTCTTCGCGACCAGCACGACCTTGATCGCGATCCCGACGGCGGTCAAGATCTTCAACTGGTTGGCGACGATCTACGGTGGGAAGCTCTCATTCAAGACGCCGATGCTCTTCGCCCTCGGCTTTGTGGCCATGTTCTTGATCGGCGGCCTGAACGGGGTGGCGCTGGCGATCGTACCTTTCGACTATCAGGTGACCGATAGCTACTTTGTGATCGCTCACCTGCACTATGTCCTCTTCGGCGGAGCAGTCTTCGCGATCTTCGCGGCCATCTTCTACTGGTTCCCGAAGATGACGGGCAAACTCCTGAATGAGCGCTTGGGCCAGATCCAGTTCTGGCTGATGCTGATCGGGGTGAATGTGACCTTCTTCCCGATGCATATTCTGGGCCTGCTCGGGATGCCGCGCCGTATCTATACCTATGCTCCCGATCTGGGCTGGAATGAGCTGAATCTGCTGGAGACGGTCGGCGCCTTCATTATTGCGGCGGCTATCCTGGTCTTCTTGTTCAATTTTGTGGCCAGTCTCCGTCAGGGTCAACCGGCGGGCGGTGATCCCTGGGATGCTTTCACGTTGGAGTGGGATACGACTTCTCCGCCGGAGCCGTACAACTTTAAGACGATCCCGGTGGTGCGCAGCCGCCGCCCATTCTACGATAAGAAGAATCCGGAGACGGCAGACTGGAAGGTGGCCGTCCATTGAGGGCAGGGCGATGCTGAGCGCCTGTGAGCCGCGCCGTGTTCCGGTTGGGGTCTGGGCTGATTGGCTGGCTGAGCTTTGGCCGGCCCGCCCAGGGCACCAGGCGGAAACCGGCGCACTCACCCTGGGAAGGGCTATCTCGCCTGTCTCTGGATGAGCCGGCCCGGCTATCGCCCGAGAGAGGCGTACTGTGATTAACGAGGAAGAGCAGAAAGATAGGCCCCCGATTGAGGGCGAGGGCCTGCAAAGGCAGGGGGAGGGACGGAAAAGGTCAGGTAATCCTGGGAGCGCCGAGACGCAGGAGAAGAGCGATGAGGCCACGGTGGTGAGGGGGCAGCAGCCGCGACCGGAGGCTGAAGAAGGGGCCAGTGAGCAGTCGCAGGGTCCGCAGGGTCCGCAGGTTCCGCAGGGTCCGCAGGTTCGCCCGTCTCGCGCCAGAACCCCTCGTGGCCCTCATGCCAGTCTCTGGCCCTTCGTGCTGGCTCTGGCCATTGCGCTGGCCTGTTTGGGTGTCGTGACTCATCCTGCAGTGCTGGTGATCGGGGCTTTGCTGATCGTGGTGGCCGTGGTCGGTTGGGGCCTGGAGCGCTATTAGATGAGGTTGAGAGAGCGGAGGGGGCGTTGCTCCTGTTGTCAGCTGCTTGATCTGCTCTTGCGCAAGACCTGGGCATGCGCTGGATGCGCTCTCTATCGACCGCTGGCCTGCGTCTGGTGCTGGCAATCTTGCCTGGGGTTGGCTTCGCGCTGAGGAGTTGCCAGCACGATCACCTCTGTTGAGCTTCTTGAAGAGAACAGTCAGGAGAATTTCGAGGTATGAGTGTTGCCTATCGCGAGGGGATACCTGCCCTGGAGCAGGTGCATGATGAAGGTGGGCGCAGCCTCGGCTGGTGGGGCATGATGTTCTTCATCGCCTCGGAGGCGCTGATCTTCGCGAACCTGATCGCCGCCTATCTCTATCTGGAGATTCGCCAGGGCGGCCACGGCTGGCATCTGCCTAGTGAGATCTGGTATCCGCTCATCAATACTGTCATTCTGTTGGGAAGTAGTGCGCCTATCCACTATATTGCTGCCAAAGGCATTGAGAAGGGCAGCCAGCAGCGCTTGATCTGGGGCTTGTTGGCAACCATTGTCATGGGGGCTATTTTCCTGGGAGGCCAGGTCTATGAGTATAGCTCGCTGATCAGTGAGGGTTTCACACCTCAGAGCCAGCTCTTTGGCTCGGCCTTCTTTACGCTGACTGGCTTCCACGGCCTGCATGTGACCGTTGGTCTGATCTTCCTGCTGATCGTCTTTGTGCGCGCTTTGAACGGTCACTTTACGAAGGAGCGACATTTCGCTTTCCAGGCCGGCGAGATGTACTGGCACTTCGTTGACGTGGTCTGGATCTTTGTCTTCAGCATTGTCTACCTGCTCCCGCTGTTGCGCGGGTAGCGGAGCGTAGCGGTGCAGAGGGCGTCAGGTAGGCTGCGACAATGGCTCTCATAGTCTGGGCTGGCTGGTTCTCTACGCTCCCAATCTGAGACCAGGCCGGCCCGGCTGGCCCCCGCCAGGGGGAGCAGCCGGGCCTGTCCCCTCGCTCCCGAACAGCTAGCAGTAGTGTCAGACTGATAAGCAAGGGCGTTCTCTTCTGGCGGCTCCCGGGCCTGCTTGAAGACGCCCTTGTTTGCTTGGTGCGTAATCCTTCCGAGGGTGTGATACAATTAGAGACGTGGGGGAAAAGGTCCCTGCCTGCGATTGTCCCTTGATCGCCAGCGAAGTGCTGATTGGACCGGCGAGCTTTGGAAAGGAATCGCCAATCATGGGAGAGGTTAAGCATAGCGGCAGCTTGTCTTCGCACAGCATCGACGAGGGTAGGCAGTCACCACGGGCGAGGAAGCGCATTATCCGCAATTGCTCGGTCTGTACGCAGCGCATCCCGCTGGAGGCCATTGCAGTCACGGAGCCCGAGGGTGCGCCCGAGCCGCGTCAGTCCTGGGTGTTGTGTCGTGATTGCTACGGTGCGCTGCTCGCTGAGATGAGTCGCTCGCCGGTGCGCTCACCCCTGCGTCTGCGCATTGCGCTGGGCCTGGTTGCTGCCGAGCGACGCCCGGCTTCTGCTTCTCCGGCCCCTCGTGTCCGGCGCTTGGTCCATGATCATCGCGCTATTATGTTTATTGCGTGGACGCTGATCATTGGCATGCTTTTGCATCTTTTATTGATCGTGGGACTGGCAACGCTTCATTAGCTCTTTTTCTCCTCTTGCGCGAGTGCTCCAGGTCTGATGCTGGCTCTCTCCTTGAGGGGCAGGCTGTCTTGAACCTTGACCGCCTTGCTAGAATATTCATGAGTACTCATCGATCGTACCAGCAATGCGGAAAGGTGTTCGTTTCATGGAACGCGCCGCCAGAGATGGGGCGGACATGGCCAGCGCTGACCGTCGCTCTTCTGAGGAGTGGATGACGTTCCTCGCCTGCCCTGCGCCTGATGCTACTCTCCCTTGGGCCTCGACCGCCTCTGCGCTGATGGCCTCTCCTGCCCAGGCGATCCTGGCAGCTGTCGCGGAGAACCTCAGCAGTGGCTTGCTGCTTTTGAGCCAGCGCGAGCGGCTGGTCTGTGCGAACAGGCGGGCACGCGAGCTGCTGGGTTGCCAGGCCCATGAGCTGGTTGTCGGGTCGACGGTGGATGTACGGGCGCGTTTGCTGACGCGGGCTGCCGACCCCCAACGTGCTCAGGAGGCCCTTGATCGCTTCTGGGAGCATCCCGAGCTGGAGGCTTCGACTGATCTGGCTCTGGTAGATGCGGCGGTCCGCTGGTTGCGCGTGCACAGCTTCCCTATCTATGGCGACGAGGGTCGCCTACTGGGGCGGGGCCTCCTCCTGGAGGATGTGACGCTGGAGCGCGAGGCCACTCAGGCTCGTTCCGAGGCTCTGGCGCTGGCGGCTCATGAGCTGAAGACACCTCTGGCGATTATTAAGGGCTGTGCAACAACCTTGCTCGGTTCTTCTCGCCGCTGGGACCCGGCTGTGCAGCGTGAAATGCTGGAAATGATCGATGCTCAGGCTGATCGCTTGCACGAGATTCTGAATACGCTCTTGGATGTGTGGCGGCTCGATAGTGGAACACAGACGCTGCGCCTGGCCCAGGTGCAGTTTGAGGAGCTGCTGCGCCGTCTGGTGGAACAGCGTGAGCGCTCGGCCCCCGGTCATCGTTTTATTCTGCGCCTGCCTCCTGCCTTGCCTCCGGTGCCGTGTGATCCTTTGCGCATAGAGCAAGTACTTAATCATTTGCTAGATAATGCGGTTCGTTATTCGCCTGGTGGGGGAACCATTCGTCTGGAGGTGGAGGTCGAGGGCGCTGAGGTGCGCGTGAGTGTGACGGATCAGGGCCTGGGCATTCCACAGGAGCATCTGGAGCATATCTTTCAGCGCTTCTACCGCTTGCCGCGCGAGGAGGCTGAGGACGAGGAGGAGGGGAGCGGCCTCGGGCTGGCCGTGGCCCGCGCGACCATTGAGGCGCATGGCGGGCGAATCTGGGCCGATTCGCCTGGCCTGGGTCAGGGGGCCACCTTCTCATTTACCTTGCCGCTGCAGGCGACGGAAGAGCTTCCCGCTGGCGCTTTGACAACGGAGACGCTGCCTGCTTTGACTTCTGCAAGCGCCTCGGTTCAGGGTCAAGGGCCGAGCGTGCGCCGCGAGCGCCTGGCCTCCGTTTTGCTGGCCGAGCAGGATGCGCGTATTGCTCGCTACCTGCGGGCCCATCTGGAGGAGCAGGGCTGTCAGGTGCAGCTGGCAACCCATAGCGCCCAGTTCTTCCGCTTGCTAGATCTGCAGGAGCCAGACTTGATCTTGTTGGCTGACCTGGCCGATGTGGCGGCTTTGGAGCTGCTGCGCCGTCTGCGCGAATTCGCGGAGACGCCGGTGATCGCTCTCTGTGCTACCGGTCATGAGGAGGAGGGGATTCGCCTGCTCGATGCTGGTGCCGATGACCTGGTCTACAAGCCTTTTCATCTGCGGGAGCTGCTGGCGCGGGTGCGTTGCCGCCTGCGTCGGCGTAGCCGGGAAAGTGCTGGCGAGACGAGGCATCAGCGTATCTTCCGTACGGGCGACTTGGTGATCGATTATGCGCAGCATCAGGTCTTTGTCAACGGGCAGCCAGTGCAGTTGAGTCGCACAGAGTATCGCTTGCTGAGCACTCTGGCGCAGCATGCTGGTATGGTGATGACTCATGAGCTGCTGCTCGAAAAGGTCTGGGGGCCGGAATATAGCCGCGAGATAGATTTTGTCTGGGTCTATATCAGTCGTTTGCGGCGCAAGATTGAGCCGGACCCGCGCCATCCGCGTTATATTCTGACGGTGCCGGATGTGGGCTATAAGCTGGCCCGCCTGCCCGGCTGAGTCCGGCTCGTTGCTTTCTCCTCTGCTCTCCCCTTGTGCTTGCCTCTTTCCGGGCTTCCTTTTTGGGCGTGAGGCAGGCCAGGAAAAGAAACCTGGCCGCCGTCTTCCGTTTTTGAGGCGCTCTTTCTTCCCCTTGTCGCTGTTTGCTGTTGTTCTTCTCGTCCGTGCCTTCTTCTGATGCTGGTGTGCTCTGGGTCTGTGGCCGTCCTCTTATTGGAAGAGCTGCTCTTCGCTCAAGGGGCCGAGGGCAACCAGCACCTGTTTGTCGCGTAGGGGAAAGCGTTGCAGGGTGCGCATGATGTCGTCGGTGGTGACGCGCTCAACACGCTCGATTTCCTCATCGATGCTAATCAGGCGGCCTTCGGTGACCCAGTCCGAGGCCAGGGTGCGCATGCGAGTGAAGGTTGATTCGCTGCTGAGGACGATGCTGCTGATCCATTTATCCTTGGCGCGGCGCAGTTCGTCTTCGTAGATGCCGTCCTCGAGCAGGCTCTCAAGCTCGGCTCGCAGGAGACGCAGGACGCGCGGGGCCTCTTCAGGGGTAGAGTTGGCTTCGAGCAGGAGCATACCGGTGTCTTCGAGGGCCCACAGGCCGGCGCTGGCCGATTCGGCCAGGCCTTTTTGATGGATGTTCCAGTAGATGCGTGAGCCGTCGGTGTCCCCCAGGATGCTCCCCCCAAGGGCGGCAGCGTAGTAGTCAGGGTCCTGGATGCTGACGCAGGGCATGGCGAGCAAGATGATCTGCTGCTTGAGGCGCGGGTCAACGATGACGTTGTTGAGGGAGTGGGCTGGCTCGTAGGGCTGCGGCTCGCGTTCGCTCTCGCTGCTGCGCCAGTCGCTGCAGAGCTGCTCGGCGCGTGCGACGAAGCGCTCCCAGTCGAAGTTGCCAGCTACGGTCAGAATTATGTTGTTGGCTCCATAGCGGCGCTGCCAGTAGTCGCGCATTTGCTCGATGCGCATGTTGCGAATGCTTTCGCGGGAGCCGAGGACGTCGTGGCCCAGGGGATGGCCGTTGAAGTAGGTTTGGGCCAGACGGCGGAAGGCCAGGTTGTAGGGCTGGTCTTCA
This sequence comes from Thermogemmatispora carboxidivorans, assembly GCF_000702505.1. Taxonomy (GTDB): domain Bacteria; phylum Chloroflexota; class Ktedonobacteria; order Ktedonobacterales; family Ktedonobacteraceae; genus Thermogemmatispora; species Thermogemmatispora carboxidivorans. The sequence continues at coordinate 5,338,104 of NZ_JNIM01000001.1, read as the reverse complement.
GAGCGAGCGATCTCGTTGATGATGACCTCTTTTTCGGTTTCGAAGTCGCTTTCGGCCAGGCGCGGATACATCATGTCGCTGAGGAGTTCGAGGGCGCGCTCGCTGTATTCGCCGAGGACGCGGGCGAAATACATGGTGGCTTCGTGCGAGGTGAAGGCGTTTAGCTCGGCACCGATTTTGTTGAATTCCAGAGTGATCTGCTGCCAGTCGAGGTGCCGGGTGCCTTTGAAGACCATGTGTTCGAGGAAGTGTGAGACGCCCTCGATGGTCGGGTCGTGCTCGTCGCGCGAGCCAGTGCGCACGTAGTAGGCGATGGAGACCGATTCGAAGTCGGGCATACTCTGACCCACGATCTGTAGGCCGTTGCTGAGGCGGTGGGTATGGAAGACGTCCCGACCAACGGTGATAGAATCTGTCATGCTCTCTTCCTCCGCGTGAACAGGAGCCTCATATGTTCTTTTTTCTAGCATGATAGCCCCTGCCAAGAGCGACTGTCAAATCGAGAGGGCTGGCCTCCGCGATAGCTGGCCAGCGTTGGTTGTGCTCTGCCGTCCCCCGCCCGCCGGCTGTTGCGTGCACCACGCCTGGCGCTTGACAGGACCCCAAGAGCATGCTAGGATGAAACCAGTCTCTTCTCTGGCCTCTGACCGGAGCAGGTCGTTGGCTTGCATTGCCGTTCTGCGTCTAAAGCAAAAAGGGGCCGTAGCTCAGTGGATAGAGCAGCGACCTCCTAAGTCGCGTGTCGGAGGTTCGATTCCTCTCGGCCCCACTTTCTTGGTTATAGCTCGTAATCAGTTGCCTGCTCTACACGCTTCATCTGCCCATTCTTCGCCGGAATAATCCTTAGTTGCATATTGGGATGATCTGCTTTCTCCTCTTCTTCAGCTGCTCCGAGCGTCTCTCTTTGCCTATTTCTGGGGCCTTTTCTTCGGGTGGTCCCACCGGCTGGCGCCAGTATAGCTGCTCTTGTCTATAGTTCTATAATCGTCAAGATGACCGTTGAGTACTGGATTGGCCGCCAGTTTCTTCTAGAGCAATCCATTGATATTGGCCGTTCTTATGCTAAAATAGACGAGGATCATGCGATGAGGAGTTGATAGGATGAAGCTCCGGGCACAAGGCAGGTGATCGATCAGCTATGACGGGGGCTGAGACGAAGACGGCTCTGGTTTTTCTATGCGCTGCGGCTCGCGATAGGCGCTTCGTGGAGGAATTGAGAAATCATTTGCAGGCACCCGCTCTGCGCTCGCGCCTGCATTGTTTCGCCTCGCTCGATGTGCCCGCCGGACGGGTGCCTTCCCAGGAGGTAGAGCAGGTTGCTCGGCAGGCTCAGGTGGCGGTGGTACTGGTGAGTGCAGAGCTGTTGAGTGGGCGGAAAGAGGAGCAGAAGGTGCTTAATGTGCTTTGGCGACGGGGACAGGTGGGGGGGCTCCTTCTGATTCCCGTGCGAGCACGGGCCTGCTCGCTAGAGGGGACGCCTCTCGAAAAGCTGAAATTTATGAATGAAAAGGGCTGCGCGGAGCTGAGGCGAGCTGAACGCGACCAGCTCTGGGTCAGGGTGGCGAAGGCGATCTGCGCAATGCTGGAGGCGGACGAGGAAGGGCAGGCCGAAGCTGCCAGAGAGATGGGCAAGGAGGGGCTTGAAGCACTCTGCTCCCGCGTGGAGGAGCGTTATCGACGGGCGCTGCTGGGGGACCGCAGTCTGACCCTGCTGCAGGTGCTGGGGATGCGTACGGCTTTCCCGATCGAGCGGATTTATATCCGTCTGCGTCTGCACGAGAAGCCGGAGATCCGCTATCTCGGTCCCGAGGAGCAAGGGGAACAGTTTGATCATCTGCATGTGCGGCGACGCCAACGACGGCGGCTGGAGCGGCGTTTCGGGGAGGCTTTGGAGCCACAGGAGGCGGTCCACCGCCATTCGCGCTGCGTGATACTGGGCGACCCAGGGGCTGGTAAGACGACGCTGCTGCGCCATCTGGCGATCTGCATTCTGCGCGGCGAGGCTCCGGCTTTGCCTCCGGTTCCAATCTATCTGAGCCTGAATGCTTTTGCAGCCTCGGGTCAGGAGAATTTGTTAACTTATGCAGTCTGGCGCCTGACGCGCGATTACCGAGACTACGGACTTGAGGAGGAGGAGGTAGCCCTCTATCTGCGCACGCGCCTGGAGGAGGGCAAGACGCTCTTTTTGTTGGATGCGCTGGATGAGACCCTGATTGGTGAGTCGCCAGAGGAGGCCGGGCAGAGCTATCGCCGGGTGGTGGAGGCGGTGCAGCGGCTGGCCAATCGCTCGGCGGTGGTGGTGACGGCCCGCCGCGCCGGCTATCGCTTGCATCGCCGCCTGACCGGCTTCGATGAGCTGGATGTGCTCGATTTTCGCCAGCAGGAGATTGAGCAGTTTGTCCAGCGCTGGTTTGCCCAGGAGGGGAACGGTAGGCCCGAAGCGCGAGCTGAGGGTAAGCGCCTGCTGGATGAGTTGCTCCAACAGCCGCATCTGTTGACGCTGGCGGCCAATCCGCTACTGCTGACGCTGATCGTCCTCCTCTATGAGGAGAGCGGTGAGCTGCCGGCGCGGCGCGCGGCGCTCTATCGGGAGTGCGTGACGCTCCTGTTGGAGCGCTGGGATCGTGAGCGCAATATCCGACGCATGGGCAGTCCTGTGCATCTGCGCCCCGATCACCATCGCCATTTGCTCTATGAGCTGGCCTGGCATATGCACGCTCGCGGCTGGCGCTATGCACCACGCGCGGCGCTGGAGGAGTGGATCGCCGAGTTTTTGCCGCGCCTCTGGCAGACCGGCGGGCCAGACCTGGCGAGGCAGGTGCTGGAGGCACTCAGCGATGATAGTGGGCTGTTGCGGGAGCAAGGTCAGGATCTCTATGGTTTTCTGCATCTGACGTTGCAGGAGTATTGCGCAGCCTGTTACGTCAGTGAGAGCGGCAGCGTTGAGCTGCTGCTTCCCTACCTGGGTGATCCGTGGTGGGAAGAGGTGACGCTGCTCTATGCGGGAGCAGTCAACGATGCGACGCCGCTCTTTCGCGCACTGCTTCATGACAGCAAGAAGGCACCACCAGAGGATCTCTTTCACAGCAAGCTGCTGCTGGCAGGACGCTGCCTACTGGCGCAACCTCTATTGCGCGACCGGCCAGAGCTGCGGTACGAATTGCCGAAACGCCTCCTTGATGAGCTGGAGCGCACTCCCTATAGTCTGATGGAGAAAAAACTTGTCGAGATATTAGCCCCGTTGGGACGTGTCTATAGCGAACCTGTGTTAGGATCAGGCGATGAGACTATCACGAAGCGCTTGATGGAGATACTACAAGATAAGAATCTATTTATGCTGAAAATAGTGAAAAGATTTTTATACCAGAAAAAGAATCAAATTAGGAGCTTTGCTCTGGAAGATTTTGATTATATCAGCGTTTTTGATGAAATTGAGATTAATTCTCGCAAAACAATTAAAGAAGATGAATATATGATTGTTGATCATGGATATGCAAAATTATCAGGAATAAGAATTATTCCATCTCAAGATAGAAAAATGGAGCTTCTGATGATAAGACTGGAAAAACAAAATGTAGATGATAAAATAATGATAAATTTGCTAAATAAAGTAAAAAAGCTTTATAATAGTAATAAGAAAATAGAGTTTTTATTGACATTAGTAAGAACTGAAGAGCTGACTGTCAGGTTTCGCTCTGATTGTGTCATGCTGCTGGCTGGGATGCTAGAGAGCTACGGCGATGAGAAGGCGATAAAGATCCTCCTGTCACTGGTGAACAATAAGAAGTTACCTGAAAAGGTGCGCGGCGATTGTATAGGAGTATTGATAAATATATTAACTAGATCTTATAATAAGAAGGCAATAGAGGTTCTGCTGTCATTGGTGAGGAATGAGAAGTTATCTGTAGATATGTGTCAAAAATGTATGGAAGGTTTAGTTAAGGTACTGGGAGGGCGTGGCGATAGTGAGGCGATAGAGGTTCTGCTGTCATTGGTGAGGAATGAGCGGCTAGCGATAATGTTACGCCTGGTCTGTGTCGAGGAGCTGGGCCACCTGGCCAAAGAGGTCCCGCTAGCGCAGACGGGAGCGCTAGCTGCGCTGGCCGATCTCAGTCTGCACAGCGAAGTGCGTGCTGCTCTCGCTCTTGCTTTGGGGCAAAGTGAAAATCGCACCCTTGCTGCTCCCCTGCGCGTCTGTTGGGAGCGTGAGCAAGATGAGAGACTCAAAAGCACCCTGCTGTTGGCCCTGGTATGCCTCGATGATCTGGATTTGGGCGTTCTGGCACAGGCTGAAGAGCTGGCTCTCCAGGGCCATCATGATAGGCTTTCCTCTTCAGAGAGTGCCCTATGGAAATCCCATTTACCTGAGTATCTGGTAAAGCATAGCGGGGCGAAGACGCTGGGGCGCTTGCTGAGGAGGAGTCGGTTTGCGAGGGGACAGCTCTCACTCTCGTTGATAGAGGCAATAGAGGCCGCTGAACGTCGCGACCTGGTGCCTGTGCTGCTCGACGTCTTGGAGCGCTCGTCGATGAAGGCAGAACTGATTAGCCTCAGAGGCGCAAAGCTCTGGGGACTCATACAGGCGATCAGCCAGCTCGGCGAAACGCCCGAAGTCGCCAGGCGCCTGCTCGCTCTCTTTCAAAAGGCAGTGATAGATTCCAACCTTCCGGTCTGCTACTGGGTAGTTGATTGGCTTTTCGAAGCGCTCTGGCACGTCACGCGGCGGGCTGGCCTGCTGGTCGTCGAACGCCCGCGCGGCAGCCGGCGCTACGTCCTGCTCCCGCGCCGCGGCTCCAGTCCTGCCGACGGCCTGCCTAACCTCTCCTAGGCCCCGTCTCCATCTCCTCATAACGCAGCAGATGCGACCGCTGGCCAGGCCCAGCCTCACGCACTCACTCAAGCCTGGGCTGGCGGCCTTCCGCCTGTTCATCCTCCGTCACCACGCGCTTCACTCCCCACACACAGCTCGCCAGCCGCTCGTTATAGTCCTCGTCGCCCGGCTCCAGACTATTGATCACCACGCGATGATACTCCACCCCCTCCGCATGCACAAAGCGGCGCTCATCCAGAGCCAGCGCCACATGCGTAATCCGCTCGCGCCCAAAAAAGAGCAAGTCGCCGGCGCGCAGCTCCCTCAGCGGCACCGAGCGCCTCAGAAAGGCATACTGCTGATCCGCATCGCGCGGCAACACATAGCCCGCCATCCGATAACACAACTGCACCAGGCCGCTGCAATCGATCCCCTCACAGGTCGTCCCGCCCCATAGGTAGGGCGTGCCCAGCAGCTCGCTGGCATACCCTAGCGCCACCGTCACGGGGCGGTGCGGAAAAGCTTCGTGGGCCAGCTCTACCGCCACCGCCTCGCGCTCCAACCAGCCACGGCGCTCGCCCGGCAGAGCCACCTCCACCCGTGAAGCGAAACGCAGATCGGTCACCGGCAAGAGCGTCGACAGATAGACCGGCTCCAGCGTCTCAGCGTCCTCCGCCCCCGCAAAGAGCCAGGTTCGTGGCCTCTGCACCACTGCCACCAGCGGCAGAGCCGTCCCACAGCTCTCGCCAACCCGGCAGAAGCCCGTCACAATCGGCTCCTCCAGATCGGCCTCGCGCAGCCAGCCACTGTAATCCGAAAGCTGCCCATGTAGCCACTCGCCCTGCTCCCCATCAACTACCACCTCACGGTTCAGCAGTGCCTGCGTCACCAGCTCCGAAGCCGCATCCGGCTCGCGCCGCACATCTGCCACTGGCACCGCCACCACCAGCTTTGTCATCATCAGCGCTCACCCCTCGCTTGCCTTTGCCTTGAAAAATACCGGGCGCCTGCCTCTACAGGAGTACTCAGCGCCAGGCATTGCTCAAGACGAACATCAGATTGGCCGGGCGCTCCGCCAGGCGGCGCATCAGATAGGGATACCATTGCGAGCCGTAGGGCACATAGACCCGCACATGATAGCCCTGACGCACCAGGCGCTCCTGCAAATCGCGTCGGATACCATAGAGCATCTGAAACTCGAATGCATCGCGGCTGATCCCATGATCGCGGACAAAGCGGCAGGCCGCCGTAATCATCGCCTCATCGTGGGTGGCGATGGCCGGGAAATTCCCGCGTGCCAGCACCATCCCCATCAAGCGCACATAATTGGCATCCACCTCTGCCTTCTGGGGAAAAGCCAGATTCGGCGGCTCCTTATAGGCTCCCTTCACCAGGCGCACGCGCACCCCTTCTTGTAGCAGGCGCTCCAGGTCATCCTTGCTACGATACAGATAAGCCTGGATCACCGTCCCAACCTGCTCAAACTCGCGATGCAAGCGCAGCGTCAGATCGAGCGTCCGCTCGGTATAGGCCGAGCTTTCCATATCGATGCAGACAAAGATCCCCAGGCGACCAGCCTCCGACAAAAGGCGGCGCAGATTCTCCTCGCACAAGATCGGCGAAATGTCCAGGCCCAGGGCGGTCAGCTTAATCGAGATATTGGCATCGAGGCCGCTCTCCTTAATGCTGCCCAGGGCGCGGATATAATCCTCGGTCGCCGCTCGCGCCTCGTGCTCGTCGGTAACGTTCTCGCCGAGGTGATCCAGCGCCACGCTCAGCCCCCGCTGATTGAGCGTGCGAGTCACCTCGATACTGTCGCTCAGCTGCTCGCCGGCCACAAAACGATGAGAGAAATTGCGCGCTGCCCGGTTCGACAGCGCAAAGTTGCGCAGCCCATCATGCTGCGATAGATACAGCAGTGTATCTCTGAGCATCAGCGCCCCCTCTGACCAATGACGAAATCGAAATGATCAAGCATCAGCATAGCCTTGTCTTGCTAAGCTTTCCTGCCCCTATGATAGCACAAAAATAGCCGCTCTGGCTCCCTTGCCACCGGGTTCCAGAGCAGCTCAACGCCCCTCAGAACAGTCAAGCTAGCCAGATGAGGGAGGCGGCCCGAGCAGCAGCGCCACCACGGTCATCGCGAGGCTACCAGCGCAGTGAGCGACGAATCTGCCAGTCCCAGAAACGATCGGGGAGCCAATAGCGCAGACGCATTGCCCAGGCCATCGCTGGCGGCACAGCGTAGCGCGTGCGTGGGCGAGGGCTGCGCAGAATCTTCTCAACTGTCTGAGCAAACTGCTCTGGCGGGAACCCTCCTCTGCCAGAGGCCAGGCGCATAGCGCTCTTCTCCATCACCGTGAGCAAGCGCTCGTAAGGACTTCCCTGGCCGCGGTACTGTTCCAGCTTGCTGCGAGCCCGTTCCATGCTCGTCTGCCAGATCCCTGTCGGGCTAGAGGTCGGCTCAATCACCACCACCCGCACCCCGAAAGGCGCCAACTCGACCCGCAGGCTATCACTCAGGGCCTCCAGCGCGAACTTGCTCGCCCCATAGGGACCCAGAGCCGGCAAAGGAATACGGCCATTCACACTGCTCACATTGATAATCGTCCCCCGTGCCGCCTTCAGCAACGGGAGCAGCGCCTGTGTCACCCCAATATGGGCAATCGTATTGATCTCGAACTGCGCCCGCAGATCGTCAAGATCGATCAGCTCCAAAGGGCCAGCGAAGGCCGTGCCCGCATTGTTGAGGAGCGCTGTCAACGCTGGCGTTGCCGCCGCCACCTGCTCACCCAGAGCCTTCACCTGGGCGGCGTCCGTAATATCACATAAGAGCGGCGTCAGGTTCCCATCGCTCCCGCCTGCCTTGGCCTCTGCCAGCAGCTGCCCGGCATCCGCCTCGCGTCGCACCGTGGCAAAGACCTGCCAGCCCCGTCGCGCCAGATACAGGGCCGTGACACGTCCGAAACCGCTGGAGCAACCCGTAATCACAATGGCCGCATTCCCTGCCGTCGTACTCATGTTGCTCTCTGCTCCTCTCTTCTTCTCCGTCGCTCTGCCGCTGGCTGGCCAGAGATCAGAAAAGCTCCTCGCCCTCCTGGTTTTCTGAACGCGGACCAGGCCCGATGCGATTCCAGAGACCCAGGCGGATCAGCTCACAGCGGGCCTCAAAGCCGAACTGCTCGGGGTCCATCTCGCGGCCATGACGGAGAACCAGACTGCGCAGCATCTCGATCTGCTCCGCCTTTGATGCAACATCCTGCTCAAAAGGAATATGCTGCGCCAGATGCTCTACTGCCTGGCGCTGATACCATTGCTCCTGTGACTCTCCCATAGGCACCTGCTCAGTAGGCAGTCAGATCAAGACCAACAAGCTGCAAGCGAGCAAGCGCCGGCGGCGCAGCCAGCGAACCAGACAGTCAGTCAACTGATCAGCAAACAGACAGGCAAAAAAGCGGACCAGGCTGCGTCTGTCGGCCTTGCATTCCTTCATCAAGGTAATGCTATCATGGCCGCTTCTGACGGTGCAAGGGCGCTCTTATCCTGGCTGGCCTCCTGGTGAGAGACACATTCTGAAACAGATTTGTATACGTTGGAGATAGCCATTTTGCCCTAAAGCGCCCGCTCACTCTTGACCGCATCAGGCAACAATGCTACTGTCAGAAAGGAGATCGATGCTCGATAGATAACTTCCGGTAAATAGCGAAGGTGATTGTGATGATGCTCTGTGTCCACTGTAATACGTATCGACCGGAGGGTGAGGGTCCCTGTCCTTACTGCGGTGGGCCGGCGCCGGCCAATGGTGCCAACAGCGGCGGCAGTGGCTTCTTCTCCGCTGGCAGTGGTCACACGACGGTTGCCATGCCGCCGCTGGGGGCCTCTTTTGGGACTGGACCCGGGCCTGGAATTGGAACAGGGACAGAGTGGCAGGCACAATCACTGTCGAGCTATCAGCCCTATCAGCAGCAGGGGCTGGGCAGCCTGGGCAATGGGGGAGGCTCGGGGGTGAACTACCCGTCCGTCGGTTCCGGCGGCTCGGATGTGAGCTATCCGGCTTTAAGCACCCCTGGCTTCAGCTCTCCCGGAGCCATGAGCGGGACTGACGGTATCTCCGCGCCTCTCTGGGGCCAGAATCAGTCACTGCCGCCGGGCGAGGCGACCGAGGCTGTTTCCCAGGAACCCTTCCCGGCGGGCCAGCAACAATTTCCTGGCGCTTACCCAGGCTTCGAGGGAATGTCGGTCCAGCAGCAGACTGGCCCTCAACCTCCTCTTCAGGGCCAGGGTCAGCAGACAATGGCCATGCTGCCCGTGCTCTATCAGGACCCGGCCAATCCCTCGACGCAGTCGCTGATCCTCATTCCACAGGTCCAGGACCAGAGAACCAACACCGGCGCCCTCTTGCCATTCAATCAGCAGGTACCAGGGCCTCCGATTGCGGGTATCCCAACGGAGGAGGAGGCGCTCTATATTCCGCCCATGTACACGAAGCCGAGGCCGATCATCCCGCGCTACCGCGCCATCAGCGGTTTCCTCAGCTTTGTGATCGTTATTCTCTTGCTGTGCAGCGCTGCAACCTATTACGCTAAGGTGACGGGCAAGCTGTCCTTCCTGGGCCAGCTCGTTGGCGCTGCGCCTCCCAACGTCGCGGCGACGCCGGTGCCCAACCTGCCCGACCCCAAGGCCAGCGAGAATGGACCGGCTTACGGCATCATTAGCTCAGCCACAACTGCGCCCAGCGTCGACCCCAAGACCGGCATCGCGCTTCAGCCCAGTCAGGTCTTTAAACCCGGCCAGACCATTTATCTGACCTACAGCGTCCATGCCAAAAAAGCCGGCACAGTCACCGTCAAGTGGTACACCAATGGCCTGCTCTATCAGGTGCTCTCAAAAGCCACTCCAGACTCTAAAGGCGGCTCCTGGACGGGCGTCTCGATGATGCGCTTTACTCAGCCCCTGGAAGGCATGGTCGAACTCTACTGGAACGATGCGGGGAAACAGCCCCAACTGGCCATTCGCCTCTATTTCGTTGTGCGCCCCTAACCTGAGCCTGGTCCTGCGCTAGCGGTCAGGAGCGGACCACGAGGGGGCGAAGGAAGCCCCTCCAAAAAAGGAGGAAGGAGACAAGGGCGGCCACAAGCACACAGGTCCTGCCCTGCTCCTTCTCAGCCTCTACCTGGCGCTAGGCTCCTTCCCCGCCCCTCTTACACAACGTCTCAACATTTACGTCGCCGTAGACGCGCACCTGGCAGGCCAGGCGCACATTCGGGTTCTTCTTGAGATCGTTGCGCAGCCAGAACTTTTCCATGAAGGTCAGCTCATTCGTATTGCTGGCTGGGGAGACCGCTACGCGATCCGTCCCACAGAGTCCATTGCCGTGGCAGTTGGCGAATTTCCACAAGCCGCAGTAAACGGGTACATCGTGCTCAAGCGCTGGGTAGCGCACATTGTCGCCTTCAGGAACCTCAACCTTGACCTTTTCACGTACAAACGTAATCGTTGGCACGGTGAATTCCTCCACAGGAATGGTGCTGGCTCTCTTGATGTGCTCCCTTGCAGGGAACCAGCCAGCCAGTCAGCAGAGCAGACGGAACCCGAACAGGCTGGTGGGAGAGGGCGCGCCCCGTCTCACCTCGCCTCTCTCTGGTCCCTCCATTTCCCCACGCCCTGACCTCTCACCTGTTAGCCCCGTAGCCGGGTCAGGCGCGTCGATGTCTGTTGCTGCTGTGCCTGGTGAGAGTGTAGCATAGAGCACCAGGGCTAGCAAGGGCAGAGAGGGAGAGCCAGGGACCCTACAGAGCCACACGCCTGAGCCTTAGATGACAGCGATGAGAACGAGCACCTGCTGCGGGGCAACCAGAGAGGCCAGGTCAGGATCACGTTCTGCCACCGTCAATGTCAGACTGAGCGAGGTATTGGCAGGCACCTGGGAGAGCACGGGGGCGATACTGACCGTTGTGTTTTGCCCTGGTGCCAGCGGGCCACCACTAGCGGGCGTGATCTGCAACGGCGGGTCGCTCTTATCGGCGGTAATGGTCCAATTGAGCGGTGCCTGGCCGTCATTCGTGATGGTCACGGTCTGAGCCGCCGGCGTCGTCCCGTGCGGCACGTCAAAGATCAGGATCGTTGGCCCGACGGTAATCGTGGGCACGGCTGGTGTCTGCACCGTTAAAGCAACCGTAATTTCTTGTCTGAGCGAGCCGGCGCTGAAGATCAGGCGTCCCTGATAGCTTCCAGGGACCAGGCCAGCCGCGTTGACCTGCACACTCACCGTGGCGCGCCCCCCTGGGGCTAGCGTACCTGCCGTTGGCGTCGCTCCCAGCCACTGCCTGTTGTCTCCTGTGCTACTCGTCAGAGACCAGCTCAGTGTGAGGCCACCGCTGTTCTGCAGCGTCAGCGACTGCGGAGCAGGATTCTGACCCTGGGCCGTTGTGAAGCTGAGCGCAGACGGCGTCAGGGCCAGCCGGCCCGGTGCTACCACATGCAGACTGACCATCAACTGTGGTTCATCTCCCAGACCACTACGGTTCTCAAAGAGCACCGTCCCTTGATAGCTTCCCGCAGAGAGCGAGGCAGGCGAGACCGTCACACTGAGCGTGATGCTGGCTCCGGCCTCCAGGTGGCCAGCGCTCGGCGTGACTTGCAGCCAGGCCCCGCCAGCGTTGGTACTCACCTGACTGCTCCAGTCAAGCGCCTGCTGACTGTGGTTCTGCAGAGCCACTGTCTGCCTCAGTGGGGCCTGCGTGCCGCTACTTGCCGTGTAACTCAAACTGGCGGGCGCGATACTCAGTGTGGCCGACGAACCCAGGACCGTCATGGTGACCGCCAAGACTTGCGTGGTTTTCCCCTGCTCTCCCGCCTGCTGGACAAAAGTCACATGAGCTGTATAGTTGCCGGCTGCCAGCTCGCCACGCTGAGCCACCAAGGTCACTACTTCGCTCCCGACAAAACTGCCGCTGACTGGGTCTACTTGCAGCCAGGAACGATCGCTGCTAGCCCGCCAGCTCAGCTGACCACCGCCAGCGTTGAGCAAGGTAATCGCCAGCCGCGTCGTCGTCCCTGGAAGATCGGCCCCCAGATCAACGCTGTAATCGGAAAGCCTCAGCTGCGGCGGCGTTGACGTCGAAGGCAGCACGGTAATGGTCGTTGCAATACTCAAAAGCTGCGTCTCATCAACAACCAGAAGCTGGTGTTCTCCAGGCTGCCAATCTGGCGTTACGGTCACCTGAAGAGCGAAAGCGCCAATGGCATTGGCCTGCACACGCAGCGGCTGACCGCGGGCATCTCGTAACGGGATCGTTCCGTCACGCTGCAAGGCGAGCAGATCACCGGCCCCAAATCCTTTGCCAACCAGGGTCAGACTCTCATTGAAATGCAACTGGCGCGGAATCACCGTCAGCGAAGGCGTCAGTGTCGCAACCGACCAACGGCGGGCGAAGAACAGATAGGAAAGAGCCGCGCTCATTGCCAGCGCTACCAGGAACAGCACCAGCAAGGCGCGCGGCAGGAGGTTGCGCCGATGAGAAGAAGAGCCTGGAGCCAGGATCTCCTCGGCGCGACTGCTCCCCCCTCGCTGAATCCGCGCAGGGAAGGGCCAAACCTCCTGGCTCTCCAGGTGCATCGGCTGTGGCTCCGCCTTGTCGGAACGCGCGGCAGAAGAAGCCAGTTGCTCTGCCCCAGCTTCCTCCCCCGTAGCGAGTGGCGGCACCAGAAACGGGCTGGAAAGATAAGGCTGATCCTCGGGGTGCAGTCCGGCATGATAGCCGATTGGCTGAGGCGATGCCGGGGGAATGGAGCGTCTCCGCAGTCTCTCTCTTCTCTTTGGCACAGAAGAAGGCACCAGGGAGCGCCCACAGTGACGGCACACCTGGGCATAAATAGACACTGGTTGATGACAAAAACGACAACGCTTGGTCTGCATTGGTGTGTCCCACTCTCTGACCTTGCTGCCCATGAGTAGGGCCGACCGGCTGGGCTGACCGGACCGGCTGGACGAGCCTACCTCATGGCGGTTACTCCGGCCCTCGGTTGCGCTGAGACCGGGCTATTGGGGAGGAAGTACTCACATGCTCTCTACTGAGATAGACGTCAGACCTTGCCAAACGTCCAGAGGAGAAGCAGGACCGACCATAGTGTATCATAATTCTTCAATATTGGCACAACAGTAGCTGGAGGCGGGCACTGACCAGAGTGGCAGTGCTGAGGGGGAACAGGCGTTGAACGCTGAGATGGCCAGGAGCCGAAGAGCCTGACAAGGGGTGAGAAAGGGACAGGATCGCAAGGAGAGGATAACAGGGGATGCGAGGGGTGCATCATAAGCACTATGACCCTCGCAAATCCCTGGGAGCGGCTTACAACTCGTCGCTCTCCTCGCTGGCGGGAGCTACCTGCGCGAGGAGCTCCTCTTCAAGTTGGCACCAGGTCAGCGCCTCAGCCTGACTGACGTCAAGCGGATGGTGCTGACGTGTGGCCTCGCTCATCATCCGGGCGACACGGCGACGCAGACCCGAGAGCAAGGGCTTTTGCACCTCCAGCGGTGGCAACCTGTACAGGCGAATCAGGTCAATAGGATAGAATTCTTCAGGTTCAAAGGCAAGCAACAGCAAGTCCCTGTATTTGTGCAGAAGAGAGAGCCGTTCCTGAGCTTGCAGCTGCAGCCGACTGCTCACAGCCAGCAAGCAGCCAGCAACGCGACGAGCACGGACAATCGGACAGGCCACTGCACTGAGAGCCTCATCCTGCACCAACGGCTCCAGGCCAGCAGTGGGGAGCGCAAGCGAAGCCTGGATTGGTACCTGGAAGATGACCGTGCGAGCGATGGAGACGGCATGACCAGCCAGGGACTCGCTGCCATAAAAGCAGGCTTCGCTCTGAGAACTGAGCTGCCAGCGCCGGCTGTCGTTGACTAGCGCCGTACGCAGACTGCGCACGCATCCGCCACGTGAGGGCGGCATGCAGCGCACAATTATTAAGCTCAGCCCCTGACGCCGAGGGTCCAGATGAATGGTGGCCTGCTGCAGCACAAGGTTGCTGATCGCCCAGGTGCGTAGCGGCATCGGCACCCTCAGCGCGGCATTCAAGACGCGGTCATAGAAGACAGGCGCGATCTCCTGAGCCTCGCTGCAGAGAGTGGACCCCTGGTCGCCCCGGCTCAATAGGGCAAATTCCCGCGCTACTTCCTCTAACAGCCCTTGATGGTGATCTGGTAAGGCACAGAAGAGACGATAGAGTGCGTAAGGACAGGGAGATTCTTCGCCGGCGACCCAGCGTGTCAGGGTCATGGGGGAAATACCTGCTGCTTCTAATAAGCGCATTTGCTCTTGAGGATTGTCTTCGATGCTGCTCAGAAATTCATGCCATCGGTGAGGCTCGTACATTCTTCCTTCCTTGGACCCTCTCAATAGCTACGCACCGCTCCTTACCTAACTATAGCATGCTCCTCCGACCTCGGCCATTAAAATTCCGTTAAAATTATGGGCAGTACATCTTTTATCTATACGAAGCATAGATAAATAGTTATATTTCTTCCTGGGGGCCGTCAGGTGAGGGGCCAGCGACACTTGAGGCCCAAAAAGGCTACTGCGGCTTGTCCTGCCCGGGAACTACGACGACGAGCAAGCCCGCCCCCAGTCGAACGCGGAGCCTGGTTCACAGCGCGCACAAGGGGCGATCCTATGGTATAATCAGTCAGCACGAACACTCGTTCTTGCCTGGCCTGACCTGAGCTGATCTGCTTTGGCGCTGATCCGTGAGGGGGAAAGAGGCCAGGCCGAGGAAGCTTATCTGAGGAGTGGAGCGAGGGCGGGAGCAGCCTGGAGGAGCGTGTTTCTCCCAGCTCGCTTCAGCAGCGAAGCAGTGAAGCAGTGAAGGAAGAGTCTGCCCTATGCCGATTCGCCAACTGGCCCCGGAGGTCGCAGCCAAAATCGCCGCTGGCGAGGTGGTGGAGCGCCCCGCCTCGGTTGTGAAAGAATTAATCGAGAACAGCATTGATGCCGGTGCCTCGCAGATCCGTGTTGATCTCATCCGTGGCGGTCTGCAGCTGATACGGGTGAGCGACAATGGCTGCGGTATTCCTGCAGAGGAGCTGCCGTTAGCCCTGGCGCGTCATGCTACGAGTAAAGTCAGCACGGTGGAGGATCTGGAGCGTATTCGCTCGCTGGGCTTCCGTGGGGAGGCGCTGGCGAGCATTGCTGCGGTGGCTGAGGTGGTTTTGATCAGCCGTCCCCGCAGTGGCGCCCAGGGCGCTCAGGTGAGCGCCTGCAATGGGCAAATTTCGGCAGTCGGTCCTGCTGCCTCGCCCGAGGGCACCATTGTCACGGTGCGCAACCTGTTCAGTGCGGTGCCGGCGCGTCTGAAGTTTCTGAAGAGCCGCCAGACGGAGGTTAGTCACTGCTTGCATCTGCTCCAGCAGTATGCTCTAGCCTATCCCGAGATTCGCTTTACCGTCACCAGCGAGGGGCGTGAAGTCTTTACGACTCCAGGCGATGGTCAACTGGCGACGGTGCTGGTGCAGATGTATGGTCCAGCGGTGGCCAGGCAGATGGTGCCGCTCAGTGGCCAGCCTGCCGATGATCCCGAGCGCCCAGCGATCAGCGGCTATGTCAGCCGGCCTGCGTGTTATAAGAGCACGCGCCAGTATCTCTCTTTCTTTGTCAATCGCCGGTGGGTTCACAGCCGCTTACTGATTGCCGCTGTGGAAGAGGCCTATCGAACCCTGCTGCTCAGCGGACGTCATCCTCTGGCGGTCATCAACATACAGGTAGATCCATCCCAGATCGATGTCAATGTTCACCCCGCCAAGACGGAGATTCGCTTCCTGCGCGAGCGTCGGGTCTACGCCGAGTTGATGCGCGCTGTGCGGCGCGCCGTCCTGGAAGAGGCTGAGGCTCCCAGCTGGCAGGCGGCACAGCAGTCCGCCCCTGCGGCTGTGGGCAGCGCCGCTGCGGGATCACCTCCAGTCTCCGCTGCGTCGTTGTCCCAGCCACCAGAAGAGTCCACAGAAGAGGAGCAGGCAGCCTCGTTGAAACCGGAGGCAACTCCGGAAGTGACTGTGCTGCAGCATGCTTTTCCCCTTGATAACCCCTGGTTGACGGTCAGTGAGGAGGAACGCGGGGAGCGAACCGCTCTGCAGTCGCGCCTTTGGCAAAGCCATCTGCGCCCCCAGCAGGGTGAACCAGGGCATGGGCGCCAGGCGCTGACAGGCGTGTCCCGCCGCTCTGGGCAGCCTGCAACGGGCGGCACGGAGCCGGAGCAGAAGCAAAAGCAGGCTGTCGAGGATGCCCTGTCTAGGGAAGAGGGGCCTGCTCTGGCTGCTCCGCTTGCCCCGGCTGAGGTCTTGCCTGCCCCTGCTGTGCAGCCCGGACCTCGCCAGGAGCACAGCCATTTTCCTGAGCTACGAGTCATAGGGCAACTGCTCCAGAGCTATATTGTGGCGGAGGGGCGCGATGGCCTCTATTTGATTGATCAGCATGCCGCTCACGAACGCATTATCCTGGAGCGCATGCTGGCCGCCCGCCAGGAGCAGACTTCGCTTGCTCAGATGCTTCTGACTCCTCTGCGCCTTGACCTCTCGCCTGCTGAGTTGGAAGCCATCGAGGAGCGTCTCGACGATCTGCGTGGCCTGGGCTTCGAACTAGAGCTGCTTGATCACGGGCAGGTCCTGGCGCGTGCTGTGCCTTCTGTGCTCGCCAAGCAGCTCAGCGCGCGCTCCCTGCAGGAGCTGCTCAGGGAAGTGACCGCCCCCGAACACGATGGCTACAGCCAGACCTGGGAGGAGCATGCCCTTGCCAACATCGCTTGTAAGGCGGCTATTAAAGCCAACTATTTTCTGACCAGCAGCGAAATGCGCGAACTGGTCGAGCAGCTTGCCCACACACGCGCACCGTTTAGCTGCTGTCATGGCCGACCGACAACCATCCACTTCAGCGCTGGTGCTCTAGAACGCGAATTCGGGAGGCGCTAGTGTTTGCGGAAGTGCTGACCGTGGCCGCCAGTTGGCAGGGCGAGCGACCGCTGCTGACCTATGAGGTGCCGGCGGAGCTGGAGGGAGAGCTTCAGCCGGGCCAGCTGGTGGCCGTCCCCTATGGGGAACGACTGGTCGAAGGTATCATCTGGCAACTGGTGGGGTCCTGCGAGCACAGCCTGCCAGAGACGCTGCGTCCCGTGCATGCGCTGCTTGACCCGCAGCCGGTGCTCTTGTCCCATCAGCGCGCTCTGGCGGAGTGGATGGCCGACTACTATGTCACCTCGCTGGCGCTGGTTGTGCAGCTCATGCTCCCACCTGGTCTACTGCAGGGGTCGCGTGCTGTGCTAACTCTCGTCAACACAGAGCCGCGTGAGACAGCCTCGCTGTCGCTCCAGGCTCTGATCGGTCTACTCCTGGATGAAGGCGAGATTGATGTGGCCCGTCTGCAGGCTATGCTAGGTCCTACGCGCGCCCGTGCCCTGCTCAAGGAGGCAGTGACCAGCGGCCTGATTGAGCGCGTGCCGCGTTTGGCAGAGCCGCGTCTACGTCCGCGGCGTCAGCGTGCCGTTCGACTCTGCCTGGCTGGAGAGGAGCTGGCCGCCTGGAAGCGTCAGCTAGCGGAAAGCCTGCCGCAGTATCCGGTGACCGCTGCGACGTCGGGCACACCTGTGGACCTGCTGCCTCCCTCTCCCTCTCTGCGCCGGCGTCCACCTTCGGCGGCTCCCCTGTCGGTTGTGGGATCTGCCGCCCAAGCCCCCATTGCGGCGGCAAGGGGTGGTCAGGGTCAAGAGAGCCAGCGGGCCCTGCGCGCGCTGGCTGCCATTGACTTGCTCGAACATAGCCCGCCCGATGTACTCTGGACACCGAGTCGCCTGGCGCGCGCCAGCGGCCTCACCCAGACCCAGCTGCAACAGCTCGTTGCTGAGGGCGTTCTCGCGATTGAAGAGGACGTAGAAGTACGGCGTGATCCGTTGCGAGAGCGCCCCATTGTGCCCAGCTCTCCCCTGCGGCTGACGTCTGCCCAGGAGGCTGCCGTGCGCGCCATCCTTGCCCCTGAAGCTTCTCAGCGTCCCCTGCTCCTGCATGGGGTCACAGGCAGCGGCAAGACCGAGGTCTATCTGCAGGCCCTGGCGGCCCTCATTGCCCGTGGTCAGAAAGGCCTCGTGCTCGTCCCTGAGATCGCCATTACAGCCCAGGCCATCCAGCGTATTGCCGGGCGCTTCCCGGGACGGGTCGCCATTATCCACAGTGCCCTCAGCCCGGGCGAGCGC
Source organism: Thermogemmatispora carboxidivorans (assembly GCF_000702505.1). Taxonomy (GTDB): domain Bacteria; phylum Chloroflexota; class Ktedonobacteria; order Ktedonobacterales; family Ktedonobacteraceae; genus Thermogemmatispora; species Thermogemmatispora carboxidivorans. The sequence goes on along the minus strand of NZ_JNIM01000001.1, from coordinate 5,320,061 downwards.
TACGATGAATGGCGGCGCATTCGGGCCGGCCAGGTGGATGTCGTCCTCGGCTCGCGCTCTGCCCTCTTTGTCCCTCTGCCTGACCTGGGCATCATCATCCTTGACGAAGAGCACGAGACGGCCTACAAGCAGGAGGAGCGTCGTCCCACCTACCACGCGCGCGAGGTAGCCTGCACCCTGGGGCGGCTTCTCGACATTCCCGTCGTCCTGGGCAGCGCTACCCCGTCCGTAACCAGCTTCTACCGTGCCCAACAGGGAGCCTATCAACTGGTGGAGCTGCCCGAGCGCATCGGGGTCCCCCTGCCCCCCGTGGAAATCGTCGACCTGCGCAGCGAGCTGCATGCTGGCAACACCAGCATCCTCAGTCGTCGTCTGCGCAGCGAGCTGGAGAACGTCCTCGCCCGACGCCAGCAGGCCATTCTCTACCTCAATCGTCGAGGAGCAGCCAGCTGTGTTCTCTGCCGCGAGTGCGGCTATGTCGCCATGTGCGAGCACTGCGACGTACCGCTGACCTATCACGCCACTGAGCGCATCCTCCTCTGCCACTACTGCAATCTTCGACGCCCTGTCTTGACACGCTGTCCCCACTGTAACAATCATGGCCTGCGCTACTTCGGCATCGGCACCGAGAAAGTGGAGCAGGCGATCCAGCAGACCTTTCCCCAGGCTCGACTGCTGCGCTGGGACCGCGACACGGCTCGCACGCGGCGCGCCCATGAGCAGCTTCTGGACCGCTTTGCCAATCACGAAGCCGACATATTGATCGGCACCCAGATGATCGCCAAGGGCCTCGATCTGCCAGGGGTGACCCTGGTGGGGGTGGTCGCCGCCGACATCGCCCTCATGCTACCGGACTTCGCCGCCACGGAGCGCGCCTTCACCCTCCTCACCCAGGTGGCGGGCCGGGCTGGGCGCGGCAGCGAGTCAGGACTCGTCATCATCCAGACCTTCAACCCGGAGCACTTTGCCATTGAAACTGCCTCGCGCCACGCCTACCATGAGTTCTACGCTGCTGAGATCATCCTGCGTCAGCGCTACGCCTATCCCCCTTTCCGCCAATTTGTCAAGTTCACCTATAGCCATACCAACCGCCGTCGCGCCCAGAACGAGGCCCTGCTCTTGCGCGAGCAGCTCGATCGCGCTATTGCCGAGCTGGAGTTAGAAGAAACCGACATTGTGGGACCAGCCCCGGCAGTCATGGAACGCATCCGCGACGAATTCCGCTGGCAGATGATCGCGCGCGGCCCCGATCTGCGTCCCCTGCTACGTGCCATCACCATCCCCCCGGGCTGGCATATCGACATCGACCCGGTGAGCACCATGTAAGCGCCATCCTCCCCAATCACTAGGGGATAGCCTCAATCCGTACGCATCCCTGGCCTGGCATCAGGCGCACGCCCAGACGGCGACTGATCCTCCAGAGCGCCTCGTAGATGGCATCGGCGATATCCGTATCCTGGAGCAGCCCCGTCAGCGTCTGCAGGGTCTCCTGATCCTGGGCGAGCTGCCCGAGCGCCTCCGCCAGGGCCCGGCGCAAGTACTTGTCTTCCTCCTCGCGACAGAGCAGATGCAACAGCTGAGGAACGATCGAACGCTCCCCCAGCTGCCCCAGCGTATGGGCGATGGTGCAGCGCACTGGCAGCTCCACCTCTTCATCGCTCAGCAGCGCCAGCAAATAAGGGCCCACGCTGCGCTCGCCCAAATTGCCCAGCGTACGGGCAATCGCCTCTCGCATCCAGGAGCCGCGCCGCCGATCGGCCAGCAGCGTCAACAATTGCGGCACCACCCAGCGCTCGCTCAAATGGCCCAAAGCCCCAGCGATCGCCTCACGCACTGGCAGCTCAACCTCTTCGTCGGCCAGCAGCTGCAGCAACAAAGGAATGACCGAACGCTCCCCCAGGTAACCCAGCACCACCGCAATAGCATGACGTACCGAACGGTCGATATATTCATTGTCAAGCAGGCCCAAGAGCTGGGGAATCAGGCTACGCTCACCCAGGCGGGCCAAAGCCGCCGCAATCGCATGGCGCAGCGGCAGCGGCAAGCGCTCGTCGGCGAGCAGACGCAACAGCTGGGGAGCGACGGAGCGCTCGCCAAGCCGACCCAGGGCCGCCGCCAGCGTATGGCGCAGCGACAGCGGCAAGCGCTCATCGATCAGCAAGGTCAATAACTGGGGAGCGACAGAGCGCTCGCCGAGCTGACCCAGCGTCGCCGCAATCGCGTCACGCACCGAGGGATCGACCTCTTCATCCGTCAACAGGCAAAGCAGCTGGGGCGCAATTGAACGCTCCCCCAGATAGCCCAGAGCGTGGGCAATGGCATAGCGCACCGAAGGGTCAATCCCCTCATCGGAGAGCAGGCGCAAAAGATGAGGCACAATCGAACGCTCCCCAAGCTGCCCCAGGGCATTCGCAATGGCATAGCGCACCGAAGCATCGAGCTGCTCATCGACCAGGAGATGCATAAGCGGCAGGGCCAGTGAGCGCTCCCCAAGCTGCCCCAGAGCATCGGCAATGGCATCCCGCACCTGAACGTCAACCCCTTCATCAGCTAGCAGGTGCAAGAGACCCATGTTGACCCACTCGCCACCGACCTCCGCCAGCACCTCTGCACTGTTGCGCCGGTCCAGCGGATAAGGTGTCGCCGTCAGTAAGGCAAAGAGGCGGCTGATAACTTCCTGGCGTAGACCACTCTCGCGCATCGTCGGACGCATCGCCAGGCAGCGCCCCGCCAACAGCAGATTCGTATGGAAGAGATCGTCGCTGGAACGCCGCCGCCCACCATTGCCAAGCAGATGCTGAAGCAGCGGACTGATATCGCTGACTCGCCCCGCATAGAGCAGAATCACCTCTTCCCACCAGGGATTACCGCGCCGTTTAATCAGCTCTAAGAGCTTTCCATGCTCCACAGCATAGAGAGCAGTCAAATACTCCTGTAACGTCAAATGAAGAAAGCCATAGCAGCCGCGCGCCTGCTCCTTCAAAAGAGTATGTTGCCCAATGATCTCGCTGAAGATCTCCTGGCTCTGTTCAGGATCGAGACCGATGGTCGGCAAGAAGCGAGCGATTTCCTGCAACAGCTCATCCTCGGGAAAGTAGCGCTGGCCACGCAAGTGGAAATGCCAGGCGATAGCCTCCAGCAACTGCAGCTTGTGCTGAGACAAAAATTGGCTGTGGCGATGAATATCGCGGCTGCTATCCCAACGTGTCAGCAGCGTTTCCACGCAGCGTCGATAGAGTTCAACACGCCGATCTGGTAGATCCAGCTGCTCTTCATAGAGCAGGAGGATCAGCGAGAGCAGCAGGGGATTACCGGCCAGGGCCTGGACGCGGGGACTGCGTTCGAGACGATAGATCAGATCGTTCGCGGCCTCGGGACCCAGCCGAGAGCCGGTCAGTGCCAGCCAGCGCCGGATGAACTGGCGAATATCCTCGGGCCGGAAATCGAGCACCTCCAGCTCGCGGAAGCCCGTCAAGCGGCTGCGCTGATGGTAGCCAGCCTTACGAGCCGTCACCACGATCGGCACCTGGGGATAGCGCGTTGCCAGCTCTACAATCATCATCACGATAGAACGATAGGTTGACTCAGCCTCCTCTTTATGGGCGCCAGTCAGTGTCTCATCGAGAGCGTCGAGTAGTAGAAGTGCGCGCCCTTCCTGTAAGCGCGAATGCATCAACGCCAGCGCAGACGTGCGAGGGATGCGATAGCGCTCCTCCCAAGTCCGGGCAGCAAATTGAATAATATCGATGTTGTGGGACATGGTGGTGGGGCTGGCGGAGACAAAAGTATTCAGCTCGACGAAGATAGGGAGGTCGGGCAGGCCCTCGAGTTGGCCAGAGAGCGAGCGCAAAGCCAGATACTTCAGGAGGGTTGTCTTACCGGCCCCGGGGTCGCCCAGCACCACGCTCCGGCGATAGCGGCGAATAGCCTCATCCGGGTCGAGCGTCGAGGCCACCTGGCTATCGCAATAGCGATGGCCGCTGCGGCAGAGGTCGACGAGATCACCGCTCAACCGGCGTCCGTAGCGCTCCTCATCGAGCTGGTAGCCTGGGCGAGTCTCCTCGTGCAGGCGCACACGGATATAGAGATCGAGCAAGTTGATAGGAAGGTTCATATCAAGAATCTGAAGATGCGTCAAGCGAGGATCAACCCGTAACCCTGCTCGATACTGCTCAAGTGTCTGGCGCAGACAGCGAGCAGAGAGCCGCTGGCGCCAGGCATTGGCCTCCTCCTCGCCCTGAGAGGCGCGCAAGCGTCCCAGGTAGAGATTAACAGCGGCAGGGATAGCTGCGGCCAGCACTGCCCCCACCAGAGAGATGAAAGCCACTACGATGGGCGTATTTTCCCACCAGGCGCCGCCGCTGGGAGAGCCAGCGAGGAGAGCCACCGTCATCAGCCCTGGCGCTGTCCGAGCGCCTATCGACTGCGCGGGCCCGCCGGAGGAGAGCGTGCCTGGAACAGTCATGGACCAGCCGACGAAGAGTGTCTGGGCCAGAACCATCGTCCCCATTGTTGCCAGAAGGCGAAGAGCGCGGGCACACATACCGTCCTCGTTTCTTAGCTTGCGCGCACTGCATGCGAATAGATACTGCCGTGAGCGGAGAGCTGTGAACCTGGAGTAAACCGTTGTCGGTACCAAACACATTGGACATGTCACCACCTTTGTTTCCCCCCAGTGCTGGCGGGCGAAGAGAACAAGGCGGTAGTGCTTATGCGATCAAGCCTCTCTTTCCGCAGAGGAAGAGAGGCAAAGAGAAGAGAAGCAAAGTCGGCCCAGGCCCCAGACAGGAGGCTGTTGCCTGTAACGGCACTCCTCTTCCTGAGAAGCTGTACTACACTGTACCAGCAGGCGCACGCGCAACGCTGCAAGGGGGGTGTCGAAGGAAGGACGACCCTATAACTACCCTGTCTGGAGGCGCTGGGGCACCCTGTACCCCGTGGTCTCTCTGCATCCTAGAAAAGAGAATAGTTGTTAGTTTGTCATCTGTCAAAATAATTCCGCTATATGGAACTATTCACTATTCTTATGGCTCTGCTCTGAAAGAGATATCCCTTTCTAATGTGATCAATAAGAAGAAGATCAGCTACAGAATCATTTAGAAGTGTTGAAAATGGGAAAATGGTGCTGTTCCTGACGCTTTCCAGGAACAGCACCACTGTCAGGCCATGATGGCCGGGCCAGGCGAGCGATAGCCTTCCAGCGCGTGGCGGGTGGGGGGAAGGGATGAATAAGGAAGGTCCTCAGCGGAAGGGGAAGAGCAGCGGACGCATTGGGGCGGAGGAAGGTGGTTGGATCAGCAAAGGAAGCAGCTTGGCCACGCGCGGTGTTCCCCAACCGGTCACGGCGTCCCAGCCGGCCCCAGCGCTATAACCCTGGATAGCGACAGCATTGCCCTGCCCATCCTGGCCGACAAAGGTATTGTCGCCCGAGGTAACATCGTGAAAGGCCTGCGTATAGAGATTCGAGCGTCCGATTGCATAGAGGGCTGGGTTCAGATTGCCCAGGCGATGGCCGGCCAGTTGATCCGCCAGGGCAGCGATTCCGGCCCACTGGGGCGAGCCGGCGCTCGTACCACCAAAGCGGAAGACCAGATCTTCACCCTCGCCCGATGAACTCCAGACCACCAGCACGCCGCTATCGATGCCGGCGTTGAAGGCCACATCCGGCAGGCCGCGGTAGCCGCCGATCTGGGCAACCCCATTCTGGTAATCTGGCCGGGGATAGACGGTGCTGAAGCCCCCACCGCTGGCCGCCTGATACTGTGGCTCATCCCAGGCTTCTTCGCCCTGATAGCTCCCCTGCGTGCCGTTTGCCTCCAGCAGCGTCCCGCCAACTGCCGTCACCAGGGGATCGCTGGCTGGCGAAGAGACACTCAGGAAGTAGGAGTTGCCATCGCAGGTATACTGAGCCGCGCCCTGATCGCCCGAGGCCGCAAAGAGTGTCATACCTTGTGCCACCGCTTTAGAGAACAGCTCATGCTCCTGCTTGAGCAACTGAGGATCGACACAGCTCTCGCCTTCACCAAAGCTCTGCGAGATGATATCGCCCAGATTGTGCTCGACCGCGTAGCGCGTCGCGTTTAGCACATCGATGTCCTGGTTGGACTTAGCCAGCACCAGAGTGATAGCCGCATCTGGGGCGATGGCATGGGCCCATTCGACATCAAGGCTAATCTCTGCAGCCCAGCCGACCTGCGTGCTGTCGAAGGAATTGAAAGGAGGCAGGCCGTCGGGTGCCACGATATTGAAGCTGGGCGGGTCCGGCAAACCGAAGAGCGTGTCGAAGGTATGCAGGTCATGGCGGATTGTCGGACTCTGGTAGGCGTCAATGATCACAATGGTGTGCCCTTTGCCGGTGATCCCCTTGGCCAGCACAGGGGCAACCTCGTAGGCGGCCTGAATCTGCTTCGGCCCAAAGCAGGTCGCCGGATTCGTGGTCTGGCACGGGAAGGTCCGGTCCTTGTTCACCGCGCCAGCGTAGATGTACTCGGGCCGGTTGATCACGTAATGGGGTTTGGCCGCCTGAACGATCTGGTTGGCGTAGAAGTGGATCAGCGTCCCTACCAGTAAGCCACACAGGACGAAGACGGTGGCTACCAGGTGCGGCAGCCAGCGCGTAATGGGGGTTCTCTCCATGAGAATCGTGACCTCCTTGTGAGCTAAACGGGACAATGTGCGCCGCGATCGATACCTTGCGGCACCCATCGATCTTAGTGTAAGAGGATACAACCGCTTTTGAATAGATAAAAACAGTTAAAACATGGTTAAAGGTGATAATGATCTAGTAAATGTTTGAAAGATACAGAGATAGAAATGGATCGGCGAAACATGGTGAGAAGGGGAAGGTGGATGTGTGAGGAAGAGGAACGGAGCAAGGGCGACGAAAGAGAAACTGGGAAGAGAGAGGAGCCGAGCGAGGGTCGAGGTTGCTCCTCCTCTTCCCAGTCTGGTTTGATGGCCAGCCAGGGGCCTGACTGGCCTGTTGTCACCTTACAGAGAGCGAGCGCGTGTCAGATCGCGGCCCGACGTACCGCAGCCGAAAGCCACCAGCAGTGGCAAGAGATGGGCCACGCGCGGCGTGCCCCAACCGGTCACGGGGTCCCAGCCCTTCGCGGCGGAGTAGCCGTTAATGGTCACCGGGTTGCCGTTGGCGTCGGTGCCCGTAAAGGTATTGTTCCCCGTCGTAATGTCGTGGAAAGCCTGCCCGTAGAGCGGCGAATGGCCGATCAGGTAGAAGGCAGGATTGAGGAAGCCTACGCGGTGGTGGCCCAACTGATCGGCCAGGGCTGTAATCCCGGCCCACTGGGGCGAGCCGGCGCTCGTACCGCCGAAGCGGAAGACCAGATCCTGGCCCAGGCCCGACGAACTCCAGACAGCCAGCACGCCGCCGTCGACCGCAGCGTTGTAGGCTACATCGGGCACGCCGCGATAACGGCCAATCCCGGAGGTGCCGATCTGGTAGAACGGCTTCGGATAGATGGTGCTGAAGCCGCCGCCGCTGGCCACCTCGTACTGTGGCTCATTCCAGGCCGTCTCGCTCTGGTAAGCGCCGGTCTGGCCATCGGCGATCAGCTTCGTTCCTCCCACACTCGTCACCAGAGGATCGCTGGCTGGCGAGCTAGCGCTGAGGAAATACGAATTGCCGTCGCACGTCGGCTGAGCCGCTCCCTGGTCGCCTGAAGAAGCGAAGAGCGTGATCCCCTTCAGCGTGGCCTCCCGGAACAGCTCGTGCTCCTGGCGCAGCAGCTTCGGATCGACGCAGCTCTCGCCCTCGCCAAAGCTCTGGGAAATGACGTCACCCAGATTATGGCGAATCGCGTAGCGCGTCGCGCTGAGGATATCCGTATCCTGATTGGACTTGGCCAGCACCAGCACGATCTGGGCGTCGGGAGCAATAGCGTGGGCCCACTCCACATCAAGCGTGATCTCGCCCGCCCAGCTGACCTGGTTCGCATCGTTCGGATCGAAGGGAGTCAATCCATCCGGTGCGATGATGGTGAAAGGTGGGTCGGGCAACCCGAAGATAGAGTCGAAGGTCTGCAGATCGTGGGCGATGGTGGGACTCTGGTAGGCGTCAATAATAACGATCGAGCGTCCTTTTCCTGTAATCCCTTTATTCAGGATCGGAGTAATCTCATATGCTTCGCGAATCTGCTTGGGGCCGTAGCAGTTGGGCGGCGTCGTCGTCTGGCAGCGGAAGGTTGTATCGCTACGAGCAACACCAACATACTCGTACTGCGGGCGCACCACGGCGAAGCCATGTACGCCACGAGCCGTCAGTGCCGCCGCACTCGTTCCTCCGCTCAGACCAAGGCTGAGCGCCAGCATGGCGCAGACCGCCACTGCGGTAATGAGCAGGCGCGAGAGCCGACGGACGAGAGCAGGATCGTTCATCGATGTCTGACCCCCTTTTTTAAAACATAGTGCCTTAAGACAGTAGAGAAAACTCGTGCCTGGTGCGGATAGAGAGGAATAGGAATGGCACCCGCTTATAGTATACATGGTCTTCCAGCTTTTTTTGAAGAGGAACAGGTTGATAGAAGGTAAAGATCTAGCTTAAGAAATCTAAACATATAGCGCTTCTTTGCTTGCTCGCTTGCTTAAGCGCGGGATCATCTCTAGCGGCAGATCGGCGCCCCATCGCGCTTCACTCTTGCTGTAAAGTCGCTGCCGAAGTAAATGGCCCGCCACTACGGTGACTGCGTCACCTTCCCGCCAGGCCGCTCGTATACTGAAAAAGAAGGGGAAAAGAAGAGGAGCATCACCCAGATGAGGAAGGAAGGAAGGAAGGAGAGATTGTTATGACCGGCTCATTGGAAAAGCCATCGCTGGGAGAGTCGCGGCCTGGTGAGGAAGGTGCCGGCGAGTCGGAGCTGCGCCACCTCCCTGCTGGCGGAGAGGAAGAGGTGCCCACGGAGAAGAGAGAGAAGGTGGAGGAAGAGATTCCTGCCCGAACGGTCTCAGCTGTCGCTGAGGGTGGTGGTGACGGGCGACAAGAGCAAGCGCTGGTTGTGCCAGCGCCGGGCGCTATGGTGGCTGATCACCGTGAAGACACCCTCCCATTAGAGCGTCCTGGTCAGGGCAGCGCAGGGTCGCAGGCGGCTTTCTACAGCGCACCAACGCTGCCGGTGCTACCGCCCGAGCCATCCCCGCGTGCTCCGCGCGTTCGAAGCAGGCCCTGGCCAGGACTGTCTCAGAGAGCCACTCACAGAAGAGCGGCTGATCCCCCTTTCAAGAAGCTCTGGATAGGGACCCTGATCGCCTCTTTGCTACTGCTGCTGGTGAGTATCAGCCTCCTGGTCTATCTTGTAGGGGTCTTGGCGGCGCGTGAGGGTCTGACTCCGGCCTCGCTTCTGTCGGCCACTGCCAGTGGCAAACTGGCAGGAGTCCAGCGCGGGCAGGACGATGCGGCTATCGAGCTTGCCCTCTTCCCACAGAGTTTTAGCCCAGCCAACTGCCTTCCCGATAACGGTTATCGCTGTACAGCCACGCTTATGGCTAGCGGGCCGGCGGGCAATGTACGCTGGCAAGCCTGGTCCCAGGGCGTTGCCGCCCGCTTTAATCCCGCCAGTAGCAGCATTGAGCCAGGACAACAGCAGCAGGTGATTATCTATCTCCCCGCGACCTGTCCGATCTCGGGAAAACTCATCTTCTCCTGGAATAATCGGCAGCTGAGCGTACCCTGGCGCTGCTGAAACGCCGCCGGGGGAGGCTGCCATGCGGTTATAGTCTCTGTCTGGTATGAGGGCTGCGCGGCCCCACTGTGTTTCATCCATCCCGTCCCAGCCTGGCCTGAGTCTGGCAGGCTCCAGGCCAGACCAGGTCAATCGCTCGGCTCAGCGGGGAAGATCGGGGCGCGACTTACGCAGCCGGAGCCAGCCCTTCTCCTTGGGCAGCTCTTCCTGACTGTTCTGGCCCTGTGGCTTTAGCCCCATCTGCTCCAGAAACCGAATGCCCGTTTCGCTCCACGTGACGCCAGCTGCCAGCTCAATGACCTGATCGCTGCGCACGGGCACCGGGCGATAGCCCGGTGGTGGCTCTGTGGCCTGTGGCCCGCGGCGCGAGGTCGGCCATTGCGGATACTTCGGCGCGACGGTCGGTACTTGTGACGGCTTTACCTTTTCCAGCTCCATCTCTGTTAACCACCTTCCTTCTCTGTGCTCGCAGTCTCAAAAAGCGTAGCAGCGTAGAAAAGATGTGTTGAGCGGAGTGCGCTCTCTACGCTGGAGAACAGTCCTCGCCACGGTTGAAAACCTGTATAAGGAAGAGGAGACAGGTCATCCAGCTAGATGATAGCGCAAAGCTGGCGCCTCGTCCATAGCGTTGTCGCGCTCTGTTGCCCTGGTTATTGGGAGTGTGCCGCCCTGAGTGGCGAAGGAAGCGGGCTGCGGGCTTGCTTAGGGAGGACCTTTCTGCTATGCTGCCGGGTGGGGATGGGGAGACGATGTCTCGCCGGGTGAAGACGAGGCCCAGGTCGGCCTTTCCGTTTTGGCCAGCCGCGAAAAGAAAGAGTGAATAGCAAGTCATCTGAAAAGCGCGCTTACTGCCATGCCTGGGGAGACCAGATCACCTGAAACAAGAGAAGGGGAGAGCATAGGCATGATCAACCTGCAGGACCCTGCTCTCAGGGAGCAACTACGGCGCAGGAACCCGGAAGGCCGCTATCTGATCAGTGAGGCCGAGCTGGTGCTAGCGATCCGTGCCTGTGATGCGCAGGGAGACAGCGAGCGTGTCCGGCTCCTCTCTGAGGCGCTGGTCGAACGCTGTGGGCCAGAATTTCAGCGGCGCACTCAAGGCTTACGCCATCGGCCCGATCTGCGCGAGGAAGCCATTGCCAATATGGTCGAGCATCTCCTGCGCGAGGCCCTTGACTCACAGGAGGTGTTCATGACTCAGAATTTCCCCCATTATTTGCGCTGTCTCTGTGCAGACGAGTTCACGCGCGTCCTCCGTCAGGAGGGGCTGCACTACCGGCGCGACAGCGAGGGACGCCCTGCGGGACAGCCGCAGCACATCCCTCGTTCTCTGATCGAATCGCTCCAGGCCAGTCCCTCCGAGGAAGAAGGATCGCCCGGCGCCGACGTGGCCGATCCCCAGGATGCCTATGAGCGCCTGCATGCCCTTGAAGAGAGCAGGCGTATTCTAGCCTATCTCTCGGACCCGCTCGATCGCAAGATTGTGGTGCTGCGCGTCTTCCAGGGTTTGAAGTGGGACGATATCGCGCAGCTTTGTCAGCGGACCGAGCGCACGGTGCGCCTGCGCTATGAGAAGGCCCGGACCTACCTGCGTGCCTGCCTCGATCGCGAGCGAGAGGAATTGGAAGCAGCGCTGATGCAGCTGACGCATCAGCGACGACCAGCGCAGCATGTGCCCACGGTTCACGGGCAGAACCAGCAAAGGTGAGGAGGCGTCAATCATGGCAAGCATCGATCGCCAGACAATCCAGCAGCTGAAGATGGCCTGGCTGGCCGCCGAGGAACGCGGCGATAAGCAGGCTCAAATCGCACTCTTGCGCGCGCATCCCGAGGCCCAGGGGGATCTCATCGACTTCATCGCAGCCTACCACGCGACGGCGCTGGCGCAAGAACATGACACGCTCGCCTCGCCTGAAGAGATCCAGCTGCTCCCCCTGACGGAGCGAGCCTGTCAGCGTGCGCTGGCCCGCGTCTTCGGCCTCAATCAGAGCAGCGAGGCCAGGGCTCAGGACAGGCCCGAAGCCTCAACCGCCTTGCTGGCTTCCGTTAGAACCCTGCGTGAACTGCGCCAGCGACGTCGGCTAAGCCTGACCGAAGCGGCGCGCGGTTTGCGCCTGGGCGTCGACGTCTGGAAAAAGTTTGAGGATGGCCTGATCGATCTGCTGAGCCTTAGCGCTCGCCAACTTGAACGGCTGGCGAACTTCTTCGACATCAGCCCGCACGAGTTCGGCGAGCTGCTGCGCAACAGTCAGCCAACCCTCGCCCTCAACCGCCGGCAGACAGGCGAGGCAGCTCGGCGACAACGCCAGGAAGCGCCAGCCAGGCAGAGCCTGGCTGAGGCCATTGCCCGCAGCGATATGAGCGAGCAAGAGAAGCGCAGCTGGTTAGAGGAGTAAGCGCGCCGCCTGGCTCGCCGCCCATCCTCTTGCTTCCTGGTTGGGGCTGGCTCGTCACCCAGCTCCCTGGCACAACGAGCAGTCTGGCCGTGGCGGAGGCAGGCGTAGCGCGTAGCCGAGGTAGCGGGCCCTCGTGACGCGGCTGAGGCTCCAGATGAGGCCGCCGTCGGCAATGTCGCGGGGGAGAAAGCGGCCTATCTCGACAGGGTGCAGACCAGAGGCGGTGAGCAGGAAAGCCAGCTCACGCGGACGAATGAGGCCCCGCGGTCGGCCAGCCTTCTTCTGTTCGAGCACCAGTGGCCGGCGCCTTCCCGGCCAGCCCAACAGCAAGCGCACTGGCCAGCTGTCATTGAGGGCCTCAAAGACCAGCAGGCCGCCTGGAGCCAGCACACGCGCCATTTCGGCAATGGCCGCCCGTAAGTCTTTGACCTGCTCCAGGGCCTGCAAGCAGACGACCATCGAGAAGGAGCCGGTGGCGAAAGGGAGAGCCTCAGCCTGCCCACGCAGATAGGCGATCAAATGGCCCAGGCCGCTCTGGCGGGCATGGCGCTCTGCCTGCTCCAGAACCGACGGCGAATCGTCAAGCCCCACGATGATGGCCCCGCGTCGCGCCAGCTCCTCGCAGAGCTGACCCTGGCCACAGCCCACGACCAGGATCTCCTCTTGCCCCAGGACTGGCCCCCCATAGAAGCGCGCCGCTGCCGCCTCTATATAGGCGCTGCGCGCCACCGTCAGCTGTAACTGCCACCGAAAAGGGTGAGCACTGGAAAAAAACCTCTTCTGCCAGCGTTTTACGAGAAACATACCAGCCTTCTCCCTCAAGAGACTATAGGGCATGCTCATCGATTATATAGTAATAGGAATGGTCGCTTTTCGTCGGGGAGTTGTACAGAAAAGGGAGTATCCTTACAACGGGTGCGAACAGAGCCGGGAAAGATGGTATAATAGGGCGACTGATTACGCGATTGGTGGAGAGAGGAACCTGTTCCTATGGCTATGTTTGAAAGTCTCTCAAAGCGCCTTGAAGGAATCTTCAGCGGGCTGAGTGGCAAGGGAAAGCTGACCGAGGCTGACGTCAATGAAGCCATGCGTGAAGTGCGCATGGCCCTGCTTGATGCGGATGTCAACCTCCGGGTAGTGCGCCAGTTTGTCGAGCGCGTGCGGGCCAAAGCCATTGGTGCAGAGGTCTTGGGGAGCTTCTCGCCGGCTCAGCAAGTGCTGCAGATCGTGCATGACGAACTCATCGAGATGCTGGGTGGCGAAGGAAGTCAGAATCGGCTTGACCTGGGAGGTCCACCACCCAATGTCATCATGCTGGTCGGGCTACAAGGCTCAGGTAAGACCACGACGGCGGCAAAGCTGGCCAACTATTTGCGCAGGGAAGGCCAGCGTCCGCTGCTCGTGGCTGCCGACATGTATCGGCCAGCGGCTGTGCGCCAGCTGCAGACCCTGGGCAAGCAGCTCTCAATTCCTGTCTATGCCGAGCCGATGGGAGCCAACCCGGTCGACATCTGCGTCCATGCCGTCGACTACGCCCGCGAGCAGGCTGCCTCTGTCGTTATTCTGGATACTGCCGGGCGTCTCAACATCGATGAGCAGATGATGCAGGAGGTCATTGCCATTCGCCGCCGGGTGCAGCCGCGCGAGGTCCTGCTTGTGGCCGACGCCATGACTGGTCAGGAGGCGGTACGTGTGGCCAGCGACTTCAACCAGGCGGTAGCGCTGACGGGAATGATCCTGACCAAGATGGATGGCGATGCCCGTGGTGGCGCGGCTCTCTCGATTCGGGCGGTCACGGGGGTGCCCATTAAGTTCCTGGGCGTCGGTGAAAAGACGGATGCCCTGGAACCGTTTTACCCCGACCGTTTGGCCTCGCGTATACTGGGAATGGGCGACGTCCTGACGCTCATCGAGCGAGCGCAGGAGGCCATTGATCAACAAGAGGCGCTCCAGACCCAGGCCCGCTTGCAGCAGGGACAGTTTGACCTGGAGGACTTCCTCAAGGCGATGCGCCAGCTCAAGCGCATGGGACCCCTGCGCTCCATTCTGGAGATGTTGCCCGGCTTCAACAAGCTGGCCGCTTTGCCCGAGATGGATGAGGCCCTGGAGGGTGATCCTTTGAAGCATGTCGAGGCGATCATCCTCTCGATGACGCCCGAGGAGCGACGCAATCCCGATAGTATTAATGGCAGCCGACGCCGACGCATCGCACGCGGCAGCGGTACCAGCGTGCAGGAGGTCAATCAGCTCCTCGCTCAGTTCAATGAGACACGTGCCATGCTACGCCAGCTCTCCAGCGGCAAAGGTCCCTGGGCTCGCTTGATGCGCCAGTACGCCAGCGATGGCGGCGGCCTGGCGGCTGGCCTGCCCGGTATGCCGGCTGCTCCGAGCCTGCCTCAGCTGAACAGCGGGGAGCCTAAGAAGACCGGCAAGGCTGCCCGTAAGGAACGGAAAAAGCAAAAGGCCAAGCAGAAAAAGAGGAGGTAATCCCTATGCCGGCCAGACCTCAGCCCCGCGCTCGCCCACCCGCGCCTGGCGCGCTGCTCTTGCTGAGCTTGATGCTGCTCCTGCTGCTCATGAGCGCCTGCGGCGGCGATTCCCAGGCCCGCCAGCAGGCCAGCCAGAGCAAAGATCAGCTCGATCAGTTGTTGCACTACGCTCTCTCTATCGGTGTACCCGCCACTCTATTGCAACCGATTCAAAAGCAGGAGGCGACTCTCAGCAGCAGTTCCCCTCCGTTCTCTCCGTTCGACGATCGGCCAGTCACAGCCTATTATACTCATCTGACCAGCCAATACAAGCATTTGCACGATCAAACTCAACAAGTTATTAATACTACTACTGAACAATTTCAGACGCGGGCCCAGCAGGATATGCAGAATTTCCAGGATGCCCTGACGGCGCGCCGTGTCGATGGTTTTGGCAATCTTCAATTTTTTACGCAGCAATATCAGCATGATCAGGATCTGATGGCCACAGCGCGCTATCCCCGAGATTATGCTGCGATCAGTAAGGAGGCTCAGACCCATACCCAGGCTTTAAATCTGATGAAGACGACACATGATCGGCTGGTGGCCTTGCAGAATACGATCAAGCAGCTACAGAAGGCGAACATAGATGTCACGGCCATGCAGGCCCAATATCAAGACGACCTGCAGACCTTCAACCAGGCCAGGAAGCCCAGCGAATTCCAGTATCTACAGAGCCTGATCAATGCCCAGTACGAGCTGGCGGTGGTCAATTCTATTCAGGCTGTTCCTTACGTTGGCAGCGTCAAGCTCAACACCTTTAAGGCCCAGATCGACGATCTCAAGAAATATGGCATCGATGCCAGCAGCTATCAGCAGCGCTACAATGTCGACAAAGCGGCGATGG
This sequence comes from Thermogemmatispora carboxidivorans, assembly GCF_000702505.1. Classification (GTDB taxonomy): domain Bacteria; phylum Chloroflexota; class Ktedonobacteria; order Ktedonobacterales; family Ktedonobacteraceae; genus Thermogemmatispora; species Thermogemmatispora carboxidivorans. Next base: position 5,304,595 of record NZ_JNIM01000001.1, on the reverse strand, counting down.
AGCGGGCCACAACGCTAGAGCAATATCTGGCCGTCTCGCGCCAGATCGATGCCGATATGGCCGCCATGTATCCCGACCTTGTACGCGGCGAGGCTCACTGGTTGGTGAACGAGATCGACCGCCAGGCCCGTAGCTGGGGCAAGGCCCATCTCTATCATGATAAATTTGACGGCAACAACTACATTCTCGATGCCGGCTACACCCTTGACGGTATTGGCTACTGGCTCAATCGTGAGCTGAGCTGGACCTACACCACCGAGGACTATCAGGCGGTCGTTGATGAGGAGCAGAATCTGCTCTTCAATCTCCACATGATGGAGCAGAACTACAACGACCACACGCCCTACAACAAGGTTCACCAGACCGATCTACAGATCCTCGACCACTACCGCCTGCGCGGCTCCCAGGTGCTGATGGTCTCCTTCACCGAGCAGGCCATGCGCATCTACGATCATGGCAAGCTGGTGAATGCCTTCCTGGTCACCACGGGTCGAGTCGAGCGTCCGGCTCTGCCGGGGGTCTGGCCGACGCAGAGCCGTGAATCGCCGACCGAGTTTAAGTCGAGCGATCCCCCAGGCTCGCCCTACTACTATCCCCCCACGCACATCAACTATGCCATTCTCTATCACTGGGGCGGCTTCTTCGTCCACGATGCCTGGTGGCGCGCCGATTTTGGCCCTGGGACCCAGTTCCCTCATTATGACAGTGGCGGCGACGAGAGCTTTGCTGGCAACGGCAGCCACGGCTGTGTCAACGTCCAGGAAAGCCAGATGGCCTGGCTCTATGCTCACACCGACTGGAACACCGTCATCGTGATCTACTAGTTGCCTGACCAAGCAAGCAAGAAGAGAGGGACCGCATGCGGGCGCTGCTCTGTTTGAGAGGGCAGCGCCCGTTTCTGGAGGAGAGCAAGAAGAGCCTGGCCTGGTAAGCTGGGAGGAGGAGGGGATCTTTGAGTTGAGGGGTGTGCCTCAAGCGACATCTTCGCCTTCGCTATCCTCCGCCAGCTGATGGGGAGCAGGCAACGGCGGCAGCAGATCGGCGCGCACCTGTGGCAGACGCTGGTAGAGGTCCGTTCCGCTCAGGGGACGGTGCCAACTATGGGCCGCGCGCAGGTCCTGCAGAAAATCGCTTTGGAGGTCAACGCCCAAAGCCTGCCAGAAGAGACTGATGGCTCGTCGGGCGAAGGCCAGGGCATTGCGCGGCTCAATGCGATCCAGATCCTCAAAGAAAAAGGCGCAGCTGGTAAAACTGCATAGCAAGGAGTACTCGGCCTCCAGGAGGAGCAGGACGCGCCGACGCTTCTCAGCGAGGGCGGCTTTCCCCACCTGGCCAAGGGGCCGGGCGAACTCCTCCCAGAAGCTTTCGGGTGAGCGCCAGCCATTGCGCAAAGCCAGGTAGCCATTGCGGGCCGCCCAGGGATCGCGTAGTACCTCTGCCGCGGAGCGCTCGAAGAGCTGATCGCCGCGAGCTGCCAGGCGATTCAGGGCCTGGCGCAAGGCCCCTTTCCAGTCGCTGCGCCCTTCTGTGCAGGCGCAGCCCCAGGCCCAGCGATCGACCCCATGAAAGCAGCTCCAGGACGTTGGTGTACGCAGCGTCACCTCGCGTCGGGGAGGGTGCAGAAGCAGGTAGCGCTCCAGGGTAGACAACTGGAAACCAGCGGCCTCGGCGCTATAGCGCACCAGGCGCGTCAAAAACTTATCGCGCCAGATCCAATGGTGGCCATACAGCTCGCCGTCCGTGGCGATCAAAATCAGCTGCGGCTCATGCCGCTCCAGCTTTTCTGGTACCAGATGAGCGGATAAAATCGTCGAGGCAAAGTGATCGGCGTTCACCGTCGCATTGCCGTCGAAGGAGACCGCGCCAGAGAGCGGGGAGTGGTAGAAGAAGACCGTCATGCTGCGACCCCCTGGCAGGCGCACCAGATAGGGTTCTGTCACATCTACCGGGGTAGCGGCCTGCCAGGGAGCCAGCACTGTGAAGGTGATGCCGCAACGAGCCAGGAGATCGAGCGTCTCCATATCCACTGCCGTCTCGGGCAGCCACATCCCTGCCGCCTCGCGCCCGTAGCGCTGGTGAAAATCCTCCAGGCCCCAGACGATCTGGGTATACTTATCGCGGCTATTGGCCAGGGGGAGGATCACATGATGGTAGGGATGAGCCAGGGCATTGCCACTGCCGTAGCGGGCGCGGTGCTGCCGGTCGGCCTCGATGATTGTCTGATGGACAGTGGGATGATGGTCGGCCAACCAGGAGGCCAGCGTTGGCCCCAGGTCATAACTGATCAGCTCGAAATTGCCGGCCTCAGCATTGGGGCGGTAGCACTCCGCCGTAATCTTCTCATTAAAATTGGCAAAGGGAGCGGCTTCGGCCTCGGCAGGAATAGCGCCAGTGAAAGGGTCCTCACGCGGGGGCTGGTAGAAGTGCCCGTGGAGGCAGAGAAAGAGAGGCGCAGCGCCGGGGCTTGCAGCCTCGCTCACCGCTTGCTGTTCAAGCATAGACCAATGAACCTTCTCATCTGCTCACAGAGTTAGCTGCTGCGCAACCACCTCTGCCTCTACCAGCGGTGCTTCTCCCACCCCTGCGCACAGCATAACCAACCCGTGGCATATAAGATATACGCAGGCCGAGGGAAGCGCGTTCCACTCATGGCGTCACGGTAGCCAGAGGGAGAGCTGTCGCAGCAGCTGAGCTGAGCTGAGCTGAGCTGAGCTGAGCTGAGCTGAGCTGACCTCGGCCTGGCTCTGGTCGTCGCGCCCGTCCTGGCTGGGAGCGCCGAGCCGGTGGTTCTCGCGCCCGGTTCAGGCCGAGCGCGACTGCGTACTCATCAAGAACTCCTCATAAGCCTGACGGAGCTTCGGGTAACGCAGCAGGAAGACGCCGGCGTACTCCTGCGTCAGCGGACGAGGCTGGCGGATCAGGCGCATATTGACCTCTTTGAGGAGGCGATTGCCCTTCTTGCTATTGCAGGCCTTGCAGGAAGTCACCAGGTTCTCCCAGGTGCTCTTACCGCCACGCGAGCGCGGGATGACATGGTCGAGCGTCAGCTCGCGGGTCCGCTTGCCGCAGTACTGACAGGTTTCCTCGTCGCGCAGGAAGATATTCGCGCGTGTGGGCTGGAGGGCGACGCGCGGAACACGGACGTTGGCGAGCAACTGTACGATCACGGGCCGCTCGTGGTCGAGGCGGCGGGCCTGAATATTCTCCTCAATGGCCTTGCGAACCTCGTCGTCCAGGAAAGTCACCTTTTTCTTTGACAGCAGGACGACCAGACGACGCTCTGAGATGACCGAGAGAGGCTGAAAGGAAGAGTTCAGAACTAAGACAGGCATGAATGGCTTTCCTTCCTCTCTGTCAGAGCTGAACCACCGGGCAGACAGCGAGGAGAAAGCCGAACCGAACCGAACCGAGACTAGAGGGAGAGAGAGGCCGGGGCCTCACCTCTCGTCAGCTTCTCATCGCCGCCTGCGTTGCTCACCGATTGGCCAGGGAGACGGGCGTTGACCTTGCACGATCAGGCAGGGGTTGGACAGACCACCGATCCGAGCGCCTGGGGACTGAAGAAGCACCAGGGGAGCCGCAGGCGGGCAGCTAAGAGGTGGGTAGCAGAGAGAGCCAGAAGGCAAGGCTCTGTCCACCAGACTCTCTGCTGTCTTCAAGCGGCGTTCCACCGTAGTTGCAAGCTCCCTGCTCTAGCGGATCGGACCGGTAGCCGGGCCTGACCTGACCTCAGCCGACCGTTGAGCTAGCCGGCTGTTGGGCCGGCCAGGTAACAAACCAACGAGAGATGAGCTCCAGGAAGAGAAAGTGCCAACTTGGTCGGGGTGAGAGGACTCGAACCTCCGACCTCAGCGTCCCGAACGCTGCGCGCTAGCCACTGCGCTACACCCCGCTAAACCGACTCGTGCAAGTTCTTCGCCGGTCTCGCTCGTTTGCCCTGCTCGGTTATTCCCTTCTGTACAATCGATGAGGCGAAACGAACATTCTACGAACGACGTCACCAGCGTGAGCTGGTGGAGAGGCAGAGCTGAGACGTAGCCTCCAGGTCGCTGCGACTGTGGCTCTTGACGAGCGGCCTGCAGGCGCGCGCGTTCTCGCATGCCTCTTGTCGTTGCATAGTATAGCACAGGCAGTCTTGGCTTGGCAATAGGGTAGGCGAAGGAAGAGGGCGAGATTGCTGAGCTGTTAGCCGGGTGCTGCCTCGCTGGCTGAGCCGCTGGCTGTCTCTGACGTGCTCTCGCCTGGGGGAGGAGCCTGGACCGCTGTTTCCGGCGGTGTGGGCTGGGCGTGGATCTCGGCCTCCTCTATCACGCTGCCATCGGGCCGCTCGTAGATGGTTCCCCTGAGCGAGGAGTAGCCGATGGTGAAGCCGCTGGGCACGTGGCGCAGCCGCTCCCAATAGACCGGAAAATTGGAGCGACGGATGAACTCCTCGATCTGGCGGCGCACATCGTTCTCATCGATGGCATAAAACTGCTGAAGATAGAGGGCGGAGTCGCCCCGGTTGTACTCAAAGAGCCAGAGGCTCTTCTTAATGAGCTTCCCTTCTTCTTCCATCATCTAGCTCCTTGCTGTTCACTGTCTACTCCCCTTGCTGTGGAGTCCTCTCAGACACATCACAGCTCTCCCTCTATAGTAGCCGTTTTTCGCACGTCTTTGAAGATAGGATTGATATCATGCCAATAGAATGATCGGTCAGTCTCTGCGTCCTGTTCTGGGGCTTTCCTGCCTGGTCTTCATCCTCGGCAAACGTGGCGAACCGGCAGCGGCATCCCGCCGGCCACAGAGCGAGGTTGACGCTCTCCCGCCGGAAGTGCTAGAATATATCCTAGTGAGCAGGTCGGATTAAGAGTAACCTGCGTAGGAGCGATGAAAGCGAGGAATCAGCATTCCCCACGGGGCGAGAAAGGAGCGGGCCATGATTCTGAGAGTCTCCACAAAAGGCGAGTATGGCGTACGCCTCATGGTTGATCTGGCTCGCCACTACTACAGCTCGCGCCCGCGGTCATTGACCGACATTGCCCAGGCCGAGCAGTTGTCTCTGGCGTATCTGGAGCAGCTGGTGAAGCTGCTGCGTGAGTCTGAGCCGCCGCTGGTGGTCAGCACACGCGGGGCACATGGTGGTTATCGGTTGAGCCGCCCGCCGGAGGAGATCACGATGGGGGAGATTGTGCGGGTCCTGGAGGGGCCGATCGCGCCCATGATCTGCGCGACGGAGGGAGAGATGACGCAGATTTGCAGTCTGCTCGACTCCTGCAAGACGAAGTTCCTCTGGGCCAGGGTGCGCGATGCTGTCGCCCAGACGCTGGATTCGATCACTCTCGCCGATCTGGTGGGCGCCTCCGAGCAGGAGGCGCAGAACGCTCCAACGCACTTTATCTCCATCTCGGATATCCGTGTGGCTCCGTCATCGGCTATGTGAGCTGAGTTGAGCTGAGCCGGGTGGGGCCCGTGAGCCGGGGATGGGTCGGTGGGGCCTGCCTGCCGGTGGGGCGAGGGTTGGCGAGGGCTGAGGTGGCAGAAGATGACCGCGAAGAGAGCTGAGGACTCGGCTCGATTCGAGGGCCGCGCCAGACTGCCCCGGATGCAGTGACATAGACAGGCAGACAGACAGACAGGCTGATGAGCGAACAGCTCCCTGCTCAGCGCAGTGCAGCACCCAGGCAGCCAGTCTGTCATCTTCTAACCAGCTCGCTCCGGTCCTTGCCTATGCAATCTGGCAGAGGCCGTGCAGCGATGGCTATCAGGCTGAGGTAGTCTCGTCGTATCTCAAGCTCTTCCAAGGAGGATGGTTTTCGCTAATGGCTTCAGAATTGGTCATTAAGAATCTTCACGCCAGCATCGAGGGCAAGCCCATTTTGCGTGGCGTCGATCTGGTGGTGCGGCAGGGCGAGGTCCATGCCCTGATGGGTCCTAATGGCTCCGGCAAGAGTACGCTCGCCAACGTCATTATGGGCAACCCCAAGTACGAGGTCACCGACGGCGAAATCTGGTTTAAGGGGGAGAATATTCTCGAGTATTCGCCGGATCGTCGTGCTCGGATGGGCCTCTTCCTGGCGTTCCAATATCCGATGGCGATCCCCGGGGTGAGTGTGGCCAACTTCCTGCGCCGCGCTCTGGAGGCAGTGCGCGAAGGCCCCAGGCCCGTCGGCGAGGAGACCCCTGGCGGCAGACCGGCCCCGCGCAAGACGATCCCCCCCTCTGAGTTCCGCAATCTGCTGCGCGAGAAGATGAAGCTGCTGAAGGTCGATAATAGCTTCATCAATCGCTCGATCAATGATGGTTTCTCCGGCGGCGAGAAGAAGCGCGCAGAGATCCTGCAGATGGCTCTGCTGGAGCCGGAGATCGCTATGATGGATGAGACCGACTCGGGCCTCGATATCGATGCCCTTAAGATCGTCTCCGATAGCGTCAATGCCCTCCGCGGCCCTAAGCTGGGCTTGCTGGTGATTACCCACTATCAGCGCATCCTCAATTACATTGTGCCTGATTTCGTACATGTGATGTTCGACGGTCGTGTTGTGCGCTCCGGCGGCAAGGAGCTGGCCCTGGAGCTGGAGGAGAAGGGCTACGAGTGGCTCCGTCCCGAGGGGAGCGAGGTGGGCGTCAATGACTGAGACTCTGGCGACAACCGGCTTTTCTCGTGAGGCGGTCATTGCGCTCTCGCGCCGCAAGGGTGAGCCTGAGTGGATGCTGCAGAAGCGGCTGGAGGCCTGGGAGATCTACGAGCAGACGCCAGCTCCTCTGGGACGACGCGGCGATCTGGGGACACTGCAGCGGCTGGCGCGCTTCCATTTCCAGGAGCTGCATCCCTATCTGCCTGCCGATGGCGATGGAGCGCTACCGCCTTCCATCGAGGAGGGGCTGCGCGATGCTCTGGTCGGCGCTGCTGAGCGCTCGGGCCTGGTGCTGCAGCGCAATAGCTCGGTGGTGCGCGTCGAGCTGTCCGAGGAGCTGAAGAGCCGCGGGGTGATTCTGACCGATCTTGATACGGCGGTGCGCGAGCACGGCGATCTGGTGCAGCGCTACTTTATGACCCAGGCTGTGCCGCTGGCCACCGATAAGTATACGGCCCTCCATGCGGCCTTCTGGAGCGGGGGCGTCTTCCTCTATATTCCCAGCGGCGTGGAGATCGAAGCGCCAATCCTGGCTCAGATCTGGCTCGATTCGCCGTCAGCAGCGGCTTTTGCCCATACCTTGATTATCGCCGATGAGCTGAGCAGCGCTCGCTATGTGGAGGAGTATGCTTCTACCTTCGAGGGCGAGCAGCCTTCTCTGCTGAGCGCGGTGGTCGAGGTCTTTACCAGGAATGGGGCACGCATCGAGTTCACCAGCCTCCAGGACCTGGGCCGCAACGTCTGGAGCGTGATGCATAAGAATTCGATCCATGAGGCCGACAGTAGCGTCTCATGGGTGATGGCCGATCTGGGTAGCCGCCTGACGTTCTCTAATATTGGCTCGAATCTGATCGGCAATGGCAGCGCCGCCGAGCTGGTGGGCGTCTTCTTCAGCGACCAGGATCAGCGCTTTGTGATTAAGAGCCTCTCGAATCATGTGGGTCTCTCGACCAATGCTGAGACCCTGGTGCATGGGGCGCTGACCGATGAGTCGCGGGTGGAGTTCGATGGGATGATCCGCGTGCAGCCGGGGGCTCAGCAGACGGCTTCCTTTTTGTCGGAGCATAATCTGCTGCTGAGCAAGCATTGCCGCGCGGAGGCCATTCCTGGTCTGGAGATCGGGGCCAACGAGGTGAGCGCGAGCCACGGCGCAACGACCGGCCAGGTCGATGAGGAGCAGCTCTTCTACTTGATGGCTCGTGGCCTTCCCAAGGATGAGGCCGAGCGCATTATCGTCCAGGGCTTCTTTGAGCCGGTCCTGCAGCGTATTACGCTCGATAGCCTGCGCACGCGCCTGCGCCGCAATATTGTGCGCCGCATGCGGGGCGGCCACGAGTCAGAGGCCGACTGGATCGAGGCTCAGGAGCGCTGGGAGATCGAGGGCGTTGATGAGAGCGCGGTGAGCTTCGATCGCCCTTCGGAAGAGGAGGAGATCCGTCTGCTGCCAGAGTAGGCGCGGGCAGAGGCTCCCGCTGCCCCGTCTGGCCAGGGATGGAGGATGCGAGCTTTGCTCGCGGCTCCTCCTCTCTTTCTTTCTTTCTTTCTTTCTTTCTTTGCTTTCTGATTGGCTTTTGGCTGCTGTTGCGCTCGCCTGGCGGGCAAAGAAGAGGACTGGGGGGTGCTCTTCCTCCTCCCTGCCTGTCTGCCTGCCGTGGGCCGCACGGGAGATGCGGCCCGCCAACGAGCTGGCGAGCCCATTGTAGAGAGAAAGAGATCAGGGAATACCATGCAGGACGTTGTTGAGGTGCGCCGCGAGCCACGCAGTGTGGAGGAGATCCGAGGCGATTTCCCGATTCTGTCGCGGCAGGTTCATGGCAAGCCGCTGGTGTATCTGGATAGCGCGGCCAGTTCGCAGAAGCCGCTGGCGGTCATTGAGGCCATGAATGCCTACTATCGCAGCTCTCATGCCAATGTGCACCGCGGTGTCTACGAGATTAGCGAGGAGGCGACGGCGGCCCTGGAGCGCGCGCGGACGAAGGTGGCGCGCTTTATCAACGCGCGCCAGAGCAGGCAGGTCATTTTTACGCGCAATACGACCGAGAGCATTAATCTGGTGGCCTATAGCTGGGGGTGGGCGAACATTAGGGCCGGCGATCTGATTGTGCTGACAACGATGGAGCATCACAGCAATCTGGTCCCCTGGCAGCTACTGGCCCAGCGTAGCGGGGCGCGGCTGGAGTTTGTCCCGGTGTCACCCGAGGGCTTGCTGCAGCTGGATGTCTATGCCCGGCTGCTGGAGCAGGGGCCGAAGCTGGTGGCTTTTACTCAAATGTCCAATGTCCTGGGGACGATTAATCCTGTGAAGGAGATGATCGCTCAGGCCCACGCTGCTGGGGCTGTGGTCCTGGTGGATGCCGCCCAGAGTGCTCCTCATTTGCCGCTGGATGTCCAGGAGCTGGATGCTGATTTTGTTTGTTTTAGCGGCCATAAGATGCTGGGCCCAACCGGGATTGGGGTGCTCTACGGCAAGCGCGAGCTCTTGGAGGCCATGCCGCCTTTCCTGGGGGGTGGCGATATGATCCGCAGTGTCAGCCTGCGCTCCTCGACCTGGAACGATCTGCCCTGGAAGTTTGAGGCGGGTACGCCGGCCATTGCCGAGGCCGTTGGTCTGGGGGCGGCTGTCGATTATTTGAGCGCGCTCGGCATGGAGTGGGTTCGCCAGCATGAGCGAGCGATTACGGCCTACGCGCTGGAGCGGTTGCAGACGGTTCCTCAGTTGCGAATCTATGGGCCAGCCTCGGGGGAGCAGCGCGGCGGGGTGGTCTCTTTTTCGCTGGCCGATATCCATCCCCACGATCTGGCGTCGATCCTCGATCAGGAGTTCGGCGTGGCTATTCGCGCTGGCCATCACTGCGCACAGCCTCTCATGGAGCATCTGGGCCTGGTGGCAACCGCCCGCGCCAGCTTCTATGTCTATACGCTGCCGGAAGAGATCGATGTGCTGGTCCAGGGACTGCGGCGGGCGCTGGAGATTTTTCAGCTCTAGGTCTATACTATAATAATCCTGTGCCTGGCCGCTTTACGCTGCCTGCCTGCCTGTTTCTTTGCTTGCTTGCTTACAAGATTGCCGCCGCTCACTGGCTGGCCGCGCCTGTGCCGGGCCGTGATGCACAGGAACTGGGCGAGGCGAGATAGACCAGGGTAGGTGGGGGATGAGGGGGGTGCGGCAGGGGTTGTTTGTCAGTCTATCTTGTCTTGCCGCCTGGTCGATTCCTTACCTGGAGGCAGCGCGATGTCGATGGATTATCGTGAGTATATTCTAGATCATTATCGCGATCCGCGCAACTATGGGCGGCTGGAGAATCCGACGGTGCACGTGGAGGATTCCAATCCGCTCTGTGGCGATCAGGTGAGCATGGATCTCCTGGTCGAAGGCGATCGCGTTACGGCGGTGCGCTTTCAGGGCCGGGGCTGCGCGATCAGTCAGGCGGCCACCTCGATGCTGACGGAGATGGTGGAGGGTAAGAGCGTAGAAGAAGTGGTGCGCCTGGGCAAAGATGATATTCTGGAGGCGCTGGGTATTCCCATCAGTCCTGCGCGGATGAAGTGCGCCTTCTTAGGGCTGCGCGTCCTTCATAAAAGCCTGGTCCTGGCTGGCCTGGAGCGCCCGGAGCATGCCGAGGAGCGCGATGATGAGCTGTAGGCGGCTCATAGGGTCTGGCAAGGCAGCGGATGTGTGAAGCGACGGAAAGGAGCTGCCTGAACGATGCGTCTGGAAGGAAAAGTTGCGGTGATTACCGGCGTGAGCCATCCGGGTCAGATGGGCTTTGCCCTGGCCGGTTTTTTTGCTGAGGAGGGGGCAACGCTGGTAATTGCTTCGCGCAGTGCGGAGCGGGTGGCGGCTCGGGCTGCCGAGCTGCAGGAGCGTGGCGCCAGGGTCAAGGGAGTGGCTGCGGATCTGACCAGCGAGCAGGGAGCAGAGCAGCTGGTGGCGGAGGCACTGGCCTGGCAGGGTCGCATCGATGTGCTGGTCAATCTGGCTGGCGGGCTGACGAAGTATGCTCCCCCTCACGAGTATGCGCTAGAGGACTGGGAGCGGGAGCTGAATAATAATCTGCGCACGGCCTTTCTCTGCACGCGCGCGGTTTGGCCGGTGATGCTGGCCCAGGGAGGCGGCAAGATTATCAACTTTAGCCGGGCCTACAGCATTCAGAACGCCGGGGCGCAGACGCTGGCCTACAACTGTGCCAAGGCGGGGGTGGATGCCCTGACGCGCACCTTTGCTCAGGCAGGCAAGGCGGTCGGGATCTCTGTCAACGCCATTGCCCCCGGCTTGATTGCCACGCAGTCCAATCTCGATGAGCTGCATCCCTCTCCCGAGGAGCTGCGCGCCCGGTGGGTCAGTCCTCGCGAGATTGCCGAGGTGGCTATCTTTCTGGCCACCGCCGCCAGCGATGGCGTCACTGGGGCCATTATCCCTGTCCAGGGACGCGGCATCTGAATGATGGGGGAAGGCTGCGATGAGCACGAACAAACCAACTCTTGCGAGGGGATGAGGCTGCCATGAGTGAGTTTGTGGCCGTTGCACGCTGGGATGAGCTGGGTGAGGGGGAGCTGTTGGGAGTCGAGGTTGAGGGTGAAGCGATCTGCCTGGCCAAGGTCGACGGCGCGGTCTATGCCTGTAATGGAGAGTGTACCCACGTTGGGGGACGCCTTTACGAGGGAGAGCTGCAGGACGGCGTCCTCACTTGCCCCGTTCACGGAGCCCAGTTCGATCTCCGTACTGGCAAGGTCCTGCGTGGTCCTGCCCGTCAGGATCTGGTGCTCTATCCTGTACGTGTTGAGGACGGCCTGATTAAGGTGGCTCTTCCTCCCGAGTGAGCTTCTCCCTCACTCCATCGCCGCGGCCAGCTCACGAAGAGGCGGGCTGGTGCCGCGACCTCGGACTCTCTGGTCTGGCTCTCACTGGCTGGCTGGCTGAGCTGCTGATTCTGCGCGGGAATCCTCTTGCGCAGTCACTGAAGACCCCCTACAATAGCCGCGTGAAACCTTCACTCGAAGACGAAGCTCAATTTTCGCTTGCGGATGGAGAAACGCTGTTATGGTAGGCAGGTCACATCTTCTGATTGGCCTCACGGCTGGTGTTGTTCTGGACAGTCTTGTTCACCTGAGTGGTCCCCCGATCACCCTGGCGCCCAGTGTTCCCCTGAAGCTCGTCGTGGCTAAGGCGATCTACTACGTTGCCGTCGGCTTTGGCGCGCTGTTGCCCGACATCGACAACGCCCATAGCACGCTTGGGCGCAAATTCGGCTGGATCAGCCGCGAGATTCAGCATATAGCAGGCCATCGTACCCTCTTTCACAGTCTGCTCGGCCTGCTACTTGGCTCCCTGCTCGCACTGGGGGCGCAGCAACTGGTCCTCTCCCTGCTGGCGATGCGCGGCCTGAGTGCACCGGCAAGCCTCATGAACGCGACCCATATGATCTTCTTCGCCGTACTCTTTGGCTGCATTGTCCACATACTCTGCGATGCTCTTACTGAGGGCGGAGTACCTTTGCTCTGGCCCAACCCGAAGCGCTTTGGCTTCCCTCCCAATCCTGACTGGCGCTTCCGTACAGGCACGTGGCCAGAGCATGTCATTGTCTGGTCCTTTATCATCCTGGTAGGCATTGGCATCTGGCAGAACGTCATTTATATATAAGGGGACCGATAGAGGGAGGGAGGAGTACGAGGCCAGGCGGGTGCGGGTGATGGCAGGATAGAGGGGGGCCAGAAGGTCAGAAGGTATGAAAAGAGAGAAAGAGTAGCTCAGAGCGAAGGGGCTATGAAAGTATTCAATCTGCGGGTCCAACTGTGGCTAGCCTGGGGCCTGGTTGTGCTGGCGACGCTGGTGTATTTCCTGGAGATGAGTCATCAAGCCGTGCTCCGCTACGATACGTTCAAGGCGACGGCCTTCGATCTGGGTAACTATGACCAGGCCATCTGGAACACCTTACATGGCCGGCCCTTCCAGTTCACGAACCAGGCGATCGACTGGTATGGTCCCCCTACCCGCCTGGGGGTGCATTTTGAACCCATCCTGTTACTGCTCTCACTCCTCTATCTGATTCGCTCCGACCCGCGCACCCTGCTCATCTTTCAAACGCTGGTACTGGCGCTGGGGGCTTTCCCTGTCTTTCTGCTGGCCCGCTACTATCTACCGCGCTGGCCGCTGTTGGCGGCCCTCTGCGTGGTGGCCTATCTGCTGGCGCCGGCCTTGCTGGGTCTGAACATCTTCGATTTCCATGCTGTGAGCCTGGCCACGCCGCTGCTGCTCTATGCTCTGCTGGCCCTCACCTATCGTCGCTATGTGCTTCTGGTAGTTTGCTGTTTCCTGGCGGCCTCCTGTAAAGAGGATGTGCCGCTGGCGATCGGTCTGCTGGGCCTCGTGATGATCTGGCGCTATCGTCTGCCGCGCCTGGGCCTGGCGCTCTTCATTGGCGGCTTCCTGTGGTCGGCCCTGGCTTTTGGGGTGATCATTCCCCATTTTTTCCCAGGCCAGCAGGCCAACAACTTCTGGTATCGCTACGAGACGCTTGGTAGCTCGCCCGGCGCTGCTATCGTCAATCTGCTGCTCCATCCCTGGCTGCTCTTCACCACCTTCTTCACGGTGGAGCGCTTCTACTATCTGGCCAGCCTCATCAGAAATACGGGCTTTTTCGCTCTGCTCGCCCCTGAATGGCTGATTCCGGCCCTGCCAAGTCTGGCGGTCAATATTCTGAATACGAACCCGGCCCTGTATAGCGGCGTCTACCACTACAATGCCACGATCATTCCTTTTGCGGTGATGGCGGGGATCGTCGGTCTGCGGCGCTTCCTGGCCCTCTGGGCGAGCTGGCGCGGGGAGCCACTCCCCCCGCTGGAGCTGATGGTGCCGGAGCGGAGAAGAGAAGGGGGGCAGGGTGGGGCATCCGAGGATGTGGACGAGGAAGCAGTGAGTGGCGGGAGACGATTGTGGCCAGTCTGGTTGGCAAAGCGCTTGCCGATGGAGCGCGCTCAGGCGCTGCGAAACTGGGGACAGGATAAGTACCTGCGCCTGCGGAAGCTGGCTCTGCGCCTGCTCCAGCCGGCCTGGTGGCGCAAGCAATGGCAGCGCTTCTGCATGCGGATGGTCCCGCTGGCCCGGCAGATCAACCTGACGTGCCTGCAGTGGTATGCTATGCTCTGGATCTTGCTGCTCATCGGCGTCAATTACGTCGCCGAGGCGCCGGTGCTCAATAGTTTCTGGGCCGATCATGAGCCTGGGCCGCGTGAGCAGCACATCCAGCAGCTGCTGGCGATGATCCCGCCGGATGCCTCCGTCTCGGCGGGGGATAATCTCAATCCACATCTCAGCGAAAGGCAGCGGCTGGCGGTCTTTCCCTCTTTTACCGGCACGATCGATGGAAAGCAGTATACAGTTGACTACATCATTGTCGATCTCAACGCGGTTTTTCCCGAGGATCGTGCCAGTACGATCGAGATTCTCAATCGCTTGACGGCCTCGGGACAATTTCGTCTCATTGCACGCGCCGAGGGGGTCGTTTTACTCAAACGCAATAGTTCATAGTAGACCATAGTATGTTATAATCCTTGCAGGTGAGACTCTCTGCTTTATTCGCTCCTGTGGACAGTTGATGAACAGAGGAGAGGTGCTATGTACGGAGACCCATTTTACAGTGATCCGACCAGTGCCGAACCAGGCAGAGTGCCGCCACCAGGCGCATTACCTCCGATGGAGGAATTGCAGCCGAAGCAGGCACCTCCGCCGCCTCACGAGCCGGTGGCAGCTTCAGCTCCGGTGGCGCCATCGCTGCCGATGGCTGAGCTGGAGCTGGTCAATCGTGAGAATGAGGCTCGCACACTGGTCTTTGCGATCGGCAAGTTTAAAGACTTTCTGTGGTGGTTTCTGGCGGTGTTGGAGGTGGCTTTGCTGCTCCGCTTTATCTTCCGCCTCATTGCTGCTGACCCCAGTAATGCCTTCGCTGGCCTGCTCTACGCCCTGACTGGGATTATCCTGTTGCCTTTCAATGGTATTGTCAAGACCCCATCGCTGCATAACTGGGCCTTTGAATGGCCGACGCTGATTGCGATGGCCGTCTATGCCCTGATCTTCCTGGCCATTACGAGCTTCCTGCGCCTGTTGATCTCGACTCCGAAGGAGCCAGAGGAGTAATGGAGGGCCTGGCCCCTGTCTCCTCGGCACTGGCCTGTAGCGAAGCAATTGCGGGGGCCATCGCCGGTGCGGTGCAGCGTGGAGAGGTGCACAGCGTTTTCTCTGCCGCTGCTAATCTGCTCTTCCCACTTGAGTTCGTGCTGTCACTGAATGCGCAGGATGGCCCGGCTCTGCCGAATGGTATTCGTCTGAGAGCTGCGCGGGGGGCCTTTCCTTTCTGCGCCCTGCGGCCCGGCATGCCGGTGTTGCTGGGGGCTGGGCGCCTGTATATAGAAGATCTTCATTGGTCAGTTGACCTGCAAAGCTGCCCATGCTGGCGGACACAGCTCAGGCGCCCGCCGCATCTTGAGCCGATGCTACTGGTGCGGAACCGAGAGCGCCTGCGCCGGCTGCTCCTGGCGCCTGGGCTACTGAGGGTGCGCCAGGAGGAGAGTCATCCCTTGCTGGCAGCTATGAACGCAGCGCTCCGCGGCGAGCACTGCCTGCCAGAGGAACCCAAGACGCTGGCTGAACTGCTGGCCGGACGTGGCCCGGGCCTTACTCCCTCGGGCGATGACCTGCTTGTCGGTTGGCTGGCCGCTGGCTGGTGGCTCCGTGGCGCTGAACCAGGCTTCCTGACGACCTGCGCGCAGCTGCTGGAGGCGGCTGGACCACGGACGCACCTGCTGAGTCGAACCTGGCTCTCATGGGCCGCGCGCGGCTGCTTCGCTCTGCCGCTGCTCCAGCTGCTGGAAAGTCTCGCTGAGGAGCATGAGGAGCGCCTGCTTGCACAAGCGCAGGCTGTGCTGGCCCTGGGGGCCAGTTCGGGCTATGATCTCTTATGTGGCCTGGTGTTGGGCCTGACCTCTCCGTCGCTCCTGCCCTGGCCGGAATCAGGCGGCGCTGGCTAGGCGAGTGGTAACTATTGAGCCTGCTTTACGCCTGCTGTTGTCTGGTCTTATCCTGCCAACTTGCTTTCTCCAAGCACGTAGCGCCATTATTTCTCGATAAAATCTGAGCAGGTTCTTTTTAAGTCATCCATAGTTTACATCGAGGCAGCCTTGTGCTATACTGGGCGCAGGCAGGCCGGAGGTGCTATGAACAAGCTCAGTGTTTTCACAGGTAACGCCAATCCCGTGCTGGCTGCTGCCATCTGCCGTCACCTGGGGATCGAGCTGGGAAAGGCCGAGGTCTTCCAATTTAGCAACGAAAACATTTTTGTGAAAATCAACGAAAACGTTCGTGGCCACGACGTTTTTGTCATTCAGCCTTTCAGCTCGCCGGTCAATCGCTCGATCATGGAACTTCTGATCATGATCGATGCTCTCAAGCGGGCCTCGGCGCAGCGCATTACGGCGGTCATTCCCTACTATGCCTATGGTCGCACCGATAAGAAGGATCAGCCGCGGGTTCCTATTACGGCCAGGCTCCTGGCTGATTGCATCACAGTGGCCGGGGCCCATCGTGTCTTGACAATGGACCTGCATGCTGGTCAGATCCAGGGATTCTTCAATATTCCGGTTGATGAGCTGACGGCCCAGACCCTGCAGGCGCGCTATTTCCGGGCCAAGGGACTGGAGAACTTTACCGTGGTCTCTGCCGATGAAGGGTTCGCCAAGAAGGCTCGCCAACTGGCCGATCGCCTGAATGCGCCGCTGGCCATTGTCGAGAAGCGCCGTTTAGGCAATGACGGGGTGACAGAGGCCAAGAACGTGATCGGCAATGTGGAGGGACGCCACGCTCTGATTGTCGATGAGGAGATCGATACGGCCAGCTCAATCACGCAGGCGGTGCGGGTCGTGCGTGAACATGGGGCGCGTGAGGTCTATTGCTGTGCCTCACATGGCGTCTTCTCGGGTCCGGCAATCGAGCGGCTGCGCGAGGCCGAGATCAAGGAGATCGTGGTGACGGACACCATTCCTCTGCCGGAAGAGAAGCGCTTACCCAATATGACGATTTTGTCGGTGGCGGAACTCTTCGCTGGAGCGATCAGCCGTATCCATGAGAACCGCTCGGTGACGGAGCTATTCCAGTAGGGAGCTGAGGTAAGAAGCTGGGAAAACAGCCTTCTTTCTTCGCGCGAACCTGGTGCTGGCGTGGCGACGGGGCGACGAGGTAGCTGTTTCTAACTTCTAACTAAGGCGAGCGCTGGTGGATGGCCTCCCCTGTAGCTGAGGCAGCAGAGTTGCAGGGGAGCGCTGTCGCAGTGGATATGGAACTGCTCCCTCTCGCAAGGATGGCCTCTCTGGCTGGCTGGCTGGCTGCGCGGGCAGCCACGAGCGATCGATTGCTGGAAAGCTCTGTGAGTCAGTGTTATCCCCCTCACTGCATGTTTGTTCCCCAAGCCATTACACAAAAAGAAAAGATAGACCGCGAGGGGCCTATCTTCTTTCGACCGATCTACCTGCTGGTCTATGATGAGCGCCTCTATCTTCGGCGCTACCTGGTAGCGGCGGTAGGACTCGAACCTACGACCCAGGGCTTATGAGTCCCCTGCTCTACCGACTGAGCTACGCCGCCATCGAACGGACTGACCAGGGGCAGCGCTGCTGTTGAGAAAGGATGCTCCTGGGAAAGCCAGCACCTTGCCAGAGGTTGCGACTCCGGCTGGCAGAGCTGCCTTGCTAGTGATTTCGACTCTTATCTTACCACATCCTGTCAAGAGGGAGAAGGCCATCTTTGGGAGAAGCTGCGCGAGAGCGAGGGTCAGGGAGAGGGCCAGGAAATGGACGAGAAAAAGCCTCACTCGCAGAGACGAGTGAGGCGAAGTATGCGTTGTCGCTAGAGCGTGCCTTAACGGAGGCAAGAGAAGAAATTGCGGGGGCAGGATTCGAACCTGCGACCTTTGGGTTATGAGCCCAACGAGCTACCGCTGCTCCACCCCGCGTCGTTGGCGAGTAATGAGAAAGGCATAGTGCTGAAAGCACTGAATTTTACCCTGCCAGCGTGCCTGCACCTCATAAGGAAGAGAGACAGGGGAGACACTGGCTGGATTGCGGGGGCAGGATTCGAACCTGCGACCTTTGGGTTATGAGCCCAACGAGCTACCGCTGCTCCACCCCGCGTCGGCGTTTTCATGATACTACAAGGTTCCCAGGATGTCAAGAGGTGTGCTCTGGGTAGTTGCCATTGAGCAGGATGCGGTAAGCAAGTCGGCGCCACGCATCGAGAAAGGAACCGATGGCAGAGCACTTATGTAAGCTCTGCCCTGGCATTTCCATAGGCGTGAGGGATGGCTCCCTGTTCCCATTCGATGGGAACACGCGCGACCTTGCCGCTTGGCTGATAGAGTTCACGCCCCAATGGCCTGAGCGGCAGGCACCCCTCGAAAAAAGCTCGGATGCGCTCGTGCGTGATCTTGATGTAGGCTTCCTCCTTGTCGCACCCTGCTACACGCCGACCGTGCTTGATCCCTGCAATGAGGGACGAACCGGCGCCGCAGTAGGGATCAAGCACCCATTCATCTTCATTCGTGAGTGCTAACACACAGCGCTCGGCTAACTCTACAGGGTACTGGCATGGATGGCTCGTCTTCTCGGGATGCGCCGCTTTCACATTGGGGATATACCAGACCTCCTCTTCCCAATCTTGGACCACCACCTCCCAGAAATCTGAGGGATTTTTCCCTAGAGGGTTCCCCGACGGCGCCCCCTTATGGGGTCCCTTGTAATGCCGCTTGCCTGGATACTTGGCTGGAACACGCACGGGATCTAGATGAAATGTATAGTGATCTCCTCTGGTGAACCACAGAATCGTTTCGTAGCGCCCAGAAAAACGACGAGACATGTGCATTCCATGACTATAACGCCATATTATTCTGTTCCTTAGCTTCAAGCCTTTTTTCTTAAAGATGTCATAATAGAAGATATCTAGAGGAAATACCTCACCAGCTTCAACAAAGTTCCCGACCTGCCAGCAGATACTGCCCTCTGGACTGGTCACCCGAACGATTTCATCGATGACGGCTTCTTGCTCTTGCAAGTATGCCAGGACATCTTTGCGCGTCTCATACTCCTTGCCCAGGTTGTAAGGTGGAGAAGTAATGACCAGGGCAATGCTTTCTGAGGGCAGCGTCTTCAGGAAGCCCAGCGCATCGCCCAGATGAACGACGATCCGCTGCTGGCTGTCGAAGTGCTCAACGCAATCAGGAGCCGACGACTCCCCGAACCAAGATAATTGATGAGTTTCCATAGTGGTTGTAGGCTTCTCCTCTATCGTCTTTTGTCATCTATGATACCTTGCAGGGCCAGGCTGGGCATAGGCCTCGCTGTGCAGCTGACAGAAACCCTTTGTCGCTTACTCCGATCCTGGCGCGCGGCGGGCAGAGATCCTGGCTCGCTCTCTTGCTGCCTGGTTGCGGGACGGGCCAATCGAGGGTTTCATTGCTCTCTGGGGAAACTATGGGAGAGGCGCAGGTCTTTGTCAAGACCTCGTGCCGTGCTGCAGCCAAAAGAAGGAGGTACCGGACAGGTCGATGAAGGACCTATCCGGTGCCTCTTGAAAAGAAAAGGCTTCACGTTTTCAGCAGAGAAGATGCGTGGAGCGGGGCCCGTGGAGCGTCTGCCCTCTCGCCGCGCCGCTCTCACGGGCGTTGGACAGGGCGCTAGCTCCGACGAGCACTGCTGCTCTAGCTTCAGCTCGGTGGGCGGTTCTTGCCTCCTTTCTTCAAAGGAAATGCCTGCCATAGGGCGAGCTGGAGAGGCAAGGTGTCCTTTGTTCTTGTCACCTCACCTCATCTCAGCTCGCCGCGCTCTAGACGACGCTGCAGGTCGCGCCATTCAAGGTGAACGAAGTTGGCGCGGGATTGCTGCCGTTCCAGCTAGCCAGGAAGCCTGGTGAAGCGCCCAGAGTGGCGCCCGCCGGGATCTGGGCGTTGTAGGAGGCGTTGGTGATCGTCACCTGGGCCCCTTGCTGCGTATAGCTCCCGTTCCAGAGCTGAGTGATCTGCTGACCAGCCGTGAAGCTGAAACGCAGGGTCCAGCCGTTGATGGGGCTGCTCCCCGTATTCGTGATGGTGATGCTGCCCTGGAAGCCGCCCGGCCACTGGCTCGCGACGCTATAGTGCACCTGGCAGGCTGCCCCTGGTGTTGGGGTAGGAGTAGGTGAAGGCGTGCTAGTAGGAGCCGGTGTCGGTGAAGGCGTCGCCGTTGGGCTGGGCGACGGCGCCGGGGTAGGCGTGCTGGTTGGGGCCGGCGTGGGAGTTGGTGTAACGCCTCCGGTGCCAGCCGGGATGACGTAGGTCACCAGCGAGCGCGCCGGCACGGTCGCACTGAAGGAGCCACCACTTACCGAGAGCGTCGCCTGGGCCGCTGTGTTGTTGCTGCTATTCGTCAGATAGGGGGTCACCGTGGCCCCATTCGCCACATTGGTATTCTGCAGCGAGAAAGTCGTCGCCGTATTGCTGCTTGCCAGGTTGATGACCACGATGGCCAGCGTGCCATTGGTGTTGCGGTAGGCCGAGACCAGCAGATTGCTGTCGGAGCTGCTGGCACCGATGCGCACCGCACCGGGTCGGACGAAGCGGCTGTAGTTGGCGAAGGCCCACAGGCGCTTCGACGGCGTAATGGTCGTGCCGTTCAGCTGGATCAGGCCCTGATTGTCGCTCGAAACCGAGGTGCTGGCCACGCCCCACCAGTAGAGGAAGGCGCTCAGGTTCGCCGAGGTCAGTCCGACGTGAATATGCTGGGCCCAGGTCAGACCGGAGGCATCGCTGCCATCGTCCCAGGCGGCATCGAAGCTATCGAAGGTCGACCACTCGGTTTCCCAGACCGGCTTGCCGTTCGAGTTGAGCGACGAAGTCGGGGCGCCAGTGTAGCCGTGGCTGGAGATCACCTTGACATAGGAATTGGCCGTTGCATCGTTGACAATGGCGCTGGTGTAGCTTGGGGCCAGGTCCCAGCCCTCAGCATCGCAGCAAACGATCTGGGCCGACAGACCCGCATTGGCCAGGGTCGGCCCCAGAATCTTGGCAAAGTCGGCGGTCTGCGTGGGATTCATGACCATGCTGGAGTAGGAGGTGGTCAGATTCGGCTCGTTGACAAAGCCTATGTTGGTGATGGTCACGCCCGCCGCCTGATAATCCTTAATGTACTGCACCAGATAGTTAGCATAAGCCTGGCGCCAGTCGCCCGAGCTGCAGGTCGCCCCAGGAGCACCGCAGAGGGTGCCACCGTTGCTCTCGGAACCGTTGGTCTTCATGAAGCCGGGAGCGCTCCAGGCGTCGGCGTAGATGCGCGTCACGCCGTAGTTCTGAATCACCTGCTGGGTCAGAGGCAGCTGGCCCCAGTCAGTCCCGATGGACACATATTGCGGCGTGGCTGTCGGGCTGCCCGGGCTGTTTGGCTCAATTGTGTGACTGCTGTCCGAAGGGATCAGGTTGCGCAGAATGGTCAGCCCGGCGCCGGTCGTCGGACTGAACAGCAAGTCCAACATCTGTCTCTCAAGCGTGGAGCCTGCGTTGATCATGGCATTGGCCTGTCCGAAGGCTTCGGAGGCGCCAAAGCCATCGATGGTCTGGTAAGTCGTCGCCCCATTAATGGTGACGCTTGATGCTGCGTAGGCCGGGCGTGCCTGGACGACGATGCTGAGCGTCAGGGCGCCGATCAGCGCCAGGAGCGCCAGCCCAGCGCATAGAGTCTTGAGCTGTTTCCTGAGCATAGCCTGTCTTCCTTTCTCCAGAGGACTCTCCTTGTTGTTTGGTCAGTCAGATGTTGTTGGTCTGAAGAGATGTATGTGAACGGGTGCCGGGCTGAGCCGGGCAGCCTGGCCACCACCACTGTGCGCGCTGCGCTGGAGACCAGTACCTGACTCAGCCCCGTGTCCGTCACGAGCAAGTCCGGTATTGCCCCTGGGTCCTCCGCCATCTGGCGCGACCTCTCCCGTGGTTAGACTGTGTTGCAGGTCACGCCGTTAAGGGTGAAGACCGTCGGATCGCTGTGGTTGCTGGTCCAGGTGCCATTGAAGCCAATAGAGAGCGAGCCACCGGCAGCAATGACGTCGTTGTAGCCCACATCGCGGGCCGTAACCTGCTGGCCCTGCTGGCTCCAGGTGGCGCTCCAGCCCGCCGTGATCTGCTGGTCCCCAGGGAAGGTAAAGACCAGGGTCCAGCCGACAATGGCAGCGTTGCTGATGTTGGTGATCGTGATATTGGCCGTCATGCCACCTGCCCAGTAGCTGGCGCTATAGTGGGCGGCGCAGTAGTGGCCAGGCAGCGGTGTGGGCGTTGGTGTTGGGGTGACACCGTTGGCGAGGTCCGTCAGGTGGTTGAGCAGACCCTGCCCGTAGGGCGTCGGCGTGCCGTTGTAGTCGGTAATGAGCGACGGGAAGCTCCAGCAGTTGTAGGTGTCCCAGGCCCAGGCCAGATAGCCGATGTTGTTCTGGTCCAGCCAGGTCATGGCCATGTCGATGAAGCCGTGGGCGCAGTCATTCTCGCCGATCTCCCCGGCGATCACTGGCACCTGCGCCGCCACAGGCGCCACCGTCAGGACCCAGCAATTGGTGTAGTTACATGTATTGAAATTGTAGAGGTGAAAAGAGGCAGCCAGGTTATTCAAAGAATCGCTGGGCTTGTGGGAAAGCCAGCCTGACAGATCGTTGGCGTAGGCCAGGCCGCCGAGCATGATGACATTGGTGGCCCCGGTGGCGCGCACGGTGTTCACCAGCGTCTGCATGCCGGCCACAGCAAAGGGCACGTCGGTGCAGGGGCTGGCGTTGGCTGCCGCGCTCCCGTTGAGCCAGCAATCCCAGCTCGTGGTGAAAGGCTCGTTGTAGAGATCGAAGATCACCGATGAATTGTTCTTGAAGGTATTGGCCACCGAGGTCCAGAAGGCTGGCGCGTGGTCCAGATCTGGCATCGCAAGCTGTTTGTTTGCTTGTTGGGTGCCGGGGGCGCTCCAGTGCAGGTCAAGAATCGTGATCAAGTTATTGGAGGTCAGCAGGTTCACATAATCGATGATGGCCTGCCGGTACTGAGCCGCGGTGTACTGGGCGGCGGGATAGCCATTGATCCCGAGCCAGCAATCCTCGTTCAGCGGGAGGCGCACGGCATTGAGGTGCCAGCTCATCATGGCGGCTACCGAGGCGGCATCGCTCGGCCCGTCGAAGACGGTGGTATCGCCGGCGGCGTCGCACATATACTCGGTGCCGGAGCGATCGACTCCCAGCGGGCGAACCGGCTGGCCGGAGCCGTTGAGGAGCTGATTACCCGAAACGTGCAGGCCGCTGTAGGAGACGGCGGCCTGGGCACGTGGCGCATGCTGGGGCGCGTACCAGATCAGACCTGCCAGCGCGAGTGCCAGTAAGGCCAAGAGCGCTGGCAGACCGCAGGACAGGGCTTTCTTCACGAGCGTTCCCTCCTCATGTGTTGCGGCTATCTCATCCCTGAGAGCAGGCCCTATCGGTTGCTGCTGCCTTGGCTTAGTGTGCTTGCTTGTCAGGCTACCTGTCTTGCTCCCTCCTGGGAATGGGGAGCTGCCGCCGCGGTTATGACTTTGGCGGCTCCTGCCCAAAGACCAGCGTGCCGTTGCGGTAGACTGGTATATACTGGGTGATCGCCCTGGTCGAGGTCAGGCCCTGACGGCTCCAGTCGTTCGACGAGTCCCAGTGATACTTGTAGTCACTGCCGATGGCCACGATCAGGGCGAATTCGAGATCGCGCGTATACCAGAGCGGGTAGGCCGACCAGTCGAATTCGTAGTAGTAGACCGTAGTGGAGTTGCCCCAGGCGTAGGGGCCACGCACGGCGACCGGGCCGCCGTTGGGCAGGTACTGGTTCTGGTCGTAGTAGATGGCTACCGAGACCGAGTTAATCGACTGACCGATGGCCTGCAGCTCGCTGATGTTGAAGAAGTAGCGCACCTTGAGGCCGGTGACGAACTGCGGCGGCTGGGTGGTGTCGCTATGGAGCGTCAGCGTGATCTGTGTGCTCTGGTTGCTATCCTGATTGACCAGCGCTTCGACGAAGAAGGGATTGACCGGCGTTTCGGCGGTCGAGAAATTAGGATTGGGCTGTTGGCCAGAGCCGTAGTAGTAGTAGAGGCCCGCCAGTGCTCCCACGAAGGCCGCGCTGTAGTCGACCGCCACCTCATTGTAGACGAAATCGTTGGTTGCATCGTCGTGATAGTCGCTGGTGTCAGGGCCGCCGACCAGGCCACCCCAAAGGGTGTGGCGATGGTTGGGAGGGTCAGACATACTGTTGGTGAAGGAACCGTGGGCTGCGCGATGGTGAGGATGTTTGGCCGCATTCGAGGAGAAGCCCACCATGTAGCAGCGGTTCATCGGATTGCTGCCCAGAATATAATTCATCTGCCCTACGGCCCAGTCGGAGAAGCGCGAGTCGCCAGTGTACTTGCGATAGACCAGGGCGCAGAGTTGGGCGGCGGTGTTGTAGCGGCAGGACCCCCAGGTATTGATGACCATGAAGCCGCCGGGCGTGGGCTTGAGGAAATTCTTATCGTTGGGGTCCTGGTGGGCCACATTGGACCAGTATTCGAGGTTCCAGCGGGCGATATACCAGTGCTTGGAGTCGTTGGTGATGGGCGCGAGCTTGAGGAACATGCCCCCCCAAACAGCGTCCCAGCAGTGTACCCAGGTATTTTGCCAGTTATCCTGGGTGCTGTTCATAATGGCCTTGAGGTAGCCGGTATAGTGACCGCTGGAGTCGGTGGCGATAATATCGTTCAGATAGGACTGCTGGCCAGTGGCGATATAGAGCCAGATAGCGGCCCAGGCCAGGTCGTCGCTGTCCCCGCTGGAGTTATAGAAGCCCCCAGAGTAGCCAAGGCCACGATTGGCAACGGCGAAACGATAGAGCGCCTTAGCGTAATCCAGGCATTTGGCGGCGTAAGTGGAGTCGCTGCTCTGGCTGTTGAGGGACATGATGGTCAGAGCGGCAGCGGCCTGTCCACACATGTCGCTGGCCGGCGTCTCGGAGGTGGCGAAGTAGGCCGGGCGCGCCAGGTTCTCCACTTCGGGCGGCGCCCAGACAGTATGATCGATGGAGCCTTCGCCGACCTGATAGCAGAAGGCCACCACATTGCCGCTGCTATCGCGGAAGGTAGAGCGCAGGAGGTAATCGCAGCCCCAGCGCAGGATGGCCATCATGTGGGCCTCCTGCCCGGCGGAGACGAACGCCTGGCGGAATTCATAGAAGCCCCAGCCCAGCGTAGAGATGGCGTACGCTTGAGGCAGGCCAAATTTCACGTGATCGCCAGCGTCGTGGAAGCCTCCGCTGACGTCGACGGTGCCTTTGCCTGCCGGGTCAAGCACCTGCCGATGGGCGGCAATAAAGGAGGCCGACATGTTGGTCCCGACGTTGTTGCTGTTCTTGGGTTGCAGGGGAACGGCGGCGTCGGAGAGGTCGCTGTCGCCGCGCCAGGGGAGGAGACCGCCGGTAACGCCTGGCCCGGATTTCTGGGCGTCATAGAAGTAGATCGACATCTGTAGGGCTGCAGCCAGGTTGTACTGGGGAGCGGGAGCCGCGCTTGCCCCAAGGGGGCTTTCAATACCGGCAAGCGCTGCTCCCAGGGAACCTAGCGGCAGCGCTACCAGCAGATTGCGCGATTGCTGCAGTAGTTCGCGCCGCGAGATGCGGGTAGACACGGTCTGACTCCTTTCAAGACGCTCCTGGGTATCATCCTTGACTCACTCGCTCGTGTCTTGTCCTGTATAGTCAGCGCGCTGCCTTCCGCTTGCTAGCTCATCGCTGGCTGATCGCTGGCCGGCTCACGTCGGCCCGGGGCGAAGACAGACAGGCGGATCACCAGAATGCGCGCAATCACCAGCGCGCAACCCAACCACCTGGAGGCGAGCGCGCCATACTGGCTGAACGAGGCCCGGCCTGCGCTCCTTGTCTGGCTCCTTCCACTTTCCTCTGCCGGGGAAGGTCGGTGCTCTGCACTGTCTGCCTGAGAGCAGTATAGGCAGCGGTCGCGGCAATGGCCAGAGCAGATAGAAGGCAGATGCCAGTCAGTGAGATGACAGCCTTCCTCGTTCTTCCTTGGAGTACTTCCTTTCCATTGATGAGATTACAGCAATTGCGGTATCTCTGTAGCCACTGTTCTAGCAAGACTCGACAACATTGACAGCTTCCCCTGTCGCTCGGTACAATTAACAGAGAGCTAATCTTATCTGATCAAAGGGCTTCCACTGTTCGTAAAGTTGTCTGCGTTCACTGGAAGCAGCAGGTAACACGTATAGATGGTTACTCATCCCGACAACACGAGAGATGCATCGCAGGACGCACCTCCGGCTGTTGCTGTCAAGGGATTGAGCTTTCGCTATCGCGCCCTCGATGAAGAGTCGCCTCCATCGAAGAAGACCAGGATAGCTGTCCCTGATTCCTCTGTTGCCGGTGCGGAGGCGAAGCCCTCGTATGCCATTCGCGATATTTCCTTCTCGCTCGCACATGGGGAGCTTTTGCTGATTGCCGGGCCGAGTGGCTGTGGCAAGAGCACGCTGCTCAAGTGTCTCAATGGCCTCATTCCTCATACCTTCCGCGGAGAACTGAGTGGGGAGATCTGGATCGAGGGGCGTTCGGCTGCTGGTATGAGCTTGCGCGAGCGGGCGCGCTATATCGGCACGATGCTGCAAGATCCCGAGAAGCAGATCGTCGGCAGCACTGTTGAGCAGGAGATTGCTTTCGGCCTGGAGAATCTCAACGTGCCGCGGGCCGAGATCCGTCGGCGGGTTGATGCTGTACTGCAGCGTCTCCATCTGGAATCTTTCCGTCAGGAGGCGACCTTTGCGCTTTCGGGCGGGCAGCGTCAGCAGGTGGCGGCGGCTGGGGTCCTGGTGATGCAGCCCTCGATTTTCCTCTTCGATGAGCCCTTTGCCAACCTGGATGCCCGGGCTATCGATGAGCTGGAAGAGCTGATCAATAGCCTGCGTGCCGAGGGGCGAGCTGTCATTATTGTGGAGCATCGCGTCGAGGAGACCCTCAAGCTGCGCCCTGATAAGGTACTTTTAATGCGGGACGGGAGGCAGGTCTTTCTGGGTGATGTGTCCTCCTTTCTGGAGATGGCCGATCCGGAGCAGGTGAAGCTGCCGATCGAGGCGACGCTACGCCGCGCTACCGAGCCTCGTCAAGTGGTCGAGCGACTGGTGCGCCCGATTGTGACCAGAAGTGCGGGGGCAGCAGAGGCTCACCCAGCCGAGCCGGTGCTCGTCTTCGAGAATGTCCACTATCGCTATGAGGCCGATGGCGAGGAGATTCTGCATGGCATTTCGTTCAGGGTGGGCCGTGGCGAGACGATCGCCCTGCTCGGGCCGAATGGAGCCGGCAAGACCACCCTGGTCAAGCAGGCGCTAGGATTGCTGCGTCCGACGGCGGGGACAGTCTTGCTCTATGGCGAGGATACGCGCAAGCTCAGCGTGGCCCAGCTGGCGACGCGCATCGGCTACGTCTTCCAAAGCCCAAGTGCCATGCTCTTCGCTCCTACAGTTCAGAAGGAACTGAGCTTCGGCCCCGAGAATCTGCGCTTCCCGCCCGAGCGGCTCCAGCGCGCTGTTCAGCGAGCTGCCGAGGCTCTGGATGTAGCTCGTTTTGCCGAGCGTTCCCCTCTCTCTCTTAGTTTCGGGCAGCAGAAGCGGGTGAGCATCGCCTCGGTCCTGGCGATGGAGAGCCGTATTCTGCTGCTGGACGAGCCGACGGCGGGTCAAGATTATCGCTCCTATATCTCCTTTATGGAGCATCTGCGAGAGCTTCCTGAGCTGGATGCCCTCCTCTTCATTACGCATGATCTCGATCTCGCGCTGCGGTATACCCAGCGCGTTCTTCTCCTCAAGGATGGCCACCTGGTGGCCGATGGGGCACCGCTAGAGGTGCTGGCCGATCAGACCTTGCTGGAAAGCTGTAATTTGCGCCCGACTTCGCTCTTGCGCTATTTGCTGACGGAATGTAGTCGCAGCCTGGCGTGACGGGCGAAAGTGAGTAGAGCTATCTGCTCTTCTCCGCTGGTTTGCTTCTTCCTGTGACTGTCGTCCCTGGTCTGTCTGTGTTATCCCAAGGGTCTGCGATCATTGCGATCATCCAGAAAGGAGTTCATTGCTTTATGGCTACGACCGAGAAAGAGAACCTGTCTGAGCGCGAGGTCACAAGCCGGGTGTGGGGGATTGGGGTCCGGCACATTGTCTACATGGCGCTTGGGGCGGCGCTCTATGGCATTTTCAGCTACTTCACGAATATTCTCCAGCTTCCCAGCGCTGGCAATGTCTCGTTCCGCCCGGCCATCGTCATCCCTCTCTTTTTTGGGGCCGTTTTTGGTCCCTGGGTGGGCCTCTTCTCCGGCGGTGTGGGCAACCTCTTGGGCGACTATATCTCGGGCTATGGAGTCTACTGGAACTGGGATGTAGGTAATGCCCTGATTGGCTTTATCGCCGGCCTGGTGATCTACTTTACCTGGGGCGTCTATCGCAATTCGCGCTCCATCGTGCTGGCGGAGGTCTTTGCCGCGCTGGGGGTCATCGTCGGCATCGGTTTCGCCTCCATTACGGAGATCTGGCTCTCGAAGCTCAGCTTCGCGACTGCTGTCGTCGGCTACTGGCTGCCGGCGGCGCTCTCCGACCTGATCAATGGCCTGATCCTCTTGCCCATTCTGCTGCTGGCTTATCGGGCAGCGATGGTGCGCTTCGGGCGCTGACTGGTCGCTCGCCCTGCCCGCAGGGCAGTCTCAGGCTCCTGAGCCGCAACCTGGCTGGCGCGGCGGAAGCTGAGGGGCTGCGCTTTCCGCTCTGGTCTGATCAGAGAATCGGCTCTGTTCTCGCGAAGATGAGTGACCGAGGAGAAGGGGGAGAGGGGTGGGAGGACCGACGATAGGGGCTGTCGCTGGTCTCGCTCTCGGCTCTCCTGTCGCCGCTCTCCCTTCTCTCTCTTGCTCTGTGGTGTTGGCAGAAGGAAGCATGTGCCATGCTCATAGCACTCCCTTATATCAAGCGTGATACGCCTATTCATCGTCTTGATCCACGGGTCAAGCTGCTCTTGCTGCTGGCCTATGGTCTGGCCGCGGCTCAGACGTCGAATGTCTGGCTGATTCTGGTCGGCTTTGTGGGATCAGCTTGCTACTATGCCCTGGCACGCCTCAAGTGGTCGGAGACGAGGCGGGCCTGGCTTTTCATTATCTTTCTCAATGTGATCCTGGTCTTTGGCAACTATTTTCTCTCCGGCGGTGCCATCGTCCAGGGAATCGATCTGAGCCACCAGCATCAACTGTTCTCGCTGCCGTTCTTCGGCTTTCTCAATCATCCTCCCTATGTTGGCCCGAAGCCGCTGATCTTCAGCGTAGAGAGCATTACGTACATGCTGACGATGGGCCTGCGCAACTTCAGCATTGCCTTCCTGGCGGTGGTGATCCCCTATACAACCAATCCTGGCCAGATCGGAGTGGCTTTCAAGCAGCTGGGCCTGCCGGATCAGTTTGCTTATGCCATCGATCTCTCGTTCCGCTTCCTGCCGACGCTGGCCCGCGATTTCAGTGTGACGCTGGATGCGCAGCGCGCGCGGGGCTTCGAGCTGGATAAGCTGCGCGGCGGTATCTTCGGCAGGATCGCCCGCCTGGCCCCGCTGGTGGTGCCCATTGTGATCGGCTCGGTAGTGGGAGCGGAAGATATTGTCAATGCAATGGAGCTGCGTTGCTTTGGGGTGGGACGACGCACCTGGCTGACGGAGCTGCAGACTCGTCCGCTCGATCGCCTGTTGATGGCTCTGATCGTTGCGCTTTTTGTGCTGGTGACGGCCCTCAACATTCTCGGTAACTTCTACGTCAGTGGTCCGCTGCACATTCTCCATGAGCAGGGCCTGCCAGCTTTTCTCCTGCGTTGAGTCGGAGATGAGCGAGGTCGGCGGTCGGTGGCTTTCGTCGCTGAAGCCGCCGACCTGCACTGCACTGCACTGCAGACCGAATGGCCCAGGCCGTGTCGGGACTCGGCTTCTCTTGCTATGATATAGACGACAGCTTGTTTTTAGGCGAATGAGGTCCCGGATGAGACGTACGTTTCTGACACGCCTGCGGATCAATGGCTCCTATTATGTGCTTGGGGGGCTGCTGTTGCTGCTTGGGGCGCCGCTCTACCAGTGGCTCTGGCTGCTGCCGCATGGCTATGGTGAGGCCCTGGCTGCGGCCAGCCACGGTCAGTTTGCTAGCTATCTTCTCTGGCTGCATCTGCATATCTGGTCTTTCGCTCTCTATCGCCTGCTGCAGATGGCAGCCTTCGCTCTTGCATTGAGCTTGCCTTTCACGCTCTTTCGCATCATTGTTGCCCAGGAGGTCTTGGGACGCGACGAGGAGGAGGGAACCGGTGCAGCAACGGGCGAGGAAGTCCCCCCTGCCGCAGAGGCGGAGATCGCTGATGGCCCACGGACTGATGTTGCTGCCGGCGAGAAGCCCTTGCCGCAGACTGCCGAAGAGCTGCTGGCCGTGCCCTGGCGCGGGAAGGGCTTCGCGGTCATTGCCGCTTGGGCTGGCATGCTGGGTCTTCTCTTGCTGGTCTTGGGCAATCTGGCCAGTACGGTCTACCAGATAGGGGTGGCGCGCACTTTCACGGCTGAGGCCGTGCTGACGCCGAGTTTTGTCCTGGTGGTGGGCATTTGTTCGCTCGTAAGCAATACGGCTGGCGGGCTGCTCCTGGCGCTGGCAATGCTGCTGTTCGGCTTCGTGATTGTGCGTAGTGGCCTGCAGCTCTGGCCGCCGCTCTGGGTGGCTCTGGGCTATGTGGCGATTCTGCTGGCGCTCTTCCTGATTGGTAGTGCCGTGCAGGTGGCTCTGGCACCGGCCAGCGGTCAGGCGTTTTTGACGACACCGGCTTTCTTGCTCTTCGCTCTCTGGACGTTATGGCTGGGCCTCATCCTGGTACGGCTGCGACCTGCGCCTGCCTCCTGACGCTGGCGGGCGGGTCGCCGCTCAGGCTGGCGCAGTCCTTCCTCTTGCTCTCCTCCTCTCCTCCCTGCCTCTCCCCCAAAAAAAGAAAGAAACGGGATATCTGAATCCCCACCACCGCGCCCACAGAGTGGTAGAGCGACTCCCGTCCCCTACAGTATAACCTAAATGCCTCTTGTAACACAAGATATATAGGAGAGATTGGATATAAGGTACCCCAGGTTCTCTGCCCCTCGTGTTGCAAGGAAGAGCTGCACTCACGACACTCGGCACGGGAACCTTGGGAGCTTGTGTGAATAAGGCAGAGCTTTTGAGCGTAGCTGCACAAAAGTGCTCATTGGTCTCAGAGATCTGTCCCGGTTCGCTGAGGAGCAATTGTCGTCCATTCTCGTCTCGCGTTTTCCAGGGGACAAAGCGGGGTCGGGCCTGGCCTGAAGTGGCCGACCCCGCTCGTCGTCAATCTGCCCCGCCTGCGCTGGCTCGCCTGCTGCTGGCGGGCCAGCCTCAGAGCCGCGGTCCTAAGACTGAGCGGGAGGCTCGTCGCTAGTCGCTGACGAAGAGGAAGGACCTTCTTCCGCGCGGCTACTCTCGCTGGAGGAGCCGGCAGGGCTGCTGCTGGCGGTGGAGGAAGGCGAGCCATAGATCAGGTCAGTCAGCTCCTTATGCGTGCGCTCGAGGATGCTGCGCAGGCGTGACAGGCGGTTAGGATCGCCCACGGCGGAGCGTCCGGCGATCATGAAGAGACGAGCCACCTCGCCGGCCTCCTGGCGCAGCGCCTGTAGCTCTGGCGACCAGGCACGAGCGCCAGCCGCGTGCAGTGGCCAGCCTGGGCCGAAGCGTTCCGCCTCGCGCTGGTGCTCGGCCAGGAAAGCGCGTCCGGCCTCTGTGATCGTATAGACCTTGCGCCCCTCGGCCTCGCTAGAGGTGATGAAGCCGCGATCCTCCAGCATTTGCAGAGTTGGATAGATCGAACCCGGGCTAGGGCTATAGAAGCCGCCGGCTCGTTCCTCCAGCACCTTCATCATCTCATAGCCATGCATGGGGCGCTCCTGGAGCAGCTCCAACAACACATATTTCAGATCGCCGCGCCCAAAGAAGCGCAGACGCTCAAAGAAGGCGGCGGGACCGCGCGGGCCGGGGCCGTGTGGACCATGCGGGCCGTGCGGGCCGTGTGGACCTGGGCCGAAGGGAGGCCGCCCACGGCGTGCCTGCCAGAAGCGTGGAAGATCTGGGGTAGGAGGGCGCTGCCAGGGGAACGAGCCACCATCATCCCAACCGTAAGACTGCCAGACAAAGCGTCGACCGAACATGAAACGGAGCTCCTTTCTCTGCTCTATCTCCAGCGTCGGACCCCCTCGCTGGTGAGTGAGGGTCACCCAAGGCGCTACGAGATAACGATATATCGAAAACCACTGTGTTTAGTATAACGATATATCGTATCTATGTCAAGGGATCGAAAGCAGCCCGCTTGCAGAAGGGAGGGGGGCGTGATAGGATAAACTGACGGAGAGAGAAGCGCGTGGGAGTGGGAGAGCCGGCTGGCGGTGTAGGGTAGACAGCAGCCAGCTAACATGCCCCATGTACTAGAGAGCCGAGAGACTTGTCGACAGCATTCACCGACCGTGTATAGTTTCTCTTAGGTTAAGAAAATTGCCGAGAGAGGTAGACGTCGTTTGTCAGTTGAGACTGGAATCAGCCACAGGAGATCTGAGGTGCCAGAACAGTATTATCGCCCAGGAGAGCGGCACGTCGGAAAGCGAGTCGTCACCATTGGCGGAGGCTCTGGAACCTTCGCCCTCCTTTCGCATCTCAAAAAGTACCCATACAACATCAGCGCCATTGTCACCATGTCCGACAGTGGAGGAAGCTCGCGTCGCCTCATGGATGAGTTTCGGCGTCAATTGCCGCTGGGGGACCTGCGCATGTCGCTCGTTGCTCTGGCCCGCAATGGGGCGCTGTGGCGCGAGGTCTTCATGCATCGCTTTGAGAGCACAGATGAACAGGGAGAAGGGAAGGGGGGAGTTGGTGGCCACAGCCTGGGGAATCTCATTCTCAAGGGTCTCCAGGACATCAACAATGGCGATCTCATGTTGGCCATTGAGGATGCGCAAGAGCTGCTCAACACCGCCGGGCGGGTGCTGCCGGTCACACTGGCGCAGACCACCATCTGCGCTGAGCTGGAGGATGGCACCACTATTTGTGGCGAGACCGACATTGACACGCGCGGCAAAAAGAATCTGGGGCCGCTCTCGCCCATTGTCCGCTTGCGCATGGTGCCCGAGGACGCGCCGGCCTGCCCCCAGGCCATTCGTGCCATTCGCCGGGCTGATGTCATCATCATTGGTCCGGGTGATCTCTACACGAGTCTCATCCCTAATTTCCTCGTCAAGGACATCGCGCGTGCCGTGCGTGAGTCCGAAGCCGAGAAAGTCTATGTCTGCAACCTCATGACCAAGCATGGGGAGACCGACGGCTACAAGGCCTCTGATTTTGTCAGCGAGATCTATCGCTACCTTGGGGGCCGCGTCGACCGCGTGATTGTCAACGATGGCCCGTTCCCTCCCGAAGTGCTCCGCACCTACGCTGAGGAGAAGAGCGAGCCGGTGGTCGTCGATCGTGCTCGTTTAGCCAGGCTGGTGCCAAACGTCGTCATTGGCCATTTCAATCTTGAAGATGATATGTTGGCCCGTCACGATCCCGAGCGGCTGGTGAAGGCTATTTTCTCATCCGATCCTTTCTAGTTCCAGCCAGCCGGAATCTCTCCCTTCTGATCCTGCCGCATCGGCTTGCGCTCGGCTTCTGTCCCTTTTCCAGGCCGAGGGCCAGCTGCCAGCTACGGCTGGGGGTGGCGCCACGCTTTGGGGCCGCGGCCAGGTCAGACGAGAGCTGCCAGTGTGGTAGTGTGCGAGGAGGCCGCTCGAGAGCAGACGGCCAGGGCCAGGCACCCAGCCAGGCCAGCCTCTGGCCTCGCGCACATAGCTGGCTTCGCCTCGTCTGATGGCCTGCGTTCTCTCCTGTGCCTGAGCGCTTGCGGGGCTTCTCCCCTTTAGGGTAAAGTGCGGGCGATCTGCTCGAACTCCTCCCGCGGAAACGCTCGCATGGTCTGGCTTCGTAGGCTGCCTTGAGCGATGACACCAAGAATCAAGCGCGCGGCAGTCTGATCGTCAGGAGCCTCGGTAATGATGACATAGTCGTACTGGCCCATGACCAGATAGAAGCCGATCAGCTTGCCTCCTGCTTCCTGGAGCGCCTTCTCGAACATCTGGAGACGTTCGGGGGCGTTCTTTGCTTCCCTGATCCCTTGCTCAGTCAGATTGACCAGGCTGATGTAGGTTGGCATCGAAGGACCTCCTCGCCCTTGACAGGTCTTCAACTCAAGATGGAGCGCTACGGGGTCAGCCTTCTGTTGCAATTGTACACTCCCAATTGCACTTTCACAAGCTCTACTGCCAGCCTGTCAATCCTTTCTTAATCGTAATTTTTCTACTGTCCCTCTTTCAGGCTGATGGACGCTGAAAAAAGAAGCGATGTTCGCAGTAGCCGGCCAGCATACCCACCAGCGAGAAGAGAGCATTGGTGTGTCCGGGCAGTGAACCAAGAACGACCAGGCCACTATCGAGCAAGAGGTAGGCCAGCATGGCCAGCACCATCCCGAGGTAGGGGCGCACGAACCAGGTGATCAGCAAGAAGAGGGGTTGGCTCCGTGAGGTGGACTGGCGCAGAGAGACCAGGCAACTGACGCAACCGCCGAGCAGACCGTAAGCCAGGACCAGCCAGGGCACGCCGAAGGGGGCGAAATCTGGCGTAAAGACCGCCTGTCCAAAGCCCAGCCCCTCGCTGATGGCCAGGGCCAGCACGGCCAGGAGCAAGAGAGCATGATAGACGGAGAGTGCCAGTAGCCAGCCCTGCGGAGCCGGGCGGGTGGCAGCGGGGGCAGGCGGTGGCTCAGCCGGGCCTGCGGACTGCGCTGGGGCTGGCAGCGCTGACTTTGGGAGGGTTGTCCCTGGCGCCTGGGTCTGGCTCGGCAAAGCCGGGGTAGGCCGCTCTCGTTCATCTTTGCCTGAGACGGCCACGATTGGCTCCGTATCCAGTTCATCGCTCTGCGCTAGATGGTGGGCGATCGCCGGCCCGCCTGGCCCGCTGGCGAGTCCGCGTGCGCTCCTTCCCCCTGCTGACGCAGGGGAAGGGCTGGCCCGGCCTTCCAGGTCCAGCAGGTAGCTCTCCGGCAGCTTCTGACGGCGGGCGCTCTCCAGCAGGTGCCGCACATAGGGATCGCCTGTGTAGCGCTCGGGTAGACATGGTTGGAAATACTTGCGAACCGTTGCCGAAGCGATGTAGGTTGTGCAGGTAATCTCGCGCTGGCGGAGAGGCTCGTGGACTACCACCGTTAGCGGCTCGAAGAGGCCGATTGGAGGAACAGCATCGTGAGCCTTATCCAGGGGGACCACGCCGTCCTCTGCCGGCAAAGCCAGCCGACGCGGCACACGATAAAGCATGCCCCAGACAGCGGCAGCCGGGTCGCTGCTCGGCAGAATCGAGGCCACAACCTCGCCCGTGGCTGTGCGCACTGTGCCAAAACCTAGCTCGTAGCCTTTGAGCATCCCTGGTCCGTACGGCAGTGCCAGCCCATCCAGCAATTGGGGACTGTTCAGCACCACCGTATCCATCTCTGGGCCGTACTCAAACAGCCAGAGAAACTCATTGCGCTCCTGTCCCGGCTGTGTTGAGGCGGCCACGTCCTCCTTCTCCATCGCCTGGCTGGCGATTGGCAGCGGCGTCTCTTCCAACGAGCTGTATGCTTCGGGGACGGGAGGCGCAGCCGGGGCCTCCTCGGGAAAGGGGGCGCCGCCATCCGTCAGACGGGGGCCGAAGGTGCTCGCCGCCTCGCCCAGCGCCAGCGAAGGCGGGCGTGGCGTACTGCTGCGCACAATGGGCACACCTGGCGCTACAAAATCGTCAGCTCGTCGCCGCTTCTCTCCACGCCCCTCGCGTCCCTCACGCATCTCTCTTCTCTCCCTTCGCTCTCTCTCGATCGGAGCCTCGCGCTCCCGCTCATGTTCGTGCGCTGGCTGTGCCTCGCCTGACTGACTCTCCTGCCACTCTCCCTGAGCCGGCTGCTCAGTATCACCGTGCATATCACTTCCCCCTTCCAACTGCAGGCGCGGTGCCTGGCCTGTGCGTAGCCCTCGTCCCGCCCATGCCCATCATCGCCCCTGACGACAGCAGTGCGCCGCGCCGTTCCGTGTCGTGCCTGGTCATGACCTGGCGTAGAGCCTCATTTCCACCCTGGCCAGTGCCCGGCCAGTCTGTCATTCCGTGCCGGGCCGCAAGCTCCGCGCTCTGACGGCACTGGGATCAGAACAGAGAAGGACGGGCCTCCCAGCCCTCGCCTGGTCTATGTGTGGTCTCGCCTCGGCTCTGCAGCTCTGGGGCTGTGTCCTCGCTAGCGCCCCTGCCCTGGTCCCTCTCTGCCTGATCCTACTCGCCTTGCTTGAGCAAGCGAGCATAATGCGGAGATGCTGTAAGAGATGGTTCCACTACTGCAATTGATAGGATACACATTTGTGTCGCTTTCGCCAAGTCTGCAGGACCTGTGGCTAGCGAAAGTCGCTGAGCGGCTCCTTATTAAAAAAGCCGCGCTCGGTCACAATAGCGGTGACCAGCTCGCCGGGGGTGCGATCGAAATAGAAGTTGCGCACCTCGATGCCGGGGGTAGGCTCCTCCAGTACCTCCTCTGGCTCTTTCTCCTCCAGGAGGGAGAGATCACCTGTCCAGGGCTGGGAGGAGATTTTCAGGGATTCGCACAGGACATAGAAAGGGATGCCGTAGCCGCGGCAAGCCCAGGCCAGGAGGGCGGTACCGGCTTTGTTGATGACATCGCCGTTGGCGAGGACGCTGTCGGCGCCGACCACCACCGCCGTGCACTCTGGAAGAAAGATGGCCGCCTCGGCATCGGTGATGAGGGTAACGGCCAGGTTCAAGGCCTGCAGGCGGCGGGCCATCTCGCGGCCTTCATAGCGGGGGCGCCCCTCCAGGACAATGACCCGTTTGATCTGGGAGGTGCAGGCGTGTAGAGCCTCCAAGACGGTTCCCGAGAGACTATGCGTCATCAGGGTACCGGCCAGCAGTGGGCGAGCATGAGCGATGATTGCCTGCGGTGCGCGCTCATATTCTTCGCGCAAGCGCGCTGCCTCCAGTGCCATGCCTGCCGGTCCTCC
The DNA here is from genome assembly GCF_000702505.1 of Thermogemmatispora carboxidivorans. Taxonomy (GTDB): domain Bacteria; phylum Chloroflexota; class Ktedonobacteria; order Ktedonobacterales; family Ktedonobacteraceae; genus Thermogemmatispora; species Thermogemmatispora carboxidivorans. The sequence goes on along the minus strand of NZ_JNIM01000001.1, from coordinate 5,267,778 downwards.
TGATGCTTGTAAGATACGCCGGACTGCCCCGGCGATGGCGGCCATCGCTGGACGGGCCTGCAGCAGCTCCTCGCCGGCAGCACGCACCTGGGCCAGCCTCTCTTCTGGTGAGCTGTCTGGGGCGCTGGCCAGCTCTTCCAGGATGGCAATGGTCTCGCCCACCAGCCAACGTGAGCCATGTTCGCGGTCATTGCGCACAGCCTCAATGCGCTCCTGGAGATTCTTCATGCTTCTCTCCCTTCATGGTTGGATCTTGGCTTTCGGGCCTGGTCGCTGCCATTACTAGTTATTATCGCGCGCTCTCTTAAGGCGTGCCAAGGGTCAGAAAAGCTGACTTTGCCTGACGAGGTCTCTTTAGGGGCCTTCTCTCCTGATTTGATCAGGTTCCGATTGGTTCACTTTGGATCGCCGGCATTGGCTCTTGTGATTCGCTGCTTGGCGCACTACACTGCTATTGGTATGAGCCAATGCAGGAGGGGGGAAAGTATGCCACAGTCACGCCCATTTGAACCCCACTCACGCCCGTGGTCCGCTGCTCCTGCCGCCTCCGTCTTTGTTCGGCTTGATCGCAGCAGCAGTGTGCCGCTCTATCGGCAGATTTATCACCAATTGCGTGAGGCGATCCTCTCTGGGTCCTTGCCCGAAGGGACCCGTCTGCCCACGGAGCGAGCCTTAGCACGCGAGCTGGGTGTCAATCGTACAACGGTCATGAATGCTTACAACGAGTTGGCGAGCGAAAGCCTCATCGAGGGGCATGTGGGGCGTGGGACATTGGTCCGTCGCAGCCTGCTCGCTCTGGAGGATGAGGAATGCGAGCCAGAAATGCCTTCCTGGCTGCTGGGACTCTCCGCCGGCGAGAGCGAGGTGCTTGGGCCTGATGCCCGCTTGCTCAGCGAGCTGATGGCGCTGGCTGAGTACGGCGGGATGATCTCCTTTGCCAGCGCCATGCCTGAGCCTGGCTTGCTGCCGGCGGAGCTGTTCCGCGAGATCTGTCAGGAGGCGCTCTTGCCTGCTCGTCAGGAGGCGCTCGGCTACTGCCCGGTAGAGGGCTTGCAGAGTCTGCGTCAGCAAGTGGCTCTGCGGATGCGCCGGCGGGGAGTGCCTGTAGATGCCGGGCATATTTTAATCCTGTCTGGCTCGACGCAGGGGATCGGTCTCGTTGGGCGTTTTCTGCTGCGCCCCGGCGATGAGGTCGTGGTCGAGGTTCCCACCTACATCGGGGCCATTCAGGCTTTTCGGGCCTTGGGGGCGCGGGTCATTGGTATCCCGCTGGATGCTGAAGGCTTGCGTCTGGATCTCTTGGAGAGCGTGCTAGCGCGCCATCGTCCGCGGCTGATCTATACGCTGCCGACCTTTCAGAATCCGACAGGCGTGGTGATGTCGCCTGAGCGCCGACGGCGCTTGCTGCAGCTCTGTCGGCGCTATCAGGTGCCAGTGTTGGAGGATGATACCTACGGTGAGCTGTATTTCGATACGCCGCCACCTCCGCCGCTGAAGGCCCTCGATAGCAGCGAGCAGGTGATCTACCTGAGCACGTTCTCCAAAATGCTGGCGCCGGGCCTGCGGGTAGCCTGGCTGGCCGGACCGGTCCCGATGATTGAGCGTCTCTCGTTGCATAAGCAGATCTTTGATTTGAACACCAATGCCTTTAGTCAGTGGCTGGTGGCTGAGGTTTTGCGGCGTGGCTGGTTGGATGGGCATCTGCAGCGCCTGAGTGCCGCCTATCGGCGCAAGCGTGATCTTATGCTCCAGGCCATTGAGCGCTACTGGCCCCGCGAGATACGGGTGACCCCGCCAGGAGGAGGCTTTCATCTCTGGTGCCGCCTCCCGACTGGCCTGCGGGCACGCACGCTGCTGCGTGAGGCAGCAGCTGAAGGGGTGGCCCTGCTCAACGGCGAGCCATTTCACGTCGATGGTGGCGGCCAACAATATATTCGCCTGAGCTATGCCTATCCCCAGCAAGCGCAGATCGAAGAAGGGATTCGCCGTATTGGCATGGTGTTGAAGCGTCTGTTACTGCAGCGCGGTCAAGAGCTGGCCCGTTCCTCTCCTCCTGAGCATATCCCGATGGTCTGAGAGCACACCTTGTCGCCTCCGCTCGGGACCTGGCTCTGCGCCAGCGCTGGCTGACACTCTGCTCTAACAGGCGTTTGTTGACAGCCTTCGCCCGGTATCGGAAAATGATGACCGGCCAGGCCGACCTGATGTGGCTGGACCGGGATCGTCTTCCTTCCCCTGGCGCTCGCTGATGCTGGCTAGCGCTTGTTGTGAGCTGCCAACCAGGCACCACCTGATCGATCGTGCGCTCCGGCAGGCCTCCAGGGTGCCGTTTACTCCTGCGCATCCTGGGCAGCGTCGGGCTGGTGTGCTGGCTGCACCTGGTCCCTGACTCTGGTCTTTCTTTCAAGCGAACCTGGCGAGCCGGCTGCGGGTACCTGGTCTGATCCCTGGCCGGCTGACTGACTGCGTGAGGCAGGCCGACGGTACAAAAGCCAAGAACGAGAGGAGTGTGTCTGGAGTTGAATCGTCTGACCGCTCCGGGCAAGCGGCTGTTTTTGAGCGGCGATGAGGCGGTGGCGCGAGCTGCCCTGGAGGCTGGTGTCCAGGTGGCGACCGGCTATCCGGGCAATCCTGGCGGTGGGACACTGGCGGCACTCTTGCCGCTGGCGGCGCGTTATGGCCTGGCCGCTGAGTGGAGTGTCAATGAGAAGGTGGCGCTGGAGGTAGCCGCGGGAGCTGCCTGGGCCGGCAGGAAGAGCCTGGTGACAATGAAGATGTCGGGCCTCAATGTTCTGGCGGATTCGCTGCTCTCGATCGCTCACAGTGGTGTCAATGGGGCCCTGGTGGTCTATGCTGTGGATGATGTCGGGGTCTTCTATGGAATGGTTGAGCAGGATTCGCGCTACTATGCACTCCTGGCGAGCCTGCCGCTGTTGATGCCCGCCAGTCCCGAGGAAGCCTATGCGCTGACCCGGCTGGCTTTCCAGGCTTCGGCAGAGACGGGGGCGCCGGTGTTGCTACTGGGAACAACGGCGGTGGCGGCCTCTCAAGCCTGGATCAGAGTAGCGCCTGTCGAGCGTCCTGCCGTGGAGCAGCCGGCTCGCTTCCAGCGGGATATAGCACGCTTCACGAAGGCTGTGCCTCAGTGGTGCCGCGAGCAACATGCTGCTGCCCTGGCGCGCCTGGAGAAGGCTGGTAGGCTGCTGAGTGTGGCCAATGTGCGCGAGGAGCCGACTGGTTCAGTGGCGGCTGCTTCTCGGGAGGGGGGCATCGGGGTAGTGGTCGCTGGCGTGAGTGCAGCCTATCTGAGCGAGGTCCAGGCTCGCCTGAGCACAGCGCCACCACTGGCGGTCTTCAAACTGGGCCTGATTCATCCCCTGCCCGGCGAAGAGCTACGAGCCTTCCTGGCCCCGCTGGAGGCCGTGCTGATCTTGGAGGAGCTGGAGCCACTGATCGAGACCCAGGTGGCAGCCCTGATAGCAGAGCACAATCTACAGGCGCGCTTGCTGGGCAAGCGCACCGGTCTGCTGCCGCGTGTGGGCGAGTACAACCAGGCGCAAGTGGCGCAGGCGCTGGCTGTCCTGTTGGAGACGGCTGGCTACCAGGACGCCGCCGCTGAAGCCCAGGCCCTGGCGCAGCAGTTGTCTGCTCCCCCGGAGGCGGGTGGCTTGTTAGCTCCCTTGCCGCGTACCCTGGAGTTCTGCCCCGGCTGTCCGCACCGTCTGACCTACTACGCGCTCAGGCGCGCCCTACAGGCCGCTGGCTATCAGCCCGAGGAGGTCATCACGGCGGGAGATATCGGCTGTACGATCCTGGGAATGCATGCCCCTCTCTCGGTCTGCTGGACCGAGGTCTCGATGGGGGCCAGCCTGGGAATTGCTCAGGGACTGAAGTACGCTGGCGTTGAGCGCCCGGTGCTGGCGGCGATGGGCGATAGCACCTTCTTTCACGGTGGCATTGCCGGCCTGCTCAACGCGGTACAGGCCGGAGTGCATCTGACCTTGCTCTTGCTCGATAATGGGCTGACGGCGATGACGGGGCAGCAGCCGAATCCAGGATCGTGGCAGGACGGCGCCGAACCAAGAGCCAGGCCGCGGGCCGACATTGAGACAATTGTACGCGGCTGTGGCGTGACCTTTGTACGCGAGGTCAATCCTTATGAGCTAGAGACCACGATGGCAACGCTGCGCGAGGCTCTGGCCTACCGGGGCGTGGCAGTCGTCATTGCGCGCGCACCGTGTACGGTTCCAGGTCGCTTGTTGCCCGGCCAGACGGCCCCGTTTCAGGTCGATGAAACCCGCTGTTGCGCTGGCCGGGGCTGCGACGATCTGCCCTGTTATTATGAGGTCGGTTGTCCATCTGTGGCGCTCGTACCAGCAGAGGGCGGCCCAGGCGAGGGCGAGGGGCCGAAAGGCAAGGGCGAGCGACGGGTACACATTGATCCTCTGAGCTGCGTGGCCTGTGGGCTATGCGCTGCCGCTTGCCCGTTCGAGGCCATCAGCCCGCTGGCAAGTGCGGCCAGCGACCACAACGAGCAGAAAGCGCTGACCTCAGCCTGGCCATCCCTTCTCGTGCGGGAGTAGAACGCTGATGCCCGAATCCGCAGAGCTTGAGCTACCCTGGCAAGCCCTGGTTCTGGCCGGTGTCGGCGGTCAGGGGCTACAGACTGCCCTGGAGATACTGGCGCTGGCCGCCGACGAAATTGGCTTGACAGTGCAGACCTTCGCTCCTCTGAGCCTGGCCCGCCTGGGAGGAAGCGCTTGCTGTCATCTGCGCTTCGGCCCGGCCTCTACGCCACGCATCGCCCCCGGGCAGGCCGACTTGCTCATCGCCTTAGAGATGAGCGAGGCGCTGCGCATACTTCCTCTGGCACGGGTCGGAGCCCTGGCTTTCATCTCTACCTGGCGCCGACCTCCGCTGGCAGCCAGCCTGCGCGGCCAGCCCTATCCTGACCAGCAGACCCTGACTGCCGCTTTACAGCAGCGAGGGATGAAGGGCATCTTTGTGGAACCGCGCTGTTCTGGCTGGTCGCCATCGCCAGCCGGAGAGCGGGCGGCGGAAGATGAAGAGGTTCCTGCTGGATTGCTCTCCCTCTTCATGCTGGCTGTCTGCTGCAGCGCCATTGACCTGCTCCCTCGCGCCGCCCTGGAGCACGCTCTGACCCGGCACCTGGAGGAAGAACCGGCCATCGCTGCTGTGGCCGGGCGCCTCTTCGCTTGCGCCTGGCAGCGCGGCACCCTGCTCAGGCCGCTGCCAGGGACTTGACAAATCCCTGTGGTTGCGGTAATATGCATACGCAAGCACGGTCAAGGCCAGACCAACCGCTGCTGTCTGACATACCAGTCTGTTGGGGTGTCGTTCAACGGTAGGACTGCCGACTCTGGATCGGCCAATCGGGGTTCGAATCCCTGCACCCCAGCCAGTCGGAGAGGCACGAACGCCTCTCCTTTTTTATTTGCCTTCGGGCTGGCAGCTGCGCCTACCGGCTGGTCTTGGGAGAGAAAGCCAACCTAGTCCGCTCCGCAGATTGGCTCAGGAAGACGAGAGCGCACAGGCAGAGCACATAATTCGCAGGTGAGGGTGACGACGAAAAAAACCTCCGAAACGATTGGCTGGCTCTGTCGTATAACAAGTAGGTACGTTTTCTATTTGATGTGCGTCTTCCCTTCGGCCCGTGTTATGGTTTCACGCTTCAATAGAATAGAGTGCTGCTAAAGAAACATCAGGGCCAGGAGGCGAGACCGGAGCGAAGATCGACTGCGAGAAGCTCCTGCCTTCAGGTTGATGAGGAAGGAGTCTGGTTGATCCTGTCAAGCAAACAAGCAAGACTCTCAAGAAAGGGGCATCATCATCGATGTCGACTGGCACTGGCACTGATCCCTCTCATAGAGCATCGTTAGAACCAGCCGGCAAAACAGCATTCGAAGAGGAGATGCGTTCCGCTGCTCGCTGGACGCGCCGGCGTGATATTCCACTGGCCATTCTGGCCTGGATGGCCCTCGGCGTCCTGGTCCTCTGGGGCATCAGCCATGTTGCGCACTCGCTGCTGATGCTGGTAATCGCTGCCTTACTGGCCTATGCGATTGCCCCAGCAGTGCGCTTATTGGAACGCTTTATGCCCCGGCTTATCGCTATTCTGCTAGTCTATCTTGTAGTGCTTGGCGGGCTAAGTGTTCTTCTGTACTTTGTGATCACAACCACGATCGAGCAGATTCTCTCCCTGGCGCACTATGTACAGCAGATGCTGACTCCGAGGCCGGGTGGCTCGGTGACCCCACTTGAAGAGATTCTTAATCGTTTTGGCATCAGCTCAAGCCAATTAAGTGATCTGCGCCAGCAGCTCTTTAACCAGCTAGAGAACATAGCCACCAGCGCCTTGCCGATTGTCACAGGCGTCTTCGAGGGTATCCTCGACATCGTCATTGTGATGGTGCTGAGCATTTATCTGCTCATTGACGGCGAACACGCGGTGCGCTGGTTGCGGCGTGGTGTGCCGACGCGGCAGCGGGCGCGGACCCGTTTCTTTCTGGATACAGTCGAGCGAGTGGTTGGGGGGTATATCCGTGGTCAGCTCCTGCTCTCGACGCTGGTAGGGGTGCTGGTTGGCCTGGGCATGTTCATCCTGCAGGTTCCCTATGCGGTCCTGCTGGGGGTGCTGGCCTTCCTGCTAGAGTTTATCCCGGTCTTGGGGACACTCACCTCGGGGGCGATCTGTGTGCTCATCGCGCTCAGCCAGGGCTGGCTGACGGCGGTGCTGGTGCTGGCCTACTTCATCGGCGTGCATATCGTCGAAGGGGATGTCATCGGGCCACGCATCGTCGGGCGAGCTGTTGGCCTGCATCCGGTCGTTTCCCTCTTTGCGCTGCTGGCCGGGGCTGAACTATTCGGGGTGATCGGAGCCATTTTTGCCGCTCCCCTGGCGGGTATGCTGCAGGCGCTACTGGTGGCCGTCTGGCAAGAGTGGCGTAGCCTCAATCCAGAGCAATTTGAGGAGCCACCGGTGCCATTGCCAGCGCCGACCTCCTTCCCCGTGAAGGCGGAGTCAATCGGGGTGGGCGTGTCGGCCTCGTCAATGGTCGAGAAGGAGGGGGCTGAGGAGACGAGCGCTGCGAGTGGGGCCGGGGCCGTCAGTGCACAAGGAGGCCCGCGCGAAGTGCCGCCGGCTCCCTCAGTCTCGGATCACTTACTCTAACGCCGAAGCACATCCAGTGAAAACGCAGTGTCATGAGCCGCAGGTACCCTCGCTTCTGCCACCTCTGTGGAACGCCGCTGGCGCTGGTAGAGCGATACCTGATTTACTCCAATGGGCTGGTCATCTGCCCAACCTGTGAGAGCACAGTGCCACGCTGTCAGCGCTGTGCTCTACCAGGGCGGCACCTGGAGTGGGCGGGCGGGGCGCTGCTCTGCCCCAGTTGCCGTGCCCAGATAGCCTTCTGCGCTTGCTGTGGGCAGGCCTTGCTGGAAACCGCCTACATGATAGGGGATTCGCCGCTCAAGTATTGCCAGCGCTGCCTGGAGGAGCGCCCCCGCTGCGACGTCTGCCAGGCCCCTATCAATGAGCAAGGGCGCTCGCTGCCTGGACGACATGGCGAGTCATACCGCTGTGCCACCTGCTGGGCTGAGGCGGTCGCTAGCCCGAATGAGGCGGCGCCACTTTACCAGCGCATCTTTCTCCTGCTGCCGCAAGAACCGGGGCTGACCCTGCCTGTGCTGCCCCGTCTCCACCTGTGCGAGCGCGCGCTGTTGCAAGAGCTGCATCAGCAGCGTCGAGAGAGCTTGCAGCCCGGTGAGGAAGGCGCGGCGAGCAATCCCCACTTGCTCGGCATTTTTCTCCAGCAGGGCCAGGAACAGGATATCTACATCGAGCACTATTTACCGCGCGATCTCTTTCAAGCAGTGGCGGCCCACGAGCTGGCTCACGCCTGGCAGTCCTGGCAGGGTTTGGAAGGGCTACCACTCCTGGTAGGAGAAGGTTTTGCTGAGTGGACAGCCTACCATGTCTTGCTCGCCCTGGGCGAGAAGCGCATGGCCCAGCGCTTGCTGCGTCGCCGCGATCTCTATGGTCAGGGCCTCCAACGCTTTTTAACCCTGGAGCAGCACCAGGGCCGCACAGCAGTGCTGGCCGCCGCCCGCGGCTCTCTTCCATTGTAGAACGATCCGCCCGTGCAACTACAAAAGCACACCATATAATCCTCGACTGCCTTTTCTCTTTTTCTCGAAGTTTCGCATCACCCTCGTCTTCTCTGCTGCTCTGGCTGGTGATCAGCAATATTCCTCGCTGTCTGTGTCAAAAGCGGCCTAGGACAAGGCAAAGTGGTCAGCCGTCGCGTGCGGTAGTTCTGGCGCTCACCAGGGAGAGAGGGGAGTGACGTGTAACGGGGAAAGACGTCCGATGGGGCTTCTTATTTTCCTGATGCTGCCGGGATGCTGGTAGACCGCAGAGCGGGCTGTCGGGCGATTGTCTACACGATGCACACAAAAAGTATGCTCAACTTTATACAAAGGTTTTCTATACAGACAATTATAGGTATGCATCCCTTGCTTTATTGTATATACTATGTTATATATCTGTATGTGGTTTGCATACGCAGGAGGTTAAGTAGACCATGCTCTCACTCACGGTGTATCAAGAATGCCAGCTTGCCACGGCGGGACCAGCAGCCATGACGCCCGCTGTGGGGCCGCTGTTGGCTGCGCCCACGCCAGGTTTCCCTGGAGAGGAGCCAGCGAGCGGCGAGCGAGAGGAGCAGGCTGACCAGCAGCAGCTACTCATTACACGGGTTCTGCGTGGTGACGGAGACGCCTTCAGCGACATTGCCTTGCAGTACAGCTCGCTGATGTTGCGGACGGCCTTCATGATCGTGGGTGATCGAGACGCTGCTGAAGACATTGTACAAGACGCGCTCATTCAGGCATGGCATCACCTCGCTGATCTGCGTGAAGCCGGTGCGTTACGTCCCTGGCTGGTACGCATCGTAGTCAATCAGTGTATCAGTTTCAAGCGGCGTCTGGCGCGCTCCAGTGCCTTCCTGCGCCAGGCGCTCTGTGATCTAGAGACGGACCTGCTTGCCCGCACTGCTGAGCTGCACAAAGGCTCGATTGAACGCAGTTGGGATCTGGCGCGAGCCGTCGAAGAGCTGCCTACCAAGCAACGTGTTGCTATTGTCTTGCACTACTACAGCGGGATGACCTTGCCAGAAATGGCCCGCGCTTTGCACATCTCCGAGAATACGCTGAAGAAGCGCATCCAGAGTGCCCTCTCCAATTTGCGTCAGGCTCTCATGAGCGAGGCGAGTGACCGCGTGGTGACTGCTCGTCCGCTCCCTGAGCGCTATTTCACGACAGCGACTCGGCGGTCCTGAGCGCGAGGAGCGGCTGGCCATCGAAGCGTACCGCGTTGTTGATCCCGAGCAAGCTGAGGACCGTAGGAGCGACGTCCATCACCGTAATCTCGTGCAGATCGTTCACTCTTGGCTCATGGTGGAGGAGGTTACCGATGAGTAGAACGCCATCCTTGCGATGGGTCCCCGAAACAGTGCGCCTCGCCGCTGGTGTTGTCAGCAGCGGCACATATAAGTCGTCGCCGATCGCAAAATCGCCCTGGAGCTCAAACAGGAGATCCGGCAGCCGCTCCAAATACCTGCCCTGATAGACTTCCTCGCGTTTGCGTACCCAGCGGAGCAACGGGCGACCGCGCGAGCACAGGCGCTGGATCTCTTCTTGCAGAAACGCGCGCATTTCCTCGTAGTCGCGACCCTGTTCCTCGAGGCCCTGACGATTGAGGGCCACACCGCCGAATGGTCCATCGCCCCCCAGGCTGAAGGCGCGTGCCAGAGAGCGCTCTTCATCGATGAGACGGGACTGGGAGCGAGCCGATGGCCGACGTTCGCGCGTGCCAGGGCTGGCATGGATCAGCAGCTCGTCGAGGGGCAGGTATCTACGCGCACGCACTGGAAAGGGACGCTCTAGCAGTCGTGGGCCAGGAGCCTGAACCATGAGCAGGCCCTGTCTGCGTAGCCACTCGTTGAGATTGACTCGTTGGTGGCTGCGCCGTCCGTGACCATAGGCGCTGACGACAATCAAGATGCTCTCGGCTGGCAGTGCTGTCCGTACTTCGCCGACAATATGATCACAGAGACGATAGAAGCTTGGAATACGTGTCAGGTGCTCGCTCTGCCCTGGATAGGCCGGATCGCTGAGATCGCTGTAGTGCCAGAAAAGGTGCTGAACCATATCCAGCGCGTTGAGCTGCAGGAAGAAGAGGTCCCAGCGCTCTTGTTGCAGCAGTTCCAGGCCGAGGGCAGCCTGTTGGAGAGTGCAGCTCACCAGTTCGTGGTAAAAGGTCCGCAGCTGCTCGCGTCGTGTAGCCTGTTCGGTCAGGCGTGGCAGAGCAGGGAAAACCAGGCTAAGCTCGTGCTCTTCGGGCGCAATACTCATGCTACCATCGCCTGGCGAGAGCGCCAACATGATACCGTTGACTGGCCAGGCGGGATAAGCCAGGTACGGGTTGAGCACGCAAATCCTTTTACCGCTGGCGCTGGCCAGGTCCCAGAAGGTAGTGCCACACGTGAGGGCGGGTGGCTCTCCTGTCTCGTGATCTACCAGTGCTGTCAGGCCGCTGATAGGAAGAGACAGCAGGCCGTGGTTGGCGGGATTCAGGCCAGTGTAGAGACTGCCCCAGGCCGGGACAGTGTCCGGCGGGATGCAGGAGGTGAGTTCGAGGAAAGGCGACTCCAGCATGAGACGCCGCAGGTGGGGCAGGGCCGGGCCATAGACTCGTAGCAGGTCTGCGTCCAGGCCATCGAATCCCAGAATGACCACTTGTGTCATAACTTTTCACCTTCTCTCGCTGAGGTGATGGGTGGCCCGGTCTTGCTCAGGCCGGGTTCTCTGGTGACTGGTCAATGAAGAGCCGCCGCTGCTGTTGCTCCCAGTAGTGGAGAATTTCGCTGATCATCTCTGGCTCGCAACGCACCTGGAAGATGGCGCGCTGCGTCACCGTTTGCAACTGGTCCAGGATGGCGCGGTCTAGCCGACGCGCCGTGGCCAGGGTCAGGGTCCCTCGCTCGGCCCCAATGGGGACACAGCGATAACGCTGGGCCAACTCATAGGGCAACAGATGGAGAAGGCGCAGCGAGGGGTAGCTGGAGAGAAAGGCCAGGTAGGGCAGCTGACTTCCAGCCTGGCCCTGGTCTTCCTCGGCGACCGCTGCTTCCTCGCTCTGCCTGGCCTGACTGGAACCCTGCTGGCCTCGGTCTCGTTGTTCCGCTTCGATCAGGCGGGGCCGTCTCCGTTGTAGCTCGCTCAGGAACTGACGCGCCGCCTCTCCTGCGAGACAGCGCACGCTATGCTCGACATCAGCCAGCAGAGGGCGAAGTCGCTGCATAACAGCCTCCGCCCCCGCCAGCGTGGCCGAGCGCAGCAGCAGTGCACACTCGCCCTCTAGACAGAAAATGAGGTCTCTGGCGCGAATCTGCTGCCGAATACGACGCACCGCTCGCTCAAGTGCCGCCGCCGACTGCTCGCTGGTCTGGAGATGGATCAGAGCAAATGACTCTTCCTCTGGCACCTCGCCTGCGCTGGCCGCTGGCGGTGGTAAGGCAACCTCCCGATCTCGCGATCCTGTGCGCTCCTCGTCCTTCACGCTATCCTCCTCTACAGGCGCCAGCTTCCTGCCACGCGCCCGCCCGTCTACGACGGGGTAAAGCATGCAATACATGCTGCGTATGTAGTATACTATTTTCATGAAAATTATGTTGTCTATTCTGGTAGAGAAGAATTTGAAATAGCTTTATAAAAGTAGAATAAAATATGTATTTCTTGTTTTCTATTGTTAACCTGGAAATAAAAGATATTACCTGGTCACAACTGAATTTCTCTTCCCAAGGCGGAAGAGAGCATGCCATACTGTGGCAGGTAGACGGCGGCCAGGTCAGAGCTTCCCTTTCTCCCCTTGCGTGCGAACGAACGCTCACAGGCTGAGCTGATCATGGCCGCCCCTCCTCATAGGCGGGGCCTGCGCTCAAGCGGTGCGGTGCCAGCATGAAGCGAGGCTAAGGAAGCAGGTGAGAAGGAAGTGCTGGGAGGTAGTGGGAGTATGAATGATTATCCCATTGGGTGGAGAATTCGCTGGAGTCCGATGCTAGCCCCGGACCAGGGCATGGTTCCCGATGCCAGCGTCTTCGTACGGATCGAGGAGAGCGAGCCGGCTCCTGTGGTCGGCGAAGAGGTTAGCGAGGGCCTTGTGTCTGATAAAGAGAAGAAGGCTGAGCCTCTCTTTGCTGGCGACCTCTGGGAAAGGGGTGAGGCAAGCGAGGGGGAGACCTCCCTGGAACCGGAGTGGATAGAGCAGGTCTGTTGCCATATCGAGGCAATCGTTGCCGGAGTGGGAGAGCGGGCCTGACTGTGCCGGGCCGGGCGGGTGGCGCGGCGCATCGTCCAGGCCGGGTTAGTCGTGAGTGCATCGCTGTCTCTTCTTCTCCATTCTTCTCCAGGCTTGAAATGAGCAGAGGGCAAGCGCACGGGCTTGGCCTCCAGGACCAGGCAGGAGGGAAGGGGCTATGCATAAGCAGGTGGGAGGGAACGAGCGTGGCAAGGGTCGCTCCCCTCAGCTGAGCGTCATTCTCTGTACTTATAACCGTTGCAACCTCGTGCTCTCGGCGCTGGCCAGCCTGCGGCGTCAGACGCTGGCGCGCCATCTCTACGAGGTGATCGTGGTTGACAATGGCTCGCAGGATGGCACGCCTGCGGTGCTGCAGCGCTATCTGCAGGCCCGGGCGCCGGACGAGCGTGACTGGCAGGTGCGCTGTCTGATCGAACGGCGCAATGGCCTGGCCTATGCGCGCAATGCGGCGCTCCAGGTGGCGCGAGGAGAGATTGCCGTTTTTCTTGACGACGATGCTCTTGCCTCGCCCCGCTTCCTGGAGTATCTGCTGCAGACTTACGTCGAGACCGGCGCCGACGCTGTCGGTGGGCGGGTCGAACTCTATTGGGAAGCGCCTCGTCCCTACTGGCTGACCGATGAGCTGCTGCCTGTGCTCGGCTATTTTGCTCCTGCGAGCGAGCGCCGGCAGCTGAAGGCTCCCCAGAGTTTGAGCAGCTGCAGCTTTTCGGTGAAGGTCGCCGCTCTGCGGGCCGTCGGTGGTTTCTCGCCGCTTCTCGACAAGCGCCTGGCGGTGCCGACGCGGCTGGGTGTAGAAGATCTTTGCCGGCGGCTCCACGCGGCTGGCTATGTGCTCTGGTATGAGCCACGGGCCCTGGTGGCCCATCGGGCCCATGCCGCGCGCCTCTGCCGCACCTTTTTTATCGGCCATGCCTACTGGCAAGGGCGTTCTGAGGTGCTCATGGAGTTAAGCGCGGCTCTCGCTCAGCGGGCTGAGGAGCGTAACGCCTGTCTCTCCTGGAGGGCCTTACTTGCGGATCTCAGGCAGCTCGGGCGCCTCTGCCTTTGGGAGCAGCCTCACCTGCTCATCGCCCGCGGTACCTCGGCGCAGCACCTGCACCTGACTATGGAGAGCGTGCGCTGTTGGGGACGCTTCCAGCAACGTCTGAGCTTACTCTGGCGTCCCTTGCCCCAGGAAGGCAGCCTGGCAGTATTGCTGGTGATGGCGCCGCAGTGCGAAGCGGCTACCCTCTTGTTAGCGCAGGCGCTGCGGCGCGAAGGGTTGGCCTGTCAGGTGGAGCGTGCCAATCTTTCCCTGACCTGGCTCTGGCGTCACCGTGGTCTGGATGGCCAGGCTTGCGGAATCGTCCAGCTACAGCGTCCAGGAGCCTGGTGTTTGCCCCTGCGGCGTGGTCTCAATCTTCTCTTGCGCCTCTGGCTCGCGCGTCGTCTGGGGTTGCCGCTGGTTGTGGCCGACAGTGGGGGCTGGTGGCATAGCGCGCGTGGCTTCCGTTCGCTGCTGCGGCGCTGGTTGGAGAGCTACGTATTGCGTCAGGCCAATGCCATTCTGGTCCCTACACAGCGCATCGAAGACTTCTATCCTGAGCGCTCTCTCCAGGAGCGGACCCAGGGTCTGCCTCCGGCGGGTTTTCGGGGCTACTATGCGGCGCCCCTGCCACGGATCGAAGCCTATCGTCGCCTGGGGATTCCGGCATCCGTGCCCTATGTCTATCTCTGCTTTGCTGCCTGGCATAGTGAGGATGAAGTGCTCAATCTCTGCGAGAGCTTCCGCCGCCTCTGGGAAAAGCTCATGCCCGTGCCGGGCGATGTCTCGCAGGGGCCGCACCTGCTGCTGGTCGGAGCGCCTGCCGACCGTCCTCGGGCCACTCGCCTTCTGCGGCTGGCGGCCCGCATGTCCATGCTGCATCTCTTTCTCCGGCCTCCCCTTGATGAAGACATCCCGCTCTATCTGGGAGCTGCCGATGCCGTGGTCCTGCCGCAGCGCTCCCACCTGCGGGCGGGCAATGTGGAGTTGGCGCTGCTGGCCCTCTCCTATGGGCGGGCCGTCGTGGCCCCGGCGCTCCCCTCTTTTGCTGATCTCCCTGCCTCACAGGCCGTAGTCTTCTATCATGCCGCCGATGAAGCTGATCTAGAGCGAGCGCTGGGCGAGGTCCGTTCGAGCGTGGTTCAGGAGCTGCTACGTACCTCCTGCGCGGAGCCGCGGTTAGAGGCTGTTGCTGGTTGGCGCGACTATGCCAGGCGCCTCGTCAAGCTCTATGAGAGCTTTCGCTGGTAGCCTGACGCTGGTGGCCCCTGCTCAAGTTGAGATGGCTAGAGAAACCCTCGCCTCCTCGCCATCCGGTATGGTAATGTATCAGCGGGGGATCAGCCAGAGGAATCAGGGGGGGCGCAGACGACGACGGGACCAGCCGGCCAGGACCTCCTCAGCCTCACTCTCTGTCCTTCCGTCCGTCTCTGGATGGGACAGCAGGGCGACCATCTCTCCGCCGGCGACTGCCTGGCTCAGTCAGGGGGCTGCCTGTTCCAGGCAGCCCTGTGCTCGTCGCAGAAGGAAGCAGGTCTGGTCAGGTCGTCTCAGCTCTACCCCCTACCTGCCAGGCGCCGTTGTTCTCTGCTCGTCTCGTCTGTCTTGCCTTGCCGCCAGTGTAGGGTGGCGGGCAGGGGGGCTTGCTGCTATTCGGCCTTTCGTGGGCATCGTCTCAGCAATTTGGCTTGCCATCACAGCGCAGTGAGGGAAGACACTGATACGTTGTCGTATCGTCGCCCGGTCCAATCCTTTCTGAGTTGGAAATGGGAGCGTCTGCCCGCTCGTATGCATCGTTCTATCAGCAGAGCAGCAGAGGAGAGTGCTCAATGATCGCCAGAGACATTATGACTCGCACGGTCTACACCATTCGCCCCGAGGCGAGTGCTCAGGAAGCAGCCAAGCTGCTGGATCAAAAGCGCATTAGTGGCGCACCCGTTGTCGATGGAGACGGCAGGCTGATCGGCATGGTCACCGAGGCTGACATCATCAGCAAGGTCAATCGCGAAGGCTTGCGCGTCGCTGACATCATGAGCCATGAGCTGATCGTTGTCTCCGCAGAAACTTCCCTGGAAGAGATCGCCGCTTTGCTCTCTGAACGCAAGATCAAGCGTGTCCCCGTCATCGAAAATGGCCGTCTGGTTGGTATTGTGAGCCGTGCTGATATTGTCCATGCCGTAGCCGCCGGGCACCTCATTGTACGCAGCTGGTAAGAGACGACAACCCGTGCTATCATAGGAAGGCTGAAGGAAGAGCGTTGGCCCATCAGGCCAGGCGGGCAGGAGGATAATCGAGCCGGCGCGGCGCCTTGCTGATCCCAAGCTCAGCCAGCTTCTCAGTGAAAGCAGGGGAGGAGCCTGTCACGGTTCTCTTCCGTTGACAGCAGCGCTGTCGCCATGTCAAGGCAGGGGGACAGAGGTGAGGGGCCAGGCTCCTTTCCTGCGCGGCAGGTTGAGGTGAGTAGTAGCCTCGGCCCTGGAAGGGTGGGAGGCGGGGCTTGTTGGGTTGCTGGCAGACAAGCAGGCTGGTACCATTGGGCTGCTTTCTCCCCTGCGCGAGGTGGAAAGTGAAGGCTGCTCTCGATCTTTCGCTATAATGTGCCCAGACAGAGCTATAGAGTACAGGAGCCAGCTTTTGTCGGGGAACCACACCGGCCTGGTGGCCAGCTGGCCGGGCGTCTGGCCAGGCAAGCGCGTAGCGAGCGGACGAGCGAGCCGGAGCTGGTTCTCCCGCATGCAGTGATCGGAACAGGCGAGCGAGGTAACGGTCTTGAAACGAGCACATCTTGCCCGAGATATTCTAGAGGTCATTGCCCTGGCGCTGATCCTCTTCCTGGCAACGCGCCTGGCCATCCAGAACTACCATGTTGAGAATGTGAGCATGCAGCCTACGCTGGTCGACGGAGAGAATGTCATTGTCAACAAGCTGGCCTATTTGTTTCACCCGCCCGAGCGTGGGGATGTGATTGTCTTTCATTGGCCACTGGATACGCGCCAGGACTTTATCAAGCGCGTTATTGGCATTCCCGGAGATGTCATTCGGACGGATAGTACCCATGTCTGGGTCAATGGCGTCCTGCTCAATGAACCGTATATCAAGGCCCCCTACAATGCCATCGCCAATGTCTGGAAGTTGGGCAAAGACCAGTACTTTGTGCTGGGCGATAACCGTCCCGATAGTGACGATTCGCGTAACTGGGGCGTGGTCCCGCGCAATTATATTGTCGGCAAGGCCATTGCGGTCTACTGGCCCATCAACAAGTGGCAAGTGATCAATACCTACCCGGCGGTCTTTGCTCATATTCCTGCTGCCAACCCTCAAACAACCAGTAAATGAGGATCAAACAGTCAAAAAGGGAGTAGGCCCTCAATGAACGAGTCGGAGCAGCGCTATCCTTTCCACCAGCACGAAAATGAGGAGTGGGGCCAGGATGAGGAAGAGGAGCGTCACGGTCGTCATCGCCATCATATCGAGCCATTGCCAGATCTGAGCGAAGAAGATGAAGAAGAGCGCGAGCGGCGTCGTCGCATGCACCAGCGCGAGGAGCCAAGCGAGCCGGAGCTACCCCGGGGGCGTCTCGTGCCCACGCTGATCGTGGGAGTGGTGGCTGGACTCCTCTGTGCCGCCGAGAATATCGCCCTGGTGCTGCTGAATGCCTCGCTCTTCACCAATGCGGAGCAGCTCGCCAGCCAGAATGCCTATCAGCTGGCGGTCTCGGTCACAACCCTCTGCGGCCTAACGATCTTTATCAGTCTGGTGATCTGCGCCATAGCGGGATTTATCGTTGGCAAGCTGGCGGTCCAGCGGAGCCTGGGCTTTCTGGCGGGCCTGGTGGCTGGCGTGCTCTGCTATCTGGGAGCGATCTTCTTGCCGCGCTATATCCCCGGCTTCCCTAGCAATGCCCCTGCCAGTGGCAATGTCACCTTCGGCGGCGTCATTGGGGGAATTGTGGTCACCATCATCTTTATGCTCTTACTCGGCTTGCTGGAGGGGCTAGCCGCTCTCTTTGGAGCCTGGCTAGCAACGCGCCGCCACCCTTACTACGTGGGCTACAGCTAAGATGCACTGAAGCTCGGGAAGAGCGGTTTGCAAGACAAGCGAAGAGACAGAGATCAGGCAGAGGCTGGCCTGCCTCAGGCGGGCCAGCCTCCTTTGTGGGTTCTGCGACAGGTATGGGGGAGCTGAGGGCGCGCTCGCTCGCTCTCGCTTCCTCCCTTCCCTCGGCCCCCGTGCCTGCCCCAGGCTGGTGGCGAGGGAAGAGAGGAAGGAGTTCCGAGAGAGCTGAGTGAGAGAGGGAGGGCAGTTGTCTGGCGAATTAGCTGACGGCTGCCTGCTGCACCTGTGGGATATAGATGCGGTGCTCGAGCAGGCAATACTCTTGCCGTTGCAGCTTGCCGCTCAGGTTACAGCGGCAGCTCTCGACTGTTGCCAGCTCATGGTTCTGCTCCACCAGGCGCAGGCTGTGCAGGGAGCCATCCAGACGCGAACGGAAGAGCACCCGATGATAGGCTCCATCCTGCCGCGCCTTGAGAAAGACGAAGGCGGAGAGTTCGTGCTGACCCGTGCGCTGTCGCAGGTAATGTTCGGCGGCCTGGACAGGCTGGGGATAGATGGCCCGCCCGCGGCATTTCTCCGGGTAGAGCTTCCCCTGACGATCAGCTTCCAGAATGGCGGCCACCTCGGGCACCTTGACGCGGCTATAGTAGATGCCGTGCGGCAGACAAACCAGGTTGGCGGCGAACTGATCGCCGCCGATGTGGCTACATTGCCAGACCTGTTCTCCGGCCAGGCGAGCCGCTTCCCGATAGATAGGCATGCCGAATTTGGCGCAGCACTGATCGTGTCTGCCGTGAGTACAGACAATATAGAGCGGCTCTGCACTCAGGTAGCAGTCGTAGTCGGGCGCTCCCTGCTCTAACTGGTCAAGCGGGAGCAGCGGCAACTCCTCGTAGCTGGCGAGCTGAAAGGCGTAGAGCGCCTGGCGCTCGGGCAGCGTAATCGCCACAAAGCAGCGCAGCGGTCCGCTGCTGCGCGGTCCCCGTCTGATAAAGACCGCCATACTCTGCCTGGTTTCATAGCTCAGAGCGACCTCGGCCAGCCAGCGCCGGGCCGGCTCTGGCAGATCGTTGTAGAGCACCGCTGATCGTTCCCAGGCTCCTGTATATTCCACCAGCACCCAGATCCTTGCCAGCGGCGCCAGCCCGTAAATGGGTACCTGGCGCTCCTCAGAGAGCTGGGCGCAGAAGATGCCTTCTACCACACCTGATACTCCTCACTGTCGAGATATTGCTCATGGTTTACAGCTCCTTCGTGAAGGAGAGCGGCCCCATCCAGCCAGTCAGCCAGAACAGAGCAATGACCAGCAGGCAGAGCAGCCAGAAGCAGAGAATGAAGAGATAATCACTGCGACTGAAGCGGAAACGCCGGAAATAGGAGCGCTGTTTGAGAGCGCCAAAGGCCCGGCTCTCCATCGCCAGAGCCGTTCGCTCTGCCCGCCGGATAGCGCTGGTCAGCAGCGGAATCAAGTAGCGGCGCAAGCGCTCGACCTGGGTTCGCACTCCCCCCTGTGTCTCGATCCCGCGGATGCGATGCGCTGCCTGAATCAGGCGAAATTCCTCTTGCAGCAGGGGAACGAAGTGGAAAGCGGCCAGCACCCCATAGCCCAGCCGATAGGGAAAGTGCCACTGCTGGACCATCGCGCGAATAAAGTCGCTGATATCGGTAGTGAACATAAAGATCAGCGACAGCAGGAACATGGCGTAGACGCGCAGGACCGCTGCCGTGCCGGCTAGCAAGGCGCCCTGATAGAGCACCAGCGGGCCTAGCCGCAGCAGAACAGGGGTGTGGTCGAACAACTCAGCGCGCACCATAAAGGGATACAGGATCATGAAGACCAGCAGACTGATGGCGAGAGGGGCCTGCAGGCGCCAAAAGGTCCCTGGGGCGATGCGGGCCGGACCGACAATCGTGGCGCTCGCCAGTATCATGAAGGCCAGCGGTAGCCAGGGGTCGGTCGTGAGGGCCACAAAAAGCACCACGGGCACCAGGGCCACAACCTTGCTGAGCGGGTTCAGGCGGTGCAGCAGCGACTCGCCCTCCTGGTAAATCACTTGCATGGCCTACCCTCCTCCAGGGAAGCTGCTCCCTCAGCCTGGCCCATCGCTTCTTGCGGCGTCAGAGAGCTTGTCTGGAGGCAGCGCTCACATAGATCCTCCAGCGTCAGGAGATCCGACCAGCCGAGCCGGCGCGCCAACTCGGCCAGTGGAGGCAGCATCAGACGAGCCTCGGCCAGCAGCTCCTCGCGCGCAAAGAGGGCCGCTGGCGTCCCATAAAACAGCAACCTGCCACGGTTCATGACTGCCACATACTGAGCGTAAGTGGCTACCAGGGACATATCGTGCGTGATGATGACGACCGTGCGCCCCTCGCTGTGGAGCTGCCAGAGCAACTCCAGCAAGGCAGTCGCGTTGTACTCGTCCTGGCCAAAGGTTGGCTCATCAAGGATCAGAATTTCCTGTCCCATTGCCAGCATGGTGGCCACGCTCAGGCGCCGCTTCTCGCCGTGGCTCAGCGTAAAAGGATTGGCGCGGGCCAGAGAGAGCAGGTTGAAGCGCTCCAGCAGCGTACGTGTGCGCTCCTGGACCTCTGTCGCAGGCAAACCCATGACGCGCAGTCCATAGGCCACCTCGTCCTCGACCGCCTCGGTGATAAACTGGTGTTCGGGATTCTGGAAGACATAACCGACGTGGCGCGTCAACTCGCGAGCCGGAATTGTGGTGAGGTCGCGGCCCAACAAGCGGATGCAGCCCCGGGGCGGCTGCAGAATGCCGACCAGGTGCTGCGCCAGGGTGGTCTTCCCAGCGCCATTGGCTCCGACCAGAGCCAGTAAGGCCCCACGGGGAAGCGCCAGCGAAACATCCTGCAGCACCTCTCGTCCGGCGGCGCGATAAGAAAGCGAGCAGACCTCAATTGCTGCCTCTCCCTGACCAGGTTGGGGATTGATTGGAGGCGAGCCTGATGATTGCTGATGGCCGTTCTTGTGAGCCGAAGCGCTGGTGAGGAGAGCCGGCGATGCCTGACGGGAAATGTTGAGCGCGTGCCTCTTCGTTAATACCTCTGCGGCCTCGCTCAGCGTGAGAGGGAATGGCTCAAGCGACCAGCCATGTTGTTGGAGCGCGTGGGCCAGCCTGGCTACCTGGGGGACCCAGACCCCCAGCTCCTGGAGCGTTGACAGGTGGGAGCGCAAGACCTCGCGCGGGGCCCCATCTATGATCACCTCGCCCCGTTTGCCCAGCACAACCATGCGCTCCACCAGATCCATCAGCTCATCGAGGCGATGCTCGATCAGCACGATCGTATAGCGGCCCGTCTCCTTGCAGCGGCGCAACAAGTCGAAGACCTCGCGTGTTCCCTGGGGATCAAGATTGGCCGTCGGCTCATCGAAAACCAGGATCTCCGGCTCAAGCGCCAGCAGAGCCGCCAGCGCCACTCGCTGCTTCTCCCCTCCTGAAAGCTGCTCAACACGGCGGTAGCGCAGATCTGTGAGCCCCACCAGGCGCAGACTTTCGCTGATGCGCCGCTCCATCTCCTCGGGAGAGAAGCAGAGATTTTCCAGTCCGAAAGCGATCTCATCCTCCACGGTAAACATCACAAACTGGGCCTCCGGGTCCTGGAAAAGAATGCCCACCCGCTGCGCCAGAGTAGCAACCGTCGTCTGCCGAGTATCGAAGCCAGCGACACGTATGCGACCGCTCTGCAGCTTGCCGATACTGTGGGGAATCAGACCGTTGAGGGTGAGCGCCAGCGTGCTCTTGCCGCTACCCGAGGGACCCAACAGCAGCACCGTCTCACCAGCGCGTAGCTGGAGCTGAAGCCCCTCTAGAGCTGGCGCCCGTCGCCCAGGATACTTGACCGTCAGATCTTCGATCTCAATGAGCGCCGTCCGTGTCTCACTCATTCCCTTTCTCCTCTCCCAGTCTCCTCCCTGCCTGCTTTCTCGGCCAGCCACTACGGCAGCCGGTATGGAGAGAGGGGGCTGGTCGACGTTGACCAACCCCTGCGAGAGGCTGAGGTAGCGCTGATTGGCGCGACAGGGAGAGCCATAGGCTGCAATCTTGCTCCCTGGACCGGCAGAGGGCATCAGATTTCATCTTGCTCCCGGCGAATCGTACCGGCCAAGACGCCGGTGCGGGCTGCGGCATCACCCAGATACTTGGCCAGAATGCCGCTCAGCATGCTGCTCACGAGTGTAATCGCGATCACTCCGATCAGCACAGGAAGCGCCAACTGGAAAGACGAAGGATAGAAGATAGCGTAGATGATCAGCATCACAAAGCCACCGAGAAAGCCCGTCAGAGCCATCCAGGGCAGGCCGAAGTGACGATAGCGCGTTCCAAGGGCCACGCTAATCTCACCCGAGCAGGCGTAGAGAATGCCGGTGATCATGATCGACGGCCCGTAGGGGGAGATGGGCAACGTCACAAAGCAGTAGAGCAGAGCGATCAAAAAGGCCGCCCCCGGCCTGCGCAGGGCATAAGCGATGAAGAAGCCCGGCAGAATATAGAGTCCAATCCAGGCCCAGGCCACAATCGGGCCGAGCACTACCGATAGCATGTATGGGTACAGCAAGGCGCCCAGCAGGATGCCAAAGACCACGCTGATTGCCGCCAAAATCAAAATATCGCGTGTGTTCCAGGCCAGCAATGACAGCCAACTCCGCGCTGGTTGCCTCACGTCTGTCTGTCTGCTCATCCGGTCATACTCCTCCAACAGCAACAGCGGGGAATACGCCCCGCCTGACCTTGCGTTCCTTCGATATCGGTATTAGGTCAGCCTAATATCCGACTACGTTGCTAAGATATTAGGGCATGCTAATATCAACTGTCAAGAGGCAAAAGGCCAGGTGGTGGCCAAGATCGGTAAAACTACTGATCAAGGGGAGGGAGTAATCTGATGAGCCAGGTGGAGAGTAGTCGAAGAGTAAGAGAAGGGGGGAGAGGGTCATCATGCAGCTATAGGGATGGCCAGGGCTGGCGGATCTGCCCAGCCTGGCCGTGCAGGCAGCCCGAGGCGAGGAGGGGGAGCAGGCTGCGGAGGCAACGGCAGGTCAGGAGCCGGCCAGCCTGGCTTATCGGTCAGAGAAGACGAGACGAATGTCGAAATGGAAGCGAGCGAGAGGGGCTAGGCCTCTTCGATGGTCACGCTTTGCATGATGTCGCCCACCTGGATACGGCGAACCACATCGAGGCCGGCGACCGTCTCCCCGAAGATCGTATAATTCGGTGGGAGGCGTGGCTGATCCTCCAGGCAGATGAAGAACTGGCTGCCGTTCGTATTGGGGCCCGCGTTCGCCATAGCCAGGGTGCCGGCCTTATAGGGGCGACGCACTGGCTCATCAGGGAACATGTAGCCCGGGCCGCCGGTGCCATTGCCCAGGGGGTCGCCTCCCTGGATCACAAAGCCGGGCACGACACGATGGAAGGTCAACCCATCGTAGAAGCCATCGCGGGCCAGGGCCACGAAGTTATTCACGGTCAGAGGGGCCTCGGAAGCAAAGAGCTGGAGGCGGATATTGCCCTTCGTCGTGCTGATCGTCGCATAGTAGGTCTTACGCGGATCGATCTGCATGGCGGGCGGGGCACTATAGCATCGTTCAGCAGGCATTATTTGTAGATCCTCACTTTCACTTGCTCAAGGAGCCGCTCCCAGCTAGCAGGAAGCGTGCTCGTAGCCATTCCACCAGGCTCCCAGCTCGCTTTCTCGGCCAAAGCCGTCCTGGCGCCCATGCAGGGCAAAGGAAATGCCTGACGAGTGGTGCAAGCGGGGCAAAGCGGGCTGGGTCAGTCAGGGGCTAGCAGAGCCAATCGAGCGCGGCCAGCCCTCTGCTTGTCTCAGCCCGCCTGCCTTGAGAGAGCCTGCGTCAGGGAGCGGTCACCACCACCAAATGGGTAATGACATCAGGCGTGATATTCTTCTGAGAAGACTGATCGCCCGGACCCTGGATCTTCTTGACGACATCCATGCCCTGGACCACATGGCCAAAGAGATTATACGATTTCGTCAGTTGCTTTGCCGGTTGGTCGGAGACGCAGATAAAGAACTGGCTGCCACTATTGGCGGTGCCGCTAGCTGGTTTGGCCATCGCCACCATCCCAGCGGTATAGTTGCCCTTCACCGGCTCGGCGGACAGCGTATAGCCTGGTCCGCCGCTGCCATCGCCCTTCGGATCGCCAGTCTGAATAATGTAATTCGGCACTACGCGATGGAACTTCAGCCCATCGTAAAAATGGTGCTGGGCCAAAAAGACGAAGTTATTGACCGTCTTGGGAGCCAGCTTCGGGTCAAGCTCCACCACAATCAGACCGCGATTGGTATTGATACCGGCGCAATAAATCTTGTTGGTATTGATCGACATCGCGGGCGGAGCTTTATAGGTATGCTGGATCTTGTTGAAGGCCGCCCCGGTAGGAGCCGGCGAGCTATCGGTCAGTTGCTTGACCACCTTCAGGCAGGGCGAGACGGCGGCGCTCTTCGGCTGGGGCTTGGGTGGAGCGAAGGGGCCGATCTTGTAGTAGTACATGGCGCCGATCACGGCAGCGATAACCAGGATTGTCAGGCTGATAGCCCAGGGGTAGCGAGCCAGGCCCCGTTTGGGAGGCGTGTAGCCAGGGCCGCGCTTCTCCTTCTTCTTGGGGGCAGGCGCTTCTGGCAGCTTGGTCGCGTGCGCGCGGGCGATCTTTTCCGCTCTTCTCGTGGCTGCGCGCTTGCTCGTCTTTGGCATGGGGTCTGAATACCGCTCCTTTTTCAGATCTTGCTGCTTGCTTGATTGCTTGCAGAGAATGGCTGAGGCCCAGGTCAACAGCGCAGCTGCTTCCTTGCTCTGGGGCTGTTCTGTTGACGGCGGCAGCGCTGAACGTGGCTGGCTGGCTGACTGACTGACTGACTAACTAACTAACTAGCTGGCTGGCTTGGTAGGCTCTCCGCCTGCCCTCTACTGGCCTGGGGCAGGGAAGGCTGTCTGACGGCCAGGCAGCCAGCCGGGATAAAGAGCGCTGATTTCTGGGTGCTATGATACCCTCCAGGCCCGTGCGGGTCAAGCCCTTTCCCGTCCCCCCTACGGGCAGCCTCGCGGGGTGGGCTTTCTTCCAGGGAATAGGAAGATTCGCCCACCTGGCCCTGTGGATAACTTTGTGGATAACTTTGTGGATAGCAGTGGATAACTGTGGATAACTCCCCGTGGACGGTGGATAACTGGGGGATAACTGCTTATTAACTCAGCTATATTTGGGGGTTGCAAGCGTGAGCTATCCCTGAAGATATCCACATATCCACAGGGCTACTGCCAGCCTGCTGTTTGCTTTCGGGCACAAGATTCGCTACACTGTTTAGACACACGGGATTCCCTTCCCGCTCATCCCTGACCCCTGGTCAGGGTAGGCTGGGCCCCGGTGAGCGGGCTTGCTGCCCGTGCGTGTAATTAATCTCTTGCTCAATAAGTTAGAAGTATATGGTATAATGCTTTAGGTCCGTTTTGGTCTTATTATTAGTGATTAGCGCATAGCGAGAAGCTACTGAGATTGGCGAGAACGCTGGAGACGGACGTGGAGAAGCTGTTACCGCAGAACATCGAGGCCGAGTGTGGCGTCCTGGGCAGCATTCTGATTGATCCAGAGGCGATCATTCAGGTCGCTGACTTTTTGCGCCCGGAGGACTTTTATCGAGACGCCCATCGAGCCATTTTTGAGGTGATCCTCCAGCTCTATGAGCGGCATGAGCCGGCGGACTTTATTACGCTCTGCGATGAGCTGGAGCGTCAGGGGAAGCTGGAGGAGGTTGGCGGCGCCAGTTATATCACGTCTCTGGTCAACCAGGTGCCTACCAGTGGCAATATCGAATACTATGGGCGCATTGTCGAGCGCACGGCGGTTCTGCGTCGTCTGATCCATGCTGCCGGGCAGATTGCGGCCATTGCCTACGAGGAGGGCGATGCCGATGTGGCGCTCGATAAGGCCGAACGTCTGATCTTTGAGATCGGGCGACGGCGCCTGCGTTCGGACTTCTCGCTCCTGAGCGAGATCCTTTCCGAGTATTTGAACAAGCTGGATCAGCTCCATGAGCGGCGCGGGGCTATCGTTGGCGTCCCCACTGGCTTCTCCGACCTCGACCGTCTCACCGGTGGCCTACAGCGCTCGGACCTGATCATTCTGGCGGCGCGTCCTTCGCTGGGTAAGACCTCGCTGGCCCTGAGCATGGCCCATAACGCCGCTGTCCGCTTCAAGCAGACGGTCGCTATCTTTAGCCTGGAGATGAGTAAAGAGCAGCTCGTACAGCGTCTGCTCTCAATGGAGGCCGGGGTTGATCAGCAGCGTCTGCGCACCGGTTGGATCGACGATGAGGAGTGGGAGCGCATTATGTTGGCAACGCAGCGTCTGGCTGAGGCGCCCATCTGGATCGACGATACGGCCAGCATCTCCACGGCGGAGATGCGCAGTAAGGCGCGGCGTCTCCAGGCGGAGCAAGGGGTCGATCTGATTATTGTCGACTATCTGCAGTTGATGCAGACGACCAGTGGCAGTGCCCGGCGCAACGAGAACCGCGTCCAGGAGATTTCGGAGATCAGCCGAACGCTGAAAGCGCTGGCCCGCGAGCTGAATGTGCCGGTGCTGGCGCTTGCCCAGCTCTCGCGAGCCGTGGAAACGCGCCAGTCGAAGGTGCCTCAGCTCTCGGATCTGCGTGAGAGTGGCTGTCTGGCGGGAGAGACCTCGGTCTATCTGGCCGACGAAGGGGTCTGCTGTCCAATCGAGCGACTGGTGGGGCGGCAAGGCTTCCGCGTCCTGGCGCTGAATCCGCTGACGCAGCGTCTGGAGGTGGCGCCGGTGACGCGCGCTTTTGCGACGGGGCGCCGGCCTGTCTTTCGCCTGGTGACCGCGGGGGGCCAGCAGGTGCGGGCCACGGCCAATCATCGCTTTCTGACTCGTGCAGGGTGGCAGCGCCTGGATGAGCTGAGCGTAGGGCGGGCGGTAGCTCTCCCGCGAGCCCTGCCATCGGCGGCCTGGTCCGGCCCTGGTCTCGCTCTGCAGACGGCGGAGGCGGCTGAGGGTGATATCATCTGGGACCGTGTGGAGGCCATTGCCCCCGCCGGTGAGGCTGAGGTCTATGATCTAACGGTGGCCGGCCTGCATAATTTCGTGGCCGCTGACCTCGTCGTCCACAATAGCATTGAGCAAGATGCCGATGTGGTGATGTTTATTTATCGGGATGATGTCTATAACGCGGACTCGGAGCGCAAAAATATTGCGGATATTATCGTCGCCAAGCATCGCAATGGCCCTGTCGGCGAGGTAAGTCTCTACTTCCAGGCGAGTCATACCCGCTTCTGTGATCTAGAGCTTTCTCCGCCTCCTGAGTAATCTCTGGATGGATGGCTATGACGTCCTTTGCTGGCTTCCCTTCGGGCAAGAATCCCTATGTCCCTGTGCCGGAGGTCTTCTTCAAGTCGCTCCTGCCAGAGATCGAGGATGTGGCGGAATTGAAAGTAACGCTGCATCTCTTCTGGCTGCTGGCCCAGAAGCGCGGTGAGCCGCGCTGTGTGAGCGAGCCGGAGCTGTTGAGCGATCGCGTGCTGCTGAAAAGCCTGAAGCGGCGCGGCGATCCACGTCCTCCTGAAGAACGAGTACGCCAGGGCCTGGAAAAAGCGCTAGCGCGCGGCACGGTTCTCCGCGTCTACCTCAAAGTGCTCGGTGATGATGGCTCTGAGGGTGAGGTCGTTGGCTGGTATTTCTTTAATACCGCCCGCAGCCGGCGCGTCGTGGCTGAGCTGCAGGGCAGCGAGTTGATCCCGGTCCGCCTGCTCGACGTCGGCCAGCATCGCTTGGCGCCGGAGCATGGACGGAGCCAGAGCCAGAGCCAGGGAGGCGTCGCTTCTCCCTCCCCGGCTACCACAGCCCTGGCCCGCGTCGGCCACAGCCAGACTCAGCATTTACACATTGAGATTGAGCGTCCGAATATATTTGTCTTGTACGAACAGAATATAGGGCTTCTTTCTCCGCTGATCGCTGATGAGCTGCGCGATGCCGCTGAACGCTATCCCCCAGAATGGGTCGAGGCAGCTTTTCGCGAGGCAGTAGAACATAATAAGCGTAACTGGCGTTATATTCGCGCGATCTTGAGGCGCTGGGAAACGGAAGGCAGATAACCTATGGAACGCTTGAATGATATTATGCTCAAACAACGAAGGCAGCAACTGCTTCAGCAGCGCGCTCGCCAGGCTGGAACGCTGCCGCGCGAGCGCGGGGAGCAGCCGACGCGCCTGCCCGAGCAGACGGCGCGTCTGAATCAGGCCCTCTCCCACCCTGGGCGCTCATCTCGCGGACGGGTTGAGGTGACGGAAGTGCCTGGGGCTGATGTCCTGAGCGATACTCTGACGCTGGGAAACGGTGAGCCGCTCTCGCGTCCGAGCCGGCAGCCTGGTCGCCAGACCGATCGCCTTTATGGCTCGCGTCGCGAGGTTCCGGCGCCATCGCTTCCACGGCGCACACGCGACTACTATTATCGGGCCGACGATTACCTCCCGTCCTTGCGTGGGGATGCCCTCTCCGAAGAGGTATGGGAGGAGGAGGACGACGACGACGATGAGGGCGGGATGCGCTACGGCGATTGGGAGGACGAAGAGGAGTTGCTGGAAGCCTCTTCCCGCCCGGCTCTGTCTCGCTCGGCTGTGGCCAGCAGGCTACCCTCGCCAAAGCGGGCCTTCGCGCCCGGCGAGGATGCTGCGCTGCAGCGTCGGACCGAGGGGCCGGTCTCGGCCCCGGGTCTGCCACGTGGTCGGCTGGCCCTCTCTTCCTCTGGTGCGCCTTCCCCAGCTCGTCAGCAACGGGTAACTCAGCCCCTGCGCCCCAATGCTCTGGCCAATCCTGCCTTTGCACAGCTGCAGGAGATGCTGCGGCAGCGCCCGGCTCGCCAGGCGCCCGGACGCGAGCGGCCAGCAGGGGGACCGCTAGGGGCGCTCGGCTCCAACGCTAGCGCCTCAGCGTTGCCGGCTCCCTTTGGCTCCCAGCGCCCTGTTTGCCCAAAATGCAAAGGAGCGGGCTACCTGCGCCTCGATGTCCCTTTTGGCCATCCGCATTTCGGTAAGCCGATCCCCTGCGAGTGCAAGGAGGCCGATCTCAAAGAACGCCGGCGCCAACAGCTCCGCAGCATGTCTAATCTCGACGCCTTCCGCGATAAAAGCTTTAAGAGCTTTAACTATACAGTGCCTGGGGTGCGGCAGGCCTATCAGACAGCCCTGGAGTACACGCGCGAGCCTGATGGCTGGTTGCTGCTGGTGGGACCTAACGGCTGCGGCAAGACCCATCTGGCGGCGGCTATTGCCAACCTCTGCCTGGAAAATGGCTCGCTGGTGCTCTTCGCGACTGTGCCCGATCTGCTCGACCATCTGCGTGCCGCCTTCGCTCCCGAGGCACCCGAGGTCTACGATCAGCTCTTTGCACGCATGCGCGAGGCCGAGCTGCTCGTGCTCGACGATCTGGGTGCGCAGCAAAGCTCGCCCTGGGCCAATGAGAAGCTCTTCCAGTTGCTGAACTATCGTTATAATTTGCGCTATCCAACGGTGATCACGGCTAATCCGCGCGGCTTACAGGCCATCGATGAGCGCATTCGCTCGCGCCTCTCCGATGCCTCTCTCGTGACAATGGTGACCTTCGAGGGGGCGCTGGATTATCGTCCGCGCAATCCTCGTCGGAATTGAGCCGATGCTGACCTGATCGCCCGAGCGCGCTGCAGCCGATCCCTCCCTCCATTCCTGACCAGCAGACAGGCAGGGTCACGGCTGTAGTGCGCTCCCAGCCTCTCGCAACGCCTGCCCGATTGTTCCCCTCTTCTCTGCGTCTGGCTCTCCCCGTCGTAAGCAGTGCATCAGGCTGGCAGGCAGACAGACAGGCAGGCTGTGCTCGTGGGGCCAATTTTACCCTTGAGGGCTGGCCTTTCAGCTCTTCTGTGCCTCTCTTGCTGTTGCCGGAGCCTTCTTGCGTGTGCGATACTATCATAATTAGGAGCAGAAAGCAGAAGGCTGTCCCTTCTCTAGCCCTCTACGCCGTGGCGATAGCTCTGCCGTGCTCCACGCGCTGTGGAGAGGAGCCAGGGGGGAGGGGCGCAGTCCCTACACAGGTGGGCCAGATGAAACATATCGTCGGGATTTCGGAGATTGTGCTCTGGACGGCGGATAAAGAGCAGGCTCTCCACTTCTATCGCGATCTCTTGGGCTTAGAGGTAATTTCTCCACCAGACCTGCCGAATGTCTTTTTAAAAGTTGGTGAGGGAAAAGCTGGTATTCCCCAGATGATTGTCCTGGTGCCCAAGACCGAAGAAATCAAAGCCAGGTCCGCGGGTTACCAGCTTCACCATCTGGCGCTGGAGCTGCCCGAAGAGGCTTTTGACGCGCAGTACGCTGCTCTGGTGCAGGCCGGCTACCAGCCGCGCGGTGGCAGGCACCCCGTGCTGGCCAGTCGTACCATGTATGTGGATGATCCTGATGGCAATGAAGTGGAATTTATCTGCCGGGCCAGTGCCGGTTGAGGGCCTGTTATGGAGAACGAGCGCGCAAGCACAGACGAGACGGAGTGTGGGGAAATCAGTATGAATGCGGCTGAGGAGAAGTCCCTGATACGGGAGGCGCTGGTCGAAGATGCACGCTGGGAGCGGGCTTTGACCCGGGCCCTGGCGCGCGTCAAAGGCCCCACCGATCTGGCCATTCTCTTCGCCAGTGGCCTCTATGCGGAATCGCTGCCTGAACTCGTGCGTCGTGCTTACGAGGAGAGCGGGGTGCGGCTACTGATTGGTTGCTCTGGCCAGGGAGTCATCGGCCAGGGCGAGGAGCTGGAGGAGACGGCGGCTCTGGCTCTGATGACGCTACAGCTGCCGGGCGCACGGCTGCGTGTGGTGCGCTTTACCCAGGCCCTGGTCGAGGAATGCGAGCGCGCCGAGGAGTGGCATACGCGCCTGGGGCTGCCGCCTGAAGAGGTCAATGCCTGGCTGATCCTGGCTGATCCTTTTCGTCTGGATAGCGAGGCCCTCCTGGAAGGGTTGACGCGGGCCTATCCCCATTGCCCGATGGTGGGCGGCCTGGCCTCGGCTCACCCGTTGCTGCAGCGGACCTTTGTCTTTCGCAACGGTGAGGTCTTTGGTGAGGGGGGCGTTGGCCTGGCCCTCGGCGGCCCCTACACGATTCTGCCGCTCGTCTCCCAGGGGTGTGAGCCAATCGGCGAACCCTGGACCATCACTAGCGTTCGTGGCAATCTCGTCGAGACAATTTCTAATCGTCCTGCCTATGAGCTTCTTTTAGAAACCTTACAGGAACTACCACCTTTTCTGCAACGTCGCGCTCGCCATAATCTGCTGGTGGGCCTGGCGGCCAACGAATATCGCGAGAGCTTCGGGCGCGGCAGCTTTCTGGTGCGGCCCCTGATAGGCGTTGACCGGCTCAGCGGAGGGCTGGCCATTGGGGCGATGCCGCGCGTGGGCCAGACGATTCAATTCCAGATGCGCGATGCCAGCACCGCCGATATGGATCTGCGCGATGCGCTGGAGCGGGCCCGCGAGGAGCTGGGTGACCGCGAGCCGGTGGCGGCAATCCTCTGCACCTGTAACGGGCGTGGCATGAATCTCTTCGATGCTCCCAATCATGATGTCGAGGCGGTCGAGCACTATCTTGGTCCTCTCCCGCTCATCGGCCTCTTCTGCAGCGGCGAAATTGGGCCGGTGGATGGCCGTCCCTTCCTTCATGGCTTTACTGCCTGCATGGCCTTGCTCGTGCGCGGAGAATAAAGCCGCCGCGGCCAGGTTGGTCCAGCGCGGGAATATGCTGCTCGCTCTCCAGGAGGGTCACTATCTGTTGATCGAAACGTACGCAGAGGCTCCTTTCTCCCGCTCTGCTGTGCTCTCACCTCACGTGGACGGCGCAATCCAGACCTGGGCCGTGCCGTCGTTGCTGCAGGAGAGTATCAACCGGCCATCGCGTGACCACCAGGCTGACCAGACGGTGTCGCTGTGCCCGTGATAAATCAACAATGGTCTCCCACTGCTTGCCTCCCAGATCTGGGCCGTGCCATCTTTGCCAGCCGAGGCCAAACGGCGGCCATCGGGAGACCAGGCCACGCTCCACACACGATTCTGATGTCCACGATAGATCAGCTCCTGAGTGCCTGTGGCGGCCTGCCAAATGCGGACGGTGGCGTCGCGCCCTCCGGAAGCGAGATGCTGGCCATTGGGGGCCCAATCCAGATTTAAGACTCCCCCCTGGTGACCAAGGCAGATGGCTCGCGTCGTTCCATCGGAAGGTTGCCAGATGCGCACGGTGCTATCCTCCGAGCAGGAGGCGAGCAGCTGAACTGCACGGGACCAGGAAAGGCCACGGATTGTATCTTGATGAGCAGTATAAGTGAAGACGGTACTACCATCACGAGCGTTCCAGACCTGTACGGTACTGTCGCCGCTCCCAGATGCCACTTGTTGGCTGTCGGGAGACCAGGCCAGGGCGTAGATCGGCTGGTTGTGACCACTGTAGCTGAGGAGAATGCTACCGCTTCTGACCTCGCCGATATAGACCTGATGATCCTGGCCGCCGAAGGCCAGATAGTTCCCATCGGGAGACCAGGCCAGGGCATAGATCTCCTGCTGGGGATTCCCACTATTCCAGATCAGCACAGGTCGCCCCGTGAGCGGCTCCCAAATCTGGACCGTCCCATCCTGCCCGCCGGTAGCGGCAAGCTGGTTGTCGGGCGACCAGGCAGCGCAGTAGACATAGCCGTGATGCCCCGTATAGCGCGTCACAAGGCTCCCTGCCGAGTTGGCCTGATCTGTAGGGCTTGTGGGGGTGGGGCTGGCAGACGTTGGGGTTGGTGTTGGTGAGGGGTGAGCTGAGGATATGGAGGAAGGGGCAGCGGTCGGATTGCCAGCCATGCGCGCCCCGACGGTGCTTCCGGGAAAAGCTCCTTGAGAAGGAGCAACCCTTGAGAAGGTGCGCAGTAGAGCCAACGTCAAACCTCCACCGAGCAAGACCAGCCCGCCTGCTCCCATAAGGAGTGCGCGCCGCGATAGAGCCTGCTCGCTTCTCGTCTCGGGGGCTGGTTGGGCCTGGGCCAGAGCACTAAAGCTGGGATGTGGCGGAGTGATCAGCTCGGCCCCTGTTGTGGCGGAACCAGCGCGCTCAGTAGGCGTCGCTGGAGCTGCTATCTCAGTGCTGTCTCTCTGCCCTTGAGTCCACTCGTTCTCTGGCAAGGTGACCAGGTGACCACAAAGAGGGCAGAAACGGGCCTCTGATGGCAGAGGGGTCCCACAGAAAGGGCAGAACATCGCTTCTGTCTCCTTTGTCTTATATAGAGGCTAGACCCACTGAAAGATTCAAGAGATCAGATGATAGCGCTCTTCTACTGTAATCAATGCCTCCATCCAGGTAAACGCCCTTTGTCTGCTATGTTTGAGGGAGAGAAGAAGCAGGAGTCCTATGTCTGCCTTCCTGATCGCGCGACGAAGCGATTATTCGCTCTGACCGGTGACCAGCCAGCTGGGTGCTGGGGCCATTGTCAACAGCAAGGACTAAGAATGCTGCTTGTTTGTTCAAGCTCTTGCTTGCCAGGTGCCTATCGGAGCAGGGGGGTGCATCCGTCCAGGTGCATTTCTCATCAGATGAGACGTTAGCCTGGCGAGCAGGGCAAGAGCACGCTCTCATGAGTATCTTCAGGGTGAAGAATTGTTTAAACAGAAGGGGCTGTCCAGACCTGGGCCGTGCCGTCGTTGCCGCACAGGAGGAGCTGCTGACCGTCACCTGACCAGCATGCCGACCAGACGGTGTCGCTATGCCCCCGATAAGTGAAGCGTAGCTGTCCGCTGACGGCCTCCCAGATCTGGACCGTGCCATCCTTGCCAGCCGAGGCCAGGCGGCGGCCATCGGGAGACCAGGCCACGCTCCACACACGACTCTGATGACCGCGATAGATCAGCTCCTGAGTGCCAGTGGAAGCGTGCCAGATCCGCACCGTAGCATCGCGACCGCCCGAGGCCAGTTGCTGACCATCCGGGGACCAATCCACGTTTAAGACTCCCCCTTGATGGCCGTGGCAACTGATCAGTGTGGTCCCGTCGGTGGGTCGCCAGATCTGCACAGTGCCATCCTCACCACAGGAGGCCAGCAGGTGGGTCACGGGAGACCAGGAGAGACCGCGGATCACCTGCTGATGCGCGGTGTAGGTGAGCAAAAGGTTGCCGTCGAGCGCGCGCCAGATCTGGACACTGGCGTCGCCGCTGCCCGAGGCCAGGAGCTGGCTATCGGGAGACCAGGCCAGGGCGTAGATCGGCTGACTGTGACCGCTGTAGCTGAGGAGAATGGAGCCGCTGCGCACATCGGCAACGTAAACGCGGTGGTCCTGGCCGCCGAAGGCCAGGTAGTTCCCATTGGGGGACCAGGCCAGGGCGTAGATCTCTTGCGCAGACCAGACACCGCCCCAGCTTTCGACAGGAAGGCCCGTCATCGCCTCCCACAATTGAACGGTGCCATCTTGCCCTCCCGTGGCTGCCAGCCGGCTATCGGGCGACCAGGCAGAGCAGTAGACATAGCCACGGTGCCCTGTATAGTAGCAGGTCAACAGACTGCCCGCCGTTGACAGTTGAGAAGGCGACTCGCTAGTGGCAGTCGCTAAACTTCTGGCTGCCGGCGAAGATACAGATCGCCTGCCCTCTTCGCCAGAGAGGTCCAGTATAGCCCAGGCCAGACTACCCCCCAGCAGGGCAAGACCTGTTGTCCCCAGACCGGCAAGAAGGCGGCGCCGCGCCAGTAACCGCTCCCCTCCTCCGTTCCTGGCCTTTGCTGCAGAGCGCAGCGGAGTAATAAAGCCCGAGGGAGGCAGGATCGAAAGAGAAGAAGGAGAAAGGGACGCACTGGGCTGCCTGCTGGAGGCTATTGCAACATGCTGCCCACAGAGCCCCTCGTCCTCTGGCCCAATGACTACCTTCTGGCCACAGCGAGGACAGAAATGCGCCTTCGGTGACAAGGTTGCACCACAGAAAGTGCAGAGCATAAAGCTGACTCCTGTCTCTTTAGCGTATAGCATTTCGTTGCAACTTAGCCATCATCGCTGGCGGCAGTCTCCAGCTCTCTCCCGCATCCAGTTACCTATCCTCACTTTCCTGCCGGCCATCATAGCCTGTGCATCTCCTCCTAAACGCCGTTTCCCTCCTTCATTGTAGGAGAGAAAAAGGAAAGAAGAAAGTCCTGGGCAGACCTTTTCTGGCGCCGATCGCGGACGGTTTTTCGCCCCTGGCTGTAACCAATAGCCAGGGCCATTCGTAAAAACATTTCGAAACTGCACCGTTCTAGATCTTTCTAGAACCAGATTAGAAGGGGTACGAGAGAACAGTATGCATCGCCTAGCGAAGCTAAGCATGGCTAACAGGAGCATCGTGGCCTTAGCCACCATTGCTGTGCTCCTGTTAGGAGGATATATCATCCCGTTGTTAAAGCAAGAGCTGCTTCCACCGCTCGTCTATCCAGCTATTTCGGTCATTACAGCCTATCCGGGGGCGGCTCCAGCACAGGTAGAGCAAGATATTACCGATCCGTTAGAAAGCGACTTCCAGGGCAACTCTGGGGTGCAGCGGATCACCTCGCAATCCAGCCAGGGGCTATCGGTCATCACGATCTACTATAATTTTGGAACCGACCTGGACCGGGCCCAGCAAACCATCAGCGAAGAGATCAACAAGGCCCAGTCCAGTCTACCGTCCAACGTCACCCCGCAGGTTCAGCAATATGACTTTGCTGATGTACCCATCATCACCCTGGCCGTCAGTTCTGACCAGAACCAGCAAGACCTTGCTGTGCGCCTCAAGCAGATTGCGGTGCCAGCTCTTCAAGGGATCAATGGAGTTGCGACTGTCAGCGTCACCGGCGTGCGGCAGCAGATTGTCAGCATCACGCTCGACCCCAAGAAGCTGCAGCAGTACAATCTGACCGTCAACCAGGTTGAGCAAGTACTGGAGGCCAACAACATCACGCTGCCGGCGGGCCAGCAAACCACCAACGATCAGACGCTTGCAGTGCGCGTGGGGAACACCCTGGGCTCGCTAGACGACCTCAAGAACCTGGTCGTTGGAGAGCAGGCTGTCCTACCACAGGGCCAGTTGCCGAGCAGCTCCACGGCGGCTAGCGCCAGCGCTGCCGCCGCGCTGCAGCAACAACAGAGCAACGCTAGCACCAGCGCCAGCGCTGCCGCCGCGGCGGGCGTCACCCTCAAGCCGATCAAGCTTGGCGATGTTGCCACTGTCAAAGAAGATCTCGCGCCCTCCACGACCCTCACACGTACCAATGGCAAGCCTAGCCTGGGCATCTCGATCACCAAGACCAACGACGGCAATGCCGTCTCGATCTCACAGGACGTCAACAGCCAGATTCCCGACCTGGAGCGCAAGCTAGGCTATCATGCCAACATCACCGTCGTGAGCGACCAGGCCCCCTACATTCAGGAATCGGTCCGTGACCTGGCTCGTGAAGGGCTGCTCGGCGCCCTCTTTGCCGTCGTCGTCATTCTCATCTTCCTCCTCTCTGTGCGCTCCACCCTGGTCACAGCGATCTCTATTCCGCTCTCGATCGTGATCGCTCTGATCTGTCTCTGGGTGGGGAACTACTCGCTCAACCTTCTGACCCTCTCGGGCCTGACCATTGCTGTCGGGCGTGTCGTTGACGACTCCATCGTTGTTCTTGAAAATATCTATCGCCATCTGCGAGGAGGAGAAGACAAGCGCACAGCGGTCCTCGCAGGGGTCAAAGAGGTAGCGACTGCCGTCACGGCCTCGACCCTGACCACCGTTTGTGTCTTTCTACCGCTAGCCTTTATCGGTGACATTGTTGGCGAGTATGCCCACCCGCTAGCCTTCTCGGTCACAGTGGCCCTGCTGGCCTCGCTCCTGGTGGCCCTGACCATTATCCCTGTCTTGGCCTACTGGTTCCTCAAGAGGCCGGCGGAGAAAGCCAAGAGTGAGCGTGCTCTCCCCCAAGAAAAGCCCAGCTTCCTGGAGCGGGGCTATGTACCACTGGTGCGTTGGGTCACGCACCACCGAGCCATTACCCTGGTAGTGGCCCTGCTGCTCTTCCTTGGCAGCTGTGCCCTCTTCCCGCTCCTACCGGTCAACGTCTTCGGTAACCAGGGAGCGACCTCCTTCCGCTTTAGCCAGAAGCTGGAGCCGACGGCCAGTCTG
The DNA here is from genome assembly GCF_000702505.1 of Thermogemmatispora carboxidivorans. Lineage (GTDB taxonomy): Bacteria > Chloroflexota > Ktedonobacteria > Ktedonobacterales > Ktedonobacteraceae > Thermogemmatispora > Thermogemmatispora carboxidivorans. Next base: position 5,231,107 of record NZ_JNIM01000001.1, on the reverse strand, counting down.
GCCCGTCTCGATGCGGCGGCGCGGCCTGTTGAAAACATGCTCAGCACCATCCCCGATATCCAGGCCTATCAGGTGACCATCGGTGGGGGTGGCAACTCCCTGCTCAACCTTGGTCCTGGAGCCTCCAATGGCAGTGGCGCCACCTATATCGTCACCGTCAAATCGAGCGCTGATCTCAATCAGGTACAGCAGACTGTTCGCGACCGTCTCAAGGGACTGCAGGGAGTTGGCACCTTTACCTTCCTGCAGAACAGCAACAGCAACATCGTCGATATCACCGTGCAAGCGCCTGACGAGACCACGCTGCGTCAGGCGGCTCAGCAGGTCTACGATGCGGTCGCCGACACGCCCAACACCACCGACGTCAGCAGTGACCTCTCCTCGGCGGTCCCTCTGATTGACGTTCATGTCGATCCCACGAAGGCCCTGGCCCACGGTCTGACGGCGGTCCAGGTAGGGCAGCTGCTGCAGACCGTTTACAATGGCACCACCGTGACGCACGTAACGCTCAACGGGGAGCAACAGGATGTCGACCTCAAGCTAGGAACGGCACCGGCCAACCTGCAGCAGCTTCGCGATCTCCGGCTGCCGACCGGCTCAGGCAGCGTTCGTCTCGGCGACATTGCCACGGTCAGCCAGGTCAATGGGCCAACCCAGATCTCGCACCTCAACGGCACGCGCACCGCTACCATCACCCTGACCGCCACCATCGATAACGTGGGGGCGGTGACTCACGATGTCGAGAAACGCATCAACAGCCTGCACCTGCCGGATGGTGCCAGTGCCAGTCTGGGCACCAACACCTCGCTACAGAACCAGGCCCTGCAGCAGTTCTACTTTGTCCTGCTGGTAGCCATTCCCCTGGTCTACATTGTCATGGTGGCCACCTTCCGCAGCCTGGTGCAGCCGCTGATCTTGCTCATCTCTATTCCCTTTGCCGGCGTTGGCTCGCTCATCCTGGCGGCCATTACCCGCACGCCGATTGGCGTCTCCTCCCTCTTCGGCTTCCTGATGTTGATCGGCATCGTCGTCACCAATGCCATCGTGCTCATCGACCTGGTGAACCAATATCGAGCACGGGGTCTGGATGCGCGCGCGGCAGTCGTCGAGGGCGGACGGCGCCGCCTGCGGCCCATCTTGATGACAGCCCTTGCCACCATCATGGCCTTGATCCCGATGGCCCTGGGCATTGGAGGTGGCGACAGCCTGCTGATCTCGGGCGACCTGGCCATCGTTGTCATTGGAGGTCTGACCTCCTCAACGATGCTCACGCTGCTCCTGGTGCCCACTCTCTACGTGCTGGTTGAGGATATCAAGGAGCGCTTCACCAGCCGACCAACGCCGCCCACCACTGGAGGCGAGCGGACCGAGGCCGTAGCGGCCCACTAGTTGCTACGGGCTGTCTGCAACAAAGCAGACAGCCCTGTCCGGTTTCTTCTCCTGCTGCCTGGGGGAGAGAGAAATCAAAGCGAGGAGGCCAGGGAAACAAAGAAGAAGACTGGTCTCCTCTTGCTTTTGGCGCTGGCTGCCCTCCTGCGGGGGAAAAGGAAGCCACTCAGGCTCGGGGTGGGTCAGCAAATGGCCTGTTGGGGAAGCGTTTGCTCGCTGGGCAGATCAAAGGGGAAATGCTGGTGCGAGCGGAGAAACGACCGACATCATCTCTCCCTCCCTCGCCAACCTGGAGAGGCTGGTCAGCGAGGGAGAGAGCTGCCCGACAAACGGAACGGGCGAGCCGAAGCTGTTCGCCAGGCAGGCAGCCAAGAGCTGCTAGCTAGATATCAAGCTCAGCATTCTTGGCATGACTTTCGATAAAACGCTTACGGGGAGCCACCTCATCGCCCATCAGCATATTGAAGACGCGATCGGCCTCCACCGCCTCCTCGATCGTCACCTTCAGAATCGTGCGGCGAGCCGGGTCCATCGTCGTCTCCCAGAGCGTTTCGGGATTCATCTCGCCCAAGCCTTTGTAGCGTCCCACCTCTGGCTCCTTCCCATGATGGTTGGCCTTGTATTCAGCGATCAGGGCGTCGCGCTCCTCATCCGAGTAGGCGAAGCGGACCTCCTTGCCCTTGCCCATCTTCACATGGTAGAGAGGGGGCTGAGCGATATAGAGGTGGCCGTCCGTAATCAACGGCTCCATATAGCGGAAGAAGAAGGTCAGGAGCAGCGTGCGGATATGGGCCCCATCGACATCGGCATCGCACATAATCACAATGCGGCCATAGCGCAGCTTTGACTTATCGAACGATTCACCGATGCCCACGCCGATGGCCGTAATGATATTCTTCACTTCCTCGTTTTCGAGCATCTTCTGCAGGCGGGCGCGCTCGACATTGAGGATTTTGCCGCGCAGAGGGAGGATCGCCTGGAAGTGGCGGTCGCGGCCCTGCTTGGCGGAGCCGCCAGCGGAATCGCCCTCAACGAGATACAGCTCGCAGCGATCGGGGCGGCGCTCAGTACAATCGGCCAGCTTGCCGGGGAGGGTCGTATCGAGAGCATTCTTCCGCTGAACCAGCTCGCGAGCTGCGCGAGCCGCCTCGCGGGCGCGGGCCGACGTCAGACACTTTTCGATAATGGCGCGGGCCTCCGAAGGCGTCTCCTCCAGGTAGACCGAGAGCATTTCCGCCGTCACCGCCTCGACGATCGGACGCACCTCGGCATTATTCAGCTTGGCCTTTGTCTGGGCCTCGAATTGCGGGTTCGGCAGCTTCACACTGACCACAGCTGTCAGGCCCTGGCGCACATCCTCGCCAGTCAAGTTGTTCTCCTTCTCCTTCAGGAAGCCCATCTTACGCGCGTAGTCGTTGAGCGTGCGCGTCAAGGCACTGCGGAAGCCAGTGATGTGCATGCCCCCGTCCACGGTGTTGATGCCGTTAGCGAAAGAGAACTCCGTGGTATTCCAGCTATCGTTATACTGGAGAGCGATCTCGACCTTCACCTGGTCGACCTCGCGCACGGTACTGACGGGGCGGCTTTGCAGGCAGTTGCGATTCTTATTGAGGTAGCGAACAAACGAGACAAGGCCGCCTTCAAAGTAGAAAGTGACCTCGCGATCGGTGCGCTCATCGCGGAGGGAGATCGTTAAGCCGCGGTTGAGATAAGCGATCTCGCGGAATCGCTGAGCCAGGATATCAAAGTTATAGTCGCGGGTCTCCATCACCTGGAGGTCGGGGAGGAAAGTGGTTTTTGTACCGTGGCCCTCAGCCGGTCCCAAATCCTCAACGGGAGTGACGGCCACGCCGCGCTCGTAGCGCTGGCGGTAGCGGCGTCCGTCGCGCTTCACCTCCACCTCGCACCATTCCGAGAGGGCATTGACCACCGAGACACCCACGCCGTGCAGGCCGCTGCTGAACTGATAGACCCCGCTGCCGAACTTGCCCCCAGCGTGGAGGATCGTCATCACCACCTCCAGCGTCGACATATCCGGGCGCTGATGATGTTTTTCCACAGGGATACCGCGCCCGTTGTCTTCGATCGTCACCGACTCGTTGGGGTGGATCGTGACCGTCACCGTATCAGCGAAGCCAGCCATTGCCTCATCGACGCTGTTGTCGACCACCTCGTAGATCAGGTGGTGAAGGCCGCGCTGATCTGTCGACCCAATATACATGCCAGGTCGGACGCGCACGGCCTCCAGCCCCTCCAGAATCTGGATATGTTGCTCGCTGTACTCTCCGTTACTGACACTGCCACGCGGCGCCGCCTGGGAGCCATTAAGCTTCTCCTTCGGGAGGGCGCCGTCACCAGCTACCTGCTCAGCCGTTGCTGCCAGAGATTCTCTTGCTTTTGCCATAGGGTCTGCACGTTCCTTTAGCGCTAACAGCCTTCTATTTATAGGAAAAGAGCGAAGAGGCCGCTCTCGCCCTCGTAGCTATCGCAGCCTGTAGACTCGCGTGGGCCAGCGCCTATCTGGCTGGCGACGAGTTCTGCTGTGAGAGATCTGGCCGCCTCTGCCCGGGTCACGGATGGAGGGGCGGGTCGGTCTGTTCTCACCGCCTGCCTGCTTTCCTGCTGGAGTGAGCCGGCTGCAGTCTCAGGAACGAAGGCGCGGGCCTCTCTTCTCCATTCCGTCTGCTTGCTCGCTTGCTCACTGGCCAAAGCAGCAATCAGGCTCACTGGTGTTCTCCACCCAGGCTGGACAGCGAGACGGACAGGCGACACTCGTCAAGAACCTTACTGTTTGCTTGGTTTGCTGCCTTACTCCCGCTCCTCTCTGGTCTGCTGAGCCAAGGCGCAGCCAGCGCCATCCATCCCTCGGTTGCGCATCGTCTGGAAGCGTGCGCCTGGCGGTCTCAAGCACCTTCGTGCTGACCAGGGCGAGAAGACAGGATCTGTGAGGAAAAGATCTAGCTGCTATGCTGCTTATCTGTTCTTTCTGAAAGAGAGAAGCCAATGTGGTAACGAAGTTACCCTTTGGTGTCTCTCTTATTATATCACATGCAGAGCGTTGGGCCAATCAAAGATGGACAGATTGACCACTGCTAGAGCTAAGGCGGGCTGGCAGGTGGGCGGATGTAGTCTACTGATCTGGCCTCGCTGTCAGGCTATCAGGTCCTCATTCCTGCCGGCTGGCTCAGGCGCTCCTCTGCCTCGTCCCCTATCTCTTTCTCGCCCCATCTCCTTCCTCCTCCTCTTCCGGGCTGGTGCTCATGGCAGGAGCGCCCACCTCTTCCCAGGCAGGGTTTGGGCGAAGCGAGCCGCCCACCACGGAAGCAAAGCCCACAGCGAGTGGCCAGCTCCATCCATCTCATTCTCCCTGCGAGCGGTCTGAGCAAGCCAGACGGCGGGCCAGTGGGTGGTCGGGACGAGAGCGAGAGGGCTGACTGAGATGAGACAAGAGCCGTCTGGCCAGGTCAACGAACTGGGCAGGCGGCTCTTCGCCGGTCACCGTGGCCTGCAACAGAGCAGGGAATACCGAGCTAGTGCCTGGGAGCCAGCACAACACTCACCGTGTGAGGGAAAAGGTGCCAGATAGACAGGCAAACGAGCAACAGAGCAAGACGGGCCGGGCAGCCAGAGCCGGTGCCAATCCATCGTCTCCTCAGCGATCGCTGTTGGCCAGTTGTTTACTCAAGCAAGCGCTCGATTATGCCTGTACTCACTTACTCAGCCCCTCAGCCAGCCAAAACAGAGTCTGGAAAGAGCAAGCGAGCATCAGAAGTTAAGGGCCAGGGCTAAAAGCGGTTACCGCCGAGCGGCCCGCTCATTGGAACGCCTGGCGGCTGGTTGGCGGGCATGCCGGCTACGCCTGGCATTGACGGAACGCCGGGCACAGCGGAGACGCCGGGGACGCTGGGCATGCCCTGCATAGGCATCGCCATCAGATTTGTGGCGCAGTAAGGGCAGAACGACCAGCGCAACTCAAGAAGGCGCTCGCACTTCGGGCAAGGCCGCTTGAGCTTCTGCCCGCAGGAGGGGCAGATCTGGAAATCCGACTCGACGCGGGCATGGCAATTGGTGCACGTCTGGCGCTCGGTCATCTCGGCCAGCAGCGACTCTTCTTCCAGCTGGCGCTCATAGATCTCTGCCAGAGTCTGGCGAGGGCGCAAGATCAGGTAGATCAGCAGTCCGCCCACATTAAAGACAGCCACCAGCAAGGTTGCAATGACCTGGGTGGCCAGATCCTGAGAGCGGGAACGGATATCGCGGAATGTCCAGATGATTAAGCTTATCCAGAAAACGAAGAAGAAAGCCAGAAAAAAACTGATAATGAACCCCAGTGCGTTCTGCAGGGTTGTGAGCAGACCGCCCCCACTGGGGGTAGCTCCAAGAATAAGGCTAAGCGATTGCGCGTTCACAGGATGAAGGCCCCTTTCAGAATAGACATAGCTCAGTACACACAATTACAACGGACATCCCCGGTTGAATGTTGCTCCTTCCAGGACTTCCAGTACTCCCCCAGGGCTTGTCTGCCGAGGAGAAAGATCCTATGGCGGGGCGGTCGAGCGGGCGCCCATCTGGGGGGCGCTATCGCCAGGGCCGCCCCGCTATCATTCTTCCCGTTGTACCTCACCTTAAGGCTGGTCATCCCTCGCTCAGCTCTCGACCATCGTGTTTCAGGGAGAGTGAGCGCAAGCGCGCTATCCTGTCGAGGCTGAGTTAAGGACTCACAGAAGCCTGGCCTAACGGAACAGCAGCGTCACGATCTCCCCGGCGCGCAGCTGCCGCCGGATGGGAGGTGTATTCTGCAGCGATGAGCTATCCTGACCTCCCTGCCATCCAAGCTGCTCACGCGGCTCCTCCAGTAAGTTTGCCACAAAGGCCTGGCTGGCGGCAAGACCGGGGCGGAAAGTGGCCTCGACCTCGTGGTCGAGCGGATTATAGACGCGCACTACCCAGCCCTGGTCATCGAGCGAGCGCTTAATGGCACTGACCACCAGCTCAGGGGGCGAGACCTCGATCAGCGAGGCGCAAGCTGGGAGCTGGCCATCGTGCTGGCTGGTCACCGTGGCACGGGCTGGCAGATTGAGGGCCTGCGCCTCGCGCAGCACCAGGCCAGCCTCGGCCTCCCACGTACCGCGATGTGGCACCAGCGCATAGTCAAATTCGTGACGCCCAGGACACTGAGCCTCTGGTGTATAGTACATCGGGCCAGCAGGACCCTGGCGCGTTGAAAGATCGTCGCGCGAGAGCCACTCGACGCAGCGCAGCAGGGTCAAAGCCAGCGCCATCTGTCCCGGAGCCAGGCCCGGCCCGCTCTGCACAACCTCGTATTCCGGCAGGCCGCGGTTGAGCACCGCCAGGCCGATCTGACCATCGCTGAGATCAACAAAGCGCTTCTGCGGGAAGGTATTGACGGGCGCCTCGGCCCACTCGCTGACATTCGCCGGGCGAGGAGCTGTCACCGGACGCAGACGCACCTCAAACGTTCCCTCGGCGGCCACCCTTTCTATTGTATAAGGGATCGGGAACAGGGCCCGCAGACGGTGGTCGCGCGCATTATTCTCCACCGTCGTATGGATATCGATGCGGCGCACCCCAGGGTAGAGCGAGATCTCGCTGATGATCGGGCAGTCGACGAAGCGCTCGCTGCGGCGATCGCGGCTCTCGCTACAGCTCGCCGGCAGACGCCAGAGCGAGCTAATGCGCAGAGCAGCGCGCACCGGACCGGCGCTCAACAGCTCAATGCGTGGTGGCTGAGCCGGCCTGCTGATCAGCGTATCGTGCGTGGGCGGACAGTAGGTATACAGGTCACCAACATCGCCGCCATCAACAAAACGATGCAAGCCGCGGAAAACCGCGCCCGTTTCTTTGTCGGTTACGGTCAGCGTGCCGAGTTCGCCATCCACCTCGACGCGGTAAAACTCATTCTCAATCGACTGCGGGCCGCTGCCCAGGGTGGCATGCTCCAGCGGCGGAACCTGGTCGGGCTGAACCGCTGGATAGAGCCAGTAAGTTTTAGCCCCGTAGGGTGGCAGCGCGCTGGCCAGGAACTCGACCTTCTGCTGAGCCAATTCGAAGACCTCGAACTCCAACGCCTTGATCTCCTCGCGCTGGAGCAGCTGCAGCACCTCCTGCTCGCTGGCGAGCAGGCGCTCGCGATCGCCTTTGAGCAAAGTAGAGGGCGCAAGGGCGATCTCGATACGGCGCAGGTCGGGAGTAGCGGCGGGCAGCACGCGCAGATCAACGATCTCATCGGGATCATCGGGGATGCCCATCGCGATCCTGATGGTATCGTGAGTCAACGCCAGGAACTGGCCGGGGCGGTCAAAGGTGCCCACGGCTTGCATGCGAGCCAGGGCCAGACGTTGGATCGTCTGGCTGCCGATACGCCGCCGATGCTCGCCCAACACCCGGAAGGGCAAAGCGCGACCGTTCTCATCGACGAGGATCGCGCGCTGCAGTGACTCAGCGATATGGACCTCGACAGGGACCGCTGCATTACGTGGTCCCGCTCCCATATTAAAGACCACGATCGGGAAAGGTCTCTGCCCGTGATCCGCCAACGACGGCGGCGGCAGCGTCCGCATACTATCAGTGACCCGCTGCAGGGCTCGAGTGATCAGAGCCTCGCCAATCTGCTGACACTGCGCAAAGCGGACGCTATTCTCACGATGGACCTGGTCGATGCTGCAGCCACAGATGCTGTCGTGCGGCTGGTTCTGCAGCAAGTACTTCCAGGCCAGGTTGATCAGGCCGCGCGGATAGTCATCGCCGAGTTTCCAGGCCCAGAGCGTCAAAGGCTCAACCCAGTGCTGCAGCAGATGCTCCTGGGCGGTATTCTGCTGCTTGATCCACATGCGCGTCGAAAGGACAGCCGGCAGTAGATGAGCATATCTGCTGCTGCGCAACTCGCCTGTGAGATGGCGAAGTTGACGCTGCTGCTGCTCGATGCGCTGGCGCACCTGCTCGATGTACTGGGGAATGGTGCCGATCTGAATATGGATACCTTCATACTGATGATGATTGCTGTGACCAGAGCGCGAGGCGTTCCCCAGGAGTTTGTTCGCAGCCTCAATGGTTGCTGGCAGGCCCTGCTGTGGCTCCAGATGGTCGGAGCCGTTCATCAGGAGCAGCGTGTCCGTCATGGTTGGAGTACGATCGAGCAGCTGCGAGACCACCATCTCCAACCGGGTGATAAAGGCATCGGGAGTCAGGGGCATCAGGCGAGCGTTGCCATAGCCTTCGGGCAGGTAGATCACCAGAACCCTGGTGCCATCTGGCGCCTCCCAATAGAATTCACTTTCTCTGACCTCCTCGCCCACACCTCGCCAGAGAACCGCGCTGTCAATGCCAAACCCCTGCAGAATCTGCGGCATCTGGGCAATATGACCGAAGCAGTCTGGCAAGTAGCCAACACGCATAGGCTCCCCAAATCGCGCAGCTTGCTTGAGACCCGTCTGCAGATTGCGAATCAGCGACTCGCCACTCACCAGAAACTCATCGGGCTGGAGATACCAGGGGCCGATGAGAATGCGCCCCTCGGCAATGTATTGCTTGAGACGCTCCTCTTGCTCCGGTCGCACCTCCAGGTAGTCTTCAAGGACGATCGTTTGCCCATCGAGCATGAAGTGCTTGAATGCAGGGTCTTGTTCCATGATATTCAGCAGTTTGTCTATGGTTTGCACCAGTCGGATACGGAACTGCTGAAAGGTCAGATACCACTCGCGGTCCCAATGGGTATGTGGCACCAGAATGATGCTGAGTTGCCCACTCATATGTTTTCCCTTGTTATGTTTCCATCTTTTATCGATTTATTGCTGTGCATTTACCACCTGCACGGCCTGGCGGGGAACCTGCTAGCAGACGGCGATTACCGATGCAGGTACAATAAATGTTGAAAGACATTATACTCGCTGTCTACCCCGATGGCAATAAATGCCCCTGAGAGTAAGACTCTTAGTTAGTCAAAATGGCCCCCTTGCATTGAAGCTTGCTCCCATATATAATCTTCGCGCCAACACCTACCATTCACTATTGAGGAACTGCGACCTGTGGTCACCAGCCTACACGTTGTCTTATCACACGTCCAGGTTGCCCCTCTTTTGCAGGCTCGTCGGGAGGGAAGGCGGCAGTGGGAACTCTCGCCGGACCTGGGCCTCTCCCAAGTGACGGTTGCCCTTACCGAAGAGGGGGTGCTTTTCCCTTCGGGCGAGTTGTTGCGCTGGGATGATGTTGAGCGCGTCGCTTCTGCGCTCAATAGTTGTTTCCTGCTGGAACATGGTTCCGTGCGGGCCATTCAGACCTTCTCAGCCGTGACCAATCGCCCCTGTAGCCTGTATCCGACGCGGGGAGCGCCCAGCCTGCTGATCGCTGGCTTCGTCATGCACCGTGTGAAGGAGGTTGATCCGCTGGAGGACACGCGCCTCAAGATGCGCACGCTGGCGCCCATCGCCGGGCGCGTGCTGGACACTGCTACTGGCCTGGGGTATACCGCCGTCGAAGCAGCTCGTTTTGCCGACGAGGTGATTACTATCGAGCTTGATCCTGCGGTCCAGGAGGTGGCCCGTTTTAATCCCTGGTCACAGGATCTCTTCCATCACCCGAAGATCCGCCGCATGCTTGGCGACGCCGGTGAGCTGGTGCCGACCTTTCCCGATCAGTATTTTTCGCGCATTATCCATGATCCGCCAGCCTTCGAGTTGGCTGGCGAACTCTACTCGGGTGCCTTCTATCGCGAGCTGTATCGGGTACTCCGCGGAGGGGGGCGCCTCTTCCACTATGTGGGCGACCTGCAGAGCCGTGCGGCTAGCATTACCCTGCGGGGCGTGACCCGCCGCTTGCAGGAAGCCGGCTTTGCGCGAGTGGTGCCGCGTCAGGAGGCGTTTGGCGTGGTAGCCTATAAGTAACGCTGAGGAGACAGGCGACCCGCCGGGCCCCGTTGCGCTCTTGTGCTTATTTTCTTGTTTTCTTGCTTGGTGCTATTCCAACTCCTTGCTGTGCTCACGTGTCTCTCCGACTCCTGGCACGTGTTCCTCTTCCTCGCACAGCTCACAGATGGCGCTGAGGCCCTGCTCGATGGTCTCCTCCTCCGCTCCCAGGGAGACGCGCACGTAGTCAACGGTCTGGGGGCCGAAGAGGCTTCCTGGTACGACCAGCACGTTCCGGCGGCGGAGCAGTTCCAGGGCGAAAGCGTTGGACAGTGTGCTGCCGCTCTTGTTGCTGTGGCGTCCACCGTCTGGCTGGCTGCTGGTTTTGACCAGGATGTAAAAGGCGCCGTGCGGGGTGTACTCGTAGCGTCCGTAGCGCTTCAGCAAGGCCACCGCGCGATCGCGGCGCTGGCGGTAGGCGGCGCGCATCTGAGCGACGCAGTCCTGTGGTCCGCGCAGGGCTGCTGCTGCGGCGCGCTGAGTCGCCAGCGGCAGGCTGGTATAGCTGGCATCGAGCACCTGGCTGAGGCTGCGCATAAGAGTCTGGCTCGCGACCAGGTAGCCGATGCGCCAGCCGGTCATGGCATATGTTTTTGAAAAGCTATAGATCGCGATGAAGCCTTCCCGCTCGCGCTCCGCTGGTGTCAGCAGCGTCGCGGGGCTGATATGCTCACCTTCAAAGACAAGCTCATCGTAACATTCATCTGAGAGCAAGAGCAGTCGATGGCGGCGGGCAAAGTCCAGGAGAGCCGTGACCATCTCCCGGGGAAAGACGGCTCCGGTTGGATTGCCTGGGCTGTTGACGATCAGCAGGCGTGTGCGCGTGCTGACCCGGCGCTCCAGCTCACGCAAGTCTGGGAGCCAGCCGCTGGCCGGATCGAGCGGGTAGGGCACGGGCCTGGCGCCAGCAATGGCGAGCTGGCGATAGTAGTGGGGCCAGCCGGGATTGGGCAGCAGCACCTCGTCACCCTCGCCAACGGTCGCCAATAAGGCTAGCTGGACTGCCCCCGTTCCGCCGACGGTCACCCCAATATTGGCCGGCGAGACCTCATAGCCATTGATGCGCCTGATCTTCTCCGTCAGGAGCTCGCGCAGCCAGGGCCAGCCGCAGGATGGGCCGTAGGTTTGGGGTTCTTCCTGCAAGGAGGCAAGGGCGGCTGCGGTGATGTGCGGCGGAGTGCGAAAGCTCGGCTCGCCAATCTCTAGACGGAGCAGCGCCTGACCTGCTCGCTCTCGTTCCTCAGCGACCTGGCGTAGCTCTGCGAGAGGATTAGGTGGCAGGCGCTGCCAGAGACGCTGGCCCGGTTCCTCTCTTCCCTCTGGGGTCCCTTGTTGCATATCCGCTGCTCTCTCTCCCTTAGTGTATCACATCGACCAGGTTTCTGCTTATGGCTTGCCTGTCTGCTTGTTTGTTCGCTGTGGGCTGCGTCGTTCTCTCTTCTTCCTGGTTGCTGTCCCTGCCCCTCTCTCCAGGGAAGCCAGGTCAGGGTCAGCGAGGGCTGACTGGCTAGTTTCTCCTCAAATGATGCCCCGGGCGCGGAAGGAGGCGATTTCTTCCTGGCTGTAGCCAAGTTCGCTCAGGAGCGCGGTGCTATGCTCACCCAGCTGTGGCGGCTGGTAGCGCGCTTCTGGGGGCGTCTCGGAGAGACGTGGGAAGGGGCGCAAGGTACCGAGCGTTGCGCCGGCGATTTCGCTCATCTGGGCGACCCCGCGGGCCTGTGCGTGGGGGTCATTGAGCGCCTCTTCGAGAGCATAGACCGGCCCGACGCAGGCGTCGAGATCGGCCAGCTCGGCCAGCCACTCATCGCGTGTTCTGGTTTTGAAGATACTTTGTAGAATGGTGATCGCCTGTTGGCGCTCCTCGGGGCCAACGGGTGTATGGAAGGGCAGCAGCTCCAGATGGCCGATGCGCGTGCAGAAGGCGTGCCAGAATTTCGGTTCGAGGGCGGCCAGAGTAATATAGCCCCCATCTCTTGTCTCATAAATATTGTAGCAGGGCAGGCCGCCATCGAGGGGAGAGTGCCCTGGTTGGGGGGCCTGGCCTGTTGTCAGGTAGCCGCTGATGGCCAGGGGCAGGAGGGCCATCGCTCCCTCTGTCATGGAGACATCGACCAGGCGTCCCTGACCGGTCTGGCTGCGCCCGACGAGGGCTGTGAGGATGCCGATCACAGCCATCAGGCCGCCGCCGGCCAGATCGGCTAGCTGAGTCGGAGGCATAACCGGCCTCCCCTCTGGATCGCGGTTGTAGTGTAGCAGGCCAGCATAACCGAGATAATTCAGGTCGTGGCCAGCGCGCTGACTGTAGGGTCCATCCTGGCCGTAGCCGCTAATGGCGCAGTAGATCAGCTCGGGGCGAACCTCGCGTAGCTGCTCATAGCCCAGGCCCAGGCGCGCCATGACCCCGGGGCGGAAGCTCTCCAGCAGGACATCGGCGCTGCGTACCAGGCGCAGGAAAATAGCCCGGCCCTCCTCAGACTTAAGGTTCAGCGTCAGGCTACGCTTATTACGGTTGACTGCCAGAAAGGCCAGGCCCATACCGCCGGGACCGTGGGGGGGCATATACCGTCCGTAGTCGCCGCTGCCAGGCTCTTCGACCTTGATGACGTCGGCTCCAAAGTCGGCCAGCAATTGTGAGGCGTAGCCTCCAGGCAAGAGGCGGGAGAGGTCGAGTACACGAATGCCGCTCAGAGGCTGGGTCATGCCTGCTCTCCTTACTGCAATGTGGGAACTCCTGGTCCGTCCAGGTTGCTTGACGAACGTTGTCTGTCCTGTCAGCTTAAAACGATTTGGGTGCGGTGATGTTCGCTCTGTTATAGCAGGATTAGTGAGTGCTGTCAATCCTCTTCCTTCTTCTATCGAGGCGAGGTCGGCGGCGCGCTGGCAGTCTGGCCGCAGCGGGGACTCTGATCGGCCAAGAGATAGCCTCTGCGGTCTGGGGGGCGAAGCTGAAGGGGACTGCGTGATACAATGCACTCAGAACTATGAATCTGTTGGAAATGAGGAGCACAGGAGTAGATGCCGATCGCCATTGTTGTTCATGGAGGAGCCGGCTCGATCCCCGACGAGCGGGCAGCGGTTGCGCAAGCCGGCTGCCGCGAGGCAGCTGAGCTGGGATGGCGCATTCTGGAGCAAGGAGGCTCGGCTCTCGATGCGGTCGAGGCGGCAGTGCGGGCCCTGGAAGATAATCCGGTCTATAACGCTGGCACGGGAGCCACCCTGACGCAAGATGGCCGGATCGAGCTAGATGCGGGCATCATGGAAGGGCGCACCTTGCAGGTGGGGGCGGTGGCCGCTGTTGAGGGCGTCAAGAATCCGATCACTCTGGCGCGACGTGTGCTGGAGAGTCCACATGTTCTACTGGTGGGACATGGAGCCCAGCAGTTTGCTCTGGAGCAGGGGATGCCACTCTGTCGTACCGAAGATCTGTTGACTGACTATCAGTATCGCCGCTGGCGCGAGGAGCGACGGAAGGCTGTGAGCCAGGCGGACGAAGATGACGAGGAGGAGCCGCCTTTCTACCGTCTAGAGGTGGCCACAACGATGTTCGCCTCAGACGAGGAAGAGCCTCCTTATTATCGCCTCCAGGTCGGCGCGACTAGCATCCATCTGGAGGAGGAGCGCCATGGAACGGTAGGAGCGGTGGCCCTCGATGAGTCGGGGCTGTTAGCGGCAGCCACCTCTACGGGAGGCATCTTTCAAAAGTATCCCGGGCGTGTCGGTGATACCCCGCTCGTCGGCTGCGGCTTTTATGCCGACGAGCATGCGGCTGTCTCCTGCACTGGTCAGGGAGAAGACTTTGTTCGTCTGCTGTTGGCGCGGCGCGCTGCCGATTTTGTGGCCCTGGGGGCCAGTGCCGGGGTCGCGGCTCAGGCGGCCATCTCCGTCCTGAGCGCCAAAGCCAGTGGGAAAGGGGGCTTGATCATTGTCGATGCTGCGGGACAGGTTGGACTGGCCCACAACAGCCCACAGATGGCCTATGCCTACCGCTCTTCTGGGATGGACCAGCCAGTCTGTGGGGTCTAAGCCAATCAGCAAGTCAGTGTAGGTAGTGCAGACAAAAGACCGAAGTGTCTCGCCATCTCCAGAGCCGGCTGGCCGGCCTCGGCTGGCTGACCAGCCGGGCGAGACCAAGAGCATCGCGCGGCAGCTTTGAGATCTACCTCGCCTTCTTCCCCTCTCCCTGGAGCTGTAACCTGCTGCTCCTATCGTTGTCCTTTTCTGCTCTAATGCAGCAGAAGCGTGCTCAAGAAGAAGCCCAGGATAAAGAAGCAGGCGAAGATCACCAGGCCACAGACCAGCAGCAGCAGGAAAGGGATGTGTTGTTGTTGTTGTTGTTGTTCCTGTCCTGGCCCTCCCTCTGGCCTCAAGCGAGCTGAGGGTGGTGTGCCAGTGTAGGGGTAGAGAGGGGCATGGGGCTGAGCGGGAGTCACCTTCAGTGAGCTGTCGGCGACCGTTGGCGAAGCCGGCGATAGCTCCAGTGCAGAACCTGGCTGGAGGCCAGCGGAAGGCGTGGGCGGAGCGAAAGAAGAGAGGCGGCGCCCACCTTCACCGCCGGGCAGCGACGGAAGGGACTGGCCATCGGTTTCCGGCAGCAAAGGGGTGGTTGCGAAGGGGCGGGCGATCACGCCCTCTTCCACTGCCGGCGCGGCCACTGCGACCGAGGCAGGGACGGCGGTTTCCAGAGCCTCCTCCAATGCTTTCAGCTCCATATAGAGAGCTTCGGGTCTATTGATATGCTGGGGGTGGTCGCGCATGACCGCACGTGCGATGAGATCGCATAGCTCTGGGGGGATAGTGCGCAGGAAGCGCAGGCGGCCATCGGGCGGTGGCTCGACGCTTGTTGCGCCGGCGGGGCGTCCTGCCAGCAACTGGTAGAGCAAGAGGCCGGCAGCGCGGGTATCATCGTCGAGGCGGCCCTCGCTGGCCTGGCCCCAGGGCAATTCCTGGTCGGAGAGCACGATGCCGGCGGCGCCGACCACGCTCCAGGCGTTGAAATAGGCGAGATCGCTGGGGAGAGCGAAATTATTGACACGCAGAAAGCCCTGCCGATCGCGCAAGATCGCGGAGGGGGTGAGATCGCCGTGGCAGACGCGGCGTGTACCGCTGGTAGCATAGACCAGGGCCTGGCAGAGCTGACAGCCAAGCTCGATCACCTCAAGAGGGGAGAGCTGGCGTTGCAGGAGGGCGGCGAAATCCTCGCCCTCGACGTACTCCTGGACCACATAGACCTGATCGCCCTCGCCAACAATGTCGTAGAGGCCCACAATATGCGGGTGGGAAAACTGAGCTGTCATGCGCAGGGCGGTGCGGTAGACAGACACCTGCGACGGGGGCACCGCCTTGACAGCGACAGGGCGCTGCAGGACCTGGTCCAGGCCCTGATAGACGGTGCAAAAAGGTCCCTGCTTAATCAAGCGTCGCAGCAGGTAACGCCTGCAAATGACCCGGCCTGTTTCCACAATCGATGCCTCTTTATCAATCAAAGCGATTACAGATCCTGGAGAGCCAGCGTCACCGCTCCGACAAGGCTCGCCTGGGGGCCTAGCTTGCCCTGAACGATGCGCAGATGCTGGCTGGCTGCGGGCAGACAGAGAGCGCGCAGGCGCTCGCGCAGGGGGGCGATCAGAGGTTCCCCCACGAGCGCGACCGACCCGCCTAAGATGATCATACCGGGATTGACAAGATGAACGATATTGGCCAGAGCGAAGGCCAGGTAGGTCAGCACCTCATCGATCAGGCTGCGGGCCACCTCATCGCCCTCTATGGCCAGCTGAAAGATCTGTCCTACGGTGATACGCTCGGCCCGCCCGTCGGTCAGGCGGTGGAGGGCCGCCAACGTCGAAGGGTGCTCGACGGCACGACCGATCATGGCGCGCACGATGGCCTGAGCGGAGGCGATGGCTTCAAGATGGCCGTAGCCGCCACACGAGCATTTCGGCCCATTCTGCATCACTAGCAGATGGCCGATCTCGCCCGCTGTCGAGGTCACGCCGTGGTAGATCCGGCCATTGACGATCAGGCCGCCGCCGATTCCGCGCCCCAGTCCCACGTAGAGGGCCACTCGCTCCCCGACGCCAGCCCCGTAGAGCACCTCAGCCAGAGCGGCAGCATTGGCATTATTGTCGATGATGCAAGGAACGTTCAGGCGCTCGGCCAGGTAGTCCTGTAGCGGAAAGTTATCCCAGCCACGCGCATGGTAGAGCGTCCGCACGATCCCCTGTGAGGCATCGACTGGCCCGCCAACGGCGACGCCCACGCGCAACACGCGCCCATCGCGCAGGCGTTCGGGGTCCAACACCTCCCCAAGCATGGCCTCCAGGAGCTGGAGCAGCGTGGTCGTATCGGGAATATACTCCAGAGGGCGGCGCAGCTGATAGAGAATGTTGCCGTCCAGATCGGCCAGGGCCACCGATTGCCGCGTGCCACTGCCGCTGATCTCGATCCCTACGACATAGCCCTGGGTGGCCAACAGCTTACCGGTCGACCGTGGGGCCTGGCTGCTGCGTTCTGTAGACACGCTTCTGTCTCCTCTTGCGGGCTTGCCTGGTGCTGCCGATGTGGGCAGAGCATAACACAAAACAGAACAGCGCAGAGCAAGGCAGAGAGGATCAATCTATGCTTCATTCGGCTCTCGCCTTGCCTGGACTGGACTGGACTGGACTGGACTGGACTGGGTAGCTCGCCCCTACGTTCGCTGTCCTGCTTCCGTTGCTTGCCTACTCACGCCCTGGCGCTGCCTCGCCCTGCCCGCCAGTGGGGTGGGCCATTCCAGGAATTCTGTGAGTTCTGATTACTCCCTTGTTACAGGCAGTGCTCTCTAGATGAACGAGACAGCGGCTTCAGTATATCATAAGAAATGTCTCGCGCAAAGTACGTTAGGATGGCTGTCTCACCTCTGCTGGCCAGCACTTCTCGGCTCTCTCTGGCTCTTGCTTGCTCTGACCGCCGGCTGACTGGCTGATCTCTGGCTTGCATCAGGAGAGAGCTGACCGCTACAATTGGTGCAGAATCTGGATGCAGATCGACTGCCAGCCCTAAAGCTGGCGGGCGATGCCTGCCTCACCATTTCGGCAATCTGCGAGGGAGGACGATGGTCTCATCTTCGCTGGCTGAACCGCGTACCTTTGTTGGACGGGGCCTCAGCCCTATGAAGCGGGCTGTCACAATCGTGGCTTTGCTGGCGATTACACTGGCGGTGCTGCTGATTGCTTTGCATGAGGGCCTGTCGGCGGTCGGTAGTACTATTGCGGCTTTGCTCTTTATTGCTGGCTTCATCTATTATCTCTGGATTATTGCCCCACAGCCCTTTACAATTACTGTGAGCACCGAGGAGATTGTGAAGCGCGGCCAGCGCAGCGAGACGGTAGCCCTGCGCTGGGAGGAGCTGGCGCGCGTCAAGGAGGAGTTCTTCCCGAATGGGACGCGCATTAGCCTGGCGCTCTATCGCCGTCCGAGCGCTGAAGGCCAGGGTCAGGGAGAGAATGCCCGCCAGCCAATCCGCGTCTGGGTAGTCTATCGCGACGATGTCGATGATCTGGATGGGCTGACGGCCCTCGTGCAGCAGCTGAAGCCCGCTGACTGCCGCTGGGAGCGCGCGACGGTCCATGAGTGATGCCTGACTATCACAGGCATCACTCATGACTCTGGCGGCTGCTCCCCGCGCTGGGTAGGTTAGGGGCCGCTGCTCTCGCTCAGCTCGCTCTGTCGCTGTGCCGCTCGAGCGCGTCGTTCGGTAGTGGCGTCTTTTTATAGGCTGGTCACCTTAAAGCTGGTGATGATGAGCTGAAAGCCGAAGCAGGAGAGACCCACCTGGGTGGTTGTGAGATAGCGATTATCTGTGACTGCCAGTTCCTGGCCGCCGTCGATCAGGAGCTTCAGGCTGTTGGCTTTGACTTCGACACGGTAGAGGTGGCTGTGATTCCCAGGGTTGAACGGGACTGTTGCCAGGATTTGACCGTTGGTGCTGAAGGAGGAGCGGCTGTTAGCGGCGATGAGTGCCTGGTAGGGGGTGTTGTTGAACTCTCTATAGGTGATACCCGCGATATAGCCGCGCCAGGGGTTCTGTGTGGGGTCGCCGCGCACGGTAATACCAAAGCCATCGTTGTAGGCGTCATTCAAGGAGATGATTTGAATGGCGACTTCTACTGCGTAGTTGGTGATGCCGTCGAGCGAGCAGGGCGCCCCAATCGTCGGCTGCAGGGAATCATCGTCATTTGTCCCATCGTTCAGTAACTGACCGTTGAGAACTTTCCAGTCGGAAGAGCCGGACCAGCCCTTCCAACCGTGAGCCGCATCGGCCTGGCAGAGCATGGTCCCAGGCGCTGGCTGTGTGGTTGACGAGGCGGTCGACCCCTGACCCTGGCTGCCCTGGGTGGTTCCAGCCTGTACATTGGAAGATGTGGATGTATTCGGTTGAGTACCGCCGCCCACCTTGATGAAATTGAAGATCAGCGAAATCGCTAACAGTAGACTCAGCAGTACAATGAGACCGATAGAGAGGCCGCATGATGGGCGCTGGCGCGCTGGCGCTGGCGATGCTGCAGCAGATGGCGGAGGAAGGGTCGAGGATGGCGTATGCTGGTCTCCGCGCGGGACGACAGGCGTAGTAGGGGCCATCGCTCCTTGCCAGCCCATAGCAGGCGGTGGTGGTGGTATGGCCGTCTGCTCCCTTTCGCTCTGGGCAGAGAGTGGGGTGGGGGTCTGATTGCTCTGGATGACTGTCGACATGTCACTGGGAACGAGCTGGTCTAGTTGGTCGACGATCCGCTGGTTGTAAAGGGGGCAGTTAGGATTGATGCAGACTCCACTGCTGTGGAGGCGATGACCACATTGGCCACAGAACAGAGGCAAATCAGGGCTGCTCTGTCTCATGAAGAACCCTCCGGTATGGTCGATATAGGATAGAGTCAGATAGATGGGTAGATGTATCTACTCTTTCAACGATATATGCCCTTGTGATCCTTCCTCCTGTTCTTCTCATCTCCCCTATTCTAGCACTGATGATGTCCCTCTGCGACCTCTGGTGATCTGACTCAGGCAGGCGGCCAGGTAGTATAATAAAAGCACAAGCCGCTCTCCTCGCGGCCCTGCAGCAGGACATAAAGGCGGTCTTCTGTATGGATGCACGTATCTCTCAGCATCACCTGACAGTTCGTGAGCAGCTCGTCCTCAGTTTCCTCTGGCTCGGACTGAACATCCAATCAGCCGCACTCTTGCCGATTGTGATCCCGACGCAGATTCTCTTGTTTGTGGCTCCGGGCCAGGTTGGCAACGCCGAGCAGGCGACCTTTCTGGGTTGGTTATCAGCGATGGGCGCTTTTTTTTCGCTCGTGGTGCCTCCCATCGTCGGCCTGCTTTCTGATCACACCAGTGGCCCCTTTGGACGACGACGACCCTATATTGTGGTCGGTGGGGGGCTGACGCTGGTGAGTGCCCTCCTATTGGCGGGCGCTGTGAACGCTGCCCTGTTGGTGGTTGGATTGGCACTCTTCCAGTTCGCCAGCAACGTTGTCTGGGCGGCCTATCAGGGCTTGCTGCCCGACCTGGTGCCGGAGGACCAGCGCGGCGAGGCTTCCGGCTACATGGGCTTGATGACTATCCTGGGCAACGTCGGCAGCCTGGGCCTGGCCGCCTGGCTACTCGGAGAGGTGAGCCTGGGATCGCTTGGCGCTTCTCTGATTATGAGAGGAGCGCTGATTTACTATGTGGCCACTGATCTGGTTATGCTGCTCGGTATTGTAGTGACAGCCTTTGGCGTGCACGAGCTGCCCTATCATCCGGCGGCCCAGGCCGAAAGCCGGCTCCGCTCCTGGGAGGGGCTGCGTCGCTGGCTGAGCAGCAACTGGCTTGCACCCTGGCGCAGCTCCAATTTTACAATTGTCTTCTTGACGCGCTTCTGCGTCATGATGGGGCTGTACTTGTTCATGACGTTCATCGAGTACTACTTTGCGAATGTGGTGCGTGTCTCCAATTTTGTGCAGCAGACAGCCGCCGTGGCCACGCTGGCGCTGGTGGGGGCCTTGCTGAGTACTCTGGGCCTGGGAATGCTCTCAGACCGCTTCCACCGGGCGCCGCTCGTCTGCCTGGCTACGCTGGTCATGGGGCTGCCAGCTCTGGCTTTTGTGGTGGCTCCGGCTGCACTGCCACTCTGGCCGTTGGGCCTGCTCTTCGGCCTCGGTTACGGGGCCTATACCAGCGTTGACTGGGCCCTGGCGATTGATGCGCTGCCTTCGCTGGAGGTGGCCGCCAAGGATCTGGGCCTGTGGGGCGCCTCGTCGAACCTGCCTTTGACGCTTGCTCCCTTGATTGGTAGCCTGGTCATCAGTATGGCTGCTAGTCATGATCAGACGGCCCTGGGCTATCGCCTGGTCTTCGCCCTGGCTGCTTTCTTCCTGCTGCTCGGGGCCGTTCTGGTGCTACGGGTGCGCGAGCAGCGCCAGCAGCCTGCCCTGGTGGAGCCGCCGACAAGCGAAGCTGAGGAGCAAGCAGCTGATGGAGGGGGAAGGCTACAAAGGATGTCAATGCCCGCTCCTGCCGCTGCTCGCACCCCTTCGGGGGCCCATTCGGGAGGAGGGAGCCAGGAGAGACAAGGGCGACGGGGTCGTGTCAATCCTCTCTGGTTGCTGGCGCGTGAGACGCATGCTGGCGAGGCGCGGGGGATCATGCGCTTCTGGACCTTCTGGGAGAAGTTGACGCTTGCTCTGCTTGGGATTGAGCCGGTGCCTGCTGCCCCCTATGGCCTCTTTCAGGCTCGCCTCACGCGCTATCGTGGCCGGTCTCCGTTGGTTCTGCCCGATGGAACGCGCATCGATCGTGGTGATCGGCTGGTGGAGCTGCACTTTGCCAATCGGCGCCTGCGCGATGCCGCCCTGCAGAGTTCTCCCTGGGAGCTGCTGCGTCTGATGCGGGCCGATCTGCGCGCCCTGGCGGCCTGGCTGCAGACGCCGGCCTGCGTAGAGGTGCGCGCTGTCTATGGGGTGACGCTCTTAGGCCAGGCGGCGCCTCGCCTGGGCTTTAGCCTGCGAGAGAGACCGCGTAACCTGTGGGGCCGGGCCGATCGCATTTTTATGACTGGCCTGCTGCTCCTCTATCATCCGCAGGGGCGGGCTCGTCTCGCGCGCGGCACCACCTATGGTCGCTATCCCAAGGAGGTTTGGATGTCGCGTGTCGAGCTGCTGCGCCGCTACGGTGGTCCTGATGGCGCGGCGGCGATCGTGCAAGGCCCACGCGCGCCGACGAATTGATCCCTGTGCTCCTCCTGGCCAGGCTTCCCTGGCTTTCGGTTGACACAACCATAAGGCGGCGCCTACAATCACAAATAAAGCTACCGGCGTGAGCACTCGCCTGCCAGGCAGGCGCTCCGATGAGCCACTGGCACTGGCAGCCGGTGGTTGCTTTCTTGCGGAGATTGAGCGTTTCGGTGTCTGTTTGTCCCTCTAGTCGAGGCTCCAGTCGTGAGGCAGAGGAGCCGAGGAGGCAGCGAGGAAGGGTCATGGCGGCCAGGGGCGGGGACGAGCTGCTGGCAATCTGCCCGGCTGGAGAGAGCAGCGAGTGAAGGTGACTCTCTTGAGTGACGATAAGAAGAACCGGGCAACGGCTGGTGAGCGCCCCAAGCATCCCGCCGAGCTGGCGCCAGGGGCCGAAGAGGTCGTTCGTGGCGTCTGGAAGATCACGCTGCCCATTCCTTTTCCCCTGCGCACGGTCAATGTCTATGCCCTGGTAGGCTCTGATGGCTGGGCTTTGGTGGATGCGGCGATGGGCACACCCGAGGCCCGGGCCGTCCTGACTGATGGGCTGGAGCAGGCCGGCTTGCAGCTGCGGGATCTGCGAGCCTTGGTGCTCTCACATCATCACCCCGACCACATTGGCCTGTCGGCAGAATTGCAGGAGCAGAGCGGCGCCGCGGTCTATATGCACCCCATCGATGCCGCCATTATGCAGGCGATGTGGCGCGATGGCCGCGGCGACCGGAGCAGCCAGCAGCGCTCGTTCGCTCAGGCGAATCAGTTTTTCAGGCCGCATGGAATGCCGCCGTTGGAGCCGACGGTCAGTTCGCAGCTGCCGCCAGAGGTGGTGAACTTTGTCATTCGCGTCCCCCCTGCCGAGGCCATTACCCACGTCGAAGATGGCGCCGAAATTATCCTGGTTGGGGAGCGCTACCGCGTCATCTGGACGCCCGGTCATTCAGACGGCCATATTGTGCTCTTCCGCGAGCGCGATGGCCTCTTGCTGGCCGCCGACCATGTGCTGCCGCGCATCACCCCAAATATCGGCCTCTATTCGGAGTACAATCGGGCTAATCCGTTGGGGGACTACATTCAGTCGCTGGAAAAAGTACGCCATCTCCCGGCGAGCCTGGTACTTCCGGGTCATGGCGAGCCGTTCCGCCATCTGGCGCGTCGCGTGCGCGAGCTGATCAGGCATCATGCTCAGCGCGAGCTGGAGATTTTGTCTCTGCTCGGTCGGCGCCCCCAGCATGCGTATCAGCTCGCCGAGCAGGTTTTTGGCTCCCGCTTGAAGAGCGATGAGGCGCGTCGTATGGCAGTGGCTGAGATCCTCTCTCATTTGGAGCACCTGCGTCTGGGCGGCTACGTCAGGCAAGAGCGTACAGATGATGGCCTGATTCTCTACGCCGCCGTCTAGGAATTTTGGTTATGGCAGAGCTGTCAGCCCGCCTGGGAAGCCAATTTTTTACTTGTTCGCTCGCTATGAACTGGCTTCCCAGGCGGATTCCGCCTCAGAATCTAGCTCTGAAGCTTGACGAGCCGCTTGTATTTCGGAAAAGTGCGTGCTATATTCTATTTGGCAGTGAGGTTGTCATGCCGCTTGACTGGCCCGGCGTCTTCGAGGTCGCGGTCGTGAGCGGCCTTGCATCGACAGTTGTGTTGTAAGGAGGTCTCCATGGCAACAGCGAAGAAGAAGGAAGTTGCGACGATTGGCCGTCAGGAGTTGGCCAAGCGCATCGCTCAGAAGGCCGATATCTCTCAGAAGCAGGCGGGTATCATTCTGGAAACGACGCTGGACGTGATTCGCGATGCCCTCAAGTCCGGCGATGAGGTCCGCCTGGTTGGCTTCGGCTCCTTTAAGGTACGCAAGAGCGCGCCGCGCAAGGGCGTCAACCCGCGCGATGGCAAGACCATTCAGGTGCCCGCAAAGAACCGCGTGCGCTTCTCCGCCGGCAAGGAACTGAACGAAGCTGTACAGAGCAAGAAATAGCTGTAGTCGCTCGTAGTGCGTCTCTCTCCTCACTGCCACTGGGTCCCCTAGCCCCTGGCACGCCCTCGCTGGAGCAGGGAGAGGGGTGAGCGAGAACGTCTGTCGCCCTGATCGACCTTGCTCCTCCTCGTGCAGGCCACGGGGCTGCTGTTTACTCGTTTGACCGCTTAAGCCCTCGCCCACTATCCGCTGTCCCTTCCCTTCTTGCCTCTTTGCATGGCCCAGCCGCAGCCCCGGCTCACTTCCTGTCTTGTTTGCCTGACAAACAAACAAGCTAGCAGACAAGTAGTGTTTAAGCGTTCCCGCCCCTGTTGCGCAGGGCTGGCCAGAGGTTAGAGGCCAGACAGACGACGGTGGCCAGTCCCGTTGGGCCGGACAGGCCAAAGAGCAGGCTCAGAAGCAGAGAGCTGCCGGACCAGAGGCTGCCGAGCGGCGCGGCCAGGAGCAGGGGAAAGACACGCAGAACGGTGGCCAGGTTACCGAGCCAGAGGGTGGCCGCCACAAGTTGGGGCGTGGCGATCCTACTGCCGGAGAAGCCGGGGATCATCCGCGGGGCGATTCCGCAGATGAGCAGGGTGATGAAGCCCATTGCCAGGCCGTGGCGTGCTCCGTCGAGGCTGAAGGGAAGGGGACTGCCCCAGAGCAGGATGAGGCCCGCGCTGATCAGTAGGAAGGCCGAGAAGAAGGCCCATAGATAGGCGCTGGCGATCAGGGCGACGAAGGGGCCGTAAGCCTGGTGTTGCCGGGCTGTGTGGCGGCGATAGGAGCGGGCCAGGGCTTCCGGCGCCGGGGAGAGAGCTGCTACATGAGCCGGCAGCCGTCCGCGCCGGCGCATCATGCTGATGAAGATCGCGACAAAGCTGGCTATGACGCCTCCCATGAGCAGCAAACCTGGTCCTTCGAGGATGCGAAGTGGCCAGGCGACGAAAGCTGAGGCCGTGGCGGCTCCCTCGCCAAGGCTCAGACCCAGGCAGAGGAGGAGCAGGCCAAGCTCGTAGCCGCCGGCCAATGGCCAGAGAACTGCCCGCGGGAAGGCTTCTAATCCAGCATACATGGGCAGCGATTGGGCGGAGACCGCCAGGGCGAAGGGGATGAGGAAGCCGAAGAGGCCAAGGCTGATGGTGAGGTCGTCGCCAGGTTGGGGGACAAGACCACCCTGGCTGGCCGCCCAGACCATGTTGACCAGGTTCAGGATGGCTGCCGCCCCCAGGGCCAGTGCGGCCAGGCTAATGAAGGGGGCAATGCCTAAATAGGCTTTGCGCGTGCTCAAAGCGGGGCCACGGAGCAGGAGCAGGAGATATTCTGCTGCGGCCAGCACGAGCGCCAGCCCCTCGCTGCCGCCGCTCACGACGAGCGCTAGCCTCCCGAGGAGGAAACTCGTGCCGGTCAGAGCGAGCAGCGGCTGGGCGCAGGCGCGCAGGAGCAGGCCGCCAGCCTGGAGGCCAAGAATCCAGGGCACCAGCCGCGGGAGTGGGAGGGCCGTGCCACGCAGGCGTGGCAGAAAGTGGAAGGAGACGCCAATGACGAAGAGGGCCGCCCAACCATAGAGCTGGAGATGGCCGTGGGCCTGGACCAGGGCACTCCACCAGCTTCCTACTGGGAGACGCAGGGCCTGGGTCACGGTGAGTACGGCAGCCAGGAGGAACCCGCCGCCGCTCCCTATGAGAAGAGCGGCACGCAACAGAGGAGAGACAAGCTTGAACGGCTCTTGCGGTCGCTCGCGCTCGCTGCCAGCGCTGGCCGCACTCCTCAAGGAGGTGGTGTCTGCCGCTGACATCAGTCCTCACCTCCTTTGGGTGCTCGCTGTGGCTCGCTGGCAGGCTCTGCTGCCTCGCTTGCTGCTGCTGTAGAAAGCCCTGCTCCTATCAGGGTGATCAGAAAGACGCTATCCTGCAGCGCTTCAACGCTATGGGCCACGCGCGGCTCTAAATGCAGCAGTGTTCCTGCGCGCATGCTGATACGCTCGTGCTCCAGCGTGAAGATGAGGTGTCCACTGATGACCTGGATAAAAGCCTGAGAGCTTGTGCGATGCTCGTCTAGCTGCTGCCCTTCTTGCAAGGCGAGCAGCAGCAGGCGCCCTGTGGCGCTTTCCCAGAGCACGCGCACCGTCGGCCCCTCACTGCGAAAGGTCGCTGAGGCTGCCAGATCAAAGACCCTGAAACGGCTCACAGTCTCTGGTTTCTCTGCGGCGTGGCTTTCCTGGCTGCTGTTGGCCTGCTCCTGCTGCTCCATCTTGTCTGGATGCCTCCTTTATTTGCTTAGGCTATCCTCCCGGGGATCATCCTTGCCTGTCAATCGGTAATCGGAGGGAGGTCAGCCAGCGCGCCTGACAATACGAATGATCCACTCCTCCGGCCCCTGTTGCTCCGGTATCCAGTCGAAAGTCTCTGGATATTCGGCCAGCAATTGATAGCGCAACGGGGCGGGATCATGGTCGTTGATGAGGCGCAGCGCACTGCCCGGCTGCAGCGCCTCCAGGCGACTGAAGATGAGCGGATGGCGCTCACGGGGCACGATCGTGCGTACATCGAGTGTTTCGGCAACCTGGTCGCTCATATTGTAAGCTCTTCCTCCTGGTTTATCTGGGACAAGGTAGTAGTCATCTCTAGCGCGAGCCAGGTAGCTGCCCTGCCGGGGGCATCCGGGGGGCATACTCCCCAGCCGGGCAGGCTACCCTCTCTGCTCCCAAGTATGGTCGTCTGACGGCGAAAATACCGTGACTTTTGTCGCAGCTTCACTGCCCTTCTGCCCCCTATACTTGCCTGTGAGGTGACGGTGAGCTGTTGCTGCTCCGCTCTCTGCTCCTGGGCTGGCCTCGTCCCGCGAGGGAGATGCGGGGCAGCGCCCTCTGTAGACGCTTGCTCTGCTGGAAGAGTGGAGAAAGAAAGGGATTGACGGCTACAATGCTTGATGAGGAGACCATCGAACGGGTCAAGCGCGAGATTTATGAAGCGCTGCGCGGTGTGGATGATCCCGAGCTCGGGGTCAATCTGGTTGATCTCGGCCTGATCTATGGTATCCAGTTGACGCCCGAGGGCTTTGTGACGATTCGTATGACTCTCACCACGCCCGGCTGTCCCATGCATGAGTCTCTTGCGGACGGCGTTGGGGCGGCGCTGGCCCATATTCCCGAGCTGACGGGGGGCGAGATCGAACTGGTCTGGGAACCGCGTTGGACACCTGAGCGCCTGACCCCCGAAGGAAGGCGCCTGCTGGGACTGGCCTGAGCGTTGAGGCTGCAGGCCGGTCCCAACAGGTGGGTCTGTCGAAGGCTAGCCTAGCTGCGCAAGGTGCTTAGCTTCCACTCCAGGTGGCGCACCACACCCAGTACGTTGATGGCCACCCCCACCAGGCTGATCCCAACCAGGACCGTCCCCAGGCCCATCAATCCCTCCCAGCCGAGGAGCACGGAGGGCAGTAGCAGTACCAACCCGCCGTTGAGCAGCCAGAAACAGACCCAGGCCAGGCGCTCGTGAACCAACTCGCGCATCAGCGGCACCTTCTGATGGCCGACCAGTGGTCCGTAGCGGCTGTGCCAGACGAGGAATGGCACGATCTTGTAGAGGTAGCCAACGATGCTCTGCCCGGTCCAGCCAATGAGCAGACAGAGCAGAAGAGCAACCGGCCAGGTGGTCAAGGCGGAGCCAACGGTGATCAAGATGGGCAGGGCTGTGGCCCCACTGATAAAGCAGAGCAAAGCCGCAAGGCCATGATACTGGGTTACGTCCAGTGGTCGCCTGCGCCGATGGCGCAGCATGCGCCAGTAGTCCCAGCCAAAGAGCCAGACGCTGAGAGTGAGCACGATCGCTCCAGCTAACATCAGCCAGGTCGTACCCCTCAGCAGGCCAAGAGCCAGGCCGACGATCCCCGCATTCAACAGACCCAGCACCGCCCAACCCTGACGATCGTCGTGATCGTGCACCAAAGCAAAGAGACGCACCAACGTATAGGAGACCCCGATCAGCGTATTCGTCAACCAGCCAGCTATGCCTAGGGTCACGTGAAGCGGCAGGATCAGCAGCACCCCCAGACCCAAAAAGCCGTACATGAAGTTGAGAGCTGCCGTCAGGCCGAGAGCAACGACCAGACACAGGTAGAGCAAGGCGACAAAGAGGTAAAAGACTGTCAGAGGGCGCTTGCTGGCCTGCAACAAGGTAGTAGTCAGAATGGTCACGTAGCCGAGCACAGCCGCGATGACCAGTGAGCCGCCGAGTGCGAGCAGCTCCGGCAGAAAGAACCAGAAGCCACTCAGCAGTACCAGCACCCCAGCGAGATAGAGCGGGTAAACTACTGGGGCCAGCGCTTTGCAGCGCAAGGGGGTAACCGCGATCACCGGGGTAAGCTGCTGCGAGGCTCCCAGAATGGTCATCGTCAGCCAGCCGAGCGTCACCGTGTGGACGAGGGCCAGGACGTGGGGCTGACCGGGGTTGGTGAGGGCCTCGGGCAGCACGAACGGCAACAGGAGGCCGGCCAGGGCCGCCAAGCAGATGCCCGTGACCAGGAAAGGCAGGGGCACCCCGAGCGGCACGCCGCGCCGTCCCATCATCCCGGGCAATCCCCCAGCCTGCTGATCCGTCACCCGGAAAGCTCCGGGGCGAGCACGAGCACCTGCCCCAGAGGGTCCGCTGGCCATTGGCATCATCATTATGCACCTGCCTTGCTGCGTGCTTATGGTCTTGCTGGGATCTGCTGGCGCGTAAAGCGGACCACCCATTCATCGGGAGCCAGACAGAGCGTCTCGTGGCTGAAGCCACGCCCGCCAAGCACTTCGTAGAGGGGGACCGGCTCAAAGGGGGCCACAATCACCAGGGTTTCACCTATCTTCAGCGGCGTAGCGGCCTCCATGATGCGTACAAAAGGTTCATCGCCGCGCTCCAGATCAGGGCGCACGTCCAGCAGAGCTGTCGCCTGCTTGCGCCAGGTCTGGGCCGCTTCTTGGGCAGCGTCCATAAGCCTCCTTTCCGGCTCGGCAAGAGTACCGAGCAGCTCACATTTACTTGTCTCGTCAATCGGCGTTACAATTCTGAGTGTACAGCTCGGGATAAGCTGGCACCGTGACTTTTGTCGCATCTGGTAGACACAGCGCTGAGTTTGACTGCTTCGTAGAAGCGGGCAGTATAGACGAGAAGACGATGGCGATCGACATTGAGGCGGTACGCCGCATACCGATGTTTGCCGCATTAGGGACCGAGGAGCTGGCACGCGTGGCCGCGGTCACCAGAGAGCGGCGCTACGAGCGTGGTGAGTTGATTATCATGGAAGGAGATCGTGGAGGGGCACTGTATTATGTGCAGAGCGGGCTGGTCAAGGTCTTCAAGCTCTCACCCGAGGGCAAGGAGCAGGTCTTGCGTCTGATCAGCGCTGGCTATACCTTCAACGACGTGCCAGCGCTGGACGGTGGCCCCAATCCCGCGAGCGTAGCTGCGCTGGAACCAAGCACGGTCTACAGCATTGGCCGTCAGGAGCTGCGTCGACTGATCAGAGAGCGGCCTGCGGTGGCGGAAGGAGTGATCGCCGCCCTGGCGCTAGCTCTGCGTCACCTGGTGGGCCTGGTCGAGGACCTCTCGTTCCGCCACGTGACCGCGCGGGTGGCGCGCATCCTCTTGGAGCAAGAGCAGGCCCTAGCTGAGGGCCGTCAGGCACGCCGCCTGACCCAGCAGGAGATGGCTGCCATTGCGGGCACCGCGCGCGAGGTCGTAGGGCGCGCCCTCAAAGAGCTGGAGGCCGCTGGCACGATCTCCGTGCGGCAAGGGAGAGTTCACATCCTTAACCAGGAGCGCCTGCGCTTCCTGGCCGGCAGCGGCCCGAGGCTGCTGCCTGACTTCGATGCTCCTTGATTCTCTGGAGAAGGGCGAACCGCCGGACGGCGACCCTGCCAGGACGGCTCATCTCATCGATCCGCTGGGCCAGTGCTTGCCGGGACCGAGCGGCATCAGCCACGATGGATAAGGGAGGCCCCTCTCCTGACAAGGCCGGCCTGTTACAAGACATGAGCGGAGCGGGCAATCTTGCCTGCTGGCACGACGAGAGAAGGGGTGATCACATGCTAGAGCAACGTGAAACGCGGATCATCAACGGTGTGACCCTCGCCCTGATGCAGGGCAACATCGTCGAAGTAGAAGCGGATGCCATTGTGAACGCGGCCAACTCGGCCCTGGCCGGAGGCGGCGGAGTCGACGGAGCCATTCATCGCGCTGGTGGTCCACAGATCATGGAAGAGTGCCGCAAGATTGGCGGCTGCCCCACCGGGAGCGCCGTGGTGACCACGGCAGGGCGACTGCGGGCGAAATACGTCTTTCACGCCGTTGGCCCTATCTATGGGGTCGAGCGTGAGGCCCCTCGCCTGCTAGCCGGCGCTTATCAGCGCTGCCTCGACCTGGCCGAACAGTATGGCCTGCAGAGTATCGCCTTTCCCTCGCTCAGCACTGGCGCCTACGGCTATCCGCTAGACGAGGCCGCCCCCATTGCCCTGCGCACCATCATTACTCATCTGCAGAAGCCGACCTCGCTCAAGCGGGTCATGCTGGTGCTCTACGGCGAAGAGACTTATCGAGTCTATGCCCGGACGCTCGCCTCGCTCCTGCCAGCTCAGCAGTGAAGCGGCGTCAGAGACCTGGGGCCCGCCGGCGAGTTTAAACGCCTGGGCAAGAAGAGAGTCTCACCCTCGGCACGGCAGCCGGCAACGCGATAGCGATCGCTCCATCGTCACGATGCGACAGCTCTAGCTGGCTGCCGGACGCGGTGCCGAGGGCACGATCAAAAGGGCCGTGGCGTCGCTGAGAATGATCTCCCCATCTTTTCCTACTCGCTCTTGGGTCGAGAAGAGCGCGATCCCTGCTCTCGAAGGGACGTGGGAGCCGCTCGAAAGTTCCCGGCAGCGTTCCAGCCTCAGCTCCACTCTTGTTTTTCGCAGGCCAGGCGCGCTATAGTTAGGGCAAGTCGAGTCTCCCCGTCCACTTTGCACCATCACAACAAGAAGCTTATGAAAGGACGCAACCGCCGATGGCCTCACCGGGCTGATCCGATCCCCAGGTCCAACCACCGGTCTGCTCTGGTGATCCAACGGTTGCGCTAGGCATACAATGGCACAGGTTTTCATCACACTCCACTATTGGAATCAGTTTCTGGTCGTGGCGACAGGCGCGATCACAACCATCTGGGGCTTTGTCCTCTTCTTCACCAAGCGGACCGAGACCCTCAATCCGGCCTGGCGCATTGCCCTGATTGTCACAGGCTGCGTCGGGGCTCTGCAGGGCCTGCTCGGAATCATCATGGTCATCATGGGGCTGCGTCCTGGAACCGGCACGGGCCTCTACTGGCTCCATTATGTCTATGGAGCCATTGTTGTCTTCATCCTGCCCGTCGCCCTCACCTACAGCTCCAGCGGGAAAAATGTCCGGCGCGATGTGCTCATCTTCAGCATTGCGACCCTGATTCTCGTCGCGGCGGCCATTCGAGCTATGATGACCGGGCCCGCCTGATCTGCGTCTGCTGGCCTAAGCCTGAACTTCTTCAAACATAACCAGCTCAAGGGGCGGCTGCCCAGAAAGCAAGCAGCCTAGGGAGGACTCATCAGCGTGCGAGCATCCTTCATTCACGTCGCCGATATTCACCTGGGGTATGAGCAATACGGCGTCAGCGAGCGCTTCAACGACTTTGCCCGCGCCTTCTGGGAGATCATGGACGAGGCGGTGCGGCGTCAGGTTGACTTTGTCGTCATTGCGGGCGATCTCTTCAATAAACGCTCCATCGATGCCCGCACCCTGCTCCAGGCCATCGAGGGACTGCGGCGTTTGCGAGAGCACAACATCCCAGTGATTGCCGTCGAAGGCAACCACGACCGCAGCTATTACCGCGATGGCGTCTCCTGGCTGCAATTTCTCTGCCATCAGGGCTATTTGACTCTGCTGGCTCCGCAGATGAGAGGAGGCGCGCCGGTCATCGCTCCCTGGAGCAGGCAGACCATGCTTGGCTCGCATGTCGACCTGCTAGAAGGGCGACTGCGCGTCTATGGCCTGCCCTGGCAAGGATCAGCGACCCTGCGCTGCCTGGAAGGGCTGGCCGAAGCCCTGGCTGACGAGCATAGCCGCGCAGAGGCTGCCGGCCTCGAATATCGCTTGCTTGTCATGCACACTGGCATCGAAGGGGTAGTGCCACGATTGCAGGGGCTACCCTCGCTGAGCCACTTTCAGCGTCTGCGTCCCTATATCGATTACGTGGCCCTGGGACACATCCACAAGCCCTACGAATTTGAGGATTGGATCTACAACCCAGGCTCGCCCGAGACCTGGAGCGCCGAAGAGGCTCAGTGGCAGGAACGAGGCTACTACTTTGTGGAAATCGACACTGGCGACGCCCAGCCTGCGGGGAGGCCAGAGCGCCCTTGCTATCATCGGGCCACTCACCTGGTCAACAGCCGCCGCCCCTTCGTCCGCCATGATCTGCGCGTCGATGGCCTGACAACCCCTGAAGCCATCTATGCCCGGCTCAGCGAGTTTTGCCAGCGCGAAGGACCTCGCTATACGGGAGCCGAAGAACGGCGGCGCCCCGTCGTGCAGGTCCAGCTGCTAGGAACGCTCGCCTTTGACACCGACGCCCTTGACCTGCAGCGCATGGAGGAACTGCTGCGCTCCTCTTTTCAGCCGCTGCACGCCCGCGTCGAAAACAATACCAGCGACCGTGATTATCTGCTGGACGGCGAAGGTTTGGACGGGCGCGATCGCTCCACCTGGCACGAACTGGAGCGACGCATCTTTGCCGAGCTACTTGGGCAGGACAGCCGCTATCTGCCAGCGAAAGAAGCCTGGGGGCAGGTCCTGGCCGAGCTGAAGGAGCGTGCTCTGCAGAAAGAGGACCCCGCTCTCCTGGCGCACTATTTACGCGAGAAGCGTGCAGAGCTGCTGAGCGGAGGCGAGCCAGCTCACTAGGCCGCTCAGCCGACGCCCAGCCGCCTGCACGCTGGCCATTGCCGGGTGGGTGCGACTCACCGCAACGCGAGGCGTCAGGGATGGAGATAATCAAGCGCCGTGCGCGTCAGCACCTCCACGGCCACTGGCAGGGCCTCCTCATCGATGTTGAAGTGTGGGTGATGGTGAGGGTAGACGGCGCCCTTGGCCTCATTGCGGGCCCCGACGATAAAGTAGCAGCCAGGCACCGCATGCAGAAAATAGGCCATATCATCGCTGCCGGTCGTCATCACACGCTCGTCGCTGTCGACCCGCTCGGAACCGACCGCGGCCTCCGCTGCCCGGTGCACCACCTCGGTCATTGCCGGATCATTGATGCAGGCCAGACAGCCGTCGGCCACCTCGACCTCGCAGCTTCCCCGATGGGCGGCGGCAATGCCCTGCGCCATCTCACGCAAGCGCTCGAGCAGCCGCTGACGATATCCCTCATCAAAGGTACGTAGCGTTCCCTGTAGGACCGCCTCCTCGGGAATAATATTGAAAGCCGAGCCGGCGTGAACGCTGGCGATGGTCAACACGGCCCGCTCGAAAGGCGAGGTCTCGCGACTGATCAGGGTCTGGAGAGCGAGAATAATCTGCGAAGCGATCACTACCGGATCGATTGTTCCCTCGGGCATCGCGGCATGGCCGCCCTTGCCCTTGACGCGCAGCTCCAGGCGATCAGCGGCGGCAAAGATTGGGCCGCTGCGCACTCCCACGCGCCCGACCGGGTGGCCGCTGAAGAGGTGCAAACCAATCACCCCATCCACGCCCTCCATCACTCCAGCCTGCACCATCGGCGCGGCCCCCCCGATCACCTCCTCGGCTGGCTGAAAGACAAACTTAACCGTGCCTTTCAAGCGATCGCGGTGACGACTCAAGAGGGCTGCCACCGCCAGAGCAATCGAGACATGCCCGTCGTGGCCGCAAGCGTGCATCTTACCCTCGACCGTTGAGCGATAGTCGACCTCATTCAATTCATGGATGGGCAGCGCATCCATATCGGCGCGGATCGCCAGCGTGCGCCCGCCCTCACCGGCGGTCCCGCGCAGCAGACCGACCACGCCGGTCTGAGCGATGCCGGTCTGCACCTCCAACCCGAGTGCACGCAGACGGCCTGCCACGATCCCGGAGGTGCGAACCTCCTCAAAGGCTAGTTCGGGATGCTGGTGCAGATCGCGTCGCAGGGCCACCATATCCGGTACCAACTCATCGATTTCCAACTTCAAAACATCTTGCTCAGTAGAAGTCATACCCTTCCTCCTGGCAGAAGAACTGATTGAGCCGGCGAGCGGTGGGCGGAGCCAGAGCCAGGCCAGCTCTCACCTCAGCGCCCCACATTGAAGCGGAAGTGAGCGATATCGCCGTCCTGGATCACATAATCCTTCCCTTCAAGCCGCTGCAAGCCCTTGCGAGCCGCTGCAGCGAAAGAGCCACCGCAGGCCATAAAATCGTCGAAATGGGTAATCTCGGCGCGAATAAAACCGCGCTCGATATCCGAATGGATCTTGCCGGCGGCCTCGGGGGCCTTCGCCCCTTTCGTCACCGTCCAGGCGCGCACCTCATCCTCGCCGACCGTCAGGAACGTAATCAAATTCAGCAAGCGATAGCCGACCTGAATCACGCGCTCCGCTCCCAGCCTTGGCAGGCCAAGCGAGGCCAGGTACTCGGCGGCCTCCTCGGGCGCCAGCTCGCTCAGCTCCGCCTCCAGGCGGGCGGAGACCGCTACCGTCTCGGCCTCCTCAGAGCGTGCCCGCAGCGCCACCGCCGCCACGCCGTGCAGCTCGCCGGTCAGGCTCGCCAGAGCTGGCTCCCCCCCCTGGTGGATCTCCGCCAGCAAGGTCGCGGCCTCAGCAAGCAGATCCTCGCTCACGTTCAGCACATACATACGTGGCTTCATCGTCAACAGGAACAGCTCCTTGACAAGAGCCTGCTCCTGGGCATTCAGCTCCAGACGGCGCACCGGTATGCCATTGCTGAGCGCCTCCTGCAAGCGCGTCAGTAGCGCCAGCTCTTGCTGATATTTCTTCTCGCCCGACTTGGCTGCCTTGGCAGTGCGCTCGCTACGACGCTCGACAGTGGCCAGGTCGGTTAGCGCCAGCTCGCTATCGAGCTGCTCCAGATCGCGCAATGGATCGATGCCGCCGAGCGGGTGAGGCACATTTTCGTTCGCAAA
The DNA here is from genome assembly GCF_000702505.1 of Thermogemmatispora carboxidivorans. Classification (GTDB taxonomy): domain Bacteria; phylum Chloroflexota; class Ktedonobacteria; order Ktedonobacterales; family Ktedonobacteraceae; genus Thermogemmatispora; species Thermogemmatispora carboxidivorans. The sequence goes on along the minus strand of NZ_JNIM01000001.1, from coordinate 5,196,461 downwards.
GGTGCGCAGCACAATAGCCAGTGCGTCGGCATTGCGGATATGTCCCAGAAACTCGGCGCTCAGGCCCCCTTTACGGGCCTCTTCGTCCTGTTGACCCATGCCGGCCACATCGACGAATTCCACCGTCGCATAGGTCACCTTCTTGGGCTTAAAAATCTCCGCCAGCGGCTTCAAACGCGGATCGGGCACCTGAACCACAGCCGTATTGGCCTGCACCGTCCTGGTCGCATAGCCGCTAATAGGCGCCTGAGCGCCCGTCAGGGCGTTAAAAAGCGACGTCTTGCCGCTCTGCGGCAGACCGACGATGCCTATTCTCAGAGCCATAACAAACAAACCCCTCCTGACCAGCTATTCTTGACGCTTATTCAAGCCTCTCTTACAATTAGGAGTGGCATTATTGATTGCTCCTCTCTTTGTGGAACAACGCGGAGGTCGCTTCTCATGCCATTGTACGAATATCGCTGTGGTGATTGCAAATCCCACTTCGAACTCCTGGTCAGCCACCAGCAGGCTGACGACGTGGCCTGTGCCCAGTGCGGGAGCGAGAACGTCAGGCGCCTGCTCTCGGTCTTCGCAACGCAGCGCGTTGGAACGGCAACAGCCGTAGGTTCGGGAGAGTTCTCCGCCAGCGCCGGCGGGAGCTGCAGCTGTGGTGGTGGGAGCTGTGGCTGCCACTGAAACCTCTGCTCCAACTCAAAAGAGGCCGCAGAAGAAGGAGCCACGCCTCTTCTTCAAGACCAGCTATCGGCGCGGTGTAATCGAGGCGCTCGTGATCTACACGCTTGGGCGCCTGGGGGCCTTGATCAGTCCACAGGTCTTCCCCGACTGGCTGTTTGTGCTGCTGCCTCTTCTCTTCCTCTTCTTGCAGTACCTGGGTGGTCCTATCTGGGCAACCTATCGTATCCAGTCGACCAGGCGTGAACGCATGAGCCGGCGCTTCTGGCTGCTCGGTCCGCTCCTGGCTGGCCTCTGTTTCCTGATCGACCTGGTGGTCTCGCTCACGCTTGGACTGGCCGTCAACGCTCTTGGAGGAGTGCAGCAAGGTCCAGCCCTCTGGCGCTTCTTTGCCAGCGGAGAGGCGCATCTCAGCCTGAGCCAGTTCGCCCTCGATGAGCTACGCACCGCCGTCGTTCTGCTGGCGCTCTACACCGTAGCCGTCGTCTGCACGCGCCTGGCTCAAGGCGGCTTTCTGCGCTTCACCATGCCGGCGGGTGGTCGACGGGTGACCCTCTAGCTCTAGTGGCCTCTCTGTCGCCCGCCTCCAGGTCTCAAATCAAAGAAGAGGATTGCAAGCGAAGCAGCCGGGCGCCGGGAGAGCAGCCACAAGCAAGCCGTAGGGAAATTTGCCCTGGCAACTCCAGCCAGGTTGGAGTCAGATCAGACTCTCGCTCCCAGCGGCCCAACGCGACGATAAAAAGAGCGCTGTGCGGGAAAAGCAGCCCGCCGCGCTTTTTTTACTGCTACGGTCAGCTGCCTGTTCATAGGCAGGATAAGGCCGCACCTGATTGGAGCCAGGCCCTTGCTGGCTGGTCGTGGTCGGCAGCCGCAGGCTGCAGGATGACCCAGCCTGCTGGCAGCGCCGTCCCGCGCTCAGCGCTCAAAGCCACCTCCAAAAAGCGGAACGCCTGCGAGAGCGGGAGCCAAAGGCCCCTTGCCACCATCAGCTATCAACAAGCCTCGGCGAGGAAAGCAAGCAACAAAAGCGACCTCGAACAGAGTGGCTATCGTCCGAAGAGGAAGGCTTCTGGTAAGTGGAGCCGCTCGCTGCGGAGAGCGAGCCAGGCTGAACTCCTCCTATTGGTCCCTGATTGATCCAGGCGGGCCGGACTGGCGCGTAGCAGCCGCGAACAGCCGGCGCAATGGCGAACTCACCTGAGTCAGCGAGGCCAGCCTCCTCTCTGACGTTACCCAACGAGCATTATCCTCAACGGTTCAAGCGACAGCCAACAGAGTGCACTCATCCTGGCAGCACAGGCCGAGGGTGATCAGAGGGCAGCCCTGTTGGTTCGACTGCCGACCAGTGCCCCCTGACCTCGAAGCCGGGTCACCGGTCATCAAATGAACGGAGAGCATCTGCTGCTCCCACTGGAAGCAGTGCCCATCAGCGCTGGCGCTCACATCACGCAGGTTGCTCATCAGCCGCCCTCGTGCAGGCGAGAGGAGAGCGAGAGGCGATGAGCGAGCAGGAGGAGGTCCTGGCGAGGACCTGGATTGTGAGCGGGCAGAGGACTCCACCCCGTGCTGTGAGCGGCGGCGGGGAGCAGTGACCTGACCTGCCAGCCAGAGCCTGCCGGGGGTCTGACCTGTCGACCGACCTCGCCTCGTCGCGGGCGAAAGAAAGAGAGTGGGAAAGAGAGACCGGATGGCCCGGTCGGAACAGAGGGGACACTGTTGAGGGGGCCAGGAGTCAGGCCTTGCGACGGTGCGACAGTGCCAGAAAGCCCACAGTGCCCACACTGCCAGAGCGCAATGCCGTAGCGACGCGAACGAAGCGGACAGGTGAAAGCCGACGAAGCAGAAGTGACCAGCCGGCAGAGAGAAGCAGAAACGCGAAAGCGAATCTCTGATTGAGCTTCTCTACAAGAGACTCTTATTCAGAGTAGCCAGGAACTCCATATTATTCTGCGTCTTAGCCATCTGCTGTAGCAGAGCCTCCATTGCCTCCAGGCCGCGCTGCTCCGCCAGGGTAGAGAACATTCTGCGCATCAGCACCACGGCGCGCAGCGTCTTCTCATCGAGGAGGAGATCCTCGCGGCGCGTACCGGAGAGGCTGATGTCGATGGCCGGGAAGACACGGCGCTCGGCCAGCTTACGATTGAGGATCAGCTCCATATTACCGGTACCCTTGAACTCCTCGTAGATCACATCGTCCATGCGGCTACCGGTATCGATGAGAGCCGTAGCGATAATAGTCAGGCTACCACCCTCCTCGACCTTGCGAGCGGCGCCGAAGAAGCGCTTAGGCGGGAAGAGCGCACTGGGATCGAGGCCGCCAGTGAGGGTACGGCCACTGGGCTGGACAGCCAGGTTATAGGCGCGGCTGAGACGAGTGATGCTATCGAGCAAGACCACCACATCGCGCCCGCCCTCGACCAGGCGTTTGGCGCGCTCCAGAACCATTTCGGCCACGCGGGTATGGGCCTCAGTTGGCTCATCGAAGGTCGAGCTGATCACCTCGGCCTTCACCGAGCGCTTCATATCCGTGACCTCTTCAGGGCGCTCACCGATGAGGGCCACCATCAGATGGACATCATCGTACTTCTCGGTGATCGAGTTGGCGATGGCCTTCAGGAGCATCGTTTTGCCGGCTTTGGGAGGAGAGACGATCAGACCACGCTGACCGCGACCGATGGGGGCGACCAGGTTGATGAGGCGACCGGCGATGTTCGTAGGACCAGTTTCCAGATCGAACATCTCGCGGGGGAAGATGGGCGTCAGGTTATCGAAGTGGGGACGCCGTTTCGCCTCTTCCGGGTTCATGCCATTGATCGCCTCCACGCGCAGCAGGCCGTAGTACTTCTCGTTATCCTTCGGCGGACGCACCTGACCGGTCACCATATCGCCGGTGCGCAGGCCGAAGCGGCGGATCTGCGACTGAGAAACATAGACATCCATGTTTCCCGGCAGGAAGCGTTCCTGGCGCAGGAAGCCGAAGCCATCCTCCACAATTTCGAGCACGCCGGCGCTAAAGATGTTACCCTGCTGCTCGGTATGCTGCTGAAGAAGCCGGAAAATGAGGTCCTGTTTTTTGAGGGTTGTGTAGCCGGAAAGTTCGAGGTCGCGAGCGATCTCGCGCAACTCTGCGATTGTTTTGGTCTCTAGCTCAGCGATGTTCACGTTGCGTTGGGCGAATTATGTCCTTTTGGGAAAGAACACGCCCCCTCTCCTTTCTGGTTGAACCTAGATTTCATAAAGGCTGCTGGTGGGAACAGGTACATAGCAGGCTTCCGCCTCTGAAAACCTGTGAACAGGTGGTGACCGTATGCTTGCTGTGCTGAAGTAATGTTTGTTTGGTTGCAGGACCCGGAAACGGATCGACAACCCGGGAGGTTCTGGTCCGGGGAGTCAGCTTCACTATACCACAGGCGCAAAGCAATGTCAACTGCCCTAACCCTGGTTTTTGCCCACTGCAGTCCACTTCTGTCCCTCTCTGCCCGCTTGCCTGGCCTGATGCCTGTCTATCTGTCTGTCTTCCCGCCTGACTCTTCTGGCCCGGAGCAGGCTGGGGCGCGGGCGGTGCAGGGTGGAGCCAGAGGACGGGCTGGCCTGCCAGTGAGTCAGTGGGAGCTGCGGCTTGAGCGAACGAGGCGCGCCCGAGCGAGCGAATGGACAAGCGAGTGAACGAGCAGCTAGAGACGGTGAACCTCCCCAGAAGGCGAGCGCCTCGCGGGTCAAAGCGATCCGGCTCGCTTCCCATACCCTTAATCGATCGATCCGATCGGCATTGGAGGCGGAGGCGGGATCGGCCAGGCCCGCAGAGGCTTAGCGTGGCTGAGGCCGGACCCGGGCCTCTATCCAACCCGATTGTTGGACCATATCATAAAACGTAAACCACTGGTTGTCAATCCAATCATCGCAGAGGCGACGCTCTTCGTGCAGGCCGCGCCGATCCAGTTCATCGTTTACCACATTATGAGCATGTGGATGGCGATAGCGGCGTGGCAAGGGCGAACCGAAGCCGTGGGCGTAGTGAGCCAGCTCGTGGGCAATGGTGATGAGCAAGACCTGTTCTGGAACCAGTTCATGCTGTAAGAGGAGATTGATGCCAATAAAGGTGGAACCGCTCTCTTCCGAGAGGCGGATCAATCCCAGGCGACGCTTCCAGGGCTGGCAATAGGCGATTTGCACCTCGTTGACGCGCGGAATGTCGGCAAAGTAGGTCTGCCAGATGTAGTCTAGGCAGGGGGGCAGAGCGCGCTGCGGCGAGACTTCGGCAAGCGAACGAGTGCGAGCGGGGGCCTGGTCTCCAGGTGCTAGCGCGGGTGGCAGCATAGCCGCTGATCCTCCTCGACGAAGTTGATTCTGCTTGTGTGTTCAGTATAGCAGGGTGGTCCCAATAGGCGACCTGCTGGTCTCTCGTCCCCCCTCACCCCAATTTTTGCTTGTGTTTGCCACATGATTCTTGTCCACTGCAGCGCGCGTGAGCGTAAGATCGTGTATTATTTCTACATAGCATACCTTCTGGCCCGAGCATCGCCAGCAGTTTTTTTGACAGAGAGCATCGCTGTAGATGCGCCTCGTTATGAGGCATCAGCAACTTTCCAGGCACTCGCCCGGAAAGAAGGTAGGCAACCATGCAGTACACGCCAAGGAGAAGAAAACGACTCATGCCCCGACAAGATAGCAGCGGCTCTAGTGTGACCGCGGCGGTGGGCTTTGGAGAAAGGGGAGGGGCCAGCCGGGCGCGGAGGAGCGCCCTCTTTACACGTGGTCTGATCTGGGTCACGGCCCTGATCAGCCTCTCGCTCCTGCTCGGCTCGATCGCCCAGGCCTGGTCGAATAGCCGCTTGCTGGAGCAGGAGGCTGCCGCGCGCGCTCAGTATGAGCAGACGCTGGCGCGTCACGATCAGCTGCAGAAGCTGGTCGACTACTACAAGGACCCCTTCGTCATAGAAAGCGAAGCTCGCCAGAGTCTGGGATATGTGCGGCCCGGCGAGCACCGGGTGGTGATTGTCAGTCCGCCATCCAGCCAGCCGACGGCCAGGCCCCGCCCGGCGCCATCAACTCCCAGCGGCGGTTTCTGGTCTCAGTGGTGGGCGATCCTCTTCGGCAGTTAGCGATGGGGACGCTCTTCGCTCCCCCTGTCTCTGAATCCGGCAAAGGCAAGGCTCTGCTTACGCTAGCGGGCATCTGGCTGCCCAGGCTGCCGCTGCGGCCCAGGCAGCCAGATGTCACAGCCCAGTAGCATAGAAGTAATAGCATGACACAACAGGCTTGACGCCTTGCCTATAATAAGACTAGACTATCATCAGTAACAAGCCTGCAACATTGTTAGTCTTTTGAGGTAGACAACGTGAAACGTGCTATCGCTGGCGACCACGTGAGCGTCTCCTACCCGCAGTGTCCGCGTGCTCTGACCCTTGCTTCGCGGACTTTTTGTGCATTTATGGGCCTTATGGAGATGCTTATGCTTACCCTTATGCGCGAGCTTCGGCTTGTAACGCTGAAGCTTCGTAAGATTGGTTGCGCAGCGATGCGTTTCGTTGTGTAGTATCTGGCATCTCCTCTGAAGCGGAACGCATCAAAAGCGTTCCGCTTCTTCTGTTTTTATTGCGCTCATTATTCATACCCGAAATCTTATATGAAAGGCTGTCAAGAACATGCGTCCTTTGATCGGCATTCCGTGCCATCCGGCTTATCGGCATGGCTCTCAACGCCCGATCTACGGTAACAATCGGGCCTATGTCCATGCCATTGAGGATGCCGGGGGCGTTCCTGTGCTTATCCCTCTCGTTCATGATCTCTCCTCGCTGGAGGCTCTGCTCGCTCATCTTGATGGGCTGCTCCTGCCTGGTGGGCAAGATATTCAGCCGCGTCGCTACGGGGAAGATCCGCATCCATGCCTTGGCGACACGGATCCCGCCCTCGATGAGTTTGAGTTGACGCTGGCCCATTGGGCTCTGCAGGAGGAGAAGCCGATTTTGGGCATTTGCCGGGGCCTGCAGCTGCTCAATGTGGCTTTGGGGGGGACGCTCTATCAAGACTTAGGGAGTCAATATGCTGGCAGTCTGCGCCATATGAATCAGGATTTGCCCCGCAGCCAGGTGGTCCATCGGGTGCTCATCGAGCCGGGGACCTGCCTGGCGGCCATCGCCGGTGAGCGTGAGTTTTGGGCGAATAGTATTCACCATCAGGCTGTCAAGGAGCCGGGCAAAGGGGTGCGCATCGCTGCCCGTGCTGAGGATGGGGTGGTGGAGGCGATCGAGGTACCAACCAGGCGCTTTGTTCTGGCCCTTCAGTGCCATCCCGAGGAGATCTATGGCCAGGTTCCTGCCTGTGCGCGTGTTTTCTCGGCCTTTGTCCGGGCCTGTGGTCTTAGCGAAGCAGCGCCCCAGCCTCAGCATGCCCTGTCGTTGCCGGTCGGGGCTGCCTGAGCCAGCGCTGCGTGATGGTAGACACCTTTCCCTGGCAACCCCTGGCGCCGGCCCGCTGTTGCCCTCCCTAGGCCTGTCCCCGGCAGAGGAGCGCGCAATAACGGGCCGGCCTGCCGTTGATAGGCACTTCCTTCCTGCCTGATTGAGGCCCCGGCGCGTGCTGCTCCGCTGCTCTGGCTCTGTGGAGGGGCCTGGGGGGGCCGGCTTTGACCAGAGCGGTGTGATATACTAGGGAAGAACTCAGGTCCTTCCTGGTTGGTTGGTTGTAGGTGGATAGACCAGGGCACGCCGCTGCTCCCATACAGCGGCAGGCTCAAGCTGCTCGCCACAGGGTAAGATGCAGGATGGTGGTCTATGCTGCGCTGGCCAGTCAGTCAGCCAGCCGGTTAGTCAAGTGGAAGCATGATGGATTCTGAACGGCACCACGCTCCGGCCAGCGGGGAGCTGCTCGCTGCCAGCGAGGGGGGGGAAGAAGCTTCCTCGTTGCTTGGGAGTAATCGCGAGCTGGCCATCCTCTATACCATTGCTGGCCAGCTCAATCGCAAAGTGAATGTACGCGAGGCTTTGCAGGAGGTCTTAAGCCAGGTGACCCGCCTGCTAGGACTCAAGACGGGCTGGGTCTGGTTGCTTGACGAGGAGGGGAAGCCGTTTCTGGCCGCCTCGCAGTCCTTACCTCCCTATCTCGCTGATCACCCCGAGCGGATGACTGGGCGTTGTCTCTGTCTCGATACGTTTCTGGGGGGCAGTCTGGCCAGGGCGGCCAATATCAATGTCCTGCGCTGCAGTCGCTTGCACAACGCTGAACGGGAGGGCGATCCTTCTTCATGGGGTCTACGTTTCCATGCCAGTGTCCCGATCCATGTTGGGGAGACGCCGCTCGGCGTGCTGAATGTGGCCAGCGAGGACTGGCGTGAGTTGCACTCAGCAGAGCTGCAGCTGTTGCACATTATTGGCGATCAGATCGGTCTGGCTATTCAGCGGGCGCGCCTCTCGGCTGAGCATACGCGCGCCGCGGCTCGCCTGGCTGCCATTGAGGAGCGGAACCGGCTGGCGCGCGAGATCCACGATACCCTGGCTCAAGGTCTGGCGGCGATCGCTTTGCAGCTAGAGACCGCTGATGCTTTGCTTCCTACACAGCCCGAGCGGGCCCAGGCCGCTGTTCGCCGCGCACTGGCGCTGGCGCGCAGCAATCTGGAGGAGGCGCGCCGCTCGGTGATGGACCTGCGCGCTGCTCCCCTGCAGAACCATGCTCTGCCCGAGGCGCTCGCTCTGCTGATCAAGCGCTTGCGCGTCGAGAACAGGAGCCGGCTGGAGTATCGCTATGAGCCGCCGCCGGGGCCGGGGCCGGGCGGTGAGCCAGGCCGCTTCCCTGCTCTCTCGCCTCATTGCGAAGCCGGCCTCTATCGTATCGCTCAGGAGGCCCTCAACAATGCGCTGCGCCATGCCGCTGCCGAGCAGATCACACTCACGCTGGCCGTTCGTGATAAGATGATTGTGCTCCAGGTTCAGGATAATGGGCGGGGCTTTGATCCCGAACGCGCCCAGGAGTACACACGCGCGGGTCACTTCGGGCTGGCTGGCATGAGTGAGCGGGCCCACCTACTTGGGGCCCAGATCAGCATTGAAAGCCTCCCAGGCTCCGGTACCTCCATTAGCGTCTATCTGCCCTACCAGGGGCAGGAGCAAGAAAGGTCCCCCTGGCTATGACGATTCGTATCTTGCTCGCCGATGATCATCCCGTCGTACGCGAGGGCTTACGGGCGGTGCTGGAGACGCAGCCGGATCTGACTGTGGTGGCCGAGGCCGCCAATGGGGCGGAAACTATCGCCCAGGCCCGTGAGATGCATCCCGACATTGTGTTGCTTGATCTTGAGATGCCCGTCTTGGATGGCGTCGAGGCTATTCGCCACTTGCTGGAGTTGGAGCCGAAGCCGCGAGTGATCGTCTTTACGGCCTTTGATAACGATGAGCGAATTCTGCATGCGGTGCGGGCCGGGGCCAGCGGCTACCTGCTCAAGGGAGCGCCACGCGAAGAGATCTTCCAGGCCATTCGGGTGACAATGGGCGGTGGCTCACTCCTGCAACCAGTCGTCGCCTCAAAATTGCTGCGCCAGGTGAGTCAGCAGGGCAGCGGGCCACAGGCTGCTTCCCACCCCTACGAGCCGCTGACCGAGCGTGAACTGGAGGTCCTGCACCTACTGGCTCAGGGCCTGCCTAACAAGGAAATCGCCGCTCGCCTTGTCATCAGTGAGCGCACCGCCAAGTTTCATGTCAGCTCGATCATGAACAAACTGGGGGCCACTAATCGCACCGAGGCCGTGGCTCTGGCCGCTCAGCGCGGCTTGATCAGTCTGCAGGGCCATTCATCCTGGCGCTGACCTGAGCGAGCGAGCCACTTCGGCGGCTTGCGTATGGCGGTTGTGGCCCGCTCTGCTCAGGAGAGAAAGCTCAGGGCAACTGGTCGATATAGACGGTCTTCCACTGGGTAAAGAACTCGCGTGCTGCCTTCCCCTGCTCGCGGGAGCCGGAGGAGCTCTCTTTCATGCCTCCGAAGGGTACCTGGAACTCCAGACCTGCCGACTCCTGGTTGATCTTGACGACGCCAGCCTGAATCTCGGAGGCGAAGCGCAGCGCCAGCGAGAGGTTATTAGTAAAGAGGCTGGCCGATAGCCCGAAGGGAGTGGCGTTCGCCAGGGCCACAGCCTCCTCGAAGGAGGCGGCGGGCAGGAGAGCCGCTACAGGGCCAAAAATTTCCTCCTGAGCAACACGGCTGCCCTGGTTGAGGTCCGTGACGATGCTGGGCCGGATGTAATAGCCCTCGCCATTGATCGTTGTCGGCTCGCCGCCTGCCAGAAAATGCCCCCCTTCGCGGTGTGCCAGCTGCAGGTAACCGCTCACCTTCTGCTGCTGATCCTCTGAGACCAGCGGACCGACGCGCGTATCAGGCTCCAGCGGGTCGCCGAGTTTCCAGCTCTGGGCCAGGGCCGCAAGGCGCTCCTGAAACTCCGGGAGGATGGCCCGCTCGACAATCACGCGGCTGGTGGCCGTGCACTTTTGTCCCGCGCTGAGAAAGGCGCCGCGTGCGACCTGCTCAACGGCGACGTCGAGATTGGCGTCTGCCAGCACGACTGCCGGATTTTTGCCGCCCAGTTCCAGTTGGACCTTTTTGCCGTGCTCGATGGCCTTATGCTGGAGGGCGCGACCAACAGCATTAGAGCCGGTGAAGGTGATCGCATCGACCGCGGGATGGGTCACCAGGATATCGCCCACTTCGGAGCCTTTGCCCAGCACCAGGTTAAGGACACCAGGCGGCAGGCCAGCATCAAGGAGGGCCTGGGTGAAGTGGACCGCCGTTAGCGGCACCAGCTCGGCAGGCTTCCAAACCACGGTGTTACCATAAGCCAGAGCCGGGGCGATTTTCCAGGCTGGAATGGCAATCGGGAAGTTCCAGGGCGTAATGACGCTGACCACGCCAACCGGTTCGCGACGGGCATAGAGGAAGGTCACGCGCGAGCTGCTCGGATAGGTTTCCCCGTCTGGCTCCACGGTCTGCCCCGCGTAGTAGCGCAGGATAGAGACCGCACGCCTGGTTTCCCCAATGGCCTCGGCCAGCGTCTTGCCCTCCTCGCGCGTCAGGTCACGCCCGACGCTCTCGGCGCGCTGCTCCAACAGATCGGCGGCCTTGCGCAGGATCTCGCCCCGCGCTGGCGCTGGCGTTGCGCGCCAGGCGGCAAAGGCTGAGTGGGCGGCCTGCACCGCCTCAGCGGCCAACTCTGCCCCGGCCAGCGAGGTCCGCGCCACCACCTCGCTCGGATGGGCTGGGTTAAGATCGTCGCTCAGGCGCACGCCATCGCGCCAGGTGCTGCCGATGTACGAACGTAGTTCAAGAGTCATAGAGAGACCACTCCTTCCTCTGTCTCTGCTCAAGATAGGCACTGCATCGCCGTTCATCTGGTGGTGAGTGAAGGCCAATCGCTGGTCGCTGCCGGCCAGGGCGCACTCGGGCGTCCCCATTGAATGGGCCATCTCGCTGCAGCCGGTGGCCAGCTCACCGGATCAGCAGCACAGATCTGCGCTCGCCGCTTTCAGGGCCAGCTGGCCACGTACCACCCGGTTGCGCAGCCGTCCGAGAGCGCTGATCGCGATGCTTACCAGGTCCCCAGCCTGCAGGGTAAAAGGTTGCTCTGGCACCAAAGCGGTACCAGTGCAGAGAAAGACGCCGGCGGGAAACTCATCCTCGCGGAAAAGATAGGCAACCAGCTCGTCCAGACGACGTCGCAGGTCGGCGGTCGAGCTGTGACCCTGCCAGCAGAGCTGTCCGTTGCGCTCGATGGTCAGCTCGATGCTCAGGGCGTAAGGATCGGGGATCTCCCAGGCCGGGATAATGGCCGGGCCCAGGGCACAGCTGCCAGCATAGACCTTGGCCTGGGGAAGATAGAGGGGGTTCTCACCTTCAATGCTGCGGGAGCTGACGTCGTTGCCGATGGTGTAGCCGACGATCTCCCCGTGGGCATTGATGACGAGTGTCAGCTCCGGTTCAGGTACGTCCCAGTTGGAATCGGCACGCACGGCAATGGCTGCCTCGGGACCAGCCACCCGCCGTGGATTGGCCTTGAAGAAGAGCTCAGGGCGCTCCGCTGTGTAGACACGCGCATAGATGTCAGGCGTGGCGCTCTCCTCGCGCCTCGCTTCCTCGGAACGCTTATAGGTCACACCTGCTGCCCAGACCTCGCTCTCACCGTCGATCGGCGCCAGCCAGGGCGGTCTGGCCTCCACCGACTCACCGCGCGCCGCTACCGCGCCCAGCAGGGCACGCAGCTCGGCGACGCGCAGGGCCCAGAGGTCAGAAAGGCGCTGCCCGGCATCGGGAAAGGCTCGCACCGCGCCCTCGCCGGTGAGCAGCCCCACGCGCGCGCGACCGTCCGCGGCGCGGTAACGAATGATCTGCATGGCTATGCTCCTTGTCCTTGCCCATTGTAGCGATGCGGAAGCTTCAAAGGAAGTGCATCTTCTAACCATATAGCCCCCGTAAGCCAGCCTGTCAACCTCTGCCAATCAGCAATCTCGCAGGCTCGCTAGCTCGCTTCCCCGGCGCCCCCTGTTACTGGAAGCCGGCTCGCTCGTCATTATCAATGCATATTTATAAAGTACATTATTGTTCAGCTGCCGGTCGAACAGGAGCGAGTGCGCCGCCAGACCCTTGCTCACGCGGTCATGAGCGGCAAGCGACCTGAGAAGCGATCGGGCAGGCCAGGGAGGTCAAAGCGAGAGAGAGGGGCGTCGCTGCGATCGAGCTGAATGGCGCGCAGCTGCGCGATGGTCTGCTGAGTGTGTACTGGTTGGGGAAGAGGACAGCGCGTGATGGAGCACACCCACCCTGAAGAGCAACTCTCATACAGTATTCCAGAGCTGGAGGAGCTACAGCATCTGTATCACGCCCAGCATGGGCTCCTGCCACCAGAGATCGATGCCAGGCGTCTCAAGCGTGTCCTGCACCTGAGCTATGGAGATCTGGCCTGGCCACAAGCGCTGACGCGTGCTCATCCGTCCATCAGCGTTGTAGCTCTTTTTGCCAGCGCCCAGGCTCTGGCTACTTGCTGGCAACAGCTTGATGGCGCCATCTTGCGGCGGCTAAGCATCGCAGAGATCGATCTCAGCGGACCCATTCCCTTTGCCGCCGACTTCTTTGATCTGGTGCATCTCTTCCTCATGGGTCCACTGCTGCGCCCGACGGCCTGGCCGACCTTATTGCAAGAGTGTCGGCGCGTACTGCAGCTTCGTGGTCAGATCAACATAGTTGCCTTTCTTGCTGGCCCCTCTTCCAGCGCCGCCTACCAGCGTCTCCGTTCCCTTGTCATTGCCGCCTGGCAAACGCTGGGTTACAGTTTTGCCAGCGCGAGGGAGGGGAGCAGCGGCCTATTCGTCGACTGCGGCGTTCACCTGGGCCATCTCCTGCGGCAGCAAGGGTTTGAGCAAGTGCGCTATCGGCTCTATCCTGTCGACCTGGGAGGGTGGAACAATCCCGCGGGCCGGGCCTGCGCTCGGCGCCTACTGCAAGACCTGGCCCTGCAACAGACCCTCGTCCTGGCGCAGAGTGGCTGTGACGAAGCCACCTATGCCAGTCTCCTTACCGAGGCAGAGAGTGATCTTGAGACCGAAGCTTTCTGTGCCTCTGGGGCCCTCGTCTCGGTGACGGCGCGAAAGCGATAGAGCTGTCATGAGCCAGTCATTGACGAACAAAGGCCAGTCAAGTGGCCTCCAAGAGCAGCAGACGCGGCAGGCCAGCACGCGACGCAGGAGGGCATCTGCGCCCACTCGTGCAACCCCTGCCGACCTTCCTCCAGAAGTGCGCGAAGAAAATATTCGTCATCGCTATTTTCTGCAAATGCAAGGCGAGCGTCTCTTTCCCGAAAGTATTGACATCGAAAGTGTAGAGCGTGTCCTTGATGTAGGTTGTGGCAGCGGTGAATGGGTCTTTGCCCTGGCGCAGCGCTATCCGCGGCTCTTCATCTGTGGGATTGATCTTGATCGGCGCCTGCTGCAGCGAGCGCAGGCCCAGCGCAATCGGGCTGGCCTGGGCCAGGTAGAATTTCGCCAGGTGGACTTCACCCGTCCCTTTCCTCTAGCCGAAAGCTCCTTTGACTTCCTGCACATGCGCGCCTGCGCGCGCTTTATCGCCGCCGACGCCTGGCCGATGCTTCTCGCCGAATGTCAGCGTGTCCTGCGTCCCCACGGTTGGCTTGCCCTGGTCGAGATCGAACTCTGCGAAAGTAGCAGCAGCGCCTTTCTCGAACTGCGCCAGCTTTTCAATCGCTGCTGGTACCGGCTTGGCCATGCCCTGGATGAAAGCGGGCTCAGCTTCGGTGTCGCCAGCCGCCTCTACGGCATGCTCCTGGCGGCGGGCCTGCGAGAGGTCGCCTACGATGTCCACATTGCCGACCTGGGGCGGCGGCCAGATCCCATGCAAGACAGAGGGGTCGGAAGCGCTGGGCCAGCGGGAACGATTACCACCCTTTTTCTACAACAATGCCTGGCCGAAGTACGCCTGGCAGCTCCGCTGATCATTCAGCAAGGACTGGTGAGTCCGTCGGCGCTGGCGGCCCTGTTTGAGCAAGCCGAACATGAGCTGCAGGACCCTGACCTCTGGGGTTGGGGGGTCATCATCTCAGCGTACGGCAGGCGTCAGGCGGAGGAACCTTCACAGCCAGCAGGAATCAAGCGCCCGAGGGCAGCGCGCTAATGGTCGGGCCGGCCTCATCGTTATCATCCTCCTCTAACAGAGGATGGCGCAGAAACCAGGCCTGGCAATCCAGCGGCGGCTCACCGGGCTGCGGGCGAATCCGGGCGTAGGTCCCATCGGGCAGCAACTCGCGGGCGTTGACCGTATCGGCCAGCAGCACCTCCAGTACCCGCTCACGAATGGCCTGACGCAGACGGGGATCTTCGATTGGAAACAGCGTCTCCACCCGATTATTCAAATTGCGCTGCATCATATCGGCGCTTCCAAGAAACAGCTCCTCGGCGCCGCCATTATAGAAGTAGAAGATGCGACTATGCTCCAGGAAGCGGCCCACGATACTGCGCACGCGGATATTCTCACTCACCCCCGGGATGCCAGGCTGCAGGCAGCAGATCCCGCGCACAATCAGCTCCACCTGCACCCCGGCCTGAGACGCCTCATAGAGCTTATAAATGATCTCCGGATCAACGAGCGCATTCAACTTAAAGATCAGCAGGCCGTAGCCATACTCGCGCTGCAGACGAATCTCTCGCTCGATACGCTCCAGGATGCCGCGGCGCAGACTGACTGGGGCCACCAGCAACTTCCGATAAGCGTTCAAGCGCGAATAGCCAGTCAACGAATTAAAGAGATCCGAGATATCGGCTCCGATCACCGGATCACAAGTCAGCAAGCAGAAATCCTCATAAGTACGAGCGGTCAAAGCGTTATAGTTCCCCGTGCTCAGGTGAACATAGCGGCGCAGCCCATCGGGTTCGCGGCGCACCACCAGCGCCACCTTGGCATGGGTCTTCAAGCCGATCAAGCCATAGACCACATGGACGCCGGCCCGCTCCAATGCCCGTGCCCACTCAATATTATTCTCCTCATCGAAGCGCGCCTTCAGCTCCACCAGGGTAGCCACCTGTTTCCCATGCTCGACCGCCTCCAGCAAAGCATGTACCACAGGCGAATTCGTCCCCACGCGGTAGAGCGTCTGCTTAATGGCCAAGACCTGGGGATCGGTGGCCGCGGCGCGGATAAAGTCTACCACCACCTCGAAGCTATCGTAAGGGCGATGCAGCAGCAGATCCTGCTCGCGAATGGCTGCAAAGAGATCGCCGCAGTACTTCGAGAGAAAGCGGGGCACGCGCGGAGTAAACGGAAGATCTTTCAGATCGGGACGATTGAGGGCGTGCAACTCCATCAGATCGCCCATGCCAAGCGGGCCATCGATCACTGTCAGATCCGAGGCCTCAATTTCCAGATTATCGAGCAACAGACTGCGGATGCGTAGCGGCATCGACGGATTGACCGCCAGATCGACCACCGACCCAAAGCGGCGCTCACGGACGCTCTTCTCCACATCCTCCAGCAGGTCCGAGGCCTCATCCTCCTGCAGCTCGATATCGGCATCGCGCAAGACGCGGAAGGGATACGACTCCCAGACATCGATGCCTGGGAAGAGACGACTCAGATGAGCGGCGATCACCTGCTCGATCCATACAAAGGCCACCGGTTGCACGCCTGAGACCGTCCGGGCATGCAGCGGCAGCGGCACCTGAATAAAGCGGGGGAGGCGCGGAGGGACCTTCACCCGTGCAAAACGCTCACCGTGGACGGCATCATTGATCACCACAGCCAGATTCAGACTGCGGTTCGAGATATGCGGGAAAGGATGACCGGGATCGACCGCCAGCGGCGTCAGCACGGGGAAAATCTCATACTCGAAATACTCGGCCAGAGCGGCGCGCTGCTCCTCATCGAGCTGCTCATAATCAAGAATATAGATATGTTGCTCTGCCAGGCGCGGCAGCAGCTCCTGGCGCCAATAGCGGCGCACCTCCTGCACCAGAGGGGCCAGGCGTCGACGCACCTCGCGCAGCTGCTCCTCAGCGCTCAAGCCGTCAGGACTGGGCGTCGTGGCGCGGGCGGCCACCTTATCCTTCAGCCCGGCCACGCGGATCATCAAGAACTCATCGAGGTTGGTATCGAAAATGGACAAAAACTTCACCCGCTCCAAGAGAGGATGGCGACTATCCTGGGCCTCCTCAAAAACGCGACGATTAAACTCGATCCAACTCAACTCGCGATTGATATAGAGATCGGGTCGTTCCAGGTCCATCGAGGACGAGGTAGATGGGGAATGCGGCGGCTGCTCCATGCTCTCTTCAGCTGACCTCTGCACCTTAGCCTGGCAGGCGTCTCCTTAGCTTTATGATAGCACGCAATGTCCAGCGAGAGAGCAAGGTCCCGGTGAGTAACGGCCCGCGCCCAGGAGTGCCCCGCGGCCAGTGCTCCCCCTCTTTGGCCGGAGGGAGTGCTCACCTTGACACTGATAGCCCCCCTGATGTATCATCACTCAGGTGAGAGCGTTTCATCCCCTTA
Source organism: Thermogemmatispora carboxidivorans (assembly GCF_000702505.1). Taxonomy (GTDB): domain Bacteria; phylum Chloroflexota; class Ktedonobacteria; order Ktedonobacterales; family Ktedonobacteraceae; genus Thermogemmatispora; species Thermogemmatispora carboxidivorans. The sequence continues at coordinate 5,179,760 of NZ_JNIM01000001.1, read as the reverse complement.
CCAGACAGCAGGGGTGTAGGAGCGAGGAGCAGCACCCCTGAAGCACAACGGCTGGCAGCGTGGAAACGCTGCAAGGCCATCATGGGCGGTTGCTGAAATTGGTAGACAGGACGGACTTAGGATCCGTTGGTGCAAACCGTGAGAGTTCGAGTCTCTCACCGCCCACCATCGCAAAGGTCCCGGGGTCACCTGCAGCGGGGGTGACTCCTTCCATTCGCCAGCGGGGCGGAGCAGAGCGCCTGCGCGCAGTGGCACCGACAGGGCCAGGCAAAGCACACAAGCGGCACGAGGGCAGGCAACCAGGCAAGCAAGCTTTATCTCACGTCCGAAGGTAGAGGAGGGGGGATCGCTCTCAGCAGAGGCCAGGTGGTTGATAGCTGGCTTGCCTGTTCAGCAAGATAACAGCCAATAACTGGCTCCCCTGAGTGCTCTTTCCCGCTGCAGTTCCCGTTTGTTTCGCGGTCCCGATGGGTGAAGAAACGAGCGGAAGGCGCGCCAGGCAAGAAGGGCAGGCTGGCCGGAAGGAAGGAATGGAGAGATGGCGGCCTGCCTGAGCCTGAGCAGCGAGCGCGTCGAACAAGCAGCCCGAGGGAGGCAGGCGGGACGCGGCAGAGAGAGATAGCTCTGCGTCGATCAAGCAAGACCAGATTCGTCCGTCGCACCTGGTTCTGTTGTGCCCTGTGTCCTGCCACATCAGATCACACCGCTCAGCCAGTCAGTGAAGCAAGCAAACAGGCGGGCGGCGCGTACGTACGATGATGATGCTTGTGTTGGAGGAACAGTGAAGGTCACAGTTGAGAAATTACCGAGCAGCGAAGCCATTCTAGATGTAGATCTCACCTGGGAAGAGGTGGAGAAGGCTTCGGAAAAGGCTTATCGTAAGCTGGTGCAGCAGGTTGATATTCAAGGGTTTCGTCGGGGCAAGGCCCCCCGCTCCTTGCTCGAGCGCAGGTTGGGCAAGGAGTACATTTATCAGGAAGGTCTTGACGACCTGATCAGTGAGGCCTACCGAGAAGCGCTCAAGGAGCACCAACTTACCCCGCTTGCGCAGCCGGAGCTGGATGCCCCCATGTTTGAGATGGGGCAGCCCTATCACTTCCGTCTGAAGGTTCCCATCCTGACGCCCGTGGAGCTGGGCGACTACCGCTCGCTACACTTTGAGAATGAAGAGGTCATGGTGACGGCGGAGGAGGTCGAGCGGGAACTGGAGGCGCTGCGTAACCAGTATGCGAGCTGGCAGAAGGTCGAACGCCCTGCCCAGATGGGGGACCGCGTCACGGTCGATCTCAAACTGACGGTCGAGGGACGCACCATTTCCGACTACAAGGAGAATCCCTTCGAACTGGCCGCTGATCGGCCCGGCCTCTTCGCCGGCATGGATGAGCAAATCGTTGGCATGCAGGGCGGCGAGAGCAAGAGCTTCACCCTGACCATCCCCTCCGACTATGGCAATGAGGAGCTGGCCGGCAAGGAGGCCCATTATGAGCTGACCCTCCATCAGGCAGAGGAGAAGGTCCTGCCCGAATTAGACGACGCCTTCGCCGCGCGCGTCGGCCAGTACGAGACCCTGGAAGACCTGCGCAAGGTCATCAGCGATGCCATCCAGGACCGCAAAGAGCGACAGAAGCGCCAGGAGCTGCGCGATAAGGTGCTGGAGGCTGTGGTAGCTCAGTCCACAATCGTCCTCCATCCGGTTCTCGTCAAGGAGGAAGTCGAGGACATGCTGCATGAGCTGTCCCATATGTTAGAGAGACAGCGGATGTCGCTTGAGCAGTATCTCCTGCTGATGCGCAAGAGTCGGGAGGAATACACGAAGGAGCTGGAGCCGGACGCGGAGAGGCGCGTCAAGCAGCAGCTAGTCCTGGATGAGGTTGCCAGGCAGGAAGGGATCGAGGTCACGCCGGAAGAAGTTGAAGGCGTTTTTCGCATGTATGCCCAGGCGGGGCAGCCGCTGCAGCGCAGCGAGGCCCAGGTGCGGGCGCTGATCATCACACTGCGGCGCGAGAAAGCGCTTTCGCGCCTGGTAGAGCTGGCGACACGTCCGGCGGAGGAAGAGGAGCAGCAGGGCGGGGAGAGCGAAGAGCAAGCACAGCGGCCAGAGGAGACGCAGCAGAGTGAGGCCGCCGCAGCTCAGGCAGAGGCCACCGCCTCGGAGCCGGAGACAGGGCCGACTGACGAGGCAACGTCTTCCTCTCCTGCTACAATAGTAGTAGAAGACGCGGGGGCACCGGCTGACTCCGGAGGCCAGTAGTAAGACACCAGCCAAGACTCAAGCGTCGTAATTGAGGGAAAGGTAACAACGGACGTGGCAAACTCTAAGAATATTCGCACAACCTATCGCTGCTCTTTTTGCGGCAAGAGCCAGGATCAGGTCCAGCGGCTGATTGCCGGCCCGTCAGGGGTCTATATCTGCGACGAATGCATCGACCTGTGCCGGGAGATCATCGAGGAGGAGCAGGCCACCTTTAGCAAGCCGCGTCTTCAGACCGGGAAGATCCCCACTCCGAAGAAGATCTATGAGCAACTGAGTCAGTATGTGATCGGGCAGGAGCGGGCCAAGAAGACGCTGGCTGTGGCGGTTTACAACCACTATAAGCGTATTAGCGTGGGCATGCAGATCGATGACGTGGAGCTGGGGAAGAGCAATATTCTGCTCATCGGTCCCACCGGCTGCGGTAAGACCCTGCTGGCGCAGACGCTGGCCAAAATCCTCGATGTGCCCTTCTGCATCGCCGATGCCACGGCCCTCACCGAGGCTGGCTACGTGGGCGAGGATGTGGAGAACATTCTGCTGCGCCTGATCCAGGCCGCCGATTTCGATGTAGCGCGGGCCGAACGCGGCATCGTCTACATCGATGAGATCGACAAGATTGCCCGCAAGTCTGACAATCCCTCGATCACGCGCGATGTCTCCGGCGAAGGTGTGCAGCAGGCCCTCCTGAAAATCATCGAGGGCACGGTTGCCAATGTGCCCCCCCAGGGTGGCCGTAAGCACCCGCATCAAGACTTTATTCAGATCAATACCTCAAATATTCTCTTTATCTGCGGCGGCGCCTTCGAAGGTCTCGATAAAATCGTCGAGCAGCGCCTGGGTAGCAGCCGCACCATCGGCTTCAAGAAAACGAAGGCCGAGTCTGAGCAGCGCGCTCAGGAGTCCGTGCTCTCGCAGGTCATTCCCGAGGACCTCCTCAAGTACGGGCTGATCCCCGAGTTCATCGGGCGCCTCCCCGTGGTGGTGGCCCTCGATAACCTGGATAAGGAGGCGCTGATCCGCATCCTGACGGAGCCGAAGAACGCCATTGTCAAGCAGTATCAGAAGATCTTCCAGCTCGATCGCGTAGAGCTGGTCTTTACTCCTGACGCGCTTGAAGCCGCCGCAGAGTGTGCCCTGAAACGTAAGACTGGTGCGCGTGGCTTGCGCAGCATCATCGAGGATGTGCTCCTTGATGTGATGTATGAGATCCCTTCGCGCGCCGATGTGAAAAAGGTAATCATTAACGGCGAGGTTATTGCTCAGCGGCATAAACCGCTGCTGGTAACGCGCAGCGAACGCTCTGCGGCCTATTCTGAGGATGAGTCTGCATAACGCAGACTCATCTGTTTTTCTCTTGCTCTGACTCAGCGCCTGCTTGATGGCAGGCCGTGACCGGTCAGGCAAGAGGATCAGGCCAGCCAGGGCAAGACTGCAGGGAAGCCATCGCCCAGGGTCTGGGGCGCCGGAAAGGTCGCCTGCCCGCGTTGCCCTTTCTTCCGCTCCGGCTCCGCGGCAGAGCCGAGAGCGTGACGTGGGCAACCAGGAGCGGCTGAGCAGGATGGAAACAGCAGGCAAGCGGTGAGGGGGTGCTCCCAGGGTTCTCCCCTGGCCAGTTCATTCCCGTCCGTCTATGGCTCGCTCTCATTCGTCTGATCACTGAGCCGTTTGCTTCTCTTCTGTGAGAAAGCTCTCGCAAAAAATCAACAATTATTCTGTTGTTATAGTCTATATAGAGAAGAGAAATAATAGATAGTAGATAGGCGGAACTCATGAATGAGCAGCAACGCCCATCGGTGGAGCCAGAGACGATAGAGGTCTATCCGCTGGTAGCGCTCAAAAACATGGTTGTCTTCCCGCGCACGCGCATGTCCCTGGCGATTGCGCGCGAGAAGTCGGTGCGAGCTGTCGAGGAGGCGCTGTTACGGGCTGACCGTATGCTGGTCACGGTTGCGCAGCGTTCGTCGGAGATTGAAGATCCCCAGCCTGCGGACCTCTATGGCTGTGGTGCTCTGGTCGAAATTGTCACTGTGCATCGTCAGGCCGATGGGAGCCTGCAGGTGCTGCTCAATGGTCTGCGCCGTGTGCGTCTGTTGGAGTTTCAGGATCTGGAGCCGTTCATGCGGGTGAGCGTGGAGGTGCCTTCCGAGCCCCAGGCGCAGGGTCCCCAGGCCGATGCTCTCGTGCGTCATGCTACCAACCTCTTCGAGCATTACGCTCAGCTGAATCGTCGCTTCTCGGTCGAAGACATCAATTCGATCGTGGCCATTAAGTCCCCGGCTCGTCTGGCCGATATGCTGGCTGCCCATGTAGTGAGCGATGTGACCCAGCAGCAGGATCTGCTTGAGACCTTTGATCCCCTGGCGCGCCTGGAGAAGGTCTGCGTCTTTATCGGTAACGAGATCGAGATTCTGGAGCTGGAGTCGGTCATTCGCAATCGCGTGCGCTCGCAGGTGGATCGCTCGCAGAAAGAGTTCTATCTGCGCGAGCAGTTGCGTGCGATTCAAGAAGAGCTGGGCATGGAGACGCCTTCGGAGGCCGATGAGTTGCGCGAGCGCTTGCGCCAGAAGAATCTGCCTCCCGAGGCGGCGGCCAAGGTGCGCAAGGAGATCGATCGCTTGGAGCATATGCCGCCGCAGTCGGCGGAGATCGCTGTGGTGCGCTCGTATATCGACTGGATGCTGGCTCTGCCCTGGAACGAGCGCACGGTGGATAGTTTCGATCTGGAGCGTACGCGCCGCATTTTGGATGAAGATCACTACGGCCTGGAGAGCATCAAAGAGCGCATCATTGAGTTTCTGGCTGTGCGCCAGTTGCGCCTGCAGCGCGCCAGTGAGCAGGGTCAGCCCCAGCGTGGCAGTCAGGGGCAGATTCTCTGCTTTATCGGTCCACCCGGTGTCGGCAAGACCTCCCTGGGTCAGTCGATTGCCCGCGCCCTGGGGCGCAAGTTTGTGCGCATTGCCCTGGGCGGGGTGCATGATGAGGCTGAGATCCGTGGACATCGCCGCACCTATGTTGGTGCTCTGCCCGGGCGGATCATCCAGTCGATGAAGTCCGCAGGGGTGCGCAACCCGGTCTTTCTGCTCGATGAGATCGACAAGCTCTCATCGGAGTATCGGGGTGATCCGGCGGCGGCCTTACTGGAGGTGCTTGATCCCGAGCAGAATGCACAGTTCGTCGACCATTATCTGGAGGTCCCGTACGATCTCTCCGAGGTCTTCTTTATCTGTACCGGTAACGTCAAGTACCAGATCCCGCGCCCGCTGGCCGATCGCATGGATATTATTGACGTTCCCGGCTACATGCTGGAGGAGAAGGTCAATATCGGCCTGCGCCACCTGCTACCGAAGGTCCTGGCAGAGCATGGCCTGACTCCGGAGCAGCTCAAGATCCCGCGCTCGGTAATGGAGCGCATCGTGACGGACTATACGCGCGAGGCTGGTGTGCGCAATCTGGAGCGACAGCTAGCTACTATCTGTCGCAAAGCTGCGCGCCGGATCATTGCTCGCCCCTCCACTCATCTGCGCCTGACTACCGCCTCACTAGAGCACTACCTGGGTATGCCCCGCTATTCGACACCGTCGCTGAGTATGCGCATGCAGGTTGGCGCGGCGATGGGTCTGGCCGTGACTGAGAATGGGGGCATTCTCTTGCCCGTGGAGGTGGTAACAATGGCCGGCAAGGGCGACCTGCTGATTACGGGCCAGCTCGGCGATGTGATGCGCGAGTCGGCTATTGCGGCTCTCTCGTACATCCGCTCGCGAGCCACAGAGCTGAACATCGATCCCAATTTCCAGGATGTCACGGATTTGCATATCCATCTGCCGGAGAACGCCATTCCCAAAGATGGCCCATCTGCCGGGATCACGATCGCTACAGCGCTGATTTCGGCCCTGACTCGCCGCCCGGTACGCGGCGATGTGGCCATGACCGGCGAAATTACGCTCCGGGGACGGGTCCTCGGCGTCGGTGGCCTGAAAGAGAAGATCCTCGCTGCCCACCAGGCCGGCCTGCGCCATATTGTGGTGCCTGTGGAGAATAAAAAGGACCTGATGGAGATCCCTGCTCGTATCCGGCAGCAGATGCGTTTTACTCTGGTGGAGACGATGGACCAGGTGATCACTGCGGCTCTGGCTGAGTCTTCCCCCGGGGAGAGTGAGGCCAACAGCGACAGTCAGACGCTGGCCGAGCCTCAGCCGCGTCCTTTACATGCCGATGAACGTTTGCCGGCTTCGCGTGGGCGCCCGCGCTCGCGTCACGCTGCTATTGAGAACCGGCGGGTTGAAGAACAGGTTCGTCAGGGAGAAGAACCCCAGGAGCCACCGTCGCTGATTCTTCCCGTGCAGGAGGATCATGCCGCCGACGCGCCACAAGCGCAGCTCGGCGCCCGTGCTCTGGATGAAACGTCTGAAGGGGAAGTCTGAGCGCTGTCTCCTTCTCTGCCTCCAGTTCTGATCAAGGATCAAATTGATCCTCTACGAATCCCCAGCTGGGGCGTTTACTCTTAAGAAGGGAAATCTCTGAGCAGCGCTGAGTTGTCTGTGCAAAGAAGGAAGGCAGCCTATCATGTTCCTGTGCACGCTCATACGCTGGTAGCCATGCTGAGTCGTACGCCGATCTGCCTGTTTCCTTGGAGTGCCATGTCGCCAGTCTCGCTTTTGATCGAGATGGCGAGAGCAGCAAAGGCCCATGACCTGGGCAGAGCACAAGGGGGGCAGGCAGAGGAGCAAACGGCTCATGGGCAGGTAGAGGGATCACATAGAGCAAAAGACTGCTGAGTGCTGCTTCGGACAGGACGGTCCGGGCGCGCAGTGATCCTGTGATTGTGCACTTGCTCCAGTGGCGATCGCGCAGAGTTTCCTGGCATTACAGTTCTCTCTTAGGAGAGAAGAAAGAGGGGCATTAATAATGAGCTGGAATCCCACGCCTGGGCAGGAGCCCAATCAGCCGGGTAGTGGTCAGTATGGAGGCTATTCCTCGCAGCCCGGCGGTGCTTATGGCTCCCCTCCGAATAATCCGTACGGTAGCCCTCCCTCTGGTGCCAGCTATGGGCAGGCCCAGTATGGTCAGCAGCCCTATGGAATGAGCGGTGCGGCAAGCGCTCTTGGTCCCACCTCAATGGGAATGGAGGCCAATCTGGCCGCCGGCCTCAGCTATCTGGTGGGTTGGGTCACTGGGCTGATTTTCTTCCTTGTCGAGAAGCAGAATCGCTTTGTGCGCTTCCACGCCATGCAATCGATCATCTGGTTCGGCGCCTTGACTGTCGTGGAGATAGCTCTGAGAATCGTGTGGATAGTCCCCTTCCTGGGGCTGCTGGCCTTCTGCTTCCAAGGACTCATCGGCCTGCTTGGTTTCGTTTCCTGGATCGTGCTCATGATCATGGCCTTCCAGGGCAAGTACTTTAAACTGCCGGTTGTCGGTGACTACGCCGAGCGCTACGCGAGCCCGCCGCCCACTGGCACCGGTTTCTAGATCCCCTGCTCAGAGAAAGATCCTGATAGGCCCTTAGAGAGAAGGAGAGCGCTGCAGCAGCACTCTCCTTCTCCGCATTGTATTCCTGCAGCTTCTCTCTTCCTTCCCAACCAATGCCGCTGGCCTGTCACTGTCCGCTTGCTGGACTGCGCTCCAGCCAGCAGCAGCCCTCTTCTGCTCCGCTGACCCACCCTCTCCAGGTCTCCTGGTCTCCTACAACTCTGGCCGTTCCCTGTGCGTAATATCATAAGGGGAGTAATAAACAGAGGCATTGTCATTATCACAGAGTGAGTGCAAAAGGATGAGCTGGAATCCGAATCCGCAAGAACCGACACCGCCACCTTATGAAGACCCTCAGCAGTCTTATCAGGGCTATCAGTATGGTCAGCCCTATAGTGGTGGCTACAGTCAATACAGTCAATATAGTCAGCAGCAACAGCAGCAGTACCAGCCTGGCCGCTGGGGAAGACTGGGTTACTCGTCTGCCGAGGACGCCGCCATCGCCGCCGAGGCGAGTGCGCCGACCTCCTCTGGTTTGCCCGCGAGTGTAGCGGCAGCCCTGGGCTACCTCTTCTTCTGGCTGAGCGGGCTGATCGTCTTCGTGACGGAAAAGCGCAATCGCTTTGTGCGCTTCCATGCCATGCAGTCGCTGATCTTCTTTGGACTCGTCACGCTGGTGCTGATCGCGCTACGTATTGTAGAATTCATCCCTGTGATTGGGGCCGTTGCCGGTTTTCTCGATGCCTTGATCCAGCTGCTGGCTACTGTTGGCTGGGTTGCTTTGATCGTCCTCACCTTCGTAGGACGCCATATACGCTTGCCTGTCATTGGAGACTATGCCGAGCGCTACAGTGGCCCGGCTGGCCCTCGCTTTTGAAGCCAGCCTTCGCCCAAAGAGTACAACCCTTCTCTGGAGTCCCACGTAATATGGAAGATGGCAGGCGGAGGACTCTGAGCTGGCGGCGGACGGACTTGACTGAGGTGAGGCAAAGTAACCTTACTCAGCCTGGTTAAGGCGAGGTGTCCTCTCTCGCCATTGAGGGTGGTGCCTTCCCGCTGAGGGGCGCGGAGCTGCCGTTTTTCTCTCTGGGAAGGCGCTAGCTCGCTTCCCAGAAATGCAGAGCAGGCCCAGAGAGCAGGAGTAGTGATTGCCTATGAGTTGGAATCCGAACCAGCAGCCGGCGCAGGGGCCAGAATCATCACAAGCACAGCAGCCGGGACCTGGCTATGGGGGATATGGCAGGTACCAGCCTGGCCCAGGCAGCCCGCCCTATAGCTACAGTCCTTACGGTCAGCAACAGCAACAACAACAGCAACAACAGTATTACACTTATCAGCCGCCGTCTAGCGTCACGCGGGCTGGCAGCGTCTTTGATCCCACCTCACTGAAGATGGATGCCAAGAGCGAGGCGCTCTTGAGCTACCTGTTCTGGTTTTTCACTGGCATCATCTTCTTTCTGGTGGAGCGCAAGAATCGCTTTGTGCGTTTTCACGCCGCGCAATCGATTCTCTGGTTTGGGGGACTCACCCTTCTCTTTGCCCTGGTGAGGGCGATCGGGCTGATTCCTCTACTGGGCACCATCATTCTTGCTCTTCCTGTCAGCTGCGCCAGCGGTGTGATCCTGGTAGTTGGGGGACTCTCCTGGCTCTTCCTGATGGTGATGGCCTACCGTGGTTCCTACCTTAAGTTGCCAGTTGTCGGGGATTACGCGGAGCGCCTGGCGGGCCTCTTCATGAAGAAGCCGACCCAGCCGACGCCACCCACTGCCTGACAGGAAGGAGGAGCACGAGAAGGCCGTGGGAGACGCTCCGCGAACAACGGAGGCGCAGCAGTCTCACAGCGAGGCAGGCAGACAGACAGGCGATGCCTGTTACACCCAGAGAAGCCCCCGCCGGCCTGGTGCAAGAGGGCGGCTCTAGCAAGGACGCCTGCCTCGCCTCACGAGGAAGTCGAAGGCGACGAGGGCGACGAAGGCGAAGACAGCCCCTGCTGTAGACGCTGGATAATCTCCTTGAGGCGGCGCGTCTCGGCCTCGTGCTGCTCGCGCAGACGGGCGATCTCCTGCTCCATCTCCTGCTGCATTTGCTCCATACGATCCTTCATATGGAGAATCGCCTCCACACCGGCCAGGTTCACCCCCAGATCGCGCATGAGCCGGCGGATGTGGATCACGCGCTCGATATCCTTATCAGAGTAGAGGCGTGGACTATGGGGGCTATTGCCTTTCCGGGCAGGAGAGATCAGCCCGAGGCGCTCATAGTGGCGTAGGGTTTGCTCATGCACCTGGGCCTTCTCCGCGGCGACGCTAATGATATACCAGGCACCATCATCACGCTCCGACACGGTACCTCCCTCCTTCCTTCCTAATGCTCAGGCCGTGCCTGGTCGCTGCCCGGCCTGCCATGCTACATGAACGCATGATCACGTCAGTCAAATCGGTTCGTGAAGACAGGTGATCGCGCGGGCCAATGGGCGATCACAGCAGCTGGTCGATCACAACGCTCATCAGATCATCGACAGCCTCTGAGACCGGCGATCGGACCGGGCGGGTGGGTAGATCGTGCCCTGGACGCGCCAGGCCGAGCGAGCCGAGCCAGGTCAGGCCGGGCTGGAAGTGGGCAACCAGCAGGGCCACTGGCTTACTGGCTGACGGCTAGTTGATAGGTTGAGGCGATCGAGCGAGGCGAGTCAGGCAGGGCGCGCCCGACTGATCAGGTGGCCGAGCGAACCTCGACGTTGCGGGTACGGGCCAGCTGTTCAAAGAGCTGGCGCTCCTCATCGCTAAGGTGCATTGGTAGCACGACACGCACCCGCGCATAGAGATTGCCCTGGCCCTCGTTCCGCAGGCGGGGCATGCCTTTACCCGCCAGGCGGAAGAGCCGCCCATTCTGCGTTTCCGGCGGAATGGTCAGCATCAACTTGCGCCCATCGGGGAGAGGAACGAGTGTCTCCCCGCCCAGCAGGGCCTTATAGAGATCGACATCGATATCCAGATAGAGATCGTCGCCGCGGCGTTCATAGACTGGGTCAGGCTTCACGCTGATGATCAAGTAAAGATCGCCGCGGGGCCCGCCTCCGCTGCCGGGCTGGCCTTCACCGGCGACGCGGATGCGCGAGCCATTGTCAACGCCGGGAGGGATCTTGACCTGGATTTTTTTACTACGTACGACCGTGCCCTGAGCGCCGCAGGTTGCGCAGGCTCGTCCATGCACCTCGCCAATACCCTGGCAGACCGGGCAAATCTCGGTCGACTGAATGTTGAAAGTGCGCGTGCCGCCGGTATAGGCTTCGCGCAGCGTCACCTCAACCGGCTGCTCAATATTGTCCCCAGTCCGCCGCCGGAACTCCTGGCGCGGCGTGCGAGCGCCGCGCCCGAAAAGCGCCTCGAAGAAATCGGAGAAGCCACTGTTCGTGTCGAAATCGATGGTTGAGGAGCGCCCATTGCCATAGGGGTAGGAGCGCCGGAAGCCCGAGAAACCGGCAAACTGATCCTGCCAATTGGGGCCGAGCGCATCGTACTTGCGTCGCTTCTCCGGGTCAGAGAGCACCTCGTACGCCTCATTAATCTCCTTAAACTTCTCCTCGGCGAAGCGGTCGCCTGGGTTGACATCAGGGTGATATTTGCGGGCCAGCTTGCGAAAGGCCTTTTTAATCTCATCGGCGCTGGCCCCGCGAGCAACGCCGAGGATCTTATAATAGTCTTTGTATTCCATCTGCCCGCCCCTTTGGACGTTGAGAGCTGTCTAGCTCTGATAGCTGGATGGCTGGCTTGCCAGCTGCTGCCAGCGTGCTTGCTTGCGGAGCCACTACGGGTCTATCATCGTCGCAGAACCCTACCACGTTGCCCCTGGCCTGCGGCAATCTCTGGTAGTGCCCGGCCTGTCAGTCGGAACCGGAGTGCAGGGAAAGGCCGCGCTGTTGTTTGGGGGCTTGACCAGAAAGGAGCGCTGTAAGCTGCTGCAGCTCGCCACCGGACCGGGATGCTCTCGCTCCTGCCTGTTGCCTGCCCCGCGAGCGCATTGATGACTCGTCTGGTTCAGCTGGAGTGACTGGAAGTCTCTTGCCTGAAATGAGCCTTCCCCTGGTGGTCGCGACTCAGGCTTCCCCTTGCTGTTCGCGTTGTTCCTTCTTGCTAGCGGCCACCGTCACCTTAACGCGGGCGGGGCGCAGCGTCTCATCGCTCAACTTATAGCCCTTGCGGACCTCCTCTACAACGAGGCCCTCTGGCTTCTCGCTATCCTCGACGGCCTCGACGGCCTCATGGATATAGGGATTGAACTGCTCGCCCACCGTTGGCACTGGGGTCAGGCCCTCACTGCGAATCAGCTCGTTCATCTGCCAGGCCACCAGGCGCAAAGTTTGCTGCAGGCCCTGGCGATCCAGACTGTCCTGATACACCAGCGCGCGATCCAGATTATCCATTACCTCCAGCAGCTTATTCAAGAGGGCCTTCTTCTGCTGCAGGACACGATCGGCAATCTCGCGCTCACGCCGCTTGCGGAAGTTTTCCAGATCAGCGCGCTCGCGGACAAACTTGTCCCAGTTCTCGCGGGCTTCCTGGCGAGCCTGGGCGAGCTGGGCCGCCAGGTCAGCCTGCTGGGCCTCCAGTTGAGCGATGCGCTCCTCTAGCGTAGGGGCGGGCTGCCCCTCAGCCGCGGCAGCTGGCGTCTCGGCAGACTCGGCTGGCGCAGCTGCTGCGTCGGCGGTAGCTGCCGGCTGTTCCTTTTGAGGCGTCTCAGCCGCCGATGCCGGTTCCTGACTTTGGCGCGTTTGCTCAGGCTGCGGCCTCTCGGTAGTTTCCCTGGGTTCGTCCGTCATAACAACACTCCCCTCGTGCTTGGGTCTTGAGTCTATCTAGAATGGCACAGGGCGCAGCTTGGCGCCGCACCCCGCCAGAGGTTCTCTCTCGGTTGCTTTGCTGCACCTGCTCTGCTGCAAGCGCTTTATTCAGGGGATTTACTATTGTTTTAGTATAAATTTTGAGCCAGCTCTTGTCAAGTTGTGCCCAAACGAACTAGCAACCGATCCTCGCGTTGCCTGGGCGTCAGGGACCGAGAGGGAGCGAGTCTGAGAGGGGCAAGAAGGGCGGCTAGTCGCTCTCTGTCAGCATCTGGGCCGACTCCTCCTGCTCTGTCTCGCTCTCCTGCCAGCGCGATCCGCGTTCAAGCAGGATCGGCCCAAAAAGGGTTTCCTGGCGGACGCTGATGCGCTCGTGTTTCCACAGGTCGAGCATGGCGAGAAAAGTCACCACGATCACCAGGCGCGAAGCGCCTGGCTCTAGCAGGTCACTCAGCCAGAGGCGTGGGGCCTGGCGGAGACGAGCGGTAATGACGGCAATGCGTTCACTCACGCGCACGCGCGCCTGGGGAAGGACCAGGCCCCCGTTGGCCTCTGGCTCGGCGCGGCTACGAGTCTCCAGCAAGCGGCGAAAGCTGCGGGCGAGAGCCTCAACCTCCAGGCCGACGAGTGTTGGCGGGGTCCAGGCCAGTTGGGCCTCAATGCCGGCCAGCAGGCTGGAGCGCCCGTACGTCTGGAGGCCCGCTTCCGCTCGCTGGCGCAGGACTGAGGCTATCTCTTTAGCGATCTTGTATTCCTTCAAATGGCGCTCCAGCTCGGCAGCCATTTCCTCGGCCTGGCGCGCCTCCTCCGAGGTCTCTTGACGTGGATTGCGCGGCAAGAGGCTTTGCGATTTGATGAACAGCAGACGAGCGGCAATGGCGACGAAGGCGGCCATATTGGCGATGGGCAGCTCCTCCTCGCGCCAGCGGCGCAGATAGGCCAGGTATTGATCCGTCACGGCCACCAGAGAGATCGTGGTGATCTCCATCTGGCGTTTCTCGATCAGGTAGAGCAGAAGCTCCAGAGGTCCCTCGAAAACCGGCAGACGCACGATGTAGCCAGTGTGGGGCAGCCCCCAAAGTTCTGAGGCGCCCTGAAGAGGAAACTGAGAGGGCCGCTCTTGGTCTCCCCTTGTCTCTGATGCTCCCTGCTCCGGCTCCGGCTGCTCCTGTTGGCTGGAGGCCTGGGCACGGCGCGACCTGGGCGCTGTGTCAGCCGGAGGAGTGGAGAAAGGAGCCGCTGTCTGAGCCTGTCTGTTGCGCTCGTTGTCCTGTGTCATGCCGGCAAACCTCGTCCGTGGTGGGTGGCCTATCGCTGGTTGCTCACTTCCAGTCCTGGACGGCGCCAGGACTGCTCTGGCGGAATGGAAGTAAATGGCTGCACTGTGCTGGTCCTGATGGATGGGCCTGGGCCAGCAAGGTCAGTATAGAGGGAGATGGGGGACGGGTCAATCGCTCCCGCCCACTCTGCGACCTATCTATCTATCCATCCATCCATCTTCTCCCCGCCCAGACTACGATCGCTCATCAACGCGGTGCAGCTCGGCGGCAGGCCCATCTGGCTCGTGGTGGGTACGGATATAGAGTACTGTGCGCTCGGAGAGGCCGGCCTGAGCTGCCAGAGCAGCGCCAACTTCAGCGTGCCACCAGGCGTAACCGAGCGCCTGCTGCCAGCGGGGCCGCTCTGGCTGTGGATAGAGCGCCAGGCGCGCCAGCAAGCGAGGTGCAAAGCGTTTGCCAAGCACGATCACGGGCCGGGTCCAGAAGGGCACGCGCCCATTCCCCTTGCCGACGTCGTGCAGGAGCGCGGCGATCAGCAGCTCCTGGTCGCGGCAGCCGCCCGCCAGCAAGCCGTGATAGACGCGCAGACAGTGAGCCTGGTCAGCGAGCGACATGCTCTCGAAAAGAGCCAGTGCGGCAGGAGGTAAGAGAGCGGCCACCTCGGTCCGCTCGGCGCTGCTCAGGGGACGGCTGGGACCAAGCTGAGCCCAGACCTGCTTGAGGCGATAGCCAAGGCGTCCAAAGCGCAAGAGACCGCTCGACCGCTGTGGCCTGAGTCTTAAGCTCGCCTGGCGCTGTTCTCCCTCCATTGGTGCCTCACCACCCACCTGCTCAGAAGCTGTAGATTGCAGCGACATTTGTAATGCTCAGGTTGGTTACCAGGCCAGCCAGGAAAAAAGCCCCAGTGCGAATATAGTCAGGAATATGGGCCAGGGGGAAGCCAGGCATCTGGGCGATCTCGGCAATAAAGGGGACAATAAAGAAAAGCGCCAGGATGATCAGGGGACCCCAGGGGCCAGAGCGTGCAAATTGCAGGGCCTGACGAGTCGGCAGCAGGATATAGACAATCTGGTAGCCATCGAGCGGATAGACCGGCAGAATATTTAGAATGGTCAAAGCCAGATTGGTGCAGCCGAAGACCATCAGGAATTGCGGTATGCGTAAGAGTACCAGGTTCTCCGAGAGCAGCGGATAGATGAGGCGAGCGAGCAAGGCAAAGATCAGGCCCACCAGGAGATTAGCAAGCGGGCCGGCCAGAGTAACCAACAAGGGACCGCTGGTACGTCCGCCGCGCAGCTTCCAGGGATCGGTCTTCACCGGCTGACCCCAGCCCAGGCCAACGGGCCCAAAGGTAATGGGCATAAAGGCGAGAATCAGACACAGCAGCGTCCCAAGGGGATCGAGATGGCGGCGCAGGCGCAGTGTATAGCGTCCTTCGACCCGGGGCGTTGGATCGCCGAGCCAGATCGCCATTTGGGCATGAGCGAACTCGTGCAGCACGATGGCGATCAGAAATGAAACGACGATCATCAACGCCAAAACCACATTGATTTTCGTCTCCATCGCTCTCCTCGTTGTCGATATCGGATCTCTGTGCAGGCCCCGTAGAGGCTGGCGTGTGACTCCAGGCGCTTCTGGCCAGGGAGAGCTGCCGATGAGCTGAGGCCTTGGTGGCCTGGTGCCTCTGCTTCAGGCGCTCAACCTCCTTCAGGTGGCAAACTGACAGATGCGTTTATGGACTGACCAGCAGGTCGATCTCCATCGCTTCGCGGGCCAGGCGCGCCCGACTGAACCGCTGGCGGGTAGCGAACTCGATGCGCTCCAGCTTGTGATCATCGTAGGTTGGCTCATGGTGGAAGAGAATCAGCTCGCGTACCCCGGCCAGTTGGGCCACCGTGGCCGCCATCTCATAGGTACTATGGCCAAAGCCGCGTCGCGAATGGCGATAATCTTCGGGAGTATACTGAGCATCGTGGATGAGAAGATCGGCCCGTTCCAGGAAGGCCAGCATCTCGCTCTGGTACTCCTCTCCCCACTCCAAATCGGTGGCGTAGATCACGCGCCGTCCGGCGTGTTCGATGGCGTAAAGCAGCGAGCCATTTTGTGGGTGAAGGGTCGTAAACCGGGCATGGACGCGGACCTCCTCCGGCGGGGGCGGCGGTTCCCGTGCGGCCTGGTTTTCTTGCAGCAAGAGCGGCTGCTTGCAACCGGCTTTCCAAATGATCCACATGTTATCTTCCAGGGTGTAGAAGGCCCGCTGCGATGGTAGCTGACGAATATCGACAGGGAAGTAGGGTGGCGACATGATGGGTGCAACCAGCCCTTCGAGATCGCGTCCAGCAAGGCGGGGACCAAAGAAGTCGATGCTGACCGTTGGTTCATAGAGAGGAGCAAAGAAAGGCAATCCTTGCAGGTGGTCACCGTGAGCGTGGGTGATCAACAGCGCGATATGGAGCGCGTTACCGTGGCTGCGCCGCAGCAGTGAATCGCCCAGGGCGATAATGCCGCTGCCGGCATCCAGCACCAGCGTGCGCCCGCTGGCGTTCACTTCGACGCAGGCGGTATTGCCGCCGTAGCGCAGCGTCTGTGTTCCTGGTACCGGGTAGCTGCCGCGCACGCCCCAGAAGCGAACACGGAAACGCGGCTGCTCAGCCATCAGTTGCTCCTTCGTGCCTGCTAATGTATTGCCTGTCGTTGCATGGTAATTATAGCTTGCGCTGCTCTCCTTGAAAAGGGCTGCTCTTCCCATGCGGCAGGCTGACCAGCAAGAGCGGCGGTAATGGCAGACTGGGGGCAGGCGGAAGGTCCGGGGAAAGCAGGAGAATCGCCACCTTACCTTCAGTCGTCATAGCTGGTACAATCCTTAGCAGAAACATAGGACGAGGCGGAGCATGCACCATCAGAAGAGACAGGTGTCGAACGGTATGAAGGCGACCAGCAGCCTGCCCTGTGGCGGGCGAGCAGGGAGGGCCAGGCCAGGCCAACGAGGATGGTTGTCGGCGGTGGTTGGAGCGGTGGCGCTGGCGGCCCTGCTCTTGTTAGTGGCCTGCGGCGGCAGCTCGGCCCCCGATGCGCGGCAAGTGCTCGCCGCATCCCAGGCAGCCATGCAAAAGGTTCACTCCTACCATTTCAATCTCCAAGTCGAACACGCTGGCAGCAGCGCTACCCTGGTCATTCAGAGTGCTGATGGCGATCTGGTCGTACCTGATCGCTTGCAGGCCAATGCCGGCGCGCTTGTACTTGGCTCGCTGGTACAGGTCAAGATCATTGTGGTGGGTGGGCAGCAGTACATTACCGACCCGGTTACGGGGCGCTGGCAAACCATCAATGGACTGCCTGATCCCCGTGTGCTCTCTGACTCGCGCACCGGCATCTCCGCCCTTTTGGGGCAGATCCGCAATCCGTCTACACCCAGCGAGAGCAGCGTCGGCGGGGTGGCTTGCTGGCAAATCTCCGGCAAGCTCGATGCCAGCTATCTGCGCGGCTTGCTGGGCGACCAGACGCGAGCTGGTTCGCAACTGGACGCCGTGGTCTGGATCGGCAAGAGCGATCACCTGCTCTATCAGCTGCGCCTGACTGGCGTTGCTGCCGATGGCGACACCAACCAGACGGTGCGCACGTTGAAGCTCTCCAAGTTCAACGAAGCGATTACGATTAGTGCGCCAGCTATCTAACGGCCCCTGGGGGCTGAGGGCTGCTGGTGCCTCCTGGTTACTGGAGGTGAATGGGTGCGCTCTCTTGCAAGTGCCGGGCGCCGTCAGCGTGAGATGCCTGGGCAGTTACCCCTGCTGGCCCTGGTCTTTGTCTGCGCGGCTGTCTTCCTGACGGCTCTCGATCAGACAGTGGTCGTCACGGCGCTTCCCCAGATCATCACTGATCTACAAATACCAATCTTGCAGCTCGACCGCGCCTCCTGGATTATCAGCGGCTACTTGCTGGGATATGTGATTGCGATGCCGCTATTGGGGCAGCTAGCTGATCGTTATGGGAGGCGGCGTCTGCTGCTGTTGTGCCTGGCTGTCTTTGCCTGTGCCTCGTTGATTTGTGGGCTGGCTCCCTGGCTAGGATCGCTGAATGATTTGAGTTTCTTGCAGATACTCGGCATTGACACGCAATCGCCCGGCCTGGTCTGGTTAGTGGGGGCGCGCGTGCTCCAGGCCGCGGGCGGCGGCGCCATCGTCCCGATCGCTATGGCCATTGCCGGCGACTACTATGGCGCACGCGGGTTAGGTCCAGCTCTCGGGCTGATTGGGATGGTCACCGAGGCTGGGGGCGTGCTCGGCCCCCTCTACGGAGCCTGGATTACGCAGACGTTCGGGTGGAGCGCGATCTTTCTGCTCAACCTGCCTCTGGTGGCTGTCCTCATCGTGCCGCTGGCTTTCTGGCTGCGGGTGCCAGGGGCAGGGCAAAGGCAAGGGCAAGGGCAAGAGAGGCGGCCAGGGATTGACCTGCTTGGTGCTGCTCTGCTTGGCGCTGTCCTCCTCTGCCTGAGCCTTGGCCTGGCCCAGGAGGCTGCTCTCTTAACAGGGGGACAACCCGGCGGCCTCCAGGCTCGCAGCGTGGCCGAGACCGCTGGTGCCCACGGCAATCCTCTCTTGATCGGGTTGGCACTGCTGCTGCTCATCCTGTTCGTGTTGGTGGAGCTGCGCTTACAGCCAGTGGAGTCGGCTGAAGAAGGCCAGGTCAGTCCTGCGAGGAGAGGGCGCTGGTCCAGGCTGAAGCTTCCTGGTCGAGGTGTGCCCGTGCTCGACCTGCGGCTCTTTCGCCGCCTTTCCTTTGTGGCGGCGGCTGTGGTCAGTCTGCTCGTGGGGGCAGCTCTGATCATTGCGATGGTAGACATCCCGATCTTCGTGGCCACTGTGCTTGGCGAGACGGCCATCTCCAGTGGTCTTGCCTTGCTGCGGCTGACGGCGATGATCCCTGTCGGGGCGCTGGTCGGTGGCTGGCTCTGCGAGCGTCTGGGAAGCCGGCCTGTGGCCATTGCCGGGCTCCTGTGCGCCGCGGCGGCGTTCTGGTTGATGCATTGGTGGCCGCTGCGCGTGGACTGGAATCAGATCACGCTGAGCACCATGCTGGGAGGCTGGGGCTTTGGCCTGGTCATTGCCCCCATTGGGGTGATTGCGCTGGATGCGGCGCGCGAGCAACGGGGTGGCCTGGCGGCGGCTCTCGTCACGATGCTGCGCATGGTAGGGATGATTCTCGGCCTGGCGGCGCTCACTTCCTGGGGCCTGGGCTATTTTCGTGCGCTGGCTGCTGCTTTTGTCCCCCCGCCTGGAGTCACTCCCTTCAGCTCTGCCTACCTGGACGCCTATACAGCCTATCTGGTCGCCTCTGCCCACACCGTCTACACCACGATCTTCCTGGTAGCTGGTGTACTCTGTCTGCTGGCTGTGCTGCCAGCTTTAGCCTTTCGAGAGAGCCAACCTGTGGCCTTCTTCAAGCGTACTTCACAAGGGAGGCAGGAGTCTTCCCAAGCGACAACTGACGTGGTTCGGCCAGGACGGACCGCGAGCGAGAGCGAAGCCATCCCGGCGCCGGACCCAAGAGAAGGGGAGCAGCTATGAGCAGAGAGAGCAAGGGGCCTCGCTGGTCTGAGGAGCCAGAAGAGGATAGCTGGCCTGGCTATGAAGAAGGGTTACCTCCAGGCCGTCGAGCGCAGCGCCGCGCTCAGGCCAGCGACTACAAGGCCACGTACTGGCAGCCAGCGGAGGAGCGGCTGAGGCGCAGAAGGGCATCTCAGTCGCAAGGACAGGACGCTGAAGAGGAGGTAGTGGAAGAGGTTGCCATGAGAGGAGGACGGGAGAGTCTCCTGTTTGCCGAGGAGGAGGAGCCTTCGAGCTATCGAGGCGGGCACCAGACAGCCTACCTGCGACGGCGCAAGCGCCGTGGCCACCCCTGGCTCTGGTTTCTCGGCGGATGCAGCGCGGCTATCTTTCTGCTACTGCTCGGGATCGCCGTGGCCGTCTTTGCGGCTCTGCGCAGCGTCACCGGCAGCAGCCCTTTGCCGATTCTGGGGCCAACTCTCAACACCTATACTCAGACGAATCAGCAGACCATCCCTATTAACAATTTGCAGCAGCTCAAGGTTAGCAGCCAGATCGGCAGCGTGGACATCGCTGTCGATTCTAGCCTGTCTGCCCCGGAGCTGACGATCATCAAACAGGTGAAAGCGGGGGGACAGGCCGAGGCCGATGAAGAGTTCAAGCGCATCAGCGTTCAGATACAGCCGGGACTAACCAGCTTGCAGGTCACGACAACGTTGCCGCAGAGTGAGGGCTTGAATGGCCCCAACGACACCGTCAATTTGCGCTTCAAACTGCCGACTCAGGTCAATCAGGGAGCTACCCCTTTCGAGCTGAATGTCGAGCTGGCTGTGGGCGATGTCCACATCCAGGGCCTCAATGGCATGCTGGTGGTCGAGAATGAGGCGGGCAATATCACCGTTGACAGGGCGATCTTGACCAATGGCAGCAGCCTGCGCACAGTCAATGGCCAGGTAACCTTCAACGGGTCGCTCGATACTCGTCCTGTGGGCAACGGGAGGCCGCTCTTTCAGATTCACAGTGAGGTTGGCCAACTCGATGTTACTCTGCCAGCTTCCATCGCTGTAGTGGTGGATGCCTACGTGAACAGCGGCAAGATCGTCAGCGCCTTCCCCATCCAGGTCAGTACTAATGCTGGCTCAGCTACCTACTATGGGCCTCTAGTACCAGGGAGTGGGCCAACGCCAACAGCGCTCTTGCGCCTCGATGTCGGCACCGGCACTATCAATCTGCACAGTGCATAAAGTAGCATATCTGTAGCGGACAAAAGATTCGTGCTATACTATGAGAGTGACGACTCTTGCTATGGGTAGCTCTTTATTTTCAGACTAGAAAGGCGGGGGATGTTATCGCACAGATCTTACATGTTGACATACCGTCACCGCTGGGCCGCCTTGAGGGCATTCTGAAGCCCGAGGAAACAGGCGTCAAACCGCACTACGTCTCCCTGGTCTGTCATCCGCATCCGCTCTATGGGGGGACGATGGACAACAAAGTTGTCTTCAAGGTGGCCCAGATCCTTCAGGCTTTGCAGATCCCGGCGCTGCGCTTCAACTTTCGGGGGGTAGGGAGAAGTTCGGGTAGCTATGATGAGGGGAGGGGGGAAATGGATGATGTGCGCTATGCGCTGGACTTCCTCAGCCATCGCTATCCGGGCCTCCCGGTCATTCTTGCTGGTTTCTCCTTTGGCGCCTATGTGGGCCTGCGGGTGGGGGCTGCCGATGGCAGGGTGCGGGCGCTCATCGGCCTGGGCGTGCCCGCGCGCAGCTTCGAGGGCGATACCCTGCAGGGCTGCACCAAGCCCAAGCTGATCATCCACGGGACTCGGGACGAAGTGGCGCCTTATGCTCTGACCGCGCGCTGGTTCGAGCAGTTACCGGCTCCCAAGACGATGATTGCGGTCGAGGAAGCGGACCACTTCTTCCAGGGGCGGCTAGACGAAGTGCAGACGATTATTGCTAGCTTCGTTCAGACGTTGTGACAGCCAGGTGGCGGCCTGCTTGCTAGCCTGTCTGCCATTTTCGGCCCACCGCAGGCAGCCTTCCCCTCCATCTGCTCCTTGCTTGCCTCCACTTGCCAGGCTGGCGGGAAGCAGCGCCGGCCCGGTCTGGCAGTGGTTGTATCTGCGCTATTGGAGCCTGTTAGTGGGTAAACGTCTCGAACGTTTGCTGCTTTCCTCCCTTGCTGTTTTTCTCCTATTCAGCTTGCTAGCCTGACTGTTTATCCTGTCCGCTGGCTGGCATCGTCAGAGCGGACGGCGCCTTCCTGAGTGACAGCTCGCTTGTTGAGAGAGGTACAATAGCAGGCAGAAAGGAGTAGAAGATCGCTAGCTCTTGGCCATCGTGGGCAGAGGCGGGTGTGCAAGGGTGCAGACCCTCCCCTGTCTGGGAAGGAGGAGACGAATATGGCGCTTAGGCTCAAGCGGGGCGATCACGGTCCGAAGAGAGGGAGGAGTTGGGAGAGCCGGGCAAGAGAGCTATGGGCGCGAGAAGCGGGCCGGCCCTGGCGCTGGTATCATGGATTGCTCTTCTATCTGCTCGTGCAAGGTTTGACCTTCGCTCTGAGCGGCCTTGTCAATCGCTGGCAGGGGAGGAAGATCAGCAGTCCGGGGCAGCTCCTTGGGGATGTCGCCTATTTCGAAGCACTGAGACAATCGATCTTTGCGCCGCCGGCCTGGGTCTTTGGTCCGGCCTGGACGATCAACAACCTGGCGGCCATCTGGGGGCTGCTGCGGGTTCTCAACAAGCCGGCCAGCAGTGAGGGGCGCAGAGCCTATCTGGTTCTGCAGGCCGCCTCATGGCTCGATTATATCGTCTTCAGCGCCGCCTATTTCGGCCTGCGCTCACCATTGAACGCGCTCCTGCTGACGCTGTTCATGCTGGGTCTGACGATAGCGAGCGTGCTTGTGGCCTTACTGCGTCTGCGTGATACGCTGGTCGCGCTCTCGCTGGCCACCCTCTTCCTCTGGCTATTGCTGGCCTCCACGGCAGCGATCTTTCAGGCCCTGTGGAACCGCGACGCCTTCTACGGGGTAGGGCCGTTTGCTGAGCCGATGCCGCGCCTCCTGAAACGGACAAAGTAGAGCAATTGAGAAAGCCGGTCTGCGCAGCCGCTGAGTGGCGATCGGTCGAGACCGCGGCGGCTGGCAGACCGGCTTTTGCTTCACCAGCGTGTGTCTGACTGAACCTCCTCCGGGGGCTTCTATCCTGCGCTCAGGGACCGGTCAGGCTAGGAATGCTGAGCGATGTAGACGTCAGCCCACAGCTCAGGCGGGAAGAGACCCTGAGCGTTGAACTTCAGGCCGATCACATACGGCTTGAGCAGGCGCACACCGATGCGCTGATCAAGCGAGAGCCAGGCCACATCGTTGACCAGTTGCTGCTCTGCCTGGTTGTAAGCCTGGTAGCGGGCTGGGCCATTGTCCATAGCGTCAGCCGCCTCCAGATTCTTCTGGACCTGCTGCTGCTGAGCGGCATTGGTGGAATTGTTCTGGCCGTAGTTGACCTGGTTGTTGGGAGAACCCTTATCGAACTGGAGCGTCAGCCAGTCCTGCGGATCGGGATAGTCGGCGATCCAGGCGATCGACCAGAAGCCGATGCCTTTGGAGTTCCCCGGAGCCGCGTTCAAGTCCTCCAGCAGTTTGTTAAAGTCGGTGGCCACGGGCTTCACGGTGATCCCGAGCACGCTCTGCCACTGGCTGGTCAGCGTCGTGATCTCGTTGGTCACGTCCTGTGAGCCGGTGGGGTAGTAGAGCTGCAGCGGGGGCAACTGGCTTGCGCTCGAGAGGCCCATCTCCTGGAGGGCCTGCTGCAGGAGCTGCTTGGCCTTGGTCTTATCGCCCGCGGTCGAGGTGACGCCCTCCGGGCCGGTCAGGCTGGCGTTATAGCCCGGCATGCCCTGCGGCACGATATGATATGTCGGCTTGCGGGTGTTCTTCCAGATGGCCGACATGATCTGGTCGCGGTTGATGGCCAGCGAGAGCGCCTGGCGGAAGTGGACATTGTCGTAGGGCTTGACCAGGTAGTTCATGCCCAGGTAGTCGATCGAGAGCTGCGGCGTCTCGCTGTACTCACCGGTCCTCGCGCGCGCCTGCTGGATGTTGGTGATGGGGATCGGCGTGATATCGACCTTGCCAGTCTGGTAGACCTGGTAAGCCGTCTTCACGTCCAGATAGAAGGGCATGATGATCTGCTGCAGCTGCGGCTTGGGCCCATAGTAGTAGGGGTTGGGCACAAAGACGATCTGCTTGTTGTGCTGGTAGGACTGCACCTTGAAGGGGCCAGTACCGCCCCCCTCCTCAAGGTGGTCGGTCCAGCTCTTGCCATACTTCTCAACGATGCTCTTCTCCACCACGTAGGAGGTGGGGTAAGCCAGCGCATCCAGGAAGTAAGCGGCTTTCTTGCTGAGCGTGATGCTGATCGTCTGCGCATCGGGCGTCTTCAGGCTGTCGTTAATGAGAGTCTTGAGCTTGCCCGTGCTGAGCTGATCGACATCCTTGATCAAGTTCAAATAGCTGCCAGCGACTGGTGACTTCGTGGCCGGCTGCAGGGCGCGATCAATGCTGTAGGCCACATCTGTCGAGGTGACTGCTGTACCATCGCTGAACTTGACGTTCGGCTTCAGATGGAAAGTATACGTGAGGCCGTCGGGAGAGATGTCCCATGATGAGGCAATCTCTGGTTGCACGTTGAGGTTCCCGTCCAGCGACACCAATCCGGTGAAGACCAGGTTAATGGCGGTCGACGAGGGAAGATCGGTCACCAGCGCCGGGTCGAAGGTCTCGATATCCTGGACACCGGCGTTGGTAAAGATAAACTTTTGCTGGCTGGCTGGCGCCTTGGTCTTGGTGGTGGTGCCACTCTGTCCGCCGCCACCGCAGGCGACAACAAAGAGGGTCAGCACCCCCAGAAGCAGCAAGCGAAGAACGCCTGTGGTTACCTTCTGCTTCCTCATAGGTTTGATACTCCTTCCCGCACCATTCGAATATGTCATTCCCACAGTTCGCTGTCTGATGGCTGGAGGAGAAGCGTCCTCGGTGGATAGTTGTTCAGCGACACGTACTGATGACGAAACACTAGGGATAGCAACGAGCAACGAAGAGAACCCTGGCACCATCAGCACCCTGTTCCGGGCGCGGTTCTCTCCTCATTGACCCCTTAAGTACTACGTCACTGGGGGAAAAAATCTCACAATGTGTTATGGCTCTGGTTTGGTTTTCCCTGGGAAGAAAGTGCCAGGACAAGCGATCGCTTACCTGTTCTCTCCTTTGCTTTCTGCGGCTCCTGCGGCTTGGTAGTGATACAATGATCACAACATGCCGTTTGATATGAGCCAAGAGTTGGTCCTGGTGAGCTTTATGGATCACTATACGGTGCCTGATTTTACTACTGTTGCTCTCATTGTAATTGACATGCAAAGAGACTTCCTCGATGGTCAGCCGGCGGGAGTGACAGGAACTGTAGCAGTTGTACCCCACATTGTACGCCTGCTGCAGACCTTTCGGGCAGCAGAGCGCCCAATTGTTCATGTCGTGCGTATCTATCTGGCCGATGGTTCGAATGTCGATCTCTGCCACCGGGCGGCGGTGGAGCGCGGAGCCGGCTGGACCCTGGCCGGTTCCCCAGGTTGTGAGATCGTGCCAGCGCTGCTGCCTGACCGCTTCTCGCGCCTGGAGGAGGAGCGCCTGCTGGCCGGCCAGATTCAGTATCTCTGGCCGCGCGAGGTGGTCATCTGCCAGCCACGCTGGGGAGCCTTCTATCGCACGCCCCTGGAGGACTATCTGCGTCGGGCCCGTGTTTCGACGCTGGCGATCTGCGGCTGCAATTTTCCCCATGCTCTACGTGCCACTCTCTACGAGGCGAGCGAGCGTGATTTCCGCCTGGTCTTGGTGGAAGATGCGGTTTCCGGTTTGTATGAGCAGGGCAAGCAGGAGCTGCAGGCCATCGGGGTCTCGATCATGAGGACTGCCGAGATCGTGGCAGAGCTGCAGCGCCTCAAGGCTGACGCCAGGGAGGTGGCCGCGGACAAGCCTGGAGGGGAATGACCAGGGACAGAGGGACAGGGAGAGGCCAGCGGCTCTGGCGGCGCTATCTGCCTATCTGTCTGTCCGTCTGTCTGCCTGCCAAGGGCGTTGGTCAGAGGACTGCCTGCCAGGCTGAGCGGCGCCGGTCGACCTCGGCCATGCTTTGGGGATGGGGAGCGTGAGCTGTCGGGGCCTGGTCATCTCCGGGAGTGGTCAGCAACTGCAGGGCGCGTGTCTGACTGAGGATGCCGTAGCGTAGCTTGAGGGCCAGAATGCGCTCGACGGCGGCGTTGATCTGGCTTTCCTGCAGCTCCCCTTTGAGGACAGCCTCCTTCAGCGCAGCCAGCATGTTGCGCGTCTCACTCAGCTCACGCGGACCGAGCAGGAGGTCCTCTCCGGCTTTGACGGCCAAGACAGCTGCCTGGGCAAGAGGGTAAGTGTTGCTGATGCCACCCATCCAGAGGGTGTCGCTGATGGTGACGCCCTCGAAATGGAGACGATTGCGCAGGAGGTCGGTGACCACGGCTGGGGAGAGCGAGGTAGGCAGGCGCGGGTCGAGCTGGGGGTTGAGAATATGGGTGGTCATGACCATCGGGACAATCCCTTCGTTGATGAGGGTGCGATAGGGGACAAGGTCGATGCTGGCCAGCTGAGCCAGGCTGCGGTTATCGTTGGGCAGCACGCGGTGAGGGTCGACGCTGGCCGCACCAAGGCCCGGGAAGTGCTTGAGGCAGCCGATGATTCCGCCAGCGGTCAGGCCCTGAAGATAGGCGCGTCCCATGTTGGTGACCAGCGTCGGATCGGAGCCGAAGGTCCGCTGAGGAAGACCGGGGTTGTTCGCATTGGTGAGAACGTCGACGATGGGCATAAAATTGACGTTGAGGCCAAGGGCCTTGAGGGTCTGGGCTGCGGCCAGCCCTTGATTGTAGGCATATTGAGTGCTGCCACTGGCGCCGATAGCGGCCTCAGAAGGGCGCTCGCCCGTAATCCGGCGCAGTTCGTTGACGTAGCCACCCTCAAAGTCGGTGCTGATGAAGAGGGG
Organism: Thermogemmatispora carboxidivorans; assembly: GCF_000702505.1. Lineage (GTDB taxonomy): Bacteria > Chloroflexota > Ktedonobacteria > Ktedonobacterales > Ktedonobacteraceae > Thermogemmatispora > Thermogemmatispora carboxidivorans. Next base: position 5,153,310 of record NZ_JNIM01000001.1, on the reverse strand, counting down.
AATATGGGCGTGGGCTTGCAGAGTCGCGTTGAGGGCTGTGAGCTGGGTACTGCTTTCGACGTTACCGTTGTTGTTTTCGATGAGGACGCCTGAGACCTGGCTGGTCTCGATCATCTGCTGCAGGTCGGGGCTGTAGCTGGCGCCGGAGAATTCAACAATGACCATCTGGCCGAGCTTTTGCTCAAGGGTCAGATTGCGTACGATGCCACGGGCAAGCTCATCGAGCGTTGGGGTGGCCGTGGAGGGAACCACGGTGGGCACGGTCGGACTGGCTCGAACTGTCGCCGACCCTCTCGTTGTGGTCAGGGTCTGCCCGCTACCAGGCGAGCTGGTGACGGCGCTGCAGGCGTTGCTGCTGAGCAGCACGAAAAGCAGTACAAGCAGGAAATAGCGTTTACTGATGCTCATCTGGCTTGGCCTTTGTGTGCGAGACCGGCCCGGCGACTCGCCCTGGCCTGAATCCTCTTTTGGCTCTGGGAACGAGCGAGGGCCAGACGAGCAGAGAGACCAGTACTTTTTTCCTGTTTATCGAAGGAGCTTCAGAGGGAGAGGTGCGTCGCCAGAACCGGGTGGCCATCGGGCTCTCGGCCTGCATGAGGGGTAGGACTGGGCCGCGAGGGGAGAAGCGCATGCCCAGGGGCGGGAGCTGCTGGAGACTGCCGTACTGAGGACGCGCCCCTCCGCTCCGACTCTTGTTCCGTTGTTCTGGCATAGTCGTGTTAGCTAGGGCCTGGCTTCCTGCAGCCCCAGCTCTTTGACGGCCTGCTCGCGAAGCAAGAACTTCTGCACCTTGCCGCTGGCCGTCATCGGGAAAGTGTCGGTAAACAGGAAATAGCGTGGTATCTTCTGGTGACTGATCTGACCCTGGCAGAAAGCGCGCAGCTCCTCGGCACTGAGCTGGGCACCCTCGCGCGGGCGAATCACGGCGGCGATCTCCTCACCGAAGAAGGGGTCCGGCACGCCGATCACCTGGGCCTCGGCCACACCTGGATGCTGCAGCAGGAAATCCTCAATTTCCGCCGGATAGATGTTCTCCCCGCCGCGAATGATCATCTCCTTCAAGCGGCCCACGATGCGTACATAGCCCTGTTCATCCATCGTTGCCAGGTCACCAGTATGAAGCCAGCCCTCGCTGTCGATCGTCTCCGCTGTCTTCTCCGGCATCTTGTAGTAGCCCTTCATCACCAGGTAACCGCGACAGCAGAGTTCCCCGGGCGTCCCGCAGGGAACCACCGTGCCGCTCGCCGGGTCCACGATTTTGACGTCTGTGTAGGGCAGCGGTACGCCGACCGTACTGGCCTTCAGCTCAAAGCTATCATCCGGCAGGGTCTGCGTGATCACCGGAGACGATTCGGTCAGTCCATAGACGATGGTGATATCGGCCCCGATCTGCTCCTTGACCTGCTGCATGAGTGTGAGCGGTACCGGCGCCCCTCCGGAGGTCACAGCCCGCAGCGTCGAAAGATCGTAGCGACCAAAATCGGGGTGCTGGAGGAGGGCCAGCAGCATAGTTGGCACAGCTCCGAGCAGCGTGCAGCGCTCGCGGCTGACAATCTGCAGGGTCTTGAGCGGATCAAAAGCCAGCATAGGGACCAGCGTTGTGCCCATGTAGAGGCAGCCCAGCACCGCCAGCACGCAACCAGCGGTGTGGAAAAAAGGCATCGGATTGCACACGCGGTCCGCGGGGATGCCGTTGGAGCGGCGCACGAAGAGCATGGCGTTGTTGAGGACATTGCGGTGAGTCAGCATGGCCCCTTTGGGGAAGCCGGTCGTGCCAGAGGTATATTGGATCTGGACGACGTCGTCAGGGGAGAGGCTGCGCTGGCGCTCGCGTAGAGCCTCGGGAGGAATCGCTGTCCCGGCGGCCACCAGCTCGCGGAAGAGGGCGGGCCGCCAATCACTCTGCTGAGCCAGGGCTGCGGGCTGTGGACCAATCAGACAAACGTAGCGCAGGCAGGGCAAAGCTTCACTGCGCACAGCACCGGGGGGGCCAGCGGGAGTCGTCAGCCGACGCACCGTCTCCAGACAGTCGTGATCGCGGATGCGTGCCATAAAGAAGAGGGCGGCGACATCGCCCTGCCGCAGCACATACTCCAACTCACGCGCGCGCAGAACGGGATTCACAGTTACGAGCACTAGCCCGGCCTTGGCTGCCGCCATCTCTAGCAGCAGCCACTCGGGTAAATTTGCTGCCCAGACGGCGATATGCTCGCCCTTGTGCAAGCCCAGGGCCAGGAGACCGCGCGCCACTGCCTCGGCATGCTCGCGCAGGTCACGATAGGTCCAGCGCAGATCGAGCGCTCCGCCGTACTCGGGGTAGCCGCTATAGACGACGGCCTCGCTTGAGGGCAACTCTTCAGCGCGATGATCCAGCAGGTCGCCAATGGTCATGTTCAGAAGGGGAATTTCGGCAGGCTCGCCCTGCCAGTGGGAGAGACCAGCGGTGGTCAGGCCCATAGCGTCTGCTCCTGGGGGACACTAGCAGGAACAGGATGAGGCGGCGAGAGACGTGAGGGGGGACTGCTCTGCGCGTCTGATAGCCTCTCCTGCTCACCTTCACGCCTGCCGCTCTCCTGTTCCCGCAGCCGATGCAAGAAAGCCTTCCTGCCTATCAGTACCTGTGAAGTGGAGCCAGATGGCCCGCTATGCTGAACAAGGAACGTCAGCGTTCTTACTGGTAGGTAGGGTACCTGCTGGAGCAGAGGCTGTCAAGACCTGTAGATGAATCACTCGGACGCCTGAGATGAAGCCATGAGTGGGTTGATGGCCTCGGGCGGGCGCGGTACCACGGCGAGGGTACAGCGCGAGATACAGACCAGCTTCTCCTGTTCGTCCTGAATGCGAATCTCCCAGACCTGGGTGCTGCGTCCACGGTGGATGGGGGTGGCGATGGCGGTGAGACGGCCCTCGCGCTTGGGGCGCAGGTGGTTGGCGTTGATTTCCAGACCCAGAGCCATCTGCTCCTCCATGTCGATATTGAGAGCTGTGCCAATGGAGGCCGCCGTCTCGGCCAATAGCACCGAGATGCCTCCGTGCAAGTAGCCGGCCTGCTGCTTGTGGCGGGGCCCAATTGGCATGCTTAAGACCACGCGCTCCTTGTCGGCACTGACCAGCGAGATATCCAGGGCTTCCCACAGCGTGCCAGCCCGCGTGCCATTGAGGCGCTCAACGATTTCCTGGCTCGACAGTTCCATCTATGGCTTTCCTCTGTACGTTCGTTGTTTTTGCAGCTCTGGTGCGGGTACAATTACAATACCCTGTACAGCAGGCAAATGCTGACGCCTGGCCTGAACCGTCGCCCCCTCCCAAGCAGGCGGCGGACCGCCAGGCCGCGGCTCAGTTGCCGTCGTTTCGTCCATCATTATATACTATTTCTGGCTACTTGCCGTACTGCCGAAAAAGAGGTGTCTGATGTTCGACCAGAGCAAGATCGGGCAGAGTTTTCCCCCATTCACCTATCAGGTGGAGCGCTCTAAGATTCACGAGCTGAATCTGGCGATTGGCGATGAAAACCCGCTCTACCATAGCAAAGAAGCGGCGCAAGCGGCGGGTTATCCCGATGTTCCGGCCTCACCGACGACGCCGACGACCTTCCAGTTCTGGGGCAATGCAGATTTTGTCAAGCATCTGGTGGCGATCGGCGTCAATGTGATGCGCATCATCCACGGTGAAGAGGAATACGAATACCTGGCACCGATCTACGCTGGAGATGTTCTGACTGGTGTGACTACTCTTGTGGATGGCAAGTCGCGCCAGAGCAAGGATGGCTCGTCGATGGATATTCTGACGCTAGAGACTCGCTATACCAATCAAAGCGGGCAGGAAGTTCTGAAGGCGCGTCAGGTGCTGATAGTTCGCTAGCGCGACGAGAGTCGAGAGAGCGACCAAAGGAGTTCATTGATGACAACGGAAGCCAAACTTCCCACGAAGCGCTATTTCGAAGACGTCCAGGTCGGTGATGAGATTCCCCGGCTGGTCAAGGCTCCTGTGACCCATCTGCAGCTTGTGCGCTATGCTGGCGCCTCAGGCGATTTCAATCCCCTCCATACCGATCCCAAGATTGGGGAAATGCTCGGCATTGGCGGCATTATTGCACATGGCATGCTGATCATGGGCTTTCTCGGGCAGCTGCTCAGCGACTATGTGGGACCGACGGCTCTGCGCAAGTTCGGCGTGCGCTTCAAGAGCATGACCCGTCTTGACGACGTGATTACCTGCAGCGGAACGATCACCGAGAAATACGAGGCAGACGGCGAGGCACGCATTGCTGGCAAGGTCCAGGCGGTGGATCAGAATGGCGATGTCAAGGCAAGCGGGACCTTCGTAGCGGCCCTGCCCAAGCGCGGCGAGTAGGCAGGCAGAGCGGACTCGCCCCGCTCTTCATCTATGGCTTTCAATCTATTCCTCTCCGCTCCGCAGAGGAGCGCGGCGGAGAGCAGGAACGAGCAATCAAGGCGCGCAGCGGCGCGCGCTCGTTGGGCGAGCCGTTGCGCGGTCGTCTATCCATCCTGATCTGAGTGAAGAAAGGAAGAGTCAAGGCAATGGGTTTGCTTGACGGTAAAGTCGCCATTATCACTGGCTCTGGGCGTGGTATCGGAGCGGCTGCTGCGAAGCTCTTTGCGGCGGAGGGTGCCGCTGTTGTGGTGAGCGATCTTGATCAGGGTCCCGCTGATGAGACGGTAGCGGCTATTCGCAATGCTGGTGGCAAGGCCGTCGCTGTGGCTGGCGACGTGACTGATCCAGCCTTCCCGGCTCAGCTGATCAAAGCCACCCTCGACGCCTTTGGCGGCCTCGACATCATCGTCAATAACGCTGGCTACACCTGGGATGGCGTCATTCACAAGATGACCGATAAGCAGTGGTACGCCATGCTTGAGGTCCACAATACAGCTCCCTTCCGCATCCTGCGGGAGGCGGCCCAATTTATTCGGGAGGCGGCCAAGCGCGAGCAGGAGGCCAATGGGCGCGCCAATCCACGTAAGGTCGTCAATGTCTGCTCGGTTTCGGGGCTGCACGGCAACGCGGGCCAGGTGAACTATGCAACGGCGAAGGCGGGCATTGTCGGCCTGACGAAGACGCTGGCGAAGGAGTGGGGGCGCTACAATGTACAGGTGAATTGCGCCTGCTTCGGTTTCATTGAGACGCGGCTGACGGCGCCCAAGGAGGGCGGTGAGAAGATTGAGCGTGAGGGTGAGGAAGTTGAGCTGGGTATTCCCGGTCAGATGCGTCAGATGGCCACGATGCTGATTCCGCTGGGGCGCCCGGGAACCCCCGAGGAGGCAGCGGGGGCCTTGCTCTTCCTGGCCTCTCCGCTCTCAAACTATGTCTCTGGTCACGTCCTGGAGGTCACTGGCGGCGGCTCGCTTTAGGCGGCTGGTCGCCCGTAGCGAGCGAGCGCCCCTGCGAGTCGGGCAGGCGCCCTGATCGGCCTGCCTGTCTGTCTGGCGGAGCCATGAGACATCGAGAGGCGGCCTGGCTCAGTTGTCGGCCATACAGCTCCTCAGATTGACCTGGACCCGCCGATTGCTGGCATCCCTGGCCATCGGCATCGGCGGGTTTCTTTGTGGGGGTTCTGTCCCCATGCCTGATCTGGCCGGGGTAATCAGCCTATGGGCTGGAGAGACTGCCTTCCTCAAGTCCGGTCCGTCTGGTTCCGCGCGCGAGGCTAGAGGCAGTCCGATCCGGTCAGGCTGGGTTGTCAGCCCAGGCGAGCCGGGAATGAGGCAAGGCTACCTGCTAGACTTTCGACGCCGGATCTGGCATACTATAGCTTGAGCGCTTACAGGCGAAAGAGCTGCAGGGGAAAGACTCACTCTGGTCGCCAGGCCAGGTGGATCTCGCCTTCAGTTCAGGATGGGCCAGCCTGCACAAGGCAAAGAGGTCAGAGAGAAAGGCGTTGAAAGGGAGAGTACGCGCACACCGGGAGGTAGGGTAAGCGCTCCACCGTAACAAACGAGCGGTGGAGATGCGGCAGAGAGAAAAGGCCAGTGGCTGCGAGCCTTTTCGCCGATCCGCTGCGCGGAAGTTCACCCTGGAGCTGGCTGCTGAAGGGGGCTGACGCTCTGACAATAGAAGAGAGCGTGCGGCTTATGTTCGGCCCCGGTAGGCAGTCCCGGCCCGTCCCCGTTACCGGACGAACCGAGTGGGATTGCTGGACGCTCAGCTCCAGCCCGACGGGCAAGGTCAACACTCGCGCCTGCTGTCGGGTGTCGGTGTCTTGGTGGCGAGCGGGTGGGCGGACGAGCGAGCGAGCGAACGAACGAACGAACGAACGAGATGAGGCAATCCAAAACGGGTGGTACCGCGGAGTCATGCAGCACAACGGGCGTCTTCTTCTCAGCTGTGGCTGTCATGCCCTCATGTGCTCATAGAGAGCCAGCAGAAAAATACTGCAGCACGGCGAGAGATGAGGATATGGCCCTGTTGTGGTAGACCAGCACGACTGGCAAGACCGGCAAGCTTCGTCCCAGTTGACGAATGTGCCGGTTTTTTTGATTCGGCCAGCTCGCCAGACCCCTGGCCGGCAACAACTTCGGACTGCCTGCTTACTTGCTTGCTTGATTGATTGATTAGGAGATCGCTCGCCTGCTCGCTCGTACTGGCGCCGCTCTTTGGGTCTTGTCAGCGGGCAAGCAAGCCTGCCTGCCAGTCTGGGAATCTGGGCGGCCCGTCTCCTGGCCTCTCGCCAGAGAGGGCGCCAGCGCTCTCTTGTTGACCTTGTGTATGCTGCGCTGTGCTGCTGAGAGAAGGATGGATGGCTATGATTGAACAGCTTGATGCATTGTTGGCTCAGCTCGATGCTTTACAGGAGCGAGCGCTCCGCGAGCTCGAGGCGATCAACAGCTCGGCGGAGCTGGAAGACTGGGATGTTCGCTATCTGGGACGCCATCGCGGGGAGCTGAAAAATTTCTCGACCCTCATTCCGAAGCTGGGCAAGGCGGAGCGCCCGGTCATTGGCCAGAAGATTAATGCGGTCAAGGAGAGACTCGAAAGCGCGCTGGAGGCCCGCCGTCAGGAGCTGCGCGATCGAGAGCTGCGTGAGGCCCTGGAGCGCGAGCGCCTCGATGTGACCCTGCCGGGCCGGGCGGTGCCCGCGGGCCATATGCATCCCATTTCGCGCACGATTCTGGAGGTGGCGCGCATCTTCACGCGCATGGGCTTCCAGGTCGTGCAGGGACCCGAGGTCGAAACGGACTACTACAACTTCCAGGCGCTCAATATCCCGGCGGACCATCCAGCCCGCGACATGCAAGATACCTTTTGGGTTGTGCCCGGTCAGATCCTGCTGCGTACTCAGACCTCGCCGATGCAGATCCGCGTCATGCAGGCGACACGCCCGCCCATCCGGGTCATCGTGCCCGGCAAGGTCTTCCGTCACGAAGCCATTGACGCCTCCCACGAGGCGATGTTTCACCAGATCGAGGGCCTGCTTGTCGACGAGCAGTGCACGATGGCCAACCTCAAAGGGAGCCTGGCCCGCTTCGCACGTGAGATGTTCGGTGAAGATCGCCGTGTCCGTTTCCGCGGCAGCTACTTCCCATTCACGGAACCCAGCGCGGAGGTTGATATCGACTGCATTTTGTGTAAGGGCAGCGGCTGCCGCCTCTGTAAATACACTGGCTGGCTAGAAGTCCTCGGCTCTGGCATGGTCCATCCGCGCGTCCTGCGCGAAGTTGGCTACGATCCGCGCAAGTATCGAGGCTATGCCTTCGGCATGGGGGTGGAGCGCATCGCCATGCTCAAGTACGCCATCGGCGAAATCCGCCTCTTCTCGGGTAATGACTTGCGCTTCCTGCGTCAGTTCTAGTGAAGAAGATAACCTGGTTCGAGAGATCACGGAATCGCACAGAAAAAGTAATATAGAGCGTTTAGAGTAGAAGACAATTTTTGTGGGCAGGCAAAGCGAGAGGTCAGTAGGAAGGAAGGAAGGAAATCAGTGAGGAGTTACCAGCGATGAGAGTGCCACTGAGCTGGTTAAAAGAGTACGTCGAGATTACCCAGTCGCCGGAGGAGCTGGCTCACACCTTGACAATGGCGGGGCTTGAGGTAGAGGCGCTGGACTACGTTGGAGCTGACTGGGGGGACCGCGTTATCACAGCACAAATTACGCACCTGGAGAAGGTGCCCGGCTCTGATCACCTGAGCTACACGCGCATCAACACCGGGAGCGGAGAGATCGGCGTCATCTGCGGCGCTCCCAACATCAAAGAAGGGGACAAGGTGCCGCTGGCCCTGCCGGGGGCGCGTCTCGGCGACCTTACCATTGGGGTAGCGCGCAAGATGGGCTATGTCTCAGAGGGCATGCTCTGCTCGCCGCGCGAGCTAGGTCTGGGCGGCGACCACTCGGGTATCTTCATTCTCGACCCGGAGACGCCGCTGGGGGTCAAGCTTGCCGATCTGCTCTCCGATGTAGTGCTGGAATTTGCCATCAAAGCCCATCGGGGTGACCTCTCTTCGGTCATCGGCATTGCGCGTGAAGTTGCGGCCCTGACCCACAAGCCTCTGCGCCTGCCGGAGCCGCGCTTCAGAGAGCAGGGGCAGCCTGCGGCGGAGCTGGTCAAGGTGACGGTCGAGGATACAGAGCTGTGCCCGCGCTATAGTGCGCGGGTCATCGGTGGGGTCAACATTGGTCCCTCGCCCGGCTGGATGGCGCGGCGGCTGCTGATGGCTGGCATGCGTCCGATCAATCTCATTGTTGACATCACCAACTATGTCATGCTAGAGGTAGGCCAGCCGCTCCATGCCTTCGACTACGACCTGGTGCGTGAGCAGCATATTATTGTCCGCCGCGCCCGTGACGGTGAAGAAATTACCACCCTCGACGGCGTCCAGCGGCGTCTGAGAGGCGATATGCTGCTCATCACCGATCCCCAGGGGCCGACGGCCATTGCTGGCGTCATGGGTTCAGCCGTCAGCGAGGTCAACGAAGGGACCACGCGCATCCTGCTGGAGTCGGCGAACTTCAAGCCGGTCAGCATCCGACGGACGGCAGTGGCGCTGGGCCTGCGCACGGAGTCCTCCAGCCGCTTTGAGAAGGGCCTTGATCCAGAGCTGACTGTCTTCGGAGCCAACCGCGCGGCTCAGCTCATGGCCGAGCTGGCGGGGGGCCAGGTGCATCCGGGCATCGTCGATGTCTACCCCCGACCCGTAGAGCAGCGCACTATTCTCTTCTCGCCTTCCGAGGTCGAGTGGCTGACGGGCCTCAAGGTAACCTCGCGCCAGGTCCATGATGCCCTCAGCGCCCTCGAATTCAAGGTCGAAGAGGTCTCTGCCGCTGCTGACGCTGCCGGTGGTGAGCAGCTCCTGCGCGTTGCCGTGCCGACCTTCCGTGGTGACATTGAGGAAGGGGCCGATCTGGTCGAGGAGGTCCTGCGCATGATCGGCTATGATCAGTTGCCGGCCATCGTGCCCGAGGGACCGCTGCCGGAGTCACAGAGCGACCACTGGTTTGAGCGCGAATACGAGGTCCGCGAGATCCTCATCGGCCTTGGACTCCATGAGATCCTGACCTATGCGATGACTAGCCGCCAGCGCATGCTCAACCTGCTCGCCGAGGTCAACGCCCGCACGGCCCAGGTCTTGCTACAGAAGCCGGCGGATGACGGTCAAGCTGGCTGGATCACTGCCGGCACGGAGGCGAGCGCAAGCTCTGGCAACGGTGTCGCGGCAGACAGCAAGGAACCCTTCGAGGCCCGCTCGCTGCCAGCGGTGACCATTACCAACCCGCTCAGCAATGAGCTGGAATGCATGCGTCTGACACTGCTGAGTGGGCTGATGGAGACGCTGCAGGAGAACAGCAAGCGCAATCGGGCGGGCTTGCGCCTCTTCGAGATCGGGCGGCGTTACCTGCCTCGGGGAGCGGGCGAGTTGCCCGAAGAGAGGCGCTGCGTGGGCATTGCTCTCTGTGGGCCGGCGGCCATTTCCTGGGTACCGGAGCTGGCGCGCCCGGCAGACTTCTACGATCTGAAGGGTGTGGTCGAAGCGCTGCTGGAGCGCCTGCACATCAAGCGCTATCGCTTCACGCCGGTCCAGCATCCGATCTTTCACCCTGGACGCAGCGCCGTGCTGGAGGTAGAGCGATCAGGGCCGGATGGCGGCGAGCGCTTCACGCCGGTCGGTTTCCTGGGCGAGGTACATCCGCTGGTCCAGCAGCGCTATGATCTTCCTCACCGTACTTATCTCTGCGAGCTGGACCTGGAGACCCTCTATGCTGCCGTCCCCGATCGCCTGAGCTATGCCCCCATTTCGCGTCACCAGGAGCTGACACGCGATCTGGCGGTGATAGTTGATCAGCAGGTGCCGGCCCGTGCAGTGCAGGAGGCCATCGAGCGCCACGGCGGCGAGCTGCTGCGTACGGTGGCTCTCTTTGATGTCTATACGGGGGCCCCGATCCCACCGGGCAAGAAGAGCCTCACCTATACCTTGCTCTATCAGGCTCAGGATCGGACCCTCACCGATGCCGAGGCCAATACCCTCCAGGAGGGCATTGTGGCCGCCCTACGCGAGGAGTTTGGGGCTGTCCTGCGAAGCTAGTGCAGATAAGGGAGGCGCGGGCAGCGAGCCATTACCGGGTGGAGTCGCTGCCCACCCAGGGTTAAAAAAGCGCGCGCTTTCTGCTTCACCAGGAAGGAGGCGGGTGAGCAGCCATCGCTCTGAAGGCTGGTGCAGTGGCTCTTGCCCGCCTCGCGCTGTCTGGTACCGATCGCTTCCCTCTGGCAATCCTTCTATAAAGGTGATATAGTAGAGAGACGTGGCTGATCATTTTTCCGGCTGCACCTGACTCACTGAAAGGGGCTTGCCGGCATCAGATAAAGAACTGCTGCCTCTGCTTGCTCTGGAACTCTGACCACCTCTTGGAAAGTAGTGCCTGGTCAGAGTAGCGATGAGTGAGCGGACCAAGTGCCTGCGGAGCGGACGAGGTCGAGCGGGGCGACGTCCGGAATGTGGGGCAAGCGAGTGGAGGAAAGGGGCGCGACCGAGCTGGGGGCTGAGGCTCACAAGATGGCCCTGCCTTGGATGAGGAGCGTAGGAGCGAGCGAGCGAGCGTGTGAGGCAAGGGCTGAGTCTCGGCAGCTGACGTGGCGGAGAGCTGATCGTACGCTAAGGGGGGTGGAGAGCGAGGACTCTGGCGGGCGGCATATCCGTGCGTTGAGTACCGGCAAGGCTGGGGAAAACAGAGTACGTCTATGAGTCAGTGTTTGCGTTGCGGCAAGCCATGCGCAGCAGATACAAGCTTGTGTGAAGAATGCCGGGCGTACCTGCTACAGGCGGGGCAGCCCTTGGACCGGGGCGAAGGGCGTGAGCGGAGCGCTACATCGGTGACTTCCGCCGCCAGGCGGGATGCTGCTGCCGATGGAGAAGAGGCGGACACAGAGCCTCCGCATCGGGAACGCCGGACTGATCCCGAGGCGCAAGTACCCACTCAGCAAGGGCCAGTGACTCCACCGCCGGAGATCCCGCCCGATTTTTTGCTCTCCCAGCTAATGCAGCCAGCCGGCAATGGGGAGGTTGTGGGCGATCCGGCGCTGGAGATGAGCGAGGCGGCAGAGTTTATCAGCGAGAGTGATCCTGGTGCACTGAGACTGCCGCGCCCTTCGCGTCTGACCCCACTGGTTGAGCCTGATCTCTCTTCTCTCGATATTCATCGTCAGAATACCCCGCTGGTGGCGCCTCCATCGGGCCGCGGTCAGATCTCGCCTTCTGCCGGAGGAGGCCCGGCAACTCGCAATGAGCCAGATGCCCTCAATGATCTGCAGCAGCGTCTGCCCGATCTCTGGCCCTGGATTCAGGATGCCGATGAGGATGAGGGAGATGCTATCTGGCTGCAGCGTACTGATCCTCTCCTCTCACGCCGCCTTCCCTCCAGCGCTGAGGCTGCTGCCATCGAAGCCGAAGATATCAGGCGTGCGCAAGCGGCGGCCTTTGCGACCAACCCTTTGCCTGTCCAGCCTGAGAGCCGGCCACGAGGTCATCTGCTCTCCTGGCTGGCGCTCTATCCCAGGCGTCTACGGCTGCTCTTTCTCGCCTTGTTGATGGTGGCCCTGTTAGCGTTACTGGGCGACAGCCTCCTCGTGCTTCTGGTGCTCACACGCCATCAGCCGCCGGCCATCACGGCTGCTGGCCCTCCGCGCCTGACACTGACGCCGAACGTGGTCGAGACTGGTCAGCGCGTCAAGTTAGCCTTAGAAAGCTTCTCTCCTTCGAGCCAGGTGCTGCTCAGCCGTGATCTACAGGAGCCGGTGCCGGTGGGTCGCAATGGCTCCTCGCTCGTGCAGGTCAGCGCTACCGGCAACCTGGTGCTCACCGTCCAGATTGATTCCAGCTGGGGCCCGGGCCTGCATTTGGTCGAGGCCGAAGATGTGGCGACGCGCTATACAGCCAGCGCCACGCTCCAGGTGGCGGGCCAGGGTCTGACTCGCCCCCCTCAGCTCGTCATCGATAGCACTGGCCCCCTGCTCATGGGTGAAGATTACCAGGGAGCCAATACCATCATGCCCTTGACGCTGCGGAATACGGGTGGCGGCATCATCAATTGGCAGGGGAGTAGCAATCAGCCCTGGTTGCTGCTCACCCCCTCGCAGGGCCTCTTTAGCGGTAGCCAGACGATCTGGGTGGCTGTCCAGCGAGCCCATCTGAAACCGGGGGAGTATAGCGGCCTGCTGACCTTCACTTCCGATGTAGGAGGTCAGCAAAGCGTCCAGGTCAAGATGGTAGTGCGCGCACTGCCGGCGAATCCTGGACCTGTTTTGCAGGTGACGCCGGCGGCTCTCTCCTTTATTGCTACCGATGGGGGGGCAACACCAGCGCCCCAGACCCTGACGATCAGCAACCCTGGCAGCAAGCCCCTGGCCTGGCAGCTTAGCAGCAGTACGTCGCTGACGGCACCGGACCAGACACCCTATGCTCATGCCCTGGGACCCCTGGCCGACTGGCTCTCGATCAACCAGCGCAGCGGCACGGTCGCCCCCGGAGCAGCCCAGAGCGTGACCGTGGCTGTCCAGAGTCGCAGCCTGTTGCCGGGCGTCTATACCGCCCTGCTGAACTTTGCATCGTCGCAGAGCATCCTCGATACCCCGCAGAGCGTCGTTGTCTCACTGACTGTGCTCCCGAGTTGTGGGATCATGGTCAACGCCTCCAGCCTGAGCTTTATGACCGTGGCTGGACGCAGTAACCCACCGAACCAGGCCGTTACCCTTAGCGAGCGCGCCGGTTGCCTGGACGATCTGAGCTGGCAGGCCAGTAGCGATGCATCATGGGTGAGCGTAACGCCGAGCAGCGGCGAGCTACATGGGTCGGGCAGCAGTGTCATCGCCATCGGCGTCAACGCTCTGGGTCTACGCCCCGGTCGCTACACCAGCCTGATCACCTTTACTGCCAGGCACGGATCGCAGACCCTGCCCGTGCTCCTGGTCGTGCAGCCGGCGCCTTCGCCTCAGCAGCCGGTGATGAGTATCACGCCGCTCAGCCTCAACTTCAGCGCCATCCAGGGGCAGAGCACGCCGCCACAGACAGTCGTGATCACCAATACCGGAGGCAGTACCCTCTACTGGCAGGTGCAGGCCACAGCTCTCACTGGTGACTGGCTCACCATTAACCCGACAAGCGGCAGCCTTGCCCCCGGCAGCAGTAGCCAGATCCTTGTTGAGGTCAAGACCAGCGGCCTGACGGCGGGCACCTACAGCGGCCAGATTCTCCTTTTGGGGCGGGGGAGCGATGGCGCTGGGGCTGCTGGTACGCCGCAGACGCTGCAGATCACCCTGCAGGTACTGCCACCCTGTACCCTGGGCCAGCCCTCGATGCACTCCGTGGCTTTCAGTGCCATCGCTGGTGGTGCCAACCCTGGCCCCCAGACGGTGACTCTGGAGGTCTCGGGAACCTGCAGTTGGCCCCTGAGCTGGAGCACCAGCCTGACCACGTCCGCTTCCTGGCTCACTCTGAGCGACTCCAGCGCCAGCCTGGTCAACGGCCAGACGGCCAGTATCAATCTGGCTGTCAGCAGCGCGGGCCTGGCTGTCGGAAGCTACAGCACCCAGGTCATCGTCAAGGTGCTTGACAGCACTGGGACCCCTATTGCGGGCAGCCCGCGGCGCTTCAGTGTCACACTGACCGTGCTGCCCCCCTGCGTCTTCCAGGTGGGCACTTCCAGTCTCTTCTTCAGCGCCGTGCAGGGTCAGGGACCGCCGCCTGCCCAGGCCATTACCTTCAGCAGTAGCGGCACCTGCCGCTATCCCATCGCGATCTCCGCTGCGCCGAGCACGGGGAGCACCTGGCTGACGGTCAGCAGCGGCAGCGATAACGGGAGCGGTGGCAGCCTGCAGGTTGCGGTCAATCCGGCAGGTCTGACGCCCGGGGTCTACAACGGCCAGATTACAATCACTGCCAGCAGCAGCGGCGGTATTCAGAATAACGTACAGGTCGTGCCCGTGCGCCTCACCGTCACCGGCTACACCATCACTGGCAACGTCCAGGCTTGCGCCGATAGCAGCTGTAGCAGCACCGCGCCGCTGGCGGGGGCGAGTGTAACGCTCTATGCTGGCACAACACAGATCGCCAGCACGACCTGCGATGGCATGGGCAACTACCGCTTTGACAACGTGCCGCTGGGCAGCTATACCCTGACGGCCAGCGGCAGCGATAGCCAGGGCAAGCAGTACAGTGGCTCAGCGGCAGTGAACGTTTCTGACAATCAGACCGTGGTTATCAATGCCTTACCAAGCAGCTGAGCGCATAGGGGCGGCTCGATCCGTGACCTCAGCCAGCCAGCCAGCCAGCCTGCCTGCCTGCCTGCCCTGGCCTTATCTGCTGGTGGGCTAGCGGCGGGGCAGATCGGCGCTGTCCAGCCAGATCGTAACCGGGCCGTCGTTAGCCAGCTCAACTGCCATGTGTGCCCCAAAGATTCCGCTGCCAACGCGCAGGCCAGAGCTGCGTACAAAGTCCTCAAAGGAGCGGATCAGCGGCTCCGCCTGGGCCGGCGGGGCTGCCTCTGTAAAGCTCGGGCGCCGTCCTTTGCGGGCGTCCGCGTAGAGGGTAAACTGGGAGACGACCAGCATCTCCCCGCCGCATTCCAGCAACGAGCGATTCATCTTGCCGGCCTCATCCTCAAAGATTCGCAAGTGCACAATTTTCTCTGCCAGGATCCTGGCCTCGGCCTCGCCATCGCCCTGCGCCACTCCCAGCAAGACCAGTAGGCCAGGCCCGATCTCCGCTACTACTTCATTCGCTACGCGGACCCGGGCGTAGCTGACACGTTGCAGCAGTGCTCTCATAAGCCTCCTGAATTTCCTGCTCTCTCTACCTTTCTCATCTTCCTGGGCTTTTTCCAAAGGGTATCTCGGAGTTAAGGCAGCTGACTGGGGGCGGGGTAGACCGTCACGCTGGTGATCGCTGCCGTGGCAGCGGGTGACGAGCTGCCATTGCTCACGAAGAGCGCGATCATCCCGTTGGAATAGGAGCTATCGGTCACGCTTGCGATCAAGTGGCCGTTCACCCCCAGGATAATCTGGTTGCCCTTAATGATCACTGTCACCTCGTTCTGTTGCCCCAATGGCTTAATGGCCCTATTCGGAGAGATCCCCGACAAGATGCGCACCTGAGTATTGCCGTCAAGGCCAGTGACCTCCTTGGAAATTGCATAGGTGGCATCGCCGAAGATATCGACGCGGTAATCGTTGGCCAACTGATCGTCGCCCCGCATGTAAATGCCCATACTGTCGTTGCCATCGCCGCTTTGCAGGGTCATATCTACCGTAATCTGGAAATCGCTGAACGTTTGTCGTACGGGGAGAGGGGCCACCAGAATACGGTGATTGCGATCGGTCATTGTCAGAGCGTGGTTAGCGATCGTCTTACTGAAGCCGGGGCCGCCGGTGGTATCCCAGCCCTTGCTATTGTCGGCAAAATTATCGCTGAACAGCGGTGCCGTAGCGGGTCGAGCCTGAACCAGCACGTCGGGCGAAGGGCTGGGGTTGGCGCTAGCGGCCACCTGGCTGCGGTTGGTCGCAGGCTGATGGGAGAGGCTGAAGAAGAGAAGCAGGGCGCTGCCGATGAGCACCAATGCGAGCAGGCTACCGGTGACCAGCACGAGCATGGGAAGCCGCTGCCCGGAGGGGGTGGGCTTCCTCGTGGGCGGAGCCGGAGCAGTCCAGACGGCTGGTGGGGGCGGGGGGTACGAGCCTCCCCTTTCGCTGAGGCCGCTCGAAGGTGTTGGCCAGGAGGGGGGTGAGGGCGGCGACGCTGCTGACCAGGCACTGACGGGCCAGTTGGGCTGCTGACCATACTGGTCAGAAGGAGGCGGAGCAGGGGGGGCCTCGCCGTCCTCCGGCTTGGGCGGAGCCGGAGAAGCTGCTGGTAAAGTGGAAGCAGCTACGTACGTGCCACAGTCGCTGCAGAAAAGCTCGTAAGGCCCGAGGTGCCTGCCGCAGATAGGGCAGAGGCGATCAGGGTTAGCAGTCTCCATGAGGAAAAAGCCTTTCTAGCCCGCCGGGGCTGTAAGCAAGGAGCAAGACAACATCAGGACAGACAGGCAGCACCTTTCTCTACCAGCGCAGCGGGTGGCCCTGCTAGCCAGCTCTCTTCCGCTCCTGGGCTGGCGCCGGCTAGCTGGCTAGCGGACGACTTTGCAGTCGAACGACAGCGAGCCGTTAGGCCGGGCCAGGCCGGAAGCGGACCGGGCCAAGTCCTTTAGCGGTGGAGGCCAGGCCCTTAGCGAAGCTGGCGGGGACTGTCGTCCTGGCCGCTTGTTTGCACGGCGACAGCCACGGCGATCGCCAGGCCCTGCAGATCGGCGATGCTGACGTCGAGAGCGCTGAGGCCCAGCTCCTCAGCTCGCCGGCGCGCGCGACCGTAGAGGCGCACCGAAGGGCGGCCACTGCGCAGCTGGACAATTTCCATCTCATGCCAGGCCACGCCCCGCAGACCTGTGCCCAGGGCCTTACTAATCGCCTCCTTGGCGGCAAAGCGACCAGCCAGGCGGGCAGGCTTCGGCTCCGGCAGGGGCGAGACGCCGCTGAGCGCGCGCCGACCACGGCACTGCAGCACCTCTGCCTCTGTGAAGACGCGCCGTAGGAAGCGTTCGCCATGCCTGGCATAGGCTCGGGCCACGCGCGCCACCTCAATGATATCGATGCCCACAGCCACATTGACCCCTTGAGTTGGCAGGAAGGGAGCCGGGAGAGCGCCCAGTCCCCCAGGACCAAAGAGCCAGGCGGGTGGCGACCTATCTGGTCGACTCACCAGGGGGGTGAACAACAGAGGCGGAGTCTCCGCCCCATCCCCAGGCGAGTCAAAAGAAGCAGAAGAGAAGCTGCTCCCAGCCTCGTCGTCAGCGATACTCATCACCCTCCCCGATCAAGGTCCGCTCGCGGATTGAGGCCGGTGGCGGTGTCGTACTATCGCTGGCCGGCAAGACCGTTGCCGCTGGCCCTGTACCCCGTCCAATGCCGCGGTAGGTGAAGCCCAGGCTCACCATCTCGCGTGGCTCGTAAATATTGCGTCCATCGATCAGCACGGGACGGCGCATCAAATTGCGAATCTGGACCATATCAAGCGACTTAAACTCATTCCAATCGGTCACAATGATAATGGCATCGGCCTGCTCGGCCACCTCATAAGCACTGGAGCAAAAAGTCACCAGATCGAGGCGAACACCTTCGCGCTCCATTGCCTGGCGGGCTGTCTCGCGGGCGACCGGATCATAGGCGCGGACCTGTGCGCCCTGGCCAGTGATCCAGCGAACGATGTCCAGAGACGGAGCCTCGCGCATATCATCGGTATTGGCCTTGAAAGCCAGGCCCAGGATACCAATGGTGGCATTGCGCAGCGAGCCCAGAATCGAAACCAGCTTATCCACCACCAGGCGCCGCTGGTCCTGATTGATCTCCATCACCGCATGCAGCAGCTGCGGATGCAGCCCGGCCTCGTCGGCCATATGGGCCAGGGCGCGCACATCCTTGGGGAAGCAGGAGCCGCCGTAGCCGAGGCCGGCATCGAGGAAAGCGCGTCCGATCCGCTTATCGTAGCCCATACCCACCGCCACCTCCTTCACATCGGCCCCCAGGCGCTCGCAGATCTGAGCGATCTCATTAATGAATGAAATCTTCGTCGCCAGGAAGGCGTTCGAAGCGTACTTGATCATTTCCGCCGTATAGATATCGGTCATGATGATGGGGGCACGCAGCGGCAGATAGAGAGCGGCCACCCGGTGGGCGGCCTCCATATCGGACGAGCCGAGCACGATACGGTCGGGGTTCAGGAAATCCTGGATGGCGGCCCCTTCGCGCAGAAACTCCGGGTTCGAGACCACCGCGAAAGAGATATCGGGACGTGCCAGATGGGTGCGGACGATGCGCGTCACCACATCGCCGCTGCCGACGGGCACAGTACTCTTATTAATGATAATAGCGTAGTGATCCAGCTCCTCAGCGATCATACGCGCCGCCATTTCGACGTAGCGCATATCGGCGCTGCCCTGGGTGCTGCCGGTGGGAGTATTAACCGCAATGAAAATAAACTCGCTGTCAGCGAGCCCCTCGTGGTAGCTGGTAGAAAAATGGAGACGTCCAGCGCGGACATTGCGCGCAATCATCTCTGCCAGGCCCGGCTCATAAATTGGAACCTCGCCACGCTTCAGCCGGGCGATTTTCTCCTCGGCGATATCCACGCAAGTGACATCGTTCCCCATATCGGCAAAACAGGTGCCGGTTACCAGCCCGACATAGCCCGTGCCGATCACACAAATCTTCGACATCGCTCTTTCCTGCTCCTCTACGTCTCTCTTCTTCGTGATTGTTGCTGGCTGGCTGGCTGTCTATCTGATTGCCTGGCTGCCTGATTGATCGGTTCTGCTCAGGCCAGGCTCACAAAAGGGTTTTCATATTTTTCTTCGCCGATGGTTGTGGGCGCGCCGTGCCCGGGAAAAACGACCAGGTCATCCTCCAATGTATAGAGCTTCTCGCGAATCGAGCGCACCAGCTGCTCATAATTGCCGCCGGGTAGATCGGTGCGCCCAATGCCGCGCTCAAAGAGCGTGTCGCCGCTGAAGACGCAGTATGGGCGGCTCACCAGGCAGACGCCACCGGGGGTATGTCCGGGGGTATGCCGCACCTCCAGTGACAGGGTTCCAAAGGTGATCACCTGCCCATCCTGGAGCAGGATATCGGGTTTACGGTGCACGAGGGGCGGCTCTCGTCCAGCGCTTCTGGCGGCGTGCTCATCGGTATAGTAAGGGAGGTCGGCGGAGTGGATCGCCAGCGGCACCGGGTAGACCTCGCTCACTGCGTCGATTGCGCAGATGTGGTCGAAATGACCGTGTGTATTGATGATATAGCGAGGAACCAGTTCCAGATCTTTAATGCGCTGCAGAATGCGCTCCGGCTCATCGCCGGGATCGATAATGACCGCCTCGCGGGTTTGTGGGCAGGCGTAGAGATAACAATTCTCCTGGAGGAATCCGACGACGACCGTCGCAACCAGTGGCCTGGCGTCAGCTCGTTCACTCATAGCAGGGAGGCTCCCACGTCCAGCAAAGAACTTCACTTCGTTCCCACTACAATGCGGGGAAAGATTTGCTTTATTATAGCACATTGCCCGGCGTGGGGCGGCTGGCGGGCCTGGCTGGGGTCCGACCCCAGGAGAGCGCCTGTTGCCTCTCTCCTGACCGCCCCTCGCGCCCGCTGCTGGTTGTCATGGGCATCAGGGTAGCGCTTCTGGATCACCCTCGCTCGCGCCAGTCTGGCGGCCCTGGCCATTAGTACTATCGTCGTCGGGCAAGAGCAGGAAGAGCCTGCCTCTGCTGGGCAGAGGCAGGGGAGCACTCAGGATGGTTCTTGCAGGCTCTCTGCAGGAGGCTCACGGCGATTGGCTGCTGGCCCCTCATCCAAACGCGCATCAGTGTTGGGGGACAGAGCAGAGGCAGAGACAGCACGCTCTGGCTCCTCAGCAGCCTCCATCGGCGCGCTCGCTGCAGCCGCGGCGGCCTCGCTTCCTGGGCGCGGTGGCAAACCATAGAAAGCGGCAACCTCCTCGGGCGGCACCGGGCGCGCATAGCGCGAGCGCAGGACCAGATAGGTCACGGGCAACAGCAGGATCAAGACCACCAGCGAGGTCCACTGCGCCTGCTTCAGACCCCAATTCAAGCCTAGAAAGCTGACCACAACATTAGCACGCCAGAAGAAAACAACAAACTGTGTAATAGCGTAACCATAGAGATAGGCGAGGGTCAGCACACCAGGACGGCGCAGGCGACGCGATAGGATAAAGAGCACTCCCAGCAGCACAAAGTTACAGAGCATCTCGTAGGCCGCTGCGGGCTGCACTGGCTCATTGCAGTAGCCCTGCAGACAGGCGAAGCTGGCGGGGTGCACGTAGACCGTCGACCAGGGCAACGTACTGGGGTAGCCGATAATATCGCCGTTAATCAGGTTGCCGATGCGACCGAAGATCTGGCCGATCGAGGCGAAGAGCACACCGCTATCGAGGGCCACAAAGGGATTGATCCCCTCGACGCGCGCGCGCCAAAAGAGGACCGGCACCACCAGGAAGATCGCGCCGTAGAAGGCCATCCCACCTTCCCAGGTTGCCAGAATACGCCAGGGCTGGAGCAAGTAGTCCTGGACTAGATCCGGCTGCTGAATCACAAAGTACAGTCGGCCACCGATTAAGCCGGCGATGATACACCACCACAGCAGGCGATAGACGATCTCGTCGTTGAGGCCCTTGCGCCGAATATAGCCCTGGATGCCCCAGAGGGCCACCACGATGGCCACAACATACATCAAACCATACCAGTGGAGCGCCAACGGGCCAAGGTGCACAATGACCGGATCGATATTGATATAGATATAGGGCGGGCCGATGCGCAGCCAGCCCCAATTGATCAGGTCGGCCACAGCCACGGGCCAGATACTTCCCATTGCCCTTCTCCTTGCGCTCGCAAGAAACCGCCACTTCCTCACTCCTCCCTCCTGGCACCTGGTTCCCCCAGGTGAGGAAACCAGAGCGTCACAGGGAAGCCGGGCCGGCAGATTCCTGCTAGCCAGGTTAATTGGTTGGTCCACTACCTTCTCGCCCTATGATAACGGCAATCTCTCCCAGCTGCAAGAGGACTGTGGCGAGCAGCCATCAGGATGCTCGATAATAAGAAAGCGACGATACTAAAGAGAACCAGAAAAAGAAAAATAGAAGCAAGAGAAAGAGCAAGAAAAGAAGGGAAAGCGGTGCCCTTCTCAGGGAGAGCAAGAGGATGGCGAGGCCCAGCGAGCCGGCTCACCGTGAAGAGCACCCCGGCGCCTCTTCAGGCGGACAAAGAAAGCGTGCGAACCGAAAAATAATGAAGAAGAGCAAAGCGCAGTCAGAGGCTGATCGGCGTGCGGCCTTGGCTAGCGGGCAGGATGGCGAGAGCCGATGCGCAGCGCAAAATCCTCCCCGGGCGCGTCGCAGACGGATGGAGCCGCGCCGCAGATCAACTCGCTGTCTTCCAGTGCAGCAATCGCTGCCGGGGCTGGTAGCGAGTGCGGTGGGGGCTGGACCTCGCCATTGCTCACGCGTTGACTCGCTTACGAGTGGGAGGGGGCAGCCGCCGAGCGCGACTGCTGGGCAACCTGCTGAGGCTCGGCCTCGACGCGCAGCAGCGCCTTGAGGGCCTCCTCCGAAACCACCTTACCCTGTTGGCCATCGAAGATCAGATCATCGCGCGAGCAATAGTACAGATGGCGCCAATTCTCCAGGGCGCGGTCCCAGGCGGGATAGCGCAGCGTCGCCTCCGCGTCGCTTTTCACCACGCGCTGGAAAGCAATAAAGGAAACGACCAGCGCGGCGACGATGATCAGCAAAGTAATGATGACCTGAGCAACCAGGCCCGGGCCGCCCATACCAGAGACGCTCTCGCCGAGTACCACAAAGATAAAGAAGATTGCCAGCCCAAGCAGGACCACGGCAGGCCCCACCAGATTAATCATGCGGGTCTGCCGACCAGGCATTGGGGGAGGTGCCAGCCGGCTAATGCCGCTGCGGTAGGCCTCCAGCGAGGTCTTGACCAGATCTGCCTTATGGCAGCGTGGACAGAGCGGTTTCGCGGTCTGTCCCTGCTGCTGCCGGGATTGATCGGACGCCATTGTGAGTCTATAACCTCCTCATTGTTGGATAGCGCTCGCTTCTCAGAAGAGCCAGTCTGAATAGTACTACAGAAAAGCATAACATTTTCCGGTCCTCGGCGACAATCCCTGCTGTTAGACAACAAGCAAACGAGCTAGCTGGTCATCTGGGTCTCTCCTTTCCCCCTTTGACAGCGCTCCTATCAGGCGCTACACTGTTCCAAGAACAGCGAGAGCGTCGCAGAGAGGATAGAAAGAGTATGTCGGAACCGCAGATTACGATCCTGGGATTAGGACCGGGACCGTGGGAGCTGCTGACGCGCGAGGCCTACGAGGTGCTGGCTGAGGCGGTAGAGCGCGGGCAGCCGATCTACTTCCGCACCCTGATTCATCCCACGATAGAATCCCTGCGCCGGGCTTTTCCTGGCCTGGCGCTGCAATCATTTGACGCCCTCTATGATGCTGCCCAGGATTGGGAGACCCTCTATCAGCGCATGGCTGAGACCATCTGTGCAGCGGCCAGCGCTGGGGAGGGACCTGTGATCTACGCCGTCCCGGGTCATCCCCTGGTTGGTGACACCAGCGTGCAGTTGCTGCTCCGTCTGGCCAGGGAGCGTGGCCTGGGGCTGCGCCTCGTGGCTGGCCTTTCCTTCATCGAGCCGGTCTGCACAGCTCTGGAGCTAGATCCGTTGGAGGTTGGCCTTCAGATCATCGATGCCGTTTCTCTGGCAGCCTTGCCCGGCGACGAAGTAGCTGGCAAGATTGTACCGACCACGCCCCTGCTGGTCCCCCACCTCTACAACCGTCGCCTGGCCAGCGCTGTCAAACTGGCCCTTGGTGAATGCTATCCCGACGAGTGGCAGGTGACCCTGGTTCGCCTCAGCGATCAGGCTCAGGAAGCAGCCCGCCTGCAGCGCCTGGCCCTTTACGAGCTGGATCGCCAGTCACTGGCGGATCACCTGACAACGCTCTACGTGCCGCCGGTAGACGCCCTGACTGCCCTGCGCCATCCTGACACCCTCCGCTCCATTACTAAGCGGCTGCGTCGTGATCCCGACGGCTGCCCCTGGGATCGCCAGCAGACCCATCAGACGCTTGTTCCTTTTGTCCTTGAAGAAACGTACGAAGTAGTGGAGGCACTGGAGGAGAATGACATGAGTAAGCTCGCTGAAGAGCTGGGCGACCTCCTTCTCCAGGTCTATCTGCACGCCGAGATTGCCCGTCAGGAGGGGCACTTTGCCCTGGGCGACGTCTTCGAGCAGATCAATGCCAAGCTCATCCGGCGCCATCCCCACGTCTTTGGCGATGTCAAAGTGAGCGGTGCGGGGCAGGTTGTCCAAAACTGGGAGGCCATCAAGCGAGCCGAGCGTCAGGCGGCGGGCCTCCCTGTCCAGCAAGAAAGCGTCCTCGATCGCGTGCCGCTGGCCTCGCCGGCCCTCACCGTGGCCCAGGAATACCAGAAACGGGCCGCCAAAGTGGGCTTCACCTATGCCAATATGAACGGTGTTCTTGACAAGTTGAACGAAGAGCTGCGCGAGCTGGCCCAGGCTCGCAGCGATGAAGAGCGCCGCGAAGAAATGGGGGATCTGCTCTTTATGGTCGCGCGCGCCGCCAGCGAACTCAACATCGATGCCGAGGCTGCTCTGCGGCAGGCCAACCGCAAATTCCGCCGCCGTTTCCGCTGCATGGAGGAACTCGCGCGCAGCGAAGGGCGGCCCCTGCAAGAGCGCAGCCGTGAGGAGCTGCGCGCGCTCTGGCGCCGTGCCAAAGCGCAAGTTGACGCTCTGCCCGAGGCGTGATACGATGCAATGCTACTGGCATCATGAGACAAGAATTACTCGCCTGGTTTGCACAAGAAGGGCTACTGCTACAAGATATTACAACTGGGGCAGAAGATCCTGAACACGATGAGCTTAAAGTCACCGTGCGTGCGCCCATTGTGGCCCTGGGGCGAGGGCGCGAAGACTTTCGGGAATGCCCTGATCCGGTTGCCTTTGGCTATCCTGAGTCCTGTCTGGAACTCATGACTCTGGATGACTTGCACTGGTTTCTTCTCCGCTGGTTCGAAGGGGCTGTCGCTGCCGGGCGCGCACGCTGTTTCGTCTGCAGCCAGGTACTGGACAACGGGCCAGACCATCCGTGGGACGCCGTTTTCGTCAGCGCCGACTGGCACTGCTGGCTGGTTGTCCACTTTGATTGTAAGCGCTATCTGGGGCGCGATCTCAAGGGGCGCAACCCCTTCGAAGTTGAGCTACGCGAGCCGGAAATGTTCGATCTCCGCCTGATGGAAGACGAAGGTCGTCAGTAGAGGGGAGGCAGCGCCGATGGATAAGAACCAGGTGGCTCAGGCCCTGGAAGAGATGGCCACCTTACTCCAACTCAAGAAAGAGGCCAGCCCGTTTGAGGTGCGGGCCTACGAGAATGCCGCGCGCACGATCAGCGCGCTGGACGACGACATTGAGCGACTGGTCAAGGAGGGACGGCTCAAAGGTATTCCTGGTCTGGGGCCGACTATCACGCGGCGCATCGAGGAGCTGGTGACCACGGGGCGTCTCTCCTTCTTAGAGGAACTGCGTGCGGCCACGCCGCCCATCAAGCTAGAGCTGTTGCGCATTCAAGGTCTTGGCCCGCGGCGCATCAATGCCATTGTCGACCAGTTGCACATTGCCAGCCTGGAAGACCTCGAACGGGCCTGTAAGGAGGACCGCGTTGCCGCCCTGCCCGGCTTTGGCAAGAAGACGCAGGAGAAGATTTTACAAGGATTGGCCTTCCTGGCCGAGCACGGTCACCGCTACCTCTATCCCATTGCCGAGGCCGAAGGGCTACGCATGCGCGATGCTCTAGCCTCTCTGCCCGAGATCGTGCGCGTCCAGGTCGCGGGCAGCCTGCGCCGGCGGCGAGAGACCGTCAAAGACATCGACATTGTTGCCAGCGTCGCTGATAGCGCCGACAGCGCCACCCGTCAGCGCGTCATGAACTTCTTCACCGGTCAGCCAGGGGTTCGGCAGATTGTGAGCAAAGGAGAAACGCGCTCCAGCATCATTCTGCCGAGCGGCATCCAGATGGACCTACGTCTCGTCACCGACAGCCAGTTCCCCTCTGCTCTCCACCATTTCACGGGAGCCAAAGAGCACCATATTCCCTTGCGGCGGCGGGCCCTCAGCATGAACATGACCATCAACGAGTATGGTCTCTTCAAAGGCAAAGAGCCTGACCTGGAGCTGGTGCCCTGCAAAGACGAGGTGGAGCTTTATGCTGCCCTGGGTCTGGCCTACATCGAGCCTGAGCTGCGCGAAGACATGGGTGAGATCGAGGCTGCCGAGCGTGGCGAACTGCCGACCCTGGTCGAAGAGCGTGACCTGCGCGGGGTCCTACACGTCCATTCTACCTGGAGCGATGGCAAAAATACCATTCGCGAGCTGGCCGAGGCTTGCCTTGCGCGTGGCCTCAGCTATCTGGGCATTACCGATCACAGCCAGAGCGTCGGCTACGCCAACGGCCTCAGCGTTGAGAACCTGCAGCGCCAGTGGGAAGAGATCGACCGCCTCAACGCCGAATTCGCCGGTCGCCTCGTCATTTTAAAAGGAACCGAGTGCGACATTCTCAGAGATGGCTCGCTCGACTATCCCGATGAGGTACTGGCGCGCTTCGACTTTGTCGTTGCCTCCATTCACAGCCATTTTACGCTCTCGCCGCAAGAGCAGACCGAGCGGATGCTGCGCGCCATTGCCAACCCGCATGTCACCATCATCGGGCATCCGACCGGGCGCCTCTTGCTTGAACGCCCGGGCTATACTCTGGATATAGAGGCGGTGATCGAGGCCGCCGCGCGGCATGGCGTCTTTATTGAGATCAACGCCAGCCCGCAGCGCCTTGATCTCGACTGGCGCTATGTGCGCAAGGCGCGCGATCGAGGCATTCTGATCCCGATCGATCCCGATGCTCACTCCGTTGCGGGCCTCGATGACATGCACTATGGCGTCGGAATTGCCCGCAAAGGCTGGCTCTCCGCCGCCGACGTGCTCAACACGCGCCCGCTGGCTGAGTTACAAGCCCTCTTGCAACGCAGGAAAGTATCACGCTAAAGGAGGTATCCTGTTATGGCACCGATGGCAGAACTGGAGGTTCAGCGCCGCCAGGTCCTGGGCAAAGCGACCCGGCAGCTGCGCCGCCAGGGGATCATCCCCGCCAATATCTTTGGCCACAAGGAACCCTCTCTGGCCATCCAGCTGGAGGCCGTGGCTTTCGAGCGCTTCCGCCGCCAGCATAAGGCCGCCAGCCTGGTTACCCTGCGTATCCCGGGAGACTCACTGACGGAGACGGCCCTGGTGCACAGTATTCAGCGCGATCCCTGCACCGGTAAGGTTCTCCATGTCGATTTCTATCGTGTGAGCCAGGAGGAGGAGGTCGAAGTCAAAGTGCCGCTGCATCTGGTCGGGGAGTCGCCGGCGGTCAAAGAGAGCGGCGGCTCGTTGCTGCGCCTCCTCGATGCGCTGGAAGTGGCCTGCCGCGCCACGGAAATCCCCGAAGCGATCGAGGTCGACGTCTCGCCGCTGGTTGAGGTAGACCAGATCATCCATGCTGGCGAGATCAAGCTGCCGCCTAATGTGCGCCTCTTGACCGATCCACACGAGCCGGTGGTGAAGGTGGAGCTGCCCACCGTCGAGGCCGAAGAGGCCGGGGAGGCTGCGCCCGCCACTCAGCCTGCTCCTGCTACTGCGCCTGCCCAGCCACAGACTGGCGAGAGCGCTGCAAAAGAAGGCTGAGACACGTGCTCGTAGTGCAGGCAGGAGTAAGGTCCACTCGGAGAGGCCTGGGCTCCTGCCTGTCTCTCTGTCTGGCTGTCCAACAAGCCAGACAGAGAGCGCAGCCGCTGGCGACGGATTGGCACCTACCTCTCTGCCACAAGATCGACTGGCTAGCCGATCGCTATCCGGCTTGCCTGACTGCCTGCCCGAGAAGACTATGCCAGGAAGCGAGCGATAGACATGCGTATTATGATAGTGACCGACCAGTATCCGCCGATGGTAGGGGGCGTACCTGTCGTCACCCACGATCTGGCTGTTGGCCTGGCGGCCCGTGGCCATCAGGTCTGGGTGGTTGCTCCTTGCCAGGGAGCGCGCGACGTCCACCGTATCGAAGAAGGAGTACATGTCTATCGCTTTACCTCCTTCGAGTGGCCCACCTATCGTGACATGCGCATTCCTTTCCTGCCGATTTTGCCCATTCGGCGCCTGCTGAAGCAAGGCAACCCTGACATCATTCATATCCACTCGCCGATCGTCTTAGGAAACATCGCCCAGCTCCTGGCCGGAGGGCTGCGCAAACCGGTCATTGCCACCAACCACTATCTGCCAATCAACATTAGCCGCACCCTGGCCAGCGATCAGCGCTTCAGCAGGCATTTTGACACGCTCAGCTACAGCTATCTGATCCACTTTTACAACCGCTGTGAGTATGTGACGACGCCAACCCATACCGCGCTGCGTCTCCTCTACGAGCATGGGCTGCGTGCGCCAGCGGGGGTTATCTCCAATGGGGTTGATCTCAAGAAATTCAGGCCGGGGCCGCCCGATGAGGAAGTGCGTCAGCGCTATCGCCTGCCAGCTGATCGCCCGCTGATCTTGCATGTCAATCGACTCAGCGAGGAAAAGCGCGTCAACGTCTTATTAGACGCCGTGGCCCAACTGAGTAGCCGGGCCTACGTCGTGCTGGCGGGGACAGGACCGGCGGAGGCTGAGCTGCGCGCCCAGGCCGCCCGCCTGCAAATTGAAGACCGCGTTGCCTTCCTGGGATTTGTGGCGGATCGCGACCTCCTGGCGCTTCGCCGTATGGCCGACCTCTTTGTTATCCCATCGGAGGCGGACCTGCAGAGCCTGGCCACGATGGAAGCTATGGCCTGCGGCTTGCCGGTCATTGCGGCCAAGGCCTATGCCCTGCCCGAGCTGGTGCATCATGGCGAGAATGGCCTGCTGTTCGAGCCGGGGAACAGTGCAGAATTGGCGTGGGCCATCGACTCTCTACTAGGGCGCCCCGAGCTGCGCCAACAGATGGGAAATAAGAGCCTGGAGATCATTGCACAGCACGACCGTGAGCGCGTCCTTGACCAGTGGGAAGCGCTCTATCAACGTCTGGCCTCAGAGTTCGCGGTAGCGCGTCAGCTACGGGAGCAGGCACGACGAGCCTTGCGTCTCAGACGTCCACCGCTGCCTTCGTAGCCTGGCTCATGACAGTCCCGGGGGCGAGGGCGACGGAGATGCCGCGGGTCGATCCAGGGGCGGTGGAGTAGACGAGCGAGGCTGCGCTCGATGTCCCAGCGGAGCTGTGTCGTCTGGAAGCGCAGCCAGCCAACAACAAGCTCCGGCCAGCTCGGGCGAGAGAGAGGGGGCGGCAGACGGCGCCGCTCATCGACACGGACAAAGATCGGAGCCAGGATCAATGATCGCGGGCGCTGTTCGGACCTTCGCTCTTCCATGCGGTCTGTAGCTCCTTGGCATTTCCCTCCAGCAGGTACGTGGCAAAACGGGCAAGACCAGGACCAAAGCACTGCAACGATAATCAGCCAGTGCCAGATACACCACTGACCATAGTAAAAGACTCTGAGGAAGAGTATAGTGTCTGGAAATGGATTTGTCCAGGGAACGGCAAGCGGTATAAACACCTTTGGCCTTTCCTGGCCCGCCGCTGCGAGGCCAGGCCGGCAGCTAGCCAGCAAGCCAGAGTCAGCGGAAATGGCTACCAGGAGCAGGCTGGCCATGCAGGACCGGTACCGGAATGACTAAGGATGCCCGTTTCATTGACAAGAATGGGGGATTTCAGTATACTCTTCGCCACAGGCGAGGAGCCTGTATATTTTGTTTTGGCTTGGGAACTTGCCCGAGCAAAGGGAATGGTGATGGCTACCAGAGAAGAGGAGAAGCCGGCGCCGATGTCAACTGTCGAGGCCGGTCGTAAAGGGGGGAGTGTTGTCCGCGACAAATATGGAGGGGAGTACTACCGCCAGATAGGCAAGAAGGGGGGTACGGCTCTCAAAGAGAAGCGTGGGAGCGAGTACTACCGCCAGATTGCCCAGAAAGGTGGCCAGGCCAACGTCACAAAGTATGGTCCGGCCCACTTTTCTGAGATGGGGAAGAAGGGTGGCAATGCAACCAAGGCGCGACAAGACCCCGACTTTTACAGCCGGATCGGGAAGTTGGGTGGGGCCGCCAGGCGTCGGAAGAAAGCGGAGGCACAGGAATAATTCGATCTCATCATGGCGTAAAGCTGCTCTTCTGGCACAAGGCAGCGCTGTTGTGATCAATGAGGGGCCGGGAAGAGGAGAGAGACAAGGACAGCGTCGGATGGACTGCCTCACTCTCCCTCTTGCCCGGCCCCTTGTCTGCTCGCTGACAGCCGCTGCGAGCGAGCGAGCGAGCGAACGAACGAACGAACGAACGAACGAACGAACGAACGAACGAACAAGCGAGGCGGGCTAGCCCTCCGCCTCCTGCAGGGCCTGACGCAGAAAAGCTCGCAAATCAGGCGCCAGATCGGGGCGCTTGAGCGCATAGGTGATCGTCGTGGTCAGCAAACCCAGGCGTGTGCCGGTGTCGTAGTAGGTGCCGGTAAAGCGTAAGCCATAGCAGCGCCCCTCGCGTGCCTGGCGCTCAATGGCGTCGGTGACCTGGATTTCTCCACCGGAACCAGGTGGGGTCTCTTCCAACAGCGGAAAGATATCGGGCGTCAACAGATAGCGCCCCATCACAGCCAGATTAGAGGGAGCTTGCTCCCGTGGCGGTTTCTCTACCAGATGAGTGATCCGCAAGGCTTGCTCGCCAAGCTCCTCTACAGCAGCAATGCCGTAGCTAGGAATCAGCTCATCTGGCACGGGAGCGAGCGCGACCACCGAGCCGCCGTAGCGCTCATGGATCGCCATCAGTTGGGGTAAGCAAGGCGTCTCCTCAGCGACCAGCACATCGCCCAACATGACCACGAACGGCTCATCGCCTACCAGGGGCCGTGCACAGAGAATGGCGTGCCCTAGCCCCAGTGGCTCGGGCTGGCGCACGGCACTGTAATACGCCATCTGTTGCACACGCCGCAGCTCTTCCAATTCCTGCAACTTGCCACGCTGCTCCAGCAGCTGCTCCAGCTCGGGAAAGGCATCGAAATGATCCTCGATGCTGCGCTTGCTCCTACTGGTCACGAAAATGATCTCCTCGATACCGCAAGCCACAGCCTCTTCGACGATATATTGTAAGGTTGGCTTATCGACCAGCGGCAGCATCTCTTTCGGGATAACTTTCGTTGCGGGCAGGATGCGCGTGCCCAGTCCCGCCACTGGCAATACGGCTTTGCGAATACGCATTAACCCTCCTTGATTTTGGCAAGAAAGCGCTCCGGTCTGCCTGCTCCTGGCGTCCAGCCCTATTGTAGCGACCGGGCGCTTTGATGGTCAATCTCAGCCTGGCGGCCTCGACGGCGAGGTCGAAAGTTGAACCGGCTGGCCTGGCTCTCTGCTTGACTATTGCTATCATAGCATATTCTATCGATGCTGAGGCGATCATCAGTATGAAAGGCGCTCCTGGAGCACAACTTTGCAAGCCCGCCCGAAGAGCAGGCCAGGCACATGCTAGTAGTGGGGTCATCTTGCGCTGTACTTTTCTCTTACAAGGGCAAAGAGATGCCTTGGAAGTCGGAGTGGTGAGCGTTCCTTATTAGAGGGAGCGCCTGAACTGCGCCTGCTTTGCATTCACTCTCCACTACGCCGCAAGTATGGTTTTCTCCAGTTGTCTTGAGGCAGCGGCGATCTAACGGGCGTCTCTTTCTCACTTGACCAGAGAAGCTCGCTGCAAGCCTCGGGGTTTCCAACAGAAAGAGCCCCAAGGAGAGGCAGTTTTCTGGTTTCAGCCGTTGGCAGGCTCAGCATCGCCTGCCCTGGTACAGTCGGCAAGCTAGCAGATCGTTATTGTCCGTGTAGTCATCTCTCACAGGAGGTAATAGTAGATGGCCACTATTGAACCGTTTTCCCATACCATGATCGAAGCTTGCCTTCGCAGCCTGAATTTGCGCTTCCTCCGTGACGAGGACAACGATTTTGTCGTCCAGTTCCAATATGATCCGCAGTATAACTGTGAAGTGACCTTCTATCTGATGGCCCAGGGAGAGCAGCGCGAGATCTACGCGCTGCTCTGCCGTACCAGTCGGCGTTTTCAACCGGAGAGCTGGGAGCGGGCCCTCGTGCTCTGCAATACCTGGAATCGAGAGCGACGCTGGCCGAAAAGCTATCTGCGCAGCTATGAAGCAGAAAGTGCAGCCTACGCAGAAATCTGTCTGGAGGAACATATCGACCTGGAGGCTGGCATTCATCAGGAGCTGCTCTTCAGCTACACGATGACCTTCTTCTCGGCGAGCTTGAGTTTCTGGCGCTGGCTGCATCAAGAGCAGCATTTCTAGTAGGTTCGCCCTCCCCTCCTGCTTTCTTTCTGCCTGCCTGCTGGGGGACAGAGACAGAACCAGCCCGCTGATCTTCTTCTCTTCTGTCCCCCCCCGGGAGCAATATCCCAGCTGTTTCTTCTTGCTGCAAGAATATGCTATAGTTAAGCATAGCTGACATAGTACATTTTTGTAGTGTATGTCCATATATATTTGCAATAGCAGAAGAAATACTGGGCTGGAGAAAGCGGGGAAGGTAATGCTACGTGAGGGTACACAGCTAGCTCAGGGTCGCTATCGTCTAGTGCGCTCACTAGGCAGGGGGAGCCTGGGCGAGGTCTACCTGGCTGACGACCTGCACATGCGGCGCCGGGTAGCCATCAAGATCATCACTGCCGAAGCCACGACCTGCCTTGAAGCCAGTGCGGCCTCGCAGGCGAGACGATATATTGAGCGCGAACTGAAGGCCATTGCCCGGCTTGATCATCCTCACATCCTGGACCTCTACGACTACGGCGAGGAGCCCTGGCAGCGCCTGCTGCTCCTCTACATGGTCATGCCCTATCGGCCCGAGGGATCACTGGCGGGCTGGCTACGCCTGCGCTCGCAGTTTGGGCCGTTAAGCCCGCAGGAAGTCTGCGACCTCATCAGTCAGGCTGCCGACGCTCTGCAACATGCCCACGATCATCAGATCATCCATCGCAATGTCAAGCCCTCCAATCTGCTAATACAGCTCCATCCGAGGCAGCCGCGGCGCCTGCATCTCCTTCTGAGCGACTTCAGCATCGCTCGCATTGCGGAAGCCAGCCTGACCACCGGTCAGATTATCCGCGGGACTCCGACCTACATGGCGCCTGAGCAGTGGGAGGGCCAGCCAACCTGTGCCACCGACCAATACGCTCTGGCCATCATGGCCTACGAAATGCTTGTCGGTCAACCTCCTTTTCAAGGTGGGCCGGGGCCGTTGATGTTCCAGCATCTGCAAAAGGTGCCGCCGCTGCCCAGCGGCCAGAATCCGGCTCTGTCGCCAGCGATTGATCGGGTGCTACTGCAGGCTCTCGCCAAACGTCCCGAGGAGCGCTTTAGCTCGGTGGCCGCTTTTGCCAAAGCCCTGGAGCGGGCCGCTACCGGCAGGGCTTTGCTGCTGCCGGACTCAGAGGAGGCAGCGAACACGGCTGGCTGGTCGGAGGAGAGCGGATTGATCGAAGTGCGGCTGGCCATCAGCCGGAGCGAAGCGCGAGATGGCACCCGCCGGCGCTTGAATGTGGCGGGCGAAGAGGTCGAGGTTGAGATCGGGCCCGGTGTGGTCGATGGGCAGACACTGCGGGTCGCCGGCTGGCAACGTCAAGGAGCGCATTCGCCGCTGTCGGCTGAGGAAGCCTTACCAGACCTCTTACTCAAGCTTGACGTGGTGCCGGACGAGCTGCTGGCCGGCGCCGCTGCTGGCAGCAGCGGCACGGGACCGGCGCCCACGCCAGTCACGGTGGCTGCGAGTGCCCCTCTGTCGTCCGGGACCTGCGAGGTCCCACAGTTGCCTTTCCCACCGCCTTCGCCGCTACTCCACAGCGGGCCTTGGGGGCCTGGCCGGGCCGCAGCGAGCCAGGACAGGAAACAGCTCTGAGCGGGACCTTTCCCGCAGTGACTGGCCCGGTTCCTACCCCGAGGTTCAGTGGCACGCTACCGCGTTCTCTCTCGGGCTGGGCGGGGACAACAGGCGAGTACCGGGCGTCTTTTGAAGCATCAACGACACCAGCTGCAACGAGTTCAATGGCGGCGTCCCCTACCAGGAGCCAGAGCACGACCGAACTACGCCAGCTCGCGCGCCCGGCGCGACGCGGTGCCGCCCAGGTCCTGACCGTACTCCTGGTTCTAGCCCTGCTCTTTGCCAGCAGCGGCCTGCTGGCCTATTTCCTGGTAGCCAGCCAGCCTGCTGCCCTCCGAGGAGGAGGTCAGAGTGGCAGATCTGGGCAGAGTGTGACCACAGCCAGGGCGGCCCAGGGACCCGGCCAGGAGAGCCAGACCGAGACGCGGGCCAGTGCAACTGTGCCGACGAGCGCTCTGCAGGAGGCCAGTGCCACGGCACGTGCTCAACAAGAGGCCACCGCTACCGTCCAGACTCAACAACGGGCCCAGGTCCAGGCGACTGCCGTCGCCCAGGCCCGGGCCCGGGCCCAGCTCGCCGCTACCGCCACTGCCCAGGCTGCTCAACCCCTGCTGTTGGCTGATAAAGCCAGCCTGCAAGCTCACCCCGGCGCCAGCAGCAGCGACTGCGTCTACACCTTGCCGGCGGTAGATAACAGCGGCTACCCGGGCTGGTCCTGTACCCTCATCCTGAGCAGCCGCGGCGCCACTCAGCAAAACCTGGCCTGGTCCACCAGCATCGCCGGCCCTGGCGGCAACAGCAGCCTCTGGCCGGTTCCTTCAAACGAAGGCGGGCGCAGTGACATCTATCTGCTCCCGGCCAGCGGGCAGATCCGCCCCCAGGGCATGCAGCAAGTCCGTATCATTGTGCGCGATTTCTCTCAAGGGACAGGCTGCCCCAGCAGCTACCTCTTGCGCTTCAGCGGGCCAGCGAACTACGTCGATGTACTTTGGGGCTGCTCCTAGCAGAGAAGCCAGCCCACTCAGGCGCCGGTCGTCTCTCTGGCTTTCAGCGCCTGGGCTGAGCGAGGCTACGCCGCACCTCCAGGGGGCGGGCCTCACTGGCCCCTCCCTGGCCAGGACGCACAAGACCCGGCTAGGCCAGGTTGAACTGTCCTCAACTGCTCCCTTGTACCCTCCTTGAAAATATACGTATACGTATATTATACTGTCATGCAGTGCTACATATACGTAGAAGTATACAGATCTTTCTGTCGCGCTGAGATAGCTGGAGGAGAAGCGTGGCGGAACTGTGTGAGAAGGCTCAATAAGGCTGAACCCTGTGCGGGGTCTGGTCAGAACTCGCAGAGAAGCCCCGGTAGGAGGTACCGACATTGCCAAATCGCACCATCTATGTAGCAGATGCTGATCTCCCGATCTTTGAGAAGGCTCAGCGGCTGGCGGGTGGTAACCTTTCGGCTACCATTGCCGCGGCCCTCCGTCGCTTTGTGGAGCGCGAGGAAGCGCGACGGACCGGTTTTGAGGAAATCACGGTCAGGGTGGGCAGCATGGCCCGTGTCTATAAGCGCTTTTTCGGGCGCCTGCTGGCCCGTGGTCTGAGTCGCCAGCCAGAGCAAGGCCGCGAAATGCTCTATCGCGTCTATCTGACGCGCAAAGGCAAGTTTGCTGTCTATGTTCGAGAAGGACCAGACTGGAACGACTCGCGATATTGGTCGCGACAAAGCTGTCAGGGCCGCGAGTGGGCCTGCTGGCCCCAAGACTATGGCTATCGGCTGGAGGTCTACGACTCTCTGGAGGAGCTAGGCGCTCATCTGCCGGTAGAGCTGTATGAGGCGGTCTGTCAAGTCATGAAAGCTGATCAGGAAGAGGACGGCGTGGAGTTCCTGGATATCTAGCGGGCCGATGAGGGGCAGCAGCGTCTCTCTTCACCACTCTAGTATTATCCGCCATGAAAATATTGATATTTTCATGGTCTCGTGATAAAATTCCAATAGGTATGGCATATATAGCCATAGAGTTGGTGAATTATGCTGAGCAAGAGGCCCATCCAGGAAAGGACACGCGCCAGCCTGGGCCGTGGCAACCACGCTGTGCGCATTGCTCGTAGCCTGCCAGGACCACCAGAAGGAGAGCTGTCAGCGGCGGCTTCTCCTCGACCAGACAACAGCTCAGCTAGCGGGCAGCGTAGAGTGTCTCGGGGGGGGCGACTGTCTCTATGGAGAGGGGTCTCAATGACCATGAGAGTGTAAGGAGGTCCTCCCGTTGCTGCTGTGCATGATCTGCCTGCAGATCTGCCGCAGCTGGTGAAGCTGTAGAAAGTGAGTAAAGATAGTAAAAATGTCTCAAACAGATATGGAGAGAAAAGTACCGATGCGGACAGAGGAGACAGAAGAGCTGGCCATTGAGGTGCGCGATCTCGTCAAGTGTTATCCGCACAGCAAGGTGAATGCTGTCGATGGCATTTCCTTCAGCGTGCGTCGCGGTGAGATCTTCGGTCTGCTCGGCCCCAATGGGGCAGGGAAGACCACGACCATCGGTATTCTGACGACCAGTGTCTTGCCCACCAGCGGCACGGTGCAGATCATGGGCGTTGATGTGGTGCGTGATCCCATCGGCGTCAAGCAGCGCATCTCGGTGGTGCCTCAGCGCAGTAATCTGGACCAGAGTCTGCGTGCGCGTGAGATTCTGACCTTCCACGCTGCCTATCATGGCGTGCCACGAGCGGAGCGCGAGGCGCGCGCCGAGGCCTTGCTTAAGGAGCTGGGCCTGGAGGGACGGGGGCGTGAAAAGATCAGGCGCTACTCGGGTGGAATGGCGCAGCGGCTGATGCTGGCCCGCGCCCTGATGCACTCGCCGGACGTGCTCTTTCTCGACGAGCCGACTAATAGCCTTGATCCGCAGTCGCGCCTCTTCTTGTGGGACCGCATTCGCGCCATGCACGAGCGCGGGGTGACGATCCTCTTGACGACACACGATATGGAGGAGGCCGAGCAGCTCTGCGAGCGCATTGCCATTATGGATCATGGCCATATCCTGGTGCTTGATACGCCCGATAATCTCAAGAAGTTGGTGCCAGGCGGAACGCGCCTGGAGCTGCGCCTGCGCCTTCCTCAGACGGCTATGGCTTCCCATAACGGGGATGGCGCTCCCTCTCCTGATGGTCTGCGCGCTTTGCTAGAGCAGTTACCAGGGTCACCGCGCATCGAAGAACTGCCCGCTGAGGATGGACAAGAGAATCACGGGACCCGCTCCTTCCGCCTCTATGGCGAGGAGGCGGGGGAGCTGGCAGTCGAGGCCATGCGCGTCGTCAGCACCAGCGGCGCTGAGCTGCGCGATCTCCATGTGGCCCGCCCAAGCCTTGAAGACGTCTTCATCTACCTGACAGGGAGGAATCTCCGTTCATGAGTGTTGAAACATCGATAGATGCAATTTTTCTTGAGAAGAAGACGAA
Organism: Thermogemmatispora carboxidivorans; assembly: GCF_000702505.1. Classification (GTDB taxonomy): domain Bacteria; phylum Chloroflexota; class Ktedonobacteria; order Ktedonobacterales; family Ktedonobacteraceae; genus Thermogemmatispora; species Thermogemmatispora carboxidivorans. The sequence continues at coordinate 5,116,755 of NZ_JNIM01000001.1, read as the reverse complement.
GGAGAGGCGGCCCCGCAGCCGGCTACTGATGATCCTGGTGGCCTTTCTGGCCATCTTGCGCCGCGACCTGGTGGTGACGGGACGGGAGTTCATTCCCTTCCTGATTCAGGTGCTCCTTCAGCCGCTCTTCTTTCTCTTCATCTTTGGCAAGGTGCTGCCCTCGATTGGCGCTGCTCAGCAGAGCTATGCCTCGCTCCTGCTACCTGGCATCGTCGGGCTGACGGTGGTCACAACGGCCCTGCAGGGCGTGACCTTGCCTCTGGTGCTCGATTTGGGCTTTGGGCGCGAGATCGATGATCGCCTGTTGGCCCCGCTGCCGGTGAGCCTGGTGGCCCTCGAAAAAATTCTCTTTGCGGCCTTACGTGGGTTGGTGGCCGGCGCGATCATCTTCCCTCTGGCCTATTGGGTGCTCGGTAGCAGCTACAGCGTGCGCGCCGATGCCATCGGGGTCATCATCGGCATCATGGTACTCACCGCTCTGGCAGGGGCCACTCTTGGTCTGACGATTGGGACGCTGGTGAAGCCTGAACAGATTGGCCTGATGTTCGCTCTGATCTTTACGCCGCTCATCTTCACTGGCTGCACCTACTATCCCTGGAGTCAGCTGGATGGTATCCGCTGGTTTCAGGTGATCACCCTTTTCAATCCCTTGACCTATGCCTGCGAGGGCCTGCGCTATGCAATGGTGCCTCCAGTCCACGGCTATACCCTGCCGACTCTGGGCATTGGCTGGGTGCTGCTGGGTTTGGGTGTGACCTTTGTTGCCTTCCTCTTTCTGGGCATCTATACCTTCCGCCGCGCGGTGGTCAGCTAGGCAGCGGCTGGCCCCTGCTGCTCAGGATAAGCAAGAGACCCACCCTTCCGAGATTGGAACGGTCTGCTGCCTGCCGAACTGGAGCCCTCCCCGCAGTTCGACAGGCGGCGGGCCGTCGTTATTTGACCTCCTGCAACGCAGGCGCTCCCCATCAGACTCCCTGTAGAGGAGCATGTGAGCGAGCCTGCAAAAACTTGACGCACTCCCGCTCTCCCTGCTACACTTAGACTGCTGCCACAAAACATATTGATATATCAATTACAAGGTAAATGTCCTTATTGATTGAACTGCCTCAAAAGCGTCTCTGAGCCGAAACTGGAATAGCGGTGAAGAAAAGAGCAGGAACGCCATGAGCACATTCCCGGAACTGCCGCCGGCTCCCTCTGGGGAGGGCCTTTCTCTGCCGGCGGGCGAAGCTGCCGGCATGGAGGAGCGCCTTCGGCGTAGTGAAGAGCGCTACCGCTCGCTGGTAGCGGCCACTGCTCAGATTGTCTGGGTTGCCAATGCTCAGGGGCTGGTTGAGGAGGACTCGCCCTCTTGGCGAGCCTATACCGGGCAGAGTGCTGAAGAAGTCCTGGGGTTAGGCTGGCTCGATGCTGTCCATCCTGATGACCGGCCTGGAACGCTGCACGTCTGGTCGCAGGCGCTGGCCAGCGGCGGTTTTTACGAGATTGAGTATCGCATTCGGCGCTACGATGGGGTCTATCGTACCTTCTGGGTGCGTGGCGTTCCGGTCCGCGAGGCTGACGGCAGCATTCGCGAATGGGTTGGCACCTGTACCGACATCACAGACCGCAAGCGGCTCGAAGACGAGCTTATTCAGACGGCCTATGAGGCGACGCTGCGTGCTAACCAGCTAGAGGCGACCTTTGAGGCGATGACCGATGCTGTCTTTATCTTTGACAGCGAAGGGTGGATTCTCAGTGTCAATGCCGCGGCTCGGCGCTTCTTGAGTCGGGTGGCGCCGCTCTCTGAAAAAGAGATGACCGTTGATGACTATCTGGCCCGGCTTGACTTGCGCGATGCCACCGGGCAAGCGCTGGCGCGTGAGCAATGGCCCTCGCAGCGTCTGCTCCGCGGCGAGGTGCTTGCCGATGCTCCATTCAGTGATCTTCTCTTGCGCCTGCCCAACGGTTGTGAGCGGCGCATTAGTGTGAGTGGCTCGCCTGTGCGCGATGACCGTGGCTCTGTGATTGGGGCTGTAGCCATTGGGCGCGATGTCACCGAGCGCTATCTCCTCGAACGGCGTACTCACGAGGCTCTAGAGGCCCTGCTGGCCCTGGCTGAGGCTTTGGTGGAGATCCCGCGCGACCTGGCCAGTCCTCAGCCCGAGCACGTTGGTTCCTCATCTGCCGAAACGGGCGCGCCTGGCCTGCACCAGAGACACGAGATTACGCATCGACTTGCGCGGCTGATCTGTCAGGTTTTGAACTGTCATCAGGTCGCTATCCTGCATCTGGCAGCGGAGAGCGATGTGCTACAATTGCTGGCGTATGCTGGTGATGAATACGATGGTGAGGGCTGGCAGGGTTGGCTGCCGCTGCATTGTCCCGCTGAGCCGCAGCTCAGTCTCTCCTTTCCTCCCGAGGCCGTGGCCGCCTTACGAGCGGATCGCTTGCTTGGTCAGAACGATGGTGGCAGCAGCGTGGTCCCTGTTGAGGCCGGTGAGCGTTATGCGGCAGTGATTGCCCCGATGCTCATTGACCAGCAGCTGATTGGGCTGATCCGTATTCAGCATATCGAGCGTGAGCACGAGTATAGTGCTGAAGAGGTGGCGCTCATCCGGGCGGTGGCTCGTCTGGCGGCCCTGGTTACCGAGCACGAGCGTCTTTTGCACGAGCGGGCGGAAGCGCGCGCCAATGAGCTGGCCTTGCGCGAGAGCAACCGCCGCATGGACGAGTTCCTTAGTATTGCCAGCCACGAACTCAGGACCCCACTAACCACCATCAAGGGGAATGTGCAGCTGGCCCGGCGCCATCTGCAGCGCCTGCCTCTGACCGCTGAGCAGCGTGAGAAACTGGCCATTGTCCAGGAGCTGCTGGAGCGGGCGGATCGTCAGACCGGGCTTCTGACGCGCCTGGTGCGCGACTTATTAGAGTCCTCGCGGGCCCAGGCTGATCGCCTTGTGGTACAGCGTCGGCCTGAGAATCTGCTGGCCATCGTCCGCCAGACGGTGAGCGATTTGCAGTCGACGGCGGCTCAGCGGTGTATTCGTCTGCTGGTTGCTGGCCAGGAGCTGGAGCCGGAGAGCGAGCCGGCGCCCATCATGGTGCTGGTTGACGCTGAGAGCGTAGGCCTCGTTGTCACCAATTATCTCACCAACGCCATTAAATACTCGCCGCGCGAAAGCCCGATTGAGGTCTCTGTTGAGTGTGAAGGGTGCCAGGCTCGGGTCTCTGTCCGTGATCAGGGGCCGGGTTTGCCCCCTGCCGAGCAGCGACGCATCTGGGAGCGCTTCTATCGCGTTCCTGGCATCCAGGCCCAGGGGAGCGCCAGCCCCGGCCTTGGTCTGGGTCTGCACATCTGCAAGACCATTATTGAGCGCCACCAGGGGAGCGTTGGGGTCTCCAGTCAGCCTGGAGCTGGCTCGACCTTCTGGTTTACTCTTCCCCTGCTCATGGAGGCGGGCGAGGGTACAGGCCTGTGAAGCGCGCTCTGGCTACCTGGCCAGCCGCGGACCCTTACCCGTCTGCCTGTCGATCTTGCCTGTCTGCTTGAATGCTTGACAGATGTGGCTTCCATTTTCTAAGCTAAAGGTATCAGCCAGATCAACCCATCGCTCATCGTCTCTCGCCGTAGCTCATCGACCAATCTGCCCCTATCGTCTGCCGCTGGCTTGTCTATAGCTTGTTGTCTTGCTCTGCTCTGCAACGAGCGAGGGCCGTCAGCTTGGAGGGAGAGGTCCAGCGGCGCTGGTGGACGAGTATCTCAAGCGAGGGCTGGAACAGTCGATTGTTCCAGTAGGGACGAAGTAATCCAGCAGGGGGCTGAGTTCTGGTATGATCAACCATCATGATATGCGACAAGATGCCGAATGGGCAGCGGCGCAGCTTGAGCGTGGTCATATCCTTGCGAAGCTGTCCGCTGGTGATCGGCAACAACAACTGAGAGAAGCCATTGCCTGCTATGAGGCGGCGCTGCAGGTCTACACGCGGGAGGAGCATCCGATCGGGTGGGCCTCTGCTCAGCAGGGGCTGGGGGATGCTCTGGCCCAGCTGGCCGCTGCTGGTGGGCGTGCAGTGAATTTGCGGCGGGCCATTGCCTGCTATGAGGCGGCGCTGCAAATATATACCCATGTCACCCATCCCTTCGAATGGGCGACCGTGCAACAGAAGCGCGGCAACGCCTATCTCCAGCTGCCTGGTCAGCCACGTCGCCTCAATATTGAACGCGCCATCATGTGCTACCAGGCAGCCAGGAGAGTCTTTACTCGCGAGGCTTATCCGTGGGAGTGGGCGCGGCTCCAGAACAATCTTGGCATTGCCTATGCTGAACTGGCCGGTGTCAGCCAGGAAGGGGAGCGGCCTCCCTTTCTGGAGCGGGCCTTGATTTGCCTGCAGGCAGCGCTGGAGATGCGCACGCCCGAGGCAGTGCCGCTTGACTGGGCGGCGACACAGCTCAATCTGGGCAATGTCTACCGCAGTCTGCCCGGGCGCAAGCGTCAGGAATATCTGGCGCGGGCCATCGACTGCTACCGGGCTGCCCTGCGTATCTATAGCCGGGGCAGCCATCCCGTCGAGTGGGCACTGGTGCAGAGCAATCTCGGCAATGCCTATGCCGATTGTATGGGGCCGGTCCGCTGCACCTTCTTACACAAGGCCATTGCGGCCTATCGAGCGGCGCTGCAGGTCTACAGACGGGAGGCTTTCCCGTACGAATGGGCCAGAGTGCAGCACAATCTAGGCGTAGCTCTGCAGCAGCTGGCGGGCCAGCGGGAGGGCCTGCTCCGCCAGGCGATGCGCTGTTATCAGGCGGCGCTGCAGGTCTACAGGCGCGACAGCCATCCCGAAGAATGGGCCCAGCTCCAGCGCGCCCTGGGCGATGCCTGGAGCGGCCTGCGTGAGGGCAATCGCTACCGTCATCTGCGGCAGGCTATGACCTGCTATGCGGCGGCCCTGGAGGTCTACCGGCCTGAAAGCGCACCGACCCTCTGGGCGGCTACCCTGCAGGCGTTGGGTCGAGCCTACCGCCGTCTGCCAACCCGAGGCCGGCGGCGTCAGGAGGCGCTGCGCCAGGCACTGGCCTGCTACGATCAGGCCCTGCAGGTCTACAGGCGCGCAGTCTTCCCCTGTGAGTGGGCCCAGCTGCAATTTGAGCGTGGCAAAGCCTACAGCCAGCTGGGGCGTGATCCTCGCAGCAGAAGCGGCTACCTGGAGCAGGCCCGTAACTGCTACCGGGCCGCTCTGCGGGTCTTCTACCGTCTGCAGATGGATCGTCAGGCCGCGGCAGTGGACCTGGCTCTCAGTCGCCTCCAGCAAGCTCAGGCCCTGCAGTTCCGGCCCCATCCGCCACATCGTCGCTCGTGAGCCGGAGAGCAGGGAAGGAAGAGGGCGCGGGCCAGAGCTAACGCAAGAAGCCGCAGCTCCGTTCAGCGAGGCTGCGGCTTCCTCTGGGTCTTGACCCTTCAGCCCGGGCGCCCGCGGGCGCTGCCTGGGCTGAGAATCTGGCAAGGTCACCTAGACGGCGCTGCCAACAAAGGAATGCAGGAGCGAAGAGAAAGTCCCCGGCTGCTCCTCCTGCAGATGCTCGCCGCAGCGTTCAAGGACGTGCGTTTCAATCTGGGGATTGACTCGCTTGAAGGCCGCGCTGGTGCCCGCGCCGTTCTGGCCCCAGAGCGCCATCACAGGCACGGTCAGACGCGCGAGCGGCTCGCTGACATCGCCATGCAGGTTGCCGGCCAGGAGGTCGGCTACAGGGAAGCGCGCCTCGGGCTGATGAGCGCTGATATAGGCGTATTCGATCAGCTCATCGCTGATGAGGGAGGGATCGTAGTAGGCACGCTCTTCATAGTAGTTGCGGATGGCGCGCCGGGTGGTCAATACATTGTAGGCGAACTGACCAACGAGGGGCAGACGCAAGCCGAGGCGCAAGACCGCCCGAAGCGGACTCTGGGAAGGCTCTTCAAGCATGGTCGCCGGGGGCGAAACCAAGACCAGCCGCTCGTAGCTGCTCGGGTGGCGGTAGGCATCGGCGATAGCATAGGCTCCGCTCAGTCCACGCGCCGCAACGAGGGCCGGTGCACGCACCGCCTCGCGCAGGAAATCGCTGAGCAGGTCGCTGAAAATCTGCGGCTCGTAGGCAATGGCCGGGCGATCCGAGAGGCCAAAGCCGAGCAGGTCGAGAGCATAGACACGAAAATCTTGAGCCAGGACTTCGATGTTACGCCGCCACTCGTAGGACGAGGCACCAGGCCCGAGGCCGTGGACGAGCACTACAGGCTTCGCCTCGCGCGGTCCCTGTATGGTATAGAAGACGTCACCGTATTTCCAGGGATAGCGGCGCCCCTCGCCGGCAAGGCCGGGACTGAGTTCGCCGGCCAGCGCTTCAGTAATCTTATTGACCACTGCTACCGTCCCCAGAACGCCACTGGCAATGAGGCCGGTCGCCACAATTTTCCCTCTGATTTTCATAAAGATGCTCCTTATGTTCCTCTGCTGCCGAGAAAAGTATCAGTATTGTTTTGTTTGCGAATGGATGGCGGCTATCCACCGGGAACAGTCAGCGCAGGCCCGACCGCTCTCCTGGCGATAGCTGTTTGCTGCCGGCGCCGCCCACGTCGTCAGGTGCCCTGTTGTCAGGCGGGCGCGGACGTGGGTCAACCGTAATATATCACGTGGGCCGAAGGAGCGGGAGAGCGGGATCTGCCAAAGAGGAGAAAGGCACCATCAAGAGAAGGCTCAAGACCCCTTGCCTTGCAGACCCGCCATATGTTAAACTCTACTGTAGATGGTGAGAGCGGTTCCTCTGCCGTTCTCCTCCATCGTTTTCCTTCTCTAACCGTTTCCCCTGTCTCTGCTACTGCCCCTGCAAAAGGGGCATTTGTGCGTAGCAAGCCCGTACTCTGACCTGTACTGGACCTGCTCTTTACGCACCGTCTTGTGTTGATGCCTGGCTGGTGAGGACCAGTATGACCTATTGTGTCGGTGAGTATTACGAGCGAGCTGAGGATTACGATCTGGAATATCAAAGCCAGAGCGAACAGGATGTACCCTTCTGGCATGAGCTTATCAAGGAATATCGATCCAGACATGTGCTAGAGCTGGCCTGTGGCAGTGGGCGTCTGGGCCTGCCCCTGGCGCGCAGCTTCCCCGAGCTGCTCGTTGAGGGCCTGGATAGCTCGCCCCAGATGCTCGCTGCCTACCGGCGCAAGCTCGGAGGCGAGCCGCTGGAGGTGCAGCGCCGCGTCATCCTCCATGAGGGTGACATGCGCAACTATCACTTGCCCTCCTGCGGCGACTTTGACCTGATCTTTCTGCCGTTCAACTCGGCTGGCCATCTCTACACCATTGAAGAGCAGCTGGCCGCCTTTCGCTGCACCTATGATCACCTGGCGCCCGGCGGGCGCTTTGTTGTCGATGTCCTGCTTCCCAACCTTGACTATCTCAGCGCTGCTCTTAATCGTCCCACCCAGCTCTATCTGGAAGACGAAATCAGCGATCCCGCTGATGAGAGCACCCTGCTCATCTACAGTAGCCGTCGCTACGATCCCTGTGAGCAGCTTGAGCACATGGTCTGGATTCACGAACGTTTCTCCGAGCAGGGGGAGAACGAGCGCTATCTGACGCAGCTCGATCTCCACATGTACTTTCCGCGTGAGCTACAGCTGCTCTTTCTTGCCAGTGGTTTCGCGGTCGAGGCCATCTATGGTGATTACGAGCGGCGGCTTTTTGGTAATGGTACCAGGCAGATTATTGTTGGGCGCAAAAGAACGTAGTATGAGGAGGTAGAATAATAGAGTAGGTAGATAGATCGATCCAGTCAGCCGAGGGCAAGCAGGCTGACGGGTTGTGAGCCTTGGTCCACGTCCCTGATGCGATTGCCAGACTCTACCCTGCCTGTCTCCGAGCGAGCGGGGGAGCGGGAAGGGAGGGACAAACATCCTCATGAAAGCCCAACCGAAGAAGCTCATGATTAGTGGCCAACGTACCTGCCACTGTGATCCCTCCCATCTCAACTGCCTGACGCCCAAAGAATGGATCAAATGCCAGTTGGGCGTCTGGCAGTTCTCCTACGAGAAACGCGATATTCGCGACAAGCAGAAGCATCCGGCGGCCTTCCCCATTGCCCTGGCGCGGCGCTGCATTGAACTCTTCACGCATCGTGGCGAGCTCGTGCTTGATCCCTTTATGGGCAGTGGCACCACCCTCATTGCGGCCCGTGATGTTGGGCGCAACGCCGTTGGCTTCGACATCCATCCTGACTACGTTGCCCTGGCGGAGGAGCGGCTCAGCCGCGAGTCGCTGCCTGGCGAGCCCCTGGCGATTCAGCCTCGTCAGTTGGCCCTTCAGGACGACGCGCGCAACATTCCCTTGTACCTGGACCCCGAAAGTGTTGCCTGTATTGTCACCTCGCCCCCCTACGCTAACCTGCTCAATCGAGTGCGCCTCAACAAAAGCCGGCGTGGTCAGGCGCGGAAGAATGATCAATACCACCGTGTTGAGCAGTACAGCCAGCTGCCTGAAGACCTGGGGACGCTCGAGCTAGAGGCCTATGCTCAGGCCATGCGCGAAATCTTCGCCGGGCTACGGCCCTTGCTCAGGAAGCGCGCTCATTGTGTGGTCAATGTTACCGACATGTGGTGGGAGAACCAGCGTATCACCATCCACCTGGCCGTGATCGAGGCCCTGCGCCTGGCCGGCTATGAGCTACGTAACATCATCATCTGGGACCGTACCAATATTGTCAATCGTGTGGGGATCTTCGGCTGGCCCAGCAATTATATCACTATGGGCACCACCTTCGAGTATCTCCTCGACTTCTGGAAGCCCGAGTGAGCGCTGGTCGGCGAGCAGAAAGGACCCCTGTCTTTCCCAAGCCTGGCCTTGGCGGGAAGGACAGGGGCGGAACTGGGAGCCAGCAGCCCACCTTCTTGGGTGGGGGAGTGGGCCGGGTCCCTGGCTCATCAGGCTACCTGCCAGACGTGGATCTGGCCGTCGTCGCCGGCGGAGGCCAGGCGTGTGCTATCGGGTGACCAGGCAACGGCGTTGACGTCCTCGGGGTGCTCGCTATAAGTCAGGAGGTGATCGCCGCTCGTGGCATCCCAGACCTGGACGGTCTTATCTTCGCTGGCGGAGGCCAGGCGCGTCCCGTCGGGCGACCAGGCCAGGGCTGTCACCTCATCGCTATGATTGGTATATGTTAAAATATGATGCCCGTTGGTGGCGTCCCAGACCTGGACGGTCTTATCTTCGCCGGCGGAGGCCAGGCGTGTGCTGTCGGGTGACCAGACCAGGGTAGAGACACTGTCGGAGTGGCCCTGATAGACGAAAATGACCTCCCAGGAACTGGCGTCGTAGATGCGCACTGTCTTATCCAGGCTGCCAGAGGCGATGCGCGTTCCATCGGGTGACCAGGCCACAGCGCTCACCAGGCTCGTATGGCCGCGCAATGTCGCCACGCGCTTCCCCGTCATGGCTTCCCACACAAGGGCCTGCTTGCTCAGGCTGGCGGAGACGATCAGGTGTCCGCTGGGGGACCAGCTCAGCGAGATCACCGAATCCTGGTGGCCGCGGAAGGCTGTCACGCGGCGTCCGCTGGCGGCCTCCCAGACGTGGGCCGTATGATCGTTGCTTCCCGAGGCGATATGGTTCCCATCGGGTGACCAGGCGGCGGTGCGTACCGGCTCTTGATGGCCGCGGTAAGCGAAGATCTCCCGTCCCGTCGTGGCGTCCCAGACCTGAAGGGTGTGATCGTAGCCACCAGAGACCAGGCGGCGCCCGTCAGGGGACCAGGCCAGGGCAAAGACGCGCTCGCTGTGGCCACTGTAGGTATAGAGGCGCCGGCCAGGCATTGGGGTTGATGGCGACACCTCCAGGCGTGGGGTAATAGAGGAGGCGCCAGGCGCTGGCGTTGGTACCGGCGTCGAGATCACCTCGGGCGTCGGGCCTGCACCGGCAGGAGCTGCCGGCGAAGCAGGGGCGGGCGTCTCCGACGAGGCCGCCGTCAGCGAGGGCAGCGTCTGCGACTGATTGATAAGCTGGCCGCTTGTCTGAAGCGCAGCGATGCGCTGCAGCTCCTGCTTAATAGCGGCCATCGAAGCTGGGCGCTGCTGCTCATCGAGGCTGACCATCAGCATAATCAGCTTCTCCAGCTCGTACTCCAGCGGCTGGGTATAGGAGTGCATTGCCGTAAAGCGGAAAGGGGACTGCGTAGGATTCTGGCCGGTCAGCAGGTGGTGCAACGTGGCGCCCAGGCTATAGACATCGGAGCGCGGCGTCGTCTGCGCCTTGCCATACTGTTCGGGGGCGGCGTAGCCCCAAGAGGCGAAAGCGCGGGTATCGCGCACCTGCCCTGGCTTAAAGTGGCGAGCGATGCCAAAATCGATCAGGTAGAGATGGCCCTCGGCGGTGCGCATCACGTTGCTCGGCTTCAGATCGCGGAAAATGATCGGTGGCTGGCGGCTATGGAGATAGCCGAGCACCGAGCTGAGCTGAATGCCGATATCCAGCACCTCGGCAATCGGCAGGCCGGGCGGGCCATGTGGATGCTCCCGCTGCCAGCGCAGCAAATGCTGCTCCAGAGACTCGCCCTCGATGAAATCCATCACCAGGTACCACTGTCCCTCTTCCGAGAAATGATCGTAGATGCGCGGCAGATTAGGATGCATCAGGTTCGCCAGGAGCAGAGCCTCCTGCTTGAAGGCCGCCGCTGCTTCAGCGATCTCTTCCGGGGTTAGACCGCTCTGGCTCATCTCCTTGATTGCCACCGGGCGGTCGCCAAACTGCGTATCCTGAGCGCGATAGACGGCTCCCATGCCGCCCTTGCCGAGCAGAGCCACGATGCGGTAGCGCTGCCGCAGCAGATGATTGAGCGGGAGCTTGCCGGTGCTGGCACTCACATCAGACGCGGTTTCCCTCTCGATCCCGGGCATCGTCGAGAGGGGGTGCTCTGGCAAGGGCTGCCCGCAGTGGAAGCAGAAGCGAGCCTGTGAGCGATTGGCCTGGCCGCAGCGGTCGCAATAGATGGGAGTAGCATCGTCGTTGTTCATCCGTTACGTTACTCCGTTGAGAGAGGAGCCGGGCCGACCAGGACGCAGACAGAGACTGGGGCCACGGTCTCCGGTCGTCGTTGCGTTGCGTGCTTCTGTATAGTGCACGTTAGCTGAGGCGCGCAGGTTGCCGGTGTAGGAGAGTCGGCTCGCGCTCTCAGCTATAGTAACATTCTCTCAAGAAAGCTGTCAAACGCCATGCAGAGTATTCATCATCCGCTTTTTGCCGCCGTTTACGAGCGACTGAGCCGGGCGGGAGGAGCGTGGGAGAAGGCCCTCAGAAGGGAAATCGTAGGGGCAGCCCAGGGCCATGTACTGGAGGTGGGGGCTGGCACGGGGCTAAACTTCGCCTATTACGACCCTCGTCGTGTGGAGAGGATCGAGGCCGTCGAACCAGACCCGGCTATGCTGCGCTATGCGCGACGGCGCCAGGGGGAGGCCCTTGTGCCTCTACAGCTGCACCAGGCCCGGGTAGAGGATCTGCCCTTTGCTGACGAAACGTTCGATAGCGTGGTTGCCACGCTGGTCTTTTGTTCGGTTGAGGAGCCGGCGCGGGGCTTCGCCGAGATTCGGCGTGTGCTCAAGCCAGGTGGCCTCTTGCTCCTGGCAGAGCACGTACGCGCAGCCAGCCCTGTGACGGCGCGGCTACAAGACCTGCTGACGCCTCTGATGAGGCGCTGTGCAGGCAACTGTCACTGGAATCGGGCCACACTTACCACGCTCACCGAGGCCGGGCTGCGCGTCGTTTCCAGGCGCCATGAAGGGGGCGGCTTAATGCCGCTGGTCATCGTCCGGGCAGTCAAGGAGTGAACCAGACTTGCACGGTCTGATCATCGCCGGCGGAGGCGATGTAGCTTCCATCAGGGGACCAGGCCAAGGCATTGACTTGATCGCTGTGACCGGCGTAAGTAAAGGTAATCTCGCGTGCGGCCAGCTCCCAGAGGTGGACTTTCCCGTCATCCCCGCCAGAGGCCAGGTAGCGCCCGTCAGGGGACCAGGCCAGGGCATTAACCCAGCCGGGATGAGCCACGTAGCTGCAGAGAGCCTCGCCCGTGGCAGCATTCCAAAGATAGACCTGGCCTCCGAAGCCGCCGCAGGCCAGATACTGGCCGTCAGGCGACCAGGCTAAGGCCCCTAGTGGAGTACCATGCTGCAAAGGAGCGAAGCGCTGCTGGCCATTGCTCGCCTCCCAGACCTGGAGGGTGCCATCCCAGGAGGCCGAGGCGACACACTGTCCCTCTGGCGACCAGGCCAGGGCCAGCACCTTATGACTGTGGCCGCCGTAGGTAAAGATAATATCGCCGTCCTTCAGGCTCCAAATCTCCACCAGGCCATCTTCGCTGCCAGAAGCCAGCCTGGCCCCTACTGGAGACCAGGCCAGGGCCAGAATGTAGCGCGCGTGGTCACGGCGCGAGAGCAGTCGCTCGCCATCGGCGGCATTCCATATCTGCATGGTCCGATCGTTGCCGCCTGTTGCTACATAGGCCCCGTTAGGCGACCAGGCCAGCGTCAAGACCTGGCCCCGGTGACCAGTATAGGTAAAGCGCTCGCTGCCCGTGGCGGCCTCCCAGACTTGCACTGTGCCGTCCATGCTGGCAGAAGCGATACAGGTCCCATCGGGCGACCAGTCCAGCGTACGCACCCAGTTGCGATGGTCGCGGTAAACATAAAGCGTCGTTCCAGGTGTGGACACGGCCAGGACCCCCGTCGCTGCTTTTGCTGCTGTCGCTGTCGCTACACCATTGCTGCGATGACCACCGGCTGTGGCAGTGGCAGTGGCTCGAGCGGAAAGCCAGACTCGTGAAGGTGGACGGGAAGGCTGAGCGACGGCGTAGCGGCTGGAGCGGTTGATCATCCTCGATCCTCTTCTTCCTTCCTTACCTTATCCTCTCGCTAGGTCTTTCGTGGATCGATTGTAGGAGAGCAACGTACCAGTGTCAAGGAGCCTCGCTGGAATGGTACTTTTGCATGGCCAGATGCTCTGCGCTCTCTTGCTTCCTGCCCTTCTCTCTGCTCAGCTGGCCTGCTGACCCCGCGCAGCCAGGCGCCCATCGATCCGCCGCGGCAGCCCAATTAAGGCCAGCCAGGCGCTTTCTCCCCCGGGCTTCCGCTGCTATAATGTAGGGAAAGAAAGAGAGGGAGAGGGATGATACTGAATGCTCCTTCTCCGAAGAGATAGGAAAGGTAGGGAAACCCTGGGTTGGGTGGAAAGAGGCTTCTCAGCTGAGAGCGGAGGAAGGTGGGCAACACCATACCGTGCCTCCTGGATGACAGCCGATGGAGCAGTCCCCGACGCTGGCCGAATCAGATACAGGAGAGAGATCACTAGGAGAGAACTATGAGCGACCGGCTCGTCTCGCCGCGCGTGAGCCAGGAAGAGGAGATTATCGAGAGCAGTCTGCGCCCCCGCCGCTTGTCTGAATATATTGGCCAAGAGCGCATTAAGGAGAATCTGGCTATTTTGCTGGAGGCGGCCCGGCGCAGGAATGAGCCTGTAGATCATGTCCTGCTCTATGGGCCGCCCGGCCTGGGCAAGACCACGCTCTGTAACATTATTGCCGCCGAGATGGGGGTCAGTCTGAAAACGACCTCGGGTCCAGCCATCGAGCACGCCGGCGATCTCGCCTCTATCCTGACCTCGCTACAAGAGGGCGAGGTGCTCTTTATTGATGAGATCCATCGGCTCGCGCGTGCCGTGGAGGAGCGTCTCTATTCGGCGATGGAGGACTTCGCCATCGATGTGGTGATTGGCAAGGGGCCGGGGGCTCGCTCACTGCGGATCTCTTTGCCGCCCTTCACCGTGGTCGGGGCCACAACGCGCGTTGGCGCCCTTTCTGCCCCGTTACGCGACCGCTTCGGGGCCATCTATCGCCTGGAATATTACAATGTTGAAGCCCTCAAGCAGATTCTGCGCCGCTCGGCGCGCATCCTGCGTGTCCCTGCCGAGGAGGAGGGCATTGAAGAAATCGCAACCCGGGCCCGAGGCACACCGCGCATCGTCAACCGTCTCCTGCGGCGCGTGCGCGATTATGCTCAGGTCAAGGCTGACGGCGTGATTACGCGCGAGATCGCCCGTGCCGCCCTCGATGCCCTGGAGATCGATCACATTGGTCTGGACCAGACTGACCGCCATCTCTTGCTGACTATTATCCATAAGTTTGATGGAGGGCCGGTCGGCCTCGAGACGCTGGCGGCCAGCACGAGTGAGGACCCGGAGACGATCGAGGATGTCTACGAGCCATACCTGCTCCAGCTCGGCTTTCTTGCCCGCACCCCGCGTGGGCGAGTGGCCACGCGCCTGGCCTATGAGCATCTCGGCGTCAATCCGCCCGCGCCTGGCCTGGCTGGGCGTTCCCCCGCTGCCCAGGGTCCAGCCGCTGGCGCCACTCCCGAGCTATGGACCGCCGGAGAGGCTCGCGAGCGCTCGGCGGCCTCCTCCGATAGCGAGGCAGAGCACTGAGGAGAAGGCGCGCACAAGGTACAAGGGACAAAGGTCTTGGCCTGACCAGGCCCTGGGGCTGGCCAGGCCTACCCAGGTCAGGGGGCTGCTTTACCAGGGGTGAAGCTGGCCGTTGACGACCTGGAACCTGGAAGCCCGCTCTAGCACCTCTGGGGGAAAATGGGCGGCGTCAGTCGTGGTCAGCAGCACCTGCTCATGATTGAGGATGGCCTGCAAGAGCTGCTCCCGTCGCCGCTGATCCAGCTCGCTGAAAACATCGTCCAGCAGCAGCACCGGCTCTTCTCCGGTCGCGGCCCGCATATAGGCCAGCTCGGCGAACTTTGTCGCCAGGGCTACCGTGCGTTGCTGTCCGCGCGAGCCGTAGGTGATCACACTCATCCCATTGACCAAAAACTCCAGATCGTCTCGGTGCGGCCCCAGCAAGCAGACTCCCTGGTGGATCTCCTTTTGCCGCACAGCGTGGAGCTGTCGCAGGTAATGCTCCTGAGCCTCCGTAAGCGAGCGCTGCGGATGGGGGCGGAAGGAGGGGCGATAGACAACCTGCAGCTGCTCGCGTCCTTCACTCAGTTGCTCCTGGAACGGCGCCGCCAGCTCATTGAGGGCCGAGAGCATGCGCTCGCGCTCGAACATGATCATCGTAGCCAGCAGCGTCAAGCGCTCGTCGAGGTAGTCCAGCAGGCGAGGATCTTCGTGGTAGTCGCGGATACGCTTCAGCAGAGCGGCGCGCTGCATAATGATCTTCCGATACTGCTGCAGCGCCTGGCAATAGCGGGGCCGCACCTGGCATAGACTGCGATCGATAAAACGTCGGCGCTCGTCGGGCGAGCCATCGACCAGATGGAGATCGGCGGGGGCGAAGAGCACATTAGTCATGCTGCCGATCAGATCGAGCGCCCGGCGGGGCACCTCGTTGATCTTGATGCGTTTGCGCTGCGTACCGCCGGGCCAGTGAGGCGGGCGAAGCGCCTGCTCGCCACTGCCCAGGAGCGGAGGCGTTGGATCGAAGATAATGATCTCCACATGCAACTCGCCATCGCGTCGCCGGACGCGGGCATCGAGGCGAGCCAGATGGTCGGGCGCATACCAGTTCACCACCTCGCGATCTGCCGTAGCGTGAAACGAAGTACTCGTCGCGATCATCGAGACGGCTTCCAGCAGGTTTGTCTTGCCCTGAGCGTTGTCTCCGCAGAAGAGAAAAAGGCCCGGCCCCAGCGGCAGATCAAGCTGTCTGTAGTTGCGAAAGTCGGTCAGCGCGAGATGTACGAGGTGCATCGAGGCTCCATCTACCTACCTGTCTCCAATAAAAACAGCCGTGACAGGCAATTCCGGCTCACCTGGTAATGAACCGCCTGCCTTGCCACACGAGCAGTGGCGGGAACGAGAGGCCACGCTAAAAAAGCCTCCCTTCACTGCTGGCAGTCGACCAACGAGGGAGGTCCAGCCTCTAACGGAGCGAGCGTCGTCGGAGCACTGGCGTAGCAACGGCCCAGGTCTGGCCTGCAGGGCGAGAGCTGGCAGGCGGGCCAGGCGGGCCAGGCGGGCCAGGCGGGCGCCCTCGCCGATCCCTTCCTGACAGGACAAAAGAGCGGGGCGAGCAGGCCCGCCAATCAGCTGCGATTCGTATGCATGGGCATAATGACGTACGTATAGTCTGTGGCATCCACCGGGCGTAAGACGCCGGGGCGCATGGGCGACGTCACTTCCAGAGCCACCTCCGGTGCATCCAAGACATTGAGCACATCGACCAGGTAATCCACATTGAAAATAATCTGAATCTCCTCGCCGTCGACGGCGGCATTCAGCGTACTGGTCGTATCGCCCAGATCCTCAGCGGTCGCCTCTATCGTCACCGAACCGGTCTCCGAGCCGTTGGAGCCCTGTGGCGAGATCTTCAGGCGCGTAATATTCGAGCTATTGCGCGCGAAGAGGGCGGCGGCCTTGACACGCTCGGTCAGTGCCTTTGTCTCGAGCACCGCGCGCGTCTTATACTCCGCCGGAATGATGGCGCGGTAGTTGGGGAAGGTGCCATCGAGCAGGCGAGAGACGAGGTCGATCTGCTCCGTATGGAAGAGCACCTGACGATGGTTGGGGGTGACGATCATCTCAACCGGGCCCTCATTGGGCAGGATGCGCGCCAGCTCAGTCAGGGTGCGCGCTGGGATCAAGATATCCTCGCGTGGCTCGGCGGCTCCCGGCAGCGGCGCCGTCCGCGTGGCCAGGCGGAAAGCATCGGCGGCCACAAAGGTCACCTGCTCGTCGCGGACCTGCACCAGCACGCCTGTGAAAACAGGGCGCGACTCGTCCTTGGCTGCGGCAAAGGCCACCTGACTGATCATCTCCTTGAGCAGAGGAGCCTCCAACAAAATCGGCGGCTCGCCTCCCTCGGCGGTCGGAATCAGCGGGAACTCGGAGGGGTCCATGCCCTTGACATTCGTATTGATGCCCAGACCCAGGCACTGCAGATTGACCACGTGGGTATCGGCCTGGGCCGTGACCTGGACCGCTCCCTGGGGAAGGCTATTGACCAGCTCCGTGAAGAGGCGGGCCGGGACTGTCGTTGTGCCCTCCTCCTCGATCTGGGCCTCAACCCAGCAATTGATACCGATCTCCAAATTGGTCGCCGCCAACTTCAGCCGCCCCTGCTCCGCGCTCAGCAGCACATTGGCCAGGATCGGCAGAGTGCTGCGGCTTGAGACAGCGTGGCTTACTACTGAGAGACCACGGCTCAAATCCTGCTGCTTACAAGTGAATTTCACGTTCTTCCTCCAGATACACCATTATGTCCTCGATTAGTATATCCTATGGGGTCGAGGGGGACAACAGTCAGACCCATTTGTCGCTACGCTGGTGACCCGGCGTGTTTCGCTCGCGGGCGGGCCTGGCTCGCGAGCCAGGCCGCCCTTGTGAGGGGCCGGTGGAGAGAATCCTGCCTGCTCCCTCCTGGTGGACCTTCCATTGCAATGGGTTCTAGTTGATCATTCTCTGGGGCAAGCGAGGGAACGGATAGACGGACCGGGTCAGACCTTCTCATTATCCTCGCCGAGCAAGGGAGGTGCCTTATAGAGTCGGGCCGGGGTCTCAGACAGGCGCAGTGGTGAGCCAACCAGCTTGATGGGCCCCGCCGTTGGGTGCTCGCACTCCCAGACGAAGCCGCGGGCCTCGATATGCGGATCGCGGAAGACCTCGCTGACCTTGTTGATCGCTCCGCAAGGGATGCCGGCCTCGCGCAGCTCTTGCAGCCAGCTCTCGCTCTCCTTCGTGAGCAATACCTCCTGCAAGATCGGAATCAGGGCCTCGCGGTTGCGCACGCGCTGGGGATTCGTCGCGAAACGCGGATCGTCAGCCAGCTCCTCGTGACCGAGCAGGCGGCACAGTGAACGGAAGAGGCGATCGTTGCCGCAGGTGATCACAATATAGCCATCGCGCGTGCGGAAGGCCTGATAGGGCACGATATTGGGGTGACCATTGCCATAGCGCTGAGCCTCCTCGCCCGAGATCAGGTGGTTAGAGGCCACATTGCCCAGCAGCGTAATCGTGGCTTCCAGCAGTGAGATATCGATATGCTGGCCGCGGCCCGTGCGATCGCGCACGCGCAGGGCTGTCAGAATAGCGATACAGGCGAACGTGCCGGCGGTCAGGTCACCGACAGGTGTGCCCACGCGCATCGGCTCCCCATCGACCTCGCCGGTCACTGCCATGATGCCCGACTCGGCCTGGGCGACGAAGTCGTAGCCGGCGCGCTGGGCATAAGGGCCGGTCTGGCCATAGCCGCTGATCGAGCAATAGATCAAACCGGGATTGATCTCGCGCACATCCTCATATCCCAGGCCATAGCGGGCCAGCGTCCCGGGGCGGAAGTTCTCCACCAGAACGGTCGCCTTCTTAATCAGCTCTAGGAGGCGTTGACGATCGTCTTCGCGCGTGAAATCCAGGGTGATGCTCAGCTTGTTGCGGTTGAGTCCCAAATAGTAGGCGCTCTCGCCGGCGATGTAGGGCGGACCGAACTGGCGCGTGTCGTCGCCTTTGCCTGGCTGCTCGACCTTGATCACTGTGGCCCCGAGATCGCCGAGAATCATTGTGCAATAGGGACCCGCCAACACGCGCGAGAGATCGACGACGAGGACATCGGAGAGAGCTGCATCCATTATTGTTCTTCCCTTTCGCTTCAAGCCTGTCTAAGCTGTCCCGTTACCTGTTGCCTGTTCCCTGTCTAGCTTGTAGCAGGATAGGAGGGCGCTGATGCCGCGGACCAAGGCCCTTGCCATGCTGGCTGCTTGCCATCCGCTGGGGGGAGCGCAAGCCAGGGCGCCCGGCCCGCGCCGTCGCCATACAGACAGTTAAGCGGAAGGGGCAGGGACCTGTCAAGTCATGGTGCTAGGGCGCGGGGCGTATCGGTGAGAAGGAGGGCAGGGCCCCGCCCGGGGGGCTGTTGGCATCAGGATCGATATTGCTCTGCGACTCCTGTGAGCGCGTTGGGCCAGTGGCCAGGTAATCTTGCAGAACCTGGCGCAGCTCGTGAACGACCTGCTGGATGGGACCGCTCAGGTAGAGGCCACCAGGTACGTGGTGGGCTAGCTCGCTATGGTAGAGAAAAGCCTGTCCGCCGAAAACCAGCAGGGGACGCGGCTCAGGCTGTTCCTGTAAGCGGCGTGCCAGGTCGATCAGGGTCGCCACGTAGGCCGGCATCGTGACCGAGATGCAGAGCATGACCGGCTGCATCTCGCGCACCACTTCCAGCAAGCTACTGATCTCGATGCTCTGGCCGAGGTAGATCGTGCGCATCCCGGCGCGACGCAGGAGCAAGGCAAGCATCAGCGAGGCCAGCTCGTGAGGCTCGCCCGGCGCGCAGCCGCAGATGATGAGCGGCCCGTGATTCTCGTTCACGGAAATATAGAGCAGGTTTGTGAGGAAGCCGCGGAAGAAATTGCTGGCGAAATGCTCGATGGCCACACTGAGACGGCCTGTCTCCCAGAGGTGACCGACCTGCCAGAGCACTGGCGTCACCACCTCAGCGCAGACCTGCTCGACCGGGTAGATGGCCAGCAACGAGGCCAGGAGACGCTGAGCACGGATGTCATCCAGGTACTTAAAGGCATCAATCAGCTCCTCCTGTACTCTGCGAATGTTGTGCAAGGCAGGAGTGGCGTTTGCCGGCAGTGTGCTGCTGGAAGCAGACGGGCTGACGCTGCTCGGGAGCTGTGGCTCTGCTGTCGTTTGGGGGCTGCCGCCTCCTTCTGGACGGGCTGGTGTTGCTGCAAGCGGCAGGGCAATATGGAAGGCCGGGCGGCGCTCATCTGGCCACTCAGCGGCCATCTGCTGGAGTTGGCGCGCTTTCTGATATTCCTCCTCCAGATGACGCCAGAGAGCCACCGCCTGGCTGATGGCCATGCCACTGTCAATGCGCTCTTTGAGCCAGCGAATGAGGACGATATCGCGCTCGGAATAGAGACGATAGGCGTTAGTGGCTCGCTCTGGTGAGAGAATGGCGTAGCGACTCTCCCAGGCTCGCAGTGTAGGTGCCGGTACACCAGTCTGCTGAACGACCGCTTTCGTATTGAAAAGGGGGCTGTCCGAATAGCGCTCCAGCTCGGGCCGTTCGATCTGCCCGCTTTTTCTTTCCATCACTGCAACGCGCTCCGATCTGGCCTGGCAAGCGGCTTGACCGGGCGGTCGACACCGCTGACTACCACAACTATAGCATATCATAGCACGGGCTGACCACATGTTTGGCTACCCTGGCCCTGCCTACCATATGGCCTATAGAATCCTGCCGGGACAGAGAGCAGCGCCTCGTCCCGGCTGGCCGGGCGAGGTGGGCGAGCGGACCCGTGCTTGACAAAGCGCTTGTGGGCTTGCTATCATGACAAAGCATCCAAAGTATCGCTCTCGGGTGTCGCAGTCCAGCCCTGTCGCTGCAGCGCTGGCTGCGCACTGTAAACAAGCATCCGCTCCCGCCCAGACATAGGCGGCAAGACCGTCCGTGACGGCAGAGCGTGTCAGTCAGGTCCATCAGGCCAGGGTTTGCCTCGCGCCAGACAGTCTCGCCCGAGATGGCGGCTGAGATCAGCGCTCCTGGCCTGCTAGAAACGGGCAGGGCAAAAGACGCGCTCCTCTCCA
Organism: Thermogemmatispora carboxidivorans; assembly: GCF_000702505.1. GTDB lineage: Bacteria > Chloroflexota > Ktedonobacteria > Ktedonobacterales > Ktedonobacteraceae > Thermogemmatispora > Thermogemmatispora carboxidivorans. The sequence continues at coordinate 5,096,157 of NZ_JNIM01000001.1, read as the reverse complement.
GGCCCTAACCGAGATCGTATCCAGATCGTAGTAGCTGGCCGTGTGCGCTCTGTTCTGGTGAGCAGATGGACAGACAGGCAGAAGAGACCGAATGAGGTCGCACCTTCCCAAGCGCCGTTCTGTCCGCTGCTCGACCAATGGGGATAAGCGAACATTGTCGTGCGCACGGCCTGGGAACTGTGCCGAAGGCCTCCACCCACGCCTTCGACGTATCCCGCCGCCTACCTGTTGTCTGTAGGCCGTCACTCATTCCGGCTGTTGACTTAACGCGGACAGCAAGGTGAGTGGCGATTGACGCCTGGCAGAAGTGATTGCCGCACAGCGTGAATGAGCGGAGGTAGAGGTAAAGGAGCCGAACAGAAGCAATGTTCGCAGTTATTCAAAGTGGTGGGAGACAATTCAAAGTTGAGGTAGGCGAGACCCTGGAGGTCAATCGCCTCCCCGTGCAGGAGGGCGCCCAGATCCGCATTGGCGATGTCCTGCTGCTCTCGGACGCTGATCGCACCCTGATTGGGCGTCCACTCGTGGAGAACGCCACCGTGTTGGCTACTGTCAAGCAGCATGCACGGGGCGATAAAATTGTTGTTTTCAAGTATAAGTCGAAGAAGCGCTATCGCCGTCGCCGGGGTCATCGCCAGGAGATTAGCATCGTGACGATCGATGACATCCTGCTCGACGGAGTGAGCCTTGTGACCGGCCAGGCCCCCGCTGCGGCTGAGCAGGGCAGGCCGGTGTCGGGGGCGGCTCTGCGGCCCGCGGCTGAAGAGCAGGGAGCTGCCGCCGAGACTGCTGCCAGTCCCGCCGAGGAAGAGGGGCAGGCCCGGACTCGTCGCCGTCGCCGCGTGCGGTCCCAGGAGGGTGAAGCTTCTCAAGCCTCAAGCGAAGAGTAGAGTAGAGATCGTGAGGTTTACCAGCTATGGCGCATAAAAAAGGTGTTGGTAGCTCGCGCAATGGTCGCGATAGCAAGGCGAAGCGCCTGGGTGTGAAGCGCTACGATGGCCAGCTTGTGACCGCTGGGACCATTATCGTACGCCAGCGCGGTACGAAGATCAAGCCTGGCGATAATGTAGGAGTTGGGCGCGATTACACGCTATTTGCGCTCATCGACGGGTATGTGAAGTTTGGCCATGCCTCGCGCACGCAGCGCAAGGTGAGTGTCTACCCAACCTTCCCAGGGCGGCCTTCCGTTGAGGAGTTGGTAGCTCAGGCCCAGGCTCAGCTTGAGGCTGGAAGCTAGCCGGCTTCCTTCCTCATCACGGTCTGTCCGGCAGCATAAGCATGTATGATAGCGTAGAATAGCAGCGCGCGAGCCGCTGCCAGGGGGGGCAGTGACAGGCTCCCCGGCAGCAGCAGAGAGAGCAAGCAGGTTAGACGCACCTTCTTCCTGCCTGCTCTCCTCTTTTTGGGAGTCAGGCCGTGTCGAGATCCCCCTTCTCCTCGCTCACTGGCGCTGAGTGGCCGGGCAGGTGACCACAATCTGATGGGTGCGCCGATCGCTCATCAGGCTACAGGTCTGACCGTTGAGGGTGGCCGTGCCATTGCAGCCTACCACCAGCGTGCCATTGACGTTACAGTCGAGCGGGGTGTTAATGACCTCGCCATTGATCGTGGCCGCGATAGCGACGCCCTGTGGCGTGCGCTGAACCTGCACCGGGTCGGGGACATGCAACAGCCTGGTGCAGTTGAGACCATCGGCTTCAAAGGTCGTAATGAAGCGCTGGGCCAGGAAGGTAAAGAGTGAGTTAGCCACCGCTGGATCGGGAGAGGGACGAGTTTTCGTCAGCGAAGCGTCGACGAGCAGGCGCAGCGGAGCGACAGCCAGCAGGTTGGCGCAATAGAGGGTTGTGCTGGCGTAGACCTGATCGCGCACCTGGGGCTGATCGACACCGGCGCGGTAGGCGTTGAGCTTCGCCAGGTTGGGATGGCCATCAACGGTCGCCATCGGGTCGCCATTAGGAACCAGGGCGACCGGGGCCCGCTGCCAAACGGCGGCCTGCAGCTCGTTGAGGGGCAGGGCTGTTGTCATCTGGCCTGGATCGGCCAGATCGGGAGCCATCCAGGGGGTGCAGCCCAGGGCACCGTCCAGCCCGAGCGCCAGCAGACGGTTATCGCTGCCATTCACCTGGGGCTGAGCATGCTGGAGCACGGCGATGGCGTGGCGTGTCATCTGAGCTATGCGCCCATCTCTGGTGACCAGATAGGCCGTTGTGACATTATCGCTCTGGTCTTGGTCGACCAGCGAAAAATCGCGCACGCTGGGGCAGGGAAGACCATCGCGAGCCCGTCCTAGCGGCGGGGGCTTCAACTTGCCGGCTCGCATGGCCTGATTGGCGGCGGCAAAGAAAGCGGGCGCGTTGCAATAGGCGAACTGGCCGAAAAGCGAGCCGCGAATGCCATTCACACAGTGGCCTTCGGCCAGGCTATTGCCGCTGCTGCGCAGCGTCAAATTCTCGCCGTTGAAACCGAACCAGAGCGCCACCACCCCCCCTGCGGGCAGGTGCGGCACCACCGGGGCCAGCGCCGGCTTCTGACCGCGGTCGACCACCAGAGGATTACAAATAGCAAGTCGCCCCGTCGCCGGGTCGATGACTGCCGCCTGGACAAAGGCCGCTTGATCAGGATTGGCCTCGTGGCAAGGACCACGGGCCGCATTCGTTGCCACAAGCTGATAGGGCGTGGCCAGACCCTGCGCCGTGAGCGGATGGGGCGGTACAATCAGCGTACAATCGGTATTGGCGGGCGCGGCTGCCTGTGAGCCGGTGAGTCGTGGGAGCAGATAGAGGGCGCCGCTCGCCAGCGCCAGGACCAGCGGCACCGCAATCCCCACCAACATGAGCGGGGAGAAACGTCGACGCCTTCGTCGGCGTTCGGACTCCAGACCAGTCAGGGCTGGCCTGACTGCCTCTTTGAGCAGTGGCTTCATTGAAGTTCAGACCCCCCTTGAGAGCGCCAGACCACTGGCATGCTAACCGGCGCCCTCTTGAATCCTGCTGAAATGCGGTGAAAGGCTCCTGCATCGAATAATGCATCTTGATCAATGCAATCTGGATGAGATAATACTCTGAACCTCTGCCGATTGTGAGACTTCAGCTAGAAGCTGGCAGGAAAGTACCATCGGGCGGTTAAGATAGCGCGCGCAGGCTGAGGAGCAGGGGCAGAGCAGCGAAAAAGAGAGAACCAGGCCCGATCTTTGGCAAACAACGCAGCGCTAGTCGAGGGCCCTCCCCTTTTTGTTATACTATGCATGGAAATCTCTGCTCCTCCGGCCAGCAAACCAGCCAGGTAACGGGCTGCCCTGTCTTCTCCATCTCATCTAGCTGCCTCAACGGTCGCGAGGCGTATCTAGAGGAGTAGAGAGCGTATTGTCTACTGGAGAGATATAGCGATCTTCAAAAATTTTAGCTATAGAAGAGGATAGAGAGGCGGGCAGAGAGAAAGAGAACACCTTCCACCTGGTGGCAGGCGCCGGTCGGAGTAGAGCGCTGGCCCCGTCGGGAGCGGGTGTCGTGGCGGCCACTCAGCTTATGAAGCCATGTGAGCGTGGGCGGGGCAGGCGGGTATGAAGGCGAGCGCATAGCTTAGTAATCGACGTGGAAAGTGGCTCTACTGGCAGCCCAGCCAAGCGAAAGGAACGAACCAGCATGCGAGCAATCATCAGCGTAGCCAATCACGAACATCTAGACAAGCTAGGGCGTGCCCTGGCAGAGCGCCAGGTGACCATCTTTGCCACTGGAGGAACCGCGGCGGCCCTTCAGAGCTCCGGTGTAGCGGTTCAACCAGTCAGCAACCTCATTCAATTTCCAGAAATCCTCGGGGGGCGTGTCAAGACGCTCCACCCTCATATTTATGGTGGCATCCTGGCGCGGCGCTCTGATCCAGCCCACATGCGCGAACTAGAAGCGCATGGCATTGCCCCTATTGACCTGGTGGCCGTCAATCTTTATCCATTCATCGAGACCGTGGCCCGTGAAGGTGTGAGCCTGGAAGAAGCCCAAGAGCAAATCGACATTGGGGGCGTCGCGCTCATTCGCGCCGCTGCCAAGAACTTCCAGGATGTCATTGTCCTGGTGCGTCCCCAGGATTACGAGCCGGTCCTGCAGGAGTGGCAGGAGCGCGGTGAAGTCAGCCAGGAGACCCGGCGCCGGCTAGCTGTCGTTGCCTTCCAGTATACGGCCAGCTACGACACAGCCATAGCCGAATATCTACGCAGCCAGGACACCGACTACTTCCCCGAGGAACTCACCCTACCTCTGCAGCGTATTCAGACCCTTCGCTACGGAGAGAACCCCCATCAGCGGGCGGCCTTCTACCGCTGGGGAGGCCTCTCAACCATCAAAGAATGTCGACCGGCGGTTGCCACAGCTGAAGTACTGCACGGCAAGGAGCTTTCTTTCAACAACCTGCTTGACCTGGATGCGGCCCTGGCTGCTGCTGGCAGCTTTGCTGCTCCTACGGTTGCCATCATCAAGCACACCAACCCCTGTGGTCTGGCCTGTGGGGATACCCTGCTCGAAGCCTATCGCAAAGCTCATGCCGGTGACCCGGTCTCGGCTTATGGCGGTATCATCGGCTGCAACCGGCCTATAGAGGTCGACGTGGCGCAAGAAATTCACCAGCTCTTCTACGAGGCCGTCATCGCCCCCGAATTTGCGCCCGAGGCCCTGGCCATCCTGCGCCAGAAAAAGAACATTCGTTTGCTGGCCACGCATGCCCCTATCGATCCTTCGACCCTCAACGCTCAGATCTTCAAATCGGGGCGCTTTGACATCCGCAGCGTCAGCGGCGGCCTCCTCCTGCAGACAGCCGACTTCATTGGCGAGCACGAGCTAGAATATCGCGTTGTCACCGAGCGCAAACCAACGCTGGAAGAAATGACCGACCTCATGTTCGCCTGGAAGGTCGTACGCCATGTCAAATCGAACGCCATCGTTCTGGCGCATAAGCTGGCGGTCGTGGGCGTTGGAGCTGGCCAGATGAACCGCGTCACCAGTGTACAACTGGCCGTCGAGAAAGCCGGCGAGCGTGCCCGGGGGGCTGTCCTGGCCTCAGATGCCTTCTTCCCCTTTGCCGATGGCGTCGAGGCTGCCGCCAAAGCCGGAGTGACAGCCATCATTCAACCTGGCGGCTCCATTCGGGACGAGGACTCTATCCGTGTTGCCAACCAGCATGCCATTGCCATGATCTTCACCGGGAGGCGACACTTCCGTCATTAAGCGAGCACTGACCAGCTCTGCCGCTTGTGGCTCTGCTCCTTTCCCGAGGGCAACTCTCCGAGCAAAACAAGAGCAGCCGCTCCTCGAAATTGGGGAGCGGCTGCCAGGTGTCTGCCGTGCGAATGACGGTCCCAACAGAAGCGGGACCCTCAAATAAGCTCATCGCAGAAGAAGTAGACCCAAAGGATCGCAACACCGAGTCCACCGATCAGAGTAAAGAAGCCGACGGCGCCCGCCGCCGTATTATTGGGGTCCTTAAAGGGATAGAAAATGATCAGGGCAAGCCAGACCAATGTCAGGGCAACTGTCAGGCTCAGCTTCGTAATAATCGGCGGGGACGGGTAGAAAATATGATAGAGCACCAGCACCAGCAGGCCGATGATTGCGGCCAGCAGGAGCAGGTTAATCATCACCCCACCGCCGAAGTCGAAGACCAGCGTCGGCTTTATGAAAAGAAAGCAGCAGATCCAGAGAATCGTCAGAAGAATGCTGCCGATGACTTTGCCCTTTGGTGCAACAGAAATCACGTGACAAAGCTCCTTTCGCGGAGTACCCAGGGGGTCCGCGGCGAGGTCAAGTAACCAGGCCCCGACCTGCCAAGCGAACAGCGTCGTCGCCCGGGATCTCAAGGCACGTCTCCTTTCTGGCACGTGCTTTCCAGTTTCCTATTGTAGTCCTTAGCCGGCCAGAAATCAACAGGAAGGAGCCGACCCCTGGCAGGCAACCTGTCATTCTGGCCAGACAGTTGATTCCTTGGTTGGGAAGGGGCTGGCAACGGAAAGCAGGGCGCCAGGCGGATTCAGAGCTGACCAGCGGAGGCATAATAAGCGCGCGCAATGCGAGCAGCCACGCGGGCATTATTGATCAACAAGGCGCGATTGGCCTCAATGCTGCTGCCTCCAGTAGTCTCAGCGACCTGGCGTAGCAAGAAAGGTGTCAGAGAGGAGCCGTGGATTCCCCTGGCCTCGGCTTCGGACAGCGCTGAGGCGATCGCCGCCTCCATCTGTTCGGCGGGCAGGGCTGCCTCCGCCGGTACTGGCGAGCAGACCAGCAAGCCGGCCAGGCCGCAGTCCCAATGTGTGCGGGCGATAGCGGCCACCTGTGCCTCATCATCTACGCGCTGCTGCAAGCGCAGGCCGCTGCGCGGCGTATAGAAGGCCGGAAACTCATCTGTTTGCCAACCGAGGACCGGCACCCCCTGTGTCTCCAGATATTCCAGGGTCCGGGGCAGGTCCAGAATTGCCTTGGCTCCCGCGCAGACCACCAGGACCGGCGTTCGACTCAGCTCCATCAGATCGGCGGAGATATCCAGGGTACTTTCGCCCCCCCGATGCACGCCCCCGATGCCGCCGGTAGCAAAGAAGCGGATACCGGCCAGATGGGCGCACAGCATTGTTCCGGAGACCGTCGTGGCTCCCAGCCGCTGACTCGCCAGGGCGACCGCCAGATCGCGCCGGCTCACCTTCAAGACCTGCTCAGCCGTGGCCAGCTCCTCAAGGGCCCTTGCTTCCAGCCCGACCATAATCCGCCCGCCGCCGATGGCGATGGTTGCCGGCACAGCCCCTTCCTCCCGAATGGCCTCCTCCATTGCCAGAGCCGTCTCTACATTGGTTGGATAAGGCAGCCCGTGAGCGATCACCGTTGACTCCAGAGCCACCAGAGGGCGGCCCTCGGTCAAAGCATCGCGTACCGTGGGCGCCAGCAATAAATAGCGATCAGCAGCAGCTGCTGCAGAGAAAGGCATGCTCACCCTCACCGAACTACGCGGCGCCGCCAGCCCCGGCGTTTACGCCTGGGGAGGAGGCGCTGCTCCCTCCTTGCGTATCGTCGTATATCTGCATCCATCTGCCCGCTAGAGCAAACGGCAATGGCTCGCTCAAGACCGGGCGGGCGCGTCTGCGCCCTCTGCCGCGGGTGCAGCCTGGAGCGCCAGCTGACGGATCACGCCCGCCAGCAAGGCCCCACGCAGCGCCAGCGAAGGAATGCGCAGAAACTCCTCGCGCAAGACGTGCATCTTGCCCCCGACTGGTCCGAGGCTATCCAGGGTTGGGAGGCCAGCCTGCATCAAAAGATTGGCGTCTGAGACACCCCCCTTCGCCTCTGCCACCAGCTCCAGGCCAAGCGCCTGCGCCTCCAGACGGGCCACCTCCACCAAAGCCCGGACCTGGGGTGTCGCCTGGTAAGGCACGCGGCCCCGGGTGCGCGTCAGGCGGGCCCGGGTACCGGGCACGCTGGAGCAGGCTGCGATCTGCTCCAGAGCCTCGGCGGCGGCCTCCAGTCCCTCTTGAGTATAAGCCCGCACCGAAATCCAGCAACGGGCCATCTCGGGCACCACATTCAACAGCTCACTACTGCCGAGCCTGGTCACATTGAAGGTCACTCCTGGCAGAAGTGCATGCAAGTGATCGATCGCCACAATCTTATGGGCCAGCTCAATGACTGCCGAGCGGCCCCGGTGCGGCTCAGCTCCCGAATGAGCTGCCCGGCCACTGATCTCCAGCAGATAGCGATCGGCTCCCTTGCGGGCCTCCGTAATAATCTCTGGTGAGCGGGTTGGCTCCAGCACCAGGCCGACATCGGCCTGACGAGCCAGCTCCCAAAGGAGAGGAGTGCTCGAAGGAGATCCCATCTCCTCATCGCCATTGAGGACCAGGCAGATCTCCGAGAAGTCTGAGAAGTGCGACTCCAGCAGGGCACGCAGGCTATAGAGCGCCATAATGACACCCGACTTCATATCGATCACGCCGGGGCCGAAAGCCAGCTCGCCATCGCGGCGGAAAGGGCAGGCTGACGCGGAGCCTGGAGCATAGACAGTATCGACGTGCCCCACCAGCAAGAAGCGCCTGCCACCAGCGAGGCGGCTTCCGCTCAGGCGGGCCACCAGGTGGGGGCCATACTGGCCGCCGTCGTGAAGAGTCACCGAGCAACCGAGCGCCTCCAACCAGGAGCGGAGGTAGCCCATAATGCGCGTGATCCCCTCGACCTGGCCAGTACCCGAATCGATATTGACCAACAGGGCCAGCCGCTGCAGCATCTCCTCCTCATAGGGCTGCAGGGCCGAGAGGTAGGCTTGCGAGAATGTGGCTGACATTGCACCTGTTTCAAGGGAACCAGGGCCAGCACCGGGAAGCGAGCTGGCCGTAGCGAGCGAACATAGCGCGAGAAGCGCCGCGCAGTTGCTCTTATTGTACCGTTCGCAGCCGAGCGGCTGCAAGCCGTAGATGACAGGGGGAACGGGCGAAGGAAGAGAGAGGAGAGGAGAGGAAACCTGACCAGAGCCGGGTTCAGGCTGACCCATTCCTGTAAGTAAGGAGAAAGAGGAGCGAGGCCGCAGAGCGCCGGAAGCCAGAGCAGTCAGCTACCGGGGGAGGCCAGGGAGCGAGGCCGTCAGCTCAGGCGGCCTGAGCGCGCAGCTGGCCCTGAACGATTCTGGCGAGGCGCTTATAGGCCAGACTCAACAGAGAAGCGTGGCGTCCGCGCTCCGCAGGATCGGCAGGCAACTCGCGCTGATACTGCTGCAGGTCGATGCCGACCTCCAGAAAGGCACGTTGGAGGACCGTCGGCTGCGGACCAAAATGCATGCGGTTGGCCAGATCCATCAGGAGGGCAGTGCGCTGCTTCTCAGGAAAGTTGACAATCTCGCGGGCCAGGAAAGAGAAGAGCCATTCCTCGAAGACATGATCAAGGACGGCCTCGAACTGGTCAAGGGAAGAGGAGAGTGAGCTGGCGCGCTGAGCGGCATAATCCTGCTGTATAATATAGATGAGGCAATGATCGCGGCGCCAGAGATCGCGGAAACAATTATAGGCCACGATCAGGCTCAGGTGCTCTAGCGAATCGATCGGTGCCACCTCTCCTCGTTCAGCTCGTCGTGCGTAGTTGAGCAGGCGCATCATCGTCTCCTGGACGATATCGGTGACGATCTCATCGCGCTGTCTAGACCAGGAAGAGAGAGAAGAAGAGTGGACCCAGTGAGCCACTCTGGGGCGCAGGATGCAGTAGAGCTGTTCCCAGGGCATATCGCTGCCAGGGACATCGGGAGAGCTGCGGCAGGAAAAGCCAGAACGCAAAGTCATAAGCGCTTCCTTTCGCCTCTGACCAGCAGAGGTTGGTCTACGCACAAGAATTGCGAAGGGGACCTCTGGGCAGAGCGAGCACGTGAGTCGCAGTGACCCAGAGATGCCCAACCAGGCCAGTGCCTTCCCCTCTTGATCCCTGCCACACAAGCGAGCAAGCGCTCCCTGAACCAGGAGAAGGAGCTAAATATAAAGAAATCTGGGAAAGCCTGAAGATAATCTTAGTATGCATCAGTAGTATACAGCAGGAAACTTCTCTCTGTCAAGGGGAGTCTTCCTGAAAGGTCATAAAAGTTGACATAGAGCTATGGTTTCGTTATAATAGAGACATGGGAGCATAGGGCCGGTAGAATGTTTGTCATTGTTACAACGTTTGCAGCACTTGCACGGCGCATTGTCGTAAGTGGAGGGGGGTGCTGGGCGGTTGCTCTCGCGCGTATCCCGTTGTCAGTGTGAGCGTTTGTGAGCGGGCGGGTCTACTTTTCTGTCAGCCAGCCGGCCAACCAGTCAGCAAGCTCGCTCACTCGCTTGTTGTCGTTGGAGAAGGAAGGACGCTTTGCCTGGTGAAACAGAAGAGGAGGACAGGATGGATGATCGCGTGCTCCAGAGCATTCGCAAGCATCTGCAGCAGCCGGAGACCTGGGAGCGGATTCGCGGCTATCTCCAGCTCGTCAGCGAGAAGTTGACGGTGACGATTGGAGAGGCCGCCCAGCTCTTCGATTTTACGGAGAATCAGCTACGCGACTGGGAGGAGCGTGGTCTGCTGCGCCCTTTGCGCTCGCGCCCGAATACCGGCCAGCGGCGCTATCCGCCCGCTGAGCTGGAGAAGCTGGCGGTGATCCGTGATCTGATCAATGCTGGTTACCCGCCGGGAGCCATTCCTCTCAACATTGCGGATCTCTGGCATTCGCTTGGGCCGGCCAGCTTCAATGGCGAGGGGCATGGTATGACTGGCGGCCATCTGACCAGCGCTCCTTTGCCGCTTGATCGGCGCGTAGCCCAGGTGGAGGGAGCGATCTTCTGGCGCTATTTTGCCAGCCAGGCTCTTCATCACGCCTTGCTGTTGCTCTGTGAGGATCTCTCGCGCAGCCATGCGGCGATTCTTTTGCCGCGTCAGGCTTCCGGCGGTGGCCAGCTCTGGCAGCCGCGCCTGCCCGAGGAGCTGGCACGGCTTGGTGAGTCCCTGATTGGCTGGTTCAGCCACGGTCGTACCCTTCACCTCTTTCTTGAAGCGGCTCCCGCTTTCGAATACCCCAGCGATTTCCGCATTCAGCCCCTTCTGGCCGAGGGAGAGGCCCAGCCCGCCGATCCCACCTTGCTGATCGTTCCACGCCAGATGTATTCTCTCAATCTGCAGCGCCCGGTTGTCCAGACCGTGCGCCGCCTGCTCGCTCCTCTTTATGCCTGTGCCGGCCAGTGGGCTCTGTATTTCGCTCCCGATCTCCGCAACTGGCTCTATCCTGCGCGCGCCTTTCCCAGGGGCATAGATCCCTCAGATAGCGTGCTCAATGGCCTGATGGATCTGATTATTGCCTTGGGGGGACAGACGCCAGCGGGTGTTGACCGCTGGCATTGTTGTTGCCTGATGATGCCTGAAGATCCAGCGGCCCCGCCGGGGCAGCAGGTCTTGTTAGTCATGGCCTGCAGTCGTCATTCGCCGCATCGTGCAGGTCAATCGCGCATTTTCCCTAATGAGAGCTATCTCTATTTCCGTGCTCTGCGCAGCCCCTACCTCCTCTATCGTCCTCGCCTGGCTATCCGCGACAGCGCGGGCCTCTCGCACTGGCCCGAGCACTTTGGGGGCGGTGGCTCGGCTGTGGCCATTCCCATTGGCTGTCAGTCTGGGGCGGCGCTCGGCGTCCTCTATGTCTTCGCCCTTACCCAGGAAGCTTTTTCCGAAGACGATCTCCGCTTGCTACGCCTTATGGGCCTGATCGTGGAGGACCTGCTCTTGCTCTATCGGGCCAGGCTCGATGCCATGCAGGGCCTGGAGCAGCTGGTGAAGGCGCCCGAGGTCGTCAATAGCTCCTTCATCAATTTCCTCTCGGAGAACGAGTTTATTCGTGATCTCGAAGCATTACTCGCTCATTTACAGCAACAAACTACTCTGGCTGGCAATGAGGCCGTAAGGACTGGGTCGGATGTGGGTCAGGAGCGGCAGGAAGAGCACTCGTCCGCTCATGCCTCAATGAGAACGCCGACTGTGGCGGACGCTGGACCCACGGAGCTGCTCTATCTCTTTCCGCTGCGCGAGGTGGGCGAACTGGAGACCCTGTCGATTATTGCCCTTGATATTGACAATCAGACCCAGATAGTCCGTCGCTATGGCGAGCTGGCACTACGCAATCTGACTCAGGCCATTGGCCAGCGCATTCAGCGTCAGCTCGTCGATTGCCGTCTCTACCATATCTATGGTGGACGCTTCTATCTGCTCCTCAAGAATCTTTCGCTAGAACGGGCGCGGCAGATTGCTCAAACGCTGCGCCAGGCTCTGCGGCGCCCTTATCGCGTAGAGCTTCTGCAGCAGTCGGTCTGGCAGTTGGAGCCACCCGAGACCAGCGTGGAGCTGTCGGATGTGAGCGTGCGCCTCGGGGTGACGCTCTATCTACGGACGAAACTGATCGAACTGCTGCTGCGCTATGCTTCAGCCCCCACCTCGACCCTGGCTGAGGTGCGCAGCCTGATTGTCGGCGACCTTGATCAAGCGCTCAGCCTGGGACAGGAGGAAGGCGGCAATTGCGTGATCAGCTGGGACCCCCAGGCCGAGGACCGTGGCCCCCACGTCCGGCGCTTTATTCGACTTGAATCCCCCAGCGACTCGTGAGCTGGCCATCTCCTCTACCTGTCCCCGACGACGCAACGGGCGGGCCAGGCTGCCTCATCCAAGCTTGCCCGCCTTCTCCTTTGCCCCTCTTCCTCTCCCTCTGCAGCCCTGCGTCGCCACCAGCCCCTCTCTCTCCCTCTTCCCGAACGAATTTTTTGGCCTTCCGCTCTGACAACGGTACCGCAATCGCTTCCTGCGGGGCCTGACGGCGAAAAGTTCTCTCCCTGAGACGTTATATTCATGTGAAAGTGTTATTTAAAGGCAGAGGCTGTAACACAAGAAGCCCGTGCTTGATCCTCCACTTCGTTATACAAGACGACTGCTGAAGGGGGCGCGGGAACCCGTGAGGTTGGAAAGGAGTTGGTATGATGGCGCTCACTGTATTACTCCTCGGGAGGCCGGGAAGTGGCAAGACGACGGCAGCTCACCATTTCCTTCGGCGTGCTGCTGTGGCTGGCCTGCGGGCCACGCATGTCGACGACTACGACCTGTTAGAGGAGAAATGTCAGGCCGATGCAGAACAGCGTCGTTTTCGGCCATTGATCGTGAATGGTCGCTACTGTGGCTTCGATGTGCTGGACTTCAGCGTCATGGATGAGGTCCTCCTTGAGGCTGAAGCTCGCGTCGAGCGGCATCTCTCCCGCTATCCTGACAACGGCCTGGCCATGCTTGAATTTGCACGTGACGATTATCTCCATGCCCTCCGCCTGTTCAGCCCCAAATTTCTGCGCAATGCCCGGCTGCTCTACTTTCGCATCGATGTAGAGACTGCCATTCAGCGCGTGCGCCAACGCTACTGCCAGACTGGTTGCCAGCTCGTCTCAGAGCAGATTCTCCGCAACTATTACCACGATGATGGCTTCGTCGAGCAGCTCCCCCTGATGAAAAAGGATTTTCCTTTGCATCAGACTATAGAAATCTGTGACAATAATGAGACGTTACAGCTCTTTTTACAACGCCTGGATCGCTTCTTTGAGCTGCTCTTGAAGCAAGAGGCCCGAGCCAAACTGACCTGTTGAAGCGCACGCTCATGCTCCTGGCGGCAGCGCTGGTACGCTCTATAGAGCGAGTCGGTTGCATTGGCTGAAGTCGAAAGTGGCAGGTCCAGGGAGGGACTGGGGCAGCTCACCATGCCAGATCGTTCCTGGGCCTGCTACTGTTGCCTGGAAGGGAGGCAAGGCAATGGGCTGCTTGCCTCCTGCTGGCGGAAGGTCAGGCGCTGGCTGTTCTTGGTTGGAAGCGGAAGAGGACCAGGCCGAGAGCGAAGCAGAGAAGACCGTAGATGATCAAAGCGATGATATTCGGCAGCACCTCGGCCAGCGTGCGCCCGCTGATCATCAGGCCGTTGAGCGCCTCCATTGCCCAGGCCACAATACCCACGTGAGCCACGGCCTGCAGCCATTGTGGCTCTAGCCAGAGTGGCCACCAGGCCCCGCCGATGGCCGAGGTTGTCAGGGTGACGATAGTCAGCACCGGGGCGAGCTGGCGGCGCGTTCGCACCAGCGAGACCAGCAGGATGCCGAAGCCGGTCATGGCGAAGCTGGAAACCACCAGCAGGATGATCACCCCAGGCCAGTTACTGACGTGCAGCTTGAAGGCGAAGCTACCGATCGCGAAGAGAATAAGAAGCTGTAACATGGTCACCAGGAACTGTGTGAGCAGCTTGCCGCCGAGCAGAGCATAGCGCTGCACCGGTGCGATCAGCAGGCGGCGCAAGGTCCCGCTCTCGCGCTCCTCCAGAATGCTGCCCGCTACCGACTGCAGGCCGAAGAGGGCGAAAAGAATGGCGTAACCGGGCAAGGCCACGTCGAAAACGTTGACCTGGGGCGGCACATTGCCGGCGTGGAGGCTGGTCACCTGGGCAGCGGGCAACTCCTGGAAGCTGGCTGCGCCCACGTTGCTGGCGATGCTCTGCGGGTTAACGCTGCCCGGCGCGCAATGATTGCCGGGCTGCTGACAGATGCGTTCAACCTCCTGGATGGCGGCGCTACCAGCAAAGGTAGCTGTGGCGAGCTGCCCGACGGCGCTCGTGACCAGGTTCTGCACGATAGCGCTGCTTGGGTCGTTGCTGCTCGGAATGGTATAGATCTGGACCAGGTTCTGCGTTGGCTCAGCGCGTGCGGCTGCCTGTTGCAGTTTGGCCGTCGTGCCCGCTGGAACGACCACGCCGGTCACGGCGCCCTGTCCGTCGGCGACAGCTTTTTTGACGCCAGCGGCGTCGTCATAGCGTGTCAATTGGATTGTGAGCTGCTGACTATGCTGGTCCAGGGCCTTCAAAACCGTCTGACCAACCAGACCGTGGTCCTGGTCGCTGACTGCCACCTGGATCGTGATAGTGTTCTGGCCGGCTCCGTAGACACCGCTGAGGGCGAAGCCGACCGTCGCAACGAGTACCAGTGGAACCAGCAGCATCCAGATGAAGGACCATCGGTCTTTCATCATTTGTAAGCAGTCTTTTTTCATAATTGAGAACATGGCTCGCATAGCCGCTCCATCCTCCTAATCTGGTCGCATGTCTGAGGAAGGCGCCTCTCACTCAGGAGAGCGCCGTCCTGGGCAAGGCCGGGTCGACCGGGCTAGAGATCGCGCAAGGTTTTGCCGGTCAACTGGATGAACAGTTCCTGTAGTCCGTGGGGACGATAGACGGTGCGTGTCTGATCGCGCATAGCCAGAAGCTGCTCCAGCGTCCCCGATGCGATGATGCGCCCCTCATCCATGATGGCGATGCGCTGACAGAGTCGCTCGGCCTCCTCCATATAGTGGGTAGTATAGAGGACAGTAGTGCCGCTGGCGGCCAGCTTTTCAATGTTCTCGAAGATGTGCTCGCGCGACTGAGGATCAACGCCGACGGTTGGCTCATCCAGCAGCAAGACCCGCGGGCGATGCATCAGAGCCACAGCGAAATTGAGTCGACGCAGCATCCCACCAGAAAAGTTCTTCAGTGGCTCCTGACGGCGCTCGTAGAGGCCGACAAATTGAAGCACTTCCTCGGCTCGGGCCTGATGCTCGTGGGCTGGCACGCCGTAGAGCGAGGCGAAGAAATCGAGGTTCTCCAAGGCATTGAGATCGCGGTAGAGAGCGATCTCCTGGGGTACCACCCCTAGCAGGCGCTTGACGGCCTGAGTCTCTCGTCTGATAGAGTAGCCACAGACCAGGACCTCGCCCTCGTCTGGTGGCAGGTAACCACATAGGATATTAATGATCGTGCTCTTGCCAGCCCCGTTCGGTCCGAGCAGACCAAAGATCTCGCCTTCCTTGATACTAAAGGAGACGCCCTTGACGGCCTCCAGCTTACCGAAGCGCTTGACGAGGTTGCGCACCTCGACAAGGCTCCTGATCTCGGACCTGGTTGCCGCCACAGATGTGCTCTGGCTCTCAGTGCTGGAACGTGGCTCTTGCTCTGCTGTCACTCCCTGATCCCTCCTCTCCTCTCTATGAGGGCAACGATAGCTCTTTGTGGCAAGTCTGAGTACTGGGATCTCTCTCCGGCGTTGCTGCCGCTGGCATTCGCCCCCGCACTCTGTTGCTCTTGCCTGGTCTTGATTGCAAAGGTAGTATAAAGGACAGCCAGGCCGGCCAAGAAGGATCGAACGACCTATTTTAGAAGGCATCAATACATGCGTTTATGCCTATGACGAAAGTCACGGCTGGGAACGCAGAGGCGAAGATAGGGGGTCTGGCCGGGCGAGCGGAGCGATCCCGCCGTGCGTGATATACTGAACTGGCTGATTGCTGGTCAAGAGCCGACCACTCTGAAGGAGCAGAGGGAGGGAGAAAACTATGCGTTGCCCCTATTGTGGTCAGGTCAACACGGATGCAACACGCTATTGCCCGCGCTGTGGGAGAGCCATCGGCGCGGTGCAGCAGCCACTCCTGTCGACGCGCCCCCCAGTAGTGCCGCCAGCCGTTCCGCCATCGCCAGCGGTGCGGGGTCAGCGGGGTCGCCTGCCAGGTCCTGGCGTTGTTGAAGCCACAGCTCAGCCCGTAGCCGCAGCCGCGGCCCCGCTGGGGGAGGCGGTGGCCTCTCCTGGTCCGCCGGAGGGCTTTCCACCCAGGACACTGGCGCAGCTGCAAGAGCTGGCAACAGCAACGGCGCTTACTTACACCGTGGGAAGCAACAGGCTAGAGGCCGGCAACAAAAAGGTTGTCGAGATCATTTATCCCCCTTGTCCCGCCTGGCAGCAGGTTGCCACGCTCTACAAGGCCCTCTCTGAGCATGATGACGAGCGCTACGATAGCATGATTATCCGCGGCTTCTGCGAAGAGAGCGATCTGCGCTTTGCTTTCAACAATGGGCGACTCACCTTTGACCGGCGGGTCCGCCTGGGGGGGCAGCTCATCAGACGCTATCTGATCGAGACCCATCGGGGTTTCGAGGTGAACTCGGTGCGCATTGTGCTCACTGAGGAATGGCCCGCGGAGCAGCTACGCTCTTAGGCGGACACATTACAGGGTGAAGGAAGAGCAAAGCAGCATGCAAGCCGTTGAAATTATCAGGAAGAAGCGAAACGGGGAGGCGCTCACCACCGAAGAGATCGACTGGTTAGTCGAGCAGTACACGCACGAGCAGGTCCCGGACTACCAGATGGCGGCCTGGTTGATGGCGGTTTGCTGGCGGGGGATGGATGACCGCGAGACGAGCGATCTGACGCTGGCAATGGCCCGCTCAGGCGAACAGCTGCGTGTGCGCGAGCGGCTGAGGCCGGTTGTAGACAAGCATAGCACGGGCGGAGTGGGAGACAAGGTCACCCTGGCGGTGGCGCCCCTGGTAGCCGCCTGTGGCGTGGCAGTAGCCAAAATGACCGGGCGTGGCCTGGGTCATACAGGGGGCACCGTTGACAAACTGGAGTCCATTCGTGGACTGCGCGCAGCCCTGACCCGCGAAGAATTTCTGAGCATCTTGCAGGAGCATGGCCTGGTCCTCGCGGGCCAATCGGCAGAGCTGGCGCCAGCTGACGGCAAGATGTATGCGCTGCGCGATGTCACGGCGACAGTCGATAGCATTCCTCTGATCGCGGCCAGCATTATGAGCAAGAAACTGGCCGTGGGAGCCTCCCATCTGCTGCTGGATGTCAAAGTCGGGGCGGGCGCCTTCATGAAGACACGCGAGGAGGCCCACGAGCTGGCGCGTATCATGGTAGAGATTGGGCAGCGTGCTGGTCTCTATACAGAGGCCGCAGTCACAGCGATGGAGCAGCCGCTGGGGCGAGCCGTTGGCAATGCCCTGGAAGTGGCCGAGGCCATTGCCATTCTGCGTGGTGAGGGGCCGGAGGATGTCAGCCAGCTCTGCCATCACGAGGCCGCCGAGCTGCTCGTTATGACCGGTGCCGCATCCACACGCGAGGAGGCCGGGCGACAGGTGCAGGAGGCGATCAAGAGCGGGCGCGCTCTGGCCAAGCTCGCTGAGGTCTGCCAGGCTCAGGGGGGCGACCCGCGGCAGATAGAGCAGCCAGAGCGTCTGCCGCGAGCGCCGGTGATGAGCATGCTCACTGCCCCACGCAGCGGCTATATTGCTGGCATCCACGCTGAGCGCCTGGGTTTGACGGCCATGCGCCTGGGTGCGGGCCGCTTCAAGAAAGGCGATCCCATCGATCACCGGACCGGGCTGCTGCTCCAGGCCAAGGTCGGCGACTATCTCCAAACAGGCGATCCACTCGTCGAGATTCACGCACGCAGTGAGGAGGAGTGCGCCGCCATTCGTCACGAGCTGCTTGCCTGTTATCGCTGGAGCGAGGCCCCGGTCAGCAGCGGCCCGCTGATCTACGAGATCCTGACCCCCAGCCAGAAAGGAGCATCCTGAAGCTGGCTGAGCAGATAGAGGCTCAGGCCGAAGATACCCAGCAGCAGGAGCACGAGTAAGACGAGGAAAAAAACAAGCCGCCGATGGCGGCGCTTGAACTGCTGCGAAGGACGAAGAGAACGCTCCTGGGTCTGGGGAAGAACGGCTGGCATCTGGGCAGTCTGCTCGGACGGGGAGGCAGCGGCTTTGAACTGCTCGGCGGGGATCGCCATCGTTGGCTCGGCGGCGAACTCTTCGGGCGAGCAGGTTGGGAGAGTTGACTGGGTATCAGCGGGGGCCAGCGCTTTCAGCGTGATGGCCGCGGCAGCGACCCCCGCGGTCGAGGCCGGACTGGAGCCGGCAGCGCTGGAGCTGCGGCTGAGGTGCAGGCGCATCAGCCGCTGATAGGCCCGACGCTCTTCCAGGGAGACGATCCGTTCGAGCGCGTGAAAGAAGGCTCGTGCTGACTGGAAGCGATAGAGCGGGTCCGCCCGCGTGGCGATGGTAATCAGGGCGCTCAGCGCCGGCGAGAGGCCAGGGTTGAGACGTGCCACCGGCTCCAGGCGCCCGTTTTTGCCAAGCGGGTTCTGGCCGGTGACCATCTCGTGGAGCAGGACGCCCAGGCTAAAGAGATCTGATCGCTCGTCGCACTGACCACCGCGTTGAGACTGCTCGGGTGCAGCGTAGCCAGGAATGCCCGGCTCGAAGTCGGCGTAGAGCTGGCCGTTGCGCAGATAGCAGGCACACCCAAGGTCAAAAAAGACCAGTCGCCCGCCCGAGGTCAGAATTACACTGGCAGGGCGCAGGCCGCGGTAGATCACTGGAGGCGTCTGGGAGTGCAGATAGTCGAGGAGATCGCAGATCTGCATGGCATAGCTGAGCGCCTCCAGGGGTGGCAGCGCCCCTTGCTGACGCAGATAACTGGCCAGCGTTGGCCCTGCACAGTATTCCAGGACAAGGTACCAGTAGCCATCTTCGAAGAAGTAATCATAGAGCACCGGTATGGCCGAGTGACGCAGGCGCACCAACAGGAGCGCTTCACGCACAAAGCGATCGGTGTGTGTGCCACCGCTGAGGGGGAAGTCCTCCTGCCCCCGAGTCAACGGCGCCCTCTTCTGCCGATGAGTCAGGGCAAGATCCAGCTCCTCGGCAACGCTCTCCGGCAATGGCCGGTCGCCTGGCAGCTGCTTGAGGGCCAGCGGCGTGTCCAGCGTCACGTGTGACGCCAGGAAAAGGCGCCCAGCTCCTCCATAGCTCAAGGCTCCTTCAATGCGGTATTCGCCATGACGCAAGGTGCGGCCTGTTCCGTGTAACGATGGTCTCTCACTCTTCCAACCGGTCGATAGACCTGACATCGTTTCTACCCTTCTTGCACTGCTACCGCCTGACAGACAGTGTGTCAATAGAACGCTTCTATACTAAACGAGGATAGCCACCACGTCAAGAAGGAAAAACGTCTTTTGCATCTAATATAGTGATATATATCAATAGAAGAAGGCGGGCAGGAGCTGGGGAGAGCGGGAAGAGCGTTGTCTGGTGGGCGGGGTGGCGAGTACTATGATGAGAGAGCGGGTGAGCGTCGGTCAGGGAACTGGCCGTTGTCCTGGAGGCCCGCAGCCGTTGGAGACTTTCCTGTGAGGGGAACGAAATGCCTGTCTTGCCTTTTAATGGAATCTGGCCGCGTATTGCAAAAAATGTATTTATTGCTCCTGGCGCCTACATCATAGGCGATGTGACCATCGGTGAAGGAGCGAGCATCTGGTACAACAGCGTGATTCGCGGAGACACGGGTCCGATCGTCATCGGGAAGCGTACCAACATTCAAGACAACTGTGTCTTGCATCTTGATGCCGACGCTCCCCTGACCATCGGCGAGGAATGCACCATTGGTCATGGCTGTGTGATCCACGGTGCGACTCTGGGCGACCGTGTCCTGCTGGGCATGAAAGCGGTTGTGCTCAATCGTGCGCGCATTGGGGAAGAGGCCATGATTGGGGCCTGTGCTCTGGTGAGCGAGGGCAAAACGATTCCGGGTGGGGTGCTCGCCTTTGGGTTGCCAGTGCGCGTCGTACGCGCTCTGACGCCGGAGGAGATCGAGCACATCCGTGGCAGTGCTCAGCGCTATGTGGAGCGGGCGGCCCGTCATCGGGAGGCGCTACGCGAAGCGAGCCATTGGGAGGAGCCGCGTCCCGACCTTTAGGGGATTGACCTGGCTGGCTAGCTAGCTGGTCTGGCAGACAGAGTGCCCTGCGTTGCCAGCCAGCCAGGTAGTGCGGGCAGGGTGAGATCTCGCGCTTGACTCAGCTTAGGGTGAATTCAAAGATCGTTTGCAGCGGTGTCTGACCGGGGCGCTCGATGGTCAGCTCAAGCTTCCACAGACCTGCCATATCGAAGGTTGCGCGCGGAGGGAAGGTTGCCACATAAGCTGGCTGTCCTGGACTGAGCGTCTGCTGGACTGTGCCCATATCCATCAGCACCATATTGATAGCCAGGCTCAGGCGGGCATTGGTCACGGGCTGGCCGTGGCTATCCGTGAGGACAATCACGACCGTATTGGGGCTATTGACACGGCCTGGTGTCACCAGGAGCGAGACCGTCAGGTCGCCAACCTGTTGCGCCGCGGTCACCGGTGCGTTTGGAGACGTTGTCTGTCCTGTCTGATTCTGGTTCTGGACTGCCTGCGCGTAGTTGAGCTGAGGGAAAACAATGGGGGGAGCGAAGAAGCTCATCAGGGCGGCGCAGAGCAGGATCGCCATGCCCACCCATGACTCTACCTTTAGCAGGCGCCCGAGGTGGCGCTCTGTCTGGAGGAGGGCCTCGCGGCGCGTACGGCGAGCTGGCAGCTCGGCGTCGACCACTGGCAAGAGCAGCGTCTGGCGTGCCAGCCGAGGCGTGATACGGAAGAGCATGAAGAGTGTCAAAGCCAGGAGGAGAGCGATCAGTGCCTGGCGCACCAGCAGAGTGCGGCCATAGGCGGTCGAGAGCAGGGCCTGGGGATCAGAGAAGACGCTCTCCGCGAGGAAGAGCTGACTGACCAGCAGCACAGCCATCGCCATCAGTAGCAGCGGGGTCAGGCGACGAGTCAGGGTCACCAGTAGATCGGCGTGATGGTCCGGCTCAACGACTGCGAGCAAGGGCAGCAAGACGTAGCCCAGGTAGGCCAGGCCCCCAAGCCAGACGGCCTGAGCCAGCAGGGCCAGCCAGGAGAGCACGATGGCGCTGATGTGGAGGGAGGCCTGTTGCACCTCATCGCTGGTCAACGTCCAGGCGAGCAAATAGAGGGCGGCCAGGGTCAGCCAGAGCAAGGTATCCCAGGGTGAAAGCGGGAGGCTACTGCCGCCTGGGGGAATTTCCTCGGTCGTCACCAGCTCCTTTGTGACCCGGTACTCCTGCGTCACCTGGCGCCGGAGCTGTCCGAAGCGCGAGCCGTGGCGGCGCTGGAGCACGCGCGCCACGCCGGCGGTAGCTCCTTTGGGGGTGCGCCGGTGGCCAGTTACGGCCAGCCAGAGCAGGGCCAGAGCAATCAAGGCCAGGCGTGCCAGCCAGAGCGGACCATAGGAAGTCGTCAACAGTACGGAGCGCAGAGCCTGCCAATCGATGCCGCCGCTAGCCTCAGTCTGACTGAGGCTGGCAGAGCGCAGAATCAAGGTAATCACTTCGCCGACCAGCAAAGCAGCCAGGCAGAGCCATTGCAAGGGGCGGGCTCGGGCGCGCGCTCGCATGAGCAGGTCTAGCGAACGTGCCCGGCGCTCCATGACCAGTTGCTCCATGACCAGCAAGCCGACCCAGAAGGTCAGTGCCATCAAGACCAGCCATTCCCAGGCTACTGAGAGGATGCCAAGCAGATCGAGCGTTGGCAAGTAATTACTGGTGCTCGGGCCGAGGATGGTCTGCCCGGGCAGGCCGGTGCTGGAGTGACCGATATTGAAACCAATGGCGCCCTGGGTTGTGCGCCCGTCGTTGGCGGCCAGGGCTGTCCAGCGAACCAGATAGCTCCCTTCGCTTAAATTTGGCTGCAAAGGAGTATCCAGCTCCCGGGGATGACCGGAGGGGATATAGCTGGCGGCGGCGTTCACAACGCGCTCGTTCGGACCGAAGACCAGGGCCCTGCTGGCCGGGCTGATGGGCCCATTAAAAAAGATGCGAACCACCCTTGGCGGTATTGTGACCGTTGAGCCGTCAATCGGCTCGGAGCCAATCACAAAAGCGTGCGCCTGGGCTGCCGGAGCCGGCGTCAGGGGGGACCAGGCATGAAGCAAGATGATACCCGCAATGAAAAGCGCGCTTAGTGCTAGCCTGGGGTATCGTCTGTACCGTCCAAACCGCATGCTATTCCTCTTTTTCCTTTCAATCCCTAAGCGGGCTCAAGCGGCGTTCTGACGGTCCCCCTCTAGGGTGGTAGCATCTAGAGCGGTGTCGGTCAAGGGTGTTCGATAATCCCGAAAAAGCGGTCACGAGTAGCCGCTTCTATGCGGTCATGATGCCAGCCCCTGTGGCCCTGCGGCGGCCAGGGAAGCCTTTCCACAGCCGGGCGAAAAGATGGCAGGGAGGTTCTCCTCTCTTTTGCTGCCTGTGCTGAATGGTGCAGCCCCAGGCGCTCCGCTCGGGTCTCCCCATCGTGGGGGCGCCCGCCAGACCGCTGTCGCGTCAGCCTACGCTGCCGCAGCGGGACGACACGCCTCTATGCCAGCTCGGCCTGTCACAAGCAAGAATGTTTCACTCTTCGTGATTGTACATCAGCGGGGACGCGGTCGCAATATTTCAAGCTTCGGCCTGGGGCTGCTATAATGAGACTATGAGCCGGAAGTTGCCCAAGCGAGTTGCCCTGGCGTCGAAGCAACCTCATCGGACCGCGCGCCTTCTGCTTCACTGCTACGGCCTGGTGACTGCGGCCTTCTATCTCTTTCTAGACTGGATTGCCCACCCGTATCGACGGAGCGCCCCCCTGCGGCATCGACAGCCGGAGGCAGGGGTCGAAGGGCTGCCCGTCGTTTCGATCATCGTGCCGGCACGCAATGAAGCAGCCACTATCTGGCGCTGTGTGCGCTCGCTGCTCCTCCAGGACTATCCCACGGACTACGAGGTGATTGTCGTCGACGACGGCTCGACCGACCAGACGCGGGCCATTCTGGAACACCTGGCGATGGAGCCAGCCGCGGTGGGCCGTCTGCGCCTGATCTCGCTCGGCGAGGAACTCCCTTCGGGCTGGGCAGGCAAGCCGCATGCTCTGCACAGCGGAGCCAGTCAGGCCCGTGGCACCTGGCTCGTCTTTACCGATGCTGACAGCTTCTGGTCGCCGCAGACCCTGCGCCTGACCCTGGGCGAGGCCCTGGCCCAGGGTCTTGATCTGCTCTCGCTGGTGCCCGAGCAGGTGATCGCCGATGGTTGGAACCGCCTCACGCTCCCCCTGGCCCTCATGGGCATGAGCCTCCAGTTCCCCCCACCCCTTGTCAATCAGCCGTGCTCTCCGCTGGCCACAGCCAATGGTCAGTATATCCTGCTGCGTCGTTCTGTGTACGAAGCTCTCGGCGGCTATGCCCATCCCGCACTGCGCCACTCGCCGCTTGATGATCGTGACCTGGCTGCCCTCGTGAAGCGTCACGGCTATCGCCTCGCCCTCTGCGATGGGCGAGGGCTGCTACGTGTCCAGATGTATCGAGGGCTGCCAGCTCTCTGGCGTGGCTGGCGCAAGACCATCTTTGTCGGCAGTGGAGGACTCCCTTTTATGGTGGCCGCCCTGCTGGGGCTGCCACTCGTCGTAGTGGGGCCTTTCCTGTTGCCCCTGCTGCTCTGGTTGGGACGAAACTGGTGGCGCCGGCAAGGGGTCGGCACTGCGGAGGCGCTGCTCGTTAGCTGCCTGACTCTGTTCCCCCTCCTCGCCTATCGGCGTTCGCTCGATCAGTCCCTTGGCTTACCCTGGTACCAGGCCCTGGCCCATCCACTGGCTGGCCTCCTGTTCATGGGCATCCTGGCCCAGGCCTGTTGGCGCAAACTCACAGGGCGCGGCGTCGAATGGCGTGGCAGGCTCTACGGCGCTTCCCCGCGTACCGCGACTCACAAGCTCACGGCCCCTCGTCGGCCAGCAGGCCCTGACGCAGGCCAAAGATAGCCGCCTGTGTGCGGTCGCGAATGCCGAGCTTCTGGAAGATGACCGAAAGATAATTCTTGACGGTCTTCTCCGAGTAGGAGAGCTGAGCGGCGATTTCGCGGTTGCTCATGCCTTGCGCAACGTAGCGAATAATCTCTATTTCTTTTTCCGTCAGGTCGTTCAGCGTTGGAGCGCCTGGCGCACCTGGTTGCTGAGAGAGACGGCGTAGCTCGGCGAGCACGGGGCCGGTCAATTCCGGCTCAATCAAAGCCCCGCCAGCGTGCACCGTGCGAATAGCGCGGATCAGTTCCTGTGACGAGGCGCTTTTGAGGAGGTAGCCGCGGGCGCCATTCTTGATGGCTCGCAAGACTTGGGGATGCTGGCGGTGCATGGTCAGGATGATGATGGCGACCTGGGGCAGCTCCTCGGCCAGCTGGCGCGTCAGCGCCAGGCCGTCCAGCTGTGGCATGCTGATGTCGAGCAGAACCACGTCGGGACAGAGTTGGCGAATGACACGTAGGGCTTCCGGGCCATCGGCGGCCTCGCCAACCACCTTGAGGTCTGACTCAAGTTCGAGCAGATGACGCAAACCCTCGCGCATCAATGTATGATCATCGGCCAGCACAACACGGATCACACTCTCCTCCCCCGACCTCTCCGAGGCTACCTGCTCCGCTGGCCGGATGGAAGGCGAGACGGCAGGTGTCTCTGCGGTAGCGACCGGAACCGAGGCTGTGGGCGGCAGCACACTGGTTGTTCCAGCACCTGGGGCCATTCTCATGGTGGGCGTTACCGTACCTGACCGACTACGACTACTATAGCTAGAGGAATGCTGCTTTTTATGCTGATGGGGCATAGCTCGCTTACCTTTCGCCAGACAACTCCATATTGCTTTTCAAGATAAAAGGCTGCTCTCCTCTCAAAGTGTGTCTTCCTGGTTAGATTATACCAGGCAGTCAAGCAGTGGAGCCAGTGCAACCAAGAGAAGGCCCTACCCTGAGTAGCAGCGGACCGAAGGGTAGCAGCCGCCATTTTCTCTTCCCAGCAAGGTGGTCTCCTCGTAGCGAGACGGTGAGCGAGATTTAACATTGGGATCAACTTTCTTTCACCAGCGATTAACGGCAGCTTAAACAAAGTCTTGCATAAGATGTGGAGGAGGCACCCAAGGCTCTGCGGGCCTGCGGACCAGCTGATCCAGGCGGTCTTCGGGCGCGCAGAGCGCACAGCAAGCCTGCCGGATCTGGTGATCTTTTCTAATTATCGATTTTTTCAATGACTGACAGCAATTGGCAAAAATGGTAAACAGAAAAAGAAGGAGAGGAATCAGCGCTGTCCTCATCGGTTTTGGCCTCATCGTACTCATCCTCCTGGCGGGGTGTGGGGAAGGAGCAGACTCGCAAAGTGCTCTCAGTGGGAGGCTGCACATTGCCGGGTCGACCGCCTTGCAGCCTCTGGTCAGTACTGCTGCCGGCCTCTTTGAGCGCCAGCATCCCCAGGCACATATTCAGGTAGACGGAGGAGGAAGCCGGGCCGGCCTGGCCGCTGTCACCAGCCACCAGGCGGACATCGGCGACTCAGATATCTACGCGGACCCGGCCATTTATCCCGATCCCAACCTGACCGACCATATCGTCTGCGTGATCCCCTTTGCAATGGTGGCCAATCCCGATGTCACCGTCACCTCACTGACACGTCAACAGATCATTGATATTTTCTCAACGGGGCGCATCAGCAACTGGAGCCAGGTCGGCGGCCCTGACCTGCCCATCGTGCCAGTTGTACGTCCCCAGACCTCCGGCACGCGCGACACCTTCCGCAAATACATTTTGGGAGGGCGCGACGAGAAGGGCAAGCTCCTGCAGACCGACTCTTCCGTGACCGTGCGCGAGACCGTGGCCCACACGCCGGGAGCCATTGGCTACCTGGCGCTCTCTGTGCTGACCCCGGCGGTGCGTGTGTTGGCCATCGAAGGAGCCAGGCCCACGCTCGCCGATATTGTGGCCGGTCGCTATATTTTCTGGAGCTATGAACACATGTATACGCTGGGCGACGATAATCCCTTGCTGAGCGCCTTCCTTGACTTCATGCTCAGCGAGCCAGTGCAGCAGAAGGCGCAGGAGATGGGTTATATTCCCATTGCGGCTATGAACCTTAAAGGGAGCAGCGGAAAAGGTGCCAGCGCTCTCTCCCTGGCCGTGGTGACCGGGCCAGCGCAAGAGCGCGCCTTCGCCTTCAGCCGCAGAAAGGAGGAGTAAGGATGCAGCAGCCAGTCCAGAGAAAGGGCCAGGCGCAACTCCCCTCGCTGGCGACCCCCTCGCTTCCTCAAGGGGGAGCGGCCTTCGGCGACGGTCCCGGCCTTCGCATTCGTCCCCGCTCGCGGCGCAGCGGCAACCTGCTCCTCAACCTCTCTATTGGCAAGCGTCTCACGCTCGGCTTCCTGCTAGCCGCCCTCATCGCGGCCATTGCGGCGGGCCTGATCGGTGTCTTGCGCTCTCAATCCCTCAGTCGGCAGTCCAGCTTTTATCAGAAACTGCTGAGTATCAACACCTCGCTCACCACTGGCGCCGACTATCTCCAGCTCATGAACACCGAAGTACACAATCTCATGGCCTCCGCCAGCGCCCCGGCACCATCTCACGAAACGATCACTCAGGAGCGTCAGGCCATCACAGGACTGGCGACGCGCTATGACACCATCCTGTCGACCTACGTCGCTCAGGACCTATTGATCAACCATCCTGATGAGATGGGACTGCTTGCTGAGGCTGGTCAGAGCGGTCAGCAAGGGCAGCAACAAACCCTCCTGGCCAGTGCCCTACGGACCTGGCATCTCTATCGCGCCGCCCAGGACCAGGTTTTGCAGGACATTGCCCAGGGCAATCTCAGCGAGGCCCAGAACCTGCTCCGCTTCCAGGTCGAGCCGACCAATGCCGACGCCCTCAGCGCTCTGCGGGCACTCATTCAACTTAATCAGCGCCTGGCTGCTGCCGTGCAGCAGGCGGCAGCCGTCGAAGAGCGCAACCAGCTCATTACCAGCATCATCGGTGCCATCGTCGCCTCACTGGCCATCGTTCTCGTCGGCTGGTTCATCTCTGGCACGCTCGTCCGTCGTCTGCGCCACCTGCAGCAAGTCACGCGAGCCATTGAGAGCGGACAGCTGGAGGCGCGCGTCACCGTCATCGGGCGCGACGAGATCGCGGAGGTCTCGGCGGCCTTTAATGCCATGCTGGAGACCCTGCTCAACCTGCTAGAGGAGACCCGACGCCAGCGCGATGCCCTGACCAACGCTGCCGAACATCTCTTCAGCGACATGCGCGTTGTCAGCGCTGGCGATCTACGTATCAATGCCCCAGTGAGCGATGATCCTATTGGCCTGCTCGCCAACGCTTTCAATTTCACCGTCGGGCGCTTCCGGCGCTTTGTCCTGCGGGTGCAAGTGGCGATTCAGCAGCTGGAGGTCATCGCCCGCCGGCAACAGGAGCATGCCGAGGCCCTCAGCCAGAGCCTGCACCTCTTGCAAGTCCCTGCGCGGTCAGAGAGCCAGGGGCCGGGCCCGGGAAGCAGCTCGCTTGCGCTGAACGAGAGAGGCCGTACGCCTTCTGGCACCTTGACGACGCCGAGCGCGGCTGGGGCTGGCAGGAGCCTGGGGGAAAAGGTGGAACGCGAGCTGAGTGAGCTGAAAGGCCGCCTGCGCCGCAGCCGTGAGCGTCTGCAGGGGGTGCTCGATGGCACCACCGTCGAGCAACTGCAGCGCCTGAGCACCCTGCTGCGCCAGATTGAGGAGGAAGCCGCCCGACCTTCCCGCTGGACAGCCAACGCCCAGGGCATCCGCCGCGAGCTGCACATTCCTACTCCTCTGCTCCACCAACTGGAGCAGGGACTAAGCGCTCTCCAGCAGCAGCTAGCGTCTTCATTGAAGGATGTCGATAGAGAGTTACTGACCGTAGGGCAAGAGATGAGCCGGCTGCGGATGAAGCTGAATGCCATCGGCGGCGCGGCCTCTGGTAGTGGGGGAGGAACAGCGGGAGGGGGAGAGAGTGCTGAGGTGGTACGTCTCGCGCTGGCCTTCGCCAGCGAAGTCAATACGTTGGCCCAGCAGCTAACGACGGTGATCCAAGAGATGCGCAGCAGCCTGGTAGGGTTCCAGTTCGAAACAGTGGAGGCAGGGAGCGCCAGCAGCGAGCCATCGGGGCGGCTGCAAGCGCCAGGAGGAGCGATGAGTGGGCACACCTCCACTTCACCTGCCGATCTGCTTTCACGTTCCCTGCGCCTCTAGCGCTGGCCTGACATGGCCCTGACATGGCCCTGACATGGCCCTGACATGGCCCTGACATGGCCCTGACAGGCCAGTGGTCCCACTCTATTGGGCGAGCGATCACCTTCGCTCGGGGGTGGGTCGGGCCAGCGCCCCTTGTTGGCTGGTCGGCAGCCTGGAGCCACAGCAAGAGAGACGCTGCTGCTGAGGCGGCGCGGGATTGAGGCCCCAGGCTCTCTTTCTTCCTGACGATTTCTCTACTGGCTCTCTCCCCTGTCGGCAATCTTCTTGTCTGCTTGTTTGCTTTTGGGCGCTCCCAGTACTCCCTGCTCTCATCTACTTAACATCGCGCTCTGCATTGTTGCGAACATGCGATATGTTTGAGAGGCAGCTCATGTTCACTCTGTGCGACACTTTTAGCTTCGCTGTCAGCGCGAAGACTCCCCTTCATGGCTATTTCTGTCGCAAACCCTTGAAAAAGAAAACCTGATCGCATATGATAGGCACATATCAATGAGATACATACATACGTTCATACCGTCATCAGTAATTATATGGCTCAGGAGGGAGGCGGTCACGATGCGTGAAGCCCGTCTTCCGTTTCCTATCCCTCTGTACCTGGAAAGGAGTGACCATACATGGAAGAATTGTTAACCGTCAGCGAAGTTGCCCGCCTCTTGCGCGTCGAGACCACCACCGTGAGGCGCTGGATCAAGAACGGCATGCTAGAGGCCATTCTGCTTCCCCATCACGAGAAGGAGAGCAAGCGGCATGGCTACCGGATCAAGCGCACGACGCTTGATAAGCTCCTGGGCGAGTCGCCCCGTGACTCGGTCTCAGAGCAGCAGAGCTAGCTGACTGACGGCGAGCAGGTAGACATGGGCAAGGAGCCAGGCGCGACCGACGGAAAGTCTGGCTCCCTCTGCTATCCTGAGCCGGGCCGAGGGTGCTGTCCGTCCGCCCTGATGGTTGCATCTCCGGCCCTCCTCAAGGCCGGCGGTCCGGTCGAAGTGGGCGGGTGGGTGGTGGTTGGCGGTGAGCTCTCTTTTCCTACTTATTTGTTTGTACGTTCTGAAGTAAAGAAACGAAACAAGAGCAGGTAGGGTTTCCTGCCTGCTCTTTTCGTTTCTTGCTCTTGCTCTGACGCCGAACTACTGAGCTGAGGGCTGGCTGCCGACAAGGCGGCGAAGGAGGCCTCCAGCCAGCCTGATGAGGTTAGTTAGCCGCCGCTGATCTCGTACGAAAGACAAAAGCAAGGGCGGACTGGTTCGGCGGGAGGGATTCAAGAGGGGGAAAGCGAGGAATTCGCCGATGCCGCCTGCGAGGTCCCGCGCTCGCTGCTGCGGAGGCGCTCGCGGATCTCCACCAACTGGCGGGCATGCTGCCGATCATGCTGAGCCAGGACATTCACCAGCTGGTAGAACTGCAGCGCGCCCCAGGCGTGGTGGTGGCAGGGGCGTTCCCAGGCAGCAGGAGGCAGCTCAGCCAGGAACTGGAGGATCTCCTCGCGGCGGGCCGCCATGCCAGCCAGCACCGCATCCAGCGAGAGGTCGTGCGCCGTCTCGCGCGTCACTCGCGGCCCCTCCGTCTCCAGTGCTGGCAGCTCGGGATTATCCTCCGCCTGCACACGTCGCATTTCCTGCAGGGTCATTCCGTCGACCACGTAGAGATGATAGGCCACCTCCAGGGCTGACCAGTCCTCGGGCGAGGGACGGCGCTCCAGCTCGGCGGCCTGAAAGCGAGCTAACTCAGCCAGAAACTCGGTGCGTGCCGTCACTAACTTCGGACGCACCTTTCCAAAAGGATCTTCCAGGGTAGCCATCGCAGCCTCCCGAAACTACTCCACGTCGTTTTTGACCAGGCGAGCGTAGAGTCGCTCCAGCTCCTCCTGATTATTGAAATGCAGAACCAGCGTGCCCTTACCCTTGGCGTTGCAGCGCAGATCGACCTTCACCATCAGCGAATTACGAAACTGAGACTCCAGCTCCTCCAGGTCGGGGGAGCGCACCGGGGCCGTGCGACTGGGAGCGGGGCGGGCAGGCTGCTCCAGACTTTTCCAGCCGCGCACCAGCTCCTCCGTCTCGCGCACCGTCAGGCGGCGAGAGAGCACCTGGTGCAGTGCCTCCTCCTGGTCCTCGTAGCTAGAGAGGCCGGCGATCGCGCGGGCATGGCCTTCCGTAAAATGCTCGCCCGGGTTGAGTAGCCTCTCGCGGACAGCGGGGGCCAGATTCAGCAAGCGCAGCGTGTTGGTGATTGTCGTCCGCTGCTTGCCGACGCGCTCGGCAATCTGCTCGTGAGTCAGGCCGAACTCCTGGGCCAGGGTCTGGTAGGCCAGGGCCTCCTCGATGGGGTTCAGATCGGCCCGCTGGACGTTCTCGATCAAAGCCAGTTCCAGCATCTGCTGAGGGCTGGCCTCCTTGACAATCACCGGTACCTGGGAGAGGCCGGCCAGGCGGGCAGCTCGCCAGCGGCGCTCACCGGCGATCAACTGGTAGCGAAGCGGAGAGGAGGCAGTACTCGCCCGCGCCTCCGAGGCAGGAGCGGGAGCGGCCCAGGGGTCATCGTCGGGAGCACCAGCCCAGGGATCGGGAGGGGGGGCGCTCTCCTCCTCCAGGCGCGTCACGATCAGAGGCTGCAGCAGGCCATGCTCTTTAATGGAAGCGCTCAGCTCCAGCAGGGCGGGGTCGTCGTCGCGACAGAGGCGCCGCGGCTGGCGTGGGTTAGGCAAAATACTATCGATAGGAACCAGCTGAGTCGCGCCCTCGGCCTCCGCCCGCGGCGGCGGTTGGTGTGCGGCGGGGGCCTCCGCGGCGGGGGTGGGAGAGGCGCCCGAGCCAGAGAACAGAATATCGAGACCGCGCCCGATTGGAGACTTTTTATTAACCACGGGCCATTACCTCCTCTGCCAGCGCGCGATAGGCGAGGGCGCCGGGCGAATCGGGATCGTAGTCCAGAATCGGCTGCCCGAAGCTGGGGGCCTCGCTGAGGCGCACATTGCGATTCACGATCGTATTAAAGACCTCGTTCGGAAAATGCCCGCGAACCTCACGGACGATCTCACCGGCCAGGCGCGTGCGGGGATCGTACATCGTCAGCAGGACGCCGGCGATGTAGAGGTCGGGGTTCAATTTATTCTTCACGAGCTGGATCGTATTCAGTAACTTGGTGAGGCCCTCCAGGGCCAAATATTCGCACTGGATCGGAATAATGACGCCATCGGCGGCCACCAGCGCATTGACGGTCAGCAGGCCGAGCGAGGGGGGACAATC
This sequence comes from Thermogemmatispora carboxidivorans, assembly GCF_000702505.1. Classification (GTDB taxonomy): domain Bacteria; phylum Chloroflexota; class Ktedonobacteria; order Ktedonobacterales; family Ktedonobacteraceae; genus Thermogemmatispora; species Thermogemmatispora carboxidivorans. The sequence continues at coordinate 5,064,653 of NZ_JNIM01000001.1, read as the reverse complement.
GATCAAGATATAGTCACAGCGGCGCCGAATAGGCTCCAGGGCCTGGCGCAGGCGCTGCTCGCGGGCCAGGGCGCTAACCAGCTCGATCTCCGCCGCGGCCAGATCAACAGTACAGGGCGCGACGACTAGCTCACGGCGCTTGGTCGGTACGATGACATCGAAAATGGTGACACCTTCGTCCTGCCTGACCAGCAGGTCATAGACGGTGTGTTCGCGCACCTTCGGAGCAACGCCAATGCCGCTGGTCGTATTGGCCTGCGGGTCCATATCAACCAGGAGCACTTTGCGACCCGCGGCTGCCAGATAGGTTGCAAGGTTGATAGCGGTGGTGGTTTTGCCCACCCCGCCCTTCTGGTTGGCGATTGCGTAGACTTTCGACACTGGTTACTTCCGTACCTTTCTGATCGAACCGATCCGTCGCCGGGCGGGTGTAAAGGATGTACTGACAGCATGACCGCGCGTGTTGCAAGTGGCACCTACATTGTAACAAATGGGAAGAGCTGACGCAACTGGGAACAGCTTTTCTTGCGCTCGCTCTGTTGCTGGGAACGGGAAGCCTCTCTGTAAGGCTGGCCGGGTGTGGTGGGGGCTGCGCTCGCGCTTCTTGGCTGTTAGCTCTCGCGTCCCAGGCGCAGGGCCAGCAGCAAGGCGAAGGAGACGGCTAAGACCAGCACCGAGAGCGCTACCGCCGCATCGAGATTGGTTTCTGCCGCGATGTAGATGGCGATGGGCATAGTTTGGGTTGTGCCGGGGAAGTTGCCGGCGAAGGTGATGGTGGCTCCAAACTCGCCCAGGGCCCGGGCCCAGGTCAGGCCCATGCCGCTCAGCAGGGCCGGGCGGATCAGGGGCAGGACCACGCGGAGAAAGGTGTAGAAGGGCGAGGCGCGTAGCGTGTAGGCCGCCTGCTCGTAGCGAGGATCGAGTTGCTCCAGGCCGGCGCGGGCGCTGTTGACGAAGAACGGGGCCGAGACGAAGGTCTGGGCCATGACCACGGCCACTGTTGTAAAAGGCAGGCTGATCCCCACGGCGCTCAGATAGCGGCCCAGCAGCCCAAAGCGACCGAAGGTCAACAACAGGGCCACGCCGGCCACCACCGGCGGGAGCACTGTTGGCATCGTCACCAGGGTTTCCAAGAGCCGGCGGCCTGGCAGCCGCGTGCGTGCCAGGACCCAGGCCACTGGGAGACCGAAGAGCACGCTGAGCACCGTGCTGGCAGTCGTGGTGACCAGGCTCAACTGCAGGGCCGTAAAAGTGTCGGGCTGGGTTAAGGCGCTCCACAGTTGCTGTGGTGGCTCATGCACGAGCAGGGCCGCCAGGGGGATGCCCAAAAAGAGCAGAAAGCTGGCGGCCAGCAATCCGACCAGGATCGCCATCAGAATGCGGCCCTGCGCGGGTGAAAGCCAGGGACGCCGGCCTCGCGGCCTGGTTGCGTGGGGGGCCGGCGCCTGTTGCACATCAACCATTCTTCGAAATGAACTGATACTTCTCCAGAGTTGCCTGTCCCTGCGGCCCGAGGACATAGTCGACGAAGCCCTGGGCCTCGGAAGCGTGTGCCGAGGTCTTGACGACCGCAATCGGGTATTGAGCGATGACGTTGAACTCGTCCGGGATCGGGATGATCTTGACTTTGCCCTGAGCGCTGGCGGCATCCGTCTGATAGACGCAGCCGGCATCGGCCTCGCCCAGCTCAACCTTCTGCAGGACCGCCGTCACATTGTCCTCCTGAGAGATGACGTTGCTCAGCAGGGCCTTCTCAAACTGGGGGCCGTAGGTCGAGGATTGCGCCATCTTGTCGAAAGCCTGGCGGCAGTATTTGCCCGCAGGCACCGTGGAGGCGGCGATGTCAAACTTCAGGCCCTTCTTGGACAGATCTTGCAGCGTGTTGACGCCGGCGGGATTGGAGGAGGGCACGATGATGACCAGCCGGTTCTTGGCGAAGACCTGGGGATTGCTGACCAGGCCGGCCTGGCTGGCTTTATTCATATTGTCCAGATCGGCTGAGGCGAAGACGTCCGCCGGCGCGCCATTGGCCAGCTGCTGTTCGAGGACCTGCGAGCCGGCAAAGTTGAACTTAAAACTGACGTTGGAGTGGGCCTTGTGATACTGGTTGGCAATGTCCTGAAAGGCATTTTTGAGGGATGCGGCGGCGAAAACATTCAGCGTGACCGCCGGGGCGCTGGCGCCACCGGTGTTGCTGCTGCTTCCACTGCTGCTGCCGCAGGCAGCCAGCCCCAGGGCCAGGACCAGAACAAGCGTGAGGGCGCCGGGCAGGTGCCGCCAGCGAGCCTGGCGGCGCGGCAAGGTTGAGAAATAGGCTGTTCGTGCGGAGACAGTGGACATGGTGGGCCTCCTTCTTCTCCCTACTCTCTAGCTATGAGCGCGCTTGAAATAGAGGTGAAAACTCTATTTTTGAGTATTCACAAATTGAGTATAGAGAAGGAATTGCCGAGATGTCAAGCCAGGAAAGGAGGAGGGCGGAGCGGAGAGGGGCGGAGAGAAGAGGAGAGGAGGTCGGCTATCCGGGCAGGGGCGGGCCGCACTCGTGCTCTTCGTGCCCGGCGGCCCGCCATCCCTGTAGCAGGGGTCAGCCCGTATAGAGCGGGCCTGTCAGCAAAGGCAGGGTAATTCCCAGAAAAGTGCACACGCTGAGGACGGCAATCAGGGGGTCCAGCAGCGGTGCATTGAGCAAGCTACCGCGCAGGTGGAGGCGGTAGAAGAGCGTAGGCAGCACCAGGCCCAGGATAGCGGCCAGCAGGAGCGTCAGGCCCAGGCCGAACCCCATCGCCAGCGCCAACAAGGGCGAGCCGAAGAGGACCCAACTGAGGGCGGCCACGCAGACGCTCGCCAGTACGCCGCCGGCGGTTCCCAGCTGCAGCTCGCGGAAGAAGCCGCGCCAGAAGTCGCGTCCGCGCTGTGAACGCAGCTGCCAGCCAGTGACGCCGAGGGCCTGTGAACCCACACTACCGCTGGTGAGCAAGAGCATGGGCAGCAGCGAGACCATGCCGCTGAGCGTGGTAGGTGAGTGGAGAGCGCGCAAGAGGCCGCCGAAGGTCGCCGGGTCCTGAGCCAGGCGAGCACTGGCGCGCAAGACTGGGCCGAAGAGGCCATTCAAGAGCAGCGCCAGCAGGAGGCCGGCGGCTACATTGACAGCCAGCCAGGTCACACGTCCAAGCACGGCGCGCCAGGAGGGCGTTTCCTCTTCGGTAGTGAACTCTTCGACGCTCGTGCCGGCAATCTCTGAGAGATCCTCGGCCTGCTCCTCACGGATCACGTCGATCGCGTCGTCCACCGTGATCAGGCCGACCAGGCGGCCCTCCTCATCAAGCACTGGCAGTGCCAACAAATTGTAGTGCGAGATCAGGCGAGCCACCTCTTCCTGGTCGGTATCGGTGTGGACGTGGATCACATCCGGATTGAGCAGGTCCTGCAAGCGTGTCTGTGGATCGGCGGTCACCAGACTCCGCAAGGAGACCACGCCCATCAGGCGCTGCTCGTCATCGACCACGTAGAGGTAGTAGATTGTCTCCAAATGATCGGCGTGGCGGCGCAGGTAGGTCAGGGCCTCTTCGACCGTCAGATGCTGGGGGAGCCCGAGGACGCGAGTTGTCATCAGGCCGCCGGCAGTCTGTTTGTCATAGTGAAGCAGATCACGTACCTGACGGGCCGCCTCGGCGGGCAGCAGATTCAGCAGGCGTTCGGCTTCCTCGCGTGGCAGCTCGGCCAGGACATCGGCCACGTCGTCGGGGGCCAGAGCTGCCAACAGGCGGGCAGCGCGTTCAGAGTCGAGGCCGCTGATAATCTCGGCCTGCAGCGGCAGCTCGACCTCACTCAAGGTGTCGGCAGCCGTTTCGGTATCCAGGCGCTCCAGCATGGCGCCGGCCTCTTGAGCGTCGAGCTGCTCCAGGATATCGGCAATATCTGCCGGGTGCAGGTCGGCCAGCTTTGTGCGGCTGACGCTCAGCTGGACCTGGGGGACGACGCCGCCGGCCATGACTGTGCCAGCGCTGCCCACGCCGGCCCCGGCCAGGGCCGGCGCGAGCTGTTCGCTGGTGCTTGTCTGAACGACCTGGATCGGCTCCACATAGTTCCAGGTGATGGTTCGGTCCTGCAGGCGCAGCGGCAGGACCCGGCCCAGCAGCTCGATGGGAGCCAGCAGCCCAAGTCGGCGTAGCAGGCCGCTCGCGCTAATATCCACGCCGATCAGGCGCGCCGTTCCTTTAATTTGCGCCAGCTTCAGATCGTTGACCTTCACGACGCGCACGCCCTGCGTATCGACAATCTGCTTATCCAGAATATCGCGCTTGAGTAGCAGCTCGTCGGGTTGGGGAGTGTAGGGGGTAATCTCGGCCTGACGAACCTTCAAAGTGATAGGAGTCTCCTCAAGGCTGTGCACCTGCGACCAGGGCACAACCAGCGTATTGGTATTCAATGGTGGGCGCACCACCAGCGCCGTGACACAGGGAAAGGTCTCGCGCGGCGAGACATACAGATCCCAAAGTGTACCCAGGCGCCGCCCCTCGCTATCATGGACACTCTGACGCAGCAGTGTGCTCAAGTAGATCAAGGGTATCACCACCTTTCCTCGTCTGCTCGATAGACAATACAGGCCGGTCGCTCGGCCACAGCAATGTGGTTGAGCGAGAGGAGATAGCGACGTGTGTGTATCTGCTTGATGGACACGGTGAATGCAGCCTGACCGGAAGCCACGGGCAGGCGCGATGCCGGGCACGGACCCCAGGCCAAAGGGCCGCTCCGCGCTGCTCTGAGACCGAGAGGCCAGAGCAGGCTGGGGCAAGCCGGGTATCGGCCCGGTCAGGGCTGCTGTTGTAGCGGGAAACCCTTATGCACAGGGGCACCCTTGAAAAAAGGGCACGTAGGACTGACTGGCAGCGGGAAGTGTTTACTCGATAGCGGCTGACCGCTGGCAGAGGATCACGCTCATCGAGTAAGGTGGTGATGCAGAGGAGACGATGACTGACTGACTAATTGCTCTCCAGAATAAAGGAGTGAGCGATGAGACCGTGCGCCAGTATACGTCGGGCGAAAGCTAGATCCCCCCTACTCGATGAGGTGACACACACTTACCCGCGAGCAGGCATGTAAAAGCTACACGCCTACTACTACTTGGGCCAGCGTCCATGTCCCTCACCTCCTTGGCCCGTTGAGCCGCGGCGCTCCAGAGAGGAGGCGTAGCGCTCTGGCCACTCCACCTGGGGCTGGAGCTAAAGAATAGACGCGGTCACGGGGATCACACAAACGGAACAAAGCATGAATATGTCTTGTCAGAGTATAGCACGCGGGTGGGGGAATCGGCAAGCTGGTGCGCTGAGCCTCTAGAACTCCACGATCCAGCAGCCCCCCATTTCTCCTAGCTTACTGGGAAGTGCTCTGGCCCCAGTGGAGCCAGAGCAGAGCATGGTAAAGCTGAGTCTCCCAGACGTGCCACGAATGATAGCCTTTTTCGATGTCCAGCGTATAGCGCACGTGGAGCTTCTTGAGCACCTGGGCGAACTGTAGCGTGTCGCTATAATAAGGCTGGTCCCTGGTGGCCGCTCCCAGGAAGAAGGCCAGCCGCTGGCTGGAGCGATTGCTGGCGATGCTAGAGAGAGGGCTATTAGCGCGTCGGTAGGTCGCATTGCTGCCCCAGATCAGGCCCTCGGCGCGGTAGTAGCCACCCAGTGAGATGACAAAGCCGAAAACGTCAGGGTGGTGGATGGCGATGTTGGTCGCTCCAAAGCCGCCCATCGAGTTCCCGCCGATCGCGCGATCCGCCGGTGAGGGGATCGTGCGATAGTGGCTGTCAATGTAGTGAACTAAATCGATAGCCACATAATTCTCTAGCAATTGCTTTCCATCGCCGCTGTTGCCCCATTCACTGGTTGCACCGGGACGCCCATTTCCATCGGGGAAAACCATGATCAGCTCGGGAATCTTCCCCAGATCAATCAGGGTATCAGCCGATTGCTCGGCTTTGCCGCCGGTGATCCAGTCGACGATCTTGCCGGGAGAGCCATGCAGCAGATAGAGCACCGGGTAGCGCTGTTGTTGGCCGGCGGGTGTATTGTAGGACGGCGGCAGGTAGACCAGGAACGAGCGGCGCTGTCCGTGCAGGGCGGGGCTGGCGAAGCCATCTTTGACCACAGTGCCCTTGCTCGGGCGTCCGGCGGCGGTCTGGATGACTGGCGGTGTGTGGATACCGGTATCGGGAGCAAAGAGAAAAAGATCGCCTGAGCCGGCAGCCAGCACCAGCGAGGCGACCAGCAGGGCGACCAGGAGCCAGGACCCCGCGAGAGCCAGGGGCCGTGATGGAGAGGCAGCAGGCGCGGCCAGCTCTGAGGTGGGAAGCGGCGCAGTCTCCTGCGGGGTGGCGAGCCGCTGCTGAGAGCGCAGGAGCTGCCAGGTCTGGGCGATGGGATCGAAGAGCGTACGGGCCAGGGTCTCACCGATCGCGCAGCCGGCAAAGGCGGCCAGCAATGCCAGAGCCAGCAGCATCAGCACCGTATGCAGCAAGGCTTCCGCGTTGAGCGGCTCCAACTGGCCGCCGGGGTCACGTACTGGCTGGAGTTCGGCCCCGATGAAATCCTGCAGATAAGCCGACCAAAAGAGCAGGAGGCTGGCAGGTAAGGCTCCCAGAAGGCGACGTCCGACCAGACCTCCGCAGAAACCAGCGCCCGCACAGCAGAAAAGGGCTGTCAGCATCTGGGTGCGCTGTATATCCAGGCCGAGCGCGATGAGCAGTGCGCTCAGCCCTGGGGTCATGCCAACGATAAGCAGCGCGCCGCCGACCAGAGCTCCGACAAAGGAGAGCAGCGGCGGCACAAACGCCCGCAGCGGGCGGCGCGGGCGTTTCTCTCTGACCAGGCCCGAAAGTTCCCATGTATTTTTCATCGATATATCGTGAGTAGATTCGGATTTGGTAGTCCAGGGACAGGTTCCCCAGCCGCTGGGCGCTGCTGGTGAGCGTTGAGAATGGCCAGCGCGATGCGCGGCAGGGCCAGCGTATTGCTGGCGGCCACATAGCGGCTCTCCCAGCGCGGCTGAAACTTTTGCTTGAAGCGAAAGAGCGTGCGATGCTCTTCCAGAATATGGACATGCTCCAGCAAAAAGTTGGCGACGGCGCGCTGGCCGGCGGAAAGCTCCTGGTTGGTATCGCTGGCGGCGATCAGACCCAGGCTCATGAGCCAGGCCCCGGCCTCGCGGAAGCGCTCAATAGCGCGTACCAGCAGCAGCTCCATGACCCCATAAGGGGCATCAGGCGCGCGGCGCATCACATCGAGGGCCCAGCCCCAGTCACGGCGCAGGCCATCCCTGCTGTCCTGGAGACCATAGATTGGTGTAAAAGAGACAAAGGCGCAGAGCTTGTTTGCGCGATCGAAAGCCAACCCCAGTGTCAGACGAGGCACGGGCTGCCGACTTACCTGTGAGTGCGTGCTCTCAGCGGCGATTGCCGCGATCAGATGGGCCCGTTGGGCCATTGCAGGCAACTCGCTGAGGCGTCCCATGCTGAAGCCCATTTCTTCCGTTTCGCGGGCCCCTTTCTGTTGAAGCCAGGCGCGCGAGAGCTGGACCATCTGCTCGTACAGCTCTGGTGGGGGCGCCTCTTCCAGCCAACGCAGGGTCACCCCCTCGCGCTCGGCCCGACGGCTACTGGTGCGCACATTGGCCATAGCTGGGCCGCTCAGGCTGAAGCTGCGTGGGTCGATCAGGGCCTCCTCGCCAATTTTGAAGATGCTCAGGCCGTAGGCGCGATAGTATGGTAGGAAAGCAGGGTGGACCTGGTAGATGGCCACCTGCCAGCCATTGCGCTGGCACAGCTCCAGAAAGGCGCGGCTGACCTGCTCACGTGCCTCTGGGGGACAGATGGGGTCACCGGGGACCACAGCGACCGCATTGACCAGCCGGTAGGCGACGAGGCCCTCGCCATTGGGAGCCAGGTAGCGTAAGTTCGCCGGGTCCAGGGCGAAGAAGGCCAGTGTCTCCTGTCCATAGCGCTGCAGCAGATCCAGGGCCCGGCGTTCGACCTGGGCCAGATGTTCCCGTTGCTGGGCAAGCCACCAGCGGGCGCTGACTGGGCGCAGCAAGGCCATCATGCCGGTCAACAAGGCGGTGACCGCTAAGATGGGCAGCGAGTCCAGGAACCAGCGCGCACGTCGGGTCAACGGCAGCAGCTCTTGAGCGGGCAGATTCAGCATCCGACGCAGCAGGGCCAGCAGCGTGGCCCCGGCGCCACTCGTTGCCAGAAACTGCCCTTCGATCAGGTAGTAGCCACCGATGCCGTAGAGGAGGAGCAAGGCGGCTCCAATGGCCAACAGGGCAAAGCCCTGGCGAGTGCGCCAGGGATCGCTTGCCACCTGAAAGCAGGGACGCGCCAGCAACAGTACTCCCCAGAGGCCACAGGAAAGCAGGGCCTCCTCAAGGGCCAGACCGCGCAGCACATGCAGCAAGGCCGACAAGGGTAGGAGAAACATGGTCACTTGCCAGGCGCGCTCTTTGCCACGGGCCAGGCCGAGTGCGAGCAGGATCAAGAAGAAGCCGATGAGCAGCGCGATGGTGTGACTGGTCTGGACGAAGGGCCAGAAAGCAGGCCCAAAAGGCGCTAGCAGATCAATGGCGGTCAGCAGGTCGCGCAGCAGCTCCAGACGTCCCGGGTGGAATGGCAGCAAGATCACAAGGCCATTGATACAGCCCAACAAAGCCACAGTCAGCGCCAACAGGCCCCTGATCAAGCGGCGTGACGGCGTGACGACTGACTTCCGGCCTGGACGTGGGGGCAGTGCTACAAAGCGCGAGAAGAAGGTCTGCTTCATAGCTCACCCTCCCCGGCCTTTCTCGCTGGCCTGGTCTGCTTTGTCTGTCTGGTCATCGTTCTGCGTGGCGCAGGCGAACCCGGGACGGCCCCAACACCACGCAGTGACTCCGGCGGTGTCATACCCTTCTGCCTGTTCTGTAAGCAACCATCCTTTCAAGGCATGTTCTTGATCCTATTATGGGGAGCTTTTTCAAGGGCTGTCAATAAAGTCGTGGTGTGGCCCAGGCCAGTCCCCACGCCGTATAGCGGGGCAGACCTGCGGGAGCCGGCGTCGGCGGCTGTTGGGGTTAACGATTGAAACCCGAGCGTCTGATCTCACGTGTTTCTACACGGACCGAACCTTTGCACAAGTATTCCCAAAGGGCGCAGCTGCGTCCAGAGGGGAAAGGGATGCGGGTCGGTTATAAATTTACAGGACAGCAACGAGCTACTCCGGTCGCTAAAGGGTCAGAGAAAGTGAGCACATTATGGAAGATGTTCATCAGCTCCATACAGCAGCGAAAGGAGCAGGCAGACCGGCGGAGCAGGTCGGGGGCTTAGGTGCGGAGGTCCCGATTGCTGAGCCGGAGACCGTGCGCGTAGAGCCGGTACAATCGACGCCGGGGGCCAGTGTGAGGAAAGAGGAGGCCGGTTCGGCGCGGGAACCGGGGCGCTTGCCCGAGCGGGGGACGCGCTACGCGCTGATCAGCGGCCTGCTTATGGGCGTACTCGTAGCTCTGGTCACCATTGTTCTCGTCTTGGTGAACGCTGGCCTCTTCAATGAGGCTCATCGCCAGGTTATGCGCGATGCGCTCACCGTGCGAGTAGCGTTGCTGCTAGCCGCCATCTACGGGATTACCTGGCTGGTGGCGCTCATTGTAGCTTTCATCGGTGGTCTCATTCTTGGGCGGATCGCTGTGCGTCGGCGTCTGGGCTTCCTGGCGGGGGGCGTAGGTGGCATTGTCTACTCGCTGCTTCTCTGGCCGACCAGCTTTATTCCCGCCTATCCGGGCAATCTGACTGGTACCGCCACACTGGATGCCGGCACCGCTGTCTTAGAGGTGCTCTGGTGCCTCTTGTGGGGTCTGGGGGGAGCACTGGTCTGCCTCGCTGGCACGTGGGTAGCCTCTGCTCGCCACCCGCACTATCGTGACCGCTGAAAGGGTCGATCCTCTCTGTGATCCTCATAGGCCAGGCGGCGATTGCCAGGGGTATGCTGGTCTGTTTGGCTGGCGTACTTGCGCCCAAGGAGAGATCAGGTGATAGATGACTAAGAAAGGAAGGAAACACTACGATGAATAAAGATGAACTCGAAGGCAAGGCCAAAGAGGCTCAGGGTGGCCTGAAAGAGTCGCTGGGGAACCTGACTGGCAATGAGCAGCTACAGGCCGAAGGTAAGGCCGACAAGGTGGAGGGCAAGGCCCAGGGGCTGCTCGGCAAAGTCGGCGAGAAGCTGCACGAGGCTGCCGAGCAGGTGAAAGAGGCCGCCCAACACGCCGGCGACAAGGCCAAAGAGGCCAAGGAGGAGCGTCAGCCCTAGCCTGATTCTCCCTGCTCAGCCTGCTTGCTGGCTGGCCAGCGAACTGGCTACTTTCAGCTTCTCTTCATATCGTAGAAAGGTGAAGACCGGGGCTCACTCCCACACCGGGGAGCGAACCCCGGTCCTTTTGTCTCTGGCTCATCTGGCTGACTCGTCTCTGTTAACAGAGCTTTTAGCAGGCCATCATCGGCTATTTACAAATGCATCCTATACTGCTGAAAATACGATTGGCCGGGATAATGGCGCCAGCTTAGCATCAGAACATGAAGGAGAAGCTATGCAAGTAATTCGTTGGAAAGGATCACATCTTCCTGATGAGGAAGAATTGCGACAGCGGATGCAGGAGCAAGGACTTGTCCCGTACAGCTGGTCCAACGCTCCGGGGGATACCTATGCCGTGCACAGTCACAGCTACGACAAGGTGCTCTACTGTGTGCGTGGCTCCATTCGCTTTGTGCTGCCTGACACGCCTGGGCCGGAGGGTATCATTGACCTGGGGCCAGGGGATTGCATGATTCTACCGGCGGGCACGCGCCACAGCGCCTTTGTCGGGCCGAAGGGGGTGACCTGCCTGGAGGCCCAGCGCACGCCGACCAGGCGTTCCCAGGGACACGAGCAGGTTGGGCGCTAGCGGGCCCTGGTCTTTGCTGTCTTCTCTGGCTGCCTCGCTCCCTGGGTCTGGCGCGTTGGTTGGGACAGGGGGACGTGCAGGTGCCAGCGCAAAACCGGCGAAGAGAGCGAGCGGCCCCTTTGCGCTGGTGATTGCTAAAGATATACTATACTTAATGTAACCTGTACCAACGTCGCCTTCACCACATTGCGAAAAGGAGCATACTATGGGACGACTTGATGGACGAGTAGCCTTTGTGACCGGAGCCGGGCGCGGGATTGGCGCGGCGACAGTGCTGCGCATGGCCGAGGAGGGCGCGCGTGTCGCCCTGGTCGACATCGACGTGGAGGGCTGCCAGCAGGTCGCACAGGAGCTGGAGCGTCTGGGGGCGCAGTGTCTTGTGTTGCCTTGCGACGTCTCCAAGAACGCTCTGGTTGAGGAGGCGGTGGAGAAAACAGTCAGCCAGTTTGGGCGGCTCGATATCCTTGTGAACAACGCGGGGATCATTCGCGATAACCTCCTCTTCAAGATGAGTGAAGAGGACTGGGATGCCGTCATGGGCGTGCATCTGAAAGGCGCTTTTCTGTGCAGCCGTGCCGCGCAAAAGCACATGGTGCAGCAGCGCTACGGTCGCATTATTTCTCTCTCTTCGACTTCGGCCCTGGGCAACCGGGGACAGGCCAACTACTCGACAGCCAAAGCGGGCTTGCAGGGCTTCACGCGCACTCTGGCCATCGAGTTAGGCCCTTTTGGGATCACGACCAACGCCGTGGCCCCCGGCTTTATTGATACCGAGATGACCCGTTCTTCGGCCCGCCGGCAGGGGCTTGATCCCGAGGAGGTCATTGCGGAGGCCTCCAAGCGCATCCCCGTGCGGCGCGTGGGGCAGCCGCGGGACGTAGCTAACGTCATTTGCTTCCTGGCCTCAGAAGAGGCTGGCTTTGTCAATGGGCAGATCATCTATGTCTCAGGCGGGCCGGCGCCGCGCTCCTGAACCTCGGTCCTGGCAGGCCCCTCTCTGACTCAGCTGCTTCGACAAGTCGGGCCTGCAAGCAAACAGAAGATAGGGAGCCGTCGTCGCCCTCAATGAAGGACCGGGACCGGGAACGCTGCGTCTTCCTGGCGAACAGACCTCCCGGTCCTTCCTGCTCTCTCTGCCAGACTGGCCGATTGCCCTCCCCGACTCACGGCGGCCTGACCGCTGCACCTCCTCGGTGCGTCCTCCCCTGCGGAACTCCTCTTCGCTTCGGCTCACCAAAGCAGAGTGATGGGCAAGCGACCAGGCGAAGATTGGTGGGAGCGAGGGATAGCGGGAAGGGCCTGTGAAGGGTTACAATAGAGACACGTATTACTTCGTAAAGCGGGGAGAGTCTCATTGATCCAGGCCATGAAAGGGGAGGAAGGTAGCCTCGTGACAAACTACGCGCGTCGTCAGGCCATCATTGTTCTCGATTTCGGCTCACAGTATAGCCGCCTCATTGCGCGGCGCATTCGCGAGCATCAGGTCTACAGCGAGCTGGTGCCGGCTGAGACCACGCTGGAGCAGTTGCAGCGTGAGAAAGCTCATCTTGATATCAAAGGGTTTGTCCTCTCAGGAGGGCCGGCCAGCGTCTATGATGCCCAGGCTCCGCGCTGCGATCCGGCCATTCTCCAGAGCGGCCTGCCGGTGCTGGGCATTTGCTATGGCATGCAGCTGCTGGCGCATCAGCTTGGCGGTCACGTCGCCCCGGCTCGGGGCCGGCGCGAGTATGGGCCAGCGACTATTGAACTGCAGCCCGTCGCTGGTGAGCAGGGCCGTGCTGCTGAGATCTTTGCCGATCTTCCAGGGGCGGAGGCCCCAGCAAGTGACCGCAGCTTGAGAGTGTGGATGAGCCACGGCGATAGCGTCGACCAGTTGCCGCCCGGCTTTACGGTGCTGGCGCGCAGCGAGAGCAATCCCTGCGCAGCGATTGCCGGGCCAGGCGGTCTGATTGGTCTGCAGTTTCACCCCGAGGTCACGCACACCCCCCAGGGGCGGGAAATCCTGCGCAATTTTCTCTTCCGCGTCTGTGATTGTCGCGCGGACTGGACGCCCGGCTCGGTCATTGACGAGACTGTGGCCCAGATTCGCAGCCGAGTGGGAGAGGCGCGTGCCATCTGTGCCCTCTCCGGTGGCGTCGACTCCGCAGTCGCGGCCCTGCTGGTCCATCGTGCCATTGGCGAGCGCCTCACCTGTATCTTTGTCGACACTGGCTGCATGCGGGCTGGCGAGCCTGAGCAGGTTGTAGAGACCTTCAGCCGCCATCTGCACATTCCCCTGATCGCCGTTGACGCGCGCCGACGCTTTCTGGCTCGCCTGGAGGGGATCACTGACCCTGAGCAGAAGCGTAAGATCATCGGCGAGGAGTTTATCCGTGTCTTCGAAGAGGAGGCCCTGCGCCTGGCGCAAGAACAGGGGCTGATCAGCTTCCTGGTTCAAGGGACGCTCTACCCTGATGTCATCGAGAGCGCAGGGCGCGATACCGCCAGCACCGCCACGCGCATTAAGACCCATCATAATGTCGGTGGCCTGCCAGAAGAGATGACGTTGCAGCTTGTGGAGCCGCTGCGCTGGCTCTTTAAAGATGAGGTCCGCGAGATTGGCCTGACTCTGGGGCTGCCTGAAGAGTGGGTCTGGCGGCATCCCTTCCCCGGGCCAGGTCTGGCCATTCGCGTCATCGGCGCTGTCGACGAGCAGCGTCTGGAGACCCTGCGGGCTGCCGATGCCATCCTCATCGAGGAACTCCGCCGCGCCGGCCTCTATCGTCAGGTCAGTCAGGCTTTCGCCGTGCTCACTCCCGTACGCAGCGTAGGAGTGATGGGCGATGGCCGCACCTACGCTCAGGTCGTGGCGCTGCGCGCCGTGACTACCGAGGACTTTATGACTGCGGACTGGGCCCGCCTCCCCTACGATCTGCTGGCCCGCGTCGCCAATCGCATCGTCAACGAGGTACCTGGCGTTAACCGCGTCGTCTATGACATCACCTCGAAGCCACCTGCAACTATCGAATGGGAGTAAGTCGCTTTGACCTGCCAGGCAGACCGCTGCCACCATCTTGCCCAGGCGAGCCAGCTGGGGGCAGCATCCTGTCAGGGCAAAAAAGGAGATGCATTGACGCAAGGAGCAGATCGCAATGGGTGTCGATATCACCGGTTGGATCGAGTGCCGCCAGTTCTTTATCCTGGAAAGCGAGACTACCCCCTGGGAACCAGCCATCAGGCTGGGCTTTCTCTTTCATGACCGTAACTACGATGCCTTTGGCTGCCTCTTCGGGGTCAAGAATTATGCCAACTTTCGCCCGGTCGCTGAGGGGCGCGGCCTGCCCACGGATGTCTCACCTGAGGTGCGGGCAGCCTATGAGCGCTGGGGCGATGAGATCTTTGGGGCAAGCTGGATTACCTGGGCCGAGATCAAGGCCATTGATTGGGAAGAGCCGGCAGAATTGCCAGATGCCCGCATTCACTGCTACCGCCGCGCTGAAGATGGTAGCCTCGTTTATGAAGGTAAATCCGCCTGGGATCGGGATTTTGCCGAAGTAGTCGGTCACTCGTTGATCGAGGGGATCTTCGGCGCCTGCACCTGGCCAGAAGGGCAGGAGTGGGAAATCGGAGGAAAAGTGTATCGCTCTGTGCGCCTGCGACGCAAAGATGCGCGTGCTAGTTGGAAAGCGACTTTCTCGGTCATGGAGGCATTGGCGTCCAACTATGGCGATGATGGCGTCAGAATGATTGTCTGGTTCTACTCGTAACGACATCTCTTCAGTGTAGAAGTGCAGGGCGAGCCATGCGCGAGTTTGAAATCCTGGTGCGCGGCTGCTTCGATGCCGGGCGGCTCGTCGTCAGCTTCGACGAGCGCCTGCGCATGCCGCGCACTCAGCACGATGATGAGGACTGCATTGAGGCATGCTGGCGTCAGAAGATGCAGGAGATGCAGCAACGCGGGGCGGCTCTCTACAATGGGACCCTCTATCGACTGGCTAACTGGGAGGTGCGCCTTGACGGATGTCTCTGGCTGGAGCTAGGAGTCACCAGCTATAAAGAGTATGTGGCGAGCCGAGACGCGCGCTTTGCCCAGGGTCGTGGGCGGCGCGAGCTGAGCAACCCTCTGGCCGTCTGCTCTGTGATCGAGACCGCCGACGGGCAGCTTTTGATCGAGCGGCGGCGGGGCGTGGATGTCTACGAGGGGCGCTATCATGTCATTGGTGGCTTTTCTGAGAGCGAGCGCGATCGCGATAACGTGGGGCAGCCCGACCTCTTTGGGGCTATCCAGCGTGAGATTCGCGAGGAGACCGGCCTGCGAAGTGAAGACATTGTCCGCCAGCTCTGCCTGGGCCTGGTCTACGATCTGATGATGCCCCATCCTGAACTTTGCTTTCTTACCTGCCTGCGTCTTCCACTGGAGGAGGTCAGGCAGCGCCAGCCGGAGGATCGGGAGATAGAGCGTCTCCTCTCGCTGCCGGCGCGCGCCGAGAGCCTGCGCTCCTTCCTCTTTACTCACCACGGACAGATCTCGGCCACGGGCGAGCCGGCCCTCTTGTTCTACGGAGGCTGGCGCTTCGGTGAAGCCTGGTATGCCGAAACGCTCTGGCGCCTGACATGATCAGTTGATTGCTTAACTGACTGAGCGTCAGCCGAGAAGGCTGGAAGGGCACCAGGGGCCGGGGCTGGAGCGGCGACCTCGCTGCTTGCGGTTCGCAGGCAGATAGGATATGATAGAGACAACAGATGGCATGGACAGACAGAGAGCGCGGCTTTGCTGTGGCTGGCCTGGTCAGCGGATGGTAGGAACCGGGCTATGTCCACAGGGAGCCGGGCCGGTGCCCGAGCAGTCTGCGCGGGCGGTGCCAGATCTGAGCTGGTTTGGAGGGAGGCATCACGCTTGAGCGATTGGCCTGGCAAGTCAGTCATAAGCAGATAGAGTAGGAAGTGCAGAGCTCGGATATAAGAGCCGCTTCTTCTCAAGATATATTCAGGAACAAGAACTGACTGAGATCATAAGGAGCGAACATGGGAGCGGTATTCAACCCCCGGGACCCCAAGTGGATTAAGGAGTCCAGGGAATTTCTAGAGCCGCGAGGCGTCATCCCCGGTGTTGTGGAGTCGACTCCGCGCGGCGAACGCATGTGGGACATCTATTCGCGCCTGCTGAAGGAGCGCATCATTTTTGTCGGGACACCCATTAACGATCAGGTAGCCAATGTCACGGTGGCTCAGCTGCTCTACCTGCAGAGCGAGGATGCGACCAAGGACATCTACCTTTATATCAACTCTCCAGGTGGCAGCATCTATGCGGGTCTGGCGATTTACGACACCATGCAGTGGGTCAAGCCAGATGTCTCGACGGTCTGTGTGGGCATGGCCATGAGCATGGGGGCGGTCTTGCTGGCCGCTGGGACCAAGGGTAAGCGCTTCTGCCTGCCCAATTCGACGGTGCTGATCCATCAGCCGCTGGGTGGTGCTGAAGGCCAGGCTGCCGATATCGAAATCACGGCTCGCGAGATCCTGCGCCTGCGCCGCATCATTTATGAGATCCTCTCGCGTCACACCGGCCAGACGGTGGAGCGCATCATGCAGGACTCTGACCGCAACTACTACCTCTCTGCGCAGCAGGCGGTAGAGTACGGTCTCGCCGATGATGTCCTCTCCAAAGCTGAGGAGAGCGAGCGCTAGCTGAGGCGGGGAGCCGCCAAGGGCGGGCCGTCCTTTTTTGCCCCTGTCCGTTCATCGTTCCTGCCGTTGGATGCTATCTAGCTCTCTTGCTTGCTCTGCGAAGTGTTAGCTAGCAAACACTTCGCGGTGGCGGGTGAAGAGTCTCCTGGGCGCTATGACAAGAGAGCGCTCGGGCGAGCCTGCGAGGATGGCTACGACGGCGGGAAGGAGAGAGGCGGGGCGGCCCCTGCCCCCGCTCAAGGGAAGAGCGACTTGAGGTTATTGCTTGTGAAGGGACGCATCATTCGCTGCGTGCTCTTTGATCTTGGCGATACGCTCTGGTACCGGAAGGATCAAGAGACCTGGCGTCGCCTGGAGTTCGCGGCTAATTGCCAGGCGATCGCCCTCCTACGGACGCATCTGGAGTCGTGCAGCCTCCCAGATCAAGATGATTTGGCGCTGGGCCGGTCGTTGCGCGTCGCCTTTGATGCGCAGACGCGGGCGCGCATTCGACGTGATCCCAGCCATGAGCCAGATGGGGCCGAGATAGCGATGGAGACGCTGGCTCAACTGGGCTGGGGCCAGATCGATCGCCAGCTTGGGGCGGCCCTCTTTGAGGCGTTGCGCGTGCGCATTATCGATTCGCGCTTGCTCTACGATGATGCGCTCTCGACGCTGGCAGAGTTGCGCCGGCGTGGCTTCCTGCTTGGTGTGGTGACCAATCGCCTCTGGGGAGGTCCTCCTTTTCAAGAGGATTTGCGGGCCTTTGGCCTCTTTGAGTACTTCCCGCCCGCGACGATCGCTATTTCCGCCGATCTGGGGGTGCGCAAGCCCGACCCCGCGATTTTTCTGCATACGCTCCGGGCGCTCAATGTCTCTCCCTCTGAGGCGGCGATGGTCGGCGATTCGCTGCGCTCCGATATCGTCGGGGCCAAGCGCCTCGGTCTGCTGGCGATCTGGAAGCCGAAGCCGCGCGTACGTGAGGCGCTGCAGGCCCGGCTGGTGGCGCCTGGGGCGGCCAGTGCCAGCGCTACTTTCGGGCATCCAGAGTCCTTCTCTCCTCCCACGGTGGTGAGCGCGGCCAGCGATCTCCCGCCGGATCTGCCCCCGGGACTGCATGTGACCGATGATGATTATGTGCTCTCGACGGTGCAGGGGCCAGGGAGCGATCCGTTGGCTTTGCTGGCGAGCGACGTGGAGGAGTATAAGCCCGATCTGATGATCGAGCGTTTGAGCGATCTGCTGGAGATTTTTCCAAAGGCGGGTGAGCTGTGAGTGTGAGAGAGCGTCTGCGGCAGGTGCTTTTTGAGACGCTCTATCGCAATCGCTATCTCTATCGTTTTGCCAGCACGGTGCCTTTTGCGGGACAGTGGCGCGTCTGGCAGCGGCTGGTCTTGCCGCGCGTGGTGGGGCATGACGTGCTGGAGCTGGGCTGTGGTCTGGGCGATCTGCTGGCCGATCTCTGTGAGCAGGGCTATCGCTGCATGGCGGTTGAACGCTCGCCGGAGATGGTGGCGGCGGCGCGCGCAACCTTGCAGCGGCGCCGGGTTGGTCAGCCAGGTCAGGTGCTGCTCGGCGAGGCCCAGCATCTCCCCTTTGCTGATGCCTCCTTTGATACGGTGGTCAGTACTTTCCCCTCTGATTATATTTTTGATCCCGATACCATCGCTGAGGTGGCGCGCGTGCTGCGTCCGGGTGGGCGTCTGGTAGTGGTGGAGGGGGCCAATCTGCTCCCGGTCGGCCTGTTGCAGCCTGTGCTGTTGCTGGTCCATCTGCTGGTCTATGGCTTCTATCCGCGCTCTTCTTCTCTAGAAGAGCGCCATCGTGTGGTGCGAGTGGAGCGCGATGAGGCGACCGGGCTGACGACGGAGGAGCTGCCGGCGACGCCTTTCGGGCGGCGCATTCCGCTGGAGCGCTATGGACTGCGTCGTCGCGCAGAGCGGGTGCGCAGTCGGCGCTGGGAGGTTTATCTGACGATCGGCGAGAAGCCATCTGCCTGATCGTCGCCAGCCGCAGATTGGTGAGCGGGCTTCGCCGCTCTGGCTTCAGGCTGATGGAAAGGCGGCCTGCCAGTCCTCCGGGGTGACTGCCTGTTCGAGTTCTTCCGCCAGGGTCAGGGTTTGCAGGCTGACGGCCACAACCTGCTTGAGGAGGCGCACAATGTAGTCAGGGTCGTCGGGCCGGTTGGGATCAAGGACGATGCCGCTATGGGGGTCACGGCGGAGCTGGTACTGTTCCAGAACCCACTCCAGCGCTGAGCGACCGCCCAGCACGTAGCGGAAACAGTCCTCTGGGAGGTCGGCCAGGATGAGGCCGGGACTGACCTGGATGGTGCGCCGGTCGGGGCTGAGGCGCAGGCGCTCGATGCGGCGGTTGGCGCGGTAGCTGAAGCGCTCGTCTTCGATCTCGCGCAGCGGATAGGGATCAACCCGCTCGTAGTGGATGTGCAGGTCGAGAAGCTGCCGACCCAGGCTGACGGCGGCCCAGAAAGCTTCGTTGCGCTTGAGCAAGGGAATGCGTGGCAGCTCGTGCTTGAGCTGCTCGGCGTAGCGCTCGCGGTAGGCGGGATGGTGCAGGATGGCGTAGACGTAGTGGAAGAGGTCCCATTGGCTGACCTGGGGACCGTAGTGGCGCTGGAAGAGGGCCAGGGCGCCATCGGTGATGTTCTCCTGCCGGCTGCCGTCGTCAGCGTAGACATAGAAGGGGAAGCACTGGATCTTTTCGAAGGCCAGATCAAGATCGACGATGTGCCTGCTGGCCAGGCAGCCGAAGGGCTTGCGGTTGCCCGGGCCGGGGACGCAGATGAGGCGGTTCTCCTCTTCGCTGGCTGGGGTGGGGAAGTAGGAGGGCAGCAAGTGGGTGCTGTTATTTAGCATAGAGTCAAAGTAGAGGTACATCTTGGTAAAGGGGCGGTAGAGGCTGAGGCGGATGTGGCTTGGCTCGAAAGCGGCTGTCTTGCCGCGCTGGAGTGCCACTTTCAGGTCGCTGCTCCACTTGATCAAGCGTTCATCGCTGACCAGGAACTGATCAAGGGCGACGGAGTCATCTGGGCGCCGCTGCCAGCGTGCCAGCTCGCTATTGTAGGTCTCGATGAGGCGCTTCACCTTCTGCTCCAGAGCCTCGCACTGGAAATCGTAGACCCAAACGTCACGGTTGGTCTTCACTCCGCTTGAATAGGAGAGGAAGAGGACAGGGTCAGAGCTATAACCACGCTTACTCTCCCTAGTGCCCAGCGGCAAGAAGCTCCTCCACTCAGGGGCTGGCGCCCGTTCCAGCCAGTGCCGTGGTGTGGGTGGTTCTAGCCGCTGCCAGGGGATCTGCCCCATGCTGCGCTTCTCGCGCAGAAAGTTTAGCTTCTCCTCCTTGCGCCAGTCCTCGGGGACGCGGTAGTAGGCGAGGCGGCGCTCCTGCTGATGGGCCGCCCGAATCGCCAGAGTGATGCCAACGCCAACCTGGATGCCGAAGACGTTATGGGTCGTGCCCGAGAGGCGCGGATTGCGGCGGACGTTGCCATGCAGATCAAGATGGTAGATGTGGGTGAAGTCCTGGAGGAGGTGATGGCGCATGCCGTCGAAGGCAAACTGATCGATAAAAGAATTGTTAGAGACGAAGCAGACGATGCCGTCGCGACCCCGCAGGCGGTCGCTGGCCCAGCGGAAGAAGCGCACATAGGCATCGTAGAGCATGTTACGATTGGTGGCCTGGGAGTCGCGGACATAGGTCTCGCGGATGCGCTGGTCGAGGAGCTGGTAGGGGCGATTTGGGTTGTTCTCGTTCTCGCGCTTCTGGCCGACGTTGTAGGGCGGGTTGCCGATGATGACCATGATATCGGCCTCTTTCTCGCGCAAGACACGCTGCGTGTTCTCCTCGACGAAGTAGAGCCGCGGCTGCGTGACCAGCGTGCCGCCATTACTTTGGACGCGCTCGGCCAGCTCCAGCGTATCGACAAAGCAGATGCCCGGAAATGGCTCGTATTCCCCCATGCGCTCGTAGTAGGCGTGCTCGATGTTGAGCGAAGCGATGTAGTAGGGCAGCAGCATGATTTCATTGCAGAAGAGATCTTCTGTGTATTTCTGGCGCAAGGTGCTGCGGGGGAGGCGCTTCAGAATATTGACCACGTAGTTACCGGTGCCGGTGCAGGGATCGAGGATCTTAACGCCGGGCGTGGCCAGCGAGCAGCCAAACTCGCGCTGAAGGGCCTCGTCGACGCTGGCAACCATGAAGTCGACGATCTCCTGCGGGGTGTAGACGATGCCGTAGGTGTCGGCCTTTCTGACTGAGAACCCCTGGAAAAAGCGCTCGTAGACCGTGTTGAGGAAGCGCTGGCGCTCGGTCCAGTCGCGGATGCTGCGCGCCGCCTCCTCGATGGCCAGATAGAAGTGATCGAGCGAACGGAGGAATTCCTGACGGTTGAAAGCGCGGCTGGTCAGAGCGCGAATGACCTGCTCGATCTGGGCGGCGATGACGTTGCGGCTGACGAAATCGGGGTTGTCGAAGACGGTGCGGAAGAGGCGCTCGGTGAGCAGGTGCTGCACGAGCATTTCGGTGATTTCTGCCTGGCTGATCTGCGGGTTGAGGTTGCTGCGGCAAAGCGTGGTGAAGTCGTTGAGCGCCGCGATGAAGGCGCGGTTGTGGGTGGCTTCCTGCTGGATAATCTCCAGGAGGCGGGCCGCCAGCTCGGGAATGCGGTCTTGAAACTCCTCAACGGCGGCCTCGAAGCGGGCAATCTGCGGCTCGCTGTAGGTGAGAAAGCGGGTCAGGAGATCGCGCAGCTCGCTGTCGTCGTCCAGGTTGAAGAGGAGGCGCTGACCGTCCTGGTAGAGGATAGCCCGCCGGCTGTTCTCGAAGAGGGTATTGCGCAGGGGATAGCCGGCCTCGATTTTGCGCTGGACTTCGCGTTCGAGGTCGAGGTGAGGCGCCTTGGCCTCCCAGAGGCCACGAATGAAGAACTCGTTGACATCACGAAGCACGCCATCAGGTCGCAGGCCATTGGGTAGGGTCTGCTCCGGGATGAGCTTGAGATTGACAGCGCTGGCGGTCTCCTCTAGCAGGCGCTGAAAGGCGGTGCGCAGGGCCAGCTCATGAGTGGCGAAGCCCTCGTACGAGCGGAGCTGCTTGCGGTAGCGCTCGATGGCCCGCTTGAGTAAGGTGGGTGTGAGTGCGGCGGGCGTGCTGATCAGAACCTTGGTGGACACGGACGACGACCCCTTTCTGTGAGCGTGCTGTTGTGCTCTATTATACACGCGCTGGTCTTCCTGCTCCATGAGGTAGGCGATGACACGCCGCAGTCCCCCGACAACTTCGGCAAAGGCAGCGTCCTGGTTGGCCCAGGTCGAGATGGGCCGGGCATTAGCAGGGAGAACCTGCAGGTGGGCGAAAGGGGCGCCTTCCCAGACGACGGGCCGCAGCAGAATTGGTACGACCTGGGCCTGATCTCGCCGCTGACGCTCTAAAGCGCGCTGCATCTCAACGCCGTAGCAATAGTCAGAGGCCATAAAGGCAGGACTAACCAGCAGTAGGATAAGCTGAGCCTGCTCCAGTTGCTGGCGAATGACCCGCCGCCAGTCGCTGCCCGGCAAGAGGGCACCATCGTGCCAGGTGGCCAGCAAACCCTGACGCTGCAACAGAGCCAGGTGCTGCTCTAGCCGCTCCAGAAAGGGACGGTCTTCCCGCGCGTAGACATAGAAGAGCTTCACTGGCGTCGCCATCTGTACACTCCTCGCTGCTGCTCATGGGTCAGCTCAGATCGCGCTTCTACTGCTCCTCTTCTTCGTAATCTCGCTCTTCCTGGTCCACTTGTCTCTTTTCCTTCTCTTTCTGCTCCTCTGCAAGCTGCTCCAGGCGCTTCTGCCAGATCAAAGGCGCCGTCGGCTCGTAGTAGATCAGCTCGGCTGGCGTCACCCCCAAAGCCCAGCAGAGCTTGTCTAAGGTATCTGAGTCGACAATAGCGTGCGGGTCGCGAAAGATTTTTCGAACGGTTCGATAATCGACATCTGCTAGCTTCGCTAGCTTACTCATACTGATGTTCTTTTCTTCAGCTATCTCTCGTAATCGTAGGCGTATCATCCCAGTGCTCTGTAGCTATATCCTCAGAAGGAGTGTAGCAGCTTCCAAGACTTGACAGCAGTGACATCATGCTATACACTGTAGAGGTAAGCTCTATAGAGATAGCTATTAACGCTATCGCTATACACTAGCATTAAAATCATAGCATCGTTTGCTGTATAGCGGGTGAACAAAGCTGAGCCGGGCAGGGTCAGATTGAGAGGCTGAACCAGGCCGGGCCAGTGTCAGAGCAGGAAGGAGAACGCCATGTCTGGCCTTGAAGAATGGCATGAAGAGAAGCGTGATGGGCAGCGTGACCGTGAGCAGCCAGAAGCGAGCCAGGAGATCGGGCGCCTGAAGGAGCAGCTAGCGCACGAGTATGCGCAGGCGCTGCGGGCCGGCGAGCGCGATGCAGCCCCTTCCTACGAGACCTACGAGCGGCTAGCGGAAGTAGCGGGTGATCGCCAGGCCAGCCTCATCCTCAAAGAAGTCATCGAAGCTGTCGAGCGCCGCATCTATGGTCTCCTGCTACTAGAAGGACCGGCCCAGGGAAGCGAGCACACCCACTAAGCGCAGCCGAGGGAGGAACAGCAAGGCGAAAGGGGGAAAGCCGCCCGTCGCGCCTGCCAGGGTCGAGAGCAGGGCCCGGCTGGCGCGGCGAGCGGCTCAACCAGAGAGAGGAGGGGAAAGAACGTATCTGGAAAACCCCGACCGTCCGACTGGGTGACCGGCGTGGCTGGCCGCCGTCAGTGCGCTGCTGAAGGATTGGCCGGGCCACGCTGGTCTGGGGGACGCTGGTCGTCGTCCTCCGCTGGGCCTCTGGTTTTAGGCTGGGTGCCGCCAGAGCGCTGCCGTGGGTGTGGCCTGGCCTCTCCCTTGCCTGGCTCTTGCCTGCCGCTGGTAGGTGGCTCCAGCAAGGAGCGCACGAAAAGCAGCAGCTCGGCAGGATACTGCTCCCAGGGAGCCTGACCGCTCTCGTACTTGTGCTGCAGCTCTTGCAGGCGTGCCAGGGCCTCAGCGCAGCGTGGCTGATGGCTGCTCATAAGCTCCAGGTTCCAGGTCAGAAGGCTGCGCAGTTGCTCGGCCTTCAGCAGCGGCGTCCGGCTCTTTTTGAGCAGCGTCGCCAGGCGCGAGAAGCTCACACGCTGCAGATTGAGGCTGGTCAGCGAAGGCGGGCCGCTCTCTGTAGGCCCCGGCTGGCTCCCGTCCCCGTAACGTGCGCTCAGGCTTTCCTCGGCCAGCAGCCCGGCCTGAGCGCGTGGGCGATCGAGCAGCTCGTCCAGGCTACGGCAGCGCTGGGCGCGGCGCATAAGGCGGGCCACCAACCCCAGGGCCTTGACCGCTCCTGTGAAGCGAGGCGCCGCCTCGTCGGGTAGCAGAGCGGCATAGCGCGCCTCGACGCGCCTCACCTGAGCAAAGAGGGCCTGGCGCAGCTCGCTCCCCTTGAGCAGGCGATCAGCGGCCTGACGGACGGCCCCTTCGAGCCGCTGCTCCTCGCTGGCGGCCAGCAGCGCGCTGGTCTCGACGCCGTGGCGAGCACAAAAATCCAGTGTCTCCCCGAGCGTCTTCTCTAGCTCCGCCACCAGCTGACGCTTCTCTAGAATAGCGCTCA
Source organism: Thermogemmatispora carboxidivorans (assembly GCF_000702505.1). Taxonomy (GTDB): domain Bacteria; phylum Chloroflexota; class Ktedonobacteria; order Ktedonobacterales; family Ktedonobacteraceae; genus Thermogemmatispora; species Thermogemmatispora carboxidivorans. The sequence continues at coordinate 5,040,391 of NZ_JNIM01000001.1, read as the reverse complement.
TCTCGGCAGCGAGAGGTTCGAGAGGTTCGCGGCTGGTCCGGCGGCGGACGCTCCGCGACTGAGGGAGCGCCCGCTCAGCGAGCCGGACGTAGCGCTGTTGCAGCGCAGAGAGTGTCGGCCAGTGACCGATATAGTCGACTACCAGCCCACAGATCTTCTCTTCATCGTGCACACGATTCACGGCAGTCAGAGCGGCCAGCAGCATTGGACCTTGCAAAGGACGATCGAGATAGAGCGTTGCCAGTACCGGCGCGGCCAGGCTTGCCAGCCAGGGATCGCAGCTAAAGACCAGGCGGAGCGGATCATTCGCCTCGCGGAAGCGAGCGATCAGATCCTCCTGATGCAGGCGTTCGTGATGGGAACGGATCTCGATCGTCTCGCAGTAGACGTGGCCCTGCCTATCATTGAAGTCGGAGAAGCGGCGATAGTCATCGGGCGACGAAGAAACGAGCACGGCCATCTCCGTCGCCCGGTAGTAGGCCAGGTGCTCGTCAAGCAGAGCACGGCGGCGCCAGTCGAAAGTGTCATCCCGCTCCCGCTGCAGCCGGCGCAGCAGGCGCTCCCAGAAAGAGCGCACCCGGTTATAGAGGCGCACAGCGGTGATTTTATCGAGCGTGAGCACCAGAGCTTTGGCGCGATAGCCCCGGGCCATCCAATGCTCGACCAGATCGCGGGCCACCAGGTCGAGGCGCTCAGGATGAGTCAGCAGCGCATAGGGGGTGCGCAGCTGCTGAGCCAGCTCCTCCTGATACTCGCTACAAGGGCCGGCAGCCTCGGCGAGCTGCTGCATGGCCTCGGAGAAACCAGGTGGAGTCTGCGCACCCAGCAAGGCGCTCCGATCCTCGTAGTAAACTGGCAAAATAGCGCCATCGGCAAGCGCCTGAGCGCAGGAATAGCAACTGAGGTAGGGGCCGAAGAGGCTGCGCAGGGCCGGCTCCTGCTCCTCGCTGCCGGGAGTGGCCGTCAGGCCAAGAAAAGCCGCCGCCGGTAGCGCCTGGCGCATCCGCTGCAGTTGCTCCAGCGTGCAGGTCTGCAGCTCGTCGACCAGCACCAGCAGATCCGTGCGCAGCGAAAGCGGCTCAGCGCTTTCAAAAGCCGAAGGCAGAGCGCCATAGAGAGGAAGAAGGGCGGAACGACCCGGCTGCGAGCGATCCGGGGTTGGCTGCTCCAGCACGCGCTGCAGTTCGCCTGGAGTCGTCACCGGCACCAGGGCCGGTCTTGCCTCTCTTGCCAGCAGACCGCAGTCCGTCAGCGAGCGTACCAGCTGGCGCCACAGATCCTCGTGACCTGTCACCAGCAGGCACGTCGGCCTCGACCCCTGGCCCTGGCGCAAGACCTTCTGCAGGAGAAAGGCCAGCGTATAGCTCTTGCCGCTGCCATGCGCCTGCCAGAGCACTCCCAGGCGGCCCCGCAAAGCCCCAGCCTCGCGCAGACGGGCATAGGCCGCATTGACCGCCAAATACTGATGATTGCGTGCGACAACCTTACCGGGTCGTGGCTTCGTCAAGAAAAGCGTGAAGTGCTCGACAAGATCAAGCAGGCGCTTGGGGTGACAGGTAGCGTAGAGTGCTGCCTCTAGCGAGCAATCTTCCGGCTCGTCCTCGCCCTGGGCGCGCTTCCAGGGAGTCAACTGCGGCCAGAGGCTATCAATGCTGCCCACCCGGTTCAAAGGACCATTGGAGAGGAGCGCCAGGGCATTATACCACACCAGCTGTGGCAATTCGCTGCGATAACAATGGAGATAGTTCTGATAGAGCTGCTCAAGTGGTTCGACGCCGATGACGAACAGCAGAAGCGGAAGGCCGTTGACGAAGCCAACCAGGGGAAGGCAGTGCTGACCACAGCGCCCCTGCACCCAATAGTTCGAGATCAGGCGCCAGTCGTTTGCCGCAGGATGTTGCCAATCGATGAGGCGCAGGGTCGGCACTTCACCACCCTCCCTACTCAGCGCCGAAGCTGAGGCCAGGCCGTTGGAGCGCCGCCGGCCTGGCTGGGCTTTAGCAAGGGCAGTTGACTGCCCCTCGTCGCTCAGGGCTACCCCCTCGCGCAGCAGATGATGGATTTCGCGATTCGCAGCCAGCGGATGCAGCGCACTGCGATCGCGTGTCAGGAGAGCGCAGAGGTGGGCAATCTGCTCCGCGCTGGCCTCGGGATTCAAACGCTGCAGAGCCGCACGAAGAGGCTCAAGCAACACCACCTCCTCGGCGCTGCCGCGCCCGGTAATAGCGTAATGGCCTGCCCCCTCGGCTGAAGCATCCTGATAGAGATATCCCATCTGCTCCAGAGCATGAATGGCCCGAGAAACCACAATGTTTTTGATGGTTTGTGGAAACTCCATGATATGACCTTCTTTTACCAGCGCATCCTTCCTCTCACCCTGCATACATGGATAGGAGCGGTGCTGCTGGCTGTGAACTGGGCGCAACGCTCGGGCGTCTGAGGCGCCAGATTCGCCCTTCCCCTCCGCAGGAGGAGAGAGGTACAAGCTGAGCTGAGACATTGGGAAAGCGCTCAAACGCTGAACCCAACGCCTGGGCCGGCCCAAGGCTGCCCTCAGCTGAGAGCAAATCATCCAACCACAACCCCGGCTTGGTGCAAGCGGGGAACAACAATGCATCAAAGTAATCAATGCAAAAAATTGCGTTCATAAATGAGATGGCCAGGTCTGGCTACCTGCCGAAAAGACCAGGAAAAAGCCCGATTGCTGGGCCTGGAGATAGATTCTGGCTCTGGTCCTCCCTCTGGCCGCCTTCTCTACTGCCGCTCTTGGGAAGCGGCCAGCTCTCTGACCCAGAGCCGCCGATCAGGCTGCTGCACAACGCTGCAGCTCTGACCGACCCGCGCCAGTTTCAGCGCGGCGCGGGCCATCTCGACATACATCAGGGGTCGCTTCCCTCCTCGCCATATACCACGTCCTTCCTTCTGCCACTGCTGGTGCCTCTGCTCCTACCCGTCTGCCTGTCTCTGATCAGTGGGCGAGCAGCGGCTCACGCCTTTGTTCCCGTCGGGATCTTCCTTGCTTGTGCTAAGGAGCAACAGGCAGCCAGGGCGAGGCGGTCATGGCAAGCAGGCACTGATCAGAGGAAGCGGGCCGTCTCGTCCTGGCCAGCCTTCATGTTGCTACTATATAGACGAACCTGGCACGATTCTATCAAACAAAAGGAGGGTATCAAGAAAACAAAAGGACCTTTTATCAGGTCCTTTTGTTAGCTTGTGTAATGATACACAAGATAAGCAACAGCATTGCAAACTCAAACAAGGCAACAGAGACTGGCCGTCCAGACAAACAGAACTGTTCTCCTGACCAGTGTCGGTGCTCTGGCCCTGTGCTATACTCTCCCAATGCAGCAAGGTGGCGGGTGGGGAGCGATGCAAGGCGGGGGCAGGCTGCCTATTCTCAGCACACCACTTCGACCAGAGGAGCAAACAAGGAGCAGCGACAACGATGGCAGCACACGGTCACAGCATGGACGGAGGTCTGCAGACCTATCTTGACGAGCAGCGGCGCACAGGGCGCAAGACCGATCGGCGAACGCTCGGTCGAGTCATCGCGGCCTTCCGGCCTTATCGAGGGCAAGTGGCCCTCATGCTCATAGCCATTATCCTGACGACCCTGCTGGGATTGATCAACCCCCTGATGATCCGCTTCATCTTTGATGATGCCATAGGCAAGCGTGACCTCACGCTGCTCATCATCTTCGTCAGCATCATGCTCATCACCCCTGTTGTCAGCGGAGTCATCGGCGTAGGCCAGAGCTATCTCAGCAACCTGGTTGGGCAGCGCGTCATGCGTGACTTTCGCAACCGCCTCTATGCTCATCTGCAGCAGATGTCGCTGCGCTTCTTCACGGCCACCCGCACTGGAGAAATTCAGTCGCGGCTTGCCAACGACGTCGGCGGCGTAGAAAACGTCGTCACGGGCACTGCCACCAGCATCGTTGCCAACATCTCCACGGCCCTCTCAACCATCATTGCTATGGCCATCATCAGCCCGTTGCTGACCATCATCTCGCTGGGGCTACTGCCGCTCTTCCTCTGGATCACCTACAAAGTCGGCAACGTCCGCCGCCTGACGAGTAAAGAGACGCAGAAGAGCATGGCCTCCCTCAGTGCCCTCATGCAAGAGACCCTCTCTGTCAGCGGCATCCTGCTCATCAAGACCTTTGGCCGGCAGAAGCTGGCCCAGCAGCGCTTTGAAGAGGAGAACCAGCGTCTTTCCGACCTGGAAATTCGCCAGCAAATGATCGGGCGCTGGTTTTTCATGTTCGTCGGCACCTTCTTCTCGATCACCCCGGCGGTCGTCTACCTGGTAGCCGGCTTGCAAGCCATTTTCGACCCACGGCAGGCCATTACCCTGGGAGCCATCGTCGCCTTCACCACCCTACAGAGCCGACTCTTTTTCCCAGTTGGCCAGCTGCTCAACATTCAAGTAGACATCCAGGGCGCTCTGGCCCTCTTCGATCGTATCTTCGAGTATCTCGATCTGCCGATCGAAATAGCAGACCGGCCCGATGCCCTCCGGCTCAAGCCCGAGGAGGTGCGGGGCGCCATCAGCTTTGAAAACGTCTCCTTCAGCTACCGCAAGGAAGAAGCGCCGTGGGAGACAGCCGGAGCCGAACCAGGAGAGGCAAACGAGAAGCGCAACGGTAGCGTGGCCTCGCTGGCTGCAGAGACGAACCTCGCCGAGGAGCGTCCGGCGCTCAGCCATATCTCCTTCACTATCGAGCCGGGGCAGCTGGTGGCCCTCGTAGGGCCAAGCGGAGCCGGCAAGACCACTATCACCTATCTGCTGGCCCGTCTCTACGATGTGGACGAAGGCAGCGTCCGCATCGATGGCCACGATGTGCGCACCATTGCCCAGCAATCCCTGAGCGAACTGATCGGCATGGTCACCCAGGAGACCTACCTCTTCAATGCCACCATTCGCGAAAACCTGCTCTATGCGCGGCCCGAAGCCAGCGAAGAAGAGATGATCGCTGCCGCCAGGGCGGCAGCCATTCACGATCGCATCATGGAGCTAGAGGATGGCTACGACACCCTGGTCGGAGAGCGCGGCTACAAGCTCTCTGGCGGTGAGAAGCAGCGCATCGCCATTGCGCGCGTCATCCTCAAAGATCCACGCATCTTGATCCTGGACGAAGCCACCAGTGCCCTCGACACCCACTCCGAGCGCCTCATTCAGGCCGCCCTGGAGCCGCTCATGCACCGGCGCACCACGCTGGCCATTGCGCATCGGCTCTCGACCATCCTCTCCGCCGACACCATTCTCGTCCTGGATCGAGGAGAGATTGTCGAGCGCGGCACCCATCAAGAGCTGCTACAGCGTCAGGGACTCTACGCCCGCCTCTACGCCGAGCAGTTTCAGCGCACAGCCGAGGAGCAGACCATCTGAGCGAGATCAGTCTCTCAAGAAAAAAAGCGGGCTAGCATCTGTGGCTAGCCCGCAGAAGAGAGACTGTTGTGCCTCGACCTGGAAGTCTGCCGAGGCAAGGAGACGAAGAGCAAGAGGCCATTAGACGGTGGGGCGCTTGCCACCAAGGCCCCGTCCGCCAGTCACGGCCTTGACAATGACCAGCAGAATAATCGCGCCTAGTAGAGCGGTGACAAATGTCCAGAAGATGCCACTGACCGTAATGCCGAGGGCGCCCAGAATGGCACCGCCCAGAAGACCGCCAATGATGCCGACGATAATGTTGCCCAGGATGCCGAGCTGATCGCCCTGCACCAGGCGGTCGGCGATCGCCCCAGCTAAGCCACCGATGATGATCCAGACAATCCAGGCCCATAGCGTGCCCAGCACGCTCGCCAGAACAAAACCCGTTACCATATGTAATTTCTCCTCCTCTCGCTAAAGCTACCTTGTAGGCAATAACGAGGATGTTTCCTCTACCGTTGAAGATACTCCGATCGCTGTTGAGTCTCTACCGATATCACCTTTTACACGGATCAAGTCCCGAGAGAGTGTCAGCCGGCCTCAGAGGGCTGAAGCGAGAGAGAGGGGGGGGTGGTAAGGCTTCGGAAGCGGTGAGAAGTGGCTTGAGCGAGTGCCAGAAGCCTAAGCCGAGGGAGTAGGCAGGGAGCGACCTCAGTAGAAGTACTGGTTTCCCACAGGACCCCGGGCCGCCATTCGGCCTGCCCCATGCCTGGGCAGATGAGGCCAGAGAGCGACCCGGAGTGGGAGACCGCTGGGAGAGCGGAGCCTGCTGCTGCCGTTTCACCCAGCGGGGGAGAGGTCTCAGAGAGAGAGCGGCTCAAGGATCAGCAGGCCCGTTTCCTCCTCACGACCGGAGACTGCTGGCACGACCATGCTCTGATCGATCTCCACGCAGAAAGGAGGATCATCGATCACACCGGCCTTCACGACCGTCAAAGCCGACTCGCTGTGCTCCAGCAGGCGTGGCGGCTTATAGGTCTCATAGATGGCGATGGCGGCCAGAACACTGCCGTGAGGGTGCAGAGCGTGGCCGGCCAGGCGCAGCAGCTCGGCGGCCAGGTAGCCAGCACAGACCGCATCATCAAGAGCAAAATAACCGAACTCGCCTGCGCAGACCAGAGCAATATCGCGATCGTGGGAGCGAGCCAGCCGCAGAGCCGCCGAAGTCACCGCATGAGCATTTCGAAAACAGCCAGCCAAGCGAATCGTCTCAGGCGGGCAGGCATGGAAAGCACGAGTACCATTCGTCGTCGTCAAAATCAGCTCGCGACCCGCCAGATCCAATTGAGCGAACTCGCGCGGCGAATTCCCATAATCGAAGCCGGGAATGCGGCGCACATTGCGCTCGCCGCAGAGGGCGCGACCGGGGCGGTAAGCGGCGCCGGCCTGCGCCTGTTCAATCGACTCAGCCACCAACACGCGCCTGGCTCCGCGCTCCAACATCACTGTCATCGTCGTCGTTGCGCGAATCAGATCGATCACAATATAGACATCGCCGGCCTGGGCCCGCTCGGGCAAAATCGCCTGGGGAGTAAAAAAGACAAAGAGTTGCAAAGTGCCTCCTGGTTATCGCTGACTGATACGCCAGATGAAGAGGCTAGGGATCAGCCCCATCAATACAGATCAGGTTTTATTATATCCGCTCGCCGGACGTATGGTATCATAGGAAAAGAGAGCACAAGCGTTTCGCACTAGCCCACGCCTCTGACAACGCCGTCAGAGGAGCGCTCTACAGCACAAAGGAGGCTTCACAATGACCGTCTCGCGAACCCCCAACATGGTCGACTACGAAGTCGAGCGGCGTGCCTTCCACATCGATGTCCCCGAGTATTTCAACTTCGCCGTCGACATCATTGGCAAATGGGCGCAAGATCCCCGGAAAATTGCCGTCCACTGGCTCGGTCAGCAGGGAGAAGAGCGGCAGATCACCTTTGCCGAATTTGCCGAGCGCTCCAGTCGGGCCGCCAACGCCTTTGCCGCCCTTGGCCTCAAAAAAGGCGATCGCGTGTTGGTCATGCTGCCGCGCCTGCCCGAATGGTGGGAAAGTGTGCTGGGCCTGATGAAGCTTGGTGTCATCTTTATTCCCTGCACCACGCTGCTCACCAGCAAAGATCTCCAATATCGCGCCGAAGTAGCCGAAGCCCAGGGCCTGATCACCGACCGCGAAGGGGCAGAGAAATTTGATCAGGTACGAGGGCAGTGTCCCACCGTCAAGCAGGCCATCCTAGTCGATGGCGAGGCTCGTCCCGGCTGGACCAGCTATCGCGAAATCGTAGCGGCAGCCTCTCCCGATTTCAGCGGTCCCAAAACGCGCAGCGACGACCCCTGTCTGGTCTACTTCACCTCGGGCACTGTCGGCTATCCCAAGATGGTTCTGCACACCCAGGCCAGCTACCCGCTCGGCCACACCATCACCGGCAAATACTGGCTCGACCTGCATGAGGACGACCTGCTCTGGAACCTCAGTGAAACCGGCTGGGCCAAATGGGCCTGGAGCAACTTCTTTGGTCCCTGGGTCATGGGCACTGCTGTCTTCGTCCAGGACGCCCGTGGCAAATTCAATCCCCTGGAGACCCTGGAGCTGCTCCATCGCTACCCGATCACCGTCCTTTGTGCTCCACCCACCGCTTACCGCATGCTGGTCCTGGAGGAGCCGCTCACCTATCTCAAGGAGCACTCACCCCGCGCCCTGCGCCACTGCGTCGGAGCGGGCGAGCCATTGAACCCCGAGGTCATTCGTCAATGGCAGGAAGCGACCGGCATGACCATCCGCGACGGCTACGGACAGACCGAGACCGTCCTGCTCTGCGGCAACTTTCCGCCCTTGGAGGTCAGACCTGGTTCGATGGGCAAGCCCTCGCCTGGCTTCGACGTGGCCGTCATCGATCACGAAGGCAACGAGCTGCCTCCTGGTGCTGAAGGTGATATCGCCGTGCGTATCAAGCCCGAGCGCCCGCGCTGGCTCTTCCAGGAGTACTGGCGCAATCCCGAAGCAACCGCGGCCTCCATCCGCGGCGACTGGTACATCACCGGCGACCGCGCCTATCGCGACGAAGACGGCTATCTCTGGTTTGTGGGCAGAGCCGACGACGTCATCATCAGCGCCGGCTATCGCATTGGGCCATTCGAAGTTGAAAGCGCTCTCAAGGAGCATCCTGCTGTCGCTGAGTCTGCAGTCGTTGGCAGCCCTGATGAGGTCCGAGGGCAGATCGTCAAAGCCTTTGTCGTGCTCGCTCCGGGCTACAGCCCCTCGCCCGAGCTGGCCAGCGAGCTGCAGGAGCATGTCCGCCGCGTCACCGCGCCCTACAAGTATCCGCGCGAGATCGAATTTGTCGAGACGCTCCCCAAGACCATTTCCGGCAAGATCCGCCGCGTCGAGCTACGCGAACTGGAGCGTCGTCGCAAGCTTGACCAGAGTGGCCAGTCAGGAGCCTCCTCCTAGCAGGCAGCACAAAAGGGGTCGGGCCAGCAGATCTGAGGACCTGCGCCCGACCCCTCCTGTCTGCTGGCAGCGCCAGCATTATGACGCGATCAGACCATGAGACAGGAAAGGAGGAAACTAGAGCGTACCAGACTTAAAGTGGCGGTTGACCAGCCGGGTAATCAGCACCGGGTGCTTCTGCAGGTACTGCTTGATAGCGCTCGCCTGCTGCTGGGTAATGGTGCCGGCCTGGGCCGCGCGATCCAGCTCATGCTCGATGGCATTGAGGACAATCGTATGGAGCTGGCTGGCCGAAATGTGCTGGGCATCAGCAATCTGCTTGAGCGTCTTGCCTGCCTGCAGCTGCGCTTTGAGCTGATCAGCACTCAGATGCAGACCCTGAGCGATCTGGTTCTCCAGATCGGGCAGGTAAGGCTTCAGCTGCTGGCGGATGGCGAGCCGCGTCGCGCCTTTGAGCACGCCGCTGCAGCCCGGATGAGCGGCCAGACGCTGCTTGATGGCCGTGGCCTCGCTCTGCGTCAGCTTGCCATCCTTGACCATCTGGTCAAGAACATCGCTGAGGGCAGCGGTGCTATCCTGGCGCAGCGTCGCGACCGAAACATGCAGACGGTTCGCCAGATCCTTGAGCCACTGCTGACAATAGGCTCCGGTCTTGCTGGTCGCAGCCGGCGTCGCCGTTGCCTGCGGACTGCCGCTCTGGCCGGTCGCGCTGGCCAGCAGCGGCCTGGCAAAGAGGGCGCCGAAAACCATACACAGCAGCAAGAGCAAAGCGCCACCGCCGATCAAGAACGCCTTTTTCATATGCTTCATAGCGACATCGCTCCTTTTTCTTCTCGCTCTTTCAAGAGTAGATCCTTTAACAGAGTTCTCCTGAGCACAAACAAGACAGACATGCTCAGCGCATAGGGCACTGAGGAAGGGAGCGAGCGCCATCCACTTTCTCTGACATCCGCTCGCTCTCCCTGGCGCTAAGTATCATAGCGCTCAGAAATAAAGAAGTCCTCAATGAGAAGCTCAAGATTTGCTCAAGATTGGCAGCGAGGAAGGGAACTGCCAGCTCAAGGGCCGGCTGGCAGGAAGAGCGTATGATACTATTATCTAACGGACAGGAGGTCGCGCGTTCCGGCGCGTCGCCGACCCGGGCGCTCCCGGTCCGTTCCCCTGGGTGGGGCAAACCGGGTGGGAGCGAGGCGGCCAGCTGAGAGCGGAGCGCGCAGCAGCGAGCAATGGCACAGAAAATCCTCATCATAGAAGACGAAGAGGGTATCATCCATTTACTGAATCTGTACCTCAAAGATGCGGGCTACAGTGTCGTCGCGGCCCACGATGCAGCGGATGGGTTGGCCCTCCACGCCCGCGAGAAGCCCGACCTGGTCATTCTCGACATCATGCTGCCGGGGCTGGACGGCTTCGAAGTCTGCCGTCGCATTCGTTCCTGGTCCTCGACGCCTATTCTCATCCTGACGGCCCGTGGTGACGAAGACGATCGCATTCGGGGCCTGGACCTCGGAGCCGACGATTATCTGGTCAAGCCCTTCAGCCCGCGTGAGCTGGTCAGTCGTGTGCGGGCCATCCTGCGTCGCACCAGCGGAGGCGGTGGCGAGGGCAATGGTGGTCAGGAGAAGCGCGAAAGCGAAGTGCTGCGCTTTCCTGGTCTGACCATTGATCTGCCTGCGCGACGCGTTGAAGTTGACGGGCGCGAAGTCGCCCTCACGCCGACCGAGTTCGACCTGCTGGCCCTGCTGGCGCGCTCGCCCGATCGCGTCTTTACCCGCGAGGTGCTCATGAACAAAGTCTGGGGCTACGACTACCTGGGGGATGGTCACATCATCGACGTCCACATCAGCGCCCTCCGCAAGAAGATCGAAACCAATGCTGAGAGGCGCTACATCAAGACCGTCTGGCGTGTGGGCTACAAATTTGACGCTGCTGGCGCTCTCAAAGGAGCACGCTAGACACCTGCGCCACTGACCCGCTAATGGCAAGTCGCAGTAAGCGGAAAAGGCTGCACTGACAGGGTCAGTCAGACGGTGCGTGGTGAGAGGTAACTCGCGTAAGTGAGAGGAAGGGAGCGAGAACGATGCGTACGCACTGGTGGCACAGCATTCGCTGGAGGCTGGCGCTCGGCTCGATGCTTGTTGCGCTGCTAGCAACTGCCCTGCTGGCGCTTATCATTTTGTTGTCCGTGGCCTACTTCTATGGTCTGGACCAGCGCCAACAACTGACCGACCTGGCCAGCAGCAGTGCCCGGCGTATTGGCAGCGACATGCTGGCCCATCAGCGCACCCTGGCGGAGGCTGCCAGCGATGTCCTGGCTCCCATCGTACGCGGCGCTCAGGGACAGGACTCCCTGGTCATTGTCTATGCCTATCTCCCGCGAGCGACCACCCATCTGCAGCCAGTCTATCCGGCCCTCATCCGCGGGCGGCCCACCCTGGCCACCGTGCTGGTGGCCTCGACCGATCCAGATCTCAAGATCAACTATGCCCGGGTGCGCGCGGCCCTCACCCAGGGCACGCATGGACAGCAGACCGTCGCCGACATAGGCGATGGGGGTCCTCCAGGCTCGGCCCGTCCTTTCGTGGTCATGCCCATCTTCTACGGGGGAGACTCCCAAAGCGGTCCAGTCGTTGGTGTCCTCTTTCTCACCTCGCGCTACGCCCTGGAGGGCACCATGCCCCCGCTGGTGGCCACCCTGAGTCGCTCCGTCCTCATCGCCTCCATCGCCGTTGCCCTCATTGCCGCCCTGGCGGCGATCCTCTTCTCACGCACCATCACGCGCCCGCTGGCCAAACTAACCCGTGCCACGCGACAACTGGCCAGCGGCCACTACGAGGTACGTGTCCAGACCGAGGCCAAAGGTGAACTGGGTGAGCTGGCCCACAACTTCAACGAGATGGCTGTCCAACTGCAGCGCGACGTCGAGGAGCTGCGCAAGCAAGAGCTGTGGAGGCGCGAACTCATCATGAACATCACCCATGATCTGGCCACGCCCCTGACGGCCATTGCCGGCCTCGGCGAATCGCTCGTCGATGGGGTCAACCGCAGTCGCGAGGACTACGAGGCCACCGGTCGCATCATCGTGCGCGAAACCTTGCGCCTGCGTCGCCTTGTCAGAGACCTGCACATGATGGCCAAGATGGAGGCCGGCGCCCTGCAGCTGCAACGCAAACCCGTGCGTCTGGCCGTCCTGGTTGATGAAGTGCTGGCCGTTCTGGCGCCCGAATTTGAACGTGCCAATGTCGAACCCTGCAACACCATCGACTACAACCTGCCGCCAATCCAGGCCGATCCCGATATGCTGACGCGCGTCTTCTCCAACCTCTGCGACAATGCCCTGCGCCATACTCCACCGGGCGGCATGGTCGTCATCGACGCCGTGCAGCAGGAGCGACAAATGGTTGTAGCGGTCACCGATACCGGTAGCGGTATTCCCACCCAGGCCCTGCCGCGCATCTTTGACCGCTTCTATCGCGCCGATGAGGCCCGCCGCGGCGACACTGGGGGCAGCGGCCTGGGTCTGGCCATTGTCCGCGCCATCGTCGAAGCCCACGGCGGCAGGATCTGGGCCGAGAACGTGCCCGGAGCCGGCGCCCGTATCCTCTTCACCTTGCCTTTGCTATAATAACCGCAATGGCCTGGCGCCGCTGCCTGAAAGCGCCTGGTCGCCAATTCTATCGTAGGAACATCTACAGCAAGCCAAAACTCTCACACCCTATTTTAGCTGAAAGACGAGAGTGGAAGCGATCATGAGCAATGAGCGAGACAGCGCCGCGCCAGACGATCTCTTCAAAGATGGCGAGCGCAGGAAGCTCCAGAGTGGACAGGAGCGCAAAAAGGGTGACGGTCTCTCATTGAGCGATTTGCCCCTCGCGCGCATTGCCCACGAGCTGCGGGCACCCTTGAACCGCATCAACGGCTTTCTCGATCTGCTTCTCACTGCTGAAGCGAGTGCTTTCCAGAGGAGCGCGGCCCCGGGCAGCTCAGAACTCTCCCAAGAGGCGCGCGACTACCTCCAGCGCGCGCGCGCCAGCAGTGAGCAACTCTATCTCTCGCTAGAGAACCTCCTCTGTTGGCTAAGAGCCAGCAGTGGCCAGCTACGCCTGAGCAGCAATGTTGTTGCCCTGGAAGAGCTGGTAGAGAGCGCCGTCGAAGAACTGGAGTATAGCGCACGGCTGCGCCAGCTGCGGCTAGAGAAGAGCCTTGCTCAGGAGCTACTGATGCACTACCGGACGATACGGACCGACAGCCAGCGCGCGCGCCAGATTCTGCGCAACCTGCTGGCCAATGCCCTCGCCTATACCCCAGTTGGAGGGCAGGTCAGCCTGGAGGCGACGGCTGTCACCCTGCCCACTGGCCTGACGGGCCTGACCATTAGCATCGCCGATAGCGGCGTGGGTATCCGGCCCGAAGCCTTGCCCCACATCTTCGAGCCGTTCTATCGAGCCGAGCCGCCCGCTGGCAGCGAGCAACTTCTGGAGGGCAGCAGTGCTGGTCTGGGACTGGGCCTAAGCGTCGCGCGCCTCCTGGTCGAACAGCTCGGCGGGACGATCGCGGTGCAATCTACACCTGGGAGGGGTACCACCGTCAGCGTCACTCTGCCCACGCTGACATGAAAAAGTACAGTCATGCAGCCCTTGACTCAGGTTGGTAAAGCATGCTATCCTGATTCTAACCTGTATCAGGCTCCTGTTCTTTGCCCCGGGGTCAGATCAGGAAGGGCTGAGGCAGCGCGCTGGAGGAGGTGCAAGGGCGAGGAAAAGCAAAGAAAGGTAGGCCAATGCAGGTGAGCTCGGTTTGTCTAGTGTGCTTGCTTGTCTGTGAAACAGAGAAGGAGTTTAGCTTTGGGAATGCTACGGGTAATGTCCCGTCGCGGCGACGATCGGATCTCCTGGGATCTGCAGAAGGTTGAGTCCAGTGATCCCGAAGCTCTGGCCGCTGTGCGCGAGGCCGAACGTATCTTTCGCGAGGAGCGTATGCGTGGTGCCACGGCCTTTAAGGTCGAGCCAGGCAAGCCAGCGCAGCGCATCGATGAGTTTGATCGAACAGCCGAGCAGATCGTGATGGTGCCGCGCGTCGTAGGAGGCTAACCGGCGCAACCGGCGAGGAGCGTAAGCAGCGATGTTAGAAACTCTGACGCTCTTCCTGGGTATCTGGCTGCTCTTTTTGCTGCTGGCCATCTATTATCTCTCCCGATCCTTCGATGGGAACAGCGTCGGGCCGCGTCTCTCACGCAATGAGCGCCTCTCTGCCGAGAGCCGCGCCAAGGCGCTGCTGCGCGAGATGCTGACGGAGAGCCAGTATCAGCAGCTGATTAAGTACGGATACCTGGAGGTGGCTAGCCCCACGATCAGTCATCGCGTCTACCGCATTCCCGGTGCCGGTGGCCTGGTCAAGGTCTATGAACGCGGCTGCCCCATCATGGAGCTGTGCCTGCAGCCCGCCGAGCCTCTGCCCGACGGCGATGTGGTGGTCATGCACAAGCTGATGATCGAAGGGAACGAAGAGGAGTATCTCAAAAAAGCAAACCACTTCGCTCCTGGAATCATCTCCTTGCGCTGTCAGCACCTCTAAGGCATCTTTGTTCTGGGTGGCAAGACCTGCCCATGACATAGCTCTCTGCTGCGCGCAGGTGGGTCAACCTGGCTGAGCGCTGGCTGGCGAAAGCAGATAGTCTCCTTTGCTAAAAAAGCAAGCTGCCTGCCTGGCTGACCGCTTGCTGACTGCTCTTCCTGGCGCTTTGCCCTGGCCCCCCTGCGCGTGGCGTGGGTAGCTGCTGCTTTCTTCCTCTTCTCCTCCCCTCTCCCCCAGTGCTCCCTTTATTCTGCAGCTGGGCCTCACCGACAAAGCTCCTGCTTTTCTCCCTGCTTGTTAATCTCTCCCTGGTAGAGACGTACTTCTTCCTAGAGGGGATAGATGTCTGTTCTGAACACGTGTAACAGGCAGTGTGTCCGGTGTCTCTGATTGGGTGTAGAAGGTGAGAATCCTCATAAGAGGAGAGTGAAAGTTAGCATTGGCTCTCTCTTCAATTTGTGCCCAGTCATAATGTTCGGGCAAGGAAGGCAGGTACACGAACGATGCAATGTCCTCACTGCGGGGCAATGACTCGCCCTGGGGCTGGCTTCTGTGCCCACTGCTTTGGTCCTCTGCCAAGAGAAGCCGCTACCGATGGAGCCAGCGTCGTTGCTGGCCCCCTGACGCCAGGCAGCTTTCTTTACGGCGGGCGCTATTACGTCTCTCGCGTGCTTGGTTGGGGTGGGGCAGGCGCTGCGGTGCTGGCCAACGATCAGCAGCATAGTGGCAGGCGGGTGGTCATCAAAGAGCTAGTCACTGAGGCCACTGACCCCTGGCGCCGTGAGCAAGATCTCAAACAGCTCAGGCTTGAAGTCTCCCTGCTGGCACGCCTTGATCATCCATTCCTGCCACGAGTGCTTGATCATTTTCTAGAGGGAGAGCGCTATTTTCTCGTGCAGGAATACGTAGAAGGAGAGCAGGCAGAGAGGCGGCTTGCGCAATCTTCCTGGCCGCTTGCAGAGCGCGAGGTGCTCATTTACGCTTCTGAGCTTCTCGATCTGCTGGATTATCTTGAGAATAACATACCATCTATTTTTCATGGAGACATCAAGCCAACGAACCTTGTCATTGGCCAGCGAGATGGCGATATTCACCTGGTCAACCTGCTGCCCCCCACGGCGCAGCGGGCCCGCAATCGGCTGCGTCAGCGCCCGACCATCCTGGGGACGCCGGGTTACGCGGCGCCAGAGCAATATCAAGGCCAGGCTGATCATCGCTCGGATCTCTATGCTCTGGCTGCCACCCTCCACCAGCTCTTGACTGGCTGGGACCCTCGGCAGCAGCCTCCCTTTAGCTATCCTCCTGTCCGGACCCTGCACCCGGGCATTTCCCCTGAGACTGAGCGCGTGCTGATGCAGGCGCTGCAGCGTGACCCCGGCCAGCGCTACCAGCATGCTGCCCTGATGAAGCGTGAGATCGACGCCATTTTGCTCCATCGCTTCGGTGTGCCCTTTAGCCCTCCGGCCCCCGGCGCGGCGGCTGGGCCGAGCACGCCCCTTTCGCTGATGGAGAGCCCGGTGCCCGCTTCGAGATGGCCAGGTCTGCCCCAGACACCTCCCCCGGCTTCCAGCGCACAGACGGAAAGCCCGCAACTGCTGCCGCCGCCCTCATCCGCTGCAACTGCCTCGTCGGTAGGGCCTGGGCCTCAGCCTCTCAACAGGCAGCAGTCGTTACTCTCCAGGCCGCTCTCCCTCGGTCGCAGGAAAGTCCCTTTAGTGCACCTTCTTGTGGCCGTCGGCTTGCTAGTGGTCATCCTGGGAGCGACCGTCTTGCTGGCTCTGCCGCACGCTGTGAGCCAGAACGGATCGACGGCAGCTACACGTCCGGGGGCCTCTCCACCGGTAGCGCCTTCGCCGCCGGCTTTGAAGAACGGCCTTGGCGCCTATACGGTGATCGATCCAACGACAGGTCAGAAGGACTACATCGGTATCAGCGATGGGCGGGCGGCTTTTGACACGAGCCGTCCCGATGGCAAGCTGAAGCAGCAGGCCGCCCAGCACCTGCAGAGCGGAGATGTCGCCGGGGCTGCTGCTCTCTGGCAATCGGCTCTCAGCGTCGATGAAAATGATGCGGAGGCCCTCATCTATCGAGAAGATCAGCGCGTCCTCTCCTCGGGTAGTCCCTATATCACGCTCGTGGTCGCCACCATGCTCAGTGGACCTGATCCCGCGGCAGTAGGAGCCGGGCGCGGTGATCTGCAAGGGGCCTATCTGGCTCAGAAGGAGTACAACAGCGGCGGGAAGCTCGGTGGTGGCCTGCAGGTGCGCTTACTGATCGCCAACTCCGGAGGCAGCAGCCTCTTTGCTACCACAGTTGCACAGCAAATCGTCCAGGCAGCCCAGGCCGATAAAACGATCGTGGGCGTCATGGGCTGGCCTTACAGCTCGCGAGCTCTCAATGCTCTCCCCATTCTGGCACAGGCTCATCTGCCGATGGTCTCGGAGACGGCTTCGAGCGATCTGCTGACGGGCCGCTCGCCCTACTTTTTCCGCGTCTGCCCCTCTGATCAGCAGCAGGGGCTCATCGGGGCCGATTACAGCTATCAGCGTCTGCAAGCAAGACGGGTGGCCCTCTTCTTCGACCCTGCCGATGCCTACAGCCAAAGCCTGGCTACCGCTTTCAGCACGCGCTATCGCAGCGATGGCGGCAGCATTGTCGTCCGCGAGCAGTATACGGTCGGCAAACCGGCGACTCTGCCGGCCCTGTTACAGGATGCCCTGACCCATCAGCCTGACCTGATCTACTTTGCCGGCTTCTCTGCTGATATTGCCTCGTTGCTCAGCAAGCTGCCGACCTCTGGTCCTTTTGCCCATCTACAAGTGATGGGGGGCGACGGCCTCTATTTGCTGCAAGGCTATCCCAGCAATGCCCGCGCTGGCTTCCTGCGCCTCCATTTCACGGCTTTCGCCTACCCTGACGAATGGAGCTATTTGGGGTTGCCCCAGCCGGCCTTCTTTACGACCTATGCCCAGGTGTTCAATGCCAGCGGGCAGCACAGTGGCTACGGCTATACCCGACCCTTCACGGACAGCATCCTGGCCTACGATGCAACCTTGGCCCTCCTGCAAGCTAGCAAGCTGCTTGTCAGCGGCGGCAAGACAGCCTTCAATGGCCAGGACCTGCAGCGGGCGCTGACGCAGCTCAATGGTCCGCACAGCATTCAAGGCATCAGCGGCTCCATTGCCTTCGGCAGTGACGGCAATCCCCAAAACAAGGCGGTAGTGGTGCTGATGGTTGATAATATCGGCCATATCAGGCTGGAGTCCATTCAGGGCCACTTTTTGAAATAGGCAGCTCCTACCTCTGAGGATTGCACCCAAGCCCTGGCGCCAATAGCAACCTGGCCTCCGACCAGAGCGGCTCTGCAACAGGGGACGCCTGCCGATCGTTCTTCTTTGTAGAGCCGCTCTGTCCGGCCCTCGGCTCTCTGGCTCCGGCTGGGTGACTTTGTCAGCGCATGGCAGCCTTTAACTTTCGCCCTCAGTATGCGTATTCTATCTGATAGAGAACATCTCTGATAGAAGCGTACTGGCTGGCTGGCTGACTGACTGACGGACTGGCGAGCGGAGATAGCTGATGATCTGCTTGATCCGGCCAGGCCTTCTCTCGTGTGCACCCGGTGCTCCTGGCTGACCTTTGCCCTTCCTCAATTCTGCCAGGAAAAGAGAGGTGGCAACCTGCTGGACGACTGGCTGAGGCTTGGAAGGCAGGCTACTGAAACGCCAGGCGGTCGGTCGCCCCATTGGTGCGGGCAGCAGCGATCAATTCGGATGAACAGGCTTTGCCATTGGGCAGAGGAGGCAGGCGCGAAACTATGGAATGTCCTCATTGTGGCGCAGCCAATCGCCCCGAGGCGCGCTTTTGCAGCTCTTGTGGCCACCCTGTGCTTGCTGGAAGCAGCTCTCCTGCCAGTAGCCAGACTGTGCCTGACCCCTTGATGCCGGGTACGCGCCTGCAGGGGGGGCGTTATGAGATCATCCGTCTCCTTGGACGAGGGAAGAGCGGGACCGCCCTGCTGGCCATCGATCACCGCCTCAACGGCAAGCGGGTCGTCATCAAAGAGCTACGTTCTGAAGCGAGCGATTCCCTGCAACACCAGGAAGAGCTTCGGCAGTTCAAGCGCGAGGTAGCGCTACTGGCCCATCTGGATCATCCGCTGATCCCCGCCGTCACTGACCACTTCCAGGAGGGCGAGCGCTACTTTATGGTCGAGGAGTATATCGAGGGCCAGAACCTGGAAGAGCTGCTAGAGCGCCGGGGTCCGCTAGGCGAGCGAGAAGCCCTGATCTATGCTACCGATATCATCGATATTTTGGCATATCTGGAACTGCAGACCCCGCCGGTGGTCCATTGTGACATCAAGCCGGCCAAGATCGTGATTGGCGCCAGCGATGGACATGCCTATCTGGTGGGTTTTGGCATCGCCCGTGCCGAAGGGGTGCGCAGTGCTCTGGGCAGGCAGACAAGTGCATTTGGTACCCCCGGCTATGCCCCACCGGAGCAGTACCAGGGGAGGGCCGACCCGCGTTCTGATCTCTACGCGCTGGCGGCAACCCTCCATCACCTCCTGACTGGGCGTGACCCGCGCAACTATGCGCCCTTCAGCTATCCAGCGGTGTGTAGCCTGAATCCGCAGCTCTCGCCGGAGATTGAGCGCATCTTGCTCTACGCTCTGCAGCCAGAGCCAGATCAGCGCTACCAGAGCGCCACCGCCATGCAGCGTGATATTGAAGCCCTGCTCTTCCAGCGCTTTGGCTACATCTCTGGTGCTCGTCCTGTCAAACCAGAGGAGCCGACGCAGGCCACGGGTCTCATTGGAGGAATGCAGACGACAGAGGGCGGGGGCATACTGCCGCACGACTGGGCTGCTCCGGCGTCGGCTGCCGCTGCCACCTTTGTTCCTCCGGCCAGCACAAGTGGACGCAGTCCCTTTCCCACTCCTTTCCCAGCGGCTGCCGGTGGAAAGGGAGGGCGCCCTTTCCCGTTGAGAGTACTCTACCTGGCTCTGCTGCTGCTTGTCATCGCCTTAGTCATTGTCGGCAGCCTTGTGGTCTTCCTGGTGCCGCGCCTGGTCAGCCGCAGCGGTCCGGCAAACTCTCAGGCTCAGGGCAGGACGATTACCCCGCCGCCGACCCTTAAGAAGGGCCTTGGAGCCTACAGCGTAGTGAATCCCGATACGGGCCAGAAAGACTATATTGGCCTCAGCGATGGCAGCGTGGCCTTTGACGTCGCGCGTCCTGACGGCGATCTGAAGCAACAGGCCGCCAGGCGCCTGCAGCAGGGTGACGTCAGCGGGGCCGAGGCCCTCTGGCAGTCGGCCCTTGATATCGACAGTAACGATGCCGAAGCCCTGATCTATCTCGAAGATCAGCGTGTTCTGGCCTCTGGCAGCCCCTACATCACCCTGGTCGTGGCCACCATTCTCACCGGGAACGACAGCGGCGCAGTAGGGACAGGGCGCGACAACCTCCAGGGGGCCTATCTGGCTCAGAAGGAGTACAACAGCGGCTACAAACTTGGCTCAGGGGTTCTGGTGCGTCTGCTGATTGCCAACTCGGGGGGGAGCAGCCTCTTTGCTGCTGCCATCGCTCAGCAGATTGTGCAGGCGGCCAGGGCGGATAAAACCATAGTCGGCGTCATGGGCTGGCCATACAGCTCGCGCATGTTACCTGCGCTGCCCATCCTGAGCCAGGCGCAGCTACCAATGGTCTCGCCTAGCGCCTCCAGCAATCAGCTCAGCGGTAAATCGGCGTACTTTTTCCGCGTCTGTCCCTCGGACCAGCAACAAGGTACTGTCGGAGCTGACTACGCCTATCAGCACCTGCGAGCCAGGCGCGTGGCTCTCTTCCTTGACCCGCTTGATCCATATAGCCAGAGCCTGGCCGAGGCTTTTAGCCGGCGCTACATCGCCGACGGCGGAACGATTGTCGTCCAGGAGCGCTATCGCGTTGGAAAGCCGTCGAATCTGCCAGCACTGCTGCAAGATGCCCTGATCCGGCGTCCCGATTTGGTCTACTTCTCCGGCTACGCCAGCGATGTGGCCACCCTACTCACGAACCTGCCCACGACTGGCTCTCTGGCTGGACTGCAGGTCATGGGCGGCGATGCGCTCTATCAGCTGCAGGGCTATCAGAGCAGCGCCCGAGCCGGTTTCTTACGTCTCCACTTCACAGCCTTCGCCTATCCCGACGAGTGGAGCTATCTGGCACTGCCCCAACCGGCCTTCTTCACGGTCTACCCGCAGACCTTTAATGCCAATAGCCGCCACGTTGGCTATGGCTACACGCGCCCGGACAACGATGCCATCCTCTCCTATGATGCTACACTAGTACTGCTGGAGGCCAGTCGGCATCTGCTCAGCAGTGGCGGGGGGAAAACCTCCTTCAGCGGCTCAGAGCTGCGGCAGGCCCTGGCCGGACTCAAGGGGAAGCAGGCAGTGCAAGGTATAAGTGGGGTCATCTCCTTCGGAGCGGACGGAAATCCCGCTAACAAGGCCGTCGTCGTCCTGATGGTCGATAACGCCGGCCATATTAAACTAGAATCGGTTCAAGGCCGCTTTCTCAAATCGTGAGCGACTTCTCCAGAGAGAAGCGATAAATTCGAAGTTCTTCTATATGCTATTAAGGTAGGCTGAGCATGAAATGCCCTTACTGTGGTGCTGAAAACCGCCCGGGCGGGCGCTTCTGTAACCAATGTGGCAGGCGATTAAATGCTGAGACGAGTGATCTCAGCGGAGCCCAGCAAACACAGGTGCAGGGGCCAGGGCTGGGAGAGAAAGTTTCGACCTCGCTGCGACCCGGTGACCGGCTCCAGAACGATCGCTATGTCATCAAGCAGATTCTGGGCGAAGGGGGGATGGGGGCAGTACTCCTGGCTGAAGATACACGGCTCAATAACAAGCTCGTCGTCATCAAGGAGCTGATTTCTGACAGCAGCGACCCGGCCCAGTTACAGGAAGACGTGCGCAACTTCAAGCGTGAGGTAGCGACGCTGGCCAGCGTTGATCACTTTCTCGTGCCGGCGGTGACCGACCATTTCCAGGAAGGCTCGCACTACTTCATGGTCCAGGAGTATGTCGCTGGGGAAAACCTGGAAGAGCGTCTGAATCGCCTGGGGCGGCCTTTATCCGAAGACGACGTTCTGGTCTACGCCTCCGATATTCTCCTGGTTCTGGAGTACCTGGCCAGCCGCAAGCCGCCAATTGTTCATCGCGACGTCAAGCCGGCCAATATCATCATCGGCAGCAACGATGGCCGAGCCCACCTTGTCGACTTCGGCATCGCGCGTCCTGATCTGGCTGCCGACGCAGCGCGCAAGCAGACGAGCGCGCTTGGCACGCCTGGCTACGCTCCGCCGGAGCAGTATCAAGGGAAGGCCGACCCGCGTTCGGACCTCTATGCCCTGGCGGCTACCATGCATCATTTGCTGACCAACCGTGACCCACGCGAGCATCCGCCATTTGTCTATCCGCCAGTGCGCGCGCTCAACCCACAGCTCTCGCTGGAGATCGAGCGGCTGCTGACCCGTGCCCTGCAGAATGATATCACCAAGCGCTACCAGAGTGCCAGTGAGATGAAGCAGGAGGTTGACCAGATCCTGGAGGAGCGCTTTGGCCTGCTGGGTGCCAGTCTGACCACGGGGGCTCATCCCATTACCAGATCGCGCCCGCAGAGCGGCGGCTTCAGCTATCCCGGTCCCGTCCCGGCCAGTCCGACGAGAGGCACAAGCACAACTGTAAGCACGCCGAGCAGGAGTCCCTTTACGCCGCTCCCGCCCACGATACCCTCAGCGCTACCCACTGCCCAGGGGCCTGTCACCGGCCCAGTACCAGGCCGGCGGCAGCGTCAGGTCGGGCAAGCGCCACAAACACCTCAGCCTCTGCCTCCGCCTGTCGTCCAGCCTGGCCTACCAGGCAAGCGAAGCTACAATGGCCAGATGATCGCCAGTTTTCTGGTGCTGGTGCTCGTGCTGATCCTCATCGGAGCCATTGCCCTGGGTGCCTTCAGCGGTTTTCGCCAGCGCCTGCAAGGGTCGGGAAGCTCGCAGGAGCAGAGCAGCGCGACCGCCGTCAGCACAGCGCTGCCGGCCAACATCAACGGCATTGGGGCCTTCACCATCAAAGACACCGGGGGACAGCCTGAGCTGCTGGGTCTCAGCGATGGCAGCATCATCTTCGACACGACACGCGCCAGTGGAGATGCCAGCCTTAAGCAGCAAGCGGCTGAAAGCTTCAAAGCTCATGACTACGCCTCTGCCCAGTCCTATCTTGCTCAGGCCATCGCCGAGGATAGCAATGATGCCGAGGCGCTCATCTATCAGGAAAACCTGCGCGTCCTGGCCTCTGGCTCGTCTTACCTGACGCTCGTCATCGGCGCCATGCTTACCGGATCTGACGCCGATGTCGGGCGAGAGGTTCTGCAGGGTGCCTATGTGGCGCAGCGTGAGTTCAACGATTCCAATGAACTCAACGGTCTCAAGCTACGCCTGCTCATTGCCAACTCGGGCAGCGAAGACAACTACGCCGGTACGGTGGCCCAGCAGATTGTGCAGGAGGCTCGCAAGGATCGCACCATTGTGGGTGTCATGGGCTGGCCCTTCAGCTCGCAGACCATCAATGCGGTGGGAGTGCTGGCGCAGGCTCAGATCCCGCTCGTCTCGGGAACGGCCTCCAGCGACCAGCTCAGCGGTCTCTCGCCCTACTTTTTCCGCGTGGTGCCCTCCAACCACGTCCAGGCCAGCGCCGGGGCCCGCTATGCCCTGCAGGTCCTTCACGCCCACCGCGTGGCGGCCTTCTACGATCCAGGCAATAGCTATAGTAGCAGCCTCTTCCGCGACTTCCGTGATGCCTTTACCCAGGCAGGGGGACAGATCGTCGCTGAAGAGCACTACCAGCGCAGCCATACCGAGCAGTTGCCAACCCTGCTCTCGGATGCCCTGGGCAAGAATCCCGATCTCATCTACTTTGCAGGCTATGCCAGCGATATTACGCCCTTGCTCACGTATCTGCCTACCACTGGTACATTCGCCAGGCTACCTGTCCTTGGCGGGGATGCCCTCTACCAGCCGCAGGGCTACGGCAACGTCAAGCAAGTCTTCACGCGCCTGCATTTTACTACCTTTGCCTATCCCGATGAGTGGAGCTATCTGGGGCGCTCTCTGCCGCCTTTCTTCAGCGACTATGCGCGCCTCTATAGCGGCAATGGTCAGCACAGTGGCTACGGCTACACCCGCGCTGACTTCAATACGATCCTGGCCTACGACGCCACGGAAACCTTGCTCGAAGCCTATCGACGGGCGCTGGGCTTGGGGGGCAATCAGCAAAGCCTGACGGGGAGCAAACTGCGCCAGGCCCTCACTACGATCAGTGGCAGCGGAGCGATCCAGGGCCTCAGTGGCCAGATCTCTTTCGCGAGTAACGGCGACCCCGTCGATAAGGCAATCGTCGTCCTGTACGTCGACGCCCAGGGACACATCAAGATTAACTCGATTGAAGGCAAGTTCTTCAAGTAGCAGTCCAGCCGCGGTCGCAACACAGCGACCAGGAGCCAGGCGCGACCACCCTGGTCCGCTTCATTTCTCAGGCCAGACCAGAGCGGACAGGTCGGTCGCGCTTTCTTGCTGCTGACGCCAGCTCCCAGCTCACCCTTCCCCCAGGCAAAATATCCTCATCATATTGGCATTATTTCGCATAGATATGTTGAATTTATGGCAATGTTGTGATAAAATCACGATAGTGATAGCTCTAATAGTTAGGGCTATGGTGATTTTGTGCCCTCGCTTCCGGAGAGCAGTGGGTATGGGCCATAGCTCTGAGGTCTGGAGACGCACTGTGTTCGTCTGTGGAGTAAGAGGGCTGAAAAAGAAAAGGAACGGAAGAGAGGAAGAGAAAAGCGATGGGACAACAGCAATTGTTTCCTGTTGGGCGGCATCCGCGCGTGAGCATTGAGGATCTTGCGGGAAGTCTGGAGGTCTGGGGTTGGGAAGAGAACAGCATCGCGGTGGAGGCCGCTGGCGAGCTGCCGGAGATCAGTCAGGAGCAGGATCTCCTCAAGATTCGTGGTGGTGTCGGCGACCTGACGTTGCGCATCCCGTTGGGCAGCCGTTTCTTGGGAGGATCGAAGGCCATCACTGATCTCTATGTGCGGCGCCTGAGCGGGCATGTCAGCATCGAGAAGGCGCGCGATGTGGTGCTGAGCGAGATCAGCGGAGGGACCAGACTCAGCCATTGTGAAGGCGACCTGGTGTTGGAAGCCATTCAGGAGCCGGCAGAGGTGCTGGCCTGTGGTGCTGACCTGCGGGCGCGGCGCCTGGGAACCCTCCGCGTGCGGCATGGAGTTGGGGGAAAGGTCCAGCTGAGCGAGCTGGAGGAAGCTGATATCGACCATATTGGTGACGATCTCGAGGTGCGTCAGGTGCGGCGTCGCTGCGAGGCGGGCAACGTTGGCGGCGACTGTCGGTTTGAAGAGAGTGCTGAAGCCGCGCTGTCACTGGGCAATGTTGGCGGTGACCTGCGCGTTGTTCAGGCGCAGCGCCTGTACGCCAATAACATTGGGGGTGATGTCTTTATCCAGGTGCTGGCTGGCGAGGTTGAGCTAGGGAACATTGGGGGTGATCTGAGCGGGGTGGCGCTGGCCGGCCCGCTCCGCCTGGGGCATGTAGGCGGCGACGTTGATCTACGTGAAATGGGTGGGGGCGTCGAAGCCAGCGCGATCGGCGGCAATCTCTCGCTGGCCGGTACGTTTCCGGCGGGCAGCTATACGCGCCTGCGTGTTGGAGGCGATGCGCGTATTATCCTGCCCGAGCAGGCCAACCTCAAGATAGAGGCAGTTGTCTCGGGTTCGATCAGCGGCGCCAACGTGCCTGTTCCTGATGGTGGGGCCGTGAGTCTCACCTACGGCGATGGGGCAGCCACCATGGAGCTGCAAGTTGGTGGTGACCTTAGCCTGCGGGGAGCGGGTGCACCAGCAACCTGGGGACTGAGAAGACCGTCCTGGTCCTGGTCCTGGGGACCCGCCTGGGATCAGTGGGGGCGGCAATTGGGACGGGAATTTGCCTCTGTCGGTGAGGAGCTAGGGCGTCTGGGCCGCGAGCTAGGGCGTGAAGCTTCTGAGGTGGCCCGCGAGCTGAGGCGGCGGCGTAGCTGGCGGATTGATCTAACCGGTGGGGACTGCACTCATGAGCGCGGCAGCGAAAGCGCCGAAGCCCGTGCCGCCATCCTGCGCATGGTAGCTGAGGGGCGGCTCTCTCCTGAAGAGGCCGATCTGCTCCTGCGCGGCCTGGAGAACTGAACACCCGTTGCAAAGGGCCAAAAAACTTCTCTGCAGGAGAAGGGAAGCGCTGCGACGCCAGGAGCTCCTGACCTGTCAGCGTCAAGCAGCCTTCCCCTCCTGGCCCTCATCCTGACGCTGAGTCTGTCCTATGCTGGCCTGGGTGGCCTCAAGCAGCCGGCCTGGACAGGTAAGATGGGCCGGGCCGATTTACCGTCACGGAAGGATGACACAACTCAGGAGCCGCCACCTAAGCGGCGCTGGACTTCCTCCAGAGTCAGGCCCTCCAGAGCCAGCACCTTCTCACGGGCTGTAGCTCCGTGGACAATACTCACCTGGTGCTGCCCGATTCCCAGACGGCGTGCCACCAGAGCGAGCAGGGCCGCGTTTGCCTCGCCCTCACGCGCCACAGCTCGCACCCATACCCGCAGGCGCGAACCATCCCACTCCAGCGCTTCCCGTCGGCTGCCCGGCGTCACATGCGCCTGCACCCTCAGCATCTTCTTCTGCCTGTCATCTCGCGGTTTTGCCTGGCCTGGCCTCCCACCTGTCTGTCTGCCTTTTCCCATCTGTTCCGCAAGGAGCTACCATGTTGGGGGTAATGCCTGGAGTAGCAGCACCATCAGGGTATACAGCAGGAACATGGTGATCATGAACGAGACATCGATGAACATGATCGGCGGCACCAGCCGGCGCACTGGCTTGATGAACGGGTCGGTGTAGCTTGCAAGAAAGCGGAAAAAGCCATAGCGCTCATCCAGGCCAAACCACGAAGCGATGGCCCGTAAGACCAGCGTAAAAAGGATCAGGCCAATGCCATACTGAACAATCCAATGAAAGATTGGGATCGGCAGACCAAACATAGCATCACTCCTGAGCAGTACGGACCTCAATCACCTGAAAGCCGAAGATCTTTCGGCGCCTGATCTCGGTCACGCGCACGCCGCGCAGATCTGGCAAAGTGGTCACGTATTTCTGGACCAGCTCCCCCAGGGGGCGCGCTGCCAGCAGTCCGGCCAGAGAAGAAAGAACCGTCGAAGTGACCCGTGTCCGTGTCCGTGAGGAAGCAAAGCCGAGCATGGTTCCGATGGTAACCAGCGAGATGCCCACGGCCAGGTTAGTGCCGCAGTTGGGGTGAATTGCCAGCTCGGCCTCGCCGGCCTGAAGGCGCTGGAGAGCCTCCTCCGCGGCGTGGCGCAAAACCTCTACATCAACATCGCTGCCAAACATCAAAAAGCCATCGGTTGTCGCGCGCGCAGAGACGCGCAGATCGGGCACCATGCGGCTCAGGATGGTGACCGTAGCGTGCTCCAGCGCGTGGTTCTGCCGCATGCGGCGGCTGAAAAGAAAATCGCCAGGTTTCATCGTTCAATCCTTCACTGTCGCGGGCGCTCGCCGAAAATCGCCCGCCCGATGCGCACGATAGTAGCGCCTTCCTCGATCGCGACCCAGTAGTCATCGGTCATGCCCATAGAAAGATGCTGCCAGGGGCACTGCGGCAGCAGAGTGCGCAGACGTTCGCCTAGCTGACGCAAGGTTCGAAAAACAGGGCGAACCTCTTCGGCATCGCTCACCAGGGGAGCCACTGTCATCAGGCCCTGGACTTCCAGCTGGGGGAGAGCGGCCACCTGGCGGGCGAACTCGGGCAGCTCATCTGGATTGACGCCGCCCTTACTGCTCTCGCCGGCCACATTTACCTCCAGCAAGATG
This sequence comes from Thermogemmatispora carboxidivorans, assembly GCF_000702505.1. GTDB lineage: Bacteria > Chloroflexota > Ktedonobacteria > Ktedonobacterales > Ktedonobacteraceae > Thermogemmatispora > Thermogemmatispora carboxidivorans. The sequence goes on along the minus strand of NZ_JNIM01000001.1, from coordinate 5,012,964 downwards.
GGGATGCGCCGCCCCAGGCTGGCGGCGTGGCGATTGAGGGTTTGAGCGCTATGCCAGCTCTCGATGCTTTCCACCCAATCGAAAGCCTCGGCTACCTTCTTCGCCTTATTACTTTGCAGGCGACCAATCATATGCCAGTGTAGCGAAGGGGGGTGGAAAGCGGCGATTTTCGGCAAGGCCTCCTGCACCCGGTTCTCGCCGAAATCAGTCACGCCAAGATTATACGCTATCTTCACAAATTCGACTGGAAACGTCTTGGAGACCGCCACGAGCGTAATCTCCTCCGGGCGGCGGCCTACTCGCGCAGCGGCCTCAGCCATCCTGTTGCGTACTCGCGCCAGGTTGATTGCCAACCGCTCTTGTAACTGCTCTTCCGTGCCATAGACATACGACTCTCTCATTGCCTCTACCCTCCTGCCCTCTGCTCCAGGTCAGGCCGTCCTTGTCGCAGCCAGAATCACAGGCCAGATGGACGCTCTCAGCCTCTCTGCTCGTTGCCTGGCCATCTTGCTTATCTCGCTCCTAGAGAGTGCACTCAGGCCCCTTCGGCGCGCAGGGCCATCAGTACCGGGAAGCGGCCTGTACGTCCCCGCTCAGCGCGATACGAAAAGAAGTCCGCCTGGTGGCAGGCCGTACAGAGACCAGCGAGCGCAATATGCTCAGCCTTCACCCCGGCCAGCAAGAGCTGCCGGCGGTTCGTCTCCCACAGATCCAGACGGAGCTGTGACTCATCAGAAGGAGCCGGTGAATCCTGGGAGGCAGGTACCAGAGAGAATACGGCAGACTCGGCTACCAGGTTACGCAGATCTGGGCGGACAGGCAGCTCCGCAAACTCGCGTCGGCCATAGAACAGATCGCGCACCAGCTCATCGACCACGTAGCAACAGGCACCGATGCCTGGCCCGATGCCGACCAGCAGACTCTCAGGAGCGCTGCCAAAATGCTGATACAGGGCCTCGACAGTTGTCAGAGCGATCCCGCGCGCTGTACCGCGCCAGCCGGCATGCGCCAGGGCGATGACCTGGTGCTGGGGATCATAAAAGAGCAGCGGCAGACAGTCGGCGAAGGACATCGCCAGGACCACATTGCGCTCTGCTGTCATAATAGCGTCGGCCTTGCGGCGGGGACGGGGGGTCCAGATCACCGGGCGGCCAGCCACCTCCACAGCCCGATAGGGCCAGTCCGGAAGCCAGTCTTCCCAGCGAGCGCCCTCAAAAAGGGCCACCTCGGCACTGTGGATCTGCCATACCGTCGCGCAGGGCCAGCCCTCCAGACCAAGGGCCTGCAGCGCGAGCAGGCGGTTGGCCGCTGCTGCCTCCGGCTGATCTTCCTTAAAAGAGACATTGAAACTGGCGCAGGGAGACTGACTGTAGCCACCGTGGCGAGTAAAGATTGCATGTACGAGAGTTGGGAACTGGAGCAGATGCTCAAACTGCAAATAGCGGACGGGACCAGATGGGGCGCCGTGTGTGGGTACGGCTTGCTGCTCAATCACAAAGGCTCCTCGCGCTGAGAGTGAGTTTCTCTGGAGCCTATTGTAGCACATTGCCACTAGCAGCGAGCGAGCGCCGTAGCGGGACCACGCGCTCGCTCCTGCTCGCTCCTGGCCTGCTCGGGGAGTGGCCGCCAGTCAGGCACTGGGTGCAGCTCAGGTGCCGGCGACGTGGCAGCTCTCGACATCGCCGAGGCCGAAAATGCGGTTGATGAGCGGCTGAATATTTGAGCAGTTGGGCAGGACCACCGACTGATCAGCGCCGACAGAGGGATCGTAGACGGTGGTCAGCGTTCCATAGTTCTGGTCGCCAGGACCGGGGCCGAGCGTGACCTGGTGAATAGCGCTGGAGGAGAGCGTGCGGCCATAGTTCGCGAAGCCGATCATTTCCCCCTCGCTGAGGTCCGTATAGACCTTGCCCTGCAGATCAGCGATGAGCGACGGAAGATGCTCGATCACATTGGCCACATCCAGCTTCTTCTTCAGCGCCTCCAAGACCTGCTGCTGGCGCTGGGTTCGCCCGATATCGCCGACCAGGTCGGCGTGGCGTGAGCGGACATAAGCCAGAGCCTGCTCGCCCGTCAGGTGCTGAGGCCCGGCAGACAGATAGACCCGTCGATAGCCATAGGGATTAGAGGCGTTGGCTCCGACATCATCGGGATACGTATCGTCAACAAGAGGATGAGCAAGATCGATATCAACGCCGCCCAGCGTATCGATCACCTTGGCGAAGCCCTCCAGACCTACCCAGGCATAGCGATCGATCGTAATGCCGTAATCCTTCTCAATCGTCAGGCGTGCCAGGCGCACCCCATCATCGAAGCTATTGTGTTGGATAGCTCCCAGAAAGAAAGCCTGATCGATCTTATGCATGCCTCCCACCTGGGGGATAGAGACCCAGGAATCGCGCGGGATTGAGACCAGAAAGACCTGGTTCTGCTGCGGATCAATGTGGACGACCATCATGACCTGGGTGAGGACAGCAGGAAACGTGTATTTGCCGTCGTTATCGCTGCCTAGCAAGAGGATATTCCAGGGGTGGCCGGTAATATCGGTTCCCGTGGTTGGCTGCACATTGGTTGGCTCCTCGCTGCTGCGGCTCACTGGGTGGACAAAGTGCGAAACAGGCTCCTGGATTGCTGTCTGAAAGTAGTAGTAGCCATAGGCGACCCCACCTCCCAGCAGAAGGACGACCAGCAGCAACGCTACCAGCAGCACACGCCCTAGAGGGCGTCGTTTCCTGGGGGCTTGTAGTCTGCGCGTCGGTAGCTGCTCAAAGGCGGAGGCTGGCCTCCCCGGTCCGGCCTCTAATTGTGGGGTGGCCTGTTCCTCCAAGGGCGGTTGGACCTGGGCAGACGGCTGATCAGTCTCGAATTTCCAATCTGACTGCTCCTGGCTTGTCATAGCGGAATCCTGCCGACACACTAGAGAACTCTCAACGATGTGTCCCCCTGCGAAGGTCCCCCGCTCCTAACCTTCGTAACATTCATATATAACGATGTGTCGACCTCAGAATACTCGCAGGGTGAGAGGAATTCACGCTGTGCATCTTGGAGAAGCGCAGGCTGAGCTGAATGAGTCTTTGGCTGCTGGCGGGTGGCGGGGGAGGAGCAGGGTCACTCATCTGGCAGGAAAGCTACGAGCACGGAGAGTGGTAGAATAGAGCCTGAAATCGCGCCTCACCCGAGGGCGAAAACCAAAGCAAGAGACAAAGAAGGAAGGAAGGAAGGAACAGGCTAGCATGAACCTGGAGCACATTCAGCAGGCCCTACGAGAAGAAGGACTACAGGGCTGGCTCTTCTACGATTTCCGCCGTTCCAATCCCATTGCTCACCGGATACTGGACCTGCCGCGCGAGCAAATGTTTACCCGGCGCTGGTTTTACTGGGTACCAGCCCAGGGGAAGCCACTGGCCCTGGTCAGTGCGGTTGAGCCGCATGTGCTGCGCAGCCTGCCGGGGGAGCAGCGTATTTTCCGTTCCTGGCAAGAACTCCATGCCCAACTGCGTGACCTTTTCCAACCGGGCTGGCGGATCGCAATGGAGTACTCGCCTCACAACGCCATTCCTTATCTATCCCTCGTTGATGCCGGGACAGTTGAGCTGGTGCGCAGCTATGGCGTCGAAGTTGTCAGCTCAGCTGACCTGGCCCAGCACTTCGTTGCGCGTCTGACGCCCCAGCAGCTCGCCAGCCATCGTGAAGCGGGGAGGCGTCTCATCGTGGCCAAAGACCAGCTTTTGGAAGAGCTAACGAGCGATCTCCAGGCGGGAAGGAGCCTCGACGAATATACTGTTCAGCAGCGTTTCCTGGCGCTCATGCGTGCCCAGGGGCTGCTTGTCGAGGAGCCGCCACTCATTGCCGTCAACAGCAACGCTGGCAATCCTCACTACGCGCCCACAGCCGACCACTACAGTCCTATTCAGCGCGGTGACCTCCTGCTCATCGACTTCTGGGCCCGTCTGCCCGAGCCGGAGGCCATCTATGCCGACTATACCTGGATGGCCTTCGTCGGTCGACAAGACGAAATCCCTCCGCGGCAGCGAGAAATCTTTGCCCTGGTCTGTCAGGCGCGCGACGCGGGACTCGACTTCATCCGTCAGCGGCTGGCGGCGGGTCAGCTCCTGCAAGCCTATGAAGTTGACGACGTTGTGCGCGCCGTCATCGCGCGTGCCGGCTATGGTGAAGCCTTTGTCCATCGCACCGGCCACAGCATCACCACGGCGGAACACGGTGAAGGAGCGCATCTTGACAATCTTGAAACCCATGACGAACGTCGTCTTCTGCCAGGGACCTGCTGCTCGCTGGAACCGGGCATCTACCTGCCCGACTTCGGCGTACGCAGCGAGATCAATCTCTTAATCCACGAGCGAGAAGTAGAAGTCACCGGCGTGCCCATGCAGCACGAGATTGTTCCTCTGCTCTAGCAGGTCCTGGCTGAGTCAGAAGAGCCTCGGCAGTTCATCGTGAGCCAGCCAGGCCATCCCGGCAGCCAGTGTGCCAGGCCGAGGCCGGGCCACTGACGAGCGATTCAGCTACAACGTAGCAGCGGGCTAAAGCGTATAACTGGTAATCAGAGATAGCGCGATGAGAGCGAGGGCGCAGCCCAGCCAGCTTGCAAGTGAGTGAACAGCCAGCCAAGCTGACCGGCCTGAGCAAGAGGCTGGTCGGTGAGCTGTGCCCAGAGCCGGGAGGCAAAAGACATGAGCAACGAATGGGAACAGAGTACTAACACGCCGGGCAATCCGCTCGGCCCGAACGACATAGATAAGCGCCTCGAAGAGCTAGGGCGGGCTTTGACCCAAGGAGTCAGCGAAGTTCAGCAGCAGCTCAAAAAGGTAGTGGATCGCGCCAGCACCTACTGGCAGCAGTCGCAGACAGTGCCGCGGCCAGCGCCGTCCAGTGACATCGAGGAGCAAAGGATTCGTCAGCTTGTCAACAGCTGGTCTGCTGGTAACTGGCGTGTAGCGCGGGACCTGGGCACCTACATGGACATAGTTGCCATGAGCCGAGACGAGGTCTGGGAAATCACCGTGCAAACGCGCTGGGAACACCGGGCTCTGGAGATTGTGAGCGAGCCATATAGCGGTCAGGTACCTGGCAAGCCCCAGCCTCTGCTACCTGTCTGGGACTACGAGCTGCCGGCGGTTAGCGATCTGCGCCCTCCTGCGACACGCACGCGCCTGGAGGGCCTGGATGAGCTGCTTGCTTGTACGACCTGTAATGGTACCGGGCGGGCGCTCTGTACCGAATGCAGTGGACGGGGCTGGATTACGTGCCCTGACTGCCGTGGACGGACCCGCAAGCGCTGCACGACTTGCCGGGGGCGCGGCTACGTAGCTGATTGGGCCGAACAGAAAAAGCGGCCTTTCCTGCAGCGGCGCGTCGAGAAACTGACCAATGCCCTTGGTGAGCGCGTCTCTACCGTCTTTGAAGGCATTCGCCAGCAGGGGCTACTGGTCCCCAATCCCCTGGACACTGACCCGGCCAACAAGGGGCGCGTCATTCCCTGCCCTGACTGCATCAACGGCGAAGTTGACTGCGACTGCGTCACCGGCAAGCGCGTCTGCCCTGCCTGTCAGGGCGCCAAGTTCACGCTCTGTCCTGCCTGCAACGGCACTGGCAAGATCGTGCGCCATCGCGAGATTGTGCGCAGCTTCGAACTGCGCACACGGTACCGCTTTGTGGGCACCGACGCTTTGCCCCAGCAGCAGCTACTGAAGGCCGAGGGAGAACTGGTCTACAGCGCCGAAGTCGATGAAAACCTCCATCCCGAAGCGCCACCCGACGCGGTCCCACTCGACATCTGGCAGGCTGCCGTAGAAGAAGTACGTACAGCAGCAGCGGTCTCCGGACGCGCCAGCGCTGAGGCGGTCCAGTCGAGCCTGCGACCAACGTTGCAAGTCTTGGAGCTGGTCCGTATCCCCTATATCAAGGTGGACTACCGCTACATTGATCGCGACTACACCCTCTACATCTACGACGGCGAGGGGCATGAGAAATTCTACGCAGCCTCTTTCCCGCCACGCTGGGACCGCATTGAACGCCTGGTGCGCGCCATCACCAGCGACCTGGCCACTCCAACCCAACTGCCACAGCCCTTCGGTACTAGCGAGAACTCGCAGACGCCTCGTGGCTATCGTGTGCCAGTCGAGAAGCCACCGTATACCATAAGCGAGAGCGACGAGGAAGAGCCGCTCTGAACACAGGAGACCGAGGCCGGCACTCGACGCGGGTTACTCCCCCACCCGGTGTCGGCCTCCTCTCTCATCTGCTTCCCCACCGCTACCGAACCTGACTCCCCTACCCTGGTCTCCACTACAACCAGCTGAGACTCCTCCAATCTGGCCAATTTTTTCCCCAATTTGAAAAATTCCCGGTCACCCCCCTTGACAAGATCCTAGCCCTATGGCATAATTATGTCCGCGCCGGACGGAAAGACGGTCGACAAATCTCTCGCAGAAATTCTCCACAGAGATTTCAGAACCGCGGCACGGTGTCCTCAGTGTAGCACCCTTGAGAGAGCGCAGGTGAAGAGCCGCTCTGTCGGGATGCAGATCGACCGATCCTGAGTGCAACTTGAGACGCGGCTGATCTTTGTCTGTCTTTCCGACGGGATAGAAGCGATCGACAGTGCACCTTGACAATTGAAGAGTGGAAAACAGCAGAGGCGGATGTGCTGTGTTCGCCTGTGGTCGCGCTGTCTGTTAGGTCTCGTGCCCAGCACAGGTAATGCTGTGCCGGTAGCATTGGTTCGCAGACAGTCATCTAGGTGAGCAGCGCTGATGACTTCGCTGATCCAGAGCTGAAAATTTGGTGGGTGGTTCGCTCAGCAGAGGCTGAGGAGCCAGCCGCTGGAGATAGAACCTCGATCTCGATGAGTGATCGGGGAAAAGCAGAACTGGATGGCGAGTTTGATCCTGGCTCAGGACGAACGCTGGCGGCGTGCCTAACACATGCAAGTCGAACGTCCTTTCCGCGAGGGGAGGGCGTGGCGGACGGGTGAGGAACACGTGGGTGACCTGCCCTGCAGTGGGGGATACCGGTGCGAAAGTGCCGACAATCCCGCATACGGTGGCGTCTTGCAAGAGGCGCCAGGAAAGCTCCGCGCCGGAGGGTGCGGGGCGCTGCAGGAGGGGCCTGCGCCCGATTAGCTGGTTGGTAGGGTAACGGCCTACCAAGGCGACGATCGGTCGCTGGTCTGAGAGGACGACCAGCCACACTGGGATTGAGAGACGGCCCAGACTCCTACGGGGGGCAGCAGTGAGGGATCTTCGGCAATGGGCGAAAGCCTGACCGAGCGACGCCGCGTGCAGGAAGAAGGCCTTCGGGTTGTAAACTGCTTTTCTGGGGGAAGAGAGAGGACGGTACCCCAGGAAGAAGCCCCGGCAAACTACGTGCCAGCAGCCGCGGTAAGACGTAGGGGGCGAGCGTTGTCCGGAGTTACTGGGCGTAAAGGGCCTGTAGGCGGTCGGGCAGGTTCCGGCTGACAGCCCGCGGCTTCACTGCGGGAGAGGCAGGAAGACGGTCCGACTTGAGGGCCACAGAGGGACAGGGAATTCCCGGTGGAGCGGTGAAATGCGTAGAGATCGGGAAGAACACCGAAGGCGAAGGCACTGTCCTAGGTGGTACCTGACGCTGAGAGGCGAAAGCTAGGGGAGCGAACGGGATTAGATACCCCGGTAGTCCTAGCCGTAAACGCTGACCACTAGGTGTGTGGGGAGATCGACCCCCTGCGCGCCGAAGCGAACGCATGAAGTGGTCCGCCTGGGGAGTACGGCCGCAAGGCTAAAACTCAAAGGAATTGACGGGGACCCGCACAAGCAGCGGAGCGTGTGGTTTAATTCGATGCAACGCGAAGAACCTTACCAGGGTTGGACAAGCGCGCTGAGGGTCCAGAGATGGGCCGGCCCGCAAGGGAGGCGTGCTCAGGTGCTGCATGGCTGTCGTCAGCTCGTGCCGTGAGGTGTTGGGTTAAGTCCCGCAACGAGCGCAACCCCCGCTCTCGGTTGGAATTCTCCGAGGGGACTGCCGCGCACAACGCGGAGGAAGGTGGGGATGACGTCAAGTCAGCATGGCCCTGACATCCTGGGCGACACACACGCTACAATGGTCGGGACAGCGGGCAGCGACCCGGCGACGGGGAGCCAATCCCTTAAACCCGATCTCAGTGCAGATTGCAGGCTGCAACCCGCCTGCATGAAGGAGGAGTTGCTAGTAACCGCCGGTCAGCACACGGCGGTGAATACGTTCTCGGGTCTTGTACACACCGCCCGTCACACCACGAAAGCCGGCAACACCTGAAGCCGCTGGGCGAACCCCTCAAGAGAGGGGAGGCAGGCGTCGAGGGTGGGGTCGGTGATTGGGGTGAAGTCGTAACAAGGTAGCCGTACCGGAAGGTGCGGCTGGATCACCTCCTTTCTAGGGAGTCGGAGCGTGGTGGCTCACGGTAAGGGAGACCTTGCTTCCTGATGAACCCGCTCCCTTCCAGGTCGATCCGTTTCATCAAGGGTAGTTTGAAGCTGCCTGAATGCGGTTTCGCTCCCGGATGAAGCGAGCTTTCTAAGTGACTCTAGGTCACAGCGCTGAAATGCGAGCTGAGACGCCAGTGGCGAGCAAGCGGCTGGCGGGAGAGCGAGGCGCTGGATAGCCGATGAGGGATGAGCACAGCCCTCACCTCTGCAGGTTTTCCACTTTTCAGGTGTCGGGGGCGGTGGCTTGCGTGGTTGCTGTGCAGTAAGGGGAAGAGCAGCGCGAGCCGCATGGCACTGGCACCAGCACCTTAACAACTGAGTGTGTGTCTTGCTTCAATTTTGCTGAGCGAAATGAACCGTCGTGGACGGCGGGGCAAAAGCGAAGCCGAGACATCCAAGACAGATAGTAAAGGCGCAAAGAGATCTCTTGCAGGTGTCGCGAGAAGCGCACAAGCGAGAAGCGTACGCGGGGGATGCCTAGGCGCTGAAGGCCGAAGAAGGACGCGGCGAGCGGCGAAACGTTCAGGGGGAGCTGCTGGCAAGCGATGAACCCTGAGTCTCCGAATGGGGCAACCCCTCCGGCGTGATGGCCGGAGATCGGCGGTCTGACAGGACCGCACGAGGGGCAGCGGGCGAACTGAAACATCTTAGTAGCCCGACGAAGAGAAATCAACCGAGATTCCCTCAGTAGTGGCGAGCGAACGGGGAAGAGCCTAAACCGTCACGCGACCTGGCAACAGGTCCGAGGCGGGGTTGTAGGGCCGGCGTGGGGCCAGGCCCGAGCGCTGGGATGCTGGACCCGAAGTGGCTGGAACGCCACACCAGAGGGGGTGAGAGTCCCGTAGGGGGACAGCAACTCCAGGGCTTGACGTCGGACCCTGAGTACCACAGGGCACGAGGAACCCGGTGGGAAGCAGGGGGGACCACCCTCCAAGGCTAAAGACCTTCAGCGACCGATAGCGGACAGAGTACCGTGAGGGAAAGGTGAAAAGCACCCCGAGAGGGGGATGAAAGAGTGCCTGAAACCGCGGACGCGAGCAGCAGTCAGAGACCCATGCCGTGGCAGGCCGGCGAGCGGGTCCCAGGCAACTGGGGCCGGCCCGAGCAGGCGCCATGTGCGGGTTGATGGCGTGCCTTTTGTAGAATGATCCGGCGAGTGCATCGTCGTTGCCGCAGGTTAACCTCCCCACAGAGGAGGGGAGCCGGAGGGAAACCGAGTCTGAACAGGGCGCAGCCACCAGCTCTCTGGTGGCAGGTAGCGGCGATGGGACCCGAAACCGTGTGAGCTACCCATGGCCAGAGTGAAGCGGATGTGACAATCCGTCGAGGCTCGCACCCACTGGTGTTGCAAAACCAGGGGAGGAGCTGTGGGTAGGGGTGAAATGCCAAGCGAACACGGAGATAGCTGGTTCTCCCCGAAATGCATGGAGGTGCAGCCCGCCGCGGCAGCGTTGGGAGGTAGAGCGCTGTGTGGGTGCGGGGCCAGGAGCTGGTTACCAAGCTCATGCAAACTGCGAATGCCCAGCGCGAGTAGCGGGGCGGCGGAGTGAGTCTGGCGGGGATAACCTTGTCAGACGAGAGGGAAACAACCCAGACCACCGGCTAAGGTCTCCAAGGGGCTGCTGAGTGGCAAAGGAGGTCAGCTGGCCCAGACAGCCAGGATGTTGGCTTAGAAGCAGCCATCATTGAAAGAGTGCGTAATAGCTCACTGGTCGAGCGAGCTGGCGCCGAGAACACCAGGAGGCTGAAGCAGCCGACCGAAGCCGTGGAGCCTCTCGCAAGAGATGAGAGGCTGGTAGGGGAGCGTTCCGTCAGCTGAGAAGCCGGACCGCAAGGACCGGTGGAGCGGACGGAAGTGCGAATGCCGGAATGAGTAGCGCCAAGGAGGGTGAGAATCCCTCCCACCGAAAGCCTCAGGGTTCCTGGGCACCGTTGATCGACCCAGGGTTAGGCGGGCCCTAAGCCGAGGACGGTAGGTCGTAGGCGATGGAGAGCAGGTGGACAATCCTGCCCCAGAGGACGTCGTCAGGAGCGAAGGGGGGACGCGGTAGGGAAGGTGAACCCATCGAGTGGACAGGATGGGCTGCCTGGTGGAAGCGAGGCATCGAGGAAAAGCCCGATGCCACCAGACGTGACCCCAGGCACGAGCCTCCGCGAGGAGGCGACAAGTCATCGACCCCCAGGCCGCCAAGAAAAGCCTCTAGCCAGACGTACCTCTGCCCGTACCGCAACCCGACACCGGTAGGCAGGGGGGCAATCTCCCCAGGTGAACGAGTGAGCCTCTGTCAAGGAACTCGGCAACTTGGCCCCGTACCTTCGGAAGAAGGGGCGCCTTCGTAGCTGGCGCTGACCGGAGGGGTGCCCGCAAGGGCATCCGAAGCAGGTCAGGGTTGGTGAGGAGGCCGCAGGAATAGGCCCAGGCGACTGTTTACCAAAAACACAGGTCCCTGCGAACGCGGAAGCGGAGATATAGGGGCTGACTCCTGCCCAGTGCCGGAAGGTGAAGCTGGCGGGTGCACGAAGCTCGCCAGGGAAGCCCCGGTGAACGGCGGCCGTAACTCTAACGGTCCTAAGGTAGCGAAATTCCTTGTCGGGTAAGTTCCGACCCGCACGAAAGGAGGAACGACCTGGGCGCTGTCTCGACAGAGGGCTCGGCGAAATTGCAGTACCCGTGAAGATGCGGGTTACCCACGACAGGACAAAAAGACCCCGTGGAGCTTGACTCTAGCCTGGCCTGGTGCCGAGGGCACACCTGCGGAGGATAGGTGGGAGCCGAAGAAGCCGCCCTCGTGGGGGCGGTGGAGGCGCCGGTGAAATACCACTCTGGTGTGTTGTCGGGACTCATGCTGAGGCGGTAGAACCCGCCAGCAGACAGGGCTAGGTGGGGAGTTTGACTGGGGCGGTCGCCTCCTAAAGGGTAACGGAGGCGCCCAAAGGTTCCCTCAAGGTGGATGGACATCACCTGAGGCGTGTACAGGCAAAAGGGAGCTTGACTGCGAGGCCAACAAGCCGAGCAGGGACGAAAGTCGGGCTGAGTGATCCCACATGTCCGAGTGGAAGGCGTGTGGCGCAACGGACAAAAGCTACCCCGGGGATAACAGGCTGATCCTGCCCAAGAGTTCCCATCGACGGCAGGGTTTGGCACCTCGATGTCGGCTCGGCGCATCCTGGGGCTGGAGTAGGTCCCAAGGGTTGGGCTGTTCGCCCATGAAAGCGCCACGTGAGCTGGGTTCAGAACGTCGTGAGACAGTTCGGTCTCTATCCGTCGTGGGCGAAAGGAAGCGTGAGGGGAGTCCGCTCTAGTACGAGAGGACCGAGAGGGCTTGACCGCTGGTGAGCCGGTTGGCCTGCCCAGGCCAGAGCCGGGTAGCTACGTCAGGCGAGGAGAAGCGCTGAAAGCATCTAAGCGCGAAGCCGACCCCAAGAGCCGCTTCCCCCTCCAGGCTGGACCCCCAGCCGGAGATAAGGTCCCAGGCAGATCACCTGGTCGATAGACCGGAGGTGGACACCTGGTAACAGGTGCAGCTGACCGGCCCTAATGACCGAACGGCTTGTGCCTTCCCTTACGATACTGCAAAAGATCGCTGATCGCCTGCTATAGTCAAGGATGGAACGCGCGACGCATCCCCGCTGTCGCGACGGCGGTTCTCACTCAGCAAAATTGAGGCAAGACACCACTCAGTGGTAAGGTTCTCCCTGTTTCGCTGTTGCTTTCTGTACAAGCCAGTGAGAAAGCGCGTCAAAGAAGCAAAGTAAGCAAGCGGGAAGAGGGGCGTGCCAAGCAGGCAGTGCCCTTTTTTTGTAGCCTGGGGCACCCTTCGAGAAGCGCAGCAGAGCATGATCATTGATTTCCATACTCACCTCTTCCCTCCTCATATTTGTCAGCAACGCGAGCGCTACTGCGAGCGCGACCCCTGGTTTCGAACCCTCTATGCCAATCCCCGCAGCAAGCTGGCCACTGCCGAGGACCTGATCGCGGAAATGGATGCTGCGGGCGTGGATGCTTCAGTAGCCTTCTCCTTTGGCTGGACCGACCCGGGCCTGATCGAAGAAGGAAACAGCTATGTTCTCGATGCCATGCGCCGCTATCCTGGCCGCATCTATGGCATGGCGGTCATCTTACCTACAGCAGGCAGGAGGGCAGTGCACGAGCTGGAACGCTGTGCCCAGGCTGGCATGATCGGCATGGGCGAACTCATGCCCCACGGCCAGGGCTACCGCCTGAGCGACACTCAATTGCTGGGCCCTCTCATTGAGGTAGTGCGCCACTATCACTTGCTTGTACTCTCCCACTGCAGCGAGCCGGTGGGCCACCTCTATCCTGGTAAAGGCGATGTCTCCGTGGCCGACGTGGTCGCCTTTCTAACGGCTTTTCCCGACGTGCGCTTTGTCGCAGCCCATTGGGGTGGGGGTCTGCCTTTTTATACTTTGATGCCAGAGGTGCAGCAAGCCTGTTCCCTGGTGTGGTATGATACTGCTGCAACGGTCTTCCTCTACCGTCCAGCCATCTTCTCAACGGTGGCAAGGCTGGTAGGGGCCGAGCGTATTCTCTTTGCCAGCGATTATGCCCTGCTGCGCCAGCGCCGCGTCATCGAGCATATTCAGCAGGCCGGCCTCAACGCTGATGAGCTGACGAAAATCCTGGGCGAAAACGCTCGCCTCCTGCTCGGCCTGCCTGGGCAACCTGCTCGCTGATGCCTCAAAGGAAGGCCGAACTGCCTGTCAGTCGACAGCAAGAGCCAGGAAAGATACAGCAGCACGAGATATCAGAACGGGCCCGGTAGAGAGTCTATGCGCGTCGTTTCTCTGGGGAGTGGCAGCAGCGGCAACGCCTTGCTCATCGAGGCTGGCCCTAACGGACGGACCAGGCTCCTAATCGATGCTGGCTTGCCCTGCCGTACATTGATCAACCGCCTCCATCTGGCTGGCGTCTCCCCCGCCCAGATACTTGCTGTTCTCCTCACGCACGAACATGATGACCACACACTGGCCCTTCCCACGCTGCTGAGACGCTACGATCCGCTCGTAATCGCTGACCCTGCCACCCTGGCAGCCCTGGCGGACAACCCGCAGCAGGAACCGAACACAACAGCTAGCAGCCGACCCGGCACAGAGCAGCCTCGCTCTCACCGCCCAAGAGAGGAACAGCCTGTCGTCAGACAGGGTGGCCAACAGAGTGCTCGTAGAGAGCGGGGGAAAGCCTCACCACAACCCCTGCGACGAACGCTGGCGTTGCCTGCTGGCAGCTCCTGCCTGCTTGGCGATATCGAGATCGTTTCCTTCCCGGTCCCTCACGATGCCGCGGCTCCCTGTGGCTACTTGCTCTCTGCTGGAGGATGTCGCGTCTGTGTGGTGATAGATAGCGGCTCCGTCACCCCGATCATGCTAGAGGCCATGCGTCAAGCCGATCTGCTGGTCCTGGAGGCCAATCACGATCGCGAACGGCTCCTACAGGGCCCCTACTCCTATCCCCTCAAGATGCGTATTCTCAGCCCTACTGGTCATCTCTCTAACGAACAAGCAGCCCAGGCGATCCTGCAGACCTGGCGCGCCGATGGCCTACGCTGGATCTGGCTGGCTCATCTGAGCCAGATCAACAATACACCGCAACTGGCTTTACGTAGCGTCCAGCGCTACCTGGCAGAGGCCGGCGCCACCTTAGAGCAGGTCCACCTGGCGACGTTGCCCCGCGCAATGGGAGCAGCCTGGGATTCGACCCGCCTCTGGCACGATGAATACTGGTGGCGCTGTGAACCCCTGGTTGAGCGATAAGCAATCTTCTACCATCATGCGCGATTCGCTATCGCAGCTCTTGCAGAGCATTGTTGACGCGCTCGCTATCACGTACGGCATGCAAGGCCGTAAAGAAGCCCAGCGCCTGCGTATAGTAGCGACGAGCCAGCTCACGCCACCGTCTCGCAGCGTCAGGAAGCTGAGCGCTGGTCGCCTGTCTCCAATGCAGCTCGCCCAGGTAGTAGAGGGTCTGGCCACGTTCCCAGGGGAGGTCGAGACGCTCAAAAAGCGCTAAGGCTTGCTGCAGAGCGGTCCGAGCCTCCTCCCAGCGCTGCAGAGCCAGGGCCATGCGGCCCTGCGCGCGCCAGGCTCGGCCCTCGGCCTTCACCGCCTGCGACCGGCGAGCCGCCGCCAGCGCGCGCTGACACCACGTAGCCTGCTCCTCAGCCGAGGCGCCAATCTGAACGAGAAGCTCGGCCAGCAGCGCCTGCTGCTCCGGTCGAACGAATGGCTCGTGACGTCGAATCTCCTCCCTGAGCGTCTCAGCAGCCCCGTTCCAATCTTCGCGTGCGAGCTGTAGAACTAATTCCAGATCCAGGCGCAGCAGACGAGAGCTTGCCTGCTCACCGAGAAGCTTCAGGCAACGCAGATAGCGCTCCCCACTCTCATAGTCACCCGTCTGGTAAGCAATCATCACCAAATGCTTCAAGGCGTCGATCTCCCACATCTCTTCAAGCTGGTATTGCTCGACCAGCCCCAGGGCCTTCTGCGCTGCCTCGCGCGCATCATCCCAGCGCTCCCATTCGTACCAGACGTGGATGCGCCCCAGCATACTAAGCAGGAGCAACGACGGACTTTCCATCGTCTGAGCAACCTGCCACGACTCACCGAACCAGCGCGCTGCCGTTGGATAATCGCAAATGAAGAAGTGCACCCATCCCAGGGAATAGTAAAGATCGTGCAGCTCCTGCCGATCCTGACGCCCCTGCTGGCGAGTAATCTGGGCCTGAAGCTGCTGACGCTGGTGCTGAGTACGATGGGCCTCTGCATAGTCGCAGAGCTTCATATAGATCCCCCCGAGCGCGTCGAGAGCCAGCCAGAGCGCTTCCACATCCTGGGCCTCCTCGGCCAGGCGCCGCGCCTCGCGGGCACTCTTGAGGGCTTGCTCCGCTTGCCTGGCTCGCTCATCGACGTTGTTGGGATCATCCTCCCGCTGGTGCATGTACCACAGAGCCAGATACGTCAGAAAGACGGAGCGATCACCCTGATCTTCTGCCAGAGCCAGCCCGGCATCGATGTAGGCACGCACCTCATCCATATCGGGGAGAGCCTCGTGCCACGGCCCCCAGCGCGTTGCCAGCTCGGCCAGACTATCGTAAAGATAAAGGAGATCAGCCGAAGGCGGCTCAGCTTCCGCTTCCAGCAGCTGGAGCGCCTGCCGGTAAGCCTGCCAGGCTTCCTTGAGGTTAGCACGCTGCGTGAAGGCGTCACCTAGCTTCTCGTGCATGCGCGCCAGTGCACGGCGGTCTGCTCCACTCTCGCTCAACAGCTCCAATGCATCGCTGTAAGCCTGGATGGCCCGAATCGTATAGTAGCTGCGCAGCGCCTGATCGCCTGCGCTCGTCAAATAGACCGTAGCTCGCTGACGCAGCTCCTGCAGCGTCAGCTCTAGCTCGATATCCTCCTCGGCCAGACTGTCCAGCAGACTGGGCGTCCAGTTAGCGGCTGCCTGCTGGTAATGATAAGCCAGCAGCTCAACAAAACGTTCAGTGCGCCCGCTGACCTGCTCTTCCAGCCAGCGCGCCAGACGGGCATGGCTCAGAGCGCGATGCGCCCGCGAAAGCGTGTGATAGACCACATCGCGCGTCAGAATATGCTTGAAGCTAAAGACCCGATCGTTCTCAACAGGGCTACGATCGCGCCGCTCTGTCTCAGAAATGAAGTCGCGCGTGATCAGCGACTCCAGCGTCTGCAGGAGCGTCTCCTCCTCCAGCTCAGCGGTCAGCTCGCGCAAGCCCGCGAGCCAGAACGTGCGTCCGATGATCGCCGCCTTTTGTAAGACATGCTTCTCGACCGGACTGAGCAAGTCGACGCGCGCCGCCAGCACCCCCTGGATCGTATCGGGGACCCGCGGCAAGGGCAGGGTATAATGGAGGTCCAGCAAGACATCACCGGGAGGCCCTGCCGGGCTGGCCAATTCGCTGAGAAGATGCTCCTTCTCGCGGGCCACACGCCAGCTATCCTGCTCATAGACCAGAATCCCCTGGTCGATGAACATGCGGATCAGCTCCTCCACAAAGAAAGGATTCCCCTCAGCCCGGGACAGGATCGTGTGACAGAGCGCCTCCGGCAGCTCAGCGTTTTTCAGCAAAGCGCGCACCAGCTCCTTGCTTTCCTCGGCAGAGAGGGCCTCCAGCACAATCGTCGTAAAATTGCGCTGTCCCCCACCCCAGTCCTGGCGCCGCTCCAGAAACTCGGGCCGCGCGGGGCAGAGCAAGAGAAGCGGAACATTGTTCAGCCGCTCCATCAGGTGCTCCAGCAGATCGAGCAGGGCCTCATCAGCCCATTGAAGATCGTCGATCACGAGAATGAGCGGCTGCTGTTGAGCCAGCGCGGCCAGGAAGACGCGCCAGGAACGTAGTAAGGTCATCTGGGTGCCACTCTGCTCCAGATTGCGTGCGTAGGCCATGCGCTGCCGCTCGCGACGTTCGCCCCCCGGCAACGGTATCGACCGCCCGAGGTGACGCCCAACGCTCAGCAGGATGGCCTCAGTCACATCCGCAGCATCTTCTTTGTTCCCAGCCCTCTCCAATACTTCGCTGACGAAGGCCGTGAAACGCCGATGGATATCCTCATCGCTCTCGTTATATTGCACCTGGAGCAAGGCCCGAAGAATCTCGATCAGCGGCCAGTAGGTGATACCCTCTCCATAAGGGGGGCAGCGCCCACGCATCACCAGCGGCGCCGGTAACTGTTCCGGGCCTGTCGTATAGCGAGCTTTCTCCTGCTCGCGTTCAATGAACTCGTGTACCAGGCGCGACTTGCCAATGCCCGAAGGACCCAGCAAAGTGATCAAATGAGGCTGACGCTCGGCCAACACACGAGCATAAGTCGCATGCATCAAGGTCATTTCCAACGAGCGCCCAATCAACGGGGCCAGCAGACCGCGGCGGGAGCGCGCTACCAGTGAGCTGGAAGGCTGCTCGTCCGCCAGACCCAGCACCACCCAGGCCCGGCTAGGCTCTGCCTTCCCCTTGAGCTGCAAGGGGGCTAGCGGGCGAAAGCGGAAGACCTCACGCGTGGCCAGATAGGTGCGCTCCCCCACCAGGATCGTATCGGGACTGGCCACCTGCTGCAGGCGCGCGGCGAGATTGACCGCCTCGCCTGTCACCAGAAAATCACGGCGGCTGTTGAGGCTACCATCAGGCCCGGGCGTGGCTACCTCGCCGGTATTGATCCCAATGCGCATCTGGAGCAGCGCAGCCTCCGGGTCGCGCCGGCGGCGTTCCTGGTTGAAGCGCGCCAGCGCCGCTTGCATGTCGAGTGCGGCCCGAATGGCCCGATCAGGATCATCTTCGTGCGCCAGCGGCAGACCAAAGACAGCCATGACGGCATCCCCGATGTATTTCTCAACAGTACCGCCGTGGCGACGAATCTGCTCTGTCATCAAGGTGAAATAGCTGGCCAGGATGGCCCGCAGATCCTCTGGATCAAGGCGGTCGGCCAAGGGCGTCGAACCGGTAATGTCAGCGAACATCACCGTCACCACTCGCCGCTCTTCGGGCGTCCTCAAAGTCGACTCCAGCGCAGGCGTCGGCGCGGGCAACTGAGGTACCACTTCTGGCCCCGACGACCCTCCTTCCTCTCCACTGCGGAAGGCCGATACCGGCCAGGGCGAGATCTCCGCCGGCTTCTCCTCATCCCCCTTCTGGCTCTGGAGCCGTCCGCATTCAATGCAGAAGCGAGCCACCGGCGGGTTGGCTGTACCACAGTATGGGCAGATCAAGAAGCGAAGGCCGCAGGCAAAGCAGAATTTGGCATGCGACGGATTCTGCGTCTGGCAGCGCGGACAGCGCAGCATGATCTCTCTACTCTTTCTAAACTCCTGCCCGTTGCTCTTGCTAGCACAGGAGACTCTTTCTCGCTCTCAAGCTTGCTCTGACGACGCCATAAGGCAAATCTCTAGCTGTTATTCTACTATATTTCGCTGGTTGAGAGATAGCAGCTGTTGAGTGAGCACTGGGACCAGCCAGCAAAGAAAGCGTTGCTCACCACCAACAGTAGAAGGCAAACCTGGACCCGCATACTCCTCCCGCCCAGCTTGACGAACCGGGCAGATTTGCGTACTATGAGGCGGATGGAAGGGAGAAGTATACGTATGCAAGCGGATTTCCGTGTCGAGAGTCGCAGTTATGATGGAGTGCTGCGCGGCACCTGGCGCGCCTGTCGCCTCTCCCCAGAGGTGCAGCTGAGCGATCCTCCAACCGCTTCGCCCGGTGCCGACTGCCTGCGTCTCTGGCTGCCCGCCGGAACATTGATGGAGTGGACCACCGGAACACGTCCACTGCGTCATCATTGTCTCCAGTTCTTCTGGCCAGAGCGCTGGTATATGTTGAGCGCCTTCTACAATGGTTGCGACCTGCTCTATACTTATGCGACCATCATCTTGCCACCAACGATCGAGGTGGCAGGCGTGCGCTACGTCGATCTCGACTTGACGATGCTGGTGCGCCCCGATCTCTCCTACGAGGTACTGACGCAGGCCGAGTTCGATCACATGGTTGAGCTGCTCGACTATAGCGAGGAGACGCGCATTGGGGCCTTGCTGGCCCTGCGCACCCTGACGAATGCGGCCCAGATCGGAACGGGCCTCTTTCGCCTGATCCCTCAGCGCCTCCTCCAAACCGATTTTCATCGCCATGACTGCCTATCACAGCATGGCCTGAGCTGAGTGAGTGGCCAGTCACCCACTACCGACCGCTGCTCTCCCGCCGTGCCAGCGTAGCCAGGGCGGGAGGCTCCGCTCAGCACCAGCCAGGCCGCTATCATGGCCATCCTTACCTTACCCCACAGCCTGCCTGACCTGCCTCCCTCAGACGCCGCACGCCCCTCCCTGCCAGCCGTCAGATGCTCACTACTGCCGGCCTCACGGCTCTGCCCACCTTCCTCTTCTCTGATCAAGACAATTTTGACTGACTGTCAGTCAGCTTTTCTAAGAGGCCCTGAAGGGGCTTGGGAAGCGGTGCGAGGCGTCACAGAGATGCCTGAAGAGCAAGTCGGATTATGCTATACTTACCTACACTATAGAAATATGTCAGCTCTGCACTGTGGCTGCATTGCTTTGCCCAAAATCATGCGACGTTGGCATGATCCAGTGTATTGAGCAAAAGAAGGAGGTAGCTCAATGACCATCTCCTCCACTGTGCTATCACCTATCGTGCAGCGTCAGAGTCCGGGAGCGGCGTGGCTCTCGCCTGCCGAGTTCGCCATTCTGGAAGCCATCTGTGATACCCTGCTCCCCTCGCTGGAGCCGCCCCCCGGCGTGAGTGCCGAAGAAGCCGCCTACTACCGACGGCGGGCCGCTGACCTCCAGGTGGCCCAGCGCATGGCCGAGATGCTGGCCCTGGAAGGAGAAGAGCGCAAAGGGCAGATTCACCAGCTTCTCACTCTTCTCGGCAGTCCGCTCACCTCCCTGCTCTTGGTTGGCAGACCGCAGCCATTCGCGCGCCTGCCCCAGGAGCTGCGCGAGCGCTATCTCCTGGCCCTGGCCAACAGTCCACTTGGCCTGCTGCGCCAGGGCTTCCAGGCCATGAAGCGGCTGGCGGGCTTCATCTTCTTTGCAGCTCTCGATGAGCGAGGTCGCAATCCCAACTGGGAGGTGCTGGATTACACGCCACCCCAGGACCCGCCGGCGACCGTGGCGCGTGCCCTGCAGCCTTTCCCTATCGAAAGCGACACCACTCTGGAGGCCGACGCCGTCGTCATCGGTTCCGGGGCCGGTGGAGGCGTGGTAGCCGGGGAGCTGGCTCGCGCAGGCAAGAGCGTGGTGGTCCTTGAAAAAGGGGGATGTTATAATGAAGAGACCTTTCCCGTTGAGGAAGGGCGAGGGATGACCGAACTCTACCTGCAGCGTGGCCTCCTGACCTCGCGCGACCTCGGCATCACCGTCCTCGCAGGGAGTACGCTTGGAGGGGGCACGGTTGTCAACTGGATGACCTCCTTCAGAACCCCCGAGGACATTCTGGATGAGTGGGCAAGGCAATCAGGCGTGACCGAGCTGACGGGCAAGAGCCTGCAGGACAGTTTCGCTGCCGTCGAGGAGCGCATCGGCGTCAACCTGGAGAACAGCGCTCACAATCGGCAGAATCAGGTCCTGGCCGATGGCTGCGCTGCCCTGGGCTACCATACAGGCGTGCTGCGCCGCAATGCTGTCGGCTGTAACCAACGCTGTGGCACCTGTTGTTTCGGCTGCCGCTATGGCTGCAAGCGATCGACGCTCGCCACCTATTTGCAAGATGCTTTTGAGGCTGGTGCCCGCATTATTGTGAACTGCAGCGCCGATCGCGTGCTGATCGAGCAGGGGCGCGCCGTCGGCGTCGTGGCGAACGTGCGTGATCCCCTGAGTGGGCGTCTCAGCCGCCTGACCGTGCGAGCGCGGGCGGTGATTGTGGCCGCGGGCTCCATTCACTCGCCGGCTCTCTTGCTGCGCTCGGGCTTGAGCAATCCCCACATTGGGCGCCATCTCTATCTGCACCCGACGGCGGTGGTGGCTGGCCTCTATCCTGACAAGATTTACCCCTGGAAAGGGGTCCTGCAGTCGGCCTACAGTAACCAGTTCGGCCATCTGGACGGCACCTACGGCTACAAGCTGGAGACCGCTCCCGTGCATCCGGGGATGCTCGGCGTGGCCCTGCCCTGGTGGTCGGCACGCGACTACCGCCGCGAGCTGCTGCAGGCTCCCTACGTGGCGGCCTTCATCGTCCTGACCCGCGATCGCGGAGAGGGCCGCGTCACTGTCGGCAAAGATGGCGAGCCAGTCATCGATTATGTGGTCTCGGTCTACGATCGCCGCCACTTGCTGCACGGCATAGCCCAGGCCGCGCGCGTGCATTTCGCCGCCGGCGCTCGCTCTGTGCTCTCGCTGCATACGCGGCGCACGCGCATCGATCGCGCCGCCGATGGCACGCTCGATGAACGACAGTTCCATGAGTTCGAGCGCCAGCTTGAGCGCCACGGTCTGGCCCCCAATCGCCTCATGGTCTTCACGGCCCACCAGATGGGCACCTGTCGTCTGGGCAGCGACCCACGACAGGCTGTGGTCGATGGCAATCATGAGGTGCATGGTGTGCGCGGCCTCTTTGTCTGCGATGGTAGCGTCTTCCCCTCGCCCTCCGGCGTCAATCCGATGCTCTCGATCATGGCGCTGGCCCATAGGGCAGCGCAATACATTAAATCAACGCTGTAGGGGAATATGCTCTATCAGTCGAATACACGGAGTAGACCATCACCTTTCAGGCGGCAGAACGAGAGCGAAGAAAATCTCTCATGGAAAGAACGTCTCGTCCGCTTTGTGCGGAGCGTGCCAGGGGCCTTGACCGGCCTGGCACGCTCTCTGCGCCTGGTCTGGGAGACCAACCCCTGGCTGACTCTGGGCCTGGGCCTAACCACGCTGCTGCTGGCCTTCGTGCCAGCTTCGACTATCTATCTCAACAAGCTCCTGCTGGATGCTGTCGTCATGGCCATCAGGGAGAGCGCGCGCGCTAACTACTATCTGCGCCTGATCGCTATCCTGGCCGGGCTGCAGCTGCTGCTCAACCTCCTGATGAGCCTGCTAAGTACGCTGAGCAATACGTTTCAGCAGATTCTCCAGGATGAAACGGCCAGCCGCGTCCAGTACCTGCTGATCGCGCATGCTCATACGCTCGATATGGCCTTTTTCGAGCGCTCCGAATTCTACGATAAGCTGCAGCAGGTGCAGCAAGAGGCCATGCTGCGCCCGGTGATGATGATCTCTGGCACCTTTTCCCTGCTGCGCAACGCTCTCACCTTTGGCTCGATGATCGTCTTGCTGGTGCGGCTGGAGTGGTGGCTGGCCGTCATCGCCCTCGTGGCTCCGATACCTGCCTTTATCGCCGACGCGCGCTACGGCTGGCGCGGCTTTCGGCTCAGACGGCGCCAGTCCCAGGAGCGACGCATGCAAGTCTATCTGGTCAACCTGCTGACCACCGACTCCTATCAGAAGGAGATTAAGATCTTCAACCTGGGACCTTTCTTTATCGAACGCTTTAAGCAGTTCGCCGAGCGCTTCCTCAGCGAAGAGCGCCGCCTGGTGGTACGACGCTATCTTGCCGGTTTCGGCTGGGGAACACTGACGACCCTGGTGAGCAGCGGCACCTTTCTCTATGTGGCCATCCAGGCCATCTATGGACGTGTCTCGATCGGCGACTTGACGCTCTATACCCAGGCCGCTAACTCAGTGCAGAATAACTTTCAAAGTATTCTGGGTGGCTTCTCATCGATGTATGAGCATAATTTGTATCTGGGCACGCTCTTTGAGGTGCTGGCCCTGCGCCCCGAGATGCCGCGCCCGGCCAATCCTATACCACTGGAGCGCCCATTTACGCACGGCATCGAGTTCCGCAACGTGACGTTCTGCTATGAGGGACGGCAGGAGCCGGCGCTGCACAACGTGAACTTTAAGCTGGAGGCTGGCCAGACCCTGGCCATCGTCGGGCGCAATGGGGCTGGCAAGACCACCCTGGTCAAGTTGCTGGCGCGTCTCTACGATCCCCAGGAGGGCCAGATCCTGGTCAATGGTCACGATATTCGCGAATACGATCCCGACGAGCTGCGCCGCGAGATCGGCATCATTTTCCAGGATTTTGTACAGTACCAGCTGCTGGCTCGCGAGAATATCGGCATCAGCCAGGTTGACCTCATTGAGGATCGAGCACGGATCACGACGGCGGCCCAGAAGAGTGGGGCCGACGAGGTGATCGCCCGTCTGCCGCAGGGCTACGAGACGATGCTGGGACGCTGGTTCGAGGAGGGCCACCATCTCTCGGGCGGCGAGTGGCAGAAAATGGCCCTGGCCCGCGGCTTCATGCGCGAGGCCCAGATTCTCATTCTCGATGAGCCGACCTCGGCGCTGGATGCCCAGGCCGAGCATGATCTGTTTGCGCGCATGCGCGAATTGACCCGCGGGCGCATGGCCATCTTTATCTCGCACCGCTTCTCGACGGTACGTGTCGCCGACCATATTCTGGTCCTGGAACAGGGCGAGGTCATTGAACAGGGCAGCCACGAGGAGCTGATGGCGCGTGAGGGGCGCTATGCGGAGCTGTTCAATCTGCAGGCGGCTGCCTATCGCTAGCTGTGCCCGTCGCTCTGCTGCCGGCTGATGCCCAGGCCGCTCTCGACACCCGAGAGATCGTAAAGGCCTCCCCGCTGCTCATAGCCACCGCTGAAGGGGTCGGCTGCCAGTAACATGGGGGTGTCGAGGTCGATGAAGCGGAAACCGCCCAGGCCAGCAACGAAATGGGCGGCAGCGCTGATGGCCAGGCGCGACTCCATCATGGCGCCAATCATGAGCTGCGTGTGGGTGGCCCGACAGACGGCGGCGATGTCGAGGGCTTCGACGATGCCGCTTTTCATGAGCTTGATGTTGACAACGTTGACTGCCCCCATTGCAATGAGGTGGGCGACGTTGGCGGCGCTATAGGCGCTCTCGTCCGCGGCGACCGGGACGCGGCTATGCTGGGTGACGTAGCGCAGGCCCTCGTAGTCGTCTTTGGGGACCGGCTGTTCGAGCAGCAGCGGGCGGATGTCGCGCTCGTCGAGGGCTTCCAGACAGAGCAGGGCTTCGGCTGGTGTGTAGCCCTGGTTGGCGTCCAGGGTCAGACCTACGTTGGGTGCGGCCTCGCGCACCGCCTCGACTCGCGCAACATCTTCGCGGACGTCGCTGCCGACCTTGATCTTGATGATGCGAATGCCGCGTTCGACAGCGGACCGCGCCAGCTCGTAGGCGTGCTCAGGCTCGACCAGGGGAATGCTGAGGTCGGTCTCGACGGCATTGCTGGCTCCGCCAAAGAAGGCGTAGAGCGGTAGGCCGTAGGAGTGTGTCAGGGCGTCAAGGAGGGCCATTTCGAAGCCGGCGCAGACGGAAGACTGGCTGAAATAGAGGCTGCGTAAGAGGCGGGCCAGGCTGCGCCAGTGAGCGGCGTCTTTGCCCTGCAGCAGGGCGGCGCAGCTCTGAGCGGCGGCCAGCGCCGTATTCTGGTCTTCGCCCAGACTCGGCAGGAAGGGCGCGGCCTCGCCGTAGCCGACACTGCCGTCTTCCAGCGTGACAGTAATCAGAACGTTGCGCGCCTCGCTGGTGCTACCAGTGGCAATGGTGAATGGCTCCAGCAAGGGAATGTTGAGCGGCTCAACGCTGACGGCGGCGATGGTGGTGCGAGTGGTGCGTCGGTGATGGATGTGGGCCATGATGCTTTCTCTGTCTCCTGCTTTTCTCTGCTCTGCTTGCTGATGTGATGATGCTGACCTCTGGGCCGTCTGCCTTCCTGGCTAGAGCTGGAGCCGGGTACGGTTGCGCTGCCGATCGGTGTGGCGCTCCAGGGCTAGCTCGATCAGGCGGTCGAGGAGCTGCTCGTAGGGAAGGCCGCTGGCCTGCCAGAGCTTCGGGTACATGCTGATGGTGGTGAAGCCGGGCATGGTGTTGACTTCGTTAATGTAAAGCTGCCCGCTGGCCTTCTCCAGAAAGAAGTCGACGCGCGCCAGACCGCTCAGGTCAAGGGCCAGAAAAGCCTGAACGGCCTGGCGCCGTACCTGCTCGGCGGTCTCCTGTGGTAGGTCTGCGGGTATGACAATCTGCGAGCGGTTGTCGATGTACTTGGCGCGATAGTCGTAGAATTCGTTGCTGGGGATGATTTCGCCTACAACTGAGGCCAGCGGCTCGTCATTCCCCAGAACGGCGCATTCCAACTCGCGGCAGTCAATGCCGCGCTCGACGATGATCTTGCGATCGTATTCAGCGGCGAAGGCAATGGCCTGCTCCAGCTCCTCGCGGTTGTGGGCTTTGCTGATGCCAACGCTGGAGCCGAGGTTAACCGGCTTGACGAAGCAGGGATAGCCAAGCTGGGCCTCCACGGCTGCGAGGATAGGAGCGGGGTCACGCTCCCAGTCGTGGCGACGGTAGACCAGGTAGTCGGCGCTGGGGAGGCCGCGGGCCTGGAAGATCATCTTCATTTTTTCTTTGTCCATGCCCAGGGCGGAGCCAAGAACGCCGCACCCAACGTAGGGCACACCGGCCATGTCGAGCAGGCCCTGCAGGGTGCCGTCTTCGCCATAGGTGCCGTGCAACACCGGAAAGATGACGTCTACCCGGCCTGCTTCCAGGGACTGCCCGACGTTCTCGGGCTGGTTCAGCGGCACCAGGTGTCCCACAGTCGGATCACCAGGCAAGGTCACTGCCAGGCTCTCGCTGAGGACCTGCTCCCCTTGCCCTCTTTCGGCAGCAAGCAGACGCTGCGGATCGGCTCCGAGCAGCCAGCGCCCTTCCTGGGTGATGGCAATGGGTACGACCTCATATTTGTTGGGATCGAGGTGCCCGATGATGGAGGTGGCGGAGGCGATGGAGACTTCGTGTTCGCCCGAGCGACCACCGAAGATGACCCCGACGCGCAGTTTGCGTGCCTCTTGTTGGGGATGCTGCTCGCTCTGCATTTTTGTTGATCTCTCCTTCCTCTCTTCCCTCTTATTGTGGGCCGCCTGCCTGCCCGGCAGAGGCCTCTGGCTCAGCTGGCCACAGGTTGAGCATGGTTTCCATCGCCATGCCGCGAGAGCCTTTGAGCAGAACCAGGTCGGCAGGTTGGACCTCCGCCACCAGCAGAGCTGCTGCGGCGCGCTTGGCCTCTTCCAGGGCGCCACGGTCGTACGGGTCAGCCGGGAAATAGTGGGTGCGCTCCGGCGGTAGACCGGCGGCTCTGGCTCCCTCAGCGTAGTGGCGGGCCTGATCACCAATGGCCACGACGTAGTCCACAAGGCTGCCAAGGGCCTCGCCGGCCCGCCGATGCTCGCGCTCGGCATAGGGGCCTAGCTCGAAGATATCGCCCAGCACGGCCCAGCGCCGGCCTCCTTCCTCGACTGGCGTGGCCTGCATGGCGCGCGCGATGGCGATGATCGATTCTGCGCTGGCATTGTAGCTGTCGTCAATGAGGGTGCTGCCGTTTGGCCCTGGCTTGATTTCGCCGCGTCCTTTAACCGGCGCCAGCGACTCCAGAGCGGCGCGAATTTCGGTCAGGGGCAAGCCCGCGGCGCAGCCAACCGCCGCCGCTGCGAGGGCGATGTAGATGCCGTGGTCCCCAGGAATGTGTAGCTGAACCGGACACTGTTCGCCGTGATAGCTCAGGAGAAAGTGCCGCCCGCGCAGTGGGTCACCGCCATCAGGAATGGCTCGTACCTCGGCCTGCTCGGCGGTGCCGTAGTAGACGACGCGCGCCTGGGTGCGGGCAGCCATGCCGCGTACGCGGGGATCGTCGTAGTTGAGGAAGGCGATGCCATCGGGAGGCAGGGCCTCGACAAGTTCCCCTTTGGCCTGGACAATACCCTCGACCGATTTGAAGAATTCGAGGTGCGCGCTGCCAACGTTGGTAATGACCGACCACTGTGGGCGGGCGATGGTCCTGCAGAGCCAGGCCAGCTCTCCTACCCACTGGGCCCCCATTTCGAGTACGGCGTAGCGGTGCTGCGGCTCCAGCCGCAGTAGCGTCAGAGGATAGCCGATCTCGTTATTATAGGAGGCGAAGGTTTTGTGGGTCGGCGCCTGCCTGCTAAGAACGGCGGCGATAGCTTCCTTTGTGCTGGTTTTGCCGTTACTACCGGTGATACCGATGAAGGTTGTGCCTGGCTGGCGGTGGGCACGCTGGCGGGCGATGGCGTGCAGGGCCTGAAGGACGTCGGGGACGACGATCTGCAAGAAGGACGAGGGGACGTCCTCGGCGGGTTGGCTGCAGAGGGCACCGCCGGCCCCTTGACTCGCGACATCGGGAATGAAGCGATGGCCGTCGACATGCTGGCCCTTGAGGGCAATGAACAGGTCCCCGGGAGCGATCTGACGGCTATCGTGATGGGCTGCTGGGAAGTGGCGCTCCGTTTCCTCGGAGGCCAGACCGTAGAAGCGAGCGCTGTCGCCACAAGCCTGACGAATGTCGCTAAGGGTGAACATAGAAGCTGCGTCCTCTCCTCTGCCTATATCTCCTACCGCTAGTGGGTGATCTCTTGCTCTCTCGTCTCGACCGATTGGTGGACTGGGCGGACTACCGATTCTTGGGGCCATTATATCATAGCCTCTACAGCGCGCCTACGCTCCCGGCTCCTGGATCGGGACCTACCCCACTGCCGCGGCCTGGGGAGAAATGTGATAAGGTTAAAGGAAGGAAGAGAGCACGGGCTGCAAGCAAGCAGCCTGCGGCCCGAGTCTGAAATGGAATCTGCTGATGGAATGGAGGAACAGTTTCGATGCGAGCAGTTGTGATCACTCGTCCAGGAGGACCCGAGGTCCTGGCCGTTCGCGAGGTGCCGACGCCGGAGCCCCAGGGCGATCAGGTGCGTGTGCGTGTTCATGCCGCTGGCCTCAATCGGGCCGATTTGCTACAGCGGGCGGGTGGCTATCCGGCGCCTCCTGATGTGCCTCCCGATATTCCCGGGCTGGAGTTTGCGGGAACCGTGGATGCCCTGGGGCCGCTGGCCCGCCGTTGGCGCCTGGGGCAGCGCGTGATGGGTCTGGCCGGAGGAGGGGCCCAGGCCGAGTACATCGTTGTCCATGAAGGATTGCTGGTAGAAATCCCCGACAATCTCGACTTTGTACAGGCGGCGGGTGTTCCCGAGGTCTTCATGACCGCTCACGATGCCCTCTTTACGCAGGCGGGCCTGCAAATGGGCGAGCGCGTCCTGATCCATGCCGCCGGCAGCGGTGTGGGCACAGCGGCCATTCAGTTGGCCCATGCTGCTGGAGCTGTGACTTTCGGCACTGCGCGCACGGCGGCCAAGCTGGAGCAGGCTCGTGAGCTGGGGCTGGACCACGCCCTCTCTGCTCAGAATTTCGCTGCTGAGGTGCAGCGTTTGACGGGAGGGCAGGGCGTGCAGGTGGTGCTGGACTTCGTTGGCTCCGCTTACCTGGCCCAGAATATGGAGGCCCTCGCTCCCTGGGGCCGCATGGTCATTCTGGCCACGATGGGCGGGGCTCAGGCCGAGATCAATCTCGGGCTGCTGATGGCCAAACGCTTGCAGATTCGCGGCTCAACCTTGCGCGCGCGCAGCCTGGAGGAGAAGCTGACGGTCACGCGCCGCTTTGCCACCTCGGTCCTGCCTTTGTTGGCAAACGGTAAGGTCAGACCAGTCATTGAGCGTGTCTATCCGCTGGAGGAGATTGCCGAGGCCCATCGCCAGATGGGAGAGAATCGTAACTTTGGGAAACTGGTGCTCTCCCTCAGCTAGTTGCTCTCGTATTTTTGGACGCTGACCAGCTCTCGCAAGCGCCGGCGAGCCAGTGACGACTGGCGCTCTCTGGCTGGCTGTGCTCGCCAGTTCGAGAGCAGCTACTCGCCGGCGCGGAGGGCGCTGGTGGGTGGGATCAGGAGCCTGCTTCAGGCGGAGGTCTCTTGCTCGTCTGGGTGGGCCTGCTCGTCTGGCTGTCGCTGGTGGATCAGCACCTTATCGACGCGCCGGCCATCCATATCAATCACTTCCAGCTCAAAATTGCCCAGCGTCAGCCGGTCTCCTTCGTGGGGAATGCGATCGAGGTGAGCCTGCACCAGACCGGCGATGCTGCTGTACAGGCCCCGCTCTTCCTCGGGGATGGGCGGCAGTCCGATCTGTTCGCGAACGGTCTCGTAGCTCTCCAGGCCATCGACCAGCCATGAGCCATCTTCTCGCTGCACAACGCTGCGCTCCTCGTCCACATCGTACTCGTCCTGAATCTCGCCCACCAACTCCTCTAGCAGGTCCTCCATCGTGACCAGGCCGCTCATCTGGCTGTATTCGTCGATGACTATGGCAATCTGGGCCCGCTCGCGCTTGAAGCGGCGCAGCAAATCATCCAGGTGCTGCTGCTCCAGAGCAAAGATCGGTGTGCGCAACAGGCGTAGATAGTCGCGGCTGGTGCTGCCAGTCAGCATGTAGAGCAGATCTTTGGCGTGCAGGATACCGAGAACGTTATCGATCGTGTCGCGGTAGACCGGTAGGCGGCTGTAGCCGCTCTCGCGGAAGACACGTGCTACCTCTTCGAGAGAAGCGCTGGCTTCAATGGCCACAACTTCGCTGCGCGGGCGCATCACCTCGCGCACGGTGCGATCCGCAAAGTGGAGGACACGGCGAATAAACTCCTCCTCTTCGCGCTCGACTGCTCCACTGGTGAAGCCTTCATGGGTCAGGTAGACAATATCTTCTTCTGTGACCTCTGGCTGGGCCTCGGTGCGTTGGCCGAGCAGGCGCAGCAGGAGGTTGGTGGAGAGGGTGAGCAGACCGACAATGGGGCGGGCGAGACGTGACAGCAGGGTCATGATGGGAGCGGCGGCGCTGGCCACGCTTTCGGCGTGCTGCAAAGCCAGGCGCTTGGGGGCCAGCTCGCCGATGACCAGTGTGAAGTAGGTGATCAGCAGGACATCGATGGCCAGCGCCAGGCTGTCAGCGTAGGCGCCGACAACCGGCAGCGTGCGCAGCCAGTCTGCCAGGGGACCGCTCAGGCTGGCGCCGCTGAAGGCTGCTGCCAGGGTGCTGATGAGTGTAATGCCTACCTGGACGGTCGCGAGAAAGCGATCCGGTTCCTCGGCCAGCTCCAGCGCCTGTCGGGCCCGTTGCTTCCCAGCCTGCGCCTGCTGCTGAAGCCTGCCACGCCGCGCCGAAACGGTGGCAATCTCTGAAGCCGCAAAGAAGCCGTTGGCGACCATTAACAGGAAAATAATAAGCAATTCAAGGCCGAGTCTGCCGGACATGCCTCCGCTCTCCTCTCTTCTGTCCTCTTCTCTGCACTCTGATCTCTCTCGGGCACTGTACCAGCAGCCTGACTGGGTGGTGAGTGGAGCGTGATCATGGCCGACGCCTTCCTTCCTTGTCTCGGCCAGGGTATCTGCTCGCGTGGCACCACGCTGCTGTGTCAGGCTCGCACGCTCGGCTAGTGCCCGGCAGGGGTAGGTAGTCTTATTCTAACACGTCCATCGCCGCTGGAGTGAGTATCTGGCAGAAGCTGCCTGGTGGCAAGGGGGAGAGAGCATTGACCCGGTCAGGGCCAGGTCGGGCCGGCCTGCTCTGCTTCCGACTGCACTCTACCTCGCTGGCCTGGAGCGCACTCACTTCACAGCGGTCGCGCTTATGGGCTATAATAGCGGTGCAGGGGCTGGCGAGCAAGCGGTCAAATCGGGAGCGCGGCGCGGCGCCTGCACAGTTTTGATCTCAGGAATCGTCAAGTACAGCGTTGTCTGTCCTGTACTGTCACTCTATCTAATGGCGCTGCTAGGGGAGCCGTTCCAGGCTGAGAGGGCGGCCATCGATGGATGGTTTGCCGACCCTGAAAACCTGATCTGGGTAATACCAGCGGAGGGAAGCGGCGAGCGCATCCGCCCTCGGCGCTCGCAAGAAGTGCAGCAGTCCTGAGCGAGCCAGCCCAGCGAGGGGGATGCGTATGAGCAGCAGCTCTGCCTCATCGCCACGCACCAGAGGCCCATGATCGCCGATTGTCGATACGCAAGCAAAAGCTACCACGGCATCTGCTGAGCGTCACTACGAGATGAGTTGGTAGCGCGTGGCGGCCTCTTTCCCCGCTGAAGAGATTGCTCGCTGCCAGCTCTGAGCTGAGCCGAGGGCAAAGGGGCGAGCCATTCCTGCCAGACCCGCTCTGCTCTACTTTGCGCTTCCTCCCTCTGCTTTGGGTTCCTCTCCCGAGAGTGGCTGTATCGGCCCCTTTCAGCATACCATTCTGCTCTGCGCGGCTATCTACCCAGACGCGCAGATCTGATCTTGTTAGTGACCGATCGTGGAGCAACAGCGATGCCTTCGCCCAAATTGCAGCTTAAGGGGGTCACGCACGGCTACCGGGCCGGGAGACAGAGCGTGGAGGCACTGGCTGGCATCGATCTGACGGTAGACGTGGGCGAGTTTGTGACCATCATTGGCCCCAGCGGCTGTGGCAAAAGTACCCTGTTTAATATCATTGCCGGAGTCGAGGAACCGACCGGCGGCACCATTCTTCTGGATGGCGAGGTCAATGGCGAGCGCGCCGGCAAGACGGGCTATATGCCGCAGCAGCCGCTGCTCCTGCCCTGGCGAACCGTCGAAGAGAATGTCATGCTGGGCCTGGACATTCGCCGGGTCCCGCGCAAGCTGGCGCGAGAACAGGCCCGCGAGCTGCTCAAGCGCTTTGGCCTGAGCGAGTTCGCCGACCACTACCCGGCCTCGCTCTCCGGCGGGATGAGCCAGCGCGTGGCTTTGCTGCGTACCGTCCTTTTTCATCCCTCGTTTCTTCTGTTGGACGAGCCTTTTGGCGCTCTTGATGCCCTGACACGCCTCTCTTTACAGATGTGGCTGCAGGAGCTGTGGCAGAGTCTCCAGGCCAGCATTCTCTTTATTACCCACGATGTCCGGGAGGCCATCCTGCTCTCCGACCGTATCTACGTTTTCAGCGCTCGCCCGGCCCGTGTGCTGCGCGTCGTCGAGGTGGTGCTGCCGCGCCCGCGGCGTCCAGAGCAGCTGGCCACACCCGCGGCGGCCAGCCTCGAACAGGAATTGATCAGCTTGCTGCTGAAGGAGCAGACAGTATGAACGGCGGTGCCTTCAATACGAATACGCTGCGCAAGCTGGCCAGCTATGGACCGGCCATTATTCTCGCCACGCTGCTCCTCGTGCTCTGGGAAAGCTATGTACGCCTTGCTCGGGTGAGTCCGTTCATTCTGCCAGCGCCCACGGCTATGCTGCAGGCGCTGGTCACCAATTGGGACCTCCTCTACGAGCATACCTTACAGACGCTGGTCGAGACCCTGATCGGCCTGGCGATCTCAGTGGTCCTGGGCCTGCTCATTGCTGTACTGCTCGACCTCTCTCCCTGGGTACGGCGCGCGCTCTACCCGCTGCTGCTGACCTCGCAGACCATTCCAATGGTGGCGCTGGCGCCGCTGCTGCTGGTCTGGTTCGGCTACGGCCTGCTGCCCAAGGTCTTGCTGGTGATTCTCTACTGCTTTTTCCCTATCGCCGTGGCCTGCGCCGATGGGCTGCTGAGCGCCGAGCCGGAGCTGATCAAAGTGTTGCGGAGCATGCACGCCTCGCGCTGGCAGATCCTCTGGTTAGTGCGCCTGCCGGGAGCCTTGCCAGCCTTCTTTTCGGGCCTGCGCATCGCCGTCACCTACAGCGTCACAGGAGCCATTGTCGGCGAGTACGTTGGGGCCGAGAAGGGCCTGGGTCTCTATATGGAGACCTCGGCCAACTCCTTTGCTATGGCCAATGTCCTGGCGGCGGTCCTGATTACCGTCGTCCTGACTATTCTCCTCTTTGGCCTGGTGGCCCTCTGCGAGCGCCTGGCCCTTCCCTGGTATTTTACGCAGGCGCGCACGCGGCGCTGAGACGCTGTGTTGTCGCCTTTACTTGACGTGAAAGGAAGCCTCGCCCATGAGCAACCGAACGCGCTTGACAGCAAGCATCGTAATCCCGCTGCTGGTCATTGTGGTGGTCGTAGGGGCCTTTCTCTGGCAGCAGCATGGCGCCGGTTCTGGCACCAGCACTGGCCCCGCTGGCACCGGCACGGCCCGGCCCCTGACGACGGTTAAGCTGGCCCTCGACTGGACGCCTAATACCAATCACACGGGGATCTATGTGGCCCTGGCCCAGGGCTGGTATGCCCAGGAAGGGATCAGATTGGAGGTCCTGCCGTATTCTTCGAACGTCTCGCCCGATGTGCTCGTCAGTACCGGCAAGGCTGATGTTGGCATTAGCTCGACTGAGGGTGTGGTCACAGATGCAGCCCTCGGCCAGCCGGTCGTCTCAATTGCCGCTATTATCCAGCACAATACTTCGGCGCTGGTGACGCTGGCCAAATCTGGTTTGAAGCGTCCGCGCGATCTCGATGGCAAGGTCTACGCTGCCTTCGGGGCACCTTACGAGACGGCGGTGGTGAGCGCCATTATCAAGCATGACGGCGGCAAAGGGGTGTTTCGCAGTGTGACACTGGATGTCGATAGTATGCAGGCGCTGGAGACGGGGCGCGTCGACTTTGTCTGGGTCTTTGAAGGCTGGGAGGTCATTCAGGCTCAGCGCCAGGGGGTGCAGCTGAATGTCTTCCCGGTGACCAGCTATGGCATTCCCGATTACTATACCCCCACGTTGATTACGGGGCCAAGCCAGATCAAGGCGGAGCCAGATCTGCTGCGCCGCTTCATGGCGGCGACCGCGCGCGGCTACGAGTATGCTCGTCAGCACCCGCGCGAGGCGGCGCAGATGTTGCTCACTATGGCCCCCAAAGGCACCTTTCCTGATCCCGGCCTCGTCTACGCCAGCCAGGAGTTCTTGAGTCCGCGTTATGCTGACTCAGGCCGTCGCTGGGGCTGGCAGGACTCCGCTCCCTGGCATGGGTATCCTCAGTTTATCTTGAATACGGGCCAGATCAAGAATAGCGCCGGCCAGGTCGTACGCTCGCTTAA
Source organism: Thermogemmatispora carboxidivorans (assembly GCF_000702505.1). Classification (GTDB taxonomy): domain Bacteria; phylum Chloroflexota; class Ktedonobacteria; order Ktedonobacterales; family Ktedonobacteraceae; genus Thermogemmatispora; species Thermogemmatispora carboxidivorans. The sequence continues at coordinate 4,979,087 of NZ_JNIM01000001.1, read as the reverse complement.
CTTCGACTCACTCTATACGAATGCCTACCTGCCTCAGTCTCAGTGATTGAGCGCCTGGCGCTACCAGTCCGGCCCGAGTGGGATAGGTGGCGGCCAACGGAAGAGCGTGCCCGGTCGGCTCCTCCGTTGGCCGTTGAGCTTTTGGGTGGAGGCTGGACTGCAGTGCTGCTCTCCTCAACCGGCCAGAGCGGCTGAGCAGGCAAGGCAGGCGTAGGCCGATACTTCAGCGCACTCTCTTCGTTTCATCAAATAGATGGATATCCTGCCATGCTGGATCTATCTGCTCGATAAGCTGCTCTAGCCTTGGTGTCAAGAACCACCGTTATGCAAACATCCGACCACTACACCTTTTGCCCGACCTGTGGGGCCGCCAACAGTTCGGGAACCCAGGTCTGCCGGCACTGTCAAGCCTCTCTCGCGTCTGCTGCCGATCCAGCAGCCACTGTCGACGCTTCGTCGGCCCAGGAAGCGCCGGCTATCATCAAGATCGAGTCTGATGCCGAAGCGCAGCCGGTAGACAGCCATTCGCTCGTGCCGCTCTGGCCCGGGATGGTCTTGCGGGAGCGTTATCACATTTTGCGTATCTTGGGGCGTGGCGGCTCGGGGGCGGTCTATGAGGCCAGCGATCTGCATGAAGGTGAGCGCCGTGTAGCCATCAAAGAGATCGTCGCCTTCCATCTAGAGCCGCGGGTGGCAGCTGAGACGATCACGGCCTTCTACAGCGAGGCCTCGCTGCTGGCAACCTTGCGCCATCCCAGCCTGCCGGAAGTCTACGAGTATTTTACCGAGCAGGATTGCTGCTATCTAGTCATGGAATTCATCCAGGGCGAGACGCTGGAGGAGCGTCTGCAGCGCAGTCGGGGTGGTCGCCTCCCTCTCGATGAGGCCCTGGAGATTGCCATTCAGCTCTGCACGGTTCTTGAATATTTGCATTCGCGCCCTGTACCTATTATCTTCCGCGACCTGAAGCCGGCCAATATCATGCTGGATAGCGTCTCCGGACGAGTCTGTCTGATTGACTTTGGCATTGCGCGCCGCTTCAAGCCGGGCCGGAGCCGCGATACGCTCGCCCTGGGTTCACCTGGCTATGCGGCCCCCGAGCAGTATGGCAGGGCCCAGAGCACGCCCCAGGCCGATATCTATGGGCTGGGAGCCACGCTTCACCAGATGCTGACGGGCGTTGATCCCTCAGAGGCCCCTTTGCACTTTGCCTCTCTGCGCTCCTTTGATCTGGCCCTCCCTCCTGAACTCGATGAGCTGGTGGCACAGATGGTAGAGATCTCCCCCCAAAAACGGCCAGCCAGCGCGGCAGAAGTACGCCGCCAGCTTGAGTTGATCCACCGCCGTCTTCCTCGTACCCAGCGAGCCCGCAGCCGCGGACAAGGCCAGCAACCATCTCCAGCCCAGGGGAAACGCCGGCGGCCACGAACACAGCTCTCATCTGCAGCGCCGTCAGCCGCCGCCGCTCCTTCGGCTCCGACGCTGCCACGCCGTCTGTTGCTCATGGCCGGACCTTTCGTCCTGGGGGCTGTGGTAGGCATCTTTGGGGCGCGCGAGCTGGACCTGCCCCTGATACCGGCCTCAGCCAACCTCCAGACGCCGACTGTCTTTGCGCGCCTGCCAGCGGCCAGTATGCTCGCATCCCCACGTGTGAGCGTGCACCTGGCCCTGAGCTATAGCGGCCATCAGGCCCCCGTTCGCGCCCTGGCCTTCTCCAGCGACGGGCAGTATCTGGCTTCCGGTGATCTGGCACATGCCGTTCACGTCTGGGAACCGCTCTCTGGTGAGCTGCTGCTGCGCTATGATGATCATCGCGCGGCCATTACCTCCCTCGCCTGGCTCCCTGGCACCGGCGTGCTGGCCTCGAGCAGCGAGGATGGCACAGTGCAGGTCTGGGATGTAGCACGACAGCGGCGTCTGCTCGTGTATCGGGGCCATCGGGGCGCCGTGCGGGCAGTCAAGGGGAGCGCAATAGGTGTATTCGCCTCGGGGGGAGTCGATGGCAGCGTGCAGGTGTGGGATGCCAGCACTGGCGCGCGCAGCTTGCTGCTCCTGGACAGGAGCCGTGTGCCGATCAACGCTCTGAGCTGGTCGCCGGCGACTACCACCCTGGCCTCTGCCGATGAGCAAGGCAATGTACTGCTGTGGGACACGAGCAGTGCGGCGCTGAACGGGCGTCAGACCATACTCGATGTTGTGAGCGGGCAGCCTGTGGCTCTCCTGGCGCTGGCCTGGTCGCCCGATGGCTCGCAGCTAGCGGGAGCCGGCGCCGACGGCCAGGTTGTCTTGATCAGCCTCCAGGGCAGCGCCTTTCTGGGCGGTCAGGTCGTCTCAGCGTCCCCCTGCACTGCCCTGGCCTGGTCGCCGGATAGTCGCCTGCTGCTGATTGGCAGCGGCAATCAGGCCACCATCTGGCTGGCCAGTGCAACCGCTTACAGTCCACTCTACACCCATCAAGAGCAGGACGGGAGCGTGGCGGCAGTGGATTGGTCACTGGATGGCGGGCTGCTCGCTTCCGCGGGCGGGAAGAGCGTGCGTGTCTGGAGTGTAAGCAGCAGCGGCTAATACTCGCGGGAGCTGGAGATGGCTGAGCAGGCGGTAAGGCGAGCGAGCGCGGGCGTCTCCAGGCCGCTGGCTGCCGACGGCGGCCTGGACCGGATCAGAGGAGGCTGCTGCTCGTGTGGATGATCAATAGCTGGCCGCTGACCAGGGCGATGCTGGCCTCCGGCTGGATTAGCTGGTTGCTGACGCCGCGGGGCCGGCCAAAGACGAGCGTCTCGCCGTGCAGCGGATAGTACAGTCCCTGGGTAGAGACGCCCTGCGCATCACCTGCCAGCGGCAGCAGCGAGACCAGGTCGCCGGTCTGACCACGGACCTGCGTGGTCCCAGGGCCGCGCAGGAGCCAGCAGATGGAGGGTCCATCGACGAGACGCACTGTCACCTGATCATAGGCTGCCAGCAGCAGCACGTTTGCCAGGGCGTGATCGCAGCGTGTCCCGCCCAAGGCGCCCAGAATGGTCACAGCCGTCGCCCCTTGCTCAAGGGCGTACTGGAGCGCCAGCTCGCTATCGGTCTCATTCTTCTCAGTGGGCGTTTGCACAAAACGGCAGCCGGCGGCCTCAAGTTGAGCTGCCAGGGCAGGCGCGAGCGAATCCAGGTCGCCCAGCACAACTGCTGGCTGCCGGCCCAGGCGAAGAGCGCTCTCAGCGCCGCCGTCTGCCGCCAGAACCAGATCCGCCTGGCGCAGGACCTCCTCAACCAGGACGCTCGGGCGCAGCGTTCCACCGGCGAAGATTACCGCCTGCATCTCTGCATGTGGACTCCTTTCGGCCAATTCTTGTCGCCGCCCGGCCTGGTCCGGTCAGGACGGCGGACTGCTCTTGACTGGAGAGCATTGTACCATCTCGTCGGCATAGCAAACGAGGGCCAGAAAGGGGCAGAGACGTGCAAAGCGGCGAATAATGACGTACAATGGCCCTGATTGGCTGGAAGGCTTCTGGCTGTCCGCTGCATTCTCCCTCGCTACCCATCGGTGCAGTGAGTGAGTGTGCTCCCTCTTGCTGTCGGCCTGTCAGCCTGCCAACGAGCCAACGTGTAGCTCTCTTGGAGCGTTGTCCGTTCTACAGGTGGAAGTCTTCACTTCGCCACGTGGGGGAAACAAGCGATGCTTTCCACGCAAGCGATACCGCAATCATGGGGGCGCTATCCGCGCGTCAAGCCTGCGCGCGTCATACCGATCTACTGGCGTGATCAACTACCCGATCTGCGGACCCTGCCCGGGCCGCTGCTGGCCTACGGCTATGGCCGTAGCTATGGCGATAGCTGCCTCAACGAAAATGGAACAGTGCTGGCGGTCAGTCACCTGCGGCGTTTTCTGGCCTTTGATGAGGAACAGGGCCTGTTGCGCTGCGAGGCCGGGGTCTCGCTGGCCGAGATTCTGGACCTGATTGTGCCTCGGGGCTGGTTTCTGCCGGTCTCTCCGGGCACGAAATTTGTATCAGTGGGTGGCGCCATCGCTAATGATATTCACGGTAAGAACCATCACAAGGCTGGAACCTTCGGCTGCCACATTACGCGCTTCGAGTTGCTGCGCTCGAATGGCGAGCGTCTGATCTGCTCGCCGACCGAGAATCGTGAGCTGTTTGAGGCGACCATTGGCGGCCTCGGCCTGACGGGCCTGATCCTCTGGGCCGAGTTTCGCCTGAAGCGCATTCACAATCCTTATATTGATATGGAGCGAATCCGCTACGATTCGCTCGAAGAGTTTATGGAGCTGTGTGCCGAATCCGACGAGCAGTATGAGTATACGGTGGCCTGGGTCGATTGCCTGGCGAGCGGTAGCAAGCTCGGACGGGGGATCTTTATGCGCGGCAATCATAATCAGTCGCCCGAATATGCCCGCAAGTCATTACCGCGCAAGCTACCACTGGCTGTGCCCGTTGATCTGCCCTCTTTTACCTTGAATACGCTGACGCTGAAAGCCTTCAATACGCTCTATGATCACTCGCAGCTGCAGAAGCGCGTCTTTAAAGTTGTCCCCTATGAACCCTTCTTTTATCCTCTGGATTCTATCCATGACTGGAATCGCATGTATGGACCGCGCGGCTTCTTCCAATATCAGTGTGTGGTGCCTTACGATCAGGGCTACGATGTCATGAAGGAGATCCTGCAGCGCATCAGCCGCTCCGGTCAGGGTTCCTTCCTGGCGGTCCTGAAGAAGTTTGGAGACGTGCGCTCGCCTGGCCTGCTCTCTTTCCCGCGTCCGGGCCTGACCCTGGCTCTGGATTTTGCCAACCAGGGGCCGAAGACGCTGCGCCTCTTTGATGAACTGGATGCGCTGGTACGCGAGAGCGGCGGGGCACTCTATCCGGCCAAAGATGCGCGTATGCACGGTGAGGATTTCAAGCGCTTCTTCCCTCGCTGGGAGGAGTTTATGCGCTCTATTGATCCAAAGTTCTCATCCAGCTTCTGGCGACGGATGGCCCTTGTTCCTTCGCGGGAGCAGTCTGCCACGGTAGAGGTTTGACTATGGTGTTGCAGAAAGTTGTGATTGTTGGAGCGACCTCGGCCATCGCCTACGAGGCAGCGAAGTGCATGGCGGCCCGGGGCGCCGAGTTGTTTCTGGTCGGGCGCAACCCGGCAAAACTGGAGACGGTGGCCGCCGATCTGCAGGTACGTGGGGCTCAGCGGGTCGAAACCTTCGTTCTGGATGTCAACGATGTGGCGCGTCATCAGGAGATGTTCGACGCCGCCGTGGCGGCCTTCGGCTGGTTGGATGGCCTGCTCATCGCTCATGGCACCCTTGGCGATCAGCGCAAGTGCGAGCTGAGCGTTGAGGAGACGCTGCGCGAGTTCCAAACCAATGCCCTCAGTGTGATCGCTCTGCTGACGCTGGTCGCGAATTATTTTGAGCAGCGCGGGCGCGGCTGCATTGCGGTGCTCTCTTCGGTGGCAGGAGATCGTGGGCGCCCCAGCAACTATGTCTATGGCGCTACCAAAGGGGCGGTCTCGATCTTCTTGCAGGGCCTGCGCGCTCGCCTGGCCAAGCACGGCGTGGCCGTCGTGACCATTAAGCCAGGACTGGTCGATACGCCGATGACGGCTCACTTGCGCAAAGGACTCCTCTTCTCTAGCGCGCGTCGCGTTGGGCGCGGCGTCTACCGCGCCATGCAGCAGGGCCGTCCGGTGGCCTATTTGCCCGGCTACTGGCGCCTGGTGATGCTGATCATTCGCCTGATTCCGGAACGGGTCTTTCAGCGTCTCTCGCTCTAGCCTGCTTGCGGCTCAAGACAGAGGCAGGTAGTTGACCTGGCCATGCGGGCCGATCTCCAGAAAGTAGAGAGGACGCCCCGGAAAGGCCCGCCGCAGACGCGCGAACTCCTCTGGCTCGCTGGCCCGGGCGTAAATGATGTCTCCCTGCTGTAAAAGGGGATCGTTGAGGGCGAAGAGGACGAAGTCGTAGAGTGCCAGGTCGCTGGTGACGACAATGGCGTGATGCACCGGGGGCTGGTAAATGGCCTGCAGATCGATCTGCGTTCCAGCTGGCAGCCCGCTGTAGTTCTGATAGAGGCTGATCTGTCGCGGAGTGTAATACAGCACGTTGCAGGCCAGCAGCGCGACGAAGAGCAGGGCTGTCAGCCGGCTGCCCTGGCCAGACAGACCGACCAGGGATGACCCGGCGGTTGGCTTTTGCTCCATCGTCGTTGGTGCGGAGACAGCTGTCTCATGCTGAGGCTGAGCGGCCCGGCTGGCTGAATGGCCCCGCAAAACCTGCCTCACACGCCGGGCGACGGCCTGCTCGCTCTGGGCCAGCGCTACCAGGCCGCGGGCGCTCAGCATGAGCAGAAAAGGAAGCGTCTCGTACAGATAGCGTGGCCCCAGATAGATGCCGTGGTAAAAGTAGCCCACGAAGGCCAGGGCGATGGCCGCCGTCCCGGCTAGCAGCAGCCAATCTGTGGCATGACTCCGGCCACTGACGAAAGGCAGCAGAGGCAAGGCCAGCGTGAGATAGAAGGGCCAGCCGAAGAGGTCGATAGCCAGAATGGTCAGCTGCTCGTCGAGATTGACCAGGCCGGTGGCCAGGGTGTGGACGCCGTAGAAGCCGATCCCCTGGCCAAAGCCCCAGCGGTCACCGGCGAAAAACAACTCGCGCGGTGTGATCAGCGGATCACCCGTCAGGGCCAGGTTAAACAGCAGATCAAGGGTGAAGAAGAGCAACAGGATCAGGCTGGAAGCGAGCAAGGCCCGCAGCCAGGAGCTCGGCCAGGGACGCCAGCGCCGCCAGGCGACAAAAAGGGTGGCGCCACCCAGCATAGCGATATAGAGCAGCGCCACCTGCTCGCGCGTCAGATAAGCCAGCCCGAAGCAGAGCGCCGCCAGAGGCAACCCCCAGAGCTTGTGCTCCTGCTGGAAGCGCAACAGCGACCAGAAACCCCAGACAAGATAGAAGAGCGTGATGGTGTGACTGAGATAGGAAGCCGCCAGATAACTGTAAAACGGCGAAGAGACCCCGAGCACCACGGTTAGCGTAGCGACTGTGCGGTTGTAGAGGCGCGCGGCGATGAGGCCGATCCCCAGCAGGGCGAACGTCCCCAGGACCGGCTCGACGGCGTAAGGCAGGCCCAGCCAGAAGCCGGGCACCAGCGTGAGGGCGGTGCCGGGAGGATACTGGGCAAACCAGCGACCTGCGAACTGGACCATGAAGGGACCAGGGAAAAGGTCTGGTGTGGGTGGCTGGGGTACCGCTAGCCGTCCCTGAGCATACATCTTGGCGGCGAAGACGTAGGCGGCGGCGTCATAGATATGGGGCTGACCATTGTATTCGACGCGCGCAATCCAGAGCGTGTAGCCCAAAGAGCCGATCAGGGCGAGCAGAGCCAATGGATGCAGCGCCGTTGTCAGGCGCCGCCACCAGCCCGTGAGAACGTCAGGCAGAACGTGGCTACGGCTGGCTCCGCGGAAGGTAAACCAGGGCCGCTTCCGACTGTGAGCACCGCCAGAGCGCTCCTGGCTCATGGGTGGCGAGATAAGTGGGCGCCGAGCGATAACCAGCCACTGGCACCCGAAGAAGCTGATACTCGTCAAGGCGCCGCTGACCAGTGTCAGCAGGAGCAGCAGAGCCGTGGCCCAGAGCAGCGAGCGCACCAGGGTATCAATGACCTCGGCCCCGAAGGGCGCGGCATCGAGCGGAAAAAAGACGGCCCTCATAGGCTGCGCTGACCCTGTTTCCTCTTGAGAGGACAGTTCAGAGGTCAGCCAGATCAGGCTGAGGCTGCGGTTATTACGATCTAGCGTAATCTGCAGCATGCCGCCACTGGCGGTCATCAAAATCAGCGAGCGTGGAGTCTCCGGTCGTTGCAGCTCAAGATGCAGGCGCAGCGTCGTGCTCCCCGGCAGACTCACCGTCGTCGAGGAGGCAGGCCAGGCCACGGCCCGTATCAGATGTTGACCGCTCCAGACCTCCAAATTGCGCCAGCGACTACTCCCCTCTAAGTCGCGCATCCAGCTTTGAAAGCGATAGTACCATGAAGAGGAAATACTATGAATATACGAGGAGTCGAGCGTGAAGTTATTGGTACTATCGCTACCGTCGATCTGGTACTCATGCAGCGCAGGGTCCTGGGATGGCAAACGCAGCCCTATCAGAGGCGCCAGGTGGCCTAGAGAAAGACGCTGGCTCCCCACGAGCAGCGTCGTCGTTCCCGCTTGGCTCACCACCTCTACTGGCAAAGCGACCCGATAGCAGCAAGCATCGGCCCCCAGCAAGAGCAGCAGCAAGCCAACCAGCAGCAAGCAGCGCCGGAGCCAGGGAACCTCTCGGCCTTGCTCTCGCGTCAGCCTGGTCGAAGGTAGGGCCTGTGCCCTGCCTCTCATGCTCATCCTTCCACCTGACCTGCGCCCCGCCAGGAGCGCATCCCGCAGCGACATCGACTATTCCTGCTCTTCGCAGCCTTACTCGTTCCAGCCACCACCAGCAATCGCCCTCTCTCTGCTAGATGCTGCCCCGTGTGCAGGAAGGCGAAATAGCGCTCCTGCCTGCTGTGGGGTCCACAAGAAGGAAGCCGGCCAGTCCTCCATGAGTGTGGGAACCTGGGGAGCACTCACGACTTGAGGCGCTTGCCCTGCTCCTGCTGGCGCAGAGCCTCATAGAGAACGATACTTCCGGCGACCGCCGCATTCAGCGACTGGATACGCCCGCGCATAGGGATGCTTACCAACAGATCGCAATGTTCGCGGACGAGGCGGTGCAGTCCCTTAGCCTCGCTGCCCACCACCAGCGCCAGCGGTCCTGTCAGATCGGCCTCAGTATAGCGCTGACGAGCGCTGGCGTCCAGGCCGATGACCCATATATTCTGTTGCTTCAAAAACTCAATACAGCGCGTCAAGTTTGTCTCGCGAGCGATCAACAGATGCTCGGTCGCGCCGGCGGAAGTCTTGACCACAGCGGGCGTGATATCGGCGGCGCGGTGCTCTGGAATAACAACCCCGTGCACGCCGGCGGCCTCAGCGGTGCGCAGCAAAGAACCCAGGTTCGTCACGTCCTGTAAGGAATCCAGAATCAGCACAAAAGGATCTTCCTGGCGTTCGGCGGCGTAAGCCAGGATCTCATCGAGGCTGACATAACGTCGCGACTCCACCACCGCAATACAGCCCTGGTGGACAGAGCCGCTACTTAACTGATCGAGGCGGGGACGAGGCACACTCTCGATGGGGATCGAGCGTCGTTGCGCCTCCTCGACGATGGCCCGGAGAGCTGGCGCCTCGCGCAATCCCTCGGCCAGAAGCAAGCGCTTGACCCGGCGCGGCGAGCGCAGAGTCTCCAGCACTGGATTGCGGCCCCAGACATAATCGGGCATAGCACTTCCTCAGCAGACGAAAGTCAACGGAACAGACCTAGTCGATAAAGCAGAGCAAGCAAAGGACCCCTCCAACCTGCCAGACCGATGATATCTGGCCTGACTGGCTATCGAGCCGGAAAAGAAAGGACAGCCTGTCGAAGAGAAGGAAAACCAGGCTGTCCTCTGGCTAGAACCGGCCATCGTCCACCTCTTCCAGGGACTCCAATGGCATGGCCGGAAGAGGGGTGGCTGCACCCTCAGACTCGGGCAGGGCACTGAAGAGGCCAGCGACCAGCTCGCGTACTGGGGCAAAGCTTCGACGGTGATGCGGACTCACGCCATAGCGGCGCAGGGCGGCAAGATGGGCCTCCGTCCCATAGCCCTTATGGCGATCGAAGCCATAGACGGGAAACTCCTCGTGAAGGCGCTCCATCAGGCGATCGCGTGTCACCTTTGCAACCACAGAGGCGGCAGCAATGGAGAGGCAGCGTGCATCACCCTTGATCAGGGGGCGCTGAGGCAGAGGAATCCCGGGTAGCGTCAGCGCGTCCAGCAACAGGGCCTCGGGCCGAATCTGTAGCTGGGCCAGAGCCTCGCGCATCGCCCAGCGGGTGGCCTGCAAAATATTGCGTTGATCGATCAACTCCACCGAGGCTATGCCCACGCCCACGGCGAGCGCCAGCTGTTGAATCACCGCATACATTCGCTCGCGCTGCGCGGGAGTCATCTGTTTTGAATCGCGCAGCTTCGTACGTAGAGACAGAGCCGCCGAATCCTGATCAGATCCGCTGGCGAGCGTATCGGACACCGGCGTCAGCCGGGCCAGGCGCTCGACAGGAAGGATGACGGCAGCGGCCACCACTGGGCCGGCCAGGCAACCACGGCCAGCTTCGTCCAGTCCGGCAACGAAACGATACCCCTGGGCAAGCAGTGCCAGCTCTTCCTCTAAGGTCGGCTCCATGTCCTCTCTCTGCTGCCTCGGTTTCGCGTCCGTGCTCCTCCTTTCTCGCACCAGCCGTCAGGGCCCAGCCGCGAAGCGGGCGAACAGGCGAACGAACGAGCAGACGAACGGGCGATGAAGAGAGAGCGAGCAAAGGAGAAACAGCGGAGCGCCTCACCAGAGTATAGAGAAGGCTGCCCGCGGGGGAGCTACGCCTCGCCCCTGCGCTCCTCGCGAGCTGCGGCGGCAGCCTCTCGGGCGGCGATCTCGGCCTTGCGCATCGGACGGACCTCCTTCAGGCGGGCCGACTTGCCGGAACGCTCACGCAGATAATACAGCTGCTTACGGCGCACCCGCGCATGACGGAGCACCTCAATCTTTTCAAGGCGGGGCGAATGGAGCAGAAAAGTACGCTCGACACCGATCCCATGCGCGGCGATGCGGCGCACTGTAAAGGTCCGATTAACGCCGCCGCCGTGCAAGCGAATCACCACACCCTCGAAGGGCTGAACGCGCTCATCTTTGCCCTCACCGACGCGCACAAGCAGGCGGACCGTATCGCCGGATTTAATCTCCGGCACATCCTTGCGCATCTGCGAGCGCTCCACTGCCTCCAGCAGGGCGCGCCCGGCGGGCTTTGGAATCTCCTGTTTCTCGGCCATATTCCCAGAAACCTCCACTCCGCTCCGTTACGCCACCAGGGCAGACGACCATGAAAGGGCCTGCTCTCTGAATGTCAATGTCAAAGCAAAGGGTATGCTCTCTAACTGACCAACTGGCTCACTGCCGTCGTGCCGGAGCCGGGCAAGCAGCGGCCAGGCCGTGCGGTCCGGCTGGCTCTGATCCTGGTAGCGCCTGGATAGACGGATTGAGACAACATAAACGCAGGCGGCAATAAGCCGGCTTCTCAATAAAGCGGCCTCTTGCGCTGCTCTTTCTCGTAGAGAAGATCACTTGTACTGAAGAGAGGCCAAAGGCTCTCTTCACCTGCTGCGGGCCGACGCTCGCACCCTGTCTCTTGCTGGTTGCTGATAAGGCCCCGGCCCGACTCCCACCTGGCTGACGAGCTACCGACCAGGGCCTACTGAGGGGAACTCGCGGCTTTCGCGCTATTGAAGAGTTTCATCAAACGCGACTTGCGGCGCGCGGCATTGTTGGGATGCAGCACACCTTTCTTCACGGCGCGATCCAGCGTGCTAATGGCTTGGCGCACCGCCGCCTCAGCATCAAGGCCACTTGCAATCGCCAGGCGAGCTTTCTTAATCGCCGTCTTGACCGACGACTTCACGCTGCGGTTATATAAACGCCGCTTGCGCTCCTGGCGCAGGCGTTTCTCCGCTGACTTCGTGTTGGGCATAGAAGCTTATCGAACCTCCCCGCTTCCTTAGCGATAATCACACGACAGCTACTCGTTGGCGCCTTTCACTCACACGACGAGGGCCTGGCTGCTGGCCGTAGCAGCTCGCCCCTGATAGCCTGACGCTCTGCTCTCCTTGCGGCGTGCTCCTCGGCGGTGGGGTCCAGCGCGGGCGGCGCCTCCCATCATGTTCGGTCACCTTACAGCGCAGCCGCCCTGTGGAGGCGCCGGCGACCTGGTCAACTGGCTCACTAGAGGTCGAGCCTTGCCCGCCCGGCCTGGTCGGCGGTCTTCTACCGTGTTGCGTTCCTTGCCAGGCGGCGCCTCTCTGGTGTCTGCTTGCTGTCTATGGATCAACTGGCTGGCTACTAACTTGATTGTCTGATTCGTGCAAGCAAGCAAGATAAGACCGGCGCAGTAGGCGCCGGATAGGGTGAGTGCTCAAGGATTGTAACATAGCCGGCGCTGGTTGTCAAACGCTCTTTGTCCCTTGTCATTCTGCTCCTGGTCTCCTTCTGTCTGGTGAAGCACGAGGGGGGTGAGGGGAAGCTAACGAAGAGGAGGAAGAGCTGAGCGAAAGAGAAACAGAGCGAGGGAGGTCTGGCCAGACCTCCCTCGCTCTTGCCGGAAGAGAGATCGCACTGATTAAGCTGATCGCGTCGGAGCTGCTAGTAGATAATCAACGGCGTCCCATAGGCGGTATGATTATAGAGCCAGCCAGCCGCATCTGTCGGCATATTGATGCACCCGTGGCTCCCATTGCCAGCGAAGTCCTCATCGCCGCCGCTATCGTAATGCGGGAACTCTGTACCTGGTCCATAGTCGGCGCGCCACCAGCTATCGTGAATAAAGTAACCATCCTGGCGGTAGGCCATCGCGTAATTGATCTTCGTGTCGGGATACCAGAAGGCTGAGCCTTTTGGCTCGCTGGATTTAAAGACTGTCGGCGACTCCCGATCGAAGATATGGTAGATGCCCGGGGGCGAAGGCCGCATATACTGCCCGGTGGTCACATAGAAGGCGCGCACGAGCTGTCCATTATTGTAGAGGCGCAGCACCTGTTCTACTAGCGAAACCACCATGACCTCGCCCTGCATGAAGCCGTAGCGTGCCATCAGCTGCAGGTCGGTGTTGTGCGCCTGGTTATAGGGCGTCTGATCGCTGTAGTCGGCCTCCATAGCCTGGAGCAGCGTCATGCCGCGATCGATGAAGTCGATAGCCGCCTGGTAATCGTCGATGGTCTGAGCCGTTTCCACCAGGTAATCGGCATCCGAGCCAATGCCCTGGTCCATATATTCGAAATCCAGCTCGTAGCCGTGGTACTTGTGAGCAGCGCCCCAGTTTTTGACCTCCGTGTGGAACTGCTGGAGCAGGTAACTGGCCTTGCCGCGGTAGACCGTGAGCTGGATGGCGCCGATATCGTTATCGATCTGCGAAGAGACCTGCAGATAGTCGCCGATGGTCTGGGCCTGGTCAAGCGCGTGCTGGTCAGCCGTCAGCCGCTGCTGGAAGGTGCTCACGTCCTGGCCGTACTGCTGAGCCTGAGAGATATAGTCGCTGAACTGTCTCAGCTTGGCCGCGCCCACGTAAGGAATGGCCTGCGTGGAGACAACCACGGCTTGCGTGAACTGGGCGTTGATCGTACTGATCAGCCCCTGGAAGTCCTCGGGGCTCCGGGCCGTGTGAAAGCGCTCCTGATCGGCCTGAAGCAGCTGCTTGAGAGGCGTAGTATCCAGGTGCGAAGCCTGAAGCTGGCTAATGACCTGATCAAAGGTTCGCATTTGGTTGGCGGCGGTTGCCATCAGGCGCAACGCCTGCGTGTCCTGGCGAGCCTGGTTGCTGATCTGCTGGTAGTCGCGGGGCAATTTCGCCTGACTAAAGGATGCCTGCAGCTTGGCCAGGCGATTCTGGAAAGGTTGAGCCTCGGCAAAACCTTGCGCCTGGCGCTCGGAAAGCAGACTGGCATAGCCTTGCAGATCCTGCCAGGCCTGATAATCAAACTCGTCGGTGACCTGGGAAGTCAGCCCTTCCACTTGAGTGCACAGTTGCTGATAACGCTGAGTCAGATTCTGATAGTATTGGACCAGGGGCTGATCGTTGAAAAAGCTCAGGGGCGCGTGGCTAGAGGCAAGCTGAGCCTCCTGATCCTCAATGGGGCTAAGCAACGCTTGGGGAACACCCGCGCTGCGCGCCTGGGCGATAAGGCTGTCAAGCCTGGCCTTGGCCTGGTTCGCTGTTTGCTGCTGCGCAGAATTTCCGACACATGCATTTAATGCAAAAAATAAAAGAAAGAGACTAAGCACTATCGAGCTTTTCCAGAAGCGCTGCCGCGCTTTCCTCTCTGAGGGCTTCATTTCAGAGCAGCCTCCTGCTTTTTAGGCAAAGAAGAAGATTGATCGATAGGAATAGATCATTTTCCTTACTAAGGATAACGCTTTTTGGCCAGCGGACTCCTCAATATCCCAAAAAGTAACAGGGGAGAAAGGGCGAGGCCAGGCTGGGGCCGGACCGGGCGCCTACCTGGGGTAGCCGCTTTCTCCCGTAGATTTCCTCTTCGTACTTCTTTTCCCCTGACAGATAGCCTGTGCTGGTAGGGGCGGCCTGTTCAAGCTAGAGCCTGCTCCAAATCGGCGAGCAGGTCGTCGCTGTCTTCGATTCCCACCGAGAGGCGAAGCAGTGTCTCGGTGATGCCGCGGGCCTCGCGCACCTCGCGAGGAATGGAGCCATGAGTCATGCTGGCGGGATGGCAGACCAGGGACTCGATGCCTCCCAGGCTTTCGGCCAGCGTGAAGACCTGGAAGCGGCGCACCAGATGATCGACGTCCTCACGTGTCCCCCGGAGCTGGAAGGAGACCATGCCGCCGGGGCCGCGCATTTGGCGCTGTGCCAGCGCGTGATCGGGGTGCTCACTCAGTCCGGGGTAGTAGACGCGCTCGACGCGCGGGTGCTCTGCCAGGAAGCGGGCCAGGCGTCGGGCATTCTCCTGGTGCTGCTGCATGCGCACGGCCAGGGTTTTGAGTCCGCGCAGGGTCAGCCAGCAGTCGAACGGCGAAGGAACGCCGCCGGCGGCATTCTGATAAAATTTGATCTGCTGATAGATCTCTTCGTGGCTGGTGATCACAGCGCCGCCGATGACATCGCTATGTCCATTGAGGTATTTGGTGGTGCTATGGACCACGATATCGGCTCCGAGCTTCAGCGGCTGCTGCAAGTAGGGTGTGGCAAAAGTATTGTCAACGACCAGGAGCAAGCCGTGGGCGTGGGCCACCTCGGCAACAGCAGCGATGTCGACCAGGCGCAGCAAGGGATTGGTAGGACTCTCTAGCCAGATCAGCCGCGTTGTCGGGCGGATGAGGTGGGCATAGCTCTCAGGTGTGCTTCCCAGCGGCACATAATCGCAGCTCATCTGATAGCGGCGCAAGATTCGCTCGAAGAGGCGATAGGTGCCGCCGTAGAGGTCATCGCAGGCGATCAGGTGGTCGCCTGCGCTCAGCAAGCTCAGCACAGCGCTCTCGGCGGCCATGCCCGAGGCGAAAGCCAGGCCGTAGCTTCCCTCTTCGAGGGCTGCCAGGCAGGTCTCCAGGGCCTGCCGTGTTGGGTTACCGGTACGCGAATACTCAAAGCCTTTGTGGCCGCCCAATCCCTGCTGGGCGTAGGTAGAGGTCTGAAAAATTGGTGGCATGATCGCCCCAGTGGTGGGGTCAGGTTCCTGGCCAGCGTGGATGGCCCGTGTTGCAAACTTCATCGCAGCGCTCCTTGTTTGGAGAATTCCCCTTCTCAGAGAGTTCGAGGATTGCTCATCATAGTACTCTTTCCGCCAAGGGCTTGGCCAGCCCTTCTCGCCGTGGGCAGCGCAGCCATTGACCTGTGTGACCCTGGCGCGTTACCATACAACAGGAAAGAGAGAAAGGCAGCGGGCGCCGGCCAGCCTGTGGTGTGCGTTCCTGCCTGTCATGCCGGGTGCTCTCCGCCAGTAGAGCTGGCCTGATGCTGCGCTCGGCACGATTCGCTACGGTCCGCTCCCGCGAATGTTGCACGACACGCTCAGGTAATAGTAAGGAGGTCTCTCTGATGGCGTCCCTGTTCTCAACCAGCGCTGGCTTGTCCGAAGGAAGAGCAATGGAGGTGACGCGGCGCAAAGAAGAGGCGGGAGTCGTGCTAGTGCATGGCCTCAACGGCAGCCGATATGATATGCAGGAGCTGGAAAGCTATTTGAGAGCGCGGGGTTTGCAGGTTGTGAATTTGCTCCTGCCCGGGCATGGAGAGGAAGACATCGCTCGGCTGGTTGAGGTGAGCTGGAGAGACTGGGTAGAGGCGGTGCGTTCGGAGCTGCAGGCGCTCAAACGTCGCTGTGCAGCGGTATTTCTGGTAGGCCACTCGCTGGGTGGGGCCCTGGTGCTCTACGTGGCTGCACAGGAGGCGGTCGATGGAGTCGTGGCTATGTGTGCGCCGCTGCACCTTTATTCCTGGACTCTGCCCTTCATTCGGCTGGCGCGCCGGCTGGTGCCGCGCATCCGCTGGGCCTGGGAAGACATTCGCGATCCGGCGGCGCGCTATGCCTACAGTCGTGAGCGCTTCGAGCAGAGCCAACAGTGGCGGGTGCTGGTGGCCATCGAGAACCTGCTGGAGTTTCTTCCCCACCTGCGGCAGGCCCTACCAGCGGTGACCGCCCCAGCTCTCATTATGGTAGCGCGCCACGATCACGTTGTTCCCCCACGCGATGGCCTGGCCATCTATCGTCAGGTCAGCTCGTCCGAAAAATATCTGGTTACCTTTCATCGCTCCTATCACCTGATTACTAAAGACTACGACCGCGAGGAGGTCTTTGAGAAGACGGCGGCCTTTATCGATGAACAGGCGCACAAGCGTGGGGTGATCGTCCAGGGCGAGAACCATCAACAAGCCTGGCAGCAGGCCGGCAAACCTTTTGCGCCGCCACCAGTGCTGGGACTACAGACGCGCTGCTGGCGCTGGTGTCAACAGCAGTGGCAGCTCACGAGTATGCGCGCGGCCCAGTTCGCCCAGTGCTTCACATCCTGGGCCGCTCTCGTGTATACTCAGACGGCGAAGAAATTGAAGCCATGATGTGAGGCGACAACTAGCATTGGCTCATCAGGTGAGTGATCCACCGCGTGCCTCAGCTGACTCTGCTTCCGGGCCGCAGAGTCGCTACATGCACCTATCAAGAATCGGCCTGCTGGCTATGCTGAGCCTGGTCGGGCTGCTCCTGGCCTGCTTCAATGGCCTGCTCATCTATGGTCTGACTCCCCAGGCTCAACAGGCAGCTGCACGCTCGGCAACGGCGACCGTGAGCGCTCTTGAAACCCGCGTTGCTTCTCCGATTGTCATAACGCCAACTCCGACCCCGAACCCCTCAGCGACGCCGACGCCCAATCCGCCGATTTTCTGGCCCAATAACGGTGCATCCAATGCTGTACTTCAGTTACCAGAAGGTCGCTATCTGCTCTATGAGCAGCCCTACAATCCGAATCTGCCCAGCAATCCCAAAAACAGTCAAAACCCCAACAGCCAGCAAGGTAATCTCTTCCTGGCTCCTTTAGGTGGTCAGCCGGAGGTTCTCAACGCGCCTGGCTACATCTACAATCAGGCGGTGCGGCCTTTGCTCACGGCCTCCGGGCAGCTGCTTTACAGCGGCGATGGCCTCTGGCTGCTCGACATCTTTAGCGGGCAGGCCACGCAGATCGCCACTATCGATGCTGGCGAGGTGGTGACCTCGATGGCCCTTAGCAGTGACGGGCATTGGCTCGCCTGGAGTAGCGAACCCTCCAACGGGCGAGGCACTATCAAGATTTACGCCGGGCCGCTGGCCAGCACCCACCTCGTCTATCAGCAATCGACTGCAGACTGTCCCTGTTTCCGGGTTTTTGCTGTTCTTCCGGCTAGTAGCAAGCAGGTGCTCGCCTATCTCCTACTGACGGACAGTCGTGGCAGCCATGAAGCGATTCAAAATGGCCTGTGGGTGCTGCCGATTACCAGCACAGTTGGACAAGAGCAACAGCAGCCGCAGGAGGTTCTCGACGAAGATCCGCAGCAGGGGCCGCTGTTGCTCTCGCCCTCTGATCGCTTCCTCCTCTATTCGCCCAACGAGGGGCAGGTCCCCTATCCGACCGATAATAGTGTTCCGGCGGACATTGCGGCTCTCTCCTATGCGAACAGTTTGAGTCTGGCTTCGCTGGGAGGCTCGCCGCCGGCGCTGGGAAAGGCCCAGGTTGTGCTTCCTGCGCAGCGGGCGCTGCGTAGCATTGCTGATTATCACTGGGTGACCACGCCGCTTTTTACTCCTGATGAGCGCTCCCTGGTCTATGTGGAGTTTTCCAGCGACGACCAGCCGCCCTATGGCCGCCACAGTGCTCTCTACACGGTGCAGGTGAGCGATGGCAATGGCCATCTGCGCGTGACCAAGCCTGTGCTCCTGGCAACCTCCACTGCGGCTTTGGTTGAATTGGGAACCTGGCTCAATGGGCACACGCTGACTTTCTATGCCGATGGGAACGTCTTTGCCCTCGATCTCACCAGCGGAGCCATTGCAACGCTGGTCCAGGCGGGAACCTATGTACGTGCCATTGCTGTGGTTGGCACGGGCCGCGTCTGAGCGCCTGGACCACTGGTCCAGGCGCCTGCTGGGCCGACGACTCCTCTCTATTACTCAATGTACCAAGAAAAAGGGAGCTGAGCGGGGGGTAAAGGGCATGGATAGGATCATGTGACTCAGCCGGGTCACAGCGAGATTGCAGGCTCAGCTCCTTATATTTAGTTTACTCTGTCTACCAACAGGCGGCGGGTGAGCCTCTGCTGGCGCGCTGTGCGGGCTGAGGAAGAGCAGAAGTAAGGCGGGCGGAAGGAGAGCACGGCAACAGGCAAAACAGGCAAGGGGTCAGCCTGCCAGACGAGCGAGAAGGCCCGCCTCAAAGCCAGCGCCTGAGTGAGAAACAATCTCCCCCGGCGCGGACCGAGCGCCCAGACAGTCGGGCTGCCTGGACTGCTGGGGCGCTTCCTTCCGATCGGCTGCGATGCACTCCCAGCGGGCAACCCGTCACGCTTATCTGATCGTCGTCTCTCTCCTCCCCGCAACCTGGTTCGGCTCGAGCAGGCTCGCTCGGGCTGGGGGCGGGAGGAGCTAGAGAAAGCGCCGCTCCAGCGGACGACCCAGCAGGAAGCCCAACACCAGGCCCGTGATCAGGCCACCGATGTGGTCAGAAACGGCGATATTGCTGCCGGGAGCGAAACCCAGGGCCAGGTTGAGGCCCAGCCAGAAGAGCCAGTTGATAATCGCCCCCTGGCCGAAAGGTCCCAGTGCTCGCCGGTTCATGATATAGAAGGCGCCAAGTGCACCGAAAACGCCGAAGATCGCTCCCGAGGCGCCCACGCTCAGCACCGTTGTGGGCATCAGAAAGTAGGTAGCCAGGCCGCCGACGATCCCCGAGGCAAGGTAGATGATCAGGTAGCGTATCTTGCCATAGAATAGCTCAGTGGCACTGCCGATCAAGAACAGTGAGAACATGTTTAAGAAGATATGGAGGATGTTGGCGTGCAAGAACATCGCCGTGAAGATACGCCAGTAGTCCCCAACCTGGCTGACCTCTCCTCCCAGCTGGTAGAGCACATTCTCGTCGATAAAGAGGCTCTGACTCAAGAAAGCCTCGGCCAGAAAAACGCCGACGTTGATAGCGATCAGGGCGTTCGTTACCAGGCGTGGGTAGCGGCTCAAGATAAAGCGTCCGCGTGTGATCTGGCGTTGGAGTTGGCTGCGCTGGGACCAGGGAGCCTGCTCCTGTGGCAGCGGCTGACTTGGGCTGGTGGGTGCGCTGGGTGAGGGTGAAGAAGAAACACCCCGATAGCCGAAGCTATCCTCCAGGGGAGGGAAAGCCCGCTCGAAGCGCCCGCCGTAGGAAAGGCGCGCAGCGCGTGACCGTGCCAGGCCGGCATCGTAGTACTGGCCCAGGGCCTGCAGCAGGTAGGAGCGCAGAGCATGGGCGTAGGCATTGGCCGGCTCCTGAGCGATATACTGGTCGACCTGGGCCAGTGCCTGATCGTAGCGCTTCTCCAGCAGTGCCAACAAGGCTTGGGCTAACAAGCTTTCCGGGCCGCCCTCTGGCTGTAGCTCCTGGACTTTCTTGCAAGCCAGGGTCACCACCCGGTAGTCCCCCAGGCCCAGGTTAGCCTCTGCCAGGCCCAGGTGTACCTTGGGGTTCTCTGGATCAATCTGGGCGGCGTGGGCAAAAGCAATGGCTGCCTCTCGCGGTTGTCCCTCGGCGAGGGCCTGTTTGCCACGTTCCAGGTAAGATTGAATATCGGTCTGTGCTTCCAAATGTCTCCTCCACTCAGGCGTAGTGCCACACTATACCGTCAAAGCTCCTGCTCTTGGCTGGACTGGCTGGCTAGCTGACTGTGTCATCTGTCGTAACAAAATAAGGACTCCTGGTCGTTCAGCCACTCCTTTCAGGAAGGCGTACGACAGCAAGCAAGGGCTACCAGGTCCTGAGCGTCTGACTGCTTCGCTGGTGTCCTGGGTACCACATCCTACATGATATCATAGGGACATGCTGCCAGGGGCTGTCGGGTGAAGCCGGAGAAAGCGGTCCTTTTCTCTTTGCTGACCAGGCTCATGGTCTGGCCAGGAGAGAGAAGCCTATGGCAGCCGTTGCTCCTGATGGAGCAGAGGGCACCTGATGGCTGCCCTGCCTCGCGAAGCAGGAGGCTGTCGCCAGATAGCCCTGAACCCCGAGGTTACAGAGGCGATTGACACACTCCCTACTCAAAAGATACTACGAATGGCCTGGCAAAAGGTGACGTCTCTCTCCTCTTTTTTTGTGGTAGCTCCTGCAGTGCCACTCTAGGGCGGAGGCTCTCCTCTTGCCACTGGCCTCAGCGCAGCAGACCGCTGGTGTGGATGAAGGTCAACGTTCCATTCAGGATGAACTGGATGGCGAGCGCTGCCAGCAGGATGCCAAGGATGCGCGAAAGGACCAGAATCCCGGTTCGTCCAATGTGCTCCATAATCCAGGAGCTGTGGCGCATAACAATCCAGGCTGCCAGCAGAGAGGTGGCAATGGCGGCTGCCACAGAGCAGAGCTTGAAAGGGTCGGGCAGGGCCTGATCAACGTAGAGAATGGTGGTGGCGATCGTCCCCGGGCCGGCAATCATCGGAATGGCGAGAGGAAAGACACTAATGTCCTCGCGCGTCATGGCCTCTTCCTCTTCAGCGGCGGTGCGGCGCGTCCCCGGCGATCGCCCAAAAAGCATCTCCACTGCCACGAGAAAGAGCAAAGCCCCTCCTGCCATATTGAAGGCGTAGAGGGTAATCCCTAATCTATCAAGTAGAAAGCGACCGATAAGGGCAAAGACAGCAATGATGGCCGCGCTGATCAAGATGGCGCGGGTGATCACTGTGCGGCGCTGGGTCTCATTGAGATGGGCCGTCAGTGCGATGAAGACGGGTGCTAACCCGACGGGGTCGATAATCGTAAAAAAAGTCACAAAGGCACGAGTCGTAAAGACCACTGCAACGCCTCCCTCACTCGACTAGCTTGCTGTAGTATACGGGAGAAAGCGCTCACTGGCAATGTGTCGGGTGGTAGTTTGCCTGGGTCAAGTGAGGGAGGGGGGGAGGGGGAGAGCGGGTTGCCGGGGCCTGATCTGCTGCGGATAGCGGTCGGCTCCGCGAAGAAAGCAGGCCCGGCGGCAAATGAGTCAGCGTACAAAGGAGCGAGCTAGTCACCCCGACGATAGTATGGACGGCGATGGCGCCAGGCGCCGAAAGTGATCAGGTGCCAGATAAACACCAGCAGGATCGCGCCGATGAGCGCCCGGAAAATGGGAACGCCGTAGACCGTGGGGTCACCGGTAATGGTGAAAGGAAACAGGTGTGTGAAAAGCCAAATGCCGATCAATCCTGCGATAACCGCTCCGATGATGCCTCCTGGCAGCCGCCAGCCGACAATAAACTCGGCCAAGAGGCCGGCGATAGCGGCAATCACCACATAGATGACGGTTCCCACGGTCACTGTCCAATGAAAATCTCCGATATTGATTGTAAAGAGCGGTGAATCGGAGGTAAGAGCAGCGATCGCTGCAGACGTCACAGAAGCAAACATAGAAGTTCCCTCCTTCTCTTCGAACCGGGCCTTATGGCCCGAGCCGGTTCCCTCTTGTGCCACCTCATCCATGATCTCTTGCTTTGACAATACACGCAGGACGCAGCTGAGAGCAAGTCAACAATAAAAGATTCAGCAATTTCTCAGCTAACGCTCAGCTTTCTAAGGGAAAATAGCCTGCCGTGAGCGGTCTGTCGCCTGAGCGGCCTCAGCGGCGTATACACGTAATGAGAGCCTTGTCACTGGCGAGGCCGAAGCTAGTCGACTGCCGCGCTGGTGGTCGCTGTTTAAGGCCATGCGTTATAATCAGGTAGTACAGGCTTCTCTAAATCTTTGCCGGGAGGTCTCTTTCTTATGCAAAGCGCAAAGCGCTATTTGCTGGTGATTGGGGTTGGGGTATTGGTGTTGCTTATTGTAGGCTTTATCCTGGCTGCTCTCTTCCATGTTTTGCTGGCAGTGCTCTATATTGCTTTGATCATCCTGGCTGCAACGACGCTGATCGCTATTGCTCTTCTCATCTATACTATTCTCGCCCTGTTGCGAGCAATTACGACCGTGCGCAACGAGATGCGTCCGCTCCTGGCCTCGATGCAGGAGACGGTTGGCGTGGTCAAAGAGACGGCCCGCACCGCCGGTCACACGGTGACGACGGTGGGCAGTGCGGCCCAGTTGGCGCGTGATTTCGCCCTGGCGCCGGGGATTCGCGCCGTGGCCACTGTTCTGGCGGGGCAGCAGGTGCTGCGCATCTTCCTGGGCAAGGGCCGTGCGCGCCGCGGCGAAGAGCGCCGACGTCAGCAGATGCGTGCCATCCGTGCTCAAGAGGTTGGAGGAAAGTAACGATGTCCATCCCTCTTCTGGCTACTCTCGCTGCTGATCCACTGGAGACCTGGGGCCAGATTGCGGCGATTGTGCTGGCCATCGAGTTGTTTGTCTTTATTGTCCTGGCGCTGGGACTCTCCATCGGCTTATTCTTCGCCTTTGCCTGGGTCCAGGAGAAGAGCGAGCTGATTAAGCGTTTACGCCCGGCGGTCGATCAGCTCAATCAGGCTCTGGAGGTCAGCGCTGCCGAGCGACCTGCTGAAGGAGGTGCCTTAGAGCATCCGCTGGTCCAGGGTGTGGTCAGCCTGCCGGAGCGGGTGCGGGCAGTTGACCGGCGTGTCGAGCAGGGAAGCGACCGGGTGGCGGAAGCGGTGATCGAGTTCCGAGCGCGGACGGTGATGGTCAAGGAAGTGGCCAGGGCCTTCTTCTTGCCGGGGTTGGTGCGACGCGAGGCGCGTGAACGAGAGCTGCGTCGTGCTGCGGTGGCCGGCGAGGAGCAGCGAGAAGCGTCGCGCGAAGCCTGGCCCTCGAGAGCGGGCCGCGACCTCTCTGCTGACCTGCCTGTTGCGACCGAAGCCCAACAGGGTGCTGGCCGGGCCGGCAAGGGGGGAGAGCGTGCTTCTACCAGAGAGGAGGCGCCTGCTCAACAGGCGGTGCAATCCATGCGCCATGTCTCTCCTCGTTGACTACCTACGTCAGTTTACCCGCTTGCAGCGGAATGCTCGCCTCTATCTGATCAGCAACGCTCTTGGTGGTGTTTCGCTCGGCATTCTGCTGCTGCTGTATAATCTCTATCTCGATGCTCTGGGCTACCGCGCTGACTTCATAGGGGCCGTCCAATTTGCGGCTACCGTCGGGGCGGGTCTGGCTATCTTTCCCGCGGGCCTCTGTGTGGACCGTTTGGGGGGCAAGACCATCCTGATCGTAGCCAGTCTCCTGATTGGTCTGCTGGGGGCTGGCCAGATCCTCTTTCGCCAGGCTCTGCCTTTGCTCGTGACGGCTTTCCTGGCAGGCGTAGTCAGCGCGGCCCTCCTCGTCGTCAATGCTCCCTATCTGACTCAGAACAGCTTGCCGGCAGAGCGCTCCCATCTCTTCAGCCTCAATCTGGTCGTGACGCTGGTGACCTCGGTCGCTGGGCGTTTGCTCGGGGGAGCGCTGCCCGTCTGGTTTCGTCAGCTGACCTGGTTCATGGGGCCGCTCCCGTTCCCTCTCAATGCTCTGCTTGCCCCCCAAGCGGAGGCCCGAGCCTATCAGCTGGCCCTCATTGCGGCTGGCCTGCTGGCCATTCCCAGTCTCATTCCCCTCTTTCTGCTCGATCCTGATCCGCGGCCTCTCTCGAAGCCAGCCGCTGATGGAAGGCTCAGGTCTCTGCTGACCGGAGGAGTTGGCGGTCTTGTACGTCGTAGAGTCTGGGCCAGCTGGAGGCGCCGGCTCGACTGGAAGGTCTGGAGGCGCTGGCTGGGCAGTGCCCTGGTGCTGCTCACGCTGGAGCAGGGGCTGATTGGTTTCGGGGCTGGCCTCTTTATTCCCTACTTCAATCTCTTTTTTGTGCGTCATCTGGGGGCCAGCTCCTGGCAATTTGGTCTCATCGATGGGGGGGCCACCGCTCTCACCGCGGGCGCCACGCTTCTCGCCCCCTGGCTAGCGGCGCGTCTGGGCAAGGCGCGGGCCGTAGTCGCGACGCAGGCGCTCAGTCTGCCGCTCATGCTGGTCCTGGGCTTCAGTCCTTCCCTGTTGCTGGCGGCCCTGCTCTATCCACTGCGTCAGGGGGTGATGGACATGACAATGGGCGTGCTGCAGGCCTTTTCAATGGAGGTTGTGCCGGCCCAGTGGCGTGGCCTGGCCAACAGCAGCTACCAGGCTGCCTATTGGATCGCCTACTCGGTGTCGACTCCCCTTGGAGGGATTGTCATCGTTCAGCAGGGCTATGCGGCGATCTTTGTGCTGGCGGCCATCAGCTATGCCCTTGCCATCCTTGTGCTATGGCAAGGTTTTGGGCGTGATCCGCAAGAGAAAACAAGAGGAGAGGCCGGGATGAAGCCGTCTGAGCGGGGAGCAGCCGAAGCTGAGGCCGGGCTGCACTGAGCCGGACTCGTCGTCTCGTGTGCCCCCCGTCAGCGCGGAACTCGTTCTTTGGCTCAGCTATCGTGACCAGCGAGGGGAGGCTCTCAATTGAGATTGAAGCGAAGTGCTGGCACCTCTGGCGATCGCCTGAGTGTGAGTGAGTGTAGAGTGAGTGTAGAGTGAGGCGAGAGTAGGTGTGAGAGCGAGCCTGGCGAGTCGAGTGGCATCTGCCTTTTCCAGGACTCGCGCAAGCTCGCTCAGGCGCCTGCCTTACTGGGACGAACCATAAAGCGGATGAGGAGAATGGTCAGCTCGTAGAGACAAGACATCGTCACCCCCAGGATAATCGGGCTATAGAAATCGGCCCCGGGGGTTAAAAAGGTCGAGGCGATCCACAATCCGACGTGGGAGGCGGCGCGACGACGTTTCAACGTTTCGGCGCTTACGATCCCGAGCTTAGCCAGGAAAGTCAACACGAGAGGAATCTCGAAGACGATGCCGAAGGCCAGCAAGAAGAAGGCCACGAACGTAAAGTAGCTGTCTGCCGAAACGAGCTCCACAAAATCGCCGGACGAGAATGCGATCAACCATTGAACTGGGTACTGCAGGACCACGAAGCCGAGGGCAATACCAGCCACGAAGAGGAGGCTGCCCATAATCAAGAAAGGCAGGGCGGCCCTTTTCTCGTGGCGATAGAGGCCGGGAGCAATAAAAGCCCACGCTTGATAAAGGATCACCGGCATTGCCAGCAGGATACCAACCGCGATCGAGACCTTGAGGAAGACCGTGAAGCCTTCGGCCAGGCCGATAGTGATCAAACCCTTGCCTGCCAGCTCTCCATGAGGGCCGAGGCGTAGGCCAGCGGTCAGCGTCGGCAGCGGCAAGGTCAGGAAACGCAGAATCGGCTCGCGGAAGATAAAGGCGACGACTGCTCCGACGACGACCGCGATCAGCGACTTAAAAATGCGCCAGCGCAGCTCCTCCAGATGCTCAACGAGCGTCATGGAGGCGCCATCTTCCTCTTCCTCCTCAAAGCGGAAGGTCTCATCCAGGTCGGGCATCAAATCAGGTTGTTGTAAGTTCCCCGTAGCCATGCTCTTCCTCTGCTCACTCCCGGCGGTGCAGGGCGGGCTGAACCGATAGGACGCATCTACTCTGCATAGCTGCTACTTTGCTCCCTTGTACAGCTCCAGTCTATCCAGAGAGAGCGGTGTCTCATTCCGCCTTCTGCCTGCTCTCGCTGCTGGCCGGTTCCGTCTTACTGATACTGGCGGGAGAAGGCTGGCCCTGGGTTGACTGAGGCTGCGTCTCGTGAACCAGCTCGGGAGTTGGCTCAAAGAGCGGGTCCTGGCGCAGGCTACTGCCGCTGCTCAGGCGGTTCAAATTATTGCGCGCCGCATAAGAAGGGGAAAAAGGCTCATCCAGAGGATCGCGCTCATCCTTGTCCTTTGTGAGATCGCTCATCCCCTTCCGAAACTCCTTGATGCTCTTCCCGATGGCCGACCCCATTTCGGGCAGGCGCTTGGGTCCGAAGATCAGCAGGGCGACGATCAGAATGACGACCAGATCGAGACCGTGGAATCCGGGGACCATAGTTGCACCCTCTCTTTTCTCGTCTTGTCTTGCTTTACCTGATCAAGGCGTGGCGCCTTTCTTTATGCACTCCGAAAGCGACGACACTCTTCTTCTTTCATTACTTATTGTAGCTCACGCTTGCTGTTCTTGCCAGGAACGCCCCTGCTCGTGAGAGAGGGGGCTGAGAGCTGGCGTGGTGGCATGCTCTCCCTCTCGCTAACCAGAATAAGCGGGGTAGGAAGACAGCTCTCGCTGGTGGGGGGTCAGCAGAGACTGCACGCAATCCAGGCCAAGGCTCAGCATACCGGCCCCAGCCGCGCCAAGGGCCACCAGAGCGGCGGCGCGGCGGCGGCTCAAGCGCCGTTCGCCCAGCAAGCGAGCGATACGTTGACCACTTTCCAGAGAGGCGGCCTCTCTGGTCACGCCTGCGCGCAGGCGACTCTCCAGATCGGAGGGGGTAGGGGCCTGCTCGCCGTAGTGACGCAGGAGCAGCACCTCAACAGAGTCCAAAGGCTGCATAGCGTCTCCCATTGTACCAGGGGGGACCGGCGGCCAGCCGCTCGGGTCTCTCCTCACTGGCAGCATCTCCTGTATGCAGCGTCTGCTCGGATTGGAGAGGCGTCGCCTCCTCGCTATTTGCGCGCCGGGAGGGGGCTGGCGCTCCGGGCGCGTCGCCGGACTGGCAAGCGGGAGCGAGATCGGGTCGGCGACCCGGTCCATCGCCGCGCTCCAGGGCGTAGAGCTGCTGGAACTGCCGGCGAGCGCGTACCAGGCGCTGACGAACCGCCGGCTCGCTCAGGTCCAGCATCTGAGCGATCTCCGCGCTAGAGAAATCGCCCACCACTGAAAGCAGAAGGCAGACGCGCAGTGGCTCTGGCAGGCGCTGCAACGTTCGCTGGACGGCATCGCGTTCGGCGATCAGGTCACCGGGATCAGAGCCAGGTGCGGCCCCATAGCCATCAGGCTGGACGGGAGCCGCCTGGGCCGCGAGATCCTCTGTTAAGCGTTCGCCCTCTGACTCTTGATCGCGTCGGTTCTGGTTGCCAAGCGAGGAGAAGGGTACAAAGCGGAAGAGACGCTTGCGGCGCTCCTGCATACGGACCGTATTGAGAGCGATCTTCAGCAGCCAGGCACGGGCGTTAAAATGAGGGCCACTGGAAGCGCGGGCGGCCTCGATACTTTTCAGCGCCTGCTGAAAAGTATCCTGAGTGAGGTCCTGGCTTTCCTCCCAATCGCCGGTCAGGCCATAGATTGTATGGAAGACCAACTTGCCGTACTGCTGGATCAGTGCCTCAACGGCCTGCGCCGCGGGTACCATTGCTATCTACATCCTCACTCGCTTGACGTCAACCAGAGCCGGGGGTTGCCGGCCAGACGAGGGAATCTCTCCTTACTTAAGGAGATGCCTGGGGGAGAAGAAATGTGACAGAGGGAGAGGTGAGGGGGGAAGACGAGATCAGCGGCGACCACCGCCCCACCCATCCCACGCCACATAAGCCATCAAATCTGGCTGGAGAAGCGCATCGCCTGCCCTCAGAGCGAGCTGACCGACCGACCGACCGACTGACTGACTGACTGACCGCATAAGCGGGCAGACAAGCGTAGCGAGAAAAAGCAGAGAGGCGGTTTGACCGGCTGTCTGTTACCAGACAAGCCGAAGCGACGAGCGCATCTACGGCGTGATCCGAGAGCATCCCGCAGTCCCCAGGGAAGGTAGAGGGGAAAACAAATAGAGCCGTAGAGCTGCGGCCACCGCGCCGCCTCCTGTCTTCCACCTGCTTCTCGTATCCGCAGAAGAAGATCGAGTCAGGTTAGTGAATAATAAGATCGGATCAGATCAGCGCAGCTCCAAGGAGCTTAGCGCAGATGTTCCTCGATATATTCCTGGGCCTCACCCACCGTCGTGATCTTCTCAGCGTCCTCATCCGAGATCTGGAGCTTAAACTCCTCTTCCAGAGACATGATCAGCTCCACCAGATCCAGGGAGTCCGCGTTGAGATCCTCGACGAAAGAGGCGCTGGGGACCACCTCGCTCTCATCGACACCGAGCTGCTCAACGATGATCCGCTTCAAGCGCTCGGCGACGGAGCCGGTGCCGGAGCCAGAGCCAGAAGCCATTAGGATGTCACCTCGCTTTCCGCTGTTGGAGTGGGCTGCTGTTGTTGTGCCCGCGCAAATATTGTGCCAAGGACGCCGTTGACGAAGCGGCTCGAAGAGTCGCTGCCAAACAGCTTGGCTAATTCGACCGCCTCGTTAATGGCTGCCTTTGCTGGTACCGTATTATTAAACAGAATCTCATAGATTGCAAGTCTGAGGATATTTTTATCGATGCGAGCCATTTGTGAAAGTGGCCATTCGCGTGCAGCGCTCTGGATCTGCGCATCGATCGTCTCCAGGTGGGCGCAGGTGCCCTCAACCAGCTCAAGGGCATAATCCACCACCCGGGGATGCAGATTGCGCTCTTGGGCATGGCGCCGCACCACCTCGACCGGGGAGTGCTGTACCGTATCGAACTCATAGAGCGCCTGCAGCGCGACCATCCGGGCCTGTCTGCGTATCCCTAGCGGCATAGTGTCTTCACCCAATCGCTGGTCTAGCTTGCTGCTGGCTTTGCCCGACCGCGTGCGCTTGCGCGCGAGCAGGAAGCTAGCCTCTGTCGAACACGCCTCATCGTGGATGCCACATCTCCTCTCTCTACTACCTACCTACCTATCTGCCTACTTACGTATCTACTGACCTGGTGTGATCGTGCCTCTCTCGTCTTCCTGCCTCTGCTCAAGGCGTTAAGCCACATCCTGGATGTAGACATTGATCTCACGCACCTGCATCCCGACCATATGCTCCAAGGCGGCGGCCACCTCTTCCTGGACCGCGGTGGCGACCTCGACGACGTTGACGCCGGAAGCCACGACCAGGTAAAGGTCGACGCTCACGGTATTGTCCTTGACCGTCAGAGCCACACCCTGGCGCGGGATCTCGCGACCAGCAAAAGCCGGCCAGCGCTCGCTTCCACGGGCCAGGCGGACCACGCCGGCCACCCCTAGCGCGGCATTCGAGACGATAGTTGTCAAGACCTGGCGGGCGACGCGCACCACGCCTGGAGGCTCATTGGTCATAGTGCTTGCTCCCCTTCGACTTTGCAGCATCCTGACGGGACGCTGGTTGCTCGCTAGACTCTTTCCGCGGGCTTGCGGGCAAGAACCTGTGATTCATTATACCGCATCAGAGCTGGAGCAACCCTTGCTCACGCAAGGCAGTCACCGCTTTGTCCAGTTCGCTGGCGTTGCTAATGGACACGGTGGTAGCATCGCGAACAATGCGTTTGACCAGGCCGGTCAGCACTGAGCCGGGGCCGATCTCCAGATAGATCCTGACACCGGCAGCGGCCAGGTACTCGACGCTGCGAATCCACTGCACGGGGGCGACGACCTGCCGCGCCAGCTCCTGGCGCAGGGCCTCCGCATTGGTCAGCGGACGCGCCTCGATATTGCTGATGATAGGGATGCTTGCCTCGCGCAACGGCGTAGTAGCCAGTGCCTGGGCCAAACCAGCGGCAGCAGGCTCCATGACGGGCGAGTGGAAGGCGCCACTGACTGCCAGAGGAATGACCCGCTTGGCGCCGCGCGTCTTCGCTCGCTCCATTGCCAACGCGAGGGCGTGCTGCTCACCGGAGATGACGATCTGGCCGGGGGCGTTGACATTGGCCACGCTCACCTTGCCCCAGCCAGGATGGCTGGTCTGAGGCTGGGCCGCTGCTCCTTCCCGTGCGGCCTCTTGACTGGCCTCCTGACAGATCTCCTGGAGCGTTGCCTCATCCAGGCCAATCACCGCCGCCATTCCGCCCGGGCAGACGCCTCCTTCATGATGCATCAGGCGTCCCCGTTCCCGCACCAGGCGTACGGCGTCCTCCAGGTCGAGGGCGCCCGCAGCGACGAGGGCGGCATATTCTCCAACACTGTGGCCGGCGGTGAAGGTGGGAGTCAAAGGGGACGACCAGGACGACCAGCTAGAGTGGGGAGCAAGCCGCTCCTGCAGTGCGGCCAGGAGGGCGAGGCTGACAGTGACAATGGCGGGTTGGGCGTTAATCGTCTCACGTAGCTGCTCTTCCGGTCCCTGGAAGCAGAGAGTACTGAGAGCCAGGCCCAGAGCCTGGTCGGCCCGCTCAAACACCTGGCGGGCCGCAGGGGACTGCTCATAAATATCGGTCCCCATGCCCACCGTCTGACTGCCCTGTCCAGGGAAGAGGAAAGCTATGCCTTGTGCTGTCATAGGGTTACACTGTGCGCGAGGGAGAAACGCGGCACGAGCGAGGCACTGGGACCGACTGACTCATCGTCGTATCTGCTCTGGCCCTGCCTCGCCCGACCGCGGACGTGGCCTCGCGCTCTCTCCTCTTTTGGTCGTAGTCTCGGCTTGCCCGTCCGCCCCGTCTGTCGGGTGCAGGCCTGCTGGCGTGCACCGCAGTGCGCACGGGGGCAGGGTGGCCACTAATGCTTGCGCTCCTTCGGCCAGAAGACCTGGCGACCGCGGTAGGTGCCGCACTTAGGACACGCGTGATGGGCGAGCCGCGGCGAGCGGCACTGTGGACAGAGCACCAGCTGAGGCAGCTTCAGGTGAAAATGCGCGCGCCTCTCGCCCTTACGCGCATGGGAAACTCGCTGTTTTGGTAATGCGCCCATAGAATAAAGCTCCTCCTCTATCTCCATAATCGGGCTGGCTGGCAGGAACGGGCTGGATGACCAGCGTGACCAGCGAGCGCGTCAAGCCTGCGACGGTAAACGCTGTTGCAACAGCTCGGCCAGCGTGCCCCAGCGCGGATCGATCTCCGGCTGGCACTGGCAGGGTCCCAGACTCAGATCGTGGCCGCACTGCGGGCAGAGGCCAGGGCAATCCTCGCGGCAGAGCGCAGGCATGGGCAGCGCCAGCAGCAGGTGCTGGCGCACGGCTTCGCTCAAATCAAGATGATGGTGCTCGTCAATCGGAAAGCCCTCGTCCTCACCCAGAGGTGGGGGAACAGGCACGCCACTGGTGACATCGATGGTAGGATAGAACAGCTCTTCGAAGGTGATATGCATAGGCTGCTCAAAAGGCTTCAAGCAGCGATCGCAAACCATCGAGAGGGTCAGATCCACCCAGCCATCGACCAGCAACCCGTAGTCGGTGCGTCGCATGCGGACGTGGCCATTGATAGCGCCGAGTATCTTAAGATCGCTATCCAGCTGAACATCTTCTTCATGAATATCTGCCTGGAAGGCAGTCCCGATGGGTGCCTTCAGCAGTTGCGCCACGTTGTACTGCATAGGAAACGGAACCTCACTTTTTGCCCCAGAGTAGACGACTAAACGGGAGAAGGGCTACAAATAGAGCTGAACAGGTCAGGCTGTCTGTCGATGGCGCAAGTCTGGAAGATACTCAGCTTCTCACGTACGCTGGTTCATTATAGGTGACCCTGAGAAGGTGTGTCAAGCCCTGGGCTCAGGGCGGCGTGGTGGCTCGCCTGGGCGCCCCAGCATGGGACCGCCCATCGTATCAGCGGCCAGGGAAGAGCGGCGGGGGGAAGGATGGGGGGGCAGGGCATCCTCCACCTCCTCCTCATCGGCGTAGGGGGCATAGTCCTCCTCTGACAGCTCCCCGGCGGCCTGGTCCTCACCTGGACTCTCTTCTTCGACATACGGTGAAGAGACCTCCAGGCTTTCCAGACCCTTCTCGATGCTGAGAATGGTACGGCTGATCTCCGTCTCGATCGCTGTCAGGTGCTCATGCAAGGAGCGCAAGGTCTCCGCAACGTAGGCGTTGGCCTCGCTCTTAAGCTGCTGGGCCTGTTCCTCGGCCAGACGTACCAACTCTTCTGAGCGCTCCTCGGCCTGGCGCAGCAGCCCCTCGCGATCCATGACGCGCTCGGACTCCTCGCGGGCCTTGGCCAGGATACTGGCCGCCTCTGCCTGGGCCTGAGCCAGGATGCGCTCCCTCTCCTGCAGCAGGCGCCTGGCCTGCTTGACCTCTTCTGGAATGGCCGCACGCATTTGATCAAGAATCGCCAGAATCTCGGCTTCCCTGACCATGATCTGATTGACCAGGGGCATCCTGCGGCTGCTGGCGATCAGGTTTTCCAGGCGATCTACCAGATAGAGTATATCCACACTGACCCTTCCTCTTCCTCGTGCTCTCTTGCAGCTGGCTGACAGTATAACCGACGAACAGATGAGTGATCGCTCCACTCACAGGCTGCGCCGCTGAGCTGATTGATCGGCTCCAGCGACCCGGGCCGTTGGAGGAGAGCGCACTCGGCTGATGTTCCCCGCCATGTTGCTCGCAACAGGCCGGCCTGTTGCCTATCTGTCTGTCTGTCTGCCTGCCTGCACCGAGCGGCCTCGGGCCTTCGGTCAGGGAGCCTGTCACGGGCTGTAAGCCTCTGACCTGTCTCTCTGCCGGTGGCCGCGCATCGGCGGCGCGATGGCAATCTGGCCGAGGCTGACAAGGTCACGCTTCATCACATGGTTGATGGCTGAGTGACACTCAAGATTCGCTCTGGCCGAATTTGCGCTGCAGGGCTTTAATGACCACGGGCGGCAACATGTCGCTGACATTCCCTCCCAGTCGAGCTACCTCCTTGAGCAGGGAAGAACTGACAAAAAGATGCTGTAGATTCGTCAGCAGACAGACGGTCTCGATTTCCGGGGCCAATTTGCGATTCATCAGCCCTTGTTGAAACTCGGCCTCGAAGTCGTTGGGGGAGCGCAGGCCCTTGATGATAACTGAACCACCTACCGAGCGTACAAATTCAACGGCGAGACCGTAAAATTTCTCAACGCGCACATTGGCGAGGCCCTCGGCAGCAATGACCTCTTCCCAGAGCTGCACCCGCTCGTCGACAGAGAAGAGCAGGTTCTTATCGGGAACAGCGTAGACTGCCACGATCAGCGTATCGAAAAGGCGGGCGCCGCGCCGCGCAATATCCAGGTGGCCGTGCGTGAGCGGGTCAAAACTGCCCGGATAAACGGCAATCCGTTGACGTTTCTCTACGTTGCTCACACGAACATCCCTTCACGATGCTGAAGCGGCCCTTGTCTATCTCTCTGTTGAGTGACCGACCGCTGTACCTGCCAGCGGAACCAGGAGCGCTCTCTGCAGGCAGCCAGGTAGCCAATCCGGGCCGGCGTGCGGCAAAAGGAGCGAGGCAGGAAAGAGATGGGGGAAGCAGGTGGCTCTGCCTGCTGTCCTCTGCCCTCCCTCTCTGCTGAGCTGCTCTGCGACTCTGCCTGCTCTGGGCTGGTCTGGCCTGGCTTGCGCGCTGGCCTTTCCTGCTGCCCTTCCTTGCCGTCTGGCATGTTGCTCTGTTGCCTATGATACCATACCTGCTGGAGATGGGGCAATGCGTGAAGCTGGGGCCAAGGCTGGCCGCGGCAGCAGGCGAGCGGTATATAAGAGGTGCCAGTTGAGGCCAGATCGCCTGGCGCGCTACTAAGGGGGGAGGATCGAAGCAAAAAAAAGGTTGGTGCTCTTGACGAGCACCAACCTGGTCACGAGCAGGGGCGGCAGGACTTGAACCCGCAACCTGCGGTGTGGAGCTGCTCCACCGCAACCCATCTTCAATGGGCTGGCGATGATCTCTCCCCGAACCGGACGTGCATCTTTCGATGCATCCGGCTCTCCAGAGGTCGGAAGCCAACCGCGGGCCAGACCTCCTGCATCCCTTCCCCATGTCTCAGGCATTACCCTGAGCATTTGAGTACTATGGATGCTCCGTCGCCATGCACCTTGCGGTGTTTAGGCGATCCCCCAGTTGCACTGCTGCTCTGCTCCGGGTTTAGGTGCCTCGTTCGCCGCTACACTCGCCTGGGCGCCGTGCGCCTGACGAGTGCCTCGCTGGAGAAGCGGTTGCCAGCCCTCCAAATTGCGACTGACAATCCAGCGAAGCGAGCGGCTGAGGTTCAAGCAATCCAGCCTTCACCATGCCCGGCCTAGCTGCCCGGTGGGCGTATCGCCGTGCGTTGCTTGTGGCGCAGGCCACCGGACTTTTCGACCATGCTGTTGTCCCCGCCCCCTTTCGGAGGCCAGGTAAGGTCGTGCTTTAATCACACCCGCTTCAGTGATGTTGCGCTACCGCAACAAGAGCAGAAGCACCACAGGGGCGCACTTTGGAGACCGCTGCTCTACCGATTGAGCTACACCCCTGTACACAGGCCACTTGACTTAACAGTAGCCTGGCGGAGAGGGTGGGATTCGAACCCACGAGGGACTTTTGATCCCTAGCGGTTTAGCAAACCGCCGCACTAGGCCTCTATGCGACCTCTCCGTGTTGGTTCAAGGTTTCTCTGCGATTGTCACCACAAGGATACTCCACTTCTTGTGACTTGTCAAGTCCCTTTCCTCGTTGGCTCTCACGGCAGGGTGGGCTACCCTCTCCTATCCTGCTCTCTGGGGTCAGGTGGCCAGTCCTTCGGCGGGGGGATGCTGGCGTTCGCTCTCTGGCGTTTGCGGGCGCATGTACCAGGAATTTTGGATGGTCATGCTGCACACCAGGTGAAGTCGTGAGTATACTTAATATTGTCGGCAAGAATTGCAAGAAAAGCACGATGCTGAGCTGATTGTGAGTGCCCGGCGCGACCTGGTAAAGAGAGGATAACGAAGCGATGCTGGGGCAATTCAACATCGGCTACGGGGTTCGTCAGATTCCGCTGCCCGTGCGGGCGCTAGGCTGGTTCTGTGTGCTGGTTATCCTGGTCTGGGTGTCGGGTGGCTTCCCGCCGCATGCCTGGTTGCTACTCTGGCAGACGCTCCAGCAACTGCCAGCGCTTTGGGCGGCCCGCGGTCCCGCTCTTCTGGCCCCTTTAGTGGGATTGGCTATCCTGGCCCTGCTCCTGGTCGCGGCCTGGATAGGGCTGTTGCTTGCTGGCTGGTGTCTTCTACGGACCTGCTGGATCTCCTGGCAGGAGCGTCGGCTGCTCAAGCAGGAGCTGGAGCAGTTGCGCGAAGCTGAGGTCCAGGCGACACGGGCTGCGAGGCACTATCAACCCGGTGCCGGCGAACGGTCCCGTTCGCAGCCCTTATCGGCCTACGCCGGAGCGCCTCTTCCCCGTCATCCCCGGGCCGGCTCTCCTGACTCGCTCTCACGCTCGCCGACCGCTGTCTCGGGTTCCTCTCTCAGCGCTGAGACGAGAGCTGACCCTTCTCTGGAGTCGCGGCGCGCCCTATGGGCCGATTTCCCTACGCAGATTGATCTCCCTCTCTCGTCCCCGTCTGCTCTCTCCGCGCTGATGGCGGCCCCCGCCGAGGAGCAGCTTGCCTTTCCCACCGCTGCAGAGGCCCAGACCCTTGAGACTCCCACCCCTGATAGGCTGGCGTCCGCTGAGAAGAGCGTTGCTGGACGACGTACGGAGACGCTGGCGAGCTTGCCGTCGAAAGGAACGCTGGTCATTCGTATGGGAGCTGTCACTGATCCCGGTCTCAAGCGTAAGCATAGGCCCAACGAAGATAACCTGGTAGCTATCCAGCAGCAGCGAACCCATAGTGGTCAGACCTTCGGCCTCTGTGTGGTGGCTGATGGGATGGGGGGCCATTCCAATGGCCGCGAGGCGAGTCGCATGGTGGTAGAAAGCTTTTGCGAGCTGGTCCTGCCGGCGCTGACGAATTCGATCGAGAACGATGAGGCTTTCTTGACTGGCGTTCTGGTTGACGCGCTGCAGCACGCGAACTTGAAGCTCTACCAGCGCAATCGTGCTGAGAAGGCTGATATGGGAACAACGGTGACGGTGGCCTTGCTGCTCGATCGTATGGCCTACGTGCTGAATGTGGGCGATAGTCGAACGTATCTCTATCGTCCGGCAACGGGCCTGACCCAGATCACGCAAGATCATTCGGTGGTGGCGCGCTTGCTGAGTGCAGGCTCTATTTCGCGTGAGGATGTCTATCGTCATCCGCAGCGCAATCAGATTTATCGCTGCCTGGGGGATCGGGCAGCGGTCGAGGTTGATGTCTTTGCTGTGCCTTTGCTGAGGGGCGATAAGCTGCTCCTGTGTTCAGATGGCTTGTGGGAGATGGTGCGCGATCCTCAGATTGAGCATCTGCTGGGCCTCAATGCTGATCCTGTGACGATTTGCCAGTGCCTGCTGCAGGCGGCACTCGATGGCGGCGGCGATGATAATGTGAGTGTCATCGTCGTCGAGGTGCAGCAGGTCGCTGCCTGAAGCTGGAAGCTGGACTGCCCCCCTGGCCTTCTGGAATGGGGGTGGGTGGGATCGAGCTGGCCGTATCTCTATTGCCTGTCTGATCGCCTGGTATCTTCCTGATATTCCCTCGGCTGATTGGTTCCCTCTGTCGCCGGGTCTTTCGGAGCCTGCAGTGAGCGCGTTGGCTCTTGTCCCGAAACAGGGGCCGCCCTGGGTTGACAGCCAGGCAGCCTCTTGCATATACTTCCTCTGCCAGCAGTGAACCGTGTGATGCATCGGGTGGCCGGAAATGCTTGCGTTCATTTCCGGCAGAATAGGGAAGCCGGTGAGAATCCGGCGCAGTCGCGCTACTGTGACTGGTGAGCACTTTGACGACCCGTCCGCTCCCCACTGTGGGCGGGTGCGAGTAGGTGAACAAGCAAGCAAAGCATAGATGCCACTGTTCCTGGGCAAGCCTGCATGGAAACATCTGCAGGCCAGGGAATGGGAAGGCGCGTCAAGGTGCGCTTGAGCCAGAAGCCAGGAGACCTGCCTGATGCCAGTGGCCCATGTTCCTTCGCGTCAAAGGAGCAGGCGGACTATCAACCACCAAACCGAGCTGACCCGCTGCTTCTCCGGTCCTTTTGTGTTGTAGTTGCGCCCCCTCTACGCGAGGTGACAATGGACGGCTATCTTTTGCTGTGGAGGAGTGAGCTTTATGCGCATCCTTGTCATCTCCCGACGGCTTTTCCCCTGTTTGTTGGTTTTGTGTTTTCTCTTGCTTGCTGCCTGTGGACAGAGCCAGGGTGGCGGCAGCGCGGCGCAGCCAAGCCCCACGCCAACAGTGGTGCGCGATATCTATGGCACGCCGGTAGTCTTTCCGAAGACGGCCCCGCAGCGTCTTATTTCTCTGGTGCCGAACATGAGCGAGATTCTGGCTGCGCTCCATCTGGAGAGCCGTATTGTGGCTGTCGACTACTATACGGACTATCCAGCGCAACTGACCCAACTCCCGCGTATCTCGGATGCCAACGGCAACTATAATGTAGAGCGGATTGTGGCCCTGCATCCCGATCTGGTACTCAGCTCCGGTGGCCTCACGGAGAAGTACGATGCGCAACTGGCACGTCTAGGCTTGCACGTGGTTGATTTGCCGGACAATACGATTGCGCTGATGCTGGCTGAGATTCAGACGGTCGGGCGCCTGACCTTCACTGAGAGTACTGCGGATGCCCTAGTCAGACAGCTGCAGCAGCGCATCGCTCAGGTTCGCCAGGCGGTCAAGGGAACGACGGCGCCCACCGTGATGCTGGAGGCTGATGATAGCACGCCTGGCAAGCCCTATGTCTTTGGAGGGGGGACGTTTGGCGATGAGCTGCTTCAGGATGCGAATGCGGTCAATGTCTTCCACGATAATACGAGTAATGGCGGCTATCCCCAGGTCACCGATGAGGCCGTGATCCGCGCCAATCCCCAATACATTATTCTCACCGAGGACCCGCGCTATGGCGGTGATCCGCAGCTGGTCTATCGCCGTTCCAACTGGGGCCAGATTACTGCCCTCAAGCTGCGCCACGTCTACCATCTCAGTACAGATCTGATGCAGCGTCCGGGGCCGCGCCTCGTCGATGGCCTGCAGTGCCTGGCCCAACTGCTGCATCCGCAAGTCTTTAGTGGCTCCCTGCCAGCCTATTGCCAGTAAGCCAGAGGGAGCGAGCGGCGAAAGTGGAAGGCCAGGCGGCGGCAGTAGGCTGGCGATAGGAATCAGGGACTTCTGGTCTCTCGAATTAGCGACAAATACCCCTTACCTGGGACGGGTTCCGGCTCTTACACTGGAAACAGGCATAGGTCCCCTGCTGGGGAGCGAAGGT
Source organism: Thermogemmatispora carboxidivorans (assembly GCF_000702505.1). Lineage (GTDB taxonomy): Bacteria > Chloroflexota > Ktedonobacteria > Ktedonobacterales > Ktedonobacteraceae > Thermogemmatispora > Thermogemmatispora carboxidivorans. The sequence goes on along the minus strand of NZ_JNIM01000001.1, from coordinate 4,940,860 downwards.
CGTTCCGTCGCCGGTGCCCGTGGCAAGCGCTCTGTTGGCTATTGCTGGCGACGCAGTGATCGAAGAAAGAGAGGAGTCCTGATCATCATGCGCATTCGGCAAGTGACTCGGGCGGGCGGAGGGTCGAGGCGCAGTCGGGCAGCGCGCTCAGGGGCTGACGCGGCTCAGGCCAGTGCATCGGGGCAGAGCTGGCAGCCTACATCTCTGCAGGATACAGGGACTGGGTGGCGGCCCTGGCTAGGCGAGCGCGAGCGTGATGATGAGCGCTATCTGCGGCCCGCGCTGCCTCGCAGGAGGCGTTCCTCTCCTGTTGGTAGCGAAGCGGACGGCCACGGGGTACCAGGTGAGTCTCAGACGCGCCCAGGTGAGACGGAGGTGTCCGGGCCAGAGCTGGCGGCCCTGGTCGAAGGGGAACGCGCGGAGCGAGTGGCGGTGCTGAGGGCGCGTATTGCCGCGGGCACGTACGAGGTTGATTGTGTCGCGCTGGCTCGCAGGATGCTAGGGGATCACTAGGGACGGCTGAATGCTGAGCGGCAGCCAGCGCCGGGAATGGGCTGCTTTTTCCGTATGTGTGGCGCGATCCTGCGGAGAGGTGGGGGGTGGTCGGGAATGTTGGGAGAGCGTGCCGGGCCAGCCCCCGGTCCGGTCCTGGGAGCGGACAGATGAGTCCGCCAGGTCGGACCAGGGGAATGGATGGCTCGGACGCTCTCCTTTTTTAACAGTGGCAGGAGTGAGACCTCCTCGGCTATACTGAGCACTGACAGGGTCTGTCACTCGTGAGAGCGGCCTCGCTTGCGTGCTTGCTCTGGCTGGTTTCCGTTCGTGTTGTTGTGTCAGGTTCCTCACAAGGAAAGACGGGAGGGAGGTACCTATGCAAGATTTAGCTCAGATGCGTTGTGTGCCTTGTCGCGGCGGCGAGCCGGCTTTGTCCGATGCTGAGATCAAGCATTTGCTGGCTCAACTTCCGGGCTGGCAGGTGATCGAGGTGGATGGAATCAAGCGCATCGAAAAGACTTTCCATTTCGATAACTTCGCCCACGCTCTCGCATTCACGGATAGGGTTGGTGCTCTCGCTGAAGAACAGGATCATCACCCGCAGCTGGTAACCGAATGGGGGCAGGTGAAGGTCGCCTTCTGGACTCACGCCGTGGGCGGGTTGCATCAGAATGACTTCATTATGGCGGCTAAAACAGAGGCCGCTTTTGCTCAGGCCGAAGGTCGCAAGCCGTCTTCGTTGCCCTAAGCTGCGCTCGGAGGCCCTGAACACCAGCATAGCACTGGCCTGCGGGAGGCCCGGCTTGGCTCGTTCACTCAACGCTGTCCAGGGAGCCGTCTCACGGCTCCCTGCTGGGGCCTTTCTCCTCTCGCGGTGCTTCCTCTCTCCCTGCGCCGGATATTTTTCCCCTGGTTGCCCTCTCGACTCGCCTGTTGATGTCGATGCGTTGGCATAGTATGATATATAAAAAGATGATATCATCCGCGTAGAGAGGCAACTTGTCATTGCAACAGAGGGAATCTCAAAGATACGTGCCTGGGCATGAGGATGACAACGAGGGATTGGGCTCCCTGGGCTGACGTCAGTCAGCCCAGGTCTGACAGTAGCAAAGGCAAGGATAGCCAGCAGCGGCCCTGGCTGGTGGCATGGTTGCGGCGGTCTGGATCGTGGTCGGGCTGTTTATCCCGAGCTGCGGCCAGCTTGTGGCTGCTGGTCAGCCTGCTCTGTGGTCTCTGCCTGCTCAGCGCCTGCGGCCCGACGAGTGAAGCGCCCGTTGCTACCGACGAGCTGGGAACCCTGCATAAAGGTCTCGTCTACGTCGCCATTGGCGCTTCCGATTCCTTTGGCTTTGGCACGGCTGACCCCTATGCCGATAACTGGCCCATCGACCTGGCCCACAAGCTAGGCCCATCTGTCCACCTGGTCAATCTCGGCATTCCGGGGATTCATCTCCATCAGGCCCTGCGCCTGGAACTGCCCATCGCGCTCGATGTCCGTCCTGACATTGTGACGATCTGGCTGGCTGTGAACGATCTGGCCGATCAGGTACCGGTGACGGCCTACTCGCGCGATCTGGATCTGCTCCTCACGCGCCTGCAGGCGGGGGCGCCGCGAGCGAAGATTGCCATCGCCAATGTGCCCGACCTGACGCTCCTGCCGCACTTTCGCTCGTTCGATCAGCAATGGCTGCGTTCTCAGATTCAGCTATATAACGCGGCCATTGCTGATAATGTAAGGAAGCATCATCTGATCCTCGTTGATCTGTCGCAGCAGCGCTACAATCTGGCCCGCCATCCCGAGTACGTGAGTAGCGATGGCCTCCATCCGAGCGTCATCGGCTACGTCGCTCTGGCTGATCTCTTTTATCAGGCGCTGCGCTGAGCCGGGGCACGCCCTGGCGCCGCTTGAGCGGCAGAGGCCAGTGATGTTGGCCTGGCAGATAAGCAGTAAGGCAGGCTGCCGCGGAGGAGAGCAGCCGTGACAGGAGGTATCGGACAGGCTCAGTCATTTGCAAGAAAGTGGCATGACGGAACTATTTGGCATCCCACTTGATACGCTCAGCACCATCCTGCTGACCATCACCTCGGCGATTGTGGCGCTGGTTCTGGTACTGGCGCTGGGCAATCGGCTTTTTTTTAAGATTGGTGTGCGCAACATCCCGCGGCGGCGCACGCAGATGATGCTGATCATCTTCGCGCTCATGCTATCGACTACGCTGCTCTCTAGCGCCCTGGCAACCGGTGATGTCATGACGGGCGCGGTGCGCAGTGTAGCGACCTACAATGTGGGCAACGTTGATGAGGCGATCGAGGGTGGCTCTGGCGATCTGGGCTTCTTCGACGAGGCCGTCTATTATCGCTTGCGGATGCGGCTGCGTGGCGACCCTGACATTGCAGCTCTGGGGGCGGCCATCATGGAACATGGCCTGCTGGTGGCCGACCAGACCTCGCGTCAGGTGCGCTCGGCTGTAACGGCTCTGGCTGCTCTGCCGGGTAGCGAGGATGGGTTTGGGGGTATTGTGGCTGAGGATGGCAAGGGCCGTTTACATCTCGCCTCGCTGGGTCGCAACGAGGTCTATTTGAATCGGACGCTGGCGCAGCTTTTAAACGCTCATGCGGGCGATCGCCTCTATCTCTACTCGCAGCGCTGGCCAGGGCAGCGCTATGAGGTGCGTGTGCGCGCTATTGCCGATAGCAGCGGCATGATAGGCGAGACCCCTTTTATCGTCAGTCAGGTTCAGCTCTTCCGCCGGATCGAGCAGTGCGGCAACGCCATCACGCAAATCTTTGTCGCTAATCACGGTAGCGATGGACCCGATAGCATTGCCATCTCCGATCGCGTTGAAGAGAAGCTAGAGCGGCTCATCCCGCGCAACGTCCACGTCATTGAGGTCAAGAAGCTCGCTATTCTGAATTCGGAGAAGGCGCAAGACATTTTCTCGCGCATCTTCGTTCTGTTCGCCCTCTTTATTGTGGCTATTGGGATGCTGCTCATCTTTCTCATCTTCGTGCTGCTCGCAGCGGAACGGCGGGTTGAGATGGGCATGGCGCGGGCTGTCGGTGTGCTGCGTCGTCATCTGGTCTTGACCTTTCTCTTCGAGGGGGCGCTCTACGATTTGCTGGCCTCCTTCATCGGCTTGGCGCTCGGTGTGGCCATTGGGGCCTTGTTAGTGCTGCTGCTCGGGCCGGTGCTGGAGCGCTTTGACTTCCCGCTCAAGCTGACCTTTCAGCCGCGCAGCCTGCTCATTGCCTACTGTCTTGGGGCCATCTTCACCTTCTGCGCTGTGACGGTCTCTGCCTGGTTAGTGAGTCGCATGACTGTAGTGGAGGCTCTGCGCAATCTACCGGAGCCGGAGCGGCGATCGCTCACCCTGGCGGAGCTGAGGGGGCTACTTGGGTTAGTGGTGAAGGCTCTGCGTCAGCGCAGTCGTCGCCTGCTCAGCTATCTCAGCGAGCTGCTTATCGAGAGCGGGAGGGCCTTGGTCCTCGCGGGTCTGCTTCCGCTGCTGGTGGGCCTCGGGCTGCTCTCCTATGGTTTGACGGAGCGCCTGGTAGCTCCTTTCTCCCTGGGCCTCTCGCTCCTGGTCATTGGTGGTTGCCTGTTCCTGAAGACTGGCGTTTTGGCCCTCAGTCCTGCCAGATACAAGCCGCAGGTTCGTCGTCTCGGCGAGCGGCTGGTGCCGGCCATTGCTGGCCTGCTCATCTGTGCCTACTGGGCTGTTCCCTTCGATCTCTTCGCCTCGTTGGGCCTGGTGCGTTTTCGCTCCAGCATCGAAGTCTTCTTTCTGGCTGGTTTCATGATGACGTTGGGGATCGTCTGGGCCCTTGTTGCCAACGGCGAGCTGCTGGTCAGGCCGCTGCTAGCGCTCTCGCGTGTGCGCCCACGTCTGCATCTGCTGGCTCGTCTGATGGCCTCCTATCCGCTGCACTATCGCTTTCGTATGGGGCTGAGCGTGACGATGTTCAGTCTGGTTGTTTTTGCTTTGACCGTGATGACCGTGATCACGGCGGCCATGCAGCACAGCTACACCGACATTAATCTCCAGACTGGAGGCTACGACATTCAGGCTGTTCCCTACTTTCGGCCCTTGCTATCCAGCCAGGGAAAAGAGGCCCCTGATGAGCAATTGCGAGCTATGCTGGCCCGGCACGGCATTGATCCTGGGGCTTTCAGCGCCATCGGAGTGCGAACCACGACACTGGTGGGGGTGATCCAGCCGACGGCCTCTCAGCCGGCCTGGCGGCTCTATCCGGCTCAGGTGATCAGTGGGGGCTTTCTCCAGGGCTATGGTTTGCATTTGGTGGCGCGCGCGCGCGGCTTCAGCAGTGATGCTGCTGTCTGGCAGGCGCTGCAAGAGCATCCGAACTACGCCTTGATTGACAGCAGCGCCCTGGCGGCCAGTCTGGGTGCCCGCGGTTCGCCAGGGGTCTATGATCCCTCGGCGCCGACGGCCAGTGAGGCCGGGGTACCGCTCACGCCGCCCGGTCTTGATCCCTACTATACCTTTGCTCTCAGTGGGATCTCCCTGGGAGAGACGAGCTTCGCGCCGCAAAGCCTCTGGGTGACGCGCTCGCCGGGGGGCGATGATCTTTCTGCCTTGCTCAATGCCTCGGTCGCCAAGCTCACCATTATTGGTGTGGTTGATAACAGCAACGGAGATCATTTCGGACTCTACATCTCGCAGCGGCTCTATGGTTCGATTGCGCCCGACCCGAACAATCCCGAGGTCCAGGCTTACTACTTTAAGGTGGCACCAGGTCAGGATAAGCGAGCGCTGGCCTTGCAGCTTGGCTCGGCCTTTCTCGATGAGGGTCTGGAGACGACCGTTTTGGAAGATGCCATCTGGGAAGTGCGTGGGCCGCGCATCCTGCTCAGCGATATCATGATCGGCATTGTCGGGCTGGCGCTCCTGCTAGGGGTAGCGGCCCTGGCCATTACGGGTACGCGCGCTGTGATTGAGCGGCGCCAACAGATTGGGATGCTGCGCGCGCTCGGGTGCAGCCGTCGTTTGATCAGGATGGCCTTCCTGGGGGAGTCCGTCCTGGTGGCGGTGCTCGGCAGCTTGATCGGCCTGGTGCTGGGTTTGCTGCTAGCGAGCAATCTGTTCGCCGCCAATTTCTTTGAGCGCTATCAGACCGGCCTGGTCTTTGTCATTCCCTGGGGCCAGCTGGCCTTCATCATCGGCCTGGCTCTAGTGGCCTCGCTGGTGGCGGCGCTCTTGCCGGCCTGGCAGGCGGGGCGGGTCACACCGATCGAGGCCTTGCGCTATCAGTGAGGGAGGCACTCCCCCGGAGAGGGGTGGATGGCGCAGGGGCGGCAGCAGGGGAACGCCGGGCAGCTACCCCTGCCGGACCTCCTGGCTGGTGCTAGCAGGTCCAGCTGACCTGCGCCGAGGTGCCATCCTGGGTGCGGAAGAGCAGCAGGCCCTGACGCGGGCAGGAGGCGTAGATGTAGATTGTGACTTGCTGTTGACTGCCAGGCTCTAGCCAGCCTTGCTGTGGTGCGAAGAAGGCGCGCACGTTTGAGCTGCTGGCCGACCACTGGGTGGTATCGCTGGCGGCGGAGGAGAGCGAGAGCGTGACCTGGCAGCGGAAGGTGAAGCTCTCATGGCTACAGTTGTTTGATCCATTGAGCTGAGCTGGACTGACGGCCAGCAGCGGAGGGGTGGGCGTAGGCGTGGGCGTGGGCGTGGGACGCGGTGTCGGGCTGGGCGTTGGGCTGGGTGAAGGCGTCGGTGTGGCTGTAGGTGAAGGCGAAGGCGTCGGACTGGGTGAGGGCGAAGGCGTCGGGGTCACTGTGACCATGACGGTGCTTGTTGAGAGGGTGGGTGTCAGTTGGGCTGTTTGACGCCATAGGCCGGCTGAGAGCAGTGGCAGCAGCAAGATGATGAGCAGGCTCAGGATAACCAGGAGACTGACCGCCCCCATGAGAATCCAGCGTCCCTGACTGGCCTCGCGCCAATAGTTGACGCCCTGGCCCGGGCTGCCGCGAAGACCGGCGCCCGCTCCCGCAAGACCTGCTGTGCTGCCGACAGCTGGCCCTGGCCTGACGCTCTCACTGGCTAATGTAGGTTGCTCATTCCAGAGGAGGACGGGCGTGGCTGAGGCTTCTGCCTCCTCCGCCTCGCTGGCTTGCTGATGCAGCTCTCCTGCTTGTTCCAGGGCGCTTCCGCTAGCGGCTGGCGCTGTCGTCTGGCTCTGGTTGGGCAGGGCTGGCTGTGGGATGGTCGCCTGCTCATAGATCGAGATCTCTTCCTCTGTCGATGTATTGCTGGTGAAAGTCCCTGCCTGCTCTTGAGTACTGCTGGCCTCGCTACTCGCGGCTGAAGCGTCGGGCGTGCCAGGCTGCAGCCCTCCGAGGCCAAGAAGGTGGTTGAGGTTGGGGCTGGAACTCTCGGCCTCGGGGACGTGGCTGGCGTCGCTGGGGCGGGACAGCTCGCCGCTCGCCGGCGAGAACTCGAAAGGGGATGGCCTGGCTCGTCCCGCTGATAGGAAACGTATCTCGCTGGCAGCGGGTAGGTGCGGGAGACTGCTGCTGGCTGGTGCCGGCAGGCTGCCAGCGGGAGTGGTGCCAGCTGCCGGGAAGAGCGCTGCCATGAACTCCTTGACGGTGGGGAAGCGTTGGTCACTGTCTTTGGATAGGGCTTGCAGGAGCACCTCATCCACCCGGCGGGGTAGCAGCAAGTTGAGCTGTGTCGGGGCTACCGGCTGCTCTTGGGTGTGCTGCCGGGCCAGCGTTGCAAAATCCGTGCCGCTAAAAGGGGGCCGTCCAGTCAGCAGCTCATAGGCGAGGCAGGCCAGGGCATACTGATCGCTAGCGCGGCTTGCCCTCCCTTCGAACTGCTCAGGGGCCATGTAGGGCCAACTGCCAGGGCGCAGCTGCGGCTCCCCGTCGATCGCCGTGGCCCAGCTGAAATCGGTGAGCCATAGCTCTCCTTTGGTATTGAAGACGATGTTCTCCGGCTTCAGGTTGCCATGCGTCACATTGAAGTGGTGGGCATAAGCCAGGGCCTCAGCGACCTGCTGCAACAAGGCCCCCGCCTCGGAGAGGCTCAGCGGAGCCATTCCCTGGCGGGCCAGCCGCTGGCGCAGCGAGCCGCGCAGCGCATATTCGCTCATCAGGTAGACTTCGTCCTGGTCGACACCGCTCTCTAGCGGGGGAAGTAGGTGCGGATGGCGCAGCATCCGCAACAGGCGCACTTCGCGAAAATACTGCTCGCGATTGCGAGGGAAAGGAGGGTGGAAGAACTTGATCACCACTGTGTGGCCGGGGGCTGTCAGATGCTGAGCCAGATAGGCGCTGCTTGCTGGTCGATTGCCGAGGCCGGCAATGATCCGATAGTGGCCGATCACTCTATCGATATAGCGATTGCGCTCGCGCATAGTTCCTCCACCGAGGCATGAGGACTGTCATCCACAGGCGACCATTGCTGCTGCTGTCGGTCACTGCTCCAGTTGACCAGGGGTGCTGTTCCAACCTCTTGCCACATCTTGTTTCCCCCTCTTCTTTTCTCGCTTGCTTGCTGTTAGCGCGCGCTTACTGGACTGCCTCATTCCAGAGCAAGGAGAGTATAACTGGCACTTCTGCATGGTGTCAATGAAAGAGAGAAATGGGGGATGACAATAGCTCCCTGTGCCTGATAATATCAAGACGAATGGGCTGCCGCCTTTTCTAGAGTGACTCACTCGTGAATTCTTCGTTATCTATTCATAGCAGTACCAGAGCTGTCTATTTGGACTGAGTTGGTCATAGGATCATAGGATGCGGCTTGAGAGTGTAGGAAGGGTCTGGTGACAATGAATCGGTGCCTCTACTGCAACAGGTCATGTGAGCAAGGGGTGGTGTTTTGCGACGAGTGTCGGGCACTGCTGTTGCAACGTCATGCCCTCGCTGAGCAAGAGAAGCTTTTTCCCCCGAGAGATGAAGGACGGCGGGTAGCTGGGCTTTCTTCGGATAGTGATGACTGGCTGCCATCCTCACTGCGTGGCTTCCCGACGGTGCCGATGAGTGCTGCTGATGGGGTTTGGGAAGAGGAAGATGGGGCTGATCCACGGGTGCGCTCTACGCTGGCGCCGGGATCAGAGCAGAGAACAGGTCGAGAGGGAGGGGCTCAGGGCAGTTTTCCCCCGCTTGAGCATGGTGAGGCGAACCAGAGCTGGCCAGCCTGGCGCTGGTCCAGGATGGCCCGGCGGCGCCAGGACTGGTCTGAGGAGCTGGGAGCCTGGAGCTGGAGGCCCCCCCAACGCGATGGCGAGCCAGCTGGAGGAGCAGAGTCGATGCGGGCGACGTCGGTAACGAGTCTACCCGCTTCCAATGGGGTGGATGGGGCGCGACCTGGCGGCTCATCGTCTGGCTCCAATCTCGCCAGTTTCAGGAAGGCCAGGAGAGGACCCAGGCTCTTAGAAGGCCGGGGCTGGGCGCTATGGTGGAGCCAGCCAGGACGCAGGCCCTGGTTGCGCTGGCTTTTTGTCGGGCTGGCGCTCCTGGCGCTCTTGCTCATTAGCTTGAATGGGTGGCTGATCCGCTCACATTTCGCGGGGATCCATCAGCCGACCATGCCAGTAGGACAGCCGCCGTTCTTGACGGCCATGCCGACGCTGGTCCATGCTGGCCAGGCTGTCCATCTCCATCTCGATCATTTTCCGGCTTTTGCCCAGGTCTATTTCAGCTACGATGTTGGTCAGGCCCTGGCGCCTGTGGGGATGGCCTCCATTGTTCACCTGGGGGCGGCAGGTAGCGCCGATGTAACCGTCACCATTGGGCGCGACTGGAGTCCCGGTAGCCATACCATTCAGGCCGAAGATGTCGCCACCCACTATACGGCCAGTACGACGGTTCAGGTGTTGGCCGGTGGTCCGCTGCGTTCGCCGATTCTGGAGGTCAGTCGTCGCAGTCTGGACCTGGGCGCGGCGGTGCAAGGTCTCAATAGCGTGGCGCCCCTGTGGTTAAGCAACGGTGGCGATGGAAGCCTCTCCTGGACGGCGAGCAGCGATCAGCCCTGGCTTCTGACTACGCCGACACAAGGTGTGCTCAGCGAGCGTCAAGTAATCTTGATCGCAGGGTCACGGGCCAATCTGCGGCCAGGCCTCTATCACGGGACCATCACCTTCAGCACTGATAGCGGCCCCTCGCTGCATGTCCAGGTGACGATGCGGGTTGAAGCGATCCCTACCACAGACAATGGTCGGCAGGCGTGGCCGCTCTTACTGACGCCGGCGGCTCTGGCTTTCTCGCTCAGCGATGGTGGTCCAGCGCCCGCAGCACAATTTGCCACACTGGCTAATCCCGCGCGTGAGGCGGTGACCTGGTCCAGCCGTCTGACGGTACCGCCCGAGGCTAGCCAGGATGCGCCGCTGCCGGCGCGCGCCGATTGGCTCCAGCTCAAGCCGGGCCAGGGAAAGCTCGCCGCTGGTGAGAGTCTGTCTTTGGAGATAACAGCCCAGGGGACCCATCTGCTGCCCGGTCTCTACCTGGCCATTGTCCAGGTGAGCAGCGCGCGCTCTTCGGTCCCAGCGGCGACAGCGACCCAGGTGCTGGCGGTCTCGCTCACGGTCCTGCCTGCCTGTCGCCTAGCCTTAAGCTCGCAGAGCCTGACCTTTACGATCGGCTCAGGGCAGAATAGTGCCAGCGATCAGTCGCTTGAGTTGGGATTAGCACCGGGCTGCGCTTCCAGCCTGAGCTGGCAGGCGTTTACCTCGGCGAGCTGGCTCAAAGTTGATCCGGCCAGTGGGCGGGTCGATGTAGCCCACGGAATGAGTGTCCATGTCAGCGTGGACCTCAGCGAGCTAAGCGCCGGTACCTATAGTGGTTTTATCCTCTTCTCCATGCAGCAGCGAACACAAACGGTGGCGGTTCTTTTGAACTGGCTAACCTCGGCGGCTCCAGGCGGCACAAGCGGCAGTGCCACCACAACGGCGACCACTGGCGGCCCGGGTCGTACTCCGCTGGGGGCGACCCTTTCGCCCAACAGCCTCAGCTTTACGATCGAGCAGGGAGGCCAGCCGCCGGCGGCGCGCTCTGTCCTGCTGAGCGCTAGCCAGCATCCGCTGCTGTGGTCGGTGACGCTCAACACGATCGCGGCTCCCTGGCTGAGTGTGGCGCCTCTCAGCGGCTCCCTGGCGGCTGGCCAGACGGCCCAACTGAGTGTCAGTGTCAATGCGGCCAACCTGACGCCGGGGAGCTATAACGGCCAGTTCAGTGTCTCGCTGGAGCCTGCCGATGGCCTGCCGGCCAACCCCAGCCAGCAGGTGCAGGTGGTAGTAGTGACCTTAACGGTTCTGGCTCCCTGCGTACTCGAAGTCACCCCCAGTAGCTTGAGCTTCAACAGTTCGCTGTTGCAGCCAAATCCGCCCCCGCAGATGCTTTCCCTGCGCATTGACGGTGGCTGTCCTCGCCCGGTGGCCTGGGTTGCCAGCGTCGATAGCGATAGCGCCTCCTGGCTCCATCTGAGTCAGGCCAGCGGTAGCGAGAACGGTTCTGGAACGACCATCGCGGTCTACGTCACGCCTCCGCGCCTGCTGCTGAAAACGTTGCGGGGTCAGATTACCATTACAGCCAGTGATGGCGGGCAGAACCCCCTGCAGAGCAGTCCCCAGGTCATCGCTGTCACTGTCAGTCCAGGCTGAGGCCGGAGCGCGGCCCGCAGCGGAGTCGCTCCGGTTTGGTTTAGTGTGGGTGAGCGCCTGGCTCTGCGAGGTGACGCACGGCTGGACGCCCACCCACAAGCAGGAGACTGAGCAGGCCGACGATGGCCCCCGCTAAGGCCACGGTCGGGGGACCGCCCATGAGCGCGATCAGACCACTCGCACAGAAATCTCCCAGGGGCCTGATTGCCATGATCATCAGCGTGTTGAGGCTCATGACACGTCCTCGCATCTGAGCAGGAACGCGCGTCTGCATCAGCGTGATGGTGGTGGCAGCAATCACGTTCTGCATGGCGCCAACCAGGAAGAGGGTCAGCAGCGAGAGCCAGAAGAGATGACTCAGGGCAAACAAAAGCAGGGCCACAGCCCAGAGACCAAAAGCCAGCATGAGTAGTCGCCCCTTGCGCTTGAGTTCCCCCAGGGAAGCCAGCCCCAGCGCTCCCGCTACAGTGCCAATGCCAGAGGCCGAGAAGAGGAGGCCAAGCTGAAACGGCGTCAGATGGAGCACCTGCACGGAGAAATAGGGCAGGATAATGGCCGCCGAGGGATTGAAGAACAACAAAGCGCCGTAGGCCGCGATCACCCAGGGCAGAACAGCGTCGCGCCCAATGACCTGCAGCGCTTCACGGATCGATCCCAGGAGATTGCCAGCATGGGCACCAGGTGCCGCTGCCTGACCCTCGCCTGCCGGGACGCGCATGAGGAAGAGGACAATCAGGACGCCCAGGTAACTGACGGCGTTGAGGAAGAAGTTGCCCGCGTAGTGGATGAGGCCGATAGTCAGACCGGCCAGCGAGGGCCCTATGACCGCCGCTCCGTTAAAAACAGCAGATTGGAGCGAAATGGCGTTCATGAGGTCTTCCCGCGGCACCAGTTGGGGAATGAGGGCAGAGCGCGCCGGCTGATCGAAACTGAGGACGATACTGTTGCCGAAGGCAATCAGGACAATCATCCAAACCTGAATAACTCCCAAGTGGGTCAGCACCCCCAGCAGAAAAGCCAGCCCCATCGAGATGCTCTGCGTACAAAGAAGCAGCCGGCGACGGTCGATGCGGTCGGCTACTCCTCCCCCAATGAGCGCAAAGAGAAGGAAAGCGCTGGCCTGAGCCAGAGAGACAACCCCCAGGGCCAGGGCCGAGTTATGGGTCAGCTTGAGAACAAGCAGGCTCTGGGCGACGATCTGCATCCAGGTCCCGACTGAGGAGACAACCAGACTGATCCAGAGTAGACGGTAGTTGCGATGACGCAGGGCGCGGAAGGTATTGAGCCGCTGGCGATGACTGGCGGGCACGCTGCCCTCTGGCGTTGCTGTGGTCGACGATCTGTTCACGGACGTGGAACGCTCTTTCTTTCGTACTCACTGGCATATCTCTACATCTGCTAATAATTATACGTCTTCGTGCGCTCCTTCCTGGCCCTTGAGTCAGAACCTGCGTGAGCGCCTGTTGCTCGGGACTGAGAGCCCGGCTCTCGGCTGGTACCGGCTGCATGCTCTTCCTCCTCCTGGCCTCCTTGCGCTTTTTTAGCGTTTCTGTGCAAACGGAAGAGATGACGGTATCTCTGTCCCGGTCCTATATACTTGACAGACGTGATCTGCATCGGTATTATTAACTATAGGCTCGTCTTGTATAAAGGAAGCAAGCGGGGATGTATGACTCCCCGGTGCCAGCTGCTTCCTGCACGTGGACCACGAGTAGAGTTTCTCCTGTGTCTGTGGCCTCTTCTGCTACAGATATTCAGCTGTCTGACGAGCTGAGATACGTGCACTGCAAGCAAAGGAGGTGTCTTCCTCAACCCCCGCGAGGTGTTCCTGTCTCTGGCGGAGGTGACCCGAAGGTTGACCTCTTAGCCGATCCACCTTTTGCCTGTACTACCTGATGATAGGCTGTCTCTGACCATGTTGTCCGGCCAAGTCTAGCGGTACACAGTCGTACCGACCTTACAAGCTAGAGGTGCCGATGAACATCGCAACATTCTTCCGATCTGCGCGCCGCCTAGCCATTGTCCTGCTTGCGCTCAGCGCCAGTAGTGTGGCGGCTCTACTCCTTCTGATTGTGCCATCCGCTGCCTATGCCCAGCTGCATGGAGAGGCTCCGACCAATCGGAGTCTGATTCGTGGGCATATGGTCCCGCTGCTAAGGAATCACAAGCCACTCCACAGTGAGAGTGCCAGCCACACCCTGCAGCTGTCGATCGCACTCAAGCTTCGCAACGAAGCCCAACTCGATGCGCTGCTAGCGGCGCAGAATGATCCGCAGTCTCCACTGTATCATCACTACCTCACGCCGCAGCAGTTCAGCGAGCAATTTGGGCCAACGCCCGAGACTGTCAACCGGGTTGTGGCCTACCTGCGTGCCCAGGGATTGCGCGTCAACAGCGTCTCGTCCAACCGCACACTCATCAGCGCCAGCGGGAGCGTTGCCCAGGTGGAGCAGGCTTTTGCCATCACGCTGGCCGATTATCAGATGGGGAATCGTACCGTCTACGCGCCGACCGGTGAGCCATCCGTGCCGGCGGAGCTTGGCGGTCTGATTCTCAACATTGCGGGCCTTGACAACGTTGCCCACTATCGTCCCCTGGGCCTGCAGCGTCTCAGCAGCAGCCAGATGCCGCACACTGGTCCTGGTGGTGGCTACACTCCGAGCGAGCTGCGTACCGCTTATGACATGAACTCGCTCATCAATGGTGGGAGCAACGGCAGCGGCCAGACCGTGGCCATCTTTGAGCTGGACGGCTACCGGGCCTCGGATGTCAATGCCTACCTGAGCTATTATGGCCTCGGGTCAGCGAAATATTCCAATGTCCTGGTAGATGGAGCGACCAACACCGCTGGCTCGGGAGCGATCGAAGTCGAGCTGGACATGGAAGTCGTCTCGGCCATCGCGCCAGGTGCGAACCAGAAGATCTACATTGGACCCAACACTGTCACAGGGGTCAACGACACCTACAATCGTATTGTGACAGACAACCTGGCCAAGGTCGTCAGCATCAGCTGGGGTGAATGCGAAGCGGCGGCGGGAACCTCAGAGCTGGCCACCCTTGACAACATCTTCAAGCAGGGAGCGGCCCAGGGCCAGGCTTTCTTCGCTGCCTCTGGTGACTCGGGTGCCTATGACTGTGATAACAACAGTCTGGCCGTGGACTCGCCCGCCGATGATCCGTATGTTGTCGGCGTTGGGGGAACGCATCTGGTCACTGGGAGTGGCGGCACCTACAGCAGTGAGTCAGCCTGGTCGAATCCCAGCGACACGCAGCGCAGCCCACATGGCTCGGGCGGCGGTGGTGGCATCAGCTCCTACTTCGCCCGTCCCTCCTACCAGACCGGCCCGAATCTGACCAATGCCAATCGAATGGTGCCGGATGTCTCGGCGGATGCCGACCCGGCCACAGGCTACTCGGTCTACTGTACTGTTACTGCGGCAGGCTGCTCCAGCTCTGGCTGGCTGGCCGTTGGTGGTACCAGCGCAGCAGCTCCTCTCTGGGCCGGCGTGGCGGCTGATGTCAACCAGTACCTGACCTCGCAGGGCAAAGCCACCCTTGGCTCGGCCAGCGCTACCATCTACCGCCTCTATAATACGACACAGACCTATAGCGCCTATCACGATATCACCAGCGGGAATAACCTCTACTACTCGGCCACCACGGGCTACGATCTGGCGACTGGTATCGGCTCGCCCGATGTGTGGAACTTTGCACGTGACGTCGCTGGCACCTCCGGAGGCGGTGGTGGTGGCGGTGGCGGCGGTGGCGGCGGTGGCACTACCACCCAGCTGCTGAGCAACGCTGGCTTCGAGAGTGGTCGCACCCCCTGGCAGGAATCTTCCTCGGGAGGCTATGAGATCGTCGACTCGACGAACCCGCACACGGGCAGCTACAGCGCCTACCTCTGCGGCTATAACGGCTGTAATGATCAGATCTGGCAGACAGTCACCTTGCCCAGCACGACGACCAAGGTGGTTCTGAGCTACTGGCTCTACATCAGCACGCAAGAGTCGGGCAGCACCTGCTACGACTACTTCTACGTGCGCATCCGTAACTCTAGTGGCTCGACGATCACAACCGTACAGACCAGGTGTAATGCCAATGCCGCTGGCTGGACGCAGTACACCTTTGATCTGACCTCGGCGCTGAGCAGCTACTACGGGCAGCAGATCCAGGTCTACTTCCAGGGGACGACCGATTCGTCGCTGGTCACTAACTTCTTCGTAGACGATGTTGCCTTGAACGATACCCATTCCTAAGCGAGCCTCCTGATCGGTAGTGGTGGCTCATCGTGAGCCTGCCTCCAAGAGGGGAGGGCGGAGCAATGGCGCTCCGCCCTCCGTTTCATATGCAGTTCCGTCCCCGTCCTGATGCTCCCTCCTGCTATGCTGGGCTGCCAACCGGCTCCTATCGATGGGAAGCGCTGCCTGTAGCCTCTCCTCTGGCCTTGGGACGGCTAGCTATACTGGCTGTAGTTCATTGAGCAAGCGGATGGCACTACTGATGGGCGATCCGCAGAGCCAGCCGCCAAGGCGCTGAATACCACAAACCTATCCCTGAAAGCCAGGAGGCATGGCAATGTCGCATCTTCAGAGCAGAAGCTGGCGATGGCAGCCTGTCATCCTCTTCTCGCTGACGCTCTGGCTTCTCGTCTGGCCACTACTGCTGCCGGGACCAGGGATCATAGCCCAGGCGGCGCAGCCGTCCCCTCTTGTCCGTCCCGCCTCTCGCCCAGCCGCGGCGACCCCCGGACCTGGGGTCAAAGGCGTCCAGCTCTTTGTTGAGCCGCAAGCTGGCGAGCAGGTCATTCTGCAGGCCATTGCTGAGGCTCAGCGCTCGCTCGCTGTTGAGATCTACCTGCTCACCGATCGTAGCGTCATTCAGGCCCTGGAGGAAGCGGCTAAACGGGGCCTGACCGTGCGTGTGATGCTAGAGCCTCATCCCTACGGCGGTGGCTCGCCCGCAGGTACCATACGGCAGCTACGCGCTGCTGGCGTCGAGGCGCGCTATGCCAATCCTGCTTTCCCGCTCACCCATGCCAAACTGATGATTGTGGATGGAGCGCGTGCCTATATCATGACTGGCAACTTCAGCCGGGCAGCCCTGGGAGGGAACCGCAGCGTCGCCAACCGTGAGTATGGGATCGTCGATCCCTGGCCCGGGGATGTCAGCAACCTGAGCGCCCTCTTCGAGGCCGACTGGCAGCGCACGACCAGTGGCTCCGCGATCAACGACGCTCATCTCGTCATTAGCCCGGGCAACGCGCGGGCCGCTCTCCAGGGACTGATCAGCGAGGCGCAGCGAACCGTCTTCGTTGAAGAGGAAGAGATGCGGGACCAGCAGATTGAAGCCGCCCTGGTTGCAGCAGAGCGACGAGGGGTGAGGGTGCAGGTCATTTTGCCGGCCCCGCGCGCGGAAAATGATCCAAACGCTGAAGGCATCGCCACGCTGCTGAGGGGCGGAGTGGCGGTACGCGAAGATGGCCAGCTCTATATGCATGCCAAAATGCTCGTCATAGACGGGCGAGAGGCTTTTGTCGGCTCAGAGAATTGCTCGCCGTCGGGCCTTGAAAGCAATCGTGAAGTGGGCATCCTGGTAGCTGATGAAGAGGTGCTGGCGACGCTGCAGACGACCTTTCGGAGCGACTGGGAGGCCTCACAGGCGGCCTCCTAGAGCGCCGGAATGGGTTAGCCCAGATCTGGGGGCGTCTGGCAGCCTTGAGCTGTCTTAACTCAGACTCAGCTCTGCCTCCTACCCCTTAAAAGGGAGAACTTTCCCGGCAGTCTCTTGTAAGAGGTGGGGTCGGGCTGAGCGGATAGACCGACGAGGAGCGAGGCAGGACGAAGGTCTGACCTTCATCCTGCCTCTTGAGTTCTGCTGTGAGCGGATCAACCTGCTCCGTTGGAAGCTCGTTCCTGCCTGCTGTGGAGGTTGAGGGACTGCTAGTGACGGACGAAGCCGGACGGCGTCAGACCGGGAAGGCTGAAACGAACCCCGGCAGTCGTCGAAGAGACAGAGCCTCAGTCAGACAGCGGAAAAGGCGGGAGTATCGACTACCAGCGGCGCCCACCGCGGCGCTCACGCCCGCGTCCGTGGCTTCCCTCATAGCTGCCCGAGTAGCTATAGCTCCGACTCTCATCGCGACGCCCGCCACGGGAGGAGCGAATCTCCTGGTAACAATCGCTGCAGTAGACGGGGCGATCCTCGCGAGGGAGGAAAGGAACGGTGGTTTGTCGTCCACAGTTGGAGCAGACAGCCTCGTACTGCTCCCGAGAGGAACGGGGCGAAGACTGACTTCGGGAGCCATTGCGGCGGGCGGCGCGGCAATCAGGGCAGCGCGCCGGGGGGTTGGTTAACCCTTTGCTGGCGAAGAAGGCCTGCTCGCCGGCAGAGAAGACAAAGTCCTGACCACAATCACGGCAGGTAAGAACACGATCCTGGTAATCCTCGTAAGACATCATGGGTAAAAAAACCTCTTCTGTACTCTGTGTTCGCTCCTCTGAACACACTGGGCTGAATGAACCGACTGTTACGGTCCGGCTGCAGTTATAATTCGCCTGGTTCCCGCCAGAAGGTCTGCCTGTGGTGATCTCAATGGGGAAGTCCTGAGCGGCAGGTGAGGAGCACCTGAACTGCTACTGAAGGATTGCTAGATCCCCGATCACACTCACATTATACCACGCCCATCCTAAAATACAATCAGCCAGGACGTTAACTTTTCGTGAATTTTGAGGGCCGTCTCGCTCGCTTAAGCGCCGTCAGGCCGGCCAGGGCGGGCTTCTGGCCGCGCCTGGATGGTGAAGCAGACTGCCTTTTCTGCCGCACGCGCACCCGATCCCGATTCTCCCAGACACCACTTGCCACCGACTGGCCTGAGAGTGGCCATCATCCCTTCCCAGGCTCGTACCGCCGGAGGACGATCCCCCTTACACGTTCAAGTTGCGAATCCTTTACAGGACATTTTTCCCTGGTACTGATTTCCTGAAAAAGCTGAGGCTGGAGTTGAGATTTCTCAACTCTGTACCGGTACTTTTTTATTAGCCTCGGATTGGTAGATGCATATGGATCATATCATCTGCTCTATGCTTGTATAGGGCTAGCTGAACAGGAACCAGTCTGTGTCGTAGTGCTCTCTGCCGGGTCAAAGTGTGGTCGTGGGCGGGGATAGGCGGGCGGGTGAGCAGGGAGGCCCGCTTGAAGGCCAGGGGGGGATAGCGGGGGTGGGGGCGCGGCAGAGGGTGGGTGCAGTGAAGGTTCTCATCGCTCTTTCCCTTTTATATTTGCCTACCAGTTGTCTGAATGGCACTGGTGATATCCGCTGAGGGGCGGCATCATCCTGTGGAAAGGAAAGGTAACCAGCTACTATGTCCCGGAAGCAAGCACCGTTATCGATGTACGAGGGATCACGGAGAGCACGTCGCCGCTGGCCGATTCTGGTGGGGGTAAGCATTCCCTTGCTCCTGCTGCTGATTGCGGCGGGGGTCTTGGTGCTGCCCCACCTGACCTCGCGGGCGGCTGACGACAATACCGATTGTTCGCTCATCGTGCCGCCTAATCCACTGAGCGCCCAGGGGCTGGCGACGCCCTACCAACTGGTTGCCACCAATCCCGCCAATGGGCCATGTCATGAGGCCAACCCGGCGCAGGCGGCCTTTGTCCAGGGGGCCATTCTGGACCCCCGTACTGGGCAGATCTCTATCTATAATCCTCTCGTTGTCGACCAGGGCACGCAGCCGGCGATCCAGCCGACCCCGCCCAAGCTGCCCCAAGGGGCGGTGGTCGGACTCTGGTTCGGCTTCAATGGCGACAATCTGACCCTGGTTGATAACAATGGCAGCCTGAGACAGGGACGCTGCGTCAACGGAGTCAATGGCAGTATCTTTGGTCAGTTTGCCTACTGCAATGCCCCAGCCTTCTTCGCCGCGGCCAATTATCTCATTCGCAGTGGGCGGCTGAAGGTTCCGCCGATCGGCACGGCCAAAGATGGCCAGCCCTGCCCGACGACGCGAGATTTCAGCCTGGTTGACCAGGATCAGAGCGACAACGTGGTGACTGAGTATTTGGTGACCGCCGATGGGCGTATTGCTCAGATGACCGCTGCCAATGTTGCTGCTCTGCAGGGAGCGCAGGTGCAAACCAACGGCAGCGATGAGCGGCTGCTATCGATCGGTCTCGATAGTGCCCTTGGTTGCACGCCCTGGATGGCGCCCGATCTGGCTGATCCCGGCCATACGGTGGCGGCCTTGCCGCTTAATGAGCTGCAGGCTGCCCTCTATCAGAAGCAGCCTGTGGCCCTTGTGCCTGCCGGTGATCCAATGGTGCTCAACAATGATCAGCTCGATCTGCGCAAGCTGAATGCCTATCGCGTTGGGGTTGATCAGGCTCCTGTGGGTTCGCTCAACCAGGCCAGCACGGCTACCTACTGTCAGAATCTGGTCAATGTGGCGCCGGCTCGTCTGAAGCTTGATCAGCAGTTTACCCAGGCCAGCCCTTCGCCCGATGCGGGAGCGGCGAATTCGCTCTTTACCTTCCTGGCCCAGCGCTTCGTGACCACCTATCAGGAGCTGAACTGTCAGGCGCTGATCAATCTGCCCGATCCGATTACGGTAACGACCGATGCCAACGGTGTGGCGGTGGATGCGACCATTAATGTCCCCAATGGGGGCGGCAATGGTGGGGGCAACGGTAACGGCAATGGCCAGGGAACAACCGTCGATTGCTCGGTCAATGGGCGAGTCATTCAGGGCTGCTCTGGCACGGTGACGATCAATGGTGCGCCGTGTACGTTAAAGCTGGATCAGGCCAATCATCAGGTGGTTATCCAGTGTACGCGCCGCGGCACGGTCCAACCTCAGTAGAGCCAGACTGACCAGACTGAGCTGAGCCTCTCACTCGGGCAATGCAGATTTCATGAGCCATAGGGCAGACCGCCTTTGGGGGATGGAAGACAGGTCGCGGTTCAGTCGCTGAGATGATCAGTGCCGGCGACGGCCTCGAGCCGTCAGCAGATTTCTTACTCCTTTCACTGGTTTCCCGGCGGTCTGCCTCCCTCTCCACTGCCGGAGTAGAAGTTTACTCACACCTGCTGTGAGTCTTCTGCTCCGGCTCCCCAGATGCTTTTCTGATCTACTCTTGTGAGCGTCTTGACTGATGCTGCTCAGGTTTTTTCTTCTCTCAAGCAAGCTACCGATCAAAGACCTTATTCAACGTTTGGCTCTCTTGCGCTCGGCGGCCTGAACGTGTTAAGCTTAGAACAAAAGTTAAAGGTGTTGCTACTCAACTCTCGCCAGCGAGCAGTGAGAAGAGCGATGGTTATGATTTCTGCTGAGGGGGCTGCCGGCGACAGGGCGATGGTCTCGCTCTGCTCGCAAGAGCAAGAAGATGCTTACCTCTTTGGCTGGAATCCGACTCCGGGCATTGTTTCTGTCTGGGCGAATCGCCGGGGCGAGGCTGTGGTCTGGCGCCGTGAGGGTGAGCACGTCCGCTGTGCGCGTGAGCGTTTCTGGCCGTGGGTACTGGCAACCTCTCTGATGGATCTGGCCGCGCTGGGCGGGCGCCTGTTGCAGATTGCTGTTCTGCCTCCTCCGCCGTCGGAGGCGCCCCCAGGGCTGGTCTACTATCGCGAGCTGGATGGGCCGGGGGGAGCCTATCGTTTCCTGCTGTTCTGTGCTGATCAGAGCCACCTGGAGCGCTTGCTGTTGCAGGGGGCTGCGCGTCGTCTGGGGCGGCGGCTGGCGTCGCTTAGCGAGCTGGAGGATTACTACGCGGTCGGGCCGGTGGAGCAGTATTTGATGCAGACGGGCCAGGTCTACTTTCGTGGCCTGGCCTATGAGGATCTCCATCGTCTGCAGGTTGATCTGGAGACAACGGCGCTTGATCCTCATCGAGGGCGCATTTTCCTGGCGGCGGTGCGCGATAGTCGCGGCCTGGCAACGACGCTAGAGGCGCCGCGCGAGGGGGATGAGTCGCGTCTGATTCGCGAGCTGTGTGATTTGATCTGCCAGCGCGATCCTGATGTCATTGAGAATCATAATCTGTTTGGCTTTGATCTGCCATTCTTGGAAGAGCGTGGGCGCGTGCTGGGGGTGCCTCTGATCCTCGGGCGGCAGGGGGCGCCGGAGGCGGCGCGCCGCCTCCGGCGCTATCAGGAGACGCTGGCGATCGGTCCGGAGGCGCGTCGGCGCCTGCGCTATAGTGTGGCGGGCCGGGAGCTGGTCGATACGCTGGATGCCGTGCGTCGCCATGATTTTGTGGTGCGCGATATGCCGAGCTACGCCTTAAAGGATGTGGCGCGCTACTTCGGCATTGCCTCGGCGGAGCGCACCTACATTGCCGGGATGGATATTGTAGAGACCTATCGGCGCGACCCTGAGCGAGTGCGTCGCTATGCCTTAGATGATGTGGAGGAGGTAGATGGCCTGTCGCGTCGCTTGCTGGGGGCCCCTTTCGCTCTGGCGAGCATGGCGCCCCGTCGCTACGAGCGCCTGGTCTCGGCGGGTCCGGCAATGGGAGTCCTGGAGCCGATTCTGGTGCGCAGCTATCTGCGTGCGGGAGCGGCGCCGCCGCGTCCTTCTGTGGAGGAGGCCGAGGGTGATGGCTCGCATGAGGGTGGAGCAGTGCATCTCTTTGCCACGGGGGTAGCGGAGCATGTGGTCAAGGCAGATGTGGCTTCGCTCTATCCTTCGTTGATGCGCTCCTTCGCCATTGGTCCGCGCTGCGATCGGCTGGGGGTGCTTTTGAGTATCCTGGGACGTCTGACGGATCTGCGCCTGCAGCATAAGGAGGCAGCTCGCCAGGCTCCTCCTGGCTCGGTCGAGGCCAATCACCATGCCGCGACTCAGGCCGCGATGAAGATTCTGATCAATGCGGCCTACGGCTATATGGGCGCCGGCAAGATGGCGCTCTTCGCCGATGCCCAGGCTGCGGCTGAGGTGACGCGCCGTGGGCGGGCCATTCTGGATCAGGTGGTGGAGGGGCTGCGCGCTCGGGGGCTGGCTTTGATTGAGGCCGATACCGATGGCGTCTATTTTGCGGTCCCACCCGAGTGGGGTGAGGAACAAGAGCGAACCCTGGTGGCCGAGATTGGGGTGGGCTTGCCTTCGGGCATTCGTCTGGAGTATGAGGGACGTTATCGGGCTATGTTCAGCCATGAGGTGAAGAATTATGCTCTGCTGACCTATGATGGTCGCTTGATCGTCCACGGCGTGGCTCTTCGCTCCAGTCGCGCCGAGCCGTTCGGCGAGCGCTTCTTGCGGCGTGCTCTGCTGGCGACGATGCTGGGGAAGGTCCATGAGGTGCGGGCTGTCTATCTGGAGACCGTCGAGGCGCTGCGCGCCCGGCGATTGCCTGCCGCAGCAGTGGCGACTCAGGTGCGGCTGACAAAGACGCCAGAGGCCTATTTTGCTGCACGTCAGCTCCATCAGGAGCCCGCCTATGAGGCACTGATCAGGGCGGGACGGCACCATTGGTTTCCCGGCGAGCGGGTGCGCTTCTATCGGTCCGCCGAGAAGCAGTATATCTGGCTGCCCGATGAGAATACAGAGGAGGTGCCCGCTGGTCAGGAGTGGCTGGCGCTGGCGCCGGCTTCGGCTGAGGAAGAGGCTCCGCTGACGACGGTGGAGCGCGTACGCCAGAGTAGCAGGGAGCTGGCCGAGCGCCGCGACTACGATGTCGAGTATTATATTCGCTTGCTGACCAGCTCCTACGCCGCGCGCCTGCGGAAGGCCTTTGCTCCCGAGGATTTTGAGGCGCTGTTTCGTGAGGATCGCCAGCTCTCACTGTTTATGGAGACGAAGCCGCTGGAGCAGATTCAGCCGCGCTGGATTCGCTGTCAGCTGTCGCGAGATCAACAGGATGGAACGTGAGACGCCGCACTGGCCAGGCGAGAGAGAAGAGTAACGGCACCAAGCTGGACCAGGCTGGCGTACTGGCAAGCTGATCTGCTCCGGCTCACTTCATTGGGACATCTCGTTGCGTGCTTGCTGCAGATGTTCCTGCAGCTCCTGGCTGAAGGCGCGCACGATGGCCAGGCCGCTGTAGCCGGCACGCTCTATCTCGCTGAGCAGTTCGTGCCCTTTGGTCAGGCGATGAGGCGATTGCCAGCCGGTGACTGCCTGCAGGAAGGCCCGAGCCTCTTCGATGCAGGCCTCGACCTCGTGCAGGCGTAAAAGTGCCTGGGCCCGGTAAAGGTGAAGGCGGTAATCAAGCCAGAGGTTCCTGTCAAGAGAGATCTGACGGTGTAATTCTTCGTATCTCTCTAAGACTTTCTGGGGCTGGTTGGTGTAGAGGTAGCCACGCGAGCGTAGGAGAAAGATGCCGCTGAGTTTGTGGAAGACAAAATCGCTCCCGTCGCCGTAAGCTCCTCTGAGAGGCTCGGCCAGGGCGATGGCCTGCTCGATCGTGCGTTCGAAGCGCAGTGCGTCGCCGGCAATGGCGTACATCTGGCTGAGGTAGGCGCTGGTGAAGGCCGCCAGCGGTTTGCTGATCTTGAGCGAGAGATCGCGCGCTTCCTCCAGGGCACTGATGGCCTCAGTGTAGCGTCCAATGCGCTTGAGTTCGACGCCGAGCTTTTGGAGGGCATGGGCGGTCAAGACTGGGTCCCTCGCTTGCCGCGCCGCAGTCAACATCTCCTGAAAGGTGCTGCGGGCACGGTCGTAGCGGCGGTGCTCGTAGTGCATCAGCCCGACAAGGCTCTGGTACTGGATGGTCAGAGCCTGCAGGCGCTGCTCCTGGCGCAAGGGTGGCGGCAGCTCGCTGCGGCAGACCTCCAGAAAGCGCCCGAGGCGCTGCACCTGCTGCTCTATTTCCGGGAGGGGAGCCAGACGCCTCATGGCCAGAGTTTGCCTGAGTAGCGCTTCGGCCACTGCCAGGGTTTCCTCAAAGAGCTGGCTTTTGATGAGGTGGGTCGCCTGGGGATTGAAGGGATCGTAGGAGGAAAGCCCGAATTCCCACGGAGGAATCTCCAGCAGCTCACAGAGACGGCGCAGGGTGTTCGGGGCGGTGATCCGCTTCTTGCCGTATTCAATGGCCTGGACATAACGCCAGTCAACCCCCGTTCCTCCTCGGGAACGTGGCCAGCGCTCCGCCAGTTCTTGCTGCGTCAGGCCACGCCGCTCGCGATATTTCCGGATGATTTTCCCATAATGATAGCCACCCGCGCTCATAGGAGCCTCCTTTCTTGTGCTCGCTTGACCAGACAGCAGGTTTCGCGCTGCCCCACCCCAGGGGCCTTCTCTCGTACTAACTAGTCTGTTTGTATGCAAAGATGTAAAGGGATTCTATGCTTCTGAATAGAAGCCATCGCATACCCCTATGAGGATTGTAGCATAGTTGGCGACAATAGGAAAGTTACGCTTTCTGTAGGCATCTTGTGTAACAGGAGGCAAAAGTATGTGTGAGAGCGAGATCGCGCGACTAAGAAAGCGCCTGGAGGACGAGTATGAGGCCGCTCGCTGGGGCCTGACAGGGCTGGCTGCAGGTGCCGCTCAGCATCGCTTTATTACGGCTCGCATTCGCAATATGGAGCGCTGTCACAAACGCCTGGCCCGCCTGGTTGGTGAGGAGCGTGCGACTGCCATTGCTCTGGAGGTCTGGCGCACCAGATAGCTGGCTGAGGAAGGCGAGAGGCGTTCTTAGTGGGCCTTGCTTCCATTCGCATATTACAGGACTACGCCAGGCTCCGTGGCAGTTGGCGGGCTACGGGATCACTTGCCTCACATGGCTCGCCAACAGGGGCGCGTGCCAGGCCTGTCGCCGGCGATCTTGGTGATCCCCTTGCTCCCCTGGCTCTCTCGGCTCTCTCTGCCCGTCTCGCTCTCCAGTAAGCTAGCAAGACGACCATACCAGGATCAGGATATAATGACTCAAGAGCCATACCTTGGTATTGAAGTTCTTTGATTCTCTGCTCTAAAAAAGGTGATAAGCAAGGAGGGAGTCCTATGTCCAATCAGCAACAGCCCGAGTCGCAGAGGCCACGACCAACCGCCTATCTTACACGCGGCTACGATCTCTTTCGTGGCCTGGAAGGGAAGCCGATCATCGGCAGCACCCCTAATCAGCGTTATCTGGGACGCATTGTGCTTGAGGTTTGGGAGCCGCTCCGAGCCGGCCAGCATCCCGAGGAGATGGCCTATATCATCAGCCCGGCCCGCGGAGTCTCCAGCGACGAACTGTTGCTGCGCGCTACGCGGGCCATGAACACAGAGCTGGAGCGCCGTCGCAAAAAGTAAGGGAGATGGTCCAAGCCTCCTGTCTGCCCTTTGCGAAGGCTTCCCGACCGAGGCCATCCTATCAGATACTGCCAGCCCGGCTCGAGTGGAGGCTCAGCAGCCTGCAGCGCCATCGGTCTGCTTCTGCTCTTCAGTCTTGCTATAGTGCTCCATCTCTTTCGAGTACGTCGTAATCTCAACGCTCGCTGTGGCGGGCTAATGTTGGCGAGACGGTGCCCTCCCTATCGCTCTCCTGCTGCTGAGTCGGGTCATCAGGGGGGGCCTGTTGATCCCATAGACGGACTACGCTCAAGCAACTGCGCTGGCCTCCTTGACCACAGCAGCTGCGCGTTGCGCTGGATAGAAATCCTCTGACCTCGCTGGTGGCCTGGTCCAGCTTACTCCTACTCTTCTCCCCCTTCTGCAGCGATGCTGCTGGCAAGCAAATAAACAAACGAGCAAGCAAGAAGTGCAGAGAGGCTTGAAGCCGGTCAGCGGGAAGAGACTATAATTTGAGCAGGCAAAGAAATACACGGCCACGCAAAGGAGACCCCAGATGGCTCAACCTGTGACGCAGATGGTCACATTTCCCTCCGAAGGGCGGCAGCTCGCTGCATTTCTGGCACTGCCGACCGCGAGCAGCGAGCAGAGGGAGGGAGGAAAGGGACCCTATCCCGGCGTCGTGGTGATCCACGAGATCTATGGTCTCAACGACAACATCAAAGACATCGCCCTGCGTCTGGCTGGCGAGGGCTATGTGGCCCTGGCCGTTGACCTCTTCTCGACTGGGAACCGCACCGTCTGCATGTTTCGTATGATGAGCGGTCTCGTCTTCAACTCGCTCAATCATCGAGGAGTGCGTGATCTGCGCCATGCCCTCGATTTCCTGGCCCAGCAACCGGCGGTCGACAGAGAGCGGCTTGGGGCCATTGGTTTCTGTATGGGGGGGAGTCTGGCCATTGCCTGGGCCTGCACTGACGAACGTCTGCGGGCCATTGCCCCTTTCTACGGCATGAATCCGCGGCCTCTAGAAGCTGTCAAGCGCGCCTGCCCGGTGGTTGGCTCCTATCCCGAGCAAGACTTCACCACCCCAGCTGGTCGCAAGCTTGACGCTGTCCTGGACACCTACCAGATTCCGCACGACATCAAGATTTATCCGGGAGCCAGGCACTCCTTCTTTAATGATCGTGGCTCCAGCTATCACCCCGAAGCGGCGCAAGACTCCTGGCAGCGTGTGCTAGCCTTCTTCCGTGAGCATGTTCTGGCGCCGCGGGCCCAGGCGCTCTAACGGCTAACGGCTGATCAGACCTGGATCGAAGCGCGCGTCTGCGGACTGGAGAGGTCTGTTTGTGCCATCCCCAACCAAGGAGAGCAAGCGATGGATTTCACCTACTCAGAAAAAGTCAATGAGCTACGGCAGCGACTCCTTGACTTCATGGAGCGCTCTATTTATCCCAATCAAGAGACCTATCGAAGGCAGATAGAGGCTTCGGGTAATCCCCATCATCATGCCGAGATCGTCGATGAACTCAAGCAGAAGGCGAAGGCTGAGGGTCTCTGGAACCTCTTCATGACCGATCCCCGCTACGGGCCGGGCCTGAGCAACCTGGAGTATGCGCCGCTGGCCGAAATCATGGGGCGCGTCAGTTGGGCCTCGGAAGTCTTTAACTGCGCGGCGCCCGACACTGGCAACATGGAAATCCTGGCGGAATTTGGCACGCCGGAGCAGAAAGAGCAATGGCTCAAACCGCTGCTAGAGGGAGAGATACGCTCGGCTTTCGCTATGACCGAGCCGGACGTTGCCAGCTCGGACGCTACCAACATCCAGTTGACCATTGAGCGTCAGGGAGACGAGTATGTCCTCAATGGGCGCAAATGGTGGATCTCGGGAGCGGCGCGTCCACGCTGCAAGATCTTCATTGTCATGGGCAAGACCGATCCTCACCATCCCGACCGTCATCGTCAGCAGAGCATGATCCTGGTGCCGCGCGACACGCCGGGAGTGACCGTTGTGCGCAGCCTGCCGGTGATGGGCTATCTCGATAACGAGAGCCATTGCGAGGTCCGTTTTGAGAACGTACGCGTGCCAGCGAGCAATCTCCTGGGGGAGGAGGGCAGCGGCTTTGCCATCGCTCAGGCGCGCCTGGGGCCGGGGCGCATCCATCACTGTATGCGGGCCATCGGAGCGGCCCAGTATGCGCTAGAGTTGATGTGTCGCCGGGCCCAGACGCGGGTTGCCTTTGGCAAGCCGCTGGCGGAGCAGGGCGTCATTCAAGAATGGATCGCCCAGTCGCACCTGGAGATTGAGCAGGCCCGTCTGCTGACGCTCAAGGCCGCCTGGATGATGGACACCCTGGGCAAGAAAGCGGCCCAGAAAGAGATTGCCATGATCAAAATTGTCGCGCCCGCTGTCATGACCAACGTTGTCAATCGCGCGATGCAGGTTTTTGGCGCGGCGGGTCTGTGCGATGACTTCCCACTGGCCTCCATGTGGGCCCACGGGCGCACCCTGCACATTGTCGACGGTCCCGATGAGGTCCACAAGCGCTCACTGGCGCGCCTGCTCCTGCGCGAGCAGCGTCTTCCGTAGGTCTGGCTGAGCTGACTGGAGGCACCCGGAGCCGCTGCCGTCACTCCTGCTGCTGCTGCTGCTGCTGCACCTGGTGCCTCCGCCGATCTCAGCTGGCCTGGCCCCTATGGCGGGCGGCGCTGGCTGCGGAGACCGAAGCCGGGCTAGCCAGACCGACGCTGAGCAGATCCTGTAGCTCGTTCCAGGCATAGGCCAGGGGGGCCTGACGATAGCCAGGCTCGCCGCGCCCCACCTGGATAGAGAGGCTCCCGATGGTGGCCTTCCAGGTGCGTCGCCCAGTCCGGCGCACGAGCTGCCGGTGTGCGGCATACCTGAGATAGTGGCGGGCGAGCCGGCGCACGCTGCGAGCGTTGAACAGGCGCCGGTCAACATGCCTGCCGGCTCGCTTCAGCTGCAGCGCCTGGCGGTTAATAGCCATGACCAGCTCATCCAGGGTAAAGAAAGGGTGCCCTTCCTTGCTGCGCTGAACGAGGAAGCCGCTGGCGAGCTGGGTGCAGGTGAAGTGCGCGCTCAAGAGCCAGGCGTGGCGCAGTTGCTCATGCAGCTCGCGCTGCGGCAGCTGGGGGGCACGCTCGATGCTCGGGGCCACACTGACGAAGACCCGCTTGCGACGGCGCACGGTCATAAAATCATACATGATCGCAATGGGCACCACACAGGTTTCGGGCGCGCCGCCACGCAGAAGGCGATGAGGGGCTGCAGTAATTGGACCAAGGCGGCCATCAGGTGAGAGCTGGCCTTCCGGCGCCCCCCAGAGCGAGCCATCCCGGGCGAGCCAGGCTGAAAGAACATTGAGCTGCTGCCTCAGTTCCTCCAATACCCGGTTCTTGACACGTAGATAGACCTCCGGCTGGAAAATTTCAGCTCCGCTGAGACGGCGCAAGATGCTTCGATAATGCCAGGAAAGAAGCCGCGAGCAGGGAGCGGTGGCCAGACGCTGCGCCTGCTCACCAGCACTGTGTGCCCATTGCTGGAGAAAGGCCGGGCCGAGAATCTCGCCCGCCGGACGGTCTCCCTCGCTCTCAAGGGCATTGCGCAGCCAAAGTTCGATCGGACGCAGGTGGATGTTTTCGATCGGACGCAGACCGATGAAGCGCAGGAGGCCCTCCAGCGGGAGCAGCCCCAGCAGGCGCGAGAGCCAGCCTGGCTCTGGGAGAATGCGGCTGAGGAAGCGGGGCGCGAAGGCGTCGCTGCGAATGGCAAAGAGGACGTCTCGGGTGATGGCTCGCCAGCTCCAGCGCGCCAGAATGGTGGGAACCTCGATCATCGGATCAACGTCGCGTTTGTGGGCCATAGCAAAGTAGACTGGTCGCCCACGCGCAGGTAGGTGCTCCAGGCCGTGAAATTCGATCTTATGAAAGAGCCGAACACCTACCCAGAGAATGCCTGCGATCAGAACCCGGCTGCAGGCGGCCAGCACTGCTGCAAGATGTCTCATGATGACTCCTTGCCTCTCTAGCTAGCTAACTGGCAGGGTTGGATGACATCGCTCGCAGGATGGATTGTTTGGCTGTGTGTACTCTGTGGCGGGCGGTTCACTGCAAGGCGCCAGACCGAGGGCCTGCAGGGAGATCAGGCTGTTGCGCGCTTTCAGACACTTCTTCTGTCAGGAGAGCCGATGCATGCAAGCAGCGTCGACCTTGACCGCGGGCCGCTGTTGCTGATGAAGTGGCGAGAGAGCATAAGAGAGGCAACAGGCGTCCTGCGAGAACAACCCTGCTGGCAGCAGAGCGCGAGTGATCAGAGCCTCAGAGGGCAGGTATCACCAGGGAGTGAGACCTCTGGTACCTGCCCGTGGGGCTGGTGCCTATCAGGACATGACGCCGCCGCCGTCGATGTTGATGGCTTGCCCGTTGATGCCCTTGCTGCTTTCCAGAGCCAGAAAGACGGCGATTGCTGCCACTTCCTCTGGCTCAATGAGGCGGTTCTGGGGGCTGCTGCGCGCCAGGCTCTGACGGGCCTGCTCCTCACTCATGCCGGTATGGGCCACGATGTTGCTGACGCTGGCGTCTGTCATTGGTGTGTTGACGTAGCTGGGGCAGATGGCGTTCACCGTGATGTTGTAGGGGAGCAGCTCGACGGCGAGGGCGCGGGTCAGGCCAAGAACACCGTGCTTGGAGGCCGTGTAAGCGGCGATGTAGCGCCCGCCGACGCGCGAGGCGATGGAGGCGATATTGATGATGCGCCCGTAGCGCTGCTCGACGAGCGTTGGCACAAAGGCTTTGCAGACGTAGTAGACCCCGGTCAGATTAACGGCGAGCAGCCGGTGCCAGAGTTCGTCGGGGTGGTTCAGGAATTTGTGACTGCCGGCGATGCCGGCGTTGTTGACCAGAATATGGACGCCGCCCAGACCTGTGCGCAGCTCGTTGGCCATGCGCTCAACCTGGGTCGGGTCGGTCACGTCGCAGGTCGTAAAGACGCAGCGCCGACCTTGGGCTTCAATCTGGGCCGCGAGCTGTTCTAGCTCGCTGGTATTTCGCGCGCAGATGCCCACATCGGCCCCGGCCTCAGCGAGGGCCAGAGCGGTGGCGCGTCCGATGCCTTTGCTGGCTCCTGTGACAACGGCTCGCTTGCCGGCCAGTGGAAGGTGCTGCAGTAACTCAGTCATCGTTGGCTGATCCTCTCCTGTCCAATGGGTAGTCGCTGTGACCTGCCTCGATGAGGCAAGCGCTTCGGACTGGCTAGGGCTGGCTCGGCTCGTTGGTCTTTCCCGCCGGCGACGCGGGGGAGGGAACCGACCGAACCGAGCCGGACGAAAGTGCGGGGAGCCGCCTGCGCTGCGTGTCCTGTCTGCTGGCCAGGAGTGCTTGGTGAGGCAGGCCATATCAGGCCGGCCCTCCTCCGGGGCGGCGCTCGCGCTTGCTCCTCTTGCAGTATGCCACAGGGAGCGCTGCTTTTCCAGTTGGTGCCTGGCTCTGTTGGAGTGCTGTGCTTCCTGGAAGGTCATTCGCTGATGTTTTATACTAGCCTAAGAGAAAGCGAGAGTTGAAAGCTGATGCTCCCTCCGCCTTTCATGCATGCAGCTCGCAGACTCTCTGCTCGCTCAGGTTTGAATGTCAGAGAGGAGGATAGCACGATGCCAGTCTCTCTGGAGGGGGCGCGCCGCATCTACGAGGCCCTCAAGGCTTGTGATATCAGGCTGGTTTCGGCTTTGCCCGAGACCTGGCTTGTTCCCTTGCTGCGTCTGGTAGAGGCGGATCAGGAGATGCGCCTTGTGCAGGTGGCGAGAGAGGAGGAGTCGATCGGCATTGCGGCAGGGGCTTACTTTGCTGGCGTCCCTTCGGTTCATGTGATGCAGAACCACGGCTTGCTGGCGGCCATTAATCCGCTCGTCTCGCTGGCCATGCTGTACAAGATCCCTGTGCTACTGCTCATCAGCTATCGCGGCTCCTGGGGTGAAAGGGACCCCTGGCAGACGCAGGGGGGACTGGTCACGGAGCCGGTGCTGCGAGCGCTGACAATCCCTTACTACTGCCTGCGCCGCGAAGATGACGTGGCCCGACGCCTCAAGGAGGCTCAGGCGCTGGCTCTCTCGGCTCTGCATCCGGTGGCGGTCTTGTTGACCCGCGAAGTGCTCTGGGACGATGAGGAGGCCTGAGTAGCGGCCTTCTCTTACTGGGCGCAGCCTGGGTAAGCACAGAGAGGGATCTTGTACTCTGATGATGAGCAGAAGGAGGGGAAGCAAAGAGCATGTTGCGCGCGGATGCCCTGCGGGAGATTTATCCCGAGCTAGAACAGCGGATTGTGGTTACCATTATGGGGGCGGTCGCTGCCGAGCTATATGCGCTTGGTCATCGACCCAACTTTTTCTATATGGAGCATTCGATGGGGTTGGCCTCGTCCTTGGGCCTGGGCCTGGCCCTTGCGCTCCCGGAGCAGCAAGTGATTGTCCTCGATGGTGACGGCTCCCTGCTGATGAATCTCGGCACCCTCACAACGCTGGCCCGTTATCGGCCTCCGAATTTGCTCCACATTGTCTTTGACAATAGCAGCCTGGTCTCCATAGGGGGCTTTCCCACGGCGACCGCCAGCGGGGCTAAGCTGGCGGAAATGGCGCGGGCGGCGGGCATGCCGCTCGTCATGGAGGCGGAGACGTCTGCCCAGTTCCGCCATGCGGTGACTGAGGCCCTGGCACGCCGGGTAATGACCACCCTGGTGGCCAAAGTGGAGGCGAGCGGCCCGGCCTCCTATCGTCTCGATCTAGATTTGTTAGAGAACCGCTTTCAGTTCAAGCGCTATCTCGACTCGCTGCGCTCTTTCTCCTGAGCGACCCGACCGCCTGCGCCAGCCGTGAGGTGAGATCGTTGAGAGAGGGGGCGGCGTTGGCACGAGGTCAGAAGGAAAGGGGCGCGCCCGCGCGTGCCAGTCTGGTGAGGTGATCACGCCTGAGCGCGCCCGTCCTGGGGCCGGCTCAGGTCGACGAGCGCGCTGTTTGCAGCGTGCGCCAGATCTTTTCTGGCGTGAGAGGCATGTCGATTTCCTTGATGCCGAGAGGGGCCAGGGCATCGAGGACGGCGTTCACAATGGCTGGTGGGGCGCCGATCGTTCCCGACTCGCCGATGCCCTTGGCTCCGAGCGGATTATTCGGCGAAGGCGATTCCACAAAATCGCTGGTAAAGGAGGGGACCATCGTCGCCAGCGGTAGTGCATAATCCTGAAGGGTTCCGCTAATGAGCTGGCCATGCTCGTCGTAGAGCACTTGCTCATACAGAGCCTGGCCGATGCCCTGAGCCAAGCCGCCGTGGAGCTGGCCTTCGGCCAGCGTATGGTTAAGAATGCGGCCCGCATCATCGACGGCCACGTAGCTCAGCAGGTGCACCTCGCCGGTCTCGCTGTCGATCTCGACGACTGCCATATGGGCCCCGAAAGAGAAAGTGGGACCGGAGGCGAAGTCACGGCGAGCGGCCAGACCCGTGATTGACTGGCCAGTCAGTGGGTCAGCGGGTTCTGGCTCAAGCAGGGTGGGCTGCTCCTCGGCCAGGCGCGCCAGCTCTCCCAGGGTCACAGCGCGTGTTGGGGCCCCCTGGACCATTACCCGCCCATCCTGGAGGAGCAGATCAGCGGGGGCCGCTTCCAGGGCCTGGGCGGCCAGGCGTAGGACCTTCTCGCGCACGGCCTGCGCGGCCAGCAGCACGACGGAGCCGCCCATCTGAGTCACGCGACTGGCAAAGGTGCCGATGCTGAAGGCCGGCAGTCGGCTATCGTTCAGGTGTACCTCGACGCGCTCGGGCGCAACCTGCAGGACCTCGGCGGCGATCTGCGTAAAGGCGGTCACGTGGCCCTGGCCGGTCGAGGAGACGCCGCTTTCCACCACAACGGTGCCGTCGGATCGGATGCGCACAGTGGCTGCCTCGCGCGGCTGGTTTCCCTCATCGCCAGAGATCTCGGTAAAGGTTGCCAGCCCAATACCGAGCAAGCGCGGGTCATCAGAGGTGCGGCGCTCGCGCTGGCGGGCCCGCCAGCCCTCGTAGTCGGCCAGCTCCAGCAGACGGTCAAAGGCAGCCTGATAATTGCCGCTATCGTAGCGCTGGCCAGTGACGGTCTCGTAGGGGAAAGACCCAGACGGGAGCATGTTGCGTCGTCGCACCTCGACAGGATCAAGGCCCAGCTCGGCGGCGACGCGGTCGATGACGCGCTCGATGATATAGGTCGCCTCGGGGCGACCTGCGCCCCGGTAAGCCATCGTGGGGACCTTGTTCGTGAAGACGCCGAGCACTGTGCTCTCAACGGCCTCTAGCTGATAGGCACCGCAGACGAGGCGTGGGGTACGGATCGGTACAAGGGCCGTGATCCCCAGCAAGAAGGCGCCCAGGTCGGCGATGTTGCGCAGGCGCAGGGCCAGCAGCCGCCCATCGTCCTGATAGGCCGCCTCCACGTAGTTGATCTGGCCTCGCCCGTGGGTCTGAGCTTGCAGATTCTCGCGCCGCGTTTCAATCCATTTCACCGGGCGGCCCAGTCGATGTGCGAGGGCGGCGCAGACCAGCTCTTCGCCGCCGAGGCGCGTTTTCGCTCCAAAGCCGCCGCCGCTCATGGCGTTGTGCACATGAACCTGACGGTGCTCCAGGCCCAGGGCTTCCGCCAAAACCTGGTGAGCCTGGTAAACCGCCTGCGAAGAGAGCCAGGCGCTCAGCTGGCCTGTCTCTGGGTCGTAGTCGAAGAGGCAGGCGCGGTTCTCTAGTGAGGAAGGGGCCAGACGCTGGTTCTCCAGGCGCAGACGGGTGACATGGCTGGCGCGAGCAAAGACCTCCTCGACATTGCCGGCCTTCAGCGGCATTTCGAAGGCCAGATTGCTGCCAAACTCGGGGTACAATACGGGTGCATCGGGAGCCAGAGCGGCCTCGGGATCGCTGACCGCCGGCAGCGGCTCGTAGTCGACCTCGACCAGGTCAAGGGCATCGGTGGCAGCAGCCAGGCTCTCGGCAACGATGACCGCCACCGGCTCACCAACGTAGCGTACCCTGTCCCTGGCCAGTGGGTGCTTCTCCGGACGCTTGACACCAGGCACAGGTACTGCAAAGATCGGCGGCAGCTCTGGTAGATCGGCGGCGCTGAATGTCGCTACCACGCCCGGCAGGCTACGCGCTTCGTCGAGCTGGATGCCCTCGATAGTAGCATGGGCGTAGGGACTGCGGACGAAAACGGCGTGCAGGATGGGTGGGCGTCCATTCAGCCTGATGTCATCTACAAAGCGCGCCCGCCCGGTAATCAGGTCGTAGTCCTCTACGCGGCGTCGCATTTCTGCCGGCTGTTTCATGGTCGTGCTCATGCAAATAGTCCTTCTGCGTGATGTTTCTCTGGCCAGAGGTGGAATCCATCCAGGGGCTGTAGTCTATTATAAGATATCAGCCCGCTTCCTTCTTCGCTGCAACCCGCCTTGGCAGAGTCCTCTTCTTATCGCTCTGCCCCCAGCTGCTGTCTGCTGCCGCCTGGTGAGAGCAGGGTACTGCATCTTGAAACGTATGATATGATCGAACTGATCCACGGGAAGAACAGGAATCCTGACACATCTTTCGGCCACTGCAACGTGTCAGCATAGGGGCTACTCCTGTGGAGGTGCCACTGCAGGAGTCGCGAAGGAAGAAGCAGCCTTTTGCCCATTCTTCTGCTTCTCTGTTGCGTGGGGCCGAGTCGAGACCTGCTCTGCTCATTGCGAGCAAAAGAAATCTTGGGAAAAGGGAATAGAACAACAAAAGGAGCGTAGGAAGCGTGAAAGGTGCCGGATCGAGAGATACGCTGGCCGAGCCGACAGTCCTGGCTATCGATGTGGGAACCTCTTCTGTGCGAGCCATGCTTGTTGATGCGCGAGGTGAAGCGGTACCGGGGACCCTGACCCAGTATCGTTACCAGCTCAACACGTCGGCCAAAGGAGAAGCCACGATCGATGGCGACAGGCTTGTTGAGCTGGTGGCCAGAACCATCGATGGAGTACTCGAAGCGGCGGGAGTGATTGCGCAGACCATCGCTGCGGTGGCGACCGACACCTTCTGGCACAGCCTGATAGCGATTGATGCCCAGGGGCAGCCGTTACTACCGCTCATTACCTGGGAGGACACGCGCGCGCATGCGGCGGCGGCTGAGCTACGTGCGCTGCTTGACGAGCGGGCCATTCATCGTCGCACGGGGGCTCCGTTGCAAAACAGCTACTGGCCAGCCCGGCTGCGCTGGCTGGCGCAGCTGCGTCCTGCGCTCCTGCAAGAAAGCGCCCAGTGGCTTTCCTTTGGCGAGTTTCTGCATCGGCGCTTACTGGGGCGCTCGGTTTGCAGCCTCTCGATGGCCTCGGGAACGGGCCTGCTGAATCTGCGGAGCCTCAGCTGGGATGAGGACCTGCTGCAGGCCCTGGCGGTGCGTCGGGAGCAGTTTCCGGTACTCGCTGATCTGCGCAATACTTTGCAGGGGCTGCGTCCTGCCTATGCTCAGCGCTGGCCGCTGCTGAAAGATGCGCTCTGGTTCCCGCCCATTGGCGATGGGGCGGCGGCGAATGTTGGTTCGGGCTGTGTTGTGAGTGCGCGCTATGCTCTGACCATAGGTACCTCCAGCGCACTGCGGGTGACGGTGCCGGCGGACAGCGTTGAGCCGCCGCCTGGCCTCTGGCTCTATTTGCTCGATGCGCGCCGGGCTTTGCTGGGAGGTGCGCTAAGCGAAGGCGGCAACCTCTTATCCTGGTTGACAGAGCTGTTACGTCTGCCGCCGCTGGACGAAGTAGAGCCGCTGGTCTCGGCGGTGCCGCCTGATAGTCATGGTCTTACCATCTTGCCGTTTGTAGCGGGCGAGCGCAGCCCTGGCTGGCATGCTGAGGCGCGCATGACCATTGCCGGCCTGCATCTGAAGCTACGTCCTGTAGACCTGCTGCGAGCGGCGATGGAGGCTTTGGCCTATCGCCTGGCTGTTGTCTACGGGCGCCTCAATACCCAGCCACAGCTACGTGAGGGAGGAACGCAAATCATTGGCAGTGGGGGGGCGCTCCTGCGCTCTCCGACGCTGCAACAGATCATTGCAGATGTGCTGGGTGAACCGCTCTATCCTTTACGGATGCGCGAGGCTGCCGTGCGTGGTGTGGCCCTGTTGGCCCTTGAATCCCTGGGACTTGTCCCCGACGTAGCTCAGATCGCGCCACCTCTGGCCTCCCCAGTGCTTCCCGATCGCGCGCGCGGCGAGCGCTATCGCCAGGCCATCGCGCGCCAGCAGCAGCTCTATGATCTCCTCTTGCCCAGTGGTGGCACTGCCTGATCCGAATACAGCCCTGACTTGCTTCGAGGAAAGGAGGGACCGGTCATGTCTGGAGAGACGCCTCTGGTTCGGCTCAAGCGTGTCTACGAGGAGCCGCTAGAGAGCGATGGAACGCGAGTGCTTGTCGAGCGGCTCTGGCCACGTGGCCTCTCCCGGGAGCGGGCACGGATCGATCTCTGGCTCAAAGATGTGGCTCCCAGCGATGAGCTGCGCCGCTGGTTTGCCCATGATCCCCAGAAGTTCCCCGAGTTTCGTCGGCGCTATGAGCAGGAACTGCGCGACCAGGAAACGGCTCGTGCCGCGCTGAACCGTCTCCTGGAGCTGGCCCAGCGCGGACCGCTGACCCTTGTCTACTCGGCGCGAGATAGTGAGCATAACAATGCAGTTGTGCTGCGCGATCTCTTAGAGCGTGGCGGGTTTGCCTCCCCGAGCTGATCTCAGCTGGCGATGAACCCTGGCTGAGCGGCTGGCCGCTGATGCCTGATTCTCATCCAAGAAGCGCAGCCGCAAAAGCCTATTGTTGCGGCGCTCCAGCTCGCCAGCGGGCGAGAGGGTGATTGCTGGCCCTGTGATCCGTGCCCTTGTGCTCCTGTGCTGTCTTGCCATCAGGGTACGGCTTTTTGTTTTGTTTGGGCTTGCTGCTCCAGAGTGTCTGGCTCCTTTGGAGTGGAGATTGACGCGGTCGAGTGGTAAAGGCGTCCTTCTTTAGTGAGAGGTAGTACTGTTATCCCTCTGACCGGTCAGATGTTGGATTCTGGAATTTCTCTCGGTAGATTCACGAGTGGCGCCAGAGAGAATGTGGTTGATGCACTGGTGAAGCAACAGCACGAAAGGGAGAAAATTATGAAAATCCAGCAATTCAAGTACCTCCACTGCTCAGAGGATCATGAGGAAGGCATTATTCTGGTTGATCCAGAGACCGAGTCGATCCCGGTCACCGATGAGCGTGGGAATGTACTCTACTATTGCATGGGAGGACAGCACGTATTTTCTTCCGATATGAATGGGTTGATCATGCAGAGCCTCCTGGATGACGAATGAAGCAAGATTTCAGGTCTTAGCAGCAAGGGAAGGGTACAGAAGACGCATCTCTCACCCATTACGGACGCCACACCACACCCACTTCTGGCCACACAGCAGACGCGCAGGGCTGAGCGCCCAACCCTGCGCGTCTCTTCTCTTTCTTTCTTGCTTTCTTGCTTTCTTGCTTTCTTTGCCTGCTGGCGGTTGTCTTGTCTTCCGTAGCTGGATCTGTCTGACTGCGCCTACTCGACTCTCAACAGCCAGCGCAGGCGTTCGCGGTTGCGGCGCAGGCGATCGATCAGATTATGATTCAGACGGTAGATCTCCTTGATATCGCTGAACTCATCGGCGCAGCGCAGTACGATCTCGCGAGGCTTCAGGCCGCAATAGTAGAGTAAGTAAGCAAGGCGCCGCTCGCGTTCGTGAGGCAGCAGGCTCTGGATCGATTCCCAGGTATAGTCGTCTTCCTGATCACTGGGCTCCTCGGCTTCCTTGTACAGGAATGGGGTTTCGAGTGGGGGCAGAGCGATCTCCTGCCGGCGTTGATAGCTGCGCAGCACGTCGATAATGACGCCGTGGAGCGTGGCATGCAAGTAGCTCAGCACGGCCTTGAGGCTTGGGAACTCGGGGGGATGTTCCTGAACTGCCTGCCAGAAGCGGCTGAAGGTCAAGGCGATGTAGTTTTCTTCGGAATCGTGCTGGAGCGCCTGGCTCATGCCGGGGTGGGTGCGCAGCCAGAGGCGAACAGTCTCGGTCAGACATTGCTGTAGCAGAGTCCAGGCCTGGTCGGTTTGTTGCTCAACCGCGCGGCGAAATAACTCCAGGCAATAGCCTCCATCGGCTGGCTCGTGCCGGCGCGAGCGCTGCAGCTCGAGGACGCAGCAGTTGGCCAGCGCTGTCAGATTGAGTTCGCTTAGCGTTTCTTCCATGTTTGTTGTCCCCGCTGTTCTCGCTCGGCAGCCCTACGGTACGACGTGTTTCCCGGGCCAGCAGTTTTTGCCTGGCTGGTTCGGTGAAGCTGGAGAACATACCGTTCATAAAATCTACATATATAGGTCTTTGAAGAGGTCCCATCCCAGGTGGGCAATAGCTCATCCTTTACAAGCAAGCATAATAGTACTCACCCCAGGTTTGAGGAAAGATAGAACGAGACGGTGGCCCCGGTCCTGCTTTGGTATTTAGCAAGGTAGCGATGAAACTTTCTTCGAGAATAACCGAATGTGCAAGAGCTTGTCAAGCGAGGGCTGTCTGCAGGAAATAACGCTTTTCTGGTCTGACACTGCTTGGGGGCCATCGGGCCTTGATAAGATATTGTATTTTAGCAGTATTTTGTGAGAAAATCGTATTATGGTTGGAAGTGTCTGATGCTCCCGGAACTGAGTCGGGGAGCGTCGATCTGGATTGGTGAGTCTAAGGAAGGATAGAAGGGTGGAAAAGAGCGATGCGATGGTGGAATCTGGGCCTTGTGCTTCTTTGGTGGCTAACGAGTCTTGTGCTCTTGAGTAGTTGTGGCAGTGAGGCGCTGCCGGCCTTGCATGGATCTGGGGGGGGAGCTTCTCCGACGATGGAGTCGGGCGTGAGGCCGAAGATTGTGGCCTCTGTTCCTGTGGGAGAAGAGGCGTCGACGGCGACTGCGGCCCCGATCTCGGCTCCTGGGGCCTCGCCGACGGCGACGGTGGCTCCGACGAGGCCGGTGCAGACTTCGATTGTCAGTGTGGCTCTCAGCTTCTACGCTGCTGTCCAGGCCCAGGACTATGCTCGGGCCTATGGTTATCTGGCGAACGATGTGACCATTAATCCTACTGGTGATCGCCCTCGGCCCCTGACCAGGGATCTCTTTGTACAGACGGCGCGCTCGCTTGACGAGACGATGGGCAAGGTCACGGCTTTTTCGGCTGAGGTCGATGCCAACAGCCCTGTGCTCATTATCATGACGATTTCCCGCAGCAATCTGGCAGCCTATCATTCGCATCTGGTGTTCAAGGATTTGGGCGGGAGTTGGAAGATTGCCTCGCTTGATAGAATCTAAGCCGTGGTGGCGTCGCTGCTCGTGCTCATTGCATTGCTGGGACTCAGGAGCTGCTGGCCATGCTGGCGGTGTGGTAGGGGAGGGGAGCCGACTGAGGCGTTGGTCTTGGTAGGAGCGGGCGGAGATCGAAGCAAAGCAAAGGCCAGCTGACTGGCTGCGTGGGGGCGCTGCCCGGATTCTGTTTGGTAAAGGAGTTAGCTGACCTTGTTTCGACCGGTTTTGGCAACGCTCGGCTATATTCTGTCGCCGGATCGTCAGCAGGTGCTGATGATCCAGCGCAACAAGCGTCCTGATGATCTGCATTTTGGCAAGTACAATGGACTTGGGGGGCGGCTGGAGCCGTGCGAGGATATAGTAAGCGGCATGCGGCGTGAGATCCGCGAGGAGTCTGGGCTGGAGGCGGAGGAGCTGGTCTTGCGGGGAACGATCTCCTGGCCGGGGTTTGGGAAGAACGGCGAGGATTGGTTTGGTTTTATTTTCCGTATTGAGCGCTGGTCTGGGCAGCCGCATGCTGGCAACCATGAGGGGACGCTGGTCTGGGTGCCGTTGGCAGAGCTGGAGAAGGTGCCGCTGTGGCCTGGCGACCGCTACTTCCTGTCGATGGTCTTTGATGATGACCCGCGTCCATTTCATGGCTGCATGCCTTATGCCAACGGTCAGCCGCAGAGCTGGTCGTACGTGCGGGTCTAGTCTCTGGTCTGGCCTGGTGCTTTTGGCGGGCTGGTGAGCTGGCCTGGCTGGAGAGCCGGGAAGAACCAACAGAAGGCTGCTCACCTTCCCCATCGGTTCGGCGGGGGGCCGAACGCGAGGTGAGCAGCCTTCTGCCTCGGGTCGTCGGGGGAGAAGGGAGAAGTATCTGCTGGGCACCTGGAGGATGTTCCCCTCCTGGCTGGTGCCTTGTCGCTCTTCTCTCCCCGGGATGGCCGGCGGAGCCGACGCGGCTGTGACTTGGCTATTGAACGAGTGGGGCCACTCAGGCAACGGTACTAGAGACCGGTGCCGGGGCCGCTTTGAGTATATAGCCAGTCTCCAGAATAGAGACGATATTGATACCAAAGATGCGCAGCTTGATACGTACGCGCGAGAGCACGTTGCGAATAGGGCGCGTGGCCTGCTCCCAGGTGCCGTCTTCAAGGGCCTTGAGCAGGTTGGCACGACAGCGCTCGATGGTGCGCTCGGTGACCTCGCCGTGATAGAAGTGGGCGAAGAGCACCTCGTACGGGCAGTAGTAGGGGTAGGAGTCCAGCAGCGGGCGGAGGACGTTCATCTCGTTATTGGTAAATTGCTGCTGGAGCACCAGCGCTGGCTGTTTGTCGAGATACGTGAGGCAGGAGAGGGTGCCGAAGGCCGTATTGAGGGCGAGGACGTATCCTTCTGGGAGCACGCCATGCAACGTATAGTGCTTGATGTGCTCGCGATCGTGAGTCAGTTTGCGTGCGATGCGGGCCTCTTCTCGGCAGGCGATCATTTGCATGGCGATTCTCCTTGTGCGTTGCTGCATATGACTGATAGTACTCCCTGACCGGTGGACGCGCGGATCGAACCGGGCCGGGCCGTTGCATCGCTGGTGCGGCGGCGACGGCGATCCCTCGCGTTGGTGGCTGGCCGAACACTGGGCCACGGCTGGTGGCCATGCTTGCTGGTACGATCCGCTCCTGCTCCTGCTGCCTGGCGAGCTGCTTGGCTGGTTGGGCTCGGCTGCGCCAGAAGGCGTACGAGCGAGCGAAGGAAGAGAAGAAGAGCACGCAGGGGGCGAGGTCAATGGTAGGGTCCCTGGGGTGAGACGCGCCGTGGTCCTGCGGCGGGTGGCATTGGCCTCACCTGGCGGCGGGGGCTCCGTCCC
This sequence comes from Thermogemmatispora carboxidivorans, assembly GCF_000702505.1. Taxonomy (GTDB): domain Bacteria; phylum Chloroflexota; class Ktedonobacteria; order Ktedonobacterales; family Ktedonobacteraceae; genus Thermogemmatispora; species Thermogemmatispora carboxidivorans. The sequence continues at coordinate 4,899,320 of NZ_JNIM01000001.1, read as the reverse complement.
TGAAAGAGCCTCCACCGTTTCCCTACGTGTTCTTTACTTTATTATGCCGAGTGACCATGTACATCAGAAAGTACTTATGTTATCATTTCCCTAGACATCTTTATCATTTCGAGGGGTTCTCTTCTTTTGGGCGTCGGGGGAGGCCTGTCCATGAGCAGCAACCGATCGGTGGAGGAGCCACCACGGCCCCGCGTGCGTCTCGTGGAGGCTCGCATGAGCCGTGGCTGGTCGCAGCAGGAGGTGGCTGAGCGACTGGGGACGACGCATGTCAATGTGAGCCGCTGGGAGCGCGGGGTAACGAAGCCCAATCCATATTTCCGGCGCAAGCTGTGCCGGCTGTTCGGGTTGACGGAGGAGGAGCTGGATCTGACGCCCGCTGCTGGGTCTGAGACGCCAGGGCGGGGGGCGCAGGGAGGGGATGGGGTGGAGGTGGAGGCTGGCGGCGGTGGAGGGGGACGGGGTGAGCAAGAGCTGCAACGTGGCCTTGACTCTGGTCCGCTGGGGGAGGTGATGGGTGGGCGTCCGGCTGAGGCGATTATTGATCCGATGATTCCTTTGCCGCCGCCGGTGCGCCTGGTGGGACGCGATGCTGAGCTGCGACGTATTAAGGGGCGTCTTTTTGCCGGTGAGGCGGTGGCTCTGAGCGCGTTGAATGGGTTGCCTGGGGTGGGCAAGACTTCGCTGGCGGTGGCTCTGGCGCATGATCCCGAGGTGCGGGCCTATTTCAAGGATGGGATTCTCTGGGCGGCCCTGGGACCGCGTCCGAATATGACGGGGCTACTGAGTCGCTGGGGGGCTTTGTTGGGTTTGCCGGCGACGGAGGTGGCTGGGTTGACGAGTCTGGAGGCCTGGGCCAGGGCTTTGCGTACGGCGATTGGGCCGCGGCGGATGCTGCTGGTCATTGATGATGCCTGGCGCATTGAGGAGGCGCTGGCGCTGAAGGTGGGCGGGTCTCAGTGCGCTCATTTGTTGACGACGCGCTTTGCACATGTGGCGACGGAGTTTGCGGTGGAGGGGGCGGCGGCGATCGCGGAGTTGGGCGAGGAGGACAGTGTGCAGTTGCTGCGTTTGCTGGCGCCAGCGGTGGTGGAGCAGGAGCCGGAGCGGGTGCGGACTCTGGTGCGGGCGGTTGGGGGGTTGCCGTTGGCCTTGACGTTGATTGGGAATTATTTGCGTAAGGAGAGCTATGCAGGTCAGGTGCGCCGTATTCGGGCGGCGCTGCAGCGGCTGAGCGATGCGCGGGTGAGGCTGGGTTTGACAGAGTCACGTGGACCGGTGGAGGTGCATTCGAGCCTGCCGGGCGAGCCGGTGCTGTCGTTGCAGTCGGTGATTGCGGTCTCGGATGAGCAGCTGAGCCAGGCGGCGCGGTCGGCGTTGTATGCGCTCTCGGTTTTTCCGCCGAAGCCGGCGAGCTTTTCGGAGGAGGCGGCCCTGGCGGTGGCGGCCTGTTCGACGGATGAGTTGGATGCGCTGGTGGATGCGGGTTTGCTGGAGAGCAATGGCGGCGATCGCTATTTGTTGCATCAGGTGATTGCGGATTATGCGCGGACACGCCTGGAGGCCCAGGGTGAGGAGGCGGTGCAGGCCCCTTTTGCCCGTCTGATGGAGTATGCAATCGATTATGCTGAGGAGCATCGGACGGATTATGAGCTGTTGGAGCGGGAGAGTGCGGTGATTGTGGCCGGCCTGGAGGCGGCCTATATGCTGGGACGGCAGGCGGAGCTGGTGCGCGGGGCGGTGACGTTTGCGCCGTTCTTGCTGGTGCGGGCCTCGTATGGGGTGGCCGAGCTGTGGCTGCAGCGCGCGCAGGCGGCGGCCCAGGCCCTGGGCGATCAGCACGGGATGACGGGGGTGCTGCTCTACCGCGGGCAGATCGCGCTGCGCCAGGGCGATTATACGGCTGCCGAGAGCTACTCTCAGGAGGGGCTGCAACTGGCCCGCTCCCTGGGCGATCCCGAGCGCATCTGTGCCCTGCTGACGGATTTGGGAACGGTCTTTTCAAGGCGTGGAATTTATGTGCAGGCTGGAGTCTATCTGCAAGAAGGACTGCAGATAGCGCGGCTGATCGGTCATAAGGAGCAGATTTGTGAACTATTGGGCAAGCTTGGGGAGATCGCTGCTCGCCTTGGAGACTATCGCCAGGCCGATGCCTATCTCCAGGAGGGGCTGGCCCTGGCTAGAGAGATTGGAGATCGTGAGCGTATCTGCTTGATGCTCGCTAGTTTGGGCGCTTCTGCTGGAGAGCAGGGGAAGCATCTTCTAGCCAAAGAGTATGCTCAGGAAGCCTTGTCATTGGCCCGGCTCATGAACCGCTTTGAATGGATGAGTCTATTGCTTATCAATCTAGGGGAAGCTGAGACTGAGTTAGGAAACTATGAATTGGCTGATGCGTATTTTGATGAAGCATTGATGCTTGCAAGGAATATAGATCACAAGGAATTAATGTGTGCTATATTTATTAATGAGGCTATAATTAATAGAAGAAGGTTTCAAATACAAAAGGCAGAAGTGCTTCTGAAAGAGGGTTTGATACTAGCACAAGAACTAGGGGTTCCTTATTTTATTTGTCATGCCTTAAATGAATATGGTAATATATATATACAAAGAAATCAGATTGAAGATGCTAGAAAAACTTTTCAGGATATGATGAATACCATACCAGGAGGGGCACAAGATTTGTTGGCTCTTGCTCAGTATGGGCTAGCTAGAATAGCTGCATTAGAGGGAAGGAAAGATGAGGCTAAGGAAATGGCTCGGAAAAGTTTTGGGATCTTGCGATCTATAGGACATCGGTCTATAGCGGAAATAGAAGATTGGCTTATGCATCTCGAGGATAATGGCGAAGGGGCTATCGAGACAGGTGAACAATAAGCTGCTTCTGTCACCAGTTTCTCAAGCCCCTTACAGATCTTCCAAGCTTGCTTTAGAGAGGCCACCAGTAAATATTCGGGCTAGCCGCGTGGGTCGCCAGCGGTGTGAGGGTCAGAGCCAGAGCGACGACGGCCAGCAGGACAACCAGCGGAACGATCCAGCGCAGATTCTTCTTCAGCATTGTGAAACCTCCCCAATCGAAATCATCAAATAAGTGAACCTCGACAAAGTGAACTGCGAGCCCTCGCCGAAAGGCGAGGTAAGGAGTATGGCAAACAGGCGTACCTAGTGAGTAAGCGAGCTACGACGGGCCGGCCTGATCCAGGCCCTGGCCCGGGCCGGCGGCGGTGGCGCGCGCAGATAGCCCTCCTCGCAGCGGTGGATGGTGTCCAGCCCGGCCTGGTTCGTCCCACGTCCCAGGCGCGCGACTCCTTTGGCGGACGGTGCTGGCTGAGCAGATCAGTTGAGCTAAGCCAAGCTGAGTCGGGCAGAGGAGGAGGTAGCGGCCCATCGACGGCGACCATCCGAACTGCCCTCTCATGCTGTCAAGATGCCATGCTACTGCTTTCCGTAACCTTCGGGCTATTCTGTGGTGATGATGCACTGGCTTACGACTGACTGGTTCAGGCGACTCGACCGACCGACCAACGAACTTACTTACGGCAAGCCCTGGTTACGTGATGGCCTGACAGAGGCGACTCCAGTTGCGAATGAGAACCGAACTGACCTGCTCACCCCATTCAGCTGACTGACCAGACCTTTTACAGTGAGCCTGGTCTGGAGCTACTGGGATGGCATGGGATCTTGTACCACCGCGGCGCGAGCTGCTGACGACCGCCCCTGCGAGGAAAGCTAGCCGCCGCGCCACCGACGACCGACCTGCAAACTGAGCCACAGCGATGCAATCGTCTGATCTTGTTCAAGGTACCCTGGTCTGAGCAGGCCGGCCATCCCGAGCGGGTGGGGCAGAGCTACAAGCGCTGCACCCTGGATGGCTTGCCCTGAGCGACCAGCACGAGCGGTCCATCTCCTCCCCACCGGTAGATCCGGGCCGCTCAATCCTTCCTGGCAACCTGGCGTATCGTTTTCCCGATACGCACATCTCTCACATTCGGGAAGATTACCCGATGATTCGCCAACCTTCAGGGTCTTTCCCAAGGAATCCATCGAAAGTACTATCGCCTTCACGAAGAGTCTTGAAGAAGACAGCCTGATCATCACGGTCCGCTCCTTTAGCCTGCCAGGCTGCATCAGAGCTGCGAGGAAGGGAGTCGATCCAGCGTGGTCCCGGAGGAGATGACCTTCACTTCACTTGCAGAGGCACCGATAGCTGTTACGAAGTGAGCAACGGTATCGCTGTGAGCCACCTCATCGCCTTTTACCTCTGCCGTGGCTAAAGGAAAAAGCGAGAGCCTACCTCACCTTTAGATCGGCTCCCAATGTCTCAAAGAAGGCCCGAGCTGTACTGCAGAGGTGAAACAGTGAGCCTTGTCGCACGAAGCGGAGCGTAGCCAGACAGCCTGGCTGGTTACTTATCTTTCTCTGTCTTATACTGACTGCCTGCAGTGCATCCTTAAGCATCTAGAGCGAAGGCAGCTCTGGCATTCGCCAGGCGAAGCGACGGTAACGCCTCCCTCGTGGGCGCACCCTTCGACGCCCGTACCGCGGCGGAGCGTACCCATGCTGGAGACCCAAACCTCCTGCCCCAGCGTCTCGCCCAGCAATCCCCTCGGCACACGGGCAGCGATCATGCGCCCTCTGGCTCTGGGGAGCCATCAGAACCTTGTCTACATCCATAGCGAGTCGAATCGATGAGACGACGATCTTTTATGGCAGCTTAAGTGGTGGGGTACCTGTGGCTGTGGCGACGACCAGCAATAGCGCCCGCCGTTGGTGTTGTCGGGTAGACGCTCATCTGAACGTCAACAGAAAAGGGAAATGAACCCCTGTTCTTCATCTCCTCTCGTGGAGGGGCGACCGCAGAGAGCGGCGAGCTTCCCGCCAAGAAACCCGCCGCTCTCTGCTCCCTTCTCCTGCATCGTGCGGCCTCATAGGCTTGCCGGAGAGAATCCCAGCACGGGCAGCAGCGAGCGACTCGCCAGTCCCGTTCGCTTGTGGCCTGATCTCACGGTTTCTGTCCGTAGGCTGCCACAAAGCGGTAACAAGTATTTAGAGTATCCCATTCTCTACCGCACTGTTCTATGATGTCGTAGATCTCTTGCTCCTGCATTTTGAAATAGGCAGCGATGGGAGGCGTCATAGCCTTCCAGGCCTCGCGGATGTCCAGCGAGAAGAGAGAGCCGAGGCGACCGGCCCAGGCCCCGATAGGGGCATCGATCATGCGGCGCTCGACGTTGGTGAGGCCCGCGTCTCGCAGATAGAGGTCAAGTGAGCGCGTAAGAACCCCCTGGGTATCGAAGCCGCGCAGCGTAGCCACCTGACCAGCCAGGCGGAAGAACTCGCGTGTAGCCGGACCAACAGGCGCGAAATCGTCGGGGTCGGTGCTCAATTCAATAAGTTCGATCCATCCGCTGGGTGCGGTGACGCGGGCGAGCTCCTGGACAGCCCCAGGCCAGGCGTTCAGAGGAATGGCCAGGAAGAGCAGGCGCTGATGGACGAAGTCGAAAGAGTTGTTCTCGAAGGGGAGGCCCTTGAGCGTATCCCCCTGGACGAAACGGTAGTTAGGGGGAGGTGTGGTGGCCTTGACCTGTTCGAGATCAAGGCCAACGACCTCAGCCTGGGGGAACTGGTGAGCAAGCTCGAAGGCCCATTGGCCGGTGCCGCAGCCGACATCAAGGATGTGTCGAGGCTGTCCGATGGGAGCCAGATAGTTGCCGCGCAGGACAGCGCGCAGCACATAGTGCTGGAAGTCGAGGCGATTGACCTCGCCCAGGTCCTTGGGAAGCATGTAAGGCTGTTGGCCCAGATAGCGACGCGAACTGGGCCGAGACGCGAGTACGCTCTCCTCGAAGCCTGTTCGGTGGGTAGAAGCCGCACGGGAGCGGCGTCGCGAGAACCACCAGGGCATAAGGGCTACTCACTCCTTTCTGTTGTATCTTCTCTCGGACATGAAGAAGGCCAGTGCTCGCCAGGTCAGACTCTGGTATGGCTGCCGAAGCGGGGGGGGCAGAGTCAGTGGCGGGCCTTCCTCAGCTGCTATAAGGTTTTTGGCCGTAAGCGGCGACGACGTGGTAGCGCGTCCGCATCGTGTTCCACTCCTGTCCGGCCTGTTCGATGAGGGCCAGGACCTCCTGTTCCGGCATTTGGAAGCGGGCGGCGATGAGAGAGCTGATCGCTTTACCGGCCTCACGTAGGTCCAGGGAGAGCAGAGAGCCAACGCGCCCGCCCCAATCGCCAAGTGGGATATCGATATCCTGGCGATTGACCTGCAGCAGCCCGGCCTGACGCAGGTAAGCGTCCAGGAAGCGGAGGACCCCACCCTCGTTGTCGAGGCCGCGCAAGGCCCCTAATTGACCCATGAGATAGAGAAACTGCTGGGTGGCTGGTCCAGCTGGATTGAAATGACTGACGTGTGTGCCTGCCTCGACCAGTTCAACCCAACCGCCGGGAACAGTGACGCGGGCCAGTTCTTGCACCACATTTGGCCAGGCCGCGAGAGGAATAGCCAGCACCAGCAGTCGTTGATGGACGAAATCGAAGGTCTCATTCTCAAAGGGGAGGCCCTTCAGGGCATCGCCCTGAACGAAACGGTAGTTAGCTGGTGGGGTGGTAGCTTTAGCTTTGGCTGGCTCCAGGTCGAGGCCGATGACCTCGGCCTGGGGAAATTGCTGAGCGAGTTCGAAGGCCCACTGGCCGGTGCCGCAGCCAACGTCGAGGATGCGGCGCGGCTGGACGATGGGCGCTAAATAGTTGCCGCGCAGCGCGGAGCGCAGGACGTAATGCTGAAAGTCCAGACGGTTGACCTCGCCCAGGTCTTTGGGGAGCAGATAGGGCTGCTCGTCCAGATAGCGGCGCGAGGCTGATGAACCTTGCTGAAGTGTCTCACTGACCTCTGGACGAGACGCAGGCCGAACAGGGTCAACAGGAGTGGCGGAAGCGTTTGTCTCGCGGCGCTGGCGAAAGAACCACCAGGGCATGAGAGATTCCTCCTTGCGGGCAAGTTAATGCTCATACGACCTAAATAGTACAGCATTGAGCAATGACTTGTTCATCGCGTGAGTGGTTCTGGACCATAGGTCACAGCGCAATCACAAGGTGTCCAGCAGGGCTTTCAGATCTGACGGGCATGGTCAATGAGGGCTAGCACTTCCGGCTCAGACCCGCTGAAACGAGCCACACGGAAGTCCTGATGACCTCTCGGGCTTCACGATACCTGGCGGAAGCCATCAAGGGACTGAGGTATCCCCGACTCGCTCCAAGAGAGAGCAAGGACCTGATCAGGACAGAGAAGTTGATCAGTCTCCACTGCCGTCTGACGGATAGGGGTCTAGTGGGTGGTTGGTGGTTTGCTCCCATAAGCAACGGCGAGCCGGTAGCGCGTATGGAATTCATCGAACTCGCTTGCTGCTGATTCAATCAAATCAAGAACTTCCTGTTCTGGGATCTGGAGATGGGCAGCTATGGCGCCGCTGAGGCCCTTTGAACTCTCGCGAAAGTCGAGTGCTAGTAAGGAGCCGAGGCGCCCACCCCACTGGCCCAGAGGCACCTCGAAGAATTGGTATTCTACCCTGGTCAGTCCGGCATCGCGCAGATAGCGGTCGAGAGAACGCATGATTACTCCTTCGGTGTCGAGGCCGCGCAGGGCTGCCAGTTGCCCGGCCAGATGCAGATAGCGCTCTGTGGCGGGGCCAGTCGGGGCGAAGTCAGTTGTTCCTGTGCCGAACTCGACAAGTTCAACCCAACCGCTGGGAGCGGTAACGCGGGCTAGCTCCCGGACGAGGTCCGGCCAAGCCTGCAATGGAATGGCCAGCCAGAGCAAGCGCTGATGAACGAAGTCGAAATGGTCGCTATCGAAGGGGAGACCCTTGAGCACATCGCCTTGAACAAAGCGGTAGTTGGGAGGTGGAGAAGTAGCGGCTTTGACCTGTTCGAGGTCGAGGCCGACGACCTGGGCCTGGGGGAACTGCTGAGCGAGTTCGAAGGCCCACTGGCCGGTACCGCAGCCGACGTCGAGGATGCGGCGCGGCTGCTGGATGGGAGCCAGGTAGTTGCCGCGCAGCACGGCACGCAAGATATAGTGTTGGAAGTCGAGGCGGTTGACCTCGCCCAGGTCCTTGGGGAGCAGATAGGGCTGCTCCTGCAGATAGCGACGGGAGCCGTGCAGGCGAGGGAGAGCGACCTCGCCGAGCTGCCAGCCAGAAGCGGCAGCCGGGGCGGTCTGGGAGGCAGCAGGACGAGAGCGGCGGCGGAAGAACCACCAGGGCATAAGCACGATCCTCCTTGCTGTCAGTGGGCCTTAGATGGGCCAACGATAAGGCGAGACGCTTGGTTGGATCTGGTCATCGAGTAAAAGGCTGCTGGCCGTAGGCTACCGCAAAGTGTAGCTGTGTTCGGTACTTGTTCCATTCCTGGCTGGCTTGCTCGATCAGCTGCAGGATCTCCTGCTCGGATCTGCTGAAACGAGCAGCAGTGGGAGCACTAATTGCCTTCCATGCTTCATGTAGGTTCATGGCCATCAAGGAGCCGAGACGTCCGCCCCACTTGCCGAGAGGAACGTCGAACGGATGGTAGTGGACGTTAGCGAGGCCGGCCTTTTCCAGGTAGTGAGCCAGGGAGCGTAGTACTGTACCCTCCGTATCTAACCCGCGCAGAGCTGCCAGTGCTCCTCCAAGCCTGCAAAATTCCTGTGTAGCGGGGCCAGAAGGCGTGAGGTCCTGCGGTGCCGGGCTCGATTCAACCAGTTCGACCCAGCCGCCGGGGGCAGTGACGCGGGCGAGTTCCTGGACGGCGTCCGGCCAGGCCGCTTGAGGAATGGCTAGAAAGAGCAAGCGCTGATGAACAAAGTCGAAGGAGTTGTCGTCGAAGGGGAGACCTTGCAGAATGTCCCCCTGGACGAAGTGGTAGTTGGGAGGTGGAGAAGTAGCGGCTTTGACCTGTTCGAGGTCGAGGCCGACGACCTGGGCCTGGGGGAACTGCTGAGCGAGTTCGAAGGCCCATTGGCCAGTGCCGCAGCCGACGTCGAGGATGCGGCGCGGCTGCTGGATGGGGGCCAGATAATTGCCGCGCAGCACGGCACGCAAGATATAGTGTTGGAAGTCGAGGCGGTTGACCTCGCCCAGGTCCTTGGGGAGCAGATAGGGCTGCTCCTGCAGATAGCGACGGGAGCCGTGCAGGAGAGGGAGAGCGACCTCACCGGGCAGCCAGCCAGAAGCGATAGCCGGGGCGGTCTGGGAGGCAGCAGGACGAGAGCGGCGGCGGAAGAACCACCAGGGCATAAGCACGATCCTCCTTGTTAGTCGATGAGCAGTCGGGAGTCAGAAAGCCTGGGCGCAGGCCGTCTCAGTGCGTCAAGGGTTTCTGGCCATAGGCGACGGCGAAATGGCAGGAAGTATGGAACTCGTTCCATTCACGATGGGCTTGCTCGATAAGAGCAAGCACCTCTTGCTCGGGCTTGCCGAAGCGGGCAGCGAGGGGCGCACTAATAGCCTTCCAACCTTCACATACGTTCAGTGCCATCAGAGAGCCGATGCGTCCGCCCCATTCACCCAGGGGGACAGCGAAGCGCTGGCCGTGAATATTGACAAGGCCGGCCTCTTCCAGGTAGCACTCTAGGGAGCGCGGGACAGCGTCGGTATCTATTCCCCGCAGTGAGGCGAGTTGAGCTGCAAGCCTGCAGAATTCTTGGGTGGCCTGACCACAAGGGTGCCAATCCTCCAGGGCAGTGCCAGTCTCGGCGAGTTCGACCCAGCCGCCGGGGGCGGTGACGCGAGCGAGGTCTTGGACGACACCCGGCCAGGCTGGCAGGGGAATGGCCAGGAAGAGCAGGCGTTGATGGACGAAGTCGAAGGAGTCGTTATCAAAGGGGAGACCTTGCAGAATGTCCCCCTGGACGAAGCGGTAGTTGGGAGGTGGAGAAGTAGCGGCTTTGACCTGTTCGAGGTCGAGGCCGACGACCTGGGCCTGGGGGAACTGCTGAGCGAGTTCGAAGGCCCATTGGCCGGTGCCACAGCCGACGTCGAGGATGCGATGCGGCTGGACGATGGGGGCCAGGTAGTTGCCGCGCAGAGCAGCGCGGAGGGCATAATGCTGGAAGTCGAGGCGGTTGACCTCGCCCAGGTCCTTGGGGAGCAGATAGGGCTGCTCCTGCAAGTAGCGACGCGGACCCTGTAGGCGAGGGAGAGCGACCTCACCGGGCAGCCAGCCAGAAGCGATAGCCGGGGCGGTCTGGGAGGCAGCAGGACGAGAGCGGCGGCGGAAGAACCACCAGGGCATAGTACAGACCTCCTTTCTCTGTTATCGATGAGAGGTAGCTGAGGAGCTGAGCACTGTGGGTAGGCAGCGTCAGCGGGTCAAGGCTTCTGACCGTAAGCCACTGTGAAAGAGCAGCTGGAATGCAGCTCATCCCATTCCCGGCAGGCTTGATCTATGAGTTGAAGCACGTCCTGCTCAGGGATCTGGAAGCGAGCAGCCAGCGGAGTGCTGATTGCTGTCCACATCGTGCGGAAGTCCAGAGCGAGTAGAGAGCCGATGCGGCCCCCCCATTCACCCAGGGGAACTCTAATGGGATGGCGTTGGACCTTAACCAGGCCGGCCTGTTCCAGATAGCGATCGAGGGAGCGGGTGACGATGCCTTCGCTGTCTAGACCACGGAGAGCAGCGAGCTGGCCCGTAAGAGAGGCAAGGTACTCATTGGCTGGCCCAGAGGGAGTAAGGTTGCTGATATGGGTGCTCAGCTCGACGAGTTCGACCCAGCCACCGGGGGAGGTGACGCGGGCGAGTTCCTGGACGGCGCCCGGCCAGGCGGGCTGCGGGATAGCAGCTATGAGCAGGCGTTGATGAACGAAGTCGAAGGAGTTGTCATCGAAAGGAAGGCCCTGCAGGATGTCCCCCTGGACGAAGCGGTAGTTGGGAGGTGGAGAAGTAGCGGCTTTGACCTGTTCGAGGTCGAGGCCGACGACCTGGGCCTGGGGGAACTGCTGAGCGAGTTCGAAGGCCCACTGGCCGGTACCGCAGCCGACGTCGAGGATGCGGCGCGGCTGCTGGATGGGGGCCAGGTAGTTGCCGCGCAGCACGGCACGCAAGATATAGTGTTGGAAGTCGAGGCGGTTGACCTCGCCCAGGTCCTTGGGGAGCAGATAGGGCTGCTCCTGCAGATAGCGACGGGAGCCGTGCAGGCGAGGGAGAGCGACCTCGCCGAGCTGCCAGCCAGAAGCGGCAGCCGGGGCGGTCTGGGAGGCAGCAGGACGAGAGCGGCGGCGGAAGAACCACCAGGGCATAGAACATGGCTCCTTCTAGTCTTGTCGAATCACTCTAGTTGGACTGGTTAGCACGCCTTCTGACCATAAGCAACGATGTAGCTGTATTGCGTATGATACCTGTTAAATTCCTGCAGCATTTCTTCAATGGCTGTGGCAACCTCCTGCTCCGTTATAGCGAATCGATGAGCTATTGGAGCGCTGAGTGCTTTCGCCCCTTCTCGGAAGTTCAGTGCCATTAAAGAGCCAAGGCGTCCACCCCATTCACCAACTGGAACTTCGATCTGACAGCGCTCGATGTTGACGAGACCAGTTTCTGAGAGATAGTAGTCCAGGGAACGGGCTACTACTCCTTCGCTATCGATGCCTCGCAGCGCGGCTAATTCCCCCCCCAACCCAAAGAGTCGCTGAGTAACAGGACCCGAGGGAGTGAGATCTTTTGGCGCAATACTGGCTTCGACGAGTTCGACCCAGCCGCCGGGGGAGGTGACCCTGACCAGTTCCTGGACGGCGTCCGGCCAGGCTGCTTGAGGAATGGCCAGAACAAGGAGGCGTTGATGGACGAAGTCGAAGGAGTTGTCGTCGAAGGGGAGACCTTGCAGAATGTCCCCCTGGACGAAGCGGTAGTTGGGAGGTGGAGAAGTAGCGGCTTTGACCTGTTCGAGGTCGAGGCCGACGACCTGGGCCTGGGGGAACTGGTGGGCGAGTTCGAAGGCCCACTGGCCGGTACCGCAGCCGACGTCGAGGATGCGGCGCGGCTGCTGGATGGGAGCCAGGTAGTTGCCGCGCAGCACGGCACGCAAGATATAGTGTTGGAAGTCGAGGCGGTTGACCTCGCCCAGGTCCTTGGGGAGCAGATAGGGCTGCTCCTGCAGATAGCGGCGAGAGCCGTGCAGGCGAGGGAGAGCGACCTCGCCGAGCTGCCAGCCAGAAGCGGCAGCCGGGGCGGTCTGGGAGGCAGCAGGACGAGAGCGGCGGCGGAAGAACCACCAGGGCATGACATGATCCTCCTTGCTAGTCGATGAGCAGTCGAGAGGCAGGGAGCCTGAGCGCAGGTGGCCTTAGTGTGTCAAGGGCTTCTGGCCATAGGCGACGACAAAGGGCCATTTTGTTCGAAACTCATTCCACTCCTGGCTGGCCCGTTCGATCAGCTGCAATAGATCTTGCTCAGAGCGCCCGAAGTGGGCCGCGATAGGGGCACCTATGGCCTTGCAGGCTTCGCGCAGGTCCAGAGCCATCAGGGAGCCGATACGCCCTCCCCATTCGCCCAGGGGAATATTGAAAGGCTGATAGTGAATATTGACAAGGCCGGCCTCTTCCAGGTAGCGCCCTAGGGAGCGCGGGACAGCGTCGGTATCTATTCCTCGTAAAGCAGCGAGTTGGGCCGCAAGTCGCCAGAATTCTTGAGTGGCTGGGCCACAGGGGAGCCAGTCCTGTAGAGCAGTGCCAGTCTCGACGAGTTCGACCCAGCCGCCGGGGGCGGTGACGCGGGCGAGCTCCTGAACGACGCCCGGCCAGGCGTTCAGAGGAATGGCCAGGAACAGCAGCCGCTGATGGACGAAGTCGAAAGAGTTGTTCTCGAAGGGGAGGCCCTTGAGCGTATCCCCCTGGACGAAACGGTAGTTGGGAGGAGGTGTGGTAGCCTTGACCTGTTCGAGGTCGAGGCCGACGACCTGGGCCTGGGGGAACTGCTGAGCGAGTTCGAAGGCCCATTGGCCAGTGCCGCAGCCGACATCGAGGATACGGCGCGGCTGCTCGATGGGGGCCAGGTAGTTGCCGCGCAGAGCAGCGCGGAGGGCGTAGTGCTGGAAGTCCAGACGGTTAACCTCGCCCAGGTCCTTGGGGAGCAGATAGGGCTGCTCCTGCAGATAGCGACGGGAGCCGTGCAGGCGAGGGAGAGCGACCTCACCGAGCTGCCTGCCAGAAGAGGGCTGGGCGGGATCGGCAGCGTGAGAGCTGTTGTGAGAGTGGCGGCGGAAGAACCACCAGGGCATAAGCGAGATCTCCTTTCTCTGTTATCGATGAGGGGTAGCCGAGGAGCTGAGCACTGCGGGTAGACAGCGTCAGCGGCTCAAGGCTTCTGACCATAGGCGACGGCCATGCGGGAAGATGTGCGAAACTCATTCCACTCCTGGCTGGCCCGTTCGATCAGCTGCAATAGATCTTGCTCCGAGCGCCCGAAACGAGCAGCGATAGGGGCACTGATGGCCTTCCAGCCCTCGCGTACATTCAGGGCAGTGAGGGAGCCGATGCGTCCACCCCATTCGCCCAGGGGGACGTCGAGAACCTGGTAGTGGATGTTGACCAGGCCGGCCTCCTCCAGGTAGCGGGTTAACGAGCGCATCACGAGGCCTTCACCATCAAGGCTCCGCAAGGCGGCGAGCTGGGACCCGAGCTGATAGAATTCTTGGGTAGCGGGGCCAGAGGGCAGATAGTCCTGCAGGGCGGTGCCAGCTTCGACGAGTTCGACCCAGCCGCCGGGGGCGGTGACCCTGACCAGTTCCTGGACGGCGTCCGGCCAGGCCGCTTGAGGAATGGCCAGAACAAGGAGGCGCTGATGAACGAAGTCGAAGGAGTCATTGTCGAAGGGGAGGCCCTGCAGAATGTCCCCCTGGACGAAGCGGTAGTTGGGAGGTGGAGAAGTAGCGGCTTTGACCTGTTCGAGGTCGAGGCCGATGACCTGGGCCTGGGGGAACTGCTGAGCGAGTTCGAAAGCCCACTGGCCGGTACCGCAGCCGACGTCGAGGATACGGCGCGGCTGCTGGATGGGAGCTAAATAATTGCCGCGCAGCACGGCACGCAAGATATAGTGTTGGAAGTCGAGGCGGTTGACCTCGCCCAGGTCCTTGGGGAGCAGATAGGGCTGTTCCTGCAGATAGCGGCGGGAGCCGTGCAGGAGAGGGAGAGCGACCTCACCGAGCTGCCAGCCAGAAGAGGGCTGGGCGGGAGCCGGAGCGCCAGAGGTGCTGCGAGAGCGTCGACGGAAGAGCCACCAGGGCATAGACAAGACCTCCTTTGTCATCATCAGTAGGGTGCTGCCGGTCGGCTGAGTGCTGGGATCAAGCAGCCTCAGCGAGGCAAGGGCTTCTGACCGTAGGCGACAGCGAAGTGGCAGGAGGTCTGGAACTCGTTCCATTCGCGGCTGGCTTGCTCGATGAGGGCAAGGACCTCCTGCTCGGACTTACCGAAACGGGCGGCAATGGGAGCGCTGACTCCTTTCCAGAGTTCACGTAGGTCCAAAGCTAGCAGAGAGCCGATGCGTCCACCCCAGTCGCCCAAAGGGAAGATGAAGGACTGATAGCAAATGTTGACAAGGCCAGCTTCCTCCAGGTAGCGGGCTAAGGAACGCATAACAGTACCCTCGGTATCGAGGCCGCGCAGAGCGGCAAGCTGAGCAAAGAGACTGTAGAATGCTTGAGTAGCCGGTCCAGAAGGTGAGTAATCCTCTAGGGCGCTACCAACCTCGACGAGTTCGACCCAGCCGCCGGGGGCGGTGACGCGGGCGAGTTCCTGGACGGCGCCCGGCCAAGCAGGTTGAGGAATAGCCCCTACCAGTAAGCGCTGATGGACGAAGTCGAAGGAGTCGTTATCAAAGGGGAGGCCCTTGAGCGTATCCCCCTGGACGAAACGGTAGTTGGGAGGTGGAGAAGTAGCGGCTTTGACCTGTTCGAGGTCGAAGCCGATGACCTGGGCCTGGGGGAACTGCTGAGCGAGTTCGAAAGCCCACTGGCCGGTACCGCAGCCGACGTCGAGGATGCGGCGCGGCTGCTCGATGGGGGCCAAATAGTTGCCGCGCAGGGCGGCGCGCAAGACATAATGTTGGAAGTCGAGGCGGTTGGCCTCGCCCAGGTCCTTGGGGAGCAGGTAGGGCTGTTCCTGCAGATAGCGGCGGGAGCCGTGCAGGCGAGGGAGAGCGACCTCGCCGGGCAGCCAGTCAGAAGCGGTAGCCGGAGCGGCCTGGGAGGCAGCAGCACCAGAGCTGTTGTCAGAGCGGCGGCGGAAGAACCACCAGGGCATAGGCGAGATCTCCTTTCTTCTTCAAATCACTTCTGGATCTGCCCTTAATCGCTGGCGTGAGAGTAACAGTGATAGCTTCCTATGGCATAGAACGGGCAATTGATGAGAAGATGCCTCTAAATATCTGCTTTATATTCGATCAATCACAGCTCGTGTACCACGGCTGAAAAAAGAGAAGCCAGGCTCTGCTGCTCGGGGGAGAATCATGGGTGATTCGCCTGGTCCCGCCTATAGCTTGCTGCCTGGCCTGAGTCATATCTGAGAATTCGACAGTCTGGCACTAGAGAGAGTTGCCTCTCCACAGAAACGCCCACGCTTCCAATAAAGCCGGTGTGGCCATAAACATCGCTTGCTCTTGCCGAAAACGGACGGCCTTGACCGGTGCGTCTCCTTCGCTTAGAGTTTAGAAAAGATGAACGTCATCTGTCAATTTGAATATAATGAAAATGAGGGATGCGATCAATTTTAACAGATTTTTAATGCACCGTTGCCAGAGGCATGGAAGCGGGGACAGGACGGCCTCAACTGAGGAGCGAGTGGTCGTGAGCAGTACAGCGGAAAACAATAACAGGAGGATGAGCAAGCGTCTGCTTTATAGCCAGCCTAACAGAGCCACTGGGGCCGCTATGACTGTTCGGTCACAGCAGTCCTAATGCGGCGAGCAATGCTCACAAGCGTTTGCTCTTGGGCCGCAGGACGCAGGGTAGAAAGCGGCTCCTGGGGATCGTTAGCAGGCTCGAAGCTCTGCAGCCCACTTTCTTCGAGGAGGCAGGGGCTGACAATGATAGGGATAATCAGGGTGCCGGCCAGGCGGGCCCTCTCCAGAAGCCTTGGCAACTGCTTAGTCATGATAAAGTCGGACCCCAAAAGCTTAGCGCTGACCAGAACGATAGCCACGCCCGCGCGCAAGATGGCATCCTCCAGCGTCTGCTCCCAGCGGCTGCCAGCGCTGATCAGCCTATCGTCCCAGACATCGAACACTCCCTTCTGTTCAAGAGGAGCCAGATGGCTACGCAAAAGCTCCAGCCACCGCTTATCTTCACGAGCATAGCAGATAAAGATTTGCTGTCTGCTTGGTACAGGGCGTTTGCCGACCTTACAAGCCAGCTGCTCCAAATTGCAGTGGCGTAGGTAGAAAATAAGGGTCGGATCTTCCGCCAGCAGCACGCCAACTGTGGGATCACAGAAGAAGTGATACGCCAGATCGGGATAAGAGGCGATGGCTTGAGGCCAGCTTTCTTTGAAAAAGCGCTCCAGGTCGTGGGCGCGGCCTGGCTCCTGCTGTTGTAGAAGTGAAAGCCAGAGCACTCCCTCGCGGCTCTGGCTTAGCTCTTCCAGTAGAGAAAGACTGGTTTGATCGTAAGGCCCGCCTGCAACGGCGAATTGCTTGATAGCAAGGTCAAATTTTCTCTCCAGCGTTTCCATCACATTCTGAACAGCCTTAGCAAGGCGATGCCGAATAGTAACTGGTGATGGCTGCGTCTTAATAATATTATGTTGCATACAAAGATAGTAGCAGAGAAATTGAGCCAGAATAAAGCTACCGTCAACCAGACGGAGAATATCCTCCTTACACTCAAAAATCACATTGAGAGCCTGCTCTCCCTGCCTGATCAGTTGCAAAATCTCCTCATCGCTGGCGTGGCCCATCTTGAAGCGATCGAAGCGCATAGCCATATCGAAAGAGACGGAGCTGATGAAGCTCTGGCCCGTGCCGGGAATGCCGATAATGACAAGCTTGCGATCTTCGGGCTGGATATCCGCCAGTAGCTTCAGATAGTCCACCAGCTCCTGACGCAAGCCAGGCTCCAGGCGATGGAAATCGTCGATAATCACCACACCGCGATGCCACTGCGAGAGAGTACGGAGCCGTTCGCGGTCAGCGGGCGCACGGGCACTCAGGAGAGTGATCGTCGGTCGCTCTGCTCTAGCTATCTCCTCCTCTCCAAGTTGCTGGACAGCTTTTTGCACCGCCGTGGTCTTGCCGATGCCCGAAGGCCCCTCGATGACTACGCCGCGCCCCGGCTCAACAAGTGCCAGCTTCAGGGGCTCGAAGATGGAAGGCGGCACAAAGGTCACTGTGGGCAGCCCCGTACGCTTGAAGACCTCATCCAGGCGGTAGCTCGTGGGAGGCAGCCCTGGTGCTGTCAGTCCGCGTGTCCTGCTCTCCGAAGAAGCAGCCGGTGAGGAGGGCGAAATGCGTCGCCGATTCCGAAGCTCTCTGCAGATCAGGAGGACCTCATGAACGATTTGCTGTAGCGCCTGCGCTCTGGCAATTTCTTCGCTCAGCGCGCGCCCATTGCGTGGGAGCAGCTGCAAAGAAGCGAGCGGTGTTCCCTCAAGCGAGGTAGGCCGGACAAGAATGGGGAACAGCTGTAACTCACCCCGTTGCGCGCGCACTAATCCTAGCGAAATGGCTCTTTCGTAGGTCGGCGATGCCAGCAGGTCGGGGCTGATCAGCAGCAGGAGCACATCGGCGGACTCGATATGCTGACGTAACTCCTTTGCCATGTGAGCACCAGGCCGCAGATCTATGGGTGTGCGGAGAAGGATTCCTGGCCAGTATTTCATATGTAGGAGGAGCCGAGAGAGGAGGCGATAATCCTCGCGAGCACAGACTACAAAAATAAAGATATTGGCTTCACGGTCAGGCTGCTCCACTCTATCCATAGATAACCGGCTCCCTCCTCGCGTCTCTCCATAGCCGATGTTGAGGTGTGCGCTCGTGGCTATGCTGGCCTGCCTTAAGCGTGCGGCTGACCAGGATTAGATATTATCTAGCTGAGTAATTTTCCACTCACTATTGATCTTCGTTAGCTGCAGATGCACATCGTAAGCCACGCCGCTGGAACGAGTGACATGGACAACAATAGTTGCCGTATCGCCGTTAGTACTGCTACTTGTGATCGAGTAGTTAGTCACCGTACCAGCCCCCTGGTCGATCGTCTGGGCGGCCAGCGCGAAGCTGCTCTCTGTTGGAGAGATCTGCTTCCCCTGAATCGTCAGCGTATCGGCTTCCAGATAAGAGTAGGCCTCGCTGTAGTCTTGCTGTTGGATTGCCGAATAGTAGTCATTCACTGTCGAATCGGGGCTGGCCGTGAGAGCGGCAATAACGCCCACCAGAACGCAGCTACCGCAGGCCAGTATCACCACGCCCGCCACGATGGCCAGCGTGATCCAGAGCCAGCGTAAAGAGCGGCGTGGTGGTTGAGGTGGCAATCCATAGGACACCCCGTACTGACTGATAGTGGGAGTCACCATCACTGAGCCGACAGGTGGAGGTGGCGGAGGCGTATCATAGGGTAAACCGTACTGGGAAGGTCCGGCGTATTGAGTCGGCTCGTAATCTCCCCGCAGAGGTGGCGGAGGAGGAGTAGCCTCTTCTCCATGCTCTGGTCCATAGCTACTATAGGGCTGATTCGGATCGTTGCTCATCGTTACCCAGTCCCTCGGAAACAAATAGCGAGAATTGCTAAAGCCAGTTCTCTTACTCTTCCCTGCCAGCGGACATCAGTTGAGACCCTTCGGATTCTTTCGGCTAATGAGACTGCTCTACTCCCCTGTCACTAGGACAGAACGGAGTGATAGACAAAAATTGGGCCGCTGAATCTCTCGCCAGATCAACCCGGCCAGGCAGATCTATTCCCTCTCCAGGTCCTCCTCTCTGCTACGCTTGGCAACGCCACCTCAGTCGTGTCGTCGGAAACGTCGATTGACTGCTTCTCTCTTCGCCTTGTCGAGAGAGGGAAAGCCCTGCTGCTATTCAAAATGAGCGCCTGCCAAAGGAGCGCCTGCCAAAGGAGAGCCAGACCTCTCTTGACCGGTGCTGGCGGGCAAGTTATGCTCATAAGCAATGGAGCGACGTTCTTTGGGCCTTTGAAGAAAGGACTTCAGGCATGGTCGACAAACAGATTGCTCCCGAACTCTTTCGCCCGCCGTTGGGCTATCCCGAAGTTCCCTATGACACCCTCGTCCGCGCTGTAGCGGAGCGGCAACCCGAGCGGCCCGCCATCATCTACCACAACCTCAGCCTGACTTACTGCGAAGTCATTGCCATGACCAACAGCCTGGCCAACGGTCTACGCGCGCTTGGTCTGGGCAAAGGGGACATCATTGGCCTCTTCACCTTCAACCGTCCCGAATACACCATCACCTTCCTGGCGGCCTCCTCCATCGGTGCTGTTATCAGCCCGATGAACCCCTCCTACAAAGAGCGAGAAATCGCCTACCAGCTAGGGAACAGCGAAGCGTGTGCCATCCTTGTCCAGCGTGAGCTGGTGCCCATCCTCAAAAGCGCCCTCGAAGGGCAGACCTTCCCGACGCTGCGCCATATCATCGTCACTGGGGCCCAGGTCCCTGAAGCGCTGCCCCAGGCCATTCCCTTCGCCCGTCTCCTGCGCGAATCCTCGCCGCGCCGGCCCGTGCCTGTTGACATCGCGCCCGATGATCTGCTGGCCCTACCCTACTCGTCGGGTACCACCGGCCTGCCGCGAGGCGTCATGCTCTCACATCGCAACCTGGTTTGCAACCATCTCCAGGTCGTGACCGCGGCCAACCTCTCGCCTGCCGATGCCACCCTGATCTTTCTTCCCCTCTATCATATCTATGGCGTCCTGCTGACCGGCACCTTCCTCATCGCGGGTGCCAGGCAGATCCTCATGGAGCGCTTCGACCTAGAGGCGGCCCTGGCCCTCTGCGAGCAGCAGGCCGTCACCTGGTTCTTTGCCGTTCCGCCGATTGTCCAGACACTCCTGAATGCCAGCGACGAGCAGCTTGCCAGACTAAGGACTGTCAAATACCTGATGTCTGCCGCCGCTCCCTTAGCGCCCGAGCTGGCCACCCGGCTTCACGAGCGTACTGGCATCAACGTCATCCAGGCTTATGGCCTGACGGAGACCTCGCCCGATACGCACTTCTCCCCGCTTGATCCCGCGCGCATTCGCCCGGCCAGCGGCGGCCTGCCCGTCTACGATACCGAGCAGAAAATTGTCGACATCGAGACCGGCGAGCGCGAGCTGCCAGTTGGAGAGGATGGCGAGATCATAGTGCGTGGTCCCCAGGTCATGCTCGGGTACTGGAAAGACCCGGCTGAAACGGCGCGGGTGCTGCGCAATGGCTGGCTCTACACCGGCGATATCGGCCACATCGATGCTGACGGCTACCTCTATATTGTAGATCGCAAGAAGGAAATGATCAAATACAAAGCCTTCAGCATTGCCCCTGCCGAGATTGAGGCCGTCCTGCTAGAGCATCCTGCCGTACTGGATGCTGCCGTCATTGGGGTTGGTGATCCTGAAGCCGGAGAGATTCCCAAAGCCTTTGTTGTCCTCCGTCCCGGCCAGATGATCACGCCCGAAGAGCTGATGGCCTTTGTCAACAGCAAGGTAGCGGGCTACAAAAAACTGCATCAAGTGGAATACATCGAGGCTATACCGCGCGTGCCCTCGGGCAAGATCCTGCGCCGTCAGCTCAAAGAGCGTGAGCGTGCGCGTCGCCTTGCCAATAGTGAGGGGCCGCAGATCTAGAGAGTGAGCGAGCGAGAAGCTCCCTCAAGAGGCAGTTCTTTCTGGGTGCCTGTCTTCAACGGCGCCCAGAGCCAGCAGGGCCTGCCTTTCCAGGGCGCTCAGGCCCTGCACTCCCTGGATATTCATCCCCTCATAAGGGCGAGGCAGGCTAAGAATGCCCTCCAGCTGTCCGGTTTCGGCCTGCCAGAGTCGGATCTCTCCCTCGTTGCCGCCGCTGGCGAGCAGGAGGCCGGCCTCAGCGGGGGCGAAGCCAAGCGCGCGCACCATATACTCGTGACCGCTCTTGAGCGTGTGGCGCAACCTGCCATCGTGCTGCCAGAGGCAGAGCCTCAGATCATCGCCACTGCTGGCCAGCCACTGACCATCGCCGCTAAAAGCCACGCAGCGCACTCGTCCGCCATGCCCCTGGAGTCGCTGCGCTGGTCGCTCGCTCTCGAGGTCCCAGAGCAGCACCTGGCTATCCTCGGCCCCGCTGGCGAGCAAACGACCATCGGGACTGAAGGCCAGCGCGCGCACCGGGCGGCTATGGCCTGTCAACGTGCGCACACAGGTGCCGCTGGTGACATCCCAGAGGCGCAAGAGCGTATCGTCGCCTCCGCTCACCAGCAGGCTCCGGCTCGCCTCTCCCCCGGGCCTGAAAGCCAAAGCCCGAATCCAGCAGCCGGCCCGCAGCTCATGCACCATCTGGCCGCTGACCAGATCCCACAGGCGCACAAGCTCGTCTTCGCTGCCGCTGGCCAGCCAGTGGCCGTCAGGACTGAACGCCAGACTGTGCACCCAATCGCGATGGCCGGCGAAGCGTCGTTGTATCCGGCCCTCGGGCATCGACCAGAGCCAGATCACTTCATCTTGTCCGCCGCTGGCCAGCCACTGACCATCGGGACTGAAGGCCAGGCTCAGTGGTTCATGCCGTGACTTATGAAGTAGCCGCGACAGGCGCCCGCTGGTCCAGTCCCAGATCGCGATACCTTCTCCCTCATAAGCCGCCGCCAGCCAGCGGCCCGCCGGGCTGAATGCCAGCGACCGAATACGGCGTGTATAGCCGTGCAGGCGCGTTAACACATGTTTCCTGGCCCAGTCCCACAGGCAGATCGTCTGATCATCGCCTCCGCTCACCAGCCAGGACCGCCTGTTCGCAGGGTGAAAGCTGACCGTGCGCACGCCATGAGTATGGCCCATCAGCGTAGCGACCTGCTCCCCCGTCTGCGTCCGCCAGAGGCGGACAGTCGTATCCTCGCTGCCGCTGGCCAGCCACTGACCATCGGGGCTAAAGGCCACCGTCCAGACGCGATTGCTATGGCCGCGCAAGACGACGCGTTCCGTCCCGCTCGCCACTTCCCATAGACGCAGCGTGCCATCGTCGCTGCCGCTAGCCAGCAACGTTCCGCCAGCCCCAAAGGCGAGCGAGCGCACCTGATCGCGATGTCCCTGCAGCACATACAAAGGCTCCTCCCAGCCTGGCAAGCGCCAGAGCCGCAGCGTACCCGCGCCATCGCCGCTGGCCAACCACTGACCATCGGGACTCAGCGCGACTGCCCAGACCCGCCCCTGATGTCCTCCCAAAACGCGCAGACACTGCCCGGCCTCTAGATCCCAGAGACGCAAGGTCTGGTCATCGCTCCCGCTCACCAACAGGCCATCATCGGGACTGAGCGTTAAGGCCCGCACCCGATTGGCGTGTCCCTCCAACACCCTCAGACAACGACCGGTCTCCAGGTCCCAGAGGCGCAGCGTTCGGTCATCGCTCCCGCTGACCAGCCGCCGCCCATCATGGGTAAAGGCCAGGGCCCAGACCCCATCAGTATGGCCCTCCAACTGTTGGAGCAAATGCTCGCAATCGCCATTGTACAAACGAATCTCGCCGCTCGCCGTTCCCACAGCCAGTCGCTGCCCATCGGGGCTGAAGGCACTGACCAAAACATTGGTCAGCGTACTCTGAAAAACCGTGGCCACAAAGTGGGCAAAGGCGAAATTCACCTCCTGCAAGCGCGTCCGTTGCAGATAAGCCTGGCGAATCGTCAGCCCTGAGAAATCAAACTCGCGCAGATCCCACTGCAAATAAATCAGCAACTGAAGCACATTACCGGCCAAATAGCCACGCTGGGAGAAATGCGCCTGTCGTTGGCGCTCCAATGCTCGCTTGAGCCGCTCCTTGAGTGCTGACTGGCCCACCTCGCTGCACAACATCTCGGCCAGGGGCGCCAGGAGCATGCGTATCTGGCTCTCGCGTACATAGGCGCGCACCTGAGCCTTCACAAAAGCGAATTGCTCCCAGCTCTGGAAAGACTCCTGCAGGCAATCCTGACAGGCACGGCGCACCATCTCATCCTGAACATATTCCATAATCACCGGCTGTAGAGTAAACTGGCCCTGCTCCTGGACCTCGATCAGCGAGCGGCGGCGCAGCGAGTCCAGTGTCTCGATCAGCTCCCGCTGAGCCTCCGGGCGCAGCAGATCGGCTCGCAGCTCTTCCAGAGCGACCGCCTCCTGCTCGATGGCTAACCACGAGAGGACCTCATGTTCGCGCGGAGCCAAACGTCGAAGCTGCTCCTCCAACACCTCGCGAATATCGCCGAAGGCTGCCTGATTCTCAGCGAGAAAAGCCGCAATCTGGCCGGCAAACAACTCACGAATCGTCTCCGCCACCAGGCGCAGCGCCAAAGGATTGCCCCCATAGCGACGCAGCAACGTGGTCACCTCGTCCACACTGCCAAAGAGACCCTTTTCCTCAAGAATAGCTCGCCCGGCCTCAGTGTTGAGGCCCTGCAAGGTCAGCGAGCGCACCGGACTGCTCTTGCCCTTCAAACGCTCAACCTCGCGCAGCTTCTCGCGGCTCGTCACCACAACCACGCTTTGGTGTTCCTCAGTGCCCAGGCGCTCTAAGAGGCGCCCGTAGCCCTCGTACTCGGAACGATAGGCCCCAGCCCGCTGACCACTCTGCAAGAGGGCATCGAAATTATCGAGCACCAGCAAACAGCGATGCTGGCGGAACAGCTCCATCAAGAGCGACACCTGCTCCTCCCCTGAAGACGGCGGGGCACTCAGCTGCTGATTAGAAAAGAAGAGTAACCACTCCTTCAGCACCTGGCTCAGCGGTGGCGCGCTGCGCAATGAACACCAGTAACCATACTCGATCTCGCTTTCAACCTCTTCGGCCAGACGCGCGACAAGGGTCGTCTTCCCAATGCCCCCAAGACCGCAAACCGCAATCAAACGGCCCTCTGTAAACCATTGCCGCAGCGTACGCAACTCCTGAGTGCGACCGAAAAAGTGGGAAGTAGCTGGTTTCGCTCCCCAATTCGTCCGCAACTGCTCGACCAGCCCCAGCTCCTCGGGACTCTTCTCCAACACCTCGCACAGCTTACGCAACAGAGAGGGACGAGGCAGGCCCTCGCCAGCCTCCCAGCGCTGCACCGTCTTCTTATCCGAACCAAGGCGCTCGGCAAGATCCTCCTGCGACCAGCCACGGCGCTGTCGCTCGCGCCTGAGCTGCTGATGAAATGTGATCCGAAGCATGGCAAGTTCCCCTCTCGTCTCAAGCCTGGCGGCTTCTCGCTTATCCCGTCGCCAGCCCGCAGTTTGAGCCGAGGCCGCGTGCACGCGCTCCTCCTCTTCTCTTTCTCTGCTTCCTGGCTCGCTACACATGCCATCCTCTCTTGAACGGGCTTGGACTGTGCTCGCGTCCCATAATCACCCCGCCCCGGTTAGCCCTCTCTCCCTCGGACTCTGTCGCCTCACTGGCCTCAGAATGTCCAGCCAATAGCCGCTAAGAGAGGCCGAAATGTCGTCGGTTTTGGGTTTTTCTGCAATCTTTTTCCTGCTATCTTTTACACAAGCATAAAAACAAATCCAATACATATCAGTATCATAAAAATCTTTTTGCCTGTATGGTCATTTCAGAGATCCAGGCAAGCGAGTGGCGCTCAAACTTGCTTGCCGGGAGGAGAAGAACAGATGGGCAGTCCACACCTGTTGGCGCTGAACTGGGAAGAGATCTATGTCAGGCTGCGTCGCCTGGTACGGCGGCTGATTGCGCACTACAGCGTTGCTGCCTGGCGCGGTCAAGAAGAGGACCTGGCTGAAGACATCGTCCAAGAGAGTATCAGGCGCTTCATCGAGCGTCAACCGCGCGTCGAGCGTGGTGAGATCGAGCCGGCGCGTTCGCCAGAGCACATGCTGTTCACCATTGCCTACAACTGTTGTCTGGACCTCTACCGGCGCGAGCGACGTCTGATCCACACTGGTGGGGAATACTTGCCGGTGCTCAAAGAGACAGAAGAAAGAGAACCAGCGGACCAGGCCCTGGAAGGGATCTATCAACAAGAGCTGTTTACCATCGTTGCTCGCGAAGTAGAGCACTTTCCCCAGGGGCAGCGGCGCGCCCTTCTCATCGACCTGGCTGAATTGATGAGCTTTGATGAGGAGCCAACAACACTCCAGCATGCCTTTTTGAAGCAAGGCATCGATCTCAGCCGCTATCGTGACTGGCCGGAAGACCGGCGGCAACATGAACAGCGCGTTGCACTGCGCAACCATGCCTATCGGCGTTTGGCGCGGTTGTCCAGCATCCGTGCCTATGTAGCGGGCCATGAGCACTAGCTCCGCGGCTTATAACCCCAGACCGTTAGAAAGAACTGCAGGCCGCAGAAGCTCTCATCCGCGGCCTCAGCGCGTGCCTGCTCATAGAGGCGATTGAACGTCTCCCGGCTCAAGCCGACCACCTTCAGATAAAACGGCTCAAGCAGTTTCAGGGAGACAAGACCATTCTGATACCAATCCTCATAGCGAGGGGTGCCGGAGGAAATAGTCTCGGCGTAGGCGCGCATCTGGATCGAAACACAGCCGGCATCGCGCAGTAAGCGCTCCAGCATAGGCAACACATCGAGGTGGTGCCGTGTCTCCGAGAAAGTATAGCCAGCACGTGTCAGTCCGAGGGCCAGCAAGAGAGACAGCTCCTCACAAGCCGGTTTATTGCAGATTGGCAGATCGGCCTCCGTCAGGCGGATAATGCCGCCGGGGCGGCAGATGCGCAGGCACTCCTGAAGAAAAGCAGGCCAGGAGCGGGCAGGCATAAAGGTTGAGATGAAGCGAGCATTGATCAAATCGAAGCTTTCGTCCTTAAAGGCCAAAGGTTTTAAGGCATCCATGACCTGAAAAGAGACGTTCGTCAGCTGCTGAGTTGCGGCCAGTGTTCGGGCAAACTCGATCATTCGCTGACTGATATCGATGCCGACTACGCGCAGATGGTGATAGGATTCAGCCAACTCCAAGGCCCAGCCGCCGGGGCCGCAAGCCACATCGAGAACGTCCTGCAGGCCCGAGACATCCGTCAGCTCTGGCAGTGGGCCGCCCATCGCCTGGGTGACCAGCTGGCCGTGATGCAGCAGGCGAGCCAGCTCAGCCGTATTTTCCGCATCGATAATGTAGGTGCCACTGCTGTTCAAGAGCGCCTCAACCTGCTGGAGACCGGTCAACATAGCCCATGCGATCCTTTCTTTTCTTCCCTGAGACGTGGCACGCGCTGAGCGAACGACGCTCATTCAGTGGCCTGCTCCGTTGGAGGCTGCACAGGAGTAGCTAAAAAGGCAGCCATCACCTGCTCCTCTGCCTCGCGGCGTGTCAGCGGCTGCCCTCGTCGCTCGGCCTGGCTCAGCAATTCATTCACACGCTGATTGAAGGTGGCCATATAAGCGTTCTGGACAGATTCAGAGGGCATCAGGCGAAGCTCAATATCTTTAACATCATAGAACTCATCATCGCGAAACGCCAGACTGAGCAGATAGGCGTAGTTCTGAATGAGGGCCAGCCGCCCGTGCAGGAAGTAGTCGCGCTGCGTACTGATAATCAGCAAGGCGCCGGCCACCTGTCCCGCCCGCTGCAGGGGGTAAGCGGCGGCGCTGCGGGCCTCGCTCTCCAGCGCCTGGGGAATAACCAGGTCGGAAGCCTCTTGCAGATTCTGCACCACTGCCGGGCGGCACTGGGTCACAGCGTAGCCCACCAGCGACTCGGCCCCCAGAAAGTAGCCGCGGCGAGCGATACTGGTCAGGGCCTGGCTCTTCTCCAGGAAGACCTCGCGGAGACAGGTGATCTTCTGCTGAGGAGGAAGCGGACGTTGACACTGGGCAATGCTGGCGGCAATCCCGATATGCTGTGGATCGAGCTGACGAATCAGCTGCTGCATCACCAGGTTCATAATCGTCCAGGAGCGCAGGCTCTCCACGACGGTGGCGTGGGCTTCCAGGATGCGCGCATAGAGCACCGGCGGTACCTCCTTCACCACCGGGTCGATGAAGACCGAGCCGGGGTCATCCTCTAGCGCGTCCGGAAACTCCTGGCGGATCAGCTGGATCAGCTGCTCGCGATGGGGCGGCAGCGCCTCAACCAGGCGATTGAGCAGCGAGCGTGGCCGGGGCGACGATTCATGCGTCGCCCAGCGAGTGAGCGTGACCGGGTCGACGCCCATTTCGTTGGCGATGCGCTGTTTCTCTTTGGTATCCCGAATAACAGCAGCGAGGAATTCGCGCCAGGTTCTGGGTTCTTGCATGGCTTCTGCCCCATTTCTGTGAGACTGCCATCCAATTATAGCCTACTCTCCCCTACCTTGTCGATCCTGTCCACTCTCCGCGGGTGAATTATGTGACTTCTGTACAGAAATTTCTTCCTACAGACTATGCAATTGGTATTGACAATTGTAAATGGGGAATGGTATATTCAGCAAAGCAGGAAGTGCCTGCAAGAGTAGCACCCCTGCCGATACCAGAAGAGGGGTACGCTGTGCCCGAGGGGGTAAGGGGGAGAGAAGCTCTCGGGCACCCGGCACGACATTCTACAAAGAAAGGACAGATCATGGAGGAACTACTGACCATTAGCGAGGTTGCCAGAGTCTTGCGCGTTGATGCGACTACCGTGCGCCGTTGGGTAAAACACGGTGTCCTTGATGCTGTGTTGCTACCCCATAAGGGTCGTCGCCATTGCTATCGCATCAAGAGAACCACGCTCAATAAGGTTATGAACTCAACTAACGTGTAAGGCACGCTCTGGCGTCCTGCCGGTGTGGCATGACCGGCACGCCGCCGGCTCGTTTCTGCCTGGCCCTGACCGGGAGAGAAGCGAGCGCAAGACTTACAGCGCGCACCTTTGATACGAGATTATCGCTCGCTCATCTCATGCGGGCGTGTAATCAGGGCGAGGCCAGCGATCCTCGTATCTGCATTACCTGCAGCTGATCGCTGGTCATCGCCCTGGCTGATTTTTATAGTGGAATAATATACTATCTCACTGAAGCACAATCCCACTGCAAAACCCCTCTTCCTTGCAGTCATCGCTCGTCGCCTCTCCCCGGGTCCCTGGTTGGAAGTCCTGCTCCACGGGTGATATGATGTTGCTGGCCAGGTGACCGGGCCGGGCAGACGCCCTGCGGTTTGGCCTGTATCCATGCCTGGCCTGCGCCGGTGGGGAAGCAGAGCCTGTCTGTTTGCCTCGGGGAAGTTGTTAGTGTTACTGGCCCATCTTGTTGACCACTGGCCCAGCTAGTTCGAGGAGTCACGAGAGTAATGGAGCTTTGGATCTGTGTCGCCTGTGGTACCCAGTTCGCTCCCAGTGCGGAGCCACCTCGTGAGTGCCCCATCTGTCTTGATCAGCGACAATACGTGGGCTATGAGGGCCAGCGTTGGACGACCCTGGCTGAGCTGCGGGCCAGCGGCCTGCGCAACGTCTTTAAGGAGCATGAGCCGCGCCTGATCGGCATTGGCAGCGAGCCGGCTTTTGCCATTGGGCAGCGTGCCTTGCTGGTGCAAAGCACCGAAGGCAATCTTCTCTGGGACTGCATTTCCTTCCTTGATGAGGAGACGGTTGAGCAGGTTCAGGCTCTTGGCGGTTTACGGGCCATTGCTATCTCGCATCCACACTACTATAGCAGTATGGTGGAGTGGGCTGAGCGCTTCTCGGTTCCTGTCTACCTGCATGCCGCCGACCAGCGCTGGGTGATGCGCTCCTCTGAGCTTCTGGTCTTCTGGTCGGGGGAGCGGCTTGATCTGTTCGGTGGGGTGACGCTCATACGCCTGGGAGGCCATTTCCCTGGGGGCACGGTCCTCTACTGGCCTGATGGGGCCGAGGGTCGGGGGGCGCTGCTCAGTGGCGATATCATCCAGGTGGTGGCCGACCGGCGCTGGGTCAGCTTTATGTATAGCTACCCCAATCTGATTCCGCTGCCTGCTTTCGAAGTGGAGCGTATCCGCGCCGCCATTGCCCCGTATCGCTTCGAGCGCCTCTATGGGGCCTGGTTTGAGCGTGTGGTCTTGTCCGGGGCCCACGCGGCAGTCATGCGCTCGGCTGAGCGTTATGTGCAGGCGCTGGCAGGCCAGTTGCCGGCCTGAGTCGTGCGGGCAGTTCGCTCTGTGCCTTCCTGGTTAGCTCGCTCAGGTGCCGCCAAGACGAGGGTTGCAGTGTCGTTGACAATTGTCGCTTCTGTCAATGGTAGCCAGTGCGACGAAAGGAGTCTGTGCCATGCAGTATGAACTGGTCGAGGTACGCTATGAGGGCGACTACGCCACCATTACACTCAATCATCCTCAGCGGCGCAATGCCCTCTCGCTCAAGATGATGGAGGAGCTGACCGCGGCTTTTAACGAGGTGGGGGGGAGCACCGCGCTGGGGATCATTCTGGCGGCCAATGGTCCGGCCTTCAGCGCAGGCCATGACTTTGCCGACATGGTGGGGCAAGACCTGGTAGCAATGCGCCGCCTCCTGCAAGTCTGTACACACTTGATGAACACTATTCAGGCCATCCCTCAGCCCGTACTGGCGCGCGTGCATGCCATTGCGACCGCCGCCGGCTGCCAGCTCGTGGCTACCTGTGATCTGGCGGTGGCCTCGACTGAGGCGAAGTTTGCGACGCCTGGCGGGAAAGGGGGCTGGTTCTGCACCACGCCGATGGTGGCAGTCAGCCGCAATATCGGGCGCAAGCGGGCCCTGGAGATGCTGCTGACTGGTGAGCCGATCGATGCGCAGACAGCCTATGAATGGGGGCTAGTGAATCGTGTTGTGCCGCCCGAGTGCCTGGTGGAGGAGGCCCAGCGCTTGTTAGAGGCCGCGACTCGCGGCAGCTTTATCTCGAAGGGTCTCGGCAAGCAGGCGTTCTATGCGCAGATCGATTTGCCGCAGCCCCAGGCTTATGCCTACGCGCTGGAGGTGATGGCGGCCAGCTCCCAGCTGCCCGATGCCCAGGAGGGAATGCAGGCCTTTCTAGAAAAGCGACCTCCGCGCTTCCTCCGTCCTGGCGAGCGCTCCGAATAAGCTCCAGAAGCCTGCCTGGTCTTCTCTTCCCAGAGAGATGGCCCTTGATGACAAGCACAGTCTGCCGCCCTGCTCGTGATCGGACGAAGCGAGCGGAGGCGCAGAAGAAACACGGCAAAGATGGGCGCCTGACCGCTCAGCCCAGCGACAAGGCCAGGTGATCAGGCGCCTGCAGGGGGACGAACGAGGCTGGCTGATCTACGATCCCGTTATTCTCATGCGCTGCCAGCTGGTCTGGCTACTCGCGTAGAGGCTGCCGATGAGGGCGGCGACGAGCATGATGCTCGTCAGGGCGATGACACTGTATTGCCAGTGGGCGTTGTCGAGCTGCTGGGGAATCCAGGAGACCAGCAGCGAGGAGACGACCGAGATCAGGGAGGCCAGCGGGCCGATGACAATGGCTGGCCAGAGCAGCCAGCGCGGCATGATCAGTCTGGGCAGCACCTGCTCCCCTCGCTTGAGCAGGAGGAGCGCAAGGTCGACGTAGACGAAGACCAGGATCGTCTGCCAGACAGTCCCTACTGAGGCAATGCTGACGTTATAGAAGATCAGCGAGAAATTGCGGGCGTCGGCGAAGAAGAGAATATAGGGGATGGCAAGAAAGATCAGCAGGGCCAAGAGCGCAGCGATCGTCGTCTGGAGAGCGATGGCGCTGGTCGGCACGCGCTCGCGGTTAAGCCGGCCAAGGCGTCCGGGCAGGCGCTGATCGATGCTTCCCACGAAGAGCAGGCGAGCGAACGAGTAATTATACGCCGTAGCGGCCATTAAGTAAGCGAAGAGGAGCGCCACCACTGTGATGTTGCCCGCCACCTTTCCCAGAACGCTATCTACCACCGTGATCAGGGCGAAGGGGTTGGAGGTGGTGGCAGGCCCCTGCACAAGCAAGAGGGTGAGCGTACTGGCCAGGTAGCCGAAGAGCACGACCAGGGTGCTCCAGCGCAGGTAGCCCGGAATGGCCTCGCGCTCGTAAATTTCTGCTCCCATATTCAGCGGCATTGCGGCCCCTCCATAGGCCCCGCAGATCAGGCCGAAGAGACTCAGGTGCGCCAGGGTAGGTATCCAGTCGGAGAGTGTACGGAAGCTGGTAGCTGGCTGGTGGCCACGCACCAACCAGATAGCTCCAGCGCTGCTGATGAGGAGAATGCTGAGCAAGCTGGCACAGAAGCCGACATTGACGAGGTTTTGGGCGGTACGCAGGCGGCGGCTGGCGAGGAGGCCCGAGAGAGCGATCAGGGCCAGAATCGCCAGTCCTTGTTGCCAGGGTTCAGTCAACCAGCTATGGTTCAGCCCCTGGAGGTAGCTAATCATTGTAGCAGCAGACGTCACGATGAGCAGAGGACCTGGCAACCACCAGCAGAAACCGATGAGGAAGCTCCAATAGCGACCAAGAGCGTGGTGGGTCCAGCTGTAAAGGCTACCATCGTGAGGAAACAGCACACCGAGCTGAGCTGAGACGATCACGGATGGCAGGAAGTAAAAGACGCCTCCGAGGAACCAGAGAAGCAACGCCGCCGCACCACTGCTCGCGGCGGTGGTCGAGTTCGTTAGATAGAGCATGCCCAAGACGCAGACGGCTGTGAGGTCGAAGGTCCCCAAAACGGGTGGCATGGCCTTGGGCACGTAGCTTTCGGAAGGAAGCTCCTGTTCTGCTTCTCCTGTTAGCTCGGGGGTGACGGTTGATTGTCTCATTGGTTCTCCTTTGGGCCTTGAAGACCTGATAGTGAGGGAAGGCTCAGACCACTCGAAAGAAGGCCGTTACTGGGATCAAACAGGGTGCGCGTGCGTGGCTGATTCTGGTCCTGTGGCAGCTTGCCCTGGCTTCCCCTGCTTCCCTGCGTCCTGTCTGGGGCGCGTGTCTCGCACGCGCTCGCAACTGCCTGAGCACATCATGCCCGTCGTGGTTCACGTGGCATAGAGATCTGGCAAGCTCTACAAGAGAAAACGTGACCAGGACGTATATCCCTCTTGGCACCTCTCGCCTGGCTCAATCCTGCTCGTGTGTTAGGAGGACCCGAGATGTACAGGATGCGAGATTCCTCTTCAAGAATAACACAGGTTCATTGCTGGCTACCAGGGGAGAGAGGAGGAAAGTAGCCTTATTGGGGGGCAAGCTCGAGCGTAAGAGGCAACTGTTGGGAGATCGTCGTCAGACTAGCTCTTATCTGACAAGCGTTGCTTCAGGCGTGCAATAGCGTGCTCAGTGACCTCCAGGCCAGCGCGCAGAACTGCCTCTTTGTACTCGCGCACGAGCATCTGATACTCTAGCAGGCGAGGGCGGCGTGTTGGCCGGTTGGCGTATTGTTGCCGAGCCCATTCCATATGCTGCAGTTGCCGGAGGAGGCTCTCGCGATGTTGGAGGAGGTGCTGCAGCGCCGTGGCGTCGGAGGTCTCGCCGCAGAAAAAGAGCTTAGTCAGAAATTCATCCTTGGTGAAGCGCTCGGGAGTCGGCTCGTTGAGCCAGTGGTCTAGCTCGGCCTCCCCTCGCGGCGTCAAACGGTAGAGCTTGCGGTTGGGGCGACTCTTCTGCTCGATGACCTCGACCTCTACCAGCCCTTCGTGCCTGAGACTTTTGAGCGTTGTATAAATCTGGCTGCTGCCCGCGTTCCAATAGCTGGCGATGGCTCGATCGAAGGCCTGTTTGATGTCGTAGCCTGTCATGGGCCGCGTACCGAGCAATCCCAGGATAATGTAGCGAAGGGTATTGCGCGAAGCCAGGGAACCAGGGGGGGCCTCCTCTTCCCCTTCCTCTTCTTCATAAGCCGAGTGGGATAGTCTTTCAACCATAGGACCTCTTCTTTCCTCTTCTCCGACTGACCAGGTGGTAAGGCTTGGATGCTATTGTCTGTCTGCCTGTCTGCCTGCACAGGCAAGCTGACAAATAGGGTGATGCGCTCGCTGGCAGCGGCCAGGGGCCGTCTTGGGAGCCATTGCATTTTACTATTATAGCACTATCTGTGGCAGTGGGGCGGGCAAGAGAGGCAGCTCTCGAATGGGAACCCAGATCGTGGTCAAATTTTTAACCTCTCTCTCTGCGAGTCGTATATCTTTACGAAGCAAGTAAGACTTCCGCTTGGTACAAGGGAAGCGCCGGTGAGGGCTGGCTGATTCCGTTGGGGGCCTCGTCCGGGAAGTAGCCAGGTTGAGATAAAGCAGAATAGGAGAGGATATGAGTACTCGTTTTTACAATACCCAAGAGATCGATCTGGAGCGTCTGGCCCATGATCTGGAGAGCATCTTGCAAGCGAAGGGCTACCAGACGCAGCAATTTGGCAGCGGCGATCAGAAAGTGGTACAGTTGAGAAAGGGAGGCGACTTCGAGCGGCTTCTTGGCTTACAGGCGGCGCTGGCCGTGGTGATCCAACGCACGGCTGGGGGGATCTCGGTCACCACTGGTCAGCAGCAGTGGGCCGAGAAGGCAGTGGTGGGAGTGGCCGGCATGGCCATTCCGCCGCTGTGGCCCTTGCTCTTTACAGCGGGCATTGGGGCTGTGCGCCAGGCAACCCTGGGCAACGAGGTGCTCTGGATTGTCGACGGCCTGATTCGCCAGCAGCAGCCGGGAGTCCAGAGCTGGCCACCTGCGCCGGGCTTCGGCTTCCCTGGCTGGCAGCCGCCACAGCCTCCTCCCGCACCGTCTGGACCGCAGTCGCCTTCTTCGCCCGCTGAGCCTGCCCAGTAGAGAGGAGGAGACTCTGCTCAGCTGCCAGGGCTGCTAGGGCTGGTATCCTACGGTGACATCGACTCAGGTGCACCTGCTGTTGAGATGAGGCCGCGCCGTTGCTGCAGCCGGTGGAGTACGGCGCGGCCCTCCCTTGCTCTGGTTGGGTCTGTGCCCTGTGCAGACACTCTCTGTCGGAGGGGAGCGAGGAGGGCAGTGAGCGGCTGCTGCTGAGCTAACAGAGCGAGTTGAGAAGCGCCTCGCTACCGCAGAAGGGAAAAGACCAATGGATGCCCGATTTTATACATCTCAAGATATTGATATACCGCGTCTGGCTACCGATCTGGAGAATGTCTATCGTGCCAAGGGGTATCAGACGCAGCAGTTTAGTAATTCCGATCAGGCCCTGGTGCAGTTGAAGAAGGGCGGCGACTTTGAGGCCGTGCTCGGAATGCAGGCTGCCCTCTCGGTGACGCTGCAGCGTGTCTCGGGGGGAGTGCTGGCGATGATTGGCCAGCAGCGCTGGATGGATAAAGCGGCAGTTGGGACGATAGGGGCTGTGGGGGCGATGGTCATCCCGGTACTGCTGCCGCTGGCGATTACTGCCGGTGTAGGCGCAGTACGTCAGGCGAGCCTGGCCAATGAGGTGCTCAATATTGTTGATGGCCTGGTGCGCCAGCAGCGTCCCGAGGTGCAGATTGGCCCGATTCCTCCTTCGCTTCTGCCGCAGGTTCAGCAACAGTGGGGGGGGCCAACGATGTCGGCGGGTCCCTATGGGGCGGTGCCGACGCCGCCGCCCGGTTCGCCGTCCTATGTGCCGCCCTACGTGCCGTCCACGCCGGCGCCAGCAGCTCCCGCGGCGATGCCCAGGCAGCCCGCTGCTGGCCTGCGCTGTCCCCAGTGCAATACACCGTATGAGCCGGGCGATACCTTCTGCTCGGGCTGCGGGCGGGCCCTCAAGCAGCTCTGTCCTAATTGCAAAACAGAGCTGAAGCCTAATGCGGCCTTCTGCCCGAAGTGTGGGGCTTCAACTTTCCAGTCCCAGGGTTCAGGAGTGCGGAGCGTACAGTCTCCTGCTCAGCCGGCTCCGTCTCCGGCACCGGCGAAGCCGCCGGTAGCCCCTCCTCCTGCGCCGCCGGCTAAGCCCCCGATCCAGCCCTATGCTTCCCAGGTACCGGCGAAGCCGCCAGTGATTCCCAAGCCAACGGTGACCTTTATTCCTGGGCCTGGGGCGCACGATAAGGGAGCGGGGACGGGCTCCAGCTCTAGTGCTGAGCCGACGATTGCGGCCTCTTCTGTGCCCACTGTGCAGGTCCCTGGCCTTCAGCCGCCTGCGCCCGCTGTCCCTGCGGCTCCTGTCTCGCCGCCACCGCCTGGCCCACCCCAGCCGATCAAAGCTCGTCCGGCCAGTGAGCCGCGTTCTGATCCCAATGCGCCGTGGGGACGACTGATCTTTAGCGATGGCCGTGAGCTTATCCTGACGGGTGAGCGCCTGGTGGTAGGGCGCTACGATCATGACCTGGGCGGCTTGAAGCCCGATATTGATCTGGGTCCGATGGAGCATGCAGACACGGTTTCGCGCGTGCATGCACTTCTGGAACATATCGGCAGCACCTTTACCCTGACCGATTTGAATAGCACGAATGCAACGCGCATCAATGGGCGACGCCTGGAGCCGGATAAGGCGACCCCTCTCAGCGATGGCGACTCGCTCCACTTTGGGAAGGTCAGCTGCACTTTTCACACGCTCTGAGAGGATGCGGGCCGCTTCTCCCCGGCCTGATCTGCCTGACTGGCAGACCTGCCGGGGAGAGCCGCAAACTCCAGTGAACCAACCTCACTCATGCCTTGCGCCCAGCGAAGAGATCGGTGTCGAGGGCGGTCTCTGCTGCTGGGGTGATTGCTTGCCAGTTCCAGCAGCAAGGGCAGGCGGGCAAGATCGGCTTGCCCAGAGCAGAGCCTATGCGTTAAGATAAAGCGAAACAGGTTGACACGGGCTAGCCCGGTCTCTGCCGCTTATCATCGTGTGGAGGAAGGTAGCTTTTATGGAACGAGAGCAGTCTACACAACCAGCGCAGCAGAGAGAAGAGCCGCCAGCCAGGACTACCCAGCTTGATCCCCAGCGTCAGCGGGAGGCGCGTGAGTACGCGCGTCTCCGGCGGCAGCTCTGGCTTGTAGGGCTGGCCGTTGCCGCTGCTGGCCTGGTGGTCCTCTATCTCTTCCGGCTCGACCTCTGGCTGCGCGATCTCTTACAGCCGCTGGCCTGGCAGCCGCTCGCGGGCTGGTACCCGCTGCAGGTAGCCGGCTACTTCCTGGTCCTGCTCCTGGTTTACGAGCTGATCAGCGCTCCCCTGACTGTCTATCGCGGCTACGTCCTGCCGCGGCGCTATGGCCTCTCGGTGCAGACGCTGGGGGCCTGGCTAGGCGACCTGCTCAAGGGCTTGCTGTTGAGCATTGTCTTAGAGCTGGCAGCCCTGGAACTCATCTATCTTCTTCTGGCCAGGCAGCCGCTGACCTGGTGGCTCTGGGTGGCGCTGGTGATGCTCTTCTTCTCGGTGGTACTGGCCAATCTGGCCCCTGTCCTGATTCTGCCTCTCTTCTATCGCTTCACCCCCCTGCCGGATGGAGAGCTGAAAGCACGCCTGCTGGCGCTCGCTGAGCGTGCTCACACGCGCGTGCGCGGTGTCTTCACCATGCAGATGAGCAGCAAGACCACCGCGGCCAATGCGGCCCTGATGGGTCTGGGGAACACACGTCGCATCGTCGTTGGCGATACCCTGCTCGATCAATACACGCCTGACGAGATCGAAGTCGTTCTGGCGCATGAGCTGGGCCATCATGTTCACGGCGATATCTGGAAGCTCATCGCCAGCCAGTCGCTCTTGACCCTGGTAGCCCTCTATCTGATCAATGTCACCCTGCACTGGCTGGCCACGCCGCAGTTCGGCTATCACGGCCTGGCTGATCCGGCAACCCTGCCCCTGATTGCCCTGGTCAGTGCTGTGGTCGGCCTGATCTTCATGCCTGTAGGTAATGCCATGAGCCGCTATCTCGAATATCAGGCCGACGAGTATGCCCTGCTCACCACAGGCAAGAGCGAGGCGTTTCAGAGCATGATGACGCGCCTGGCCAATCAGAACCTTGCCGAGGCCGAGCCGGCCCCGCTGGTCGAGATCCTCTTTCACGACCATCCTTCGATCAAAAAGCGGCTGGAGCACGCCAAAGCGTTTGCGCGTCGCCAGCGCCATGATGATCTGAGCCTGGCCAGGCCCTGAGCCTCTTGCAAGTGGCCGGCAAATAGTGGATTGGGCTGAGCGAAGAGCAGAGCGACCTTCAGTTCAGTTCAGTTCAGGCCAGGCCAGGGACGTTGCACCAGACGAGAGCGAGCGGCACGTCCGTGGCCTGGCCTGTCTCCCCTTATCTCGACAGCGGCAGCAGGCCCGGTCAGGAGTGCAGGGCCTCCATCAGAGCGCTCAGGAGCTGGCCGGCCTCGTCCACCGAGCCGCCTGGCATGCTCAGCAGTGGCTGATCCAGGCCCTGCTCGGCCCATGCATCCAGTTTGGCCACGATCTCGCGCGGTGTTCCTACAATGGTCACGGCGTCGAGCATGTCTGGATCAACGGCCTCGATAGCGCTCTTCATGCCTTGTTTCCAGCCCTCGATGACAGCCTGCACCTGGTCCCCATAGCCGTGGCGGGTCAGCATCTCAGCGTAGTAGACGCCCATTTTCCCGATATAGTAGGCCAGAGGAGCGGCGGCCTGATAGCGAGCGGCCTGACGCATCTGCTCGTCGGCATTCTCAGGCAAGATTGCGCTGGTGATATAGGGAGCGATCAGCGCGCTGTGAGGGGGACGTCCGGCTCGTTGCGCGCCCTCATCCAGGTGCTGACGCAGCTCCTGCCACTTATGGCCAGGCCAGTAGACTGGCAAGACGCCGTCGGCGATCTCCCCGGTCTGAATCACGTTTTTCGGCCCCATTGCCGCGACGTAAATCGGCACATCCGCGCGTAGCGGCGTAAAACGCAGCTTAAAGCCACGCTCCAGCTTGAAGAACTGCCCATGATAGATGAGCTTCTCGTGGCGCAGGATCATCCTGATGATCTCAACGTACTCGCGTGTGCGCTGCAAGGGCTTTTCGAAGGGCACGCCGTGCCAGTGCTCGATGACATTGGCGCCTGAAGGGCCGAGACCAAGGATCATGCGCCCCCCAGAACGCTCATCCAGGGTGGCAACGGTGCTGGCGATCAGGGCCGGGGTGCGTGAGTAGATATTAGCAATGCCGGCGCCGAGCTTGATGCGCCTGGTCGCGCGAGCCAGGTCGGCCAGCGAGGTGAACAGCTCGTAGCCCCAGGACTCGCCCAGCCAGACCGAGTCAAAGCCCAGCTCATCGGCAATCTTGACCTTCTCGACAATCTCCTGCCAGGCTCCGGGAAATTGCGGCGAATCAGCCACCAGCCCCACGCGGCTCCGATAAGCCTTCGTCGCTGCAGGCGCGGAATCTGCGCTCATCCCTGCATACCTCCATTGGTGGAATTTGCTCCTATGCTGAAATTATAGCGCATGCAGATTGACGGCTGGCCGGGTTCCCGAATGACTGACTGGTCGCTTTCTCTGTCTACCCTGCCTGCCTGTCTGTTTGTCTGCCTGTCTGGAAGGCGCTTCGTCAGCGAGTTGCCTTCGTGAGCCGAGAGAAGAAAGGACCTTTTTCCTGTTGAGCACTGGCCTGCCCTGGCCCGGGACAAGCATCCTCGCTGGTCCTCACCTGACCGTGGCGGCAGGCCAGTTCTTTCTAGCCGCACTCTCTTTTCATCACGTAAGGTACTGGTTTGCCAGACAAGGCCCTATCAGGACTTCAGCGTCTTTTTGCGCTGGTTCCATTGATCCAGAGAGCGGACCACGAAGCGTGGCTGGCCACGCAGGTAAATGGCCAGACAGTAGTGGTCAGGTTGCCCCACCTCGGGCAAGATGTGTACCTCCACCGTTGGCGCTTCCTGTTGAATGAGTGTCTCTAGCTGCTGTGCCTCTTGATATGTGAGCATAGACGAAACCCTGGCTCATCAGAGCCAGCCTGTGATCGTTTTACCCGCAGTAACGGAGAAGACTGGTTAATCATTGCATTGATAAACGAAAGGGCTAGCACCAGGTCGGTGCCTTCGGGTGCCTTCGGACCGAGAGACTGGGAATGCAAGGGCCGTCAGGGCGGGTAAGCTCTGTCTGGGCAGCCGAGGGGGAGGGGAAAAAGGAACGATCAAAAGAGGCGCCTGTGGTCAGTCTCTGACCACAGGCGCCTTGTCCAAACCAAAGGAGGAGGGGAGAAGGTTGTATGGCTTCAGCTTCAGGAGAGCGCGCAGCTCTGCCCATTCAGGGCGAAGGAGGCTGGAGCAGGATTAGTAGTTGTCCAGGTGCCATTGAAGCCCAGGGTGGTCGATGTGCCTGGGGCCAACACGGCGTTATAACTCAAGCTGCTTGCGCTTACCTGGCTCCCCTGCTGACTGAAAGTAGCGTTCCAGCCCTGAGTGACCGTTTGGCCGGCGCTGAAGACAAATGTCAGCGTCCAGCCATTGACCGTCGTTGTCCCGCTGTTCGTCAGCGTGATACTGGCGGTGAAGCCGCCAGGCCACTGGCTGCTGACGCTATAGCTCACGTGGCAGGCGCTGCCTGCGGTGGCGGTCGGCGTTGGAGTCGCTGTTGCCGTAGGCCGCGCCGTTGGCGTAGGAGTTGGGGTCGGCGTTGGCGTTGAGGTCGTGCCACCGCCGGTCACCTGTGGCCCTACTTCCAGCTTGACAGTATCGTACATCGCTCCGCCGCCGCCGCTGACCGAAGTCATGGCGAAGGCTAGCGTGTTAGTCCCGATCTTCAGCAGCGAGGCCGGGAAGGTAAAGACCATCAGATGGTAGGAGCCGCTCTGATTGGCACTGCGGTAGATCGCCGCGTCGTTCGTATAGGCCGGGTAGGAGCCGATAGCCGTTCCATTCACGCGGAGCGTCACAGCGGCAGTACGCGTCATACCGGCCAGCGCCACTGTGAGATGAGCATCGCCGCTATAGCTTTGGCTGACAGAGAAGTTGACATTCCAGGTCCCGACTGCCGTCTGGGCATAGTACCAGTTGTTCGCGGGAGTGCTGGAGCCGATGGTATAGGTCAGGTTCGCCGGAACCTGGTTCCAAAGACCGTACTGACGCGGCAGATTGCCTAACCGGAACTCCGCCGCCTTGCGGTCCGCGGTGCCGATCTGCCAGAGGAGGGTACTATAGCGCACCGGCGTCCAGGTCAAGGTCCCCAGACTGGTACTTGTCCCTGTCACGTTCACATTGTCCAGCTCGTACTGATCCGTGATATCCCCGATACTGCCACCGTTGGCCCAGGCATAGAGACTATAGCTGCCAGGGCGCACCTGGCGGAGCGTGAAGTTCCCAGCGCTATCGGCCACCGTTGTAAAGATATAGCCAGCGCCCTGGGCGTAGACATCGCCGCCGGGCTGGGCCAGGGTAATCTGAGCGCCAGCGGCGGGACGTCCATCGGCCAGGCGCAGAGTACCTGTTACCGTAGCCCGACTGAGTGGATAGGCCGGGTTGGAGAGCCAGCTATAGGGCCATTGTTGCTGTTGAAGTGCGGCCTGTGCCTGGGCATCGCTGATACTCCCGTTGTTAAAGTAGACAAACCAGGGACCGAAGAGCTTGCCGTTGGGAATTGCTACCTCTGGCGTCCCAAAATGAGCACTGATGAGCATATTGAGGACAACAGCATCGCCGTTGCTACTGTCGACGTGGACCGTCAGGTCCTGCTTCAACGGGCCGCCATTGTTGTACTCGTGGCTGGGCGAAATCAGCCAGACGCCGTAGCCGTTGCCGTAGACCCCGTGCAGCAGATCCTGACTCATCAGGTAGGTGGCGGCATCGTATTTTGTATAGATAGTGCCATCGCTCAGCTGATAGGTTGAGTCCTGAAGCACAGTAGCCGACTGAATCTGGCTCAGCGTTGGGAAAGCGATGGCCGTCTCAACGCCATTGTAGCCAGTGCGGAAGATCGAGCCGTCGACGCGGTAGAGCGTGCGAAACTCACCGACCGTCCCGATGCCGGTGGCCAGAAAGTAAGAGTAAAGACCGCTCACGCCACTGCGAACGACGTAGTGCAGCTCGCCCCAGCTACTGATATAGGCGATATCGACCAGGCTGGAGGTATTGGTCACGACAGTGAGCTGTGTTGGACTGAAGCCCGTGCCACCATTGATCGAGCTGTAAAAGCCCTTGGCTGGCCCAATCAGCTCCTTGCCCTGCCAGACCAGCGAGTAGCCGGTACCGGAGCTATTGAACTTGATCGTGAAGAGGCCGTTGCTGATGGTGGCACTCATGCCAGAGACGCTCAAGGTCACGGGCGAAGCGGCTTGCACCGGCTCGCCGCGCAGCCCAGGCAGTGCTCTCACCACTGCCAGACTGGCCAAGACGAGCAGGAGGATCAACACACGGGAAAGTGCTCCCGGGAGGGGAAGAGAGCGGAGTCTCTTGCCTGACATGATACGATTCCTTTCTGAGGCTCATTCTGCTTTCATCCTGAAAAGCAGCCTAACGCGGTTGACCAAGGCTCCCTGATCTCGCCGGGTCCTGCACAGCCCTGGCGAGATCAATCTCCCTATATATAGAGAAGTATACATCAAAAGGATTGCTGCTAGCAGGAGGTGAGAAGAATGTCAGGTCAGGTAAAGGGTAGAAAGGCGGATGGAGGCACAAGCTTGAGAGAGATGGATGAAGAGACTTATTCTTGCTTGATGAAGAAGCAAATCCTCTCAAGGAATCTTTAAGCATGCTGAGAGAGCAAGAAGGAGAATTGTGATAATCTCATGGAGCAGAGAGGAGAGAAGCCAGTTGATTATCGCAGTCTGAGTCGGACAATAGCGCACGCCCTACGGCATCAGCCGGGCCGTTATGGATTAGAACTAGATGAAGAGGGCTGGGTTCCCGTAGCCGACCTGCTGCGGGCCCTACGCCAGCAGCGCGCGAGCTGGCGTGACTTACGAGAGGAAGACCTGGAGACCATGATGGCCAGCGCAGGGAAACAGCGCTACGAGCTGCGCGCTGGCAAGATCCGGGCTCTCTACGGGCACTCGCTGCCGCGTCGTCTGCCAAAGCCGGAGGCCATTCCGCCAGAAATCCTCTATCATGGAACCGTGCCGGAGGCTCTTCCAGCCATCCAGCGTGAGGGACTCAAGCCCATGCGTCGGCAGTACGTTCACCTGTCTACCGATACCACGACCGCTCGACAGGTGGGTGGGCGCCGAACGCGCCGACCTGTCGTCCTCATGGTACGCGCGCGAGCAGCCAGCGAACAGGGGGTCCGCTTCTATCGCGGTAACGACCAGACCTGGCTGGCCGACGCCGTTCCCCCGGCCTTTATCGACTTCCCCTCAACAAAGGTGGACCCTGATCCCGTCTCCTAAGCTTCTAGCTGGTTGCTGGCCGGCTCAGGCAGATAGCAACCTCTCCTATCTAGCGCCGGCCAGTCCAGTCGAGCGGGGAGGACGACGCTGGCCTGTGCTGGGCTGGCTAACGCCTTGCGCCAGGCGCCTGTCTCCACACGCCGCTGGATTGCGTGTCTTCCCTATGGATAGATGGATGCAAGATAGGCTCTGCTCTGGTTATTCCTAAT
The DNA here is from genome assembly GCF_000702505.1 of Thermogemmatispora carboxidivorans. Lineage (GTDB taxonomy): Bacteria > Chloroflexota > Ktedonobacteria > Ktedonobacterales > Ktedonobacteraceae > Thermogemmatispora > Thermogemmatispora carboxidivorans. The sequence goes on along the minus strand of NZ_JNIM01000001.1, from coordinate 4,856,940 downwards.
GGGGAAGAAGAAGTGGCGAAGTCTCTTCCCTACATAACATAGGATCGGGAAGCAGAGTGACCGGTTTGGCAGAGGAAAAGGAGCGTGATCAGCATGATGACCGGTTATCAGATCTCGCAGCACTCCTGGTGGATACTGGCCATACGCGGAGCAGCTGCCATTCTCTTTGGCATTGCGGCCCTACTCTGGCCTCATCTCACCCTGCTGGTGCTGATTTATCTTTTTGGAGCCTATGCCCTTGTTGACGGCCTGGTAGCCGTGGCGCAGGCGCTCCAGGAGCGCAACGTTGTCGGTCATTGGTGGATTCTGCTCATTGAAGGGCTGGCCGGCATTCTGGCAGGTCTCCTGGCTTTCTTCTGGCCAGGCATTACGGCCCTGGTCTTGCTCGCCCTGGTAGCCAGCTGGGCCATCCTCACGGGGGTGATCGAGGTGGCAGCAGCCCTGAGCTTCCGACGCGCGTTCGGCTTAGAATGGACGCTGATACTGGCTGGGGCAGTCTCCATTCTCTTAGGGATTGCCCTGGCCTTGAGTCCAGCGGCTGGACTGCTGGCTCTGGTCTGGCTGATTGGTCTCTACGCCATTGTCTTTGGCGTGCTCCTGCTCGTCCGTGCCTTCCAGTTCCGCTCTGTGCTCTCCTCATAATGAGAGAGTCTGCGGCCAGTCTGAGGGATGACAGCCAGAGAGGCCCAGCCCGGCCTGGAGGCATCTCCCCAACAAGTCCTATGCCCTTTGTCGGCTCTGACACGCTTTGATATAATGCCTCCATCTCACACCACATTCTCCTGGTGCAAAGCAGGCAAGGGGCGAGAAAAGAGGCAATGGCCAGAAAAATTATCGTGCTGTTGCTGGCAGTCAGCGGGTTGACGGGCCTGGGGTTGGGCTATGTCTGGGGTGGCCTGCAGAGCTATGCCCGCTATCAGCAGGCGAGCCTGGTGGGTGGCCAGCACTGTGGCGGCCAGCTCCCAGTACGTGTCTGTGTGAAAGCCCCCCAGGAATTATTCTCGGCCTTCTATCCCTCTTACCTGCACACGGGAAGCGCCGTCGTGGAGGTTCTCTTCAGTAGCGTGGCTGGTCCGCAGCCGCTGCGCGTCAGTGTGGCCATTGCTGGTTTTTCACAGACGGAGACGCGCACGGTCAGCGCCGAGGGGCGGGTGCAGAGTGTGGGCTTTGTGCCGCCCTTGTTGAATGGCGTCTTGCGAACGTTGACCAGTGATCGTCAGACCCAGGTACAGGTGACGGTTGCCGATGGACAGGGTACGCGCTATTACAGCAATGCCATCCCCTTGCAGCTCCATTCGCGGCGCCTGATGGCCTGGTCGGCGGCCAATCGCTTACGCCTCGCGGCCTGGGTCACGCCGACAGCGCCGGCGGTTGAAGAGCTGGTCTCTCGGGCGATGGCCTATCTTCCTCAGCAACCGCCGCCGGCTCCCGCGGCGATGACGGGTTACTCAGGAACGATTCTGCGCCAGGTGCTTGACCAGGTCGATGCCATCTTCGACGCCCTACGACTCGACTATGGCCTGCGCTGCCAGCGTCAGGGAGCCCCCTATGCTGGCCCGGAGAGCGCGGCCTCGGCTACCCAGCTGATTCGCCTTCCTTCCGAGGTGCTCCAGCAGGGCGGTGGCTCAGATGCCGAGGTGACGCTGCTGCTGGCGTCGGCGGTAGAGAGCATTGGCCTCCATGCTGTCATTGTGGTGCTACCCGATCGCACTTTGCTCGGGGTAGCGCTCTCCCCCGATGCGCAGGGCTTTGGTTATTGGGATGCCAGTGAGATAAGTGCTGCTATGACAGGCGATGCCGTCAATATTGCCAGCGATGCGCTCTACGCCAAGGAAGAGAAACAGGGTGCTGTCGTCGACAGGATTCTGATCTCTGAGGCCCACCGTGCCGGCGTGGTGCCGATGCTTTAGGGCGATGGGGCGCGCGTTAAGGAGGGAGTGCTACGAGTAGCGTTGCTTTCCCTGAATGGTTTAGCTTCGGTTGCTACGGTGGCCTCCTCTGTTGCTTGCTTACAATGGCCGGAGAGGTCGTCTATAAAGCGCTGGGCCGCCGCGGAACGAGACGCCAGCTTGCTGGGGCGCTGCTGGTGGAGGGTTTGTCTGCTCTGTTGATTGCTCCGGCCCTTATCTGGTTTTATTTGCGCTTTATCCCGCTCCAGCCGATTCTTCCGCCGTCCGAGGTAGCGGCCATGTTGGCCTATGTGGCTGCCTGTGGCTGGGGGGTACCGCTAGCGACGGCCCTGGGATACGCCCTCTTCGCGACGCCCGCCTCTGCTGCTCAGAAGGGAACGCGCGCCCTGACGCGCAGCCTGAGCGCCCCTCAGATCGCTCTCGCGCCTGCCAGGTATGCGCCGCATCCGCCAGGCGTGACGGCTCCCTTTGTCTTCAATGCTGATACGCCGTGGGGGTGGTTAGAGCATCGCAATGGTCGCTTGCAGGGTCAACGGTTGGCTCTCACCCGAGCCTTTGTGCGCCTGGGGCGTGGGGAGGAAAACGATATCTGGCTCGACGATGATCTGGCCTCACGCTATCATGCCGAACTGATCTGGGACAATGGCCAGATTTACGTGATTGACTGCCAGAGTCTGAACGGGGTCTTCGTAAACGGACAGCGCGTCTCGGGTTCCGCCCCTGTGCGCTCAGGCGATGTGCTAGAGATTGGGGCGCTACGCTTCCTCTTTGAGCTGGCTACGCCACCGCGCCCGGCGGCTCCCACTGACGATGATCCTTTGCTGCGCCATCCTAACCCCCTGCGTCCGGTGCGCCTGCGAAAGAGCGAGACGGCTACGCCGGTGACGCCCTCCCCGGTGACGCCCCCGACGCCGATCAGGGCCTGGGAGCCGCCAATCGAGGCCGGGCCCATAGGCGAGCCGGAGGCCTCGCCCGGGCAGACCCCGTTGCCCTCATTCTCACCGACGCCCCAGACGGTCACCGCGCCCTCGGAGGCTCTACCGGCGCTGCGCCCAGTGACGCATCTCCTGCTCATTTGCAATGGGGCTTTGGTAGGCCGCAGCTTCGTATGCAACGGGCCAGCCCTGGTGATCGGCGCTGATCCGGGCTGCGAGGTCTCTCTCCCAGATCCTTCTTTGGCCCCGCGTCATGCCCTCTTGCTGGTGCGCTCTGAGAGCCTCTATCTCCAGGATCTGACGGTAGGGGCGACGCTGGTGAACGGGGAGCCGCTGAACGGACCACGCCTACTGGAGAGCGGCGACCTGGTCCAGTTAGGGGCCGTGCTGCTCCAGTACAGACCCCTGGTGACCTCGCCGACGGCGGGCACGCATTCGGAGTTGTCCGCCTCTTCCAGTGAAGCGCTCTTCTCTGCGCCCCAGCCGCAGGGACCACCACAGGCCCAGCCGTTCTGGCCCCCCGCACAGTGAGCCTCGCCGGCCTCCCTTCCTACCTACCAATCCAGGCGGATCTGGGCGGCGGCGTTGCGAGCGAGCAATGGCTTGCCCTGGCCGGGGTACAGGTAGTAAATCTGGAGATCACGCAGCACGCGCAGCGTCTCCTGTTGACCCCGCAGATCGCTGCTGGCGTGGAGAATGGGCTGGCCTCCCTCGGTTGTGCTGATGGCGGCCCCGCCAATTAATTCCCAGGAAAAGGGATTATAGAGGCAAAAATAGCCGTGTGCCGCCCCGCTGGTGGCGATCACGCGCCAGTCCTCGTGGCGTGGCAGACCGCCTACATCTTGCAACCAGATGCTGACCTGGCGTAGATGAGGGGTAGTGAGAACAAACAAGGCGTCGAGCGAGAATAGCTCGCTGGTGCGAAAGGAGGAAGGCATCCTCGAATGAGGGCCTGCGCCCCCCCGGCCTGGCTCGCCGGTAGAGGAAGCACGGCTCCTTGTCTTAGAGAGCGCGGCGACTGGCGCCCTACAGCGCTGACGCAGCGTCTCGATGCCTCCGCTTTGGTTTGTCTCCAGGCTAGTCAGCACGATCAGATCGATATCAGTGGGGGAGCGCTGCAAAAAACGCTCGATGTAGTAAAGGATCAACTGCCCATTTAAAGAGGAGCGAGGATCGACGACCACCAGGCCGCCATCGTCGATCAGGTAGGTGTTGAGCATGCCAAAGCGGTCGGTGATCGTGTGCACCTGGCGAAGCTTCTGGGCGGTCCGGGACGGGACCTCCTGCCCGGGCGAAATAGCAGTCATGCGTCTCTCCTCTGGTAGCGCGATAGCTGCCCTTTCTATCCTATCACCCAGGTCAAGCCAGGCGAAGGCGAGATCAGCGCGCCTGAAAGGTCGGAGCTAAGGACGGGGGCGGCGGCGATGTGGTATACTTGGAATAATCGGTCTTATGCCTGATCATCGAACCTCATTGAGGGAGTTCATCAAGCAATGACATCCTTCCCTACCGACGGATCATGGCCGCAGTACACCTACATTGTGCCTGAGATCTACACCCGCGCCAGAGTGCGCTTGATTGGCCTGGGTACCTATGCACCCGCTGGAATCATCACCAATGATTTTTTTGCTTATATTTCGACACGCCTGGGCGATCCGCGCAAAGCCGAGGATCTGGAACGGGTGACAGGCCTCATCACCCGCCACGTGCGCGCAAGTACCCTGGACCTGTGCCGTCGGATGGCCGGCGAGGAGGCTCCCGGCCTGATCGACAGTCCTGATGCCCCGCGCGATGAGTCGCTGGCCGATATGGCGGTCGTGGCCGCGCAGCGGGCCCTCGAAAGCGCCGGTCGCTCGGCTTCCGAGATCGATATGATTATCGGCGCCTCCTCCTCAGATAACGATGCGTTCCCCACCATTGCCGGGCAGGTCCAGCATCGCCTCGGCCTCAAGCCCATTCGCGCCACCATGCTGCGCGGTGCCTGCGCCTCCCAGACCGAGGCTTTTCAGGTCTGTGCGGAGGCGCTTTCTTGTAGCACGGCGCGCCTGGTGTTATTGGTGACAGCGGAGGGCCTGCTGCCTAATATTATGCACATCCTGGATTGGAAGACCAGCTCGCTCTTCGGTGAGGGGGCGGCGGCCTTCTTGCTAGAGCGTGGCGAGGAGGGCGATGAGACCTATGCCATCAGTGGCTATGAGGCCAGCCAGGCGCCGGCTCTGTTCTATCAGACGCCGTTGCGCAAGGACTCGATCGAGATGGCCGAGGTCGATATGAAGATTCTCCAGCTCTATCGCGAGGGGAAAGGCAAGGAGCTGGCGCAGCTGCTCTCACAGAACCTGGTGGGCTATACTAAAATGAATGGCAAGGAGGTCTTCCGTGAGGCTCCCCGCGCTATGGCGGAAGCGGTCGATGCCTGCCTGCGTCATGCCGGCCTCGGTCATGACGAGGTTGCCTACATTATTCCCCATCAGGCCAACTCACGTATCACTCGCCGCCTTGGCGAGCTGCTGATCCACGATTACGGCTGGCCAGCTTCGACGATGGAGAAGCTGGTTGATAATTTCCGCTATTATGGTAACCTCTCGAATGCAAGCATTGCTACAGCGATGGCCGAGCTGATCTATCATGATCAGCTGAAAGATGGCCAGTGGTTGGCGTTACCTGCGGTTGGCGGTGGTATGCACTATGGTTGCTGGTTGCTGCGCTATCGCGCGCTCAAGAATCCACGCGCGGTTATGAAGCCCCTGCGGCATGCCTAGTTGCTCGATGTCGACCTGAGAAGGAAAGCGCTTCTCTTCTTGACAGGGAGGCGGGACGGTTCGCCGGGCGTGTGTTGCTCAAGGCTGGTCTGTCAGATCCACAGTGGTGCCTGGTGGTGGCCAGCGGCTACGTCTTCCGTCCCGCTTCTTGCTGCTGCTTCTGTTCCTGGCTCCTCTGCGTGAGCCTCTGTCCTGACTTAGCTGCCTGGCAGGATGCTGGCTTCTGCCTGCTGCTACGGCAACCTGGGTAGACAAGAATCTGGCAGAGACAGAGCCAGGGAAAGCAGCAGTTAGCTTGGTTGGCGCTGAGAGATAAAGGCGGCGGTGGATGCGAGTCAGGTCAGCATGCGCTCGTAGGTGACGTAGGGGCTGTCGGCGACCTGGTATTCGGCCCCGGCGAAGGTATCGCGTACCATCAGCAGGTCGGGAACGTGAGCGCGCACGGCCTCCAGGTTGCGCTGCGCCGTCAGATGGCGCAGGAGATAGGCGAGCTGGCCGATGGTGTCGGCAGTCGTACCGTCGATGTAGCCAATGAACAGATATTTACCGTGGCGCCCCTCGCGTTCCTCAATCATCATCAGCCCATCAAGGCGCTCCCAGCGGCGCAAGAGATAGATCTCGCCAGCGTTGATCTTCGTCTTCAACAAGCGGTCGCTGATACTATAGGCGATGAAACCCGAGTAGTAGAGGCCACCAGTCAAAGGGAAGATGTTTGAGACATTGAGATAGGCGATGATCTCCTCCAGATCCTCAACTCGCGCCAGCTCTGGCCTGGGCAGCGAAGCCAGGCGCCGTGGCAGCTCTGGCAGCGGCGGGGCCTGATAAGGGAAAAAGCTACCAACCTCGTGCATGCGACTTTTCCTGGCCAGAGCGATGGCGGCACTGTTCCTGGCCTCGGTGAGCAGGCGCACCGTTTTGGCTCCCCGGCGCATAGCCTCAGCCAGCGCAGCCTGATGCAAAGCGGTCGCGACTCCCTGACGGCGATAGGCCGGGTCGACGCGCAAGCCCTCCAGCCAAGCCTCGTGCTCATTGAGCATGCGCAAATGGAGCAGACCCACGGCCCGCCCGTCGCTCGTCGCCACCAGTAACCTCCCCTGCTGGTCCCCCAGCCAGGTGTCCCAGGCCTCGGGGATGTAGTCGCCCCATTCCCAGGTATGGGCACAAAAAGCGAGCACCGTCTCGCGGTCCTCTGAACGTGCAGAACGTACCTCGAACGCTGCCATCGTGCTTGTTTTCCTTCCCCTCTTCAAGCCAGAGCGATCTCTGCCTGCTCACTAGCTGCGGCTCCCATCAGATATAATACAACAAAAATACAGCTCATTCGCTTTGCTTACAAGCAACCCTGCTCGCTCAAGAGGAGGAAGCAGATCAGGATGGGAGAGCGGATTACACCAATTAGACGAAAAAATCAAGAAAAGTATCAATTAAACGGAGATAGTGAAGAAGAAACACCCTTAGCAGAAGCGCAGCGAGAGATTCAGAAAGCGCGGCTCCCCTGGTACCGGACATTACACCGGGGCAGGCTCTTGCTGGCCCTCTACACCTTGCTGCTGAGCCTGTTTGCGCTGCTGGCCTGGTGGGTTCACACCCATCCGGTGTTGACCATTGACGTTGCCATCACGCGCGAATTTCAGGAGGAGCAGAGTCCCTGGCTACGCGCGCTCATGCTGGCAATCAGCTTCATCGGCAGTGTGCCATTGCTGGCGGCGGGGCTGGTGCTGGCCACGGCCATGCTGCTCTGGCTCGGACGCCTGCGCCTGGAAGCTTTGATTCTGCTTGGTAACTGTCTGAGCAGCGAGCTACTCAATCATACAGTCAAGCTACTGGTCGCGCGTCCGCGTCCCTCGCCCACGCTGGTTGAGGTTTTGCAAGCGGCCAGAGGAGCCAGCTTTCCGAGTGGGCACGTCATGGCCTATGTGGCCTACTGGGGTTTGCTGTTCTCCTATGGCCTCATTCTCTTCCAGGGTCGGAGCTGGTGGCGTATCCTTCTTTTGCTCCTCTCAGGCTTTTTCATCGTCATGGTAGGCCCATCGCGCGTCTATCTGGGGGATCATTGGGCCAGCGATGTCCTTGGCGGCTATCTCCTTGGCGGCATCTGGCTGAGTCTTTGGCTGCTCCTCTACCTCCGCCTGCGGGCGCGCGGCCTGCTGGGACTGATAATGCGGAGACGCTGATGCAGGCATGCCGGGCGAGCGGGCCATAGCAAGAGGGGAGAGCATGACCACGATTTTTCTTTCGCACGTCCCCGCAACAGGTCATCACCTCCTCAGCATCCATGCTGCCACAGGAGGCGGAGGCGCGTCGCCTGTTCAGGGTATGCTGTAAACACGGGCATGTCACCACCTTTCTTGCCAACGGTCTGATCTTTCTCGAGCGTCTCCACACTTACTTTCCCTTTGCTCGCCGGTAGTTTTGGATGGACCGTGCTCGATTGGCGCATGCCACGCTGCACCAGTGCCGTGTGGCGCTTCTGGTAGTATCGTAGAAGAGCAGGATGCAACGGTCATTGCGGCAGATACGCAAGCGGCGGAGATCGTGCTCTGTCAACAAACGGAAGGCGGCAAAGGCGATGGTCACGACGGCTGAAGCCCTCCTGTCCTGGCGTGTCCGGTAGATGGCAGACAGCGCCCCTTCCGGGGAGACTTCGAGCTCGTAATACCCTTCACGCAAGAAGGCATTCAGTTCTCGTACAGCCATGTTGTCCACTCGACAGCGGACTGCAATGTCTTCAAAGAGATTGCGCAGGATGGTACGCAAGGCGTGCAGCGCTCGGAGCTGGTGCTCATCCCATCTCACCTGCTCTCCTTCTTGTGAGAGGTCAGGATGAGCTTGCCGGGCCATCTCCCACCATTGGCTGGCATCCTGAGGGGTCTGGAGCAAGTCGGTTCTTTTCCCGCGTACCATGACTTCTGTATTGACAAGGTCAAGGCCGAGGTTCCCCCCAAGAAAGACAAATGATCGTTGTTCACCTGAAACCTGTTCTGCATTTCCAGGCTGCTGAAACTTTCTCTTCTTGCCCATCTCTGTGTCTCCCGGTCTCGCTCTGACCTGTGGTTGAACCCTGTTCCCTCTCTTTATTATACGCAGCTATTTCCATCTTGACAAGTATATTTTCGCTGACTATACTAGGGGTATACATATCAAAACCATTTTAGGTATGTATATATGGAGATCAGGAAAGTCCCTGTCTCTCCCGGTCTCCGGGGGGAGAGCAGCAGAGGAGGAAGAGCATGAGTCAGCAAGCCAGTGATCGTGTGCGCATCACGCATATTGGAGGTCCAACCATTCTTGTTGAAATCGGCCAGTTCCGCATCTTGACCGATCCGACCTTTGATCCAGCAGGAAGCCAATACGAAAGAACGATGAAATACATTGACCCGGCACTCAGCGTCTCTGAAGTTGGACCAGTCGATGTAGCTCTGGTCAGCCACGATCAACACCCCGATAATCTCGATGAAGCCGGTCGCGCCTCTTTGTCACAGGCGCGGCATGTTCTGACCACGCCAGCAGGAGCGTCACGGCTGGGGAATGGCGCGCGTGGCATGGAGAAGTGGGAGAGCATTGAACTAGTAGGAACAGATGGTCGGCGTGTTCATATCACAGCAGTCCCAGCTCATCACGGGCCGGAGGAAGTTCTGGGCATGCTCGGCGACGTGAATGGCTGGATAGTGGAGTGGGAGGGAGCACGTCACGGTGCGCTTTATGTATCGGGAGACACTGTGTTTTTCGATGGTCTCAGGGAGATCCCCCGGCGTTACCCGGTCGCAGTAGCAGTGCTGCACTTCGGGGCGGCTCAGACCAGCGTGTATGGTCCAGTCCATCTCACGCTCACGGCGACCGATGGCGTGCAGATGGCACAAGCGCTGGGAGAGGCGATCATCATTCCCATTCATTTCGAGGGATGGGCGCACTATACCGAGGGGCGTACTCAGATCGAGCAAGCCTTTCGAGCAGCTGGACTGGAAAAACGGCTTCGCTTTTTGCCACCGGGGCAGCCGGTAGCTCTGGATGCATAAGGCACTCGACGACGAGCAAAAGGAGAGGAGCCTTCCCCGTCGTAGTAGGAGCGCAGCGGGAGCCATTCCTCATCAGAGCGGGGGTACTGCAGGAGTCCTTGCCCTCGATACAGGCAAGAGAGACAGGCGCCCCCTTTGCGGGCAGCGTTGGCGACTTGCAGAGCAAGCAGACGCTTCTCGATCACTATAGTCACATAGTGATTTCTGAGGTATCCTTCGGAAGATCGTTGAAGGATCGTCGCCCGCTTTTGAGCAGCGGCATCCAGGCGTCTTCCCGTCTTGAGTGAGAAACGCTTTAAGCTCCTCACGCATGACTTCTTCGATGACCACTCGCACGGCATTGCGTGTCAAGGCACGTACATGTTCGCTGCGGGCGCGCGGCCTACTGACCAGGGTCAACCTGCCAAAGAGTTCCCCGTCAAAGAAAGAAGCGGCGGGACCAATCTAAGGGAAAGGAGCCGGGAAGGATAGAAGAGAACTCGGGATGGCTGGTGGCCTGCTTGCCTCGCATCGTTGAGCTGTGATACACTCAGCCCAGGCCGGTGGTGTGGGGAGCGAGCGAGAGGTAGAGCCTCCCTTCTGCTCTGCCTGTCCCTGTCAAAGCAGGCGGGCCAAAGGATTCCCGTTCTCGCTCCACCGACGAAAATTCTCCACGGAAGGACGCCCTCAGCTCGTTCTATGAAGCTCAACGACGATACTGACTATCAGCGCTGTTTTGTCTGTGGCCAGCGCAACCCCTATGGGTTGCAGCTGGTCTTTCGTCGCGAAGACCGGAGCATTGTCGCCGATTTTCAGCCGCGCGAGGAGCACCAGGGTTTTCCCGGCGTCATTCATGGTGGTATTGTGGCTGCGGTCCTGGACGAGACGCTGGGGCGAGCCTCACTCTTGGCTCAGCAGCCTCAGTGGACCATGACGGGCAAGCTGGAGGTGCGCTATCGACGCTACGTTCCCTATGGGCCATTATTGCGGGTGCGTGCCTGGCTTCTTCAAGAGCGCCGCACGATGCTTCAGGCTCAGGGGGTGCTGACGTTGGCCAGTGATGAAAGCAAGCCGCTGGCAGAGGCACAGGGCATCTTTTTACCACTGCCAGAAGCCTTTGTTGACACACTTATGCACGACTATCCCGGGCTACGGCAGTTTTTCACCGGAGAGCTAGAAGAGTGAGCGCTGAGCAAGGCGACTGTTTCGCCCTCAGCCCAAGGGCTGTCAGCTTGACGCGGGTCAGAGAACCCAGTCGGGCAGAGCCATCAAGAGCAGCCAGCGAGCCTGACAGTTGATCTGGCAGAAGCAGGCCCGCTGGGCTGCGGTCCCCCGTTTTGCAGAGAAGCAAAGCGCTCGATCTTCTCTGGCTAAAGTGAAGGAGAGAGTAGCTGGCCCGGGCCTTCCCTACGAAAAGTGGCTATCGTTGCCAGATGCAGCGGGGGCGGGCGGTTCCGGCTCGTTACGACTTGTACCGACCTCGGGAGGTGCTGGAGCGGAAGTCGGCTCCGGTGGGGCGATCACCTGTGGGATGCCCAGAGGGGCCGGCTCATCGGGGGCTGGCGTGGCTCCAGTCTCGGCCAGAATGGCGTGCAGCTGTTCGCCGTCGAGCGTCTCATGGCGGCGCAGCTCCTCCGCGATGCGATCAAGCGTGCGGCGATGCTTCGTCAACAGATCGATGGCTTGCTGGTAGCAGGAGCGCACAATGTGCTCCACCTCCTCATCGATCAACTCCGCTGTCTCCTCACTATAGTCGTAAGGCTGGCCGATCTCCGTCTCAGCGCCACCCGAGAAGGGACTGGGGCGCTCACTGTAGGAAATCGTTCCCAGACGCTCACTCATGCCCCAGCGGGTTACCATCTGACGGGCGAGCGAAGTCGCCTTCATCAGATCGCTTTGAGCGCCAGTAGTGATCGTACCGAAAACCACCTGCTCAGCGGCCTGGCCGCCGAGGGCGTAGGTGATCTGCGCCAGCAGATACTCCTTTGGATAGTTATAGCGGTCATCCAGCGGGGTCGACATCGTCACGCCCAGCGCCTGGCCGCGCGGCACGATCGTCACCTTCGTCACCGGATCGGAGTGAGGTGTGAGCAGGCCCACCAGAGCGTGGCCGCCCTCGTGATAAGCCGTCACGCGCAGGTCTTCCTCATTGAGCACCAGCGGGCGCTCGGCGCCCAGCAGGATCTTGTCAAGAGCGTCTTCGAAGCAGCGGCGGTCGATGTAGTCGAGATTGCGGCGAGCCGCCAGCAGAGCCGCCTCATTCGCCAGATTAGCCAGATCGGCGCCGACCATGCCCGGCGTAGCCCGGGCGATCGCCTCCAGATTCACGTCTGGAGCCAGGGGCAGATTGCGGGTATGGATGCGCAAGATCGCCAGGCGCCCGCTCCAGTCGGGACGGTCTACCGTCACGCGGCGGTCGAAGCGACCGGGGCGCAGCAGGGCCTGGTCCAGACCGTCGGGGCGGTTGGTTGCCGCCAGCACCACCACCGCCTGATGCGACTCGAAGCCATCCATTTCCACCAGCAGCTGATTCAGCGTCTGCTCGCGCTCCTCATTCGTGTTAATGCTGGCGCCGCGCTGGCGTCCGACGGCATCGATCTCATCGATAAAGATAATGCTGGGGGCGGCCTTCTTGGCCTGATCGAAGAGATCGCGCACGCGGCTGGCGCCCACACCCACCAGGACCTCGACGAACTCGGAGCCGGACATCGAGAAGAAGGGGACGCCGGCCTCGCCGGCCACGGCCCGCGCCAGCAGAGTCTTGCCCGTGCCTGGGGGACCAACCAGGAGGATACCACGGGGGATCTTGCCGCCTAGACGCTGGAACTTCTGGGGCGTCTTCAGAAACTCGACGACCTCTTGCAGCTCGTATTTGGCCTCATCGACCCCGGCCACATCGGCGAAGGTTGTGCTGGGCCGATCTTCCAGGATCAGGCGCGCGCGGCTACGGCCAAAGTTAAAAATGCCCTGCTGCCCCTGGGTAGCTCGACGAGTCACGAAAAAGAAGAGTCCCAGCAGGAAAGCCCAGGGCAAGATCGTAATCAGCAGATTGATCCAGAAGCTATTGTCCGGTGGTGCCTGATTCACAACAGTTACCCCTTTGGACAACAGCAGCGGGATCAGCTGCGGATCGGTCTGCGGCTGGGGCAGTTGGTAGACATGGTACTGTTGATGACCCTGGACCGGCTGGCGGAAGTCGCCAACGATGTCCGTCTCCCCGATAAAGGTCGCCGTCTTGATGTTGCCGGCGTTGATCTCCTGATAGAACTCAGTATATGTTAACTCCTGCCGTTGAGGAGAGGAACTGCTATTAGCGTTACTGATATAACTATATAAGTACAACCCCAGTACCAGCAGTACTACCAGCAGCAGCCAGAAATTCAGGTTTGAGGAACGCGGCGGTTGGCCTGAAGGGCCGCGCGACTGGTTAGGCGATGACTGCTGTCGCTGCGATTGGCGTGGCGGCACCGGTAGCAGCGGGGGTGGCGGCGTATTATTATTTTGCTGGTTGCTTTGCTGTTGCACGTGGTACAGACCAGATAATGGCTCTTTTTCCATTGCGAGACGTTCCTGTTTTCTGGTTGCGCCGTCTTTGGCTGAGAGCGGCAGCTACCCCGCTCCCTGGCACTGGCGTGACGCTTTCAGATGCTCCCTATGACTACCCTATTATATCCCACACAAGGTGAAATTGCATACTGGCAGGAGAGGGCGCACAACGCTGGAGAGTGGTCAGCCCAGTCTGCCGGGCAGATCGACCAGGGCCAGGCTGACCAGCTCGCCAAAGAGCTGTCTTCCTTGCCATCGTTTCAAGAGATATTTACGAACGAATCTCGGGAGAGGTGCAAGAGAAGGTGACCTTCTGTCCCCCGAGCGAGAGGAAAAGAGGCTCTGCGTCCTTTCAGGCGAAGCCGCGTCTTCTAAAAGAAACGTCTGTGCATGAGGAGGCCGCACCGATGTCCAGCGTGACCGAACGAGCCTGGGCTGCCTTACATGAGCCACTGCGTCTCTTTCTCCGTCGTCGACTGCCTGACGAAGAGAGCGTAGACGACCTCTTACAAGAGATTTTTCTCCGTATTCACCAACACGCTCAAGAGCTGCGTTCCGATGAGAAACTAGAGCACTGGGCCTATCGCATTGCCCGTCACCTGGTCTGCGATTACTACCGTCGGCGTCGCACCCTTCTACCGCTGGAAGATCAGCCGCAGAGCCAGGCGGCCACGAACGAGGTTCTGCTGCGTTCTGAGCAAGAGCAGGCCAGCGAGGTCGCGCGGGCAGCCATCAAGCGATCCCTGCAGGAGCTCATCCGCTGTCTGCCTGCACCCTATCGCGAAGCATTGATCCTTACCGAGTATGAGGGGCTCTCGCAGCGCGAATTGGCCCGCCGCCTGGGACTCTCCTTCTCTGGGGCCAAATCGCGCGTCCAACGGGCGCGTGAGCGGCTCCGCCAGCTTCTACAGGCCTGCTGCCAGTTTGAATTTGATCGCCTGGGGCGAGTCATCGGCTACCAACCACTGACCCCCTGTTGTCTGGGACCCGAGGAGAGCGAACAATGTAGCGGCGCTTGCCTCGACGAGAGTGTCTGTGCTGCAACCTCCGGTCGCTAACTTCTCCCCATCCCTCACCGGAGCCTTACCGTCTGGCCGGTTGCGTCCCTTTGGCAGAAAGGGCGTCTTCTCTTCCAGACAAAGAAAAAGCTGCGCTGGACCAGCCCCAGCCGGCTCACCAGTCGGAAGGAGGAAAGCCCGTCATGGTAGATATGCCTTTTACATCGGAAGAAGATCTACGATCATTCATCCAACACTACTATCAAGAAAACATATTGAATGCTGCGACGGCCTGCTGTTGCGAGGATCGACAGCAGGGGCAGGCGCCCAGCCGGTGTACCTGCTATGCTCCTGAGCAACTCAAGGACCTGCCCGCGGAGCTGCTGGCCAGTGCCTGCTGTTGCGGCAATCCTCTCAAGCAGGCCGGGCTGAAACCTGGGGAAAGCCTGCTCGACCTGGGCTGTGGCACGGGCCTTGATCTGCTGCTGGCCGCTCCGCAGCTACAGCCTGGTGGGGTCGCCTACGGTCTTGACATGAACGAAGTTGCGCTGGAGCGGGCCGAACAGTATAGGAGCCAGCTCGGCCTCGAAAACGTTCGCTTCCTCCGAGGGATCATCGAAGCCGTTCCCCTACCCTCGGAAAGCATCGACGTCATCATCTCCAACTGTGTCATCAACCTCGTACCGGACAAAGAGCGCGTCTTGCGCGAAGCCTACCGGCTCCTCAAGCCGGGTGGCAGACTGATCCTGGCCGATCCAGTTCTTGAAGGAGAGCTACCGCTCAGTCTCCGTCGTGAGCCGAAGGCCTGGGCCGTCTGCCTGGCCGGTGCTATCAGGGCGGAGACCTACCGTGAGCTGCTAACAGCCATTGGCTTCCGTGACATTGTCATCGAGCTGGTGCCCGGTGACTGGGACTGGCCACCATTTCTCAACCAGGAAGAGCGCCAGCGTCTTGAAGGCCGCTGGCTCAGCGCCAGCATTCGTGCACGCAAGCTATCAGTTTAGCTTCCGCTCCGGCTAGCGGTAGCAAGCAAGCGGAAGGTCAGCCATACAGCAAGAGCAGGCTTGATCAGAGCGGCGGGGCGGAATGCGCTGATCAAGCCTGTTCCTGCGCGCGTAGTTGCAGCACAATCGAGACTGTGCTGTCCGGAGCGATCTCCAGGCGGTCGCCGGGCCGATTCAGCGCATCCTCGCTGCCGACCGTTGGCTCAAAGCAGACAAAGGCATGATCAGGGCGCGTCGGCAACTCCGTCCACACCTGCATAGTATGCAAAGCAGAGCGACCGCCCTGGGGCAGCTCAGCGATCGTCAAGGTTCCCTGCTCAGGAAAAGTGATTGTCACCTCGCCGGCGAAAGGGTAGGGCGTATCTGGCGGCTGGTGCTCCCAGTCGATCGCAGCCGCCTCGAAGCCGGGCAGGCCCTGCACCAGCAAACGTGGCTTATCGAGCTGGGCCACTGCGAAATACGGATGAAAACCGGGTGCGATCGGCATCGCCTCAGCGCTGTGGTTCTCCATTGCCAGCGTATAGGTCAACCTGCCGGGCGTCACTGCCACCGTCACCGTAAAAGTAAACTCATAGGGGTAGCAGGCGCGCGTCGTCTCATTACTGTCCAGCTCCAGAACCACCCGCTGCTCGTCCGCCGCCAGGAGGGTCCAAGGGAGCAGGCGACCGAAGCCGTGGATAGGCAAAGACGTCCCTTTCTCCACAAACAGCCCGTTACGCAAGCGTGAAAAATTCGGAATCATCAGAGGCAAGCCCCAGCGGCGCACATTGCCAGTCGTCAGAGGGCGATAGAGCACCTCCCAGGTGCCAACCTGGAAATGAGAGACCAGGCAGATCTCAGGGATCACCCCTACCACGGTCTCCTGATCGCGCAGCACCAGCTCACGCTCTGTCGGAAAACGCAGAAAATCGCCGGGAAGCAGAGCAGAACTCATCAGCCAGCTCTCTCCAGAAAAAAGATCTCTAGCCGCTATTGTAAAAAACAGCGGCAGCCGAAGCAAGCTCAAGCGCACCAGCGGAAGAAAGAAAAGAAGAGATCCATGCTCCGCAAAAAAGAGAGGCGGAACCGGCGAGCGGTCCGCCTCTCCTTGGCACTGTCTCCTATCCAGAAGAAGAAGAGCAACCTCTCTCCGAGGGGCTTACTCTGCCTCCACATAAACTTTGCTACTGGCCTCCAGCACCTCGGGAGCGCGGAAGCGCAGCACCAGAGCGATGATAATCCCGAGAACCAGCCAGGCCACCGCCAGCGGGAAGGCCCAGGTCAGCGGAGCCTCATACTGCTGAGTTGCCTGGAACCAGAGCACGATCAGCAGCACCACCGTTGGGATCAGCGGCAGCACGATATGGCGGAAGACATTGAACTCAGCGGAGTGCTCGCGCAGATAGAAGACTGGCACTGCCACGCAAGTTGCCAGGTAGACCAGAATAATGGGCAGCACAATAATCGTACCGATCAGAGCGAACGCCGTCCCTGTCCCAAAGGCCAGACCGAGCGCCACCGTCAGCACAATGCCCACCACCATCGTAAAAACAATGGCCACATCGGGCGAAGCAAAGCGATTCAAGTGAGCCAGGGCTCCTGGCAGCGCACGCACGCGGCCCATCGCATAGAGCACGCGCGACACAGCGTTCACCCCAGCGTTCGAATTGGCCAGCGCGCTATTCAGAATCGCCAGATTCACAATGATGCTGAAGCCACCCCAAACGCGCTGCGCCATTGTCCCCCAGGGGTTTGAATCGCTGACGTAAGAAGCAATCTTCGCCGGCCCCCAGCCGACCACCGCGGCATAAGAACAGAAGACATAGAAAAGACCAATCAAGAGGGCGGCCAGCACAATCGCCAGAGGCACAGTACGGCGCGGATCGCGCGTTTCCTCAGCCAGGGGAGCCGATGACTCATAGCCAGCGAAAGCCAGCACGGTAAAGATCATCCCCAGGAGTACGCCTTGCCAGCCGCCAAAGCCGGACTGCGCGCTGGAAGCCGGATTAAAAGCATCCAGCGTATTATTGTTCCCGGCAGTCACAATCAGCCAGAGAGCCAGCAGCAAAAAGACCCCGATCTCGATGCAACCGAGCACCACACCCACATCGGCGGAGACCTTAATGCCGAAGTACGTCAGCGCGAAAATCACCACCGCAAAAATGCAAGCCCAGATAGCCCAGCCGTAGGGACCCAGAGGCAGAATCGAATCGGCCACCGGACCCAGAACCAGCAGCTGCAGAGGAACAATCAACAGATAGGCCAGATCGAAGATCCAGCCGGTCACCCACCCGGGAATGGAACCGAGCGAGCGACCGATATAAGTAAAGAAGCCGCCAGCGGAAGGCAAATGGCGGGCCAGCTCTCCGATATTCAGGGCGATCAACACGCTGACCACCAGCGTAATCGTCACCGCCAGAGGAAGAGCGGTTCCGGCGAAAGGCACCGCGGCGCTCAAGCTAAAAGAAACTGCGGAAGCCGGCGCCATGGTCGTAATTGACTGGAAGAGCACACCGGGCAAGCCGATCGTCCCGGATCGCAGGTTGCCCTGCTCTTCGGTTGGTGCGCTAGACTTAAGCGTCATGGCGATCCACTCCTTTACAAACAACGAAATAACTATAGGCGAGCAGCCGACACCAAGGCCGCTCGTGACCCGAAAGCGGCTGTGGCCCCACCGGGACGGGGCAGCAGCGTGGCGAAGAGAGCAGAGAGCAGTCAACAGACCTCAGCCCGGCGCGTGACAGAGCGAGCCACTCCAGACCGGGTCGGATCTCGAACGGCGCTCGGCCATCAGCGCAAGTGGAAGAGGCTGCCGCTCCGGCACCCTGGAGCGGCAGCGAGCAAGGTCTGTTCACGCTTCGAAGCTCTGATCCTGCCAGGCGGCTTGGCTAATAGCGAACATACTGGCGATGCCGCAGAGCACCAGGCAAATCACCGTCAAGCCGCCTACAATGTACCACCATTGGCCATTGCTGATCTGTTGTGGGATCGGCGAGTACAATAATGTTACAATCATTGCCATTAAGCAGGCAAGGGGCGCGATGATAATACAGAGCCACAGCACTGGAAGTGGCACCACCAGCAGGCGCAGGAAGCGCTCGCGCTGGCGGAAATAGAAGATCGCCAGATCGACAAAGATAAAGATTGAAGAAAAAGCCCAGACCAGAGTCAGCACCGAGAGCGTCACCGTAAAGACCACTGTGGCCAAATCGGTGGGCTGTCCCAGAGGCAATAGATAGGGCAACAGGAAGATCAAGGCGGCACACAGAGAGGCCACCACCGTCTGGAAGACGATGGCATTCGCGGGCTGGCGATTGCGATTCAAGCGGCTCAGCCCCAGCGGCAGGAAGCGGTCAATGCTGGCGACCATCAGCAAGCGGGAGAAGGCCACATTCAAAAGGGTGGTGAAGATCGGAAAATAAGCAATCACACAGACTGCGGCCACATTTCCCAGGAACTTGCCGAAGACGTGATCGATGACGCTGATCACCGCAAAAGGCCCCTGGCTGGCGGCGTCGGGACCAAGAACGACCAGGAGGGCGAAGGTGATCACCAGATAGCTGAGAATCACAAAGAGGCCGCCCCAGGAGACGTGGCGCGCGGCAATGCGCTCACTAGCCATTTCGCCACCAAGGATCATCGAGACATCGGCACCGAGATAGGCCAGCACCACACTTCCATAGAGCACGAAGTTAGAAGGATCGATTCCCCAGGAATGGAGATCGTTGAAAGGCGTCGCTGTATGATGACCAGTGGCCAGCCAGATCAGAGCCGCACCGCCGAGCAAGACCACCACCGCGTAGGTCATGAGCGTAACCGCATTGATCACCAAGCGCAGCGTGCTCATCGGCTGCAGCGCCAGCACGGTGGAAGCGATCAACAAGGCGATACAGAGCAGGCCCTGCTGCCAGGGCTGAGTCAGCCAGGAAGGATTTAAGCCCTGAATAAAGGCGATGCCAATGCTTAGGCTCGCAACCATCGCCAGCAGGCCTGGCATCCAGAAAATCAGGCTAGCGAAGAAGCCCCAGAAATTCCCCAGTGCGCGATGGGTCCAGATATAAGTTGAGCCTTCATGAGGGTAGAGAGCACCCAGCTGAGCAACACCAAGTACGCAGGGGATAAAGAAGACCGCAGCTCCCAGCAACCAGTAAGTAAAAGCGGCAGGTCCCGCGCTTATCGTGCTTACTGGATTATTAATGAAGAGCATGATCATCATGAAGATCATCATCATGTCGAACATGCCGAGAGCCTGGGGCATCGTCCGTGGAACATAGTTTTGAGAGGGGAGATCGCCCTTTTGCTGGTCCAGACGCTGCAAAGCTTCTAAAGCCATTGTAATGAACTCCTGAAGGTTCAAATCGTCCAGAGCCAGGCCGGAAGCCGGAGCAGCGGCGCTGGATGGCCAGGCCATCCGGGTACCGGCCAACTGAAGAGATCGCGACCGTCAACCCAGCACTGGGTGACCAATCGCCTCCTTAACCTTGGCCGAGGAAATACGAGTAATGGCCATATGGAAGAGCAAGAGTGATCTCTGCAGTGAAAAACTCCTGGCCTGTGATAGAAGTCGTGAATCGCTTCCCCTATCTTGGACGCACGGATAAGAGAGCGGGGAGAATGTATCACTATAATAGATGAGTCGAGGGGCCGGTGTCCAGTCCCTCATCTACCAATAGGAATGTAGTAATATTTGCCTCAATCAAAGGTGCCTCCCAAACAGCAAGCCGGGTGAGGGGGTGCGCGCTATCACCTGAACTAGGGAGAAACGCCGGCTAGCAAAGAGAGGCAAAGAAGCTGCTCCTATTGCGTTTTGTTGCTCTGGCGTTTATACTGTAACCTGGTAGCGTCAGAAGGTGGTTCTTTGTAGCAGATGGCCCGTTCGACTGCAGGCGGCCACCCTCAAAAGGATATTGAAGCAGAACGGGTAAAAGAGTGGCGCTGGTAAGAAATCGAAACTCCTGCTTGAATGAAAAGAGAAGAAGCTGATACAAGAAAAGCAGCGAACGAAATGAGTGCGCAGGGTTCTGCCGAGCAGGCGATGTCGACTGCGCGTGACCGGCTGAAGAAGGCGGGCGAAGCCCCTTCCTGGTTGGTGACCAGTGAGGGGGAGAGGCGAGAGGAGAAGCTGCCTGTGCAGGGGCAGATCGCCATCAAGGGGACGCGCCACGGTCTGCTCTTGACGCTGGAGCCGGATACGCCATTTAGTGAGCTGCTGCAAGCGCTGGCCGAGCGGCTGGCTGAAGCTCCGGATTTTTTTCGCGGGGCCACGCTGACGGTTGACACCCGCCAGCGAGTGCTCCAGGCCAGCGAGCGGGTTCAGCTCGAAAATTTGCTGGCACATTATCGGATGTCGATTGTCTCCCTGGAGCAGGTTGCCGGCATGCGCAGGGGGAGCCTGAGCGAGGGGGCCAGGCTGGGGCTGGGTCTGAACGGAGGGCCTGCCTATGCTGCTGCTGGGCCATATGCGCCATACTCGCCCTATGAGAAGACAGGAGCAGGGGCTGTGACAGTGGACCTGGGGCTAACGGCGGGTCAACGTGATCCGCGTGAGTCAGATGATACGCTCTTTTTGCGTCGGACGGTGCGTTCTGGCCAGGCGATTCACCACCACAGCAATATTGTAGTCCTGGGCGATGTCAATCCAGGTGCAGAGGTCGTAGCGGGGGGGGACGTGATCGTCTGGGGAGTCTTGCGCGGTATGGTCCATGCCGGCTATCCCGATAACGAGCAGGCGCTGGTCTGTGCGCTTCTGCTGGCGCCTGTCCAGCTGCGGATTGCCCATTTGCTCTCTCGTCCGCCCGAGGGGCTAGAGGTGCAGCCGCGTCCAGAAGTGGCCTCGATTCGCCAGGGCCAGATTGTGGTCGAAACCTGGCTCAATGGTCGCCCGCCGCGTAAGTAAGGAGAGCCAGCACGTGGGGTGGGCTGGCTCCGGTCCGGCCAGGCGCTCTAATGGGCTGCTGCTGGTTGCTGGCGATGAGGCTGGCTGCTCTGGAGAGTGAGACCGGGTGGTAGCTGGGGCGGCCTGGAGCTGGGGCGTCTCCCTGAGCCGGCTGGCATCCGTGGTGAGATTAGAGGAAGCACAGCAGTGGCCAGCAGGAGGGGCTGAGCGAGAAGTGTCGCGACCCCTGCCCTGCTTGCTGCTCCAATTTGACCAGCTGGTTTGTTGATGAAACCTCTGGCCGGCTGGTGAGTGGCTGGAGGGACCACCTGGCGACTGGTCGCCGCTGTGATATTTTGCTAGGTGTGCGAAAAGAACGGTGTTTTCCGAATCGACAGGGAGCATGCGCATGGATAGCCGGGTGATCACGATTACTTCGGGCAAGGGCGGCGTTGGCAAGACTACGACAACGGCGAACCTGGGAACAGCCCTGGCTATGCAGGGTAAGAAGGTGGTGGTAGTTGATGCAGATATCGGGCTCCGCAATCTCGATGCTGTGCTGGGACTGGAGAACCGCATCGTCTACGATCTGGTCGATGTGGTTGAGGGGCAGTGTCGTCTGCGTCAGGCGCTGATTAAAGATAAGCGTTTGCCCGAACTCTACCTGTTGCCCGCTGCTCAGACGCGCGATAAGAATGCCATCAATAGTGTCCAGATGGTGCAGCTCTGCCAGCAGCTGCGCCAGGAGTTCGAGTTTGTGCTCATCGATTCGCCCGCAGGCATCGAGCAGGGCTTTCGCAATGCCATCGTGGGCGCCGATGAGATCATCATTGTCACCAATCCCGAGATGGCCTCGGTGCGCGATGCCGATCGCATCATCGGGCTGGTCGAGGCGGCGGGCAAGCCGGAGCCGCGCCTGATTCTCAACCGCCTGCGTCCCGACATGGTGAAACGCGGTGATATGATGGATGTGGCGGATGTGCTGGAAGTGCTTGGAATCGATCTGCTAGGTATTGTCCCCGAAGATGAGTTGATTATCGTGGCCACCAATAAGGGCGAGCCGGTGGTCTATGATAAGCGCTCGCGTGCCGGTCAGGCATTTATGAATGCTGCGCTGCGCATTCTGGGTGAGGAGATCCCTCTTGAGGAGCTAATGGAGGCGCCAACGCTGATGGAGCGCTTGCGCCGCCTGGTGGGTTTCGGCCCCGCTGCGATTGGGAAGCGCACACGGTCCTGGCCGTCCTGATCAAGGAGGCGATGGTGCATGAGTATGCTTGATTTTATGGCCAGTCGCAAGCGGCCCAGGCCCGGCGAGCTGGCGAAGGAACGCCTGAAGGTGGTCCTGGTCCAGGACCGGGTGAAGGTCAACCCGGAGCTGCTGGAGCAGATCAAAGCCGATCTGCTGCGGGTGATCTCCGAACGCCTGGAGGTCGATGAGCAGCATGTGGAAATTACGATGACCCGTGAAGATCGCTGGGATAAGCTGCAGGCCGCTGTCCCAATCAAGCGTCAGAAGATTACGTTTGAGTGGGACCCACCCTACTATGGGCCGTCTGCCGAGGGGCTGGAGGGACCGCTCCAGGTGGAGATTGAGCGCGAGGAGCCGTCGTCCTAGCAGCTGGGACAAGAGGGTGGGGGCGTGTCCTGACCTGGCCCGACGGAGGAGGAGAACCGCGGCGGCTCTCCTTTCTCGCTTGCGGTTGCCAGCGTTGGGGCGTTCCTCTCTCGGAGCTGTTCAGGGCTGGTGCCCCTGACTGCTGCCGCTCTGCTTGCTGGTGGACGGGACAAGGAGCCTGTGGCTCGCTCTTCTTCACCGCCTTTCTCTCCTGCCTCTGGTTTTCTGGACCCGTTGAGGGCTGACTAGCGCTGCGCTCTCGCTGAGATGGTCCGTCTCTGCTCTTGCTCCACTTCTTCTTCTTCTAGTCTGCTAACTGTTTCCCTGTTCCTCCCCCTTCTTCCTGCATAGATGCAAAATAACATTGTTATCTCTGTACTTAGTTTTTGTATTGCTCTGATACCTTTCAGGATAATATCTTTGTAGAGTGCAATAAATCTATCAAAGAGTTAAGAAATCTGCAATACATGCTTTTGTTTCTCAACTCAAATTTCATCCTATCGTAACCGATGAAGAAGGAGAGAGAGGTACAATAAAAGCGTGATCTCAGATCGGAGCTTGTTTGAAGCTGAAGAAGCGGGGGTGGTATTCGAGAAGGAGCGTGCTCCTTCTGACTTGCTACGGTGCAGGTGCACACGTGAGCGTGTTCCTGTCGCGGTAGTGAAGTGCCAATGCGCGGGCACGAGCAGACGCGGAGAGGTCTGGAAGTAGAGCGTGCGCGTGTCGGGGCTGGCTTTCGCTGCGGCCAGTGCCTGGGGGCGTGGCATGTTCGGGCCTCTCGGTGGTGGCGCGTCGTTGGCGGTGCGTGGAGGGACGGGCGGGCGAAGTGCGAGACGCGCGGACCAAAGCGTGCCGCCACGGCGCTGCTATGTACGGTGCCGCCGGGCTGTAGCTATGGCGCGGACGGTGCGGGAAAGCATGGTCCGACTCGGGGCGGGTTGCCTCCGCCTGCCGGATGCATGCGTCCGAAGGCAGGCAGGCCGGCAGGAGGTAGCTATGTGGTGGTGGGGTGACGATGCCGCCCGCCTCGGGAAGGGCCAGCTCAAGGCCGCCCGTCAGGGGGGTTCCCGCTGCGGTGGGGTTGTTTGTTCGTTGGTGGTGGTGTACGGTTCTCCTGGAGGACTCGTACGATAGACTGCCGTCCGGCCAGTATCTCCTTTTTGGTACCCGGCGTATCATCGTATATAGCAAGGGATGATGTGTGGTGTGGTGCGTGCCTCTGTCTCCATACGTGTCCCTCGCGGAGGCACTGAGGTGTCACCGGCTTCCTGCCGGCACTTCAGTATCGCGACAGGAAGGATCGATCATCTGGCTGTCATCTCTCTGGGGGGACTGGGTGGTGGCCCTGTTCTTGCCACAGGGGTGGATGTGTGATGAGTGAAGACAGCAAGAGCGACAGAAAAGTCTATATTCTGGTTGAGCGCGCGAGCAACCTCTCACATGGGGTGAGTCGCGCGCTCTGGCCTGCCGCGGCGCGGCGGCTGGTGGAGACCAACAGGGCCGCTCAGCGCCGCCGTGCTCGCTTGATGCGGCGTCGGTCATCTCAGCCGCCAAGGCCGCCTGTGGCTCTGCCGCAATGGCTGCCGCGCCTCTTTTTGGCTGCGCTCGTGGCATCCTCCATGCTGAGCGGGGGGACACTGGTGCTGGCTGTCCTCTGGCATCTCTGGTTTCTGCCGGTGGGTGCCGCCCTTGCTCTCGCCGTCTCTCTGCTTGCCCTCAGACCGCGCTGGCCTGCTAACCTGCCCTCGGTACCCCTCTCGCAGCAGGCGGTTATGGATTCCGCCCTTCCGGCCTCCTCTGTGGCTGGCCTGCCCTGGAAGAGCCTGCCTGGCCAGCTGGGGGCGCCGGAGACCCCGATGCCAGATCCGCCCTCGCTGGTGCGGGTTCTAGAGACGTTCGACCTCTCGCGTGGCGAGCTGGAGCCGGCTCTTACCGAGGTTCCCTGGCCGCCCTCGTCTGCTGCTGGGGCACGCTCTGAGTGGGGTGAGCGCACTTCCTCCGGGGGAGCGGCTTCTTCTGTGGCCTCTTTGCCGGATGAGCTGCCTTCCTCCTCGATTGGGGCGCCGGATGAACCTGGCTCCTCTTCCTGGATCGCTCCCCTTACCTCACTGTCGGCGTTCGGTCTCTCCCCCGTTCACTCCGGGGCTGACCCGGCGCCTGAGTTGCCAGAGCGCGACTTGCCTGTTGAGCCGCAGTCTCCCAGGTCCACCGGTGGCCAGGTGCCAGAGATTCCCGTGACGCGGCCTTGCGGTAGCGCGGAAGTCAACGGGCAGGGCGAGGCGGAGCGTGCTCCCTCTGCCGCTGGGGAGCCGACAAATGAGAAGAGTGAGGACGAAAAGCTATGACCTTTGGGGGAGATCTGTTGACCTGGCTCGCTTACTCTAGGTATGATTCCCCAGAAAAAGAGAGCTTTGACCGCCTGGCTAGTACGCAAGAGCTAGAGCAGCCAGCCGGTCGGCCCATCCGATCCAGTGACCGCAGTCGGCAGCAGTTCCCTTCCCTGGAGGCAGTAGTGAGCGAGCAGCAGATTCAGAAGGTAAAAGTCAGGCGCTTAGCGCATGTGGGCCTCTGGTCCAGCGACGTGGCGACACAGGCCCGCTTCTATCGCCAGGTGGTGGGCCTCGATCTGCGCTCAAGCGAGGTTCGGACCGTGGGGCAGGAGATGGAGGTGGAGGCGGCCAGCGCTTTCCTTGCTTTGGGCGATGAACATCACTGCCTGGCCCTCTTTGCCGATACTCGTGATTCTCGCCCCGGCAAGGCCGATAGTCGCTTTGTGCTGCCTCAGAGCCGACTGCATCATATGACCTTCGAGGTGGATACAGAGGCAGAGCTGGCGGCTCTGGCCGCTCGCCTGAATATGCTTGGGGTGGAGCTGGCCTTTGAGCCACGCGATGGCGAAAGCGAGCGCGGCGATACGCTCTGGTTCCGTGATCCCGATGGCAACCGTATTGAGATCTCGGTGACGTCCGATGAGGCTTTCACGCAGTACGCCGCCGCTAGCGGGCGACGGCAGGCGCGCCTGCGCCCCCTTGCTCTCCAGCATCTGGCCCTCCAGACGCCGCATCTGGAGACAATGGTCGAGTTTTATACCGAGGCCCTGGGCTTTGATATCTCAGACTGGCTGCTGCGCGAGTGGGCCTGGTTGCGCTGCAACACCGATCATCATACTCTGGTGCTGATCCAGGGGCGTCCCGATGTCGATCACATCGGCTTCCGGATTGACAGCGGCCTCGATCTGCTGGCCTGGGCCGATTACCTCAGTCGGCAGGAGGCGCCCGTCCTCTGGGGTCCTGGGCGCCACGGCGCTGGCCATGATCTCTTCCTGCGCTTTGCCGACCCAGAGGGCTGTCACATCGAGCTGTCCGCTGAGCTGGAGCAGTACTACGATCAAGATGTGACGACACCGCCGCGTCTCTGGCATGCTCGCCCCCGCGCTCTCAATCTCTGGGGAACGTTGCCGCCCTGGATCAAAGAAGAGGTCTCGGTCTGATCCTTCCTCTCTCGCACCCGCTGCCCGCCTGTGGTCTCCTGGTCTGCTTCCCCATGTGAGGCAGAGGAGAGGATGGGATGTGAAGGAGGGTGGAGCGAGCAGGGACTCACGGACGCGAGCGTCCGGCAGGGCGGTGAGAGCGGCAGTGCTGGTTGCTCAGTCGGCCAGGTTGAGTCGGGCCAGCAGAAGAGACAACCCTCTCCCTGGCCGGACGAGGTGACGGATTCTCGCGATCCGTCGCCTCGTCGTATTTTTTAGGGCCTATATGGCCAGTACGGGCACTGGCCTGCCTGGCTGCCTGGGTGGCAGAGGTAAGGTGCATGCAAGGCGTGTCAGCGCACCTCTTCGACGCCGACGATGCGATTCCTCATGACGCCGATCTCGGCAATCTCGGTCTCCATGATGTCGCCGGGGCGCAGAAACTCGGGCGGCGTTCGCGCAAACCCCACCCCGCTCGGCGTGCCAGTGGCGATGATATCGCCCGGCTCCAGCGTCATACCGTTGGAGAGCACAGCGATGATGCGGGGGATAGAGAAGATCATCTGGTCGGTGCTGGCCTCTTGCTTGGTGAGGCCGTTGACGCGCAGGCGCAGGGTCAGCCGCTGGGGATCGGGGATCTCATCGGCGGTAACGATCCAGGGACCCATCGGGCAGTAGCCGTCAATGCTTTTGCCGCGAAAGTACTGCTGGTGCTGGGCCTGCAAGTCGCGAGCCGAGATATCGTTGAGCACTGTGTAGCCGAAGACATAGCCAAGGGCCTCGTCTTCGCGGATGTGCTTGCCCCCCTTGCCGAGGATGACGGCTAGCTCAACTTCCCAGTCGATCTGTGTCGAGACGGCGGGGTCGATCACCACGTCGCCGTAAGGGCCGTTGACCGTGGTGGGGGCCTTGGTGAAAATAACGGGATGCTGGGGGAGCTGGGCCTCGCGTCCGCGGGCCGCGGCGGATTCGCGGGCGTGTTCGGCGTAGTTCAGTCCCAGGCAGATGATGTTTTTGCGCGGACGAGGGATCGGGGCCGCAAGCTGGACGGCTGCCAGTGGCTGCACGAGGCCACTTTCCTGCAAGGCGGGAATCGCACTCAAACGCCCGTTGGCTTGCTGCGCCTGCTCTAACAGAGCGCGCAGACCCCGCTCCGCCTGCCCATACTGCTCAATGAGGGTCTGCATGTGATCGGGAACGTTGAAGCCCAAGGCGCGCGCTCCCAGGGCGGCATCGACAATCTCGTCGTTGAGCACCAGACCCACGCGCACACGCGGGTTATCAGGTGTTGAAAAGCTTGCCAGTTTCAATGCTGGTTCCTCCCTTATGCTGGCTGGTGGATCCCTCTTGCATAATAGTATGTCCCGCAAGGCAAAAAGGCAAGCTGCTCTGCGGCTCATTCCTGCTAACTGCCTGCGAAGGAAGAGCAGGGCAGGTTTCTGCCGTTTGCTGCCGTCCAGGGAGCAGAGACCGGCTAACCAGGGAAAAGAGGCAGAAGGAAGGTAACCAGACCAGACCGAGGTGAAATCTGGCCTCTACTCGGCGGCGAGGGCGGCACGCATGACCTCCAGCGGCGCTGGCTGGCCAGTCCAGAGCGTGAAGGCCAGGGCCCCTTGATGGAGCAACATCGGCAGGCCGTTGGAGGCCTGCATACCCAGGGTGCGCGCCTGGCAGAGCAGCTTCGTTTCCGCCGGGTTGTAGATCATGTCGAAGACAAAGGTTTCGTTGCCGAAGCGAGCCAATACCTCACCGGGCAGCGGACTCAGGTCCTCGTGCATGCCGACCGGGGTGGCGTTGATAATGAGCGAGAGCGGATGAGGGATCAGGAACTCGGGATCGCTGAGGCTGAAGACCTGGGGAACGCTCAGCTCCTGGCGCCGGGCAGCCAGAAAGTCGCCAACCTCTGCCGCCAGGTGTTGGGCGCGCTCCAGATGGCGGTTGACGATGATCAGTCGTTCGATGCCGGTGCTGGCCAGGGCAAAGGCCGCAGCGCGCGCTGCTCCGCCTGCCCCCAGAATGATGGCCGTATAGCCCGTGAGAGAGAGCGTCGTGCTCTCGTCCGGCTTGCCTATCCCCAGTTCGCGTAGAGCGTGCAGCAGCCCGGGAGCATCAGTATTATGGCCGTGCAGGTAGCCATCGCGCGGAACGATCGTATTGACCGCCCCGATGCGTGCCGCCAGCGGATCAACGATGTCGAGTAGAGGGAGGACCGCTTGCTTGTGCGGGATAGTCACATTGGCCCCTAAGTAGAGCGGATCGAGCAAGCGCGCGACGCGCGAGGCCAGTTCATCGGCAGGTGTTGGCCAGAGCTCGTAGACTGCATCGATGCCCAGGGCATCGAGAGCCGCCTGCTGCAGGCGCGGCGAGAGCGAATGCGCCACGGGATCACCGATCAGGCCCAGGCGGAAACGACTGTGCCGACTCTGCAACTGCTCAATCACTGGTGCTTCTGCATCCATAACTACTTGTTCAGCCCTGCTTTGCTTTCGGTCGAGAGCTGATAGATCCTACTCTGCCGGGTGTATCCTATGTATCGCTGTTACAAAGAGCATGAACATCTTCAGCGTACCACAGGCCGCGGCCGCCGTAAAGAGGACGGGCGGTGCCTGCGGGGGTGCTGCGCATATGGTACTATAACAGTATCACGTCCAGGTCAACAGAAACTTTCCTCAAGGGAGATGGAGAGAACCTATGGCAGTTGTGCCCCGCCTGGCCTCAGCGGTGATGCTGCTGAGGAATGGACACGCTGGAAGCGGAATGGAGGTCTTTATGGTCCGGCGTGTTGTCCAAAGCGAGTTTATGCCCGACGTTTATGTCTTTCCTGGCGGCTCCATCAAGGCCGATGACCAGGCCGCCGAGGAGAGCCCGCAACTTTGCGCCCCTGTTCCCGCCCGTGAGTCAGTAGCAGACCCCGAGGGACGGACCGCTCTGGGCACGGGAGCACGGGCGGCGGCCATTCGCGAGCTATTTGAGGAAGCGGGCGTCTTGCTGGCTTATTGCAATGGCTCGCTGCTGGCCCTGACGGAGGATGAGGCCGGGAGGGCGCGCTTCGCCGACTATCGCCTTGCCTTTCATGAGCGTCGAGGCTCGCTTGTCGAGCTGGCCCGGCGCGAGGGATTGCAGTTAGCCACCGACCAGCTTCACTACTTTGCTCACTGGCTGACCCCCGAAGGCATGCCGCGCCGCTTCGACACCCACTTCTTTCTCGCCCTGGCTCCTGCCGAGCAGCAAGCCGTCTACGATCAGCTAGAGACCAGCGATGGCCTCTGGATCAGGCCCGCCGAGGCCCTGGCCCGTTACCAGGAGGGCAGTTTTCCCCTGGTCTTTGCCACCTTGCGCCAGCTTGAGGAGTTAGCGACCTTTGCCAGTGCCGAGGAGGCCCTGACCTTTGCCGCCTCGCATTATGTGTCCCTCAAGCAGCCGCGCCTGGTGCAAGAGGGAGAAGGCTATCGCATCTATCTCCCTGGCGATGAACGGGGCTGGGAGGTCCCGCCACATATGACCCAGAGCTGAGCTGTCAGCCAGCCGTGATGCCGTTTGAACGGCTGGTGCAGTGAGAGTGAGGAGCGCTATGGAACAGGAGCAGCAGTCACAAGCGGAGGAGCAGCTTTATACGCTGGTGCTGGCCCCCAATCCCTCGGTCATGACGGGGCCAGGAACCAATACGATCGTACTCGGTGACGCGACCACGGGAGCGCTCGTGATTGATCCGGCGGTCGATGACCCGGCCTATCTGGAGCAGATTATAGCCGCTGGGGAGGCCCGTGGTGGTATCCGGCGTATTTTGATTACCCACGGCCATCCTGACCACTGTAGCGGTGCGGCGGCCCTGCGGGCCCGTCTGGGTGTACCGGTGCTGGCCTTTAGCCGCCAGGGGGTGGCGCTGGCCGATGAGGAGTTAGAGGATGGTGCGCGCCTGGCGGCTGGCGACGATACCCTGCGAGCTATCCACACGCCGGGGCATCG
This sequence comes from Thermogemmatispora carboxidivorans, assembly GCF_000702505.1. GTDB lineage: Bacteria > Chloroflexota > Ktedonobacteria > Ktedonobacterales > Ktedonobacteraceae > Thermogemmatispora > Thermogemmatispora carboxidivorans. The sequence goes on along the minus strand of NZ_JNIM01000001.1, from coordinate 4,826,889 downwards.
CTTCGACCACCTCTGCTTTCTCTTAGAGCGAGCTGGTGTGCTCTTTGCCGGTGACTTGCTGGCTGGGGTGGGTACAGTAGTGATTGCTCCGCCGGAAGGGGATATGGGGGCCTATCTGGCCTCGCTGCGGCGCCTGCAGCGCCTGGGGCTGCGCCGCATTGTTCCCTCCCACGGTCCGGTGATCCTTGATCCGGCCAGCAAAGTAGCCGAGTATATCGATCATCGCCTCTTACGTGAGCAGCAGGTGATCACGGCTCTTGGCCAGTTTCCACCAGGGGCGACCGTTGGCGAACTGGTGCCGCATGTCTATGCCGACGTCTCGCCGGCTCTGCACGCCCTGGCTGCCCAGTCGCTGACAGCTCATCTGCTCAAGCTAGAGCAGGAAGGGCGCGTGTGCCGTCGAGGCGACGAGCGCTGGCAGCTCCTGAGCTAAGTGTCGGGAACATCCAGGGCCGGCGCTACTGATTGGGCCTGCTCTGCCCTACCATCTATATATGGCTGCTAGCGTGCTCTGGGGGGGCTTCCTGCGGAGTTGCGTTAGCGGCGCAGCAGCAGGCCCAGGATGGCCACAGCAGCCAGACCGAGGCAGAACCAGCCAGCAGTGAAGAGGTGGACGCTCGTGAGCAGGTAGACACCGGCGGCTAGCGCGGCCAGGCTCACAAAGGTCAGCGAGAACGTGCCGCCACGTCCCTCGCCGCCATTGGGGCTGCGTCCGTTCCGAGCGCGTCGGCTCCGTCCGTTCGTCGAGGAATCGGCCAGCCGAATCTCGATCTGGCCGCTCTCGAAGCGGGTAATGATGCGCTCCAGGGCCCGAGGTAAGGTCAGCAGCGCGCGGCCATTCTCCAGCATCTGGCGCAGCAGCTCCTGCAGATTCTCCCCCAGTCGATCGGCGCTGAGGCCGAGAAACTTGCGCGCGTAGGGCGTGGCCACGTCGATCAGGTTAAACTCCGGCGCCAGGCCAGTTGCTACGCCAGCCAGGACGCTGATCGCCCGCCCTGTAAAAGCGAACTGAGCTGGAATCTGGAACGGTTGCCCGTACAGCAGCTGCTCGATGTCCTGGGCGACATCCGACAGATCCAGCTCGCGCGCCTCTCCCAGGGTCAGACCATAGTATTGGGTAAGCATTAGTTCCAGGCCCTGTTCAATAGCTGGCAGATTGGCATTTTCTCCCAGAAAGCCGAGGCGGCCCAGAGCATGGACCAGCGCCTGCGAGTCGCGGGCCACAAAGGCCAGGAAGAGATCGCGCAAGGCCTTCTTCGTGCTTTTTGTAAGAGTGCCGACCATGCCGAAGTCAACAAAGGCGATTACAGGGTCCTCTGGGGGGGAACCATGCTTAACAAAGATATTGCCTGGATGGGGATCAGCGTGAAAGAAGCCTGCTTCGAAGAACTGGAAAAAATAGGCCTCAACCGTGCGCCGTGCGATCTCCAGCCGATTGTAGCCAGCGGCCTCCAGGGCGGCATAATCGTTAATCTTGAGACCGTCGATCCACTCCAAGACCAGGACCCGCTTCGAGCTGTATTCCTCGTAGACGCGCGGAATATAGATCTGGGGCTGATCGCGGAAAAGCTCGCGAAAACGACGGGCATTGGCGGCCTCGGTCAGATAGTCGATCTCCTCGTAGACCGTGCGCCGAAACTCGCGATAGACGGCCATGAGATCGATGAACTCGCTGGTATCGACGAAGCGCGTGATGACCCAAATGACGAAGCGGATCGTGCTCAGGTCGGTATTGACCAGCTCCTCGATGTGGGGGCGCTGCACCTTGACCGCCACCATTTCTCCGCTACCGGCGAGCGTGGCGCGGTGCACCTGACCAAGGGAGGCGGCAGCGGTCGCCTTGCGCTCTAGCAGGCTAAAGACCTGCTCAACGGGCTTGCCAAGGTCAGCTTCGATTACCGAGATAACGTGGCTGAAAGGGGCTGGGGGCACCTCGTCTTGTAGGCTGTCAAGCACCTGCAGGGCCTGCTCTGGCAACAGGTCGGCGCGTGCGCTCAGGAACTGGCCCAGCTTGATCATCAGGACGCCGAGCTTGATGGCCGTCTCGCGGAAAGCCGTTAAGACCTTGATCAAAACTTCGATGTTGGGCTGAACCTCGTAGTGGCCGCGTTGATGGGCGCGAATCACTCGCCGACGCTCGCGATAAATCACCCAGATGGTCCATAACAGCAACCGGGCGACACGCAGGAAACGCGCCACCTGGGCCAATCTATTGATCCGCGTAGGTTTGTGATGCATACTACCAGTGAAAACCTCTCTCCAGGTACAATAACACAGATATCTACGCTGTGCCCAGGGAAGCGGTTGAAGAAAGAGGGGTGGGCCAGGTCGCCCCATTCGTTCCGTCCCACCGCATCCTTCTGGCGGGCTTCCTTCTCAGGCTCTGGGCGAGGGTGAGCCAGAGCAGCGGGTGCCAGCTCTCTTCCTCACTTGTTGCCCGTCACCAGTTGACTGGCTGGCTTGTCAGGATCACAACGAAGCGGCTGGATGGCAGGTTTCCGTCCTGGTCTCTCCTCTTTGCCCCTCTGCTGTGCCCGGCTTCACGGCTTAGTTCGCTTCCCTGACGCTGACCAGCGGGCATGGAATAGTACTATCTCAGCCAATAATGAGCGGGGAAAAGATATTCTCCCTAGTAAGGGAGGCAAAAACCGAAGAGGAGGTTCTTTGTGAGCAGCTCTTGTGACGCCGCTTTGGCGGCAGATAACTTTGAAGAGTGGCGCGTGCTGGGGGCAACGGGCAATGTTCTGCAGGCACTGGCTGGGCCGCCTCCTCGGGCGCGAGCCTTCGAGCTACCGGGTGACCGTGTCCACTATGCGCCCGATCGCCCCGCCGATATCACCCATGTCAAACTCGAGATCAGTCTTGACTTTGAGCGAGAGACGGTTAGCGGCACGGCCTGGACCTCTTTTACCGCCCTCTATGACGAAGTGCGCAGCATTGCTTTCGACGCCGTTGATCTCCACATTGAGCATGTCATGCTCGACAATGGTACCGGGCTGCGCTATAGCATTGAGCCGGAACGCCTCAGTGTTACCCTCGATCGGGCCTATCACTACGGCGAGTCGTTCACTGTTGGCGTGCGCTACTGGGCGCAGCCGCGCATCGGTCTGAATTTCAACAAGCCCACGCCTGACGATCCGACGCGGCCTGTCCAGATATGGACCTTCAGTCAGACCTGGTATCATCGCCACTGGTTCCCCTGTCACTGGGTGCCAAACGACCGTGCCACCAGCGAGATCATCGTGACCGTACCAGCCCAATTTGTGACTCTGTCCAACGGCGAGTTGCTCAGCGTGCGAGACAATGGCGATGGTACCAAAACCCATCACTGGCGCCATGATGTGCCCCATCCCGCTTACCTGATCTCGCTGGTCGTTGGCGATTTCGCCGTTATCGAAGATCGCTACGGCGAGCTGCCCGTCACCTACTACGTGCGGCCCGACCGCCGCGAGGAGGCGCGGCTGTTGATGGGCAAAACGCCGGCCATGATCGACTTCTTTAGCCGCTACCTCAACTATCCCTACCCTTATCGCAAATATGCCCAGAGCGTGGTCGAGGTCTACCGGGGGGCAATGGAGCATACGACGGCCACCACCCACAGCTTCATGCTGCTCTTCGATCAGAAAGCGGCCCTGGATATTGGCGAAGACGGCCCCGTGACTACCGTTGCTCATGAGCTGGCTCATCAATGGTTCGGCGACCTGCTGACCTGCCGTGACTGGTCCGAAGGGTGGCTCAATGAGGGCTTTGCCACCTACTTAGAACATCTCTGGGTCGAGCATGATCGTGGCAGTGATGTGTTCAAGCTCATGATGCGGGAGGTGGCTCACCTCTATTTTGAGGAAGACAAGCACTACCGGCGGCCCATTGTCTATCGCGGTTACTACCGCGATGGCTTCGAGCTATTTGACGGTCACCTCTACTACAAAGGGGCCTGGGTGCTGCATATGCTCCGTCACCAGCTTGGCGAAGCGGCCTTGCGGCGCGGCCTACATGCCTATTTGGAGCGCCACCGCGGACGCGAGGTCATCACAGCCGATCTGGAGCGCACCCTTGAAGAAGTCACCGGGCGCAGCCTGGCGCAGTTTTTCCAGCAATGGCTCTACCAGGCTGGCTATCCCGCCTTCTCCGTCAGCTATGCCTGGGATGGCGAGCGTCATCTGGCCAAAGTGACAATCAAGCAGACCCAGGCCATCGATGACCTCACCCCCTGTTTTGTGACACCGGTTGATCTGGCCTTTAGTATCCCTGTGGCCGACGGCAGTGACGAGATCCGAACTGTCAAGCTGCAGGTAGTGGTTGGCGAAGATGGCGAAACCGCGCAGACCTTCTTTGTGCCACTGGAGCGCGAGCCGGTGATGGTGCGCTTTGATCCCGATGGCTGGCTACTGAAGACCCTCGAATTCGAGCGGCCTGCCTCTATGCTGCGCTACCAGCTGGCCCACGATCCCGACGTACTGGGACGCATTGAGGCGGCAGAGGCTCTGGCGAAGCAAGGGGATGAGGCCAGCCGGCGTGCTCTTGAGGAAGCACTCTTCAGTGATCCCTTCTGGGGCGTGCGCTGTGCCGCGGCCAAGGCCCTGGGTGAATTGGGAACAGAGGCAGCACAGGCCGCCCTCCTGCGGGCCTTGCGCGAGTTAGAGGCGCAGCAGTGGTCGCGCGTGCGCGCCGCTGTCGCCCGGGCCTTGGGTCGCTATCAGGAGCCGCAGCAGAGCAGGCTGGCCCAGCGAGCGGCAGAGGCCCTGCGACCACTGGTCAGCGAAGGCGACGTCAGCTATCTCGTTGAAAGAGCGGCAGCGGAAGCTCTGGGCAGAACGCGGGTCGCCGGGGCCCTCGATGTACTGCAGCAGGCCATGACGCGCCCGTCGTGGCTCTCCTATGTGCAGGAAGGTATCTTTAAGGGCCTGGCCTGCTGCGGAGACGAGCGGGCCATCCCCCTCCTCTTAGACTATCTGGATGCCAGCCGTCAACCGCCGCTGTGGCGACTGGCCGCGACAGGTGGTTTGCAGGCGTTGGCCCGCGAGCGCCATCTCTATCGCGAGACTGCCTGGCAGCAGGCAGTGACCCGGCTCTGTGAGGCGGTCGAGCATGATCCCTGGGAGGCCGTGCGCCAGGGGGCAGCGCTTGCCCTCCTGCTCTTCGGCGAGCGCCGAGCCGTGCCCGCTCTGGAACGAGCCGCCGCGCGAGAGCTGGAGACCCGTGTCCTGCGCAGCATGCGCGCGGCGCTCTATGTGCTACGCAGCCCAGGGCAGGCCGAGGAACAGCTTGCTCAGCTGCGCCAGGATCTGGAGATCCTGCGCGAGGAGAACCGCCGCCTCAAGGAGCAGCTGGCCTCAGTGGAGACCCGCCTCGCTCAGGAGCGAACAAGCTAAGGCGCGACGCGTGTCCCACCTGTAGCAGCGACGCAGACGAGCTGCCCAGGACCCGAGACAAGGGAATACCCGGGCGGCTCTGTCGCTGCTGGCCTCCTATCCAAAAATGCTATCTTCTCCTCGTTATATGCACAAGATTCGATATAATAGGCGGCATGTGCAACGTCAGAGGGGGTTCAAGCGTCCTGTATAGTAGAGGGGGAGACCTGCCGATTGCCGCAGGGGTCCGTAATTGCTAAAAGTTGCTGGCGAGTTCAAAAGATCACTTCTGCAACTCACCTCTGGTGAGCATGCACCATAGGTGTTTTCCTCTGATCTTTTCCAAAAGCAAAGGAAAGGGCGGCCTTCGAGGCTCATCTTATCTCGGATCTTTATAAAGACTGTCGTTGATCCTGCAGAGGTCTAGTGGATCTGTAAAACATGGAGGTAAAACCTTGCCTGGGGTACGCGCTGCATCTTCTCCACCACGGCCCCATCGTGACGATCTCGCGACCTGGGCCGAGGCCGATCTCTCCTCTCTTGGAGAGCGGGAAAGGCAACGTTACGAGCAACGCAGAAATGCCGTCATCGACTATTATACCACTGATAAATCTATTGAAGAGATCACACTGCACTATCGCCTCTCCTGGCAAACCTTAGAGCGGCTACTTGAAAAGTGTCTCAAGCGTCATCCTGACGGGCGTCTCTGGGGCTTCCGTGCGCTCGTCCCTGGCAGCATAGTTGAAGAGAGCGTAGAGATTCCCCTGACAACCATGCCAGGCCCAGAGCACGGTGGCCAGGCAACAACGTCGGAAAAGCGGAGCGATACGGAACAGCAGATCAACGGTGCGGGTCGAGCGCGGGCGGAGCTGGCTGAGGGAGAGGAAACGAGCGCGGGGGAACTGGCGGGAGACGAAGAGCCGACGATCAGATTAGAAGCCGTTCGGGGGGTGCCCGCCCGTAAGCAGTCTGGTTCTCTTGAGGTAGCGGCCTCCGACCAAGGCCAGCCACATGCTCACGAACACAACGGCCATCATCACGCTGCTGAGCAAGCCGGTGGCGAGCGAGCTACCTCAGAAAGGGGAGAGCAAGAGCGAGCGGGTGCTCAAAAGAGCGAGGCTGAAAGGCGGGAAGAGGAGGAACAAAGCCCAACCGTTCCCCTGGAAGGTCCAGAGGAAGAAGAAGAGAGCACGACTATGCCTCTGGAAAGCGACCGGGCCGAGGAAGGAGCGCCATCTGAAGAGGAACCAGCCTCGACGCAGAGCGAGGCCAGCGAGCAGAGCCTGGCCGAAGTACCAACGAGGAGTCTGACTACAGAGGCGGCTCAGGAAGCAGCCTCGGAAGAAGAAGAGGCCCAGCAGCCGGGAGCCGAAGGAGGAGTCAGCGAAGAAAAACTCTCCCCAGAGAGCGACGAGCTACCCACCACGCTTCTCGATGAGCGCATGCTACCGGCTCCGCTGCATGAAGAGGCGGAAATTGCCCTGCTCCCGGGCCGTGAGCGCGAGCTGGTCGATCTGGCTGCTCTCCCGACCACAGTTCTGCCGCTGGCCACGGGTCCAGCCCAGGCGCAGAGGCGGTTGCAAGCTGGGGGACTGGATCGCCGTCTCGCTCAGCAGCTGCGTCGCATTCGTGGGCGTCGCCGGGAGCGCAGCCAGGTGCGGAGCAAGCGTCATCGCTTACGGACCTATATCAGTCTGGCCATTCTCGTGGCTCTCATCATTGGTCTGCTCCCGCCAGTTGGCGCCGCTTTGGCCGCTTACAGCGCTTACAACAACGTCAAAGGTCTGGCCGAGGATGGCGTCAAGCATCTCATGAACGTCAAGGATCTCCTCACGCTGGACAAAAGCAATCCGCTGGCGGCCTTAGAGGCCGACAAGCTCGAGCGTGCCCGGCAGGAATTTCGCCTGGCGGGCAGCGACTTTCTTCAGCTCCAGCAGCTTGTCGAGCGCGACGACGTCCGTGAGGCGATTCAGCGCTTCGCCCCCGAGTACGATTCCAGCCTTGACATGGCGCGACACCTCGTGCAGGTCGCCCTTGATGTCTCGCGCATGGGAGACGAGATGAGCGGCGTGGGACTGCTCGCCGCCAGCATCATCCACGGCTCGCCGCTCACCACCAGCAGCAAAGCCAAACCCCTGCTCACCGCCCAGGATGTTGCCACCGTTCAGGGCTCGCTGGTGCATGCGCTCTACTATATCGACGACATCCAGCAGCAAATGCGCTCTGTTGATCTCAAGCAGCTTCCCATGCTCAACGCCCACCAGCGCGAGCAGATCGCCAGCATTGTCAAACTGCTCCCCGAGGCCCAGAAACAGATCAACCAGGTGCAGCAGCTCATACCCCTGGCCTCCTGGCTCCTGGGAGTCGACGGCCATCGCCGCTATCTGCTCCAGACGATGGACAACGCCGAGCTGCGTCCTGGAGGCGGCTTCACCGGTCAGTACGGCGTCGTAGATGTGCAGAACGGTGTCGTTGGGGCCCTGGCCCTGCGCGACGTTGCCAAGCTGGACTATGCCGGCAATGGCTTCCAAATGGGAAGGCAGGCCCCAGCGGGCTATAGCTGGATGCACATGGGCAACTTCGGCCTGCGCGACTCCAACGTCTCTGGCGACTATCCCACTACAGCGCGCATCAACATCCAGGTGTTCCAGGATGAAGGAGGTGGTCCTGTTGACGGAGACATTGCCTTCACCCCCGCCTTCATCGCCCACATTCTTGATGTCACTGGACCGATTGTCGTCAAGGACTACGGTGAGACCATTACCTCGCAGAACCTGGCCGACCGCCTGCACTACTATCAGCAGGACCCCGCCGGCATCGCCCGTCAGGAGCAGGTCACTGGCCAGGGCCTGCACGACGCTCGCAAAGCCTTTACCTCTCTGGTTGCCAAGCTCCTGCTAGACAAGGTACGCCATCTACCGGTCAGCAAGCTGCTGGACATTGTCAAGGGAGCGGTCAAGGACATCCAGGCGCGCGACCTGGAGCTGTACTTTACCAACCCCGCTGTTGAAGCCTGGCTGGTTCAGCAGGGCTACTCTGGAGGGATCAACAGCTTCAAGAGCGTCGACGGTTTTCATGTAGTGCAGGCCAACATCAGCGTCAACAAAGCCAGCCAATATGTCCACAGCACCTTCCAGGACAACATCACGCTCGATGCTCAGGGAGGTGCCACGCACAACCTGACCATCATCCTGGAATATAATCAGCGAGGCCCCGTCTACGGCTTCGACGCCTATACCGACTACATCCGCGTCTATGCCCCGCCGGGTGCCCAGCTCATCGACGGAGGCGGCTTCGACTCTGGTCAGCCTGTCTGCAGCGCCAGCACCGGCCTTTCTAAATCCACCACGGGCACGACTTCCACCTCCTCAAAGCCGCCAGCCACGGGCAGTAAATGCGACAGCTACAACTACATTCCACCTGACGGCTCACGCTATTGTCCGAGCGGCAACTATGCCCTGGGGCCGCGTTACCAGAATCCTCCAGTTGACAGCGTGGGGCCGCCGACAGCCCTGCAGAGCGACCTGCCCGGGCGAGCCATGTGGGGAGGGCTGACGGTCACCCCGAAAAACTGCATCTCCTATATTCGACTCTCGTGGTACGTGCCGCATGCTCACATCAACCCGAAAAACCCGGCCAACATCTACAGCATTCTGGTTGGGAAGCAGGGCGGCATGGTGCCGACCGTTGACATTACAATCGATGCCACAGCCCTGCATCTGAAGGGCGTCAGCACCTTGCACTATCACAGCGACATCCATAAGGACCAGGTAATCACCCTGAAAGGGCCGCAGCCAGCCACCAAAGCGACCCCTAAAGCCACGCCGGGTGCCGGTGCCAAGAGCAGCCCCACAGTGACGGCGACGCCTTCGGCGGCGACCAGCCTGCCGCAGGCTCTGGCCATCTCGGCCTCCGTTACCGCCACCAACTGGCGACGTCGCTAGCTCATCGCTCCAGGCAAAGCCCGACTGGTAAGCGGCCTGCCAGATGAGCTGACCGGAGCCAGCCGATCAAAGAAACCGACCCTCCCCTTCCCTGATACAGAAGGGGAGGGTCGGCAGCTCTGGCCGGGCCTGGCCTTGATCCTACCTATCTCTGGTCTGATAGCTTAGCGCAGAGGCGTGGCCTCACTTCGTAAAGATGCTCGTTGGCAAGAAAGCCCCGACCACCCAGTGAGGCGCATCCACCACCTCGCAGATCTTCAGATCCACCGCCACGCTACAGAGCATATAAGCATCGCTGCGCGACAGACCATAGTTGCGCTGCAAGTGATCAATCATGTGGCGGATCGCGTTGCGCGTGGCCTCCATCAGATCGGGGCCGATCCCATCGGTCACATAATACGGGGCCGTATTAGTGCGCTGGATCAGTGGGCCGCCCGTCAAATACTGCGGCTCCGGCACCGGACGATCCTTATGCACCGTCAGGCGAACTACCGCGTGCATCGGCGTCTCGATCGCCGTTCCGCAGACCTCGCCATCGCCCTGGGCGGCGTGGCCATCGCCCATCGAGAAGAGCGCTCCGGGCACCTCCACTGGGAGGTAGAGGCGCGTGCCCTTCGTCAGATGGCGCGTATCCATATTGCCGCCGTGGCGATAGGGAGGAATCGTCGACAGCGCCCCCGGCTGGCCTGGCGCCAGACCGATCTCGCCACAGAAGGGAGCCAGAGGGATACGAATACCGGGCGCGAACTCGGCCCAGCCATCGGCGCCGCCCTCCAGATGCCAGATCTTAAGGGCAGGCTCAGGGAACTCATCGGCCAGCAGGCCGAAGCCAGGAATCACCCCCGTCCAGCCCCACTCGGCTGGCTGCAAATCTAGAAACTCCACCTCCAGCGTATCCCCAGGCTCAGCCCCCTCCACATAGATCGGACCGTGCACCTGGTCCACGCGCGAGAAGTCGAGCGAGCCAATAGCGTCAACCGTGCTATTGGCCTGGATCTGGCCGCAAGAAGCTTCCAGCATATCGAATTCCACCACCTCGCCCGAGCTAATGCGAGCAATAGGCGGGATACTGTGATCCCAGGCCAGATGCCACTGATCGCGCCGAATATGAATCGTGCGCCCTGCCTTTGGAATGTCTGTCGTCATGGCCGGTAGCAAGCTCCTTTCTTTGGTCGTAGTCGTGCATTCAATTCAGTTCGGTTCGGTTCGGTTCAGCCAGGCCTTCCCTGAAGGAAGCGGAACCATGCTCTGTATGAGGCGCCTGAGCTGGCCTGGCAGCAGCCCAAACTAGCGCCGTACTGCTTCCCTACTTGGACAGCCTGGGCGCGGGCGCCTCCGCCGCCGTCTCAATACGCAGGCCCTCATTCTCCTCCAGGTGCAGGCCGATGCGCTGAGCCAGGCCGGGGCTGGCGACAATGCAGAGCAGTCCGAGCAGGAGCCAGGCCAGCGCCACGTACGGAAAGATATTGTAAGGAGGAGCCGGGACCGGGTAAATATTGCTGTAGAGCGTGTAGCCTAAGAAGATGATTGCCAGCAGCGGGATCACCCACTGCCAGCTCCACAAGCGCCGGCGCAGAAAGAAGAACCAGATGGCCCCCACATTCGTCAACCCATAGGCCACCAGAATCAGAAAGACCCCGATCGTGCCCAGATAGCCGAAGAGCGTCGCCCCCGTCATGCCTGGGGCCAGGCCCCAGATGCTCACCACCGCAAAATCAAAAAGCATGATGACCGCCACCGCCAGCGCTGGCGAACCGCTGCGTCGGCTGGCCGTTCCCAGCCGCTCCGTAATGAAGCCGTCACGCCCCATCGCATAGAGAATGCGCGCCCCCGCGTTGGCCGTTCCCAGAGCGCTGGCAAAAGCGCTGATCGTCGCCCCGAAGTCGAGCAAGACGGCCATCAACCGCCCGACATAGCGACGCGCCAGATCATCGAACGGTGCCGCCGAGTGAGCGAAGCTGCTGATCCCTGCCTGGCTCAGGCCGAAGCCCACCGTCTGGGCATAGGTCACGACGATGTAAAAAAAGCCAGTCCCAAAAACCGCCGCCAGGATCGCCACGGGAATATTGCGGCGCGGATTGCGCGTCTCCTCACCGAGCGTAGCCGCCCCCTCGAAGCCTGCGAAAGAGAGGAAGCCAAAGACCGCCGCCAGAGCCACACTATTGAATGGCTCGGCAGAGGGCGTAAAGGGAGCCAGCGAGAGCTGCCCAAGACTGCCCAGGCGGACCAGAATCACCACCGCCAGCACCACGATCAGCAGCACCGAAACACCCTCCATCGCCAGCGTCAGGCGCGTCGAGATTGTAATGCGGCTATAGGCGAAGAACCAGATCAGCACGCCCGCTATCAGGGCGAGCGGGAGCCAGCCTACGCTCCAGCCCAGACCAGCAAAAAAAGCCTGGGCGAAATTGCCCACCTCAGCCGTTGAAGCGCCAGTAAAAGCAAGGTAGGTGCCGAGCAAGGCCCAGCCCGAAAAGAAGCCAACGCGCGGCCCCAGGGCGATACCATTGAAGGCATAGACCGAGCCGCTGTGCGCCAGATAACGGCTGAACTGAATAAACGAGAAGCTAGCCAGACCAACGGCAATAGTGGCAATCAAGAAGGCCAGCGGTACAGCGCTACCGGTTATCCCGGCGGCCAACGAGCCATTGAGTGCCATCGCCGCAGTGGGCGCCATAATACCAATAGAGAGCGCGATGCTCTCCAAAAACGATAATTCACGGCGAAGACCGCTTTTCTCTGGCTCCAAGTACAACCTCCTGAGATCCGAGCGCAGAAGGCACCCGACGCGACAGGCTGAGAGACAGCTCCATCGGCTGCCTGTCCGCGCCAGCACTGGGGGCAGCCCCTTGCGACAGTAAAGCTGCCCGCTTGAAAGGATAATCCATTTCAGCTCAGAAGGCAACCTTCAGGCGGGCAGCGATGTGAGGGCGGAGGGCAGACGGGCCGGAGCGAGAGAGAAGGCACAAGCAGCGCCTCTCAAGGCAGGTGAGGGGAAAGCGAAAGGAGCCAACGCAGCCATTAATCCTGGCCTGAACCAGAGGTCTGCTCAATCAAGGCCGGGTGTCTCCTGGTCAATCGACAGAGCCTGGCGAATAGGCAGCGGGCAGCGTTGGGCTCGCCTGGTCTCGCGCCGGGCCGGGGCCGGCGCAGACGAGGCGCTAGCGGCGCTGTGCAGCAATGAACGAGGCGTACCAGAGACCGCTATCCTTAATAATGCGACGCTGAGTAGAATAGTCGACATAGACCAGACCGAAGCGCTTGCTATAACTCAAGGCCCACTCGAAGTTGTCCAACAAGGACCAGACCATATAGCCCTTGAGAGGCACCTGCTGAGAGAGGGCACGGCTCAGCGCCTCGATATGCAACTGAAGATAATGGAGGCGCTGCCAATCATGCACACTTGTTCCGCCGTGCCAATGGTCCTCGAAGGCCGCCCCATTTTCCGTCACCAGCAGGGCCTTGGGGGCATACTCGCGATGGAGGCGTGTCAGAATCGCTTCCAGCCCTTCTGGAAAGATCTCCCAGCCCATATCGGTATATGACGCCTCGGGAACGCGCTCGATGACCTCATAGCTGGGTTTTCTCGACGAAGCAGCTGCAGACTCGGGCGAAGCTCCGCGCACCAGCATACGGCTGTAATAATTGACCCCCAAGAAATCCAGCGGGGTAGCGATCACTGCCAGATCATTGGCCTGAAGCGTGGGAGGCGTCACATCCAGTGCACGGAAAAGAGCCTCGGGATACTCGGCCCGAAAGAGCGGATCGAGGAACCAGCGATTGCGGAAGACATCTGCCTCCTGCACCGCAGCCAGCGTCTCAGGTCGTTCGTCGGCTGCATAGACCGGATAGAAATCGAGGGCGATACCGACCTGGGTCTCGCGCGGAAGCAGCGAGCGCAAGCACTGCGTAGCCAGGCCGTGAGAGAGCAGGATATGATGACCGGCATGAATAGCGAGCTGCTTATCGTGCAGGCCGGGGGCATGGATACCCAGGGCGTAGCCTAAATAAGTGCTGCACCACGGCTCATTATGCGTGATCCACCAGCGAACGCGATCGCCCAGGCGGCGAGCTACCACCCCAGCATAATCGGCGAAGGCCTGAGCAGTATCGCGGACAAGCCAGCCGCCGCGGTCCTCAAGAGCGGCGGGCAAATCCCAGTGATAGAGTGTAGCCAGCGGCTCGATACCTCGAGCGAGCAAGGTATCCACCAGACGCTCGTAGAAAGCCAGGCCCCGCTCGTTCACAGGGCCGGTTCCCTGGGGCAGGACCCGCGGCCAGGAGATCGAAAAGCGGTAAGCGCGCAGATTCAGGAGAGCCATGAGGGCCACATCCTCCTCCATACGGTGGTAGTGGTCGGCGGCCACCTCGCCCGTCTGGCCCTGCAAGATCGCCCCGGGGCGGGCCACAAAGCGGTCCCAGATAGAAGGAGCGCGACCATCCTCGCGCACCGCGCCCTCGATCTGATAAGCCGACGTGGCGGCTCCCCAGAGAAAACCGGGCGGGAAGCCGCCAGCCAGGTCGCTATCCCCTGCCAGAGAGGCGGGGAAACTACGATGGTCCTGTGGACGACCAGTAATGCTCATTGATCCTCCTTAGTAGAGGCGGCAGCCGGAGGTAGCCAAGCATACTACCTCTCGCCCTACCTGCCACCTGAATCTATATGCTTCCATCCCTGGATGAGTAGGTGCATCCCTGCATACCTGTAGGACAGCGCACAGAAAGAAGAAACGAGCAAAAGATGGCAAGTCACAGTGAAGAGAACATCCCCGAAAGCTGGATCAGGCCACCACCGCTCTGGCCTTCAGCAGCTTGCGCAGCTTACGCGGTATAGCCTGACGCAGGCTGGGATTGGCCAGCTCATCGATGCCGAAGTTGACCAGGGTCAGCGCGCCACAGACCAGAGCCACACAGAGGCCGGCAGGCACAAACAACCACCACTGGCCTGTAATCAAGGCGCCATTCAACTGAGCCCAGAAGAGAATCGACCCCCAGCTCGCGCGTGAGACATCGCCCAGGCCGAGAAACTCTAGAGCCACTTCCGCGCCGAGAGCGTAGACGAAGGTGCCGACGTACGTTGAAGCGACCAGCGCGATCTCATTGGGGAGAATCTCCGAGAAGATCATGCGCCAGGTAAACTCACCCATCGAACGGGCCGCCGTCACAAACTCGCGCTCCTTCAGCGAGAGCGTCTGCGAACGCAGCACGCGGGCCCCATAGGCCCAGGACGTGAAGAGCAGCACCATCGCAATCACAAACTCATTCTTACCGGTGCCGCTGGCGCTGGCAAGCGAGGCCAGCACAATAGCCAGTGGCAGGCCAGGCAGCACCAGGAAGATATTGATCAGCAGCGAGAGCACCTCATCGATCAGGCCGCCGAAGTAGGCGGAGCTGAGGCCAAAGAGCACCTGCAGTAGGGTGGAACCGGTAGCGGCCACAAAGCCAATCAGCAGCGAGACCCTGGCCCCATAGGCGATCTGCGCAAACATATCCTGTCCCAGGCTCGTGGTCCCCAGAATATGCTCGGGGCTAGGCGGCTGAGCGCCGTGAGCCACCTGGCTCTTGGGGCCATCCGGTGGATAAGGTGTGAGCAGAGGGGCCGCCAGAGCCATCAGCACAAAGAGCAGCAAGATCACCAGGCCCGTCGCAATTTTAGAATTGCGAGAAAGCAGGCGCAGAGCATTCAGCAATGGCCCGCGATGACGTTGCTCGGCCTGCTCAACCAAAGCCACCGTCTCGACTGGAGACTCCCCCAGATTGGTCACTTGCATCGCTATGCCCTCCCGTGTCGAATGCGCGGATCAAGCGTGCTATAAACCAACTCGGCCAGGAAATTCGCCGCCAGCACCGTCAGAGCCAGGATCAGGAAACCGCCTTCGATCAGGGCGTAATCGCTTTCTGAGGCACCGCGGAACAGGTGGTAGCCGATGCCAGGATAATTGAAGACGATTTCCGTCAGCAGAGAGCCACTGACCACCAGGCCTAGCGAAATCGAGAAGCTCGTGATGCTAGGTAAGACCGCGTTGCGGGCCGCGTAGGCAAAGACCACGCGCGGGCCCGGGAGTCCCTTGGCCTGAGCCATCAACAGGTAATCCTCCGAGAGCGTGGTCACCATCGCGTTGCGCATCGTCAGCACCCACTGGGCCAGCGTCCCAATAATCAGAGTGATCACCGGCAAGGCGGCGTGTTGCACCAGGCTGCCGATGAAATCGAGGCTCCACTCCGGCCCATTGGGAAAGTTGCTCAGATCATAGGCATCGCTGGTTGGGAACCAGTTCAGCATCATGCCGAAAACGTAAAGGAGAGCCAGGGCCATCCAGAAGTAAGGGACAGCGGAGAGGAAGGTCAGAGCCGGCGGCAGCGTCGTATCGTACCAGGAGCCGCGGCGCCAGGCGAAGAGAATCCCGAGCAGCGTGCCGATAAGGAAGCTGAGCACTACCGCTGTTCCGACCAGACCGATCGTCCAGGGCAGGCTTTGAGAGAGGATCTGAGCGACAGGCGTGGGGTATTCCGAGGTCGAAGTTCCAAACTGCCCATGCAAGAGCGCATTCAGGTAATCCAGGTACTGCTGCCAGAGCGGCACCGAGGGGTCGGCGCCAAACTCTTTACGCAGGGCTATAATCGTGGCCTGACTCATCCCCTGGTTCCGCAGCTTCGCGATATAGTTCTGCAGAGGATCGCCAGGCATCAGGCGCGGAATAATAAAGTTAAACGTGATAGCTGCCCAAAGAGCAATCAGATAGAAGCCTGCGCGCCTCAACAGGTAGCGCATACATCACTCCTTTGACCGAAAGTCAGGATAGGCTAGAAAAGAAACGAGGCATCCCTCTCGAGCGAAGAGCGAGTGGACTGACCAGCTGAGCAGGAAAGGAGCATACCCGGCCAGTGGCCAGAGAGCGCAGAGAGCACCGTCCTTCCACCCCCCATAGAGGGGGTGGAAGGACGTCCTGGAAGAACGCACTACGAAAGGACAGGCCAGAAGCAACGCTACGATCAGGAGGCTGGCTTCAGATGCAGGATGACGTTTGCTGCATCGGGCAACTGGTATGGCGGGCCAACATCGTACGGATTGCTATCATCGGGCCAGCCGGTCCAATGCTTGGTCGTGTACTCGTCCCAGTCCACATTGACCGTCAGCGGGATGGCCGGCAGCTGCTCGACGATGATCTTCTCGATGCCCTGAATGGCCTGTTTCTGGGCATTGGCATCGGTCGAGGTCATGTACTGCTTGAGCAGCTGATCGACCTGATTAGCCAGCGTCCCAGCCGAATGCGTATCCCAGCGCTCGAAGTTCGACCCCGAGACCGACTTCCCGATCGGGCCAGAGTTGCTGCTGCTGAGCATGTCGCGATACGGATAGTAGGGGGTGGGACCCTTGTCCGTCCAGCTGATCGCCGCCTCATAGTTGCCGCCGTAGATGGCGCTGAAGTAGGTATTGGCGTCGGCCACGCCGTTCATCGTGGCCTTGATGCCCGCCTTGTTGAGGTCGTTGACGATGAACTGGACATCCTGAGCCCAGTCAGACCAGCTGCTGGGGACGATGATGGAGAAGCCGAGGACCTTGCCGCTGGAGTCGTAGAAGTAGCCATCGCTGTGCTGGGTGTAGCCAGCCTGCTTGAGATAGGACTGAGCTTGCGAGACGCTGTACTGGAAGGTGGCATTCTGATACTCCGGCGCGATCCAATCCTTACGGGCCGGGATAATTCCCGTAGGATGAGCCGGCTTGGCATAGAGTGCCACGCCCTGTGGCAGGTTGTCGCGGTTGATTGCGGCGCTGATGGCCTTGCGGACGAGGACGCTATTGAAGGGGGCCTTGTAGAGGTTCAGGTAGAGCATGACGGTGTTGCTGGGGAAGAACCAGGTCTTGTTGTGCTGGGGGTCCTTGGACTTGAATTGCTTATCAAAGTCCGGTGTCCAGCCCGTGCCCATCCAGTCATACTTGCCCTGGATCATATTGGTGACGGCGGTGGTGTTGTCCTTGGCGGAGTAGACATAGATGTGCTTGACGGCGGGCTGACTGCCCCAGTAGGAGGGGTTGACGTCGTAGATGATCAGGTCGGCGGAGAAGCTGCGGAGCTTGTAGGGACCGGTGCCGACGGGGTTCTTATCGTTGGTGAACTTGGCGGGGTCGCCGCTGATCGAGGACCAGACGTGCTGCGGCACGATGTAGGTCATCTGGCCGATATAGAAGAGCGCGGTGCTGTTGGGACCGGTCAGGGTGAAGGTCACCGTCTGAGGATCAGGCGTCGAGACGTCCTTGACCAACGGCAGCACCCCACCCTGGTCGAGAGCCGGGTGGGCCTTCAAGAAATCGAAGGTGAACTTGACGTCAGCGCTGGTGAAGGGCTGGCCGTCGTTCCACTTGACATTGGGACGCAAGTGGAAGGTGAGCTGACTACCATCGCTAGAGAACTCATAGCTGGTCGCCAGCCAGGCCTCATAGTTGCCCGAGTAAAGGTTAGTGCGATACAACCCCTCGTAAAGCAGGCCCTGAGAGCCCCAGGCGGCGGGGGTGTTGTAGTTAAAGAACGGATTAAAGTTATCGACATTGGGACCATTAGGAGCCGGCAACACATTGAGGGTGTCTGTCTTAGGCCCCGATGAAGAGCTGGAGCCGCCGCCTCCGCAGGCGGTCAGCACGAGACCGAGCAGGAGCAGCAGCGACACCAGCCCGAAGGCAAAGCGATGCCGACGTGGTGACGATGCCAGATACGAACGCATAGAACCTCCTGAAACCAAGAGTAGAAATCAGGCGATCATTTGGACCATTTTCCCTACAGGCTACAAAGCTCGGGTGCCAGAAAGGGACAAAATGCCAACCAGACAACAGATCGACCGGTTTACAGGACAGCAAGCCGGCGATCGCTGCTGCTCCCAGACATCGAGTCGGTAAATACTGTCCAGGCCAGCTGCACTGCTGGGACCTGTTGGCAGGTACGCTTCCCTGCTGACTCGCTGGCAGGCTCTGCTCCGGCTCCAGCAGGAGGAAAGGCAGGGACAGAGAACACCCTACACTGCCGAACCGCCAGGCTCAGCTCTGCTCAGCGAGAGCGATCACCACCTCCTTGCTCAGATGAAGGATGAAGTTGACGTGAGGCCCCGCAGGAAGCGCGAATGATCAGGCTGGTCGGCATCTTCACCCGCACGGGCGGCTCGAAGACCGCCGGCGAGGGAGTGACAACCCCAGCGAACTGGCCATTCTGGCTCGGGTGGTGCATCATGCGGGGAGCCTCGACAAAGGCCAGGAGCATCTCCGCCGCGCGGCGCCCCATCTCGTAGAAGGGCTGGCGTACCGTTGTCAGCGGTGGCTCCATGTGAGCCGAAGACGGGTTGTCGTCGAAACCAACGACGGCCACGTCATCGGGCACTCGCAGGCCACGCTGCTCCGCGGCAGCAATGGCCCCATAGGCCATGTAATCGCTACCGGCGAAAATCGCGGTTGGCCGTCTCTCGGGGGGCAGATCGAAAAAAGCGTTGGCGCAGGCGCGCCCCGTCTGCGGCATGAAGTCGCCCTCAAGCACCAGCTCCGGATCAAGGGGAATACCTGCCTCCTCCAGCGCGTCGCAGTAGCCCCGATAGCGATCGTGCGACACCTGGTACTTGAGTGGCCCCTGGATATGGGCAATACGCCGGTGCCCAAGACGAATCAGATGACGGGTGGCTTCGTAGGCCCCTACACGGTTGTCCACGCTGATCCAGGGCGTGTTCTCTGGCGGAATGCCCTGGTCATCAATGAGCAGCACGGGGAAAGAACGGGAATGGAGCGCCGCCAGATACTTGGCCGATGGACCAGGGAAAACAGCTAGTAGCCCGCTCACTAGCCGCGTGCGGACAATACGGCTGATGATGTCGCTGCGGTCCTTCTCGTGGTTAACATCGTTGATGCTGTAGAGAATCAACTCGTAAGGGGTCGCCCCGACAACCTCTCCAACGCCTCTCATCAGCTCTGGGATGAGTGGCCAGGTGAGAGAAGGAATAAGGGCGCCCAGTAGCCGACTGCGCCCACCTGCCAGACCGGAAGCGGCGATGTTGGGTACAAAGCCTTGCTCTTCCATGACACGTAGAATACGCTCACGGGTCGCAGGGTCCACATCCGGCTTCTGATTGAGTACTCGCGAGACTGTCGCTTTGGAAACTCCCGCCAGGCGGGCAATGTCCCGAATCGTCAGCTTCTCGGCCATAACAATCCTTCTCACGCTTACGCGCAGGCCCTCCACGCCCTCCGAGGGCCTCCCCGAAATAGGTTGTAACCGTTCACGAGAGCGATCCCGTAAACGATTACGAAAATTGTAACCGAAGAACCCCAGCTTGTCAATAGGTGATGGCACACGATATGAAACGCCAACGAGGCTTGGGTTCGCTCTGTCCCTATGGAGCCTAAATCGAGAGAGATCCTGCTCTCTGCTTTTCTTTTTTGAGGACTCTCTTCAGGCCCTCCATGCCTGCTTTGCTTTGGAGACTTTATTGAACCTCTCTACCTCCTCAACCACACTCAACCGAATAGTATGATACGCCTTACTTGCCTGATAAATCTATCCCCCTTTTCTCCTAGCTCCGCTGCCTGCCGGCCCACCGGTGAGCCGGCAGGCCCCTGTCCTATGGGATGCCCAATCAAGAACGGGCCGGGCTTATCCGACTTGACGGGGCAGACCGGAGAAGCGCGGCCCGTTTAGAGAGCGAGATGTCTCCTCTTGAGGAGTGGTGTCAGGAAGTGGGCTTGAGGTGCAGGATCACGCTGACCACGTCGGGCACCTGGTAGGTAGGCACGACGATATTGGGGTTGCTATCATCGGGCCAGCCGGTCCAGTGCCTGGTGGTATGCTCGTCCCAGTCCACATTGACCGTCAGCGGGATGGCCGGCAGCTGCTCGACGATGATCTTCTCGATGCCCTGAATGGCCTGTTTCTGGACATTGACATCGGTCGAGGTCATGTACTGCTTGAGCAGCTGATCGACCTGATTGGCCAGCGTCCCAGCCGAATGCGTATCCCAGCGGCCAAAGTTTGTGCCCGAGACCGGCTTGCCGGGCGGGGCGGAGTTGCTGCTGCTGAGCATGTCGCGATACGGATAGTAGGGGGTGGGACCCTTGTCCGTCCAGCCGATCGCCGCCTCATAGTTGCCGCCGTAGATGGCGCTGAAGTAGGTATTGGCGTCGGCCAGACCGTTCATCGTGGCCTTGATGCCCGCCTTGTTGAGGTCGTTGACGATGAACTGGACATCCTGAGCCCAGTCAGACCAGCTGCTGGGGACGATGATGGAGAAGCCGAGGACCTTGCCGCTGGAGTCGTAGAAGTAGCCATCGCTGTGCTGGGTGTAGCCAGCCTGCTTGAGATAGGACTGAGCTTGCGAGACGCTGTACTGGAAGGTGGCATTCTGATACTCCGGCGCGATCCAATCTTTGCGCGGAGGAATGATAGCGGTCGGATGAGCCGGCTTCGCGTAGTAGGCCACGCCCTGTGGCAGGTTGTCGCGGTTGATTGCGGCGCTGATGGCCTTGCGGACGAGGACGCTATTGAAGGGGGCCTTGTAGAGGTTCAGGTAGAGCATGACGGTGTTGCTGGGGAAGGACCAGGTCTTGTTGTGCTGGGGGTCCTTGGACTTGAATTGCTTATCAAAGTCCGGTGTCCAGGCGCTTCCCATCCAGTCGTACTTGCCCTGGATCATATTGGTGATAGCAGTGGTGTTGTCCTTGGCGGAGTAGACGTAGATGTGCTTGACGGCGGGCTGGCCACCCCAGTAGGAGGGGTTGACGTCGTAGATGATCAGGTCGGCGGAGAAGCTGCGGAGCTTGTAGGGACCGGTGCCGACGGGGTTCTTATCGTTGGTGAACTTGGCGGGGTCGCCGCTGATCGAGGACCAGGCGTGCTGCGGCACGATGTAGGTCTGGCCGACGTAGAAGAGCGCGGTGCTGTTGGGACCGGTCAGGGTGAAGGTCACCGTCTCATCATCGGGAGTGGTGATGTTTTTAATGAGGGCGCTGACTCCACCCTGGTCGAGAGCTGGATGGTCCTTCATCAGGTCGAAGGTGAACTTGACGTCAGCGCTGGTGAAGGGCTGGCCGTCGTTCCACTTGACATTGGGACGCAAGTGGAAGGTGAGCTGCGTGTTGTCGCTGGAGAAATTGTAGCTGGTCGCCAACCAGGAATGATATTCACCTGTGGAGAAGTCGGTCGAATAGAGAACCTCGTAAAGCAGGCCCTGCGCTCCCCAGGCGGCAGGGGTGTTGTAGTTGAAGAATGGATTGAAGAGGTCGGCATTGGGACCGTTTGGCGCCGGCAATACCCTGAGTGTATCGGTTCTGGTCCCGGTCGGCTGGGCCGAACCACCACAGGCGCTGAGGAGCAGAGCGCCCAGGGAGAGAAGGATGCAGAGTGCTCCAGCAAGGCGCTGGCAAGCACTCACCAAGCATAGCGGTTGAGATCTCGTTTTCATGGTGCCTCCTGGTCTTGTCTCGTCCTCGCTTCAGACTGAGCGGGCGAGCCTGGCTGGCGCTCAATCTGCACGCGGTATAGCCCCACGCTGCTGCTCTCTTCCACTCCCTTCCCTCAACAAATTCATCGGCTGATCAGAATCACATGCTTCCTGGCTCTACAGTTGAGCGAAAGCTTTTGTAATCGTTTGCGTTAGCGATACCGAAATCGATTACATAAATTGTAATTGCAAGCATCTTCTCTGTCAATTGCCATTGAAGTAGGAAAGCTCTGCAATAGCATTGGATACACATTACTACTATGGAGCTGGCCACAAGCGAAGAGAAAGAAAAAACCTCTTTTCCTCTTCAAGAGCTCGGGTGTGACGACCAGCTGTGAGTGAGCGCTCGAGGCCGATCCGTTGCTGGCTGGCGGATAGATGGGAGGAGGGCCGGCGCTGGTCTTCTCCCCATTTTGTCCTAAGTCTGGAGAGATGGCGCACTGGACAGAGAAGAGCCTGCCAGCCTGCAGTTGGCTCCAGGGGAAGGGAAGATCAGCGCTTGACAAAAGCCAGAGCTGGCGGTATAGTTACTTCGTAAACGTTTACGGTATCGTTTACGATACCGTTTACGACGCTGTGGTAGAACTGGAGCCACGGGATAAAGAGGACCACGGCGAGCGAGCCGGGCCTGGTGCCATCTCTGTCGCAGGGAGGCGCGACCCCGGTAAGCAAGGAAGCTACCTCTTTGATCTATCAAAAGGGGGGACCTATGGCCACACCATCCGTGTGTCGCTGGCCTCGGCTGAGGTACGCGGCGCTCTCTCTCCTGCTCGTTCTGGCGTCCTTCTCCCTTGCCACCTATCTAGGAGTCAGATCGCAGGCTTTACGTGCTCATGCGGCGCCGTCGGTGACGGGGCTGCACGTCTCTGGTAATCGCTTGCTCAATGGGCAGAACCAGGTTGTGCGAGCGCTTGGCGTGAATCGTTCTGGCGCAGAGTACATGTGTCGCAGCAGCACTGCCACCACCGTGTTCGATGGGCCGGTGGACACCAACGCCATCAATGCCATGCTGAGCTGGGATATCAACGCGGTGCGCATCCCCTTGAACGAGGACTGCTGGCTTGGCATCAACGGCTATCCTGCCGCCCAGTACTCGGCTGCCACCTATCAGCAGCAGGTCATCAACTTTGTTAATACATTGACATCTGACAATCTTATTGTCATTCTCGACTTGCATTGGAACGCTCCGGGCAGCCAGCAGGCCAACGGGCAGCAGCCGATGCCCGATCTAGACCATGCTCCGGCTTTCTGGACGTCGGTAGCCAACGCTTTCAAGAACAACAGTTCCGTCGTCTTCGACCTTTACAATGAGCCATACACCAGCAGTTGGGCCTGTTGGCGTGACGGCAGCACGGCGGCCAACGCCAGCCCTTGTAGCGACGTTGGTTTTGCCGTAGCTGGCATGCAGACCCTGATCAACACGGTGCGGGCCACGGGGGCTACCAATGTGATCATGCTAGGAGGTCTGGCCTACTCTAACAACCTCTCGCAGTGGCTGCAGTACAAGCCCACTGACCCGCTCAACAATCTGGTAGCCTCTTTCCACCTGTATAATTTCAACGCTTGCAGCAGCACGAGCTGCTGGGACTCCCAGGTTGCTCCGGTTGCTGCCCAGGTGCCGGTCGTTGCTGGTGAGATCGGCGAGAACGACTGTGCGCATGGCTTTATTGACACGGCGATGGCCTGGTTTGACCAGCATGGCATTAGCTATCTTGGCTGGGCCTGGGACACCTACGATTGCAGCTCCTTCCCTGCGCTGATCAGCAATTACAATGGCACGCCCACGGCCTATGGGCAGGGTCTACACGATCATCTGATTGCTCTGGCCAGTGGTGGTGGTGGCAGCACACCGACGCCGTCTCCGACGCCGTCGCCCACGGCGACCACGGCGCCGTCGCCGACCCCAACCCCGACGCCGCGTCCGACAGTGACCCCGACGGCTACCCCATCGCCGACGCCGTCTCCCACGCCAGGTGCTGGCGCTTCGTGTCAAGTGCACTATAGTGTGGTCGGTCAATGGCCGGGCGGCTTCCAGGCCAGTATCAGCATTACTAATACGGGCAGCAGTTCTATTAACGGCTGGACCTTACGTTTCAGCTTCGCGGCTGGTCAGCAGATTACCCAGCTCTGGAACGGGAGCTACACGCAACAAGGGGCGCAGGTAACGATTACCAATGCCTCCTACAACGCCCAGATCCCGGCGGGCGGCACACTTAGCTCACCACCGGGTTTTCTGGCCAGCTGGACCGGCAGCAATCCTGCGCCGACAAGTTTCTCGCTCAATGGCGTCAGCTGCAGCGTCGTCTGACCTGGCAGCCTTGATACCAGCAGCAGGTCAGGGATGGCTATTACCGCAAGGACGCGCCTGCTGGTATGTCCATAGATTGGCCGTGTGAGCGGCTACCGCAAGTGTGGATGAGGCGGGCGGAGGTTGGGCAGGTTGGTTGCAGGCTCCAGGTCGATGCAGGTGGGGAGAAAGGCGCTCGTCTGAGTGAGCCTGATCCTCGTCGGCCCAGTTCCTGGCGCTGGCCTGGCCGGCCCGGTCCGGGTGACCGCCTTCCGTTCCGCCTCTCCACTGGATGAGCTGGAGGAATTCACTGGCTCTGGACGCATCTTAAGGAGACATTGGGCATGAAGCCATCCTTCTTTTCGCGCTCGCGTCTGCGGCCTCTGCAAGGACGCTGGTGGGTCGGGACGCTCCTGCTCGGGGTGCTGCTACTCAGTTCGCTGGGTGTGGCGCTCGGCGCGGCGCGCATTAGCCATGCGCAGCCTGCTCCCTCCGGGCTGGTTCTCGAGTATGCCGATGCCAATACCAGTGCCACCACCAATACGCCTCGCCCTCACTTTGAGATCGTCAACAATACCAGCTCCAGTGTCGCCCTCAGCAGCCTGACCATCCGCTATTGGTATACGAAGGACGGCAGCCAGTCGCAGCAATTCTGGTGTGACTATGCGGCGGTTGGTTGCAGCAATCTCGCCGGCACCTTTGTGCTGATGAGCGCTCCCACAGCGAGTGCTGACACCTATCTTCAGGTCGGTTTCAGCAGTGCGGCGGGGAGCATTGTACCTGGCGGTAACAGTGGTGAGATCCAGGTGCGCTTCAACAAGAGCGACTGGAGCAACTACAACCAGGCCAACGACTATTCGTGGAGCGCCACGCAGACGAGCTATGCCCCGTGGAGCCAGGTAACGCTCTATCTCAACGGGCAACTGGTCTGGGGTACGGAGCCCGGTGGGGCCAGTCCCACGCCGACGCCGACGCTGACGCCCACGCCGGGCTCTGGTGGGGGGAGCGCCAGCGGAGGCTGGAGGACCAGCGGCACGAAGATCCTGGCGCCCAATGGCAGCCAGTTCATCATCAGTGGCATCAACTGGTATGGCTTCGAGACTCCCGACTCTGTGGCGCACGGGTTGTGGTCGTATGATATTTCGACGATTCTCAACCTGGTCAAGAGCTATGGCTACAATACCCTGCGCATTCCCTTCTCTAATCAGATGTGGGAGTCTGATCCGATACCGCAGAACGATGTCGGCTGTCCGTCGTGTGTGGGGCTGCATGCGCGTGATATCCTGGCCAAGATCATCAACTATGCCGGCTCTATTGGCCTGCATGTGATTCTCGACAATCACCGCTCGGAGGCAGGAGAGTCCGCCGAGCAGAGCGGGCTGTGGTATACCTCGGCCTATCCCGAGAGCAGGTGGATCAACGACTGGGTGAGTGTCCAACGCTGGGTACATGGTGTCCCCCAGACGCTGGGAGCAACGGATACGGTGACGGTGAATTATCTGGCCTCCGATGGGTGGCCGATCGTCTTGGGCTATGACCTGCGCAATGAGCCGCATGTGGAGGGGACCTATCCCAATCAGTACGCCAGCGGCGCTCAATGGGGTTCGGGCGATGGCATTGATCCAGCCAGCAACCCAAATCCGAATCCGTTTGCCCCGGCCTGTGTGGTGACCTCATCCTGCCACGATTGGCGCCTGGCTGCGGAGCGCGCTGCCGATACCTTGCTCGGCGATGCCCAGAGCCACAGCTGGAGCTATCCTTTGATCTTTGTCGAGGGGGTCTCAGCCTATCCGACGTCCTCGGGAACGCAGGCGAACGGTCCCTACTCCAGCACCTGGTGGGGGGGCAGCCTGCAGGGGGTCAATGGCAATAGCAATAATGCGGGCGCTCCCATCGTCCTCAATGCTGGCGGCAGCGCCAACAGCCTGGGGCCGGCGGTCAATAATCAGGTGGTCTACTCAGCGCACGAGTATGGTCCGACGCTCTATCCACAGAGCTGGTTCAACAGTAACACCTGCTATAAGAGCGGCTGCTCTGGCTCCAGCCTGGTGGATGTCTGGACGAGTAATTGGGCCTATATTGCGACGCCGAACGGGATCAATCCGAGCTGGCCTGGCCATAGCGGCTATCCCTGGAGCAATACAGGCGCCCAGCCCTATAGCTCCGCTCCGGTCTGGATTGGCGAATTTGGCACCGGCAACAGCGCCAGCGATCTGGTCTCTAGCGGCGCAGGTTCGCAAGGTCAGTGGTTTACGGACCTGATCAACTTCATCAAGAGCAGCTATGGCTCTGGGGGCTCGGGTGTGGCTGTGAGTAATCTGAACTGGACCTACTGGGCCCTGAATGGCGAGGATAGCTATGGCTTGCTCAATGGCCAGTACAATGGCCTGGGCAATGCAAGCAAAGAATATAGCTTTCTCTGCTTTGTCGAGGCCGGCCCGCTGGCGGTTCCCTCTGGTAGCGGGAGCGGCCAGTGTGGTTCGACTGGTTCTTTGCCAGCTCCCCAGTGAGGCGGACCGGGCTGGACCGGCTGGTCTGGCTTATGGACACGGCTGTGTCTGTTCGCTCCTCAGCGGGAGGAGGGCTATGGTATGAAGGAGCTTATCTAAGCGCCCCTGCTGGATACGAACGAGCACGAGCACCTACCCTGGAAGCGGGGCGGGGGAAGGAGCAACTGCTCCGCTTCCCCCGCCTTCTCCTTTGTTCGCTGATCTGGATCTTCATCTGAGCTGGCTCTACTCCCCTTCTCGCTACTGCTTGAAGCCGGCTGACAAAGGCCAGGCCAGGCGCGCCTGGGCCAGGCTGCCCTTGACAGGCAAGCAACCTGTTCCCTATACTTACCTGTAGTTATTGAGAATGATTTGCAATTGCATCTGACAAGCAGCTATGGCCGACACCAGGTGAGGAGGGGCAGTTGACAAGTAGCCAGCCTGGCGGGCGGCATTCTGTGCGTTTTGCGCTCTTCCTCTGCAGTTGGGCGGTGGTCTCTTTTCTGAGCGGGTTACGGAGGTTCCTGCCATGCACATACCCGACGGTTATCTCTCGCCTGTCTTTTCCCTCGGCTCTGGTGTGGTGACGATCCCTGCCTGGGCGGTAGCCACCCATAAGGTGCGTGATGTGCTCAATCGGCGGACCGTGCCGCTGATGGCCATCTTTTCGGCCCTCTCCTTCACCATCATGATGTTTAATGTGCCGGTGCCCGGGGGGACGACGGCCCACGGGGTTGGGGGCACCTTGATCGCTATTGTGCTCGGCCCCTGGGCGGCCATGCTCTGTGTGAGTGTGGCCCTGATTATCCAGGCGCTTTTCTTCGGCGATGGGGGCATTCTCGCTATTTTCGCCAATTGTTTGAATATGGGCGTCATCCTGCCCTTTGTTGGTTACTATACCTATCGCGTGATTGCGGGTCGCTCGCCGGTGCTGTCAACGCGGCGTATTTGGGCGGCGGCCATCGGCTCCTACGTCGGGATTACGGCGGCGGCTCTGGCTGTTGGCATCGAGCTGGGATTGCAGCCTGTGCTCTTTCAGCAGAATGGGCACCCGCTCTATAGTCCCTATCCGCTGGGTGTGGCCATTCCCGCAATGCTGCTCTCGCACGCCTTTGGGGCCTCGCTGGTCGAGGCGCTGATTACGGCCCTTGGCTTTGCCTACATTCAGAAGCAGCATCCTGCCTTGCTCACAGCGCTGCGCGAGGTAGTGAGCGGCGGCGATGTTCCCACCGGCGAGGCGCAGGCGCTGCCACTCTGGCGCATCTTCGCGCTGGCGGTTCCCCTGGCACTCGTCCTGCTCTTTATTGCGGGCCTGATTACCGGTGGGGGACGTCTTGACCATCTCTTTGGGGCAGATTGGTCGCAGGTGAGCTGGCCCGATGTGGGCATCATGCTGCTGATTGTGCTGGGCATCGCGGTGGTGCTCTTGCCTTTGACCTGGTTGCTGTTGCCAGCCCGTCTGAAACGAGTGGGAACCTTCTTTATGGCCTTGGCCATTTTCGCGCCGTTGGGTCTGATTGCGCCCGGTTTCGCCTTTGGGGAGGGCAGCCCCGAGGATGTGCAGCAGGCTTTCGGCTACATTCCCCAGGGACTACGCGATCTCAATGGTCTCTGGAACGCGCCCTTGAGTGGCTACACTATCAACGCTGACTTCTTTACGGCGCCGAATGCCCCTCTATGGCATGCGGCGTTAGGCTACGAGATCAGCGGTATCATCGGGATTCTCCTGCTGGTACTGGTGGTCTCGGGCTTGATGCTACTGATACGCCGCCTGACTGGTCGTGGTGGGGGGGAGGCTGAAGTCAGTGGGAAGCCGGCGCAGCCGCGTGAGGGGGCGCTATGAGCCTGGAAGCAGAGGCTGACGGTGGTCAGGTTGGGGGTCAGGTCTCCCGCGGGCAAGAGGTCGAGCCTTTGACTTTCTCTCGTCGGGAGCGGCGTCAGCTGCGGCGCCAGCTTGGCTGGGTGGAGCAGACGCTGGCTGGGGTGACGGAGGCCATTGAGCGTGCGGTCTTTACAGAGGAGCACGCGCGCCGTCCAGGCTGGCTGCAGGGCCTTGATCCGCGCATCAAGATAGGGATGTTCATGGTGACGGTGCTGGCCGCCAGTCTCTCTCATTCGCTCCTGGTACTGCTGCTACTGTATGGTCTGCTCTTGCTGGTGGCGCGAGCCAGTCTCTTGCCCTTTGATTTCTTTGTGCGTCGGGTCTGGCTGGGCATACCCTTTTTCGCAGGCGTTGTCATCTTGCCTTCGATCTTCTTCACCAGCGGTGGGCCGCGCCTCTTTGAGCTGGACCTGGGACCGTTGCACCTGGGTCCAACCCCGGCCAGTCTGCTGGGGGCTGCCGTCTTCGTCATGCGCGTGGGTGACGCCGTCTCGCTGGCCGTTCTCTTGATTCTGACGACGCGCTGGGCTGATCTGCTCAAAAGCCTGCAGATCTTACATGTACCCCAGATCTTTATTCTACTGCTCTCGATGACCTACCGCTATATTTTCCTCTTTTTGCATACGGTCAACGGCTTCTTCGAGGCCCGCAAGAGCCGTACGGTGGGCTTCACCAGCGGCGGGGAGCAGCGGGCCTGGATTGTGACCGCCCTGGTGACCTTGATGAATCGCTCCTTCCAGATGAGCAATGAGGTCTATGCTGCCATGTGTGCGCGCGGCTTCACGGGGACGATTCGCACCTATAGCGATTATCGCCTGCGGAGTGGGGATGTCTTGGCGCTGCTGGGCGCGGCGCTGCTGGCGATTGGTCTCTTTTTCTTAGGGAGGGTGCTGCTATGAGTGAGACCCAGGCTTCGACACTCCAACCGGGCACCGTCATCTATCGGCTGCGTGGGGTGCGCTATCGCTATCACGGTCGACATCTGGCCCTTGACGGCATCGATTTGGAGATTAGCCACGGTGAGCAGATTGCGCTCTTGGGAGCCAATGGGAGTGGCAAATCGACCCTGCTGAAGCTTCTCGATGGCCTGCTGGCGCCAGAGGAGGGAAGCATGCGAGCCTTGGGCCGCGACATCAAGGCAGTGGCGGCGGGGCAGGAGACCTTTACCTTTCATCGCCAGGTTGGGCTAGTCTTTCAAGATCCCGATGTGCAGCTCTTCAGCGCCACGGTCTTTGATGACGTGGCCTTCGGGCCGCTGCAGCTTGGCCTGCCACGCGAAGAGGTCAAGCGGCGCTGTCAGGAGGCGCTGGAGCTGATGGAGATCGGTCAGCTGGCCGACCGGGCCCCCTTTGAGCTATCGGGCGGCGAGAAGAAGCGAGCGGCCATTGCCTCGGTTCTCTCGCTGCAGCCGGAGGTCATCCTCCTGGACGAGCCGACGGCCTCGCTTGATCCGCGTACCAAGTGGGTGCTGGTCAATTTGATCCGTCGCCTGGGCGAGCAGGGGAGAACTATCGTTACAGCGACGCACGAGCTAGAGATTGTGCCCTTGATTGCGCAGCGAGTGATTGTGCTGGGCGAGGAGCGGCGCATTCTGGCCGATGGTCAGCCGGGGGAGATCTTGCGCGATCGGGCGCTGCTGGTGCGCGCCAATCTGATCCATCCCCAACTGCATCGCAGCTGGTCTCTGACCCTGGAAGCCGAAGCGGAGCCGCAGAGGCCGAGCGATACCGCGGCCTCTTCCCTCTAGCCTGCTGCCAGGCGTGGCAGCAGCCCTGGTCAGGAGGCGAGGGCCGGTCCCCGCTCCTGACTACGCCTGACCCGCTCATGAGCTTGACAGGGATGATCTGGGTGGCCTATCTTTCTCTGGGAAGCCTAGGCTTGCCAGCTTGCTCTGAGGTGACCAGGGGGCGATAAGGAGGGAAGGAAAGGCCCATGTTTATCGTGCAGGCGCTGCTGAGCGCCTTCAGCATGTTCTGGGAAATTCTCTGGCCGCTCGTCTTAGGCTTTGCCCTCTCAGCACTGGTGCAGGCGGTGGTTGCCCGAAAAACGCTGGCTCGTCTCCTGGGAGGCGAGTCTCCCCGACATCTGGCGCTAGCCACTCTTTTCGGCATCGCCTCCAGCTCCTGCTCCTATGCAGCGGTTGCCCTGGCGCGCTCGCTCTTTCGCAAGGGGGCCAGTTTTACCGCGGCGATGGTCTTTGAGCTGGCCTCGACCAATCTGGTCATTGAGCTGGGCCTGATCTTGCTGGTCTTGCTGGGCTGGCCCTTCATGCTGGCGCAGTATCTCGGTGGCCTCATCATGGTCATGCTGCTGGCGCTCATCTTCCGCCTCACGCTCAGTCGCCGGCTGGTAGCCCGAGCCAGAGAGCAGGCGGAGCGCGGCCTCAGCGGGCGCATGGAGGGCCATGCGGCGATGGACATGAGTGTCGAGGCCAGCGGCCCATTCTGGCGCCGTCTCTGGAGCGGGCGAGCCTTCACGGCCATCAGCCATTATTTCGTGATGGACTGGGCGGCGATCTGGACCGATGTGCTGCTGGGACTGCTCATTGCCGGGGCTTTAGCGGCCTGGGTACCTGACAGCTTCTGGCGCACCTTCTTCCTGAGCGGTAACCCGACGCTGGCAGCCATCGAGGGGCCGCTGATTGGCCCACTGGTGGCCATTATCAGCTTTGTCTGCTCTGTAGGCAATGTGCCCCTTGCGGCGGTGCTCTGGCGCGGTGGCATCAGCTTCGGTGGCCTGGTCAGCTTCATCTTTGCTGATCTGATCGTCCTGCCTATTCTCGACATCTACCGCAAGTATTACGGCTGGCACGTGGCCAGCTATCTGCTGCTGACCTTCTATGTCACAATGGCCCTCGCTGGCTACCTGGTGGAGCTGCTCTTTAGCCTCCTGGGTCTCATTCCAACGCAGCGTACGGTGACCGCTGTCAGTGAGGGACTGCAGTGGAACTACACTACGGTGCTCAATTTGCTGGCCCTCTTGCTTGCCGCTGTGCTCGTTATCCGCTTTCTGCGCACCGGTGGCCCGGCCATGCTAGCCATGATGAATCGGCCTCCTTCTGAGTCAGCCGAAGCCTCTCACGGACATGGGCACGGATCTCATGTGCAGCGGGACGCCTCATGAGCGGGCAGGGTGGCTGACTGGTATGTCAGCGCGCCTCCAGCTCATGAGGCTGACGCTAACACGAGAGCGGTCCTGAACCGCTCTCGTGGAGGTGGAGAGCCTGTTATGCTCAGGCTGGCTGCTCGGGGAGGCCGTGGACGAGGATCACACGCGAGTGAGAAGCGCGCTGCCGGATGCCGCGGATTGCGCTGTACTCGGGTGAATTGTACCAGGCCCAGGCCTGTTCAGCCGTTGGGAATTCCAGCAGAGCCAGGCGGCCAGGCTTCCAATCGCCCTCGATCGCCTCGATCTGACTGCCACGAGCCAGATATCTGCCCCCATATTGAGCCACAGTAGCGCCGGCCTGGCGGGCGTACTCCTGATAGTCTTCGGGATCGGTGATATCGATGCTGGCGATGATATAGACTGCCATCGTTCTCCTCCTGTTCTTGCGGTTGTGTCCATCCTGTCATTATCGCCTGGCCTGCTGGCTTTTGCTTCCTCTGCACCAGAGCTGCTGTAACAGGACAACAACACTATAGCACATCGCCCGGCTCAGTGATCCAGTTCTACGCGTCGCGCTGAGCGAGAGCGAGAAGGCCAGGGAAAGAACGGCGCGACGTGCTGCTGGTACTGGGCATAGCTGGCAGGATACTTTGCCAGCAGGTGGCGCTCCATCATGGGGATACTGATCCCCAGGAAGAGTGCCAGTATCGCCACTGGTCCGACGATTGTCCACCAAAAAGCCGGGTGGGCCGCTGGCACAAAAAGATAGAGGCCCCACCAGAACAACACTTCGCCGAGATAGTTGGGATGGCGCGACCAGGACCAGAGGCCCGACGGAAAAGGGCCACGCTCGCTGGCGGGCCGGGCACGGAAGTGCTCCATTTGCTGATCGGCCACAGCCTCGATAGCCACGGCGGCCAGCGTCACCAGGGCTGCCAGCCCATCGGCCAGAGCGAGAGGGGTCCCGCGATCGCTCAGGTTAGGCCACAGGCTCAGACAGCCCAAAAAGACCAGCACTGTCGGCATCAGGTGAATACCGAGCAGACTGACCGGCCAGTACCAGGGCCCTGTACTCTTACGGATATCCTGGTAGCGCCAGTCTTCATGTTCCAACCCGCGCCAGCGCCTGGCCCAGTTCACCGTCAGGCGCAGCGCCCAGAGGCAGAGCAAGCCGAAGATCAGGCCATGCCGTGGGTTGGCCAGACCATCCGAGCCGGGCCGGAATAGCCAGAAAAGGGCGATCGGGACCGGGGCCACGCTCCAATAGGGATCATAGAGGCTCGAATTGTTTGTCAGCACACTGAAGGCGAAGATCACGACGGTCGCCACGCCATCGGCGACCGCCAGCGCGGCCAGCGGTGGCCAGCTCTGAAGGAGGCGGAGCGTGGCCCAGGCCCCTCCCAGTGCCAGCACATAGGCCAGGATCGCTATCGCAAAGGCGCGCTTCATCCTCTGGCTCCTTCCCCCGCCAGGGCCGGTCTGCTCAGCCTCGCCGGACGGCTGAAGGGATGCTCGCGCAATCCCATGCGGAAGAGAATCACGAGCGGAAAGATGATCCACGAGGCATTGGCGGCGATCACCAGGCCCAGATGAGGTGAGCGATAGACGCCGAAAGCCTCCTCGCTCAGGATGATTACCACGCCCTCGATCATGGCCACGGCGTAGATAATGCTCGGCAGGCGAATCCACTCGCGACCCCTGGCATAGGCATAGGTGGCCACCAGGTAGAAAGGACCGTAGAGCAGGTCGTCGAGCCAGATGGTCACTTTAAAGAAGACCGGGCGGGCCATCAACAGCGGATCAAAGTGCTGACCCCACCAGTGGATCAGGTCGACCACTGGGCGCGGCGGCCAGAGCGGATAGCTGAAGTGCCAGGGATTGGGGATAATGATCTGTTCAATATCGATCAAATAAGATACGAAGAGCAGGTTGATCACAAAGAAAGCGATCAGCAGCCAATCAAGGCGACGCTGAGAGAGAGGAACAGGCTCCAGTATCGTCACTGCATCATCCTCCTTCGAGGAGATCCCGGCCCGGCCCGGCCCGGTGAGCCAGACCAGGGCCAGCGAGCGCTGGGGTGCTGCTGGTCAAGGCGGGCCTGGCCTGGACAGACGCAGGCCGTAACCAGCTGCAGCCGCGGCAGCCCACTCAGCTCACTCGCGGTAAGAAATCAGCGCAGTCGATGCCAGCAAGCGTTCGACCAGGGCCGGCGCCCAGCGATTCAGCCAAACCAGGGTCTTGCCCGAGAGCGTCAGCACCTGCTCGCGGCGCCGGCGAGCGGCCTGACGCAAGATCAGGCGGGCGCAGCGGTCTGGGTCGAGGGCAGGCACCTTCCTGGCCTGCTCGCCCATCACCTCCTGCAAGCGTGCTGTTCGCACGGCGCTCAGGTAGGTAATCGAGACGCTGACCCCGCTGCCATGCAGCTCCGTGCGCAAGGTATTCAAGAAGCCGCGCATGGCGTGCTTCGAAGCATTGTAGCCAGCAGTACCCGGTAGGCCGAGCAGGCCGCCGAAGCTGTTGACGCCCACGATGCGCCCGCGACTGCGCTTCAAATATGGCAAGGCGTAGTAGGTGCAGTAGACCGTACCCAAATAGTTCAGCTCAATCTCGGAGCGTAGGGTTGAGAGATCGCTGAGGGTCTCGAAGCGGTGGGGGAAGCCCATGCCGGCGTTATTGATCAGCATATCGAGGCGACCATATTCTCTGATCGTGCGTTCGACCAGGTGTCGACACTGGGCCTCATCGCGCAAGTCGGTAGGGACGGCCAGCGCACGGACGCCGCGGGTCCGACAGGTGGCGGCCACGGTCTCCAGTGCCTCGCTGCTGCGGGCGGCCAGAGCCAGCCAGGCGCCCTGCTCTGCCAGCTGATAAGCCAGCTGCTCACCGATGCCGCGCGAAGCACCCGTGATCAGTACCGCCTGCTCGCGAAAAGGGGCATCAGCCATTAAAAGCCTCCTCTGCTTCGCTCTCGGCTGAGCGTGATTGATCGTCTGCCGGTTTGCTCTTGCGCTGCACGAGAAGGAAAGGGCCTCCTGCCTCTTCTTCCGTGCGCAGCGCAAGCGGCTTGCCTGCTGCTACTAGATTACCACATAGGGCGCTGGTGAGGCTCCAGAGCGCGGGCGGTGGGTCATATTTGACCGTGATAAAAATCTTAATCAGTTTTTTATGCCCTTGTATTGCACTTTGCGGGCGCCTATGGTACTATTGCTACAGCCCCACTATGTCACCTGAGTAGGCTGGGTGTTTCGACATTTTATCAGGAAACGGTCCTGAGAGCAGCACGGGTGAGTCGAAGCGACAGCTCTACCAGCGCGGCCTTCAGGATGAAGGGAGCGCAGGGGGTCATCCGATACATACAGACAGTTGTATGTTGGCGGATTGAAGGATGGTAGTAGTGTGGAAGCAGAGAGAGGGAGACACTATGAGCAAACTCGTCATGGTGATAGATGATTCGCTGACCGTGCGCAAGATCATCGAGACCAGCCTGAGACGTGAGGGCTTCGATTACGTCAGCTATCCTGATGGGATTCAGGCGCTGGAGGCTCTCACGAAGCATAAACACCGTGTTCCTGACCTGGTGATCCTCGACATCGGTCTGCCCAAGATGGATGGCTACGAGATTGCTCGCATTTTGCGAACGAAGCCCCAATTTGGTCATACAGTCATTGTAATGCTCTCGGGTCGCGATGGGGTGATTGATCGTCTTAAGGGGCGTCTGGCGGGAGCCAAGGATTACCTCACCAAGCCATTCCGAACACAGGATGTCATTTCGGTCGTGCAGGCCCATCTGGGTAGCCCGACCCCGACCTACAGTTAGCTGGCCTGGCTTCATCTGCCGGGCGTTTGATTGATTCCTTGTTTGGTTCGTTGGACCTCACGTGATCAATCAACCGCCTTGGCCAGTGACGCAAGAAGCGACTCGCTCATCACTCACGAACGAGGAAAACGAACGAGGGCAGTGCTGCCTGCGGCGGCGCGAGCGGAAGAGAAGATGGTTGTACCACGTGCGGGAGGGTTTCTCTCCAGGTCGCTGGAGGCTTTGAGCGATGAGGAGTTCTGGAACTATGCGCGTGAGCTGGCTCGCATGGTTCCAGCTGCAGCTCATCCCGAGGAGTATCTGGAATGCAGCCTGTCGCTGGGACAGGGCTGCTGTTTTGTTTCGCTCAAGGCACTCTGTGAAGTGGTGCCTCCTCCCCATCGTTTTGCTGTTTTGCCCGCTTCCCCTGCCTGGCTGCCTGGCCTGGTGGCCTGGCGTGGCGAGGTGATTGCCGCCGTTGATCTGCCTGGCTTCCTCTGCGATTCTCCCACGGTCTCCGCGGGCGACAGCATGTTGCTGGTTGCTGATCATCCTGACCAGCCAGTCGGCCTGCTGGTTCCCGCCATTGGCTCGATCCTCTCCCTGGAATATACGCCTCTGGAGGAGTGTGAGGCCCTTCCTGTGCGTCGCGAACTGCTGCGTGGCCTGCGCGGTACTGATCCGGTGCTGGATGTGCCGGCTTTGCTGGCTGAGGTGCTACACGAGATAGAGAGGGCGGTGACCTATGGCTGAGCCAGAGGACGCGCTGCCGGAGGAGCTGGCGGAAGCGCCTGAGCCGGAGGAGGCCTCTCAACTGACGCCTGAAGATCTGGCGATCATCGAGGCTTTTCGCCAGATGGAAGATCTGGAGCCGCCCGAAGGTCTCGCCGAGTCGCCGGCTGCGGCTGCTGTGGCTGGCGAGGGGAGAGACCTCTCTGACGAAGCAGCGACCGCGGGTCTGGGAGGAGGAGAGGCAGGGGCTGGCTCGTCCGCGGCTGATGAGGGCCTCGACGATATGCTGGTCCTTTTTGTTGGGGAGGCCGACGAGGATATTGCCTCGATGCGCCAGGCTCTGACCCAGCTGGAGCAAGAGGACCAGCTTGACGATGGCTACCTGGAGGCCCTGCGCCGTAGCGCTCATAAGCTGAAAGGGACCGCGGGCGCCGTCGGCTGCCCGTCGATGTCGACGATCGCCTACTATATCGAGATGCTTGTCGGCTCGTTGCGCGATGGCTCGGTCCCGATGATGATTGGCCTGATGGCCCTGGTGCAGGCCATGCGGGCGCTGGAGGCCACGCTGCAAAGCATCGTCGAGACAGGACAGGAGAGTAGCACCCCTCTCACCGAGCTGGAGGCCGATTATGAGGCCCTCAATGAGTTCGGCAATGTGCGCCGCGCGCCCTCGGAAAGCCTGATTGCCCTCACAGCAGCCGATGAGGCGGCCTTGCTCGAAGAAGAAGAGCTGGCGCCCCGCTCTCCGTTGCGTGAGGAGATTGCTCGTTTCCATCTCCGTACCCGCCCTCCGCGCGAATCCAGCTCGCCGCTTCCCTCGGTGCTGGTGGATGCTGAGCGTCTCAAGCGGCTCGTGCTCAATAGCGAGCATCTGGCCGAACAACGAGAACCTCTGGAGAGCGCCCGGCGTGAGCTAGAGGCAGCCTTACAGGAACTTTACGCCGCTCAGGGACGCCTGCAGTATCTGGAGACGCTGCTCTCCCTTAATCCTCTCTCGCTCAGCGAGACTGGCCGCATTCCTCCCTTGCCGCTCCGTTCGCTTCCGCAGCAACCGATGTCATCGCTGGTGGCGCGCATCCTGGAGGAGGCGGAGCAGTCTGGACGCCATACCCCGATGCATGCTCAGCAGCGCCAACGTTTGAGCGTTCTGGCGCTCAAAGCGCGCGAGACGACCTCTTGGGACGAGATGGAAGTTGATCGCTATACCGAGAGCGACGTCCTCTTGCGCGCCTTTGCTGAAGCGATCGCCGATGTCAGCACGGCCTCGGCCCAGGTTCGCGCTGCCTTTGCTCGTCTTGATCGCGTCCTGCGTCGTCACATGGACCTTGCCAATCGGGTGCGTGGCGAGACGCTCTTGTTGCGCTCGGCGCCCCTGGCCGTGCTGCTACCGCGCATCCGGCGGGCCATTCGGATGAGTGCCGACGCTCAGCGTCAACGTGTCCGCTTTGAAGCTCGCGGCGAGACGACCGAGGTGGATCAGGACATTCTGGAGGCCCTGGCCCGTCCCTTGCTGCAGCTCGTGCGCTATGCCATGATCATCAATTGGAGCAGCACCTATGCTGAAGATGGTGGGGAGGAAGAGCAGGAGAGGCGAGTCTGGTTCTATGCCCATGCGGTTGGCAATGAGGTCTCGCTGGAACTGGGCTTCTCGACACCGGTGCGGGCGGGAGCGCTGGAGTTGGTCCAGGGACCCATTCAGCAGCTGCAGGGGACGGTGACCGCTCAGCGCAATGCCCTGGGCGGGGTGACTTTCTATCTGACGCTGCCACGCTTGCATGGGGCCATGCATGGCCTGCTGGTGCGCACCGCTGGCCAACGCCTGGTCGTACCCTTCTCCCAGGTGCGCCGCATTATCGTAGAGCGCTCTGCCCTGGAGGGAGAGGGCCAGGCTGCTTCTGCCCAGTCCCCGCTCTCTGCCGTGCCGCTCTCTCGGTTGCTGGGGTTGCCAGAGGTGGACGATGGTACGAGTGAGTCTGCTTCGCCAGAGGAGGCGCGTCCGCTGCTCTTGTTGCAAGAGGGCCTGCCCTGTGAGGTAGTCGCGGTGGACGAAGTTCTGGGGGGCGTTGAGCTGGTAGTCCGGCCTTTGGCCCCTTATCTGCGACGTCCTGGGATCATGGGGGCGGCCATTGACGGCCAGGGCAATGTCTTGCTCGTCGTGGACCTGATGCGCCTCGCGCCTCTTGCGGTAGCCCCGGAGATGAAGAGGACCAGCCCCCAGCGCGGACCGCTGGCCGGCAGCTCCGAGCAGACAGTCGCCAGCGCCGGGCGGACGGTCATGATCGCTGACGATTCGGTGTACATTCGCCAGTCGTTGCAGCAGACACTACAGCGAGCTGGCTATCGCGTGGTGCAGGCGCGCGACGGCATGGAGGCCTGGGAGCTATTGCTGGAACAGCCGCCGGACGTCTTGCTGCTCGACATAGAGATGCCCCATTTGAATGGCTATGAGCTGCTCAGCATGATCCGGGCCAGTTCACGTTTTGCCTCGCTCAAGATCATCATGCTCACGGCGCGTTCTTCGGAGAAGCATCGTCGCTCGGCCCAGGATCTGGGGGCTCAGGCCTATTTGACCAAGCCTTCGCCTCCCGAACAGCTGTTGGACACCATTGGGACTGTGCTGAGCGAGAAGGCACCAGCTCAATAGGTGGCGGGCCAGCGACCACGAGCGGAGCTGTGCGTACGGTACGGTCGCTAGCCGAAACGAGGAGGCTCTCCTTCCCCGCCCGAAACAGGGAAGGAGAGCCTCTTTGGCCGATGGCTGCTGATCTGTTCTCCCCTAGTTGCGATAGTAGGAGGCAGCAGCCCTGATGGCGCCAGTCTCGATCATGATCTGCTGCAGCTGCTGAGTATCGAGCGTCTCGTAGAGGCGCAGAGCCTGGGCGATGCGATCAAGCGTTACGCGATGCTCGCGCAGCAGACTCAGGGCGCGGTTGTAGGCTGCCTTGACAATGCGATCGACCTCTTTATCGATCATAGAAGCCGTCTTCTCGCTGTAGTCGCGGCGTCCAAAGGCAGCGCGCTCCAGCGGGTCTTCGCGCTCCTGGAAGAAAAGCGGGCCGATTCGCTCGCTCATGCCCCAGTTAGTGACCATGCGGCGGGCGATCTGCGTCACTTGCTGGAGATCGTTCTCCGCGCCGGTTGTAATGCGGCCAATGGCCACCTCTTCAGCGGCGCGTCCACCGAGGGCGGTCACCAGGCGGGCCTCCAGGTACTCGCGACTGTAGTTGTGGCGGTCATCGAGCGGCAGATAGCGCGTCACGCCCAGCGCCTGGCCACGTGGCACGATGGTGACCTTCCCGACAGGGTCAACGTGCTCGGTCAGAAGCGCGGTCAGGGCGTGGCCGCCTTCGTGGTAGGCCACCACCTTCAGATCTTCCTCGCTGAGCACGAGCGGGCGCTCGGCGCCCAGGACAATCTTATCCAGGGCCTCCAGGAAGCAGTTCTGATTGACGACATCCAGATTGCGGCGTGCGGCCAGGAGGGCTGCCTCATTGACCAGGTTAGCCAGGTCAGCGCCGACCATGCCCGGCGTGGCTCGGGCGATCGCCTCCAGGTCCACATCTGGGGCCAGAGGGACCTTGCGCGTGTGGATCTGCAGGATTGCCAGGCGCCCCTTCCAGTCGGGACGGTCCACGGTCACGCGGCGATCGAAGCGACCGGGGCGCAACAGGGCCTTGTCGAGGCCCTCGGGACGGTTAGTCGCCGCCAGCACTACCACGGCCTGGCGCACGTCGAAGCCATCCATCTCCACCAGCAGCTGATTCAGCGTCTGCTCGCGCTCATCGTTGCTATTGATGCTGGCGCCGCGCTGGCGTCCGACGGCATCAATCTCATCGATAAAGATGATGCTGGGGGCGGCCTTCTTGGCCTGGTCGAAGAGGTCGCGCACGCGGCTGGCGCCCACACCCACCAGGACCTCAACGAACTCGGAGCCGGACATCGAGAAGAAGGGGACGCCGGCCTCGCCGGCCACGGCCCGCGCCAATAGGGTCTTCCCTGTGCCTGGGGGACCAACCAGCAAGACGCCGCGGGGGATCTTGCCGCCTAGACGCTGGAACTTCTGGGGCGTCTTCAGAAACTCGACGATCTCGACCAGGTCATTTTTGGCCTCATCAACCCCGGCCACATCGGCGAAGGTCGTGCTGGGCCGATCCTCCATGATCAGGCGCGCGCGGCTCTTGCCGAAGCTAAAGATATTCTGCTGACCCTGCGTAGCGCGCCTGATGATGAACAGGAAGAGCACTCCCAGGAAGACCCAGGGCAGGGCATTAAAGAGGATGTTTAGCCATAGGCTGCCATCGCTGGTCGGCTTGGCGGAGACCGAGACGTTATGCTGCAGCAGCAGCTGAATCAGCTTGGGGTCTCCGCTGGCGAGCTGCGTGAAGTGATAGTATTTTGACGTCTTGCCGGGGTTGTTGGGGTCAGCGACCGGGTCAACGAACTCGCCGGTCACATCCTGCCCCTGAAAGACCGCCGTCTTGACGTTACCTTTCTCTACTTCTGCGTAGAAAGAGCTGTATGGGATCTCAATAGCGTTTTGATTGCTGCTGCTCGTGCCGCCCTGTAGGAAGGATTGAAGGGCCCACCAGCCCAGCAGCAAGATCCCCACAATCACCAGAGAACGCAGCAGCAACGAAGAAAGGCTTTCATTGTTGCGGTTATTATTATTGTTGTTGCTGTTGCCGTTGGGACTGGGAGGAGTATTCAAGCGCGGGGGCCCACTCTGAGAAGGACCATCGGGGCCGCGCTCGTAGGTATGTAAAGCCTGAGCTTCCATCTTGTTCAGACCTGCTTTCTGCTCGACAGGATCGCCGCATCGGCTGACTGGCTGGCTCGTTGGCCAGAAGCAGCCGGGCGATCAGGCGCGGTCGCTGCCTCTGTATTTTATACGGTAATACGGATGAGCGAAGCGATTGGGTTGGAGTAATTACTATACTATGATATCTCATTGGGGGGAAGGAGTGCCAGCCTGACCCTTCTAGTTTGATAGCCGCCTGGCCGGGCCAGGGCCGGAGGATAGGTGCAGGACAGGCCGGGGGAAGGTAGGGTAGGCTGGGGAGCGGGTGATCAGCGGAGGCGCGGGCCCTGTCCCGAGCGAGGGAGCGAGCAAGGTCCGCGCCGATAGTGTCAGGATGAGCTTGTTAGCGAATCGCCGGCTGATGCGCTAGCTCGCTGGTTGAGCGGGCGAACCGGTGCCTAGCTCCTGCGCATCCAGTTCCTGCTTGAGCGTATCGACCTCCTGTTTCAGGGTATTGACCTGCTGCTGAAGGGTGGCTACTTGCTGTTGGAGCGCGGAGATGCGCGGGTCCTGGCCGGGACCGCGATCGAGGTGCATCAGGTAGGCGGGGCCAGAGCCGGGAGGGTTATCGACCTGGTGGCCGGGGTCCCAGCAGACCACGCCGCGCTCGAAGCGCTGCAAGACCACACCCTTATAGCCAGCGACCGCCGTTTCATTGGAGAGGGGGAGACCGAGGTAGGTCAGGCCAAAGAGGGCATCCCCGCCGTAGCGGCGGTAGAAGTCCAGGATGCCATGACCGACGACATATCCCGTTTTCGTGCAGCGCCAGACGTTGTTACCGAGATCCGTGAAGTAGCCGCGAGTGGCCGTGATATCCAGCATAAACCCTCCTTGCTCAAGAAACGCCCACAACTCAGTCCAGGGATAGTTGCCGGGGCAGCGCGCGCGCGAAATGGGGTCCAGCTCAAAATGACCGACGATGCCACCGTTGGCATCGCCATGCCGGCGAGGAATGCCGTGACGCTCACAGATGTCCGCGATCAGGCGGAACGAGGCACGTTTCTGGGCATCGGTGAGCGGCGTTGAGTTATCGAGGGCCGGGTCGACATGCTCGATGCTGATGGTCACCAGGTTCAGATTGATGCCCTCGGGCAAAAAGGCGGCGTGGCCTGCTTCCAGACAGCAGTTTCCCCCGGCTCCATCCTGCTCACGCACGCACTGCACCACCGTCCCATCCTGTCCTACCACGTAATGGGTGCTGGTCATTTCCGCATTGGTAGCAAAGTAGTTGGCTACCTCCTGCGCCGTGTGAAAGCCCGCGGTCTTATGGACCACGATCCATTTCGGGTTGTTGGCGTCGATGAAGACCCGCGAGCGATCCACGTACATCGGGATGGCTTCCGCGTAGTCGGTCATCGCTGTGGTACCTCCTCCTTCGACCGCTGCTGGTGCGCTCTCGCAGGCGAGTTCACTGAGGTCATACCTGCTCCTTTCCAGTTCAGAGCGATAGCACAGGTCTTGTCGCCACTGAATAGATCTGTGAGCATCCGTAATCTCTTCCCTGCTTTACCTCTCTTGATAAAGAAGCTTCTGCTGAGGAAAGCGTCCTGTTTCACTGCGCAACATGGCCATTATAATCTGCTATCGCTTCTATCTAGTAAGTATACTCGGCATAACAAATGTTTTTGATCAGGTCAAAAGTGGCTTACTGTCAAAGAAGGCGGGCGGTGGCGACGCAGGCGGAGCTGCGTGCGTTCAGAGGCTCGTCTTGTAGGGTGAGAGAATCGCTTCCTGGCTACGTTTAACAGATGAGCAGCTTGCCTTGTCAGTCAGGTGAGTGACCAACAACGCAACTGGCTTTCGGGATAGGGGCCCGGTGTGAAGTATTACCTTGTTGTGTGTCGCGTTTTCTTGCAGACTGAGCGATGACTAGTGAACCGACCAGGAGGCTGTGTCAGCATGCAACGGTGTCCTCATTGTGGCGCCACTCTGCCTGCCGATGCTTATTACTGCGGGCGCTGTGGCTTACCAGTCTATGGAGCCACGCCTCATGAGCCGACAGAGCGGGCTGACGCTGGTGCTCATGCACCTGGGCCAGCCCTCGACCCGACGCGCCAGGCCGGGCCGGAACCCGTTGGGCCATACCAGGGAACAGTGCCAGCGGTGGGGTCTGATCCTTATGCGATGACCAAGTATGGAACTCCCCCCTATGGGGTAGGACCGGAGACGGAGCCTGCGGGGAAGGACCTTTTCACGCCACCACCTCCGCCACCTTCTTCGTTCGAATATCCGCCTCTCTATCCTATCCCTCCTGCAGGCCGGAACCAGCGTCCGCTGCGCCGACCGTCACTGATGCTCATTGGAGTGGTGTTGGTGGTGGTACTGGTGGTAGGTGGTGTCCTGGTTGCTCTCAACCTCCTGCATGTGGGGCAGGGGCAACCGCAGCTCAGGGTCAGCAGTGCCTATCACGTGGGCAGTCTGCCAGCGGGGGCTACGGGGACGAGCTTGCAGGTGAGTGGTCAGCAGTTTGCCTCTGATTCGCAGGTGACCTTTTATCTGGATGGTCAGCCCCTTCCAGGAGTGAACGCTAAAACCGATAGCAACGGGGCTTTGAATGTGAAGCTGAGTGTGACGAGCGGCTGGAAGCTTGGTCAGCATACGCTCACGGCGGCGGATGCCAGCAGCAACCGCGTGCAGGAGGGGGTGACGGTGGTGATTGTGCCGCAGGGGCAGGCCCATACGCCTGGTCCCAATGGGGCCCCGCCCGACGATGCCAGCTTCAAGATCGCCTTTACGGCTTCCAACGGCTCGGCGACTCAGAGCGGTACGTTCACAGTCACGGGTCATCCCGACCCTGCCGGAGGCACGGTCTGCGCGACCTATGCCAATGGAATGAAGGACGATGGGCAGCCGCATACGCTGAATGGGGTGACCTCCAGTGGTATCCGCTACCAGGAGACGCTCGTGGCGACCTGCCAGGGAACGTATCGCGGTGGCAAAATCATCTACAAGGAGATCTATAACCAGGATCAAGTGGTCTTTCAGACATCCCAGGGCAATGTGACCTGTACCACTGCTCCGCATACGGTCCAGGCCGAGGGGAGCTTTGTCGATGCCACGCATGTGAAGGGGACTTTGAGCGGGCCCGCCTACTCCTATAGCTGTGATAATGGGAATTCCTCGCAAGTGCAGGCATCAACGGGGACCTGGGAGGGCCAGCTCCTCGCGTAGCGCTATGGCCCTGGTCTCTGGTGAACCCTGCCCTGCTTCTTGCTACTCCCCCATTCAAAAGATGGGGGAGTCTGCGTTTTCGGTGGGCGGCCAGCCCTTCACCATAACCTCCGTATTTACGTGCTTCCTCGATGGTCACCAGTGAGCGGGAACGCAGTTCCCGCTCACCGCATGCTGCGACGGGGGGAGCAAGCGCTGCTATCCCGCTCAGAGAAGGCGGATGGAGACGCTTCTGCTGTGAGGGGGGGCTGAGCAGAGCCGGCACTACGGCCACAGGCGGTGGCGGGGAGGCAGCGCGGCGCTTTGCTGTGCGAAACCTGCGAACCAGACCCTGTACAGAGGAGGTTTTCCGTGCTATGATTCACGTCTGTCAATAGAAGAGCATCGTTTTATGCTATCGTTGCTTTTCAACACAGTACCCGCCGAAGATCTCGTTAGCAGGAAACGGTAGAAGGGGAGGGTGGTCTTGGAATTGGAGCAATGAGGCTGTAACAGAGAGTAAAAGGAAGCAAGGAATGGAACGCTGCACTGTTTGTGGGGCCGAGCTGGCGTCTGGGACCCTGATCTGTCCTCAGTGTGGGCAGGCGCGCACTGGCAGCGGGCCGGCGGCTGCCACTGGGAGCACCG
Source organism: Thermogemmatispora carboxidivorans (assembly GCF_000702505.1). GTDB lineage: Bacteria > Chloroflexota > Ktedonobacteria > Ktedonobacterales > Ktedonobacteraceae > Thermogemmatispora > Thermogemmatispora carboxidivorans. Next base: position 4,782,233 of record NZ_JNIM01000001.1, on the reverse strand, counting down.
TCCCGAATCCGGTGTCCAGGGCAGAGCCTGCCAGTCCAGGAGTCCCATCCCCAGCTCCAGCTATAACCCCGCCGCCGCCTCCCTCTGGCTGGTTCTATGGGCCGCCGCCTTCGGCTTTTCCCCCTCCCTTTGCTACGAGCGGGCCGGAGCGTCCTAAGCGCAGATCGGGGCCGCTGGTGGCCGCGCTCATTAGCGGTCTGGTGCTGATTCTGGTGGTGGTGCCTGTCGCCTGCATCGCGACCTTTCTCTACTTGAGAGCGCACTCGGCGTTTCTTGCTGAGCAGCCGACTATCAGCGTTGAGAGTCGCTACTCTGTAGGCAACGTGCCAGCTGCCGCCAGTGGAACCCAGCTCTACGTCTCTGGTCAGCATTTTTCTCCCTCCGCGATGGTCGAGTTCGCCCTCGATGGGCAGGTGATGACTGGTCGGAGCTTTCAGGGCCAGAGCAGTAGCCAGGGAGAGCTGGCCTGCTACCTGAATGTCAATAGTCTCTGGCCGCTAGGCACTCACCAGCTCACTGCCATTGATACGAGCACAAGTAAGAAGACCGCGGCTGTCGCTATTGACATTGTCCAGCAAGGTCAGGCCCATACTCCAGGGCCACACGGCGCGCCTCCCGACGATACCTCCTTTCAGCTCAACGTCCTGATCCGGGGTAAGGATAGCGATGGTCAAGCGATTTCGTACGCCATGCAGCTCGCTGTGACGGGGCAGCCTGATCCGGCTGGTGGCACCGTCTGCACCAGCGATGATGACCAGCTCGTTCATACCTATGATGGTAGCGTTCAAGGGGTTCCCTACCATCAGCGCTGGATCGCACGCTGTTCCGGCACCTATCGGCAAGGGCACATCCGTTACATGCGCCTGATGGTGGAGGACAGTTATGTTTTCACCAAAGGCAATACGAAAATTACCTGTACGGCGCCTTCCTCGTTCGAGGCGATGACGCTGGTGGGAGACTTTTCCTCCAGTCAGCTTGCCAGTGGGAACTACAGCGCCCCTTATACGTCGCTGCAATGTGATCATGGGGCCACGGACTATCTCCCCTCGGCTAGAGGCACCTGGACAGGAGTGCTTGCCTCCTAAAGAGCTGCCACCCAGGCAGCTCTAGCTCTCACTGACAGCGATGCATCTGACCTGCGCTGGCTGCTCGACGAGTGGCTGGCGTAGGCCATCGTCCTGGCCTCCTCCCTCCCCGTCTCTCCGTCTCTCCTTCCCGCAACTACCTCATTGTGCCATCTGAGAGCGGCAAACCTGCAATTTACCTGTCCCTTGAGTAGACTACCGTATAAGCGGGAAGACAGGGACTGCTGTCCCCGCGCATCGTGACAGCACCCAGGCTGGTGAGCCTCTCTCATCAGCTACACTGCATTGTAGTCAGCGTCCTGGTCTGGTGGTTGAGTGAGGGGCCAGCCGGCGATTCATCAGTGTTCAGCAGTTCAGCTGCTCTGAATGGAGGTTTGCGCGATGACGATCACGCACAAGGACCAGAGCACCGCCATTTCTCTAGATCAGCTTCTGGCCGATTGGGAGGAGCAGGGTATTCGCACAGTACTCTTTGAGCTGCCCGACATGCATGGCGTGGCCCGCTCCAAGCTGATCCCTCTGAATAAGGTGCGTGGCTATGCCGAGAAGGGCCTGAATATGTATGGCGGCACCGTTGCCCTCGATAGCCGCTCGTTTGTCGTACAGGGCACCAGGTACAATGAAGAGAAGAATTACGCCGACCAGATGCTCATTCCTGATCTATCGACGGCTGCCGTGGTGCCCTGGCTGAGTGGCACGGCGCGCCTGATCTGCGATGCTTACTGGCAGGACGGCACTCCGCTTTACGCGGCACCACGCCATGTGCTGCGCCGTGTCCTGGCCGAGTTGGACAAGCTCGGCTACGAGGCGGTCATCGGCCTGGAATATGAGTTTTATCTGCTTGATCCGATGACCATGACCCCGGTCTTCAATGGTCTGCATATCTTCAATACGTCGCGCAACCTGGCGGTACCAGTGACGGAGCGCATCGTCGAGCTGATGCCGCAAATCGGCATCGATATCATCACGGCCAACTGCGAGTACGGTCCCGGTCAATTCGAGATCAATTATGGGGCCCATACTGGCCTGCGGGCCGCTGACCTGGGCTTCACCTTCAAGAACGGCGTCAAGATGATCGCCCGTCAGCTCGGCTACCATGCGACCTTCATGACCAAGCCCTTCAGCGATCAGTCGGCCAGTGGCGCCCATACGCATGTCAGTCTGGTCTCGAAGGCAACGGGCCAGAATGCTTTTCTCGACGCCAATGATCCATATGGGCTGTCGCCTACGGCCTACTATTTTACGCAGGGCATGCTGAAGCACGCCAATGCGGCGATGGCTCTGATGGCGCCGACGCCCAACTGCTACCATCGCTTCGTGCCGCACCATTTCGCACCCTCTAACATCAGTTGGGGACCCGAGGATCGCTCGGCGATGATTCGGGCGAAGAATAGCCGCGATGAGCGTACGCATCTGGAGAATCGTTTGCCCACTGCTTTGAGTAATCCCTATCTATCGATTGCGGCGGTGATTGCCGCGGGCGTGCTGGGCCTGCGCGACCAGGAGTTGCCACCGGCGGCGGTCTCGGGTCTGGCTGAAGAGCATAGCGAGTTTCCGCCTTTGCCGACGACGCTCGATGAGGCCCTGGATGCGTTAGAGCGCGATGAGGAGTTCCGCCAGTTGCTGGGCGATGAGTTTGTGGAGGTCTTTACGCGGGCCAAACGCAGCGAGCTGGCACGCTTTAAAGCCCACGTGACCGATTGGGAGCGCGAGGAGTATCTGGAGATCTATTAGTTAGTCATACACGCTTCCTTCTGAACTCTCTGGCCGGTGTGGTGCATGGACCGCCGCCTGGTGGTCCATGCACCACTATTGTGGTGGTATGCGTACAAGGGAGATCTGCAGGACTGTCGCGTCGTCCTGGGCCGTTAGTTCGCTGGGAAGTTCTGGGAAGGCCGGTGTGTTTCCTATAGTAGACTATCTGGCGAATGGGGCGATCTGGCAGAGGCGGTCTCGGGCCTGATGCTGCTGGTCAGATCAGATGCTTATGAAGTTGGTGCCAGAGCTTGTGCATGTTGGCTGGCTGGCTGGCTGGCCCTTCGCTCTTCTCTATGGAGGGCAAGGCGTGAGAGCTAGCGGGTCGGAAGCAGGAGTAAGGAAGGAAGCAAGAGCAATGCAATTGCAAGGTATTCATCATGTGACGGCAGTGACGGGTAACGCCTCGCTGAATGTGGCCTTTTATACGCAGGTCCTGGGGATGCGTCTGGTCAAGAAGACGGTCAACCAGGATGATGTTTCGGCCTATCATCTCTTCTATGGCGATGAGCTGGGCCATCCCGGCACCGAGCTGACGTTTTTCGACTGGCCGGAGCTAGAGCGTCATCGCCACGGGGCGGGCACCATTTCGACGATCATGCTGGGGGTCAGCGGTGAGGAGGCGCTGCGCTGGTGGCAGGAGCGTTTTGCACGCTTGCATGTGGAGCATGATGAGCTGCGGCGCCGTGGTCCAGATGGGGAGCTTAGTCTGCCGTTCCGTGATCCCGAGGGCCAGCGCCTGGAGCTGGTCGACGACGGTGGACGGCTGCAGGGCGTCGCCTGGCGCCGCAGTCCTGTGCCCGCTGAGTATGCGATTTGGGGCTTCTATGGGGTGCAGCTGACCTTGCGTGCGTTGGCCCCATCGGCGCGTTTCCTGACCGAGGTGCTGGGCTTCCGTCAGGTGGGGAGCTATCAGCAGGGCAATGGCTACGAGGTGGTGGCCTTTGAGGTTGGTCCGGGAGGGCCTGGAACGCTGGTACAGGTAGAGATCCAGCCAGATGCTCCCTTCCATCGTTTCGTCGGCGTCGGCGGCGTCCATCACGTGGCCTTCCGTGTGCCTACGGATGAGGAGCATCGGGCCTGGCGCGAGCGCGTGGCGGCGGTCAATCGCACAGTGACGCCGATCATCGATCGCTTCTACTTTCATTCGATCTACTTCCGCGAGCCAGGTGGTGTGCTTTTCGAACTGGCCACGGACCTGCCGGGCTTCGCGGTCGACGAGGACCCTGAGCATCTGGGCGAGCGCCTCTCTCTGCCACCGTTTTTGGAGCCGTACCGGGCGCGAATCGAGGCCGGTCTGAAGCCGATCGAGCCGCTGGATCTGCTGGCTGGGGTCTAAGTCAAGGGGAGAGTAAGGCGAGCCACGGACTATCTGGTGGCCAGGCGAGGCGGCAGTGGGTCGACGGTAAAACGATTCATTGCCGTCCGCGCGGCTATCGTGTATGCTTAGCTCAACAGCAAGAGAGACCCCGCTGTGTCTGTAAGTCCAGGTTTGTCCATCGGCAGCCTGGGAAAGGAGCGTGCACCGTGGCTCGCAATCTCTACCGCAGCTATCTGTATGTGATCCTGCTTCTCCTGCTCAGTCTTGTCATCTATGCTCTCGCTGGCCTGCTTGATCCGCTCTGGCGTCTGACTCCGCTGCGGCCCGGCTATGAGGCGGTCCCTGATCGGGCTGAGGTGGTACAGGCGCTGGTTTTTGCTGTGACGGTCCTTCTCTTCGTCGCTGTCCTGGGGGGGCTGCATTACTGGTTGCTGCGTCGCGATCTGCGTCAGGACCCGGCGGCTGGCAGTGGTGCTGTGCGCGCTTTTTTTCTCAATTTGAGTGAGCTGGTGCTGGCTCCGATCGCGATCTTCTCGCTCGGTCAGGTGCTCACCCAGTTCCAAAGTGGCTATGCGGCCACTGGTCTGGCGGTGCTGGCCGGGTTGCTGGTTCTGGAGTGGGAGCGGCGGCGTCTGCCAGTTGGCTCCGGGCTGGCGCGCTTTTTTCAGCGTCTTCATGTCTACGGCGTTCAGCTCATCCTTCTCTTCCCGTTGGTGAGCGCCACGAATTATTTCCTCTCGCTGGCGCTTGATTCCTACCTGCTCGGCGGTGGGCACGTTGCGCCATCCGCTGTCGTCAATGGTCACGCCGATCTGAGAGGGCCATTGGCGACGGCGCTCTGGTTTGGGCTGGCCTGGTTTGTCTATGGTTATCTCAATCGTCACGACCCTGGCTCGTGGTTGCGGCGCCTCTTCTATGGTGGTGTGCTGGCCTATGGTCTCTTCTTAATTCTCGATGAGTGGGCCGCTCTGCTGGATCTGCTCCTGCGCTTCCTGACGGGGGAGAAGATCCAGGCAACGGCTCTGCTGTCGCCGCCTGGGGCCTTGTTTTTCACGCTGCCGTCCGGTATGGTGCTGGTCGGCCTGCTGGTGGCTGGCTTCGCCTGGCTCTGGCTGCAGAGTGAGGTGAAGCAGGTGTCTGATCCACTGCGGGCGCGGGCTCTGCTGCGCTACAGCCTGCTGGCTATGACTGCAGCCTTGCTGGCGCTGCTGTTCTGGGCTGGGAGCGGGCGTCTGTTGCTGGCCCTCCTTTTCACGCTGTTTCCAACAGGAGCCCTGCCGCAGCCTGGCGACTGGATCGATGGGGTGGCGCCGCTGCTGGTTGGCCTGGGCACGCTGCCGCTGAATCTGCTCTTGATGCGGCGCTATCGAGAGGAGCCAGAGCGTGCTCTGCTACCGTGCCAGGGCTTCATTCTGGCTGCGCTGGTCGGTGGAGTGCTGGCGACCACCGTCGGCGGGGCGGTCCTTCTTTTCTCCCTGGGGACTCTGGCGCTTGGCTCCCCTGTAGAGAACTGGCCGCGGCTGACGCAGGAGAGTGTGGTAGGGTTGCTGGTCGGGCTAATCGTGCTGGCCTCCTATCTCTGGCAGGCGCGGCGCAGCGGAGTGCTCGCGAACCTGGGTTCCTCTCTACCAGCGCAAGTGCAGCCCGCCAGGTCTGGAGCAGAGCCAGAGGCGACGCCATCGTCGACGACCGCTGCGACCGCTGCTGAGGCCGTTGGAGAGGAGACGCCGGCGCTGGAGGATATTCTGCGGCGCGTGCAGGATCGCCAGATTTCGCTTGAGGAAGCCGTCTCTCAGATTCGGGCCTTGTTTGGCCAGAGGGCCTGAGCAGAGCTGAGGCCCTCTGAATCCCCTTCTCATCCCTCCCCCGAGATCGTCGCTCAAAAGCTTGCCAAAAGCAAAATTGTGTAGCGAAAGCTATGGGCTTCAATCCATTGAAAAGAGCTGAACTGAATGCTACACTCCCTCGTAGGAAATGTTCTTTGCCCTCTTGACAGATAAAGGAGGCAAGAGATGAGTGGTGTGCACTGGTGGCGGCGTTATGGGGAGTATGCGCCGGGGAAACACAATCTACCGCATATGGGGGCAGTCCTGAGCGACTACCGGCAGCGGCGAGGCTACAGTCGAGCAGAAGTAGCGCAGGCATTGAGAGTCAAGAAGCAGACGGTGAGCTACTGGGAGGCGACGATGTATCTGGCAGATCCAGAGCGGCGCGTGTTACTGGCCAGGTTTTTACAGATCCCGCCGGCGTTGTTGGGGCTGGCCTGGGAGCAGGTGGCCTATGTGGGCAAGGAGGGAGAGCCAGGGGCCAGTTACGAGCGGCTGGCGGAGGTGGTCAGCCTGGAGGGCTACTATCAGTACGAGGATCTGTTGACGCTTGCTAAGCGGCTGCAGTATACCGGTCAGATTCGCGTACTGGCAGAGAGGATGCCGCGCTGGCTGGGGAGGCTGCGGCAGAAGGTGAAGGAGGCACCAGCCAGCGAGCGCGAGGCCTGGCTCTGGCTGCAGGGTCAGTATCTCCATCTGGCGGCTGGGGTAGCCAGTCATCAGCCGCAAATGGGGGCGGAGTTGGGCCTGACACAGGAGCTGCTGGGCCTGGCGCGCGAGCTGGATGATCCGACGTTACATGGCCTGGCCTTCTTCCACCTGGCTCGTTGCTATCTGGAGGGAGGCGACGAGACGTCAGCGAAGGGGGCGGCGCAGGCGGGACTGAGCTGGGTGAAGCGGGTAGGGCCGGCGTTAGGGGGCAATCTGTACCTGCGGGCGGCGACGGTGCTGGCGGAGGTGGGAGAAGGAGACGAGCGGCAGTGGCGAGGGTGGCAGGAGGAGGCGCTCAAATTGGTGGAGCGAGTGGAGGGAGGAGAAGAGGACGCTTCGCAGTTGAAACTGAACCGGGCGGCGGTGCATCACGAGAGAGCGAAGCTGCTGCTGACACTGGTGCAGCGGCAGGGAGAAAGCGAGCGTTTGGGGGAGACCTATCGAGAGCTGGCGCAAGCGCGCTCAGGGTTGGGACGTGACGTAGGCTTATGGCAGATGTACCTGGATGTGACGGAGGCGAAGCTGTTTCTGGCCTGGGGGGAGGTAGAGCAGAGCGCCTGGCTGGGGGCGAGAGCGTGGGATGTGGCGCAGCAGATGGGGTCGGTGAAAGTGGAGCCGGAGCTGAGGGGGCTGTATGCCAGCCTGAACGCGAAGGCGCCGGGCCATGCCAGCGTGCAATGGCTCGGCCTCACACTCGGCATGGTATAGGAGCGGCGTCGATGTAGGGTGCAGGGTGTCTGCCAGACAAAGGAGGCAAGAGATGAGTGGTGTGCACTGGTGGCGGCGTTATGGGGAGTATGCGCCGGGGAAACACAATCTACCGCATATGGGGGCAGTCCTGAGCGACTACCGGCAGCGGCGAGGTTACAGTCGAGCAGAAGTAGCGCAGGCATTGAGAGTCAAGAAGCAGACGGTGAGCTACTGGGAGGCGACGATGTATCTGGCAGATCCAGAGCGGCGCGTGTTACTGGCCAGGTTTTTACAGATCCCGCCGGCGTTGTTGGGGCTGGCCTGGGAGCAGGTGGCCTATGTGGGCAAGGAGGGAGAGCCAGGGGCCAGTTACGAGCGGCTGGCCGAGGTGGTCAGCCTGGAGGGCTACTATCAGTACGAGGATCTATTGACGCTTGCTAACCGGCTGCAGTATACCGGTCAGATTCGCATACTGGCAGAGAGGATGCCGCGCTGGCTGGGGAGGCTGCGGCAGAAGGTGAAGGAGGCACCAGCCAGCGAGCGCGAGGCCTGGCTCTGGCTGCAGGGTCAGTATCTCCATCTGACGGCCTGGCTAGCCAGTCATCAGCCAGGGGCTGCTCAGAGATGGAAAGCGCTGGGCCTGACACAGGAGCTGCTGGGCCTGGCGCGCGAACTGGATGATCCGACCTTAACGGGCCTGGCCTTCTTCCACCTGGCTCACCGTCATCTGGAAGTGGGGGATCGCACGTCTGCCGGTGCGGCGGCCTGGGCGGGACTGAGCTGGGTGAAGCGGGTAGGGCCGGCGTTAGGGGGCAATCTGTACCTGCGGGCGGCGACGGTGCTGGCGGAGGTGGGAGAAGGAGACGAGCGGCAGTGGCGAGGGTGGCAGGAGGAGGCGCTCAAATTGGTGGAGCGAGTGGAGGGAGGAGAAGAGGACGCTTCGCAGTTGAAGCTGAACCGGGCGGCGGTGCACCACGAGAGAGCGAAGCTGCTGCTGACACTGGTGCAGCGGCAGGGAGAAAGCGAGCGTTTGGGGGAGACCTATCGAGAGCTGGCGCAGGCGCGCTCAGGGTTGGGGCGTGACGTGGGAGCCTGGCAGATGTATCTGGATGTGACGGAGGCGAAGCTGTTTCTGGCCTGGGGGGAGGTAGAGCAGAGCGCCTGGCTGGGGGCGAGAGCGTGGGATGTGGCGCAGCAGATGGGGTCGGTGAAAGTGGAGCCGGAGCTGAGGGGGCTGTATGCCAGTCTGAGCGCGAAGGCGCCGGGCCATGCCAGCGTGCAATGGCTCGGCCTCACACTCGGCATGGTATAGAGGCGGCGTCGATGCAAGGTGCAGGGTGTCTGCCAGACAAAGGAGGCAAGAGATGAGTGGTATGCACTGGTGGCGGCGTTATGGGGAGTATGCGCCGGGGAAACACAATCTACCGCATATGGGGGCAGTCCTGAGCGACTACCGGCAGCGGCGAGGTTACAGTCGAGCAGAAGTAGCGCAGGCATTGAGAGTCAAGAAGCAGACGGTGAGCTACTGGGAGGCGACGATGTATCTGGCAGATCCAGAGCGGCGCGTGTTACTGGCCAGGTTTTTACAGATCCCGCCGGCGTTGTTGGGGCTGGCCTGGGAGCAGGTGGCCTATGTGGGCAAGGAGGGAGAGCCAGGGGCCAGTTACGAGCGGCTGGCCGAGGTGGTCAGCCTGGAGGGCTACTATCAGTACGAGGATCTGTTGACGCTGGCGAGCCGGCTACTGTATGCCGGTCAATTTCGCATACTGGCAGAGAGGATGCCGCGCTGGCTGGGGAGGCTGCGGCAGAAGGTGAAGGAGGCACCAGCCAGCGAGCGCGAGGCCTGGCTCTGGCTGCTGGGCCTTTACCTGCTGCGGGCCAGCTCTGTTGCCAGACACTCGCAGGGGGATCACCAGAGCAGCGTAGCCTTGAGTCTGGCCAGCGAACTACTCCGGCTGGGTCAAGAGCAGGATGAGCCAACGCTCATTGGCTTGGCCTTCTATCGTCTAATGGATCTCTATCGACAAATAGGAGCAGCAGCACAGGCCAGAGATGCGGCGCAGGCGGGACTGAGCTGGGTGAAGCGGGTAGGGCCGGCGTTAGGGGGCAATCTGTACCTGCGGGCGGCGACGGTGCTGGCGGAGGTGGGAGAGGGAGACGAGCGGCAGTGGCGAGGGTGGCAGGAGGAGGCGCTCAAATTGGTGGAGCGAGTGGAGGGAGGAGAAGAGGACGCTTCGCAGTTGAAGCTGAACCGGGCGGCGGTGCACCACGAGAGAGCGAAGCTGCTGCTGACACTGGTGCAGCGGCAGGGAGCAAGCGAGCGTTTGGGGGAGACCTATCGAGAGCTGGCGCAGGCGCGCTCAGGGTTGGGGCGTGACGTGGGAGCCTGGCAGATGTATCTGGATGTGACGGAGGCGAAGCTGTTTCTGACGTGGGGGGAGGTAGAGCAGAGCGCCTGGCTGGGGGCGAGAGCGTGGGATGTGGCGCAGCAGATGGGGTCGGTGAAAGTGGAGCCGGAGCTGAGGGGGCTGTATGCCAGCCTGAACGCGAAGGCGCCGGGCCATGCCAGCGTGCAATGGCTCGGCCTCACACTCGGCATCTACTAGTCTAGGAACGGGAGGCGGAAGCCGGAGGTACGTAAAACCGAGGTCGAAGAATGTTGCTCTGGGGTGTTAGCAGAAGAAGAGGGATCTCCAAAAGACTCAGTTTGAGTTCAATATCTGCAAAGGCTATCCGTCTCCTGAAATTCTATTGAAATGTAAGATAAATCATAGTATATTAACGTGTATAGTGCCAACAATATAACTTCTTTAAGATGATGAAGAGGAGGCTCTATAAAATGAAGCAATTGACATCGAGCAAGCAAGCAGACAGGCAGGCAGGTAGGTAGGAAGTGCTCTGTCGTGGGTGACAAAGATTTTGATTATATTGGCCACCACCTTACTGGCTACAAATCAACGAGCATCGGCGTCCCCTGCTCTCGAGAAGAGCACTCATAGCATCATTTTGCATCCTCATGCTACGACTGCCGCAACCAGGCCCGCGATATGGACGTGTTTTCTGCAAGCATTGGGTGGGAGGACTGGCAGGCTGAAGATGTGGGGTCAGGGTATGATCAATTGCTCGGCAAGGCTCAGGGTCATCGTTCTTAAGGCCTATGCCATCTACTGTCAACCGATAACTATGGGGCTGCTTATGGTGGGTTCAGGGTGAGATGGGGCCGGAATATAACTACCAAAATACACGCCCCGGTCTCTCCTATTGGTGTCCTCGGAAAGGAGCTTATATCTGGAGTCGAAACATCGATCCAGGTGAGCTTTGGGGGGTGCGTGTGGCAGCAACGGTCTATGATTATGAAGGTAACTTTGCCTCTGGTATAGTGGATGTTGATATCCAGTTTTAGATGAAAGGATCAGTCAATGACTCATTCAGCAAAAATCGATCTCGTTGAGGCCCTAAGCATCCTCCTAACCACCTGGGTTGAGCGGGCCTTTCCCGCACGATCGCCTTATGCAGCCTGCGTCTGCAACCTCAACTCTCTCTGGCTAGACCTGGCGCAAGCTCTCTGCGGGGCACAGCAAGAGAAATACCGTGCCTTCAAGCGTGAAATCGCCCAATTGACACCGACGCCGCAGGCTGGCATGCCCCCGCTGCGCGCTTTAGAGCAACGCCTCTACGAGTTAATCGACCTTGGCCTGCGAGACTTCTTCCTGATCGCTTCCGTGCGCCATGCACTCGATCAGTTCATTCCTTTGCACTTTAGCCAGCAACCGGATGGAGGAGCCATCATCGAGCAGTGGCAGCAACTTGCCGATCAATTTCTGCCCCATAAGCTCTACTGTGCATTTCATCCAGAAGAACTACGCCCTTCGAAGGCTGTCCTCTCACCAGAGTCAACTGATCCTGTCTGAATCCTGAAAACATCCTGTCAAATCCAGCGAGTGGCAGCGTAATTTTATGGAAAGGGAGGGGGACGCTTCACGCATGCGTGAAGCGTCCCCCTCCCTTGTCAGCGGAACTGCGAGCCTGCCAGACTCCCAAGCACACAGGCGAAGTAGCTAAGCTAGTGCCCCAAAGCCGTCAGCACGCCCTGCGCTGAAGCGAAGAGCATCGAAGCTGCTGGCAAAGCCCAATTCAGCACCACCTGCGCCACCACAATCAACACCAGCAAAGCCGCCGTCGCCAACACAATCGACGAACTCAAGCCCAGCGGTGTCGACAGGTGATCCTCCTTGGGCGGAGCATCGAAGTACATCGCCTTCACAATGCGCCCGTAGTAGACCAGCGACACCACACTATTCAGCAAAGCAATAATCACCAGCCACTGCAGCCAGGGCTGATTCATCTCCACCCCCTGGCTCCAGGCCGCGCTGAACAGAAACACCTTGCTCCAGAAGCCAGCCACCGGAGGAATTCCGGCCAGCGACAACAGACAGAGCGCCGTTCCCAGACTCACCAGCGGCTCGCGTCGCGCCAGACCGCGGAAATCCTCGATCTGCTCCCCGCCCGTCGCATTGGCCAGGGCGATGATCCCCGCGAAGGCCCCCAGATTCGTCAGCACATAGACCAGGATAAAGAAGAGCACAGCCGCATTGCCCTCCGGGCGACCCGTTGCCAGGCTAGCGCAGAAGCCCACCAGCAGATAGCCGGCCTGAGCAATGCTCGAATAAGCCATCATACGCTTCACGTTCGACTGCACCGCCGCCACCACATTGCCCAGCGTCATCGTCAAGATGGCCATAATCGCCACCACCACCACCAACTGAGGAAGATCGCGCAGATTCAGCCCGCCGTAGAAGAAAATGCGCAGCAAGCCGGCGAAGCCTGCCGCCTTCGAACCGACCGAGAAGAAAGCCGTCGCCGGAGTCGGGGCCCCCTCATAGATATCGGGCGCCCACATATGGAAGGGCACCGCCGAAATCTTAAAGCCAAAGCCCGCCAGGATCAGAATATCGGCCACGATCACCAACAGATTTCCATCCTGCAGGCCCTTAGCGAACGTTCCGGCGATACTCAACAAATCCGTCGTGCCCGTCAGCCCGTAGAGCAGCGCCAGCCCATAGAGCAAGATCGCCGACGACATCGCCCCCAACAGCACATACTTCACCGCCGCCTCAGCCGAGCGCTGATCCGTACGCAGCAGCCCGGCCATCACATAGAGCGGGAAACTGGTCAGCTCCAGCGAGATATAGAGAGAGATCAGCTCGCCAGTGCTGGCCATCAACATCATGCCGGTCGTCGAAAAAAGCAGCAGCGTATAGAACTCGCCCGCGCCCCGCACGTACTTCGAAACGTACGAGTACGAAGACAAGATCATCACCGCCGCGATCAACAGAAAGACCACCTTAAAGAACAAGGCGTAGTTATCGACTACCAGCATATTAAAGAAAGCATGGCGGGTCGTACCGGTATTCGTCAGAATAAGAGAGATCGTCAAGAAAGCCGGCACCAGCAAGCCCACCAGTGCCACCGTTGCCGTAATCGCGCGGCGCTTCACGAACAGGTCGACTGCCATCACCACCAGCGCCAACAGCGTCAGGCTCAGCTCCGGCGAGAGCAAGTAGAGATCAGCAACCTTGAAACCCGTAGCCATAGCACGCGCCTCCTAGCGACCCAGGGCCGTTGTAGCCACCGGCAGCAAATGATGCAGTGCCGGCACGATCACATCCAGCAAGAACCCCGGGTAGACCCCGACCAGCACAATGAAGGCTGCCAGCGTCACCAGAGGGATCGCCTCGCGCCACGAAGCATCGGGCAGCCAATTCCAGCGCAGATTGAAGGGGCCGAAGAGCACCCGCTTCAGCATCCACAGCAGATAAGCCGCCGTCAGAATCATCGTAAAGACAGCGATCGCCGTCGGCACGGGCCAGATGCGGTAGCTACTCGTAAAGACCATATACTCCGCCACGAAGCCCGCCAGGCCCGGCAAACCGAGCGAAGCCAGACCGGCGAACGTAAAGAGAGTCGCCCACAGCGGCATCCGTTTCGCCACCCCGCCGAAGATCTCGATCTCGCGCGTATGGGCCCGATCGTAGATCACACCCACGCAGAAGAAGAGCAGGCTGGTAATCAACCCGTGGCTAATCATCTGCACCGTCGCCCCCATCAAAGCCGCCGTCCCAAAGCGGGCCACATCGGGATTACTCGTATGGATCGCCATTGCCGCCGCCGCCACGCCCAACAGAATCACCCCCATATGGCTCACACTGGAGTAGGCCACCAGGCGCTTCATATCCTTCTGCACCAGGCAGATCGCTGCCCCATACAGAATATTGATCACCGCCAGCACCACCAGCAGAGGCGCGAACTGCTGCAGCCCATCCGGGAAGAGGCCCAGACAGATGCGGATCAGCCCATAGGCACCCATCTTCAGCAGCACGCCGGCCAGAATCACGCTCACCTCAGTTGGGGCATCCGTATGCGCATCCGGCAGCCAGGTATGCAGGGGGAACATCGGGATCTTGACCGCAAAGGCCACAAAGACCAGCAAGAAAGCCAGCAACTGCGACCCCATCGTCACCCCGAGCAACGGGAGCGTCACCCCCGTACTGGCTGGCAGCAGATGCTGCATCAGCACTGGCAGGCTGGCCGTACTCTGGCCGGCCTGGAAATAGACCAGCAAGATTCCAGCCAGCATAAAGATACTGCCGAAGAAGGTATACAACAAGAACTTCCAGGCCGAATAAATGCGGCCCGGCATCCCATGCTTCTCCGTCTCGCTGCCCCAGATCCCGATCAGCAAGAACATCGGCGCCAGCTCCACCTCCCAGAACAAGAAGAAGAGCAACAAATCCAGCGCCATAAAGACCCCCATCACTCCCGCCTCCAGCAGCAGCAAGAGGGCCATATACTCCTTCACCCGGGGCTTCTCCCAGCCACCGATCACCGCCAGCACAGTCAGCAAAGCATTCAAGATCACCAGTGGCAGGCTCAAGCCATCCACGCCCAGATAATAATCGATGCGGAAGGAGACCGACCCGAGCTGGAACGCAATCCAGGGGAGCTGCACCACATCGATCGAAGCCGGATCGGCCTTCGGGTCCGTCACCGACCCGAAATGGTAGCCGGTAGCCGCAGCAATCCGCCAGAAAATCCAGAGCGAGAGGACCAGCGTCGCCGCACTAAAGGCCAGCGCCACCCAGCGTGAGAGGCGCGCCGGCGCTGCCATCGCCAGCACCCCGCCGAGCGTCGGCAGCAAAAGAATCCAGGTGAGATCGTAGGTAAAGATCACAGCGCTCCCTCCCCTCTATCTGAGCGTAGCCAGCACAAAGACAACCACGGCAAAAACCGCGATCCCACCGAAAAAGACCGTCATATACGCCTGCACCTTGCCAGTCTCCGCGCGCCGCAGACCGCTCCCCAGCTCCATAACCAGGCCGGCCACCCCATTCACAATGCCATCCACCACAAAGCGATCGAAAGCCGCCGCCACATGGCAGAGGCCCAGCACCACATAGCGCACAATCCAGTCATAGAGCGTATCCACATAATAGCGGTGCAGCAGCAAGCGATGGAAGAAACGCAGAACCGCATTCGCCTCCACCACCTTATGGACGCGCTCCCACCCGACCGCGCAATAGAGCACATAGGCCCAGGCGATGCCCAACAGAGAGAGCGCCACCCCCAGCCAGGTCAGGCCGTCGCTAAAGATCTTGCCCAGATCCAGCAGCGGCGCATGCGGGTCCAGATACTGGAAGAAACCCACCCAGTAGCCGGCAAAAATCGAGAAGACAGCCAGAATCACCAGCGGCAGCGTCATCGTCACCGGCGACTCATGCGGCGTTCCCTCGCCCCGATAGGGGCCGCCCCAGATTCCACCGAGCGCGCCACCCTTACCGCCAAAGGCCAGGAAGAAGGCGCGGAACATATAGAAGGCCGTCAGGCCGGCAGTCACCAGCGTAATCGCCCACAGCCCATAGTTGCCATGCTCGAAAGCCAGCGAAATCAGCGTCTCCTTGCTATAGAAACCGGACAAGAAGGGGAAGCCAGAGATCGACAGGCCGGCGATCAGCCAGGTAGCCGCCGTAACCGGCATAAAGCGGGCCAGGCCGCCCATCAGGCGCATATCCTGGACCTCGCGATGCATGGCGTGATGGAGCGCATGCAGCACGCTACCGGCACCCAAGAAGAGCAGAGCCTTAAAGAAAGCGTGCGTAAACAGATGGAACATCCCGGCGCCCGGGCCGATCTCCGTGCCGGCCACCCCGAGGCCCACGAACATATAGCCGAGCTGGCTGATCGTCGAGAAAGCCAGCACCCGCTTAAAGTCCGTCTGTGTCAGGCCGATCGTTGCCGCGAAGATCGCCGTAATCCCGCCGATCCAGGCCACCACCTCGAACGCCTGGGGGCCGGCAGCGGAGAAGAGCGCGAACGTCCGGGCTACCATATAGACGCCGGCGGCCACCATCGTCGCCGCATGAATCAAGGCGCTCACCGGAGTCGGGCCTTCCATTGCCGACGGCAGCCAGGTATGGAGCGGGACCTGCGCCGACTTCCCAATGGCGCCGCAGAAGACCAGGATCATCGCCAGGGTCAGCAGGGCCTGATTACCGGCGAAAGCCTGAGCCACCCCGTGGGGGCCGTTGCCGGCCAGCGTTGCGAAATCAAAGGTGCCCGTCGTCGCGAACAGGATCATAATGCCGAGAATAAAGCCCACGTCACCGATGCGGTTCATGACGAAGGCTTGCAGCGCAGCGCTGGAAGGAGCAGGGCGCTCCTCAGCGGGCTTAGCCCGCTTATTAATCCAGAAACCGATCAGCAAGTAAGAACTCAGGCCGACCAGCTCCCAGCCGACGAAAATCACCAGGAAATTCGCCGCGAAGACGATGGTCAGCATCGAGAAAGCGAAGAGAGACAAGTAAGCGAAGAAGCGGGCATAGCCGGCGGATTGCGCCATATAGCCCTGTGAATAAAACTGCACCAGCAGCGAGACGGTTGTCACCACCACCGTCATCGCCAGGGCCAGATTATCCAGATGGAAAGCGATCGTATAGGGTTGGAAAGCGGCATCGCTGCCCCAGGTATAGGAGAAGAGCGTGATCCCTTCCTCGGGCAAGCGAGGAGTACCGGGGAGCAGACCGAGCGAAGCGAAGAGCAGCACCCAGGAATAGAGGCAAGAGAGCAGCATCAAAACGACACCCACGTAGCCGCTCAGCTTCGCCCAGGGAGTCAAATACGGCACCGTTGGATCATCATCATAGGGGTCGCCGTGGTGTCCGGCCTCTCCCCCATGTCCTGCGTGCGCCGCCTCGCCAGCATGCCCGGCTGCTTGAGCGGCGTGCTGCTGCTCGCCGTGGCCGCCGGAGCCGCGCGCCGTCTCCCAGGCAGCGAAAGCCGGGTCCGCCTCGCGCAGGTAGGCCGCGTAGTCCTGCGCCGTCTGCCCATGATGGCGGCTCCACAGATCGGCCATGCGCGTCCCGAAGACGATCACCGCGAACGACGCCAGCGGAGCGGCCAGAATGAGCCAGGCGTACTCATACAGACCGTACATAGCAAATCACCACTTCAGCATATCGATTTCGCCAACATCCACCGTCTGGCGCTTGCGATAGATGGCGATAATCATCGCCAGAGCGAGCGCCGCCTCCGCCGCAGCGACAGTAATGATGAAGATGGCGAAGATCTGTCCTGTCAACAGATTCGCGTAGGGCTTGACGTGGTTAAAGAAAGAGAAAGCGATCAGCGTGATATTGACCGCATTGAGCATAATCTCAATGCTCATCAGAATAGCGACCGCATTGCGCTTAGTGAGCGCGCCGTAGAGGCCGATACAGAAAAGGACCGCGCCAAGCACCACAAAATGTGTCAGAGTCAGGCCCATCGCAACTTACTCCTCCTCGCGGCTAATCACGATCGCGCCCACGATGGCCACCAGCAGCACCACTGTTGCGATTTCGAACGGCAGCACATAGCTATAGCAAGAGGGGCTATAGAGGAGCTGACCGATCGCAATCACATTATTTGAGGGGAGCGAGCAGACCGTTCCCTGAAGCAACTGGGCGGCGGGAGCTGACTGAGCAAACTGGCTAACCGTTGCTGCGAAGATGATCCCCAGGCCGACGAGGGTGGAGACCACCAGCGCCACCGCCATCGCCAGCGGGCGGGCGTTGGGATTGGTCACCCGCTGCCCGGCAATGCGGGTCAGCATCAGCGCGAACAGGATCAAGATCGTCACCGCGCCGGCGTAGATGAGGATCTGGACAATTGCAATGAACTCGGCATTGAGCAGGAGGAAGATGCCAGAAGCCATTGCAAAGACCACCACCAGCGCCAGCGCGCTATGCACAATATTTCGCTGGCCCACGACGACCAGCGCCGCAGCAACCAGCACAACGGCGATGATCCAAAAGATCAGGCTGGCTAAATCCATAAAAAAAATGTCCTCCATCGAGCGGGCACTGAGAGCACCGTCAGTCAGGCAAGCCTTGTCCTCACTGACCAGGTCTGCCAGCAGGCCGGCCAGAGCGCAGGAGAGAGGGGCGAAGCGGAGACAGCACGATGCTCGACGCGAAGGCATCAATCAGGTCAAGAGCAGGTTCGTCTGAAACGAGCCAGTGTCCTCTTTATTGCCCTGCATACTCCCTCCCTCCCATTGTAGCAGGATAGACCGGCGTTGAAGCGGTGGATCTATCTGCCCTGTTCTTGTCTCGTTTCTTGCGTGCGTGCGTATGTGCGACGTGAGCAACTCCTCGCTGTTTCCCGTCAGATTCTAACAAAAGCCTGACGAGGTGACAAGGGCAGAAACCTTCCTGGTTCTGGTTCAGCCTGGCCTGACCAGGAGCGGGCTGGGCTATTCCACACTCGACTATCCTAAAACCAGGAGGGCTTCAAAAGAAGCCGTGAGGGGATGCATGCCGATGCCGGGCTTTCCGGTCAAGTACCCACGGCTTTCGCCGTGAGCTGACCTCTCTGGCCCTGAAGAGCCGAGACGAATTTTGATGGAGATGGGGCCAATTCAGCTACGCTCCGCCCATTCGCTATGCTATAATCTTTTGGTGGTCATTTCTCTCGCAAGAAATAATCTGTGTAATAACACACGGCAAGGCACCTGTCCATGAGCATGACACAGACGACCAGCAGGCGGGATTCTCCCGAAACGCAGCGCTGTCCCCAGTGTAACGCTGTTGTGCCGCCCCACGCGGCTTTCTGTGGCGCCTGCGGGAGGCGTATCGAGGGAGCTGCCTCACCCCGCTCAGCGGAGGCCGAGGCCGAGGCCGAGTTTCGCCAACGCTATCGTATTACCTCGCTGGTGCGCCGTCGCCCCTACATCAGCCTATTCTTGGCTACCGATGTCAGTCTGCAGCAGACGGTGATCATCAGTGATGTCGATATCAGTATGCTGGATGCCGAGGCCCGCCAGCGCGCGGCGCAGCTTGTCAGGCGCGAGTACGACCTGCTGCGTCGTCATGCTATCCCTCATCTCACGCCTATTCTGCGGCAAGAATACGATCAGGGCCATATCTATGTCATTGCCGGCAATCCCTTCGCTCGGAGTGAGGCGCAGGAGGCCGGTCGCGACGGGGCTGCCGTCCAGGCTCAAGGTGAGGGGAAGCAGGCTGGCGCTAATGAAGGAGGACGGCTCTACACGCTGGAAAACACCCTGCAGAGCGGAATCGGGCTGCCTGGTGAACAGGTGGCTGTGCAATGGATTCAAGAGCTATGCGAGACGGTTGATCGTCTCCACGGTCATCAGATTGTGATTGGTGAGCTGGACCCCCAGGCTCTGGTCCTGGGTGGCCTGGATTACCACGGTCGTCCAGCTCTCCTGCTCTGCTGGCTGCCGCTCTATATCCGTACTCTGCTGCCGGTCTTGACTGGGGCTACACGTCCCTTCAAGCCAGGCCCTTTCACGGCTCCCGAGGTCCAGCAGGGTAAGGTTGAAGCTCGCTCCGATGTCTACAGTCTGGGGGCCTTGCTCTATCTCTTGCTGACTGGAACGCCGCCCGCTGCTCCGGCGCCTCACTTGCGCTCGCCGCGCGAGCTGAATCCCCGTGTGAAGCCGGAAATTGAGGCTGTTGTTATGCGGGCGCTCTCCTTTGAGCGCTCCGAGCGCTTCCAGAGCGCCGCCTCGCTGGCCGAGTCTCTGGCCAATCCCTACGTGAGCACACAAATAGCGCGCTATCCGCGTCCGACTACGACGCTTCCTCGTGGAGAGCAGGCTGCCCGTGCCGGTCACGAGAGACAGGATGGAAGTAGCGAACGCGGCAGAAAGCGCTCCGGGCGCCCAGCCAGTCGTACGGGGCCCATCGCTGGTGGCGGCCAGGGTCAGCAAGCGCCTGCTGTGGATGTGACCTCTGTCGCCGACAAAGCTAGGGGAGGAGACGGACAGTCGGCTCCTGCTGCGGCCAGAGATCAGACCTGGCCAGAGGAGCCGGCCCCGCAGGAAGACATCGCCGCCCTGCCTACCTATATTCTGGATCGTCGTCGCTCCGAGTTAGAGGAAATTGGCGAGCTGGCGCGGCGTGTGACGCAACAGCTGCAGAAGCGCATTACGGGCCTCTTGCCGGCTCTGCAGGGGAAGCTCCTGCCTTCTGGCCAGTCGAGCAGCACCGCCCTCGTGAAGGCCAGCTCCACTGAGAGTCTGCAGGAGCGTTCGCTGCTGCGTCAGATTCAGCGCTTCATCGTTGGCGAGCAGCAGCGTGGGACCGCTGCCGCTGCCATTATCGAGACGCCTCTGCGCCTGCAGCCCGGTCAGCGCTTCGCCATTCGCGTGCGACTGATGGGGCGAGACCGTGCCCTGCCGCCGCCCGGCTCGCGAGCTGGCAGCCGACCCGTGGGCTTGAGCGCCCTCACACATGGCGAGCGCGTTCATATCGAGGTCCGTTCAGCCATTTACCAGCGCTATGCTTTCGTCGTGCAGCGAGCGGTCATCACGGTACCGGCCAGCGGCTACGTGGCCGAAGTGACTATACCCATGCCGCCGCCGCTGAAGGGGCGTGGAGGGCGTCGTGAGCGTCTGCACATTGTCTTTTCCGACGAGCACCGACGTCCGCTCTATGAAAAACCCTTTGCCATTGAAATCCTGGTGTCGCCGCTGGTGCGTCCCGGTCAGGAGAGCCTCCAGGCCCTCCCCATTCCTTACTAACGCAACACATAGACTTGTGCCCAGGCAGCGCCGCCGTCGCTCACCGGTTCAACCTGGGAGCGTCCTCATGCTCCAGAGGAAAGGCATGTACCAGGCAGCGAAGGGGAGCGCCGTTGCTCCTCGCTTCCTTGCCTTTCCTGCCTGGCCGGCGAAAGCTGCCTGATTGCCCTCACTCGCTCAGCTCAGTGGGCTTCAGGCGCCGAAGAGAAAGACGGTGCCGCCCATGATCGCGTAGAGCAGGATCAAGAGCAGTCCTTCCAGCCAGACCAGCTCACCATCGTGCGTAATCTCGCTAAACAGGAAAGCTCCCAGAGCCAAAACCGCAATCTCCACGATGCTAAAGACCAGGTCCAGACGCTGAGGGGCCAGCAGGCTACACAGCACCAAAATCGGCGCTACCAGCAGCGCGATCTGGATAGACGAGCCAGCGGAGGCGGCCAGCACCATGCCCATCCGCTTATCCAGCGCCATATTAATGGTATTGAAATATTCAGGTAGGCCGCCAATAAGCGGAAGGAAGACCAGGCCGACGAAGGCTGGATTCCAGCCAAGCAGCTCTGTGAACGGCTCAATCGAGGCGACCAGAATGTCCGAGACGACGGCTACTCCTGCGGTGGCGGCGGCCAACAAGAGCAATGCCAGCCAGAGATTGGGCTTTTTCTCGCCCGCTGTCGGTGAGGGTGGGGCCGACTGGGCCGGCTGTCGCTCTCCAGCCCTGGGCGTGACCTCCCTCTGTTCGCCGGGTGCATCCCCGGCTGCCGGCCTTGGAGACGGTGATTCAGCGGCAGCCGCAGGAGTTGCTTCCGCCCGCTCTGCCGAGACCATCGCCTGAAGAGTACGGTCCAGCTCGCGCAAGACGCCGCTCTTGTTGGGCAGATTGCTATGGGCCAGACGCTGGCGATAGCTGAGTAGACGCAGGAGGGCTGCCTCAGAGCGTGCTCCTAGCACCGGCTCAAAGCTCTCACCGCTCTCCTCCTCTCCCTCTGCGGGGTGGTCGCGAAAGCGGAAGACGCTGAAGAGAATCGAGGCCAGATAGCCGAGGAGAAGCAAGACGGCAATAAAGTCGGAGAGCTGGATGCCGCGCTCGACAATATGGCTCTGACCGGCGCGCGAAGCCAGCAGCTCGGCAACCGCTGGCAACAGCAGGCCAGCGATACAGAGCGCCAGCAGCGAAGCGTACTGGCTGGCCGGGCGCGTTTCGAAACGCATCCGTCCATGCTTGAGGCAGCCAACCATCGTGGCCACCCCCAGCACCAGCAGAATATTGCCCAGAATAGAGCCGATGATCGAGGCGCGCACCACATCGACCAGTCCTTCACTCAGCGCAAAGAGGCCGATAATCAGCTCGGTCACATTCCCAAAGGTCGCGAACAGTAAGCCCCCGATGCGCTCGCCCGTATGCTCAGCCACAGCCTCGACAGCCCGCCCGATCAGTGCCGCCAGCGGAAGAATACCCAACGCAGCGCATCCAAAGCGCAGCAGTGGAGGAATCTCCACTCGCAGCAACTCCAGGGCCACTGCCAAAACCGCGAAGAGCAAGAGACTGTAGAACCAACGCGACATAAGCGTTCCTTCCATTCAGCTCACCGGGGCCGTTTTCTGGCGATGAGCTGGGCAAAGGCCAGAACAAACGGCCCCAGTCTGCCAGTAGTTAAGCGTATTCTCGCCTCCCCTGTCTACCGTAATCCTGCGGAAGGTACCAGATTGTTGCTCATCATTAGAGGCGGCACCTATGCTGAAAAAGAGAACCTCAGCCACGAACTTCAGGCCGGCGAGCCGGGCCAGTCCGCTCAACGGGGCGCCAGGGGTGCGACCCCGAGCTGGACCGACCAGGGAAAAGAGGGAGACGCAGGCGATCCGCTCTGTCAGGCCACCCCTGAACGCAAGTCAGGGTGAGCAGGGCCAGCCTTGGTACTAACATCCCTGGATGGAAACGGGGCTGTTACTTTGTCGATCCCTCACTCGCTTGTGCCAATGTAACAATTTTGATTGGCCATTGTAGGCACGGAGAACGCATGAAGAATACTATCGCGCAAGATCGTCAGGATGACCTACTGGATTTGATTGCTCTGGTTGAACACAGCACGCAGCCACAGCCGGCAGTCGCGGCCAGTGGGACCGGGGCCGGCTCTTCTCAAGGCTCGGCTCCCGGCTTGCCGAGCTATCAGCCAACCTCGCTGGCTCTGGTGAATCGCTTCCTCTCCCTCGTTGATGACCTCACTGGCGGTAAGGCCGGCTGGTTTCAGCGGCTCTTCACTTACCTCTTCATCGGTGGTGCAGCTGCTGTTGTCAATATGATTGTTTTCTATATCATGTTCTATCGCATGGCTATACCGGTGAGTAGTACGCTGCACAATGCCATAGCCAACATCTCTGCCGCTGAAATCTCGATTATTGCCAATTTCCTGGCCAATGATTACTTTACCTTTCGCCATCTTCCAGGCCACCAGCGCTCGTGGTGGCAGCGCTGCCTGCGCTTTCACCTCACGGCTGTTGTGGGCAGCCTGTTGAATTTCTGTATTGAGCTCAGTCTGACCAACCTGGCGCATGTGCCGGCGCTTCTGTCGCAGGCCATCGCGATTTTCCTGGTCCTGATCTACAATTTCTCCTTTCATCACCTCTTTACGTACAGAGGAGTGAGCGCGGCCCATTGAGGCCGAGAGTGGGCCTGTTCTGATAATCCTGCGCTTGGTGGACGGGAAGACCCTGGGAAGCGCTGACGAGGCCGAATGGCAATCTAGGCAGACAGGCCATCCGTTGCTCTGTCAGGCAAGATTGCTGCCTGCCTGGCTGGCGACTGATTGAACCGAACTGAGCTGAGAGTGAGCACGAGCCATGAGCAGTAAGGGAGTGACCTATCGCCTGAAGTCGCGCGCTGAGATTGAGGCCATGCGGGCGGCGGGAGAGATCGTCTGGCGGGCCCATCAGGTAGCGGCCTCGCTGGTCAAGCCGGGGGTGAGCACTGCTGAGATCGACGAGGCTGTCGAAACATTTCTGGCTGAGCAAGGGGCGGCGCCGCTCTTCAAAGGGGCTCCCGGGCCAGTTCCCTATCCGGCAACTACCTGTATCTCCCTCAACGAGCAAATCGTCCACGGCATTCCAGGCAAACGTCGTCTCCAAGAGGGAGACGTTGTCAGCATCGACATCGGCTGTCGTCTTGACGGCTGGTGTGGCGACGCCGCGGTGACGCATGCGGTGGGTCAGATCGATGCAGGTGCCAGGCATCTGCTGCAAGTAACCGAGCATGCCCTGCATCTGGCCATTGAGCTACTGGGAGAGAAGTCACGCTGGTCTGAGGTCGCGCGCGCAATGGAGCAGGCTATTCATCAGGCCGGTTTTACCGTATTTGAGCAATTAATTGGGCATGGTATCGGACGAGAAATGTGGGAGCCGCCGCAGGTCCCTAATTTCTACCATCGAGAGATGGATTTTCCCCTCCGGCCCGGTCTGGTCATCGCTGTTGAGCCAATGGTAGGCATGGGCGGCAAGAAGATCCGTATTCTACCCGATCACTGGACCATTGTCACTGCCGACGGCTCGCTCAGTGCCCATTTCGAGCACACCATTGCCCTGACCGAGGACGGTCCCCAGGTCCTGACGACCGGTAGCGGTGGTCTCGTCTGGGGCTGATTGCACTGATTGATGGGCCGGTTGGCTTTATCTCTCTTCTTCTTCTTCGCCGTGAACGCAAGCACTACCTTGCAAAATCAGTTCAGTTCATGGGCTACGGACCCGTCGCCTGTTGGCGAGCAAGCGCAACAAGGAAGGGCTGCCCTATGAGAGAAGCAGCAGGATATGGCGATGTCCGGCGGCAGCGGCAGGCTGCTTCAAAGTGGCTGGCGCTGGCGACCCTCTTTCTCCTGGCTCTTGGCAGTGGCTGCCTTCCCTTGGGAAGTGCCCCACCCCCGCCGACCTCGCCTGCGCTCAGTGCGGCAGCGCAGCAGATGCAGGCGCTGCAGATGTGTGATGAACGGCGTGGCTGGGCCTCAACCCAACGCTCTGTCCTGCGTACCACAGATGGCGGAGTGCACTGGCACGATGTCACGCCTCAGCCCGAAGCTGGCTCCGTGCCGCAGGAACCCGTAGAGCGTATTGTCGCTGCCTATCTGAATGCTCAAACTGCCTGGGTAGCACTGATTTTCCAGGACGGGCCGACGACTCCCGTCTACCGCACCAGCGATGGGGGCCAGAGCTGGCAGCGCACAGATGTGCCGGCTCCTGGGATCGGAGTTGTGCAACTGACCTTTATCGATGCCCTGCACGGCTGGCTTCTGGTCAATCTGGGCATGGCCACCAATGCCGAGGCTGTAGCTATCTGGCGCACCAGCGATGGCGGCGGCCATTGGCAGCGCATCATGCAGGTCTCCGCGGCCCAGGGGCGCACGGCTCAGAGCCTGACAACCCTTCCCTACAGCGGCAACAAGTCGGGGCTGGCCTTTATCGATACCACCACCGGCTGGGCCACCGGCAGTGAGCCGGGTCTCAAGCGGGCCTGGCTCTATGTAACGCACGATGGGGGTCAGAGCTGGCAACCTCAGTCTCTGCCACTGCCCACCGGAAGCGAGAAGGCCCAAATCGCTACCCTGCCACCGCGCTTCTTCTCCAGTCGCGATGGCCTCCTGCCCGTCAATGTCTATGCCGCTGGCAAGGCGAGCCTCTATTTCTACACCACCCACGACGGTGGCAAAACCTGGCGCGCTGGGGCGGCGCTGCCGGCTGCGGTCATTGCCTCGTCCTTTGTCTCAGCCAATGTCGGCTATGCGACCGACCGCACGACCCTCTATGTGACCCACGATGGGGGACAACATTGGAGCCAGCAGCTACCCGCTCGTCCCTTCAGCGACGTCATTCAACTGGATTTCCTGACGGCCAGCACCGGCTGGGCCTTGTGTCTGGCACCTCCGGCCAAAACCCATATTCTGAAGACGAGCGACGGCGGCCAAAGCTGGCAGCAGCTCAATTAAGGCCGGATTAGCCTCTGCTTTCTGGAGGGAAAAAGGAAACTAGCTTCTCTCCTTGTCGGTGGCGTGTCTGGAAAAGGAGCGGCCCATCGCAGCAGGCGATGGGCCGCTCCTTGCCTGTGCGCGCGAAAAAGGAGGAACATGGGAGTCACTGTCTGCTCTCTTCCTCCGGCTGACTGGATCAGGCTGGCAAAGGTTGCAGGGCCCTCGGCCCGGCCTGGTCCGGCCTTGCTGGCAAGCGCTGGCGAGGGGCTTAGCTGCTCAGAGCTGCGTGGCGCTCACGCAGCTTGGCCAGCCGCTCCTCTTGCTCGCTGAGGCGCTCGCGCTCGCGCTCCACCACCTCGGGCTTGGCCCGTTTCACGAACTCCTCGTTAGCGAGTCGCGCCTGGAAGCGGGCAATCTCCTGCTCCGTACGGGCGATCTCCTTATCAAGGCGGGCCAGCTCCTTCTCCACGTCGAACATCCCGGCCAGCGGCAGGTAGATCTCCACTGGTCCAGCCAGCAGGCTCATCGCCCCTTGTGGCTTTGGCTCCAGATGCTCATAGAAGCGCGGCGTCTCTGTACGCGCCAGAAACTCAATCAAGGGCGCCTGCTCGCTGAGGAGGGCCAGCTTCGGACCAGCGGCCAGCAGCACCTGAATGCGGCGGGCCGGCTCCACGCCGAGCTGATTGCGCGCGTCGCGGATGCGCGTGATCAGCTCCTGCAAGAGGGCGAAGTCCTCCTCAGCCTCCTCATCTCTGGCGGCTGCCAGAGCCTGCGGCCAGGGGGCCACGATCAGGGCCGGGGCCGGCCAGCGCTCTGGCTCCGGCTCGCTGAAGCGATAGAGATGCTGCCACACCTCCTCTGTCACAAAGGGCATGAAGGGATGGAGAAGGCGCAGCGCGGTATCGAGCAGGGCGCGCAGGATCGCCGCCGTCGTCTTGCGAGCCTCGGTGTCACCCTGGAGCTGCACCTTGGCGATCTCCAGATACCAGTCGCAGTATTCGGTCCAGAAGAACTCGTGGATGCGGCGACCGGCTTCGCCAAACTGGAACTCCTCAATCAATTGCGTCACATCGCTGATCAGCCGTGAGATGCGGCTCACGATCCAGCGATCGGCCAGGGTGCGGGGGCGGAGGGCCTCCAGGGGAGGCACACCGTCCTCGATCTCTGCGGTCGCTGTCAAGACAAAGCGCGAGGCGTTCCAGATCTTATTGGCGAAATTGCGGTTGCCCACAATGCGCTCGGGCACCAGCCTCATATCATTGCCGGGTGTACTGCTGGTGGCCAGAGTGAAGCGCAGGGCGTCGGTGCCGTACTGATCCATGACATCGATTGGATCGACGACGTTGTTCTTCGACTTGCTCATCTTCTCGCCCTTGGCGGTGCGCACCAGGCCGTGGAGGTAGATGACACGGAAAGGGATCGTCCCCATGAAATGGATGCCGGCCATCACCATGCGCGCCACCCAGAAGAAGATGATGTCGTAGCCTGTCTCCATCACCGAGGTCGGATAGTAGCGGCGGAGATCTGGCGTATCATCGGGCCAGCCGAGCGTACTGAACGGCCACAGCCAGGACGAGAACCAGGTATCGAGCACATCCTCATCCTGATGCAGGCGTTCGCTCTCGCAATGGGGACAGCGCACCACATCCTCGCGGCTGACGATCGTCTCGCCGCAGTCATCGCAGTACCAGACAGGAATGCGATGGCCCCACCAGAGCTGACGCGAGATCGTCCAGTCGTGGATGTTCTCCAGCCAATCACAGTAGATTTTCGTGAAGCGCTCGGGCAGGATGCGAATCTGACCGTACTTGACCGCGTTCAGCGCCGGCGTGGCCAGCGGCTTCATATGGACGAACCACTGCTTCGAGACCAGCGGCTCAATCACCGTATGGCAGCGCTGGCAATGGCCCAGAGGGACCGTGTAATCCTCGATCTTGACGATCAGACCCTCCTGCTGGAGCTGCTCAACCAGCTTCTTGCGCGCCTCAAAGCGATCCAAACCGGCGTAGGGGCCGGCCTCGGGGGTCATCTTGCTATCGAAGCCGATGACCTGCACGCGCGGCAGGCCGTGGCGCTGGCCAATCTCAAAGTCGGTTGGGTCGTGGAAGGGGGTCACCTTGACAGCGCCGGTGCCGAAGCCCATTTCCACGGCCTCATCGGCGATGATCGGGATCTCGCGCCCAATGACCGGCAGAATGGCAGTGCGCCCCACCAGATGCCGATAGCGCTCGTCTCGCGGGTTGACCGCCACCGCCGTATCGCCGAGGATCGTCTCCGGGCGCGTGGTGGCCACACTGATATATTCGGTTGCCTCAACGTTGCTCCCGGCCTCGGGCTTGAGCGGATAGCGCACGTAGGTCAGCTTGCCAGGGGTGTCCTCGTGCTCCACCTCCAGATCAGAGATGGCGCTCATGCAGCGCGGGCACCAGTTAATGATGCGCTCGCCGCGGTAGATCAGGCCCTCCTCGTAGAGGCGCACAAAGACCTCGCGCACGGCGCGCGAGAGGCCCTCGTCCAGGGTAAAGCGCTGACGCGACCAATCGCAGGAGACGCCGAGGCGGCGGTGCTGGTTCTGGATGCGCTTCTTATATTGGCCAACCCACTGCCAGACCCGTTCGAGGAAGACGGCGCGACCCAGACGATGGCGATCGGTTCCCTCCTTGGCCAGCTCACGCTCCACCACGGCCTGTGTGGCGATGCCGGCGTGATCCTCGCCCGGCACCCACAGCGTTTCATCGCCACGCATCCGATGGTAGCGAATCATAATATCCTCGATGGTAGCGGTGAGGGCATGCCCCACATGCAGCACGCCAGTCACGTTCGGTGGCGGCATGCTGATCACAAAGGGAGGCCGCTGCGGATTCGGGCGCGGCTTAAAGTAACCTCCTTCCTCCCAGAAGCGATACCATTTTCCCTCGACCACCTGCGGCTCATAGGCTTTGGGTAGGGCCGCAAGCAACTGCTTTTTCTCTTCGATACTGGCTATCTTCTCCTGCTTAATCATGTTCCCTCCTGCGGTAGTGGGTGAACTCCACTATCATCGCCTGGCTGGACTGCCCTGGCTGCTATGATGAACAGCTGCAACGATGATGATGATAGCAATGATGGCTCAAAGCGTACTCAGGTCAGACGCGGCCAGGCCACTTTTTGTCAGCTCAGACCGCGGCACTGAGAGCGGGCGGGGCCTGGCTGCCTTTGAACTAACCAGGGAGCCCACTATCCCAAGGCGGGGAGTTGGGCGGATCACAGTTCTAACAGAAAACCCTTCCCGCCGTCAAGGACGAGAAGGGTTCATACTCGTGGTACCACCTTGCTTCAGTCAATCGCCCTGCGCTCAGGCTTACACGTGGGCTGCTCTGCCGGCCAGTAAAGACCGCCATCTTGAGCAATGCTGCTGCTCTCCTCCCCTGATCCTGGCAGGGGACGATTGACCCTCATTTGTGCGCTAACGGGCACACCGCAGCAGCTCGCGCGTCCCTTTCAGTATGCTCGTACCGACCTACCGACCGCCCCCTCCGCGATTGCTCTCTCCCTTGCTCAACGCTGCCGGGACCGCGACAAGCTCCCTTATTCAGACTCCCAGGCGACCTTCAGCGCTTGCCATCCGGGGAAGACTTGCAGCCGGTGATCCTCCCTCTCTGCCGGGGCCAGAGCGCCTACTCCTCCTGTTCTGCGTCTGTGTCACTCTCTAGAGCGCGTAGCATGCGCCTTTGTTCGGATTGCTTTTAGTGTAGCAGATCGCGTAGCCAATGTCAAGCCGATAAGCAATCTGTCAGGCAAAGGCTGACTTGCTCATTTCTGGCTCTGGGAGGCCCTGCCCTGGGGAAGAAAGTCTGTGCTCTGCTCTCTCTTTTGCCTGACTCATTGCTGTGGCTGAGAGGGCTGAGAAGACTGGACCGCCGCAGGAGCAAAAGCCTGGACGATCTGCTGCATCAGCCGTGTCTCAGGCACCGCCCCCAAAATCTCCAAGCGGTCGTTGATCACCGTCTTCGGCACTCCCTGGACACGATAGCGCTGGGCCAGATCGACGAACTCGGAAATCTCCACGACATCCGCTGTCACCCGCTCGCTGGCCATCGCCAGCTCATGGGCCAGCAGGGCCATACGTGGGCAGTAAGGGCAGGTTGGCGTGACGAACACCTGAATGTGGAGGTCTTGCTGCAGCGACTGTAACTGTTGCTGCGTCTGGGGACTGAGCGCTGTTTCGCCACGCGACAGCCTGCGGATATCCTCGATCAGCGTACTGAACTCGTAGCCTGCCGGAATACCGAAGAAGCGCAAGCGTCCCTTGGCCTTGCCCTCCAGAAGAAAGGCCGGAATGCGCTCAATCTGGTGCTGCCTGGCCTCGGCCTCATCGCGATAAAAGTCCTTCACCTGAAGATGGATCTTATCCGAGAGGCTGGCCACCTCCTCCAGGACCTCGCGGGTCTCTTTGCAGAACTGGCATTCGTGGCCTGGAATCAGCAGCGGCGACTCGCGCTGCGTGAAGTAGGTAATCGTCACATCTCCATCCAGATCCTTGAAAAGATCGCGGATCTTTTCCTGATCGCTCTCTCCAATCAAAGCCATCGTTCCACCTTCTCTCGTTTACTGATGCTCTCTATTACTCTCTGACGCTGTTGCGCGCCGCAGTCGGCCCAGGAAAGGGCGAGATCCCCTCGCTGTGGGGGAGAGGCCCGCCACATTCTACCGCGTCCAGCGGCGCCTTGCATGCACAACCATATGTCCAGGAAGGCCCAGGGCAGAGGGTGCCGGCAGCTGGCCCGCTCTCGCTCTGCCGTGCCAGGGTCTGCGAGATCGTGGGCTTCACGGATGAGCATGCGTCGCCAGATCCTCCGCCGACGGCTGGGCGGGCTCCTCTGCGGGCTCGGACTCTAGCGGTAGACCACGCGCCTGCCAGGCGGGCACGCCCCCATCGACAGCCAGGACCTCGCGTCCTGTGGCTGCCACCATGCTGGCTGCGATCGAAGCGCGGTGGCCGGAGTGGCAGACGACCGCCAAAGGCGTATGGCGTGGCAGGCTCTCCAAATGTTGGGGGAGGTCGCCGATATGCACGTGGAGCGCGCCCGGAATATGGCCCTGCCGCCACTCGTCATCACGGCGCACATCCAGCACGGTCAGCGAGGGCTGGCTCTTCCAGCGTCGATAGAGCGTATCGATATCGATGCGCTCGAAGCTGCTCGTGGGCAGAGCGGCAGCCTTCCAGGCCGCGATGCCACCCGCCAGGTAGCCCTGAGCCTGCTCATAGCCGATGCGGATCAGCTGCACCACAGCCTCGCGTCGACCCTCCTCGTCCTCGATCAGCAGCAAGAGCGGCGTATTGAAGGGCAGCAGCCAGCCAACGTAAGTGGCGAAGGAGCTATCTAGCTCGATGTTCAAAGAGCCAGGGATATATTCGCGCGCGAACTCTGTGCGGGAACGACCGTCAATCAGCGGTAGACCCTGCTGCAGCCAATGCTGCACTTCCTGGGGGGAGCGCGGCGGCAGCTCCGGCAGCCCGCCCAGGATACGCGGACCCTGCTGATTGATATCATGCATATAGCGGTAATAGTGCGGGTAAGCAGTATAGCTGGCAAGCTGGCGGCGTACGAAGTCGACTTCGTCGCGCGCCTGCACCACGGGGTTGGCCAGACGCTCCTGGCCGATAGTCGTGCTGCGCCTGGCGCCAACAGCGCTCGCCACGCAGAAGGAGCCGGCCCCGTGAGTCGGATAAACCAGCACGCTGTCGGGTAAGGTCTGCAGGAGACGCAGCAGCGAGTGATATTGCTGGCGCGTCAAGGTCAGGGTCAACTCTGGACCGAGCAGGTCGGTGCGGCCTGCGCTGGCGACAAGCATGCTGCCACCACTGAAGAGAGCATAGGGCTGGCTGCTCTCCGGTTGATAAACCAGGTAGCTTGTGTGCTCAGGCGTGTGGCCCGGGGTCGCCAGCGCCTGGAAAGTCAGCTCGCCCACGCGGAAGCGCTCGCCGTCGCGCACCGGCTGGTGAGGGTAAAGCAGATGGGCATCAGCACTGGCGACAATCGTGGCACCTGTGCGCGCCGCCAGCTCACGCCCGCCAGTGACGTAGTCGTTGTGAATGTGCGTCTCCAGAATGTGGGTAATGCGCGCCTGCGAGCGCGCTGCAGCTTCCAGGTAGACGTCAACGTCGCGACGTGGGTCAACCACCGCCGCCTGACCGCTGCGCCCGTCACTGACAAAGTAGGATTGATGCCCCAGACCTTCAATGAAGAACTGTTCGATTTGCATGGTTCTCACCTCACAGCCACCCGCCTGCTGCCAGCCTCGGGGGGGTGGCGCTCGCCCAAGGCTGGGCCGCTCACTCGCTCGCTCGCTCGCTTGCTCGTTCTTCACCCACAGGAGCGGCTGGCCTCTAGTAGTATATCATCTTGAATCGTTATGTCGATATGACCACAGGAGAGTTGAAAAAATGGAGTACGCTGGATCTCCCGTTCTCTGGGGCGGGAGCTGTAGCTGACCTGGTGCGGCGCTCCCTGGTAGGTCCGACGGTTGACCCACTATTCGATAGGTAGCCCATGCAGGCGCCAGCTCGTGATCCCGCCTTTGATATTGACGACGCGCGAGAGGCCCAAACGTTGAAGCAGCCTGGCTGCCTGAGCGCTGCGGTGACCACTCAGGCAGATCAGCAGCACCTCGCGATCGCGCGGTACCTCGTTGACGCGGGCAGCCAGTTGTCCGAGGGGAATATTGACAGCGCGCGGCGCATGGCCGCTGCGATATTCCCACGGCTCGCGCACATCTATCAAGACAGTCTCGCCATCCGCGCGCGCCAGGCGCTCCCAGGCTTCGCGGACAGCAATCGTCGGCACGGTCTGCGCTTCTTCAGCGCGTCGTAGGAAGCGTTCAAACATTGGCTTTGCTCTCTCTTTCGCTCGCTTTCAGGGAAGGCGGTCTGTCTTTCGTGGCCTTCGCTCTCCTTGACTTTCCTTTCTAATTATATTACTATATAGTCATTAAGTCAAGTGGTTGGCGATGGATTTTCACCCGTTGACCAGTACTCGCAGCGAGAAAGGAGAGCATCTTGACAAAGGAGAGACTGCAGCCGGTTCAAGGAAGGGAGGAGCGGCAGCCGCTTGACCCCGAGAGCGCAACGCGCTGGAAGCAGATCAGCAGCGAAGGAGGCTTTCCCGATCCGCTGCTTGAGCTTATTGCGGCGCGCTTCCGTCTCCTGGGGGAGCCACTGCGTCTCAAGCTCCTGGCGGCCCTCACGGGGGGTGAGCGCAGTGTTGGCGAGCTGGTTGCCCTGACGGGGGCCAGCCAGCCGAATGTTTCGAAGCATCTGGCAGCCCTCATGCAGGGAGGACTAGTCAAGCGGCGCAAGGTTGGCACCAGCATTTACTATGCCCTGGCCGACCCTAGTGTCCTGACCCTGTGTGACATTGTCTGTGCTGGCGTCCAGGAGCGTTTTACGACGCTGGCCCAAACTCTCCAGCTTGGGTCAGGGTTGACCCTGGAGGAGCAGCCGATAGAGGAGGGCGAGGCCGCCGGCCCGGACCTCCGTCTGCGTCAGTAGAGCCGGGCGCTCGCAGCCAGCCCAGTCCGCCGTTGCTATGCGGCCCTTGCCTTCTCCTCTCGCCTGCTGCCCGGTCTGCGCTTCCGTTCGCTGGCTTGCTGCCTGCGCGTGTGCGCGAGAGAGCAGAAAAACGTCCATCTGGTAGCTGTGTCTACAGCGGTCAAGCGGAGCGGACCGACGAGCAGCAGGTCGACAAATGTGTCAATCGCTGCTGCGATAATAGTGTAAACAGAAAAGGAGGGAGAAAAGCGATGGCGACCTATGGTTTTGGTACTACGCTCTCTGTACCGTATGAGCAGGCTATTGAGCGTGTCAAGGAGGCCCTCAAGGCGGAGGGCTTTGGGGTCCTGACTGAGATTGACGTGCGGCGCACGCTGCGCGACAAGCTCGGGCTGGAGACTGTCCCCTACGTCATTCTGGGGGCCTGCAATCCCCACCTGGCTCAGCGGGCCCTGGAGATCGAACCGGAGATCGGCCTCCTGCTGCCCTGCAATGTCGTCGTGCGCGCCGTTGCTGACGGCAGTCGGGTCGAGATCGCCGATCCCCAGGCCATGCTGGCGGTGAGCGGCAACGCGCAGCTCGCACAGATCGCGCAGGAGGCGAGAGGGCGGCTACAGCGTGCCCTCGCTGCACTTGCTCCACTCAGCGCTCCTTCCGCATAATGGCTTGCCGCACGTGCTCTGATATCCTATAATGAGGGGAGTGTTCCGCAGTGAGCATATCGTCATAACCATTGCCACGGAAGCGAACTGGGCCAGGCTGAGGAGAAGTATGCCAACACCACAGCAATTGATGCCGGGGCCGACGCCGCTTTATCACCAGCTCAAGCAGATTCTGCGTGGCGGGATTGAGCGCGGCGTTTATCGTCCTGGTGATCGCCTACCGACCGAGCAGGAGCTGATGCAAACGTACGGAGTCAGCCGCATTACCGTGCGTCAGGCCCTCAACGAATTGGAAGACGAGGGCCTGGTCGTGCGGCGTCATGGGAAAGGTACCTATGTAGCCGAGCAGCGCGTCGAGCAGAGCCTTGTCCGTCTGACCGATTTTGTCGAGGACATGGAGCTAGCTGGCCTTGAGCCATCCTCGCGTGTTCTGGCCTTCCAGCGCGAGGCGGCCAGCCGGGCGGTGGCCAGCGCCTTGGGCCTGCGCGAGGGCGAGGAGGTGATGCGCCTCGATCGTCTGCGCCTGGCCAATGGCCGGCCTATGGCTTTCGATGTGACCTGGCTACCGATGCGTTTTGGCGTACTCTTGCCCGAGGAGGAGCTGGGCCGCGAGACGATCTATCACCTGCTAGAGTCGCGCTATGGCATCCCCATTGAGGCAGGGACCTTTGAGATCACGGCGGCCAATGCTACGCCCGAGCAGGCCCGCCTGCTGGAGGTGCCGGTGGGTGCCGCGCTGTTACTGATCCGTCGCCTCTCTTGCACGGGGGGGAATGCCCCTATTTACATACAGGAGCGCTACTATCGGCCTGATCGTGTCAGCTATCGGCTCTGCCTGCTGCGGCGCGGGGGAGCAGGAAGTCGCCCGCCGACTATCAGCGAGCTGCGCCCGATTTTCGCCGAGACCGGTAGCCCGCCGACCGAGGCTGAAGAAGGCAATCTGGCCGCAGGCTCGGTCGAGCGCGGCGAGGACCAGCACCGCGCTGGGCCAGCAGAGGGGTGAGCGGCTCGCTTCTGGAGAGAAGCGATGGCCCCCAAAAAAACAGGCAGGCCAGCGCCGGCAAAAAGAAGAGCCACAGAAGCACTGACTTCTGTGGCTCACTTCTTGTGAGGCTCCTCGAGCAGGATTCGAACCTGCAACCCACCGGTTAACAGCCGGTTGCTCTACCGTTGAGCTATCGAGGAATGTGGCTCTCACAACGGCTTGCGACACTATTATAACGCGGGTGGCTCAATTAGTCAACACCCTTTTTTCGGGAGCGAGAGAACCTGGCCAGAGCTGCCTGAGCCTGCTGGCTGGTGTCAGCCTGGCGGCAGGCTCCTGAGCAAGATCTGCCCTATGAGCGTGGTTACGTAGACAACCAAAGGGCTGGCTGGCAGATCTCCTGCCTCAGCGCTGGTTGGCGGTCTGTGAAGCCGGAAGCGGTCCCTGATCCTGGGGAGTCATGGCTGGATCGTTTCTCCCCTGGCGGATCACCAGACCCGAGATGATCGCGCCGATGACGAAGGCCGCGGCAACTGTCAGGAGCGAGCCGAGCCAACCTGGCTTTATGACCATCAGGAAGAGGATGCCGATGGCCAGGATCGAGTTTGTGATCGTCGTAGTCCAGGGTAGCGGATGCGTCAGGATCTGGCGCAGCTCTGGGCTAACCGGTCCTGCTCCGGAGCCTGCCAGCAGAGCGCCGAGGCGGTGCCCATGAGTGCTATTGACGTGAGCGGTCGCCAGGCCAGCGAGCAGAAAGAGAACCAGCGAGACATCGAGCCAGGCGTGGCTCCAGCCCCAGGACCCCAGCAACAAGGCCAGGCCAGCGAAAAAGATGAGCAAGGACGCCAGCGGCATAAATCTCCCTAGGGGCCGGAGCATGCTGCTCCAGAGACGGACAGCCTCTACGCTCTGGGCCTGGCGTGCTCTCAGCATGCCAATCAACTGTACGGCTATCCCCATGAAGAGGCCGAGGGTGCCCAGAATATGCAAGAAGAGTACGAGATGGTACCAGTCGATCATGTGAAAGTCTCTCTTTCTTGACTACTCCACTTCTAGTGATTTCAGATCAGTCAGAGTTACTGGCCTTTCCTGGTCTCTGTGCCAGCCATTCTACCGAGAGATGGCTCCTGTGGCCAGGCACAATTTCACAGATCTTTTATTGCTTTCTTAACACTGCTGAAACGTGAGAGTTTTGATAGCTGCTCAAGGGGCTTGTCTATTCTCCTGCTCGCCCGCCTCTGGTGAGAGGCCTTACGGTCCCCTCACAAAAGAGCCTGAGCCTTTTCTCGATTGCCCGGCGGCGTTGCAACTTTGCCTCTCAGGTGTTCTACTATTTCTCAGGACAGAGCGGATACGGTATTCTCCGCAAAAAAGTTCAGGTTCTCCCCCGATTGCAGGGGCCTGGGATTGCGCTAGAGTATAGGGTGTTGAGAGCACATCTGAGAGACCTGAGAGATCGGATAGCTGATTTTGCCAAGAGGAGTGCGATGGAGAAGCAGATATTGCGCTACTGTACTGCGGCGCGCTGGCCGTTAGCGCTGAGTGTCCTGGCGGGCCTGCTGGCGCTCCTGGCCACTGTGGGGCAGATGGCCTTGCTCAGCTGGGTTATCGCGCGTGTCTTTCTTGGCCATGCTGATCTGCAGCAGGTCGGGCCAGCCCTCATAGCCCTGCTCGTGATCATCGGCTTGCGGGCTGCTCTCGTCTGGCTGCGCGAATTCAGCGCGCGTCGGGCTGGCAGTCGGGTCAAAAGCGAGATGCGGCGCCGTCTCTTTGCGCATCTGCTGCGTCTAGGTCCTCTCTTCGTACGCGGCGAGCGCAGTGGAGAGCTGGTTGCCATCCTCAATGAGGGCTGCGAGCGCCTGGAGACCTATGTGGCTCGCTACCTGCCGCAGACCGTCTGGAGCCTGGTTATCCCGCTCCTCTTGTTGGTCATTATCTGGCCGCTGGATCATCTCAGCGCCATGCTCTTGCTGATCACTGGCCCTGTCATCCCCATCCTGATGATTGCGGTGGGGAGCTATTCCCAGAAACATATTCAGCGCCAATGGACGACCCTGGCGCGGCTGAGCGCGCACTTTCTCGATACCATCCAGGGACTGCTGACCCTTCATCTCTTTGGTCGCAGCGGCGCCCAGGAAGCGCACGTGGCCCGACTGAGTGATGAATATCGTCGTCGCACTCTCAAAGTACTGCGCTACGCCTTTCTCTCGGGCGCAGTCCTGGAATTCATGACCATGCTGGCTATTGGTCTGATTGCTGTCTTTCTGGGTGTGCGTCTGATCAATCGCGAGATACCCTTTGAACAAGCTTTTCTTGTCTTATTACTCATTCCTGAATTCTATCGACCGCTACGTGAATTGGGCACGCAATATCATGCCGGCATGGAGGGGCGAGTTGCGGCCAGACGCATGCGAGAGATCCTGGCTGCTATGCCGCCGGTCAGCGAACCGGGCGAAGCCATTGCGCCGTCGTGGTCTGCTGCTCCCTTGACGATCACCTGTGAGCACGTGACCTGTCGCTATGCTGGGAGCGAGCGCCCGGCCCTGCAAAATGTGAGCTTTACCCTGCCTGCGGGTGCCTGCACGGCTCTGGTTGGCCGCAGCGGCGCGGGCAAGAGCACGCTGGTCAATCTGTTACTGCGCTTCATGGAGATCGAGAGTGGGGCCATCCTGGTTAATGGCTTATCTCTGGATCGCCTGCCGGCGGATCTCTGGCGGGAGTACGTAGCGCTGGTGCCGCAGCGTCCCTACCTCTTTAGTGGCAGCGTGCGCGACAACATTCGTCTGGCGCGACCTGGGGCCAGCGACGCGGAGGTGGAGCGTGCTGCCGAACTGGCGGGCGCGGCGGACTTCATTCGTGAGCTGCCGGCGGGCTATGACACCGAGGTGGGCGAGCAAGGTCTGCGGCTGAGTGCCGGTCAGCTTCAGCGTCTCGCCCTGGCGCGGGCTTTCTTAAAGCAGGCGCCGCTCCTGATCCTGGATGAGCCAAGCTCTAGCCTTGATCCTGAGAGTGAGGCCCTGTTGAGTGCGGCTCTGGCTCGCCTGCGCCGTCAGTGCACGGTTCTAGTCATTGCCCATCGCATCAACACGGTGGCCGCTGCCGATCAGGTCCTTGTCCTTGACAGTGGACACCTAGTCGAATCTGGCCAGCCTGCGGCCCTGCTGCAGCAGTCCACGAGCGCCTATGCGCAATTGATGACGGCCCGGCTGCAGGAAGCCGGAGCCGTGCCCGAGAAGGAGGCCGAGGCCCTATGACCAGCAAACGATCAACAACGAGAACGGCCTGGCGCCTGTTGGCCTTTCTCCGTCCCTTTACGCTGCAGATCGTTGTGACAGTCCTCTTGGGCGGAGTCATGGTCGTGGCCAGTATGCTCTTGTTGAGCATGGCCGCCTACCTGATCGCCGGGGCAGCCATCGTGGCCATGATCGTCCTGCTGAGCATCCCAATTGCGATCGTGCGCTTGATGGGCCTGGTGCGGGCTGCCGCTCGCTATGGCGAGCGTTTGCTCTCGCATAACGTCACCTTCCGCCTGCTGGCGCATCTGCGGGTGACTGTTTATCGCCGACTGGCCCCGCTGGCACCGGCGCGCCTCTGGCAGTGGCGCAGCGGCGATGTGCTGGCGCGTCTGGTCTCCGACGTTGACGAACTCCAGAATCTCTACCTGCGCGTAGTGGCGCCGGTGCTGGTGGCGGCACTGGTCACGGTCATTACCTGCTGGCTCCTGGCGATTTTCAATACGGTCCTGGCCCTGGCGGCCCTCTTCTTCCTGCTCATCAGCGGCCTGGGGTTGCCATTGCTGGCCCTCCGTCTGACGCGTGGCCTGGGACGTGAGCAGTTGGCGCTGCGTGGTCGGGTGAACGTCCACCTCGTGGAAAGCCTGCAAGGGATGAGCGACCTGCTGGCCTATGGTCAGGCAGAGCAGCGGCGCGAGCAGCTGGCCGCCTGGGAGAGGCGGCTCGACCGGCTTCAGCAGCGGCTGGCCGTGGCTGGTGGCCTGCAAGAAGGGCTGCAGGAGCTGCTCACGGGCCTGGCGGTCTGGTCAGTCTTGCTGCTCGCCATTCCTCTGGCGGCGACCAGCCAGATCAATAGCGTCTACCTGGGCTTTCTGGCCATGCTGGTGCTGGCAGCTTTTGAAGCCATCACGCCGCTGGCTCAAGCCTTCGGGCAGCTTGGCCACTCGCTGGCCGCCGGCGAGCGCCTCTTTCGGATCATCGATACCCCGCCCGCCGTCAGCGATCCTGGGCA
The DNA here is from genome assembly GCF_000702505.1 of Thermogemmatispora carboxidivorans. Taxonomy (GTDB): domain Bacteria; phylum Chloroflexota; class Ktedonobacteria; order Ktedonobacterales; family Ktedonobacteraceae; genus Thermogemmatispora; species Thermogemmatispora carboxidivorans. The sequence continues at coordinate 4,743,392 of NZ_JNIM01000001.1, read as the reverse complement.
GCCGCTGCCTGTCCCGACCAGCAGATCGCTGGAGCTAGCCTTTGAGAACGTCACCTTTCGCTACGAAGAGGCAGGGCATCAGCTCACCCTGGCGCACATCTCCTTCTGTGTCCCGGCTGGCGCGCGCGTGGCGATCGTTGGTCCCAGCGGCGCCGGCAAAAGTACCCTGCTCCGCCTGGCCTTGCGCTTCTGGGACCCGCAAGAGGGGCGCATCCTGCTCGCGGGCCAGGACATTCGGGGTTTTGGGCTGGCTGATCTGCGCCGCCTGATGGGCGTCGTGACGCAGGAGACCTACCTTTTCAACGACACCATTCGTGGCAATCTCCGTCTGGCTGCGCCCTCCGCTACCGAAGAGCAGCTCTGGCGCGTCCTGGAGGTGGCTCAGCTTGACGATTTCGTGCGCCAGTTGCCCGCCGGCCTCGACACCTGGGTCGGCGAGCAGGGCCTCAAGCTGTCGGGCGGCGAACGCCAGCGCCTGGCCATTGCTCGCGCCCTGCTCAAGGATGCGCCGCTGCTCTTGCTCGATGAAGTTACCGCAAACCTGGACCGTCTTACCGAGCAGGCCCTGTTTGAGGCGCTGGATAGATTGATGCAAGGTCGCACAACGCTGCTCGTAACCCATCGTCTCCTGCACATGGAGCGCATGGATGAAATTCTCGTCCTGGATGGAGGGCGCATTGTCGAGCGGGGCAGACACGAGCAACTGCTGGCGCAAGGCGGCCTCTATCGACGTTTGTGGGAAGTGCAAAACGCCCTGTTGCCTGTGGCCTGAGTGAGCCGTACGCCATCCTGGCTGGCTGTGGGTTCCAGCGTCGTAGCAGTGGCGTTTCGGTTAGTTCGTGGGAGGTTTGGTCTGCATATGGACCTATCGACCATCTTATCGCGCGTACAATTCGCCTTCACCGTAGGCTATCACTATATCTTCCCCCAGATCACAATGGGGTTAGCCTTCTTGATCGTGCTCTTAAAGACACTCTACCTGATCAAGAAGGAAGAGCGCTACAACATCAGCGCCCGTTTCTGGGCCAAGATCTTTGCCACCAGCTTTGTGCTGGGCGTTGTCACCGGCATCCCGATGGAGTTCCAGTTTGGCACTAACTGGGCGCGCTTCTCGGCCTATGCTGGAGACATCATCGCCCAGACTCTGGCGATGGAAGGAGCCTTTGCCTTCTTCCTGGAGTCAGCCTTTCTCGGCGTCTTTCTCTTCGGCGAGAAGGTCTTTGGGCAAAAGGTGCACTGGTTTGCCTCCGTCATGGTCTGGTTGGGTACCTGGGCCTCTGGTGCCTTCATTGTGGCCTCCAATGCCTGGATGCAGCACCCCGTAGGCTACACCATCGTCGGCAACCGCCTGCACATCTCCAACTACTGGGAAGTCTTGTTCAATCCGTGGATCTTTCCCCAGTATCTGCACACCATGAGTGGGGCTGTGATCACGGGGGCCTTCATCATGGCCGGCCTGGGGGCCTACTATCTGCTCTCCAAGAGCCACGTTGACTACGGGCGCATCTTTGTGACGCTGGGAGTCATTGTCGGCCTGATCGCCAGCATCATCCAGCTCTATCCCAGCGGCGACCTGGAGGGCCAGCAGGTAGCTAAATATCAACCGGCCAAGCTGGCGGCCTTTGAGGGTCTCTTTCATACCGAGCAGGGGGCCGGCATCGTCATTCTCGGTCAGCCCAATACAGCGACTGGCCAGCTTGACAACCCGCTGATTGTGCCCAAGGTGCTGAGCTTCCTGACCTATCGCCGTTGGGAGGCGGTAGTCACAGGTCTGGATGCGTTTCCGCCGAGTCAGCGACCTGATTCGATCGAGCTGCTCTACTACAGCTATCACATCATGGTTGGCCTGGGCACCTTCTTTATACCGATCATGGGGGTAGCCTGCCTGCTCTGGCTCTGGAAACGGCGCCTCTTCACGACGCGCTGGATGCTGTGGATCTTAATGCTGGCGATGCCGTTCCCGGTGATTGCCAATACTGCCGGATGGTTCACCACCGAGCTGGGCCGCCAGCCGTGGATCATCTACGGCCTCTTACCGACGGCGCAAGGCTCGTCGGCCAACCTTTCGGCGGGCAACGTGCTTTTTACCCTGATCGGCTTTGCCGGTATGTACCTGTTGCTCGGTCTGCTCTACGTGGTTCTCTCAGTTACCGAGGCCCTCAAGGGGCCGGAGAGCGGCGAGGGAGAGGAGACCGAGGTCGCGGAAGAGGGCGGTCTGCCCGGCCTGGCCACCGGTACGGTGGCAGAAGGTTGAGCTGAGCGAGGGAGGTCAAGGCTGATGGCAACACTCTGGTTCATTCTTGTCGCCTTTATGTTGACGATGTACGTCCTGCTGGACGGCTTCGACCTGGGCGCCGGCATCATTCACCTGATCGCTGCCCGCAGCGACCAGGAACGGCGCCTGATTCTGCGCGCCATAGGTCCAGTCTGGGACGGAAACGAGGTCTGGATTATCGCCGCCGGCGGTACCCTCTTCTTCACCTTCCCGGTGCTCTATGCCTCTAGCTTCAGCGGCTTCTATCTGCCGCTCTGTATTGTACTCTGGCTGCTGATGTGGCGCGGTGTCTCCATTGAGCTGCGCTCGCGCGTCCCCAGCCCTGTCTGGGCCTCTTTCTGGGACGGCATGTTCTTTCTCGGCAGCACCTTGCTGGCCATCTTCTACGGCGCTGCCCTGGCCAATGTGATCCGCGGCGTGCCCCTGGATGCACATGGTGTCTTCTTTGAGCCACTGTGGACCGATTTCAACCCCTTTAGCAAGACCCCCGGCATCCTGGACTGGTACACCATCCTGATCGGCCTGATGGCCGCCAGTACCCTGACCATGCACGGATCGGCCTACATCGCGCGCAAGACCGACGGCACTCTCAACGCGCGTGCGCGACGCATCCTGCGCATCAGCTGGCCGGTGACGATTGTCCTGACCATCGTGAGCACAATCGCCACTTTCGCGGTACAGCCGCAGATCTACGCCAGCTTCAACGCCCGCCCCTGGGGGGCCATCTTCCCCCTGATCGCCTTTGTGGGCTTGTTGGGCATAGGCCATTTTGCCTTCCGCAATCGCGATCTGGCGGCCTTCTTCTCCTCTTGCGCTTTCATTGCTGGAATGCTGGCCAGCTCGGCCTTCGGTCTTTATCCTGACGTACTGCCCGCCGTTGATCCGGCCCATAGCCTGACCATTTATAATGCTTCCGGCAGCCCTTACGGACTGACGGTCGGCCTGATCTGGTGGATGATCGGCATTGTCCTGGCCGTGATCTACTTTGTCTTTACCTACCGGCTCTTCTGGGGCAAGGTGACGGCCAAAGGCGAATATAGCGGCTACTGAGCCTGACCACCAGGCCACGCGGGGCAGATCAGCCAGGCGGCTGATTGGTTGACCTGTGAGCCGATGAAGGAAGAAGGCGCTGGCTCTGCCAGGGAAGAACTCTGGTGGGGCCAGCGCTGTGCTATACTGTACTATCCAGACCAGCCAAAGCCGCGGACTGTCCCAGCTGTCGCTTCCTCCGTGACCGCTGTCTGATCAGAGGCCAGTGGAGGCGAGCGATACCGCAGCCGCGCCAACGGCCCGGAGAGGGAGGGAGGGAACATGCTCAGCAGCGTCCAGGATTATCGCGCGATCTGGGAACAATTTGTTCTGCAGGGGCGTCTACGCGAGGAGCTGCTGCCGCCGGCTCTGGCGCAGTCCTGGCGGCGTTGCGCGGCGCTGGGCCTTGATCCCTGTGGCCAGCCACCAGCGCCAGACTCCGGCCCCGCGGCCCCGCAACCGCTCTCACGCCGCCTGCTGGCCCTCATTCGTCCGGCGATGGAGGACCTCTATCAATTCATCGAAGGATCGGACTCGCTGGTCCTCTTTGCCAACGCCGAGGCGCGCATCATCGAGCTGATCGGTGATCCTGAAGTGCGCGCCCGGTTGGAACCATTGGGGATGCGTGTGGGAACACTGTGGGATGAAGAGCAACAAGGGGCGAATGCCCTGGCCCTGGCCCTACAAGAGTCATTCCCCATGCAGCTAGAGGGAGCCATGCATTACCGCTCCGCCCTGCATGCTCTCTACACCGCTGCCGCACCGGTGCACGATCCCCTCGGGCAAGCGATTGGAGTTCTGGCGGTAGCGGGTCCCTGTGAGCGCAGCCATCCTCACACCCTCGGGATGGTGGCCGCCGCAGCCCAGGTCATCAGCGGTCAGCTTCAGATGCAGGTCTGGCTCGGCAACGCCAACGAGCTGCTCGCGGAGCTCAAAATTATTCTCCAGAGCTTGCCAGAGGGCATTCTCCTGCTGCGGCGCGATGGCGTCATCTCCCAGATGAACGGGCCTGCCGGCACCCTGCTTGGACTGGTGCCAGCGCGCGTGATGGGGCGGCGCCTGCGCGACGTCCTGCCGCTGCCCCCACTACTCCAGCAAGCGCTCGCCTGTCAGCAGCCCCTGAACGAGGAAGAGGTCGTCTTTGAAACAGCGCGGGGCCGTGTCACCTGCCTCTGCTCGCTCAAGCCCATCGCCCTCACTGCGGGCGAACCCGAGCCGGTCCTGGGGCGCCTGACGGTGGGCGGTAGCAGTACATCGGGGGGCCCACTGATCTCCGATGGCTTCGTGCTGATCCTGCGCAGCATCGAGCGCGTGCAAAAGCTCGTCAACAGAATGACCGGCGCGCGGGCGCGTCTGACCTTTGCCAACGTTGTAGGGAGCAGCGCCCCGCTGCAAGAAGCCCTGCGTCTGGCACGCCTGGCCTCGCATAGCAACTCCACGGTTCTCTTGCACGGTGAGACCGGCGTTGGCAAAGAGATCTTTGCCCAGAGCATCCATAACAACAGCCCCCGAGCCGACGGCCCTTTCGTGGCCATCAACTGCGCCGCCATTCCGCGCGAGCTGATCAACACTGAACTCTTTGGCTACGAAGGCGGCTCCTTCACCGGCGCAGACCGCCAGGGGCGCTCGGGCAAGTTCGAGCAGGCCCACGGTGGCACCCTCTTCCTCGATGAGATCGGCGACATGCCCCTGGACCTGCAGACCACCCTGCTGCGGGCCATTGAAACGCGCACCATTGTGCGCATTGGAGGACAGCGCGTCATACCCGTCGACGTGCGCATCATCGCCGCCACCCATAAGGATCTCCGTGAAGAGGTGCGGCGCGGAACCTTTCGCTCCGATCTCTATTATCGCCTCAATGTCCTCTCTATTCATATCCCATCGTTACGCCAGCGCCTGGAAGATCTGCCCCTGCTGGTTGAGCACTTTCTGCAGCGACAGAGCCGGACCCTGGGCCGCTCCTTTGGCATCACACCAGAGGCTCTGGCCCTGATGGAGCGCTATAGCTGGCCGGGCAACGTGCGCGAGCTGGAAAACCTCCTGGAGCGCCTCACCTACCTGGCGCGCTCCGATACTATTACCGTGCAGGATCTACCGCCGGAGATCCGCCAGGCTGCCGAGACTGAGCTGGCGAGTACATCTTCAGCCCCAGCCTCGCCCGAGGTCCCGTCTCTTGTCCGGCAGATGGGCCAGGATCAGCCAGGCGCAAAGGAGTGGCAACCCCAGCCAGCTCTACCAGGGCGCCAGCCACTCAAAGAACGCAGTCGCTCAACAGAAGCCAATGCCATTCTGCAAGCGCTGGAGCACTGTCATGGCCACCCAGGCGAAGCAGCGCGCCTGCTCGGCATTAGCCGGACGACCCTGTGGCGCAAGATGGTGCGCTACGGCTTGCGCCCCATTCCCGGCGCCTCCTCCTTCCCGGCCTCTGGCCCGGGTGAGGTGTTGCCATAGTGAAACAACGCATGTTTCAATAATGAAACTGAACCAGCGAGCTGTTGCAATGATGCAACGCTCCTGAAGCGATGGCAGAGCGTGGGGTGGGTGTGCGGTGACCTGTCGGGAGCCTCTTCCCACGCGCCGGGGAAAGCTGGCACGAATCTTGCATGTCTAAAGAGTAGACAGGCAAAGCCAGAGGCTCTCATCTCTAGCGAGTGGGGGGCAGGCGGGCGTGGGCGCCTGCCTGGCCGAGCAGATGTGCTGAAGAAGGCCATTGGCGGCGGAGGAAGGTCTCCGCAGGCAATGGCAGACCGGTGAGCGGCTCTCAAGCGGAGCGGAGAGCGGTGGGCGACGTGGGGAAGGAGGGAGCAGCGGAGTCGCTGTCGAGGTCAGAGGAGGGCAACGAAGCGGCCCTCGACTTCTGGGAAAAGGAGGCAGCATGAAGAAGCTCATCAACAGTCCAGAGACGGTCGTCAAAGAAGCGCTAGAAGGCATGGCTGCCATGCATCCCGAGCTGATCCGCGTCGATCTGGAGAATCAGATCGTTGTGCGGGCAGACGCACCGGTGCGGGGCAAAGTAGGCGTTGTCTCGGGAGGGGGCAGCGGTCATGAGCCAATGCATGGGGGATTTGTGGGGAGAGGCATGCTTGATGCCGCCTGTCCTGGCGCGATCTTCACTTCACCAGTTCCCGACCAGATTCTCGCAGCCATGCGGGCCGTCAATGGCGGGGCTGGCGTCTTCCAGATTATCAAGAACTACACGGGTGACGTCCTCAACTTTGAAATGGCGGCGGAGCTAGCCCAGGCCGAAGGCATCGAAGTCGCCAGTGTCATCACCAATGATGACGTAGCTGTTGAGGACAGCCTCTACACCGCCGGTCGGCGCGGAGTCGGTGTCACCGTTCTCCTGGAGAAGATCGTCGGGGGTCTCGCTGAGAGCGGGGCCTCGTTGGAGCAGGTGGCGGCCCTGGCCAAGCGCGTCAACGAGCAGGGGCGCAGCATGGGCATGGCCCTGACCTCCTGCACCGTTCCCGCCAAGGGTTCGCCCACCTTTGAGCTGGGCGAGGACGAGATGGAGATCGGTATTGGCATCCACGGCGAACCCGGGCGCCGGCGCGTCAAACTGGCCCCAGCAGCCGACATCGTCGAGATGCTGGCCAATCCCATTATCGAGGACCTCGGCCTGAAGGCCGGCGAGCGCGTCCTGGCCTTTGTCAATGGCATGGGGGGCACACCTTTAATCGAACTCTACATTGTCGCGCGCGAGCTGGCGCGTATTCTCAAGGGGCGCAACATTACAATCGCCCGTTCCCTGGTAGGCAGCTATATCACCTCGTTAGAGATGGCTGGCTGCTCTATTACGCTGCTGCGCGTCGATGACGAGATGCTGCGCTACTGGGATGCCCCTGTGCTGACTCCAGCCCTGCGCTGGGGGATCTGAGCCGGACCGGGCTGACGGTCGAGCTGTGCTTGTTGGCTGGCTTGCCCTCGTGTCCAGGCTGGCTTGACAGGGCCAACCGGGCAGGAGCGGGGCAAGGGTCTACCTGCTAGCGCCCACCCCTTGCCTTGCTCTATGCCTCAGCCGGTCGCTGCTGCCAGCGGCCTGGCCTTCCGTCAAGAAGAGCGCCAGCAAGCCACTCCCGTCACACTCGCTATTACCCGCTCCGACGACAATGACGCTCGCGCTGTCAGAGCGACCCGCACCCGCACCCCAACACTACGGAGGAGAGCAGGCTATGCCAATCACAACAGAGGATGTCTTACGCTGGATAACGCAAACGGCCCAGGTTTTTCACGAGCAGCGTGATTATCTCACCCAGCTTGACGCTCCGATCGGCGATGCTGATCATGGCGTCAACATGGATCGCGGTTTTCGCGCTGTTCTCGACAAGCTGCCTTCACTGAGCGGCATGGATATCGGTTCCATCCTGAAGACCGTCGGGACAACTCTGGTTTCGACGGTGGGCGGCGCCAGTGGCCCGCTCTACGGAACGGCCTTTCTGCGCGCTGGGATGGTAACCGCTGGTAAGCATGAGCTGGACGAGGCGGACGTCATCGAGATGCTGCAGGCGGCCCTGGATGGGATCAAAGCCCGCGGCAAGGCTCATACGGGGGAGAAGACAATGGTCGACGCCCTGGAGCCAGCTCTGGCAGCAGCCCGCAAGGCCCAGGAGCAGCATGAGGGCCTGGCCGTGCTGCTGCGCCGCGCCGCTGAGGCCGCTGAGGAAGGCATGAAGGCGACGATCCCCATGCAGGCCACCAAGGGCCGGGCTAGCTATTTGGGCGAGCGCAGCATCGGTCACCAGGACCCGGGCGCGACCTCCAGCTGGCTGCTGCTGAAGACGCTCGCCGAAGTTGCTGACTGAGCCGGTGCCTCCCCGTCGGCTTGAGCATTGCTGTCAGCCTACCTGCCTCTCTATCTATCGCGCCACCTGGCTACCAGCCATGTGGCCCGCTACCTGGTTTGAGGGACCCACTGGGATAGGTTGACGCAGGACAGGTGGCAACGATCGAACGACTACCTGAGAGAGCCTCGCTTCCACAAGGCAAGCGGGGAATGGTTTCTATCGGCCTTGAGGGTAGAGCAAGGGCGAGTCGCTGTGACCAGGTCAGATCAGGCAGACAGGCAGGCTAAGCTGACGGCGCTTCGAAACCGTGGCAGGTGGCCCAGAGCTGGCCCTCCTCTGTTGCTCATGGCGAGGAGAATATTCCAATGACGGTTGGCTTAGTGATTGTCTCGCATAGTGCGCGTCTGGCCGAGGGCGTCGTGGAGCTAGCGGGCCAGATGGCGCAGGGCAAGGTCGTGATTGCGCCGGCGGGAGGCACTGCCGAAGGAGGACTCGGCACCTCGGTCGACAAAATCCTCCAGGCCCTGCGGCAGGCGGCCAGTCCCGAGGGAGTCCTGGTCTTACTCGATCTCGGCAGCGCTGGCCTTGCCGCCGAGATGGCGCTGGAACTCTTCAAGCAAGATCATGACTGCCCAGTGATGATTAGTAGCGCCCCCCTGGTTGAAGGGGCAGTGGTGGCCGCTGTGGAGGCCTCGATCGGCAGTCCACTGCCGGCGGTAGCCGAGGCAGCGATGGCAGCCACCACCCTGCCAAAGTTGCCTGTGGCGGAAGGCCAGGCAACCGAGGAGACAGCCCCCGACGATAAGCCCGCCGGGGACAGGACATAAAAGGCCGGCCAGCCTGCTGGCAGAAGGTTTCACAACAGGACGAGAAGAACAGCCGGGTTTCCCCGAGAGAGCCCCGCTGAGCAAAGCACTCACTGGGCAGAGGTGAGAGGAAGGGAGAAAGAGACCGATCATGCCCGTTGTAGAACGCAATCTGCTTATCACCAACAAAGTGGGTCTGCATGCCCGTCCAGCCCGCCTGCTGGTGCAGACTGCGGCCCTCTTTCAGTCGCAGATCCTGCTCCAGTATGGAACGCAGACGGTCAATGCCAAGAGCATCGTGGGCGTACTCCGACTGGGAGCGCGCTGTGGAAGCACCATTCATGTACGCGCGGAGGGAGAGGACGCCGAGGAGGCGGTACGTTCCATTGCCGAGCTGGTCCAGCGCAACTTCGACGAGGCAGAAGAAGCTGATAGGCGGCAGGGAGAGAGCACTACAGGAGTCTCCAGCGAGGCCCCTGCCTAGGCTGCCGCTTGCCAGAGCTGGCGAGCGCTGCTGCTGATCAACACGCAGCCGGTCGCCAGCAGGCGGGCGACCTCCTGGGGGGTGCGGATGAAGCCGCCGGCGATGAAAGGGCCGGGGAGGAGGGCGCGCACAGTGCGGGCGAAGTCGGGGAAGATGATCCCCGGGAGGACCTCGATCAGGTCGGGCTGAGCCTGCGCAATCTGGTGGATACAGCTGGTCAGGGCCAGCTCTTCGGTCAACAGCAGGGGTTGGATGGTCAGCAGGCCCTCGGCTCTGGCAATGCCTACCAGGGAGGGGCGGCTGGTAATCACGGCATCAAGGCCGATGTGGCGCAAATAGGCGAGACCGGCGCGGTCCTTGCCGATGCCGGCCAGCAGGTCGAGATGCGCAACAACGCCCTTCCCCCGGGCATGGGCCTGCTCAACCAGTGGCTCCAGTGCGAAGGCATCTCCGTGCCGGGCAAAGAGCAGGCAGGCCCGGCTCTCCAGGGCCGGAGTCCAGTCCTCCTCTGCCTTGATGGCCGCGGCCACAGGATGGACGCGGGCCAGCCTGAGAAACTCCTCTCTGGTCATTCCGCTCTCATTGTAGCAAAGAAAGCGTGGCGCCTACCAGGGTACGGCTGCCACTTGACAGAAAGTACCTGGGACAGGTATGATTACTTGCGTAAAGGCTGTCCTAACCAGCAGGTACAGCGCAGCGGGGAGGAGGGTCCTTCTCCCCGGTGTGATTGATCATTGCGAATATCGTCCGGACAGAGACTTGAGAAGTCCTGGCGCTGCCACGAGTGTGGCAGGCTCAGGACTTTATTGTTTTTCAGGCGTTTGTCCCAGGCACGTGCGAGATGGGTGATGCGTATGCAGTCCGGTGTATCACTGCTCAACCTACCGGCCTCCAGCGTGCTGGTGCCCGTTGTGGAAACCCGCCCGCGCTTTGTACAGGCGCTGGAGACGCCGGCGGTGCGGGCTATTCTGCTCAGACACTGCAATCTGTTTGAATTCAAGGCACTGGTTGAGCGCGCCCATCGCAGCGGCTATGCCCTCTATGTGAATATGGATCACATCGATGGCGTCAATGCCGATTATGCGGGTCTGCGCCATCTTGCGAGCCACTTTCACATCCGGGGCGTCATTTCCAGTCACCCCAGAGTGATGGTGCTGGCTCATGAGCTGGGACTGGAGGCCATCCAGCGTATCTTCGCGGTCGATTCGACTGGGCTGGAGATGGCTCTGGAGTCGGTGGACCGTGACGTGGTCGATATGCTGGACTTCACGCCGGCGCATGTGGTGCCTTACATTATGCCTGCGCTCAGACCAACCCTTGATCTGCCGTATATGGCGTCGGGCCTGCTCTATGGGGCCAATCAGTTGCGCGCCGTGCTGGCCAGCGGGGTCCGCGCGGTGGCTGTGACTCGCCTTGATCAATGGCTGCCCATACTCAGCGCCTGTAGCTCGTCGGCAGAGACGCACTGAGGTGGGTTGGTCGAGCGAGAGATACGCTTGTTCGGCCCATCTCTTCCTCCTTGCTCGCTGATTCGCTTGCGCCACCTGCTGGCAGGATACCTGATCCGAGACATAGATCGGATCGATCGACGCAGCGTTGAAGGGTGCTCGTCGCTGTCGCTGGAGCCAGTCGGGGCGGGAAGTGCACTTGTTCCACGCCGCTCCGCTGGGCTGGCATCGTCCAGCCAGGGAGGAGAGCAGCACGGCCTTCGCTCTCGAAGGCTATCCCGCTGTGTGGGCCTGGAATGGCATCATGATGAGCGGTCTACTCTACATCCTCAAGGTTCCGCCAGCTGCAGGCTGCTCGGGTAGCTGAGCGGCTCACTCGTCCGCTGGGCGAGACCGGCAGGTCTCTCTCTCCTCTGGCGGCGAGTGAGTCGTTGGGGCCTGATTCAGGGTGGCATGTCTGCCTCGTAGCGGTGGAGGTGACGGTGGGGGGCAGCGTAGAGTCGCCAGCGGTCGGTCGATCCATCTTTGACGGCCCCCACTGGTTCGCCGATGGGCGGGCTGGTGGGGCAATGGGCGTACGCTGGCTGGGCGCTGGGGGCTGATCCTGTTCAGGTGGCGTGGTGGCCATCTGAGCAAGCGCCGCCAGCAGCGGACGTGGTTCGGCCCCAGGCCGGCGCTGGCCAGATCTCTACAGATGGGAGCCATGCAATTGCTATCAGCAACCACACGCCGTCAAAACCTCAACGCACTGCAGCAGGAGCGTTTCGACGTCCTGGTCATTGGGGGCGGAGTGACCGGTGCCGGTGTCGCTCTGGAGGCAGCCGTGCGTGGCTACCGCGTTGCGTTGGTCGAGAAGGCCGACTTTGCCGGCGGCACCAGCAGTAAGTCGACCAAACTGGTTCATGGCGGGATACGCTATCTGCCCAACTTTGATTTTCCGCTGGTGCACGAAAGCCTGGTTGAGCGTGGCCTGCTGCTGCACAATGCCCCTTTTCTGGTGCAGCCGCTGGCCTTTGTGTTGCCGCTCTATCGCGGAGACCGTCATCCGGTAGGTATTCCCTTCACCACGCCTGGAGGGGTGGGCTTGAGCGCCGTCCTCGATGTTGGCTTGACGCTCTATGACCTGATGGCGGGTCGCTACGGGATCGAGCGTCATCGACGCCTGAGCCGCCAGGAGGTGCTAGGCTATGCCCCTGACCTGGTGAGTACCAGTCTCAAAGGCGGTTTCTTGTACTATGATGCCCAGACCAATGATGCCCGTCTGACGATGACCCTCATCCGCACGGCGGCCCGCTATGGCGCAGTCATCGCCAACTACTCTGAAGTGGTGAGCCTTCAGCTTGAGCAGGGGCGCGTCTGTGGGGCCTGTGTACGTGACATGCTCGATGGGGCTGAAATTGCGGTCCAGGCCCGGCATGTGGTTAATGCCGCCGGTGTCTTCGCTGAACGGGTCGAGGCTCTCTGTGGCTTGAGACCGCAAGTGGGCATCGAGCCAAGTAAGGGCGTCCACCTGGTCTTTTCGCGCGACGATCTGCATGTTGGCGAGGCCGCCATTGTGCTCCCCGAGACCGAAGATCGCCGTATTCTCTTCGTTGTTCCCTGGCAGTCGCGCGTCATTGTGGGGACGACTGACACGGGCTCTGGTGATCTCGATCATCCTTTGCCTGATGCCGCGGATATCTCCTACCTGCTGAAGCATCTCAACCGCTACCTGTCGCTGCAGGTGACGCGCGAGCAGATCATCAGCAGCTACGCTGGCTATCGTCCGCTCTTCAAGCCGCGCGAGCAGAGCGGGGGCGACACGGCCCGCCTCTCGCGGACACATGCCGTGCTGGAGAACGAGGCTGGTCTGGTGACGATTGTGGGCGGGAAGCTGACGACCTATCGTCGTATGGCTCAAGATACGGTGGATCGCCTCGACGAGCGCGAGGGGCGCCAGCCTCGTCATCCGACGCTGCGGCTACGCCTGGCTGGCGGCGAGGAGTGGTCGCTGGCGCGACCTGAGCTTGTGCAGCGGGCGGCAGCTGCCGGTCTGGCGGGTGATGTTACGGCTCACCTGTTGCAGAGCTATGGCACCGAGACAGGCAAGATATTAGAGCTGATTGCCAACGAGCCGACACTCGCCCAGCGCCTGGTGGCTGATCTGCCCTATATTCAGGCTGAAGTTGTCTACGCCTGCCGCTATGAGATGGCGATGACGCCCGCCGATGTGCTGGCCCGCCGTACTTCGCTCCTCCTGGAGGATCGACAGCGTGGCCTGCAGGCCCTTGAGGCGGTTGCCTCGCTGATGGCCCGCGAGCATGGCTGGTCTCCCGACCAGCTGCAGCGCCTGAAAGCGGCCTATCGCCAGGAGGTCGAGCGCCAGCTCGCCGCCGAAGAGACGCGCCTGAGTGCTTGATAGGTCGCGGGGTCATGCTGGTGACAGCTTCCCCGCGACCACAATGCTGCCTGACCTGCCCCTGACCGGCTTTGACCTGCTCTTCTCCCTCGGCCCTCGGCAGCGCCTTCTTGGCGACCTCGCCCTATCCTGCTTCATCTCGGCTGGAATCTGTTTGACGTTTTCCCGCTGGCGCACTATCCTTATGTATGACGATAATGAGATGAAGAAAGCAGCCTGCCTCTGCCTCGCTCTCTCAGCGCCTCTCCAGGTCTAGCTGCTGGTGGCTGGCCTGGCCACACCACCACCGCTCTCGCTTCCTTGGCCGAGCTGGAACCGGGGGGAGCGGAAAGGAAGGAACGAAGGAGAGGTGAGGAGGGTGAAGAGGAAGTACGGAGGCAGCCAGGCAGAGCGTGCTACGAGGGGGGAAAAGACGACGTGCCAGCCTCCTGGAAAGACTGGAAGATCTGGGTGAAGAACGCCCGCCCTTTTTCGCTGACGGCTACTGTCAGTCCGCTGTTCGTCGGCACGGCGGTGGCCGCTTATGAGGGAACCTTTCGCCCTGGGCCGTTCGCCCTGGCCCTGCTGGCGAGCCTTTTTCTCCAGATCGGTACGAACTACTTTAACGAGTATTTCGATTATCGCTATGGCCTCGATAGTCCGCAATCGCTCGGGGCCAGTACCGTCATCTTTCGCGGCGAGATGACAGCGGGCCAGGTCTTGGGTGGAGCGATTGCCTGCTTTGTGCTGGCCGCGCTGCTCGGTCTGGTGCTGGTTGTGCTCTGTGGGCCGGCTATCTTGCTCTTTGGTCTCATTGGCATGGTCATCGCCTATTTTTACAGCGCCAGACCGTTCCAGCTGGCGGCGCGTGGCCTGGGTGATCCGCTGGTCTACATCGCGATGGGCTTGCTGATGACCTGGGGCGCCTACTATGTACAAATCCCGCGCTGGTCGTGGGTGGCTTTTGCCGCCAGCGTGCCGGTGGGCTTTCTGGTCACGGCCATTCTCAACATGAACAACATTCGTGATTACGAAGAAGATCGAGCCGTGCGCAAGCTGACTCTGCCCGTGCGTCTGGGCCAGACCTTTGCCCGCCGCTATCATGCCGCGCTCGTTATTGGCAGCTATCTGGCCGTGAGCCTCTTCGCGCTGGCCGGCCTGCTGCCGCTACACACGCTGATCGTCTGGATCAGCTTCCCGCTGGCCTTTATCAACGTCCGCTCCGTACTCAGCGCGCGCGAACGCGCCGCCTTTATTGTTGGTTTCAAGCGCACCGCCGCTTTGCATCTGCAGTTTGGCCTGCTGCTGGCCCTGGGGATTGCCGCCGCAGCGTTGCTGCGCCCGCTTGGTCTCTAAGTTGAGGTCGGAGCGAAGGAAGACGGGGTAGCTGCTGCCGCCCTGGATTGGAGATGAGGAAGGCATGGAAAAACCTATCACGGGGGATACTGTTCTGGAAGAGTCCTTCAGGCGCGCTGGAGGAAAACGCACCTATGTCCAGCGCCTCTTTGCGCGCATTGCCCGCGTCTACGATCTTCTCAACCGCCTTATGAGCCTGGGACTCGACCGCCGCTGGCGAGCCTTTGCTGCTCGCTGTTTGGCGTTGGGACCGGGCGAGATTGGGCTAGACCTGGGGGCGGGCACAGCAGATCTCGCCATTGCCGTCATCCGGCAGGCCGGGCCGGGGGCGCGCATGATCGGCATGGATATCACGCCCGAAATGCTCGACCTGGGACGGCGTAAGCTGGAGCGCCTGGGATTACAGGATCGCATCGAGCTGCGCGTGGGCGATGCCGAGCATATCGATCTGCCGGACAACAGCGTCGATGGCTGCTGCTCGGCCTTCATGATGCGTAACGTCACCGATCTACGCCAGGCGCTGCGCGAGATGCTGCGCGTCGTGCGACCTGGTGGGCACATGGTCTGCCTGGAGATCAGCCATCCACCTGGCAGGCTGCTTGGCTTGCTCTTTCACCTGTACTTTTATCGTATCGCGCCCCTCTTCGGCGCTATCATTGGCAAAGCTGCCGAAGAGTATCGCTATCTGCCGCGCTCGCTGACGCACTTCCCCGACGCGCCGACGCTCAAGGCCATTATGGAAGAGGTGGGCTGGAGCGAGGTGCGCTTTCATCGCCTGAACGGCGGCATTGTAGCCGTGCACGTTGCCACCAAGCCGGCCCCTGCGAGCGAGAACGGGACGGGCGCGGACGGAGCCGATCAGCCTTCCGTGTAAGACGGGCTGGGGCGCCAGGGGACCCGGAGTAGAGACGGGCAGGCGGACGAGAAGGGCAAGAGCGACAAGGCCCACAGCCCAGTCATCCCTGGTGGCTGATTGGTTTGGTGATGCTGCGAAGCGAGGAAACAGCCTTGACAGAGCGCACAACAGCCGAGAAGACAACAAGCATCAACTATCGTCACTTCTTCCTGCAGCTGCTAGAGGCGGCACCCTGGCCGGTGCTCGTCATCGATCGCGCGCTGACCATCCGCTATTACAACCGCCATGTCGGCAGCCTCTTTGGAGTCACGGGGCCGCTGCAGAAGGTCAAGCTTGATCAGCTCATCGGCAGTGTCGCCATGATCCAGCTGGTGCGCGAGAGCATAGCCAACCAGCGGCCTCAGAGCGCGGAATTCAACGAAGGTCCCTCTGGTCCCTGTTGGAGAGTCTCGGTCACGCCCCTGGAGCATCACAAGCCGTCGGCGAGTCTGGAGCGGCAGCCTGAGTACCACTACTTTGCCGTGGCCATCGAGGACCTCACCGAGCTGCGGCGCCTGGAGCGCGTCCGCCGCGACTTCGTCGCCAACATCTCGCACGAGCTGCGCACCCCGCTTGCTTCCGTGCGGCTGCTGGCCGAGACCCTGGAGGACACTATTGAAACGGACCCCGAGCAGGCGCAGGTCTTTGTCGAGCGCATCGAGAAAGAGGTCCAGTATTTGACCTCGCTCGTCTCCGAGCTCCTGGAGCTATCGCGCATCGAGTCGGGTCAGCTGCCAATGGTCATCGAGCCGGTCGAGGCCCAGCAGCTGGTACGCGAAGGCATGGCCCGTCTGCTGCCTCAAGCCCAGCGCCATCGGGTCAGACTGAGGACCGAGATTCGCGATGGGCAGGTGTTGGTCGCTGCCGACAGTAAGCAGATTGGGCGTGTGCTCGTTAACCTCATTCACAACGCCATCAAATTCACGCCCTCCGGAGGCGAGGTCGTGGTCGGAACCTTTGCCGAGCCGGACGGGCATAGCCAGCGCTTCTTTGTGCGCGATACAGGGGTTGGCATCCGCCCCGAAGACCTGCCGCGCATCTTTGAGCGCTTCTACAAAGTCGATCGCTCACGCTCTAAATTCGACCATATTGGAGCCGGTGGGGGAGGGAGCGGCCTGGGTCTGGCTATTGCTCGCCACATCGTCGAGGCCCACGGCGGACGCATCTTTGCCGAGAGCACGGTCGGCCAGGGCAGCACCTTCTTTTTCACGCTGCCGGTTGCTCATGCCGACCGTCGCACTTCCTGAGCGCGGGCGGGTAGCCTATCACCAGCTCAGGATTGCTCTGACTTGGGAGAGCTGCGGGCCAGGGCCAGCGCCGGCCCCCAGGAAGTCACCGCCCGTGGCGTCAGCATAATCAGCGGCAACCGCTCTAGCGCCATGCGCTGATACTGGGGATAGCGCGCGCGCAACAGGGCCACAGCCTGTTGCTGCCGCTCGTCACCCGGCGGCAACAGCTGAGCCTCCCCCTCTACCAGCACGTACCCAAGGCGTGACCAGTCCTCCTCGTAGTGATCGATTAAGAGAGCTGCCTCGTGCCGCGCCTCGATATTGCGCACCCGACGCAGCTCCGTCACGGCCACCCGCTTCGGCTTCTCATCGAGCGGCGTATAGAAGCATCGTCCATCGAAGGCGTAGCAGACCGGCACGAGGTGGGGATGGCCCTCCACATCTGCTGTAGCCAGGCGCGCCACCCGCTGCCCGAGCACAAAGCGCTGTTCCTCTTCAGTCAGCACGGTGCGCTTGCTCATAGAGCGCTCCCTCTCTCCTCTGGCCGTTTGCAATCTCCTCTATTATTCGCTCAGCATCGACAGCGGGTCCATCTGCCCCAGCTCACGCCGACCTGCCGTCAGCGACCAGCCACCGCAATTTTCTCTACCTGGGGCACAATCTCGGTGGCCAGCAGCTCAAAAGGCTCCAGCTCGTAGTCATTGGGCAGCATAAAGATGGCCTGATCGATGCCCAGCTCGGCCAGGCCGCCGAAGAAGTCCACGGCAGCGGCGGGAGACAGCGAGCCGGCGCGCCCATCACGGGACAGGCGCAGGCTGCTCAGCGTCGTCTTCTCGATCTGCTCATAAGGGCGGCCAATGGCCTCGCAGTGCTCGCGCAGCACCTCCAGCTTATGCTGCAGCTGCTCCCTGCCGCCATGCGTGAACAGATTGCAAGCATCGGCGTAGCGAGCTACCAGGCGCAGCGTCTTGCGCTCGCCGCTGCCGCCGATCAAGATTGGCGGATGAGGCTGCTGGACTGGGAGCGGCGAATTCAAGGGGCGTTCGAGCTGGTAGTGCTTGCCCTGAAAAGGACGCTCATCGCCGGCCCACATCTGGAGCGCGATCTGCAGCGTCTCTTCCAGGCGCTCGAAGCGCTCGGCCAGTGGTGGGAAAGGCACCCCCAGGCCGCGATGCTCCTCCTCATTCCAGGCGGCGCCAATCCCGAAGTAGCTGCGCCCGTGCGAAAGCACATCCAGCGTCGTAGCCGTCTTCACCAAAAGGCCGGGATGGCGGTAGGTTACGCCGGTGACCAACGTCCCCAGGCGAATGCGGTTTGTCCGACCGGCGGCGAAAGCCAGAGCCGACCAGCCTTCCAGCATCTCATGCTCGGCTGGCCCCATCACCGGAATCTGAAAGAAGTGGTCCATGACCCAGAGACTGGAGAGGCCGGCGCGCTCGGCTCGTTCTGCAATCAGGGCAAACGTATCGCCAAGAGCACCCTGTTCAATGGGCCATGTGAAATTACTTACCTGAAGGCCCAAACGCATGCCAGCTGCTATCTCCGTAGGCAGATAAAACTAAGGGACAAACTTACTTTAGTATAGCAAGTATAGCAAGACTGGTCGAGGCGCTGCCCGGCGCCTCGAGCCAGAGAGCGACGCCGGAGAAAGTATGTGGCGCGGCAAAGGAGCCGTAAATTTCTATCTATTGCACCGTCTAAACGAGTGCGATACAATGAACGCAATGCAATGGACACTGGGGATGGTCCCGGCTGAAGCAGCAGAATAGGCACCAGAGGATATACTGGAAGCGGAGGCTGCTGGCGAGCGAAGAGAGCCGGCCTGCTGGTGTCAAGGAGGAGCAAACCGCGTGAGCATGTCAGTTGAGATTGCGCGCCGAATCGCAGAAGCATGCAAGCAGCGCGCTAGAGAATTGCGCAGTCCTGTCAGCATCGCCATTGTTGATGCTGGTGGGCATCTCGTTCTGTTTGAGCGTATGATGGCTCCATATGGCTGGGCCACGGCCAACATCAGCATTGCCAAGGCCACCACGGCAGTGATGTTCAACCAGCCGACGGATGCTGTAGCGCAGTGGGGATCAGCCATTCCGGGTTTTGCCTCCAGCCTGGCGGAGATGACTCAGGGGCGCTTCATCATGGCAGCGGGTGGCTGGCCGATTCGTCTTGGCGGGGCTACCATAGGGGGCATAGGAATCAGCGGGGGCAATGCGCCAGGGCGCGATGATGAAATTGCGCGTGCCGGTCTGGCGGTCCTGGAGGCTCTGGCTCCTGCCTTCGCCCCCCAGTCGCAGCCGCAGCCTCAGTTTCAGCCTGCTGGAGCCCCTTCCCCAGCTCAAGCATTCCTGCAGCCTTCCCTGGCCTATCCAGCTAGCGCGCCCAGCGCGACCAATGCCCTGCAAGAGCTGGCGGGGGCGGCTAACGCTGCCGACTATGCTCTCCAGGAGCAACCTGCTGTCAAGCAGACAGCCGGCGAGAGCGAGTCGAGCGGACAGCGCAGCGAGCAGATTCCCCAGAGCGATGATGGAAATGCAACTTTGCGGAAACACCTTGCGGGAGGTCCCTCATGACCCGTGATGCCGACCAGCGCCCGGCTAATCCGCGGCGGCAGCGTCCGCTACTGGTGATCTCCAGTAGCTCCAGTCCTGCCGCTGAGCAACAATCTAACCAACGAGCCGAAGGAGGGACACAGCAGGCCTCGGCCCGGGCGGAGGAGCGGGCTTCTTCTGCCGCGGCCAAAGCAGCAAGCGCGGCTAAAGCGACCAGCGCCCGCCGCCAGCCCGGCTTTTTCGCCTCGGTCACGCAAACCGCTGCCGAGCAAGGGCAGACGGAGCGTCAGCGATCGCCAGCCGATGCGGGCAAAATGCGCCTCTGGCGGGCTTTGCGTCTGTACCGGGGGGCGAGTCCCGAAGGCGAGTCTGGCGGCGCAGAGCGTGCCAACAAGAAGATTAGCGAGGCAGCAACCAAGGGGCAGCAGCAAAAGGTCGTTCGGAACATGACAAAGACACAGGCTTCCTCGACGGCGGCCAGAAGCAGCGGGCAGGCAGCAGGCAGCTCGACTGATCAGGCAAGCCGTCCCCTCCTGAAATCGCGTCACTTTGTGGGCCTGTTCATCTACATCTTCGCTGCTACTCTGCTGCAGATACCGCTGGCTTATCTCTCACCAATCTTGCATCTTAACCAGGTATTGATCCAGTTTTCGATCTTCAACTTCCCAGTAACCATCACTCATGCACTTGTCATTTATCTGGTCTTGCTCGTTGCTCTGCTGCTTGTTTTGAACCGCTTCGACCTCTTCCCCTCCTTTGGCCGGCCAGCGGAGGAGCGTCGAAGGGGCGCGTCCCAGGGGAGCAGCAGCCGTAGCAAGGCCAGCGCGGGGAGGAAGGAGGCCAGCAAGGGCGAGCACGATCACCTCTACGAGGACTACCGTGATCTGCGGCGCTATCTGCGGCGACGAGCGCGCAAGCGCTAGTCTTCGACTCGTTGTGGGGAGAGGCCATTGAGCGCTGGCCGGGTCGGACCTTTAGGCACTGGCCTTGACAGCCGGGCTAATTGGGCCTATACTTCTCCTACAGAAGACTATGCGAGTGGCGGCGGAAATCCGCCCTCAGCCTGATTCTCAGGAAGTGGCGAGAGAGTGCGCCACTAAGAGCAGCTCTGCACGGCACGTGGGCGCGTCGAGAGGCGCGCAGCGTGGCACCGAGACAAACAGGAAGCAGGATAGACGATCTGATGCTCAGCAAGCCCTGGCAACCACAACTGCAACTTCAGCAGCCAGTAGAGGCGCGTTTCTGGCAGAGTCAGCGCGCGGTGGTTGCCTGCGCTTTTTATTACTACTTTTACTTTAGCCCTCCAGCATGCTGGTGGGCCGCTTCAGGTTGAGCTGAGCAGAACCACCTAATCCGTGCAGATCCCCAGCATGCTGGAGTAAGCAGAGGCGAAAAACCTCTGCTTTTTTATTTCCCTGGAATCTTGCCCTGTCTGGGAGCATGCAGTCAGGAGTTCAGGAGAAAGGAACTGACAGCCGTATGATCATCGTCATTGAAGCACAGGCCACCCAGGATGAACGCGCTGCCTTGTTGTCGCTTGTAGAGCAGGTTGCCGGTCAACGGCGACCTCTGGCCATCACCTGTATTGGGGAGAGCGAAGTCATCGCCATCGACCACGCCGTCCTCGATACCCAGGCTTTGGAGACCATCCGTTGCCAGCCCGCTGTCGCCCAGATCCTTACCCCCACCACTCCCTACCAGCTCGTCAGCCGTCACTTCAAGACCAGTCCCAGCCGCATCGTTGTAGGGGATGCCCGTCACTGTGATCCCGTCGTCATCGGTGGAGAGCAGGTCAGGCCTGTCATCATGGCCGGACCCTGTGCCATCGAGAGCCGCGAGCAGCTGCTAGAAACTGCACGGGCTGTTAAGGAAGCAGGGGCGATGGTCCTGCGTGGTGGGGCCTTCAAGCCGCGCACCTCGCCTTACCAGTTCCAGGGACTGGGCATCGAGGGTCTGCGTCTGCTGGCGGAGGCGCGTCAAGAGACAGGTCTGCCCGTGATTACAGAGGTCATGGAGCCGGAAATGGTAGAGATCGTAGCGGACTATGCTGACATCCTGCAAATCGGGGCGCGCAACATGCAGAACTTCCCCTTGTTGCAGGCTGTGGGCCGCCGAGGGCGGGGCAAACCGGTGATGCTCAAGCGAGGTCTCTCCGCCACCATTGACGAGTGGCTGCTTGCTGCCGAATACATCGTCGCCGCCGGTAACCCCAACGTCATCCTTTGCGAGCGCGGCGTGCGTAGCTTTGACCCGCAGACCCGCAACCTGCTCGACCTGGCCTGTGTTCCACTGCTGCATGAGCTGACCCATCTGCCTGTGATCGTTGATCCCAGTCATGCCACGGGACGGCGTGAACTGGTTCCCACTATGGCCCGTGCCGGCATCGCTGCTGGGGCCGAGGGTCTGATTCTGGAGGTCCATCCCGATCCGAACAGTGCCCTTTGCGATGGCCGCCAGTCCATCACGCCGGCTGAGCTGCGCACCATCGTCCACGAGGCGCGTCTGATGGTCCAGATCATGCAGGAGGCCGACAGACTGTCACAGGTAGCCTGACAGACAGCCTGCCACCACCTCCGCTGGCGACGTCGCCGGCGTAAGCAAGGAGGACAGAAGGAGCGGCGCCGTCTTGCAGGGCGGCCTGCGGCAGGAGAGAGAAGGAGAGGGTGCGATGGAGCGCCCTTTTTTTTGGTGGGCCTGAGCCAGTGTCTGGGCTGACAGGGGCGGCGGGTGGCAGATAGATGCTGGGGAAGAGCGAGATTCGGGCGAAGGAGCGAGCGAGTGGGAATGGCTCTCGGCAAGACCGTGAGTGCAAACAACTGGCAGAAAACTCTATCTCGACTCTCATCAAACACCTGTGGTATACTCTTGATACAAGCCAGAGAGCACAGAGCAACGACCGGGGGACGGTCTTGTGTCTGTGCTAGCGGCCAGGTCGAATATGTCGTTTGTGAAGTTGCAAGTCTGGTTTGTTTGAAGTCATACGGACAGGATACGAGCATGCCAACACGTGTGATCATTGCCGATGATGAACCCATTCAACGCATGGACCTGAAGGATGTCCTCACCAAGCAGGGCTACCTGGTCATTGGTGAGGCCGGTGACGGGCAGAGCGCTGTGAACCTGGCTCGCGAATTGCGCCCGGACCTGGTGATCATGGATATTCGCATGCCCGATATGGACGGCATTGCTGCCGCCGAGATTCTGACGCAGGAACGCATCGCGCCGGTGCTGCTGCTGACCGCCTTTGGCGATCAACCGCTGGTCGAGCGTGCGAAGCAGGCTGGTGTCGTGAATTATATTGTGAAGCCACTGCGCGAGAGCGAGGTGACCCCGGCCATCGAGGTGGCACTTGCCCGCTACAACGAGTTCCGCGCGATGGAGGGGAAGGCAAAGGAGCTGAGCGAGCAGCTGGAGACGCGCAAGGTGGTGGAGCGGGCAAAGGGGCTGCTGATGCAGCGCTATGGCCTGAGTGAGCAGGAGGCTTTCCGTAAGATCCAGAAGGCCAGTATGAACAATCGCAAGTCGATGCGCGAGGTGGCGGAGGCTATCCTGCTGACGAACGAGATCAACGAGATGTAGCCTGACCTGCCGATCGAGCTGCTTGCTGGCTGACCTGATTCGTAAGTTGGCACCGCGCCGCACCGCGCCGCTCGCGCTGGCGGCGGCAGCCGGAGCTGAGTTCTACGCTCTCTCCAGGCGGCAGTAAGCGAGCGAGCTGGCAGGAGAAGCATGAGAGCAGAGCGAGCAGAGAAGGCTCTAGTCGGGGGCGGCACTGCCGCCGTCCCCATTCCCTCTGGGTTGTCCTCGTTGGGCGTCCTGTAAGGTCGCATCGGCTTAGGGGGAGCCAGCTGTCTGTCCCGTCCACCTCCTCCCCTCGGGAGCCAGGGCGCCGGGCGTGGCGCGTCAGCAAGGCGAGAGCGAGAGAAGCAGAAGCAGCCGAGACGAAGGAAAAAGAAGAAGGGCAGCAGACGGGAGCGATGCAGCCGACAGTTTCTGCTACTGAGAACGTTGTGACGGTTGTCGGTATCCGGTTCCGTCCCGCCGGGCGCATTTATTATTTTGATCCCCAGGGACAAACCTATCGCACAGGCCAGTATGTGATCGTCGAGACGGTGCGTGGGGTGGAGGCGGGCCGCGTAGTGATCCCCGCGAAAAAGGTGGCAGAAAGCGAGCTGAGTGACCCCCTGAAACCTGTGCTCCGCCTGGCAACCGAGGAAGAGCTGCGCATGATGCTCTCCTATAAAAGTAAGGAGAAGGAGGCGCTGGTCCGCTGTGCGCAGCGTATTGCTCAGCACAAGCTTCCTATGAAATTGGTGGAGGCGGAGTATACTTTTGATGGGAGCCGTTTGACGTTCTATTTCACCTCGGATGAGCGCGTCGACTTTCGGGCCCTGGTGCGCGACCTGGCAGCGACCTTTCGCACGCGCATCGAGCTGCGTCAGATCGGGGCTCGCGATCAGGCCAAGCTTCAGGGCGGTGTTGGTCCCTGTGGCAAGACGCTCTGCTGCAGCTCCTGGATCAGTGATTTCGGCATCATCTCAATCAAGATGGCTAAGGAGCAGGGACTCCCCCTCAATCCTGCCAAGATTTCGGGAGTCTGTGGCCGTTTGCTCTGTTGCCTGTCATACGAGAATGAGAACTATATTCAGGCCAAGAAGCGTATGCCGCAGATCGGAACGGTCCTGGAGACGCCGAGTGGACCTGGCAAGGTGGTTTCGATCAATGTGCCCAAGGAAACGGTCGAGGTCATGCTGGAGAGCGGGGCGACCATCCAGATCCCTGCTCCCCAGCGACAAGAGCAAGGCCCTGGCCCAGGTTCAGGGCGTGCCTCATCCGGGGGGGGCGGTTGTTGCCAGACCTGCCGACTGAATCCTCATCGCCAGGAGGAGCCTGCCACTTCCAGCGCGAGTGGCAGTTGTAGTTGCGGTAGCTCGGGCGCTGGCCCTTGTCCGCGCTGCGGCTCCCAGGGCGGCTGCAGGTCGGGTTGCAGCGCCGGCAATATAACTAGCAATCAGCAACGGGCCGATTAACTTCTTCAGGTGCTGAGAGAGGGAGGCGCGTCTATGTCTTCACAATGGATGGACCCGGGCCAGGCTGATGATCCCGTGACCAGCGCGGTTTGGGCAGCCCCGGCCCAGGAATCGCAGGCGGCTTTCGCCGCCCGCCAGGGTCCATATACCCCTGATGCCTCACCATCCGTTTCCCCTCTGCCTGAGACAGAGGCAGATACCGAAGGACTGGCCGATGATGGCTATCCTTCCTCACGCATTGAAACGCTGTGGCTGACGTTCAAGCAGTTTTCTCCGCTGTTCCTTCCGCTGCTATTTGGTGCTGTGACCTTCTTGCTCCTGGTGCCAGCTGCTTTGCATGGCAAGGCTTACTTGTCCCATGCTGGCCTCTTGCCGGCGGCTCTGATCCTGCTGGCGATCGCGATCCTGCACGGCGTCATGTTGTATTATGCCGCCGATAACGTGGTGTTGTGGTCGCTGGCGCTGGCTTGCGGCGTAGGGCTCTTTCTTGTGGCTGGCTCCTTTGCGCTCTTCGGTCCTCTGGTCAGTCTGATCCTCTTGCTGCTGATGGTCGTGGCTGGGGTTCTCCTGCTGCGCTATCTGCTCCATCCTGTCCCCGAGGGCTATGTCGATCTGGTTTTCGCTTTTGGGCAATATCGACGCACGCTTTTCCCGGGGCCGAATGTGCTCCTCCCCTGGGAGCGGGTGGCTCAGCGCCTGAATACGCGGCGCACGCAGTGGACCTGCCCGCCCCAGGTAGTGCATCTGACCCCCGAGGAGGATGTCTATCTCTCGGCGACAGTTTGCTATCAGCTGTTGCCAGAAGATGCCCATCTGGCGGTGACCGAGGTCAACGATTGGGAGGTCAGCCTTCAGCAGCTCTTGCTGACAACGATCCAGGCAGTGGCCTCGACCTTCAGCGTGGGGTATTTCCTGGCGCGTCGCTCTCCGGTCTACGAGGTCTCCCCTTATGAGGAAGGGGCTACGAGCTGGGAGGTGATCAACAGCGAGCTGACGGAGCGTATGCAGGATCAGGTGGCGATCTGGGGTGTCCAGGTCCACTGGGTACATATTCATGATGTGGCGGTGGTACCGCGTGGCTCGCTGCCGCCCGATACGGATGCGATGGAGACGGTCAAGGCCAGCGGCGCCAGGACGGGCAACGGCGCTGAGGGCGTGGGGGGAGCGAGTTCACCGGCTGGAGCCGGCGCTGGCCAGAGCCTGGCGGCTACAGCTCGCGCGGCTGATCTCGCCCCTGGCCCTGTCCTGGGGAAAGCCTCCGCCGGACCCTCTGAGTCAGGTAAGGCTGCCGCTGCTCCGTCCTCTCCCAGGACCTTGAAAGAGGAAATCCTGGTCAGCACGTATAATGCGGTCCGGGAGGGACGTATTACTGATCCGGAGACGATTGCCTCGTTCGCGGCGCGCTTTGAGGCGGTGGCCAACGATCCTGAGCTGAGTCGTCTGGTCAGCTTCGATGCCGCACGAGCCGCCCGCGCGCTGCGTCAGCGGGCCGAGCTGATTCGTGAGCAGCAGCAGCGGATGCGCGCCTATGCCCCGCAGTATGCCGATCAGACTGAGCTGGAGCGCCCAGGCCGCGACTAGCCTGCCTGGCTGACTCCGGCTGCCTTCAGGTTTCGGAGAGAAACGCCTTCTAAGGAAGGTAGGGCGAGGACATGACCGACCGCTGCCCGGTCGGCTCTGCCCTCGCTTTTTTTGGGGCAGGGGGCAGGCTGTCTTGTCTCGCTGGGCTCCTCAGCGGACGGAGGATGACGGCTACCCATCCTGCTTTGACGCTTACTGCTGGAAGATGGTCAAGGGGTTATCGGTGGGTGTGGCGTTGGCCGGCGCGTTAATGCTGACGGGCTGGTTGAACTTGCTGTAGTCCACGGTGGCATTGGTCTGAATGGCGAAAACGCCGCTGAGGCCGGAGCTGCTGGTTGTCGGCGTGGCCTGCACCAGCTTGTTCAGATCGAGGTCCATCTTCATGTTAAGCCCCAGTTCGTGGACGTAGAAGCTCTGTTCATCGATCCAGAGTTCCAGGTTGGCCTGTTGCAGGGTCGTGGCCTGCTCAATCTGCTGTAGATCGCTCTGGCTGAGGCCGCTGGGCAGCTGTTCAAAGGAGTTGAGCAGGTCTTTGAGGGCATCCTTGCCAAAGGTGACGCTGATGTGGCGCAGGTTCTGGCCGTGGAGGCTCTGATCACCGTGGTCCGTAAGCTGGGCCTTCTGCGCCAGGGCGAGCAGGCGGCTGTACTGGTCGCTGTTAATCGCTCCCAGGAAGCTGCTCGTGCCGGTCAGGCTGCTTTGCTCGAGAACGTACCACTGTCCTTGCTTGTTCTGGATGTAAACCTTGCCATCTTTGATGATCTCGTTCAGCTGCTGGTTCGTGCCAAGGCCGGGCACACTCACTTTGATCTGGGCCGAAGCCTCCCCTGGAAAAGCCTCATCGCTGCTGCCTTGCATTGACAGGGTCAGGTTGTTGGGCATGGCACTGCTCTGGCTGGTTGGCGTAGCTGTTCCCTGACTTTGCATCTGGAAGTTTTCCGTTAGGGAAAAGTCGAAATGCGCTGTCTTTAGATGCTGCATGCTCGTAACCGCTTTTTGCAGTACCTGCCCTGCAGTGAGTGTGCTCTTGGTAACGCCGCTGTTGCTGCTGCTGGCGGTTCCGCAGGCACTGAGCAGAAGCGTCAGACCGAGCAGAACGGCAAGAAGCGAACTGATCGGTAGCCGGCGGATAAGCATGGCAAGCTCCTTTCGTACGGTGTTCTTTTTCTCTGTGGAAAGATAGACGCACTGCCTTCTTCCTTATCAAATCTTCTTTATCACAAGTGGCACCCGGTGATCTGGTGCCCGGGCAGTGAGCCTTGCCATGCTGCCGCCGTACCACCGTGGGCTGTAGTGAGTGAGGCTGCAATCAGACAAAGCCACGCGCGGCCTGCGAGCAAGCCATCTGCATGGGCCGCATCGCGGCTGCGCGTGGCCGTTTTTCTCTTCCGCCTCTGGTGAAGGCACAGCTCGCCTTAGCTCATCTCGAAGACGGTGCGAGGGTCGTCGGTCGGGATAGCGTTCGCCGGGGCGTTGATGTTCACAGGCTGGTTGAACTGGCTAAGGTCGGCGCTGCTGCTGAGATTCACCAGCAAGGTCGGAGGCAGCAGCGTGGTTGCTACGCCGGCGACTGGGGTCAGCAGGCCGCTGGTGTCGGCATTCATGGCGAGCTTGAGCTGCACGCGGTGCAGGTAGAACTGCGTTTCGTCGATCCAGAGATCGAGCGTAGCCTGGAAGCTGCGCGTATGATCGACCAGGCTATTGAGATTTTGGCTTCCCAGCAGGTTGCTGAGCTGGGTATTGCTCGTGAGCAGTTGACGCAGGCCCTCTCTGTCGAGGGTGGCGCTGATATGGCGCAGGCTCTGGCCATTGAGGGTCTCGTCCCCGTGGTCCGCGATGCTACTGTGTAGTGCCAGCGCCAGGAGAGTATTGGTGTCTAGCTTCCAGCCAGCCAGGAGGTTGCCGCTGGCTGTCTCCAGTCGAGAGGCGTCGATGACGTACCACTGGCCACGCGGATTCTGCAGGTAGACCTGCTGGCCGATGATGATCTCTGCCAGCCTGGTGCTCTGGTTGAGCGTTAGATTCAGGGCCTGCTTGCCATCGGGCAGCGATTGCTGTCCGTTGCCAGTGAGATTGAAGCTCAGGCTGACCGTGGGGGTGGCGCTGGCCGTGGCTGAAGGCGTGGCGGACGCTGGCGCTGGGGTTGCGCCGCTGACGGCGGTGGCCGTTCCCTGAGCGGTGCCCTGCAGCGTGCCGCTGGCGGTGAGGTTAAAGGCGAAGCTCTTCAGCTTCTGCATGGTCTGGCTGCTCTTCTGCAAGACCTGACCGACAGGCAGCTGGCCGCTGCCCTGCTGCACCGGCGTCAGGCTTACCTGGCAGGCGCTGAGAACCAGGGCCAGGCTCATTCCCAGAAGCAGGAGACTCGCTATTCCTCTGCGAGTTCGTTTGCTCGTCTTGAAAAGAGATGGAAGGTGCTGCATGAAAGACTCCTCTGTCTGTGCTGTCCTGTTTCTCTTCTCTCGTCTTCCTTCCCCTGACACGCGGTAAGGCGATGCTGTGTTTCAGGCGCGGGCATGGTATAATGCGCCTGGGAGCTACCGCTTTCGGCCTCGCAGAGAAGAAACAACAAGCATAGCCTTGTTCCTGAGCAGGGTTTTTGCGTCCTCTTTGGGCTGCCTTCGCCTCTCGCCGCTGCCCACCAGTGCAGGAGGGTGAATGGTGCGCCTCGTCCACAGAGGGGAGCCAGAGGAAAGATCGCTGCAGACTCCCCGCAGGGAGCAGGGCAGTGTAGTGCAGTGCAGAAGGCTAGTGTGGCATGTTGATTACTCGTCTTGAGCTGGAGAATATCAAGAGCTATCGTCATCTGGCCGTCGAGTTCCGACGGGGGACGACAGCTATTCAGGGAGCCAATGGGGCTGGTAAGACCACCCTGGTCGAGGCCATTGGCTTTGCCCTCTTCGATGCCTTGCCCTATAAGCATAGCCAGTTTGTGCGCGAGGGCGAAAAATATGGCCTGATTCGCGTCCACCTGCTGGGCAACGACGAGCGACGCTATATGGTCGAGCGCCGCTGTGGCGCCGGCGCTTACTGGCAGCTCTACGATTGCGAAGCCGACTATCACCTGGAGCAGCGCACCGATGTGCTCGATAAGCTACATGAGCTGTTCGGCATTGAGCGCGAGCGCCCCCTGCCGACGCTCTTTCAGGACGCCCTCGGCGTGCCGCAGGGCACCTTCACGGCGATCTTTCTGGAGGCTCCGGCCAAGCGCAAGAAGACCTTCGATGAGCTGCTGCAGATCGAGGACTACCGCCTCGCCTCCGATTATTTGCGCGAGGTCCAGAATTACTATAAGGATCAGATGCAGCAGCAACAGCAGGAGATTCAGCGCCTCAGCTTTGAGACACGCGACCTGGGCCAGTGGCGACAGGAGCGGGAGCAGGCCCGCCAGGAGGAGCAGCGCCAGACCGAGCTGATCGCCAATGGCACGCGCCGATTAGAGGAGCTGGAGAACCACTATGCCCTCTTGCAGCGCCAGCGCGACGAGCTGCTGAATTTGCGCCACCGCTTCGAGCAGGCCCAGCTGAGACGCGAGGCTGCCCGCCAGCGGCTGCGCCAGTGCGAGCAGGAGCTGGCGCTGGCGCGCCAGGCCCAGGCCCAGGTCGAGGCCAATCGCGCCGCCTATCTGGCCTATCAGGAGGCGGAGGCCACTCTGCAGGAGCTGCGCCAGGCCGAGCGCCAGCGGAACGCCCTGCGCCAGCAACAGGCTGCTCTTCAGCGTCGCCAGGCCGGCCTGAGCGCCAACAAAGCCCATGTAGAGGCCGCCCTCAAGGAGATCGAGCAGGCTCGCCAGCGTGTGATTGAGCTATCGCCGCTGGCCGACCGTCAGCGCGAGCTGGAACGCCGGCGCGAAGAGCTGCGCCAGCAAGTCCAGCGCTATGATGAGCTGGTCGAGGAGGGGCGGAGCCTGCGCCGTCAACAAGAACAGCAACTGAAGCGATTACAAGAACTGCAGCATCAGGCCCGTGAGATCGAGCCACTGCAGGAGCTGGCTGGCCAGCTTCCTGAACGCATTGCCCTCCTGACCCAGCTGCAGGCTCGCCTCTCGGAGCGCAGTCAGAAGCAGCTTCAGCTGCAAGAGAAGCTAGAGACCCTGCGTCAGAAGGAAGAGGAGCGTGCCAGAACCGCTGAGCGCCTGCGGAACCTGGAGGAGACCATAGCCGCGGTCGAATCCCACCGCCAGGAGGTGGAAAGCCTGCCCACTTTGCGCGAAGAGCAAGCCCAGCTGACGGCCCGGCGCTATCGTCTGGAAGGCAACATCGATGGCTATCGCGAGTCCTACAGCCGTTCGCGCGGCGGCCTCTGCCCTCTGCTCCATGAGCCATGCCTCAATATTCGCCAGAAAGGTCTGGCCAGCCTTGAATCCTATTTCGAGCAGCTCATTGCCAGTGACGAGGCCCAGCTGGCCGACCTGCGCCAGCAACAGCAGGAGCTGGAGGAGCAGATCGCCAGACTCAGCGTCTATGCGCAGGAATACGAGCGCCTGGGCCACTATCGAGCCCAGCAGAGCGAGTGTGCGGAGCGCCTGCGCCAACTGGCTGGTGAACTGTTGCGCTTACAGCGCGATGTCAATGACCTCCGCCAGGACCTGGATGAGCTACAGAACCTCGGTCAAGAGATCGCTCAGGCAGAGCAGGCACGGCGCGCCAGCGAGCTGGCAGATCAGCGCGTGCGGGCCTTGCCGGTTCTCCGAGCGAAGGTGGAACAGCTTGAGGAGCTGCTCAAGCAACTAGAAGAACAGCTTGTAGAGCGTCGGCAGCAGGTCCAGCAGCTGCAAGGGGTCCGTGAGCGCCTCAAGGAGGTCGAGGCCCAGCTGAGAGAGCTGGATGACCCGGCGGGCCAGATTCGCGGCCTTTTGACTACCATTGAGCGAGAGCCTGGCCTGCGCGAGCAACTCGCTGCGTTGCTCCGGCAAGAAGCCGGGCTGGAGCAAGAGCTACAGGCGCTGGCCGAGCGCCTGGCGGCCTATCAGGACCTTGATGGGCGCCTGGCCGAGCAAGAGCACCGGCGCCAGCAGGCTCAGGTCGGCTATCAGACCTATCTGGCTCACGAACAAGGAGCGCTTCAGTTGCCTCAGCGTCAGCAATCATACGAACGGGCAACTGCCGACTATCAGGGTGCAGAGCAGGAATTGCAGCAGGCCGAGCGCAGCTATCGCCAGGCCCAGATCGCTTTTGATGAAGCCGCCTTCCAACGGACCGACGAAGAGATCAAGAAGCTGCGTGCCGACCTCAAGGGCTACACCACTGCTCTCCAGCATACGCGCGGTCGCATTGCGGAACTGGAGGCGCGCATTGGCCAGGCGGAAGCCCTGCTGCTCGCCCTGGAGGCCGCACAGCAGGAATATCGCACCCTTGAAGACTTGAGCGGCACGATCGATCTCTTCCGCCAACTGCTCAAAGAAGCCGCTCCGCAGATCCTGCGTGCCCGCCTGGCTGAGATCTCCGCCGAGGCCAATCGCATCTTTGGGGAGATCATGGGCGATCGCAGCGCGCAACTGAGCTGGCAGGATGACTACGAGATTGTCGTCCGCAGCCGCAGCGCCACGCGCACCTTTGCCCAGCTCAGCGGTGGCGAGCAGATGAGCGCTGCCCTGGCTGTACGCCTGGCGCTGCTCAAGAAGCTCTCCAACCTGACCATTGCCTTCTTCGATGAACCAACACAGAACATGGACAGTACCCGGCGCACCAATCTCGCCGAGCAGATTCGGCGTGTCCGCGGTTTTGATCAGCTCATCGTCATCAGCCATGACGATACCTTTGAGCAGGGACTGGACAGCCTGATCCGCCTGCGTAAAGAAAACGGTGAGACGCTCCTGGTCAGTGACGAGGAATGGCAGGCTGCCTTTGAGCGGGAGGAGGAACACGCCCATGCTCCATAGAGGGAAGCTACTAGCCGCCCTGGCCAGCAAACGGGACCAGTTCACGCTCTATGGTGGGACCTACAGCGATCAGCTGGGCGCCTATCGCCATGCTCTCGAGACCCTCTATCGTCGCTACCGCTCAAGCGCCCAGCTAGAACAGCACCTACCGCCTGGCGGGGAGGGTTTGCCGCCGGCGGGAGCACGCCCAACGATCGAGTTCGATCGCTGGCTTGTCACGGCCACTCAGGAGGACTATCACGGCCCCGTCTTTCGCTTTGCCGAGCGCTTTGCCAATCACGAGCAGGCGCGGCAGTGGGCGGAGTGTATCGAGGGGATTACGACTCTGGCCGTGGATGGCAGCCAGCTTCAGCCCTGGCGCGACGCCTCGATTCCCGTGGCTCTGGTCCAGGTTGGTCTCTTTGTCAATCCTCACCAGCGCGGGCGTCCCTACGTCAAAGACGTACGCCTCGAAGTGCTGGCACCCGATGAAATCCTGGAAGAGGCTTCCGGCGAAAGCGTCGATCCCAGCGGCTACCCCTACTCCGAACTGCAGGTCTCGCTGCGCCGCTTCCAGCTCGAAGTCGAGACCCTCTGTAGTCAGATGGAACAGCTGGCCCGTCAACGCCGGCCCGACGAACCGGCCCACAGTCCCGTGGTCTTCTTCGATGGCTCCCTGGTCGTCTCCTTTGCCCTGACAATGCCCAGTCCCTACCGCGAGCGCTACATCGCCGGGGCCGTTTCCCTGCTGCAGGCTTCGGAGCGTTTCCGCGTGCCCCTCATCGGCTACATCGACACCAGCTATGCGCGCGATATCATCACCATGCTCTTACGCCTGGATACCATGCAGCCTCAGCCCTTGCTGCGCGAGACCAAGCGCATTCACGACGCCCTACTGTGGCAGGGGCGCCTGCGTTGGGGCGATCGCACCCCGGCCATGATCTGTGCCCGCGGTGACGTCCTCGATCACTACGGTCCCTACCGCGAGCGGATCGCCTTTTGCTATCTACAGACCGTCAGTCAGCGCCCACCAGCCCGCCTGGAGTTCCCGCGCTGGATCGTTGACGAGGGACTGCTTGATCCTGTTACTGATGTCGTGCGAGCCGAGATCATCGCCGGAGGTCAGGGCTATCCCTATGCCATCGAGACTGCCGACGCTGTTGCCGTCATCACCCTCCAGGATCGCAGCGAGTTCTATGCGCACTTCCAACAATTCATCGAGAGTCAGGGCTTGAACTTCACCTTCTCCTCCAAGGCCCTCAGTAAAAGCCGTCGGCGCTGAGGTGGCGCGGGGCCGAGTGGGCGCTGGCGACAGGGCGCCAGAGGAGAAGATAGGGCTTGTGACGGGTCTCTTGTGGGCTTGCCCTGGCCCTGGGGGCCGGCCTCGATGTGATATGATAGAGATGTTTCGTGCTCGTGTGGTTCATTTCGTTGGAGAGGATGTCATTTTCGAAGCGCTATCATCTATGTCGCAATTAGCATCGCGGACAGCCAGCTACAAGCTGACCTGTCGCTGTGGACATGGCTTTGAATGCCAGGTCTATGAATATGTCAACGCCGCGCGTGACCCGCAGCTGCGCTATGCCGTCCTGGCGGGTCGCCTCAACGTAGTCACCTGCCCTTCTTGTGGGCGACGAGCTTTAGCGCGGCGACCGTTCATCTACTCCGATCCGCCCAACCATCTGCTGGCCTATGTCCATCCTCGCGACAACGTGCCGCCAGAAGGGCGCGAGCTGATCGAGGCCAAATTGCACGAGGTCTACGGGCGCGTCGCCCAGCGGCAGAAGGAGCTGGAAGAGGCCCCGGCCTCACTGGCAGGACAGGAAGCGGAGATCAGGGAGAAAGCGGATGAAGTCGAAGCGTCTGAAGCGCCAGGCGAGGAGGAGATGGCTGCTTCTCTCGCAGCAGCTGCTGCTGTCCGAGGCGTGGGCGAGGAGATCCCTCCCTTGCAGGTGATCTTTGGCCTGGATCAGCTAGCCCTCCTGATCAATGCCAGCCTGAGTCAAGATGAGCGGCTCGGCAAGATTGCCCTGCGCACGCAAAGTCGCAGCGTCGCTCAGCGCGGCCAGATGTTCGACATCGCCCGGCGTCTGGCACGTGAGATGCAGTGCATTGTTGAAGAAGAAGAGCAGGGAGAAACCTACACGGTTTGGCTCTATGGGCCACGTCGGCAGATCGGAGCCATTATGCGCGCGTTGGCCCCCAGGGGGTGAAGAGCTACGATGATTACGGTTGGCGTGCTGACCATCAGTGACGGCGCCGCCCGTGGGACACGCCAGGATACGAGTGGCGAGACCATTCGCTCTCTCGTGGCCCAGCTACCACAGGCAGTGGTGAGCGCCACCGCTATTGTTCCCGATGAGCGGGATCAGATTGAGGCCGTGCTGCGCTCCTGGTGCGATGAGCAACGGCTGAACCTGATCTTGACGACCGGCGGCACCGGCCTGGCCCCTCGCGATGTCACGCCCGAGGCAACAAAGGCCGTCATCGAGCGCGAGGCCCCTGGCCTGGCCGAGGCCATGCGTGCCGCCAGCCTGCAACATACGCCCTTCGGCATGCTCTCGCGCGGAATCGCTGGCACGCGCGGCCAGACGCTCATTGTGAACCTGCCGGGCAGTCCCAAAGCCGTCAAGGAGTGCCTGGAGACGATCCTGCCCGTGCTGCCGCACGCGATCAACCTCCTGACCGGTGGCCCCAGTGAACACTAGCCGCAGCGGAGCCTACCAACAGAGCGCAGCCGCTGGCTGACCCTTTTGTGGACTGCGTTGCGGTTGCGCGCTCGTCCCTGCTATCCTGGATGGGTGGCGTGTCCCGGCCAGAGATCGAAGCGCTGCCCATCGCTGGCGACCGGACCAAGAGGAGGCGCTGGCCAGCGTGATGGGCAGCCTCCTGAGTGCTCGCCCTCGGAGAGCCTGCACATGCAGGCAGGATGGAAGAAAACGGCAGCCCTGCTACCCCAGGAAAAAAAGAGAGACGGCAGTCAGTCATGCGCGCAAGAAGAGCCAGACACTACCCCGGCCACAGCGACGCGATCTTTGCCCTGGTCTGGTCGCCGGATGGCCAGCTCCTCGCCTCTGGCGGACGCGACGGAACCGTGCGCCTCTGGCAGTCTTCCGCGGAAGGCGCCCTTGAACCCCTCGCCGTCTACACAGGTCACAGGCAGTGTATTCTCTCCCTGGCCTGGTCCCCCGATGGCCGTCTGCTCGCTTCGGGCGACACCGCGGGTACCGTCCACCTGTGGGAAGTCGCCTCGCCTCAGCGCTGCCTGCTCATCTATCGTGGACATCGGCGCTTCGTGCGCTCCCTGGCCTGGTCCCCGAACGGCGACTATCTCATCTCGGGCGGCGACTACGGCGATAGCAGCCTCCAGCTTTGGGAAAGTCGTAGCGGACGCTGCCTCTTCAGCGACCAGCAACAGTACCGGCTCTTCGCCGTCGACTGGTCACCCAGCGCGGAGCAGCTGCTCAGCGCCAGCTTTGACGGCTACGTAGATATCTGGACCGTCAACAGCGGCCCCAATGCTGCACTCCAGGCTAAGCGTTATCTACGCTTCAGCGAGCATGGTCGGCCTGTCTACTGTGCCGTCTGGTCGCCAGATGGCCGGCTCATCGCCTCGGGCGGAGCCGACAGGCGGGTCCTGGTCTGGCGACCGCAAGCTCCTCAGCCACAGCTCATCACCACCTACCTTGGTCATAGCCGTCCCCTGAAAGCCCTGGCCTGGTCGCCGGACGGCCAGCTCCTCGCCTCCGCAGGAGACGACTGCGCTCTCCTGCTCTGGCAAGCCACCACTGGCACAACCCTCCTCAGCTACAACGGGCACCAGCGTTGGATTCGCTGTCTGGCCTGGTCCCCCCAGGGTAGGCAAATTGCTTCTGCCAGTGATACACTGATACATATCATAGAGATAGATGTAGATTAGCTCAACAGTAGCAACAAAGGGACCTGAGTCACAGTCAGCCCTAACACGAGCGTGCGAGAATCAGCGATGTCTAGCGAAGAGAGCAGCGGAGAGCGGGGGCGGATCATGCGGCGCCGCGAAAGCACCCTCGACCTCTTCCGGGAGGCCGAGGAGGTCAAAGAACTCAGCGACGGCTACGCCTTTCGCTTCAGAGACAGACAAGAACAGCTCGCGGCCATTCTTGCGCTCATCAGCATCGAGCGCGAGTGTGCTCCCCTGCTCACCTTTGAATTGCAGTTTGCACCGCAGCGCGGTCCGCTCTGGCTGCGCATTCGCGGACCGGAGGGAGTCAAAGCCTACATCAAGGGCGGGCTGAGCGCTCCCCGGCACCTCACCTGAGCCTCGAGCGGTGCGCGCCGAGCTGGTGTGCGTCACACAGGAAGGAGCGGGAACAATGGCGACCCGAGTCTACCCAGAAAAAAGAGGGCTGCTACAGATCAGCGACCGCCCTGATCCCGCCTGGCTGGAGGCGGTCACCACCCTCATCCCGCCCAGCGGCAAGCTTATCCTCGATCTTGGCTGCGGCGATGGTCTCTACTCCCAGGCCCTGGCCGAGCTAGGGGCCGCCTATGTCATCGGCCTCGACAGCGCTGAAGAGCAGCTAGAGCAGGCGCGCCAGCGCTGCGCAAGCCATCGCAACATCGAATTTCTGCGTGCCAACGCCCTGGCCACGGGCCTGCTGGCCGAGCGCTACGACATCGTCCTCATGCGCGCCCTGCTGCGCGACCTGCGTCCGACAGAGCTGCGCCCCTGCTTCATCGAAGCCTATCGCCTGCTCAAACCCGGTGGCTACCTGCTTGTCCAGGACCAGACCCCCGAAGATCTCCTGGAACCAGGCAGCAAAACCCATATCTGGGGCTACCTCTTTGCCCGCTACCCGCATCTTGTCGACCAGTACGTCCTGGCGCGTTTCAAGCGCGAAGAGGTACGCCAGATCATGCAAGACGTTGGCTTTCGCGACGTTCAACAGCGCACGCTCTGGGAGACGCGCGGCGCCTATCCCAACAGTAGCGCCCTGGCCGAAGAACTGGTGAGCTACGTACTGAACGCCCCCCTCTACGAAATGAGCGAAGAGGAGGTCAACGAATTGCTCGCCTACATCGCCTTTCTTGAAGAGCATCTGGCCCAGCACGAGCAGAGCGGAGGCGAGATTATCGCTCAGGAGTGCTGGACCCTCTGGCACGGACGCAAAGCGTGATAAGAGAGGAAGAAAGAAAGAGAACAAACAAAAGCCAGATCCGTGGCTCGCCTCTGGAGAGCCGCGGATCTGGCTCCCTTGCTCAGATCAAAAAGCGCCCATCTTCATAGCAAAGCTGGCCATCGGCATAGACACGGCCCTCGTGCAGATCGTTCACCATGTCCCAATGGATCGTCGACTGATTGCGTCCGCCGCTCTCCGGCAGCGAGGCCCCAAGGGCCAGGTGCATCGTCCCCCCAATCTTCTCATCAAAGAGCGTATGACAGGTAAAGCGCTGAATATTATAATTCAAGCCGAAAGCTATCTCGCCGACTGTACGGGCGCCGGGATCAACATCCAGCATGGCCTCCAGAAAAGCCTGGTCGGAGCGGGCCGTGGCCTTCACCACTCGCCCCTCTTCGAAGGTCAGGCTTAGGTCCTCAACCACGTGGCCTTCATAGAAGGCTGGATAGCTAAAACGAATGGTACCCGAGACCGAATCCTCGATAGGGCCGGTAAAGACCTCGCCGTCTGGGAAATTCTCCTTGCCGGCGCAATTAATCCAGCGGCGACCTCCCACGCGCAGCCGTAGATCGGTTCCGGGGGCCACAATATGCAGCTCATCATGCTGCTCCAGAAAAGCCGCGATGCGCTCCTGCTCCTCATAAACGCGGCGCCAGGCCGCAATCGGATCAGGAGCATCCAGCATGCCAGCCGTAAAGACAAACTCCTCATAGGCGCTCAAAGACATTCCGGCATCCTGGGCATAAGCGTGTGTCGGAAAAAGCGTCCCGCACCAGCGAGCCTCGCCACTGGCCTCACGCTCTAGTCTGCGGCTCACCAGGGCCTGACGCGCTCGCTGGTAGAGGGCCAGGCGCTTGGGATCAACCGAAGACAATGCGCGCGTATTCTCTTCGCCCCAAACGTAGAGGCGGGCCGTATATTGCTCGACGCGCAAGCGATCCAGCTCGGAGACATAGGTCAGCTGCTCGTCGCTGCCCTCGCGTAGCAGCAGCTCGGTCAACTCCGGCTGCAGAGTTTCCACTGCCACCACATAGGCGCCAGTGCGGATCGCCTCGCGAAAAACCTCGCGGGTCAGTGGAAAAGCTGCGGTAGGAGCCTGGATCAGCAATCGATCGCCAGGTTTCAGCTCCAGCGAGTAGTGGACAAGCACCTGAGCCAACTTCTGATGACGTTCGTCGGCCATGAAAAGAACTCCTCTTTGTTCTATAAGCAAGAATCAGCATGCCTCAAGCCGGAAAACTGGCAACGGTGAGGGGCGGGCGCAGCAGTGCTCAAGCATAGCTCTCCCCAAGATACGATGACGTGTATGCCCCTCTGCGCGCAGCGAG
Source organism: Thermogemmatispora carboxidivorans (assembly GCF_000702505.1). Lineage (GTDB taxonomy): Bacteria > Chloroflexota > Ktedonobacteria > Ktedonobacterales > Ktedonobacteraceae > Thermogemmatispora > Thermogemmatispora carboxidivorans. The sequence goes on along the minus strand of NZ_JNIM01000001.1, from coordinate 4,705,208 downwards.
GGGTCGTGTAGATGCGGTTGCCAGCTTGTCCTGTCTCATCTGCTCAACAACAAGTAGTATAGAATTTCTGCACCAGCGCGGCGTCCGTTGAGGTTCCTACTTATGGGGACGGAGTGCTGCAGGGCCGTGCGAGGATGCTCTCTTTAGGAGCGATACAGTGGGCGGACGCTTGCCAGAATACCACCCTTGCTCTATCATACTACAAGAACCCGAGACGCAACCGGTGGCACTTGACACATACAAGCAAGCAGGCAAGGACCGTTCCATTTCAGCCAGCAGGCAGGAAGGAAAGACCATAGATTCTCATGGCGACACTGCTCAAGCAACCGCGGCGCGGCCCCGCGGCGCGGCGATCGCGGCCCGCGGCAAGCAAGAAACGGCCTGTCGCACCCCGGCTCAGCCCTGGCCAGCGCCTCAAGAAGCGTCTGGCCTACGTGATACGGCACCCGCTTGATGCCCTCTGGGGCTGGCTCAGCTCGGTGCGCACAGCTATTTTTTTGATTGTCAGCATCATCATCGTCTGCATCCTGGGCATCTACTTCCCGCAGGCGCCGGGCGAAGTCCTCAACGACCCGACAGCCTATCAGGCCTGGCTGCAGCAGAACGCCCTGCCGCAGTACGGCTCGCTGACGCCCATTTACGACTGGCTGCACTTCTTCACCATCTTCTCAAGCTGGTACTTTATGCTCCTCCTAGGCATACTGGCGCTCAGCATTGTTGTCTGCACCCTCAATCGGGCGCCGGCCATCTGGCAAAACTTTGCCCATCCGCTCATCCGACGCAGCGAGCGCTTTTATCAGAATGCCCTGGAGCGAGCCAGTTTCAGCCATCCTGAGGCCGTTGCCTGGACCGGGGCGGCCCTGCGGCGTCGTGGCTACCGCGTCCGCAGCGAAAGCGACACCGTAAGCAACAGCGAAGTCACCTATCTCTACGCCAACAAGAACACCTGGGCCACCCTCTCCACCTTCGTCTTCCACGCCTCGCTCGTGGCCCTCTTACTGGCGGGCATGATCAGCCAATGGCATGGCTTCCCGCTCAACAGCCCGGCGCGGCGCATCCTGCCGGCCCCTATTATCAGCCTCAGCGACGCCCTGGCCGGCTTCAGCTTCGACCAGGCTCTCCCGACCGGCGAGAGCGCCGTCGTCTACCCGCGCGGCACGCCTCACAACATCAGCTTTCGTGTCAACCACTTCACCGCGCGCTTTGATCCGCGGACTGGCCAGCCTGTCGATTACGTCACCGACCTCAGCGTCTACCGTGACGGTGAACTTGTGGCCCATAGCGACCACCTGCGCGTCAACGACCCACTGACCTACGATGGCATCACCTTCCATCAATCCTCACTGGTCGCCTCGGCGGTCGTCACCATTACTGATGCCCAGGGCAACGTCCTCTATCACGATGCCGTCATTCTCGATAGCAGCAGCACTCTCCCCTCGGGTAATGGCGTCGTCGACTATGCGCGGGGCGTCCCTATCGGTGGCACCAACTACACGATGGGCGTCTTCTTCATCCATGCTGAAGGACAGCATCTCTCGCAGATTGCCCATCCTGTGCTGCTCATCGCCATTGGCACACCGGGCACCAGCAACAACGAAGACAAGGCCCTGCTGCGTCTCTCGCCTGGCCAGAGCGGCAAGAGCGTCGACGGTCAGTGGACCATCAAGCTGGATGCCGCCAGCGACGCCACCGTCTTGCTGGTCACGCGCGACGCCGGGGCTCCGCTCATCTGGCCGATTGCCGTCGTCCTGGTGCTCAGCCTATGTATCACCTTCTACTTCCCCCAGCGGCGCATCTGGCTGCGCATCCGCGGCGACCAGGTTGAAATGGCGGCCCTGCGTGAACACTTCATCAACATCCGCACTGATCTCCTGAGCATCGCCCGCGAGGCCCGGGCCTCGGCAGACTGCCAGGAGCGGAGTGAGGGAGTGGCCGAGGCGGCCAGCGCCTCACCTGGCCCTCCAAGCAAGCAGTAAATGAGGGGGCTTGAGGACGGCGTTCGGGGGGGCAGCGGTCATAGAAGCGGCCATTGACAGTGATTCACAATTGATATATCCTAGCGCTAGAAGCACGTCCTTGTCCTGTAGCACAGAGGCAAGAGCAAGCAGCAGGGGTCAAAAGGTTCGTAGCCCTGTCCATCTGCGAGAGGATACTGCAAGCGAGAGGATACTCAAGAAAGGAATAGGCCTATGAAGCTTACTATGAAAGGTGACTACGGACTACGGGCCATGCTTGACATGGCGGCCTACTATGGACAGGGACCGGTTGAAAGTGCGGATATTGCCAGTCGGCAGTATATTCCTGAGCATTACCTTGATCAGATCCTCATGGCGTTGCGCAAGGAGGGGCTGGTCAAGAGCGTGCGCGGTCCCAAAGGTGGGCATATGCTGGCAAGGCCGCCCTCTCAGATTACGATGGCTGAAGTGGTACGAGCCCTGGAAGGCTACGTACCACCGATGAAATGTTTACCTTCGCCTGGTGTTTGTGAGCTGTCACCAGGCTGTGCTTTGCGCGAGGTCTGGCAGAAAATCGACGAGATGACCTGGCAGATTCTGCTCTCGACCACCATCGAGGAGCTGGCGCAGCGCCATCGCACGGGCGCTGCTGCAGAGACCATGTACTATATCTAGTAGCTCTGGCTAGTCCTGGCAAAGCAAGCTGTCGCTCGTGGCAGCGGCAGACTGGTTGGTGGGTAGGAGCCGATTGGTGGCCTGGACTAGAGATGTCCAGCAGCAGGCAAGCGGCAGTTGTCCGTTGGCCTGAAGGGGAAGGGTAGTAAGACGTGGCTGTTCCTGTGCAAAAAGCCAAGAAGACGAAGGTAATCGCTTTAGTAGAGGACGATCCGCGCCTCATCGAGATGGTTCAGGCGGTCATCGCGACCATCAGTTCCTGGCAGCTGCACGTCTTTCCTGATGGGCAGGAAGCCCGTGAGCAATTGCCCGGTATTGGGGCTGATTTGATCCTACTCGATGTAGGTTTGCCCAACCTCGACGGTGTCTCCCTCTACAGGATCTTGCGCGGCCATAGTCAAACCAGACATATTCCAATTATTGTCATCACCGGTAGCTACGAGTGGGAGCTGCATCGCATGGGCTTGCATACGGGTTTGATGCTGCGTAAACCCTTCAGCGTGCAAGAACTCCTCTTTCTCATGCGCGCCCTGCTCGCCGAGGAGCCGGAGCAAGCCGAGCCAGCCCAAGGCTAGATCACACAGGCAGGCAGGTAGGTGAACATGGCGCGCTGGCCCAAGGATGCAACAGAGCTGATCGGTCGTACCCCGCTGGTTGAGCTGAAGCGTTTTGCCGCTTCCTGCGGAGCCAGCGTGCTGGCCAAGCTAGAGATGTTCAGCCCCGGAGGTAGTCTGAAGGATCGTCCAGCCCTCAAGATGGTCTGCGAGGCGGAGACGCAGGGCCTCCTGCGCCCGGGGGGAGTCATCACCGAGCCAACGAGCGGGAATATGGGCATCTCGCTGGCCTGGATCGCCGCCGCCCGTGGCTATCGCTGCATTCTCACCATGCCCGACACTATCAGCCTGGAGCGTCGTCTGCTCCTGCGCCGTCTGGGAGCCCAGGTGATTCTGACCCCGGGCAACCAGGGGATGCGCGGCGCCATCAATAAAGTGATTGAGCTGCGCACCTCGCTCTCAAACTCCTGGTATCCCCAGCAATTTTATAATCAGGCCAACCCTCGCGCTCACCGCGAGGGCACCGCCGTTGAGATCTGGGAAGACACCGGCGGGGCTGTCGATATGGTAGTGATCGGCGTCGGCACTGGTGGAACCCTGACCGGAGTCGCCGAAGGTTTGCGTGCCCGCAAGCCAACGGTGGAGGTGGTAGCAGTCGAGCCTGCGGCCTGTGCCATTCTCTCAGGCGGGCGTCCCGGGCCTCATCGCATTGAGGGCCTTGGGGCCGGCTTCATCCCCGACACCCTGCGTGTCGATCTCATCGATCGCGTCATTCCCGTCAGCGATCACGATGCTGTCGCCACCGCGCGTGCCATCATGGAGCAAGAGGGCCTCTCGGTTGGCATCAGTAGCGGTGCTGTAGCCTGGGCTGCTCTCCAGGAAGCTCGCAAGCAAGAGAACGAGGGCAAAATCATCGTGACTATCTTTCCCAGCGCCGCCGAGCGCTACCTGCACACGATCCTGTTCGACGACCTGCGCGTCTGAGATCACCGCCCTCCGACCTCGTGGTACACCCTGACTGGCCTGTGAGCGGTACTGGTTGGGTATGACACAGAGTGAGTCAGTCTCAGCAAAGCGGATGCAACAAGATCGCTGGCGATCAGCTCTGTCCGCTGCCTGCTCATGAGACCGAAGTCCCCCCTGATTCGTCTTAAATCATAGCGGCTGTGACCAGCCTCCAGGGCAAATGCCAGGGAGTACCAGCGCGACTCAACGTCACTCAACGAACAAGCCGTAGCCGGTCGCGGTGCCTTGCCTTTCTCTTCTCCCAATCCAAGCAAGGCGCGCCGGCCTGGCAGCAGACCTGATGACGCTGGCCAGCCGAGATGTTTTTTGCTGCACATGGGGAGGGATGGTACGCGCGATGTCCACAATCACACAGCACCAAAGCGGGACAGAGGTCCAACGCTTTCATCTGAAGCGCTCCGCCTATGTGCGCAACAGCCTGCTGGCCCTCTTGACAGCGACAGCCTTCCTGCTGACGGCAGTGGGACTGCTAGGAGTGGGACGCTGGCTCTGGGGAAGCTACGGACATGCCTTCACGCCCTATCTGAAGTGGCAGGATGTCCTCCTGGCCCTGCTGGCCTATCTCGTCCTGAGCGCTTTGGCTGGCTGCCTCATGAGTCTGCGCTATCTCTATGCTCTACAAATGGGCTACCGCCGAGAAATGCTGCTCATTGAGGACCAGAGCCTGACAGTGCGCGATCTGTCGCATAAGAATCTGGGCAGTATCTTCTGGATGATTGGCACCACCTTGCTCTGCTTTCTGGCAGTGCTGGGGGGCCTGATCCCGCTAGTCCTGTTGGGTTGGGTGCAGAGCTGGGCTGATCCCGTCCTGGCAACCCTTGGCACTGGTCTGCTCCTGCTGCTTAGCCTGCCCGGGCTGGCGCTGAGTGTCGGCATGCTAGGGCTGCTGGCTTGCATTCTGGTCAGTTGCTGCTCGCTGGGCCGGCAGATGGCGGCGCCGCGGACCTACCGGCTCGATAGCCATACATCACTCTGGATTCATGACTTCATGCTCTCTATTCTCTCACCTGGCGAGCCGGAGTCCCTGCTAGAGCTACAGCTGCTCTCCAGTGCCGACCAGCAGCGCCTGCTGGCCTTGTTGCGCAAACGCTGGATCGACGCCGATCGGCCCTGGAATCCAGCTCTGGGCGAGGAGATCGAGGCGGCCCTCGCCGAGGTCCAGCATCAAAAGCAGCTGGCCCTTTCCGCCTGAGCTTCAGCTCCGCCCGGCCCGAGCGTCCTGGCTCGCCACTCGCTGAGCTGGTGCCTGGATCAGGCGGAGCTTGGGAGCTGGAGGGGGGAGGGGAAAATTGGGGTCGTCAAAAAATTCCCCCTTTGGGGGACTTGACAAAGTCGTCGGTAGGGGATATACTTTCAAATTGCCAATTGACAAGGAGTGACTGGGTGCAACCCTGGCCGGAAAGGGTCGGCACACAGCATGTTTTTTTCTCTGAGTCAGTGTGTAGGGCCGTGCATGTGGGTGATTCAGCAACCAACTGAACGACGACGAAGACGACAACGCAATTCCGAGTAACCGCTTGTGGGAGCACGAAGCGGTTACTTTTCTTGTCATGCAATGCTCCCGGCACAGGAATTATCAGCAACCGTAAACAACAGCAGCAATCATCGATTTCACGATCCTCCGGAGAGGTGCGCCGAGGCGCCTCTCGGGACAACTTTCCCTTCACGACAGCAGACGCAGATGTGACCTGGCGGGCAGATAGGCCCTCCCTGGTAACTGCCTTTCCCATTGTAGCCTGACGAACCAACAGCAGCAACCGCCTGGCTTGCTTTGGTCTGTCTGCATGGGCAAGACAGGAAGCTGGGCTACGTAAGGAGAGGCCGTCTGTCGCGCAAGGAAGGTTTTCCTCCGTGAAGCTCTAGTGAGAGGAGAATATCACACATGACAGTGAGCAGCAAGGCCGTGGCGCTCCCGGAGCGTGTTTCTTTCGCGCGTATTCCGGATATACGGCCAATGCCGGGCCTGATCCAGATCCAGCTCGACTCCTTTGAATGGTTCAAGCGAGAAGGTCTGCGCGAAGTTTTTGAAGAGATCTCTCCTATTGAAGATTTCACTGGCAAAAATCTCAGTCTGGAGTTTATTGTCCCGCCCGAGCCATTTGGCAAGCCCAAGTACAGCGAGGATGAGTGTCGCGACCGCGATGCCACCTATGCCGCCCCGCTGACGGTCAAGGCGCGCCTGATCAATAAGGAGACGGGCGAGGTCATCGAGAAAGATATCTTCATGGGGGACTTCCCCCTGATGACCAAGCAGGGCACCTTTATTATCAATGGCGTCGAGCGCGTCGTGGTCAGCCAGCTTGTGCGCTCGCCGGGGGTCTACTTTACCGCTGAAGAGGATGCCAGTACCGGGCGCAAGCTCTTCGCCGCCAAGTTGATCCCGAATCGCGGTGCCTGGCTGGAGTTTGAAACAAGCAATAAGAATCTCCTCTCCGTCAAAATTGATCGCAAGCGCAAGCTGCCTGTCACTACCCTGCTGCGCGCTGTCGCCAGCATTGCCCGCGAGCAGTGGCATACCGAAGACGTTGATCTGACGACGGATCAGGGCATGATTCAGGCCTTCAGCGAGGCTGATGACGATCCCAACGTGCGCTATATCCAGACGACGCTGGATCGTGATCCGGTCAAGCGTGAGGAGGAGGCCCTGCTCGAACTCTACAAGAAGCTGCGCCCTGGCGATCCTGCCACCCTCGATAATGCGCGTTCGCTGGTGCGCAACCTCTTCTTCAATCCGCGACGCTATGACCTGGGCAATGTGGGCCGCTACAAGCTCAACCGCAAGTTAGAGCTGGCCGTGCCGCAGCATATCCGTGTCTTGACGCTGGACGATCTGGTGCATATTATCCGTCGCCTGATCCGTCTCAACAACGGTCACGGGCGTAAGGATGACATCGACCATCTGGGCAATCGCCGCGTGCGCTGCGTCGGCGAGCTGATTCAGTCGCAGTTCCGCGTTGGTCTCTTACGCATGGAGCGTGTCGTCAAGGAGCGTATGAGCATCCAGGAGCCAGGCCAGGCTACGCCCAACGCTCTGATCAACATCCGCCCGGTGGTGGCGGCCATGCGCGAGTTCTTCAGTGGCAGCCAGCTCTCGCAGTTTATGGAGCAGACCAATGCTCTGGCGGAGATTGGCCACAAGCGCCGCCTCTCGGCCCTGGGTCCTGGTGGCCTCTCGCGCGAGCGCGCCGGGCTGGATGTGCGCGACGTCCATCGCTCGCACTACGGGCGCATCTGTCCCATCGAGACGCCGGAAGGTCCCAACATCGGCCTGATCGGCTACCTGGCCACCTACGGACAGGTCAATCCCTACGGCTTCATCGAGACCCCCTATCGCAAGGTCTACCGCCGTCTGCGGGCCAATGACCCGCGCCTGATCGGGCGGGAGTTCCGCGGCGTGGTGGGGCGAGAACGAGAGAATGTGGTCGACGAGGACGGCCAGGTGCTGGTCAAAGCCCATGAGCGTGTGCGCGTCGATGAGGATCTCTTCTTGAAGCTGTCGAAGATGCTTGGCGACGCCTGGGTCCATGTCCGGGCCTTCGTCACCGACGAGGTCCAGTATCTGACCGCCGACGACGAGGAGAATTACAAGATCGCCCAGGTGAACGCCCCGTTGTTGGAGAACGGTGAGTTCGCCGAAGAGCGCACGCTGGCTCGCTACCAGGGCGAGTTTATCATGGACAGCACGGACAACATGGACTTCATGGACGTCTCGCCGCGTCAGGCGGTGAGCGTGGCGACCGCGTTGATCCCCTTCCTGGAGCACGACGACGTCAACCGCGCGCTGATGGGCGCCAACATGCAGCGTCAGGCGGTGCCTTTGCTGCGACCGCAGGCGCCGGTCTGTGGCACCGGCATCGAGCGTCAGGTGGCCATTGACTCGGGTCAGGTGCTTGTCAGCGAGGTCGATGGCGAGGTCGTCAAATCGACGGCGCGTGTCATCGAGATCATGGATTATCAGGGCGAGATCCATACCTATCGCCTGCGCAAGTTCATGCGCTCCAACGCTGGCACGTGCATCAACCAGCGGCCTATCGTGCGCAAGCACGACCGCGTGCGCGCCGGTCAGGTGATCGCCGATAGCTCCTCGACCCAGGATGGCGAGCTGGCCCTCGGGCAGAATATTCTGGTGGCCTTTATGAGCTGGGAGGGCGGCAACTTCGAGGACGCCATTCTGATCAGCGAGCGCATTGTCCGCGAGGATCTCTTCACCTCGATCCATATCGAGAAGTACGAGGTTGATGCGCGCGACACCAAGCTTGGCCCCGAAGAGATTACTCGCGATATCCCGAACGTTGGCGAGGAGGGCCTGCGCAACCTGGACGAGCGTGGCATCATCTACGTCGGCGCTGAGGTCGGACCGCAGGATATCCTGGTCGGCAAGATCACGCCCAAGGGCGAGACCGAGTTGACCGCGGAGGAGAAGCTGCTGCGCGCCATCTTCGGTGAGAAGGCGCGTGAGGTCAAGGATACCTCGCTGCGCGTCCCTCATGGCGAGCGCGGCAAGGTCGTCGAGGTTAAGGTCTTCTCGCGTGAGAACGGCGATGAGCTACCCCCCGGAGTCAACCAGCTGGTGCGCGTCAGCATTGCTCAGAAGCGCAAGATCGGCGCTGGCGACAAGATGGCTGGACGCCACGGTAACAAGGGCGTCATCTCGCGCGTCCTGCCCATTGAAGATATGCCATTCCTGCCCGACGGTACTCCGGTCGATATTATTCTCAACCCGCTGGGCGTGCCACACCGCATGAACCTTGGGCAGATCCTGGAGACCCATCTGGGCTGGGCCGCCACAGCCTTGGGCATCAAGATCGCGACGCCCGTCTTCGATGGTGCCAGCGAGGCCGATGTCTCTGAACTGCTGCGCCGTGCCAACCTACCGGAGAGCGGCAAGATCCAGCTCTTCGACGGACGCACTGGCGAGCCGTTCGATCAGCCGATCACCGTGGGCTACACGTACATGCTCAAGCTAGCCCATCTGGTCGAAGACAAGGTCCATGCCCGCTCGACTGGCCCCTACAGCCTGATCACGCAGCAGCCGCTGGGCGGTAAGGCGCAGTTCGGTGGCCAGCGCTTCGGAGAAATGGAGGTCTGGGCGCTCGAAGCCTACGGCGCGGCCTATATTCTGCAGGAGATCCTCACCGTCAAGTCGGATGACGTAGTGGGGCGTGTCAAGACCTACGAGGCCATCGTCAAGGGCGAAAACATCATCGAGCCGGGCGTACCCGAATCCTTCAAGGTCCTGGTCAAGGAACTGCAGAGCCTGGGGATCAACGTAGACGTTCTCAGCGAGGACGATCAGAAGATCCAGTTCGTTGAGGACAGCTCGAACGACGTCATGCCCGAGCTAGGCATTAATCTGTCCGGTTTCGAGGGAGATCAGTAAGGGAACCGGAGAAGGTGCCCGTGCCATCAATCAACCGGCACGGCGAGCGGTCGCAGTACTCCCTCCGGTTCCCCTGCCGTCTTGGGCTGTGCCGTTGTCGGCTCGCTCTCTGGCCGGCAAGCCTGAACCAGCATATTCAGTGCTGCTTGCCAGTTGGCTGGTGCCTGCCTGTCATCAGCGCCCACGTCCAGGTCAGACAAGGCAGGTTCCATTCCAGGCCAGAGAGCTGGCTGAGTCAACTACCGGGGTGAAGTGAGTGAGATGAGCGGAGTAACCAGAGCGGCAGAAGACGGACGGAGCAGCCCGCACTAAGGCAAGGCCGGCAAAATAGTGGTAGGAGAAGAGACAACAAGAGCGCGTCGAGGAGATGGCCGGGGCCTTCCCCTTTCCCATCAGGAGGCAGCATGCTCGAAGTCAACGATTTCAACGCAATTCGTATCAGTCTCGCCAGTCCCGAGCAGATTCGCAGCTGGAGCTACGGCGAGGTCACGAAACCGGAGACCATCAATTACCGCACTCTCAGGCCAGAGAAGGACGGTCTCTTCTGTGAGCGTATCTTCGGCCCCACCAAGGACTGGGAGTGCTATTGTGGCAAATACAAGCGCGTCCGTTTCAAGGGCATCGTCTGCGATAAATGTGGCGTCGAGGTCGCGCGCTCAAAGGTGCGCCGCGAGCGCATGGGCCATATCGAGCTGGCTTCGCCGGTCAGCCATATCTGGTACTTTAAGGGCATTCCCAGCCGCATTGGCCTCTTGCTCGATCTGTCGCCGCGCAACCTGGAGCGCATCCTCTACTTTGCGCTCTACGTGGTCACCCACATCGACGAAGAAGCGCGCCAGAAGGCCCTGATGGAGCTGGATCGCGAGCTAGCCAATCTTCAGCAGACGACCGAGGAAGAGGTTGTCGAGCGCGTCGACAGTCTCAAAGAGCAGCGCGACAGCGAGATTCAGGACGAGCGCGCCCGCCTGGCGGCCCGCATCCGCCAGATTCAAGAGGAGCGCGAGCGTGATCTAGAACGGGCTCGCCAGGCCGAGAGCGAGACCCTGGCTGAGCTGCGCACCCAGCGTGGCAAGCCGGCGGAAGACGATATCGTCTACGAGCCGACCGGTCAGATCATCGTCTCGCGTGGCGAGGTCGTCACCCTCAAGCATATCGAGCTGCTGGAGCAAGTAGCCGAGACCTGCCGCAACGATATTGCTGAGCAGGCCCGCCATGCCCTGGAGGCCGTACGCGCCGAGAGCGAGCGCGAGGCCGAGCGCCTCAACCTTGACTACCAGGGCCAGATCGACCTCTTGCAGTCGCAGCTCGAATCGCAGCGCACCGACCGCCGCCATCGCCTGGAGCAGCTGCGCCGCGACCTGGTCAACCTCAAAAAGATGGACCTGCTCCAGGAGAATCGCTATCGCGAGCTGAAGGAGGCCTTCGGCAGCGTCTTCCGCGCCGGCATGGGTGCCGAGGCTGTGCGCGAACTAATCGCCGATATTGATCTCGACAAACTGGCGATGGAGCTGCGTCAGGAAATCAGCTCGACCATTGGCCAGCGGCGCAAGAAGGCCACCAAGCGCCTCAAGGTCGTAGAAGCCTTCCGCAAGTCGGGCAACCGTCCCGAGTGGATGATCCTGACGGTGCTGCCAGTGCTGCCGCCCGAGCTGCGTCCAATGGTCCAGCTTGACGGCGGGCGCTTCGCCACCTCGGACCTCAACGACCTCTATCGCCGCGTCATCAACCGCAACAATCGTCTCAAGAGGCTGCTGGAGCTGAGCGCGCCGGAGATCATCATTCGCAACGAAAAGCGCATGCTGCAGGAGGCCTGCGATGCCCTCATCGACAACGGGCGCCGCGGTCGAGCGGTCGCTGGCTCGGGTAACCACAAGCTCAAGAGCCTCTCTGACATGCTCAAGGGGAAGCAGGGCCGTTTCCGTCAGAACCTGCTCGGTAAGCGCGTCGACTACTCTGGCCGCTCGGTGATCGTTGTCGGCCCTGAGCTGAAGCTGCACCAGTGTGGCCTGCCCAAGCGCATGGCGCTCGAGCTATTCAAGCCCTTCGTCATGCGCAAGCTCGTCGAGCGTGGAGATGCGCACAACATCAAGAGCGCCAAGCGTTTCGTCGAGCGTGTCCGGCCCGAAGTCTGGGATGTTCTAGAGGAAGTCATCAAGGACCATCCCGTCCTGCTCAACCGTGCGCCGACCCTGCACCGTTTGGGCTTGCAAGCCTTCGAGGCCGTGCTCGTCGAAGGCAGCGCCATCCAATTGCATCCGCTGGTCTGCTCGGCCTTCAACGCCGACTTCGATGGTGACCAGATGGCCGTCCACGTCCCGCTGTCCGAGAAAGCCCAGGACGAAGCGCGGCAGTACATGATGTCCACGCGCAACCTGCTGCTGCCAGCCACTGGCGAGCCATCCATTGGGGCCACCGGTGACATGGTTCTTGGCTGCTTCTACCTGACGCAGGATCGTCCGGGCAAGAAGGGCGAGGGGCGCGTCTTCACCGACCCGACCGAGGCCCTGCTGGCCTACCATCACGGCGTCATCGACCTGCAGGCTCTCATCAAAGTGCGCATGGATGGTGTGCAAATCTTCGATGAGCCGCCGCCGGCGGGGCCGACCATGTATGCGCAGCGCCAGCTCATTACCACCACCGTCGGGCGCATCATCTTCAACGAATCGCTGCCCGAGCGCATGCGCTTCAAGAACTACCCGATGAGGAAGGATGACCTGCGCGCGCTGATCTCCGAGTGCTACAAGGAGTATGGGCGCGTCAAGACCTGCGAGCTGGCGGACGAGATCAAGCGTCTCGGCTTCTCCTACGCCACCAAGGCTGGCGCTACCATTGCCGTCAGTGACATCAAGGTACCGGAAGGCAAAGCCGAGGAGCTGGCCAAAGCCGACGCCAAGATCGCCGCTTTGGATGAGCAGTACCGTGAGGGTCTCATCACCGACTTCGAGAAATACCAGCAGACCATCGACATCTGGAACGAAGTCACCGAGAACATCACCAAGATGGTCGAGCAGACGCTAGACCCCTACGGTGCCATCTTCACCATCGCCAAGTCTGGCGCCACCAAGGCCCGCTTCCAGCAGATCCGTCAGCTCTCCGGTATGCGTGGTCTGATGGCCAGCCCATCCGGTAAGATCATCGACGTGCCCATTCGGGGCAACTTCCGCGAAGGGCTGAGCGTGCTCGAGTACTTTATCAGCAGCCACGGAGCGCGCAAAGGACTGGCCGACACCGCACTGCGTACCGCCGAGTCGGGCTATCTGACGCGGCGCCTGATCGACGTGGCCCAGGACGTCATCGTCACCGAAGAGGATTGTCAGACCACCGAAGGCATCCTCATCACCGATGAGGACAGCAAGGAGATGATGCTGCCCGACATCCGCCAGCGCATCACCGGGCGCATCCTGCTGGAGCCCATCCCTGGCTTCGAGCACCTCATCGAGGTCGGCGACGAAATCACCGAGGACATTGCCGATGCCCTGGTGGCGGCGGGCGTCAAGCAGGTGCGCGTCCGCTCCGTGCTAGGCTGCCAGACCCGCCGCGGCGTCTGCCGCAAGTGCTATGGCCGCGACCTGGCGGAGAACAGCCTGGTGCGCCTGGGCCAGGCCGTTGGCATCATCGCCGCCCAGTCCATCGGCGAGCCGGGCACGCAGCTGACCATGCGTACCTTCCACACTGGCGGTATCGCTGGTGCCCAGGGCGACATCACCCAGGGTCTACCGCGCATCGAAGAGCTGTTCGAGGCGCGCGTCCCCAAAGATAAGGCGGAGATCAGTGAGATCGATGGCGTCGTCGAGATCATCAAAGACGAAAACACGGGCAGCCGCACCGTGCGCGTCGTCTCGACCAACACCATCTTCGACGAGTACCGCCTGCCGCCGGGGGCCGAGATCCTCGTCAGCGAGCACGAGCGGGTCCAGAAGGATCAGCTGCTGGCCCTGGAGCCGCCGCAGAACGGCAGCGAGCCGCGCGAAGTGCGTGCCCGTACCAGCGGCGAAGTCCTCTTCAACGCGAACGGGGTGCTGACCATCCGCTCCGAGGAGCGCGACGAGCGCAGCTATCCGGTACCAGCGGCCCGCAGCCTGGCCGTCGCTCAGGGGCAGTACATCAAAGCCGGGACGCCCATCACCAGCGGCCATCTCGACCCGCAGGATGTCCTGCGCATCCTCGGGCGCGAAGCGGTCCAGATGTACCTTGTCAAAGAGGTCCAGCGCATCTACCGCAACACCGGTGTGCGCATCAACGATAAGCACATCGAGATCATCATCCGGCAGATGTTGCGCCGCGTGCGCGTCGAGGAACCAGGCGATACCGACATGCTGCCCAACGACCTGATCGACCGCTTCGCCTTTGCTGAGACCAACGCGCGCGTCCTGGCCGAGGGCGGCGAGCCGGCCCGCGCCCAGACCGTCCTCCTGGGCGTCACCAAGGCCTCGCTCAACACCGACAGCTTCCTGGCAGCAGCCTCGTTCCAGGAGACCACGCGCGTCCTGACCGAGGCGGCCATTCAGGGCCAGACCGATCACCTGGTGGGTCTCAAGGAGAACGTCATCATCGGCAAGCTCATTCCGGCTGGCTCCGGCTTCTTGCAGCGACGCCGCGAACAGCTAGCGCGCCAGCAACAGGTCCAGCAACGCCTGACGGGCGCGCCCAGCGTGGCCGGCGTGGGGGCTGGCCTGGGTGGAAGCTCTGGCAGCAACGGCCACAGCAGCGGTACCCCCGGCATGGCTCTTGACAGCCTGAGTGATGAGTGATACCATATACAACCGCGCATAGATTGAGAAGGGGCGCGCATCAGCGCGCCCCTTTAGAGGACAGTTAGGGGAGGATTGCTCGTTGCCAACGATCAATCAGCTGGTCCGAAAGGGCCGTTCCAAGAAGGTCAGACGCTCGAAGGCTCCAGCGCTGTTGTATTCCTACAACGCGCTGAAGAACCGTGTCATGCGCATGCAGGGCGCGCCGCAGAAGCGCGGCGTGTGTACGCAGATCCGTACCATGACGCCCAAGAAGCCCAACTCAGCCATGCGCAAGATCGCGCGCGTGCGCTTGAGTAACTTGATGGAGGTCACGGCCTATATCCCCGGCGAGGGCCATAACCTCCAGGAGCACTCGGTGGTCTTGATCCGCGGTGGGCGCGTTAAGGATCTGCCCAGTGTGCGCTACCATATCATCCGCGGTACGCTCGATAGCGATGGAGTTGCTAAGCGTCGCCGCGGTCGCTCAAAGTATGGAGCCAAACGGCCCAAGCCTGGGCAGGCGGCGGCCACTTCAGCCGCCAGGGGTGGTAAGAAGTAGCGCGTGGGCGGCTGCTGAAGCGCAGAAGCATGCCAGAAGCATAGCCATCCGACCCGCCACATTCCCCGCTTCCCTGCCCGATACCGCCTGAGAGCGTTCAGGTAGGTCGGTTTACAGGTCGTGCATCACTTTCGATCACACACATCGGCGTTCTTCACGGTCGATGCGTGTCGAGTGTCCTCCACGTCTGTCCCTCTGCCAGGCAGGCAACAAAAAAATGTGCGCTCGCTCTGGCGTGTCACGTGGAAAGAGACGCTCGTTTGTTTGTCTGCTCGCTCGCCTGCGCCACGCACTCGCGTCGCCGCAGGAGAAGCGGGCCAGCGCGAAGACGGCGATGCCGTGGTCGCCGTCGTGTGACTGATCACTGACTGGCTTGACTGGCTGGCTACCACTCCTGGCCTGGTTTCATCTCTCAAGCCAGCCAACAAGGCAAACATGCAAGGCAATCCTCGCTGCAGCCTGTGGTGAAGTGAAGGTTGGAAAAGAAAACTGCTAGCGCCTAACCCCGGGCGGGTCGGCGGATGGGGCTGGGCCAGAGCGTCGAGTCGAACAGTACAATACCTGCACGAAGACGCGCAAGCGCATGGAGAGGCAGAGCGCACCGGTGGCTCCAGTCCGTTGCGTTGCTTGCCTGCCTCTGCCCTGGCAAGTGGAGCCGCTGGAGCTGGAAGGGAAAAGCGAGAGGCGCTCTCTCTGCAGCACCGGGCTAGCTAGCTCGCCTTGCGCTGACGTCTGGCCAGCCGCGGTGGCGAGCGAGGATGAAAACGCTTACCGTACCCTGCAAGAGCGCTGGCTGACGAGAGCGAGCGAACAAGAGAGCGGTAGAGAGGTCTAAGCGGACCACTCGTCTGGCTGGTACCAGGGAGGAGAGCAACGGAAGAGCAGAGCGGCCAGCGAGGAAAACAAGCGACGTTCGTGGCAGCAGATCTGCGGCCCTACCTGAACAGGTGGAAAAGGACCTGCGCCGCGCTCAGTTGATTGAGGTCGGGATGAGGCGATGCCGTGAGCGCGTGAGGTGGCCAGCGATCTGGTGCGGCGACCGTCGTTGCTGATGCTGTAGGCGTTCGTATCCGATTGTAGCTTCCGTTCTCATCGACGAGCAGCAGAAGCAGAAGCGCATTCCTCTAACGCGATAGGTGGGTGCCCTACCTCCGGGATGGCGGCCTCGGCAGCCTCCCAGAAGCTCGCGTTGACCCTTCTGTCCGCTGCGACCAGCAGGTCTGGCGAGAGGGAGCGCGGCCAGGTAGGACAACCAGTATTGTTTGTTGTAGACCCAGGTGTCAGCTACAATCGAAGCGACGCCTTTTCTGGTGCTTTGCACAAGGCAGGTATCATACGTACGTACGTAGCGTAGCGTAGATGCTCGTCTGCGCGCGTAAGCGGACTGCGGCCACGCTTGTCGGCCCAGGCCGGCAGCAGGAGCGGCGGCGAGCATGTGTGTTGACCGCGAAGCGAAAGGGAGGAAAAGAGACCTTGCCAAGACGCAAACGTGTTAGCCGTCGGTCAGAGTCGGACAAGCATAGCAAGGAAACCAAGAAGTACGAGTATCGGCGTGGAGTGCGCCGGCTCGAAGTTGTGGACCCCAAGTATCAGAACCGCAACGTCGCGAGCTTCATCGGGAAGCTGATGGTCGATGGCAAGAAGAGCCTGGCCGAGCGCATCCTCTATCAGGCTTTCGCCGTAATCGAGCAGCGACAGAAGCGTCCAGCCCTGGAGGTCTTCGAGCAGGCCATCAGAAACGCCACGCCGACGGTCGAGGTCAAGCCCCGCCGTGTCGGAGGCTCGACCTATCAGGTGCCCGTCGATGTTCGCAAAGAGCGCGGCCTCTCCCTCGCCATGCGCTGGCTCATCCGCTCTGCTCGCGCTCGCACCGGCAAGAGCATGGTGGAGAAGCTGGCCAACGAGATCATGGACGCTGCCTCTGGACAGGGTGCGACCATCAAGAAACGGGAGGAAACCCACAGGATGGCAGAGTCCAACAAGGCTTTCATCCATTATCGCTGGTAATACTTAATCATGTCTAGAGAATACTCACTCGAAAGAACGCGGAATATCGGTATCATCGCCCATATTGACGCGGGAAAAACGACAACGACCGAGCGCATCCTCTTCTACACAAAGAAGATTCACCGCATGGGTGAGGTGCACGAAGGGGCTGCGACGATGGACTGGATGGTACAGGAGCAGGAGCGCGGGATCACTATCACCGCTGCGGCTACTACCTGCTTCTGGCTCGACCATCGCATCAACATCATCGATACGCCTGGTCACGTCGACTTTACTGCCGAGGTCGAGCGCTCGCTGCGCGTCCTCGATGGGGGCATTGTGATCTTCGACGCTGTCGCCGGCGTCGAGCCTCAGTCTGAGACCGTCTGGCGCCAGGCCAACAAGTACAATGTCCCGCGCATCTGCTTTGTCAACAAGATGGATCGCGTCGGAGCTGATTTCTGGCGCACCGTTCAGATGATCCGTGACCGTCTGGGGGCCAACCCTCTTCCGATCCAACTGCCGATCGGGGCGGAGAGCGACTTCAAGGGCTTCATCGATCTTATCGAGCAGCATGCTGTCATTTTCCTCGACGAGTTGGGCACGCGGCCCGAGCCGACTCCCATTCCTGCCGGTCTGGAAGAAGAGGCAAAGCGTCATCGGGATGCGCTCATTGAGCGTGTCGCCGAGACCGACGAGGAGTTGACCCTGAAATATCTTGAGGGCGAGGAGATTACCAAGGACGAGATCCGGGCTGCCCTCCGCAAAGCAACAATTGCCGGCACTCTGGTGCCGGTACTTTGTGGTTCCTCCCTGCGCAATAAGGGTGTTCAAGCTTTGCTGGATGCGGTGGTTGCCTACCTTCCTTCCCCTCTCGATATTCCTCCTCCCGTCGGCGTTAATCCCGATACTGGTGAACAGGTCACGCTAACGGTTGCCGACGATGCCCCGTTCAGCGCCCTGGCTTTCAAGATCGTCTCCGATCCCTTCGTGGGCCGCCTGGCCTATCTGCGCGTCTATTCCGGTACGCTGACCAAAGGCTCATCGGTCGAAAATACGGCCAAGGGCAAGGCAGAGCGCATCGGTCGCTTGCTGCGCATGCATGCCAACCATCGCGAAGATATCGACGAGATCCGCGCCGGCGATATTTGTGCTGCCGTCGGGCTGCGCAATACCTTCACCGGCGACACCCTCTGCGATCCGCAGCACCCGGTGATCCTGGAATCGATCTCCTTCCCGGAGCCGGTGATCGAGATTGCCATCGAGCCGAAGACGCGCGGGGATCAGGATAAGATGACGATCGCCCTCAGTAAGCTCGCTGAGGAAGATCCCACCTTCCAGGTGCGCACCGATCCCGAAAGTGGTCAGACGATTATCCGCGGCATGGGTGAGCTGCATCTGGAGGTGATCGTCGACCGCCTCTTCCGCGAGTTTAAGGTTGAGGCCAATATCGGACGCCCCCAGGTGGCCTATCGCGAAACCATCACACGCGAAGCGACCGCCCAGGGTCGCTATGTCCGCCAGACCGGTGGGCGCGGCCAGTACGGCGATGTCTGGATTCGCGTCGAACCCAATGCCGGCAAGGGCTTCGAGTTTGTCAACGCCATTGTCGGTGGCGTCATCCCCAAGGAGTATATCAAGCCGGTCGAGATCGGTATCCGGGAGACGCTGGAGAATGGCATTATCGCCGGCTACCCCATGATCGATGTCAAGGTCACGCTCTTCGACGGCTCCTATCATGAGGTCGATTCGAGTGAGATGGCCTTTAAGACCGCCGGGTCTCTGGCCATTAAAGAGGCGACGCGCAAGGCCGGCCCCATCTTGCTGGAACCGGTGATGCTGGTCGAGGTAACCACTTCCGAGGAGTTCTATGGCGATATCATCGGGGATCTCAACCGTCGCCGTGGCGTAATCCTCGGCATGGAGAGCCGTGGCTCCGTCTATGTGGTGCGAGCCCATGTCCCGCTGGCCGAGATGTTCGGCTACGTCAATGATCTGCGCTCCTTGACCAGTGGGCGCGCCAGCTATTCGATGCAGTTTGACCACTACGAGCCAGTGCCGCGCAATATCGCGGACGACATTATCGCTAAGGCGGCTGCCAGCTAGGAAGAGAGCGTACTTGCTACTGGCAGCGCCTCCCTTCCCGTTGTGGGATGGGCGTGCCTGAAGGTCCGGCGCCCTCTCCTGGCAGCTATGCCGGGGAGAAGAAAGAACCGCGTCCGCGCCGCGCCTCTCACGCCGCTGATTGGGCGGGACGGTCCCGCCCCTCAAGAAGAGCGGGTTGCTGGCTGACCCGGCTCTCACTCACCAGCCCTGGAGCCGATGCCAGGGGACGGCCTCCCAGGGCGCTGTTCTGAGCGAGCGCTGTGTCCAGGCCGCAGATGGAGCCTGACGAGCGAGCAAACCAGGCCCGCTGCTGCCCCGGCCCAGCTCTCGCCTGGTCCCTCCTCTGGCGAGGAGTCGACCGCTGGCTAACTCTATCTCTGGTCGCGTCGTGCGGCGCTCGCTTCCCGAAAGCGCTCGCACTACACGCAGCCTGGCTCGCGCTGAGCGAGTGCGTGCTGCCCTATCTTGGTTGGTAATCGTGAGGCGATGCCGTTGCAAGGTGCACCCCCTGGGCACGTTATCGTATGTCTGTTGCACTGAGCATGTGAGCACTAAGAAGTGAGGATGAACAATGGCGAAGCAGAAGTTTGAGCGGACGAAGCCGCATGTGAATGTGGGCACGATCGGGCACATTGACCACGGGAAGACGACGCTGACGGCGGCGATCACGCGGGTGCTCTCGCGGGTGCTGCCCAGCAGCGTGAATAAGTATATTGCCTTTGACCAGATTGATAAGGCGCCCGAGGAGCGAGAGCGCGGGATCACCATTTCGATCTCGCATGTGGAATACGAGACGGAGAAGCGGCACTATGCGCACGTGGACTGCCCGGGGCATGCGGACTACATCAAGAACATGATCACGGGAGCGGCGCAGATGGACGGGGCGATCCTGGTGGTGAGCGCGCCCGATGGGCCGATGCCGCAGACGCGGGAACACATTCTGCTGGCGAGGCAGGTGGAAGTCCCAGCGATGGTGGTGTTTTTGAACAAGGTGGATATGATGGAGGATGAGGAGCTGCTGGAGTTGGTGGAGCTGGAGGTGCGGGAGCTGCTGGCGAAGTACGAGTTTCCGGGGGATGAGGTGCCGGTGATCCGAGGGTCGGCGCTCAAGGCCCTGGAGAGCAAAGGGGATCTGACGCGCAGCGATCCCGATGCGCGCTGCATCTGGGAGCTGCTGGATGTGGTGGACAGCTACATTCCGACGCCGCAGCGACCGATAGACAGGCCGTTCCTGATGCCGATCGAGGACGTGTTTGGGATCAAGGGGAGAGGGACGGTGGTAACGGGGCGCATTGAGCGAGGCAAGATCCGGGTGAACGAGCAGGTGGAGATTGTGGGCTTCAGCGATGAGGTGAGGACGGTGGTGGTGACGGGAGTGGAGATGTTCAACAAGACGCTGGATGAAGGGCTGGCGGGGGACAACGTGGGGTGTCTGCTGAGAGGAGTGGAGCGAGACGAAGTGGAGCGAGGGCAGGTGTTGGCGGCGCCGAAGTCGATTAAGCCGCACAAGCTGTTCAAGGCGCAGGTGTACGTGTTGTCGAAGGAGGAGGGGGGGAGGCATACGCCGTTCTTCTCGGGGTACAAGCCGCAGTTTTACATTCGGACGACGGACGTGACGGGGACGATCCAGTTGCCAGAAGGGGTAGAGATGGTGATGCCGGGGGATCATGTGAACATGACGGTGGAGCTGATCTATCCGGTGGCGATGGAGGCGGGGGTGCGCTTTGCCATTCGCGAGGGTGGCCGCACCGTCGGCGCGGGCGTCTGCACCGAGGTGCTCGAATAAGCGGCGAAGCCAGAAGCTCACCTGATCACAGGCCAAGGCCAGGCCAAGAAGGAGGCAAGAGACAATGGCTACCGGAGCGAAACAGCGCATCCGCATTCGCTTGAAGGCCTACGACCATCGCATTCTGGATCAGTCGGCGATGCAGATCGTCGACACGGCGCAGCAGACTGGGGCGCGTGTCTCTGGTCCCGTACCGCTGCCCACGGAGATCCAGAAATTCACCGTGATCCGTTCGCCCTTTATCGATAAAGACTCGCGTGAGCAGTTTGAGATTCGCACCCACAAACGCCTGATCGACATTGTCGATCCGACCAACAAAACGGTCGAAGCGCTCACGCGCTTGAATCTGCCCGCAGGCGTCGACATCGAGATCAAGCTGTAGGTGGATAGGCCAGAGAGAGCCACATCTTCGCCTCTGGCCGTCAGCCTGCCAGCAAAGCGCAAGCGAACGGGACAGAACGGCAGCAGCGCAAGCGGTCGCTCAGGTCGCTCGGTCCCGTTCACTCTCCTCAGAGAGAGTGAGCGAGCGCGGGTGGGCTGAGGCGGATGAGCCAGGGCGAAGAGTCCTCGTCTGGTTCCATCCCTCCCTGCAGAGGAGAGTAGGTAGAGAGTATGCTCAATGGATTGTTGGGCAGGAAAGTGGGCATGACGCAAGTGTTCGGGCCGGATGGCAATGCCATCCCTGTAACCGTTATCGAAGCGGGCCCGTGCATCGTTACCCAGATCAAAACCACTGCCCGTGATGGCTACGAAGCAGTCCAAATCGGTTTTGAGCCGATTCCCGTCAAGCGTGCGACGCGCCCGCTGCTCGGGCACCTTGGTCACCGGCTGCCGCTCTTGAGGGCCCAGCGCCGCCGCCTGCAACAGTACCAGCAGGAGCAGCGCACCAAGGCCCGCGGCCAGGAAGAGGGAGCTGAGAGCGGGAGCGTAGCCCAGGCGTCCGAAGAGAAGAAGCCAGACAAGCAGGTTCAGAAGCTGCTGGCCTTGCAGGAGAACCGCCAGCGTCGTCCAGGGCCGGAGCTGGGACCTTTCCGCGTCCTGCGGGAGGTCAAGCTGCAGGAAGGGGCTGAGCCTGACAAGCTAGAGCTGGGGACCCGTTTTGACGTCAGCCTCTTCAAGGTCGGCGAATTTGTCGATGTGATCGGCACCTCCAAAGGAAAAGGGTTCCAGGGCGGCATCAAGCGCCACGGCTTTGCTGGCGGCCCCAAGACGCATGGACAGTCGGATCGTCATCGTGCACCCGGCTCCATTGGCTCCGGCACCACCCCCGGGCGCGTGCTCAAGGGCCTGCGCATGGCCGGTCACATGGGCGATGCGCGCGTCACAGTCAAACGGCTGCGTGTGATTCAGGCCGACCCGGAGCGCAATCTGCTGGTAGTCAAGGGCTCGGTGCCCGGTGCGAATGGCGGCCTGCTCATGATTAGGAAGCATAAGAGGTAGGTAACGGCGATGCCCTCGACGACAGTCTATAACATGGCCGGCGAGGCCGTGGGAGAGCTTGAGCTGAACGAGCAGGTCTTTGGGATCACGCCCCATATCCCGGTGCTCCATCAGGTGGTCACCGCCCAGCTGGTCAACCGCCGCCAGGGCACCGTCTCCACCAAGCACCGCGGCGAGGTCTCGGGAGGAAATAAGAAGCCGTACCGGCAGAAAGGCACCGGTTTGGCGCGCCAGGGAAGCATTCGCGCGCCCCACTTCCGCCACGGTGGCGTGGTCTTTGGGCCGCGGCCTCGCATCTATCATCACGATGTGCCACGCAAGATGCGGCGCCTGGCAATTCGCTCGGCGCTCTCGGATAAAGTGGCCAACAACCGTCTAATTGTCGTGGACCGGCTCCAGCTGGAGCAGCCACGTACCAAGGAGATGCTAGAGGTGCTCAGCAAGCTGCCCATCGGCGACAGCAAGCGTGTGCTGCTGATGCTGCCGCAGCGCGACGAGAACGTCTTGCTCTCGGCGCGCAACATTCCGGGCACCAAGGTTGAGCACATCTGCGCCATCAATGTCGTGGAGCTGCTGAAGCACGACAGTGTCATCATGCCGGTGCCGGCTGTGCGCTGGCTGGAATACGTCTTCGGCGAAGGATTGAGCGCCGAGGAGGCCAGCCAACGGATTGCCGAAGCCGAGGGCGAGGTCGAAGCCCAGGCGGAGGCTGAGACGCAGGAGGAGCCTCAGAGTGAGGCCGCCGGCGACAGCGAGGAGGAGTAGGCCGTGGAGATCACCGAGGTTCTGCGTCACGGAATCATCACAGAAAAATCGGTCAAGCTCCAGGAACAGCAGAACAAGTATACCTTTAAGGTGGCGCCAGAGGCCACGAAGATCGACGTGCGCCGCGCCGTCGAGCAGCTCTTCAATGTGAAAGTGCTCAAGGTCAACATCATCAATGTGCCCGGCAAGAAGCGCGTCTTGCGCCGACGGGGCGCCATGCCGCGCGTCATCCACGAGCAGCGCTGGAAAAAGGCCATCGTGACCATCCAGCCGGGTCAGACCATTGAGGCGTTGAAGGCGTAAGGGGAAGAAAGACAATGCCAGTAAAGCAATATAAGCCAACGACACCCGGGCGGCGCGGTATGACGGTTTCCACCTTCGAAGAGATCACGAAGACGGAGCCGGAGAAGTCGCTGATCAAGCCGCTCAAGAAGCATGCCGGTCGCAACAACCAGGGCCGGATCACCACCCGCCATCGGGGTGGGGGCGCGAAGCGAGCCTATCGCATCATCGACTTCAAGCGCAACAAGCTGGGCGTGCCAGCCAAAGTGGCCGCGATCGAGTATGATCCCAATCGCTCGGCCCGCATTGCCCTCCTGCACTATGTCGATGGAGAAAAGCGCTACATTATCGCGCCGCTTGGGCTGAAGGTCGGCGACCACGTGATGTCGGGGCCGGAGGCTGACATCAAGCCCGGCAATGCTCTCCCGCTCAAGAACATTCCGGTTGGCACCACTGTTCACAACATCGAGCTGGTGCCGGGGCGTGGGGGCCAACTGGTGCGCAGCGCTGGCGTGGGGGCCCAGCTCATGGCCAAAGAGGGTGAGTACGCCCTCATCCGCCTGCCTTCGGGCGAGCTGCGCTACGTGCACAGCCGCTGCATGGCCACCGTTGGCCAGGTCGGCAATCCCGACCATGAGAACATCACCATCGGCAAGGCGGGCCGCTCCCGCCATCTGGGTCGACGGCCTGCGGTGCGCGGCGCGGCTATGAACCCCTGTGACCATCCGCATGGCGGTGGCGAAGGACGCGCTCCGCGCGGCGGTCAGCCGCAGACGCCCTGGGGCAAGCCCGCCCTCGGCGTCAAGACGCGGCGCAACAAGCGGACCGATCGCTTCATTGTCCGTCGGCGCAACGCTGGTCGACGCTAGCGAGTAAGCCGGCCAGACAGGCACAGGTAGGAGGAGGAGAAAGACAGCATGTCGCGCTCGCGTAAGAAGGGACCATACATCCACGAATCGCTGAGGAAGAAGGTCCTGGCAATGCGACGCAGCGGTGAGCGTCGCCTGATCAAGACCTGGTCGCGCGCCTCAACCATCTTCCCCGAGATGGTTGGCTTGACCATCGGCGTGCACAATGGCAAAACCCATGTGCCGATCTATATCACCGAGAACATGGTAGGCCATAAGCTGGGAGAATTCGCTCCCACGCGGCACTTCCGCGGCCACTCGGGTGGGAAGAGCGAGCGAACCACCTCGGTTCGCTAGCTTGCTCTCTCCTCCCACCCCTGGCGGAAGGCCAGCGGAGCCATCTTTGATGGAGTAGGAGATGCAAGTCAGGGCTATTGCGAGAAACATAGGCATTTCGCCGCGTAAGTTGCGCCTGGTCACCGATGCGGTCAAGGGACTGCGCGTCAGCGAGGCGCTACCGGTTCTTGATTTCCTGCCCAATGCCGGGGCCAGGCCGGTCAAGAAGGTGATCCAGTCGGCGGTAGCTAACGCAGAGAACAACTACAATCTCGATCCCGACCAGCTGTACATACTCAACATTGTGACAGACGAAGGGCCACGTCTGAAGCGCTTGAAGTTCCGTTCGCACGGACGGCGGTCGTACATCATCCGCCGCTTCAGTCATGTCACAGTCATCGTTTCGGATGATCGAGCCGACCTGGGACGCTAACGAATTGAGCGAGCGAAGTGCAGTGAAGGAGGAGCACGTCAGTGGGACAGAAGGTTCATCCCACAGGGTTCAGGCTCGGCATTATCAAGACCTGGCTTTCTCGCTGGTATGCTGAGCGTGACTACAAAGACCTGCTCGCGGAGGACATGCTGATCCGCGAGACGATCAATCGCGAGCTGGCCAACGCGGCGGTCTCGCGCATTGAGATCGAGCGTGCGGCGGCGACGCAGGTGTCGGTGACCATTCATACCGCCAGGCCGGGCATCGTGATCGGTAAGAATGGCGAGAAGGTGGACCGGCTGCGCAATCTGCTGGAGTCGAAGATCCATAAGCGGGTGCGCCTCAACATTGTGGAGATTCGCCAGCCGGAGCTGGATGCCTACCTGGTTGGTCGCACGATTGCTGAGCAGCTTGAGAAGCGTGTCTCGTTCCGGCGCGCCATGAAGCAAGCGGTGCAGAAGGCGATGCGCTCCAATGCCAAGGGGATCAAGATCATTGTCAGTGGGCGCCTCGGAGGCGCCGAGATCGCCCGCAGCGAGAAAGAGGTTGAGGGGAAGGTTCCCTTGCATACTTTGCGCGCCGATATCGACTATGGGCAGACGGAGGCCCACACGACCTATGGCGTGATTGGGGTCAAGGTCTGGATCTACAAGGGGGACGTACTCCCCGGCAAGGGCCCCGGTCCCGAGGGACACGAGGCGGCCCCCCAGCCAGCACTGCTGCCGCGTGAGGTCGGTGTCGGGGAGCGTCGTGAGCGACCCGAGCGCCGCGAGCGACCCGAGCGCCGCGAGCGGCCTGAGCAGCGTGGACCTCGCCCCCGGCCTGAGCATGCTCAGGGACGTCCTGGGCGGGAGCGCGGTCAGGCTCAGGGTGGTCAACAGACCCAGGCTCAAGGGGAGCGCGAGCGCGGTCCGCGCCCTCCACGCGGTGAGCGCGAGGGCCAGCAGGGGCGCCAGGGACGCCCGCCACGTCCTCCTCGTCCGCCACGGGCCGATCAGGGTCAGCGCGGCGGCGAGCAGGGGCGCCAGGCCCAGCAGTCCGAGAACCAGCCGTCAGCTCAGCACCAGCAGCACCAGCAGCGACAGCACCAGCACCAGCAGCAACGGCAACCGCAACCACAGCAGCCTGTCCAGGGCTCGGCACCGGCTGCCCCGTCTGAGCAGACAGCCCCACCGCCTGCGCCTGAGCAGCCACAGGGCGGCGAGCAGTCTTCTGCAGGCCGCGCCGAGGAGTAAGCGGGCAGGCTGGAGAAAGAGACGCGGTGGATAGGCGGCCAGCGCCGCGGAGTGCTCTCGCCAGGCGAGCGAGCCAGGCCCAGCAGAGAGCAAGCTGGCATAGCTAGCGACGGCTAGCGACAGTCGAGGAGAGCCGATGCATCAGCCCCGACCGCTGCAGAGGGCAGCGGCAGGCAGACGAAGAGGCGGGGCTAGCTGTGGCAAAGAGGAGAAAAGGCAGCCATGTTACTGGCACCGAGACGTCCAAAGTATCGCAAACAGCATCGCGGTCGCCTCAAGGGGACCGCTCATCGCGGCAATACGATCGCCTTCGGCGACTATGGCTTGCAGGCTCTGGAACCCTGCTGGCTGGAAGCGCGCCAGATCGAGGCCGCTCGTATTGCCATCACGCGCTTCATGAAGCGCGGCGGCAAAGTCTGGATTCGCGTCTTCCCCGATAAGCCCGTGACCGCGAAACCCGCAGAGACGCGCATGGGTAAGGGGAAAGGCGCCCTCGACCACTGGGTAGCGGTGGTCAAGCCCGGACATATGATCTTCGAGATCAGTGGCGTGAGCGAGGAGATCGCCAGGGAAGCTGCACGCCTGGCAAGCCATAAGTTGCCGATCGCCACACGCTTTGTAGTCAAAGGGGAGGCGGAGCGTGCCGAAGCTTAAGGAGCGTCGCCAGCAGATTCGTGAGATGTCGTTACCAGAAGCCCAGCGCGAGCTGAAAGAGCTGCGTACCAAGCTCTTCAATCTGCGCCTGCAGAAGCAGCGCGGGGAGGTTAAAAACACGCGCATCTTCGCTCAGACTCGCAAAGATATCGCTCGCCTGCTCCACCATATCTCACAACTGGAGGCTGAGCAATGACCCAGAGAACGACCGAGCAGCATGCGGCCACGCTCAGCTCGACCGCAGGGCAAGCGCAGCGCCGTCGCCTGCAGAAGGTGGGGCTGGTGATCAGCAACAAGATGGACAAGACCATCGTCGTTGCGGTTGAGCGGCTCAAGATGCATCCAGTCTACAAGAAAACCTATCGTCAGACAAAGCATTTCTATGCGCATGATGAGCACAACCTCTGTCAGATTGGAGATATTGTGCGCATTGAGGAGAGCCGCCCGCTGAGCAAGCTCAAGCGTTGGCGCCTGGTCGAGATCATCAAGCGCGGTAGCGGTGTTGTACCTGTTGAAGAAGTGCTGGGCCAGGAGATCACCAGCGAGCTGGAGCGGGTACAGCAGGGTACGGGCCAGGCGGCGTTGGGCGGGCCGGGTGAGCAGCAAGGAGAGGAGGGAGCCGAATGATCCAGCCCCAGACTCGTCTCAAGGTTGCCGACAACACGGGGGCCAAGGAGATCATGTGCATTCGTGTCCTTGGCACCTCGAACAAGAAATATGCCACGGTTGGTGACGTCATCAAGGCCAGCGTCAAGAGTGCCGCGCCCAACGGCCAGGTCAAGAAAGGCGAGGTAGTCACCGCGGTCGTGGTGCGCGTTGCCAAGGAATACGCGCGCCCGGACGGCTCTCATATTCGCTTTGACGATAATGCTGCCGTCCTGATCGGCGCTGGCAACAACCCCCGAGGAACACGTATCTTTGGTCCGGTGGCCCGCGAGCTGCGCGAGAAAAACTATGTCCGTATCCTCTCGCTCGCGCCAGAAGTGCTCTGAGGGAAGGTGAGGAAAGAAGGTAGAGACGATGGCTGTCAAGACGAAAGCGAAGGAAGAGAAGCGGCCTCTGCACCGGGCCAAAATGAACATCAAGAAGGGCGACACCGTGCTGGTCATCGCGGGCAAAGACCGGGGCAAGCAGGGGACGGTGGTCAGGGCACTGCCGCAGCGCAACAAGGTCATTGTCGAGGGAGTCAACCTTGTGAAGCGGCATCAGAAGCCGCAAGGACAGCTGCGTCAGGGGGGGATTATCGAGAAAGCCCTGCCCATCCATGTCTCTAACACGATGCTGGTCTGCACAGAGTGCGGTCAGCCAACGCGTGTAGCCCACGAGCGTCGTCCGATGGGGGCGGATCAGAAGCTCCGCCCGGTGCGTATCTGCAAGAAATGTGGCAAGGTCATTGCTGATCGGACGAGGAGTGCGTAGAGATTATGGCAGCACGCTTGAAGGAGAGGTATCTCAAGGAGGTGGCACCGGCCCTGCAGAAGGAATTCAATTATAGGAATCCGATGCAGGTGCCGCGCATCCACAAAGTGGTCATTAATATTGGGATGGGCGAGGCCATTCAGAACGCCAAGGCGATGGAAGCGGCGGTGAACGACCTTTCGCTCATCACTGGTCAGCGCCCGGTCATTACCCATGCGCGGCGCTCGGTAGCCTCGTTTAAGGTGCGCAAGGGCATGCAGATCGGCTGCATGGTGACGCTGCGGGGCGAGCGCATGTACTACTTTCTTGATAAGCTGATGAATGTCGCTCTGCCGCGTCTGCGCGACTTCCAGGGAGTTTCTCCTGATTCCTTCGACGGGCGTGGCAACTATACGCTAGGCTTGCGTGAGCAGCTCGTCTTTCCCGAGATTGACTATGACAAGATCGATAAGGTCCGGGGCATGGAGGTCAGTATTGTGACCACGGCACGCACCGATGAGGAAGGGCGGCGCCTGCTCAGCCTGCTCGGGATGCCCTTCAGGAGGTAGGATCGATGGCCAAGATCTCGATGATCGTCAAGGCTCAACGCAAGCCCCGCTTTAAGGTGCGCAAGCACAACCGCTGTCGGGTCTGCGGTCGCCCGCGTGCCTACATGCGCAAGTTCGGCCTGTGTCGCATCTGTTTCCGTGAGCGGGCCTTGCGTGGTGAGCTGCCCGGTGTGACGAAATCAAGCTGGTAGGTTCAGCTATCGCCCAGGTTGGCAGCGTGAAAGAGCGAGCGAGCGCACGAGCGGGCATGCGAACTGCCTGCAGCGGGGCGGGCGAGCTACTGGGCCGCATGGCTCCAGCCAGCACACGAGCAAAGCGCCTGTCCGAAGCTGTTGGGCTAGCTAGTCGAACGAACGAACGACCGAACGCACGAACGAAGAAATGCGTGAACGAACTGGGTGAGAGTGGCACTGATCGACGAACGCTCGTTCTTTCATGATCGTGGAGGTGTTGTACTATGAACATGACCGATCCCATCGCGGATATGCTCACCCGCATCCGCAATGCGATCATCGCGCGGCACACGCGGGTCTCGATTCCGGCCTCCAAGATGAAGTTGGCCATTGCGCGTGTGCTCAAGGAAGAGGGCTACATTAAGGATATCGAAGTGATCAAGGATAATCCCCAGGGGACGATCCGGATCACCTTGCGCTATGTCGATAAGAAGCCGGTGTTGACCCAGCTGGAGCGTGTGAGTAAGCCTGGACGGCGTGTCTACACCAGGCGCAAGGATATTCCCCTGGTGCGGGGTGGGCTGGGGGTTGCCATTCTGTCCACTCCCAAGGGCGTGATGACGGGACGCAAAGCCTATCAGCTCGGTCTTGGGGGCGAGGTTATCTGTCACGTCTGGTAGACGGGAGGTAGACACGTGTCGCGTATAGGGCGTATGCCGATCCCGATCCCGCCGAAGGTCGAAGTCAGCTGGAACGAGGAGAATCTGGTCACTGTGAAAGGCCCCAAGGGCGAGCTGTCTCTCAAGATCCCCTCGTCCCTCTCGCTGGCCCTGGAGAATGGCACGCTTAAGGTGGCGCGCCAGTCCGATAACAAGCTGCATCGTTCTCAGCATGGCCTCTATCGCACGCTGATCAACAATATGGTGGTCGGTGTGACTCAGGGTTACAGCAAGCAGCTGGAGATTCACGGCACTGGCTACCGCGCCACGAAGGTGGGCGACAACCTGGTGATCATGGTGGGCTATTCCCACCCGATTGAGGTGCCTCCGCCGCCAGGCATCTCCTTCACGGTCGATGGGGTTGACTCCGTGACCAAGGCCACCAAGATCAGCGTGGTCGGGATCGATAAGCAGAAGGTGGGCGAAATGGCGGCCATCATTCGCCGCATTCGCGAGCCGGAGCCGTACAAGGGCAAGGGCATCCGTTATGCTGGCGAAGAGATCCGGCGCAAGGCTGGTAAGGCCGGCAAGACGGGCAAGGCTGGCGGGAAGAAGAAGTAAGGGGCGCTGGCTGGAAAGCTGGTCGGCCTTGCCGCCGGCTGATCTGCCAGCCAGGCGGGCCGGTTTGCCGGGCTTCGCTCGTGCTGGCACAAGCACGGCTGCGACGAGGAGGGACGTAGTGCCGATCACGTCCCTTGCAGCGTCGGTTCATCTTTCTTTATTACTCTTATAGAAGAACAGGGGCACGTTCTCATGATCAAGACCTTCAATGCGAACAAGGCGCGGCTGCGTCGGCACCAGCGGATACGTCGCCGAGTCGAGGGCACAGCGGAACGGCCACGCTTGAATGTGTTCCGCAGTGCTCGTCATATCTATGCCCAGATTATCGATGATACCTTGGGTCAGACACTTGTAGCGGCCTCCTCGTTGGAGTCAGCGTTGCGCGATTTCCAGCCGGCGCTGCCTCCTGAGTCGGCGGCTTCCCAGCAGGTGGAAGCCGTTGCGGAGGAGGAGGTAGTCGTTGAGAGCGCGGCGGAGGCAGCTCCTTCGCGCAAGGCTGCTCGGGCGGCGCGGGCCCAGGCTCAGACGCAGCCGGCCCGTGGTGGCAAAGGTGGTCAGCAGCAGCGGGGCCGCCCGCCGACTCAGGTCAAGACCGTTCTGCCCAGCGCTCAAAAAGGCGAGAAGAAAACGCCCGTCGAGGCCCTGGCCGCTATTGCCTATAATCGCAAAGTCGCTGTTGCGCGTGAGGTTGGCAAGTTGCTCGCGCAGCGCGCGAAAGAGAAGGGGATCGAGAAGGTCGTCTTTGATCGTGGAGGCTACGCCTATCACGGGCGCGTAGCCGCCCTCGCCGAAGGGGCGCGTGAAGGCGGCCTACAGTTCTAGGTCAGGTAGGTAGGCACGAGCACGAGGAGGAACATGCCGAGAATAGATGCGTCGAAGCTGAACCTGGAAGAGATCGTGGTCGAAGTCACCCGCGTCTCCAAGGTCGTTAAGGGCGGGCGCCGTTTCAGTATCCGGGCGCTCGTGGTAGTTGGGGACCGCAATGGCCACGTTGGCTATGGCATGGGGAAGGCCGCCGAGTATACCGAAGCGATTCGCAAGGCCGCTGAGGATGCCAAAAAGCATCTGATTCAGGTTCCATTGACCGGCACCACCATCCCCTTCATGGTCAGGACGACCTTCGGGGCCTCGCAGGTGATGCTCAAGCCCGCCGCACCCGGTACCGGGGTCATCGCTGGGGCAGCGGTGCGCGCCGTAGTGGAGCTGGCTGGCATTCGCGATATCCTCACGAAGGTGATTGGCAGCTCCAACCGCGCCAATACCGTTGGCGCCTGCATTGAGGCCCTCAAGGAGCTGCGCTCGCCCGAGGAAGTGGCGGCCCTGCGTGGAAAGACCGTCGTCGAGCTCCTGGGACGGCGCCGTGCGGAACGCCTGGCGGCGGCTGCGGCCAGCGCTGCCGAACAGGCAGCGGCCCTGCGTGCCGCCCGCGAAGAGGAGGCGCGCGAGCAGCGTGCCCTCCGCCGGGCTGCCCGCGAGCGCGCCGAGCGCGGGGAACGCCGTGGGGAACGCCGTCGCTAGACCCCACTCACTTGCTCGCTCGTTCGTTTGCTTCTGCTCAGCCTCGCCGCTCGCTCGAGCCTGACCTGGCTTGCTCGATTGGTAGCGCTGAGGCTGGTGAGGTGGCCCTCCCTGGCCCTGCAGACTGGGGTCGGCGGCAGAGCGGTGCTGAGCAGAGCAGGATGAACGCCGGAGTGTTGAGGAGAGAGACTGTTATGGCAAAGCTGCGTATCAAGTGGGTGAAGAGTACGATTGGCTACGCGCAGGATCAGCGCGAGACTATCCGTTCGCTTGGACTGCGCAAGCTCCAGCAGGAAGTGGTGCGCGAGGATACGCCCACGACTCGCGGAATGATTCAGAAGGTGAGACACCTGGTCAAGGTGGAGGAGATAGCCTCATGAAACTGTCGGATCTGCGACCAGCTCCTGGCTCGCATAAGCGGTCGAAACGAGTTGGGCGAGGACATGGCTCGGGACGCGGTAAGACCGCGGGCCGCGGTACCAAGGGTCAGAAGGCGCGCACCGGCGGGAAGGTCAGCCAGGCCTTTGGCGGAGGTCAGACGCCGCTGTCGCAGCGTCTGCCTTTCCTGCGGGGCATTGGCAATAGCAACGCTCCCTTCCGAAAGGAATACGCCGTTGTCAACATCGAGAGCCTGGAGCGCTTCTTTGAGCCAGGGGCTCAGGTGACGCCAGAGACGCTGGCCGAGAAGCACCTGCTCTCGTCAACTGAGAGCCGCGGCCTGGTCAAGATTCTGGGCGACGGCGAGCTGCATCGCCCGCTGACGGTCCGGGCCCACAAGTTTTCAGAAAGCGCGCGTGCCAAGATCGAGGCCGCCGGGGGCAGTATCGAAGTGATCCCGGTCAAGGTCTACGAGAAGACGAAGCGCCGCAAAGATCAAGGGAAGCTGGCCCAAGGCGCACAGGCCCAGGCCTGAGCATATCGCCCGCCTGGGCCTGCCTTTCCTGTTCCCCAGGCGGCGGGTCAGCCAGAGCGCTGGCCGGCCAGCCTGGTCTGACGCGGTGAGCAGCAACCAGCCAGGCGATCGAATCGATCTCTGAGGAGCATGATGAGGGCAGTGACCAACCATCAGCGCGGCCAGAGCTACTGCTCCTATTGGCCGGGAAGGGAAGGACCCCAGGCTCTGGCCCCGAGCCTGGAGGCTGCTTATCCGCGCGACGCCTGTTGTGAAAGGAGCCATCCATGTTAGGACGGCTGCTCAGTGTCTGGTCTATTCCCGACCTGCGCAAGAAAATTATCTTTACGCTAGTCATCCTGCTGCTCATGCGGCTCCTAGCGCACATCACTGTGCCGTTGACCCACCAGCAGGAGCAAACGCTGGCCAGCCTCTTCACGAACGGTCAAAATCAGAATCTGGGCCAGTTACTCGGCCTTCTGGACATTTTTTCAGGGGGATCGCTCCAGACCTACTCGATCATCGCCATGAGCGTCTACCCCTACGTCACGGCGACCATCGTGATGCAGCTGCTCGCGCCGATCATTCCGGCTCTCCACCGTCTCATGGAAGAGGGTGAGGCCGGACGGCTCAAGTTCAGCCAGATTACGCGCATCATCACGGTCCCTCTGGCTTTTCTCCAGGCGCTGGGTAGCGCGGCCATCTTTGTGAGGGTGGGCGTTCTCGACGCCAGCACCTTCAACCTCTTTGGCCCTAACTGGCTGCAGACGCTGGCCATTCTGCTCTCGCTGACCACGGGAACGATGATCCTGGTCTGGTTTGGCGAGCTCATCACGGAGTATGGCGTCGGCAATGGCATCTCCATTATCATCCTGGGCAACATTGTGACCCGTCTGCCCACCCTGGTGCAGCAGGGCTACCTTTCCAGCACCACCACAGGCGGCACGAGTAGCAGCATTCTCAATCTGGTCGTGCTGGGCCTCATCACAGTGGTCACCATTGCCGGCATCGTCTATATCTACCTGGGACAGCGACGTATTCCGATTCAGTATCCTACCAAGCGCATCGTGGGACGGGGGATGCTGGTCGGCTCGGCGCAGACCACCTATATTCCCATGATGGTCAATAGCGCCGGCATGATCCCGCTGATCTTTGCCAACTCGGTCTTGCTCTTCCCAACCGTGATCTCCCAGTACCTGGCCAGCAGCAATGCCAGCTGGCTCACGACGGCGGCGAGTTGGCTCAGCAGTACCTTGCTCAATACAACGCTGCCCTGGTACTGGCTATTCTACTTTTTGCTGGTGGTCGGGTTCACCTACTTCTACGCCGATCTGGTCTGGGAACAGCAGAATATTGCTGAGAATCTGCAGAAGCAGGGGGCTCACATTCCTGGCTATCGCCCGGGCGAGCAGACGCGGATCTACTTGAAAACGCTGCTGAGGCGGATAACACTTGGCGGCGCTCTCTTCCTGGGCATTCTGGCGGTCCTGCCCTATCTGGCCAGAACCCAGATGCTCAGCTCGACCGCCCTGCTGGTCGTCGTGGCAGTGGCGCTGGATACCATCAGACAGCTTGAAGCACAAGTTGTCATGCGCAATTACTCGGGTTTCCTGTCGTAGGTCGGCGAGGCGCGATGGTGCGCCTCGTCCGCTTCCATCGGAGGAGAAACGGTGCTGATCATTCTCATTGGCGCTCAAGGGTCGGGCAAAGGGACCCAGGCGAAAGCGCTCTCTGAGGAACTTGGGATTCCGCATGTAGCCAGCGGAGATCTGTTTCGTAAGGAAGTCGCTGAAGGCAGTGAGCTGGGCCTGAAAGCCAAAGACTATCTGGATCGCGGCGA
The DNA here is from genome assembly GCF_000702505.1 of Thermogemmatispora carboxidivorans. Taxonomy (GTDB): domain Bacteria; phylum Chloroflexota; class Ktedonobacteria; order Ktedonobacterales; family Ktedonobacteraceae; genus Thermogemmatispora; species Thermogemmatispora carboxidivorans. Next base: position 4,670,785 of record NZ_JNIM01000001.1, on the reverse strand, counting down.
GTTGGTCCCTGACGAGCTGACGATCGCCATGATCATGGGTCGACTGGCCCGTCCCGATTGTGCCAGGGGGGCCTTGCTGGATGGCTTCCCGCGAACCATTCCCCAGGCGGAGGCTCTGGATAAAAGGCTGCAGGCCGTTCAGAGGCAGGTCGATCTGACCGTTTATCTGGAGGTGCCACGGGAGGAATTAGTGCGGCGGCTGTCGGGTCGCTACATTTGTCGCGCCCGCCAGCATGTCTACAACATCTATAGCAAGCCACCTAAGGTTCCGGGTGTCTGCGATATCGATGGAAGCGAACTCTACCAGCGCTCCGACGATGTCGGCGAAGCGGTCGAGCGGCGACTGGATATCTTCTTTCATGAGACCATTCGCCTGCTCGACTACTACCTGGCACAGGGGAAGCTGGTCAAAGTCAATGGCAATCAGAGCATTGACGAGGTTCATCAAGAGTTGCTCTCGACCATCAAAGGCTATGAACAAGGTCAGCATGGGTCGGCCTGATCCGTCAGCCCGCAGCAGGCAGGCCCGGAGGGCTGGCGGTGCACGCTCTGGCTCGCCCCAGCCCGGCCACCCATGAGGAGAGTTGATAGTGGCGATTATCCTAAAATCAAAGGAAGAGCGCGAGCGCATTCGCGAGACAGGGCGAATTGTGGCCGCCGTTCTGGCTGAGCTGCGCAGCGCGGTCCGCCCCGGTATCACCACCGCTGACCTGGACCGCCTGGCGGCGGAGGCCCTGCAGCGCTATGGGGCAAAATCAAGCTCGCTTGGCTACCACGGCTACCCTGGTCACCTCTGTACGTCGGTCAACGATGAGGTGGTGCATGGTATCCCGGGCAAGCGCGTGCTCCAGGAAGGCGATGTGATCAGCATCGACCTCGCCGCTCATTATCAGGGCTGGCATGCCGATGCCGCGGTCACAGTCGGAGTGGGAGAGATTAGCCCCGAGCTGAAGCGCCTGCTCAAGGTGACCGAGGATGCCCTCTATCGCGGCATTGCAGCGGCTCGGGCCGGCAATCGCCTGTTGGATATTAGCCGCGCTATTCAGCAATTCGTGGAGAGCGCCGGCTTCTCCCTGGTGCGTCAGTACGGCGGCCACGGGGTTGGTCGCAGTATGCATGAAGATCCCCAGGTGCTAAACTATGTCGAGCCTGGGCTGCCCAATCCTGCCCTGCGGCCCGGAATGGTGCTGGCCATCGAGCCGATGGTCAATATGGGTGGAAAGGAGACGCGCGTCCTCGCCGATCGCTGGACCGTGGTTACGGCTGATCATAGCTACTCCGCCCATTTCGAGCATACTGTCGCCATCACGGAAGGCGATGCTGAGATCCTGACACTCTGACAACTAGCCAGGAGAAGGCAGACGTGCATGGCGAGACGGACAGGACCGGCGCGAGCAGGCCTCTTACCACGTGGACCTCTCTGGCCTGGTCTGGCTTGGCTTGGCTTGGCTTGGCCTGGTGAGCCTCTCCTGCGCCAGGCTCCAGGGTACGGGCAGGCTCAAGAAGGCCACCAAGAAGCTACTTGCTTGCCTGCTTGTTTGTTTGTTGGCTGACTGATTGACTGACTGACTGGCTGACTGATTGACTGACTGGCTCGCGGGCAGGAGCAGCCTGCAAACGGGTGAACGATGCGTCAGGTGCTTCGGCACGGTGGCGACTGGCTGCTTCAGCAGAGGAACAAGGCATCCAGTTGTGGTAGAAAGAGGGTCTGCCCCTCGACTTTCCCAAAGGTTTGTGCTATAATTCGCAGTTGGTCGCAGCAGTCTTCCCTGCTGCTTTTTGCCACTCTGGAAAAGCACACAAGTCGTAGGGACAAACGACCTTCTCATAGAGAACGAACTCGCCTTGTTTCCTCATATGCGGCGTAGTGCAGGAGTGGGTCACCTGTCTGCCTGCCCGGACGGGCAAGGCAGAACGGCCCGGTAGCCTCGTATGGGGAATCGAATCCGTATCCGCCGGTCAGCCAACGAGCTAGCCAACGCCAGCAGGAAGCGGGGAAGGGGAGGAGAAGACGGCGGCAGCGTAGAGTAGATGAGTGGGTGGACCTGGCTGAGGTGGGTGGAGGGAGTGGAGTGGATCGTTTGTGTACAACCTGCTGTTGGAACGCTTCGATGAGCCACTGCAACAGGTGACGACGAAAGGGTGCTATGCCGAAAAAGGATGAGATCGAGGTGGAGGGCGAGGTGACCGAAGCCCTCCCAAATGCGATGTTCAGGGTCAAGATCGACGAGAACCATCAGGTTCTGGCGACGCTGTCGGGACGCATCCGCATGAATTTCGTGCGCATCGTCCCCGGCGACCGGGTCAAGGTGGTGCTCTCGCCCTATGACCTGACACGGGGCCGCATCACCTGGCGCGTCAAGCCCTGACCGAAGCGGCTCCCTGGATCGCCGCAGCCGCAGAGGCAGAGAAAGCAAGACCGGCCTTGTTGTTGCGCCGCTTCCTACTACGGCAAGGCAAGCGAGCTGTTCAGCATTAGCAGAGAGCAGACAGAGAGCAGACAGCATTGGGCCTGAGTCCACACGAGAGTGGTTCGGCCCGGCCCGCAGAACGTTGGCTCCGGCGCCTCGCTCCCATGTCACAGCTCAGATTCGTCTGTGCAGCTTCTGCACCGTCAGGGATGGCTCCCGCGCTCTGGCTTCCACATCGGGTGAGGGGGGCAGGGTGAAACCGGGCGAAGCCGGGCTGGCGACTGATCCAGCCAGTGGAGCGAGAGCAAGAGCCAGCGCCTGCGTCGCGTCGCGTCGGCACCCGCCCTTTCGTCTTCGATGGCCTGCGTTAGTCGGGCCGGCCTGGTCTGACTCTGCGCTGCTGCGCTCCGCTTCTCTCGCTTGGCTCGACGTAACTGGATGCTTCAGGCAAGCGCTTCGATGCAACGCAATATCTATTGATACTGGCGAAGTCAAGAGCAGAAACGAAGGAAGGAAGGAGGGAGCCGTGAAGGTACGCGCCTCGGTGAAACCACGCTGCGAGCACTGCAAGATCATTCGCCGCAATCGCGTGGTGATCGTGATTTGTACCAAGAACCCGAAGCATAAGCAGCGTCAGGGCTAGAGTGTGCTCGGGTACGGGCTGAGCCGTAGCGGCAATGGTAGCCGACAGGCCCTGTGGCGGTCTGGCTGCCGGACTGAGCTGAGCGGGCAAATGACAATTGCTGGCTGAGGCCAGCCGGCCCAACAGCGAGCGCCGCTCTGTAGCCTGTGTTTGCCTTACACTTATCTTTGTTCGTTTGTCCGTGTGGCCTCTTGCGAGAGGCAAGGTCTGGGGAGGCGGTGAAGCAAGCTCTACGTGGAGTTCACCGCCAGTGGTGATCACCAGACCAGCAGAGCGATCGCACGCACGAACTATCTGTCAAAAGCGACGGTGTGAACAGAAAAGCTCAGGCGAGGAGAAGAAAGGCGGGGCAGAGGCCAGGCCAAAGGCCCCGGCCTGTCTGATCTGGAGGAGAAGATGGCTAGAATTGCCGGAGTCGATATCCCACGCGAGAAACCAGTCGAGATCTCGCTGCGCTACATCTATGGGATCGGCCCTACGACCAGCCGGCAGATCCTGGAGAAGACCCGCGTCAATCCGTCCAAGCGGGTCAAGGATCTGACCGAGGACGAGGTCAACCGTATTCGCGAGGTGGTTGACCGCGAATACAAGGTCGAGGGCGATCTGCGCCGCGAGGTCGAGCAGAATATCAAGCGCCTGATTGAGATCGGCTGCTATCGCGGCCAGCGCCATCGCCGCAACCTGCCGGTGCGTGGCCAGCGAACCCGAACGAATGCGCGTACTCGCCGCGGACCGCGGAAGACGGTGGCCGGCAAGAAGAAGGCTACAGCCAAGAAGTAGGCATGGCTCCCTCAAAGGCAGCTCCTTCCTGCTCTTCCTCGCCCGGCGATTGCTCTGCCCTGCCTGGTGCCAGCTCCGGCCCTCACGGTGGCGCTGGCAGGCCGGCGAGCAGAGTGCAGGGGAGGCAGCAGAGAGGAACTGAGCTGCACGCGGTCTATTGCAAACGCTTCGCTCAAGCGCTTAGCAGGCGAGCATGCCTGGATCAGAGGATAGAGTTGCAGGTCATTCTCACTAAAACAAGCAGACCGACTCACCGGAGGTAGAGAGAAAGAAAACATGGCCGAGAAAAAGAAGCAGGCGGGTAAGCCGCGCAAGCGTGAACGGAAATCGGTGCCGCGTGGCCAGGCGCACATTCAGGCGACCTTTAATAATACGATAGTCACCATGACCGACCCGAATGGGAATGTCGTTGCCTGGAGCAGTGCCGGCTCGCAGGGCTTCAAGGGATCGCGTAAGAGCACTCCCTACGCGGCCCAGGTTGCGGCAGAGGCCGCGGCTCGCAAAGCGATGGAGCATGGCATGCGCCAGGTCGAGGTCTATGTCAAGGGGCCAGGCTCTGGCCGCGAGGCGGCGATCCGCTCGCTGCAGGCTGCTGGTCTCAACGTTGTTTCGATCACTGATGTCACGCCGATTCCGCACAATGGCTGCCGACCGCCGAAGAGGCGTCGTGTGTAGGTGCGCTGTGCGATTGGACGTGTGAGGAGGATGAGCTAAAGATGGCACGCTATACAGGCCCTGTTTGCAAGCTGTGCAGACGTGAGGGGGTCAAGCTGTTTCTAAAGGGCGAGAAGTGCCTGACGAATTGTACACTGGAGCGGCGCAACACCCGACCCGGTCAGCATGGCGGCAGCCGCCAGCGCAAGCTTTCGGGCTATGGAGCACAGCTGCGCGAGAAGCAGAAGATTCGCCGCACCTACGGCGTGCTGGAGCGCCAGTTCCGCCGTCACTATAATGAGGCGCTGCGCCGTCAAGGCCGCACGGGTGAAAATCTGCTCCAGATTCTGGAGATGCGCCTGGATAATCTGGTCTACCGCCTGGGCTTTGCCGATTCGCGGGCGCAGGCGCGTCAGCTGGTCTCGCATGGCCATTTTGAGGTCAATGGCCGCAAGACGGATATTCCCTCGTTCGTGGCTAAGCCCGGGGATGTGATCAGGGTGCGTGAGCACAGCAAGAGCCTGGAGTACTTTAAGACGCGCGCGCTCCAGCTGTCTCAGAAAGCTGTGCCGGGCTGGCTCAATCTGGACATCGCGAACATGAGCGGGCGCGTGCTCTCGCTGCCGTCGCGCACCGACCTCGAACTGCCTTTTGAAGAGCAAATGGTGGTTGAGTATTATCAGGTTCGTTAGTCGAAAAGCAAAGCAAAGCTGTTGTAGGCGGTGGTAGTACAAGAAAGGCAGGTTAGAACCTTGCAAGACATCACTCTGCCTTCGCGCATCAGGAATACGAAAACCCAGGGTAATTACGGGTGCTTCGACATCGAGCCGCTGGAGGCGGGGTACGGCGTCACGGTTGGCAACGCCCTGCGGCGTGTGCTCCTCTCGTCGTTGCCGGGCGCTGCGGTGACGTCGATCCGCATCGAGGGGGTGCAGCACGAGTTTCAGGATATTCCTAACGTCATGGAAGACGTGACGGATATCGTGCTCAACGTCAAGAAGCTGCGCTTGCGCTGCTTCTCGGATCACCCGGTGACGATGCACCTGAACGCCTCCGGGGAGCGCGTGGTGACGGCGGCGGACATCACAGCGCCCAGCACGGTAGAGATTGTCAACCCGGATCTCTACATTGCGACGCTGGATAACGAGAATGCGCGCCTCGATATGGAGATGGTGGTCGAGACTGGGCGTGGCTACGTTCCCGCCGATTCTAAGGAAGACCAGCCGATCGGCGTCATCCCGGTCGATGCCATCTACTCCCCCGTTGAGAAGGTGAATTTCACCGTGGAGCATACGCGCGTCGGCCAGATGACCAACTATGAAAAGGTGGTCCTGGAGATCTGGACCGATGGCACGATTACGCCCGAGGAGGCTCTACGCCAGGGGGCCGATATCCTGGTGCGTCTCTTCTCGCAGCTCGCCAATTATCATACGACCCTGACGACCGAGCAGGAGAAGCCGCCGCTGAGCAGTCTGCCGATTCCTCAGAAGATCTACGATACGCCCATCGAGGAGCTTGATCTCTCGGTGCGTGCTTATAACTGCTTGAAGCGCAGCAATATTACGAAGGTCGGCCAGATCCTCTCAATGAATGAGGAAGATCTGCTGGGCGTGCGTAACTTTGGCGAGAAGAGCCTGCAGGAGTTGCGTGATCGCTTGATCGCGCGCAACTTCCTCCCGACGAATCTGCGCGCCAGCACGGTCGGGGCCGAGATGAACGGCGATCACGAAAGGGAGGGTTAGTTAAGTTGAGGCATCGTGTTGCCGGTAATAAGCTGGGAATGCCGGAGCACCGCCGTCGCGCTGTCCGCCGTAGCCTGATGGCGGGTTTGCTCCGCTACGATCGGGTCAATACTACCCTGGCCCGCGCTCGCGCGATTCGCGGCGAGGTTGAGCGGCTGATCGCGGTTGCCGTCGAGGGCCGCGTTGCGGCTCAGCGCCATCTGGCACAGGTGGTTTCCGATGAGGAGAAGGCGGCCAAGCTGCTGGCTTTCGCGCGTCGGGGCCGCTTCTCTCTCCATGATGAGGTGGCGACGAACGAGGAGCGCGCGGCTATGGGGATGCCCCCGCTGACGGAGCAGGGCCGCAAGTTCTTGGAGAATAAGCTGAAGGAGCGCCGGACGGAGCTCTTGCGCATTATTCCCAAGGAGGAGGAGGCGGAGCAAGCTTTACGCGCCGCTTATGAGGCCCTGGTGATTGAGCTGCGGGCCCGCCGTTATGTGCTGAGCCATCTGCCCGATGAGCTGGTGGTGCGCCGTCTTTTCGATGAGCTAGTGCCGCGCTATATAGGCCGCCCCGGTGGCTATACGCGCATTACAAAGCTGGGACAGCGCAAGGGGGATGCCGCCGAAGTCGCTCAGATCGCTCTGGTCTGAGGGGGGCCCGTGGGAGGACTCACGGAGGCGTCTCGCCTGCCTGCTGGTTTCTCTCTTCCCTCGGCGGCTCTGGCCTTGTCTCGGCTGCTCAGCGAACGGCTGAGCCCCCCCCACCCGGATGGGCCTGCTGATGCGTGAAGCAATCAGGTGCGCCAGGGCTGGCTACTGCTCGCTGGCTCGCTTGTGGCTCGCTTCGTCCTGGCAGCCTTCCTTTGTTGATTGGGACAGGACGGGCCATACGCAGCAGGTGGTGAAGGGTGGCGCGCGCCGGGCAGACTGGCTGATGGCGTGGATGGGGTTGCCTGCGCGTAGGCGATGAGACGGTAGGCGGATAGACGAGGTCGCATGAATATTGCCTGTGGCATTGAGTACGATGGCACGGACTATCATGGCTTCCAGCGCCAGCCTGAAGCTCATGGTCCCACGATTCAGGGGGTACTGGAGACGGCGATCGCGCGTATTGCCGGTGAGCGAGTCGTGGTGCACGGCGCCGGGCGCACTGATGCGGGCGTCCACGCCTCGGGCCAGGTGATTAACTTCCGCACGACGGCCCGGCTCGCTCCCGAGGTCTGGCTGCGGGCCTTGAATGCAACCTTGCCACCAACAGTGGTCGTGCGCTGGGCACGTGAGGTACCGGAGCGCTTCCATGCTCGCTTCAGCGCTCTCAGTCGCTCTTATCGTTATACGATTTGGAATGATGCGATTCCGACGGCGCTCCTGGCTCGCTTCACGTACCATCGCTCTCAGCCGCTGGCGGTCGATCTCATGGCTGAGGCCTGCAAGTGTCTGCTGGGGACGAAGGATTTTGGGGCCTTTGGGCATAGCCCCGAGGATGCTTCCCATCCCGATGAGGCTGGCCCACACCACTGTGTCCGTACCATGCTGGCGGCCTCCTGCCTTCGCTACGGCACCTGCATCTTTTGTAACTTTACGGCGAATGCTTTTCTGACTGGCATGGTGCGCCGCATGGTGGGAACACTCCTGCTGGTCGGTCAGGGGCGGCTCAGTGTCGAGGAGTTTGCTGCGATTGTCCAGCGTGCCGACCGTTCCCATCCGGGGACGGCAGTCCCGGCGCGTGGGCTCTGCCTGGTGGGGGTCTCCTATCCCCCAGAGCTGAACCTGCCGGAGCCGCCGGCGACCACGGAGACGCTGGTTTCTGCTGTCTGGCCCACACTGGTTGGCGTGGACGCGGCCCCCACGCCTGAGAGTGATGAAGGCCCAGCAGCCTGATCCAGACTCGGCTCACCTGCTCCTTGCCGGGCTGGGTGGCAAGCGAGGAGCGCCACAATGGACGGCTGAGGAAGGGGAGCCTCGCCTGGCCGGCCCTCCGCTGCTCCTCGTTGTGAGGCTGTGTGAGCGAGCAAGCAAGCAAGATTGCTTTTTGGGAGATGTGACCTATGAGAAAGACCTATAGCGCCAGGGCTGCTGACCTGCACCCGAGATGGTATGTGATCGATGCCGAGGGGCAGGTGCTGGGCCGGCTGGCGTCGCAGATTGCCACTATTCTGCGCGGTAAGCATAAGCCGACGTTTACTCCGCATATGCCCTGCGGCGATTATGTGATCGTGATCAATGCCGATAAGATCGCCGTGACGCGCGGACGCCTCGATAAGAAGGTCTACTTTCGCCATACCCAATATCCTGGGGGCGTGAAGCTGCAGACGCTCCGTCAGGTGCTGGAGGGACCTCACCCTGAGCGCGCTTTGATTCACGCAGTGCGCGGTATGGTGATGCACAATAGCCTGGGCAACCAGTTGATGCGGCGGCTGAAGGTCTATGCTGGCCCAACCCATCCGCACCAGGCCCAAAAGCCTATTCCCTGGCGAGGACCCCAGGCGCTGCAGGACGAGTATCTCTCGGAGCAGTCGCCGGCCTCTGGCGAAAAGTAAGGAGAAGCTGGCGCTTCTTCTCGTTCTTACCTGCTGACCTTACCTATCGATCGTGATTGAGAGAAGGAAGGGAGAGGAGTAGAGACCTTGGCTGAAAGCACCAAACTGGAGCTGCCTAAAGGAGAGTACTACTACGGGATGGGACGGCGCAAGACCTCTGTGGCCCGCGTGCGTCTTTATCCCAATGGGAGCGGTAGAATTATTGTCAATGGGCGCGAGTTTCAGCATTACTTTGGCAACCGTGAATCGGTTGTCGCGATCGCCCTGGCGCCGCTCCGCCTGCTGGATCTGACCAGCGCTTATGATATCTCTGTACGTGTGCTTGGTGGTGGGATGACTGGCCAGGCTGGCGCTATGCGCCATGCTCTGGCGCGGGCTTTGCTGCGCGTCAATCCCGATTGGAAGAATACTTTGCGTAAAGCTGGCTTCTTGACACGCGATCCGCGCATGAAGGAGCGCAAGAAGCCAGGTCTGAAGCGTGCTCGTAAGGCACCACAGTACACCAAGCGTTAAGCCCGGCTCCGGGCCTGCTGGGTGGCTGCGCCAGCTCTGTCCATCTGCGTTCGTTGGTTGTCTGGAGCAGGTGGACGGCATGGGCTGAGGCCCAACGACGGAAACACGAGTGCACGAGCACTGGCTCGCCTGGCTGCTGGTAGGCTGAAGACCTGCTCATACAAAAAAACAGGCGTGGGGAAGATGACTGACCCGCACCTGTTTTTTTGTATGTTGGTCTGATCCGCCGGTTGCTGGCCTGGCTGGCCAGAGGGCGGGAGGGCAAAGCAGGTGGCATGGCGCGCGCTCGCCAGAGAGGGCGAGAGGCAGGGTGACCCTGGCCGATCCTGGCCGGCCCTAGCTGGCACTGGCGGGGACGCTGCTGTAAACGGGGGTGCACCAGCGTGCCCGATACTCCGGACGCTGGCCGCGCACGACCGTGAAGTAGAGGTCCTGAAGCGCTTTGCTGATGGGACCAATCTGGCCGTTGCCGACAGGACGGTGATCTACCTCGATGACGGGGGCGATCTGCGCGCCCGTGCCGCAGAGGAAGATCTCTTCGGCATTGTATAGCTCAGTGCGATCGATGCTACGCTCGCGGGTGATGCGTCCTAGCTCGCGACGAGCCAGCTCCATCACGGTGTCGCGGGTGATCCCCAACAGGATGTTTTCGGTGGGGGCCGGCGTGACCAGTTCGCCGTTGAGCACCAGAAAGATGTTTTCTGCGCTGCCTTCGGAGACGTGGCCCTCGTGAGTGAGCATGATGGCCTCGTCATAGCCATGCTGCAGAGCTTCGCTTTTGGCCAGCGCTGAGTTGACGTAAGCACCACAGACTTTGGCGCGCGCGGGAATGGCGTTGTCGTCGATCCGCCGCCAACTCGAGACGCAGCAGCGCAGGCCTGTGGTGGCTACGTAGTCCCCAAACGGCTCCGTCGTAATCAGAAAGCTATCGCTAATGCCGTGCAGACGAACGCCGATCGTTTGATCGCTCTTATAGGCGACGGGCCGGATGTAGATGTCCTGACGCTGGTTGTTGCGCCGTACCAGCTCGACTGTGATCTCCAGCAGCTGCTCGACGGTATAGGGCAGGCTGATTTGCAGCGTTTTGCAAGAGCGCAGCAGGCGCTCGTAGTGTTCGCGGGCCCGGAAGAGATAGAGCTGCTGATCCTGTTCATTCCAGTAGCCGCGGATACCCTCGAAGCAGCCAGTGCCGTAGGCAAAGCCATGCGTGCGTACAGAGATCACCCCGCGCTCGACAGGGACGAACTCACCGTTCATGAAGAGTTCCTGGGCTTCCATCGCTGTTGTGGCAGAAAGCTCCGTTGCTCTCTGCCTTCCCTCCTTCTGCAGAATAGGCTCTTGTTGAGTTTTCTTGTGACCTGCTGTGCCTGCTCAGCCCGACTCGACGTGGTGCAGATCGGTTTGCGCGACGGGCTGCTGGCTGCACTGAGCTGGCCCGATTCGGGAGAGCGGAGCAGACCAGACCGAAGCGCCTGCAGGTTGCTTGCTGGTTGGCCAGGGCTGGCTAGAGAATGGTCTTCCCCAGAGCAGAGAGCACCAGCCCGACGGCGAGCGAGGCGGTGGCGTTCTCGCGGTCCAGGATCGGGTTGACCTCGACCACGTCGATAGAGCAGAGCTGGCCGCAGGCGGCAAGCAGCTCCATTGAGAGATGGGCCTCACGGTAGCTGAGGCCACCGCGCACCGGAGTTCCTACGCCGGGCGCTTCGCTGGGATCGAGCGCATCCAGATCGAGGCTCAAATGGATACGTCTGCCCTTGGTTCCGGCCACGGCAATGGCCTCTTCCATGATGGCTGAGATGCCGCGGCGATCGATGTCGGTCATCGTAAAGACATGGATGCGATTGGCGCGCAGCAGTTCGCGCTCACCCGGATCAAGGTCGCGCACACCAACAATGGCGATGTTGTTCGGGTTGACCTTGGGAACGCGGCCAGCCAGACGGACAAGGCGCTCGTGACCCAGGCCGGCCAGGGCGGCCAGCACCATGCCGTGAATATTGCCCGAAGGCGTCGTCTCCGGCGTATTGAAGTCGCCGTGGGCATCGATCCAAATCACGCCGATGTCGCTGTAGAAGCCAGAAACGCCCGTAATAGAGCCAAGGGCGATGCTGTGGTCTCCTCCCAGAACGAGCGGCAGATCGCCCGCTTGCAGCGCCTCGCCGACGGCTGCTGCTAGCTCTTCGGCCACCTGCATAATCGGTTCCAGGTATTTGACGTGTGGATCGCCGGCTGGCTGATTTTCAGGAAGGGGGACGTGCAGATTACCAATGTCTTTAACGCTGTGGCCAAGTGCACGGAGTTTCTCGTGAAGGCCGGCATAGCGGATAGCACTCACCCCGATATCCACGCCGCGTCGATCTGCCCCCAGATCCATCGGCACGCCAATCACACGAATCTGCATCTGTTCGCTTACCCTCCTGTTCGCCGTTGAACAGTGTGATCTTCTCCTTTCCATTATAGTCCTGGAGCAGGTCCTTGTCCATCAGCCAATTGCTCCCACCAGTGCGGACTGAGGGGAGCCATTGCTCTGCCCGCGAGCGGAGCCGGCTTGTTCCGTGTGCCTTGTCGCCGGAGCGAGGGGCGCTATACAATAGAGGCACCTGACCTGGCGCTTATTACCTCTGTCCGTCAGGTTTGCACGGTGGTGGACTGGGGTTGCTAACGAGAGCAGCAGAAAGGAAGGTTCGACCTTTCTTGCGGCGAGGAAGGAGGCGTTTTGTCGTGTCTCGCTGGTTGCGATATTTCCATGCTGGCCGCTGTCAGGGAGAGGTGGCGGCACCAACCCGGCTGCCGACAGGGAGGTTGGCTTTCTGCTTCTGGCTGAAGCGCTTCGGGCTGGGCGCTCTGCTCTGGGCGCTGGCGCTCTTGGCTGCCTGCGGTGGCGGCTCCTCGCCATCCTCCAGCAGTCAGCAGCCGCTGGCCGCAGGGCAGCAGGTGCTGGTTTTCCCGAATGTGGGCACCAAAGACATCAGTACCCTTGACCCGGCGCAGGGGCCGGACGCCAATTCGGCACTGGCCGTCAGCATGCTCTACAGTGGTCTGGTTCGGACAACCGCCGATTTAAGCGTTGTGCCCGATCAGGCGACCTGGCAGGTCTCGCCGGATCAACGGGTCTACACCTTTCACCTTAAACCTGGCATTACCTTCTCCGATGGGACACCGATTACCGCGCAGACCTATGTCTTTACGCTGACGCGGCAGCTCCTGCCGGAAGTCAAGTCGCCGATCGCCTCCTTCTTTGAGGGCTTTATCGTGGGAGCGGCAGAAGTGGCCGCCGGCAAGAGCCGGACGCTGAGCGGGGTCCGAGCGCTGGATAACCAGACACTGCAGATCACCTTGACCCAGCCTACGCCCTTCTTTTTGGAGGTCCTGACCAATCCGCTCTTTGATCCGTTGAATGCGGTCCTGGTGCAAAAATATGGTCAGGCCAACTGGACGAGTCAGGCGGCGGGCAATGCTGTTGGTACGGGTCCTTTCATGGTCAAGAGCTGGCAGCATAATGTCAAGATGGTCCTGGTGCCCAATCCCCACTACTACGGCCCGAAGCCGCGGCTGCGCGAGGTCGATATGCTCTTTGTGAGCGATCCTGCGACGGCCTTTAAGGCTTATGAGGCGCGCCAGTACAGCTTTATCTGGAATATTCCTCCTGACGAGCTGGGGCGTGCTCGCCAGATGCCGGGCTTTGTGCAGCGCTCGCTGCTGCAGACCGATCTACTCTTTTTCTATACACACAAGCCGCCTTTCGATAAGACCGCGGTAAGGCAGGCTTTTGCCTATGCCATTGATAAGAAGACGCTGGCGCACGCTATCTTTAAAGATGCGGTGCTGCCGGCCAATACCATTATTCCCCCTGGCATGCCCGGTTACCAGGCCAATTACGCCGGCCTTCCCTATGATCGGGCCGAAGCGCGCCGTCTGCTGCAGTCGGTTTATCCCGATATCCGTACGATGCCGCCTGTGGTCTTCACCTACCCCTCGTCGCAGGTCTCGCAGAGTGAGGCTGCGGCCTTGCAGCAGATGTGGCAGAGCGCCCTCGGTCTCCAGGTCAGGCTTCAGGGCATGGACCTGACGACCTACAACGATGAGTTATCGAAGCACCTGGTGCAGATGGGTTTTATTCAGTGGACCGCGGATTTTCCCGATCCCTACGACTGGCTGACCCTGAACCTCACCAGCGGCTCCCCCAATAATAACGGGGAGTGGAGCAATCCGCAGTTTGATCGCCTGGTGGCGCAGGCTGAGAAGGAGAGCGGGGAAGCGCGTTTGCGCACCTACAATGAGGCGGAGCGTGTGGCAATCGAAGATGTGGGGTGGCTGCCGCTGGATCATCAGGCCCTGGCGGCAGTCATTCCTCCCTGGCTGCACGGCCTGACGCTCAACGGCCTGGGCCTCTACTTCGGCGATTGGTCGGCTGTCTACCTGCTCCAGCATTAAGTAAGGAGCTTCAGGCGGTCGTTCCGGCGCCTGAGCCAAGGCCGTCGTGGCTATCAGCGTCTTGAAGGCTGCCACGCTGCGATGGTATAATAAAGCCACAACGTTCATCATCGTGCTTATACGCTTGAATGCAAGTAGGGCGCATCGCCCGCCAATCGTGCTGCCCGCCGCCCTCGGCGGGCATTCTTGTGTGGCAGTCGAGGGACAGTCGAGGGCTGTCGAGGCCCCGGCGAGCTGCAAGGATTTATCGATGGAGGTCGGTCTGAGTTCCGAGTCGGCCCGCGTCGATCTTGTCCTGACTCCCTTTGGAGAACCTCTTGTTCTCCCACTGCTGGGGGGTAGGAAGCGATGGCGCTTCCATCCTGTGCATGTCCCATTTGTTCGTATGCAGCGAGGCATACGGGCCTGGCCTGGATGAAGTAGATTGCTGAGATGGAGGGAAGGAAGATAGACAGCATAGGCGGGCTAGCTGCTGATCTGTGGTCTCTCTCCGGGTCAGGCGCATTTCAGAGGAGGTTCTAAACTCAATGGCTGTTGACATCCTCAACCCTTATGAAGTAGCGGTTGCTCAGTTTGACGAAGCAGCCGAGCTGCTTGGCCTCTCGCAGGCCATGCGGGCCATTCTGCGCAAGCCCAAACGAGAACTCATCGTCAATTTTCCTGTGCGCATGGATAACGGTGACGTGCAGATGTTCACCGGCTACCGTGTGCAGCACAATATCAATCGTGGTCCGGCGAAAGGCGGCATTCGCTTCAGCCCCGAGGTCTCCCTGGATGAAGTGAGAGCTTTAGCCATGTGGATGACCTGGAAATGTGCGGTGGTGGGCATCCCCTTTGGGGGAGCCAAGGGGGGAGTCGTCTGTGATCCTCATAAGCTCTCGCGCAACGAGCTCGAGCGGCTCACCAGGCGCTATGCAACCGAAATCTCCATTCTGATTGGCCCCAACAGCGATATTCCGGCCCCCGACATGAACACGAATCCCCAGATTATGGCCTGGATCATGGATACCTATTCCATGCATCGCGGCTATTCGGTTCCCGAGGTTGTTACGGGAAAGCCGCTCTCGATCGGTGGCAGCGAGGGGCGCCTGGAAGCGACGGCGCGCGGCGTGCAGGTTGTGACGTGCGAGGCCCTGCTGAGTCTGGGTATGCAGGTAGAAGGGGCCAGGGTGGTCATCCAGGGCTTTGGCAACGTGGGAGGCAATTCGGCCCGCCTGCTGCAGTCTCTCGGCTGCAAAATTGTCGGTCTGAGCGACATCAGCGGCGGCGTCTATAATCCCAACGGCATCGATGTCATGCGCGCGCTACGCTACTCGCAGGAACATGGTGGCCTGCGCGGTCTCCCCGACAGTGAGCAGGTGACCAATCAAGAACTGCTGGAACTGCCCTGCGATGTGCTGATCCCGGCTGCCCTGGAAAATCAACTGACGGCCCAGAACGCGCCGCGGGTCAAAGCGCGCCTGATCATTGAAGCCGCCAATGGCCCGACGACGCCCGAGGCCGACCGCATCTTTCAGGATCGAGGTATCACGATAGTGCCCGACATCCTGGCCAATGCTGGTGGAGTGACGGTCAGCTATTTCGAATGGGTCCAGGACTTGCAGCGCTTCTTCTGGTCGGAGGACGAAATCAATCAGCGCCTGGAGCGCATCATGGTGCGATCGTTCCAGGCAGTCAAAGAGCGGGCCGAACGTCAGCGCACCAGCCTGCGTATGGGGGCGTACCTGTTGGCGGTAGCGCGTGTTGCCGAGGCCACCGAGGTCCGTGGCATCTATCCCTGATCGGGCCGGAGCGGAGGCCGGCTTTTTTTGCAGGCTGACCAACGAGCGAGCGAGTGCTTTCGCTCGCTCCTCGCGGCTCAGGCTGATGAGGGCGAGGGTGCGATTGCCAGAATCTTGAGCGTGATCTCGCGCGTGCTCTCGCCCTCCTGGGGGCTCCAGGCCGGCTCAATACGGAAAATCACGTCGACGTGGGAGGCGCCGCTGAGGGTGCTCATGTAGGCGGCTCCGCGCACGAAGGTCCCCATAACCTGCACCTTGCCGATGCCGAGGCGCAAGCGCAAGTTGCGTCCTGCCGGTCCGCTGCTCCAGTAGTTCAGCAGGCGCATCTTCTCGGCTTTGAAGACCGGCTCAGGATTGGCGGCTCCAAAGGGAGCGAGCTGGCGGATGCGGCTATAGGTTTGGTACTGGAAATATTCGGGACGGCGCAGCACCAGATCGACCATGAGAGTATTGGCAGGGGGCTGGGACGTGCTCTCCTGCGCAGCGAGCGAGGCGCTGGTCTCGCTCGGCATCAAGGCCGACTCCGGGCCGCTGCCGTTGCTCTGGCTGTCGTGCCAGTTCAACAGATGCTGGTGGAGGGCTTCCACAGAGTGGTTGGCGATAGTAAAGCCAGCGGCCTGAGCATGACCGCCGTAGCGCTCAAAGAGATGGGCGCAGCCGCGCAAGGCTGCAATCATATTGAAACCCTCGCGACTTCTGGCCGAGCCGCGGCTGAAGTCCTTGCCGCGACTTAGGACCAGCACAGGGCGGCGAATCTCCTCGGCCAGCTTGCTGGCGACCAGACCAATGATTCCTTCGGGCCAGTTGTCGCCGCTGACCAGCACCACAGCGTCATCCGGGCGGCGCGCTGCCTCCTCGCGCGCCAGATTCATCAACTCCTCGGTCTGAGCCTGGCGCAGGTGATTAAGGTGCTCCAGGTGGGCGGCATAGGTCTGAGCCTCAGCCGGATCGTCCGTCATCAGCAGTTCGCAGGCCAGGCGGGCATCTTCCATACGCCCAGCGGCGTTGAGGCGTGGCCCCAGGACAAAGGCAACATCGCGCTCGCGGACCTGGCCAGGTTGCAGCCCGGCGCTTTTCATCAGCGCCAGCAAGCCCGGACTCCTCGTCTGATTGAGACGCTCCAGACCCAGTCGTACCAGCGTATGATTCTCGCCGAGCAGCTCGGCCACGTCGGCGATCGTACCTATGGCCACCAGATCGAGCAGAGCCATCTCCTCTTCGCGTGGCAGGCCAAAGGAGCGGTAGAGTGCCTGCACCAACTTAAAGGCCACTCCAACCCCACAAAGTACACGTTCGGGATACGTCGAGTCAGGACGCCAGGGGTTCACCAGGGCATAGGCTGCTGGCAGCTCATCCGGGGGGCGATGATGATCGGTAATAATCACATCGATGCCGAGGACCTCGTGGGCATAGCGCACCTGAGCCAGGTCGGAGCTGGCGCAATCGGTCGTAATGATCAACGAGGTCCCCTGGCGCTTGAGCCAGTCGAGAGCGCCAACATTGAGGCCGCAGCCCTCATCGATCCGCGATGGAATATAGTAGTCGAGGGGGGCTTCAGCAGGCTTCAGCCGACGCAAGGCCCGCATCAAGAGCGCGGTGGCAGTCACCCCATCGGCGTCGAAATCGCCATAGACCGTGATGTGCTCGCCAGCCAGCAGCGCGCGGCGAATGCGCTCCAGAGCGCGCGGAAGGTCGATCAGCGTCAGAGGGTCAGGCGTCTGCTCGTAACGTGCCTCCAGAAAAGCCTTCATCTCTTCTGGCGTGCGCAGACCCCGGTTGTACAGCAATTGGGCATGCAGGGGCTCGATGCCCGCCGCCCGGAAGCGACGGAACTGACTGGTACTTAACAGCTCACAGACACGCCAGCTCAGGCGCGATACTCTCTCCGACTCCACAGGTATATCCTTCTCCGCTCTCTCCTAATCTTTGTCGGGAAGCAGGCACAGAAAGACCTCGTTGCCCAGCAAGCGCCCGCGGTTGCTCAGGCGTAGCCAGGTTTCATCGCACTCCAACAGCCCGGCCTCAGAGACATAGCGCAGGCGCGGCCCGGCAAACTGCCAGAAGTCCAGGCCGAAGCGCTCGCGAAAAGAAGGCAGATGGAGACCACGAGCGGTGCGCAGGGCCAAAATAGCTGTTTCGGCCATCTGCTCCTGAAAGGAGAGCGTTTCGCCCTCCGCCTCGGGGCGCTGACGGGAGGCGAGGAGGCGCATATACTGGCGTGGCTCGCGCACATTCGAAAAACGGCGTCCGCCAAAGCAAGAATGGGCGCCGGCGCCCAGGCCCAGGTAAGGGAGATTGAGCCAATACGTCAGATTGTGTCGGCACTCGTGACCGGGACGAGCCCAGTTCGAAATCTCGTAGTTGAGGTAGCCCGCTTCCTGAAGCAGCGCGTCAGCATACTCGTACATCTCGGCGCAGAGATCCTCATCGGCAGGAACCAGCCGCCCCTCCTCCACCCAGGTAAAGAAAGGCGTTCCCTCCTCCACAATCAACGAATAGAGCGAGAGATGATCGGGTTCCAGTTCCAGCGCCCGCAGCAGGGTCTCGCGCCAGTGAGCCATCGTCTGCTCAGGCAGACCGAACATCAAATCGAGATTCAGCGAAGCGAAGCCGGCGGAGCGTGCTGCCCGTACGGCCTGCATCACATCCTCGGGAGAGTGGGTGCGTCCAAGCAGCTTCAGCAGGTGAGGCTCAAAGCTCTGCGCCCCCAGGCTCAGACGATTCACCCCTGCGGCGCGCAGAGCCTGCAAATGACCGCCGGAAAGTGTGCCTGGATTGGCCTCCAGCGAGATTTCTGCCTCTGGATCAACGGCGAAAGCTGTCCGGCAGGCAGCGAGCAGCCGGCGAATCTGCTCAGCGCTCAAGAGACTAGGGGTGCCACCGCCGAAGTAGATAGTTCGGGCGCGGCGTGGACCACCTGCGACTGGGCGAGCCATCTCCCCCGCCAGCTCAATCTCGGTCAGCAAGGCGCGCACATATGGCTCGCGAAGCGACAGGAGACCCGCATAGGTATTGAAATCGCAATAGTAGCAGCGCGTATGGCAGAAAGGGACATGTAAGTAAAGGGAAACACTCTCTAGCAAAGAAGAGAGCGGTTCATCGAAGAGCACCGTATCTGGAGCGCTGCAGAGAGAAGTTGACATACTTTCCTGCCTACCTGAGAGAGAAAAGACCGGGCCAGAATAGTCCTCGCGCTGCCACGCTCCTCTCCGGCATGGAGAGAAGGAATGGAAGGGAGCTGCCGGCCTTAGCTCTGTTGATCTGGATAGGCCGGAGCCGGCCAGCTCCCTGAGCATGATCCAGCCTTTGAGGGGACTACTGGCTCGGTGCCGTCAAGCCGCCGCTGTTTTGGGAAGGACCGCTTACAGGCAGCTCAGTCGGCATATTGATTGGATCAAAGAGCCGGTTCTGATCGGCGGGTGTGATATGGGTCGTTGGCAAGGCCCGGATCTCAAGAGACCAGTTAGAGAGAGCGTTATCCTTCAGAGTCTGAAGGGTGCTCTTATCCAGGGTGCGGGAAGGATCGATCCCCAGGATCTGCACGATATGGTAAGTGCCGTTCTCCGTAATGATGGGGCTGATCTCATTGACTGTTCGGGCGGGGTCGAAGAGCCAGTTATCGACGTAGGCTTGACCCTCCTGGTGGGCATACTGGCCGCGAGCCAGCCAGCCGAGGTAACCGCCCTTCGTATTAGTCGTCGTATCGACTGACTTCTGGCGGGCCAGGGTAGCGAAATCGGCGCCCTTTTTCAGCTGATCCAGGATCTTCTGGGCATCGGCCTTAGTACTGAGCGTGATGCTACGGGCCAGCACCTGGTATGTGGGCGACTTAATCTGCGAAGCCAGATAATTCTGCATATTGTCGCGACGCAGCTTCAAAGCCATCATCTCATGCATATCGGCATCGGTGACGCTGTCCTGAGAGAGCATCTGCTGATAGCTGCGCGCGTACTGGCCTGATTTCGGCATATTGGCCTTCAGATCGTTGAGCGCGCGCTCGATCTGGGCGGCGGTCGGCTCGATGCGGGCGCGGACCGAGGCGGGCTGTGTCTGAAGCCACTCGCGGATCAGCTCATCATCCTGAAGCCAGGTCGCGCTATCGTTACCGATCTGGGACTGAGTGAAAGGACCTTGCTGCTCGAAAGGAATGGTATTCTGGGTCAGATCGTTCAACTGGGATTGCAGCTTATCGTGTTGGGACTGAGCGTTCGCGTAAGCCTGCTTGGCCTGGTTCAGCTCCTTGGTCAGCTGTGTGCGCTGGGGACTGGAGCCAGCGGGTAACTTACTGAGCTGCTTATTGAGGTCGTCGATCTTCTTTGAAGCGTTATTCATCGCCTGCTGTTGCTGGGCGACTTCCTTTTCGAGCTTCGTGCGCTGGGCAAAGAGGCCATTTGGTCCGTAGAGCTTATTGATCTCCAGCTGTGTTTGGAGGACCACCAGCTTGTGGTACTCGGACTGGGGGATGTCATGGCCATTGACCGAGGTAATCGGCAAGCCTGGCACGATCACGTTGATGTTGATCCAGAAACCGATGAGAACGCCGACGATGGTGAGCAAGATAAGGATCGTGAAAGCCCAGGTAGCCCGAACGCGGATACGATTTTTCTCGCTCTGAGAGAGGTGGCTGCCCCAGCCGAAGATCAGGGGTTTGCCATCTCGTCGGGCCGCCACAAGGGCAGTCTGGCGGACATAGCGCCTGGACTTGGCCTTCTCCGGGCGGCTTGCTCGCGTTGACCGCTG
Organism: Thermogemmatispora carboxidivorans; assembly: GCF_000702505.1. GTDB lineage: Bacteria > Chloroflexota > Ktedonobacteria > Ktedonobacterales > Ktedonobacteraceae > Thermogemmatispora > Thermogemmatispora carboxidivorans. The sequence goes on along the minus strand of NZ_JNIM01000001.1, from coordinate 4,650,569 downwards.
GTTTTGGGGTTCACGCGCTGTTTGACTTGTCATACTGGAAGAACCCTTTCCTGCCTTCAGCAATGGCTGCTCATGGCTCCATGATACACAGGAACGCTCTATGAGACAAGAGGGCAAGCATCGACTCAGCGTTCAGGATCCTTGTCCCCCTATCTTCATGGCTGCATCCTCCTTGCTGTATCCTCGTGCGGATCGGTGGCAGAGGCGCGCAGCCCGACCGAGCCAGTCGCCGTTTGCCTCTCCTTCCTTCTTGCTGCTCTGCCGCTTTGGCTCTGCTTTGTCCAGGGCGGCAGGAGCGGAGAGATGGAGAGCCGGGTGAGCCTCCATCTCTCTCGCCCCTCCCTGTTGACGGCCTTATCTGTCTGTCTGTCTGTCTGTCTTGCTGGCTGCCACCCGGGCAAGCGGAGCAACCATTGCGTAGCCATCGCTGGCAGCGAAGCGTGTCTCTTGGGCTAAGCTGAAGGTCTTGCTCGCTACATGCTGCGCATATGCTCTGCGGTATAAGGCAGCAGAGCCATAAAACGGGCCTGCTTGAGAGCGCGGCTCAGAGCGCGCTGGTGCTTGGCGCAGGTGCCCGTCTTGCGGCGGGGCTCGATCTTGCCGCGGTCGGAGATGTAGCGTTTCAGGAAGCGAGCGGCATCCTTATAGTCGATCTCGCGCACGCGGTCGTGGCAGAACTGGCAGACCTTGCGTCGGGGGCCGCGGAGGCCCTCGCGGCGAGCTGGACGAGCGCTAGTCTGGGGCTGAGCAGGCGCCTGGCCCTGGCCTGGGGCTTGAGCGCTGGCCTGCGCTGCCTGGCCCTGGGCCTGAGTGTTCTGCTGGGCGGCTGGTGCTGTTGACTGGTTTGCCGCTTCGTTACGCTTTTGCACGGATTATCCTCTCCTCCTTCGAACACACGACGGGGTATGTCTCGTTAAGGGGCGATTCGCCAGCGCTTCTGCCCTGGAGGGATTAGAAGGGCTGAGAATCGTCCAAATCTTCAAGGAAATCGCCGCTATCGGTTGGGAACTCATCCGAGACATCGGCCTCTTGTGGCTTAGGCGAGAGGAAGCGCAGATCGCTGGCGATCACATCGAAAGCGGTGCGTTCGACGCCATTCTTATCGGTATACTTGCGCTGTGTGACCCGCCCTTCCACATAGACCTTGCTGCCCTTGCGCAGGTACTGATAGCAGCGCTCGGCCAGCGAGCGCCAGGCGACCACATTGAACCATTCAGTTTCCTCGCGCTTCTCGCCGCTGGGGGTCTTGTAGGTACGGCTGACTGCCAGCGAAAAGCGAGTGACAGCTGTCCCATTATCGGTGTAGGACATTTCCGGGTTACGGCCCAGGTTGCCGATCAGCATGATTTTGTTCAGCATCGCTTAGATCCTTTCGTCGCACTGGGAGACGCCGCACCATTCTTCGCTGAAGCCAGATGGGAGCAGGGCTGACCCTCTCCTGACTGACTAACTCACTGACTGGCTAGCTGGCTGCTCACCGGCGTTCTGGCTGAGCGAGCCATTGTCTCGTTTGTCGTGTGCTCATTCCCGAACCGATCGCTAGAGCGCCTAGGCTTGCTCAGCCTCTGGGGCTGGGGCTGGCTGCTCATCGAGGGCGGGAGGGGCACTCTCCATCTCCTCATGCGAGACGGCGGGCGCCTCTTGCTCTCCTACTGCTGACTCTGATGACTGTGATTCCGAAGATTCTTCTGACAGGGTAGCTGCTTCAGAGGCGTCGGCAGGAGCCTCAGCTCCCGTTTCGGGGGTGCTGCCTGCTGTGGCCTCAGTCTCCACGCTGGCGCCGGCAAGCTCCTCGCTCGCGACGCTGGCAGGGGCTGGGGCCTGGGCAGCTCCGGCGGCGCTGGCGGCGGCGTAGGCCTCGCGCTCCTTCTGTACCACCCGCGGATCGCGTCGTTTGATCAGATGCCGCAGCACCTCCTCAGATACTTTGAGGGTGCGATCCAGTTCCGGGAGGGTCTCAGCGGAGACACTCATATCGACAAAGATATAGATGCCATCGCGGTGATGCTCGATGGGGTAGGCCAGCCGTCGCCGCCCCCAGTAGTTCACCCTGACAACCTGGCCGTCATGCGCGGTGACGATCTGCTCGATCCGTTCCAGAATAGTACGTGTTCGCTCTTCACTGACTTCGGGATGGAGAATAAAGCCAAGCTCGTAGTCTCTCCTCACGAAGCCACCTCCTTCCTATGGGTTTGCTCGCGGTCAGTCGCGGGTATCAGTGCTTCTTTTGCTGCCGGAGCAGGTGGAGTATGGCGATCTCTATTTTCGCCATCCGCTCTGCCGCTATCTTTTGCCCTCTCTTGCTCTTGCCAACCAACCACTCTTGCTCTCGTCCCTTCTCAAGTTCACCAGGTAGCAGCGCGGTGCCTGGGTCCCGTCTGAGAAGGTCGAGTTGCTCTCTGCTCGTTGGGCGGGCAGGCGTAGCCTCTGTATGGCTTTTGAGAGAGTCGGTACAGTGCCCCGCTATTATAGCATTGTCCTTCCTCTCTGGCAAGAGAAGGCTCGTCTTGCTAAGCGGCTGGCCCTCCTTTCCGGAAAGCGATGTGCTGGCAGAGCGGCGCAGCTGGACGGACGGGCGAAGGCCGTTCCCCATTCGCCAGAGCGAGAGCCACGGCCAGTGCCGGGGTGAGTCTGCCTTCCGGCCCGGCTCTGTCTGGATCTCTTGCCATCTCTTCTGCTCTTCTATTCTTGGGCCTGTCTGTCAAAGTGGAAATGTGGCCCAGGCCCATTGGTCCCTCTGCGCCAGGTCTGCGACATCGGCTTCGCCTCCGCTCGGGCCGCCAGATAAGTGCTAGCCTCAGTCTCCTTTCCCTTGGCCAGAAGACCCAAGAGGGACCGCCTCCTACTGGACAGCGGAGGCAATCTGTGCTATACTCGCAGACGGCATGCGGGGCTTCTTCGCTCTTGAAAAAGGCTTCTCTGCGCCTTCGATGGAGCTGCTCTTCTCTAGAATGCTGTGATGTGCGCCATCGCTGGCTGGCGTGGCAAGCTCGCCAGCCCGGATCGCGCCGGGCGTGCAAGCTCCTCTCTCGTGTGAGTCGACCGCTTCGTCTTTCGTTGGTCGCGGTCTCCCTTTGTTTCCACCAGGAGGATGGCAGGGAGAGGTCAGTTGCTGCGTCGCCCACTGCCCCGCACGAGAAGAAAGAAAGAGAGTGTGTATCTCATGAAGCAGAAACTTAAGACGCACAAGGCTATCTCTAAGCGCGTTAAGATCACGGCTACTGGTAAGCTTTTGCGCCGCAAGGTTGCGATTAGTCACCTGCGCCGTAACAAGTCTTCTCGCTCGGTTCGTGCGGCTGATAAGGCGTTTACCCTGGCTCGGGGTGATGCTCGTCGCGTTCGCCGCCTCCTCCCCTATGCCGGTCGGTAGGCGCCTGGCCCTCTTGCTGGCAGCTGGCTGAGCGGCAGCGGGGGCCTGATTGCACAGACTGTATCGACTTCATAACCAGCCGAAAAGATGAAGAAGGAAGGATGAGGACGCTATGCCAAGAGTGAAACGAGGCGTTACGGCGCGTCAGAAGCATAAAAAGGTATTGAAGTTTGTGGAGGGCCACCGTGGCACACGTCGCCGTCTGATCAAGAAGGCGCGTGAGTCCATGATGCATGCCCTGGCCTATGCCTATCGTGATCGGCGCAACCGCAAGCGCGATATGCGTCGGCTCTGGATCACACGCATCAATGCTGCCGCCCGCATGTTCGGTGTGACCTACAGCCAGTTGATGCATGCGATTCGTGTAGCCAATATCAGTGTTGATCGCAAGATTCTGGCCGAGATGGCGGTCAACGATCGGCCTGCCTTTGCCGAGCTGGTGAAGACAGCCCTGGCCGCAGCGCAGAGTCAGGGTCAATCTCAAACGCAGGCACAAGGCTAGCAAGCAACAAGACTGGTGCTGTGTTCGAGCTGTCCTTTCTGGAAAGCCGGGGTGACATCCGGTTTGGCCAGGTGGGGTAGCGCAGCAGCAGGGTGGGGGCGACTGCTCCGGCGGTCGCCCCTTCTGCATGATAAGGGGAGGTGACGCTCCCATGCCGGTCATTAGCAGCCCGCTAAATCCCCGTATTGCTCGCCTGCGTGAGCTACACACACCGCGTGGACGCAAGAAGCACGGTCTCTTTCTCATGGAGGGGCCGCATTTACTCAAAGAGCTGCTTGAGCGGGCGGTGGCACCGCTCGAAGTCTACTATCAGCCCGACTTGCTGGCACGTACGGCTGAGGGGCAGACGTTGTTAGCGCGGCTGTTGAGGGGGGAGGTAGCGGAGCGGTCGCTGGTACAGGTCAGCGTGCGTGTCATTGAGGCTTTAGGAGAGGTACAGACCTCCCAGGGGGTTGTGGCCGTGCTGCCGCTTTCTGCCTTCAGCTATGAGGAGGTGGCGGCGCGCCGGCCTCCTGCTTTGCGCCCCACGCTGCTGATTCTCGATCGGCTGGCCGACCCGGGCAACCTTGGCACAATTCTACGCACGGCCCTGGCGGCGGATGTGGCGGCAGTCCTCTTGACGCCGGGCTGTGTGGACGCCTTTAGCCCCAAGGTCGTGCGGGCGGCTGCTGGGGCCCATCTGGCCTTGCCGCTCGCTGAGGAACAGCCCTGGGACGAGATTGCGCGGCGGGTGAGAGAGCACTGTGCCCCCGAACTGCGCGTCTTTCTGGCTGAGGCGGGGGCGCCGCAGCTCTACTATGAGCAGGATCTGTCTCTGCCGTTCGCCCTCATCATTGGCAACGAGGCCCACGGTCCTTCAGAGGCAGCTCGCTCCCTGGCGACCGGTCGCGTGAGTATCCCTCTTGCCAACGGGGTTGAGTCGCTCAATGCGGCGATGGCTACCGGCATCTTGCTCTACGAGGCCGTGCGCCAGCAACGCCAGGGTCGCTCTACTCCGCGCAAGTGACGGGCCTGGCGGGACCTGGATAGAACAGAGGCGGCAGGACCTACGGCGCCGACGCTCGTCGTAAGCCCTGCCGCTTCTGCGGGTAAGAGGGGGCAGTGTCGTTAGCCAGAGAAGAAGTAGTCTGCAAGAGGTGGTCGGCAGTCTGCCGGCTCTCGCTAACTATAACTTACATCATCAGTCTAACAGAGGAATTAGACGCTTGTCTATGAAAAAAGATAGAGGTTGCAGATACTATCTATAACCAAAAAGTTATGGGAGGAGGAGGAGGAGAGGGAGAGAAGGGAGAGGGCAGGGGGCCAGGTAGGAGGGCAGTGAAAGGCTACCTTCGCTGGACCCGGCTGGTCGCAGAGACCAGAGGGAGCGGGATGCCGTTCCTCGGAGCCGCTTCCCGCTCCCTCTGCTGGTTTATCTCCTACCCATCTTTCCATCCAGCTGTCTGACTGTCTATTGATTGCTTCTAGTTGGTTGCGCCCTTGCCCTTGGGAGCTCCTGGCCTGGCGGAGGGTGCTTATGGGCGACCGCTGCCGTTGCTGGTCCCAGGGTTCCAGGGATCGTACGGCGACTGCTCAAAAGGGGCCGCCTTGGGGCCTGGCGTCGGAGGGAAGCCCGTTGCTGGCGGTGAGTAAGGCCAGCCTGACTGCGGGCCACTGCCTGCGGCTGGCATCGAGGGCAGCGGCTGGCTCCAGTCGCTATTACTCGTGGGGGAGGGTGAGGGCGAGAGCGGCTGGAAGGGAGAGAAGCCCTCGGGGCTCGGGCTGGCGCCTGGCTGGCGGGCCGGGGGGAGAGCATTATAGAGCCCGGCGTGGGTTGGCGTCGGCTGAGCCTGAGCGGTGGCCGTGACTGTACGGAAAGCGCCGCTCAGAGACTGCTGACCCTCCGCGCCGTCCTGGATCGTCAGCGCATCGGTAAAGCCCGTAGTGGAGAGATAGCTCTGGTCCTCATTCAGCTTGAAGGCCTCTACCGAAGCGCGCAAGCGCTCCACCAGGCGAGCCAGACGTCCCATTGCCTGGGCAGCCTCGCGTGTGCTCGCACTGCTGCGTTGGGTTGCCTCCGAGACGCTGTGCATGATCTGCACCACGGAGCTAGAAGACTCCAGCTGCTGGTTTGCCATCTGGTTAATCGTTTCGATTTCGTGGGCCTGTTGCTCGATCACCGCGAAGACTGTTTCCAGAGCGCTACCGGCCTCCTGAGTCAGGCGTGCTCCGGACTCTGTCTCGCGCTCTGTATCCTGCATAGCTACAGCCACCGCCCCGATGTCCTCGCGGACACTGCGGACGACACGTGTTACATTGCTGGCCTGCTCCTTTGCGCGCTCAGCCAGGCGGCGGATATCGGCAGCGACGGCGCCGAAGCCTTTACCGTGCTCACCGGCCATTGCGGCCTGGATAGCGGCGTCGAGGGCCAGACGATTGGTCTGGTGGGCAATGCTGGAAATCGCCTCCACGATATTATTGATCTCGCGCGAGCGATCGCCGAGTACCTGGACCTTCTTAGCGGTCGCCTGCACGTTCTCGTGAATGCGGCCCATCCCGGCGATGGCCATTTCCACTGCCTCGCGGCCCCCTTGGGCATCTTTACGCGCCTCCACAGCGACGTTGTGGAGCAGCTGGGCGCGCTCAGCCACGCGGCGGCTGGCCTCAGCCATCTGCTCTACCTCGACCGCGGCCTCGCTGATCTGGCGGATCTGCATATCATCCTCTTCCACCAGTTGGGTCATGCCATCGATCAGCTGGCTTGTCGTCTGCTCCACCTCGCGGGCCACCGTCTTCACGCGGATCACCAGATTCCCCAGCTCCTCGACCATGTAGTTAAAGGAATCCGCGAGCACGCCGAGGGCATCAGCCGTCACCTCGGCCTGCACGCGCAGGTCGCCCTCACCGACGCCGCTGACCTCGCTTACCAGCTTCTCCACCTGAGCTTGCAGGTTATCGCGTTGAGCCTGGGTCTCCTGGATCAAGCGCACAATGTTATCGAGCATGTTGTTCATCGAATTCGCCACGATGTAGATCTCATCGCGGCTATTAATCTTGACGCGGGCCGTTGTATCGCCCTTGCTGATGCGCTTGGTCAGGTTGGCGAGCTGACGCAGGGGGCGGGTGATCGTCAGATTAATGATATAGCCGATGGTGATCACCACCATCGCTGTGGCCAGAATAGCGATGACCGTCCCCAGGGTGATCATCCCGATCTGGTTGGAGCCGATGGTAGTCACCTCATTGCTGATCGTTTGGGTGGTGGTCACAAGCTGCTGCCAGCTTTTGAGGAGCGAGGCGTACCTGGTGTTGGCCTGTTCGAGGAGGCTGTGGGTCTGGCTGTGCGGGAGATTGGCCTTCAGCGCTGTCAGCTCGGCATCCTGGGCCTGCTTATAATCCGACCATTGCTGACTGGCCGTGCGGAAGATCTGGGCCTGGTTGGTGACCAGCGTATTGATATCTCCCGGGAGGCTCCGGCGCACGCTGTCCATGTTAGGAGACGATCCCAACATAAAATTCTGCTGGTAGCTGCTCAACTCGTTGCCGAAGCTATGCTCCAGATCGAGGATCTCAGTCTCGGCGGAAGTGGCCATGCGGGTCATGGCGCTGTTGTTGAGGCCGTAGGGACCCTCGTTAGCATAGAGCGTTGAGTGATACTGGCCCAGCAGCGCATTCATGCGCTCAAGGTCAGACATGGCCTGCATGGAAACCGTCGTCGCCTGGTTGGCTACCTGCATAGCCTGGCCGTGGACGGTCAGGGTGTTTAAAAAGAAAGTTCCCAGCACAATGATCACGATGGCGGGAATGATCGCAGCCAGCGCGAAGGCCAGGAAGAGCCGGAGAAAAATAGGCATGCGCGTAATTGCTCTCATGACAGCTCTCGCCCCCTCTAAGAAGGTACGCAATGATCTCTATAGCTTAGAAGAATGGGCCTTGCCGTTGCCAGCCTGTTGTTGATGTATGGGCAAACGTCAATGAGACCTGGAACAACCTGACAAAAGACTCCCAAGGTAGTGTACTCCACCCTGGGCAATTTTGAAACTCTCTTGTAAGAGATTACCCTCTTTTTCCTAGATGCGTGGCGCGGACAGCCTGGGGATAGAAAACAATGAAGCTCTGCCGCCGGAGAGGCGGCAGAGGTGGGCGAACCACTGTCTGCGCTACACTCTATTAACGATAGCCGAAAAGGCTGCTTCCAGCAAGCACCCTCCCCCTCATAGGGTGCTTGCTGCTGGCTGTCGCGTCTCTTTCCTGCTGGCGAGGTCCCTTCACCTGGGTCCAGCCGTTCCGTTTTTGTCGCTGAATAGCAGCAGCCTGCTAGCCAGCTCTTCCAGCGGCGAGGTATCCCTGCTGGTCGCTGGACCCGCTCGGGCTGGAGTGAGGGGGGCAGGGGGGGATCTGCGACCTTCCCAAAAAAGTCGCTGGTAGAGGAGCCGGTGGCTCCTCTGCCAGCGATCAGCAGCGGCGGCGGGCCTGGTTGCGTGCGGGGCCTGCTTTGCCTATGGTTCATGGCATGGGGGCTGTGGCCTCTTCATTTGATGCCGGCAAAGACGCTGCTCTCGTCGGGTAGCAGGCCGAAGTTATTGGCTCCCAGCGGCCAGTAGACCAGGGTGGCCTTGCCGACGATATCCTGTTTGGGCACGGTTCCCCATTGACGCGAGTCAGAGCTGTCGCCGCGATTGTCGCCCATCACGAAGTACTGGTCAGGGCCGATCACCAGATTGCGGATTGGTGGATAGACTGCCAGACTGGCTGGATCGTCGGGATTTGTATACGGCTCACGCAAAGTGACTCCATCGACAATGACGGTCTGGCCGATGACCGTGATCGTGTCGCCAGGAATGGCAATAATGCGCTTCACATAGTCTACACTCGGGTCGCGTGGGTAGTGAAAGACAATAATATCACCGCGCTGAGGCGGATGAAAAAGGTAGGCGAGTCGATCGACAAGGATATATTCCTGGTTGTGCAGCGTCGGCTCCATGCTTGGTCCATCGATATAGTAGTGCTGGACCGTCAGGCGTACCACGAGGAGCAACAGTAGCGTCAATGCCACCGTTTCCAGGATGTCGCGCAGAAGCCGGCGGCCCCTCTCCTCTTTCTCTGGTTTCGCGCTCAAAACCCTTGCCTTGCCTCCTGTTCTATCTTAAGGTCGAGTCGAGTCGAGTCGAGTCGATGCTGGCTGGGCGATCTTACGGGAAGAAGAGTCGCCAAAGGAGGCCCTTCTTCCCTGGTCCGCTCACTAAAAAGAAAGCTTGCCTGTGGGCGTTGGAAAGGCAGCAGCCAGGCTTAGTCGGCGGCTGGTTCCGGCAACTTGAAGGGGGGGGGTGTCTGCCGGCTGCGAGACGCTGCTGCTTCTTTCAAACGCGCCACACTTGCGGCGGGCACGGGGTGACCTCCCAAGGGCGTTGGATGGATGCCAGGACCATGATAGTCGCTGCCCCCTGTGGGGATGAGATCGAACTGGTGCGCCAGGGAGAGCAGCAGCTCCTCCTGCTCGGGGGTATAGGGACCATAGTAGACCTCCAGGCCCACCAATCCTAGCGCGCGTAGCTCAGGGAGCCACTGCCGCAGGATCTCGGGACCTGGTAATTCCAAGGGGTGGGCGATTACCGGCAGGCCCCTCGCGCTGACAATGAGGCGCACCGCGTCCTGGGGCGACAGCTTGTAGCGCGGTACATAGGCCGGGCAGCCTTTGCTGAGGTAGCGTGCAAAGGCTTCCTCAATGCTCTGGGCGTAACCGGCCTCGACCAGGGCCTGGGCCACATGAGGCCGTCCGACTGCTCCCTTGGCCAGCTCGCGCACCCGCTCCCATCTGATGGCAATCCCCTGTTCGTGGAGCAGCTCGACCATCCGTTGACCACGGCGCTGGCGGGCGTCGCGCAGGGTGCGCAGAGCCTGCTGAAAGGCCTCCTGCTGGTAGTGCAGAAAATAGCCAAGCATATGCACCTCGCCAGCGGGGGTTTCGGTGTTTATCTCAATGCCTGGGATGAAATCGATGCCTAGCTCGGCGGCGGCCTCCGCGGCCTCTGTGACCCCTTCTGTGCTGTCGTGATCGGTGAGGGCCAGCACACGCACCCCTGCCGCGCGGGCCTGCTGGACCAGGTCCCGCGGGGCATAGAGACCGTCCGAGGCAGTCGAGTGCGTGTGCAAATCAATGGCATAATCGGTCATATCTCCTCCAACCTGATTGACCCGGCGTGATCGCTGTTGAGGGCAGCGAGCGGCCCGAACCGTGCTCGCGCTCACTGCTGGCCACATCAGGCGCGTTTCTTGCTCCTCTCCTGGTTTCAAGGCAGGCCAGGCGGCTTACCTGGCATAGTCAACGGCGCGCGTCTCGCGCACCACACAGACCTTAATCTGGCCGGGATAGTCAAGGCTCTCCTCGATCTTGTGAGCGATTTCGCTGGCCAGACGATTGGCACCGTATTCATCAATCTCTTCTGGCTTGACGATAATGCGCACCTCGCGCCCAGCCTGAATAGCAAAGGACTTCTCGACCCCGGGAAAAGAGTTGGCAATGCTCTCCAGGGCCTCGAGGCGCTTGAGATAGAGATCGATGGTCTCACGCCGCGCGCCAGGCCGGGCCGCCGAGATGGCGTCGGCTGCCTGAACGATGGCGGCCTCCAGGCTCTGTGGCTCCATCTCGCTGGCGTGATGGGCCACCATCGCATGAATGATCTTGGGCGACTTGCCGAAGCGGCGGGCAATCTCCCCGCCAACGACAGCATGCGGCCCCTCGACCTCTTGATCGATGGCCTTACCAATGTCGTGCAGCAGGGCAGCGGTCTTGCAGACGTTGACATCAGCCCCCAGCTCGTGGGCAATGGTGCCCGCGAGGATGGCCACCTCGACCGAATGAGCCAGCACGTTCTGACCGTAGCTGGTGCGGAAGTGGAGCCGGCCCAGGATCTTGAGCAGCTCGGGCTGCAGGCCGTGAACATTGGCCTCCATTGCCGCCCGCTCGCCGGCCTCGCGGATGATGGTATCGACCTCCTGCTGAGCCTTGGCTACGACATCTTCAATGCGCGTGGGATGGATGCGCCCGTCGAGGATCAGGCGGTTAAGGGCCAGGCGCGCCACTTCGCGACGAACAGGATCAAAGCCCGAAAGAATGACCGCTTCCGGTGTGTCGTCAATAATCAGATCAACGCCGGTCGCGGCCTCCAAGGCACGAATATTGCGGCCCTCCCGCCCAATGATGCGCCCCTTCATCTCTTCATTGGGCAGGGGAACAACCGAGACAACAGCCTCCGAGACCTGGTCGGAGGCGCAGCGCTGAATGGCCAGGGTGATGATCTCGCGCGCCCGCGCCTCGGCCTGCTCGCGCGCCTCCTCTTCGATGATACGCGCCCGCCGCGAGGCCTCGGCCCGAACCAGGGCCTCCATGCGACTCAAGAGAAGCTCACGCGCTTCCTCCTCGCTCAAGTGAGAGATGCGCTCGAGCTCGACCTCCTGCTGGCGTTTCAGCTCGTCGACTTCTTGACGCAGCTCCTCGACAGCTCGCTCGCGCGCCTGCAGCCGCCGCTCGCGTTGCTCCAGCGCCTCGATCTTCCGCTCCAGGCTCTCTTCCTTCTGCTGCAGTCGTCGCTCCTGGCGCTGCAGCTCGGCCCGCCGCTCGGCGTTTTCTCTCTCAATGGTGGCGCGGAAGCGGGCTGTCTCTTCACGCGCCTCACGCAGGGCCTCTCGCTGTTGCTGCTGCATTTCGAGGAGAAGGCGCTCGCTGGCCTCTTTCTCCAGCCGGAGACGCTCCTCAAACTTACTTTTATTTCGTGCCTCCCCTAAACGGTATCCGATGACGAGTGCGATCCCGGCTCCAAGGAGCGCCGCCAGGATAATGCCCGCTGCGAGGATGGCGATGATGGTCGGCGTCACGTTAGCCTACCTCCAGAGTGATAAAGGGCAAACAGGCCCGCCTGCCGGGCTTGTGGTGACCGAGTGCTATGTTCCATCGTATCGAGAGACGGTATATGCTAAGTATACTATATAGAAGGCGTATAGTACGCCAAGCATACTATATAAGAGCGTTGAGAGGCTGTCAAGAACGCTCAATTGAGAAGATCGATTGTTTCTCTAGCAGGTTCGCAGCCTTTTCTAGTTTCGTGCAATCAATCTCTACGGGAGTCGCATCATGACACAGCAACCAGCGGAGTCCACTGCTCCCCTGCGCTCCACGCCGGTCGTCACCAGTTTCCTGCTGCGCTTCGACCAGCCGGGGGGACCCCGGCTTCTGATCGTCCAGCGCAGTCAGCGGGTTGGCAGCTATCAAGGGCGCTGGGCTGGCATCAGCGGCTTTATCGAGCCGGGGGTCAGTCCCGAAGAGCAGGCCTACACGGAGATCCGCGAAGAGACCGGTCTGGGACCGCAGCAGGTGCGCCTGCTCAAGCGTGGAGCGACTGTTGAGCATCGCGATCAGGAGCTGGGCCGCCACTGGCTTATTCATCCCTTCCTCTTCGAGGTCCTGGCTCCTGAAGCCATTCGGACCGATTGGGAGGCGGTGACCATGCGCTGGATTCCCCCGGAGGAGCTGGAGCACTATGAGACGGTGCCCCTGCTCAAAGAAGCCTACGAATCGGCGCAGAGAGGTGAGGGCCAGCCCTGAGCAGGGCCAGGGACTGGCCCGCCGTTGTGACTCTCGATCTCGATCGAGGCCCGGAGTGTTCAGGTGGGTTGGAGCAGTCGAAGGTGGGCGATGGGGATCTGCGGCAGGAGATCTGAGGCCAGCAGGCCGGCGTCACCATAATGCTGGCTGACCAGCTTGGAGGCAGCCACATGCAAGTAGACGGCCAGGCTAGCGGCGTCAAAGGGGGTGAGGCGTTGCGCCAGGTAACCGGCAATCATGCCAGCCAGGACATCGCCAGTTCCAGCGCTGGCGAGGGCCGGGTTGCTTTCCCAGTTGATGCGCAACCGTCCTGCTGGCTCACTGACCAGTGTACAGGCCCCTTTGAGGACAAGAGTCACGTTCCAGGTCTGGGCGCAATCGCGCGCTCGTTGCAGGCGGTCGATGCCGCCGCCTGAGACCCTGGCCCCGCCCAGCAGGCGGCTCATCTCGCCCGGATGGGGGGTGATGACCGTGCCCGCCGGCAGCCGTTGCCACCAGCTCTCCACGTCGGCCAGGTTGTTGAGGCCGTCGGCGTCGATGACCAGCGCTGGGCGCTGGCTCTCGGGCAGGCTGTGCAGACCATCGAGCAGCGCCAGAAGAGCACTGCGGATGGCCGGCGTACGACCAAGACCTGGCCCGATCAACAGGACCCGGTAGCCGCTCAGGTGCTCTAAGAGCACACGGGCTTGTGCCTGTCCCAGTTGCTCGCTCGGCTCTCCTGCGGGCAGCAAGACGTAGGTGGCCTCGTGCAGCGAGGAGGCGTAGACGGGCAGCAGGTCAGGAGTGACGGCTAAGGTCACCAAGCCCGCCCCGACCCGCAGGGCGGCGCTGCCGGCCAGGTAGGCTGAACCGGGGTAGGGGGGCGAGCCGCAGAAAAGCATGACGCGCCCAAAGGTTCCCTTGTTGCTTTCTAACGGTCGCGGCGGCAGCAGCCCGCGTGCCAGGGCAGCGTCCAGCATCTCATCACTGAGATCGCGCTCCAGGACCTCGGGCAGGCCAATACTGCCGACGAACAGCTCGCCGAGATAGGCGCGAGCGGGAAAGAAGAAAAAACCCTGTTTGGGACAGGCCAGGGTAATGGTGAGGTCGGCGCGGATGGTGCCGGGATCAACCTCGCCGGTGTCGGCGTTGACGCCGGTCGGCAGGTCAATCGCCACGACGAGCAGCTCGCCTGGACGGCGGGCTCGCTCCTGCTCAACACGGGCCAGCAGAGCGCGCATGTCGTCGGGCAGGGGACGCGAGCGCCCGGTACCCAGCAAGGCGTCAATGACATAGCCGGCGCGCTCCAGCACAGCCTTTAGCTCTTCCTCCACCTGCTCTGCTGGCACTTCACGGCCCTCGCGCCTCAGCCGGCGCTCCTTCCAGCGGTAGAGGTTGATGTGTGCCCCCTCGGCCTCCAGGTGGCGAGCCATGACCTGGCCATCGCCGCCGTTGTTCCCTGGACCGATGAGGAAAAGCAGCTCGCACTCGCTCAGCGAACGCTGCTGGCGCTGGCGAATATAGCGGGCCAGCAGCTCAGCGGCGCTGCGACCGGCATTCTCCATCAAGATAGTAGTGTTTAGGCCGTATTCTCGATCCGCCCGCATCTCCAGTTCGCGCATGCGGGCAACGTCAACGATATGCATGGTTCTCCTCTCCCTGCTTTCTGTTCTTTATTCTACATGGCGGCGCTGGCCCTGTCACGCAGAGGCGAAGTCTGCCTGTGAGAGGTGACGCCGGCGTCAGAGAGAGAGACAGCGAAGAGAATCACTCAAAGAGGCGCGACAATGGCCTCAGAACCTGCTATACTCCACTCCATGAAACTGGCACTCAAGATCAGGCCGCAGCGCAGCAATCAGTACAGCAACATGGTCGAGACCCTCGCTGAGCCGGAGCTGCGTGCCAGTCCCCTTGGCCCGGCGATCAGCGAACTGGGGCGCGTCGCGCTGGGTGGGCAGAGCTATCTGCTGGTGAGCATAGAAGATGGGCGGCTCGACCGCCAGGAATGTTTACGCCTTCTTGCTCAGCTGGGGACGATCAGCGAGGTTTACGAGTATTTTGCCGAGGTCGGTGGCGTCGAGGGTCCCTTTCTGCGTCCACTGGCCTTGCCCTGGCAGCCGTTCATCTCGCCGGAGATCGCGGAGGTGCGGCGTTACAAAGGCAAGACCAATGAGATCTTCACGCGCGTTCTCCTGAACGCGGCCCTCTTTGCTGGTGCCTATGCTACCAGCCGCGAGCGGCTGCGCATCCTTGATCCTCTGGCTGGCGGAGGCACGACCCTCTTTGTCGCCCTGGCCGCCGGCTACGATGCCTTCGGCATCGAGCAGAAGCGCCAGGATGTTGAGACGACGGCGGTCTTTCTGCGTCAATACCTCGGCGGAGAAGGAATCACCTTCAAAGAGATTTGCGAGCATCGTCGCAGCGGCAAGCGCTACCAGTTTGAGGTCAGGCCAGGGGGCAAGAGCGGCGAGACGCGCCTCGTGGTATTGGTTCATGGTGATAGCAGCGAGGCCCCGCTGCACCTGAGCAATCTTTCCGGGGGGCCGCGCGTCCATGCCATCGTGGGTGATCTCCCCTACGGCATCCAGCATCTAGGTGAGATCGGCAACCTCTTGCGCCAGGCTCTCCCAGCCTGGGTCGAGCTGCTGCTGCCAGGGGGTACCCTGGCCCTGGCCTGGAACGCCACCCGCCTCCCACGCGAAGATATCTGTACCCTCGTCGAGCGCTACAGCGGGCTGCAGGCGCGCAACGATCCACCGTACACGCAATTTGCGCACACGGTGGATCGTGTCATCAAGAAGCGCGACCTGCTGGTCGCCGTCAAAGCCTGAGTGGTCGCCGCGCGACCAGGGTTGTCTGGGCTCCTTTCCATTTAGCTGAGCAGATTGGCGATGGCGATGGCCGTTTGCTCGTCGAGGTCGCCGCTAATGCGGATACCCAGACCCTGCTCTTTCCAGGACAGAGTGGGGTTATCGCTGCCGGTTGAATAGGTCGCGGTTGTCCCCCGCAAGGTGAGCGTGCTGCCGCTGGGCAACGGCTCACCGGCCAGGGCCTTGCTTTCGAGGATCGAAAAGCTCTGGTCTCCTTTCAGGTAGTGGAGCACAAAGATCTGTCCACTGGCGGTCGTGAGGACATCGACGCCCTCAAGCTGATAATCGCTCTGCGAGGAGGGGATGCTCAGTAGATGGTAGCCGGCCAACTGCTCCGCCTGGCCCAGGGTCAGGGTACCGCTGGTAGGTGTAGCGCTGGCTTGCAGCAGCGGGGCTACTTGGACATTGGAGGGCGGAGTAAAGCTAAAGAGGCTGTCGGCCAGGGAGCGATTCAGCTCCAGGGTAGATAGCTGCAGGGTCACCTGAGCGAAGCCCTGCAGGTCGAGGACCAGTTTGAGCGGGAGATCGCTGCTGCGATCCAGGTAAACATCGCCGCTGTAGTCGGGGCCAGCTGTGGCCGATTGCTGAGACGTGACGTGAACGACGGTGACGCTGTGACCATCGACCGTCGCCGACTGCGAGGCCAGCGTCGCCTGGCTCTGGCTGAAGATAGGATCAATGAGGTTGAGCGTCAACTGATTGACTGGGTTGGAACTGCTGCCGAAGAGCGCCGAGCTGCCCTGGCTGCTGACGCTCCCGGTGTAGACAAGATGGCGCGCGGGATTATAAATCCAGAGCTTCCCCCCGTTGCTGACCGTCAGCTCGCCAACAGGAAAGTCACTCAGCGTCGAGTGCAGAATCAGACTACGGCTTCTGGCAGGAGCTGCTTTCCAGATCTCGCTTGTCAAAGTTCCCTGATAGGTTTCGCCATCAATGTGAATGGTTACCACGGCGTGCAGTGTTCGTGCTGCCGTCAGTCGCTGCTCGCTCTGCTGTAACAGATGTTGAGCATTCGCGCTGCTGGTGCTGGTAGACGTTGGCTGCTGGGCCTGACCACTGTTGCAGGCAGCCAACAGAAGCAACATCATGAGCAAGAGAGAAACAGAACAGCAGCATCTTCTGATGAGGGTGGACATAAAGGGTCTCTCCGTTGCAGAACAGCATATTGTTACATAAGAATATGTAAGACAAAACTTTTAGGTGAGAGAGAAGCATCGCCAAGATGCCTTCCTATTCTACGCTCTTGAGGTCCCAGGGGCAAGGAGGTAGGAAAGAGAGAGCAGAGAGCTAACGGGCTGGGCACTGGCAGGCAGGCGGAAGGCGAACCTTAGTGGGTAGTGACCTGGAACAGAGCTGTCGCCTCTGGGTGGGCGGCGCGCTGGATAGTCACGCGCAGCTGCCAGAGGCCACTCATGGCGAACTGCAGGCGTGCGCGATAGAGGCCATCGCTGCTCAGGCGGGCGGCGACCGCGGGCAGGCCCATATTCATCTCCGGCATCGTGCTTTCTACCTGGACATGGGCATCGTTAACGAGCGAGCCGCTGGCAGCTTCGGCGATGCGTAGAAGGATAGTGGTCGGCTGGGTACTGAGCGGTGGGTCGGGGCTCAGCTGGAGGGTAACCTCATAAAGGCCGGCGTGTGCCTGCTGCGGCCCTGACTCCGCCGGGGCTGGTGGTGGAATGCTGGCCACCAGGCCCCCCAGCCAGGTCAACAGGGCCAGGAAAAGCAGGCCGAGCAGAATAACGAGCAGATTACGTCTCATCCTCTTTGCAGACACTCAAGAAGGTGACGTGCTCACGGGAATCCTCACGTAGATCTTACCATCCTCGATGCGGATGTCAAGCCGCGGCAGAGGGGCCAGATAGCGCAGGCGTCCGGCGGTCGGATCTGCAGCTCCGCTCGCGGTGAAGACGCCGCCGTGGCAGGGACAATGGAACTTGCCATCGCTCTCCTGCCATTCGACCAGGCAGCCCATATGGGTACAGGCCGCGGAGAAAGCAATGATCTCCTCTCCGGTGGATGGGGTCTCAGCAGCATCGCCAGCCGACCAGTTCCCGTCGCCGTACTCATTGCTCGTGCTGGAGCCGCGCTCCTGGCGGATCACATAGCCAGCAATCGTCTCGGTAACGAAGCGCACTGGGTGCTTGCCGAGGGCCGAGACCTCAGCGACGAAGTGCCAGCGAGAAGGCACCTCGGCCCCAATCAGAGCCGGATAGGCAGGGGGCGAGGGCGTGCCTCTCCCCACACTTGTGCTGGTGGGACTCGGAGCGGTCTGGCCTGTCGCCCCATGAGAGCCGCCGCTGCTCTCTTGAAGGGCGCGGTCAAGCCCAGCGCCAGCGACGAGTGAGGCCGCGGCCACCGCGCTGCCGGCCAAGAGACGACGGCGTGAGAGCCGTGAGCGTCTCTCGCCAGGTGGGGAAGGGGAAGGAGCGGCGGCGGGCAAAGTCGCTGGCTCTGCGGCCTCCTCTGGCTCGCGCGGCCCATCCTCGGAGGCAGCCAGCTCATGCTCCAGGCGCGCACGCAGCTCGGCCACAAACTCCGGGCGAGGTTCCGCAGCTCCGGGAGCTGCCGCACGCAAGAGCGCTGCCAGGCGATAGAGCCGCGCCTGGGTCGGCGTCAACTCCGCGGACAGCGGCGGCCTGCGATCCTCCTGCAACGCTGCAAGATAGCGCTCCAGCTCCAGATAGTCCTCAAAGCGTTCCTGGTCTCCCTCGGGCATAAACCTCGCCTCCCTTCCGGTCCGTTACCTTTCCTGGATGCCTCCAGACTCGTTTCGTTAGCCTGTCACAACGCTCTCTAATTCGGCAGCGCGCTTGAGCGCCCGGAATTGAAGCACCTTCACATTAGCCTCGCTCAACCCCAGGCGGAGGGCAGTCTCCTTAATCGAGAGATTCAAAAGAAAGCGGCAGATCAAGACCTCGCGGTAATGGGCGGGAAGGGCCTGCAGGATACGCTGGACGCGCTCAACTGGCCGCTCATCAGGGCACGAGAGCGACAACTCCTCACTTGGCCCCTGCCAGCCGGCATCGAGCAGCTCCTCCAGAGAATCAAGAGGGAAGCGATAATGACTGCGCCAATAGTCAGCCAGCGTCGTCCTGGCAACCTGGAAGAGCCAGCGCTGCCAGCTCGGGCTGCCGACGCCACGCTCGCTGCTCAGCAGACGCACAGCTTTCATGAAGATCTGCGAGGTCAGGTCCTCGGCCTCTTCGCGATTGCCAACTTTGCTATAGACATAGCGATAGATGAGGTGGAGGTTATCTTCATAGAAGCGTTGAAATGCTTGCACATCCACGGCATCCTGTCCTGTCGCAAGATTTCGCTCCTGTTTGCTCTGGCGTGCAATATTCACATTGGCCCTCCTCGCCCTGCCTGCGCACAGGCCGAGGCCCAAGTAGCTACGTCGATCAGTTACAGTCTATCTCAGATAGCCACCTACCTATTACGTCAGCGGGTTACAGTAGGAGAAGAGAGGAGGGCTGGCCTCCGCTCTGCTAGAGAGAAGCAAGCGAGCAGACAAACAAGCAAACGATCAAGTGAGCAGCGGAAGCGGGGGAGCGCCAGGTTTGCGCGACGATGGCAACTGCAGTATAATAGGCAATGCAACAGGAGCGTCGGCGCACCCACCCAGCGCGGGGCGCCGCGGGGAGCACTGCAGCGCGCAGGAAAGCGCGTCGTAGGGAGAGGCGGCCAGGCGAAGCAAGCAAGAGAGGGCGATCTGATCAGCTTGTGGGGCCACCGAAGCGCCAGGGATGCGCGCCTGATCCTCCCGTGCGCTCTCTCCGGCCTGACTGGAGAGGCTCGACAGGCAGATAGCGAGACGACACGCCCTGGCTGTCTGACTGCTCGCTGAGCGGCTCATCTCGCTCAGCGCTATCAACGGAAGCAAAGCAACAGCACAACATTACGACTACATCAGAGGCGGGAGCGGCGGGCGAGTGCAGTTGAAGAAGAGGTTATCCTGGATGGCCTTCCTATCAGAGATCAGCAAGCAGGTACGACGTTGCTAGACATCCCGAGGCTGGGGGATAGTGAGCGCGGAGTCCGCGTGTGGGGCCGCGCCTGGTACGCCTTGCGAGCGTGATGGGGGGAAGGAGGAAGAGAAAAGGAAGGAGGCGCTGCTCCTGGTTCCCACAGCTTTACCATCTCTCGGCCCGCCCATGCAGCGCTTTCTCCCCCCGCTTCCGCCTGATGAGAATCGAGGAGCGGCATGTATAAAGGACAATCTGGAATGTGGTCCTGGCTGCTGCATCGCGTGACAGGACTGGCGGTTCTTCTCTTCCTGCTGGTGCACATCGTCGATATTGGGTTGCTCTCCTTTGGCCCGGATGTCTACAATGAAGGCATCGCCCTCTTTAGTACGGGCATTGTGCGCGTCATCTCGCTCGGGCTGATTGCCTCCGTGCTCTATCACGCCTTCAATGGGGTGCGCATTATTTTAATCGATTTCTGGCCACGGGGTGCTCGCTACCAGGGGATTATGTTTGCTGTCGTGATGATCCTCACCATTCTCTGTTTCCTGCCGATGGCCTACTTTGTGGTGGCGCCTATCTTCCAGCCCGGAGCCTCTGCCGTGGCGCTACCGATGTGAGAATGGTGGGGTGGGCAAAGAGGTCAGCCAGGAGAGGCGCCAAGAGATCTCTCCTTGAGCCTCTGGCCTGTGCCTCGCTGGCAGCCTGCCTGCCTGCCTGCCCTGCCTGCCTGCCCTGCCCTGCCAGCGAGCTAGCCGAGCTGGCGAGAGATGAACCCTGTGCAATCTGGCTCCCCGACAACTCCCTGGTGAGCGCGGCGGCGACCGAGTGCCTGTGGAAAGGTCAGTGAGCAATCGCTCTCGACACCGTGCTGAGAAAGACCCGCGAGAGGCCTGGTAGCTGACGGAGTGGAGGATGAACGACAAGAGAGGCAGAAAGAAACGAAGGCTTGCTGACCAGCCTGCTCCTGTGGCGCAGTGTCGCGCCTGCCCGCTATGATGACGATCTTGCTCTCGTGAAGAGGAGTGCTGCAGCTATGTTACGTGTTCCCAGTGGCTATGGCCCACGTCCTACGGGCGGTGGCTTTGAGACCTTTTCCTGGTACTTCTTCCGTGTCTCCGGGGTAGCACTTATTTTCCTGGCGATTATCCATCTGATCCTCATGCACGTCACGACCGATGTGGCTTGCACCAGCTATCAGTTCGTAGCTCATCGTTATCAAAATCCTTACTGGCGCCTGTATGACTGGCTACTACTGACTCTAGCGCTGCTGCATGGCATGAACGGCCTGCGTGTGGTGATCGATGACTATGTACGCAATCGTGGCTGGCGCCTGTTCTTGCTCTCGCTGGTAGGGCTGGCGACGCTGGCCTTCTTCCTGCTTGGAACGATTACGATTGTGACCTTCCAGCCTGTTGCCAGTGGCTTGCAGGGTGCTTCCTGTGTGACCCACTAGAGAGGGGAATAGCTATGTACCAGAAATTTGATGTGGTCATCGTCGGCGCTGGCGGCGCCGGGCTGATGGCAGCGATGCAGCTTCCCAACGCCAGCGTGGCCGTCCTCTCGAAGGTCTATCCCACGCGCTCCCATACAGGGGCCGCCCAGGGGGGAGTCGCGGCAGCGCTGGGCAATCTTGAGGAAGACCACTGGAAGTGGCACATGTACGACACCATCAAGGGCGGCGACTATCTGGTCGACCAGCCGGCGGCAGAGATTCTGGCCCGCGATGCCATCGACGCCATCTACGAGCTGGAGCATCGGGGCCTGCCTTTTAACCGCACGCCGGATGGGCGCATTGATCAGCGCCGCTTTGGTGGCCATACACGCAACTACGGCGAGGCGCCGGTGCGCCGCTCCTGTTACGCTGCCGACCGCACGGGGCATATGCTGCTCCAGACCATGTACCAGAATGCCATCAAGAACCAGGTGCGCTTCTTTAATGAGTTTCTAGCCCTTGATCTGCTGGTCAACGAAGGGCGCGTCTGCGGCGTTGTAGCCCTGGAGATTCGTACGGGCGAGATCCATACCTTCCATGCCAAAGCGGTCCTCTTTGCGACCGGCGGTTATGGCCGTGCCTGGCGCGTGACCAGCAATGCCTTCGCCTGCATGGGCGATGGTATGGCGATCGCCTACCGCCGCGGCATCCCCCTGCAAGATATGGAGATGTATCAGTTCCATCCGACGGGCCTCTATAAGGTGGGGGTGCTGCTGAGCGAGGGCGCTCGTGGCGAGGGGGCGCGCCTGCTCAATGGCAAGGGCGAGTACTTCATGGAGCGCTACATGCCCACCCTCAAGGACCTGGCGCCGCGCGATATCGTCTCTCGCTGCATCATTAAGGAGATCAAGGAAGGGCGCGGCGTCAACGGCGAGGATTATGTCTATCTCGACCTGCGCCACCTGGGCGAGAAGGTGATTACGGAGAAGCTGCCCGATATCACCGAGTTCGCCCGCAATTACCTGGGCGTTGAGCCGATCCGCGAGCCGGTGCCGATCCAGCCGACGGCCCACTATGCAATGGGTGGCATCCCTACCGATAACGATGGGCGCGTGGTCATCGATGCGCAGTGGACGCCGCTGCCGGGCTTCTACGCTGCTGGCGAGGTGGCCTGCGTCTCTGTACACGGAGCCAATCGCCTGGGCACGAATTCGCTGGTCGATCTGATCGTCTTCGGGCGCCGCGCCGGTAAGCACATGGCCAGATTTATTGCCGAGAGCGATCACGTTCCTCTGCCGCCGCATCACGAGGACTTTGCTCGCGAGATGGTCGACCACCTCCTGACCTCCAAGGGTGGCGAGTCGGCGGCGCGTATCCGCAATGAACTGCAGGGCGAGATGCTGGAGCATGTCTTTGTCGAGCGCCAGGAGAAGGGCCTGCAGCATGCGATGGAGACCGTTGCGGGTCTGCAGGAGGCCTATCAGAAGGTCCAGCTTCAGGATAAGGGCAAGACCTTCAATACGGAGCTGGTCGAGGCCATCGAGCTGGGTTTCCTGCTGGAGTGTGCCGCTGCCACCGTTCATGGGGCCCTCGCTCGTAAGGAGAGCCGCGGTGCTCACTATCGTCTCGATTATCCTGAGCGCGACGACGTCAACTGGCTCAAGCACACCTTGATCTATAAGGGAGAAGGGGCTTGCAACGCCCGTCTTGCCTATAAGGATGTCATCTTGATCGATGACCCGGTCTTTAAGCCCAAGGAACGTAAATACTAGGCGCGTCCCAGCTTCAGGGAGACGCTCTAAGACAGGTGAGGTGCTATGAAAGTTACCCTGCGCATTAAGCGCTTCGATCCCGATAAGGATGCGAAGCCCTACTGGGCCGAGTATACGGTTGCGGCCAGCCCCGTCGACCGCTTGCTGGACGCGCTCAATACCATTAAGTGGACGATCGACGGTACATTGACCTTCCGCCGCTCTTGCGCGCATGGGGTCTGTGGCTCGGATGCCATGCGCATCAACGGGCGCAACCGCCTGGCTTGCAAGGTGCTGATCCGCGATGTCGGTGAGAAGGTGACGGTTGAGCCAATGCTCGGCTTCCCAGTGATCAAGGATCTGGTGGTCGATATGGACCCCTTCTTCCACAAGTACGAGTCGATCAAGCCTTATCTGATCACCCACGATAATGAGCCGGGAACCGAGCGCCTGCAGAGTCCCGAGGAGCGAGCGCGCTACGACGAGGGGACGAAGTGCATTCTCTGCGGGGCCTGTACTGGCTCGTGTCCCTCGATCTGGGGGAACCCCGACTGGGTCGGACCGGCGGCCATTGTCAACGCGCATCGCTTCATCTTCGATAGCCGCGATCAGGGTACGGCGGAGCGTCTGGCGATCCTCGGGCAGCGTAACGGTGTCTGGCGCTGCCGCACGATCTTTAATTGCTCCGATGCCTGCCCGCGCGGCATCCCAGTCACCGATCTGATCGAGCAGGTGAAGCGGGCCATTATCTATGGCGATCGCAATATTGACTGAGGAAGAGCGCTGGCGCCGGGTGTGAGATCGCTTCGTCCAGCACTCTGGCGGACTATGCTGGCCCGAGAGTGGCGAGAGGAGGCCAGCGCCAGGCAGGGGCCCAGCCCGGCAGACTCCGGGGGCCAGCCGCCCTCGGACCATCCGAGCTGGGCTGCTCCCGCGACTCTCGGGCCTGCCACACCACTCGTGCTGCCGGGGTCCTGGCTTGTCGGCGCTAGCACCAGGCTAGCGAGGAGTGCTGACGCTATGCCCTCTGCCATGATTGAAGAAGAAGGTGCCTCCTGGGAGCATCGCTTTATTACGGCCAACGGTATCCGACTCCATTATGTGACCCAGGGACAGGGACCGCTGGTGCTCTTGCTCCACGGTTTTCCCGAGTTCTGGTACTCCTGGCGCCATCAGATTCCTGGGCTGGCCGCAGCCGGTTACTGTGTCGTGGCCCCCGACTTGCGTGGCTACAACGAGAGCGAGAAGCCGCCGCGAGGCTATGACCTGCGCACGCTAGCGCGCGATGTGGCGGCCTTGATCGTGGCGCTGGGCTACGAGCGAGCGATCGTTATGGGTCACGACTGGGGTGGGGTCATCGCCTGGCAAGTAGCGATGCGCTATCCCGAGCTGGTCGAGCGCCTGGTGATTATGAATGCCCCGCATCCGGCGGCGATGCTGCGCGAGCTGCGTTCCCTCAAGCAGCTGCGCATGAGCTGGTATATTTTCGCCTTTCAGCTCCCCTGGCTGCCGGAATACGTACTGAGCCGCAACGGGGCCAACGAGATCGGTAGAATGCTACGCGGGAGCGCCGTGCAGAAGGAGGCGTTTCCGCGCTCCGTCACGGCCCAGTATCAGGCTGCCATGAGTAAGCCCGGTGCTCTTCCCGCAGCCCTGGCCTATTATCGGCAATTTGTACGCGATCTGCCACGGGTCCTCTGGCGGCGGCAGTTGCGGGCCTTGCCCCAGATTCAAGCTCCCACGCTGCTGCTTTGGGGCCTGCAGGATATTGCCCTCAGCGTCGAGCTGACCTACGGCCTGGAGCCGTACGTCAAGCAACTGCGCATTGTCTACCTGCCCGAAAGCGGCCACTGGGTTCAGCAGGAGCAGCCTGAGCAGGTCAATCGCCTGCTGCTCGACTTTCTGCGTGGGCCGGAGACAGAGGGGTAAGGCAGGCCCCTGAGATCAGGCGACGACGATAGTAATCGTGTGGTAGCCGGAGGCGCCAGCAGGCAATGGCGGCGCCGGACGAGGGTCCTGGACGTTTCCTTGCAGATCGATGGCGCGCGCCGTGATGGTGTAGCTACCAGCCTGAGACGGCGCACGCCAGGGCAGTTCCCAGAGAACCCAGGTCAGGGCCGACAGGGGACGCTTGAGGGTCGCGCGCTGCCAGCTCTGCCCAAGGTCAAAGCTCACATCGACCTCGCTGATGCCACGCTCCCCCGAAAAGGCCACACCGGCAATATAGGTCAGGCTGCCGGCTTGCAAGCGACTCCCGTCAAGGGGGGTATCGATGCGCGTCGTCATGCGGATCTGGGCCTCGTCGCTCCAGCCGCGCTGCTGCCAGTAGCCCTGATAGTCGTAGTTGACTACCTCGATGCGTGTGATCCACTTGGCGTGCTTCATGCCGTAAATGCCGGGCACCAGAAGACGCAGCGGATAGCCGTGGCGCTCCGGCAACGTCTGACCGTTCATCCGCACGGCGAGTAGAGTCGTTGGCTCCAGGGCCTTGGTGAGATGGATGCTATCGCTATAGTCATCGGCGCAGTGGAAGACCACCTTCGTCGCTCCTGCCCTGGGGCGTGCTCGCTCCAGGAGCGCGGCCAGCGGCACACCCTCCCAGAGGGCGTTACTCATGTAGGGACCGCCGACCTCGTTGCTGATGCACATCATCGATTCGTACTGGCGGCGCATAGGCAGCGTCAGCAGCTCGGCGTAGGTCAGCGTGTAGGGCTGCTCAACCTGACCGCCGATCGTGAGGCGCCAGCTCTCGCCGTTGACCACAGGGTCAGCCAGCAGATTCTTTGAAACCACATAATATTGATCATTTGGTGTGATTTCTGAAGAAAGATGAGAGACGGGTACGATGGGGCCGTAGTTTGGCTGGGGCGGTGGCACGATGCGGCTCTTGAAGCCGCGCAGCGTGACGGTAGGGGCATGGGCGCCCTGGGTAATAAAGCGGAAAGCGAAGGCGGCCAGCAGGCCCACCCCACCGAGGATCAGGCCGCGGCGCAGCAGGGTCTGACGCTGCTCACGCACCTCGGCCCGGCGCTGCTCCTCGCGAATGCGGCTGGCGGTCAGCCAGTGATAGGCGGGCGGGAAAAGCAAGGCAAAGACCAGGCCGCTTACGGCCAGGCTCCACATGCTATTGAACCAGCCAATGCTCAGTGAGGCCCCAAAGAGGCCGGCCCCGGTCAGCGGCAGCACCACCAGACCAGCAAAAAGCCAGAGCGAGGCGGCCAGCAGGAGGCCGTCCCCCAGTCCTGGCTCCCGGTCAGGCTTGGGCAAGAAGCGCAGGCGAGCCAGCAGATGGAGGCCACCGCTGACGGCGAAAACCAGGCACTGGCCCAGAATGACGCAAACCAATAAATAGCGCTTCGCCTCGTCGCCGAGCAATTGCTGCAGCAATTGGAAGAGTGACAGGGGCATCAGTGCCGTAATGGTCGCCCCGACCTGCTCGGGCAGAGACACGCCGTGGGCAAAAGCATTCAGCAAGAGCATACAGCCCGAGGAGGCGAGTCCCGCCAGCAAGCCGGCGCCGCTGCCGGCAAAGAAAGCCTCCTGAGCAGAGAGCCTTGGAGGCGAAGAGGTCTCAGGCGAAGCCATTGTTGACGAAACAGCCCTTTCTAGCGCGAGCCTGAAGGAAAAGAAGAAAGCCGGGCGGCCTCACCAGATCAAGATCAGCTCCGTGCCATCTTCATTCCATTATTGTAAGTCAGGCTACATCATCAATGCTACACGTGCAAGCAGGGCCTCTTTGACAGGCGTGTAGTGGGCATATCCTGTGAGAAGGGCGGCAGGCTTAAACAATCAGGCGCAGAGGGAAAGCAAGCTCGGGAGAACGGTCACTTGTTGCTTGCCTGCAAATGGAGTATCATCTATGCCGAATAGCGCTCCCCTTGCCTGCCGAGGCCGCATCTGAAGCGTAGCGTGCGTCCCGCTCGCTGGCTGGTTGGAGGCGCTGGAGCGCACACAATCGGCAGTCGCCCCTCTCTTGCGTCCAGGACAGAAGGACGCCACTAGTAAAAGACCATCTGCGAGGAAGCCGAGACTTATGCCAGAAGACCAAGTGATCACAGCTACGACGACAGCAGCGACGACAGACGCTGCGCATCTCCCCCTGGCCGTCGGCGTTGATCTGGGAGGAACGCAGCTACGGGTAGCGGTGCTGCGCGGGGCCACCCTGCTCTCGCGCGTGGGCCTGCTGACCGGCGAAGATGCAACGCCTGAGCGTCTGATCCCGCGCATTTGCGACGCGATTCGTCAGGCGCTCGCTGAGGCGCGGGTTGAGCTCGGGCAAGTGGCTGGTATTGGCCTGGGAGCGCCAGGCCCACTCAACAGCCAGAGCGGCGTCATCTACTCGCCGCCCAATCTCCCGGGCTGGGAAAACGTCCCTATTCGCGATATCCTGCAGAAAGACTTTCCGGTGCCGATCCACATCGAGAACGACGCCCATTGCGCAGCCCTGGGCGAATACATGTTCGGGGCCGGGCGTGGCAGCGAAGACATGGTCTACATGACCGTGAGTACAGGGATCGGCGGCGGCATCATCTGCAAAGGCCGCTTGTTAGAGGGAGCCGGGGGAACCGCCGGCGAACTGGGGCACATGACCATCGACCTCAACGGTCCCCGCTGTAACTGTGGCAATATCGGCTGTTTAGAGGCCATTGCCTCGGGGACGGCCATTGCCCGGCGAGCCAACGAGGCTATTGCTGCGGGCCAGGGAGCCGAGCTGCTCGCCTTTGCACGTTCGCTCGACGAGCAGACGGCTCGCCAGCTCCATTTACCTGCTGGCACGGAGAAGGAGAGCATCGAGCGAGTCAATGCTCGCACCGTCGGCGAGGCGGCGCGCGCCGGCATCGCGCTGGCACGGCAGATCATCGGCGAGGCGGCTCGTGGGTTGGGCGTGGGACTTGTCAACGTGATCCATATCTTCAATCCGCGCAAAATTATTCTGGGGGGCGGCGTCATGCAGCTCGGCGACCTGGTTCTTGGGCCAGCCCTCGATATTGTCGAGCAGCGGGCGATGAAGGCTCCGCGCTCCATCGTGAGCATCGAGCCGGCACAACTTGGCCCCAACGTCGGACTGATCGGGGCTGGTACCCTGATCTACTATCATGCCTGATCCCTCCGCTCGTCTGGGCTGGTCCCAGCCGGAGAGTTGGTGGCAGAGAGGCCAGGCAGGAAAGCGACAACAGTCAGGCTGAAGATGGTGACAAAGAAGAAGGAACGTCTTGATGTCGCATTGGTGCGTCGCGGCCTGGTAGCCAGCCGGGAGCGTGCCCAGGCCCTGATCATGGCTGGGCGCGTCTATGTGGGCGAGCGACGCCTGGAGAAGCCCGGCGCCCAGGTGCCCGACGATGCCGACATCCGCCTCGATCTGGCCGCGCCCGAATTGCGCTACGTCAGTCGTGGCGGGTTAAAGCTCGAAAAAGCCCTCGATGTCTTCGCTCTCGATCCGCGGGGACTGGTCGCTCTGGATGTTGGTGCCTCGACCGGCGGCTTTACCGACTGCCTGCTGCAGCGGGGGGCGGCCCGCGTCTATGCCGTCGACGTTGGCCATGCACAGCTTGCCTGGAAGCTGCGCAGCGACGCGCGTGTCGTCGTCATGGAAGGGGTCAACATCCGCTATCTGGAGACCTTGCCGGAGAGGCCACAATGCGCGACGATCGATGTCTCCTTTATCTCGTTGCGCCTCGTTCTACCGCCGGTAGCGCGCTTGCTGGCCTCTGGCGCCTGGGTAGTGGCGCTAGTGAAGCCGCAGTTTGAGGCCGGGAAAGAGGAGGCTGACCGTGGCGAGGGCATTATCCGCGATCCGCGCGTCCATGAGCGCGTCTTACGCGAGCTGTCTGCCTGGATTCCCGAGTATACGCCGCTACAGCTGCGCGGTCTGGTCGAGTCCCCCATTGCCGGCAGGGAGGGCAACAAAGAATTTCTGATGTACCTTGTCCTTCCATAAGGTGCGCCCAGACAGCGGCGCTCTGTGGGTGTGCTCACTCACTGGCGAGGCAAAGGAAGGCCCGCCGGGAGCCTCTGCTCTTCCAGCGACCTGCGCTTTGCTAGTCGCTGGCGGGGATAGGGAGCAGTGAGGTGGGGAGGGCCTTAGCGGGTAGGCAGCGCAAGGCGAGGAGCAGGAAGGAAACAAGAGGAAGAGCAAGCTGGCTCGCGGGGCGAGGGAACGCCGTCCACTTTGGGCTGTCTGCCGGGGATTGTCCACCCGGTGGCCAAGCCAACAGACTGGGAAGGTCGGGCCGCAATCTGGTACAATAACAGCAAGGTAGAGGTAGACCGTTCCTGGGGTGACGCGCCAGCTTGCTCCTCCTGGGGGGCCTTCACCGTCTGGGGGGTGTGGCTAGGGATGATCGCGCTTGTGCTCGCAAGGGAGCGAGCCGAGTGGCGAGAAGGGAGGCCAGGCAGGGCGGCCAAGAGAGACGAGAGAGGGATGGGGCGCGTCAGCCGGGGGTCAGCCAGGCGCCGCCTGCAGGCGAGAAAAGAGGGAAGATCATGGAGATTCCGACGGTCAACGTGCCCGACCAGTTCAATGCGGCCAGCGCCTTTCTTGACGCGAATCTCGCACAAGGGCGTGGTGGCAAAGTCGCCATCTATTATGAAGGTCAAACCTTTACGTATGCACAGGTGGCCGAGATGGCCAACCGTGTTGGCAACGGCTTGCTAGAACTCGGCGTCGAGATGGAGCAGCGTGTGGCCCTCCTGCTGCTCGATTCCCCCCAGTTCGCGGCCTCCTTCTTTGGAGCCATCAAGATCGGCGCGGTCCCTATTCCTATGAATACCATGCTGCGCCCCGAGGACTACGTCTACATGCTCAACGACAGCCGGGCCAGGGTTCTGCTCATCCATGCTGTCCTCTGGTCGCCGCTGCGTCAAGTGTTGTCCCAGCTGCGCTTTTTGCGTCATGTAGTCGTAGTTGGCCTGGAAGCGGGGGCCGCCGGGACGACGCTGCTGGCGGGCCGTCAGCGCGTGGTCCTGCACGATTTCGAAGGCTGGATTGCCCGTGCCTCGCCCTCGCTCAGTCCTGCTCCCACCAGCAAAGATGACAGTGCTTTCTGGCTCTACAGCTCGGGCAGCACAGGTTTCCCCAAAGGCTGTGTACATCTCCAGCACGACATGACATTTTGCCTGGAGTGTTACGCGAAACCTGTGCTAGGTATCACCAAAGACGATGTTACCTTTTCTGCGGCGAAGCTCTTCTTTGCCTATGGGCTAGGCAATGCCCTCTATTTCCCCTTTGGAGTTGGGGCCAGCACCGTGCTCTATCCCGGGCGTCCCCTGGCTGAAGACATGTTCAAGGTAGTGGAGCGTTATCGGCCCACCATCTTCTACGGCGTGCCGACGCTCTACGCCAACATGCTCAGTGTGCCCGAAGCCGAGAAGCGCTTTGACTTCTCATCGGTGCGTGTCTGCGTTTCGGCGGGTGAGTCGCTGCCGGCGGATATTTTGCGCCGTTGGGAAGAGAAATTTCAGGTACCCATTCTTGATGGGATTGGGAGCACCGAGATCTTGCACATCTTTATCAGCAACCGTCTTGGTGACATCAAACCGGGCAGCTCGGGCAAGCTTGTGCCGGGCTATGAAGCGAAGATTGTCGATGAAGAGGGGCAGCCGGTGGCGCCAGGCGAGATTGGCAACCTGCTCATTCGGGGAGACAGCATTACCGCCTACTATTGGAACAAGCATGAAAAGACCAAAGACACCATTACGGGGCACTGGATTCACACCGGCGACAAGTATTATGTAGATAGCGAGGGCTACTATTGGTACTGCGGACGTGCGGACGACATGCTCAAAGTCAGCGGTCAGTGGGTCTCGCCCGTAGAGGTCGAGAACGTTCTGATCGAGCATCCTGCCGTCCTGGAGGCGGCGGTGGTAGGAGCCTACGATAGCGACCGTCTGGTCAAGCCCAAAGCCTTTGTCGTCCTCAAGCCTGGCCAGGAGGCTTCCGAGTCCCTGGTGAGCGAGCTACAGAACTTTGTCAAGGGCCGCCTGGCGCCGTTCAAGTATCCCCGCTGGGTGGTCTTTGTCTCGGAACTCCCCAAGACAGCGACGGGCAAGATCCAGCGCTTCAAGCTGCGGGAGACAGGGGAGACTGCCCCTCTGGCGTGAGCTGACCTGAGTGAGCGCCGGAGGAGCGGCGCGGCGCGGCTTGCCCGGCGTAAGGTATTGAGGAGAAGGCCGTTGGGGGCAGGCCGGTCGGGCCTGTGCCTACCGACGGCCTGGCGTCCCTACTACCTACGGAGGAGAGAGTGCAACAGGCTTATCGTGCGCTACGTATACTGGCTGAGGCGCAGACGGTGCGCCTGATGGTGACACCTGAGCCTTGTGCGCTGCTGCTGGACGAGCTGGCGAGCGCCTGTGCGGCCCTGCAGAGTGGGGGTGCTGGCCTGACCTGCGTCATCCTCGATTTTGGGGCCTCTTCACGGCAGGCTGAGGCGGGTAGAGGCCCCATCGGGGCGGGCTGCCGTTCGGGCGTGGGAGAGGCGGCCAAGCTACGCAATGAAGCAGAGCGCGCAGCGGCGCTTGTGCGAGCCGTGCCGCAGCCGGTGCTGGCCGTGGTGCGTGAGTCGTTGTCGCAGGAGGCCTCGCTCCTGGTGCGAGCTGCCGACCTGGTCCTGGTCGCGCGTGAGGCCACTTTTGTGGTGCCGGTCAGCGGTGCGCCTGGCCCCGAACGCCTGCCTGGTGAGCAGGCTGTCCGGCTAGGCCAGGCCACCTGGTGTGCGTCGGCTCGTCAGCTTGACAGGCGGCTAGAAGAGGTGCTGGCCTTGCTGCGTCGAAGTAGCGCCACGGCCCTGCGCCAGGCGAAGGCTGCGGTACGACTGGCGCAGCGCTGGCTCCCGCCTGTCGAGGGCCTACCCTCGTCGCCGTGGCTAGAGCCAGGCAGCTTTTCCCTGCCGCTGCCCACTGAGGAGGAGGATGAAGAGGCCCGCCGTCTGCGCGAGGGCCGCGCGCGTCTGGAGGCCCTCCGCCGCGTCAACAGCTTCTATCTCAGCGAGGTGTCGCGCTCGGTGGATGCTCAGGAGGGCCTGCGCGCCTTTCTGGAGAAGCGGGCGCCGCGCTGGCAACAACAACAAGAACAACGGGAGCGCGAGAGAGCATGACCACAGAGCACCAGATTGCCCGGCAGCAGGAGCCGTCAGGGCTACGGCCCTGGGTGACGCGCGCCGTCGAGCGGGTATTAGATACGCCCTATCTCAAAGTGCGGCGCGAGGAGGTACTGCTGCCGGATGGCACCCTGATCCCTGACTACTACATTATCGAAAATCGGGGCTGGGTAGGTATCGTCCCCTTTACCTCCGATGGACGTGTCTTACTCAATCGACAGTATAAGCACGGTATTGGGCTGCAGGTGCTGGAGTTTCCCGCGGGTGCCATCGATCCTCATGAAGATGATCCTCTGCTCACGGCTCATCGCGAGCTGATGGAGGAGACGGGCTACAGTGTAGCCGCTGAGAAGATCGAGCTGCTGGCTCAGATGTACGCCAACCCCACGGGAGCCCAGACGCGCATCTGGTGGTATCTGGCGCGCGATATCGAAAAGACCGGCGAGCAGAAGGTGGACCCCCGCGAGGTCATAGAGAACCTGCTCGTCACTCCACGCGAGCTGCTCGCTCTGATCCATAGCGGACAGTTTGCCGTCCAGGGCCAGATCGCCGCCGCCTACATGGCTCTGGAACGTCTGGGTTACCTGCGTGCCTCCTTCTAGCTCGGGCAGGTGAGCGCTACTGCGAAGGGTCTGGTCGCACGACACGGGCCGGTCCCTGTCGCTCGCCATGTTGGCTGCCCGTACTGTGCCCTGCAGCAGAGTCTCTGCACGGAGCCTCTTCCCGCCACCTGGCTCGTCTGGGTTGCATCCTGGCCGGACCAGGCCCGGTCGCGCCTCACTCCTGACCTTACAAAATCTTTACAAAAGATTGCAGCTTTTCTCACCCGCCGGCGCTATGCTCTATATGCTATAACTAAGTGGATACTTCCTACCTGTTAATAGAAGGACAGGACAGGACAGGTGGGTCATGAAGATCCTGATTATAGAAGATGAAAACAACATTGCGCAGCTCATCCGCCTTTATCTGGAGCAGGCCGGCTATGAGGTAGTCATAGCCGGAGATGGGGCGGCGGGGCTGGAGCTACATGCGCGGGAGAAGCCCGATCTGGTGATTCTCGATCTGATGCTGCCGGCTCTTGATGGCATGGAGGTCTGTCGCCGCATCCGGGCCTGGGCGGATACACCCATCCTGATGCTGACGGCGCGACAAGGAGAAGAGGACCGCATTGCCGGGCTGGAGCTGGGGGCAGACGATTACCTGGTCAAGCCGTTCAGCCCGCGCGAGGTTGTCAGCCGGGTGCGAGCCATCTTACGACGCACGGCTCTGGCAGGGGCCCATCGAGCGGGGGTCCCAGGAGGAAACGGCAGCGAAGGAGGTCTGAGCGAGCAAGCTCGGCAAGGAAACGAGCGCGAGCGCGAAGAGCTGCGCTTTCCGGGCCTGGTTATCAACATCCCAGCGCGGCGGGTTGAGGTCAACGGACAGCGCGTCACCCTGACCGTCAAAGAATTCGACTTGCTGGTGGTCCTGGCCTCCTCGCCAGAGCGCGTCTTCACGCGCGAGGTTTTGCTCAACAAGGTTTGGGGTTATGACTACCTGGGAGACGGGCGCACGGTCGATGTCCATATTGGCACGCTGCGCAAAAAGATCGAAGCGGTGCCTGGGGCGCCGCGCAACATCAAAACTGTCTGGGGAGTTGGCTACAAATTCGAGCCAGAGGCGCCCGCATGAATGAACCGGCAACCAATACTGCTCACGGGCCTCCTGTTGCCCCAATGGAGCAAGTGGCCACCGGGCTACCGTCCTTGAGCCTGCGCAGCAAGCTGGTGCTCAGCTACCTGGCGGTTGCCCTGGGGGCGATCATCGTGCTTGCCATAGCCGTGATTGCGGCTGTCTACAACTACTACTACACAGCCCAGATTCGGCAATTGCAGGATGCTGCTCAGAGCTATGCTCGTGGCATCGAAGACTTCTACACCTACCAGCTCGGCGGGCACTGGGGTCCTTTTTCGTTGCGTTTCCCTGTGCCCTCCCTCCTGGTGATCGTTGACCGGAATGGCCATCAGCTTCTCTGCAATCCACCGGCTGGCTTTGATAGCCAGTTCTGCTCTGAGGCGGCCATCACGCAGTCGGCGGCCCAGGCTCTGCAGGGCAATGAGGTTGATGGACATCTGGAGAGCAGTGGTTTCAAGGGCCTGTACGTCAGTGTGCCGCTCTACGACCAGAGCAGCGGCGGCCATCAGCTCATTGGGGCCTTGCTGATTGCCCAGCCAGAAGCCTCGCCGCAGCGCTTCCTCAGCAATGTGACGCAGGCGATCCTGCTGGCTGGCCTCCTCATCGGCGTTGCCGTAATCGTCTTCAGCCTGCTGCTGGCGCGTCGTTTAACCCGACCGCTGGAGTCACTGACCGCCGCCGTGGAGCGCATGAAGGAGGGCGACTATTCGCAGCGCGTAGACCCGCCTTCGGCTCAGGATGAGCTGGGGCGTCTGGCCCAGACCTTCAATGCTATGGCCGATCGTATCGAGGCCGATGTGGCCGAACTGCGCCGCCAGGACCAGATTCGGCGCGATATGATTGCCAACATCGCTCATGATCTGGCCACGCCCCTGACAGCTATTCAGGGCTTCAGCGAGGCCCTGGCCGACGAGGTGATTCAGGAGCCAGGAGCGCGCAAGGAGACAGCCCAGCTCATCGCGCGCGAAGTTCAGCGCCTGCGTCGCCTGGTGGCTGATATCCAGCATATGACCTTGCTGGAGTCGGGACGGGCCCGGCTCGATCTGGCTCCGCTCGATCTGGCCGTGCTTGTCGATGAGACGCTGACGGTCATCGAACCGGAGTGCGCGCAGGCCGGCATTACCCTGCGGAACACCATTGACCCACGGATGCCGCCGGTCCTGGCCGATAGCGACCGCGTTACCCAGGTGCTGCTCAATCTCATCGATAATGCGCGTCGCCATACGCCTGCCGGAGGAACCATCACGGTGGGAGCCAGGCACCTGGGGCGCATGCTGGAGGTCTGGATACGCGATACGGGCGTGGGGATTGATCCGATCGATCTCCCTCACATCTTTGAGCGCTTCTATCGCGCCGATCGGGCCCGCAGCGGGGGACGTGGTGGGAGTGGCCTGGGCTTGACCATTGTGAAAGCCATTGTGACCGCCCACGGCGGAACAGTGGCCGCCGAAAGCGTGCCTGGTAAGGGGACCTGTATTCGCTTTACCTTACCGCTGGCCCCCAACCACGAGGCGCCGGGGAGTCCTGCCGGGTCGAAGCTGTGGCGTGATCGCCGGGAGAAAAGTGGGAAGCTTTTACCCCCCGCGCGAGGATATAATACATAGAAGAGCCACCAGGACCCACCGCCGTATGGCGACGACGGATAGCGGTGGTGCTTCGTCAACTGCTGACAGCAAACTCGATCAAGAACGCTTACGGGAAACAGGCCTCTTGCGACGGCCAAACGCTTCCGGACTGCCATCCGCTCCTCGTTGGGGCTGACACCCTCACTGCGAGCAAGGAGACTGGTGGCAGGCGGAAGAAAATCAGTATGCTTTCTTGAGGCCGAGAGCGTCAGAGGCAGTGAAAGCAGAGCAGAAAGGAGCGCCTCACTCATGGCGATCGATCCGAGCGTGATTGGCAAGACCGCAGCCCCCCAGACCTTCGAAGTCACGGAGGAGGCGGTGCGGCGCTTTATGGAGGCGACCGGCGATCCCGCGCTGGAGCGGCAGACACCGCTCGTCTATGCTCCTCCTACTTTCCCGACGACGTTCCGCGTCCGCCCTCCAGAGCTGCAGATCGATCCCTCGCGAATGCAGCTGCTGCATGGCGAGCAGAGCTATAGCTATCAGCGCCGCCTGCGCATCGGGGAGCAGGTGACCTGCGTGGCCCGTGTGGCCGATGTGCGTGAGCGCAGTGGGCGCTCCGGTCCCATGACCTTTGTGATTCTGGAGACCGAAGGACGCGACGCGAATGGCCAGCTGCTCTTTACGGCAGAAGGCACCTTGATTGTGCGTGCGAAAAAGCCCGACTAACCGTTGACAAATCCGAGGGGTCAGTATACAATACAATGCGGAATCTATGAGAGATGCCCTCGTGGCGGAATGGTATACGCAGCAGGTTGAGGGCCTGTGCCCGTAAGGGCGTGGTGGTTCGAGTCCACTCGAGGGCACCCTCATGAGCGCTGCTCATATCCGCCTGGCGAGCGGCACGGGATTGAGCGGCGTCGCTCGCCAGCGGATGCTGAGTTTAGCTTCCTTCTCTCCTCTTCTCTTCTTTCTTTGCTGCTGAAATAGCAAGCACAACGATGCCCTCGTGGCGGAATGGTATACGCAGCAGGTTGAGGGCCTGTGCCCGTAAGGGCGTGGTGGTTCGAGTCCACTCGAGGGCACCGCTTTGATGGTGGTTGGAAGAGGCGGCCAGGCCATAGCGGTCCGCCTCTTCCGTCTTGCTTACCGGCTCAGCCTGGTAAGATGGATCACATGGGCGACTAGCTCAGTTGGGTAGAGCGGCTGCTTTACACGCAGTAGGTCAGGGGTTCGAGTCCCTTGTCGCCCACTCCCTTTCCTCTCCTATTGGCCTTCCTCTCTTGTTCCTTCTCTCCCCGATGCTCATGAGCGTGCCGCGCTGCTATCGCCCGCCTGCTACCCAGGGGTATGAGCGAGGCAATCGGTCTATCTAGGCCCGTTTGAGCGCAAAAGCGGCCCGGGCTGTTTGGGTCGCTGTCACCAGAGCGAGCGCAGCTCTCTAAGCGCGAGGAGCTGTTAGCGTGCTACATTGTCAGGTGAGCAAGCGGGCGCTATCATTCATCATAGCAGCGCAGGCAAGCGGAGCCGCGTCCGTAACTGTCCTGTCAGCGATGTCAGCCGCAGCCGGTCCAGCTCTCCGGTGTGGGGCTTCCTTGTCCGGGGGAGGCTTGTCCCTGGCTGTCTTTGCCGGGGCCAGGCTACTCCTGCTCGGCGAGGTGCCAGGAGCAGGCGAGCCAGTGGCTGGCTGATGAGGGCTTCCGCTGGCAGAGAGAAGCAACTGAGCAAAGTTGCTCAAGACAAAGGAGGCGAAACGTGAGTATCACGCATGGTGGCTGGCTGGTTGCCAAGATCCTCAAGCGCGAGGGCGTCGAAGTGGTCTTCACACTGAGCGGGGGGCACATCGCGGCCATCTACGATGGCTGTCTCCGTGAGGGCATTCGCGTCGTCGACACCCGACATGAGCAAGCGGCAGTTCACGCTGCTGAGGGCTGGGCCAAGTGTACGCGCCGGCCAGGAGTAGCCTTGTTAACTGCCGGTCCAGGGGTCACCGATGGAGTGACCGGGGTAGCCAACGCCTATCTGGCGGGCAGCCCGGTGCTGGTCATCGGCGGAGCGGCGCCGCTGGGCCTGTGGGATCGGGGCGCCTTGCAAGAGATGAACCAGATCGATCTACTGCGCCCCATCACCAAATGGGCGCGCACCGTCCACGAGACCGGGCGTATTCCCGAGTATGTGGCTGCCGCCTTTCGCCAGATGCTCAACGGCAAGCCTGGCCCCGTCTTTCTTGAAATCCCGATGGATATTCTCAACAACCTGGCCGACACCGACAACGCCACAGACCCCGGCGAGCCGACCAGCTACCGCCCGGCGGGACCCGTGCAGCCGACGCCGGACCAGGTAGAGAAGGCTGCCGCTCTCCTGGAGCAGGCTGAGCGCCCAGTCATTATGGCGGGAAGCGCTGTCTGGTGGTGCGATGGCGCCGAAGCCTTGCGTGAGCTGGCCGAACGCATTCAGGCCCCGGTCTATCTCAATGGAGCCGGACGGGGATGCCTGCCTCCCACTCATCCCCTCTTCTTCAGCGCCTCCCGACGCAAGGCCCTGGAGGGCGCCGACACAATCCTCGCCATTGGGACGCGCATGGACTTCCGTCTCAATCATGGACGACCGCCGCTCATACCAGCCGAGGCACGCCTGATCTGGTTCGATCTGGCGGGCGAAGATATCGGGGTCAACCGCGGGGCCGAGGTGGGACTGGTGGGCGATGTCGGCCTCGCCATGCACCAGGTGGCGGCGGCTTGCAAACCATATAGCGGTGAGCGCGCCTGGCTCCGCTTCATTCGTGAGGCAGAAGCCAAAGCCTGGGAGCGCGACGCGGCAGCTCTCAACTCCGATGCGGTGCCCATCCATCCGATGCGCCTCTGTAAGGAGATTCGCGACTTCATCGACGAGGAGACCACCGTTATCGGCGATGGAGGCGACATTGTCAGCTATGGCGGACGGGTGATCAATGTCTATCGCCCTGGCTATTGGCTGGATGCCGGTCCAATGGGAACGCTCGGCACCGGCACCGGCTTCGCTATGGCAGCCCAACTGGCGCGCCCTGGCAAGCGCGTCCTGATTCTGCATGGCGACGGAGCTTTCGGCCTGAATGGGATGGAGTTTGAGAGCATGGTGCGCCAGAAGCTGCCAGTGGTTTCGGTGATCGGCAACGATGGAGCCTGGGGCCAGATCAAGCATCCCCAGAAGGCCCTCATTGGTCACGCCACAGCGGCAGAGCTGGCACCGGGTATCCGCTACGATAAGATGGTGGAGGCGCTGGGCGGCTATGGCGAGCTGGTAGAGCGCCCCGAGGAGATTCGCCCGGCCTTAGAGCGGGCCTTTGCCTCTGGCTTGCCGGCCTGCATCAATGTGCTGATTGACCCCGACAAGCCCTACAGTCGTTCCACCAATGTAGCGGTCTAGCTGACCTCATGGCCTCTCTGATCGCACTGGTTGCTTAGCTTAGCTTAGCTTAGCTTGAGCGCTGGCGCTGGCCTGGCTCCTGGCAAAACAATATGAAGGAAGCGACGGGGACGACGCCGGTCGAACGTTGACCAAACCGGCGCCATCCCCGTCGCTCTGCGTCGTGCTGAGGAGGCGGACGCTGCCCAGACCCTGGCTGGCTGAAGGCGATCCTGTCCATACACCCCTTTCGCGTTGGGGAAGGACCAGCCAGCACGCCAGGCGAGCGCGCCGCGCCTGTGAAAGATACTCCTCGTGTTGTGAGCGCTCTGTTTGGGAGACGGACGAATCCGAATTCTTGCTTCTCTCGGACGGGCCTCTACCTCTTGCGGGCCGGCTGCTCAAATTGCCTGCGCTGCGGCGCGGCTAGCTGCCCAGACCCGCGGTAGGGTCTCCAGGTCCTCTCTTATGGCTATGCTATGCAGCCTATCGCGCTGCCGGTCGAGCTAAGTGAGGCGTTGACCCAGGCTAGACTAGGGCTGGCAGGACCATTCACGCCAGCTGAACCCGTCACGGGCAAAGACCTCATAAGCAGCACGGATGTTAGCCGCTGCATTGTAGGGCGAGTAGGCCGCCTGCGAGGTGGTGGCCCAGGTGCTCGGCAGGAACTGGAAGATACCTGCCGCTCCCGATGAGCTGTTGGTCGCATACGGGTTCAGGCTCGACTCACACTGGGCGACGCTCAGAGCCTGCGCCCCATAGGAACCGAAGACCTGGTAGATCATCTGCGGAATCGAGCCACTCACGCTCTGAGAGGCAGTCGAGGCCGCGCTGCTCTGAGCTGGCTGGCTCTGGACACTCACCGGGGTCGCGCTGCTGTTCCCCTGACCAGGAGTGCATACTTGCTGCCCCGGGAAAATCAGGTTGGGGTTGGCAATGTGATTATAGGAAGCCAGCGTCTCCCAGCTGGTCCCGTAACGCTGGGCGATGCCACTCAAGGTGTCGCCCGAGACGACAGTATAGCAGCCACTGGCAGCCTGAGCATGGGCCCCCTGGCCGCTCAAGGTAAACAGGGCCCCGGCCAGCGCCAGGGCCAGCATGAGGCTGGCGGCAAACTTCTTGAAGAGACGACCTCCCTTATTCTGCTGTTCGCACTTACGAATGTCCGTATGTAGTAACTGCATGGAACCCCTTCTGACTAAACCTACAAGTCTCCCCAAACAGCGGCCTCCGACAGGCAAGATAGCTGTGGTGACCGATCACCCTCGCGCTTGGCCCCCCACCAGGGTGAGCCGAAGAAGCTAAGCAGATCGGCCAGCTCAGCAACCCGCCAGAAGCTCTGGCGTTCCCACAAGCCGCAAAGATGCTCCCTGTGAGCGGCAACCGAGCGGCGCGGGAACACGCATATGATAGCATGAGCTAAATTGGAACATGCAAATACTCTTTGAAACATAGCCAAAACTGGCTATTGTAGCGCTAAAGCAAGCATGCGCAAGAATGATAGGGAGACTATAGATGATGGGCCGACTATTTATGCAGAAGCCAAGGAGCAAGAAAAACCTGGATTATCAACGAGCGGGGAGGGGGGAGCGTTTCAGGCGTGCGGGGTTGGTTGAGAGCCTGGGGGAGGGAAGGCAGCTCAGGAAGCCAGGCTCTGGCTCTCGCGCTTGCGCAGGTCACAGATAGGCGCGGGCCTCGGTCGCTTTGAAACTGGCGTAGATCTGGCGGCCCTCGTGCAGGGCCAGGCGCTGGAGCGACTCTTCCGTGATCTCGGCGGTAAGTGGGGGGAGGGTGGGATCGATCTCGATGCTCACGCGCACGCGCCCATCGTGAGCTGAGCTATGGCCGGCGCTCAGTGGTAAGATCTGGACGATCTCGCCAGCGAAGACATTGCGGGCCGAGCCTTCGGGCGGCGCGGGGTAGAGCGTAATGCTGCGGGGGTCGATGACCACGCAGGCCTCCGGTCCGCTGCCAGGGTCCGCCGCCGCGTCCTCGTCCAGGGTAGCGCTCACCAGCAAGGGTCGGCTGCTGCCGCTGATGGCCAGCGTACAGAGAGTGGTGGCCTCGCGGGCCACCACTTGCCCGCGCCAGAAATTCAGTCCCACCAGCTCAGCGATATAGGCTGAGCGCGGACGCTCCAACAGCTCGCGCCGACTGCCCTGCTGGATCACCTGGCCGTTGTCAAGGACCACAATTTGATCGCCGAAGAGCAGGGCCTCCAGGTGGTTATGGGTCACAAAGATGGTTGTAATCCCGATCTCGCCCAGCAGGCGGCGCAGTTCCTGGCGCACCTCGCGCTGAGTTTGCACATCCAGAGCGGCCAGCGGTTCATCGAGCAAGAGCAGGCGGGGCTGCAGCACGAGGGCGCGGGCCAGCGCAACGCGCTGTTGCTGTCCGCCCGAGAGCTGGGCTGGACGGCGCGCGGCCAGGCCGCTGAGGCGCATCTGCTCGATGGCGGCCTCCGTACGCCGGCGCACTTCCTGACCAGGCAGGCCCTGGGCTCGCAGCCCGAAGGCGATGTTTTCGAAGACCGTCAGGTGTGGGAAGAGCAGGTAATCCTGGAAGACGTAGCCAATGGGCCGCTCCTGGGGAGGGAGAAAAATAGCACGCTCACTATCGAAGTAGCAGACGCCGTCAAGAAGCATCTGCCCGCGTGTGGGGCGCAACAGGCCGGCCAGCAGGCGCAGCACCGTCGATTTGCCGGCCCCGCTCTCGCCGAGTAAGACAGTGGTGCGACCAGCCTCCGCGTGCAGTGTGAGCTGGAGGTGAAAGTGGCTCCCTTGCTCTGATGGCGAACGCCGGCCAGGCTGGCCCGCGAGATCAGCCTCAAACGTAGCAGTCAACATAGCTGTTGCTAGTATAGGCGAAGGTCTGCTCTTCTGCAAGCGTTCAGAAGCCTGGTTCTCGGCTCGCTGTGGCGGAGAAAGAGGGGCCAGCTGGTTGCCTGCCATGCCTCTAGCCAGGAGCATCATCAGAAGATGAAGGTGATATGATGAACAATACTAACTTTCTCCTGGTTCAGCGAAGAAAATCGATAGAATGGCCCTATTGTAATAAGAAGATGAGCCGATACTAAAAAGTAGAGAGGGGGAGCGTCCGAAGTGTCCGGTGAGCCGCTGCCACTTCTCTCCTCTCCTCAGCCTGTGCCTCCCGTCTCTCTCGACCAGCCCGAACCGATCCGATCCCCGGGACGCTCCCCTCGCTCTCAACGGGAAGGGGCCATACGACCCCTTCCCGCTTTTTTCTGATCAGGGATGATCGCCAGGCCAATATTTGATGGGTTTGGGATAGCCCAGCTCTTCCGGTGAGACCTGAAGCACCTGGCAGACCAGCCAGAGGTGAGGTACTACCCGGGGACATTGCTCCCCCCGCTCCCAGCGGGCCACCGTGCTGACATCTGGCGCCTTCCAGCCCTGGCTGCCTTCGCTGGCGAGCTTGTCCATTTGGTCGACAAGCTTTTCGCGTGTGAGGCCGCGCTCCTTGCGTTTCTGCTTCAACCTTTGTCCAAAGAGCTTGATCGCTGCGGTGTCTTCTATCTTTTCCTCCTGTATGGAGGTGATAATTGTGTAAATACATAAATATGCTGAATAGCTGTATTGAAAGAAAAGTACCGCCCTGGGCTGAAATTGATCTGAACGTATGTTCGGACTCGATGTCATGTGCTCCTCTCCGACAACAATGCTATTCACATTGTGAGTTGCATTGTTGTCACATGAAAACGACAAGTAAAAGCCTGGATGGGAGAATCCTATAGCAGACGGAGGGTTTTTTACAGTGCGTTTTCAAGCGGCGGTTCGATGGTGAACAAAAGAGCGAGAAGCAATCTTTTTATTAGTGTGGTCACGGCTCTGCGCTTCTGGCTTCAATGGCCTTCTGGGAGCGAGCTTCTCAACTTATTATGGAGCGATATTTTGGCTGTAATTAGATGGAGGAAGCAGGCGTTAGGAGAAAGGTACCGGCGAAGAGAGTCAGAGGGGGGAGGGAGCGAGGAGGAGCAGCCGCTGGGGTGGTTGACCGGCAGAGGCAGGTGACAGTTTCGATTTTGCTGAGCTTCACATGGCTCATATGAGCTACCTCACAGAGGTTCTTGCCGAGCCATGTTATGCTAATCCTGCAGCGGGGACGAGCGCAGTCCCTTACACGAGGAGAAAGCCCATGCTGAACCGCTTTCGTCTGTCCAAGCGGCCCAGAGACTCGAAGCAATCATTCTGGTTTCATCGTCAGCGAAGCACCATCTTGCGTACCGTTGTGTTCTTCCTCTGTCTCAGCCTGGCGGCCTGTGCCTCTCCTTTGGGAGGAGGGAATCAGGCCACGCCGACCGCTGGAGCTGGGACTCCTGGAGCGGGGAATGTCACTCCCACCGCCTCGCCAGTTGTCCTTCTTGGTCCCCGACCCTGTCCCACGGCGGTCCAGTCGTCTGCCTACTGGAGTGG
This sequence comes from Thermogemmatispora carboxidivorans, assembly GCF_000702505.1. Classification (GTDB taxonomy): domain Bacteria; phylum Chloroflexota; class Ktedonobacteria; order Ktedonobacterales; family Ktedonobacteraceae; genus Thermogemmatispora; species Thermogemmatispora carboxidivorans. Next base: position 4,607,962 of record NZ_JNIM01000001.1, on the reverse strand, counting down.
TATTGTGCATGCCGTTGCTGGTGTCACCAGTGTGGCGCGTGTTCAATGTGGCAACCTCATGGGCACGCCGGCCTTGCAGGCCCTGGTTACCGTGGCTCATCAGGGAGGGCATGCGGTAGACGTCCACGTCTACACCAACATCACCAATCCCAACCCCCAGCAGATCTTTCAACTGCTCAACCTCTATGACGGCGATGCTGTCATCAGCGGCTACAACACTGTTCTTACAGCTGAAGTTGATCAGAACTCGGTCCTCAACCGGGGGCGCAGCCCTGCCAACTACCAGCGTGACCTCTTCCGAGAATTCAAGTGGTCGGATGCTCAACAAACCCTGGTCCAGATTGTCTTTCCGGGCCTCTTTCCCGATCTGACGCGCTATCAGGCCGAAGCGGATCAGGCGGCGGTCAACCAGGGGCATGATCCCTGGAAGCTCGACGCCCTCAAAGTGGCTCAGGCGCTGGCTGCCTCATCAACCCTCTTCAACTGGGGAGCGGACGCCCCGGCTCACCTCATCAGTGGCGGGGGCCAGCACGATCTCAACGCCGTCGTCGAGGTCAAGAGTCCCCATCCTGGCGGTGGCACCATCCGCGTCAGCATGAGCCGGCTGGAATCCAATACCAACGGGGGCATCTGGGAAGTGACCGAGGTCAGCAGCCCTACACTCTCTATCAGCACTCCTGCGGCCCTGGCCCGGCTGCACAGTCCCACGACCGTCACGGGGAAGGGGAACGCCTTTGAGGGCATCATTGGCAGCCTGCGTCTGCTAGACCACCTCTACAACCAGGTTGGTCAGGCCCAGGTGCGCGGCGCCAGCGGCAATGGCTCTACGACCTTCTCGACCAGCCTCACCTACACGACCGATTTCAGCGCTGGGGCGCAAGAGGGCCTGCTGATGCTCTTCACACCGAGCCAGGCCGACGGCTCGATTGCCACCGGTACTTTGCTCAAAGTGCTGCTCACCTGAAAAAAGGACACTCATCACTGACCAGCAGAGAGGAGCGACGACGCCTGGAGCCTGCAACCAGCGGCCTCCGGAGGCCCTGCTCCTCTCCTGGTCCGGTTCGACCCCGCTCCGGCCCTTGAGCGCCTTCCGCTGCTTCCTGCTCACTTTCTGAGAGAGAGCCTTCCCCTCCTTCCAGCTCTTTGTTCCCTGGTAGCAACAGATTCTGCTCTTGGGGGGAATAAAACTGGCCACCTTGACCGTTACTAATAAGAGAAGAGACTTTGTTGAGTATGTCGCTCAACAAAATCAAAAATATTTCAGGCAGCAACACGGAGGAGATTGATGGCAGAAAACAAAGGCTATGCCCATCCTGAAGTCCTGGTAGATGCTGACTGGGTTGAGGCACATCTCAACGATCCCAAAGTGCGTCTCATTGAAGTAGATGTTGACACCACTGCTTATGAGCAGGGTCATATTCCTGGGGCCATTGGCTTCAACTGGCAGAAGGAGCTACAGGACCAGGTGGTTCGTGCTCCTATCAGCAAGGAGCAGCTAGAAGAGCTGCTCAGCCGGTCGGGGGTCAGCAATGACACCACCGTTGTTCTTTATGGAGACAACAACAACTGGTTTGCCGCCTGGGCTTTCTGGCTGCTCAAATACTACGGCCATCAAGATGTGCGTCTGCTTGACGGAGGGCGAGCCAAGTGGGTAGCTGACAAGCGGCCCCTGACCACCGAGGTGCCGAGCTACCCGCGTACTGAGTATCGAGCTGAGGAGCCGCATCGCGAAGTTCGAGCGTTTCGCGACGAAGTCCTGAGCAAGCTGGGGAACAGCCAGGTTGCCCTGGTTGACGTGCGTTCGCCAGGTGAATACAAAGGTGAGCTGCTGGCGCCGCCCAACCTGCCGCAAGAAGGGGCCCAGCGAGGTGGCCACATTCCGGGCGCCAAAAACGTTCCCTGGGCCAGCGCCGTGCGCGAGGATGGAACCTTCAAGTCGGCGGATGAGCTGCGCACCATCTACGAAGGTCAGGGGATCACCGGTGACAAAGAGGTGATTGCTTACTGCCGCATTGGCGAGCGTAGCAGTCACACCTGGTTTGCCCTCCGCTACCTGCTGGGCTATCCCAACGTGCGCAACTACGATGGCTCCTGGACCGAGTGGGGCAGCCTGATCGGCGTGCCCATCGAAAAGTAAAGCCAGACAAACTGCTAACACACGTCCCTCCTGTATCCAGAGCCGGGACCGTGGGGCCGTCGCAGCGAGGCGGCGGCCCCACGGTCCTATTTTTTTCTCCTATCCCCGCGCCCTCAGCTCCGTCGCTTCCCCTTTTCCCCGATTGCGAGAAAAAGTCTTTCCATTCACTTATTGTTGCATCTGTCATCATAGCAATGAAGAGGAGGGGCGGCGGGAACGGGCCCGGCGCAGCCGGTCGGTGAGGACTGGTGCAAGTGTTTGACAGCCTGGACATGCTGTGCTACCATACAAACTGAAGTAGTGTATAAATGACACCAGGTACCAGCGCCGGTACCCGTAACAACGCACAGAGTATTTACCGGAAATAAAGGATATCCACGATGGGCGATCCTCTCCCCATTTTTCTCATGGTGGCGCTGGCGCTCCTCTTCGGCCTGCTGGTCATGGTGGCTACGGCGATTTTGGGGCCGAAGAAGCCGACACCGGAGAAGCTGGCGCCCTATGAATGCGGCATACAGGAGATTCAGGCGCCGAAGCGGCGCTTTCCTGTCAAATATCTCCTGACAGGGATGCTTTTTATTGCCTTTGATATTGAAATTGTCTCATTGTATCCCCTGGCCGTCCTCCTGAAGGATCAGCTGAAGACCTTGGGGCTGATCGAGCTGCTTATCTTCTTCGTGATCCTGATGATCGGCTACGTTTATGTCTGGCGAAAAGGGGCATTCACATGGGAGTAACCAATCCCTGGGAACCGGTACAGACCTTTTCCAACACGCAGACGCCGCGTCGTCCGCGCCAGGTGCCGATGCGCACTGGTGAATTTGGCATCTTGACGACGCAAGTCAGCAAGCTTATCGAGTGGGGGCGAAGCTCATCGCTCTGGCCGGCGCTCTTTGGTCTGGCCTGTTGTGCTATTGAGATGATGGCCACCAGTGCCGACCGTTTTGACATTGCGCGTTTTGGGGCAGAGGTCTATCGGGCCTCGCCGCGCCAGGCCGACCTGATGATTGTAGCAGGCCGCTGCTCGATCAAGATGGCCCCTGTGCTGCGCCAGATCTATGATCAGATGCCCGAGCCGAAGTGGGTTATTGCGATGGGGGCCTGTGCTTCCTGTGGCGGCGTCTTCAACAACTATGCTATTGTCCAGGGTGTGGATAAGATCGTCCCGGTCGATGTCTACATCCCGGGCTGTCCGCCCACGCCCGATATGCTCCTCTATGGTTTTAACGAGCTGCAGCGTAAGATTCGCGAAGGCATCCCGAATCCGCCCGACCCGCTCAAGGAGAGCGGTCTGAAACTGCTTGGCCCCAGCGAGGAGCGGCCAGGCTGAGAGCAGGGAGCCGCTCCTCGCTGGTTCGTTCTTCACGTACTGCTTGCCCGTCGGGTTAGAATCGGGTGGCCGCTGGGAGAGAGGGCGGGCGGGCGGGCAGGCGAGCAAGAGGAGAGAGAGCGAGGCGCGCAGAGCGGGAAGGGTGGGAGCATGGGAGCAGCGCGGGGAAAGCGAGGCGAAAGAAAGAACAATCATGGATACATTTGCCGAGGCTGCCGTAGCAGCCCTACGCGAGCGTTTCCCCCAGGCGGTGGTGGAGACCGTCGAGCACCGTGGTGAGCTGACGGTCGTCCTGACTACCGAGCACCTGGTTGCTGTCTGTGACTATCTTAAGCGGCACCATCACTATACCTTTCTCTCAACGATCACCGCTGTCGACTGGCTGGAGCGCGTGCCCCGCTACGATGTGGTGTATCAGTTGCTCTCGCTGCCGCGGCGCAGCACGCTCGCGCTCAAGGTGCGCGTGGGTGGCAAGCGCGAGGAACACCCGCAGGTGCCATCGGTGACCGGCGTCTGGCCGGCGGCTAACTGGTATGAGCGCGAGGTCTATGATCTGTTTGGCATCATTTTTACTCATCATCCCGACCTGCGCCGCATCCTGATGCCGAGCAACTGGACCACTCACCCGTTGCGCAAGGATTATCCGCTGACCGGCTTCGATCTGCCTGAACCACACTGGGGCGGTCAGGTTCCCTACGACGTGGACCCCGGCGTTGGCCGCCAGACCCTCCGTACCCCCCAGGGCCGCGAGCTGAACGAGAGTCGCAGCGCCTTTACTACGAACCCAGAGCCGGGTACCCCACGAGCGTGAGCTGAGCACTTGACCGGCTGCCTTTGCCTGACCTGCTCAGGCTCGTGCTCCCTCTGCCAGTCCGGTCTGAGTGCGCTACTTACTACTAAGCACAGAGAAGATCAAGGCGTGAGTCTCTGCGCAGCGCCCGGCCCACCACCTGAGTGGACAGTGAACGCGAAGGCGACAGCTGAAGAAGGGAAAGAAGGTGGCACAGGTAGCGTCTGAGCTGGTGGGTGGACGGGCGGGTGGGCATAGGGCAACCGGTGCAGGGCCTGGTTCTGCTCTGGCTGGTTGATCCGCTCGTTTGGGAAGTGCAACCAACGGCTGACATGCAGCGATGAGGGCTTGCTTATGCAACAGGAGCTAGAAACGCGCTATACCATCGAAGAAGGCCAGGTAACCGAGAGCGGTCAGCGCCAGGATACCATGACCATCAATATGGGGCCGCAGCATCCGAGTACTCACGGGGTGCTCCGCCTGCTGCTGACCATCGAAGGCGAGACGGTGGTCAAGGCCGAGCCGGATATTGGCTACCTGCATACCGGCATCGAGAAGACCGCCGAGTCGAAGTCCTATCATCAGGCGCTGGTGGTAACGGACCGCATGGACTATCTGGCCCCACTATGCAATAACCTGGGCTATGCGCTGGCGGTGGAGAAGTTGCTGGGGATCGAGGACGAGATCACCGATAAAATTAAATATGCGCGCGTACTGCTGGCCGAGCTGCAGCGCATCGCCAGCCACCTGGTCTGGCTGGGCACAAGCGCGCTCGACCTGGGGGCGATGAGTGTCTTCCTCTACTGCTTCCGCGAGCGTGAGATGATCCTGGATGTCTTCGAGTACGTCTCAGGCGTGCGCATGATGACCAGCTATATCTGCCCCGGTGGCCTGCAAGCTGATCTGCCCCGCGGCTTCGACGAGAAGGTGCGCGCCTTCACGCGCGTCTTCCCCGATCGCCTGGCTGAGTACCACGACCTGCTGACCAACAACCCGCTCTGGCTGGAGCGCACCAAGGGGGTGGCCATACTCAGCAAGGAGGATGCCATTGCCTATGCTACCAGTGGTCCAACCCTGCGCGGCAGCGGCATCGCCTGGGACATCCGCAAAGCCTTCCCCTACAGTGGCTACGAGCAGTTCGACTTTGAGATCCCGGTCGGCAGCAACGGCGACGTTTACGACCGCTACATGGTGCGCATGCTGGAGATGGAGCAGAGCCTGCGCATCGTCAATCAGGCACTGGAGGGCATGCCGCCCGGTCGCTATCGTGTGGCCAATCCCAAGGTAGCGCCGCCGCCCAAGTGGCAGATCACTGGCAGCATGGAGGCCTTGATCCACCACTTTAAGCTCTACACCGAAGGCTATCGTCCGCCCGCCGGCGAGGTCTACGTGCGCACGGAGTCGCCCAAGGGCGAGCTGGGCTTCTTTATCGTCAGCGATGGCTCGGCCCGACCCTACCGCATGCACGTGCGCGCGCCGTCCTTTGCGAATCTGCAGGCGCTGCCGAAGATGATCCAGGGAAACCTGCTCTCGGACGTGGTGGCCGCCATCGGGAGCATCGATATTGTGCTCGGTGAGGTTGATCGATGATTTCAGAACAGGCGAAGCAGCGCATGCGCGAGCTGGCAGCTCGCTATCCGGTGGCCCGCTCCGCCGTGATGCCGGCCCTCTATATTGCGCAGGCGGAGGAAGGCTACGTCTCCCGCGCGGCGCTGGAGGCAGTGGCGGAAGCCTTGAATATGACGGTCGACGATGTCGAGAGCGTCGCCACCTTCTATACAATGTACTATCAGCGCCCGCCCGGCAAGAAGGTGATCAAAGTCTGCAATAGCATTTCCTGCTACCTGCGCGGCTGCGACGCGCTGATCGAGCAGCTTGAGCGCCGCCTCGGTATCAAGCGGGGCGAGACCAGCCCCGATGGCCGCTATACCCTGCTGACGGTGGAGTGCCTGGCCTCCTGTGGCACGGCTCCGGTGCTCCAGGTCAATGATGAGTTCGTCGAGAATCTGACGCCTGAGCTGGTCGATCGCCTGGCGGATCAGTGGGAAGCTGAGTTTCAGGCTGAGGGCCAGAGCCAGGGTCGGAGCCCGGCAGGCGCCGGCGGCTGCTGACGGACGTGCTGGCCTATGTTGTGCTGTGAAGGAAGCGTGCTATGCCAGAGCTAATTATCACGAAAAATATCGATGTACCTGGGATCGATCGCCTGGATGTCTACCGCCAGTACGGCGGCTATGAAGCCCTGGAGAAGGCGCTGCACGAGTACCAGCCGGAGGAGATCGTCGAGCTGGTCAAGAAGTCTGGTCTGCGCGGACGTGGCGGGGCCGGTTTCCCGACCGGCATGAAGTGGGGCTTTCTGGCCAAGAATGAACCGCGCTATCTGTGCTGCAACTGCGATGAAAGCGAGCCGGGCACCTTCAAGGATCGCATGCTGATGGAGAAGAATCCTCATCAGCTGGTCGAGGGGGTGATCATTACCAGCTACGCCTGCCGCGTCTCGACAGCCTTTATCTATGTGCGCGGCGAGCTGGCCTACGCCGCCCGCCAGGTGCAACGGGCGGTCGATGAAGCCTATGCTGCAGGCTACATCGGCAAGAATATTCTGGGCAGCGGCTATAGTCTCGATGTCATTGTCCATCGCGGAGCTGGTGCCTATATCTGCGGCGAGGAGAGCGCCCTGATGGAGTCTCTGGAGGGGCGTCGTGGCTATCCCCGTCTCAAGCCGCCTTTCCCGGCGGCGGTCGGCCTCTACGGTGGGCCAACCGTGATCAATAACTGTGAGACCCTCTCGACTGTGCCCGCCGTTGTGCGCAACGGGGCCGACTGGTACGCCTCCTTCGGCACCGAGAAGAGTAAGGGGACGCGCATCTTCTGTCTGAGCGGCCATGTCAAGAAGCCGGGCAACTATGAGCTGCCCCTGGGGACGCCACTGCGCACCCTGATCTACGACGAGCAGTACGGCGGGGGCATCCTCGGCGACAGGCAGCTCAAGGCGGTCATCCCCGGCGGCTCTTCGACTTTCATCCTGGGGGCCGATAAGATCGATACTCCCCTGGACTTCGAGTCGGTGGCGGCGGCTGGCTCAATGCTCGGCTCCGGCGGCGTCATTGTGATGCATGAGGATACCTGCATCGTCGATGCTGTCCTGCGTATGACCGAGTTCTATCGCGATGAGTCCTGTGGAAAGTGCACGCCCTGCCGTGAGGGCACCTATTGGCTGGTGCAGCTGCTGGAGCGTATCGAGCACGGCCACGGTAAAATGAGCGATATCGATCTCTTGCTGGATATTTGTGATAATATCAGCGGCAAGTCGTTCTGCCCGCTGGGCGATGCAGCGACCTCTTCGATCACGAGCAGTATCAAGCTGTTCCGCGAGGAGTACGAATATCACGTGCGCGAGGGATGCTGCAAGGTGGGGCCAAAGGCGCGCAAGCCGGTGGCCGCCGCGCTCTAGCCTGGCGTGGCCAGTGATGGCTGATTGGCGGCGTTCCCGCGTGAAGGATAGAAGAAGCTATGGCTGAAGAGGCAAAAAACGACGGACTTGTCCATCTGACCATCGATGGTATCCCGGTGGCCGTACCCCCCGGGACGCTGGTCTGGGCGGCGGCGAAGCAGGCGGGCATCGAGATCCCTATCTATTGTTATCATCCCAAGATGCCCCCCCTTGGCGCCTGCCGCATGTGCTTTGTCGAGATCGAGAAGATGCCCAAGCCCCCGCAGACGGCCTGCACAACGCCGGTCAGCGAGGGCATGGTCGTCCATACGAAGACTGAGAAGGTGCTCAAGGCGCGTCGTGGTACGCTAGAGTTTTTGCTGATTAACCACCCGCTGGACTGTCCGATCTGTGATAAGGGTGGCGAGTGCGACCTGCAAGATTTCACCCTGCGTCACGGTCCGGGGGCGACGCGCTTCGATCTCCACAAGCGCCATTATCCGAAGCCGATTCCGGTCAGCGACCGCGTGCTGCTCGATCGCGAGCGCTGCATTCTCTGCCAGCGTTGTACGCGCTTCTGCTCCGAGATCTCGATGGATAACGGGCTGGTCATGATCAACCGCGGCTATCGCATGGAGGTTGGTACCGCCCCGGGCCAGGCTTTCGATTCGATCTTCTCGGGCAACACTGTGGAGATTTGCCCGGTTGGCGCCTTGACCTCAGCGAAGTACCGCTTTAAGGCGCGCCCCTGGGAGTTGAAGCGCATCCCAAGTGTCTGCAATAACTGCAGCGTGGGTTGCAACGTGCGCATCGATGTGCGTGTCGACAAGATCATGCGCCAGATGTCGCGCTGCAACGATGGGGTTGACGATGGCTGGCTCTGCGACCGTGGGCGCTGGGACTTCGATTATGTCAACGATACGCAGCGTCTGCGCACGCCGCTGGTGCGTCGGCAGCCGGGTGGGGCGTTGGAGCCGGTGGGCTGGGGTGAGGCTCTGGGAATGATTGCTGAGCGCCTGCGCGCTATCAAGGAGCGCTACGGGGCGAAGGCGATCGGCGGTATCGGCTCGACGCGCACCACCAATGAGGAAGCCTATCTCTTCCAGAAGCTGCTGCGTGAGGCTCTGGGCACGCCTAACGTCGATCATCATCACGGGATCTTCCCGGGTCTGCGCGATCCGCTCACCGGGCGGCCCTGGATGCTGACGACGGCCATCGCCGACTTTGAGCGAGCCTCGCATATTGTCCTGGTGGCCTCCGATCCCTACGAGCGCCAGCCCATTCTGAACCTGCGTATCAAGAAAGCCCTCAAGGCCGGAGCCAGGATTTACGTTGTCAACGAAAGCCCGACCGAGCTGGACCGTCTGGCGACGCGGGTCATTCGTCTACCGCAGCATGGAGCGGGGGCGGCGGCGCGCCTGCTGCTGGAGGCTGCACTGCGCCAGGAGAATCTGCGGAACCCGCGTGAAGAGGTGCGGCGGCGTCTCCAGGAGACGGCTCAGGCAACGCAGCAGGCCGAGACCCTCTGTGGCGAGGAGGTGGCGGCGGCCCTGCGCGAGCTGGCGCGCGAGATTGTTACGGCGCCCGCGGCCCTCATTCTCTACGATGAAATGGCGACCCTGGCCCCCGGCTGTGCCAATCTGGCCCCCGACCTGCAGGCGCTGGCGGTGGTGACTGGCAATATTGACCGCCCTGGCGCGGGGGTGGGACCGCTCTTCGAAGATGCCAATTCGCTGGGGGCGCGCGACATGGGTCTGCTCCCCGATAGTTTGCCTGGCTATCGTCCGGCCTCGCCGGAGGGCCTGAGCTATCAGGAGATGCTCAGCAGCGACGCGGTCAAGGCCCTCTACATCATGGGAGCCAATCCGGCCCGCCATCTGGCCGATGGCAATCTGCGCCGGGGTAAAGAATTCATCGTCGTCCAGGAGATCCTGCTGACCGAGACGGCTCAGCAGGCCGATGTGGTCCTGCCGGCCCTGACCTATGCTGAGAAGGACGGCAGCATGACCAATGTCGACCACCATGTGCAGGCTATTCGCCGGGCTTTGCGTCCTCTGCCGGGAGCGCGGGCTGACTGGGAGATCCTGATGGATCTGGCGGCTCTGCTGGGCCATCCCTGGACCTATGAGGGGCCGGAGGATGTGCTCCTGGAGATCGCCGCCCAGCATCCGCTTTATCGGGGCCTGACCTGGGAGGGCCTGGGTCTGCAGGGGGTACGCACGGGCGAAGTGGAGGTGGCCCATGCCTAATGATACCTGGCTGCTGGTGATCGCCTCGCTCATCAAGAGCGCTATTCTGATCGTCATCCTGTTGACGATCTTTGCCTACATGACCTGGATCGAGCGGCGTGTGGTGGCGCGCATTCAGGGGCGCCTGGGACCGAATCGCGCCGGCCCCTTTGGGGCCTTGCAGCCGCTGGCTGATGCCATCAAGATGGCCTTCAAAGAACAGATTATCCCGGCCCAGGCGCACAAGGTCATCTATCTGATCGCGCCGGTGCTTTCGGTCGTGGTGGCCCTCAGCGCCTTCGCCGTGGTGCCGGTTGGCAATAGCTGGACGCCTGGCCACCCGAGCGCCTGGGACCCGTGGGTTGGCGATATCAATGTCGGTCTCCTCTGGATTCTCTCGATCTCGTCGCTGGCCGTCTATGGCATCGTGCTCGGTGGCTGGTCCTCGGGCAACCGCTATTCGCTGCTCGGCTCGCTGCGCAGCGCGGCTCAGATGATTTCCTACGAGACCAGCCTGGGGCTTGCCCTCAGTGGTACACTGATGTGGGCTGGCACCTTGAGCATGGTTAGCCTGGTCCACCAGCAGACGCTGCAGGGGCAGGGAATCTGGTTCATTGTGGCTCAGCCTCTCGGCTTCCTGATCTACATCATTGCCGCTGTGGCTGAGGTGAACCGTGCCCCGTTCGATCTGCCGGAGGCCGAGCAGGAGTTGACCGCCGGCTACCTGACGGAATATAGCGGCCTGCGCTGGAGCCTCTATCAGATGGCCGAGTACATCAATATGATCACGGTCAGCTCGGTGGCGACGACCCTCTTCTTTGGTGGCTGGAGCTGCTTCGGGCTGGAGCGCATCCCGGGGCTGTCGCTCGTGATCTTCGCGGTCAAGGTAGCCTTTTTCCTCTTCCTCTTTATCTGGTTGCGTGCCACGCTGCCGCGCATCCGCTACGACCGCTTGATGCGCCTGGGTTGGCAATTCCTGCTGCCGCTGGCGGTCCTGAACGCGGTAGTGACTGCGACCTGTGTGGCCTTGGGTCTGCCGTGGTGGGTCAACGGCCTGATCGGGCTGGTGATCATTGGGGCTGTCCTGGCTATTACCTGGCTGCGCAGTCGCCAGACGCGCTTTGCTGTCAGCAAAACTGGAGCTGAGCTGTTGCCGCCCTCGGTGCGCCTGGTGAAGACGATCGAGCCTGAGCTGGGGCTGGTCAACGGCGGTGAGGCTGCCGTGGCGGGTATTGAGAGACAGCGGACCCTCTTGCAAGATGGCCGCGTCCAGGTCTGAGGCGAGGCGGCGAGCAGCAGGCAACGTCGCTGAAAGGACAAGAAAAGGGAAGAACAGAGAGTTCAAGAGCTGCCGGACCTGAAAGAAGAGGGAGGGGGGTGAGGAAGTAAAAAGGGGGGAGATAGAGGAGTCTGGCAGCTCCTTCGAAGCCTGCGAGCGAGAGTGAGAGAGTGAAGAGACGAGGCAAACACGTCTCACGGAGGCAGCGAGAGAAATCATGTCGTTAGATATTCTCAAAGGGTTAGCCACTACCCTCAAAAATATGGGGCGTAAGCCGACCACGGTCTCCTTCCCGGAGCAGGAGCGCGAGCTGCCGCCGCGCTTTCGCGGGCGCCACGTCTTGCACCGCTACCCCAACGGGCTGGAGCGCTGTGTCGGGTGCTTCCTCTGTGCGGGCGCCTGTCCCGCCGATGCCATCTATATCGAGGCGGAAGAGAACACCGAAGAGCATCGCGTCTCGCCCGGCGAGCGCTATGCGAAAGTGTTTGACGTCAACCTGCTGCGCTGCATCTTCTGTGGCTACTGCGAAGCGGCCTGTCCAACGGGGGCTATCACCTTGGAGCGCGAGTACAAGCTGGCGGCCTACTATCCCGAGAACATGGTTTACCACAAGGAGCAGCTGCTAGAGCCGCTTGGACAAGCGACAGTGGGTTCCGCGGCCTATTGGTTTGATCCGCCGCCGGCAGAAGAGGCCCCACAGCCGGTACCGCAGAAGACCCATGTCTTTGACGGCCTGGAGGCCAGTGCGGCAGCGGTGGGCCTGGGCGATGCCCAAAAGCAACCAGAGGTTCTGCTGCGCAACGCGGAACAGGACGAAGATCGGCGCAAGTTCCTGGATGAGGAAGCGGAGGAGGGGGGGAGACAGGTATGAGCGGAGCAGCTCTGATCATCTCCTTTTTTGTACTGGCCGTGGCGAGCGTGGCCTCGGCCCTGGGCGTGATTCTCTTCCGCAACGCGGTTCACAGTGCCCTGAGCCTGATTTTGACACTGCTCTTTCTGGCCATGTTTTATCTGCAGCTCGGGGCCATGTTTATCGCCATTGTGCAAATCTTGATCTATGCCGGCGCCATTATGGTGCTCTTCCTCTTCGTGGTGACGATGCTGGCCGCCGACCCGCGTGATCCCGATCTTCAAGACCGCTTGCCGTGGCAGCGAGGGGTAGCGGCGGTGCTGGGTCTGGTCCTGGTGGGCGCCCTGAGCTATCTACTGCTCAGCGGCACGCCGCTCAATGAAGCGGCGCGCGCGCATGGCTCTGAGGCGCTCTCGCAGGTTGTGGCTCAGCAGGGCAACATTCAAGCCTTCGGCCAGGCGCTCTTCCACGGCTTCTCGTTCGCCTTCGAGGTGACCAGCCTGGTCATCGTGGTGGCGATCCTGGGGGCTCTGGTCCTTGGGCGCAAAGCCTGATGAGAAGAGAAGAAGGCGCGGCGCGGCGAGGAGGCTGACAACCATGACAACGATACCGGTATCCTGGTATCTGATTGTGAGCGCATTGCTCTTCACCATTGGCACCATTGGCGTTCTGGTGCGGCGCAATCCGCTCATTATCTTTATGTCAATTGAACTTATGCTTAACGCGGTCAATCTGGCCTTTGTCACGCTCTCAAGCTATCTGGATTCGGCGGATGGCCAGGTCTTTGTCTTCCTGGTGCTCACGGTGGCCGCCGCCGAGGTGGTGGTCGGGCTGGCGATCATCGTCTCGATCTTCCGAACACGGCGTAATATCGACGTGGACGAGATGAACCTGTTGCGAGGGTAACGCAATGGCAAGTCTTCTTCTCTGGGTGCTGATCCCGCCGCTGCTGGGCTTCATCATCCTGGGGCTGCTTGGCAGGACATTGCCGCGCTCGGCGATTCTGACCGTGGCCTGGGGCACGGTCGCTATCTCTTTCCTGTTCGCTTTGAGCGCCTTTCTGTCGCTGCTGGGTGTCCACCCGGATAGCCAGCGCGTGAGCGATGCGACGGTCTACACCTGGGCGATCGCCGGCGACCTGCAGGTCCACTTTGGCCTCTTGCTTGATCCGCTCTCGGCGACGATGCTGCTGGTGATCACCGGGGTCGGCCTCTTGATCCATATTTATTCGGCGGGCTATATGGCGGATGATCCGGGCTTCTGGCGCTTCTTCTCTTATATGAACTTCTTCATCTTTGCGATGACGTTGCTGGTGAGCGCGGATAATCTGCTCTTCCTGCTGGTGGGTTGGGGCCTGGTGGGCCTGGCTTCCTTCTTGTTGATTGGCTTCTGGTATCAGCGTCCGGCGGCCACGGCTGCCGCTCGCAAGGCGCTGGTGATCAATGTGATCGGCGACTTCGGGCTGATGCTGGCCATCTTCTTGCTGTTCAAGCACCTGAATACGGTCGACTATGGCTATGGCGGCCCGAACTGCATTCCGGGCACCAGCGGCTACGGAGTGCTGACGGCTGCTTCCTGCCAGCAGCTTGGCTCGCTGATCTCGTTGGCGATTCCCCTGCTGCTCTTTGTGGCCTGCGCGGCGAAGTCGGCCCAGTTGCCGCTCTATATGTGGCTCCCCGATGCGATGGAAGGCCCAACGCCGGTCAGTGCCTTGATCCATGCGGCAACGATGGTGACCGCCGGTGTCTATCTGGTGGCACGCACGCATGTGCTCTTTACGCTCTCTCCTTATGCCCTGCCGATTGTGGGCGCGATCGGCGGCTTGACGGCCCTCTTTGCGGCAACTATCGCCCTGACGCAGCTCGATATCAAGCGGGTGCTGGCCTATTCAACTATCAGCCAGCTCGGCTATATGTTCATGGGGGAGAGCGCGGGAAGTTATAGCGCGGGCATTTTCCACTTGACGACCCATGCCTATTTCAAGGCCCTGCTCTTCCTGGGGGCTGGGGCTGTCATTCATGCCCTGGGCGGCGAGCAGGATATGCGCGAGATGGGGGGCCTGCGCTACCGCATGCGCATTACCTTCTGGACCTTTCTGATTGCTGTGCTGGCGATCAGCGGTATTCCGCCCTTCGCCGGCTTCTGGAGCAAGGATGATATTCTAAGCGCCCTCTTGACGCAGGCAACCAGCCTGAGCGGGAGCGTGCGCTATCTGTACTACGGCCTGTGGGGCTTGGGCGTCCTGACTGCCGGGCTGACGGCCCTCTATATGTTCCGCCTCTTCTATGGCATCTTCATGGGTGGCTATCGCGGGTCTGGCCCGTTAAAGCACGGGCATGCTGATTCCGATGAGGAGGAAGAGGAGGAAGAGGTGACCACGACGGCAGGACGGCGCCGTCGCGGAGAGTCGGCACTTTATGAGATCTACGAGGTGCCAGCTGTGATGACGGTACCTCTCGTGATTCTGGCGATTCTGTCGACAATTGGCGGCCTGGTTGGTTCGTTCGCACTCTTCAACTACAGTCGCTGGCAGCCGCTGAATGCTTTCTTAGAGCCTGTGCTGGGCAGCGCGCCGGAGGGGAAGCTGGGTCTGCTCTGGCTCTCGACTGGGGCCAGCCTGGTCTTTGCTCTCCTTGGGTTGCTGATTGCCTGGCGACGCTATGGCCAGGGCTTTGTCTATAAGGAGAGCCGCAATCCCTTCTATCGCCTGGCCTACAACAAGTACTATGTTGATGAGATCGGCATAGCGCTCCTGATCAATCCTTTGCTGTGGCTGGGGCGTCAGGCTTCCGCCCTGTTGGAGGGTGGGCTGCTGGATGGAGGCAGCCGGCTGGTGGGGAGAGCCTTCAGCCTGGTGAGTGCAGGGGGACGCCGTTTGCAGACTGGCTATGTGCGTAACTATGCGCTGGCGATCTTGATCGGCGTGGTGCTGATTATTCTCTACTATGTCGTGAGGGGGTAAGCCGGCATGTTCCCGATGTTATCGACGATCATCTTTCTCCCGCTGCTGGGTGGCATTGTCGTGCTGCTGCTCCCCCGCGAGCGCGTCAATGTGATTCGCTGGACGGCGCTGGGGGTGGCCTGGCTGGATCTGCTCCTGGCGCTCGGCGTGATGCTGGCCTACGCTCAGCCGCATCCGACGGCTGTCACGGTTGGCACGGTCCCGGTGGTGGTGGGTGAGGCCTCGCCAACGGTGGCCAGCGTCACCTTCCTCTTGCAGGAGCATCTGAGCTGGCTGCCGGCCCTGGGGATCAATTATAGCCTGGGGGTGGACGGCGTCAGTGTGCTGCTGATGACCTTGACCACGCTGCTGACGGTGGTCTGCATTGCGGCCTCGTTCCGTGTGGAGCAGAAGCTGCGCACCTACCTGGCTTTTATGCTCTTGCTGGAGAGCGGTCTGCTGGGGGTTTTTCTGGCGACCAATCTCTTCCTCTTCTACGTCTTCTGGGAGTTAATGCTGATCCCGGCTTACTTCCTGGTTGGTGGTTGGGGTGGCTCACGGCGCGTTTATGCGGCCATTAAGTTCGTGCTCTATACGGCGGTGGGCAGCTTTCTGATGCTGGCCGGGATCATTGCCCTGGGCTATTATTATCGCACAGGCGGGCATTATACGCTCGATCTGACGACCATTTTGAATAGCTCGACGCATCTGAACAGCACGGTTCAACTCTGGCTCTTCCTGGCGTTTGCCGCGGCCTTTGCAGTCAAGGTGCCGCTGGTGCCCTTCCATAGCTGGCTACCGGATGCCTATAGCGAGGCGCCGACGCCGGTGACGGCCATGCTGGCGGGGGCGATGGCCAAGGCCGGGGCCTATGGCTTCCTGCGCTATTGTCTGACGCTCTTCCCAGATGCGGCTCATCGGCTGGCGCCGCTGATTAGCACGCTGGCGGTGATCGGGATTCTCTACTGCGCGCTGCTGGCTCTGGTGCAGAGCGATATGAAGCGCTTGCTGGCCTACTCGAGCATCAGCCATCTGGGGGTGATCACGCTCGGCGTCTTTGCGCTCAATGCGCAGGGGATGGCCAGCCAGCAGGGGATCGACGGAGCCGTGTTGCAGATGGTCAACCACGGCATTACGATCACGGCCCTCTTCCTGATTGTGGGCTTCCTGGAGGCGCGCACGGGAACGCGGCGCCTGGAGGACTACGGCGGAGTGGCGCGGCGCTTGCCGATTATGGCCAGTGTTTTGATGATCGCCTGTCTGTCCTCGCTGGGTCTGCCTGGCCTCAATAGCTTCGCCGGTGAGTTTCTGGCCCTCTTGGGTGTCTTTCGCAATAATGCGCTCTTTGGGGTGCTGGGAACGCTGGTGGTGGTGCCGGCGGCCTGGTATATGATCCGCCTGGTGCAGCATGCAATGATGGGGGTGCGCCCGGCTGGCGGCCCCGTGGTAGCAGCTGAGCGCAAGGGAGGTCTGCCTGATCTGGATATTGGTGAATTCCTGGTACTGCTGCCGTTGCTGGTGTTGATCTTCTATATCGGTGTGCATCCGCTGCCGCTGACGTTCTTCGTGGAGCATTAGGATGGCTGGGGGACGAGGGAGCCAGGAAGAGCGGTGGCGGAGGGGCGCGGGAACAGGTTTTGTCGCGAGGTTCTGCTATGTCGTTTACGTACATCGCATCGGCTGCCGACTGGGCACGCATTGCGCCTGAGCTGGTGCTGGCCGGGGTAGCGCTGCTGGTCCTGTTGGTCGATCTGCTCCTGCCTCAGACGGGGTCTGTGCCTCGTGAGCGGGGAGCGGCCAACTTCTTTGTACTGCCATTTCTGGCCTTACTGGGAGTGCTTGGCGCGCTGGCGGCTACGATCGTGCTCTTCGTGGTTGGCGATGGCCAGCGGGCTTTCTTTGGCCTGGTCGGTTCTGATTGGGGATCGCTCTACGCCTATCTGGCGATCTTGAGTGCTGCCGGTTTAGGTATTATCTTCTCTCCCGCCTATCTGAAGCGTCTGAAGCTGGTCCATCAGGGCGAGTACTATGCGCTCTTCCTGACGGCGGCGCTCGGGATGATGCTGCTGGCGGCGGCCACCAGCTTTATGACCCTGTTCTTAGGGCTGGAGACGCTGTCGTTGGCGCTCTATATTCTCTGTGGCTTTGTGACGCGCCGGCAAGGCTCGCAGGAGGCCGGCATGAAGTACTTTTTGCTCAGTTCGTTCGCCTCGGCCTTCTTGCTCTATGGGGTGGCGCTGATCTATGGGGCTACGGGGACGACGCGCTTCGGGGCGCGGGAGACGAACGCTTTCCCGGGCGTGTTGCAGTTTTTGCAGGCTCATCCGCAGAGTACGGCGCTGTTGCTCATCGGGATCGGGCTGCTGACGGTGGGCTTTGCCTTTAAGGTGTCGGCCATTCCGTTCCAGATGTGGACGCCGGATGTCTATGAGGGGGCGCCAGCACCGGTGACGGCCTTTATGTCTGTGGGAACGAAGGCGGCGGCCCTGGTGGCCTTTGCCCGGGTCTTCGTGGTGGTACTGGCGCCGGTGGCGGCAGACTGGCAGGCGGTGGTGTGGGCGCTGGCGGTGCTGACGATGGTCGGTGGCAATCTGCTGGCGCTGGTGCAGCGCAATGCGAAGCGCCTGCTGGCCTATTCGAGTGTTGCTCATGCCGGCTACCTCTTGATTGGTGTGGTGGTGGGGGGCGCGACTGGCCTGGCGGCTATTCTGTTCTATCTGCTCTGTTATGCTTTCCTGAATGCGGGGGCCTTTGGGGCGCTGAGCGCGCTGGAGCGGCTGGATAACAGTGGCTGCGATAGAGAGGATCTGCGCGGGCTCTGGTTCCGGCGGCCCTGGCTGGCGGGTTTTCTGGCCTTCTTCCTGCTGGGACTGGCGGGCTTCCCGCCGATGGCCGGGTTCGCAGCCAAGTATTATCTCTTCTTTGCGGCGCTGCAGGGCGGCCATCCCGAGCTGCTGCTGATCGGTGTGCTGACCAGCGTGCTGGGTATGTATTATTACCTGCGCCTGATTGCGGCGATGTTCATGGAGCCGGCGCGTGAGGCGCAGGCGGAGTCGCTGGAGGTGACTCCGGCCCTGGCGGTGGCGAGTGCGGGCACAGCGGGAGCTGGAGCGAGTGTGGCCCCGCGAGTTTCTGGGCCTTTGGGGCGGGCTGCATCGACGCGCAGTGGAGGTGCGGGTAGCGGTGTGGCTGGCGCGGCGGTCGCGGTGAAGGCTGCTCCTCAGACGGCGACCAGACGGGCGCCCGCTCCTGCCACGGGCGAGCAACTTGCCGAAGAGGAAGGGCTGCCTGGTCACTCGTTCGCCTGGACGACCTGGCTCGGTCTGGGTCTGGCGGCACTGGGGGCGCTGGCGCTGGGTACGGTGTTGCCGTTCTGGTTAGTCGATCTGGCGCTGAAGGCGGCGGCGATGCTCTAGCGTCGGAACCAGTGCAAGGGTACCAGGCCACCGCGCCGCTGATATGGCGGGGAGGCAGGCTGGTGGGTCACACGGTAGAAGTCCTGATCCACCTGCCTGTTTCTTTTTTGGGCATGCCAGTCCCAGGTTAGTATTACCAGCAGTGAAGGTCTGCCGCATTACGTTGTGCGGTCGGGGGCCTCTCGCGCTGTCTGCCTTCAGGGCGCTGCTGTCACAAGATCTTTATTCAGGCTAAATGGGTGATCCTGTTGGGGCACCTGTGGCCTTCTCCAGAAGGAGTGACCAGCTCGGCGGGAGAGCCTGTTCTTGGCAAGAGGCTCCCCCGCGTGCATGAGACATCAGGAGGGAGGTGCTGTGGCGGCCTCCAAGAGCCAGCGGCGGGCGGTCTCACCGGTAAGGCGTTCGAGCTGCTCGGGTGGGCCGATCAGGAGCCAGTCGGCGCGGACGGACTCCAGGCCGGAGGAGCCAGCGAAGGAGGTGTGCCAGAGGCGGGCGCCGGTGAGATCAGCGCCGGAGAGGTCGGCGTGAGTGAAGCAGGCGTGCTCTAGCTGGCAGTCGCACAGGCGAGCCTGAGTCAGGGTGGCGTAGGAGAAATCGGCCTGGGAGAGCTGAGAGGCAGTCAGATCGGCGCCGGAGAGATCAGCCAACCAGAAAGAAGAGTGGGAGGCGTCGAGGCGGCGGAGGGTGGCCTGTCGGAAGCGGCTTTTCCAGCAGAGGGACCAGGAGAGGTTGGCTAGGTCGAGGGAGGCGTGCAAGAAGGAGCAGGAGGCGAGATAAGAGACGTCGAGCTGGGTCTGGCGGAGAAGGGCGTGGTTGAAGTTGGAGGCGGGCAGGAATACCCTGCTCAGACGGCGATGGGAGAGATCGAGGCCATGCAAGTCCAGGCCGCCATCGACGAGGCGCAGCTGGGGGTACCATTCGGACTCAGCGATCCATTGCTCGTGCTTCTGGAGGCGCTCCTGCCAAGAGAAGGTGGTCTGGTGGGAGGCCACCCACTGGAGCCAGCGGTGGACGCTTTCGCCAGTGAGGCGATCACTACCGAATTCCATGCGACTGTCCATGATTTTGTCAAACAGGAAGCTCAGCTCAGGTTCGCTGTCGCTAAGAATGAACCAGTCCAGCCAGTTAGGGGCGGCGCTGTCAGAGGAGGTAGACTCGCTGGGTAGGCTCAGATCGATCCAGTCGGCGCGGACGGACTCCAGGCCAATCGCACCGAAGAAGGAGGCGCCCCAGAGGCGGGCGCCGGTGAGATCAGCGCCGGTGAGATCAGCCTGGAAAAAGGAGGCTTGCTGCAGATTGGCCTGCCGGAAGGAGGTGCCCAGGAGGCGGGCGTGGTCGAAGCGGGCCAGGCGCAAGGAGGCCTCAGAGAGGTCGGCCTCGGAGAAGTCGGCCTCGGAGAAGTCGGCGCGCTCAGCCTGGAGGCGGTGGAGCATGGCCCCGCGCCAGAGGGTCTGCCAGCAGAGAGCCTGGGCGAGGGAGGCGTCGGGGGCCTGAGCCTGCAGGAAGTGGGAGGAGGAGAGGACGGCCCCGGAGAGGTTCGTGTGAGCGAGCAGGGAGCCGGCGAAGGAGCAGGAGCGCAGGAAGGCTTCCTGGAGGGGGCGACCGGAGAGGTCGAGCTGGGAGAGGTCGAGGCCAGTGGCCTGCCAGCGCTGGCCCTGGGTGCGAGAGGAGGCGAGCCAGCGCTCGTGGTCCTGCAGGTGGCGCGAGACAGCATCAGGCAAAGTTCGGGTCATGTGCCATCCTCACTTTCTGGGTCAGGGAGATTAGAAGCATCAGCGACGTCTGGCTCATGGTCACTCCTGGAGGGCCTCGAGGCCAGGAGGGAGGGGCGAGCTGGCAGCCCAGCGGAGCCAGCGGTGGGCGGCCTCCCCGAAGAGGGGTTCGGGCTGGTCGAGCGGGCCGACGTCGAGCCAGTCGGCGCGGACGGACTCGAGGCCGATGGCGCCGAAGAGGAGGGTCCGCCAGAGGTGAGCGCCGGAGAGGTCGGCGCCGGTGAGGTCGGCGCGGGCCAGGATGGTGCGGCGCAGCTCGGCGCCGCGCAGGCAGGCGTGCTGGAGGCAGGCCCAGTGAAAGTCAGCGCCGGAGAGGTCGGTCTGGGAGAGGTCGGCCTGGGAGAGGTCGGCCAGCTTGAAGGAGGCGCCATTGCCGACCAGGCTGCGGAGGCTGGCCTGCCGGAAGAGGGCTTTCCAGCAAATTGCTTTCACGAGGCGGGCTTCATCGAGGGTGGCGCCGTTGAAAGAGCAGGAGGCCAGCCAGGCCTCTGCGAGATTGCAGCCGCGCAGGAGGGCGCCGTCGAAGTTGGAGGAGGAGAGGCGGGCTTCAACCAGCAGGTGGCCAGAGAGGTCAAGGCCATGCAGGTCGAGGCCCTTGGAGTCGAACTGGTCCAGGATGGGAGAGCGCTCGCGTCTGTCGGTCTGCTGCCAGTGCTCGTATGCTCGGAGCCAGTCGAAGAGTTGGGGAGGACAGGAATGCGCGGGGGCCTGCAAGAGCCAGCGGCGGGCGGCCTCCCCAAAGAGGGGTTCAGGCTGGTCGGGCGGGCCGACGTCGAGCCAGTCGACGCGGACAGACTCCAGGCCGGAGGCATGCGAGAAGACGGCGCGCCAGAGGCGGGCGCCGGTGAGATCAGCGCCGGAGAGGTCGGCGCCGAAGAAGGAAGCCTGGTGCAGGGTGGCTTGGCGCAGGCAGGTCTGGCGCAGGCGGGCGTGGTCGAAGCGGGTCAGGCGCAAGGAGGCCTCAGAGAGGTCGGCCTCGGAGAAGTCGGCCTCGGAGAAGTCGGCGCGCTCAGCCTGGAGGCGGTGGAGCATGGCCCCGCGCCAGAGGGTCTGCCAGCAGAGAGCCTGGGCGAGGGAGGCGTCGGGGGCCTGAGCCTGCAGGAAGTGGGAGGAGGAGAGGACGGCCCCGGAGAGGTTCGTGTGAGCGAGCAGGGAGCCGGCGAAGGAGCAGGAGCGCAGGAAGGCTTCCTGGAGGGGGCGACCGGAGAGGTCGAGCTGGGAGAGGTCGAGGCCAGTGGCCTGCCAGCGCTGGCCCTGGGTGCGAGAGGAGGCGAGCCAGCGCTCGTGGTCCTGCAGGTGGCGCGAGACAGCATCAGGCAAAGTTCGGGTCATGTGCCATCCTCACTTTCCTCAAGAAGGAGAAGAAAGCTCCTACCTCACGGTCTCTCTTTATACCATATCAGCCTATAGGGTTCAAGCAGCGGAAGCAACAGCAGCCCTGACATATGGGGCCGAAATGTCGGGTGTGCCTGGCGGTGCTGGAGGATAAAGAGCGCTACGAGCCGGGAGCAACGAGACGATAAAGCAATCTGATCTGGTCAGGTGAAACGGGGATAGAGACAAATAAAAAAATTCCAGTGCCGTACGCGCTCACAGGCACTGGAATCGCCGCATCTGATAGCGATACCGAGGCATAATAAAAGAAAGCAACGAAAGAGGAAAGAATAGAGAGGAGTAGAGCGAGAGAGGCCGCCAGTCGCCTACTCCTCGACCACGCCCATCACATCGCTTTCGCGCAGAATCAGCAGCTCCTCATCGTCGATCTTAATCTCGGTACCAGAATACTTGGAGAAGAGCACATGATCGCCGACAGCGACCTCCGGTTTCACACGCTGACCATTATCGAGCAGCTTGCCAGGGCCAACCGCCAGTACCAGCCCCTGCTGTGGCTTCTCCTTGGCCGTATCGGGAAGCACGATGCCGGTCTTCGTCACCGACTCGCGCGTCACCGGCTTCACCACAATCCGATCAGCCAATGGGCGAACCTTCTCACCTGCAGTCGACATAGACTCTACCTCCCTTGCACAAAACAGATAGCATCGTCAGCGCAGGTCGCCACCGCGCTCGCCTCTGGTGAGCTTTGCGGCGTAGCGTGGCGTGGCGCCTGGCCGATTAGCACTCTCGTGAGGAGAGTGCGAACCGGCTATTATCATACACCAGGGCGGGCTACATCGCAAGAGGGAAAAGGCGCCCTTACAGCACAATCGACTGATATGTTGCAGCCGCCAGCGCCTGCGCTACAATGACCGCCAGCAGCAACACGCCCCAGTCCAGCAGCGCATCGGGGGCCGTACCGACCACGAGGAAGCCGCGCAACAGATCCACGGTATAGCTGAGCGGATTAATCTGGGCCAGAATGCGCAGCCAATCAGGCATGATGGCCAGCGGATAAATGGCGTTGCTGGCGAAGAAGAGCGGCATCGTCAAGACCTGGCCGATGCCCATGAAGCGCTCGCGCGTCTTCACCAGAATTGCGATCAGCATGGAGAGCGTCGAGAAGAAACTGGCCGCGACCAGGACCGCCAGCAGACTCCCGATAATCCCGATCAGGCTCCACTGCAGGTGCACGCCCAGCAGCAGGGCCAGCAGAAAGATGATCACCGCCTGAGTGAGCGAGCGCACTGCGGCCCCGAGGCCCTTGCCGGTCACAAAGCTGGCGCGTGGCACCGGCAAGACCAGAAACTTCTGTAAGATACCAGCATCGCGCTCCCAGATGATGCTCAGCCCGTAGAAGATCGAGACGAACATCAGCGACTGCGCCAGAATGCCCGGTGTCATAAAGGTCAAGTAGCTCACCGAGCCAGTAGGGATAGCGTGCAAGCGCGAGAAGGCTTCTCCGAAGATCACCAGCCACAGGGCCGGCTGCACCGCGCGCGTCAGCAATTCCGTTGGATCGTGACGCAGCTTACGCAGCTCGATCTCCGCCACCACCAACACGCAACGCACATACGTCACGATGGTCTCCCAGGGCGAAGGCGGGCGCAGCAGAGCCTTCAAGTCTGCCCCTTCCCGCTGGGATTTATCCGAAACGCTGAGCGCGCCGACGTAGCTGTCTGACTTCACGATAACTGCCTCCCGATTCCAGAGTATTGCCGGTCACCGACGTAAAAACATCCTCAAGCGTAGCGCCAGGCCGATCCAGGCTGGCCTTCAGAGCCGCTGGCTCACCGATCGCCGCGATACGCCCATGATCCATGATGGCCACGCGCTGGCAGTAGGCATCAGCCTCCTCCATATAGTGCGTCGTCACCAAGAGCGTAATATGCTCCTGATTGCGCAGCAGCTCCAATGCTTCCCAGACTGAGCGTCGGGCCGTCGGATCGAGGCCGATGGTCGGCTCGTCCAGGATGAGAATGCGCGGACGGTGCAGGATGGCCTGACCAATCTCCAGGCGCCGGACCATGCCGCCCGAATAAGTGCGTACCAGGCTGTGAGCCGCCTCGCGCAGATTGAGCAGCTCCAGCACCTCCCAGATGCGCTGCTCGCGCTCCTGGCGCGGAAAACCCAGCAGCTTGGCGACCACCAGCAGATTCTCATAGCCGGTCAGCGTGCTGTCCGCCGACAGCGACTGCGATACATACCCCAGCAGCCGCCGAATGACCATCTTATGGCGTTGGACATCCAGCCCCGCGATGCGCATCTGGCCGCTGGTCGGCGGAATCAATGTGATGAGCATGCGAATAGTAGTCGTCTTGCCGGCCCCATTGGGGCCAAGCAAGCCAAAGGCTTCGCCCTCCTGAATCGAGAACGTGATGTGATCAACGGCGACTTTATCGCCGAAGCGCTTGACGAGATCCTCGACTTCAATCATCGGCCTCATTCGGCCTGACCTCCCTCTCCTGCCTGAGTGATTGTCATTGCCGGAGTGGTGCTTGCTTTCTCTCCTGACTCTGGCGCCGACCGCTCCGGCTCAGGCCCCGGGGCAGCCCCTTCCTCGCGTCCACCGGCCTTGTCACCCGCTTCGGCGGCGGTCTCAGCAGCTGCCAGCACCCGCTCTATGAGTCGCTGCAGCTCGTCCTGCTCGCCAGGGGTCAGCGGTTCCAACATGCGCGAGAGCGCAGCGCGCCGCTCCCGCTGCCAGGCCGCCACCTGATCGGTGCCGCGCGCCGTCAGCTCGACCAGCACCACTCGCTCGTCTCCGCCATCGCCCTGACGCACCCGTCGCACGAGGCCCGCCTTCTCCAGGCGCTTACAGGCGCTGGTCACAGAGCTACCGCTCAGTCCCAGGGCGGTCGCCAGCTCCCCAACGCTGCATGTCCCTCGCCGGCTCAGGTTTTTGAGCAGCCAGTACTGCTCCGGCGTCATTTCTGCCCTCCTGACCGGGTGAGTGCTGCGCCTCAGCAGCCGCCACAAGGCCAGCAGATCTTCTACCAGGCGTTCGCTGGCCATGACTTGACTCGCTCCCTTCCTTTTACAGACTAATATTTTTATCATCAAATATATTGATAATACAGTTTCTGGAAGCTGTCAAGGGGCAACGTGCGAGGAGGGTGCTCCCCTGCGGACGCAGCTGGAAGGAAGGGGCATTGGGGAACTCATCCCTATCAGCAATGCCAGGCGGTGACCCTGATCTATGTCGACCAGGACGGACTACTCAGGCAGGATCAGCAGCGGACCGTCGTGCGAACCCTGACCGTTGAAGGCTGCCAGCTGCCAGGTCTCAGAGACTCTTCAGGAGGCCTCCAGCTCCACGACCGCTCTCTGTGAGAGGGTGGAAGGTCTGCGTGGAGCCTTGCGCCTGGTTTCCTGTGGGGTTGACGGTACCTTCTATTTGATCCTGGATGCCGCTATTCAATAAAGTTGGTAGTCAGTGGAGACGGAGGCCAGAGCCAGAAGTCACGTGGTATCCTGGCCATGCTTGTGCCGCTGGGCAGAATGCGCTACAATAAAAGCCCAATGCGCTGATATTCACAGGGCCGGGCGCCAGTCGTGGCGCTCGTGAAGTGTCGCTAAAGCGCGCACAATCTCAGCGCCCGCCGATCACATCAAACTCGTCTGCGCGACAGAGCTGGATTGGACTGATGCCTGAGCATACAGACCTGGAACAGGAGCTACTGGCCGGCCTCAACGGACCGCAGCGGGAGGCCGTCACTACTACCGAGGGGCCGCTGCTGATCCTGGCTGGTCCCGGCAGCGGCAAGACGCGCGTCATCACCCATCGCATTGCCTATCTGGTGCGCTGCCGTGGCGTGCGGCCCTGGCATATTCTGGCCGTGACCTTTACCAATAAGGCCGCGCGCGAGATGCAGGAGCGTCTCGAGAAGCTGGTGGGCCTGAGCGAGGCCCGCGAGATGTATATTGGCACCTTCCATGCGATCTGTGCCCGCGTGCTGCGCGCTGAGGCGGAGCTACTGACGCCGCTTGGCCTGACGCGCTCCTTTGTCATCCTCGATACTGATGACCAGGCCGCCCTCATCAAGCAGGCTCTGCGCGACCTCGATCTCGATGAGAAGCAGTATCGCGTCTCGCTGATCCATGCCTTGATCTCGCGCGCCAAGAACGCCATGCTCTCCCCGTACCAGATGGCCGAGCAGGCTCGCCGTTATACCGAAGAGGTGGCCGCTCGCGTCTACCGGCGCTATCAGCAGTTGCTGCGGGCCAATAACAGCGTCGACTTCGACGATCTCCTGATGCTCACCGAGCAGCTCTGGCGCACGGAACCCGAGGTCTTGGAGCGTTACCAACAGCGCTGGCGGTATATCCATGTTGACGAGTTCCAGGACTGCAATGTACCGCAATATAAGCTGATTCGCCTGCTGGGGCGGGGCAGCTACGAGCGGCCCGGCGGCAGCGGCAATGTCTGCGTCGTTGGGGACGATGACCAGATGATCTATAGCTGGCGTGGCGCCAGCGCCGAGAACGTTCAGGCCTTCGAGCGCGACTTTCCCGAGGCGCGTATCATTCTGCTAGAGCAAAACTATCGCTCGACGCAGCACATTCTCGATGCCGCTCAGTGCGTCGTCCGGCGCAACACGGCCCGCAAGGAGAAGCGGCTGTGGACCGCTCTCGGCCAGGGCGAGAAGCTGATCTACCACGAGGCATATAACGACGAGGCCGAGGGGTTATACGTTGCCGATGAGATCCTCAAGCTGCTGGCGCGCGGGGTGGTAGCCCAGCGCAGCGAGATCGCTGTCATGTATCGCACCAATGCCCAGTCGCGCGCCCTCGAAGAGCAGTTTCTGCGGGCCAACATCCCTTATAAAGTCATTGGCAGCCGCAAATTCTACGAGCGCAAAGAAGTCAAGGACATGCTGGCCTACCTGCGCCTGCTCCTCAATCCTCACGACGACCTGAGCCTGCAGCGCATCATCAATGTACCTAACCGAAAGATCGGTCCGAAGTCGCTGGGCGAGCTGCAGCGCTGGGCGCGCGAAGAGCAGCGTTCGCTCTATGATGCTCTGCAGCGGAGCGAAGACCATCCGACGCTGGGGCGCGCGGCCAAGAACGCCCTCCAGCAGTTCGCTCAGCTCTTGGAAGAGCTACGCGCCTCGGTGGCCGAGCTGCGCTTGCCAGAGCTGCTGGACCGTGTAGCGGAGCGCACAGGCTATGGTCCCGAGCTGCGCGCCTCTCCCGAGGGTGAGGAGCGCTGGAGTAACATCCTGGAGCTGCGTCGCGTGGCTGAGGATTATGCTGAGATTGAAACTTCGCTGGCCCTGGAGCTGTTTCTAGAGAATGTGGCTCTGGTCGGCGGGGCCGATGTGGCTCAGACAGGCGAAGAGGGCACCCTCCTCCATGAAGAGGACCAGGACGCCGTGACGCTGATTACCTTGCATGCGGCCAAGGGCCTGGAGTTTCCGGTGGTCTTCATCGTAGGACTCGACGAGGGCATTCTCCCACATGGGCGCTCCATCGATTCGCCCGAGCAGCTGGAGGAAGAGCGTCGCCTGGCCTACGTCGGCTTCACGCGCGCCATGCGTCGTCTCTATCTGGTGCGCGCCCGCCGCCGCTCGTATTTCGGCGATGTGGTCTACACGGAGCCGTCGCGCTTTCTGGAGGATATTCCACCCGATCTGTTTGCCTCTAGCCCCGGCTCTGGATCGCTCCGCCAGTCTTCAACCTGGGAGCGGGGAGGCCGCTACGAGAGCTATGATCACGACCACGAAGACTATGGCTCTCGCCGGGTCTCTGGCGGCGCTGCTTCCCGCCCGCGCCGCAGCGTGCCTGCCGACACGACCTTCGCGCCAGCTTCCTCCGATGTTTCCGTGACACCGACCGCGCCTCGCTTCCAGCCCGGCGATCGCGTGCTGCACCATCTCTTTGGGCAGGGCATCGTCCTCAAGAGTGAGCTGGAAGGTGGCTCTGAGTTTGTCGAGGTGCAGTTTCAGGGGAAGCATGGCAAAAAGCGCCTCAGCCTGGATTATGCACGCCTGGAGCGCCTCCCCTGAGCTGCTGCCGCTCCCTCCACGCCAGCGGCGGAACAGATCGGCACTAGCCTGAACGGCCCTTCTTCCGCCGCTCTGTCACTACCGCAGCCAGGAAGCTGCAAAACAGAACACTAAACACCCCCCCGGAAGCAAGGAAGAAGGGCTTCAGGGAGAGGATGATCAGTTGCTGTTAAGACCGTGTGAATATCAGGCAAGCCACCTGTAAAGGGACTCCCTTCTTGTTCTCCCCCTTTCCATTCGTAGTAAGCAAGCAGTAAAGTGAAGCATCTCAAAAACTGCCTGCTTCCAAATATGGCTATTGCCTCAGTAAATAGAATCATCTATCATAGATAAGCCTTTTATCCTTATAGCTTTGTCAGCAAATTGAGAAAGGACCCTGGTTGTAAAAACTGATGGAGAAAAAGCGTCTCAAAGACGAGAAAAGTGGAGAGGGAGTCGCGTATCATATTACTATTCATGATATGCCCAGTAGTGAGCGTCCGCGGGAGAGGCTGCTGCACTACGGGCCGCAAGCCCTCTCGACAGTCGAGCTACTGGCCATCGTGCTGCGCACCGGGACGAAGCGCAGTAATGTGGTAGAACTGGCGGCCAAGCTGCTCGTGCTCTATGGGGGCCTGGGTGGTCTCATGGGGGCCGATCTGGCCAAGCTCTGCCATGAGCATGGGCTAGGTGCTGCGAAGACGGCTCAGCTCAAAGCCGCTCTGGAGCTGGGGCGGCGCCTGCAGCTAGAGCAGCCGGAGGCTCGTTATCGCATCACCTCGCCGGCAGATGCGGCGCGGCTGGTCATGATGGAGATGGCCTATCTGGAACACGAAGAAATGTGGATTCTGCTACTCGATACCAAAAATCAGGTGGTAGCCATCGAAAAGCGCTACAAAGGGACGGTCAACAGCTCGGTCCTGCGCGCGGCGGAAGTCTTTCGTCCCGCGGTCCTGCGCAATTGCCCGAGCATTCTCATTTGCCATAATCATCCCAGCGGGGACCCGACGCCTTCGCCGGAGGACGTGGCTGTCACCGAGCAGCTGATCGCTGCGGGACGCCTCCTTGACACCGAGCTGATCGACCACCTTGTCATCGGCAAGCAGCGCTATGTCAGTCTCAAAGAACAGCTCCGTTGGTAGTGCTGGTTCGGGGGCTTGAGCTGCAGAGAGGAAAGCAAGTGCGGAGGGGCAGGAAAGGCCGGGCGGCTGCGAAGTCAGGCTGGATGAGGGAAGTAGCCAGACCAGCGGGCGGCAGATAAAACGGCTGCGATGTCAGGGGCTCCTTTCTTCGGAGAGGGGCTTCCTATCCATCGCAGCCGTCTGGGAGCGCAAGTGCTCACGTGGCGCGGACGATGGCCTCCTCCGCGGCCTGCGGGCCGGTCTGGTCCTGGCTGCGATCCTGGTCGCCCTCTTCCTTGCCCGCGATGCTCTCCGGGCGAGGAGCGGGCAGGCCGCCCTCCAGGGCCACATCCAGCACCTGCCTGATGTCATCGACAAAGACAAACTCCATCTGCTCACGCAGCTCGCGCGGCAGGTCTTCCAGCAGATCCTGCTCATTCTTGCGTGGCAGAATCACCGTATGGATGCCAGAGCGGTAGGCGGCCAGCACCTTCTCCTTGACGCCGCCGATGGGCATCACGCGCCCGCGCAGCGTAATTTCGCCCGTCATGGCCACATCCGAGCGCACCTTGCGCCCGCTGGCCAGAGAGACCAGGACCGTGGCCATCGTCACGCCTGCCGACGGTCCATCCTTGGGGATAGCTCCCGCAGGAACGTGAATATGCACAGCCTGGTTCTCGAAAACATTGTTGGGCAGGCCCAGCGCGGCGGCGTTTGAGCGCACGTAACTGAGAGCCGCCATCGCCGACTCCTTCATCACATCGCCCAGCTGTCCCGTCAGGATCAGCTGACTCTCCTTGCTGGGCATCACCGCGGCCTCAACAAAGATGATCTCGCCACCGACGGGGGTCCAGCTCAGGCCAGTAGCGATGCCGGGCCGGTCGATGCGCTCGGCGGCCTCCTCGAAGAAGCGCCAGCGGCCCAGATACTCGGTCAGCTGCCCCGTCGTGATATGGATCGGAGCCTGGCGCCCCTCAGCGATCTGGCGTGCTGCCTTGCGGCAGAGCGTCCCGATCTCCCGCTCCAGATTGCGCACGCCCGCCTCGCGCGTATAGCCACGGATCACATAGCGGATCACCTCATCATCGATGATCAGCTCGTCCGGGCCCAGCCCATTGGCCGCGATCTGCTTGGGGAGCAGATAATTGCGAGCGATATGCATCTTCTGCTCCTCAGTGTAGCCCGAAAGCTCCAGGATCTCCATGCGGTCCCGCAGCGGAGCGGGGATCGGCTCCAGCGAGTTGGCCGTGGCGATGAAGAAGACCTTCGACAGATCGAAAGGCAGGTCCAGATAGTTATCGCGGAAATTGTAGTTCTGCTCTGGATCAAGGACCTCCAGCAGAGCAGAAGAAGGATCGCCGCGCCAATCGGCCCCGACCTTATCGACCTCGTCGAGCATAATTACAGGATCATTGGTTTCGACACGCCGCAGAGTCTGGATGATGCGCCCGGGCATGGCCCCGATATAGGTGCGACGGTGGCCGCGGATCTCGGCCTCGTCGCGAATGCCACCCAGGGACATACGCGCGAACTTGCGCCCCAAGGCGCGAGCGATCGACTGGCCCAGGGAAGTTTTGCCGACGCCTGGTGGACCGACGAAGCAGAGGATCGGCTCACGGTTGAGCTGACGATTGGCCTCGCCCGAATGCAGCGGCTGCGTGGGGCGGCGCTTATCGGTCTCGCCCTCCGCCGCGGCCTCGGCGGCCTCCTCCTCGCGCCTGGCCCGCTCGGCCATGCGCTCCTCCTTCAGGCGGCGCACGGCCAGGTATTCCAGAATGCGCTCCTTGATCTTCTCCAGATCGTAGTGATCCTCATCGAGCACCTGACGCGCCTTCTGGACATCGATCGTTTGGCCGGTGCTCTTGCTCCAGGGGAGGCTGACCAGCAGCTCAAGGTAGGTGCGGATAATGCTATACTCAGGCGAGACCGTGGGCAGCTTCTCCAGACGGGACAGCTCGCGGTTGGCCTCCTTGAGGGCCTCCTCGGGCATTTTGGCCTCTTCGATTTTGGCGCGCAGCTCATTGATAGTAGCCTGTTCTTCGCTCTCCTCGCCCAGTTCACGCTGGATGGCCTTCAGCTGCTCGCGCAGGAGGTACTCGCGCTGCATCTTATTCATCTCTTCCTGGGCGCGACTCTGGATCTTGCGGCCCAGTTCGAAGATCTCCAGCTCGTGGGCGAGGAAGCTGCTCAGCTCCTTAAGCTTGGCGCGCACCGAATCGAGTTCGAGCAGTTTCTGACGGAGCTGCAGCTCCATCTGGACGAAGGTCGCGATCAGGTAGACCACCTGGCGAGGCTCTTCCAGATTAAGGTTGGCGGCGGCGGCGGCCTCTGGCACATTTTGGACCAGAGCGACCATGCGCTGGAAGTAGCTGACCACATTGCGCTTGATGGCCTCGGTCTCGGTATCGTTCTCCTGGAGGTCAGGCCGGAGGGTCACGTACGCCTTCAGATAAGGCTTTTCCTGAACGAACGCGCCGATGGTCACACGCTCCAGCCCTTTGACAATGATATGGATCGTACCATCGGGCATGCGAATCATGCGCTCCACGCGCGAGACTGTACCGATCTTGAAGATGTCATCCGGCCCGGCCTGCTCGATTTCCGCCGATCGCTGAGCCACCAGTACGACCAGGCGATTGCCCGGCATGATATCGTTGATCAAGCGAATCGAGCGCTCCTGACCAACCGCCAGCGGCTGCATAGCGAAAGGATAGACCACGACATCTTTCAGGGGGAGGATCGGCAGGATTTCAGGGATCGAAAACCGCTCCTCGTCGTCGTCCTCCTCCCGCTCATCGTGGTAGTGATGATGATGGTGGGAGCGTTCTTCGCGGGAGGGTTCGAGATCCTCATCGACCGCGCGTCGCTGGCGCCGCCGCGGCTTCTGGCGTGTGGAGGGCGAGCTGGCAGCGGCCTCTCCTCGCCTGCCACGAGCCGGGCGCTGCCGCGCAGGAGCACTTTTCGCCTGAGTCTCCTCTTCGTCTCGTCTCTCCAGAATCTGCTCTTCCTCTGCTTCTTCTTCGACCGCCTGCTCAGGCATAAGCCCGCGCTTCTTCTGATCCTTTTCCATAAACCTTTCTCAGTCAGTAGTTCGTTCGGTTCATTCGCTAATTGCTACTTCTCCGTGGCACTCTGCCGAACCTGGACGCGCTGAGGCTCGCTGCGGGTCGCGGGCAGCTTGGGCAACGTGACCCAGAGAAAGCCATTTTCATAGCGTGCTGTCACTGCCTCGCGATCGATAGGCGAGGGAATGAAGACCTCGACGCGAAAAGGTCCATAGCGGATCTGCGCCTCCTGATAGGAGAGGTTCTCGCGGTCCTCATTGTCATCTCGCCGCTCGCCGCTGACCACCAGCGCGTCTTCGTAGAGTGTGACGTTAATCTCATCCTCTGACATTCCGGCAAGCTCTATCTTCACGACGACCTGCTCCGCCGATTCGCGTATATCGGCAGGAGGACGCCAGACCTCCGAGTGTTGGAGAAGCGCCTGCTGGCTCTGCCAGAGAACTTCCTGCAACAACTGGCGATAGTGGCGTTGCAGTTGTTGCCCTGACCCATCGATATAGCGATAGGTCACAGAGCGGTAGCGCATCCGCATACTGGTTTACCTCGTTTCACTCTCCTCAAACGGATCGTGAGGCGTGACCTACATGCAACTTCCTTGCCTGTTAGTGACGACTGTTGGACGACTGGACTCCACTGGGATCTTGATCGGCTCCCTGGCCGTCTATCCACTGGTCCAGCCAGCCGCCTGCCCTGGCCTGGCTCCCTCCGTACCTGGCTGCTCTCGGCTTCGCTAAGTGCTCTCTCCCTGAGCGTGCGAGTCGCTGACTGGTTGGTTGCTGGCCTGCTAGAAGGGTCAAGCGAGCCACGCAGGACTGGCGGTCAGCCGCGAACTGGCAGAGAGAACCGCGCAGCTGCGGCTTGACGCTGGCAGGTCCGGCTACGCCTCGCCTCTTCTCGTCCCAGAGCAGGGGACCTGGCTTGCCGCTTCGGCTTAGCCTTGCTTGCTCGTTCCCGTCGCCTTCTCCCTCCCTCTCCTGGTAACCAATACTGCTGACTGGCTAACTGACTGACTGACTGACTAACCGGCTGGGTATTCTGCCCAGCCCCTGGTTGCTGCAATCTGCTCTGCTCTGCTCTGCTCTGCTGTCTCTCAGGCGAGGAAGATGGAGAGGGGAAGAGCGAAGACGTCCTGTTCAGCCCTGTAGACAGGACACATGCTGACTACAGCAGAGGAAGATCTTTTTCGCCGCTGGCCAGCGCCTTCTGACACTCCGGGCAGAGGTATTCGTATTCTGAATGGCTCTCTGAGAGGACGTCGCTCTGGATGATGCGCGCGTAGCGCAGACGTGTTGCCTTATTACACCTGGAGCAGTTGACATATGTATCCGATATTGCAGTCCTTCTGGTCCCAAGGATGTCTTCCTGCATGACCGACACATGCCTTTCTTTCTGCTTCAAAGGTCACAATCACCCGGTAGCAGCGTGGGCCAGGGCTGCGTGGCGCACAGCTGTCGGCTCGGCTCTGCGCTCTTGGCCTGACCCCCTCACGGGAGCGGAGTGCATGCGTATGGGCAGGCGTGCCTTCCCATCTGCAGGCCAGGGCTGTCCTTCTGGCCGCCTGGCCTTTTTGATTATGGCATGCGGGCGCGAAAATTGCAAGGTGGTTTGACGTCTTCATGGCGATATGCTACTATGTCTCTTGGGCTTCATTTATTTTTCGTGCGTTTTCAAAAGGTTAGCAGGCAACTCAGCAGCTATCAGGCGCGTCTTTCCTGGTTGTGGTTAGCTAGCCGGGCGCGGCCAGCGCCCTGATATGAATAGAGGGCACTCCCATGATCGCGCGAACACTCTCTAAATGGCTGGCTCGATTGTTTGCATGGTGGCCCGGGAGAAAGCGACGCTCCCAGGTGGTGGCGGCGGAAGCGAGTGGGGCCTCCGGCGCTCCCGCGCTGGCGTCACGTCAGCCTCCTTTGTCAGGCACGCCCACCTCCACTTCGCCGTCGACGCCGGCCAGTGGTTTGGCCTCGCAAGCCGGTCCTACATCTCGCTACTCGTTCCTTCTTGAGGACCAGGATCTCTTCTTGCCGCCGAAGCTGACAGCTCCGCCCGGTGCGCTCGGTGGGTTGCCGTCCCTTGATTATAGCCTGCACGGTTTCCCCGGTCCTTTGGTTGATCCTAATCGCTCCCTGAGCGAGCGTATTCGGTGGATATGGGAGAACGATCTCCTCTCGTCTGGTGAGGCCTCTGCAGAAGCGGAGGCGCAGGCGGGGGCAGAGAGCGCTGAGTTGAGTGACTCTTCTCCTGCGGGCCTCCTCCAGCAGCGCCGCCTCGAGTTCCTGCGCTATCTGCTGAAGCGTGGCATTGTGAATGAGGGCTTTGATCAGGAGAATCTCCCGGAGCAGTATCGTCGTCTTCTCTGAGCGAGCCGGGTGGGTCTGCCTGCTCTTGCCAGGGGAAGCGTGGATAACTGTCTCTACCTCTCTGCGCCAGGTGTTGCAGGGTGGCAGAATGTGGCGATCTGGGCCTGGCTCCTGGCCCGGCTAGGGCGCTGCTTGCCCGCGGAGGCCAGCGAAGGAGTAGATGGTCAGGATGGCGCTGGTCGGCCTCTTCTCTTCTCCTACGCAGAGTCGCTGGCTTCTCTTTGTCGCTCCAGGCCAGCGAGGCGAGGAACAAGGCAAAAGGCAATTGGCCGCTCTTTTCCTCCCCTGGGGTGGCAGGCTGCTGAACTCTCGACCGCTCTGTGCTTGCCGGTGCTGGTGGAGAGGCGGAAGGCTATTGCCGCGCGGCGTGACGTGGCGACCACGTGGCTGGTGCGCTGGGTCTCCTGGGTGGGTGGGTAGGTCGGTCGGTCGGCAGCAGGACCGCAGGACAGTGTACGAACGACTAAGCGAGCGATCGCTTTGTCAGCTCTCGAAGAGAGGAGGTCTGCGATCAAGATCGGACCTCGTTCTCTGGAGTGGCGGCGTGGCAAAGCGGTCGCGTGCTTCGTTCGGCTTAGTCTTCGATGGCTGTCTCGCTGAGGCGCAGGACCAGGCGACAGAAATGGAGCATGGCCGCGGCGAACTCCAGATAGGTCTCGTCGCTCGGGGCTGCGTGTGGGCCAGGTGAGGCGCGTCGGCGTAAGGCCCGGAGCACAACCATGACGTCTTCCTTCAAGGAGGCATCGAGATCCCCGCTCTGCATCAGACGGATGACCTGGGCCACGATGGAGTCAACTTCACGGCGCATCAGGCGCAGTTCTGTTAGCCAGGCATCCTCGTCGGCGGGGGGGGGAGCATCGTCGTCCCATGTGGGGACCGGCAGGGTCTTGCTCTCCTCATCGTCCTGTCTGACCTCGCTGTAGCTCGCACGTTGGTTGGCCTGGAGGTGAGTATGGGAGTCCGATGCTGCGCCTTCGAGCGTTACCCCCAGCTCACGCAGTAGCTCGGCTAGTTCTTGTTCCCAGCCAGCCATGGGACACCTCCTTCTGAAATAACCGCCAGGACGTCCTTGACACAACCAAAGTGTAGCACAGTGTACCACCCCTGTAAATGGGTTGAATGGGCTGCGACGCTGAGGCACTGCAGAGACTCGCGAGCTGTGCCTGGGAGGCGGAGCTTGCGAGTCTCTGCAGTGGAAGATGGTGGGGGAGAGAGGGGAAAGATGACGGCTGGCTGGATAGCCCTTGTTCTGCAGAAGATGAGCAGGCTGGCGCCGGGTTTATCCTTGCCTCGGAAGGAGGAAACCCGGCGCCCGGACCGGCTCAGGGCAAGGCCAGGGAAGGCACCTGGGGGAGAATGGGGAGGAGCGCGGAGAGCAGCAGAGCCACGACGAGCAAAGCGACAAACCAGGCCTCTAACTTGAGCATGTCGCGCAGGACAAGATGGAGACCGGAGGCGAGATCGGTGCGCAGGATACCGCTCACCACAATGACCAGGGTAGGCAAGGTCCAGAGAGCGATGAGTACCAGGTGAGGCGCGTTGTGAGGGAAACCGATGAAGAGCAGGACAAGGTAGGCGCCTCCCAGGAGCGCCAGGAAGAGGGTCCGGTTGAGACCAAGGCCCAGCGTGTTGGCCAGGGTATGCTTGCCAGCCTGGGCATCGTCCTCAACATCGCGCATGTCATTGACGTACACAAAAGCAGCTGCCAGCAGGCCCGGCATCAGGCTGTAAAGAAGGACCTCTTCGCTGAGCTGGACCTGCTGCAGGTAGTAGGCCCCTAGCGTGATGAGTGGACCGTAGACACAGAAGACGACTGGCAGGCCGAGCATGAGTGAGGAGAGCGCTCGCCTCGTGGCGCTGTAGAAGTAGGCTGCCAGCAGCCCCAGCAGACCGAAGAGGAACAGCGCCCAACCGGAGGCGAGGGCGAGCAGCAGGCCAAGTAGTGAGCCACCGGCCAGAAGGACCAGGCCGAGGGCCAGAACGCGCGTAGGCTTGATCAATCCTTGCTGGATGAGCTTGCCCGGCCCCAGAGTGTTGCTGGTGTCGATCCCGCGCAAGTAGTCGTAGTAGTCGTTGATGAGATTGGCCCCAAGCTGCAGGAGCACTACGGCCAGCAGCCCTACCAGGAAGCGCTGTGGGTGCCATTGCCCCAACCCCAATGGCCCGCGCAGGCTAAGGACCTGCGCCAGCGCGAGAACGCTTCCCAGCAGGAACGGCATGACGCTCAGGACGAGATAATGGGGCCGCATGCCTTCCCACCAGAGACGCAACCACTCGCTCACACTGCGCCGATACTCCGCCGGCTGCGCCACCAATGGGGCCGGCGTGCTGACCGCTTCTCCTGCTTCAACTGAGTGCACCGAGACCTCGGGCTGCAGGGTGCTGAGGGTCTGTAACGACCCCAGGGGAATGGTCGGAACCTCTTCTGCCTGCACCGACTCGGCTGTCACGATCTGAGAACTGGCTCTGACTTCGTTCTCGCGTTGTTTCCCTTTGCCATTGCTGATAGGATCGCTATGCTGCTCTGCAGTCTCTAGCTCTTTTGCAGACTGCTCTTTGTTCGTAAGCTCTTGCTGCGACATATGCCCCCCTTTCGCTGCGCACTTACCGCTAGCTCCGGCGGCGCACCATCGGGTCTCTTATTAATATGAAGAAGAAGACAGAAAGACATCAGACGATAAAGATGCTATAGAAGATGACTGCTCCTGGTCTGGCTGCTCGGTTGCTGCAGGCAGGATAAGCGGCCTGCAAGCTGAGCCGGTGACGCCTTCGTCACTGTTAGTATACAACCTGCCGGCCAATCGGCACATCACGAAGGTGCCGTACCTTTCTCGTGGAGCGCGGTCAATAATTCGCTGATCTTTCCCTCAAGCTGTGCCTGTCGCACCGCGACGGTGAGGTCTCCGCGTGTCTTCTCTAAGATCGCGCGTGCGGTATCGGTGGTACGGCGCAGGCCACCAGTGATGGCGTCGGGGAAGTCGATGGTGATCAGCAGGGCGTAGATGTCGTCCATGTGCTGCAGGAGCTGCTCGCATTCAGCGAGCCAGCCCTGGCGCAGGCGATCCAGGACGTAGCGCCGCAGCTCCCCGACGGCCTCCCCCAGGCCATTGAGATAGGGCGCCCAATCGATCTTGAGGCTCTGCGGATGGGGCAAGGCTCTCCCCTGGATCAGGGCCAGAAAGGCCGCCGCCTCGGCATATTCTTTCTGGGCATCCTGGACGAAGCCGGCGTAGAAGACATCCGGTTGCTCGCGCAGGTCTGTTCCGATCTGAGTGAGCAGCTCCGCCGCCCTGGCAAGTAGCTCCTCGGCGGCGGCAAATTCCCGCCGGTGGGCCGCACGGATGCTATTGGCGCAGTAGCGGATCAAGGTGCGTGCACGTGGCAGCGCTTGCTCTCGCGCGGTGTTTTTCTGGCTGAGATAGTCGAGCGCTTCTTGACCAAGGCTCTCAAGGTTCTCTATCATGGCGCTTCCCTTTGCTGACCTCTTTTCGAATAGTGCCAGTGTACCATAGATCGATATGCCTGGCATCTTCTCATGGTCGCAAAGAGCAAAAAATCCCACTCGCCTGGCCGCAGAGGCTGGACGAGTGGGCTGTTGTCTCAGGTGACGATGCCCGGTCTGCTTGCTCTACCGTCGCTCTGACCGGGGCGCGCGGGTGAGCTGCCGCCGCTCCGTCAGTGCCTAGACCAGGCGGGTCACTTCGATCTCCGGTGGAAACCGCATCTGGTCCAGGTCCCCGGCCCAGAAGAGTTGCTTCATGATCTCGGCTACGGCGTAGAGAAGGTGCTGCTGACTGATCTCGCGGGTGCGCTCAAAGGTCGCGCTGCCGCGGTAGCTGGCGAGGCTGCGAAACCAGCTATTGATGCCTGTCCGCCCGCTCAGGCGCACTAGATAGACCTCCATCTTCAAGGCCCCGTATTCGACAGGAACGATGATGCGCAGCTGCGGCTCGTGCTCGATGATGTCCAGGCGATAGAAGACGCCGTAGTGATCGCGCGATGCCTGGAAAATGGAGACTTCGGGCACCTCGTTCTCTGCCCCTTCGTGCTCCTCATAAGGCTCCGGTTGCTGCTGTTCCATACTTACTCCTAGGTTGGCCAGCAAACTCTCCAGCTGTTCGTGAATGTTCATGGCTATGCGCTTCCCCTTCCTCTTTGCAGCATACTCGTTTGGCAATGGCGCGCTCCGACGTCTTTGGGCGCGGCGGCTGGCTGCGCGCTCTCTCTGATTCTGAACTGAGACCGCCTCGCTTACTCTCTTCTTCTTTGGGGCTGACTCGAAAACGGAACTCGTTTAGATACACGGCTCTCAGTGCTGGAAAAGCTCTTTTTACTGCTCTCGCTTGTATGCTGGCTGGAGACCTGGCAAGGAGGGGGTGAGGAGCAGGCAGGCTGTGGGGACACTCTCCCCTGGCGGGAGCTTAGCCGCCGGCCCGTTTGGCGCGATAGCCAAGCTGCTGCAGATGCGCCAGGACCTTGTCGCGGTGGTCTCCCTGAATTTCGATGGCGCCGTCCTTGACGGTTCCCCCGGCTCCGCAGAGGCGCTTGAGGTCGCGGGCGAGCGTCTCTAGTCCGGCCTGGCTGACGGGCAGGCCGCGGATCACGGTGACCGTTTTGCCGCCGCGCTGGGCCCGTTCGCGGCTGACGCGGACGCTTCCGCCGCTGGGCGCGCTCGTCGAGGCTGGCTGGCTTCCGCTCCCGCTCTCGCAGCGACAGTGGCGATAGGGCTGGTGGCAGACGGGACAATGGGTGACTCGTCCGCCGTCGGTGCTGTAGACGAGACGATCTGGCATGGCTGTTTTCTCTTCCTTTCTTGGCTGGTCTTACTTACTTGCTGCCTCCCCTGGCGGACCGTCTCAGACGGCGGCGCGTCGTCCCTTGCAGGGATGGGCGGGCTGAGCCGGGAGACGGGGAGCGCGACGCTGGCGGACATGGGCGATGAGGGAGGCGCCAGCATAGCAGCAGGTGGCCAGGGTGGCGATACAGAAGCTGGCCGGTAGGTGCTGGCCTGGTCCCAGGAAGGCGATGAGTAGTCCACCCCAGGTGCAGCCCACGCCCAGGAGAACGGCCAGCAGGAGGGCGCTGGCGGGTGAGGAACTCAAGCGCCCGGCGGCGGCGGCTGGGGCCACCAGGAGGGCGAAGACGAGCAGGACGCCGATGACGAGCACGGAGATGGCAGTGGCCAGAGCGAGGAGCAGCAGGAAGAGGACGGAGAGCAGGCGGACGGGGACGCCCCGCGCTGCGGCGACCTCGGGATCGATGGAGGCAAAGAGCAGCGGTCGGTAGAGGATGAGCAGGGCCAGGCTACAACCGAGGGCACCGGCCAGGCTGAGCCAGACGTCCTCACGACTGACGCTGAGGATGGAGCCGAAGAGGAGGCCGATACCAGCGCTGGCATGGCTTCCGCTGCTGGATGCGTAGAGGCTGAGAAAGAGGACCCCCAGACCCAGGGCGAAGGAGAGAACCATGCCAATCTCGATGTCGCGTCCGCGCAGGCGCTCGCCAAGCAGGCCAATGATGAAGGCCGCCAGCAGGCTGAGGATCATCATGCCGGGCAGGGGACTGAGACCAAGCAGGGCGGCCCCAGTGGCTCCTGTGAAGCCAATGTCTGTCAGGGCCTCTCCGGCGAAGGTTTGGGCCCGCAGGACGAGGAAATAACCAATCAGCGCGGCGGCAATGGCAACGCAGCCGCCGGCAAGGAAGGCGTTCTGGATAAATTCGTGCTGCCAGAGTGTGCCAATGTTCATGTTCCTGAAGCTCCTCTCTTGGTCACGGGTGCCTTGCATTACCGCGCGCTGGCCTGCTGCGAGAGGCCTTCGCTGGCGACTGGTCGCGAGCCTGGCTGCTGTTGCCGTCGCTGCCAACGCGGGGCGATGAGACGCGCGGGGAGATAGACGATGAAGGAGAGGAAGGCGATGAAGAAACTGACGGGGATGGTGCCGCTGAGAATGGCCAGGAGGATGCCCAGCCAGGTATAGAGCAGCCCCAGGACAATGGCCAGCAGGATGACCGCCCCCGGTCTCAGGGCCAGCCGCCCGGCAGTGGCCGCCGGGCCAACGAGCAGGGTGAAAACGAGCAGCGCGCCGACGATCTGGACGGCAATGGCGATGGCCAGCGCCACGAGCATGAGGAAGACGACTGCCAGCAGGCGAACGGGAACGCCCCGCGCTTCCGCAATCTCGGGATCGAAAGAGCTAAAGAGGAGGGGGCGAAAGAGCAGCAGGATGCTGCCAAGAATCAGCAGGCTGATGCCAAAGCTGAGCAGGACGTCGAGACGGCTGATACCCAGGATGGTGCCGAAGAGAATGCTGTAGACGCGCTCGGCGTAACCGCTGTAGAGGGAGAGGAAGAGCAGGCCCAGGGCGAGGGCAAAGGTCATCAGGATGCCGATGGCCAGGTCGCGCTCGCGCAGGTTGCGCCCAAGCAGGCCAATGCCGATGGCTGCCCCAATAGTGAAGGCGAGCAGGCCCAGCAACGGGTCGAGGCCAAGCAGAACGGCGCCGGCGGCTCCCGCAAAGCCGATGTTGGGCAGGGCATGACCGGCAAAGGTCAGGCCGCGCAGCAGCAGGAAGTAGCCGGTGACGGCAGCTACAATGGCGATGCAGGTCCCGGCGAGAAAGGCATTTTGGATAAAAGGATAGCTCAATAGATTGATCATGGCGCCTCCACTCCTTCTTTCCTTGGCTCCTCTCCTTGTTCTTGCTGCTTGCTGGCCGGTGGCCTTAGATGTCGACGCCGACGACAAAGAGCCGCCCCAGGGCCTCGACGACTTCGACGGGAGCGCCATAGAGAGCGCTCAGGGTGGCGCTGGTGATGACCTGCTCCGGTTTGCCGATGGCGGCATGCCCACGCGCCAGGTAGAGGACGCGGTCGATGACCGGTAGCAGGGGATTGACGTCGTGGGAGACGAGTAAGACGGTCATACCGCGCGTGCGACAGAGCCGGGCGATGAGGGCGATGATCTCCTGCTCGTGGCTGATGTCAAGGTTGGAGAGCGGTTCGTCGAGCAGGAGCAGGCGTGGCTGACTGAGTAGGGCCTGGGCGATGAGCAGGCGTTGCTGCTCGCCGCCCGACAGGTGGGCCACGGGCATATCGGCCAGTTGGCGGGCGTCGACCTCGGCCAGGGCTTCCTCGATGGTGGCCTGACGCCGGCGCCCGCCGGAGACGAACCAGCCTGGCCCCCAGCGATGGCCGTCGAGACCGAAGCCGACAAGGTCGCGTGCGCGCAGACTGAGGGCCCCCTCCAGCGTGCGATGCTGGGGGGCGTAGCCAATGAGCTGGTTTCCGCGGCGCGGCGCCTGCCCAAAGAGGCGGACGCTGCCCGCGCTGGGCCGAACCAGCCCGAGCAGCACCTTGAGGAGGGTGCTTTTGCCGGCCCCGTTCGGCCCCAGCACCGCAATGAATTCGCCCGGGCTGATGCTAAAGCTGACCTCCTGCAGAATGCTTCTCCCTCCCAGGCAGACGCTGACCCTCTCCAGTTCGATGACGGGTCCGGGGATCATCTCCTGACTCTCCCTCCCTCTTGAGGAAGGTGCTTGCGGCGCCAGGCCAGGACGCTGGTCGTACTGAGTGCTGCTCACTGTGCGCTCCTTTCCTGTTCTATTCCACTTTGCCTGATCCACTACTGACTCCGGCGCGCCGGCCATGAGCCGCGCCGAACCGGGCCAAACCAGCTTTCCCGGCCTGGGCCTGGCTCATGATGGCTCGCCCGTCCGCTGCTAGCGGGCCTCTCGCTTCAGTCTAGGTCGCCTGGGCCTTCTGCAGAGCTGTCTCCAGGGCATTGAGCTGGTCAAGCATCCACGTCTGATACGTTTTGCCCGGCGGCATGGTCTCGCTCACCGGAACTACGGGAATCTGATGCGCCAGGGCTTCGCTGCGCACCTTTGTCGTGATGGCCGTGGCGGTCTGTTCATTATAAATCAAAACTCTGATGCGATGCTGCTGGATCTGGCTCTCGACGGTGACAACGCTGCTGGCCGGGGGATCGTTGCCTTCGGCGATGGCCTTCTGAAAGTCAATGGGGGTGAGGACGTTGAGGCCCATGAGTGTGGTCTGATAGAGAAAGATGGTTTCGGTGAGGCCGATCGGGGTGCCAGCGTAGCGCGCTTTGATTTCGGCAAGTTTGTTGGTGATCTGCTCGAGCGAGCTGAGGAAATGTTGCAGGTTCTGCTTGTAGTCGCTGGCGTGGGGCGGATCAAGCTGCTGCAGGGCTTGGGCAATGGCGCGCGCGATGGCGGCGATGTCAGTAGGACTGTACCAGACATGCTCGTTATCTTCTAACTTGATGGGCGCCAGATCGTAGCCCTTGAGGACGATGCGCCCTTGTTGGGGCGCTGCCGCCAGCAGATGATCGATCCAGCTGTCGTAGCCGCCGCCGTTGGCAATGACGAGCCTGGCCTGGGCTACGGCGACGGCGTTCTGGACGTTACTTTCGTATTCGTGGGGGTCGATGTTGGGGTCGCTCAGGATGCTGGTGACGGTGACATGATTGCCTCCGAGCTGACGCGCGAGGTCTCCGTAGAAGTTCTCCACCGCCACAATGGCGAGCTGGCCCGCGCTGTCTCCCTTGCCGCCAGCGCTCAAGTTGCCTGCGCTGCAGGCGCTTCCCCCCAGGCTGACGAGTAGAAATAGTCCGACGGCGAGCAAAAAGCGCGCCGCGCGGCTCCTGGTCTGATGCATGCCGCTTGCTCCTCCCTCACCACAAGCCCTCAGCGAGCTTGCGGCGTTATTGATACAGCATCTCTCTTACTGAGGAGCATACCACAATGAAGAGATTGCTGTCAATGAGATAGCGTCTCAACAAGTGGATGCTGGAGCCGGAGAAGCGAAGGGAAGAGCGGGAGAAGCCGCGTCAGGGTCGGGAGGGCGAGGTGTGTCCGGGGCCGGCTTTGCTGCTCGACAGGATTGGTAAGTGTGGCATATCATGGGATTGTGGCCGTAGACGGTTCTGGGCGGCGTTTCTCGCTGGTGGGTCTAACCGTGTGCTGGGGGCGCAGGTACTGGACTGGTTGGCCGATACTGAACTGGAAAAGGAGCGAAAACGAGTCATGTTCATTGTTGATGCGCATCAAGACATTGCCTACAATGCTCTGGAGTGGGGGCGTGATCTACGGCGATCGGTGGCCGAGACACGCGCGCTGGAGGCACGCGAGCACCCCGATTACTGTCGCGAGGATGCCCAGGGGGGCCTTTGCATGGTGGGCTTGCCGGAGCTGCGTCGTGGGGATGTGGCTATTGTCTTCGGCACTCTCTTTGCCTATCCCCTGGTAGGGATGGGCAAGCCGGTCAATCCGCGCTATCGGCTCAGCCAGGCCTATCGTGATCCAGATGGGGCCTGGCGTGTGGCGCGGGAGC
This sequence comes from Thermogemmatispora carboxidivorans, assembly GCF_000702505.1. Taxonomy (GTDB): domain Bacteria; phylum Chloroflexota; class Ktedonobacteria; order Ktedonobacterales; family Ktedonobacteraceae; genus Thermogemmatispora; species Thermogemmatispora carboxidivorans. Next base: position 4,564,525 of record NZ_JNIM01000001.1, on the reverse strand, counting down.
AGCTGGACTACTATCGTCAGCTGACGTCGGAGGCCGGGGTCTGGTTGCTGCTCACTCAGGAGGATCTGGAGCGTTTTATGGGGGCCTGGTCGCAGAGCAATGCGGCTGATCCGCAGCGTCCCTTTGGCCTGGTGCCTTTGATGGAGGGAGCCGATGCGGTGCGCCGGCCCGAGGAGGTGGAGGACTGGTTTGCGGCGGGTTTGCGTGTGTTGGGTCTGGCCTGGGTGCATGGCTCGCACTACTGTGGTGGCAACGGGCGGCCTGGTCCTTTGACGTCGGAAGGGCTTCGCCTCTTGCGTCACATGGAGCGTGTTGGGCTGGTGCTTGATATCAGTCATCTGGCCGAAGAGAGTTTCTGGCAGGCTCTGGAGCATTTTGGTGGGACGGTGATTGCCAGCCATAGCAACTGCCGGGCTTTGGTCGATAGCCCGCGCCATCTCAGTGATGCCATGATTCGCGCTATTGCCGAGCGTGGGGGGGTCATTGGCATCGCGCCGGTCAATTCTTTCCTCTACGCTGACTGGAGCCGTAGTCAGCCTTTTCCGGTCTCTTTGCGGCGGGCGGTGGAGCATATTGATCATGTCTGTCAGGTGACGGGAAGCGCCAGCTATGTGGGGATCGGGAGCGATCTCGATGGCGGTGCTGGGCGCGATGAGGCGCCGGTGGAGCTGGAGACGGTGGCCGATTTTCCTCGCCTGGCGGAAGCGCTGGCGGCGGCTGGCTATAGTCAGGAGGATATTGTGCGCATTATGGGCGGCAATTGGTTGCGCTTGCTGGAGCGCGTCTTGCCTCGGGCTGCTGATGCTCAGTTGCAGCCGACTGATAAAGGATAATGGTGATGGCTCTGCTTGTTGAATAGAGGAGAGACCTTGATGGGTGATCCGTTCGTCCCGGATGAAGAGCGTCTGAAGCGCTTTCAAGATTGGGGTCTGGTCAGGTACTACCATTTGCGTCCTCCTTATCCGCCGGAGACCTTCGCGATCCTCAGCGAGTTGATCGTGGATGAGCCGCGCGCGGTGCTTGATCTGGGCTGCGGCATTGGGAATCTCGCTCGCCCGCTGGCAGCCCTGGCCGCGGTGGAGCGCGTCGATGCGGTCGATGTCTCGCTGGCCATGTTGGAGCGGGCCAGGGAGCTGCCGGGCGGCGATGCGCCGGCGATTCGCTGGTTGTATGGGCGGGCGGAAGATGTGGTCCTGGCGCCGCCCTATGCGCTGGTAACGGCGGGCATGTGCCTCCATTTGATGGATTGGGGCCTGGTCTTGCCTCGTCTGGCGCGGGCGCTGACGCCGCGGGGCCTGCTAGCGATTCTCGATCTGCAGCAGCTTTTGCCCTGGCGGCAGGAGTACCGCCAGATTCGCCGGCGTTTTGCCAGTCCGCCGTCCTGGCCGGAGCTGCCTCTGGTCGCAGAGATGGAGAAGCGCGGGCTATTTCGTCTGCTTGGTGAGCGCCAGACGGCGCCGCTGCTGATGCAGCAGACGATTGAGGATCATATTGCCGCTCAGTATGCTTACAGTTCGCTGGCGGGGCTGGATGGCGAGCAGCGAGCTGCCTTTGAGCGGGAGATGCGGGAGCTGCTGGCGCCCTTTGCGCGGGATGGGGTGCTGTGCTTCGAGGTGGTGGCGACGATTGCCTGGGGCCGACCCTGCCCTGGGGACTGAGATGGCCTCTCCCTGCTGTCAGAGGAGTTACGAAAATCTCACAATCTGGTAGAATGCGGTGGAGATTTTTGCAAAATTTGCCGCCGTCCTGTCTTCCACGCTATCATATGACATGGCAAAAAGGCGCGGGGGGGTCCCGGTCTCCCCGCTTCATCTTGGCAAGAAAGGACTCCCTTTTTTCGGGATAGCGTTAGTTTCCTATGCAGACCGAACAAGAGCATCAATCGCAGGTGGGAGGCGCGGGGCCGGCGGCCTCGACGGGTCTGGCGCGTTTTCTGGCGGCCTGTCGCAGGGAGCAGCCGGATGCCACCCCGGTCTGGTTTATGCGTCAGGCCGGGCGCTGCCTTGCCGAGTACCGCGAGCTACGCAAGCGCTACGATATCCTCACGATGGCCAAGACGCCCGAGCTTTGTGCCCAGGTGACGCTGATGCCGGTCGAGCAGCTCGGGGTAGATGCGGCGGTTCTCTATGCTGACATTATGCTGCCGATGGAGGGCATGGGGGTCTCGCTGGAGATCCAGCCGGAGATTGGTCCCATCATTCATCATCCGATTCGTACTATGAGCGATGTGGCGGCCCTGCAGGTGCGCGAGCCGGAGGAGGCTACGCCTTTTGTGCTGGAGGCGGTGCGTCTGGTAGGGCGCGAGCTGGAGGGGAAGAAGGCGGTGATTGGCTTCTCGGGGGCGCCTTTTACGCTGGCCTGCTATTTGATCGAGGGGCGCCCGTCGCGCGATTATACCCGGGCCAAGGCGGTGATGTACGGGCAGCCGGCCCTCTGGCATGCCCTGATGGAGAAGCTAACCGAGGTGGTGACGCGCTATCTGCTTGGGCAGATTCGCGCCGGGGTGACGGCGGTCCAGCTCTTTGATAGCTGGGTGGGCGCGCTGGGGCCAGAGGCCTATCGCCGCTATGTGCTCCCGTACTGCCAGCGCATCTTTGCGGCAGTCAGGGAGACGGGCACGCCGAGCATTCATTTCGGGACGGGCAACGCTGCGCTCTTGGAGCTGTTGGCCGAGGCGGGGGGCGATGTGATCAGCGTGGATTGGCGGGTCAATCTTGATGCGGCCTGGAAGCGTATTGGCTACGAGCGCGGTATTCAGGGCAATCTTGATCCGGTGCTGCTCCTGGCGCCCTGGGAGATTCTTGAAGAGGGGGCGCGCGATGTGCTGCGTCGGGCGGCTGGCCGGCCCGGTCACATTTTTAATCTGGGGCATGGGGTGCCTGCCGAGGCCGATCCGGCTGTGCTGCGCCGGCTCGTCGATTTTGTCCATGATGAGACGCGCCGCCGCTGATGGGACGAGCCGGGCCGGGTATTGGCGCCTGGGGTCAGGCATTCAGCGGCCCGTTCCCCGCTGGTTGCGTTCCTGGCTGGCCCGTCGGCTGGCTGGTGAGCATGGCGGCTGGGGAATGCTTGTGGCTCCCGCTCTGGCGGGGCCGAGACGAGATGAAGAGAGAGCTGAGATCTGGAGACCTATCTCAAGAGAAGAGAGAGGAATAGACTGCAATGGAGAGCGTCAAGCGTGTCGGCGTGGTCTTGATGACCTATGGTTCGCCGGCCACTCTCGATGACGTTGAGACCTATATGACGAATGTGCGGGGCGGGCGCAAGCCTGAGCCGGATCTGGTTGAGGAGTTCCGGCGCCGTTATGAGCTGATTGGCGGTTCGCCGCTGGTTCAGATTACGCAGCAGCAGGCGGCGGCGCTGGAGGAGGAGCTGAATCGGCGTCATCCGGCTGGGCCGTGCTTTCAGGTGGTGGCGGGGATGCGCTTCTCGCCGCCGTTTGTGGCCGAAGTGGTGCCCGAGGCGGCGGCGGAGGCCCAGGCGCTGATCGGGCTGATCATGTCGCCGCAGTATTCGCCGATCATTATGGGCGGCTACGTGAGGGCGCTCAAGGAGGCGGCGGCGCGCCTGGGGCGCTCCGATCTGCTGGTGAAGGTGGCTGAGGATTGGCATCTGCAGCCCGATTTTATCGAGGCCCTGGCGGGTCGGGTACGCCAGGCGCTGGATCGCTTCCCGCCGGAGGTGCGGGCCCGGGTGCCGGTGTTGTTTACGGCCCACAGTATGCCGAAACGGGTGGTCGATGGGGAGCCGGGCTATATTGCCTCGCTCAAGGAGACGGCGGCGGCCATTGCCAGGCGGGTGGAGCTGCCCGCTGAGCGCTGGCTCTTCTGTTATCAGAGCGCCGGGCATACGCCGGAGGAGTGGCTGAAGCCGGATTTTGCTGATGTGATGCCGGAGCTGAAGGCGGCGGGCCATACGCATGTCTTGATGGCGCCGGTGCAGTTTCTGGCCGACCATCTGGAGATTCTCTACGATATCGATGTGGGAGCACGGGAGCAGGCCGAGCAGGCCGGCTTGCAGTTCGCGCGCATCGAGTCGCTGAATGTGGAGCCGCGCTTTATCGCAGCCTTGGCGACGGTGGTCGAGGAGACGCTGAGGGCGGTGCTCGATGAGCTACCGTCGGCGACGGCTCAGGCTCAGGCTCAGGTGGGTTGAGTGCGCTAGACTGGCTGTGTTGAGTGAGTGCGCCGGGTCGGTGGGGCACCAGAGGCATCGGAGGCATCGGGACCAGCAGGGCGGCAGACCCGTGTTAGCCCTCTGCCTCTGCTGGTGCTCTCGCTTGACCCGGCTTTTGCGTTCATTTCTTCCTCTGGAGAAGGGATTTTCATGAGTTTTTCTCGTTTAAGCCAGGAAAGCAGCTTGCTATGAAAATGGTAAAGAAGAAGAGAAAAAGATGTTAATAGTATGATGAATGATGGTGTAGCGTGATGCATGAGAGAAGATGGAGATAGTGCAAAATGAATATAGTTGAGAACGATAGGAGAAGCAAGCAGGTAAAATGCTGAAAAGGAGTATGAAGAGGCCCAAAGATGCAACGCGGGCATGCTGTCGAAGAAGAGCCGGCTGAGTGGCTGGCTCTGTCGGCGTCAAGGGGTCAAATGTTGCTGGGTCATCCAGGCGGAGACGGGGAACTGATAGAGGGTCCGCGTGCTCACCTGGGTGGCGACGAGCAGGCGACCGTCGGGAGACCAGGCAGGAGCAAAGAGCTGACCTTGCCTGTACGAAGAGGAAAGCTTGTACGATCGGCCTGAGCCGTCGGTAGCTTGCAGGAAGAGATAATCTTCGCTCTCGTAGGTGCCGTGGCGGCAGACCAGCCAGCGGCCACTGGGCGACCAGGCGACTGGTTCACTATCGCTGCTGGGGAGAGGGAGACGGCGTAGCCAGCGGAGCGTTGGCAGGCCACTGGCGCGCTGCACAAGCTGGTAGATAGTGATGGTGCTGGCCTGATCGATCACGGCGAGCTGGGTGCCATCCCAGGACCAGCTCGCAGCTGTGGCGTAGATGGGAACGGGCAGCGGGAGCTGATGACCTTGCAGGTCGCTCAAAAAAAGCCTCTCCTGATTGTGGAAAACAATAAGGGCAATCAGTGGATAGCGCGGATTGGCATTGATGAAGAGCGGAATGTCAGAAGAGGAGAGAGAGAGACCCAGAGGCGCCTGACTTTGATAGTGCAGGTGACCGGCGCTATCGATGGAGAACCACAGGTAGTGGCTTTCAGCCCGGTCGAGGCAGACCAGGCGGTCGCCCGACAACCAGCTGAAGGTGGGACCGGGCGGGTCTAAGTCGCAGAATGCGTCAGCGTTCCATAAGCTGGCAGACTGGCCGTCGGGACGCAGGATTCGCACTTGATGGCTATCTAAAACGGCCAGCCAGTGGCTGCTAGGGGACCAGGCGCTGAAGAGGAAGGAAGAAAGGAGACTGTCGGACCCGAATTGTTGCCACTGTGCCTGAGAAGTATTGCTGCACGATAGTAGTAATAAAGAGAGTAAGATACCAGATAAATAGTATATGAAGATGTCAAGCGACAGGAGGGCCAGCCTCTGATGCCTGACTTCTGGGCCAGCAGCTCGCTCCTCAAGAGCAGGGGGAATGGACTGCGAGGAGCGGAAACGCTGCCTGCGCTGCAGGGTGGGCCTGGAGGGCAGGACTCTGTGATTGTTTCTGATCATGCGTAGCCTCCTTATGCTTAACCTTCGCTGCCCCTGACAATGATAAGCAGCGCGATCAGTGGAGAAGCTGCCACTGGGTTAGCGATGGCAAGCTCAACAGTCACTTCTTGCTTGATAAAGGCTTCCGCATCTGAAAGATCATTATAATCACTGGGATAGTAGATTTGAGCGAGCAGGCCGGTAAGCTTGGAGCGAGGGCTGAAGATTGTGGCGCCATCGGGTAGGGTGGGGATAGTGTTGATGACAGTGACAGTTTCTTTGATGAAAGCCTGTTCAAGCATGCTTTCCTGACCAACAAGTCCCTTGTCGCGCGCCTGCTGGTCGCCGTAGTTGATGCTAGCGTTATGGGCTTGCCACCAGGCGGCCTCGTTCTCGGCGCGTTTGCCGTTCTCTTCATTGGCTTTCCAGTGGGTAATAAAGTTCATCCAGTTCTGGACGCGAGAATTCTGGGCCGGCTGGTGGTAAAGGGTGTTGTAGGCGGCAAAAAACTGGTCCTGGATCAGAGCGAAGTCTGTAAAGTCCCAGTAGCCTCCATGTTTGCTTAAGCGGCGAGAGCTATCCAAATATGTCCAGAAGTCTATTTCAGCCTGGCCGTAACCTGGGGCGAAGGTGCTGTAGAAATCCTCCAGAAATTGCTTTCTCAGGCTGGGGTTGGCCCGGAGAGCAGCGAGCGTATAGGTATGGGATTTCTCGCCAGGACGTAGAGGAGGGAAGGTAAGCGTGCAATCTTGATCGTTGCAGGGGGGGCAGTGCGAGGTAGCTGTCTGGAGGCTCAGGCTTAGCTGGGTCAGGAAGTAGCCAAAGCTGCCCTTGGGATCAAGGGGCGAGGGCGGCAGACTTGGGAGCGGCTCCTGATCAGGTCCATTGCTCATCTGAAGCTGATAGTTGCCGAGCGTGGCCGCGACGATCTGCTCTAAGGCGGCGTTGGTGCGCTGGTTATCGCTCTGGGGATCAAAGGCGGCTGGAGGATGCTGCTGTCTGTTCTGCCAGTGTTGAATGGTGCTCTGTACTTGGGAGTCCAGGTCGTCGGCGCTTCTCTCGCTGACTTGAGAGGCCAGCAGCAGGCGCCCGACGAGATCGCCTGGTATTCTTCCGGCAAGCTGCCGGCCACCCTCGAAGAACTGGCCGAAGGTGTCAGCCAGGGCATCTGCGCCGGCTCCCTGCATGAGTGGCCGACCCTTGTTGTCCTGGCCTGTGAAGAGTGCCATGAGGGTATCGGCGCAGTTCTGGGCGCAGGTGACGTGCGTGTCATTCAGCGATGCCACCTGCTGGCGAAAGGCGCGCAGCGGGCCGATGATCTTCTGCTGGATGTGCTCTTCAAGTTGAGCAGGGTCTTCACTGTCACGTTGATCCAGAGTGGAGGGAGCAGTAAACACAGGAAACCTCCTGCAGATAGCTCATGAGAGGCCAGGGCTTGACTGGGGAGCCTCCCGTCTCAAGCAGCGATCTGGCCTCTGACTGCTTTACTGACCGTGTCACGAGCCGGTGCGGTGACTAGCGATAAGAGGCCGGCTGAAAATGCTCGCCCATCTGGCGATCGAGCTGGTCAACGAAGTCGGCGGCGACAGACAGGGCATAGGCCAGGTCGGTGAGCCAGCCATAGGAGGCGCGCAGGCGCTGGACATAGGGGTCCAGGCAGGTGCGCATGACGTCAGCCCATGCGGGATCAACCTCATGGTTGAGCCAGTCTTGTAGCTGGCGCCAGGTGGTGTCATGCTGCTGGGAGGCGATGCTGACCTCGGCCAGGATACGAGCGGCGGTCTGGCGCATCTGGGAGGGAGAATAGATCACCAGATCGGAAGAGGTATCAGTTGATCCAACTGGCTTGATGTACCCCATAGATGCTTCTCCTGTGCGGTACCTGATGGACGGAGGCGATCCGATCTTCCTCGGGAGAAGGGATTTTCATGGGTATTTCTCGTTCAAGCCGAGAAAGCAGCTTGCTATGAAAATGATAAAGAAGAAGAGAGACAGATGTCAATAGTATGAGAACGATGAGGGGGAGTGATGTGCTGAGAGAAGATGGAGAGGACACAGGAGGGGTGCAGGTGAGAACGGTGGGCGAAGCAAGCAAGGCAACTGCTGAAGGGCACGAGAGAAGTGGGGGCGAGGGGAAAAGGGCGATGGGCTGTGACGGCTGGTGCGTAGCCGCTTCCCATCGCCCTCTGTCCAAGGGATAGAGAGGTCCAGGGACGAGATAACCCGCGGAATCGGAAGGGAAAAACTGGGATGGAGAATCTGCTAGGAACTGGCCGCCTCCTGACCCACTGGCTTGCTCTCCTGACTGGCCATGCTCTCCGCCGCCAGGAAATACTGGCCCTCGACCAGGCTGCCGTCGGGACGGACATGGATGAGGCCACGATAGTGGCCGTGCGCCAGGGTCAGGCCCGTGGGCAGAGGCTGCAAGGCCCGCAATTTGACCCACGGAGCTAACAGGCGTAGCCACTCCTGGGCCAGAGCCTGCGCCTCTTCTTCATCGGCGGCGTAGAAGAGATAGAGCAGGTCCGAGGTGGCTCCGGCGCTGCTGGCCAGCAGCCAGAGCGTCTTCGGCGCCTCCGGCTCGTCCTCGCCGGAGGCGCCGCTCGCCTGCAGCGCCGGCAGCGGCTCTGTATCTCCACCGGAGCCGTCGCTCACCGCCAACCCGACCCCGGCCTGCTCCTGCTCCAACAGACTGGCCTCCGCTCTGGACGTCGCTCCCTCTGTCACCGCCAGCGCCTCCGCCGGCGCTGCTCCCTGACCCTGACTTGCTGCCCGCTCCGGGAGCAGGCTCTCGCCGCGCTCAAAGACCTCAAAGACCAGCTTCAGCGCCTGCTCCGGCCCCACCAGTTCGCAGAGCCGCTGGTGATAGCGCTCCATGTTGCGCATCCGCGCCTCGATAAAGGCATGCTTCGACCAGCCGCTCGCCGGCGCGTAGAGCGCTCGCCGCCCGGCGATGTATTCCTCTTCCAGCCGCTTGCGCAGCTCTGCGACTTCACTTCCCATCTCTATAGCTTCTCCTTTCTCTTCTTCTCTCGACTTGACTCGACCTGGCCTGGCTGGCTTCGCCTTGCCTTGCCTCGCCTCGCCCGTCACTCGCTGCCCCTTGCGGGCTGCTTCAACTTTTCCTGGCCCTAGTATAGAACATTTTGGAAATTTTTGCAATGCACATAGATGCTTATTAGTGAAAGTTGATGAAGTAATGAGAAGGTAAGCGAGGGTAGGTGATTGCTGTACGGTTGCCTGCCCTAATGTTGTCACCTATACTTAGGATTAGACTGCTTTAGAAGTGCATAGCGGTGCATAGGAAAGCAGAGATGTACTCAGGGATGTGTAGCGATGCGCAGAGATGAAGGCTCGCTATGATTTGCACCAGTGGGAGGCGGGCAGGCTAAACTCGAAGCTACTTCATACAGGCAAGGGAGACCGTGGATCTTATGCAAAAGGAGAGCGAGCTGATGACAGCCGAAGAGGCTGCCAATTACATGAAGGTGAGCGTTCGCACGATCCGGGAATGGGTGATGAAAGGGAAGCTCTCGGTTGTTCGGATAGGGAAGAGACGCTACCGCATTCGCAAAGCGGATCTCAATCAGTATATCAGAGAGCATCGTGTGCGCAGGAAAGCGCCTCAGCAAGAGGATGAACTTGCTGCTCAGGACGAGTAGCCTTCTTGTATCACCATACGGTTGCCTAGAAATACGTACATCCTCATAAGTCTCTCTAACTAACTATCGGCGATGGCTTGTGTGCCTTCTCACCACTCGCCGTAGCGGTAGGCAGTTTCCTCATCGATCAGGGTGCGCTCTCTCTCGTCGAGGGCGAAGAGGTCGTAGACGGCCTGGTTGAGGGCCGTTTCCAGGCGGACGATCTCGGCGGTGAGCTGTTCGATCTCCTGACGGCGCTCGGAGAGCAGGGCCTCCCACTCGTCGCGCTCTTTGAGGGGGATGTCGCGTTTGAAGCTGCGGCGCAGCTCTTCGCGGAAGGCGTCGAAGGAGAGCGTCCACCACTCGCTGAGGCGCTCGCTCAGCTTGTGCTGGCCGGCGCCCAGGTCCCTGATGATGCGCTGGGTGGTGCGGCGCCGCAGGCTATAGCGCCTCCGCGCGACCTCAGTGAGCTGGCGGGCCAGGGCGCCGATCCTCTGGCGCTGCTCCTCGCTCAGCTCGGGAATGGGCAGATGCTCCATGTATTGGGTGAAGAGGCGGTACAGCAAGGCACCACGGCGCTCTGCGAGAGGTTGCGAGGTGTTTATGATAATGAACCAGGTAAAGCGCGAATTAAGGATACCCAAAAGATCATATCTGTCTGAAGGAATAAAATAGCCTGTGTTAGTGGTGTAGAGTCCCGCTTCTCCCCAGCTAAAGCGTGGCCGCCGGCAGATGTCAGGCCAGAAGATTTTCGTGGTCTCGAAAGCATCATAATAATCGCAAGGGCGCAGCTCCCACCAGAATTGGCCCTTATCGTGTCGTTTCCGGGCGGCGTTGGCGAATGGCTCCAGGTGGGCGGCCAGGTGCGGATAGCGCCCGGCAAACTCCTGCCAGGCCACAGCCTCGCCTTCCTCGGCCCTGGGAAAGGTCGCGCGCGTCCAGCCACTTGGGAGGCAGATCAGCCAGCGGCCCTCATCCTCCTGATACCAGGGGCGCAGATCCTCGCCGCGCACCAGCGGCTTGAGGAGGGCTGCGCTGCTCGGGTCGGCCTGCAGCAGGCGCTCGCGCGTCGCCGTATCCACAATAAAAGCCTCGTTCAAGCCCGTCTTAATACCATAGTACATACGTCCGGCCACCACCTCCTTCAGCGGCCTGCCGCTGGCCAGCAGGCGTTCGAAGAGGCGGCGCGAGGCATCGCTGCGCAACTGCCAGCCGCTATCGGGCTGATCGCTGATCGTCACCGCAAAGCGCCGCTCCTCCAGGCGGCGGGCGAAATCCTTGACCCCCTCGCTGCGCGTGAAGACCGCCACCTGGGCCTGGCTGCCCAGCGTCGGCGGCGCCTTGCGCACCACCTGGATGGCTGGGCTGAGGTCCGGGGCATCGGCAAAGATGCGCGTATTGCCCAGATCGATCAGCTCCTCGACCGTCATCTGCGTCCGCAGGAGATGGCGCAGGGCCGTCGCATAATTGGCCCGCAGCCAGCTATTGCTACTGATATAAGCCAGGCGGCCCCCCGGGCGCAGCAGGCGCAGGCCCTGCTCAAAGAAATAGACGAAGAGATCGGCCTGCCCGTGGTAGACGGCGTAATGCTCCTGGAAGAAGGGCTTATCCTCCGCCAGCTTCTCCTGGCGCACATAGGGCGGATTGCCGATCACCACATCAAAGCCGGCCCGTTCGCCGAGCGGGCGACCATCGGGAGAGAAAAAGACCTCGGGAAACTCCAGCTCCCAATGGAAGAAGAGGCGGCGCCGGCGCAGGGCCTCCGCTGCATCCAGCAAGCGCAGAGCCTGCCGCTCATAGAGGGAGGCCTCCGGCTTCCCCACCGCGTAGGCCGTCACCCAGCCCCACCAGCCTTCTTCGACCTCCACCCCATAGAAGAGGGCCGTCGCCAGATCCAGCACCCCCTGATACTTCGCCGTAAAATGGCTATGCAAGCGCGCGTAAGCCTCCTCCTGACGGCGCACCTCGGCCAGCGAGCGCCCTTCCGTCCCCTCGATCTCGCTCACCCACTGCAGAGCCGCCCCCAGATCGTCGCGGAAGGTCGCATCTTCCAGCAGCACCAACTGCAGCGGCGCCGGCGTCTCCTCCGGCCCCTCCCCATTCGACCCCGTCCCATTGCCGCCGTCCGCGCGTGCCCGCTCCTGCGCCGTCGGAGCCGACGCGCCCCGGGCATTACCAGCACGAGCGCGGCCCCGGCGCCCATTGGAGCCAGGCCCGGCCTCCGCCGCCGCCGTCGAGCGTCCAGCCAACGGATGGTGTCCCGCCGCCGCCTCGGCCAGCCACGACCCCACCAGGGCATTGCCCGGGCGCAGATGGTGATCCAGAAAGCTCAGCGGATACTCGCGGGCCGCCGTCGCCAGCCAGAGCGACAACTTCGCCAGCTCCACCGCCAGCGGATTGGCGTCCACCCCATAGAGGCACTGCTGCACCACGCGCCGCTTCCAATAGACCACATCCGTCTCGCCTGTCTTCTCCTCTGGCACGGCCCCCAGCTCCACCAGCGAGCGCGCCAGAAACTCCAGCGCCTCCACCAGAAAATGGCCGCTGCCCATCGCCGGATCGAGCACATTGATCCCCAGCACCGCCGCAATGCGCTCCTCCTGCGAGCGTGCCCCGCGCAGCGCCTCAGCGAGGACCGGCTGCAGCGTGCGCTCCACCATATACTTGACCACAAAATCCGGCGTATAGTAGCTGCCCGTCAGCTTCCGCTGACCGCTATCGGTCACCAGATAGACCTCGCCCGGCTCATAGCGGCGGGCGACAGCGCGGCCATTGACCTGAGAGAGCGGCACCACCTCGCTCGTCGCCTGCAGCTCGGCCATTGGCTCCTCGGCCACATAGAGCGTATACTCCAGCAGCCCCTCGTAGATCGTCCCCAGATGGCGCTCCGACAGATCGCGGTAATCGATCGGCACCCTGCGGCTGCGATCGTGCGGATCGGGCGCATAGGCCAGCAGCTCCAGGGCCTGACAGAGGGCCTCATCGCCGACTGCATACTGCTCCAGGAACGGCGCCTTCTGCGGATCAAAAAGGCCGCCATCGAAGACACTGACCCCCATCAGGCGATTACCCGCATGCAGGCTCTCGAAGAGCGTCTTCAAATGGGCCCAGACCAGGGCCACGTTTGGTAGCGCCGTCTTCTCCTGCAGCAAGCGCGAAACCTGCTCTGCCAGCTTCCGCAGGCTGAAGCGCTTACTATAGATCGTCCCGCTCTCCACCGGCAGCAACTGGCGGGCCTCCGCATAGAACAGAAAGAGCAAGCGGTAGAGCAGGATCAGCGCATGCTCATAGACCAGGCGGCGATTCTCTGGGGTAGGAGCCAGCTCATTGCGCGGGAACTCGAAGAGGCCCTGAGCGATCAGGCGCAGGGCATCGTAGACCTGCTCGCGCAGATTCTCGCGTACGCGCTGGGCCGACTCGCCGCTGGCCGTCAGCAGATGATCCAGTGAGAGAGGCGAGAGAGGGTTGAATGCCTCTGATCGGAAGAAAGCGTAGAAATAGAGGAACTGCTGAGGAGAGCTATTTTCCAGCAGCTCGGGCAGATCGACCTCATAGAAGACATCCAGCTTATGAGCGGTTGAGCGATGGTAGAGGCGCCATTTGCGACCGTTGGTCAGCAGGCCCCAGGGCAGGCCGCTATGCAGCATATAAAAGAAGATCTGCCAGGAAGGATTTTTATTCGAGAAGGCCTCTGAAGCTGAGCGGGCCATCTGATCGAGGGGGCGGTCCCAATACTTAGCATCGCCGACGGCCAGCGCCCCGCGCTCGGCGGCATGTTCATCGAGGGGGAGGCCCTGGCAGGCCACGCGCTCCGCCTCCGAAGCAAAAAAGACATAGTCGGGTTTCTGCACGCCGCCGGGCACCTGGAGCGACGGCTGCACCGTAAAGACGTGGCCCAGTGCTTCCAGCACCGGCTGAATCCACTCATGTTCCGTCTGGGCCTCATTGGCCGTCTTCTGCAAAGGGCGGAAGCGCTCGTAGAGGCGGAGCAGCTCCTCCTGCACGCGCTGCGCCCTGGGGATCAGCGCCTGCCACTCCGGCTGAGTGGGAAGCACCTCATCGAGGAAATAGTCGGAGAAGAGGCGTTGATTATTATGGCGAGCGATCAGCAGCAACTGCCTTGTCTCGGGCACCTGACCAGACCCCCTCTTGCTCAGAACTGGCGACGGAGAGGCCGCAACGCCGACCAGCGTAGGCGTACAGCTTAGTACGTTACTATAGCACAGCAGGGGCGCGAGGGCAAGAAGCTGGCGCCGGCTGGTGGTGCGCGGAACGGGGCCAGCGGGCCTGGGGCAACTGTCTGCGATGCTCAGGGGCAGAGCACTCTCAGGCTTCTTCCAGAGGAGAACTCATCTCCCATAGGCAAATCTCGCAATGCGCGAGGAAACCTTACTTGACACGGAAGAGATGATCATCTATAAAAGCGGTAGCGATGGGAGCCGATCATGGCTTCTGGTGCCACCGCCCCGCCGTTGCTCGCCGGCTGTGGCGGAGGCAGGCGAACAGACGGGCTGTTTGCGCGCGAGAAAGGAGCGCCGAGATGGCCGGATGGCCAGGCCAGCGATGGGGCAACTACGAACTGGTGCAGCTGGTGGGGCAAGGGGCCTTTGCAGAGGTGTATCTGGGACGTCATATCCACCTGGGCACCGTGGCGGCAGTGAAGCTGATCCGGGGCAGGCTGGAGAGATGGGAGGAAGTGGAGCAATTCATGCGGGAGGCGCAGCTGATTGCAGAGCTGAGGCACCCGCACATTGTGAGGCTGCTCGAGTTTGGCTTTGAGGGGAGGGGGCCATTTCTGGTGCTGGACTATGCGCCGGGGGGGACGCTGCGCCAGCGGCATCCGCGGGGGACGCGGGTCGAGCCGGGGCGAGTGGTGGCGTATGTGAAGCAGGTGGCGGAGGCGTTGCAGTATGCGCATGAGCGGGGGGTAGTGCATCGGGATGTGAAGCCGGAGAACATGCTAGTAGGGGAGCAAGGGGAGATACTGCTGAGCGACTTTAGAGTGGCGCTGCTGGTGAACAGTGCGGGGGGGACGGTGCCCTATATAGCGCCGGAGCAAGTGGAGGGGAGGGGAGGGCCGAGGAGCGATCAGTATGCGCTGGGGGTGTGTGTGTACGAGTGGCTGAGTGGGGAGCTGCCGTTTCAGGGGAGCTGGACGGAAGTGCTGGCGCAGAAGGTAAGGAGGGAGCCGCCGAGCCTGCGGGAGCGGGGGATCAAGGTCGGAAAGGAGCTGGAGGGGGTAGTGAGGAAGGCGCTGGCGAGGGAGCCGGAGCAGCGATTTGGGACGGTGAAGGAGTGGGCGGAGGCGCTGGAGGAGGCGGTGCGGCGGGAGGAAGAGGCGGAAAGCAAGGTAGTGATCAGGAGAAGGGAGCCAGCGGGAGGGCCAGCTCTTGCCGACACGAGAGGCAAGAAGATCGCGCGGCGCGGGCTGCTGCTGGTGGGGATGAGCCTGCTGGTGGTGGGAGGGCTGAGCTGGCTGGCCTGGAGAAGCTGGCTGGCGCCGGGACGGACGTTGCTGACGTATCGAGGGCATAGCGCTGGTGTACAGTCGGTGGCGTGGTCGCCGGATGGGAGGCGACTGGCCTCGGGGTCTGATGATGGGACGGTGCAGGTGTGGGAGGCGGACACGGGGAAGCAGCTGCTGACGTATCGAGGGCATAGCGCTGGTGTACAGTCGGTGGCGTGGTCGCCGGATGGGAGGCGACTGGCCTCGGGGTCTGATGATGGGACGGTGCAGGTGTGGGAGGCGGACACGGGGAAGCAGCTGCTGACGTATCGGGGGCATAGCGCTCCTGTAGAGTCAGTGACCTGGTCGCCGGAAGGGAAGCGACTGGCCTCGGGGTCTGATGATAAGACGGTGCAGGTGTGGGAGGCGGACACGGGGAAGCAGCTGCTGACGTATCGGGGGCATAGCGCTGGTGTACAGTCGGTGGCGTGGGCGCCGGAAGGGAAGCGACTGGCCTCGGGGTCTGATGATGAGACGGTGCAGGTGTGGGAGGCGGACACGGGGAAGCAGCTACTGACGTATCGGGGGCATAGCGCTCCTGTAGAGTCAGTGGCGTGGGCGCCGGAAGGGAAGCGACTGGCCTCCGGGTCTTGGTATGGGATGGTGCAGGTGTGGGAGGCGGACACGGGGCAGCGGCTGCTGACGTATCAAGGGCGTCGCATTGCTGTAGAGTCAGTGGCGTGGGCGCCGGAAGGGAAGCGACTGGCCTCGGAGTCTTGGTATGGGATGGTGCAGGTGTGGGAGGCGGACACAGGGCAGCGGTTGCTAACGTATCAAGAGCATCGCGCTCCTGTAGAGTCGGTGGCCTGGTCGCCGGAAGGGAAGCGGCTGGCCTCGGGGTCTCTTGATACGACGGTGCAGGTGTGGAGCACGTCGTAGGGTGGCGGGACTGCGTAGGCCTGGGCACTTTCCCAGGCTTGCCGAAGCGTATACCAATGGCATTCCTCTCAAACGGCCTTTGATGCCCTGGTGTAGCGAGCACCAGGGCTGTATTGTTGTCGCTGCCCACCGATCTCGTGTTGCTCCTCTTCCGCCGCATGCCAGTCGCTTCCGACAGCGGCCATCGTTCCCTCCTGGCTCAACTGTGCAGCAGCGTCTCGATCGTCTCCTTCAGCTGGCGATAGACATTATCGAGATGTTCCGGGATCACCTTCACTTCGGCGATCACTGGCATAAAATTCGTATCGCCGAGCCAGCGCGGCACTATGTGCAGATGCATATGCTCGGCGAAGCCGGCGCCGGCCACCTTCCCCTCATTGATCCCCAGATTGAAGCCATTGGGGGTCATCAGCGTGCGCAATGCGCGCAAGGCTAACTGTGCCTGAGCCATCAGCTCGCCGAGCGTCTCCGCCTCCAGCTCCGTAATGCTGGGCACGTGGCGGTAGGGAGCGATCATCAGGTGGCCGTTATTGTAGGGATAGAGGTTGAGCATCATAAAGCAGCGCTCGCCGCGGTAGACGATATGATTGCGGGCATCATCGTGGGCGGCGGGCTTACTGCAAAAGATACACTCATCGGACTTTGCCAGTTCATCCTTGGGCGTGATATAGGTCATGCGCCAGGGAGCCCATAAATTTTCCATGTGCGCAGTTCTCCTTGCAGAGTCTCAATAAGAAAGAAAGAAAGAAAGAAGGAGTGAGGCAGAGGCAGTGCAGACCGCCACTGACGAACAGTACCTGCCTGCCTGGGCGAAGACGAGTATAGCAGCAAGGAGGAAGAAAGGTCAATCTATCTGCCAGGGATGCAAGCGAGGTTAAGCCTGGCGAGGGCAGGTCTCCCCCTCGGAGCAGGGGGAAGCTGAAGATGAATCCGTCGCTGAAGGCTGGCACGAAGATGGAGGAAGAGGCAGCTCGATCCACCGCTCGGCCCAGGCGTGGATAGTATCGATCACTGGTTTCAGTGCGCGGCCCTTCTCTGTCAACTGGTATTCGACGCGTACAGGAATGTGTGGGTAGACGACGCGCTCGACGATGCCCTCCTGTTCCAGCTCGCGCAGGCGCTCGGAGAGCACGCGGTCGGAGAGGCCGGAGACGATCGTAGTCAACTCACCAAAGCGGCGCGGGCCTTCCAGCAACGACGCGATCAGCAGGCCGGTCCAGCGCTTCCCGAGGATCTGCATCGCGTGCTCGTAGCGGGGGCACAGCTGAGTAATCGGCCTGGGCGGCTGCTGTTGTTGTGTGCGTGGTGGTGTTGAAAACGGCGCAGAGTTCACCGAGTCTTGTGGTTTCTCCATCCTTCTCGCCTTTCAGTATCCTCAAGAGGATTGACCTGGCGCACTGGCGGCGATCCAGTGGTTCAAAGGTTACAACATCCACCCTAGAGTATAACACTGTCGTCCAGCTGAGGCAAGGCCCGGTTGCTGAACCAAAAAGGTGGAGCATGTCGCGGATCGAAGGGCTGAGCAAGCGCATAGGAACTGCTCTCTTCCAAACCGCGGGGCAAGGACCTCCTGAGAGCTGAGACCTGGCGCGCGTCGGCTGATCCTGGAACTGCTAGAGGCTACCGAAGGAGAGAGAGGGAGGGGGGCCACCTCCCCTGATCGCCTGCCCGTGGGAGAGAGCGAGTGGAAACACGGCTGGCTCATCGGAAGACCGGGGATGGCCAGGGCGTGAGCGCACTGTGCAGCTCGCCCGGGTGATCAATGTCTGCGCCGTTTGCGCGCCTGCCGAACCTGCTCTAACTCATGGCGAATGCTCTCGTTGTCGGGAGAGAGGAGATAAGCCTGCTCCAGGTCAGAGAGAGCCTCTGCTAACATCCCATTGCTGGCATAGAGCCGGCCACGATGGTAGTAGAGAATCGCGATATACGGATTCAGGCGAATGGCCTCATTGAAGTCGTCCAGAGCGGGCTCGAAATTGCCCAGCGACTGGTAGAGGAGGGCGCGATTGTTATAAGCCGCCGTATTGCCGGGATCGAGCTGAATCGCCTGATTGTAGTCGCTGAGGGCCTGGGACAGGTTCCCTAACTTCTCATGAATGAGGGCGCGGCTATTGTAACTGGAGGCATCGGTAGGATCGAGGCGGATGGCCTCATTGACGTCAGCCAAAGCCAGATCATATTGACCCTGCTCTCGATAGAGGAGGCCGCGGTAGTTATAGGCGCGGACGTAGGTCGGAGCCAGGCGGATCGCCTCATGGTAGTCAGAGAGGGCGCTGGTGAAATCCCCCATCTCTTCGTAAAGCTGAGCGCGATCGAGGTAGAGATCTGGATCGTCAGGGAGGAGCTGTTGTATCCGGTTGAGGTCGGCCAACGCGAGATCATAGTGGCCTTGGAGCCGGTGAAGGAGGCAACGCCTCAGATAGGCTTTGACGTTAGTGGGATCGAGACGGATGGCCTCGTTGAAGTCGGCGAGAGCCAGCTCGAACCGGCTCGCATGACTACGCACCTCGCCGCGATAGCTGTACAGTTCGGCGTTGGTGGGATCGAGGCGGATGGCCTCGTTGAGGTCAGCGAGAGCCAGCTCGAGCCGGTTCATCTCGCGATGAAGCATAGCCCGATAGTTGTACAGGTGGGCGTTGGTAGGATCGAGGCGGATGGCCTCGTTGAAATCGGCGAGAGCCAGCTCATACTCTCTTTGCCGTTGGTAGAGGAAGCCGCGAAAGGCGTAGCTCCTGACAAGATCAGGTTGGAGGCGGATGGCTTCATTGAGGTCGGCGAGAGCCAGATCGAGCTGCTCCAGGTCGCGATGAAGCGGAGCCCGACGGAGGTACAGTTCGGCGTCTGTGGGATCGAGACGGATGGCCTCGTTGAGGTCGGCGAGAGCCAGGTCGAGCTGCTCCAGGTCGTGATGAAGCGTAGCCCGATAGTTGTACAGTTGGGCGTTGGTGGGATCGAGACGGATGGCCTCGTTGAGGTCGGCGAGAGCCAGATCGTACTGCCCCATCTCGCGGTGAAGCGAGCCGCGGTGCAGGTAGAATTCGAGGTTGGTGGGATTGAGGCGGATGGCCTCGTTGAGGTCGGCGAGAGCCAGATCGGGCCGCCCCATCTCGCGATGAAGGGAGCCGCGGTCGCTGTACATTTCGGCGTCTGTAGGATCGAGGCGGATGGCCTCGTTGAAGTCGGCGAGAGCCAGATCGTGCTGCCCCATCTGGTGATGAAGGGTGCCGCGGTTGCTGTACTGTTGGGCGTCTGTAGGATTGAGGTGGATAGCTTCGTTGAAGTCGGCGAGAGCCGGATCGAGCTGCTCCAGGTCGCGATGAACCACTGCCCGATGGTGGTACAGTTGGGCGTTAGTGGGATCGAGGCGGATGGCTTCATTGAGGTCGGCGAGAGCCAGATCGAGCTGCTCCAGGTCGCGATGAAGCACAGCCCGATAGTTGTACAGTTGGGCGTTGGTGGGATCGAGACGGATGGCCTCGTTGAGGTCAGCGAGAGCCAGATCGGACCGCCCCATCTCGCGATGAAGGGAGCCGCGGTCGCTATACAGTTCGGCGTCTGTAGGATCGAGGCGGATGGCCTCGTTGAGGTCGGCGAGAGCCAGGTCGGGCCGCCCCATCTCACGATGAAGGGAGCCGCGGTCGCTATACAGTTGGGCGTTGGTGGGATCGAGGCGGATGGCCTCGTTGAAGTCGGCGAGAGCCAGCTCATGCTCTCCTTGCCGTTGATAGAAGAGACCGCGCTGGCTGTGGCTCCTGGCAAGATCAGGTTGGAGGCGGATGGCCTCGTTGAAGTCAGCGAGGGCCAGCTCGTGATGGCCCTGGAGACTGAAGATGGCGCCGCGCCAGAGGTAGGCCTCCGTGTTCAGGGGATCGTAGCGAATAGCTGTGTCAAAGTCGGCCCGTGCCTGATCGCCCTGGTTGCGAATCATGTAGTAGAGGCCGCGGTGGAGGTAGGCGTCGGAATGACCAGGAGCGAGGCGGATAGCCTCATTCAAAATGGCCAGAGCCTGGTCGTAGTCCCCCTCCCCATAGGCGGCCTCAGCCTGCTCCAGCAGCTCCTCGACCTCTTCTGAAGGAGGAGGCAGGCTTCCGCTCGTGGCCTGCTCGAGCGCGGCAGCGAAGTCGTGTACAGAAGCGAAGCGTTCAGCGGGCTGAGGGGCCAGGGCGCGCCGCAGCACCAGCTCGAAGGCTGCTTGGATGCCAGGGGCCTCGTCATCAGCGGCAAGAGGAGGAGGCTGGAGGGCTGGCTGGTCGGAGTTGTCGAGCGCGGGCGGCTGGCCGGCCAGCCACTCGTAGACCATGACTGCCAGGGCATACTGATCGCTGGCAAGTTGTGCCCGATCCTGCCGCTGCTCGGGGGCCAGGTAGGGAGAAGGGATCTGCCTATCGGGATCGGCTTCGGGGAAAGTGAGAACACCGTCGCTGAGCAGCAGACGGCCATGAGCATCCAGCCAGACATTCTCGGGCTTCAGACGTGCGTGGGGCAGGTGATGCTCATGCAGCTCCTGCAGGGCGAGAGCGATCTTGTTCACATAGTCTAGCACAGTAGAGAGAGGGAGGCGGGAGCCACTGGGGTGATGGGTGCGCAAGGAACTGCCGGGAACGTAAGCCCGGACTAAGAAAGGGAGTGAGAGGGTGGAATCGAAGCCGGAGTCGAGCCAGGGCAGAAAGTTCTGAAAAGGGAGCAGCCTCAAGAAGCGGATCTCATCCAGAAAGGCCTCGGCCTGAAAGGCCCCAGGCGAAAAGCCCTCGGCTTGTTCTGGGGAGGAGGGAAGAGCCGTAAGGAGTTTGAGCGCGACAGACTTTGCTGGCCGTTGCTCCTGGTCCTCGGCCAGATAGACTGGGCCGAGAGGGCCGTGGCCCAGCAGACGGACAAGCTGGTAGCGACCGAGGCGCTGGCCAGAAAGATCGGGGAGCATCAAGAACGTCTCCTTTCCTTTGCTATCCAGAGATAGCGCGCAGAATCAGTAGATGTGGAGCCGGTTGGGCGTGAGCGTGGCAGTGGCCTGCACCGCTATAGTAGAAACGCGGATAGCATAGCACACCCTCGCGGTCAGGGCAAATACTGGCGGCTGAGCAGGAAGTCGGAGAAGAAGAGCAAGAGAGAGGCTCAGTCTCCCTGTGGGTGCAAAAGCTGCCGAGCCCGCTGCAGCACCTGCCAGATCTCCTCATCCTCGGTATAGCCGATAGGATAGAGAAAGCAGCTGGGTCGCTGCAAGAAGAGCCGGAGCGCGAGGTCCCTGGCTCAGGCTTGCTGGCCTGGCAGCGTATAGCCTCGCGCAGCATTACCAGCGCTCGCTTGGTCTCAGGATCGTTGGGCTTGAGCCGCGCGGAGCCTTCCCCGTTATACCCGGCTCAGGAAAGCGCATACCACCGCTGGAAGAGGCCACGGCGTGGCGAGCGTTGAGACGGAGCGCCCTGCTGAAGCTGGCCGGGGCCTGCGGCGGATCGTCCTATGGGCGAGACAGAACGCCGTGCCGCAGGTAGGCCCTGGCGTCGCCGTCGCCGGACCGAAGAGCGCTGGCTGGATGGTGCTGATAGCGCGGAGCGGGAGCGAGCGGCTCTGTGCCTGCCTGCCCTTACAGCGTTCCTCATCGGAACCACGGACCTGCTGCCTTGCTGCCTGTAGAAGAGCCTCCTCATCTTCTGCCTCACGGCTGTTGTACAAGACGATGAGACGGCGCTAACTGCGCTATTGACCACTCATGCCCATGCAGTAGACGGCAACTGGTACCTCGGCAAAAGATCGATCCTGCTCGATCACAGTCAGCGCTCCTGCCTGCTCTGCTTCCGCTTCCGCTTCCAGGAGCCGGCGGCCTGTACCAGGCGAAGAGCCTGCTGAAAATCGGCGATGGCCAGTCGATAGCGGCCCTGCCGGAGATAGAGAGTGGCGCGCCGCCAGTAGTCTTTCGCCTGTCCTGGCTGCAGCCGGATCGCCTGCGACAGGCTGGCAATCGCCTCCTGACGCTGGCCCAGCCAGTAGTAGATCTGACTTGCCAGGCGGTGTGCGTGAGGATCGAACGGATTGAGCCGGATCGCTTCCTCTATTGCCTGGCGGGCCTCTTCCCACTGCAGCTCGCCAAAGAGCAGGGCGGCACGGCCAACATAGGGAATAGGCTTATTGGGCTGCAGGCGTATGGCCTCCGTGAAATCGGCCAGCGCCTGCTGTTGCCGCTCCTGATTGGGGAACCGCATGAGCAGCGTCCCCCGGCTCTCATAGAAAGTGGCATTCTCCGGCTGCAGAGCAATGGCTGCATTGAAGTCATTCAATGCCTGCTCGGCCTCTCCTAGCTTCTTCAGGACCTGCCCGCGCCCATGCAGGGCGGAGGCCTCGTCGGGCTTAAGCTGGAGGGCAGCATTGAAGTCAGCCAGAGCCTGGAGCAGATTGCCCGCGCGCAGATGAGCAAAACCGCGATAGGATAGCAGCCTAGACGACGGCGCTGGCGAGAGATTCAGGGCCTCAGTGAAGTCGGCGACCGCCTCCTTGTAGCGCTGTTCATTCAAAAAGAGAATGCCGCGCTCCTGGAAAGCGTTAGCAGTCGGCTGCAAGCGGAGTGCCTCATTGAAGTCGGCCAGAGCCTGCTCGGGGGCGATTGCTCTCAAGGCGCAGCCTCGCTGGACCAGTGCCCTGGCGTGCGTCGGCTGCAAGCGGAGCGCCTCGTTGAAGTCGGCCAGAGCCTGCTCATACTGTTCCCGACGCAGGAAGAGGACGCCGCGGTTAGAGAGAGCTTCGACATAATCAGGCTTGAGCAGGAGGGCGGCATTGAAGTCGGCCAGGGCCTGCTCATGCTGTCTCTGATTCAGGAAGAGGACGCCGCGACTGACGAGGGCCTCGACCAGGTCGGGTTTGAGCAGGAGGGCGGCGTTGAAGTCGGCCAGAGCCTGCTCATACTGTTCCCGACGCAGGAAGAGGACGCCGCGGTTAGAGAGAGCTTCGACATAATCAGGCTTGAGCAGGAGGGCGGCATTGAAGTCGGCCAGGGCCTGTTCGTACTGCCCCTGGCGTAGGAAGAGGACGCCGCGGTTAGAGAGAGCTTCGACATGATCAGGCTTGAGCAGGAGGGCGGCATTGAAGTCGGCCAGGGCCTGTTCGTACTGTTCCCGACGCAGGAAGAGGACGCCGCGGTTAGAGAGAGCTTCGACATGATCAGGCTTGAGCAGGAGGGCGGCATTCAGGTCGGCCAGAGCCTGCTCATACTCGCCCCGCTCCAGAAAGACGACTCCGCGGTTATTGATCGCATCGACACAGGTAGGCTCCAGGTCCAGAGCAGCCTGCCAGTCGGCGAAGGCGCCGCTGACATCCCTCTGTGCATAGCGAATCTCGCCGCGCTCATTGAGCAGTGTGGCACTCTGTGGCTGCAACTGCAGCGCTTGCTCTATCGTAGAGCGTGCCGCCTCCAAAGCGCCGCTTTTGCGGAGCTCCTGGGCCTGCCTCAGCAGCTGCTCCGCTTCCTCCAACTGCTCCTTCTCCTGCAGGGGAACGTCGGCTGAGGGCGGCCCAGCCAGGGAGGCCGCCGTCGCAGGCGCCTCCGCCATCGAAAACGCGGGCTGAGAGGCAGAAGAAGGAGCCGGCTCCACCTGCCCGGTGCCTGTCTCTGGCCTTTCTCCGTGTTCTGGCTGTTGCTGCTCTTCGAAATGGAATCCAGCGAAGGGACTGGTCATACTCCTCTATGCTACTCCTGATCCTGAAGACCTGCCGATCCGATTGTGGTAATTGTAGCAAATTCTCTCCGTTCATCCAGAGGGGAAAGAACGTCTGCGATCAGTCCCGCCGGGCCGATAGAGGAAGGCGAGCGCTGGCGGCTCTGGCAGGTGCCGGTCCGGCCATGAGAGGAGCCAGCTCAGCGGGCCTCGCGCCGCCGCTCCTGGCGCAGCCGATAGAGCGCCTCCTCGCGGCTCGCCCGCACCAGCCGATTGCTCGGGTCCAATTGCAGGGCGCGATCGTAGTCCAGGATTGCCCGCTGGTAGTCTCCCAGGCGGAAGTAGGCCACACCCCGATGGCGATAGCTCTCAGCATCGTCGGGATGCAACTCCAGAGCGCGATCGTAGTCCAGGATTGCCCGCCGGTAGTTCCCCAGGCCGGCATAAGCCAGGCCGCGATAAACGTAAGTGCGTGCCAGACAGGGGGACAGCTCCACCGCCCGATTGAAATCCGCAATGGCCTTCTCATATTCCTGCAAAGCATCGTAAGCCATGCCGCGCCTGATATAAGCCTCCACATAGCCGGGATCAAGCTCCAGAGCGCGCTCGAAATCCTGGATAGCCTGCTCATAGTCCTGCATCTCATAGCGAGTCAGGCCGCGGTTATAGTACACCAGAGCATAATCGGGCTGGATCTCCAGAGCGCGCTCATAATCCTCCAAAGCCTGGTCATACTCTTGCATATTGCGATATACTGTTCCGCGATTATTATAGGCATTCGCGTAAAAAGCGTCCAGCTCGATGGCACGTGTCAGATCGGTAAGAGCGAGCGCATGCTCGCCCAGCGCATCGTAGGCATTGCCGCGGTTATTGTAGGCCAGCGTATACTCGGGATTGAGGCGAAGAGCCTGGCTGAAATCGGCGATGGCCTGCTCGAAATTGCCCAGGCAGCAATAGGCATTGCCGCGATTATTATAGGCATCGACATGGGAAGGGTCGAGCTGCAGCACGCGGCTATAGTCAGCGATGGCCTTCTCATACTCCTGGAGGCGGCGATAAGCGCGGCCCCGATTAAAATAGGCTTCCAGGTAGGTTGGATCAAGCTCCAGGGCGCGCTCGAAATCGGCGAGCGCGCGGCGATCATCGCCCAGAGCGCAGCGGGCGTAGCCGCGCCCGTTATAAGCGATAGCCTGCTGAGGATTCAGCTCCAGAGCGCGATCGAAATCGGCGATGGCCTTCTCAGGCTCCTGAAGCTGCAGATAGCAGCTCCCGCGATTCACATAAGCGTCGGCGTAGGTGGGGTCCAGCGAGATAGCCTCAGAGAAAGCCTCAGCCGCCTCCTTATAGCGGCCCTGAAAATAAAAAGCCACCCCATCATCAAAGCACTCCTGGCGGCTACGCGGCTGGATGCGCGGCACATAATTGAGCACCAGCAGCGAGCGGGCGGCGCGCTCCAACTCCTGAGCGAACTCGTGGACGCTGGCGAAGCGCCCCTTGGGGTCCTTGGACAGGGCGCGCATGATCACATACTCGATCTCGGGCGAGAGGTCGGGCACGCGCTCCAACAAAGAAGGGGGAGAGGCCTGAGAGTGCTGGGCATACAGCTCATAGAAAGTCCCATCGAAAGGAGGGTCGCCGCAGAGCCACTCATAGACGATCACCGCCAGGGCATACTGATCGCTGGCGCGGCTGGTGCGTCCCATAAACTGCTCGGGGGCCATATAGTGGGGGGTGCCGGCGATCCCGGCGTTCTGCTGCTCCAGGGGGGTCTGGCCTGGGGGCGTCTGCACGATCACTGAGATCCCGAAGTCGGTCAGCAGGAGGCGGTCCTCCTGATCCAGCAGCATATTTTCCGGCTTCAGGTCGCGGTGGATCACATTTTCATCGTGGGCATACTGCAGAGCATCGGCGAGCTGCTGCACGTAGTGCAGCACCAGCTCCAGCGGCACGCGCGTTCCCTGGGGATGGCGCTGGCGTAGGGTCCCATTGGGGGCATAGTCCATCACAATGAAAGGCACCCCGAGCGCCTGCTCGAGACCGAAGTCCTGGACTGCCACGATATGCGGATGTCGCAGGCGGAAGAGGCGGGCCTCATTGACCAGATGGCGCAGCGCCTCATAGTTCAAGCCGGTGTGGAGCACCTTCACCGCCACGAGATGCTTGCGCTGGGTATGCTCGCCCAGGTAGACCTGGCCGTAGTTACCCTGCCCAAGCAAGCGGAGGAGGAAATAGTTATCGAGCTGTCTACCCGAATGATCAACCATCGTGCCTGTTCTCTTGCCCGTGCTTGCAAGCCCTGGGTTGGGCGGATTTCCCCGTGTGACACTGTCGTAGCGAGGCTGGCCCTGATCTGCCTCTGGCTACCAATCTACCAGCATACTTATTGTAGGAGAGAGAAGAAAGCTCGTCAAGTACTCGTAAGACTCTGAAAGTGTCTGCTGCTCAGTTCTAGCGCGGCCACGTGTCGGTAGCGTCATGTCGTACAAGATCGCTGCTGACGAGTAGCTAAAAATTTGTAAGTTGTGCATAAAAAACGGCAGGCCAGCGCCGCCCCATCTGGCTTACCGCCTGGTCAGAACCTGCGTGCCAGACGAGTGCTACGAGCGTAGCGTAGGCGATCCGCTGGCCGCCGCAGTCAGGGCAGCTCGCTCTGCTGTTGGCTCCCGCGAAGCCCTCGCCGACGCCTCCCGAGCAAGCTTCTCAAGCTGGCCAACAGCAAACCAGTGCTGGCCAGAAGCGCGAGCGAGCGATAGAGCGAGCGATAGCTCATTTCTCCTACTCCCAAACCGAAGAGCGGGAAGAGGGTCACCATTGCCGCACTAAAGAGGCCCGTCTGCAGAGAGAGCACCGTGGCCCGCTGAGCCTCGGGGCTGCGCTCATTGAGCCAGGTACTCACCACTGGCTGCCAGAGAGCATACGCCCCCTGGAAGAGCACCAGGAAGCCTGCCAGGCTGAGCGGTGCCAGTGGCAGACTCATCAACAGCAGCCCACCAGCCAGTGCCACCAGCAGCCCGACCAGCAGATGGCTCTGTCTCAGCCGTGCCAGCAACGCCGGAGCCAGGGCGGTGCAGCCGAAGCTGATCACCTGGCTGGCAGCGATCACCAGGCCCACCTGGGCCAGCGTCAGCCCCAGGCCGACCAGATAGAGCTGATGATAGTAATAAATGGTCAGGCCGCAGCCCTCGACCAGGCCCGCCAGCGCAAGCAGAGCGACCAGCACCCTATCACCGCGCACCGCCTGCAATCCCTGCAGCAGGTGCCGTAGCGGCTGCCGCTGGGTGCTGCCACGTTCCTCCGGTAGCGCCAGCAGGGGCAGCATCGCGAGCACTGCGAGGGCAGCCTGAACCAGGAACGGCAGCGCTTCCTGCACCTGCCCGAGGAGTCCCCCGGCACCTGTACTGGCTGCCTCCGCAACGAGCGCCAGCAGATACATGCGACTGATCAAACGACTAAAGTAGCGCTGCTGCTGGTCCTCATTCGCGACCAGGCGCCGCGCCAGGCCCCAAAGCAGCGCCTCCTCAGCGCCACCGCGGAAAGCGAAAGCCAGACCCCAAAGCACAAAGCTCAGCACAACCAACGGCCCAAGCGGCCAGACCAGGCCGAGCATCGCTGCTGCCGACAGGACGCAATAGATCAAAAGGCTGCGACGTCGCCCCAGCAAATCGGCGTAGATCCCCGTGGGAATCTCCGCGCACAGCTTCGTCACATGCAGAGTCATCTCCAGCAAGCCGATGGCCAGGGGGCTATAGCCGTGGCGCGCCAGATAGATCATCCAGACCGC
Organism: Thermogemmatispora carboxidivorans; assembly: GCF_000702505.1. Taxonomy (GTDB): domain Bacteria; phylum Chloroflexota; class Ktedonobacteria; order Ktedonobacterales; family Ktedonobacteraceae; genus Thermogemmatispora; species Thermogemmatispora carboxidivorans. The sequence continues at coordinate 4,537,430 of NZ_JNIM01000001.1, read as the reverse complement.
GCTACTCAAGGTTGCATTCGTCGCCAGATTATACCCATCGTAGGCCAATAGGAGGCGCAGGCGAGCGCTACGCGACACTGCTCTTGACGGCAGCGCTTCCTGTCCCTCGCCCTCGCCCTCGATCCGCTTCTCCATGATCCAGCTCGTTCCTTTCATGGTAGAGTCACATGCGCTTGCAAGCGATCGGGTTCGCAACGGATGCATCGCTGAAAGGAAGCGGCCTGGCGCAGCGGTCAGAGAAGGCGAGAGGAGAGACTGAAGGGAGAGCAGTCGGAGGAGCAGAGCAGACACAGGAGAAGAGACTCAGCGATTGCAGCGATGTGTTCGCCAGACGACGGAGAGGCAGAATGGCGCGGAGAGCGCTGCGCTCTCTCCCCTCAAAGCCAGCATGCAGGCCAAAAATCCACCATCAGCAGAACAGCGTCCTGCTTCTTCCTGTCTGGTTTACACTGGTGGCGCTGCTCCTCTCTTCTGCCGCATAAGCTGCGCCAGGCTTATGCGGCTGGAGCATGCGCGATATGGGTTGGGCGAATAGCGTCGCTGCGCAGCGCAGCCGTGTGCAGCTCAGCGCTGTCAGCAAAGCAAAGAGCTGTAGCCATCACGGTCGTACAAAGTAACACAAGCGTAGTGGGCCTGTCAAGGCTGGCGGGATGTTCAGAGGCGCGCGGGCCCAGACGAGCGCGAGGCAGCGGAGGGTCCCGTTTGGGGAAAGAAAGAAGAAGAAGCATGGCGCTGGCCCTGGTGCTTCTGAGGGACCGGTCTCGTGGGCGTCATCTGGACTGGCGCCTCGAGCGGCTGTCCGGTTGGTTGGCTCAGTGGCAGCGGGCAATCGGGCAGCGCCGGGCGGCTGGGATGCAGCTGAGACGAAGAAAAAGCCAGCCAGGTCAACCCGCCGCCAAGCAAGCCACTGGCTGCCAGGCTGGTCATCCCCACCATCACGGCCCGCCGTGTCGGGCGCTCGCCCTGGCCTTGGGCGAGTCGCGAAGGGGAGCGAGGGCGAAGGCGAGGGCGGAGAGCCTGGCCCAGAGCCTGCTCATAAGCCTGCACAAACTCCAGCACCGTCGCAAAACGCGCCTCCGGCTGCTTCGCCAGAGCCCGCTCCACCACGGCGGCCAGCGCTGGTGGCAAGGTCGGCACGCGCTGACGCAACGACGGGAGAGGCGCCTGAACATGCTGGGCCAGCACCTCAGCAGGCGAGCCACGGAAAGGGCACTCCCCGCACAGCCACTCATAGACTACCACCCCCAGCGCATACTGATCGCTGGCGAACTCCGGCTGACCAGCCAGCTGTTCTGGCGCCATATAGGCCAGCGTCCCCGCGATGGCCTCGGCTTGCGGACAGTCCCTCTGGCTCTGGCCAGCCAGGGACGCAATGCCGAAATCGCTCAACAGCAGCGAGCCATCGCGCCCAATCAGCATATTCTCGGGCTTAATATCGCAATGGATGCAGCGCTGACGGTGCGCATAGTCCAGCGCTGCCCCGATCTGCTGCAAATAGAGCAGAATCGTTGCCGGATGCAAGCGGCTGCCACGGGGATGGCGCTGGCGCAGCGTCCCACCAGGAGCATACTCCATCACTAAAAAAGCCAGGCCCTGCTCCTCCAGCAGGACGAAATCGAAGATTCTCACAATGTGAGGATGCTCCAGGCGCGCCGCCAGACGCGCCTCCGCGCAGAAGCGCTGCAGGATCGCTGGCTCCAAACAAGCCCGCACGAGCTTGATAGCCACCGCGGTCCCCAGATAGCGATGCTCACCCAGATAGACCTCAGCAAAGCCCCCGTGGCCCAAGGGGCGCACCAGACGATAATGACCCAGCTCGCGGGGCGCCTCTGGCGGCAGGAGCCGCTCCGCCTCTCCAGGCTTACTGCCAGACCCCTCGGCCAGGCCCGCCTCAGCCGAAAAACTCAGCGGTTGCTCCATCATACTCGCCCTCCTGCTCCTTGCTTGCCTGCTCTGATTGTAGAAAGCGCTCATGGAACATGTCAATGTACTCACACGGAAACAACCAACCGGAGAAGCGCAGCACATAGCTGCCGATTTCAAAGATCCTGGACAGCGCTACATCTATGAATTCATGTATGCTGATTTATCGTTCAAGAGAGCGACGAAGGACGCGGAGCAGCTGAGGGAGAGAGAAGCGAGAGGGAGGGAAGGACCTGCCGGGGGGTCCAAAAGACAGCGCAAAAAGCCGCCGCTATAGTCCAGGCTGTGAGCTGGCGGTAGTAGTAGGCAGGGCAGGGCAGGGCGAAGCGGAGCTAGGGCCAGGGATAATCGGGCCTGGCTGGGGGCGCGGAGCAGCCTTATCGAGCGAGCCTATGCAAAGAAAGAGCGGCCTCCCCAGGCGCCCCTACGTGACCGAGGTCGAGGTGACCGGTCCGATCTAAGCGGGAAGCAACATCATCACCACTGAGACCAGAGCAAAGAGCACCACAAAGATGACAGTCAAATTAAAGATCAGACGCTCCACCCCGCGGCGTGTTTTAAAGACCGAGCCGGCGCTGGTCCCGCCGAAGATACTGCCCAGGCCGGCGCTGCGTGCCTGCAACAAGATAAAGAGAATAACAGCTACAGACAGAATAATCTGAATCGCCCGGAGAGCCGGGGCCCAGGCTTGCAACGTATTCAAGGTTCACCCTCGCTTTCATCGCAGGCCATCTACTGGCCGAAACCTTCGCGGCGATTATATCACAGAAGCCTCCTCTCGTCGAGACGTCGAGAAGAGGCAGCACGCCAAAGCAGGAGCGAGCCAGATGGCGGGTTCCAAACCGGGGCCAGGGCTAGCGGGAGTCGCCAGCGATCGCGACCGCCGTCTGGCGCTGCTGGTGGACCAGGCGATGGCACTCCGGGCAAAGGACCACATAATTGGCTCGTTGATAGCGAGCCAGCAAGCTCCGGAGGGGGCGGCGGGCATGCAACTCCAGCCGGCTCACCTGGCGAGCGCAGCCGGGACAGCGACCGGCAGCCTCCCTTTGGAGCTGGCGCTGGATGCCGCGCACCAGCTCATTATTGCAAGCATCCAGGCTCACATGAAAGAGCATCCCGGCCAGTACCAACCACAGCCAGCGCTGGCGAGTCAGCGCGGCCAGAGCTGCCAGCGCGCTCAAGGTCAGCGGATGGTGCAGGGGCTTAGGCAGTGGGCCGCGCTGGCGATGAGGTGTGCGCAGATAGCGCAGTGCCTCGCGCAGGCTCAGGCGCCGGCGAGCCGCCACAAACTCCAGATAATGATCAACGTCAATCAAGATACTGGCCGTGTAGGGCAGCCAGATCTCCTCTTTCAGCCACGGCAGGGCTACCAGGGCCGCTGCCGTCGAAAAGGCCACATGTTCCTCCAGGCGCATACGATCATCCCATCCATGCTTCAGGCGAGCCAGAGTGCAGAGGCCTTGCCTCCCTCCTCGCGCCTGGTGAGCGCCCGCCCGCCCATAGCCCAACGGAGCGGATCACACCAGCAGCCTGCCAGGCTTGCGGGCTTGGCGGGTGGGCAGCGGGTGGAGAGAAGCGGAGCCGCTTATCGCAGCAGTATAAATCGCAGACCCAGGCCCCGTCAAGCAAACCAGCCTTCTGAGGTGGGAAGGTCAGAGGCAGACGGGCGACGAGTCCAGAAAGAGAGTGGACGGACAGACAACGAACGAACGAACGAGCAACCAGACTAAGGAAAAAAGCCCGGTTGGTATGAGGTTCCCTTGTAGAAGACCTATCCCTGTGGTACAATGTAATCCGGGCGAGGACTGCAGTCCCCGCCCGCACTTATGTTGTCCATTGCGAACAGTCGACCAGTAAGGCCACAAGAGGGGAGTCTGCCAGGCATAAGCGTGTGACTGACGGCTGCCCTCTTCTTGAATTTAGCGGGAGCGGACACCTTCGGGTGTCCTCACATTTTGCACATGGAGATTTCCTGGCTCGGCCACTCCTGTTTTCAGTTGCGAGGAAAACAAGTCACACTCATCACGGACCCGTTCGCTCCCCAGACGGAAGTCGCCCCGCAGCAGAAGGAGCCTCTGCGCCTGGGTAAGGTCAGCGCCTCGATTGTCACCATCAGTCACGAGCATCCCAATCACAACTATGTCCGCGCAGTGCAGGGGAATCCCCGTATTGTGCGCGGGCCGGGCGAGTACGAGATCAGCGACGTGCTGATCACTGGTGTCGCCTCTTATCATGACAATCAGCGGGGGCGCGAACGTGGACGCAATACCATCTATGTGATTCACATAGATGGCATCGTCGTCTGTCATCTCGGCGATCTGGGCCATACCCTCCAGGAAGAGCAGCTTGAGGAAGTCGCCGATGCGGACGTCCTCTTAGTGCCCATTGGTGGCGAGCACACCCTCAACGCCTCGCAGGCGGCTGAAGTGATCAGCCAGGTAGTACCGCGCATCGTCATTCCCATGCACTACTACCCTCTGGCAGCCGACGGCTCGCAGTCGTTGCCTGAAGCGCTGGTGACCTTTTGCCGCGAGATGGGCGTGGAGTCGCTCAATTCCCAGCCCAAGCTCGTGATCTCGCAGAGCAATCTGCCCACGGAAACGCAGGTCGTGATCCTCTCTTGCCGCAGTCTGAGCTAACCGGAAGGGTCTTCGTAGGAGCTGGCTGCCAGCGTAGGCCATTGTGCAGCGATCCTACCCTGCTGGGTAGCATCTGGTCAGCGAGCGAGTGGACTGGTTACTGTGGGGGGAGGGCGAGCGTAGCGCCGGGTGCTCCCTGATCTCGCCGGGGCCGTGTTTGGTCCGGAGGCGGGCTGACAGGCGTCGTATCAGCAGCGAGGGGCACCGGAGGCTAGCCTCTGCGTGGCCAGCCTGGGACGTGCATCGACCTGGGCAGGCACAGCGCGAGGTAGCAGGCGCTTGCCAGGGCCGGGCGGACTGTGAGTGAGTGAGTGACTGACTGACTGACTGACTGACTGAGCAAATGAAGACGGTCTCATACGCGATGGTGAAGAAGGCTCCACACGAGGAGGAGTTCTTATGTCAAAATTTATCTTTGTGACCGGCGGTGTGGCATCGTCTGTGGGCAAGGGTATTAGCGTTGCATCCATCGGGCGTCTGCTCAAGAATCGGGGCATCTCCGTCTCCATCATGAAGCTCGACCCCTACATCAACGTCGACCCCGGCACCATGTCCCCCTATCAGCATGGCGAGGTCTTTGTCACCGATGATGGGGCGGAGACCGACCTTGATCTGGGCCACTACGAGCGCTTTACCGATGAACCAGCCTACCAGGCCAACAACGTCACCACCGGCCAGGTCTACGCCACCGTCATCAGCAAGGAGCGGCGTGGCGAGTACCTGGGGGGCACAATTCAGGTGATTCCCCATATTACCAATGAGATCAAGGAGCGCATCCACAACGTAGCTCGCCGCTCGGACGCCGATGTTGTCATTGTCGAGGTGGGTGGCACCGTCGGCGATATCGAGGGTGAACCATTTTTGGAGGCCATTCGCCAGATGCGCAAGGACGTGGGGCGGGCTAACGTGCTCTACCTGCATGTAACCTTGCTCCCCTACCTGGGCGCGACCCGCGAATTAAAGACCAAGCCCACGCAGCACAGCGTCAAAGAGCTGCTGCGCGTCGGTATTCAGCCTGACGTCATTCTCTGCCGCTCCGACTATCCCGTCAGCGAGGAGCTGCGCGAGAAAATTGCCCTCTTCTGCAACGTCGAAACCCGCGCCGTGGTCCCCTTGTTAACCGTCGAGACCATCTATGAGATCCCCTTGATTTTGGAGGAGGCTGGCCTCGGCGACTACCTGGTGCAGACCCTCTCGCTGCCGGGCCATGCGCCCCGGATGGAGGAATGGCGCGCCCTGGTGGAGACCATCAAGAAGCCGCGCCCGGCCCTGACCGTCGGCCTGGTGGGCAAGTACGTCGAACTGCACGACGCCTATCTCTCGGTGGCCGAGGCGCTGCGTCATGCCGGCTGGTACCATGACGTCGATATCCAGATCAAGTGGATCAATTCGGAGGCCCTGGAGAAGATGGGCGAGGCCTATACCGAAGCCCTGGAAGATGTCCACGGCATCGTCGTGCCCGGTGGCTTCGGCCCCCGCGGCGTCGAGGGCAAGATCAAAGCCGCCGGCTATGCGCGCCGCACTCACACGCCCTATCTGGGTCTCTGTCTGGGGATGCAGGTCAGCGTCATCGAATTCGCGCGCAACGTCCTCGGCCTCGAAGGAGCCAATAGCTCGGAGTTCGATCCGCACTCCCCTCATCCCGTCATCGACCTCATGCCGACCCAGCGCCATATCTCGGAGAAAGGCGGCACCATGCGCCTGGGCAACTGGGTCTGTTGCCTGATCCCCGGCACACGGGCCTATCAAGCCTACGGCGAGGCCATTGTCTTCGAGCGCCATCGCCACCGCTACGAATTCAACAATGAGTACCGCAAGCGCATGGAGGCCCACGGCCTGGTCATCAGCGGGCGCTCCGCCGATAACAGCCTGGTCGAAATCATCGAACTGGCCGACCATCCCTGGTTTGTCGCTTCACAGTTCCATCCTGAGTTTAAGAGCCGTCCGAACCGCCCTCATCCGCTCTTCCGCGACTTCATTGCCGCCTGCAAACGGCACGCTGGTATGAGCGCGAACATCCCCGAGGCAGATGAGAGCGTGGCTCACGTCGGCGCCATACGCGCCCCCGAGGGTGTCGCTTCGGATTCGCGACTCGAAATGTCGAAATAAAGACACGATGTTATATTTGAGTCATCTACTCGGTGCACCCGTAGAGGACGCGCAAGGGACGCGCGTAGGGAAACTCACCGATGTGCTGGTGGCCCCCGCGCAGGCGCGCGAAGAGCCTGACGGTCCCACCTATGCCAGCGCCCTGCTGGTAGAGGGTCAGGACGGGCGCCTCTGGCGAGTCACACCGCTGGCGGTCCAGGTACGCGATCAGGCGCTGGTCCTGCGCATGGCCCTGCCCGAGCTCCCGCCTCCTGCCGCGGTCGAAAACGAGATCAGCCTGGCGCACGAAGTCCTTGACAAGCAGGCAGTTGATCTAGAGAGGCGGCGCCCAGTGCGCGTCAACGATGTCTGCTTAGAGCCGGACTGGCGTGTCGTTGGGATCGACACCAGCACCTGGGGCCTGCTACGGCGCCTGATGCCTGCCTGGCTATTGGGGGCCAGGGGGCGCGAGGCGCCGGGCAACCTCATCCCCTGGGAGCGGCTGGAGCTACTGCGCGAAGGGGAGCCGTTGCCAGAAGAGGGCCTGGAAGAAGAAGAGAGGAGTGAAGGCCGGGGCGAGAGGCAGGAGCATGAGGAGCTGCGGCGTCCGCCGAGTGGACCCCTGGCCGAGCTGCGCCCTGCCGACATTGCTGACATCATTCACCAGCTCACGCCGGCCCAGGGCGCGCGCTTGCTAGAGGGCCTCGACGATGAAACCGCCGCTGACATTCTCCAGGAAGTAGACACCGAGCGCCAGACCTATATTCTGGAGAAGCTCAAAGCCACGCGGGCCGCTGCCATCCTGCGCGAGATGGAGCCGGACGAAGTTGCCGATCTGCTGGCTCGCCTGCCCGAAGAGCGGGCTCAGGAGCTACTGCGCCTGCTCACGCCCGAAGAATCCGAGGACGTCCGGGAGCTACTCGAGTACGCCGAAAACTCCGCCGGCGGCCTGATGACCACTGACTACCTGGCCCTGAACGGCAGTCGCAGCAGCGCCGAGGCCCTGGAGGCCCTGCGTCGTCATATTCTGGACCAGGACGGCCACACCGTCTATATCTACGTTGTCGACGATGAGGAGCGCGATGAGCCGCACCTGCTTGGCGTCGTCTCCATCTGGAACCTGCTGGTCGCCTCGCCGGAGCAGACGCTGCAGGAGCTTATGCATCGCGACCTCGTCACAGTGCGGCCCGAAGCTGACGCGCGCAGCGTTGCCGAGATCATTGCCAAATACAATCTCTTCGCCGTGCCGGTGGTCAACGACGAGGGGGCGCTCCAAGGAATTGTCACCGTTGACGACGCCATCGATGTCCTGCTGCCGCCGGAGCGTCGCCGACGACCACCGCGCCGCTATTGATTGAACCTTGTTGCTGCGGAAGGCAGGCAGGATAGCAGAGAGAGAAAGAAGGAAGGAGTAGCGATCTCGCAGGCTGGCGGTGAAGAAGATCGGCAGACAGCGACTCACAAGAAGAGAGAAGAAGCCTGGGCGATCCCGGTAGCGAGAGCAGACAGGCAGGCAGATGGGACAGGGAGTCTGCTCTCCCCCTTGGCCTAGTCGGGGAGAGAGCAGACCGCGCTCAAGGCTTCAAGCACATGAACAATGTCCTGGCAGACATCGACCATGACCCGAGGCAACCATTCTTCGGGATGCGGGTCATCGGCCACAATCTCCGCCTCGCTCTCGTCCTCCACCGCTCCATAGTGGTAGCGATGACTCCAGCCTGGACTGAGTGTATGACCCCCGCTGTAGTGGTAAGGAGAACTCTCATGTAGGCCGCGCAGACCCTCTGGGTGCCAGATCGGGAGCTCCACGCGCTGCTGAAGCGTCAGTGACTCTGGCGCGAGGCGATGATCCTGGAGAGTCAACGTGACGCCGGGCCGGGTCTCGATCGTGCGGCTGCTGTGCTCACTGGCGCGCAGCCTGAGCATCTGGGTCAGAGAGAGGAGCGGCTCTTCCGAGAAAGTCGTCCCTTTGAGGGAGAGCGAGTAGGAGAGGTCCAGCACCAGCGCAGGAATCTCGCGCGTGCGCAGGTGCGGACAATTGGCGTGGGGCTCGTGGAAGAAGTCGCAGACTCCTCTGGGTCCTTCGAGGGAAAGCGCGGTATCCAGACTACCCCAGCTAAAGGAGACGGTGCAGATGCTGGAGTTTTCGACCTGTTCGCAGCTTCCGATGTGACAGGTGCAGGCAAATTCACGTTCCATGGTGCGGGAGTTGATCCAGTATTCGGGATGTGCCGTCAGCCCGACCTCCGCAGCCGCCTTGAGGAAGAAACCGGTCACATCTTCAAAGGTTAGCATGAAACGCTCCTTGCTGCCCCTGGTTGGGGCAAGTATGCCCGTGGCACCCATGATAAGATGCCTCTATATTATGAGCGTTCCCGATAGGATGTGTCAATATTAGACAGGATAGCTCTCACGCCAGTCGCGGAAGAGGGCGCTGATCGAGCGTCCCTCATGCAGGCGCTCGATTGTTTCCGCCAGTAAGGAGGCGACGGAGATCACCACGACCTTGCCGCCGAGGGTCTTACTGCCCAGAGGGATCGTATCGGTGGTGACCACGCGCGTGATCTCAGGCATGCAGAGCCGCTCCTCCGCCGGTGGAGTCAGAACGGCGTGAGTAGCAACCACGGTGATGTCCGGTTTGGCTCCGGCCTCCAGCAGCGCCTGGGTACAGGTGACAATGGTCCCCCCAGTCGAGATGATGTCGTCGACAATAATGGGCCGCTTGCCGCCGACCTCGCCGACGATGGCGCGCACCTCAACGTCCTGGGCGTGGTTGCCTCCGCGCCGCTTGTGCATCACGACCAGTGGAATGTTGAGCATGTTGGCATAGACGTCGGCTACCTTCACTCGCCCAGTATCCGGTGTCACCACCACGGCATCGCTCAGATCCATGTGCTGGCGCAGGTACTCGCCCAGCAGCGGAATAGCCGTCAGATGATCCATGCCGATGTCAAAGAAGCCCTGGATGGCCGGCGAGTGCAGATCAACGGAGACGACACGATTCGCCCCGGCGGTCGATAGCAGATTGGCCACCAGCTTAGCGGTAATTGGCTCGCGCCCCGTGGTTTTCTTCTCCTGACGAGCGTAGCCATAGTAGGGAATGATCGCCGTGACGCGCGCCGCCGAGGCGCGACGAAAGGCATCGATCATCACGAGCAGCTCCATCAGATGCTCGTTGACCGGGTGACAGGTCGATTGGACGATGTAGATGTCTCTCCCGCGCACGCTCTCCTGGATCTGCACGTGACATTCGCCATCGGCAAAACGGTGCAGCTCCCGCCGTCCCAGGGGCCGCCCCAGACAGCGCGCCACCGCCTGCGCCAGTTCCGGGGTCGCTGAGCCACTGTAGATGTCTACATCGATCGGCGGGCCGCTCCGGTTCGGCCTCCTCGCTGCCGCTGCGCTCTCTGTCATGAATGGTCTCCCCCCTCTTAGAAGCCAGAGAACCACTGTGGCTGGCAATCCCCGCAGTGGTTACCCCTCTATTGTAGCATGTCTCGATAGCTACCAGCCAGCCTTCTTTTTTTCTTCCCAATTGCAGAGATCGTGAGCTATCCTTCCCAGACCAACGAGCTGAGGATCTTGCTATAAAATACCTTGACAACATGGCTATCTGTACTTTATCTTTTTGCATGATTGCCAATATTGAGCGATAAGAATAGATCAATGCCTGAGTATTAAGAACCATAGGTAGCTAAAAGGCTCTGCCAGATCTAGATGATCGCTGCTTTGCTGCCGCTGTTCGGCTAAGAAAAGAGGCGGACAGCGGGGGCAGTTGCAGCCCTGAGCCTGAGCCTGGGATGGGACGGTCCTTCCGTCAAAGATCGGCTGCAGGCGAGTTGGCTGGCTTGTTGACTGGCTGGCAGAGTTTGTAAAGCTGGGTGGGCGGAGCGCGCGGGAAAGAGCCTGAGCCAGCATGGCTATGGGGAGATGTGGGGATGCCATTGCGCGCTGCTGCCTGACTGGGTGCCAGATTCCCAGGCTCTCGCTCTCATCTCGGAGCCGGCTCTTGGGCCAGAGTGGGCCTCGCTGCCGGTCTGCCTGCTCGTCAATTTGCTCTGCGGCCCTGTGTGGTAACAGTGGCCTGGAGCGTGGACCCATGACCTTACTTCGCCTGCACTGGATGCACTGGATGCGATTGGCAGTTACTGCGACAGAGAAAGGAAGTTCTGCATGACATTGGATTCGCAGCACCCTACTTCCCCCCAGACAGCGGCGCAGTCGGTGGGAGAGGTTCCTCCCGTGGGCCTACTGCGCAACCGTAATTTCCTCTTCTTGACTGGCGGCCAGATCATCTCCTATCTGGGAGATTTCATTTACAGTACGACCTTGCAGATCTGGGCCTATTCCCTGGTGCCCAACGCGGCTTCAGTCAGTGGCATCTGGGCGGCCCAATATCTCCCCTATGTGCTGGTGGGGCCGATTGCCGGCGTCTTTGTCGATCGCTGGAATCGCCGTCAGATCATGATCGTCTCTGATCTGTTGCGTTGCTTTATTGCCCTCTGGCCTCTGTTAGTACCGCCGGCGCTGCGCCTGCCAGCCATCTATCTGGCAGTTTTCCTGATTGGCAGCCTGGGCCGCTTCTTCTCACCGGCGCGCTCGGGGGTCATGCAAGTCATTCTTGCCGAACAAGACCAGCCGCGGGCGGCCTCGATTCTGCAGTCCAGCTTTGCCTTTGCCGTCGTTGCTGGTCCGAGTCTGGGGGCGGGCCTCTACTTTCTGGTTGGCCCCTACCTTGGGACGATACTCAATGCGCTCTCCTTTCTGGTCTCAGCCCTCTGTATTCTGGCCATGCGCGTCTCGGCTCAAGCCTTGCAGCCGGGCGCGCAGCGTCGGGCCGAGGTAGCGGCTGGCGAGGGTCGTACTGGGGCCGTGCGCGCGGTACTGACCGAGCTAGTGGACGGCTTCCGCTTTGTCCTCGGCTCACGGGTCCTTGGTGTGGTGATGCTCCTGCTGGTGATCAACTGGTTTGGGGTGGGTGCTCTCAATGCCCTGGACATTGTCTTCATCAGCCAGCGTCTCCATGTCAGCCCTGAACTCTATGGGCCGATGGCCACAGGTAGCGGCGTTGGTCTCCTTATTGGCTCCCTCATCGCGGGAGTCTTGAGCAAGAAGCTCTCGCCGCGCTCCTTACTGACTGGCAGTGTCTTTCTGACGGGGCTGGGGATTGTCGTCTTTGGCTTTCAGGTCTGGTTCCCCCTGGCCTTGTTCTTCTACTGCCTCACGGGGCTGCTCCAGGGTGGCATCGAAGTCGGCTACATGGCGCTGGTCCTCATCAGCTCGCCGCGGACGCTCATCGGGCGTGTTGAGGCTGTCATCCAGACCAGCATGTTTATTGCCAGTGTGCTCTCGATTGCCATTGGGGGCTATCTTGCTCAATTCATTCCGGTGTATATTCTGTTTATTGTGGGAGGGTGGCTGACGGTGCTAGCCGGTCTCATCGGCTGGTTTGGCTTGCCAGCCAGAATCGAGCCTGTCGCTGCGTCGCCGACCTCGACAGAGGCAGGTCCCGAGCAGCCGGCGCAGGCCTAATGTTGAAGGAGGCAAAGGAAGATAATGTCTGACCCACGTGTGGAGCGCATGGCGCGCGTTCTCGTCCACCATTCCCTGGAATTGCGCCGGGGAGATCGTCTGGCGATCCTCGCCACTCCCCTGGCGGCGCCCCTCATTCGCGAAGTTGTGCGGGAAGCGGTGCGCGCCGGCGCCCATGTGTCACCTCTCTTGCAGCTGCCGGGTCTTGCTGAAATCATCCTCAAAGAGGCCAGCGAAGAGCAGTTGACCTTTGTGTCGCCGGTGCAGCGTTTGCTCTGGGGGGAGTATGAAGCCCTCCTCGATATCGAGGCGGAGGAAAACACCGCCGAGCTGAGTGGCGTCGATCCGGCTCGTCTGGCGCTCGCACAGCAAGCTAGCAGAGAACTGCGTGAGATCCTGATGAAGCGCACCCAACCTGATCGGCGCTATGATCCGCAGTCGCTGCGTTGGGCAGCGACCATGTTCCCGACGCCCGCCTATGCTCAGAACACAGGCATGTCCCTGAGCGATTTCGAGGATTTCCTCTACAGTGCCTGCTTTCTGGATGATGAGGACCCGGTGGCGCGCTGGGCGGAGCTGCACCAACAGCAAGAGCGCCTGGTGGAGTGGCTCAGCGCGCGTGAGGAAGCCAGCGTTGAGCTGCGTGGGCCGGACGTCGAGCTGACCCTCTCCTATAAGGGACGACGCTTTGTCAGCGACGATGGCCGCTACAATCTGCCCGGCGGGGAGATCTTCACCAGTCCGCTAGAGACCTCGGCCAACGGTTGGATTCGCTTCCGTTTTCCCTGCAGCGCGCAGGGAGTGTCGGTCGAAGATGTGCGCCTCCGCCTGGAAAACGGTGTCGTGGTTGAGGCCCAGGCGGCCCACGGCCAGCCGTATCTGGATCGCATGCTGGCCATCGATGAGGGGGCGCGCCGACTGGGAGAATTCGCCATTGGCAATAACTACCGCGTGCAGCGCATTACCAAGCATCCGCTCTTTGATGAGAAGTTTGGGGGGACCATCCACCTGGCGTTGGGGGCCTCCTATCCCGAGACGGGCGGCAGCAATCAGTCGGCTATCCACTGGGACCTGGTATGTGACATGCGCCAGGAGAGTGAGATTCGTGTCGATGGCCTGCTCTTCTACAAGGATGGCCAGTTTGTGATCTAATCGGCACGGCTGCTAGCCGGTCTGGCCAGCCTCCTTCCTGGCCTGGTCTGCTGACGCTGCGGCGAAGAGCGAGCTGGGTGTGCAAAACAGACAGGGTGGCAATCGACGCCTGCTCTCGCGTACCGGTTAACGGCGCGAGGTGGCGGAGCCACCCTGCTCTGTTCTTCGTTGTTGTCAAGAAGGGCGTGGGCCTGAGCTGTGCTGCGGCGACCAGGTCAAACTCCCGACGCCCTCGGCTTAGAGCATTGGGCGCACCGACAGAATCTTGTAGGTTGTCACGCCACCCGGTGTCGAAACGCTCACGACGTCGCCCGCCTTATGGCCGAGCAGAGCCTTACCGACTGGAGACTGGTCGGAGATCAAACCGGACTTGGGATCGGCTTCGTAGGTCTCTACAATTTTAAATGTGCGTGTTGCGCCGCTCTCTGTCTCCACCTCTACCTGCATACCGATACGTACGACCGGAGGGCCTTCGAGATCGCTGTGCATATCAGCGGTCATGATCTCGGAAGAGGCCAGCAACTTCTCCAGCTCCAGAATCTCGCCTTCTACCGCAGCCTGCTGGCGCTTGGCCTCCTCGTAGGCGCCGCTTTCACTGATGTCGCCAGCTTCCTTCGCGTCATGGATGAAGTCAGCGACCTCCTGGCGCTTGACCGTGCGCAGGTATTCCAGGCGCTCTTTTTTCTTGCGATATCCTTCAGGGGTCAGAAAGTAGACCTTGCGCTCGGGTGTTACATCGCTCTGTCCACCAATACTCATATTTAGACTCCTACTCCTCTCTGGTCTTAAGGCTCGTGATCGAAGCGTGATTCGTTCGCGGTTGCCTCTCCCAGATCCTTGCAATCGCTAGCTCTGGCTTGTTATCGTCCGGTTCGTTGGAACAGTTCTCTGCCTGGTCCCCAGGATCAGGCTGGGAGCCGCAGCGGCTCGGCGGACACCTCCGATCCGTCTGATCTGGAGGCGGCTGGCGGCCCTGTGGTCCCTGTGATGGGATGGCGCTCTGACCTGGCGGCTTGCCCCTCTCTGTGGCCAGGTGCTGGGGGCAACCCAGCGCGCTCACTCGGGGTGGAAGCCCAGGGTAGACCGGCTGCCTGCTTTCCTTGCCCTTGTTTGTTTGCTTGCTCGCCCTGGCCAGTGCTAGAAGCCACGGCGTGGGTGGCTGCCTGGGGCTGGGCATATCAGAAGGCGAATCCGCAGCCCCTCCCACCAGGCTTGGCCCGGTGGGGTGTGAAAACCGGGGAAGAGAACAGCATGCTTCTGTTGCAAGTGATCGCTGGGCCGCACTTTACGCGGGTACGGCGTGGCGATCATGATCCACTGCGCATGCATCCGTGCAGAGTTTGGGGCAAAGCTGCCACGTGGTTGTGCCGTCAGGGTCCCTCAAGAGCTGCTCAGCGCGCGGCAGGCGCTACGCCAGGTGCGCAACACATGACAGAGATTATACGGTCTCAAAAACCGGACGTCAAGTCAAATCAGGTAGCCATTTTTGCTATGGTAGAGCGCTGGCTGATCTCAGGCCCGTTCGTCCTGGCGCAGTGCACTGCAGTGCAGTGCAGTGCTGGCCGACGGGGCGCTGTGACCAGCGTCCGGTTCCTGTCTGGCTCCTTCCCGCGCTTCTGTGGCCTCCCTTCTGATGATTACAACGACGGACAAGGCTGATTCTGTTCCGGGCACTGGCCGGGGTGGCTGGCGGTCTCCTGGTCTCGGCCAGGCCATCAGCGACGGCCAATGCGATACATGCGTGCTCCGCAGCGTGCGCAGAGGCCTTGGAGCGCCGGACGTCCGTTTTTGAGCGTTGTTTCTGAGACGGAGAGCATGGGAGTTTTCTGCCGGCATCGGACGCAGTATGCTTCAAAGACAGGCTCCGGCTCGGCTAGCGACTGCTGGGGTTGTGCCACTACGGAGGCAGCTGCGGAGCCTGTCGGCTCGCTCTCGGGGTCCGGGGATGCCTCGTGAGCCTCGCCGGTGCCGGAGGTTGCCTGAGAGATCTCCTCTCCCTGGGTCGTGAGTTCTGGCCAGGCGTCCAGGCGAGCACTGATCAAGGCGGCTGTCTGCCGGTCGATCGTGCAGTCCCGGGCCTTGATCCAGAGCTGCTCGACAGCCGTCACCTGGTTCTGGAGCCCGGGCCAATCCTCTGTCTTGCTCCCGCCTGGCTCAGCGTGCACGAGCAGGACGGGGGGGCGCAAAGGGGTCGCTGGGGACCGGGTTCCATTCGCCTCCAGACGGAGACGATCAGTAAGCCAGGCTTGTACAGCGTGTTCTGCGCCGAACTGGTGAGTTGTGGCGTAGCGATAGTCCAGGTCGCTGGGTGTCTGCTCTGGCGCCGACAGCAAGCGTAGCGCGGGCCGCGTCGTGAGCAGGCAATAGGTGAGCAGTCCCAGCAGAGGGGGACGAGCCAGAAGGGCCAGCAGCCAGCGAAGCCGGGGAAAGCGTTCTTGCCAGCACCCGACCTCGTGCTCTGGCCAGAGCAGCACCAGACCGCGGCACAGTTCAGGGCTGCGCCTGGCCACTTCCAGGGCATACTGGCAGCTTGTTCCCTGGGCCACCAGTAGCGCCGGCTGCCCGACCACCTCACGCAGGAAATCGCTCAGCAACTCAACATAGAGTGGGCCGCTATAGGGGAGCGCGGGCCGGTCGGAGAGGCCGAAGCCCAGCAGGTCAGGGGCGTAGACCCGATATCGTTCCCCCAACAGGGTCACCAGCTCGCGCAACTCATAAGCGGAGGCTGCCAGCCCGGGCGCATGCCAGAGCGCCAGCGGCGGCCCCTGCTCGGGACCAACCAGCTTGTAGAAGATGTAGCCGTGCCGCCAGCGATAGAGCCGCGCCTGACCCGGCAGCGCACTCTCTAGCAGCTGCGGTGTCAGGAGACGGTGCCAGACAACGGCCAGGGCAGCCCCCAGACCCGCTAGCAGGCTGGCGAAGGCACTCAGGCGCAACAGCCATTTCAGGCGGGGCAAAGCGTTCTTCATGGGTGAGACGCAGACCTCCTCGCTGAGTAGTATAGCATGAGAGGCGAGGTGGCGCTACTTCAGGGAGCACCAGCGGGAGCCACTCGCCCACTGCCAGAGGCCGCGGCAATGGCCAGGGCCAGGTCGCGCGGGCCGGGCGCGTGCGAAGCTGGAAGGGGGCTGGCTCGCTGAGTAGTATAGCATGGTAGGTGAGTTGACGCCGCACGACGGAGCAACTACAATACGCGCACATAATGAATAATAGAGATACATTTTTATACAAATGGGCGCAGCCCAGGGAGAAAGTATGCGCGTGATTCATGAACTGTGGGAGATGACTGAGACGGCGCGTGGCTGGCTGTCTGGGGGAGCCGTAGCCCTGGTTCCGACGCAGGGCTATTTGCATCCGGGGCACCTGGCTCTCATCGAAGCGGCCAGGCGAGAATGTGAAATCTGTGTCGTCAGCCTCTTTGCCGACCCTCTCCAGTTCACTTCACCAGAAGAACTGGCTCGTCATACGCGCGAGCAAGGGGCCAGTGAACACGAGCTGCGACTGCTGGAGCGGCTGGGGGTTGATGTGGTCTTTGTGCCGCAGCGGGAGGCGATGTATCCGCCAGACTTTGCCACCTATGTCACTCCTACTGGGACCCTGGCCGAATGTCGCGAGGCCCAGCTCTATCCGCAGCGTTTGCAGGCCATCGCCACGACCACTTGCAAGCTGCTGCTGCTTGTCCGGCCAGATATCGCCTATGTCTTGCGCAACGAGGTCTATACGGTGGCCCTCCTGCGTCGCCTTGTGCGTGACCTCAATATCGACGTGAATATCTCGGTTCTGCCTGAGCAGCGAGACGCCAATGGACTGGTGTATAGCGAAAGTTACTCCCTATTAACTTCTGAAGAACGCCTTGCTGCTCGTGTTATCTATAGCTCTTTATTGACCGGTTTGGGATTGTTGCTTGCTGGTGAGCGGCGGCCAGAGGCGGTCATCCAGGCAGTGGAGCAGGTCATCAAGGCTGAGCCCCTGGCGACGCTGGACTATGTCGCGCTGTGCGATCCGGATTCACTGACGACTCTGGCTGGGTTAGGAGAGAGAGCGCTTCTCGTAGTCGCGGTCCGCATTGGAGGCATTCGTCTGCTTGACAGTCTGCTCTGGTCGCAAGATCGGCCTGCCACCGGCTAAGGTCGGCTGTGGCCTTGCGGCTGTTGTCTGCTGCCGGATGGAGGCAAGAGCCTCGAAGAGTGCCGGGAGAGGGCAGGAGAGGAGGGGTTGCTATCGAAACTGGCTGGCTGGAATCCGGCGGACATTGTGGCCTATAATAAGGGCGCGCGACGACGTGCCGCCAACAGGTGCTAGCTAGCGCCGACTTCACAGAGTCAACGAAGGAGGCTCCTATGCCGCTTACCGCTGATCAACCCATCTTTATTGCGCTCAGACTCTTGCTTGTAGCCGTCATCGGCTATCTCTGGGGCTCGTTGCCGCCAGGCTACTGGATGGGCAAGATTCTGCGCGGACGTGACTTTGATATTCGCAACTATGGCAGTCGCAAGACGGGGGCGACCAACGTCAACCGTGTCCTCGGACTGGGGCCGGCCATCATTGTCATGATTCTCGATCTCTCCAAAGGTATTTTGCCGATGCTCCTGGCTGTCTACGTACCTTTCTTTCACGTCCTGGGCTGGGGGCCTCTGCTGGCAGGTTTAGCGGCCCTCATCGGCCATCGCCATCCCGTCTTTATTGGCTTCCAGGGAGGCAGAGGGGTCCTTACTGGGGCTGGCTCATTGCTCTTTGTTGCGCCCCCTGTTTCCTTTCTTATCTTTGGCATTGGGGCAGTCTTCACCATTAGTACCATTGCCCTCTCTCGCTATGTCTCCCTGGGCTCCTTGGTAGGCTGTGTCACTGTCATGATCTGTGGCATTGTCTCTGGAGTTCTCGGCTGGCTCCCCATACCGGCCATGATCTTTATGATCGTTGCTCCCCTGCTCGTGATATTTTTCCATTCTGATAATATTGAGCGGCTTCTAGCTGGAAAAGAGCGCAAACTTGGGCAGAAGGAGGTGGTGGCCTCGCCCGGCGGGGCGGCATCCTCCCGCTGAGCTGGCGAGGGAGTTGGCGAGCGACGCCGAAGAGTGGCGCCTGGGCTGAGCCTCTGGCCGCGATCCCGCTGGCTCTTGCTATCGGTGGCGGTGAAGGGAAAGTTCCGACCTAGGCGCGCAGGTGGTCCTCTTTGCCCTGCAGGAGTGGCAAGGCGCGCAGCACGTACTCCACCCCTGACATGATGGTCCAGAAGGTGGCCAGCAAGAGAGCGATATCTGCCGACAGATGGAGCAAGCTACTCAAGCTCCAGGCTGAGGGAGAGGACGTCAGGAGGGGAGTGGGGAAGAGCGCCAGCTGAGGGTCGCCAAGTCCGTGGGCCAGGAGGATACCGCCGATGGCGAGCAAGGTGATAAAAGTTTTTTGCTTGCCCCAGCGTCCTGCGGCGATCACGGTCCCCCGGGCCGCGGCCATTGAGCGCAGGCCAGTGACCAGGAATTCGCGGGCCACAATGATCACAACGATCCAGGCTGGTACCAGGCTGATCTGCACCAGGGCGATCAGGATGCTAGAGACAAAGACCTTATCCGCCGTCAGGTCGAGGAAAACGCCTAGCGATGAGACCAGATGATAGCGGCGTGCCAGATAACCGTCGAGCAGATCGGTGATAGATGCCAGCACGAAGAAAAGGGTGGCCACCAAAAAAGCCCAGTGCTGGTTGATCAGTACCAGAATAAAAATGAGCAGGGTGCTGGCGATCCGGCTGAGGCTCAGTAGATTGGGAACATGCTGCATAATCCAGCGGTCTCCTTACGGCGTTGGGTACTCACATTATAAGCAAAGTGCTAACGCTTGGGTAGGGCACCGCTCATGAATGCCGCTACCTCCAGGCCGGCTGCCGGCGCTGGCATCGCCGTAGTCCTGATGCGGGCTCCTGTTCGGGGCGTGAGCAACGCCGGCGTGGGCCAGTTTGTCTGGCCCCTGGCTTCCATCCTCTGCCTTCCTTCCTGTGTGCCCCGCTGCCGGTTTCCATCTGGCCACTCTATCCAGGCTGGAGGAGGCGAGCGCCTGCGCGGGGGCCGCTGGACGAGCGAGCAGCATGGGCAGGCCCGGCTCGGCGCGAGTCAGTTCATGCGGGCAGAACAGCTTGACGGGGAGGGAGAGAGGAAATAGTGGACGCACCCCATTCAGCTGAGCACCTCTCGGCTACTGAGCGCACCGAAGAGAGCCGCAGCCGGGCTGGCTCCTGCCGGTCAACTAGCCCACAGACCAGGTAGCTGGCCGAGGAAACCCTGACCATCCTGTGTTTCTTCCCTGGCCAACGAAGCTGGCTGACGAGCGTCCTTCACTCTGTCAGCCAGCTTGGCAGAGAGTCGGACTGGATAGCATATCAGGAACGTTAGGGAATCAGATTTGTCTGGGCGCTCAAGGCCAGGGTAAAGCGAGTCAGCAGGGCTGCCGTTGCCTTAACATCCTCCAACGAAACGATTTCAGAGCCTGTATGGAGATAGCGGCAAGGAATATTGACCAGGCCAGTTGCTACCCCGCTGCGGCTCACCTGGAGCAGGTCCACATCGCTGGACGTTCGTCCTGGGGTAGGATCAAGCTGGTAGGGTAGTCCGGCTTCACGAGCCGCCTGCAGCAGCAGCTCGTAGACGTGTGGATTCACGTGCGCTCCGATCGTCAGCGCCGGGCCGGCCCCAACCCGGATATCGCCGATCTCCTGCTTAGAGGTCTGGGGATGGTCGGCTGTGGGCATCACATCGACAGCAATGGCTACCTCTGGTTGCACCTCGAAGGCGCTGGTACGTACGCCACGAGAACCGATCTCCTCCTGCACGGCTGAGACCACGTAGAGGGCGGCCTGCAACTGCTCGCGCTGCTCAGAGACCTGCCGCAGCGTTTCCAGTACCGCATAGAGGCCGGCCTTATCATCCAGGCCGCGAGCCGTCACCAGCGAGCCACGCAGAGGCTGCAGCCGGGCCGCGCGGGTGACCACCGTCCCTGGAGGAGCGATTTCTTCGGCTTCCTTCTTACTGTTCGCCCCGATATCGATCCAGAGCTGTTTCAGAGCGAGGGCTTTGCCGCGCTCCTCGTCGCCCTGAAGATGAATCGGCTTCACTCCAATCACACCGGGTATGGGGCCTGAAGCTGTATGAAGCAGCACCCGTTCGCCGGGGAGAGTAGCCGGATCGAACCCCCCAATGGGCGCGAAATACAGGAAGCCCTGCTCATCGATATAACGCACCATCAGGCCCAGCTCATCGCAGTGGGCCGTCAGCATCAGGCGAGGGTGCCCCTCGGGATGCAGGGCGGCGATCACATTCCCATGCACGTCTGTTGTCACCCTGTCGGCGTAGCGAGCGCACTCGCGGCGCACCACCTCCTGAACAGGTTGCTCGAAACCCGAGGGGCTTGGACGTTCAATCAGCTCTTCGAGCAGAGAGAGATGAGACTCTTCTCCCATGAAAGTACGCTCCACAGCAAGCAAAGATCAAAGAGAACGCGGAAAAGATCACCTGCGACAGAACAGAAATGAAAGCGCCTGGCGCTTTGCAGCTACCAGGCGCCTGGACCTTGGGCGAAGTGAATAAGCCGCGCTACGGGGGCGCGGGCCAGCGACGGAGAGGGCTGTGCTCAGCAACACGGACCTCCCTGACATTTCTTTTCTGGCATCAGCGCACGAATTGCTTGAGCACCTCTTCCACCTCGGGGTGGGAGCGGTTGAGGCGAAGATCCTCGGCCCCACTTGCATCGGTCTGGACCAGCAAGATCCCTCGCTGGATGCAGGCATGGAGCAACTCGCGCGCCGATTCGCGTGTCAAACGACCGCGAAAGCGATTCTTGGGGTTCAGGGGATCGCCGATGAAATTCGCCACGCCCATAACGGTGCGCCAGGACCAGTTGCGGTCGATGTAGTCCAGGAACTGCAAGAACTGCGGGTCCAGGACATCGATCGGCGGCTGCGGGTTGACTGCCGGCATATGGGGATTAGTACCTGGGTGCACAGCAGGCATATGGCCCGTGCTGCCCGACGAGACGGCGGGGACATAGCCACTGCCGCTGTTCGTCGACGAGGCCGAGGCGACGCCGGGGACCAGAGGAACGAACTGGTTGGCGCTGCTAATCAGATCCCGGCTGACGGTTCCTGGTATCCCAACAACAATCACCGTTTTATTCAGACGCAACTTCAGGCGAGCGCAGATGCGGGTAAAATCCTTATCGCCCGTCATCAAGACAAAAGTAGAGATCGAGGGTCGGTCGAAGACCGTCTCGATGATATCCATCAGCATATTCAGATCGACGGTACTCTGGACGATCGTACTTTGCACGATCGCATTGGTGCCAGGTCCAATGGCGGGCAAGTGGCCGGTACCGCCGCTATGCTGCTGATGGGAATATCCCAGAGGACCAGACCCAGAGCCGCCATGATGGTGGGAGAGGGGGCCACTGGGAGGCTGGCCGTGGGAGTAACCAGAGGGGAAGCTCTGGCGAGGTACCTGTTGATAAGCGGTGTCCTCCTCACCGGAAGAGCGCATCTCTGTATCCTGGCGCGGCCCTTGATCCTGTTGTTGATAGCCAGACCAGCCGTTCTCCTGGTGGGACTGGACTGCGGGGAACGAACCAGTATAGCCACTATGAGTGGCACTTCCCGTAGGCCACTGGCGCTGATACGAACCTTCAGAAGCGTAGCCTGGCACTCCGAGCGCGCCTGTTGAGGGATTCCCTGGAGGATAGTGAATCGTCCCGATGCGGATGCGGTCGCGCTGCTTGGCCGGACAATCCACGCGGTCAATCATTGCTGCAGTCAGGCTGCCCTTGAACAGCTCCGGCTGACGCGACCAGTCCGCATAAGCGCGGGCCACCATGACAGTTCCATAACGGCGGGCGACGGCGATCAGCTCCTGCGGATCAGGCTCTCGCCGCTGGATATTCAGCATACTGTAGCGAATGTTCTCAAAGTCAATGAATAAAGCGATCTCTTCTGGCACAATCTTCTCCTCTCATGGGGAGAAACCGCGCAGACCAGGATTGCTGATTGTTCAGGTGCTCGGATTGCCTGCTATGCAATCCTACAACTATGAGCATATCATACTTTATTGGCGAAGTCGAGTGGTCTGCGCTTTACTTTTCAGAACTACTTATGATATAGTCTCTCATTAAGATAGCTACCGGGCTGCTTATCAGAAGGCGAAGAGCAAATACTAAGACATCGTTGGCATGCGATCACCTCGATCTGATCGACCTGCGCTGGTCGGGAATGTTCTCACTTCTGCTGGCTGCTGGTTGACCGGCTCTCTGCTAGTAGGGCCGCGAGCCAATCCAACCGAGCGGGCAGTTGCTCTTGAAGAGGCCAACCCGACGGAGTGATCGGCGGCTGGAGCGGGCAGAGCAGGCTGCTCTTCCTGATCCCGGATCACGGCGGGAGAGGCATCACCAGCGCCGCTTTCTCTCTCCTCCCTCAGCAGTATGGGAGATCTGCAAGCGATCGATCGTCTTCGCTGGCTTCTCCTTCTGCTGTTGGCCTTCGCCTGGTAAGGCGTTGCCCGAGCTGCTGGCAAGGGGCGGGCACTGACCATCAAGACGAGCAACCGGGAGAGGCCAGACGGGACAACTACCCAGGAGAGCCGGCTCGCTCATCCTACCCTACGATCGAGATCCCCTCTCGGTTGTAAGCGGCTGAGCAGCTGAGCTGATCGCGGCCTCTCTCATTATCGAGCGGCTTTCTCTCCTGGTGGAATTGACTGGTACAGGTCCAGGTGGCAGTCAGGCGATTTTTCCACCCAGGCTAGGCATCCATAGCAGAGTGTGAACGTCTCCAGCTCAGCGGGCCTTATTGTGCTATCTGCCGATCCCGACGGCCAGGCTAGCCGGAGCAGGCCTGGGTATGGGGAACTGCTGACAACGAGAGTGATCCTTGCCAGCACCGCCAGCCGGAGGGCGTCCTTGATATACAAGAACCGGGGAGACTCCCCGGTTCCTCCGGTGAACGCTATTGAGATGCTAGCGAGAAATACCAACCAACTCGCGGTCGTGTTCTGTCAAGAAGCGGCGCAACAGCCCCTCCACCTCTGCTGTTTGCGGCAGCTCTCGCCCATTCTCTTGCTCTTCCACGCGCGTTAGCAGTTCGTAGAGCCCGGGGATATCGTAACGCAGCTGGACCTGGAGCTGACCGTTGCTATTATAGCCCTCGACGAAGAGGCCATCTTCCTCCTCGCGGAGAGCGATACTTTTCACTCCGATCTGGTCCAGCACCTGGCCTACGGCGTAGAGGATACGCGCGTAGCTGAAAGTGGTCGGCATTGATCCCTCCCTAAGATAGTGGCAATATGGGAAACCTGTAGCGCACAGAATGACGGCGCTGTCACCGTATACATCAAGACAGGTCAGAAAGTTTCTCCACTGCTCTTGGTTAGTCTATCATATCGTTGCAACGGACGTCAAGGTAGTGAGCGGAGAGGCGCCCGGCTCCCTGGCTGCCTGGTAGTGAGCAAGGGAGGGGACGGGAGCCGGGCTAGCCTCCACTGGCCATGTGGTGGTCTGGGCCAGGGAGGGAGAGTTAACGGCGGCCAAGCGAGCCATTGGCGACTTCGCGTGTAGCCCAAACACCAGTATCGCTGACTGAATTTTTGTGATGGTTGGCCTGTCCTGCGGCCTGCCCGCCATTGGCGTTGAGGATCTCCAGGGCCTTCAGGCGCCAGAAGCGAGCGCTGGCGGGGCGTTTCAGGGCGAGGTACTGGGCCAGGGCTTCATCGGTGATAGAGGGGTTCGATTTCAAAACCTCAATTGTCATCTGGAGCTTGTCGGGGTTGCCATCAGCGGAGGTGGCCAACATCGCCGGATTGGTATTCTGCTCACCATTGGGACCTTCGTTGCCCACCGCTACGATCTGACCGGTGATCGGGCGTGCGAGATCCTGACTGCTTTCGTGGGTCGTCCCATTGCTGGCAGCGCTGGCAACCGGGGCCACCTCAGTTGTGCGCTCCTGGTTGACAATCGGCAGAAGGCTAGCGGGATTCAACCGCGAGCCGGTTGTCAGAGCGCGACGCAGGGTCGCCATGGGGAGTTGGACCTGTTTGGCAAGCTCGGAGAGCGCTGTCAGCTGCTGCTGCCGCGCCTTCTTTTCCTCCGCCTCCGTCTCGCTGATGGTCTCTGCCATCATGGTATAGACGATGCCCAGCAGCGGGAAGGCACTGGCCATGAAGGGGAAAATGTTGGTCAACCAGGGCGCCGCGTGCTCCGCCGCGCTCAGCATCTGCGGGCTGTGAAACTGCTTGGCATAGGCCCAGTTCACCGCCCATGAGAAACCCGTACAAATAATAATCAGAAGCCAATGCTGCCAGACCGCCTTCGGGGTCCGATAGCGCCGATAACGCTGAAAGGCCGTCCAGGACAGCAGATAAATGGTAACGTCAATGCTGATCGCTATCGCATAGCTTACACCCCACCACCAGATCCCCTCCGGACCCGATGATGGCTCAAACGATGCAAAAAAGTAAGCAACATGTGGAATAGAGGCCGCCAGGAAGACGGCGAATGCTATCCAGAAAAAATATTTCATCAAAGAGACTCCCCTTCCGCATTGATATGGTGACCCCTCGTACTATCACGTAGCAAAGCGTACGTCAGCACAAAGAAATCCGTCAATCCTCTCTGGGAGATTCTGGCTAATTTTCATCTCTTCCCCGAATGACAAAAGCTGAGGTATTGACAAAACCCCTCCCCCTATGCCATAGTATCCAGGCACCACGCTACAGCCCAGCTTCAATAAGTCGGGCTGGCGACAATCAGGGAGGTGCAGGGATCCACGAAGGAATCGTCCGCCATTCGGACGGATGCGCAACTGGCCCTTCCGCTTCCAGTGACCCAGTTGGACGATCTGGTCCCAGTACCCTCTTGACAAGCGACGCCAGGTGTGGAATACTTAAAGACGCCGCAAGCAATGCGGCCCAGCCCCACGGTCCCAGTGGTTGAGCCAGGGAACAAGATAAGTGGCCGGCTGGTAGCGGATACTCTCCCAACAGGAGATGGCTGAAGAGCCTGGTGTCCGCTAAGGTGTGCAGTCGTCCTCGCCGATCGGCTCTTTCTCCCTCCTAAAAGGAGAGGAGAGAGTACAGGTCTCGTTACGGATGACTGCGGCGTTGGCTGAAGCGCTACGCTGATGATGCACCTTGACAACTGAATCGCGTTAGTGATACTTGCTTCAATTTTGCTGAGAGCCTGAAAAGCAGACAGCATGTCTGCAGGCCGAGTGCAACGCGACAGAGCTAACAAAGAACGTTGTGCTTCGGTGTCATAGGATGGCGCACAAGCGAGAAGCGTACGCGGGGGATGCCTAGGCGCTGAAGGCCGAAGAAGGACGCGGCGAGCGGCGAAACGTTCAGGGGGAGCTGCTGGCAAGCGATGAACCCTGAGTCTCCGAATGGGGCAACCCCTCCGGCGTGATGGCCGGAGATCGGCGGTCTGACAGGACCGCACGAGGGGCAGCGGGCGAACTGAAACATCTTAGTAGCCCGACGAAGAGAAATCAACCGAGATTCCCTCAGTAGTGGCGAGCGAACGGGGAAGAGCCTAAACCGTCGCGCGACCTGGCAACAGGTCCGAGGCGGGGTTGTAGGGCCGGCGTGGGGCCAGGCCCGAGCGCTGGGATGCTGGACCCGAAGTGGCTGGAACGCCACACCAGAGGGGGTGAGAGTCCCGTAGGGGGACAGCAACCCCAGGGCTTGACGTCGGACCCTGAGTACCACAGGGCACGAGGAACCCGGTGGGAAGCAGGGGGGACCACCCTCCAAGGCTAAAGACCTTCAGCGACCGATAGCGGACAGAGTACCGTGAGGGAAAGGTGAAAAGCACCCCGAGAGGGGGATGAAAGAGTGCCTGAAACCGCGGACGCGAGCAGCAGTCAGAGACCCATGCCGTGGCAGACCGGCGAGCGGGTCCCAGGCAACTGGGGCCGGCCCGAGCAGGCGCCACGTGCGGGTTGATGGCGTGCCTTTTGTAGAATGATCCGGCGAGTGCATCGTCGTTGCCACAGGTTAACCTCCCCACAGAGGAGGGGAGCCGGAGGGAAACCGAGTCTGAACAGGGCGCAGCCACCAGCTCTCTGGTGGCAGGTAGCGGCGATGGGACCCGAAACCGTGTGAGCTACCCATGGCCAGAGTGAAGCGGATGTGACAATCCGTCGAGGCTCGCACCCACTGGTGTTGCAAAACCAGGGGAGGAGCTGTGGGTAGGGGTGAAATGCCAAGCGAACACGGAGATAGCTGGTTCTCCCCGAAATGCATGGAGGTGCAGCCCGCCGCGGCAGCGTTGGGAGGTAGAGCGCTGTGTGGGTGCGGGGCCAGGAGCTGGTTACCAAGCTCATGCAAACTGCGAATGCCCAGCGCGAGTAGCGGGGCGGCGGAGTGAGTCTGGCGGGGATAACCTTGTCAGACGAGAGGGAAACAACCCAGACCACCGGCTAAGGTCTCCAAGGGGCTGCTGAGTGGCAAAGGAGGTCAGCTGGCCCAGACAGCCAGGATGTTGGCTTAGAAGCAGCCATCATTGAAAGAGTGCGTAATAGCTCACTGGTCGAGCGAGCTGGCGCCGAGAACACCAGGAGGCTGAAGCAGCCGACCGAAGCCGTGGAGCCTCTCGCAAGAGATGAGAGGCTGGTAGGGGAGCGTTCCGTCAGCCGAGAAGCCGGACCGCAAGGACCGGTGGAGCGGACGGAAGTGCGAATGCCGGAATGAGTAGCGCCAAGGAGGGTGAGAATCCCTCCCACCGAAAGCCTCAGGGTTCCTGGGCACCGTTGATCGACCCAGGGTTAGGCGGGCCCTAAGCCGAGGACGGTAGGTCGTAGGCGATGGAGAGCAGGTGGACAATCCTGCCCCAGAGGACGTCGTCAGGAGCGAAGGGGGGACGCGGTAGGGAAGGTGAACCCATCGAGTGGACAGGATGGGCTGCCTGGTGGAAGCGAGGCATCGAGGAAAAGCCCGATGCCACCAGACGTGACCCCAGGCACGAGCCTCCGCGAGGAGGCGACAAGTCATCGACCCCCAGGCCGCCAAGAAAAGCCTCTAGCCAGACGTACCTCTGCCCGTACCGCAACCCGACACCGGTAGGCAGGGGGGCAATCTCCCCAGGTGAACGAGTGAGCCTCTGTCAAGGAACTCGGCAACTTGGCCCCGTACCTTCGGAAGAAGGGGCGCCTTCGTAGCTGGCGCTGACCGGAGGGGTGCTCGCAAGGGCATCCGAAGCAGGTCAGGGTTGGTGAGGAGGCCGCAGGAATAGGCCCAGGCGACTGTTTACCAAAAACACAGGTCCCTGCGAACGCGGAAGCGGAGATATAGGGGCTGACTCCTGCCCAGTGCCGGAAGGTGAAGCTGGCGGGTGCACGAAGCTCGCCAGGGAAGCCCCGGTGAACGGCGGCCGTAACTCTAACGGTCCTAAGGTAGCGAAATTCCTTGTCGGGTAAGTTCCGACCCGCACGAAAGGAGGAACGACCTGGGCGCTGTCTCGACAGAGGGCTCGGCGAAATTGCAGTACCCGTGAAGATGCGGGTTACCCACGACAGGACAAAAAGACCCCGTGGAGCTTGACTCTAGCCTGGCCTGGTGCCGAGGGCACACCTGCGGAGGATAGGTGGGAGCCGAAGAAGCCGCCCTCGTGGGGGCGGTGGAGGCGCCGGTGAAATACCACTCTGGTGTGTTGTCGGGACTCATGCTGAGGCGGTAGAACCCGCCAGCAGACAGGGCTAGGTGGGGAGTTTGACTGGGGCGGTCGCCTCCTAAAGGGTAACGGAGGCGCCCAAAGGTTCCCTCAAGGTGGATGGACATCACCTGAGGCGTGTACAGGCAAAAGGGAGCTTGACTGCGAGGCCAACAAGCCGAGCAGGGACGAAAGTCGGGCTGAGTGATCCCACATGTCCGAGTGGAAGGCGTGTGGCGCAACGGACAAAAGCTACCCCGGGGATAACAGGCTGATCCTGCCCAAGAGTTCCCATCGACGGCAGGGTTTGGCACCTCGATGTCGGCTCGGCGCATCCTGGGGCTGGAGTAGGTCCCAAGGGTTGGGCTGTTCGCCCATGAAAGCGCCACGTGAGCTGGGTTCAGAACGTCGTGAGACAGTTCGGTCTCTATCCGTCGTGGGCGAAAGGAAGCGTGAGGGGAGTCCGCTCTAGTACGAGAGGACCGAGAGGGCTTGACCGCTGGTGAGCCGGTTGGCCTGCCCAGGCCAGAGCCGGGTAGCTACGTCAGGCGAGGAGAAGCGCTGAAAGCATCTAAGCGCGAAGCCGACCCCAAGAGCCGCTTCCCCCTCCAGGCTGGACCCCCAGCCGGAGATAAGGTCCCAGGCAGATCACCTGGTCGATAGACCGGAGGTGGACACCTGGTAACAGGTGCAGCTGACCGGCCCTAATGACCGAACGGCTTGTGCCTTCCTATCCACTGCATGGCACTACGTTCTCAGTCGGATGTCGCTGACCGGCGTGTGGCTGCTGTCTGCTCTCTCTCAGCAAAATTGAGGCAAGTGTCTCGCGATCAGTTGTCTCTCATTTCCCAACTCGTGGGGTTTTCTCTCTGCGACGAAAAGGCGTTATTAACGCCTTTTTTTATTGCTTATCATGGTCAGCGCCTGGAGGATCTCTTGACGAACCTCTGGGTCGTCTTCCTGTTCAAATCGTGCTGTAAGGGCCTGCTCTGCCTCTTCTCCCCCGAGACATCCCAGCGCCCAGGCCGCATGCCCGCGCACAAGGGCCTCTGCGTCGCTGAGAGCTTGAATGAGAGCCGGTATTGCCCGCTGATCGCCAAGGTTTCCCAGAGCCACACAGACGTTGCGCAGCAAGCCACGTCGTTTGGCCCGCCAGATAGGTGTGTGGCGAAAACGGGCGCGGAACTCTTCTTCGCTAAGGGCGAGCAGCGGGATTAGCTCGGGTGCCCCGCCGACCGAGGGCCGAGGACGAAACTCATCGCGTCTTCTCAGCCAGATCTGCGGTCGCTGCTTCGATCGTGTCACTTCTGCCTCTGCCCTTCGCTCTTCAGCCTGCCCTCCCATTTGTCCGACCTGGCGCAGGCCGAGCCGCTTCTCCACGACGTGATTGACGGGACAGACCTCCTGACAGATATCGCAGCCGAAGATGAGGTTCCCCATGAGGGGACGCAGCTCGAGCGGGATGCTGCCGCGTAGCTCGATGGTGAGATAGGAGATGCAACGCCGGTTGTCGAGCACATAGGGAGCAGGTAGCGCCCCCGTAGGACAGGCATGCAGACAGCGTTCGCACTTACCACAGTTGGCTTGCAGTGGCTCGTCTGCTGGGAGCGGCAGATTGGTCACAATCTCAGCGAGAAAGACCCAGGAGCCCCAGCCACGTGTCAGAATGGTCGTGTTTTTACCGTACCAGCCGATGCCCGCTCGCTGAGCAACGGCGCGGTCAACCATACGCCCGGTGTCGACGAAGAGCCGCGCTTCTAGCTCTTGCCCACCCTCGCGACGTGCATATTCTCGCAGCCAGTCGGCAAATTGCTTCAGCTTGGGCTTGATGATCTCGTGATAGTCTGCGCCCCAGGCGTAGCGCGAGATGCGGCCTCGCGGCTGGTCATCCCGCGGCTCCTCCGGCTCTTCGCTTAGATAACACATGGCTAAGGCAATGATCGAACGGGCCTCCGGCAGGAGGGCGTCGGGATGGCAGGAGACTTCTGCTCGCTCACTGGTGAACCAGGGCAGGCCATTCATGAGACCCGCGGCAATGCGCTCCTTGATGATTCGCTCGGTCTCAGGGAACGCTTCGGCCCCTGTGATACGAACGAGGTCAAAGCCCAATTCATAGCCGTATGCCTTGATCGGGGCGGCGTCGAGCATGTTCATGGCCGGGTCTCGATTTCGTTTCTGTCACAATCAGTTCAGTTGGTGATGTCTCGCCGATGGTTTAACCAGCCTGCAATGCCCAGCAGGAGCACGATGTAGGCGAGCAGCACTGCAAGAGCTTCCGCGTCGGGAAGTGTAGAGATGCTACTGCTCCCAAAGATATAATATCCCTGATGGGCCATCAAGGTAGCCAGATTATTGCCGATCAAATAGTCTGGAAGGGCGCGCAGGAAGGTGCTGACCGGCCCTTGCACCAGCTCACTGCTCAGCTGGCAGACTTGCCCAATGATAGGCTCCAGCAGGTACCAGACGATGCCTCCCCCAATGCCTGCCGCACTGGAGCGGCCCAGGATACCGAAGAAAAGAGCAATAACGGCAAAGATGAACCAGTTGACGATGGCCAGGAGTAGAAAAAGGAAGGTGTGGAGCAGCCAGCTTGTTGTGAGAAAAGAACCTGAGTCAGGCACTTGCCGGAGAAGACTGAGCAGGTAGCCGATCACCAGGCCACTGATGCTCAGGCCGCTAATACCCAGAATGCAGCAGATGAGCATGGCCCCCACCTTGGCCAGGAGAAACTGCGTGCGTGTAGGCCCCCGGGTAAAGAGCAGGCGAATCGTTCCCTGGGTGTACTCGCCTCCGGCTGCGCTCCCTGCAAGAATAATGATCAGAATAGTAAAAGGTGTAAGAGCTGTTTGGACAGCAATATTGATAGAGGTAGGAGGCAGAAGCAGCCTGACTACCTGGCCGCTATCGTCCCCTGTCGAGAAGAGGAAGAGGGCAAAGAAAACCAAAAAGGTGGTGAACAGGGCAATCAGGGCTGAGATCCGTGTAAGCGGACGTCGGCGGAGCTTGTAGAGTTCCATCGCGATCAGGCGCAGCAGGACGCTCAGGTAGTCGCGTCGGCCCAGGAGAACCGAGGGTCTGACAAAGTCGTAGCCTGGCTGCTGACACTCTCTCGCCGGCGTAGAAGAAGGATGGGTTTCTGTGGGATGCATAGACTCTGCTTCTCCTTGCTCCTTTCGTTTACTGGCGCTTGCCTTCGCCCAGCATGCTCCTTCCAGGTGGAAGAGGAGAAGGAAGACCACCGAAGGCAGAGGCTGATGCTCCGGGAAATTGAGCTGCTGCCGTGAGTTCAAGAAACGCTTCTTCAAGGCTGCCCTCATGGGGATGGATCTCTGCCGCGAAGAGGTCCCGGCGAGCCAGTAAGGCATTGATCTCTGCAGAGCGCTCTGCCGGTGCCTCTACGCGGAGCGTTGTGGCTGCCTCTCCTCTGGCCTCGCTCGCTTTCCCAGGCTGCTCGCTGGGACCGGCTCCCGCCGCTGCAACGGCTTTGATCCAGGTGGCCCCACCCTCGCGTGCTTCCTGTAGGAGCTGCAGGGCTGCCTGAGCCTCGGCGCTGCTCTTCATACGGATCAGAATGTGCTCGCTCTGGCGTAGGAGAGCGGCGACGTCCCCTTGCTTGATGAGATTGCCTCGGTGCAGAATGGCTACGCGGTTACAGACCTGCTGAACTTCGTGTAAAATGTGGCTGGAGAGAAAGATGGTCTTGCCTTGCTGGGCGAGGCGCACGATGAGCTGGCGAATCTCAACCATGCCAACGGGGTCTAACCCGTTGGTTGGTTCATCCAGGAGGATCAACTCGGGGTCGGTCAGGAGGGCGGCGGCGATGCCGAGCCGCTGCTTCATTCCAAGCGAGTATGTATGATAGGCGAGCCCGGCCTGGGCGCGCAGCTCGACCAGCTCGAGGACCTCTTCGATGCGCTGGTCGTTGAGAGGGTGCCGGGCCATGTCTGAGGCTGCGGCAAGAATGCGCAGGTTGTCTCTTCCAGAGAGATAGGGATAGAAGACAGGTGTTTCGACAACAGCGCCGATGCGCCGCAGGATGCGCGGAAGCTGGTATTGGTTGTCCAGGCCAAAGATAAAGGCGCGCCCCGCTGTGGGGCGAATCAGCCCCAATAGCATGCGGATGGTGGTGGTCTTCCCTGAGCCGTTGGGGCCGAGGAAGCCGAAAACATCGCCTCGCATCACGCGCAGATTCAGGTCATTGACTGCCACGAGGTTGCCAAAGGCTTTGGTCAACCTGCTGGTGCTGATGATGATGTCATTTTCTGCGCTGAGAATGATGTCGTTCACGCTTTGCTCCTGGTGACGTACTCGCCGCTGATCGCCAGTCGGGCCAACGGTACTGAATACTTCAGCCGGCGGCGCGCTTGCTGTCTCTTTAGTATGCCCTGTTTACCCTGTACTGGCAAGTAGCCTGCAAGTAGCCTGTGTAGGTCTGCTGCTGCCCTTCCCTATTGCGCCAGAGAAGGCTACTCTTCTGGCTCTTGCCTCTGGCAACCTGGTTGCTGGCTGACTGAGAGCAAGGTAAGACGAAAGGAAGGATATGGACTTGCTTGACGAGAGGGGAAGGAAGAGAGGCGCAGATGTGGTCTGTTGATCCTGACGATGGACATCGATCAGGTCTGCACGCCGGTTCCAATGGCTATAGAGCTGAGAGTGCTCCTGAGCCGTCGTGGTCTGTTACTACCAGAGAGTTGAGCTGGTCATCGCCAGCGCCGACAGCAGGCGGAGGACCTCGGCGCGCGAGTCGACGCCTCCTGCTCATTGCCCTGGCTGGAGGTCTGCTGCTGGCGCTGGCCGCCGGAGGAGCCTGGTACACGCTCCGTTCGACTCCAGAAAAGTCATTAGCCGCCTTTTGCACTGCTCTGAGTCAGGGAGATCCTCGCTCGGCCTATCGCTATCTGGATTCGGCTTTACAGCGTCAGACTTCTTTGCTGGTTTTCTCTGGCTTGTTGGGAGAGACCGAAGGCTGTAGCTATGAGGCCCTTCAGGTGCAGGGGACGACGGCAACGGCTTTGCTACGGCTCACCAGCGCCGGCCAGCTCCAGACGCAGCAGGTCAGCCTGAGCCAGGAAGGAGGAACCTGGCTACTGAGCAAGGACGAGGCGCTCACAGCGCTACCACGCTCGCTCGATGCCTTTTGTTCAGCGTTGCAAGCAGGTAAAGCTGACGCTGCCTATGCAAAGTTGACGGCGCTTTTCCAGCGCCATGTCTCTCTTGGGCTTTTTCGCCTGCTTGTGGATGGTGTTACCTCCTGCTCCTCGCAGATTGAAACAGTGACTCCTACGCAGGCCAGGACTCTGGTCGTGGTGCGCTACCGTACTGAGGCCCAGCCGGAGCAGAGCACGGCCCTGCTGGTACCTGCGATGGGCGACTGGTTGGTCGATGCTCTATCGTCGCTGTCGACGCCAACACGCTCCCTCTTGAGTTTTTGCAAGGCGCTGCAGCAGGGCGCGTATAGCACTGCCTACGAGCTGCTCAGCCTGGACTTCCAGGCGCATTTTGGTGGCCTGCGCCAGTTTGTCAACGTTGCTGATCCGGTAATCAAGAGCAATGGGGGGATCAAAAGCTGTGCGGTGGGAGCAACTCAGAAGAAAGGCGATCGCTTCATTGTGAGTGGGATCATTACCTATGCCAATGGGAAAACAGAGACGGATCATGATGAGCTGGTGCTAGAGGCCGATATCTGGCGCCTCAATGCCCTGGCCTGAGAGCCTTGAGCATCTCTGGCTGTGGGGCTGTCTCGTGCCTGCCCTATCGTTCTCCTTGAAGAAAAATGCCCGCTTGCTACGTTTTTTGGACAGGGTAGACTGGACTGGGCCAGGCAGGAGGCAGGTCCCTGCCAGAGTGGGGAGAAGAGTAGGCTGCCAGTATACCACAAGTCAGTCGTTTGTCACTGAGTGCTCCGGCTGCTTCTTGTGCAATGTGGGCGAGCGAAGCAGGCAAAGGAAAGAAGGTTGCTAACTGTGAGACAATCGCGGACTAGCGTAGAGCAAGTCAGTAGATGTCTGGTCGAAGCTGCACTGGCTCTGCTTGCGTGGTAGTCAGTGGTAAAGTGATGGGACAGGGAGGTCCGGGTGGATGCACCGGGGCCAGGTGTTCTGAGCAGGTGAATGGTCCGAAGCAGGCAAGCAGGAAGGAAGTAGACACCGATCAAGGAAAAAGGAGTTCTCTTGTGGAAGCGAGCTTGAGCGGCCCTCAAGGGCGTATTGCCCTGGGGCCGGGCGTGACGACTGTGGGGCGTGCGCCCGATAATCAGATTCGTTTGAACGATCAGCAAGTTTCGTCACACCATGCGGAATTTCGTGCTGAGGATGGAGGGTACAGTCTGGTTGACCGAGGCAGTACCAACGGCACCTTTGTCAATGATCAGCGTCTGACCAGCCAGGTTCCTCGGCGTCTTAACTCAGGCGATCGCATTCGTTTCGGGGAGACAGTCTTTACCTATGAGGTCGCTGGGGTTGGGGACCAGGCCGAAGAGCGCACGGTGGTGGCGGGTTCACCCGATCAGTTCCAGCCCTCCTCGGCGGCGCCCTCCTATCCTCAGTCAGCGTATCAGTCGCCCCCTGCTGCAGCCTCGCCCATGCAGGGACAAGGGTATGGCCAGCAGGGAGGGTGGCCAGCTCAGCCCTATGGGGCGCCACCTAATCAAGGCTATGGTCAGCGGCCACCGGCAGGCCCACCGGGCTACCCTGTGCAGCCGGCGCCCTATGGTCCACCTCCCCAGGGGGGGCCACCCTTCCCCGGTCAGGCAGCAGGCTATCCGCAATTCCCGCCGCAGCCACAGCCGCCGGCGCGGCGTGGCGGGCGTGCAGGTTGCCTGATTGCCTCTCTCCTGGTGCTGGTGCTCTTGGTGCTTGTTTTAGTTGTGGTACTCTTTAATCCTCTCAATTTCCCTGGACCTCTCGGATTGCTTGCTTCCTCACCTCAGAAGACGATGGATACCTTCTGCAGTGCTCTGAAGAAGAGCGACTATCACACAGCCTATGGTCAATTCTCGTCTAACCTCCAGGCGAATGAAAGTGAGCAGCAGTTTACGAAAGGCTTTCAGACCATCACAGCGCTGGTGGGGCCAGTGACCACGTGTTCGGCCTCTGATTTCCAGGAGAATGGGGACCATGCCACTGCGCAGTTAAAGCTGGGCTTCCAGCGAAGTGCGCGTATGGCGACGGGCACAATAAACTTTGTGCGTGAGAATGGAACGTGGAAGATCGATCGGGCGCCGCAGACGAACGACAATCAGGTGCAGACCTGATTGAGGCCGGGGCTGGGTCACTTAGGCAGGCTGGGACCCCCGAGAGAGGAGAGGGTCCCAGTCTGCTTTTCTTATGGCTGCCGATGGGAGCGATGATTATTGTGTGGACGAGCGTGGGGACATAGGTAACTTCAGGCCCCACTGGTGAGCGCAGGTCAGGGCTTCCTCATAGCCAGCGTCCACGTGACGAATGACGCCGATGCCGGGGTCGTTTGTCAGCACTCGTTCCAGGCGGTGGGCCGCTTCGGGGGTACCGTCGGCGACGATCACCTGGCCGGCGTGGAGTGAGTAGCCGATGCCAACGCCGCCGCCGTGGTGGAAAGAGACCCAGGTAGCGCCCGAGGCCGTATTGAGGAGGGCATTAAGAATGGGCCAGTCAGCGATAGCATCGCTGCCGTCCTTCATGCCCTCGGTCTCGCGATAGGGCGAGGCGACTGATCCGCTGTCAAGATGGTCACGTCCGATGACGATAGGGGCCTTGACCAGGCCGCGTGCGACCAGCTCGTTGAAGGCCAGGCCAGCTTTGGCGCGTTCGCCGTAGCCGAGCCAGCAGATGCGGGCGGGCAGACCCTGGAAGTGGATCTTCTCGCGGGCGAGGGTGAGCCAGCGGCGCAGGGCCTGGTCCTCGGGGAAAAGTTCGAGGATGGTCTCGTCGGTGCGATAGATATCCTCGGGGTCGCCTGAGAGGGCCACCCAGCGGAACGGTCCTTTGCCCCGGCAGAAGAGGGGGCGGATGAAGGCGGAGACGAAGCCGGGGAAGTCCATCGCGTGTTGCTCACCTGCGGCAAGAGCCTGGCCGCGCAGGTTGTTGCCGTAGTCGAAGACAACGGCACCGCGTCGTTGCATGTCGAGCATGGCGCGGACCTGGCTGACGAGCGATTGGCGGGCGCGCTCAATATATCCCTGGGGATCGCGCTGACGCAGGTCTTTGGCTTCGTCCACTGAGAGGCCAGCGGGGATGTAGCCATTCAGGAGGTCGTGGGCGGCGGTCTGATCGGTGACCAGGTCGGGAATGATGTTGCGGCGGACCAGCTCGCTGTAGACCTCAGTGGCGTTGCCGATGAGACCGATTGAGAGCGGCTGGCCATTGCTGCAGGCTTCGCGGATCTGGGCCAGGGCCTCATCGAGGGTGCTGGCCATCTCATCACAGTAACCGGTTTGGAGGCGCCGCTGGATGCGCTGCGGATCGACCTCGACGGCCAGGCAGACGCCTTCATTCATGGTGATAGCCAGAGGCTGGGCGCCACCCATGCCGCCGAGGCCGGCGGTGAGGACAAATTTCCCCCGGAGGGTGCCGCCGAAGTGCTGGCGGGCGGCTTCGGCGAAGGTCTCGTAGGTGCCCTGGACGATGCCTTGAGAGCCGATATAGATCCAGGAGCCGGCGGTCATCTGCCCGTACATGGTCAATCCCAGGGCTTCGAGGCGCCGGAATTCGTCCCAGCTAGCCCAGTGGGGAACGAGGTTGGCGTTGGCAATGAGGACGCGCGGCGCGTCGCGCTGGGTGCGGAAGATCCCAACGGGCTTGCCGGACTGGACAAGCAGGGTTTCGTCATCTTCCAGCTCTTTGAGGGCGCGGACGATGGCATCGAAGGCTTCCCAGGAGCGGGCAGCCCGTCCTGAGCCGCCGTAGACGACCAGGTCGTCGGGCCGCTCGGCTACCTCGGGATCGAGGTTATTCATGAGCATGCGCATGGCTGCCTCTTGCTGCCAACCTTTGCAGGAGAGCTGCGTGCCTCGCGGGGCGCGGACGGTGCGCGGTCCACTGGTGCCCGGCTGCCCTGCCGGGCCTGAATGCTCGTGCTGCGACATGCTGTACTTCTTCCTTTCCAGGCTGAGTTAATCAGTTGCTGTTGGTATTGAGTTAGGGCAGGGTTGTCTGCTGCTTGTGGGCGGTTTGTTGCCTGCTTATGTTATACACCCTCCCTCTGGCTGGTGGAAGGTGCCGGGGAGGCCCCTGCCGCCTGACGGGGAGGGGGGCCTGAGCCTGGGAGGGAGCAGGCCCCCTGCGGGGTGAGCGAGAGGCGGCCCTTGGCGTTAGCTTGAGAAGGGTTGGACATCGAGGAGCCAGTGAACATCACGGGGAATAGTCTGGGTGTGATAGAAGTGCTGCAGGATGCGCCAGGCGAGCGGCTGCTGGAGGGCGGTGCGAGCGGGGGAGCTGGTAGGAGGTTGGGTGCAGACCGAGACTGCGGGGCCAGCGAGAGAGGGATCGAAGGCGAGGAGGGTTTCTACAGGGAAGCGCTGGTTGTGGGGGAAGAAGAAGACGGCGTAGCGTTGCTGGAGGCCGCCGACGATGGCGAGGGTGCCGTGGTCAGGGAGGGTGAGGAAGACGTGGGTGACAATTTGGCCGTCAAGGAAGGCCAGTGTGGTGATGAGGGTGTGCCAGTTTGGTGCGACGGAGAGGTCGGAGGTATCAGGAGACAGCGCGAGCAGGGTGGGGGTGTGAGCGAGGTCAGGTCGTGGGGAGGGGGGCACAGGGAGGGTGTGAGGGGGAGGGTCGGTTTCGAGTGTCCAGCCTAAGTCTGGCTGGAGGGGCAGGGAGCGGTAGAGCTCGCCGTGGGCGAGGAAGTGGCGGGCGATGGGAACAAGGAGGGGCCAGGACAGGGTGGCGTAGGCAGGGGAGAGGAGAGGGGGCTGCAGGCAAAGGGGCAGGTCCGGGCCGGTCTGATGGAGGTGTACGGCCTGCAGGGAGCGGGTAGGGATGAGAGGGGCCGGAGCGGGCCTGGTGGGGCTGGGGTCGAAGAGGACGAGGAAGCGCAGGGAGTGGCCGCCCCGGATGGTGAGAGACTGCTGCTGAGGACTGGTGAGGGAGAGCCGGCAGGTCCGAGGGCTGAGGCCGTCGAGGGAGAAGAAGGCGTCGGAGATCTGGGACCAGGAAGGGTCAAGGATCGCGACCTGGTCTTGGGAGCCGAGAGAGAGCCGCCAGGGATGGAGCGCCGTCATGGGTACAAGCAACCTCCTGTGGTGTCGGTCATGTGCACATGAGGGAAGAAGCAGGGCGAGCCAGGAGAGGGGAGCAGCAGCGATGAGGAAGAGGAGGAGAAGGGCTGCTCCCCGGCTCCCGAGCGTCATCAAGGTGTCTGTGCCAGCGTGTTTAAAAGGAGAGCCAGTGAACATCGCGGGGAATGGTCAGGGTCTGGTAGAAGTGCTGCAGGATGCGCCAGGCGAGCGACCGCCGGACGGCAGTGCGCGAGGGCCACTCGACATAGACCTGGATGCACAGTTCGATGTCGGGGCCGGCCAGGGAGGGGTCCATGGCCTGCAGCCAGAAAACTGGGTTGGGCTGACCCTGGGGGAAAAAGAAGACGGCGTAGCGTTGCTGGAGGCCGCCGAGGACGGCGAGGGTGCCGTGGTCGGGGTGGGAGAAGAAGGCGTGGGTGAGGGAGTGGCCGTCGAGGCAGAAGAGGGCGGTTTCCAGGTCGGACCAGTCGGGGAGAGGGAAGGAGTCGGAGGAGGTTGGACCGAGGACGAGGAGGGAGGGAGAGGAGGCGTGGGGGGAGTCAGCCGGCGGAGCAGGGGGAACAGGCAAGAAAGCCGGAGCGGGCTCAGTCTCGATCTCCCAGTAGCCGTCGAGCTCGCCTTTCTCAAAGAAGCGGCGGGCGATCTGGGAGAGGCGGGGCCAGGAGAGGACGGCGTAAGCGGGGGAGGAGACTGGGGGCTGCAGGCAGAGGGGCAGGTCGGAAGCGGTCTGGTCCAGGTCGACGGCCTGGAGGTAGCGAGTAGGAAAGCGAGTAGAAGTGAGGCGGGCGGCAGTGTGAGGAGCTACCCAGGCGGGTACAGGCTCAAAGAAGACGAGGAAGCGCTGGGAGTTGCCGCCGCCGAAATGAAGGGAGCCATAACTGGGGCAGGTGAGAATGAGCAGGTCGCGGCGGACGCACTGGCCGTCGAGGGAGAAGAAGGCGTCGGTGATTTGGGACCAGGAGGGGTCAAGGATCTCTTCAGGGTCTTGGGAGCCGAGAAAGAGCACCCAGGAGAGGGACGAGGTCATAGCAGTGATCAACCTCCTTGTGTTGTGTGTGGGTGAGCTGTAGAGCAACGGAGAAAGACGACTGTCACGGTACAGGAAGACGCATCTGTCCCAGCGGATGAGAAAGCGCCGGGCATGCCGGGGGCAGATGCAACGCATCTGGGAGAATCTTCCGACGGGGGGAGGGAGAAGCGGTAGCGGGTGGAGGGGGTGAACCGAACCGTCCTGGCTGGGGGTGAGAGAGAGAGCCAGGACGGTCTGGCAGCAGAGGGAGGGAGGGAGGGGGAGGAAGGGGGTCAGGAGGGGAAGACCTCGACGAGGGAGAGGGAGCCGTTGGGGTCGGAGGCGAGGAGGACGAGGCGGGGGGAGCCGTCGGGGTCGGTGAGGGCGAGAGCGGGAAGAACTCTTGGGCTGGGGAAGGGAGGGCGCAGGTGGGGGAGAGAGAGGGAGTCGAGGAGGGAGCCGTCGGAGGAGCGGCGGAGGGAGAGGAGGAGCTGGTTGGGAGAGGCGAGCAGAGACCAGAAGTGAGAGGGAGGGTGTGAAGAAGGAGAGGGGGAGGAAGGAGCGAGCAGGGAGAAGAAGGAGGAAGGGTCGGCGGGGAAGGAGTCGAGGAGGAGGAAGGAGGAGGGAGAAGGAGAGGAGGGGAGCCAGCGCCAGAGGCGCCAGGAGTCGAGGGAGAGGTCGGAGCCGAAGAGGGAGGGGCCGGAGGGGACGAGGGAGGGGAAAGCGCCGAGCCAGGGGAGGGAGGAGAGGGGATCAAGGGAGGAGGAGAGCCAGAAGAGGGAGCCGACGCCCTGTGGGGGGACTGCGGGTCGGGAGAGGTGGTCGTGAGGGCGAGAGGGAGCCCGCAGGGGGAGGGAGAGGGCGGCGAAGTAGGAGGGGGAGCCGTTGGGGTCGGAGGGGCCGGAGGCGAGGGAGAGGGAAGGGAGGTAGTGGTCGAGGAGGTCGTCGGAGGGGAAGGAGAGGGAGCGGATGGGCAGGGAGAGGTGGTCGGGCCAGAAGGAGGAGAGGAGCTGGCCGGAGGAGAGGGAGAAGGTTTCCAGGCCGAGGCGCCAGAGGCCGGGGCCGCGGCGTTCGAGGCTGGCGGGACCAGGCTCCAGGAAGCGGCGGATGCCGGCGCTCAGCAGCAGGTCAGGGGGGAGGTGGAGCACGGAGACATCATCGAAGAGGGCGAGCGTGAGCAGCTGGGGGGGACGGTGGGGCTGCTCGGGGAGCCACTGCAGCAGGAAGAGCGTGGCATCGGCGATCTCGTCTTCTGGGAACTGGAGGAAGACCAGGAAGACCTGCTCCGGCTGGCAAAGCAGCTGGAGCGGTCTTTTTTCTTCGAAAAAGGTATAGGTGCTGCGGCTAATCAACCAGGAGTCGAGGTCGCGCCAGGAAGGGTCAAAGGCAGCAGCCCGGGCCGCATCGGGGTCGGGGTAAGCTTCGAATGAGGGGTAGCCGAAGAGGTAGAGAGAAAGGGAGTCGCGAGGAGTGGAGGCGAGCAACCAGCCCTGGTACTGAGGGGCAGGGCGCAGGAGGACAGAGGAGGATAAGGCTGGCCTAAAGTGAAGAGGAAGGAATTGCAGTCTCGAATTGGGTGGGACTGCTCGAGGGCTGGTAAGGATGCCAAGAGAACAAGATAGAGAAGTGGGGCCAGGGGGGAAAGGTTGTGACGCTGGCAGCTTAATCTCTGGGGCAGCCAGGAAGAAACCAACGTGACCATTGGGGGCAGCTGCCAGAGGAGAGAGCAAGGGACGGTCTTGGGCCTGAGTGGGAAGGCGGTGAAGGGTGTGAGAGAGCATCACAGGCACCTCCGGAATGGTAGAGCTGCATTAGATTGCACATTTTAGCAGGATACTAGGGTCTCCGAGTTGGGAAAGCTGTCAAGACAAAGCTTGACCCATCGGGACGGGTAACAAGGACTACTTCGACATTGGCTGTTTCGTAGCGGGAGCGATCTGCCGCATAGACGTAGCCGATCATTTCTGGGCAAGTAGCTCTATAGGTAGTCCTTATTGTACCACCAGGGCCCCGGCGAGGAATACCTGCAGTACCATGATCAAGGGCGTACTGGACAGCCTCCTCGGCAGTTTGTAGGGGCATGAGCAGATGGGCGGGCGATAGGGGGTGATCTGGCTGGGCAGGGAGCGGGGTCAAAGTAGGTGAGGTTGGGGCTGTGGATAGGGGGGAGGAGCCAAGGGGGTTGGCGAGGGGAGGCAGGGCTAGAGGGTTGGGAGGTGGGGAACAGGTTCGAGTCGAGAAGGGAGAGATAAGCGAGAGCGGGGGGAGCAGGCCCCCAGCGGGGCAGTGGATGGTGGTACTGAGGGCCTGCGGGGAGGGCAGCAGGAGGAGGGCAGCCCTGGGCGTTAGTTAGCTAGAGAAGGGTTGGACATCGAGGAGCCAGTGGACATCACGGGGAATAGTCTGGGTGTGATAGAAGTGCTGCAGGATGCGCCAGGCGAGCGGCTGCTGGAGGGCGGTGCGAGCGGGGGAGCTGGTAGGAGGCTGGGTGCAGACCGAGACTGCGGGGCCAGCGAGAGAGGGATCGAAGGCGAGGAGGGTTTCTACAGGGAAGCGCTGGTTGTGGGGGAAGAAGAAGACGGCGTAGCGTTGCTGGAAGCCGCCGACGATGGCGAGGGTGCCGCGGTCAGGGAGGGTGAGGAAGACGTGGGTGACAATTTGGCCGTCAAGGAAGGCCAGCGTGGTGATGAGGGTGTGCCAGTTTGGTGCGACGGAGAGGTCGGAGGTATCAGGAGACAGCGCGAGCAGGGTGGGGGTGTGAGCGAGGTCAGGTCGTGGGGAGGGGGGCACAGGGAGGGTGTGAGGGGGAGGGTCGGTTTCGAGTGTCCAGCCTAAGTCTGGCTGGTGGGGGAGGGAGCGGTAGAGCTCGCCGTGGGCGAGGAAGTGGCGGGCGATGGGAACAAGGAGGGGCCAGGACAAAGTGGCGTAGGTAGGGGAGAGGAGAGGGGGCTGCAGGCAAAGGGGCAGGTCCGGGCCGGTCTGGTGGAGGTGTACGGCCTGCAGGGAGCGGGTAGGGATGAGAGGGGCCGGAGCGGGCCTGGAGGGGCTGGGGTCGAAGAGGACGAGGAAGCGCCGGGAGTGGCCGCCGCGGATGGTGAGAGACTGCTGCTGAGGACTGGTGAGGGAGAGCCGACAGGTCCGAGGGCTTTGGCCGTCGAGGGAGAAGAAGGCGTCGGAGATCTGGGACCAGGAAGGGTCAAGGATCGCGACCTGGTCTTGGGAGCCGAGAGCGAGCCGCCAGGGATGGAGCGCCGTCATGGGTACAAACAACCTCCTGTGGTGTCGGTCAGGTGCACATGAGGGAAGAAGCAGGGCGAGCCAGGAGAGGGGAGCAGCAGCGATGAGGAAGAGGAGGAGAAGGGTTGCTCCCCGGCTTCCGAGCGTCATCAAGGTGTCTGCGCCAGCGTGTTTAAAGGGAGAGCCAGTGAACATCGCGGGGAATGGTCAGGGTCTGGTAGAAGTGCTGCAGGATGTGCCAGGCGAGCGGCCGCCGGACGGCAGTGCGCGAGGGCCACTCGACACAGACCTGGATGCACAGTTCGACGTCGGGGCCGGCCAGGGAGGGGTCCATGGCCTGCAGCCAGAAAACTGGGAGGGGCTGACCCTGGGGGAAAAAGAAGACGGCGTAGCGTTGCTGGAGGCCGCCGAGGACGGCGAGGGTGCCGCGGTCGGGGCGGGAAAAGAAGGCGTGGGTGAGGGAGTGGCCGTCGAGGCAGAAGAGGGCGGTTTCCAGGTCGGACCAGTTGGGGAGAGGGAAGGAGTCGGAGGAGGTTGGACCGAGGACGAGGAGGGAGGGAGAGGAGAGGTGGGGGGAGTCAGCCGGTGGAGCAGGGGGAACAGGCAAGAAAGCCGGAGCGGGCTCAGTCTCGATCTCCCAGTAGCCGTCGAGCTTGCCTTTCTCAAAGAAGCGGCGGGCGAGCTGGGAGAGGCGGGGCCAGGAGAGGACGGCGTAAGCGGGGGAGGAGACTGGGGGCTGCAGGCAGAGGGGCAGGTCGGAAGCGGTCTGGTCCAGGTCGACGGCCTGGAGGTAGCGAGTAGGAAAGCGAGTAGAAGTGAGGCGGGCGGCAGTGTGAGGAGCCACCCAGGCGGGTACAGGCTCGAAGAAGACGAGGAAGCGCTGGGAGTTGCCGCCGCCGAAATGAAGGGAGCCATAACTGGGGCAGGTGAGAATGAGCAGGTCGCGGCGGACGCACTGGCCGTCGAGGGAGAAGAAGGCGTCGGTGATTTGGGACCAGGAGGGGTCAAGGAGCTCTTCAGGGTCTTGGGAGCCGAGGAAGAGCACCCAGGAAAGGGACGAGGTCATAGCAGTGATCAACCTCCTTGTGTTGTGTGTGGGTGAGGTGTAGCTCGACAGAGAGAGATGACCGTCGCAGCACAGGGAGACGTATTTGTCCCTGTGGCTGAGAAGGTGCAGCGCATCTGGGAGAATCTTCCGGCGGGGGGAGGGAGAAGCGGTAGCGGGTGGTGGGAGGTGAACCGTCCTGGCTGGAGGTGAGGATGAGAGCCAGGACGGTCTGGCAGCAGAGGGAGGGAGGGAGGAGGAAGGGGGTCAGGAGGGGAAGACCTCGACGAGGGAGAGGGAGCCGTCAGGGTCGATGAGGGCGAGGGAGGGCGCAGGTGGGAGAGAGGGAAGGAGTCGAGGAGGAGCCAGGAGGAAGGAGAGGGGAGCCAGCGCCAGAGGTGCCAGGAGTCGAGGGAGGGGAAAGCGCCGAGCCAGGGGAGGGAGGAGAGGGGATCAAGAGAGGAGGAGTGCCGGAAGAGGGAGCCAGCAGGGGGAGGGAGAGGGCAGCGAAGTAGGAGGGGGAGCTATTGGAGTCGGAAGGGCCAAGGGGCGAGGGAGAGGGAAGGGAGGTAGTGGTCGACGAGGTCGTCGGAGGGGAAGGAGAGGGAGCGGATGGGCAGGGAGAGGTGATCGGGCCAGAAGGAGGAGAGGAGCTGGCCGGAGGAGAGGGAGAAGGTTTCCAGGCCGAGGCACCAGAGGCCGGGGCCGCGACGCAGAGTGCTGGGTGGAGAGGTCACCTCCAAGGAGCGTTGGCAGAGAGCAAGAAGAACCTGGTGCTGGCGAGGCAAAGTGCAGACTTGATCGCAGAAGGTCTGGCGGCGCAGGAGCATCTCATCGGTGGGATAGGACTGCTTCCAGCGGCAGAAGAAGAGAGTCGTCAGAGATCTCATCTACAGATCCTTCCTGCTCGAGGAAGAGGAGCAAGCTTTCCTCCTGATGAGTCCAGAATTCAAGGGGAAAGCGGGGGCCTCTTTGGGGAAAGTCATGGCCGATTGACCAGAGAGGAAGCCAGCGTTGTTGGGAGGGAAACCTACGGTAGAAGGATAGCT
Organism: Thermogemmatispora carboxidivorans; assembly: GCF_000702505.1. Taxonomy (GTDB): domain Bacteria; phylum Chloroflexota; class Ktedonobacteria; order Ktedonobacterales; family Ktedonobacteraceae; genus Thermogemmatispora; species Thermogemmatispora carboxidivorans. Next base: position 4,492,873 of record NZ_JNIM01000001.1, on the reverse strand, counting down.
GTTGTTCACTACCTAGCAGCAGCAGCCATTCCTGAAGAGAAGGGGAGTAAGTAAGGAGGAGATCCGAGGTGGCGCGAGGGGGAAGGATTGTACCCTGCCAGAGGTGCAGGCGTCCTGGTTGAGAAGGAGTGGAAAGAGAGAGTTCCCCAAGCTGGCAGATGGAGTTTTCTGCAGGACTGGTTGTAGCTTCAGCGGCGGTGAGGAGGGCGACGCCGACGCGATTCTCTGGACCATCTGTCAGCGCCGCGATCAGTGGCTGTGATAGGGGCCTGTCAGTCAGGGGGTGACGAGTGACGGTCAGCATGAAGATCCTCCTTGTGGCCGATTAGAAGATGTTAGAAGATGTAAGAACGCCTGGCTCTGCTCAGGGTATATGCTCCATCGCACTCTACAGGAGAGGGTAGGGGTAGGCTGTCAAGATAGAGGTTGTACCATCGGGAGCAGTTTCTATGACGATGAGAAGTGCATTGGTTTCACTACGCACGAACGTACTTGTTTGCCAGTCATAGGTGTAGACATAGCCGACGTTCTCGGGAAAGGTGCCTGAGTAGACCACTCGTCTCTGAGCCAGGCTGTCTGTCCTCAGTGGGTGGTCAGTGCAGGGAGGTTGGGGCCGTTGAGGGGAAGGAGCCGAGGAAGTCGGCGAGAGGAGCCGTGGCGAGAGGAGCCGGAAGTTGGGGGACAGGTTCGAGCTGAGAAAGGAGAGGAGAGCGAGGGCAGGGAGGGAGCAGGCCCCCAGCGAGGTCAGCCGGAGGTGATGCTGAGGGCCTGCGGGATAGGGCGGCAGGAAGAGGGGTGCAGCCCTTGGCGTTAGTTAGCTAGAGCAGGGTTGGGTTGGCCATCGAGGAGCCAGTGGACATCACGGGGAATAGTCTGGGTGTGATAGAAGTGCTGGAGGATGCGCCAGGCGAGCGGCTGCTGGACGGCCGTGCGTGAGGGGGAGCTGGTAGGGGGCTGGCTGCAGACTTCGATGTCGGGGCCAGCGAGAGAGGGATCGAAGGCGAGGAGGGAGGTGACAGGGAAGTGCTGGTTGTGGGGGAAGAAGAAGAGGGCGTAGCGTTGCTGGAGGCCGCCGAGGACGGCGAGGGTGCCGCGGTTGGCGCGAGAGAAGAAGGCATGGGTGAGCGTCTGGCCGTCAAGGTGGCATAGAGCGGTACTCAACTCGAACCAGTCTGGTTCGAGGAAGGGTTGGGAAACGCTGGGGCCCTGCAGGAAGAGGGTGGAGGGAGAAGACCAATCGGGCTGTGGGGGAGGGAGTGTGGGGAGAGAGGAGGGAGGAGGATCGGTCTGGAGGGACCAGGCGATCTGAGGGTGCTGTGGGGAGTGAAGGAGGAGCAGGCCGGTCTGCCAGAAGTGGCGAACGAGGTGAAGGAGGGGAGACCAGGGGAGGGTGGCGTAGGAGGGGGAGAGGAGAGGAGGCTGCAGGCAGAGGGGCAGGTCGGGACCGGACTGAAAGAGGTAGAGGGCCTGAAGGGAGCGGGTGGGGAACGGGTGGGCCAGAGCGGGCTTGGGAGGGCGAGGGTGGAAGAGGACGAGGTAGCGCAGGGAGTGGCCGCCGCAGATGGTCAGCGACTGCTGCTGAGGACTGGTGAGGGAGAGCCAGCAGCTGCGAGGGCTTTGGCCGTCGAGGGAGAGGAAGGCGTCGCTGATCTGGGACCAGGAGGGATCGGTGAGCACCTCCTCGGCTGGGGAGCCGAGGGAGAGCAGCCAGGACATGAACGATGTCATGGGAGCAAGCCACCTCCTTTGGAATTGATATGCTGCTTGGCAAGGAAGCAGCAGCCTGATCCAATGGATACTACAAGGAGTGATGAAGACGGGGGAGGGAGTAGGATAGGTAGGAGGCTGTCTGTGTACCAGCCCCCATAGAAGGGCAGGGGGGATGAGACCCCGGCAGGATAGCAGGGGGTGGGAGGGAGCGCCAGCGTACCAGGCTGGGCTGAGCGAGGTGAAGGCAGCAGGAAGGCTGCCTCCTGTCTCACTGGGGTGTAACACCGAGGAGCCAGTGGACATCACGGGGGATGGTTAGAGTGTGATAGAAGTGCTGGAGGATGTGCCAGGCGAGGGGTTGGCGGATGGCGAGGCGTGACGGGAAGGCAGCGGGGGTCTGGATGCACAGCTCGACTTCGGGACCGGCCAGGGAGGGATCCATGGCCTGCAGGGAGAGAACCGGGAAGCGCTGGTCGTGGGGGAAGAAGAAGAGGGCGTAGCGTTGCTGGAGGCCGCCGAGGACGGCGAGGGTGCCGCGGTCGGGGCGGGAAAAGAAGGCGTGGGTGAGGGAATGGCCGTCGAGGCAGAAGAGGGAGGTTTCCAGGTCGGACCAGTCGGGGGAGGGAAAGGACTGGGAGGAGGAGGGACCGAGGACGAGGAGGGAGGGAGAGGAAGCGTGAGGGGAGGCGACGAGGGAGGAGGGGGGAACAGGAAGGAAAGGGGGGGCCGGTTCGGTCTCGATCTCCCACTTGTGGTAGAGCTGGCCTTTCTCGACGAAGGAGCGGACGGATTGGATGAGGCGGGGCCAGGAGAGGGCGGTGTAGGAGGGGGAGAAGAAGGGGGGCTGCAAGCAGAGGGGCAGGTCGGGGCCGGCCTGGTCCAGATCGACGGCCTGCAGATAGCGGGTAGGGACAAAGCGGGCCGTAGCGAAGGAGGCAAGCCATTCGGGTCCCAGCTCGAAGAAGACGAGGAAGCGCAGGGAGTTGCCGCCGCAGATATGGAGAGTGCCGTAGCTGGGGCAGCAGAGAATGAGGGCGTCGCGGCGCCTGCACTGGCCGTCGAGGGAGTGGAAGGCGTCGGCGATCTGGGACCAGGAGGGGTCAGAGATCTCCTCCTCGGCTTGGGAGCCGAGGAAGAGCAGCCAGGAAAGGGGCGAGGTCATAGCAGTGATCAACCTCCTTGTGTGTGGGTGAGCTGTAGAGCAACAGAAAAAGACGACTGTCACGGTACAGGAAGACGCATCTGTCCCAGCGGATGAGAAAGCGCCGGGCATGCCGGGGGCAGATGCAACGCATCTGGGAGAATCTTCCGACGGGGGGAGGGAGAAGTGGTAGCGGGTGGAGGGGGTGAACCGAACCGTCCTGGCTGGGGGTGAGAGAGAGCCAGGACGGTCTGGCAGCAGAGGGAGGGGGAGGAAGGGGGTCAGGAGGGGAAGACCTCGACGAGGGAGAGGGAGCCATTGGAGTCGGAGGCGAGGAGGACGAGGCGAGGGGAGCCGTCGGGGTCGGTGAGGGCGAGAGCGGGAAGAACCTCAGGGTTGGGGAAGGGAGGGCGCAGGTGGGGGAGAGAGAGGGAGAGTCGAGGAGGGAGCCGTCGGAGGAGCGGCGGAGGGAGAGGAGGAGCTGGTTGGGGGAAGCGAGTAGGGACCAGAAGTGAGTAGGAGGGTGTGAAGAAGGAGAGGAGGAGGAAGGAGCGAGCAGGGAGAAGAAGGAGGAAGGGTCGGCAGGGAAGGAGTCAAGGAGGAGGAAGGAGGAGGGAGAAGGAGAGGAGGGGAGCCAGCGCCAGAGGCGCCAGGAGTCGAGGAAGAGGTCGGAGCCGAAGAGGGAGGAGCCGGAGGGGACGAGGGAGGGGAAAGCGCCGAGCCAGGGGAGGGAGGAGAGGGGAGCAAGGGAGGAGGAGAGCCAGAAGAGGGAGCCGACGCCCTGTGGGGGGACGGCGGGTCGAGAGAGGTGGTCGTGAGGGCGAGAGGGAGCCTGCAGGGGGAGGGAGAGGGCGGCGAAGTAGGAGGGGGAGCCATTGGGGTCGGAGGGGCCGGAGGCGAGGGAGAGGGAAGGGAGGTAGTGGTCGAGGAGGTCGTCGGAGGGGAAGGAGAGGGAGCGGATGGGCAGGGAGAGGTGGTCGGGCCAGAAGGAGGAGAGGAGCTGGCCGGAGGAGAGGGAGAAGGTTTCCAGGCCGAGGCGCCAGAGGCCGGGGCCGCGACGCAGAGTGCTGGGTGGTGAGGTCAACTCCAAGGAGCGTTGGCAGAGAGCAAGAACAACCTGGTGCTGGCTGGGCAAAGTGCAGACTCGATCACAGAAGGTCTGGCGGCGCAGGAGCATCTCATCGGTGGGATAGGACTGCTTCCAGCGGCAGAAGAAGAGAGAGTCGTCAGAGACCTCATCTACAGATCCTTCCTGCTCGAGGAAGAGGAGAAAGCTTTCCCCCTGATGAGTCCAGAATTCAAGGGGAAAGCGCGGCCCTCTTCGGGGAAAGTCATGACCGATTGACCAGAGATGAAGCCAGAGTTCTTGAGAGGGAAACCTACGGTAGAAGGATAGCTGTTGTTCACTACCTAGCAGCAGCAGCCATTCCTGAAGAGAAGGGGAGTAAGTAAGGAGGAGATCCGCGGTGGCACGAGGGGGAAGGATTTTACCCTGCCAGAGGCGCAGGCGTCCCGGTTGAGAAGGAGTGGAAAGAGAGAGTTCCCCAAGCTGGCAGATGGAGTTTTCTGCAGGACTGGTTGTAGCTTCAGCGGTGGTGAGGAGGGCGACGCCGACCCGATTCTCTGGACCATCTGTAAGCGCCGCGATCACTGGCTGTGATAGGGGCCTGTCAGTCAGGGGGTGACGAGTGAAGGTCAGCATGATCATCCTCCTTCTGGCTGATTAGAAGATGTAAGAACGTCTGGCTCTTCTCAGTGTATATGCTCCATCGCACTCTACAGGATAGGGTAGGCTGTCAAGATAAAGGTTGTGCCATCGGGAGCAGTTTCTATGACGATGAGAAGTGCATCGGCTTCACTGCGCACGAACGTGCTCGTTTGCCAGTCATAGGTGTAGACATAGCCTACATTCTCGAGAAAGGTGCCTGAGTAGATCATTCGTCCATTAGGCAGTTGTTGTGGAGTGCTGTGATCAAGGACATATTGGATGGCCTCCTCTGCTCTATCGAGAGAGTAAAAAGCACTTGCTTGAGCAGTAACTGCATTAGGATCTTGTCCGCGTAAGCGGCCTCTTCTTTGCGCTGCGATGATCCTCTGACGTGCCTCACCAGCTCTCTGTTCAGCCCGTTGGCGGACCTGATCCTCAGTCACGTTGACATGGCGGGAGAGGGTATGGCCACCCTGCTGCTCATCCCAGGTCAGGTCATGGCGAGGAAGCTGCTGGGGCGATGGTTAGTCTGGCTGGTCAGCAGCGGGCGGAGAATCCCGACCTGCGGGGACGAGAGGAGTCGCAGGGAAGCTGTCCTCCGCTCAGCGAGACGACCCATCCTCAGCGGCTGGCTAGTTCTCTTCCTTGCCAGTGCGACAAAAGCCGGGGGAGAAGAGGCCTCGCCTGGGTAGGGGAGCGAGCAGCTAAGTAGAGGGCGGAGGGATCATTGATCGCTCCCAGCTGCTCGGGGGAGAGGTGCAGGGAGGCAAGAAAGTCCTGCAAGACTGCTCTATCGACAGGGGCGAGACCTCCCAGACGGATCGTCTGCTTGTCAGTTTTGGAGCAAAAGAGCGGGAGGCAGAGCAGCTGCACAGCGCCAGAGCCATCCGGCAAGCGCTGCCCGCCTTGAGCTTGCATGGGGAGATCAAGCTCAGAGCTGGTTCACTCTGGGGAAATAGAGGAAGGGTCACGCTGCCACTGATGCAAATGGTGTTCTAAATAGTCGGCTGGAGAGAAGAGATCAGCAGCCGGAAGAAAGGACGAGGTGCGTTCATGTAACCACCATCGGCCTGTGCTGCAGGGGAGTGCTATCGCGAACTGAAGGCCCAGGTAGCTTCGGGGGGTGGGGAGTGGCCAGAGAGAGAGGAGGAAGGTGTAGCCTTCGGTCGGGAGGGAGAGCGTGAAGGATTGGGGAGGAAGTCCCTGAAGTAGCGCAGAAGGAGGTTGAGAAGGGCCGGGGTAGCTGGGGGGGAGGGTCCGTGAGGGGGATGGTGGGGAAGGCAATAAGGTGGGGAGAGCGTCGAAAGCCTGCTGCCAACAGGGGAGAAACTGAGAGAGGGAAGAGAGGGCCAGAGTCTCTTCGCCGCCAGCAAAGACAGGGCAGGACCAGCGTGAAGAGAAGCCAGTTTGCAGGAGAATACGGATAGGGAAGGAGAGGGAATCTGAGGGCGTGGGAGCTAGGTCAGCGGCGAAAGCTTGCAGGAGGAAGGGGAGATCGTTGGCCTGAAGAGGGGGGGATTCAGAGTCGAGGTCAGCGTGCAAGAGTTCAAGGTGGCGTTCGAGATAGGCGGGAAGCTGATGGAAAGCAGGCATGGAGCAGGGAGTCCAGGGTGTTTGCAGCGAGAAAGACCCGAAGGCGGGATGGGGATAGAGGAGAAGTCGCAGCCAGAGTGGGGAAGGAACATCAGCAGTCTCAGGAGGAGAAGCAGCCAGCTCAAAGCACAGGCTAAAGGACTGGTGCAAGGTAGTAGGGCCACACTGAACCATTGTGACAGTTGTCCCCCTTTCTCAAGACTGAGGATACAGACCTTCAGTGCATTGAGTGCTTCTAGCCGAGTATAGCAGGTGCCAAATGTGTGTTCAATTGACGAAGATCCAGCCGTTGGCGCGTGCAGATCGGTTAAGCTCTTCTCTATTCCTGGCGAAGAAGGCGGTCACGACTTCGCCGTCTTCATCGCAGACGACAACGAGGTACTTACCGCTCAAATTTTTGATAAAGATTCGTCAGGGGGGGAGGGCTGGATAGCCTGTCAGCTCCAGTCATCTATCGCATTGTATTCCTGGTGCTAGTGCCGGGTGCCTCTCGCCGGAGCCTAAGCCTGCGAGAAGACGGCTTCTTGTTTCAGCGGGGTCAGAAGACCTCGAGGAGCCAGTGCACGTCGCGCGGAATGGTTTGGGTGCGATAGAACTGCTGGAGGATCTTCCAGGCGAGGCGTTGGCCGATGGCGATGCGTGACGGAAACTGAGCGGGGGTCTGGATGCACAGCTCGACTTCGGGGCCGGCCAGGGAGGGGTCCATGACCTGCAGAGAGACGACCGGAAAGCGCTGGTTGGGGGGGAAGAGAAAGACAGCGTAGCGTTGCTGGAGGCCGCCGAGGACGGCGAGGGTGCCGCGGTCGGGGTGAGTGAGGAGGACGTGGGTGAGGGAGTGGCCGTCGAGGCAGAAGAGGGCGGTTTCCAGGTCGGACCAGTCGGGGGAGGGGAAGGACTGGGAAGAGGAGGGGCCGAGGACAAGGAGGGAGGGGGAGGAAGCATGAAGGGAGACAGCGGGAGAGGAAGGGGGAACAGGAAGGAAGGTGGGGGGAGGCGTAGTCTCGATCTCCCAGCGCAGCCCACTGCGGAGGTAGAGCTGGCCGTCCTCGAAGAAGCGGCGGGCGATCTGGGAGAGGAGGGGCCAGGAGAGGACGGCGTAAGCGGGGGAGGAGACTGGGGGCTGCAGGCAGAGGGGCAGGTCGGGGCCAGTTTGGTCCAAATCGACGGCCTGCAGGTAGCGGGTAGGAAGGGGTAAAGGGTCGGCATCCCAGGAAGCAGCCAGGAGGTGGGAGACGAGGAAGCGCCGGGAGTTGCCGCCGCAGATGATCAACGACTGCTGCTGAGGACTGATAAGGGAGAGCCAGTCGCGATGCCCGCACTGGCCGTCGAGGGAGAAGAAGGCGTCGGCGATCTGGGACCAGGAGGGGTCGTGAATCTCATCATTGCCTTGGGAGCCAAGGGAGAGGCGCCAAGGAGGGGACGATGTCATAGCAGTGATCAGCCTCCTTTCAGGCGGTATGTGAATCAATCAAAAGGAGAGACAGAAAAAGCAATCACGGCTGAACAAGCATTTGACCAAGAGTGCCATCATGGCAAAGAAAGAAGACCTCAAGCTTGTCAAGGCCAAGAATCCGCACAGCACTCCTTAGTCCACCAAACAGGCCACAGGCCTTACAAGGTTCGCGATCGACCCATAGTACTGCACTTCCTCCAGTCAGCCCGTTGGCTTTTCTGTAGCGCAGAAGATCGTTCAGCGCGTCTAACTCTGCATGGCTAGGACTAATGGCATTTATCCTTGCCCCTTGCTTTGGGTCCAACTCAGGTTCACGTGCATTTTCCCCGTTTATACCCCAAAAGTCCTCACCGTGAGCGAAGACGACGGCGAGGGTCTGGCCATCATCTGGGTTGCGGCTCCAGGGACCTAATCCCAGCTCTTGCCTTATCTGGTTGAACGTTTGCTTAAGACGAGCGAGTAGCGTCTGATTTGATCCCTGGGCCGCGCCAGAGGCAGATTGATTGGAGCCAGGCTGGGAAGGCTGGTCTGAGCCTGGCAGTAGGGAGACGCCAGACTCATCGGATGCCTGGCCCTCAGAACCAGGCTGTCCATCCTCAGCGGGTGGCTGTCCCTGGCCCGCCCCCTCTCCGCCATCAGCAGACGTGAGCGCCCTTATTCCGTCATTCATTCTATCATGCTCGTCCTCCTCCTCGCCAGTGCTGCAGAAGCCGAGGTCTTTCATGGCTTCCTCCAACTGCTCGCTCTGGCTGGAGAAGAGAGCAGCCAGCAGCGCCTCGGCATTTGAAGCCTCCTCCATCGCCCCCTCCAAGCCTTGCTGAATCGGATCAGCATTTGCGGAGGAGGATGAGGAGAAAGACGACGAAGGATCAATGAGCGGAGAGCGCAAAGCTTGCTGCTGAGCCATCTCCTGCTCGAGCTGCTGCAGTAGCTCATAGCGTCGGATAGCGGGCACGGCCTGATCGATATGATCAGCAACGGTCTGGCAGGAGCTGATGAGCACCTGCAGGCCGTTGGAGACGTGCCGATGATCGCCTCGCGCCTGAGCCCAGGCCTGTCGAAATGCCTGAGTTGCCTGGCCTGCCCAGCGCTGCTGGCCCGATTGTAATCCGTCAACTACCCCCTGCAACCCCTGCATATATTGATCAATGATCTGCTTGGTAGTGCTGCATTGGCCGGCTAGCTTACGCAAGGAATCTGCAAATTGTTCAAGATCATCAGCTTTGCCCATATGCTTTCCTCTCATGAGCATGCGCTAGCAACACGCACCGTCTGTCTGTCTACCAAGGCTGAGGCTGCAGGGAGTCGGAAAGCCGCTCAGCTCCAGCGACGATTGCAATGCGGGAAAAGCCTGCCGACTCGCATAGGACAGTCAGGGGCGGCCAGGAAACTGCCAGATAGCGATTCTTACTCCTGACCGCCGGCTAGCAACTATCTATCAAGGTTCCTCCTCAGAAGAAGGGAGCTGAAAACTGATGCCCGGTCCGATTTGCCATCCCGCTCCCTCTGGCTGAGGCTGCGGCTGCGGCTGCCAGCTACGCTGAGATATGCCTTCAGGGTTGGGGGCAAACGAAGATGGCGATAGAGAACCAGCCTGCAAACCAGGATTCTGCTGCTTCAGTTGAAGTGAAGGACTGTTCTGCTCGGGGTGGACAATATTCTCCGGAGCAATAGCCGTGAAAATCGACTCTGGCGCCAAGATTGGATCTGGCTCAAAGCTACCAGTGGTGGGTGTCTGGAGGGGATTGGTCGTCACGATTTGCGGGGAGATAGGTCTGGTTGACCATCCCTCCTGATCGGTGGTCAGACCAGGATGCTCCTGCCCTGGCATCAGACCACTCATCTGCGGCCTGAAAACAGCGCCGTTCGGCTCGAAATCAGGCTCAAAACCAGGGAAAGCCACCTCTTCAAACCGCTGCTGGAGCTGCAGATCCAGCCCCTCAAAGATCAAGCCTGTCAGGCCCAGGTTGAAGCCTATGCGCTGAAGAGCCTGAATCTGACATTCCATAGAGATCTGTAGGGCCAGCCCAAACTGCTGCATATCAAGAGCATAGCGGAGGAGCTCGGCAGCGAGCATTGAGTCATTAACCATCCATTGTAGCGTTGTTTGCAGTGTCTGACTTAAATCTGAGATCTGCTTGGCTGTCATATGAAAAGGATGAGAGGCACTCTGTAGACTCGATGGTGACACCTGCACAAGCCCCTCATCTTCTGGACCAGAAGAGCTAGCTGCCATAATAGCTTTCTCCCCTTATCAAGAGATCTACAAATCTGCTTAGTAATATAACTTCTGATATTTACAGTTGTCAATATATATAACATGATCATCGCGTGCTGAATGGTAGTAGCAAAGGCAGCAATAGTAGCTCGCAACTTCATCGCCAGGATTCTGTCACCGCTCTGCCACAGAGGGCAGCAAGTATGCGAAAGTGTCCGTCCAGCATAGTGTCGCGAAGCACGGTACGTTCAGCTCTTCCTGCACTGCCGGTATGGCGGCGGCGAGATAGGCTGAGGGCCTATGATAGAGCAATGTGTCGATGTATCGATGTGTCACAGATGAAAGACAAATGTCCTCCAAACCCTTGACAAGAGGTCACATCTCATCTATCCTCTCGTTCAATTACAAGAAACACACCCTGGCTCGTGGGGAGGCAGTCATGGATTTGCACACACTTGTCCGAAGCGTTGAAGACTATGTCCGCCAGCGATTGGCGCGCTATATTGATGAGCTGAGCACCCTCTGTGCTTTTGAAACCTTCACCTTTCATAAAGCTGGCATTGACCAAGCGACGGAGTGGCTTGCTGCTCGTCTGCAAGCCCTTGGCATGGAGGTCGCCATTGTCGAACGCCAGGAGTGGGGGAATGACCTGTTGGGCACCCTGCACGGCCAAGGTGACCGCGATGACATCGTGGTCCTCCTGGCTCACAGCGACACCGTTTATCCCATAGGCACCGCCGCTGCACGTCCCCTGCGCCGTGAAGGCAACCGCCTCTACGCCCCTGGCGTCTGCGACATGAAAGGCTGCATCCTGGCGGCGCTCTACGCCCTCGAAGCCTTGCAGGCTCTCAACTACCGGCCCTTTGGCGAGCTGCGCTTCCTCTGTGTCTCCGACGAAGAAATCAACGTCCGTCACTGCGACGACCTTATGGAGCAGGTCTTACATGACGCCCACCGAGCCTTTGTCCTGGAAGCCGCCCGTGCCAACGGCGCCATCGTCAGTGCGCGCAAAGGCAACGCTGGCTACACCTTGCGCGCCTACGGCAGAGCCGCCCATGCCGGGGTCGAACCCGAAAAAGGCCGCAACGCCATCGTTGAGCTGGCCCATCAGGTCCTCCAATTTGCCGGCCTCTCCGGCTGGCGTGCGGGCCTCACCGTTACCCCTGGCCTCATCAACGGTGGCATTGCCACCAACGTTATCCCCGACTACGCCGAAGCGCGCTTCGACCTGCGTTTCCTGCACCTGGAAGATAAAGAGGCCACCGAAGAGCGCTGGCTGGGCCTGCTCCAGCAGCAGCGCGTCCCCGGCGTACGTCTGGAGCTAGAAGAAGATCCCCATCTCAAGCATCCCCTGGTCTGCACACCTGCCGCGCATCGCCTGGCAGAGCAGGCTCAGGCCATCGCCGCCATGCTCGGCTTCTCGTTGGAGCATGTCCTGACGGGCGGCGCCTCCGACGCCAGCTATGCCGCCCTCTACAGTGTACCCACACTCGACGGCCTTGGTCCCATCGGCGGCAACGACCACAGCCCCGATGAGTACCTCCTGCTCGACAGCGTTGCGCCGCGTGCCGCCCTCCTGGCTGGTCTTATCGCCTCGCCGCTACCTGTCGAGGCCGAAGCCGAAGAAGCCACAGTCATCCATCACACGCACTAAATGTGGCCAAACGGCAAATGGGAAGCCAAGAGGCGGGCGCAGGACCAGGCTTGGCGTCGGGGCAACCCGGCAAACCCGGCAGCAGCTTCAGCAGCGTAACCGCTCAATCCAGGCAATTTCAGGCAGCCTGACAGCCAGGCTCTGGCCCCTTTGCGCCTTGTTCCTCTCCATGCGCTATGCTATAATCTGACGGACGGAAGAAATACACCGCCCCGCAGAGCGGTCCAGTCTCGTCAATAGCCAACGCTAGCAACAGCAAACAAAGCAAGCTGAACCTGTGCATTGACCGGAAAACCGGAGAGGGAAGGGGAAGCCTGGCGAGGCCGCCGAAGGGGTCAGCCGCTCAGCAGGCAGAAGGAAAGGCCGCCAGCAAAGCAGACCGATCAAGCGGTTACCCGGCCAGAGTAAGGAAGAAGGATAAGGACAAAGAGAGGCGAGGTGAGCGCCCCGCGGCCCGCGTTGGCTTCCACCCATTCGTTCAGGCAGAGCCGAAACGTGACTCCGGGCGACGAGAGCAAGTAACCGGATGCTCAGGAAAGGATTCTCCTGCTATGATTGATCCTGATCGCGAACTGGAACCCCGATACCAGTCTTTTCTGGCCAGCCCTGACTGGTATCAAACCAATATACCGTGCCAGGTAGGCTGTCCGGCGCATACCGACGTCTCAACCTACATCGGCCTCATCTCGCAGGCGCGCTTTGACGAGGCCTACCTGCTGAACCGCAAGGCCAACGTCGTACCGGGCGTCCTGGGGCGCACCTGCGCGCGCCCCTGTGAGCCGGTCTGTCGGCGCAACAAGATCGACGGCAAGCCCATTGCCATCTGCTGGCTCAAGCGTGCGGCTGCGGATCACCGCCAGTTCCGTCATCACGCCGAGCGGCCCCCGATCACCAGAGACAAGAAGGTGGCCATTGTCGGAGCTGGTGCTGCCGGCCTCGCCTGCGCCCGCGACCTGCGCGAGATGGGCTATCCAGTGACCATCTACGAGGCCGACCCTGTAGCGGGCGGCGTCATGGTCAACGGTATCCCCATCTGGCGTCTGCCGCGCAGTGTGACCTACGAAGAGTGCAACGAGTACATGGAGGACCTCGGAGTCGAGGCCATCTACAACACGCGCGTTGGGCGTGACATCCAGCTCACCGACCTGCTCAAGCAGTACGATGCTGTCTTCCTGGCCGCCGGCTGCTACATCTCCAACCCCATTACCGGGCCTGACGGCAAGGTCGTCCCCGGGGCCGACCTCGTCGGCGTCATGAACGGCATCGAATTCCTGGCCAAGACCAACTATGGTGAACCGGTCTTTGTCGGCAAGCGCGTCGTCGTCCTCGGCTCCGGCTTTACCGCGATGGACTGCTGCCGCACCGCCATCCGCTTCGGCGCCGACAAGGTCTACGTCATGTACCGCCGCTCCAAGGAGGAGCAGCCTGCCGACGAGTACGAGGTCGACGAGGCAATCCGCGAACACGTCGAGTTCCAGTATCTGGTCACGCAGACCGAAATCCTGAGCAAGGATGGCGTTCACGTCAGCGGCATTAAGTTCGTGCGCAACAAGCTCGGCGACCCCGACTCCAGCGGACGCCGTCGCCCGATCCCCATCCCGGGCAGCGAGTTCGTTCTTGATGAGATCGATATGGTGATCGCCGCCTTCGGTCAGTATAGCGATTCCTCCTGGATACCGGCCAAAGAGCTGAATCTGGAGGTCAATCGCCGCACTGGCGTGCCGCTGATCGACCGCGAGACCTGGATGACCAGCTACCCCGGCCTCTTCGCCGGCGGCGACTTCACCGAAGGCTCGCGTAACCTGATCTCAGCCATCGCCGACGGGCGCGATGCCGCCATCGCCATCAACCGCTACCTCGGCGGGCAGGATAAGCCGGCGGAGCCACCCGAAGAGATCGAACTGCCCGACTACCGCCGCGGCATGGTCGACGACTACGAGTCGATCCCGCATGAGAATATTCCATCGTTGCCCGTCAGGGAGCGCTATAGCTACACGCGCGAGACCGAGACCGGCTATACCCCCGAGCAGGCGGTCATCCAGGCACGGCGCTGCCTGCAGTGCCAGCTCAACATCATGATCGACCCCTCGATCTGTATCCTCTGCTCGGGCTGCGTCGACATCTGTCCCTACGACTGCATCAGCATGGAAGGCCTCTCGCGCGTGGTCAAAGGCGATCCACTGCACCAGCTAACCGAGACCTGGGAGGGCGGCGCCGATATGATCATCGACGAGGAGAAGTGCATCCGCTGCGGCCTCTGCATCGTCCGCTGTCCAACCGACGCCATCTCGATGGTCCAGTTCGAGGTCGCCAGCCCCAACGACCGCTGGACGGTCTCCAAGATCCCGGTGCTCAACCGCAGCCAGGCCAGCACCAGACGCTAGGCCAGACAGAGACCACACACTGTCGGCTTGATCATCACTGGCAATGACAGGCCAGGCAGGAAAAGAACAAGAAGTCAGGGCTGCAACCAGCAAATCAGATTGCAGCCCTGACCTCGTGCCTCTCAAGTCTGACTCTAGAGCGGGAGGGAGAGAAGATAGCGGGTTGCCCTGCCAGAAGACGCAGGACAGCTAGCGCCCCGCCGGCAGCAGGTCAGGCTGAGCCGCTACCGCCGCTCTGGCTACCCAGCCGCTCGCGCATAAAGGTCAGCACCACACGATCGATGCGCTCCCCTTCCAGCCAGCGCTCTTCCAGATTCTCGCGCCCACAGAAGTGCCAGAAAGCCTCACGTGTCTGCGCGTCAAAGACGCCCGAGAGCGGGCCATGATAGTCGCCGCTGCGCCTCAGCAGCTCCTGCAGCTCACGAGCGATAGCTCCATCGATCGGCAGAATATCCTGGGGATCGGGGGGGAAGAGATAGAGCCTGTGCAATCGCAGGAGGCGAGCCAGCTCCTCAATCGGATGGGGATGATCATCGACGCGCAGATCAATGAAGCGATCGTTGAAACCTCCGTAACCACCCTTCTCGCGCACCACCAGCAGAGCCGCCGATTGTTGACCACGGCTGTCGCCGCCCGCCTCCTGACCTGCGGCCAGAGCCGCCAGCAGGCGATCGCAAAGCTGGCCAGACGTCTCTTCAAAAGTGCGCGCCATCGCGTTCACCGTTTCCTCGCTGACCAGAATATTGCCCTGGCAGGCATAATGCTCACCGACGCGCCCACCGGCCCAGGGGAAGCATTCGCTACCAGTATAAGTGACCGGCGCGCCGCTGGCAGGCACAATACCAACCTGGCGCTTGGCCCGCTCTGCATCATCTGCCAGCAACTGCTCTAACGTCTCAGCTGCCGAGAAGCCGCGGGCTAACAACTCTAAACCACGGGGACCATAGGTAGTATTGGCCCAGGATTGGGTAGCAATGGCGCCAATGCCAGCTTGAGCCCAGGGAACAACAGCCCCTACAGCCAGAAACTTCGATTGGACGGCAATGCCCAATTCGCCCGCCTGCGGGTCACGGGCCACAATGGAGAAGGTCATCTTCAGGCACCCCTTACGTGAAGCTGGTTGGGTTGGGTTGGTTGAAGCCCTGATGTTGAGGTATTATAACATGCTCCCGCACTGGGAGTAAGCGGACGCTGAGAGCAGATGGCCGAAAAGAGCGAGAGGATGAAGGGCTGGCGACGAGCGAAGATGAAGGAGAGAGGGAGAGGAATCTTCACCACTGGATAGCGAGGCAGCAGCGGCCTTGACTTTCAGCAAGCTTTCCGTCACAATGGAAAAAACGCCATCATTGGCAACGGCAAGCGACAAGCAGCAGTACTCACGCGCGGGAGAAGGGAGTAGTAGCCCAAACGCCAGAGAGAACGCAAGGAAGCAGCACGGGTCAGAGGGGAAACAGGAACCAAGCGCCAGGCTCACCTACGGAGTATGATAGGTGGGAGAGCCTGTCACAAAGGATGGAGTGGAGAGGAGCACGGGCGAGGGCCGTAGCGGCTGAGTATGTGAGGAGCCCCGCAAGGCGGGGCGTAGTATGTTGTTGGATGATGGCGCAGCACCACCACTCGGTATATCTCCCCGATCAGGGGCGCTGCCGCGGTGCGCGGTGACGCCGCATGACTTGCTGAAGAGGTGGTCGGCAAGCAGGTCCTGTTGGTGGGAGGATATACCTGATACCCCAAGGAGCGAGCATGGTGCGACAGGACTGGTCGGATGAAGACCTCGTTCAGCAGTTGAAGGAGCGCAATCCCGATGCCCTGGAGACCCTCATTGCACGTTACTCGCGCGAGATTTATTATTTTATCCGACTCATCCTCAACGGTGTGGGGGTGATCCAGGATGCGGAGGAGTGCGTCAACGATCTCTTTGTGGCCGCCTGGCAGGAGATCGAGACCTTCGATGCCAGTCGTGGTACGCTCCGTACCTGGCTGACGATGCGCGCGAAATATATTGCGCTGGACCGACGCCGTCAGCTCTGTCGACGACAGGTGCACGCTGTCCAGCCAGCGGAAGAAAATGGTCAGTGGGCTGCTGCCGATGGCAGCGGTGGGCGAAAAGGGAACCGATGGGGTGGCCAGGAACAGGAGAATCGCGTTCCTTTGCCTCCTCATCCTGATGCCAGCATGGAGCTGCTGCTGGAACAAAATGAAAGGCGCGAAGAGCTGCGCCTGGCCTTGGCGACGTTGCCTGAGCTTGACCGCTACCTGATTTATCAGCGCTATTTCCGGTTCGCCAGCACGGAAGAACTGGCGGCCCGAACAGGTCTCACTCGCCACGCGGTCGATACCCGCCTGTGGCGAGCGCGGAAGAGCTTGCGCGAGGCGCTCAAGGAGTATGCACATGAGTATGAGCGAATTTGAGGAGCAGGCAGAGAACAGGGAATGTCGCAACGCTGTCTCTTTCTCATTCGGTGGCCGCAAAGTGACGCTTCCTTCCGATTTTAGTGAGGAGGAAGTCGCTTTCGCCCAGGAGCTGGATACGCTCTTCTCCCTTCCCGAAGAGGAGATTCCGCCATACTTTGTGCATACCTTACTTGAGTCTGAAGATCCACGCTTTGCACCAGTCGATTCCGGTTTTGAGCAAAGGATACGCGCTCGCGTCTTTCGGCGTTTAAAACTGCAGCGTCGTCTTTTTAACCTGGAGGAGAGACGTGCCTGGAGAGAGCTGGTGCGCGGAATGGGCCTGAGCCGGCGCCTCCTCCTGGCCGGCGTCTCACTCCTGCTCTTCATGCTTCTGACGATGCTCATTGCAGCTCCTTCGTTCGCCTCTGGCCTGGTGATCCTGCTGCAGGGTGTGCAGAGCGGGGTCTATCCGGTGCATGGACCCCTGACGAAACCTGTGGTCAGTTCGCCCCTCAATACGACCGCAGGCCACAACGATCAAGTAAGCCTGCTGGCCGTTGAGCGCGAGCTGCATTTCCCGCTCTATTGGCCGGCAGAGATCCCCGATCACTACGTGTTGCGCAACCTTTATCTCTATAGCGACCACGTGCGCGGCTGGCCCGTATGGACCGATGGGCCGATGGTGGAGTTCCGCTACTCCTTGATGGCTCCCGGTAGCCCCTGGCATGACGCAAGCGAGTTGGCGATCCGCGAGTTTAAGCCTTACGGCCAGGTCTATCAGGTAGTGGAGGCCAACGCCATCCACCCTCTCCAGGTTGACAACCAGGGGCGTGCAGCAGCCATCTATGTTGAAGGTCAATGGGTGACCATCAATACCTACGCGCGCCGCTGGATCTACAACGGGCATTGCGAGCTGCTCACCCAGCGCGATGGCGTCGTTTTCTGGATTGCTGGCCAGTGCTCGCCGCAGACGGGTCTCAATGTGGAAACTTTGCTCTCTGTGGCGGATTCCTTGCAGGAGCTGCAAATACAGCATCTCCTGCACTCCGGCGTCTCGCTGGCCTCGGCGACGGCCCTCAATCGTTACCTGCCTGGTCCCTTCGATGGAGTGATTCTCTCGCTCTCGCTCGATAGCAGCCTGGATAGCCCCTATCTCCGCCTCGTCGGCCCGGATCAGCCTGCTGGGAGTTTAGGCCAGGCCAAAACCTCGTCATCTCACGGCTCGCAGGCTCAGGGCCAGGGCCATCAGAGCGAGAGTAGCCATACAGCGACGGCTTCCTCCCAGACGGGTCAGCAGCATCATTCCTAGCCTGACGCTGACCGTCAGGCGGGGCGAGTTTCGCTGGCGTGCTTCCTCTCTAGACAAGGACCGGGCCGATCTGGTATCCTCTAAAAAGAGGGGCAGGATTGGGCTGCTGCTCCTCTCGCGAGCACCCACCTGGTTGTTCGCGAGGAAAGGGCAGAGACAAATGCTGCTCCAGATGGCGCTTCACTCTGCAACGACGCTGAGCGGCGCCAGGAGGAAGGAGCTTATCCTCAAAGGAGAGGGTCATGAAGGCACAGGCTACGCAAAGCAAGGCCCAGTCACGGCGGCGTGGTCTCCCCAACCTCCGTCTCTGGCGACAGCGTCGCGGCCTCAGTATCGGCCAATTGGCCGATATGACTGGATTGCGCCGCACGACGATCGCTCACCTGGAGGACGGGCGCGAGGAGCCTCAGCCTTATCACGTTCGTCTCTTAGCGCGTGTTCTGGAGATCTCTCAGCTGGAGCTGGTCTCTTAGCCAGTCCGGCTGGCAGGCCAAGGCGGACGGGTCGGCTGGCTGGTGGCTGAGGAGCCTGCCGTTATTTCTCGGTCCTGTACTGCGCTTTGGGAAGCGCCCCATGATCTCAGGCCTGCGCGGCCCTGTGAGCTGATAGCTCTGTCTCGCTCAGTACAGGCCCCTTGCTAGCTGGACGAGTGCTTTATGTCGGACGAAGAGGAACGCCTGCAGGTCACGAGTAGTCAGCCGCTACAGCCGTCGCGCCGCCGCGGACGACGGCGCCTGATCGTGATACTCTCGCTCCTGGTAGCCGTGCTGGTGGTCCTGGCCGCCCTGCTCTATAGTCAGCGGGCCCTGGTGCGCTCCTTGTTGACCGGCTCGCATTTCGTGGGCGGCAGTGCGACCGTGACCCATTTGCATCTCCCCCCCGGCTTCACGGCTACGGTCTTCGCACAAGGTCTCTCGGCTCCCCGCTTTATTACCTTTAGCCCCGATGGCACGCTCTTTGTGGCCGAGCGCGGCACCGGGAGCATTGTGGCCTTGCCCGATCCAACCCACAGCGGGAAGGCCGCTCGCCGCGTGGTCGTGGTCTCGGGCCTTGACGATCCAACCAGCCTGGTCTTTTATCAGGGCGCGCTCTACGTGGGCGAGGCTTCGCGTGTCACGCGCTTTACCCTCGATGCCTCCTGGCATGTGACGAGCCGCAAGGTGATCGTGCCCGACTTGCCTACAGGCGGCAACCATGTGACGCGCACGGTCTTGATCGGCCCCGATGGCCGGCTCTATGTCTCGATCGGTTCCTCCTGCAATGTGTGCATCGAGCCGGACCCCCGCCGTGCAACAGTGATGGTCTTTAACCTGGATGGCAGCGGCGGCAGGATCTACGCCCGCGGCCTGCGCAATGCAGTCGGAATGGCCATCAATCCGTGGAATAATCAGATCTGGGTGACCAATAATGGCCGCGATCTGATGGGCGATAATACGCCGCCAGAGACGATTTATGCCCTCCAGGATGGGGCTAACTATGGCTGGCCTC
This sequence comes from Thermogemmatispora carboxidivorans, assembly GCF_000702505.1. Classification (GTDB taxonomy): domain Bacteria; phylum Chloroflexota; class Ktedonobacteria; order Ktedonobacterales; family Ktedonobacteraceae; genus Thermogemmatispora; species Thermogemmatispora carboxidivorans. The sequence continues at coordinate 4,473,821 of NZ_JNIM01000001.1, read as the reverse complement.
GCTGCCACGCTGGCGATATTATCGATCCCGACTATGGCCACCCCGGCGATTGCCGCGGGGTGGTGCAGCCGCTGGTGAAAATGCAGGCCCACTCGGCTCCTCTCGGCCTGGCCTTCTATACCGCTAACCAGTTCCCCTCTCACTACCACGGCGTCTTTGTGGCCTTCCACGGCTCCTGGAACCGCACGGTACCGACGGGCTATAAGGTGGTCTTCATCCCGCTCAACTCCCAAGGCGCGGTCGCCGGCCCCGTGGAGGATTTCGCTACCGGCTGGCTGCTGAATAATAACGACGCTACCGGGCGCCCCGTGGGCCTGGCCGTCGACCCCCAGGGCTCGCTTTATGTGAGCGACGATAAGGGCGGCTATATCTATCGCATTAGCTATACCGCCCCGCCAACCGTCGACCCCTGATCGCGCCAGCCATCCCGCTCCCCCCCTCCTGGCAGCCTTGACAACTCCTCTCCTCTGGCCTATCATATTAATTAATCAGCCAGTTAAATTATGGGATAGGAAGAGATGGCACGTAGACCAAAGGCGGAAGGAACAGAAGATCGCCGCGAGCAGATTATCGATGCGGCCCTGCGCGTCTTTGCGCGTAAGGGCTTCGCTCGGGCCACGAACAAGGATATCGCCCGTGAGGCGGGCATTACGCCGGGTTTGATCTACTATTATTTTGCCGATAAGGAGGCGCTCTTGCAGGCCGTGATTGAGAGCCGCTCGCCGCTGCGCCTCTTTGCGCAGCTGGAGCCGGCCCAATGGGATGCGCCGCCCCCCGAGTTTTTGCACGCGATCTTGTGCCAGGCGCTTAACATTATCGAGAGCGAGCAGGTCATCAGCCTGATCCGCACGGTCCTTTCCGAGCTGCTTCATGGCGAGGAGATCCCTTTGTTACCAAGATTATTCTTGCCACGCATCATCGATGTCCTGCAGCGCTATCTGCGTCTGCAGCGTGAGCGGGGAGCGCTGCACGCGGAGGTCGAACCCGAGGCGGTGGCTCAGGTGCTCCTGAGTGCGATGATGGGCCTGGTCATGCGTCGCCAGGTGTTGCGCGATGACAGCGTGCTCCGCTATTCACATGAGGAGCTGGTGGCACTCGTGCTGAAGACGGTGCTGCCTGGCTTGCTGCTGCCGTCGAGGTAGCGGCTTTTTTTGATCATGTTATTAATTAGTCAGTCAGTTAATAGAAAGGAGGGAACGGCATGGCTGACGACAAGCGGGTGGGAGCGCCCTCGTTGGCGGGGAGTGCGAAAGAGCCGCTCGTCATCTGTGACGGTCTGGTGAAGGTTTTTGGCAGGCTGCGTGTACTGGATGGCCTTGACCTGGCCATTGGGGTGGGTGAGACCTTCGGGCTGGTAGGCCCCAATGGCTCCGGCAAGACCACCCTGATGCGTATCCTGGCGGGCCTGGTGCGCCCCACGGCTGGCAGTGTGCGCGTGCTCGGGCGGCGTCTGCCCGATCCGCGGGTGGCGGCCTCGCTCGGCTACATGACCCAGCTCAGCGCGCTCTATCTCGATCTGACGGCGCGTGAGAATCTGCGCTTCTTCTGCAGCATCTACGGTCTGCGCGGCCAAGAGCGCGAGCGGCGCATCGCTGAAATCCTGGCCCGAGTCGATCTGAGCGCCGACGCTGACCGGGTGGTGGCGACCTTCAGCGGCGGCATGCGTCAGCGTCTCTCGCTGGCCTGTGCCCTGGTCCATCGTCCGCGGCTGGCGCTGCTGGACGAGCCGACGGTTGGTGTTGATCCCGAGCTGCGGCGCTCTTTCTGGGACTACTTCGCCCAGCTCAATCGCGAGGGAACGACGATCATCGTCTCGACCCATCATTTGGATGAGGCGGCGCGCTGCAGTCGACTGGGGCTGCTGCGCTTCGGCAGACTGTTGGCCTGCGGTACGCCTCATGAGCTGCTCGCCGGGGCTGGCACCAGCGATATGGAGGCGGCCTTTCTCTACTATGCCGCTCGGGGACGACAGGAGGAGGTCACAGCATGAACGGCGCGCGTGTCCTGGCCTTGACTTCACGCATTATACGGCAGATCGTGCGCGATCGCCGCACGCTGGCGCTGGTCTTTCTCGTGCCTTTGCTCGTGATGTGCGTTCTCTACGTGGTCCTGACAGGAAGCAGCGGCAGTGTCCCCACCCTGGCCCTGGTGCGTCCCACGGGGGTGGGGAGCGACGCCCTCAACGTGCTGATCGATCGTCTGCTGCCGCCGGCCTCGCGCCTGAAGACAGTGACGATCACAGCCGATGAGGTGGAGGACGTGCTCAACAAGAGCGAGGCCGATGCGGCGCTGGTCTTCCCGGCAGATCTCGCCGCCCAGCTGGCGCGAGGCGAGCATCCCAGGCTGCAGCTCGTACTTGAGGGATCTGATCCCGCGGTCGCCACGGCCATGCGTGAGAGTGTGACAGCGCTGGTGCGTCAGCTTGATGTGGCTCTGGCGCAGGCCCAGAGTCGGGCCAGCCAGGGAGCAGGGCAGACCGTTCCTATCACTACGCAGACCACCTCGCTCTTAACGCTGGCCGAGCCGCGCTATCTACATGGCGGCCCCGATTACACTTCTAATGATGCGCTGGCTCCGGTTTTTATCGGTGTCTTCTCCTTCTTCTTTGTCTTTCTGCTGACCTCGGTGGCCTTCCTGCGCGAGCGCTCCCAGGGCACAATCGAGCGCGTCCTGGCCTCACCCCTGAGTCGCGCCGAGCTGGTCATGGGCTACGTCTGTGGCTTCACGCTTTTCGCCCTGGTGCAGGCGATCGTGGTCTTACTCTTTGTGGTTTTTGTCCTGCGAGTGCACTATCAGGGGAATCTCGGCCTGGTCTTCCTGGTAGCAATCCTGCTGACGGTGAGCGGCGTCAACCTGGGCATCTTTCTCTCGACCTTTGCCCAAAACGAGTTTCAGATCATCCAGTTCATTCCATTGGTCTTCGGATTGCAGGTTTTACTCTCGGGCATCTTCTGGCCGGTGGAGCAGCTTCCAGCCTGGTTGCAACCCGTTGCCTATCTGCTCCCTTTGACGTATGCCAATGAGGCGCTGCGCGCTGTGATGCTCAAAGGAAGCGATTTCGGTCAGATTGCTCCCCAGTTGGCAGCCCTACTAGTCTTCATGGTGCTGATGATTGGACTAAGTGCCTTGACCGTGAGGCGTCAGGTGGCCTGATGAGATGAAAGGCTGGGTCAGAAAGGAGGCTTCTACCATGTTGGAGGAGAGCGCTGTGACGCCGATGACTGCTGCGGAGAAGGCGGCGATGGCATCGGCGTCGGCTGGGCCAGAGGTGACCTGTTGCATCGTTGGGGCAGGTCCGGCAGGCTTGATGCTTGGGCTGCTGCTAGCACGCCAGGGGCTCTCGGTGCTGGTCTTGGAAGCGCATGGAGATTTCGATCGTGATTTTCGGGGGGATACGGTTCATCCGTCAGTACTGGAGATCATCGATCAGTTGGGCCTGAGTGAGGGATTGCTGGCGTTGCCCCATAGCCGCGTGCAGCAATTTGGCCTGCAGACCGAGGCTGGCTGGCTGGAGCTGACTGATTTTCGCCTGCTCTCGACGCGCTATCCCTACATCATGCTGGTGCCCCAGGTTGAGTTTCTGACGTTTCTGGCATGGGAAGCCCAGCGCTGGCCGACTTTCCATCTGGAGATGGGCGCGCGCGTTGAGGGACTGCTAGAGCAGGAGGGGCGCATCGTAGGCGTGCGCTATCGGACGCGCGAGGGCTGGCGCGAGGCGCGGGCGCTGCTGACGGTGGCAGCCGATGGACGTTTCTCGCGGGTGCGCCACTTGGCCGGCCTGGAGCCGGTCAAGACTTCGCCGCCGATCGATGTGCTCTGGTTCCGACTGCCGCGTCAGCCTGGTGATCAGCTTGCCTCGGGTGGTCGCTTCCTGCACGGGCGTGCGCTGGTCGTGCTTGAGCGCGGCAGCTATTACCAGCTTGGCTACCTTATTCCCAAGGGGGGATATCAGCAGATCCGTCAGGCGGGGCTGGCAGCCCTGCGTCGGGAGCTGGCCATCTTACTTCCAAAGGAGCTGGCGACTCGCCTGGAGACGCTCCAGGGTTGGAACCAGATTGCTGTGCTCTCGGTTGAGTCCAGCTATCTCAAGCGCTGGTATCGTCCGGGGCTACTGCTCATCGGCGATGCGGCGCATGTCATGTCTCCAGTGGCCGGCGTGGGCATCAACTATGCTATTCAGGATGCCGTCGTGGCGGCCAATCTCCTCAGCGCTTCTCTGCGGCGGGGTGTGCTGGATGAGAGGGAGCTGGCGCGTGTCCAGCGTGCGCGCCTCTGGCCTACGCGGCTGATGCAGCTCGTCCAGGAACAGATGCAGCGGCGGCTGATTGCCGCAAGCCTGACCAAGGAGGGAGAGCAATTTCGTCTGCCGCGCTGGTTTCGCTGGCTGGTGCGCCGGCGGCTCGTTCGTCTCCTGCTCGCGCACTTTATCGGGCTGGGAGTGCCGCGGGTGCGGGTGAAGGTGGCAGGAAGCTGAGGGCCAGTGAGGGCAGGTCCAAGAGGAGAGAGCGTAAGATCTGAAGGGAGGAGTAGGATCAGCAGGAGAGGCGCTTTCTCCCTGCGCGAGCGTCGCTGTATGACAGGTGGCGCTGCGCAGGGAGCGAGTGACTAGCAGGTATTGGCGGACGCACGTGCGCACTCAGGCCGTGATGGCGCCGACCTGCTTCTCGAAGTTCTTGAAGAACTGGTCGAGGGCCAGCTTGAGGGTATTTTTCATCACGACCTCGGGGGTGGCGGCGATCTTGCCTTCGAGAGAAGCTTCGGCGGCGTAGCTCAGGTTAGTGGTGGCGGCGCCGTCCTCGGCGAGCGTGATGGTGCAGCTGGCCTTGATGCGCCCCAGGGCGTTATACGGCTCGCTCAGCAGCACGACGCGCTCGGGAGCCACGACCTCGCCGGTGCGCACATAAACGGTGTAGGGTCCCTTCAGACCGGGAATATTGGGAGAAATAACCAGCTTCAGCTCGCGCCCCGTGCGCCCATCGGGATTCTCAACGTACTCGGCGTTCTCGCAGCCGGGGATACTCTCTTTGAGCACCTGTGGATCGAACAGGGCATCAAAGACGCGCTGGCGCGGGGCCTTGATCTGCTGACTGCCCGTGATTTCCATCGCGGTCTCGAAACCTTCCTCACAAGAAAATCTGGCCCTGCTCTGCCCATGCGCCGTGAAGGCGGTGGCGGGGACTGGCAGGGAGGTGTGTGTAAGGAATCTTCCTCAACACGATCAGTATATCCCCTGTATGAAGTCGCTTCAATCCAAAGGCTAGGAAGTACCAGGAGTGCTCGGGGCGCGGGCAGAGCAGATGGTCAGGATGAGCACCATGCCCGTAGGAGCGCCTGGCGGGCCCCCGGAAAAGGACGTAATACAAGTGATCCTTACTGCTTATCTCATTGATGTTTGCCGCACCGCTGCCGCTGGGCTGCTCTGGCCGATCATGGCAGTCGCTAGAGTACCTGCTCCCAGTTACCGGGGTGCTCGTATGCTAATAGTAGTCTTGTGAGATGACCTTGAGCTAGTAGCATCCAGAGATAACTGGACTGGTAACGATTGCTTGGTAATCCCCTTCCTCAAAAGATAAATGCAGAGCTCGAAGCTAAGCACTCTATCTATCTCATCATATATTGACAACAATAATTTTTTTGAGTTACTATTTACATTGGCGAATGTAAATGTCATCACTCGCGATTCCTTTCAGGAAAAGGAAGGAGAGAACCCTGAAATGTTGAGACGCGGACTGATGCTGCTCTGTCTGACATTACTCTCGCTGCTACTCTCCTCTCTTTTTTTCTCTACGGCAAAGGCTTCGGCTGTTCATGCCGGTCCGACCAATGATGCTCTTCGTGAGCAACTCCGACCGACCCACTCTACTGCAGCCAGCCCTCTGGCAAGCGGCGGAGGCTGTTTTAATGTGTTCTCGCTTGTCCGTCTGACGTCATGTGTCAGCGAGAACTCAGCCTTGAGAATTGTTTCTGATGGCTATATTCTGCCTAGAACATCCGATAATTCAAAATGGACATCTTGCACTATTTATATTGACTTAATTGATGACACTTCTGGAACGCTTTACAGTGGGGTTGGTCAGAACTGCCTCGCCCCCTTGAGAGGAGGCTACACTGGTCATTTCTATGGTCCAGCGGTGGCTGCTGTTGGCGGACACGCCTATCACGCACACACCGAAGCATACTTTGTCTACCAAGGCAGCCTCTATGGCCTGGCTGCAGATAGCCCAGAGCAGTACGCTTAAGAGTGCGCCCAGGTAGGTTTCCAGGGGGAGCCTCTCCAGAGGAGGACCTCTCTCTGGAGCCAGAGGAACGCGAGGTGTGGCTTTGAAGATAAGCAAACTTTGTGACAAATATCATATTGCGGCGTGTATCGTCATTCTGCTCTCCTCTCTACTGCGCTTCTATCTGATCCTGCTGGGCTGGCCATCCCTCGATAGCGACGAGGGGACAATGGGCCTCATGGCTCTTCACATTGCCTATCAGGGTGCTCATCCGCTGGTCTTCTATGGTCAGGACTACTTAGCTCCCATTGATGCCTACCTGGCCGCCTTCTTTTTCCACCTCTGGGGACCCTCGGTCCTAACTCTGCGCTTAAGTGTCCTGCTGCTCTTTTGCTTTTTTCTGATACAGATCTATTTACTGACTAGCCTGATTTATAACAAACCATTGGCCTTGGCTACTCTCCTGATAGTTGGGGCCGGTCCTGGCGAGGTGCTCTTTAGGGAGCTTGAGGCGGCTGGAGGGGCGCCTGATGTCCTCTTTTTTTGCTCTCTGCTATTGCTGGTAAGCTGCTGGCTTGTTTTTGGTCGCCACAGGCATAGCATGAATCAGAAATCGTCGAAACTCCGTGATGGAATAGCTCTTAGTCTATGGGGCTTTCTGGCCGGCGTGAGCATCTGGAGTGACCCGCTTGTTTTACCCTTTATAGGAACTGCTTTTCTTTTCCTCCTTCAGGGCTATCGCCAGCAGCTCAAATCACCATTGCTCTGCCTTCTATTAGTCGGTGGCCTACTGCTGGGCCTGAGTCCCGAGATTGCCTATAAGCTTACTGTTCCCCCCTCGCCATCGGCTCTATCGTTACTAGGACCAGGCTACCGCGAACCTGCTTATCCCTCTCTCGCGTCGGGCAGCAAGTCGCCGTCTGAAGGCGTAGCGCTTCACGCTTCGTTACCCTTACAAGTTGCCGGAGCGCTGTTAGTGAGTTTGCCTTTGGCAACAGGAGGCAATGCCCTGTGTACGCTAGGACCGAGCCGCGCCTGGCCATTGCGGGCTGATCCCCAGGCTCAGTTTTGCACTGCGTTTCATGGTATCTGGTCCCTAGGCTATCTTCTGCTCTGGGGCCTTGCGACCGGCCAGGCCCTTTTCTCCTGGTGGCGCTTACGGCAAGTAGGCGTCAAATCCGAGCCTGGTGCTCTTCAAACCAGATGCGTAGAGGGAGCCAGGCTCATGATTCTGAGCGGCGCTGGCGGTACCCTTTTTCTCTTTTGCCTTTTCCCGCAAGCAGCGCTTACCCCCTGGCCTTCATCTCGATACCTGGTCGGTCTTATCATCAGCATTCCTTCCTTACTTTTCCCGCTCTGGCGTCTCGCCTTCCTACCCTCTAAACGCTTGCTCTCCAGGCCTCTTTTTCAGGCTGCTCGGCTCGGGGCAATGTTGGTAATGTTTACGGTTGCTGTTGCCTGGTGGTGGGGAAGCGGCCAGCTTCTAGCCCAGGCGCCTGAGGTGCAAAGGCTGAATAACGAGCAGCAAGCTTTGATGAACTTTCTTCTGAGACGAGGGGCTACACGTATCTACACCGACTATTGGACCTGTGACCGGATCGCTTTTCAGAGCACTGAGCGCATTATATGCAGTGTCCTTGATGCCGGGCTGCAACCTGGCCTTAATCGTTATCCCCCCTATAGCCGCCTGGTCGAGGCGGCCCAGTCTCCTCCTGACTATGTCTTTCCCATTGGCTCCCCTCAGGATCTAAGACTGCAGCAGCTCATAGCGCTCGGCTACCATTATCATCGTCTGACATATACAAATTATGCTATCTATGAGCCAGTAATAGATGAATGACTATATTTTGTTTTATTTAGAGCTATCCTTACACGATGAGCATTCACCAGCATCAAGGCATGGGATCACGTTGGGGTTTCCTGTCTGTAGTGGTGCCTGCAACGGCTCTAGCCGGCTTCCTCATGAGCCTGACAGTCGGCCTGACTGAAGGCTAGCGGAGGGGCCGGGGCCGGGCAGGACCTCACCAGGGCCTGGTAAAACCCTGCCAGGGTAACTAACCAGGCTGCAGAGCCAAGGCAGCCAGTGGCTAACCTTGTACTCAACCTGGCGGCCTGCCCCGTAACAGGCGTCTCCTAGCCGCTGACGCGCCAGAGAATCACAGTATGATCCGTAGAAGCGGAGGCCAGCCCCTGCTGGCTCCAGGCCACCGCGGTGACGCTGCCGTGATGGCCGTTATAGACCGTTGCCTGAGCCGCTGCGCCATTGCCCCCGAGTTTCCAGACGCGCACCCGTTCATCGCTGCAAGCGGTGGCCAGGCGGCCTGGCGTTGTTGGGTCCCAGGCCAGGCCATTGACCGCTGCCGGATGGCTCAGATGGTCTTGCACGACGCCCGAAACGCTGTCCCAAATCACCACCTGGTGGTCTGCTCCGCCCGAGGCCAGCAGTGTGCCGTCTGGGGACCAGGCCACACACAAGGCGGCGCCGCGGTGGCGATGGTAGCTTTGCAGCAAGCGTCGTTCACCCAGACTGAAGGTCGCCACCAGGCCGCTATCGAGTGCCAGAGCCAGGGTCTCACCTCCGGGAGCCAGAGCCAAAGCCCGAATGCGAGCCTTCAGGAGGCTGCGCGTCGTCCGCCCACTGACCAGCAGCTCATGGCCACCATTGCCAAGCGTCCCGGCCAGGAGGACATCGCGCCGCCCGGTCCAGGCCAGGGCACTCACCGGGGCCCCCAGATCATTGAAGGTCTGCTGTAAGGCCCCGCTCGTCGTCCAAATCTGGACCGAGTGGTTCTCACCTCCCGAGGCCAGCAGCGTCCCGTCGGCGCTCCAGGCCACTGCCAGAATGGGGGTGGCCTGCAGACTGTAGGTCAGTACTGGGCGGGCCTCGCTCGCCAGCCAGAGACGCGCCGTTTGATCGCGGGAGCCGGAGACCAGGTGCGCCCCATCGGGGGACCAGGCCAGGCTGGTGACGCTGTCCTGATGCCCCTGGAGCACAGCCAGAGCCTGGGCCGGGCGACTGTTCAGTAGAAAGTAGAGGCTGGTGCCCACAATGCCCACGCCAACCACTCCAGCGGCCATCAATGCCAGGGCGCGCCTCCGGCTCATTTTCTCTCTGGGCTGCCGCTCTGGCCTGACTGGCGAGTGCGGAGCAGACGGGCGAAACTGGCCTTGCTTGCCCGACGATGCTCCTGGCAACGGCTGAGGCAGCACAGGAGGAGGAAGGCCGGGGGCTGAGAAAGAGGCTGGCAAGGGTGAAGGAGCGAAAACGGTGGGAGCTGAGGCCGCTTCCTGACGCTGTTGCAGGCTCTGAGGCGATGGAGCGCCTCCCGGAAGGCCACCCAGGGCCAGTGGCTGACCGTCGCGCGGCAGCTTGAGCTGCTCAATCTTCTCCGCCGCAAGTCTGGTCGCTGGCAAGGCCGGATCGGGAGACTCCCGCAGCAGCAAGGTGCTGGCGGCATCGGCTTCACCGACGGGTTCCCCTTTGGTTGGCAGCCCCAGGCGCGGCTGCAGCGGCGATGGGAGGCGATGGGCGGCATGGGCGAAGGCCGCCCCAAAAGCTCCAACCGAAGGATAGCGCTCCTGTGGATTTTTCGCCAGAGCGCGTGCGAAAACCAGCTCCAGCTCTTCTGGCAGGGCCGGGCTGAAGGAGCGTAGAGGGGGTGGTTCCCGATGCAGATGTTGATGCATCAACTGGGCCGGGTCGCCTTCAAAGGGCGTGTGCCCGGTCAGCAGTAAGTAGAGCATGACCGCCAGCGCATACTGATCGCTTTCGGGGCGGGCTTCGCCGCCGAACTGCTCGGGTGCCATGTAGAGCGGCGTCCCAAAAATGTGGCTGGTGGCCGAGCTAAAAGAAAAAAACTTGGCCAGGCCGAAGTCCGAGAGCAGCAGATGCACACGTGGCCCGGCTTCGATTCGCAACAAGAAGTTCGCTGGCTTGATATCGCGGTGGACGATGCCGCGATCATGAGCGTACTGCAGGGCGGAAGCCGCCTGCTGAAGGTAGTCTTCGGCCTCGCTCAGAGTCAGGGGCCAGGCCGAAGGCAGACCTGGTGGTAGCTGCGGAACGTGGCTGAGCGACTGCTGGGAAGCCAGACCTGCCCGGCGCCGCAGCCAGTCCCAGAGCGAGCCTTCTGGGCGATACTGCATCACCATATAGGCGCGCCGGCCCAGCTCGGTCTCTTCCTCTCCATAGCGATAGAGCGGCAGAATATGCAAATGATCCAGGCTCGCCACAGCGCGCGCTTCCTGTTTGAAGCGCTCAAGAGCTTTCTCGGCCTCGAGGAAGTCGCTGGCCTCGGCGCGCACCACCTTCATGGCGACCTGCTGGCCAATCATAGGGTCCTCGGCCAGGTAAACGGTGCCCATGCCGCCGCTGCCGAGAAACTGCTTGATAGTGTATCCCCCGATGACCGAGCCGATCAGTGTATCCACAGCCTTTGTCTCTCCTGCTCGTCAAGCATTCGCTTAGGCGGAACTGCATTTCATCCAGGAAGCAGACAAAGCGAGCACGACAGACTGACGAAGAGATGAGTCCTCCGGGAGGGAACTCATCTCTTCTTTCCATGCCCATACCCGCGTGCTTGCTCTGTCCACTACAGAACAGCCCATCCTGGCATAATAGCATGCGCCGGGCTGCCTGTCGACCACTGCTGGCCGTATCGGGGACCGTTCTCGTCGATCTTGAGCGATTCTAGAGAAACGCCCTGGTCAATCGCCTTCTTCCTCACTGGCCCTGCTTATCAGCTGGCCTGGCCCTTAATAGCTGGCCCTGAGTGTGGCAGCAATGAGCGCTACCAGCCCTAGGATGCCACAGCAGGCCAGCACCATGAGGCCGCCGATGGGGATCAACACCGCGGCACTCGCCGGACCTCCCTGCAGGCGCTGGCTGGCCATCGTTGCAAAAACCAGCAGCACAATGCCATAAATGCCAGCTATCAGCTCCACAACCAAGGCGAGGATGTTGACGAAAGGAATGATCCCAATGATGCTACAGGCAAGGAGGATGGTCAATACCGGTCCATAGGAGAGCATGCCGCTGTAGCATTGCTGCAGAAAAGTCCCCTGCCCGCTGAAGGCTTTGGCCAGCAGGTGGATCAGCCCTTGAAGAAGGAAGAAACCACCAATCAGTGAGACAAAGTAGATCAGCGAAGAAAGCAGCGAGCTAGCAACGTTGGCCGAGGCCACCAGGGACGTGTAGAGACTGGGAAGAATGCTCACGAGCAGAGCACTGGTGGCCAGCCTGGTAAAGAAGGTAATAATGGCGAACAGCGCTGCGAATCCCAGAAGCTGTACCCAAACGATATCCCAAGAAGCCTTTCCGAGCTCCTGTACAAATGTCTCCGCTGATGGGTGCGAGGCCACGCGCAGGTACTGGTTTGGCAGCTCGCGCACGGCCTGGCCCAGCGGCAGCGGCGTGGCTGTGACCGGCGGCGGGTAGGTACCGGGTTGCCAGCCGTAGGAGGTCGGGGGCATATACGGATTCGCCGCTGGCTGCCCGTAGCCATACGGGTTCGTTGAGGGTTGAGGCCCAGGCCCGTAGGGATTGGCTGGCGGCTGATACGGATTGGCAGGCGGTGGCGTGGGCGACGCAGGTGTCTCATAAGGGTTAGGCGACGGCGTCGGCTGCTGCGGTACCTGTCCACCCTGGTTGGGGTCCCAGCTCATCGATGTAAGCTCCTTTCCAGCTTCTCACAAGAGATCAATCAATCCATCAGATGAATGGATACAGGCTTCTCAATGATAACATAACGTTATAGGTTGCGTCTACTACAATTGCTCATCTCTCTGCTTGCCAGAGCAGTCGCGTCGTGCCTATAATCAAGGAGAAAAGCTTGCTTGGAGGCGCATCCGCCTATTCGTCTCCTCTGCCCACATGCGTCCCTGTCACTTCGCTCGCCCAGGAGTGCGCCGTGTTTGCCAGGCAGCCTGCGAGCGGTCGGCAACCGCGAGGCGAGCCTGCTCCTCGTGGTCTGGGCGTGTCAGGGGCTGCTCTCATCAGTTTTCTTGAGACAGAAAGGGGAATAGCTCTCTATGGCCTGGGCGATTCTGACCGCTGCCTTCCTGGCCTCGGGGGTCGAATTTGTCGAAGCCTTCACCATTGTGCTCGTTGTGGGATTGACCATAAACTGGCGCAGCTCACTGGTCGGGGCTGCTGCTGCCGCCGCCACGCTGGCCCTGCTGGTGGGTGCCCTGGGCCTGGCCCTCGTCTACTGGATTCCGCTCGCCCTGCTGCGTCTCGTAATCGGCATTCTGCTGATTCTCTTTGGCCTCAAATGGTTGAAAAAGGCTATTCTGCGCTATAGCGGTCTCAAGCCGTTGCACGATGAAGAGGCCATCTTTGAGGAGCAGATGGCGGCCCTGCGAGCGCGTGGGGAAGGGCCGCGTGCTCGTCTGGAGCCGTTTGGCGTGGCGCTCTCCTACAAGACCGTCTTACTGGAGGGGCTGGAGGTGGCCTTTATCGTGATCTCCTTTGGCAGTAGTGCCATCACTCCCAGCTGCAGCGCTGGCTGCGCCCTCGGCACCGCGACCCTGGGGGCTGGCGCTGCCGGGCTATTGGTGGTGCTGATCGGGCTGTTGCTGCAAGCCCCGCTCAAGCGCGTCCCGGAGAATACGCTCAAGTTTCTGGTGGGCATCATGCTGACCACCTTTGGCACCTTCTGGGGCGGCGAAGGCTTGGGCGTCGACTGGCCGCTGGCGGATGCCTTCCTGCTGGTGCTGGCTGCCTTCTACTTGCTCTGCTCTGCTCTGCTGGTGCTCTGGCTCAGGGAGCAGGCCCACCGGCGCGCCGCCCCGGGCTTCGGCTCTGCCGACCTGCCGGGGAAGGGAGGCCGCTGATGCTGCCGCGACTGCTCAAGCTGCTGCGGGCCTTGTATCAGTTCCTCGTGGGTGATCCGCTTATTCTGAGCGGGGTCGTTCTGCTGTTTGTGCTACTGGTGCTGCTACCGGTAGGCCTGGCGCCGCTGCAAGCGGTCCTCCTGGTAGTGGCCCTGCCTGTCATCCTGGCCGCCTCGCTCTGGCGTGAGCTGCGCTAGCGCGTTGGGAGAGGCGCGGTAGAAGCCAGTGAGGCGGGGCGGAGCCGCATGGGATAGGGTACCTTGTCCCATACGGCCCCGCCTCCTCACAGAGAGAGGGAAAGAAGAAAGGACAGTTGCCGTCTTGGGCGGATTAAATCCAGATGTCTGAGGTGCAGTCGCCACCGGGATAGCGCATCTCGTGAGCGCGGGCCGGTCCTGCCGGCTCCTGACCGAAGTCAACGTAGAAGTTCTCGTTGATCTGCATGCCGCCGTGCTCGGGATCGCAGTCGATCTGCAGCAGGTAGGAGCCGCGCCTGGCCAGCTCGGGATAGAACTGGTTATCCCAGCTGCTGTAGAGCGAGTTCGTCACGTAGAGCCGGCGCCCGTCCAGGCTCAGCTGCAGCATCTGCGGTCCGCCGACCAGCTCGTGGCCTTTGACCGGCTGGGCCTTGCCAAGCAGGCCGCCGCACCAAACCTGGCCGGTCAGGCGTGGATGGGCCGGATCGCTGATATCGTACTGGCGGATGTCGCCGTGCAGCCAGTTCGAGAAATACAGGTAGCGGTCATCCATCGAGACCAGCAGGTCGGTGATGAGCGAGGGAACGGGGAAGGGCCAGCCCTCCAGTTCAATCGCTGGGACCTCGACCACCGGCTGCACGTGCCAGCTCCCGTTGACGCGCTCCCAGTGCCAGATGACGCTGCTGAGGGCAGCGCCGACGAAGCCATGCGTGCTGTCGGGATTGTGATAAAAGCGCACTTCCAGCGGGATCAGCCCTTTTTCGCCCAGGTCGACGCTCTGGACGATCTCATGGCGCTGCCAGTCCCAGAAATGGATCTGGCGTCCGTATTTGCCGGCCTGGACATCCTCTAGGTTGAAACCGTTGAAGTAGGTCTTCGGCGCCCCCCACTCGCTGCTGACCATGACGTTGTGACGCGGCTGATACCAGAAGTCGTAATTGAAGCGCATGGCGTCGGCTTTCTGCTCCCAGCGCCCGGCAATGCGGAACTCCTCGTCGAGGAGCAGGAAGCCACCGGGGCCGTTGCCCTCACCGTCGCCCAGCATCGAGATCATGACATGTCCATCGGGAAGACAGTGGACGGTATGCGGGGCGCTCAGGTTGGTCTTGGCCTTGATTTCTTCCGGCTCAATGACAGTGTGCAGCCGGGGGGACCGCTCGTCCTGGGTGTCAACGATGTAGATGCGGCTGGAGCGGTTGCCCGGGATCACCAGGAAGCGCCGCGACTTGTGAGCGTCTCCGTGGCAGGAGCTGCAGGCGTTCCAGCCGAAGTGATGCAGCTCATCGCCGACATAGGGCATGACGGTACGATGAATCACCTGCGAATAGGTGGGCGAGTCGGGATCAACGTCGATGGTAGCCAGATAGTCAGGAGCCTCAACGCCAGTGCCAACGTGCAGGGCGATGGTGTAGAGCACCTTCTCCCGCGGCGCCCTGGTCGCCTCTTCGGGCGAGGCATAACCCGGCCCACAGGCAGCACCGTTGTGTTCATGGTGCTCATGGTGCTCATGGTGCTCATGATGCTCGTGTCCTGCTGAATGGTGGGCGTGCTCGTGTTGTTCTCCAGCGCTCATGATTCTCTCCTCTGGCTTGGCCTCTTCCAGGCCGGCGGGCCGGGCGCCTGCCTGACTGTCTGATCACGCTCAGGCCCGTCGGCGTTTGTTCGTACGACTCATTACATGATTTAGTTTATCCAGAAAATCAACAATACGCAAGGGGGAAAAAGCGCCGCCTGGGAAGGCGGCGCGGCAGGACGGGACTACTTCATAGCGGTCTCGGCGATGTAGCGCAGGTCCAGCTCCTCCAGCTCGCGCTTCTTGCCGAGCAGCAGCTTGGCCATCTCAAACGCGCGGTTGAGCTGCTCTTGTTCGAGGGAGTAGCCCAGCTCGCGCATCTGGGCGGCGAGGGCGGCGCGGCCCGAGAGCTTCCCCATGCGGATGCGGCGGTCGTTGGCGCTCAGGCCGATCGACTCGGGGGTCATGATCTCATAGGTGCGAGCATCCTTGAGCACGCCATCCTGATGGATGCCGCCGCCGTGGCTGAAAGCGTTCTGGCCCACGATGGCCTTGGTCCACTGGGGCTGCATGCCCGAGTATTTGGCGACCAGGCGGCTGGTAGGGATAATTTTGGTCGTATCGACACGCACGTCGAGACCCAGGTCTGCCGAGCGCGTGCGGATGGCCATCACCACCTCCTCGGTGGCGGCATTGCCGGCGCGCTCGCCCAGGCCGTTAAAGGAGGTATCGACGCGCTCTGCGCCGTTGCGCAGGCCCTCCAGGGCGTTGGCCACGGCCAGGCCCAGGTCGTCGTGGCAGTGGGCCGAGATGCGGATCGTCGGAAACTCGCGCTTGAGATCGGCGATGAGCTGGCCGAATTCCCAGGGCAGGGCGTAGCCCACGGTGTCGCAGATCGTGACGAAGCGCACGCCCTCCTTGAGGATGGCCTCGCAGACCTCCAGAATGAAATCGTGCTCGGTGCGTGTCGTGTCTTCGAGGGCGAAGTCGACGGTGTCGGTCAGGGTGCGGGCGTAGGCCACGGCGGTGCGCGCCATCTCCAGCACTTCCCGGCGGCTCTTGCCCAGCTTGACCTGGCGATGAATGGGGGAGACGCTGATGAACGGCTCGATCGCCGGGTGGGCGGCCACTTTGACGGCCTCCCAGGCGGCGTCGATGTCGCCCTTGACGGCGCGGGCGATGGCGCAGATCTCGGCGTTCTCAACCTGCGAGGCGATCAGACGCACCGCCTCAAATTCGCTCGGGGAGGAGACCGGAAAGCCCACGTCCAGGGTGTCGAAGCCCATGTCGGCCAAGGCCCGCGCGATCTCTAGCTTCTCTTCGGGGAAGTAATTGACGCCGGGGGTCTGTTCGCCATCGCGCAGGGTGGTTTCGTAGAATTTGACGATGCGTGGCTGCGGTCGCTCTTGCTGCTGTGACTGGGTCGTCATTGTTCTCTCCTTACTGCAATGTAACACGCTGTCCGCGCGCCCTTGCGCGAAGCAGCGAGTGAACGCACGAGATACCAGACAGGAGACGCTTGCTCGCTGCCACCTGTGTCTGTCGGCGTGTGTCCGCTCTCGCTCTGCCCCTTCGTTCCTCTTCAGCTTCTGCGATCTCTCGGTCTCCCTGTCATCTGTAGACATTATATGCCGCTCGCTGAAGGGGAAGCAAGCGCCGTCCTCTCCGGCCCGGTCCCCGCCGGGCAGGTGGCGGCGTCTGGTTTCATCCCAGGGCGATCTGAGAGGTGACAGACGATCTCGTCTCTTCCTTCCCTGCTGCTCCGCTCAGCGGTGCTGCGAGAAGAGCCAGGGGAAGAAGTCGCTGACGCGCAAGGGGCTATTCTCCAGCGAGTAGACGTAGCCCCAGACACCATGCCCGGCGCCGGCGAACTCGGTATAGCGTGGCTGGCCTCCGGCGGCGCGCAGGGCCGCAATCATGTCGCGCGAGCCGCTGACGGGCACCACCGGATCGGCGGAGCCGTGGAAGGCCCAGATCGGCAGATTCTTGATGCGCGCGGCCAGCGAGGGGTCGCCAGCGCCGGCGATAGGGGCCGCAGCGGCGAAGAGATCCGGCCAGCGCTCAATGGCGTCCCAGGTCCCGTAGCCGCCGTTCGAGAGGCCCGTGACATAGAGGCGTGTGCGATCGATGTTGTTGGCGTAAGCCTGTAGCACTCGATCGAGCAGGGCCTTGGTCAGCTGGAGCGGAATGCTCGGCTGAGCTGGCTGATGATAGGAGCCGCCATGAATGGGGACGTTGACCCATTGCTGCCCCTGTTTCATCTGCGGGACCAGCACAAAGCAGGGCCAGCGCTGCTGGATGTGTGGGTTGGCCGCTCCTTGATAGTCGCTGCTCCAGACGCGCACGTATGACTGATTGAGCAGCAGCTGCTCGTTCTGCGCGGCGGTATAATTGGGCCGGCTACGCTCTCCTCCTCCGTGGAGGAGCAGCACCAGCGGGTAGCGTTGCTGAGGATTGAGCGGCTGCGGGATATACAGATAGTAGACCAGGCTGTTGCCTCCCTGCGAGAAGAGGTGCGCGGTAAAGCCCAGGTAGTTGAGGCCAGGCAGGGCCGGCGAGAGCAGGGAGGCGCTTGCCGTAGGAGCCGGTGTCAGCCGCCGACTCGTCTGCCGCTCCTGCTCCTGCTGCTCGTTGCGATGGGGCTGAAACGCCAGCGGCGAGGCCGCGCTCCGGCGCAGGCCGAGGGAGCCGCGCAGGCTATAGAGCGTGGCCCCCATCAGACAGGCCAGAACTAGCACTATCAGAACGATGATTCTTATGGTGTGCTTGCTCATAGCGAGCCAGTGCTCCAGACCGGAGATCTTGAGGCGCGGAGGCGCCAGCGGCATCCACGGGGCCGGTCTGCGAGACTACCGGCACGAGGGCGATCGTCGCCGCTGTTGTTGACCTTGAAACCGCCTGCCTGCTGCTGACGTCGGGCAGGATCTCGGCTTTCCCCTCTTTCCTGCGACCCTCATGGCCGCCAGCGGCGCGAGGCCGCGGTCCCGCGCGCCCTACCAGGCGGCTGAGCCAGGGCGTGTACATCAGCGCGCTGCTGACCGCCAGCGAGAGCGTGGCCACGGCACACCAGAGCAGGATGACGCGCAGGGCGACGGGCCAGCTTTCTGGCAGGAAGGAGAGCAGGCTGCCGCGCAGTTGGTTGAGGATCAGCACATGGATCAGGTAGACGCCAAAGGAGGCATCCGAGCAGAGTCCCCAAAAGCGCACGCTCAGGCGCTTGCTCACCTCATGACCCGCTCGACTCGCCAGACCAATCCCCCAGCGACAGCAGAGCCAGAGAGCCAGGCCGATAACCGCTACGCTATAGAATACCATACTCGGCTGCAGGACAGAAGTGGCGTAGCCCATTGGCTCGCGATAGACGCTGATCTGCTCAGCAAAATGTACCCAGAGCGCGAGTAAGGTGATCATAAAGGTGATGATGATCAGACGAGCGTGACGCAGCACGAAGGCGCGCACCTGCTCGAAGTAGAGAGCTGCCAGCCCGCCTAGCACAAAGTAGAACTGGTACATCAGCACAATGCGATCTTGATAGACCGCCACCGTGTGCCAGAAGGGATCGCTGCTACGCTGTACCGTATGGTAGTCGACGTAGAAGAGCAGGACCTGCAGCACGAAGCTGCCGAGCAGGAGCAGCCAGGGATGGCGCTGCCAGCGTTTGAGCAGGCCCATGAAGAGCGGAAAGATCAGGTAGAACTGGAGGGTGAGCAGGATGTAGTAGAGCTGATAGGAGGCGTTGCCGGTGGCCACGTCGAAGAGGGCCGTCTTGAAAAAGGTGCTCCAGGAGCTGGGATGCGTGTTGACGACAACATAGACCAGGCTCCAGAAGACGTACGGGAAGATGACGCCCAGACTGCGCTTTCTCCAGAACTGCCCGAGCGGGAAACGACGCCCGTTGTAGACGTAGACAAGGGCGAAGGCCGTGACGAACATGAAGATCTCGCGCGTGAAGTGGAAGGCCACGAGAAAGGCGTTCTGGATGGCGTAGCCTGGGCCGCTCCCATTGAGGTAGGCGGTGGCTGCCAGGACATGCACCGCGATGACGCTCAGGGCGGTGCAGGCGCGCAAGGGATCAAGCTCGTAGACGTGCGGTCGCTTCCCGCTGCTGGCTCTGGGGCTGAGGCTGTCGCTGGAGCGACGAACGCTGCTGCTGAGGCTGGTACTGGTCTGGCTCAAGGTTAACGATTAGCCTCCTCCCTGGCAATCTGCTGGAGCTCGCCGCGCGCTTGCTCGCGGGTGCGCAGCAGGCGACGGTCGATCTTGCCGGTGGCGTTGCGTGGCAGCTCGGGCAAGATCAGGAAATCGACAGGAACGCGCGGCGGGCTGAGGCGCTGGCGGGCGTAGCGGCGCAGCTCCTCGACGCTGACCTGGCGGCCCTCCTGCAGGCTCAAGTAGGCTACCACAACCTCGCCATAGAGTGGATCAGGGCGCCCAACGACGGCCACCTCGCGCACCGCTGGGTGTTCCTGCAGGGTCTCCTCGATCTCTCGTGGAGCAATGTTCTCGCCGCCGCGATTGATGACCTCGCGCAGCCGCCCTTTGATGAAGAGATAGCCCTCCTCGTCGAAGTAGCCCAGGTCGCCGGTGCGGAACCAGCCATGTTGGAAGGAGGCGGCGCCGGCTCCATCCTCGTAGGCACTGATGACGTTGGGGCCAGCGATACAGATCTCACCTACCTCGCCCGGCGGCAGATCATAGAGCACAGCCTCGCTCAGGCCCTGGGCCACGGCCTGGGTGCGGGGCAGACAGATGCGCATGGCGACGCCGGTCGGATGGCCCACGGAACCGGGCTTGTGGGGGGCTGGCGGCAAGGGATTGGCCGCGACCTGGCTGCCGGCCTCCGACAGCCCATAGGTCTCGATCAGCGGGATGCCGAAGCGCTCTTCAAAGGCGCGCAGGTTGGCTGGCGGCAGTGGAGCTGAGGCGCTGCGAGCGAAGCGCAGCCGGCCCGGCAGAAAAGCGGGCCGCTCCTCGCTTTCGAGCAGCAGGGCCACAATGGTGGGGACGACGCTGATCCAGGTGGCTTCGTAGCGCTCCACCCAAGACCAGAAGCGTCGCCGGCTGAAGCGCGGAGCCACGATGAGCGAGGCGCCGGCCAGTAGCGAGGCGCAGAGGCTGACGACAGGAGCATTGATGTGAAAAAACGGCAGCGTAGTCAGGCCGCGGTCGGCGCTGGTCAGCGCGTGACTACGGCGCACCTGCTCGGCGGTCCAGGCAATCTGGCGCTCGCTGAGGACCAGCCACTTCGGCTCGCCCGTGCTGCCAGAGGTGCTGAGGTAGACGTGTCCCTCGCGCACTGGTAGGCGCCGGACGGAGGCCGATGCC
This sequence comes from Thermogemmatispora carboxidivorans, assembly GCF_000702505.1. Taxonomy (GTDB): domain Bacteria; phylum Chloroflexota; class Ktedonobacteria; order Ktedonobacterales; family Ktedonobacteraceae; genus Thermogemmatispora; species Thermogemmatispora carboxidivorans. Next base: position 4,453,734 of record NZ_JNIM01000001.1, on the reverse strand, counting down.
TGGTGGATGTGCGCGGTGAGCTGCGAGGTCGTGAAAAGGCGCACCATCGGTGGCAAGGGGAGAGCGCTCCAGGCGCTTTCTCCTTCGTCGGCAGCGCAGAGGATGGTCGGGTGCTGGCGTTCGAGCAAACGGCGGGCCTCGTCGGCGCTGGCCGCTGGCGGCACGGGAATCAGATCGTAGCCGCTGCTGAGGGCTGTCAGCCAGATTAAACCGGTGAGCAGGCCGCCTGGCAGGGCGAGCATGATGCGCTGAGGTGGTGGACCGAAGAGCTGCTGCAGGAGAGCCAGCCCCGTCAGGGCCTGACTGTAGCTCAGCTCGTTCCCACTCTCGGCCTCGATGAGCAGAGCTTTGCCCGGCGTGCGCTGGACTCCGCGCTGCAAGCTAGCAAAAAGACGACCGGGTGAAAGGACGGTCCGCGACAGGAGCGCTGGCCCGGCCTTGCTCATTGAAGGTAGGCTCATAGTAGTCATAGGCATATCCGTTTCTGAGAGATCATCTCGGCTTTGCAATCGGACAAACAGCCATTGAATCAGGTCAACGTGCGTTCGTAAGATAGGGCAACCGGATTGGCACTAGAGTGAGCACAGCTTTCGATAAGGCAAGCATTTCTCCGGTGAAACTGCCATCCATCTTGCCACCTGGGGCTGAAAAAAGGCCGCAGCGAGTCTGAAAATTCGCTGAAACGATGCCTCCAGTGGCTTGGCAGGCGCGCTGACCGCGAGCGCTGGCCGTGAGAAAAAAGGGCTGGCCGGCTTGTTGAGGAAGGCAGTGAGCGGGGATAGCCTGGGTCATTCAGCAAATTTTCAGCCGGGCTTGCTATATACCATGCAGGTATTGTTCACTATCTCCAGGGAGCCAGCCGACTGCCTGACAGCTTCACCCTGCTGGCCCCGCTGAGCGTATAGGTAGAAGAAAGAGAAGCAGAGAGCAGGTCTGCATTTGCGCTTGTACAGACACGATAGGGCACAGGATTTCAGCATGCTAGCGAGTAACAAGGAGCATAACGGAAGCAAAAGCAAGCAGCCATCCGTATTAATTGTCGATGATGAGCCGCAGATCATTGATTTTCTGCAGATGGGTTTTGTCTACGAGGGCTTTCAGGTACTGGTGGCCACCAGTGGACCGGAGGCGGTGCGCATGGCCACGCAGCATCAGCCGGACATCATCATTCTCGACATCATGCTGCCCGGCTGCGATGGCCTGGAGGTCACGCGCCAGTTGCGGCGCGGCCATGACATCCCGATTATCATGCTCACGGCCCGTGACGAGGTTGACGACCGCGTAGCTGGCCTGGACTGCGGCGCCGACGACTATCTGACCAAGCCCTTCGCCTTTCGCGAGCTGATGGCGCGCACGCGGGCTGTGCTGCGCCGTCACGGCAACAACGTCGCCGACATCCTCTCGTTCCAGGACATCACCCTTGACCGTGGGACCCACACCGTCACGCTGCGCGGCGAGCCGATCGACCTGACGCCGCGTGAGTTCAGTCTGCTAGAGCTTTTCCTGATGCATCCGCGTCAGGTCCTCTCGCGTGACACGATTCTCTCGCGTGTCTGGGGCTACGACTACGTTGGCGACGACAACATTGTCGAGGTCTACGTCCGCCATCTGCGCGAGAAGCTGCACGACAATCCGCCACGCTTGCTGCAAACGGTGCGGGGTATTGGCTATACCCTGCGAGGCTAAAGCATGAAGGAGCGCGCCAATCTTCTGCAGCGACTCTTACGCCACGTGCCGATTCGCTGGCGCCTGGTGTTGGTCTCCCTTGGTCTCTTAACCCTCCTGCTTGGCTCGCTCGGAGTGATCATCTCGCTGATTGCGGAGCAAGACCTGCTCTCCAATCAGGTTGATGTGCTCTGCAACGAGGCGCAGGTGGCCATCAAGGGCATCATGAAGAGTAACCAGGATCATCCGTTCCGCCTCTCGTACACCTTTCTGCCGCCGGAGAAGCCGTCGGCGGACTTTCTCTATACCGCCTCGACCCTGGCTTTCCGCCTGGTCAGTCCCAGCACCAACGCCGCCATTCTGGCCAGTGACGGTAGTGTCCTGGTGCCGGGCAGCACTTCCCCCTTTGCCTTGCAGCCCATCAGCGTGCCGCCCTCCCAGGTGCGGTTAGCGCTGCAGCGCAGCGACCAGCATCCGCCCTATCTGGTGCTCAAGGGCGCCAATGGACAGCCGCAGCTGGTGGTCTTCCTGCCGCTAGTCGATACCTTCCGCGACCATACACTGGGTATTCTGCAGATCAGCACGTCGACGACGCCGATCGATGATTTTCTGACAACGCTGCATCTGACGCTCTTCATGGGCGTGGTGGTCCTGCTGGGCCTGGCTACGGCCCTGATCTATCCGTTGGTGAGTGTGGCTCTGCATCCACTGGTCGAGATCGAGCGCACCAGCCAGCGCATTGCGCGGGGCGATCTGTCGATGCGCATTGATCCGCCGCCGACGGACGATGAGATCGGACGTCTGGCCCACTCCTTTAACCAGATGGTGGCGCGACTGGAGGAGGCTTTCCAGCGTCAGAAGCGCTTCGTTTCGGATGTCTCCCACGAGCTGCGTACGCCGCTGACAGCCCTCAGCGGGAGCCTGGAGATGTTGCTGCTAGGAGCGGATCGCGGCGATCTGGAGGCGGCGCGGCGTCTGGCGCGCGGCATGTATGCTGAGGTACAGCGCCTGCAGCGCATGGTCGAAGATTTGCTGGTGCTGACGCGGCTCGATGCGGGGCGTCTGGAGATGCGGCGCGAATTGATTCGGGCTGAGGATATGCTGGCGACCGTCTGCGAGCAGGCGGAACACCTGGCGCGGGGCCAGACCTTGCGTTGGAGCGTGGCCCCGGGGACACCTCCCTTGTTGGGCGATAAGGATCGCTTGCGCCAGGCTCTGCTCAATATTGTCGATAATGCCTTGAAATATACGCCCGCTGAGGGGACGGTCGAGCTGCAGGCCAATCCTGCTAGCGGGGGCCTGGTCATGCTGAGCGTGCGCGATACGGGCGAGGGGATTCCACCCGAGGCCCTGCCGCATGTCTTTGAGCGCTTCTTCCGCGCCGATCCGGCCCGCAGTCGAACGGGTCGCCGCCCTGGTGGCAGTGGCCTGGGACTGGCCATCACGCGCGAGCTGGTGGAGGCCCAGGGCGGCAAGATTCGCCTGGATAGTCGGCTAGGCGAGGGGACGACGGTCACCATTCTCTTCCCCGCTGCCGTTGATGGGCGCATCGCAACCCGTGGCGAGGAGGCTGCGACTGCGCGCCGCCTCTCCCAGCCGGGCAGTCGGCCCTCGTGAGGGAAACGGGGCGAGGCAGCGAGCCTGCCCGCCGGCGAGCGGGGAACAGGCCCAACGAGGATGGGGGTGGAGGAAGAACGAGGGGAAGGGAGGGGGACGCCTGCAGAAAGGCGTCCCGCCTCAGCAGAGCGAAGGTTGCAGGGAGGCTGTAGTATGCTCGCTCTGGCCGGCGGGCTGCACGAGCCAGCGCGGCTCACTCAGGTACTTCCAGCCGCCGTCGGCCAGGATGATCACAATCTTGCCTTCTTCCATGCGCTCGGCCACGCGCAGGGCGACGTCCAACACGGCCCCGCTCGACGGGCCGGCAAAGATCCCCTCTTGCTCCTTGAGCTGCAGTGTGCGCTCCCAGGCTTGCTGACTGGAGACCAGCAGGCGCTCGTCGATGACGCGCAGATCGAGCACTGGCGGCACGAAGCCATCGGCCAGGTTGCGCAGACCCTGGATACTATCGCCCTGGACCGGCTCGGCCCCGATGATACGAATGGCCGGGTTGTGCTCCTTGAGACGGCGCCCGATGCCGGTCAGGGTGCCGCCGGAGCCGAGGCCGGCCACTACCACGCTGACGTCGGGCAGATCGCGCAGGAGCTCCGTCCCGGTCGTCTCATAGTGGGCGGCGGGATTGGCCTCGTTCCCGTATTGGAAGAGCATCACGTAGCGAGGATCGTCGCGCGCGATCTCCTGCGCCAGGCGAATAGCGCCGTTACTGCCTGCCGCGCCCGGCGAAGTGATCACCGTGGCCCCGTACAGCTCCAGCATGCGCCGCTTATCCTGGGTCCCCTTCTCCGAGACCACCGCTGTGAAGCGATAGCCTTTCATTGTGGCGATCAGGGCCAGGGCCACGCCCGTATTGCCGCTGGTCGGCTCCAGCAAGATCGAATCTGGCTTGAGCAGGCCACGAGCTTCGACATCCTCGATCATCTTGAGGGCGATGCGATCCTTGATGCTCCCCGAGGGATTGGCTCCTTCCATCTTGGCGAAGATGTGCACGCGCGGGCGTGGGCTGAAGCTCTTCAGTTCAATTAAGGGAGTGTTGCCCACTGTTTCCAAAATGCTGCCGTAATACATGAGAAAAGACGTTCCCTCCTTTCAGGGGCGCTCGGCTCAGACTCAGAGATCGCAGAGCGCCCTGCCGACGGCCAGCACCTCATCGACCATCGCCTGGATATCGTCGGCGGTCGTGGCGTAGTGCACCAGGCAGGCGCGTAGTAGCTCCTGGCCGCGCAGGCGCGTGCTGGTCAAAAAGACCCGTCCGCGGCGCTGGATCTCGCGCGCCAGGTGCCGATTGAGGCAGTTGAGTAATGTTGGCTCATCGCGCAGGGCGGGCGGGGCGTAGCGGAAGCGCACGATGCTCAGGGGGCCGCCTGAGATCAGTTCCAGTTCCTGCTGAGCGGCTACCTCGCGGGCCAGCAGGCGGGCCATACTGATGTTGTTGCTGATGGCCTGAGCCAGGCCGGCGCGGCCCGCCGTGCGTACGGTCGCCCAGGCGTCGAGCGCGCGGAAGCGCCGCGTGCGCTGTAGGGTATATTCAGACATCCAGTTGGCGTCGTCCTCGTCGTCGCTCTGGGTCAGGCGGAAGGCGTCGTGGAGGGCGGTGCCGTGACGGACGAGGGCGCAGCCGCAGTCGATGGGGACCGAGAGCCACTTATGCTGGTCGGTGGCCAGTGAGTCAACCTGGTCGATGCCGCGGTAAAGCGGAGCGACACGCTCGTCGAGGATGCCAAAGGCGCCGTAGGCTCCGTCGACATGGAGCCAGAGGCCCTCGGCGTGGCAGAGCTCGGCCAGTTCCTGGAGCGGATCAATGGCCCCGGTCTCGACGGTGCCGGCGGTAGCCGCCACACAGAACGGGCGCAGCCCGGCGGCGCGGTCCTCGTGAATGCGGCGCTCCAGGGCCGCCAGGTCCATGCGATAGTCTGGGGTCGAGGGCACGATATGGATGGCCGCACTACCCAGGCCCATTGCTTCGACCGAGCGGCGAATGCTGAAGTGACCCTGATCGGACTGGTAGAGCACAAAGGGTGGATGATTGCCTTGCAGACCCTCGCGGCGTACGTTCCAGCCGTCTTGCTCGGCGGCCCAGTAGCGGGCGGCCTGCAAACAGGTAAAGTTAGCCTCGGAGCCGCCGCTGACGAAGACGCCAGCGCTGCCTTCGCTCGGGAGGCCGGCCAGCTCCATCATCCAGTGGACGGCGCAGCGCTCTAGCTCCTGGCCGGCGTGGTCGCCGATGCCGCAGTTGGGATTCATAGCTGCTGCCAGCGGCTTGAGCAGAATGCTGGCATGCGACGGGGCCGAGTTGATCCAACCGGCGAAGCGCGGATGGCCATTGCCCTGGGGGTAGGGCAGAATCAGCTCGCGCAGCAGCGTGAGCGTCTCTTCAAAGGGCTGCCCCTCTTCGGGGAGAGCCTGCCCACTGATCTGCTGGCGTATCTCTATAGGGAGTGGCTGCCAGACGGGGCGCTCCTCGATGCCGCTGAGGTAGCGCTCCAGCTCGTCGAGAACCAGGTCGCCGTAGCGACGCAGGCGCTCTGGCTCAAAGGCAAGACCGGTATCGGTCCGAAAGCCTGTCACAGTCATAGTGATGAGATCTAGCTCCTTTCCTTTCCCTCCAAGCATGCCACTGCTGTCTGAAATTTGGGCGCAGGGTTGCTAAAAATTCGCTGAATCTGGCGGCTCTGCAGCGGGACTTTACAGAATCGTTACAATTTTTTGGTCTATGCTTGATCAAGAGGGGATCGTCTGAGCGCCTGGCAGAGCTGCTACTGCCTGGGGGCGCTCTGGACGGGAGAGGAGCCGCGTGCTATTGTGGATAACTCACCATCTGAGGTAAAATAGAGGAACAGATAGAGGGCGGAAACACCATTGCCTGCTGCTTTCCCAACGTTTTTCTTGTATCCTGCTTTTTCCTGCATAGCAAGCAAATGCTATGCGTTCAGGCAGGCCCGCCACGCAGGCAAGCCGGCATTGGGGCTGGCTTGTTGCGCGAGCAGAGCGGCCCGCAGCCAGACTCAGACAGGAACTGGAGAGAGAAGTATGCCAAAGTCCATGTTTGAGAAGATCTGGGAAGCGCATGTTGTGCGAGACGTTCCCGGAGAGTCGACTATTCTCTATATCGACCGTCACCTGGTGCATGAGGCGACTTCGCCGCAGGCCTTTGCTGGCCTTAGAGCGGCGGGACGCAAGGTCAGGCGTCCTGATGCCACGATTGCGGTGCTTGACCACAACGTGCCGACCCTCCAGGTGCGCGGCAGGCGGGTGCTGGAGCTTGTGGATCAGGCGAGCGCGCTCTGCATCACGACGATGGAGCAGCACGCCCGCGAGTTCGGCGTTACCCTCTTCGATATGAACGACGAGCGTCAGGGGATCGTGCACATTATCGGCCCCGAGCAGGGCCTGACGCTTCCTGGCATGACCATCGTCTGTGGCGATTCGCATACCTCGACGCATGGGGCAGTAGGCGCGCTGGCCTTTGGCATCGGCACCAGCGAGATCGAGCATGTGCTGGCGACGCAGTGCCTGTTGCAGAAGAAGCCGCGCTCAATGAATATCCGCATCGAGGGGAGCCTTGGCCCGGGCGTTACGGCCAAGGATATCGCGCTCTATATGATTGGGCGCCTGGGGACGGGCGTGGGCACGGGCCATGTGGTCGAGTTCAGCGGCTCGGCGGTGCGCAGCCTCTCGATGGAGGGCCGCATGACGCTCTGTAACATGGCCATCGAGGCGGGCGCCCGCGCTGGCATGGTGGCCCCCGATGAGACGACCTTTACCTATCTGAAAGGCCGCCCCTTCGCTCCCAAAGGGACCCTCTTCGAGAAGGCGGTCGAGGCCTGGAAGCAGTTGCCGAGCGATCCCGGCGCCCACTTCGATACGGTGCACGAGGTCTCGATCGATGGTCTGGCCCCGCAGGTGACCTGGGGGACCAATCCGGGGATGGTGGTCGATGTGACCGGTCGCGTGCCCGATCCCGCCGACGAGTCTGATCCGCAGAAGCGCCGTGCCTATGAGCGCGCGCTGGAGTATATGGGCCTGGAGCCAGGTCAGAAGATTACCGATATCCGCGTCGATACGGTCTTTATTGGCTCCTGCACAAACTCGCGCCTGGAAGACCTGCGCCTGGCGGCGCAGATGGTCAAGGGCCGCCATGTGGCGCCGGGGGTGCGGGCTCTGGTGGTGCCCGGTTCGATGCAGGTGCGGCGCATGGCTGAGGAGGAGGGCTTGGCCGATATTTTCCGCGAGGCCGGTTTCGAGTGGCGCGCCTCCGGCTGTAGTATGTGCATCGCCATGAATGGCGACCGCTTGAGCGAAGGCGAGCGCTGTGCCTCCACCAGCAACCGCAATTTCGAGGGCCGGCAGGGCAAGGGCGGACGCACCCATCTGGTAAGCCCCCCAATGGCCGCCGCCGCTGCCATCGCGGGCCACTTTGTCGATATCCGCGATTTCTAGGATGGAACAGCGCTGGACCTGGCCAGCAGTGCGGACAGAAAGAGCGCGTGCAAAGAGAGAGCGCCTTGTAGAAGGAGGCAGAGCGAGAGAATGGAACCCTTTACCCGCCTGAAGGGGCTGGTCGCCCCGCTGAATCGAACGAACGTTAATACGGATGAGATTACGCCGGCGCGCTTCTTGAAGACGATTAGCCGCACCGGCTTCGCCCAGGCCCTGTTTGCTAACTGGCGCTACCTGGGCGACGATCAGACGCCCAACCCCGATTTCGTCCTCAATCAACCCCGCTATCAGGGGGCGACGATCCTCCTGGCCGGCGATAATTTCGGCTGCGGCTCTTCGCGCGAACATGCCCCCTGGGCGATCCGCGAGTACGGCTTCCGCTGCGTGATCGCTCCCAGCTTCGCCGATATCTTCTACAATAACTGCTTCAACAATGGCATTCTGCCGGTAACGCTCCCCGAGCCAACGGTGCTGGAGCTGTTCAAGGAGGTCGAGGCGACCGAGGGCTATACTCTGGAGGTCGATCTGGCGGCCCAGACGGTGACCACACCTGACGGGCGCGTCTTCCAGTTCCCGATCGATGCTTTCCGCAAGCAGGCCATGCTGCAGGGCCTCGATAATATCGGCTGGACGCTCTCGCATCTCGATGAGATCCGCGCCTTTGAGGAGCGTCGGCAGCAAGAAGCTCCCTGGGTCTTCAGTCTGAAGTGACAAGGGTGTCACTCTTCCGTTGTGGTCTCGGCTGCGCCGCCCTCCCTCTCGCCTTCCGCTGCCAGGCTGTCTGTTGTCGTTCGATTGACCAGGCCAGACCAGGCAGGAGGGGGTGACAGAGCAGCGCGGCGCGGCTGCGAGCAAGGACGTCTGCAGACCGGTCACTCCGCTGCGGATGTGTGGCCGATGAGCGTCAGGCTGCGGCCCGCCTCCGCGCGGAGCGAATACACAAGAAAAGGAGCGCAAAGTGGCGATTCACCAGATTGATCCCGGTCTGGTCCCTTTTCAGATTCTTGATCCCGAGGGCAACCTGGTGGGAGAGATGCCTGCTCTCTCGCCGGAGCGCCTGCTCTATTTCTACCGGATGATGCGCCTGGCGCGGGCTTTCTCGGACCGCATTATTGCTATGCAGCGTCAGGGACGGGCCACGACCTTCGGCTCCCTCACCGGTCAGGAAGCGGCCACTGTGGGACTGGCCGCGCCGTTGCAGCCCCAAGATTGGCTGGCGACCTCGTATCGTGAGATTGCTTCATTGATCGTCAAGGGTGTGCCTCTCAGTACCCTCGTCTATTCCTTCCGGGGCTATACTCCTCCCAATTGGCCCGCTGAGACGCGCTGTCTCCCCTATCAGATTGTGATTGGGACACAGATTCCGCATGCGGTGGGCCTGGCGATGGCGGCCAAGATTGTCGGTGATCCGGTGGTAGCGGTCGGTGTCTGCGGCGATGGGGCGACCTCCGAGGGCGACTTTAACGAGGCCCTCAATTTCGCCGGGGTCTTCCGTGCTCCGGCGGTGATCATCGTGCAAAACAATGGCTGGGCCATCAGTGTGCCGCGCCATCGTCAGTCGGCGGCGCCGACGCTGGCGGCCCGTGGCATCGGCTTCGGGGTGCCTGCGGCCCTGGTCGATGGCAACGATATTTTGGCGGTCTACGAGACGGTGCGCCAGGCGGTGGAACGGGCACGCGCTGGCGATGGGCCGACCCTGATCGAGCTGCTGACCTACCGTCTCGGCTCGCATACAACTGCCGACGATGCCAGCCGCTACCGCGACCCTGTCGAGGTCGAGGCCTGGCGCGCCAGGGACCCCATTGCCCGCCTGCAGAAGTTTTTGCGGCGCCGTGATCTGCTCAGCGAGGAGCAGGATGAGGAGATCGGGGCTGCCGTACAGGCGGAGATCGATGCGGCGGTGCGCGAGGCTGAGGCTATGCCGCCGATGGCTCCCGATAGCTTCTTTGCCTATGTCAGCGCGACCCTGCCGCCACGTCTGCAGGAGCAGCGCGCCGAGCTGCTGCGCTTTGTTTCGCCGTCTCCATCCCAGCCGCAGCCGGGCGAGCGGCGATGAGGAAGGAAGGGAGGTGAGCGCGATGGCATTGCGTTCTATGACGATGATTGAGGCGCTCAATGATGCTCTGGCTTTGGAGCTGGAGCGCGATGAGCGGGTGGTTTTGCTCGGCCAGGATATCGGCCTCAATGGCGGGGTTTTCCGCGTGACCGATCAGTTGCAGCGCCGCTTTGGCGAGCGGCGCGTTTTCGATACGCCGCTGGCAGAGTCGGCCATTATCGGGACCTCGGTCGGGATGGCGGTCTATGGGCTGCGCCCGATTGCGGAGATCCAGTTTGCCGGCTTTCTCTTCCTCTGTATGAGCCAGTTGGTGACGCAGGCGGCGCGCATGCGTTTCCGCAGCGGTGGGGCCTTTAGCTGTCCGCTGGTGGTGCGCTCGCCCTACGGCGGAGGAGTGCGCACGCCCGAGCTGCACTCGGATAGTCTGGAGGGGGTCTTCTTGCAGACGCCGGGCCTCAAGGTGGTCATTCCTTCCAATCCCTACGATGCCAAGGGCCTGCTGGCGGCGGCGGTGGCCGATCCCGATCCGGTGCTCTTCTTAGAGAATATCAAGCTCTATCGTTCGTTCCGTCAGGAGACGCCGGAGGAGTACTATACGGTGCCGCTGGGGAAGGCCAAGACGGTGCAGGCGGGCGAGGATGTCAGTGTCTTCTCCTATGGGGCGATGGTGCCAGTGGCGCTGGAGGCGGCCCAGCAGGCCCAGCAGGAGCTGGGAATCAGTGTGGAGGTGATCGATCTGCGCACGGTCTGGCCGCTGGATGAGGAGGCTATTGTCTCTTCGGTGGAGAAGACGGGGCGCGCCGTGGTGGTCCATGAGGCGCCGCGCGCCGGTGGCATTGGGGCCGAGGTGACGGCGCTGATCAATGAGCACTGTCTCTATTCGCTGCTGAAGCCGGTGGCACGGGTGACGGGCTACGATACGCCCTATCCGGTGCCCGGTGTGGAGGACTACTATCTGCCAACGCCGGCGAAGGTGCTGGCAGCCCTGCGCCAGGTGATGGAACCCTGAATGAACCCCTGAACGGCGCTGGCCCACCCGGCGCTCTCTCCGGCAATCAGAGCGGGGTTGACGCCAGAGAACGGGTGCAGGGGGCTGGCAAGATAAGATGTTGGTAAAAGATCGCCTGCGAGATCAAAGAGGAAGATGCGGGCCAAATGGCGACGAGGGGGCGGGTAACAAACAATGAGGTCCGCTCGGCGAGGGCGGGGGCTTTGGCCTCCGCGTTCGGGCCTGGCTCGCGTTGGAAGAGGTTTGCTTGCTATGGTCGAGTTCAGATTGCCCGATCTGGGCGAGGGTATGGAGGAGGCGGAGATTCGCCGCTGGCTGGTGCGCGTTGGTGAGCGCGTGACAGCCTACCAGGCGATTGCGGAGGTGGAGACCGATAAGGCGGTGACAGAGATTACGTCGCCGGTGACGGGCCGGGTGGCGGAGATTCGCGTCGGCGAGGGGACGCGCGCGCGCAAGGGCGAGGTGCTGGTCGTCTTTGAGGAAGAGGCCGCCACGGCTGCAACGACTGCAACAACGGCAAGGAGTGCAACAACTGAGGCGACGGTGGCCGCGGGTGGAGCGACAGCTCAGGCTGGGGGGGGCGTCGCTACGGCGGTGACCCCAGCGACGAGAGCAGCGAGCGGGGGGCGGCGCCGCGTGCTGGCGGCTCCCGCGGTGCGCAAGCTGGCCTTTGAGCTGGGGGTCGATCTGGAGCAGGTCCCGCCGTCGACACCGGAGGGGCGCGTGACGCTGGCCGATGTGCGGGCCTTCGCCGAGCGCCAGCGAACGGCAGTCACCGAGAGCAGGTCAGAACCAGCCCCGCCAGTTGCGGTCGCTGCCACGGCCAATGGAGCGCAGCCCCAGCCCGGGGCGGTGCCGGAGGCGGAGGAGGAGCGTCAGGCGCTGACGGGACTGCGTCGCCGGATAGCCGAGCGGATGGAACGTTCCTGGCGCAGTATTCCCCATGCCACGGCCTTCGACGAGGCCGATGGCGGCGCCCTGGTGGCCCTACGCGAGGCTCTCTTACCCGTGGCCGAGCGGCGCGGGCTGCGCCTCACCTATCTGCCTCTCCTGGTCAAGCTACTGATCCCCGTGCTCAAGGAATTCCCCATCTTCAACGCCAGTCTCGACGAGGAGCGGCGCGAGATTGTCTACAAGCGCGTCTACCACATTGGCATTGCTACCGCTTCGCCCGAAGGGCTGCTGGTGCCTGTCTTGCGCCATGCCGATCGGCTGAGCCTGGCCCAGGTTGCCAGCGAGCTGGAGCGCCTCGTCGAGGGCGGGCGCCGGCGCACGCTGGGCCTGCACGAGTTGACGGGCAGTACCTTTACGCTCAATAATGTGGGCAGCTTCGGCGGTAGCTCTGGTACCCCCATCATTAATTATCCCGAGGCGGCCATTCTGGCCGTGGGCCGGCTCCAGGAGAAAGCCGTCGTGCGCAATGGTTCGCTGGTGGCCCGCCCGGTCCTGCCGTTGGCGCTTTCTTTCGACCATCGGCTCATTGATGGAGCGCAGGCAGGGGCCTTTCTGGCGCGCTTCAAGGAGCTGGTCGAGAACCCGCAGCAATTGCTGCTTGATGCAGTGTGATCTGATCTGGTCTGATCTCAACAACTGATGTATGGTCCAGTCAGGGGGGACGGTTCGCACAGCGCAGACGGGGAAAGGCGCTGCGTGGCCCGGCCCTCCTGTGGCAAGCGTGTCGGAAGGAGGCCGACCGTGGCAACTGCCGAAGAGATCATCAAGGCTGTCGCCGTTTTGGTCAAACAAGAGGGCAAGGAGATTTTTAGCCGCGAGGATATTCGTCGCCAGCTCGGGATTGATCGCCCGACCTGGGAGCGCAGCTATACCGGGATCTTTCAGATGATGCGCTCCGATGGCGTCTCGAAGATTAAGTATGGGACGGCACGCCCGCGCCGCGTGGAGAATGCCAGCCATCCTTTGAAGGTGGGTCCACGCTTCAAGGATGTCTTCCGCCGTGTCGAGCATGGCCGGCATACCTTAACGGAGTATGGTTGGCGCCTGGTCGATGAGGTGCTGGCTGAAGAGCGCTCCGGTTGAGCCGGGCTGGTCTGGTGGGTGGGGGGGAGGCAGTGGCGGCGCTGACCGGCGAACGAGTGTGCGCTGTCTGGGGGAAACGGGCCGAGACAGGGAGGTCCGGCCCGTTGTTGCTTGCTCCAGACCAGGCGCAGCTAGAGGTCAGGAGCGGAGCGGCGAGAGCACGGCGAGAGGTGCGACTGCTGTCTGAGAGAGGGGGTACAAACGTTATGGTTGTGGGCGATGTGCCCACCGCGGTCGATGTGTTGGTCCTCGGTGGGGGGCCGGCGGGCTATGTGGCCGCTATTCGGGCCGCGCAGTTGGGGCGTCAGGTGACGCTGGTTGATCCGGTACCGCCTGGGGGGACGTGCTTGCATCGGGGCTGCATCCCTCTGAAGGCGCTGCTGACCGCCAGCGAGCGCTATGCCGGGCTGCGGCGCGAGGCGCTGGAGCCGCTGGGCATAGCGCTAACGGGGGTTACTTTCGATTGGAGCCGCCTGCAAGCCTGGAAGTCCAGTATTGTGGCGCGCCTGGCCGAGGGCGTGCGGCGCTTGCTGGCCGGCAATCGTGTGCAGTATGTGGCGGGCCGGGCCTGGTTTCTCGGTCCCGAGGAGGTGCGCGTCGAGAGCGAGCAGGGCGAGCGCTTCAAGTTCGAGCACTGCCTGATCGCTGTCGGGGCGGAGACCGTGCCGCCGCCGGGCCTGGACTACGATGGGCGGACGCTGCTGACGCCGGAGCAGGCCCTGAGTCTGCAGGAGCTGCCAGAGAGACTGACGGTGGCCGGGGCCGATTATCTGGCGCTGGAGCTGGCGACGCTCTTTGCTCGCCTGGGGGTGCGCGTGCGGCTCTGTCTGCCAGGTGAGGAGCTGCTGCCGGGCGTGGAGGCCGCGGCCCTGCGCCTGGTGCAGGCCGGGCTGCGTCAGCTTGGGGTCCAGGTGAGCAGCAATCTGCCGCCGGAACAGGTGGAAGAGCGCCCGCTGGTGGTCTGCGGCGAGCTGCGCCCGCGCACGGCGGGGCTGCAGTTAGCGACGGCGGGCGTGCAGACCGATGAGCGCGGCGCCGTTCTGGTCTCGCCCTCGATGCAGAGTAGTGCTGCGCGCATCTATGCCGCCGGAGATTGCGCGGCCACTGGAGCGCCAGCACTGGCAAGCGTGGCCATCAAACAGGGCAAGGTGGCGGCTGAGGCGCTCTGCGGGCGCCGGGTGCAGTTTGCGCCGCTGGCGCTGCCGCGCGTGGTGCTGTCCTCGCCGGAACTGGCCGCCGTCGGCTATTCGGCTCAGGAGGCCGAGCGCGCTGGCTATCGGGTGAAAACGGGACGCTTTCCGCTGGGGGCCAACGGTCGCGCGCTGATGCTGGGCGGCGAGGCGGGAACAGCCCTGGTGGTGGCGAATGCTGAGGATGAGACTATTCTTGGGGTGACCATCGTGGGGCCACGCGCTGGCGAACTGATCACGGCTGGGGTGCTGGCCATCGAGATGGGGGCAACGCTGACCGATCTGGCGGAGCTGCTCTATGCTCATCCTTCGCTGAGCGAGGGGCTGCTGGAGAGCGCCGAGGAGGCGCTGGCTCAGGCGATCCATGTGCTGAGCCGGACGGCTGGGCGCTGACTGCGGTGGGCAAGCCTGATCTGGGCAGCGCTGGAGCTGGCTGAGGTGGCCGCCGGGTCGGCCCGCTCTCAACCAGCCAGCTTGTCTGCCTGCCTGCCCGCCCCGTATGGCTGCCGGGCGCTAGCGCGGCGCGGCGGTGTTGGCGTGCGCTGAGCCAAGGTTGCCGCCGATGATGCCTCCGAGCAGGGCGAGCAGGAACGAGAGTAGATTGATGAAGATGAGGACGATGTAGAACTCCAGCAGTTGACTGCTGGGCATGGAGGCGGCGCCTTCCCCCTGCTCGATGAGCGGGGATCGCGTCGCCGGTAGCATGGAGACGATGGTGATGACCAGCCAGACGCCGCTACCAATGGTGGTCAGCAGGGCGGCGATACAGCCGGTCGTTCCCCCGACGGTGTAACCATCGTCGCGCACCCCGGTGCAGCGCGCGATGAGGCTGGCCAGCAGTAAGGCCAGGCTGCCGGGCAGCCCAAGCCAGAGGCCCAATAACATGAGCAGCCGCAGCTCCGGTGCCCACGCCAGCCTGAGCTGGTCGAAGAAAAGGGCGAAAAGTAGCAGGAACTGGCCCGCTGCGGTGATAGCCCCTCCCACCAGGCCAATAGTCAATGGCAGGCGTTCACTCAGCGTCGGCTCACAGTGCAGCGATGTGTGTTGCATACATACTGCCCCCCGCCTGGGTTTGGCTCAATCAGGTTTGTCTGTCTGTCTGTCTGCCTGTCTCTCCTGTGATATGGTACGCTTTGCGAGGAGAAGAGTTCTCGACCAGGATTCCTGAATGTGCTGCTATTGTGACCTTGATCCGAGCCGTTCTTGTCTCTAAGGCGCGCCGCAGAAGTTATACCCCACTTCTATTTATGTATCCTTTTATGGAAATTTGCAAGACCTTAGACTAAAAGGGGGTGAAGAAGAAAGTATACCGCTTGCTTCTTTGCTGGCCTTGATGTCACTTGAGTGTGACATGGTGTTTCTTTTCTTGTGTACGTGATCAATGGTATTCGCTCCTACTTCTAATTGTTCTGCTGCGTAGCGTGGCATTGCCGGGACGGGGCAGCACTCTCGCCAATAGCTGTGTCGGGCTGCCCACTGCTCCTTCTCTCGGCTCGGTTGGCTCTTCCCGGTGAGCAACGCTCATAACTTGCTCGCCTCGTCCGTGGCCTTGACTGGCGAGGTGGGCCAGGTAAGGAGGTTGCATGTATCATGTTCAATCTGGCCAATCTGGCAATGGCGTTGCTGCGCCTGATCTGGTTCCTGCTCTCAACGCGCGTCGGCAATCTGCTGGCTGCCGCGGGCTTGCTGATCGGCGGCTTTCTGTGGGGCGTGACCTCTCATCAGGTCCACTTCCAGAATGCTCCTACGATTGCCTGGTTTCAGGACTATTCTTCTGACGAGGGCTACGATTATCTGCAGATCAATCACGGCCAGCAGTTCTACGTGATCAAGGACGCCGATTTTTCGCCCTATCCCGGCGGGGTCTTTGCGGATACGCAGCCCAGGCTGCTCTCTCTGGTCTATGAGAGCGATGCGCGACAGCCGGTAGAGCTGAATCTGCAGAACGGCGAGCGACTGACGGGCAGCGGCTACCGCGTGGTGGCCTTTTCGCTGGTGACCAAAGAAGGCCAGCCGTACACCTTTACGACGGCGGACTACCGCGCTTATCCCCGGGGCTTCTACGATGATCATTGGCCGGTGGCGACCTGGCTCTTGCTGATCGGCTTTGCCTTTCTGGCTTGGGGGTTGCTGGGGCCACTGGTGCTGGATCTGCTGCTGCTGCGCCGGGGTCGTGTGCCGGGCGAAGGGCAGGTCTCAACAGAACAGGCCCATCGCTTGCTTGGCCGCCAGTTAAGCGATCCGTGGCCGTCGCAGATACGCAAGAGAGCGCGCGACTTCGATCCGCGCGATCTGGCGAAGTAGCGCGCGCGGGTGCGCAACTCGGGCCGCCTGGCTCTGACGGCTGCGACCTGCTCTGCAAGAGAGAGGCCAGCGGAGGAGGGTGGGCGCGCTCGACGCCCGCCGTGGATCGGGCGCCGGCTCCTCCTACCGCTGGCGACTGCAGCTAGCTATGCGCTGGTAGAAGAAGGGTGTTGACTGGAAGTGGAAGGAATCTGCTGGCTTGAACGCTTAGTCGAAGTGGGACATGGCGGGCGCTCCTCCTTTCCAGGGACCAGGTCCGGGCTGGGTGGAGGAGACGCCACCGCATGCGCTGACCGCTCATCCGCTCCTCCGATCTGGAGTGGGGATCTCTTTCCAGATTTGACGCCCGGGATCGTAGATGCTGCGCAGGGCGTGGAGCGGGATGTCGACCTCGTAGCCCGGCTCTTCCAGGGTGATGCGCAAACGAGCGGTCTGTTCGTCGACGGCCAGCACGCGGCCCGACCAGATGCCCGGGCGCAGACCGGGCAGGTAGTAGCGGACGCGCTGACCGACCAGCGGGTGCGACGGCATGCCGGGTAGCCTCCTCTCTCTCGTGGTTCGGCGCTCAAGGGACGACGCTGGCGCTCTTATAGGGCGATGACGGCCTGACGGACGTAGCCGGCCTGACAGGCCCGCCGACGAAAACGGCATGCCGGGTAGCCTCCTCTCTCTCGTGGTTCGGCGCTCAAGGGACGACGCTGGCGCTCTTATAGGGCGATGACGGCCTGACGGACGTAGCCGGCCTGACAGGCCCGCCGACGAAAGCTGCGCTGCTCCTCCGGCGAACCGTAGAGCTTGATCTTGATGGCCTCCCACTCCCATTCAAGAGCGCGGTAGGCGCGGAAGGTCTGGTTTTCGATCGGGAGAAATTCCTGAGCGAGTCGGTCGGCCTCGCGCAGGTGCTGGCTGAGGATGAGGGTTTCGAGGCTCTTGACGATGAAGCCGCCGCGGGCCCAATGCCACGTCCCGTCGGTGAGCATCTGGCCGGGCTGCCGCCAGACGTCGAGCGAGAGGCGGACAAGGACGGGCGCGGCCTCTTCTCGTCCCTCCAGACAGGCGAGCTGGTAGCGAAGCTGCAAGATGTCGCCGTCGTGAAGGATCTGGCCGCTCAGGCGGCGAGCCTCGGCAGTGGCCTCGTTGAGGGCGCCAGGATCGCCTTTTTCGCGGGCGTACTCTCCCAGGAGAACGGCGCGGTAGGCGTGACAGACTTCTTCGTAGGGGCGCCCGCGCACCAGCGTGAGGGCGCTCTGGACAAGGCTAAGGGCTTCAAGATAACGGCCCGCCCGCTCAGGGATGACGGCGCTGCGCATCAGCAGGCGCGCCGAGAGGTCCGGCTCGCTGAGGGAGCGCAGGACGAGCGTGGGATCGTCTGCGCTGCTCCAGGCCGTGGCGAGGAAGGGCAGCGATTGACAGATGGTGCGCCGACTCAACAACATAGCTCTCTCCTCCCACTAACATCAGTAGGTCAAGACAATAGCTCCTCCAGTCAAGATGCTGGCCCGCTCTCTCCTCTCGCCCAAGGACGCCAGCGGCCCGGCCCGGGGACGCGGCTGGAGACAGCATCAGTGCGCAAAAACGTAGTAGGAGATCGTCCCCAATGGCCACTTCTTCGGCCCGGCCCTCCGCCAACCAGCCTGCGCCGCCGCAGCCTGACGGAGCTGCAACGGATCGTAGCAGGGGTAATAGTAGGTGGCGACGTGCCGCGGGGGCTGGCTGAGACCGTTGCTCCAGGTGGAGTGCTCCAGGCGGATGGTAAAGGGTTCGTTCAGCCCCAGGAGCAGGCCAAGCTGTTCGGGGGCCTTGTTGAGGAGACGGCGGATGGCTTCGTTAAAGTCGACCGCGATGCGGTAGTGGCGCGTGAGCACTTCCAGGCGATAGCTATCAAGCGGCGTCGGAGGAGGGATCGGCCCAGGCAGACAGGCGGGCCGCCGCGCCTGGCGGGAGCCGCGACGCCAGAAACAGAGCTTGCGAAACATATGCAGTCATCTCCTACACTCTTCAACCATAGAACCGTACTGCCAATAGAGAGGTTTCCAATCGCTGAGATGCGTCCCGAGCACCCGCTCGGGGCTGGTTCGCTGGCGTCCCTGCCCCGCTCGCGCTGCCCCCTTGGGGGCAACGGCTATACTGACTACAAAAAGTATACTCTTTTAAGAGGTAGATGTCAACCATATTCTTATAAGAATATGCTCTGATAAGCATGCTTTTGTAGGGCCTCCACAAAAGAAGGGTATATATGATACGCTCGCACCATGCCGATACGCATTAAGCTTCGTGAGCTTGCACAGCAGAAAGGGGTAAGTCAGTCGCGCTTGTCGCGTCTGGCCGACCTGAATGTCGGCATGATCCAGCGCATCTATCACGATCCATATACGAATATCACGCTGTCAACGCTGGAGAAGCTGGCGCGGGCCTTGCGTGTTGAGCTGGCCGAGCTGATCGAGCTGGACCCGCCGCTAGAAAAGGAGGCTGACGCAGACGGCTCCTGATAGCTTCCCGCGCTCGATCCGTTGCGCCTTCCTTGCTCCATTTCCTCTGTCGAGCATCACGCTTGAGCCCGGGCTACACAGCTGCAGGGCGTAGGTCGCCGCAACCTGAAATCAGGCAAAAGATGGGCCAGTGATAGCGTGGTGCTCTACTTTTTTCGTCTCAGATAGCCGAGGTGCGTGAGGCGGAGCGTACGGAACCTTATCACCTCCTATAGATGGATGGCAGAACTTGGTTGCCTGCAATCCTTGTCCGAAATATATTTCCGTATGAAGTATAAGATAGATATATCCTAAAGTAAATACCGTAAACATGTTGTCTAGCAAATGTTCCGAAAAAGCGTTATAGTAGGGGTACACTTAGCCAGGAGCTAGCGATGTATCGCTTGCGAGTAGCTGAGCTGCTCAAGGAGAGAGGACGGACCCAGTCATGGCTAGCGAGAGAAGCCAAGGTACCTGAACTGTTGGTTCGGAAGATGGTCAGAGAGCCGACGACCTACCATCCGACCTATGTCACGCTAGACAAGATTGCCCGTACCCTGAAAGTGCGCGTAGAGGATCTTTACGAATGGGTGCCTGACCCTGAAGATCAGGCGTCTTAACCTGAACTCCTATTCGCAGGCTGGCAAGTAATGCGCTTGTCAGGTTCACCACACGAATGGCTCCCGTTGGCCGTCCTGTCCTCTCCCCTTCGCTGTAGCCTGTATCTTAAGCTCGTTGTCTCCTTTTGCCAGAGACTTTGCGCAATCTCCACTCTGGGGGGTGTGCCGTCCTGTTCTCTACCTGGGAAAAAAGGGCTAGCCAGGCTGCTCCCGCTCGCCCGTGGTAGAGAAGGAAGAATGAGTTAGTGCTGGCGGCAGGCGTGGGCTGATTCCTGCGGAGGCCGACGAGACCAGGCCGTATGCTTCGCAAGGACCCCGCTCGTAGAGCGCGGCGTCGACGTCTGCCAGCTCCCTGGACGGCCTGCCCGGCGCCTTGCAGGAGCAAGCTGGCCGTGATGGTCGAAAGCATCAGGCAAGACTCGCGCTGAGCTGATTGACAACCACTCCTCGCCGTGGTAGCCTGAAGTGGCCGATGAAATAAGGCCCACAGGCACACTTGAAGCTATCAGCCCTTGCCTGGTAGCCTCCAAAGCTACCAGCCGGTGTGAAAGCGATGATGCGCATCGCAATCAAGAAGCAAGAGGCGACAGATGGAGGCTCTTCTCTCTGCAGATACGCCGTTGGAAACGGAAAGGGTCTGGCTGGGCATGCTGCGCGCCCTGCCGCCGGCCAGGCGCGTGGCGATGGCCTGGGACTGGACCGGTTCAGCGATCAACATCGGGCGTCTGAATGCCTCAACTCAGAACCCCGACAGCGATGCCCATGAGGTCGCCCTGAGCCGTGCGCGCTTCCGTTACGGGGCTGCCATTGTCCGCCTCGCCGAGGAGCGTCGTCGCCGCCTATCGGAGGCGGAAGCGAATCGCTTCCCGTCGCTGCAAGAGGTCCTCTGGCCGCTCCTCTCCGCCCTGGAGGCGCTGCAGATCACAGCGGTCCCCCTCTCGCTGGCCATCCCCTTCTATGGCGTCCACCGGGCTCTGGGCGACATCTCGCTGGCCGTCGAGCGCCTGCCAGAGCGCCAGGCCCTGCAGCAGCGGCTGCCAGAGCGTTTCTGGCTCGATGAGACTGCTGAAGCCGAGCCGGGTCTACGCCTGATCGAGCTGCAAAGCCTGCTGCCCGTCTGGCTCTGGCCCGCCGACAGCGGAAACAACGCCGCCCTCGTGCAGCGCCTGCTTGACAGCCGCCGCGTGGTGCCTCTGCTGGAAGAGGCCCCACCGATCGCCGTGCCCTCCCCTGAAGCCCTGCTTCTCTACCTGCTTGCCTGGCAGGGTGAGCAAGAGGCGACCAGTGATGAGCGCTGGTATGATTTCCTGGGCATCCTGAAAATGCAGCAGCCATCTGGGCTGAACCTGGAGCTGCTCAGGACCCTGGCCCGTGCCCTCCAATGTCTCCCCCAGCTAGAGGAGGCCCTCGCTCGAACTGGTTTGGAGTTCTGAACAAGAAAGGAGTCAGTGGGTGTCTTCTTCTCCGCCTCCTCTTGAAGAGACCTTATTGCCTCTGGCCGAAGCCCTGGAAGCGCTCGGTATCCGCTATGTGATAGGCGGCTCTGTCGCCAGCTCGCGGCGAACCACGCCAGACAGCCGATCTGGACGTAGTCATTGAGCTACTTGACCCCCAGCAGCTCAAAGCCCTCGTCAAGAAGATCGCTCCTTTCTACTATCTTGATGAAGATGCTTTTCGGCAGGCTTTTCGCTATAGAAGAAGTTTCAGCATTCTCTCGCTCAAAACATACACCAAAGTTGACATCTTCTTCCCTCAGCATCGTGCTCTTGACCGCGATGCCTTCGCCCTGGCTCGCTATCGGCCCCTGGAGCAGGGGGGAGACCGTCTTTTCCCTATCGCCCCGCCCGAGGTCATCGTCCTGCAAAAGCTAGAGTGGTATGTCCTGGGAGGAGGTAGTTCCGCCAGGCAGTGGAAGGACATTCTCGGGATCTTGCGGGTGCAGGGGTCTCAGCTAGACCTGGCCTACCTGCGAGCGCAGGCCATCGCCCTTCAGGTGAGAGACCTGCTAGAGCAGGCCTTACAAGAGGCCGGCCTCCAGTAGCTTGGGCGGCCTTCCTGCAACAAAAAAAGAGCGAGCCGGGGGTGTTGACCCCGACTCGCCGCCTGCAATCTCTCCAGACAGGCTGAGACTGATCCCGCTCAGGAGGCCGAAGCACGCGGCTGAGGCGGGCGCGTAATGGCCCCCTCCGAAGCCGACGAGACCAGCGCCGCGTACTTGGCAAAGACCCCGCTCGTATAGCGTGGCGTCGGCGGCTGCCAGCTCGCCAGGCGAGCCTTTAGCTCCTCCTCTGGCAGCTCCACGCTCACCGTGCGCTTCTCGATATCGATCACAATCGTATCGCCATCGCGCAGCGCGGCCAGCGGGCCGCCAACCGCCGCCTCGGGAGCGATATGGCCGACCATCAGCCCGCGCGTCGCCCCACTGAAGCGGCCATCGGTCAGCAGGGCCACCGTCTCCCCCAGGCCCTCGCCCACGATCGCGCTCGTCACCCCGAGCATCTCGCGCATCCCCGGACCGCCGCGCGGCCCCTCATAGCGGATCACCACCACATCGCCCGGCTGAATCTGGCGCCCGATCACCGCCTGCATGGCATCCTCCTCGCGATTGAAGACGCGGGCTGGACCGCGATGATAGAGGCGCTCATGGCCGGCGATCTTCACCACGCAGCCCTCCGGCGCCAGATTTCCCTTCAAAATCACCAGGCCCCCATTCGGCTTAATCGGATTCTCCACCGTGCGCACCACATCCTGGCCGGGAGCCTCCTGAGCCTGGGCTGCCTCCTCGCCGATTGTGCGGCCTGTCGGCGTCAACTGATCGCCGTGCATCAAGCCCGCCTCGATCAGACGCTTCGCCAGCAGCGGCGTCCCACCGGCGCGATCCAGATCCAGCGCCACATAGCGCCCGCCCGGCTTCAGACTGGCGATCAGCGGCGTGCGGCGGCTAATCTCATCGAAATCATCGATCGTCAGCGGAATGCCGGCCTCGCGCGCCAGCGCCAGCAGATGCAGCACAGCATTGGTCGAGCCGCCCGAGGCCGCCACGCCGGCGATGGCATTCTCGAACGACTGGCGCGTCAAAATATCGCGAGGCGTCAGGCCGCGATGGAGCATCTCCACCACCAGGCGCCCGCAGCGCTCGGCCACCTGCTCCTTACGCGGATCGGTTGCCCCCACACTGGCCGTCCCCAGCGGCGAGAGGCCCAAAAATTCCAGCGCCATCGCCATCGTATTGGCCGTATACTGACCGCCGCAGGCGCCGGGGCCGGGGCAGGCCACATTCTCCAGCTCATGCAGATCCGTCTCGCTCATCCGACCGGCGGCGGTCGCCCCGATCGCCTCGAACACATCCAGGATCGTCACATCCTGGCCGCGGAACTTGCCGGGAGCGATCGAGCCGCCATAGAGCACCAGGCTGGGCACATTCAAGCGGATCAGCGCCATCGCCGTCCCGGGCAGCGTCTTATCGCAGGCGGCCAGCGCGATCACCGCATCAAACATCTGGCCCTGACTGACCAGCTCGATCGAATCGGCGATCACCTCGCGGCTAATCAGCGAGGCCTTCATGCCCTCAGTGCCCATAGAAATACCATCGCTGACCGCGATCGTATTGAACTCCATCGGTGTGCCGCCGGCGGCGCGGATGCCCGCCTTGACGTGTTCAGCCAGGCGGCGCAAATGAAAATTGCAGGGCATCGTCTCGATCCACGTATTGGCCACGCCGATCAAGGGCCGCTGCAGATCCTCATCGCGGAAACCGATGGCCTTCAGCATGGCGCGAGCCGCGGCCCGCTCGCGCCCATCGATCAAGACTCGACTGCGGTGCCGGGGATCAAAAGCCATAAGAACAGCCTCCCTTAGAGTACTGCCTGTATTATACTCCTGGTGTAGCCCCTAGCTCAACGCACGAGCGCGCAACGTTGCGCCGGCGCGCCCGGCCTGGCCTCGCTCCAGTGAGCGGGCTAGACCATCCAGTGCCCCGTCAAAAACTGCAGCAAGGCGAAACTCAAGAGGGCCGTTGCGCAGACCGGATAGCAGCCGAGCAGCGTACGCAAGCGTGGCCAGCCCTCGCCTTCCAGCAGCAGCCCCAGCACCACAAAAGCCGGTGTTGCCTCCAGCAGATAGCGCGGAAAGGCATTCAAGGCGTCCCCGTCGCGCGTTGGCCAGAGCAGCGCGAAGAGGCCAAAGAGCAGAGCGTAAAGCGCATAGCCGCGCAGCGCCGGTGGAAAGCGCCAGGGGCCAACCCAGGCCAGGGCCACCAGCACCAGCATGAAGAGCACACAAACCAGATCAAACGCCTCATGCACGGTCGTAAAAGAGACCAGAGGACCCTTCAGCAGCAGGACAGCCGTGCGGAGAACGCTCAGCCCCGGTAGATCCAGATAGCGATTCCAGAGGGCCTGCGCGTGTGAGAAGGCCAGAGGATCATCGAAGCGCAGCCGGCAATAGAGGGCAAAAAGGGCCGTGCCCAGGGGGATCAGGCCGGCGGCCAGCGCGCTCGGACCCAGACGGCGCAGGCGCCAACTGCGGCGGCGGCCATACTCATAGACGAAGAGCACGACCAGCAACAGGCCAGAGGGGCGTGTCAGCGCAGCCAGCAAGCCGCAGAGGCCGGCCAGCCACCAGCGCTGGTGGCGCAGGCAATAGAAGCAGAGCAAAGACAACAACAGAAAGAGCGACTCAGGATAAGCGGCGGCCAGAAAAAAGGCACTTGGAAAGAGCACCAGACAGAGCAACGTCCTGCGAGCCAGGGCCGCCGAAAAATCCTCTGTCAGCAAGCGATAGAGGACAGCCAGCAGCGCCAGGTCAGCCAGATTAGCGATCAGCAGGCCGGCCACAAGGGTGCTTCCGAGCGTCGCCAGCGAGCCGAGCTGCTCTAACAAAGGGAAGAGCGGAAAAAAGGCCGTTTGCCACCACTGCACATAGCCTGAGCGAGCGATGGACGCATAATGAGCAGCATCCCAATGCTGCCAGCTAAGCACCAGGCTACTGGGGGGCAGCGCCTGCGCGCTGAAGTCTGGCAGCGTGAAGAGCGGAGCCAGGTAGGTCAGTGCGATAAAAAGAGCGTGGCTCAGCAGATAGGCGGGCAACGCCTCGCGCAAGGCCGTCAGCCAGAACTGCAACCCCGTTGCGCGGCCCGGTGTCATGGCCGACAGCGCTCGCACCGGTGAGGGCGAGGGCGCAGCTACCCTGGTCGCAGAAGATTGGTCTGTGGAAAAAGACTCGCCCATACCGTTCCTCCGGGAGTGAATGAACTGCTCACGAACGAATATTGATAACAGGTAGAAACGAATCAGACTAAGCGGCATAACAGAGGGTAGGTAGAGTTGCCTCTCCAGGCTTGGGCAGCCGGTGGGCATCCTGAAGAAAGAAAGCGCAGATTTTCTCCATTTCGCTCGTAGAGTTCCAGACAGCGTCGTAACAGAGCGCAAATAGAGCGGAAAAAGAGCACCCTATGCTACTGTTAAGTAAGCCCATAATGGCAAGCTGAGCTGAGTACGAAGGCCCACGCCTGGAAGAGGGCGAAAGGCAGCAGCGCGAGAGGGCGGAGAGGGCGGAGAGGGCTGGGAGCACATGAGCCGCGACAAGCTGGCGGAGTGTCGGGAGAACATCATCATGCACAGTGCCTGGAGCATGGCGGCAGTCACCTTCATTCTCAAGGGCCTCCTGGAGAACGCCCTGATCAGCCAGGCCGGGCAGGCGGGCCTGGGTGAAGTGCTGATCACTGCCCTGCCGCCGGACCGCGTCGCCCTGGGAGCAGAGGAGCGACCTCAGCTCAATCTCTACCTCTATCGCCTGACTCCCGACTCAAGCTGGCGGCAAAACCCAGCGGGGGAAAGAGCTGGTGCTGGCTCTGGGAGCATGCTAGTTGACAGGCAGCCCCTGGCCCTGAAGCTCCACTATCTGCTCAGCGCCTACGGTGAGCGTGACGGGCAAGCTGAGCTGCTCCTTGGTCTGGCCATCGACTGCCTGCAGCAAGCCGCCCTGCTTGCCGGCGAGCGGCTTCAGAGTCTGTTGCAGGCTTTAAGCCTGGACGGAGCAGGGACGGCGCAGGCAGGCGTCCTGACGCGCCTGGCGAGCGCGGCGCCGCTCCAAGCCTTGCGCATTCAACCTGAATTTCTCAGCATGGAAGAGCAGGCCCGCCTCTGGAGCGCCTGGCAGGCTCATGCCCGGCTGGCGATGGCCTATGAAGTCGCAGTTCTGCTGAAAGAAGGGCAGTCAGAGCGGCGCGGGCGGGCCTGAATCTGGCATCACAAGGCAACCTATATGAAGAAGGTGAGCGAAGCATCTCTAGCCAGCCAGAACCAAGCGGAAGCAGCGCGGCGCGCTCTCCTGGTCGCCCTGGCTCGTGTGCGTGACGCACTGGTACGCCATTGCGCGTGTCGCCGGGGAGAGCCAGAGCCGACATCCCTGTCGGAGGAGGGCGGCC
Organism: Thermogemmatispora carboxidivorans; assembly: GCF_000702505.1. Lineage (GTDB taxonomy): Bacteria > Chloroflexota > Ktedonobacteria > Ktedonobacterales > Ktedonobacteraceae > Thermogemmatispora > Thermogemmatispora carboxidivorans. The sequence continues at coordinate 4,427,904 of NZ_JNIM01000001.1, read as the reverse complement.
CCATGCCTGGGCAGCATCTGGAGCAGGTGGCCTCTGCTCTGCAGGAGCCGGCCCCGCTGCAGCGACTCTGCGCCGCTTTTGGCCTCTCGCCCTTTGAGCGCGATCTGCTGCTCCTCTGTGCTGGCGTCGAGCTAGACAGCAGCTTTGCCGGTCTCTGTGCGCAAGCGATGGGGCTGCCCGCGGGCGAGCGCAGTCAGGCTGCCCTACCCACCTTCAGTCTGGCGCTGGCCGCCCTTCCAGATGCCCACTGGGAGGCCATTACGCCCACGGCCCCCCTGCGCCGCTGGCTGCTCCTCACTCTGGGCGTTGGCGCCACCCTCACCATGACTCCCCTGCGCATCGACGAGCCGATCCTGCATTATCTGGTCGGCCTGCCCTACCACGACCCGCGCCTGACCCTGCTTGTGCCCGTATCCCCGCCAGTGGGCGAGCTCCTGCCCTCGCAGCAGCGGGCCTGTGTCCGGCTGCGTGCTGCCTGGAGCGAGCGGCTGACCAGTACGCTCCCTGTCGGCCTCCAGGGCCAGCCTCGTACGGATCGCCCGCCGCTCATCGTCCTTGCTGCCGTTCAGGCTCAGGACGGGCTGCGTCTGGCGGCGCGGGCCTGTGAGGAGCTGGGCCTGCGCCTCTGCGCCTTGTCGGCAGCCGACCTGCCCACAGCAGTGAGCGAGCGAGAGCGCTGGGCCCGCCTCTGGGAGCGTCAGGCCATCCTGACGGGCAGTGCCCTGTTCCTGGACTGCAGTCAGCTCATGCCTGAAGACCGTCCCACCCAGCAGGCCATTGAGCACCTGGCCCGTTTGCTGCAGACGCCGCTGATCCTTGGCTGTCGCGAGGCCAGCGCCCTGCGGCTCTCGCTGGCGCCAGCCGCCGTAGTCAGCATCGAGCTGGAGTCGCCGCCGCTGGCCGAGCAAGAGCAGCTCTGGCGGCGTGCTCTCAGCGCCCTGCCGCTGGCTGTCGATCTCAACGGCCACGTCGAGGCGCTGGCCATGCAATTCCCCCTCAGCGGGGCCGCCATCGAACGCATCTGCGCTCAGCTCCTGCCCGAACCCGAGCGCCTGGAGTTGTCCGCCGACGAGGTGGCGCAGCATCTCTGGAACGCCTGCCGTCTGCAAGCCCGCCCCGCCCTCGACGACCTGGCCCAGCGCATCCCGCTCGCCGGCGCAAGCTGGGAGCGGCTCGTCTTGCCCGAAGAACAGCTTCGCCTCCTGCGTGACATCGTGGCCCACGTGCGCCAGCGCGCCACCGTCTACGAGCGCTGGGGCTTCGGGCGCCAGGAAGAGGGAGCGCGTGGCCTGGGCATCAGCGCCCTCTTTGCCGGCAGCAGCGGTACCGGCAAAACCCTGGCCGCCGAAGTCATTGCCCACGAGCTACAGCTCGACCTCTATCGCATCGACCTCTCCGCCGTCGTCAGCAAATACATTGGCGAAACCGAAAAGAACCTGCGGCGCATCTTCGACGCCGCCGAAGCGGGGGGCGCCGTCCTGCTCTTCGACGAAGCCGACGCCCTCTTTGGCAAGCGCAGCGAAGTCAAAGACAGCCACGACCGCTATGCCAACATCGAAGTCAGCTATCTGCTGCAGCGCATGGAGACCTATCGCGGCCTGGCCATCCTCACCACCAACCTCAAGCACGCCCTGGACCCGGCCTTTCTCCGTCGCCTGCGCTTCATTGTCCACTTTCCCTTTCCCGACCAGACCATGCGCCTGGAGATCTGGCGGCGCGTCTTTCCTGCGAGCGTGCCCCGCGAAGGGCTGGACCTGGAGAAGCTGGCTCGCCTGCACGTGGCCGGCGGCAACATCCGCAATATCGCCCTCTACGCGGCCTTCCTGGCGGCGGAAGCCGGCGAGCCGGTGCGCATGAGCCACCTCTTGCGCGCCGCCGCTGCCGAGTATTCCAAGCTAGAGAAGCCGCTGACGGAGGCGGAGATTGGAGGCTGGCGATGAGGAAACTATCCAGCAGCGATGCCGATCGTCGACCGCCACAGGTGCAGGCCGAGCCGCATCTCTGGTCGCCGGGCGCCGAGGAAGAGATCCAGACTGCTGCGGGCGCCGGCGAAAGCCTGGATGCGGCCACGCGCGCCTTTATGGAGCCACGTTTTGGCCACGACTTCAGTCGGGTGCGCATCCATGCCGATGAGCAGGCAGCCCAGACGGCCCGGACCCTCAACGCACGGGCCTACACCGTCGGTCAGGAGATCTTTTTCGGCCAGGGCGAGTATGCGCCGCGGAGCGCCGAAGGTCGCTGGCTGCTGGCCCACGAGTTGACGCACGTGGTGCAGCAGAGCCAGACGCTGCAGCAGGCCACGCCTGCCGGCGGCCCTCTCTTTGGGCAGGCTCAGGATCTGCAAGTGAGCGAGCCGACGGCGCCCGAGGAGCGCGAGGCCACGGCCATCGCCAGTCAGGTCCTCAGCGGGCAAGGAGCGCGTGTTACCGTGAGCCAGAGCGCGGCGCGGGGCCGTCTCTGGCGCTATCAGGCCGGCGAGGCCGGTCATGGCGGCATTGAGGAAGAGGCCCTGACCGCCGTCGGCTTCAGCCATCAGGAGGCGCGCAGCGTCTATTTCGGCAACTGGCTGCGCGACCTCTCGCAGCTCCCTCCCAAGGCTCTGCCGCTGATCAACATCCTGGCCCTCGGCGAGTTTGACCGCGAGGTACGACAGGAGGACCTGGGGACCTATGTGCCTTCTGAGCACCTGGATAATCCCGAGGGCGGCGGCACTCTCGAAGATCCCCGCCTGACGCCCGCCGAGCGCGCCGAGGCCGAAAAGAAGCTCTCGCCCGAACAGAAAGCAGCCTACGACGCAGAGCAGGCCCACCTGGCTGATATCAAACATGCCGCCGCCGCCAGCGGCCTGCCGGAATACATCGAGCGCGGGAAGTTTCATGCGAAGCGAAAGCTGGAGGAGGCGATTGTGGCCGGGCGCACGCCCGAGGGGATGGCGGCCATGGGGAACGCGCTGCATGCCATCGAAGACTACTACTCCCATTCCAACTTTGTCGAGGTGGCCCTCTGGATTCTGAAGAACGATGGGACGATCACGGCGACGCAGTACAACGCGCTGGTCAAATCACAGCTGGGCAACGATGTGGCCCTCATCGGTGGCCACGATCCCCTCAATCCGGCCCTGCCGGGCATCATTACCGGCACCTATGCCCCCGGCGCCAACGATTGGGTCAGCCGTCTGGAGCTGATCTGTACGGAAATCGAAAACGGCGAACTGATGCGCTCCTTCATCAAAGGCTGTCTCCGTTGGATGGGCCGCCACGGAGCGAGTGGGACTCCCATGGCCGGTCTGATTGGTGGAGGACTCGGCGCCATTGGTGGTGCGCTCACTGGGGCGGCGGCAGGCTGGCGCAGGCACTCCGGGCTGAGCGCCGTCTGGCATGGCATCACTGGCTTTTTCGGCGGCGCGGTCTCTGGCGCCGAGTCTGGCACGATTGCCGCATTAGAGGCTGCCTCTGGAGCGGCGTCCGATCCGGCTACCGGCCTCGGCTCGCTGGAGAGCCTGGTGCGCCTGGTCGATCTGCTCGGCGTGGCGCTCTTCCTCCAGTTCTTCCCAGTGGTTGCCACTTTCAGAACAACTGCCCTGGCCGATGCTCGCGGCGCTATCCTGGAGCAGCAGGCGAAGAACCAAATCGCTCAGGCGGCGGCTGAGGCCCACGCCAAAGGCCTGGGACCGACGCACTCCGAGATCGCCAAGGATTCGCCCGAACACCTGCTTTTTGGCGTCTCACGCACCCTGGCGGTGGAGGCGGACAAGGAGATCGGTACGGCCATGCAGACGGCCTGGACCGCTATGAGTGCCGCTGGTGGAACAGCGCCGGCCCCTGCCACCATCACCGATCCCGTGACCGGGCTGGTTGATAAATTTGTTAGCCATCCCGCGCGCGATCCCTGGTGGCGTGCCACGCTGATCGCCGCTCTCAAAAGTCTGAAGATCTAGGCTGCCTGATACGACTTAGCTGAGCAGAAAGGAAAGGAGCCGCCGATGACCCGGTACATCAGGAAGATGAGACGAGAGCAGGAGCCATCGATCACGGCCTCCGAGCCGCTGCGGTCGACGGAGCAGCCAGCAGGGGAGGCTCTGCCGCAGGAGGTGCGGGCCTACATGGAGCCGCGTTTTGGGCATGACTTCGGGCAGGTGCGTATCCACGTCGACGAGTGGGCAGCGCAGGCGGCGCAGGCCCTCAACGCGCGGGCCTACACCGTTGGCCAGGACATCTTTTTCGGCCAGGGTGAATATGCGCCGCAGACGAACGAAGGGCGGCACTTGCTGGCGCACGAGCTGACGCATACGCTGCAGCAGCAGGGGGCGAGCGGGGGAGTGCAGGGAGTGAGCGAGCGAGGGGAGAGCAGCGAGCAGGAGGCGCGGCGGATGGCGCAGGAAGTGGTAGCGGCGCCTGGACCAGTGGGAGCGCCGCGAGCGGTGAGCCGCCTGGGGGCGCCGCTCATCCAGCGCGAGGCGCATGCCACCGAGCCTGACGCGCCCCAGCCTGAGATGACAGCCCTCGATGTGACCGGCAGCTATGAGGCTCTCGATCCGGGGGGCGACAACCGCATCACTGTGGAGTTGAATCAGGCCGGTCGCCATATTGAGGGCTGGTGGCAGCAGCGGAGCTACAGGAGCAGCAGCGGCGCCCATCTGACTGCCATGCGGCTCTCTGGCGACCTGACGGAGGAGGGTGGCGATCATGTAACCTTCGCTTATCGGCGCATCTCCTCGGGCGGTACGGCCTATGCGGGCACGCTGACCGTCAGCCGGAGCGGCACCTCCGTACGCATGTGGATGCACGAGGGCGGCGACACCGTTGAGCGTGATGACCAGGGCAATCTCGTGCTCGGCGGCTGGTCGCATCAGTTCGAGCGCACCGCAACGGGGGTACATCTCTCCGACCAGGCCATTCAGGCCTTCCCGGCAGAGACGCGAGCCCTGGTCCAGGCAACCGAGAATGCGCCGCTGGACCGTGCTGAAGAGCAGCGCCTTGCGGATGGAGGGACCCAGATTCAGGCCCTCATTCGCCAGTATCTGGCCACAACGCGCGGAGGTGGGGAGCGTTCCGCCACAGCGTCTGTGCTGAACAGCTTCATCAGAACGCTCATGGGCTACTATGCCCCTCAGCAGATGCCGCTCGTCATCCGGCGCCTACGCGAGTTTCTGGTCAATCCCATGCTGCAGAGCGGAGAGGTCACGCGCCCTTATTGGGACTGGCTGCAGATCATCGTCTCCGCCGAGCCAAGCTACACCGCGGATATTCAGCGGTTGCTGGAAATCTCGCCCCACGGGCCGTCGGACCCCAATGCTCCTCAGCACAAGTATCGCTGGCGCTTCAGTGTGGTAGGCAGGGATGTCGACCTGGGGATTGGACTGGGCGGCTTTCTCGGTGCCTTCATCATCGAGAAGCTGGCGCCCGATACCTGGACGGCCCGGTACTTCACCTTGATGGGCACGGCTGCCGGAGGCTTCTCTGTGGGCACCACAGTCGGTCAAACGACGGCCTGGAGCGAGATACAGACGCCTTTTGCCTGGACCAGCGGCAACTTCCGCGGCCCCTATCTGATCACGGGGGGCTCAGCTGGCGGCACGGCAGTGGTCGGTCCCAGCTATACGCCAGTGGCCTTCATCAACTTCTATGGCGATGGCACCTTTCCGGTGCTGACGGGCGATGCCAGCGGCTGGGCCGCCCTCTATGGTCTCGTGGCAGGAGCAACAGTCTCGATGTATGCAGGCTATCTGTTTGGCGGACGAGAGGAGGCCATCCGCGCCGCTCAGGAACAGCATGCGCTCACAGCGCAGGCCGGCTATCAGAGCGAGGCGAAGGTACACTTTGCGGTTGACGATCCCAGCCTGACCGACGAGGGCTGGCAGGCCATTCGCCAGATGTGCGCCGAGCAGCGGGCGGCCCTCATGAATCCCGAGAGTCGCCTGAGCATCGACGGCTATACCAGCACCACCGGAACGGTGGCGCGCAATCAGCGCCTCTCCGAGCTGCGCGCGCAGAACACGCTGCAGGCCATTCGCGATGTGCTCGGTCCGGCGCTGGCTCTTCCCGACCGCCAGATCAGCGTGATTGGTCATGGAAAGACAGCCGCCCTGCAGGCCGGCTTGCCCGATCAGCGTGAAGACCAGGCCTGGCGCAAGGTGGAGGTCGTGCTAAATGGCCAGGTCGTGCTGACGCTGCGCTAGTCTCCTGAGACAGAGCAACAGCAGCGTTGGAGGAAGACGTCACTGCCTCGGCTGTCTCCTCTGTCGGAGAAAGGTACATGATGACTGTGAACAGAGAGCGAAAGCGGCAGGCTCTGCCGGCGAACGCCGCGCTGGAAGGTGAGATCAGTCGCCTGGCACCGATGCCGGAGCACCTCACCGCTATGAACCCGGTGGCAGGTCCTGCAGCGGGGGAGCCGCTGCCGCAGGAGGTGCGGGCCTATATGGAGCCGCGTTTCGGCCACGACTTTGGGCAAGTGCGTATCCACGTCGATGCTGGGGCAGCCCAGACGGCGCAGGCCCTCAACGCGCGGGCCTACACCGTTGGCCAGGACATCTTTTTCGGCCCGGGCGAATATGCGCCGCAGACGGACGCAGGGCGGCACTTGCTGGCGCACGAATTGAGCCACGTGGTGCAGCAGCCGGGTGAGATCGCGCCTGGAACTCCCCTCGTTGTCGGACCCGTTGACGATCACTATGAGCGCGAGGCCGAGCAGGTAGCAGCCCAAGTCACGGCGACCCCCTTCACCGGACCCGCTGCGGCCCGGCTCTCCGCGACGGCCCCGGCTCAGGTCATTCGGCGCTCCTGGCTGGGGAGTGTGCTCGGCGGAATTGGGGGGGCTGTCCTGGGGGCGGTCGGCGGCTTCTTCATCGGCGGCCCGGCGGGGGCAGTGATCGGCGGCGTGGCCGGCCTGCTAGGAGGGGCTGCCGCAGGTGACCGGCTCTCGCAGCAGCGTCGCTCGCTCAGGCCCGACGAGATCGCCTACGCTCGCGAAATCTATGCCGATAGCCTCGATTACTCGGCAATCACAATTACGAAGCATAGCATTCTCTCCTCGGGCGCCTCTCGTACGGTCGGCAACACCATCAATCTTGAGGACGCTTACTACGACGGCGATACGCTCAATTTGACTCCGGAAGGCAAACTGATCCTCATCCATGAGATGGGGCATGTCTGGCAATACCAGCACGGTGGCCTGGCCTACATCCCGGAGAGCCTGGTCGCCCAGATCCGGGGCTCCATAGGAAGCGGGAGCCGCGGCGCTGCCTATGACTGGCAGGAGGCGATTAAGGCCGGAACGCCCTGGGAGAAATGGAATCCCGAGCAGCAGGCCGAGGCGATCGAGGACTATAACCGGGCCTTGCGGCGCACCCGGGACGGCACGGCCACCCTCCAGGATTACAAGGATCTCTCCACGCTGCAGCCCTATATTGACAAGGTGCGCCGCGGTGAGGGCGCACCACACGGAATGCTCGGGGCCTGGCTGGGAGGAATCGGGGGCGCAGTCGGTGGCTTTCTGGCCGGTGGCCCAGTGGGTGCCTTCTTTGGAGGACTTGGAGGCCTCGTCGGCGGCTCCCTCCTGGGCGCAGCCTTGAAGTGAGTGAGGATCAAGGACCATGTTGCTCACTATGCAGACCGTCCTGCGCCGCCTGCTCTACGAACGCGGCCAGATCAGCGAGCGAGAAGTCGACATCATCTTTGAGGCACCGACCACGGAGCGCATCGAGCGCCTCTGGCAGCCGACGATCAGCCTCTTCCTCTACGCCATTCACGAAAACGTCGAGCTGCGTCAGAGCAGCTATCAGACCGTCGCCGCCAACGGGCGCGCCGAGCGCCGGCCCCTGCCGCGGCGCTTCGACCTGCGCTACATGGTCACTGCCATCAGCAGCGAGATCGAGGACGAGCAGCAACTGCTCTGGCGCGTCCTCACTACCCTGGTGCGCCATCCGCAGATACCGGAAGCCTACCTTCCGCTGGAAGTCCAGGCCCTGGGCATTCCCCTGGTAGCGCACGTAGGCCGCGAAGACGAGCAGCAGGTACTGCTCTCGCTCTGGAATAGCCTGGGAAGCCCGCCGCGGCCAGCCCTGGCCTACACCGTCACCGTTCCCATCGAACTGGCGCCGGTGGCCGAAGCGCCGCTTGTCCTCCAGCGCACCGCGCGCTATCGTCGCCTCTCGCCGGGGGAGGAGCAGGCCAGCGAGAGCGGCATTCAGCTCGGCGGCCTGGTACGCAACCAGCAGGGCCAGGCCCTGGCTGGCGTACATGTCGCCCTCGAAGGATATGCCGAAGAGAGCATCACCGATAGCACCGGGCGCTTTGTCCTGGGCCATCTGCCGCCGCAGAGAGCTATTCTGCGCCTCACACCGCCCACAGGGCCGGCCCGCCGCCTGGTGATCGACTACGGTGACGACGCAGCGCCCGCTGCCGACCAGCCGGGCCCTCGCAGCGTGCTCTCCTACGAGATTGTCCTGGAGGCCCTGCCTGTGCTAGAGACCTGACCCAAATAGGACACTGCGCTATTCTGTCCGCCAAAGGCTCTGATGATCTATTCCTGATAAACCATGCCAAGGAGGACCTGGGATCATGCCCGAATATCTCTCACCCGGCGTCTACATTCAAGAAGTTGACAGCGGGCCGCGGCCCATCGAAGGCGTTGGGACCGCTACAGCGGCCTTTGTCGGCTTCGCTCCCGCCGGGCCGGCCAACCGACCGGTGCTCATCACCAACTGGTCGCAGTATGTCGCCACCTTTGGCAGCCTCGAAGAGGGGGGGGTACGCAATCCCCACCTGCCCGGCTCCTACCTCTCGCACGCCGTCTACGGCTACTTCCTCAACGGAGGTGGGCGCTGCTACGTCACGCGCCTGGTCAACAACAGCACCAAGACAGAGAAAGCCGCGCCAGTGCTGCTGCCCAGCCGCGCCTCCAAGGCCGTGCCCTCGCTGATCGTCCATCCCAAAAACGTGCCCCAGCAGGATATCCAGATCGAAGTACTGCCGCCCACCAAAACCCTGCCGCCGCCGGCCCCAGCCTCAGCCGAAGGCGAGCAGCAGAAAGAGGGAGAAGCCGCGCCCCCTGCAGCGTCGGGTAACCGTGGCCTCTTCACTCTCAATGTGCGCATGGGCGACGAAGAAGAGATCTACGAGAACCTGAGCGTTGGCAGCGGGGGAGGAGCCGGGGCCAAGACCGCCGTTGAGACGGTCAACCAGCTTAGCAAGCTCATTCGCCTGGTCGAGCCGAAGACCAGCGGCAGCGCCATAGAGCGAGCCCCCGAGCCGGGCACCTACGTCCTGCGGGCGCCGGCCCAGCTTGCCCTGCCGCAGGTCCAACCCGATCACTTTGCCGGCAGCGCCGCTGAGCGCAGCGGCTTCGAAGGGCTGGAGGTTGCCGAAGACGTCACGATGGTCTGCTGCCCTGACCTGATGGCCGCCTACCAGGCTGGCCTGATCAGCCGTGAGGGTGTCAAAGCCGTGCAACTGGCCATGATCGCCCACTGCGAGCGCATGGGCGACCGCATCGCCATCCTCGACCCCCTGCCGGACCTCACACCGCAGCAGGTCAAGGTCTGGCGAGAGGCCGAGACCGCCTATGACTCCAAATTTGCCGCCCTCTACTATCCCTGGATCAAGATCAGCGGCCCCGATGGCCGTCCGCTGGCCGTGCCGCCTTCCGGCCACATTGCCGGCATCTACGCCCGCAACGACAACGAGCGCGGCGTCCACAAGGCCCCCGCCAATGAAGTGGTCCGCGGCGCCCTGGAGGGCGTCATCCAGGTGACTAAAGGCGAACAGGATACCCTCAACCCAAGTGGCGTCAACTGCATCCGCTCCTTTACCGGGCGCGGCCTGCGCGTCTGGGGCGCACGCACCCTCAGCAGTGACCCCGCCTGGCGCTATGTCAACGTGCGGCGCCTCTTCAACTATATCGAGAAATCGATCGAGCGCGGCACCCAATGGGTCGTCTTCGAACCCAACGATGTCGACCTCTGGGCGCGCGTCAAGCGAGACATCACGGCCTTCCTCACGGGGGCCTGGCGCGATGGCATGCTCTTTGGCCGCTCGCCTGAAGAAGCCTTCTTTGTCAAATGCGACGAAGAGATCAATCCGCCCGACGTGCGCGACCGTGGGATGCTCTTCATTGATATTGGACTGGCACCCGTCAAGCCCGCCGAATTTGTGGTCTTCCGCCTGCGCCAATGGGCGGGTGGCGGCGCCTGAGCAAGCCGCCTGTTTGTTCATCGGTCGATCAAATCCACGCCTCATGTGCATGCATGAAGGCCAAAGGAGGAAGAAGGCATGGCAGAGAAAGATCCGTTGGTCTCATCATGGTTTGGCGTCGAATTTCAAGGCCAGATTGTCGGCGCCTTCCGCGAGTGCACCGGCCTGGGCAGCGAGAATGAGGTCGTCGAGTACAAAGCCAGCGGGCCGCGTGGCGAGTTTGTCATCAAAAAGGTGCCGGGCCGTCTCAAATGGAATAACATCACACTCAAGCGCGGCATTACTGACTCAATGGATATGTGGCAGTGGCGCAAGCTTGTCGAGCAGGGCAAGATCGAAGAGGCGCGCAAGAACGGAACCATCACTATGTACAATCAGCAGGGTGAGCCGGTGGCGCGCTGGAACTTCGTCAATGCCTGGCCGAGCAAGCTGACCGGTCCCAGCGCCAATGCCAGCAACAACGAAGTTGCCATCGAGGAGCTGGAGATTACCCACGAGGGCTACGAGCGCGTGAGCTAAGGCCCGGTGGCACGCTCAGGGAGCCAAGACAACGATGTTGCAGACCGAGTTTCCCTTTACCCTGCCCTGCGGCTACGTCGACGCACGCGGAAACCTTCATCGGCAAGGGACAATGCGCCTGGCGACCGCCCTCGATGAGATCGAGCCGCTGCAAGATGCGCGAGTGCGCGCTAACGAGGCCTATCTGACCATCCTGGTCCTCAGCCGGGTCGTGACGCGCCTGGGCGATCTCCATCCCGTTGACGTCAGCGTGATCGAAGGACTCTTTTCCGCCGATCTCGCCTATCTGCAGCAGCTCTATGTCCAGATTAACGAAGTGGGCACGACGCTCGTCGAGACGCAGTGTCCCCGCTGCGGCCTGCGTTTCGCACTCGACCTGACAGAAGGTGGTGAAGCTGATGACAGATCTACCAGCCTCTGATCAGCAGGCTGCCGGCGCTGCTGCCGCCGGCCTGCCTGCCCACGAGAGCGCCGGTGCTGCCATTGACATCGAGCGGCTGGTGGAGAAGGTCTATCAGTTGCTGCTTCAGGAGGTACGTCTCTCCCAGGCCCGTGGACAGCGGGGGCCGAGGTATCCTCTGAGGCGCGGGAGGTGAAGAGCTGATGGCCACCGAAGCCTATCCGGGTTGCCGCTTCTATGTCCTCTTCGAGGGCCAGGCCCAGGGCGTCTTTACCGAGGTCAGCGGCCTGCAAGTCGAGATGGACATCATGGAGTACCAGGAAGGCGGCAATAACGGCTTTGTCTATCGCCTGCCCGGCTTTACCAAAGTGAGCAATCTGACGCTCAAGCGCGGCCTGACCACTTCCAACGAGTTCTATCGCTGGCTGGCCGATGTGGCCTGCGGGCGTCTCAAGCGTCGCCATATCTCAGTGGTCATGTATGACGTGGCGGGCAACGAGCTGATGCGCTGGAATTTTCTGAACGCCTACCCGGTAAAATGGGTCGGGCCCCAGCTGCGCGCGCCGGACAACGCGGCGGCCATTGAGACCCTGGAGCTGGCCCACGAAGGCATGACGCTGGGCTGAGCGAGAATCCGACTGGCTGAGACAGAGGAGGACTATTGTGCGTCGACACCTGCTGCTGACCGCTCTGCGCCGCCGCCAGCGGCTGCTCTCTCTCAGGCCGGCCTTGCCGCTGCGGGCCTCCCTGGAGCGACACCGCACTCTGGCGGTGGCCCTTGGCCTGACAGCCCTGGCCGCCGATGACCGACCCCGGCAGCCTCTGGCAACAAGGCAGCCGCTCTGGTCCTGGTCTCCGCACCTGCTGGCTGCCCGACAACCCATCGACGAGACGCCACCGCTAGTGGCGGCCCCCCTTCCTTCGGACGGGAAGCAAGCGCCTGCCGCCGCCTGGCCTCCAGAGCCGCTAGCCCCAGCAGAGGCAGCGCCGGCGCCAGCTACGGAGGAAGATCAGGGCTGGGAGGCTGAGGCCGCCGACGAAGAGGCGCTGGCGGCCCCGTCCAGGCCAGACGAGCGCCAGCAGCAGGAGACCGCCCCTCTGACCACGCTGCCTTCGGAACGCCTTGCAAGCCGCGCACATGTCATCGAGCAAGGTATCCCTCATACAGCGTATGATACTATCGCGCTCCCTGCATCAGAGAGCGACCTCGCCAGGGTCAGCCAGAGTCTGCCAGCGTCCCCCGGGTCAATCTCCGAGGTAGCTGCAGCGCCGGAACTGTCCAATGAGGCAGCGCAGCTATTCAGGCCGCATCAGGACGAGGCAGAACGCTCGCCACAGAGCTGGTTCCGGCGTCTGGTTGAGCAAGCCCGGCGTGAGCAGGAGCAGGCGATGGCGAGACCAGGGCCAGCACCTGCCCCGGACTCTCCTGGCTTCCCGGAGAGAGGGCCGGGCGGCGCCAGTGAGCAGCCGCTGCCAGCTCGGACGAGAGCAGACAGGGTGAGTAGAGAGCGTAGCAGCACGCCCGCTCTGAGGCAGGTCTCGCCGCTACTCGCTCCAGGCGGGGGCCCGACAGCGAGCACAGGAGCTGGCGTATCTGCTGCTGCGGCGCGTAGCCCAGAGCCACCCGCCCTCGCTGCCCGCCGCTTCCTCAAGCCGCTCGTCGGCATCGACCTGGCGGAGGTCGCGCTCTATCGCGATGCCCAGGCAGCGCACGCCACAGAGGCTCTGGCTGCCGCCGCCCTCAGCGATGCGGACACGGTCGAGCTGGCGCCTCAGCAGGAGCAAACCACGCCAGAGGGCCTCGGCCTCCTGGCTCACGAGCTGACACATATCATGCGCCGTCGCAGGCCGCGCTTCCTGCCACCAATCATGCGCTCGCTGCCGGCATCCTCCCCCGACATGGAGCAGCATGCCGAAGCGGCGACCCACCTTGACGAGGAGCAGCTGGCCATCACCGTCGAACGGCGAGTTCGTCGACAGGCGCAGACCGCTTTCGCAGTGACTGCTCCGATGGCCCTGTCAGAGCCAACAGAGCCGCCAATGTCGGAGCCTGCAGCGTCCATGACTGCGCCGGCTTCGCCTGTCGCCAGCAACGGCGGCCAGACCGAAGAGCGGGAGCGAGGCATCTGGGGTAAGCTGCCGGCACCCTGGGAGCCGCTGCCGGCCTGGCTGACCGCGCCAGCTTCTTCCAACGGCCCAGCTGCGGACGAGAGCATGCCAGGCGCAAGCCTTTCTTCGGCGCCGCGCGCGCCGCTGTCCCCGGCGATCATGCCCAGCCAGCCGCTTGGCACCTCAGCGACCGAGAGCGCCGCTCTGGCGGAGCACAGTGGCGTCAGCCGCGCCGGCGTCGAACGCAGCCTGGCCACACCTGTCGGCGGCCAGGGCGAAGGGCAGTCAGCCACGCCAGGCGCTCGCCCACCGGAGCCGGACCTTGACGCCCTGGCGCGCCAGGTCTACACCCTGCTCAAGCGCCGCCTGAGCGTCGAGCAGCGCCGCCTCCTCTCATAAAAGTGAGCACGGCAGTTAAGGAAGGAGAGCAGCCATGCAAAGCAGTCCGCTGGCGCTGGCCACCATTGTCGATCACGATCACGGCAGCAGCGTCGAATGCATGTTTAATCCCAAAGAATACACCTTTAGCAAGCAGAACTCGTGGACCGCTAAAGAGAGCAAGGGGACCAACATTGCCCGCCTGGAATTTGGCAGCGGCCAGCCCACCACGCTGCAGATGCAGCTCTTCTTTGACACCTACACCAATATCAAAAGCGGTGGCGAGGGGGGTGGCCCTAAAGACGTCCGCAAAGCCTACACCGAAAAAATCTGGAACATGATGAAAGTTGATCCGGCGCTTGGGCCGCTGGGCGGTCGAGGAGGAGGAGCCAAACACAAGAAAGGACGGCCTCCGGTCGTCAGCTTCCAGTGGGGAGCCGTCTGGAGCTTCAAAGCCGTCATCACCAATGTCCGCGAGCGCTTCACCCTCTTCCTGCCCGATGGCACGCCGGTGCGCTCCACCCTGGACGTCACCTTTCAACAAGTGCAGGACAAAGACGACTACCCGGCGACCAATCCCACTTCGGGAGGAGTGGGAGGAGAGCGCGTCTGGCGCGTCTGTGAAGGGGACACCCTGGCCTGGATCGCCTACAAAGAGTACGGTGACCCCAACCTCTGGCGCCTGATCGCCGAAGCTAACCGCCTGACCCGTGTGCGCCAGCTCATGCCAGGCCAACTGCTGGAGATCCCCAATGCCACAGAATGAAAATCTGCTCAGCCTGCTCTCCATCAAAATTGGAGGCGCTGACGTTGCACCGGACTTCATGAGCGACCTGCTGGAGGTCACCGTCGAAAACAGCCTCCACCTGCCGGACGTCGCCACCATCGTCCTGCACGACACGCGCCTGCACTGGGTCGATGACTCCAGCCTTCTGCCCGGCAAGAGCGTCCAGATCGAAGCCCACAGCGGGCGACAAACGAAGCTGCTCTTCGATGGCGAAATCGTCGAGATCGAGCCATCCTTTGACGCCAGCAACCAACAATTGATCATTCGCGCCTTTGATCGCCTGCACCGTCTGGGACGCGGGAGTCGGGTACGCTCCTTTGTCAACGTCAGCGATGAGGACCTGATCAGGAAACTGGCAGCGGAGGCCGGACTGCAGGCGAAAGTCGCGGTCGGCGGCCAGGTCCATGACTATATCTTGCAGGGCAACGAAAGCAATCTGGCGTTTCTGCAGCGCAGAGCGGCGGCCCTGGGCTGCCTGCTCTACGTCCAGGGGAAGACCCTCCACGTGGAGCCGCTCGCGAACGGGGGGAGCCAGCTTGAACTAGAGTGGGGGGTCAACCTGCACGAATTCACCCCCCGCCTGACGACCATCGGCCAGCTCAGCAAAGTCACTGTACGCGGCTGGGACCCCGAGCAGCGGCGAGCCGTTGTCAGCCAGGCGCAGAACGGACGGGGGACGCCCCAGGTTGGGCAAGAGCAGAGCGGGGGCGAGCTGGTTCAGCAGGCATTTCAACTGACAGCGGAAGCCCTGGTCGCCGCGGGGTCAGTGCGCACACAGGCCGAGGCAGATCGCCTGGCACAGGCAGTAGCCGACCGTGCCGCCGGGCGCTTTATCGAAGCTGAAGGAGCCTGCGCCGGTCAGCCCGCCCTGGTAGCAGGAATCAGTGTGCGCATCAAAGCAGTGGGCACGCGCTTCAGCGGCACCTACTTTGTCACCAGCACCCTGCATAGCTACAGTGCCCGTCAGGGCTATATCACCCGCTTCAGCGTCAGTGGCTACCAACCTGCAACCTTACTGAACCTGCTCAGCGGCGATCAGCACCAGGTCACTGCGACCTCCTCGACCCCCTCGGTCGGGCCTCTCGCTGCGGGCCTGGGCCTGGTCATCGGCGTCGTCACCGACAATGATGATCCCGCTGGCCTGGGCAGAGTGAAGGTCAAATATCCGGCCCTCTCCGAGGAGCACGCCAGCGGTTGGGCGCGTGTCGTTGTCCCCGGAGGCGGCGCTCAGCGCGGCATCCAGTTCCTGCCCGAGATCAACGACGAGGTCCTGGTCGGCTTTCTAGAAGGAGACATCCAGCACCCCTACATCCTGGGCGGCCTCTGGAATGGCCAGGACAAACCGCCGGAGCCGCGGGTCACCAGCGGAGGCCGCGTACAGAAGCGCCTCCTGCGCTCGCGCACTGGGCACCTCATCACTCTAGACGACAGCGAAGGAGGCGGCGGCATCACCATCAGCGATAGCGCGGGGAACAGCATCAAGATCGACACTGCCGCCAACAGCCTGCAGATCAGCGTTCAGGGCAGTATCAGCCTGAAGGCTCAGGGAAGCCTCTCCCTGGAAGCTCAGGGACAGGTCCAGCTCAAGGGACAGGGCATTAGCATCGATGGCGGCGCCGGCGTCGTCACCGTTAAGGGCACAACCATCAATCTCAACTGAGGAAAGATCCAGGGCTGACGCCGGGACCGGGCACGGGCCTGCTCCCGGCAGAGAAAAGGCATCCCGAAATTATGCCGCAGTGGCGCGTTTTCCTGAAAACAGCATGGACAAGGCACAGAGCAGGGACCACAGAGGAGGCATGAAGAATATGGGGCAGCCGGCAGCCAAACAGGGTGACCAGATCACCGCTATTGACACCCACATTGTCCTGATCCCCTCACCGGGGGGAACACTACCAACACCTCTGCCGCATCCCTTTACAGGTATCATTAACGGCAATCTTAGCCCGAATGTCATGATCATGGGGCTGCCAGCGGCCACCCAGGGAAGCACCGCCGACAACATCCCGCCCCATATTCCCCAGGGTGGCCTCTTCCAGCGTCCCCCGACCAATCGCGGGGTGATTCTCACCGGCAGCGCTACCGTCTTGATCAATGGCAAGCCGGCGGCGCGCAACGGAGAGACCGCCATGACCTGCAACGATCCCACCGATATGCCAGTGGGAACCGTCGTGGCCACTGGCACCGTGTTCATCGGCTAGGAGACGGGCACAGGGCCGGAGCCGACTGTGGCGAGCCGCCGGTATCGGCAGGCAGACAGGCAGGGCAGACCAAGGCAAAGCTGCACCGAGCCGCGAGGTCAACGAAAAGAGAGGAACGAGCACTATGCGCGATTTTCTTGGAACCGGCTGGGCATTCCCGATTCACATCGATGCGCACGGGCGTATTGCTCTGACACGGCAGGAACGCGATATCGAGGAGGCCATCCGTATTATCCTGCTAACCCCCAAAGGGCAGCGGGTGATGCGGCCTGAATTCGGTTGTCAGATTCATGAACTGCTGTTCGCACCCAACAACGCCACCACTTGTGGCCTGGCCGCCTATTACGTTGAAGAAGCCTTGGGCATGTGGGAGCCGCGCATCAGCGTCCTCGGCGTGGAGGCGCGCCCCGATCCTGCCGAACCGGGGCGCCTGCTCATCGACATCGAATATGAGATCAAGGCCACCCATGACCGCCGCTCGCTTGTCTTTCCCTTCTACCGCATTCCTGGGGAAGGCGAGAGCGGGTCGGTGGAAGCGGCTGGCCAGAGGGAGAGGGAGGGCTAGTCATCATGCCGCTGCCTGCGCCAAAGCTAGACGATCGCCACTTTCAAGATATCGTTGATCAGGCCAAGCTGCTCATCCCCCACTATTGTCGCGAGTGGACCGACCACAACGTCAGCGACCCGGGCGTGACCCTGATCGAACTCTTCGCCTGGATGACCGATATGTTGCTCTATCGCGTCAACCAGGTACCGGACAAGAACTATATCAAATTTCTGGAGCTGATCGGCATTCGGCTGGAGCCACCGCGAGCGGCGACGGTCCCTGTCACCTTTTATCTATCCGCGGCGCAGCTGACGGAGATCACCATTCCCGCCGACACCGAAGTCGCCACCGTACGCACCGAGAGCAGCCCGGCCATCATCTTCACCACGGAGCAGCCGCTGACCGTTCGTCCGCCGCGGCTCATCGACACCTTCACGCGCAACGCCAGTCAGGGTAGCAACTGGCTACGCCACAACCTGCCGCCCGAAGGGGCACGTGGGCGCGAGAAGCGCGTAGCCCTCTTTCCGCAGAAGCCGGCGCCGGGCGATGCCTTTCTACTCGCTTTTGAGAACGACCTGAGCAATCATCTGCTGGCCCTGGTGGTGGACTGCGAGCGCGCTGGTGGGGCGGGCGTCGACCCGACGAAGCCGCCGCTGACCTGGCAGGTCTGGCAGGGGCGGGCCGCGCGCTGGGTGGATTGCGAGCTAGAGTACGATGGCACTGGCGGCTTCAACGAAACCGGTGAGATCATCCTCCATCTGCCAGAGATGGTGCGCAGCGAGTTTGCGGGCGTCACTGGCTACTGGCTGCGCTGCCGACTGACCGAAGCCCAGGGAGGGCCGGGGTCCTACCAGGTTTCGCCGGTGCTGCGCCGGCTGCGCGTCGAGGCGCGCGGCGGGACCGTCAGTGCGCGCCATGCCATCACTGTCAAAGAGGAAGTGCTTGGGGTCAGCGATGGCACCCCGGGCCAGGTCTTTCAGCTCCAGCATACCCCCATTCTGGCCCTTGATCCACAACAAGAATACCTGGTCAGCGAGCCGCCGGGCGGCAAGCCCCAGATCTGGCACGAAGTCGAAGACTTTGCCGAATCCGGCCCTGACGATCGCCATTTCACCCTCGATAAGCTCGACGGCACGCTCACACTCGGGCCAGCCCTCCTGCAACCCGACGGCACCGTCTACCGCTTTGGCCGTGTCCCTGAGAAAGGGAGCCTGCTGGTCTTCAAGCGCTATCGCTACGGGGGAGGCGTGGTCGGCAACGTCGCGCGTGGCACCCTGACGGTTCTCAAGACCTCGATCCCCTATGTGGCCCATGTTACCAACCGGACCGCCGCCGTTGGTGGGCGCGATGCCCAGAGCCTGGAAGAGGCCAGACTGCGGGCCCCTCAGAAGCTACGCGCGCGCACTCGCGCCGTGACCGCCGACGATTACGAGTATCTGGCCTGTCAGGTACCTGGGGTAGCGCGCGCGCGCTGTCTGGCTCCAGGCCCCCAGCCGGGCGGGCGTGGTGATCCACGTCCAGGGCAGGTCTTTGTCATCATCCTTCCCCAGGTCGATCAGCCCGAAGGCCCCCTGGTGCCGGAACAGCTGGCGCTCTCCGCCGAGCTACGCAGCGCCGTGCTCTCCTATCTCCAGCCTCGGCGTCTGCTCGGCACCGCCCTGGAGGTCCATTCGCCCCACTATGTGAGTGTCTCGATCCAGGCCGAACTGCGCGTCGCCGAACACAGCGACCCTGCTCTCATCGAGGAGGTCCAGCAAGAGGCCCAAGAGGCCCTGCGGCGCTACCTCAATCCCTATGTTGGAGGGCCGCGCGGCAACGGCTGGCCCTTTGGGCGCGCGCTCAATCGCTCCGAGCTATACGGACTTTTGCAACGTATTGAGCATGTAGAGTATGTGGAGAATCTTGTCGTCAGCGTTGGCGAAGGGGGAGCGGCGGAGAAGCCCTTGCCGGCGAATCAGCAGACGGTCCAGATTCCCCGTCACGGTCTCATCTGTTCTGGGCAACATCAGATAAAGGTGCGCTGAGAGAGATGGCCACGCCACAGCTTGTTGTCCGCCTGCAGGGCGACATCATCAAGACGGTGCCGCTGACGACGCCGGTGCTGCGCATTGGGCGAGGACCCGAGAGCGACCTGATGCTTGATCATCAGATCATCTCGCGCCATCATGCTGAGCTACGCTTGACGCCCCAGGGCTGCATTCTGACGGACCTGGGCAGCTCGAACGGGACCCTGGTGGGTCAGCAGCGCCTGCTCCCGCATCAGCCCTACCTGCTGCGCGAAGGGGCGAGCTTTCAGATTGGCCCTTATCTGCTCACCTATGAGGCCGAGGCGGGAACGGCTCCGCGCCTGCCGACGCCAGCGCTGGAGCAGCCTCCGAAGACCGCAGCGGTGCCTCCGGCAGCCGGGCCGGCTGAGGCCGAAAAGAGAGCAGCAGAGGAGCGACCTCCAACAACTGCCGCACCGCAGCGCTCAGCGGCGCGACCCGTTGTGCCTCAGAGCACGCCAGCTGGGCCGAGTATCGGTGGCCTCTATCTGCGCTATCTCCCCGACATCTACCAGGAGAGTGATTTTCTGCAGCGTTTTCTCCACATCTTTGAAGACCTCTGGGAGCCATTGGAGCAGCGCCAGGATCATATTGAGATGTACTTTGATGCGCGCACTTGTCCAACGCGCTTTCTGCCCTGGCTGGCGAGCTGGCTGGACATTCCGCTCAATCCCCACTGGCCGGAGGCTCGTCAGCGACGTCTGCTGGCCGAAGCCTGGGAACTCTATAGCTGGCGCGGCACCCTCTATGGACTCAAGCGCATGATTGAGGTCTGCACTGGCTTACAGCCTGAGATCTTTGAGAAGCCGGAAGAACCATTTGTCTTTCACGTGCGTGTCAGGCTGACCCCGGCGGCAGGAGCTGAGAAAGTGGATCGTGCCTTTCTGGAAGAGCTAATTCAATTACACAAGCCAGCGCATGCCGGGTACATACTGGAGGTCATCCCATGATGAACGAAGAGTACATAGGTCGGACCGTCGGCCAGTATCGGATTGAGGCGGTGCTGGGGGCGGGAGGAATGGGACAGGTCTTTCGCGGCGTACACCAGCTGCTTGACCGGCCAGCGGCCATCAAGGTCATGTTGCCCAGCTTCGCGGCGCGCCCGGACTTTCGCGCTCGCTTTTTACAGGAAGCCAAAGCGGCGGCAGCCCTGCATCATCCCAACATCGTTGAGATTTACGACTATGGTGATGACAATGGTCTGCTCTATATGGTCATGGAATACATGGGAGATGGGGCACTCAGTGCTCTGCTCAAGCGGCAGGGAGAGAAGCGTTTACCGCTGCCGCAAGTGCTCATGCTGGGCATCCAGATTGCCCAGGGTTTAGCGGCGGCCCATGCCCTGCAGGTGGTGCACCGCGACATCAAGCCGGCGAATCTTCTATTGCGCCGTCTGGCCGGCTCGGAGCCTGGGCGTGGGCACTATCTGGTCAAGATCAGCGATTTCGGGCTAGCGCGTCTGGTAGAGGGAGGAGTTGAGACAGTCACCGGCACACCGATGGGGACGCTGGCTTACATGTCGCCCGAGCAGTGTCTTGGAGCCAAGACGATTGATGGCCGCAGTGATCTCTATGCCCTTGGGGTCGTCCTTTACGAGATGCTCACTGGCTCCCTGCCTTTTCAGATCAGCGGTGTAGCCGACGCCATCTACAAGCATGTCAACGCCACGCCGCCGCGTCCGCGTGAGCTGCGGCCTGAACTTCCCTCCATCCTTGAAGAGATTGTCATGTGCTGTCTGGCCAAGAAGCCGGAGGAGCGCTTTGCCACTGGGCAAGCGCTGGCGAATGCCCTGCAGAATGTGCTGGGCGGGAGAGGGGAGGGGGCTTCGGCCTTAGCTATGCCCTCGGAGCCTGGGCCGCAGCAAGCGAGTTTGCAGACGCGTACCACCCTGGAAGCGCCGGCCTCGCCGTCGGCGCTCCCGGCGCCGCCCACGATTTCCACCATGCCGGGCTACAGCGATGTGCCGCGAGTGCGCGTCATCGATGAAAGCGGGCGTACGCTGCAGGTCGTTGAAGTCAGGCCGGCGGGCATCATTGTAGGCCGCCAGGAAGGGAGCGACATTGTCCTGCTCTCGAAGCAGGTCTCGCGCCAGCACCTGCGTATCACCTGGGACGGCAAAGAAGTGCGGGTTCAGGATCTGGGATCGAGCAACGGCACCCTGCTAGAGGGGGTGCGTCTCATGCCGCAGGTCAGCCAGGTCTGGCAGGAGCGGCAGATGGTCCGCCTTGGTCCCTTCTGGCTGCGCCTGGAGGGGGCCAGTCCCCCAGCGACCTTCGTCCGTTCAGGCGCGGGGCCGGCTCCTCTTCCTGGTGCCAGCCGGCCTGCGGGCATGGGGAGCAGCACCTATGCCAACTATGCCACGCCTACCGTTGCCAACACAGCGAGCAGCCAGGGGCCGGCCTCGCTGGTCTCGGAGCGCATTGGCCTGGTAGCCTCGCCCAAGACGCTGACACTGGTGCCGGGCCAGACGGCCACCGTGCAGCTCACCCTGACCAACATGGGAAGTACCGTTGACTGGTTCACGCCGACGGTCGACGGCGTTCCTGCCGAATGGCTGCACGGCGCCGGGCAGGAAGTGCAGCTCAATCCTGGCATGCAAGAGACAGTCACCCTGACCATCAATGTTGCGCGTCATCCGTCGTATCGCGCCGGTCAATACCATGTCTTGATTCGGGCGCGCTCGCGCGAGCTGCCCCAGGAATACAGCCAGACAAACTGCGTTTGGACCGTGCAGCCCTTCAGTGAGGAGACGCTGCGGCTGGAGCCGCGGCGTGCCAGTGGCCGGGGCCGGGCCTCCTACACCCTGGCGGTGACCAATGCTGGCAACGCGCCGGCCCGCTATCAGCTGGAAGGAGAGGACGACGAGCAGCGGCTCCATTACCTTTTCCGGGTGAACCCCCTGGAGCTAGATAGCGGAAGGGAAGCGCGAATCGGACTGAGCGTGCAGGAGCGGCGGCGCCTGATAGGACGGGAGGAGCGCATTCCTTTCCAGGTGCATCTGAAAGCGCTTGGCGAGCGGCGTAGCCAGAGTGCCGCCGGCGAGTTTGTCAACAAAGCGCTGCTGCCGCCCTGGATCATCCCGGCCCTACTGGCTGTGGTCCTGATCGCTGGGGGGGCGCTGGCCCTGGCTCGGGGGCTGGTGCCGCTGCCGGGCAAGCCGGGGACGGTGGCCTCTACTCCTGCCCCCAATGTGGCGGCTACCCTGACGGCCCTGGTACAAACGGGTGCCAGCACGGCCACCGTGGCGGCGGTCAGTAGCCAGGCGACAGCGGCGGCGCAGGCCAATGCTACCGCAGCGGCTCAGAATAGCAGCCAGGCGACGGCGATGGCGCAGGCCAATGCCACGGCCACGGCCCAGGCCAATGCCACGGCCACCGCTCTGGCCAATCCTCCGCCACCCCAGGCGCAGACGGTCACGACACTGGTCACGGGTCTCTCCACTCCCCTCGGCGCTCAATATGTCAGCGCCGGTGATCGGCTCTTCTTCGTCGAGTATGGGGGCAAGGTTTCGCTGCTGGCCAACGTCTCGGGGAGCAGTCCGACGTACTCGGTGCTGGGCTCTGGCTACGGCCTGCTTGAAGATGTGGCTGTGGCGTCCGACGGCCAGACGCTCTATCTGACCGAGCGCGGGGGCAATCTCTACCGTGTCAATCTCGCGGTCGGAGCCAATCGCAGTCAGGCTACTGTGGTGGCCTCTGGGCTGGCGGCGCCGCATCAAATCGCTCTTGATGGCAATGTAGCCTATGTGGCGCTCTACAACGACAGTGGGTCGCTGGGCAGTATCGTCAAAATTGATCTGAACAGCGGAACAGTGACGACGGTGCTCTCCAATTTACAGCATCCCATTGGGGTCCTGCTAGCTTCCGATCACCATACGCTCTATGTGACCGAGCAGCAGCCGGACGGCAGCGGCACCCTGAGCCGCTTTGATCTGACCACGGGCGTGCGCACGCAGCTGGCCCATAGTCAGGGGGCCCCTTTCTTTTTCATGCACTGGGCCAATAGCCTGCAGACGGCTATCCTGGTGCCCGAGCGCTCTCCTACCAATGAGGTCTGGTACGTTAGTCTGGTGGATCATCCCGAGGTGCTTCATCCGGTGGCGCATGTGGGAGCGGCGCCTTCCGATGTCGTCACGGTAGGACAGCAGCCGGGCAACTTTTTCCCGATGTTCGTCTGCGCTGCTGCCAGCAATGCC
Organism: Thermogemmatispora carboxidivorans; assembly: GCF_000702505.1. GTDB lineage: Bacteria > Chloroflexota > Ktedonobacteria > Ktedonobacterales > Ktedonobacteraceae > Thermogemmatispora > Thermogemmatispora carboxidivorans. Next base: position 4,404,530 of record NZ_JNIM01000001.1, on the reverse strand, counting down.
ATCCAGCGCTTGAACTAGACGGGGGGAAGGAGCGAGTGGACAGGCGGGGGCCAGCCTGTCTGGTGGTTGCTATGGTGATCTCTGCTTGCTGTTATGGCAAGGGGGAGGGAGTCCCGGCTCCTAGCAATTGCTCAAAGAGACGTTGTGTCTCGGGCAGTGGTTCGAGTCCCAGCTCTTCCCGCAGAGTCTGGCAGCATTGCCGGTAGCAGCGGAGCACCTCATTGCGTCTGCCGCCGAGGCTATGAGCACGCATCATCTTGCGGTAGGCCTCTTCATCGTAATGGTCCAGTTTTAGCAGGAGACTGGCCCAGGTCAGGGCGGCCTCAGCGTCGCTGCGTTGCAGGGCGTACTCGGCCAGCCAGGTGCACATTTGGTGGTAAACCCGGGCCAGCTCCTCGCGTGTGAGGAACGACCATTCGGCATAAAGGTCCTCAGTCAGGAAAGGGCCGCTGTACAGTTTGCAGGCCTGTTCATAGCAGCGGGCGGTGACAGCGCTATCGCTGGCCTGACGGCCAGTGGCGAAAAGGCGCCGAAATTCGGCGACATCGGTAATGAAGCTGGCGGCAGGATTCAGCAAGTAGGTTTGCTCTTTGTACAGGATATAGCCGCCACCTGACTGGATCTGCTCCCTATTGAGGGAGGCGCGCAGGGCACTGACGGCGATTTGCAGCTTGTGGCGGCTGGTCTCGCGTTCTTCATCTGGCCACAGATCGGCCATTAGCATATCGATGCTGGCTTGTTGCTGTGGTTGGGCCAGGAGATAGCGCAGGATGGCCTGCCCCTTACTGTTGCGACAGAGCTGGATCAGTGGCCCTTGGGCGTGCAGGCGTCGGACGGTGAGGCGCCCGAAGCAGGTGATGTAGAGCGGCGGGAGGGGAGTGGTTGAGCCTGCCTCAGTGGACGGAAGATAGCGGGGGTGCGTTTGCAGGGAGATAATGGCCAACCCGGGCGAAGAAGCGCCTTTGGCGTTTGCGCCGAGCTGGGGATCAGTGGAAAGAGGTGAGGTGCGGACCGTGTGAAGGCGCTCGGGTCCGCCTCCCCCTTCAGTGAGATAATGAAGCCTGCCTTTCAGCGTGGCTAGCTCTCCCTGCCAGGCCTCTTGTACCTCTCCAAGCTGCAGGTTGACCGCCCGCAGGAGTTGTTCGACGCGGAGAAGCTGATTTGCTATCTCCTGGAGTGTTGCCAGCATCCGCTCATAAGGTGCTGCTTGCAGGTCCCCAGGGACTTGATCAGGAGCAGTCTGGATTTGTTCGCTAAGAGCCGAGGCTGGCTCTGAGGAATTAAGCGTGATCATCACCGATCCTCCTGCATCTCTTCGGTACTCTATAACAGGAGAACGCGGGCCGGGGTGTCTTTTCAGGGATCAATGCAGGCGCAATCGATAGCCCGTGCTGGCGAGGTAGGCTACGGGTGTGGTGGGGAAGAGCGCGAGCTAGAGGGCGAACTGAGCCTGAGCCTCGTCGACGATCATCTGGGCGATCACCAGCGAGGAGGTGGCTGCCGGCGATGGCGCATTCTGCACATGCAGGACGCGCTGCCCGCGGCGGATCACGAAGTCGTCGACCAGGCTGCCATCGGGGGCCAAAGCCTGGGCCCGCACGCCGCTCGGTCCCGGCAGCAGGTCCCCCTCTGTCAGAGCGGGCACATAGCGCTGGACCTGGCGCACATAGGCGCGCTTCACGTAGTCGCGATAGAGTTCGGCCAGGCCCATGCGCCAATAGCGGCGGGCCAGGCGCCAGAAGCCGCCGTAGCTGAGGGTTTCCCATAGCTCGCGCGGGTGTAGCTGCCAGCGACCGTAGCCCTCGCGTGCCAGGGCCAGTACGGCATTCGGTCCGACCCAGACCTCGCCGTTGGGTCGCAGCGTTAGATGGACCCCCAGGAAAGGGAAACGCGGATCGGGGACAGGGTAGATCAAGCCACGAACCAGCTGGCGCTTTTCGGGGCGCAGCACATAATAGTCGCCGCGGAAAGGCACGATACGCAGGCCGCCGTCGTCGCCGGTCAAACGGGCCAGGCGATCGGAGTAGAGGCCGGCGCAGGTAATCACGGCGCGCGCCCTTAGCTCTTCTTCCTGGCTGCGGCGCTGGCCCGAGGCTGCCGGCGCCTGGCTGCGGATCTGGACCACCACTTCATCGGCGCGCGGCAAGAGACCTACCACCTGGCTATTCAGGCGCAGACTGGTCCCCTGGGCGGTGATCTCCTCGGCCAGGGCGGCGGCTACGCGCGTAAAATCGACGATGCCCGTATTGGGCGAGTAAATGGCCCGTAGTCCCGCTGCTGCTGGCTCAATCTCGCGCAGGCGCTCGGGACCGATCAATTCCAGTCCCTGGACGCCGTTGCGCTGACCGCGCTCATAGAGGGCCTGCAGGCGCGGTAGCTCCTCCTTGGTCAGGGCCACAATGACCTTGCCGCAGAGCTGGAAAGGAAGGCCGTGCTCGCGGCAGAAGGCCAGCATAGCTCGATGGCCGGCCACACAGGCGCGGGCCTTCTGCGAGCCAGGGGTATAGTAGATACCGGTGTGCAGCACGCCGCTATTGTGTCCCGACTGGTGGGCGGCGATGCGTGGCTCTTTCTCCAGCACGAGCAGGCGCAGGCCAGGGCGGCGCCGCAGATACTCGCGCGCCGTAGCCAGTCCTACCAGGCCGGCGCCAATGATGATCAGATCATAGGGCTGCATTTGTTTAAAGATAACCAGCGACACCTGCCGCTTTATTCCCAGCCGCGGGAGCGAGTCGGGGGAGAGGCTGCTCCTGTTGAGCTAGTCGTGTGCTATACTTAAGTGGCAATCTCCACTGAGAACCCACTGGTTCGTTAGCCAGAGAACGCAAGTCACCACTAGAGACGCAACAGAGGTACAAAGATCCATGTCACAGAATACGCCCATTACCGTTGCGTATGGGGATGGCATTGGCCCGGAGATTATGGCGGCCACCCTGGAAGTGATCAAGGCCGCTGGGGCGCGGATCGACATTGAAGAGATCGAAGTAGGAGAGAAGGTCTACTTGCGCGGCGTGCCCTCGGGCATTGAGCCGAGCGCCTGGGAATCTCTGCGCCGCACCAAGGTCTTTCTCAAAGCGCCCATTACCACGCCACAAGGAGGGGGCTACAAGAGTCTGAACGTCACCGTTCGCACGATGTTCGGCCTCTATGCCAATGTTCGTCCCTGTGTTGCCTACTATCCCTTTGTTGACACCAAGTATCCGGGGATGGACGTTGTCATCATCCGTGAGAATGAGGAGGACCTCTACACCGGCATCGAGTACCGGCAGACACACGACATGGTGCAGAGCCTCAAGCTCATCAGCCGTCCGGGCAGCGAGAAGATCATTCGCTACGCCTTCGAGTATGCGCGGGCTTATAACCGCAGGAAAGTCACCTGCTTCGTCAAAGACAACATCATGAAGCAGACGGACGGCCTCTTCCACAAGATTTTTGAGAAGGTAGCCGCCGAGTATCCTGACATCCAGAACGAGACCTGGATTGTCGACATTGGCTCGGCCAAGCTGGCGGATACGCCGGAGGCCTTTGATGTCGTCGTGCTGCCCAACTTGTACGGTGATATTCTCTCGGATGTGGCGGCCCAGATTGCTGGTTCAGTCGGCATGGCCGGCTCGGCCAACATTGGTGACCAGTGTGCGATGTTTGAGGCCATTCATGGCTCGGCGCCGCGGCGTGCTGGTCAGAACGTGGCCAATCCCTCGGGGCTGCTGCTGGGGGCGGTGCTGATGCTTGTGCATATCGGGCAGCCGGAGGTCGCGACGCGGGTGCACAATGCCTGGCTGCGCACGCTGGAGGATGGTATTCATACCTACGACATCTACAGCGAGAAGGTCAGCAAGCAAAAGGTTGGGACGAAGGAGTTTGCGCAGGCCATTATTGAGCGCCTGGGTCAGGTGCCGCAGACGCTCAAGCCGGTGAACTACACGGCGGCGCCGAAGCTGGCCAGTCTTCAGCGAGCCAGTCAGGAGCCGTTCGAGAAGAAGGAGCTGGTGGGGGTGGATGTGTTTCTAGAGTGGCGCGACGGTGGCCCTGATCAGTTGGGCGAGGCCGTCAAGCGGCTGGAGGGCGATGGGCTGCAGTTGACGATGATCACCAATCGAGGTGCGAAGGTTTGGCCCAATGGGCTGCCCGAGACCTTCTGTACCGATCATTGGCGCTGTCGTTTCCTGGCCAACAATGGGCAGGCCCTGCGTCCGCAGCAGGTCATTGCTCTGTTGCATCGCCTGGCCGAGGCCGGTTTCGACTTCATTCAGACCGAGCACCTCTATACCTTTGACGGGCGACCGGCCTTCTCGACCGCCTCGGGCGAGTAGCCGCTGACCGGTGAGCCGTCAGTGGGCTGAGCCAGTGAGCGAGCGGGCTGGCAGCTGGTCAGAACTGTGCATGTGGGAAGCAGGTGCAGCCAGAGGGGCCTTGAAATGAGACTCAGGTCACTTCTAGGGTCCTGCTTCCCGTGTGCTATTATCTTGAGAGAGGCTCTCTTGCCTGTTTACGGCTGAGTCTCAGGAGATGTGAAACGATCTCGATATCTGCGTAAGGAGGATCTTGCTATGCCAGTTCGCAACGCTGAGGCGGAATGGAAAGGTGATCTGCAAAATGGCCAGGGTCAGCTGAAGCTGGGTACAGGGGCCTTTGAGGGCCAGTATTCGTTTAAGACGCGCATGGGCGATGATACAAGCGGGACCAATCCCGAGGAGCTGATTGCGGCGGCGCATGCGGCCTGCTTCTCGATGGCCTTCTCGGCTGGTCTGACGCGCGCGGGCTTTACGCCGACGAGTGTCAAGACGAATGCGCGGGTGCACTTCAATGCCACAGGTCAGGGCTACGTGATTGGCCCAATCGAATTGGAGACCGTGGCGGTGGTGCCTGGAATCGATGAGGCGAAGTTTCAGGAGCTGGCTAACGAGGCCAAGCAGAATTGTCCGGTCTCGAAAGCGCTGGCCGCCACGGAAATCCGTCTGCAGGCGAAGCTGGTCCAGCAGTAAGGCTGGGTGGGCCTGGTTTTTGACTACTTCCTGCTTTTCGGGTCTGTTCCCCTCTTGAGTGAGGGCAGCGGTCTGTCGCGGGCGGCGCGGTTCAAGCCGCCTGCTTGTCGACAGCCGCTGCGAGCGTTCTCCAGATGCCTCTTCTCTTGTGTGTGTCTCTCTCTCCTGGTTCTGTTCCCCCTCCTGACTGGTGGGCTCTCTCTGTTCTGGTGCTTTGCCGCTGATGTGCCAGGGCTGGGGTTGAAAGGTCTTCTCGGTGAGTGGAGTCGTGGGCTGAGGTTGCTGCGTTATAGAAGTGGTAGGGAGGTGATAGATAGGAATTCGTTGAATGGTGAAAAGGTTGCCTGCGGGGTTCGTGCTGATTGGTGGAATGATGCGATAAGATTACAATGAATCACGAGAAGAGGGTGAGGGAGTTGTCGGGCAGGGACGGAAGGCGCAGCGCGTTGACTGGCGTCTGCTCTGCTCCGGCGGACGGCTGCCAGGCAAGGACAGGGGGTGAAGCATGTATCTCGGTCTTGAAGTGAGCGAACAGGCTCTACGCGGAGCCTACTTTCAGCAGAAGGAGGTCGTGCTGACGCCGCCGGTAGCGGTGCCGGCCAGCTATGAAGAGCTGCTAGAGGCGCTGGCGCAGCAGGTGCAGGAGGCTTCGCGCGTTGGCGAGGCCATTCGGCGCGTGGGGGTGAGTATTCCTGGTAACTGTACTGAGCGGCGAGTGGTCTGGGTACCGTCGCTGCCTTATCTGAACGGGCGTGATCTGGCTGATGATCTGCGGACGCGGCTGGGGATCACGGTGATGCTGGCCAGCGATGCGCAGCTAGCCTTGCTGGGCGAGGTTTGGCGTGGGACGGCGCGCGATCGGCAGAGTGCGGCCCTGGTGAGTGTGGGCACGGGGATCAATGGGGCGCTGATGCTTGGAGGGCGTATTGTGCATGGGGCACACGGGAGCGCCGGGGCGTTGGGCTGGCTGGTCTTGGATCGTCAGCAGGCGCCTGATGCTGAGCATGGCTATCTGGATCTGTATGCTTCGGCGTCGGCTCTGGCCTCGCAGGGACGCTTGCTTGATCCGCCTCTGTCGCCAGAGGAGATCATTGGGCGGGCGCGCGAGGGACAGGCGACCTGTGCGAAGCTGGTCAATGAGTGTGCGGCAGTGCTGGGCATAGCGGTGGCGGGCCTGGCGAGTGTCTTCGATCCCGAGGTGTTGATCTTTGGGGGAGTGCTGACAGGGGCGTTTGATCTGTTTGCGCCGGTCTTGCGCGAGGGGCTGCTCCGCTATGGGTCGCCGAGTGTGCGGCAGACGCCGTTAGTGGCCTCACAGCTTGGGGCCGATGCGCCTCTCTATGGGGCCTTACGGGCGGCGATGCTCTTGCAGTCAATGTGGGTCTGATAGAACCAGACAGGGCGTTGAGGAGGGTGCTTTGCTTGGCTTGGCTGCCAGGAGGCGGCTAGGACCTCTTGCCTTTCGGCGACGCTCGTGCTATAGAGAGAAGTGCGATCGGTGGCTGACTGGTTACCTGTGCGCTGCCGGAGATCTGGGCCTGCTGGCACTGTGGGCGGACAGCCCGGCTGTGAGCTGTGTAAGTCGGCGACGGGACGAAAGGAAGCATCTCGGAAAGGGGGTCTGATATGCTCTATCCCAGTGTAGGACTCTATCGCATGTTGGGGGTTCTCGCTCTGGTGGCGACGCTGTTGGTGGTCTGGCTGGGCTGGCAGTTCGAAGCGGCTATTCGCAATGCGCTGCTGATTGTGAGCCTCTTTTCCCTGGTCATTGCTTGTATGTACTTTCATCTGGGAAATGAGGAGGCACATGGCGCCTTCTTATAGTTTGGTGGGGGAGGGAGATGGGAAGGCGGGACGGAAGCAGGCGAGAGGCGGACCGGTGTTGCAGCGTGGGCGCTGCGATGCCGGTCCGCTGGCTTTTGGGGAGGGCTGTGAGGTGAGGGGGAGCAGGGGATGGTCAGTCTGCTTCAGACTGGAGCTGGTGGTAGGTCTCGCGTAGCTGGCGGGTCAGCGGGTGGTTGGGGCCGGCTGAGCGCTCGCCGATGGCCAGCGCGCGCTCAAGCAGGGGCAGGGCTTCATCAGAGCGGCCCGTCTCTTGATAGAGAAGCGCCAGATTGTACAGGATAGTGGCAGCGCGCCGGTCAGTTGGACCAAAGGTCTGCTCGCAGATTGCACGAGCATGTTCCAGCAGAGCAAGGGCCTCGGCCAGGCGGCCCAGATTGCGATAGAGGAGCGCCAGATTCTGCAGAATAGCACCGGTAAGGCTCGGGGCCGGCTGAGGAGCCTGCTCGCTGAGCGAGAGCGCACGCTCGAAGAGAGTGCACGCCTCTGGAACGCGGCCCTGACGCTCGTAGCAGAGCGCCAGCGTGTTCAGGGCCGCAATCGTCTTAGGATGGGATGGACCGAAAACCTGCTCGGAGAGCGGGGCCAGGCGTTCGAAGAGAGGGAACGCTTCAGTCAAACGTCCTGCACTCAAATAGAGAGAAGCCAGAGCCTCAAGCGCAGCGACGGTCAGAGGGTGAGCGGAACCGAGCGCCTGCTCGCGGATAGTCAGTGCGCGCTCAAGCAGAGGCGGGGCCTCCGAGGAGCGACCCACGAAGCGATAGACGAACGCCAGATCGTAGAGGGAGGCCGCCGTCTCAGCAGACTCAGGGCCAGACAGCTGTTGGCGAATAGAGAGCGCCTGCTCAAACAAAGGGACTGCCTCCTGATAGCGTCCGTGCTGGCGCAGGTAGGTGCCGGCCTGCTGAAGCAAGCTGGCGGCAGAAGCGGTCTGCAGCGCTGGCTCCTTCGCGATCCAGGCGGCGCAGTGCAGCGCGTGCGGCAGCAGACCCTCATAGAGGGGCCAGTGTTCCGGCTGCTGACCCGGGTAAGCGGTGACCAGAGCCTCGATGGCCAATCGCTGCCAGGCTGTCAGTTCCTCGGCAAGGAACTGCTCCGTCAGGGCCTCCCGCACCAGCTCATGGACCTGTAGATTGCCGCTCTGAGGGTCGCGAGTAAGCAGACCATCGGCCTCCAGGGCTGCAAGCGCAGCCGTCAAGGCTGAGGGATCAGCAGCCGTGGTAGCCAGTGGATGAGGAAGCCGGGCCAGTCCCTCTGTCAGCAAGCTTTCTGGAACGGGTGCAGCTGCCAGGCAGGAGCAGAAGCGCAGCAGCTCAGCGGCGGAGGCGTCGTGCTGGCGAGCGCGCGCAAAGAGCAGGCTGCCCAGAGCACAGCGTAGACCGCGCTCAACCTGGCGCAGTCCCTCCTCGGGATCGTCACGGCTGGTGAGCGCCTGCCCATCGGCGGGCAGCGGCGTCAGGTCGCCGACTGCGCTCTCTCTCCAGGCACAGGCGCGCAGCACAACCGGGATGAGCACAAGCTCGCCGCTGGCATGACGTTGCTGGACCTGCTCTAGCTCGGCCACGCGCTCGGGTGCCGCCAGATAATCGGGGCTGAGCAGGACCAGGAAGAGAGCAGCACCGGAAGGACCACCTGCGCTGTCGATAGAGGGCGGGCCATCGTCTCCGAGCGCGATCCAACCCTGAGCTGCCAGCGGCCTCAGCAGCCTCAGCAGGCGCTCGTGCCAGGTGCCATCGGTAACAGTCCCGGACCAGGAAACCAAAACTGCGATCGCGCAGGGCCTTTCCATTGCCCTCCCTCGCGTCCTGCCTTGCTCAGGGTGCAGCAACGCAGCTAGAGATAGATAAGCGTTAACCGACTGTAACCAGTATATGTAACAGCGGGGAAGAAAGCAAGAGGCACAGTGGAGGCGTAAGAGCGTGGTCGCCGCTCAAGTGGCATAGCAGGCGACAGCCGGGCCCAGCCCAGAAGAGCGCCCAAGGCGGTTCTAAGCCTGGGCGCTCTTCTGGCGAAACATGGTCAGCAGCCGCTGCTTCGTATCCTAATTAATTAATACGCTTCTCGCGTGCAGCCCATTCGCGTTCACGCAGCACAAACTTCTGAATCTTGCCCGTCGATGTCTTCGGCAGGGCGCCGAAGGAGACCGCCACCGGGCACTTAAAATGCGCCAGATGCTGGCGGCAAAACTCGATGATCTCCTGCGCTGTCGCGCCGTGGCCGGGCTTCAGCGTCACAAAGGCCTTCGGGCGCTCACCCCAGGTTGGGTCGGGGATACCGATCACCGCGCACTCCAATACAGCGGGATGGCGTGCCACTACCTGCTCGACCTCGATCGTTGAGATATTCTCGCCACCCGAGATGATGATATCCTTGGCGCGATCGCGCAGCTCGATATAGCCGTCGGGATGCCAGACCGCCATGTCGCCAGAGTGAAACCAGCCGCCGGCAAAGGCCTGCTCCGTCGCCGCGGGGTTCTCATAATAGCCTTTGGCCACATTATTGCCCCTCATCAGCACCTCACCCATTGTCTGCCCATCCCAGGGCACGTCGTGCATCTCGCTATCGACCACGCGCGCCCGCTCAGCGACCACGTAGCCCTGACCCTGGCGCGCCAGCAAGCGAGCCTGCTCGTCCTCTGGGAGCGTGCTCCATTCCTCGTGCCACTCGCAGACCGTATATGGGCCGTAGGTCTCCGTCAGTCCGTAGACGTGGATCGGGCGCATATTCAGGCGACGCATCTGAGCCAGGAGCGTCGGCGAAGGCGGGGCTCCGGCCACCGTCACTGTCACTCCGCGCTCGATGCGGTGGGCCTTCGGATGGTTCACAATAAAGATATGCACCGTTGGTGCTCCGTTGTAGTGTGTCACCCCTTCCTGCTCCAGCAGATCCCAGACCAGCCCAGGATCGACCTTGCGCAGGCAGACATGGCGCGCTCCCACAGCGGTTACTGCCCAGGGAAAACACCAGCCATTGCAGTGGAACATCGGCAGCGTCCACAGATAGACGCTGCTGCTGCTCATACCTGTCTCGATGACCTCGCCCAGGGCATTCAGATAAGCGCCGCGGTAGGTATACATCACGCCCTTCGGGTTGCCCGTTGTGCCTGACGTGTAATTGATCGAAATCGTCTCCTCTTCGTCCTCCAGCCAGCTCTCCGGTGGTTCTGGCGAACCGGCGGCCAAAAACTGCTCGTAGGGATCATCGGGCTGCCCGGTGTCATCGATGCGCACCAGCTCGATGCCGGGCAGCTCTAAGGATTCCACCAGTGGCAGCAGCTCGGCGTCGACAAAGAGGAAGCGTGAGCCGGAATGCTTCAAAATATAGTCGATCTCCCTACTGGTCAGGCGCGTATTGATTGCCACCAGGATGCCGCCGGCGGCGGGCACACCGAAATGTGCTTCGAGCAGGGCGGGGGCATTGGGGCTGAGGAAGGCGACACGGTCGTGTTTGCGCAAGCCGGCGGCGCGCAGTTGGTTGGCCAGGCGATAGACGCGCTCGGCGAACTGGCGGTAAGTATAGCGGCGCTCGCCGTGGACTACGGCCACCTTATTGGGGAAGACGAGAGCGCTGCGCTCCAAAAAGCTGACCGGCGTCAGCTCGCTGCGGTAGACCTTGGTAGTGACGGCCATACAGATTCTCCCTCCTTATCGTTCCCGTCGACAAGGGGACAGCGCAGGCTCACAGAGAAGCCTGCTGCACCTTCTTCCTTCTTTGGTCTGGCCTGCTGATGCTGCCTGCATCTCTGCCCGTACGGCAGGCTGACCATAGCTGTTATTGCTTAGTATACATCATGGCAGGGTGCCCTGAACTCCGCTGCTGCCCCTACGTCCAGATGAAGCTCTGTATCTGACGACCAGTACGCTGGCGCTGGGGTTGCCGGCCTCCTGGAACGTAACGACCCCGCTGCCGACCTATCAGCAGCAGATCAGCTACAACGACGCTGACCAGGTCACGACCACCACGGCCAGCACCAGTGTAGCGGGTGACCCAGGCTACAGCTTCACGCAGGTCTATGATCCCGACGCTGGCACCCTGGTCGGTCTGAGTCCCACGACGGGGAGCAGTCCCTTGCTGGCGAGCGTGACCTACAACGCGCGCGCTCTGCCTGACACGGTGACGATCCAGACGGCCAGCGGCAACGCTCCAGCGGCCACGGAGCAATTCAGCTACGATGCTGATCTGCGTCCGGTAGCGGTGCAGGCACTCTGGGGTAGCGGTAGCGGTCAGAGTGGCAGCATCTTCAGCCAGACGCGCAGCTACGATGCCGCTGGCGAGCGGGTGCTACGTCGCTCGGTGACGCCGGGGTCGACGACGCTGACGGTCTACGCTTTCGGGCTGGAGGAGCATGTCTATACCGGTGATGGTCGCCTGCTGAGCACGACGCACTACTATGACCTGGGGGGCCAGTTGCTGGGCGAGCTGAGCGGTGTGGGGAGCCAGCCGGGCAATACACAGCTCTTCTTGACGGACCAGGGGGGTAGTGTGGTTGCGACCTTCAGCAATGCGGATGGGGCGGCGGCCCTGGTCGGGAACCAGGGGTATGGGCCGTATGGGAGCCAGCGCTACCGGGCGGGTGACATGGGGACGGCGCGAGGGTTTACAGGCCAGTATGGGGATGATGTCAGCGGGCTGGACTACTATGGGGCGCGCTACTATGACCCGCAGGTTGGGCTGTTTCTGTCGGCGGACCCGGTCCAGGGGAATGCGCAGGGGCTGAACCCCTACGCCTATGTTGCGGGGAACCCAGAGACGTTCAACGATCCAACGGGGCTGATGTATGTCTGCCCTGGGGTAGGGGGATGTGGTGGGGGGGGATCGAGTGCGGTGAAGGAAGGGGGGTGGTTGGGGTCGCCGCTGGTGGTGGCGGTTGTCTCTGGTGTGTCTCAGTCAGGGTTCCGCGGACGGGGGGTGGCGGTGGTGGCCAGGGGGAAACTCCAGCCCCGTGTATGGAAACCTACTACAACGATGTGGTAGGCTGCAGTAAGCTGGTCAGTCAGGTCTCGCTGAAGGGAGCAGTGGGGGGCCAGCTCCCGCTGAGTTGCTCGCTGGCTATAGGGGATGTGCTGACTGGCGTCTCTATACAGGTGGGGATGAGCTGCGGGTCCATAGGGATCACGGGCACGGTGGATGTCGTTGACCAGCACTGTATGACGACGTCGATGATGGCCTGTGTGGATGGAGAAAGTGGTGAGAGTGGCAAGGAAGGAGAGAGTGCGGAGGAGCGAGATAATAAGGGATTGATTGGCCTCTATACCAGGGTCTAGATGTGTGCTGGGGGCTGGAGGGAGCAGTGCACTCCTTCGTGACCAGGGGCCCTGCTCGGGGCCGGCTGGGCGGGGAGGTGGCGGTGTGCTCGGTGTGCTGAACAAGAAAAGTGCCAGGAAGCTGAGAGAGGTGCAGAGATGAGCGCGATACAAGAGCGCTTCGATCGCTACGACCTGCTGGTGCATCAGGAGCAGGTGATCGGCAGGGAGCGGCTGGCAGCCCGCGCCAGCAGGCTGCGGGCCTGCCTGCTGGCGCAGCAGGAGGAACTGCTGCCGGTGCTGCTGGAGACGCTGGCCAAGCCCCCACGGCGCGGCTCGGCGACGACGGCCCTGGAGCTGCTGCAGGAGATGGCCCTGCCGGCGCAGGTGGCCGCGTTGCCAGCGGCGCTCTCCCACGTGGGCTATCGCAATAATTGGGCCTGGCTTGATGCGGCGACCTTTCTGCAGCGCGTGCCGGTGGAGGAGCTGGTGCCGCACGTGATCGCAGCCCTGCTGTGGCCGTGGGAGCCGTATCACGGGCGATATACGACGGGGAAGACGACCTGGGAGGAGGATGTCTATGGGATACAGAATCTGCTGCTGCTGCCCGGGATGGATCGGGAGGTGGTCCGGGGATGTGTGGAGGTGATCTACTACCAGTTGCTATGCGATGATCTATGGACGTGCCGGTCGCGGAGCTGGAGGGAGGGGGAGCGGCTGTATTGGCTGGAGACGGAGCTGAAGCTGCTGGAGCGAGCGGGGGTCCACGGATGGATGGTGCCGGGACTCATCGGGGTGATGAGGCATTACCCCGGGGCGGGGGAGCTGGAGCGAGCGCGGCGGCTGTTGAGGAAGCTGCCGGAGGAGGGAGGAGCGGGCAGGCAGGAAGAGCGGTTGATGAGGCTGCTGGAGCCGAGGTGGGTGGAGCGGGGGACAGAGGTGGGTGGGCAGGAGGGGGAGCTGGAAGAGATGGCGAGCGAGCTGGGGTCTGTAGGGAAGGAGAGGGGGGCGGGACTGGCGTATGTCAGAGTGGTGTGGGAGCTGGAGGAAGAGAGGATGAGAGAGGGAGAGCCGGCAGCGGGGTGGGTGAGGCCAGGGAGTCGGGAGCTGGGGGTGTGGTTGAGGGTGCTGGAGCGAGTGGGAGTGGAGCCGTGGATGGCGCCGGCGCTGGTGGAGGTGGTGAGGAGGTACCCGCAGGTGGGGGAGGGGGAAGTAGCGAGGCGGCTGCTGGGAAGACTGTCGAAGGAGGAGCTGCGGCGGTATCGGGAGATACTGCGCTTGCTGGGGCTGGGGGAGCTGGTGGGCGAGGAGGCAGCCTCTCAGGCAGCGCGGGAGAAATGGGGGAGAGTGGGGCAGTGGAGTGAGGAGGAGCAGAGGGCCGGGACGGAGATGGGGCAGGAGTGGGGAGAGCTGGGAGGGCTGGTGAAAGACTATGCGGAGAGCTATCATGAGTGGTGGTGGCATAGTGGTGAGCAGGAAAAATTGCGGCTGCAGGAGCTGAAGGAGCGCTTGCGGGCGGAGGGGGAGCGAGTGGTGGAGGTGCTGGCGGCGCTGCTGGAGGACCGGAGCCAGAGAGGGTGGGAGATCCCGATCTTTGTGTTCTTGCAGGAACTGGGGTATCCGTGGAATGCAAAGGCGCTGGCCAGCGTGCTGCGTCTGGTGGGAGATCCCCAATATGAGCGTGAGGTGTTTAGCCTGTTGTGGGAGGTACCGGCAGAGGAGCTGCTCCCGCAGCTGCTGGCGGCGCTGCTGGTGCCAGGACGCCCGTATCATGGGGAGGGGGGTGAGCAGGAGGAGGGGGAGACGGCGGGCTGTGGGCTGTCGAGCTATGACTGCTGGGTGCTGGATGTGTATGGGGGGCTGGCGGGATGGCTGGTGGAGCCGAGGACGGAGCAGGGGCTGGTGGAGCAGTGTGGGCCAGTGGCCTCTTACTTCTTGAGCTATGAGGGGGAGCGGTGCCGCTGGGGGTGGGAGGTGGCGGAAGTGTGGCTGAGGGTGGTGGAGAGAGCAGGGGTGCAGCCGTGGATGGCGCCGGCGTTGGTGGTGATGGCGTGGCATGTGCCGAAGACGTGGGAGGGGAAGATGGCTCGGCAGTTGCTGGGGAGGCTGTCGAAAGAGGAGCTGCGACCGTATCGGGAGCTTTTGTGGCGGGCGGGACTGGGGGAGCTGGTCGAAGGGGGGGAGGAGCAGGAGTCAGGAGGGCGGGGGGTGGAGCGGTTGCGGCTGCTGGTGAGGAGGATGGAGGACCTGAGTGAGGAGGAGGTGAGGGAGGAGCTGCGAGGGATAGAAAAGGAGGAGCTGCTGCCCTACGTGGTGGAGGCGGTGCTGGAGCTGGGGGGGGCAGGGGAGGAGAGCAGGCGGGAGAAGATCGGGAGGCTGCTGGCGCAGGGAGCGCTGGCAGGAGAGGTTGTGGAGGGGTGCAGGGGCGTGGGGTACTATCAGCTGGCCTGGCTGCTGGAAGAGCGGAGGAGGAGAGAGCTGGACCCGCTGGCGGGAGAGGAGGAGCAGCAACAGAGAGGGCGGGGATGGTCGAAAGCGGCGCTGGAGCGGGGGTGTAGGGTGTGGCTGAGGGTGCTGGAGCGAGCGGGGGTGCAGGGGTGGATGGCGCCGGCGCTGGTGGAGGTGGTGAGGAGGTATCCGCAGGCGGAGGAGGGGGAAGTAGCGAGGCGGCTGCTGAGAAGACTGCCGAAGGAGGAGCTGAGGGCGTATCGACTGATCCTGGAGCGGAGTGGGCTGGGGAAATTGGGGAGCTAAGAGGAGCAGGGAAAGCAGAGCCGCTGGCGAACGAGCAGGAGATGGGCGGTTGCCGCCGGAGGAGGGCGCTTCTGGGAGAGCGAAAAACCGTGACCGGCTCACTGCTGACGCTTCAGGGCCGCCTTCATATTTGGAGAGCTGAATGACGCCTATCGGACAGTACAGACTGGCAGAAAAACCGCTCTGCAAGCCTTCCGCGAGGTCGTAAAGGAAGGGAAATAACATATCTATGATCTGGGTGCGCAGTCCCGGGGGCAGGCTAGAGTGAAGAGCCGGCGAGCCTGTGCCGGGAGGGGCGACTCTCTGCTGGGAGCTCTCCCCTGCCTGCTGGGCCGAGGCCGGCGAGCCAGGAGGGAACGATGGAGCACGCGAAGAGCTATTGGCTGCTGGAGGCCGTGGCGGAAACAAACATTCCTGAAGACACTGAAGACCCCTGGCGTTGAGAGCGCTGGAACCGGGACTGTGAAATGGTGAGCTCCCCTGGCTGCCCTTGACATCCTTGCTATCCCGGGATATACTGCTTATCAGTTGATAAATAAATAGACCAACCGAGAAAGAAAGGCGGCCTGGCGCAGCAGCATGAAAAAGCCAGCGCGGCGCAGCCCCCGTGAGGGTCAGGCGCGCATCGCCAAAGAAGAAGAGAGCGAAGAGACACGGCGCCTCATTCTGCAGGTCGCCCAACAGCTCTTTATGGAATACGGCTATCGGGCCGTCACCACGCGGCAGATCGCTGATGCCTGCGGCCTGACGCAGCCGGCTCTCTATCACTATTTTGCCGACAAAGAAGCCCTCTATCTGGCGATGGCCCGCGAAGAGCTGGCCCGCCTCAAAGCGGTCCTGGAGCGCATCGCGCGCCGCAGCGAGCCTCTAGCCGAGCGCCTGCGCCGTCTCGCCAGCTACCTGCTCACGACGACCCGCCACGACCTGGCGCTGATGCTACACGACATCCGCTACGAGCTATCAGCCGAGGTGCGCGCCCAGCTCCACACGCTTTTCGAAGAGAGCCTGATCGCACCCATCGCCGCAGTCTTCAGCGACGGTCTAGAGCAGGGCCTGCTGCGCTCGCCCAACGAAGGCGGCGTCGACGCCAGGATGGCCGCCTATCTCTTTATGAGCCTGATGTCCCGTTTCGTCGTCTGGGGACGCGAAACCCTGCCCGCCGTGGCCGAGAGCCGTCGCGAGACCCTCGCCAGCGAGCAGGCCGCCCTGCTCGTGCACGTCCTCCTCTACGGCCTGGCACGTTAAGCGTCCTCTTTTTTTGTCGCAGAAATTTATCACTTGATAAGTAAAAGGAGGTCTCCACAATGGAGTCCGATATGACCCTGGGGGGGCAGCCACAGCCTGAAGCGCAGCGGCAGGCATCGACGGCGCCCGCCACGTCAGCCGAAGCGGCTCCAGCTGACCCAAACTATCGCTGGAAAGTCCTTTTCTCGGTCGTCTTCGGCACCTTCATGGTGATCCTGGACGCCACCGCCGTCAATGTAGCCCTGCCCACCCTCCAGCATGTCTTCAAGGCGCCCGTTGACCAGGTCGACGGTGTCCTGACGGCCTACGTGCTGGCCCTGGGCATCATCACGCCCCTGGCTGGCTACCTCTCCGAGCGCTTTGGCATCAAGCGCATGTACCTGATCTCGCTCTTTCTCTTCGTGCTGGGTTCGGTCCTCTGCGCCTTTGCTCCATCGCTCCCCTGGCTCGTAGCCTTTCGTGCCCTGCAGGGATTGGGTGGCGGTATGCTTGGTCCTCTGGGCATCTCCCTACTCTTTGGGGCCTTTCCTGAAAAGCAGCGCGGCCTGGCCTTTGGCCTCTACGGCATCCCGCTGGTCGTCGCCCCGGCCAGCGGTCCTGTGCTCGGTGGCTACTTCGTAGAGTACCTCGACTGGCGCTACATCTTCTTCATCAATATCCCGGTTGGCCTGGCTGGCCTGCTGCTCGGCTTCTTCTGGCTGCGCGAGAGCCGGCGCGGCACCGCTGCCCGCCTCGATCTGCCAGGCGTTCTGCTCTCGGTGATCAGCTTCGGAACCCTGCTCTACGCGATCCAGCGCGGCTCAAGCGAAGGCTGGACCTCGGCCCGTATCCTGACCCTGCTCTCCATCGGTCTGTTAACCTTCGCCGTCTTTGTGGTCGTTGAGCTATTCCGGCGTGATCCCCTGCTCGATCTGCGCCTCTTCACGCGCCGCACCTTTACGGTGGCCAGCGTCATCGGCTGGGTGAGCACAATCGCTCTCTTCGGTGCCGAGTTCCTACTACCGATCTACCTGCAGAGCCTGCGCGAGCGCACGCCCCTGCAGGCCGGCTTGCTGGTCCTGCCGCTGGCCATCAGCTCGGGGATCGTTACCCCTCTGGCCGGCGCCCTCTACAACCGCATCGGCCCGCGCTGGCTGATCTTCGCTGGCAGCCTGCTGCTGGCGGTCAATACCTGGGGCTTTGCCCATCTGACCCTGGATGCCTCCTATAACGAGATCATGGTGCTGGTGGCTATTCGCGGCGTGGCCCTCGGCCTGACACTGCAGACGACACTGACCGTGGCCCTGACTGGCCTCAAGCCGGCCCAGCTCCCACGTGCCAGCTCGCTGCTCAACGCCACTCGTAACGTCTTCCAATCCTTTGGCATCGCCATGCTGGGCACCATCGTCACCCATCAGCTCACGGCTTACCAGGATGCTGCCCGCAATGACTTGTATAACGCAGCCACTTCCCTGGGTCAGCGCTTCCTACAGCTCGTGCAGGTACTACAGATGCGTGGCCTGCCGGCGGCGGCAGCGCAGAAGGCCGCTGCCGGGCAGCTACTCGGCTCGCTGGTGCCACAGCAGTTCATGCAAAGCATCAATGATGCCTACATTGTGACCTTCTGGCTGGCGCTGGCGGTTGCTGTCCTGGCCTTGACCCTGCCCGGACGGGCACGCCTGGCGGCGGCGCGCGCCACCGCTGAAGAAGGTGCCGGCCCTACCTCAGCCACGGCTCCTGCCGCAGCGCCGGCCAGCGGTGCCCAGGGAAGCTAGCTTCCCTGGAGCACACTATAGACAACCAGGCGCTCTGTCGTCTGATGCTCACTGGGAATCCAGGTCCCGGCGCAGGTAATCAGATTCAGATAGCGCCCCGAGCGATCGGCAAAAATGTGAAAGAGCGGCGCCCGCGCGGGTGGGTAGGAGGCGACAGCCGTGACGCGAAAATGCCAGCGCTGTCCCCGCTCGTCCACAACGGTAAGCGCCGTACCGGGGCGCAGCAGGTGCAGGTTCCAGAAGACCGCCGGGTAGCCTCCGGGCCGGTCGAGATGTCCCGCTATTACTGCGCTTCCTTGCTGCCCTGGCAAAGGCCCGAAGCCATACCAGCCGACATCATCCCAGGGATGCTGTTGGGGCGTGGCCAGCGTCCCGTCGGCACCCAGCCCGACACGCTCGACGGGAGCCGCTACGCCAATCGCTGGAATGAGGAGCTGGGTCGGCAGTGCCGGGCTGAGCGCTGGTGCAGGAGCTGTCGCCGTTGCCGTCACCGGAGCCGGAGGCTGGCGCTCCACGCCTGTGCCTTCATCCATTGCTGGCGAACTGACCGCGCCACAGCCTGCCGCCAGCAGCCCGCTGCTGACCAGCAGCACTGGCAACAGCAAGAGCAGCCAGCGGCGGCGTGCGCTGCTGCCAAAACCTGGTTGGCCGTGGGGGTAGTCGTGACATGTCGGCTTTGCCTTTCCTTGCACAGACCAGGCTCCTTCGGAGAGAAGAGGTGGAATGCGGCTCAGGAGAAATTCCCGCTGAGCCGCACCCGCTGTCGGAGGAGGGGAGAGAGTGCCGAAGCATCTTGCGCTTGAACGCGGGGGGCTTCATTCCGTTCCGCGGCGAGCGCTCGAACGGGCCTGCGCTACGCCGAGCGACGCCGCCGGACCATGATCCCCCACGCTCCTGCCCCCAGCGCGCCCAGAGCCAGCAGAGCGATCAGACCAGACACCCAGGGGAGGACCGTAGGCGTGCTCGCCGACTGTGGCAGAGCATTGGGATCGCTACCCGTATTGGGCATGCCAGGTACACCACTGACGGCGGCCACCACAAACTTCAGCTCGGGTGTCCCCTTGTAGAGGCCCACGGCGAAGACGCTGTAGACCATGCCGCTCTGCAAGGTCGCCGAAACCGGCACAGTGGCGTTGGCCTGAGTGGCCGTCACATTGAAGGTATAGGAGCCGGGCGGCACACTCAAATAGTCGCTGGCGTTCTTATACGTCAGCCCGCTAATGACCGTCTTGCCGCCAGTAGCGATATCGACCGGGCCGGCATTGGGCGAGAGATGGTAGACCCGTACCTTGGCCATGCCACTGCTGAGCTGGTTGTTATCGACAAAAGCCTGCAGGCCCAGATTCGAAGCACTATCGCCGATGGCGGCCACCGTGTAGGCCATGTCGGCATCAACCGAGACGGTCTCGTTAATCACCGCTGCATCGATGCCTTTGCCCGCCGGAGCCACCTGGATACGGTGCGGCCCCGCTGCCACGGAGACATAATCGGTGACCGTGCCAAAGGCGAAGTTGCTCAAGAGCTTGCCGCCATCGACAAAGACATCGACGTTGCCGGCTGCCGGCGAGGCATGAACGACACGTACCAGAGCGTTGCCCTGAGCGGCGGCCTGCCCCCCAGGTAGCAGCCAGAGTACCAGCGCCAGCGCCAGCAAAAAGGCAGGAATCGCTTTCATGCATGCCAATAGAGCATTGCGACGCATCAAGTATCCTCCTTGTTGAAGATAGGCTGATGGCGACTGGCACGCGCCCGACCCAGGTGGCCTGGCACGCACCAGTCGCGAGAGCCACCGCTCCTGTGTTCACATCATCCCGGTGAGGAGGCAGGATGACGAGACAACAGGACAAAGCTGTGATCGTCCCTGATCCAGGAAGGCCGTGAATAGAGAGGTACCCGGAATTCGAAGCTTCAATTCAGGAGACGTCAGGTCTCTCGCAAAATGGTACCAGTCTCTAACATCGCCGCCTGATTACCTATTCGCCATCTTCTGCACGTCCTGAGAATGGAACACCTGGATCAGAGAAGCCACCGAAGAGGAAGACAAACATGGGGCCGGGGGGCCACCATGTGAGGAACGAGAGGTACGCATTGTGTCACAGGAACCATCTGGAGTGGAGAGAGACAGCCGGTTGGGGTCGCCTGCTGGAGAGACGGGGGCGGAAGGAATAGAATCGCTGTCGCCAGCGGAGCGTCTGGGTCAAGCGAGTCAGGCGGAAGATGCCCCAAGCTCTTCGTGGGAGCGGGAGCTGGTGGCGCGCTGCCTCGCCGGCGATGAAGAGGCCTTTGCGCGCATCGTTGATACCTATGGGGGGCTGCTCTTGCGTACAGCGTATTTATTAGTCAAGGATGAGGAAGGAGCAAAGGATCTGGTCCAGGAGACCTTCTTTCTCGCCTGGAAGAACATGGCGACCTTGCGCGACCCGGCGCTCTTGCGCTCCTGGCTGCTCAAGATCCTGGTGAACCAGGCGATGAGCCTCAAGCGTCAGCTTGCGCGTCAAGCGGCGCTGTTACGTGAGCGTCTCACGGGCGAAGAGCAGGAGCAGCTGCTGCAGAAGGCGACACAGCGTGAGGGACGGATCGAGGACTGGCTGGACGTGGTGGAGGCTTTGCAGCGCCTCCCTGTCAAACAGCGTGCGGTGCTGGTGCTCTTCTACTACCATCGTCTGACCATGCCGGAGATCGCCGCCATGCTCGGGGTAGCCGAAAATACCCTGCGCAAGCGCCTGCAGCTGGCGCTCAAGAAGATGCGCCGCCTCTTGCAGATCAGGTCTCAGGAGCGCCCAGCGGTACAAGAAGAGGCTGCCGGTGCCGATGAACCCCCGTCTCAGATCGCTTCAGGGAGGGAGGAACAGCATGAGTGATGCGCCTCACGAGCCGCAGCCGAGCGAAGAGCTGCCGACGGACCGGTCCGCCCAGTCGGCAGAGCGCCACGGACGGCAGGGGGCCGGGGAGCGGGAGCGAGTCAACCATCGGACCCCTGGGGACGATGTGCTCCTGGGGGAGGTCATTCGGCGCGCCCTGCAGGAGCAGGCCGCCCATATTCACTTCTCTCCCGAGCTGCGTGCGCGCATCCTCAGTGGGCTACCTCCTCGTGCTCCTGAGCGCCGCGACCGGCGCATTCGCCGCCGCTCGCGCCTGGTTCTCGCCCTGGCAGCGACCTTGACACTGCTGCTCTGCCTTGTGCTCATACTGCTGCTGTTCTTGCCGCAGGCGCCACCAGCGCCGCCGCTGGCCAATGGGGTACGTTACCAGGTAGCGCAGACCCTGGCGGCCCCACCAGCGCTAGCCCAGGGCGGGCGCCTGGTCGCTGTCGACCCCACGGGGCATCATCTGGTGATCCAGGATGGACGCGATCCCGGGGTCATGTATACCGCCAGCCTGAGCGATCCTGTGGGAAGTCAGCTACTGGCGATGCGCGAGGCCCACGACGCCGCCTGGTCGCCTGACGGGACGGCCCTGGTCACCGTGGTGACGCCGCCCGGGGCTGAGCAGCCGCTGCTGGCGCTTGTGCCCTATGGCCAATATATGTACCCGCTGGGTGAGGCTGCTCTGGCTGCTACCTGGACCCCTGGCACAGGCAGCACGACGATCACCTATGTCACTGGGGCGAACGGGCAAACGCAGCTCTGGCAGACGACGCGCGGCGGGCATCCGACGCAGCTCCTGGCCACTATGAACCTGCGCCTGACCGTCCAGCACCTGGCCTGGTCGCCTGATGGGCGCTATCTGGCCTTGCTCGTCAGCAACGAGGGCTTGAATGGCCCAGGCCGCGCCATCTATCTCATGGATCACGCGAGTGGCCAGGTGACAGCGCTGGTACCCTTCGGCGACTTTACCATCACCAGCTTTGGCTGGTCGCCGGACAGCCAGCGCCTCACCTATGCGCGCCGCGACGCGGCTGGTCACACCCTGTTAACAACCCTGGCGGTCCCCGACGGGCGCCCGCTGCTCAGCCTCCCGCTGCAGGGAGAGCTTGATGGCTGGAGCTGGTCGCCCGATGGGCGCGCCCTGGTCTACAGCGACGACGGGCGTCTCCACGTCCACATCTTCTCTGGTTCGCCTATTGTGCTGCCGCAGCCGGAGCCCGGCGCTCGCCAGCTCTTCCCATTCTGGTTGCGCGATGGGCGTCTGCTGCAGGTCCATGTAGCAGCCACTGGACAGCGTACCCTCCAGCTTTTGGCCCCGGCACCGACCGCTTCCAGCTCTCCTGGCTCCTGATGGAGCAGGAACGAATGGATCAATCACGTAGCTCTCTGCACGTGGACTAGCTAGCCCTGCGCGCTGGCAGGCTCCAGCGCGCGCGGCGTCCCGGTGAGCCAAAGAGCTGTTACTAGAATGGGCCGGACCGAGCGTCATATGGAAAGGATCAGGAGCGTATGACGCTCGCTATGCCCATGATGCTTGCCCGACCTGCCGCCGTCGCGCTCTTCCCCAGGTGCATCTCGCCTTTTCCCTCGCTGCTGCCAGCCCGTACCCGGCCTGACAGATCGGGGAAGATGCCCTCGGCTGCTTGGCCTGGTGTCGTCCGTCGGCTGAGCCAGGCTCGGGCTGGAGCCAGTTCTGGCCTGGCCTGGCCGAATGGCGAACAGGAGTGCAGAAGGCCGGGCCGGCTGGAGAGGAGCAGATAGCCGCTATGCGCGTGGTTAAACCGAGCTTCCAGAGAGAGGGGGCGTCTTCGGCTTCCGCTGGCCCTCCAGAGGAACTTACTGGCGCTTCCTCACTCTGTTCTGTACCCGCCGCTGCAGCGAGTGAAGCCCAAGAGGAGGCCCTGCTTGCTCACCACGGGAAAACCTTCCATTTCGCGGCACGCTTCCTGCCTGGGGAGCTACGTCCCTCGTTCGTCACGCTCTACGCTTTTTTCCGCACGCTCGACGATCTGGTCGACGAGCGTGGACCCGAGGAGGAGCCGCGTGCCATCGCCGAGGAATTGCGTGCCTGGCGGGCCTGGTTCCTGGCCAACTGCCAGGGAACGGCTCCACGCGAGCCGCTCGGGAGCCGCCTGACGCAGGTGGTAGAGCGCTACGGGGTACCAGGCACACTCTTCCTGGATTTTCTGGAGGGGCTGCACTGGGATCTGTGGCCGCGGGAATTCGCCAGCTTCTCCCGACTGCGTGCCTATTGCTATCGCGTGGCCGGCACCGTTGGGCTGGCCCTGGCCTACGTGCTCGGCGCGACTTCCGAGGGGGCGCTGGCGGCGGCGGAGGGCCTCGGGATCGCCATGCAGCTGACCAATATCTTGCGCGACGTCGGGGGCGACCTGCGCAAAGGACGCCTCTATCTGCCTCTGGAGGATCTGGCTCGCTTCGGACTCTCCCGCTCTCGCTTGCTGCAGCTGCTCGATGCTGGTCAGGGGCCGGATGCAGCCTTCCGCGATCTCATGCGCTACGAGCTGGCACGGACCCATCTCTGCTATGCTCAGAGCCTGCCCGGGGTCTGGCTCTTGCCGCCCGATCGCCGCCTGCCCATTCTCTTGGCCGGGCGTCTCTACCGGCGCATCTTGCACGCCATTGAGCAGCGCGACTACGATGTGCTGCGCGCGCGCGCCCATACAACCCTGACGGAGAAACTGTGCGAGGCCATGCTGGCTCTGACCCTCGATCGCCTCTGGCGCCGTGGCGAGCAGCTCGGGGCTTTCGGGTTGGAGGTGAACCTTGAGGATGAGCCGTAGGCCACTGTGGATGGACTGGCTGGCACTGGGCGCGCTCTCCGCAGGACAGCTGGGGCTGGCCCTGCGCGTGATCCGCCGCTGGTTGCCTGGGGCCGGCGGCCAACGCCTGACGGCTCTCTCTTTGCCCTATGCTGATGCCATCACCACCCGAGCCGGCGTGGCGGTGCTTGTGCCTGTGCTCAACGAGCGCGAACGCCTGGCCCCCTGTCTGGAGGGCCTGCTCGCTCAAGGGCCGGAGGTCGGGCTGATTCTGGTCATCGATGGCGGCTCCGAGGATGGGACGGACAAGCTGGTCTCTACCTATGCCCGGCGCGATCGCCGTCTGCGCCTGCTCTCCGCGGCCCCGATTCCTGACGGCTGGAATGGCAAGGTCTGGGGCCTGGAAACCGGCTGGCGCGCACTTCCTCCTACCTTCCCTTGGGTGCTGACCATTGATGCCGATGTGCGACCGAGGCCGGGCCTGGTGAGAGCGCTGCTGGCCTGCGCCCAGCGCGCCAGGCTGGCTGCCATCAGTCTGGCAACCCTGCAGGAACTGCCACCGGCGCCGCTTTTGGGCCTGCTCCATCCCTCGCTACTGGCCACCTTCGTCTACCGCTACGGCCTTCCGGGAGCGGTTTATGAGGGGCCGGTCCATCGACTGCACGTACAGGCCAATGGCCAATGTTTTCTGGTGCAGCGCGAGGCTCTGGCCGCCTGTGGTGGCTTTGCCCCTTTGCGTCACTCGCTCTGCGAGGACATCACCTTAGCGCGCCTGCTGGTGCAGGACGGTCGACGTCTGGCCTTCGTCGAAGGGGGGAGCCTGGCCTCCGTCGAGATGTATCGCACGGCGCGCGAAGCCTGGCAGAACTGGACGCGCTCCTTGCCTCTGCATGATCATCTCAGTCCTGTCTGGCATACCTGCCTCGGCTGGCTGGAGGTCTTGCTGGTCCAGGCTCTGCCTCTCCCCCTGCTCTGCCTGCTGGTGGGTGCGCTGATCGCCCGACGAAGGCGCGGGCGGCAGGCTTCTCCCTGGCTGCTCGTCGCCATGCTGGGCTTGAATACCGGGCTGCTGCTCCTCCGTCTCGGGGCCCTGGTGGGCATGCGCCGTGCTTATCATCGTCCGCCCTGGACTTACTGGCTCTCTCCGCTCTGCGACCTGGCGGTGACGCTGCAGCTTGGTCGGCAGGCCCTGCGGCGTCGTCATCGCTGGCGCGGACGCCTCATCATCCGTGGAAACGCTCCTGGAGGTATTGCATGAAAGCCGTAAAGGTGCTCTTTATTTGCCATCTGGCAGCGCTCATCTTCGGCCTCGCCGGGCTATTGATCGCTCTGCCCCATCCCGAACTCTGGAGTTTTAGCCCGCTGCTGGTCTCGGTCTTCAGCTTCGGCATCAACTATGCCGGTTCGCTGCACATCCTCTTTGGGGCGGCCACAGTGCTCCTTTTTGGGCTACGGGTGGTGGGGGTACGCCGCACCCTGATCTTTTTCGCCGCCTCGACGTTGATCTCGCTCAGCATAGAGCTGATCGGCACCTCGACCGGCTTTCCCTTCGGCCCCTACTCCTACAACAGTTTCCTGGGCTTCAAGATCCTTGGTCACGTTCCCTATTCGATCCCGCTCTCCTGGTTCTACATGGGCTTCTCCTCCTTCCTGCTGGCCCATCTGCTCCTGACCCGTCGCGCTCAAGGCGTCGGCCAGCGAGGGCGTGGCCTGTGGACTGTGCTGCTGGGTGCCTACCTGCTGACCGTCTGGGACCTGACGCTTGATCCGGCGATGGCCAGCGAGCGGCTGCCTCTGCACTTCTGGCAGTGGGGAGTACGCGGCGCCTACTTCGGCATGCCCGTCCAAAATCTGGTGGGCTGGTCGGTCACTGGCTTGCTCTATATGGGGGTCAGTCGCCTGCTCTGGCGCAGCGATCTCGAAGAAGGCCGTCTGAAGGGCCTGGCCTGGCTGCCCTTTGGCATCTATGCGGCCAATACCCTCTTTGCCATTGTCCTCGATCTGAGCGTGGGTCTCTGGCTGCCGCCGCTGCTGGGCCTCTTGCTGGGCATACTACCGGCGGCCCTGGTGCTACGCCGCGATGGCAGCGAAGGAGGCGAGCGCGGAAGTGGAACCGCTGTACCGACGCTCTCGGAGCGGGCTGGGCTGGCCGCGGATCTGGCTCAGGCCCAACAGGGGAACCGTGGGCTTGAAGCGCACAGCCGAGCGGAAGGGCAGGCCCTGTTGCAGAGGATTACCCGTCTGGTCATGCGCGTTGGGGCGGCTCTCTTGCTCTGGCGTCGCCGGTTGCGCATCATCATCGAGGGAGGCGAGCATCTGCCGGCCCGTGGCCCGGTCATTGTCGCCGCGCGCCACTATCACCATCTCTACGATGGTTGCCTGTTCTTGCGGGTGATCCCGCGTCCGGTGCACATTCTGGTTGCCCTCGACTGGACGCGCAGCCCCTGGCAGCGCCGGCTCATGGAGCTGCTTTGTGCTCTGGCTGGCTGGCCGGTCATCTTGCGTCCTGAGCGCCTGCGCCCCGAGGAGACGGGTGCTCCCATCAGTGCCTACCGTCTGGGCGAGGTTGCTCCCTATCTACGTCGGGCCTTGCGTCAGGCCCAGGCCCTACTCTGTCGCGGCGACCTGTTGGTCATCTTCCCCGAGGGCTATCCTGTGGTTGATCCTCAGCCCTCACCGCGCTCCCCGGAGCAGCCCCTGCTCCCCTTCCGGCCCGGCCTGGCCCGTCTTGTAGAGCTGGCCGAGCGTGCGAGTGGCAGCAGCATTCCAGTGGTTCCGGCGGGTATCATCTGGAGCGAGACACGTCCGCCGTCGCTGACCCTGCGTCTGGGGGCGCCCCTCTTCCGTCGCCTCTACGCCGACACTGCCCAATTCATGAGTGCGCTCGAGAGTTGCGTGCGGGTGCTCTCCGGGCTTGATCTCGACCAGGGCCTGGGCCTGAGCCTCTTTCCCGGAAAGGAGATGCTGCACTCATGAGCAGTCGCTCCAGTGTGACATCCACTACTGACAAGCTGCCGACAGGCGGAAGCGGCGCGCGCCCGCGAGTGATTGTCATTGGGGCCGGCTTCGGCGGGCTGGCAGCGGCCATTCGTCTGCAGGCCGCCGGGGCCCAGGTCATCTTGATCGAGGCGCGTTCCCAGCCTGGGGGACGGGCCTACCAGCTCAGAGCTGATGGTTTCACCTTCGACATGGGGCCAAGTCTGCTGACCGCGCCCTGGCTGCTGCAGGACCTCTGGCAGGCTGCCGGGCGCCATCTGGAAGAAGACCTGACCCTGGTGCCGTTGCGGCCCTTCTATCGCATCGGCTTTGCCGACGGCAACCACTTCGACTATTGGGGCGATCCCGCTGCAGACGAGGCCGAAATCGCCCGCTTTGAAGCGCGCGACGTTGCCGGCTACCGCGCCTTCCTGGCGGCGACGCAACGCATCTACCAGCGGGCCTTTGCCGAGCTGGCCGGTGAGCCGTTCCTGCGCCTGAGCGATTTTCTGCGTGTGGCCCCGGAGCTGGTGCGCCTGGGGGCCCACCGCAGCGTCTACCACTTTGTCTCGCGCTACTTCCGTCATCCGCAACTGCGGATGGTCTTCTCGTTCCATCCCCTCTTCATCGGCGGGAACCCTTTCCGGGCCAGCGCCATCTACAGCATTGTCCCTTATCTAGAGCGTCTGGGTGGCGTTCACTTCATACCTGGAGGAATGTATGCGCTCGTCGAGGCCATGACGCGTCTCTTCACCTCGCTGGGTGGCGAGCTGCGCTGCGGTCAGCCCGTTGAGCGCATCCTGGTGCGCTCCGGGCAGGTCTGGGGTGTGTTGCTGGCCGACGGCGCTCTCCTGCAGGCCGAGGCGGTGGTGGCCAATAGCGACGTCGCCACCACCTATCTGCGCCTGCTCCCCGCCGAAGTGCGCCCCCGCGGGCTGGTGCGTCGCCTGGAGCAGGCCCGCTACTCGATGAGCTGTTTCCTGCTCTACCTCGGCCTCAACCAGCAGTATCCGCAGCTGCGCCATCACACCATCTTTATGCCCCGCGACTATCGGGGGATGATCCAGCAGCTCTTTGACGGCCAGGGTCTGCCGGATGATCTAGCGCTCTATCTGCACACGCCGACACGGACCGATGCCAGCATGGCGCCGCCGGGAGGAGAGAGTCTTTACGTGCTGGCGCCGGTGCCGCATCTTGGGCACGGCGTCGACTGGCGGCGCGAGACGCTGGCTTTTCGCGAGCGCATCCTGCGCTATCTCGAAGAGCAGGCGGGCCTGCACGAACTGCGCGCCAGCATCGTCTACGAGCAGCGCTTTACGCCCCTCGACTTCGCCAGCGAGCTGCGCAGCCATCTGGGCGCAGCCTTCTCGCTGGAGCCGACCCTGCTCCAATCGGCCTACTTCCGTCCACACAACCGCGCTGCCCAGGTTGGGGGCCTCTACTTTGTGGGTGCTGGTACCCATCCCGGGGCGGGCATCCCGGGCGTCCTGCTCTCCGCCGCCATTACGGCTCGTCTTGTGCGGGAGGACCTGGCATGCCGTGCCTGAAGGTAAGCGATAAGCCTGGTCGCCCGCGTCGTGGAGAGGGGGGAGTATGAGACTCGGCTATGCCTGCGTCAATCTCTCGCTGGGGGGGAAGATGCGCAGTCTGCGCCTGGCTACGCTGCGCGAGCGTGGCCCTGCCTATCTGCAGGCCCTGGTCGATGAGAATCTGGCACTCCTCGCGACCATCCTACGCTGGAACCTCGCCCAGGGCATCAGCGTCTTCCGCATCTCCTCTGATCTGGTGCCGCTTGGCTCCCATCCCGAGGTCGCGCTAGAGCAGATCCGCTTTGACCCGGCCCGGGTGGCCGAGGTGACGCGGCTGGCTCGCGTGGGCAACATGCGCCTTTCGATGCATCCTGGCCAATATACCCTGATCTCCGCCGACGGCCCCGTCTGGGAAAGTAGCTATCGCGACCTGTGCTATCATGCTGAGGTCATGGAACGACTCGGCATCGAGGGCGATATCATTCTGCATGGCGGTGGTGTCTACGGCGACCGCGCCGCCACGCTTCGGCGCATCCTGGCTCACATCGAGGAGCTACCGGAGAGTGTGCGCCGGCGGCTGCGTCTGGAAAACGATGAGCGCTGCTGGTCGGTGAGGCAGCTCCTGCCGATCTGCGAGGCGAGTGGCCTGCCGCTGGTGGTCGACAACCTGCATCATGCCCTCAATGGTGGCGCGGAGACGCCGCTGGAGCGCCTGCCCTGGGAGCGCATCCTGACGACCTGGGGCGGGCGCCGGCCCAAGCTGCACTACGCTGAGCAGGACCCCCACAAACGCCCCGGTGCCCACAGCGAGTATGTCAATGCCGACCACTTCCGGGCCTTTCTCGCCGCTGTGCCCTGGTCTGACTATGATGTCATGCTTGAGTGCAAAGCCAAGGACCTGGCTCTGCTGCGCCTGCGTCAAGAGCTGGGCCTGATCGTTGCCAGGCCCCTGCCCGTTGAGGACAGCGGCCAGCAAGGCTGAGGTGACTCTTATCCGGGCGCCTTCACGTGCTTAATTCAGGTGAGGTAACGCAGCGATCGCGCTGCGTGTTGGTGTAGAAAGGAGAGAGGCATCACCATGATCATCGTCGTTGGAGCCGGCCTGGCTGGCCTGACCTGCGCCCGCCACCTGAGTCGCGCCGGGCTGAGTGTCCTGGTCCTGGAGGCCTCCGATCGGGCCGGGGGCCGCGTCAGCACCGATCGCCATCCCGAGGGCTTCCTGCTCGACCGCGGCTTCCAGGTCCTGTTTACAGCCTATCCCGCCGTGCAGCGTGAGCTGGATCTCGCTGCGCTCAGACCGAGACGTTTCCTGCCCGGGGCCTTGCTGGTCAAAGGGGACCGGCGCTATCCCCTGGCTGATCCGCGACGCCAGCCTGGCTGGCTGACTGCCTCTGCCGGCAATCCCCTCATCCCGCTGGCCGACAAGTGGCGCGTCCTGCGCCTGACGCGCACGATCCTACAGACGGTTTCTATGGAAAGCCCGGCGGCCTGGCCCGTGGCCACACTCGACGAGACCAGCGAGCTGTACCTGCGTCACTGGGGCTTCAGCCGCAAGGGCTTCATGGCCAACTTCGCTCGCCCCTTCTTCGGCGGCATCTTTCTTGATCGAAAGCTGCAGACCAGTGCCCGCATGTTGCGCTTTGTCTGGCGCATGCTGGCAAGCGGCGATATTGTCTTACCGGAGGAGGGTATGGGGGCGATCACTGCCCAGCTAGCGGCCTCTCTGCCGGCGAACAGCCTGCGTCTGGGCGCGCGTGTTGTGGCCTTGCTGCGTGAGGACGGGCGGATCTCGGGCGTGCGTCTGGAGAGCGGCGAGGAGCTGCAGGCCGAGGCCGTCGTGATCGCCACCGATAGCCCGACGGCGGCCCGCCTTACCGGCCTGTCCTTACCAACCGCAGGCCGGGGCTGCACCTGCCTCTACTTCGCTGGCCCGCTGTCGCTCTACAATGAGCCGGCGCTGCTCCTCAACTGTGACCCTGACGGCCTGATGAATCATGCTGTGCAGCTCACCAATATTGTTCCGCAGTATGCCCCGCCGGGGCAGCACCTGCTCTCGGTCACCATCCTGGATGAAGTGGCCCAGGCTGAGAATGACGATGAGCGTCTGGCTCAGCGCGCTCTCCAGGAGTTGGCCACCTGGTTCCCGGAGCATGACTTGCGACACTGGCGCTTGCTGGCCGTCTATCGCCTGCCCTTCGCTCAATTTGCCCAGCCGTCGGGCATCTTCGCCCAGCTGCCGGAGGCGCGCAGCGAGGAGCCGGGTCTCTATCTGGCCGGCGAATACCTGCATTCGAGCAGCATCCACGGCGCCCTCAGCAGTGGAGCGCATACGGCGCGGCTGGTGCTGGCCGACCAGCGGGAGCGGCTACGTCCTGCCGGGTGAGGAGAAGGGAAGGAGCGAGAAACGATGCAAGAGCTTGTTGAACGTCGTCCACCGACCTGGCGTCCTGGACGGGCGGCGCTGGCCGGCCTCCTGGCCACTGGTGTCTACAGCCTTGTGATGGCCCTGGATCAGCGCCTCAGCGGCAACCGCTTCAGCGATGTGCGCTTCATCGAGGGCCTGCTCGGGGGGGGAGAGAGACGGTCTGACAGTCGCCGTCTCCTGGCCTGGGGCCTCCATCTGCTCAACGGGGTCCTGCTGGGCGAAATCTATGCCGCCCTGGTCAGACCGCGTCTGCCCGGCCCGATCTGGCTCAAGGGACTCCTCTTCGGCGAAGGCTTTCTGGCCTCTGTCTGGTGGCTCACACCCTTGGCCGACCGCCTGCATCCGCTCATTCGCCGTGGCCAGCTCCCGCGCCTGGCGACCTGGCCCTCCTTTGGGCAGAACCTCCTGCGCCATCTGGCCTTTGGCCTGACGCTGGCCCTCTTCTACGGCGACGAGCGGGAGCTGCCGCCGCGTCCCTGACCTGACCTGACCTGACCTCGCACCCTGCGCCCCTGGCTGGAATCGATGGATGCCGATTCTTTTCTTAGAGAGCCTGCTAGAGTGGAACTGTGAGGAGAGGAGGCGGTGGATTGTGGAGGTAACCGGAAAACGCGAGCCATCTCTCGCTCAAGCTTTATAGAAAGGATCAGTCCATCGCCATGCAGACCTCTATCGATCGTCGCTCTCCACGCAAGGTGCAAGGGCGGCAAGGGCGTCGTCGCTTTCTCCAGCGGGCCACGGTGGGCCTGGGGCTAGCTGCCAGTGGTCTGGCTCTGCTTGAGAGCGGCGCCAGGCCGCTGGTGGTGCGGGCTCAGGGAGCGCTGGCCGAGCGGCTCGTCACCATTGATGATGCCGTCACGCAGATTCTCTCGATTGCCCGCACAGCCGAACAGCTGGCCGTTACTTTCTACAGTAACGGCATTGCCAATGCCAGTGCGCTAGGCCTCAGCGGCGACGACCTGGCCTATCTCAAGGCGGCCCTGGTCGAAGAGCAGATCCACCAGCAGTTTTTCACGGCCAACGGAGGCCAGTCGCTGGCGGACACCTTCAGCTTCCCCAAAGGGGCCCAGACCTTCAGCGACCTCAAAACCTTTATTGAGACCCAGCAGCAGCTCGAAGGGGTCTTTGACTCGGCCTTCCTGGCGGCCATCAAAGAGTTTGCCGCGATGGGGCGGCCCGATCTCGCTCAGGTGGCCGGGCAGATCGCCTGTATCGAGGCTGAGCATCGCGCCCTCGGGCGCGTCATCGGCGGCCTAAGCCCTGCCGATAACTGGGCTTTCACGCCTGTGCTCATTGCCGCAGTGGCCGATGCCCCCCAGGTGGTCCAGGACGCTGGCTATCTCAGTCCCACCGAAGGGAACAGCTATCGCTATCATGAGGTGAGCACCGAAGACGCCGGCGTCGAACAGCGCGTCCCCTTTGTGACCAGCAGCGGCGTCGGTCGCGGCTAAGATCAGATCCCGACAAGCAGAATAGGAAGCGCCGAGGAAAGACCGGGCAGGCCATCGGAGTCCACTGCTGAGAAACCGGAAGAGACCTGAAGAGCGCAGAGCAGAGCCTCCTTCACTGGGGAACGGTCTATCTCCCTGCTTGTTGAGAAAGAAGAAGAGAAGCAAGCGCAGTAGAGCAAGGCAGGCCCTCGTCTTATTCCCGTATCCACTGGCCTGGCTGCCGTTTGTAGCTGGCTACCCAGTCGGGCAACGAGCTGCAGGACGGCGAGGCGCGGGGTGAGACCAGGGCCTGCCCTCTTGTTCTGGTAGGTGGCTCTCATACAGGTGCCTGCCCGGTTGACGCTGGCTGGCGCGGCAAAGCGACAAGCGGAGAACAGGCCAGACTAGAGGCCCTGTGAGACTGTCCTCAAGCGAGCCAGTTGCTCCGGCGCGAGCTGGAGCGTCAGAGCGGCAAAGCCGTCCTCCAGATGAGCTGGCCGGCTGGCGCCGATGATCGGCGCGGTCACCGCCGGCTGCGCCAGCAGCCAGGCCAGGGCCACTGCCGCGGGCGTAGCCTGGGTCTCTTCGGCAATGGCCTGCACAGTTTCCAGGGTGCGCCAGGCCTGCTCTTGATCGTAGCGTCCCAAGACAGCGGCGGCGCGCGCACTCTGGCGGCCCTCGCCGCGGCGGTAGCTGCCGCCGAGGAAGCCACCCGCCAGGGGACTATAAGGGATCACGCCAAGGCCATACTGCAGGCAGATCGTCTGTAGCTCCTGCTCAAACTCGGCGCGATGCACCAGGTTATAGTGTGGTTCCAGCACCTCGTAGCGGGCCGTACGCTCGTAGCGCGCGCACCAGAGGGCCTCGACCAGGCGCCAGGCCGGATAATTGGAGGCGCCAATATAGCGCACCTTGCCGCTGCGCTGCAGATCGTCGAAGGCACGCAGCGTCTCCTCGATCGGCGTCTCCGCGTCGAAGGCGTGGGCCAGATAGAGATCGAGATAGTCGGTCTGCAAGCGACGCAGCGAATCCTCAACGGCCTCTATGATATGCTGACGCGAGAGGCCGCGCTCGTTCGGACCCTCACCCATCGGATGATAGACCTTGGTGGCAATCACCACCTGGCTGCGGTTGCCGCGCGCGCGCAGCCAGCGCCCGATGATCTCCTCGGACTCGCCGCCGCGCTTGCCTGGAATCCAGCGCGCGTAGAAGTCGGCGGTATCGAAGAAATTGCCTCCGCGCTCAACGAAGGCATCCATGAGCGCAAAGGCCGTCGGCTCATCGACCGTCCAGCCCCATTGCATGGTGCCCAGACAGAGGCGTGAGACCCGTAAGCCAGTTCGTCCAAGTGTGCGGTACTCCATATCTCTTATTGTCGCGCGCCGGCCTGCCCAATGCAAGGGCAGGCCCTGGCGCCTAGCGCTCTTGAGTATCCGGGCCAGACTGGCGCTCGTACTGGTCAGGTGGAACGGGTGAGGATGGCTCAGCAGACTGATCTGAAGAATGAGCGGCATCTGAGCGATCTGAAGCAGCCTGATCGCCATCAGCCGGTTGGGGGGCAGTATCCTTCCTCACTTCGCAGCTGAGACGGCGCAGGAGAAAGCGCGTCTGGTCACAGAGCGCGCGCGTATGAAAGGTCAGCTCCTCGGAGGAATGGAGCAGTTGCTCCCAGCTCTGCAGGAAGGTCTGTAGTTGGCGCTGGCGCTGTCGGGCTGGAGCGCGCTCTTGCTCAACGGGCGGGAGCATTATCAATAGATCGAGCAGATGGCGCGTCTGACTCTCGGCATTGTGTAGGAAGAGCAGGGGCAGATAGCGGCGAGGGACGATCTCATCGGGGAGCTGCTGAGGCTGCTCCAACAGGCCACGGAACGATAGAAGCTGCTCGTGATACTGGCTTAGCAGGCGCTGCAGGCGCAGGCACTGATCCAGTCGGAGGCAGGCCTGGCTCCGCAGAGCAAGGTACTCTAACAAAAGTGCCTCTTGTTGCTGCCCAATCACAGCGAAATAATGATTCAGGGTCTGGCGGAACTGGTCGAGCGAGTGCCTCGTCGTTGGGGCGGCGAACAGCTCCGCTGGCCTGCCAACAGTATCATTCAAAGCGAACCTCCCTCCTCTCGTGACTGAGATCCTCTGCTTGGGTAGGGGTGGCGGGAGAGGAACCTATCCAGTTGCTTCAGGTTGACTCTTCCCGAGCGGACTGATCACATCACTCATATAGACGCAGAAACCTGCCAATTTCCTCTTCGGCCTCTCTCTATAAGAGAAGAATCTCACGCCCCGAGCCACGCTCTTTGTTTTCAGCATGCTTGCTTTATCGACAAAGCGAAAGCCATCGCCACTATTATATTAGCACAGGGGGGCATAAAGAAGGCATAAAAAATATTTGAACAAACATTCAAATCAACGTGGGGGAATAGCCAGGAGGTCTTCGAGGGCGTAGGTGAGTGCATGAGCGATATTTCTATATTCTTGGTAGAGCCGCTTCCGATTCTCGTACGTCTGGCGCATATTTTGCAGATCGATAGCGAGATAGATGCTAGTCTTAGCATCCTGGATAGCGGCGATGATTGCGTCGACATTGCGGAGGGCGGCCTTCAGGGTGGGATCTGTATCAAGCTGCTCATGGATACCGCGCAGCTCCTGTTCGAAGCGCTGCAGGGTGGCAATACCGATCTCATGTAGATTCACCCTATAGAGGAAGACCGCACGCATTTCTTCGATACAACCCCTTACTCCGCGCAGGTAACGGCGCGTCCGCTCTTCTGCATGCTCCTGGCCTCGGGAAAAGATGACATCCGACTCATTTACCATGAAAATTTCACCACATCTGAGTCTCCCGGGGATAACCCTCGTGAGCCAGGGCCAGCGTGGGCCATCCCACGCCAGGGCCACGGGCCTCATTATAGCCCAGGAGTGTCTGTTACTCAAGGTCAAGGGGGGCGCCTGTCCAGGGACTCGTGCAGGTGCTCCAGGCAGGTCAGGACTTTCTGAAGGGCCTGACAGATTTGCCGGAGAGCCTGCTGGTAAGCGCGCTGTTCCTGTGACGATTCGCCGGGGGGACAGCACTGGCGCAAGCGCTCAGCGGCCTGCTGGAGCTGCAGCAGAGCGTCTCCCAGATTGGCAAGGCGCAAAGAGAGGGCGTAGTCGTCGGGCAGCTTGCCAATGGCTTGCTGGACCGCGGTAGCAAACTTATCAAGCGACTCTTTGTAGTGGCGGCACTGACCCGGATAAATCGTTTTGGCAGTTGAGAACAGGCTCAAAGCTGCTTTTAGCTCCTCTTCATAGTGCGGCAGATCTTCCTGCAAGAGAGCGAGCGCTGCGCAGTCTGAAGCGGGGACCGGTCGAGGTGCGCTGCTGTTGGCGCAGCCGTTACCCAATGGCGGGAGGCCGGAAGCTAGTAAAGCAAAAGCGAAAGCGCTAGCGTGGTTGGCAGCCTGCTCCTGGTAGCCCTGAGCATCTCGCTCTGATTTATCATCAAGAAGGTCGGAGATCGCGCGCACCACAATTGCCGGAGTCCGGTTATACTGAGCAGCTTCCATGAAGCCGGCATCCTCCATTGCCACTGCGACGGCATCATCGTAATAAGTGCGAATAAAATGATAGACTGAGGCACGGCGCGAGTGCATCAGAATATCTCCTGCGGCCAGAGGCTTGCACAGGACGGAGGGATTGCGCTCCGGCGGAGCTGGCAGCCACTGCTGCCAGGCCGTGTCTCGGGCCAATCTACGTGCCTGTTCGAGCAGAACCCGGTCGGGAGCGAAGGTACGTGGTCGTGGCTGAAACTGCTCGCCGGCTTTTCCTGAAGCGTAGTCGTAGATCAGCTCGGGTATCACCACATCGCCAGGCACTACGTCGCGCAGGCCGCCGGCAACCCCTACCAGCATCGCCAGCTCCGGCTGGGTATCAGTGAGGGCCTGCTGGGTCACCACCGAGCAGACTGTATTGCGCTGGCCGCTCTCCTTGAAAACAATCTCCCAGTGTGTGCCGCTCGCCTTGAACTCACCAACCTCGTAGTCATTGGCACTGGCTGCGGAGGGACTCCAGCGCTGAATAGAGCGAGCGTATCGCTGGACAGCCTTCATCTCTATGCTGAGTGGCGTGACAATAAGCACCCTTCGCAGCTGACGCTGTTTCTCTTGAGATGACATGATGCAGTCCTTTCTGCACCATTATAAATATCTGATAAATCCCTTTTTGTACATCGTTTCTGGGATAACTTGCTTCGCTGTTGCTATGATTAGTATTTGTGTATTTTATAGAAAACATTCACCTCCCTCTTTCATGGAGCCATTCATCAGTATCCCTTTTCTCTAAAATAGCACCCTGCTTGCTCCATTGTAAATGGCGTTGCCATCAATTCTTATTCTTGAAGACTGTTCATTATAGTTAGCAAGCAAGCTGTATTTTTGGGTGGATACCAGGCGCTACTGACAAACAGGCTATAGATTTAAAATGGACTGTCTTTTGCGTACAATAGTTCCAGGCGAAGGAGCGATCTGCGAGGAAAACCGGGCAATGCCACGGCAGACTGTGGAATCTGGTCACCTGAACCTTGGCCGTCGTCTGCTCTCTCTGCCCGTGTTGCCGCGCGACAACCTTCTAGCTATACTGTAGTTGTCTTGATGAAGGCTCTCTGTGAGAAGGAGAAGAAGAAGAAAACGAGGTGATTTGTGACTGTCAACCTCTTCTATCTCTGTGCGCGTAGCGATGACGATGAGCGCCTGCTTGATCAGCTGAAGACCTTCCTCCGCCCGCTGCGCCAAGCCGGGCTGATCAACGACTGGGGGCCGCGGCAGCTTCGGGCCGGGCAACTGATTCGCGAGGAGCTGCGCCGACGCTTGAATGAGGCGCAAATTATCTTGATTCTTTTGAGTCCTGATCTGCTTGTTGACTCACTTTATCCAGAGTTGAGAGATCTTGCTCAGGCGCGTTATCTGCAAGAGCCTGAGCGTGTGCGTCTCTTTCCTGTGAAGCTGCGGGAATGCCCTTACGAGCTGGAGCCGTTTGCCGATCTGGTCATTTTCCCCTCCAATGGGCGAGCGCTGCACGCCCTCCCGCCGGCGCAGCGTGAAAGGGAGCTGAAAAATCTGGCCTTACAAATTCGCGCGCTGGCTGAGGAGCTGGCTACGGGCGAAGGAGGGCAGGAGAGACCTGGGCCAGCGGCGGCGTCGGCAGCTACCGCTTTTGGGCCTGCCTCCCATGCTGGGGGGAGCCAGACGGCTGAGAGTCGTCGCAGTGGCTCGACGCTCTCCGCTCAGCGCTGCGATGTTCTGCTTGTGACGGCCACCGATGTCGAGGTGCGAGCTGTGCGTGAGGTGGCAGTCAACGAGTGGGGGGCGCGTTTCGAGCGTCAGTATAGTCGCATTGAAACCTATTACTCGCTGGGTGAGATTGGGGGGGCTGCCACCTGGCTACTGCGCACACAGATGGGGGCTCTGGGGGCTGGTGGGGCGACGCTAGCGGTCAGCGAGGCCATTCGCTCTCTCAAGCCGGCGGCGGTAATCATGGTGGGGATCGCCTTCGGCCTGCGGCCCGGCGAGCAGCAACTAGGTGACAT
This sequence comes from Thermogemmatispora carboxidivorans, assembly GCF_000702505.1. GTDB lineage: Bacteria > Chloroflexota > Ktedonobacteria > Ktedonobacterales > Ktedonobacteraceae > Thermogemmatispora > Thermogemmatispora carboxidivorans. Next base: position 4,367,143 of record NZ_JNIM01000001.1, on the reverse strand, counting down.
TCTGGTCTCACAGCAGCTCATGAGCTACGAGCCGCAGCGTGTTGGCGTGGGAGATGGGGGAGCAATGGCTCTGATCCCGCGGGGAGACCGCGTTACGGCCTCGGTGCGCCTGCTGAGTCGTTTTCAAGATCTCGATCTCGACTGGACCGGGGCCCAAGCACATTTTGGGTTACTGCTCAGTGGAGAGAAGCTTGTCGATCATTCCGACCTGCTCAGGCAGTTGCTGGCCCTCGAACGAGAGGCCATCGGGGGCGAGATGGAGGGCGCTGGCCTTTATGCGGCGGCCATGCGCGAGCGCTGCGAGTGGATCGTCGTCAAGGCCATTTGCGATTGGGGAGATGGCCATAAGCGTGAGAACAAGGCCGAGAATCAGCGCCGTGCTGCTGAAAATGCGGCCCGCTTTGTCCTCACCATGCTCGGGAGAGGCGGTCTGAAGCCCTCCTAGCCTGGCCGGCGGCAGGCAGTCCGGTCCGGTGCCCGGTCACCGGGCTGGCCTGCGCGGATCGCAGCCTCGGCCCCGTGTGGGGTAGCCGTGGTACGCAGTACTGCTGGACCAGGGCGGGCCGGTGGTGAGATCTCGCTGTGGTAGACTAAGGACGAGCTGCACATCTGTTGAATCTGAGAGAGGAGCAAGGCTAACCAGGGATGGTGGTAGGATGGTCGCCATCAACCTGGAAGGCCGTCGCGAAAGCTGTGGCACAAGAGGCACAAGAGCGCTATTTCTCTGAAACACTCTTTCCCGAGCTGGCGTCACTGCCGATAGAGGTGCGGCCTGAACGCAGTGGCACCTTTGCCGACAATCTGAGCCTGCCTGTACATCGCTGGTTTCGTTATCCTGCTGGCTTCTCGGCCCTCTGGGTGCGTCAGCTTCTGCAGCGTGAGCGCGACCGGGGCCGAAGGCACGTGCTTGATCCGTTCTGCGGCACGGGAACGGTGCTGCTTGAAGCCGAATATGCTGGCCTGGAGGCTGTGGGTCTGGAGGCCCATCCCTTTCTCGTACGAGTAGCGGAGGCGAAGCTGCACTGGCGAGAAGAGGCCTCCTTGCTGCGACAAGCTGCCTCCGATCTTCTGGCTCTGGCTCGGACGTTGCCGACGACTGTCGAGGAGCTGCCTGAGCTGTTGCTCAGATGTTATCGGCCTGAGACGCTCCAGCGGCTGAGGCAGTTGCTACGGGCCTGGCAGGAGCAGGTGTCTGCCTGGCCTGCGACACTCTCCGCACTCCTCTGGCTGGCCCTGGCCGCTATTCTGCGTCCCTGTGCCTCGGTAGGAACGGCCCAATGGCAATATGTCCTGCCTTCTAAGACCAAAACCCAGGTTGCTGATCCTTTTGAGGCCTTTCTCTCCCGGGTTGAGCTGATGGCTGAAGACATGCGCTGCTGGCAGCGTCAGGCTCGCGATGGAGAAGCAAAGGTCTTGCGAGGCGATGCGCGCACCTGCGAGGGAGTGCCTGCCGGCTGGGCCGAGCTGGTGATTACCTCCCCGCCCTATGCCAACAACTATGACTATGCCGATGCCACCCGTCTGGAACTCTGCTTTTTTGGGGAGATCGAACGCTGGAGCGATCTGCAGCTGGCGGTCCGTCGCCATCTGATTCGCTCCTGTACTCAGCACGTCAGTGCCCTGGTGCAGGAGACCGATCAGTTGCTGGCTGATCCGCTGCTGGCCCCGTTACAGCCAGAGCTGCGGGCCACCTGCGCGCGCTTGGAGGAGGAGCGGCTCTTGCATGGCGGCAGAAAAGCCTACCATACCATGATCGCCGCCTATTTTTTGGATATGGCCCGTAGCTGGCAGGCGCTACGCCGTGTCACCGCCGCGGGGGGACTGGTCTGCCTGGTGATAGGGGACTCCGCCCCCTATGGTGTTCATGTCCCAGTGGAGGAGTGGCTTGGTGGGCTGGCCCTGGCCAACGGCTTCCACTCCTGGCGCTTTGAGCCGCTGCGCGCTCGCAATGTCAAATGGCAGAATCGCAAGCATCGTGTCCCCTTGCATGAGGGGCTGCTCTGGATTGATGGGACAACACGACCGGCTGGCTGACCCATTGGCTCTTGGGCCGGGCTTCTCCAACAGCAAGGCGGCGCGCGATGGTCAGGAAGGGGAACGGCGTGCGCCCGTTCACCGAACCGGGATGGGGCCGTCACTGCTGAGAAACCAGAGCGGCAAAGCATTCCCTGGCCACCCGCTTCCGCCTCGTGAGAAGGATACGCAGAGATTGTGCAAATGGATTACCGCACTTGCGCAGAGCTGCTAGCACTTCAGCAAGCGATGCCCATCGCCATGAGCGCTGCTGCTTGCTGCTCAACCCACTGCAAAGTATGAACAAAAACCAACTTCAGCCTGGCCAGCCCTCTCATTCCCACTGCTGCACTCAGTATGAGCGGCATTGGCCGGCCTCCTCTTTGGCGCCTGGCTGGTGAAAAGGAGCGCGTGCCTGGGTTACACTTACCGCTATTGGTATTGAGAATAGAGGTTGCAACGATGCATTCGACTAAACCAGGCGATGCCCGCGCCGCCCTCTCGCTGATCGTCACTCTGCTGCTGTGGGCTTCAGCCTTCGCTGGCATTCGCGCAGGTCTGCAGAGCTACTCGCCCGGTGCCCTCATCCTGCTGCGTTTTCTCGTCGCCTCGCTGGCCCTGGCACTCTATGCCCTGCTCACGCGCATGCGCCTGCCGGCCTGGCGTGACCTGCCCGGCCTGCTTGTGCTCGGCCTGATAGGCATCACCGGTTACCACGCTGGCCTGACCTTCGGTGAGCTGACCGTCAACGCCGGCACGGCCAGCTTCCTGGTAGCCTCGGTCCCCTGCTTCACGGCCTTGCTAGCCCTGCTCGTACTGCGCGAACGCCTGACGCTCTGGGGCTGGCTGGGAATCGCCATCAGCGTCGCAGGCGTCACCATTATCTCGCTGGGCGGCAAGGAGGGCCTCCATTTCACTCCCGGCGCTCTACTGGTGCTGCTCGCCTCGCTCTGCGAAAGCGTCTACTTCATCGTTCAGAAACGCTACATGCAGCGCTACAGCAGCAGCGAGATGACGGCCTACACGATGTGGGCTGGAACGCTCTTTATGCTGCCCTTTGCACCGGCCTTGTTGCACGATTGGCCCCAGGCCACGCCGGCGGCGACGCTGGCAGTGGTCTATCTGGGCCTCTTCCCAGCGGCCATCGCTTACGGTACCTGGGCCTTCACTCTGGCTCGCCTGCCAGCCTCGCTGGCCACCAGCTTTCTCAATATTTCCCCGCTCCTGGCCCTGGCAATCTCCTGGCTCTGGCTGCACGAGGCTCCCACACTGCTCGAATTGCTCGGAGGACTGATAGTCATTGTGGGGGTCTTGCTGGTGAATACGCGCGGCAAGTTTCCTACCCCCGGGGGGGAGCAGCGGCTTTCCTCCACACCCGAGACGGCCACGACGGTGGCAACCAGCACAGCAGAGAGCTGCCGCGTTGGCGACTGAGGCTGAGCCAGCCCCAGCCTGCCAACGCGACGCAGCGGACGAGCGACCCGGCAGCCTAGTGGGCGTAGAGCGGGCGCCAGACGCCACCGTGATAGGAGCAGGCGCCGCGGATGCCGCCCGATTTGCTGTACATGCCGTCGTTGCATTCAACGACATAGCCCCTGCCATTCCAGAAATTGCCGATGCAGGAAAAGTAAGCGCAGAAGCTGGCTGGGGGCGAGTAGATCAAGGCCCCCGGCTCGAAGTTGTAGCCCCAGGGATTGCAGTTGACGCCAGGGCAGGGAATAGGGGTCGGAGTGGGCGTCGGCTTCGGCCTGGGCGTCGGTGTCGGCTGAGGGCGCGGTGTCGGTGTGGGACTGGGCGTCGGCGACAGCGCCCGCGTTGCCGTAGGAGTGGCTGCCTGGCGCGTTGCCTGGGGAAGCTGGGTGCCATAGACCACTGCGCTGACGGCTGGCTGCTGGGCGAGCGCGGCACCCTGGCCAGCGCTGGCCACTGTGGGCGTGAGGCTGGCAAGCAGGGCCTGACGCTCGCTAAACACTGCCGCACTCGTGCAGAAAGAGCAGACAAGGACAAGCGAGATGCAGCCCAGCACTAACGCGAGCTGGCTGCGTTGTGAGCGCTGACGATAGCGCTGCCACTCGCTCCACAGGAACTGACCCAGGCTTTGCTGTTGACGCCGCAGCTGCGACCGCAGGGCCAGGACGAGGTAGATCGGCACAATGCTGGTGCTGAGATACCCCAGCACCAGGAGCACCTTTTGAAAACGGCTCAGCCGCTTCCAGTTGAGCCGCCCCTCCAGGCTCAACAGACGACGACCCTCGCTGATGATGAGCGTGAACAGCATTAGCAGCAGCAAAAGCGTTTCAATGACTTCTAAAGGCCCCAGACCAGTGACTGTGCCGGAAGCACTAACGTCGCTAGTAATCCCACCATCGATGAAAAAGAGAAAGAGAAGAAAGAAATAGGAAAATAGTAAAGCGATCAATAATAGTACTCTGCGCCGGCCTCCAGGGCTACCAGGAACTACAGGGGTCGCTTCGGCTGGTGGTTCCATACTGCCTTTCTCCTCGCTTTACAGTGAATATGCTCCCTTGCTTTCTCGGGGGAGTAATATTCTGTCATATAAATCTATTGAATTTCAATATATAGATCTTAACCTGTTCGAGAAAAACGGAAACTGGGCCTATACTGGCTTTACAGGCAGCCCTGCCAGCGGCTGCCCGGCGAGTGGTCTGCGGGCTGATGGAGAGCAGGCTCTCGCTATCTGGAGGAGCGGCAGCCTTGTCAGTAGAAAAAGCCGACGGCTATGCCACGCTAGCCGCCGGCTTCGAGGGCTCCGGAGGAGATCGCTGCGTCTATCCCTGACCCTTTAATGGGCGTAGAGGGGGCGCCAGACGCCGCCGTGATCGGAGCAGACCCCTGGGAGACCACCCGATTTGCTGTACATGCCGTCGTTGCATTCAACGACATAGCCTTTGCCTTTCCAGAAGCTGGAGATGCAGTCAAAGTAGCTGCAAAAATCGGCGGGAGGCGAGTAGATGAGGCTCCCATTGGTGGGGTCGAAGTTGTAGCCCCAGGGATTACAGTTGACGCCAGGGCAGGGGGTGGGCGTCGGTGCCTCGGTAGGCGCGGGTGTAGGTGATGGTGTAGGCGTCGGTGTAGGCGTCGGTGTCGGTGCCTCAGTGGGTACAGGTGAAGGAGTAGGTGAGGGCGATGGTGTAGGTGTAGGTGTAGGCGTAGGGGTAGGTGATGGTGTAGGCGTAGGGGTAGGCGATGGTGTAGGTGTGGGGGTTGGGGTCGGTTTGGGCGTAGGCGTTGGCGCACGAGTCGGAGCAACGGTCGCGCCCGGCTTGCGTGCTGTTGTTGGGGTCGGGGTCGCGCTGCTGACGGTGACAGTGCTGCCAGCAGTCGGCGAAGCTGCCAGGGAGACGGCGCGGTTCTCCGACGAGACCGTAGGCGAGGCCGAGGGCATGCTTGCCTGGATGAGGCTCTGACTCAGCATGCCCGCCAGGCAGGAGCAGAGGGCGCAGATGAGTAGCAAGATGCTTCCTCCGACACCAAAGGCCAGACGCTGCCTCGCTCCCCAGCCACGCCAGATTTGTAGCTGCGCTCTCCCCTGGGTGGCTTCGTCTGCCTCAAGGTAGCGGCGTGTGGCCTGACGCAGATAGACCAGAGGCATGATCGCGAGGAGCAGATAGAGCGCTCCTGTCAGCAGCCTGCGGTCCCAACTGCGGGCTGTCCACGCTGATTCTCCTCCTAAACTCCAGAAACGGGGGCCATCGGTGACTAGTATCAGGATGTTCACAAGCAGAAAAAGGAGTAGACTCAGGAGGCCAAAAAGAATAATGCTGAGGCTGGCCTCTCGGCCCAGGGTGACACTGACCAGGCTCGCCACTAGAGCCAGCAGGGCGGCCAGCCCGTACAGCACGTTGAGCAGCAGTAGCCACCCGCCTCGCTGCGGCAGCTGCTGCCAGAGAGTGTGCCCCGTCGCGCCAGATCCCTCCGGCGGATACGCTGCTCCTGCCGTCGGCCACGATTGCATACTTGTTCTCCTCTCCGCGGAAATGCTTGCGCGACAATTCCTCTACCATTCGCTCTGCCTAGCACAACGGTGACAAACATATATATGTTCGGTATATTGGCAATTGTCAATGAATAGAATATAAGTATTTTTATCTAGTTATTGTTGGGATGAAGAATATTTGTAGTAAGAAGTAATAAGCATGAAAAAACTGTCTTGAGAGCCAGTGGCGTCAGAGCGTCCGTAGCCCGGCTGGTAGGTTGCACTGTCAGAGAGCGGCCTGCCCTCCAGGCCGCTCCATTTGTGTGCTGTGTGTAGCACAGAAATGGGCATGATTCTTGCAACTATGTCTTTCCAGCAGAAAACTGCCTCAGTGGGGAGCAGGGAAGGAAAGGGCAGAGGAAAGAACGGCCAGGAGGAGAGAGAGGCACCTGGATGGTGCAGCTCCCGCCTCCGCTAGAAGGTGAAAGCTGCTATGATTGCCAAAGAGGTTCGACGCATGCAGCGTCTGATGTATGGAAGGAGCCAGAACGCCAGTTCCGGCTATGATGCCTGGCTGAGGCAGCCGGCACCGACGCGCCTGATCCTCGCGCTACTCTGCTGTGCGCTCTTGCTGGTCCTCCCTGGCGGCTCTGCCAGCGCCCAGGTCCGCCAGCCCTATCGTGTAGCCGCCGATGGGCCGGGCGCGCTCTCCTATTTCGACCTGGCGCGCAAGGACTGCGTCGGCACGGCCCGCAATACCACCTCAAAGGTCTGGTTTACCCTGGCCGACGGCGTGCTCAGCGATGTCTATTTCCCCACTATCGATAATACCAATGTCAAGGCCCTGCAATATATTGTGACCGATGGGCAGACCTTTACCGATCTGCAAACACGCGATACCACCTATAGCGTGCAGCTGCTCGATGGGGCGGCCCTCGACTGTCGCGTTATCACGACGGCTCGCAGCGGTCGCTATCGCATCGTGACCGATTATCTGACGGACCCGGCGCGCAACAGCGTGGTGATGCACCTGCGCTTTACGCCCCTGGCTGGCAGCCTGAGCGACTATCATCTCTACCTGTATTTCGATCCGACGATCAACGGCAATGGGGGCGGCGGCTCCGGTAATGGCGGAGCTGACAGTGCCCTGACCGATACCTCGACCGGCCAGCCGCTGCCAGTGGCCTTCGACACCAACACCCATAGTAACGCCGCCAATCGCAGCTATGCTGTGCCGGTCTATGCGGCCCTCGCCGCCTCGCGACCCTTCTTGCAGGTGAGTAACGGTTTCCTCGGGGCAGGCAGCGATGGCCTGGTGCAGCTTGAGCAGACTCACGCCCTGACGCAGATCTACGACGAAGCTGACAACGGCAACGTGGTGCAGACGGCCCAGCTGGACTTGAGTCACGGAGCCGAGCTAACGGTCGTCCTGGGCTTTGGCACTACGCGCACGGCGGCCCTGCAGGCGGCGCGCAGCTCGCTGAGTCTTCCCTTTGCGCGCCTGCGTGCCGACTATGCTGCCGGCTGGCTGCGCTATGATGCTGCGCTGCGTGCAGCGCCGCGTCTGCCGGGTCTCGATGACGCCCAATGGCAGGCGCTGCGGCGTGAATACTATCTGAGCGCCAACGTCATCAAGGCTTCCGAGGACAAGACTTTTCCCGGGGCCATCGTTGCCAGCCTGGCTTCACCCTGGGGACAGGCTGTCTCCGCCGGTGATCCCAACAATCTCTTCTTCGGCTCCTATCGCGAGGTCTTCGCTCGCGACCTCTACGAAGCCTGGACCGGCCTGCTCCTGGATGGCGACCTGCAGACGGCCCGCGACGCCGTCACCTTCCTGTTCTACCGTCAGCAGCGCCCCGACGGCTCCATGCCGCGCAATAGCCTGCTCAACGGTCAGCTTGCTCCCGATTCCTTCGGCACCCAGCTCGATGAGGCCAGCTATCCAACCTTGATGGCCTATCAGCTCCAGATGACCAATGCCGATCTCTATCAGCATCACATCAAGCCAGCGGCCTATTTTGTGATGAGCCACGGCCCGGCTTACGGTGTGGAGCGCTGGGAAGAACAGAGCGGTTACTCGCCCTCGACGATCGCCGCCGAGATCGCCGGTCTGGTGGCAGCGGCCCAGATCGCCCACGCCAATGGGGATGAGGCCAATGCGCGGCTCTGGCTGGGAGTCGCCGACGACTGGCAGCGCTCCCTCGAGCGCTGGACCGTGACCACTACTGGCCCGCTGGCCAATCATCCCTACTATATCCGCCTGTCGAAGACCGGCGATCCCAACGCAGCCGTCAGCTATAACCTGGGCAATGGGGGCCCGACCCTCGATCAGCGCAGCGTCATCGACGCCGGTTTCCTGGAGCTGGTCCGCCTCGGACTGAAGCCGGCCAGCGATCCCGTGATCGCCGAATCGCTGCCGGTTGTTGATGCCTCCATCAAGAGCCAGACAAATAGCGGACCGGGCTGGCATCGCTATAACGGCGACGGCTACGGCGATGCTGCCAGCAATGGGTATCCCTGGGCCCCCTCTGGCGTCGGCACGGGTCATGTCTGGCCGGTGCTGAGCGAGGAGCGCGGCGAGTACGCTCTGGCCAATGGCAATCTGGCGATGGCGAGCGAGCTACTGGCCACCATGCAGCGCTTTGCCTCGGGCGTGGGCCTCATCCCTGAACAAGACTGGGAGCTGCCTGATCTGGCCCCCTCGCCTTACGGTACCGATCCGGCCGTGGCCTCCATCGGCTTCCAGAATGGCCATCCCGCCGGCTCGGCCTCGCCGCTCACCTGGGCCGAAGGGGCTTTTGTGCGCCTCTTCCTCGACCTGGGCGCTCACACCCTGCTGGAGCGACCCGCCGCGACCTACGCCCGCTATGTGCTACAGCATCCGATCCAGACCACGCTGAGCATTGCCGCCCCCGGCGACCTGACGGCAGTTGATGGCTCACCGGTAACAGTGCGCGGCAGCTCGGCCCCGGGCAACAGGATCTACGTAGCTGGCACCAATACCGATAACAACAGCCAGACAACGCTCGTGAGCACGGTCGCCGCGGCGGACGGCACTTTCAGCGTCCAGCTGCCCATCAGTGGTGGCACCACCGTCATCACCGTGGTCGCTGTCAGTCCCCAGGGGGCCACGGCCCATGCCACAGAAACCATCGTCTGGGACTACACGCCAGGCACCGTGCTGCTCGACGTCAGCGATCCTGCGGGAGACGACAACGGACCGGGCAACTACGCTTACCCGACCGCTGCTGATTTCCACGCTGGGGCCTTCGACATCCTGGAGTTTCGCGTCATCGACAGCGGCGACAGCATTGTCTTCAAGCTGAAGGTGCGCGATCTGACGCCGACCTTTGGCAGCCCGCTTGGGGCCCAGCTCATCGATGTCTACGTGCACGATCCGAATGCCGCCCCCAGCGACGCCTCGACGGCGCCATCCTTCCCGCAGCGCAACTATACCATTGCCGCTACGGCGGCCTGGAGCCGGCTCATCGAGGTCCAGGGCTTCGGGCAGCGCTACATCGACGCGCAGGGCACGACCCTGGGCAGCGTCAGCATCAGTGCAAACAGCATCTCGCACTTTATCACCTTCAGCATCCCAAAGGCCAGCCTTGGTCAGCCCGGACCCGGCTGGGGCTTCACGGTCACCCTGGCGGGCCAGGATGGCTTTCAGCCGGATCAGGCGCGCGCCTTCACCAGCACGCCTGGCCCCTATACCTTCGGCGTCTGCGCCTCGGCCAGCAGCGACCCGCACTGCACCGTTGATCCGGGCACGGTGCCGAAGGTCATGGACACCCTGACCCCAGCCGGTGTGCAGCAGGGCGACGAGCTGGACTATACGCGCCATCAGCCAGTGATCTTACAAGGCATAGTCATTCCTTAATTGTGCTTCTTCCTTCGGGTCGTCCTTGCCCGCGGGGGTGTTGGCGGCGCTCCTCGGCCCGGAGCCCCGGTCCGAAGGCTGAGGAGCGCCAGCCCCGCTCTCTTCAGCAGAATTTCACCACATCTGGGGACAGGTACAGAGGACGCGGAGCCGTCCCATCCCCTAGGGGATGAGACGGCTCCGCTGCGTTGCGTTAGGGAAGCGATCCCCCTGTACAAGACAGGAAAGGAGCACAGCGTGGTGAGATGAAGCAATCTGCGACTGCGCCTGTGCGGCGCAGCTCTCCCACTGGTTGGCGAGCAGTTCTCTGGATGCAGCGTAGCGCCCAGCCTGGCCTCTGATTCTGGCTAGCTCAAGCAGCGATCCAGTCCACTCTCGTCGCCGAAGCAGTGGCCATCGCGCGTCAGAATCACTACCCTCTGAATGCTAGGGAACTGCGTCAGGGTCGCGGTGATCTCGGCCTGTACCCGGGCGTCGGCACCAATGCCGGGCGAGGTGAGCTGGCGGCAGAAGCCTACGGTGGCTGTGCCAGGCTCATTGTGGCTGCCGCGCTGGTTCAGCGTCAGGGTGAAGTCTGGACCACCGACCGGCAGCGGTGCCGCGCAGTTCGAAGGGCCACTCAGCATGGTATTCAGCTCGCTGAAGAGGCCGGCGCTGCGCTCGCTGGGGGTCGGTCCGGCGATGAGCATCTGCAAGGCAAAGGTTCCCACAGCAAGCGTCGGTGAGATGCGCTCTACCGGCGAGACAGCGGTCGGATCACTCGTGACAGAGTCAGGGTAGCGCGAGAAAAAGACCTTGATCGGGTAGCCACCTGACGAGGGGGTGCTGACCAGCTGACCCTGGACCATCGGAGCAGCATTGGCCTGGCTCTGAGGATGACTCGCTCCGCTTGTTGGTAGCATCCAGGCTGCCAGCGCCAGACTAAGGGCGCTCAGAACCAGGAACAACAGGCGGAGCGAGCCAGGGTGTCTTTTGGCTATCTTTCTAATCATGCACTTTTTGGCCTTTGATTTTTGAGAAATGCTTTAAGAGAGAGTATACATGATAAAACAAGAGATGGATAAGAGATCGCTCCTGCCTCGACTGGGCGAACAGAGCGGGTCGCGACGGGCCTGATGCTGTATGACCCTGACCTGATAAGTGCTTGCTTTCTTAAGGAAGTATGCCTGTCGGGGGAGGGAGCCAGCTATGGAGCAGCTCACAGTCGAACTGTGAACTAGATCACACTGCTGACTCCCTTCCTGGCTAACTGGCCTGATCAGGAGGAAGCAGGCTCTGACTGGCTGGCTGGCGTGGGAAGCGGCTCGTCGACGGCGAACAGCTCGCGCAGATAGGGGTTCAGAAAGACGCCCTGGGGATCGAGCTGGGCGCGCAGGCGGCGGAAATCGTGCCAGCGAGGATAGAGGGCTGCCAGCTCCTCGGGGCGGCGCGTGTGAATCTTGCCCCAGTGCGGGCGTCCTTCGTAGCGGCGGAAAATGGCCTCCACGTGGCGGAAATAGGGCTTGTATTCCATCCCCTTATACATATGCACAGCCACGTAGGCCGAGTCGCGCCCATAGGCTGGGCTGAGCCAGATGTCGTCTCCCTTCACAAAGCGGCACTCGACTGGAAAATGCACCTTAAAGCGCTGCTCCTCAATACAGGCACGAATCTCCTCAAGAACGGGTCGCAGCTGGTCTGCCGCAATACTGTACTCCATCTCGACGAAGCGCACCAGGCGTGGCGTGGCGAAAATACGGTGGGGATAGTCAATTTCGTCGACGCTAGCCACGCCCAGGGCCGAGATGCGGCTGACGGTTGCCGAGAGAGCCGGCACCAGGCGATTGGCTTCCGACAGCAGCCAGAAGACGCCGTTCTCCAGCACGAGCTGATTCACGTTGCTCCATAGCCGGCCCCAGCGACTGTGCTGGCGGACAGCTTCCTCCGTGGTGTTGATCCACTTGGCTTGCACCCAGGGCGTGTACGGGAACCAGAAGAACTCAAAATGCTCGTTTTCCTGACGGTAGCGCTCCAGGTTATCCAGGCAATCATCCAGCGAGGCACGGCGCCCGATGTAATGGAGGGGGCGGGCCGGCACCACGCGCAGGGTGACCTTGGCAATGACGCCCAGGGTGCCGAGCGAGACCTGGGCCGCCTTGAAGAGGTCGCGGTTCTCTTCTTCGGAGCACTCGATGAGGTCGCCGCTGGCGGTGACCAGCGTCAGGGCCACAACCTGGGTGGAGAGCGAGCCGAAGCGGAGGCCCGTGCCGTGGGTACCGGTGCTGATGGCCCCGGCGATGCTCTGGACATCGATGTCACCCAGATTTTCCTGGGCCAGGCCGTGGGCAAGCAGCAGCTCACCCAGGCGCCCAAGACGTGTACCGGCCAGTACGACTGCCGTACCGCGCTCGCGGTCAACTTTCTCCAGGCCCTGCAGGTGGTCCAGGGAGAGCAGGACATCATCGCTTTCGACGAGGGGGGTGAACGAGTGACCAGCGCCCACGACGCGCAAATGACGCCCGGCGCGCGCACATTCGGCGACGGTTCTGGCTAGCTCTTCCAGGCTCGCTGGCTGGATGATCTCCGGTCGACAGGCAACGGTGCCTGACCAGTTCCGCCAGCTCTCTTTCTCTCCGGCAATCATAGCCTCTGCTCCTTCCTTCTTGTTTGTCTGCTTGATTGCTGCTGTACTCGTAGCTTGCTATGCTCGTCCGCTCTCTCTCTCTCTCTTACGTTCTCTGCTTACCGTCTTCCTCGCTCCTCTTGCCTTGCCAGACACGCTGGAATTTCCTATAGTTTAGAGGGCGAGATGCCGGGCCTGGCAAGAGCTGGGGGTTGCCTCGCTGCCAGCGGCTGTCTGCTCTTGGTGGACTGCTAGCTGCTGGGCTGCTGCTTAGAGGAAGCACTGGCCGTCGCCGCGGTAGGTGGTGACCTTGTCGACGATGCTTCCATTGCTGACCAGCAGCAGGTGAGTGAAGCGCTCACACAGCTCTCCGGCCTTAGCGTGGCGCAGAAAGATCGGGTCGCCCAGCGAGAGGGTCAGGGGACCGCTGTAGCGGATGGGGGTCTGAACCTCGCCGGCGCCCTCGGTGGCGATGAGCTGCGCCCCCTGGGGTAGATAGGGCTGTGGCAGCTTATCAGGACCCGCGGCGCCGGAGGCGACGTAGCCCCCGCCGAGGCAGGTATAGATCTGCGGATGCGGGCGGCGCACGATCTCAATGGCGAAGCCTGCCGCCGGCTGATAGCGGAAGTCGCGATAGTGATCGAAGAGGGCCGGGCCATAGAAGGCCGAGCCGACGGTGATCTCGCTGACGCTGGCTTCCTGGCGTGTTGTATGCACGCTGCCGGTGCCGCCGCCGTTGACGAAGCGCACCTGGGGGGCATACTCCTTAACCAGGGCCACCAGGGCGGCACGGCGAGCGGCGATCTCATCCAATGAGCGGCGCTTGAGCCAGGTCACCAGGCTGTTCTTGAGCAGTTGGCCCGGATAGCGATCGCCAACCCCAGCGATCTGGGCCTCGTAGCCCATGAGGCCATCGAGCCAGACATGGGGCGAAGACATAATCCGCTCGATGACCGGGCGCGCCTGTTCCGCTGTGCGCAGCGGCGAGCGCCAGACCCCGAAATGCAGGCCGGGGAAGTCGATGGCCATGTCGATATCGAGGCAGAGCGGCAGGCGCACGCCGTGGCGGCGGGCCACACTCTCGATCTGTTCCACGTGAGCCAGGCTATCGACCATCAGGGTGATGTGGGCCCCTTCCGCGCTAGCGCGTGCCACCGCCGCGATATCCTCCTCATGCCAGCTTGGATAGCCGATCAGCAGATCGTCCAGGCCCTGGCCGGCCAGATAGACGGCCTCGCGAGCTGTGAAGGCCATAATACCCTGAAAGGTCGGCTCGGCGGCCAGAATGCGCTTGATGATGGCGACACTGCGCAGCGACTTCGAGGCGATGCGCACCCGCTTGCCGCTGGCGCGCTCGCGTGTCAGACGAATGTTCTCCTCTAGCAGGTCCAGGTCCACGTAGGCCAGAGGCATGGGATGCCCGCGGAAGATCTCGCGGTAATACTGGTAGTCGCGGAGCATGGGCTGCGCCCGTTCCTGACGGCGCTCAGGCGCGCTGGCCGGGGAGGCAGCGCCGTTCCTGGGCAAGACGGGAGATTGCTCCGCGCCGGCGACTGGCAGGTATGGCGGCTGGATCTGAGGAGACTGTGGAGACTGAGGCTCTGTCATTGGCGGTTCCTCCTTGTGCCGGCGAGGCGAGGCGAGGCGAGGCGAGACAAGACGCGAGAAGGCGATAGGCCGCGCCCTCCTCTTTTGAAGCCCTGTTCAATCGTAGCATTGTCGCCTCTGAGAAATCAAGCGTGTGGCTGCTGGCAACCGCGCTGAGCAGAAGAGATGCAGCAAAGCTGTCACAGAAGAGGGGTCTGACTCGTCTCCTCTAGTAGAAAGAAAAAATAGAGAACGATGTCTTCGGGGCAGGGTGAGGGATGTGGGCCAGCCGGTGCTCAGGAGCTGACTGAGACGATGGCCTCTCCCAATTCCCGATCGGCGGTATAGCCCGTACGCCTCCGCGCTGGCTGTCGCATGGCAGCGCGAGGGCATGACCTGGGGAAGTTCCAGGGCCGACGGTATAGTCCGATAGGAGAAGACTGACGATTGGAAGAGTTCGATCGCTACTATCCTCTGCTCTTCGCCACTGCGCGTAGCCTGTTGGGCAGCTGCGATGAGATCGAGGATATTATTCAGGAAAGCTACATCCGCTATGCTACGGCAGCGGCGCAACAGATAGGCTCGCTACGCGCCTATCTGTTGACGATTGTGACCCGCCTCTGCCTGGATCGCCTCAAATCGGCCCGTGTGCAGCGCGAGCAGCCCCTTGGCCTTTGGCCGCCGGTCTCGGTGGTGGATGGGCCAAGGACAACGCCAGAGCCAGAAGCGCTGGTTGTCGAGACCCTGGAGCAGCGTGAGGCCCTGGCGCGTGCTCTCTGGCTCCTGCAGGAGCGGCTCAGTCCCGCTGAACGGGCCGTCTTTCTCCTCCACGAGGCCTTTGCCTGTCCTTACGACGAGATCGCCCGCCTGCTCAACAGGAGCGCCAGCGCCTGCCGCCAGCTCCTGCATCGAGCCCGGGCGCGGCTGCGTGCTGCCCAGGCTCGGGCCCGCTTCAGGGTGAAGCCCGAGGAGCATCATGCCCTCTTGAGCAGCTTCCTGGCGGTAGCTCAGGGTGATCCCGTGCAGTGCCTGGTTGAGACGCTGCTGCCTCCTGCTGAGGCTCCGAGACCGGGGGCGTCGGAGGAGAATGCCAAGGCTGTATTTGCACAAGAAGCGGTCCCGGCTCCCGTCGTCGGAGCAAAGGAGCCGCTGGCACTGCCTGCTCTGGAGGAATGCCATGCCCATGCCTGAAGGGCCTGCCATTGTATTGAGCGAACAGGAGCGGCCTCTGATGCTGCGAGCGCTGGCCCTGGCGCGGAGCGTCGAGGGGCGTACCAGTCCGCGCCCGCCGGTGGGGGCGGTACTTGTGCGCGACGGGCAAATCGTAGGTCAGGGAGCGACGGCGCCACCGTATGGACCCCATGCCGAGGTCGAGGCGCTACGGGCAGCTGGTTCCCAGGCCCGAGGGGCTGATCTCTATGTGACGTTAGAGCCGTGCTGTATCGCGCTGCA
Organism: Thermogemmatispora carboxidivorans; assembly: GCF_000702505.1. Taxonomy (GTDB): domain Bacteria; phylum Chloroflexota; class Ktedonobacteria; order Ktedonobacterales; family Ktedonobacteraceae; genus Thermogemmatispora; species Thermogemmatispora carboxidivorans. The sequence continues at coordinate 4,351,672 of NZ_JNIM01000001.1, read as the reverse complement.
CACGCCGCCCTGTACTGAGGCCCTCATTGCCGCGGGGGTCCGGCGCGTCGTTGTGGCCGCTCACGATCCCAACCCGCGGGTCGATGGGCGTGGGCTGGCGCAGCTCCAGCAGGCTGGGATCGCGGTTGTGCTGCTGGACGAGGTTGATCCCCAGGCCCGGCAGGCGCGCGAGTTGCTGCGTCCCTTTGCCACCTTTGTGCGCAGCAAGCGCCCCTATGTCACGGTCAAGTGGGCCATGACCCTCGATGGCAAGATTGCGGCGCGAACAGGTGACGCCTTCTGGATCAGTGGACCGCCGGCTCGGGCCTGGAGCCACGAGCTGCGCGACCGCGTCGATGGCATCCTGGTGGGAGCCGGCACGGCGCGCCGCGACGATCCCTTGCTCACCGTGCGCCTGGCCGCCAGCAGCGAGCGTAGACCACGTCACCAGCCGCCGCGGCGACTAGTCATAACCAGCAGCGGCCAACTCCCGCCACAGCTACGGCTGCTCAACACGCCCGAAGCCGGAGAGACCTGGCTGCTGATCGGCGAGCAGGTACCCGCCGGGCAACGCGCCGTCCTGACCCGTCCGGGGGTGCGCCTCATCGAAGTGCCCTGCGAGCCGACGGGGCGCGTCGATCTCCAGCAGGCTCTGCAGCGTCTGGCCGCCGAGGGCCTGATGCATATCCTGCTCGAAGGCGGGGCCGCCCTCACGGGCAGTGCCTTCGACTGTCGCTGCATTGACCATGTCGCAGTCATCGTCGCGTCCCGGCTGATCGGTGGGGCCTGCGCCCCGGTCCCTCTTGCCGGCCAGGGCCTGCCCCGCTTAAGCCTGGCGGCTACCTTGGATGATCGGCACACGCAGGCGCTTGGCGACGACCTGCTGATCGAGGGCGAGGTCTGCTATACCTCTGCCGCTTCCGCCACCTCCACCACCTCACCTGCGACGGAAGCAGCGCAGAACCCGACAAGAAAGTGAGAGATCTTGTGATGCCAGCAAATCACCTGTTAGAGACCGATGGCCTGTGGCTCTCCGTGCCTGCCGCCCTACGTCGGCTGCAGGCTGGTCAGATGATCTTGCTCTGCGACGACGAGACACGCGAGCACGAGGCCGACCTCTGCCTGGCGGCCCAGTTCGCCACCGCTGAGCGCATCAACTTTATGCTCCAGCAAGCGCGCGGCCTGCTCTGTGTAGCCCTGGCCGGCGAGCGGCTTGATGCTCTGGCCATTCCCCTGGCCGAGCGCGCTAACGCTCCCCTGCAGGACACCGCCTTTACGGCCTCCGTCGACGCCCGCCGTGGCACTACTACTGGCGTCTCCGCCCGCGACCGCGCCCTAACCGCTCGTCTGCTTGTCGACCCAACCGCACAGCCGGAGGACTTCGCGCGCCCTGGCCATCTCTTCCCGCTGCGCGCCCATCCAGCCGGCACCCTGGGCCGGCGCGGCCACACCGAGGGAGCGGTTGACCTCATGCGTTTGGCTGCTCTGGAGCCGGGAGCTGTCATCTGCGAGGTGCTCGATGAAGAAGGCGAGCCGGCGCGCGGTGCATCTCTGCTGCGCTTTGCCCAGCGTCACGGTCTGGGCCTCATCACTGTGGACGCCATCGCCCGCTTTCGGAGCGAGCGGCCTGTTATCCTGGTGAATGAGACGCGCCTACCGCTGCCAGAAGGCGACTTTCAGCTCCGCCACTATCGCGACACTCGCCAGGCCCGCGATTACCTGGCCCTCATTCTGGGAGAACTCGACAACGGCGACGAGCCGCCCCTGGTGCGTCTTCATTCGGCCTGCACCACCGGCGAGGTCTTTGGCTCGCAACGCTGCGATTGCCAGGCCCAGCTCAGGCAGGCCCTGGCCCTCATCGGACGTGAAGGGCGTGGTTTGCTCCTCTATTTACCGCAGGAAGGGCGCGGCATTGGCCTGGCTGGCAAATTGCATGCCTACCGCCTGCAAGATAACGGCTCTGATACCGTGGAAGCCAATGAGCGTCTCGGTTATCCTGCCGACGCGCGCTCCTACGATGAGGCCGTCGCCATCCTGGCCGAGCTGGGCCTGCGCCGCCTGCGCCTGCTCACCAACAATCCGGCCAAGCTAAGGGCCTTACAGAGCGCCGGCCTCCAGGTCGAGCGTGTAGCACTGGAGATCGCGGCCAGCGACAGGAACCGTGCCTATCTCGAAGCCCGTCGCCGTCGCCTGGGCCATCTCCTCACGATCCCAACGGGATCAGGCCCGGGCGCGCGTGAGACCATCAGCCAGGCGAGCCGCGATGGCTGGCGAAGAGAGGAGGAGAGCCATGTCTGAAGCCATCAGCGCTGAAGAGCGTCCCGACGGCGGCAGGCTACGCATTGCCCTGGCCGTCGCCCGGTACCATCCCCAGATCACTGGAGCCATGCAGGAGACGGCCCGGCGCAGCCTCATCGCCTACGGTGTGGCCGAGGAAGACATCGACATCTGGCAGGCCCCCGGCTCCTTTGAGCTCCCTCTCCTGGCCCAGGCCCTGGCTGCCAGCCAGCGCTACGACGCCATCATCTGCCTGGGCTGTGTCATGAAAGGCGAGACGCGCCATGACGTTCTTGTCGGCGACGCAGCTGCCCAGGGTATCCAGCGCGTCGCCCTCGACACTGGTCTGCCAGTGATCTTCGGCGTCATCTGTGCTGCCAATCGTCTCCAGGCCCAGGCGCGCATTCCCCGCGCCGCCGAGTGCGCCCTGGCTGCCATCGAGCTAGCCTCTACCCTGCGGCACCTCCGCCGTGCGGGTGAGCATCGCCCCGGGGGGCGCCAATGGTCGGACATCGTCGGCACCAAGGAAAGGAGCAGCTAAGTCCAGATGTTTACCGGCATCGTCGAAGAAGTTGGCACTGTGCTGGCGACCAGCGCCACCACCCTGGAAATCGCCATCCCGGCCACCTGGTCCGACGTCAAACTCGGTGACAGCATCGCCGTTGACGGGGCCTGTCTCACCGTCGTTGCTCGCGGCGAAGACTGGCTGCGTGTTGAACTCATGCCCGAGACCCTGCGCCGCACGCGCTTCGCCCCCCTTCTCATGGGGGAAGGGAGCGATCAAGACGAACGCGCCGTCAATCTAGAGCGCTCGCTGCCAGTAGGAGGCCGTTTCGGAGGGCACATCGTTCAGGGGCATATCGAAGCTGTGGTCCCTGTTCTGAGCGTGCATCCAGAGGGCAACTCGCTCCTCTGCGCCATCACCCTGCCTGCTGCGCTGCGGCCCTTTATTATCCCCAAAGGCTTTGTCGCCCTCAACGGGGTCAGTCTCACCGTCGTTGCCTGTCAGGACGATCGCTTCACCGTGGCCCTCATTCCCTATACCCGGGCCCATACCAACCTGGGTCGGTTACGTCCGGGCAGCCTCCTCAACCTGGAGAGCGACATCGTCGGGCGCTACCTGGTGCAGCTTCTGGGCCATTATCCTGTCGCGCTACAGAGCGAGCCGGCAGCCGGAGACCCACCGACGCAGGCACATTCACAGGAAGCAAGGGCAAAGGAGGGCAAGGGAGCAGGGGGGGCAAAACGCCAGGAAGGGTAACGAGGTGAGCAGCCTCCTTGCTGGCTCCTCCCCGCTACCCTTCCAGCCGGGGTGAACGACGCTCGCTATGAGGTGGGTCTGCTAAACGAACCGATAGCGACGGGCGCTACTGCAGAGCGACGGCGAAGACATGCATCCTGCCGCCGCTCACCGCTGCCGGCAAGGTCACACTTTTCACAGTCTTTCCCTGCGGCAGGGCGATGCTCACATAGAACAGATAGCACTTCATCTGAACTGGGCCGTTGGGACTATTAAAGTAGGGCATGCTCACGGCCTGGGGACTGCTGGCCAGGGGGCGTGAGCCGCCACCGTCCAGCGTCCAATCGCTGAAGGCGACAGGCACCGCCTGGGTTGTCCCATCGGTAAAGGTAATCAAGAGTTGGCCGCGGGCCACGCCATGATCAGCGGCCCCGAGGAGGCCGAGCAGCTTCGCGCGTGGCTGGTGCTCCACCGGCAGCGTCTGACCCGCTGCCACATAGTTATCCGGCTCGCCCGAAAGCACATTGGGCCAGACGAAGACGAAGCCGCCGGCAAAGACATGGTCGCCGGGATTGACTCCGGCGCGCTGGAGCGCCTGCGCTGAGTAGCTATTGCCTCCCTGATCAAAGTTGGCCAGCGCCGGACGATCGTCGTTACTGACCCCCACATTGTTGTAAGGAGGGGCCGTACGCGGATCAGACTGTGCTGGGCTGGACGCTGACGAAGCGCTGCGCGCGGCCTGACTGGGCGCCTGCCCAGGCTGGCCTGGCCCAGAAGCTGGCAATGAACGAGAGGCCGCTATAGGTGCAGGTGCCGCTGCGGTAGCACTCGAACTACGGGCTGGCAGCGTGCTCAGCGGGCGGGGACCCACTCTCAGGTCACTGGCCGGTGACCGGCCCGGCCCCGGCTCCGACTGAGGGCCAGGCCGATTCTGCGGACCCGGCTGCCTCTGTGGTCCAGGGTGAGGCAGGCGCAGCGGCTGAACCGGATGCGACTCCACCTGCTGGGGATCTCCCTGCGTCTGCGACGGGGACGGCAGGGGGCGCCCTCTGGTCAGCAGGCCATAGATCACCAGCGCCTTGCCGCTCGGCACAAAGACCCGCCCGTCGGCCACGGTCGGCACGCTGAATTTCACGTACCCTGGCAAAGCATCACGCTCGGGACTCTGATCGCTACTGTACAGTTCGCGCGCCAGATTGCTGGCATCGTAGGCCCGCAGGACCCCGCGCGGATCAACCAGCCAGAGAATACCTGTCCCGGCCTGATTGCCGCTAGAGGTCACCACCACATTGGCGCCTGGGAAAGGCAGCTCCTCGGGAGTGGATGAGACCGGCTGAGACGAGAGGCGGCCATTGATCAGACGGTAGGCCACCACCGGACGGTTCACGCTGGCAAAGTAGACATACTCGCCCTCGGGACCATTCCAGTAGGCGGGTGTGCTGAAGAGGCCGCCAATCGTCGTCGGTGGAAACTCCTGCACGATCTGATCCACATCGTTGCGCCCCTGGTGATTGCAGGCATCAGGAATAGTATGGTAGCGGCCCAGGTGATTGCGGGCCAGCACGTAGATCCGCCCCTCTTTGCCCGAAGCGATCAGCTCCCCGACCGTTGGCAGTAGCAGGGGCGCAGCAGAGCCAAGATCGGCGTCGGCGTCGTCCAGGCAACGCTCATTGAAGGGCGTAAAATAGTCAACCAGGCGCAGATCGGGCGAGAGCTTGCCCACTGAATCGCCAGCATTGCGACCGCCCAACTGGAGATTAAAGGAGCCATTGCCACTCGTAAAATAGAGAAAGCCATGCTCATCAGCGGTCAAAGCGCCGCCAGAACCCCAGATTCCAGCCCGCGCGCCATCGGGCGTATCGTTAAAGACGGCCATCTGGCGGAAGGCGCTGCCGTTGTACTGGTAGCTCATGATCCAGCCGTGGTACGGCATATTATCGCAAAACGAGCCCCAGGCGATATAGATCCGGCCATTGGCCAGTACCAGGGCCGCGCGCTGGCGCTGGAAGCGTGGGTCGAAAGCCAGGAGGCCGCGGCGGCTGCCGGCACCTGTGCCGCGCACACTGGCCTGAATCGTCACCGGGCTGCCCTTGCGCTCTTTACCGGTTGCGATATCCAGGGCATGGAGGCGATAGACCAGGCGACCACCCTCTTTAGTGAAAGCCACCACATAGAGCGTCCGAGTGGCGGCATCGATGACCGGCGTCCCGGTGATCCCGATCTCAGGCACCAGGTCGTTACAGGCCACGTCATGATTGGTCGGAACCTGGATGCCGCGCCCCAGGAAACTGGTCCGCCAAAGCAAGGCTCGCTCGGAGCTGGGGGCATCGGCATCGAAGGCGTAGACACTATCGTGCTCGGTCGCCACAAAGACCACATTGCGCGCCCGACCCTGGATCGGCAGGCTGGGCACATAAAGCGGCTGAGCATAGACCTGGCCGTCGACTGCCAGCGTCAGACGCTTCCCGAAGGTACTGGCATTGACATTGCTCGTCGTCAGCAGCACCTCTGCGGGATTATGGCCACTGTGCCGGTTATTGTACTTGAAGGTCAGCACGGCGGTACCGCTCGCCGGGGCAGCGTAGGCGGCAGAGTGCGACCTGTGGCCCGCGACCTGTTGGTCGGAGGAGGGCCTCCAGGCCAAGGCTCTGCCGGTTCCTCCGGGCAGCCAGGAGCAAAAGAGCAGGCCCCCGAGTAGCAGCAGGGGCAGTACTGCCGCTACTCGGGGCAACAAGCGAGAGAGGTTGATCATCACGTCTCCTTCACCACTGCAGTTATAAGCAAGCAGGGGCATGGCGTCTACTGCCCGTCGGCGATCAGGAACGAAGTAGCAGCTCTTCCTCTCCTCGTGCTTGCTTGCTTCTTCCTTGCTTCAACTCGCGTCGTGTCAACCCCTTGTTGGAGGCGATTTCGTCTGTCTACAATCTGTGGCTTACTTGCATCATAGCCCGTACACCGGCTTACTTTCCCCAGAAGCCCGAGGCGGCTTACGTGCTGCTTCCACTACTTATGATACTCAAGACACAAAATGAAAATCAGTATCTCAATCATGATCAATAAATTGACAAGGAGAGGAAGGAGATCGAGGAGAAGGACCGATGAAATTGGCTGGCTCGTCTCTGGAAGGATTAGCCAAACGTCCTGGAGACTGGCCTATTGAAAAGATTCATGCTATCATAGCAGAGCCAATCGTCTGGAAAAGAGGCCTTTCCCAGTCAGCTCGCCTTCATTGCAAGAGGCCTCGCTTTGATCCCCTTGAGAGTTCTGGACTATGAACAAAATTGGCAAGTGGCTCCATCTGACACTGCGGCGCTGGAGGGTAGTCTGGAGGAAGGAACTCTATCCCCCCCCTGAACCGCTGCCACGGGGACGCGCCTTCTGGTTGGCCCTGGGCCTGGTTGTGTTGGCGATGCTCGCCTACAGCATCTATTTCATCATCTTTGTAACCAGCAAGCAGGATGCTTTTGCCACCAATGGCGAAGACCTGGGCATCATGGACCAGGCTATCTGGAATACGTTGCATGGTTCCCTGCTGCACCAGACCATCTGTAATATCCTGACCGATACCAACTGCTATGGTCTTGAGGGTATCAACCGCTTCGCCATTCACTATGAGCCGATTCTCTTTTTAATTGCCCCTCTCTATCTTTTTTGGGCTGATCCGAAAACGTTGCTGATTCTCCAGGTCCTGGTAGTGGCCACAGGAGCGCTGCCGGCTTTCTGGCTGGCTCGCCTGCGCCTGCGCAGCGATCTGGCCGCTGTCCCTTTCGCCCTGCTCTATCTCCTCTACCCTGCGCAGCAGTATGCGGTCGACTATGATTTCCACGCCGTGACGCTGACGCTCTCCTTGCTCCTCTTCGCGCTCTACTTTATGTATACCCAGCGCAACGGCTGGTTTCTGGCCTTTGCCATTCTCTCCCTGGCCTGTAAGGAGGAGATCGCCGGGATCATTGCCCTGTTGGGGCTGTGGATGGCTATCTTCCAACGTCGCTGGCGAGTTGGCCTGATCGTCTTCGGGCTGGCGGTTGGCTGGACCGCTATCGGCCTGCTGGTTGTCCACTACGCTAGTCCTGTTGGTCACTCGCTGCTGGCCTCGCGCTGGTCGGAGTATGGTGACTCGCCGCTAGAGGTAGCGCTGACGATTCTGCGGCACCCGCTGCAGGTTGTGCGCGAGCACGTACTGGAGCCGCAGCATCGTCTCTATCTGGAGAAGCTCCTGACGCCGGCGGGCTACTTGCCCTTGCTGGCTCCCTGGGTCCTGGTATTAGCCTCGCCGACTCTGGCTCTCAACCTGCTCAGCTCCTCGCCCAACATGTACAGTGGGCGCTATCAATACAATGCGGAGATCGTGCCCATCCTCATTTTCGCCACTATCGAGGCAACGGTCCTGCTCCTCTGGCTCCTCCGCCGCTCTCTCGATCTTGGCAGGTCCCTATTCTTCCAGCGTGCGGCCTCTGCTCAGGGTTCAGCCTCCCCTGCTGGCAGCCTCCAGGGTGAGGAGCCTCCTGCCTGGTCCTCCTGGCCAGGGGCACGGCGCGCCCCTGGCGCGGGCTGGCAGCTCTGGCCTGTCCTGCGCGCTCTCTTCCTGCTGCTCCTGCTGAGCTATGTGATGGTGCACGCCGTGAAGGCAACCGCGCGCTACGATGTCTACAGCGCCATGCCCTATGCCGCGGGCTTTATCTGGCCTGCCCAGGATGCCCACGACCGCCTCGCCTATCATTTTCTGCAGGAGATTCCTCCCGACGCCTCCGTCTCAACGCAGACGATGCTGGTCCCCCACCTGAGCGAGCGGCAGAGCATCTATCTCTTCCCCTATGGGGCTGGCTACGCCGACTATATCCTGCTCAATGCTCCCGGCTACTATTATCCCTTCAAGACCTATGCTGACTATGAACATACGGTCGACGCCGTCCTCAGTGGTGGGGAGTATGGTGTGATCGATATGCAGGACGGCTATATCTTGCTCAAAAAGGGGGCCGCCTCTACGGCCAATGAGCAGGCGGCGCGCATGGTAGCTCACTATCGCCACACAGATTGAGGGGCTTTTGCTCAAAGGGCGTCTGGCCCTGCCTCTCCGCCTTGACGCCCTTTTTCTCCCTGACCTATACTAATCAATAATCGATTGTGCCTCTTTGTAGGTGAGGAGCAGCGTCCCGGAATACGGGGCCAATTTTTGCAGGATTTCCACACCGATGAATATACGTACACCCATTCTTGGCCGGCGCGTTTTGCGCGAGGATATCAAAGAATTTCTTATCGATGCCATCGTCAAAGGCCAGTATCGGCCTGGGGAGCGCATTGTGGAGAGCCGCGTGGCCCAAGAGCTGGGCGTGAGCCAGGGGCCAGTACGGGAGGCGCTGCGCGACCTGGAGCTGCTCGGCTTCGTGGTCAGTTCGCCCTATCGTGGCACGCAGGTGCGCAAGGTCTCGCGGCGCGACCTGCTTGAACTCTATCCCATTCGTGCCGCCCTGGAGGGAGTGGCAGCCCGCGCGGCAGCGATGCGCATCGACAAGGCGACGCTGCGCCAGCTGGAGGAGCTGCTCGCTGAGATGCGCGATGCTGCCGTGCGCAACGAACTACATGCCCAGACGGCGGCCAATATTGCTTTTCACCGCCTGATTGTACAGGCGGCGGGTAACCGCCTGTTGTTGCAGTACTGGGACAGCATGCAGCTCTACACGACGACCTTCGTGACGGTGGCGATCGCACAGCGCACGCCCCAGGAGCTGGCCGAGCGCCATCAGGTCATCATCGAGGCCCTGCGGGACCGTGATCCAGAACGGGCTGAGCAGGTGATGCGGCGTCATATCGAGGAGGCCGGCGAATGGTTGCGGGCGGCACCGTCCTCCGAAGAGCAAGCAGGGGAGGAGTGAGATCGGGCCTGTCGGCCTGCAGTCAAGGACCTGGCCCAGGTCAGCGGACAGGTTCGCCCTCGTCGCTATCGGCACGGAGAGAGAGGGCGAGCCTGTCCGCTGATGCTGCTGTGCTCAGAGCTGGCGCTGGGCCGCGGTCTCTTCCTGTACCTCTGCAGCGATCTGGCCAGCAAGCTGCTCGGCTGGCTGGCCCTGGCCTTCGGGGGCGAGCGGGCCAAGGCGGCGTATCTCGGGCCAGATCAAGGCCACACAGAGCACCACCAGGATGGTGCCCAGACCGCCACCGGAGACGGCGATGACGGGACCGAAGAGCTGAGCGGCCAGACCCGACTCAAAGCCACCCAGCTTGTTGGAGGCGGCGATGAAGATGGTATTGACCGCCGCCACGCGCCCACGCATGTGGTCCGGCGTGCGCGTCATCAGCAGGGTGCCGCGAATGACTACGCTGATGTTGTCGAGTCCGCCCAGGATGAAGAGCATGAGCAGCGAGAGCCAGAAGGAGCGCGAAAGACCAAAGATGATGGTGGCCAGGCCAAAGCCGGCCACCGCTAGCAGGAGAGTGCGCCCGGCTCGCTGAAAGGGCGGGAGGTGGGCCAGCAGGAAGGCCACACAGACGGCGCCGATCGATGGAGCAGCCTGGAGCCAGCCCAGACCAGTGGGACCGACCTGCAGGATGTCGCGCGCGTAGATCGGCAGCAGGCTGGTGGCGCCACCGAAGAGAACGGCAAAGAGGTCGAGCGTGATGGCTGCTAGAATGATCTGGCTACGCCGCAAGAAGCGCAGGCCCTCGGCTAGCGAGCGCAGGGTCCCCTCCTTGCTCTGCTCGTCGCTCCGAGATGGCGCCGCTGGAGCCGGATGCAGGCGCAGCAGGGCCAGCAGGACGAGATAGAGACCAATGGCCAGGGCATTGAGACCGTAGACAGGCGTGGCGCCCTGGAAGAGAGCCACCAGGAAGCCACCCAGGGCCGGCCCAACGACTGACGCCAGCTGCCAGGCGCTGCTCTCCCAGGTGGCGGCGTTGGCGTAGAGGGCCGGTGGCAGGGTCTGGGGCAGGAGCGCCGCACTGGCCGGCTCGTTGAAGGCCGTGGCCGTGCCGATGATTAGCAGACAACCATAGATGAGCCAGAGCGGGCCGCGCTGCCAGGAGAGGAGCATCAGCTCCAGGGAGCAGAGGGCCAGGACAGCCTGCGCCAGCATGACCATGCGGCGCCGATTCAGACGGTCCGCCAGGTGGCCAGCTAGCAGCGAGAGGCAGAGCACGGGCACCACCTGCACCAGGCCAACTAGTCCCAGGGCCAATGCCGAGTGTGTGCGGTCGTATAGCTCCCAGCCAATGGCCACCGTGACCATCTGCTCGCCAATCGAAGAGAGAAAGATGCCAATAAAGAGCAGGCGAAAGTTGCGGTAGCGCAGGGCACGATAGGGGTCGTGGCGAGCCTGCGCGCCGCTAGAGGCTTCAGATATGCCTCGTTCTGGTTCAAGATCCCTCACAGACATTCCTCGTATCTTGCCGACAGTGACAGGAGAGTCACTTACCGCCTTTTATTTATAATAATATATGATTTTCTCTGTTTCTCTGGATATGAAGTGCGTTGTGCCTTTCTTTCTGCTGTGGCAGGCAGGCGGCAAGGCTCTGGATTTTACTATAGCACAGGGAGAGAGACACTTTGCATAGCCAATCCAGCCCTATGCTTTCGGGAAATGAACCAGAGAGAGTAATATTGTCGTGTACCTAGATAGCCTCTGTCCTTCGTGAAGTACGAGGGGCAGGGCACGATTAACTACCGTGACTGACGGTCGTTTGTCGTGTACATAAGCTTTAGACGGAAAGGAATGTAAGTTATGGCAGACATGGCGTATTGTGTCAAGTGCAAAGAGAAGCGGGAAATCAAGGATGCGCATCAGGTGACGATGAAGAATGGGCGGGCGGCGCTGCAGGGTACCTGTCCCGTCTGTGGCACGCGCCTGAACCGCATTCTGCCTGGCGCGAGCAAGAAATAAGGTCGCCGCAAGACCGGAGATCCTTCCTGTGGCGCGAAGCCGAGGGGGTGGTCTGACCGGTAGCCTCGCCGCCGCGTAGGAGGCCCTTGCCCCCGCCTGCTCTGCAGAGGCAAGGCTGCTGGGGGTAAGCAGCCGCCGACGCCGCGGCGGCGCTTGGTTAGGCTGCTCCCCACAGGAAGGTGGCTTTCCTCTCCCTCCATCGCCGCCTGATCGGTTGAATTCGGGAGTGATGCGGTCCGGTCTGCCGGTGGACCGCCGCGCTCTGGCCTGCCTAGAAGTCGCCGCGGCGGATGCGTTCGAAAAGGGCGCGATTCTCTTCGTCGAGGGTGACCAGCTCAAGGTAGGTGCCGCTGCTGGCCAGTGTATCGAGGAAGGCGAAGCGGGTGCCCTGGCCAGCGATCCCGCTCTCAATAATAGTCACCTTCTCTGTTCCCTCGGGGGCTGAGGCTCCCTGAAGGGCCCCCAGCACCTGCTCAAGGTCATCAACCTCCAGCCCCAGATGATGCACGCCTGGGCCGCGCTGGCGCAGGAACGCGGTCAGGCTGTTCTCTCCTTCGAGCGGTTGCATCAGCTCGATCTGCAGAGGACCGGCGTAGCCAAAGGCCACATGCTGGCGGCAGTAGGCCGGCTGTCCGCGATAGGTGTAAGCCCGAAACTGGATGTCTTCGATGACGAAGAAGCGGGGCACGCCGAGCGTCTCCTGAAAGAAGCGCTGGGCCTCGGCGAGATCGTTGACGGCGTAGGCAACCTGGAACCAGCGTGCGCCGGCTGCTGTCAATGCAGCGAGGGAGGGCGGTTTTTGCTGCCTGGACATAAGTGTTTGGCCTCTCTTCTTTATGATTATGATGATGCTGATAGGAGTAGGTAATGGCTCAGCTTTTGTGCTCGTATGCTTCTTTGTCCGGGCGCAAAGGAAAGCCAGGTCGGCTGCCGGGCCAGGCCAGAGGCGACCTGGCGTCCGGCGGCCTTCGCAGGCTCCTCTGTGCGCTGTGCCGGTGGCTTTGCTTAGTGCCAATGGATCATTGGCAGGCCGGGAACCGGGCTGCGGAAATAGGGGATAGTGGTTCCGCGCAGGCTGCCGAGATAGACGGTGCGCAGGTCTGGCCCGCCGAAGGTCAGGCTAGCCAGCCAGGGGGCGATGGTGCCGTGGGTGGCCGCCAGGATCTCGGGGGTCAGCGTGTGGCTCTCGTAGTGGGCGAAGAGGCGCGCCTGCGTCTCGGGATGGCTATCGTCGAGCAGGGTCAGGACCTCGCCCTCTGGCGTAATGGCGATGAGCTGGTCGGTAAAGATCAGCGTCACCCAGAGATTACCGTAGGCATCGAAGGCGAAGCCATCCGGGAAGCCGGGCAGGCGTGAGGGACCGTAGATCTCGCGATCGGTCAGGGAGCCGTCGGGTTGGACGCGCAGGCGGCTGATGCGCCAGGCCGTGCTTTCGACAACGTAGAGCCACTCCTCGCGCGCGTCGAGGCGGATTTCATTGGTCCCGCAGAAGCCCTCGGCGACAATGCGGATGCCATGCTCGTCGATGAGGGCGATGTAGCCATCGGCGGTGCGTGTGTTGAGCTGGTTGGTCCAGGGGTGCTCGCGGGTATTGACGCTGAGCCAGATACGATTTTTGCTGTCGCGCAGAACGAAGTTGGCCTTACCCAGCGGCTGGCCGTCGATCTCGCGGTAGAGGGTGCGCAGGCGCCCGTCGCGCGTCATGATCTCGACGGCGTCGGTCCCCCAATTAGCGATGATGATATCGCCGTTCTCGGCGAAGGCCAGGCCGTTGGGCAGCGATCCCTGAGCCTGGACATAGCGCTCTTCGAAGCTGGTGCCGTCCTCCTGTGCCTGGGTCGGCTCCGCGTCTGGCGCGCGCTCGACCACGGGCAAAATGAGCTGCTGGCTGCCGTCAGGGTTGATGCGCATGACGCCGCCGCGGGCATCGGCGGCCCAGAGGGTGCCATCTCGCTCGGCCAGGATGCACTCCGGGCGCTGCAGATCATGGCCGATGGTGCGGATGCTGTGGCGATCGACCCGCCAGTCTTTGAGTGGGTTGGCTGAGGACACCATGCTGCTGCTCTCCTTTGCCTGGGTCTGGTCCGGCGGCCTTTAGCTGTCGCTCTCCTCCTCGGCGATGCAGCGGTTGCGCTGGGTGCCGAGGCCGCTGATACTGCCTTCTAGCACGTCGCCGGGCTGGAGGAAGCGCTGGTAGTGCATGCCGTTGCCGCGCGGCGAGCCAGTGCAGATCAGGTCGCCGGGCCAGAGCTGCACGTAGTGAGAGATGTACTCGATCAGGCGGGCGACGCCGAAGATCATGTCATCGCTCCCCTCGTCCTGCATGACCTGGCCGTTCAGTTTGAGGGTCAGGTGGAGCTGTTGGGGATCGGGCACGAAGCTGGCTGGCACGAGAAAAGGCCCGGTCGGAAGGAAGCCCGGCGGGCATTTGCTGCGCAGCCAGTCGCTGCCGATGGCCTGCAGATCGGGACGGTAGACGCGATCTCGACAGGTCAGATCGTTGACGATGGTGTAGCCGGCGACGTAGGCCAGCGCCTCCTCGCGCTTAACGCGGCGTGCGGGTCGTCCGATCACGACGCCTAGCTCTAGCTCCCAGTCCGGTTGCGTGCTGTCGGCAGGCAGAGGAATGGGATCGTAGGGGCCAGTGATGGCCGATGGGATTTTGGTGAAGACGTAGGGGATGCCGTTGGCGATGCGGGCATCCATGATGCGCTCGGCCAGGGCGCGGCGCTCGGCCTCGTCGCGGGTGTCGTGGGCGCCGTGACCCTGGGCGGTGGCCAGCTCGATGACGTGCTGACGATAGTTGGCGCCGGCACAGAAGATCTGACGTGGGTAGAGGATTGGTGCGTGAACATGGACGGCTGCCAGCGGGAGCCAGTGCTGGTCGGAGATGACTGCGGCGGCGGCTGGCTCAGCCAGGACCTCGACGACTCGCTGCAGGGCGGCCAGGTTGCGCTCCCACTGCTGCAACAGACCCAGGACACTCCCGTCGTCGCTCAGGGGCTGGCCGAGGCGCTCGCAAAGTGGCTGCAGGGCGTGGACGGCGATCACGCGCTCATCCAAAACCAGGCCCGCAAATGGCGGGCAGCCGGCGATAGAAAAGGAACCGAGGGCAAAAAATCGGGTGCTCATCTGCTACTCGCCTGCTCTCTGCTCTGTGGAGGCTGGAGGCTGACCAACGACCAGTGTATAGAGGTCGCGCTCGCGTTTCTCGAGCAGCGGCAGAATGGTCCCTTCAACAAGCTGGCGGTAGTGCTCCGTTTCGCGATGCTGCTGCAGGGCAGCCTCGTCGACATACTGCTCATAGAGCAGGAACTGATCGGGGTGCTCCTGCGAGCGGCAGGCGTGATAGAGCAAGCAACCTGGCTCACTGGCAGCGACCCGGGGCGCCATCTGTTTGAGGGCGGCCTCGATGGCGTCGCCCTGGCCTGGCTTGCCATAGTAACGTGCCACAAGCACAATCATCAGCGCTTCTCTTCCTTTCTCGTCTACAAACTGCTTCGAGTGGGGAAGCTCCTGGCCTTCCCGCACTGGCGTGGTTGGGCTGCTGGAGAGCTTCAGCGCAGCGGCCGCTTAGTTGCCGCTTAGTTGCCGGCGCTGCCTTCCTGTAGGGAGCGCTCGTTGATCTCACCGCCTGCGACTCGTTCGCGGAAGAGGGCCAGCGTGGCGGCGATGCCCTCGCGCAGCGGCGTCTGCGGTGGCTCGCCGATGACGTGGCTCAGGGCCTCGGCGGAATAGGCCTCGGGTGAAGGAAAGGCCGGCTCGGCGAAGGTAATCAGGCCACGGCTCTCGGGCAGCAGTTCCTCGATGAGGGTGACGATCTCGCTCATGTGGGCGACGGTCCCATGCAGATTGAAGACCTCGGCGCCCTCGAAAGGGGCGCGTGTGCAGGCAATGAAGGTTTTGGCCACATCATCGGCGTATTGAAACTCGCCCCGTCCCCCAAAGGGAATGTGGAAGGGTTGCCCCAGTACAGCGGCCAGGATGGCCCGCGTAGGAGCCGAGGTCAGGCCCTGGTCGCGGCCTGGGCCGTAGACGGTCGCCGGGCGCAGGCCGATGCTGGTAAGGCCGTGCTCCTGCCAGTAGATGCGCGCCGTGCCCTCGTTGGCTTGTTTGAAGACGCCGTAGAGCGAGTGAGGGCGCAGTGGCGTATCGTGCTGGACAAGGCCGCTCGGGCCGCCGGCCTTGGGATCGTAGACGGCCACGGAGGAGGCGTAGACGATGCGCCGGACCTGGTCCGTCCGGCGGCGGCAGGCCTCGAAGACGTTGACGGTGCCGACGACGTTGACGCGCGCCCCCAGCGGGGGATTGGCCCGTACAGCGGGCATCTGGAGCGCGGCCAGATGGATGACGTGGGTGATCCCATAGTGATCAATGACCTGCTCCACGACTGCCAGCTCGCTGAGGTCGCCTTGAACGAAGGTGACCTGGGCCAGCTCCTCGGGGGCCATAATCAGCTTGAGTCGCCGCCTGTCCTGGCCCAGGTCAAAAGCGACCACGGGGGTGCCTTCGCGCACAAGGTTGCGCACGATCCAGGCCCCGATGCAGCCCAGGGCCCCGGTGACAAGAAAGCGTTCTTGGGCCATGCTCGCTCTGTTCCTCCTCTGCTGCCTACCGCTTCGCTTCGCTAGCGTGGTGAACAGTCTCTGCCTGTCGACTGGTGCTCGGCGCTGTGCCCGGTCGCCGAGGGGACGCCGCCCGTAGCGCCGGCCCCTGGGGCGCTGCCGAACGGGGGAGAGGCGCCCAGGAGCCATGCGGCACGGGACCGCTCCAGGGGAGCGAGAGCGGCAGGAACGCCACCAACGACGACGGTGACCCGCAAGCAGCGCAGGCCCGGGCACAGTCCACAGAGCACCAGCCATCTGTTCCTCCACTCTGCTGCTCAGTGTAACTGGACCGGGGTCAGAGTTCACTACCGTTCGCTTCCGTTTTCGCTTTTCCGGTTGCTTCCGGTCCACTGGACGCTTCCGCCGCGCTCCTGCAACGCCAGTGGAGAAGAGACCAGCTCAGCCGCGGTGGCTGCCTTGCATGAAGAAGGAAGGAAGGAAGGAAAGGAAAAAAGCGCGGGGCCACCAGGGAGCGCCCACACTTAGCTTGAGGGAGTAGGCGGTGTGGGCGGCGTTGCCTCGCTGCCTCCTTCGCAGGCGCCCAGGGCTTTGAGGGAGGCTTTCTGTGCCTCGCTGAGGCCGCGCACATGGCGAATGCTCATCCCCTCGTAGGGGCGCTCGCTCCGCAGGACGTAGAGGCAGGCCCCAGTTTTGGCCTGGGAGACGAAAATCACGCCGTCGTCATCGCCGCTGGCGAGCAGCTCGCCGTCAGTGCTGAAGGCCACCGACCAGACCTGGCCACGGTGGCGGGCAAACGCCTGCTCGCAGAGGTGGTAGCTCAGGCCGTCGATCTGGCCCAGGCGCAGGCTATGCTCATCGCCGCTGGCGAGCAGGCGCGCATCGGGACTAAAGGCAATTGCCCGAAACCAGGTGAGCGCCCCCTGGCCGGGCCAGCGCTGGCAGCGGTAGCCGCTGCTTACTTCCCAGAGACTGAGGCTGCCGTCGTTGCTGCTGCTCAACAGAAAGCGGCCATCGCTGCTGAAGGTCAGGGCGCCGATAGGGCTGGCCTCGCCCTGCAGTGTCCGCAGACAGCGCCCACTGGCGACCTCCCACAACTTGATCTCGCCGTCGTTATCGCCGCTAGCGAGGAGGCTGCCATCGGGGTTGAAGGCCAGCGACCAGACCATCGAGCTATGACCGTGGAGAGTCTTCAGGCAAGCGGCCTGGCCCTCGCGGCTCAGGTCCCAGAGCTGGACGGTGCGATCGTGGCTCCCGCTGGCAAGCAGCTGACCGTCGGGAGCGAGCGCCAGGGACCAGATGACGGCGCTATGGCCATGCCAGGTTTGCAGGCAGTGTGTTGTCCCTTCCTGCTCCTGCTCGCTCAGAGACCAGAGACGGATCGCCTGGTCGTCGCCGCTGCTGATAAAGGTCTGGCTGTCGCGGAAGAGGATCGACCAGATCGGGCCGGCATGGCCCTGGAAAGCGCGCAGGCAGCGGGCCTGGCCGCCAGGCTCCAGGAGCCAGAGGCGGAGCAGCCCGTTATCGTCTCCGTGCACCAGGTAGCGCCCATCAGGGCTGAAGGCCATCGAGCGGGCCACGCTGCTGTGGCCCTGCAAGGTACGCAGGCACTTGCCGCTCTCCACATCCCAGAGCTTGACCTTGCCGCTGTAGGAGACGCTGATCAGCAGGCCGGCGGGACCGAAGGCCACCGCGCTCACAAAGGTAGAGTGTCCGTGCAGAATGCGCAGCCGCTGGGCCTCGCCGTTCAATTGCCAGATCTCGACCGCGCCGTCGTCGCAGCCGCTGGCCAGCAGCGTTCCCTCGGGATTAAAGGCGATGGTGGCCGCGCGCGTCGTATGCAGGCGCAGCGTGGCCAGAAGGTGCCCGCTGGTCATGTCCCAGAGATTGACCAGGCCATCTTCGCCACCGCTGGCGAACAGCTCGCCCTGTGGGTGGAAGGCGACCGCCATGATATCGCCGCTGTGACCGCGCAGAATGCGTAAGCAGGCGCCCGACTGAACCTCCCAGAGGCGCACCGTTTCATCATTGCCGCTGCTTACCAGGAACCGACCATCGGGGCTGAAAGCCAGATCCCAGACGGGTCCGATGTGGCCATAGAGCACCTTCAGGCAGCGGCCCGTCTCGATCTCCCACAGGCGAATCGTCTGGTCCATGCCGCTGCTGGCGAGCAGGCGCCCGTCAGGACTAAAGGCCACGGCGCGCACCCATTTCTCGTGGCCCTGGAAGAGACGAAAACATTGCCCCCGCTCCTCGCCGCTGACGTGCCAGAGCTTCACGCTGCGGTCATAGCCCCCGCTGGCGAGCAGGCGCCCATCGGGGCTAAAGGCCAGGGCCCAGGCCATGCGACTATGGCCGCGCAGCGTCAATAGCGGGCGCCCTTCCGTCAGGTGCCAGAGGCGAATCTGCCCGCTGAAGCTGCCCACAGCCAACAGGTGCCCGTCGGGGCTGAGAGTAAGTGAGGCGATGCTCTCAACCGGCTCCGTGAAGAGCGAGTCGCTCAGCCAGGCGGCAGCAAAACTGGCCCGCTGGGCCTCTATGCCCTGCAGATAAGCCTGACGCACGGCCAGGCCAGAAAAATCCTTGTCACGGACATGGCCATTCAGCGTGGCCACTAAATTGACCAGATTGCCTCCACCATAGCCCTGGGCCGTGTAGGGCAGCCCGCGCAGGCTACCCGCCAGAGCCATCAGCCGCTCCTCCAGCCGCTGCTCGTCGCCGCAGAAGGAGAGCAGACGCTCTAGCAGCGGCTGCAGCAGCATACGCATCTGACTCTCACGGATATAGTCCTGGCTGTTGGCCTTCATCAGCGCGTGCGAGAGCAAGAGCCGGGGGCGCTCCTGCAGGATCTCGTTGCAGACTTCCTCGACCAGACGCTCGCTGACATATTCCATCACCACCGGCTGCAGCGTAAAAATCGCCCCCTGCTCGGCGCGTTCCACTAGACAGCGCCAGCGCAGAGACTTAAGCGCGGCCAGCAACTCGCGCCGCGAGACCGCTCCTAGCAGGTCCTGGCTTAGCTCCTCTAGCGGGACCATCTCGCGCTCGATGGCCAGCCAGTACATCAGGTCGCGCTCCAGAGGTGAGAGGCGCTCGAACTGGTAGTCGAGCAACTGACGCACCGTGTGAAGCAGCATCGGCCCCTCGCGCAAGAAGGCCTCGATCTGGCCGCCAAAGACCTCCTGCACAGTAGCGGCGGCAATCTTCAGCGCCAGGGGATTGCCGGCGTAGTGGCGTACCAGCTCGTCCCAGGCGTGCGGCGTGCCTGAGAGGCGGCGCTCCTCTAGCAGCTGCTGAATAGCCTCACGCTCCAAACCGAACAGCTTCAGGACGCGCACCGGCGAGAGCGGTCCCTCCAACGGCTCTAGCTCGCCGGGCAGCTCGCGGCTGGTTACCAATAGACAGCTCTGATGCGTGCACTCCGCCACCTGACGAAGCAGGCGGCCATAGCCTTCGTAGCCTTCGCGATAGCGTCCCTCAAAGCTGCCAGACTGCAGCAAGGTCTCCATGTTATCAAAGATCAGCAGGCAGCGTCGCTTACGCAGCTGATCGAGCAGCAGGGTCATGCGTCCTTCGAGCTGAGATGGCAGCGCCAGACCCTGCTGCTGAGTCAGGGCCTGAATGCAATCGGCCAGCAGCTCATCGAGCGGGGGAGCATTGCGCAGCGAGCGCCAGAGGATCAGCTCGAAGCGGGGCGCTACCTGTTGAGCGAAACGCACCGCCAGGGTGGTCTTGCCGATGCCGCCCATGCCGAGGACAACGACCAGGCGGCAATGGTCGGAGAGCAGCCAGCGCTCCAGGGTGGCCAGCTCCTGCTGTCGGCCATAGAACGCCGAAGCGTCGGGGGCCTCGCCCCACTCAGCGTGTGCCTCGGTCGTCGGCTGAGGGACGGAGGCCGAGCGTGCGAGCTGAGCCGGGAGCGGTCCAGTGGGGACAGTGGCCGACTCTTCAGGAGGGGTCGGAGCCGGGGCAAAGGCAGAAGAAGAGGGGCGGAGATGAGCGGGCACGCGACGCTGAGTCTGGAGTAGCTCCTCAAACCACAGCTCATCGAAGGGGATCGAACGCCGGGCAGCGCTCTCGGCAGCCTGATGCCAGAGCGTACGGGCCTCGTCGCGCGCGTGCTCCTCATGGAAAGCGCCGTAATGCCAATAGATCTCGATGAGCTTCTTCAGATTCTCGCTCGTAGGGAAGGCCGTGCCGCCCTCCCAGTGACGGATCGTGCGCTCTGACACTCCGAGCATGGTCGCGATCTCAGCCTGTGTCAGGCCGGCCTTCTCGCGCAGCGTGAGTGCCAGCAGACCGAAGCGGTCGTCTTTGAGCTTATACCGACGGTGATGGCCCACGGCGTCGTGCTCCCAAATCGATGTCCTTCCATCTTTCAGTATCCTCTTGTGGACAGAGCGCAGCGGGTGCTTTCCCTCACCGGAAGCAACCGGAAAGGGAAAAGCGGAAGCGAGTGGTAGTGATCTTTCCCCCGCCCTTCGCTACACTGTGAGCGAGTCTGGCGAACGGGAGGGAGGAACGGACAGATCGCTCTACCAGACACAGCCTTCGGTCAGATGAGGCGCCAGGTGCGATGCCCGTCGTTTGCAAATGAGCAGGCAGGCTCTTTCACAGCGTTGTGAGAGGCATGACGGGCACTCTGCAGCGTCCTGGCTGTTATGGTAGCACAGAACTGGTTGAGCGTCAATCAAGAGCGGCGCCTCTTCTGCTTATATGCTTGCTTGCTTGACTGCGGATCGAAGCCAGCTCTACCGTTGGTGGCAGCGACTGGCAGGCAGACGAACGGACAGACAGGCACTTATTGGGACCCGGGCCGGAGGGTGCCGATGTGGGCTGGTGCCGATCGCGTCGGCGCTGCTCCTGGGGGAGACGAACGAGGCCGCGCCGGACGTCATGCTGCTGCTACCGCTGTTGGTGCTATCGACCACCCAATGAGGAGAGAACGAGACCATGAGCAAACATTTGCTTGCCCACCTGGCCCATGTGGAGATCATGACCCCTGCATTGGAGGACTCTCTGCGCTTCTTCACGGAGGTGATGGGGATGGAGCTGAGCGAGCGGGTTGGGGACTCCTGCTACCTGCGCTGCTGGGGAGAGTTCTATCATCACAGTCTGGTGCTCACCGCTGGAGAGCAGCCGGCCCTGGGCCATATCGGCTGGCGTACCTGGGGGCCGGAAGAGCTAGAGCAAGCCGTCAAGGAGATCGAAGCGGCTGGCCAGCAAGGTCAATGGATCGAGCGCGGCCCGGGGCATGGCCCAGCCTATCGCTTCCGGGGTCCTGGTGGCCATCTCAACGAAGTCTTCTGGGAGGTAGATCGCTACAGCGCGCCGCCCGAGCTGCGCTCAACCTATCCCGCTCGCCCGCAGCGCTTCACCGGGCGTGGCGTGGCTCCGCGCCAGATCGACCACGTCACTGTGGCTTCACTCGACGTCATGCGAGACACCCACTGGTACTGCGACACCCTCGGCTTCCGCTTCATGGAATATACCGTTCCTGACGAGATGCCAGAGATCGTTGTCTTCACGCAGATCACCACCAACGAGAAGTCGCACGATCTCGGTTTTGTCGCCGACTTCTCGGGTATCGCGGGCCGTGTCAACCATGTGGCCTTCTTCCTCCCGGAGATCAAGGACCTGCTGCGGGCCACCGACATCCTGCTGGAGGCTGGGCTGAGCATGGAGTATGGTCCCGGCCAGCACGGTATGGGCGAGCAATACTATCTCTACTTCCGCGAGCCGGGCGGCATGCGTATCGAGCTGAACTCGGGCGGCTATCGCAACTACATTCCGGACTGGGAGCCGGTGCGCTGGGTGCCCTCGCAGGGATCGAACACCATGTACCGCAACGCCGCCATGCCCGACTCGATGACGGAGTCCTTCCCACTGGCGCCGGGCGGCTCCTTCCCCGAGCCGGCGGCCACCGGGGGCACACAGATCGATCCCGATCTGGTCAATCCTTTCCGTCGGCGCGGGCGTGGCTAGCCAGCTCGCTCGGGCGGTGGGAGAATCCTCAGCGAAAGATGGAGTGTCCTACGATGGACAAAAGCGCGCAGAAGATATTGATTGTCGGCGGCGGCATCGCCGGCCTGACGGCGGCAGTGGCGCTGCGCCAGATCGGCTGCGACGTCGAGGTCGTCGAGCTTAATCCCCAGTGGTCCGTCTATGGGGTGGGGATCATCCAGCAAGGTAATGCTCTGCGGGCCCTCGATCGCATTGGCCTGGCCGAAAAGTGCATTGCCGCCGGGCACCCGATGGGGGGTGTGCGCTTCTACGACCGCCAGGGGACCTTTCTCTTCGAGGTGCCCCAGCCTCAAATTGCGGGGCCGCGCTATCCTCCAGGGAATGGCCTCACGCGCTCCCGTCTGCACGCCATTCTACAGGACGCTGTGCGGCAGTCCGGCGCGGTGATCCGTCTGGGCCTGACGATAGCGACCCTGGCGCAGTCCGAGAGCGAGGTCTCGGTGACCTTCTCCGACGGCTCCTTTGCCAGCTACGACCTGGTGGTAGGGGCTGACGGCCTGAAGTCGCTGGTGCGCCGCCTGGTCTTTGGCTCGGAGTACCAGCCGACCTACGTGGGCCAGGTCTGCTGGCGCTGCAATGTGCCACGCTTGCCTGACGTTACGACGGGCTGGCTCTTCGAGGGTGGCCCTTACGGCAAGGCCGGCTTCATCCCCTTGGCTCCCGACTTGATGTACATTCTGTTGGTGGAGACGCCTCCTCCGGGACCGCCGCCGCGCTTTCCGCGCGAGTGCCTGCCGGCGGCCTATCGCGAGCGGCTCGCCCCTTTCGATGGGCCGGTGGCTCTGGTGCGCGATCGCTACATTACCGATGAGTCGGAGGTGATCTATCGGCCTTTCGAGACGCTGCTGCTGCCTTCGCCCTGGTATCGGGGGCGTGTGCTACTGATCGGCGATGCGGCTCATGCCATGACAGCCCATGTGGCGCAGGGGGCGGCGATGGCGATCGAGGATGCGATCGTCCTGGCTGAGGAGGTGGCGAGCGGCGACCCGCTGCCGCAGGCTCTGGATCGCTTTATGCAGCGGCGCTACGAGCGCTGCAAGGCCCTGGTCGAGATTTCGTCACAGCTGAGCCAGTGGGAGCGCGATCAGACGCCCGATGCCGACGTGGAGGGTCTGACGCGCCGCTCGTTCGAGATTGCCGCGACCCCCATCTGAGCGGCAAGGCGCCCACCGACAGACCCAATCACTGGCCCGCGGTGGGGCCTACCCGCTCGATGCTCAGGCTGGCTGGAACCGTGGTGCAGAGACTAACAGCAGACAGAGGCAGTATGATTATCGATTTCCATGCCCATTATCTGGCGCGTGAGCATCTCCAGATGCATGCTCGCGCTCCCGACGGGCGCATCCTGGGGGCCCGCTGGCGAGGGGAGGGTAAGGAAGCGATCCTGGAGACTGGCGGCATTCCTCTGGGCAGCGCCTGCCGCCCCGAGGATTTCTACGATCTCGATGCCCGTCTGGAGCTGCTGGCGACAACGGGCATCGATCTTCAGGTGCTGTCTCCTCCGCCCTTCATGGCCTTCTACGAGCTAGCGGGTGCAGAGGCGGCGCCCCTTCTGCGCGAGCAGAACGAGGCGATCGCCGCGGTCGTGCGTCGCTATCCGCGCTCCTTCCACGGTCTGGGCCTGGCCCCGCTGCAGGAGCCGGAGCGGGCCGCGGAAGAAATCGCCCATCTGATGGATCGGCTTCATCTAGCGGGAATCGAGATTCTGACGCGCGTCAATGCCTGGAATCTGGATGCGCCCGAGCTGGAACCGGTCTGGCAGGCTCTGGACGCCCGTCAGGCCCTGGTGCTCGTTCATCCCTTGGAAGTCCTGGGCTCCGAGCGCCTGACACGCTACTACCTGCGCAATCTGCTGGGGAATCCGGCGGAGACGGCCTTTGCCCTGGCTTCGTTGCTCTTCGGCGGCGTAGTGGAGCGCTATCCTCAGATCCGCTTTGTGGCAGCCCACGGCGGAGGGGTAGCTCCCTTTGTGGTGGGACGCTGGCAGCATGGGGCTCAGGTCCGGCCCGAGCTATCTCATCTGCATCAGACGCCGCTCGACCTGCTGCGACGTCTCTATGTCGATTCGCTGGTGCATGGGGCCGAGCCGCTGCGTTATCTGGTAACGCTGCTGGGAGCGGAGCGCGTGGTCCTTGGCACCGACCTGCCTTTCGATATGGGAACACGTGCCCCCACGGCCCTCTTTGGAGCAGCCCTGGCCCCGCAGGAGCGCCAGCAGATCTTGAGCGGTCACGCTGATCTGCTGCCCGCGCGCCCTGACCTGACCTGATTGGCTCTGAGCGAGCTGCCGAGCTGCAGACTCCCTTTCCCCTTCTGGTCCTCAGCGGACGGCGAACGGCTGCAGCAGGAGGTCAACCCGCCACGGCGGACGACTGGCCTTCCTGCTAAAGCCACGCCGTCCGCTCGCCGTTGCTAGAAGGTGCTCCTCTCCGTGCTCACCTGGCAGAACAGGCAGGCAGTAGAGGAAGAGAAGGATGGGGCTGGTCGGGCCAGAGAGAGGGGCGGGCGGCCCAGGTGGGCCACGACCAGCCGCCTTTCATGGGGCAAGGGGCTAAACGGTGCGGGCGCTACCCTGGTTCAGTCAGGACTGGCTCCAGGGATTGACGTTGATGGGGGTCTCGGGATGGATCAGATAGGAATGGAAGAGGCCCGTCGGATCGTAGCGAGCGCGCACGGCCTGCAGCCGCTGCCAGTGCTGCTCGTCCATAAAGCGCGCTGGGCGCGTGGTAAAGTCCGAATCGGCCAGAAAGAGACCCTCGCTGATCGGCTCGATGTGTCGCATCTGCTCGGCCAGCCAGCGACGGCAGCGGGCGTCATCCTCGGGCTGCTGCCAGACCACGTAACTGGCGAAATACACATCGGCCTGCAGCGAGAGGGCCATATCCGGCAGCGGGTGCAGGGGGGCCATGCCGAACCATAGCGAAAACGATTGCGCTGTGGGCAGGCTGACAAAGACCTCCCGCAGGGCGGGAATAGCCGTCGCCGCTGGCGCGTTGAGCCAGGCATTATCGACGGCGTAGCGGTGCTCTTTGGGATTGGCACGCCGCTGCTCGGCGTATTCCTCGGCCAGGGTTGTGGGAACCAGCACCTGCTCCAGCAGGGCGCGCGAGCGCGCCGGACAGCGCTCGAAGGGCGCCAGGGCCTCGCGCGCCTCGGCAGGCGTCTCGGCGAAGCTCAGGCCCTGAACCAGCAAGACCGGCGTGGCCTGGCTCGTCAGCTCGCCACCGCTGCCCATGCCCACGGCGACCACTTCGACGCTGGGAGCCAGCCGAGGATGCTCCTCATAGAGCCAGCCCATGACCTCGTCAAAGAGGGCGGCGGGATAGAAGAAGCTGCTGCGCGTTAAGGCCCCGGGCAGAGGACGCACTCGCAGATAGAAGCGCGTGACAATGGCAAAGAAGCCCGGACCGGCGCCGCGCGCTGCCCAGAGCAGGTCGGGATGATGCTCTGCGTCGGCGTGAACCAGCTCGCCGTCGGCAGTCACGGCGTCGATGGCCTCAATGCGCTGACAGGCCCAGCCCCAGCCACGGCAGTTCCAGCCCATGCCGCCCTGGAGCAGGAAGCCACCCAGGCCGACGTCGGGACAGTGACCGCCGGGAAACATCAGACCCTGCTGCGTCAGCAGACCATTCAGCTCGCTGCCCGTGATCGCTGGACTGACGCGCACGATGCCTGCCTCGCGGTCCAGTTCGATCTGACGCAGGCCACCCAGATCGATCAGCAGAGCCTCGTCGCGCAGGCTCCAGGCGGCCCAGCTATGGCCACCAGCGCGCACAGAGACCTTCAGGCCGTGCGCGCGCGCCAGACGAACCCCGGCCACGACATCATCTTCGCTGCTGGCTAACAGGATGGCGGCGGGATAGCGCTCAGGGCGGCGCCCGTTGAAGATACGCCCGCAGCGTGCCTCTTCGTAGCCGCTCTCCCCCCGCCAGAAAAGACGACCCTGCAGCCTCTCTGGCGTGCTGCCCCGCTCCCAGCTGTTCTGCTCGCTCATCGCCACCGCCTTTCTGGGTGCCTGCTCACCTGACAAGCGACTCTCACGGCTGCCCTCCAGAAATACTGTCCGCTCATAATGGCGTACTCTCCTCTCGGCTCCTCACCTTTACTCTTGGAGAGAATAGGCTTTCGTGTGTGTGTAGGTGTTTGCTTATGTGTGCCCGGCAAGGGCTGGCTGGGGCAGGCGGCTACCCGCCGGCCTCTGCGCTACCTTCCTCCCTCTTACCAGCTTCTCCCATGCGGGGAGAGGAGTAAGCCCGCACCAGGGGAAGGGGGAGAGGCGCGCGTCGGCGCAAGCTGTCTCGCCTGCCCTCAGTCATGCAGTGTAGCTGGCCAGGCCCAGGAAATCACTACCACTTGCTTCCGACTTTCTCTTCCGCTCGCTTCCCGGTGGCCAACTGAGGACGTGAGGCCCTCACATCATGGCCCTGCCGCCGTCGCCGGCCCGGGCGAGACCGACCAGGGCCCTCTAACGAAGGGCTATCCCAGCCGCTCAGCTCAAAGCAGTCCCCTCGCTGGGATCGTCCTGGAACAGCAGCGCGCTCAACCGGAAGCGACCGGAAAGGAAAAACGGAAGCGAGTGGTAGTGATTTTGTCCTACGCCTCTCCTACACTGCAGGAAAGACAGAGTCACAGGCAGGTCACAGGCCAGCCAGCGACGTCCATCGACCGGCAGGCCACCGGCTGCGATCAGTGCAAGCCTGGCCTGGCTCAGGGCAGTCGAGCCGCTTCCCCTGCCGCTGTCGGTGACGCGGCCTGGTGGTCTGTTGACCGACGGGGTCAGGAGCGGAGACCAAGCGGACGAGCGCCAACGAGTGAGCATGTGCCTGGGAGGAAGAGCACAACGATGAGCGGGCGACTCCAAGGAAAGGTAGCTATCATTACGGGAACAGCCAGCGGCCAGGGGCGCGTCGCGGCCCTGCGCTTTGCCGCCGAGGGCTGCAAAATTGTCGGCTGCGACCTCAACGTCGCCGGAGCCGAAGAAACTGTACGCCTGGTGCGCGAGGCCGGCGGAGAGATGGTCTCGCTGCAGCCGTGCGACCTGAGCGATCCCGAGCAGGCCCAGCACGTCGTAGAGCTGGCCGTCAAGACCTACGGCGGCTTCGACATTCTCTACAACAACGCCGGCACGGCCTGGATCGCGCCAATCGAACAGATGACGACCCGTATGTGGCAGGACACCCTGCGCAGCGAGCTAGATACGGTCTACTACATGTGTAAAGCCGCCTGGCCGCACCTCGTAGCCCGTGGCGGCGGCTCCATCATCAACGTCGGTTCCGTCTCTGCCAAATTCGGCAGCGAAGATGTACCTGGCCTGGCCCACGCCGCCAGCAAAGGCGCGGTCATTGCTATGACGCGCCAGCTCGCCGCCGAGGGAGGTAAATACGGCATCCGGGCCAACACCATTTCGCCTGCCCTCATACGTACGCCACAAACCGAATGGGCGATCAGCTCTGGCGCCCTCGACGGCATCATGCGTAAGCTGATGCTCAAACGAGTAGGCACACCCGAGGACGTAGTGCTCTGTGCCATCTACCTGGCCTCCGACGAAGCCTCATGGGTCACAGGGGCTGACTTCGCCGTCGATGGCGGGGCCAGCGCTTTCTAGGGTCAGGCGAGAGAGCCAGAGAGTAACCACACAAGCAGCTCATGGCAGCAACTGGCTCGCCGGCTCGCGCTGACGGATCGTCACAATCGGGCGAGCCGGCGAACAAGCGAGCCAGCCAGCTACTATCTCAATAGCAAGCAAACAAACTAGCAAGCCAAAAAGAGAGGGAGGGGCATGATGCAAGCAGCTTCCACTGTGGGAGGAGGCCCGCAGCAGGCCAACGAGGCCCCGCTGCTGGTGCTGCGTCATGTGACCAGGCGCTTCGGGGGGGTCACGGCCCTCAACGATATCAGCTTTGCAGTGCGCAGCGGCGAGCTGCTCGGCATCATTGGACCCAACGGAGCGGGCAAAAGCACCCTTCTGAGCCTCATTTCTGGGGCCCAGCGTGTCAGCGAGGGGGAAATCCTCTTCGCCGGGCAGCGTCTGGATCGTCTACCCGCGCACGCTATTGCCCGTCTTGGCATAGGGCGTGCCCATCAGATCCCCCGCCCCTTTGGGCGCATGACCGTTTTGCAAAACGTCTTGATTCCGGTTCACGCCCGGCGAAACGAGGACCCGGGCCGGCGACGCCTCAGCGACGACGCTGAGGAGATCCTGCGCCTCTGCGGCCTGCTCGACCGCAAAGATCGCCAGGCTGGCTCTCTGACCCTGCTCGACCTCAAGCGCCTGGAGCTGGCCCGCGCCCTGGCGCTGAGGCCGCGGCTGCTCCTGCTCGACGAGGTAGCCGCTGGCCTGGTGGGTCAGGAGATAGAGGAGATTACCCAGCTCATTGCCTCTATCCATGCCCGCGGCGTCACCATTATCCTTGTCGAGCACGTACAGGCCGTCGTGCGAGCCTTGGCCCACCGCGTCATCGTGCTCGACTGGGGGCGAAAAATCGCCGAAGGGCGGCCCGAGGAGATCGCCCGCCATCCCGAAGTGATCGCCGTCTATCTGGGTAGCGAGCAGGGAGAGCAAGCGCCGGCCCATCAGACCATGAGCGTGAGCGAGCCTGCGGCTGCAATGGCTGCAGCAAGAGAGAGCGACAGCAGACATACTCTCCCTTCTGCCCGAGCTACGTCGACGGCGGCGGTACGGCCTTCCCCGCCGCCGCTGCTCGACGTGCAACACCTGAGCGTCGACTACGGCAAGCTGCGCGCTCTGCGCTCGCTGGATTTCAGCGCTGGGACAGGGGAGATTGTGGCGGTGGTGGGAGCCAACGGAGCTGGCAAAACCACCCTCACCCAGGCCATCAGCGGCCTGGTACCCGTCAGCGAAGGTCGCATCCTCTTTGCCGGTCAGGAGATTACCCGCCTGCCGGCTCATCAGCGGTCCCGCCTGGGAATCGCTCTCTGTCACGAGGGAAGGCGGCTCTTCCGCGAGCAGACGGTTCGCGAGAACCTGGAGCTGGGCGCCGTCTACGCCACTCGTGGCGCGACTACCTCCTTTGCCCAGCGCCTGGAGCGAGTCTACGATCTCTTCCCGGTCCTGCGCGAGCGCGCCGGCAGCCAGGCGGGCCGTCTCTCGGGCGGCCAGCAGCAGATGGTCGCCATCGGGCGGGCGCTGATGGCGGAGCCGCGTCTGCTCTTGCTTGATGAGCTGTCGCTGGGCCTGGCGCCAGCCGTCGTCGACCAACTCTTTGCAGCCCTACCCCAAATTCTGGCCTGGGGGATCAGCGTCGTCCTCATCGAGCAGCATATCCAGCGCTCACTGGCAGTGGCCGACCGGGTCTACGTCCTGGAGCGAGGGCGCGTGGTCTTCTGCGGGACGCCGGACGAGGTGCGCGCCCACCCGGCGCTGCAGCAAGCCTATCTAGGCGTCGCGGCGGCCCCTGCCAGCCCTGCCGGCTCGCCAGCAACCAGCGAGCACGAGCAGCATCCTGTCTCGGGCTCCTGAGCCAGGTCGCGGGCCACCGCAGCCAGGTCGCACCTGCCACCTGCTGTGGCTCGCCAGTACCAGTCAAACAAGCAAGGAAAGAAAAGAAAGGATATCGGCAACAGGCGAACAAACCTACGAACGAGCGCCCACGCGAGCAAAGAAGGTCGCCAGCGTTCAGCGGCGAACGTCTCCGGTCGAGAGACAGACACTGCAGAGGAGGAGAAGTATATGAGCACAGTCTGTAAGGCAGCGCGGTCCTTATTTCTCATGGCCATGCTGGCCCTGAGCATGGTCGCCTGTGGTGGCACGGGTGGCTCCAGCAACCAGACGATTGTTATTGGGGCGACGCTGCCCTTAACAGGAGCGCTGGCCGCCGTCGGCGTCCTCCTGAAGGCCGGCTATCAGGCCGCCGTTGACGACATCAATGCCGCTGGAGGACTGGAGGTCAACGGACAGAAGTATCATGTCAACCTGGTGATTCTCGACAATACCTCCGATCCCAATACCGCTAGCAACCAGGCGACAACCCTCTATTTGCAGAATAACGCCGTGGCTCTCCTGGGACCATTCACGCCGCCGCTGGTCATCCCAGTCTCGCAGGTGGCCGAGCGTGTCAAGCGTCCCCTGATCTCAACTACGGCCCCCATTGAAGCCTGGCTCTCGGCGCGCCCTTCGGGCTGGCAGTATGCCTGGGATGTCTTCTTCGATGAGAAGCAACAGACCAGCATGAGCTTCCAGGTAGCCAACATGGTCAAGACCAATAAGCGCGTAGCTCTCTTCACCGATAACGAGGAAGATGGCGTGACGATGGGCAAGCTCTGGACCGAAGAGGCGCCGCAGTTCGGCTATACCATTGCCTACCGGGCAATCTTCCCCGTTGGCACCACCAATTTCTCTAGCCAGATTGCCGCCGCCAAGGCCGCCAATGCCGAGGTACTGATTACTCAGATGACGCCGCCCGATGCGATGGCCCTCTGGAAGCAGATGAAGGCCCTGGGCTACCATCCGACAATCGCCGAAAGCGAGAAAGGCTCTTCGACCACCACCTGGATGCAGGCTCTCGGGAACGTCGGCGAGGGCGCGCTCATTGCCAACTTCTGGTCTCGCTCCTTTAATTATCCTGGCAGCCAGGAGCTGGCGGCGCGGGCGCAAAAGGCCGGTATCAAGGCCACCATCGAGCAGGCCGGCTACATCATGGGTTACTCGATCACCCAGGTGCTCTTCGATGCCATCAAGCGCGCCGGCTCGACCGATCCCGAGGCCATCAATCGGGCCATTGGCCAGACAAACAAGACCTATCCTGTTGGCCCGATTCACTTTGGCAGCAATCACGCTGATCCCGTTCAGGCCATTATGCTCCAATGGCAGAACGGCGAGACGGTCCAGGTCTATCCACCGGTCTCCGGTGTGAGCCTGGAGGCGCCTGCCAAGGGCCTGGCCTGAGCAGGCCCAACCGACCAGACGAGCGACCGGCGGACGAACGCACGAACGTGGCGAGCGAGCCTGAGCAGATGCGCCCACAGTGCTCTGTTGCCCTACCATTTGGTTGCGTGAATGTCAGCGGGGCCGGGCTTGATCAAGAGCGATCAAGCCTGGTCCCGTCTGCCGCCGTGCTGTCCGTGCCGCTGCCGCTGTTTGTAGAGGGAAGGAAGGAAGGAGAGGGACCTGTATGGTGCTCTACCATCTGATCGATGGCTTTTTTCTCGGGGGCCTCTACGTGACCATCGCCCTTGGGCTGACGCTGGTCTTCGGCGTCATGAATACGGTCAATCTGGCTCAGGGCGAGGTCCTGATCGGCTCCGCCTACCTGACCTATACGCTCGCCAGCCTCACTCATCTTGACCCGCTACTCTGCCTGCTGTTGGTGGCCCCCATCATGTTCGTCATCGGCTACCTGGTGCAGCGCCTCTTGCTCAATCCGCTCATTCCCCGCGGGCAGGAGACGCTGCTGGTGGCGACCTTTGGCCTGCTGCTGGTAGCCGAGACGCTGTTTGGGCTGATCTACGGCAATAACACGCTCTCCTTGAGCGCCTCCTATACCCTGACGGGCGTTACTATCTTTGGCGATACCGTGCGCACTATCTATGTGATCGCCCTGGTGGCGGCCTTGTTCCTGGTGGTGGGAACCCATCTGTTGCTGACCTACCTGCCGCTGGGGAAGGCTATTCGGGCGGCGGCAGAAGATCCAGGGGCAGCGGCCTCAATTGGGATCAATGTGCCGCTGGTCTATGGGATCACCTTCGGTCTGGCGGCGGCCATTTCTGCCGTGGGCGGCACGCTGATTGGCCTCTCCTTCGGCTTCGGTCCGACAACCGGCTCTAGCTGGTTGCTGCGCAGCTTTACGGTGATCGTCCTGGGCGGTATGGGATCGCTTTGGGGCACGCTCCTCGGCGGCCTGCTTATTGGGGTGCTGGAAGAGGTGGCGGCCAGCATTGTCGGGCCACAGTTCCGCGATCTGATCGTCTTCGCTTTTCTGGTGATCGTTTTGATTGTGCGGCCCGAGGGCTTCTTTGGCCAGCGCGTGGGGGTGGCAAAATGAAGACCTCGCCTGCCTCCGCCGCTCGACTCGCCCCGGCTGCGACCTGGTGGCGCTCCCTGAGCCGTCTGGCTCCCTGGCTCGGCTGGGGTGTACTGGGGGTGCTGGTCCTCCTGGCCGCGCTGGGGCCCCTCTACTTGAGCGCTTTCGACCTGGTACTGGCCTTTACGCTCTTTAACTATATGACGATGGCCCAGTCCTGGAACCTGCTGGGCGGCTATGGCGGCCAGTTCTCGCTAGGTCATTCGCTCTTCGTGGGAGCTGGCTCCTATACCATTGCCGTGCTGCTGCTGCATAGCGGGCTGCCACTGCTGCTGGATCTCGTGCTGAGCGGTCTGCTGGCGGCGGCGCTGGCAACACTGGCAGCCCTCTTGCTGATGCGCCTGCGCGAGGCCTATTTCTCGATCGGCTCGCTCGGCCTGGCAATGGCGGCCCTGACCTGGATGCTCAACTGGTCCTTCACCGGCGCCACCAGCGGCCTCAATCTGCCGCCTGCCGCGACCCTGGATTATTCCACACTCTATTATCTGGCCCTCGGCTTGCTGGTCGCGACCACCCTGACAATCGTGCTTCTGGTGCGCAGTCCCTTCGGCCTGCGCCTGATGGCCATCCGCGACGATCAGGAGGCTGCCGCCGAGCTGGGCGTCAATAGTTTCCCGGTGAAGCTGGTGACCTTTGCCATCAGTGCCTTCTTTGTCGGGCTGGCCGGCGGACTGATCGCCCTCAATAAGCTGGAGATTGAGCCGGACTCGGCCTTCAGCATGAACTGGGTAATTACGATGATCATTATTACGATCATCGGCGGCATTGCCACCTCGACCGGGCCGCTGCTGGGAGCGGTGGTTTTCTTTACCCTGCAGCAGGTGCTGCAGAATTCGCAGGCCCTCAGCAGCCTGTTAACTGGCCTGCTGCTGATCCTGATTATTCGCCTGGCGCCCGAGGGACTCTGGCCACTGGCGCTCAAGCTGGGGCGCCGTCTGGGCGAGGCCCTGGTGAGCCGCTTAGATCGCAGTGGGTCAACGACGACGGCGACCGCTCTGGCTGCCGAGGAGGCCGTCAGAGGCCGCTCTACCCTGAGTGACGGCTAGCCTGATCGGCCCAGCGCACTCGGATACAGGCGATCGATGTGAAACATTCAACAGGAAGAGAGAGACAGAGAGGAGAGAGGTCGCTGTGAAATTTGCTCGTATTGCTGTCACTGGTGTTGATGGAGAAGAGGCGCGTCTGGTCGTTGTGCAGCCGGAGGCCCAGCGCGTCGTCGATCTGGCCACGGCCTGGCGCCTGCGCCTCGAACAGCGGGGAGCGACGCGCGAAGCGGCGCGCCGACTGGCCACGGCCCTCTTCCCGGCCAGCATGAGCGCTGCCATCGCCCTGGGCGAGGCCTTTCGTGAGGCGGCTGCCGAGGCGAGCGCCGCCCCGGCGGAGGAAGCCGTGCACCCGCTGGCAAGCGTACGCTGGCTGCCCCCTCTTGATCCGCCAACCATCCGCGATTTTACGGCCTTTGAGCAACACGTCCGCAATATGGCAGCTCGCCAGGGCGGCAGTGTCTTTCCCGAGTTTTATCAGCGGCCACCCTACTTTAAGATCAACCCTCTGACCATTGTGGCCCCGAGGCCGAGGTCCCCTGGCCGCACTATACCCGTCATCTGGACTACGAGCTAGAGATAGGTCTGGTCATCGGCAGACAGGGACGCAATGTCTCGCCGGGGGAGGCCCTGGACCTCCTCTTCGGCGTGACCATCCTCAACGACTTCAGCGCGCGTGATGTCCAGGGACCGGAGATGAGCAGCGGCTTTGGCCCGGCCAAGGGCAAGGACTTCGCGACGGCGCTCGGCCCCTGGATTGCAACCTGCGATGAACTTGATCTGCATACTTTGACGATGGTGGCGCGCGTCGATGGAGAAGAGTGGTCGCGCGGCTCAACCGCTAGCCTGACCTGGAAGATTGAGGAGCTGGTGGCCTACGCCGCCTGCGGTGAGACCCTCTGGCCCGGCGAGCTGCTCGGCTCAGGCACCGTCGGAACTGGGAGCGGCGCCGAGCATGGGCGCTCCCTGCAACCAGGGGCCGTGGTCGAACTAGAGATTAGCGGCCTGGGCGTGCTGCGCAATCGCATCGGCCAGCCCGAGCCGCCCGGCTGGCTACCGGAGCCACGCCGCTCCTCCACTGCGCGCTAAAGCCCAGGCCCGACCAACATACAGCGGGCGCCTGTTCTCTCCCGAAGCAGACGGGAAGGTCGCGGGCTGACGGCTCTGCTTCTGCCCCTACCTCTGCATTCGCCGCCGGTCAGTGCATTCTGCGTTCCGTCCCGACCGCGCTGCCTGCGGCGAGCCGTCCCCAACACCCACGGCCTTCCCCTTTTCCCTGACTTCCCAGTGCTCTCCTCCCTCATGCGCCGCTCTGCTTCTCCTTCTCCTGTCCTTTCTCTGACCGGCGATGAGCGGCTTGACAAGGTGCTCGCTGGTCGGTTATACTCTATCCAGTATTCTGGATATTGAGCGGATAAGGTGAGCAGAGCGAAAGAGAGCGCCAGCGCGATGGCCCTGTCGGACACCGAAGACTTTCTCTCCCAGACAGGCAAAGTGACCATTGGCTTAGCGCGTCTGCTGTTAGGCTATCGTCAAGGCGAGCGGCTGCCGCGTATGGTCGATGTAGCGCGTCGGCTGCGCTCGGGAAACGGCACGGTCCAGGAAGCCTTCAGCTATCTGACGCGAGCGGGGGCCATTGTTGTAGCCGCGCATGGTGCTCAAGGCTCCGTCCTGGAGCAGGTCAACTACCCGCTGCTCTGGCGCTATGCTGGCAACGAATGGATCATTGGCTCGATGCCCTTGCCCTACACGCTGCGCTACGAAGGGCTGGCCACGGCCCTCTACGATCGGCTGGAGGTCTCGGGCCTGCCGTTCAACATGACCTATCAGCGCGGCTCACGCTCGCGGGCCGAGATGGTGCGCCAGGGGCACTACCACTACGCCGTCATGTCGCTGCTGGCCGCCGAGCATCTGGTGGAGCGCTATCCCGAGCTGGCCATTGTCACCAGCTTGCCCCCTGGTTCCTACGTCAGCGAGCACATCCTCATCAGCCGCCTACCGCGCGAGCAGATCCGCCGCGTTGGCGTTGATCAGACCTCCCTCGATGAGATCCTGCTCACTGCCGAGGAGTTCCGCGGGCGCCAGGACTGGGAGAGCGTCCCGGCCACGCGCCTGCAGGTTCTCGATTTGCTGCGCGAAGGGCAGTTTGATGCCATCATCTGGAACCGCGAGGGAGTGGGCAGCCTGCCCCCCGCTCTGCAGCTCCTGCCACTGCAGGGCGCGGCGCACCTGCGTACCCTGGCTACGCAGGCTGCCATTGTCGCTCTGCGCGAAGCCCCCGTCTACCAGGTACTCGCCAGCATCTTCGTGCCCGAGGAGATCACCACTGCTCAGCAGGAAGTGATCGATCAGCGACGCCTGCCCCGCTACTGAGCGGCTATGACTGGCTGACAGGCCGCCGGCGCTGCAGGGAAGGGAGCTGCAGCGGCCCTATCCTGTGGTTTGATCGAAGAAGGAGCAGGAGATGGAGCAAGATCTTGAGCAGCGCCTGACCATCTTTGAGCGTGAGGGCCTGGCCGCTCCGGCGATCGTCGCCTTTGTGCGCCAGATTCTGGGCTGGCTGGAGCAAGCAGCGCAGTGCCCCGGCGACGAAGAGCACATGGGGCCGCTGGCCAGTCACCTGCTGCTGGCCCTGGAGCGGGTACGACGCGGCGAAGATCTCGGCTCAGCCTGGAGTCCGCTCGTGCACGAGGAGGCCAGCGCCCTCACGGTCTTGCCCCACCTGCAGGACTGGGCCGGGCAGATTCGCGCCCAGGCCCTCCAACAGCTTAGGCTGAGCCTGCCCGCCGAGGAAGAGGACTTTCTCCTGCTCCATCTCGGGGCTTTGGTGCTCCGCGGTCAGGAGTCATAAAACAGGCAGGAGCTGCAGGCCAGGTCGCTGCTGGCAGAAGAGGTCACCAAGGGAGGTGAAGAGCGCAATCCATCATTGGCAAATGACTCAGTCGATCAATGACATGACCGGACGACAGTAAAGCCTGGCACGGGCCTGCCTGTCAGGCTGCCATCAGAGAGGCAGGAGGTGCGCAACAATGGCAACCATCTACATCGGCGGCGTTGGCAAGGCCGATCTCAAGCGCCTGCTGGAACAGCGCCGCGATCCCACGCTCACCGTTGTTGTCAGCAACGATCTGGAAGCCGGTCAGCTCCTCAAGCGTCGCAGCGATGCCTACTACATCGGCACCTGCCACACTGGGGCTGGTGGCTCGCTGGGGGCCCTGATGGCCTTCCTTGGGCGGCAGCGCTGCCACACCTTTGGAAGGCAGGCGCGGGTCAGCGTCGAGGAGGTGCAGAAGCTGCTCGCGTCAGGTATTCGCGCCTTTGGCGTCTCTGTCGACCAGATCACTACCGTTGTCCCCGTGTTGGTCGAGGCCATCCAGAGTTACCAGCCTCCCCGCTCGTAGCTCCGCAGCGCCCAGTCTCCAATCTCGGCCAGCACTGACAGCGATCAAGCGAACGCAGCAAGCCAAGCGCCAGCGGCAGCGGCTTGCTCCCCGAAGCGCAGATAGAAGACGACGCCGCGCCAGGTCGCGCCTGTGCTCTCTGGTCCTGGCACTGGGTCTAGGGCGCGGGCAAGCGGACGTCGTGAAAGGAAAGGATCGCTATGAGTCTGCATCTGACGCCCCTGGTCATTATCTTCACCATTCTGGCAACGGCCTTTGCCGCCCTCCTCTCGCAGATGGCCCTGGCCGTCTTCAACGACGGTGTCCGGCCCTTCCTGCTCGACTTTTATCGTGGCGAGCTGGCGCGTCCGCAGATGACGGCCATCGCCTTCGGTCTCTCGGCGGGCTTCATCTTTGGCCTGGGTGTGCCCGTGGCCTTCTCCTCTGGTGTGCTCAATCCCTGGGTTCTCTTTCTGCCGTCGGACATCCTTGGCATTCTCTCGCCGCGCAAGTGGATTGCTCCTATCCTGGGTGCGGCCTGGGGGGCGGTCGTCGTCTTCGGCCTCAGCGCTGCTACCACTGCTGCCAACAGTCTGCCGGTGAACTTCCTGACGGCCATGCAGCAGATGTCGACGCCTATCCTCTATCTCTTCTCCTTCTTCCCGGCGGTGGCTGTGACGATGCAATTTGGGCGCCTGCGGGGCATCATCACCTTTGTGGTGAGCATCTTTGTGATGCTGATCACGATGAAGTGGCTGTCCTCGGTTTTCCCTGGGGCCACCACGATGGCGATTGGCGTCATTCTGCTGGTAGCCTTCGCCGTGGCTGAAGAGGTGACGCGCGCGCGCAGCGAGCGGCTCAAGGCCCAGGCGGTTCAAGTTGCCCCGGCGGGAGCGGCGAGCGAGCCGGCTGAGGGGGACGATCCGCCGGCTGCGGCCAGTGCAGTGGCGAGCGTCGCTGAGGCCGATGATGAGACCTCCTCGATCTTTGCCGCCAATGCGGCGCGCCTGCGTCGTCATGCTCCCTATTTTATGATCATGGGCCTCCTGCTCGGAGTGCTGGTGAATACGCATATGTTCGCTGGCGGCGAAGCGACCAGCTACATCATCGCCAAAGGTCAGTTTGCCAACGCTGCTCAGATCGACTTTTATCGCGCCCTTGGTTTCATTCCTCTGATTGTGACAACGGCGGTAGCCTCTGGGGCCTTCCAGATCGTGGGTTTCACCTTGATCTACCCGGTGGCCTATCTGCTGCCCAACCCGATTCTGGCGGCCATTGCCGGGGCTTTGCTCTTCGGCATCGAGGTCTTCATCTTGAGCTATATCGCCAGGGGCATCGCGGCCCTGCATACGATCCGCGATGCTTCCGATAACATTCGCAACGCTATCAATCTGACGCTGGAGGTGGCCATTCTCTTCGGCTCGCTGGCGGCGGGCAATGCGATGGCCGGCGGCCTGGGGATTGCGATTGTGGGTGGCCTCTATGCCCTCAACGAAGTTCTTGGGCGACCGGTGGTGCGCATGGCAGCTGGCCCGGTTGGTGTGATTATCGCCGGCGTAGCTCTGAACCTGCTGGCCTACGCCCAGCTCTTTACGCCGATCCCGATCAAGTAGGGCCGGATTCCGTTGGCCTGTTTGCCCAGGTTTCTGGCCTGGCTGGTTCCCGTGCCGCCTGGCCGGGGCCTGGGCGCTGGAGTCTGGTCATCTCTCTGGAAAGGAGCAGTCATTGTCTGTGGCCAGTGCCTCTGCGGGAGTGCCTGAGCGGCTGCTGGTGCCGACGGCTGCCGGGGTGCAGCCGCTGGCCGATGGCCTCGTGTATGCCCATGAGCATCTTTGGCTCGATCTGACCACGCCCGAGGACCCAGAAGGCAAGCTGGACCGTCTGGATTTGATTGCCGAGGAGCTGAGCGAGCTGAAGCGGCTGGGGGTGGCCGCACTGATCGAGCAGACCTGTCGTGGGATGGGGCGTGACGTCGGGCGCCTGCGTCAGTTGCAACTCATCAGTGGCCTGCAGATCATTCCCAGTACTGGCTTCTATCATCGGCGTTTTCATCCGCCGGAGCTGGCGCGCCTGAGTGTGGAGGCGATCGCGGCCCTGCTGGAGGAGGAGCTGCGGGTCGGTCTTGACGGCACCGGGGTGCGTCCGCTGGTGCTGGGCGAGATCGGTGGCTCGGGGAGTGTGCTCCATCCTGACGAAGAGAAAGTTCTGCGGGCCGTGGCGCGTGTTGCCGGGCGGTGGCCGGTGGTGGTGGCTACGCATGCCCATCTTGGTCAGGGAGGGTTGCGCCAGCTCCAGATCTTGAGTGAGGAGGGGCTGACGCCGGAGCGCATCCTGATCGGTCATCTCGATCTGGCGCCCTCGCTGGAGGACGTGCTCGCCGTAGCGCGTCGGGGGGCCTACATCGGCTTCGATACTGTTGGCAAGGAGCGCTACGCCCCCGATGAGCGGCGCCTGGCCTGGATTGTGGCCCTCTGCCAGGCAGGGTTGGCCGGGCGCCTGCTGCTCTCCTGCGATATCTCGCGCAACAGCTATCTGCGCCGCCTCGGTGGGCAGGGCTATGCCTATCTCGTGCGCGACTTTCTGCCGCGCTTGCAGGCGGCGGGTCTGCCGGCGGCCACCATCGAGGCTCTGCTGGTGCGGAATCCGCGGTGCTTTCTGGCTGCTGCCCTGGGAAGGAGGGAGGTGTAAGGGTATGAGTATGGTGCATGTGGGGGCGCGTCTGCCGCCCTTGACGCTGGAGGAAGCGCGGCGCCTGCAGTTTCGTCTGATTGAGACGCTGCGCCGCCATTTCCCCGGCCAGGAGTGGCTGACGCGGGGCGAGCTGGGGGTAGGCGTCGACGGCGAGGGCAGCCGCTTCACGCGCCGCGTCGAGCAGGTGCTGGCGACCTTCTTCGGCAGCGAAGAGGCTGTACTGGTAACTGGAGCGGGCACGGGAGCCATTCGCGCGGCCCTCTTTGCCCTCTTGCCGCCCCTCAGTCGTCTGCTCGTACACGATGCTCCACTCTATGCCACCACGGCGGTCACCTTTCGCGCCGCCGGCTACGTGGCGGTGCCCGTCGATCTCCACGATCTGGGGCGCCTGCGCCAGATCCTCAGCAGCGAGGGGCTGCAGGCTGTCTATCTCCAGCACGCGCGCCAGCGCCCGGACGATCACTATGATCTGGGGGCGGTCATTGCCGAGGTGCGGACTGTCAGGCCGGAGCTGCCGATTGTGGTCGACGACAACTATGCCGTTGCCAACACGCCCCGTGTCGGCGTCGAGCTGGGAGCGGACGTCAGTGCCTTCTCGGCCTACAAGCTGCTTGGGCCAGAGGGGATCGGGGTCGTGCTCTGCTCGCAGCAGCTAGCGCGGGCGATTCGGGCCGATCTGTATTCGGGTGGCAGCCGCGTGCAGGGGTTTCAGGCTCAGGAGGTCTTGATGGGGCTGGCCCTGGCCTTTGTGGCCAATGCGCTGACCCAGGAGAGCGCTGACGCGGTGGTGGAGCGCCTGCGCACCGCGCCGCCGCCGGCCTGTGCCCGTCACATTGTTGAGGCGCACGTTGCCAGTCTGCAGTCGCCGGTAGTGCTGGTACGCCTGCGCCAGCCCGTAGCGGAGCGGGTTGTGGCACGGGCTGCGGCCTGTGGGGCGGCGCCTTTCCCGGTTGGGGCGATGGCCCGCTATGAGCTGGTGCCCCTCTTTTACCGCGTCTCGGGCACCATGAGCGCCAGCCTGGGGACCGAGGAAGCGCAGCATTGGCTGCGCATCAATCCCATGCGAGCCGGTCCCGAGACCGTGCTTGCCATTTTGGAAGAGGCACTGAGCGAGGTATGACCGTATGTTTCTCGACGCTGTGCGCCGGCGCAATCCCGGGCTGCTGCGCTTTGCAGCCCAGCTGCATCGCAGCGGCGTGATCCCGCCCAATACCTTTGTCTTCGACCGCGGCGCCGTGCGGCGCAATGCGGAGCGCCTGGCGGAGCGGGCGGCGGCCCTGGGGCTGGATCTCTACTACATGGCCAAGCAGATTGCCTACGATGCTCAGCTGGTGGCGGCGATCCGCTCTTGTATTCCAGGGGCGGTAGCGGTCGACTGGATGGGGGCCGAGGCGCTGCTGGCTCAGGGGGCGAAGGTGCAGCATGTGGGGCATCTGGTGCCGATACCTGCGCGCCTGGTGCCGGCCCTGATGGCGCAGGCCCGGCCCGAGGTCTGGACACTGCTCGATCTGGAGGCGGCGGAGGCAGTGAACAGAGCGGCGCTGGCTTTAGGGCGGGTGCAGTCGGTGCTCTTGCGCATCAACGGTGGCGACTTCTTTCCCGGTCAGGAGGGCGGTTTCGCGCCAGAGGAAGTGCTGGCGGCGGCGACGACGATCGCTCGCTTGCCTGGCCTGCGCCTGAGCGGCGTCACGAGCTATCCCTGTTTTACCTGGGACGAGGAGGCGACCCGCTATCGCCCAACGGCGAATCTGGAGGCCCTGGTGACCTCGGCGGAGCGGCTGCGGGCCGCCGGCTTTTCGATCGAGCAGATCAATGCGCCAGGTAATACCTCGCTGAGCGTACTGCCGCTGCTGGCACAGTACGGGGCCAGCCACGGCGAGCCGGGCCATGCTCTGACCGGCACGACGCCCGAGCAGAGTCTTGGTAGTAGCGAGGAAGAGCCGGCGGTAGTCTATGTCAGCGAGGTCTCGGCCCAGCTTTCTGGGGGGCAGGCCCTGGCCTATGGCGGCGGACTCTATGCCCGCGCTCACGCCCGCCAGGCCCTGGTCGGAACTGGCCCCGAGGAGCTGGAAGAGAGTGCTCCGGTGACGGTGCGCTTTCCTCCGCCACAGTTTATCGATTATCAGTGCTTGTTAGAGCCGCCGCGCGGGCGCCATCTGCCGACCGGGGCGACGGTGCTGATGGCCTTCCGCTTCCAGCTGTTTGTCTTGCGCAGCTACCGGGCCGTGGTCGAGCAGGACGGAGAGGGGACGTGGCGCCTGCTGACCTTGACGCCGCCATTCTGACTGCCGACCTCTTCACTGACTGGTTGCTGAGGGAGAAAGGACGAAGAGCGCGACGCCCACGAGACGGTGAGCGCCGCGCTCTTCAGCTGCAGAGTAAGGGGCTCCCAGACTGAGGTGATGGTAGGGTGTCTGCTTGCTGGCCTGGTCTCCCCTCCTCCTATAGACCGCGCTTGCCATCCGCCCAGTACGGTTTCGTTTTGATGCCCTGCCGTTCGAGGTGGTAGCGCTGCATCAGGACCTGACGGATGGCTTGAATGCTCTGGGCATGTCCGACCAGATAGCATGTCCGTTGATCCAGAGCGATGGGGGCTTGCTCAAGCCAGCGGATGTGCGCGCTCCCTGGTTGGCCTTCGAGGCGTGGGATAATGGTGAGCTGAGGAAATAAGGTCATGATATCCGAATGTTCGGATGAAGAGACTTCAATGACCGACTGGAAAGCGCCTGCCTGTGGTTGGGAGGCCTGTAAGGCCAGGCCAAGGCCGAGGGCGGTTTCGTCGCCGAGGAAGAGTGCAGGCAGACGCAGCGGGATGAAGGGGGCGCCATTGGCTGGACCCGCCAGAGGGACTGGCTGACCGACGCGGAGCTGCTCCACCCAGCGGCTACCAGGCCCTCGCTGGTTCAAATAGAAAATGATCTCCATCTCCCCCTGCTCCTGGCGGTAGCTGATCGGCGTATAGTGTCGATAGTCACGCTCCCCGACTCGTATTTTGACTTCCTGGCCCGGCTCCCAAGTGCGCCGCTGCAGGGCTTCCCCCTCGAGACGAACGAGGCGCAGGCGTGAAGTCAAGACTTCCACCGAGGAGACGGT
This sequence comes from Thermogemmatispora carboxidivorans, assembly GCF_000702505.1. GTDB lineage: Bacteria > Chloroflexota > Ktedonobacteria > Ktedonobacterales > Ktedonobacteraceae > Thermogemmatispora > Thermogemmatispora carboxidivorans. The sequence goes on along the minus strand of NZ_JNIM01000001.1, from coordinate 4,309,466 downwards.
GAGCGTTGCCAGGGTGAAGCGTTCAAAGCTTTTCGATAGCCACGACGATAGTTCTGGCATGGGCTTCCTTCCACCTGCCTGGCTCGCGTAGCGGCAGCGACAGGGTCCGTGGACTCCACTGGCTACCAGCTCGCTGTATATTAGGTAATGCTAATATCCTACTGAACTACTAGGATATTAGCATTACCTAATATCAGAAGTCAAGGGAGGAGGGTTGAAAGCGGGTGTGAGAGAGCGAGCGCCCCGCCTCTCTCTCGACCGCTTCGTTGCGGCGAGAGGATAGGACGGGGCGCCCCATGCGCAGAGAGCACCGCATGCAGCACCAAGGCCGGTGGTGCCGGTGGGAAGAGAGGGTCTGGCGGCTAGAACAATCCCAGCTCGACCCCCAAATGGAGGATATGGGGATTGTTGCTATCGCGCTCCTGTAAGCGCTCGTAGAGCTGTTGCACCTGTTCTCGGCCCTGGCGTGATTGCATGAAGAGCGCCAGTTTCAGGGCTTCCTTGGCGCTGTGGGCGCTGGCTTCCAGTTCATTGGCCGTCAGGTGCAGGCGTGCCTCTGTCAACGAGAAATAGAGCTGCCAGAGCACGAGGTCTGGCGTGAGGGCTTGCCAGGCCAGAACCAGTTCTTCGCGTGCCTGTTGCAGGAGCGTGCGCTCGCCCTGCTGCTCTCCGAAGGTCAGCAGGGTTTTGGCGCGCTCGTGGTGGACGCCGGCCAGGTTCAGTTTCAGGAACGAGCCGTCGTCTTCGGCGGGGCGGCGGTAGGCCAGGGCGGCAGCCTGTTCTTGCCAGCGGCGACACTGGCTGCGCAGCGGCTCGTCCTCGACGGCAAAGGGGGCGTGGGCGGCGGCGCTCACCAGGTAGATGTTGCCCCGGAGCACCGGCTGAACGCGCTCGCTGTATCGCAGCGCGCCCTCAGCGGCCCGCTTGGCCTCGATGAGGTTGCCGTACTCTAGCTGCGCTTCGGTCAGGCTCATCAGGGTGGCGCCGGCCAGCTGTGGGTCCTCTAGCTCCTCGGCCAGGCGCAGGGCCGTGGCGTAATAGTGGAGCACGCGCTGACGAGCGGCGGGGTCACTGGCTCCCTGGTCGCGCTCGATCTCGGCGGCCAGGCGGTAGTAGCGGCAGAGCAGGGCTTGCCAGGCTTCGCGATCGTGGGCTGGGGACTGCTGGACGGCCAGCTCCAGGCGGCTCAGACAGCGATTCAGACGATAGAGGTAGTTGGCGAGTGTGCCCTGACGACGGGCCTGCCAGGCCAGGGCCAGGATGTCCTCGTAGTGGTAGTAGGCGTCTTCGGCAGCCAGCTCGCTGAGCGGCTCCTGGGCTGTGGGCGTGCCGTGGGCGTCCTGGTAGCCGAGCAGGCGCCAGTCGAGGCCGAGCAGGGCCGGAGGAATGCGCAGGAGCTTGGCCAGGAAGATCCGACGCGCGGTATCGTTCAGCATGGCGATCGCCTCCCATTCTCGCACCGTGCGCCATTCGACGCCGGCGGCAATGGCCAGGTCTTGCTGCGTCCACCCACGTCGCTTGCGGTAGCAGGCGATGACCGCACCGTGATGCGGCTGGTTGTAGTCGCCGGGCGGGAAGTCGCCGTAGCGAGACCACCAGTACGAGCCAGTGATCATCTGTCTGGACCTCCTCCCTTCACTGTAAGCAGTATAACCGTAATCTTTTCAATTGAAAAGACGGTAGTTATGGTGCTCATTTCTCCAGTGACATGCTCTGGGTATTGTTAGTACGCCATTCCTGACTTATAATTGTGGAGAGTGATCGATATATGATCACTCACTAAATTATGAATTTTGGTTCAACTTCGATTGTCGGCCCTCTGGTCCGCAGTGCCCGGCGACGCTGGCCTGGGGTGTGGGCCAGAAGGCGAAGGAGAGGAGCAGATGGTGAGTGAGTGTCAGTTGAGTGCTTCTGGCGATGGCTCCGGTCCGCGTTCTGAGCGGGTGGATGCTCTCTTGCGGCAGCTGGCTGAGGAGTACGAGGCGGCGCGTCGAGGGTTGGCGCGGGCCTTGTGTGACTACAGCCGTCGGGCGCTGGTTGAGGCGCATCTGTGCGCGGTGACGGCCTATCAGGCTGAGCTGGGCCAGTTGTTGGGTGAGGCGCAGGCGCAGGCTCTGATCAAGGTGCGTCTGGAGGAGGTTGATCGGCGGCTGGCCGCTGAGGAAGGTGGAGGTACCGCGGCGCCGGGGGGCCGGCCATTGGCCTGACTGGCTGCGGCTTCTTCTGGGAGCCTGGGTCGCTGGGCTAGTCCAGGCTGGACGGGAGCCTGGGCCTGTCGTCGGTTGTCTGTTTCTCTGGCTGCTGGCGGGGATCATCTGGGTCTCCTTTCTGTCTGGTCTTGTGCTTCGTCTTTCTTGTGCTCCTGGTTGTCTGACCGCAGGCGGAGGAGGGTGCTCAATTGAGGCCCTCGCGCCGCGGGTAATAGCGTAAGGTGCGGGCAAGATGGCGGATGAGGCGCTGGCCCATGTGTAGCTCCAGGGGGAACGGCTGGAAACTGCGGCAGCGCTGCAATCGGCGCAGGGCGTTTTCGCTCAAGCCCAGCAGCCAGCGAAGCTGGCGAATCTCTGGTTCGCTGAAATAGAGCGGAGAGTTGGGGTCATGTTCCAGGGTTTCCTGAGTGCGGGTCTGCAGCAGGGTGATTCCTTGCTCCAGTTCGACCAGGATCTCTAGCATGCAGTGGTCGTCAGGGTTGAGATCGGGGAGGAGGCTTTCCAGCTCGCTGATCTGCTGGTTCTCCCGCCAGCGTTGCCAGTGGGCCTGAGCGTGTGGTGAGAGCAGCTCGCTGGCCAGGGTTTGGAGGTCTTCGAGGGTGCGCCCGGCCAGCACCCACTCTAACAGTCCTGGTACGGGGAATGGTTGCGAGTTGGCCAGGATGGGGTGAGTGGAGCGACGGCGGCGCCTGGCTGACTGGCGCTCCTTCTTGTGCTTGTGGCGGCTCATGGCTTGCACCCCCAGACGGTCAGAAGGCCGCAGTGTGTGCCGTGGTGCTCCCATTCGGCGGGCAGGGCGGCCAGGGTCTCCTTTACCTGAGAAAGGGGGACCTGGTTGACGCTGGCCAGGGCGGGGGCGACGCTCTCCAGGGAGGCGAGCAGATCCTGACGGAAGAGGGGGGCGCCATGTGCTTTGCCCGCGAGGGGGGCTTGACAGTGGCGTACGACCGGGTCGAGGCCGAGGCTGCGCAGCCAGTCGGGGAGCTGGAGGGAGGCGGCCATGTGCAGACCGCGCCGGGCGGCCAGGGCTTCGAACCAGGTGCGGACCTGGGCATGGCGTGGGCCTTCGTGGAAGACTTCGTTGGTGGCTTCAACGAGTTCGAGCCAGCCGCCGGGGCGGGTGACGCGCAGCAGGTCGGCGAGGACGCCGGGCCAGGCGGTGAGGGGGATGGCGGCGGCGAGGAGGCGCTGATGGACGTAGTCGAAGGAGGCGTCAGGGAAGGGGAGGCCGCTGAGGAGGTCGGCCTGAATGGATTGGCAGCGTGGGGGCAGGGGAGTACGCAGGAGGGAGAGGTCTTTGTCGAGGGCGATGAGCCGGGCCTGGCGCCAGTGCCGGGCGGCCTCGCGCAGCCAGATGCCGGTACCGCTGCCGACGTCGAGGATGGCCTGCGGGTGCTGGACAGGGGCGAGGAAGTGGGTGCCGAGCAGTTGGCGCAGGGCGAAGTGTTGCAGGTCGAGGCGGTCCTGTTCCTGGCGGGAGCGAGGCAGGACATAGGGATCGTCTGGCCCGCTGGGAGCCAGGGAGCCGGTGGCGGCCTGGGCGGTCTGGCTGGCTGGGAAGCCGAGCAGACGGGTAAGCCAGTGGCGAATCATGCGCGCTCCTCCTCTTCTGTGGTCTGGTGGGAGAGCAGGCGACGTAACTGGGCAGCCCACTGCAAGCGCGATAGGCGCGGCAGGACAATGGGCTGCGGCGCGGTGAGGCAGAGATCACGCAGGCGACAGCGCGCGCAAGGACGCACGAGCTGCCCGGGCGCTCGGTAGGAAACAGGTTGGGGTGCGGTGGCCATTGTCTCTTTTTCCTCCTTTCTTATCCGATCGGCGGAAATACAGGTTGTTTCTGTGGTCCTTATAGAAAAAGCTGCAAGCTTTGAAGCTTCATTGGTTCTTGCTGCAGAGGCTCCTTGCTTGCACTCTACTAGATCGATTGCGTATCATATGGTTTGTCACCTTCTGGAGGAGGATACGTCTTTGTAAGGTAGGAAACAATGCTCCCCTGCCGGCAGTGTCAGGAACGGACAAAGGGTGTCCCAGGCTGCGCTTGCTGCAGTGGAAAAGCCGATGCTACAATGAGGCTGCCTGCAGGGTGGGGAAAGGATGGTTGTGATATGCAGGACGGAGAGCTGTGGTGGTACCGCTACGGGCGGTATACGCCTGGTCCCTACAACTCGCCACATATGGGCGAGGTGCTGGCAGATTATCGGAGACGGAGGTACTGGACGCAGCAGGCTTTTGCGGAGGCCATCGGTGTCAGTTGGCGCACGGTGCGCGAATGGGAGATGAGCGACGTGATCAGCGACACAGGACGACGCATTTTTCTGGCGAAGGTGCTCAGGATTCCCCCAGTGTTGCTGGGACTGACGTGGTACCAGGTTTACGGGGAGCAGGAGCCGCAGGGATATGAAGAGGGGCTGCTGAGTGCAGCAGAGAGGATGGAGGCAGATAGCTACTATCACTATGAGGACACGCTGGCCCTGGGGTGGGAGCTGTTCTATGAGGGGAGATTGTTGGTGGTGGCGGATCGGATGGAGAGGCGGCTGAGGAAGTTGGAGGGGATAGTGGAGAGGGTGCCGGTGGGACCGGAGCAGGAGGCGTGGCGTGAGTTGTTGGGGCGATACTATCTGTTGGCGGTGCAGATCGAGCGGCATCGAGGGCAGGAGGGGAGTCATCGGCAGGGGGCACTGCGCTACAATGCTCAGGCGCTGCGCCTGGCGCAAATGCTGGATCTCCCAGCCCTGCAAGCTCATGCATTGTCGATGCGTGCTGATGTGCAGCATGAGCAAGGCCGTCATGGTCTGGCCAGACAGTTGGCGCTGGCATCCTTGCAGCACCTCGACCAAGCTCAGCCGCCCTTGCAAGGCAACCTCTTGCTGATGGCTGCTGCAACAGTGGCGGCGGCAGGGGTTGCTGATGAGCAAGATGAGCGGCAGGTACGTCGTTGGCAGGAGCAGGCGCTCACGCTGGTGTACAAGCGGCGGATCGAGCCGGATGGCTCGTTTCTCAAGCTCAACCTGGCGGGAGTGCATCATGATCGGGCCAAGTTGCTGCTGCTGCTCGCTCGGCAGCGCCAACGCCCGGAGTTGCTGAGGGAGGCAAGGCAGGAGCTGCTGGCGGCCTGGAAGCAGTTCACGCCAGAGCTGCGGGTGTGGCAGGTGCACTTTGCCCTGACGGAGGCGGAGCTGGAGCTGGCGGCTGGGGAGGTAGAGGGGAGTGCGCGGGCGGCTCTGCAAGCGCTGGAGGCGGCGCGACAAATGGGGTCGCGCAAATATGAAGGGGAGCTGAAGCGGTTGTATGGGAGGCTCAGGCAGGTAGCGGGTCCAAGGCTGCCGCCGGTTGAGCGCCTGGGGATAGCGCTGGGCTGTTACGAGTAGACTGGCGGCAGCGTGGTGGCTGAGGCGGTGCAGTTGGCGCGCCGGCTGGGGTCGCGGCTCTACTTCAACAAGCTGGCAGAGGTCTATGAGCGTCTGCGGGAGCGCTGGCCGCATGAGCGGCAGATTGGGGCGCTGGAGGATCTCTTTGCTCCCTGGTAGAAGCAGCGGGCGAGGAGGTCCCCAGGAAGAGGCTGGCCTGCAAGGATCTGGGGTCCAACGAGGGAGACGGACAAACATCTGATCTCCTTCCTCTCTCTTCTCTCCAATAAGAGCTTATTTGCTTACTTAGGATGTAGAACTGAAGCATTCAGGGGCCAGGGCGGGCACAGTCTTCTCTTGTTTATTGGTCTGCTTCTATCCTAAGAGGCCGCTCCTGACCTGTGCTATGTAGCTGGGCCGAAGCTGAAATTCCATTTCTGGATGCATCTGCCTTCCAGGCAGCAGTCTCCTGCGGTGGCGGCTGCTGCTGAGTGGTCTCGCCCGAGCCAGGTGATCCGCTACTACCGGCGTCTGAAGCGGCGCCCTGATGGCAGGTGCTGGGCCCAGGCCGACCTGGCGCGGGCAGCAGGATGGGTGAAGAAAGCCAACGTGCTAAAAGCCCTCCTTCCGCTGACATGTTCTATTCCATGTACTACAGCTCCTCTCTTGCATGAGGCTCTTACTCTTGTGTACCTGACTCTTCTTTGATAAGGTTCTATGGTAGAATGTAAAGGGAGCATTACTTGTGATCTACAGACAAGGATAGCGTATGAAGATCTTGTTTTACACCAACCTCGGTGGGGGTGGCGCGGGCTGAAAGAGCCATCCTGTGCACCTCCTTTGAGGGCGGTGCAATGTGGTGAAAGAAGGGTGAGATGGATCAAATTGGACGCCTCATTCGCGAATATCGTGAGCGTGCAGGCATGACCCAGGCTGAGCTTGCCGCTCACTGGCCACGACATGCCCGATTTGGGGGCGGCGAAGGAGTGAGCTGGAAGTACATTCAGGATATTGAACGTGGGCGCAAGCGCATTGAAGATCAGGCGACGCTGCGCAAGGTCTGTGGTTTACTCAATATTCCGCTGTGGCGTGTGGGACTGAGTGAGTATGATCCGCTCAGCGGTGCCCTGAGCGGCGCATCCCCGTTCACTCGCTGTTTCGATCTGATGGAGCTGACGGTACGGCAGATCTGGCAACTGCGCAAAGCGGCCCTTTTAAGGGAGGCTCGTCAGGTGCTGGCCCGCCTGGGATCGTGGCTCGATGCACTCCAGCAAGAAATATCCCCATTACTGCAGCGGGATCAAGCTCGTTTCGGGCACCTCCTGGCTGACTATCACTGTATTCGGGGGGTACTGGCTGTTGATGCCGGACACTATCAGCAAGCGCTTGCTTACTACCAACAGATGGAGCAGTTCGCCCGGCAGCTCAATGATCCGGCGGTACTGGCCCATGCTCTCATGAATCTGGGCGTCGAGTACGATCGTCGAGGCGAGACACAGCATGGCATCCAGTATCTGGAAGAGGCCTGTGATTGTGCTCTAGAGGCTTCGAAGGCCTGGAGCGTGCTTGTTCATTCCTACTTGAGTCGAGCCTATGCCCGTGCGGGAGAAGAGCGGCGTTTTCTGAGAGCGAACGACACGGCTCTGCGTTTAAGTCACGTCCTGGCGAAGGATTTTATCGAGGACCCTGACCAGGTCTACTACACGCTAGGTAACATTCTGGCTGAGCGCAGCGCGGGCTATCTACTGCTCGGGCAGCCTCGCCAGACGCTGGCCTTGCGTGAGGAGATAAAGCGGGTACTTGAGCGAGAGCAGGGCACGCGCGTGGCTGCCTGGATGCCGCTGGATTGGGCGCGGGCCTATTTGCTGCTGGGCGAGGTGGAAGCATGCGCGAAAGAGCTGCGGGAGCTGTATCGACAGGTCAAAGCAATGGGCAGTCCGCCTGCCCTAGAGCAGGCGGATAGCGTTCTGGCTGCTCTGAAGAAAAAATACGACTCTGTACAAGCTGTCAGGGAATTAAGTGAGGAGCGGCAAGCTATGCTTGCATAAAGATAGGGAGCAATTGCCAAAGCTCAGATGCGGGCATGGCAGCTTTGGGCTGCTCTGGAGCGCGTTGACAGCCCAGGCGATGAATGCCTTCATTATGACCGGCCAGATGCCAGGCTCCCTGCACTGTTGTGCTCCCCAGCGCTTCCAATGACCAGGCTCTTAAGAGGCGATCAGACAGCCTATGATACTGTACGTGGTATTGCTCAGGCCGAAGCCGGAGACGAGTGAGCAGGAGGTGCGGCAGAAGATCGCCGGCATCAGCGAGGTGGTAGTCGGGCAGGACCACCATGTGACCAACCACAAGGGGTATCGCTTGTCCTCTTTCCGATAGTTAGTCCGAGGTTGAAGTTGCACTTCTGGTCAGACTTGCCTGGTCATTGCCTATGCGCCGGATATTCTCTATACTGAAGATAGCTCCCTCTCTGGAAGAACATGGTGTTTCTGGGAATGGAAGGAGAGAACAGAATGTCGCCGTCTGCGGAGCGGCAGTCTCCCGATCCGGCTGATGCCTCGGCTCTCTCCTGGTGGGTAGAGCTTGGCTATCCTTCTTTCGAGAAAGGACCTGACGGCTGGCCTCGCCCGGGCCAGGTGATCCGCTACTACCGGCGTCTGAAGCGGCGCCCTGACGGCAGGCACTGGACCCAGGCCGATCTGGCGCGGGCGCGCGCTGTAAGCATGCAGAGCCTTTGCCGTCGGTGGCCGGCCTGGCGAGAGAAGCGGGAGCAAAGGGAGCAAGAGGATATCTGGCTCCAGGCAGGCCAGGCGTGGGCATGAGGACAGAGCTGACGAGACTGCCACCTACCACGACCTCAGTGCGCTTCCCCCAATGGTTCCCGAGAGTGGGAATCGATCCTTGCCATCGATTGTCAAAGCAATCGCTCGCCTTTTTCACTGGTCTAGTCTCGCTATCAAGAGATGATGAACTCCTGGTTCTGCTTTTCCTTCGGAAGCTCTTGCGTTGCTCTCCTTCCCTCCGTATACTGGCTCTAGCGTTTACGTGGCTTCCCTGTTTTCCGCAGAGGGAAAGGAGCGCCTGATAGCAATGGCTGCTACGTCTGAATCGCTGGGGAGCTGTCCTGATCGCGCTGGCGGTTGTCCCTGGTGGGTACAGCTTGGCTATCCGCCTTTTGAGGCGGGGCCTGATCACCTTCCTCGCCCGGGGCAGGTGGTCCGTCACTATCGGCGTCTGAAGCGGCGTCCTGATGGCAAGCGCTGGACCCAAGCCGACCTGGCGCGGGCGCTGGGCGTCACTGAAAGGTATGTGAACCTCATGGAGCATCACGACGAAGGCTTTGACAGTTTCTCTCGACGACGATTTCTTGCAGAGATCCTGGCCATTCCTCCTGTCCTGTTGGGCCTGGCGGAGCTGCCGGGTGTGAGGCAGCAGACTGCAACGCTGCAAGCTCCTGCGGTGATCAGCCGTCCAGCCATTGATATGGAGCAGGTGGCACGACGTTTGTCCGCCTTGAATCGCAAAGGGGACCTCAGTACCGCTGGCCCGGAGCTGCCAGTGGTTGAGACCACCCTGGGCGGGCTGTATGAGGCGTTGCCGTTTGCCAGAGGAGATCAGCCACACCTCAAACGCTTGCTGGTGGGTTATCACACACTGGCGGGTTCGGTACTGCGCGATGAGCAGCAGCCGCAGCGAGCGCTGGAGCATCTCAACAAGGCTGTTGGTTGGGCCAATTCGCTGCAGCAGGAGACATTGCTGGCCTTTGCGCTCTACCGGCGGATGACGGCCCTGATCGAGTTTGGTCAGATTGAGCGGGCGTTACAGGATGAGCTGCGGGTCCGCCGGCTGTTGCCGAACCTGCCGGCGGATTTGCGGGTCGCGCTCTTGCTGCGCGGCGCTCTGGCTCAGGCGCGGACAGAGGAGGCGCAACGCCGGCCAGGCAGGGTACTGGTGCTATTGGATGAGGCGGCTGCCTGGCTGGGCGAGGCCCTGGCTGGCTCGGGAGGAGATCATCACTATCATCTGCCTTTGAGTAGGGAGCGTTTTCAGATTGATCGGGCCGCGGTGCTGTTGGCGCTCAACTGGCCTCGGGAGGCGTTGGATAGTCTGCCAACGCGCCAGTTGAGCGGTATGACGCGCGCCAATGTCTATGCAGAGCTGTTGGCGGCGGAGGCCTATGCGCGGCTGGGCGAGTATGAGCAGGCGGCGGCGCTGGGCCTGGAGGCGGTACCTGTGGCGCACGCGATCCGTAGTCAGGTGAATCTGGACCGGGCGCGCCGGCTCGTGGAGCAGCTGGCGGCTTCGCCGTTTGGCAGTGCGCCGGAGGTGGCGCGCCTGCGGTTGTTGCTGAACCAGCCGGGACGCGGGCGCGGGCGCACTCTCTAGACCAGGCCGGGCGAGGCAAGCAGCTTCTGTAATGAAGATGGGGCCTGCCTGGGATGCCAGGCCAAAGGGAGGGGAAGCAAGAGGCTGAAGCTTGATCTCAGCTTCCAGGCAGGCCCTCTAGTCTCCTTGATGTTCCAGTCCCAAACCGGGCTAAAGCGGCTTGCTGACGCACTGATAACCAGCGCTTTGACCTCGCGCTGCTCATTCTAATCCCAAACCGGGCTAAAGGAGCTTTCTGACGCTGTGCTCTGGCTGAGGATCTGCGTGAGTTGATGGGTTCTAATCCCTAAACGGGCTAAAGGGGCTTTCTGACAATAGCCAGGGCTTAGCGATCGGTACCGTGTTAACGATCGTTCTAATCCCTAAACGGGCTAAAGGGGCTTTCTGACGCCAGCTATTGTGCATCGGTATACCCCAGCGGCTGATGTTCTAATCCCTAAACGGGCTAAAGGGTCTTTCTGACCAAGCGCTGTCGCATCGGGACGATCTCCTTGTGCCGGTTCTAATCCCTAAACGGGCTAAAGGGTCTTTCTGACTGGGAAGATTTCTGGACCAGGGAGCAGAGGAAATTACCAGTTCTAATCCCTAAACGGGCTAAAGGGTCTTTCTGACAGCACCCTCTCTAATGTAGCATCTGGAGCGGCCTCTGTCAAGCTTTTTCGAGCATCCCAAAAAAGCGGTCATCAGTGACCGTTTTTGCGCGGTAATGATGCCAGCCACTATGGCCCTGGAGACGCATGAAAAGCCATTCGAGGATCGCTGCGTGAGATCCCGGGTGCCGAGATGCTCGAAGCGACGAGCACCAACGGCAACAATGACTTGAGGAATATTTCTCTCTCTAGGAGAGCAAAGGATATTTTTAGTTCGTGGGTCCAAGATGGCTCGACCCTGCAGTACTGGCAGGTCACTGCCCTGTGCTGAAGAGGGCGAAGCATGTGAGTGAGGCGAGTAATTCAGTGAGCGCAAGCCAGCGGTCAGCAATGGGAGGAAACCGCAACGACTGCCGGCGTAGGCCAGGCCATAGACGGTAGATGGGTCGCTCCTGCCCTGCTCTCCGAGGCTCACACGGCCAGCGCAGAAGCAACACTAGCGAACGAGCCGCCGCGCCGTCCGGCGCCTGTCGCCGTGTGAGAGAGAAGAAGGATCAGCAACCCTACTGATCTGAGGGAAGCACGCGGCGCAGCATGCTAATTACGAGCGCCATCTGCTCTTTGAGCGTAGCATTATCGGCTTGAAGCGCAGAAAAACGCTGCATTGCTTCCTCCTGGAAGCGAAGCGTCCGTTCCTCAAAGCGGATCAGGCGCTTCTCCTGGCGCTCGAAATCGAGCTTCAGACTCTCCTGGGCGGTCTCAATGCGCGTCAGCGCCTGGCGCATATTACGATGATCAAGGGCCAGGAGATCGACTTTGCCCAGCTCAGCTTTGAGCATCGCGATCTCCTCTTGTAGTGGTGCTAGCTTCTGATCGATCAGTTGCTCAACTTCCTCCCGACTTAGCATGCGACAATCTCCTCATCATCCTTACTGAAGGCACAGGCCTCTTCCTACTAGATGGGCTGCTCAAAGCGAGGCCGCCCACTGTGAGCATAACATCCCCGAGCGTCTCCCGTCAAGCAACGCCAAGCCATCCCTGGCTGCCTCTCGCCTATAGACCTGGCGGGCGGTCTGGCTGGCTCCCCACCGCTCTCCCTCTTGGGCGCCGACCTTCCCCCCTCACCCGCTTGACTTTCGTTTATCGATAATTTATTCTTGATAGAGAGCAGCGGCACAGAGACACGTGCCGGCCTGGCTAGCCTGGACCTGCTCTTACTCCTTGCATGCTTCTAAGTGCGCCAGCCGTGTGCACGCGCCACACGGACCGGCCAGCGTTCAGCGCGAGGAACGCTCAGACCCGACCAGGGCCGGCAGGATAGCCAGAGAGCGCGCCAGCCCAGCGCTGTGCAGCAGCCAATCAGCCTTGTGCCCGAGGTCGGGACCCGTTTTCAGAGAGGAAGGCTTATTTTATGAGCAGCAACGACGAAGTCCTGGGCACATTCTACGGCGACGAAAGTTTCCCCATCACCTGGGAAGAGGGCGAGCAAGAACTATTCTGGATCTACGACGACCTGCACATCCCTAACCCCGTCTCGCCCATGTTCTTCGACATCGGCGGCTGGTGGCTCACCTGCGACCACATGTTCCGCCGCTTCGGCACCCCCTTCGCCAGCGACTGGATTGCCAAGAACATCAACGGCTACGTCTACACCGCCGCCGTACCTGCCGACTCTGCATTGCACTCCGAAGCCACCGAATACCAGGCGCGCTACGTCCCGCGCGTCCCCCGCGATCCCGACTATCCCCAGAAAATCGGCGCCTACATGAACGCCGTCCTGCCCCACTACGCCCACAACTTCCTTGACTGGTGGCAGCAGCGCCTGCGCCCCGAAATGGAGCGCAACTTTGCCTATCTCGACAACTACGATACCGAGCACGCCAGCCTCGTCGAGCTAGCCGTCCTCCTGGAGGACGCCATCGACATCCACGACCGCCACTGGAAAATCCACTGGATGCTCAACTTTGCCCAGTTCTCTTCGACCCTCAACCTCAACGCCCTCATCCAAGAAATCAAAGGCCAGGTCGACCCCAACCTGATGGGGCGCCTGCAAAGCTCGCTGGCCGACCGTAACTGGGACTCCATCGAGGCCCTCTGGCGCATCAAAGAAGAGATCAAGGCCGACGACGACCTGCGCCAGCTCTTCAAGCGCGGCGAAACCGCCGCCGACATCTGGCGCGCCCTACAACAATCCTCGCGCGGCCAGCAGCTCATTCGCGAGCGCATCGAACCCTATCAGCAAGAATTTGGCTACAAATCGATCTGGTCCCACGAATTTGCCTTCCCCACCTGGAAGGAGCAGGCCACCCCGATCATCGAGATCCTGCGCGGCTACCTGGAGACCGACTACGACTATCCGCGCACCATCCAGGGCGTACGCGAAGACCTCGACCGCGCCATTCACGAACTGATGGACGACGTCCCGCCCGGCGAAGGGCGCGAGCGCCTGCAGCAGGCCCTTGACCTCTCGCTGCGCATGAACCCACTCACCCCTGATCACCACTTCTACATTGACCAGGGGACCAATGCCCGCCTGCGCCTGGTGCTCATCGCCATCGGCAAGAAGCTGGTTCAGGCCAAACTGCTCGACGACCCCGAAGACGTCATGTACCTGCACTACAACGAGCTGCGCCTGCTCATGACCAATCCCGGCGCCGTTCCCGCCCGCGAACTGGTCTCGCAGCGGCGCGACGAGCGCGAGCGCGCCTACAACATTCGCCCGCGCGAATGGGTCGGCACCGCCACCAAGACGGCCCTGGCCTTCCCCTACAACGCCCTCTGGGGCTTCCCGGAGAAATTCTACAAGCAGCCAGCCCAGAAGAGCGACGAGATCCGCGGCCTGGCCGCCTCGCCCGGCGTCATCGAAGGACCGGCGCGCGTCGTCCTCTCGCTGGAGCAATTCGATCAGGTACGCGAAGGCGACATCCTCGTCTGCCGTATGACAAATCCCGCCTGGGTCGTCCTCTTCACGCGCATCGTTGGTCTGGTCACCGACGCCGGCGGCGTGACCTCGCACCCGGCGGTCGTCTCGCGCGAGTTCGGCATCCCGGCAGTGGTTGGCACCTCCGACGCCACCCAGCGCATCAAGACGGGCGACCGCATCCGCGTCAACGGTGCCACCGGCGTAGTGGAGGTCCTTGCTTGACGCTGACACGCAAGAGCCTGCGCCAGCAGATCAAAGAGATCCTGCTCACGCGCATCCTGCAGGGCGAGTACCGACCCGGCGACCGTCTGATCGAGCTGCAGATCGCCCAGGAATTCGGCACCAGTCAAGCACCAGTGCGCGAATCCCTGCGCGAGCTAGAGGCCCTCGGCTTCGTCGAGTCGGTCCCCTACCGCGGCGCGCGCGTGCGAGCCGTCTCGCAGCAGGAACTGGCCGAAGTCTACCCCGTCCGCGCTGCCATCGAAGAGGTGGCGGCCCGGACGGCGGCGGCCCGTCTGGCCGGCGACGTCAGCGCCCTGGAGGCCGAGATCGCCGCCATGCACCGCGCTGCCGACGACGGCGACCTCTATGCCCAGGTCTGCCACGACGTCGCCTTCCATCGCCTGATCGTCGACGCCTGCGGCAACCGCGTCCTGCAGGAAGTCTGGCGCTCGCTGCGCATCGAGGCCCGCACCCTTATCAGCGTCGTCAAAACCGAAATCGAGCCGCACCACCTGGCCGACATGCACCGTCCCATTCTGGAAGCGCTGCGCGCCGGCGACGGTGACCTGGCAGGCCGCCTGCTGCGCCAGCATGTCGAATTCTTCGGGGAACTGGTCTTGAAAGGAGAACACGCATGACCCGCCTTGTCGATCTCTCGATGCCGGTGCACAAGGGCATGATGACCTTCCCGCGCGTCGTCCCGCCGGCCCTGCTGATGTACGAGACCTGGCAAGAATTCGCCGAAGGCATCGGCGCCGCCCAGTACGGAGCCACCTGGCTGACGGCCTCCTACCTCGTCATCCAGGGCGACCACATCGGGACCCACTGCGATGCCCTCAAGCACGTGCGCGGTCCCGATGCCCCCGGACCCGAGGGCATCCCGCTGGAATATTGCTACTCCGACGGCGTCGTCCTTGACTTCCGCAACAAACCCTACGGCTACGGCATCACGCGCGCCGACATTGAGGAGGCCCTGGCCAAAATCAACTACACCCTCAAGCCGCGCGACATCGTCCTGATCCAGACCGGCGCCTCAGCCTACAACACCGAGCCGCGCTATCTCACCGACCACTGCGGCATGACCGCCGAGGCCACTCGCTACCTGATCTCGCAGGGCGTGCGCATGATGGGGACCGATGCCCCCACCTTCGACCCACCCGTCTGGGCCATGTTCGAGCGCAAACAGTTCTGGGAGGCCCACCTGGTCATGAAAGAAGAGGACTACTGGCACCTGGAAAACCTGGTCAATCTTGATCAGCTGCCGCCCTGCAACTTCAAAGTGGCCGTCTTCCCCATCAAATGGGTCGGTACCACCGGGGCCCCTGTGCGCGCCGTCGGCATCATCGAGAACGAGGGCTAGCACTGCCAGTCAGCGAGCGACGAGAGAGAAGGAGGGCATCTATCATGCGACAGCAAGTGCAGCAGGGGGCGATCCTCTGGTTTGACGAGGAAGCCTGCTGTGACGTGCGCCAGGCCGGTGGCAAGGGGGCCAGCCTGGCAACGATGACCGCCCAGGGTCTCCCGGTGCCGCCGGGCTTCGTCATCCCGGCCTACGTTCTGGAGCAGTCGGTCGACCGCGAGCGGCTGCTAGAGCTGACCCTGGCCCAGCGCCACACCGAAGCTCAGGAGCTGGTACGCCAGGCCGAAGCGCCGCGCGAAGCCATCGTCGCTGCCTACGAGCGGCTTGCGCCCGGCAATGGCCTGGTCGCCGTGCGCTCCTCGGCCTGCGCCGAAGATTCCGAAGCGGCCAGCTACGCCGGCCAACAGGAGACCTACCTCAACGTGCATGGAGCCGACGAGGTCTGTCGCCGCGTCGTCGACTGCTGGGCCTCCTTCTTCAGCGAGCGGGCCATCTTCTACCGGGCGCGCAAAGGCTCGCTGCACGACCTCGGCATGGCTGTCGTCGTGCAGAAGATGCTGGCCCCCGAAAAGTCCGGCGTCCTCTTTACCGTTGACCCGGTCAACCGGCGCCGCGATCGCCTGATCATCGAGGCGGTCTTTGGTCTCGGCGAGCAGGTCGTCTCGGGCGAGGTCACCCCCGATCACTATGTCGTTGACCGCGCCGGCAGCCTGAAGCGTGAACAGATCGTCGGGGCCCAGCGCGTGCTTGAGCCGGAGGAGATTCGCCGCCTGACGGAGCTGGGCCTGCACCTGATGGAGCTGTTCGGCGTCCCCCAAGATATCGAGTGGGCCATCGAAAACGGACAGCTCTATCTGCTCCAGTCGCGGCCCATCACCACCCTCTGAGCGGCGGTGCGCTGCTTCTTCTTTTTCTTCTTCTTTCTTACCAGGCTCGCCCGCCCTGCCGCGGCGGTCCCCCTCCTGGGGGTGAGACCGGCTCAGGGCGGGGCGGGCGAGCGGGTGGAACGGCCAGTGCCGAACCCCTCCCGAGAGAGGCAGCAAAGCACCGCCTGTCGGCCAACGAACGTACAAGCAAGTAAGAGAGCGCGAGAGCGAGCTAGAAAGAAGCTGGAAGCCCTATGGCCAGACCAATTCCTGCGTGGCTTGCTCCGACCTCCCTGGAGGAGGCCCTGGAGCTGCGCGCCCGCTACGGTGAAGAGGCGACCGTGGTAGCCGGCGGCACCTTTGTCGGCATTCTGATCAATCAGGGCCTGCTGCAGCCGACAGCCCTGCTGACCCTGCGCCAGATAGCGGCGCTGACCTACCTCCGCGTCGAGGATGCCACTGCCAGCGGCAAGCCCCTGCTGCGCATCGGCGCCATGACCACTCACCGCGCCCTGGAGCGCTCGCCGCTGGTCCAGCGCGGCTGGCCGGTGCTGGCCAGCACCTTTGCCCTGGTTGCCAGTCCGCGCGTCCGCAACCAGGCCACCGTTGGGGGCGTCCTGGCCGACGCTGACTACGCCTCCGACCCGCCAGCCCTGCTTCATGCTCTGGGCGCTAGCGTCGTCGCGCGCAGTCCCCACGGTCAGCGTTTGATCTCCGTCGAGGAGCTGATCATCGGCCACTACGAGACCAGTCTGCGCCCCGACGAGCTGCTCACCGAAATCCAGGTTCCCGGAGGAATCGAGGGGGCCATCTACCGTAAATTCCGCTCGCGTTCCAGCGAAGACCGCCCCTGCGTGGCCGTCGCCGCCGTGCGTCGTGAGGGACGCCTGCGCGTCACCGTCGGCGCCGTCGCCGAGCGCCCACAGTATTTTCCCGAAATCTGCGCGCTGGCCAGAGGCCAGGCAAGCATCGAGGCAGAGCTGGCGCGCGAAATCGGCGAGCGCTACGCCGCTGCCATTGATCCCATCAGCGATGCCCGCGGCTCGTCCCACTACCGCCGGCGCGTCATCGCGGTCGAAGTGCGCCGGGCCCTGGAAGAACTCAATCGGATCATTGCCGCGAGAGGAGGGAGCCAGAGCCATGCCTGAGCCAGGCGGCAACGCCCATTATACTGAGCCTGATCCGCGCGTGACCGGGACCATCCGCTACGCCCAGGATGTCGAGCTACCCGAGATGCTCTATGCCTGTGTTGTGCGCTCGCCCTACGCTCATGCCCGCGTGCTGCGCGTCGACACCTCTGCTCTGCCTGTCGACGTCGTCGCCCTGACACCAGACGATGTGCGCTCGCTCGGTCTCTATGGCTGCCAGATGAAAGATCAGCAGGTCCTGGCCGTTGAGCGCGCCCTCTATATTGGCGATCCGGTGGCCGCCGTGGCCGCCGCCTCGCCGCGGGCCGCGCGCGAGGCCGCCGAGCTGATCGAGGTTGATTACGAAGAGCTACCAGCAGTCTTTGACGCTGTGGAAGCGATGCAGCCCGGGGCGCCGCTTCTCCATCCCGATCTGGCTATCTCCGAGAACGACGCCGCCTACTTCGGCATGCGCCCCGAACCACAGCGCAACGTCTGCCACCACTTTCGCATTCGCCACGGCGACATCGAGCAGGGCTTTGCCGAGGCCGAGATCATCGTCGAAGAGACCTATCGCACGCCCAGCGCCCAGCATGTTCCAATGGAACCCCATGCCTGCCTGGCGCGCTGGACTGCCGACGGGCGCCTGGAGGTCTGGACGGGAACACAGACGCCCTTTAACCTGCGCATGGACCTGGCCGGTATCTTTGGTCTGCCCCAGGAGGGCATTCGCATCATCGCCCCGCCGATGGGCGGCGCCTTTGGCTCCAAAACCTTCGTGCGCTACGAGGCCATCGTCGCCGGACTGGCGCGCAAAGCCGGGCGCCCCGTCAAGCTCGTCCTGCGGCGCGACGAAGAATGGCTGACCCTCAACCGCCATCCGGCGACCATCCACGTCAAGCTTGGAGCTAAACGCGATGGCACCCTGGTCGCCAAGCAGGTCACGTGCTGGGCCAACACTGGAGCCTACGCCGACTGCGGCCCCGGCGTCGCCCAGAAAATGGGCTTCGCCTCGCCCGGTCCCTATCGCATCCCTCACGTCTGGGTCGACTCCTACTGCGTCTATACCAACCTGCCATCTAACGGGGCCTTCCGCGGCTACGGGGCCACCCAGGCCGTCTGGGCCTCGGAGCGCACGATGGATCTGCTGGCCGAGCGTCTGGGTCTGGACCCGCTGGAGCTACGCCTCAAGAACGTCCTCGTTGACGGCGATCGCTACTGCACGGGCGAGATCATGCACGATGTCCATTTCGCCGACTGCCTCAAGGCAGTGGCCGGGCAGATCGGCTGGCAACGCGGACGCCGCGGCAAGGGCCTGGCCGTCCTCCTCAAGGGCATGCAGACGCCAAGCCGGGCCTCGATCGTCGTCGAGGCCAACGAGGACGGCAGCTACACGGTCCACTGCGCCACCGCCGAGATGGGCCAGGGGGCCTGGCGAGCCATCCGCATGCTGGCCGCCGAACAGCTCGGCGTGCCTGTCGAGCGCGTACACTTTCCCGTACCGGATACCGACATCGTCCCCTACGATACCCGCACTACCTCCAGCCGCTCGACCTATATGATGGGGCGGGCCTTAGTGGAGGCTGTGCGCCAGCTCAAGGAGAATGGTGAGCTGGGCTACGGCGAGTGCGTCAATGAAGGCGGCCTTGATCCCGACACAGGCCAGGGCATTGCCTCAACCCATTGGCATCAGGGGGCCGCCGCCGCCGAGGTGCACGTTGACGAAGAGACCGGCAAGCTGGAGGTCGTTCACCTGCATACCGCCATCTACGCCGGGCGCATCGTCAATCCGCCGGCGGCCCAATTGCAAAACGAAGGCTCGATGATTATGGGCCTCGGCAGTGCCCTCTTTGAAGAGATCACCTTTGCCGATGGCCAGATCACTAACGCCAATCTCTCTGACTACAACATCCCAGCGGCGGATGATCTGCCGCGCATCACTTACGACCTGATCGAGCGACCCGGCGCCGAGATCCACGGGCTAGGCGAGACCGCCCTGCCGCCGGTGCCCGCCGCCATTGGCAATGCCCTCTTCTCGCTCGGCATCCACGTGCGCGACCTGCCGCTCACGCCCGAGCGCGTCCTTGAAGCGAGCGAGCGCCGCAGTGTCCACAGCGCCGCATCGGTCTGAACCAGGGCGGAGGGGCAGAAGGAAGAAGGGAAGGAGCGCCATCATGGCAGCAATGGAGATCCATTTCACGCTCAACGGCCAGCCGGTCGCCGTGCAGGCCGAGCCGGATGAAATGCTGCTGGAGGTCCTGCGCCGCGAGCTGGGCCTGCGCAGCGTACGCGAGACCTGCGGCCTGGGCATCTGTGGCGCCTGCACGGCTCTGCTCAACGGCCAGCCTATCTCAACCTGCATTCTGCTGGCGCCGCTGGCCGAGGGCTGCGAGATCACCACCGTCGAGGGCCTCGGTGGCCATCATCCCGTCCAGCGTGCCTTTGAAGAGGTGCAGGCTTTTCAGTGCGGCTACTGCACCCCCGGCATGATTCTGACCATCAAGGCCCTGCTGGAGGAGGAGCCTGAGCCAGACGAGGAGACGATCAGGCGCGCGCTCGGGGGCAATCTCTGCCGCTGTGGTTGCTATCTCAAGATTGTGCAGGCTGCCCAGCGCGCTGCGGCCCTGCTGGCCGAAGAACGGCGACCTCAACCGGGGCCTGGAGCCGCCCCTGTCTCGTAATGTCGTCTCTGTTATCCTTAGTGTGAGAGAATCGGGAGTTGCCAACCATGAAATTTGTGACGTACGATGCGGGCCAGGGACCACGTGTCGGCTTACTCGAAGGAGAGCAGATCTTTGATGTGGGCTTCGCAGGCGACATGGTGGCCTTCATCGAAGCCGGGACCCCTATTGCCCGACGAGAGCCTGTCAGCGGGGCGCGCCTGCTGGCGCCGCTACGTCCTCGCTCCCTGCGCGACTTTCTGGCCTTTGAGGGCCACCTCAAGAATGCAATGGGGCGCCTCGGACGACCCATCGCCCCCGAATGGTACACGGTGCCGGCCTACTACAAAGGGCTGCCCGATACCGTCATCGGCCCCGACGAAGAGATCCCCTGGCCGGCCTATACCGAGCGCCTCGACCACGAGCTGGAGCTAGCCGCCGTCATCGGACGGCGTGGCAAGGACATCCCTAAAGAGGAGGCCATGCACTACATCTTTGGCTACACCATCTGGAACGACGTGTCGGCCCGCGACGTGCAGACGCGCGAGCTGCCTGTCAACATGGGACCGTGCAAGGCCAAAGATTGGGATGGCTCCAACGTGCTGGGACCCTGCATCGTCACCGCCGACGAGATCGATCCGGGCAACCTGCGCATGGTCGTGCGCGTCAACGGCGAGGTCTGGGGTGAGGACAACTCGGGCCATATGCACCACACCTTTGCCGACATGATCGCCTACGCCTCCCAGGCCCAGACCCTCTATCCTGGCGAGGTCTTCGGCTCCGGCACCGCCGCCGGCGGCTCTGGGCTGGAGCTGGATCGCTGGCTGCGCGAAGGCGACGTGGTCGAGCTGGAGATCGAAGGTATCGGCGTTCTGCGGAACCGCATCGGCAAAAAACAGCAGAAGAGAGGAGCGTAACACAAGCTATGGCCTACATTGTTGCTGCCTATTGGCGCGCCAAGCCAGGTCAGGAGGAGACCATTCGCCGCGTCCTGGAGATCATGACCCCCCTGTCGCTCCAGGAGCCTGGCTGTCTCTTTTACCAGCCGCATCGCTCGCCAGACGACCCGCGCCTCTTCTTTATCTATGAGCAATATGCTGACGAGGCGGCCTACGAGGCCCATATGGCCACCCCTCATTTCGAACAATATGTCAAGGGTGAGGCCATTCCCAATCTGGAGAGCCGCGAGCGCCACTTTTTCTGGACGCTCTGATCAGCCTCGTCCGCGTGGAAAGGAAGCAGCGCCCACCTGCATGCAGGCTGGCTTGCCCATCTGGTGGGCTGGCCTGCAGCCCATCCCATAAATATAAAAGGAATCCATAGAGGAGAACGAAGGCGAGGGAGGCTATGACGAAAATTGTCGATCTGACGCCAGCGGTCCCCGAAGGCTTCAAGGGACCACCGTCAACCAATATCGGCGTTCACTTTGAAGTACGTACCAAAGTCGGTGAAGGGGCTGTGGGCGAGCGGCCCTACTGGCAGTCGGGTCAGGTGACCATGAGCCTGCATACGGGCTGTCATGTCGAGTCGGCCCTGCACTGCTTCGAGCGCGGCGAGGCCATCGACCAGGTGGCCCTTGAACGCGTCATCGGTAGCGCCGTCGTCCTCGATCTGACGCCCGTTGAGGAGCGCATGCTCATCGACGTCCCGCTGCTAGAGCGCGCGCTTGAGCGCCTGCACGCTCGCGGGGAAGCCATTCGCCCCGGCGACATCCTGCTCTTGCGCAGCGACTGGGCCCAGCGCGCCATCGGCACGCCCGTCTACTTCCCACGCTCGCCGGCCCTGACCGAGGCGGCAGCTCGCTGGTTGGTCGCTAAGCAGCCCAAGAGCATCGGCTGCGACTTCTTCGAGGAGCCGGCGGCCCGTGAGCAGGGCTGGACCGCCGATCAGTTCGTGGTCCATCGTACCATTCTCGGGGCGGGCATTCCCCTCATTGAAGGGCTGGTCAACCTGGCGCAGTTGCCGCCACGCTGCCAGTTCTTCGCCCCCTTCTACCACTTCGCCGGCATCGACAGCGCCCCAGCGCGGGCCTTCGCCCTCATCCCGGAGGAGCAGCCATGAGTGAGCGGCCCGCGCCGCTGATGATCCAGCTCCTGCGTCACGGGCGCGTCGCCTCGCATCGCGGCGATATCCCCGTGACCGAGGAGGGCAAGCAAGAGATCGCGCGCCTGGCGGAGGCGCTGGCCGTCCGCTTGCTGCCTGGAGAAGAAGTGATCATCCTGCACGCTGCACCCCGGCGCGCCAGCGAGACCGCTCAGGTCCTCTACGAGGTGCTGAGTCGCACCTGTGCCGCCCGCGCCAGCGAGATGACCACGTCGGAGCAGCGCATTGTCGTCCACGCGCCGCGGCGCAACGACGCCCTGCGCACGCCCGATCTCTACCTGGCCGGCACGCGCGTCGAGATGGTCAGCAGCGCCGCCGCCCTGCTGGAGCAACTGCCGCCCGACTGCGGCCTCAGCGCCGAAGACCTCGGGCGGCATCCCTTCTGGCAGGGCTTCTGGAACACACCCGACCGCATTGGCTACTGGGTCAGGCTGGCTGATCCACCGGGCGAAGACTCGCTGTGCGCGGCGCGACGCCTGTGGACCTTCGCGCGCAGCCTGGCCGACGACCTGTCTCGCCAGCCGCGGCGCTACCTCTGCGTCTCTCATTCGCCGCTCCTGCGCGCTTTTCTGCGCCACTACCTCTTTGACGGAGTCGACCCGGGAGAACCCGAGTACGGCGAAGCTATTGACATCGAAAACCAGACGGACGGCACCTTCTGCATCCGTTATCGCCAGCGCCAGCGCGTCCTGACCTAAGTGACCAGCAGTGCGGTGCGGTGCGGTGCGGTGCGATCCGGTCCGGTCCGTCGCTCTCGCTCGGTCGATGGACGGACGACGGCGGACCGGATCAGACCGCGGCCCGCTGTCGTCCGTTAGGAAGCGGATGTCTCCGGCGAGAACTCGACCAGGCCGTGCTGGCCCCCACTCTTGCGCGCCACATAAGCCTGCTCCAGCGTAATCGTGTGGTCGACCGCCTTGCACATATCGTAGATGGTCAAGGCGGCCACCGTTGCTGCTGTCAGGGCCTCTACCTCGACGCCGGTCTTGTAAGTGGTGCGTGCGCTTGTCTCGATCAGGATTAGCCCCTGCTCGCGCTGCAGCTCGAATGTGACGCCGACGTGCGTCAGCGGCAGCGGATGGCAGAGCGGAATCAGCTGCGGCGTTGCCTTGGCGGCCATGATGGCGGCGATGCGTGCCACCTCCAATACGTTGCCCTTGGCAATCTGATTCTGCTCGATGAGCGCCAACGTCTGCGGCTGCAGGCGCACACGGGCCCGGGCGGTGGCCTCGCGCCGCGTCTCCGCCTTCTCGCTCACGTCGACCATCCGCACGTGGCCGCTGGCGTCCACATGGCTCAGCTGAGCAGAGGGTTCCTCTGGCCCAGGTATCGGCATCGCACAATTCCCCCTTTCTGTGGCAGTTTCCCCCCGGCCTCTCCATCCAGAGCACCGAGCCAGGCTGCTTACCCTGTCCTGCCGGCAGTATATCATGCCTCAACGGGCAGCGGCAGGGCCAGCGGCGCCATGAGGTCGCTGTCCACTGGAGCCAGACCAGGATTCTAACATTCCTCTAACACAATTCCTACGGAACTCTAACGCTTCTCTTGTGTTGTTCTAACGGCGGCTGTGGCATCTAGTATAGGCGGAGAGAACCCAGGACAGGATAACACAGCCAAGAAGAGAGTCACGAAACGGTCGAGGTCGAGTAACGGACGGTGAGCAGCGGTCAGCGCCTTGTGCCCTGTCGTGCCGCGCTGCGCGGACGGCAGGCAGACCAGAGCCGGGCCTGCTCCTGCCGTCCTTTTGTAAGCCTGCTTCTTCCGCTGGCAGGTGTTTGCGACCGACTGATTGACTGACGGAACGAACGAACGAACGAACAGCGAAGGGAGTGTGTGCGCATGGCGAAGATTCGTCCTGTAGGCGACCGCGTCGTGGTTAAGCCGCTTCCGAAGGAAGAAGTGACCAAGAGCGGGATCGTCATCCCCGATACAGCCAAGGAGAAGCCGCAAGAAGGCACAGTGATCGCCGTCGGCAGCGGGCGCCTGCTCGATAACGGGGACCGGGTGCCCATCGAGGTGCACGAGGGCGATCACGTCTTGTTTGCCAAGTACGGCGGCACCGAGTTCAAGCTCGACAACGAGGAATATCTGGTCCTCAAAGAGAGCGATATTCTGGCCGTGTTGAGCTGAACCGTGTTGAACGGCGCCGCGCGAGATCGCGCTCATCTCTCTTCTTCTCATTGTCTGATCTGCTCTGGTGAGGAAACCGAAGCACAGCGTTACTTCTTCTTCTTCTTCTTCTGATCGCTTGTCTTGAGTCAGCGCTTGCCTGCGCTGCATAAGATGCTCGGAGGCAACGGGAGCGCTGGCGCGAGAAGAGCAGCCTGTCGAGATAGGCAGGTGGACAAGCAAGTGAGACAGAAGATGTAGTAGTAGTAGTAGTAGTAGTAGTTTGAAAGCGAGGTGGAGTACAGCGATGGCGAAGCAGCTGGTCTTTGACGAACAGGCGCGTCACGCTTTGAAGAAGGGCATTGACGTATTGGCGGAGGCTGTTAAGGTGACTCTTGGCCCCAAGGGGCGCAACGTCGCGCTGGATAAGAAGTTTGGCGCGCCCAGCGTCACCCACGATGGTGTCACCGTCGCCAAGGAGATCCAGTTAGAGGACCCCTTTGAGAATATGGGGGCCCAGCTCCTGAAGGAAGCGGCTACCAAGACCAACGATGTCGCCGGCGATGGTACGACGACCGCTACTGTCCTGGCGCAGGCCATCGTCACTGAGGGGCTGAAGAATCTGGCCGCCGGTGCCAACCCGATGCAGCTCAAGCTCGGCATCGACAAGGGGACCGAGGCCGTTGTCGAATATATCCGCTCCAAGGCCATCCCCGTTGAGGGCAAGAAGGAAATCGCCCAGGTCGCCACAATCTCCGCCGCAGATGAGACCATCGGTAATCTGATCGCCGAGGTCATGGAGAAGGTCGGCAAGGACGGCGTCATCACGGTCGAGGAGTCCCGCGGCATCAACTTCGAGACCGAGTATGTCGAGGGTATGCAGATCGACCGTGGCTATATCTCCCCCTACTTCGTGACGAACTCCGAGAAGATGGAGGCCGTCATCGACGAGCCGTTCATCTTGATCACCGATAAGAAGATCAGCGCCGTCCAGGATATCCTGCCTGTTCTGGAGCAGCTGACGCAGCAGGGCAAGCGCGAGATCGTCATCGTGGCTGAGGACGTCGATGGCGAGGCCCTGGCCACCCTGGTGGTCAACAAGCTGCGTGGTGTGCTGAACGTGCTGGCCGTCAAGGCCCCGGGCTTCGGTGATCGCCGCAAGGAGATGCTGCGCGACATGGCCATCCTGACCGGTGGCCAGGTGATCAGCGAGGAGATGGGCCGCCGCCTGGATAGCGCGACCGTGGCCGATCTAGGTCAGGCCCGCCGCGTGGTGGCCACCAAGGACAATATGACCATCGTCGAGGGCCGCGGCAATCCGGCAGACATCCAGGCCCGCATCCGTCAGATCAAGGCCCAGATCGAGGAGACAACCAGCGACTACGATCGCGAGAAACTCCAGGAGCGCCTGGCGAAGCTGGCCGGCGGTGTGGCCCTGATTAAGGTCGGTGCCGGGACCGAGGTGGAGCTGAAGTATCGCAAGACGCGCGTGGAAGACGCCCTGTCGGCGACTCGCGCCGCGGTCGAGGAGGGCATCGTCCCCGGCGGTGGCGTGGCCCTGCTCAACGCCGTTAAGGCCCTCGATAGCGTGAAGCTGGAGGGCGATGCGGCGACCGGCGTGTCGATCCTGCGCCGCGCTCTGGAGGAGCCGATGCGCCAGCTGGCGATCAACGCGGGCCGCGATGGCTCGGTGGTCGTCGAGGGCGTGCGCCGCGCTCAGCAGGAGCAGCAGAACGAGAACGTTGGTTACAACGTGCTCTCCGATCGCTACGAGGATATGGTCGCCGCCGGTATCATCGACCCGGCCAAGGTGACCCGCTCGGCCCTCCAGAATGCCGCCAGCATCGCCGCCATGATCCTGACGACGGAGGCCCTCGTCACCGATATCCCGGAGAAGGAGAAGGCCCCAGCGACCCCGGCTCCCGAGTACTAGTCGTCTCGTCTATAGCAGGCGGGCTATCCATAGCCTTGGCGCTTCCGCTCTGGATACCTCGAGGAGACTCCCTGAAGCCTGTCGCCCCTTCCCCACCAGCCAGGGGGAAGGGGCGTCTTTCTTGCCTGAACCCCTCTCTTCGCCGCCCGCTTCGTCTTCGCCCCTCTCCACCAGCGCCGGCTTGAGGCCGCTCTCCTCTGCTTGCGCCGTCCCCTACTCCAGGTCCACTCGCTCTGCTTTCCTGCGAGCGCGGGGAAAACATCGCTTGCTTGCTTTCTTGACGCCTGCAGGCGGAGGTGAGTAGACTACTCGTGTGGGCGGGTAGTCCTGTTCTCAAGCAGGCTGAGCTGCCTGGGCTATCCGCGTAGCTCGTCATGCTCTGTCCACAAGTATTATCCTCCCTCCAGGGGGGCCGGGCAGAGTCTGGCCTGCCTGTCTGTCTGTCTGTCTGCGACTGCGCATCGGCTCTGAGGCCAGTGATGGGAGAATACCCCCCCAGACAGGCCCACCGGCGCGAGCAGGCCAGGGCAGGATGACAGAGGAAAGGACGAAGATGTTATGGCTACCGTTGTTCTGGTTGGCACCCTGGATACGAAGGGGCAGGAATATGCCTATCTGCGCCAGCGAGTGCGAGCTGAGGGCTGCGATGTGCTGCTCGTCGACGCCGGTGTCAAGGGGGCGCCGTTGACGCAGCCGGACATCAGCCGCGAGGAGGTGGCGCGTGCTGCCGGGGCCGATCTGGCGGAGCTAGTGGCCCGCGGCGATCGCGGCGTGGCCATCGAGACAATGGCTCGTGGGGCCACCGTCGTGCTCACAGAGCTGTTTGCTCAGGGCCGCCTGCATGGAGTGCTGGGCCTGGGTGGCTCCGGTGGCTCGGCCCTGGTGACCCAGGCCATGCGCGCCTTGCCCATCGGAGTCCCCAAGCTGATGGTCTCAACGCTCGCCTCGGGCGACACCCGTCCCTATGTCGGGGCCGTTGACATCGCCATGATGTACTCGGTCGTCGACATCGCTGGGATCAATCGCCTCTCGGAACGCATTCTGAGCAACGCCGCCGCCGCCATTGCCGGCATGGCTCGTACCTACGCTTCCTTCCAGCCGACGCCGAGCAGCCGCCCGCTCATCGGGGCCACCATGTTTGGCGTCACCACACCCTGCGTGACGGAGGCGCGGCGCTCCCTCGAAGAGCGCGGCTACGAAGTACTGGTCTTCCACGCCACCGGTACCGGCGGTCAGTCGCTCGAAGCCCTCGTGCGGGGTGGCTTTCTGGCTGGTGTCCTGGATATCACCACGACCGAGCTGGCCGATGAACTGGTGGGCGGTGTCCTGAGCGCTGGCCCCGAGCGCCTCGAGGCCGCTGGTCAGGCGGGCCTGCCACAGGTGGTCTCGCTCGGAGCCCTCGATATGGTCAACTTCGGTCCCATAGAGACGGTCCCCGACAAATTCCGTTCGCGACGCCTCTACAAGCACAATCCGACCGTCACCTTGATGCGCACCACCCCCGAAGAGTGTGCCACTCTTGGCCACATCATCGCGCGCAAGCTTAACCAGGCGCGCGGTCCAACGGTCCTCTTCATTCCGCTGCGCGGCGTCTCACTCATCGATACCGAGGGGCAGCCCTTCTACGATCCCGCTGCAGACCAGGCTCTCATCGGTGCTCTCAAGGCCGACCTGCAGCCCCATATCGAGGTCCACGAGCTGGACATGGACATCAACGACCCGCGTTTCGCTCAAGCAATGGCCCGCCGCCTTGATGAGCTGATCCAGGAACAGCGGCGCCTGGCCGGCGAGCAAACTGAGAGCATGCACGCTCAGACTCACCAGACTCAAGCGCCCAACGAAGGAGGAGCAGTATCATGAATCGAGCAGAGGCACTTGCGCGCTTGCGAGAAACCGTCAAACAGGGAGGAGTGATTATCGGTGCCGGTGCCGGGACCGGCCTATCGGCCAAGTGCGCTGAGGCCGGCGGCGTTGACCTGATCATCATCTACAACTCGGGCCGCTACCGCATGGCCGGACGCGGCTCCCTGGCGGGTCTGCTCCCCTATGGAGATGCCAACGCCATCGTCGTTGAAATGGCCGGCGAGGTTCTGCCAATTGTCAAGCACACGCCCGTTCTGGCCGGCGTCTGCGGTACCGATCCCTTCCGCGTCATGCCCTACTTCCTGCGCCAGCTCAAGGAGATGGGCTTTGTTGGCGTCCAGAACTTCCCCACCGTCGGCCTCATCGATGGAGTGTTCCGCCAGAACCTGGAAGAGACCGGCATGGGCTTCGCCCTGGAGGTCGAGATGATCCGTCAGGCACACGAGCTGGATCTGTTGACCGCACCCTATGTCTTCGACCCCGAACAGGCGCGCGCGATGGCCGAAGCTGGAGCCGATGTACTGGTCCCTCACATGGGCCTGACAACCAAGGGGAGCATCGGCGCCCAGACCGCCCTGACGCTGGACCAGTGCGTTGAGCGCATCCAGGCCATGCGCGACGCCGCCAGGGCTGTCAACCCCGATATTCTGGTCCTCTGCCACGGCGGCCCCATCGCCGAACCGGAGGATGCTGCCTATGTGCTGGCGCGCACGCGCGGAGTCGTCGGCTTCTTTGGGGCCTCCAGCATGGAGCGCCTGCCGACCGAGATCGCCATTACCGAGACCACCCGTCGCTTCAAGGCCCTGCGCCCCGGCCAGGCCGTCTGAGCGCCGCGGCTGAGAGTCCTCTCCCCGCGAAGCGGCGCCCGCCAGAGCAAGTATACAAGTAGAGAAGAAGCAGCGAGCCGGAGCCTCCTCATCTGAAACTGCGTCGGCTCGCTGCCGTTAAACTTACCGTACCGCTGAGCAAGGGCATTGACCAGCGAGTGCGGGACGGCTGAATTAGAGACGATAGACCTGACGTGCGGTCTCCGACCACAGCAGACGCTGCTCGTAGAGCGGATAGGCGCTCAGCATCGCTTGCAACGTCTCATACCAGCGCCGATAACTGGAGGCCAGCAGAACAACCGGCCAGTCGCCCCCGAAGAGCAGGCGCTCAGGGCCGAAGGCCGCCATGACCGTCCCCAGATAGGGGACCAAATCATAGGCGCTCCAGCGCTGGTGATCGGCCTCCGTGACCATGCCACTGACCTTGCAGACCACGTTTGGCAGCTCGCCCAGGGCCCGGATATGTTGCCGCCACGGCTCGCGCTCATGCGTGCGAATCGGCGGCTTCCCCAGATGATCAAGGATGAAACGTGTATCGGGGCAGCGTCGCACCAGCTCGACGACGCTCGCGAGCTGCTGATGGCGCAGACAGAGATCACAGGAGAAACCATAGTCGGCAAGCAGACGCACGCCATCGATGAAGGCCGGGCGCAAACAGAAGTCGTCTTCCACCTCGTTCTCGATATTGCGTCGTACCCCCTTGATCAAGGGCGAGAGCGCTTGCAGCCCTTCCAGGTGGGCGCGCACCGCCAGGCCCTGCTCCAGGGGGGCCGCAGCGACAATGGCCTTCAGGCGCGGCTCTTCCCGTGCTAACTCGACAATCCAGGCGGCCTCACGTAGCGCCTCCTCGGGCGCAACCACCACCTCAACGTAAACCAGAGCCTCGATCGGCAGACCCTGCGTCTCCCGCCGGTAGTCCTCCGGCCCAAAAGCGCGCTTGAGCTGTGGATGCCCCTCTAGCCAGGGCATGCGAAAGCGCTGCGGGTCCCAAAAGTGGACATGGGCATCGATGATGGGGAGCAGCTCATCGGCTCCCACAGAGGAAGAGAGAGAAAGATCGCGCATGGCGGCTCTCGCTCCTTTCTGTGCCTGTCTACGCTGGGAAGCACTCCGTTCCGTGGATCTGGCCCTGGCCGATTGGCCTGGCGCCGCCGCCCGCCCGCCTGCCTGTCTGTCTGTCTGTCTGTCTGCCCTCACTCACCAGGTATTACGAAGCCTGATAGATAGCTTCCAGCTCCGGCCACAGCTCCGCTGGGATCGGCTGCTGAGCCAGGGCCAGCGTCTCGGCAATGCGCTCGGGCCGCGTCACACCAACGATGGTCGAGGCAATGCGCTCATCGCGCAGCGAGAACTGCAAAGCCGCCGCTGCCAGCGGCACCCCATAGCGCGCACAGGCGGCCTGCATGCGCCGGGCCTTCTCCAACAGCTCCGCGCTCGCCTCGCCGTACATGTAGCGTGGATACGCCTCTGGCCCCTTCGCCAGCAAGCCACTGCCGTAGGGAGCGGCGTTCACCGTAGCCACCCCACGGCTGCGGCACAGGTCCCAGAAACGATCAGCCTCGCGGTTAAGCAGCGTATAGCGATTGTGCGAAATGGCCGCCTCGAAGAGGCCAGTTTCCACAAAGCGCGTCATCATCTCGATCGGGCCGCCGGCGATGCCCAGGTGCTCGATCAGACCCTCCTCCTTCAGCTGGAGCAAGACCTCGACCGGCCCACCCGGGGCCATCATCACCTCGAACGGGTCCTGTGTCGGATCAGGAATATACTCAGGATCGTGCAGGTAGACCAGCTGTAGCCGCTCCAGACCCAACAGGCGCAGGCTACGCTCCACACTACGGCGCATCTGGGAGCCACTAAACTCGCCCGTCTGCAGATTGCGGTCAGCCTTCGTTGCCAGGACGAAGCCGGGCGGCAGGCCACCCAGCTCGCGCAACACAACGCCAATGCGGCGCTCGCTCTCGCCATCACCATAGGCCGCCGCCGTGTCAAGAAAATTGAGTGGGCTGGCAAAGATCGCGCGGATCGTCGCTAAAGCCCGTTCCTCGGGCACCTCGTAGGCAAAGGTCTCCGGCATATTGCCCAACGGTGCGCAGCCGATGCAGATCGGCGTCACCTGCAGACCAGTCTGACCTAGCGCTCGCCGCGGCAGCGGGGCCGCAGCCCCCATTGCAGACGTCATAGCTACAACATACCTCCTCTGACGTTCGCTCTTCAGGAACAGGGGTGGCAGCGCCTGGACGGCCCGACTCAGCTAGCGACTGACCTGACCACTCAGGCCGCTCTCTGGAGAGTTGGCCGTCTCGCGTCTGCTGCGCTGGGTGGCACAGCCTGAAAGCCGTCAGATAGCCGTCCAGCCGCCATCGATCACCAGCGCAGAGCCGGTCACAAAGGCCGCCTCATCTGAGGCCAGGTAGAGGGCCGCCGCCGCAATCTCCTCGGGCCGTCCCATGCGCCCCAACGGCTGACGCGCATGGAGCTGCTGGCGCACCTCATCCTCGCGGCCCGCAAAATCGCGCGCCAGGTAGCCCTCCACAAACGGCGTATGCACCGTGCCCGGGCAGATGGCGTTGCAGCGAATGCCCTGCTTCACGTAATCGGCGGCAATGGTGCGTGTCAGGGCCAGCACCGCCCCTTTGCTCGCGCTATAGACCAGGCGACGCTCCACGCCGATCAGCGCCGCCACCGAGGCCAGATTGATGATCACCCCACCGGGCGGCTGCTGGGCCAGCATCTGGCGTACTCCCTCGCGGGCACAGAGAAAGACGCCGCGGGCATTGACGCGCATCACCCGCTCCCAATCCTCTAGCGACGTCTCCAAAACATTGCCCACATGACTGACGCCAGCATTATTGACCAGAATATCCAGCCGACCCTCGCGCGCAGCCACCTCAGCCAGAGCAGCCCGTACCTGATCCTCCTCAGCCACATCCAGCGTCCAGGCGCGAGCCTGGCCTCCGGCGGCCACGATTGCCTCCGTCACCCGCTGCGCCGCCTCCGGACGCAGATCGGCCACCACCACCCGCGCCCCCTGACGCCCAAAGAGCAGCGCAATCTGCTCCCCAATCCCCGAGCCGGCGCCCGTAATCAAAGCCACCTTCCCATCCAGGCGAAAGACCACGCTTGCCCCTCCTTTCCGTTCCTTTCCTTGATCCTCGACAGACAGACATTAGTCCGTGTGGAAGACCTCGCGCATCAGCGCCCACCACTCACCGGGCGCCCGCGACTCCACAGGCTCCTGAAGGGGATCGGTGAGTTTCCACCACTCCTGTGTTTTCGGGTCGGCGGCCATCTTCGCCATATCGGCCTCGTAGTCGTCGCCGACATACTCGAAATAGGCGAAGAGCAGCGTCCCATGACGAAAGATCGTATAGTTACGGATATTACAGGCGTGAATAGTCGCCAGCACCTCCGGCCAGACCGCGGCATGCAGCCGCTCATAGGTCTCAATGGCATCTGGCTTGAGGCCAATAATCTGTCCGACTCTGCGCATAGCTGGCAATCCTCCTGTTATTGTAGCGCGCGCGCCAGGCCCCTGGAAAGCCTGCCTGCCCTCCCCAGCCCAAAGCCTGCCAGGCCGCACGGCCCGGCACGCGCCACCATTGAGCGCCCGATCGCGCCTCACTCGCTCGAGCGCTCGGCTGCGGCCCGCCGCCCTGCCGCCCAGACCGGCCCATCGGGGAAAGAATAGGCTGCAATCGAGTCGGCGTGCATCGTCGCGCTGTAGCCGGGGGCCAGCGGTGGCAGATAGCGTGCATGGCGCATCACTACCGGGTGCACGAAATGCTCATGCAGGTGGGGTGTATATTCAATCATTCGTCCCTCCAGCGAGCCACTGACGGCAATATAATCGAAAATCGCCAGATGCTGCACATACTCGGAGAGACCCACGCCGCCAGCATGGGGGCAGACCGGGACCCCGTATTTAGCGGCCAGCAAGAGCACAGCCAGCACCTCGTTGACGCCGCCCAGACGACAGGCGTCGATCTGGCAGAAGCCAATGGCCTGAGCTTGAAAGAGCTGTTTAAAAATGATGCGGTTCTGAACATGCTCGCCTGTTGCCACGCGCACAGGAGCAATGGCGCGCGCGATAGCAGCATGGCCGAGAATATCATCGGGACTGGTCGGCTCCTCAATCCAGAGTGGCTGGAACTTCGCCAGCTCCTGCATAGCGGCGATGGCCTCCTCTACCTCCCACACCTGGTTGGCATCCATCATCAGCGTGCAATCGGGGCCAATCTCCTCGCGCATGATACGGGCGCGCTGGCGATCGCGCTCCAGGCCGAGACCAACCTTGAGCTTGAAATGGCGCCAGCCCTCGGCCAGTGCCTGGCGACAGAGGAGCCGCAGCTGCTCATCGCTGTAGCCAGACCAGCCGGCTCCAGTCGTATAGGCAGGATAGCCGAGGCGCAGCAGCTCGGCCTCGCGCTCGGCGCGCGTCGGCGCCAGGCGCTGCAACAACTCCTGCGCCTCCGCAGGAGAGAGCACATCGCTCAGATAGCGGAAATCGACGCAAGCCACCAGCTGCTCGGGCGACATGTCTACCAGCAACTTCCAGAGCGGCTTCCCCTCGACCTTGGCCCAGAGATCCCAGACCGCATTGACCAGAGCCGCCGTGGCCATGTGGATCGCACCCTTCTCCGGCCCAATCCAGCGCAGCTGACTGTCGCCCGTTATGTGACGCCAGAAAGCGCGCATATCGGCAGTAAACTCCTCCAGCGTGTGCCCACGCACCAGCGGCGCCAGGGCCCGAATGGCAGCCACACAAATCTCATTGCCGCGCCCGATGGTGAAGGTAAAGCCGTGGCCCTCCAGCCCGTTAGGGTGATCGGTCCGCAGAATCACATAGGCCGCCGAATAATCGGGATCGGCATTCATGGCGTCAGAGCCGGCCAGCGTGCGCGAGGTGGGGAACCGAATATCGTAGGCCCGGACATCAACGATGGTTACTGTCAATACACCACTCCTTTTTACCTGGCTGGCAACGCGCCGCTCCCTCCGCCAGAGCAGACGAGCGGGCCGCCCTCCCTCGGGTCAGATTCTCCTCTCTCTCTTGCTCCTCGCTGATGAGCCCCCACTCCCAGGGTGGTTCCGCAACCCCTGTGGAGCGCCAACCCTCCCCTGCTTCGCCTGAGAGAGCCTCGTCCACGGCATGGCGCCCGGCGCCCCTCGTCGATGGCGGAGGTGGCAAGCGCCTGCTTGACGCTGCGCCATCTGAAGGTATACTATATTCTGTATTCAGAATACAGTACAGCAGGCAACAAAGTCAAGCACACAAATAACGAAAGAAAGCTCAACGGGCAACCAGGCCCGCTGAGCTGGCTGCTGTCAGACCGGGCTGGCCCTGGCCAGCTTGAGAACACTAACTAATGGTGACCATGCATAAGCCTCCAGAGGAAGAAGAGGCCTCCTACGATGATCAGGAGCAGGATGAAAGAGAGCGGAGAGTATGTTACAGTCATGAGACTCACCTCCGTAGGGGAAGACAGAGCCTAAACATCTCACGCGATTCCTTATACGTTCTAGCGTACAGAAAGTGGCAGATGATCGATGGATGATGCAATGGAGGCCGGGTGACCAGTGCCGGGCAGAGCATGGATGGCAGAGCCAAAGCGAGGGTGCGCGCCTTGACCTGGGCACCCCTTCCAGGTATACTATATTCTGTATTCTGAATACAGCGTACTCTTTACAAAGTTGGGCGGGCGCGCCAAAATAAAGAGGCGCACCGTGGGCGTGGGCAGACTTGGGGCCAGTCGGATGGGAGCGAGCGGCGGAGGCGACGAAGGCAAGAGTGGGCTGCTGAAGCCGCGGGGCGTAGCAGGTTCGGACCTCGGCCCAGGCTCGACGGGGGGCTGGAATCTGAAGCGAGGGGACGGCCTGCTCAAACTAGCAAGCAGCAAGACAGGAGTGAGCAGGTATGAGGCAATTTGAAGCGGAGACCAATCACCGGGAGGGGGCGGCGGCAGCTGTTGCCGACGTTGTTGACGAGCGCTTTGTGGGTGAACTCTTCGACCTGCTCTGGGGGCAAGAGCGCACCGCCACCCCGACCGTTGCTGACTATGCCTACGAGCAGCTCTGGAAGCGCGTCATCCTGCTGGGTGGCAGTGAGGAGCAGCGCCTGTCTGACGTGACCCTGGCCGAGCAACTGGGCGTCAGCCGCACGCCTGTACGTCAGGCGCTAGAGCGGCTCGTCCAAGAGGGGCTGGTCCGTGCTGATCCGCGGCGGGGCTACTGGACGCGCACTTTTACCGCCCAGGACATCCACGAGATCTACGACCTGCGTGAGGCGCTGGAGGTCCTCGCCCTCCGGCTGGCGGCGCCGCATCTGAAGCGTGAAGAGCTACAGGCTCAGCTCGATGAGCTAGAGGCCATCCGTGCCGAGCTGACGAGCAATCCCTTCTTGCGCTTTCTCAAAGTTGATCTGCTCTTTCACCTGTTGATCACGCGCGCCTCGCGCAACGGGCGTCTGATCCATTGTCTCTCAGAGCTACGCAGTCAGCTCTGCATGTTCCAGATGCGCGATAGTTTCTATCCGCGTCGCATCGAGATCGCGCTCAACGATCATGAGCAGATCTTGCGGGCCTTACTCGCCGGCAAGCTCGACGAGGCTGCTGCCCTGTTAGCGGCTCACATTCGCCACTCCAAAGAAGGAGTGCTAGCCGATATCTTTGCCGAAGAGAGTCATCTCCCCTCCTAATCAGAGGAGCCAGGCCATATCGATACGGGCTGGCAGGAAGCGGAAGAAGGGGGTGGGGGGACAGGCAGGGTACAAGGAGAGCGGGCGGGGCTATGAAGCCGTTGCCATACTCGCAGGGAGGTCGTCATGCCTTCGACTTCAGTGGAGACGGAGCAGTCACCGATCATTCGCCTGCGCAAGATCACCAGGCGCTTTCCGGGCGTCACCGCCGTCGCCGAGGTTGACCTCGACATCTATCCCGGAGAAGTTCACGTTGTGGCTGGTGAGAACGGGGCCGGTAAATCGACGCTCATGAAAATACTGTATCAGGTGGAGCGCCCTGACGCTGGCCAGATCTATCTCAACGGCCACCCCCTCAGCTTTCACGGGCCGCACTATGCCCGCGCTCTTGGCGTCGCAATGGTGCACCAGGAATTTGCCCTTGCGCCACACCTCTCCGTGGCCGAAAACCTTTTTCTCGGGCGTGAGCCCTTGCGCTTCGGCTTCATCCGCCGGCGCCGCGAATTGGCCGAGGCGCGCCATCTACTGGCGCAAGTTGGTCTCGACCTCGACCCGCGTCGCCTGGTCGCCTCGCTTTCCGTAGCTGAGCAGCAGCTTGTCGAAATTGCTCGCGCTATCAGCTTCAATGCGCGTGTCCTCATCCTTGACGAGCCGACTGCCACCCTTACCGAGCAAGAGATTGCCCGTCTCTTTGAGGTCATTCGCCAGCTCACGGACCAGGGTGTGGCCGTCCTCTACATCTCCCACCGCCTCGATGAGATCTTCCAGATCGCTGATCGCGTGACCGTCATGCGCGATGGGCGTGTCGTTGCCACGCTTCCGCGGGCCGAACTCAGCGAGCAGAAGCTGGTCCAGCTCATGGTCGGGCGGGCCATTACCAACCTCTACCCGCGCCCCGAGACCCATCCTGGCCCCGTTCTGCTGCGCGTCGAAGAACTGAGCCGGCGCGGCCTGCTCCACGACTGCTCATTCGAGGTGCGGGCCGGCGAAATTCTGGGCTTTGCCGGCCTGATCGGCGCGGGACGCAGCGAGCTGGCGCGAGCCGTCTGTGGTGCTGACCCCATCGACAGCGGGCGCATCTTCCTGGACGGTCAGGAGCTGCACATTCGCCGCCCCGCCGACGCCATTCGCTCCGGCCTCGCCTACGTCACCGAGGATCGCAAGCGTGAGGGCCTGGCCCTTGATCTGGGCGTTGATCAGAATATCACCCTGGCCAGCCTTCCTGCCCGGTTGGGCCTCCTGCTCTTGCGGCGCGAGCGAACCACTGCCCTGCGAGCCTGCCAGCGCCTTAATATCCGCACCCCGTCGGTGCGCCGCAAGGCGCGCCTCCTTTCGGGGGGCAATCAGCAGAAGGTCGTCGTGGCGCGCTGGCTAGAGACGCAGGCCAGAGTCATCTTCTTCGACGAGCCGGCGCGCGGTATCGATGTTGGGGCCAAAGCCGAGATGTTTGCTCTTATTGGCAGACTGGCGAGCGAGGGGCGGGCCATTGTCCTCATTTCGTCCTATCTCCCTGAGCTGCTCAACATGTGTGATCGGATTGCGGTGATGCGCGAGGGGCGCATCGTTGGCACGCTCTCGCGAGGGCAGTTCAGTGAAGAGCGCATCATTGCCCTGGCAACTGGGGCCAGTGAGGTGACCATCCCATGAAGGAATCTCTGAGCAGAAAGATCACGGACGAGCCAGGCGCGGAGGCCGCTCTCTCCTGGCGCCGGCTGCTGCCAGCCCAGATCTCCGACCTTATTTCTCAATTCGCGGCGGCGGGCGCGCTCATCGTCATCTGTGTCGCGCTCTCCATCGCCTCGCCGGTCTTTCTCACTCTCTACAATCTCTTCAATATTGTCTCACAGACTGCCGTCACGGCCATCATTGCCCTGGGTATGACCTTTGTCATTATCACCGCCGGTATTGATCTCTCGGTCGGCTCGGTGGCGGCTCTGGCGGGGGTGCTCGGCGTCAAGCTGATGGTCGATCTCGGTCTGAGCTGGCCGCTGGCAGTGCTCGGCGGCACCCTGGTTGGGGGCCTGGCTGGCCTGGCCAACGGCCTGCTGATTACCCGCGCGCGTCTAGCGCCCTTTATTGCCACTCTTGGCATGATGAGCGTGGCTCGCGGCCTCGTGAACATTATTACAGGAGCTACCGCCGTCTTCGGCGTTCCCGACTCCTTCCGCCTGCTCGGCCAGGGCATGATCGACGGCATCCCCATTCCCTTAATTACCCTGGCGGTGCTGGCTGTGGCGGCCCACCTGCTCTTGAGCCGCACACGCCTGGGGCGCTACACCTACGCCATTGGCTCCAATGAGGAGGCGGCGCGCCTGGCGGGCATTCGTGTCGGCGCCTATCTGGTGGCGGTCTATGTGCTCCAGGGCCTGCTGGCCGGCTTCGGGGGCATGGTAGCCATGTCGCGCGTGGCCTCGGGCCAGCCCAACTTTGGTGACGGTCTGGAGCTGGATGTCATCGCCGCCGCCGTCATCGGTGGCTGCAGCCTCTTCGGCGGCCAGGGCACCATTCTGGGCACTCTCATCGGAGCCTTCTTGATGGCGGTGATCCGCAACGGGGCGGTCCTGCTCAATATTGATACCTTTACGCAGAGCGTTATCATCGGCGTCATTATCTGGCTGGCGGTGATCTGGGACCAGTTCCGCCGCCGCCGCTTTGCGGAGAGCACCCGCTAAGCGCGGGCAACCCGCACCGCACGCCAACCGTCCTGTGCGCCCCGCCGTCTCTGCGGCTGGCTCGGAGCGCTCTCTACTCTCTACCGCTGATGTAAGAAAGGGGGTGGCCTCTCTTCTGAACGTGCTTGCTCTCTCTGACTGGCGGCCTCCTCTTCCAATGGGCCTGCCCGTCGGTCCGGTCCGCCTGTCCACTGACCGGAGAGCAGGCTGAGCTGATTGATAATGCTGCTTGTTGGTAGGCAACTGCCGCATGAGGCGCAGGCAAAGAGGATATGGCATCAAGGACGATGAACGATCGGCGCGGCCTGGGTTGGCGAGGCCCGCCGCTTCAGTGAGGAAACACGCGACCGCGGCAGGCCGCGGTCAAAGGCAAAGGAGGCTGTTCTGATGCGACAACTTCTGCGCAGACTGGTGCGGGATATCTTCTTTCCTCTCTGGCTACTGCTGGTGGCCGGCCTGGTAAGTGCCTGTGGCAGCGTCACTGTACAGTCATCAGGCAGTAATAACAACACGACTGCCTCTGGACCGCTCAGGATTGCCGTTATTCCCAAAGCCATCGGCTTTGACTTCTGGGAGCAGGTCCACAAAGGGGCGGAGTGCGCCGCTTCGAAGCAGCAGCAGGTCTCAGTGATCTGGAATGGGGTCACTGCCGAGACCGACGTGACCGGGCAGATCGACCTGCTGACTAACTATATCACGCAGCATGTCAATGGCCTGATCTACGCCGCCACCGATGCGCGTGCTCTCTACCAGGTGACACAGCAAGCCCTCAAAGCGAACATTCCCGTGGTCAATATCGACTCGGGCACCTATCCGCAGCCGGCCAACGTGCCGCTCTTCGCCACCGATAATATCGCCTCGGCGCGCAAGGCTGCTGATCTGCTGGCCCAGCAACTCAATGGTCATGGCAAGGTGGCCCTGATCGAGTTCCAGCCGGGCAGTGCCACCAATGATCAGCGTGTCCAGGGCTTCAAGCAGGAGCTGGCCAGGTACCCGGGCATTCAGCTCGTTGCGGACCAGTCCAGTCACAGCGACTACAACCAGGCGCTGAGTGTGGCCGAGGACATCCTGACTGCCCATCCTGATCTGAATGGAATCTTTGCCGCCAATGAGCCGAGCGTGCTGGGGGCGGCGGAGGCCGTGCGCCGCATTGGCAAAGCTGGCAAGATCACGATCATTGGCTGGGATGCCGCTCCCGACGAGGTCAAGGGAGTGCAGCAGGGGACGATTTCGGCGCTGGT
This sequence comes from Thermogemmatispora carboxidivorans, assembly GCF_000702505.1. Taxonomy (GTDB): domain Bacteria; phylum Chloroflexota; class Ktedonobacteria; order Ktedonobacterales; family Ktedonobacteraceae; genus Thermogemmatispora; species Thermogemmatispora carboxidivorans. Next base: position 4,270,333 of record NZ_JNIM01000001.1, on the reverse strand, counting down.
AGTGCAGAACCCCTTTAGGATGGGCTATGACAGCGTCAATGCGATGGTGAGTATCCTGCGTCAGCATGCCACCATCCACAGCGAGGATACCGGGGTAACGATCCTGACCAAGGCCAATCTCAACGATCCCAAGGTCCAGGCGGTGCTCAATCCGAGCTGCCAGAATCCCCCGCTGTGAGCCGGGCCATAGCCGGGTCGGTGCAGGCTCTGACCCCTCGCTGCGGGAGACAGTTCAGATAGAGAGGGTCCAGCCCCAGAGGAGGCGGGCGACGAGCTGGCGCAAGGTCAGCTGTCGCTCGCTCTCCTCTCCTGGGAGCTGGACCTTCTGCTGGTGTACAGTCAGATTGCCTGTCTGCCTGTCTGCTGGCTCTCTGCCGCCTCGCTTGATGGCAAGGACTCGGGACAGCAAGACCAGACAGACAGCCACGCTTTACCCTCTTGTGCCCATGCCCAGTCGCCACACGGCGAGCATCGCTGCTGGACGCGGACCGGTCGCAGTCAGTCAAGTCCGATTACGGTTCAGACGCGAGATTGCCGTACTGGCTTTCGTCTCTGCTGATGAGCGCGCTCTCTCAGACCAGGCGAGACTACCCAGATGCGCGTGGCTGCGCTGCTGCGCGCTCAAGGCTTAATCAGGGCCTCGTAGTAGTCTGCACAGTCGTCGCAGAGGATCGTCGCTATCTTGGTGATGTAGTCGCGAGTAGACTGCTGATGCTCAGGGCACACGGGCATCTGGCAGCGCGCACATAGAGCTGTCGCCTTGGCCCCACACACGTAGCATTTCCTGGGATCGATCTTGCCTCCCTCGGTCTCGGGAGGGATCTCTGTGATCTGCTCTTCTAACATGGCTCCTCCTTCGTGTCCATGATGACGCGCTGTTTCGGCTCGTTGCACTGACCGATTCGACCGCCCTGCGTCCTGACTGGCAGGCGCAAAAAAAGCCCCAACTCCTATCGTTGTACGCGAAAATCTGCTCTTCTGTCAAGTTGCTGCAAGCTGTGCCATAATGGTTCGCCGCTCTTGGCTGCGCTTCTTCGGGGCCGGCTGGCTCTCTCCTCTGCCGGGATGAGATCCCGCCTGCCCAGGCGGTACACGTCGCCCAGACTGGCGGGCTGCCAGCAGGAATAGGATCAGCCACCTGACAAGACGGATAGGTCGGTTTCGGGCGCGCTCCTCTCCCCCACTCTCGCTGACGTTACCCTCTTATTTTATACCGCGCTTTCAAGCATCCGCGTTTCAGCCTCGCTGAGGCCGTAGAGGCGAAAAACCAGGGCGTTGATCTGAGCCTCCAGCCTCAGACGTTGCTGATGCAGAGCCTGGCACTCCTCAGCCCTGGTACTGACCGCCAGACGCTCTTGCAGGGCCATCATGGCGCGGGCGGCAGCGACCAGCGGTTCCTGGTGCGCAGCCAGCTGCGGTGGCAGGGGGATGGCGGCCAGCGTTGTCTGATTGAGTTGGGGAAATAGACGTTTATAGGCAGTAAATGTCTTATAGAGGTAATAATCGATCAGACGACTGTTGAGAATGGCGAGCAGAGCTTCGTAAGAAAGGCGCTCGTCGAGCAGGTGCAGGTTATAGAGCGACTGCATTGTTGCCAGGCCGGCGGTCTCCAGAGCTGCCACGCAGCGTCGGCCCGTTTTCACCACCACGATTTTGGGGGCCTGGTAGAAGTCAGCGGGCTTCGTCAGCGTATGGACGAAGCGCGTTGGAGGAGCAATATAGTAGCGCGTCACGTTATCGCCGGCCAGGATTGGCAGGGGGCCTGTCGTGGCCACGCGCCGCTTGCCGATCTCCTCGCCGCGCGAGATGCGCACCCGCTGGCCGAGCGGCTCCCCCTCGTGCTCAAGGCGTGCCAGCAACGCTGCCTCCTCATCGTTCACATGGACCAGCAGGCGATGGCTGGCATCTTCCAGGAAGCGCTGCCGGCTGCAGAGGGCACGTGTAGACACTGACAGCGCTGGCAGGCCCTCGCTGGCCGGGGAGGCTGCCGCTGGCGCTGGTACATCGCAGGCGATCGTCGATGGCTGAGCGCCGCGCTCGACGACCAGCACAGCGGCGGAGACGCAGGCGCGGAAGACCGGGCCGCAATGGTAGACGCGCAGCAATCCCTCGCGCAGCAAGGTAGCGCGAGCCTGGCGAGCCTCATCGCGAGCCAGCAGGGCGTCGGGTACCACGAAAGCAAAGCGTCCGCCGGGGCGGGTCAGCTTGAGACCCTGCTCGATGAAGAGCCAGCAGGCGTCGTACTGCCGGCGCGCCAGGGTAAAAGCCGCCTCCAGATAGGGGCGAGCCGTCTGCGGGCGCTGCTCGCCGAACAGATAGGGCGGGTTGCCGATCACCGCATCAAAGCCCCCTATCTCTGCCTGAGCCTGCCTCTTGAACACCTGTGGGAAGGCCGTCTGCCAGCTGAACGGAGCGACTCCGGGGCCGAAAGGACTCCCCAGAGCGTTGCCGCAGCGGATCGTCATCTCCAGGTGTGGCAGCACTCTGGCGGCCTGGGCCCGCTCGCGCGCGCTACTCGCGCACTCCTCCAAGAGCAACAAGAAGAGCGACAGGCGGGTGACCTCCACCGCGCGGCGATCAAGGTCAACTCCATAGATCTGCTCTAGCAGAATGCGACGGCCCTCGGCCAGCGTCAGGCGCCAGCGCCCCTGGTCATCGCGTCGCAGCGCCTGGGGGAAGCGCTCCGCTCCCGCCGCCACATACCGCTCGCGGAACCAGTGCAGCAGGAGGCGATAGAGGCGCGTCAGGAAGGAGCCAGCTCCGCAGCAGGGGTCGAGCATGCGCAGGCGAGCGGCGCCTGTCACCTCCGCCTCACGCTCAAGCAAGGCTGCCACGCTATGGGCGAGGATATAGTCGACAACGTGGGGAGGCGTATAGTAGATGCCGTCGGCCTTCTTGGTGGCTCGTTCCTCGCTCAGGACCAGGCGACCAGCGGCATCCGTCGTCAGGCTCTTCTCCAGAAAGTGCTCATAGAGGCGACCGAGCACCGAAGGGGAGAGAAGGGCGAAATCGCAGGGAGCCAGAGGAGGGTAGAGGGCCTGTAGCAGCCTGCACAAGGTTTCATCGTCCAGTCGTAGCGCTGAAAGCAGCTCCTCTGTCATCTCGCAGGGAGCGCTGGCCGGGCCAGTCGACGTAGTACTCCCCGCCAGCCGAGGTCTGGTGCAGAAGAGGCCGGCGGCGTAACGTCTTCCTGCCGTCTGAAAGCGCCGCTGTAGACGCGCGTAGAGCATGCGCTGCTTGCTCAGCCGGAGCAGGCCGCCTGACGGCTCCAGGCCGCGCTCCTCGCACAAACGCAGGAACAGCAGGCGTGCCAGTAGCAGCTGAGCGACGTGGTTAAGATCGTCAGGTGCCAGAGAGAGGTTGCACCGTGCCAGACCCTCGCTGAGCCACAGATGCCACTCCGCCGCTGCACGCAGCAGCGCCTCCTCTGCCGTCGCGCGCTCCGCATCCTCGGTCAGGAGCGGAGCGAACAAGGTTATGGCTGGGACCAGTGACTCTGTACCAGATCCTGAGAACGGCTGCGACAGGCCTTGCAGCACGCCTGGCTCTTCCTCCTTCTCTTGCCTTACCTTCCCTTACTGGCCTGACGATCAGTGCAGCGAGCGACAGGTGGGACGTCGATCCCTTCTCTCTGGCCTGCAGATGGCCCCGGGCCAGCGCCTCGCCGTGGAGTCGGAGCGAGCCAGCCAGCGAGCGAGGCGTGTGCATCATTGCTGGATCGGGACCGTGATCGAGGTCAGCCGCTGGTTGATCAGCGCAGATCTCGCTGCGCTCTGTAGCAGGCAGCGGACGACCTAGCGGCCACGGCGAGCCTGAGCGCGACGAATCAGGGCGTCGGCTGCCACTGCGATCACCAGAACCACGCCCTCCACCATCTCCTTCACGTCGGTGCCCTGGCTCTTCAAGTCGAGACCATTCTCCAGGCTACCGATGATCAGCGCGCCGAGAATCAAGGACCAGACCGAGCCTTTGCCGCCGAAGAGACTCACGCCGCCAATCACCGCCGCCGCGATCGAATCGAGCAGCAGAGTTGGATCAATCTGACTGGCCACCGCCAGACCGCGCGAAGCCGCCAGCACGCCACCAATGGCCGCCAGCGTCGAACACATCGTAAAGACTGCCACCCGAATCAGCGGTACATTGATACCCGCGCGGCGCGCCGCCTCGGCATTGCCGCCGACGGCATAGACATAGCGACCAAAGGGTGTCTTCGTCAGCAAGAGCCAGCAGAGCAAGATTAATCCGGTCAAGAACACCACCGACTGAGGCACGCCCAGGTAGGACTCGAAGAGGGCCACCGCCCCTTCGACGATTACCGCCACAATGACGATCTGCAGGAGCAAGCGCGCCAGTGGTTGCGTGCGCAGGCCCGCCTGCCGGCGACGCACATAGTTGAGCACCACAAACCCAATATAGAGCAAGAGCGCCAGCGTTGGCAAGCCGACGCCCAGGGCATCCGGCAAGTAGTTATTCGCCAGCGAGACAATGAAGGCGTCGTGGATAATCAGCGTGCTCTGTCCGGCGAGCAGGTAGAGCAAGAGACCAGAATAGCCGATAGAGGCCGCCAGCGTCACAATAAACGAAGGAATGCGGATAAAGGCGACCAGCAAGCCATTGATGAGGCCCGCGAGGGCGCCTGTCACCAGCGCGGCCAGGATCGCCCAACCTGCAGGCATGCCCTGGCGCTCGGTCAGCACGCCCATCACCACCGCGCAGAGCGTACTCACCGCTGCCACCGACAGATCGATCTCACCGAGCAGCAGCACCAGCGTACTGCCCAGAGCCAACACGCCGATCTGCGTAATCTGCAGCACCAGGTTCGAGAGGTTGCGCGGCGTCAAAAAGAGGCCGCCAGTTGTCAAGGCAAAGTAGGCGGCGATGACCAACAGCGTTAGCAGCACGGGCACAAAGCCCAGATCGGTGCGCAGGAGCTGGCCCACCGTGGGACGGGGCAACCTGGAAGGCGCCTCAACGCTGGTCGTCGGAGCCGGTTGCTTCTGCTTCACAGCTTCGCTCATGACTGTGAACCTCCTCCATTCGAACCATTCGCGTCCACCTCAGCGCCAAACTCTGCGCCGGTGATGGCCGCCACCACGCGCTCAGGCGTCGCCGACTTCACATCGAAGGTTGCCACGCGCCGCCCCAGGCGCAGCACGATCACACGGTCCACGACCTCAAAAACATCGGCCAGGTTATGAGAGATCACCACCACGGCCAGGCCCTGCTCGCGCAAGCGCTTGATCAGATTGAGCACCTGGCGCGTCTGGGCCACGCCCAAAGCTGCCGTCGGCTCGTCCAGAAGCACCACCCTGGCCTGGCGCAGGATCGTCTTAGCGACCGCGATCGACTGACGTTGACCGCCCGAGAGCAGCGAGACCGGCACGCGCACCGAGGGGATCTTGACATCGAGCACGCTGAGCACGCGCAGCGCCTCGCGCTCCATGTGCACCTCAGAGAGCGCAGGCCAGATATCGAGTTCCTCGTGGCCAAGGAAGAGATTAGCAACTACATCGAGATTATCGCAGAGCGCCAGGTCCTGATAAACGGTTTCGATCCCCAGGCGCGTTGCTACACTGGGGCCGGTGATCTTAACCGGTGTGCCCTCCAGGAAGATCTCGCCGCTGTCGGCCTGCTCGACGCCGGAGATGATCTTGACCAGCGTCGATTTACCGGCGCCATTGTCGCCCACGAGGCCGACGACCTCACCAGCGTGGACCTCGAAGTCGACATTTGAAAGGGCCTGCACGGCCCCAAAGGTCTTACTGATACCGGTCAGGCGCAGGCGTGGCTCTGCCACGCCCGTCTGGCCGGGCCGCGAAGGAGCGGTTGGTGTACTGATAGAACTGTCTGCCATGTGGCCTCCACAATGAGCAAACTAGTGACACACATGGCTCATCGGCGAGCAATGGGAAAGGCAGACAGGCCTGATGGCCGACTGACCGGGCGCCCTGCTCACCGATGAGCTGGTAATCATGCCCGTTTCGCCTGCCGGTGATTCGCAGCTGCTGTCGCAGTCTGTACTGCTATTATATAGCAGCAGCGGGATCGAGAGCAGCCCACTGCGAACCATGCAGCGGCAGGCAGACAGCCAGGGAGAAGGGGATTAGCAGATGCCTCCGGTCCCTGCTGGGAGACCCTGACAGATCTGCTCTTTGGTCACGAAGCCATCGGCCAGCACTGTCGAAGCGATGTTGGACTTATCGACAGCAACCGGTGTCTCCAGGACCGACGGAATATTGCCGCCATCCTTGGTCTTCGTCTGGCCGTTGACCAGCTTCGAGGTATCTTCCCCTTTGCTGATAGCCGCCACAAGCTGGGCGGTGGCATTGGCCTCCTTGGTGATGGCCTTATAGACCGTCATGGCCTGCTCGCCCGTCAGGATATTCTGGATACCGGCGACAGTGGCATCCTGACCGGTAACCAGGACCTTCTTGTCCAGGTGCTGAGCCTTGAGGGCGGCGATTACCGAGTTGGCCATTCCATCGTTGGCCACGTAGGCGATCTGGATGTTGTTCTGGTTGGCCGTCAGAGCCTGATCCATCTCGGTACGAGCCGTATCGTTATCCCAGCCAGGCGTATAGGTCTCGTAGACCAGTTTCAGTTCGCCGCTCTGGAAGAGAGGATCAAGTGCCTGGTGGGCACCCTGGCGGAAGAGGATGGCATTGTTATCGGTCTGCGAGCCGTTGATCATCACGACACGGTCGCCCTTTTGATGATGCTGGACGATGTACTGGCCCTGCAGGTAGCCGACGCGCACGTTATCGAAGGAGACATAGTATGCCAGGTCCTTGGACTGGATCAGGCGGTCGTAGGCGATGACCGGTACGCCCTGCTGCTTGGCCTTCGCCACGATGGCGGCGGCGGCATCGCTATTGACGGCGCCCACCACCAGGATGCAGTCGCCGCGCGTCAGGTCAGCCTCGGCCTGGTTGAGCTGCTCATCCTTATTGCCCTCGGCGTTGTTGTAGTCAACAGTTGCCCCAGGCAAGGCAGCCTTGATACCGTTGATCAGAGCTGGCTTATCCTTGGCGTCCCAGCGCTCCGAGGTGGCTGTCTCCGGGAGCAGAATGCCGATCTTCATGCACCCTTTGCCATTGGCTGCCCCGGAGGACGACGTGCCGCCAGTGCTGCCACTGCTACCACAGGCGGCCAGAAGGAGAGATAAGAGCAGCGTGATCGCTATCGCAGCAAATCTGCGCTGTCCACTAAATAACGTCATTGTTCGCACCCTATCCTTTCGTAGAGAACTCTATGCACTGAGCGAGATAGCAGGCATTGCCTGGTCGCGAGACAGGCTATCGCTGAGCAGCAGCGTAGCGCCTGCCTCACTGAAGATGACTCCTCGCTGCCCTCAAAGGGGTAAGCGAAGCGCGCCGGCATTGGCTCTGGCCGCAGCGCGCCAGCCCACTTGCGCGAGGCCGACGGCGCCCGCGTCAGGCGCATGAGCAAGAAAACAACGCTCGTGCTTTTGTCCGTTTGTTCGCTCGTATGTCTGTCTTCAGTGACATGAAGGCCAGACAGACCTTGCCACCGGGTCAGGAAGGGGATGCAGTGCTCCCTCTCCTGCCGGGAGAGATGCCAACCTCCTTTCTTTCCTGATCATCTCGATCATCTCGCCGACGCTCGGAGGCGAGCGAACGGATGCGCGGGCGGGGCAGAGCGGGACGGCCAGAATGTTCCAGTCGATACCCGGTGCCCCAGGCCCTGGCTAGCGGCTCATAGCGCCGCGGCGCACGCCGCTGCTGGCCGAAGGCAGACCTGCCGTCGCGGTGGCGCGCTCGCTTTCGCCGCGGGCCGCTGCCTCTTCGCGGGCGATCAAGATGCGTTCCCAGGCTTTAAAGAAGGGATAATAGAGCACAGCGGAAACAGCGAGATCGAAGAACTGCAGGAGGCTGCCTCGAATGTCGCCCCCGCTAGCCACGAAGCCGCTGATTCCGACGGGAACGGTGAAGGGCTGCATCACCATCGGTACATGGACCAGGCCGAAAGAGAAGGCCAGGTAATTGATGGTGACGATGGTGACGGGAACCAGCACGAAGGGGATCATCATCAGCGGGTTCAGCGCCATTGGGACCCCGAACGTGACTGGCTCATTGATATTGAAAATCGCCGGTCCCAGGGCGACCTTGCCAACGGTACGCAACTGGGCCGAGCGCGAGCGTAGCATATAGATCACCAGTGGCCAGGTGGCGCCTGAGCCGCCCAGGTGGGCAAAAATGTGGAAGAACGGCTCAGTGACGATGCCGTGGGCGTGGGCCGGGCCGGCAGCGGCATTGGCGGCCAGGGTACTGAACCAGAAAGGGGCCGCGATCGCCGTCACGATATTCATCCCGTGGATGCCCACCGACCACAGCAGCATCATCAAGATGATCTCCAGCAGGGCCGCTGGATAACTGTCCTGCACCACCACCAACGGCTCAAAGACCTTCATCAGCAAGATCGGCAGGGTCAATTGCAGCGTCACGCGATGGCCGCTGCTGTCGGTGGTCGTCACTGTATGCGAGCTGACGAACCACTCCAGCAGCCAGATGGCCGTGATGAGCAGCACGGCTGGCACCAGGGCCTCGAAGGCGCGCTTGACGTTAGCGGGCACGCTCTTCGGCAGACGGATGGTATAGCGGGAGCTGCGGAACCAGCGCATGACCTCGCTGGAGAGGATGCCGATCAGGATGGCGATGAGCAGGCCCTGACCGCCGAGATAGGGCAGGATGGTGCCCAGCGTCAGGCTGTTGAGGTTGGTGACCGGCATGCTGGCGACCAGGAAGAGGACCATCGCCAGGACACCCGGCTGGACCGGCTCGGTGCGCCGGTACTGGGCGACGCTGTAGGCGACGCCGAAGGCCAGGAAAAGCGCCATAAGCCCAAAGGACAGGTTGAAAGGCACCAAAATGGCATTCTGAATGCCAGCATGGGCCTGCAGAAATTGGGCAAAGGCTGGAATAGGTGGGTTGGCGATGATCAGAAAGATGCTGCCCGCGATGATCAGCGGGAGCGTGAAGATGATGAAGGCGTCGCGAATCGCCTGCAGGTAGATATTGCTGGCGATCGCGCTCAGCGGTGGTACCAGATAGCGCTCAAACCAGGCGCTGCTCTTCTCGATCATCGCATTCATGGCTGTGCCTGACCTTCCTGCGTCCCTTGCAGGAGCAAGAGCACTTGCTCCAGCACGGCCTCGCCGTTCATCGTTGCATAGTGAAATGGCTCGATCAAGGCCACGGGCTTGCTGGCTTCCTGCGCCAGCTTTTCGATGCTCTTGCGCAGATGGCGAATCTGCGGAGCGATGAGTACAACATCGCACTCGTCCAGCCGGTCCATATATTCGCCGGCGCTCAATGCCTCGACGCTGAGTGTGCAGTTGCGTGCCGCTGCTGCTTCAAGCATGCTTTCCACCAGCAGGCTGGTGGACATGCCCCAGCTGCAGACAATCAGGACTCGGATCATGCTCGCTCCTTCCCGCCGCACGCTGGCTCGCCTCCCTTTCCCTCTCTCGCCTGCTCCTGTCCTGCCTGTCCTGATCCTGAGTTCCAACCAGGGTCAGGCTCCCCGGCGGAGAGCAGAAGGTCCGTGCTTACCACCGCGCTGCGGGGTCACTCTTCTCTTTAGCAAGAACTATGCCAGAAATCTGTGTAGCACAGATAGCACACTAGAGGGACGCACCACCTGCTACCTGGACGGCGATGGATGGGTTGCACTCAGCCCGGCTGTGCCAGCCAGGCTGTATTATTGGGCTGGACAGCATCGCTGACAGGCATTCCGGCAGGCCAAGCAGGTCCCTGGCTCCTTTGAGAGATGTCGCTCGCTCGACTAAGGGTGCTCTCTACTTCCTTTTGCCCTTATTATACGTAGTTCAGCGGGATATGGTGCGTGCGCGGTCCCGGTGCCAAGGCCGCACACCAGGTCTGAGGTGGGGCTGAAAGCCGTCGGGGGTGATCAGGAGCGGGCGGCGAAGATATCAAGCTGGCGCAGGATGCAGACGATATTGTAGGCCTCTTCATCGGGGAGGAAGCGCCCGACCTGCTCTCCCAAGAGCTGCAGGGCGTGGCGACAGATCGAGAGGTCGCGAGCAAACTGCTGCTCGACCAGGCGGCGCACTGCGTCGCTTATCAGCATTCCTTTGTAGGGGACGCCGCGCTCCAGGATACAGGCCAGGTGGAGCATCAGGCCGGCCAGGACTTCCATCGGGAAGCTCTCGCCGACCTCGACCTCGATCAGTTCGATCATTCGATCGAGCAGGGGCATAACGCGGGTCGGATTGAGGAAAATCATGCGCTGGTTGAGGGTCTCCGTGAGCTGGCGCACCAGATCGGCGCGGCGTGAGAAGAGCTGAGTCTGATGCGCCTGGGTCCCGTTGCCGTCGCTCAGGGCTTCCCCCAGAGGAGCGTAGCCCGCTGCCACCGCGCTGGTCAGGGGTAGTGGAAGCGAGGTCGTCATCACTGGCTCCTGCTCGCGCCCGGCCTGCAGCAGGGCCGGATCGATGAGCGTCTCGCCAAGCAAGGTGCGCAGGCGGGCCAGGCCGTCGCCGAAGAGCAGATCCGTCAAGGGAATGAAGGGATAGTCGTCCAGGTGTGGGTTAATGGTACCTACGACGGCAATCACCTGGCGATTGCCGACGAGTTGCTGGATGTCCTCGCGCGTCTTGTAGGAGAGCGTCATGTCCATGCAAAGGATATCGATCCCCTGCTTGTGCAGGCCGGGCAGGGCTTCATTGATCAGCTCGGCAATCTTGGCTGCGCTGCCGAAGCCGGTCAGACACACTGAGAGAATCACGCGCCCGGCCTCGCGGCTGGAGCCTTCTGAGCTGCCAGTAGGCAGCGGCTCAGTGTGGCGCTCGCGGCTGCTGCTGCGGCTGCTGATGGCGCGATTGAGGGTCAGGCTCTCGGCCAATTGGTCGAGACTCAGATCGCGCGAGCGCTGAGCGCGGCGCACCGCCTCGATCACCAGAGGGGCGCTGACGTCGGAGACCGTGCGTACGCGCACGCCGGTCTGTTGCTCGACTAGCTCACTCAGGGAGAGCAAAGAGACAAAGTCGACGAGGAGCAGAACGCCGGCCCCCTGGTCGGCCACGCGCACCCAACTGGCGACCTGGGCCACCAGCTCGTCGGGTGACTGCTCCAGCGACAGCTCGACCCAGCGCACCGTTCTGACGCCGACCAGGGTATTGGCCAGCTCGGCCAGGCCGGCGGCGATGCCGCGCCCGTGGGCGGCGACCACAATACCGACCCCGGGCTGCTCGCTGCTGAGCAGGCTATCGGCATGGGCGAGAAGCACGGCCAGCACATCGACCTCGCTCTCGGGCAGTGGGGCCTGCAGGGCGTTGCGCAATTGAGCCAGGGCGGCGCGCGCTACCTCATATTCGCGGGGATAAGTTTCGGCTACGGATTCGATGACGGAGGCGGGGACCTGATGGCCGCGGGCCAGGTGCTCCAGCGTGCTGGTGACGTGCATGGCCAGAACGAGGGCCAGTTTCTCGGGCAGGTCGCGCTCCAGGCGCTGAGCAGCGTAATCGACTACGGCGCGACAGGCGGCGGCGACCTGCTCGTCGACCAGGTGGGGGGCCGCCTCCTGACGGGCGCGTGTCACTTCGTCGGCGAAGCGCTGGAAGTAGTGCTGGATCTCTAGCTGCAGGAGACGATTGACTTCGCTGTCGGTGAGGCCGCTGCGGCGCAGCGAGCGCACTTCCTGGCTGATGGTCTCGTAGAGATCGCGGGCCGAGTGCGGCAAGACGTCGAGGCTGAGGCCGGTGGGGGTGAAGATGTGGGTGACCTTGAGGACGTCAAGCAACGGCTCCAGCGAGCGCTGCAGCTCAGCGGTGCGCAGCAGGCCACGACGCACGTGGTCGGGCAGGATGCTCACATCGACGTGCAGCTCGCTGAGATTGCGCGTGCGGTAGTCGAGATAGGCGCGGGCGCAGAGGAGCTGGATGTCGGTGCGTAGTTGTCCAATGTTGCCGGGGCATTCGTAGAGTAGGAGGGCCTGGATGACCTGGGGTTCAATATGGATGTTGGCGCCAATGCTGCTGCATTCGGTGGTGAAGAAGGCACGGATGAGGGCGTAGCGCTCCTGCATCGAGCGCTCGGCCAGACCGGGCAGGGTGATGAGCATGGGGATGCGCCGGCGGAAGGTCGGTAGCAAGGTGACGCTGGGGTCCTCGGTGGTGGCGGCGATGAGCAGAATGCTGGCCTGCCGCTCTTCAACGTCGCCCAGACGGCGGAAGCGCTCGCGATCCATCAGGTAGAAGAGCATTTCCTGCCCCTCGGGCGGGAGGCGATGCACTTCGTCGAGAAAGAGAATGCCCCCGCTCGCCTGCTCGACAAGCCCCGGGCGATCGCGCTCGGCCCCGGTGTACGCCCCGCGGACAACTCCGAAGAGGTGGGCCATGAGTAGCTGAGGGTTGCCGGCATAGTCGGCGCAGTTGAAGGAGATAAAGGGGGCGTTGGGAGGTAAGGCCCCGAATTCGATGGCAAAGGCATGCATCAGGCGCGCAAAGGTGGTCTTGCCCACGCCGCTGGGGCCGCAGATGAGCGTGTGTAGCCCGTGCGGCGGGTAGAGCATGGCCGCCTTCGCCTGCTGGATAGCGACCTTCAGTCCTTCGTCGCTCCCGACCAGCGTTTCGAAGCTGGTAACTATGGCTCCACTCTGCATGGAGGCCACCACCACCGGCAGCTTGTTGGGAGCCTCTGGTCTGACCAGCTTGGGCAGATCTGGCTGGCGGGTGGCCGCTGGGGCCTGCGTCTGCTGGGTCTGCTTCTGCTGCGACTCCCTGGCCGACGATGGCTCTGGCCCGACCGGCTGCGGTGACGGTTGGGGGGTGAGGCTCCTGACAGCGAACAGGACAGGGCGGCCAGGAATGCGCTCGACCTTCCCCTCCTGTGCTAACTGATTGAGGTCACGGCTGGCATTGGTGCGATCGATAGCGGCGCGTTCCGCGACTTCTTCGGCGCTGAACCCTCGCTTGCGCCTGAGCGCCGTGCCTTCGGGGGCAGCGGCGGCCTCCGCACACATGGCGCGCAAGATTTCAAAGACGCGATCTTTGCGCAGCAAGCGATGTCTTCCTTCTGACTGACCTGCTCAGCTCAGCGGATTGCCTGTCTGTTCAGTGTTCAGTTTAACATCCCTGGCCCGTAAATACAACCGGGCGGCATTTCTGTCCCGGGACGGCGGGAACAGCCCCTTCTGGCAGGGGATAGGATCGACCTTTCCTGGACTGGCAAATAGGACCTTGCTTTGTCCCAATTGGCTGGCTGGGTTGCCGGACTGACGAGTGACACGTAGGTGGTCGACTCTTCATTCCTCGCAGCGATTGTAGAGCTGAGTCAGTGCCTGTCGGAAGGCGGGATCAGTCGGTGAGACATGATGATCGGGAGTGATGACAACCATGAGTTCCCAGCCGGGTACCGTCGGGAAGCGCCGCACTGTATAGCGCCAGTGTTCGTGCTGGAGCGCCTGTACAATAGCTGGTTGGCTGTTGTCCTGGCGCACGAAGAGCAGCAGGGCGTAGTGGGCGGCGTGGAGTACGCGCTGACTATATTCCGGCAGGCGCGCGCGTGGCTCAGTCACCAGGATCTGCTGATTTGTGATGAATGTAATGGGGTTACCGACCCAGGCTGTTGCCAGGGCGTAGCTGATATGCTGTTGGCGCAGATAAGCGATGATGGGAGTGTAGTCACCCGGCGCCTTGACGCAGCCAGAGGTCTCGAACGTGTTATGTGTGTTGGCTACGGCGTAGGCCGAGAACTGCGTGCTGAAGTAGCAGGCTAGCAGGAGGAGCAGGAGAGTGGGGCGTAGCAGTGACTGCCAGGCTGGCCACTTGCTGACTGGTCGTAGCGTCAGTGACCTGGCTGGCAGAGCGGTGGCGGCTGAGGCCGGGCTGCCAGGCAAGGACTGGCTATCAGTTGCGGCGGAGCCGTACCAGCAGAGAGTGGCGGCTGATGCCAAGAAGAACGGTAGAACAATGACCAGCGGCACTACATAGCGTCCAGTCAGGTCCCACGGTCCACAGCCCGAGTAGACGCTAGCTACCGCCAGCGGATCGAGGCAATAGATAAGCGTCAGGCAGAGCGTGAAGAGGAGGGGCAGCAGCGTCAGGCGGCGCAGGCAGAGCACGGTTCGCCGGGGCCAGATCCTTGGGAGAAACAGGGCGCTAGCGGCCAGCGTCATTGCCAGGCCATTGATGACCAGCCCTGGTGTCAGAATCGCCGGATGATTTTGAGTCACATAAGGCTCGGTTGGCAATGTGCCGCCAATGACGCGCGGGGCGATACAACGCGCATAGAAGATGACAACTTCGCGCAGGATATGGAGCCGGCTGCCTGGGGCGGCGATAGGATGTCCGCCGTGCAGCATATAGAGAAAATTCTCCCAGCTCTGTTGTGCGCCGTAGATGAGCGCTGGTCCCAATCCCAGCAGCAGTGACGGCAGTGCCGCTGGCGTTGCCAGGAAGCCCGCCTTTAGTCGGACCCATTGACTGCTCTTGCTCCGGTCTCCCTCGCTCTGCTTCTGCTGCCGCGGCCACGCCTGCCAGAGGAAGCCGGCGAGCCAGAGCACCATTGTGGCCAGGGCATAGATGATCAGGGGATCGATCCAGAGGCCCAGGCCGATGAGCAGACCGATTCCTGCCCAGCGCCAGGCTAACTCAGGCCGGCTGGCACCCTGCTGCCAGCGTTGCGTTAGACGCAGCGTAGCCCAGAGCAGCCAGAGCATCACGATCATGGCCTCGGTGTAGCCGCCGTAGGAACGTAGTTCCAGGACAGTATCGTAGAGAGGGGGTAAAGCTGCGATGGCTGTCGCCACTGTCAGGAAGAGCCGGCGCGGACCTGCGCGCAGGCCAGCCTCGCTGGCAAGGGCCTCGCCAAAGCGCCAGGTGAGCCAGACGAGGAGCAGTGAAGTGCAGCTCATGGCAATGCGCAGGACCAGTACCGATGGCCCGGCAATGGCAAAAAACAGCGCAATGATATAGGCTTCCAGGCTCCCCATATAGGGCTGCCCGTAGTAGTAGATTGGCCACTCGCCGTGCAGGATGTTCTCCGCTTGAATACCGGTGAGAGCCTCATCTCCTTCGATGACCGGATTATGGCGAATCGCCAGGAAGAGGCGCACAGCCAGGGCCAGTGCCAGACAAAGCCAGAGCGGCCAGTTCCTCGCCAGACTCCTCGCCAGACTCCTCGCCAGACTCCTGCCTTTTTCCTGAAGCCTGATCAGGATCAGCCGGCCTTGCGGTCTGTTCCCGGTCTGCTGTGACGCTGGTGCGATCTCGCTTCCTGCTGACAACATGCGCGCTGTTCCTCCTCGCTTTGACTCTCCCCCTTGTCATTGCTGCCACAACTATACTGATTAATTGCTAGATAGGCAATCTCTAACACTCTTTTTGTCTAAGTATATCCAGGTAATCATCTCTCTTCCTGGCTCTGGGAGCTGAAGCAGAACATATCAATAAGAAAGCTGACGATTCGCCAACTGGCGAGCAGAGATGAAAGGGGCATGAGAGAGATGACGACCTATGTGGCCTTTTTTCGCGCACTCAATGTGGGTGGGCGTGGGATGGTCTCTATGCCAGCCCTCAAGGCCATGCACGAGTCTCTAGGGCTGCGGGCTGTCAGCACCTATATCCAGACGGGCAACGTGCTCTTCAGCGCTGACGAAAGTGACGCCAGGATGCTGGCTTGTCAGATTGAGGAGCGCTTCCTCCAGGAGTTTGGCTTTGCCAGCCGGGTTGCCCTGCGCAGCGCCGCTGACCTGGAGGAGGTCATCGCGGCGAATCCGTTCCCGTCAGAGGCCGAGCAGGCGCCTGAGCGCCTCGTGGTGCTCTTCCTGGTCGCGACCCCAATGGCAGAGGGGGCCTCTGCCTTGCGGCGACTCGCCGCTGCAGGGTCCGAGAAGCTCCAGCTCTCGGCACGTGGTCAGGAGCTGTATATCTGGTATGCCAATGGGATCGGGCGCTCGAAGCTGACGCCTGCTGTGCTTGAGCGTGCTCTTGGCTGTCCAGCCACGGGGCGTAATTGGAAGACCGTGCTCCAGATAAGGCGACTGCTCCAGCAAAGGCAAAAGGGAGAGCAGGCATAGCCTGGGGAAAGGCGTCATCAGGGGATCAGGAGAAAGCAGCTCGCCCGCCCCGCTGGTTGGTAGCGAGCGGGTGCGGGCGAAACAGAGCTGTGGGACAGGGGGAAGGTTCTCCCCTGGCGGGCTGGCGTTGCGGTGGCCTGTCTCATGCTGTGCCCAGGCGGGTCAGCAGGTTGTTCAGGCGGTTGACAAAGCTGATCGGGTTCTCCAACTGGTCGCCGCTGCTGAGCACAGCCTGATCGAAGAGCACCCAGGTCCAATCGGCGAAGCGCTCCTCGTCCTGCTCGTGGCGCAGGCGCTGAATAATCGGGTGCTGTGGGTTAATCTCCAGGATCGGCTTGTCGGCGGGCACGGCCTGGCCAGCGGCCTGCAGCAGGCGTTTCAGATTGGGATCGATGCCGTCCTCGTCGACTACCAGGCAGGCGGGTGAAGTTGTCAGGCGGCTTGTCGTGCGCACATCCTTGACCTTCTCGCTGAGGACCTTCTTGAAGCGCTCCAGCAGGTCGCGCACCTCATCGGCGCTCTTTTGGCGTTCCTCCTGCTCCTGCTTATCCTCTAGCTTGCTCAGGTCGACCTCGCCGCGTGCAATCGACTGGAAGGGCAGACCGCCATATTCCCGCAGCTCGTGCTGCACGAAGTGGTCGATGGGGTCGGTCCAGATCAAGACCTCGACGCCCTTCTGCTTGAAGATCTCCAGCAGCGGGCTATCCTTGGCGGCTTCGTAGCTTTCGGCCAGCAGGTAGTAGATCTTATCCTGGCCTTCCTTCTTGCGCGAGACATAGGTTTCCAGCGAGACCGATTGCTCTGGGCCGCTGGTCGTTGAGGCGAAGCGCAGCAGGCGGGCGATCTGGTCGCGATTGGTCTGGTCTTCGACCAGGCCCTCTTTGAGCACGCGCCCGAATTCGCGCCAGAAGATAGCGTACTTGCCTGGCTCCTTCTCGGCCATATCGCTGAGCAGGCCGAGAATCTTCTTAGTCGCTGTGGCGCGCATCGTATCGATCAGACGGTTCTGCTGCAGCATCTCGCGGGAGACGTTGAGGGGTAGGTCATCGGAGTCGATGACGCCACGCACGAAGCGCAGATAACGCGGCAGCAGCCTATTCTCGATATCGTCCATGATATAGACGCGGCGCACATACAGCTTGGCGCCATGATGGCGCTCGCGCAGCCACAGGTCGAAGGGCGCCTGTGAGGGAATGAAGAGCAGGAGCGTATACTCGTGGGTGCCCTCCATGTGGCTATGGACCCAGGCCAGCGGGTCGGCGAAGTCGTGCGAAATGTACTTGTAGAAGTCCTTGTATTCCTGCTCGCTGATCTCGCTCTTCGAGCGGGCCCACAGAGCCGAAGCTTTATTGACGACCTCCTCCTCGTCCTTGCCCTCGACCTTCATCACGATGGGGAGCTGGATATGGTCCGAGTACTTACGGATGATCGAGCGCAGACGGTAGCCATTGAGCAGCTCATCCTCGCCCTCGCGCAGGTGCAAGATAACCTCGGTGCCGCGTGTCGGCTTCTCAATGGTCTCGATCGTATACTCGCCCAGACCATCGGACTCCCAGCGTACACCTTGCTCGGCTGGTAGGCCGGCGCGGCGTGTCAGCAGGGTCACGCGATCGGCTACCACGAACGAGGAGTAGAAGCCAACGCCGAACTGGCCGATGAGCATGGCATCTTTGCGCTGGTCGCCGGTCAGTGACTGGAAGAATTCGCGCGTGCCCGACTTGGCGATGGTGCCGATATTCTGGATGACCTCCTCGCGCGACATGCCAATGCCATTGTCGCTTACCGTGATGGTGCGCGCGTCGCGGTCGTAGGAGACGCGGATCTTGAAGTCGGCGTCACGCTCATAGAGGTCGGGATTTGAGAGCGCGTCGAAGCGCAGGCGGTCGATGGCATCTGATGCGTTAGAGATAAGCTCACGCAGGAAAATCTCTTTATTGCTATAGAGCGAATGGATCATGATGTCAAGCAATTGCTTGACTTCCGCCTGAAAGCCCAGCGTTTCCTTGTGGGTTTCAACTGGCATGGCACACCTCCATGTTAGCTACGCAGATCCCGGGAAGCCTGGTATGTCACGTTGGTGGTCGGGTCTTAGCGAGTTGTCTTGCGTGTGGCCTCTTCCGCTCTGTGGTGGTATGGTACACCTCCCCACAGTACGTATGATGCCATAGGCTGTGTTAGAAGAGTGTGGGAGGAACGTTAGAATTTCGTTAGTGTCTGGCTCTCTGTCAGGCGCTAGCAAGTCTACGTTGTTCTATTCTGTGCTGCTCTGCGCGCGCAGCCAGGGCCAGGCTGAGAGAAGAAGCGGCCCGTCGTCCGCTGTATTGGGGCTGGGCCGGCCTGCCGGTGCTGCCACTGGGGGAGCGAGCGGGCTTGATTGAGGGCTGTCGCCAGAAGGAGCCACTCAGGATCGATTCGGGGTGTTTAGCTGCGCCGGGATGATAGCGGCGGGGGAGGTGCCAGCCTAAAGGTGGCTTTCCCTATTTGCAGGTAAAACAGGCAAAATCTGAGATCAAGAAGTTACAGGGCGCTACCTCTGGTGGCTTTCCCAAAGCCAACGCCGCTCGGCCAAAGCGATACTTTCCTCTAACTGAGCCATCACAAAATCGCTGAGATGACGATGCCACCACTCAAAACGCGGCTGGCGTGGATCATCAATGACCATAAACAGGAGGGTCCTCCCCCTCACTCAGACGGAAGAAGCCAAAGGCCGACTCGTAACGCTGGTAGAAGACAAAAGCATCGTCCGGCAAACGCACCGGCACGCGATCCGCTTGCAGCCAAGCCCGAGCCTGCCGCTGCAAAGGCAAGAGGGTATCAATCGAGATTGCCAGCTCGCTGAGGAGACCACTGTGATGATGGCCTACCCAAAGGAGCAGCTCGCGATAAGCCGCCGGCAAACGACGCCGCAATGCACGCTCCAGATCAGCTATTTCCTGCTCAGGGCATCCCTCAATAGGACCCGGAAGCAGCCCGGCCATCGCCTCATAGCGCGCACGCACGCGCCCCAGATAACCGCCCGGCGGTGGGGTACGACGGGTCAGCGCTTCCTCCAGCGCTGCCCGACGCCTCAGCGCCTGTTCAAGCTCTTGCTCTAGAAAGGTCACAAAGCTCTTCCCCGTAGGCTCCCAGGCACTTGGCTTGTCGGCCAGACGCTGCCAGCTATAGACAGGCGGATCATCTCCCTCACCGCTGCGGAAGAAAGCAAAGCGGTCATAGCCCTCGCGCCAGAAGATCAGCGCGTCTGGTGGCAGCGCATTCACTAGCGTCGGCAGCCGCAGCGGCTCTCGCTCCACGAGATTGCCGCGCGCCCAGCGCTGATTGAATTCAAGATGCATCCAACAGCAAGAGATACCATCGAGCAGACCGCCGCTCCAGTGCCCAAGCCAGAGCAGAAACTCCCGATAGGCCTGCGGGAAGCGCAGGCCAAGCTGCTGCTCCAGCCAGCTTGCCCACGAAGGATAGCAAGGCTGCCAGCGCCCGTAAAGCTGCGGATACTGCCGCACACGCACCTGCACTCGGTCCAGATACATTCAGCAACGACTCCTTTCCTGACCAGCACTGGGAGGACCCCGCTGGCCCGTAGCAGATGACTCGCCTCGGCCCTGCTTCAATTCAAAGAAGACGAGACTGCCATTGTCATTGAGGTCGGAGGACTGTCTGCAACCCCTCTGGTCGGCTCGATTGGTAGGGTGAATGGCATGGACATGGACCAGCAGACCGGCAACCTGGCTAGAAAACCGGCTCAAAATCGTAGTTTACGGTCAGCTCAACGTGAGGAAACATGCGCCGGAACTGCCTGATCAGATCCTCGCACGCTGAGCAAGGCTGACGCTCACTGTAGAGATGTACCCTGGCTTTGACAGAACAGACCGGCTCGCGGCGCGGATTAAAGCGACGGGCCAGCTCATTCAGCAGCTTATCCTCAGCATCGGCCTCATGGAGAGCTGTCCCAACCGTGTGAGCCAGACGGATGGGAAAAAAGTAGCGCGCCTCGGGAGCTGGCGTCGGTACTGTGCCCGGCAGATCACGCAGGCTGCTCTCTGCCACCAGCGTCCCGCGCTGACCTGGCCCTAGCTCGTACTCGGCAAAAGCCCAGTTACGGCGCGGCCACGCATCAGGCCGGCCCTCGGCTGACTGCGACGGGCCTGCCATCATTCTTCCTCCTTAGCCTGAAAGACACTCATCAATCATTCCCCCTCTCTCACTTGCGCTTTATTCAAAAGAATACCCTATCCTGCCTGGACAGAAAGGTCATACTATAATACCATCATTATTATCTTGCCCCTGCTTTGCTGCCATTCTTCCTATTATAGGATAGCAAAACAGGAGAGAAAGGACAAGCAGGCAGTGGAGAGAGAAAAAACAGCACCTGGCCTGTCAGATGCTGTTTTCTCTCAGAAACGCTGCGAGCTGATCTCAGTGCTGTCTCAGCGGCACTTCGATCAGCAGAGGGCGTGTCTCCTCCGGTGGCAAGGCCAGCCGCGCATGCAGCGACCGAGCCAGCTCCTCGGGGGTCTCGACGCGCTGGCCCTCGATATGGAAGGCGCGGGCCAGGCTCACAAAGTCAGGCGGCACCAGTGTTGTCGCGATGCTGCGTCCGGGGAAGCGCTGCAGCTGATCGTTCTTCACCGCCGTATAGCTAGCATCATTGAAGACAAGAGTAACCACCGGAATGCGCTCCTGTGCTGCCGTAGCCAGCTCGCCCACATTCTGCAAAAAGCCCCCATCGCCGCAAAGAGCCACGACTGGACGCTGGGGCGCGGCCAGCTGGGCCCCTAAAGCCAGCGGCAGGCCCGTTCCAATGGAACACAGCTCAGAGGCATGAATAAAGCTGCGTGGCTCGTAGACCGGAAAAGCCTGAGCGGCAGCATAGCCAGCCATTGTCATATCGGCCACCACGATCCCCTCGCGCGGCAGGGCCGTCCGCAGGGCCTCCAGCCAGGGCATAACCTCGCCGTAGATCCGCTGCGCTCGCTCGCCCAAAGCAGCGCGCACAGCGGCCACCTCCTCGCGGCGATCCTCGTACTGTCCTGCCCGTTCCTCCAGTCCCGTCAGGAGGGCACTCAGGGCCAGGCGCGCATCGGCGACCAGGGCGACGCTGGCCGGATAGCGCTGGCCAATCTCACCGGCATCGATATCGATGTGGATCAGCTTCTCCGGCAGGGGCAGGCGGCCCCCCTCTGCCGACCCACTGCGGCTACGCTCCAGGGCGGGCAGCGTCGTGCGCTGCATGCCCAGCTTGCTGCCAACGACCAGGGCCAGATCGGAGCGGCTCAGCAGTGGGCCAAGCGTGCGCGACGGGGCGCCGCGCGTCGTGATGACCAGTGGGTGATCGTTGGGCAAGACATCGTGGCTTTTGCCTCCAAGCAAGACCGGGGCCTGCAGCAGCTCGGCAAGGCGCAGCAGCTCATGGTTTGCTCCAGCCGCGGTCACTCCGGCCCCAGCGATGATCACAGGTCGGTGTGCCGCCTGCAGCAGCTCCAGCGCTGCCTGAACAGTCTCCTCTGCGGGGGCCACCGCTGGCTCTTCGCCCTCCTCCAGGGCGGGCAGCGGCATAGTCTCCTGAGCTTCAAGCACGTCGAGCGGAATCTGAAGGAAGGCGCCGCGGGGCCGGCTCGTGCGCATCTGGCGCAGAGCCTCAGCGATGACCTCCGGAATCGCGGCTACCCGCTGCACCTCATGGCTCCAGCCAACCAGGGCCTGCGCTAGCCCGAGCTGGTCCTTAAGCTCGTGCAGGCGGCCCCAGGAGCGACCGCCGGCCTCGCCCGGCAGGCTGGTGGCGATGACCAGCAGCGGTAGCGAATCGGCATAGGCGTCGGCCAGCGGCGTGGCAATATTGGTCACGCCCGGCCCCGTGATGACCAGGGCCACGCCAGGGCGCCCAGCGATGCGCGCGTAGCCATCGGCCATGTAACCTGCACCCTGCTCGTGGCGTGCCAGGATGTGACGTATCCCCGGCTCATCGTAGAGGGCGTCGTAGATCGGCAGGTTATGCACTCCCGGAATGCCAAAAACGACCTCAATATGGTGGGCGCGCAGGCTGGCTACTACTGCCTGCCCGCCGGTCAACGAGACACTGTGCTGCATTGCTCCCTTGTTGCTCCTCGATGATCTTTCCCTCCCGCTCTGCCGGACTCAGTCGCCAGTGCTCCTTCCGCGACTTGGGCCGGACTCCTTCTTTCTCTGGCCTCCTTGCCTGCCGGCGAGCGAGCGAACGAACGAGGTGAGAGCGTGTCATTGCGACACCGGCAGCTGGTCCCTCCGCGCTGCGCTGCTTTCACCTCATGCCCGGGCCACTACTCTTTTATCATAGTACAGGCCATTCCCTTGCGCCAGGCTGGCCGGACTCGGTCTCTCCGGGAGAAAAAGGCACAAATAGGCAGACCCTACCCGATAGACTATAATGAGCAGCAAGCAGCCGCATTTTGCCGCGTCTATTTACATCAGGAGAGATCTATTAGTCCTGAACGTTCCTTCCAGGAGAGGAAGGAGGGGGACCAGCATGAGCAGACGCCTGGCCCAATTGGGCTTTCTGCTCCTGTTCATCATTATCCTCTGTTGGCTCTGCTACAAAGCAAGCGGCTCCGCTCAGCTGACTGCTTTCATCGGGCTTTTGATCGGCGTCGTTGGAGTTGTCCTGCAGTTTCATGAGGCGCGCATGGGTTTCATTCGGCTGCTGAAGGCCCTCGGAGAGGATCTAACCACGCTGGTGGCGAAGACGCGCTTCTGGATGATACTCACGTGCGTGCTCTTGCTGGTCTTTCTCGGTTGGAATATCGTGCCGCACATCTGGCCACATATTCCCTCTGCAACAAGCTGCAGCCTGCCGCGCAATAACCTGGCCTCTTCGGCCTATCTGGGCGTGACGAAGGCTTCCAATGGAGAGCTGATCGGCATCAGCGATGGCTCCGCGGTCTTAGACGCCAGCCTGCCTGATCTGGCGCGCAAGCAGGAGGCGGCGCAGCAGTATAATGCCGGCAACCTGTCTGAGGCGCAGTCGCTCTGGCAAAGCGCTGCCGAGCAAGTGACGAACGATGCGGAGGCGCGCATCTACGCAGAAGACGTTGCCGTTGAGCAAAGTGGTTTGCCGACCATCACTCTGGTGGTTGCCACACGCTTCACGCCGCAGTATCTTGGCGGAGCGCGGGATGTGCTACAGGGGGCCTATATCGCTCAGCGCATCTTTAACGATACTCATACGCTACGAATGCGCCTGCTGCTGGCCAACGCTGGCAGTAGCGGAGCGGCTCAGATCACCTGTCAGATCATTCAGGCTGCGGTGGCCTCCGAGGGCAGGGCGCCCATCGTGGGAATCATTGGGTGGGAGCTGAGCCGGGATGTCAGCGAAAGCGTCACACTGGTTGATCAGGCCCATCTGCCAATGCTCTCGCCGACTGCCTCGGGCAATGACCTGCGCAATCTGCCCTACTTCGCGCGCATTGCTCCACCGGATGCTCTCCAGGGCGAGGACGCCGCTCTCTATGCGCGGCAGACGTTGGAGGCCCGGCGGGTTGCTCTCTTTGAGGACCCGCGCGACAAGTATAGTCAAAGTCTAGCCTCCTCCTTTCGTCTGGCTTTCGAGGATGCCAGCCATCAGATCACGGCCACCGAAGAATATCACGTTGGCCAGCCTGGCAACCTGCCCCATCTCCTGCAAGAGGCTCTGCGTAGTCAGCCCGATCTGATCTACTTCGCGGGCTATTCTGCCGATGTCAGCAAGCTACTGGAGGCATTGCCACCCTGTCAGCCGTTGGGGGCCTTGGCGACGACCGCCTGTCCGTTGGTGCTGGGGGGCGACGCCCTCTACATCTATGGCAACTATGCCCAAGAGGCGCGTCCTGCCTTTCGCAGCGGGCGCCTCTACTTCACAGCTTTCGCCTTTCCCGATGAGTGGCAGGGGCAGACCTTGCCCCAGATGCAGACCTTCTTGGAAACCTACGCAGCGAGCTTCGGGCCGACGCCACCCGGTCACAGCCCCTACGGCTACACCCGACCGGACGCCGATAGCATGCTGGCCTATGACGCTGTCTCCGTTCTGGCGGAAGCCTGCGCTCGCCTCTTCCAGCAGCGCCAGCCAGTAACGGGGGCGCGCGTGCAGCAGAGTCTGCTGCAGATTACCGGCAAGCAAGCCTGGCAAGGGATTACAGGAACAATTGCCTTTGGCAGCGACGGCAACGTCCTGAACAAGCCGGTGCTCTTGCTCCACCTGGACCAGGCGGGCCATACCCAGGTCAAGCAGGTCTGGGGCTGCCTGCTCAAAGAACGATGCTGAGGCAGAGGATGGACGGCGGTCAGCGTCGGGCCAGGCTGATTACTCGTCCTCTGCCCTCTGGATGCAGATCGCTCAGGGGCGTGGGTCTGCCCCAGACTGACTGGCCCTGTCTGTTTCTGGTGTTGCTGGTGCGCTGTTTGGGCGACCGCTAGTTGGGCGTGTTGCGATCGTAGAGCAGGCGATAGAGCAGGGCAGCGGGCTGGCGCGTGGGACCGTGCTCGGCATCGTCGGGCAAGGGAGCGGTCAGGCGGCGTAGCAGAAGCAGGGCGGCCAGCAGGGGAGGAATGAGCTGCTGGCGCTGGGTGCGTTCATGCTCGCGCAGGCAGATGAGCGTGAAGAGCAGGATCGCGGCCAGGCCGCTCAAGGGTACGACCTTGCTCCGCGTCGTTGTGGCACTGGTGCCGTGACTGGTCCAGGACCAGCGAGCGGTCTGCATGGGCGCACGGTAGTGGGAGAGCAGGGAGCCAAGGCGCCAGAGGAGACCGCTGGCCAGGGTTGAGAGGGCCAGGAGTCCGCCCCGACGGTTGATCTGCAGGGCGGCCCCTAGAAAAGCGCTCAGGCCGCGCCCTCCGTTGAAGCGCAAGAAGAGCGGCCAGCACTGGCCCATGACCCCGCAGACGCCGGCCAATTCAGCTACCTCGCGCGGGTAGCCCAGGCGGCGGCAAATCCCGATTGGCAGGTAGCCTTTGGAGGCGTCGAAGAGGGCTGCTGGCACTGCCCAGCGTCGTCCCCGCTTGCCGCTGCTGAGCAGGTTGGAGACGCCGACGTTGCCCGAGCCGCTTTTGCGCAGGTTGACGCCGCTGCGTCGTCCGAGCCAGTAGACAAGTGGCAGCGAGCCGTAGAGATAGGCGGCAAGCCAGGCGAAGACATAGCGTGAGAAAGCAGCGTGCCGCCAGGCGGGGGCACGTTGGCGTGTCGCCTGGACAGCTCGCCGGCTGGCGCGGCCCAGCGAGCCGAGGTAGCTGATGTAGCGCCCGTAGCGGGTTGCTCTGCCTTGCCTGAAGCGCTGGCTAACTCGTGTTCGACTGTGGCAGCGACGGCGGCTGCTGATATCGCTGATCAGAGGACTGCTCACCGGTTCGCGGACCTCCTCTCTCCTGCTACTGCTGTATGGCGTTGGCCGTCGTGGCTGGCCAGTTCCTCGACTGGTCAGGCGCAGACTGATGGGCGGGCGGGCGGACAGGTGCCTGTGGCTGGGCTGCTCAGGTCGCTCTGACGGCGCTAGCATGGTCAGCATTGGATCAATCATGAGTCCAGATCTGTTTTGTCTGTTCTACAGTTTGGAGAGGATGCTGGCGCCGTGCAGCCTCACAGGTCGCGTTTTCTATCATTGTACCGGTAGAGACTGCTTTCCTGCAAGCGTTGCCGGGTCGGGACAGGCAGGCGCTATCTCAGCCTGGCTAGACGAGTGAGTTGCAGCAGAAGGCCAAGACGAACGGGCACTGGCCAGAAGGGGGGTCAGAGCAGATCTGGCCGGCCTCAGTCCCTCCTCGCCTGGGTGCCAGCTTCGTTAGTGGGCTGGCCGGTGCTCGTCAGAGGGCTGGGCGTAGCGCTGCAGCTCACGCTCTCGTTCCTCCCAGTCTGGCAGATAGGCATGCATGAAGAGTTTGAAGACCCGGCCATGATTGGGCGCGAGCTGGTGCACAAGTTCGTGAACGATCACCAGCTCCCCCAGGGGGCGCGGCAGCGTCAGCAAGCTGGGATCAAGAGCCAGCCAGCCGTTTGGCGTGATGCGTCCCCAGGCATCGGGCATGCGCTGGAAACGCACCTGGGGCACTTTGACCCCGATGCGCGCCGCCCAGTAGCGTACGGCCCAGCGGAGTTCTTCATCGTCGTACCAGTATTGCGGCTCTTCTGCAGGTTGTCGCTTCACTTTCTTTTTGGGCGGTGTCATGCTTCTTTTACTCGCTCCAGTCGTAACAGTTTTGAGGCAAGACTCACCGCTAGCGTGACTCCACAGATAGGATACAGCAGGCGATAGAGTTCGGCGCGCAAGTGGCTCTCTTGGGTAGGATTCCACTCATAGTCAGGATAGCGCTTAAAGGCCTCATCAAGAGCCAGGGCCTGCTGTGGACTGGCGGTGACCACCTGCCGGCGCAGCTCTTGGTAGATAGCAAAGGCGTTGCTACCCAGGCCCAGGCGCTGGCGCTCCTCGCTGGCGTGCAGATATTCCTCGGCCAGCTTCTCGTACTCGTCGAGGGCCTGCTGAGTGGCGACGTGACGCGCCTCGTACTCGCGCGCTACCTCTTCAGCGCGCTCGCCGATCGAGACGAGATGCGGCTCTTGTCTGGCTTTGGTTTCGACGGTCAATGAGAGCAATTTGCGTAAATTGATTATCTTTGCTAAAGAAGAGAGACGGCTATTCTTGAGGGCTTGCAATCGTTCAAGACTCAGCTCTCGCACGGCCTCTGGGGCTGTTGGCGCGCTGCTACTCGTGCGCGAGCGCAGCAGGGCCTTGGTCTTGGCGGTCAGCTCGTGGTCGACAGGAGCCAGGTCAAGGTCGCGGCGGACGATGGTGTACAGCTCGGCCAGGGCCTGGTAATCTGCCAGGTAGGGCTGAAGGAAGGCATCGGGAGCGATGACCTCGTAAAGGTTTTGCAGGCGGCGGAAGAAGGTCAAGAAATCCTGGCGCCGTTGCTTGTCGTCAAAGTAGTACTCCAGGGCGCGCTCGTAGCCCTGGTCGTCCTTGAGGGCGCGGGCGTAGGTCAGGTGTGGCTGGGCCTCGTTCTGCATCCAGGAGGCGAAGAGCTGCTTGAGGAGCTCGATATCCTGGATGACGCTCTGTACAACGTCGGAGTCAAAGGCCAGGGCCTTTTCGAGCTGGTCGAAGAGGCCCACGAAGTCGAGGATGAACCCGTAGGGCTTGACCTGGCCCTCGCCGTCTTCGTAGGGGCGGTTGACGCGCGCGATGGCCTGCAGCAGTACATGGTCGCGCATGGGTTTATCGAGGTAGAGGCAGTAGAGGATGGGGGCGTCCTAGCCGGTGAGCAGCTTCTCGGTGACGATGAGGATCTTGGGCAGGCTGTGTTTCTTGAGGAAGTCGCGGCGGATGGCGCGCTCCTGATCTTCGCTGAGGGCCAGGGCCTTGAGGTCGCCGCTATCCTTGTGTGACGGCGAGTAGACGGCCTCGATCCAGTCGACGGGCAGGTAGCGCTCAAGGGCGCGCTTGTAGAGAACGCAGGCTTCGCGGTCGACGGTGACCAGAAAGGCTTTGAAGCCCATCGGGTGCACATTCTGCTTGAAGTGCTCGGCGATGAAGCGGGCGATGGCGTCGACGCGCTCGGGGGCTTTCATCATCTCCTTGAGCTTGACGGCGCGGTCGAGAATGGCGTTCAGCTCCTGGATGTCGCTGACGCCCTGGGCCTCGGTCAGGTCAAGAAACTCGCGCTCCAGGGTCTGGCGGTCGACGCGCAGCGAGGAGGGTGCCAGGGCGTAGTTGAGGGCGACGGTAGTGCCATCGGCGATGGAGTCGGCGATCGAATATTTGTCAAGGTAGCCCTCGGGGTCTTCGCTGCCGAAGACCTTGAAAGTGCCCTGGCCCTGGGAGAGGCGGTCGATGGGGGTGCCAGTGAAGCCGATGTAGGTGGCGTTGGGCAGGGCGGCCATGAGTTCGGTGCCCAGGTCGCCGCCGGTGCTGCGATGGGCCTCGTCGACGAGGACGACGATGCTCTTGCGCGGGTTGCTCTGGGGGCGGATGCCGTCGAATTTGTGGATCATGGTGACGACCAGGCCGCGATAGTCGGAGTCGAGGATGTCCTGCAGGTCCTTCTTGCTCTCAGCAACTTTGGCGCTGCCCAGGCCGTAGGCCTGGATGTTTTTAAAGAGCTGCTGCTCTAGCTCGTTGCGGTCGACGACCATGATGACGGTGGGCTTTTCGCGCTGGGGAGCGTGCAGGAGGCGGGCGGCAATGGTGAGCATGGTGAGGGTTTTGCCGCTGCCCTGGGTATGCCAGATGAGGCCGCGGCGCTTCTGGCCCTCTTCGACGCGGGCGACAACCTTTTCGACGGCGCGCATCTGATGCTGGCGCAGGATGACTTTGCTGAGCTGGTCGTCTCGCGTGAGGAAGATGAGGTAGTCACGCAGGACGCGCAGGAAGCGGCGGCGATCAAAGAAGTCGCAGACCTTTTGTTCGAAGGTGCTGAGGGGGCCGACGACCTCTTTCCAGTTGAAGAGGCTGTTGCGGTCGGTGTTCCAGGTGGCGCCGTAGTAGAGGTCGAAAAGCTGGGTGACGACGAAGACCTGGGGGAGGACGAGCATTTCAGGGGTTTCACGGTGATAGCGGCGGAGCTGGTCGACGCCGAGGCTGAGGCCCTCGGCGAGGGTGGCTTTTTTGGTTTCGACGATGGCGACAGGGAGGCCGTTGATGAGAAAGATGATGTCGGCGCGGTTGGTGTAGAGGTCGTTGCGCTGGGGCCATTCTTTGGTGACTTCGAAGATGTTGTTGTCGAGCTGGTCGAAGTCGATGAGGCGGATATTGCGCTCGCGCTTCTCTGCGGGGATGTAGAGGGATTGCTCGCCGCGCAGCCAGCTAAGGGCCTGGCGGTTGCCTTCGATGCTGGCGGGGAGCCTGGCCAGGAGGTTGGCGATCTCGCTGGCGCGCTCGTCGGTGACGAGGCCGGGGTTGAGGCGGATGAGCCGCTCCTCCAGGGTGTCGCGGAAGAAACGGCCTTGGGAGCCGCCGCGCCGCTGGAGGGCGCTTCTGGCGTCAACGAAGTGCCAGCCGATCTGGCCGGTGTATTTGATAAGGGGGTCCTGTACGGTTCGCTCTTCTTTGCCCACGATGTTATACTCCCTTCTACGTGTCTCATGCCGGCTCCTGCTCCAGAAGCGGCTGAACTGAGAGACGACCACTCATGAGTTCTTCTAGCAGCGCGCGAAAAAGCTCTTGATAGAGGGCTAGCTCCCGCTCAAGGGCGGCGATTTTGGCATCAATGCTAGTAAGGATGCCCGATATGAAATCTTGTTCATCTATTCTTGTTAATGGTAAGAGTAGATTTTCGATAATTGGTATATTTATTCCTTGCTTTAGTTTTCCTCCTTTATTTTGAGAAATCTGTCTCCAATATAAATCACTTTGGAAAAAGTATGCTACGAAATGAGGTTTTAAGTAACTCTGGCGACTGATCCGTATGCGTAGAAGGTAAGAGGCAAATATTGTATTATCTGGGCAATTCGTAATCAATTGCGCTTTACCAGTGGTAGCTCCTATGCGTGCTACAATGATATCGTCATTGCGTAATAAGTAAGCATCTTTTAATTGTTCTGGACATTCACAATAGGGAACATGAGACCAATCAATAGATGAGCCATTCAAGTCTGTAATCCGAAGAAATTTAGGTCCCACTGGCCAGTTCTTCGCACTTGCCGTGTAGCCATACTCAGGGTGATAACAGTATTCACCCAATTTCACCACCTTCCAGCTCTGCGGGATCTCGCCGATCTCCGTTTGCCTGGTTGGCTCGCCGCGTGTGCCGTAGCGAAAGAGGTGGTGCATCAGGGCGGCCTTGCGCTCGCGCTCCAGCTCCAGCTCGCGCCGCAGGGCCTGCATCACCTCCTGCACGGCGCGCAGCACACGCGCGATGGCCCGCTGCTCGCGAAGAGGGGGGAGCGGTACAGGTAGGGTTTTCAGCGCTTCGGTGTTGAGCCTTTGTCGTCCCGTTGTCCCTTCCATCCTGCTGGCTAAGCTCTGTCGGACATCACCTTTGAGTAAGAAATAGAATAAAAAGAGCTTGTCACTAATATTAGCTTTTTCTCTTAATGGTATGACTTCTGTAGTTGCTAGCCCGAATGGTAAAGGTAAATCTTCAGCTATTGCTTGCTTACCATTTTCGAAAGAAGGCGTAATTTTGGGGAGAAGGATGTCCCCCTCTTTAAAGAAGGTGCCGCTTGATATTACAGATGGATCTTTCATTAAGAAGCCGTCAATAGCTATTTTATCGGAAGGGATCAGCTCCATAGGTACAAAAGGAATAGCTTTATAGTCTGTAAGCCGCACTTCTCTAGGCTTGCTTGTAAACTCTGCAATTTCAGCGAGAGGGACACGTTTCCAGCTACCAGCCATGCTCTATCGGTGCCTGCTTTATACTCAGTTTGGAGAGAAGCCTCTCCAGTTCCCGCTCGGCCTCCTCGCGTTGGGCACGAACGCGGGCCAGATCGGCCAGGATCTCCGGCAGAGGGCGATAGCTCGCCGCCGGGGTCGTATCAACAAACTGCGACGGACTCAAATTATAATCCGTCGCGCGCGCCTCCTCCAGCGTAATCACCCGGCTCAAGCGCGGGCGCGACTCCCAGGCCCGGTAGACCTCTACAATCGAAGCGATCCCCTCCTCGCTCAAGACATTCTTCGGCTTCTCCTTCACGAAGAGCTGCGAAGCATTCACCAGCAACAATTGACCGCGTCGCTCCTCCGGCTTCTGACGACGCAGCAACAGCACAATGCCCGGCGCCGACGTATTGTAGAACAGATTATCGGGCAGCAGAATCACCGCCTCGATCAGATCCCGCTCCACAAAGCGCGCCCGAATCTCGCGCTCGCGGTTACTATTCTTACTCCCCGAGCCGCGCGAGACCGCCCCCGTATCCAGCACCACCGCCGCCTGTCCCTGCTCATTCAGCGAGGCATAGATATGCTCAATCCAGCCCCAATCTGCCGAATTGGCGGGCGGCTTTCCAAAACCCTGACAGCGCCCATACGGATCATGATCGTAAAACTCATCATCGTAGCCATCCTGGTTCCACATCGGATTAGCCACCGCATAATCGAAGCGACGCAAGCCGGCCCCCTCGGCCACAAAACCGGGCCGGCGCAGCGTATCGCCTGGCAGCAAGAGCGCATCCGTATAATCGTGCAAGAACATATTCATCTTGGCAATCGCCAATGTCACCGGATTCAGCTCCTGCCCAAAGAGGCGCGGCGCCTTACTATGCTCCTCGGGATGGTGTTCCTCAAAATAGAGGCGCGCCTTAATCAACAGCCCGCCCGAGCCGCAGGCCGGATCATAGATCGTACTGCGCGGGCGCGGATCGAGCAGCGACGCAATCAGCCAGCCCACCTCTTTCGGCGTATAGAACTCGCCCGCGCTCTGCCCCTGGCCCTCAGCAAACTTGCGCAGCAGATACTCATAGGCGCGGCCCAACACATCCGGCTCCGCATTGCGCAAACCCAGGCGATGGCGACTGATCACCTCGATCAAGGCCGCCAGCCGCTCATCGTCCAGCGTCCGCTGACCGCCCTGGCGCTCATTATAATCGCGGACATTGATCACCCCATCGAGCGCCGGATTCAGCTTCGCCACCTGCTGCATCGCCTCCGAAACAAACTCACCCAACCCAGCCAGACCATGATTGCGCAATTGCTCCCAGCGATAGGCCGCCGGAATCAGAAAGCGCACCATCGGCCTGCGTCCCTCCAGCAGCGCCTGACGGTGATCCTCCTCAATAAACTGCTGCGCTACCGCCTCATCGCCGAAGTGCCTGCTCCACTCTCTGCACTCATCGTCAAAGACATCCGAGAGCCGCTTATAGAACACCAGCGGCAGAATAAAATCCTTGAACTTCGGCGCATCGGTCGCCCCACGGATCGCGCAAGCGGCATCCCAGAGCCATTGCTCCAGCTCAGCGATCGTCAAATGCTCATCGGAGCGCAGCGCCAGTGGCAAGACCGGATTCTGCGCCATCTGGGGATCAACCTGATGGCCATTGCCCTTGTTCCCCGGCTTCCCGTTCTTCTTGCGCGGCACAAGGGACCTCCTTCTGCAGCGGAGTCGAGTTGAGCGAGGCTCTATTATACACGTGCCGAAACCTCCTCACAAGCCTCCTGGCGCCGTAGGTAACTGCTGGAGCGGACTGCTAAAGCGATCGCCCACTGCTGTCTGCTCTTCCCCAGTCGGCCCGGATGCGGCAGACCAAAAGCGCGGTCGAGGGTCTGACTGCAACAAAAAAGGCGGCCAGAGCAGGTGCCGCCGGCTCTAACGCCGCCTACAACACCGCTCTGGCCGCCTCCCCTCGCATAGAAAAGGGACGAGCTGCGAGTATACGCTAGCTGAGGAGACTGAGGCCACAATCATGGGTCCTCATTCAGGAAGAACTCTGCTCGTCTCTCATGGCATGACGACCACCCGCACGACGCTCCAGAAAAGCCGGCCAGGCGCAGCGGATGCGCTCTACACAGCGTCGGTACGAAACCAGCCGCGTCACCTCGGGCGGGTGAGAAGTCGCGCTCATTGGTTGCCCCTCTTTGTGCGCCTTCTTCTATAGTGAAGGACGAATAACAAGACCAGCAGTAACAGCCTCTACGCTGCTTTTCCTGTTAAACAGGCAAAAAGAACACCTCAAACCAGCCTAGGCTGTCCCGAAAGTCACCCCCAGGCGGCGCAGCCAGCGGCGATATGCAATAGCTGTGCGATCCGAGCGCAGATGCAGCTCTGCCTGCAGATCCAATGGCAGCAGCTCAGGACGCTGCGACTCAATCACGCGAACATCCTGCTGCATCACCATATCCTCGAAGCGTCGAATCTCCTCCTCACTCTGCTCCCCATAGTTCAAAGCCACATACTGCCAGCCGATGCAACGGCGCTCGCTCACCGGCGTCACCGTAAAGAACATCGCAAAGCGCGGCCCCTGCGACGTCTTCACAAAATAGGCCGTTAACGGACGCAGCACGCGGTAGGTATAGGTCACCTCTGCGCCCTGGCCACTACCATCAGGGTTCGGCTGCCAGACCGTAATATCGCGCGCCGTGATGCCATCCTCGCCCGTCTCCACCGTATAATCATTGATCGCCGCATGGCCCGGGTCGCCCAAGAGGCCCGCATGCACATACGGAAAATGCGCCACATCAAGGAAATTCTCAATAGCGCGCGGCCCACTGGTCTCAATTGAGTATGGGCCGGTGTGCACCTTGCGGAAACTGGCATCATCCCACTCGGGAAAAACCGGCACATCATGCTGAGGCTCACCCAGCGTCACCCAGACCCAATCGTAGCGCACACAGCTCCGATAGACGCGCGCGTGGGCCGTGGCCGGCGGCTTCTGGTCAGGATGGGCTGGGAAACGCACACAATGCCCCTCCTCATCATAGGTCCAACCGTGATACGGACAAATCAAGCAGCTATCCTCAACGCGTCCCAGCGAGAGACGCGCGCCGCGATGCACACAGAGATCGCGCCAGACATGGACCCGTCCGTCAACCTTCCACAGGACCAGATCCTCATCAAGCAAGCGCGCCGCCACTGGTTGACGCTCGGGTAAAGCCGGCGCATACGCCACCACATGCCAATCGTTGAGCAAAACGGGATCATTCAACATAGGGCCTTGCTCGTCGCTCCCTTCATAGCCTTACGTACGGGCTGATAGACTGCTAGAGGCCAATCCCTTCCTTCCCTGGCCAGACCTGGTCGGGCTGGACGCGGGAAGCGCGAAGATCAGCCGTCGACTGACCGCTATGCTTCAGTATAGCCGCTGAGCGCGTGGGCCGACAACTGACAGCCGTCCCTCCACCGAGCAAGCAGACTCCAGAAAAAAGTGATGCTAGAAGTACTATTTTCTCCCGTTCAATGGGACTTTTGTCCCGAAAAAAGGGAGTGTAGGCTATAATAAGCCCAAGGGAAGTAGGAAGGCGGCTGTTCCAGCGAAGCGCATCACGGCGAGACACAGCGAAGCACAGGAAAGCATCTCTGGAAAACAGACAAGGCACGCAACGCAATCAGAGGATAGGGTTGAGACGGGCCGATGATAGACTATGCAGGGCAACAACTCGGTAACTACCGTCTGCTCAAAGTGCTTGGCAGCGGCGGCTTTGCCCGCGTCTACCTGGGCGAGCACATCTATCTCAAGACACCAGCGGCGATCAAGGTGCTGCAGACGCGCCTGACCCAGGACGCTCTCAATCAGTTCCTGGCCGAGGCGCGCACCATTGCACGTCTCTCGCATCCGAACATCATCCGTGTCCTGGAATTCGGCATTCAAGATGAGACGCCCTATCTGGTCATGAACTACGCCCCCTACGGCTCACTGCGCCAGCGCCATCCCACTGGCAGCGTTCTGACGCCGGGGCGCGTCCTCTCCTACGTGCGTCAGATGGCAGCAGCCCTGCAGTATGCGCACGAGCGCCAGATCATCCATCGCGATGTCAAGCCTGAGAATATGCTGCTCGGCGACAACTTTGTGCTCCTGCTGAGCGACTTTGGCATCGCCATGCGCGCCCCGGGGGCGGGAGTGACGCGCACGCCGTACGCCCCGCCCAATGCCGCCGGCACCACAACCTATATGGCGCCGGAGCAGATCGACGGCGCACCAACGCCGGCCAGCGACCAATATGCTTTAGGGGTGGTCGTCTACGAGTGGCTCTGCGGCAGTCCGCCCTTTGTAGGGGGCGAGATGCTCGTCGCCCTGCAGCATCTGCAGGCGCCCCCGCCGCCGCTGCGCGAGAAGCAGCCCGCCCTTTCGCCGGCCATCGAGATGGTCGTCCTCAAGGCCCTGGCCAAAGACCCGCGCGAGCGCTTTGCCAGCGTCGCCGACTTTGCCCGCGCCCTGGAGGCCGCTTTCGCTCAGGCCGCCGATGAACCGACCGTTGAGGTTCCGGCGACCCGTCTGACCCTCTCCGTTCCCACCGCGCCAGAGCCGGAGCCGCAGCGGCCTGGCAGACCACTGCTCTTGCCCGCTCGTCTGGCCTCGGCTACTGAAACGGGGCGCCAGGCCGCTCAGTCCGCCGCCCTGCTGGCGCGTGCCGAGCGCCCAGAGAGCGCGGAATCCTCCGCCGCCGAAGCTCGTGCCGACAGCCCTGCAGCCGGCTCTGCCGAGGCTGAGGCCGCCGCAGTATCGCCCCCGTCCCTCGCTAGCGTCGAGGCCGAAGCCGCCAGTGCCGGCGCCAGCAAGCCGAGCGCGGCGCTGCTCCCAGCGGTACCTGTGACTCCCGCTCCACCCTCCCTGCTGCCACGGCGCTCGCTGCGCTGGCTACAGGCCACGCTGAAGGCGCTGCCCCTTGGCAAGCCTCTGCCAGAGACGCAGCCGCTCTCGCGCCGCCAGGCCCTGCTCAGAATCGGAGCCCTGGCCCTCCTCAGCGCCGCAACCGGCGATCTCGCCGTGAGCGCCTTGGAGGAGCAGCTTGCCTCCCTGAGCAGCCTGCTGGGACGGCAAGGCCCTGCCCCGGTCTCCCATCCTCATCCGACGGCCACCGCCCAGGTCAAACCGTCACCCTCGCCTACCAGGCAGCCGGCCAAACCAACGCCGCAGGCCCAGGGGACCGCTCAGGCCCTCATCATGGGCATTAACAGCCGGCCAGCTCTGGCCTCCTGGGGCGTCCGCCAGCTCGACCTCTTCATCCGCGCCGCCGACAATACGCTCTGGCATCGCCATTTCGATGGGCATTGGCGCGACTGGGAGCGGCTCACCGGCTCGCTGGCCTTCGATCCCGTGGCCGTGGCCTGGGGCCCTGAGCGCTTCGATCTCTTCGTGCGCGGCGTCGACAATAGCCTGCTGCATTGCTGGTTTGACGGCTCCTGGCACGACTGGGAGAGCCTCGGCGGCTCGCTGACCTCCAATCCGGCAGTGGCCTCCTGGGGAGCCGGGCGCCTCGATGTCTTTGCCCGCGGCAGCGATAACGCCCTCTGGCATAAGTGGTACGACGGCCTCTGGCATGACTGGGAATCGCTGGGCGGCGTCATCACCTCAGCCCCGGCAGCCGTGTCCTGGGGGCCGGGCCGCCTCGATGTCTTCGCCCGTGGCGCCGATAACGCCCTCTGGCACCGCGCCTTTGGCACGAGGTGGGGGCCGTGGGAGTCCCTCGGCGGCAGCTTCATCTACGACCCGACCGTGGCCTCCTGGGGAGCCGGACGCCTGGATGTCTTCGCCTGCTCGCCCGCCGGCTCACTCCTGCACCTGGCCTACGACGGCAGCTGGCACTCCTGGGAATCGTTCGGTGGACGCCTGGTCTCGTCGCCAACCGCCATCTCCTGGGGGCCCGCATACATCGATATATTTGCTCGTGCCGACACAAATGCTCTGCAGCACCTGTGGTTTGACGGCAGCTGGCACCCCTGGACAGTGCTCAACTAAGCCGGGCTGCTGTGTTACCTCTTCCTGCTTGACTTGCCACTCCTGATAGTCTATCCTGGAACGTGTCCCTGTGGGTTGCCTTGGCCGCAAACGAGAAGGAAGGGCTGCCTTTCGCGCCCACGAGCACCTGGCGTCTTCGATACAGCGATAAAGTGCCTGCCCGTCTGCCTGCTATGCCGACGCAGACCGCTGGCAGAGGAGTGATCGACAGCGACAGCGCTGAGGAAGCTCAGCGCTCCTGCCGACCCAGCTCTGCCGGCTCTGAATGCGCCTGGCCTCACCGTTCGTTGGAGTTCAGAGAAAGGACGGAACGGAGAAACCAATGGCTACCTCTGATCACCCTGCCCCCTCTTCCGAGCCTACAGCCCAGAGCCAATATACGATCGATGCTGAGGATGCCGCCGAAACGTCGCGCCTGATGATGCAGGACCAGCTGCTGACGCAGGCGATGGGCGGCCTGCTGCCGGAATGGACAGCCGAGGAACTCAGCGGCGTGCAGCGGGTCCTTGATATCGGATGTGGCCCCGGTGGCTGGGCCCTCGCCCTGGCAGCAGCCCATCCCTCGATGGAGATCGTCGGCTTCGACATCAGCGAGACGATGATCCGCTACGCCTTCGCCCAGGCCCGCGTGCGCGGCTTGACAAACGTCTCCTTCGAGGTAATGGATGCTCGCCAGCCCCTGGCCTTTCGCGATGCCTCGTTTGATCTGATCAACGCCCGCTGGATCTTCGCCTTTATGGATCAAGAGAGCTGGCGGTCGCTGATCGCTGAGTGCTGGCGCCTGCTGCGCCCCGGCGGCCTGCTGCGCCTCTCAGAGCCGGAGTTAACAGTGACCAATAGCCCCGCCTTTCAGGCGATGATGGGCCATCTCTACACGGCCCTGGCCCGTCTGAAGCGCACCTTTTCGGTCGATGGCCACACCAGCGGTGTCCCTTATATGCTCGGCAAGCTGCTGCTGGAGGCCGGCTTTGGGACCATCCGCAAGGTGCCCTATGTGGTCGATGGCTCCTATGGCAGCGACATGTACGCTATCAGCGTCAAAGATGCCGAGGTGGCCTTCGCCTTGACGAAACCCTTCTTGCTGCACTTCGCCTCGCTGAGCGAGGCCGAGTTTGATACCCTCTATGAGCGGATGCTGGTGGAGATGCTCAGCGAGGACCACGTCGGCCTCTGCTATGCCTTGACCATCTGCGGACGCAAACCCAGCTAGAGAGCTGGCTACCAGGAGTGGTCGCGCGGCTGCAAACGAGAGGCCGGATCGGATGGCCCTCTGTGATCGCGCGCACGGGCTGGACTGTTCTGCGCTCGCCGGGTTGCCAAGACAGAGAGACGCTGCTGCAACATCCAGGAGGAGTAACCTATGGCTGAGATGAAGATTCTGGCTGTTGAAACCCGCGACAAGGATCAGATCATCGACATTACGGATACGGTGGCGCGCTATCTCCACGATGTCCAGCGAGAGAGCGGCCTGTGTACGATCTTTGTGCCGCATACAACCTGCGCCGTGACGGCGATGGATCTCGACCCGGGCACCGATCTCGATTTTCTCGAGGCCCTGCGCCGCCTGCTGCCGTCGATCCGCTATCGGCATCCGCACGATCCTGCCCATACGCCCGATCACATTCTGGCGACACTGATCGGGCCATCGCTGGTGGTGCCCTATGCTCAGCGCCGCCTATTGCTGGGTACCTGGCAGCGCCTCGTGTTGGTGGAGCTGGATGGGCCGCGACGCCGCACCCTGCACCTGACCTGCTTCGACTGAAGCCTCGGCAGGCCGCACCGCACCGCCTTGCCCTGGCCTGATGCGACGGCGGCGCCAGAGAGCGCGCCGCCCGTCCTTGCCTTTTCGTCCCTCCTCACTATTGCGTTCGTTTTTTACTAAAAAAAGTTGGCTGGCGCGAGTAGCGCCAGCTTCGCCCCCCGAGTAAGCGTACGCTTGAATAGCCAGCGTTGCTGTGCTATGCTACTAAAGTAAGCTGCCGGCAGTACAATAGAGACATGGTTACGTTGCAATATACATGCAGGGTCACTCTAGAGGCTGGCTTCCATTGTGCGCCCTCATCTCCCGACCCTGTCCGTAGGAGGTGTGGCTGGCCGGTAGTGCGTCCTGGCGAGTGCTCTGCTCTGAAGTCGAGAGAGGTCCCATCATGGAAATCGATGGCGAGGTGCTACTTGGCCAGCAGGTAGGTCCGTATCGCCTGGTCGAGGTCCTGGGCAGTGGTGGCTTTGCCTGCGTCTATCGTGGCCGATGGGGGGCGGATCAAGAGGTAGCGATCAAAGTCAGTCGACGCTCGCTGGATTCGCTGGAGAGCCGCGAGGACTTTGAGCGCGAGGTGCGAATTATCTCGCGCCTCAGCCATCCCAACATTATCCGGCTCCTTGACTACGGCATCCATGAGGTGGAGCTGCAGGGGCAGTGGCTCGCCTTGCCCTATCTGGTCATGCCGCTGGCTCCTGGGGGGAGCCTGCGTCAGCTTGTACCCCGGGGCCGGCGCTTGCCGCCAGAGGAGGTGGTACGCTATGTACAGCAGGTGGCGGCGGCGCTACAGTATGCCCACGACTTCCGCGAGCCTGACGGGCGCGAGAATGCTATTCTGCATCTCGATGTCAAGCCGGCCAACATGCTCATTGGCGAGCGGGGGCAGATCTGGCTCAGCGACTTCGGCATTGCCATTATCGGTCACAAGACGCTCCGGGTCAGTGATCCGCTGGCTGCGGCGCAGTCGGTGGGGGAGACAGCGGTCTGGGGCTCGCCCGAGTACATGGCGCCCGAGCGTTTTGAGGGCCTGCGTCGCCGCGCCAGCGATCAGTATGCGCTCGCTGTGACTTGCTACGAGTGGCTGGCCGGCGCTCCCCCGTTCAGCAGTGCCGCCCCAGATGCGCAGGTGCGCCTGCAGGAGCTGAGCCGGCTCCATCAGACGCAGCCGCCGCCTCCGCTGACGGCGCGCTTTGGCGATATTCCCCCTGCGGTGGAGCGGGTCATTTTCAAAGCGCTGGCGAAAGATCCCGATCAGCGTTATCCGAGAGTCAAAGCCTTCGCTGAGGCTCTGGAGCAGGCGGTCACCGCGCAGCGCCGTCCGCCGCAGTCGGGGCCGGGTCACGAGCCAGCAGTCGCGTCAAGGTCCGCGTCGGCCTTCACGCCGGCATTGACCCCCGACCCGGGACCGGCGAGGCTCTTCCTGGGAGGGCGATCGTTCTCCCCTGGCGGGAGCCTGGCCTCAACCACGCTCCCCAATCTGCCCACGCACTCCTCGGGCCTTCTCCTGGCTCCTGCCTTCTCGCTCCAGTTGCCGCCAGTAAAACCGCCGCATCTCTTCAGCGGTCACCGCTCCTTTCTCTCTCTACCTGAATTTCGTCTATTCCGATTTACACATTTCGTGCTAATTATTCTGGCCGGGATTCTCCTACTCGCTGCTCTTCCTAAGCTGTGGTGGCTGATCTTGCTCTCCATCCCCCTGATGATGGCCCTCTTCCTACTGGCCATCAGCCGTCGGCATCCACTCGTCGCCCAGGCGTTGGGCCTGCTGGTGGCGTGCTATTACGGGCTGAGCGGTTGGGTGTGGGCTTACAAATTCATCGCCCATGTTGGGGGCGAGCGCCTCCTTGGAGGCGTGATTTCCAGTCTGCTGGCTCTGGCTGCCTGCGCTGCCTGTCTGTATGCCAACTACCGCTATGTCAAGCTGCGCCTCCGCTGGTGACTGAGGAGAGGGATGAGGTAGGGGCGGCTGCCAGCTCGGTAATGTAAAAATAGGCAAAATTGTCGAGTAACTGGCGTTCTCCCAGTAGAGTGGCTCCAGTGTAACAGCAAGCGGTGAACGAGGAGCAGGATTGTCATGCCATATCTGCAGCCCTGGAGCAGCCGTCAACCTGGCTGCCTTATTCTGCTGATTGATCAATCGGGATCGATGGATGAGCCATTCGGGTTACAGCAGGCTGGCGGTGGGCGGCGCAAATGCGAGATGGTAGCGACAGTAGTCAATGGCTTCCTGAACGAGCTTATCACGGCCAACACAGTCATTGACAAGGAAGGCATCCCCGAAGTACGCCCGCGGGCGGAGATTGCCGTTCTGGGATACAGTGGCACGACAGTGACGTCGGCCCTCAAGGGGGGACTTGGGCGGAAAGAGTTTGTGACCCTGGGGGAGCTGCAAGATCAGCCCCTGGCTGTGGAGCGGCGCAAGAAGCGCGAGCTTGACGAGACGGGCGCGGTCTATGAGCTAGAGATCTCTTTTCCGATCTGGGTCAAGCCGGTCTCCAGAGAAGGGACGCCGATGTGTGCCGCCTTGCGGTATGCTGCCGAGCTGGCCCAGCGCTGGGCTGCGGCCCATCCCAACAGCTACCCGCCGGTTGTCATCAATGTGACTGACGGAATGGCCACTGATGGCGATCCGACGCCGATCGCGCAGGACCTCTGCCGGGTGGCCACTGCCGATGGCAATGCCCTCCTGTTCTCCGTGCACATCACCAGCCTCAATTACGCGCCGGTGGAGTACCCGGCAACGGAGAGCGAGCTGCCCAACGATCCCTACGCCCAGCTCCTGTTTCGCATCAGCAGCCTTGTCCCCGAGACCAGTCGGGCGCTGCTAGCGGCGATGCTGCAGCGCGACATCGGCCCGCAGGCCCGCGGCCTGATCTTTAACGGTGACGCTGTTTCCGTGCGCCTGATGTTTAACTTCGCCAGCCTGCCAGCCACTCAGCTTCTGGACCCGAATCGCTGAGAGATGACGCGGAGCGCCAGCGGGAGGGTCAATTGCCTGCCTGTCTGACCGGCTGCCGGCGACCGTCCGCTGTGAGGTCCTTGTCGGTAGCTGTGAGCTGGAGACAGGGGAGAGACCTGTCGATGTTTGCCGAGATCAGCATTCTGGAGTACTGGAAATCGGAGCATGAGCGCGAGACCAACGAGGATGCCTGCGCGCTGGATGCCGGGCGTGGGCTGTTTGCCGTAGCCGATGGGGCCGGCACGACCTTGTTCGCCCGTGAGTGGGCCTTGACGCTGGCGGAGCTGTTCGTGACCTATCCGCTCTTGAGTGCTCACCCCTTCGAGGTAGAGTGGTGGCTAGACCTGGCCTGGACCCGCTACGCGAGCTATCTCTTGCCGGCAGAGCAACTGCCGCCGGCGCTGCGCTACAAGTGGCTGCGTGAAGGCAGTCAGGCGACGCTGGCGACGCTGCGCGTAGTCGAGTCGGGGCCGGAGCGTGTGGTGGCCAAGGCGCTCGCCGTCGGCGATAGCTGTTTGCTCTGGCGCCGGGCGGGCAGCGAGCTGGTCGAGTCCTTCCCTCTGCGCTCGCCCGCCGAGTTCACAAAGCCGCCGCTCTGTCTGCCTTCGCGGGCGGCCCTCTTCCGCCGCTCCTTTCACCGTCTCCAGGAGCAAGAGCTGACGCTTGAAGCGGACGACTGCCTGATGCTGGCGACCGATGCCCTGGCGCGCTGGGTGTTGGCCGGTGGAGATGGCAGTTTGACCCCGGGCCAGTGCTTCGAGCTGGTGGCCCAGCAGCGACTGACCTCCTGGCAGGCCTTTGTCGAGGAGGAGCGGGCGCGGCGAGGGCTGGCCGACGACGACTGCACTGCGCTGGTTCTGACCTGTTGCCGAGCGGCGAGCGCGCGGGCCTGCCTGCTGGGCGCAACGCAGTCCTATCAGGGCGACCTTGTGCAGCAACGCCAGCGCGAGTTCGAGGAGGCCCGCCGCGCTGGCGACCGTCGACGGATGGCCGTGCTCTACGGCGATGGAGGCGCTTTTCAGCAGCCGCCGGGCCTGACCACGAATGAGGAAATCGCCCAGGCGCGGCGAGTGGCCGAGGCCCTCGATGAGCTGCTCTGGCAGCTCCGCCCGCTCCTGAATCGCGCCGATGCTGCCTGGCAGGCGGCTCGCCTCTGGGAGAGCTATGCGCCGCTGCTGGCTGCCGAGCCATGTGCCGCGTCGCTGCGCCGGACGCTGAGCGCCTTGGGCGTGCGCGGGGTCGAAGCTGGAGATGAGGCGGGGCAAGCGCCGCCGATCCGAGGAGAAAGGACGGAGTAGCCTCTATGCCCGGGCGTCTGGCTTTCGATGAGGCCATGCAGTTTGCGCGCAGCCGTCTCCTGGTGCCTGATCCTGAGCTGCGCGAAGGCCAGGTCGAGATGGTCGAGATTGCTACGCGCCGGGGTCCCATCAGGCGCCCCTGGGGAGTGGAGGGCGGCTTTGCCGTTGTCTACAAGTTCCGCACACGCAGCGGAGAGGTGCGCGCGCTGCGCTGTTTCCATGTTGACATGAAGGCCGATACCGAGGAACGCTATCGCCTGATCGCCGACTACTTCGCCTCGCAGCCGGCGCTGAGGGCCATTACGGTCCCTTTCACCTATCATCGTGAGGGCATCCTGGTGAAGGAGCAGGGCCGCAGCGAGGTCTGCCCTCTGATCGCGATGGAGTGGGTCGAGGGGCGCACGCTCTGCGAAGCGGTCCATGCCTCTGCTCTCCAAGGCGATCGGGCGGCCCTCAGCCAGCTCAGCCAGCGCTGGCAGGAGATCGTTTGGGCCATGCGCAGAGCACAGATGGCACACGGTGACCTGGCTGGCAGCAATGTGCTGGTCCGCGAGGATGGGCGGCTGGTGCTGGTCGACTACGACGGCGTTTATCTTCCGCCTCTGGCCGGCTATCGACCGGTGCTGGCTGGCCAGCAGGACTACCAGCATCCGCAGATGTATCAGCGCCCGTTTAGCGAGGAGACCGACGCCTTTTCGGCCCTCGTGATCACGACCGCTCTCTCCGCTCTGGCCGGTGATCCCTCGCTCTGGCGACGCTACGCCCGCATCGGTGAGCGCGGCAGGCCGCCCGAGTCGCTGCTCTTTACCGCTGAAGACTTTGCCGACCCCTCACGCTCGCGCCTCTTCCAGGAGCTGGTGAGCTGCCATGATCCGGTGGTTCGCCAACTGGCGCGGGAGCTGCAAGCGGCCTGTCTCCAGCCTGTCCAGGACGTACGCTTTCCGTTCCGCCTGCTCGACCCGGAGCACGAAAAGCGGCAGGCCCTGAGCGAATTGAGGGAGGCTATGACTCGCGGCGATGATGAGGCCATTGTCCGCGCCTGGCTGCCGCTGCTGGAGCAGTATGGGCCGGCCCAGTCCTATCGAGAGCGCGCGGAGCTGGCGCGTCGGCGTCTGGAGGCGCTGGCCCGTCTGCGCCAGGCCATTGCTCAGCGCTCCTCGCTGGAGGACATTCTGGCCAGCTACGATGCCGTGCTCGATGGCTGCAGTGCCCTGACCGAGCGCGAGCAGCTCCTGATCACTGAGGGGCGGCGCTTCCGCCAGGCGCTGCAGGAGCGCCATGACAAGGGGCTGCTCGCCGCGGCGACAAACTTGATTTCGCTCTATGGCCCCACGATCCTCAATGCGCAGGAACAGGCTCAGGTGCAGGCCGCCCGCGAGCGCTACGAGGCGGCCAGGGCCTGGGCTGAGGCGCGCCGGAGCGGTGAGGTGAGTGCTCTGGCCGCGGCCTACGAGCAGGTGTGGCGCTGCGGCCTCTCCCTGCCGCCAGAGGAGGAGATGATCGGATGCCAGGCGGCCCGCTTCTGTGCCCTGGTGGCCGACCCCGAGGCCGACGATGAGGCCCTGCTTGCGGCCTATGAGGCCCTGGCCCTTGGTCCGGCGGGGACCCAGCTCTCCTTTAGCGCCGAGCAGCGCGCGCGGGCTGAGCTGGCCGAGCGCCGTCTGGCGGCCCTGGCGCGTCTGCGAATGGCCCTGCGCAGCCGCCGTCTGCGGGCCGTGGCCGAGGCTGATGACCCGCTGCTGGAGACGTGCACGGCTCTCACGCCCGTAGAAAAAGAGCAGCTGGAGCTGGCGCGCAGCTTCTATGCTGCCGTCGAGGCAAACGATGATGCCAGCCTCGTTATGCTGGGCGAGCAACTGGAACAGGAGGCCACGGCGGAGGACAGCCTGCTCCTGACCAGCGAGGAGCGCGCTCTCCTGACGCGGGCCCGTCAGCGCTGGCGCTGCTATAGCTGTTTCCTGAGCACCCTGCACTCGCGCCAGCCGCGCCTGAT
Organism: Thermogemmatispora carboxidivorans; assembly: GCF_000702505.1. Lineage (GTDB taxonomy): Bacteria > Chloroflexota > Ktedonobacteria > Ktedonobacterales > Ktedonobacteraceae > Thermogemmatispora > Thermogemmatispora carboxidivorans. The sequence continues at coordinate 4,225,939 of NZ_JNIM01000001.1, read as the reverse complement.
CGCCGCCGCGGCTGATCCCCTCTTGCAAGAGGTCCGCCTCAGCAAGGATGAGCGCGAGCTGCTGGAGCTGGCTCAGGAGTTCGTCGCAGCCTATGAGGATGATCAGCGCCTCCTCGCCTTCTATGAGCGCTTGCTCTCCAGCCCGCACAGCGCCTTTTTCCAGTTCTCGCCGGAGGAGCAAGAGCGTCTGCATTTCCTCTGGACGCAAGAGCAAGAGTGGCGGGCCTTTGAGCAGGCGCTCATGACGGCCTCGCACGAGGCTGGCGAGGCGGGGCCGCGCCGAATACTGGCGGCCTATAACGGGCTGCCGGAGGCTCTGCTTGGGCGCCTCACGGCTGAGCACAGGCGCGCTCTCGCCGAGGCGCGCCAGGCCCTGGAGCTGCTCCACCTGCTGAAGCAGGAGCATGCGGATGAGCAGCTAGCCTCGGCCTACAAGCCGGAGCTGCTGGCGGTCTTTCCTTGGCTGCTGACTGCGGCCCAGAGCCAGCGCCTGGAGGTGATCCGGCTCGTCAAGGAACTGGAGGAGGCCTGGCGTGCCTGCGATTACCGACGCATGCTGCTGATTGCCAGGAGCATCCAGCAGCCGCAGCCCCTGGCGCGCTATGCGCTGCAACTGCGAGTCGCCAGCCGGCGTCTGGCGGAGCAGCTCCAGCCAGCGGACGTGCGCATGAGCCTGCGCTCAGCCGGCGGGGGCCAGCGCCTGATCGTCGCCTGGCGCTGGCCTGCCGATCCCTTGCTACGCTATCTCCTGATCTGCTGGAGTGTACAGGAGCTGCCGCCCCTGCCGCAGCCGCTTCGCTGGTGGCAATTGGAGCGGCTGGCTCACTACCGCCTGGTGAGCCAGCCCGAGGCGCTTGGCCAGGACCCGGCCTCATTGGACCTGCCGGTAGGCTCCTGCTCGCGCCTCCATGTGCTGCTCTGTGCCCTGCTGCCCGAGGACTGGTATGGCCAGGTGAAAGGCCGGTGGGCGCAGCGCGATGGATCTCGGACAGAGGAGCAGGCGCCAGACGCGCTCTGGTGGCCAGGGCGTGCCCTGAGCGCCGTCCTGCTGCCTGAGACGGAGGTGGTTCTCACCTGATGACGGGGCGGAGTGCAGGCCCTCCGTCCCTCCCGGCTACGCCTGGGCGGGCCTGACCTGGCCTGACTGGAGCCAGCCCATTCTATGCGAGGGAGCACCCATCATATGAGCTTGAGGCAGATTCTGATCGCTGCAATCAGCTTTCTCTGGGAGAAACTGACCTCCCTGCTCTATCGCGGACGTGTCGCCATCTGTCCCTCGTGCTGCGAGCGCATCTATCCTGGAGCCTGTGCCATTGTCAGCCTTCCTGATCTGCAGGCACTCCCTACGCTCGTCCCGCTGCAGCAGGAGCCGTCTGGCCTCCGGCGCGTCTTCTCTATTCTCTTCCCCACGTCGCTGCAGAGTGAATGGTTTGTCAGGCGGCAGGCGGTGCGCATCTGCTCGCACTGTCAATATCCCTTGCCGTACAATATTGAGCGCACGCGCCAGGTAACGATCGCCATCATTGGTGATGTCAGCTCCGGCAAGAGCGTGTACATTGCCGTGCTCCTGCACCTTCTGGAGGAGGCGGCCTTTATTCCCAGTCATCTGCGATTCCGCTGCCATTGCCTGACGCCCGAGGCTCGCGAGCGCTACGAGCGCGACTACGGGAAGCCGCTCTTTGTTGATAAGGTGGTGCCGCGGGGGACGCCGCGCGCAATTGAGATGACTCACCAGCCGATCATTTACGAGATTGCCATTCGTCTGGAGCCGGACCTGCCCCCGGTGCGCTTTAATCTTGTCATCTATGATACCTCTGGAGAAGATTATGTCATCCAGGCCAGGCAGGTCCGCTATGCTCCCTATGTGCTCAACGCGGACGCCATAATCTTCATGCTTGATCCGGTAGCTGTTCCCGCGATGCGCGCCAGCCTCCCGAGCGATCCCCATTTTCGCTATGGCCATAGTCTGGCCCTGGGGCATCCGCTCGATAGTTTCGGCAAAATAGTCCTCCCGCTGGCTCAGTCCGGCGTGCGGCGTCCGCGGCCCCTGGCGATCGCGCTTTCTAAAGCGGACCTGCTCAAAAAGCTGCGGCCTCTTGGCCAGCAATTTAGCTTTCTCAGGCGTCAGCCGGATTACCGCGGCGGCCTCGATCTGACCGATCTGACCAGCGTTGATCAGGAAGTGCGGCAACTGCTCTATGAATATGACCTTGGGCGCTTCGTGGAGGCCGTCGAGTTTTATCGGGGGCAGCTCTTTGACCCTGTGTGCTACACGGCGGTCTCGGCTATTGGCTATACCCCAGACGAGCAGGGGGGCATTCCGGCGATCAATCCCTGGCGTTGTCTTGATCCTTTTCTTTGGGTGCTACACGAGCTCCGCCTGCTCCCGGCCCGGCCCACTTCCGCAGCCGCGGCGCCAGCGCACGGGGGCCAGGCTCTCCTGGCCGGAGCTCCGTCAGCTCAAGCCTGGCAACTCTCTCAGCGGCGGGCGCAGCCCTGAACTGCCTGCCTGCAGGCGGTGAGGGAAGCTGAGGGGGTGGTGAGAGGGGGAGCGCAGTGGGCGGGTGGGCCGACAGGAACGGCAGCGCCGTTCTATCAAGCACGGAGGAGCGGATGATGAACGATCAAGCAGCCAATTCACAGCAGATTGAGCAGCTCTGGTATACCTGGTCTGAGCGTGGCCTGGAAAGCTCACTCGCCGCTGGCTATCGCGTGCGGGCCTGCTCGCCGGCGTTGCAGAGTGAGGGGCGTCTGGAGCAGGTGCAGCCCTATCTTCGCTATCAGCTACCTGCCGATGCTAATGTGACCAGCCTGGCGGTCGAGGAGGCGCCGCGGACGCTGGCGCTGGTCAAGAGCGGCAACGAGTGCCTATTACTGCACAAGGTTTACGCGGGGCGCGACGGCGCCGGGCGCCCCGGGAACTATTTTGTGCATCTGCTGGCCGGCTTGGAACCCACCTTTGGCCCCGACCGTGCGATTTGCTTCTGGCGTTATCAGGATGCCTTGCTCTGGCGTACCAGCGACGACCCCGGGCATGGGGTCATGCTCCCTCCCATCCCGCGCGAGGAGCTGGAGCTGCGCCTGCGCAAGCGCTGGGAACGGGCCTGGCGGCCCGAGGCTGTGCCGCGCGGACCGGACTTTTTCCAGCTCAGCGAGAGCGAGCGCAGCGCTGCGCTGGAGTTCTTGCCCCTATTGCTGCTGGCCTTCTTCGATCAGCAGGAGCGCAGCGATAGCCTGCAGGCTCAGCGTGAGGCGGAAAAAACCTCTTCGCAGATCAGGGGCGGCGGCAGGGAGGCCCTGGCCAGCGAGCACCAGAGCGAGACGGGCATTCCTCCCATTTGCCTGGTCGCCACTCCCGATCAGGCGGCCTGGCTGGTCTGGGCCCTGGCGCGGCTCCTGCCGCCTGTGTTGCGCCCCCGGCTGACCTTCAGCACCTACGAGGAGAGCGGCGATTTGAGCAGCTCGCGCCTCATCCGGCGCACATTCGCGCTGGTAGCCACCTGCCCGGCCTTGCCACAGCATGCCGCGACCTTCGTCAGTGAAGGCTTCTATCGCGGCGCCTGGGCCTTCAATCTCTTTACCGGTCTGCATTCGTCGCCTCGCGAATGGCCCGAGGTCCGGGATTTTGTGGAGCTGGCCTGTGCGGCCTTCCGCGGGGGCGACCTCAGCTTCATCGAGCAGCTTCATCGCGATCTTGAGGGAGGGGCCAGCACGATCGATGGCTTCCTCCGCGAGTACCAGCGCTGGCGCAGCAATCAGAGCAGCCTGGGGCCTGAGCAGGTCGTCGAGATTATCAGCCGCTACCCCGAGGATTTGTCTCAGCTCATGGTGCGCCGCCAGATTCTGGCACGGCTCTGCGATGACCAGCAGGGCGAAGCGCTGCTCGACCGCGTGCTGCCAGACCTGAGCCGGCTTGCGCGGCTACGGCTGGAGCAGCGACGGCTCGATCACTCCCTGGTGCTCTTTGAAAACGAGGTGCGCAGGCTATGGCAAGGGGCCAGACTCTCTGCCGCGGCTCGCGTGCGTCTCCTGCTAACGCTCGCTTCCCTGGGGGCCGGGCGCGAGCTGCTAAAGGAGGCCGTCAGGGCCTTGCTCGATGATCCCGCGGCCTATCCTGTCCTGCTGGCGAGGCCAGACCGCTGTAGCAAGGTCCTCGACTGTGCTGCTTCCACCCTGACCAGCAGCGAGGCGGAACACTACCGCGAGGTGGTGGACAGGCTCCTGCAGGGATATCAGAACTGGGAGACCTGCCGCTCGCTCCTATCGCTGGACCTGCCGCCCGCTTGGCGTGAGATGCGCTTACGCCTCTTGCTGAGCGTGCTGGAGAAGCTGCTGCGGCCCGCCGGTGGGGCGCCGCTGCCGCTCCGAGAGCGAGACTGGCAATGGCTGCTCCAGCTCCTGGGCCAGGCAGAGGACGCGGGGAGCCGCGATGTCGCTCTGCGCCTGGCGGTTGTCTTGCTGAGAGATCAAGCGGCTCCGGCCTTCGAGCTGCTGACCCGCTGTTGCCAGCTCAGTCCGCCGCCCACCGAGAACGAGATGGAGGAGCTGCTTGACGGCTCAGCCTTGCTGCGAGAGCTGAGCGCTCTGGAGCAGGGGCGCGTTGCCGCAAACTATCGCCGCGAGCTTCTGCGCAGCTATAGCCAGCAACTACGCTACTACGCGCCAGTCTATCTGCAGATGCGCCTGCCGGCCCTGGAAGAGCTGTGTTTGCGCTTCTTTACTCTGCTCTGCCTCACGTCGATCGCTGCTGAGAGAGAGGAGCTTGTGACGCTCCTCTTTGCCCAGGCCTCGAACTCTCTGCGTGAACGGCTGCTTCTTGTGTGGCCAGCGACGGAGACCAGGGCCGTGCTTTCCCTCATCAAAACGGGCGCCCAGCAGGGCGATCTCTTCTTCCTGCGCACTCGCCCCGGCGTCGTCTTCTATCGCAAGGCAGTTGCTTCGCTTCCCTTCGATGAGAAGCTGCAGCTACTGCAAGCGTGGCTGCAACATCAGCCTGATCCCCTTGATCTGCAGGTGCTGCTGACCTGCAGTGCGCTGACCGCTGAAGAAGGCGCCTGGCTGCTGGAGCAGTATGGCCCCATCTATCTCGCTCGCCCCGACTACGCCCGCTGTTGGGAGTTGACCCACCTGACCCATCTCTATCTGCTGAGCCTGACGCCAGAACGGCTGAGACAGCCCAAGACGAGAGGCCTGCTCAGGACACTGGTCGCTCCCAAAGCTGCGCTGCCGGATTCCCTGATCCTGCTGGCCTGGAGCTGGCTGCGGGTCGCGGAGGCCCTCGAGCAGCGCCAGACCAGGCCAGAGCTGGAAAAGGCCCTTGGCTACCTGCGACAGGCGCTTGATGATCAGGGCTATGCAGCACTGCTTAAGGAAATAGCCAATAAATTGAAGCTCAAGCACCTGAAACCAGAGCCAAAGAAGCCACGGGGGCAGCAGCCTGCCCTGGAGAAGCTGAAACCCGAGGGTTTTCCCAAGCAAGGCGCTCGCCTGCGTGGCCTGCCCTGGCTCGGGCGGCGCGGTCTGCGTCCGCGTCGCTGAAGGCCAACGATCCCCGACATCTTCTATCATGCATATCATAAATGCAATAACGATTATATTCTGCATCTCCATTTTTATGATGTTATGTTTGATTTTTATTAGAGGATAAGCATGCTGAGCATACAGAAGATCCAGGACGAGCTAGAGCACCTGGAGCAAGAGGTCAGGATCTTTGACGAGGCGGGGGCCGAGCGTCTGGCGCAGGTGCAGGCGGTGCTCTCTGGCTCCGGTCAGAGGACGGGGATGGCCTGGACTGGTCTGGACCTGCGCGCCTATCTGGCGCCCGACCTGATTGTCGCCGCCTATCGTGAGCAGCGGCAGCCGAAACGACTCCTCTTCCGCCTGGTAGAAGGCGCGCGCAATGTGCTGATCTTTCTGCCGATCATGGTCACCTGGTTGGGCATTGCCCAGGCCAGCGCGGCCTACCAGGCCTTCCTGAAGCCTTGTCTGCAGCAGCGCAGTCTCTGCCCCCCCGATGCGGCGCAGTCCTTCCTCTATCTCTGGCAACAAGGGTTTGATGATCGTCTGGCCGCCATCTGGCGCCTGAGCAATGTCGGCCTGTTTGACGCCTCGCTGCTGCTGATTGTCTTCCTGCTGACCCTTTGGGCGCTGCTGCTGGAGCGCCGCGGGGAGGAGCAGCGCGAGCAGGAGGTGAGGCTCTTTGAGCGCCGACTCGTCCACGCCGTCAGCGAGGCGACCTTAGCGCTGCGCAACCAGCGCATGGCCCTGGCGCCGGGCGAGAATCTGGCCGACGTGGCCCTGCGCATCGAACAGATGGCCGATACCGTGCTCGCTACCTTTGATCGTCTGGCGGCGCGCATCGGACAGAACTTCTCTGAGGCCAGCGACCGCTTTAAAGCGGTGGCCGAGGAGCTGGCGCGCTCCGTCGAGGGCATCAACCAGCGCTTCGCCCAGCAGTTTGATCTTGGCCAGAAGCTGCTTGAGCACCTGGCTGATCTGCTCGACGGGAGCGGGCGGCTGGCCAGCGAGCTGCAAGGAGCCGCCAGGACCCTGCAGGAGGCCACGCTGACCATCGCCCAGGGTCTCCAGGGGGTCGCCGGGCCAGTGCAGAGCCTGGAGAAGCGTCATGAGCGCCTGCTTGAGGAGTTCGTCGACGCCAACGACCGGCTCCAGAGGGTCTCGACCTCACTGGAGCCACTGGCTCAAGGCTGGCAGCGGCTGATGAACAGCATCGATGCCCTCGATCTGGCGGTAGGTCAATTGGCCAGCCTGGCCACCAGCCTGGAGAGCACCGCCCAGACCTGGCAGGGCTTCCTGAGCGCACTCTCCCAGGAACGCCAGGCGCAGGAGGTGCTGGCCCTGCGGCTGGGCGAGGCCCTGACGAATCTCCACGACGCCATTGACGCTCTGGGCCAGGGAGCCATCTACCTGCGCAGCATTGCCGTCGATATGCAGGATACGCTGCGCCTGCAGGCGGCAGCCATCCAGGACGGGCGCCTGCCTGCTCCTGGCTCCCCCGGCAGTCTGAGCGAGGCTGTGCAGACCTTGCGCCAGGGAGCCAGCGAGCTGCAGCAGACGGCGGCCTTGGTCGCCGAGGTGGCTAGCGCTTTCCGCACTCTGGCGCCCGTTGTGAGGCCGCAGTCCGAAGCCAGTGGGAGACAGCCCTGAGCGAAGCGATGCCGAGCTGAGAGGAGTATTCAACGATGTCCAGCTTTCAGCGTCCTCCCCGCGTGCGCGAGAGCACTTTGCTGGCCGGCTGGCTTTTTGCCGATTTGCTGCTCGGCCTGGCGGTGATCTTTCTGGCCGCCAATAGCTATGCGCGCCTCCCGCCCCCGACGACGCCGACGCCGACGCCAACCCCTACGCCGCATCTGAGCACGCCGACACCGACGGTGCTGCCGCGCCTCGAACTGCACCATCACCGCTTTACGGTGAACGTCGATGCCAACGGCCTGCTGTCCAACGATGCCGGAGCCATCGCCTCGCTCAAGAGGCAGGTGCGCGCTCAGGGCTTCCTGCGCGGACGCACCGCCGGCCTGGTCATCGTCTACGATGGCGCTCCCACCGTGGACGCCATCGGAACGGCGCTGGATGTCTCGCGCAAGGTGATGGGCCTGCTCGCCGAAATGGGCCGCCAGGAGCGCTTTGCGTTTACCTGCACCTCCTTCTACGATCCGCTCTATACGCTGGGCCAGGATCAGGCTACCGTGACCATCGATGTCTATCTGTTTACGGAGCACCTCCAGACTTGCCCGCCGGCTCTGTTTTAGCCGCTGGCCCTGGCGCTCCCCGGCCCGCTTCCAGGCGCGGGAGCGCCAGGAGCTGCTTTCCTCTTCCCTTGCTTGCTTACTTGCTTGATTGCTCTCGCGCCAGCTCGGGCTAGCGCTCGCGCTCGCTGCGCACAAAGAGGATGGTGCCCACCACCAGGCAGAGCAGCGTCAGGGCGCAGACGACCACCAGGTTGATCGCTGGCCCCTCCAGTACGACTTTGCTATACTCGGGCTGCCCACTGTAGACGACGTTGCGTAGCAAGTCGACGGAGTAGCGCAGCGGGGTGATCTTCGAGAGCAGGTCCAGGTACCAGGGCAGATTACGCATGGGAATAAAGATGCCTGCCAGAAAGAACTGTGGGAAGAGTAGCAGAGGAATGGCCTGGTTGGCACTGCGCTGGCTGTTGAAGAGCGAGAGCAGGAGGAGGCCCAGGGCTCCACCTGAGAAGCAGGTCAGCAGTGCCACGGGCACCAGCAGGGTCAGGCCCGAGGGCGAGATTGGGAAGTGGAAGAAGAAGATGCCCAGGAGCAGGACGAGTACACCCTGCAGCAGAGCGACTACCGAGGCCCCCAGGATCTTGCCGACGATCAGGGCGTAGCGTGAGACGGGAGCGATCAGGAGCTCCTGCGTGAAGTCGTTCTCGCGGTCCTCCAGCAGCGAGAGGAGGCCTTGCAGGGTGTGCTCATAGAGGGTCATGGCCAGGATGCCGGTGATGGCGAAGGCCACCAGGCTGTAGCCAACGGCCTGACCAAAGTTGCTCTGCAGCGGCCCCTCCAGGCCCAGAACGAGCAGGATGGGCATGATGACTGAGAAGACGAGAAAAGCCCTATCTCGCCGGTAGCGCATGATCTCGCGGGCGGCGATGGTTACGATGGCGTTCCAGGTCTGGTTCAGGGGGCGCTGGGCCGACTGCGTCTCCAGGATGCGATGCAGCAGCTCGTCGTGTTGGCTGACTTCCGTGGCTGGGGCCACGCTCGGCGTAGAAGACGATTGGGGGGAAAGCGTTGCCATGCTGTTTTATTCCTCCTCACTGTCCAGAGTCTGCTGACCAATGATCTGTAAGTAGGCTTCCTCCAGGCTGGGGGCGTGCGTCTGCACCAGGCTGAGCGGCGTCTCCAGGCGCTTGAGGAGGCGCTGGACGTCGGGGCCGGCGATGGGCAGCTCGAAGGCGGTCCCGGTCTCAGAGAAGGGAAACCCAAGCTGCTGCAGCTCCTGGCGCAGGCGGGCCCGTTCGGGCGCATCCAGCAGGAGGCGGGCCTGCGTCAGGCTGGCCTTGAGCTGGGAGGGCGTGCCCGAGGCCGCAATCTTGCCGCGGCTCATGATGCAGACCGCATCGGCCTCTTCGACTTCTTCGAGGTAGTGGGTCGTCAGAAAAATGGTCGTGCGCCCTGTGGCGCGCACGCGCCGCAGGTAGTCCCACAGGCTATGACGGCTCTCGGGGTCCAGCCCGGTCGTTGGCTCATCAAGGAAGAGAACGGCGGGCTGATGGAGCAGGCCACGCAGGATCTCTAGCTTGCGCTTCATGCCGCCCGAGAAGGTCTTGACGGGCTTGAAAAGGCTCTCGCTGATGTCGAGCAGCTCGGCCAGGGCCTCGACCTGCTGGCGGTAGGCGGCGGGCATGAGGCGAAAGGCCGGGCGATAGGGGTAGAGACCGTACAGGGCCACATGCAGGCGGACGTTCTCTTCGGCGGTCAGGTTCTGGTCCAGGCTGGGTTTCTGGAAGACGATGCCGATCTGGCGCCGGATGTGAGGGGCCTCTTGCTCCAGGTCGTAGCCGGCAATGCGCACCTGGCCCGCGGTCGGGCTGAGGGTCGTGGTCAGGATAGAGATGACGGTGGTCTTGCCGGCTCCGTTCGGCCCGAGCAGGGCGAAAAGGCTGCCGGCGGGAACACGGAAGCTGACGCCGTCGACGGCGTTGCGCTGAGCCTTTTTATAACGCTTGACCAGACCTTCAACCTCGATGGCGTTCTCAACCGTGAGGCGCTCCAACTGGCCGATCTGGTTCTCGCTCGCGATGGGGGTGTACATCGATGGTGTCCTTCTTCCTTTCTGGTCTGGGAAAGCCCTCAGACGTGAGCGAGCAGGAGGCTCGCTTCCCCTTCTCTCTTCCCGCTCCTGCTCTGCTCTCGTCCTGGCCGGGTCGTGAGTTGTGTTGGTAGTGGACCTTGTTCTGTTTCTCGCTGGTAGTGTAACGCAGGAGGGGATGAGGGGGCGTCATCCTTCTGGATGATGACCGGGATGATTGGGCCGACCCGCCTGGAGCAGGCCATAGCGACGGGCGGCGGCGACGGCGCGGTGGCGGCTGTGGACATTGAGCTTTTGATAGATGTGGCGAACGTGGGTGCGCACGGTGTTGACCGAGACGACGAGTTCGCGAGCGATGTCGGCGTTGCTGTAGCCGACGGCCAGGAGGCGTAAGACGCGCAGCTCCTGGACCGAGAATGACTCGGGCAGGGCCGCCTCGACGTTGGTGATGATGGGCGGCTGCTGGCTCTGCGCGCTGGCAAAGTCCTGTAGGAGGCTCTCGGCATAGGCGCGCAGGAGCTGGCCACGGATGCGCGGCAGAAGCTCGCGCAGGAGGGCGGCCAGCGGTTCGCCTTCGTCCAGGAAGAGGCGCCGGTGACTTTCTATCTGCCCCTGTTCGAGGGCGCTACAAAGGTAGGTACAGGCCAGGACGGGGTCGCGCTGCTGGGCGTAGGCACGGGCGAGCAGGAGGCGGGCTTGCAGCAGGCCGCGCCCGCGTCCACATTGACGCGCCCGCTCCTGCACCTCCTCCAGCAGGAGGCGAGCTTGCCGGGGCTGACCTTCGGCCAGCAGCAGGCGGGCGCTGAGGAGCTGGTATTGCTCAAGCAGCAGGCTATTTCTCCCCTGAAAACGAGGTGCCAGCTGACCAGCCTGGCGCTGGCTCTCCTCGACTGGCGCGGTACTCGCCGTAGCGCTAAGGAGCCGCGGCTCTTCTTCCCAGACCAGCCTTGAGGCAAGCTGTTCGGGGGCTTCCTGGCCGTTGCTGCCTGTCAGCCCGCAGAGGCGCCCAATCTCGTACAGGCCGTCGCGGGCCGCCTCAACGTTGCCGCGCTCCAGCTCCAGGCGGACCAGCCAGACAAGCAGGTCGCCGAGCAGGTGGTGATAGAGGTCTGGAGTGGAGAAGGTACCTCTCAGCCCCAGCAGCAGGTGACGGAGACGGGCGCAGGCCTCATCGAGCTGACCGCGAGCCTGGCTGATGAGGGTGCGCAGGTGGCCAGCGACCAGGCCGAGCAGAGAGGTCATGAAGGTCTTGCGCTCGTCGTCGTCGCTCTTGCTGTCGTCGCCCTCCGTCGCCTGGAGACGGCTCAGGTCTTCCTCCAGCAGGCGAAGCTGCTCTTCGGCGCCGGCCAGGTTGTTCCAGTCGTAGAGGATCTGGGCCAGCCCCAGGCGGGCCAGTAGGGTGAGCGGGTGCTGGGTGCCGTGCTGCTCGATAAGCTGACGATAGATGTGGGCGGGTTCGTAGAGTTGGCCGCGCAGGGTGAGCGTGAAGGCGCGCAGGCCGCTGACGCTGTTCGACCAGGTGTCGGCTTCGGCGCTGCTCTCGCTCTGCTGCAGGAGTCTCTCTATCTGTTGACTGAGTTGGTCGGCGTCGAGGAGGTGGCCGCTTTGTAGGGCATGGGCAAAGAGATGATCCAGGCAGAAGTAACGCCAGTCGCTTTCGTCGGGGGCCAGGTGCTCCAGGGCGGCGCGCGCGTAGACGGTGCTCTCATGGAAGCGCCGGACGGCCTCCTCGGGCGAACCTGGCAGGTGCCTCAGCACGAGGACGCGACAGGCGTGGAGACGCGCCAGCCCCTCTTGATCGTTGCTCTCGCGCCACAGCTTCTCTGCTTGCTTGAGCAGGGCGCCGATGTGGGCCTCTTCGGCGGGCATCAGGTCACGCCCTCGCCGCTGGCTGCGGCGCTCCTCAGAGAGGGTTGTCAGGGTTGTCAGGGCGCTGAGCAGGCAAAGCTGGGGCCGACTCCAGATGATCGACTTGGGCAGGGCCGCCAGCCAGTGCCGCAGACGCTGCAGGAATTGATCACCCTGCTGCAGGCGCAGCGACAGGGGAACGGTCAGGCGCTCGATGAGGTCGGCGGCCCACTGGCTGAGATTAGCCTGCAGGGCTAGCTCAATGGCTTCGGTGAGCTGGTCGTGGTCGGCGTACCAGCGGCTGGCCTGGTAGTAGATGATCCGTACCTCGTCGGGCGGCAGGCGACGCTGGGCTTCGTGCTGGAGGGCTTCGGCGAAGAGGGGGTAATAGCGGTAGGTCCGGCGCCCCGCGTCAAGCGGCTCGATGAAGAGGTTGCTGCGCTCTAGCTCCTCCAGCAGGAGACCGCTCTCCGGCTGACCGCTGACGGCCCAGCAAAGCTCGGGCTGTAGGGTCTGCAGCCAGCAGGTGCGCAGGAGGAAGTCTTGCAGGTGCCACGGCAGCCCCTGCAGAACTTCGCTGCTAAAGTAGTCGAAGAGCGGGCGCTGACTGCCGCGGAACCCGCTCAGGAGACGCTCCAGGGTGGAAGGGGCCAGCGGCCTGCCGTCTCGCTCGCCTGCCAGACGGGCACTCTCTAGCAGGAGGGAGAGCAGACGTAGACCAGCCGGCCAGCCGACGATGAGCTGGTCGATCTGCTCAAGCTGCTCGGGACTGAGGCCGTAGGGACTCAGAAAGGCGGCGCTTTCGGCCTGGGTGAGGCGTAGCTCTGGACCACGTAGCTCTAGCAGGGCGCCAGCGGCGCGCAGGCTGGCCAGCGGCAGCGGCGGCTCTTCGCGCGTGAGCAGGACCAGGCAGAGGCCGGGGGGCAGGTGGTCAAGGAGGAGGATCAGGGCCTGATGGATGGCCTCAGCACTGATGAGGTGGTAGTTGTCGAGGACGAGCAGGCCACGGGCCTTGCGCTCGTTGAGAAGGTTGAGCAGCAGGATAAGCTGACTGCTCAATGGCATGCTGGTGGCACTGGCGGCAACGTCAACGGGCGCCAGTCCAACCAGACTGGCGGTCAGGACGCTGGAGGACCCGGCGGTGAGGCGTTGGCTCTCTTCGTGCTTGAGCCAGGGCGTGCAGGCGGCGACAAGGTAGCGCCAGAAGCGCGCCGGATCGTTGTCGGCGCCGTCCAGCGTCAGCCAGGCGGCGGGGGACGCGCCAGCGTCGCCGGCCTCTTCTTCGCGGTGGACCAGCCACTGACGGATCAGGCTGGTTTTGCCGCTGCCCGCCGGGGCGCAGAGAAGGATCAGCCGCCGCTCGCTTCCACGGTCGAGCAGGGCTAGCAGAGCCTCGCGGCGGATGAGGTCGCCGGGCAGCGCCGGTGGCCGGAGTTTGGCCTGCAGCAGCGGCTCCTCCTCCTCGCGTAGCCCTTTCTCGTGGCGCGCCCGCATGTAGTCACGCAGGCGCTGACAGGCCTGCTCTAGCTGGCCGGCGACCGCTTCCAGGCGTTCGAGCGTGAGGGCCTCGGTTTTGCCGACGTACTGCTTAAAGGTGCGGTGCAGGCAGTGACGAAAAGCGTACCAGTAGATGGGGCGCCCTTTGCGGGTCTCGCGACGCACGATCAGACGACCGCTCTGCCCTTTGAAGGTGAAGGTGCTCTGACGCTCTAGCCAGGCTCGCCACTCCTCCGTTTGACGCGGTAGGGGCCGCAACCTGTTGTCTGGCTTCAGGCGCAGGGCGTAGTCTTCTTGCTTCGGTAACCAGACGATCTCAACGGCTGTTTGGGTCGGTATGGGTGATTCGCCGCGGTACAAGGTTTTCTCTCCTCCCCTGGGCCTGGGACGCACAGCCCGCTCACTCGTCAAGCCCGGCACTGGTCCTGGCCCAGGCTACTCCCATAACCACGATCACAACAAAATGTACTCCCCTCGGCTTGCGGCAACCTTCCTGTCCTGCTCGCTGCTGCGTTGGGGTGGGCCGGGGCTTCCTGCCTCCCCTCAGTATACCAAAGTTCGGGCGCGCTCTTCCAGTCACGCTTTGGAGAACAAAAGCGGCACGCTGGCGCCGGTGGCCGGCCCGGCCTTGTCGCCCGCTGAGCTGGCTTGTATAATACATATACATAGTAGATAGATAGACTGCGACGGTGGGCCTCTCTTGAGAGGCTGAGTCTCGCGTCGCCTCATGTGCGGGGCGAGAGCCAGCCAGAGAGGACCGCCCGAAAAGCGAGGAAGCGAAAAAGATGGCTGGTCGGCGTCGGCTGCTACCGGTGTTGCTCGGTCTGGGCCTGGCTCTGCTGGTGTTAGCCGTCTTCCTCTATGTGGGCAGCGGCCTGGTAGAGGTCGCGCTGCTGCAGGCTCGGCAGGAGCCGTTTGCCGGGCGCGCAGCCTTGATTGGGCTGCTGGTGGGGCTGGTGCTGGCGCTGCTCGTCAATCTCTGGCTGCGCACTCGCTCTCATGTGTGAGCGGGGCACCGGAGGTCTGATCTCGTAGGCGCTGATCTGCGCTTACGCTACTCGTCCACTCGTACTACTTATGCTTACCAGTACGGTAGAAGAGCGATGAAGCCCGCTTAATGCCTTTTCAGGGCTGATGGCTTCTACTCACTGTTCCCTGGCACAGCCGGCCAGGGCGGTGCGTAGAAGCCATTTTTTTGTAGGCCGTGAGGCAAGGGCCGGGCCTGACCAGCTAGCTGATCCGCTCGCTGGAGAGGAGGCTATTGGATGATGTCATGGCGCTCTCCCGATTCTGCTGAAGACGAGACTACACTGATCCGGCAGTCACCGCCGGAGAGCGGCCCAGTGCTTACAGCGCGCCTGACGGCGGCACGCGCGGCCTGTCTGCGCTATCGCTGGCAGGAGGGCCGTCTCTGGGTGAGCGGGCTGACGGCGGCTCACCCAGGGCTGCCGGCGGACCTGGCCGTCTCTACTCCAGAGGAGGGCCTGGAGCTGCGTCTGCTGGTGCTGCTGCCGCAGAGCGCTCCGCCCGAGACCTGGCTGCGCGTGCGCCTGGTGGCGGCCCTGCAGCTAGTGCCGGCTGACGAGCCAGATGACTGGCTCTGGCTGGGGGCGCTGGTCGACGCGGAGACGCAGGCGGCGGTCTCACCGTCGGTGCTGGCCTGCCTGGCTGAGCCGGCCTGGCGGCGCCAGGTTGAGGACTTTTTTGCCCGTGAGCGTGGACTCCTCACTGAGGGGGGGCGGCCTGTGCTGCGCTGGCTGACGGCAGAGGAGGCCGCGCAGGTGCTGCAGGGACTGCGGGTGGCCGCGCGTCAGGCTCGCCGCGCCAGCCAGCCATCACAGCCACGGGGGACGCTGCAGGCTCAGTCTCTCCACGAGACCCCGCTGAGCTGGCAGACCGCCACCAGCCTGGCTGCAGAACAATGTTCTCTGCGCGCCGGGGGCCTGCTCTTGCGAGCCGATGCCTCGCTGCCCTTCGCGGAGCCGGCGCGCCTGCTGCGCTTTGTGGCGCCACGCTTTCAGCCTGTGCTGCGCCAGCTGCTCGATGAGGATGAGCAGGTGCTGGTCTTTGTGGAGCGCCCACCTCTGCGCCAGGCCGCTGGGCTGGGCCTGCTGCGCCGCCAGGGGCGGTACCTGCCCGAGGGGCTGCTGCTGGTGAGCGACCGCCAGGTGCTCTGGCTGCGTGCTTACTTTGCTCAGGGCCGCAGCTTTACGGAAGGGGGCTATGTGGCGCGGACGCTGCCAGTAGAGCGGCTGCGCTCCTGTACGATCGAGGGCGAGACGGCCACCGTGGCGGCGCGGCGAGCCGGACGGCGCGCGGAGCAAGCGCTGCTCCAGCTGGTGCTGGGCGTGACAGCAGCTCAGGGGGAGGAGCGGCTGCGTGTTGAGTTTCCGGCCTGGCCGGAGGCCGAGGAGGCTCTGCTCCGGTTGCTGGCGATTGTAGAGGCCTTTCTGCCGCTGCCTCCGGGTCAGGAGGAGCGACGCCTGCGCGTCTGGCCTGCGCTCTCGCCC
The DNA here is from genome assembly GCF_000702505.1 of Thermogemmatispora carboxidivorans. Taxonomy (GTDB): domain Bacteria; phylum Chloroflexota; class Ktedonobacteria; order Ktedonobacterales; family Ktedonobacteraceae; genus Thermogemmatispora; species Thermogemmatispora carboxidivorans. Next base: position 4,210,289 of record NZ_JNIM01000001.1, on the reverse strand, counting down.
TGGCAGCCGGAGCCGCGCCGTGTAGAGGAACTGGCAGACCTGGGGGGACGACTGCCTGAGCGGCTGACCCGACGCTTTGAGGAGACGCTGGAAACCTGGCTGACGGCGCAAGGAATGGGGCGCGAGGAGGTGCTGCTGACCCTTGGGCTGCCAGCCTTGACTGAATACGGTAGTCCGCCCCGCTGGCTGGCGCTGACCCGGCGCGCCCTGCTGGTGCTGGAGGCCACTGGGGGCCGGGCCGGGCGCTGGCCGACGGGTGCAGAGAAGGATGAGGAGCCGCTGCGTCTGCACTGCGTCGCTCCGTGGAATCTCTCATCGCTGGAGCTGCGCTATTCGTTGCTCGGCTCTGGGCTGACGCTGTATGAGCCACGCGCCGCTGATCAGGTGGCACGCTATGATCTCCCCTTCGCCGGGCCGGCCCTGGCCCTGGTCTTGCCGCTCTTTAGACGCTTGCGAACCTTGCTGCGCCTGGCGCCGGGGATGCAGGCCAGACTGACAGAGACGGCCTGCACTGAGAAAGGAGAGGGACGATGAGTAAGCTACCATTTGAGGAGCCGCACAAGGAAGAGGGAGAACAGACCGCGCCCGCGCTCTCGCCAACCATACGCCTGGCCTTGACAACGGCCTTGCGTCGGATAGAGCTGGCGGCCTGGCGGACGGAGGAACGCTTGCAGCGCCAGGAGGCCCCGCTGCTGGCCTTAACGCGCATGGTTGATCCTTTTACGCCTGAGCAGCGCGCTAAGCTGCTGGCTCTGCTGGGCGAGCTGCGAAGCGAGGTGGCCCGGCTGGCCCGCGCCTATCGGCTGCCCGCGAGCGAGGAGAATCTGCGGGCGGTGATGCTGGCGGAGTTCGGCCTGCTCTGGTGTGATTTGGAGGAGCTGCACCCGGCTCGTTTGCGCGACTACGGCGAGCTGAGCGCGACTGCGGCGCGCCGGCTCTGGCCGGAGCTTAAGCATGTGATCGATCTGGTGATGACCTTGAATGAGTGGGCCGCTATAAACCAGCCCTCTCCTCCGCCAGGTCAGGAACAGCCTTGAGCAAAGAGAGCAGACCCCCGGCTTGACAGCAACTGCGCTTTGCTTTATCCTATATGCGGTTACCTCCGAGTTTTGCATATGGCGCGCCTGGTCAGCGGATGTGAGCCGCAGGCCAGGCGCGCTGCTGTGCTAACGATCACTGCCCCCAAGAAAGGAGAAAGATGCTATGCCTACTCTTCTTCTTCTTGACTCCTACGCGTGAATGGCAGTGGCGGATCTGGAATTTCTTCGATGAGATCATCGATAGACACCTGCAGCGCTTTCGCTACCTGTGCCATCGTGGCTATTGAGGGGAGATACGAGGGATCACGTACCAGTCGCCTTACCATTGTTTCTGTGAGCTTTGTGTGCCGTGCGAGCCATGTTTGTGTGACGCCTTTCTCTTTTAAGACCTCTTTAACTCTTAGGCGATACATTTCTCTTACTCTTGTTTTCTACTCTCATAGGGCTGCTTGTCGAGAATGCTTCCAATGTCTGCCTTGCAAAGCACTGCCCTAGACCCTCTATTGCTTCTGCTCGCTACTTTCTTGCTGGAGGAAAGGTGGAGGCGGATCAGGAATCTCTTCTAGAAGCTCCTCCATTGGGACATGCAGGGCCTTAGCCACCTGAGCCAGTGTCGCTGCGGAAGGCATGTAGTTGGGGTCATGAACCATCCGCCTGATCATCGACTCGTTGACTTTCGTATTACGCGCCAGCCAGCTCTGGGTGACTCCCCGCTCCTTTAGGACATCTTTAACTCGAAGACGATACATGGATTCGCTTTCTCAGTGCAATCACCAGGTATTGATTTAATCGCGCAATTGTACCAGTGCGATCCAACCTTTGTGATCAGTATAATGAAGGCTCCCGATTCATACTAGCCGGGTAAACAAAACATATAGATTAATAGGTTGTGATTACACGGTGTAATTAAAGCATGATGATAGATAGGTATTGATTACCTAGATGCGTAATGGTATACTTTCCCAAGGGGGTGGTGGTCGGGGGATCTCAAAGAACTCGGAGGTGAGCGATGAACCTGCCGCCGGTTGGGAGGGAAGGGAGGAAGAGGGAGCCGTACCTGGTGATCTGTTATCGCGAAGAGGGCGGGGATCTCTTCCTGCTGCCAGCGGCCTGCGAGCGCTGTGTTGCGCGGATACTCAGGGAGCTCAGTGGCGAGCCGGCCTTTGATCCCTTCACCATTGTGGTTGAGCGCGAGGGGCAAGAGATCCTGCGGATAGGAGCGCGGCGTATCCAGCGTCGGCTGGAGGGGAGTGCGGCAGAGAGAGAACCTGGAGAGGATGGTCAGAGTCTCGATGAGCCATTATGGTGACTAAAGATGCATCAAGAACACCGATTCATTGCTATTGGCCTGCGAGTACAATGAACTTAAGAGCACCGTGAGCTATGGGATACGAACTAGAGATCGTCTATCCGAGACGAGCGGGTTTCAGCCAGCCAGCGGCGCTGGTAGGAGAATATTGCTGGCCTTATCAACTGCTCGCGCACTGCCGGCGGCTGAAGCGCTTTGTGATCGTACCAGTGGAGGTGCAGATTTGGTATCGGGAAGCCCGCGGCGGCGAGCGCGATCTTCTGTATCGCTTTCGTCTGCTGCCGTCCTCGCTCACGCCGGCGGCTGCCGGGCTGGGGTTGGTGCGCAGAGAGTGACGAGCAGGCGGGACGTTGCGCCCACCCACCCGTCAGCGCGGGGGACGTTCCCGGTTCATTGCCTTTCCTTGAGATTCTTCCTTGCTCAACTGGATGCACCTGTAGCCGGCTTGCCCTTGTGGCGGCCCGCGGGGGTAGCCCTATCGGTTTGTCCCGGTCCTGGTTGCAGTGAACCGAGCCCGGCCAGGCCGGGGCGGACTGACGAGCGGTCTGCTCCGAGGCCGTTCTGGTGGGTGCGAGCGGCGTAAGGCGTAGCCAGCGACAGGCCCGGAGGGATACCGGGCGGATCGTGGTCGCGTACCGACGCTCCTTTCCTGCGAGCCATCACCCCCGGCCCGCTCGCCTCTCGCGCTTCTTGCGGGCGGGCCGTCGGGGTCGCAGCGTGGCCCTGTGAACGGTTGGTGAGCTGCCTGTCTCTCTGCCTGTCTGGCCTGCTCGCTGTCCTGGGCCGGCCCTGAACCCCTGGCCCTGGCACCGGCGCCGCGACAGCGGGAGGGAGCAGCAGAGCGCAGCGCAGCGCCACGCGGAGCAGGGTCGTCCGCGGCAGCTCCCCGCTCGCGGGCGGGGCAGGTCGTCAAGCTGGCCAGATCCGCTGCCCGCAGCATCAAGGACGCAGCAGGATGAGCAGGAGAAGAAGCAGGGAGGCAGGGCGGGCGGCTGACCCGGCCCGGCCACCAGGTAGCAGGGCTGAGGGCGCCAGTGCTCTCTGGTTCTCGGGAGTTGGGGCACCAGGGCGCCCGGCTCTGGCTGCCGGCCTGGCCGGCGCCGCCCCCGTTACCGCTTTACCGGCCAGGGCCAGGCTGACCCGTCTCCCTAGGAGACGGTGTCTGCGCTGGCTAAGCGAAGAGCGCAAGAAGGAGCAAGCAGACTATGTCGGAGCAGAGCGAGAGCGCCGTACCCGGCGGCACCATCGGTCAGCCGCCTTCCCAGGATCGCGCGACCCCCTCTTTCGGTCCGCGCCCCGGTGACCGCTGTATTTGTGGCCGTCTGACGGAGCATCGCTACGGCCTGCGCATGCCCGCTCAGCTGGCCCAGGAACTGCGCGACTACGTGACTCGCGAGTATTGCTATTTGCCCGAAAAATGGCAGTTGCGCATCGTCAGCGACCTCTGTCTGCACAAGGTGCTTGAATATGCATCAATCGCTTTCACTGCCTGTTGCGCCTCCTGCGCGGAGCGCATCCATCAGCGCGACTACCCGCAGCTCGATGGTGAGCCGTGGTGCATTCTCTGAGCGAGGCGGGGCAGTGTTCTGGCTGGCGCGGCAGAGAGGTGACCGGCTGGGTCCGGGCCACGGCCCGGCTCTGATCAGGCGAGGTCTGGTCATACCTCGCTGCGCCTCGTGTGCACAAGCTGTGAGCGGTTCTTTTACCAGATACCTCTCTCCTGTTTCATTTTGCCCTTCTTTGTAGCGCCCTCTTCTGATCCGGGCGCGGCGACAGGTGCCGGGCAGGCGTCGTAACCCCCTTCACGACGCCCTCCCGGGCCTGTCGCTGTGTCCTTTTTGGTCCTGTCCTCTGTGCCTGCTTCCCCCTTGATGAAGACTGAGGCTGACTGGCGAGCCTGGCCTTGGGGAATGTTCCAGGGTTCCGCCAATGGTGAATGTTCCTCAGCTATTTTCAGGGCCCGTTGCCTTCTCCTTACCTCCATAACTGGCTGCCACAGCCCTCGATCCGTGGCAACCATCCTGGCGTTGCGGAGGAAGTTTGCAACCTGGCGAGTTTGATGGTGCTCCTATCCTCTGGTATCTTGTCTATCTAAGGAAGCCAACGAGGGCCGGCTCACGTTGATCCGAGGAACCGTTGCTAACGCTTCTTGGTAACTCCAGATAGGGGAGGGATACTACGATGCAACTGCTCCGGAGAGGGCGATCGTGCTACTATAGCATGCACAAGGAATGAGGGACTGGAGAAGATCCAGTTGTCTGGGCCGCGGAGGCAACGGCAAGCTATAATCCGGTCACCCTCTGGCATGGCTCTGAGCCTCTCAAGGAGCGGCTGCATGAACTCTGGCTTCTCTATGAAATGCTGACCACACAGCGCTACCGGGCCTCCACGCCGCAGTCAGATTCCTTTGAGCAACTGCTGACGCCCAGAGAGCGGGGCGGATCATCCCCTCAGTTCGCGATCATCCTGAGCTGAGGAGTGGCAAGCCTGGGAGCGTTCCCACTTGACAGGGCGAAGGCCCCTCTGGTACCCTTTCCTCTAGAGCGCGCGCGGTGGCGGGCAACCTGCCGGCCCGCGCTGAACGTCTGACCTGTCCAGCAGAAGGAGTAGCTGCCGCTTCACCAACGAAAGAGGAGCGTAGTGCACGAAACCAGGCCCAAGCTGATCATCGCCGGTGGCTTTCTGGGAGCGGGCAAGACCACCCTCCTGCTCCAGGCTGCCGCCATTCTGCGTCAGCGCGGCCTGCGCGTGGCCCTGGTCACCAACGACCAGGGGCGCGAACTCGTCGACACCGCCCTGGCCGCCGCCGACTGGCCGGGCGAGGCTGTTGCCGAGGTCACCGCGGGCTGTTTCTGCTGCCGCTTCAGCGACCTGCTAGAGGCCATCGCCGCCCTGGAGAGGCGCATCGAGCCGCAGGTCATCCTGGCCGAGCCGGTTGGGAGCTGTACCGACCTGCAGGCCACCGTCATTCTGCCCCTGCTGCACTTCTACCGCGAGCGCTACCGTCCGGCCTGCCTGAGCATCGTCGTCGACGGTCCGCGTCTCTCCCACCTGATCCGGCACGGCGACCTGAGCCTGCTCAACGATGATGTCGCCTATCTCTTCGCCCGTCAGATCGAAGAGGGCGATCTCCTGCTGATCAACAAAAGTGACCTGCTCAGCAGCGATGAGCAGCTCTTTTTGCGCAACTGGCTGCGGGCCTACTGTCCTGGGGTGCCGGTTCTGCCCATGACGGCGCGCCGGCGCGAGAGCGTAGCCCTCTGGCTCGATAATCTGCTGCAGGACGTCAACACTGCCCGCGTCAGCGAGGCCGAAGCCCACCGCCTGGATGACCTCGACTACCAGCGCTATGCGCGGGCCGAAGCGCGGCTGGGCTGGCTCAACGCCCGCGGTCGCCTGCGGCCCTCTCATCCGATCGGAGCCACCAACGGCGAAGCGGGCCAGGTGCTGGCCTGGGCCACTGCTCTGCTCAGCCAGCTTCAGGAGCGGCTGGCGCGTGCCGGGCTGGCCATTGCCCATATCAAGCTGCTCGTAGCCCCGCAGGCCCTGCGACCCCTCCTCAGCGCCGAGCCAGACGGGCCCCTGGCCCTCGATCCCGTGGCAGCGGTGGCCGGCCAGCAGGAGCAGGCCCAGGGACGCCTGATCAAAGCCAGCCTGTGTGGCCCCGGGCCGGCGGCCATGAGCTGGGACGCGCGCAGCGACCATCTGCCGCCCGAAGGGGCTGTCTGGCTACTCAATGCCCGCGTCGACTGCTCGCCCGCCGTCCTCGAAACGCATGTCCGCGCCGTCCTGGCGGCGGCCCTCGGTGGGCTGCGGGCCGAGATCGAAGAGTTGAGCGCCTTCCAGCCGGCGCCTCCCCAGCCGCAGTACCGTTTTGGGCCGGACGCCAGCCAGCACGGCGCTCGCTGACCCAACCGGAGCCCAACGGCAGACCAACCCGACCTAACAGGACCGGCGTGCCGCTGGTCCCGTCTTGTCAGTGTCACAGGAGCAAGAGGAGCAACGAACGCAGCCATGAAAGCAGCTCGCACGCCAAGCAGGCGGGGGGGGGCCCCGCTCTCTGGTATCCCCCTGGGAGGACTGGGCACCGGCAGCATCGAGATCCGCGCTGACGGCGCCCTGCACGAATGGCAGATCTTCAACAATCCGCCCTGGAGCGGGGGCGGCGCCCCCTGGAGTCCGCCGATCGCCTCGCCCGTCCGTCCTGGCGACACCCTCTTCGCCATCCGTGCCCGACGCAGGCGCATCGCGGCTGAGGGCAGTGCGGCAGAGCCGGCGGTCGTGCGCATCCTGCGCGAGCGCAGCGAGAGCGAAGCGCGCTTCACCTACACCCTGTCGTACGTCGAAAGCGTCCAGGAGATCGACTTTCGCGGCGAATTCCCCTGTGCCTGGCTGGACTATCGTGACCCGGCCCTGCCGCTGGCCGTCAGCCTCGAAGCCTGGTCCAGTTTCGTGCCGGGAGATGTCAAACACTCGGCCCTGCCGGCGGCCTTCTTCACCTTCCACCTCAGCAATCCCGGCCCCGAAGCCGTCGAGGTCTCCCTGCTCGGCCTCCTCCCGCAGATCTTTAGCCTGGAGGCCCTCAGCCAGGGAGCCGGCCAACCCCAGACGCGCAGCGAGCGGGCACCTGGACTGAGGGCCCTCGTCTTCAGCGCCGACGACCTGCCCGTCGATCATCCCCTGGCGCGCGGCTCGCTCGTCTTCGCCCTGCTAGAGGACGAGGCCGACCTCGTGACCGAGCTGCGCGACGTCGGCGACCTCAATGCCTGGCAGAGCTGGGCGAGCGGCGGCCAGTTTGTCCCTGATCCAGTGGGCGGCGACCCCCTGCGCGCCCTGCTGGAGCGCATCGTCCGCGAAGGACTCGACCCGGCCAGCGCCTACTGGCAACTGCCCAGCCTGCTGCGCGGCATGGTCGACAGTGCCCTCGTCCCCGACCGGCGCGAGCTGCAGGAGCGCATCGCCGCCGACCCCATCCACTACCAAGATCCGCGCTGGCGCTGGGCCTTGCTGCTCGAACTCAATCTGACGTCCGCCGAGCGCGCCCAGTACGAGCACGAGCGTCGGGAGCGGCCCGAGCTGCAGCGCGATCCCGTCCAGGCCAGCGCCCGTCTCAGCGAGCTAGGTGCCCTGGCGCGCCTCCTCAGCGAGCGCGCCCCGCAGCTCTTTAACACCCGCGCCAACCGTCCGACGCGCGCCGCCATCAGCAGCCCCATCGTCGAGCTGGCCCCCTGGAGCGAGCGCGACCTGACCTTTGTCCTGACCTGGTACTTTCCCAACCACCGCGGCGAGAACGTCGGTGACGACCTCGGCCACCGCTACGAAAGCTGGTTCAGCGACGCCCTCGACGTGGCCCGCTACGTCGCCGAGGCCCGGGCGGCCCTCTACGCCCGCACGCGCGCCTTTCACGACCTGCAGTACGGCGCCTCTGTCCCCGACTGGCTGGCCGATGCCATCAATGCCCAGCTCACCACCCTCGTCAAATCCTCCTGGCTGGTGCGCGACGGGCGCTTTGGCATCTGGGAGGGCCTGGGCTGCTGCGGCCTGCAGACCCTCGACGTCTCGTACTACGGCTCCCACGCCGTGGCCCTCTTCTTCCCCGAACTGGAAGAGCGCCAGCTCCAGATGACCGCCGATTTCCAGCTCACCCCTGCCTCGCCACGCTACGACGAGTATTTCTTAGCCTTCGCCTCCAACCGGGCGCAGGTCTGGCAGCGCATCGAAAGCGATCCCGAGCTGGCCCGCGATCCCCAGCGTCGCCAGGCCCTCTACCGCGAAGTGGCCGCCGAAACCGACCTGGATGCCAGCGGACGCATCCCGCACCTCTTTCCCGGCAGCTTCGCCGTCGTCGACGCCTACCACATGGTCGACCTGATGCCCAAGTTCGCCCTCCAGGTCTGGCGTGACTACCGCTGGACGGCCAACCGCGCCGCCCTCGAACGGCTCTGGCCAGCGGTCAAGGCGGCGATGGAGCACGCCCGCCGCATCGACGAACTCAAGGTCGGCCTGCCCTACCACTACGACCACGCCCCCGCAGAGACGGCCATCTCCTCGCAGACGTACGATACCTGGGACTTCATCGGCTACTCGGCTTATGTGTCGTCGATCTGGCTGGCAGCCCTCAAGGCCACGGCCCAGATGGCCCACCTGCTCGGCGACGAAGACTACGCCCAGGACCTGGAGCGCCAGTTTGCCGAGAGCCAGGCCAGCATGGAGCGCCTGCTCTGGAACGGGGAATACTACGATCTGTGGGTCGACCCACGCAGCGGACGGCGCAATCAGTCCTGTATGGCCGACCAGCTCAGCGGCCAGCTCTACGCCACTCTGCTCGGCCTGGGGGATATTCTACCGCGCGAGCACATCCTGTCGGCCCTGCGCGCCATCTATCGCTACAACTTTGTCCCCGGGCGCGGCCTGGTCAATGGTATGCTCCCGCCCGGCAGGCGCGCCGACCGACCCGATCACTGGACCCTCGGTGACCCGCGCCACCAGGCCGAGACCGTCTGGTCGGGAACCGAATACGCCGTTGCTATCCAGCTGCTGCTAGAAGGCCTCGTCAGCGAAGGGTTGACGATCATCCACGAGGTCTACACGCGCTACGAGCGCGCCGGCCAGACCTGGGACCATCAAGAGTGCGGCGGCCACTACTATCGAGCCTTGAGCATCTGGCTGGCCTGGCTGGCCCTCGGCGGCCTCAGCTACGACGCCCCGCGCCAGGCCCTGCACCTGCAGCCGCGCCTGCAGCCCGCCGACGGCCACTGGCGGCAGCCGCTGGTCCTGCCCGGCTGCTGGGGCCAGATCGAATACCGCGCCGGCGAAGGGCGGACCCTGCTCCACATCCAAGAGGGACAGCTCAGCCTGCGCGAGCTGACCCTGCCCGGCGGAGCCAGCGCCCAGCACACCCCACCCGGCGAACAGGCCATCTGGCTGGCCAGCATACCCGTTGCGGGCCGCCGCCAGGGCGAGCGCTGGCACTTCGATCCACCTGTACTGATCGAAGCCGGCCAGACCCTGGAGATACGCCTCTAGCTGGCCTCCTCTCTCGCTGCTGACCAGCGAGCGAGAAGAGAGGCAAACAAGAGAGAGCGGAAAGGAGGAGCCTCTCCGTGCCACAGCCACAGCCACAGCAGCGCTACGAGCAGCAGGAAGCGCTCAACGCCATCGACCGCCTGGCCCAGGCCGGGCCATTTCTCCCCGACTGGCCATCCCTGCGCGCCTACCGCGTACCGGCCTGGTACGCCGCCGCGCGCTTCGGCATCTTCATCCACTGGGGCCTCTACGCCGTCCCGGCCTACGACAACGAATGGTACCCGCGCAACATGTACCTGCCCGACACGCCGGCCTACCGCCACCACCTGGCCACCTACGGCCCCCCCGAGCGCTTCGGCTACAAAGACTTCCTCCCCCACTTCCGCGCCGAGCGCTTCGATCCCGACGCCTGGGCCGCCCTCTGTCAGGAAGCTGGCGCCCGCTTCGTCGTCCCCGTCGCCGAGCATCATGACGGCTTTGCCATGTACCGCTGCAGCTTCTCGCGCTGGAATGCCGTCGACATGGGACCGCGGCGCGACCTCATCGGCGAACTGGCCGCCGCCGTGCGCGCCCGCGGCCTCACCTTTGGCCTCTCCTCGCACCGTGCCGAACACTGGTGGTTTTTCAACGGCGGCAGAACCATCCCCTGCGACGTCCAGGACCCCCAGTACGCCGACCTCTACGGTCCCGCGCGATCCGAAGACGAGCCGCCCGATGCCGCCTTTCTCGCCGACTGGCTGGCCCGGCTCTACGAGCTGGTCGAGCGCTACCGGCCCGCCCTCATCTACTTCGACTGGTGGATCTCGCGACCCGCCTTCCGCCCCTACCTGGCCCGCTTCGCCGCCTACTACTACAACCGCGCCGCCCACTGGGGGCAGGAAGCTGTCATCACCTACAAGGAAGGCGCCTTTGACGAAGGGAGCGCCGTCGAAGACATCGAACGCGGACGCCGCCCCGCCATCAGCCCGCGCGTCTGGCAGGCCGACACCAGCGTCGCCCGCAACTCCTGGGGCTACACCGCCGCCCAGGACTACAAGCCCTTCGGTACCCTGCTCGACGACCTCATCGACACCGTCAGCAAAAACGGCGTCTTCCTGCTCAACATCGGCCCGCGGGCCGACGGCAGCATCCCCGAGCCGGAGGCCGACCTCCTGCGCCGCCTGGGGCGCTGGCTGGCCATCAACGGCGAAGCCATTTACGACAGCCAGCCCTGGCACCTCCACGGCGAAGGTCCCACCGCCAACGCCGCCGGCGCCTTCAGCGAGAGCCAGCAGGCCGCCTTTACCGGGCAAGACCTGCGCTTCACCCGCCGCGGCCAGACCCTCTACGCCCTGCTGCCCGTCTGGCCGCAGGGGGGCAGGGTCAGCATCCAGGCCCTGGCCGCCGGCAGTTCCCACTACCCGCAGGACATCGGCGCCATCCACCTGCTCGGCGGCGACGCCCCGCTGCCCTGGACGCGCGACGACCAGGGCCTGCACGTCACCCTACCCGCCACCCCGCCAGGCGAGCGCGGCGGTGCCCTCAAGATCCTGCCCGCCAGCTAGGCTAAGACGCGAGCGGCTCCGCCAGAATGGCCACCTCCAGGCCGGCCAGCATCAGCGAGCCGCTCAGCCGGCGGCCTGTCAGCAGCTCCTCAAACCAGCGGCCCGACGGCAGGGAGACCGTCGCCGGGTCCCGCCCATGATTGAGCACGAAAAGCAAACGCTCGCGGGCCGTCTGACGCAGCGTCGCCTCCACGCCCGGCGGCGTCTCCAGCACCGGCGTGATCCCCAGTGCCGCCAGCAGCTCCCCGTAGAAGCTCTCCAGAAAAGCCGCCTCCGGCTCGCAGGCCAGATAGAACGCCTGGCCCTCTCCCACGCGATGGCGCGTCAGAGCCGGGCGCCCCGCATAAAAATCCTCGCCGTAGCGCCCCAGCACCTCGGCCCCCTCACTGTGGATCAGCGCACAGACATGACCGCAGACAAAAGCGCGCCCATCGTTCAACACCAGCCGGTTCCTCCGCCCTGGCGGCAGCGCCTCGATCTCCTCATTCCAGATCCCCAACACATGGCGCAGCGGCCCCGGATAACCATCCTCGAAAGCCAGATCGCACTCATCCACCATCCCCGACAGATAGGTCGTCACCAGCGTCCCCCCATCCTGCACAAAGGCCGTCAGGCGCTCGGCCAGCCCCTCCTTGAGCAGATAGAGAAGGGGCGCCACCAGCAAGCGATAGCGCCCCAGATCCGAATCGCCAAAGACCAGATCGACCGGCACATTGCGCCGCCAGAACGGCGCATAATGAGCGCGCAGCGTCTCCAGATAACGCTTCTCGCGCGTCGGCCCGCTGCAATCCTCCAGCGCCCACCAATTTTCCCAATCGAAGAGCAGCCCCACCTGAGCCGGCGTCACCCCGCCCAACGTGCGCCCACCCAGGCGCTCCAGCTCCTGACCCAGTGCCCGCACCTCCGCAAAGACGCGCGTATCGCTGCGCCCGCTGTGCTCGATCACCGCCCCATGCAGCTTCTCGATCCCGCCACGACTCCGCCGCCACTGAAAGAACATCACCGACTCCGCCCCGTGAGCCAGCGCCTGATAGCTCTGCAGACGCAGCACCCCGGGCCGCTTCAACGTATTGTACGGCTGCCAATTCTGACTACTGGGCGACTGCTCCATCAGCAAGAACGGCTGTCCATCGCGCAGACTGCGCATCAGATCGTGAGCCAGCGCAATATCGAGCGGCTCATCCTCAACGGACGGATAGCAATCCCAGGCCACCACATCCATCGCGCGCGCCCAGAGACGATAATCGAGATCGCGATAGAAGCGCATCAGATTCGTCGTAATCGGCACATCGCGCGAAAACTGCCGGATCGCCTCGCGCTCCAGCTGAAAGCACTCCAGCAACATCTCATTCTGGAAACGGCGATAATCCAGCGTCAGGGCATGCATCGATCCCTCGCCGTTCGCATAAGGAGGCTCAATCTGCGACCAATCCGTATACGAATGGCTCCAGAAGCGCGTCCACCAGCGGCGATTGAGTTCATCGAGGCTGCCGTAGCGCCTGCGCAGCCACTCACGGAAGGTGGCCGCGCACTGCTCACAATAGCAGGCCGGCGCATACTCGTTCGAGACATGCCAGGCCACCAGGGCCGGATGAGCATGGTAGCGCTCGGCCAGCTTCGCCGCCATTTGGGCAGCCAGGCGGCGATAGACCGGAGAGGTCGGACAATAATTGACGCGCCAGCCATGATGGCGGCGGCGACCCGTCGGATCGGCGCGCAGCACCTCGGGATAGCGCTGCGACAACCAGGCGGGCTGCGCCGCGCTGGGCGTTGCCAGACAGACCCGGCAGCCCGCCGCCGCCAGCTTATCCAGCACCTGATCGAGCCAGCCGAAAGTGAAGCGCTCCTCCGCCGGCTGCAGCGCCGTCCAGCTAAAGACACCCACCGTCGCCACGCGGAAGCGGCACTCCTGCATCAGGCGCAGATCCTCATCCCAGAGCGCGCGCGGCCACTGCTCAGGATTATAGTCGCCACCGTACCAGATAAAAGGTGCACGCGGATTCAGCGGTGGAAAGGCCTCCATGCTTCTCCTCCTGGGTATGATGCCAGACAGGACGAATCTCAGAGGACTATCGTCACCTGCATCCCTCCATCGGGTAAAGGGAACCAGGCCGAAACCGGCGCCGTTGCCAGGTCGGGCCCCGTCTCGCCCGTCCAGCGCTCACACTGGCGGCCATTGAGCAGTACCCGCTCGACGGGCGCCTGCCCGGCCAGCTTCACCAGGCGCAGCCCCAGCCGGCGCTTGGCCCCCGTCGCCTCGATCTCCAGCGTTGACCCCTGCAAGCGCGCCGACACCGTCGTCTCCCCATCCAGATCGCAGAGCGTAAACGTCCCGGCTCCCTCCGGCAGCAAATAGGCCTCGAAGAGCACCGTCGCAAACGGCTCCTCGCGCACGAACGGCGCCGGCTCTGTTGTCGGAATCAGCGCATTGGCGCGCACATAGAGCGGAAGCTGCTCCAGAGGTGCCTGTACCTGCAAAGTCGTCGGCCCCTGCAGCACGGTCCGGCTCCAGAAATCGACCCAGGTCCCGGAGGGCAGATAGACCGGGCGCTCGCCACCGGTGCGATAAAGCGGTGCTACCAGCAGCTCCGAACCGAACATATACTGCAGATCCAGCGTATAAGTTGCCGGATCATCGGGAAACTCCAGCACCATTGCCCGCAGCAGCGGCAGGCTGGTACGGGCAGCGATGCAGGCATAGGTATAGATATACGGCAGCAAGCGATAGCGCAGGCGGGCATACGAGCGGAAGATCTCCAGGGCCTGTGGGCCGAAGTCCCAGGGGAGGCGCGAACTATTGCCGTGAGCGCGTGTCAGTGGCGAAAAGAAGCCGAACTGGGCCCAGCGGATATACAGCTCAGGGGAAGGCTGGCCCGTAAAGCCGCCGATATCGTGGCTCCAGAAGGCATGGCCGCACATCCCGATACTCAGACCACCGCGCAAAGTCGAAGCCAGGGCCGTAAAAGTCGCATTGGGGTCGCCGCTCCACTGAGCCGCATGGCGCTGGCCGCCGGCATAGCTCGAACGGCCCCAGACCAGGCCCGCGCGGCCCGTCTCGCGCGCCGTCACCTCGGCCACCGCCTCGTTATAGAGCAGGGCATACAAATTATGCAAGCGTTCGCCTGCAATCCCGCTATAGGCCACCACATCTGTCGGAATGCCCTCGCCGAAATCCGTCTTAAAGACATCGACCCCCAGGCGCAACTGTTCGCGCAACAGCCCCTGAAACCAGGCCACCGCCTCCGGGTGCGTCACATCCAGCATCGCCACCGGCGGATGAAAGCCGCCCCACAGATCGGCCACATACGGCTCGCCGGCGGCATTTTTCAGAAAGTAGCCGCGTGCCGCCCCCTCGGCAAAGCGCTCGCTAGCCGTTCCCAGATAGGGATGAATCCACAGGCAGACCTTAAAGCCCTCAGCCTTGAGCTGGGCGATCAGATCCGCCGGAGCGGGAAAGCGCTCCTCATCCCACAGCACTTCAGACCAGCGCCCGAAGCGCTGCCAGTAGCAATCGAGATGCAGCACATCGCAAGGAATCTCATGCTCGCGGATCAAGCGGGCCCGTGCCAGCACCTCGGCCTGACTATCGCGCTGGAAGCCCGACGAAATCCAGGTCCCCAAGGCCCACTTCGGCGGCAGAATGGGAAAGCCCACCAGCGAGGCATAGCGCGTAATAATCGTCTTCAGGTCCGGCCCAGCGATCACATAATAATCCAGAGCGCTATCGCGGCTAATCAGCGTAAAGGTCGCCGTATTGCTGGCCACCAGATCGAAATCGACCGCGCAGGGACTATCGACAAAGATCCCGTACCTGCGCGAACTGACCACGAACGGCACATTCTTATAGGCGCGCTCACTGAAGGCTCCGCCGCAATCGCAATTCCAGGTCGTGATGCGCTGCCCGCGCTTATCGAAATCCGTAAACTTCTCGCCCAGCCCAAAGAAATGCTCATCGGGTTCCGCCGTAAACGTATCGTGGAAAGCCACGCGCTGACCATTGACGCGGCTCAGCCCGAAGGGGAGAATCGTCAGCTTCATACGCACATTGGTCAGCTCGCTATAATTCTGGGTCAGCAGCGGGCGGCCAGCCGCATCGAGGAAGCGCAGGCCGAAGGGGCGCAGCGAGACCTCCAGGCGTAGCGAGGGGGAGAGCAGAGCCAGGCCTGTTGCCTGCTCCTCGACCAGCAGCGACGCAGCAGTCTGGGGAAGGGGCAGCTTGCCTGCCAGGCGGACGCGCGTCGGATCAGGCTCCTCCTCCAGCAGCACACGCACGATCCCATCGGCCACCAGGCTTAGCGTGATCAAGAGAGGGGAGCCGCTGAGGGTGCGCCCCTGGAGCCGGACATGGCGCTCACCGCGCTCCACAAGCGTCGCCTCCACCACATAATCGGGACCCCCCTCATCCTCGGGTCCTCGCACCGGCAAGCGCGGCGGCTCAGTCATGTACAGGTTATAGGGAAGCAAAGGAACCGGCTCTGCCATGAAGAGACTCCTTCCATGCGTAATGGCTTTGTACGATAGTACCGACATCCTGTCCTCAGCCATGCCGATCACCTCCTCCCAGCCCTGTCGCCCGTCTGAGCGACCCTGGCCTCAGCCTGGAGGAGGCAGCCAGCAGCAAGGCGCTCAATCAGGCAGACAGACAGGCAGGCAGCTCACCCCTTGACAGGAAGGAGGAGGATCAGGTAAGCTTGCACATAGCAAGTCGTGGGAGCGATCCCACGAGGTATTGTACACGAAACTGCAGCCAAAAGTAAACGTGTAACCGCTCTGAAGGTGCGCAGATTGGCTCATGTCGCAATTAACGATTGAGGATATTGCGCGTATTGCCGGGGTATCTCGCTCAACAGTCTCGCGAGTGCTCAACGGGCAACCGAACGTCAGGCCGAGCGTCAGGGACCGAGTGCAAGAGGTCATCAACAGCTACGGCTACGCGCCGCAGGCGGCGGCGCGGCAGCTCGTCATGCGCAAGACGCGCCTGATTGGGTTAATCCTGCCCGACAATGCCCATCATCTCTTTGGCAATCCCATCTTTGCCGAAATCGCGCGCGGTGTGAGCCAGGTCTGTGCACAGCGGGGCTACACCCCGATGCTCTTCATCGGGCGGCAAGACATGAACGAGGCCACCTTTTTCAGCCTTCTGCGCGGGCGGCATTTTGACGGCGTCATCCTCATCAGCAGCGACCGTCAGGACCGCAGCGCCGCCATGCTGCGCGAAGCGGGTATGCCCTACGTGCGTGTTGGGCACGATCCCGAAGACGATGGCGACCTGCAATACGTAGACGTCGACAACGTCGCGGCGGCGCGTGTAGCCGTCGAGCACCTGATCGCCCTGGGGCATCGGCGGATCGCCATGCTCAAAGGGCTGGCGAAAGACGTCTGCACCCACGCCCGCCTCGAAGGCTACCGTCAGGCCCTGGCCGCCGCCGGCCTCCCCTTCGACGAGGCCCTTGTCGGTGACGGCGACTGGACCCCCGCCAGCGGCTACGCCTGGACGCGGCGCTTTCTCGACCTGCCGGAGCCGCCGACCGCCCTCTTCTCATCCAACGACATGATGG
This sequence comes from Thermogemmatispora carboxidivorans, assembly GCF_000702505.1. Classification (GTDB taxonomy): domain Bacteria; phylum Chloroflexota; class Ktedonobacteria; order Ktedonobacterales; family Ktedonobacteraceae; genus Thermogemmatispora; species Thermogemmatispora carboxidivorans. The sequence goes on along the minus strand of NZ_JNIM01000001.1, from coordinate 4,193,812 downwards.
TCGCCGGCGTCGTGCGCGCTGTCCAGGAGCGCGGCCTCACGGTCCCCGATGATCTGGCCATTGTCGGCTTCGACGATCTCCTGCAGACAACCATGATCTTTCCCGAGCTGACCACCATTCGTCAGCCCTGCGTGGAGATGGGCACCTGCGCCGCCGAGTTGCTCCTTGACCAGCTGGAGCACAATCGCCGCGAGCGTGTACAGATCATCCTGCCCACCGCCCTCATCATTCGCCAGTCCTGCGGCTATTGCCGACAAGCCGTGCAGGCCAGCGCCAGCGCGCCCGCCGTCTCGGGCGAGGAGCAACGCGCCGGCTGATGGGCCCAGCGACCAGACAGACCCGGATCGGTCCAGCGCGAGGCGGCCAGAGCGGGCCGCTGCCAGTCGCGTACAAAGAATACAGAATACAGAATCTCCGGTAACGGAGGAAGGTCGGGAAGAGCGCGAAGGAAGCGCGAGCACAGAGAGCAAGTCAGGCGAAGGCCAGGCAAGCGCAGCAAGCGGCCTGGAATAGAGCAGAAGAGAACAGAAAGGAATCGCCGGGAGTCGGCCCTCATGGCGAGGGAGACCGAACGAGTGCGGCCAGCGCCGGGCCGGGCCGGCACCGGGAAGCTCAGGGAGGAAGGAAGACAGGCATGACCAGCCTGCGGCTCGAACACATCGTCAAGGACTACGACGGTCCCGGGGGACGCCAGCCGGCCCTACGCGACATCTCGCTGGAGGTAGCCGACGGCGAGACGCTGGCCATCGTCGGCCCCTCCGGCTGTGGCAAGAGCACCCTGCTCAAGGTTGTCGCCGGCCTTGAATTCCCCACCCACGGACGCATCTACTACGGCGACCTTGACATGACCGAGATCAAGCCCCAGGACCGCGGCGTCGGCATGGTCTTTCAAGACTACGCCCTCTACCCCGCCATGAAGAGCAAAGGGAACCTGGCCTACTATTTCGAGCACCACACCTACACCCACGAGCAGATGGAAGAGCGTGTCCGGCGCACCGCCCAGCTCATGGGCGTCGACTTCCAGCACCTGCTAGGCCGCTTTCCCGAGACCCTCAGTGGCGGTGAGCAGCAGCGCGTTGCCATTGCCCGCTGCATCGTGCGTGACCCCACCATCTTTCTCATGGACGAACCCATTGTCAACCTCGATGCCAAGCGGCGCGAGCAGACGCGCATTGAGATCAAGAAACTGCTCCGTACCTTCCACGTTACCACACTCTACGTAACCCATGACCAGCAGGAAGCGATCTTCATGGGTGACCGTCTGGCCGTCATGCGCGCGGGGCGTATCGAGCAAGTGGGCAACTTTGACGACCTCTACTACACGCCCGTCAACCTCTTTGTCGCCACCTTCATTGGCAGCCCGCCGCTCAACGTCCTGCCTGCCCTGCTCAGAGAGGGCCATCTGCACATCGCCGGGCAGAGCTGGCCACTGCCCGAGGAGCTGGCTGGGCGCCTGCCATCGGGTCCACTGCGGCTGGGCGTACGCGCCGAGCACTGGCTGCGCGACCAGCCGGACGGCCTGCCGCTGGAGATCAGCCATAGCGAGCGCATTCCCACCGAGCGCATTGCCCTCGTACACGGTCACTGGCTGGGGCAGCGCGTCACCGTCTCCCTGTCCCTGGAGGAGGCCGACGACAGCCGTGGCCTGCAGAGCCTGCGGCCTGACTGGGAGCAGCTCCTCTACTTTGCCGTCGACGACGAGCGCCTCCTCTACAGTCCTGGCCCGCCGGCTCTCTTCTAACCGGGGGTGGTGGAGTGGCCCCTGACAGCAAGGAAAGAGCCAGGCTAACGCCGGGCTGACAGAGCAAGCAGCAAAGCACGCGGAGCACACGCAGTACACAAAGAGGAACAAGAGAAGGAGAAGCCTATGGGAGCGGCCAGCGGAGGCATCGTCATCGAGCATCTCATCAAACGCTTCGGCGAGCGGACTGTCGTCGACGACCTCAACCTGCACATTCAGCCGGGAGAACTCTTCGTCCTTGTTGGACCCTCCGGCTGTGGTAAAACCACCACCCTGCGCCTGCTGGCTGGACTGGAGCCGGTCAGCGATGGACGCATCTACTTCGGCGAGCGCCTGGTCAATGACATCCGCCCACGCGACCGCAACGTTGCCCTGGTCTTTCAAGACTACGCCATCTTCCCGCACCTGACCGTTTTCGAAAACATCGCCTACGGCCTGCGTGCCCGTCACGCCCCACGCAGCCTCATCCGCGAGCGCGTCACCAACGCGGCCCATCTCTTTCGTATCGAGCACCTGCTGGGGCGCAAGCCGCGCCAGCTCAGCGGTGGCGAGCGGCAGCGTGTTGCCCTGGCGCGGGCCCTGGTGCGCGACGCCGCCCTCTATCTCTATGATGAGCCGCTGGCCAACCTCGACGCCCAGCTGCGCCACCAGGCGCGCGAAGACATCCTGACCCTCCACCGCCAGAAAGGGCAGCCGGCGGTCTACGTCACCCATGATCAGGCTGAGGCGATGGCCCTCGGCGACCGCATCGCCGTTATGCGCGACGGCAAGCTGCAGCAGGTCGGCAGTGGCCTTGACCTCTACGAGCGGCCCTGCAACCAGTTTGTCGCCTTCTTCATCGGCTCCCCGGGCATCAACCTCTTCGAAGTCGAGGTCCGTCCCGACGAGCGTCCCGACCACGACGGGCGCCTGCTCCTGACCCATCCGGCCTTTCGCCTGCCTGTACCAGCAGAATTTCAGGAGCGCGTCGCCCCCTACACAGGCCGGCGCCTCAACCTGGGCATCCGCCCCGAGCACCTGCAGCCGCCACGGCGGGCCGACTTCGCCGTCAGCGAAGACAGCACCGTCCGCGGCCTCGTCAACGTCATCGAGCCGACCGTCAGCGGCTGCACCGTCTACCTGAGCACCCTGGAGCCGGCCCCGCGCGACTTCGTGGCCACCCTCAAAGCGCGCCTGCCCGGCAGCTACCTCGGGCGCGAGGTGCCGCTGGCCGTCAACCTGCGCAAAATCCACCTCTTTGATCCCGAAGATGGGCGCGCCCTGCTCCACATGCCCGCCATCGCCGCTGACCAGCCCGCCAGAGCGGTGGTCGGTGAGCCAGAGAGCGAGCAGGTGGAGCAGCCGTCACGCCAACCAGCGACGAGCGAAGCCAGCAAGAAGAGGGAAGAGCGAGCGTGAGCACACTCGAAGTACAGAATCTCGTCAAGCGCTATGACGGACAGAGCGCCGTCGACCACGTCAGCTTTCGCATCGAAGACGGCGAATTCTTCGTCCTGCTCGGGCCATCGGGCAGCGGCAAGACCACCGTCCTGCGCATCATCTGTGGCCTGGAGCAGCCCGACGAAGGGCGCATCCTGCTGGGCGGCGAAGACATCACCCACCTCAGCCCGCGCCAGCGCAACGTCGGCATGGTCTTTCAAGACTACGGCCTCTACCCGAGCATGGACGTCTACGGCAACATCGCCTATGGCCTGGAGAATCGGCGTCTCCCGAAGGACGAAATCCAGCGCCGTGTCCTGGAGGCCGCCGAGAAGCTGCAGCTCACGCCCCTGCTGCGGCGCGGCATCGACACCTTGAGCGGAGGCGAACAGCAGCGTGTGGCCCTGGCCCGCATCCTGGCCCGCGACGCCAACGTCTTTCTCTACGATGAGCCACTGGCCAACCTCGACGCGCGCCTGCGCCATCAAGCGCGACGCGATGTGCTGGCCGTGCACCGCCTGCGTGGCGTCCCCAGCCTCTACGTCACCCATGACCAGAGCGAGGCCCTGGCCCTGGCCGATCGCCTGGCCATCATGGCCGCAGGACGCCTGCAACAGATCGGCAGCCCCAGCGAGCTGCTAGAGCATCCCGCCAATCTCTTCGTGGCCCGCTTTCTGGGCAACCCACCGATGAACCTGCTGGAAGGCAGACTTGTCAACGAAGAGGGGCGCTATCTCTGCCAGCTGGGTTCCTTGCGCCTCCCGCTCGACGCCGCCTGGCAGCACGTCCTGACCAGGCACCCGGAAGCGGCCATCACCGTGGGCCTGCGCCCGCGCGAGATCGTGCCGCCCTGGGAACTGGAACAGGTCGAGGCGACGGCCTCGCTCTGGCGTGCCTCGGCCCGCGCTCTGGCGGTCGAGACCCTCATTGGCGAAGTTGAAGTCACCCTGGAACTGCAGACAACGCAGCAGCCAGCTCCCTGTCTCGTGGCGGTCTGGCCAGAGCCAGAAGAGCTGAGCGATCTGCCAGAAGAGGGGACAGTACTGCAGATCGGACTTGATCCGCAGCATCTGCTGCTCTTCGATCCGCGCTCTGAGCGGGCTTTGCAATCTGAGTAGAATGGCACCATCGAAAACTTGACAGTGATCCTTTTGTTAGGTACACTCTCAATAGAGTTATGGGAGCGATCCCACAACTGAGACTTGAGTCACGACCAAAGAAGGTATAGTTGGGCCAGAATTTGACCGTACACACGGTTGAACTGATGTACAGCTAAGGCAGCCTCAATGGCAGGCGAGCAGATTGCTGGAAGGACGCACGAGGAGAGGCCGCGTGTTCGGCCACGGAGGCAAGGCAGACAAGGACGAGGCAAAGCACAGGGCTTCAGATGCAAGACGACAAGGATGGACCCAGAGCATTCACCAGCTTCCAAAGAAGGAGATGAGATTATGGCTCACGAAACGCGCACCCTTCTAGAGCCGCTGCTCGTGCCTGAGAGGACGCTAACGCGCCGGCAGCTGCTCCGCACAGCTGCTGCGGGGAGTGTGGCCCTGGCGGGTGGGGCCTTGCTCGCAGCCTGTGGAGGGAGCAGCTCCAACACGGTTGTGAACGTCACCTTTCTCACCAACGGCTGGCCGGGCGATGCCATGCCCACTGCCGAGCAGCAGAAAGGGAACGTCACCCTCAAAGCCTACGCCGACGCTCTGGCCGACTGGCTCAAGAAGAATCCCGGCGTCAAGATCAAGCACACCGACACCAACATCTGGAGCCAGTCCGCGGTCACCCAGGCCATTGCCGCCGGCACGGCCCCGACCTGGTTCGAGGGCAACATCCTTGGCTCTTTCATCAACAATGTCGTGCGCAGCGCCTTCGCCCGCGGCCTGGCGGCGGACGTCACCGATCTGGTTGTCAGCACCAGGCTAGAGAGCCAGCTCACCGCTATTTATCTACCTGTCTACCGCAGCTGGAAGGTCAACGGGCGTTACTACGGCACCCCGGGCGGCTACGGAGCCGGCGACGGCATGTATTTCCGCCGTGACCTGATTCAGCAGAGCGGGCTGGTTGAGCCGACGCCGGGCTGGACCTGGAGCGATTTCCGCAAGCTGGCCAAGGCCCTGACCAGCGCCAAGATGAAGGGGGCGGCCCTCCAATTCTACGTCTTCGACCGGAGCCTGCAGGCCAATGGTCTCAACTCTGGCGCCACCGGCTATGGCGCCCTGGGTCTGGAGCCGACGCCCTCCAACGCCTGGCCCTGGCGCTACAACCTCACGCCCTGGCTGAGCCAGTACGAGCAGGTCATCGAGAACTGGCGCGGCATGTACTTCACCGACAAATCGATTACCTCCTCGCTCTCGACCGGCGACAGCGACGTGGCCCAGGCCTTTGCCCGTGGCGACGTGGCCATGATGGCCAACAATACGGGCTTCTTCACGCGCCCGGTGACCGACCCGACGAGCGCCATCAACATTGCCGTCAAAGTGGGTAAGCCCTTTGAGGAGGTCGTCGGCTGGATCTCGCACCCCATCGGCTACCTCGGCTCCTTCGGAGCCACCCAGGCCGGCTCAGCCATCGGCTCCATCGATCCTCATCTGCAGCGCAACAAGCCGGCTCTGGCCAAAGCCTTCGACTTCCTGGTGCAGTTTATTATCGGCGAGGAACTACTCAAGCAGCGCCAGGAGATCTACAGGGTCACCCACGACCTCAAAGATGTCTTCCTGGAGGTGCCGCCGATGTCGAAGCTGCAGATCGACTACGGCATCAAGGGCACTGCTGAACAGGCCTGGGGCAAGTTGACGATGCAGGCCGTCAACGCCGCCGCCGCCATTCCCCAGCTCCCCGATCCCGGCCTCTACTTCCCGGCGGAGCAGAATCCGGGTCCGACTGGTGACGCCTGGAACGATGCCAACTCGGGCCTGGCCTACACCCAGGACAGCATCCCGACAGTACTGATGAAGCTGCAGGACGTGCAGAACGCACAGTTCGCCTCGCTCTCCTCCAGTTTGTCCAGGGATACCTTCATTGCCAGTGCGAAGAAGTTCTTTGCCGATCTCGATGCCTTCTGGGCCAAATATGCCCCGCTCTACTCGGCGGAACTTTTCCACCCCTGGTATGTGCAGAAGGTTCTGCCGGCTCTGGGGGGCTAAGCCAGGCCGTTCCCTTGTCGGAGGAAGCAGCAGACGACCCTCCCCGGCCTCCTGCGCAGGGCCAGTGTCGCTGTACTGGCTGGCAGGGCTGGCGAGCCGGGCCCCGACGGTCCCGCCAGCCCTGGCCAGTCCGCTCCGGCCTTGACTCTGCCAGCCGGAGCGGAGCCGTTGCTGAGCTGACCTTGCGGTCGGAGCCTTTGCCCTGACCAGCACGAGGAGGGAGCGAGTGGTCGACCTTCTGCGGACAGCAAGCAGGGAGTCGCCTTTCTCCCCTGACTGAAGCGTAGCCAGGGGGTCCCGGCGGCCCGTCTTCTATGGAAGGAAGTACGAGAGCAATGTCTGAACCGCTTACCGGAGTGGCGGCCCCGGCGAGCGCGAGCGAAGTGGAGCAGCCAGCCCAGGCCCAGCGCCTGCGGCGGCGCAGTCGGCTGGAGACCTGGCTCTTTCTGTTGCCGGCAGCCCTCTTTCAGCTCGTCTGGGGCTGGTATCCGTTGCTGATGGCCTTTCTGATCAGCTTCACCGACGCTCAGCCGATGCTGCCCAGTCGTTTTACCGGGCTGGAGAGCTACCTTCGGGTCTGGAACGATCCCCTGGTTGGGCAGGCCTTTCGTGTGACCTTTATCTATGGGACCATGTTGGTGGCCCTGACCTTCATCTTCCCCTTGCTGATCGCCATCTTCTTGATGGAGCTACCGCCGCGCCTGATGCGCTGGATGATGATCCTGTGGTTCCTGCCGATCAGCGTCATTGCCAATGGCATCCTCTGGCGCTATCTCTACAATGAGCAGTACGGTCTGCTGGAGTACATCGCCACCGAGATCCTCCATCTACCGCATCAGCCCTTTCTCAATGATCCCCATCAGGTGCTCTTCTGGCTAGTCTTCCCGTCGGTGGTTGTGGCGGGGCCGGGCGTGGCTGGCCTGGCCTACATGGCGGCCCTGCAGGGGATTCCACGCTCCTACTTTGAGGCGGCGGAGATCGAGGGGGCCGGCTTCTGGCGCAAGATCTGGACTGTCTCCCTGCCACGCCTGCGCCCGGTGATCGCCGTTATGCTGGTTTACGGCATCATCCAGGGGTTGCAAGACTATACCTGGCCGCAGATTCTCACGGGCGGCCAGCCCGAGGGGGCCAGTCGCACGGTGATGCTCTACCTCTTCTCCTATATCCAGAATCAACGCTACGCTGATGCGACGGCACTCTCGATCTATCTCTTTTTGTTGATTTTCTTTGTCGTTGTGCTCTTCCGCATCTTCTTTAAGGAGGACCCGGATGCCTGACCGGGCACGAGCGCGCAAGTCAGTCAGGTAGCAGAAGGAGTGTGTTTGTTGTGTCTATGCTTTTCCCAAAGGTTGGCAGAAAGCAGCCCTTGCTAAGGCTGGGCTGGTGGCTGATGGTGATCCTGTTGTCCTTGGGCGTCCTGACCCACCTGGTGCCGTTCTATATCATGATCGTGACTTCGATCACGCCGGCGCAGGACACGCTGTCGACGACGCCGGTGTTCTGGCCGCTGCATCCCACGCTGGCGGCCTGGAAGTTGGTGATCCAGTGGGCCGAGAACAGTGGGGTTGGTGCCTTGTTGGCTGGGTCGGCGGGAGAACCGTTCTGGGTCTATTTCTGGAACTCGTTCTTCATGACCTCTGTGACCCTGCTGATCTCGATTCCCGTGACCTCGATGGCCGCTTATGCCACCAGCAAGCTGCTGCGCGGGCGGCGCGCGCGCTGGGCCTTTCTCTTCTTTATCGGCACCCTGATGATCCCGCTGGCGGTGCTCTTGATCCCGATGCTCTTCCTGGCGCTCAATTTCCCCTTTGCCCTGCCGGCTGCCTCCGTGCCCAATCTGCCGGGGACCGATCAGCCTTTCCCGACCCTCTCGCTCTACGATACGCCCTGGGCCATTATTGTGCCGGGTATCTTCAATGCTTACAACTACCTGATCTTCAAGGGCTACTTCGACACGATCCCCGACTCGGTGCTACAGGCGGCGCGCGTCGATGGCGGCTCGGAGTTCAACATCTTCCGCCGCATTGTCTTCCCGATGAGCGTCCCGGTCTATTCAGTGGTGGCCTGGATTCAGTTCTATGCAGTCTGGGATAGCTTCCTGTGGCCGCAGCTAGTGATCCAGAGCAACGACAAAGCTCCGACCGCGCTGGCGGTCTATACGGTCATGAACAACTTCATCAATTCGGGGGTGATGGATCGCGCCACGGCCCTGAGCCAGTCGGTGGCCATGCGTTCGGCCCTGGCGGCGGGTCTCTCGTGGAATGGCCTGATGGTGCTGGCCCTCTTGCAGACCCTCCCAATCTTTGTGATGTTCATTCTCTGCCGTGAGTATCTGCTGCGCGGTGTGCGCATCCAGGGCCTGAAGTAGGCCCGTGTCCGTCTGGGGTAGCCAGCCGGCTTGCCTGGGAAGGCGTCGGCGAGCATTCGGCTGGCCGACGACATCAATGGGTACCGCGGGGCACGACGGGTAGGAGCGGCAGGCTGTCTGTCTGTCTGGCTCCCTGTGGCTCCCTGCCCGCCGTGCCGGTGCTGCTCTGCGCTTGTAGCGCAGGATGTGATCGCGTTAGCGCCTGTTTGTTCTGCTTTCCGGGGACAGGGAGAACAGAGACGATGCCATTCTTTGAAGAGTTTGAGGCCGATGCCCTTTCAGAGGAGACGCTGCGCCGTCCAATCTGGGGGGCTTTTGTCCTGTTGCGAGACCAGCTGGAGCGGCTGGTTGCCCTCAACGTGGCCTGGGCTGTGCAGTTGGTGCCGGCCTTAGTTGCGCTGGCCTGGCCAGCTCTTCCGCTGGGGCTACGTCTGCTCCTGGTGGCCTACAGTGCCCTGGCGTTGCTGCCGGCGACAGCCGTGCTCTTTAGCGGCGTGGCCCGTCTCAATCGTCAGGAGCCGCTGGACCTGGCGATGTTGCGCGACGACCTGGGTCGCTTGCTGCTGCCGTGCCTGCGCACGCTGGCGCCACTGCCGGGTCTCTGTGGTCTGCTTTGCCTGCTGATTATCGTCGTGGCGCCACTTCAGTTCTTGCTGCTGGATATTCTGTTTAGACTATTGCTGCTGATCCTGCTCTTCAGTGCCGCCTACTGGGGGCCGCTCTTTGTGGCGGAGCCGGAGCAGGGGGCCTGGTCGTTGCTCTGGCGCGCTTTGCGGCTGGCCTGGCGCTATCCGTTGCCGACAGCCGGCTCGCTCTTGCTGGCTCTGGCTGTTATGCTTGTCGGCTATCTTTCGATTGCTGGCTTCTTCCTGATTGCGCCGGTGCTGGCGGCTCTGCTGCTCTGGAGGAGGGGGCTGGTGCTGCTGGCCCGTCGAGGTCGAGGTGAGTTAAGGGTGGACCTGCCATGACGACGCTGAGGCCGCGTAATCCGCGTGATGTCACGACTGGCTACCGCCTGGCGGAGGCGCGGCGGCTGGTCACGGAGCTGCGGCGCGTGGCGCAGCAGCCCTCGCTGATCCGTCTGCCGCGGGCCTTACGCCTCCTGGTACGTGGCGTTGATCTCCTGGCCCGGCCCCTGGCCCTGACTCTGGGGCCGGCGCGCGCCCTGGTTCTCAACGAACGGAGCCGCAGTGAGTGCGAGGTGCTGGCCGACGCCAGCACCATTGCGCGGCGTGTCATTGCCCTGCGTGACCGCAGTGACAACCTGGGAGCGATGTTGCTGCGCGAGATGGCTCTGGAGCTGCACGAGCGCTATGGCGATGGAGTAGCGCTGGCGGCGGTCATGGTGCGGGTTTTGGTGCACGAGGCCTGTCGCCGGTTGGCGGCGGGGGCCAGTCCACCGGCTCTGGCGCGTGGACTGCAGCGGGCCGTCGAGGCGGCGGAGGCGGCCCTGGAGCGTCAGGCGCGTCCCTTGGGGCGCTGCGAGGAGGTGCAGGCTCTGGTCTTAGGAGCAACGGGTGATGGCGAGCTGAGCGAGGTGCTGGCGGCCATGTTCGAGGTCCTGGGGCCGTGCTCCACCATTGTCACCGAAGAGCTGCCCGGGCCGGGCCTTGATCACGAATATATTCGCGGGGGCAAGTGGGATGGCTACATCCCGGCGCGTGCGCTCCTGCCGGAGGGTGAGGCTGGGCTGATCCTGCGCCAGCCCTGGATTGTGCTCGCCGACGAGGAGTTGTGCGAGGTTGAGCAGGTGCTGCCTGTGCTCGAACTGGCGCTGACGGAGCCGTGTCGCCCGCCGCTGCTGGTGGTTGCCCGGGCCTTGCGCGGGCCTGCTCTGACGATGTTGGCGGCCAATCATGTGCGCGGCCTGGTGACGCTCGGCCTGCTGGTCCTCTCCAGTGGTGCAACCCTGGTCCATGATGATTTGGCCGATATGGCGGCCCTGACGGGCGGTACAGTCTTCTCAGAGCTGACGGGGACGCTCTGCCGTCATATTCGGCGCGAGCACCTTGGTCACGCTCAGCAGGCCATCCTGACGCCGACGGGGGTGACCATCATTGGTGGTCAGGGGTGCATGCGCGAGGTGCAGCAGCGTATTGCTGCGGTGCGCGCTCAGCTCCGCGAGGCTCCGCGCGGCAAAAATAGCGAGTGGGAGTTTTTGCGTCTGCGTCTGGCGCGCCTGACGGGCGGGATTGGCATCCTCAAGATCGGCGCTGTCAATGAGCATGAGCTGGAGTTGAGAAAGGAGCTGGCGGAGAAGGCGCTGCGCGTTTTGGAGGCGGCCTACGAGGGTGGCCTGGTGCCCGGTGGCGGTGTGGCCCTGCTCAACTGCCTGCCAGCTCTGGAGGAGGCGCGAGTGGCCTGTGCCGACGCTGACGAGCGTCAGGGGGTGGCGCTGCTGGAGGCCGCCCTGCAGGAGCCGTTTTTGCAGATTGTGCGCAATCATGGAGGCAGGCATCCGCCGCTGGTGCTGGAGGAGGTACGTCGCCGGGGGGCCGATTCTGGCTTCGATGCTCTGCGCGGTGAGGTGGTCTCGATGTGGGAGCGCGGTATCCTGGACTGCTGCAGCGTTGTGCGCGGAGCTTTGCGGGCGGCGGTCAGTCTGGCGACGATGCTGGTCACGACCGATGCTGTGGTCTTTCATGGATGAGCGCAAGGGGGCAGGGAGCTGCCTCTGTGGAGGACCCGGCGACCTGCGGTCTTGCTCTGTAGCTACTGAGTGATGGGGGGAGCCAGGCGCTTGCGGCTCTCTGCGATAATGACAAGTGCCGCGGCGCTGAAGCCGAGGCGCGTGCCGCAGTTGAGCAAAGCGGAAGGAGGTGTCTGCTTTTGAGTATGACCACAGGGAAAGAATCGGAGTCAGACGGACGGGCCTGGCGTGAGCTGCGAGCGCCGGCCTTGCCGACGCCAATCTATGCCCTGGCCCCGGCGCCGGGGCGTTTGTGGGCTGGTGGTCTGGGAGGCATCGCCTGCTATCGAACGGCTTCCGAGAAGCCGGAGGGGGCAGAGGCTGGAGCCTGGGAGCCGGGGCCGGTGCTCTTGCCGCCGGCGCCGGTGACGGCCTTATGGGCCTATGGCAATCTGCTGCTGGCGGGTGGCAATGGCGGCCTGGCCTATTCGCTCACGGGCGGAGCCGGCTGGCAGCGCGCCGAGATCGAAGATGGGAGCGTTGGGGTGACGGCCCTGGCTCCCTCGCCAACCTTCGGCAGCGACAATACCTTGCTGGCTGGGACGCTGGCCAATGGCGTCTTGCGCAGCAGCGATGGCGGGCGCACCTGGCGCAACGTCTCCTTTGGCTTGCAAAGCTATGAGATCACCGATCTTCTCTGGCTGGACCGGCTGACAGTCTTGGCGGCCACCGATGAGGCCATCTATCGCTCGCGCGATGGCGGACGTGGCTGGCGGCGGGTCCTGGAGAGCAGTGAGGGAGCGGTTGAGGTCTTGACGCGCCTGCCGGGTGGGGATGTCCTGGCGGTGTTGGAGAATGGCACCCTGCTGCAGGCTGACGCCGAAGGCGAGCGCTGGCAGCCTCTGCAGGCGGTAGAGGGCCTGCAGGAGGCTCATCCTCTGTCGCTCTTCACTACGGAGGCGGGCACGCTCTTGTTGGGAACGCAGCGCGGCCTGCTGCGCTCGACCGATGGCGGCAGGAGCTGGCAGACGGTTGATGGGCGGATGGTGCATGTCTGCCGCCAGGACCGGGGCCAGGGTCGGCTCTATGCGGGCACTGCTGAGGGGGTGCTGGTCAGCGACGACGATGGTCACAGTTGGCGTGCTCTTCCTGAGCCGCCGCTGCATGATCTGCTGCGTTTGCAGCCCCAGGGTGAGCGCCTGTGGCTGGTGGGAACACATACGGCCCCCCTGCAGGCCAGGCTGACCGGGGACGAAGCGGGCGAGACGGCGGAATGGCAGCGCCTGCAGGGGCTGACCTTGCCGCTGACGGGGTGCGCGGTGATCGACGACGAGACGCTGCTGCTGGCTGGACCCGAGGGTCTGCTGCGTCTCTGGCCGGCTAGCGGTGAGCATCAGCGCTTGTTGACGGAGCCGCTGGAGGGCAACACGCTGATCACCTGGGCCGGTCATGGCCGGTCCCGTCATCTCTGGGTGGCCAGCGGCGATGGTCGTCGCCTCTGGCACAGTGCCGACGATGGCGTAAGCTGGCGCCAGTTGACGCCGCCGTTTGGGGTGACGCTGCTGGCGGCCCTGCAGGCCACCCCTGAGCATCTGGTGGCGGCGACCTACGATCCGCGGCAGTATCATGTCTGCCTCTGGTATTCAACCGATGATGGGCGTAACTGGATACGCGGACTGGAGGCCGATACGAACTGGCCGCTGGTGGCCAGCTGCCCTGAGCCGCTGACGCTGGGCATTGGCAATATCCTGCTGCTGGCGGGACCCGACGGCAACTGGCGCCGCTGTGCGGTCGGCCACGGCGGCGGCGGCATTCGCCGCGTTGTCTCGTGCCAGCGGGCGGGAGAGCGCTCGCTCTTTGTGCTGGCAGGCGGTGGCATCTTCCGCTCGGACGATCTGGGCCAGAGCTGGCAGGCTCAGCATGAGGGGCTGCCGCTGGTGCGCATTGCCGATATTGCCTGTACGTCAACCCGGCTGGTGGCCTTGCTCAGCGGAGGAGTGATCTGTTGGCGTCGCCTCTAGGGAAAGGAGGCACTCATGATGACCAGACACTACGATGTCGTCATTATCGGCGGCGGGCCGGCGGGCAGCACGGTGGCGGCTCTGACCCGCCGCTATGCGCCGCAGCTGCGTCTACTCTTGCTCGAAAAAGAGGCTTTCCCCCGCCATCATGTGGGGGAGTCGCTGCTAGCGGGGGCCTCACCGGTTTTGGAGGAGATGGGCGCCTATGAGAAGGTGGCCAACGCGGGCTTTTTGGAGAAGCTGGGAGCGACCTTTATTTGGGGACAGAGCCGCGAGCCGTGGGGCTTCGAGTTCGATGAGCTGATCTCGCAGCTCGTGGCTCAGGGCAAGCGCCTGCCGCGACTCTACACGCGGGCCTGGCAGGTGCGGCGCGCGGAGTACGATGAGCTGCTGCTGCGCCACGCCGCCAGCCTGGGGGTCGAGGTGCGCCAGCGGGCACGTGTGACGCGCGTGCTCTGGGACCGCGAGCCGCCTGCGTCGCTGAGCGCTGAGGGCCAGGAGAGGAGGGAGCCGCGGGCCATCGGTGTCGAGTTCGTCGATGAGCGTGGCCTGCAGACGGTCTATTGCGATTGGGTACTCGATTGCAGTGGGCAGCAGGCCCTGCTCGGCCATGCCCTCAAGCTGCGCGAGTACGATGTGCAGATGAACAACTATGCTCTCTTTGCCTACTGGCAGGGAGCGAAGTGGCTCTATGAGTATACGGGCTATCCCGAGCTGACGCGCATCTGCATCATCACGACGCCGCGCGGCTGGATCTGGTATATTCCTTTGAAGCGCGATGTGATGAGCGTGGGCTTTGTGACCCATCGCCAGACGCTCAAACACCTGCCCGAGGGACCAGAGCAGCTCTATCTGGAAGAGCTGCAGGCCTGTGACGAAGTGCGTGATCTTCTCAAGGAGGCTCGCCTGACGCGCATCGCTGCCGATCAGCGGCGCATGGTCTGCGCTATTCAGGACTGGTCGTACCGCAGCCGCCAGCTTAGTGGATCTGGCTGGGCGATGGTCGGTGATGCGGCGGGCTTTGTCGATCCGATCCTCTCGTCGGGCGTGATGCTAGCCCATGAGCTGGGCCAGAAGGCGGCCTATACCCTGGTGTCGAGCTTTGCGGCTGGCAGCGATGAGGAGGTCCGGCGCTATTGGGAGTTTTATGCTCAGACCTATCGCACCTATTTGCAAGCCTACCGCGATATGGCGGCGTTTTGGTACAGTAACAATTTTTCGCTGGAAAGCTGGTTCTGGCAGGCGCGGCGCATTCTGGCGCGCAGCGGCAGTGAGCTGAATCTCTCGGATCGCCAGGCGTTTACGCGCCTGGCCTCGGGCTATGCGACGCGGGCGGAGTCGTTGAGCCTCTTCGGTAGCTATCCCCTGCATGAGGCGCAGCAGCTCGTCAACGGTCTCTTTGGGACGCCCTACTGCCGCGACGAGCTGGCAGCTCAGTACGCGGGGCGCCCGCTGCGTCTCAAGGAGGCCGAGCTGTGCGACGGTCTCTACTACTATCAGGGAGCAGTGCGCCAGACGCGGCGCGTGATCAACCGGCGGACGGGGCGCTATCTGGACCTGCACCCTGGTGAGGAGGTGCTGCTCTCCCTCTTCGACGGTGGGCATACGCTGACCCATCTGGAAGAGACTGAGCAGGCGCTGCAGGCTCTGCCGGAGATGGAGCGCTTGCCGCTGCGCTCGGGCCTTGATCTGCTGGTGCAGCTGGAGATGATTGGGGTCCTGGCCTAGGGCTTTCTGACTGGGCGTGCTTCACCAACCCTGGAAGCAGGTCGTGACACGCCCATCATAGCCGGGCGCGGTTGCCATCTGATCTGGCCAAGGCAGCCGGCTCCTCTTTTTTTTGAGGGGAGCCCGTTATCGGATGGTGGTGCCGCAATCGCTCACCGTGCCGTGAGGAAGTGTGGAGCAATCGACTAAGCGATCTGCAGCTCAGGTAGATCCTTCCATTTTTGAGCGATGACCAGGTATACTCTCTTATGAACAACGAGGGCGTTACGCCCTCGTTGCCTCTTGTCCGGCCTGGCGGGTTGGCGGGCCTGTGCCGCTTGGGTGGGCGGCAGTCTCCATGTGTGATGGCGGCTAGCACACGGGGCAAGAGGGCTAATCTTCGCCAGGTGGCAGATGAAGTAGAGCCAGGTATAGGCATTTCATGATGAGAAGGAGGCCAGGATGCCTTTATGGGGCCTGTTTAAGAGGACGCGGCGGCTACCGGCGATCAGGACGGGGGAGCTGACGCCGCGTGGACAGGATGCGCGAGCAGAGGAAGAGCAGCAGTGGCAGCGCCGCTATCTCCAGGATGTCCCCTATGTCTTACCGAAGGACGAGGCCGAGATCGATCGCCTCAACTTTCAGCATTACGCGCTCATGAGCGTGCAAAAGCAGCACATTATTGCGCCGCTCGACGACTATCCGCGGGCGATTCTCGATGTGGGATGTGGCACGGGACTATGGGCGCGCGAGGTAGGGCAGCGTTATCCGCTTTGTCAGGTGATGGGGGTGGACGTGGAGCCGCCGGAGCGCTTGCCGACGGTACCGGCCAACGTTGACTATGTCTATGGCGATGTCCTCAAGGGGTTGCCCTTTCCCGAGAACAGCTTTGATCTGGTCCATCAGCGTTTGCTGATTTTGGCGGTGCCGGCCTCGGCCTGGCCGCAGGTGCTGCGCGAGCTGTTGCGCCTCGTGCGTCCTGGCGGCTGGTTGCAGTTGACGGAAGCCGGTATGTATTTCAATCATCCCGGGCCGCGCTCGGCCCATCTGCGCGATCTGGTCAACCGGGCGATCGCTGGCTGGGGCTTTGATCCGCTGATTGCTCTCAATATGCCGAACCTTTTAACGCAGGCGGGGGCGATTGCTGTCGAGAAGCGGACCTATAGCGTAGTGATGGGTGAGGCGGGTGGCCAGGGTGGGCGCCTCTTGGAGAAAGATATGCTGGCCGTGATGTCGGCGCTCACCGAGCGTGTGGCGGCCTTTATGCCGGTAGAAGAATGGCGTGAGCTGTTGGCCTCGCTGCCGGAGGAGTGGCGCAACTACGGCACCGAGTTCCAGTTTCACGTCACTATTGGCCGCAAGCCGGGGCGCTGAGGTGGACCTGGCGGGAAGCTGGCGACGGGTCTCGACTCAGCGGCTGAGATGTTCTGCGAAGGTCAGGCCCAGGGACCGCAGTGTCTCCTCAATGCGGGGCCGATCTTCGACGGCGATGCCCTGCCAGCGATAGCGGCGTGGGGCGCTGCGCTCGATAGAGAGGTGCGCGCTCAGGGCCAGCAGCAGGCGGTACTCGCGTCGGGGCAGGCGGCTTTCGAGATGCAGGGCTAGCGTCTTGCTGCCGGCCTGGCCGGACCAGCGCACTGTTGTGCGTCTGCCGGCGGCCTGATCGAGGGCGTAGCAGAGGCGGGCGATGTCCACCTCCTCCCAAGGGTGGGACTCCTGCAGAATCTGCCCCTGATTCAGCCACACGATGCTGTATTGGAAGCGTCCAGGCTGCCAGCGATCTGGTCTGCGCAGCAGGTAGCGCGCCGGTGGTGCGGTGGCAGTGCGTATCAGCGGCTGCCACCGCTCTTCTTGGGGGCCGCAACCTTGGGGCAGGTAAACCTCGATCTGGTCGCTCGCCGTTGGGGTTCTCTCCACGGGAGTGAGCTGTGCTTGCTGAAAGGCGCTCTGCAGCTCGCGCAGGCTGGGTGGCTGAGGGCCGAGCCAGCTTGCAAGGCTCTGGTAGGCGTAGGGCCAGTGCTTGTCTGCCGTGAGCGGGAGCAGGCGCAGGGTAGTGCGCAGGGTGATCTGCTTCTGGAGCGGCTCGGGTAGCGCATGGAGGGGGAGGCCGCCGGCGAGCAGATAGCGGCTGCCCAGCGGAACGAGGCGCGGGGGGGCCGGTAGCCACTGCCATTCTGTGTGTCTGATCTGGAGGAGATCGCCTTGCTCGGCGAGGCGCTCCAGAAACTGGCGATCGACCTGCTCTGTTGCCGGCTGCTTGGTGCAGGGTAGCAGCAGGCGGCGCGTGTGATGGAGCAGCGTGCGGGTTGAGACGGCGGAGTCGCTGCTCAAGGAGTTGGCGCCTCCCCGGCCCAAGGCCCAGAGAACTGCGCGTACGGCCTCGGCCTGCAGTGCCGCCGGCGCGGCCTGGATGGTTCCCAGCAACGAGGAGGTGACGAAGTCCCTGGCTTGCTTCTCTTCTAGCAGCTCGATATCGACGGTCATGGCCTTAGTCCAGCTCCTCCAGGGAAGCAGCAGCCTCCTCTGCGCCGAGATCATAGGCCGCCTTGTTCAGGAGATTCTCATTGAAGGGGCAGTCGAAGCAGCGGGCAGTCTGCTTGAGCTGACCTATGATGGCGGAAAACGCGCTGGCGTTCGTCTCGTCGCTGGCTGCGCTCGCGAGCGTTTGATTGACAGTCAGACGCCAGCGATGCCAGTCCGTGGTGGCGACCTCGCTCCGCTCCTGGTGACCGTTGAGCTGCTGCTGATTGAGGCTTAGGGCTAGTTGGCCGGGATCGAGGTGGACCAGCCAGCCGCGGGTGATCTTGGGCAGTGGCAGGCTGTGCAGGTCGTCATCGCAGGTCGCGGTCAGCAGCAGGTTGCATGGCCAGCGAAAGGCTGCCAGTGAGTGGTAGGGATCGTCAGCAGGGAGTGCCTGGGGATGGAAGAGTGGCACCGGTGTCGGCATCGATGCGGAGCGAAGCTGCATGACGATGTATTGCTGTAGAAGCGGTACGTAAACTGGGGCGCCGGGAAGGCGGTCCAGCCCTTCGAGAACGACGATGGCCAGTTGCCCGGGATGGTCAGCGGCCCACAGTACGGTATCGGCCAGCGGGGAGCTGGCGGGGAGGAAAAGGCGCTCTGTGGGCCTGAGCTGGCCGAAGAGGTCGAGCGGCTGCGTTGCTGTCAGCGGGATCGGGACCCGACAGAGGCGTCCGGCGCTGAGTACCAGGCTCAGGGCTTCCAGCGTGGTGAGCGCGTAGGGTCCGCTGAGCGTGGGAATGAGGCCCGCCAGGAGGGCAACGATGCAGAGGCGCACAGCCTCCGGCTTGATACCGTTTGCCCGGGCCGCCTGACGAACGGTCGCCAGATTAAGCAGGGTAGATGCATCGGTAATGAACTTGCCCGACCCGGCTTTGACTAGCTCTGGCCAGAGCTGCTCGGTGCTCTGAGAGTGGGCGGCGCCTGTACCTCTGCCAGTACCCATGTCTCTACCAGTGTCTCTACTGCTGCCTCGCCTGCTGTCTGTACTGGCGCTGGCCGCCAGGAGCCAGTGATTCGCAAGCACCTGGCTCAGCGCTGCTAGCGGTTGCTGTCGTAGCTCTTCCAGACGCTGTCGGAAGTGGGCTTCGAAGGCTTGAAGCTGGGCCTCTTCTTGCTGAAGCAAACGCTTTTGTGCTTCTATCTCTTCCTTTTTATTGCTTATTTCCTCTTCATAGAGTTCAAGCTCATCAGAGGCTTCTTTAAGAGATTGTCTGAGCGTATCAAGCTGTCTCTGTCCCTCGGCGAGCTGTTGGAGCTGTTCAGCAAAGAGGGCCTCAAGCTCGCGAGCGATGGCCTCCTCCTGCTGGCGGCGGAAGTCGGCCATCTCCTGGCGAGCCTCTTCCTGAGCCTCCTGATAGGCTTGCTGGTGAGCTGCTTCGCGAATGGCGGCGAGCTGCTGCCGGACAGCGGGAAGCTGTTGCAGAAAGTCGCTGAATTCTTCCCAGTCGTCGATGACCTGCTTGCCAGCTTGCAATAGGGCTTTGGCGCGTGTGAGAGTATCTGGCTGCAATGGGAAGGTGGTAGCTGGCGGCTGAGTGCTAAGGGCATGCTTCAGCGCCTTGAGCACGCGCCGCACCTGGTCCGCGTCGAGGTCTTTGACCAGGGGCTGCTTCTGATAGGCCGTGAGCACCTGCTTGATAATGACACCTGGAGGAGACCAGTCCAGCTGCTCGGAGGCGACTGGCTCGACTGTCAGGAGGTGCAGCTCTTCGCCATTGTCAAGCGAGAACGTGAGGATCGCCTGCTCATCGTCGGGAAGCTCGCAGACGTCGACATGCAGCGTTTGCTCCGTCATGCCATCGCTGTAGGCGAGAGGACGCAGCCGCTCGCCGTCTAGCTGGATGGGCCCATAGAGCTGGCGCCCATGCTGGATATAGATGGTTTTCGTATAGCACGGCCTGGTGAAAGGTTCGCTCAGCCTAGCGACGAGCCGCTCCCGTGGGATAGTACTCCAGTCGAGGACTTGAGCCAGTCCTTCGGGCGAGGGCCAGGGGGAACCAGCGATCCGGTAGTGTGCGTAGGTCGGTGAATCTTTGAGGTCCTCGCGACCCTGCGCCGGTTCAACGCGAAAGCTGTAGAGCAGCTCTGGTCTCCATCCACTCGGCCCACGTGGCCAGGCGACCTTACCGGCGTTGGGGAAGAAGTGTTTGTAAGCCTCCCGGACTAATGGTTCCCAGACCTTCATTTCATTATCTAAAAATGCAAGAGGTGTTATAAAAGCTAAATTTTCCTTTATATCTTCTTTCCGAATAATTCCGATCCAATAATATCTTTCTGTATCTGACATGGCCAAGACCTTTCCACAGGGACAAGGGGAGCGTGCAGAACACTGACTATGGCACTCGCTCTATGGTATCAGCTTCCCCGAGAAGAGTGCTATGAGGCGGTTCACTACCCAGGGAGGCAGATGCGAGGTCAGGAGGCGCCGCAGCGCCAGGGCCAGCGGTGGATCATTCTGGCGGGCAGCCTGCTCCAGAGAGCGCAGCCGCTGCTGCAGAGCAACCGGAAGCCCTGACGTATAGACAAGCTCAGCCGTTGGCAGGGTGGTGAGACAATGGCCCAGCCAGAGCAACTGTGCGCGTTGGGCAGTCCTGAGCCGTAGTGGTGCAGCGACCGGTCTGGGGGCAGGCTCTAGAGAGATCTCCAGGCAGCCCAGGGCATCCCCGTCCAGGATCAGACGGGCCTGGCTGGCCCTGGCGAGCGCTGGCCAGATCTGCTGCTGCCAGAGGGCTGTTAGCTTCTCGCCCGCGGTCACCGGAGAGAAAGCCTGGTCCTGGTGCCAGGGGGTCTCTGCAGTGCACCAACGCCAGGAGACGCTGACCGGCAGGCCCGACGGGGCCAGTTCCCATACCAATGTGGCCCCCTCCTCTGGGCTTTTCAACAGAAGGCGGCCTGGCTCTGTGGCTCCCGCTGCCTCCTCTGCCGTCGGGCTGAACGCGGCGAACACCTGCCGCGCGCCGCCCTGGGTCACCGCAGTGCAGCGCAAGCCGGCCAGCAATTCTGGCGGCCAGGGACCGACCTCGGCCTCCGCGGTGCCAGGATCAAGCGTGAAGGTCAGGCGACCTGACTGGCTCCCTTGCCCTAGCTGATATGTCCCTGGCTCCAAACCGTCCAACGCCACGTAAACCATGCTGGTCTCTCCGGTCAGTGAAAAGCGCCGCTCTAGAGGTGGACCATTGCCCTCTTGAGAGAGGCGTAGATCCAACGTCATGGTGACAGCTCGCCCTGACTGGAGAGAGGCCAGACTGGTAGCGGGTGGTCTGCAGCCGATGATCACCTTAGAGCGCGGGCCCAGCACGGGTGGTCCCTCCTTCGGGAGCACCAGGGGCGGACTGAGCAGCATCAGCGACCAGCCCGGCTGCTGCAACTTCAGTTCGCTGTAGTTCAGCCAGCGCTCAAGCCGGGTCCCAGCATCCTGCGTGGCCAGGGTCGAAGAAGTCAGCTCCAGTTCCCACAACTGCCAGCCAGAGCAAGGCGGGCCGACCTGACGCTTCGAACCTGGCCAGTCCTGAAGCAGTCCCCGCCCAATATCATGATCGCTGCGCACCAGCCAGTAGAGACGCGCCCTGGAGTAGAAGCTGATGCTTTCGCCGCGACGCAAGCGCCGGGGTAGCTCGGCATCCTCCTCCTGATAAAAGAGTGTACCCTGCCAGGCCCTGCTGAGACCAGGCGTCGGGGGAGCCGTCCGCAGTTCATAAAACTCGTCTGCTCGCTGACAGCAGAGCTGGTATGCTTCCGTCTGGGGAGGTACCGGTAGAAGAGGCGAATAGGAGAGATCCCTGAGCGATCGCCCTCTGGTCAGCCCTGGCGAGCCAGCCAGCAGACGAGCAGCCGCCGGGCCAGCGAGCTGCTGCAGCTCCTGCCACGTCTGCTCACCCAGGGCAGAGAGATCAAGAGCGAGCTGCCAGCGCTCTTTCTGATCGTCTGCTTCCACCCTCAGCAGCAGAGGGAGCCCGGAAGCGGAAGGAGGCTCGTCTGCCTCCTGCTCGTCCTCATCGCGCTCGTAGCCACTGGGGTGACTGGTGCGAGTCGGGAGAGAGAGGCCTTTTGTAAAAAGGTAGCCCTCGTCTCTCAGCTTACGAAATGTCCCCCATGTGAGAGGGACACCCTCATCTTTCTGCCTGCCGGGCTGAGGAAACGAGGTGTGCATTTGGGCCAGCCAGAAGAGGCCCGCCAGCGAGAGCTGAAAGGTGCCCTGGCTCTTGCCTGCGACGATATAGAAGTGGCTCCCGTCCTTCGCCAGAAAAAGCTTGGCCATCGACCTTCCCCCAGGGGCCTGCCAGAAGGAGAGACAGGACCCCAGCCGCTGGATCTTGCTCAGCCGGGAAGAGGGTAAGGCGGTCTGCTACGGTCTGCTCTTACCTGGCGACAACACTGGCTTTGGGAGGAGAGTCCCCAGCGATCACAGGCGCCTGCCTTCCCCGGCGTAGCCCCATCGATGAGAGTTACTATACTCCAAAGAAGAAGCTGCAATCAAGAGAAACACGCTTCTCTTCGCTGCAAAACCCTTGCTGAAGCGCTGCCTTTTTTGGCAAGGGTTGGTCATCGTTGCCGGGCCGATGGCTAGTGCTGGTAGGCCGATGATCCAATGATTGACTGGCTGCTGAGAAGCTGGCAGGATGTACCGATCAGTCTGATCTCATGAGGAGAGGATCAACAGGGGAGTTGTTTTTGCCGCTGGTCCTTGCTTGGCTTGCCATTAAGTCACGCCACGCCGGCAAAGCGGCGGACAGGAGGGGAACAGGCTCCGCTCCTGCCCGCTGTCTACTCAGGGCTGGCTCACTGCGGCTTGTCGCTCGTGGGGCGGGTTGTCTCAGCCGTCAGCCAGTGCAGGTAGCCCTCGCTGCCAGCGGCGAGCGGCAGGGCGATAATCTCCGGCTCCTCGTAAGAATGGGCTGCCCGGATGGCCTGCTCGACAGCGCTGTAGAGATCGGCGCGCGTCTTGGCGCTACAGAGCCATTCCTGGGCCTGCTCGATCGCTCCCTGCCACCAGTAGAGGCTCTGGATAGGACCGGAGATCTGCACACAGGCGGCCAGGCGCTGCTCGACGAGCTGCTGGGCGATCCGGCGTGCGCCCTCCTCCGAATCGATCGTTGTGCGCACCTCAAGAAACTCTGCCATTGTCTGCGTCATCCTTCCTTCAACCTGGGCTAGGCAACGGCTTGAAGAAATCACGGGCCAGCCGCTGGATCTGTGGCTCATGCTGCCAGGAGCGCGGCGCCCGCTGAAAGACTTCGAGCACCTCATTATAGCGTTTCTGGCTGTGCAGTGTCAGGGCCAACTCGGCCCCCTGGCGTACATAGCGAGCGAAGAGGTCCAGCTCACCGATCAGGCGGGCGGCATCGGCCTGGTAAATGATGGACTCGTTGCTGGCGCGCTCTGAGATCGAGGGCGTGGCAAGACTCAGCTCAATGGCCTGCCAGCCGCGCTGCTGATAGCCAAAGTCGGGGAAGTGAGCGCTCAGCTCCAGGCACATCTTTCCCTCCCACTGGTAGAGCACGTTCAGGCCACATTCGGCATAGGCGAAGCTAGGGTCAAGTTCTGGGCGAGTAGGGAAAGCGTCCTGAGCGAGCGTCATATAGTGGAGCGCCTGGCGCTCGTCGCCACACTGAGCATAAGCCTCGGCCAGTCCCATTGCCACATCGCTGCGCAGGAGCGAATCCTGGCTTCCCAGCACACGCAGTGCCTCCTCGAAGACCGCAATCGCCTTACGGGGCTGACGCGGGCGATAACAGAACGAATAGGTATAGCCCAGATACATTAGCGCCGCGCACTCCAGGCGCTCATCGGCAGCCGCACGGCTACAGCGGAGGGCCTCCAGGCAGGAGCGTTCCCGCCCGGCGATGTCCAGGCGGTGCATCGCCAGGATGGCCTGGAGAATGGCGGCTTGCGTGGCCAGGCGAGCCGCCACCCGCTGGTAGCGCGTCGCCTGGCGGGCCATCAGAATGAGTGTTGGGGCGAAGCGAGGGAGAACCTCCTGAACGGTGGTCAGACCATTGCCCTTGAGCAGATGCCAGCAGGCCGCCAGGCTGGCCGAGCACTGGGGAAGGAACTCTTCGGCCAGCATCTCGTTTGTCCACTCGGGGCGGCGCCAGGAGAGCAGGACCGTCGGGAGGGCGGCAATAGTGACGAGCGCCTCGCGTCGCGATAGCTCTAACTCTTCTTGCCTGCTGTAGTGCTGCAGCGTATCGTCGATCATGGCTAGCTCCTGATCGATCAGCGCCTGTACCTCTTCACAGGCGAGAGCCTGGCCCTGCCAGGTGCTGATCATCCGCACGATCTGCGCGAGCTTGAGGCCGAGCCAGGTAGCGAGATCGCCCGGCTCTGAGTCCTGCCTGGCCGGGGGCGAAGCCAACAATATCACGCGGGCAGACTGAGCGCGTAGCTCGGGCTCGGGCTCGGACTCTGGCGAAGGCGAGGGGGGGCTGACATACGGCTCTGCCGTTGCTGCGGCGGCGGGCGACGACTCGATAAAGCCAAGTTGCTCCGCGGTTAGCTCAAAGATCAGACAGAGTTTCTCTCGATAATATGGGCCTGGCCTGCGTTTCCCCCGCTCCCAGCGAGCAATGTCCTTAGCTGTAACCGCCACTCCGGGAAAGCGCTGCTGCAGCTCCACAACCAGTCGCTGGCGTGACCAGCCACGCAACTCGCGCGCACGCCTGAGCAGCTGATTGGCCTTCTTGGGTGAAGGTGCTTCTCTGGCCCCGTCGCTCATCGCTGCTCTCACTTTCAGTTTACTCAGAGAGAGACCATCTTTCAAGGGTATTTCGTGCAGAAGATGGAGGAATCTAGCTGGCCCCCTAGTGGCCCCCGCCCTGTATGCTTCCTGGCCCCGTTGCTGCTCCTGCGCTGGCTCCTTGCTGGAGGTTCCTGGCGGGCCAGGGCTGTGCTATGCTTAGAGCGAGATATGACGGCTTTCTGTATAAATTATATGTCAGGTATATTGAATGTCAATATATAAGCAGGAGGTTGCACATGGTGACACTAGATGTCTGGTTGCTCTGTACGATTGCCCTGCTCTGTCTGCTGTGTGGGCTGATCCTGGGTGTCTGGCTGGCGCGTCCGTCCCTCTCCTATCGGAGATCCTAGATCGGGGCAAAGCGGGGAGATAGAGCGATAGAACTGGAGAGAGGAGGAAGCGAAAGGGCCTCCTCTGCCTCCCTGGCTGGGAGGAAAGCGGATAGTCTGGGGGCTCGGCTCTCAGGAGAAGCGCGCAGAGAAGGGTCTTGTCTGTTCTCCAAAAAGCAAGCGAGCAACAAGGCCCTTCTCTCTATGATGGCTGTGATGTCTCCAACCAGCGCAGGTCGCGCCCGATGAGCAGCTCCATCAGCTGCGTGTGATGGGTGGTACGCATAGGCACGGCGGCCAGGGCCAGGCCGTAGCGTCTGGCCAGTGCGCGTACCTCTGGTGTGTCGTCGTACGTGACCAGAAAATCGCCCGTGAGACAGCTCACCAGTGCAAAGAGGGCCTCGTGATCAAGCTCAGCGTAGCGGTAGAGACGGCGCCCGGCCCTCTTGCCAGTAAGCGTATAGGGAGGGTCGATAAAGCTGACCACGTCATGGCGTTCCTGATACTGGCGGAGTTGCTCCAGGCCATCGCCGTGGATGAACGCGAGGCGTGGACTCAGGCGGGCGATCTCCTCGATGCGCCGCCGCAAGGTTGCTGGATACCAGCGCGAGCGTAGGCCGCGTCCATCTTCGCCATGCTTGAGAAGACCGGCGCCGGGGGCCAGAATACCGCCGTGGCTGACGCGGTTGCGAAGCAGGGTCTGAAAGGCATGCTCGGCCAGAGAAAGTGCCTGGCGCGGGCGTGTGAGCCAGTTCTCCACTCCCGCAGGCGTCAGCTCGAAAGAGTGCAGAAGGTCCAGGAGCTGAGCGCGGGGTTTCTCTTGCAAGAGAGTCTGCCAGACTGCCGCTACATCTTCATCCAGCTCCACCATCAGAGCCTGCTCCACAAATCCCTCGGCCACCGCTGTCAGGCTGACGCTGCCGCCGCCGGCGAAGGGTTCTAGCAGGACAGTCGGGCGCGCTGGCGACAGACCGCGGGCCGCTCTGCTCGTGGGAGAGAGCCAGCGGCGTATATAAGGGACAAGCCAGGTCTTGCCGCCCGGATAGCGAAAGGGACTGCGCTGAGGTACGCTGGCCACATTGACGGGCCGTAGCAGTCCCTCCCCCTGGCTGGGGATAGTGCCGCTGGAGCTGCTGACCACGGGGCCATCAGCGAAGAGAGGGACCATCAGCGAGAAGGGTTGTTCTTTTGCAGCCACTCAATCCTCCTCCCACTCATGAGGCTCGGAAGCCTGAAAAGTGACTGCCTGGACCGGGCGATCCAGGCAGTCCGGTGTCACAACAAGCAGGAAACCCAGGGCGTGAGGGTGTGAGTGTGGTTCATGGTAACAATCTACTCATCGGGCGTGCTCTACACATCCTCGCGCCGTTCCTGCGCTACGCCCCGGCCCGGGGGCCACGCCCAGGCCGCTCGGATTTAGCCCGCATCTGGGCCTCATGTTGGGCGATCACCGTGGCCGTGCTGCTCGGATACGTCACGCGGAAACCATCATAGTTCGGATAGAGCGTACCGTCGTCCTGCAGGCCCGTCAGAATCCAGAACTGATCACCATTGCCGTTCAACCGATAGACCTGGTCGGTCCACTGCCGATAGATAGCATCGCGCGTTGCCATATCCAGCCAGCCATACTCTTCCAGAACCACCGGCTTGCCCAGCGCATGGCCATCGCGAATATGATCGGCAATCCACTGCAACGACCAGGTATTGTCTTTGCCCCAATAATCCGGATACAGGTGTAACGTCCCGTAGTCGACCGTCGGCAGGGCGACCAGGCGCTTCCAGTCTACACCCTGACTGCCGTTGTAAGCCCAGTCAGCGTTACCCGGCTCGTTGTACCAGCCCTCATCACCGACCGCCACCAGGTGCAGACCATCCATGCTCTTAATGAAGGCGCTCATCTCGCGCACCCAGGCCGTCAGGGTCTGGCCGCTGGGGTCCGACTGACAGCGCGGCTCGTTAGCCAGCTCCCAGGTCATGATGGTCGGATCGAGATAGAGCGGTTTGCCTGTGTAACGGTTCAGGCGGTGAATGAAGTGACGCACGTAGGCTTTGTAGGCAGCCTTGATCTGGGGATTGGTGTAGAAATCGTCATGACCGCTGGCCCCAAACCAGGCCACGTACTGATCCATGCCGCCGAAGTCGTCCCAGTTGTTGACCAGAGGGACCACCAGCTTGATGCCAAGCTGCCCAGCACGCCAGACCGTGTAGTCGAAACGCTCATAGCCGTCTTCAGGATAGACGCCCGGCTCAGGCTGCATGACAAAGCCATTGTGCGGCTGCCCATCGAGGAAACCCCAAATGCGTAAGACCGGCAGACCCAGAGCGGCGACATCCTTGAGGACATCGTCAATCATAAAGTGGGATTGATAATGCATATAATAATTGTTGGTGCCGGCAAAATAGAAAGGCTTGCCGTCCAGGATGAAGAACGGCCCGCGCCGGCTGACAAAGCTGCCGCGTTGCTGCCGCAAGCTGGCCGCCGTGAAACGGGAGGATGATTCGCTGTCGGCACTGGGGCGCGCAAAAGCCGTTCCCGCACCCAAGCCCGTGCTCGCCGCCCAGAAGCTCAGGCCAGCGGCAGCTACGGCTTCCAGAAAAGCTCTCCGGCTCGCTTGTGGTAGCGGGGTCTCAGCATGTGCATCCTGCATAGGCTCTCCTCCTTCCTGGATGAAAGGCTGCGCTCCAGTGGTTTCAATGAACAATGCAAATTTTTCAATGAACCGTTACACGGAAGAATGGTACCATCTTACCAAGCATTCTGTCAATAGGTGCCCCTTCTCGGGGTTGAGCCTCGTCATGCCGCCCGACGGCTGGCCTGTAGATTGACAGAGATCAATATGGATGTTATCTTTTTCGTGAACGTTTCACATCCTTGGAGGGATCGGCGTTGGCAAACACTGTCACCTTGAGAGACATCGCCAGGGAGGCGGGAGTCTCAGTCGGCACCGTTTCGCGAGTGCTCAACAACCACGGCAACGTCACCGCGGAGACGCGCCAGCGTGTGCTGCGTGCGGCCTCGCGGCTCGGCTACTTTGGGAGTGGGCGGCAGGGGGGAGGAGAGGAAGAGCGCCCCATCGAAGGGCGAATTGTCAGAGAGATAGGCTTTCTCTTCTGCTCCTTTCTGCCCAAGACCACTGTTTCAACCAATCCATTCTGGTCGCACATCCTGCACGGCGTTGAGAGCGAAGCGCGGCGGGCCAACGTCAAAGTGACCTATCGTGCCATTAGCGAGATCCAGGCGGACCCGGATCGTCTGCTGACCACCATCTACGATATGCGTCTTGGCGGCATTCTACTGGTAGGGCCTGCCGAAGCCGTCACGGTGAGAGCCATCCAGCAGACGGGCACGCCCCTGGTCCTCGTTGACAATTATGTTCCCCAGACAGACGCTGTCTTAGGGAATAACCTGGATGGTGCGCGCCAGGCCGTTGAGTACCTGATCAGCCTGGGCCATCGCCGCATCGCCTTCATGGGGGGACCCTTGATGACGGAGGCAAGTGAAGAGAGGGAACAGCAAGGAGAGGGAGGGCCACGACTGCCAAGGAACCGCGTCTATACGATTGAGCGCCGTGCCCAGGGGTATCGTCTGGCCCTGCTGGAGGCCGGCCTGCCCATTCTACCGGGGCTTTACGAGGATGGCGGCCTATCGATGGAAGGGGGGTATCTGGCCTGCAAGCGGCTGCTGGAACGTGGCGAGCAGTTCAGCGCCCTTTTCTGTGCCAACGATGAGATGGCCGTGGGGGCGATGAAAGCTCTGCGCGAGGCCGGGCTGCGTCTGCCCGAGGATGTCTCGCTGGTGGGCTTCGACGACATCGATATGGTGGAGCATCTGACGCCGCCCCTGACGACGGTGCGCGTCAATAAGGAGGCTCTCGGCATGGTGGCCTTGCGGCGGCTGCTCGCTTTGATCAGTCACTCTGATCCTGTGCACGTGGTCTCTATGCTAGACGTAGAGCTGGTGCAGCGCGAGTCGGCCTGTGCTCCGTCCACCTCTGCCCGGCACTGAATCTGGTGTCCCTGTCAGGCTGAGAAGGAAGCGCTGTTGTTGATCCCTCCCCACCGAGCAGGGATGCTGCCAGCCGCCTCTCTCCTCTCTGCTGCTCTGGGGTTGCTGTGTCCTGATTGATCCGTCCTGGCTTGCTGACGTGGGCACGTGCTGCTCCTTCTGTCCGGGGTCCTTATTGTCGGTGACGGAAGCGCCTTGTTTGTCTGGATGCTTTTGTGTGAGGAACGATGGTTTCAGTGATTCGCTCAGATCGCGTGCTCGTCTTCGCTGATCCGGCTTATCCGCGGGCCTGCAGTCGGGCGTTACTGCATGAACTGTTGCCCAACCCATTTGAGATCTGCGATGCGGCTCAACTAGCCCAGGCTCTGGAGAGCGCGCCGCGTCTCCTGGTCTCTTTTCATGGCCCCTATTTCCCGAAAGCAGCCTGGAATGCTCTGCTGCGCTTTCTGGAGCGCGGGGGCAATCTGGCTATCTTTGGGGGCATGCCCTTTGCGCGACCGGTTACTGCCTCGGGAGAGGTAGAGCCGGAGCAGGATGTCTATGCGCGCCAGCTCTGCCTGGGGCCGTTCTTCCCGGTCGACCTGGCAGTAAGTGGGGTTCTTCCGGGCACACTGCGTCTGGTAGCTGCCTCGGAGGCGCGCTTTCTGCATGATTGTGCCCTACCGTTGTCTGCCGAACGGCCAGGGCGCTTCTGGGCCTGTTATCCGCGCCTGACGCAGACGTCCGACTATCCTGAAGAGATTGGCTCGGCGGGACCGTTCGACACGCTGCTGCTGCCGCTGCTCTTCGCTGTCGCAAAGACGCCCTCTGGCGAAGAACGGCTGGCGACGCCGGCCTTTGTGCTCGACCAGCTTAGGGGGCGCTTTCAGGGCGGGCGCTGGCTCCTCTCGCTGTGGGAGCCTGACACTGCGGAGGATTGGCTGGCCCTGGCTGAGCCTGTACGGCGTCTGCTGGCCCTGGCCCTGGAAGACCCTCTCTGCTGCGCTGTTCGCCCAGTGCTAGCCTGCTATCGCCCTGAAGAGGCGCCAGCGCTGGTGGTGACACTGCCTGAGCGGCTGGATCTGGAGCTGCATATCACGGTGACGCAGGCGGATGATGGTGAGGTGCTGCGGCGCTGGGATTTCGAAGCTCTGGCCTCGCCAGTGCATTCCGAGCGTTATCTCCAGATGGAGCCAGCGCCCAGGGCGGGCCTCTATCGTGTGCGTACCGAGTATCGGCCCAAGGGTGGCCAGTGGTTGAGCCAGGAGACGGGCTTTTGGATCTGGGATGAGGCGCTGATTGCGGCGACACGCGGGAAGCGCCTGGTGGCCGGGCGCGACTATTTTTATCAGGGCGAGCGCCTCTTTCTGGTCTGTGGCACGACCTATATGGATAGCCGGGTGCAGCGCAAGTACTGGCGCTTACCCAATCCAGCCCGCTGGGAGCGCGAGATGGCCGAGATGAAGGCTGCCGGCATCAATCTGCTGCGTACTGGCCTCTGGACGGCCTGGCGCGAGGTGCTACCGGTGGCCGGGGTGCCAACGGACTCTTTTCTGCGGGCGCTCGATGCCTTTGTGCTGACGGCCTGCCGTCACGAGCTGCAGGTGATCTTTACCTTCTTTGCCTTCTTTCCCCCTCTCTTCGATGGCCTGAACCCCTGGCTTGATCCGCGTTCTCTGGAGGCTCAGGAGCGCTTTCTCTCACTGCTGGCCCGCCGCTATGCGCAGGTGGAGTTGCTATCGTGGGACTTGATCAATGAGCCGAGCTTTGGCGATCCGGCTCGTGCCTTCGCTCAGCGTCCGCTGCCCAATTATGATCGCTACGAGCAGCAGGCTTTTGGACAGTGGCTCAGGGAGCGCTACACGCTCGAGCAGTTGCAGCTGCGCTGGCGCGAGACGCCGGCAGAGCTGCCTTCCTGGGAGCAGCTCCGCCTGCCGCGCGAGGCCGACTATTCAACCTCGGTGCGCGATGCGGCGGCGCGTGCCATGCTGAAGGTGGCCGACTATACGCGCTTCTCGCAGGAGGCGTTTGTCGCCTGGGCGCGACGCATGTATCGGGCCATTCGGGCTGCTGGCAGTCAGACCGTGATTGGCGTGGGTCAGGATGAGGCGGGGGCGCGCATTGCGCCGCAGTTCTATGCCAGCGCTGTCGATTATACGACGACGCATCCCTGGTGGAATGTCGATGACCTGCTCTGGGATATGCTCCTCGACAAGACGCCTGAGCGACCCAATCTGATCCAGGAGACGGGGGTGATGCTGGTGCGCGACCTCGATGGCCGCCCCTGGCGCACGGAACAGGCTAATGCCTGGCTGCTGGAGCGCAAGCTGATGATGGGCTTGATGGCTAATGGGGCCGGCTTGATCCAGTGGCTCTGGCATACCAATGCCTACATGACCAGCGAGAACGAGAATAGCATTGGCCTGGTCCGCACCGATGGCAGCGCCAAGCCGGAGCTGCTGGTGATGCGCGAGTTCTGCCATCTGGTGCAGACCCTGGAGGGTCAGCTGCAGGAGGCGCCCGAGCCGCCAGCGGTCTGGCTGGTGATCCCCTATAGCCAGTGGTTTGCACGCCCGGACCTGGGAGCCTTGCCGACGCGCCAGGCGGTGCGCGCTTTGGCCTATGAGTTGGGCGTGATCCCCCAGCTCATTGGAGAGCAGCGCCTCCCGGAACTGACGACCATGCGCTATCGGCCCCAGGTGATCATCGTGCCGTCCTTGCAGCTCTGCGAACCCGCGGCCTGGTTCGCTGTGCTCGAGTATGTCCAGCGTGGTGGAACGGCCCTGGTGAGCGGCGTCGTTGGTCGCGATCTGCACAATCTGCCCTTCGATCCACAGCTAAACTCTGAGGCCGGCCAGTCTGGACCGCTGCCGGTCGCTCCCTATGAGGAGCTGCGGCTTGAGGATGGCAGCCGCTATCAGCTAAGCTTTACGCAAGAAAAAACGGGTTACGTGCGTAAGGCCCACAACGAGTTGCGGGAG
This sequence comes from Thermogemmatispora carboxidivorans, assembly GCF_000702505.1. Classification (GTDB taxonomy): domain Bacteria; phylum Chloroflexota; class Ktedonobacteria; order Ktedonobacterales; family Ktedonobacteraceae; genus Thermogemmatispora; species Thermogemmatispora carboxidivorans. The sequence continues at coordinate 4,162,227 of NZ_JNIM01000001.1, read as the reverse complement.
CTGCGGCTCGGAGCCGGGCGCTTGCTGTGGGCTGGGTTGCCACTGGAGCTGGCCGGTGAGCTGGAGCCGCTGGCGCATCTCTATCAGCGAGTGCTGGGGAAGACGCCGCTGGAGCCGCGGCCCGAAGGAAGGCGCCGGCCCTGGCTACTGGTGCGCCGTCCTCTTAAGGAGGGGATGCTCCTGCTGGTGGCTTCCGAGGCTGGCGCTGAGCAGCGTCTCTCGCTAGAGGAAGAGGGCCTGACGCTGGCGGTAGCTCCGCAGCGTGCGGGAGCTGTGCTATGGCGTCCGGGGGAGCCACCGCGGCTTTTTGGGGGCCTGCGCCTTGTCGATGCGGCTTCTCATTAGGGGCCGAGGGGATACAGTGGGAACAGATCGCTATCCGGGCATCTGCTTCCTCACTGGTGTCTGTGTGTAGCTCTGGACAGAGTCCGTCTGTGCAGTTATACTATAAGCAATTGCATACCTTCGGAAAGGCATGCTCCTCAGACAGCGAGCGAGGTGACGGTCTGTTCGTGTAGCTCGCCCAGATTGCTAGGAAGAGGCGAGACTGGACGTAGGTCCTTTGGCAGGACTGATCTACCCCTCTCTGCAGGGAGAAGTTGGACAGCAAGCGTCATGACAGTCTTGCTTCTGTCCAGGCATGCCGGGAGAGGCATTGCAAGCGACAAAAGAATGAGAAGAAGCAAGCCGTTGCCTCGTCGGGCCAGCAACGCTGCCGCCTGCCCTGTCGTTTGGTGCCGCGAAGGTGAGGCCACTGCTCTGGAGAGCGCCCGAGGGTGCACCTGCTGCGTCCTCGCGTATTGGACGGCGCTCTGCAGCTAGAGTCTTCCTCGATGCGAGAATGTCGCTGTTGATCCTGACTTCGCTTCAAGGAGGAATGCATGGCAACGGTCTCAGAGACGAGTCCCGTCACTGTACGCCGTATGGTGCCCATTCTGGCGGCCAGCACCGTCGGGACGGCCATCGAATGGTACGATTTCTTCCTCTACGGCTTCCTCTCGGCGACGGTTTTCCCCAGGCTCTTCTTTCCTGAGCTGAACCCGGTTGCCGGGACGATCGCTTCCTTTACGACCAACTTTGTCGGATTCTTTGCGCGTCCGCTGGGTGGGGCCTTCTTCGGCTGGTTTGGCGATCGCGTAGGGCGGAAGTCAACGCTGATTGCGACCCTGTTGCTGATGGGGATTGCTACGGCCCTGATGGGCCTCTTGCCTGGCTATGACCAGATCGGCCTGGTGGCCCCGCTGGTGCTCTCGGTGCTGCGCTTCCTGCAAGGGGCGGGCGTCGGTGGCGAGTGGGGCGGCTCGGTCCTGCTCTCGATGGAGTATGGCGACAATCGCCGTCGCGGCTTCTGGATGAGCTGGCCACAGACTGGCGTGCCGCTAGGGCTGGCGCTGGCGGCTATTGCTGTCCTGAGCTTTCAGGCCATTTTCCCTGGTGAAGCCTTCTTAGCGATCGGCTGGCGCATTCCTTTCCTGCTGAGTTTGCTGCTGATCCTGGTCGGCCTCTACATCCGTCTGCGCATTCTAGAGACGCCGGCCTTTCGCCGGGTCAAGGAGACAGGGCGCATCGCCCATGTGCCGCTGGTGGAGGTCTTCCGTCATTACTGGCGTGAGATCATCCTCTCGGCCCTGGTGCGCTCGGCTGAGCAGGCGCCCTTCTATCTCTTCACGACCTTCATTCTCTCCTATGGCTCCAAGACGCTCAAGGTTGATTCCAGCATTCTCTATGCTGGCCTGATTATCTCGGCGGTCTGTAGCCTGATCCTGATGCCGACCTGGAGCCATCTCTCGGATCGCTTTGGGCGCAAGCGCTGGTATATGATCGGCTGCGTCTTGATGGCGCTCTATGCTTTCCCTTACTTCTTCTTGCTGGAGACGCGTCTGCCGGTGGTGGTCCTGCTGGCGATGATTCTCTCGATTAGCTTCTGCCATGATTGGCTCTATGGCCCGCAGGCGGCCTTGATTTCGGAGCGCTTTGGGACGCGACTGCGCTACAGTGGGGCCTCGCTTGGCTACCAGCTTGCTTCGATTACGGCGGGCGGCCCGGCGCCGATCCTGGCGACCTGGCTGGTGGCCAATACGCATACCTGGCTGGGGAATGGGGCGCCGTCCTTTACGCTGATTGCTGTCTTTATCATCTTTATGGCCGTGGTCTCCTTCATCTCGACAGCCCTGATCGGGCGTGAGCTGGCCGGTCAGGCTGCCGTAGAAGAGGAGGTCGGCGGCGAGGGAACGGCCCTGGCAGCCCAGACGCAGTAAGTCTGGCCAGGTTTTAGCCTTCCTCTCGGCCTGTTCGGGCCGGTTCTTCTGCCTCGGGGAGGGGGAGAGGGAGCCATTGGGAGGCGAGTCTCGCCAGCGGCTCTGTCTGTGGAGCGGGACCCGCCTCTTCTCTTGCTCTTGCTGCGTCAGTTGGCAGGAGTCTCTGTCTCGGGCCTGGGTGGTGGACCGGGGGAAGTATGGGAGGCTGGCAGCAGGAGGATGTAGCCCTGGGCGATCATGGCCGCCGTCAGGAAATAGAAGAGGGCTTCCTCCAGGGGGACGTTGCCGAGGGTGGGGCCGAGGATCAGGGCCGGCTGGAAGAACCAGATATGTTGAGCGATCGCCAGGCTATCGGCCAGGGTCAGATAGCTGCCAACCAGAAGCACGGCCCAGGGCCAGCGTCGACGCCGGGCCCAGAGCTTGCGCCAGCCGATGAGCCACTGCAGACCCAAAATAGGCAGCGCCCAGCCCAGTAGGAAGAGCAGATAGGTCATATGCACCATGCTCGCTCAGGCTCCCTTCTTGTTGGCTGGCTCCCTCTCGGGAATCCTCCGCCAGGGAGCAGGGTCCGGGAGCAAGAGAGCCAAAAGCAGGAGGGTGGTCAGCAGGGTCTCTAGCAGGGCGAAGAGATATTCTTCGAGAGGGATGAGCCAGAGGCGCAGGCCCCAGGTCTGGGCGGGAGACCAGTTCCAGATGCCGCGCACGACGGCGGCATGGTCCCAGGGGGCCATAGCCAGCAGGACGATGAGGGCAAGCAGGGCGGTCATCAGCCAATAGCGACGGCAGAGCAGGCGCCGCCGCAGTAGAAGGGCCAGTAAGGCGCAGGGTCCAAGTAAGAACAGAGCCAGAAAGCCAGCGTAGGTCATAACAGGTTTCTCCTGGTGATTGTGCCTGAGTAGATGGCTCGCATGGCCGAGAAGGCGAGAGGGCAAGGAGGACGGCAAGATCCTCTCTCTCTTCAGAGAAAGACGCAGACCGCTGCCGTTTCTGGTCCTGGCTGGTTCGCGATTGAGATCCCTGGTGTCGAAATGGCCTCCGACGGCTGATGTTGTAGCGTGCGCCATGGGGCGGTTGCTGCTGCTCTGATTACCTCCGCCTGGGCTGGCCCCGCGCAGGGCGCGAGCGCGGCGGACAGCTCACGCCTCCGGACGCCTGCCGTCGTCGAAAGGTGAGCTGCCCACCTCCTCACGCAGCGGGGGGTAGGGGCAAGGGCACCTGCTGCCGCCCAGACGCCGTGTGCACGCCAGAGCAGCAGCACGCGCGACCCCGCTGCGTCAAGAGGCGCCCGGATCACGGTCCCAGCATGACCAGGCGCTCTACCGTCATCTCGCGGATAGCATACGCTGGCCCTTCTTTGCCGAAGCCGCTATCCTTCATGCCGCCGTAGGGCATGCCATCGGCGCGCGTACTGGAAGTGCCATTGATAATCACGCCGCCCACTTCCAGACGCCGGGCCAGCTCCAGGGCCGTCGCCAGCGAGGAAGTATAGACGCCAGCCTGCAGACCGTAGCGGCTGGCGTTGGCCGCCTCTATTGCCTCATCCAAGCGCTCGAAGCGCCCAATACTGACCACAGGGGCGAAAATCTCCTCGCGCATGATGCGCATCGGTGGCGCGACCTCATGCAGCAGGGTTGGCTGAAAGAGCGTGCCCTCGCAGGAGCCGCCGACCAGGGCGCGCGCCCCCGACCGCAGCGCCTCCTCTACCAGCGAGCAGGCGTGCACTGCCGCACTCTGGCTAATCAGCGGACCTACGTCCGTCGCTGGATCGGCAGGGTCGCCGCTCTTTAGGGCTGCCACCTGCGCGCTCAGACGCTCCACAAACTCGCGCTCGACCGAGGCATGGACAAAGAGCGACTGCACCGAGGTACAGACCTGGCCAGCTTTGCGATAGCCAGCGTGAGCGACATCGCGGGCGGCGCGCTCCAGATCGGCGTCGGCACAGATGATGGTGGCCGAGACGCTGCCCAGCTCCAACGAGACCGGGCGGAGGCCAGTCTCCCGCTTGACGATCGTCCCCACCTCGGTTGAGCCAGTAAAGGTCGTGAAGCCAATGCGCGGATCGCGCAAGAGCCGCAGACCAACCGTGGAACCGGAGCCATAGAGCACCTGCAGGCGACCCTCTGGTAGCCCGGCCTCTTCGAAGACCTGCCCCAGGAGAGAGGCCGTCAGCGGCGTCAGCTCCGCCGGCTTGAGGATGACCGCATTGCCAGCGGCCAGGGCCGGCCCGATTTTATGGCAGACAGTATTGAGCGGCGCATTGAAGGGCGTAATCGCCAGAACGAGGCCGACCGGCACGCGAATCGTGAAGGCGAGACGCTGCTCGAAGCCGGGGCTGGCGTCCAGGGGCACCACTTCGCCGCCCAGACGGAGGGCCTCCTGCGCGCAGAGAGTCAGGGTGACCACGGCGCGGGCAAATTCTTGCTCGACATCCTTGCGCGAGAAGCCGGTTTCGCGACGCATGGTCTCCAGAACAGTGGTCCGGCGCTCTTCGAGCAAAGCCACTGCCCGCTGCAACACTGCCGCCCGCTCGCGCGCCGGCCACGGGCGCCGGCTGGCCTGCTCTGCCGCCTGCAACGCCTCCTCAATCTCGCGCTCTCCAGCCTGCGGTAGCTCACCGATGATCTCCCCACTCCACTTGTCGCGCACAATGACCGCCCTGGCTGCAGCCGATGACTGACTCATCATGCCATCCTTTCCGTATAGATCGTAGCTTCTCTGCCGTTGTGGCCAGGCCAGGCCAGGCCAGACTGGCTGGTCAAGCCCGATCTGTCCAGCGCTGCCCCGCTCTCTTCCGAGAGGCCGGGCTGGTGACCAGCCAGGGGAGAAGCCAGCAAACCACTAGCTAGCTGACTGACTGGCCTTATCAAGGGCCCGCTGCTCGCGAGACCACTGCCCGGCGGCTCGTCCGGCCCGGCGTCCGAAGACCGAGCCGGCCATCAGACCGGCACCACCCGGATAGTTATGGTAGAAGAGACCCCCGACCAGCTCGCCGGCAGCATACAGACCAGGCACTGGCAGATTGAGCCGGTCCAGCACACGCCCATTGGGGTCAATGCGTAGCCCCCCGAAAGTGAACGTAATGCCGCAGGTGACGGCGAAGGCGTAGTAGGGTGGTGTATCCAGCGGCTGGGCCCAGTTGGATTTTTTGGGTGTAATGCCGACCGTGCACTTGCCGTCTTTGATCGCCGGATTAAATCTCACATCGCGCACCACGGCGGCATTAAAGGCTGCTACCGTCTCCTCCAGGCCATCGGGATCGATCCCGGCCTTCTGGGCCAACTCGCGGATCGTCAGAGCCTCAAAGCGCGAGACACCGGGCGCTGTGTACTCATCCTTGCGCAGCAGCGGCTCAGTTTTGGCATCGAAGAGCTGGAAGGCGATGCCATCGGGTTGCTTCATGATCTCAGCGCCGTAGCGAGCATAGGTGTAGTTGCGGAAATCGGCCCCTTCATCGATGAAGCGCTTCCCCTGGCTATTGACCACAATCCCCAGCGGGTAGGACTGCTTGGTCAGCAGGTTGGTCAAGAAGCGATCACCGTGGGGAGGAGAGGCGACGTCCCAGGCTACCGAGTGGCAGCCACTCCAGTGGCCGTAAGCCTGCGCTCCCAGTGCCAGAGCGGCAAAGAGGACCTCGCCCGTATTGTATGGCGTGCCACGGACACGCGCCAGATCCCAGCCAGGCCCCAGGTAGCAGGTACGAAGCTGAGGATTGGCCTCGAAGCCGCCCGCCGCCAGGACCACGGAGCCGGCCCGGATACGCTGCCGCTCTCTGCCTGGTGGGGCACACAGCACACCGCAGACTGCTCCCGTTGCCTCGCACTCTAGATCGACCACCGGGCTGTTGAAACGCACCTCGATGCCGCTGGCCGTCGCTGCCTGCAGATGCTGCTCAATTAATCCCTTGCCGCCATTGACCGTACCCAGGGCCAGCCCGCCCCAGAAGCGGAATTCTCCGTCGACCTGAAACGACTGGCGATCGTACATCAGGCGGAAGCGTAGCCCCTTCTGATGCAGCCAACGGATCGTCTCGGCGGCCTCCTGTACCAGAATGGCCGTCAACTCAGGGTCGCAGCGGCCCTTCGTCGTGCGCTGCATATCCTGGAGGAACTGCTCAGGTGTGTAGGGAGGGAGCGCCGTTCGCTGGAGAAAAAGCTCATCGCGCTCGTCCAGCAGCGGCAGCAGCTCCTCCAGACTAGAGAAAGTGGTGCGGAAGGCCCCCGCCGTGAAATAGCTGTTGCCGCCTGCCCAATCGCTACCGGCCTTTTCCAGCACTAACACCTTGTCCACCTGCTCGCGCGCCGCATGAGCAGCGCTGAGGCCGGCGTTGCCGCCGCCGACCACGATGACATCGTAGTACTCTGTCATTGATCCTCCATTACCAGTTGTACCATTGCGCGCCCATCGCTGTGAATCAGTTGAGACGTCAGGTGCTGGCTGATCGCTACATGCGCGGGATGCTGCATATAACGCTCCCAGGCCTCCATATCGTCGAGGTCGGCCACCAGCGCGACGGTATACTGTTGATCGCGCGGACTGATGTTGCGCCCGGCCACCAGGCTGCGCAAGCCTGGCACCTGCCCGACAAGCGAGCGCCAGGCGGCACACAGCTCTTCTAGCTGCTCCGGCCTCGCCTCGGCGCGGGCCTTGCCAAGAAAAATATGGCGTATCATCGTGCTGTTTTCCTCCGTTCTCCTCGCCTGCCATGAGTGAGCCGAGCGTACGGGCTACATCGTGAGCCAGCCGCCATCGACATAGAGCGTGATCCCCGTGATGTAGGCCGACTCGTCGGAGGCCAGAAAGACCGCCGCCCCTGCCAGGTCGCTCGGCTGCCCAACGCGCCCCATTGGGATATGGGCCAGCGTTGCCGCTAACGATTGCGGATCATCCAGTCGGTCCTTGCTCAGCTCCGTATAGATCGGGCCGGGGCCGATGGCGTTGACCCGAATATGGGCCTTGACCAGCGCCAGGGCCATCGCTTTGGTCAGGGTGCGTACCCCGCCTTTGCTGGTGCAGTAATGGACAGTCGTCGGGTTGACGCTCTCGGCATTGACCGAAGCGATATTGATGATGACGCCGCCACCTTGCTCCTTCATCTGGCGCGCAAAGGCCTGGCCACAGAGAAAGGTTCCCTTCAGGTTGATGTTGAGCACCCGATCCCATTCAGCTTCCGTGATCTCCAGAAAATCGTAACGTCCGATGACGCCGGCATTGTTGACCAGAATATCGACCCGCCCGAATTCGCGAACCGTCCAGGCAGCCAGCTCATTGACCTCCGCCGCATTCGTCACATCGAGATGCCTCCCGACAACCCGTTGACCTGTCGCCTGAGCAAGCTCGCCGGCAGTCTGGCGGGCGGCTTCCTCCATAACATCGGCGATCACCACATGGGCCCCTTCGCGGGCATAGGCTTCTGCAATGGCGCGTCCGTTGCCGCGGGCCGCGCCAGTAACCACGGCGATGCGATCCTTCAAGCGCTCTCCCATGAGAGTTGCCAGCTCCTTTCCTTCTCTTGTTTCTTCAAGGCTGCTCGCTCTGCGAGAGAAGGGCAGCCAGAGGCCGGTGGGCCGGGCCTGAGCAAGTCGACCCGACCTCTGCCGGTCGCTGGGCTGGTTGGTGGGCGTCAGTCATAGCCGCACGAGCAAAGCGAGCAGCTTCCCGTCACGAAGCGCCCGTGTCCGTGCTAGCGGGCGAAGTCGTGTCACCGTTAGAGACCGCGACCTCGTGCTCGCGTTGGTCGCGGCGCTCCAGCTCGCCGGCGGGCACCGTCACCACGATGAAGAGCAGATCCTCCAGGCCCGTATTGGCCAGCGAATGGACCACTCCCGGCGGGATGAAAATGGCCGTATGCGGTTCTACCACGTATTGGCGCTCGCCGAGGCGCATCAGGCCGCGCCCCTTGAGAATGTAGTAGACGTGCTCGGCCTCTTCATGGACGTGGTTCTCAGCGTAGCCGCGTGGCTGATAAAGCGAGAGTCGAAAATCAAAGTAGCGCGTCGTGCTATTATCCGGGTTCACCAGCAGCTTAGAATAGGCCTGGTGATGCTGCGGCGGCTCAACCCAGAGCAATTCTTCGGCCCGCACCGGGCGCACCTCGCTGGCCTCCTTGGGCATCGAAGAGGGCCGCGGATCAAACGACGCAAACGCACTCATACCTGATCCTCCTGCCAGCCGAACGTAGGCAATGGATGGGGCAGCGGCGGGAGCTCCCAGCTGGCCGTTGCTGGGGGCCTGACCTCGCGATCGACGCGCACATCAAGGACCGTTGGGCGCCCGCTCGTCAGGGCCTGGCGCAGGAGATCGCCCAGATCGCTGGGGCGCTCGACCGTGTAGCCCTCGGCCCCCATTGAGCGCGCCATAGCGGCGAAATCAGCCGAGAGAAAACGTCCGCTCTGCGCCTCGACAAAGCTTGTCACCAGCTCGCGCCCGCTGCCGAAGTAGCCGAGCTGCTGATCGCGGATCGAGCAATAGCCATAGTTGTTCCAGATCAGCCAGACCACCGGAATGGCGTATTCGACTGCCGTGGCGACCGTGCCTGGCCACATCAAGAAGCCCCCATCGCCGCAGACACTGACCACGTTCCGCTCAGGGGCGGCCAGCTTGGCCCCCAGGGCGCCAGCGACCCCAAAGCCCATTGACGCGAAACCAAAGCTCTGCAACAGCGTACGTGAGCGATAGGCGGGGAAGGCCGAGACCAGCCAGTTATGGTGGACGCCGACATCGGAGACCACGATGGCATCCTCGGGCAAGGCGGCGCGCAGCTCACTGATGACGCGCTCGGGCCGAATGGGCACCGCCTCCGAGCGGCGCGGCTCAGTGACATGGGCCTCCCATGTGCGTTGCCACTCGCCGATCTTCTCCAGCCAGGCTCGACGCGCCTCCGCCCGGGCCTCCAGCGCTGTCTCTGTACAGGATGACAGCGCCTCCAGCAACTGACGCAGCACCGTTCTCACGTCGCCCACAATGCCGACCGCTGGTTGAAAATTCCTGCCGATCTCGCTGGGATCGATATCGACGTGGATCAGCCTGGTAGGCGGAATGCGATAAGTGAAGCCAGGCAACCACGAGCTGGTCGAGCGATCGTCAAAGCGCGTCCCCAGAGCCAGAATGACATCGGCGTTCCGCGTCGCAGCATTGGCCGGATAGCTGCCGTTGCGTCCCGTTGCCCCCAGGCTCAAGCGATGGCGCGTATCGATGACGCCCTTACCGAGCGGCGTGGTAGCCACCGGGATCGCCAGGCGCTCGGCCAGGCGCAGCAGCTCCGTTTCAGCCTGGCTTAGCTCGACGCCATGTCCGGCGATGATCACCGGGCGCTGAGCCCCGAGTAAAAGATGTAGAGCCTCCTGCAGATCGGCAGGATCGGCTCCGGCGCGCGAGGCAATGGGGCACTCCCATAGCTCGCGCTCGGCCTCCTCGCGCTCCACGGTCTCCACAAAGACATTGAGCGGTACATCGAGGTGGACTGGCCCCGGGCGCCCGCTCAGCATCAGCGTGTAAGCCTGGCGTAATGCCAGCGGAAGCATGTCGGCCCGCGTTGGCTGAAAGCTGCGCTTCACGTAGGGGCGCAACACATTGACAAACTCCCCCTGGAAGTAGCGCCCACTCTCCTGAAAAGGGCCACGGTTCCACTGCGAGGTAGGCACATTCCCGGTGATGGCCAGCAGGGCCGACGAATCCATGAAGGCCGAGGCGATGGCCGGCACCAGGTTCGTGGAGCCAGGACCACAGGAGGTGAAGGTTGCAACCGGCTTCTGAGCGACGCGGAAATAGGCATCAGCCATGAAAGCGGCGCAGGCCTCATGGTGCACGGAAATCGCCTGTAACTCGTCCCGGCGATCGTAGACGGCATCCAAAAAGCCAAGGATGCCATGACCGCAGAGACCAAAGACATAGGGGACACCTCGCCTGATCAGAAAATCAACGATCAGTTCCGCCCCCTTGATGGCTGCCATCGACAATCAGTCCTCCTCCTGCTAACGGAATAGGTTGCGTTGCAAGCACGCTGCTCACTGGCCAGCCAGACGCCGGCCCCAGCCCTGACGCTTCACCTCACCTGGCAGCGCGCTCAGATACCGGCGCTATCCATCACGCCGGTCCCTGGCTGCTGGCCAGTGGACTGGCTCGCCCGACATAGGACTCCACCAGGTGGGGATCGTGCAGCAACTCGGTTGCCGGAGCCACGCGCGTAATGTGCCCGTCCTCGAAAACGTAGCCGCGCTGAGCGAAGCGCAGGGCCGCATAGGCGTTCTGCTCGACGACGAAGACTGTCAGGCCGTCGCTGTGCAAGACGCGCAGCGCCTGGTACAGCTCGCCGACCACCCTCGGCGCCAGGCCGGTCGATGGCTCGTCGAGGATCAGCAGACGCGGGCGAGTCATCAGGGCGCGCCCAACCGTGACCATTTGTTGCTCACCGCCGGAGAGCAGACGGCAGCGCGTCTGGCGCAGGCGCTGGAGCTTGGGAAAGACCTGATAGATGTGGTCCAGACGCTGGCGCAGCTCTGCTTTGCTGGCGCGATAGGCTCCGATCTCTAGATTTTCCTCGACGCTCATTTCGGGAAAGAGGGCCCGCCCCTCGGGCACATAGCCGATGCCCAGGCGTACGCGCTCAAAAGTCGGCAGCCGTCCCAGAGCGCGACCTGCAAAGAGCACCTGCCCACCGCTCAAGGGAAGCTGGCCCATAATCAGACGCAAGAGGGTTGTCTTGCCGGCCCCGTTGGCGCCAACAGCAGCTACGGCCTCCCCCTCGGCGACGCTCAGGCTGACCTCATGGACCACCGTGCGACCGTGATAGCCGCCCGAGACCTGCTGTAGCTGGAGCAACTCAGGCATTGACCGGCTCCTCCTCTCCCGTGCCCAGGTAGGCTTCGATCACAGCGGGATTGCGCAATACCTCGTCCGGACGGCCCTGGGCGATAGTGGTACCGAAATCAAGGACAGAGACATGATCGGCAATGGGCATAATGGCAGGGACAACGTGTTCGATCGCTATCACAGCGCAGCCCGCGGCGACTGCCTCGCGCAGCAAGGCATGGATCAGGCGGATCTCTTCGGGCGACATGCCAGCCATGACCTCATCAAGGAGCAGCACACGCGGACGCAGCATCAAAGCCCGCCCGATCTCCAGGAAACGTAGCTGACCGGGCGGCAGGCTCTCAGGAGAAGCATCCCACTGATCGCGTAAGGCCAGGCGCTCCAGCATCTGGGCTGCCGCTCTGATGGCTTCCTCCTTGGAGGCACTCGCCACCAGGGCCGGCAACAGCAAGGTCTCCCAGGCCGTCAGCGAGGGGAAAGGCCGGCAGGTCTGGAAGGTGCGGGCGATACCGGCCCTGGCAATGCGATAGGGAGCCAGGCGCTTCAGCAGCATCTTGCCGAGGCGGATAGCCCCGCCGTTGCAGCGATCGAAGCCCGTGATCAGATTAAAGAGGGTTGTCTTGCCGGCCCCATTGGGACCGATCACCGCCACAATATGCCCACTGCGAGCCTCCAGACTGACCCGATTCAGAGCGGTCAGGCCACCAAAACGGCGTGTCACCTCCTGGCAGCCCAGCACTGGCTCGCCCACATTGCCCACAGCCGCGGGGAAGAGCGGCAGGCGCTCCTCTGCTTCCACCGGCGGCGGAGGACCCCACACCGGACGGCGCCGCAGCCAGCCAAAGCGCTGGAAGAGCGAGACCAGGCCGCCCGGCATCCAGATCACCGCGATCAGAATCAAGGCCCCTAGAATGATCTGCTGCTGCTGCGGGAACTGGGCCCAGAGAGCATTGCTAATCAAGGAGATGACCACTGCCCCCAGAAGCGGCCCCCAGAGCGTCCCAATGCCGCCGAAGAGCACCATCAAGATCGTCTGCAGCTCATAGGTATTGTTGAAAGCACTGCCGGGATCGATAAAGCCCACGTTCCAGACGTAGAGCGAGCCGGCCAGCGCCGCCAGGCCAGCGCTCAGGCAGAAGGCGGTCACCTTGCTGGCATTGGTATTGATCCCAGAAGCCTCAGCGGCCTTCTCGTCGTCGCGTAAAGCCAGCAGGCGCAGCCCCAGTGGCGAGCGCAGCAGCCAGGCCGTCAGCACCACAGCCCCCACGGCGCAGCCCAGCATCGCAAGCGCCGTCTCCTGCGTCGTTCCCACGATCGGCACCGGCTCGCCCATGCTCCCACCGACCAGCGAGGTGGAGGTCGCGATCAGCGCGCCAATGCGGCTCAGCCCGAACATACCCAGAGCGAAAAAGATGCCCTGCAGGCGGAGCATGACCGTTCCCAGCGGCAATGCCAGCACAATGGCCGCCAGGACCGCGCCCAGCGCCGCCAAATACCAGTCCCACTGCCAGGCGATCTGACAGGTGGCTGCCATATAGGCGCCGATGCCGAAGAAGCCCACCTGGCCGAAGGAGACATAGCCACTCAGCCCACTGATGATGTTCCAGGCGTAGGCCAGCACCACGAACAGGCAGGTAGAGAAAAGTAACTGAGCCTGATCGCCATTGCCGAAGAGGGCCACCATCGCCGCCGCCAGCACCACGATCCCAAAGAGCAACCAGATCCTCTCTTGCCTGAGACGAGCAAGGGTGATGGCCACTCGTGGCGCTCTGGTCCGTGTCAAAGCCGGCCTCGTCTCTCTCTCTCTCATATGCGCCCCCTGTGGCCAAGCAGGCCCTGCGGTCGCACAATCAGCACTAGAATAAAGATCAGGTAGATCATCGCCGAGGCGGCGCTGGCCCCCAGGAAATAGCTGCTACTGACCTCGATCACGCCAAGCAAGATAGCCGCCAGGAGAGCGCCCAGATAGTTACCGAGGCCCCCGAGGGCGATCAGCGTAAACGCCTGCACGGTTACAAAGCCGCCAGAAGCGGCCTGGACAGGGATCAGCACCACGGTGAGGGCGCCGGCGGCCCCTGCCATAGCGGCCCCCAGCGCGAAGGTCAGCAGGCGGATACGGCCCGTATTCAAGCCGCAGCTAGCCGCTCCCAGCTCTGACTGAGCCGTGGCCCGTACCAGCCGCCCCCAGCGTGTGCGAGTTAGCCAGAACTGGACAGCAAAGGCCAGAACGAAGGCCACCAGCGACGAGACAATTAGCGACTCCGGCAGGAAGAGTGGCCCCAGGCGTACAGCGGATTGAAAGAACGGTACCGACTGATACTGGCCTCCCCAGATCAAGAGAGCGATATTCGAGATGATCGATGAGAGACCGAAGGTAATCAGCAGCGTGCGCAGCTCACCTTGCGATCCTGTCGTATCCACATGGGCCAGCAGGCCGCGGTAGACCGCCAGGCCAACGAGCAGGAAGAGCAGGGTGGCCAGAGGGATAGCCAGGACTGGCCCGGCCTGGAAGGCGCCATAGAGCGTCACGGCCAGCAGACCAGCCACGACAATAAAATCGCCGTGGGCCAGATTGACCACCTTCATCACGCCGTAGATCAAGTTGAGGCCGAAGGCCATCAGCAAGTAGACCCCGCCCCACATGATACCGGTCAGTAGGAGTAACAGATAGGTCTGGAGCTGAAGCATCGTTCGCGTTCCCCCTCTTCCAGGTCGGTCAGACGGGCGTGCCCGCCCCGCGCAGAGCAGCGCCATGCCGACCCATTGCGGGCGTGCTCACCAGTTCGGATGCGGCAACTGGACAGGGCTGGTGGCTACTTCTGATGGCCAGACCAGCTCTTGCTTGCCGTTTTGCCACTGCAGCACATAGGACTGATAGCCCAGTTGCTGACCAAGGCTGTTCAGCTTGAACTCACCAGCCACCGTCTGGAGGTCGAGCTTGAGGTAAGCATCGCGGATCTTAGTCTGATCCAGGCTGCCGGCCATCTTGACGGCTGCCGCCAGGGCCTGCATTGTGGCATAGGCCATTGCCGCATGATAGTCGGGATCGCGACCAAAGCGCGCGCGGAACTTCTGAACAAACTCGGCATTGCCACTGGTCTTGATCGTAGGGAACCAGAGCGTTGTGCCCAGGATGCCGTTAGCTGCGTCGCCCAGGGCGCTGCCAAACTCTGGCTCGACGGGTCCGATGCTGAAGGCGAAGAGCTTGGCATTGACGTTAGAGGCTCGTGCGGCACGAATAATGCCTTCGGCGTCGGCCAGATAGGTGGCGCCGATGATCATGTCGGGTTTGGCGGCACCAGCTTTGAGGACGAGGGCGGTGAAGTCGTTGGTGTCGGCTGGGTAGGTGGCTTCAAAGACCACACGTATGCCGCGCGAGGCAGCCTCTTGCTTGATCCCTTGAGCCAGCTCACGCGGGAAGGCGGTATCCTGGATCAACAGGGCTAGCGTCTTGTAGCCCTTGGTGGCCGCCAGGTCGATGACTGGGATCATGTAGCGCGGTGTCTGGGTGATCGACTGCACAAGGTAGGGATAGCGCCCACTGAAAGGCTCCAGGTTGGCGGCCATCGCTGGCATGGCCATCTTGTAACGTGTCACCAGCGGCGCGATGGCTGAGGTCAGGTCGGTCTGGTAGGGCCCAACGAGAAGGTCCACCTTGTCAGTGGTGATAAGACGCTGGTAGAGCTGGACCGCGGTTGAGGCGCTCCCCTGGTCATCGTAGTAGACCAGTTGCACTTTGCGCCCAAGTAGTCCGCCTTGGGCGTTGATGGCTTCGACGCCAAGCTGATAGCCTTGCAGGTCAAACTTGGCCGGCGCCGATTGCGGACCTGTCTCGGTGATGGAGAAGCCGATGCGGATCGGCCCCGAGGACGAGGAGCCGCCGGAGGTGGAGGAGGCGCAGGCTGAGAGCACCAGTGCAATCAGCAGCAGGCAAGCGATAAAAAGGTGGCCGCTTGGGAGAGAACGACGGGGCGCGTGCGGTCGCTGAAATAGTGCCATGTCGAGACACCTCCTTGTGAGAGTTGAATAGGGCCGCCTTGGTGCGTGCGTTCGTCCATTCGTTAGGGTTGGAGGCTCTTCCCTCCTGCGCCTCCGGCATAGCTTTGCTGTGCCATGCCGGATCTGCTGATCAGCGTGGCGCTCGCTGCCGCGGGGCAGGCAGTCTGACAGACAAGTAGGCCCAGACTCCTCGGCAACGCCCGAGAGGAGCGGGAGAGAACACGGCAAAGTACAGAAGACCAGCTAACCAGCCAGCCGGATAGCCAGGCAGGACAGCCTGCCTGGCCAGTAGTCACGCGCCGACTGTTCCGACTTGCCAGATCTGTCTTGTTGCATTACCTTGCCATGATGGGCGCTTCTCCGCTCGTCCTGTCGTACACCTGATAAGCCATACTGCTGTATGTACAAGACTGTCCAGAGATGAACCAGGGCTTTCGTCAGCTCTCGCTCTGGCTCCGGCGAGCAGGTCCGCAAGTAGAGCCACAGGCGGACAGGCAGTCCCAAGGCTCCGGCCTGCTCTCATCACGAACTCATCACTGTATACAGTCGTATACAGTTGTACAACAGTTATATACACTGGGGAAGGAAGCTTGTCAAGGGGGTGAGCCTTGCTGAATGGCGCGCTCTGGCATTGTGATGAGAGGGGTAGAACCGGCATCTGCTCCCTGTCAAGAAATTCCGGCTCGCTTGACAGCATCTTGCATACGGATGTATACAATTAAGGAGAGCAAGGAAGGCTCTCCATGACACTTCTCTCTCAGGAAAGTGGGTGAAGTATATGCCTCTCTCTCGAATCCAGCTCCCGGGTGAGCGTTCCCGTGCCCAGGAACTGTATGAATTTCTGCGCAATGCTATTCTTGATGGAACCTTAGAGCCGAATGAGCGGCTTGTAGAGGAGAGCATTGCTGCTCTGGCCTCAGTCAGTCGCACGCCGGTGCGGGAGGCGCTGCGTAAGTTGGAGGCGGACAATCTGGTGAGGGATACTGGTCAGGGGATTGTCGTCGGGACGACCTCGCCGGAGGAATTGGAGGAGCTGTGTGCTGTGCGCGAGACCCTGGAGGGGATGGCTTCGCGGCTGGCGGCGCGTTTGCGTTCAGAGCTGGAGGTAGCCAGTTTGCGGCGCATTCTGGAGGAGTATCGTGAGGCAACACAGCAGCGCGACGTTGAGCGGCTGGTGGTGCTCAACCATGCCTTTCATGAGGCGATCTGGCAGGCGGCGCGCAATCGCTATCTGTTCCGTGAGCTGACGAATCTGCGCGATTTGATCGAGCGCTTGCAGAAGACAACGCTCGATAGGCCGGAG
Source organism: Thermogemmatispora carboxidivorans (assembly GCF_000702505.1). Lineage (GTDB taxonomy): Bacteria > Chloroflexota > Ktedonobacteria > Ktedonobacterales > Ktedonobacteraceae > Thermogemmatispora > Thermogemmatispora carboxidivorans. Next base: position 4,145,859 of record NZ_JNIM01000001.1, on the reverse strand, counting down.
CGCCAGCGGGCGGCTCTGCCCGAGCATGAGGCCCTCTTTGAGGCTATTGTGCGCCAGGATGAGGACGAGGCTGAGCGTCTGGCGCGCCTGCATTTCCGGGAGGCGATGGCGATTCGCCTGATGATGGCCCGGCTGGCGCAGAAGCGAGTCTAGTCAGCGGTCCCCTCTCCTGTTGGTGGGTGAGGCGTCCGGGTCTGCTCCTCTGGCGGCGGGTCTGGCTTGCTCTGTGCCTTTCTGGACTGGCGTTCTTCACTTCTCTTCGTGCTGTTCCTACTGCTTTTATTGGTTGACTCGTTTGTGTGAAGCTCTCTTTTTCCCCTGGAGTGGTGCTACTGCGCATGGCGCAGGTTGGGGGTGGGGGTCCGAGTTGCTCTGGTGAGCAAGGGCAGCCGGGGGGGCCTGCTGCCTGGGTGCATGACTCTGCGCCGTCGCGTCTGGGTTGGTGGGACGAGATTGAGGGGGCGGACTGGGGGCACGGGCTTCCTTTCTCTCTCCGTGGCCGGTTAAGGATTTCCATCGTTCTGGTAGAGCAGCGATGGAGCACGAGAAGGCTGGAGCCGCTGCCGTGCTTCCCGTGGCTGCTGGCAGAGCAGAGAGGTGCCGATTGCTCGATGGGCCGCTCTGCCTGCTGCTACTCTTGCGCGATATTGATGGCATACTGCACGGAGGGACAGATTAACGCTATGCATACTCCTCTTCCTGTGACTCCCGCTCATCCAGTAAGGAGAGGGGGGCTGAGTGAGGCTGTTCGGGCTTTTGTCAGGAACGTTGGTGCTTGTTGCCAGTCCGGGGATCGGGGGCGACGGGCGCTGTCGAGGTGCGAGCCGAAAGGAGGCTACCATGTCTGACATGCGTTCTTCGCCGTTGGGGGTCCATCCTGCCAGGCAGGAGCCGTCTTCTTCTCCTCCTGCGCTCTCGCCTCAGCAATGGCAGCCGCTGTTCGTCAAGGTACCGGAGATCACGGTCTATTTCTGGGTGATCAAGCTCCTGACGACGGCCTTGGGTGAATCGACCTCGGATTTTCTGGTCTACCAGATCAATCCCTATGTGGCGGTGGGCTTAGGCTGCTTTGGGCTGGTGGCGGCCTTGATCTTGCAGCTCTGCCTGCGGCGCTATATCGCCTGGGTCTACTGGTTGGCGGCCTTGATGGTGGCGGTCTTTGGAACGATGGCCGCCGATGTCTTGCATGTGGTGCTGGGTGTCTCGTATGTAGTCTCGACGGTTTTTTTCTCGACGGCCCTGGCGGTGGTCTTTGTGGTCTGGTATTGGTGTGAGCACACGCTCTCGATTCATAGTGTCTATCGTGGGCGCCGTGAGCTGTTCTACTGGGCGGCGGTGATTGCCACCTTTGCCCTGGGAACGGCGGCAGGCGATCTGACGGCGGCTACTCTGAATCTCGGCTACTTCCCCTCGATTCTGCTCTTCGCGGTCCTCTTTGCGCTGCCGGCGCTGGGGTACTGGTTACTCCGCTTCAATGCGATCGCGGCCTTCTGGTGGGCCTATATTGTGACCAGGCCCCTGGGGGCCTCGATTGCGGACTGGCTGGGCAAGCCGTATCTGGGCGGCCTGGGTTTAGGCGATGACAAGGTCTCGCTGGCCTTGCTAATCTTGTTGGTTCTGTTTGTGGCTTACTTGAGCGTCACGCGCCGCGATGTGCAGGACCGTCCTGCCGGAACGCGCTAATCGCCTGACTCATGACTCGTTGACGGCGAGCGGCAGGGCCTGGTCTGCGCCGGAGCGGGCAAGATCATGCTGGGTGCCCTACCACCTTCAGCGGCAGGTGGTGGGGCACCCTCTTTTTGGTTGCTTCTTGGATGGCATACCTGGCTCTGCTGCCGTTGCAGAACGATGGCCTGTGCAGGTCCTCGGGATGCCTCTTTCTATTTAGCTCCAATTCAGGTCTTTCAAGTATACCTTCTATAGCGAACAGTCAATGAGGCTTGAGCGGAGTCTCCGTAGTGTTCACTCATGCCCTGACACCTGCGAAAGAGCAGAGAGGGGGAGCCGATGAACAGCATAAAGATGAGGGACAGAGCGCGGCCTTTGCAGCGATCTTTACTGGTGATGGTTGCTCTGCTCCTGGCGTTGGGGGCCTGTGGCGGCCAGCCAGCACCGTCGCGCGGAGGCGGAGAGAAGCAGAGTATCCTTGGCAACAATGTGCTGTATGTTGTGGATGGTTCACCTTCCAGTCAAAGCAGTCAGCGTCTGCTTGTGTTTGAGGCGGCGGGTAAGTCTTCTGGGAAGGTTTTGACCTTGCCCATTGGGTTGATGTCGCAAGATCATCGCCGCCTCTATCGGGCGCTGGCAGGAGGAGGACAGACGAGGATCACGGTGGTTGATATGCGCTCGGGGGAGACGCTGCGCTCGCTGACTATTGCCGGCAGCTACTCCACGGCGGACCTCGGCGCCGGCAAATCCTTGCTCTCTGGTGATGGCCGCTGGCTTGTGTTGCGTGACCTCAGTACGCCAGCTCAGATCAGCCGCCTCGCGCTGATCGATATGGCGGCGGGCAAGTTGGCAACCACCATTAGCCTGAGTGGTGATTTCGATCTTGATGGCATCTCGCCCCAGGGGCGCATCCTTTACCTGCTCGAATATCTTGATCGCGCCGCCTATCACTATAATGTGCGAGCATACGATGTGGTGGGTGAGCGCTTGCTGCCCCAGGTGATCGTCGACAAGAACGAGCCTGATGAGAAGATGCAGGGGGTTGCTCTCACCCGCCAACTGGCGCCCAACGGAAAGGCTGCCTTTACCATCTATATCAATCCCGAGCAGAATAAAGCCTTCATTCACATTCTGCCCTTGACTGATCGGCTTGACGACCCGCTGTTGGCGCGCTGTGTCGATCTGCCGACCGGGACAGGTGCCCAGGCCAGGGCCTTGCTCCACTTCTATACGCTGGCCCTTTCGCAGGATGAGCAGACCCTGTACGCAGTCAATGCGGCCCTGGGGGTGATGGCTGTCGTTGATGTCAGGCTCGCTTATGATCCGAAGAGCGTGACCGGGGTGCCTGGGCCGACGAGCGATCGGTTCAGCCCTGGGCGCACGCAGCAGGCGGACCCTGAAGTCATGGGGCGCCAGCTGGCCAGTGGGGCGGTGCTCTCGCCTGATCAGCGCTGGCTCTACGTGGTTGGTCTGAAAGGCATCTGGGTGTTTGATCCTCAGCTGCCGGGCCTGCAAAGCGAGTATGTGCCCCAGGAAAGTTTCACCGGACTGACCATTGATGGGACGGGCAGACTGCTCTATGCTGTCAGTCCTGCTGAGGGGATTATCCCTATCGACCTCAGCAGCGGCGAGGCGCAGGCTCCGCTGAGCGTACCGGCCAGGACTCCCTGGGCGATTGGTCGTCTTGATTGATGAGTGGATTGACGAGTGATCTGAGCCAGGCTGGCTGTGGCGGGGGGACGGCGTGCGATCTTCGGCTGAGCTGAGGGTCTGCGCTGTCCTGCCCCGCTGCTGCCCATGATTGAAGCTGGGGGCATCCGGTCCCGATAGGTAGGATGAAGGCGCACATTCTGATTGTTGATGACGATAGCCGCCTGGTCAATACTCTGCGCCGTACTCTGATCTATGAGGGCTTTCAGGTCTCGACGGCCTTTGATGGACAGAGTGCGCTGGCGGCGGTGCGGGCGACTGCGCCCGATCTGGTCATTCTTGATCTCATGCTTCCCGGTCTCGATGGTTTGCAGGTCTGTCGCTCCCTGCGCGAGGCCAGGGAGCGTGTTGCCATTTTAATGCTCACGGCGCGCGATGCGGTCAAGGATCGTGTCCAGGGGCTAGAGTTGGGCGCGGATGACTATCTTGTCAAACCCTTTGCGCTTGAAGAGCTGTTAGCGCGCGTCAAAGCGCTGCTGAGACGTGCAGCTCCGTCCACCCTTGGCCGTGAGATGCTATGTTTTGCCGATCTGGAGCTGGACACGGCCACGCGCCAGGCCCGGCGCGGCGAGCGCCTGATTGAGCTGAGCACGACGGAGTATGAGCTGCTGCTGCTCTTCCTGCGCAATCCGCGGGTGGTATTGACCCGTGCTTTCTTGATGGAACAGATCTGGGGATATGATTTCGAGGGGAGTCCGAATATTCTCGAAGTCTATGTTGGGCGCCTGCGCAATAAGCTGGAGCAGCAGGGAGAGAAGCGGCTGATTCAGACGGTGCGTGGCGCTGGCTATGTCTTGCGACTTTCCGAGTAAGGGGAGCCGAAGGAGAGCGATGGTTGCAATGGTTGCAATGGTCGCGATGGCGCCGAGGGCTATGAGGGCGCTCCCGCTGCAAGTGCGCCTGACGCTGGTCTATACGCTGCTGCTGGCGCTGGCGCTGGGGGCTTTCGGGTGGCCTGTCTACCGACAGGCTGAGGGCACGGCCTATCAGGGGCTGGATGATCTGCTACGCAGCCGTGCTGCGAGCGTGCGCTTTGGAAAGATCCTCTGGGTTAGTGAGTGTAGCGCTGCCGCGCAAGAGTCCTTGCCGCGGGGGCTGCCTGTGCTCCTCAATGGCGTTGACACGCTGGGGTCGGGGGTCTCGATCGAGGTGCTGAGCGCGACAGGAAGGCTGCTGGCCACGACCTCGGGGTCTGGCGAGGCGGCTACCGCGAATGCCAACCCGCAGCAGTCGCTAGTCTATCTCGATCCGGGCAGCATGACACCTCTTCCCCAGCCGGTGCCCTGGGATGCTGCCGCCTTTCGGCAGGCTCTCCAGAGCAGCCGCACCGAGTCCGTGGCTGCGGCGGAGGTGGGCTTCTTCACCACCCTTTCCTATGCTGGCCGTCATGTGCGCGTCTATACCCTGCTCAGCGGTCCTGGTTGCCAGGGGGTCTATCATGTGATCCAGGTAGCGCGCTCGGAGCAGGATATCGAGCTGTGGCTGGCCTGGTTGCGGGCGGCGCTGCTTGGGGGGGCTGCGCTGACGCTGCTGCTGGCTATGTTGGGAGGCTGGTTTCTGACGCGGGGACCGCTGCAGGCCGTGCAGCGCATCACGCGCACGGCCCGGCAGATTAAGGATGCGCGTGATTTTAGCCGGCGGCTGACTCTGGATAGTGGTGAGTTGGGAGGAAGTAAGGAGCTAGGGGAGTTAGCCCGTACGCTGAATAGTATGTTGGCCGCCTTGGAAGAGGCGTATCGTGCTCAGCAGCGCTTTATCGCCGATGCTTCGCATGAGCTGCGGGCCCCTGTGACCTCCATTCGTTGCAATCTTGATCTGCTGGCGCGCGCGCCTGATCTGCCGGCGAGCGAGGTACAGGCGGCGCTGGAAGATGCCCGCGCGGAGGCCCAGCGCATGGGGCGCCTGATTCAGGACCTGCTGTTACTGGCGCGCAGCGATGAGCTGCAGCGGCTGCGTGCCGGTGGCGGGCGAACAGAGAGGCAGTCAGCGCAACGTTCCTTGTCGCGCGTGCCGCTTGACGATCTGCTGCTGGAGGTCTTCCACCAATACCGGCGGCTGAGCCGGCCCGAGCGACCCGAGGGCCAGGGAGCTTTCGACGAAGACGATTGCGGGCCACGGCTGGTGCTGCTGCAGACGGAGCCGGTGCAGGTCTATGGCGAGGCTGACGCTCTCAAGCAGGCCCTAATCGCTCTAGTGGATAACGCGCTCAAGTATACTCCTGCGCGAGGGACGGTCTCGCTGGCGCTCTCGATCGAGGGGAGGCAGGCCCAGCTACGGGTAAGCGATACGGGGATCGGCATTGCGCCCGAAGACCTGCCCTATGTCTTCGAGCGCTTCTATCGAGCCGATCGGGCGCGCAGTCGTGACCGCGGTGGGAGTGGGCTGGGGTTGGCCATTGTGCGCAGTATTGTGCAGGCGCATGGGGGCAGTGTCTGCGTTGAGAGCACGCCGGGCCAGGGCAGCACGTTTGCGATCAGGTTGCCATTGGCGGAGCCGTAGGGGCCAGCGCGAGCCGGCTGCTGGCACTGGCCGGGGAGCCTTCTGAGGATGGTTCTGGTGTGACGGCGTAGAGGTGCACGCTGATGCTGCCGGCGCTGCTCATGGAGGCCAACAAGTGGTAGTGGTGGTCCAGCCAGGTTTCGACGGCGCTGACTTGCTGGGCGGCCTGGCTATCGGGGACACGCCCGACGATGTAGAAGAGACGGGGGTGTTGGCGGGCGTAGGCGGCGACGGCGTTGATGTCGAGGGCGGCGTCGGGTGTGCGTCCAGGGGCGGCGTAGCCGTTGTCGGTCTGCCAGGAGAGCAGGTTACCGGGGGCGTCGTTAGTGAAGTGGGCCTGGCTGATGGGGTAGGCGTAGAAGTAGTATTCGAAGGAGACCTGACAGCCCTGGATGGTGTTGTAGCAGACGAGGCCGTCGTTGGGCTGGTAGTGGTGCTGGAGCCACATGGCGGCGCTGCGCCAGTCTTCGAGCTGGGCGTGTGGGTAGTAGTTGAGGGCGTTGACGAAGGAGAGGGCGACGAGGAGGAGAGCGAGCGCTCCCTGGAGGAGGCGCGGGCGCACGAGGGAGAGGCCCAGGGCGCTGAGGAGGGCGAAGGCGGGCATGGTGACCACCAGGTAGCGGGAGGAGAAGAGGCGGGCCGGTCCGAGTGAGAGGCCGAAGCTGAGCAGGATGGTCAGGATGAACCAGCAGCCGATGAGCCAGAGCAGTGGGAGATGGCTGACAGAGTGGTACCAGCGCTGGTCGGTGAGGGTACCGCTTTCGGTGGTGCTCTCGGAGGCGCCTGCCGGTTGGGGCTGACGCCGCCTCTGGAGCTGTTGCAGGCTGAAGGCCAGGGGGATCAGTATCAAGGCTGGCAGGCAGCTCAGGACGAGCAGGGTCACGAGCGGATGGTCGCCGCCGAGCATGACGGCCAGCAGGTTGAGCAGGTCGTGGATGTGCGGCTGTGCCAGCCACTCGGTCTTACCAGTTTGTCTGGCGACGGGGATCAGCGGGAGGGCGAGCAGGCCAATAGCGACGGGAGCGCTGGCGATAAGCTTCCAGCGCTGGCGGGCGCCCTCGCGCCAGGCTGTAGGTAGCAGCCAGAGGCCAGCAATGGTCACAAGCTGGATGAAGAAGATGACCAGGCTGAAGAGCTGGGCGTAGAGGGCCAGAGTGGTGGTGACTACGTAGAGGGTCCACCAGCCGGCCAGGCGACGGCTGGCGGTGTGGCAGGCAGCCAGGGCGTACCAGGAGAGGGTGAGCAGCAGCAGCTGCAGGGCGTAGGCGCGGGTCTGCTGGGCGTAAATAAGCGTCGAGTAGTTGAGCAGGTAGAGCAGGGCCGCGCAGAGGCCGCCGCTCACACTGAGGTAGCGTTTGCCGAAGAGGTAGACGACAACGACGCTGAGGGCGGCGCAGATAGCTGAGGGGAGGCGGACGATGAATTCGGTAGGGGCCAGTCCGAGAGTGCCGGTGAGTTGCAGCCAGAAATGCAGCAGGAGATAATACAGCTCCATATTCGGCTCGGGTCCCCAGATGGCTTGCCAGAGCCGCGGCAGTGGCTGGCGCGCCAGCTCAACAGAGAAGGCTTCGTCAAACCAGAGGCTGGGCGATCCCAGTGCATGCAGATAGAGCAGCAAGGCGAGTAAGAACAAACAGCTGGCAGGGAGCCAGGCTATGGCCAGGTCGAGCGACGCGCGTGAGCGAAGCTGCTGGCTGAGTGGGCCGAAGGCCTTCCGTGCGGCAAGGTTCATTGTGGTCTCATCCTTTATTGGGTAGAGTCAGAGTCAAGAGCGGACGATCGATATGGATGAGCATAGCATAAGCAAGCGAGAGGCAAAAGTGATCAGGACAGAGGTAATGGAGTGGGGAGATGAAGCGCACAGCCCTGGGTGGTCGGGGGAGGGTAGCTGAGAGACTGGGGCATAACAATGATGGCGTGCTGCATGATTCGTCTCCATGCTGCACAAGAGAGCACGCAAGCTGTGCCTGGTGCCAGGCGACGGGTCGCGCGCTATGGTAAGAGCCAGGCAGGAACGGGCTGGCCTGAAACGATCATGCCAACCTATAGGCTCACTCCGCCTGATTATTCTAGCTTCCTTCTTGCCTCAGACAAGGCGTCTTTCAAAGTCTCAAGACGTTTATCCTTCCCGATGGGGAGAACGCGCAAACGCTGATAGGTTTTTTCGACCCAGCCTAGCTGACGTCTTGATTGATAGGAGGTGGCTAGTTCTATCCCTTTCAAGGACAGAGAGATTCCCTCATCTAGCTCTCCCAGGCGTAGGTAAGCCTCTCCCTTATCAATCAAGTACGCTCCCTGCTCTCGCAGCGGCCTGAAAGGGCGCAATTTGTCTGTCTGCTCGTAGACCTTGAGAGCCTCGGCAGGTTTCCACAACTCTGAGAAGCCGCCGGCCTTAGCCCAGAGAACATCATCGAGGCTGAAATCGTTGGCCAGTCCGGCGAGGCTGTCCTGCTGACTGGAAACCAGATCGAGGGCCTGCTCGATGCAACGCAGGAAAGGGGTTTCCTGGCCGCTGTCCGCGTAGACCGTGGAGAGATGGACGTAGTACATGCCCTGGGTGGCCGGGCTGGCGCCAATCAGATGCTGGCGAGCGGCCTCGAAGCAGCGGATGGCCGTTTCGAAGCGGCCCCGCTTGCGTAAGAGGCTGCCCTGGTAGACCATGCCGATGGTGAGCAGGTCGGGGTCACGAAGTTCCTCGCCGAGGGCGATGGCTTCGGAGAAGTGGCCGGCAGCGGCGGCCAGGTCGAGGCGGTCGACGGCCATGCGTCCGAGCATCTGGTGGGCGTAGGCGAGGAGCTGCTGAGCGGGTTGGAGGAGGTCACCGTGATAAGAGATGAGGGCCTGGTCGAGTTGGGAGACGAGGTCATGGAGCTTATCTTCGAGGGAGGGGGCTTGATCGGCGATCCAGAGCAGGTAAGAGAGCTGGACCATGTCGCGGCTGGGGGCGAGGAGCATCTGAAGGATGGCGCTATCGGCTTGTTCGGGGCGCTGGATCGGGAGGGAGCGGCGAGGGATGCCGCGCCCGATGGCGTCGAGCTGGTCTTGAGGGATGTCGAGGAGGTCGGCGAGGCGCAGGACCTGCTGGAGGCTGTCGAGCTTGCGTTGGCCGCGTTCGATCTGGGAGACGTATTCACGGCTGTAGCCCCAGCGTTGGGCCAGGTCGGCCTGGCTCCAGCCACGAAGGCGGCGGTAGGTGCGGATAAGATGGCCGAAGGTGTGCTGAGGTAACATGGTGCAGCCTCCTCTCTGTGTCAATAATCGGGAGCGGACTCGGCCAGGGCGTCGGCGAGGGAGCGGCTGGCGCGTGCGGTCTGCTGCTGGAGCTGGTCGAGGGAGCGCTGGAGGCCCTTCTGTTTGAGTTCGGGGAGCAGATCGAGGGCGAGGGAGATGCCGGCGTCGAACTCGTGGGCCTTGACGAGGACGATGACGCGAGCGGTGAGTAGCATCAGCTCCCAGAAGCGGGTAGCCGGCAGGGAGTGCTGAGCGAGGTCGAGGTAGTGGAAGGAGAGCTGAGCTTGCCCGAGGTCGGCGCAGCTACGCGCGTACTCCTCGTAGACAGTGCCGCGGTTGTAGAAGAGTGGAAGGCCGGCGACTGTGGGGCTAAAGCGTTCGGGTGCGAGGGCTTCGGCCTGCTTCATGATTCGTCTCCATGCTGCACAAGAGAGCACGCAAGCTGTGCCTGGTGCCAGGCGACGGGTCGCGCGCTATGGTAAGAGCCAGGCAGGAACAGGCTGGCCTGGAACGATCATGCTGTGCTCTCGGGCTGATTATTCTAGCTTCCTTCTTGCCTCAGACAAGGCGTCTTTCAAAGTCTCAAGACGTTTATCCTTCCCGATTGGTAGTGCTCTCAGTTGCGTGTAAATCCGTTCTACCCAGCCAATTTGGCGGGCTGAGCGGTATTCGGTTGCCAGCTCTAGCCCTTTTAAGACGAGGTGAAGCCCCTCTTCAAGGTCTCCAAGCCGCAGATAGGCTTTGCCTTTATTAATAGTATATGCACCGAGTTCTCGCAAGGGCCTGAATGGCCGAAGTCGATCGGTTTCTTCAAACACCTTAACGGCTTCGGCTGGCTTCCAGAGTTCGGCGAAGCCGCCGGCCTTAGCCCAGAGAACATCATCGAGGCTGAAATCGTTGGCCAGTCCGGCGAGGCTGTCCTGCTGGCTGGAAACCAGATCGAGGGCCTGCTCGATGCAACGCAGGAAAGGGGTTTCCTGGCCGCTGTCCGCGTAGACCGTGGAGAGATGGACGTAGTACATGCCCTGGGTGGCCGGGCTGGCGCCAATCAGATGCTGGCGAGCGGCCTCGAAGCAGCGGATGGCCGTTTCGAAGCGGCCCCGCTTGCGTAAGAGGCTGCCCTGGTAGACCATGCCGATGGTGAGCAGGTCGGGGTCACGAAGTTCCTCGCCGAGGGCGATGGCTTCGGAGAAGTGGCCGGCGGCGGCGGCCAGGTCGAGGCGGTCGACGGCCATGCGTCCGAGCATCTGGTGGGCGTAGGCGAGGAGCTGCTGAGCGGGTTGGAGGAGGTCACCGTGATAAGAGATGAGGGCCTGGTCGAGTTGGGAGACGAGGTCATGGAGCTTATCTTCGAGGGAGGGGGCTTGATCGGCGATCCAGAGCAGGTAAGAGAGCTGGACCATGTCGCGGCTGGGGGCGAGGAGCATCTGAAGGATGGCGCTATCGGCTTGTTCGGGGCGCTGGATCGGGAGGGAGCGGCGAGGGATGCCGCGCCCGATGGCGTCGAGCTGGTCTTGAGGGATGTCGAGGAGGTCGGCGAGGCGCAGGACCTGCTGGAGGCTGTCGAGCTTGCGTTGGCCGCGTTCGATCTGGGAGACGTATTCACGGCTGTAGCCCCAGCGTTGGGCCAGGTCGGCCTGGCTCCAGCCGCGAAGGCGGCGGTAGGTGCGGATAAGGTGGCCGAAAGTATTCTTGGGTAACATAACGAAGGCATCCTCCGCTTCTGACAGGTAACATAGTGTGCCGTCGTAAGGAACATGTAGTACCGTTTCCACCCTAATCTTTCTGATATGATATAAGTCAGAAAAGCATCTGACTATCTCGATGGACAGTATAGTCGTTCGAGGAAGATACTGACAAGTAGAGAGGAGGAAACTTCAGCATGGCCACCGTGCCCCAGCCCTGTCTCCCAAGCGTAGCGCGTAAACAGTCGCTCTGCGAGCGCTGTCTCTGCCGCAGCCTCTGTCTCAACCAGCCGCAGCCGATTGTCTTGCCCCGTAGCGAGCGAGTGTCGTGGGCTACCATCCTGCGTCGGCTGCTCTCCGAGCGAAAGGAGGGGTGGGCATGATCTGGACCTGGCTCACCCAGCTGCTGGGAGCCAGCGGCTCCCCTGCCATCGCCGTAACAGGCTCCAGCGCCGCCGGCCCTGGTCCCGCCGAGACCTATGCCCTGCCGCGCTCGCGCCGCGAACAGGCCCGCCTCGACCTGCAACACTTCGCCCTGCGCCAGCTCCTGGGCAGCCACTTCCTGGCGCCCGTAGAACAAGCGACCGCCATCCTGGACGTCGGCAGCGGTACTGGCATCTGGCTGCGCGAAGCCGCTCGCCGCTGGCCTCACGCCCGACTGGTGGCCCTTGACAAAGACCTCTCCCTTTGCCGTCAGCCGCTCCCTTCGCACTGCCAGCCGGTTCAGGCCGACCTGCTAGCTGGCCTGCCCTTCCCCGAAGCTCACTTTGACTACGTCCATCAGCGCTTTCTGGCTACCGCCATTCCCCTCACCGCCTGGCCTGGCATCCTCGACGATCTGCTGCGCATCACCCGGCCCGGCGGCTGGCTCGAACTGATCGAAGCCACTGGCGACACCTGCAACGAAGGACCGCTTCATCGACAGGTCCGCACCTGGTTCAGCGCCCTCCTGGAACGGCGTGGTCTGCGCCTGGATGCCGCTCTGAACCTGCCCCACTGGCTGCAAGAGCGCGGCCTACAGCCACACACCCTACGCTTCCAGATGCCCCTGTATGGACGTCGGCGGGGTGCCCCTCTCTTCCGCGAGGATGTCCTGAGCGCCCTGCGAGCCTTGGAGCCGCAGCTTGCCGCCGTCAACCATCTCCCTCGCGAGCAGGTGGCCGAGACGCTTGCCGCCCTGCCCCAGGAATGGGAGTGCCTGCGCACCAGCAGCGGAGGGCTGGCCGTCTGGGGGCGCAAACCATGAGCCGGCGTCGTCCTTCTCCTCAAGGGCGCCAGCCGAGACGCCCGCGCCGCCGTTCGCTGCTGGCCGGCATGCCACAGTTTCCACTGGCCACCCTGGTTGAATGGGTCCTTGCCGGGCGCCTGCTGGCCGAACTGCAGGAGCAGCTCTTTGCCATGCTCTCGCCCAACGGACAAGCCTGCTGGGAGCACTGGCTCCATGAGCGAGAAGTCCTCTGGCTCCAGGGACCCATTGCCCGAGAGCTGAGCGTAGAGGAGCAAGCTACCCTGTGCGGCATGCGAGAAATAGAGGAAGTGCTCACCCTGCTGCAGCGGCGCTGCCAGCAGACGATGGTCAGCCGGACAGCCTACCTGGTCTATTTCACCGAGCCGGAAATGCACCAGATCCGCTGGCTCCTGGGCCTGGTCGAAAGCTTACTGAGGCGCTTTTGCCGTAGAGTAGAGACGAGAGACCTGCCGCTCGAACTGCGCCTTGGGCGCAGCCTCCTGCGGCGCCTTGGGAGAACCCTGCGCGATCAGCCGCGGCGCGAGAGCCTCAACTGACCCGGCTGCCAAAAGCACCCTTGCCAGGCTGGGGCCAGCTCCGCTACAATAGGACCAATCGCGTCGCCTCAGCGCCTTGCCGGAGCAGAGCGCAACCGGGGCCACGAGGCAGAGCGAGCCAGAGACAACACAGCAGGTGATCGAGGGGGACAGGTAGAATGATGCAAGAGGGCAGGCCCCTGGATTTCATGCGCGAGCGGCTGGAGGCCCTGCGTGAGGCTCAGCTCTATCGGCGGCTGCGCCCGGAGCTGGGGAGTAGTGAACCCTGGCTAGAGCGCGACGGGCGTCGCCTGCTCAATCTCAGCTCCAACAACTATCTTGGCCTGGCCACCCATCCGGCCCTCAAAGCAGCCGCCAGGCAGGCCAGCGAGCGCTACGGTTGCGGCGCCGGCTCCTCGCGCCTCATCGCTGGTAGCAGCGACCTGCACACCGAACTAGAGCGGCGTCTTGCCCGCTTCAAAAGGAGCGAAAGCGCCCTCCTCTTCAACAGCGGCTACGTTGCTAATGTCGGCGTCATCACCGCCCTCGTCGGTCCTGGCGACCTCATTCTCAGCGATGCCCTCAACCATGCCAGCATCATCGACGGCTGCCGCCTCAGCCGTGCTACCTGCACCGTCTACCCGCACAACGACAGCGCTGCCGTCGCGCGCCTGCTGGCTGAAGCGCGAAGCAGCGGGCAGTATCGGCACATCCTCGTTGTCACCGACTCCGTCTTCAGCATGGATGGTGATATCGCTCCCCTGGGGGAACTGATCGCCCTCTGCCGTCGATATGGCGCCCTCTTGCTCGTTGACGAAGCCCACGCCACCGGCTGTCTGGGGCCGGGCGGGCGCGGGCTGCTGGACGCCGTAGCGAGCGACTACGAGGGCATCATCGCCATCGGCACCCTCAGCAAAGCCCTCGGCAGCTTTGGCGCCTTCGTGACTGGCCCTGTCCTGCTCGCCGACTACCTGGTCAACGTTGCGCGCCCCTTCATCTTCACCACCGCCCTGCCGCCGCCGGTCATCGCTGCCTCCCTGGCTGCGCTCACCGTCCTTGAAGAGCAGCCCATACTTGTCGAGCGGCTCCAGGCCAACGCTGCCTATCTGCGTCGGGGGCTACAGGCCCTTGGCTTTGACACCCTGACCTCCAGCACCCATATCGTGCCCGTGCTGGTTGGCAATGCCGGGCTGGCCCTCAAGATGGCGGAGCGCCTGCAGGAGCGTGGTGTCCTTGCCGTGGCCATCCGCCCACCGACGGTGCCTGCGGGCGTGGCCCGCATCCGAGCCAGCGTCATGGCCGTACACGAGCGCAGCGACCTTGATTTTGCCCTGGAAGCCTTCGCGGACGTCGGGCGCGAGCTGGGCCTGCTCTGAGCAACGAGGGTGAAAGGGAGTGTGCAGATGCCAGCGCGACCAAAGTAGGTGTTCTCTGATAGAGGGAGGAGCGACGGCCCAGAAGTGCCGGGCGGCGCTTGGACAGGGAAAAGTCTCGCTGGCGCCCTGGCGCACGGTGGAAAGGAGCTACAGAGGAAGAGAAAGGAGGAGCTGAGCTATGGCCTCTCGCGGCGAGAGCATTCGCTGGCAGAATCTCGACAAAAGCGTACTCTGGCACCCCTTCACCCAGCAAAGCGACTGGGAAGCGGAAACCCAGCTGGTCATCGAGCGTGCCGATGGCTGCTATCTCATCGACAGCGACAACAATCCCTACCTTGATGGCGTCTCATCGCTGTGGGTCAACATCCACGGGCATCGTCACCCGACCATTGATCAGGCCATTCGCGAGCAGCTAGAGCGCGTCGCCCACACCACCTTTCTCGGCCTGACCCACCCGCCTGGCATCGAGCTGGCGCAGCGGCTCGTCGATCTTGCCCCGGGGCGTCTGCAGCGCGTCTTTTACTCCGACACCGGAGCGGCAGCAGTCGAGATCGCCCTCAAGATGGCCATCCAATACTGGCAGCAGTGTCCTTCACCGCAGCCGCAGCGCACCAAATTCTTCGCCCTGCACAGCGCCTATCACGGCGACACTGTGGGCGCCATGAGCGTCGGCGGCATCGACATGTATCGCCGTTCCTATCTATCGCTGCTCTTCCCACATATCGAAGCTCGCAGCGCCTACTGCTATCGTTGTCATTTGCAGAAAAGCTATCCGGCCTGTCAGATGGCCTGTCTTGAAGAGGTCGAGCGAGTCATCAGTACCCATGCGCACGAGCTGGCGGCGGTCATCATGGAGCCGTTGGTCCAGGCGGCGGCGGGCATCTATGTCTACCCCAAGGGCTACACGCGGGCCGTCTGGGAGATCGCCAAACGTCATGGCGTCCTCTTCATCGCCGACGAAGTGGCCACGGGCTTCGGGCGCACGGGCAAGATGTTCGCCTGCGAGCACGAAGGCATCGAGCCTGACCTGATGGCCATCGGTAAAGGGCTGACCGGGGGCTATCTGCCGCTGGCGGCCACCCTGGCTACCGAAGAGATCTATCGGGCCTTTCTGGGTCCCGGGCGCACCTTCTATCACGGCCACACCTACACCGGCAACCCGCTGGCCTGTGCGGCGGCCCTGGCCAACCTGCAGGTCTTTGAGCAAGAAGAGACGCTTCAGCGTCTGGAGCTGCGCATTGCCCTCATGGAAGAATGGCTACGCTCGTTCCAGGCCCTGCCGATTGTCGGAGACATTCGTCAAAGCGGCTTCATGGTGGGCATTGAGTTAGTGCAAGACAAGAAGACCAGGAGACCATTCCCGCCTGAGCAGCGGGTGGCCGTGCGCGTCATCAAGGAGGCGCGGAAGCGTGGCCTGATCTTGCGCCCGCTTGGCGATGTTTTGGTGATCATGCCACCGCTGGCGATTTCGCATCCCGAGCTGGTGCGTTTATTGGATATTACCTATGCTGCGATAGAGAAAGTTGCGGAGGAAGTCCTCTCATGAAATGGGCCTGCTTTATTACTGGCACCGATACAGGTGTGGGCAAGACCGTGGTCACAGCGGCCCTGGCTGCAGCCCTGGTGCAGCGCGGGCTGCGCGTTGGGGTTATGAAGCCGGCAGAGACCGACTGTCCCCCGGAGCAAGGACGTGAGGGGGCCCATGATGCGCAGTGGCTACGTCAGGTGGCGCGCTGTACGGCGCCGCTGGAGCTGGTTGTCCCTTATGCCTTGCCGCTGCCGCTGGCCCCGGCCCTCTCGGCGGAAGAGGCCGGCGTCACCATCGAACTGGCGGAAGTTGTGCGCTGCTATCGGCAGCTCCTAGCGACCCATGACGTTGTCCTTGTCGAGGGAGCGGGTGGTCTCTTAGTGCCGCTGACGGCGCAGCTGACTATGCTTGATCTGGCTGTTGCCCTGGGGCTGCCGCTGTTGGTTGTTGCGCGCAACGTGCTGGGTGTGATCAACCACACCTGTCTCACCGTAACTGTGGCCAGCCGGCGGGCGCGCGTCCTGGGCGTTGTGCTCAACCATCCGGGAGCACCTGACGAGAGCGATCTGTCGGTGCGCAGCAATGCCGACGCCTTGCGGCGCTGGTGTCCGGTGCCGTTGTATGGTCCTGTGCCCCATCTCGCCGACCTGAACGAGGAGGCCCTGGCGGCTGCCGGCAGTCTGCTTCTGGGCGCCGGATTGCTGGAGGGCATGGCTCTGGACATTGCCGAGGGTGGAGGAGTCGGCGCGAGTGTGTCGGCGGCAGCGACGGAAGAGGGGATTCCCACCGAGCCACTCAATGAAGCTGGGGCCTGATCATCGGCAAGTAAGCAACCTGGGGAGGAAGAAAAGCGATGCCTGTTGATTTCCAGCAACTGGCAGACAAGGCCATCAAGGGGGAGGTGCTCACGCGCGAGGAATGTCTGGCGGTGCTGACCTGCCCAGATGAGCGCATTTTAGAGCTACTGGCCGCAGCCTATCGCGTGCGGCTGACCTTCTGCGGTCGACGTGTGCATCTGCACATGCTTATCAACGCCAAGAGCGGGATCTGTCCCGAGGATTGTCATTATTGTTCGCAATCGAGTATTTCGCGGGCAGCCATCGAGCGCTATCCACTGGTCAGCCTGGAGCGTCTGCTGGAGGGGGCGCGCCGGGCGAAAGAGGCGCACTGTCGGCGTTATTGCATCGTCATCAGCGGGCGCGGGGCCAACAATCGAGAGATCGATTTTCTGGTGCGAGCTGTGCGGCGCATCAAGGAAGAGGTAGATATTGCCATCTGCTGCAGCGTTGGCCTGATCTCGGAAGAGAAGGCGCGCCGGCTCGCTGAGGCGGGAGTGGAGCAGCTCAATCATAACTTGAATACCAGCGAGCGCTACTATCCGTCTATCTGTACGACGCATACCTATGAGGATCGCTGGCAGACGCTGCAGGCGGCGCGACGGGCGGGCTTGCACCTGTGTAGTGGGGCGATCTTTGGTCAGGGGGAGTCGCTGGAGGATATTATCGATGTGGCGCTGGCCTTGCGTGAGCTGGAGCCGCAGTCGATCCCAGTGAATTTCCTGTTGCCGATTCCGGGAACGCCGCTAGAGCATACGCACTACTTGCGCCCCTATGACTGTCTGCGCATTCTTTGCCTGATGCGCCTGACCAATCCAAAGCAGGAGATTCGGGTATCGGCGGGCCGTGAGGTGCACTTGCGTTCATTGCAGCCATTGGCGCTCTATGCGGCCAATTCGGTCTTTGTGTCGGGCTATCTGACGACGCCGGGGCAGCATTATGAGGAGACGTGGCAGATGATCCGCGATCTGGGCTTTGAGATCGAGGAGCATGTCCCTGAAAGGCCAGAGGAGGCGGAGGCGGTCCTGACGGTTGGCGAGGTCGGCGAGGTCGACAAGCCGGTTCATGCTGGTGGGGCTGACTGAGGGAGGCTGCTGGATCGGGCTACCTGCCGGTTCAGGATCATGAAGAAGCAGAGGGCAACCGTCCTGCTTTGAGCGAGCGGGATGGTTGCCCTTCTTGCTGTGCGACTATCAGGGGTACGGCGGAGGTACGGGGGCTTTAGGGATCGGTGTCGTCGCTTTCGTGCTTGTGGAGATAGGAGCGCAAGAGATCGCGCAGATGCTCGGCATCAGGGGCCTGGCCAGTCGCGAGCAGGAGCTGACGGATGGGGCGCAGCGAGTGGATGTGAGCGGCCACGGTGGTGGCGAGCGGCTCCAGTTGGGGGAAGCGGCTGCGCACGCCGGCGATGAGGTCTTCACGGCCCTGCTGGAGGGCTTGCTGACGGCCCTGCTGTAAGGCTTGCTGGAGGCCTTGTTGGAAGCCTTGTTGGAAGCCTTGTTGGAAGCCTTCCTCGATAAGGGCGCGGGCGGCGTCGGTCTGTTTGAGTTCGGCGATGAGGTCATCGAGGGACATAGCGGCCTGCGATCCTTTCCTTATCTTCGTTGGGGTGAGTGATCAGCTCCCACTCGTCACGAGCGGGAGCTGACCCGAGAAAGGGAGAAGCCAACTCCGACGGCGGTGAAAGCGGATGATGAGAGAAAGGGTCTGGCTAAGGTTAGGAGCCGTTGCCGGTCGGGGGCTGGCCAGCGTTGTCGGGCAGGTGGGAGAGCAGCAACGACTGGAGTTCCTCGGCACTGCGTGCGAGGCCAATCGTGAGCAAGAGCTGATGGATGGTACGCAGCGAGTGGATGTGAGCGGCCACGGTGGTGGCGAGCGGCTCCAGTTGGGGGAAGCGGCTGCGCACGCCAGCGATGAAGTCTTCGCGGCCCTCTAGCAAGTCTTGTTGGATGCCTTGCTGCAGCCCTTCCTCGATGAGGGCGCGGGCGGCATCGGTTTGTTTGAGTTCCTCAAGGAATTGTGACAGCATCTGGATCTGCTCCTGAAGCCACTGACGCTCGCTGGCGGGTGCGTCGGCCCAGGCCAGCGAGGCTAACAACAAGCCAACTTCGAGTAACTCATACTGACGTGCCTGCTGCAGGCGTTCGATCATCGCCCGGATGACCTGGCGACTGCGCCCCTCGCGAGTGAGCGGCAGCAGGGGGAGAACTCCCAGGCGCTGCCGATCTAAGAGGTCCTGAGAAGAGCACTCCCAGAGCGGGATGACGCCAAAATGAAACTCGTGGACAAGCGAGGTGTCGGGTAACTGCCGCCGATAGGGAGCCGAAGGAACCCGACAGCGCCGCAGATAGATGACACATGAGTAGACCGGGCAGCGATGGCGCTGGTCTGCAAGGATATTATACATCAGCAGGCGGTGCACCATCTGCTCATCAGCCTGGCTCTGGAATTCGATGTGAACTAGCAGGGGCTGATCGGCCAGGAGGCACTGGCTCAGAACATCGGCGTAGAGAGCACCTAGCTCGGCGAGCGGGGGATCGGTTTTGAGGAGGAACTCGCCAGAGGCATGCCGCAGGAATAGAGCCTGTGGCAGGACGAAGGTGATCAGGTCCTGAGTGGCGAGAGAGAAGAGCTGCTTCATGCTCCGGTCCCAACGAGAAGCCATAGAGTAGCAGGCAAGCCTCCTGTTCTGCGGTGGTGAGGTATGCACTGAGTATAGCAGATTTGGAGACATAGATCAAGAGTTTTTAGAGATGCTTCTTTTTATACAAGAAAGATTATCAATAAACAAGCGAGCGATATTTAAAGAAGCGGGCAGTGAAATGGGGGCTACGACCCTGCCGGGGGAGTAGTCGCGAGGAGGAGGGCCGTCGGCGCAGAGCGAGCAGACGGGGGAGGACGTGCTGGCCCTGCAGGCCGACGGGACCCCGGAGCAGATCAGCTCTTTCCTGGACTCGCTAGCGGAAGCCGTGGTCGATGGGAGCGCCTGGGGGCTGGTCGTCGCTTGTGGGCAGGTACAAGAGCAGCAAGGAACGCAGGCGCTCGGCGTCGGGAACGGTGCTGGCCTGGATAGTGAGCGTCAAAAGCGTGTCAAGATCGCTGATGGCGGTAGCGGCCAGCGTGGCCAGCTCGTTGAGAGCGGGAAAGCGAGCGCTGACAATGTCCACCAGGAGCCGTCGGTTCTTGTGGAGACTTTCTTGTAAGCCCTCTTGACGGCCCTGCTGGAGGCCTTCTTGTAAGCCCTCTTGACGGCCCTGCTGGAGGCCTTCCTGGATAAGAGCGCGGGCGGCGTCGGTCTGCTTCAGTTCTTGTAAAAATTCGGTCAGCATTGTGAACTGCTCCTGAAGCCACTGGCGCTCGCTGGCGGGGGCATCGGCCCAGGCCAACGAGGCTAACAGCAACCCAACTTCAAGTAACTCATACTGACGTGCCTGCTGCAGGCGCTCGATCATCGTGCGGATAACCTGGCGACTGTGCCCCTCACGCGAGAGCGGCAGCAAAGGCAGCAACCCCGGAAGCTGCCGCGCCAGCAAGGCCTGTGCCGAAAGCTCCCAGAGCTTGACGATGCGAAAGTAGAACTCATGCACAGGCGAATCATCAGGCAGAAAGCGCTGATAGGGCGTCGTCGGGACACCACAGCGGCGCAGGTAGATGACACACGAGAGCACCGGGTACCCGAAGCGCCGGTCTGCAAGAATATTATACATCAGCAGGCGCTGGGGCATGCTGGGGTCAGCTCGACTCTGAAACTCCAGGTGGATGAGCAGAGGCTTGCCCGCCAGCGTGCAAGTGCTCAAGGCATCAGCGTACAAGGCTCCTAGCTCGGTGAGCGGCGGATCAATGGCAAGCACAAACTCGCCCGAAGCCTGCTGGACATGGCTGGCCCCCGGCAAGACAAAGGTGATCAGATCCTGCGCGGCCAGCGAGAACAGCCGCTTCAGGCTGAGATCCCAGGACGAGACCATAGAGTGAGGCGCTCAACCTCCTTCGGCGTGCTGAGGGGAGTATAGCAGATTTGGAAACATAGATCAAGGGCTTTTGGTGGAAAGATCGCTTGAAAAAGAAGTGATCATTTATAAACAAGCAAGCAATATTTAGTAGAGCCACTGCGAAAGCCTCTCGCAGCCGCTCGCCGGCCTGCCTGACGGAAGGAGAAAACTGCGGCAAGACGCTGCCCTGTCCGCTCCGCGGGCAGGGACCTCACGCCCCCTGCTCGTGCTCAAGAGGAAGCCACTCTGATGGGGCCTGACGACGGCCAGACTGGTAGGCTGAAATTTCGAAGGCACACATGATCCGTGGGGCAGTCACCGGGAGTAGCTAGCCCATATCTCGGCGCTCACAGTGCAAGGCGGCTAGGGACAGGAAAGACGACGGCTCACTCTTCCTGGTCCTGGTGCCCGTTCGCCGTCTCCTCGTCCGGTCCCTCAACCTCTTCAAGCAGCTCCTCCATCGGCACCTTGAGATAACGCGCTACTTTCCAGAGCGTCAGCGAACTCGGCATGTAGTGCTTGTCGTGTACCATTCGGTACACCATATTCAAAGGGATATTGGCTTCTCGTGATAATCGCCCCTGGCTGATCCCTTTCTCCTGGAGGACTTCTTTGATTCGGAGCCGTATCATGCAGATTCCGCCCTGGTGGACATATTCGCTCTGAGTATACAGAGCAGAGTGCCTCGTGTTAACTCCTCTAGGGGGTAGCCACTTATCTATATACCTTGATTACGATATAGTCCTTGTGGTATTATGATAGAGAGCTAGTGAAAGAGAACACCGATAGATGTACTCTGCACGATAGCTATCGATTAGTGTCTTCTCAAAAAGAAAGGAGCGTGCAAGATGACGCGCCAGGAGGCTGAAGCCCTAGCCGAGCGCATTCGCAACGATCGGGAAGCGCGGGTCACGGTCCTGCGCATTCAAGAGCAGCGCGAGCCGCCGGGCAGCTATCATCTGCTCTGCGCCCATGCCAATGGTCTCTGTTTCCTGGTCACCAAAGAACAGGACTGGCAGCGCCAGCGCCAGCACGCGCTAGAGGGTCATCCCCTGACCAGGCTCGCTCTGGAGAAAGAGAGGTGGGAACCGTTGTCGCACTTCGATAGTGCCTTGTGAGGTGGTGAGGGCGGCCTGCTTTGCGCTGCTGGTCTTGCCTTGTCTCGCCTCGCCTTGTCTGATGTGATGGCCTGCTATTTCGTGGAGTTGGCTTTGTTACCTTGCTGAAGAAGTGGAGAGTGGTTCTGATGTTACGACGCACCCTCTTGCTCGGCTCGCCCGCGCTGGCCCTGGCCCTGACCGGGACCGAGACGACTGCGCAAGACGCCGACGCCTGTGACGATCCGACCGTGGTTCTGGCGCTGGATCAAGACGAGTGCCAGGCGCGCCTGCTAATGCGAGCGGCGACCCTGGCCGAGCGCAGCGGCAGGCTGGTCGAGGCCCTGCGTCTGACGCAGGCGGCCTCTGAGCTGGCCCGGCGCTCGGCCTCTCCCTATGCCGAGGTCCCCGTCGCCTATCTGGCGGTCCTCTGCGGCGAATATGCCCGTCAGCACCACGATGCACCCATGCTGGAGACGGCCCACAGTCTGGCGCGCAAGCTCCGCGGCACGCTCCTGCACGATGGCGATCTGGCTCAGCTCCGTCTGCAGCTTGCCCTGTTAACCAGGCCCAGCGCTGCTGCTGAGCTGGCCCGCCTCACGCTCGACGTCTGGTGGCGCCCTGAGCTGATGCTCAACGACGGTACCTGGCACTGGGCGCGCGGGGGCTTTGTGGTGAAGTCGCTGGAGGCCCTGATCTTGAACGGCTACCTGGAGCAGGCCCGCGAGCTGGCCGACTATTTCGCCCGCCATCCGCAGACGTTCACGACGTACGAGGCCCTGCGCTGGGAATGGGCCGCCATTCGCACCCGCCTCTACGGCAGCCTGGCTGAGCGCCGCGCCTTCCGCTGCCAGGCCTGCTGTCGCGGCTATGTCCGTCAGGCTGTCATCGCTCTGTAATATACAAAAGGAATAGGCGAAGGAGGCTCAGTCAGATGAGCGCTGCTCAGGAGAGCAAAGAGGAAGGGCGAGCCAGCATGATGGCCGTCTATAAAGCCATCGCGCGCCGTCGAGAGAAGGATTATCGCCGTCGGCTGGTGGCCTCGGGGCGTGCCCGCCGCCCCTATGGCTCTCTGGGAGACGATCCCGTCGCCGTGATGGTTCTCACACCGCGCTTTGAGCGGGCCGAGCGCGAATTTCTACCGGCCCGCATCCGACGCCGCCTGCACCGCTATCGCCTGGGCCAGACCTGCGCTGAGACGCCCGCCAGACCCGCCAGCGCCCAGCCCGCTGCAGCCTCCGGCTTGCAAGCAGATCCCTTTCCGATCCGCTCTTCGAGTGTTCGTTTGCTCTCTTAACCCTCTGGCCCGCTCAGGTTGGGGAGGGCGAGTCGGTCGCGACCGGTCGCTCTCCCCCGTCTTCTGATCCTGCCACCGGTCCGGGTGACGACGACGTGCAAGAGCGTCGCGCCGCTCGGACCGGTCCCGTGTCGACTCAACAGCCGGGCTGCTGGCCTGCTGCTGCCAGGGCAGGAAGCCGCAAACTGGGGAATAATCAGGACATGGGGTGATTCATAAAGAAAGTGTACATGGCGTTGGTCGCGCTCGGTCCGGCGGGATCGGTATAGCTGCCGCTGCTGCTGCCGCCCGACCAGGCATGGCCCATGCCGTAGACCTTCCAGTATTCCTGGATCTCTCTGCCGCTGCGATCGGTCCAGGTCTGGACCGTATAGGCGTGTCCCCCAGGAACCTGACCGTTGCTGCTGCTCGACGGGCTGCCGAAACTGGGGTTGTAGCTACCGCCCGAGGCGAGAGAGTCGGTCGTCATCCACTGCTGCACTACCTGATCGCCATTGATCGGGTAGACCACGTAGTCGCTCTGGCCGTGGAAGACAATGGTCGGCACGAGCCGCGCCCGGCTCCCCATAGCCTGGTAGGCAAGCTGCCCCTGCTGCTGCGGATCGGGGCCGCCATAGAGCTGGGCCAGTGGCGCGCTGTAGGCCGAAGTGGCAGCCTGATATTCGAGGCCCGAAGCCACACCGATGGCCGCAAAGAGATCAGGATAGGTGGCACCCATAATCACGCTCATCGCCGCCCCGGCTGAGAGACCGGCCACATAGACACGCTTACGGTCAATTGTCCACTGCGACGTATGCTGCTCAACGGTCTGGACAATGCCGGCGATGATGGCCGGCTCGCCATAACCTCGTACCTGGTTGATTGGCAGGAACCAGTTCCAGCAGGCGTAGCTGTTATAGAGGCTGGTCTGCTGAGGATAGACCACAATGAACTGCTGCTGATCTGCCAGGGCGTTCATCTGCGTCCCAGCGGCGAAGTCAACGGGTGTCTGCAGGCAGCCGTGCAGCATGACGATCAAAGGCACTGCAGTGCCGACATGGTAGCCGGCAGGGGTGTAGACGTAGTAGGGACGGCTCCCCGCTGGTCCGCTATAGAGATACTGGACAAAGGCGCCGCCGCTGGCATGGGCCGCCGGCGCTGGCAGAAGGAAGAGGCTCGTCAGCACGAGGACGAGAAGACCGACGAGCGGCCAACGGCTGTGAGGAAGAGAACCAGGGGATGTGGAGTTCGGCATACGGCAATCTCCCTTGCTTGCTCATGGATGCCTTCGTGGCATCGCGAGGCCGCGGTCTGTCTGCGGGCAGACCTGAATAGGTTGTCTGGACAGAAGGCGCAGCGCTGTCGCCGTCCTGCGCTCGCCGCCTCCGGCCAGCCCCGTCCCGTTCGTGAGCACCCCAGCTCGACCACGCGACTGATGGCTCCGCGACGGGCCGGGCCTGCCTCGGCTGACCGGAAGCAGCGAACATGACACATGATTCATGTATCATATTTCGCCTGATCCTGTCAAGGGTAGAAGGTGGAGAATTCCCTCTTGACAAAGGCGGTTTTCCGACTATCATGATACATGAATCATGTGTCATATGATGAGTGACTCATGATTCACTCTGCTGATCACTGCGATAGCCCACGCATAGCCCAGCACAGCGATCGGTGTGGCTGCTAAGCAACGAGGCTGTCACCAGCGGAAGGAGGAAAGCACGATCATGAGGCTTCAGCGACCACCAGCTCCAGTGGAGCAGCGCAGACGCGGCGGTTCCGGTGTGGGCCTGCTTCTTCCCAGCGTACTCCTGTTCCTGCTCCTCTTGAGCGCCTGCGGGAGTGCGAGCAGCAGCGGCGGAGGCGGGGGAAGCAGCGCCAGCGCGCCTGGAGTCGACGCCGACACCATCACCATTGGAGGAGTGCTTGACACCACCGGCCCCATCAAGGTGATTTGTGCTCCCATTTTGCAGGGGGACCAGCTCTATTTTAACCAGGTGAACGCTGCCGGTGGCATCAATGGGCGCAAGATCAAATTCATCCAGGTCAGCGACAACGGTGACTCCACGCGCACGCGCGATGCCGTGCGTCAGCTCGTCGAGCAAAATCACGTCTTTGCCATCTTCCAGGTCTGCGGCTCTGGCAATGCCAACGTCGCCGAGAGCTACACCGTTCCGCGTGGTATTCCTTTTATTGATCCCATTGGCGGCGGCTCCAAATACACCGACCAGAGCGGCAAGGCCCTGCCCTGGGTCTGGATGACCCAGCCCAACTATGGAGACGAAGGGCACGTCATCGGCTACTATGCTGCCACCACCCTCAAAGCGCGGAGTGTTGGTCTCCTCTATGAAGACGACGTCTTGGGCCTGCAGCAGAAGACCACCCTGGCTGAAGCGCTGCAGAAGTACGGCAGCAAGCTCGTGGCCTCCGTCGGCTACAACGCCACCCAGACCGACTTTTCGGCGGCTCTCCAGACCCTCAAAGCCGCCGCGCCCGACCTGATCGTTCTCAACGGTCTGCCCAGTCCCACAGCGCGCTTTGTCGCTACCGCTGCCGCCCAGGGCTATCGTCCGCGGCTGGGCTACCTGGCCAACTATCCGATGGCTGACAACTCCTGGGCCAAGGTCCTGGGTGCTGCCGGCGAAGGCATCTATGTCAGCGGCTACACCAGCATGGACACACCCGTTGCGCAGCAATATTTGCAGGCCACCCGCAGCGATCCCGTCTTTAGCGCCTACAAGTTCTACGGCTACATCAACGCCAAGATCATGGTCGATGCCCTGCGCAAGGCCGGCAGCAATCCCACGCGTGCCAGTCTGCGCGACGCCCTCGACCACGATTTCGTCAACTACGATACTGGCTTTGGGCCGACGCTGACCTGGACGCCGGAGCGTCACGGCGGCGTGAGCGACTTCATGTTCTTCCAGATCAAGCAAGGGCAGCTCACGCCTGTCAGCTCGTTCATCAAAGCCAGCGCCGTCTGGCCCTAGAGCCTGCTCTCTAGAGAGGCGTGAGGTGAGCGACGGCGCTCGCCTGCCGCCTGCAACTCGACAGCCAGCGCCGCTGCTGTGGCCTTCCTTGTAAATAAGAAGGGCGCCGGTGGTCTAAGGCTCTGGCTGTCGTTCTGCTTGTTTGCTGACTGGCTCGTCCTGGCTGACGAAGAGAGGAGGCATCTTGTGCTTGCACTGCTCCAGGTCCTGCTGTCGGGGCTGGTCACCGGCAGCCTCTACGGCTTGCTGGCGCTGGGCATTGTCCTGATCTATCGCACGACTGGCGTACTGAACTTCGCTTACGGCGCCCTGGCAGCCACGGTAACCTCTTTTCTCTACGTGTTACTCACAGGGCCGCGGCTCCCTTTTTGGCCAGCTTTGCTGCTGAGCCTGCTCTTTGCGCTCCTACTTGGCGCTCTTGTCGAGCGCGGCTTTGCGCGTCCGTTGCTGGCGGCCCCTATCCTCACCAAGGCCATTGCGACCCTCGCTTTAGCCCTGGTGCTGCAGACGGTCGTCCAGGCCCTCTGGCCGCAGCTGACCTCTCCGGTGCACTTCCCAACGCCCTTTGAGGGTCATGCCCTGCACTTCGGCGGCCTCTATCTCTCGCTGGTCGACGGCCTGACGCTCCTGACGATGGTCCTGCTGCTCATCGTATTGCAGCTCTTTCTGCTGCGCACACGCCTGGGCATGGCCATGCGGGCGACCGCCGATAGTCTGGAGGCGGCGCGGCTGATGGGCATTCCCGTGGGGCTGATCTTCTTGCTGGTCTGGATGCTGGCCAGTCTGCTGGCAGCCGTTGCCGGCATCCTGATTGCTGCCCGGCAGACCGTGATCGACGTGCAGTTCATGGACCCGGTCCTGTTACTGGCCTTTATTGGGGCCGTGCTGGGCGGCCTCGATCGTCTGGAGGGGGCAGTCCTCGGGGGGGCGCTCGTGGGTCTGGCTGAGAACGTGCTGGCCCTGCTCCTGGCCGGCCATAGTCTTGGCGCCCTGGATCTGGGCAATCCGGGCATCCGTGAGGCCCTGATCTTCGCCGGCTTTGTGCTCTTGCTACTGCTGCGTCCTCGCGGCCTCTTTGGCGGGGCCGCCCTGCGGCGCGTCTAGCGCGGATGGAGGTGAGTGGCTATGAAACGGATGGATTTGCCGCTCAAGAGGGGCCGGCTCGGGCAGAGCGCCCCCAGAGCAGCGCTCTCTCTGACTGCGAGCGAACGGCCAGGTGGGGCGTCAGGGAGCACACGCCTGGCCTGGCAACGAGCGGCGGCCACGCTCCTGGGACTCCTTGCCCTGGTTCTGCTGCCATTGCTCTTCGACCTGCTCTTTGGGGACAGTGCCGATTTCCAGCTGCATCGTGTCACGCTGATCCTGATCCTGGCCATCGCCGCCCTGGCGCAAAACCTGCTCACCGGCTATGCGGCCCAGCCATCGCTGGGCAACGCCGCCTTCTTCGGCGTCAGCGCCTATCTGCTGGCCTGGTTGAATAGTGACCTGCAGCAGCCCTACTGGCTGGCGATACTGGTCGCTCTATTGGCCTGTGCCCTTCTTGGCCTGATCGTCGGTGGCCCGGCCCTGAGCGTCTCGGGGGCCCATCTGGCCATCGCCACCCTGGGCCTGGTGGTCTTGACCGGTTCGCTGCTGACGCTGTGGGATACCAGTGCGGGCCGCCAGAGCTACGAGCTGACAGCCCTGCCCGAGGCCCTGGGCGACGATCGCGTCCTCTATTATCTGGTGCTGGCCCTGACAGCGCTCATCTTCTTTTGCGCCTTTCACCTGCTGCGCTCGCGCGTGGGGCGGGCCTGGATTGCCCTGCGCGACAGCGAGGTGGCGGCGGCGGCCTGTGGGGTGGCTCTGACGCGCTACAAGCTGCTCGCCTTTGTGGTCAGCGCGGTGCTGACCGGGCTGGCGGGCGTGCTCTATGCGACCTGGGGCACGACGGCCACGGCCAGTATGTCGAGCGTTGACCAGACCATCGCCTTTTTGACGATGATCGTCGTCGGCGGGGCCGGCTCCCTGTCCGGCTCCCTACTGGGGGCGCTCTTCGTCGGCCTTGTGCCGCTGCTCTTAGGCGAGCTACCCGATCCGCTGATGCTGGGGCCGCTGCAGCTCCCAATTGCCACGCTGACCACGGGCATCTACGGCGTGCTGCTGCTGCTCGCCTTGATTTTCTTCCCCGGCGGCCTGAGCGCAGTCTTTAGCCGAGGCGGGCGCCTGGCTCGGGAAGAGGGAGGGAAGCCATGAGCGCTGAATGGCAGACGGCTCCGCAGGAGGCGCGCCGGCGCAGACCCTTGCTGGAGGTGCAGGGGCTGACCGTGCGCTTTGGCGGCCTGCTTGCAGTGGCCGACCTCGATCTGCGTGTCGAGGAGGGCGAAATCTTGGCCCTGGTCGGTCCGAACGGGGCTGGCAAGACGACGGTTCTCAATTGTATCAGCGGTTTTGTGCGTCCTGCGGCTGGCTGTATCCACTTTGCGGGGCGGGATCTACTGGCTCTCGGGCCTGAGCGCCGGGCGGCTCTGGGGATCGGGCGCACCTTCCAAAATGGGCAGCTTTTCGCCAGCATGACCGTCCTGGAGAATCTGCTCATCGGACGTCATACCTATCTGCGGGCCGGTCTCTTGCAGGGGCTATTGCCCTGTGGCCCAGCCAAGAGTGAAGATGCACGAGCACGCCAGCGAGCACACGAAATCCTGGCCTGGCTTGAACTGGAGCCATATGCCGACTGTGTCGTGGCAGCGCTACCGGCAGGTCTGCAGAAGCTGGTCGGCGTGGCGCGGGCTTTGGCAGGGGAGCCGCGCCTGCTCTTGCTGGATGAGCCGGCGGCGGGTGTGTCTCTGCGCGAAGTGGCGGCCCTGGCCGAGCAGCTGCGGCGCTGGAATGCGGAGCTGGGCCTCACCCTGCTGCTGATAGAGCACAACATGGAGGTGGTTCAGGCAGTGGCGCAGCGCGTCTGCGTCCTCAACTACGGGCGCAAGCTGGCCGAAGGCGAGCCAGGCAGGGTGTTGCGCGAGCCTGCCGTCCTGGAGGCCTATCTTGGCCGCGACGAGGAGGTGAACCCTCTGCAGGAGCAGGAGGTGAGCGATCATGCTGCGGGTTGAGAATCTACGCGCCGGCTATGGGCCGCTGGAGATCCTGCATGGCGTCTCGCTGGAGGTCCCAGCAGGGAGCCTGGTGGCCCTGCTCGGGGCCAATGGGGCCGGTAAAACAACCCTGATGCGGGCCATGACGGGTCTGCTGCCGGCGTGGAGCGGGCGCATCCTGTTCGCTGGCCAGGAGGTACAGCGTGCCAGCGTTGAGCGGCGGGTGCGCCTCGGCTTGGGACTGGTGCCCGAGGGACGCGAGTTGTTTCCCTCCCTGAGTGTGCGCGAGAATCTCCTGATGGGGGCCTTCACGCGCCGCGGGCGTGCGGCTATCGAAGCTGATATCGAGCGTGTTCTGACCTGCTTTCCGCGTCTCAAAGAGCGGCTGGCCTTGCCAGCGGCCAGCTTAAGCGGTGGCGAGGGCCAGATGCTAGCCATCGGGCGAGCCTTGATGAGCCGACCGCGCCTGCTCCTCATCGACGAGCTATCCCAGGGCCTGGCGCCGGCCATTGTCGAGAGCGTGCTCGCCGTGTTGGTACGCCTCAACCGCGACGAGGGGCTGACCATCCTGCTGGTTGAGCAGAATGCGCGTAAGGCGCTCAAGGTAGCCAGTTTGGCCTACGTGCTCCAGAGCGGCAGCATCGTCCTGCAGGGCCAGCCGGCTGACCTGGCAGCCAGCCCGGCTATACAGCATCTCTACCTGGGCGGCGAGGCGAAGGTCGAGGGGTCAGACGAGCAGAACCTTGATGCGCGCTCCCTGGTGCGCGGGAGCCTGAACAACGAAGCAAGAGGAGAGGAGTGAGCAAGCAATGGAAGGTTTGACAGGCAAGGTAGCGCTGGTCACGGGCGCCGCCTCTGGTATTGGGCTGGCCATTGCGCAGGATCTGGCCAGGCATGGCGTGCGCGTGACGCTGTGCGATGTCAACGCCGCCCAGGGGGAACAGGTGGCGGCGACTTTGCCAGAGGCGCGCTTTGTGGCCGCAGATCTGACGCGCCAGGCCGACATCGAACGCCTCGTCGCCACAACGCTGGACGCTGAAGGGCGCATCGATATTCTGGTCAATAACGCTGGCTTTCAGCATGTGGCGCCGCTGGAGCAGTTCCCGGTCGAGAAGTGGCGCCAGATGATCGATCTGATGTTGACAGCTCCCTTTCTGCTGACACGGGCCGTGCTGCCCGGCATGTATGAACGTGGCTGGGGGCGCATTGTCAATATCGCTTCGGTGCATGCCTTGCGAGCGTCGGCGCTGAAGGCGGCCTATGTCAGCGCCAAGCACGGTCTGCTGGGGCTGACGCGCGTGACGGCCCTGGAGGGAGCGCCCCACGGCGTTACCTGCAATGCTGTCTGCCCTTCGTACGTACGCACGCCGCTGGTCGAGGGCCAGATTCCGGCACTGGCGCGCCAGCATGGGATTCCCGAGGAGCGCGTGGTGGCAGAGGTGATGACGGCGCGCAGCGCGATTCGCCGCCTGCTGGAGCCGGGGGAGGTCGCTCAGTTGGTGAGCTATCTCTGTAGCGAGGCGGCGGCGGGGATCACCGGGAGCGCCCAGGTGATCGACTGCGGCTGGACGGCCCAGTAGTCCAGCCGGGGTGAGGGCAGGTGAAGATCGTGGGAATCGGCCTGGCCCAGCCCGGCGGGGCCGCAGTCAATCAGGCTGCGGCTCCGACGGCCTGGCCTCCGATCCCGGCTTTGCCGGGGAGGCAGTGACGGCCAGACCGTGGGTGATGAAGTCCATGAGCGTTGCAAAGACCTGGGAAGGTAGCACCTGCTCTGCGCTCGGCTCGCTCTCGTCCTGGCTCGTGTGGGCTGCGGCAGGCGCAGCAGGCGCCTCACTCGCAGCGGCGGACTCCGGTGCGTTCGTCAATTGGGGCCAGACGATCCAGCGCAGGGCGAGGAAGTGGCCGATGCCCATCAGAGCATAGGCCAGCGTCTCCGGGTCCATTGAACGGATCTGGCCGGCCTCCATCGCGGCACGCAGGCCGCGCGCGTAGCCCCGGCTGATGCTCTGGTAGTATTCTTGCGCCGCTTCGGGGGCCACGCGCTCAGCTTCTTCGACGATGCGATAGACGCTGTGATGAGCAGCGGCGAAGCGGAAGAAAGCGATAAACCCCTGCCGCTCGATCTCCAAACGGTTGGTCAGACCAGCCGTGGCCGCCGCCGAAGCTTCGCGCAGGCGCCGACCCAGGTCTTTGACCAGCTCGACGAAGATCTCGCGCTTGGTACGGAAATAGATGTAGAAAGTGCCCTGAGCGACGCCGGCGCGCCGCGTGATCTCTGAGATGCTGGCCTCATAGTATCCCAGCTCGCCAAAGACCGCTTCGGCGGCCTCCAGGATGCGTTGGCGCGTGATCTCGCCGCGCGAGAGGCTGGGAGTGCTCGCACTCTCTTTCTCTCTGGTTGGCTGCACCGACCCTGCTTTGGCTGGGGTGGCACGCCCGTTCTCCAAGGCGTTGGGCTGAGCTGCTTCGTCCATCATGTGTGATTCTCTATTCCTCCTAACGCTTCTTCTGATAGTGCCGGTCTTCACAGTGGCCTCACCCTGCTTTGACGATGGTCTCACGATGCTCTTATGGTCACATAAGTGGGCACTTCGTGTCCAGTACCTGCTTTTGCCCCTGGCCATCACTCTGCCGTTTCCTTGCTGTAGGGCAAAGGCGGGCTGCCCGAGGAGCGAAGGCTCTGGCTGGCACGCTACCAGCTTGATTTTCGGCCCGACCTCGGGTACAGTTAGCAATATGATAGATGATTCACATATCATATTTTAGCATAGCGGCAAGAAGCTGGGTAGCTGAGTTGCGGCTTGCGCTGCTGCGAGCTGCGAGAGTTTCCTCTGTGAGGAGGTCCTGGATGGAGAAGACCTTTCTTGGTCTGGGCGAATGGCTGGAGCGCCGTGCCCAGCTGACGCCCGAGAAGATCGGCCTGATCGATGTCGAGAGTGGGGCGCGGCTGAGCTATCGCGCTTTGAACGAGCGAGCCCGGGCCCTGGCGGCGCTGCTGAGCGAGGACTACGGTGTTGGTCCGGGCGAGCGTGTGGCGGTGCTGGCCCACAACGCGCCCGAGTATCTGGATGCGCTCTTTGCCGTGGCCCTGCTCGGGGCTATTCTGGTGCCGCTCAACTGGCGCCTGACGATTCACGAGCTGCTGACGATTGTGCGCGACTGTGAGCCCTGTCTGCTTTTGCATGACGAGGAGCACAGCCAGCGGGCCGGCGAGCTACTGGAGGCGCTGCCACCAGTGGGCGTGATGCCGCGTCTGCTCTCCTTTGCGGCCTTTCCAGGGGAGGATCGGCGCCGGGCGGCGCGAGCGCGTCCCTTCGCGAGTGCCGACGGTGAGGAGCCGGTGCTGATCCTCTATACCTCTGGCACCACGGGCGTGCCCAAGGGAGCCTTACTTTCGCATCGCATGATCACCTGGAATGCCATTAATACGCAAATCAGTTGGGGGCTGCGCGACGACGATATCACGCCGACCTTTGCGCCTTTCTTTCACGCTGGTGGCCTGAATGTGCTGACGACGCCACTCTATCACTGTGGTGGCACGGTAGTGCTGCTGCGCTCCTCTGATCCGGCGCTGATCTTGGGCACGATTGAAGCAGAGCGCTGCACAGTAGTGTTTGCCGTGCCGACCGTTTTTCAACTGATGCTGGAGCATCCGGCTTTTGCCACC
The DNA here is from genome assembly GCF_000702505.1 of Thermogemmatispora carboxidivorans. GTDB lineage: Bacteria > Chloroflexota > Ktedonobacteria > Ktedonobacterales > Ktedonobacteraceae > Thermogemmatispora > Thermogemmatispora carboxidivorans. Next base: position 4,113,475 of record NZ_JNIM01000001.1, on the reverse strand, counting down.
ACAGATCTCTCGTCGCTGCGCTTCTGTGTGACGGGCGGCTCTTCCTGTCCGCTGCCGGTGATTCGTGGCTATGGGGAGCGTGGTGTGCTGCTGCGCCAGGGCTATGGCCTGACCGAGGTCGGGGTCAACTGTTTCAGTCTGGCGCCCGAGGATGCGCTGCGCAAGGCTGGGTCGGTGGGGCGTCCGGTCTTCCATTCGCGGGCGCGCATTGTCGACGAGCACGATCGAGATGTGGCGCCTGGAGAGGTAGGTGAGCTGGTGCTGGCGGGGCCGCATGTCTGCTCGGGCTACTGGCGGCGCCCGATGGAGACGACGGAGGCCGCGCGCGGCGGCTGGTGGCATACTGGCGATCTGGCGCGCTGCGATGATGAGGGCTACTACTACATTGTGGGGCGCAAGAAGGACCTCTTTATCTCGGGTGGGGAGAATGTCTATCCCGCCGAGGTGGAGGCGGTACTACTCGCTCATCCCGGGGTGGCCGAAGCGGCGGTGGTCGGCAGGCCCGACCCACGCTGGGGCGAGGTTGGGCTGGCGATCGTTGTGCCGCGTGTGCCAGGTGGCCTGCGTCCTGAAGAACTGTTAGCCTTCTGCGGCGAGCGTCTGGCCCGCTACAAGATCCCCAAGGAGATCGTTTTTGCCGAGGCCCTGCCGCGCAATGCGATGGGCAAGGTTCTCAAGGCAGAGCTGCGGGCGCGCTATGTGCGGGGAGAGGCGTAGTGAGGCCCCTGTCGCTGCCCCAGGACCGCCCGCCTCCCGACTGGCGGCCAGGTCCGTGGTCAGGCTCGCCGGGGCGAAAGCGGGGCTGCGTCAGGAAGTGGCTGGCGAGGTAGGCGCCGGCTCCGGCTGCCGGCCCCAGGCCGTTAGCACGGTCCAGAGGCCTCGGCGATGGCCTGCTGGTAGAGCCGGGCCAGCTTGGCCTCGTCCTCGGCATTGAAAGGATAGGTGGCACTGGGAACAGGCCCAGGCTCGCCGGCTGGCTGTGGCTGACCACGCGCTGCTCTCTTTGCCAGAGGCAGCCTCTGGACCTCGTGCGCGCTCTTAGGGTTGCTGCTCCTCCCAGGGGAAAACATTGGAAGCGGTGGAAATACGCAGGCTTCGCTCTCGGCCAGGGACGATGCTGCATAGACCTGACTTGAGCTTCGACCTGATTGTTGAGAGAAGAGCCTCTTTCTATCTCTGTAACAACCTTCAATCATCTCTGAAATCTTGCTAATGGTTTTTAGGTCATAGAAGAGTATTATAAGTATAACATCGGTAAAGTTCGAATACAAGGGATTGGTATGGTTGGAACGAATGAAGGAGAGTCAAGGGTGTGGTTCCGATAGCGAAGCTGAAGGGAATGCACGGGTAGTATGGGTACCCCAAGTGAAGACGACGGTGCTATAATAGCAAAGGACTTATCCCGTGAGATGCGCGAAGAAAGGAGGCACTGGACGTGAATGGGCCTGCAGCGAGTGGCGAGCAGCGGCGTCGCGTCCCGGTGCCGGTTCGTGAGCGAGCCTTGCGCGTCGGGGACTTGATCGTCATCGACGGTCATCGAACCCGGCGCCAAACGCTGGCCGAACGCTTGCAAACAGGCGGCTATCGGCTACAGCACACAGCTCACTTTCTCATGGCGGAGCGAGCGGAGGAGCCTCGGCGCCTGCTGATCCACTTTTTCGCTCCCCAGGAACTGGATGCCGATCTTGGCGCCTGGTTTCTCGAAGAGCTGCGACCTGCCGGCTGGCTAGCGACCCCGGCTGACCTGGCCCAGCTCTTCGCGGGAGTCATTGGCTCCTGTGCTCCGCGTGACCCTACTCTGGCCTGGCGGCGCTATGGCGAAAATACCCTTTGGCGCTACCGTCGTCTTGTGCAGTGTGCTCAGCCGCAGGTCCCGCTGCCCCGATCAGACTCGCCCGTTGCCGTTTTCTCCAGCCTCTACCGCCGCGTCGGCGCCCTCATCAGGCGAGCGCGCGCTACTGCTGCCGGTACCCTGCTCGATGCTGGCTGCTCCTTCGGTTTCCTCCCCCTGCTGCTCGCCGACGCCTTTCCTGAACTGAAACTGAGGGAGATCGTTGGCCTCGATCTGCGCCCCGACGCCTTTCTCGTGGCTCGTCAGCTGGCCGCTGAGCGTAGTTGGCATCAAGTGCGTTTTGTGCAGGCTGATCTACGTAGTGCCGGCCAGGTCGCGGCCCTCGGCCAGTTCGACACTGTCGTGGCGCTGCACGTGCTGGAGCACTTCGGCCCCCAGGAAGGCGAGCAGGTACTGAGCAACCTGCTGGCGGCCACCAGGCGCCTCCTGGTGATTGCCGTTCCCTATGAAGAGCAGCCTGAGCCGGTCTATGGGCATCTGCGCGTCTTCTCGCCGGCCACCCTTGAGGAGCTGGGAAGGCATTGCCTGGAGCGCTTAGGAAGACGGGGAGGACGCTACTGGTGCGAGGAATGTGCTGGCGGCCTGCTTGTTGTCGAGCCTGGTCAGAGCGATGCGACATCGGCGAGCGTTGCGCCGGTCACGCCAGGCACAACGGTGGGAGCCTGAAGCTCCAGCAGCGTAGCTATCAGGCGCGGGCTGTATCCGCAGGGCCTGGCCTGGTCTCTGCGGCAGAGGCTGACGCTGTTGACAAGGCCAGTGCCAGCCTTTTACAATATTTCTCAAGGTTGCACGTTGGTGCAAAGATCGGCGTTTGTGCCGAAACGGGCGTGCGAACGATCTCTGTTGCTCAGGGAAAGGGCACAACAGTATGACTCAGGAAAGCGACGATATTTATCTCCTGACCGAGGTGGCCAGCCTCTACTACGAAGAGAACTACACCCAGGAGCAGATTGCCAAAATGATTGGCATCTCGCGCTCTGGCGTTTCCCGCCTGCTGAGCCGCTCACGGGAGCTGGGTCTGGTCGACATTCACGTCCATCAGGTGCTGCGCACCTCTGCTGCTCTACAAGAGGAGCTTATGGAGCGTTTTGGGCTACAGGATGCGCAGGTACTGGAGGCGGCGGAAGCGGAGGGGGTAGCCTTGGACCGCGTGGGGGCGTTGGCGGCGCGCTACGTGGACCGGCGCATCCAGGAATCGCACGCAGAGGGGAAGCGGCCCATTCGCACGGTCGGCATTTCGTGGGGGACCTCGATGCTGGAGATGCTCAAAGCCTTGCGTCCCCGGAGGCGCCTGCCACTCAATGTGATCCAACTCATGGGCAGCGTCGACACCTCCAGCCGGCCCGACATCGATGGGCCGGAGATCGCGCGTCGCCTGGCGGATGCCTATGGCGGGCGCTGCTATTACCTGCACGCGCCCCTATTGGTGGCCGATGCCACGGTGCGAGAAGGGCTGCTCAAGGAGCGCAGCCTGCGTCGCTCGTTCCAGATGATGGAGCAGATGGACATGGCGCTGGTGGGCATCGGTGGCGCACGCCCGGAGGCCTCTGGCCTCTTTCGTGCTGGCTACCTGGATGAAGAGGAGCTACAAGTGATTCGCAGTCAGGGAGCCGTTGGTGATATCTGTGGCTGCTACTTTGATATCGAGGGCTGCCTCTGCGCCCAGGAGCTGCTCTGTCGCACGGTGACGGTCTCGTTTGAGACGTTGCGCAAGGTGCCGCTGGTCATCGCCGTAGCGGCGGGCGCGGCCAAAAAGGAGGCCATGTTTGGGGCCTTGCGGACCGGCGTCGTCAAAGTGCTGATCACTGACGAGCCGGGGGCCCGTGCCCTCCTGCAGCTGGCCGCTAGCCAGGAGCTGGCTCAGCTCCCCGGCTAAGCCAGCTCGTCCAGCCAGCCAGGCAGGCATCTTTCTGGAGAGAGAGACGGGGACGGAGCAGTATCGTCAAGCGTAGCGAGCAGATGCCAGACCCGCGCTGTGCCCGGCCTGCCGTCCCCACCTCTGCTTACGGCCTTCGCTGGCTGACCCGGCCTTACGAAGAGGGCGGCAAGGCTTCCTCGGCAAAGTCGCGCTCGATCAGATCGACCAGGGCGGCAACGGCCTGCTGCTCGTCTTCGCCTTCGGCGGTGATCTCGACCTCGGTATTCTTCCCCACGGCCAGCGTCAAAATCAGGACCAGGCTTTTGGCGTTGACGCTCTTGCCTTTGCTGCTGATGGTGATCTTGCTCTTGAACTGATTGGCCAGCCTGACGAATTGCGCTGCAGGGCGGGCGTGCAGGCCAACCTCATTGCGCACAATGGTTTTTGCTTGCTGCATGCACCTGTCTCCTTCAGTCGGTGGTGGAGCACTCTGCTCCAGAGGACAGTGTACCATCTCCGTGGCTCCCTGTCGCCTCTCTGGCGCCGGTACCCGGGCAACGAGCAGCAGGTGTCGCGGACACCGGTGTGGGCCATAGACCCTACCAGCTGGTGGGTGACGACCCGGCAGCGGTGCCCGCTCTCGTTGTCGGACGGGGAATGTAGCCGGATGATACCTCTGCCCGTGCGCTTGCTCGTAGGAAGGGTTACCGCGCCTGGAAATTAGAGCAGTAAATAGGGATTTTCAAGTAGCTGCTTGCAGCGCTGCAGGAAACGGCTGCCACTAGCCCCGTCGAGGACGCGGTGGTCGGCGGAGAGCGAGACCTTCATCACGGGGCGGATCTCCAGGCGGGCGGCCTGCTCGGCTGTGCCACGCGGACCGTCGTCGATGACCACGCCGCGCCGTGTTACCTTGCCTACAGCGAGAATGGCGCTCTGGCCCGGGGGGATGATGGCATGGAAGGTATCAATCCCGTACATACCCAGATTGGAGATAGTGAAGGTGGCCCCCGTGAGATCGTCGGGCGAGAGCTTGCCAGCGCGCGCGCCCTCGACCAGACGGCGCAAGGTACGCGCCAGCTCGGGCAGACTCTGGCGGTCGGCATGGCGGATGACCGGCGTCAGCAGGGACTGGCCGGTATCGACGGCCACACCAATGTGAACGGCGCGCCAGCGACGGATGACCTCCTTGCCTGGTCCACGACTATCGTCGAGGGTGGCATTGATCTCGGGGGAGGCGCGCAGAGCGGCGGCCACCGCGCGGATGATGATGGCCGTCAGGGAAGGGACCTCTTCGCCCTGCGCTGAGAGGCTGGCGACCAGGCGCTGGCGACAGCGCTCAGCCTCGCTCATATCGATCTCCAGATCAAGATAGATATGGGGCATGGTGGTGACGCTGGTCAGCATGCGCTGCCCGATGAGGCGCCGCGCTGGCGAGAGTGGAATGACCTCGGCCTCCTCGCTCTCCTCTCCAGCGATCACAGGCGTGGGCGCTGCAGGAGCCTGTGACCGGGAGCGGGCCGCTGCCGTGCTGGCCGTGGCGCCATCGTCCAGGGTGCTTTGAAGCGTCTCCTGCTGCTGGCGGATCGCCAGGGCTGTCTCGACATCGGCGCGCGTCACCTTCTCGCCTCTTTTCTGCTCGGCCAGGGCCGCCAGATCTACCTGATGCTCGCGGGCCATCTTGCGCGCCAGCGGCGTGGCCCGCACCTCTGGACCTGCCTGCTGAGCCGGCTGGGTGGCCACGAAGGCCAGGATGTCGGCGCGCGTCAGAGGAGGCTCAAAGCCAGCCGCGACCACGGCACGGAGATCCACAGCCTGCAAAGCCGCCTCGCGCTTGGCGGCGGGCGTACTGGCGATGCGCGTTTCCTTCGTGGGTGCCTCTGCCTCTCGTGGGCTGGATGGGGCTGAGACTGCGGTTGAGGAAGGAACGTCGACGGCAGGAGAGGAGAGAGAAAGACGCTCCTCGCGCTGGACGGGGGCCACAGCCGCAGCGGCAGCCGAGCTAGCAGCGGCGGCAGCGGCAGCCGGATCGCGCCCCTCCGCCAGCAAGAGGGCCAGCGGGGCGCCCACCGCCAGTGTCTCCTCCTCGCCGGCCAGAATCTGCAGGAGCTGGCCCGTACAGGGGGCCTCGACCTCCAGAGCGACCTTATCGGTCATCACCTCGACCAGCGGCTCCCCTTTCTCGAAGCGCGCCCCCTCGCTGAGAAGCCAGCGCACCACCGTGCCTTCGGTCATTGTCATGCCCAGCTTGGGCATCGTCAGCGTACGTTGCTCGTGCTGCGTCTGCATCGCGCCGTCACCTCTGCCTTGTCTGCTTACCTGGATTGCCTGGGACTGCCCGGCGGCTGAGCCAGCTCACAGCGGCCTCCGCTGCAACAGGCGTCTGGCGGCCTGATAGATATCCTCTTCCTGGGGGGTAGCCCGCCGTTCGAGGGTTCGGTTGTAAGGAATGGGCGTCTCGGCCCCGCCCAGGCGCAGAATCGGGGCGTCGAGATAGTAGAAGGCCTCGCTAGAGGCAATGCGGGCCGCGATCTCGCCACCGAAGCCGCCGGTCAACACGGCCTCATGGACGATCAGCACCCGCCCAGTCTTGCGCGCCGAGGTAATCAAGGTCTCCTCGTCGAGCGGGCGCAGCGTGCGGGGATCGACCACCTCAGCCTCGACACCCTCCTCAGCCAGGCGCTCGGCCACGGCCAGGGCGCGTGGCACCATAATCGAGAGGGCAATGATCGTCAAATCCTTGCCGTGGCGCTTGACCTCAGCCTGCCCGATGGGAATCGTCCACTCGCCGCGAGGCACGAGTCCCTTGTAGCGATAGAGCAGCTTGTGTTCGAGGAAGATCACCGGGTTGGGGTCGCGGATGGCCGAGAGCAGCAGCCCCTTGGCGTCGGCGGGCGTCGAAGGGAGGACCACTTTCAGACCGGGCACGTGGGCAAACCAGGCCTCCAGGCTCTGCGAGTGCTGGGCCGCTGCTCCGGTGCCGGAGCCGAGCGGAGCACGGAAGACCACCGGCACCTGGGCCTTGCCGCCGAACATAAAGCGCAGCTTGGCCCCCTGATTGACGATCTGATCCATGCCGATGGCCATGAAATCGCTGAACTGGAATTCGGCCACTGGGCGCATACCGGTGAGGGCGGCACCAATGGCGCTGCCGGCCAGGACTGCCTCCGAGATCGGCGTATCGCGCACGCGCTCCTCGCCGAATTCATCGATGAGACCGTAGGTCACGCCAAAGGCCCCGCCATAGATGCCGATATCCTCGCCCATCAGGAAGACACGAGGGTCGCGTCGCATCTCCTCGCGCAGGGCCTCGCGAATGGCCTCGGCGTAGGTCATCTCCTGGACCTGGCTCTGAGCTGCCTCTGATGATGGCTGGGGCGCACCGGTGGTGATGGTTGTCGGGAAAGACGAAGGACCGCTCATGCGTACACTCCTTCCAGGAGAGAGTCGGGATCGGGTTCGGGGCTGGCCAGGGCGAACTGATAGGCTTCCTCGATAGCCTGGTAGGCCGCAGCTTCCTCGCGCTCGATCTCCTCTTGGGTCGACAGGCCGTGGTCGCGCAGATAGGCGGCCAGTCGCTTGATGGGATCGCGCTCCTGCCAGGCGCGGATCTCATCACGTGTGCGGTAGCGGTTCTGGTCGCTCTTAGAGTGGCCTTTATAGCGATAGGTCACAGCCTCAATCAGGGTCGGACCCTGGCCAGAGCGGGCGCGAGCGGCGGCCCGAGAGACGGCCTCGTAAACGGCGAAAACGTCGTTCCCGTCGACGCGCTCGCCGGGAATGCCGTAGGCTACGGCGCGCTGAGCAATGGTCTCGCAGCGTGTGGCCTTCCGCACGGACATCGACATGCCGTACTGGTTGTTCTCGCAGAGGAAGATGACGGGGAGATCCCAGATAGCGGCCAGGTTGAGCGACTCGTGAAAGGTACCTTCGTTGGCGGCGCCGTCGCCGAAGAAGCAGAGACAGACGCGATCAAGCCCCTGCATCTTGATGCTGAGGCCGACGCCGGTCGCAATGGGAATACCGCCGCCGACGACACCGTTCGCGCCGAGGTTGCCGGAGGCGACGTCGGCGATGTGCATGGAGCCGCCGCGTCCACGGCAGTAGCCGGTTTCTTTGCCGAGCAGTTCGGCCATCATCAGCTTGAGGTCGGCCCCTTTGCTGATGCAATGACCGTGACCGCGGTGGGTGCTGGTGATATAGTCATCGGGCCGCAGGGCCTGTAAGGCCGCAGCGGCGGTAGCCTCTTCTCCGATGGAGAGATGGGTGGTGCCGTGAACTTCGCCGCGCATGAAGAGTTCGTCCACCTTTTCTTCAAAGGCGCGGATGCGGTACATGGTCTGCAGTAGGCAGCGCATCTGCTCGGGAGAGAGGGCGGGAACCGCTTCAGACATAGCTGGCCTCTCCTGCTCTGTTGCACAAATATTCAATAATGCACACATATTCAATGTACCATGCTGAAGGGCGGCTGTCAATAGGCGGGCGGCGTGAAGCGAAGCGGGAAGGGTGATGGGAGGCTGCTCTCTTCCTTCCACGCTGGGTTTGATCAAGGAAGCATCGCTCAGGTGCTGCTAGAAATTCTTCGCCATGAAGCCATTTGCCCTGCTAAAGAAGCGTCAGGGCTGATGACGTGAAGCACGGGAGAAGGCGACGAGGTGGGGAGCCGGAAGCCAGGGGGCTGCTGGAGCAGGCAGGAGCGCTGGCCTGTCTGCCTCCAGCGGGCCCGGACTCTCGCTACCCCTCGTTCACGGCAATCTGCAGCATGCTTTGCAGGCAGGCTTTGATCTCCTGGGGCGTCTGCAGGGCAACGAAGTGCTCATAGAAACCGGGCTCCTGCAGCGCACAGGTCACAGCCTGCAAAAAAGCCAGCTGTGCGTCTCCGGAGGTCAGCACGGGGAAAATAGCCAGCCGGCAGAGGTGCTGCCGGGCGGGATCATCCATCGCCTGAAACGGGAGCGCCTCGCTGAGCAGAGCCACCACCAATGCTGGCTGAATGACATGCTCGAAGTCGACGTGGGGCAGGGCCACGGCGAAATCGCCGAAGTCCAGCCCTGTCGGATACTGCCGCTCGCGCTCCAGGACGCCCTCCAGATAGCTCGGGCGCACCTGGCCGCGCTGCAGCAACTCTGCATGCACGCAGGCAAACAGCTCCTCCTTGCTTTTGACGGCCAGGTCCCACAACACCAGCACTGGCATCGTGACCCCGCTGAGCGTTAGCTCTAGCTCGATCGGTTCCATATTGCGAGTAATGCCCTCTCCTATCGTCTTCGTCGTCGTTGGCGCTTCCTTTCTTATCCTGTCTGGAAGCGATGTGGACTCATCGATCTAAAGGCCGCGCGCTCAGCGCCGTGCGGGACTGGCGGCGCTGGCGGGGCGCAGACGGCGGGCGTGGTGCTGTTGGCTGAGGTGCCAGGCGGACCAGCAGGCGGGCCAGGCCCTCCGCCGTAAAGCCCACTTCCGCGCGCAGGGCCTCGGGGGTAGCTCGCCGTATCCAGAGGCCGTGGCGGGTTGGCATAAAGCGCACGCGCGCCGCCTCCTCCTGCCAACGCGGTTCCAGGACCTCCAGCAGTTGCTGTGGTGTTCCCGGCTGCGAGGGATCGCAGAGCGGCAGCAGCTCCTGTACCCAGCGCCGCAGCTGCTGCCGCAGGCGGATCAGCCCGCGCAGACCCCAGCAGACCACGCCCATCCAGACCAGCAAGAGCAGACCAATAGGCAAGGAGTGGGTCAGATAGGCGTTTTCCAGAGCGCGCCCCAGCGGTCCCATCAAATAGTCGACCAGCACGCCGATCATCGTTGGTTAGCTTCCTTTCTTCTGCTGGCTCTCTACCCTATTGGCGTGGCCTGGCCAGGCAGGCTCTTCCTCTTAGCGGCCCACGGCCAGCCGGGCGCTCGATCGCCCTGGCTCCAACCGCAGCGCGGCGGGCCAGAGCGATCCGCCCGCTGACCGTTTAGTGAGCCTGGCCGACAGGCAGACAGACAGGCAGACAGGCAGACAGTTCTCTAGCCCTGGCCAGCGATCGCCTGGCCGCCGGCGCCCTCGGCCTCGATCCCGGCCCCGGCTTCGGCCTCTGACGCCTCTACCTCCTCGCGCACGTAGAGGGCCTTATCGTCGATGCCGGGCACATGGGAGCGGCAGTAGAGGAAGTAGATGATATAGCAGGCCACTGTGAAGGCCACCCACAGCGCCGACCAGATCAAGAAGACCGGTCCGTAGGAGCCAACCTGCTGCAGCGAGAAGAAAAAGACCAGTGCAAAAGAGATCAAATGAGCGCCCGAATCGAGGCTAGAGATGGAGATGGCCCCCTTGGGGATAGCGAAATGGGCGCCTTTAGCCAGCACCACCGTCATCGGTGCCAGGAAAGTGCCCACCGAGAGGATGCCGGCCATAAAAATCGTGGCGATGATCACCCCACGGATCACATTGCCGCGCGACCAGGTCGTGGCCCAGATCACCAGGAAGGGCAGGACCGCCAGATCGGTGAAAGGCAGCACATGGTTCAGGCCGAGGAAGCTGAGAGCGATCGCCAGGATGAGCGTGATCGGCACCATCAGCAGGGCCACCGTCATGTTATTGGCGAAGCCGATCACAATAGCGGCATCCAGGCCGATGTAGAGTTCCCGGCCCGGGAAGCGCTGGCTGATAAACGTCTGCGCGCCCTCCGAGAGCGGGACCAGGCCCTCCATCAGGATCGCCACCATGCGCGGCAGGACCAGCATCACGGCGCCCAGCGTAATACCAGTCGTCAGGATCTTGGCGAAGGACCCGCCGAAGTCGCTGCTCAGGCCTGGGAAATAGGCCAGGAGGCCGATGAGCAAGCCCAGGACCAGCCCAATGATCATCGGCTCGCCGACGATGCCGAAGCGCTCCTGAATAGTGCCTGTGTCGGCATGCAGCTTATTGAGGCCGGGGATGCGGTCGAGCAGCTTGTTCAAAACCCAGCCGACCGGCGACCAGTCGACGGTACTGCTATGCGGGAGTGAGATGCCCGGCAGGCCGTAGTAGTCCTGTACGACGGGGGCCGAAAGGTCGGCCAACTTGAGGATGAACAGCTCGGTGAGCAGGGCCAGCGCCAGGGCGATAAAGAAGTTGCCGGTGATGACGTAGACGAAGGCTGCCGTAAAGATAAAATGCCAGTAGTTCCACATGTCGATGTCGAGCGTCTTGACGAAGCGCACGACGATCAACAGCAGGTTGAGCAGGATCCCCAGAATGAAGACCCAGGGGACAACGGAGACGGTGCCGAAGGAAATGGCGGCGGCCACCGGCCAGCCGACATCGATGACGTCGAGGTGGATGCCGAGGTTGTTGACCATCGCCTGTGCCGCCGGCCCCAGCGTATTGACCAGGAGGCCGATCGCCAGGTTGATGGCGATGAAGCCAACACCGATGGTGATGGCGGCCCGCAGCGAGCGCCCAAGAGGCATGCGGAAGATCATGCACAGAATAAAGATAATGATGGGCATCATGACGCTGGGGCCAAGATTCAAGATATAGTTGATAACGGCCATAACAGCGGACATGGCTGGTTCCTCCTACCCGTAGTGAGGATGAAAAGCCGGCTCGTTGCGTACATCTTCGTTCTTGCTCGCGATGAACGCCCGTGCGCAAACCTTGCGGTGATTGTCTGCCGTTTTGCCTGCCTATCCTCTACGCACTTGCCAGGGGCCTTCCTTGTTGGAGTACCTCAGCTCAGCTGGCGCTGAGGGTCTTGAGATAGGCGGCAATCTCGTCGGCAAGCTGCTCGGCGCCCACGCCGCTGATGAGCGGCAGGCCATTAAAGACCTTGATAGGGACCTTCACAGCGACCTGGGTGGTCGAGACGATAGCGTGTGGTCGGAAGGTGGAGACTTTGCCGGCAACTTCGGCGGCTTTACACGAGGCGGTCGTGACGCTAAGACCACGGCTCTTGAGCAGGCGCTTAAGTTTGTCGGCGGCCAGGGTCGAGGTGGCGATCCCGGTGCCGCAACTGACGAGGATGCGTAGATCGGACATGGGCGGAAAAACCTCCTGGCAACTGGTCACAGCTCTGTGTAGCGCCCTCTAGCTTGCTTGCCTACTGCCGCGTAGGAGAAGCGAGGGGGCGACGACTCTGCCTTGAATGGATCAGGCAAGAAGGCTGATGCCTCAGCTGGCCTTGCCCCGCGCAACTGCAGGAGACCAGCTACTCCTCTTCTCTTGTTCTCTCCTCCTTTCAGGGTGCGCCTCTATCGTTGATAAAACAGTCCATCGATCGAATTGTAAAATAGATCCTCTGCTATAAACTGCTCCATTCCGGTTGTTTCTATGGTACCTGATGGTGACGACCGTTGTCAACCCTTGTGCATAAGTGGACAATTGTTCACTGTCGCTTGCCCGGGCAAGGAAATGCCGCTTGTGCGCGCTGGAGGGCTGGACGCTGGCTAGAGTGAGAGGTTGCGCCGGGAGGCGACTGGGCGGTTTTTCTCTATGCCGCCCGCTTGACATTCGCCAGAGGGCAAGGTATACTATGCACAAAATATCGAATGTGCACAAAGGTGAAACGGTGTTCGACCAGCGGAGTGCAGCGAAGCACGTTGTGGCCATTGTGCTGGCGGCGGGCCAGGGCAGGCGTATGGGGCTGCCGATCAACAAAATCTTCCTGCCCATTCATGGCAAGCCGGTCATCATCTACACGCTGGAAGCCTTTGAGCGCTGTCCAGTGATCGACGAGATCCTGCTTGTCGGGGCGGCTGGAGAAGAGGAGCAGCTTGCCAAGCTAGCGCAAGCGGCCCACTGTCAGAAAGTCAGGCGTATCGTCCAGGGTGGACCGACGAGGCACGCCTCCGAGCAATGTGCGCTGGAGGCCCTGCGTTCGCGCATCGAGGGTGGCGAGATCGACCTGATTCTGATCCATGATGGGGCCCGTCCCTTTGTGCTCCCCGAGCGCATCCAGGAGCTGGTCGAGGCGGCGCGTGCCTGTGGCGGAGCTATTCTGGCCATGCCGCTGCAGGAAGAGGAGCTGATTGTCGAAGTGGACGAGCAGCAGGCCATCTGTCGCCGCTTTGCGGGTCAGCGAGCCTGGCGGGCTCAGACGCCCCAGGCTTTTCGTGCGGCCTGGTTGCTGGCGGCCTACGATCGGGCGCGCCAGGACCAGTTTGAGGGGACCGACACGGCGGCCTCTCTGGAGCGTCTTGGCTATCCGGTGGCGGTGGTCGAAAGCGATCAGAGCAATCTGAAGATCACCACTGCTTACGACCTGCTGCAGGCCGAGCGGCTCTGTCGCCACTATGGTCTCTAGCCGGGTTGGAGGCCGGGTCAGGTGGCTTACCTATTTATTTCTGATGAGAAGAAGTAGCTCTGTCTAACGACGTTAGTGACACTTCGCCTTGCTGGCAATGCGTGATGGAGGGCAGGCCCTGGCCGGGCGGGCTGGGCTAGCGAGAGCGCTTTGAGCAAGCGCTTCAGCCAGAGCTGTCCTGTTCGTCTCCATCGCTGATCGATCGTCGAGGAAAGAGGGGGCGTCGCTCGCTATGATAGCCTGCCAGACTGAACTGGACTGCCTCTACTGCGGTCGTCCGACGGTGCACACGGTCTTTTATGCCTCGCTCTACATCAAGAGGATCGTCTGCCATCGTTGCGCCCACGCCGTTGAAAAGCCAGCGGCTGTCTTACTCCGCCAATATTGTCGTGATCTCCCCTGGCGTGCTACCGCCCTCGCGCGTCGCTTAAAGCATGAGGCGCAGGCCGATCCACTGCTCTTCGTCTCCAGCTTACCTCGGCGCGTGGTCAACAAACCGATCGAGCTTTCCCGCGAGCTAGCCGAGGTCTGTCTGTAGGGGCGAAGCTCATTGCAGCTCCAGACGGCCATATGCTCGCCGCGTTAGAGTATGACATCAGGAGGTTCGTATGATCGAGCAAGTTGCCCTCGCTGCCCTGGTGGCCTGGTGCCTGCAGCTGGCTCTGGCCTACTGGCAGGCGCGGCGCTTCTATCGCGACGTGAGTCGTCTGCGCCGGCTTGGGCCTTGCGCCACTGCGATGGCTGGGGGGCGTTACCGCGGGCGCACCTATGTGGTGCTTGTGGCCCATCCCAAGCGGCGTACTATTCTCGCTGCCCGGCAGCTCAGTGGCTTCACGGTCTTTGCGCGGCTCCGTCCCCTGCCCCAGGTTGAGGGGTGCCCACTTGACGAGCTTCTTGTCTTCGAGAAGCTCGGGGCCCTTGGGCTGAAGCCGCGTCTGGTTGAGGCGGTCAGGGCCGCTGCCGGCACGCTTCAAGAGACCTTCGAGCGTCAGACGGCGGAGGTGGCTAGTGGGGGGAGCGTGCTCCCGCCGCGGACGTCGCTGCAGCCGTTGGCCTGAAAGGAGGGTAATCACTCACTCGGCTCACTTGCTCAGCTCTTCTCGCTGCTGAGTAGTCCTCGCCGGCTGCTATCAGGCGCTGGCTGTGGCCTGTTGGCCTGGGTAGGAGTCTGAGAGGACAAAAGATTGTCACGATGTCCTTTTGTCTGGAGGTGACTCTGTGGAGATCGCAGCCCGTATTGCCGAGGGTTTCATCGGCATGTTCCAAAAGGGGGGCACGACCTTTGTCGGTCTGGTTACGGGTATCATCCCCCTGTTGATCGTGCTGATGACAGCCGTCAATGCTCTGGTGCGCCTCATTGGCCCCGAACGGATCGATAAGGTGGCCATGATCAGCAGTCGCAATGTGCTGCTGCGCTATCTGGTTCTGCCCTTTTTGGCCGTCTTCTTCCTGACCAACCCGATGGCCTACACGATGGGGCGTTTCCTGCCGGAGAAGCAGAAGCCGGCTTTCTATGATGCGGCGGTGTCTTTTGTCCATCCCATTCTTGGTCTCTTTCCCCATGCCAATCCGGGTGAGATCTTTGTCTGGGCTGGGATTGCGGCGGGCATTACCAAGCTTGGGTTGGGGCTAGGGGATCTGGCGATTCGCTATTTCCTGGTTGGCCTGCTGGTGATCTTTATTCGCGGGCTGGTGACGGAGCGCATCACGGCCATCATGTGGGCGCGGCGCTCGGTGCCCGAGGGCCAGAGCCAGGGTGAGGAGTCAACGTCGGCAGCCGAGGCGGCCCCTGCTGTGGAGACGGGTGGGGCGGCCTTCGCTAGCGGAGAGGAGGCGTAGTCATGCAAGTTGTGGCGCGTGGTCTGGAGGCCATTGGGCGGGCCGTTGGCAATGTGGTCGGCATCCTGTATCAGGCTGGTCGTGACACCATTGACCAGGTGATTCGCAATATTCTGCCGTTCATGGCCTTCATTAGTATGGTCATCGGCATCATTCTCTACACGGGGATTGGCAACATTATTGCTCATACCCTGTCGCCACTGGCCTCGAATATTTTCGGGCTGTTGCTGATGTCGGTGATCTGTGCCATTCCGATTCTGTCGCCGTTGCTGGGTCCTGGGGCGGTGATCGCCCAGGTTGTGGGGACGCTGCTGGGCGTAGAGATTGGCCTGGGGCATATTCCGGCGCAGTATGCGCTGCCGGCTCTCTTTGCCATTAATCCCCAGGTCGGTTGTGACTTTATCCCGGTCGGGCTGGCGCTCGGTGAGGCCGAGCCGGAGACGACTGAGATTGGAGTGCCAGCGGTTTTGATGTCGCGCCTGATCACGGGGCCGCTGGCGGTGGTCATTGCCTATCTGGCCAGCTTTGGGATGTATGCCGGCCATTAGGGCTGATTGAGTGAGTCAGTGGGTGGGGAGGGGTAGAAGGGGGGAAGGTGGTGCTGTGGCTCAGGCCGGGGGGTGACGGCGGTGGTTCCCCGAGCTTGGTTGGCCTGTTGCTTGCCTGGTCTGAGCCTGATTGTTTGAGGAGAGAGAAAGGAGTGTGCGACGATGCCTTATCGTGCTGTGAAGATTGCGCGAGGACGCGGTGGCTGGGGTGGGCCGCTGGTTGTCAAGCCCGAGCCAGGAAAGGACCTGATCTATTGTGTCACTGGTGGGGGTATTCATCCGGTGGCGCAGCGCATTGCCGAGCTGAGCGGCGGGCGGGCCTTCGATGGCTTTCGTTCGTCGGCCCCTGAGAAGCAGATTGCCTGTGTGGTGATTGACTGCGGCGGGACGGCGCGCATCGGGGTTTATCCGATGAAGAAGATTCTGACCATCGATGTGAAGCCCAGTTCGCCCTCGGGGCCGCTGATGAAGTTCATCACGGAGCAGCTCTTTGTGTCGGGGGTGCGCCCTGAGGATGTGACGCTGCTTGAGGAGTCTTGATGGCGGGTGGCTGGTTGGGTCTCGCTCCCGTTGGCGCTGACTGGTGCTCTTTGGGCTGCTGGCGGGGTGGAGTCAGTCAGCGCCGGGGTGGGCGGGGTCAGGCGGGCGCTGAGTTGTCTAGAGGGCAGGCGGCTGTTGTGATCGCTTGCTCAAGGAGGGAGGAGGAGAGACGGTCATGTCTCTGCTGCGTTTCAACCACTTTCCGGGGGCGGGAATGGCGGGCGCCGAGGGGTCGGGGATTGCAGGGGAGGGAATGGAGCTGGGTGCGGGGAGGCGGGTTTTGCTCAAGTATCGGGCGATGATTGAGGAGATTGGGCCGCAGGTGCCGGAGTTCCTGCCGCATGGCATCTTGATTTTCTTTGGTCCGCAGGCGCCGGCGGAGTTGCGTGAGGTCTCGCTTGTCCATACGGGGGCGGCTTTGCAGGGGGTGATCGAGGTGGGCGACTGGCTCTGTTTCCGGGAGCCGTCTGGTGAAGGCGGGGAGGTGGGCCGGGTGCTCGCGTACCGGGTGACGGCGGTTGGCGAGGTGGCCAGTGCCAATCTGGCCGAGCTGGGTCATCTGGTGGTGCATTTCGATGGCGCAGCGGAGGCGGCACTGCCTGGGACGATCTCGGTGGCGCCGGCTCTGCTCCATCTGCCCCCGGTGGGAACCATTCTGGAATTGCTCAGACTGGAGGATTGCCACGAGCTATGAATCTGGTTGCGGAACTTGAGGCGCGTGAGCGCGAGGGGCGTCCGATCCGTGTGGGGCTGGTGGGGGTTGGTCAGATGGGGGCGGGTCTGATTGCCCAGGTGAGTCAGATGCAGGGCATGGAGGTTGTGGCGGCTGCCGATATTGAGACGGAGCGAGCTGTGGCTGCCTTCCGCGCCTGTGGCTACAGTGAGGAGGAGGTGCTGCTTTTGCCGCCAGGGGCCAGCAGCCGCGAGGCCGATGCGGCGGTGCGGGCTGGCAAGCGGGTGGTGACGGCGCGGGCGACGTTGGTCCCTGATATTGCCTCGCTGGATGCTGTGGTGGAGGCGACAGGGGTGCCTGCTGTGGGGGCGCTCGTCGCCTATCGGACGATTCTGGCGCGTCGCCATATCGTTATGCTCAATGTGGAGACCGATGCTACGATCGGCTATTTGCTGAAGCGTATGGCCGATGCGGCAGGCGTGGTCTATACGACTTCGGCAGGCGATGAGCCAGGGGCGATTTTGGAGTTGTACGATTTTGCTCGCTCGCTCGGCTTTGAGATTGTGGCGGCTGGTAAGGGGAAAAATAATCCGCTGGATCGCAGTGCGACGCCGGAGCAGTTGGCTGAGCAGGCGCGGAGCCGGCATATGAGTCCGCATATGCTGACCTCGTTTGTCGATGGGACGAAGACGATGGTGGAGATGACGGCGGTGGCCAATGCGACGGGGTTGGTGCCGGATGTGAGTGGGATGCATGGGCCGCAGGCGACGCCGGAGACGCTGGCGCAGGTTTTTTGTCCGCGCGAGGATGGGGGAATTCTGGGACGGCGGGGGGTGGTTGATTATGCGCTGGGAAGCGTGGCGCCGGGGGTCTTTCTGGTGATTACGACTCAGCAGCCGAAGGTGATTGAGGATTTGCGCTATTTGCGCCTGGGCGAGGGGCCATACTGGGCGCTCTATCGTCCGTATCATCTGGCTAATCTGGAGACGCCGCGTTCGATTGCTCAGGCGGTGTTGTATCGACAGGCGACGCTGGCGCCAGCGGGGCCACCGGTGGCGGAGACGACGGCGGTGGCGAAGCGCGACCTGCAGGCGGGTGAGGTGTTGGAGGGGTTGGGGGGAACGTCTCTCTATGGCAATATTGAGCGGGTTGAGGTGGCGCGGGCGCAGCAGATGCTGCCGTTGGGGTTGACGGCGCGGGCGCGGGTGCGCCGTCCGGTGGCGCGTGGTCAGACGTTGACGTACGATGATGTGGAGCTGGATGCCCATTCCTTTATAGTGCAGGCGCGGCGGATGCAGGATGCGCTGATTTACGATGGGGAGCCGCCGCTGTAGCTGAGGCGAGAGGCCCGGTGTCAAGTCAAGGGGGATACGGTGGATGCACCTCTGATGCTGTTTGCCGTTGATGGCTGGACTGGATTGGATCGGACCGAACTAGCTGAGCGGGGACAGATGAGAGCGGATGGCCTGGCTCTCTGCTGTCCCCGCCTTCGTTGTGGCTGGGGGAGTGGGGTGGGGGAAGGGGAAGAGATCAGGGGGGACGTGGAAAGGCCCTTTTGAGGGGCTGATTCGAAACTCTCCGAGAGCACTCCCGAAATGCGGTCAGATTCTGACCGCATTTCCCTGTGATCGCGCATCTTCTGCTCTTTTTGTGATTGAAAGTATGATGATGCTTTCTCGAAACTCGCCCCTTGCGGCTTGCAAAAAACGAGTTTCGAGAAAGGTCGTGATACGATAGATTCTTGACGGCTGGAGGAGGGAAAAACGAGGCTCTCAGATGCCAAAAATGGGGCCTCGTTCGTTATAGAATAGGTGAGAAGTATCCCCGATGCTCCTCCGCCGGCTGCGGTGGCAGGGGAGTCGATCCGCTAGAGGATACTGAAAGTACGACTCAACCTGGCAGGACTTCTTTGGGTCGCTCGTGGCAGGGGAGTCGATCCGCTAGAGGATACTGAAAGCGACGAGCAGCTCAGCTGTGGGCTTGCTGCTTAGGACGTGGCAGGGGAGTCGATCCGCTAGAGGATACTGAAAGTACGTGATCCTCAAGCGGAAATCTATCGGGAGGACATAGTGGCAGGGGAGTCGATCCGCTAGAGGATACTGAAAGCTTTCATATTGTCGTACGTGGAGGCACTGGTATCACCGGTGGCAGGGGAGTCGATCCGCTAGAGGATACTGAAAGTCAGACAACGACAAGACAGGGCATGGCAAACAAGAGTGGCAGGGGAGTCGATCCGCTAGAGGATACTGAAAGCGGCGTACAGCATTCGTTACCTGACAGGTCAGGTGAGTGGCAGGGGAGTCGATCCGCTAGAGGATACTGAAAGTTGATGAGTATCGCCGTACCCCGCAGAAGCATAATCGTGGCAGGGGAGTCGATCCGCTAGAGGATACTGAAAGAGAGCGGCAGGTACGGCTCATTCAGGCGCCGGAGCCGTGGCAGGGGAGTCGATCCGCTAGAGGATACT
Organism: Thermogemmatispora carboxidivorans; assembly: GCF_000702505.1. Classification (GTDB taxonomy): domain Bacteria; phylum Chloroflexota; class Ktedonobacteria; order Ktedonobacterales; family Ktedonobacteraceae; genus Thermogemmatispora; species Thermogemmatispora carboxidivorans. The sequence continues at coordinate 4,094,444 of NZ_JNIM01000001.1, read as the reverse complement.
GAAAGTGTCAGCGCTTTGGGGCGGTATGACCGGATGCCGCTGGTGGCAGGGGAGTCGATCCGCTAGAGGATACTGAAAGCCTTCATATGTAAAGTACTTTATGTCCACCCCCTTCGTGGCAGGGGAGTCGATCCGCTAGAGGATACTGAAAGGGATGACGTCTTGCCGATGAGACGGAGTTTTTCGGTGGTGGCAGGGGAGTCGATCCGCTAGAGGATACTGAAAGTCTCAGGGGGTGCGAAGGGACAAGATAACGTAGCATGTGGCAGGGGAGTCGATCCGCTAGAGGATACTGAAAGATGCCGCGCGGATGGCCGCGCGTGCGTTGGGAGGCTGCGTGGCAGGGGAGTCGATCCGCTAGAGGATACTGAAAGATCGCAGGGGGATATCGGCGCCGGTGGCAGAAGTGGCCCCGTGGCAGGGGAGTCGATCCGCTAGAGGATACTGAAAGGATCGAGAGAGAGCTGATCAAGCAGCAGGGACTGTAGCAAGTGGCAGGGGAGTCGATCCGCTAGAGGATACTGAAAGGGACGCGGCTGAGCTGCTCACCGGGCAAACAACAAAGTGGCAGGGGAGTCGATCCGCTAGAGGATACTGAAAGTGTCAGCGCTTTGGGGCGGTATGACCGGATGCCGCTGGTGGCAGGGGAGTCGATCCGCTAGAGGATACTGAAAGCAGAAATGTGCGCTTGAGTCTGATCAAGCGCGTAGAAAGGTGGCAGGGGAGTCGATCCGCTAGAGGATACTGAAAGGCATCAGAAATCACGGTGATCTCGCGCGAGAGCCGTTCTTGAGTGGCAGGGGAGTCGATCCGCTAGAGGATACTGAAAGGGTCAAAGAGGGGGCCACTCATGGTACGCCAGGCGAGAGTGGCAGGGGAGTCGATCCGCTAGAGGATACTGAAAGAGCGTTTTGCCCCTCGTTTTGAGCGCTGGCAAAACCGTGGCAGGGGAGTCGATCCGCTAGAGGATACTGAAAGGCGGTCTATAGACCCGTCCGAATTGATATGCTGAGCGTGGCAGGGGAGTCGATCCGCTAGAGGATACTGAAAGAACCAGAGGGGAAAGAGGAGAAAGAACAGACACGCGAGTGGCAGGGGAGTCGATCCGCTAGAGGATACTGAAAGGGCTTTGAATAGCCTTGCGTTCCTTGACGATCTGCCCAGTGGCAGGGGAGTCGATCCGCTAGAGGATACTGAAAGGCATTGGCGGCAATGATAATGCGGGCGGCGGTCATGGTGGCAGGGGAGTCGATCCGCTAGAGGATACTGAAAGGGCCGAGCGCATTGCCACCAAAAGCACGCTCTAACCAGTGGCAGGGGAGTCGATCCGCTAGAGGATACTGAAAGAGTCGAGGCTATCGACAAAAAATCAACGGCTCCAAAGTGGCAGGGGAGTCGATCCGCTAGAGGATACTGAAAGATAGTGTGTATCGACTGCTAGAGCATGTCGATGACGGTGGCAGGGGAGTCGATCCGCTAGAGGATACTGAAAGGTGTCAGCGCCGACCTGAACGTATGCCGGGTGTAAGTGGCAGGGGAGTCGATCCGCTAGAGGATACTGAAAGTTTGAATTGCTGAGCTGCCGTGTGCTCTTGCGACCAGGTGGCAGGGGAGTCGATCCGCTAGAGGATACTGAAAGTTTTTTGGGGCGCTACTTTCAATCGCACGCGCGAGCTGTGGCAGGGGAGTCGATCCGCTAGAGGATACTGAAAGATCTGCTGAGCACAGGTCTCGTGAACACGCTGTAGGTGGCAGGGGAGTCGATCCGCTAGAGGATACTGAAAGGGCTGGGTCCGCTTGAGACGATCGCACTGCACGAATCGTGGCAGGGGAGTCGATCCGCTAGAGGATACTGAAAGCTTCAATTTGAGATGGATACCGCGCATGCCGGCGATAGTGGCAGGGGAGTCGATCCGCTAGAGGATACTGAAAGGGAGAGACCGATGGAGATCCGGGAAGATTCGGAAGGGTGGCAGGGGAGTCGATCCGCTAGAGGATACTGAAAGGGAGAGACCGATGGAGATCCGGGAAGATTCGGAAGGGTGGCAGGGGAGTCGATCCGCTAGAGGATACTGAAAGTGTCTCTTCCTCTCGCCGCAGATCTGACTCTTGATGAGTGGCAGGGGAGTCGATCCGCTAGAGGATACTGAAAGCAATACCGTTGAAGTGACGCGTTGTTTCGGCAATTGCGTGGCAGGGGAGTCGATCCGCTAGAGGATACTGAAAGGTCAATACTCGACTTGAACTCACCAGGAACCTGCCGTGGCAGGGGAGTCGATCCGCTAGAGGATACTGAAAGAAAAGTACTACTCGTGAGTCCTAGGGAAGGATGTACGTGGCAGGGGAGTCGATCCGCTAGAGGATACTGAAAGAATACAGCATGGCTCTGGCGCCTCTTTGTGGCGCAAGCTGTGGCAGGGGAGTCGATCCGCACGAGGATACTGAAAGACACGGCAACAAGCTCATCTACGTCTCTGACGGCATGTGGCAGGGGAGTCGATCCGCACGAGGATACTGAAAGACACGGCAACAAGCTCATCTACGTCTCTGACGGCATGTGGCAGGGGAGTCGATCCGCACGAGGATACTGAAAGCTGGGCCAGGACCGACTTCACGACGGGCAGCCCTGTGTGGCAGGGGAGTCGATCCGCACGAGGATACTGAAAGCTGTGGTGAGCTGGCTCCGGAACACTCCATCCCAACAAGTGGCAGGGGAGTCGATCCGCTAGAGGATACTGAAAGCGATGGAAGGTGGGGCGGAAGGCCGTCATGAGGCCGCGTGGCAGGGGAGTCGATCCGCTAAAGGATACTGAAAGACCTGGAGCCGGAGATAGCACTACGAATCTCCCCTGCCACCCCTGGCAGATTATGGCGTAGCGCATAATCACTCACCAGACAAACCCTTGGCCCCAGCTCCTGCAAGGGATGCCCGGTTTGCTTATAGTCCTGCTCAACAGGATAGGTACCGACGGCGAGCAGGTTGCCATCCTCGTCCTCAACAAGCAGCGGCACCGAGTGACCAGCCAGCCAACCTGGTTGCTGGCAACGGTAGCCCTGCAGTCTCAAAAACTGAGCCAGGTCCCCAAGCTGTCGCCTCTGCTCCTCCAGGGAGAAGGCCGCCGGCGCTCGCTGCTCGACAATCGCCTCCAGCAGGCGCCGGCCAAGATGGCGGTCAAGACGATAGTGCAGCATGCGATTGCCATAGTTGCGCAAACAACGATAACAGGACTGCTCACAGCTCTCTGGGCACTCCTTGAGAATCTGTAGCGTCATCTCGAGCAACTGCTTGATCTCCTGACCTACCTGGGTGGCATAGCCCGCCCCACCGGCCAGCGCATCAAACAGGAAAAAGTCGATGCTACTCCCCGCTGCCTCTCCCTCGAACGTAGGAGTGTAGTTCCAACCGATGCGCAGCTCACCTGGTTGGATATCCAGCAGACGTGTGGCCGCCAGTTGCAGGGCCTGGGCCAAGGTATGAGCGGCATCCGCCAGCCAACTCTGTCCCACCTCATAGCGTGTCCCCCCAGGCAGTGTCAGGCGCAACAAAAGCAAGTCACTTCGAAAAACATGCCCCAGGTAGCCATACCAGTATGAGCGGCTTTTACACCATTGCTTGCCCTGGGTGCTTAGAAAAGGGCGCGGATGACCATGATAAGAGGAACCTTCCAGCGCTGCTACCTTTCTCCCAACTACAGCGGCGCCACAGCTCCGGCAAATAGTAAAGCCAGTGCCCCCGGGGCCGGCATTAATGATGAGCAGCTCCTGATTCTCTTTGTACTCCCAGGCCACACCCCCGTTCGGCATCCGCCAGGCCAGAGAGTCGCGACTGGTCAAGGGCATCACCTGATGAGCCGCCGTGTAGATGACTCCCTGCTCTTGCTGAGTATCGTGGCCGGACGAGCGACGCTCACGCGAAGTGGCCCCCCACGGCGCAAAGGCTGGCGGATCAAGAATCTCCTGTTCTCGTAAGGGGGTATGACACTGGGGACAGGGCTGTTCCAGCACTCCGGTGCTGCCGTTTTCTCCCCTGCGGGTGGTCTCTTCAAGATAGCCACAGACCTGACAGAGCAGAAAACGTCGTCGGGCCTGCTTAAAGAAGCGCTCCACTGGCGACGGTGCATTGCTGGGTGCCAGACCAGGAAAGAGCGTCACGTAGATGCCGCCGCTCTGATAGGTCTCCTTATTCACCACCAACTCACGCCCGGGCGCGTACTCCGTCAGTGCGATATCGACGCTCTGCTGCGGACGCTCCCGAAAGCCAAATCGCTGATGATTCTTCTTTTCGATGACGAAGCTGCGCAGCTCGCGCGGAAAAGCATACTGTGGCAGCAGGCCCTGATCAAAGAGCAGGTCAAGTAAGAGAACCTCTTTCACATCATCGGCGCTGCTCGCGCTCATCCAGCCCGCCGACAGGAGCAGGCGCTGCTCCTCGAACTCCCGCTGCAGCTCCTCCAGACGCTCGCAGAGCCTGGCCCCAATCTCGCCAACGATGGCAAACTTGCGCTCGAGATCGCAGCGCTGACCCTCGATCTCATCTGGCAGCCAGGCGATAACGTGGCGCGTGAACTCAGGGGGGCGTTCCCTGAGCATCTGCTGCAGCCAGGTGCCGAAGCGGCTCAACGTCGCCGCTCCTTTCTCTTGGAAGAAATCACTGGCGCGCCCCAGGGCCTCGGGAAGCGAACTGCGCTGTAAAGCGGCCTCCGTCTTGCCCTCCACGTATTCGCGGAAAAAGGTCTGCAGGAGGGCAGCCTGAATGTGGCGCGTGAGCAGGCGCTTGTTAACGGGGGAGAGACGCGGGCAGGGCACCGGATCGCTGATCATCTCCTCGGGATGGTCGAAGTAGTGACCGTCATGGCTGCCGTTCTCGCTGTAGGCCAGCACCGTTGAAAGTGCGGCCCCGCGCCGTCCGGCCCGTCCGGCGCGCTGCTGGTAGCTGGCGCGCGTCGGCGGGATGTTGCGCAGGCCCACCCCCAGCAATTGGCCAATATCGACGCCGACCTCCATCGTGGTGGTACAGCTCAGCACGTCGATGGCCGGCTTCTCTGCTGAGATGCCGATCTCCTGAAAGCGCAGCTCGTACTCCTCAGTGGTCGACGAGACCGCCTGACTGTCGCGGTGGGAGAGCTGGGCGGTATGCTCCTCGGCGGTCAGGTGCATGGGACGGCGCTGTCCGGCCAGCACCTGGCGCAATGGCTCGCGATAGAAGGCCGTGCGGGCCTGTAAACTGATGTCCTCGGTAGGGAGAGGCTGCAGATTCTCGCTCCGACAGCTCCTGGCCGGGCAGCGTCCGCGCAGCGGCTGCCAGACGAGCTGTGTGCAGTCGCGACACTGATACCACTTATCGTCAAGAGTCAGACGCAGGGCTAGCTGTTCTGGGCGGAGAAAACGCGGCCCGTTGGAGGAAGAGCTGCAGAGCACATCAATCATGGCCTGGCGAAACTCTTTTTCGTTGCCGACCTCGAGCAGCTCTCTGGCCATTTTCTCTGCCTCAAGCGGCGACTTGTCCTCCCGGAAACCTTCGCCGGGGACAGTCATCTGCCGATCCGAGAAGGCGATGCCATCGTCGAAAGCGCTCAATTCAAGCAGTTCGGCGATCCACTGGATCGCCAGGGCCCGCAGCTCCTCATTGCTCAGCCCGCTAGCGGAGAATTTACGGTGCAAGGCCCTGAACGCGGCTGGAGCCGGTTCAATAATGGCGATGCACATGCGTGGCAGCGAATAGAAGCGGTCGGCAACCTGGCGCAGGAGAGCGCGGCGATAGCCAGGGATCAGGGCCGGCGTCCAATCTTCAGCAATGGCCAGGTCTTCATTCTCTTGGTAATCCTGGCGGAACTCGTGGATGCGCCTGAGTAGCTCCTGCTGAGAGTCACCATCGAAAAAGTAGAGATCATATTTAGAACAGACGATGATAAACTCCCGCTGCAGCTTCCCATCAAGCGGCACCAGCTCCTGACCGTGGCACTGGCGCAGGCGATCCGCGGCCAGGATGAGAGCCTCGCGGAAAGTGTCTAGCTCAACCTCGCGCGGTAGATCGCGCGCCAGACGCGCCGCACGCTGGCGGCCATCCGAAAAGAGCAGGACCTTGCGTCCCATGTTGGGGGCTGCCTCTCGCGCTGGTGTACGTGGCGGCTGCAGCTCAAACTGACGCCGCACCAGGTTGACAAAGGGTTGCTCGCCACGCGTCGCCAGACTGGCCAGGGCATCAGATGTGGTCAACTGCTTGAGGCAGACCGGGCAGCTCTTCCAGCCATTGCCGGCTGCTGGCTGATCCCCTCCATTGCTGGCGTTAGAACTTGTTTTGCTCTTGTTCTCAGGAGCAGGGCGATAGAGGGTGATAAACTCTTCCTCGCGGCCCCAGGCCCATGTCGATTGTAGCCCTTTCCCGACCACGTAGGCATTGCCAGTTTGGATGTGCAGGCGCAGCTCCTGCAGATGCGACTGTGTGGAATGCTGCCGGGGATGGGGAGAGCCGATCAGGAGCAGCTCCTCATGGGCCTGGTTACGGTCCTCGCCCGGCTCGTGCCAGAGAAACTGAGTCTGGGGGCCAGCGCTGCCCGTCGTCGTGAAAACGCGCAGGAAGAGGGCCCCGCAGTTTCGGTGCGCATACAGCTCGTAGACGCGCGCGCCGCAGTCGCAGTGCAGGCGGGGACTCAGCCAGAGCCGGCCCAGCGTCGACGGTCCGTCTGTCTGGTGCAGGAGCGCGCTACAGCGTGGATTGACGCAGGCGTAGAGCGTCGGCAGGCCGCGAAAGAGGAAATGGGCGCGCACCGGCAGCAGGGGCTGATCATCCTCACGGCAGGCGGCGGCAGCCAGACTGAGCAGGGCACTGGTGGCGCGAACGCGCTCTTGCTCGGAGAGCGACGGGAAAAGCTGGGCGGCCAGCTCGCTCAAGGCGCGGGCCTTGCCGGCGGTCTGGCTCCACAGCAGACGGAAGCTTTGCAGACTGCTCAGGCAACGACCCAGATAGAGCGGTAACTCGGCCAGGGATGATGGAGCTGGCCAGCCGAGGCGCTGGCTGAGGTCCTCTACGGCTCGCAGAGCAGCGCCCTCGTCCAGAACTCGATTGGCGAAAGCCGTCAGGTCGAAGGCCGCCAGCGCTGCGCCTTCGGTCTCTGGCGTCGGCCTGGGGAGCGGTCGCCCGTTGACGACGCTGGGAGCCGAGGGCGGCTGGCTTGGCTCGCCACGGACGATGGCAAAGCTGGCGCCGGCTGAGCCGCGGGCCCCTACCAGCCCTTCGGCAAAGGTCAGAATGCCCGTCTCGCCGGCGCTGGGGTCCAGACTGGCGCTGGTCAGAATGTAGCGCACACGCTCGCGCCCGATGCCAAGGCGGGCCTGCAGGCGGCGCAGGAGCAGCGAGATCTCAGCGCCGGTGGCGCCGCTATAAAGGTGCGCCTCATCGAGCACAATCAGCAGGCTGTTAGCCGGATCGTTCTCCAGCCATTGGGCGGTCTGGGCAAAGATGCTGCGCTCGATGGGGCGCATCAGCATGTATTCCAGCATGGAATAGTTAGTAATCAGGATGTCGGGGCAGCAGCGCTGGATTTGGTGACGGCTGTAGAGTTCGCGATCGTCAGCATCGATCTCGACAGCTCCCCGGATGGCGTCATTGTGCAGGCGTTCCAGATTGCAGGCCGGCCAGCGCCCCCTCTCTTCCTGCTCCTGACGTTGCTCTGGGGATACATTGGCGTAGAAATCGAGCAGAGGGAGCAGTTGGGCCTTGTTGCGTTCCTGGCTCATCTGGCCTGGGTAGGGAGTACGTGAGGTATACATGCCGAAGCGGATCGGGCGGTCAAGGCCGTAGCGCTCTTTGAACCAGCGAGCAAAGGCGGCATGGCCGAAGAGACGGCGCAGGCGGACCAGTTGGTCGTTGACGAGGGCATTGGTGGGATAGAGAATGAGGGTGCGCATACCGGGTAGGGCAAAGCTCTCGCGGCGCTGCCTGGCCTCGTCAAGGCTGCGGGCAAGGATCGTAAGCAGGAAAACCTCCGTTTTGCCCGAACCGGTGCCAGTGGTCAGGATCAGATCGCGGTCTTGTCCGAGCAGAGCCTCCAGGGCCTCGCCCTGGTGGGGATAGGGCTGGGGAGGGATGAGCGGAGGCAGGCCAGTAGCCTGGCCAGCCAGTTCGGCCAGGGCCTGGCCTATGACGGGCGGCAGATCCAGGTTGGTATAAGAGCGCCCGCCAGGGTAGCCAGGGGTGCTTTCGATATAGGGTTCGCGCGCAATGACCTTCGGCTCCTCCAGCAGCCGGCGACGCTCCTCAACGACGTCGCTGTGACGAATAGGATATTGGGCCTCAATATAGCGGATCAGTTGCTGCTGAAGCTCGCGCGCGATCGTTGAAAGGTCATAGTTCTGTTGGCTGCTGACCTGATTCATAGTTGCTCCTTCTCTAGGAAGGATTGGCGATGAACTCCTTGCTTCAAGCTCTCACTGCAGAGTCTGCTGCCCGGGAAGGTCGGTGAAGGCAAGGAACGCTCAGGAACAGGTTTTTTCTAGCGCTGTGGTCTCGCTTGGGCCATGCTAGGCGAGCCGATCAAGGCGGGGCGGGCGCTCAGCGCGGACGGCCTGGGGGACCGGGCTGGGAAGCCTGCGCCGCTTCTCTCGCGCTGGGAATCGAAGTGCTGCCAATTATAGCATGGCTCTGCTGCTTCAGTAAAGTGTGCCTCCTGTCTGCTCTGCTGGGGGCTGCTGCTATTCGCTCTGGGGGGCTGGTGACCGGTGGGCATCCCATCAGGGTGAGCGGGGGGTGAGGGATCAGAGGCTGACCTGCCACAGCTTCACAATCCTGGTCCCGGCCATGATGATACGCTGACTATCCGGCAGCCGGGCCAGGACCCGGATACCTTCGCTTTCGTGCGAGTGACCCAGGCGAAGAGGATAGGAGGACGTGAACAATGGCGAGCAGGTCGGCGATGGTGAAGGGTTTGGCCAGGAAGACGGAGGAGCCGGCCAGGCGAGCCTTGAGGCGATCGAGTGGGCCGAGACGGCAGTTCAGCATCAGGATGGGCAGGCGGGACAACTGGGAATAGCGGGCCTGGTGGCTCAGCAGATAGGTGCGCTGAAGACCGGAAAGATGGCCAGGAGCCAGTCGAGCAGGAGCAGATCGGGTGGGAGGGTTGGTAACGGTGATGAGAAGTGGACACCAAGCGCGTGACTTGGGGCTATTTGTGGCGAATCTTCGCGCCCAGGCTGGCCTTTCGTTAACAACGCTGGCTAGCTTGGTAGGAAGCAGCAAGAGTACGCTCTCGCGACTGGAACAGGGACAAATCCCTCTGCCTGCACGCGGCAAAAACCGTCCGCTGCTCGTTGCCTTGGTGCATCTGCTCTGTAGCGCGGCCAGCGAACGCGATTGCATCCTCTGCACTATTTCCTGACCTCTTCAACCTGGCGTCAGCAGGAGCGTGCTGGCTGATGCACGCGGCTGACCGGGGTGAGGCTGCCCAACTGAGCACGTTTCCGCTGACTTTGGAGGCGGCCTTACGGGAGCTGGCCAGTGGGAGGCGCTGGCGTTCGACGGCGCGTATGCGGTTACTCCAGGTGCTTTTTCATCTCTATGGTGTTGATGAGGTGCAGAGGGCACTGGCTCATCAGGGGTGATCTGCACTGAGGAGCGCCTGTTTGCAGCGCGGGCCGGCGGCTGGCCCACGTGCTTTTTGTTTTTGGGGAGAGAGGGAGGGAGGGAAAGGGAGCCTGGCCAAAAAATGGCCCATGTGAGAGGCCGATTCGAAACTCTCCGCGGGTGCCCCCCCAATCCGGTCAGATTCCAGCCAAAAGTGGCCGGAATCTCGCATCTTTTGCTGCTTTTATAAGTGAAAATATATTGATGCTTTCTCGAAACTCGCCCCTTGCGGCTTGCAAAAAACGAGTTTCGAGAAAGGTCGTGATACGATAGATTCTGGAGGGTGGGGGGCGAAGAAAACGAGGCGTTGAGATGCCAAAAACGGGGCCTCGATCGTTATAGAATAAGTGAGAAGTATCCCCGATGCTCCTCCGCCGGCTGCGGTGGCAGGGGTCTCGATCCGCTAGAGGATACTGAAAGCTCCTGTTACCTGCAAGCACTCTCGTCTGTGACGGGGGCCGTGTGGCAGGGGTCTCGATCCGCTAGAGGATACTGAAAGTCGGGTGTTGAACGACCGTCTGGGGACTAGTTACCGGTGGCAGGGGTCTCGATCCGCTAGAGGATACTGAAAGGTGGACTCCTGTCATTCAGCAAGGAGAGAAGGGGGGGGTGGCAGGGGTCTCGATCCGCTAGAGGATACTGAAAGGGTCTTCTTCTGCAGGGGCAAGGATCGACTCACCCGTGGCAGGGGTCTCGATCCGCTAGAGGATACTGAAAGGCTATTTTCGCGAGTGCCGTGCACGCGGTATCAAGAGTGGCAGGGGTCTCGATCCGCTAGAGGATACTGAAAGAACCGGAGCCGGGTGATTGCGCGCACAGAAACGATCGCGTGGCAGGGGTCTCGATCCGCTAGAGGATACTGAAAGAGAGTCCCATTGAGGGGCGAGTGGCCGCAAGGTCAAGTGGCAGGGGTCTCGATCCGCTAGAGGATACTGAAAGTTGCTGAATGCGCTCCCGAATAACTTGAGCCAGCCATTCGTGGCAGGGGTCTCGATCCGCTAGAGGATACTGAAAGGTAGTGCTGCTCTGGGTCAACCCCATGCTGTTTCAGTGTGGCAGGGGTCTCGATCCGCTAGAGGATACTGAAAGACTTGAAGGGCCATTAGTTATCTCCCCTCCAAACAGCGTGGCAGGGGTCTCGATCCGCTAGAGGATACTGAAAGAATCCATCGGCAAGAATCCTGATGGTTGTTCCAGCGAGGGTGGCAGGGGTCTCGATCCGCTAGAGGATACTGAAAGTGTACCCCAAGGGGTAAATGCCCACTTTTTCGGGACAGTGGCAGGGGTCTCGATCCGCTAGAGGATACTGAAAGTTTCAAGAGTGGCGACAAGCTCAAAGCTTGTTGCAGGTGGCAGGGGTCTCGATCCGCTAGAGGATACTGAAAGGATTTCATCCCAGTAGCCATGCCTCCTTTGCCGTCGTGGCAGGGGTCTCGATCCGCTAGAGGATACTGAAAGTCCCGTCAATGTCAACTTGCGACGCATGTGCCCCCCATGTGGCAGGGGTCTCGATCCGCTAGAGGATACTGAAAGGCTATTTTCGCGAGTGCCGTGCACGCGGTATCAAGAGTGGCAGGGGTCTCGATCCGCTAGAGGATACTGAAAGGCACCATCTCTTCATCAATCGTGAGCGCCCACTCACGTGGCAGGGGTCTCGATCCGCACGAGGATACTGAAAGCTTGAGCAGCCTCGCGCACATTGAGCGTGAGCTGTGTGGCAGGGGTCTCGATCCGCTAGAGGATACTGAAAGGTGCCACCGCTCTCGCGATTCACTTCCGCCGCAGTTTGTGGCAGGGGTCTCGATCCGCTAGAGGATACTGAAAGAACATCCCGACCTGCGCCGACTCCACTCGCCCAGTGTGGCAGGGGTGTCGATCCGCTAGAGGATACTGAAAGAATGGATTTTGCAGGCAATGGCGATCACCCATGTCCGTGGCAGGGGTGTCGATCCGCTAGAGGATACTGAAAGAACATCCCGACCTGCGCCGACTCCACTCGCCCAGTGTGGCAGGGGTCTCGATCCGCACGAGGATACTGAAAGACGGCTAGAGAATGACCATTTTGGGGCAATACATGCGTGGCAGGGGTCTCGATCCGCACGAGGATACTGAAAGGCGTACCTGGTTAGGCTGTTCGGACGTAGCCGTTTGTGGCAGGGGTCTCGATCCGCACGAGGATACTGAAAGAGATGGCCTTCGCAGGATTGCACGGTTGGGAAGCCCGTGGCAGGGGAGTCGATCCGCACGAGGATACTGAAAGAGATGAGAGCACAGAAAAGCACAAAGAAATGAAACATGAGCGCCGGGTAGCATGCCCGGCGCTCACCGTGCTTCTCTTCCCTAATTCAAGAGATGGCAACGAGCAAAAGGAAAAGATCCATCCTCCACACTCAGACAGAAGAAGAGCGCAGCCTCAAGCCAGGTGCCACCTCGCCCAGCACAGCATTCAAACGCTGCAAAGCCTCCTCCGTCACACGACTGGCCGGCTCAACCTCGATCCCAACCTGGAGACGCAGAGTAAGACTGTAGTCCCCGCAGATCTTGAACAGCTCGCCAACTACCTCAGCCAGATTCTGAAGCTCGCCGCTCTCAAGCGTCGCCTCAGCGCGCAGCGGTAACACGTAAGCCGCGGGCTGCTCACGCGCGGTGCTGACACCTGCCACCCCCATGAGCGTGCTCTGCAGGCCAGCCACCATTACCGGCTCCTGGCGCATCACCTGGATCTTCACTCCCCGCGCCCCCGCATAGTCACACGGCCAGGGACCTGAGTCGATGCTGCGCTCCAGCAGACGCTGCTGAAAAGCATCCTCAATGACCGCCCGCACCGTCAGCCAGGGCAAGGGCATACCCACCCGCCTGGCCAGCGCATCAGCGATCTCCCGCGCCGTCGTCTGCTCACCATGCCAGGCCTCCGGCAACCGCTCAGGCAGAATCTCACTGGCCGCCAACGGCTCCGGCGGAGGCCGCAGGCGCGCCCCCTCGCTCAAGAGCACATCCTCAGCCACCTCCTCCCCCAAAAAGCTGCTCTGCCCGCTCAATAACCAGAGCTGTCGCCCTCGCACCGTCTCACGCACCGCCTGCCTGATCACCCCCGGCTCAGCCCGCGGAATGGCCAACGGCTCACTGTAACCATCGCGCTGCTCATGGACGACATGACCGCCGCCAAAGTAGACGTAGAGCCGACTGAGATGTAGCTCCTCATCCTCCCATAGCTCCGGCAAAATCCCAGGCTGCAACAGCTCAGGTGCCAGCTCTGTCAGGCTGGCCACCTCCGCCAGAACCACCTCCAGCGCCGGATCGCGCAGCACCTCCTCATCGGGACGCCGCCGCCAGAAGGTGCGATAGCTGCGATCGGGCCGCGGCTGACGAAAAACAAAGCGTCCCTGCAGACAGCCATTGATCAGGGTCTGCCTGATCGCCTGGCGGTCGACAATGCGCGGCAGGTGCACGAACTGGGCGAATGCCTCCACTACATCCTTGTAACGCCGCGCGCTCTCGCCCGGACGCCACAGCTCGTACGGACCGCCCGGCAGCAGAGCCTCTGCCTCGATTGGCTGCTCCGAGATGCGCAGACGCTCGTCAGCCTTGAGCGAGGCGTACAGATTGCTCTCGGTGAGCTTGATCTGGAATGCCTCCGCCTCGTTGTTGACCGCGAGCGCCACCACAATGCAGTAGCTCTCGCGCACCAGCTCCTTGAGGCGCATCTCACTCTCTTTCTTCTCGCGCTCCAGCAACGCCTGGCGATTGCTGTCGACCTCCTGCTCTTCACGCTTGAGTCGCTCCTCAACGTCGAGCCAGCCCAGATAGCTGCGCATGGCTTCACGGGCACCATCCAGCCCGCGCGTGTAGGGAGCTACCACGATGACGGCGTTGCGATAGACGCGCGGCGCCTCGGGACCGCTCTTCTCGTTGAGGATGCGCAGGGCCAGCTCCGAAGGATGGCCGGGACGGCAGGCCCCTTCTGGCCCCAGGACGACCAGGTGTAGATCTCCGTCGTCATCTACGTCGCGCGGCTCCTTGGCAAGCTTGTGCACGCGCGGCGGATGCCGTTCGCCACCGGTCGAGAAGAGATAGCGACACTCCTCAATTTCACGGCGTAGATGGTGCTCGACAGCCTCGGAACTGATGTTCTGACAGGCATCGTGATGCATCTGACGCAGGTTGGGCCGCGCTCCCAGACGCCAGACCTTTGGCAACTCCTGGCCCTCCTCGTCCAGTTTCTCTCTCTCGTGCCAAGTGCTCTCGTCGAGAAACCAGGAGATCTCGGTCCACTGCTTCAGGGCCTGCGTCAGGGCAATGCGATCGGGACTCATCTGGCCAATGAGGCGCAGCAACTCATGCAGGTTGGCATCTTTGCCCACCGGCTGCGAGTGCAGGAAGGTGGCAAAAACCGCCTGCTCGACCTCGCGGAAACGCAATGAGGGAAAGGAGCGCTGGATCTGGCGCGCCTTCTCTAGCTCGCTCTGTAGAATGGCGCTCCAGGCCTGGCGTCGGCCCTCGTACGATTCGTTTTCGGCGGTAGTGGCTAGCTCGTGTGCGACCTCGGAGAGGCCGCTGCCGTTGGGCGGGCCAATGAAGGCATTGACAGAAACCAGCGGGCAGGGGTCCCAGCGCGCGGCGTCGCGCAAGGCCAGGGCAAAGTTGCGCAGCGTGCCGCGCGTCCCCTGGAAGGTCTGCAGGTCGGTCCATTTGCCGTAGAAGAGATCGATGAGATCGGGATGAAAGGGATAGCTGTTGACAATGCGCTCCTCAAGCTCGTGACGATGGTTGGCAACCTCTTCGACAAGGGAGGCGATGCCGTTGACAGCAAAGATGGCCTGGGGACGGAAAAGGTCACGGTTGCGGATGGAGTCAGGGGTGAAGAAGCGCCGGCGCAGAACCTCGGCAAGGTCCTCTTTTTCAACCGGCTGGAAAACCGGCTCGCGCTGGCGCCCGAGGATCTCCTGTAGCTCGTTGCTCAGCTCGCGCCCGAGCTCGTCACGCTTGCGCGGGTCGCTGGCCAGCAGCGAGACGACAACGGCGCAGGTGGGTACCTTGTTGGCGGCCTGCGTCAAATATTGGAAAAAGTCGCTCATGCGCCAGCGCCAGACAGGATCAAGGCCGACCTTCTCGCGGACATAGATGAGGACCTCGTCCATGAGAACCAGGGTGGCGTCTCCCTGGCGGGCCGGCAGAGAAAGAAGATTGGCGAGCAGCTCCTCCGCTGGCGGCGTCTCGCGCTCCGCGTCCTGGTCCTCGCTGTGGATCAGGCGCAGCCCCTCGCTACCTGCCAGTTGGTAGGCCAGAATGCTCCAGGGATGACGCAGCCGACGTCGCTCACCACCAGGTCCCGGAATCTCCAGGCCCTTCTCTGGGTCAAGCTTGTCGAAGGCCAGGACGGCAATGCGCGCCCGCGGCAGGGCACTCAGACCGATGGCTGCCAGGAATTCTTCGACGGCGGGCAGCTTGGGAAGCCGCTCGGGCCGACGAGCCAGGTGATAGAGGGTAATGAGGGTGTGGGTCTTGCCGCCGCCGTAGTATAGCTCTAGCTGGTAGACAGCACGATCGCTGCGCCCGGCCTGGCGCTGCATGACTTCCCGCGCCAGGCGGCGCATGTTGGCCGTGGGATAGGTGAAGGAGAAGAATTCGTCCGGCTCGCGGTAGAGCGAGTTGCCTCGCTGCATGACGACGTCATAGAGGTCGGCGGCAAAGCTGGCCAGGCTGAGGTCACCACTCAGCAGTTCGTCGCGCAGGCGCACGATCCCATGCCAGGGATGCCACCGGTGTGCACTGGTGCTCATATATTCCTCTCTCCGTCTACTTGCCTGTCTTGCTCGTACATCTCCTCCAATCAAGGTACCCCCTCCCGGGGCTGGCTGAGGCCAGCCTGCCCGCTCCGGCTTGGCCCGCCCCTGCGATCGGAGCAGGAACAGATCGGGCAGCAGGCCAGGAACGTGCAGCTGCCCTCTTCTGGCCTGCTGCAGGATGGATCAGAGAGCCTTGCCTAGACCCGGCTGAACGGCAGGCGCTGGCTCGGCAAGCCTTTGCGCTGGTCGAGATGGTTGCTGATGCTCTCCAACAGGGAACGCTCATCGCTGCTCTCGGCGGCCAGCTCGATGAGGGCCTGCAGCAGGGCACGGAAGAGCGGCTTGTGGTCGAGCATCTGATGGTCGAGATAGTCGTTGACGGGACGGACGTCGCCGGCCTTCCACAGGTGCATGAGATGATGAACCTGGTCGATGAGCGGGGGCGGCTCATCGTCTCTGCCGTTGACGCTCTGACCCAGGTGCGGCTGACGACGCTGCTGCCAGCTTTTGAGGCGCAGGTTGCTGCCGCTGCTCTCGCTCTGCTCTTCGCCGGTCTCCTCGTCGCCCTCGTCTTCCTCGTCGCTCCCGTCGGAGCTGCTGCCGTTGCCATTGGGGGCGCTGGCCGGGGCGCCGCGGCTGAGCAGGTCGTAGCGCTGCACGAGGTCGCGATCGCTGAGGCCGCAGGACATGGCGTAGAGGATACAGACGCCGCTGGGTACCGGCTCGAAGCCGAAGCTGTAGCGGTGCAGCAGGTAGTAGGCGGTGAGGTCGTCCAGCTCGCTGATGCTCTGGTCGCTCTGGCTGAGGACACGCCCAACCATGAAGTCGACGACGATGCGCCGGACGTGGCGCAGGAATTCGCTGACGCTCATGAGCTGGCCCGGCTGGTCGGCTTTTTTGACAACCGGGTAGCGGCTGTAGATTTCGAGGGCCACGCCGGTGGCCGACCAGATGAAGTCGGGGCCGCGAATGCCGACGTCCCAGAAGTGGCGCAGGCGTTCGGTAATGTTCTGGCGCATCTCGGCAAGGACGGTCTTGTCCCAGCCGGGGCGCGTGCTCTCGGGCCGCCGCCGGCAGACCAGCCAGATGGAGGAAGAAAGGGAAGCTCGTTCGAAGTTACGGACTCCTCCCCTCATCTCAGTTGCTATTGGCCAGGAAGCCACGACGACGAAGCCGGCGCGGATGAGGGCGGCGACCAGGGTCTCCCAGGCGTCGGGCTGCTTGTGGGCGAAGACGATGACCAGGCGCCCGTCGGGGCTCAGAGCGCGGTAACAGGCCTGGAAGGCGCGGTACATGCCGTCTTCGTAGGCGGCCCGCGAGCGCTGGCGGTCGCCAGCGAAGCGGCTGGCGTCGTCGATCAGCTCGCCGTCGTTGCGCTCATGATCCCACTTGGGCGCGAGCAGGCTGGCAAAGACGGCGTCGATCTCGGGGCTGAGGCCGTGCAGGCTGCGCCGAAGCCAGACGTAGAAGAAGTCCATCAGGTCAGAGTAGGGGATGGCGTCATAATAAGGTGGATCAGTAATGATCAGATCAAACTTCGATGGAACAGACTGAGTTGCGCTTTGATTTAAAATAGTAGGCTTACTTGAAGAAGATGTAGGAGATAGTAGGTTTCTCAGAACTTCTGTGATACCAGCAATAGCTCCATTGTAGAACCTCTCCTTAGTAGATAATGGGTTAGCTTCTGCAAAATCCCAGCTAATGGGTAAAGCAAAACGCAAGAACGTTTGTTTGACCTCCCCCGCTGCCGGTTCCCATACGCAAAGGGTACTCATATAGTTAGCAGTGCGGTCAATCGCCAGGGCCAGATAGGCGCTGATGGCCTCCACCCAGTGCGGCGGATAGCCGCGGAGGCGCAGCTCCTCGCGCACAGCACGCGTCTCGCGCACGAAGGTCCCCAGGGCCAGCAACTGGCGCGGCGTAAAGAGCTGCTCCCAGCGCTCAAAGCCGTAGCCATCCACTGAAAAAGCGCGGCTGGCTCCGGGACCGCCGCGGGGCAAAGGCTCCTCTGGCAGACCGAAAGGGATCGCCGCGAACAAGGTTGGCAGCGCCTGAGCCGCCTCCTCAGCAGCCTGGCGCTCCTCCTCCGTCGGCAAGCGATACTCCTTCCCCTGCTTGCCCTCGACAATCACCGCCGTCAGCATCGTCCCCAGGCGGCCCGCCTTGCCCTCAAAGCGGATATCCTCCATCTTGATCACCGTCCCGCAGCAGGGGCAGGTTACCCCTGTGCGCGACATCGTCCCCCCACCCACGCGGCGCTCAAAAGCCCGGCGCTCCTGGGTCGTCCCCGTCGGCAGCGGCACATCCTCCCAGATCTCGAAGACCACGCCCGTCCGCTCAGCGTTTGGCTCCATCTTGAGCGCCACCCGCTTCTTCCCTGTCCTGGCCAGCCAGCGCGTCTTGAGCAGCGGCACCGTCGCCCGGCAATTCTTGCAGCGCATCGTTCGCGCCCACAGGTAAGCCACCGTCGGCCTGTCATCGACCATCGGATAGTAGCCTGCCAGCGCCGCCCGCGCCCGCTGCAACACCCACTCGCCCCAGGCGCGCACATGCCAGGCCGCCTCAGCCTCCAGACTCACAGCGACCTGCAGACCAGTTAGCTCAGGCTGCCGTGGCGGCTCCTCCGCTTCTGCTCCCTCGCCTGCTCCATTCACTCCCAGCTGCCTTAGCGTCGCCTCCAGCCTCGCTCCCTTCAGGCCCTGAGCCTTCAGATAAGCCTCCATAAAAGAGTGCCAGCCCAACACAAAATCCGGCAGCCGGCGCCGCTCCCCGGCCAGGTGCCAGGGATATTCCAGCGTGCACTTCAACAGAAACCAGGCCACCGGATTCAGATCGATCGCCGTCACCTCGCAGCCCAGGCGCATGGCCTCCAGCGGAATAGCTCCGCCGCCGGCGAACGGATCAAGCACCCGCGGTGCCCGCCCGCCGAAAGCCGCCCGAATCTCCTGGCGAAACGGCTCCAGCGCTTCATCCGTCTCCCGTCCCCAATGCAGGACCCCCCCTTCCGTCTCCTCCTGATGCTCCAGACGACGTGCCCCCTGCCGCTGGCGCTGGCGGGTCGGATCTTTCACTCGTCCGGCAATGCGCTGCAACAACTGGCGCCGCTGCTGCTCCGACTCCGGGGCCGGCAGCAAGGCCGTCAGCAAGGCCGCGCGACAGGCCGCCAGCGGACGGCGCGCCGGCCAGATATGCAACGTCGACAGATGCCCGTGGCGCACATTCTTCTCATGCACCGCATCAAGAGACGTCTGCTTCAAAGGGAAATCGACCTCAATCAGGCGACGCTCCTCATGCATAACCATATTCCTTAACAGCGATATACTGGGGAAAGAAATATCATAGGAGAAAGCAGCTCACTCCTCGGCGGCGCGCTGAATATCCGCCGGCGAGAAGAGCACCCCGCCCTTGGGATAGGCGGTCAGCTTCGCGTGCGGATTCTGAACGCGCCGCAGCACCGGAGCCAGCTTCTCACATTCGAAAACGCAATACAACCAATATTTTGCACCCAGATTCTGTGCGCGCCGATACTCATTTTCCGTCATCTCAATCGGGCCAGTCCCGACACGCCCCTTTACCTCGATCGCCCGCTCCTCGCCTGAAGGGCGCCGCGAGAGCAAATCGAAGCCCGGCCAGGACTCCAGCCCGGCGGCCCGCGCCTTCGCTGGCGTCGACACATCCCACACCAGCGCCCCGCGCTCCTCCTCATACGCGCGCGCCATCCGCATTGCGATCTCCTCCACCGCCTCCGCATAGCGCCGCTCATCCTCGGGATCAACCGACGGCAAAACCACAGCCTGCGCCAGCAGCGTCACCTCTCCCACCCCCAACAGCTCCGGCTCGCGACTCAGCGTCATCAGCGCCTCCTCGCGCCGCCTTTGCAGCGACTGCTGCAAAGCCTTGACGCGCGTCAACTCGCCCTTCGCCCGCGCATCGCCGGCCAGAGCCTTCTCATGGAGGCGGCGCCGCCGCTCAGCTAACTCGCCCTCCTGATAAGTAAAGGCGCGCTTCAAGAACATTTGCCGCCCCGCCAGAGTCTGCAGAAGAGCCGCGCGCCGCTCCTCGACCAGGCGCTTACCGACCGTCTCGCGCACAAAAGCCTCCAGCGCCTCCATTCGCTGCGGCCAAAGCGGCGCCCAAAGCTCCAGCGCCCGGCGCGCCCGCTCCGCCTGATCCTCATCGCCGCTGCCATCGCGCAAGAGCAGCAACTGCTCCGCCGGGCACTCGCTCAGCGTCCCACCCTCCTCCTGGCGCACCCCGACCAGCGCCACCCGCACCAGCTCAGGCCGCTGCAAGGCCCGCAGACTGGCATCGCCCTCGCGCCGCACCACCAGGCGCAGCAAAAAGAACATATATGGGCGGCGCGCCGTCGGATCGATAAAGATCGCCCCGCGCTCCGCCTGCTCAGCATAGCGGGCCCAGATCAGATGCTGCAGCCGATCAAAGACCGGCTCCCCCGGATAGAGAAAGATCACCTCCTCATCCGCGCGTGGCGGATAAACCGTCAAGCGCCTGCGACGCGACAACGGATAGCGCTCCAGCGCCGGCGTCAATTGCTCCAAGGCCCCCGCCATCCGCTCGCGCAGCCCAAACGTCCCATCGCCATAGTCCTCAACCTGCAACCCGAGCAACGGCGCCGCCCGCTCCACAAAAGCCCGCACGTAGCCCGGCAACAAGCGGCGATAGCGCTCCCGCTCCAACTCCTGGCGCAGGCGAGGCAGCTCCCGCCTGATGGCATCCGCCCCTGTTCCCGCCGCTCCCTCGCTCAGCCCATAGCGTCGGCGCTCCTCCTCCTGCTCAGCGCGCACCCGCTGCGCCGTCAGCGACTCCTCCAGACGCCGCCCGATCTCCTCTGTCACCTCCGCCGGCCCCAAGACCACCCGCTCCATATACTCGCGCAACGACACCCCTTCCAGCAGGCGCCCGATCACATCGAAGACCTTATCGCTCCCCAGCTCCTGGCGGATCGCCTCCAGCTTCTCCAGCAGGCGCTCCATCACCCGGCCCTCGCGCGTATTGCCCGCCACCAAATTGACAATAGAGACCGAGTCATGCTGCTGACCATAGCGATGAATACGCCCCATGCGCTGCTCAAGGCGGGCCGGATTCCACGGCAGATCATAGTTCACCAGCAGCCAGGCCACCTGCAGATTGACCCCCTCGCCAGCGGCGTCCGTCGCCAGCAAATAGCGCGCTCCGCCCTCGGTGAGTGGCCTGCGGAAAAATGACACCGCCTGCTCGCGCTCCTCATAATCCATCCCGCCATGAATCACCGCCAACTGGCCTGTAAAGCCCAGCGCCTCCAGGCGACGCTGCAAAAACTCCAGCGTATCGCGATGCTCCGTAAAAATAATCAGCTTCTCCCCGGCGAAGCGCGGATCTCGCAGCACCTCGCGCAACTTCTCAAACTTCGCCTCCGACCCCCGCTCATAGACCTGGCGAGCCTGAGCCAGCAACCTGGCCACCTGCGCGCGTTCCACCTCCAGCTCCTGCAACGACGAGGCCAGCACCGCCCGGAGAATCTCCTCCTCAGCCCGCTCATGCTCCTCCTGGCCTGCGACACGCTCCTCCTCATCGGCGGTCTTCGTCTCCAACGGATCGCTCAGCTCGGACAAGGCTGCCTGTGTCAATTGCCGCAAGCGTGCGGACGGCAGCTCCCCCCGACGTACGCGCGCGATCAAGTCATCGAGCCGCTCCAGACGACGCTCCAGCGAGCGCAGCAGGGCATAGGTCGAACTGGCCAGCCGGCGCTGAAAAACGCTCATCGCCAGACGCGCCGCCTGACGGTTCAGCAGGCTCGCGCGGTTGTAGGTCGTGCGGATATACTCCGTCGTCTCCTCATACAGAGCCTGCTCCGGCGGACTCAACTCGTAGCGCAAGGTTGTCGCCAGGCGCGGCGGATAGAGCGGGCGCCCGTCGAGCGTCACCAACTCCTCTTTCACACGGCGCAAAAAATGGCGCCGGCGCTCCTCCGCCGGGAACTGCTCGAAAGCCTGCGGCGTTGACAGCAGCTCCGGCTCCAGCAAGCGCCAGAGGCAATAATAAGGATCAGGCTTCCCCATATGCGGCGTCGCCGTCAACAACAGCAAATGATGACAGCTCCACGACAGCGACCAGCGCGCGTCATCGGTGGGAATGCCAGCCAGCGCCTCCGCCAGCCGATAGCGATCCGTGGCCCGCAAGCGCCCATCGCTGTCGAAACTCGCGCTCAGCTTGTGGGCCTCATCAAAAACCACCAGATCGTACGGCTCAACCGTCTCCTCCTGCAAACGCCGAAAAAGACGCTCGCCGGCCAGCGTATCCACGCTCACAATCAGCAGGTTGCTCTCCGGTCCCACAAACGGATTGCTCCCACGCGCCTCACTGCCCACCACGATGCGAAACGGCAGATTGAACAGCCGCTGCAGCTCATGACGCCAGTTGCCGACCAGACCCGCCGGAGAGACAATCAGTACGCGCGTAATCAAGCGCCGGCTCAGCATCTCGCGGATATAGAGACCAGTCATAATCGTCTTCCCAGCGCCCGCATCATCCGCCAGCAGAAAGCGCAATCGAGACTGAGGCAGCAGATACTCATAAACGGCGATCCGTTGATGGGGCAGAGGATCGATCAGTGCCACCTCGGATGCAAAGGTAGGATTAAATAAATAGGCATAAGAGAGGCGTTCGCCCTCGACCACCGTGCGCACCACCACCGGATCAGCGTCAAAATCGGGCGGCCCCGCTCGCCAGGAACCGGCCCGCTCCCAGGCGGCTAGGACTTTTGGGGGAGAGTGAGAAGCTGTCAGCCCGGTCAGCGGCTCAATGTGGCCGGCTGGCGGCCTGGGGAGAGTGCCCTCTTGGGCTTGTTGCACAAGATCAAGATGAGAAACTGGCCACTGGGCCTGCTCCTCCTCGTGAGGCCGGTGTCGACGGAGCGACTGCTCGGATGGAGGAAAGGCTGTCGGGTCTGAAGGGTCACTACCCGAACCACTCAAAGGAAACTGCTCCTTACCAGACCTGACGAACGTCGCAACCGTAGTGCCTGTCGCCAATTGTACTATATCGGCATCTCTAGATCAAGTCGGCAAACAATTCGTCTTGAGCAGAGCCGGACCCGGAGCGCAAGCGGCGCTCAGCGGGGCTGAGGGGCCGCCATCGTCATTCATAAGAAAATTCTCATCTTTCTCCAATCTTTTTTCAAAGAAAGGCCCCTATGCTAAAGGCGACAGGGAGACCTGGGGGCGGGCGCCGACCTCAGCAGTGTCGGGGCCAGCGCGTGCCGACGAGGCGATACCTGGACGGGTGGCGGCCCTGTCGAAAGCCATCTGGTCTCGGTTTGCAGCGCTGGAGCGCGCCGACGCCTGGATAGCGCAATAGCAGCAATGGAGCGAGCACGCGAAGACCGCATCGGGCATAGATCAAGCAATAGAGAACAGCAGAGCGAAGCACACGAAGCAGAGAACAATCAGAAAGAGGAGAGACAGTATTGATTCTGCTAGAACGGCCAGCTGGTGAACCAGCCCGCCGGCCTGCTCAGGTGGGACGCAATCCGGAGCGACTCGCAGAAAGCGCCGGCGTTGCATCTGAGCCACGACCAGTGATGACCCGGCAGGCGCAGCTGAGTCAGCGCCAGTCGCTGTCGCGGCAAACTCAGCGAGCGCAGCGCATTCTGCGGCCTACGAAGCTCTATCGGCTCAGCCTGCCGGAGCCGGGTCTGGCCATCTCCCTGGCCCTCGTGCCGACTGGTCAGGACGAGGCCCTCATTGTCAGCCTGACCGATCAGGGGCAGGAGGAGCCGGAGGGGCCGAACACCAGCTACCCTGAACCGGATCAGAGCAAGCGAGCTGTGGCAGCCAAGGCTGGCGGAGAGCAAGGCCACGCAGCTAGAAACCTTGGCCAGCTCCTGCGCTTTGCCATCACCGGTGGTCTCAACACCCTGGTCGACATCGTCGTCCTCAACATCCTGGTCTGGCTCCTGGACGTTAGGAGCGCGCCCTTGCTCCTGGCCTGCAACATCGTCGCCTACTGTGTGGGAGCCATCAACAGCTTTATCCTCAACAAGTATTGGACCTTTGGCAAGCGCGAGCCAGTCACGAGCGGCGAACTCTGGCGCTTCGCCCTCATCACCCTCAGCGGCAGCCTCTGGAGCAGCGGCATTCTCTGGCTGGCAGGCCTGGCCCTGCAGCACGTCCTGGTCAACCCGACCCTCTGGACCAACGCCGCCAAAGTCATCGCCATTGGGGGCACCTCCCTCATCTCCTACCTTGGCCTGCGGCTCTGGGTCTTTGTCCAGCGTCGACCTGCTCAAAGAGGGGCAAGCCTGCATCTTTCATCCCAGCAACGGCCTTATCCACAAAGGAGGCCCTCGTCTGCCGAAGGTAGCATCCTGACGTCAGAAACACCGCATGTCCATCAAACCCTGTCGAGGAGGAAAGGACCCGAAACGCTATGATGGAAACACCGACCCCGGCTCCGACTCCGGCCCTAGCGGAGATCGAGCAGCCGCTGGTTGCCGACACAACGCCACCATTGGCCACAAAGTGGGACTGGCCACCGCTCTGGCGGCGCCTCGCCTTAGCGGCCATCGCCCTGCTCTCTGTCTTTCTCAACTTCTACCAGCTCGGCGCCAATGGCTTCGGCAATCTCTACTACGCCGCGGGCGTACGCAGCATGCTCGATAGCTGGCACAACTTCTTCTTCGTCTCCTTCGATCCCGGCGGCTTCGTCACCATCGACAAGCCACCCCTGGGCTTCTGGCTGCAAGTTGCCAGCGCCAAAATCTTCGGCTTCACGGCCTTCAGCGTCCTGCTGCCCCAGGCCCTGGCGGGCGTCCTCTCCGTCCTGCTGCTCTACTATCTTGTGCAGCGACACTTTGGCACCACCGCCGGCCTGCTAGCGGCCCTGGCCCTGGCCATCAGCCCGATCAGCGTCGTCACCAACCGCAACAACACCATCGATAGCACGCTGGTCTTTGTCATGCTGCTCGGTGCCTGGGCCGTCATGCGGGCTGCCGAGACAGGGAAACTGCGCTGGCTGCTGCTGTGCGCTCTCTTTATCGGCTTAGGCTTCAACATCAAGATGCTCGAAGCCTACCTCGTTGTGCCAGCCTACGGCCTGCTCTACTTGCTGGCCGCTCCACGGCGCATTTGGGTGCGCATCGGCCATCTGGCCCTGGCTGCCGTCCTCATGCTGGCCGTTTCCTTATCCTGGGCCCTGGCCGTCGACCTGACCCCGGCCTCAGCCCGTCCGTACGTCGGCTCCAGCCAGGACAACTCAGAGATCAGCCTGGCCCTGGGCTACAACGGTATTCAACGTCTCCTTGGGCAATTTGGCTTTGGGCCGGGCGCGCGCAGCAATATGGCTCCGCCAAGCTTTGAGCGGAACGGCGGCAGTAACTCCAGTAGTAGTAGCTCTTCGAATCAAAATAGTAGCTCTTCCAATCAAAACGGTAATAATGGCACTAGCGCCACGCCACCCGCGAATGGCTACTTCCAGCCAGGTGGGCAACCACCTGCGGGCACTCAAGAGGGACCCTCGCAGGGCAGTAGCTCCCCATCTGAAGGGACGGCACCGGGCAATGGCCCAAACAATGGAACAGGCAATACGAATAGCGGTAACGGAAGCAACAACGGCCCGACCACTACTCCGGCAGGCAATCCCGGCTCTGATAATCAGTACGTGATTAACAACGTGGGGCAGCCACCAGAGGGCCAGGGAGGTATGAACGGGGGCGGCATGTTCGGCACCGGCACGCCTGGTCCATTCCGGCTCTTCGATGAACCACTCGGAGGCCAGATTGTCTGGCTGCTGCCGCTGGCCCTGCTGGCTATCGTGGCCATTGCCTGGCAGCGGCGACCGCGCTTCCGGGGCGACCCCGAACAACAGGGGCTGGTGCTCTGGGGGGTCTGGCTGCTCACCACAGCGGTCTTCTTCTCGATGGCGGGCTTCTTCCATCAGTACTACCTGACCACTATGGCCCCGGCGGTCGCCGCCCTCTTCGGTATTGGCGTAGTGGTCATGTGGCACGACTATCGTCGTCGTGGCTGGCGCGGCTGGCTGCTGCCGCTGGCCCTGCTCTTGACAGCTCTCGAGCAGCTTCACATCATCACCAGTAATCCGGCCTGGGGCACCTGGCTGATCCCCCTGATTGCCGTGCCCTGCGCCCTGGCGGCCCTGATCCTCTTCATCGCGCGCTTTGTCTCCTTCCTGCGCGAGCGAGCACAAGTGTTGGTGCCGGCTCTTGTCGTGGCCCTCATCGCGCTGCAGCTCACGCCGGCGGTCTGGTCCTTCATCCCTGTCCTGCGCGGCGAAGCGGCCAGTCTCCCAACGGCTGGCCCGGGCAGCCAGTTTGGCGGCCTGGGAACCGGCGGCTTCCGGGCCTTCAATGGCGCGGGAAACAGTAGCGCCGCCGATCGCTCCTACTCTGGAGACTTCGAGCGGGCTGCCTCTGGGCAGAACGGCCAGCGTCCCAATGGGGCCGGGGCCGGGGCCGGTGGCGAGGGCCCCAGCGTCAATACGGCCCTCATTAACTACCTCCAGGCTCATCGCAACGGCGCCAAGTACCTGGTTGCCGTCATGAGTTCCAATGAGGCCGAATCGATCATTCTGGCCACCAATCAGCCGGTGATGGCGATGGGCGGCTTCTCTGGTACCGATCCAATTCTGACGCCGGCCAAGCTGGCTCAGCTCGTCAAGAGCGGCCAGGTGCGCTTCTTCCTGATCAATGGAGCTGGCGGTGGTGGCCGTGGTGATGTTCAGAGCGAGTTGATTAACTGGATCACCCAGCACTGCAAGCAGGTGCCGAGCAGCGCCTGGCAATCCTCCGGCGCGAGCAGCGGCGGCGCCCAGCTCTACGAGTACACCGGCAACTAAACGAAGCAGATACGCAGCGAGGCGAGGCCGCCGGCCCCTCCTGCGGGCGCCCGCGTCCCGTCTCGCCCTCCCTTTGACCTGTCCTGTCCTACCTTGTTCCAACAAGCGGGCGGGTCGGCTCCTCTGCTCATCCAGAGCAAGAGCCGGCCCGCTCTGCGTGTGGCCCTTCACCCCTCCTCTCGCTCATATCCAACGCAATTACTATCAATGGTACTTTCTGGTATGTTCTGGCAATAGATGAGTTGTGGTCAATGACACAAGTTGAGAACTGGTTTCACACGATAAACGTCTGTGTCAAGACTCCCCGCTGTAGCAGGAGAAGCGGCCAGAATATTGACGCTAGCCCCATGATCTGGTATTGTGAAACTGCACATTTGATATGATCTATGCTGTAGCACAAGGGCGAGAGCCTCATTGCTGTAAGTAACCGCGGTGCTCATTCTGATGGATGAACGACCCTGATAGTGTCCTGTGCTGCAGCCGCAAGAGGAGGACCCTCAATCGGAAACGTCAAGGAGGAATGTGCGCATGAAGCGAATCGGAAGCAGGAAGCTATTATGGGTAATTGTTCTGACGCTGCTCGTCCTCGTCGGAGGCGGGCTCGCCCTCGTACCCGTGTTCTTGGGGACACACACGGCTGCGGCGGCTCCCGTTGATCAGCTTGTTGGCTATGGAGCCGGCACCACTGGCGGCGCCGGCGGTAGCGTGACCACCGTCAGCACGCTTTCTGCTCTGCAGAACGCTGTCAAAGGCTCCTCGCCCAAGATCGTCTACGTCAGTGGCACGATCACGGGTGACACCGATGTTGATGTTGGCTCCAACACCAGCATCATCGGGGTGGGTTCCACAGCCTCGCTGGTCGGCATTAGCCTCTCGCTCAAGGATGTGAGCAATGTGATCATTCGCAACTTGAGCATCTCTTTCGTGCGTGCCGACGGCAACACCAGCGGGGATGCTATCCATATCGAACACTCGCAGCATGTCTGGGTCGATCACAACAATCTTTTCTCAGACATGGACCACGGCAAAGACTACTACGATGGCCTGGTCGACATCACCCACGCCGCCGACTACATCACGGTCTCCTGGAACCGCCTGCACGACCACTACAAGGTCTCGCTGGTGGGCCACTCCGACTCGAATGCCTCGGAGGATACTGGCCATCTCCATGTGACCTACCATCACAACTGGTTCTATAACGTCAATTCGCGCCTGCCCAGCCTGCGCTTTGGCACCGGCCACATCTACAACAACTACTACCAGAACGTAGATGACAGCGCCATCCATTCGCGCATGGGTGCCCAGGTGCTGGTTGAAAACAACGTCTTCCGCAATGTTGATGTCGCCCTGACGACGACCGGCGATAGTCCTGAAGATGGCTTCGCCAACGCGCGCGGCAACGACTACGGCGGTGCGACGGTTGATATCACTCAGGTCGGAACCTTTACAACGGCCCCCTACAATTACACCCTTGATTCGGCCAGTGATGTCATCAATGAGGTGACAACCTACTCTGGTGTGGGCATCGTCAGCGGCAACGGCTCCAGCGGCGGTGCAACGCCGACACCAACGCCAACGGCAGCGGCGACACGCACGCCGACGCCGACACCAACGGCAGCGGCGACACGCACACCAACGCCAACCCCGACGGCTTCCGCTGGGACGAGCTGCCGCGTGAGCTATACGGTGACGGCCCAGTGGCCGGGCGGCTTCACTGCTAGCCTGACGATCACCAATACGGGTGCGACCGCCTGGAGCAGTTGGCGCCTGACCTTCACTTTCCCGTCCGGGCAGACAGTGACCCAGGGCTGGAATGGAACCTTCAGTCAGTCGGGG
The DNA here is from genome assembly GCF_000702505.1 of Thermogemmatispora carboxidivorans. Taxonomy (GTDB): domain Bacteria; phylum Chloroflexota; class Ktedonobacteria; order Ktedonobacterales; family Ktedonobacteraceae; genus Thermogemmatispora; species Thermogemmatispora carboxidivorans. Next base: position 4,066,352 of record NZ_JNIM01000001.1, on the reverse strand, counting down.
AGCACGGTGACGGTGACCAACGCTTCCTATAATGGCAGTGTGGCCGCCGGTGCGAGCGTCAACCCGACACCCGGCTTCAATGGCACCTGGACGACTGCCAACGGGAAGCCGACGTCCTTCAGCGTCAACGGCGTGAGCTGCAGCGTGGCCTGAGTACGTTCGTTTCGGCGAACCTGTTTGTGGCCCGTCCTGTGGCGTTAACGCCTCTTCCTCTGGGCGACCTGGTCCCGGCCCAGGTTGCCGCAGGGGGCCGCTGCGGCGCGGCAGCATGGCGTCAAGCCTGGGGCGGCGCCTTCAGTTGCGAACAACCACATCGGTGGAGCTGGCCCCCGAACCGGTGTGGCCTCTCTTTCCTACTTTTCTCCTTGCTTGCGGCGCTGGCTCTGGCCCGAGCCGAGCCACCTGGCGTCCTCCGACGCGAGCAAGCGTCGGAGACTTGTCCTGCCCCGACGGCTCTCTCCTGGCTGCGGGCGAGAGAGTTCTCATTTTCTTCCAATGCAATTCTCATCGTGACGTGGCATAGCTAAGGATGAGCCATTGAGAGCGAGGGGAGGCCGATCAGAGAGATGGGCTGGCCTCTCCCAGAACGAGTAGCTGAGCCGAGGGCCTGAGTAAGAAGCTTCTCATCTTTCTCCAATGGAAGCCTAAGAAATGCTTGGTAAGCTAGAGGTTGTCTAGTCCGATGCTCTACTTTCGCGAGGCGCTCTACACACGAGAGGTGAAACCATGCACGATGAGAGAAGAGAACGAAATACCGCCACGGGCACTGGCAGCGCTGGCAGCTCCTATGGCGGCTATGGAGCTTCTGGCTCCTACCCCTACCGATCCTATGCAACTTACGGCGGTGCCTATCCCTCTTCGAGCAATGCTCGGGGAGAGAATCCTGATAGGCCCTACGCCCCCTATACCTATCCTCCCTCCGGCTCTTACGGCCCAGGAAACACCCAGGGAACCGGGTGGGAGACCGTGCCCATGCCTGCGACTGCGATCACTCGTTCCTGGCATCAACCGTTCTCAGCCCAGAGCGGCCCGGGAGCCGAAAAGCTCCCGTCGCCAGTGGCCAGGCCGCTGGGAGCAGCTGCCCAGCCGGCAGCCGCGTCAGCGCGCCAGAGACAGAAGAAAGGGTTTAGCATGCCCAAGGAGCAGGCCAGGCGCCTGGCCCAACGGCTGAAGCGCTGGGCTGTGGCCCTGGCCGTAGCGGGCTTCGGCACCTTTAGCGCTCTGGTGGCGTTCCACCAGGCCAGTGCCACTGCCTCCTCATCGTCGTCGTCTGGCGCGCAGTCCCAGGTCAGCACGCCGGCCAGCAGCAATAGCTCGTCGTCATCGTCGTCATCGTCGACCAATGCTACGAGCAACGGCAGCGGGGCCAGCTCATCCTCATCTGGCTCGTCTTCTTCGTCAGCCTCCAGCTCGTCGACGGGCAGCAGCTCATCTCAAGACAGCAATGGCTTCTTCAATCAGCAAGGGGGGGATAACTTTGGCAGCCAGCCGACTTTCGGACAGGGCCACAGCGGCAGCGGCGTCTCCTGAGTCTGTAGAGACGCAGTATGTGACGCCATCAAGGATGGTCCGCGGCAGCTTCCAGGCGATGGGCACTACTGTCAGCTATCTGCTGCCCGTTGAGGGAAGCGAGCAGGGTGCCGAGCTGATTGCCGACCTCTTTGCCCGCTGGGAGGCGATTTTGAGCCGCTTTCGCCCTCAGAGCGAACTGACGCACCTCAACCGCCGTGCTGGCCAGTGGGTTGCGGTGAGCGAACTGCTCTATGTAGTACTCACGCGAGCGCTGGAAGCCGCTGCCGCCAGCGACGGCCTCTATGATCCGACGCTGCTGCCACAGCTCTTGCACCTGGGCTACAATCGCAGCTTTGAGCTTCTGGAGCAGGAGGGGGAGACCGTACATCCTGAGCAAGCGGAGGAGAGGAGCCGGAGAAGCGAAGCCATCGGGGGGTGGCCTGGTGGGGCCTGGCGCCACATTGAGGTCGACCCGGTGATGCGGCGGGTGCGCCTGCCAGCTGGGGTGCAGCTGGACTTTGGAGGCATTGCCAAGGGGATGGCTGTTGATACAGCTCTGGGAGCCTTGCGTCGACGGGGTCTGATACCGGCCCTGGTCAACGCCGGCGGCGACCTGGCCGTCGCTGGTCTGCCGCCCGACGGTGAACACTGGGCCATTGCCGTCCCGGGACGGCGCGGCGGCTGGACCATTCCCTTGCGCCGTGGAGCTGTGGCCACCTCGGGTATTGCCCGCCGTCGCTGGTGGCGGGACGGTACCCTGCGTCATCACCTGCTCGACCCGCGCACGGGCCTGCCTGCCGCTAACGGTCTCTGGTCGGTGACCGTCGTCGCCGATAGCTGTGAACAGGCTGAGGTAGCCGCCAAGGTCGCCTTTCTTCTTGGTCCCGAAGAGGGCCGGGCCTTCCTGCGCCGCCACAGTCTTGCTGGCCTCTTCGTCCACGAAGATGGAAGCTGGCAGAGCGTCGCGCCCTGGCCAACTCATCTGATGACTTCCTGGCCGGAGGAAACTGGCCAGCCAGCGGGAGAAGAAGGAAAGCTCTAGCCAGCCAGGAAGAAGATGGGCACCGCATTGCTGAGGAACAGAGCAATCGCTCGCTCATCAGCTGATGGATGGATAAGAAGAAAGCAAACAGACAAGCGTTCCCTCTATATAAAAAGGAAGAGAAGGTCTATGGCAACAATCTGGCAGAGTGTGACCTGGAATGTGGCGCGGGCAGGTGGTCTGACAGCCTATCTCCTGCTGACGCTGGCGGTCTGTGCCGGGCTGGCGCTCTCGGCACAGCTCCAGTCGCCAGCCCGCTGGCCGCGATTGGTGAACAATGAGCTGCACAATTTTCTGACCTTGCTGGCGACCATCTTTGTGGGGCTGCATATTCTGGCCGTCTGGGTTGACCCCTTTACGCATTTTGGCTGGAACGAGATCCTGATCCCTCTGGCCAGCCACTATCGGCCCATCTGGATGGCATTGGGCATCTGCGCCCTCTACCTGGGGATTGCCATCGGCATTAGCACCCTGCTGCGTCCCTATATCGGCTATCGCTGGTGGCGCCGACTGCACCTGCTCACCCTGCTGCTCTTCGGCCTGGCCACCCTGCACGGACTGGGCAGTGGTAGCGATACACAAAGCTGGTGGGCGCTGGCTCTCTATGGTGGCAGTCTGTGGGCTGTGGGCTGGCTACTCTGGCGGCGGGTGCAGGTCGCGCGACGTACAAAGCAAGAGCGAACCCAGCTGCAAGCGCGGCTCCAGGCCCAGCAGGCTCAGGCGCGACCGGGACCAGCTCAGGCAATGGCTCCGCACCAGTTTCAGCGGCCAGGAGCGTGGGGGACTGGTAACGCTGTAAGACTGCCAACCCAGGGCGGAGCCGCTGCTCCTCCTGCGGAGCCGTGGCGGGCGCCCCAGCCGTCGCAGCCGTTGCGTCGCTACTAAATAAGGGGTGGATTGTTCGAGGGCCAGGGCCAGGTCGCCCTCCATTTTCTCCTGTCTCCCCGACTGGCTTGCACAGGTAGCAGAGGCGAAGACGCTGCCAGCCCGGCCCACGTTCCCACTCCTTATTATTATACGTTGACAGAACCGTCGCCCCTTGTTACACTCGCTGGTAGAGGGCCAGGTCCTGATCTGGCCCGGCAGAGCAACGGGACAGTGCGTCAGCCAAGAAGAAGAAGAGCCAGAGCCAGTGATGCAGCCCGATCCTGCGCGAGCGACCAGAAACGAGAGTGGCCTGCGCCTGCTAGGCATCCTCATGCTGATTGTCATTCCTGTCAACTGTGCCCAGGTTCTCCTTTCAGCCTATCTCGGCCCGCTTGTTCCCAAACTGGCCCTCTACAATGCGCAGCAGGTCACTTTCTTCCTCCTCCTCGCCCTCTGCATCCAGCTAGTCGGGTCCAGTGCCTCGCTCGGCTCCTACGTCGTAGCTCTGCTCATCACGGTGTCCTTCTATCTGGCGGCTCTGCAGGCCATCCTCGTCGCCCAGAGCTGGCCCCTTTTTGCCTGCCCGCTGGCCTTCGTCCTGCTCAGCCGCTGGTCCGTAGTGACAGCACCCCGGCCTGCCGGAGTCGGAGGCGGGGGGGACAGCTTCAGAGCCGTCTGCCTGGTGGCCGTGCTCGTTATGATCATGCTGGCCGACCTGCTGGCGCTCTGGTGGCAGCCTCCACTGGCGGGCCTCCTGCTCGGCATCCCGACTGTTCTGCTGGTCTGGCGTTTCCCGCGACTGGAAGACGACAGGCGCCTGGTCATTACGCGCGTCATCGTGCAGACCACGCTGCTCCTGGTGGTGCTCTCGCTCCTGGTGGGCCTGGGGCAGCTTGTTGGCCTGCCGCGTGGCCTGGTGGCCCTCTTCTGCTGCTATCTCAGTACCGTTGGGGGGTCTCCCACCTTCAGCGCTCGTGATCGTCTTGGCCTCTGGCTCACCCTGGTCTTTTTACTCCTCTGCTGCTCCTACTACCTCGCCAGCGCCACGGTTCCCGACTCGCTGAGCTGGACCCTGACCCTCGGCAGTCTGGCTTGCCTGCTGGGGGCCATACTTGCCCTCTGGCTGCTGCCGCGACAGCGCAGGCTGGCGCGACTATAATCCATTCTCTCTCTCTGGTTGTGCTGCTTGCCAGCGGACGTTAACGGGAACTTTCGGCCTTCGGCCAACGTCCTGCGTGTGGGGACTCGCTGACGGCGAGCAATGATGCACCGACAGAAAGGGGAGAGAAGACGCATGCCCCCAGGCAGAGGAAGCGCTCTCGGGCTACGCCGCCATACCTGCCTCCTGCTGCTAGTCAGTCTGCTTGTTCTCCTCAGCGCTTGCTCCGGGAGGAGTAGTACAGCAGGCAGTGGGCAAGGCTCAGGGCGGCTGGCCATCTCATGGGCCGAATTCTACCGGGACCTGGGCAGTCTGAAGCGAGCCTCTGCCCTGGCGGTCGAAGGAACCATTGTCGCCATTGACTCCCAGGCCGTCGAAGATGGCATTCCCTTCACCGACTTCCGTTTGCGTGTCAGCCGCCTCCTCTACAATCCGCGGCACCTGCTGCAAGGAGATGGTCAAGGGAGCGAACTGATCATCCACCAGACTGGCGGCCTCCTCAACGGAGAGCAGGTTTCCGTCCAGGATGATCCGCTTTTCCAGATCGGTGAAGGGGCCATCCTCTTTCTGCGCCCGTTTCGTCCCGGGCACTACCTGGTCGTCGGTGGCCCCAGCGGTCGCTTTCGCCTCCACAACGGGCTGGTCACCCCCATCACCGACGAAGGCATCAGGCTCAACTGGCCCCTGACCGAAGAAGAGTTCAGAGCCGCCCTTGACCGGGCCTGAAACGGGGAGGCCGGGCGCGGCCTAGTCTGATGCTGACGGAGAAGCCTCGGGAGCGGGAGCCTCTGACGCCGAGGCCGGAGCCGGTCGGGCCACGCCCAGCCAGCGCGCCACCAGCGGCACCGTTGTGCCCTGCAACAGCACGGAGGCCAGCACCACGAAAAAGACCAGGTCGAAGAGCAGTTCCGCCCGAGGCAGCCCTGCCAGCAAAGGGAAAGTCGCCAGCACGATTGGCACCGCGCCACGCAGGCCCACCCAGGCCACAAAGAGCTTCTCGCGCAGCGGCATGCGTCGCAAAGGCAGCAGCGCCAGCAAAACCGCCAGCGGGCGGGCCACGAAGACGCTCACCAGTGTGATCAGCACCCCAGCCAGGGCCACCGCCGGCAAACGCGACGGGAAGACCAGCAGGCCCAGAATCAGAAACATGGCGATCTGCATCAGCCAGGCCAGACTGTCGTGAAAGCGCCCGATGCGCTCAATGCCCTCCACCCGACTATTGCCCAGCAGCAGCCCGACCAGATAAACGGCCAGAAAGCCGCTGCCGCCCAACAGCGCCGTAACCGCGTAAGTGAAGAGCGCCAACGCGATCGTCAGCACCCGATAGAGGCCCTCGACGTCGAGATGCAGCCGAGCGATCAGCCAAATGGCCAGCCGTCCGATCACCAATCCCAGCACCAGGCCGATGCCCATCTGCTGCCCAAAGAGTAGCAAGATGCTGAGAGGCGAAGTCGCCGGCTCGCTCAGGAGACGGATCAGGCCGAGCGTCAAAAAGACCGCCATTGGATCGTTGGTGCCCGACTCCAGCTCTAGCAGCGGGAGCAATTGGCCACTGAGGCGCAGATTGCGGGCCGCCAGCACACTGAAGACTGCCGCCGCGTCGGTGGCCGAGATCAAGGCCCCTAACAGGAGGCCCTCCAGGGGCGATGCGTGGAGCAGCCAGACGGCGAACAGGGCCACCACAAGAGCGCTCAGCAGCACGCCGAGCGTCGAGAGCAGCAAAGCGCCACCGAGGGCGGGGCGCACCGCCGACCAGCGTGTCTCCAATCCCCCGGCGAAGAGAATCAGCACTAAGGCCACGATACCCACCGCCTGGGCCAGTTGCGCATCGTCGAAATAGATTCCGCCCGGACCATCCGAGCCGGCCAACATTCCCAGGCCCAGAAAGAGCAACAGCGCCGGAATTCCCAGCTTGCCGGCAATCTTCCAGGCCAGCACACTCAACAGCAACAGCAGCGACGCAACCAGCAGCGTGCTCTCAAAATGCATCAGCTTCTCCCTCCCGGCACCGCACTCGCCGTCTCGCCAGCGATCGTCTCGGCAAGGCGGCCTCTCTGCCTGCTTCTCTCTTTTACGATAGCAGCAGCGACAACCCCGGCGCAAGACGAAAGAGCCGAGCTGGAGCGCTGTCGATGAGGGCGTGAGTGGGCGACCGTCCTTACTGGGGGCGTTGGCCGTAGATCACATAGAAATTGCAATAGGTACGGTACTGTTCGCACTCGTGCAGCCAGGCCGTGGCAAGCTGCTGATACTCCTCAATGCTGGCGCCGGTCGTCGCCGCCACCAGAGGCGCGATTGTCTGATTGCCAGCGGCGAAGTCTGTGCGGGCCATATTGCCCAGACGACCGCCCCAGTCTCCGATAGGAATTGAGATGACCTGAGCCGTCACGTGCAGCAGGCCAGTCTCATGCAGCATTGACTCCAGGCGAGGGGCCATCTTCAGGTCAATTCCACGGCTCTGGCAGGCTGCCGCGATGAGCTGCAGCATGCGCGTTGTGGCCGGGCCGCTGCGCTGAAAGAGCGGATCAACCTCGACCAGCTCCAGCCAGCCACCGGGGCGTGTCACGCGCACCAGGTCCTGGATCACCAGCGGCCAGCGATCCGCCGGCAGGGCGAAGACAAGGAGGCGCTGATGGACAAAATCGAAGCTGCCAGCGGAGAAAGGGAGGCCGTCGAGCAGGTTGCCCTGGCGGAAGGTACAGTTTGGCGGGAATGAGGGTGAGGCAGACGGCAGGTTGAGGTCGAGGCCGATCAGATGAGCTTCGGGAAAGAGCTGAGCCATCTCTGCCAGCCAGCGCCCGGTGCCGCAGCCAACATCGAGGATGCGCTTCGGCTCTACGATGGGCGCCAGATAGTTGCTGCGCAAGGCGTAGCGCAGCATGTAGTGCTGGAAATCCAGGCGGTTGACCTCACGGTCATCCTTGGGTAGCATATAAGGAACGGGTACATTGTCTTCAGTGAGGCTGGTGGGTCGGTTGGCGTAATCGTAGACCTTGGCGGTGGATGGGCGGGATTGCGCAGATTTGCGTCGAAACCACCTCAGCATGTCCTACCTCTATTTCCTTTTCACAAATGAGTCAGGGTTTCTCAGACGAGCAGGTGATTGGGATGGCTGTCTCACATGAGCCATTCGCGCATCACTCTCCTACGGGTAGAATTATATGGACATATAAGCCAGCTGTCAAAAGAGGCTGACCAGGAATGGCAGCGCAACAGAGGAGGAGCCAGGCAATCAGAGAGAAGGTCAATGAGTCGCGTTGACAGTCGATGCGCAAGCCTGCTACACTACACAGATAGAAGGCGAGTCGGCAGCCCAGGAATGCTAAGGCCGGACCGGATGCCGAGCGAGTATGGCGTGGCTGCTGCTCTTCGGCGTGAACCCTTTGTCTGGCGCTCTGTTCGGGAGAAAGGTGCCTATGCTCGGTAGACTCCGAGGGCCGTTGCAGTCAATCCTCGCTCGTGATCATTCGCTGCCATGGATGATCACGCTCTTCCTGACGATAATGACCGTCGTCGTCTTTGCGATCCTGCTGCCTGAGAGCGCCAGGCGTCAGGCTTTCAGCGTACCTAGCTTCCTCCTGCTAGCTCTTGTTATCAGCCTGAACCTGGAGCGGCCCGAGCGTTCAATCACGCCGGGCGGCTATCTGGTCTCCATGCTCGTCTATCTGGCCTTCACCGGCGTGGCGTTTCTGACAATGCTGACCGGGTACGGTCTTCTTCTCCTCGTTACGCCCTGGCTCGTGGTGCTGCTCTCGTTCATCTTTTCCCGGGAAGGACAGTTGAGTTTCTGGTGGCGCCTGCTGCCAGGAATCGGATGCGTGCTCTTTCTGGGGCTGCTGGCTCTGGCGGATCTGCGTGGCCTCTGGTGGCAGTCGCTGCTGCTTGCCCTGGCCTGCTGCCTGCTGGTCTTGATCGGCGTGAACTGGCACTACCGCAGTAACTGGCTTCAGGGCGTGTTCATCTCCTGTCTGCTGATCGTGCTGGCTGGACTGCTCACCTGTGGTCTGGGGGCGATCGGCCTGGCTCAAAGTAGCCGACTGGAGCGTGGGATGATGACGGCCTTTGTGGGTATCTTGTGCACGTCCCAGGCCAGTCTTGTTCATACGCTCAAGGGACGCCTATTCGTCTGGTCGTGCGTCCTCCTCCTCTTGCTGGGCGTTTCCTACCTCTGGGTGGCGCATACCCCTCTCACTACTGGGCTGGCTCTGGCGAGCGGCGCTCTGCTCGTCGAGGCCTTGCTGGGCAGCTGGCGACTGGAGATCTCGCGACTCCTCTCACCGACCCCCATTGATACAGATACAGATGACGTGCTGCTGGACAGGCCCTTTGAGGAGGAAAGCGACGAGTCAGACGATTGTTGAGCCGGGCTGGCCGCAATCTCCTTGGGAAAAGACCTGAGAGAAAAATACGGGAGAAGCCTCATGACAGCTAGAAAGGCTCTCCTGTATAGTCAAGGCGGTGGCAGATAGGGCCAGTCAGGCCCTCGTATGGCTACCAGTAGTTCTGTTCGTGAAGGGATGGTGAAGGAGATGAAGCGTGAGGAGATGGCGGACGTGCCTGGCCAGAAGCTGACGACGGTGGTGCTGCACATTCCCAGTCTGCGCTGTGGGGGCTGCCTCAAGCGCGTCACGGAAGCCCTCGGGGCTCTCCCTGGCCTGGAAATCGTCGCCACTGCCTTGCCGACCAGGACGGTGACCCTGCGCTACGCGCGTGGGCAACTGGGGCCGGAGCGGATCGCTGAGGTGGTGCGGACCTGTGGTCATGTGCCGAGCGAGCTGAGTGAGGCCGACGGCGCCGCGGGAGAGCTGCGCGCGACCGAGCTGAATGGCTAGTCGCTGGAGAGGAAGAGGCGACAGCCGGCGTGGACCGTCGGAGCTGTCAGGGCTGTCGCCTCTTTCGCTTTCAGGTAGGGGGCTGCTCGGCCCGGCCCGGCTTGGGCTGGCTTAGCGCAGTGGGGACTGCCAGGTGAAGGAGCTGCGCGGGGCCAGTGGGCCGTCGTACGACCAGGCTGGCGGTGGGTGCGCCGGTCCAGGCTCGGCGGCGCGCAGCAGGCGGGCCGTTGTGGGATCGAATTTCACGTGCAGCAGCGGTGTGCTCTCTCCCTGCTGGTAGACCAGCGGGACGGCGTAGACAGGTCGTCGGGGCGGCTGGGAGGCTGCTCCTTCCACCTCAGCGGGGAGGGCCTCTAGATATGGCTCGACCTCCTCTAGCAGCTTGAGTACGGTGACCGGGTTGGCGGAGGCCTCGCACAAAATTACCTCCTGCCAGGAGGTCGGGTCGGCCTCGCGCTGGGGCAGCGCCAGACAGAGCAGGAGCAGCTCATGGCCGTTGAAAGAGATTTTTTCAAAGTGGCCCTCGACCAGCTGGTAGAGGCTCAGGCGCCAGCCTGGCCAGCGGCTGGCTCCGGGGCACTCGCAGGGGTTGCAGTCGCAGGGATTGCAGGAACAACTACAAGCGCGGGCGCCTGCCAGGTTCCCCTTGAGCAGATACGAAGCAGATAGGCGGGTTTGCACGGTCTGCATATGGCTCTCGAACTCCTCTCCAGTGAAAGGCAACAGACAAGACGGGGGCTACTACGATCGTTGATTGTCTGGCAACTGAGAAAGAGCGCGCGTCGGTGAAGATCAAGAGACTCGCCTCGTCGCCGTCGGCTGGCGCTGAAAGCCCGCGCGGGCTGCGGTGCGTATCTCTCATCAACCGGACGCCGGATCGCTCTGCGCGTGGCAGGCTACTTGCCCTTCTCACCTCCTTAAGCATCACCAAAGCAACCAAGCGATAATAAGTTCCTCTAAAAAGAGTATACGCTATAGATGCGTAGAAAATCCACCCGTATCTTTCCTAAGCTCCTACCAGAGAGTACCCTAGGGAGAAGAGCGGAAGGGTGTCTGAGCGTTAAGTCGTCTCGGCTTACTGTGCCTGCTTTCCTCTTCTCTTCCTCTCAATTCAGAGGGAAGTCGATTGCACTTGACAGACATAGCTCTGCCGGTTATACTCACAGCCAGCAGGAGCCTTTTAAGGGAGAGCAATCATAACAGGAGGCATGGACGCAGCGCTGCACCTGTAGTAGCTTTCTCCATGCGAACTGCGTTGAGGCTGTCGGTGCCAGGCTGGACGACGTTGTTTGCAAAGGTCCTTTATTTTTTTCTAGAAGACCGATCATTCCTGAAGCCTGACCCTTGCCCTGATCCCTCCCCCCTCTCGGATGCTGCTTCTCTCTGCGTCTCCTGCTGTGGAGGGAGATCCTGGTTGCCGGCCTGGCCCAGGTGCAGGCAGATCCTTTTCCACGCGCTGCTTTACTCCCCTCTTTCCCAAGACCTCGGCATGTTTGGACCCGCCCATGTGCTTGTGCTTGAGTCTGGAGCCAGGGAGCAAGGGGAGACCGCCAATCCAGAGGAAGCGTCTGCCGCCTGGCAGGAGCGGCAGAACGGCTACGACGGTCTCAATCGGCTGCTGTGGTGTAACGGCAGCAACATCCCTAACGGCGCCTGGGTTGCCGACACTTACGACAGCACCGCCAATGAGAACGTAGGCGTGGGTCGCGTAGCTGGCGAGCGCTTCAGCGGTCCGGCCAATCTCAGCGGCTCCTACTGCTATACCTATGATGCATGTGGGCGGCAGATTGCCGAGACCATCATTGTCACTGGCGCCAGCGAGACGGTGCAGACCAGCCTACAACGGTGCCGGTTGCTCACCAGCCAGACCTACTTGTTGGACCCATACCTGGGCTTGGGAGGATCCAGTTGGCATAGAACCCGATTCCAAGCAAGCAAGATTGGAAAGCGGCTCCGGCTCAGGAGGGCTGGAGGATAGGAAAGGAGAAAACTGGTTGCGATGAACACTGAGGCTGAACACCCCTCTGCTGAGGGGCGATTTCTGCACTATAGGGGCTGGCTGAGCCTATGCAGCTCCTTGCTGGTGATGGCTGAGGGGGTGGCTGGTCTCTACCACGTCTTGTGGGGAGTGGTGGTGGGGTGGGTGCTGCAAGTGCTGTTGCTGCGGCATTGCGAGCGACTCAGCCAGGTGGAAGCGCACGAGGAGGCGGTGCAGGCGGTGTGGCGGGAGCAGCTGGATCGGCTGTTCTGGATCATGTGTACAGGGATCATCGTAGCGCTCATGTTCGCTACGAAGTAGCGGCTGCTGGCCTGAACCAGTATAAGGCAGTCCTTGAGAGGGGGAACATCCATCATGCGGGTCTGGTCAGTGCGCGGCACTGTGTTGCTGTGGGCAGCAAGCATAGCGCTCATGGGGGTGGTCGTCTGGCAGCAGCGGTTGGCGCTCTGCTTTCTGGCGGAGGGGGTGGTGGCCCTGGGGGCATGGGGACTGGTGAGCGTGCTCTTGTGGTGGCTCCAGGAGGAGGCGCTGAGTGGGGAAGGGCTGGTGGGGCAGAGTGAGGGGGGGACAGAGGCAGAGACAAAGCGGCTCTCGGTGGTGGTCGGTCCGTGCTTTGTGTGGTTAGTGGGAGCGTTGCTGTGGGGCAGCTGGCTGAAGCTGATTCCTGCCGGGCCACAGCAGCCCCGCTGGCTATGGGTGGGAGAGCAGGCGCTGGCAGGAGCGTTTATGACAGGGGTGCTGGTGCTGGAGCTGCGCGTGGGCTGGCTGTTAGGGCCGGAGCTGGCCCGCCTGAGCCGGTGGGTGCTGCCGCGCTGGTGGCGCGGGTGGCGAGCTTCAAGAAGGGGAGCCAGGGGTGTTGGCTCGCTGGCGCTCTGGCTGCTGGCGGTCGTCGTGGGGGTGGGCGGCTCGCTGTGGCTGGAGCAGGGGCTGCTCTGGCGGCTGAGTCTGAGTGCGCTGCTGGTGGGGCTGGGAGCACTGGGGTTCCGCTTGCTAGTCTGGCTTGCACGTTTCGGCCTGGCCCGTCGGACACGTTTCTGGGAATCCCTGTCGCGAGTGTGGATCTGGGTGCTGGTGCTAGCAATGGGCGTGCTCTTCATGCTGGCGCTGGGGATGACGGTGGGGCAGATCTGGTTCAATCTCTGGCCTGCCAGCGTGGGGCTGGCGCTGCCTGGGGGTGGCTGGCAGGTGGTGATGGAGGTGCTGCTGCTGCGGCTGGCCTTCTGGTGTCTTGCTGGCGCAAGTGGCAGATCTGGGAGCTGGTCCGATGCAGGCGGCAGGGAGGAGAGCCCAGCTCGATGGTGAGAGAGAATAGCGCTGGGTTGAAGCATGAGGAAGCGGGCAAAGGCTATTTTCATCTGTGTGCTGCATTATCTTGTCGCCGTAGGGATGGCTGCCGTGCCGCCTGAGTGAGAGGAGAGCAGGGCGACCGGGAGCGGTTGGCAGCCGGCAACAGAGCCGTGTTCTCCATCAGCCTCTTGTTGGTGGAGCTAGAGCGGTGACCTCTGCTCCGGCGGTCGATTAGGCGATGAGGGCGTGAGGGGTGTGGAGAGAGATGCTAGCTAAAGGGTCCTTGCCAGACAGTTGATGAGTACCTGTGTTTGCAAGGGAAGGAATGGTAAGAGATGCGCAAAACTATGAACATCGCTGTGAAGGATCAGCAGTTGCTAGAGCGTCTGGAGCTAGGCAGGCCGCTGGCTGCCTTTCGGACGAGGCGGTGGTTGCGCGTGAGCTGGTGGGGACTGCTAGGAGTGGGGATTGGAGTGGTCGTCTTGGTCCTGTGGCGGAAGGGGCCAGGGGACCTCGCCTTCCTGTCAGCGCTCCTGGCCGGGTTCGAGGTAGCTTCCGCCGGGGAGCTGCTGGGCTTGCGGCGGAGGCTGGTGGTCGGTGAGGAGGGATGGATAGAGCTGCAGGGGTTGGTACGGAGAACCTGGGTGGTTCGCTGGGAGCAGGTGCGGGAAATCAGGCGGGAGCCGTGGGGCTGGCGAGTGGTTAAGAAAGGAGGGGGAGAGCCGGAGTGGCTGCTGCCGAGGCTCTATGAGGGGGAGGAGGAGCTAGAGCAGCTGCTGGAGGAGCGAGCGGCAGCCGTGGGGAGAACGTTGAAGGGGTGGGAGAAGGCGAGGGCAGAGAGGAGATGGAGGCAGGGGGTGCAGGCGGTGGGATGTGGGGCAGTGGTGGTCTGGGGAGGACTGGTCGTTGGGCTGGTGGCAGTCAGCCCGGAGGTGCGCCATGAGCTGCTCAGGGGGGTGCAGGAGGAGGGTCTGCGGGGGCTGGTGGGGAACCTGGTGGAATTGGGGGGGGCAGCGCTGCTGCTGATGCTGCCCATAGCGGCATTGGTATACCCCATAGGCCTGCTGGTCTGGAGAGTAAGCCAGGGGCTGAGGGAGCTTGCTGAAGAAGAGGCAGCAGAGCAAGAGCAGGAAGAAGAGATAGAAGAGCAGAGAGCTGATGATGGCGGAGACGGTGGAGGGGAGTGAGCAGGAGCAGGACCCGTCTGCGTCCGTGAGAGGCAACGCGGAGACGCGGACCAAGCCGACAGGACACGATGAGACGGTGCTGAGGGGTATAGAAAGAGAGAGCTAGTAGAGCTGGCAATCCAGTAGATGAGCTATTTCGAGAAGAGTTGGAGGTGCCTCCTGTCCAGCTGCGCAAAGGTTAGCAAAAGGGAGGGGGGTGTGAGATGGACGATGGTCTCCAGCAGAGGACAGAAGACAACAGATCGCTGGCGAGTCTTCTCGTTGATAGTATTGACTATTGTCAATATATCTGCTATAGAGTAAGTGACAGCAGGAATAGAACGTTGCAGATAGAAGCTGCTAATGGGGAATGGGTAGCTCCTGATGAGTCTGGTGAACCTGGAGCGGAGACCGCCGACTGCCTCATTGGGGGCGGCCCTCTGTGCTGTGGCTATGGTCCGACTGCAGACTTGTGGTATCAGCCCTGGTGGGCACTCGCTGGGGGTAGAGAAACTGGCTCTCTGCGGAAGAAAAGTGCTAACGCTCTTCTCTACAGCGAGGGAGCCAGTCAGCCTGATGGCCGGCTGTCCACCTATCATAATGAGCAAGCTCAGAACCTGACAAAGCAGTCCTGGCAAGAGGTCGGATGCACTCTCTCCCCCGGCTTTTAGGCTCGCCGATTGAAGGAGGGAAGGAAGTGTCTCGTCTGTTGCTCGACACAACGAAGTGGGCAAGTCTGCTGATGTTCAGCCTGGTCTTCCTCATAGGAACGATCTCTGCCTGTCAGCCATTGTCTCTCCTGTCGAGTGCTGTGCCTCTGAGTACTGTTCCCTGTGGGGCTACAGGGGACCAAGTACTATTCAGAGGGCAGGCTCGCGCTGATGGTCAAGGGCAAGCATTGCTCTACGTAGGTGATCACGATCGTCTCTACGCGATTGATGGGCAGCGGGGAAGAGTGCTGTGGTGCCGGCGGCTGGTGGATACGGATAGCGAGGAAGAGAGTATAACCCCCGACTTTGCGGCACTGAGGCGTAGTGGTCACAGTCTCTATAGCGGAACAGACGAGGGGAGACTGGTGGCTCTCGATGCAGACAGCGGACAGGTGCGGTGGGTGGCAGAGAATTATGACTTCTTTGGTAATGAGGATTGGGAGGCGCCAACGGTAGATGAGCAGAGAAAGCTCATCTATGGAGTAGATAGTAGCATTGGCTTCTATGCCGTCGGGAGCACGGACGAGAAGATGCGCTGGCAGCAGAATCTCAGCCAGGGGCTGCCAGCGAAGTCGCAGGTACTGCCAAGGCTGCTACCGAAGGTCAGTGGGAATGTGGCAGTGGCAGCAGTATCGGTCTACACGGGAGCAGGTTCCAATACTGAGAACCTTCTCTTACTGGGAGTGGAGGCGCAGACAGGGAAGCGCTTGTGGGAGCACCTCTGGCCGTTGGGAGAAAATTTACGCCTGCAAGAGCCATTGAAGGCGGAGCAAGGAGTGATCGGCCTGCTGATCGACGGGAAGGGACTCCTGGGGATACGCGTGACCGATGGCAAGCTGCTCTGGGAGATACAGCTGCAGGAAACGTCTTACTCCAAGCTGGTTGGTGCAGCGGAAGGCGTCTTCTACCTGCAGATTGAGGCGGGAAAGCATCCGCAGCTCTGGGCGGTGGAGGCGGCGAGCGGGCGGGTACTCTGGAAGGTGACCGCTGAGGAAGAGGGGGGCCTCTGGACGGCGGCGGACAGACAGGCGCTCTATCTGACAGGCGAGGGTGGAGGGCTGGAAGCGCTAGAGATAGGCAGCGGGCATAAGCTCTGGAGGCAGCAGATCGCCGCTAACGCCGGCGATGACTGGATGCCAATGAGTCAGCCAGTAGTAGAAGGAAATACGGTCTATGTTCTCACGAGTGGAGTGGAGGCCAACGGACCCTATGTGCTGCACGCGGTGGACCGCGCGAGCGGAAAGGTAGAGTGGGAGATGACCTTTGGGGAGAGAGGCTATTGGATCGTGCCAGTGCTGGGAGCCTGAGCCAGGGAAAAGAAGGAAGCATGAATGAGCGATCTGGAGAAAAACAGCGCAGCGAACTGCACTCTGTCAAAGAGGCCCAGGTCCTCATCAACAAACTGTTGGCTCTTTCGTCGTCAGCGTCGGCGGAGGATAGTGCTGAGAAAGGAGGAGCATTGAGATCATGAAAGGGCAGTCGCCCGGGTTTGCGCGCCCCTCCTGGAAGCTGTTCTTCGGGTGTGTCTGGCTGCTGGTGGGTCTGCTGGGTTGCCAGCAGACGCCGCCAAGCGTGTCCCTGGAGACGGTGCCCTGCCCTGCGGCTCAGTCGCAGGTGCAGGTCAGCAGGCTGGCTGAGCCTGCTGGTGGGAACGAGCCAGCAATGAGCACGCTCTATGTAGGGCTGAGTACATGGCTCTATGCGCTGGATACCGGCAGTGGGCGCCCGCGCTGGTGCCGACTGCTGCGCTGGAAAAGCACTCCTCTCTATGCCCTCTCAGGTTTCGAGCCGATCGCGCGTGGTGGGCAGGCGCTCTACGCTAATACCGCCGATGGCTATCTGCTGGCACTGAAGGCGCAGAATGGGGAAATTCGCTGGCAAGCAGAGATGAAATTGATGGCTTTCAGCGGGGAATCCTGGATGGTGCCAGCCGTGGACGAGACGGTCGGACAGGTCTATCGGGTCGCTCTGAAGAGGGTAGAGGCGCTAGACATGAACACTGGGCGAGGGCGATGGAGCTATGCGTTCCCAGGGAATGCCAGCGTTTATCTCATGCCGGTGGCGGCTGGGGGAATGGTCTATGTCGTGGGTGGTAGGTTATCGGCACCGCAGGGGGGAGGGCCGGAAGTGATAGGACTCGATGCGCGCACAGGGCGATTGCGCTGGCAATTGGGCATCCCTGAAGGGTTTCTCCCTGATCAGCAGCCACGGGCGATGCTACTGGGGAATGGAGTGCTTTGTTTGGACTACGAAGGCCAGATCCTTGGGATAAGGGCCAGCGATGGGCGACGACTGTGGCAAGTGAGCCGTGCGCAATGGCGAGATTGGGATCTGGATTACCAGCCACTGGCAATAGGCCAGGGCTGGCTCTATCTGGTGGAGAAGGCCAGGCAGACAGGGAAGATACGGGTGAGCGTACTGCGGCTGCTGGATGGACGGGAGGGCTGGTCGGTTGAACTGACGGGAGGGTTTGACCGTGTAGCTGCGCCGTTGCAAGGGGGAATAGACGGGAAGATGCTCTATCTGGTTGATGGACAGGGATGGGTGACGGCGCTGGATGGGCAGAACGGGCGAATACTCTGGCAGAAGCAACTAGCAAGCCGCCGTAATGGGGGAAGCATCCCGAGCCGCCTGGTAGTGGGGGGGAGCAACGTCTATGTGTTTCTGGCACTCCCTGGCGAAGAGGAACATTTTGTCCTGCATGCCCTGGCAAAGGAGAACGGCCAGGAGAAGTGGAATGTGGCGCTACCGTTGCCCGTAGGCCAGGGCTGGCCGATACCGGTCCTGGCGGGCTGAGAGCAGGAGAACACGGGGGAGGAGAGCGCGCCTCTGGCCCCTCCCTCTTCCTGGGAACAAAAGAACATTATCGTACTCGATAGGTGCAGCGTGTAGATCTCATGACTGGAAGCTTGAGGCAAAGTTGCGTCTTTGTCTTTAGAGGGGTCAAGGTCAGAATAGACGGAGTGTGCGCTCGTGAGCAAGCGATGGCAGAAGTTTGCACGCGCCTCGTGGAAGCTGTTCTTCGGGTGTGTCTGGCTGCTGGTGAGTCTACTGGGTTGCCAGATGCCGCCGCCCGTGCAGATGGAGACGGTGCCCTGCCCGGCGGCTCAGTCGCAGGTGCAGGTCAGCAGGCTCAGCCAGCCTGCTGGTAGGAACGAGCCAGCAGAGACCACGCTCTATGTAGGGCTGAGTACATGGCTCTATGCGCTGGATACCGGCAGTGGGCGCCCGCGCTGGTGCCGACTGCTGCGCTCGAAAGACACTTCTTACAGCGACCTGTTAGGGTTTATGACAATCACTCGTGACGGACAGAATCTGTACGCCAATACCGCGGATGGCTATCTGCTGGTCCTGAACGCTCAGGACGGAACGGTTCGCTGGGGGGCGGAGGATTTAGACTCTCTTGATGACGGCTGGGGAGTGCCAGCGGTCGACAAGGCAGCCGGGCTGGTCTATCGGAGGGATGTGAAGCTGGTAGAGGCACTGGCAGCGAACGATGGGCAGAGCCGCTGGAGCTATCAGCTCCCTCAGAAGGAGGCCAACCGAACAACGACAGGGGTCGAACTGATGCCTCTGGTGGGAGAGGGGATGGTCTATGTCGTAGGAGATGATTTACTGACAGTGCCAGAGAGATCTGCTCTGGTGGTGGCTCTGGACGCACGCACGGGGCAGCCGCGCTGGCAAAGGAGCTTTCCAGAAGGGCGTGATCAACAACCGATAGCTATGGTGCTGGGAAATGGGGTGCTTTGCCTGGATCTGTCACAGGGGGTTATCGCAATAGACGCTAACGACGGGCGACAGCTGTGGCAAGCGAGCGGATCACGATGGCTTGCTTTCGAATATCGGCTACTTGCTGCGGGGCAGGGCTGGCTCTATGTCGCAAAGGATGTGGAGCAGGAGCAAAAGCTGCAGGTGAGCGCGCTGCGGCTGGAGGATGGAGAGGAGGGCTGGTCGGTTGAATTGCCAGGCGACTTCGAGTTCGATTTGGCGCCGGTGCAAGGGGTGTTAGAGGGAAAGGTGCTCTATCTGCTGGATGCGCGAGGACAGTTGACGGCACTGGATGGGCAAAGCGGACGAGTGCTCTGGCAGTTTCTGCCAGTCACCAGTCAAGAGCGGGGGCTGCGTCCGAGCCGTCTGATAGTGGGAAAGAGCGAGATCTATCTGTTTAGAACAGCATCGGGTGGATTAGAACGATTTGTCCTGCATGCCCTGGCCAAGGAGAGCGGGCAGGAGGAATGGAAGATAGTGCTACCGCTGCCCCTGAACGAGGGAGAAGACTGGCAGCCGGCGCTGACCAACTGAACAAGGAGCCATCCAGGGGAGAGCAGAGCGCTGCCCGCGACCTCCTCTCCCCTGTAGATGAGCGCCAGCGACGGGAAAGGCCCGCAGGCAAGTTCAGCTCCCTCCGGCTCTCTGGCTTAGCTGGATAGCTTGCAAATGACTGGGGAAGCTTGACGGACGGTCAGCAGATACGGACACAGGCTCGGCTGACGCTAGTGACACACCGAGGACTGATCACGCCCAGGCGTGACAGCTTTTGATTATTGCATTGATTGACTTAAATCTCATGATCTCTTCTCTTGAGAAGAAAGGAAAAGGACAAATGAAGAATATGAAGAGTACTGAGACAGCGGGGCAGGAGGAAGAGCCGCCGAGCTGGCAGCGCTATCTGGAGCAGGGAGAGCGTTGGATGAGGAAGGGCCACTCCAAGGAAGCTCTGGAGGTGGCAGAGCAGGCTCTGAAGCTGAGCAACCAGAGTGAGGAAGCGGCCTGGGATCTCTGGTTGTTGAAAGGAAGAGCACTGAACGTGCTGGAGCGCTCTGAAGAGGCGCTGACAATCTTTGAGAGATTGAGCCGGATGCTACCGGAGAGTATGGAGCGTCAGGCCAAATGCTCCTATTACCTAGGAGTGACTCTCAGCAGGCTGGACAACAGTGACAAGGCTCTAGCCGCCTATGATCAGGCTCTAACTCTTTATGAAGAGCTATTGCAGAGGAATCCCCGTGAGGCGGAGAGCTGGTTAAGGAAAGGCTACGTCCTGGAGGCACTCGAGCGAAGAGCTGAAGCGCTGGCAGCCTATGAGGTGGCCCTGCGGCTTGATCCCATGAATGTTGCTGCCTGGGCGTCAAAGGGCGACTGCTTGCTGCAACTGGAGCAATATAGCGAGGCGCTGGAGGCCTGCGATCAAGGCTTGCGCATCGATAAGGAAGATCTCTGGTTGTGGAAGAACCGCGGAGAGGCGCTGCTAGCTTTGGAGCGCTATGAAGAGGCGCTGGCGGCTTATGACCAGGCCCTGGATCTCTCTCCAACAGATCTCTTCTCCTGGCAAGGCAAAGGGAGGGCGCTGCATGCTTTGGAGCGCTATGAAGAGGCGCTGACGGCCTTTGAGCACGCCCTTCAGCTGCAGCCAGGGATTGCTCTTCTGGGGAAAGGCGATAACGCTGTTGGCTCTGTGGAGAGCTGAGGAAGCCCTGCAGGCGGCTGATCAAGGATTGCTCCTTGATGGCGCTGATCCCGATCTGCACCGGGCGCGCGGCTGGGCCTTGCAAGAGCTGGAACGCTACGAGGAAGCCCTGGCGGCCTATGAGGAAGCCCTGCGCCTTGACCCCGCGCACGCTTGGGCCTGGAGTGGCAAGAGCGAGGTATACGAGGCGCGAGAGCGTTATGAGGAGGCCCTGACCGCCTGCGAGCAAGCTCTCCAGTTGCAGCCAGACACCGCTGGCTTCTGGCATCTGAAGGCCCATATCTTGCTGAAGCTCGAGCGTGCCGAGGAGGCTCTCCAGGCGGTAGAGCAGGGGCTAGTACTTGACCAAGAGGATGTCAATGTGCTATTGTGGCATGATCGCGCGCAAGCTCTGGTAACATTAGAACGCTACGAAGAGGCGCTGGAGGCTCTTGAGGAGGCGCTGCGGCTGGACCCTGAAGATGCCTGGGCCTGGGCGAGGAAGGGCGATGTATTGGAGCACCTGGAGCGCGATGAGGAGGCCCTGACCGCCTATGAGCGGGCCTGCGAGCTTGAGCCGGAAAGCGCTCCCTGGCTCGAAAAAGCTCTGGTGCTCCTGAAATTGCAGCGCGCCGAGGAGGCGCTGCAGGCGGTGGACCAGGGGCTGCAGCGCGATCGTGAAGATGCTGAGTTATGGTATGTACGGGTAGGGGCTTTATGGCACCTGGCACGTGACGAAGAGGCCCTGGCTGCCTGCGAAGAGGCCCTGGCTGTGTGCAGTGAGGCCGGGCGTCTCGATAGTGGGAAAGAGGCCAGCTTTTCTTTCTTCAAGTGTGAGTTGTTGCTCGCGCTGAGGCGCCTTGAGGAAGGCTTGCAGCTTGCTGCGCACGCCCAGCACCGCTGGCCGGACCTGGCCGACTCCCACTACTATTACGGCCTGGCTCTGGAGCGGCTGCAACACTATCAGGAAGCCCTGGCGGCCTATGAGGAAGCCCTGCGTCGGAACCCGAGCTATGCCCATGCCTGGGTGCACAAGGGCTATGTCCTGCACCAACTGAAGCGCTATAGGGAGGCGCTGGTAGCCTATGAGGAGGCCCTGCGACTCAGACCGGACTATGTGGCCGCCCTCAATGGCAAAGGGGCCGCTTTAGCGTCGCTGGGCCGCTATAGGGAAGCGCTGGTAGCCTATGAGGAGGCCCTGCGACTCAGACCGGACTATGTGGCCGCTCTCAATGGCAAAGGGGCCGCTTTAGCGTCGCTGGGCCGCTATAGGGAGGCCCTGGCGGTCTTTGAGGAGGCCCTGCGACTTGATCCAGGCCATCGGTGGGCGGCCTCCAACAAGGCCGGTGTCCTGGCCACGCTCTTGCGCTATCGCGAGGCGCTGGCCGCCTATGAGTACGCCCGCCAGCTCCAGCCCGAGAACACCAGGGTAGTCCTGCAGGAGAGCTGTGTGCTGGCAGAGCTGGGGCGCTATAGCGAGGCCCTGGGAACCCTGCTGCAGGCGCTGCGCCTCCACTGGCGGACTGCCTCCTCTTCCTCATCGCTGCTCCCACGGGAGACGGAGCAGCAGCCGATCCTCCGCCAGCGGGCCGAAAAGGAGCTGGCTGCTTGCGAACAACGGCTGCGGCGCCGCCCTGACGATCGCCAGGCCCTCTATCAGCAGGCGCTTCTCTTGAGCGGTCTGGGCCGGGGAGAGGAAGCCCTCGCCGTTTATGAGCGCCTGGCTCTGCTGATGCCCGGCGATCCGGTACCTCGCTGTGGTCAGGTTCTCCTGCTGGCCCTTCTAGGCCGCCTCGACGAAGCGAGCGAGCGCTATGAAGAGCTGCAGACCTTGCGGCAGCAGCCGGCCGCTTCGGACAAGCACCTGCGTGCGCTCTTCAGACCTATGTTCTCGCGTCTGTTAGCACTGATTCGCTAGCGCGCTCCCGCTTGAAGAGCGTCAACTCCTCTCTACAGGAGAGCAAGCGAGCCGACACCATCCAACAATGGAGGAAACCAGATGCCTGCATCCAGCGATAGCAGTGAGCAGCCGCTCCTGTGGGTACAGCCTGAGCGTAGCCGGAGCTACCTGGTCCTGCGCCGAGGGAGCGTCGAACTGGCCACCTTTGAGCGGGATCGGCAAAAGCCGACGCAGATCCTGGCGACCTGCGGAAGCGAGAGCTGGCTCTTTGTGGGCCAGCAGCTCTTTGATCCTGCAGTCAAGATCTACCCTGGCCCTGACGGCGATAGGGCTGCAAACGCCCAGCCGCTGGCCTGGCTTGATAGCGAGAGCCATTTCCCGGAGCTGTGCCTGCTGCTAGCCGATGGGCGCCGCTACTGCTGGGTCTGGCGGCGCGAGGTCCCGCTTGCCAGCTGCACCTGTCAGCTGGCTCCCTCGGCCCAGCAAGAAGCAGGACCAGCCCTCTTGCGCGTACATATGCGGGCCCGGCAGCGTCCTACTGCCCATCTGAAACACTGCCAGCTTCAGCTCTTTCCAGCCACCGAAGACCTGCCCGAGCTGCCGCTGCTGATAACGCTCAGCCCCTACATCCTCCTGCTCGGACAAGAGCAGAGTGGTCCGCCGCCCCAGCGGCGTAGCCTCCTGGGCGAAGAGGTGGCTGGCGGCATACTCGAAACGCTGGCTACCTTCCTCGGCGAGCTGTTGGCCCATTGGCACTAAAGCCGCCTCTCAGTGCGGGCCTTCGCCGGAGGATACCGGTGTCTCTCTTGCCTGCTGATCAGGTGAATGAGTGAAAGAAGAGAGCAATGCTAGCCTTGTTCAAAGGGATACTGCTCTTACTGGTTCTGCTGCTGGTGGCCTTCGTGATCATGTTGCCGCTGGTTTTGAGCCTATCCACTCGTTGGAGCAAGTGGAGAGATATGCTGGAGCACGCGCGTGGGCGGTTCAAGCGCATGCTAACCGTTGGCCTCCTGGTGGTGCGGCGTCGTCATCGGCGCTCCTTTCTGCTGGCGGCCAGCGGGGCCATCCTGGTGGCGCTGCTCATCATAGTCCTGGGCTGGCTGAGCTGGCAATGGAGAGCACTGATGGCCCCAGCGCTCTGGCTGCTGCCCTTGTTGATCCTCCTCTGGGCCGAAGCGCTCTGTCTGGGAGAAAGCTATGTTCACTACCGCCTCTGGCGCCTGAGCGACCTCTGGCTCTTCGAGCGGGAGCATACGGAGCAAGTGCAGCCGCCCCGGCGCCATGTTCGGGGATCTGGCCGTCGGCGTCGCTCTGCTGATCCCGAGCAGCCGCTGGAGCCATCTCAACCTCATCCCTGAGCAGCAACTGGCTGTCTGAGGATGAAGCTGAGACAGCAGTCAAAGTAGCAGGAGGCGCTAGCGCAGCCAAGAGAAGAGTGCTGTCTGAGCTGGTCTGGCCACCTCTGCCTAGCCCTGGCTGGCCCAACCGCAGCAAGGCTGGTACCAGAGGCGCAGATCACACGGGTCCTGCTCGCAGAGCGGTGCCTCCTGGGTCGTTGCCTGCCAGGCCAGGGCCAGCTCGCGCAACACGGGCGGCTTGTCGCCGTCCACCTGTAACTCGCTGACCCCAATGATGATGACGCGCAGGCAGGTACAGCCCTGCTCTGGCAGAAGCGACTCAGTCTGAGCCTGAGCCTGGCGACAGATGGTCGTCGAGAGCATCAGGACCTCCTGACAGGAAGACTGCTGGCAGTGTTGGGCCAGCCGTCGACCGAGCAGGCGCAGCACCCGATCGCCTGATCGTTGCGTTGCCTCGAGTGGTGCGATCGAAGCCTGCCTCCACAGATCCTGGGGCAGAGCTTCGAGCACCTCCTGTAGTCGCCGCTCCTTCGCCTGATAGGTGCACCATAGTACCAGAACCGGCCCTTGTTCTGTTAGCAGGAGGCGTGGCTCTAGCAAAGTGCCGCGGCGATCCTCCAGGAAATCGCGCAGAGTTAGCAACGTCTGACGCAGTGGCGAGCTCGACCGGCGGGCTTGCTGGGCCTGGGCTTCTGTGCGAGCCAGGGCCTCGTCGAATTCCGCCAAGGCCTCACGGATCGCCTCCTGCAAAAAAGGTCGCTCGATCCTCTCCAGGGCTTCCAACAGGTAGGCCCGCGCCAGGCGCTTGCCTGACAAGGCCAGGGCCTGGGCTGCTGCGGCGCAGACCTCCTCATCGCTGTCGCTCAGCAGTGCCTGACGCAGCGCCTCCAGGGGAGCGGCCCAGCCTAAGCGTCCCAAGGCCCAGGCAGCGGCCTCGCGCACCAGCCAGCAATCGTCAGCCTGCAACAGGGTGATCAAGGTTGTCCGCAGGCGGACCAGCCAGGCGCGGCGTAACTGCTCGTCGGCCAGGAAGGCGGGGATCAAGCGCCCCAGCGACCAGACGATGGCCTCGCGCACCGTCTCATGGGTTTCTTGCCCGAGGGTCCTGAGTAGCAGCTCTATCAGAGGCTGGCCGCTCAAGCCGAGCAGGCGCACCGCCTCAGCGCGTACGCGCCAGGAAGAGTGTGCCAGAGCCGACAGAAGCGGGTCCTGTGGCAAGCTGGTCCGTTGCTCCAGAGCTTGGGCCAGCTGGCTCACAAGGACTTCGCCGTCACCTGGCAAGGGGCGGAGCCGGGGGGCTTCTCCGGGGGGTATCTCCGCTTCCCGGTTGCCTTGATCATCTTCCTCGCCCGCCGCTGCTCCGCCTTTAGGGGGAGCCTGAACGGGATGGGCCTCGGTGTCAACGTTCAGGGTTTGATCCTCTCCGCTGGTGGGCACCAGATGGAGCGGATGGAGCGCCGACTGACGTACCGGGGAGAGCGAGCGTTGCCAGCTCTCGTGAGGCTGAGGGGGCAGCTCCCTGGCTCGCAGCGGCCCCGTGCAAGGTTCAGCGCTGTTCTGATGCATGAAGCGAATCCTCCCCTGCTGTATTGCTCAAAGATGCCTCTCTCTCTCCGCGCTCGTTTCCGCTGCGGCTGGCGCTACCTTGGCATGAGCGCTGGCCGCCCGTTGGGGCGAGCGAGTGTGAGCGCTGTTCGGTCTTGGCTCATCATCAAGACAAGAGCAACTCATAGGAACCTCAGTCGATGTTGTGAACCAGACGGCGTAAGCGGCTGATCCCTCGACGAATGTCGTCGTTGACCGTCCTCCGAGGACGGCCTGTCTGGGCGGAGATCTCACGCGCCGACTGGCCCGAGAAATGTAACATCACCGCCGTCTGTTCATAGCGAGGCAAGGCCTCAAGACTGAGAGCGAGCAGACGAACCTGATCACGCCGCTCTACCAGGGCCTCCGGCTGCTGTTCAGCGTCATCGGCCAGATCATCGATCTCTGAGCGCAGCTCGCCGTCGGCTGTCGAGTAATAGTGGATCTGCCCCGTGCGCCGGTGCTTCTGCTCCTCGGCACGGTGCTGGGCCAGGACGCGCCATGCGATCTTAAACAGCCAGCCGCGAGGATGGTAAAGAGGCAAGGCTCGCTGACGTAGACTCTGATAGGCACGGGCGTAGGTCTCGTCCACGCAATCTTCGACCTCTGAGGAGTCGTGCAGCTGCCGCCTGAAAAAGCGCTCCAGGGCAGGGTGCAGGCTGACTAGCTCCGCTTCAATCCCTTGAGAAAGATCGTCCTGCTCCATTGGGTACCGAACTCCTCATCTACGACTTGACAGACCTCAAAAAATGGAGGAAGGTAGGGAAACAGTAGAACGCCCCCTACGACCACTTCAGGAAGAAGCTCCCGTCCGCGCTCGTTACCACGCATCCCTGTCATGGCGGCCTCGCTGGCTCCTCCGCACTCTGGCGCGGATAGCAAGCGAGCAGAGCCAGTCAGCGGCATCTGCAGGCCAATCCTCTGCCCATCCGTGACCCGCTGAGTGATGTGTTCAGGAGCGTTATCAACAATCTTGTGCATTATTCGCTCCTTGTTTGAAAAGGTGAAATCCCTATGCCAGGCCCTTTCCACCCCTGAGTGGCGTGATACAGACATCAGCCAAGATGTCTGATACGCCTCTACTTTCTCCTGTGCTTCGCTGATGCCGAATTGGCGAGGGGCGCCGCCGGCATGGCCCAGATGGGTAGGGTAGCTAGATAGGTAGAGATCTCTATGGAAAGGGCAAAAGCATGTTAGCCCGGGTAAGAAGAGCAAGGAAGGGGAAAGAGGGAGGAGGAGCAAGGTATATCGGGAGAGGAGTGCTTAGAGCGCAGGTGCTGACTGATAGCGGAGCAGGCCAGGCGGACGTGGGTCCCTCAGCGTTGTACCAGTGCTGACCTGGGCTGGCGGCGGCGGGCGTCCTCCAGCACCTCCTGTAGGCGCTGAGCGAAGCTCAGCGAGGTATTCACCAGATAGATGCGCTCGGTGGTGAAGTAAAAGCCACCTGAACCGTGCGGAGGGGCAGACCCTCGCTGCTGCAGGGCGCGCGCGTACTGACTGAGACGCTGCTGCGGAAGCGGATTTTCAATATCGACGAGGAAGATGGAGGCGAAGGGGCGGAGCAGGTGGACTCGTGCCACAAAGCGCATAAAGTGGCCCTCCTCGATCGCTTTGCTCCGTGACTTGCACTCGATCAGCAGGGGGCCCTCATCGAGAAAGGCCAGGACATCCAGATCGCCCGGGATGGCTGGGGAGGCCAGGCTCACGCCGTGACGCACCGGCACGAGGCGATCGTAGTGTTCCACGCAGTAGAGCCGCAGCCACTCAGCGACCAGCCACTCTAGCGTATGGCCCAAATTGTGAAGGCGCTCCAGGGCAGGGCCCGCTTTGATAGTGGCTCCCTCTCGGAGTAGCAGCTCCTGGTCGATGAGCAGCTGCAGCAGGCGATCATTGGGCAGCTCACCAGGACTGGCTGCGAGGAGATCACCATAGAGGCAAGGAAGACGCTCCAGCAGGTGGCGCAGGGCACGACGAGCAGAGGTAGCCAGCAAAGAGCGATACAGGGCGCGCTCGCTGTACTGGCTGCCATTGGGACAACGCAGCCAGGGCTGCCGAAGCACCAGGGGATCAGTATAGGGCCGGCGTGCCTGCTGCAATTGCCAGCCGCGCCTGACCAGCTCCTGCTCAAAGCAATCTCCCAGGATGAAAGCTTCCCGGTCTTCGTAGGGTACCGGAATCGGAGCGAGTGCCATTGGACTGCTTCCTTCACTCATAGGATGTCAGCAGGTGACGTTTCTCTCAGCAAGGAGATGCCTGCCCGGACCCAATGCGGGTAGTTTCGCGAGCGCTCCTTGATGAAGATAGTCAGGGAGCGAGCTGGCCAGGCTCTCCCTGATTCGCTTCAGCTCCTGGAGCGCGGTGGAAAGACGCCGACGAGCAGCAAGATGCCGAAGATCAGAGCGAGCAAGCTACCAGTGGAACCGACGATGAGCGCTCGTCCCCCGGCAGCGAACCAGAGCACAAGCGGCAGCACAATGGCGACGATGATCAGGCTGAGGCCGGCGGCCAAGCGCCCGGTGAATGCCTGTTTCACGAGAGCCTCCCTTCAAGAACATGCGCGAGACATCCTGCTGGGCGTCAGGCGTATCAGCGAGTGATCGCGCGAGCACAGCCCATCGAACGTGAGGAGATCGAAAAACACAACTGTTTCTATGATAGCAGAAAGCGTGAGACCAGGGCAATGGGAGCGGCAGCGCGTCTGGGTAGAGGAGCGAAGATCGGTCAGGAGGGTGACGCGCCGGGCGTCCCTGCGAACAGGCCAGCGCTGTCCTGGGCATTGCAGCAAGAAGCTGGCTCAGGATAGAGCGAGACCTTGCTCTCTTCCTCTCTGCCATCGCAGAGAGGAAGAGGAGAGGACTCATCTGGCCTCGCTCAAGACCTCATCGGAGAGGGGCCAGTCCGACGATGGCCTGCTGCCCAACCTTGGGCGAGGGCCGTCTGAGCTAGGTAGTGGCGCAGTTGAGGCCGTTCAGCCTGAACCCTGTGGGCGGGTTATTGCTGCCGTTCCAGGTCCCGTTAAAGCCGGGCGAGGCGCCCAGCGTGGTGCCCACTGGGATCATGGCGTTATACGAGAGATTGGTCACTGTGACCGTGCTGCCGCTCTGACTGAAGGAGCCGTTCCAGCCCTGGGTCACCGTTTGCCCGTTGGGGAAGGTAAATTGAAGCTGCCAGCCGTTGATCGGGGTCGTCCCCGTATTGGTAATCTGGACCAGGGCACTGAAGCCACCGGGCCACTGCGCGTTGACCGCATAATGGATCGTACAGCTGGCGCCCGCTCCCGGGGTTGGGGAAGGCGTTGGCGTTGGAGTGGGGGCCGCGGTCGCTGTTGGTGTTGCGGTAGGCGAAGGAGCAGGTGAGGGTTCCACTGTTGGAGAAGGCGCGGGCGTAGGCGTTGCCGAGGAGTTGCCAGCGATCACGTAGGTCACCAGTTGGCGAGCGGCGATCGTGGTGCTGAAGCTGTTATTCTGCACGCTTAGCGGAGCCTGGGCCTCTGTATTATGAGTAGCATCGGTCACATAAGGGACCGCGCTGGTGCTGGCGGGCAGAGAGAGGCCCTGCAGCGAGAGCGTCACTGGCACAGCGTTGGAAGAGGTATTGAGGACCACGATGGCCAGCGTCCCATTGGTATTGAGAAAAGCCGTCACCTCCAGCGTCGTATCGCTGCTGGTAGCGCCGATGCGGGTTGCGCCGGGGCGCACAAAGCGGCTATAGTTGGCGAAGCTCCACAGGCGTTTGGCCGGGGTCACGCTGCCGTTGACCACATTAATCAGATAGCCATTATCGCTGGCGTTGAAGTTGACGCCCCACCAATAGAAGAAGGCGTTCAGATTGGCGGCGGTCAGGCCCGTGTAGATCTGCTGGGCCCAGTAGAAGCCGGAGCCATCGCTGCCGTCATCCCAACTATAGTCTGCCGTATCGAACTTGGCCCATTCCGTTTGCCAGACATGGCGGCTGCCCAGTCCCGTGATGGGGGTCGTCGGGGGAGCGGTATAGCCGTGGCTGGAGAAGAGGTCGAGGTAGCTATTGGCCGTTGGGTTAGCGAGGATGCCGTTGGCGTAGCTTTGGGCGCTGTCCCAGCCCTCGCCGTCGCAGCAGACCACCTGTGGCGTTACGCCTGCCGCGCGCAGCGTTGGCCCCAGGATGGCCACAAAGTCGGCGGTCTGGGTCGGATTCATGACCATGCTCGAATAGTAGGTCGAGAGATTTGGCTCGTTGAAGGCGCCGATCTGGGTGAGGCGGATGCCATCGCTGAGGTAGTCGCGGTAGTACTGTAGCAGGTAGTTGGCGTAGGCCTGGCGCCAGTCGCCGCTGCTGCAGCTGGCGCCAGGTGAGCCGCAGAGAGCGCCGCCGTTGGTCTCATTGCCGTTGGTCTTCATGAAGCCGGGGGCGCTCCAGGCGTCGCCGTAGAACTGCGTGACGCCGTAGCTCTGGGCCTGCTTGGAAAGCCAGACCTGGCCCCAGCTATCGTGGTCCCAGACGTAGGTTGGTGTGGCATTTGGACTGCCGGGGCTGGTGGGTTCAATGGTGTGGGCCTGGTCCGAGGGCAGCAAGTTGCGCAGGATCGAGAAGCCGGCTCCGCTGCTGGTACTGAAGAGCAGATCCAGAATTTGACGTTGGGTGCTGCTGGGAGACTGCTCCAGCTCCTGGGCGGGACCAAAGGCGCCGGAGAAGCCGAAGCCATCGATCGTCTGATAGCGCGTCGCCCCGTTCACGCTAATCGTTGAGGCGGCGTAGGCCGTGTGCGTTGAGAGAGGGAGGGCGGCGCTGACGGCGAGGCTCGTCAGCAGTAGGACACCAACAAGGAGCCTGCCGGCTCTCCTTGCCGGCTGATTGCTAGACATGGCTTTTCCTCCTTGAGCAGCCAAAGCAACGACTGCCTGTGTGGTTCGCTCTCTCGCGGGCCACGTTGAGTGAGGCGGCCTCGCTTCTCCTAGAAGGGGAGAAGGGTACCACGCTCACTTTCCTGTGTTCCCTGCTTGAAAATTTTCAGTCTCATTTCCCTTGCTGAAAATTTTCAGCGAACTATGGATTATCTTGAATGTGAGTGACTACTTAAGATGAAAGATACTCAATGAGAGATATAGCTTTCTGTGCTCAACGCTGTCAAGGGAGCAGCTAGGCAGGAGGAGAGCACTTAGCCGACAGAGCATAGGCAGTGAGGTAGGGTACGCGAGGGAGGCAGAGGGGGCATACTAGGAGAGTTGGGCCATTTGTTCCGCGAAACCCGATGAAAGTTGACTTTTCACGTAGATCGGCTACACTTCTAGCTGTAGCAGGGAAGCCGAAAGCAGGGCAGGGAAAGCCCATTCTCCCTGAGCTGCCTGCCAGCGGCCCTTCTCCTCTTCCTTCCTTCCTTCCTCTCTTCCTCCCTTTTTCCTTGTCTCCCTGGGGCTAGACCAGGCGGCGGCGTCCCCAGATCAGGATATGCAGCTGCGGCAGCACGCGCACATTGTACTGATCCCAGAAGGGGTCGCGCACGCGCTCGGCCAGCCGGGCCAGGGCGGTGGGGTAATCGGGCAAGGCGGCATCGCCCTCGGGCTGCAGGATAATGGGCAGGCGCCGCTCCTTGAAGAACGGGTGAGCTTCCAGCAAGGCGCGCAGGGCCTGCTCGTCATAGTCGTCGCGCACGACAAATTTCCACTGCTGCTGCATGGGGGCCAGGCTATGCAGAAACTGCTCAATGATGGGATGGCGCAGGTAGTTGGCGCCGCTGCCGGCACTGGGCAGCTTGGGCGAGAGGCTCCACAGATCGATCAGCGGCACGACCAGGGCGGGGAAAATGGTAGCGTTCGTCTCGATGGTCAGGTGGTGGCCCTGGGCTTTCAGCAGGGTGGCGAGCTGCGGTAGCTCTTTCTGGAGCGTTGGCTCACCGCCGGTCAGCACCACATGGCGAGCGCCCAGGGCGGCCACGCGCTCCGCCACTGTCTCGGGAGGGAGCGTTTCCCAACTGCCGCCTTCGCGCACGCTCCACGAGTACTTGGTATCGCACCACGAGCAGCGCAGGTTGCAGGCGAAGAAGCGCACAAACGTTGTCGGCACGCCCATCAGGCTGCCCTCGCCCTGGATCGAGCGATAGATTTCCATCACCAGCATCGTCAGAAACCCGTCTCTTCTCTTGATTGACCTCGTCTCTGTTTTGCTAGCTCTCGGCTTGTCTTATTGGCCGGCTCCCTGAATGCTTCCCAATCCCGTCGCTCGACGTTCTCGGGAGAGGGAGGAGAGAGGAGCCGCCAGCGGCGGCTGAGGGTCCTTCTGGCTAGATTTTCTCTGGTCTGTCAAGCGTGACTGGGACGGAGAGACAGGGCCTTCGGTTTCCGAAGGCCCGCCTCAGCGGCCTCTATCTGTCCCCGGCGCTAGCCTTGTGGCTCTGGCCGTATAGATTGCGGAATGAGAGCCTGCTTAGCTGGCTGCTGCTGTTTCCGATCTCCTTGCAGCCTGCTGCCGGCGCAGGCGGGGCAGGTTCAGCAGGAGGTAGAGCAGGCCGCTGACAACAGCCCCAATGATGCCGCTCAGGTCCATGCCGCCTAACAGGTGGGCGAATGGCCCCTGCCACGGCTGACTCAGCCAGGGTAAGGTCGCCGAGCCGATGAAGGGGATTGTAGCAGCGAAGCCCACCAGCCAGGAGAGAACGGCTCGCCAGGCCACACCACCGCTGAACCAGTAGCGTCCGGCCCGCCCGCGCGTCAGCTCTGCGGCAGCGTAGTTGCCACGATGCAGGACAAAGAAGTCGATAAGGAGCACGGCGGCCCAGGCCGGCACCCACAGGTAGGTCAGGAGCAGGAAGTCGATGTAGACGTTGAGGAAGCGATTAACCAGCTCGCTGTAGGTCTGGGCCTCGCTGAAGCTGAAATGGGAGAAGAGGCCGATCCAGAAGACGCCCACCGCTCCGACAATGCCGCAGAGCAGGGCCGACCACCAGCGCCGGAGCGGGATGTCCATTGCCAGGGCTACCAGGCCGGCGGTGTAGACGTCGAAGTAGTTGGCCCAGATTTCGCCCAGGACGACGAAGAGCAGGAAGGGGACCAGCAGCCAGGGCGGCGCCGCGCCGGTGATGACGCTCAGGAGGTCGGGATTGGCCGGGTTGATGGTGGCCAGGGCGACGCCCAGAATGCCCAACAGGGCCGTGGGCAGGCCGATGCCCAGGCCGGCCCACCAGGCGATACGCCCGGGGCGCGTGCGCGTGGGCAGGTAGCGCGAGTAGTCGGAGGCGAAGGGAATCCAGGAGGCGATCAGGGCATAGATGAAGCCGCCGCCGGTGACGATGGCGGCCAGGCGCGCCGGCCCGTGAACTGTGGTCGGCAGGCTCCAGTTGATGCGCGGGAAGAGGACAATGAAGAGTAAGAGGCAGAAGGCCATGAAGACGATGGCCCCGTACTTTTCGAAGACGTGGACGGTCTGGTGTCCGTAGACGGCGACGATGACGGAGGCGATGAGGACGAGGGCGATGGCGATGAGGGCGGTCTGTGGCGTTCTGGGGATGCCGGCCAGGCTGGCGAGCTGCACCAGGGCCCAGCCGCCGATGACGCAGTCGACGGCGAACCAGCCGACGGCCATCAGCCAGGTGAGGAAGGCGCCAAGATAGGCGCCACGGTGCCCAAAGACGGCGCGTGCAAAGACCATTTGCGGGGTGCCGGTGCGGGCGCCGGTGGCGCTGGTCAAGCCGTGCAGGGCGGCGGCCAGGGCGCAGCCGATGAGGATGGCGATGGCGCTGTCGAGCAGGCCAAGCTGTCCCTGGCTCAGGCCCAGCACGAGCGGGGCCCCGATGGCCAGGGCGCCGGTGAGGAGCGAGAGATAATTGGCCATTGCTCCGGCCCAGACAAGTGCCAGCTCGCGCGCGCTGCCGTGCCGATCAGCTTCGGGGATCGGCTCCATGCCGTGGCGCTCGACTTTGAGAAAGTCGTCTGCTTCTACTCCCCGTACTTGCAAGATGCCGCTGCCTGATTCTTGTGGCTCCATTGCTGGCTCCATGATTGGCTTGCTCCTTTCTTGGGCGGCTCGCCCTCTATGGGGCGCGTTAAGCCGCTGGCAGGACTAACCACAGCCTGGATGGTTCGCCGAGAGGCAGCCACGGGAGTGAGTGAGAGCGCGCGCCGGTCTGGCCAAAGGGCGACAGAGGGGCTGCGGTTGCTCTGTTGGCGTCGGTGGGGGAGCTGGCTGATCGGGTGGGGCGTTGATGCTAAAGAAAGAAGGTGCTGGCTCGCGCCTCTCTCTTCGCCAGCACCTCGGGATCGTCAGGCTGCTCGCTTTGGGGCTGCCCCAGCGTGCGGGGCAGGCAATAGGATCAAGTACGCTCCCTGCGCTGGCATTACCCAGATCAGGTTCTGGCGGTCGGTGACGGTGCGGCCTGCTCGCAACGTGGCCTGATGCCACCCGCGGCGACAGGTCTGGTCACCCTCTCAGCCCGGCTCTCCCGAGCTCCCGTGACTGCCTGTTTCTCCTTTATCTGCAACGGTGTTGCCTGCTACCTGTATAGCAGATCGTGGCAGCCATGTCAAGCGAGCAAGGGTCGCGTCCCTCGGCGCTCTCTGGCAAAGCGGGACCAGGCTAGATGGCTCACCCGTGGCCTGCGGCAGATGCTATACTGACTGCAGATGATGGACAATCTGGCATGGCGGTACGCCGGTGGCTGCGGTCGGTCGGCTCAGGCTACCGCGCCGCGAGCGCCAAGGAGGCATGAGGTCGTGACCCACGTGAAGATCACCATGATGGGCGCCGGGAGCGCTGTCTTTGCTCGTCAACTGATGACCGATGTGCTGTTCTGCGAGGGGCTGGATGAGGGGACCTTTGCCCTGGTTGATGTGGATGCGCGGCGGCTGGAGCTGGCCCACCGTATCGCCGAGAAGCTGATCGAGCGCAGTGGCAAGCGCTGGCGGGTCGAGGCCTCGACGGAGCGGCGCAAGGTGATGGCGGGCAGCGATTTCTTGATCAATACGATTGAGGTGGCCGGGCTAGACTATGTGCGCCAGGACTACGAGATTCCTTTGAAATATGGGATCGATCAGTGTATCGGCGATACGATTGGTCCAGGAGGGATCTTCAAGGCGCTACGTACGGGGCCGGCCTGGCTGGCGATCCTGCGCGATGCCGAGGAGCTGTGTCCGCGAGCCTGGGTGCTGAACTATACGAATCCGATGTCGGCGCTGACGCTGGCGGCTCTGCGGGGGACGCGCCTGCGCGTGGTGGGGCTGTGCCATAGTGTGCAGTGGACTTCGCGCCAGTTGGCGCATTATCTGGAGGTGCCTTACGAAGAGCTGGAATGGCGCTGCGCTGGGATCAACCATCTGGCCTGGTTTACTGAGCTGCGCTGGCGGGGCGAGGATCTGTATCCGCGTCTGCGCGAGTGCGCGCGGCGGCCCGAGATCTACGAGCTGGACCCGGTGCGCTTTGAGACGATGCTCCATTTGGGGGCCTTTGTGACGGAGAGCAGCGGGCATTTTTCGGAGTATGTGCCGTATTTCCGTAAGCGCCCGGAGTTGATCGCGCGCTATGGTCGGGCCGGCTATCTGGGCGAGTCGGGCTTTTATGCCCGTAACTGGCCGATCTGGCGTCGCGAGGGCGAGCATGCCATTGAGGAGATGCTGGCGGGCGAGCGTGATATTCCCTGGGAGCGCAGCCTTGAGTATGGTTCTCAGATCATCGAGGCTATCGTGACGGGCAGGCCAACGGTGATTTATGGCAATGTGCGCAACGTGGGACTGATTGAGAATCTGCCGGATGGCTGTGTCGAGGTGGCCTGTCTGGTGGATCGCAATGGGGTGCAGCCTGTTCATTTCGGACGGCTGCCGGAGCAGTTGGCGGCCCTGGATCGGGCCCATATGGCGGTACACGAGTTGCTCTGTGAGGCGCTGCTGACGGGACGGCGAGAGCCGGCGCGCTATGCGTTGTTCCTTGATCCGTTGAGTGCGGCGGTCTGTTCGCTGGAGGAGCTGAGCCAGCTCTTTGATGAGTTGTGGGAGGCTGAGCGGGCCGCTTTGACGGCCTTTGCCTAGTAGGTGAATGAGGGTGGGGCGTTGCCGTCTGGCTGCTGGTCAGAGAGAATAAAGCTTGTATATGAGCGTGTCGGCTGTTGTGGCTGCCTGCTGGGCTGGACCGGTTGGGGCTGTTGATGGCCTGTGGATGGCTGCAATGCGCTGGATATGAGAGGAGGTTTTGTTTGGTATGAGTCAGGCTGATAAGCTGGGGAGGCCCCAGGGGGCCGGAGCCAGAGGTCAGGGATCTGAGGGCTTTTCGGAGGCCGAGCGCGCGGCGATGAGGGAGCGGGCGCGCGAGCTGAAGGCCAGCAAGGATCGGGAGCAGGGCGAGCAGGAGGTGTTGGCGAAGATTGCCGAGCTGAGCGAGCCGGATCGCAGTTTAGCGCTGCGCTTGCACGAGCTGGTGAAGGAGTGTGTACCGGAGCTGGCGCCGCGTACGTGGTATGGGATGCCGGCTTATGCGCGGGATGGCAAGATTCTCTGTTTTTTCCAGCCGGCGCAGAAGTTCAAGACGCGCTATGCGACGCTGGGTTTCAACGATGTGGCTCATCTGGATGAGGGACAGATGTGGCCGACGGCCTATGCGCTGACGGCGCTGGGGCCTTCTGAGGAGGAGCGGATCAGGGAGCTACTCAGGCGGGCGGTGGGCTGAGGTTGCTGGGCTGTGGTTGGGGGGTGGTGTCGCGGCTGACCAGGTCCGGGCTGAGCTGCCTGGGCGATAGGCTCCTTGTTGTGATTGGTTGACTGCAGGCGCGGGGGAGGGAGAGCCTCCTCCGCGCTTTTATTGCTTGTGCTGCTTTCAGTATCCCCTTACGGATCGAAGCCCCTGCCACGTTGATATCGTGAAGAGATCGCTGTCCATTCTCATCTTTCAGAATCCGCAAGCGGATCGACCCCCCTGCCGCTCGGATCTGGCAGATGGGTGGGTGGCGATCATCGAGGCCTTTCAGTATCCACCTTTCAGAATCCACAAGCGGATCGAGACCCCTGCCACTTGCTGAGGCGATCTGCTTGTGTATGGCGTATCAGTCCCTTTCAGAATCCTCGTGCGGATCGAGACCCCTGCCACGTGCACTGTAATCGGCGCGCTAGTTCCTCTTTCGAGCTTTCAGAATCCTCGTGCGGATCGACCCCCCTGCCACTCTGCTCTCTCTTTTCTTCAAACACCTCTGCCAGCAGCTTTCAGAATCCGCAAGCGGATCGAGATCCCTGCCACGCTGGAGGCTATCTTCGCTCGGTATCTATCCGTGCTATCTTTCAGAATCCGCAAGCGGATCGAGACCCCTGCCACCACAGAAGAAAAGCCAACATGCAATGAAAAGACGACTTTCAGAATCCGCAAGCGGATCGAGACCCCTGCCACGTTGTTGCATCATCGCTCTCCTCAATCGTGAATGCACTTTCAGAATCCGCAAGCGGATCGAGACCCCTGCCACCGAGCTGCTGGGCCGTCGCGTACATCCTCTGGAAATCTTTCAGTATCCACAAGCGGATCGAGACCCCTGCCACATGACTCTCCTCCTTTCTTGCCTCTAAGAGCTGCCCTTTCAGTATCCACAAGCGGATCGAGACCCCTGCCACCGCTGCTCTTGGCGATTGGCAATGAACAGCCTGAGCCTTTCAGTATCCACAAGCGGATCGAGACCCCTGCCACTGGTGGCTTCCCGGCGGCCACCCATGCGTACCAGGTCTTTCAGTATCCACAAGCGGATCGAGACCCCTGCCACTGACGTGAAACACAGCATGAGTGGCTATGAAGTACCTTTCAGTATCCACAAGCGGATCGAGACCCCTGCCACTAGTGGGGAAACAGCGCGTCCAGTAAGCGTTTGACCCTTTCAGTATCCACAAGCGGATCGAGACCCCTGCCACGTAAATGACGTCAACATACTCCACAAAATCTAGATTCCTTTCAGTATCCACAAGCGGATCGAGACCCCTGCCACGCGCAGCAAGATATTCACGCGCACGTCCATAGTCCGGCACTTTCAGTATCCACAAGCGGATCGAGACCCCTGCCACCTGGCAAGCAGGGCATAGACCACTACCCCGCCCGCCTTTCAGTATCCACAAGCGGATCGAGACCCCTGCCACGGCTCTCTGCGAAAGCGCATGTCCCTCTTGCAAAAAGCTTTCAGTATCCACAAGCGGATCGAGACCCCTGCCACAAACAGCCCTGGGTGTCAGCTCCTTGGCATTGTCTGACTTTCAGTATCCACAAGCGGATCGAGACCCCTGCCACCATCTTCACTTCAATCGGTCCCCTGCCATGAGGCGCTCCTTTCAGTATCCACAAGCGGATCGAGACCCCTGCCACCCCGATAATTTGCGCGATGTATCCATTCTCTCTGAAACCTTTCAGTATCCACAAGCGGATCGAGACCCCTGCCACGACTGAGAGAGTGAAAACATGCTAGTATCTCTGTGGCTTTCAGTATCCACAAGCGGATCGAGACCCCTGCCACCTGGAGCCTTGTTGTGTCCCGTGGTAAAATCAAAAATCTTTCAGTATCCACAAGCGGATCGAGACCCCTGCCACGACTGAGAGAGTGAAAACATGCTAGTATCTCTGTGGCTTTCAGTATCCACAAGCGGATCGAGACCCCTGCCACCTGGAGCCTTGTTGTGTCCCGTGGTAAAATCAAAAATCTTTCAGTATCCACAAGCGGATCGAGACCCCTGCCACAAAGAAACTCCTTTTACTCTTTTGTGTCCCTTCTTCATCTTTCAGTATCCACAAGCGGATCGAGACCCCTGCCACGCTATGTGACGGAGGGGGAGAGCCAGCCTAGTATCGACTTTCAGTATCCACAAGCGGATCGAGACCCCTGCCACGCCCCAGGCTCTGCGCCTGATCAGCGCGAAGAAAACTTTCAGTATCCACAAGCGGATCGAGACCCCTGCCACAACCCGGCGCGCCCGCCGCGCCACAGGGAGCACCAGGCTACTTTCAGTATCCACAAGCGGATCGAGACCCCTGCCACCGCTTTCCAAATCCTTCGGGTGTTGAACGACCGTCTCTTTCAGTATCCACAAGCGGATCGAGACCCCTGCCACGAACAAGAGGAACTCCCTGCACGGGGCTGGCTGGATTATCTTTCAGTATCCACAAGCGGATCGAGACCCCTGCCACGACAAAGACAGATGTTTTGCAGAGCTGGTCAACGCCTTTCAGTATCCACAAGCGGATCGAGACCCCTGCCACGGGGGGAAGAAAGATAAGAAAGGGGATGAGAAGGATGAACTTTCAGTATCCACAAGCGGATCGAGACCCCTGCCACCTGTACCTGTGTGACCACGGCTGAAACCGTCAGCCAGTCTTTCAGTATCCACAAGCGGATCGAGACCCCTGCCACTTGTTTTCGCCATAAGGGCTTGAGGTCTTGTCTAACCTTTCAGTATCCACAAGCGGATCGAGACCCCTGCCACTTACCCCTACCCACCAGTTTGCTGGCCACGGCTCAGCTCTTTCAGTATC
The DNA here is from genome assembly GCF_000702505.1 of Thermogemmatispora carboxidivorans. Classification (GTDB taxonomy): domain Bacteria; phylum Chloroflexota; class Ktedonobacteria; order Ktedonobacterales; family Ktedonobacteraceae; genus Thermogemmatispora; species Thermogemmatispora carboxidivorans. The sequence goes on along the minus strand of NZ_JNIM01000001.1, from coordinate 4,028,044 downwards.
CACAAGCGGATCGAGACCCCTGCCACTGGAAATTCCGGTAGAGCATCATGGTTAAACCTCAGTCTTTCAGTATCCACAAGCGGATCGAGACCCCTGCCACTGTCAACATCCCTTTTCAGCCTATTTGGTTTCTCTCTTTCAGTATCCACAAGCGGATCGAGACCCCTGCCACGGAACTTAGCCCTCTTGCAGAACAATGCTCGCCCGCCCTTTCAGTATCCACAAGCGGATCGAGACCCCTGCCACATATACATTCCACGCCAGAGACACGAATGCGTTCCGTCTCTCTTTCAGTATCCACAAGCGGATCGAGACCCCTGCCACACAGAGCAGATAGAGATGGTCGCTGCCAGGTTTCGGCCTTTCAGTATCCACAAGCGGATCGAGACCCCTGCCACTGCGTTGGCAAACATCCACTCAACAGCTCCAAAGACTTTCAGTATCCACAAGCGGATCGAGACCCCTGCCACCCAACCTTCTCCGACCATCAGCGAGCTGGCACTGACTTTCAGTATCCACAAGCGGATCGAGACCCCTGCCACCTTATCATCTTGGCAATTTCCTTGATCATCTTGGTCTGGCTTTCAGTATCCACAAGCGGATCGAGACCCCTGCCACTAGCATCCGAGAAGTCGTACATGATGTTGGTTGAACAGCTTTCAGTATCCACAAGCGGATCGAGACCCCTGCCACTATATGCCGCGTCGAACCAATTTCAGCAAAGCGGAACTTTCAGTATCCACAAGCGGATCGAGACCCCTGCCACCGCAGCCGGCGGAAGAGCACCGGGGATACTTCTCACTTATTCTATAACGATCGAGGCCCCATTTTTGGCATCTCAACGCCTCGTTTTCTTCGCCCCCCACCCTCCAGAATCTATCGTATCACGACCTTTCTCGAAACTCGTTGTTTGCAAGCCGCAAGGGGCGAGTTTCGAGAAAGCATCAATATATTTTCACTTATAAAAGCAGCAAAAGATGCGGGATTCCGGCCACTTTTGGCCGGAATCTGACCGGATCGGGGGGGCACCCGCGGAGAGTTTCGAATCGGCCTCTTAAATGGGCCATTTTTTGGCCAGGCTCCCTCACCCACCCCACTCACTGCTCCTCTGTCTCCCTCTCCCACCAAAAACAAAAAGCATGCGGGCCAGACCCTGCCCGCACGCTCACGCCCCCCTCGGAAGCGATAGTGACGGCCTACTAACTCCCCTGATGGCCCGGCCCTGTCACCTCGGGCACATAACAGCGCAGCCCCCCGCCAGGCGACACGCCCAACCCGGCATCTGCAATAACGCCCGCTCCCTGGCCCGTGCTGCAAACAAACAGCCCTCAGCGCTGACCATCTGCCAGTGCCCTCTGCACCTCATCAACACCATAGAGATGAAAAAGCACCTGGAGTAACCGCATGCGCGCCGTCGGATGCCAATGCCTCCCACTGGCCAGCTCCCGTAAGGCCGCCTCCAAAGTCGGCGGAAACGTGCTGAGTTGGGCAGCCTCATCCCGGTCAGCCGCTTGCAACAGCCAGCGCATACGTACCTCATCCGCTGGAACACGTAAGCGGATCACCGCCACTACAGCGACCGCCAGCAGCCAGTACTCAAGATTCAGCGACAGTATCCTGATCTCCTCAATTGCCTCTGGCCCTAGCCCAAATTCCTCCCTGATTCCACGCCGCGCACAGGCAAAGAAATCACTATCACCCGAACGCTCGCGCCCCCGCGGGTCCAGGCCCGGCGCATTCATAGTCTCTTCGAAAGATACTGACCAGCAACCAGGATAGAATGCCACTGCTTCCGAACGCCTCATCAGTATGACCTGCTGATCACTGGTCAGTACCACTCCCTGCAGGCTAACCGGCATGGGGAGCGCCGGATAGCTTGCAGGAGGAAGATAATGCAGAGCCGTCGCCCCATACTTCTGGCGCAGACTACATGGACCAGTCGGTCCTTCCAACAACGGTTCATCTAGAGCATACGCCAGCGGATAATAGTCATGGAAGCCGATCGGTGCTAGCATCACCTCCAGCCCTCGACGATCACTAAAAGCAGGAGTATAAGCAACAAGGCGATAATGAGAGGAATTGGTAAAATGGGCAGCCACACGAGGCAAATAGCGTTGCCGACAATATTCGACCTCCTCGGGAACCGGCAACGGTGTAGCCAACCGCCTTGTCACAATGTCAGCAGGCAGCCAGCCCTGAAAGGCAGCACTGCTGGTGAGCATAATCAGCCCATCTACAGCCAGACTGTCAATTCCGGCCTCTTGCATAAACTGCACAGCCTCAGGTGCTGCTAGATCCGAGAGTGAGAGCGCTTTGTCAGATCGTGATCTCTGCTCCGCGCCATATGCCGCTCCAATGACTGGCTTCACCTCCTCTCGCTCGTCACGAGCCGTTCCAGACGCTCCCAACAGTACCGCACCAGTGGCCTCGGATAACCCTGAGCGGCGTTCTTCCTGTGCTGGTCCGTCAGGCAGCATTGCACCCTGGCCCTGTTCCCTGATTGCCGCCATCACGGCGTCCAGCCCATAGCGCTGAATGAGCCATTGAATCAGGCGCATCCGTGACGTCGGGTGCCATTGGCGAGGTGCAAAGAGCGTAGCCACCACCTCGTCAAGCCGGCACGCGATCCCTGTCACCTGTAACGCCTCGTCACGGTGACGCGCACTGATGAGCCAGCGCTCCTTGACAGCGGCGAGAGGCCGCGCTAGCTTGATCAGCATGAAGACATCAACCGAGAGTGTCGGATATTCGACGTTGAGCGAGAGAGCTTTCATCTCCTCGACCGCGTCCGCAGGTAGGCCAAACTCTTCCTCCAGTCCGCGATAAGCAGCGTCGAAGATATGCGCATCGCCAGGCTGGAAGGACCCAGCAACCAGCCCCGGCGCATTCATGGTCTCTTCGAAGGAAGCTGACCAGCAACCAGGGTAGAATGCCACCGCTTCCGAGCGCTGTACAAGTACCAGGCGCTCATCTTGCGTTTCTAGCAGACACTGGATGCTTACCGGTGCCGGTATCAAGGCCGCATTGCGGGAGTAAGAGCGGGTATATAAGGCAGTGCTTCCGTATTGCTCGCGAATACTCAGAAGCCGACCATCTTGGGAGGCTAGAAGTGGTTTATCAAGGATCGGAAGCAATGCCGCATAATCGTAGAAACGGAGGGGAGCCATGACCAGCTTCAAGCAATCAAGCTCACTCCAGGCTGGGGTCAGCGAGACCAGTTGATAGTGTGGGGCGTTGAGCGCACTCTCCTCGAGTGCTGCCCGTTGCTCGCGCAGGACGGCAGCCAGATCCTCGGGGAGGGGCCACGGCTGCGCCAGGGTCGTCATCTGGATCTGCTTCTTGTCCCAGCCTCTAAAGCCCTCGCTGGCGGTGAGCACAATACAGTCGTCGACAGCAAAACGCTCAACGCCTGCCTGTTGCATCAGCCAGCGCGCTCTTGCTGACGCCAGGTTGAAGAGGTCAGGAGATAGTGCAGAGGAAGAAGACGTCTGTGATTGTTTCTCAACGGGAGAGGTACCAGTTTGCATATTGCGGCTTTGATCGAGATGTGTTCTATGCTCTGGGGAAGCACCAGGCTCTCCGGGACGGGAAGTATGCTGAATCCAGGTAAGCTGCTGCTCCAGTTCTTCAAGCAATGCTCGATAGCGAGCGATCTTTCGACGCAGGAGTGTACTCACCTGTTCTGAATGAGAGACCGCAGGTTTACGCATCCACTCTTCCAGTTGTGTTAACAGTCGTATTACTTCTTCCCTGCCTTGTTCCACATCCTCATGAGGCAGCGAGCGAATACCATGAGGGGAAGATGGCGGCCAGAGGCCCAGGACAATCAGCTCTCCAAGAGTGAGCAAGGCTGGATCAATAGAAGCCAGAGAGAGGATACGATCGCGTTCGCTGGCCGCGCTACAGAGCAGGTGCACCAGCGCAATGAGCAGCATACGGTTTTTGCCGCGTGCGGGCAGAGGGATTTGTCCCTGTTCCAGTCGCGAGAGCGTGCTCTTGCTGCTTCCTACCAGACTGGCCAGCGTTGTTAACGAAAGGCCAGCCTGGGCGCGAAGATTCGCCACAAATAGCCCCAAGTCACGCGCTTGGTGTCCACTTCTCATCACCGTTACCAACCCTCCCGACCTTCGCTGGCCTGGAGATAAGCTGTCGTTGCTAAAGTTTCAAGAATACAATTGCTTTCCCACTTTTCCCAGCTATACTCTCTGCAGAAACAAGCTCCCTATCAAAGGAGCGCCAGGTGAGCTGGCGGGAACAAGAGAGTGCCGTAGGATCTCCTCATGCCTTTGAGCATACATCGAGTGCAAGAAAAAATCAATCTATCAACATAAGTAATCCAAGAGGGGAGTGAGGAATATATCCGAACAAAGGAAGCCAGGATCATGCGCCCAGGACCCACCATGCTCGTAGCTGGCGATTTGTCGGTCTGGCGGACGGTGCTGCGCGTGGCCCTCAGCCGCGCCGGCTACCAGGTCCAGACCTGCAGCGACGGCCTCAGCGCTTGGGCGGCCTGCTGTGAGTCGGCAGAGAAACACAAAGGCAGACGCTGGCTGCCCTGGCCAGAGCCTGCTGGAGGGAGCTCCTCAGCACCGTTGCCCCTCTGCATCAGCCAGAGGCAGGACCCAGATGGCCAGCGCCTCCCGATAACACTCTCTCAAAAGGAGCAACCGCTCAGCCAGGCCCAGAGGGAACGGGTTTAGCCCTGCTCAGGCGTCTGCTCTGGCACAGGTATGGCCAGCAAAGCGCCGCCGCACTGCTAATAGCTCTTCAGCAACCAGACGCCCGTCGACCAGGGTCAGCGGCTGCAGCACCTGCCGACAGGAAGCACAGCGAGCCGTCAGCCGCTCTGCGCCCGGCTGGCGTTCCAAAAGCACATAGGCATCTGGTTCGCTGCCGCCGGTCAGCCAGCGAACGACATCCGGCCCTTCCGTTCGGAGGCGCCAGGCATTGGCTTCAAGAACGTGACGAATCTTCTCTTCGGCGGGTGACATAGATTCCTCTCCTGCTTAGAGAACGTAAACGCGCGATTCCTGCTTCATCGAGGGGAAACACATAGGCTACACGCCCGGGAACCAAAGATTTATCGGCCAGTTGCTGAAAGCCGAGTTTCCGAACCAGGTTATCGCCTTCTCGTGTGGCGGTAACGGTATAGAGGTGCTCGATCTGGTAGCCATTGGCCAGAAAGTCGAGAAGTACATCGGCAATGCGCGAGATAATTAAGGAGGCGTAGAACGAGCGGAGGTGTGGGTCAAGACGTGGATCAATGGCCAGCACGTCGATGTAAATATCAAAAGGCTCTATCCGGGTAAAGGGGAGCACGTCCTCAACCCTGATATCGCGCTCAATGTGCCTGCCTGTAAGCAGGTCATCCAGCAAGGCGGGTGGGAGCCGGAAGAGTGACAGGTAGCCTACAACTCGCCCATCGACCTTCAATGACCAAAAGGTGTGCTCGCTCTTGCGCTGAAATGCGATGCGCTCCGCCAAAGGAGTGATGAATTCACTGCCGAAGCAGCGAATACCGATGTCCATTTCTTCTACCTGGTCGCCCGGCGTCGAACGCGAGAAGATGATTCGCTCGTGGACACGCAGGGCCAGGTTCATCGTCAGCGCCAGTGCATCAATATCGCGTTTGGGATAGACGCCACGCTTGGCCCCCGGCCTGAGCAAGCGAGGGATTAGCCCTTCATTGACATATTGATGAAAGGTCGTCCTGGAGAGGCCCAGGCGCTTCATGGCCTCACTGGCTGTGTAGTAGTCGCGGTCTGCTTCCGGTTCTGGCTGGCTCATGCAGTCCCTCCTTTCAGGCCACTATAGTATAGCACAAAAGTCGAAAACTAACCAGACAAGCTGTATTTTTCTAGCTCTTCTCAATCTTGCAAACTATCAGAATCATGAGAACTTGACAAATCAAATAAACTTGAGTATGCTGATGGATGTCAGACGATAGCTGACCAGACTGGACATGCTGTATTAGAGGTCACCTTTGTCCGTGTCACGTGGTAAGTTAAGAAAGGGGAAAGGACATCATGCGCCCAGGACCCACCATTCTCGTGGTTGACGATTCGCCGGTCTGCCGCACCGTGCTGCGCGTGGCCCTCAGCCGCGCCGGCTAGGCCAGGAGCGGCTCGCCTGCTAGAGCTGGCGGAGCATTCTGTTGAGCCGGGCAACGCAAGGCAGGCGCTTCCATTGTTGCAAGGCTTGGGCCAGCCGATGGACTGCCCTGAGCGCTCGCGGTGAGCGCGCCTGGCAGGCACATCTCAACGCCTCTTCAGCCAGCGAGCAGGCTTCTTCAAGCTCTCCCTCGCGCCCAGCCACGTGGGCCAGGTCCACCAGCACCAGCGCCCGGCGCCTGGTGGGAGCTGCAGAAAGCCACTGCAGTGCCTGCTGTAGCGAGGCTCTGGCCTGGGAGAGGGAGCCAAGATAGAGGTAGCAGCGACCCTCATAGGCCGCACAGGCGCTGACCTGGAAGCCCGTCCAGCGCTGATCAGGGCTTTGCCCGGCCTGACTCTGATCCAGCCAGCTATGGACATGTTCCAGCGCCCGTTCACAGCCGGAACGATCCTGTTCTTGGGCCAGCACTTCTGCGCGCATCATTTCCAGCCAGGCCAGGCTTTGGCCGCTGAGCTGGCTGCTTTGCCCTAATGCCAGCGCGTGCTCTAGGGTCGGCAAGGCTGCTTTGCCTGCTCCCTGATAGACCAGCAGCCAGGCCTGCCGGCCCGCAGCCAGCGCCCAGAGGGCTGACTGCTCTCCCTCGCGAGCCAGCTCAATGGCAAGTCGATAGGAGGTGGCGGCTCGCTCTGTGTCGTGCTGATCCAGGGCAATTTCGCCGAGTATTTGGGCGCTATTGCTACAGACCGCACACAGCCGCCGTTGAATGGCCAGCGGTTGCTGAGCATGCAGCAACTGGTTCAGGGTCATCAGATGACCTGAAACTGCGTGTTGCAGATCGCTTTTGGCCAGCGAGGAACGATATAACTCCCAGTAGAGGTCGGTGACGGCCTCTAGATGAGCCAGGGTGGCAGCGTCGGTACGGGAGGGCCGCCTGAGCGCCAGCGCCAGGCGTTCCCAGGCCTCTGCTTCGAGTAGCTCTTGCGTGGTCCTGTGCAGCCAGGGGGCTGCCGTTACCAGCGGTAGCAGCAGTTGCTGTAATAAGGCACGCCTTAGACGATCGATGGTGGTGGCTCCTTCCCCGAGCACGGTGAGTAATGGGAGTGCCTCGCCGGCTTCGGCTTCTGCGCTCTGAGTCCATTCTAGCAGATGAGGGCCACCATCGGAAAGGGATCGGCAGACAAGCAGTTCGGGAGGACATGCTAATAGCCTGGCTATGGCTTCCAGACGCTTCCTGGGAATTCGCACACGCCCAGCACAATAGTCGAAGAGGGTTCTTACAGGAATGCCTGTCTCGCGGGCAACTTCAGCAATGGTCAGGCCTGCCTCTTTGATGGCGGCCCGCAGGTGATTGGCATGATTGGGCGTCTTCTCGCGCATAGTAACAGCCTCTTCTCAGGGCCAGCCTGGATGTGGCCAGCAGAGTTGCACGCTTTCTGCAGGGATTCTGCACGGATGTCACCGTCAAGGGGCACGCTCGTCCGGCCCGATGACCTATACTTCAAGAGCAAGGATGAAGTCAGGCAAAGAATAGCATGTTTCTCTTTATGTGAAAAGATGTTCTTGTGTAAAAAGAGGTTACTTTATCTGTGAGAGAGAGAACAGGCATGCTGCTGAGCAGCGAAGCCTACAAGTGGAAAGAGTGTCTGTCAGAAAGGAGGCATGAACATCATGCGCCCAGGACCCACCATTCTCGTGGTTGACGATTCGCCGGTCTGCCGCACCGTGCTGCGCGTGGCCCTCAGCCGCGCCGGCTACCAGGTCCAGACCTGCAGCGACGGCCTCAGCGCCCTCTCGACGCTGGCCAGCCCCGGAGCACCCCCGCCCGATCTGCTCCTGCTCGACTGGCTCCTGCCCCATCTTTCCGGTCTCCAGCTCACCTATCTGCTACGCCACCAGACCCGCTACCCCCAGTTGTCTCGCCTGCCCATCCTGATGCTGAGCTGCCGTCACAGCACCCTCGACCGCCTCAAGGCCCGCCTGGCCGGCGCCTCCGCCTTCCTGGCCAAACCCTTCACCATCTCCGACCTGCTCACCACCGTTCAGCACCTGCTCACCCTCGCCCCTCCTCACCTGTCTCCTTCGCCGCTCCCTCCTTCCGCTCCACCTCTCCCCCCGGCTCCCTGGTCACTTTCCCCGCCCTCGTTCTTCCCTTCGTCATAGACGGCTTGCTTGCTCATCCCGACAAGACGATGTTCGTTCCTATCTGTGTTCACTCGCTGAAGGAGGAAGACACCTTATGACTCTCACTTGCCGGCCCAGGGCCGACTACCGGCGGCGACGGCCTCTGACCATGCGCCAGTGGCAGATTGTCCTCTTGCTGCGCCGCGGCCTCTCCCGCCAGGCCGTGGCCGCCCAATTGGGCCTTGCCCCTCACACCGTCGCCGTTCACCTCTCCTTGCTGCGCCAGCGTCTCGGCCTCTCCCGCCACAGCGATCCACTCGCGCATGTTCCCTGGGAGCAGTGTCCACCCGTGCTGCTGCCACCCGAGGGACTGCCCCCGCTGCCTGGCAAACCAGCAAGCCTGCCCGAGGCGCCCGCCCTCCCCGAACGGCGCTCATCGCCGGCGCTCAAGCTGCGTGGACTGCGCCGCTGGCAGGCGCTGCTCTTGCTCCGGGCCGGCCTGACGACCACCCAGGTGGCCAACCAGTTGGGACTGAGCCGCAACACGGTCTATGCGCATCTGGAGCAGATCCACGCCCGGCTAGAGCTGGGGCCAGCGCTATCGCGGCTGGCGGTGCTGGACTACGTTCCCTGGGAGCAATGTCCGCCCGAGCTGCTCGCCTGGTGTCAGGGCGAGCTGCGCCGTCTGGGTCTGCCGGTCCAGGCAGCTTGCTCAGCCGGCGAGGAAGCATCAGGCACAAAGGAGGAAGCTGGTGATGAAGATCCGCCGGCAGCCAACGCCCGGCCTTGAGCTGGTGCGGCGCATACAGGAGCAGGGGCCGACGCTGGTGCCCGTCTCTACTGGACAGGGCGAGTCGCCGGCAACCTGGCGCCATCTGGAGGAGGCGGTCGCGACCCTGGGTCAGGCTGAGGAGCAGGCCGAGGCAATGGAGCATGTGCGCGAGGTCTGGCAGGCCATTGCGGCGGCGCGGACCCACCTGGCAGGGCTGCCGCCGGCGCGGGCCTGGCAGATCCTCCTCTGGCCCTTCCGCCGCGAGCTGGCCGCGCTGGCGCTGGTACCAGACGAGCCAACTGCCGAAGAACTAGCGCCCGCCCTGCCGCAGGTAGCCACTGAGACATGGCTGATCTCCCCAGACGAGCAAGCGTAAGGGCCAAGAGAGTGACGACGCCGCCTCGCTCACCGCCACGCCTGTGACTGTGGTAAGGCCAGACGAGTGGACAGGCAGCCCTGGAGTAACCAGTACCAAACACAGAGGAGGGCCAGAACAGGAACGCCGTGGCACCCGCAGGCGGCCCTGTTCTGGCCCCGGTTCCAGCAGACCAACCGAGCTGACAGAAGAAAGGCTACGGTTACGAAGGAAGTTGAATCTGCGACCCGCACGCCCGCGCCAGCTGCTCCTCCAGCCAGCTCACCACCACCTCCAGCCCCTCGCCACTGCGCAAATTGGTAAAGACAAACGGTCGCTCCCCACGCTGACGCCGCGTATCCCGCTCCATCACCTCCAGCGACGCCCCCACATACGGCGCCAGATCAATCTTATTAATCAAGAGCAAATCCGAACGCAAAATCCCCGGCCCCCCCTTACGCGGCATCTTCTCCCCCTCCGCCACATCGATCACATAGATCCAGACATCCACCAGATCCGGGCTGAACGACGCCGCCAGATTATCCCCACCACTCTCAATCAGCACCAGCTCCAACCCCGGCAAACTCGCCTCCAGATCGGCGATCGCCTCCTCGTTCATCGAGACATCATCACGGATCGCCGTATGCGGACAACACCCCGTCTCTACACCCCGCACCCGCTCCGCCGGCAACGTCCCCTGCCGCAGCAAAAACTCCGCATCCTCGCGCGTATAAATATCGTTCGTCACCACCGCCAGATTATAGCGCTCGCGCAGACGCCGACTCAGACAATCCACCAGCGCCGTCTTACCACTGCCCACCGGCCCCGCAATGCCTACCCGAAAAGCTCGCCGCCCCTGCTGCTGCTGATACACCTCAGACATAGCCTCGCCCTCCTTCAGGCAGGAGAGCCATTCTGACCTCTCCCGCGCTTGTACTAGAGTAGAGATACAAACGGAACATATGGAACAATACTTAATACAATCAGAACAAAAAGTAACGCTGGGCCAGCGGCAAGACCCGCGCCGGCTCACACGTCAACAGCACCCCATCGGCGCGCACCTCATACGTTTCAGGGTCGACCTCGATGAGCGGCGTCGCCGTATTATGCACCATATCGCGCTTCCCAACCGCGCGACAGCCTTCCACAGCCACCGCCCGCTTGCGCAGGCCCAGGCGCTGCGGTACCTCCGCCTCCAGGGCTGCCCGCGACACAAAGGTCAGACTCGTCTCCGCCACCGCCGCCCCGAACGAACCGAACATCGGACGATAGAGCGCCGGCTGCGGCGTCGGAATCGAAGCGTTGGGATCGCCCATCACACTCCAGGCGATAAAACCACCCTTGATGACCATCTCGGGCCGCACCCCGAAAAAGGCCGGCTTCCACAACACCAGATCGGCCAGCTTCCCCGGCTCGATCGACCCGATCTCCCGCGCCACCCCGTGCGTAATCGCCGGATTGATCGTATACTTCGCCAAATAGCGCTTGACCCGAACATTATCGTTGCGCCCCGAATCCTCGGGTAGGGGTCCACGCTGCACCTTCATCTTATGGGCCGTCTGCCAGGTGCGCAGGACCACCTCACCGATGCGCCCCATCGCCTGCGAATCGCTCGACATCATACTAATCACGCCCAGATCGTGCAGAATATCCTCCGCCGCGATCGTCTCCGGGCGGATACGACTCTCCGCAAAGGCCACATCCTCCGGCACCTGCGGATTGAGATGATGGCAGACCATCAACATATCCAGATGCTCAGCCAACGTATTGACCGTATAGGGCCGCGTCGGATTCGTTGACGAGGGCAACACATGCGGCAGCCCGGCCACGCGAATAATATCGGGGGCATGACCGCCGCCGGCCCCTTCCGTATGGTACGTATGAATAGTGCGCCCGGCGATGGCCGCGATGGTCTCCTCCACAAAGCCGCTCTCATTCATCGTATCCGTATGGATCGCCACCTGCACATCGCAGACCTCAGCCACCCGCAGACAGGCATCGATGGCCGCCGGCGTACTGCCCCAATCCTCATGCAGCTTCATCCCACAGGCTCCAGCCTGAATCTGCTCTAGCAGCGGCTCCTCCGCGGCGGCGTTCCCCTTGCCCAGAAAACCAAAGTTCAGCGGCCAATGCTCTGCCGCCTGCAACATGCGCGCCAGATACCAGGCCCCGGGCGTACAGGTCGTCGCATTCGTCCCCGTCGCCGGTCCCGTCCCGCCGCCGATCATCGTCGTAATCCCGTTAGCCAGCGCCTCATAGACCTGCTGCGGCGAAATGAAATGAATATGGCTATCGATGCCGCCCGGCGTCACAATCAGATGCTCGCCGGCGATCACCTCGGTACTGGCCCCGATCACCAGCTCGGGATCAACCCCCTCCATCGTATCGGGATTGCCCGCCTTCCCCACCTTCACAATGCGCCCATCTCTGATACCAATATCGCCCTTCACGATCCCCCAATGGTCGAGCACAATGGCATTGGTGATCACCAGATCCAAGGCCCGCAGCTCGCCAGCCTTCCCCTCGCGCAGTACCTGGCTGTTCTGCCCCATCCCATCGCGGATCACCTTCCCGCCGCCGAAGGTCACCTCATCGCCATAGACCGTGTAATCATGCTCGATCTCGATGATCAAGGCCGTATCGGCCAGGCGCACGCGGTCGCCGACCGTCGGTCCATAGAGATCGGCATAGGTACGACGTGGCAACGATAAGCTCATAGCGTGCCCTCCTCGCCAGGCCTCTTGCTCTCAGCGTCGGCGGCCTCCCCCGCCGGCGCCGGCGGCCTCGCCTGCAACGGTCCATTGACCTGGCCACGATGACCATAGATCGCCCGCCTGCCGCCGAAGGCCACCAGCGTCACCTCTTTCTCCTCGCCCGGCTCGAAGCGCACCGCCGTCCCCGCGGCGATATTGAGACGCATCCCGTAGGCGGCGGCCCGCTCAAACTGCAAGGCCGGATTGACCTCGAAAAAGTGATAGTGGCTGCCAACCTGTACCGGACGATCGCCACGATTACGCACCCGCAGGCGCACCGTCCGGCGTCCAGCGTTGAGCACAATCTCCCCCTCGGCCAACAGATAGGCCCCAGGCGCCAGGCCCTCCAGGTTGGCGGTCGTCTCTGGCTCCTCTGCTGCTCCCATCAAGGCCCTCCTTTCTTCTCTGATGGGCAGGCAAAGCTAGCGCGGCTAGCGAATCGGGTCGTGCACTGTCACCAGCTTGGTGCCATCGGGAAAGGTCGCCTCGATCTGCACCTCCTGGATCATCTCGGGCACGCCCTCCATGACATCGTCGCGCGTCAGCAGCGTCGTCCCCAAGGTCATAATCTCGGCCACACTGCGCCCATCGCGCGCCGCCTCCATCATCTCCGCAGCCAACAAGGCCACTGCCTCGGGATAGTTGAGCTTCAGACCGCGCGCCCGCCGCTTGCGCGCCAGCTCTGCTGCCACGACAATCAAGAGCTTCTCCTGCTCACGCAGCGTCAAATACATCGCGCGACAAACCTCCTTTCTTCCTCCTTGCTCGGCTCAAGCTCAGTCAGGCCCCCGCCCACCGTAGCGTCAGGACAGAGCAGCCAGCCATCAATTGATCTTGCGCGGCAGCGGCAGCATCCGCCCATAGAGGCGCAGCCGCGCCAGGCGCCAAAACTCCGGCAGGCCAGCGCTGAGCGGCAGCCCCTCCTGAGCCAGGCCGCGCACCATCAGCCCGTCCGCCGGCAAGCGGCCCACACCCCAGACACAAACGCCGGGCCGGCTCAGCTCCTGGGCCAGTCCCGCCAACTCTGCTTCCAAGTCGGCCCAGCGCTGCCGTGGCAGGCCCGTGCGACAGACGTACAGACTGGCGCAGTAGCGATATGGCCCCAGGCGGGCCAGCGAGAACGGAGACCGCCCATGCGGCTCCAGGCGGAAACGCTCGATCGCCAGCGGACACCCGGCGCTTGTGATTGTCAGCAGCAGCTCAAGCCACTCATAAGCAAAGCACTCGCCGCGCGCCACCCGACCCGGCGCCACCATCTCCCACCAGAACAGGCCGGCATCCTCCGCCAGAGAGATCAGTACCTCCTGGCGGTAGCGCGCCCCCGCAAAAGGAATCAGCGCATCGGGCAAATGCTCCAATAAGGCCCCGGCGCCGACATGCACCTGCCAGCGCTGCAGAGCCGGACGATCAGCGGCGCGCGGACGATAGAGGCGCGTCGCCCCCGTCGACGTGAGCATTGCCCGGGCCCCAGGCCCGACCTCGATCACCAGCTCGCAGCGATCGTCGCCCAGGACACCGCCCGAGAGATTGTGCACATGGACCAATGCCCCACCCTCGTCCGTCGAGAAAGCGCGCACCACCTGCAGCGGTGGCCGCTGCTCCTGAACGAGAAGCCGCGACCGGCCCGTCGACGCCTCATAAGCAAAACCCAGCCGCAGCCAGCCAGCCACAGCCTGACGATAGCCCCGCGCGTCAGGCTGCTCCTGGCGCTCTCGCTCATCAGAGCCTGCTGCCGCTTCCTCCTCAGTGGCCTCCTCGCGCGGCTCACTTCCCAGTGCCTGCATCCAGATCCTCGCTCCTTCCTGGCCTGACCATTGCCGTGCCTGCCAGCTCCTCTCTCCTCAAGCCGCCACCTCGCTCAAGACCCGACCCGGCTGCACGCGCAGGCCAGGCGGGATGACGCCCCTAGCTAATAAAGAGGCGCGTCTCCAAATACGGATGGCGCAGACCGCCCAGCTCCACCAGCGGAGTCCACTGCCACGGCTCTTCACCGCGCTCCAGGCAGTCCCGCGCCTGCTCTGTCACCGCGAGAAGGGCCGGCTTCAACTGCCAGAGCAAGAGCATCGCCCGCCGCTGGCCCAGCGGTAACAAGCGCTGACAGGCCGCCAGCACAGCCGCTAACTGCTGATGCAGAAAGGACGCCAGCGCCACGTGTTCCTCGATCCCCAGCAGGCCGCAAAGCAGACCGGCGGCTAGCGCATAATGACTGACCCCATCCTCGCGCAGGGCCACCTGCTGCACCGAGGTCAGGCGCTCGTCGCTGAACCAGCCCTGCACCAAATGCAGCAAGCGGCGCCCCATCATGATGCTGGCCTGACGACTCTCGCGAGCCAGCTTGAGCGCGCTCAGCTCCGCGTTCAGCGCTCGCCAGCGCGGCAATAGCTCCTCTGAAGCGGTGAGCACTGCCAGGCGCCAGCCCCGTCCGAAAAAGACCCCCTCCAGCAGACCGGCCTCCGTCAAATAGGCCCGCAAAAACTCCTCCAGCGTCTCCACCGTCAGCAGCTCCTCAGCCACCAGGGTCTCCAGACCAAACGAATGCGCACTGCCCCCCACCGGCAGCGCGCTATCGCACAACTGCAGCAACTGCAAGACCTGCAACGGCTCCAGGTCCCGGTCCAGGAGCTGCCCATCGCGAGGCGGCCCCGCTAGCGGTGGCTCTCCCAGCAACGCGGCCATCGGCACACCTCCTTTCGTTTCCTTACTCTCAGGACCACAGCGCAGAGCTGGCCCGTCTAGCAATAACAAAAAAGAGAGGCGGGATGCGGTCGGAGCATGCCATTGGGGAGGAGTGGGCAGGTCAGTTCAGCGCGGTTCACCACGCGGCCTCACAGCAAGCACATCCCACCTCTCTTCTATGCTACGCCAGCCCCCCAAAAACTGACCCACTGGCAGACGGCCAGCCAGTCCAGTCAACCTGGCAGCCAACGCAACGACCGAGAGACCAACCAGATGACCGACCGAATGACTGACTGACCGCCATACCAGCTCTTTGCTTTCCCTCCCGCGGAATAGCGAAGCTAGGCCGTCGCCTTACACAGATCGTGACAATTCTTCTCCAACGTGCAGCACAGCGAACAGATCGTCCCCTCGTGATAGGGGCAGAACGTCGTATCGGGAGCCTCATAGGCATCGGCGCAGACCGAGCACTGCAACAGCGGCAGCTCCCCTTGACCACTCGTATGGGCCGCAGCGTTCTCGCGCGCGATATAGTATTTCCCGCGCGTCAGCACCGCCAGCAGCGGCGAGAGCACGAAAGCGATCACCAGGGCCAGGAACGGCGAGAACGCCTGCGCCACCGGCCCGAATAGCCCGAAGAAGGCCAGCACCGACAGCACCGAAGCCACCAGCGTCGACCCGAAGCCCACCGGATTAATCGTATACAGGTGCGCGCGCTTGAACTCGATATAGGGAGGACTCAGCTTCAGCAGCGGCTTGTTAATCACCAGGTCCGCCACCACGGCCCCAATCCAGGCGATGGCCACATTCGAATAGAAGCCCAGGATCGTATTCAAGAACGCGAACATATTCAGCTCCATCAGCAAGAGGGCGATGCCCACATTGAGAAAGAGCCAGACCACGCGCCCCGGATGGCGGTGCAGCATCCGCGAAAAGAAATTCGACCACGACAGCGAGCCGGAATAAGCGTTCGTCACATTGATCTTCACCTGAGAGAGCAGCACGAAGAAGGTCGCCACTGTCAGCGCCAGCCACGGATTAGGGATCAGCACACTGAAGCCCTTCAACAGCTGCTGAATCGGCTGATCGGCCAGCTGAGCCCCCACCTCGGCGAAGATATAGAAAGCCAGAAAGGCCCCGGCCAGCTGCTTCAGCGCCCCCAGGATCACCCAGCCCGGGCCAGCGCTCAACACGGCCAGCCACCAGCGACCACTATTCTCGCGCGTCTTGTCGGGCATAAAGCGCAGATAATCGGCCTGCTCCCCGATCTGGGCAATCAACGAGAGCGCCACGCCGGCGCCGGCTCCCACTTCCAGCGGCACCAGGCTCGCCCCCGTTGGGGAGAGTCCGCCGAAATGGGTCCAGGCCGCAAAAGCGCCGGGGTCCTTCCACAGGATCGCCAGGAAGGGCAACACATAGAGCACCAGCCACAGCGGCTGCGTCCAGGTCTGCAACTTCGCCAGCAAGGTCATGCCGAAGACCACCAGCGGAATAATCAGCAGCGCGCACACCAGGTAAGCCCACGGCAGCGGCAGGCCCGTGTACAGATGGAGGGCCTGGGCCATAATCGAGCCTTCCAGGGCGAAAAAGATAAAGGTAAAGCTCGCATAGATCAGCGAGGTCAGCGTCGAGCCAAGATAGCCGAAACCGGCCCCGCGCGTCAGCAGATCCATATCGATGTTATAGCGAGCCGAATAATAAGCGATCGGGATGCCCGTCAAGAAAATCACCACCGCGGCCAGCAAAATAGCAGCCACCGCGTTACTGAAGCCGTGGGCGATGATAATGTCAGCTCCGATGGCAAAGTCAGCCAGGTAAGCGATCCCACCCAGAGCGGCGCTCGCCACCGCCAGCGTCCCCCACCTACGGAAGGAGCGCGGCGCATAGCGCAGCGAATAATCTTCCAGGACTGGATTGTTTACTAACAGATTGAAGCGACGTTTCGGTTGAGCTGTGGTGGAGGGAGCGGTAGCGGCGACTGGTGTTGCTTCCGTTTCTTCAAGCATGCACAGAGCCTCCTCATCTGCAGGCAACTGATACAACGGGTCGACAGCGGGCGCACGACCTGCACGTCAGAGCAATGGTTAAGCAACCTGACGGATTAGCCGGCTGACTGGCTCATGGCCTATACGCCCGGAGAGCGCTGCGCACGCGGTGCAGCGCACGGCCCGCAGCCTTGCAGGTGCCACGCCGCCAGAATGGCAGCGGACAGAAGCAGCGACCTCGCCTATGAGAGGAGCCTCGACGCGACGCACCAGCTCGCACCATCCCTGGTTACCGCGAGCCACCGGAGGGGAAGCGCTTCGCGTAACTTCATATAAAGTGCACAGAGAGCGCCTCTTTGCGACCTCTGTAGATCAGTATAGAGCCAAATAGTAGAGGAAGCTATGGCCAATTTAACGCATAAGGCGACGGGGGTTTTGTGCAGGATGCATGAAGTCCGGGTGAGAGGGGAAAGCGGGTCAAGCGGAGACGGACCAGGTGCGTGCTCTCAGTTCTTTCCCCTCGCACTGGACCAGAGCGCTGCGCAGTTGCAGCAGCCGTTGCTAAGAAGCTGCCGGCTTGCGCCCTACCGTCACGTGGAACTGGAAAGCGGTCTGATGGGCGGCCCACTCTGCCGGCAGGGCCTCCAGCATGTGTTGCCACTCCTCGCGGGCGATGAGCGAGGCCATGCGCTCACTCAGAGCATGGAGCAGCGCCAGCAGATCCTTCTGCAGGAGGCGCCCACCCTGGCCACCTCCTTCACCCAAGACAACGCTATAGACATACGTCTCCACTTCGTGCACCCCGGCCTGTTGCAGGTACATTGGCAAATGCTCGGCAATGTAGGGATCAAAGCCCCAGCGCTCAAAAGCACGGTCCAGGAGACCGCTGACCCGCAGCGAGAGCGGGCCAGGACGATGGTAGTAGCCGCCGGTCTCGGTGAGCTGCAGCCAGCCGCCCGGCCTGGTCACGCGCACCAGCTCGCGCACCACCGCCGGCCACGAGTGCACAGGGATGGCCGAGATCAGCAGACGCTGATGTACCAGATCGAAGGAGTTGTCGTCAAAGGGCAGCCCCTTGAGCACGTCACTAGCGAGAAACTGCACATTGATAGGCGTGGTGGGCAGTCGCTCCGGCGGCTCTATATCGACCCCGACGACGCGGCAATTGGGGATGCGATGCCCGACTTCGCGCGCCCAGAGACCGGTACCGCAGCCAACATCTAGAATCGCCTGGGGGGAACCCTCCAACGGCGCGACGATATGGACCTTCTGAACGCTCATCAGGGCATAGTGCTGAAAGTTGAGACGATCGATCTCTGCCTCATCCTTAGGCAGCAGGTAGGGGACGTCTTCTAGATAGCGGCGCTGGAACCGGACGGCATGCTCCTGCTCCGGCGGCGACTCAGACTGCGCCGGCGCCGGAGAGAGGGGAGCGCGCGCCGACAGCGTACGCTGCTTGCGACGCAGTAGACCCCACAATGGCATCATGGCCTCCTTTGTTCGATCGGGTCACGAGTTGTGGGCTGATGAGTCGCTGTCCTGGCTCGCTCGCTGCTGAGTCAGTGAATCAACCTGCGATTCTTCTCGCGACTAAGAAAGTGATCGAGAAAGGCTGCGGCTCATCGTCCTGCAAAGAGTATAGCGTACGGCGCTATCAAAAGGAAGAGATCGCGCAGAGCTGGCATCTGATACTTCTTGCACAATTGATCTTTCATTATAGAAAAAGAATACTTTTGAATTAGTAAAACCAGGAGAGCAGAGAGAACACGGTCGGGTGAGGGTGCGTGAGGAGGAGGAGGAGGCAGAGGGAAAAAGAATAAGGGGAAGACGGGGTGCCAGCTCGTCTCCCCCTTATTACCCAGGAGCTTCTGCTACCGGGAGATCCCTGAAAGGGCGGGTGCAGCCTCATGGGGAGAAGGCTGCACAGGAAATGGGTAGCGCTACAAGCTGCTCGTCGAGGTGGATCTGCTTGCTCGCGGCCACCCCCGCTTCCTTTCGGGTCTATATATAGAACGAACGAGAACCCCGTTTGATATCAGTTCGCGGTCAGGAATTTCCCGCTTTACCGTCCAGACTGTCGAAAATCTCCTGGAGAGACCAGGGAAGTGGCTGCGGCTGGGCCCCCGTCCCTAGAGGGTAAGAGCGGGTCGAGTGGAACTGACCAGCAGCTGGCGGAGTTGCGGTAGTGGTGGCAAGAGAAGGCGCGCAGGCCGTGGCGGTGGCTGGCCCGCTGGCGCTGACCTGCTGCCAGATTGACTCGACCTCTTGGGCCACCAACTCAAGGAAAGTCGCCAGGCTCACCTCTAGCGAAACCTCCGGCTCTGCCGGGGCTGGGGCTGTTCTCAGCAGGCAGCGAAAGCGCGAAACGAGGCGCAGCGCCTGGGCCTGAGCCAGGACAAAGCAATCGTTGCGTGAGAGGGCGGGCAGCTGCTGACCGGCGGCCATCTGCAAGGAGCGCAGGCGCGTGACCGTCTCTTGCACCACCGTGGCCAGGGCCTCTGCGCAAGAGAGCGGCTCTCTCCTGGCGGCCTGATGCTTACAGACCAGGATGGCATCGTAGTTGATGGGAGAGCGTGTCTGACTTTTCGGGGTTGCCAGAGCCAGCTCGGCCTTGATTGGGTGCACAGCCGCGATAGCCAGACCGGCTTGCAGGAGGGCCTCGCCGACGGCAGCCCAGCCCTCCGTACGCGAGTGATGAAAGCTAAAGACGAGCAAACCCTCTGCTTTGAGCACGCGCCGACATTCGCGAAACACGCGGCAGAGCGCTGCAGAAAACGCCTCGGCTTGCCGCTGCTGCACCTCGTATGGCGAGCGTGTGGTCTCGGGAGCGAACTCGGGATAGCGTTCCTGCAGCGCTGGGCGCAGCCAGGCGTAGAAGAAATCCGCCAGCTCGGAGTAGTGGACGAAGTCGAAATAAGGAGGGTCGGTAATGATGGCATCCACGGAGCCATCGGGCAAAGGAACCTGAGCGGAGTCGGTGCACAGCACGAGGGCGCGCCGCTGCTCGCTCAGCTCAGTGAAGTGGGAAGCAAGAGGGGTTACGGGCGAGGCGCTCAAACCATAGATCTTTTTCCCTGTCAGCCGTCCTTTTTCCTCAGTCAGCGCCAGCTCGAAGGGGCGCTGGCGGTAGCGCAGGGCGGGAAGCAACCGCGAGTGGAAAAGAGTCGAGAAGCAACCTGAGCTTTTCGACGTGCCCCACACCGAATTTTCAAGGGCCATCCGTTCTGGCTTCAGAATATGATGGTAGAACAGATGGCGCACCGCTCCTGTGCCCTCCCCCTTATAGGAGCACAGCATGTTGTTGAATTCAAGGGTGCCGGAGAACAGCAACAGCAGCAGTTCACGGCAAGCCTCATCAGGCTCTGCCAGAATAGCCTCAAGGAGCAGCGAGAGGCAGTACAGCTGGCGCTCATTGAAGAGCTGTCGCCATGAGGTGAACTGATAGCGTCGGATCTGGTCCGTATTGTGGCCCGCCAAAATAGGCGTGGCTGGAAGGGGGCCTGAGCGTGAGCGCAGTCGTTCCCCTGCAAGCGCTACCTTTTGTCGGTCGTCCTCGGTGGCTGGCAGGTAAACCTTGCTACCGTCGGGACGCAAGGCCAGCAGGGCGTAGAGGTGGTAACCTGGAGGGCGACCTTCTTGTGCCAGGGCCTGCACAATCACAAAGGTGTGCTGGCAGGAAGGGCACGTGGCCTGGCTATGTCGCGCCGGCCCTCGGTGAGGATCATAGTTTGTGTGGCAACCACGACAGCGGACAACGCTGGCGTCATAGCGTATCTCGTTGACCGCTCCACAGTGAAGGCAGATCGATTGGCAAACAGGAACGCGCTGCGGGTAGGCGTGCCTGGCGAAAATCGTCGTATCGAAGAGATGAACCTGAGAACTACAGGCAGGGCAGGGAACATTCATGACCCAGAAGGCGTAGAGGAGCGGAAGAGAGAGTTTGCTCTCGGGATCAATGGTTTGGTAGAGCTGCGTAATGGGCTGCGCTACTTTGGCTGCTACCCGCTCGAAGGCGGCCAGCAGTTCCTCAAGAGAGACTGGCTCAAGAGCTTTGCGCACCTGGAAAACGCTGACGGGATTGATGTCGGCCCCGATGGCATAGCAGCCAAGCTTGAGCGCCTCACCGATGATCGTGCCCGCCCCCATGAAAGGATCAAAGATCACCTTGCCGGGGAAACGCAGCGCTTGATAAAAGCCCTCCCAGATATCCTGCTCGTCTTCACTCAAAGCACCGATCAGGATGGCGCGAAAAACCGATCCCAGCCGTGTTGCCCACCATTTGTGCATGTGGTAAGTCGGACGGTTGATTTCCTTGCGCCAACTCTCCAGTTCAGCCAGGAGACTCAGCTGCTCCGAGGGAAAGTGCTGTTCAATCGCTGCCATATCCTCAGTGCCTTTGATACTTGATATTGCTATCGAGTGGATCTCTCTTTCTCTCTTCTGAGCTGGCCCTTGGACTCCGGGTGATGTGCACAGTCTCGAAGAGAAAACCAGGCCTGCGCGTGGTTGTGACCTTGATCTTAGCTGGCTCTCGCTCCTCTTGTGAAGGCCCCTTCCAAAAGCTGATCTTCCTGGCTATTCCGGTCTGTCTGTTGTCAATGGACCTCCCCCGAGCGGGTCGTCCTGCGTACGCCTCATCCCTAGCTCTCTGCCTGTCCAGTGTGAATTTCTGGCACACTTCTTATCCAATCTTGAAAATAGTGCTTGCTTCATAATTTGGCTCTATATCAGGCTTCGATTGTGAAAGGACGTCCCTGCCGTTATGCTACAATAGAATGCAGGAAACATAGTAAGTTGACCAGCCCGGTACCTTGTGGAGTGAGCCAGGTCATCCTTGCCCTGTCCCATCGGAGCGGGGCAGTCGGCTGGCTGGCTGGCTGGCTGGCTGGCTGAATGCACCGGCTGAGCTGACTGGTACTGGGTACTGCGTAGGCATTCGTGTCCTCGTGCCGCAGCGGCAACGAGGCGAAAGGCAGGTTGATCATCGCATGCTGAAACGCCCACTTGAAGCTTCCAGACAGCTGCCCCTTCCCACTGAAGCGCTGGCCCTGCCGGCCAATGGTCCCTTTGCCTTCTTCTTTGCCCAAGAGCGCCACATTCCCCTCGTAGGCGATGGTGAGAGCGAGGAAGAGGAAGGCAGCAAAGGGGGGAAGCCCGAGCCATCGATCACCTTCTATCACACGACCGGTCATGACTCCTCGTCGCCTAATCCCTTACACAACGAGGAGTTCGACATGGAGTACGACGACTAGATGGAACCATACGTCCTTATCCTTAGCTACCCAGGCGACAGCACTGCCCGGCGCGTCCAACATGCCTTACAGCGCTGCGGCTGCGCGGCCCTCGTGCTCGATACGGCGGCCTTTCCCCAGGTAGTTACCCTGGTCGCCCTCTTGCGCGATGCCAGCTGGAGCGGCTCCTTTTGCTACCAGGGCAAGCGCTATGATCTGGAGGCCATTCGCAGCATCTATGTGCGTCGTCCCCATCACTACCAGGTGCGTGAGGACTTTCCCGAGTTGATCCAGCTCTTCCTTGAGAATGAAGCCTATCGTGGCTTCGGCGGCGTGCTGCGCAGTCTTGACTGCCTGTGGGTCAACTCCCTGGACGCCCAGCGGCGTGCCAGCTTCAAGCCCCTTCAGCTCAAGCTTGCCCAGGAGGTCGGCCTGCGCGTGCCGGCAACGCTCATCACCAACGATCCGGGTGCCGTGCGCAGCTTCTTCTTCGAGGTCTGCCAGGAGCAGATGATCTACAAGACCCTGCACGGCAACTTTCTGCCCGGCGGTGGCGATCGCTATCACCTGATTTTTACCAGTCGTGTCGGGCGCGAACGACTGGCCGAACTGGAGCAGGTACGTCTGACGGCCCATCTTTTCCAGCCGCTCATCGAGAAAGCCTACGAGGTGCGTGCCACCGTCATCGGACAGGCGCTTCTGGCTGTCCGTATTGACTCGCAAGAGCTGGAGGCGGCACGCCTTGACTGGCGGGCGGCCTGCTATCAGGTGCGCTATCAGCCCTATAGCCTGCCCGAGGCGGTGGCCAGGCGCTGTGTCGCGCTGGTACAGCGGCTGGGCCTCGTCTTTGGGGCACTCGACCTGATCGTGACCCCCGAAGGTGACTACATCTTTCTGGAGTGTAATCCGGGTGGGCAGTGGGAATGGCTGGAGGTGGAGACGGGTCTGCCCTTTGCGGCCACCATTGCCCAGGTCCTCAGCTCCGGCAAGGAGGGCCTGGCCCTTCCCTGCGAGGGGCCGCTAGTGCAGTTACAATGAGCAGACCCGTAGCGGACACGGATGGAAGGAGTTTTCTGGTGGATGATCTTATCGCGGCAACGACTGAAGATGAGGAGCGTCGAGAACTGGTCAACAGCATTGAGGAGTCGCGCGGCTATCCTCTGGCGCCTGCCGTGCGCCGCGCGCTCCTCAAGGTCTCGCGGGCCCACTTTGTCCCGCTCTACTGTCGGCAAGAGCAGCCGGGCGTTTGGACGAGGCAGGAAGCGCGGTCTCTTGTCTACCGTGATCAGGCCCTGGTGACCAAGGTCGACGAGCTGGGGCGCCCGATCTCCTCCTCCAGCATGCCATCGATTATGGCCGCCATGCTGGAAGCCCTGGCGCTCCAGCCAGGGATGCGAGTGCTGGAGATCGGCACCGGCACCGGCTACAATGCTGCCCTGCTGGCCGAGCTGGTGGCCCCCGGTGGCCAGGTGGTGACGCTCGATATTGATGAGGAGGTCACGGCCCTGGCTGCCGAGCGCCTGCGGCTGGCCGGCTACGGCGAGCGCGTCCAGGTGGTGACCGCCGACGGGCTTCAGGGCTACGCCCCAGCAGCTCCCTATGATCGCATCATCGCGACTGGCAGCTATCCACGCATCCCGCCGGCCTGGCGCGAGCAACTGGCCCTGCGAGGAATCATCGTGGGCGACCTGCTCCGTCCACTGACAACGCCGCTCTTCCGTCTGGTGAAAGTGGCATCCGATCGCCTGGAGGGCTGCCTGCTGCCGACGCCGGCCTTCTTTATGCAGCTGCGAGAGGAAGAGCCAGCATCACCCACCACGGCCCACCGCATCCGGGAACTAGCCTCCTGGCGCGAGCAGCCGCGCCAGGAGGAGGCTGAGACCGATCTAGAGAGCTATGAGCTGCTCTACGAGCCGGCCTTTGCCCTCTGGCTGGAGCGCCATCTGCCGGGCGTTGAGCGCTGCCTCTACCCGATGCCCGGGCAAGGTCTCGGAACGGGCCTGCACTGGCAGGAGAGCCTCCTGCTCCTGGTACCCGCTGCCGAGGGGCCACGACCTGTACACTGGCGCGTCGAAGTCTACGGAGCGCATCCTCTCTGGTCACTGATCCTGCAACTGCGCGAGCAGTGGCTGGCCGCTGGCGAGCCATCTCTAGAGGACTACACGCTCGAAGTAGCTGCTGATGGCACCTGCCAGCTCCAGCTCAACAGCTAAAGAGCGCTGCGCGCTGCCTGCTTAGCCTTCCTGAGCGCGGGCCTGGCTGTGCGGATGCAGGGCCTCGCGCAAGACCCGATCGCGGTTAGCGGCAAACTGCTGGGCCAGGCGTGAAGCGGGAGCAATGCCATCCCAGGCGTGATAAGCGCGCGGATAGACCTGCAGCTCGACGGGGACGCCGGCGTGGGCCAGGCGCAGAGCATAGTCAACATCCTCGTCGAGGAAGATCTCGGCTGCGCCAACGGCCATAAACGCCGGAGGCAGGCCGCGCAGGTCCTGGGCGCGGGCCGCTGCCGCGTAGGGCGAAACCTCGGGACCACCGGCTGCCTCGCCCAGATAGGCCCGCCAGCCGCGGCGGTTATCCTCGCGGTTCCAGATCGGAGCCTCAGCGAACAGCTCCGTCGAGTGCGTCGCATCGCGATCGTCGAGCATCGGATAAATCAGCAGCTGGAAGACCAGCGGCACCTCACCGCGGTCGCGCGTGAGCAGGGCCAGCGCCGCGGTCAGACCGCCGCCGGCGCTGGCACCAGCGATGGCCAGGCGCGTACGATCGACGGCCAGCTCATCGGCGTGCGTAGCCAGCCATTTCAGGGCCGCGTAGCAGTCCTCTACTCCTGCCGGGAAAGGATGCTCGGGGGCCAGGCGATAGTCGACCGAGGCCACCAGGCAGCCAATGCTCTCGGCCAGGTGCTGCGCCAACAGGTCATCTTGTTCGATGCTGCCGATCACGTAGCCGCCGCCATGAATCCAGAGCAGGCCGGGCAGAGGGGCTGGCTCGCCCTTGGGACGGTAGAGACGCACGGGTACCGCGGGCGCTCCCTCTGGGCCTGGGACCTGGTGGTCTTCTTTCAGGATATTGGGCGAATCGGGGAAGCTGGCTTTGACCTGCTGCATTGCCTCCTGCAGCAGCGCGCGCGAGGCTGGCAGATTCTCCCAATTCAATTGCGGCTGCGAGAGGAAGATCTCCAGGGGAGGCAGCAATTCAGGGTCGTAGACGCGGGTCAGATCCATCTTCGGGTCTCCACTTTCTTGCGACCGTCGCAGAGGTCCTCACTGGCCCCGCGCCGGTTCGGTTCAGCGCAGGGCGCCAACTGACACGGAGCGAACGCCATCCTGGCTGCGTGCTCTGAGCGGTCAACGCTAACCGGACGGACGGCCTCCATTGAGAGAAGGAAAGAAGAGGGCAAGCGTCCAGACGAGCACGGCACTGCGCTCGCCGCTCTGAATGCCCTCCTCAATTGTACATCATCGCCCGGGTTGGCTGGCTTGCAAGCTCACCCCGCTTAGCCGGGCTGTGTGCCCAGGATGGTCGTCGAGTGATACTGCAAGATGCCGCCGTTGCCGCTGACCAGGATCAGATCGTGTTTGGGTACCTGGCGCTCGCCGGCCTGGCCGCGAGCCTGGATGATGGCCTCTGAGAGCGGCGTGAAGCCCCACATATAGTACGCCGAGAGCTGGCCGCCACCCGTATTGGTCGGCAGCGAACCGCCAGGTCCCAGCTTGCCATCGGCCACGAAAGCCCCACCCTCGCCTTTAGCGCAGAAGCCGTAGTCCTCCAGCGTCACCAGCACCGTATAGGTGTAGCAATCATAGATTTCGCAGACATCGATATCTTTCAGCTCGATGCCTGCCATATGCAGGGCCGCCTCGCCCGACTGCCTGGCCCCCGTGTAGATGCCAGGCTCGCGGTCGGTGCGCTCATCGCCTCCGGGGGCGGCCTGACCCAGACCGAGGATATAAACCGGCGGCTGACGCAGCTGGCGAGCGCGTTCGGCAGAGGTGATCACCACGGCAATGCCGCCGTTAGAGACCAGGCAGCAATCGTAGAGGCGCAGCGGCTCCACGACATAGCGCGAAGCTAGATAGTCCTCCATCGTCAAAGGGGTCCGCATCTGGGCGGCTGGATTCATCTGGGCCCAACGCCGTTGAGCAATGGCGATGGCGCCAAGCTGCTCGCTGGTGGTGCCAAAGAGATGCATGTGGCGCCGCGCGGCCAGGGCGTAGCCCGGAATGGGACCGAAGATACCGTAGGCGGCCTGCAGACCCTCCATGCCCCGCAACGAGAGCAGATCAGCCCCGTAGGCGGCACCAGCGCCCCGTGTCGGCCTGAGAGGCGCGTCGGCAAAGACCAGCACCACGACATTCGCCAGGCCGTGGGTAATAGCCATTGTCGCATACTGAATCATCGTGCCCGCCGTGGCTCCATAGGCACTCATGACATTGAGCAGGCGCAGATTCTCCAGGCCCAGCGCCGTCTGTAGCCCGGGCTGCATCTCGCGCGAGAGATTCGCATTGATCAGCAGACCATCGACCTCAGCCTTCGTCAGGCCGGCATCCTGCAGGGCCAGCTCAACGGCTTCAACAGCGAAGTCGCTGGCGCTGCGCCCGTAGATTTTGCCCATTGCCGTCATTCCCAGGCCAACGATGGCGCATTTGCCTTTAATGCTCATAAAAGATATGCTCCAGCCTCTTTCTGCTTACGTGATGAGAATCACTTTCTCTCTGCTGGCTCTGGTCGCTGGCTCCTAGCGTCCCTTCCATTGCGGCTTCCGCTTCTCAACAAAGGCGCGCGGCCCCTCGCGAAAGTCCTCTGAGGCTAGCAGGAGGCGCAGCCGCTCCTGATCGGCTGCCATTGCCTCCTCGATCGGGCGACCCAGGCCGGCCAGCACGGACTCTTTGGTCAGGCGCACGCTCAAGGGAGAGCACTCCAGGATCTCGGCGGCCCAGCGCTCCGCCGTCTCGCGCAGGCGTTCCAGTGGCACCACCTCATTCACCAGGCCGTAGTGAGCGGCCTCCTGGGCGGAGAGCCACTTGCCTGTCAGAAGCAGGCCCATCGCGATCTTGAGCGGAAGCTGCTGCGGCAGGCGATGCATACCGCCAGCGGCGGCGATCAGGCCAACGCGCGGCTCCGGCAAGGCAAAGCGAGCCTGCTCGGCAGCAATGATCAGATCGCAGGCCAGTGCCAACTCGAAGCCTCCACCGGCAGCCACGCCATTGACGGCGGCGATGATCGGCTTCGGGCAGTCCAGCCCAATCAGTCCGCCGAAATAAGCCGGCTGGCCCTCCGCGGCCTGTCGGGAGGCGAAAGGCGCCTCGCCGCGAGCGGTCGCCTCTGCCGTTGCCTTCAGGTCGTTGCCGGCGCAGAAAGCGCGCTCGCCCGCTCCGGTCAGGATGGCGACCCAGGCCGCTTCATCGGCCACAAAGTCGCGGAAAACCGCTGTCAGCTCCTGGTTGGCCGCGGCGTGGAGGGCGTTCATCACCTCGGGGCGATTGATGGTCACATAGGCGATATGATCTTTCTTCTCGTAGAGCACATATTGATAGTTCGTCACTGGTGCCTCCTCGCATCAAAAGCAGTTGACGGACCTCTGAACTGGGCTCCCCTGCTCACTTTACTGGTCGCTGTCCGGTCTGCCAGCGGGCCGGAACTTGGGAAGCGTGATCTCCTCGCTGAGCTGTTCAAAGGTGACCTCCAGCGGCATGCCGATGCGCAGCTCGTCTGGCGGGCAGCCGACGATGGTGCTGGTGATGCGCACGCCCTCGGCCAGGTCGATAGCGGCGATGATGTAAGGCAGCTCGCTGGCGAAGGCGGGATGATAGAGCTGGTGCATGAGGGCGAAGCTGTAGAGGGTGCCTTTGCCGCTGGCCGGGGTCCAGTTCAGGGCCGAGCTCCAGCACTCGGGACAGCGCGCCTTGACTGGCCAGCACCAGCGACCACAGGCGCTGCAGCGCTGCAGCATCAACTGTCGCTCTCTGGCCCCAGCGAAGAAGGGGCGCGAAGCCTCGTCTGGGATGGGAATGGGCTTCTGGAGAGCGGCGCGACCGGGATTGGCTTGAGAGTGGTTGGATTCAGTCATGAGTCGCCATCTCCTCTCAGGCAGGGCAAGTTTCTCTCCCCTGCTCAATACGGCGGGGGCAAGAGGGATGTCTCCCTTCGTTGGCGGGTGAAGTACCTCACTCGCGCCAACTCAGCAGCGCATCAAGAACCTCGATCTCTGGGCCGTGTACCCGCAACGGGTTAATTTCCAGGGCCTCCAATGAGGGGCCTAGAGCCTGGGCGAGCTGGCTGAGACGATAGATTACCTCCACGAGCTGCTCCAGATCAGCCGGTGTGGTGCCACGGGCTCCCATGAGTAGGGCCTGTCCCTGCAGCTCAGCCAGCATCTGGCGAATATCTTCCCGCGAGACCGGCAAGACTCGCAAGCTGGTATCTCGCAAAACCTCTACCCAGAGACCACCAAGGCCCACAGCCAGGACGTTGCCCCAAAGAGAATCATGCACGATACCAACGAGCAATTCCAGCCCATCGCGTCGCATTGGACTGACAAGGACACCTTCGATCCGAGCTTGAGGACGAGCGCCACGGATGGTACTGATGAGATCTTCGAAGTGGGCTGCAACCTCCTGTTCGCTGCTCAGGTTCAGGCGCACTCCTCCCAGCTCGCTTTTGTGAAGGATCTCTGGCGAAACAATCTTCAGGGCCACCGGCAGGCCAAGCTGTTGGGCCGCGGCCACTGCCTCATCGGAGCTGTGTACCAGTTGGGCTGGTACGACTGGAATGCCGTACTCCGCAAGTAGCTGACGTACTTGCCATTCTGACCAACTGCCTCTTGGCAACCCTGTGAGCCTTGCGGGCGCTGAGATGAGTGACTCAGCCTGTGAGCCACCTCGCTCTTGCTGCTCTTGAAAGCGCCGCTGGTGCTCTGCCCACCACATCGCCTTAGCCAGGGCTTGTAGCCCGCGCTGAATGCCACCCGGTAGGAGCGGCCAGCCGTAGCGATCAGCGGCCTCTCTGGCTGGCTCACTGATATCGCTGCTCACGAAGTCCAGAAGAAACGCCGGATGACGACTACTGCTGAGTCCCGCCGTAATATACTGCAGAAACTGGACAGAGAAAGCGCGTCCTTGCTCGCTTTGCGCTTCGGAGGGCAGCGGGTGGGCACAGACGACCAGGTCGATACCGGGATCAGCCCCGACGTGTTGAAGAATCTGCTCGAAGAGCTGCGGCTGATTGACAACGACCCCAGTCGTGTCAAGCGGGTTGTTGACTGCTCCCAGGGCGGGCACCAGCGTGCGCAGGGCCTCCTTGGTAGTCTCACTGAAGTCCGGTAACTCGATCCCATACTGGTAGGTGTAATCAGCAGCCAGATCGCAAGAGCCACCTGAGAGCGCTACGAAGGCCAGTCTCTTGCCCAGGGCTGTCCCTGTGTGTGTGAGCGTCTCCGCTGTAATGAGGAGCTCCTCGATGGAATCGACGCGAATGATGCCCAGCTGACGGAAGAGCGCGTCATACGTGCGATCATCGCCAACCAGGGCCCCAGTGTGGGCCTGGGCTATACGCGCGCTGTGCTCGCTCCGCCCGATCTTGAGGACCACGATGGGTTTGGCTCGTGCCAGCGCTTTCTCTGCAACACGACGAAAATAGTCGGGATGGCGCACGCTCTCCATGAAAAGGGCAATAACTTTGGTGGCTTCATCTTCTATGTAGTAGTCTATGACTTCTGAGAGGGAAATAACGGCCTCGTTCCCTGTACTGACCAGGGCGCTTAGACCAACGTGCTGAACATAGGCGTAGCTGAAAAGCGCGCTGGTCAGTGCACCACTCTGCGAGATGAGGGCCACGTGCCCTTTGATCACCGGAGGGTATGGGCTGGGCATGGCAGGGATGTCGGCAGCAACGTTAATGTAGCCCAGGCAGTTAGGCCCGAGGAGAGCAATGTCGTGAGCACGAGCGAAAGCCGCTAACTCTTGTTGCTGCCGCTCGCCCTCACCCCCAAGCTCAGCGAAGCCAGAGGTGATAACGACGCCGTTACGTACCCCCGTCTCAGCCATGTCTTGTAAGACGCCCCCAATGGCCTGGGGAGGAACAATGATCAGGGCCAGGTCAACTGGCGCGCCGATTGCACTGAGCCTCGGGTAGGCCGGCTGCCCGTGAATAGTGCCGCCACGCGGGTTCACGTAGTAGATCGGCCCGGTAAAGTGCCCATCATGGAGGACCTGGTGCAGGTTCCAGGACCATGAGGATTTCTCTGACGCTCCTATCACGGCAATGCTGTCGGGATGAAAAAGCCGTTGCAATCGCTGCGGAGAGTAGGGGGCCGTCTGTGATCCCTGTGGCCCGACTGATGGCTGCGTCATTGCGTGGCCTCCTTGTGTCATCACTGAGGAACTGAGCCGGCACCAGAGCTGAGCACCAGGCCCTCATGGGGAGCTGCCGCTCATGGCTGGCCTGCTCCGTCCTTTGGCCCGTCGACAGTCAGCTCCTTCCTGGTCTGCTGCGACGCACTACGCTGGTGCGCGTGGGCGCTGCTCCTTCGCCTTCGAAAAACAGACGATTTGTGTCTGTAATTGTACCCAAGACTGAGGAGGCTGTCAAGGGGAGGAGTAGGTGGGATAGCCAGAGGGATAGAACCACGGTGGGCGATACTATGCTACAATAGGTGACATGGGAGTGCGAAAGACTGGCACAATTGGGAGGCCGCGTGATCCGGAGCTAGAGCAGCGGGTTCACACTGCAGTGCTTGAGCTCTATAACGAAGTGGGCTGGCCTGGTCTGACGTATGACGCCGTTGCCCGACGCGCCAGTGTTGGCAAAGCCGCACTCTATCTGCGTTGGCCCACCAAAGAAAAACTCCTGCTTGACGCGCTGGAGGCGCGGACCCTGCCATTGCAATTAACCGATAGCGGCTCGGTCCGTCTGGATTTGCTCAACTTTGCGCGTCAGATGATCTCGTTCTATCTTGGGCCGGAGGGCTGGCTGGTGCTGCGTGTAGCCGTAGAGGCTCGGGCGCGGCCTGAACTCCTAGGCCCGATGCAGGAGCGTTTTGGCAGAGCCATTCTCGCGGCGCGTGCCATTGTGCATCGTGCGATTGAGAGGGGCGAATTACCACCCACTGCCTCGGCGACCCTGGTGACCGATCTTGTGGCCGGGGCGGTGCTCAACCATCTGCTAGCTACGCCCCAGCACCTCTATGAACCGATGCTGCAGCAACTGGATCACTATCTTGAGCGGCTGATTGACATGGTGCTGGCAGGTGCTGTTGCCAATTCCTAGCCTCTCCCTCGCTGACCTGGAACCAAAGGATTGAGATGGAGGACGAGGGTGAGGTCTTCACTGATGGCTTCAGCACCGCCAGTGCTATCGAGGCCATACCCCTCTCTCTATCCATTACCCAGAGCAGAGCGGGTCAACAGTGCTCCTGGCCAACGCTGGTGCTCAGGTTGAGGGCTGGCTCCAATGCTGCTTGGACTGGGCTGATCTCCTGGTCGTCCCTGTTGTAGCCTGACTCTGTGCAGGGCTTGGCCAGCTAAGGCCATCCCTCCTCTCCCTGGCGGCTTGCCTGGGCCTGCTTTTCCCCAGGCGGCGGAGTTGGCAGCTCGGCGACTGGCTCTGCTGCGGCTTGTCCGACGGTGCTCTGAGCAGGGATGGCCTGCAGATCAGCAGGCCGTGCCTCCCGACGCAGGCGCTGCCGCCGTCGCGCCCGCCACCAGCCACGTAAGGCCAGGCAGCGCCCGCCTAGCCACTGGCCGAGCAACACTGCGGCAATCCCGCCGACTAGACTCACCAACAGATAGAGAGCAGCAGCCAGCCAGCGCCCGGCGGCCAGCAACAAGACGTCTCCCAGGGCCAAGCTGCTAAAGGTCGTGTAGGCGCCCAGGAAGCCAACTGTGATCAGCAGGCGGCGGGTAGGTCCGATCAGAAAAGTGGCCTCCGCCAATACCGTGACCAGCGCCAGAGCAAAGGCGCCACTGAGATTGATCAACAAAATATCGTAGGGCCAACTCTTGCCAAAACAGGCTTGCAGGAGTGGACTGAGCCAGGCTCGCGCCAGTGTCCCACAGAAGCCGCCCAGAGCAACCATCCCCAGGCGCCGCCGTGTCGAGAGCCTCTGAGCCACTAGAGCCACCTCCCCAGAGCCAGACCGAGAGCCGCGGCCAGCAGGCCCAGCAAGGCGCTGCCAATCAGATAGAGCAGGCCCAGCCAGCTACTGCCCCCACGCAGCAGCTCTACCCCTTCCCAGCTCATCGTACTGAAGGTCGTGTAGCCTCCCAGGAAGCCGGTAGCCAGCACACTCTGTAGCGCCGCATGAAGCACATGTTCCGTCGTCAGTCCGAACACCAGCCCAATGGCGAAAGCCCCGGTCAGGTTGATCACCAATGTTCCCAGCGGGAAGGCCGTCGTCACCCGCTCCGCAATAAAGCGCCCGAGCACATAACGGCTCAAGGCTCCTAAAGCTCCCGCCAGCCCTGTGGCCAGCAACTGCCCGAATGCCACCAGCGTCATCGTGGCCACTCCTGCCAGGTTGACAGAGCCACGATCGTCACCGGCGTCACAGTAATCAGGCCGTGACGAACCATGCTCTGCAAGACAGGCAAGAAGCGCCCGATCTGCTCCTCACTGTCAACCAGTTCTATCAACAAAGGCAGGTTATCGGCAATATCAGGCAGGCGCTCACTGGCCAGGTGATGATCTGGCCCAAAGCCCTCGATCCCGCGCAAGACCGTAGCCCCGGCTATCTGGTGGCGCTGGGCTGCTTCCAGGATGGCTCGATAGAGAGGCCGGCCCTGCCACTCCTCGGCCTCACCCACAAAGATCCGCAGCCGTTTCCCAGGGCGGGAAAGCGGCTGCTGCTGAGTTATTCCGTGACCAGAACCGTTAGTATGAAGCATCATCACCATCTTCCAGAAGGACACGCAACAGATCAGAGCGTCCAACGATCCCAGCGAGGTGCCCATCATCGTCCACCACTGGCAGCACCTTCCGGCCCGTTCTCATCATCAGGGCAATCGCTTCTGAGACCGTTGCTGTGGCAGGCACGGTTACCACTGTGCGGTTCATAACCTCGCCCGCGCACCCGGCACGGTGTAGCTGAGGGCCTAAAGATGGACTGGCGCCAGAAGCGTGCTGCTCCCGACCCCGTGCCAGTCCGCTCAGCCAGGACAAGAGGCGAGGACGCAGCTCCTCCTGCAAGCTCGCCAGCAGATCGACATCGCTGATGATGCCCCTGACATGCTGCCCATCGTCAATGACCACCACGCGCTTCAGCGGCGACTGCAGGAGGGCCTCAAACACCTCTGACAGAGGGGCATCCTCGTGCACGGTAGCTACCTCGGAGCGCAGATAGTTCCTGACCGGCGCCGAGGCGGCGGAGCTGTTGGTCTGCCTCGCGACGCCTCCCATTAGTCCTGACTCCCTCTCCTCGGCTTCGCTGGCCAGGAGACTGGTGGCCACTGCGCGCAGCAGGTCTGTGCGTGAGAGCATGCCAACCAGTCGCTTATCGCGCTCCACGACCGGCAAACGACGCAGGCCCGTCTCCAGCATGAGATGAGCCGCCTCGCGCAGCGATTGCTCGGGACGCACTGTGCGCACCTGACGATTCATGACGTCTGCTGCAGTACGTGCGCTCTGTCCCGCCTGCGTCAAAGGGGTACGCATCTGGTCGGCGGTTGTTTCATCCAGAGCGAGAGCCGTGCGCACCAGGCCGCGACGCAGCGGCAGGGCACCCGTTCTGATCAGGTCACCGGTGGTAATGAGGCCGAGCAGATGCTGCTCCCGATCAACAACTGGCAGGGCACGGAATGGCCCCCGCAGCAGTAGTGTGAGTACCTGGGCTAATGGCGTCTCCGGTTCAACAGTGGTCAAATGGGTGGTCATGGCCTGACGCACCGGACGACGAGCCGGCAATCCCGAGCGCAGGAGTGGTGTTACGTGAACCACCTCGGTCTCGTGCAGGGTGATCAGGCCGCCGCGCAGCATAGCGCTCAGGCGCGGGAGCAGACGCTCGATGCGCGCTGGTTGATCGATGACCTGGATGACGATGCTGGCATCCGAAGACCAGCGTAGTCCCTGACTCGCATGCAGCCGCGCGCTTGCGCCGTAGCCAGCTATCGCCCGCATGGCTGTGGCTCCGGCACAGCCCTCCTCGCGCAGCAGCTGCAGCATGGCAACATAGAGCGGCTGCCCGTGCCATTGATCCGATTCGCCAAGGTAAATGGTAAGAACGTGGGCTTTTTCAGGTCGCACAGTTTTCCCTCTCCGGCCTCGCTCTCTCTGCTGCCTGCGTATCCTCTCTCTAATCGTTGTGTTACTTGCTAGCCTGGGATGGATCTTGTCGCCCCGCATCACCAGGTCTTGTTTGCAGGATAGCACAAAGCGAGAGTCAGTGGCAATGCTGTCCCGCTCTGCTCTGATCCGCTCTTTCCGCCAGGCGACCGGTGAAGGAGAATATAATCAGAAACACGTGAAGACAGGGGAACCTTGCCGGGCAATGACTACGTCTACCCTGAATCGACGTCAGCTCAATCGCGCCACGCTGGCTCGTCAGTGGCTCCTGGAGCGGGTTGAGGTTTCGCCGTTGGAGGCCAGTGAGCACCTGCTTGGCCTGCAGGCCCAGCTGCCTGCACCGCCTTTTATAGGACTCTGGACACGTCTGCATCATTTTCATCGACGCGCGCTGCTGGATCTTCTCCACCAGCGGAAGATCGTCCGCGCCACCCTGATGCGTGCCACCTTGCATCTAGTCAGTGCTGCCGACTATGTGCGCTTCCGTCCGGCTTTGCAGCCGGCCCTCGCGCGCTCATTGCAGTCCTTCTTTCGTCGTGGAGGTGATCCTGCGGTCCAGACCGCTGTCCTGGAGGCGGCGCGCAGCCTTCTGCAGGAAGGCCCCTCTACCTTCGCGGTGCTCCGTCAGCGTCTGGCCGAGCGTTTTCCTGAGCTAGAGCCGGCCTACATCGCCTATCTCGTGCGCATGCAGCTTCCTCTGGTCCAGGTCCCCGATCAAGGTGCCTGGGGCTTCAGCAACAACCCACACTATGCTGTTGCCTTCGACTGGCTTCGTGAAGAAGGAGAGCCGTGGCCGCCCGAGGAGGGTCTACGCTTGCTGGTACGGCGTTACCTGGCGGCCTTTGGGCCAGCCAGTCTCAACGACCTGCAGACCTGGTCGGGCCTGGGCAACCTGAAGCCGGTTCTGCGCTCAATGCGCGCTGAGCTGCACCTCTATCGCGATGAGCAAGGTCAAGAGCTATTTGATCTCCCCGATCAACCTTTGCCACCGGCAGACAGGCCTGCGCCGGTGCGCTTTCTCCCCGACTTCGACAACGTGCTCCTTGCCTATGCCAGACGCGAGCGCATCCTACCGGCCAGCTACCGTCAAGCTGTCCTGCTGCCACCTGGGCGCGTGCTGCCAACCATTCTTGTCGACGGCTTCGTTGCCGGCATCTGGACCATTCAGCGACAGCAGGGGCACAGCAAGCTCCTCATCACACCCTTCACCACGCTGTCGGCGGATCAAGGCGATGAACTCCTCGCCGAAGGGGAGCGCCTGCTGACCTTCTTAGCCCCTCAAGGAGAGGCGGGGCAATCGGAGGTCCAGATCCTGAGACCCTCCTGACCAGGCGACCCGGCCCGCTTCAGGCAGATTCTGTAGCCTGGTCCTGTCCTGGTCAGGGACCATTATTGCGGGAAACGGGCCTGCAGCAGTAAGCGAGCCAGGCGATAGGCGCCACTCCCCAGCACGATAAGGCTCCCGAGCAACGTCAGGTAAGTGCCTGGCCCGATTCCGATATTGGGTCCCGCCTCAGTTGGCATCGACCCTGCAGGAGGCCTCACCAGGTCCAGCAAACCCTCTAAGCGGAAGCCAATGCCGAGCGTATAGACTGCGATCGCCAGAACGAAAGAGCCAATGATCAAGGGAAGGGCCGGCAGCCAGACCACCAGCCGCGGATTATTCTTCAGAAACCAGGACTCTCCTGCTGCCAGAGCAGCCTGCAACACCAGCGCCAGCAGCAGCAGCCAGGTTGTCAGCCCGAAATTGGGGCCGCTGATAGAGAAATGCGCTGGCAGGAGAGGATCAAAGCCATCCAGCTGAATCCACGGCAAAAAGAAGCCCACCACGCCGGCAGCGCAGCCGATCAGCATCACCATACTCGCCTGATCTCGCCGCAAAGGCATGATGCCCTGGGCAACCAGAGTCCTGAGTGGCCACTCAGACTGTGTACGAGCGGGATCGGAGACCATCTGGCTCCTGGCGGTAGTCCCGGAACCGGCTGGCAGCTTGGAAATGCCAATGCCACTCGTGTGCGAAGCAGGGGGCTGCAACTGATGAGAGAGCGTCGCCTCTGAGGCCGGTTTCCGATCTGCCCGATTCGCAGCCTCCTGGCCGGCGGACGATGATGAGGTCTGCTCACTCTCGCTGGCCCCAGCGAGGGGGGGAGTAGTGGTTGAAACTGGCGCAGCGGCAGGCAAGGGCTGACCGCACTGCTGACAACAAGATGCTTCCTCGGCATTAGCAGCACCACAGCGAGTACAGAACATGATCACACTTCCCTGGTAAGCATTTTCTGCATCTCTCTATTCCAGCAACTTGTCAGCTGAGGAAGGAAAAACTAGAAAAACCTGGAAATCGTATTTTATCGATCCAAAGTGTATCTGGCGCTCTCTGGCTCTAGACGGGGGAGCAAAGTGAGCGTGGAGAGACAGTAGAGATACCTTCCCCACGACGACAAGACAGCCGGGCGAGCTGCCACGAAGGCGTCAAGACACTACCCGTTCCGCTCTGAGCAGCTCGCTGGCGTCTGCCCTTCCATCGCGGTGAGCATCAGTAGTGTTTTTTGATAATATCATCTGCTAGCTGCTTTGTCAATGCAGTAAGGAGAAAGTGTGCTTTCGAAGGCTAGAGTGCAAAATCTCCGAATCATTCCCTTGCCAATAGACTCTTGCCAGGCGCAGGCAGCCGCCGATCAAGATCGGGATAGGCGGACACTGCAGGCCCTTGGGCTGATTAATGGCCCCACGAACCTGATAATAGCGGCCCTCGAAATAGGCCTTCTCCTGGTCCAGGCGCCAGCCTTGCGGGACAATCACCCTGAAATCTATCGTTTGCTTGTCTCTCCTTTCTTCCTTGCGTGGGCCACTTGGGCTGCCAAAAACAGTCCTCGGCAGAGGAGCAGTCTCCCCCCTGCCAGGCTGCCGTGGGCCGATTGAGGCCGGCCAGCACCGACGCTACTAAAGCCAGGAGCAGACTTGGCAAGAGGAAGGGGCCGACACCCAGTATCGCGACGACGACACCAGCCAGGAGCAAAGCAGTGGTGAGCCACAGGATCGCTCGCCATGCGTTAGAATGGGTCTGGCTGTGCACAATTGCGCTGATGCCAATGCCAAGGATCACGAGCGCGATGAAGGCAAGGAAGTATGCCGCCGTTGCCGAGATGCCTGTTGCTACCAGACTGACCGACCGAGTGGTCGTCGGGCCAGCCGTGCCTGGTCCCGATCCGGGGGTGACCACTATGGTGCTGGTGCGGCCATACGTGCCAAGTGGTGCAAAGATCACGACGAGGAGGGCCGCCAGCCCCAGGATGCTGGCAAATGCACCGCTCAGACCCTCGATCCGCTGGAGTGTTCTCATGTTGCAGACCTCCTGATGAAACAGCGCCTTTCAGAGCTGTACCGGATGAGATTCGATGGTTGCACCTGTTTCTCATTCCGCGCAGATTCGCCTGTCGCGGGCGCTTGTGGAGCGGTTGATGAGTCTGCCGCCGGTACGCCAACCTCGATCAGCTCGGTATGCGCAACAGGATCAATCGCCACTTCGATGGCTGCGACCACTGACCCGTGGGATGCGTGCAAGTCATAAGCGTATTCGTAGTGGCTGCCGACGGCCTGGCCGTCTACAACGTAGTAGCCCGGTGCGAGAAGGTGGAGCGGCAAGCGCGTGAGATCGAAGAACTGGGCATTCGGTGTCCGATAGACCTGCGGAGACGTGATGCAGTGAACTGGACCGACGATCATTGGGACGCTGCGAGTCATGCCACACGTAGGAGTAGCTGGGGCTGCCTGGGCGACTCCTGCGCAAGAACAAGGGCCATGAGCGCGAGCGCGGCCACACATGCCCACATGATACTTTGCCTGTACATAAGAGTCTTCCCTTTCCCAAGCCAGAGTGAGGCAGTGTCTGCGCCTGCACCTACGCGCCGCCACTAACGAATGAGTCGTAGTGTAGCCAGGAAGAGCAGCCTCCGCTGTCCCACGTTGACACATACCCGCCGACGCTTCCTGACCCGTGCGCGACCAAATTGTTATCGCTGTAGGTCACGTATGTGCTTTGGAGCGCGCAGAACACATCGTTCTCGTGGACCGCATAAGTCCAGGCGGTTATACTGGTGTAGTTAGAACCCCAATAGTATCCATTGCTATGCTGGGCCTGATACCACCCGTCCCATTGATCGAACCAGGCATCCCAGTAGGAGGCCGAATCCACGTATGTTCCGTCATACGTGAAATTCATGTGATCTTGCACCCAGTTCATGACAAAGCCCGGTGGGTCATACCAGGTGGTCTGGTAATAGCCAGAGGTAGAGCGGGTGTAGGGCTGTACCAGAGGCACGTGATCAACTGCTCCACTTGCTGGCTGCTGGCCGTGCCGTTGACTGCACTGCGCTGGTTGCCGTGGCTGAATAGGTAGCCAGCGCGTAAGGTCTGCCCTCCTCTGTGAACTGACTAGAGGGGGCAGATTTCAAAACTAGAGGTGGAAGAGTTCTATGACACTGCTGGCAATAAAGAGCTTTATCATCATTTTGTGCAATACAGTAGATGCAGAACATAAACGTTACCTTCTAACTACTATGAGGCCATGTGAGGTGCAGATTGCCTCTTCCTGGCAAATCGGGGCAGTCGGCCCTTTGGGCGAACAAGCCTGCTCGCAAGCACTGCCCTGGGCCATTCACAGCTCGCAGAAGCGCCGTCCCGTGGCTGGTAGTCTCACTTGACATGGCTGGCAACGAAATCCCGCTAAAGCAGGTCGAGGAGCGTACTACCAGTTGCGGGTTTCCTCGCTCACCCACCATCCAATTTATTTATATGTATCGATTAGGTAGTATAGCACTCAGAGGAGATCACTGTCAATGCAAAATATGCAAAAGAGTCGCCAAGATCCTCTTGTCATCCAAGTGGAAGCAAGAAGACTCGGCGACATAGAAGTGTTCTCAAAGAGACAGTGGGCAGCCTTCGGGAAGCGGAATAAGTCGATCAGATCTGATATCTGGTCAGACAGACAGGCAAGTACGGGCAAAGAGCCGAAGCGCTTCGAGATTGGTAGCGGCATCCACAAAATGGATAATCAACTCCTGGATACCCAAAGCCTCATATTCAGCGATACGGGAGCGGATGGTCTTCGGAGTACCAATCAGTTGCGTACGGCGCAATTGCTCCAGATTGGCGCGCTGCTCAGGGCGCAGCTTAGCCACCGCCTCCGCCTCGCTCTCCGCGATAGCGCACTCGTCGATAATCACCGTGCGCCAGATACTCTCATAATCGCGTCCCACGGCCTCGCAGTGTTGGCGCAGCACTGCCAGCTTA
The DNA here is from genome assembly GCF_000702505.1 of Thermogemmatispora carboxidivorans. Classification (GTDB taxonomy): domain Bacteria; phylum Chloroflexota; class Ktedonobacteria; order Ktedonobacterales; family Ktedonobacteraceae; genus Thermogemmatispora; species Thermogemmatispora carboxidivorans. The sequence continues at coordinate 3,988,475 of NZ_JNIM01000001.1, read as the reverse complement.
TGACGAACCGTTTCGACATCGCCACCGAAGTTACAGGCATCGCCATAGAGGGCCACCAGGCGCAGCGTCACCTTCTCGCCGCTGCCACCGATCAAGATCGGGATATGCGGACGCTGCACGCCCTTGGGCTGATTGATCGCGCCTCGCACCTGATAATAGCGGCCCTCGAAATAAGCCTCCTCCTGGGTCCACATGGCTCGCAGCACCTGGAGCGCCTCGCCCAGGCGTGCCAGGCGCTCCGCAGTAGAAGGGAACTCGTAACCGTAAGCGCGATACTCCTGCTCATACCAGCCGGCGCCGATCCCCAGGATCAAGCGACCGTGGCTCAGCACATCGACCGTACTGGCCATCTTGGCCAGCAGGGCTGGATGGCGATAGCTATTGCAGGTTACAATCTGCCCGATACGGACACGCTGTGTATCGCGTGCCAGGGCGGCGGTAGACATCCACGCTTCGAAGGTCACCTCTTGCGTGGGGACAGGTACCGTATGAAAGTGGTCGTAGAGCCAGATCGAGTGAAAACCGAGGGTTTCCGCCTCACGGGCGACGCGGGTCATCGCCTCATAGGCCTCCACGGGATCAGGGACAGCCACCAGGTCCAGGCGCCAGCCTTGCGGGACAATCACCCCGAAGTGCATAGTCTGCTTGTCTCTCCTTTCTTCCCTTCATTGGGCACTCACGATGACAGCGTGCTCGACAGGTCCGATGCGGGCAAGAATGCCGAACCTGCCGAGCGGATCTCTCAGCTCTGGCCAGGGCCGGGCCCGGATGCTGGCTCAGAGCCTTGTTCACCCTCGGACGCAGAGGGTGTCTGACCTGAAGCTGAAGCTGGAGTCTCGCCCGGGCCTGGCGTCTCTGCCGTGGTTGTGCGGGCGGGAGGAGGCTCCTCACTGATGGTGACCCCCTGCAGCAGTAACGCATTCGGCAGAGCAAGCAGGCGACGACTGCCATCCTCGGTCTGGATCTCTAGCGTCGTATAGGCCCCGCTCGTCGTCTGCAGCGTACCGCTATAATCGCCCAGCGTCAGCCGCTGACCGCGTCGGAACTGCTGGCGCACATAGTAGCCGGCGATCACATGGCGGGCCACCTCGCGTGTCCCAAAGGCGAATGTCAGCGCAATAGCCAGGCCCGCTGCTGCCACGATGATGGTCAGGCTGGTAGTCAGCAGCGTCGTCTCAACGCCGAGTGTCGCCAGAGCCAGCACACACAGGAAGGCCACCACCGTATACTCGATCAGCCTGCCCAACGCTCCTGCATAGGCAATATTGACATTCCGTGCGACCGCCGTTATGGTGTTGCCCAGCAAGCGAGCCAGGAGCGAGCCGAACAAGAGCAAGAGGGCGGCGCTGATAGCCCGGGGCAAGAAGAGCAGAACAGCCTGCAGAAGGTCTGCCACTGGGGTCAATCCCATCAGCTCCACGGCCTGGATCGAGAAGCTCAGCAACAGGAAGAAAAAGACCAGCTGAGCCAGCAGCTCGCTCAGAGGGATACGGATGCCGAGTGCTGCCAGCGAGCGTCTCAGCCCAATGCGTTCAAAGAGCAGCTCCAGGCGGGTCTGGCGAAAGAGGAAGCGCAACAGCCAGCGGACGAGCCAGCTCAGCAGGTAGCCGACCAACAAAACAATGAGACCGTTCACCAGGCGAGGAACGAAGGCCAGCAGGCTGGTGCCCACGCTCAGCAGCGACTGCAGTAACGGTTGCAAGCTCATAGACAACCACCACCTCTGCTGTGTACCATCAGGCGGGTTGAGTTTGCAGGCGCAGGGCGCCCGTGGTTGGATCGAGCAAGGCCCCGATCAAGTTGAGTAAATCGATCAGCCACTGCAGCAGCGTCTGAGAAGAGAGATCGAGCAATTCCAGGCTGCTCTGCTCGGTGTGAATGCGAGCCAGCAGGCGCCGTTCGAAGTCGGGAGGAAGGCGCAGGCCGGCGTATTGCGTCTGCAGCTCGTTCAGCAAGGTTCGCACCTGACGCGCCAGCTCTAGCTCGCGCTGGCACTCTGGACAGCCAGGCAGCGCAGCCTCAGCCTCGGCCTGCAACGCTGGCGGCAGCGTTCCCTCTACAAGGTCCGGCAGCAGCCGCGACAGCTCTTCACAATTCATAACTGGCGTTACTCCTCTCGCTTTTGGTGACGATTCTTCTGAGATGAAGAAGATAGAACCTGATAGATCTTTCCACAGAATTCGCCGAAAAGTTCCTTAAAAGCCAGACGTGCGCGGTGGACGCGCATCTTCACAGCGCTCAACCTGGCCTGCAGGACCTGAGCCAGCTCCTCATAGCTCATATCCTCCAGATCGCGCAGCAGCAGAACCCGCACCTGCTCGCGATCCAGGCGGCGCAGCACACGGTTAATGCAGTCGCGCAGCTCGCGGCGCAGCACCAACTCCTCGGGTGCTGGCCCTGGCGCCGGTAGCTCGCTGAGGTTCAACTCGCCTGGCTCGTCGGAGGCCTGCGAGCGAGTGCGAGCGCGACTGATCTGGATTGTCTGTTGACGCTGCCGCCGAGTCCGCTCCAGGGCATCCAGAGCTGTATTGGTCGCAATGCGATAGAGCCAGGTCGTAAAGGCGCATTGCATGTCGAAGCGCGGCAGCCCGCGATAGACCTTGAGAAAGACCTCCTGCGTCAGATCCTCGGCTTCCTCATTGTTATTGACGATCTTATAGACGAGCGTATAGACGCGCTGCATATGGCGAGCTACCAGCAGCTCAAAGCTGCTAGTGACATGAGGCAGTTCCTCTTTGCAGCGCCGCACTAGCGCCTCATCCGAGAGCGCAGTCTCTCGTTCCAAAACATCGATTGGCATTGTTCGGTACTCAAGCAAAAGCAGACTGGCAAAGGCACCCCTGGCGAGGATGTTCACAGTGGCAGAGCAGCCGCTGTTACCTCTAGCGTGCAGTAGGGCTGCTGGCAGTTTCATCTCCCCTACTGCTCTCTTATCCGCGCCAGTCAGTTGGGCTGGGTGGTCCTTCTCTCCCTGCGATCCTGGTGCTCACCTGCCCCTGCTCTGGCTGGCTGCTCTTCTACCGGGCGTGCTTCATTATAGAGAGCTGCTGCGCTCCTGTCCAGTAATGACGCTGGGGAGAGACTGGCCCAGACCAGCCCGGACCGGCTTGGCCTGGTTCACCGCTCAGGCGCGGGAAGCCGAAGATCACTCCTTCTCTACCCGTATCGTTATCTCATCATCACCTGGGCCTGCTATCCTTGAAAGGGTCGCTCTGAGAGTGCGTCACTTGTGTGGTCAGAGGCTCTCTGAAGACAGGTGTTGAAAGGTGTTTGGGTATGCAGCGCTTGCGCCGTGTGGTCTATAATACCCTGATCTCCCTGGGAGGCCAGGTCATTACCTGGACCTCAACCTTGCTGTTGACGATAGCCTATGGGCGCTTCCTGGGCGATGTGAAGTTTGGAGAACTCTATTTCGCGATCACGCTCGCCCTCCTGGTCGGTTTCCCAATGGAGCAGGGCTTTAACCAGCAGCTGACGCGCGATGTCGCTCAGGAGCCAAGCCGGGCTGTACGCTATCTGGCGAATACCCTGCTCATCAAGGCTGTTGCCTGGGGCCTGCTCTATGGCTTGCTCCTGCTGATCCCCTGGCTGTTGCACTATGATCACGAGGTACGGCTGCTGGTGATGATCAGCGGACTGACGTTGCTCTGGACGGGTATGGGGACGGCCTTTGCCGCTGCGCATTATGCCTTTGAGCGCAATGTGGCGCCGGTGGTGGGCACAATTTTGGAGAAGGCTTCTTCCGCCCTCTTGGGCTATCTCTTCCTTAAGAATGGGGCCGGGGTAATGGCGATGGCCTGGATTCTCTGCGGGGGAGCGCTCTTGAATATGCTCTGGCAGGCCCTCTGCTTCTTTCGCTGGGTTGGCTTCCGTCCGCTCTGGGATGGGAGAACGATCCGCCTGCTGTTGCGCTCCAGCCTGCCTTTCCTGATCTACGGCGTGCTGGGGGTGCTCTACTATCGCCTCGACGTGATCCTGCTTTCGTTCCTGGGTAACGACGCTATGGTCGGCTGGTATGGGGCTGGCTATCGCCTCTTCGATACCTTGAATTTCCTGCCCAGTCTGGTAATCGCCGCCATTATGTACCCTGTTTTTTCGAAGCTGGCTGTGCAGTCGCAGGATGCTCTGCGCCTGGCGATCGAGAAGTCGCTGAATTTTCTCCTCTTCTGTAGCATTCCGACCGCGACGCTGATGGTGGTGGCGGCTCCTAACATTATCGGCTTTCTCTACCATCGCCCTGAGTTTATCCATACCTTTGCTGTCCTCCAGTTGCTGGCCCCTGGTCTGGTCTTCCTCTACGTGAATATGGTTCTCAGCACGGTCCTGGTGAGCATCCATCAGGAGCGCAAGATGACGCTGATGGCCGGAGTGGCGCTGGTCTTTAATCTCTCCCTGAATCTGCTCCTGATCCCTCTCTACCAACAGAATGGGGCGGCCCTGGTGACCTCGCTGACGGAGCTGCTCTTTATCGGCCCCTTCCTTGGCTTCATCCCTCGGGCCTTGTGGCCACGAGCGAGCCTGGTCGTAGCTCTGAAAGCGCTGGGGGCCAGCCTGGTCATGGCTCTGGTGGTCTGGCTCTTGCGCTCGTGGTCGATTCTGGCCCTTACGCCCGTGGCAATCGCTGTCTATCTGGCGGCGGCAACCGTGCTGCGGACGATTCCTCGCTCTGATCTAAGGACCCTGATTGAGGCGGTGCTCCATCGTCGCGGCGGGAGTGGGGAAGAGCCGGCGGCGGGGGTGCTGCTGGCTCCAGAGGCTGTGGTAGAGGCCGAGGGTGAACGGCAGAATCAGGGCGAGGCAGTGGCCGGCGCGGGTGAAGCCATTGTTCCGGCTCAGGATGACGAGGAGACGGATCGGCTGCCAGTGGTCCGGCGCCTGGCGAAGGGGGCAGAGGCCGGCCAGGCTTCGCTGAAGGCTGTGGTAGAGGCCGAGAGCGGACGGCAGAATCAGGGCGAGGCAGTGGCCGGCGCGGGTGAAGCCATTGTTCCGGCCCAGGATGACGAGGAGACGGATCGGCTGCCAGTGGTCCGGCGCCTGGCGGAGGGGGCAGAGGTCGGCCAGGCTTCGCTGAAGCTGCTGAGCTGAGCCGGGGGCCTGGCTGCGAGCGGACGAGCGAGCGAGCGAGAGCGGCCTGTGCTAAGGAGGGGGCAGATGAGACGAGGCGCTGCATTTCCCTTCCCCGCAAAGCAAAAGGGTGCAGGACAAAGGGCAGTTTGACGCCTGGAAGGCTACTGTAGAGAACAAGAGGCAGTGAAGTGAAGCCACGCTAAGGCTGTGGTAAGGCTGTGGCTACTGCCAGAGTCCGTAGGGGCGCAGGGCCTCGAACCAGGCGCGATTAATGGCGACGATGCCGGCGGCGTTGGGGTGAACGCCATCCTCGCTGAAATAGGCCGGATGGGTGCGGAAAAGGGTGTAAAGGTCTGGTCCCCTCATCAGCCCAGCGCTCTGCGTAATGTCCAAAACAACGCTGTTCAGCCGCTGGATCTCTGCATTTAAAGCGTCGCCATCGCCGGGCCTGTTGCTTGCCGGAGCCAGGGCCAGGATCGGTACATGGCCGGCCTGTTGAATGCGTGTCACCAGGCGCTGCAGCGTCTGGCGATAGGTGGCCGGATCAACCTGACCGAAAGCATCGTTGGTTCCCACTTCGATCAGCCAATAGTGCATGTCGGGATTGAGTGACAGAAACGTATCGACTTGCTGGAGCATCCCAGCGCTTGTCTGTCCACCGATGCCGCCGTTGACCAGAGCGGGAAAGTCATTAGGATAAGCGGCATGGACCAGGTCGGGGAGAGCGGGCCGATTCTCGTTGAAGCGGTTGAAGGCCAGAGCCGAGATCGACGTTCCCATACAAAAGAAGGTATCGTTGAGGGAGGTCTGGGAAGAGGCATCGAAGAGATCGATCTCATCGATCAGAAACTCATGCTCGCTATTGCCCGGCTGAACGCCGGTCACGGTCATCTTGACCCAGGACATCCCTGTGAAAGGGAGCAGGTGCTCACGGTTGCGGGCCCGGTTAGCGCTGACGGTCACCAATGTTTTCCAGGAGCCGTCGGAGCCGTTGGTGCTATTGGCAGAGACGGAAAGGGTATAGGAGCGGGGAGCGGAGCCGTTATCGCTGAGGTAGTCGAAGACATAGTCACTGGCCCAGACGAGGAGCAAGCGCGAGGGACCGCTGCCCACATGGATCGCGCACCAGGCGGGGAGGGAGCGCTGAGTGCCGTGCCAGAAAGCCCAGTTTCCGTAGTGGCCGTCGACAATGGCTGCTGGCCCGCCGGGGCCATCGTCATTAGCCGAGCAAAAGACGGGCATGCCGAGCGAGATCAGTGGGCTGGCGCGTGCTTGCGTAGGCGTCGGTTGTGACTGCGCAGAGCCGGGATAATACTGAGCAATGAAATTCTTCATTGCATAGTATTGTGGTCGTGGGGCGTTCGTATCCACATCGAACAAATCCAGGTGGCCGTAGCCTGCGTAGCTGGCGGCGTCGAACTGGCAAGCGAAGGTCAGGCCAGAGCGAACCATAGCCTGCAGGGCGCGGGTCGTAAAAGCCGACATAAAGTCGCTCTTCTCGCCGTAGGCTGGGGGAGGATTGCCAGGATCGAAATTCCACTCCGTAATCCCCACGGGAAGGTCGCGCCCCAGAATCTGGCGAGTCAAGGAGCGCACGCCCTGGACTGCCTCGGCTGCGCTGTCGGCCAGCTTCAGACAGTTGCTCTCGCTATCCTGCCAGCACGGATACCAGTGGAAGCTGATCGCGTCGGGAAGCACTCCCGAAGAGCGTACTCCCTGCAAGAAGGAGCGCAGGAACTCTGTGGCGCTGGGCTGGCTGATCACCGGCCCGATGAAGCGGGCGCGTGGGTTCAGCTGGCGCAGCTGGGGGATCACGCTATTCCATTGTTTCAGATAGCTGGCGCTAGAGATCCCATTGTAATCCGGCTCATTGCCGAACTCATAGAGCAGGCAGCGAGAGCCGGCATAACTCACCACATGTTTCAGGAAGGCCACATCGAAAATATTAAACAGCACTCCCAGGCAGGTCATGCCACTCTGCTCGACCGTGCGCAGGCGCTGCTCAAGCTCAGCATCGCTGGTGGCATGATTATCGGCCAGGCTGTGGTCAAAGAAAAAGGTACGCATCAACGTAAAGTGGGCTGCCTTGAGGGCCGCCTGAAACGTAGGATTCGTCTCAATATTATTGTCGCTCCACTCCTGTGTATCGTTCGTGCCAAAGAGCAGAGATGAGACCCCATCTTTCCAGCGCTGCTGGCCGGGCAGTTGGAGCGACGAAGGGGGAGCCGTTGCCTGGGCGGTAGCATTAGGCGAAGGAGCCATGTTCCCGAGAGGATTGCAGGCAGCGAGCGTGGTTGGCACCAGGAAAAACAAGAGGGCCAGGCTTGTGACCAATTGAGCTTTGAAAGTTGCCTGACAGCGACCTGGGACAGCGTGCCTTGTCATGCTCTTGCCTCTCTGCGGTGTTCCCCTGATTAGGATCAGTATCTGTTTCTCTCTCTGCGCAATCAATGCAACTATATCATTGCTTCGTGGTAGTGGCGTGTATCCTGTGGTTGTAACCTGGTTGCCATTGTGGAAGTGGCCGGGGGAGCCAGATGGAAGAAAGCTGGGGGAGGAGCTGGCGGAGAGGGTGAGCATTTGGGTCGAAACCCTGGTACAGCCGGCAGGCCCGTTGGCCGGGGGGAGAGAGAGGGCGGAAGCCTTCCTGTCCTCCTCTCCCAGGTCAGCGGACCCGCGGGTCGCAATCCAGGGCTTACAGACGGGGGAGCCTTACCTGCCGGCTTCAGGGCGTGGCTGAGTTGGCTGAGTTGGCTCAGTGGCCGGGCCGTTCTCGCCGGCAGGGAGCGGCTGGCCGCTCTCGCTTGCTGGGATGGCCAGCATACCACTGCGGTTAAGCAGGCGGCGGGCTGCCTCCTGGCCGCCGAGACCGAAGGCCAGGCCGAAGGCCAGGGCCGTGCCGCCGACCACCGCTGTGAAGAGGATATTGAGCAGCGAGGGGGCGATCTGCAGCTGCTCCAGGGCGATCAGCCCGGCGAAACCGATGAGCGCATAACGTGCCACCGAGGCGAAGAGGGCCGGATTGCCCACGCGTGTCGTGGCCGTCAGGCCGCGCACAATATCAGCGACGACACTCGCGGCCAGCAGGCCCAGGAAGAGCACCAGCACTGCCACGAAGACATTAGGAATATAGGCGATCAGCTCATTGAGGATATTGCTGACGGTGCTCAGTCCCAGAGCGTCGACGGCGGGCACCAGGAAAATCAAGAAGATGAACCAATAGACGATGGTGCCGAGGATCGCCACTACATCGAAGCGCATCCCGGTATTCTGCTCTAGACGTGCCAGGCCGATGCGTGCTCCCAGGCGTTCGAAGCCGATCCGCCGCAAGACAAAGACCACCGTGCGCCTCAGCACGCTGGCAATAAGCCAGCCAATGAGTAAGATGACCAGGAAACCGAGGAACTTAGGAATGAAAGTGAGCACCAGATTCAAGGCATTGGCAAGTGAGGTCAGAAAAGCCTGACCGATGTTGTTGACGACTGGCATAGGTTTTACCCTCCTTCACAGACAGCGACTGACTGACCGATTGTTCGCTTGGCTATCGAACCAGCGGGCAGCTTGCCCTCCTCTTAGTCCTGGAGCAGCTGCCAGCTAGCGTTTGCTGCTGCTCTACACGTCCCCTTAGACGGCAAGGGGTCAAAAAAGTCACACCCTCTTCCGCAGGCTGCTGAGCAGAGCCGATCTCTGTGAGCGGCAGGCCGAAGACTTCGGCGCTGTTTATGCGAGGCTGAGCGCCATTGTTCCGATGGCGTCTGGCCTCGTCCATGCGATACAATCAAAAGGCTAGTGCCACCAACAAGACACTATTGGCGTAGGAGACCTCATCAGGAAGGAGAGTAAGGCGAGAAAGATGGAGTATCGACCGCTGGGACGAACCGGCTGGCAGGTATCAGCCATAGGCTTTGGGGCCTGGGCTATTGGAGGAGACGCCTGGGGGCCGACCGATGATCATCAAGCACTGGCGGCCCTGCATCGGGCCATTGACTGGGGCGTCAACTTTATCGATACTGCCGACGTCTATGGCGACGGGCACTCCGAGCAGCTCATTGCCCGTGTGCGCAAAGAGCGACGCGAGCCGCTCTACGTTGCGACCAAAGCCGGGCGGCGTCTGAATCCCCACACTGCTGATGGCTACAACCGTCAAAATCTGACAGCCTTCGTCGAGCGCAGCCTGCGCAATCTGGAGACCGAGGCCATCGATCTGCTCCAGCTCCACTGTCCCCCCACTGAGGTCTATGACCGACCCGAGGTCTTTGGCATTCTGGATGATCTCGTGCAGCAGGGCAAGATCCGTTTCTATGGCGTCAGCGTTGAAAAGGTTGAAGAAGCTCTCAAGGCCATTCGCTACCCCAACCTACAGAGTGTCCAGATTATCTTCAATATCTTCCGTCATAAGCCTGCCGAGCAATTCTTTGCGGTGGCCCAGGAGCGGCAGGTAGGCATCATTGTGCGTGTGCCGCTGGCCAGTGGGCTGCTGACTGGCAAATTGCGCCGCGATAGCCAGTTTCCCCCCAACGATCATCGGACCTACAACCGTCATGGCGAGGCCTTCGATCAGGGCGAGACCTTCGCGGGGGTCGACTACGAGACTGGTCTGCAGGCGGTTGAAGAGCTGCGTCCCCTGGTCCCTGCTGGGATGACCATGACTCAGTTTGCCCTGCGCTGGATACTGATGTTCTCCCAGGTATCCACCGTCATCCCCGGTGCTAAGAATCCAGAGCAGGCTGAAGAGAACAGCCGTGCTGCCGACCTGCCGTTGCTCAGTGAGGAGACCATGCAGCGCGTGCGCGAGCTATACGAACGGCGTATCAAGTCGCTGGTCCATGACCGCTGGTAGAGAAGGGGCCTGCGCTGCTCGTCAGGCAGCAGGGCTACCGACCTGGGTGCTGCTGCCCTGGCGAGTGGACAGACAAACCACAGCGTGCCGCTCTGGCCTGACCTTCTGGGCCAGGTCGGAGCGGTAGGTCGTGCTTGATGCTGACAGCCAGTCTCTGGTATACTTCCGAAAAAAACTGCCTGGTAGCTTTCGGCGCGATCAATGTCTTCCACTGCCTTAGTGCTACGGAAGGCCACAGCAGTCTAAAAGAAACCACTGGTGGGGGAGGCAATGGACATCATCACGACGGTGCGAGAGATGCGTCGCCTGCGGAGCGGCTGGTCCGCCCTGAGTAGCGTCGGGCTTGTACCGACAATGGGTTATCTGCACGAGGGGCATCTGTCGCTGGTGCGTCGGGCACGTGCTGAAAACGATAAAGTAGTCGTCAGCATCTTTGTTAATCCGATTCAATTTGGGGCGCACGAGGATCTTGAGCGCTATCCTCGTGATCTATCGCGTGATCTCCATTTGCTCGAAGAGAGCAATGTTGATGCTGTTCTGGTGCCGACGGCGAGCGAGATGTATCCGCCGACCTTCATCACCTATGTCGAGCCGAGTGGGCCATTGGCCAGTGAAGCCGAGGGTGCCAGTCGTCCGGGGCACTTTCGCGGTGTGGCGACTGTTGTCCTCAAGCTCTTCAATATTGTGCAGCCGCAGCGGGCCTATTTTGGGCAGAAAGATGCCCAGCAGGTTGCTGTTATCAAAGCGCTGGTGGCAGATCTCAATCTGCCGGTTGAGCCGGTCATCATGCCGACAGTACGTGAGCCAGACGGGCTGGCCATGAGTAGCCGCAACAGCTATCTCTCGCCAGGGGGGCGGCGGGCGGCGACTGTTCTTTACCGGGCCTTACTGGCGGGCAAGGCCGCCTACGAGCAAGGGGTAAGCGATGGCCCTGCTGGCGTGGTACGAGTCATGCGGGAGATTGTTGCCAGCGAGCCTTTAGCGCGTCTGGAGTATGCTGACGTGCGAGACCCTGAGACCTTCCAGCCGCTAGAGACGTTGCGTGCGCCTGCGCTCTTACTGATTGCGGCCTTTGTTGAGGCGGCGCGCCTCATTGACAACGTTCTTTTGCGTGCTGACGGCAGTTGGGAGACTGGTCTCATTGTTCCGCCTTTGGCCTCCTGATCCTGGCGGAGAGTTGAGTCCATCAGACATGAACGAGCAGTGAGCGAGGAAGATGGGAGACAAAATTACTGTTGCCACTGTACAGGCTCGCAAGGGTGGGCCGCCTCTGACGATGGTCACCGCTTATGATACTGTTATGGCCACCATAGCCGATCGGGCTGGGGCGGACCTGATCCTCGTTGGCGACTCGGTGGCGGACAATGTGCTTGGCTTTTCCGATACTCTCTCTGCCACGATGGAGATCATGATCCATCACACTGCTGCTGTGGCGCGGGCCCGGCCACGAGCTTTGATCGTTGGTGACATGCCCTGGTTGAGCTACCATATCTCTCTGGAGGAGAGCGTGCGTAATGCGGGCCGCCTCATCCGCGAGGGGCGGGCTGAGGCTGTCAAGTTGGAGGGAGGGCGCAAGCGCCTGCCGGTGGTTGAGGCTTTGTTGGCGGCGGAGATCCCGGTGATGGGGCATCTAGGTCTCACGCCGCAGTCGGTGCGTGTCATGGGGGGGTATCGGGTGCAGGGTCGACGTCTTGAAGCGGCGCGGGCCCTGGTTGAGGAGGCGCGGGCGCTGGCGGGGGCTGGTGTCTTTGCTCTTGTGTTAGAGGGGGTGCCAGCCATCGTGGCCCGGGCCATTACGGCGCTGGTGCCTGTGCCCACCATTGGCATTGGGGCGGGACCGCACTGCGATGGTCAGGTTCTTGTCTTTCATGATGTGTTAGGCTGGCATCTCAACAAGCGCACGCCCAGGTTTGTCCGTCAGTATGCCTGTCTGGGTGAGGAGGCCGTGACGGCGCTCCAGCGCTTCTTTACTGATGTGCGCTCTGGGGCTTTCCCGGGCGAGGGGGAAAGTTATCGGATGGAGGAAGAGGAGGAGCGCGCCTTTGAGGCTCTGCTCAACGAGCTGGAGGGCGGTTGAGGTGGAAGAGAGGGAGGGGGAAGAGAGCAATCCAGCTCTGCCTGCTGCTCACATTGAGCGTCCCCGAGGCCCGAGGCTGGCCCTGACTGGTCGTGGGGGGGTATGAGAGGGCGGAGAGGGCGTGCACTTGATCCTTGCAGGGAAAGCGAGGCCTGTCGGTAGCTCTGCTGGGCCGGCACACTCAGTGGTGGGAGAGACCGATGCCCGTCGGTTCCGCTTTCGCCACCTTTTCGTGACAAGGAGGCCAACGGCCTCCTTGTTTTCACTGGCGTGGAAAGCCCCCCCTTGAAGGAAGAGTGCCGCAAAGGAGGGGCGTGGGGTGATGGCTGCAATCATTTGCTGTTCCAGGTCATAGTACAACCCCTGCGGCTCTAAGAGCTGGATCACCCATGCTCGCCGCTCCTCGGTCGTGGCCCGCTCCCAGAGGTGCCGTATCTGGGGAAGCTGCGCAGCGGCTTGCTGGATCTCTTCCCAGCTGATCCCGGCCAGGACAGGCTGCTCGAGCTGATAGAGGGCCAGGTCGACGGCAGCCACCTCCGCCTCAAAGTCGCGCACGCTCAGGTAGCCCTCGGAATAGAGCTTCACCAGCCGCGCTCTCTTTCCCAGCAGCCGCTCTTTCTCTTGCTCCGGTGCCCGGCGTCCAGCTTCTTCCAAGGCCAGGGTGGTCAACTGCTTTCTGATCTCGTCCTGCCAGTTCTCAGGCAGACGAATGGACTCGAGCAGTTGGCCAAATTGTTGCTGCACCACCTCGGCCTTGACCATGCGGTGGCCTCCGAGTGGGCAAGGCAGCTGCCGCAATTTGGCTGGATCGCGATAGTAGCTGCTGGTGGGACGGGCTCCAGGCTTGCTCCGCAGGGGCAAGCCACAGTGTGCACAGACAATGTAGCCAGCAAATTCGTAGACGCGCCTTGCCAGGCGGGCACGACCCGGGGCGCGCTGCATCGAGGCGGTGATGGTCCGGATCTGCTGCCACTCCTCATACGTGAAGGTGGCCTGGTGCTGGCCACGGAACCGCCGGCCCTTGTAGCGGATGGTCCCCCGATCATCGCCGGGGGCAAAGGCCGCATAGAATTCGTTCCGCAGGATCGCATTCACGGTATCTCGCGTAAAGAGACGCTGCCCGAACCGTTTACTCCCTGTGCGGTAGCCGGCTCCGTTCAAGGCATCCGCAATTTCTTCGCTGGTCCTCCCTTGCATGCGCAGCTCCCCGATCATCCGCAGGCCCGGATGGGTTTCAGGGTCAATCTCGGGAGGGTTCTTTGGCCCTGCTGAGCGATAGCCAAAGGGAAGATCTCCATTCGGCAATCCCTGCGCGGCCCGCTCAGCCTTTCCCTTGCTGGTGTGCTTCGCCAGGGTATCCGAAAAATACGCCGCGAAGGCTGAGAGAATCGTCAACTGGAGCATCCCCTCGGGAGTGCCATAGTCGATCTGCTCCTGCACCGCAATGAACGCCACTCACTGGCTCGCCAGCAGGCGAAAACTCTGCAGCGTGAGCGCCACATTGCGTGACCACCGATCCAGGGAATGGACCACCACCACCTGGATCTTGCCCTCACTGATATCATCCAGCAACTGGGCAAATGCCGGTCGCTTGGAAATCTGGTCGCTTCTGGCGCTCTTCTGATCGTCGATATACCAGCGTGGTTCAGGCAGGCCGCGCTGACGGCAGGCCTCCTCGATGGCTCGCTGCTGAGCAGCCAGGCTGAAATTGTCGCGCTGCATCTCACTGGAGCGACGCACGTACCCTGCGACCTGCAGCTTGGGTGGCTGACCAGGGAGTTTGGAGAGGAAAGAAGACAGCCTGCTCATTGCTCCACCTTTTGACGAGGAAGTTGGAACGGGAGCCTGTGCCTTCCCTCTCTTCCCGAGAGATCCTCGGTCGTAGCTGGGCGAGCGAGTGTCTCTGTCGGCTCCCTTCGCAGACGAACATCCCCTTGCCCAGCTCTCATCCCTGCTCCGACTTCTTGCGTCGACGAGGCCTGCTGCTCCTGGAGTGTGCGGAGAAGAATCCGTGCCAGCAGCCGGCAAAAGGCCCGTACATCTTCTCCTGCAGAAGATCTTTGCTGCACATGGGCTTCTTCTTGCTTCCAGACTGATGGCCGTCTGGGGATCTGCCCTTGCTGGATCTGCGTCCCTGTTTGAATGAATTGATGTCGTTCCATCAATGAATCGGCCCCACTGGTCGCGATTGATGGACTCGGGCAGCAGAACAAGCATCTCTGGCAGCGGACCACTGCTCTGCGTCGATCGGAAGGATGAGAGCGATACAAGGGAAGAGATATTCCGATAGTAGCAGAGACAAAGATGTTTGTCAAGACTGCAAGGTAAAACACTCGCTTTCGGTCGAGAAGTGCGGCTGCACGGCTGCCGTACTGATCCATCTGTCTGTTCCAGAAGCGGGCCCTGCCATCCGGGATGACTGTCAGCTTGCATTGATCGGGATCGCTGGCTCCCCTGCTCGTTCCACACCTCTGTCCTTCTCGTTTCAGCAGCGAGGCGCTACCCTCTTTGTGCAGACTCGGTGCAACGGAAGAGCAAAGCGCCTCCGGAGCGGAAGCGGGAACGGAGGCGAAGGGAGCCGATCGAGAGCGATCTGCTTGAGATGCAGGGGGAAAGAAGGGGGGTCATATATCATCTCCAGTCCCCTCTCACTGCTTCCACTGGGAAGCGCTGGATGGAACGTCTTTGCCAGAGCTAAGGGAGGATGATGTGCGTGCGTCAGGAAGATGCTCCCCTTCCCTGGCGCTGACCAGAGAGAAGGACCAGGAGGGGCGTGCGCCGTGAGCGATCCTCATGGGTCAAGGAACGTGACCTGATCGCGACCTGGAGGAGGCAGAATCTGGCGCCAGAGCGGAGCATGGAGCACGGAGGTTCCTGCACGCTGCACCTGCTCCCACTCGGCTAGTCGGAAGACAAGATACTCAGCGGGCTGATGTGCAGTGGCCTGCTGGATCACGTGGCTCATGCGCGACTGTGCCCCATCCGGACAGACCAGATAGAGGGAGAGTCTGCGAGCCTGTCGCTGGCTCAACGCCAGGTAGCGACGCCACTTCGCACGATACTGCGGCGGCTTGAGCGTCCCGCGGTCTACCTCAATCCAGGCGAGCACGTTTCGCTGGGCGTCTCGATAGGCGAACAGCAGATCGGGGATGACCGTGAGGCGGCCATCCTCGTGAGAACGGGTGTGAGGAGCCAGGTCCCACCAGATCGCTCGCTGCCGTGCCGCCTGGATCAGCTGCAGGAGGAGACGACGGAGCTGCTGGGTATGCTCCCACTGACGCCACAGCCCGCGTACCGCCCGCTGTCCCCACTGCTCTCCTGGCCAGGCATCCGAGCGAGATGCCAGCGCCGAGAGGGGCAGGCCTGTCACTGCTGCGAGCAACTGCAGCCCTCGTTCCGTCAGTCTCCAGTGGGGACTGCCGCCGCGAGGTTGGGGCCGGGGAGAAGGAGGCTCGACGGGGCGCACACAGCCCATCCGGCGCAGCTCGGCCACCAGATGCGCAAGGGTGGCCTGGGTGCGTGCAGGCTGTGCAAAGACGCTTGCCAGTTCGTCGGTGGTGGCCAGGGGAAGTGTGAACACGTGACGAAGCACCTGCAGATGGCGCGCTCCCAGCCGGGTGCTGAGGGAAGCCAGCTCAGGGAGATGGGCCTGCTGCGTGGGGGAAGGTTTGAGGGACGCCACGAACCAGCGGGTGTGTCTTTGGCTGAGCGGCCTGGTCGCAGCCGTGCGCGCTCTGGCGGCTGGCGATCGCAGGGGGGAGCGCACGCCGGGAAGCAGGTCGCCTTCTCCAAGCGCGAGGAGCGGCCAGAGGGAGCAGGGGCGCTCATTCCAGAGGGCGTGCCAGGTGAGGGAGTGCCAGGCCAGGCGTGTGCCTGGAGGGATGCAGGCCGCCAGGATCAGCGGGGCCTGCTGCTCTGCGAGGCCAGAGAGGCCAAGCTGCTGGCAAGCGCGTTCCGCGGCCTGCCGCCAGAGCTGGAGCCGGCGGGGCGGAGCAGCAGGCCCTGAGCCGGTTGGCAGCAGCAGGAGCACTGGTCCCACGCGCGGACAAGATGGCTGGTGCTGGGCACGAGCCTGGAGGACCACCCAGCCGATCACCTGCTGGCAGAGTCGCTGCACTTCGTCAGCGAGAGGCAGGCCTGGATCGAGCAGCAGCGGGAGGTGCACGCTGCAGAGGCTGCTGGCTTGCTGCTCTTCCGTGGTGGTGTCCCGTCTGACCTCCGCTCCCACTGACAGATCCTGGACGCCGAGCCAGAAGAGCGCTGTCGCTTGCAGGGGCCAGCGCTGCTGACCAAGCAGGAACGCGCTCCGGTAGTCCCGTACCCAGGTCCAGAGCCAGCGGACCTGCCCGTGTGCGGCACTGATCTGCAGCGGGGCCGGCAGTCGCGCCGTCAGCTGAGTGGGCGCGCGGCGGAGCACGTCCTGCAAGAGCTGCTGGCAGAGGCTCCAGTCAGCCAGGCGCGGCAGACACCGGAGCAGTTGCGCTCTGGTGTAGCCGTGCTGCGCAGCCAGTGCGCCAGGATCACACTGCAGCATCCTGGCCACCAGGATCACCCCTCTGGGGCTGGCGACATACCAGTCCCAGCGCTTGCTTCGGAGGCGCTCGATGGCACCTGCCGCCGTGGCCAGCGCCAGCAAGCGATGGATAGAGGGTCGGGAACAGCCGAGGGCCACGGCCAGGTCCTCGGCCCGCTGCCAGGGAAAGCGCAACAGCCACCAGAGCAGCCGGATGAGCTGGCGTTCCCGCTGGGGAGCGAGGGGAAGGCCCAGGCCCTCTTCAGTATCCATCGGCTGCTCCTTCCCCCTCCGCTGGTGCCTCTGCTGGCTCGCGGGTGAGCTCTGCGAGCGCTCCCTCGAAGGCTTCGAGCAGGAAGGGACGCACCTGTCCCTGTCGATGGACTGGCCTGAACGAGCCGGCCTCAGTGCGCTTGCGCAGCCCTTTGCGGCCTCGCTTGGACCCTCGGGGATGGCTGGGAGCAGGGGCCTCCTCTCGTCCTTCTCCTGCAGCGAGGGGATCACGCACGAGCGTGCCCCCTGCCGAATCGCCCTCTGGCTCCTGAGCAGGCTCGCCGGCGACAGGGTCTTCAGCGCCTGACGGAGCGCGGGCGACCCGTGTGCCTTCTGCCCCGAGCAGCAGCCACTGCTGCCGCTCAGCCAGTTCCCGATCAATCTCCTGGACCGGACGACAGAAGCGCTCGCGACTGGTGGCTCGGATGCGCTCGGCCAGGGCCGGGTCCGCTGCGTCGGGCAGCAGCAACTGGAGCGAGCAGGTGATGCGTTCTCCTGCGACGGGTAACCGGGCATAGCAGTGATGGCGCGGGGGGCTCTGCAGGTCCTCTGTGGTGATTCCCAATTCGGGAGCGAGCGTCTGGGCATCGTCCGCGCTGCCGGCAAACGCCAGAAGGCTTTGGATATTGGAAAAGATCTGGGCCAGCAGCTTGCGCTCCTGCCAGGTGTGCCGAAAGGCGTCTAGCGATTGCGTGGCCAGAGCAAAATTCGCCCCATATTTTCGCAGCTCTGCCAGCATTTGCCAGCGCACTCCCAGGAAGAACTGGAATTCATCGACGATGATCATCGTCCTGCGGCGTCCGGCTGGCTGCTCCTGCAGAAAGAGACCGAGTAAGTTCAGCAGCGTGGCCCCAATCAGACGCGCGGTATCCTCTCCCACAACGCCGGGTGCCAGCTTGATGAGGAGCACCCGCTGAAGGCACTGCCGTACATGCACTGAGGAGCGGCTCTGCCCCAGAATGCGTCGCGGAGTGACGGCCTCGAATTTGGCGAACTTCGTTAAGACGGGGTCGACGCGCTCGAGCCTCATGAACAGGCTGAGAGGCTCGAAGTAGATCTGCCACCAGCGAATCAAGAAGGGATCTGGCCGATGGAGGAGGCGCAGCAGACGGTTGCGGACGCGATCACTGGAGAGCACGAGCAGGACTTCCAGCAGCGTGAGCTGCCGCTCCTCTCCTTCCGTCACGAGCTGCTGGTTCACGCTGTAGATCAGCTTCAAGGCGGCCTCGCAGGCCGCCTCCATGCGTGGTCCCCAGCTCGTTGCCCAGATCTCGCGGAAGCAGGCGAGCAGGTCGGCGACGGCTTTGTCCCGCACGGGCGAGAAGTGGACATCGAGCGGATTGATCTCGGGGAGATGCTCAGGGTCACTGAGATCCATCAAGACGACGTCCCCCGCCCGCTCAGGCGGAATCAGCGGCAGCAGCTGATCCACCAGATCATGTGGAACCACTCTCACCTCCAAATCTTTGGTGCCTCTACGCTCCCTTGTTGACTTCTGGCTGAAATTTAACTATCCTTATAAAGGGTTAGCAGTAATATCTAGTATTGCAGAGATGATCAACTCAGTTTCTGGCTAGGAAGTCCCAGCTACTATCGAGTGGAGGATAGTATGCAACTACGAAAAGAGGCGATCATCTCCCTTCACCCAGACATTGTACACCGCTCCGAACCGTTTGGGGGAGTCCTCTTTAATCTTGAGACCAAAGCTTTTCACCCAGTAAATGAGCCCGGCTACCGACTTATTCAACTCTTAGACACTCATCCCAGTGTGGGGCAGCTCGAGTCTAAGATCCAGGAGTGGTACACGTCTGCGTTGTCCCAACCAATCGCAGAGGCACAGGCAGAGGACATTTGTACTATGTTTCTGGATGAGTTGCATCACCGGCAACTTATCCAGGGATACCCTCAAGAGGATGAAGTACGTCCCCCAAATCCGTCGACGACAGCATCGCCTCTGCCCGCTCATCTCAAGCTCAAAGCCCCGCTTGTGGTTTCACTCAGTACGCTCTTCACCTGTAACCTCTTCTGCACTCATTGTTATGTTGGCTCAACGAGTGAGATCCGACCAGATAACTTTACGGTTGAAGAGTTATGCCAAATCCTTACCAGATTGAAAGAGTTAGAGGTCTTTGATGTTGTCATTACCGGCGGCGAGCCACTCCTGCTCAAAGGGATCTTTGAGGTGCTTCAGCACGCAAAGTCCCTTGGTTTGTATATTTGCCTCAATACGAATGGTACCATTGTTACCCCACGAATTGCCCAACGGCTTCGCGACATCGGCGTTGATTGTGTGAAAGTCAGCATCGATTCGGCAAACGCTGCCGTCCATGACCGCTTCCGTGGACAGGTTGGCGCCTTTCGCAGAAGTATGAGAGGGATTGCTCATCTTGTTCGCGCAGGCGTGCGGACTGATATCCACACGGTTCTCTCCGTTGAATCCACTGGAAGCGAACAAGATATCGACGCAATGGTCACACTAGCAGAGAGCCTCGGAGTGCGTAAGGTCCATTTTGGGCGCTTATTCTCCACCGGGCGCGGGGAGGATCAGCAGAAGATTGCTCAAGCTCATCTTCTGCGCCTGATTGACTACCTCGAGGAACTCAAGATGCGGAACCCTCTCATCGGACGCACACCCAGTAAATCGATGCCGTGTGTCCCCAGTATTCCTTCTTACGATGGGTGCGGAGGCTGCGCTCGCGGCGTGTATGCCTATATCAGCTATAATGGTGGCGTCTACCCCTGCACGAATCTGTACAAGAGCGAGTGGTTGCTAGGGAATCTACGTGAGCAAGATTTCACAGGAATCTGGGAGCACTCCCCTGTCCTGGCCGACCTACGTACAAGGCTGTCTACCGTGAGTACCAGTATGGGGGAGGCGTTCCATGATTGACCATGTGTACCGCATACCGAAGGTCATCATTGGTAATCCCGAAACTAAAGGGATTGCCTTCGACTTCATTCCTAACTACTATCCATACTTCACTCCCAAGGTCACTTTGCAGAATGGGCGGGTCTATTATGGCGAAATTCCCCTTCAGCTTAGTGCTCAGGAACAGTTTCTCCTGGCACGTTGCGATGGGTGCCACTCGGTCTACGCACTTACGATGGACTTCGCCCAAGCATTTCAGCTAGCAGAGAGAGACGAAGCGGCTGTTATCGTCTTCGATCGGTTGAAATGGGCGCGTTCTCTCGGTCTTATCAGACGTGATAATGCCTTCAGGCCTGATGGTCTCTTCATTCGTATACGCCAGGTCAAACCCGAGGGAACTGAGGAGCGGCGATGGTTCTACCTTCCGCCTTTTGCCCAGAGGGTTTTGACACTGGCAAGCGGGGCCTTTTCGTGCCGTGAAATTGCTGCGCAGATACGCAGCGAATTTGAGTCAGGTACGCACCAGTACCCTGGATTGGAGGAATTAGAGCAAAGCACAGTAGAGGACGCCGTTGTTGAAACCTGCCAGTTTCTCATAAGCATTGGCATTGTTGCCTGGATCGATGACGAGCAGAGCCGCGAGATGCGGCTTACAGCGTTTCTCGAACAGTCGATGAAAACCATTGGAGGGGCAACGCATGACCACGAACGAAGTTCAGGACAAGATTTTAGTCGAGTCTCAGTCAGTTGAACTTGCTCCTTCCCAGGACAAGGCATCAGAAAGCCTGGTGATTGAGGTAGTACCAGAGAAAAGAAAGCAGAGGAAAACAGTGATCCCGGATGAACTCCTCCCACGCGTTTTCCCTGCCAACAGCGCCTGCCCGGCCAACGACTATTAACAGTCCTTGTAGCAAAAGAATCGCTTGTCGTCTTGCTTGATTGAGGTGAGCATGAAGGGCCAGGCTGGCCGAGTTGGGAAACTGCCAGCCTGGCGTTCTTTCGCATGAGCAAGGCTTTTCGCACACGCTAGAGGTGCAAAGTAGAAGGTCTGAAGGGAACTTATGATCAACCAGCCTTCTCTTTCGGTTGATGATCTTGTACGCCTCGGGTCGTACTGGGAGACCAAGATATTGTTGACTGCAATCAAACTTGATCTCTTCACGAGATTGCTTGAGCGGCAGAAAACAGCAGCAGACCTTGCCAGAGAAATTGAGGCAAATGCGAATCATTTGGAGTTATTACTGAATGCATTAGTCGGCGTAGGAGTATTGGAGAAGCGTGATGACTACTATAGAAACACCCCCCTCGCTCAAAGCCATCTGGTGAGGGGCATGCGGTTTTGGTATTGGGCTCATCTAGACGATCTCTTATGGCATGCTTGGGAGCAGTTAGAACGCATTATCCTCTCTGGAAGAGATGTGGCTCAACAGACGCTGTTTGAGAAGGATCCAGAAGCAGCGACCTATCTTTTACTCGCACTTTACCAGGGGAGCTTTGAAAAGGCACAAGCCATTGCATCGATTGTAGACCTGAGTCCATTTCACACGCTCCTGGATATTGGCGGAGGAGCAGGGACGTGTTCAATCGCTTTGCGTCTGGCTTACCCTCACCTTCATGCTACCATATTTGACCTTCCCGGCACACTGCCGATGACACAACAAATGACCCAGCAAGCGAACTTACAGGACCGGATCAACCTGATCGCGGGAGATGTAACCAAGGATGGACTCCCGGGAATCTACGATGCGGTCCTGGTCTCTCATGTGGTTCATTGGCTGGATGAAGAGCAAATTTCCCTGCTCTTCAACAAAGTGTCTACCGCACTGGAAGATCATGGTATGGTGCTTGTGCGAGATTTCTTTCTGGAAACGAGTAAGACTGCCCCCAGGCAGACAGCAGTCTTTTCGGTTTCTCTACTGGTGCAGGGGGGAAGCCGATGCTACAGCTTCGATGAAGGAGCGACGTGGTTAACCCAAGCTGGCTTTCGTCGAGGAGCAGAGAAGATACCCAGAGAACTCATTCTAGCCAAGAAGCAGGTCAGGGACGAAGACGGAAGGGAGACCAGCGAATGCGGCCATATTGGATAAAGAGAAACGTGGACATCCTCCTCCTCGGGCTTTCTCCACTGCCTTCCGGGCGAACAAGGAGGGTCTGATGCAGGCGCAGAACGTGAGTCTCTGGCGTCATCCAAATTTCCTGAAGCTGTGGATTGGGCAAAGCGTTTCGCTCTTTGGCGACCAGATCACCTTGCTCGCTGTGCCGCTGGTGGCCGTGGTGACGTTGCACGTTCCTGCCGCACAACTGGGTTTCCTCGGCGCTACGGAAACCGCCCCGATCCTGGTTCTGGGACTCATGGCAGGGGTTTGGGTCGATCGGTTACCACGGCGCCTGCTGCTGATTGGTGCAGATCTTGGGCGGGCGGTGTTACTGCTCCTCATTCCTCTGGCAGCATGGCTCGGCCTGCTGCATATGCTGATCCTCTATATTGTAGCGTTTGGCGTGGGGACGCTTTCTGTCTTCTTTGGGGTAGCATATCAGGCCTTTCTTCCAACGTTGCTTCCACGCGAACAATTAATCGAGGGCAACAGCAAGCTTGAGATCAGCCGCTCAGGGTCTCAGGTGGCTGGCCCAGCGATCGCGGGCTTCCTGATGCAATTCGTCACTCCCCCTTTTGCTATTCTTCTCGACGCTGGCTCCTTCCTCTGGTCTGCTCTTTGTGTGAGCCTGATCCGCGCACAGGAGCCTGGACCACCACCGCGGCGCGAGCAGCGGCATCTCTGGGCGGAGATGATGATAGGGCTTCGCTTTGTGTTTGGCAATCCGATTCTGCGAGCGATTGCCGGCTGCACTGGAACCGCCAACCTCTTCGGCAGTGTGATTACGACTATCCTTGTACTGTATTTGGTTCGCGACCTCGGAGCGACTGCCGGGCTCCTGGGGATTATCTCTGCCAGTAGTAATCTGGGCTTTCTCTTTGGCGCAACACTCGCACGGCGCACTGCCACGCGTTTTGGCCTCGGCAGGACCCTGGTGGGTGCTCCCATCCTGGCAAGCATCGGCGCCTTGCTCATCCCGCTGGCACGCGGTCCGCTCATGCTCGCTGTGCCCCTGCTTATAGGAGCACAGTTCCTGGGGAGTCTTGGGGGGACCATCTATAGTATCAACCAGTTGACATTACGACAGACGATTACCCCGGAACGCCTGCAGGGACGGATGAGTGCAAGTATGCGCTTCATTGTGATTGGAGCCATGCCCATAGGCGCACTCCTCGGGGGGATGTTAGGGCAAACCATCGGCTTATGGCCGACATTAGTGGTCGGAGCAGCCGGTCGATTGCTCCCGGTCCTCTGGGTGTGGTTCTCCCCCATTCGACACACCGCCGATCAATGGCTCGCGAAGGAATCTGCACAACTTCCGGTATAAATAGCACCAGGGAGAGCGCGAATCGACCAGGGAGCTTGTACTCGCATTCCCCACTACTTTGCGGCTGGTGACAGCTTACGTAGCACTCCCCCTGAGAGCGTCTCCGTTCCGCCACGGAGAGCTGAACGGTGCCCATAAAGCGTTCAGCATCGTCGTGATCCGTTGGCGTACCGGCCGGACTCATCGAGCACAACAAATGGGGCACCCTGCTGCTGGCACGGCTGGGATAGGTAGATTGCTTGCGCTTGCGTCTGGCCGCCACCCCTATTGTTTCATCACCCGCCTGGCGCGCTTTTTCCCCATCTTGAGCAGGGCCGCCGGCTTGCGATGGCCCGGCGTGTCATCGATGTCGTGCCACCGTTCGCGAGCGAGGGAGACCTGCTTGCCTTTGTGCGCCTGCTTTCCACGCAGATACAGCCGGTTGCGGGCGATCCCCAATGCTCGTGCCACCTGGCTTTTCGTGTAGGAGCTGCCCGGCTGACACCATTGATGACCAGCTCCACGCCGTCCCCACTGCGTGATTGCTATCGGTGGGTGGCCCGCTCCGAAGGCGGGCGCAGCTGCGGAACCCGGCCAGGGAGTGGTTCAGATGAAGGGGGACGCTGCACGCGGTCGGCCCGGAGGCGCTGATGGTGCTGGAGCTGCTCCCGCTGTTGCTGATGAGGAGAGGGATAGCGACCAGAGTGGAGCTGGAGCAGGGGCCAGTCCTGCGCGGCTGATGGGCTGGCAGGTGTGGGCAGCGGCTCCCCTGTGCGCCGGCGAGGCGAGATAGCCCTCCGACAGGGCACAAGGGACTGTAGCCCGGTCCAGCCTTGGGCAGGCAGGGTGTGAGAGACTGAGAGACGGGGAGCAGGGTGTATGGGATCAGTCGCCCAGCTGGCGCCGGAGCTGCTCGACGAGGTCGCGGCTGCGCTGCGTCATGGGATGCTCGGGGCCGAGGAGGCGCTCGTGGATGGCGAGGACCCGCTTGGCCAGGGGGAGGGCGTCGCTGAGGCGGCCCAGGGTGTAATAGAGGAGAGCGAGAGTGTTGAGGGCAGTGGCGGTGTCTGGGTGATCGGAGCCGAGGACGCGCTCGCGGATGGAGCGGGAGCACTCGGCCAGCGGAAGAGCCGCCTGATAGCGCCCCTGCGCGCGCAGATATCTCACCACCTGCTTAGTCTGTCTTCTGAGGGGGAGAGGCTTCCTCCTCGGCCAGCTGGCGCGGGACCAGCTGGAAGAGGGGCCCCATTCGAGGGCAGTCCGAGCTGCCACCGCCTGTTCTTGGACCAGGCGGCCTCGAATCAGAGAGAGGAATTCATAGGTCCTCTCCGAGAGGGGGCGCCGGCTATTCTTCGGTCGCTGCTCACGAGCCTGGAAGAGGGCTTCCAGGAGGCAGAAATCGTCGTTGCGTATGGGCCACTGGATCAGGTCAGCCAGATGGGGCAACCGTTCCCTATCCAGCCGCAATTCAAGAGGAGGAGAGAAACGATACAGGAGGTCCTCAAGAGGAGGATGGGCCTTTTCCTGAGAGTCAACAGAATCCACAGACATGAGCAGTACCACCTTTCTCGTTCTGTGAGAACAGATGAGAACAGAGAGTCTGGAAAGGTGGGATCATCGGTGACAGATGTCCCCTCTAGGAGGAGGTGTGAGTCAGCACTGACGAGAGGAAGCGTTGCTGCGGAAAGGTCACCAGCTCTGTATTAAAGCGCTTCGGTTCCTCGATGAACGCGGCATGCCCAGTGGGATAGAGCGAGAGGGTGACTGTGGCTCCCGCGTCCTCGAGCTGCCGGGCGATCTGGTGAGCCAGCATCTGAGGGACCAGTCTGTCAGACTCGCCGTGGATGATGAGCGTTGGCAGCCGAAAGTCGTGCCAGGGAATACTCTCTCTTGCCTGGACGGCTGGCAAGGGAGGAAGGAGGCTGGCCAGAGAAAGGCGCTGCTCGTCCACTGACTCAAGGAGCCTGGTTAGCGCCAGGCAGCTTCCGCCCAGATGTCGCTCAAACTCTCCGAACACCGGTGGGTTCATCGTCAATCCGGTGGTAAAACGCACCAGCCACGTCAACGGCTCAGACAGGTCGAAGGGCGCGGGAGCATCTGTTCCTGTTCCTGTGAATACCTCAGCGAGGCGTTCAAGGAAGAGAGGTGTGCCCACGAACACCAGGCCAGCAATCGTTTGTCTGCGAGGTGATTGACGGAGCAGCTCACCGACCAGTTATCCCTCCCAGCGACCAGCCGACGAGGACCACCGGGAGATAGGCTGGGAAGGGCGAAGCCGCCAGGACAGTAGCGAGCTCCGCTGTCCAGCAACCCAGGCTCTCCGTCTAGCCGCCCTGGAGCGACCAGGAAGGGGCCCACGTCAGCACGTTCCATCCGGCCTCGGTCAGTGGGAGGATCTGCTTGCGCCAGCAGTAAGCGGGCTGGAGGAAGCCCGGCACAAGCAGCTCGGTGCCCACGGCAGGGGAGTGCCTTGCAGGGGCGTAGTAGACGGAAAGCTGCATTCCTGGACGGTCAGGGAGAGTGAGCAGACATCCGGATCAGGGAGTCCTACCACAAGAATGTGGCTTCGATCACTTCCTTGGAACGGCTTACACCGGCATCTGGCCCCGGTCATGCTGGCCTACCGTTTTCTCAGGCGCTCTCGTCTCGCTCTTCCTTCCGGTGAGGTATTTTCCCCCTGCGGCAGGAGAAACTCGCTGCCTGGGGTGCATCGGCAGGTGCTCCTTCTGGCTCTTCCAGGATCTCGTCTGCTGGTTGATTCACACCCAGCAGATCGAGTTCTTCCGTCCCAGGAGAAACTAACAAAGTAGTGCCAGGGCGTCAGTCAAGTAACAGAGACAATCGGTGACAAGCCAGCAATCACGACGGCCAAAACGTGCTGGGCCATCACATCTTTCGCAATGGTCCGGTCTCCCCGGCTCCACTGCACTGCGGGACCGAAGATGGCCCAACTGATGACCTGCGCCGTGGTTTCTACTGTTTCCCGGCCAATGGGCACCAACGAGGGGACCTGGTTCAGCCAGCGCACAAAGACCCCCTGGAGTTCTTGCTGCAAAGCGACCTCGAAGAACGGCACAAACTGCCTATCGGCTGGCTTGAGGTGATACTGCCAGAGGGCCAGAAAATCGAACACGGCGAGAAGAAGCTGGCGCAAGGTGCTCATCTGTAGGGTGGATGTGGCGGGAAGCTGGCTCTCTAACGCATGGTGAAACTTCTCGCGCATCCAGACCTCTAAGAGAGCATATTTATCTTCAAAGTGAGCATAAAAGGTGGCCCGGTTAACCGTTGCGCGCTCTGTGATGTCTGCGACCCGGATAGAGTGAATGGTGCGTCCCTCTTCAAGCAATGAGATGAACGCTTGCAGCAACAACTGACGAGTCCGTTTGACCCGTGGATCGTTCTCATTCGCCGGTGTGGTCATTGTTCCCTCCTTCCCCTGGAAATGTCCTCATCCTCCCCCTTGTGAAAAGCAACAATTGCCTCCCCATGTTGTCTACACAACGATCAGGCTGGTTTGCTGATTGCTTCCTGTTTAGAGCCAGCTTACTATTCCTCCTGTGTAGTATACACGAAAGTGTTAGTTAGATAACACTGTTGTCTATCCGACATCTTTCTGTTCACTTGCTAGATGTGGTGGCCATCAGATGCAGGGCACCTGTCCCGGCAGGGCATGTTTGCCGCAGCGAGAGCACACAAAGATGGAGGAAGGGCTATCTCAATGCAACCAAGAGTCATTACGCGATCTCTCTCCTGGAGGTGGTTTTCATGATCGTCATTACAACTCCCACTGGCCTGATCGGCCATCAAGTACTGAACAATCTGCTCAGAAGCTCCGAGCAGATCCGTGTGATCGTGCGCGATCCCTCTCGTCTGTCCCCGCGCGAGCGTGAGCGGGTCGAAATCGTGCAGGGATCGCATGGTGACCTCGACGTGGTTACCAGGGCGTTCGCAGGAGCAGACAGCGTGTTCTGGCTTGTGCCCCCGGACCCCCAGGCCGAGAGCGTTGAGGCCGCCTATGTGGGCTTCAGCCGACCAGCGTGCGACGCCTTCAAGAGCCAGGGAGTCAAGCGGGTGGTTGGCGTCTCGGCCTTCGGTCGTGGAGCAGCTGTGTCCGGAAAGGCTGGCAATGTCACGGCATCGCTGGCGATGGACGACCTGATCGCCAGCACGGGGGTCAGTTACCGAGCTCTGGCAATGGCCCCTTTCATGGAGAATCTGCTCCGTCAAGTCGAGTCGATTAAGCACCAGGGCGTGTTCTTCGACATGGTATCTGGGGACCTCAAGCAGCCAATCTGCGCCACCCGCGATATTGCCACCATTGCCGCCGGGCTCCTGCTCGATCGCACCTGGAGCGGAGTCGCCAGTCGCCCGGTGCTCGGTCCCGAGGATCTCTCCTACAACGACATGGCGCAGATCATGTCCCAGGTGTTGGGCAGGCCAGTGCGCTACCAGCAGATCACAGGTTCAGCCCTGAAGGCCACGCTGATCAGATATGGGAGGTCCGAGGCTATGGCGCAGGCCCTGGTCGATATGATGGCGGCCTACGATCAGGGACTCGCCACCGCCGAGCCGCGTACCCCCGAATCCACCACTCCCACGAGCTTCCGCCAGTGGTGTGAGGAAGTGCTCAAGCCAGCCATCCTGGCCTGAGCACCATTACAAACGAAAGGAACAACAAACGAAGCACCTCGACTGAGGCAGCTGCGTCTCAAGGAGTTGGATAGCTGCCTGTGGGAGCGCAGGTGCTGTCTGCAACCGCTTCAGGGGAAGCAGGGCACTGGTCTGTGAGCATGCGGCCAGGTGGCGCGAGGCTCGCGCTTTTTCAGGCTTCACAGTCAAGCTCTTGCATGGCTGCTTCTACCAGCTTTCCTACTTCTCTGGCTTGCCGATGATACGCTGGAAGATGCTCGTGAGTGAAGACCTGCAAGGCCAATGTCACGCATTGCTAGCCCTTGCGCAGAGCAGTGCATGTCGCCTGCTGGTCCCATGCTGCCAGGGCTTCCCCAAGGTCCAGATAGGTAAGTGCCAGATTGTATTGGGTTGATGCCCATTCAAACGGCATCTGCTGGTGGGTGTACACCTCCAGCGCCGCGCGGAAACAGGCCACCGCCTGCTCCTGGTTGGTCCGCAGATTACCCAGCGGGCGCAGGTTAAAAGCAATACCTGTGCCAATCAGCGCGGCGGCATCTTTGCGGCGCATCAGGCTGCGCGCCAGGGTCCAGCGTTTCCACCCGCTTGACCACGTAGGGAAGGTGGGCACGCTCCCGCTCGGCCTGCGCCTCGGCCTTGCGCTTGCGCCGTGCGGCTTCTTCTGCCGTGCGGCGCTTCGTCACGTCGGCGCGAAACGCCGCGAAGGTAAGCAGCCCTGCAAAGACGATGATGCCACCGACCAACCAGGGATGGGCTAGTGCCTGGCCGGTCAGCGTCCAGGTGCGCGGGTCCGTCGCGCCGCTGACGCCGATGGTCACCAGGGCTTTAAGGAAATCTCCTATAAAGCAAGGCCGACAAGGCCCTATACCCCACAATGATCTTCCAAACGGCCTGCTTGCCAGACCGCCAAGGCGATTACCCCGAGGGCCGCATCCGTCGGGGCTACCCGCATGGCCACCGCCGACCAGCCAAAGACGGGAGGACGTTGTAACCGAAAACAGATGAAGGTACGTCCAAAGAAACGTTCGATGGAGGTGCGCTTGCCTGGCTCCTCGGCGATCCAGGTGGGAGGCAGACCATTCCGCCGTTTCTGGCGTTTGGGGTTCCACGGCAGGACGGCGCGGGTGCCCAGGACGGTGTGAATCCAGGCGATCAGTTTCAGGCCCCAGAAGCCAGCATCCAAATGGATCACGCGGGAGCGCACCTGGAAGAGGCGTACCGTCCAGGCGAGCAATGGGCGGGCCAGGGGCGCATCGTGGACATTGGCGGGTGAGGGCAGAAACAGGAGCGGCAAGCCGGTCCCACGACAGAGCAGAGTATGGACGCGGTAGCCTAACAGGAGTGGGCGGGAATGGCGGCCACCAGCAGGTCCTCCAGAGGATGACGGCCTTCCTTTGCCGTAAGAAGAGATCATCCAGTTCGGATTCAGTTTGCTGTTGTGGTTCTTTTGGGGGGTCTTTCTCGTGTTCCTGGTCTGGCTCTTCTTTGCTCCCCCACTCTGGATTGAGATCAGTGCTTCCCTCATCGCTGTGGCCCTGCTGGTGAGCGCTGCGCTCTGGAGGAATCCGGTTCCCGAGGAGAGGCTCGCTGCAGCCAGGCGGGAGATCGCTCTCTATCAGGCCAGAAGCGGCGAGTATGCCCCGCTCTCAGAAGAAGAGCGGCGGGCCTTGCTGCTGCAGCGCATCACTTGACTGATTCCCTGTCGCAGCGAGCAGCTCGCTTCGTACCACAGAGAGAGCAGCACAGTGCGATCAGAGGAGGCTGTCCCTTCCTGCTCAGGGCGAGGAAGAATCCGTACGCTGTTCTCCTGAACAGGACTCCTGTTACTGATGACCGCTTTTGGGAGTCTATCGCTGGACACGGATCGAACGCTGCCAATAGATGCCTTGCCGCTCCGCATCTTCACCTTTACCCTGAGTCCTTATGCGTATCAGATCCATGAAGCCTATGCTGGTTCGCTGGTGCTCCTGGGGCTGGTGATTCCTGGCTTCGCTTCTGATTCGCTGGGTACTGCGCTGGACCTAGCCAGATCAGCTCTGACGAGGCCACAAGAAAGATCCCTTCTGTTGCAACTCATGCCAGGCACGTTGCACGCGCCGCGCACTTTCGTAGGAGACGCCGAACTGCGCTGCGACTTGGCGCAGGGAGACCCCTTGCTTCAGGAGGGCCAGCACATGGGGCCACTCGGAGAGAGGGATATGGAAGCGGGCAAGGCGGGCGGCATCGCTCCAGCGGTGCCTGGCAGGTGCCGGTGCAGCCTGGTCTTCCGAAGTCTCACTGCTGCAGGTCTCAATGTACTGATGGAGCCTGGATAGTGTCGACAGAGGGGTCGAAGCCCGTCGGTTCCGCTCTCGCCACCGTTCTTCACAGACTGCTGCGTGACACGCCGAGACGAGGTGAGGTAAGCAAGATTCGGCGTCTGTTCTTTTGCTCTGCTGTTATCATGTTTTTGGAGATATCTAGCATACAAATGCGTTCCAGGCAGGATAGGATAGCAGCGCATGCCTGACTGTTGTGACCTCCATCGACTAGGGTAGTAAAAATCCTTCTCTGGCCTCGTTGTTTGGCGTTACTGGTCCTTGCCATGTTGGCGGGAGTG
The DNA here is from genome assembly GCF_000702505.1 of Thermogemmatispora carboxidivorans. Lineage (GTDB taxonomy): Bacteria > Chloroflexota > Ktedonobacteria > Ktedonobacterales > Ktedonobacteraceae > Thermogemmatispora > Thermogemmatispora carboxidivorans. Next base: position 3,958,185 of record NZ_JNIM01000001.1, on the reverse strand, counting down.
TTGCTTCATGAAGCCAGCGGGTCAGGAAGCGCAAAAGAGATGCTTGACAGACTGCCCTCTCTTCTGGTATGATAGCAACTGCCACGAGCGAGGCTGAAGAGACTCAGCCTCGCTGGTTGGGGAGCCGTAGTGTAGTGGCCTAACACGCCTGCCTGTCACGCAGGAGATCGCGGGTTCGAATCCCGTCGGTTCCGCTCGCACCAGTGTGCTGTCAACAGCAGCCCCCTGGTTTCCTCGTACTCAGTCACCCCGTCCAGCATGCGCAAGATGGGCAGAAAGGCTGGACGGGGTTTCAGCGCCGCAATCATCTTATTCTCCAGATCGTAGTACAGTCCCCCTGGCTCCAGCAACATCGTCACCATCTCCCGTTTCTCCTCGGGCGTGGCCATCTCCCACAGGGCTGCCATCTCGGGCAGATGTTCACCCGCCTGGGTCACTTCTGCGAGCGTCACCCCGTTGACTTCGGGGACCTCCAGTTTCCTGAGTGCCAGCTCTGTTGCGGCCATTTCGGCCTGAAATTCCTTCTCATCAATAAACCCCTCGCAATACACCTTGAGCGTACGCGCCTTCTTGAGCAGCAGTCGCTCCTTCTCCCGCTCAACTGCCTCAGACGTGGTTCCTGATGCCGCCTGGGCCATCATTTCCTGGCGGATGTGCTCACGCCAGTGTTCAGGCAACTGGAGACGCTTGAGCAGGTGGCCAAACTGCTCCTCTACCAGGTTGGTGCGCACCATCAAGTTGCCGCTGGTGGAGCAAGGAATACGGCGCGTTTTGGCTGCGTCCCGGTAGTAATTTCGCCGATTGGCAGGCGTGTTCCCCGTATCACAGCGCAGCGTCAGGCCGCAATGAATGCAAGCAATGTATCCCGCAAATGGGTAGATCTTCCGGACGACAACCGTGCGGGTTTGGACGTGGCACAAGGATTTTGAGAGAGCACGGATGTGTTGCCACTCATCATACGTGAAGATCGCCGGATGCTGGCCTCGAAACCGCTGCCCCTTGTAGCGGATGGTCCCCCGATCATCGCCGGGAGCAAAGGCCGCATAGAATTCGTTCCGTAACATAGCATTAATCGTATCCTTCGTGAAGAGTCGATCTCCAAACCGCTTGCTGCTGGTACGGTAGCCAGCCGCGTTCAAGGCAGTAGCAATTTCCTCGGCAGTCTTTCCCTGCATGCGTAACTCGCCTATCAAGCGGACGCCTGGATATTTGTCTGGGTCAATCTCTAGCGGCGATTTTGGCCCTCCCGAGCGATATCCAAAAGGAATATCGCCGTTATGCAGTCCCTGGACAGCCTGCTCCCTTTTCCCTTTGCTCGTGTGCCTTGCCAGGCTGTCCGAAAAGTAAGCCGCAAAGGCCGCGAGAATCGTCAGCTGCAATTGTCCTTCTGGAGAGGAATAATCGATGTGCTCCGAAAGGGAAAGGAACGCAGTGCCTGCCTGGGAGAGAATGCGAAAGCTCTGCAAGGTCACCATCACGTTCCTGGACCATCGGTCCAGGGTATGGACGATCACGACCCGGATACGCTTTGCCTGGACGTCCTCGAGGAGCCGCTTAAAAGCTGGACGTTTCGCAATGTGTTCTCCCCGCGCACTACGCTCGTCGTCCTCATAGAAGACCGGCTCTGGTAATCCGTGCAGCTTCGCCGCCTCGCGAATGGCCCGCTTCTGGGCCTCGAGACTATAGTTGTCTTTCTGCATTTCGCTGGAACGGCGCACGTAGCCGGCGACAAGACCTGACTCTGGTGAAGTCACCGTTCACCCCCTGCGCTCACTTCTGCTGCCCCGGCTTCTCTCCCTGCAGAGAGGAGACCGACAGTCCTGCGGGGCACCCTCTTTCTGCGTCGAGTAATTGATCCTGTAAAGCACGTCGAATAATCCGAGCGACCAGTCGACAAAAGGCGAGGACCTCTGGGGGAAGAGGTTCTTCTTGGGAATTATACTGCTCATGCGTCGGATGGTCCATACATCTTCTCCTTCAGAAGAAGCGATCATTCCTTGTCTCAGAGCAACAATAGTCCATGATAGGCGGAAAGGAGTGGGAAGGCAGAGGAAGACCCAGGGATCACTCACGGTGATCCCTGGGAACGGCACGGGAACCAGGCGGGAAGCGCGGGGTTGAGCGGAAGAACCAGAGGACCAGCTCAGGCCCCTTCCTCGGAAGAGGAGCAGGAAGGGCGCAGCGGCGGCTCCTGCTGCCCCGCTGAGGCCAGGGGGAACGCTCCTGCTGACGGAGCACATGCCCGCGCCCGGCGGATCACCTGTCACTGGACCTGTCGGGCAGACGGCGGCTGTCCCCAGCAGGTCCCTCCCTCTACCGATCCTGGACCATCGGCATCACCAGGGAGGTCAGGGTACTGCTAGGGGCACACCAGGTGAGGACCAGCGGGCGAAAGGGGACGGTTCCGGTGATGTCCACCACCGCTGTGGGTGGCAGGCGCTTGAGTCCCTCCAGCAGATACTCGCTATTGAGCAGCAGGGCGAGGTCTGCCCCTTCTACCGTGGTCTCCAGGGTGCTGGTATAGTCGACTTCCCCTTCCCCCGAGGCGGCAGGCCGGCCCACCATGATGCTCACCTGGCCCTGCTGCTGTGCTCCGCCAGCCGCGCTGCAGAACCGGAGCCAGACGCCATTGGCTCGCTCGCGGGCAAACGCTCTGGCGGCCTGGAGCTGTCTCAGGAACGGTTCCACCTCCAGCCGGGCACGCATGTCCGCGGTCCGCGGCAGTGCCGCCCGGTAGTCCGGGAAGGTCTCCGGCAACAGGCAGGAGAAGAGTTCCAGCTGCTCGATCTGGAAGAGGACCCCGTGAGGCCAGGCCCCGATGGTGACCGTTCTCCGACGGGGCAGCAGTCGCTGCAGGGCTGCCAGGGACGTGGCCGGAATCAGAAGCTGCGGCCCCGCCGCCTGCCCGTCTGGCTCGCCCTCGTCCTGGGGGCACTGCCCGGCGTCCTGGTCGACGTTCACGGCAGGGGAATGGATCGTGTGGATGGCCATCCGAAACTGGTCACACGTTACCAGGGTGAGCTGCCCCGGCGCGGGCACGTCGAACTGACACAGGACTCCTTGAAACGCAGGACAGGCCCTCTCTTTGGCTGCCGCAAAGAGCACCTGGTGCTGCCCGCTCCGCAAGGCTGGAGCGCTGACCGTTGCCCTCCAGGAACGCGGGATGGCGAGGTGCCTCGCCATCCCGGGAAAAGGCGTCGGGTCCTCTCCGGTGAGCTTCACGCGCATGTCTGCGATCAGAAGCGTGACCCCGCCCAGGGACTCGCGGATTTCCACAGACTGCCCCGAGGCGAGAGCATACGGTCGCAGCGCCGCTTGCAGCTGCCGGGAAGGAAGCAGGATCTGGCCTTCCTCCCAGATGTGTGCCTCGGGAAGATGCACACACAGGGCGAGGAGGCCATCGGAACTTTCCAGTTGGACGCCGTCGGGGCCAGCAGTCAGGCACACGTGCTGCGCCCAGCGTCCACTTCGAGCCTGCGCCAGGGTCAGGGCACGGAGACAGGCCTGGACAGGAATGCTGAGGTGCATTAGCTCTCCTTTCTCTCGGGACAATGTGGTATGGTCTCCTCCGGTCGTGGCCGGCCCTCCAGCCAGGGCAGCACCTGCTCCGGCTGCCAGACCATCACCGTGGGATCGGCGGCCTGGACGGCCTCGCAGATCTGGCGGCGGTGCGGATCTGCCCCGGCTCCCGGTAGGTCATATTCCCTAACAGGTGCCCCAGGGGCAGGTAGCGCGTGCCGTAGCGCCGGCGCAGGGCCGTGCCTCCCCACCCGGGAAGGCGCGAGCGCGATGACCAGCCCACCTCTACCAGGAGCGCCGCAGGGAGTCCTGTCAGCGCCTGGTCGATGAGGACACGATGCCATGAGGCGCCGTAGCCCACGGGGAGCAGGGCCCGTGACAGGGGAGGTGGGGAGCTATGCCGTGTCATCTCTCTCCTCGAGGCAGGCCGCAACTTCCCCACTTGGGGAAGTTCTGGGAGCTGGCTTCGGGGGAAGAACGACGAGCGATGGCTATGCGGTTGCTAAAACAGGCGGGACTGGCTTGCGATCTAGCGAGGCAGGAAATGGTTGCTTTAAAGCCACGGCAGACCTGCGCCCCTTTGTTCCGAGTCATGGAAAACTGAGAGGAACGAACAGAGTATCCCGGGTGGTTTTGGAAAAGAGGAAAGAGAAAAGAAGAGCGAGAAACAGGCACCCGCCAGCGAGCGACAGGGTTGCGCCAGCGTAAGGTAGCAGGGTGGTACTCGGGCACCGGGGCAAAGGAGGATGACCACCCCTAGTCCTGGACAGTCTCACCACTGAGCGTCTCTAAACGCAGCTCCACGCGGTCCAGGCGCGCAAAGATGCGCTCAATGTGCTGCTCCGCTTCTTCCAGACCTAGCTTTGAGGGGCCTACTTGCATGCAGAACGTCCGAGGCTAATCGAGCGCAACTTACCTCGTCTACTTGAGCAAAGCCGCTCGTGCTGATTCGAGCGTGCTAGCGTTAGAGTTTCCGGAGTATCGCCATGACCATTCTCGAGACATGGCAGATCGAGGAAGGATTACAACCCAGGTTGCCGTGCAACTCGGCTCAAGGACCTCTTCTCACCATGTTTCTCGAACGAAGCTTGCATCACCTAGCAGGTTCTATCAGATGCACCTGGAACTTGCTCCGATCGCCGCGGTGCCGGGCAATATAGTATTCGAGGGGAAGTCCGTTCCTTAAGAAGCCGACGCTTTTGAGCAGAAGCAACGGACTTCCCGGGACGATGCCAAGCAACCTGGCTTCCTGCTGTGTCGCACTCACCGCTTCGATGGTGCGCACTGCCTCGGCGATCTCCAGATGGTAACGCTCAGAGAGGAGAGTGTAGAGCGACTGCCTAGTGAAATCTTCATGGATGAGCGAGGGGCACAGATGTTCAGGCAGGTAGGTGGTGACCAGTACGGTTGGCTCTCCATCGAGGAAGCGCAAACGCTTGAGCATAATAACAGGAGTACCCTCATCGAGGCGTAGCGCCTCCGCGACGTCTCCACTAGCCCCGATCACTTTCAGATCGAGTACACGAGTAGAGAGCACCTTGCCCTTGGCAATGGCGTCCTCATAGAAGCCTCGCAAATTTTGCATCAGGTCACCGGAGTACTTAGGTCCAGCAATACTACTCCTCTTCCCGTTCTGTTTGACGACGAGGCCTTCCTTCACCAGGTAGTCCATAGCCTGGCGAACGACAGTACGGCTGACATCGAGGCGAGTACAGATCTCCTGCTCGCTGGGTAAGAGCTGGTGTGGTAACCACTCGCGTGATTTGATCTTGCGCTCAATATAACGAGCAAGCTGATAGTAATATGGAACTGGACTGTCGCGCACGATGACATCCGTATCGAAGATCACAACACCTTCCTTGACCTGCTGCATAAGCTCCAGACCTTCCCTCGCATTGTTATCAACATCTTACCACAGGTAAGCATGCCCTTCAATGACTGGGCTACTCACGGCAGAGCAGCCAGGCGATCAAAGATCGAGGCATCCTCCAGAGCATCGTAGATAGCGTTGAAGATCTCGTACTGCTTGCTGTAGAAGCGGTATCGCTCCTGATTGGGATGGGTCTCCCTGGCGACGCTTACCATATGGTCCACTTGGGAAAAATCCTGCCAGATACCAACACCGACACCCCCGGCGATAGCAGCGCCCATCGAAGTGGCCCCTTCCAGCTGCGTCAAGCGCAGAACCGGGATTCCAAAGACATCCGCCATAATTTGGTTCCATACAGCACTACGAGCTCCGCCTCCGATCACGCGCATCGCCTCGCTCTGGGCGCCTTGTCGTGTAAAGGCCTCAAGGATGACACGCAGATTAAAGGTGATGCCTTCCAGCACGGCGCGTAACAAGTCTGCCTGACGGTGCCGAATGGTCAGCCCGACGAAGGCGCCACGCGCGTTTGGGTTCCAGCGAGGGCTGCGCTCACCAAGCAAATATGGGAGGAAAAGCAAGCCGTTCGCCCCCGGCGGTGACTGCTGCACTTCCTGGTTCATCAGCTCGTAAGCAGAGATCCCAAGCTGTTCAGCAACCTCTCTCTCACTCTGGGCCAGCTCGTCACGCGCCCACTGATAAGAACTGCCCGCAGCCTGCATAGTTCCAGTAGGGGTAAACATGCCGGGAACAAGGTGGGCCCAGGTAAACGTACGCATCTGTGGGTCGAGGATCGGCTTCTCAGTAGCAATGCCGATCCAGGATGAGGAACCGATATAATTGTAGGCAATGCCCGGACGGATGACACCAGCCCCTGTGGCAGCACATGAGCCGTCCCCACCACCGATTACGACCGGTGTCCCGGCGCGTAATCCTAGCTCCTCCGCCGCGGCTGACTGTACTTCGCCGATGACATCGGTGGAGCGATAGATAGCAGGCAATCTCTCCTGCTCGATCCCGAAGGCATCCAGCAGCTCTCCATCCCACTCGCCGCGCTCAAGATTATAAAGGTTAGTGCCAGAGGCATCGGAAGGGTCAGTGACGAACTGCCCAGTCAGGCGAGCTGCCAAGAAATCCTTGGCCTGCAGAAATTTATATGTCTGCCTGTAGACCTCTGGCTCAACGTCTTTGAGCCAGAGCATCTTACCCGCCGAGTATGAGGCGCTGAGACGATGGCCAGTCAGCGTATAGACGCGCTGTGGATCGATGCGTGTGGCAACGCGCTCAACCTGGGCCACAGCGCGCAAGTCCGCCCAGATAATGGCGTTATGGACCGGACGCCCCCGGCTATCGACAGGGACAACCCCCATCATCTGACCGCTGAAGGCCACAACGCTGACCTCTTCCGCTGCGACACCCGACTCATACAGCAATTGCCGTGTGGAGTGGCACAGCGACCGCCACCAGTCCTGGGGGTTCTGCTCCGCCCACCCGACCTGCGGATAGGCAGTAGCATAAGGGCTAAAGGTCATCCCCACCTGAACGCCCTCTTCATTGTAAAGAGTGGCCTTATTACCAGTGGTCCCTACATCATGGGCGAGAATGTAGCGCATGCAAATCCTCCTCGTCGCATAGAAATGCTGCTCATAGCACCCCTTCTGGCTTGCCAGGACAGTATCACGACCATCACGATGCCTCTTCAACGCAGAGACGGAGATGGACGGGCAAATGCAGCCTCGCGCTCAAGCAGCGCCAACTCATCTACTGTGATGGGGCGATTGAAAACCTCTTCGATAACTGCAGACCAGCCGTAAATAAAGTACCTCCAGCCGTCAACGACCCGCACAAGACGACCATCGCTCTGCGCCTGTGCCTGATGCAGAAAATCCAGCGATCCGCGATAGTTGAGCTCCCAAACAACGCTTCGCTCCGGAAACTGTGCCGCGTCGGTAACGGGCGAGCCAGGGAGATCTTTGCCCATCCCCGTCGCGTTAATGATGACTGAGCCCGGCGGTAGCGCCGAGAGGTGTGCATCGCCGACGCGCGGGTTGCCATTCTGCACATAGGTGACGGAGGCCGTTGGCGCAACGTGTTGTTGCAAGGCACGTAGGCGCGCAAGGTTAGTCGCTCTGCGCTCCAGGATGATGAGCTGTACTGGGCGATCGGCCCGATCAGGGCGCGTCAGCAGGTGCAACGCGATCGCCACGCCAGCGCCACCAGCTCCGAAAATGAGCACGTGGCCCTGTGTCCGAGCAAAATATCCTACCCCAAGAATATCATCAAGAGCCTGGCCAGCGGTGATCGGGTCCTTTGCCCAGCCGAGCAACTTGCCATCGCGTTTGGCCAGGCAAGAGATCTCGGTCAGCAGTCTGGCGTACTCGTCAACCTCATCGAAGAGATCGCAAGCCGCTTGATAGAGATTGATCTTATGCGTTGTGACCAGGGCACCGAGATTATTGGGATCAGCCTTAAGCTCTGCAACCGCCCTACGGTACTGCTCAGGCGAGGCATTGATAGGCAAATCCCAGCCGACCATTTCCACGTCCTGGCCAAGGCCCAACAAATCGCGCCAGCGAGGAAAGATACGCATAATAGACGATTGCCTGGTTGTGACGCCGATAAAGGTAAAAAAACGAGTCATCCAGTATTTCTCACCTCATTGGGCACGAGCACTACGAGCAGCCGCGGCAAAGCGCATGGCCCGGCTCGTAATCTCATCCCAGCGACCTTCTTGCATCAGAGAACGCGGTACAAGCTCGCTCCCTACGCCTATAGCCAGCGCACCGACAGCAAACCAGCGAGGCAGATCCTCGATGTCGATGCCGCCTGTGGGAACAACCTGCAGTCCAGGGAACGGTCCACGCAGCGCGCGCAGGTGGCCTGGACCGGCTGTCGATGCTGGAAAGAGCTTGACAACCTCTGCGCCGGCTTCAAGCGCCTGGGCAACCTCGCTTGGCGTAAAAACGCCAGGGAGGGCTGGCAGGCCAGTTGCCAGCATGGCCTGCAATAGATCGGCACGCAGATGGGCCGAGACCAGGAAATCCACTCCCGCCTGTACCGAAGCTGTAACCTGGGCAGGCTCACGGATAGTTCCGGCGCCGAGTAACACGGCATCGCCATAGGTTTGGCGTGCCGCTGCCAGCGCTTCCGCCGCGCCCGGAGTAGTAAAAGTCAATTCAACGGCCTGGATGCCGCCCGCCAGCAGAGCTCCGGTGACACGAACGGCATGCTCAGGCTGTTCCGCGCGTACGACCGCAATGAGCGCGGCCTGGGCGAGTCGTGCGAATATTTCTCCTTGTCTATTCATGGTGTATGTACTTCAGATGAAAGTGAGACGGCAAAACGTGGCGCTTGGCCAGAGAGAACGGCCAGCAGCTCGCTCAGGGCGATGCGCCCCACAGCCCTCGCTGCTTCAGTAGTATGTGCTCCCACATGCGATGTCAGAATAATGTCCTCGCGCCCTAGAAAAGGATGATCCGCGGGCGGTGGCTCATCGCATAGCGTGTCCAGCGCTGCGCCACGGAGAGGACCACTCTCAAGCGCCCACAGCAGATCTTCTTCGACCAGCAGCTCGCCCCGAGCTGTATTGATGAGATAGCTACCTGGACGCATACGCTCCAACAAGCTGCGATCGACAAGGCCCCGCGTCTCTGCAGTGAGAGGCAGATGCAGCGAGAGGAAATGCGCCTGCGCAACAACCTCATTGAGGGGGGCAACGTGGACCTTGTAGTTGTCAACGAAAGCCTGGTTAATGCAAGGATCGTATGCCATGACGGTGCAACCCAAGGCCAAGGCTCGCCGTGCAACCCCCTGGCCGATCCGTCCCAGCCCCAGCAGCCCGACAACTTTGCCCCCAACCTCGTGACCCTGGAGCGATGGCCACTGGCCCGCGTGAACAGCCCGATCGATCCTGCTCAGAGAGCGCGATAGCGCAAAAAGAAAACCGATGGTGAGTTCCGCCACAGCCTCGGCATTGGCTCCAGGTGCGTTCGTGACGACAACGCCATGCTCCCTGGCTGCAGCCAGGTCGATATTATCTACACCCACTCCGTAGCGTGCGATCACACGCAGACGCGGGGCAGCCGCGAACACACTGGCATCAATTTTCTCCGAGCCGGCGATGATGCCATCGACGTCACCAACCGCCCTACGTAGCTCCTCCAGCGTCAGAGCACGCCCATAGGGGTTATAGCGGACCTCTTTGACTGCTGCCTCAAGATCCTCCCGCAAGCTAGCATCGTCAACCCCAAAGGAACGCGATGTTACCAGGACCGTACTATTCAGGCGCCTCCTCATGATGTCTGTCCCTTCCATGTCGTCTTGCTAGTAACCGGGCTATATTGCCTCCGCCAAGAGCTTGCAGGGCTGTGTCGCTGACACCCGCCTGATGCAGCCGGGGCAGCAATTGCTTTGCAATAGTACGCAAGCCAGGTCCGCCCCGCACGTACCACTGTGAGCTATCAACTAAGTCAAGACCCAGTGTGATCTGCGTCCATAGCCCCTCCTGGACCATGCGGAGCAACATTGGCCAGACACGCCGCTCTGGATCATACTTCGGGCGCAGGAAGGTATCATAGCCCAAGACATAGCCAGCGCGGGCCAGGTCACGGTGCAGGCTATACTCGGGACGCTTGTCAATATGCGAAATCTGTACCCGTCCCGGAGAAACGCCGCAGGCCTCAATCACACGGATGAGTTGCTCCACTCTCGCCCCGGCTTCGGTATGGACCACGACTCCGGCATCGAGCTGTCGGGCTGCCGTCAGCGCCGCCTGCATCAGCCCCATCTCGTGACTGCTCTTGCCAGTCCAAGCACACTTGACAACTCCAGCCCGCACGCCGGGAGTCAGGTCCATGCCGGAAGCGAGTTCACGCGCAAAAAAGTCGAAAGCCTCCTGCTCGCTCAGGGACCAGACACCTTTTCCAGGAGGGTAATAGCGCGGAAGATGAAAACCCGTCGCTGCCACAATCGCAACCGTAGAAGCCTGAGCGAGGCGCATCAACACGCGCTCATCGCGTCCCGCCCCTCCGGGCTGGCAGTCCACAACCAAGCTTCCACCTACCGAGGCAAAATCGGCCAGTTCGGCCAGAGCCAGCTCCTCATCGTGGAGGACTGGATTGCCATCCACCTCAGACTGGAGCCAGAGGTGAGCATGGGCATCAGCAACAGCAATACTCCTAGCAGGATGCGGACCACCGAGGGTTTGAATAGACGTCATCATCTTCCGCTTCTCCCTCTGGGGAAAGCCAGCAAGCAAGCGATAGGTATCTCGCACCCTGGCTTTCCCGTTAGCGAACAGGTGTCTAGGATGCCTGCTTATGGGTAGAGATGAGCCTCGGCTCTCCAGCATGGGCAACGACACGTTGCAAAAAGCCGTCGCGTTCAATGCGGCCATAGTCGTGTCCGGCATCGGCTGGATAGACTGCCAGGAAGACGCACGGCGTCCTTCCGGTATTCACTGTGCGATGGGCCCAATATGGAGGCACATAGGCGACAGTTCCCGGGCCAATGTCGAGCACGCTGAAGCGATCATCCACCTGCATCAGCAGCTTCCCGCATCCGCTCAGGACCAGGTAGACCTCAGCCGCATCTGCCTTCACATGATAGTGCCCCTTTGTCATGTAATACTCATTGCCGACCTGACCGGGATAGAGCACTGTTGTGCAGACAAGCAGTTGGCCGTTGTCATTAGGCACATCGTACTGGAATACCTCATAGATCAAAGGATCGTCCTGCTCCAGGAGGGTCTGCTCAGCTACAGCATCGCCGTACATCCCGCGCATGTGCGAGAGGCGACGCTGCACGTGGCTGGTTGCAGGCTTCAGCTGGCCAGAGGTGATATCGAGCGTCAGTGAGAATGGATCCATCAAGGTTGGCTTCAATGCCTTACTGCTCCTTTCATCTACATCTACCTCTCTTCTAGGAGGCGCGCCCTTCCAGATTGAATCTGCGTCCTTGCAAGCGATCGAAGTAGACAGCCAGCAGGATTAAAGCGCCGATGGCGATCTGCTGATAGAAGGAATTGACCCCGAGCAGATTGCCGCCGTTATCCAGCATCCCCATGATGAAGGCGCCCAGGATTGCCCCCACAGCTCGACCTTTGGCTCCCGAGAGACTGGCGCCCCCGATGACCGCCCCAGCGATCGCCTGCAGCTCATAGCCATCCCCGGCAGTAGGAATACCGGCACCCAGCCGCGAGGCGGTCAATATGCCGGCGAATCCGGCCAGAAGCCCGCTGATGCTATAGACGGCGATTAGCACTGCATGCACCGGCACCCCGGCCAGGCGTGCCGATTCCTGGTTGGAGCCTACGGCGTAGACATAGCGACCAAAGACCGTCTTGCTCAGCACAAAAGTCGCTATGATGCCCGCCAGGACAAGAATCCACAGAAGATTGGGCAAGCCTAGGAGCGATCCATTGGCGATCGCATTGAAACTCTCGGGCAGCGGAGAGATCGTCTCAGCATCGGTCATCAGCAGGACCAGCCCGCGTGTAATCCCGAGCATCCCCAGCGTTGCGATGAAAGGGGGGAGCTTGGTAAAAGCCACCAGTAGCCCATTAACGAAGCCGCTGGCCAACCCGGCGACCAGGCCGATGAGCACAGCCAGAGGCACCGGCATCCCAGCCACCAGCAGCAGCGCCGTCACTGCACCGCTCAGACCCAGGATGGAGCCGACGGACAAATCGATGCCCGAGGTGAGGATGACAAATAACTGCCCAACCGCAAGCACCGCAAAGACAGTCACCTGGCGGACCAGATTCGCGAGATTGGTTGGCGTCAGAAACGTGCTTGTCGTTAGAGTCAGAGCGGCGGCGAGCACCAGTATGACCAGGACTCCACCGATTTCGCGTTTGACAACCGTGCCAAAACCGATGGTCTGGGGCTGTGGGTTCTCGGCAAGCGGCTGACCTGACTCTCTCTCCTCCGATGCATTGGTATGTGCGTGTGGAGTACTCGGCTTCGATGCCATATGACTCTCCTTCTTTTGTGCTCGTCCACGAAACCTGGCTGGTTCAGCGAGGACACTGAAAGCACGCGGGCGCATCTGAGCACTCCTCGTTCTTGCAATCCGCTTGCAGCCTACGGCACCTACTGGCGGCGGGCAGCGACCGGCGTCTCGCTGGCCAGACGTATAACTGCTTCCTCGGTTGCTTCTTTGGTGGACAACTCTCCGGTAATGCCCCTATCGTGCACAACGACCACGCGATCGCAGAGGCCGAGCAATTCGGGTAGGTATGACGACACGACCACGATACCCAGTCCTTGAGCTGCCAGATCTCCGATCAGTGCATAGATATCGGCCTTGGCCCCTACGTCGATCCCCTTCGTTGGCTCATCCAGCAGCAGCACCTTCGCATGGGTTGCCAGCCAACGTGCCAGCAGCACCTTCTGCTGGTTACCACCCGAGAGCGAAGAGACCGGCTGATCGGTGGTGTGGAACTTTACACGCAAGCTCGGCAGCAGTCGGTTGAGCACAGCTTGCTCTTTGCGGCGTGAGACGATGCCGAAGCGAGCGAAAGCGGGCAGCTTCGCGATTGTCACATTCTCACGAATAGACAGGTCGATCAGAAGGCCGAGCTCTTTGCGGTCCTCGGAAAGCAGCCCCAGACCAGCCTTGACAGCCTGATGAGGAGAGCCGGAGCGCAGTGGTTTCCCATCAATACTGATTTCTCCAGCAGCGACGGGATCGGCCCCGAAAATCGCGCGCAACAGCGAGGTGCGACCAGAGCCTACCAGGCCGCCGATGCCGAGGATCTCGCCGGCATGGACCGTCAGATCGATGGCATAAGGGCTTCCTCGAAGGCGGAGTCCCCGCACCGAGAGCACCACCCTCCCTCGTTGTGGCTCCTGTCGCCCGGGATAAAGGGACTCGATCTGACGTCCTACCATTGCCCCGATCAGGCTCTCCCGATCGAAGGCGTGCACAGGTTTGCTGGCCACCACCTGGCCGTCGCGCAGAACCGTGATACGATCTCCGATCTCAAAGATCTCTTCGAGGCGATGGGTGACGTAAAGAATCGCCATACCTTCGCTTCTCAACTGCCTGATGAGCTGGAGCAAACGTCGAACTTCGTCCTCGGCCAGAGCCGTCGTCGGCTCGTCGAAGATAATCAGACGGGCATTCGCTCCGAACACCTTGGCAATCTCGACCATCTGTCGCGTCGCAAGTGGCAGCGCCGAGACTGGGGTTTGGGGATCGAGCGAGGCCAGGCCGATCCGTGCGAGCATGCGCGTCGCCTGCTCTCGTAGTGCTCGTGGCTGCAGAATGCCAGCGGTGTTTGGGAGGCGGCCCATCAGCAGGTTTTCCTGTACCGATAGATCGGGCAGAAGGCTAAGCTCCTGATAGACAACGCCGATGCCAAGCGCCCGCATTTGCGCCGGATCTAGATGGCCGAGTGCTCGGCCATCTAGATAGTATTCGCCCCTGTCGCGGTGAACTGCTCCGGTCAGTATGCGGATCAGCGTTGACTTGCCTGCCCCATTCTCCCCCGCAAGACAGTGGACTTCGCCACGACGCAAGTCAAGAGAGACATCGCGCAGAGCTTGAACCGGCCCGAACGCTTTCGAAATACCTATGAGTTGAATAACCGGAACCGACAGCAGGCGGGGTTCCATGCTAGTTTTCTCCCTTGGCGGTCGGAGGATTCAGCAGCTTCTGGACAGCCGGATCATTCATGTTGTTTTTGTCGACCAGGAGCGCACCCGGGTCCAGCTTCGCGGGCGGAAAGCGGCCCTGGATGCTCATTGCTGCTTCAACCACGCTCTGGTAACCAAAGAAGAACGGATTCTGCACCACTAGCGCTTGCAGACTGCCGTTCTTCAGCGCGTCGACCTCCTGGGGGTCTGTGTCAAATGCAACGAGACTGATACGGCTCTGCGCCTTGTTCTCCTGAATGGCTAGAGCAGCGCCATCTCCTGAGACATTGTTGTCTGCAAAGATGCCGACGAGATCCGGATTGGCCGTGATCACGTCATTCACCTGCGATAGGGCCGTCGGAGCATCGTTGTTGTTATAAAGGTGGTCAATAATCTTCAGACCAGGGTAATGGGCGGCCAGCTCTTCCTGGAACCCCCTGTCGCGGTCAATGAGCACCTGGACGCCTGCAACCGATGACTCTAGCAACACCTTGCCAGATTTGATGCCCCTTTGGGCCAGCAGCTCACCAAGCCGGTCAGCTGCCTGCGCCCCTGCCTTTACATTATCGGTGCCAATAAAACCATCGGTGGTCGTCGTCACTGGGTTATCGACAGTAATGACTTTGATATGCTGGCTGCGCGCACGGTCGATCACACTATTGAGCGCCTGCGAAGAGGAGGCGGCGATGACGATGCCATTCACGCCGCGCGAGATCGAATTTTCAACAAGCCGCACCTGATCGGCGACGTCTGTCTCTGAGGTGGCGCCGAATAGTCCAACCTGAAGCCCCCAGTCCTTACCAGCAGCCTGTGCGCCTGCGAGCATCGCCTGCCAGAAAGCCGAGTCGGTCGCTTTGACGATAACGTCAATCTTTTGGCCAGAGGCCGGCACGTTGCCACTGGCCTGGCTTGCAGGAGCTGCGAAAATACGACCACCTACCACCCCGACGATGAGGGTGGCAAGTACAATGAAGATCACAACGGGGAGGGTAAAGCTTGTCTTGAAGAGCCTGGACATGCTAAACTCCTTCTTCCTTGTAAAGGACACAGCTTTTGCACCTGCGTTGGTGCGAACATGTAAGGCTGAAGGCACTCCGGCGTGAAGACATACCGGCACCGACTTACTTGTGGGCGAAGTAAGCACAGGCAAGACTGCCGGCCTGGCTCTCCGAGCGCAGCCCGCAACAAATATATTGTACTACTATCATCCTATCATGATAGGATGATAGTAACTATACCATGCCAGCTCACCCTTGTCAATGCTTGTGCGAGGCAAAGCGGGAACATACGAACGTGTTCTTGAAGAAATCGATAACCTCTTACAAAAAAGAGAAGGGACCTGTTCAGGTCCCTTCTCTTTTTTGTAACGAAGTATTCCTTCTATAGGGCAGTTGATCGCTGTGCGCTAATGCCGGTGGCCATCAATCACTGACCAAGAAGGAAGGAACCTGCTCGTTGCTATCCTCGCCGACCACCTTTTTCCACTGGAGGATTGTCTGGCAGCAGAGGATAGCTGGACGGCGGCTATTGCCCAGGCTGTTGGGCCTGGCCAGGCTGCGGAGGGACCCCTGGCATGCCCGGTGTTCCCGGAGGAGCAGGCTGCCTAAACCAGGCGTCAGCCTGCTTATTATCGATGCGGGCCTGATTACCGCAGAAAGGACACACCAGAAACGTTTTAGTGCCAATAGGAAAGAGAGGAATCCAGAAGAGCGTAAACTTGCGCTGTGAGCGTACCACTTGCTGCTGGACTGTACGCTGACAGCGCTGGCACGGCGCGGAAATCTGTCCCATCCGCCACTGCTTGGTGCGATAGCCATAGACAATGACATACATGCTGGCTTGAACCTCCCTGTACCGAACATGTTCCTCTACAGGTTAAGCGTGAAAGAATAGACTTTCTAGCACCATAGCATGGTACCACATCAGACAGAGCAGAGCATGGCTGTGCGCCAATAGCACCTGTGAGACGCTACCCATGCGAACCTTCACCACTACGTCTGATGCATACCTGTTATAGCTGAGCGTTACGTAGTTCAGCTCACATGCCCCAGTAAGTATGAATGGCCAAACTGCTGATCTCCCCATCGCTATGGCAGATAATATCTGCAGTTCTATATATGGATACGACGATGGAAAGTCCTTTTGACGGGTGTCATTGTTCAGCAGCCGGTATATTCCCCTCAACGAGGTATTGCAGATTCTGATGTCCGTGAGCTGGCTAGCATTGGCAATCGGGTCAAAGAGGGCGGACATCTTGCTGACGCAAGGTGATAGTGTGGCGCCCATGCTCCCAGATACTGACGAGAGGTCTGGCGCCTCCCTCTGCTTATGGAAACCATGTTGCCAGGTAGCCAGACAAGATATCGCCTCGATTCTTTGGGTCTATTGACGCTACAATCTGCTGCGATGGCTGCCCTATCTCGCTCTTGCTCCATGATGGATAAGAATCAAGTAATGGATACGGCATAGATCGAGAAGAGAGAGGCGAACTCTTCACAAGGTTCATTCTTGCTTGAGAGAAGGAAACCGGAAATGGCTGATTGGCGAGCGGGGGACCTACTTGGGGGTGCAATCAGGAAAAGGAACAGCTCGCGCTCTTGTCCGACGCAACTAGAGGCCCGGGGCTAAGACGGGCTGAGCTACCTCACCAGGCGCTCGGCTCTCCCTTCCCCGGGCAGGCAAAGATCCTATAGCCTGGCTATCCGCTATCAACAGACAGCCGTTTTGCTTCTCCTAGTAGTCTGCGATGATCTCGCGGGCCGCGCGCATTCCCTCACGGGCCGCGCCCTCCATGAAGCCCTGAAAGTCGACCGAGCAATGCTCTCCCGCAAAATGGATCGGCCCCTCGGGCACTCCCTCGTATCCACTGAAGAGCGTATATTGTCCAACGCGCCAGCAGGAGTAGCTTCCGAGGAGATAGGGATCACCCGTTGAATAGCTCAAGGCAGCCCTCCCTATGTAGTGGGCGCTGATGCCGGGAATGAGGCGCTCTAACTGCTGGAGGCAAGAGGCGGCGACTTGCCGCACCACCTCCGAGTCAAGCGAGGTCGCATAAGGAGTGGGAGAGACCAGGGCAGCCCCTCGACTGCCGCTTCTGTAAGAGAGCAGCAGTCCGCCCGTGACCCCCTGGCCATACGAGACATCCCAGAGGGTTTGAAGCTCCAGGTCGGTGATAATGAAGCCATTGTGAGGATGGGGCCAGGGACCTTCCTGGTACCAGTACGGCTGGTCGAACTCCAGAAAGAGCTTAGAAACTGTGCCATAGCCCAGCTCGGCGATCGCCTGCTGCTTGAGTGGACTGAAATCAGCCCGGCGATAATCGACCTGCCTGAGCGTACTGAAGGGCAGCGTTAAAAGCACATGCTCGCAGTCCACCTCCAGCGGTCCCGCAGGAGTGACAAAGGTCAAAACAACCTCCCGCCCATGCCGCCGCTCGATAGCTGCCAGTCGGTGCTGCAAATGGACGCTTCCCTCGGGAAGGCTACGCGCGATGGCCTGCACCAGCTGCTCGTTCCCTCCCCGAATCTTACAGCTCTCTAGCTGCGGCCCACCGCTGGTAGAACCCCGAGCCAGATCACGAGGGGCAAACATATAAATTAAATTAAGTGCGCTCTGCTCGCTGCTATCCAGGCCATAATAGCCGTTACACATAATATCAAGCAGACGGCCAACAGGAGAACGATGGCCATCCGCCACAAAGCGCTCGATCCAGTCGTAAACGCTCAGATGGTCGAAGCGGTAGCCGGCAGCCGTATACTGCCTATAGGTGGTCACCGGGCCAATCTCCTGCAGCTGCTCTTGCAGCAAGGCGGCAACAGCTTGCAGCGGCTCCGTGAGTGCATCTTCGCGATAGTAGCGGTTGAAAAAATAGAGCAGTCTGGGGGCCCGGCCTCGATCGAGACTGATCGTCGTGAGGCCGAAGCGCCGGATCAATTGGTGCATCAGCTCGTGATCAGCGTCGATGAATTCCCCGCAGCCTTCACTGACTGCCCCGGATCGCCAGGTATGCCCATCGGAGCGAATACGCCCACCGATACGGTCAGAAGCCTCGTAAAGAGAGCAGGAGAGGCCCGCCTCCTGCAGAGTAAGAGCGGCCACCAGGCCAGCGATACCGGCTCCAACGATTGCAATGCGTGGCATGAGAGTGCTCCAGCAGCGATCTCTGCTGATGGCAGAGGTCTGTGTAGCGTTTGTTGTATTACTCTATCACAGAGCGCCACCGGCTGAAGACCACTGGGAAAGCTTGCCCCCGCGCACCAGAACCGCCAGATGACCAGACCCAATCTAATCATTGCCATACGAAAATAGGTATATGCACCAAAGGCTATAACTTTTTTGCTATGAGGAGATATCGAGAGAAAGACCTCTTCTTCATCTTTGCTACACTGTATCATGAAGAAGACGGCCTGATAGAGATAAGAAGATGAACTTGCTCTATTGGCCGTAGCTTCTTCAGAAGAACCAAATAAACGCTCAAGGCTGCACACCTGTCTCCCGGACCACGCATTGCCCCGATGGGCGAGCGGAAGCGGCAGCGGCGAGCTGGGACAGGCTCGGAGCCGCCGGGCCAAGCCGCCTCTCGGGCACCGAGGATGGTCGGTGTGGTGACTCATTGGCCCCATACTGGTGGCAGACGGCCATGCCAGAAACGGCGCTCTGCGGGAGGAGCAGGTGAGCAGCCAGAAAGAGTGGCTACAGCAGTAGGAGGCTGCTGGTTTGCTGTTTGTCAAGGAAGACGTGGAAAGGGATGGTGTAGACTATGTTGGGTGGAATGCTCAAACGTTCTGGAGCGGTTCTGCTCTCCTGCGCGCTGATGGCCCTGGTCACGCTCTTGATCTCGCGAGCGGGCGAGGGCACAGCCCACCTGACGTCAACGGTAGCAGCGGCCTCGAAGGCGCCCGCGCTCACCTGCGGGGCCTGGCGTCGTGTCCCTGACGCTGCCGAAGGGGCCTTAGTAGGCGTTACAGCCTTTGCCCCAGACAACGCCTGGATCGTTGGTAGCCAGGGATCGGTGCCGCTCATTCAGCACTGGAACGGCAAAGCCTGGAGCATCGTTCCCAGCCCAGCCCCGAGTGAGCCAGCCTTGCTCAAGAGCATCTCGGGGAGTGCACCCGACGATATTTGGGCTGTGGGCAGCACCACCAATACGCCGAATCACACCCTGGTCGAACACTGGGATGGCAAGAGCTGGAGCATCGTGAGCGATGCCGTTGGCACTGGCCAGCTCAACGGCGTTGTGGCACTGGCGCACAATGATGTCTGGGCGGTTGGCACCTCGAACAGCCAGGCTCTGATCGAGCATTGGGACGGCAAGAGCTGGAGCGTGGCCCTGCAAGCCAATCTGGCCGGCCAGGGCGATTCCCTGCTCGCCATTGCCGCTAGCAGCGCACACGACATCTGGGCGGTCGGAACCAGCCTCAAGGTCAACTACAACTTCCAGGGCTACGGAGTCAATCTGAACATGAGTTCGATGGGCTCCGGGGTCATCGTCCACTGGGACGGCAACAGCTGGAAGGCGGTCAGTGGCCAGGGTCCCTCAACTCAGATGGCCATGCTCAGCGGCGTGACCGCCCTGGCGCCCGATAACGTCTGGGTGGTGGGTTCCACCTTTCAGGGATCTCTACTCAACGGGATGCAGGCCAAAACGCTGGTTGAGCACTGGAATGGCTCGCAGTGGAGCGTCGTCCCCAGCTCCGATGCGCCCAATGCCTTTGCCAGCTATCTGACCGGCGTCGCGGCGGTCTCCCCGGGCAATGTCTGGGCCGTGGGCGGAGCCTTCAGTGGCAGCCACTTCAGTGCCCTGCTCGAAAACTGGGATGGCGCCCATTGGAACCTGATCCAGGCTCCCAATGCTGCCGATGGCCGTCAGCATATGCTCCTCGGCGCTGCCGCTGTGCCCAATACGAAGCAGGTCTGGGTCGTTGGTCTGCACGGTACGGTGTTGACCAACTGCGGCTAACACCACACACACCCCGTTGCTGTACTCTCGGCCCAGGCAGAAGCTGCCAAAGCAGCTTCTCTCCGCTACTCTTGGGGGGTCAGGGGCCTGCGCCTCTGACCCCATCTTCCTGCTTTGCTTTTCTACCTATCTGTACCCTTTTTGCTCTCATTGCTTTCCTTCAGAGTCTGCGCTAGACTATTGGCAGCTCTTGCCGTTGGCAAGAGCAGGACAGGACACTGCCCGTCCTGGCAAAGGCAAGATGGCGGCAACGGACGGGGTGCGACCAGCTCCGGGCTTCGTCCGTTTTGGTAGTGAAGTCTGATCGAGCCTTCCTCACCCACTCCCGCGAGTGGGTGGCCTGGCGTTGTCGCGTGATCCGGTCGAAGAGATTCCCTACGCTGCCTGGCAAGCTGGTGTTGCCTGCTGGCGGAGAAGAAGAGTGGCGGCCTCGGGCCGAGGGAGAAGAAGGGGAAGCCTCACGACATCGGGTCCGAGGGGGTTTGCATGAAGAAATTACTAGAGGGCCTGACCGTCCTCCGCGTACTGCGCCATCCCGCGCTGCTACGCTTGTGGCTGGCTCAGGTGATCTATCTCAGTGTGCAATTCACAGCAAGTTACGCCATGATCGTCCTGATCACCAATGAAACTCACTCGGCGGTCATGGTTGGGTTGGTGATCATCGCGCTCAGCCTGCCGCTGGTCCTCTTCGGCGCGCCTGCGGGCGCCCTCGTTGATCGCCTCGATCGCCGTACCGTGCTCTGGGTGAGCAACGTCGTGCGAGCCTTTGCCACCCTCCTCTTCGTGCTCGCTCTCTTGCTGAGTCCTCATCAATATATTTTTATCTATATCCTGGCTTTCTTCTTCTCCCTGGTGGGCCTCTTCTTCTCACCTGCGGAAGGGGCCATTATTCCAAGCCTGGTGGACGAAGAGGAACTGCTACCCGCGCTCTCCCTCTATAATCTGACGCTCAACGCCAGCCAGGCGGTTGGTCTCCTCATCCTTGGCCCCCTGATGCTCAATTTGCTGCCCTCTCTGTCGTTCTCGCTCTTGGGCGCAAAAATTGATCTAATGCCTGTCGAAACGCTCTTTCTGCTCATCTCTGCTCTCTATCTGCTGGCCACCATACTGACGGCCACCTTGCCACGTCAGAGTCACGCTGGATATCAGCACAGGGAGGCCAGCCTGTCCTCGTCTCCTGCGGCGGTGGCCAGGGCTGGGGAAGAAAATGAGCGCTCGCGCCCCTACGAGGTCCTCTCTGAGGAGGCTGGGACCTTGCTCTCGGGCTGGCAACGGCTGCGTCAGGACCTGGAAAACGGGTGGCGTCTGGTGCGCAACGATGGGGTCTTGTTGGATGCTCTCTTTCAGTCCTGCTTTGGCGGACTGGTCATGCTCACTATCGCCGAACTGGCGACAACGTTTGTGCAGCGGCTGCTGGGGCTGCCGGCCAGCAACACCACGGTCATCTTTGCGCCGGCAGGGATTGGTCTTGTGGCTGGTTCGCTACTGGTGCCAGCGGTGGTGGCCCGCCTTGGCTCGCTGCGCACGATGCTGGTGGGGATGGTCGGGACTGGCCTCGGCATCGCTCTGATCCCCCCTTTGCAGTGGCTGGCGCGCCTGCTCCTTGCCCCTCATTGGGCCACGCATCCCCTCTTTCTCCTCATCCTGGCTGTTCTGACCGCTGCCGTCGGCTTCGGCCTTGATCTGGTGGTGGTGCCGGCCCAGACCCTGATGCAGCAGCGCTCGCCCGATGAGATGCGCGGGCGCGTCCTGGCTCTCTTTCAAGTCCTCTTTAACGGCGGAGCCATTCCAGTCATGCTCTTTATGGGAGCCCTGACCGACTGGCTGGGCATTGTGCCGGTGACCTACCTGCTGGCCGGCTCCTGCCTGCTTGCAGCTCTACTCACCGTGGGGCGTGCCCTGACCCGCAACGATCGCGACCGCTTCTCTGGCGGACCCCGGCAGCAGCCCGAGGCCCAGGAGCGGCTACCAGTTCCCTGACCCCCTGCCCTGAAGAAGTCCAGGGACTGAGCGCTGATGATCTCTGGTCCCGCCCGGGGTCAGGCGAGGGTCAGGCTGCTCAGTCGTCGCTGTCTGCCTGCCTGCTGGTCAAACTAGCCAGAGCTGGAGGATCACCCACTTTCTGCCTGGGCGGTGCTCAGACCTCGAGCCTGGGGCAGATGGCGCTCGATCCAGCTGTGCATGGCCTCCAGCAGGGCGGGGGTGGCCGGATCATGCAGGAGCGAGTGATAGGCGCCAGTCAAAGTGACGACCTCTACGTCGCGACTCCCAATCCTCCGTAGAAATGTACGTGTGCCACGCTCGCCAGCAACGAAGTCGCAGCTACCGCGCAGCAGCAAGAGAGGCAGGCGAATGGCCGGAGCTCGGCGCCGGGCGCTGGCCAGCCAGAAGCTGAGCAGGTTAAGAAAGCGCACGCTCACCAGACGCACAAAGAGCGGGTCGTGGCGCAGGCGCTCGTTGAAGGAAGGGTCACGACAGCCCAGCTCTTCCCGCCCGGTGATCGGCATGGCGGGACGGGTCGGCGCCGTCAGCAGAAGCCAGAGGTAGCGCAGGACCTCGCCAGGCCGTGGGGTGATAGAGGCGCTCAGCACGGGCGAGATGAGGATCAGCCCGCTGATTTCCTGGACATGGGGCAGGTGGCTGCTCAGATAGTGAATGGCGATCGAGGCCCCCATGCTTTCGCCAAGCAAAATCAGCGGCAGGGAGGGCCAGCAACGGCGGACCCAGGCTATTGTACTGTCAACATCCTCTAAATAGAGACGGAAGCTAGCGATGTCTCCCCGCCGACCCTGCGATCGGCCATGACCACGCAGGTCCGGTGCGACGATCTGGACTGTGGCTAGCTCAGGGGCCTGGGCCAGGACATCATAATAGCCACCGTGCCCCCCCAGGCCCTGAATGCACAGCAGAAGGCAGTTCGGCTGCTCCGACTTCCAACTGTGCACCGAGAGGGCGATTCCATCCCTCGTCGTCAGCAAGGCTTCTTGCTCTTCCTTCTTGGCCATGCTCCTTCCGGCACGCACAAAGAATCAAATGCTGGCGGTCAGGCCAGCCAGCAAGCAAACAGCCAGGGCAACCCTGGGTCAATGCCGGCGCCACGCTGCAAAACGATTTCGCAGCAAGCACAGCAGAGACCAGGAGACCAACAGCCCTGGCCAGGAACCAGGATGAAAAGGCGACGCCGCTGAGGGCAGACGCCACTCTCTGTATTATAGCCGACGCCCATAGCGACTGACCAGCGTTGTCAGCTGAATCAGACGCCCGTGGACGCGCTCGCCCGCCGGCGCCGGCACCAGCGGCAGCCTGGCCTCCTTGCCCGCGCCGCGGCTTCTGGGCCGGAACTTCAAGATATTCTGGCGGGAGAAAAGGCACATCGGTGGTAGTGGCAGCCGCAGATGTGGAGGCGGCAGAGGACGGTAGTCCTCATAGATTTCATGGAGTGTGGCAATAAACAGAGGACGCATGAGCATAACAAGCATCCAGGTAAAACCAGTGGCCACAACTGGATTAGTCACGTGCATAATGAGCACATAGAGCGGCCCCACAATTGGCGCCTCGACCAGCACCGAGCCGACGAAAGCGGTAGCCACCATCAACCAGCGTTGTCGCGTCATCGAGATGCTAATGATCACCGAGCGCAGGCCGGGATGATTATCAACAATGGCGGCGTAGGTAGCGAAAACCAAGTGCACATGCCAAATGAGCATGGGGATCAGCAAAAGAAGCAGGGGAGTATAAGGAGGCCAATTCAAGCGGGTAGTTTCCTGTCCGATCAGCCACTGCAGGGGGGTAAAGAGACCCCAAAACAGGAAGGTCGTGATGCCGTTCGTCACGATGTAGCGTGGAAACCAGCGGATGGCAGCGGGGAGAATCTGGGCGGGAATAATCGGCTGACCGGCGTCCAGGGCCTCGATTGCCAACACCATTGAGATATTCCCCAGAGTAATCGTGATCCAGGGCAGCGCGGTACCGATCCAGTAGGCCAGGGTGCCTGGATAGCTGCCGACCACAACGGCTGCCAGCGGCGGCAGCGAGAAGAGTCCCACCAGGGTAATGATCCCGGCGATGTCGCGCCGGCAAATGCGCAACCCGGCCAGAACATAGAGCCCGGCCTGTTTCCACCAGGGTGCGACGGGCCGGTGGGCTGGGGTGGTCTCAGCTTCGGCTAAATCTGCTACAGACAATGGCGGTTTCACCATAAGGGTTGGTTTCCTCCCGATTCTCTTCACTTCAGGCTTGAAAATGCTGCTTACTTACAGCAATGGCCTCGTCCTCTATTCTAAATCTGCATCCTCTAATGCTACTATTTTCAAACTCGCTGCCTATGTTGTTACATATTTGCCTTGCCAGGTCGGTCCCAAAAAGAATGGCTATCAGCACCTATCTTCATAACGGGCTTCAGTCAGAAGAGAAGAAAGAAGGAGGTGTTGAATTCATCCCTTCCTTCTTCTCCTCTGGCGGCTTTCGCTATCTATGTTCCAAATACATCGACTTGCGCCTGGATGGGTGATATTCTGCCGACTTAGCCAGGAGACGGGAGCAGAAGGCCGCGGTTCAAGATCCCCTGTGGGTCCCAGCGCTCCTTGAGGTGGAGCATCAACTCCAGCGATGGCGACGCTGGGCCGAAGAAAGCAAAGGAAGGGGAAGGGCGAGGCTGATCCATGACCGTCACATAGCCCTCGTCCGTCGGCACTGCGGCCTGTAGCTGCTCCAGCAAGGTCGTGGTCCGGGTCGTCGTCCAGGGAGTCACGACATAGAGCAAGCCTGTTGCCACATCGGCCACCAGATCGCAGCCTTCCAGGAGCTGCTGCTGATCGATGAGCCAGCGTGGCAAGTCACGGGCGGCCAGACCGAGGCGCACCACCACAGGCGCGGCCTCGTGAGCAGTGGATCTCCCTCCTGCACTGAGACCGCTCTCCCCCTCGCCGCGTAGCAGCTCGCACCAGAGGTCATCGCCGCTCAGCTCCTCGCAGGTCACTGGCTCTGGAGCCTGTGCGCGCTGCAGCGCGGAGGTCACTTCCTCCAGCTCGCTCTCTACGTCGGTGGCCAGCCCCTCGGCAGTGTAGACGAGCAGGTAGGGGGCAGCGTGCAGCCGCGGGCTGTAGCGTCGAGCAAGCTGGCTGCCGCGGCAGAGCAGGAGGGCCGAAGCGACCAGGGTCAGTGGTAGCAGTTGCCGAGCCCACAGCAGGCCGTGGCGCAGATCCTCGACCGGCACCAGCAAGCTGCGGCGCCGACGGGGCTGAGGCCAGCATTTCAGCGTCACGCTTGTCAGCAGGCCCAGTGTTCCGTAGGAGCCGATGAACGCCTTGGTCAGATCGTAGCCGGCCACATTCTTGGTCAGTGGGCGCCCTGTGCGGATCAGACGCCCGTCGGCCAGTGCCACCGTTAGCGAGAGGACCTGCTCGCGCAAAGCGCCGTAGCGCAGGCGGCGCGGCCCATTGACATTTGCGGCCACCAGCCCACCCAGGGTCGCCTCCGGCCAGGGCGAGCTCAGCGCCACCTGCTGCCGACGCCGTCCCAGCCAGTCTTGAATCTCCGCCAGTGGCGTTCCAGCCCCGACCGTAATGAACAGATCATCTGGCGCATCTTCGCGAATGCCGCGCAGGCGCCTCGTACTCAGTAAGAGAGCGGCGCCTGCGGACGGAGGGGGAGGGGCCTGGGCCGACTCCTCTCCTCCCATGAGCAGTACTGGCCAGTTGCGGGCCGTGCAGCGAGCCAGCAGCTGGGCTGCCTCTTCGTCGCTCGCGGGAGCCAGCAGCTCGCCTGGCTGGAGCGGCACAGGGTCCGCCTCCGACGGCCCCGCTGTCGGTGCCGGACGCTCTACCCAGGGATGGGCCTCGTGCTGCGGGAAGATCTTGCCAGGATTCAATAGGTTCTGAGGGTCGAAGACCTGCTTTACGTCCCACATGGCACTCAGCTCGGCGGGCGAGTGCATGAGCGACATAAACTCACGTTTCTCGATTCCAACGCCATGCTCACCGGTCAGGCTGCCGTTGAAGGCGACGCAGGCGCGCACAATCTCGCGTCCCGCCTCACGCACGCGCTCCAGCAACGAGGCATCATCGGGATTGGGGATCAAGAGCATCGGGTGCAGATTGCCGTCGCCGGCGTGAAAGACGTGGCCGGTGCGCAGGCCATAGCGCTGGCAGATGGCGTTCACGCGCTGCAGCATCTCTGCCAGGCGGCTGCGCGGTACCGTGATGTCGACGGTATAGTAGGCCGGAGCCAGGCGAGTAGCCGCACCAGCGGCGCTCTTGCGCGCCAGCCAGATGCGGGCCCGCTCCTCCTCATCGCGTGCGAGGCGCAGATCGCGCCCACCATAGGCCAGCAGAAGGCGACTGATCTCCTCCATCTGTCCAGCCAGGCTCGCCGGATAGCCATCGACCTCGACGATCAGGGCGGCACCCGCTTCTAGCGGCAGGCCAGCGTGAGCAAACGGCTCAATCATCTGGATGATCTGCTGATCCATCATCTCCATCGTGGCTGGGATCAGGCCAGCGGCGATGATGGCCGAGACCGCCTGACCCGCCCGCTCCACCGAATCGAAGGTTGCCAGGAGCGTCTGAACACCGGGCGGACGGCGCACCAGGCGCACCCCAATGGTCGTGATCAAGGCCAGCGTGCCCTCGCTCCCGCACAGTAGGCCACAGAGATCGCTGAGCGGATAGTCACAGGCCGGACCACCGAGGAGCAGCCGGCGCCCGTCAGCAAGCACGACCTCCAGGCTTGTCAGGTAGTTGGTCATGACACCGTATTTGAAGCAGTGCGGCCCACCAGAGTTTTCGGCCACATTGCCGCCCAGGGTTGAGACGCGCTGACTGGAGGGATCGGGTGGAAAATAGAGATCGTAGGCTTTGACTTGCTCATCGAGGGCCAGATTGATCACCGCCGGCTGCACCAGGGCCCGGCGCCCGAGCGGGTCGACCTCCAGGATCGCTTGCATCTGCGAGAAGGCTACCTGGACTCCCCCGCGATCGGCCACGGCCCCGCCCGAGAGGCCCGTGCCGGCCCCGCGCGCTATCAGCGGCACGCCGTACTCGTTGGCCCAGTGGACCAGGCGCACAACCTCCTCAGTGCTGCGAGGGAAGACAACGGCGTCCGGTCGCCCGCGATCAAGGCCGCCGTCTCCTTCATAGGCAATGAGGGCCGTGGCGTCGGTGAAGACTTGATCTGGCGAGAGAAGGGTTCTGAGGGCAGCAAGCGCTCGCTCCTCTAGCATGGCTCTGGCATCCCCTTCCTGTTTCCTCTGCCTGCTTGATCAGTCCTGTATCCGTGCCGTCTCCTTCGGCTCGCTCTGGTCAGGCTGGTGAAAAGCCTGGCCAATAGGCATCTGCTGCAATAGCTCACATTGTAGCAGCTTGCAATGCCCTTCGCAAGCACGCCCGGAAGCATTGCCTCTCTGCTGACACGAACAATGCAAGAGAGACGCCGTTGCGTCGTGCCTCCTCATCCATCGAGGGGAGCCTCTCCTTCTCCTATCACAGCCTGGTAGCTGAGCCTCTGGAGACTGGATAAAAGCCAACGGAAGTGATACACTACATGCTAGTAGACGCTGAGGAGGAAGCTTTTTGTTAGCTGAGAAGATCCGCGCTGCATTTAACGAGGCACGTCAACGGAGGACGGCGCCTCTTCGTCTCGTAGAAGAGCGCTTGATCGAGCTTGCAACCGCGGGGGCTGACTTTACGGTCGACGATCTCTGGCAGTCGCTGCGCAGGAAGGAGCCGCGTCTAGGGCGGGCCACAGTCTATCGTTTGGTGGAGATTCTGGTCAATGCTGGCCTGCTGGATCGCATTGAATTTGCCGATGGGAGCCATCATTACCGGATCTGCGGCGAGCGTCACCACCATCATCTGACCTGTACCCAGTGCCATCGCGTAGTCGAGGTCGATATCTGTCTGCCAGCGGAACAATTCAAGGCGATTGGGCAGCAGACGGGCTTTGCTATCGAAGGCCACTCAATTACCCTCTTTGGGCGCTGTGCGCGCTGCACGGCCCATCACTAGCCTACGCTCTTCTCCCCTCCAGGCTCAGGCGAGAGCTGAGAAAAGGCGCGAGCGCCTCTCTTCCCGGCTCTGATCACGGGCGCAGGGCTTCTCGTTGACTTGTCTCCGCGCCGGCAATGGCCATTGACCTTTCGTCTCTCTCTCACCCCTCTTGGCTAAGGCAAAAGGGCTATCCATCACGGATGCGTCGCTTTTGTCATGCTACAATCAAGCAGAATAGTGAGAGTGACCACATAGGGGCAGGAGAGCTTTCTTTCTGCTCTTTGAGACAGGTGGTGAGCTATGAGTCCTCCAGGGCGCATTGGCACAGCAGCGCTAGTCGGTTTGAGCCTGATCGTGATGGCAGTGGTCTGGCTGCCGCCGTCTTTCTGGTCCTTCGCCATCTCGACCTCTGCTATGGAGCTGGCAGTGGCCCTGCTCGCTGGTCTCTTTGGCCTGGGAGCGGCCCTTGTTCCTGTTCCTGAGAGGGCTGTTCCGGCAACGAGTGTTCTGCCCTGGAGCGGGCGGGAACGTGCGGCCTGGCTGTGCGTTGGGAGTGGGCTACTGCTCCGGGCCGTTGGCGCCGGCTGGCAACTGATAGGTGAAGCGCCCTCTTCTGGTCCAGGCGCCCTGGTCAGGACCTTACCGCCCTCGGCGCTGCAGCTCATTCCACAGGTGAGCCTTCTCTCCTTTCCTCTGCTGCTCTGCTTCTCGCTCTTCCTGTGGCCGGCGGCCAGTGCCGGACGTGGGCGTCTACTCCTGGCCCTTGACGTTCTGCTTGCTCTCTTGGCGATGGCGGGGCTGGCCTGGAATCTGGGGGTCTTTGCTTCCCTCAGCTGGCCTCTCACTTTCAATCCTCTTCCCTGGGAGACACTGATTGACCCGCTGGTTGATCTCCTCCTGATGGGGGCTGCCGTCTTGCTTTTGCTCCGCCTGGCAGCGGCCAGCGACACAAGCTATCGCCAGCCTCCCCGCCGCGTCAGTCTGTTCTGTCTTGTTGCTGGCCTTCTCCTCTACGCCCTCGCCGATCTGCTCCTCCATCGCGCCGCGGGCGAGTCATGGCCTGGACCAGAGGCGTGGCGTCAGAAAGAGCTGGCGACGCTAGTAGCGGTGGGTCTGCTCCTCTGTGGTCTGGCCGCCTATCTCAGGCGCGTTGTCACCGGTCGCCCTAACGATGCCATCGAAAGTGCGCCTCTCCCCGGTGACGAGATCCTGCTGAGTCAGCTCAGCGCGCGCCCGGTCGGCAGGGGCAGCCGCAGCAGCACGCTTTGGCATCTTCCTCTCTATCTACCCTCTCTTTTGCTCATCTCCTGCTGTGCTGCTCTGATCTGGAAAGTATGGCAAAGCGGTCAGTCGCCTCTTTTCACGGAGCTGCTCATCCTCGGCCTGGCCGTCCTGGTGGCCTGCCTGCGCCTCCTGCTGACAGTAAGCGAGCAGGGTCGACTGCGTCGTCTCCTCTTGAGGAGCTATCAGGAGGAACTCCAGCAGCTGGAGGCGCAGCTGTACAGCGCCAGCCGACGCAGCAATGGGCTGGAAGCGCAGCTAGCCCGTCTCAGGGAGGTTCTGGCGCGTCTGGCTGCTGGCGATCTGGCCGCGCGTCTGGAGCCGACAGACGAGGAGCTGCGACCCCTGGCGCTCAGCCTGAACCAGCTTGCCGATCGCGAGATGCGCCTGGAGCTGTGGAATGAGCACAACCAGCTTGTACGCAGAGCGCTGGAAGATCTCTGCGCCGCCTTGGAGCGCTGCCCGGCTGGGGAGCCGCTCATCATCCCTGCTTCTTGCGAAGGGGTGCCACAGATTGAGCGGCTTCTGGCCATAACGGGCCTGCGTCAGTTTGCCGAGCAGCCGCGCCAATCAGCGGCGCCTGGGAGTGGCCAGACTGCTGCTCTCCCGCCGCTTGTTCCCCCGGACTTGCCCGTTGCCGGCAAGCCGCAGGGAGGTGTCTCCACGGAAAAGTTGCCTGCCGAGAGCTTACCTCTGCCCGTCGAGCCGCCCTGGCCGGAAGAAGGCCAGCTCTGGCTGTAGCAGCGAATCATACAATGTATATGGGAGCGTGCGCCATTTTACTGCGAGGGAGGACCTGGGAACGATGGGAGGTCACCAGGCCAGGCTCAAGCGGGACAAAGAGCTACTTGCGGCTACACCCTGGCCGACTGCTGCATGCCACCAGTGGGACGAGGAGCCGGAAGACAAAGAACGAGAGAGGGGGCTGTCTGGCCTCCTCGCAGCCCTGCGCGCTCGCCTGGAGCGGGGCATGCCAGGGACTGGTTCCCTGGAGCTGCTGCTTTTTGGCCTGCGCCACCTGTTTCTCCAGCTCGCCGCCCTCTATCAACGGCGCTTGCCTGCCCTTGGAGCGGCCACACGCCCGCTCATGGATGGGCTTGTCCCCCCCGACTACCTCCCGACGCGTCACGCCATCTGGCTGGCCTTGCGCGAAGTCAGCGGCAGTCTGCTGCAGTGCGATCTCTTCTGTCAGCTGCTCACAAGCGCCGGGGGCACCCTGCTGGACCTGCTCGATCGCGGCCCTGTCTCTGATCCCAACGCGCTGGCTTCTGCTCTAGCCCCTCTGCCGACTATTGCCTCAGTCCCTCCTGCTGGCTGCTGCCCGCTCTGGCTCAGGCAGCAGCTTGCAAGCTGGCAAGAGAGCTATCAACATCTGCCGCCTTTTGCCCTCCAATTTGGTCGTCCTGGCTCGCTACCTGCGGAGGTCGCCCTGGCAAGTTCGGCCCGGCTCGATCGGGCCTTTGCCTTGCTGCTTGAAGAGGCTGGGGCTATTTTTGGCGAGCTCCTGCCGGGACTGACGCAGCAGAAGGAGTGCAGAGCGCCAGAGCTGGCCCTCTTTCTGATAGACATTACTCAGCATGGAGAGCAGCTGCAGATGACATTCGCTGGCCTCTGGGAGCCGCTCAGCACCATCAGCGAAGCCTTTGGTGTCGAAGCGCTGCTCTCTACCCTCCAGGAGAAGGAGAAGGAGCGGAGAAAAAGCGTCCGTGGCTCCAGCGAAGCGGGCGTACCGTGAGGGCCGGGGAGAGGGGTGGCTGCCCTTCTGGTTAGCACCAACAAGGGGGCAGAATACTGATCTTAACCACAGGGGCGCAGTCTTAACAGGAACGCAACCGGATCGATGTCTCGTTTCTGCTGAATACAGAGTACAGTAATAGCCAGAGCATCCATAGCGCTCGATTGAGAGGAGCGCAAGCGAGAACCGGCCTGAGTTCCATTCAGGCAGGCCGGCCTTGCGACCCGACGGCAGTGCGACAGTAAGAGCCGAGAGGAGCCTGCTTTGCCAGTTGCCTGTAGGGCCTGGCGAGCAGAAGAGCTGAGAGAGATGAGCACCCGCGTGGTTTTACCGGTCTGGCAGGGAGCGGCAAGCAGTGGAGCCACCTATGTGCAGGTCGATAGCCTGCGTATTCTCGCTGCTGAGCTGAGGCAGCTGTTGAATGCTGGAGAGGGCCGACTAGGGGTTGTGGTGATCACCCTGACCTTTGGGGGCCAGCGCGCGCCCGCGGCCTCTCTGGGGGAGAGGCGTGCCCAGGCCACCTGTCGTCTGCTAGCGGCACTCCGCTCGCTGGTGCGTAGAACGGACCGTGTCTTTGTCCTCGGCAACCGAGGCTATGTTGTCCTGCCCGACTGCGATGAGCCTGGCCGGGTGGCGGTCGAAGAGCGCCTCTGGTGGGCGCTCTGCTCGCGAGTCCGCTCGCTCCAGACCTATGAACTGGCGGACCTCACGGCCCTGGCAGTGGGAGGGCGAACGCTGGAGCGCGCTGAAAGCCAGAACCTGCTGAGCGTGCTCCGTGAGGCGGCGCGCCCGCGGCGGGTGCTGACCGCTCCTCTTGACTCTGCCGAGCCTGTCGCCGACAATGAGATCGACAGGGAGGGGCTGTCTGCTCAGCCGCTGCCGTCAAAGCAAGATCAGCCTCTTGCCCCAGGCAGGCAATTCTCGCTCTCCTCAGCACCCACAGAGGAGCTATTAGCTGAGGCTCGTCGGTTGGGGATTCCCTATCTCGCGCCGCTGCCGAGACGTGTTCCTGCCAGCGTCCGACAGGCCATCAGTCCCCATCTCGCCCATGAACTCCACTGCTGTCCTATCGGGCGCGCCCGTAAGACGCTGACCGTGGCCCTGGCCGATGGCAGCAATCATCAGGCCGTCCTGGAGCGCCTGCAACGTGAAACGGGCCTGCAGATCTTCCCGGTCCTGACTCCTCCCCAGGAACTTCAACAGGCCCTGGAGCGCCTGAGCACGACCTCCTCCGCCCAGAAAAGGCGCTAGCGGCGGCGGGCAAACCTCCTGTGGCCGCCGGGCAAGGTCGCGCTTGCCTCGCGCGACAACGAGGAGGATCGACCGCCTGGTCGCGTTTGACGCCCTGTCCCGCCCTTGCTAAGATAGAGAAAACTGCTGCCTCTGCCACCCACGACCGGACGGATGGCTGGGGACTGGGGACTGGAAACTGGAAACTGGCCACCGCGGCGACCTTCTCTCACTGGCTGGTGCAGCAGTTGAGCTGTAGCCCTGCATGCGCGACGCGATTACAGAAGGAGGAAAAGCGCCAGCCTGGCTCTTAGTCCTCTGCCTGTCGTCTGATTGGCCAGGACAAGGGAGGGCGCGGCGCCTGTATCTGATTCAGCATGAAGATTCTTGTCACAGGAGGCGCAGGCTTCATCGGCTCCCATCTGGTCGACGCCTATCTGGCGGCTGGCCATGAGGTCTTTATCGTCGATAACCTCTGGAGCGAAGGGGGCGGTAAGCTAGCCAATATCCCCACCCAGGCCCACTTTTTCCGCGCCGATATTACCGATGCCGAATCCATGCGCGCTCTTTTCGCCAAGGTGCGGCCCGATGTTGTCAGCCATCACGCCGCCCAACACAGCGTTGCCGTCTCCGCGCGTGATCCGCTCCTCGATGCCCGCGTCAATGTTCTCGGCCTGCTCACCATCCTGCAGAACTGCACCCAGGCCGGCGTGCGCAAGATCATCTTCGCTTCCTCGGCGGCGACCTATGGCACGCCGTCGCAGCTGCCCGTCACCGAAGAGACGCCACAGCGGCCCGAGTCGCCCTACGGCATTACCAAGATGGTTGGTGAGCATTACCTGCGCTACTGGCATGAGGCCCACGGCCTGACCTACACCATCCTACGCTACGGCAACGTCTACGGGCCGCGCCAGGACCCCAATGGCGAGGCGGGAGTCATCGCCATTTTTGCCCGCCGTTTTCTCACTGGGGAAGGTGTGCGCATCGACTGGGATGGCGAGCAGGCCAAAGACTACGTCTTTGTCAGCGATGTCGCCCGGGCCAACCTGCTGGCGCTGGAGCGAGGCGACAACGACGTCTTCTGCATTGCCACCGGGCGACCTACCTCGGTCAATGAGATTTACCGTCAGCTTGTCAAACTGACCGGCTTTGAAGCCCCCATCCAGCGCGCTCCCAAGCGGCCAGGCGACATCAGGCTCGCCTACTTCGACTATAGCAGAGCAACGCAGCTACTCGGCTGGCAGCCGCAGGTCTCGCTAGAAGAGGGCATTCGCCGAACGGTCGAGTTTTTCCGCCAGAGCCAGGACCGGGCCTAGGAAGGGCCCCGACTCGGGCGGAAAGAGAGGCTGGCCTGGCTCACGCGCCAGGTTCAAAGGGGGCGGAGGTAAAGAGGCCGAGGCGATTGCCGGCGGGATCAAGGAAGGTGGCCCACCAACCGACGCCGCGAATTTCCGTCTTAGGGATCAAGCAGCGCCCGCCGCGGGCCTCGATTGCTGCCAGCGTGGTTTCAATATCCTCGCAGGCCAGGTAGATCAAAGGCTCACCCTCGCGCTGGCCCGGCTCATCGGGGCGGGGAAAGCCTCCGCGTATCCCGTTTTGTGCCTCGAAGTACAGGTAGTCGTGTGCACTATTAAGTCCAATGTGCCAGCCGAAAATGTCCTTATAAAAGGCTGCAATGGCGCGGCGGTCGTGTGCTGGCAACTCAAGGTGAACAATACTCTTTTGGGCCATGAGAGACTCCTTTCTGCTGCTCTGAGCAAGCAACTCTCTTACGTACTGGCCTTGCTTTGACTGGCTGGAAAGGTTCCTCTCCCGCCGTATCAGGTCAGGTCAGCCAGTACAGCGAGTAGTCTAGCGCTGGCCTGGTGACAACTGTCTGTCACCATTTTTCACCTTGAGCCGACTCTTCCTCCTGCCTTGCGATGATGTGATGGGCCATCGTCAGCAGGCAGTGGCGCAGTGCTTCCGGGGCCACAATGCGAGCTTCCGGGCCTAAGCTCAAAAGCTGGCGTGCTAACCAGGCGTAATCGTCTGGATTCCAATGCAGGCGCAGCCAGCCGCTGCCATCGGCCTCGCGCTGCAGGCGAGCGGCCAGCGGCGTGCAATGTTCAAGGCGCAGCACGCCGCGCGCGGTTAAACGAATGCAGGCCTCTGGAAAAGCCGGGTCTTCCCGCCAATCCTTGGGAGCTGGTCTTACCACGCAGGGCGGTTCGGTCAGCACCTCCAGGCTGAGAAGGCGGTCAACACGGTAGAGGCGTACACTGCCATGTTCCAGCGAGTAGGCATGGCAGTACCTGAGGCCAGCATTGGTAGACAGGCGCTGGGGCAACAAGGTCTGCACCGACAGGCGCCGCTCCGAGCGGTAGGTCACGCGAATCCAACGGCCTGCCGCCAGTGCCTGCAGCACATCGGCGAAGAACGGCACGGGAGACTCCTCGCCGCTGGAGCGTGCCGAAGAGAGAGGACTCAGCCCCTCTTGCAGTCGTTGCTCGTGCTCATCGGACTTGGGCAACAGCGCCATAAGCTTGGCCCACAACGAGGCGCGTGCCTCCTTGAAGGGAACTGAGCGCAACTGCAAGAGGCTGCTCAGTGCCAAACGCAGCAGCAGGGCCTCGTGCAGCGACAGCGGCAAGGGGGCCAGGGCATAATCCGCTGGCAGACTGTACCCGCCGCCTGGCCCCGGCTCGGCCACCACCGGCATACCCATCTCAGACAGCGCCTCGATGTCACGTAGGATCGTCCGGCGCGACACCTCGAAATGCCGCGCGAGAGAGGCGGCGGTCCATTTGCCGCGCTGCAAGAGCAACACGATGGCAGTCAAGCGATCCATACGATGCATCAGTCTACCCTCAGGCGAGTGTCAGCTGAGCCTCCTGTCCATCCTGGTCCTGGGTGATCGTACTTTCCCTCACTCCTTTTCTCTACAGGCTTCAGGATTCCGGCAGGATACGCTCGGCCAGCTCATAGAGAGCGTCGGCCAGCGACTCGATCAGCTCGCGCTTCGCCAGCTTCGCGTGCCACTCAGCAGGGATGGCCTCCTCACCGTAGAAGGCGCCCGCCAGCTGACCATAGACCGCCCCGCTCGAATCGGCATCGTCGCCCAGGTTCACCACCAACAGGCAGCCCTCGCGGAACGAGGTGCTGTGGTAAAAAGCCCACAGAGCCGCCTCCAGCGTCTTCACCACATAGCCAAGGCCGCGGATCTCCGGCGGCTGACGCACTTTAAACGAGCCAGCCGCCACCTCGGCGATCTCTGGCGTCAGCGGCTGCTCCTCCCAGGAACCGGGCACCGGCGTATAGAAAGGCGTCAGCAACTCCTCCTTACTGGCGCCGTCCAGCGCTCCCACGATCAACCCGGCCATATAGCGGCAGGCATCCACCGCTGTCGCCGTTGCGTGCGTCGTACGCGAGCTGAGGGCGGCCTTCTCCAACGCGACCCGCGGATGACGCGCATAACAGAGCGGCACAGGAGCCAGACGCATCAGGGAGCCATTGCCCGCATAATGCGGATCAGTGGAACCGGCCAGCGGGTCCCTCGTCTCGTCAAAGCGACGCAAAGCGCTGGCCACCGTGCCCCCGATATCAAAGCAGTAGCCCGTACTCGACAGATAGCCCTCATCGCGCCAGCGCACATAGCGCTCCATCTGATCGCGTACATCAAAACCCTGGCATTCCACTAGACTGGTCGCCAGGCAGAGTGCCATCGACGTATCATCGGTCCACTGGCCGGCCTGCAGCCTGAAAGGTCCTCCACCGACCATATCCGTCAAAGGCGCAAACGAGCCCGGAGATCGAAACTCCAGCGTTGTACCCACGGCGTCGCCGCAGGCCAGGCCCAGGAGGCAGCCACGATAGCGCGTCCTTCTCTCCATCTTTCTGCACCTCTCCAGGGTTCAGGTCATTGAACAAGCGATCTGGCGTCTTTTTTGCTGCTGTTAAGTGTTAGCAAGTTCTAACAAGGAGATTTACGCCGATAAAACGTCTGGCAGCCAGGAATTTGGTGCCTCGAATCTGCGGGAATAGACAGCCTGCCTGCACTGTTTAAAAACATGGGAAAACCCGTTTACCTCAGAAACCTCAGAGAAGGCTCCCTCCGATCGGCACGCCGTGCGGTGCGTGATCAGGGGGCCTCTGCCGCGGGCGGCGCTGTGCTGGATGAGGCGAGGCCAAGAGGAGCGAGTGGAGAGGGGAAAGAGGGGCGGAGGAGAGTGCGAGCGAGGGCCGGAAGCCGATGCGGCGGCTGACCAGCAACAGTGAGAGCGATCCGCAAGGCAGAGCTAGCTGCTTGCTCTCCTGCCCAGAGATAATAGTATAATATTGACAGCCTGCTAATTTGTGAGGAGGTGCATGCATCTGGCAGAGAGGGAATCGGAAGCAGTCCTACCTCCAGAGAAAGGAATCCTCGCACTCTTCTCCGCATCATCTTTTTTTCTGGCGGCAACAGCGTCGTCGACTGCCAGGGTCAGAGTTGCATTCAGCGAGCAGACGGATTGGATTAACTCCGGCGTAGCCTGGGTCGTTTGAAGGGTGGAAGTGGATATCTTTGCGTGTTTTGCGCAGCGCAGTAGTCACGCGGCGAATGCCACTATAGTAATCAGCTAGCTAATTTCGTAGGAGGAAGGGAACGATCATGCCAGGATCGAAGAAAGTACGTGTAGCCATTGTGGGCGTTGGCAACTGTGCCAGCTCGCTTGTGCAAGGGGTCTACTACTATCGCAACGCCAAGCCAGAGGACTTTGTTCCGGGGCTCATGCATGTCACTCTGGGGGGCTATCATATCAGCGACATCGAATTCTCGGCAGCTTTCGATATAGACCAGAACAAAGTTGGCAAGGATCTGGCAGAGGCCATCTACGCGGCCCCCAACAACACCTATCGTTTTGCCGACGTTCCGCCGCTGGGGGTCAAAGTCTATCGCGGTATGACCCATGACGGGCTAGGCAAATACCTCTCGCAAGTTGTCACCAAAGCGCCGGGCAAGACCGACGACGTTGTGCGCATCCTCAAAGACACCGGGACCGACGTTCTTGTCAACTACCTGCCAGTTGGCTCTGAAACGGCCACCAAGTGGTATGTCGAGCAGGTTTTACAAGCTGGTGTCGCCTTCGTCAACTGCATTCCGGTCTTCATCGCGCGAGAGCAGTACTGGCAAGAGCGCTTTAAAGAGGCTGGGCTGCCGATGATCGGTGACGACATCAAGAGCCAGGTTGGTGCCACGATTGTCCACCGTGTGCTGGCCAAGCTCTTCCGCGATCGCGGCGTACGACTAGAGCGCACCATGCAGCTCAACGTTGGTGGCAACACCGACTTCTACAACATGCTAGAGCGCGAGCGGCTGGAATCCAAAAAGATCAGCAAGACCAACGCGGTCACCAGCCAGCTTGACTATGAGCTGTCGCCGGAGAACGTCCACATTGGGCCGTCGGACTACGTGGCCTGGCTGCAAGATCGCAAGTGGGCCTACATCCGCCTGGAGGGGCGCACCTTTGGAGATGTGCCGCTCAACCTGGAGCTGAAGCTAGAGGTCTGGGACTCGCCCAACTCTGCCGGCGTCGTCATCGACGCCGTGCGCCTGGCCAGGCTGGCCCTGGACCGAGGCCTGAGCGGCACCCTGCTCGGACCGAGCGCTTACCTCATGAAGTCGCCTCCGGTGCAGTATCCTGATGACGTCGCGCGTGCCATGACCGAGGCCTTTATCCGTGGCGAGGGGCCGGAAGCCGCCTCTGCTCGGACGGAGGCCGTGGAGCCGAGCAACGGCTACAAGGTCGAGGCTCCCAGCGAGTAGCAGCGTCAGCAGGAGGAAATGGCTGACAGACAAGAGCGGAGGAGCAAAGCGGTGGTGCTGACGGTGGGCTGTCGAGTCTGACTGACGCCAGCACCACACTCGCTGCCGATTCCGAGGAGCAAGGCAGGTCCCCGGGCAGGCGCTGGCACTGCCTGGCGAAGACCTGGCCTTGCTTTCAACGAGAGATGCACTAGATGGATAGATGAACCGCTACGAGCGCTGTACGCTTGGAGCGTTCGTCACGGTCGAAGCATTCGCTGCTGGTTGCTGGTGCTGATCCTGCCCCGAGCGTAACAGCTCCTCGCGCACAATGGTCACTTCTGGCGGAGCGCTGATCCCGATTTTCACGCGCTCCCCCTCGACCGCGAGGACCGAGATGCTAATGACCCCACCGAGAATGATGCTTTCACCAACTTTGCGTCTCAAAACAAGCATGTAAGGCTCCCTTCCCCAGAAGCATTTCCGAGACGTCCCTGCGCTGCAGATGACACCTTACAGGCGTCTCTTCAAGCCGAACACAGACGAGATGCCGAGCAGCGAGTGGGCTTCCTGCTCACACTGGACGTTGCTGGTGACGGAAACGGGTAGGCTCGTTTCCTGTCACTGGCACGGAGCACAACGAAGCGCTGGTCTGTGAGTCGCTTGTGCAGACTCAATGTACGCTCTTTGTCAAAAGACGATTCAGCGCCAGGATTTTCCGCACAAGTAAGCGCGGTTCGATCTCACAGACCGGCGTGCGCACTCGCGCTGGCGATAAAACTACCCTCTCTGTAGATTGTACACCGTGCTTCAGCAACCACTGTTTCCCCGGGCGTTGCGAGCAGTTGGGGCCTATCCCTGTTGACGGGCCGCAGCGCCTTTGCCACCGTCTCAGCGCTGAGCGGCCCTGCTGCTGTGGCCAAAGCTGCCGTCGTTGTTGAGAGTGATGTGGAGCCCTGATCTGCACCTGGGTACCCTCCCCTGAAAGGTGTGACACCGGGGTTGGCTTTCCTTCCTGCCAGGGAAGCCTGCTCCCCTCTCGTAGTCAACAGGTCGCTCAAGATCAACAGGGAAACCAGGGATCGTAGTAATACTCTGTTTATGATACTATACGATCCAGGCTATGGTACAGTGGGGACTTGCTGATGGGCGAGCGAATCGATTTGCCGGGCGTGTTCGTGTGCTGATGTAGAACGAGTACTTGTGCGCCTTCCACGTCTGTGCTGTTGTTCATGGAGTCCAAGGCTGATGCGTAGATGGAGCAGGGTCTGGGCGTGGAGCTGGCTCACGCGCGACTGCGAGATGCCGAGTGTCCTGCCGATTTCGCTCATGCTGAGGCCCTCGACGTAGTAGAGAGCGAGCAAGAGGCGCTCACGGCGAGGGAGGTGCTCGATAGCCTGGCTGAGGGCTTGTAGCAGCTCGCGGCGCTCGACGGTGCTGGCTGGTTCGGGGGTGGCCTGGTCCTCCAGGGCTTCGCCGAGTGAGTAATGGTCGCCATCGCTCTCGGGCGTATGGAGGGGGCTATCCAGCGAGAGAATGACTGTGCCCACTTCTTGAAGCATGCGGCGGTAGCGTCGCAGGGAGACGCCGAGGGCTGCGGCCATCTCCTCGTCGCGGGCCGGCCTTCCCAGCCGACGCTCTAGCTCGGCCATCGTCTGCTCGACCTGTTTGATGCGCTGCATGGCCGAGCGCGAAAACCAATTGAGGGCGCGCAGCTGGTCGATAACCGCTCCCCGGATGCGGGCACTGGCAAAGGCTTCGAAGCTGATCCCGCGCGTAGGATCGTAGCGATCGATGGCGTTGATGAGACCAAGCATGCCATAGCCGATCAGATCGTCGGCTTCTAACAGGCTGCGCGCCGGAATGCCCAACCGATCGACGGTGACTTTCACCAGCGGTACGTAGGCTTCGATCAACAGGCGGCGCTGTGCCTGACTGTGGGTGCGTATGAACTCGGCCCAGATCTCTTCCAGGTGCGCGGAACTGGTCATCGATAGACATCTCCTTGCCTGACTGAGGTCTTGCCCTGCTGACTTGCTCTCCTCTCCTCCTGCTTGTGGCCCTCGTGGCTCTGTGAGCGGCTAGGCTGCCTGCCCTCCTCTCTATCCAGCCTTCCGCTCTCTTGCTTGCGCTGCCTTCCTGACTGTTGCTGACTCTCCCTGACAGGGGGGGCCTGGATCTTCGGCTGTTGATGGCTGGCTTGATTGACTTGACTGGCAGACTGACTGGCTGTCGGCTTGTCGGCTGGGAGGATGCGAGTATCTGGGCTGGCAGATGCCTGGGGCGCTTCGTGGCGCTGCTCCTCTTGCGGCCCCTGACTGGCTGACGTTGCCGGCTGGGCCTGCTGAGTTTCCCTGCTCCCTCGTCTAGCTAGAGTGTACGAGAGTCCTTGCTGTTGAGCTACTGACAGAGGTCGCTTCCTTGCTACGCCAAAGGTCCTGAAATTCTCTCGCCGGCAAAAAGGGGGGGCCGGGAGACTAATCGCTGTCAACTTTTTGCCGATATGGATGTTCTATAGAGCAAGGGAAAGGATAAGGGTGATCTGGAACCGAGCAAGAGCGAAGAAGCGCCCGGCTCTAAATGAGCAGCCGGACGCGACTGGTTTTGGGCTGGGCTGACGCGCGTTGCCGGAGATCAGACCAGGGGGTGGGGTGGACCAGAACCAAACCGAGCCAGACAAGCTGAGCTGATAGCAGCTTTTCTCATCTTGAGAGGAGACAGCGCACTATGGATAGACGAGAATATCAGTTTGAGTATCAGCATGAGCAAGAGCCTGCCTGCGACGAGGAGCGCTCTCCGCTGGAGCAGTGGCCCCTGCCTCTGGAGGCCGGAGAGGCGGAGACGGAGGCTCTCGATCACTTACGCGAAGCCGGTTTCCTCCCCGAGGAGATTCAGCGCTTGCTGCTGCTGCGTCGCCGCGTACAGAGCAGCGGGGAAATCCCTCCCTATCTCAGCGGCGACCCGCATCTGCAGTTCGCTCGCTGGCTTTATGAGCATGGGGCGATCGGCGAATTTTCTGAATCGCCAGAGGAAGCCTCTTGACCCACAGGAGGACGGCACTCAACGGTCGCTGCTTGATCTCTCCCTCCTTCCCTCCCTAGCCTCTACTGGGGCAAGACTGGACAGGATAAGGGGAGGTTCTCCGGCGGAAGATTCTCCTGCTGGAAGCTTCCCCCAGGTTTTCGCTGGCAACCTGACTGAGGAGGCTGCTGACGGAGAATGGCGCCAATGCCCCCACTGCTGGCAAGATTTGCTCAAGTTGTTTTCCTCCCCCTTGTCAGCTCCCCGGGGAATGTGATATACTATGCGCCGGAGAGATGTCAGAGTGGTTGATTGAGCCGCTCTCGAAAAGCGGTAGGGTCCGAAAGACCCTCGTGGGTTCGAATCCCACTCTCTCCGCCAAAAGCAGTGACTCGCTGGCGCTCACTTCGGCGAAGCGGGTCATTCCCATGTTAGTCTCCCTGTTGACGCCGCCAGGGGCAAGGGGAGCTACGTCAGCAGGTGGGTGACATGGTTGTTGATGCTACACGGAGGAGTCTCATAGTGGCCTAGTGAGCACGACTGGAAATCGTGTGGGGTTAACAGCCCCCGTGGGTTCGAATCCCACCTCCTCCGCCAGTGTAACCCAGTGAGCAGAAAAATCCTCGCTGGGAGTAAAAGAGAAAGCCCACCGTTGCGGGATGAGTGGCAGCACCATTCATCCCGCGTTTTCTTTGGAAGTCATCTGAACTCTGCTATGGTCATTGCGCGGCGTCTCTGCTAGCCTGCCCTGCTTCCTCTCTCCTGCTCGCTTGCTGGCCTGCGCCTCGCTCGCGCGCGAGAGGCGCGCGCCTTTGGCTCGTGGCGAGTGTGGAGCGGGTTGAGGGAGCAGTGGGCAGGAAGGGAGCTTCTATCGGATCAGGCTCTGATGATGGAGTTGGTGAGGCTGAAGGTGTAGCGGTGGGAGCCGGAGGTGAGGGGGAGGGCGAAGGCGCGGGCGTAGAGGTAGGTATTGGGGTCGGTGAGGGGGAGGGCGAAGGTGTTGGCGAGGGTGTTGGTGCTGGTGTTGGTGTAGGCGTAGGAGAGGGCGAGGGGGTTGGTGTTGGTGCTGGTGTAGGCGCAGGAGAGGGCGAGGGTATTGGAGAAGGCTGTGGTTGGGGCAGGGGCGACGGAGATGGCCGAGGCGTAGGATGTGGTTGGGGGCGTGCTGTCGGTGTGACCACAGGCAGGGCCGTTGGTCCCGGCTGTGGCATGGTCAAGGGACTGCTGCAGGGGGGAAAAGGCGGAAAATTCAGGTTGCTTTCGGGCTGAGAAGAGCCGACCTGGACTGGCGGCGTCATGCTGGGTGGGAGGGGCACCGTCATGGTGCTTTCGCCAATATGCCCCTGCGTCTGAGCTGCCAGTGCTCCCTCTGATGAAGATTGGGAGGACAGAGGCCGACTTTGCTGATTACCCAGCCAGATCGGCAGGCCAAAGCTCAGCAGGACTGCTAGCGTTAACAGCGTGAGCAGCAAGAAGCGCAAAGCACAGCCGCGGTTCCACAGGGCCATCACCGTATCCAGCATGCTGATGCTCGCTCCTCTCCTCGCCTCTTCTCTTCCTCTACCTGCCCATCCCTCTAGCGTGTCACCGGCTCGCTGCCGGCATGGCGCTCAGGCTGGCGAGCTTCCTGATTGGGGCTGGTCGCTTCCTCGTCCTGCTCCTCTAACTCAACGCTCATCAACGTCGAGAGCTGGCGCTCCTGCTGAAAGCGCCACAGTAGCTTCTCCAGGCACAGCACACATTCCAGGGGACGGCGCATCGTAAACAGCTCGCGGCGCCGCCAGTGATCGGCCAGGAAGGCTACCCCGTTCCGCTGACGGCTCACCTGCAGCAAGTGGTCATAGCCAAGCAGAATCTGACAGCGGCGCCCCAGATAGAGCAGGCGGCGATCGGTGAGAATCAGCAGGCCGTGGTCGCGCACCGCCTCTTCTGGGGGAGCAAAGGGACGGAGCTGCTCATTACAGAGTGTGGCCTGGCAGCAATAGTAAGCACGCTCTCCGTAGGCCAGACGAACGGGAACCTGGACGGGCGGTAGCGGGTCCTTGAGTGGGGAGCGCCGTCCGGACTCCCGGGAGAGCGTGGCTTCCTGGCGCCGCTCGCGCTCCTCCTGGAGGCGGGCCCGGCGGCGCTGCAGTAGCTCGCGGCGAGCCGCCTGCCAGCCTGTTGGGGCCAGTGCCCGCATGAGGGCAGTCGGCGTTTCTCTAGCGACCAGTGGAACAGTCGTCTCTGTCGCCGCCGGATCGACGCCCGCGCTCGCACTCTCAGTCGGCGGACCTGACTCATGGCCAGGGGCCACCAGCAAGCGCGCCTGCGGGCAGGTGTGCAGCAGATAATCCACCATCTTGCGTGCATCCTCCACCGCCGCAATCCCGCGTAGAATGACGCGCTGCTGACCAAAGGTCAACTCCAGGCGGGCTGAGGGCAGACCCAGCAGAGTGCGATAGACCGGGCGAATCTGGGTCAGATGGCGCAGCTCGTAGACCACACCATGCACCCGCAGATGATCGGGGTAGAGCTGAAAGAGCCGACCCCAGCCACATGTTCCTTCCACGATTGGCACAGGCGCTGCCTGTTCCTCTCCCTCGGAGACGTCAACCTGGTTTCTGCCTCGCTCAGATCTCCTCTCCACTTCCACTTCCTCAACCACCGTTCTCGTTGCTGCTGCTTTCAGCACACTTTCTATTTGAGAGGACGTTTTATTCGATCTTTGGTAACATATGGCGGTAAATTTGCCTCTACTAATCAAATAATGGAAAAAAGAGGTAGTAGTGGAGACCTCAGCTCAAGCGGCGTAGCCAGAGACGCCAGAGGGCGCGGCGCAGAGGCGGCCACAGATCTTCCAGCTCGTCGGACCTGTCGGAAGCGCCAGCCAGCTCGTAGGGGGGGGCCCAGCGCTCGCGTACAAATAGCTCGGTCAGTCGACGCAGCGGCAGGGCGGCTTCGGGCATGGCGTGGCTCAGGCGGGCACTATACTCGTACGGTGTCTGCCAGGAGCGTGGTCGGAAGCCGGCCAGGCTTGCCAGGCGGCACAGTCGCCAGAAGAGTCGAGCCACGGGGCTTAGCTGAGAGGCGAGCCGACGTCTCCTGCTGCTTATGCCAGTGAGCAGGACGAGCAGCAGGCCCAGGCTTGTGAAAGCCAGCAGCGCTGGCAGCAGCCAGGGGAAAGAGAGAGCCTGCTGGAGAGGGTCGCGGGGAGTCTCTGCGCGGCCATCGGCTGTCGGAGGCGTGACGGAGCCTTTCTGATTAGGCTGGCTGCTCGCCGTAGGAGAAGCACCATTGGATACAGAAGGCGAGGACGAAGGGGCTGGGGTTCCTGAGAAGGCTGGACCGAGGGCGAAGCCGGGCGTCGGATCGAAGTCGATCCAGCCCTGGCCTGGAAAGTAGATCTGGACCCAGCTATGGGCGTCGCTGCCATTGACCACCCAGAC
The DNA here is from genome assembly GCF_000702505.1 of Thermogemmatispora carboxidivorans. GTDB lineage: Bacteria > Chloroflexota > Ktedonobacteria > Ktedonobacterales > Ktedonobacteraceae > Thermogemmatispora > Thermogemmatispora carboxidivorans. The sequence goes on along the minus strand of NZ_JNIM01000001.1, from coordinate 3,913,757 downwards.
CTGACGTCCAGCATCGAAATGGCCCTGGCTGAAGCCCACCACGATGCGTGCTGGCATGCCCAGCAAGCGAGCCATCACCACCATTGCGCTGGCATAGTAGGTACAATAACCGGTATGTGTCTGGAGCAGCCAGCTCACCACATCGCTATGGGCAGGGATCGGCGGGTTAGTGATCGAATAGCTAAACTGGCGTGGATCGCTCAGGTGGCTCTCCAGCTGCTGCATCGCCTCAAAGGCATTGCTTGTACCTCGCGTCCACTCCAGGGCCGTCTGCATCAGATTGTGAGGCAGGCTGGCTGGCAGCTGCAGATAGTCGCGTTCCAGAACTGGCAGGGCTGGATCGCTCTGCCAGAAGCCCGGATCTGCCGAGAGCAAGGGGACGCGCGCCAGGGCGGCTGCATCGATTTGCGGCACGCGCGCCAAAACCGTGTAGCGCTCGTCGGGATGCAGTGGCGTCTGCTGAGTCCAGGCGCTTGCCAGACCCTTGCCGTAGACCACGACCGGTACACTGAAGCGAGCTGGCTGTGGAGGGGCGAACAGATAGTGACGCTGGCTCTGAGGGACCTGAAGCAGGTGGATCTGCGCGCTGACCTGACGGTAGTGGCCGGAAGCCGTATCAGCCGGTAGCGGTTGACCTGCAGCAAAGCGAGTGGCCGAGGTCTGCGTGCTCGACGTCCAGCTATGGCCATCGAACTGGTTGTAGGTCACCGCCTCCAGATAGGCTGGCGCAGCGCTGCCGCTATATTCCAGCACGCTCCCCGCTGGCAAAGAGACCGAGCCACTGACCGTCAAGCGATCGCCAAAGAAAACAGTGGCATCTAGCGAGGGCAGCTGAGTGACTGGCCCTGAGCCGATCAGGCGCTGATGAAGGAGGTTGCCAACCAAAGCATCGACATTTTGCCACAAGCGGCTTCCCCAGCCTGGTTGCATGAGCGGAGGGAGAAGCAACGCAGGCAGCAGGGACAAGAGCATGAGCAGGGAAGTCAGCGCCTGACTGCGTCTCAGCAGGGAGCGCAGCCAGGAACGATCGGCGGTCAGGCCCAGGCTATGCCAGTCGTCGAGCAGCGTTGTCAGATGCAGATGACCGATCAGAAGCAAGAGCGCGCCGAGCATGACTGGCAGCAGCAGGGGCGAAGCCTGGCGACTATACTGGAGATTGACCAGCATAATCGAGCAATAGGTCAAGGCGACCAACCAGGGCAGGCGTGCGCGATAGGTCAGCCAGCTTCCCAGGTAACCCAAAAAGAAGCTGAGGAAACAGAGGTACAGCAGAAAAATATGCTCGCTGGAAACCACAGCCAGGCCGGCACCACTGCCGCTGCTCAGCACCGCCTGGAGGTCGTTGAGCAGCATCGTCCAGGGAGTATGCAGGGCGGCGCTCGCCGTGAGGGCAAAAGCCAGCCAGTAGCCGAAGAAAAAAGCCGCAAGATGAAGCAGCGGCTGGGGCAGCGAGTGGCTCTTAGCCACCAGGAAGCCGGCTAGCAAGCCCAAAGGGGCGCTCCAGAGCAGAATCCAGGTTCCTGCCACCCAATTGGCTGAGAGGACCGCCAGCACCAGAGCAAAGAGCGCAATGGCCACCAGCACCAGTGGCCACCAGCCTTCTGCCGGGACCAGTGCGAACCTGGAGGAGCGAGCTGGCGGTGGCGTAGCAGGGGCGACAGACTCAGGACCCGTGGGCGTGCTCGCCAGCGTTGGACGGAAGCCATTGACGCTGGCTCCCCTCCTCACCTCTGTCCCCACCTCCCAAGGCTCACGCTTGCGGGCGGCCTCTGCAAGAGGAGAAGAAGCAGCCTGACCTGGTTTCATCACCAAACTACGCAGCGCCGGCAGCCCCAGCGTTTATGCCTGGGGAAGAGGCGCTGCTCCCTCCTTGCGTATCGTATACCCGTCCTGATTGGGAGATCACCGCCAGCCCACGCCTTGAGGCGTGGGGTCTATGACGAATGGCTCCTGTCCCAACGAATGCCATGATGGATGCCAGGCATGAACCTGCGTGCCCCAAAAGACTCCGTTCTCTCTCCCGTCCTCTACTCGAGCAAGAGGAACGAGAAAGTACTGTTCATGCGAGCAGCAAGAGAAGAGAAAGGCACCTGCCTGCTGCAGGCTCCTTTCCGTCGATGAACCCTTTCTAATGATACCCTAAAATTGGTCTTCCTGTCACCGTTGGCCGCAGAGCAACAGGAAGAAACTCTCTCTGGCCGACTGCCTCTGATCTATCTGCTGGCCTTGTCCAGCGTTCCGAGAGAGAGGCGGCGAGTTTCTACGGCTCCTGCTCCTGCTCCTTCCGGTCGGGTGGCCCTGGCCTTAGCTCAGGCGCGCGGGCCGACGTCCAAAGGCTGTCATGAGCAGACTGGCCGCGATTACCAGACAAAGAGCCGCAAAGAGAAAGGCGGCGGAGAGGTTGACATAGGTCTGCAACCAACCGGCCAAAGTTGGCCCCAGGCTATAGCCAATACTCCAGGTTACCGAATAGAAGCCGCTCAGCGTACCGCGATAGCGCTCAGGGACTTGCTCCATTGCAAAGGCCGTATAGACCGGCTCAATGAGCAGGCGCAGGAACGAGCGAGCGTACTCGCCGAGCACCGCGATCAACATGGTAGGAGAGTATCCAATCAAGAGCATGAGAGGTGCACTGGCATACATCACTGCTGTGATAATGTTGATCTTGCTCCAACGATGCACGAAGAGCGGGGCCGTGAGCGAAAAGAGGCCGCCGGCCAGGCCAGAGATCGTGAAGATCAGCCCGAGTGGACCTGGCAGCAAGGCGAAGCGCAGCACGAAGAAGAGCTGGATCAGCGCGATGACTGCCCCCTCGCCCATATTGAAGATCAAGTCGGGCACCAGGAGCTGAGCAAAGGTTGCCAGAGGGAAGCGCTCCCTGTTCTCTGCAGGGGCGGGCTCCCTGGAGGATGGCGAGGCCGAAGCATTGGTGGCCGGGGCCGTGGTACGGCGAGAGGCCCGGGGTGGCGTGGGTTGTAGCCACCAGAGGGGCAGGCCGAAGAGCACGCTCACCAATGAAGCGCTCAGCACACCCCAACGCAGAGCCAGAACACTATTGGCGCTCACCTGCAGCAGGCCGGCGACCAGTTCGGGAATAGCGCCGCCGAGCAGATTGCCCAGGGCGCCCACGCCCAGAAGCAAAAAGCTATTGAGGGCCAGCACTCCCACGCGCTGCTCCTCGCTGGTCTTTTCGACCAGCAAAGGAATGTTCGTTACCCAAAAAGCGGTGGAGACCACCCCCTGGAGAAAGGCGGCCAGCAGCAGGAGAGGGGCCGTAGAACTCAGGCCGATCAGCGCCAGAAAGAGAGGCGTCAACAAAGCCGAAGCCAGGAGTACAGGCTTATAGCCCAGCCGATCGGCCAACATCCCACTAGGGACCGCACTGACCAGCGAGCCGAGCGCTGGCATGGCGCTCAGCAGCCCAATGAAATCCGGTTGGTAGCCCAGGCTATGGGCATAGTAATTGATATCAAGCGTCCCAATTGTCAGCTGAAAGCCCTTGCCGAGGGTATAGAACAGCAGCAGGTAGACATCGCGAGGAAGCTGCAACCAGGTCAAGAGGTGCAGCCTGCTACTGTGGTTGCCCTGCGGATTGCCCGGCGGCCCATCTCCCGTGCTATTGGTGGAGCGAGTGGCGTCCTGAGAGAGATCGGGCCTGGAAGACATCGTCTGCGACTCCTATCGTCCTCATACGTAGAGCGGAATGGAGAAGAAAAGCAAAAGAAAGAGCCATGCCTTCGTAGGGTATCATATCCGCGAGAGCAGTGGCAACCGTTGCCCGGGTCCTGTGCATTGCCCCCGCCCGCCGAGAAGACGGGGCATTCTGGCCGGTTGTGAATGAGCCTGCGCCGGCCTGCGGCACCCGGCAGCGCAAAGACATCAGCAGAAGGAGAGAAAGGCCTTTCATAATGGATGGAATTAGCTTTCACCCGGGTCTGGGACACGTTCACCTCTATCCTGGCGAGCTGTTTGCCTGGTTGTTGGTTGGACTGATAGCGGGTTTCCTGGCGGCAAAGCTGGTACGTGGGCACGGGTTGGGGTGTCTGCTCGACATCTGTATCGGGTTGGTAGGGGCCGTCATTGGCGGCTTTTTGATGAGCCTGCTAGGCATCAACGAGACCTTTCACTTTCTGGGGACGACGCTGGTTGCTTTTCTTGGGGCCTCCCTGCTCTTGCTTCTCGTTGAACTCATTGTGGGAGGGCGACGCTCTAGCTGATACCGAAAAGCGCGGTGAGCGTGGTTGACAGCAGTTGTGTGCGCCCAGCCGGCCAGTCAGATAGCCAGGCAGGGCAGTAAGCGGGGGAGCAGGCTGGTAGAGGCAAGGCAAAGCACGTAGGAAAGGATCACTCCTATCCTCCAGGAGTGGAAGCGGAGGCTGCTGGGAAGCGTCCTGGCTCCCCACTCGTCTGGCGACCTTGAAGCAGGGTGAGCGGAGAGAAGAAAGAAGAGCGTAGGGCCCCTGGCTCCACGTCTCGCGGTCCTGGGTGCTCCTCTCCGCTCCGGCCCGGCTGGCTCGTTACCCTCCCTCCCTAATACTTAATCAGAGCAAAGACATCGTAGCCCTTGAGGCGCTCACGGCCCTTCAGATAGGTCAGCTCGACCAGAAAAGCAATGCCGGCAATATGGCCACCCAGCTTCTCGACCAGCTCCATTGCTGCTGAGACGGTCCCTCCGGTGGCCAGCAGATCATCGACGATCAGCACTCGCTCGCCTGGCTTGATGGCGTCGGTATGCATCTCTACAATGTTGGTCCCGTACTCCAGAGCGTACTCCACGCTGACCGTCTTCGCTGGCAGCTTGCCAAACTTACGCACCGGGACGAAGCCGCAGCCGAGCAAGTAGGCCAGGGGGGCGGCGAAAATAAAGCCTCGGGATTCGACGCCAACGACGGTCTGAATGCCTGCACCGGAGTAATGGGCTGCCAGGCGATCGATAGCGGCGCGGAAAGCCTCGGGATTTTGCAGAAGGGGGGTAATATCGCGAAAGAGCACGCCCTTCTGAGGGAAATCGGGAATATCTCTAATCCAGTCTTCCAGCCGTAGTGGCCCCGACGCAGATGACGATGACATCCTAAGCGCTCCGTTTCCTTCCTCAACAAAGAACTAAGTCAGGCCGCCTCTCCAGGGCTTGCGGGCCTAGCGAATCCACAACCGGCCTAGCACAGAAGTGACCAGGCGACGCCGGTCCACCGCGCTGCTCGCGGCCAGGCCGCCGCTGGGCCAGGCTGATCCAAACAGGCGGCCCCTGCCCAGCTTTGGTCTTTCTCTGACCTGCGTTTGCCTGATCACACGCTTGGCATTGCCCTCGGATTCCGTAGATTAGTATAGCACGAATCTCCTGCCAGGCGAGGAAGGAGACAGAAAATACTCCCCTCTCAAGCAGGGCAGAAGAAGATCCGGCTGGGGTCCTCACTCGCTTGCTCGTTTGCTCGCTGAGCTGGCGAACATGAAAGGGCGAGTCTCAAGAGCCAGCCACCGAAGCTGAAGAAGGCTCACTGTGGCCCAGCTCCGAGGTGCAGTAAGCGCAGCGGCGGGCCCCCACGGGGATGCTGCTCAAGCAGTAAGGGCATTCGCGCGTAGCGCTCTCCTCTGGCACGCCCTTCTTGTGGCGAGCCATCAGCTTGCTGACTGGCAAAACGATCAGGAAATAGAGCACCGCCGCCACAATAAGAAAGCTGACGGCGCTATTGATGACCGTCCCGAAGGCGAAGCGGCCTGCGTTCAGACCAGAAAAATCGAAGCCGCCAAAGAGGCCGATCAAAGGGGTAATCAGTCCGCTGACGATGGCATTGACCAGGTTAGTGAAAGCGGCGCCGATGACGATACCAACAGCCAGGTCAACCACGTTGCCGCGCAGAATAAAGGCCTTGAAGCCGCCCAACGTTTCTCTTGCCCCTTTTCCCACTCTACTGAACGTCTCGTTTTGAAGCATAGACATCGTGTCTTACCCTCCAATCTGAGCGTGCGCAATCTACCGCATCTGTCAAGCTGCCAGCGCTCGCTGCCGGTAAGGCAGGAGGCAGGGAAGCGGCCCAGTTCAGGCAGGCGCATCCGCCTCATGAACAGCTTACCATATTTTCTGGTGGAGCTGAACGGGGCGAGGTAGCAATTTACGAAGAGCACCAGCCGTGCGCTGCAGTGGCTCCAAGGAAGAGCTGGCGGAGGTGAAGTGAGGCCAGTCAGGAGGGGAGCGCCGATCAACCCGGCTGAAGAAAGGGCTGGCAATAGCCCATTTGTAGCGTATAATCTAAACTGGGAGAGGTTAATTTGAGCAGAAGGCTACTATGGAGCACGATCAGTCAGGGACGTTGAAGCCGTCAATCCTTGGAGATGCGGCAGCGCAGCGCCCTCCACGTGGGCCAATGGGAGGGCCGGCCTCGTCGACAGAGAGAGGGGCGATCTCGGAGCAGGCTCTCCTGCGTCAAGGAATCATGCATGTCCGCATTCGGCACTTCTATTGTACGCTGGAGGAAATGGCCAATCCCGCGCTGCATGGTCTGCCGTTCGTCGTAGGGACCGGCACGGGGCGTCCGAACGAGCCAGGGCGCGTCATCGACGCTTCTCCTGCCGCGGTGCGCCTGGGCATTGTCCCTGGCATGCCCTTGCGCCGGGCCTATCGTCTGGCCCCGCGCACCCTCTTCCTGCCGGCCTCCTACGAGCGCTATCAGCCGGTTCTGCAGCGCTTACGCGAGCGCTATCGAGCCTATTCGCATATCGTTGAGTCTGTCCCCCTGGCCGATGCCTTTATCGACCTGAGTGGCAGCCCTCAGCCCGTTACCTCACCGATTCTCCTGGCCCAGCAGCTCAGCAGTGACATAGCCGCCCTTGGTCTGACGGCCCTCATCGGCATTGCCAACGGCAAAACCATCGCCGAGCTGGCCGCGCTCATGAGTCGCAAAGGCGGGCGCCAGGGCATCCTCTATATCCCACCGGGCCGTGAGGCCTCCTTTGTTCAGTCCCTGCCTCTCTCGCTGCTGCTTCAGCTACATGGCAGCGAGCCTGGCCTCCCGGGTGGGCACGAGAGCGAGAGAGAAGGTGCGGGCCTGCGTACCGGTGGCTCCGAACTGGAAGGCCGGGGTGAGCGCTTTGACCTTGAAGCGCTTGCCGAGCTCGTTGCTCATCTGCGCGACTTCGGCATCACGACCTTTGCACAGGTGGCCCCTCTCTCTCCCGAAGGGTTGGAGCGCCGCCTAGGCCGTCTGGGGCGCTGGCTCCATCAGCTGGCTCAAGGTGAAGACCACAGCCTGGTGATCCCCGATGCGCCGCCACTGAGCCAGAATGCGCGCATTCGCTTCCAGCACGCCGCCGATGCCGACGAAACCTGCGCCGCGATCCACAAACTGGGCGGCTATCTGGCCGGACGCCTGCGCGAGCAGCGCCTCAAGGGGCGGGTCGTAGCCCTGCTCCTCTGGCCGGCCCGCCCACGCCAGGAGACGCGCCATCTGCTCTCTGATGAACAAGGTGAGGAGGCCATGCTACGCGAGGGTGAGGGGGCCATTGGCGGACAGATCACTCTGGAGCGCCATACCGATGAAGCCGATATTCTCATCCATCATTTACTGATGCTCTTCGCCCATTATCATCGCTCTGGTACACGCTACTTGCAGATCCTCGCGCGCATCGGCGATATCATCACTGCTGCCACCCCTTACTATCCACCCGCCGCCCGCGCCCGTGGCAGACCAACGCGGCGCCTGGATCTGACCACACGTAGACTCAATGGCGAGCGCCAGGCTTGACCCGCCGACTCGCCGCTTCGGGTGACTGCTTCCCCGGGCGAAACAGGACCCCTGATAGAAAAAGCAACACTGCCCATGTACCATACGTTATACTCAGGGAGAGAGGAAGCTCTCTTACCCTTCTGACCACGCTGTCTCAAAACCCTATCACCGGTATCTGAAAATAAATTTGTATATATCGAGACCAAGCTCCCCAGGGTTCTTCTGAGGTAATCCATGTCTGATATGCTTATCAATAGCAATCATCCAAAGCGCGAGGAAGCAGCCGATCAGCTCAATCCGCAGGAAGAGTCGGCCCTGATCGGCCCTCTTGCCTCCCCAGAGAAAGGAGAGGGAGAAGGCGTACAGCCAGCGACAGAGGCGAGCAGTCTGGCGGACGAAGACACGATCGAGCTGCAAAGTATGGCGGAGGCCAGGGCCGTGGAGCAGCGCGCTAGCGATGAGGCGCGGGCTGCCATCGAGCGAGCGGCTGCGGCCTGGTCCTCCCTGCTGCGTGCCGGGCCGGCCCCGGTTGCCTTTCCCGCGGTGCTCCCAGACAGTACTGACAAGCCGGAACCAGAGTCAGTCGCGCCCGGGACCGGGAGCGGAGCCGACAAGCGTGCGGAGGAAGTGCACAAGGCTGCTCTCAGCGAAGCCGAGACCCTGCCTTTGGCCAGCGCCGCCGCGACGGTGACCCCTGCGCCCTCTCCGCTGGTCGATGCCGAAACGCTTCCCCTGGCGACCCCAGGCGGGGCTACCCTGCAGCAAGAAGGGCGGCAAGCCACGCAGCTGATAGCCCAGGAGCAAGCTCCCCAGGTTCAGCAACAACAAGAAGGGAGGGTGGCCAGGGGAGAAGTGGGGGCGCGGCGCCCTTCCGCCCGTCGTCTACGTCCTCCCGCCTGGCCAGGGCGCCTCTGGAAGCAGGCGCGCTATGGGGCAGGGAAGCAACGCCTCAAGGCCCTTGTGCTCCTTGTGATCCTCTTGCTAGGCATCGCTCTACCCATTGTCGGTGGGCTGGCCATAGGAGTGCAAGCCTATCTAACCTATAGCGCCCTTCGTGGGCAGGCCTCCGCGGGTGTTGAGCACCTGCTGGCCCTCAAGACCATCTTCAACGGCGCTAAAGCCCATCCATCCAGTCTCTTCGATGCCAGCAAACTCAACCAGGCTGCCCAGGAGCTGCAGCAGGCCAGGCAATCCTTTGCCGAGGCGCGAGACACCATTGACCACTCTGCCCTCATCCACACTGTTATTTCGCTCTTTCCGCGCTATCAGCTGCAAGTCAGCTCTGCCCGAGCCGCGGCCCAGATCGGCGTGGACGTCAGTATCATCGGCCTCAAGCTTATCCCGGTGGCCAAGAGCCTGGCCCCACACTTTCAGGGCCCGCTCCTCAGCAACTCGAGCAAGCCGCTGGTAACCCAGGACATGCTCACTTTACTCGGACGAACCATAGACGACATCATGCCCTCATTGCGAGACATCGGGACCCAGAGTCAGAGTCTCTCACTGGCGGCTCTGCCCCTCAGTAGCAGCCAACGGCAGGAGGTGCAGCAGCTCCTGCAAATGCTTCCCGTTCTCCAGCAGAGCCTGGGCCAGGCGCGCCAGCTGCTCGACGCCGCTGGCTGGTTGTTGGGAGTAGACAAGCCGCGCACCTATCTGGTGCAGACGATGGATCGCTCTGAGCTGCGGCCATCCGGCGGCTTCACCGGCCAGTATGGTGAGCTGACCATCAACGCGGGCCGCATCGCCCCCTTCTCGCTCAAAGACATCTCCTTTGTCGAATACACCTCTGGCAGTCCGACCCTGGGCCAGCTAGCCCCCGAGCCGTATCGCTCCTGGTGGCCCTTTGCTAACTGGGGGCTGCGCGACTCCAACCTCTCGGCGGACTTCCCCACCACTGGGCAACTAGCCGTCCAGACCTATCAGCATGAAGTAGGGCGGCATGTTGACGGAGTCATTGCTCTGACCCCCTTCTTCATCGAGCACGTCTTGCAGATCATTGGCCCGATCACCGTGCCGGGCTACAACGAGACCATCACGGCCCTCAATCTCGAAGATCGCCTCCACTACTACCAGCTTGACAGCGAGGGAGTGCGCAAGCAGCAGATTGTTCAGCATGTCGATGATTCTGGTCAGGCGCGCAAACTCTTCACCTCGCGCCTGGCTCAGACCCTGCTCGACCGTGTGCGTCATGCCCCTCCTGATGAGATCCTGGCCATTGCCCATGAGGCCCTCTATGACCTCAAGACCAAAGACATCCAAATCTACGTCACCGATCCGCACGTTGAGCAGCTGCTCATCCAATACGGCTATGGGGCCCAGATGGATCGCTCGACCAGCCGCGATGGCCTCTATATTGTGCAGGCCAACCTGAACGCCACCAAAGCCTCGCAGTATGTGCGGACGCTCATTCACGATGTTGTAACGCTGGACGCCAATGGCGGAGCCACCCACTATCTTCAGCTCCGTCTGGCCTATACCGATACCGGACCGGTGTATGGCTACGACACCTATCGCGACTATGTACGCATCTATGTCCCGCCCAACAGCAAATTCTTGAGCGGCGACGGCTTCGACAGTGGCATTCCTCTCTGCGGGGGGCCGCTGCCGGCCTGTAACGCGACCGTGGTCTATCCGCACGACGAGCTGATGTGTCCGTCGGGGCAATATCAGCCAGGGGCAGCCTCGCCGACCCTGAGCGACGAGAATCCGAACGACTGGCACCCGCTGGACAAAGTGGGGCCACCGACCAACACCGTCAGCGATGTGCCGGGGCGGGCCATGTTCGGTGGCTGGGTCGTGGTGCCCAAGAACTGCACCATGACCGTGACCCTCTCCTGGTATGTGCCTCCTCTCAACAAGGGACACTATGCCCTGCTGGTCCAGCGCCAGGCGGGCACCTACCCGGAGCTGGATGTCACCATTCTGCCACCTGATCCTTGCAGCCAGCTCAATCTCGCCGGGACCCATGTCGATACCCTCTTGACCAGCGACCTGCTCGTCACGCCACGTAGCCTGTCCACTGGCAGCAGCCAGGGCCACGGGCAGACGGCAGGCACCCCGAGCAGCTGCTACCCACGCCTCGGCGTATAGCCGCTGCCCACGACTCTGCTTCAGGCTTGCTCACCAGCAGGGCAGCCTCAGCCGTGGCGTGGAAGAGCCAGCCGCGCCGGTGAGCAAGCCTTGATCACCGTAACGTCTCTAAAATGCTGAAAAGCTTGACCAATCATACAGCATGTAGTATGCTCGTTCTACAAATGTGGAAGACTCCTGTATTGGTGTGGTGAGAAGGCGAAGAAAGCTCCTGTTGCCAGCGACTCACGCTTGGGATATACTGCTCTTGCAGTAGGTTGTATTCTCAGGGCTAGCTAATCTGGGAAGATAGTAGAAGAGAAGAACTCATGGAACTGCCGGCGCTCTTGAGTATCATACGCACTGAAAGCGTCTATCGTTTCCGGCTTGACCTGCCTGAGTATTCTGCCAGGGAAGGTAGCAAGGAAGGGCGCGACTATGTCACGGAGATCACCCCTGAGCTGAAAGAGCGGCTCAGGCGCAGTTTGCAGGCCGTGACTCAATACATGCAGACGCAGGCTCTGGCCGAGAGCAGGCGCCAGACGATGAAGCTGGGCGCAGTGAACGATTCGGTACAGGCTCTGGGGCGCTTTCTCTTTGAGCAGCTGCTGCCGTTGCCGCTGCAGGAGGCGCTGCGGCATCTTGATCTCCCCCTTGTGCTTGAGACCAACGCTCCCGAAATCCCCTGGGAGCTCTGCTTTGATGGGAGCATCCGCCCAAGCTCCTTTCTCTGTCAGCGGCTGAGCGTGAGCCGCTTAGCGGGCGAGGCGCGGCCAGAGCGCCTGGCGCCGCTGACGGAGCGGATGCAGCGCAAAATGGGAAGGCGCGACCAGGTGGGTCTCTCCATCCTCTTCCTCGTCAATCCGACGGGTGAGCGCAGCGTGGCAGAAGAGGAGGTCGCTGCGCTGTGCACTGCCCTGCCCGAAGCCATTGGGCGCACGATCCTCTATCGTCAGCAAGCCAACCAGCTTGACATGCGCATGCGCATCAGCAGCGAGCCGCCGCAGATCATTCACTATGCCGGAGTGGGGCCGTTGCTAGTGGCAGGTGAGCCGGCGCTGGCCCTGGCGGGCAGCTCGCGGCTCGACGGCGAGGCGGCGGCCCAGCTCTTTCAGCTCTTACCGCGGCGTCCCCTGATTTTTGTCAGTCACTACGAAGGCGAGCGCCCGGGGGGGCGTGGGGGTGGGGGACTGCCCGCGCCGGGCCCGGGGGCGGGGTCTATCAGCCAGCCGGAGCGTGAGGAGCTGCTGCAGCGTTTGGCCCGGTGCCTGGTCGATGCCGGTGCGGGAGCGATCATCGTCCTGCGCTGGCCTCTGCCGACCGCGCGCGTTCGGGAGTTCGCCGTCCTGCTCTATCAGGAGTTGAGCGATGGGGTGGCTATTGGCGAGGCGGTCAGGCGCAGTCGCGCTGTACTGGCCCAGCGGCGGCCTGAGCAGGCGGCCTGGATTTCCTTCCAGCTCTACGGTGACCCGCTGCTGCGTTTGAGCTTTGGTCTGCCCGAGCGCAATCCCGCCGACTACGTTGATATCTTTGAAGAGGAGGAAGAGCCACTGATCCCCTCGCTGCCATCTTCGTCACACGCCCTTGACCGGCGCTTCCTGGAGGAGGTGCTCAGCATCGCTCTGGCGGAAGCGCGGCGCATGCGCAAGGATTACCTGGGGACGCCCCATCTCTTCATCGCTCTGACCAAGCTTGATGGGGGCTGTACTCAGGATGCTCTGCGAAGCCTCAATTTCTCGCCCAAGCAGGTGCGCGATGTCATTCGCAGCGCCCTGGGTAGCGGCAAGGCCACCAGCGACACGCCGATCTTGCCGACGCGGCGCTGTAAAGAGATTCTGCTGACCGCTGAGCGCAATGCCATCAGTGCTGGGGCCACCATGATTGACGAACGCGCCATTGCGCGCGCTGTACTTAGCGAGGGCGATGGCGTGACTCACAATCTGCTGACCCAGATCGGCATCAATCCCGAGCAGCTGATCGAGTTGATCATGGCGAGCGAGGCTCATGCCTTGCTGGAGCTGGCTCCTTCCGCGGAGCCGCATCAGCCGCCAGCGGTAGAGATGCCAGCCGGCTTCAGCCTGGCCGAGCCAGTGCCGCGGGCCGGCAACTCGCTCTTGGAGCGCCTGGGCCGCGATCTGACGCGCCAGGCCAGTCTCAAGCAGCTGCCCCCGCTCATTGGACGCGAGAAAGAGCTGCGCCTGCTGATGCAGACCATGATGCTCAAGGATCGCAATAACCCGATCCTGATTGGCGACTCGGGCGTGGGGAAGACGACCATTGTCGGGGGCCTGGCTCAGCGCATCGTCGAGGGCCGGGTGCCACCGGAGCTGCGCGGCAAGCGCCTCATCGAGCTGTCGGCCAGCTCACTGGTGGCCGGCACCAAGTACCGCGGCGAATTTGAGGAGCGGCTGCTCAAAGTGCTGGAGGAGGCAGAGAACAGCGGCAATATCATCCTCTTTATCGATGAAATGCACCTGCTGATCGGTACCGGGCGCGCCGCCGATGGCAGCATCGACGCCGCCGGCATCCTCAAACCGGCCCTGGCTGGAGGCCGCCTGCGTTGTATTGGTGCCACTACCCCGCAAGAGTACCGCATGATCGAGAAGGATGCCGCAATGGAGCGTCGCCTGCGCCCGATCATGATCGAGGAGCCGTCACCGGAGGAGGCGCTGCAGGTTCTGCGGGGCATGCGTGAACTCTACGAGCAGCATCACCATGTCAGCATTACTGAGGAGGCTCTCCAGGCCGCCGTCCATCTCTCGGTCCAGTATCTGCCCAACTTGCGCCTGCCCGACAAGGCTTGCAGTGTCCTGGATGAGGCGTGCTCGCAGGCGCGGGTCTTCTGGGTAGAAGATGAATCGGTCGAGCAGGACAATCGTGATGAGCTGGGCGAGGAGCCAGTGATCACGGCGGCCACCGTGGCCGAAGTGATCTCGGCACGTACCGGTATCCCGGTGAATGCGCCGGGCCGCGAGGAGCGCGATCGTCTGCTCAACCTGGAGAGCCGGCTGAGGGCGCGTGTCATTGGCCAGGACGAGGCCATTCGGCGCGTGACCCAGGCGATTCAGGTGGCGCGGGCCGGCTTGAAGCCGCGCAACCGTCCCGCGGGGGTCTTCCTCTTCCTGGGGCCGACAGGCGTTGGTAAGACCGAGCTGGCGCGGGCTTTGGCCGCCGAGGTCTTTGGCTCCGACGAATATCTGATCCGTGTGGATATGTCGGAGTACATGGAGAAGCACGCCGTCTCGCGCATGGTTGGCGCACCGCCAGGCTACATCGGCTACGACCAGGAAGGCCAGCTCACCGGCAAGCTGCGCCGCCGTCCGCACTGTGTTGTCCTTCTGGACGAAGTAGAGAAGGCCCATCCCGAGGTCTTTGATCTCTTCCTCCAGGTCTTCGACGCCGGACGCCTGACCGATGCTCAGGGACACACGGTCGACGCCCAGCATGCAATCTGGATTATGACCTCTAACGTCGGCACCGATATGCTAGGGCGCTCGCTCCCGAGTGGCTTCCGCGCTGCCAGTAAGACCTCACTGGAGGAGATGCAGCGCGAGCAGCTGATGGAGCGCCTGCGCCAGACCTTCCGCCCCGAGTTTCTCAGTCGCATCGACGAGGTGGTCATCTTCCACCCCTTGACGCAGGAGCATGCGCGGGCGATTACGCGCCTGCAGATGAACGAGCTGGCTTCACGCTTGCTAGAGCAAGGATTGACTTTGCAGGCCGATGAGAGTGCCATCGATCTGCTCTGTAAAGAGGGCTTCAGCCGTACCCAGGGAGCGCGCCCTCTGCGCCGGGCCATCGAGCGCTTGCTGACCGTGCCGCTCAGTTTGCGCATTCTCATGGGCAATATTCCTAAGCCAGGTGTGGTGCATGTGACCGCTGTCGATGGCCACCTGGAGATCAGCGTACGCGAACCGGGAGAGGGGCCGACGCTGGCCCCAACGCCAACGCCCACCGCCTCAGCGTCAGAAGAGATGACTATCGAGGCCGATGCTGCCCCCTGCCCCGACCCGTGAGACACGGGCCAGCTTGGGGACGCACGAGAGCTACGGGCGCTGCCTGCGCCAACGAGAGAAGCAGAGGAGAGAGCGGGCACACATCAGGAGGACTGACGATGACAGCGGTCCGCAGCGGGTCCTGCCTGCCAGGACAGGCGATCACATAGGTAGAGTTGCGACGGCTGGCCAGGGACGGTAGCTAAGAGTGGTGTGGTGATCGTCTCACGGCTCGGAGCCAGTCGGCGTGGCCTGCAGGGCCGCGCCCGACTCAACCAGCCAGGGCCGGAACTCTGCGCTGCAGCCTCGCGCAGGGTCAGGCTCAATGGGCTTTCTGCTGTGGCACGCAGCAGAGCATACCCCGAGCCTGTCCTGGGCTCCCCGGGCGCCGCGGCGCGGCGCGGCTCAACGGCCTCCGGTTCGGAGTACACGGGCGTGCTGGCCTGAAGGCGCCCGGCTCAACGAGCACGCTGGCACCCAGACGATCACCACAGGTGACCCGACACCACTATCTTTAGTTTACTCCCTCCCACTTCATGCTCACTTTCCTCTCACTGGCAGCCCGGCTTGCCCGGAAGATCCTTCTCTGTGCACCTTCTCCCGCTTTTTGCTGTGCGCTGTTGCACAAGCTGCCCGCATTGTAGCTCCCTGCCCCTCACTGCGAAATCGCTCGCGGGCTGGCCCGGCTAGAGAAGATTGGTGCACTCTTACATAAGACAAGATCCTGGCTGAGCTTTCTGCCCTGAGAGGAGGGAGAGGCGAAGGGCGCGCCGGTGTGGTATCATATAGGGTGGCAATCCTCTCGAAGATCGGTACACGTTGGCCCTTCTCGCGCGCGCTGAGAGTGCGCGGCGAGTGGCGCCGGTACCTGCCTATAGACCGCGGTAAGGAGGTTCTCTTTTTTTCTCATGAAAGCAGTCAAAACACATGTGGGCCGCTGCGATACCTGCGGCGAGCCGGCAGCCTATGCTCAGCTGCTCTCCGGCGGGCGGACCTTCCGCTTCTGCGAGCAGCATGTGCCGCCTCTGGTGAAGAAGCAGGCAGAAGCCACTGCTGCCAGGGAAGAGCAGAAAAAGTAAGCGAGGGTGTGAGGCTGGTGCGGGCGAGCGAGTGGGACCAGGGATCAGCTTAGCGCATTGGATGATCAGGGGTTAGACGGAAGGGCAACAAAGAGCGAAAAGGGCGTGCCCTTCTCCGCTGCCTGCCCATGCCTCCCTCAGCGCACCTGAAGAAGGGATACTCTATCCCTCTTGGGAGCTCACGAGCGAGATGGGCGCTAGCCCCTCCATAGAAGAGAGGGTGAGGCACCCAGGGGTAGGGCTGCTATCGGAGCAAGGATGTGGCCGTACAGCTACTCCCGATGCTGAACTGGCTGGCTAAGGCTGTTGCTCATCACTGGAAGCTCGATAGTGAACGTTGCTCCCTCCCCCGGCACACCGCTGCTCTCCACCCAGATTTTCCCCCTCATCGCCTCTACCAGGCGGCGTGAGATGTAAAGACCCAAGCCAGAGCCACGGACCGGGCTATTGACGTCGCTCTCCAGGCGTACGAAGCGCTGGAACAATTTCGGCTGATCTTCAGGACGGATGCCCTTGCCACGGTCGCTGACACTGATCAAGGCGCAGGGTCGCAGCGAAGTGCTATCCAGCGAGGTGCGAGCGCGGAAGGTGATCGGCGTACCAGGCGGCGAATATTTGAGCGCATTCATGGCCAGATTGCGCAAGATCTGGCGCAAGCGTACCGGGTCGGCCTGTACTGCCAGGTCGGGAGGAATATCCAGATAGACGATCCGTTCCTCCTGAGTAAGCTGCGGCTCCATCATATCGACAACGCTCTGCACAATATCCTCAACGGCCACCGTCTCGATATGGGCCGGGCGAATGCCAGCATCGACCTCTAGACGGCTGGCGTCCATGACGTTATTGAGCAAGAGCACCAGCTCGTCGCAGGCCAGGCGTGTCTTGTGTAAGAACTCGTGGCGCTGCTCAGGAGAAAGGACCTCATCGTACTGGGCCAGCAGCTCTAGATAGCCCTGAACGGCGGTCAAGGGGGTGCGTAGCTCATGGGAGGCTGTGATCATGAACTGATCCTTGAGCTGGTCTAGTTCCTGCAGCTGCTGGTGAGCAGTGCGCAGCTGCTGGTAGAGCGTGGCATTGGTATAGGCAACGGCGGCCTGCTCGGCGAAGCCCTGAGCCCGCGGCAGATCGGGCAGACCCAGGGGCTGGCGTTCCTGGGTACCTGGACGCAGAGAGCGGGCCAGGACCAGCAGGCCGACAGCGACATTGTGCGAGAATAGGGGGGCCAGGATGGCCGTCGGGACGTAGCGCCTGGCGAGCATCTCGCGCAAGGAGAGGGCCCGATGCATGCGTTGCCGTCGTGGTGGGTGCGGCGACCAGGCTGTTGCCCCCACGACAGCAACCCGGGCCTGGAGGGCCAGCGAGACTGCTGGCTGCGGCGGATCAAGCTGATAAAAGTGGGTCAAGGGAATCAGCACGGGCTGGGGCGAGGTCAGGGCCTGGGCCTCGTACTCGTGCTCGTAGATCACCGGCCACTCGCTCAGCTCGCTCGATGGCTCGCTGGCGCTGGCCGCAATAGCCTGGGGGAGCAGACAGCCATGCTGGTCGGGAGTATAGAGCAAGACGTAGTCGGCATCGAGAGCGTTAGCGCCCTCGCGGCAGATAATCTGATGAATCTCCGTTGGCTCGACAATGGCCGAATTGAGGCGGGTTGCAATATTGGCCAGAGCCTGGGCGAAGGCCTCCTGCTCGCGGGCCTCCTGATACAGAAAGGCATGTTCGAGCGCGGTGGCGGCCTGCTCGGCGAAAGCGCGCGCCGTTGCCTTCTGCGTTGGTGAAAACGAGTGATCGGAGCGGCTGCAGAAGATCAAATTCGCCAGGTGTTTCTCTTGATAGAGCAGGGGGATCACCAGGCTCGTGCGGATGCCCATGTGAGTGTACCAGGCCACCAGCTCCTCGGGCAGATGCTCGGGGGTCATGACGGGCCAGCTTACCTCCAGCTCACGTGGCTGGAGAATGGTACAGACCTCGAGGCGCTGTCCTTCAAAGCGCCAGAGAATCACCTGCCCGGCGGGTAGAGTGGCGACATAGACCTTCACGCTGGCTGGCATCTCAGGAAAGGGAGCCTTCTCCTGAATGAGAAGCAGGGCCGTCTCACAGCCCAGGGCTGTGGGGGCCAGGCTCACGATGCGCTCCAGCAAAGGATTCAGCTCCAGGATCTCGCTGAGCTGAGCTGTCAGCAGGCGCAGGCGTTCAGCCTCCTGACGCCGTTCCTCGCGCTCGCGCAGCAGCGCGCTATTCTGGCGATCGGTCAATAGATAGCGCAGAAAAAGGCAGATGGCCACCGCTGCCGTCAACGTATCGAGGAAGGCCGCCCGAGTGCCATCATGGATGAGGCTGGAATAGAGCGTCAGGACGATCTCGATCGTGAACGGCAGGTAGATCAGCAGGCTCTGGAAGAGCAGCACATGGTCGGCAGGGTAGTTATTCGTCAGGGACTCCTCTTCGCCAGCGGCCCGCCTGGCCGCTCCCAGGGCCTGGCTGAGGTCCCGGGTCGGAACCTGTTGGTGATAGGCGTGCTGGGCGAGTCTGGTGTATTGCCAGGAAGCAGTCAAGCCCAGCGAAGCAAAGAAAATGAGCCAGCCGGTATCGACGTAGGGCGTGCCTGAGACGTAAGCCTGGTGCAGCACCAGATAGCAATACCAGCTATCGGCCCAGAGCAGAGAGCAAGCGCCGATGATGAGGAGCAGCAGCGAAGGACGCAGAGGCCGTGTCACGTGGGCCAAGGTCAGCAGCATGGCGCTGGCGAGCACGATCTGCAGATCGAGAAAGGGGTAGCTCAGGCTGATCCCCAACGTAGGCGGATCGATACCGCTCTGGCGCAGAGCAGCGTAAGATGGGCCGACGAGAAAGAACCAGATAGCTCCCAGCAGGCAGAGCGTCGTGATCAACGAATCCAGCAAAATCAGGAGCACGGTGCGGTTCAGCTTGAAATCGCTCAAGATGAGGAGCTGGCTACTGATCACGAGCAGATAATTGAGCAAGAAGGCGAAGTCTGCCAGAGAAGGGACAGTGTTGGCCTGTCCTGTCCAATCGCGATAGAAGTAGAGTAGACCGCCCAGGGCGTCGAGCAGCAGAGCGATAGTGACGAGCGACCAGGCAAGCTGATAGCGAGCGGTCAGGCGCAAAGGACCATAGCGGCTGCGCCAGACGGTAAGGGCGACCTGGACGGTGGCGCCCAGGGCGCAGAGACTGTACATGGCATCGGCAAAAAGGGCGGTAGCCTGGCTGCCTCCCAGGCGCAGCGCCATCCAGAGAAGGCTCAAGAAGACTGTGAGGGCCGCTGCTCCCGTTTCCAGGCTGCTTTCGCGGTAGAGCCGCTGAAGGTAGCTGGGCGTCAGACGCTTCGTGACAACCATTCTCATCGCGTGTCCCTGCCGTCCTGGCTTGCTAGTTCTCTTCCGAATCTTGCCTGCCGACGTGCTCGCCTGTCGGTTGGTCGGCCTCGCCGGCCAGAAGATTGACCATGACAGGCTCCAGCTTGCGCGTGGCAGGCCGGAGTAGAGAGTAGGGATGAACATAGTATATCATAGATAAATTTAAGTGGTGCATTTTTTCGAAAAGGATGAGGAACATTGCGCCAACAGAGGAATAACTTATCAGGTTATTTACGGCTCTGCCCGTTTGCTGGCAAACAACGATCTATTGGGCGGAAGAGATAGTAAGGGGAGAGAAAATGGTAGCTGACTCGTGGGCCTGAAAAAGCTGTTGGGCGAGGGTGATAACTCAGGGGCAGGCGCGGCTTTGATGCGATTCGGCCTGCCCACCTCCACAGGAGCGCGAGCGCGGTCACCTGGCCCGATGAGACTTAGCAGGAATGACCCTGCTGAGAGAGCTGGGCATGGAGGTCTGCCGCCAGCCGTTCCAGCTCGCGGCGCTCAGCAGGGCAGCCCTCCCAGCGCAGAAAGACGCGCCCCAGGGCCATATCGTGAGGAAAGCGAGGTAGCAAGTGGAGATGGAAGTGGCGCACGCGCTGCTGAGCAGCCTGGCCATTGGCCTGAACCAGGCTCAAGCCGGGGCAGTTGCTCGCGCGGCGGATGGCGCGAGCCACGTGAACGGTAGCCTGAAAGATGCGCGCGGCAAGCTGGTCGTCCAGGTCGTAGATGGTCTCGACATGCTTGCGCGGAGCGACCACCACTTTGTAGGGATTTGGCTGCTCTTCACTCAAAAAGGCCACTACCTCATCGCTCTGGTAGACAAAGTTGGCCTCGACTTTTCCACTGATCATCTCACAGAAGATGCAGCTCACGGCTGACCGCCTTTCCCACAACGCCAGTCTGGCCAGGCGTTGCGTTCCAATTTCGCTAAAAAATAGTTTCTGCTTTGGAGAGGGGAGAGCACTCTTGAGAAGAAGAGTCTTCGCTCTCGCTTCACTGCATTAACAGTATACTCTGCGGGTCGTTGTAATGCAATTATGCCCGAGGCGCAAGACGAGGAAGGCCGTTCCCGCTGGCAAGCGCTTGCTCACCAGGAGAACGGCCTGCATGCTCTGCTTCTCGTGACAGAGACGGCTAGGGGAGGTACTCAGCTACCAGTTGAGCCAGGTGCAGCACGCGCAGGGGGAGGCCATTGGCATCAACCCCGCCCCGCAGATGCATCAGGCAGCCGGGATTGTCGGAGACCAGCAGTGTGGCCCCAGTCTCTTCGGCGTGTCTCAGCTTTCTCGTCAGCAGGCGCTCGGCGATCTCTGGGTGCTCGATTGAAGTAGAGCCGCCGAAGCCGCAGCAGACGTCGGAGTCCGTCATCTCGCGCAGCTCCAGGCCGAGCACATCGCGAATAATCTGCCGGGCCTCGGTGCGCAGGCCCAGGCAGTTGCACGACTGGCAAGAATCGTGGTAAGTCACAACGGGGGCGGTTCCAGAAGCGGGACGGCGCAGGGCTGGCAGTCGCTGCTGAGCTACCAGCACCCGCAGCAGGAAGCTGGTGAAATCCATGATGCGCCCGGCCAGGGCGCGGGTGCGGTTGAGCCAGCTCTGCAGCTGGAGGTCCTCGAAGAGGCGCAAGTAATCCTGGATGAGGGTCACGACGCAGCTGGTGGAAGCGCAGACAATGTAATCTGCCCCACTCTCGTCGAGGGCGCGCTCCAGCATGCGCACAGTTTGTTTGGCCATTGCCGCGCCATGCTGGCGGTCGCCCGAGTTGAGGGCTGGCAGGCCACAGCAGTGCTGAGCGCGTGGGAAGACTACGCGCAGGCCGCAGCGCTCCAGGATCTGGATGACGGCCTCGCCCATCTCGGGATAGAGGCGATCGGTCATGCAGCCAGCGAAGTAGCAGACCGTCAGCTCCTCGGGGCGACGCCTCTCCTGGCGAGCTCCTGCCAGATTGGCGCGGGACCCAACGCGGTCGCGCAGGGGACGGAGCGCAAACGCGGGAAGGCTGCGCCAGCGCGTCAACCGCGCCAGTGGGCCTATACCAGGCAGACGCTCAAAGAGGCGCAGATAGCGGTAGCGCACATAGGGCGTACCCAGGGTGGCTGGCCACTGGCCGAGGGCGGCCAGGCGCGTAAGGAGACCGAAGAGGCGTGGACGGGCCAGGGTTCCGAAGATGAGGCGTTTGAGCCAGGGCAGGCCCTTGTTGGCCACCACGCGGCTGCGCACGTCCAAAATGAGGGATGGCAGAGGGATTTCCACAGGACAGACGGTCTCGCAGGCGTTGCAGCTCACACAGAGACTTTGCGGGCCGGCGCCGGCTTCCAGACCATGATGGAAGGGGGTCACCACCAGGCCGATGGCACCGCTGTAGATGTAGCCGAAGGCGTGGCCACCCACCTGCTGATAGGGTGGGCATATGTTGGCACAGGCGGCGCAGCGAATGCAGCGCAGAGCCTCCCTGAAGCGCGGGTCGGCGCGCATAGCGCTGCGTCCGTTGTCCAACAGGATGATATGGACCTCTTTGCCGGGCCGGTCTGGTCCCGTAATAAAGGTCGTATAGCTCGTCATGGGCTGGCCCGTGGCGCTGCGGGCCAGCAAGCGAATCTGTGTAATGGCGTCGGCGAAAGTGGGCAGGAGCTTATCGTAGCTGGCCAGCACCACATGGACTGGCGGGAGCGAGGTGACCATGCGCCCGTTGCCCTCGTTAGTATTGAGCATTACTGTGCCACTCTCGGCGATGAGGGCATTAGCGCCGCTGATGCCCATGCCGGCGGTCAAGAACGCCTGGCGATGCTCGCGGCGAATGACCGCCACCTGCTCGGCCACATTCTCGCGCGAGATCTCGCGTCCGGTAGCGCGGCTGAGGATCTCGCCCACCTGTTGGCGGGTCTTATGAATGATGGGCATCACCATATGCGAAGGGCGTTCATGGTCAAGCTGGGCCACCCACTCACCCAGGTCGGTCTCGACGGCCTTGATGCCGCGTTCCTCCAGATAGTGATTCAGCTCAATCTCCTCGCTGACCATCGTCTTGGACTTGACGACCAGGGTGATGCCCTTGTGGCGGCACAGTTCGTAAATATAGCGGTTGGCATCCTCGGCGCTGCGGGCCTCGTAGACCACGGCGCCGGCGGCTGTAGCCCGCTCCTTAAAGCGGGTCACCAGTTCCTCCTGATGGGCGATGGCCTCATCCTTGGCGGAGCGCAGGCGCTGGCGCAGGTTGGCAAAGCTGTAGTCGGAACCGTACTCCGTCTCCGCTGCCTCAAAGAGCGCCTGACGCGACTGGCGCCAGCTGGGGGCAAAGCGTTCCAGAGCGCGATGCATATGCTCATCGCTCAGACCCCGCTGCAGGCGCTCCGCAAACGGGGGCATAGCATGAACATCGTGGACAGCCGAGGCAGGTTCCGTAGCGCTCCTCTGGGCGGCGAGGAGCTGGACGTGTGCAGACTGCTCTTTATGGCTCATCGGACTTGTCCTTTGCCTCCTGGATAGAAAGGGAACGATCACCGGGCGCAGGGCTGGCGACAACGATCACGCAGAGCGCCCGTGGCCCCTGCACGCCGATCGTCAGCGTCCGTTCGATATCGGCGGTCCGGCTGGGGCCGGTAACCAAGGAAATATAGTGTTGCTGCTGAGGACCCGGGCGAGTGAAGGTTTGCAGCAACGTGGCCGCCTCGTCGAGGAGGGGAACCAGCTGCCCGGCGGAGACGAGGACGAAGTGGGTCAGTGTCAGCATCCCCACGATGCGCGCCGCCAGGGCATTATCGGCCAGAAAGACCGAGCCGGTCTCAGCGATGGCCAGGGCGGCACAAGAAAGGCCAGCCGGGGCATCGGCGATACGCTCCGGGGTCTCCGCCTCCTCCAGACGAATGCCCCGCGCGCTCAGGAGCGGCAGGATAGCGCCCCAGGGCTGGCAGGCGGCAAAAGCAGGAGGGATGATCAGCCGCTGTTCAGCGAGCGCGGGATGAGTAGCGATCATCTCTGCAGCCTGGGCCAGGTCCTCGGCCCAGTGGGCCACGCCGCCAGCGGTGCTCAGACGGCGCTGGAACTGAGCGAATAAAGCTGAACTATTATTCATTATGTGCAACCAGACAGACAGACAGACAGACAGACAGACAACTGATGCAGATCGCAGCGATCACTCAGGCTGAGGCCCGCCAGAAAAAACGGCACGCCAGCCGTGAGATCTGGCGCGTGACCAGCGACCGACTTGCTGGACGTGCCGCAAGGCGGGCAGGCAGCAAGAAGACGGTGAGGCCCTGATCCCTTCACTGGTCAGCGCGTGACTGGCGTAGCGGGCGATGCTGTCGGGGCGGAAGGGGGCGCGCCGACAGCAGAACGCACCAGGTCCAGGTACCACAGCGGCTGACGCTTGCGCAAGAGTGGCTTGGCGCGGACCACGTTGCCGGGGATGGTTTCGCGGATATCATAAGCCAGCTCGCCGGTCAAGGAGCCGGCCACATCACCGGGCATGTAGGCTGGCGAAAGCGTCGTCGAGCGCCGACCGGTGCGCTGCTCGCGCGTATCGATCGTCATCAGCATCAGCGTCGACTCACCCTCCTCGGCGATCACTTCGTGCCAGGGATAGCTGGCACAAGAAGGCGAGAAGATGCCGCTGAGGCCGTTAGCGCGGACCCCGCTGGCCTCACCGCTCCAGTTCGCGATCGTCAAGTAGACATGATGCTCGGCAGCGCGGATACGCCAGGGCAGGAAATGCCAGGGATCGTAGCCTTCGGGAGCGACGTGGGGGCCGAAGGGTATGGCCGTTGGCCCCAGCCCGCTGGGATTAGGGAAATTGAGCAGCGTTGGCGCACAGACGAGATCGCTGCCTTTACCAGCCAGCACCCGCAGCGTCTCCGGAAAGAGCACATCGTAGCCGGTGGCCAGGCCAATGCGCCCCACCGGACTATCGAAGGTTGGCAGGCCCAGATTACCCGGACTGGCCCAACGCCGGTCAGCGCGCGTCAGATGCAGCTTGCGATAGATCCCGTGCACTCCCTCGGGATCGAGCAGCAGCACCGTATTATAATAGGCTGGCTCAGCGTTTTTATCGGCATATGCGCATTCAGCGACCCCCAGCACAATGCTGAGCTGGAACTCCGTAGCCAGGGCGACCAGGGCCTCGATCTCGGGGCCAGGTACGCGGATAGCCCCAGCGCGCATGCGGGCGGCGAACTCGGGAAGAGAGGGATCGACTGGCCCTGGCAGCGTTAGCTCGGGCAGGACCAGGACATCGGGATAGGCAGGCTCATGGACGCGCAGCAGCGAGCGCACCAGAGACCGGAGGCGTTCCAGGCGCTCCTCGTTCGAAGTCGAGGCCGTGGCTCCGGTTGGCTCCTTCTCGGGCGCGGCGAGCACCTCGCGCAGCTCAAGTTGGACAAAGGCGGCACAGGAGAGCTGGCCGGGCGGCAGCTCGTGGGAATGATAGAGACCGTGGAAGCGCAGCGGCTCCCACAGATAGGTATTGTGCACCAGCGAGACATATTCATGAGGGCGGCGGTCTGCCAGGCGGTCGCCCACCGGCTCCTCGCCAGAGGGTCCCCACTGCTTGGCGCGGCAGCGCTCCAGATCGACCTCGCCGTAGACAATACCCTCGCCATCGTCGCGGTAAGCCTGGATTGAGCCATCGGGATTCAGAATGCAACTTCCGCCACTGAACTGCACCCCGCGCTCGCGCCCGTAGCGGTTCGCGGCGATCAGGTAGAGGCCATTTTCGAAGGCGCGCAGCATCCACCAGCTGCTGGGGCACTTTTCGTCCAGCCAGCCGCAGGGGAAGAGCAGGACATCGGCCCCGCGGAGAGTGGCCAGGCGTGCGGCCTCGAAATACATCGCGTCCATGCAGACCAGAATTGCCAGGCGTCCAAGCGGCGTATCCCAGACCGGCAGGCCCAGATCGCCATCGCGGGCCCAACGTGGTTCAACAATGTATGAGTGCAGCTTGCGATACTTGCCGAGCAGGCCCTGGGGGCCAAGCAGAGCCGTCGTATTGTAGTAGACGTCGCTTTCGGGATCAACCTCGGCCAGGCTCAGCGCGATGTAGCAGTCATAGGCTGCGGCCAGCTCAGCGAAGCGCAGGCAGGTGGGACCAGGGACAGGCTCGACGTAGGGGGCGATCTCCTCGCGCGACTCCCAGCAGTAGCCGGTTGTAGCCAGCTCTGGCAGGACGATCACTCGCGCGCCGTGGCGGGCGGCCTCCTCGACGAGACGCAACAGATCGCCGATGTTCTGCTCCTTCTTGCCCAGCGTGGGTTCGTACTGGATAGCGGCGACCCGGTACCTGGTAAAGGAGGACGCGGATGTACTCATGCTTGCAAGCTCCAGGCGTGATTGAGCAGGCGGCGCTGGTCGCGCCGCACCCACAACCCCTATTATATACCATCGCGACGAGGAAGCGAGTGGGTGAAAAGCTCAGATCGCCCGCCCTGGTCAGCTCTCACTGGGGCCACGCCGGTAGAGCGTGAACTCGAAGGCGTCGGGAACGTGATATCGCTGCGAGAAGAGTACCGGCCTCTGCTCCAGCGTATAGTCAACTTGCTCCATATAGAGCAGAAGCGCACCAGAGGCGAGGCCAAGCTTCTGCGCCAGCCAGCTTTCGGCCTGCAAGGGCCGGAGCCGGGCCAGGCCGTGATGGATGGCGAGGCCGAGGTGCTGGACGAGAAAATCGTAGAGCGAGTCACTATAGAGATCGGTCAATTCATAGGTGGCGGTCTGTACCAGGGCCGTCGGCAAAAAATCGATCGAGAAGACGACGGGACGTTGATCAGCCAGACGCACGCGCTCGATCGCCAGCACCTCATCGGAGGGTGCCAGAGAGAGCTGCCTGGCCACCTGGGGACTGGCTGGCATGGTCTGAATGACGACGTCACGTGTGCCGGGGAGATGCCCCGAGGCTCGAATCAGCTCGCTGATGTCGAGGTTCCGATCCAGACCGCTTTTCACTTGCTGTGGGTGTTGATTCACAAAGGTTCCGTGACCATGCCAGCGCAGAATCAGCCCTTCCTGGGCCAGTCCCTGAAGCGCCTCGCGTAGCGTCGTACGGCTGACTCCCAGCGTCTCGGAAAGCTCTTCCTCATTCGGGAGGCGAGAACCGGGGGGATAGATGCCCGTGCTGATTAGGACGCGCAGCCGCTGGCGCACCTGGTTGGCCAGCGCTCTCCTTCCTTTGAGCACCATTGACCCCCTTCCTGCTTCTGCTTGATTGTTGTGAGCAGAGCAGGTAGACTAAAAATGTGGCAGAGCGGCAGTCACGGGTGTCTGTGGTTGAGTCTACACTCTTGATGCTGCGATGTCAAGTGGTTCGGCTGATTGCAGATCTCTGCGGTATAAAGGGTGATTGCTTTGAGAATTGATGCGACCGTTGCCAGCGAAAGACATCTCATCAGGGAGGCTCTTGCTGTGCTTTATGCATCAATGTCCGCCCGGCTTCCTGCCGCTTAGCCTGTCTGCTTGCCTGGCCACTCTCACTGCCTTTGTGCTGGCACCCGGTTGAACGTTAGTTAGTTCAGCCGGCTGCAAAATGACCAGAGGAGGCCCTCGATCAACCAGCGACGATCGATTGAGGGCAGGCGAGCTGATGGATAGAAGTGAGGCCGAGAGGAACCTGCTATAAGGCAGAGGCCACTGCGGGCCAATCTCTCCCTGATTGCCTGGGCCAGGGCTGAGGTAGACCACGTGCAGAGCCTGCGGGAGAGCTGGCGAGGTGCTGATGCTTTCCGCCGTTGTTCCTCGACTTGTATCCCTCTACTATAGTGAGAAGGAGCGAGCGAGAAGGCTGACGGCTTGGCCTTCTCCCTGTTACTCTGTCTCACTCTGTCTCATCTGCTCCATCCGCTAGATTGGTGATCCATGCAGAGCAGCGAATCGTTTAGCAATCCTGGCGCGGACTCATTTGAGCTGCTACCTCCCTATCTGGCCGCCGCTGGCGCTGAGCCACTGCAGCTTGAACAGCTGCGCTGGCAGGAGCAGGCCATGAGCGACGCCAGTCTGCTACCAGCGTCCTTTCGCGCCCGGCTCTTTACCCTTCTGACCTATGAGCGGCACGTGCCCTACTGCCTTCACTATTTGCTCGTCCAGCTCCTCAGCCAGGGCCACAGGGCCGCGGACATAGCCGCTCTCCTCCAGGAGCCTGCCAATGACGAAGAGCGAGCGGCCCAGCTTGAGTTTCTGGCGTCCCAGACGGAACCGCTCCAGAGCTGGCCCGAGCCGACTTCGGCCCTGGAGCAGGCCCTGCTCTGGGCTGCTGGGGCGTTGCTCTTACCAGGCGAGCAGACCGAGCAGGCTCGGCTGGAGCTGCGGCGCCTGCTGCCGTCGCGCGTCTATGCCTCGCTGCAGGCTTTTCTGGCCTTTGTGCAAACCTGCCATCTCTGGATCACGGCCTATCCCGAGCGAGCGCACATGGCCGACGAGCAGGCGCGCCAGTACCTGCTACGACTCCTCCAGCGTTGTGAGCCAGAGGAGCAGGAGCGTCTGCGTTCGCTGCTTGAGCGGCTCGGCTCCTGCACGGATGAGGCTGTCTTCAGACACGAGCTTGAGCTATACCGTCGTCGGCTGCGAGCCGTGTTAGAGGCCATCGGCGATTGCGTTCTGCTCTACGATCATCGCGGGCGTCTGATCTATGTCAACGCTGTTGCCCGGCGACTGCTTCCTCTCTTGCAACCTGATCATGCCCGTCGGGCGGCTCTGGCGGGGGAGGGTGAGAGTGACCAGGATGAAGCCCGAGAGAGTGGAGAGACAGAGGAGGAGCTGCTGCTCTCCGATACTCCTGCCGCGGCGCCGCTGCAGCGTATCCTCCGGGAGGGGTGTGCCATTGCCGGCGAGCAGGCGGTTGATATCAAGATCAAGCTGGTCGGAGGCGAGAAAGCCGTTTTCAGCTTCAGCGGCGCGCCCGTGCGGAGTAGCCGCGGGCAGATCATTGGTGCTCTTATCATTGGGCGTGAAGTCACCGCGCGGCGGCGGCTCGAGCAGCGTGCTCACACCGTGCTCAGCGCCTTAGTGGCGATGGCCGAGGCCCTTGTCCAGGTCGACGAGGATGAGCCGCTTCCTCTGCAGGAGTACCGGAGCGAGGGGCAGACGCGTCTGATCATGTTACGGCTCGGTGAGCTGACGCGCCAGGTGCTTGGCTGTCGGCGTGTTGCCATGCTTGGCCTAGAGCGCGAAACTGAGCGCATTCAGCATGTAGCGGTTACCGGTGTCACTCCCCAGCAAGAGCGTCTCTGGCAGGAAATCGCCCTTGGGGCTTCGCTGAGTGCCTTTCTGAACGCGGCCCTGCTGGAGCGGCTGCGCGCTGGCGAAAGCCTGCTCATCGATCTTGAAGCACCCGAATTCGGTCACCTGCGTCGCCAGGTTCGCCGCTACTTGGTGCGGGCCTTGCTTGTGATTCCCATGTGCCTGCGTGAGCGGCTCATTGGCATCGTCACGGTCGACTATGGTCCCGAAGCGCACAGCTACAGCCCTGACGAGCTAGCCCTAGCGGCGGCGGTGGCGCGCATGGCCACCCTTGTCCTGGAGCGCGAGCATCTGCTAGAAGAGCGGGCTGAGGCGCGGGCCAGCGTCCTGGCGCTGCGCGAGGCCAATCGTCGCATGGACGAATTCATCAGCTTTGCCAGCCATGAGCTGCGGGCCCCCCTGACCGTCCTCAAGGCCAATGCCCAGCTCATCAAGCGGCTCCTGCAGAAGGCCAGTGCCCTCGGGCGTGATCTCGGTAGCGGCAACTCCGGCGAAAGCAGCGCCGGTCAGTCCATGCTCCAGGCCCCTCATCCTCTCCTGCAGCGTCTGGCCAGTATTCCCGAGCTGCTTGATCGCTCGATTGCTCAAGTTGACTTACTGGATCGTCTCGTTGGCGATCTGCTTGACTTCTCGCGCATCCAATCGGAGACCTTGCAGCTGGTGCGCCGGCGCCTTGATCTGGCGGCAATCGTGCGCGACGTGGTCCAGAGTCAGCAGCAGGTCCATCCTGGACGCGACATTCGCCTCCGCATTGAGAGTTCTGGCGAGGTGCCAGTCGAGGTCGACGCCGCGCGCATCGGTCAGGTTCTGACCAACTATCTGCTCAACGCCATCCGCTATGCGCCAGCCGACCGTCCCATCGAGGTCTGCCTGCGCGTCGAGGGGGAGCGGGCGCGAGTACTGGTACGTGATGAAGGGCCGGGGGTACCGCCTGAGCTACAACAACGCATCTGGGAGCGCTTCTATCGTGCGCCGGGTATTCCTGTGCAGGAAGGCTCGCCGGTCGGCCTGGGGCTGGGCCTGCATATCTGTCGCATCATTATCCAGCTCCACGGCGGCGAGGTTGGTCTGGAGAGCCAGCCTGGTCAGGGAGCAACCTTCTGGTTTGCCCTGCCGCTGGTCCGGCCCCAGGCTACAGAGAAGCCAGCTGGTTGACTGGCGCGACAAGAAGGACCAGGAGAGCGTGAGCCTCTCTCAGATCAGTGGATCACGTGCTCACTGATGCGCCGGGCCAGTGCCTGGAAGGCTGTAGAGAGGGCGGGGGGATTGCGCACCTGCAGAGGGCAGTTCAGTCCGACCAGCACATAGGCGGCCCAATCCAGATTATGTGTTGAGCAGCGCAGCAGGGTCATCTCCTGATTCTCGGGCAGTGGCTCTAAGATCGCCAGAGCGGATGGTAGCCGCTTTTGCGCCTCGGAGAGCGGCAGCTCCAGAACTACCTCGATCTGCCAGAGGGCTGGCGTGAGTGCAATGGCGTGCTGAATCTCTCTCAAGCAGTCGAAATCAGCTGGTCGCACAAACGTTGCGGGCCGTTCCTCTGCCAGCAGAATGCGATCGAGGCGGAAGACGCGTAGATCCCGACGTAAGTGACAGTAGCCCGCCAGGTACCAGCTACCGGAGCGATAGACCAGGCCATAGGGGTCAACCTCGCGCTCGCTCTCGGCTCCGTTCCAGGAGCGGTAGCGCAGCCAGAGACGTCGGCTCTGCTGCGTACAGTGGCCGACCGTTAACAGCACTTCAGCGGCAGGTTGCTGGCTGGCCTCTGGCAGATCGAAGAGCAGGGTCTCCTCAACCGCTTGCAAACGCTTGCGCAGCGGTCCAGGAAGCACGTGCTCAATCTTGGCCAGTGCTCTCTCGACAGCGTTTTGATCGCCAATGAGGTTCAGGCGTCGCGTCAGCAGCAGGCCCAGGGTCAGGGCCAGAGCCTCCTCGTCGCTGAAGATCAGCGGAGGCAAGCGAAAGCCTGGGCGCAGAAAGTAGGCGCCGTAGCGGCCATGTTCCGCCTCCACAGGGATACCAAGGTCCTGCAGCATGGTGATATAGCGACGCACCGTCCGCGGACTTACCTCCAGGCGTGCCGCCAGCTCGGTCCCACTCATCCGCCCACGGGCCTGGAGCAGCTCCAGCACCGTGAGCACGCGCGTCGTGGGAAAGTACATAGTGACCTCGCTTTCTCCATCTGCGCAGATGATCAGATCAGCATCAACGAATTAGGACGAAGTATAACCGCTTTCGCTGCTATGCTCAAGAGCGTGTAACACTGATAGAGGCAGTGCTCGTAGAGCAATTGGCTTCTGCTGATGGAGCCACGGACCAGAGAGGAAAAGGAGAAGGCATCTGTGGAGAAAGCCCGACTGCTTAGTGAGATGAAGCGTTGCTATCAGGAATGGAATAGCCTGCTGGCCACTGTGACCTCGGAAGAGCTGTTCCTGCCAGGGGTGGCGGGCGCTTGGTCTGTGAAAGAAGTGATTGCCCATCTTACTGCCTGGCTAGAACTGGCCTTCAATGATATCTCCGCTGCCCGTGAGGGGGGGGAGCCGATGCTATGCTTTGACACCATGAGCGAGGAAGAACTGGAAGAACTCAACCAGCGTTTCCACCGCGAGCGTCAGGGGCAAACGCTGGAAGAAGTCCTGGCGAACTTTCACACCACCTGGCGTCGCCTCTACGATGAGACTATGGCTCTCGATGACAGGCTCCTGCAGGAGACAGCCCAGCTGGTAGTGGATTGGCGGGCCAGGCCCCTTGGAGAGCTGATCTATGGCGAGGCCTGTGAGCACCTGGTAGATCATACCAACGCCCTGCGAGCCTGGTTGAACGCCCGGCGTGGGAGTGCCGCCGAAGCCTGAGCCAGGCCAGGCTGAAGCCAGCTTTCTTACTCTCTTACTGGCTTCAACCTGGCCTGACGACCCTGGCTCAGCTGCCCAGCACCGCCACCAGCATGGCCAGCAGGCCGATGATGCGCAAGCCATCGCCGATATTGTCAACCAGCAGAGAGTTCACAAAGAAATACTTCTGGAAGATCATCAGATAGCCCAGGCCCAGGAAGAGGAAGGCCGTGCCCATCAGGAAAGCGAAGCGCGTTGGCTTCTTCAGCAGGGCCGTGGTATACAGATAGAAAATGCCCAGGCAAAGGAGTGCGCGAGAGCCGCTCAAGGTAGCGCGGAGGCCGACATTTGGCAGATCCGGCAGAATAGGAGAGAGCAGCCCGATACAGAGAGCCATCAGTGAACAGATGATCTGCAAGCGGAGCAAGGCGTTCAAATACTGATCAGAGTTGTTGACCAGGCTGAGCAAGATAAACAGATAGGCGCAGGCTTGACCCAGATAAAGAAACCAGTCCGTGTGGAGGGTGACGCTCGTTACCAGCATTGACAGCAGATCGGCCAGGCCAGTAAGGGCGATCATCCCCATCGAGATCCCCAGCATCAGCAAGCGCGTGCTACGCACCTGGGGGTAGGCTACTGCCACACGCAGGGTCACAAAGAGGGTAATCGCGATCAGAATCATCGCGAGCATGATAGGCATCCAACTGAAACCCACGTCTGCCTCCTTCCTAGCGAACCAGAGCTAGAAGCAAAACTCTAGAAATAGTTAGCGAAAGAGAGAGCGTCAGCGGCTCAACGTTCCCCGACAGATTCCTGGCCGACTCAGGACTCAAAGAGCCGTTCAGCGCTGACGAGGCGCCCGTCAGGATCAACCAATTCCACGCGTCGCATTTTCACCAGGATCTGCAGAGCGGCCAGGACATCGGCCAGCTCCATGCCCGTGCTTTGGACCAGCTCGGCGATGCTCTGCAGGCCATCGATAGCGCCATGCAGGCGGCGGGCGCGCTTATCGGCGATGGCGGCGGAACGAGCAAAAGGATTTTCTGAAGTCAGCAGTTCGGCGTCCTCCTTGCGCCGGGGAATCAGGGCAGTTAGCGGCACTGGTTGCGATTGGCGGCCTGGACCTGGCGTCCTGGCTGTTGCCCCGGGTGGACCTGCGAGCGCCGCCCTCGACCCAGGCCCAGGGACGGCGGAACCCGGCACTGGCGGGTGGAGGAGCAAGCCACGCTGAGTCGCCAGACCAATCGCCTGACGCAGCAACATGGTAATAGCCTGCTGTAGCTCAGGTGGGGGCTGGTAACCCACGAGGAACAGATAGGTCAGAGCGAAAGGCAGCGGCTCCTGGGGCCCTGGCGTGGCGGGCGGAGCGGGGAGCAACACGGGACTGCTCATGAAGCCACCAAGGCAGTAGTGGCAAGCGTGTTGATGTAGCAGACTGACCTGCTGCGGAGGAAAAAGCATCTCAATGGCGAAGGTCTGGATCGGGCGCTGCTCAAAGGCAAAGCGCTGGGCAATCAGCAGCATCTGCTCATTGTACGTAATCTGCTCCGGCAGGTTGGGGTCGCGGGGAAGCATCGTGCGCAGATGGAGCACGGAGGTACGGGCTGGTGTAAGGAGCGGTGTCCAAAACTCAATCAACTCGATCTGGAAATGCTCAATAAAGGCATAACAGAGCCACTGGAAGAGTTCATCGATCGTATACATCGCGGCAACAGCGCGCAGGAGAAGATTCATCACCACAAACTGTTGCCTGCGTGCATCAGGTGAACTGGCTCTGCCTTGAGGGTACTGGCTGCTCATGAGCAAAAAAACCTCTGCGTTCAGGTGACGATCTAGCCTAGTTAACCAGCTCCGGCGGTCACGGCTGGCTCCTTCCGCCTCTTCTTCAGAACGTCAGGAGAGGGGAAAATTTTCTCTTTTGGACCAACTCTCTTCAGCGAAGATGGCGGCTGCCAGCTCTTGGGCGGTGAAGGCGGCGGGACCCCTATGCTCGCACAAAGCCCAAGATTGCAATGTTACCATAGCAACCACTACACATAGTGTCAATGAAAATTGCATTAAAGTCAAGTTGAGAGATCGACACATCCTGGTCAATAATTGGTTATCATTCAACTATGAGCTGGGAAGACAGGGGCGCCTGCTCTCAATCAAGGTGGAGTGCAGTGCCGCAGCGGACGGCGGAGAAGAGAGCAGGAGGGCTGGCCAGCCAGAAAGAGAGGCCAGACTGCTCCTGCTCTTGTGAGGGGCGTGGCGCCTGCCGTTTCAGTGAGCAGGCCTGCTCACGCCCCTGCCCTGGCAGCCTGTCCTCGACAGGGAGTAGAGCGGCGTAGCTTACTGTGGGATAATGCCGGGTACCAGGTACTGTTGAGCCATGACAATCAGGCCGAGGGCGCAGGCCAGGATGATACTATGCCAGAAGGTACGGCGCACTACCAGGCCCTCCTTGCCAGTCAAACCAATGGTGGAAGCGCCGGTTGTCAGATTCTGTGGCGAGATCATCTTCGACATCACCGCCCCGCTGGAATTGGTAGCTGCCATCAAGATCGGACTCAGCTTCAACTGCTGGGCCGCCACCACCTGCAGATTGCCGAAGAGGGCGTTCGACGACGTATCGCTGCCGCTCAGGAAGCAGGCGATCCAGCCCAAGAAGACAGAGAAGAAGGGGAAGACCACACCCAGTGAGGAAATGGCCAGGCCGATGGTATAGGAGATACCGGAGTAGTTAAAGAGGTAGGCCAGGCCCACGATGAACATCACCGTGAGAATAGCGTAGCGCAACTGACGCCAGGTATCGGTCAGTGCCTGCCAGAGAATAACCGGGCGCGCCCCGGCGGCGATCATCACCGCTGCCGTCAGCAACATAGCCAGCAGAATAGCCGTCCCTGTGCCCAGGGGCTGGAAGCTATAGATCGCGGCATAGGGCTTCTTGTAAAGGGTCAGATAAATCGCGTTATGCAGATTGGGCCAGGGCACGTTGATCTGACCGATCTTCGCCACGCCGGCGAAGGTCCAGATAATCACCACTGCGCTCACCAGCAGCCAGGGCAACCAGGCCAGGAGCGTCTCCCCCAGCGTCGGGCGCTCTGTGGTCGGCTGGCCCGTCCCGCCCTCGCCACTGGCGCTGGAACTGGCATTCGCAAAGGCTGCCATATACTCCGCCGTATCGCGTGGCTGCCAGATCTGTACAAAGAGAATCACACATAGTAGGGACACCAGTGACGCCAGGACATCGGGCAGCTCGGGGCCGACGAAATTCGAGACTGCGAACTGAGTCAAGGCGAACGAGAGGCCCGCCACCAGTGCTGCTGGCCAGCAGGTGCGCAGGCTGCGCACGCCGGCATAGACCACCAGAGCGTAGAACGGCAGTAAGAGACTAAAGATAGGAAGCTGGCGTCCCACCATTGCCGACAGGGCCAGGGTTGGGAGATTCGTCACGCCATGCAAGGTAGTGATTGGCACTCCGAGTGCCCCGAAGGCCACCGGCGTCGTATTGAAAATCAGGGTCATCACAATGGCATCCAGCGGCTCAAAGCCGAGGCCGATCAGCAGCGCGCTGCAGATGGCCACCGGTGTTCCGAAGCCCGAGATTCCCTCCATCAGCGCCCCGAAGCTGAAACCGATGATGAGCAGCAGAATGCGGCGGCCCGCTGGCACATTATGGACCATCCAACGGCGAAATAGCTCGAATTTCCCCGAGCGCACCGCCACATTGTAGAGCCACATCGCGTTCCAGACGAGGGGAGCGCTTGCTGCCGGGGTCGTGTTGTCTTGGCAAGACCCCGCGCGCCCTAGCAGGCCTAGAGGGCTGCTGTCCTGTCTCTGTTGAGGAACCCGTCACCCCCCTCGAGGCTTCGACCCAGGGGGGGCGGGTTCCTCTCTGGCTCTAGACTGAGGCGTGTGCTCTTGCCTGTGTAAGGGGAGAACTGCACGGCATCTGTTGTCTGGTGCTGCCGGAATGGCATCACTCTTGTGATGCTGGTGACGCTTCGAAAAAGAGTTCGAACCTGCCACTGACGAAGATCAGCCTGTTCACCATCACAGGAAGATCTGCTTCTGCTAGCTGTACTCGGCGTAGTTCCAGTACCGGCATCTCTTTGTCTATCGCTAGCAGGTGCTGTTCCTCGGCAGTTGGCAGGCGCACGAAGGCGCGATTGCGTGAAGTCACGATCTCAATCCCGTGTGCTTGCCGTAAGGCCGTCCAGGTGTTGAAGAAAGGATCAGCCTGGAGTTGGCTGAAGATCTGGTCTGTGATCAGATCGGGGTTGTAGAAATTCTCGGAAAGCCTGTAGTAGACTCTCCCTATGCTATACACGATCCCCTGTCGTAATCTGCGATGCGGGACGCTTTCTGACGCTGGTTTGTTTAACCATTCAGCAGCCCAAGAAGGGGGGGTGACCATGTTGGGTGGCTCGATGAATTCACTGATTGGCTCCAGGCCCCTTGCTCGAATGTAATCATCGTAATTGCTGACAAATGCTGGAAGGCGAATGGGCAAGTGAGTATAGGTAGACTTCCCTTGGGTGACCAGTAATCCTTCAGCCTCCAGAATTTTTATGGCTCGGTTAATTGTATCTCGCGAGACGTTGTAGTAATCGCATAAGGCGCGTTGGGGGGGAATGCGCCCAGCTCTTCCAAATTCCCCGCTCTTAATCCGTTGGCGAAGCTCCCCGGCAATTGTCTCAACTTTTGAGTCCATAGTCAGTGCTCCACTGCGATTAACTGGGCTTGTTCGCCCAGGGTAACTGTAACATGGAGTGAAAACAATGTCAACAGGCCAAGTGGTTCGGGTCAAAAGCACGTTATAAATATCATGAATTTTGGTTAGACATAATTTCACGCAATATTGCCTTGACTTTTGGATCAGTCCATGTTACCATTCATATTAGCAGGTCAAAGTGGTCTGGCAACAAGCGGAAGACCGATTAGTCTGAGAAGTTGGCCTGGTTTGTGAGAGAACCCTAACAACTGCATACGACTTGGGTGAGGTACTACAGGGGAGCCAAGCACCTGGGCGACATGTGGTAAGGAGAGGAAGCAAGGCCGGCGAGCTGGAGGTGACTGTTCTACGGTTGAGAAGGGGCTGGCTCGCTCGGAGGTGCGCGGCATCTTCCCTGTATATGCCTCTGCCTTGTGGGGACAGTAGTTCCTGGGGGTCTGCCTCTCTCCTGGGAGAGCATGCCACACAGCAGTGGTTGCCCGGCCCTTTCTGCCTCTTTTGTCTGTCTCTTCAGTTTACATCGGTGTCTTGTTCTCTCCAAGGAGGTCCTCGTGTCTGCCTTCCTGTCGTTCCCTCCTGTCGTTCCCTCTCGATCGCGTCGCCGACGCGATCAGAGAGCTGCGCGTACACCCTGGGCAGTGCCCTATGCACGTCTGGTGGCGCAGGCGCGTCGTCTGTTCTGTGGGCACACGGTGCTGGTTCCCTCTCCTGTCGGCCTTCATCCT
The DNA here is from genome assembly GCF_000702505.1 of Thermogemmatispora carboxidivorans. Lineage (GTDB taxonomy): Bacteria > Chloroflexota > Ktedonobacteria > Ktedonobacterales > Ktedonobacteraceae > Thermogemmatispora > Thermogemmatispora carboxidivorans. The sequence goes on along the minus strand of NZ_JNIM01000001.1, from coordinate 3,877,033 downwards.
GACGGGACCCCGGCCTTCCGTTGGGGTCGGGGAGTCGTGACTTCCGTCGCTGACGACGGAAGTGTCTGCGTGGTGTTCTTCGAGTCGGGCAGGAGCCACAAACAGTGTTTTGGCGTCTCCTTTGCCCTGCAGCAGTTTCGGGTGCTCTCTTCCTAGCCCCCTATTCTGATCAAGGAGGTGTTCTATGTCCCCTCTGTCTTCTCTCTCGTGGCGGGTTCGCTGGCGTGGACGGGTATGGTATCCCAATGAGCTGGAGGAACTCCTGCGGCTGTGTGGACGTGACCCTGCAATCCTGCAGGAACCCGCAGCGGTCGTCATTGATCCTGACTTGGAGGACGAGGTCGTTTGCGACACGTTTCAGAACATTCTCTTGACAATTGCCACTGCTCTGGGGACTAAAGATGCTCTGCTCTTCTTCCATCCCCAGAATACCGAGGAAGACTGGTACCTCGCGGGACGACTTCACTATGACCTTGGGGGAGAGCATGGGCCGCATGCGCTGCTGCTGGCTCAGCAGCGCGCCCGGACGCTGGTGGGTCAGCAGCCGGAGCGAGAGAAGCTGATCACTGCTTTCCTGACTGGGTTCGTGCGACGTTTTCTGGAGGACCAATGTCTCCCTCCCCAATACTGTCCCTTGCTGGCCCCTCAGGGGGTGTTCCTGGAGGTGGTGCCTGTGCGCTCGGAGGGGACTCCACCCACACGCATGGACCAGGAACCGACGGAAGCTTCCTCAGGTTCCACCGGCTGGTTGTTGCTGCAGCCTGGGAAACGCTCCCCCTATGTGGTATGTTTCCCTGCCCCAGCTCCTGGGTCCGTCCAGATTGACGAGCGTGGGTTGAACCGCCCCTATCCCTGGTGGTGAGAAATCAGGAGGTGAACGCGCATGGCTTCTGCCTCTGATGAGACAGGAAAACCGTGCTCCTCCCTCTCAATGGAGGAGGTGGAAGCGGTGGAACCGGAGGACCCCGAGGGGTCTTGCGCTTCCCTGACGATGCTCCTCGCACAGGTCAAGGCATTGTTGCGGCGTCCAGGTCGGCTCTACTGGATCGGGGCCTCTCCTGCCCTGCCAACCCTGTGGTTCTTCTGGCCCCCCTGGTTCGCCCCGGATGGGCGGGGCCGCTTCCTGAAAACCCGCCGGGCGTACCTGGAGGCCCTGCAGGAGGTGCTGTGTCGCATTGAGCGGCTGCGCCGGGTGCCTGATCCTGCCCGACAGGGCCGGGCTTTCTGGCTTGCTGAGCACCTGCGGGCGGAACTGCAGGAGCGGCTCACCTGGTATGAGATCCGTCCAGGACCAACCTGGCCGCCCTGGGATATGCCTGTACGCTCCTCACGAGCAGGCCGCTCACGGGGTGCTGATCTTTCCAGTGCCCCATAGGCCCGTCTACGCCACGGCTCCTGTCCCTGCCACGTTCAGCAGGGCTGTTTTCTCCCCTCCGTCTGTCTGCGTTTCTCCTGTCGTGTTTTTGTTGTCGAACGTGAGAGGAGGTTTTTTCTTGTCATGACCGCTCCATCTCCTTCCCAGTCTTTCCCCGCAGGCATTCCGCCGCGCGCCAGCCGCCTGCGCTCTGCGACAGCGGCGGCTCCTGCGACCGCGGACCGGGTCCCTCTGGCAGAGCCGGAGATGTCTGCGGATGGGTCTCCTGGCTCCGGTCACTCGCGCACGCTTCAGACGCCGCGCCGGGGACAGGTACGGGCTACTCTGAGTCTGGGGGCAGGGATGCTGCTGGCCCTGTGCTGGCTCGGGTGGCTTGGCCCCACCCTGGGGGCCTGGTGGAATCAGCAGCAGGCCCAGTATGTCTATGGCACCGCTCGGGTCAGTCAGCTTGATGTCGTGGTACGTGGCCAGGTCCATCACTTCCTGGGACAGGACTGGCATGGAACCATCCTGGTGGTGGAGATTACTGCCCCGGTGTCGGCCTCGGGTCCTGGCTCGGCTGTCGCTGGGGCGGGGGCAGTGCGCCTGTGTACCTTCCCCCAGGTGGTGCAGGAGGCTCCCGGTGATCCCCCGCGCGTGGTGACCCTGCAGGTGCAGCCATCCTCGGGATCGAGGCAGGCGCCTGTGATCCTGGTCCGGGTCGACGGCGTCCCCTTCCAGCTCGTGTGTCATCTGACGGCACGAGTTCCTGACGAGCCCGCCTCTGCAATGCAGGTCCCTGGCCCTGGTGCACGGCGGAGTGACCTTCCAGCAGGCTCCTCGGGGGTGGGCAATGGCTGAGTCTAGCCCCCTGGGGCCTTCCCCTGGTTGCGAGCCGCCCACTCCTGATGCTCCCTGGTCCCACTGGCTGGCCTGGCTCTCCTGGGCCAGCCACCAGGTCGGCGCCTACGAGGCCGCTCTCTCGCTGGCGGATCTGCATCGCCTGACCCGTGGACTGAGACAGCTCTGTCTACGGCTGGAGACGGAGACGGTGCACGCGCACGGCGGGTCCCCGCACATGTCTGCCGGCGCTGTGGAAGCGGCCTCCATCCACCGGCAGCATCTGCTCATGGACGCCTGCCAGCACTGTGATGAGACCCGCCTGCTGGTGGGCACCCTGGCCCGGCGGATCAGCAGCGAGGAGGCGGAGGGCCTGCCCTCCTGGCGCCGGCCAGGGGTCAGCAGCCCGGATCGCCTGCGCCAGCAGGTCCGGCAGCAGCTCCAGCTCCTGCAGGCTGCTCTAGGCCGCCTGGAGGCTAGCCGGAGTCCTAAAGCGATCAGCAAGACTGTCCTGTTTCCCTGCCCGACAGAGGGAGGAGGTGAGTACCAGTGATCCATGCCAGAATGGGCCGGTTCCCCGCAGGAACCTGGCTGCTCTACGCGCGTCCTGACGGGCTGAAGGCGGCGGCCATTGTCCAACAGTCAGAACAGCGGCCTGGTGAGGATTTCCAGGCGGCCCTGGTTCTGGATGGGCTGTCCGATCAGGAGGTCGAGGCCCTGATCCGCCTGCTCGGGCTGGCCCCCTTTCCCGAGTGGCTGCCAGCCAATCCCGCCAGGACTCGGGCCTTCTTCTCCGTCGACGAGGCGCGGGCTCCTTCTTGCCGGCCTGTCTCAGACGAGCAAGCCTGAACGCGCTGCTTGTGCCAATTCCCGGTCATTTCCCTGTTCACGCCTTCACGTTGTTCGTTTCCTCGTCTGCCTACAGATGTGGGTGGGGACCGCTCCCCACCCATCCAGGAGGAAAGGTCATGCAGTGGATGAAAGGACTGTTCCATCGAACAGCTACCCACCCAGAGCGTTCCCTGCGCCGGCTGGAACGCCAGATTGCCGCCTACCAGGCCCGTCAGATGCGCCTGGAGGCCACGATCCAGCAGTTGTGTGCACAACACCTTGCCCTCCAGCTTGCCTGGCGGCGGTGCCAGCAGCACCCAGCGGAGGCAGGCCAGGACGCTCGTGTCTCCCCAGGAGGTCGGCATGCCCCGCGCGACTAGCCACCTGTCTTCCGGGAGCAGGTCCCGCTCGCCTGCTCCCTCTCCCCATCTGACCCCCCGGCGCATGCGCGCCTACCGGACCGACCTGACCCCGGTCACCCTGTATCTGAACGATCTGTCCGTCTCCCCCCGGGACGGTGCGGGGAGCTCCGAGACAGGAACGGCTCCCCGTGCTCAGCAGACGCAGGCGATCATGGCTTTGGTAGAGAGAAACCTGCGCCTGGTGGTCAGCGTGGCGCGGACCTATGCGCCACTGCTCCGAGAGCAGGCAGCCCTGGACCTGGCTGATCTGATCCAGGAGGGCAATCTGGGGCTGATTGAGGCAGCCAGGCACTATGACCCAGAGCGAGGGACCCAGTTCAGCACGTATGCCACCTGGTGGATCAGACAGGCGATCCTCCGGGCGATCCGGGCAGCGGATACCATCCGGTTGCCTGAGTATGTCCAGGTCCGTCTTCACACCTCAGCCCCAGGGGAGACAGAGAAGGACGCCCAGCCAGTTCTCCCCGGCTCACAGCCGGTGCCCCGGACGGTCTCCCTGGACACCCTGACACAGCAAGAGCGCTGGCAGATAGAGGAGCGGTGCGATCCCCGAGCGCCCGATCCCGCCGAGGCTGTCTGCAGTCCCGACGGGGCGGAGGAGCAACGACGCTGGCTGGCAGAGGCGCTGCGGCACCGGTTGACCCCCAGACAGCGCATCGTGATGGAAGCCCTGTTGGGTTGGGGGGACCACTGGCGTCCAGCCACCCTGGTAGAGATTGCTCGTGAGCTGGGCCTGCCCCCCAAGCGCGTCCGCCAGGTGCGCGAGGCCGCACTGGCCCGGCTGCGAACCGACTGGCAGGCTCACTGCCAGCGCCAGACACAAGCAGATCAGAAGAGGAAGGAGTGATCGATGAGGACCCAACCGGCTTCTTTTCCTGCCTTCCAGGAGAAAGTGTCTCTCTCTCCATCAGATGACCGGAAAGGAAAACGAGCGTGGAAACACGTCTTGTGAGAAGGAATACGAAGAGGAAGGAAGAGGCCGATGGCCCAGGTGCAGCGAACCATCCCGCTGCTGCTGCCAGCCGATGAGGATTTGCGGGGGACCCTGACGGTCTTCCAGCGGGTGCAGCAGCAGCTCTCAGCCCCCTGTTTCAACGGGGGCAAGCCCCTCTCTGCCGTGGCCCTGCAGCGAGCTTGCTATCACGAGGTCAAGGGCCAGCTCAACGCGCAGATGACCTGCACCGCCATCCGGCTGGTGGCTGCCGCTTACCAGAGTGCCCAGAGCAACCGTCGCCCGCCACAGCGCCCGTTCCAGTTCCAGCGCAGACAGGCGCTGTTCCTCATCGGCCCGCGAGGACGGGATGCCCGTCTGTGCCCCGATGGCACCCTCTCCATCTGGACGGTCGCCGGGCGTAAGCGCCTGCCCTACCAGGTGCCGGAGGCCTTTCAGCCGCGGCTGGCGCAGGCGCAGAGCATCGATAGCCTCACCGTGCTGGAACGCGCGGGGAAGCTCCTCGGGCGACTGACCATCACGCTGGAGGTACCTGATCCTCCGACGGCCCGCCCAGAGACCGAGGCGGTCGTGGGGATCGATCTGAACGAGACGAATGCGCTGGTGGCGGTGGATGGTCAGGAGCGGGTGCTCTTCGTGAGTGGGAAGGCGGTGAAGGTGCGCAATCGGCGCACGGCGAAGACGCGGGCGAGACTGCAGCGAAAGCTGGCGGCCCATAAGGCACAGCACCGGGACACGCGCAGTGTCCGGCGGGTGCTGAAACGGCTTGGCCGCAAGCAACGACACCGCACCCAGACCTTTGCCCAAACGGTGGCAAAGCGCCTGGTGGAGTGGGCACCACCGCAGGCGGTGCTGGTCTTCGAACAGCTCCAGGTGCCTCCGCCCCAGAAAGAGCAGATCCGAGGGCGAGCGCTGCGGCGGCGGCTCGCGCTGTGGCAACGAGGGCTGATCCGACGCTGGACAGAGCAGCAGGCACAGGAGCGGGGGCTGTGCGTGGTGGAGGTGAATCCGGCTTACACCAGTCAGATCTGTTCTCGCTGTGGACAGCGGGGGAACCGCCGTCGACATGCTTTCGCCTGCCTGCACTGCGGCTTCCTGGAGCATGCCGATATCAATGCAGCTCGGAACATTCGAGCGCGCTGTACTGTCCTACGGGGCAGTGGGCTGCCGTCAACCAGCCCTGAAGCCCGGGCCGACAAGGCTGCGGGCAAGCCCCTGGCGGAAGCTGGGGACAGTTGACATCACTGGCCAGAGGGCGAAGATCATGCCATTGAGCGTCGAGCTGGCTGCCAGCTGAAACGGCATCTGCCAGACGAAAACGGCGATCAGTAGCCCGACGATCAACCCAACCAGGGCTGAAAGCCAGGCTGGCAGGCGAATCACCCCCAGCAGGATCAGGACGACGGCGATGGGAATAATCCCTACGAGGAAGGAGAGAAAGAGGTTATGAGCAACGGGAGTCAGTAACTGGTGAAACATCGCTGTTTGGCTCCTTGCGTCCAGACTACGGTATCCTGGTTGCGCTCTCCTTGTCCGTACCAGCGTTCGCCTCGATGCGAATGCCATGTTTGCTCACTCAAAGACGACCGACAGTGGTCGCAGTGGTCGGTGCCTGGCCTGCCGGCTCAGACGGATCTGCGTCGGCCTCGTGGCGAGCTAAGCCGAGCTGAGTGATCCGCAGCCTGTGGCCTGTGGCAAGAACAAAGAGAGCGTGCCTCACGTTGCTATGCGAAGCAGAGTAGCGACCTTGCTTATGGTGAGAGCGCTGACGAGCATGACCAATGTTGACAGGTGTCAATGGATGTCAAGCAGTGTGAGTAGCCAATGGGCCGGGCCATTGCCTCCTTTCATTGGGGCCGTGCGGCGTTGGGCTGCCACTGCCCTGCTGCAGCTCATTCCAGGGCAATGGGACAGGCACCGACGCGACGCGCCAGATGCTGGAGACGTCGTTTGGGGTAGGCATGGCAGACAACGAGGGGAGAGGAACTACGGGGGTAGGCCCAGAGAATACGGCGCGCTTCTGTGATGCTGGTCAGCCGATCTGGGAGCGGCAAGCGATCAGTGGCCCGTCTGATGGGATTGCCGGTAACCTACCCTATCCTCCTCTTGGGGCTGCAGACACCGCTTCAGCTTGAAAAGAAGCTCGAAGCGGCTGAGCTTGTCAAGAGAGCAGAGAGCGGCTTCCTCTGGCCGTTCCTTCCCTCCCTGTCGTAGAGCCTTATTACTATAGAGTGTGGCATTACACGCCGTGACCTGTCAAGATGCGCCATGCTGTTGGCCTTCGCGCCCGGTCGAGACGAGGTGTGATATAATGAATGAGAACACGGGCCGGTCAACTGGCGTCATCGCCACAAGGGCACTCAGCAACCAGCGCCAGCCAGGGATGCGGACGACCATGCCAGCCGGGCTGCAGGAGAAGAGAGCGACATGCAACTGCTAACGAAGATTCTGGGAGATCCCAATCAGCGTGAACTGAAACGTATCCAACCGATTATCGATCGCATCAATGCCCTGGAACCTGAGATACAGAAGCTGAGCGACGAGGAACTAGCGGGTAAAACAGCAGAATTTCGGGGGCAGCTGGCCCTTTATCTCAAGGGGGGGCGTGTCCTGGAGGACGAGCTGCTCAAGCTCTTTCGTGAGGCGGTCACCAGCGTTGAGCCTCTGGCCGAGCGCTGCAGCGATGAGCAGCTTCGGGCAGCCATTACCGACTACCGTCAGAAGCTTGACCGGCGGCGCGACGAGGAGGAGGTTCTGCGCGATCAGCTGGCAGACGTTTTAGATGAGCTATTTGCCGCCGGCTACGAGCAGCTCAATCCCGCGCTCAACACCCTGCGCGTCGAAGCCGTCATGGACCTGGTGGAAGAGCGGCAGCTCTGGCCAGAGGAGGCGCCCAACCCTGAAGAGGCCATCATGGGCTTGCTGCAGGAGGTAGAGCCGGATCTGGCGCAGCTGCCGGAGGAAGAGCGTCGACGCGCTTTTGCCAAAGCCTGGGCCATGTTCGAAGACGAGCGTCGTCAGGCCCGTAATCCCGATGAGGAGGCTGACGAGCGCTTGGAGCGGCTCCTGAGCCGTATTCTCACCCATCTGCAGCCGGAACTGGTCGCCTACAAAGCTGAGGCCATGCAGCCGCTGAGCGAGGAGCTGGCGCGGCGCTATCGCAACAAAGGCAAGACCCTTGACGATCTCCTGCCCGAGGCTTTCGCCGTGGGGCGCGAAGTGGCGCGGCGCGTCCTCAACATGCGCCATTTCGACGTCCAGCTCATCGGTGGCGTCGTGCTCCATCAGGGCAAGATTGCCGAAATGAAGACCGGTGAAGGCAAAACCCTGGTCGCCACTCTGCCCGTCTACCTGAACGCCCTCACCGGCAAGGGAGTCCATGTCGTTACCGTCAACGACTACCTGGCGCGCCGTGACGCCGAATGGATGGGGAAGATCTATCGCTTCCTGGGCATGAGCGTGGGCGTCATCGTCAACGCCGTCGAGCCGCAGAGTCCCGAGCGACGTGCTGCCTATGCCGCCGACATCACCTACGGCACCAACAATGAATTCGGCTTCGACTATCTTCGCGACAACATGGTCACCGACCTCAGCCAGATGGTGCAGCGCGAGCTGAACTATGCCATTGTCGATGAGGTTGATAACATCCTCATTGACGAAGCGCGCACGCCGCTCATCATTTCTGGCCCTGGCCCCGAATCGACCGATCTCTACGTCAAATTCGCGCGCCTGGTCCCACGGCTCAAGCCTGAGACCGACTATACCGTCGACGAGAAGACGCGCACGGTGATGCTGACCGACGAGGGCGTCGAGAAGATGGAGCGTATGCTTGGGATGCAGAACCTCTATGCCGAGGAGCATCTGGACCTGACGCGCTACATGGAGAATGCCCTCAAGGCCCATGTCCTCTTCAAGCGTGATCGAGATTACATCGTCAAAGACGGCCAGGTGATCATTGTCGACGAATTCACGGGGCGTCTACTGCCGGGGCGGCGCTACAGCGAAGGATTGCACCAGGCCATCGAGGCCAAGGAGGGGGTGCAGGTCCAGCGCGAGAACCATACCTACGCGACGATCACCTTTCAGAACTACTTCCGCCTCTACCGCAAGCTGGCTGGCATGACCGGTACAGCCATCACCGAGGCCGAGGAGTTTCACAAGATCTACAAGCTGGACGTGATCGTTATTCCGCCTAACAAGCCAATGATCCGCCAGGACCTGCCGGACCTCATCTACCGAACCGAAGAGGCCAAGTGGCGCGCCGTCGTTCAAGAGATCAAAGAGCGTCATGAGCATGGGCAGCCGGTCCTGGTTGGCACAACCTCGGTTGAGAAATCTGAGCATCTCTCACACCTGCTCTCGCTAGAAGGCATTCCGCACAACGTCCTGAATGCCAAGCACCACGAACGCGAGGCCCAGATCATCGCCCAGGCCGGACGCAGTGGGGCCGTGACCATCGCCACCAACATGGCCGGACGCGGTACCGATATCCTCCTGGGTGGCAACCCCGCCAGCTACTTTGACGTCGTACTGCGCAAGCATGCCGAGCACGTCGACTACATTCGCGACATGCCCGAAGATACGCCGGAGGAGCGTGAAGAGAAAGAAGAGGCTATCCGGCAGTATATCGAAGGTATGACCAAGGAGGAGAAAGACGAGATCCTCCAGGACCTGATTCGCCAATGCGAAGAAGATCACCGGCGCGTGGTCGAGCTAGGCGGCCTGCACGTCATCGGCACCGAGCGTCATGAATCCCGGCGCATCGACAACCAGCTCCGGGGCCGTGCTGGCCGTCAGGGCGACCCCGGCTCTTCGCGCTTCTATCTCTCGCTAGAGGACGACCTCCTGCGTCGCTTCGGAGCCGATCGCGCCTCGGGCATCATGAAATTTGCCGGCATGGACGAGGACATACCCTTGGAGAGCAGCCTCGTCACACGCTTCATCGAGCAGACCCAGGCTCGCGTCGAGGGTTACAACTTCGACGTTCGCAAGCACGTCGTCGAATATGACGATGTCATTGCCAAACAGCGCGAAGTCATCTACGCCGACCGGCGGGCCGTTCTCGAACGGGCCGACATGCACGAGCGGGTCCTGGAAATGATCCGCAACGAGATCGCGACCCTCGTAGATCGCTGCATTCCCGGGCATGCCATTAACGATGAGGGCGAATTAGAGCTACTCTTCACCCAGATTGAGCGTTGGGTGCATGTCCCCGAGGACTTCCTGCCAGAGAACCTGCATGCTCTGCACAAAGACCAGCTGAAGGAGCGTCTGAGCGAGCTCGTCATCGAGCACTACGAGGCCCAGGGGCGCCGGCTTGACGAACTGGCCGCCGAGCACCCGGGCCAGGGCGTGCCCAGTCTGGGCGATCTAGAGCGGGCCATCACCCTACAGGTTGTTGATCGCCTCTGGATGGATCACATCGATGCTCTGGATGTGATGCGCTCCGGCATCCAGTTCCGCGCTGTCGGCCAGCGTGATCCGCTGACAGAATTCAAGAACGAAGCCTATCGCATGTTTGAGGAGCTGAAGCGTGCCATCCAGCACTACATCGTCGACGAACTGCTCAAGATGCTGCGCGGAGAAATCACCGTGACTGTCCAGCGCCCGCAGCCGAAGCCGCGCCAACTGCCGCGCAACCTGCGCACCAACGTCGATGAAATTGCCCGCCTCAGTGGCCAGGCCAAGAGCGATAGCAACGGCTCCCGCTCGCGCAGTGGAGGCGGACGGCGCGCAGCCCGTGGAGGCACGGCAGTCGCCAGCGCACCCGTGGCTCAGCCAGCGGTCCCCCCGCGCAAGATCGGGCGCAACGACCTCTGCTACTGCGGCAGCGGCAAAAAGTACAAGAAGTGTCACGGCGCCTAGGCCCCAGGCCAGACTGAACTCGAAGCAGGCGTTGAAAGCGGGGAGCCAGCTCACTTCCTCGGAAGCGAGCTGGCTCCCCATCTTTCTCTCTGCAACCTATAAGTGTTTAGTTATCCAAAAGCTTACCAGCTTTTAACTTATTTCATAGCAACTTCGCCTGTTCGTGTGTTATCCTTGTTATGGAGCGAGCAGGCCCCGCAGATCTATAGGTCAAAACTTATCGAAGCGCTTCTGGAGAGAGGAGCAGAGATCATAATGAGCAGTCAATATACTATGAATGGCAATGGCGCACATGGAAAGCGGCAGACGCCCTATAGTGGCCCCAGCGCCGAGGAGCTGGAGCGTGTCTGGCGCGAAGATCCGCGCTGGCAGGGCATCAAGCGACCCTATAGCGGACAAGACGTCGTACGTCTGCGCGGCTCCATTCAGATAGAATACACCTTAGCGCGTCTGGGAGCAGAACGGCTCTGGGAGTTGCTACACAGCGAGCCATACGTGGCGGCGCTCGGCGCGCTCACCGGCAACCAGGCGGTTCAGCAAGTCAAAGCTGGCCTTAAAGCCATCTATCTGAGCGGCTGGCAGGTAGCTGCCGATGCCAACCTGGCGGGGCAGATGTATCCCGACCAGAGTCTCTACCCCTCCAACAGCGTGCCGCACGTTGTCAAGCGCATCAACCAGGCGCTGCAGCGGGCCGACCAGATTCAGCAGGCTGAAGGGAAAGGAGACACCTACTGGTTCGCCCCGATCATCGCCGATGGCGAAGCGGGTTTTGGCGGGCCGCTGAACGTCTTTGAGCTGACCAAGGCCATGATCGAAGCGGGTGCAGCAGGCGTGCACTTCGAGGACCAGCTGGCCTCAGAGAAAAAGTGTGGTCATCTGGGCGGCAAGGTCTTGATCCCCACGCGCCTGGCCATTCGCAACCTGATCGCTGCTCGTTTGGCGGCGGACGTCATGGGAGTGCCGACCATTCTCATTGCGCGGACCGATGCCAACGCGGCCACCCTTATCACCAGCGACGTCGATCCAGCTGATCATCCTTTCCTCACTGGCGAGCGCACTCCCGAGGGCTATTATCGCACGCGCCACGGGCTGGAGGCGGCTATTGCCCGTGGGCTGGCCTATGCTCCCTACGCTGATCTGATCTGGTGCGAGACCTCCGAGCCGAATCTGGACGAGGCGCGGCGTTTTGCCGAGGCCATTCACGAGAAATATCCTGGCAAGCTACTGGCCTACAATTGCTCACCTTCCTTCAACTGGAAGAAGAAGCTCGATGCCCATACGATTGCCACCTTCCAGGACGAGCTGGGCAAGATGGGCTACAAGTTCCAGTTTGTGACCCTGGCTGGTTTCCACGCCCTCAATCACAGCATGTTCGAGCTATCGCTCGGCTATCGCCAGCGCGGCATGGCGGCCTACGCCGACCTGCAAGAGGAGGAGTTTGCTCTGGAGCGCGAGGGCTATACAGCCACACGCCATCAGCGCGAGGTCGGTACTGGTTACTTCGACGAGGTGGCGATGGTCATCTCCGGTGGCCAGGCTTCGACCGTGGCCCTGGCCGGCTCGACCGAGGCAGAACAATTCCATTGATATCCTTCCATCCATCTTCTGGTCACTCCTGACGGGTAGCGGCGAACGCCGACGCGCTTGAGCGTGCCTGCACCGATGTCGTACAATGGGGGGGAAAACGACGGAGGCTGGTGGGCGCGTTCAGGCGCGTCAGGCGTATCGGCGTGCCCCCATTGTTGTCAGGCAGAAAGGCGAAGCGAAGCAGATGACGAAGCAGAGCTATCCAGACGGGCTTGAGATCAAAGCACCGGTTCCACCCGAATACGCGGAGATATTGACGCCAGAGGCATTGCACTTTGTGGTGACGCTGGTGCGCGAATTCGGGGGGCGTCGCGAGGAGTTGCTGCGCAAGCGTGTCGAGCGGCAGGCCGAGATCGATGCTGGCAAGCTCCCCGACTTCCTGCCAGAGACGGCTCACATTCGTGAAGGAGACTGGACGATCAACCCCGTCCCTGCCGACCTGCAAGACCGGCGCGTGGAGATCACCGGCCCCGCTGAGCGTAAAATGATTATCAACGCGCTGAACTCGGGGGCCAGGGTCTACATGGCCGACTTTGAGGATGCCCTCACCCCAACCTGGGCCAACCTCGTGCAGGGGCAGATCAACCTGCGCGATGCCGTCCGGCGCACCATCAGCTATGTCAGCCCCGAGGGCAAGCACTACCGTCTCAATGAGCAGATTGCCACCCTGCTGGTCCGTCCCCGTGGCTGGCACCTGCCGGAGAAGCATGTCCTGCTCGATGGCAAACCCATTTCCGGCAGCCTCTTCGATTTCGGCCTGTATTTCTTCCACAACGCGCGTGCCCTGCTCGAGCGTGGGACTGGCCCCTACTTCTACCTGCCGAAGATGGAGAGCCATCTAGAGGCACGCCTGTGGAACGATGTCTTCCTCCTGGCTCAGGAGCAGCTTGGCCTCCCGCGTGGGACGATCAAAGCCACAGTGCTGATCGAAACCATCCTGGCGGCCTTTGAAATGGACGAGATCCTCTACGAGCTGCGTGAGCACTCGGCGGGCCTCAACTGTGGACGCTGGGATTACATTTTCAGTGCTATCAAGAAGTTCCGCAGTCACGAGCAGTTCCTCTATCCCGATCGGGCCCAGGTGACGATGACTGCGCCCTTTATGCGAGCCTATACGCTGCTGACCATCAAAACCTGTCATCGGCGCCATGCCCACGCCATTGGGGGCATGGCGGCCCAGATCCCCATCAAGAACAATCCGGCGGCAAACGAGGAGGCGATGGAGCGCGTGCGTGCCGATAAGCGGCGCGAAGCGACCGACGGTCACGATGGCACCTGGGTGGCTCATCCTGGACTGGTCCAGGTGGCTCAGGAGGAATTCGATCGCGTCATGCCGCAGCCGAACCAGATCGATCGCCAGCGCGAGGATGTGCAGGTGACCGCTGCCGACTTGCTGCGTGTCCCCGAGGGGACCATTACCGAGGGTGGCCTGCGCACCAACATCAGCGTTGGCACCCAGTATCTGGAGGCCTGGCTTGGTGGCCTGGGCTGTGTTCCGATCAATAACCTGATGGAGGATGCTGCCACCGTCGAGATCTCACGCTCGCAGATCTGGCAATGGGTGCATCATCCGCGGGGCATTCTGGATGATGGGCGCAAGGTGACGCTGGAGCTGGTGCGCCAAATGGCTCGCGAAGAACTGGAGAAGATCAAGGCCGCCCTTGGCGAGCAGACCTATCAGGCGCGCCGCTACGAGCAGGCTTACAGCCTTCTCGATCGCATCATTGCCAACCGCGAGTTTACCGAATTTCTGACGCTGCCGGCGTACGAGCTCATCGATTGATGAGCCTGCCGATAGATGTGGGAGGAGGGAGAAGATCCCTCCTCCCGCTTCGTTTTGGTTTTGGTTGGGGACCCTGGCCCTTGTCACGCTGGCCTTACAGCTCATCCTGCTCAGCAGTGGCTGGTACTGGCCGTCCCCGGGCCGACCAGAGAGCGGCCTTGGCTTCGATATCCCTGATGAAAGCGGTTTTTGCCTCGGTATAAGCTGCGACGTCGTTTAGGAAGCGTGCCGCCAGCTCCCGCTTCAGACGGGCGTACTCCTGGGCTGTAGCCGGATGGGCGCGCAGGTAATCGCGGAAGAGCAGGTGACGCTGCCAGAAAGGGCTGTCGTACTCCACCATGTGCAGATGGTGTGTATGTTCCTCGCCGCAGAGCTTGCGAAAATAGCGGCGCTCGGGGATAAAGCGCTCGACCTCTGGTAAGTACTCATAGCCGAGAGCACGCAGCGGCTCGATGCAAGAAGTGACGTGCGAGAGCTGGGCTACGGCGGCCATGATATCGATAATGGGCTTGGCGGCCAGGCCGGGTACAGAGGTACTGCCGATATGCGCGATGGCCACCAGTCGGGGGCCGATGGCCTCAAGCAGCCGTTGGCGCTCGGCGGCGTACTCCTGTGGCCACTGCGGATCGTAGTCGACTACCACAACGCGGCGGCTCATACAATACGATACCTTTCCAACAGCGACCAGACCTGTCCCTGGATCTCCTCCGGAGAGCGCAGTCTTTCCTGCTCATCGACACAGGAAACGATCTCCCAGGGACCATCGGCGTGGGCGCTGGCCAGCTGTTCGTAGACCTCGGCGCAGCGTGCCAGATAGGCGGCATTCTCCTCGTGAATATCGCGTGCATCCGATCTCCGCAGCTGCGCGCGCGTCGCCAGTAGCCTGCTAGCCACTGCCACTGGCAGGCGCAGATAGAGCGTGAGCGTGGGGCGTGGCAGACCGAAGACCTCATACTCCAGGTGCGCTAGCCAGGCCAGGAAAGCATCGCGCTCTGAGCCGGCAAGGCGTGCTCCCTGGTGGGCCAGGTTTGAGGCCACGTAGCGATCCAGCAGCAGGAGATCGCTTTCTGTCGCCAGGCGAGAAAGCAACTCCAGACTTTCCAGCCGGTCGCCGGCGAAGAGCAGAGCGGCTGAGCGCGGCGGCACCTCCGCCAGGGGACCGAACTCGCCGCGCAGATAAGCGGCCACACAGCGCCCAAAAACCGTCTCAGTGTAGCGAGGGAACGAGAGACTGGTCACGCGCAGCCCCTGGCGACGCGCCCGTTCCTCCAGCAGGCGCAGCTGCGTTGTCTTACCGGCTCCATCGATCCCCTCAAAAGCCACCAACATCGAATGACAGGCTCCTTTCTTCTAGCTCCTCCCTTTCTCGGCGGCTGCTGACCAGACCAATGGAATGGATTCGGCCAGGACCCAGGCCCGGGGCAGAGAGCTAAGGCTCCTCTCTCTGCATGGCCTGAGCCTGACTAGTTGCTGGATCATTGCTAGAGATCGCGGCTGCGCGTGCGAATAATCTCCGTAATATGGGCCACGAAGTCCCCCAGTGGTTGCGTACCGCGGTTCTCATTCGTCCGCAGGCGCACCGCCACACTCTCGCTGGCCGCCTCTTTATCGCCGACCACCAGCATATACGGAATTTTCTGCAACTGAGCATCACGGATCTTAGCATTCATCCGCTCGTTGCGGGCGTCCAGCTCGGCGCGCACGCCGGCGTTCTTCAGAACAGCCAGGACCTTCTGAGCGTACTCCAGATGGCGGTCAGCGATCGGAATCACCACAGCCTGAACGGGAGAGAGCCAGACTGGGAAAGCGCCGGCAAAATGCTCGATGAGCATCGCCATAAAGCGCTCCGTCGAACCCGTCACCGCGCGATGAATGATCACTGGGCGGTGAGGCTGACCATCCTCGCCGATATACTCCAGCTCAAAGTTTTCCGGCTGCACAAAATCCAGCTGGATCGTTGAGCACTGCCACTCGCGCCCCAGGGCATCGCGTACCATGATGTCCATCTTTGGGCCATAGAACGCGGCTTCGCCGATGCCCTCGCGGTACTCGATGCCGCGGTGCTCCAGCGCAGCCCGTAACGAGCTTTCGGCCAGCTCCCAGACCTCATCGCTGCCTACATAGTCCTCCTTCCTCTGCGGATCGCGTAGAGAGAGGCGAATCCAGTAGTCGTTGAGGCCGTACGTATTGAAGATCTCCTGCGTCAGATCGACAGCGCGATCGAACTCCTCCTGAATCTGGTCGGAGCGCAGGAAGACATGGGCATCGTCCTGCGTCAAGCTGCGCACACGTGCCAGGCCCGTCAGCACGCCGGGCTTCTCATAGCGGTAGAGCGTAGCAAACTCGGCGTAGCGAATCGGCAGCTCGCGGTAACTGTGCAGCTGCGACTTATAGAGCAGGATATGGTGAGGACAGTTCATCGGCTTCAGGATATAGGCGTCGTCCTCCGACTGCTCTTCCTCGCCTCGCATCACCGGGAACATATTTTCACGATACGTATACCAGTGCTTGGATGTCTTATAAAGGCGCACTTTCCCGAGATGACCCGTCCAGACGTGCTGATAGCCGTAGCGTTCCTGCGTCTCGCGCACGTAGGACTCCATCAGGTGGCGCAGCATCTCGCCGTGAGGCAAGAAGAGCGGCACCCCGGCAGGGACGTCCTCGCTCATCAGGAAGAGCTTCAGCTCGCGGCCCAGCTTGCGGTGATCACGCTTCTGAGCTTCTTCGAGGCGCCAGAGGTACTGGTCGAGTTCTTCCTGCGTGAACCAGGCCGTTCCATAGAGGCGCTGCAGCATGGGGCGATGCTCATCGCCCCGCCAGTAAGCGCCAGCTACCCGCATCAGCTTGAAAGGACCGATCTGACCCGTGTGCTCCACATGGGGGCCGCGACAGAGGTCGAGAAAATTGCCCTGCTGATAGATGCCGACCTCCTCGTCGGGCAGATTCTCGATAATCTCGACCTTATAGACCTGGCCCTTATTGCGGAAGTACTCCAGGGCCTTCTCGCGCGGCCAGCGCTCATGAATGAAAGGATACCGGGCCTCGATGATGCGGCGCATACGGCGCTCGATCTCGGGAAAGTCCTCGGGTGTGAGCGGGCGCGGCAACTCGAAATCATAATAGAACCCATCTTCGATGGCCGGCCCGATGGCGAAGCGGGCTTCGGGAAACATCTCCTGAATGGCCTCGGCCATGACGTGGGCCGCGGAATGGCGCATCCGCTGGAGCGGCGTATAATTGACCGTTTCTTGAATTTCAGCTTCGACAGATTCTGCTGGCATACTTTCGAGACACCTCCCTGTCTGGTCTAGTGAGGCACTCGCTCATTGGCGAGGTTGTCCTTCCAGTACCAGGCCGAACAATAAAAAAACCTTTCATCCCAACAGGGACGAAAGGCTAAAGATGCTTCCGTGGTTCCACCCATCTTTCGCAGGTGCTCACTCACCCTGAGCAGGGTCCACATGCCAAAGGAGAGGCACAAGCTGCCCAACCAGAGCCACTACTATGGCCCTGGCAGGAGAGCGAAGACCTGCGCTCGTGCGACCGCTAACGGGGTCGAGGCGTGTACCTTACTGGCTCGGTACAGGCTGGCGAGGGGTATCCCATTCCGTGCTATTTTTCCGAGCAGGCAGGCTGGTGCTCACGAGTGCTGGAGAGCCAGCAGAACAACCAGGCTGGCTCGGAAGCGGATCTCCCTCGGGCAGGCACGCTTGCAGCCGCTGGCGTTACCTCTCTGGATGCCCTGCGGAGGGGACATGTCTCGCGTGATCGCCGCTATTGCTGATCTTCTTCTCTTGTCCTTGGAGATGCTTACGATGGCGCTGTCATCTCGTGACGAGACGACAGGATCATACTCTCAGTCCCTCCAAGTATAGCACACTCACCGTCAAGTGTAAAGGAGAGCTAGGGAAAAGGGCACGAGATGACTGTCACAGGCTCGCTCTCGGTAGGGCGTCGATCTTTCTTTATAATATAGCTTGCTTGTTTATAAGAATATTCTTGTGTAATAGAAAAATCAAAGGAAAATGATTGAAATCAGAAATGACATCTGTTATAATCAATTCATCAATCTAGTGTGGGAGGAGGAACAGGCCAACGAGGCAATGGGAACATCCTGGGATCTGGCGCTGAAACGCCTCTTCGAGCTAGCAGCTCAGGATTTTGTCGAGTTTGTTTTGCCTGAGGCGCGTTATCAGCGCGATGCCTCCGCCGAGTTTGTGCTTGCAGATAGTCCGCTCTTGAGAGAGCTAGGAGTGCTGCGGGCTGATGTGGTGAGCGCCTGTGAGCTGGCGGGCAAGCCAGTGATGGTGCATTTAGAGTTTCAAAGTGGCCCTGATGCTCGCATGGCCGAGCGTCTGCTGTTGTATAATGTTCTTGCGGACCAACGCTATCGATGCCCAGTCTGGTCGTGTGTGGTCTATCTCCGCCGTTGTGCCGCGCCGCCCACGCCTTATCAGCGTGAGTTGCCTAATAAAAAGAAAGTGCATGAATTTCATTTCCTGGTGCTGAAGCTCTGGGATATGCCAGCGGCGGAACTGCTGCAATCGGGACGTTGGGGTACACTGCCGCTGCTGCCCTTGACGCGTGAGGGACAACGTCGTGAGCTGATTGTGGAGATGCAGAGGCGCCTGGAGCAGGCCGGACGCTATGACCTGTTGGCCATCGGTTTCTTGATCGCTGCCCTGGCCTGGGCTGCGGCCCCGGCCAGTGAGCGTCAGTGGCTAAAGGAGCAGTTTACTATGCTGGCTGATTTCATTCAGGAGCTGAAACAGACAGATATCTATCAGATGATTCTGGAGGAGGGATTGAAGGAGGGACGTGAGAAAGGACTCAAGGAGGGGCGTGAGAAAGGACTCAAGGAGGGACTGAAAGAGGGACTGAAAGAAGGACGTCAGCAAGAACGGGCCGAGCGCCTGAACGAATTGCGGCGCATGCTGGTAGTCATGGTATCTGCCCGCTTTCCCGAGCTTACTGAGCTGGTCCGGGAGGTTGCTGCTGGTATCAACGAGCCAGCGGTCTTGACCGAGCTGGTCGTGAGCGTTGGCCTGATCCAGGAAGGCGAGCAGCTTCGCCAGCAGTTGGTGGAGCAGACGAACGAGCGTCGTCGCCCGTCCAACGGTAAAATCGACCATCAAGAGCCGTAGGCAGTCATCCGCTCTACTGACTGACTGCTCCTGCTCTGCGCTGCTGAAGATGAAGGCGAGACTGCTCACCCCCTAACCCGAGCGCCGCCGACCCTTCAGCAGCGTTGCCAGGCGTATCTCGCTCATGATCATTCCCAGGCAGATGCAGGCGCCGCCCACCCAGGCCAAGCCGCTCAAAGTCTGGCCTGCCAGTGTCCCAAAGATTCCCGCCCATACCGGCTCGCAAGCATAGATCAGCGCTGCATGTGTACTACTGATATACTGCTGCGCCCAGTTCATCGTCCCCATGCAGAAGCCGATATCCACTACGCCCATAAAAAGCACTGCTCCCCAGATTGGCGCGCTCGCTGGCAACAGCAATCCCTCATGAGTCAGCAGGGCCGTTGTCAAACTCAATGCTGAAGTCGTAGCCAGCTGGACAATCGCCAGATTGAGCGCATCAGCCCCCACCACAAACTTGCTGATGCAAACGATATGCAGCGCGAAAGCAATCGCACAGCCCAGAATCAAAGCTTCGCCCAGGCCAAAGCTCAGATTGAAATCCTTGTTTACCGACAGCAGCGTCAGGCCCAGTAACGAGAAGAGAAAGCCAAGGCCTGCCTCTAACGAAGGGCGCTGGCGAAGGAGCAAGACGGCAAAGAGTGGCACCAGAGGAATATACAGGCCCGTAATAAAGCCCGCCTTGCTCGTGATCGTGTACTGTAGGCCCAACGTCTGCAGGGCGTAGCCGCTAAAGAGCAGCAGGCCGAGAATCAGGCCACTGCGCAGCTCTGCGCCCGTCAGGTGGCGTAAGTGGCGGCGAAAAAGCAGTGCCAACGTCAGCGCTCCGATGCCGAAGTTATACCCCAAGTAGGTAAAGAGACCGACAAAATGGATGGTGTACTTCGTCACCAGGAACGTACTGCCCCAAATCATCGTCACTACCAGAAGCAACCCATCGATGCGCAAGCGCCACCAGAGTCCTCTTGCTGGAAATGGCTCTTCAGGAGCAGAGGCAGAAGAGGCCAGCTCGGGCTGTTCCCGCTGAGCAGAGAGCTTCTCGTGTGGGGTCATAGCGATGAGACAGGTACCTTTCCAGGGGACCGCGAGCCTATGGTTCCCAATTGTCTATCGAGCAAAGTTGCTGTTGCTATTGCACCTCTCTCCAGTCTCCGGCTGTCGAGGCAGCGCGGAGGTCGAAGGGCAGGCAGAGAGGCAAGGCTATCTAAGCGAGCTCGGCCCATCTCTCTATTGGTGCCGAGTGGCAGGCCGCCAACCAGCCAGTCATCAGTCTAACACAAAAAGCCCCGCCTCGTCAGCCCACAACGGGCGGAGAGGCGGGGGGCAGAGGCAGCTCCGCTAGCTGTGGGTGCGGCTGATGCCGGCCTGCGAGCCTGTCACGTCGGGAAGATCGGCCTCGTGCCGCAGAGCCTCGACCAGCTCGCGCAGGAAGAGCTCGGCATCAGTGACCAGGCCGGCGGCCTGAAAGCTGCCACGGTCGGCCAGCTTCGTGACCACCGCTGGGTTGATGTCTACCACCACCGTGCGCACGGTGGCCGGCAGCAGATTGCCAGTAGCAATGGCGTGCAGCATCGAAGCCACCATAATGGCCATCTCCACCCCTTGCAGAGCCTGGCGCATTTGGCGCTGTGCCTCCTGCATATCGGTAATCACGCCTGGCATCGGCCCATCGTCGCGGATCGAGCCGGCCAGCACTAGTGGCACCTGATGCTTGATTGCCTCGTAGATCAGCCCTTCGCGAAGCAGGCCGACCTCGACGGCCTTCCCCAGCGAACCGACTGCCCGAATGGCGTTGATCGCACGCAAGTGATTGCGATGGCCGCCCTCGACCTGTTCACCCGTGCGCAGATCCACCCCCAGCGAGGTCCCGAAGAGGGCCGCCTCCACATCGTGGGTCACAATGGCGTTCCCGCCGAAGATGACCTGCACATAGCCGCGACGGATCAGCTCCGCCACATAGCGGCCCGCCCCTGTGTGGATCACTGCCGGTCCAAGCACAAAGAGAATCTTCCCCCCGCGGTCCCGCGTCTCCTTCATCTGGCGTGCGATGTGCTGGATCATCAGGATCTTCGCCTTCTCGGACGAAACATCGCTCTGCATAAAGGCAAAGATCTCGCGCTCGCGGGCGCGTTCAAAGGACTGCACGCGGATACCCTCGTGACCGACCACCACCTCATCGCCAATCTCGACCTCATGCATTGGCTTGCAGTAGGCACGGCGGTGCTTACGATCGATAACGATGGCCACATCCATCTCGATATGTTCAACGTCGATCCACTGACCCCCGAGCCGGACCTGGGTCGGCAGATTCGTCGTCGAATAAAAACCCTCGGGAAGCACTCCCCGCTGTTCCACGCGCGCTGTGCGCACGTCGTGGCCATTGACCAGCATCGCCCCAAGTTGCTGAAGCTCCGAGAGAATCAGATCGAGCGTCTGCTCGTCGTTGGCCTTGATCTCCATTCGCACATAGCTTGGCTCACTCTTATGCTTCCCGACCTGAATCTCCTGAATGAGGAAGTCACCGCCGCGATCCATAATGATGTCCCAGGCGCGCGGCAACGTCCAGGAGTCAATGATATGTCCACTGAGTTCAATAATTTCGCTCGCCATGAGAAAAGCTTCTCCCAGACCAGATAAGATGGAACAGGCAAGCACTGCTGCTTGTGCTGTTTTATTTGTAATTAACAGGGCAAGGACAGAACAGTGAGGAAGAGAGGCGACTCCGCTGCTACCTGTGACCCCGCGCGCTGTTCTTGGGTCCAGTTTAGTGCGCCCAGGCATAGCTGTCAACTCCCGGCGCAACCCAGAGCTGCCGCGGTGCTGGCTACCAGCGTCGCCCAATAGGACAGATAGTCTGGAAGGGGCAGGCACGGCATTTGGCCGCCTTCTGGCGAGCAAGGGCCGGCGGCTGCTCGGCGCTGCAGCCCTGCATTTCTTCTAGCAGGCGGATCACTTTGCGCCGCAGCGCCGGCGTATATTCAATCGTAAACTCGTTGTCGGCATAGCGCAGAATACCGTGCGTTGGGGGAACAGCGAAGTAGTCCTCCAGAATCAGGCAGTAAGCGCCGATCTGCACCACGTGGTTGCTATAGGGAGCAGTGGCATTCTGGACCTGTGGCTTCAGCTCGATCGGCACAGGCCGCCCGTCTGGTAACTCGACCACGTAGTCCGGCTTGCCAACCAGCGGGTAAGTGCTCGATATCAGCGGCTCCCCCTGGCCGTCAGCGTCCTCATAGACAAGGGTGCCCTCGGGCAGACCCAGAGCGCGCTGGCGCTCTGCCAGCAAGCGGGCACGTTGGGCAGCACGCTCGTTGCGCAGCAGGAGCAAGAGCGCGATGGCAATGAGCAGAAGAGCAAGGCCAAGCGAAAGCAAGATGCTATTGAGCATGGTTCGTTTCTTCGTTCATTCGCCCTCTATTGCTCATGATGAGCCGCGTCGCTCACTCATGCTCGGCAGGGCACTAGTTGCCCTGGGCGAGCGGAGCGAGCGCGCGCCCTCAGCCAACCAGTCAGCGCAGCAAGACGGCGGCGGCAATCAGCGCGATGGCGCCGATCAAGAGCACAATGGCGACCAGGGTCAGCCGGCGACTGCAGCCGGAGAAGGGCAGAGCACGTGCTTCATCGTAAGCATCTTCCACCGCTTCCGCATGCTCTCGATGCTGCTCTTGCCCGTTGTCGAAGGCACCCCGTCGTAGCAAGAGACGCTCGTGAAGCTGGTACTCGGGGAGCGCTGTGGCCTGGGGGCCATGCTCGTGCTCCAGCTCGACCATGCGAGCAAATAGCTCTTCCGTATCTGCCTGGGCGGCTGGCTCATATTGCTCGTGCCACCAGGCGAGAGGGCAGTATTCAAAGGCTGCCACCTCGCTGGCGGTAAAGTAGCGCTTGGATTTCTGTCTTCCTCGCGACTGACGTTGCTCTGGCTGCATGGAGGCTCCTCCACCGCGGTGGCGTAACGGCACTCCCTTGCGCCTTCATCGGCACGGGGCTTATTCGCTGCGAGCGGCCTGGTGTGCCTCGCTCGTCTCGGGGCTGGAGCTGGCCGTAGCGCCATTGCTGGGAGTGGTACCGGCCAGCCCAAGCTCATCGGCGATGCCTGACATGGCCGTGATGACATTAGCAATATGCTCGTCAAGGTCGACACCCAGATCAGCGGCTCCGCGTACGATATCCTCGCGGTTAACGCCGGCGGCGAAGCCCTTTGTTTTCATCTTCTTGCGCACCGACGAGACCTCCAGTCCAAGGATACTCTTGTTAGGACGCACCAGAGCGGTGGCGGTGACGAGGCCGGTGATCTCGTCGCAGGCATAGAGCGCTTTGGAAAGCAGATCGCTGCGGGGGTGAGTCTCGGCGTTGAGGTCGTTATGGGCCAGGATGGCGTAGATAATGCGCTCGTCGTAGCCGGCCTCGCGCAGCCAGCCGGCCAGCACGCGGGTATGCTCTTGCAGGTCAGGATATTCCTCGTAGTCGCAGTCGTGCAGCAGGCCGGTGATGCCCCACAGCTCTTCGTCCTCGCCGTATGTACGGGCATAGAAGCGCATGGCGGCCTCGACAGCTAACATGTGACGTTGTAGATTCAGGTTTTTCACGTGCTCAGTCATCAGACGATAGGCATCATCGCGAGTTGGCATAGAGGCGTCTTCTCCAGTTACTCTCATTTCTCTCAGGTGAGTGTCCTGGGAGTTTCCATTATAGCATGCCGCCGGGACCCCTGGATGATTCATCCGGGGGAGGAAGGTGGCTCTCCTGACGTTGAGCTGTGCTGGCTGCCGGGGGTGTTTGTCTGGGTGCCCTGCGCTGGCCAGCAGGTTGGATCTTCACGACAATTGGCCTGGGTGCGTATCAGCCCAGCTCTGAAGCGGCTTCGTTGCCAGTATTGGACACTTATGCGAGCTCGGAGTTATGGGAGGAGGGGGAGCCCCCGGAGCTGGTCCATGTCCCCTACAGCGAGGTCCGTGATCCCGACTTCGTCGCCGGGTACTACGAGGCTTACGACTACTTTGTCAAGACCTTCGATCACAAGGGAATGTACAAGGTCTGTGAGCTGACCGATCGCGACCTCGTCAAAGAGGTCGTGCACCTGTTCAAAGAAGGCCGCTGAGGCAAGCCTCCCGAGGTCAGAAGCTGGCGGGCATGGGCGGCCTGGTCGGCAGGGTTTCTGTGGGAAAAGCAGGGAAAGGATAGCGTCCCACGCGCAAAGTATGCTATACTGGGAGCAATCGAGATGGGCGCGGCGCGCTCAGCTCGTCGCAGAGCAGTGCTGGCCACGCGCTCCTCGGGAGTTAAGAATCATTGCAGCATTTCTCACCTTTCTATTCTATGCCTGTTACCGACGGCGGGCTGCATGCGGGCCGCTGCGGGTAGCGGCAGATCTAGATAGGGGCTGGTTTTCTCGATGAGCGAGATTAAGGTCAATCCGGGCGAGCCGTTTGATGTCGCCCTCAAGAAGTTTAACCGCCGCGTGCAGCAGGATGGCATTCTCTCTGAGGCCCGCCGTCGCGCGCGCTACGAGAGTCCGCAAGACCGCCGCAAACGCAAGGCGGCTAATCTGCGCCGTAAACTTCGTCGTTCGCGCCGTGGTTAGGGATGGCGGTAGGCCCGCACGGGTGTGTTGGCCGTCACCGTCTGCCGATGATTGCCGTTCAAGCTGCTCCTCTCTGGGAGAAGGGAGGAGTTTGCTAGGGAGGGAGGGGCCCGCCTGACGCTCTCCTGCCGCTGGATTGGGGCGTCTCCTTCCCTTCCGTGGCGCCTTCCTTCCTATCTCTCCTTTCCCGCAAACACCTCCCTTTCTCCTTTCTGTCTAAAATGTCTCTCGCGCTCTTTCTCCCTCTCCCTGAAGTCGATGCCGGACACCCGAAGTCGCGGCGGCACCTTCTGGCAAAAGGTTGTCCGACTCGCCTTTGGGCTAGGCGCGCGGCGTCACTCCCAGACCAGGAGCCTCGGGCAGAATCAGCTTGCCCTGGACGACCCGTACGCCGCTGAAGGGATCGTTGTCAACGAGCAGATTACCGTCGAGGTCGGCATAGTCGACCAGCGGCGTCAGGTGAGCGGCGGCGGTGATCGCCACTGAACTTTCGATCATACAGCCGAGCATGACCTGGAGGTGATGGGCGCGGGCGGCATGAATCAGTTTGAGGACCCGGTTGATACCGCCACATTTCATCAGCTTAATGTTGATGCCGTCGACGCAGCCAGCGAGGCGCGGAATGTCTTCCAGAGAGACACAGCTCTCATCGACAATGATCGGGACTGGGATCTGCTGACGCAGGAGGCGCAGGCCCTCCAGGTCACCGGGCGCGATGGGCTGCTCGACAAACTCGATGCCGTACTCAGCCAGGGCGTTGATGGTGCGGATGGCTTCCTTGACGGTCCAGCCGGCATTGGCGTCAATGCGCAGAGTGGCCTGCGAGACGGCACGAATGGCCCGCACGTTCTCAACGTCGTGCCTGGTCCCAACTTTGATCTTGAGAATGGGATAATCGCCAGCCTGGGCCGCCTTCTCGGCCATGCGCTCGGGGCTATCAAGGCCGATGCTAAAGGAGGTGAGGGCGCTCCGCTCGGGATTGAGACCGAGCAGACGGTAGAGTGGTTGGTTGAGCCGCTTGCCAACGAGGTCGTAAAGGGCCATGTCGATGGCCGCTTTGGCGGCAGGGTTGT
Organism: Thermogemmatispora carboxidivorans; assembly: GCF_000702505.1. Taxonomy (GTDB): domain Bacteria; phylum Chloroflexota; class Ktedonobacteria; order Ktedonobacterales; family Ktedonobacteraceae; genus Thermogemmatispora; species Thermogemmatispora carboxidivorans. The sequence goes on along the minus strand of NZ_JNIM01000001.1, from coordinate 3,851,601 downwards.
GCCCGATGAGGCGGTCGAGACGCTCAAGGATGTCTTCGATCAGGAAGGGATCATCTCCAAGTTCCTCTGCGAATTGCTCCAGGCAGGCGCGCGTAGTGGCCAGGGTGTCGCCATAGTAGGCAGAGGGGGCGGCTTCTCCATAGCCGCTCAAGCCATCGTGGGTAATAGTGACAAGCAGGTTATCGGCAACCTCTTCGACGCCGCGCGAGATGCGGAAGGGCGTACTGAGCCTGAGCCGTAATGGATGAGTCTCTAACTGCATGATTGGGCTGCTCCTTTCTCTCCTCCGATCTGACTGGTTGCTTCCAGAACTGCTGGAGGGCCGTATTGCTTCAGAGCATAGCATAGGAAGCCAATGGCTGTCTGCTCCTGATTTGGTCTGGAGGGAGGTCGATGATGATGTTACGACAGGCTTGAGACAGATCTCTGCCTTTATTGCAATAGCGACTGACTATACTCTCTCCTGTACCGAGACCCTCGCTCTTGTAGGCAGTCAGACCAACTGCCTGGCGACTCTCTCGGGGGCCGGGTTCTCTTGCCAGAAGCTAGAAAAGAGGAGACAGAGCATCCATATGAATGCGATGAAGACAGCACTTTATACGTGTTTAAAGCGTTGTGTCAGTTTCTGTTTTAATCTACTGAATCGCCTGCTTGGTGGAAAGCTACCGCCCTTCGGGAGCGCAGCGGTGGTCGTCGAGGAGCAGGGGCGCTATCTGGTCTTGCTTCTCCCCAGCGAGCGCGCGGTCTTCCCCGGTGGCTTTATGACCTGGCGCGAGCATCCTCGTGAGGCCGCAGAGCGCGAAGGACGCGAAGAAACAGGGTTAGTACTGGAAGCCGATGATCTAATCAATTTTTATTCGCTGGCAACAACTGACTGGCGGTCTATGAGTACGGTCAGCTTTGTCTATCACGCGAGCGTGCGCGGTGGGCTGCTGCGTCCGGGAATGGAGGGCCGCCCGTGCTGGCTTACAGAGGAGGAGCTGCGACAACGCATGGATTGTCATTCGCTGCGTATCCTCGATGATTACCTCAGCTATCGCCAGCGCCGACGCGCAGAGCTGAGCCGCGTCAAAACGCTGGTGCCCCTGATGCACTGAGATCCTCGCTGGCTGTGGGAAGAGGCAGTCACTGCTGACTACCTCTCTCACAGGCGTCTGCTTGTGTTTCGGCTCCTCTCTATAGTAGTAGCAGAACATACGGATATATGCTAATTGAAAAGTATATATCCTTTTTAGAATAACATCGTAATGATAATAGAGAGGAGAAATATGAACATTCAGCGCCTCAGAAGACTCCTCGTGTTAGTCGTCGCCATCGGTCTGACCGTACCGGCCTCACTGGTAGTGGGTCCGCCGCGGGCGCGTGCCCTGGTCCAGGCCGAGCCGATTGGCAAGATCAGCGTCTTTGCGACTGGCCTCAACAACCCGCGTGGCCTGCACTTTGGCCCTGATGGGCAGCTCTATGTCGCTGAAGGTGGCCTGGGCGGCAAGCAATCTACAGTAGGGCGTTGTCAGCAGGTGCCGCCGCCGATCGGACCGTACACGGGCGGCTTTAGCGCGCGCATCTCGCGCATTGACCATCATGGCAAGCGTGTTACCTTGATCGATCATCTGCCTTCCAGCCAGACCAGTCCGGCCACTGGAGGCGAGATCAGCGGCGTCTCTGATCTCAGCTTTATTGGCCACACGCTCTACGGCCTGCTTGCCGGTGCTGGCTGTTCGCACGGCGTGCCCCAGGTACCCAACGCTATTTTCCGCTTTGAGCCGGAGCGCCATCGCGTCATCTACATTGCCGATCTCAGCCACTTCCTGCAGACGCATCCGGTCCAGCATCCTGACCCGGAAGACTTTGAGCCTGATGGGGCCTGGTATAGCATGGTGGCGGTCGATGGGAGCCTCTATGCGCTGGAGCCGAATCACGGAGAGCTGGATCGGATTACGCCGCGCTGGCAGCATGGCCGGCATGCAGGGAGTGAGATCCAGCGCGTGGCCGATATCTCGGCCAGCCAGGGCCACATTGTGCCGACGGCGGTGACCTTTCATCGCGGCCTCTTCTATGTAGCCAACCTGGGCACCTTTCCGGTTCATGTCGGCACAGAGAAACTGCTAACGATCACACCGCGTGGCCATGTGCGCGTCCTGATGAGGGGGTTGACGGCGGTGGTTGGCCTGGCTTTTGATCGGCGCGGGCGTCTCTATGTCCTGGAAACAACCACGGCTAATAATGCTGGCCCGGTGCCGGGCACCGGGGTGATCGTGCGCGTCAGCGAGCGCGGACGACAGGTACTGGTGGCCTCCGGCCTCAGCTTCCCGACTGCCATGACCTTTGGGCCGGATGGCAACCTCTATGTGTCAAACAAGGGCTACGGCTACGGCCCTGGCCAGGGGGAGATTCTGCGTATCCATCTCTCTGAGCACTGAGCCACTACCTCCCGCTGGCCGGTACTAAGCTCTAGCTTGATCTGGAGTGCGGGATCAGCCCTCTCCGCGAGGTAAGGCGTGGGCGCAAGCCTGCTGACGCGCTGTGAACTGTCCATCAGACAAGCAGGCTCGCGCTCGCTGCCGTTTTGAAGGCCCAACCTTATCTATCGTATAGTCATAGTTGGCGAGAGAAGAGAGGGAGATGACCTGTGGAGGCGAGAGAAGCGAGCGACAAGCGAGGTGAAGAGGAATAGCGTGGAAAGAAGACCCAGGCTCGTCGGCAGCGGATGCTCAGAGCAGGGAAAGAGGGAGGAAGCTCTTTGATCTGAGCACGGCCAACCTGGTGGAGGCGCTGATGGAGAGGCATGCCGGGAACGGAGGGGGCCTGAATTGTTGAGAGATTTCTCTCAGAATGGACGTAATATCTATACAGCTCAGCCTGCTACAAGGAAGGCAGCCAAGCGGACGTTTCAGCGATCGAAAGGAGGCAACGATGCTTAAGGAGAAACGTCGCCAACCTCGTGGGTGCGCGTAGCAGGAAGCATCTTCTTTCTCTTACCAGTCGGTGCCGGCTGGTAAAAAGCCACTCATTACCATCTTCTCCGTCCCGACAGGACAGAAGCCAGAAGAGAGGTTACCCGTGCGTAAGAGCAGACCATTCCCTTTGGCCTTCATTCCGGCCTTGCTCTGCCTCATCGCGCTGCTCGTGGCCTGTGGTGGTGGTCAGAGCAGCACGAGCAGCACGCAGATCGCGCCGCCTGACAAGCAGGTGTTGCGCATTCCCATCGGCGCGACCGATTTTGGCACGCTGGACCCGGCCCTGGTTCAGCTGGCTGTCGACGCCAACACCATTCAGGCGATCTGGACTGGCCTGGTCGAATGGGACCACAACGTCCAGCTTCGCGACCAGCTAGCCCAGTCTCATGAGGTCTCATCTGATGGCCTCACCTATACCTTCCACCTGCGACCCAACCTCAAATTCAGCGACGGTACGCCGCTCACCTCGCAGGACGTTATTTACAGCATCAACCGCACCCTGCAGCCGGCCACCAAGTCGCAGGTTGCCTACTATCTCAACCTGATCAAGGACTACGACAAGATCACCAGCGGCAAGATCCCGACGTTGATCGGTGATAGCCTGCTGGCGCCCGACCCTAACACGGTTGTCATCAAGATCAGCAAGCCCGCGGCCTATTTCCTGCAGGCCCTGACCTACCCCTGTTCGTACGTGGTCGAGAAGAAGCTGATCGACAAGTACGGCAGCAAGTGGACCGACCACCTGACCGAGGGAGGTGGCAACGGGCCGTTTAAGGTCCAGAGCTACGATCACACCAAGGGCATCGTTCTGGTACCCAATCCCAACTATTACGGTCCCCAGCCCAAGATCCAGAAGTTGGAGTACCTGATCTCTGGTGACCAGGACACCACCTTCCGCGCCTACCAGTCGCATCAGTTTGACTACACTGGTGTTGTTGGTATCCCGCCGGCCCAGATCGACGCTGTACGCAGCTCACCGGAGTTTCACGAATACGTGAACTTCCGCATCAGGTACATCACCATGAACTACCTGGTGAAGCCCTTTGACAACATCCACATTCGCCAGGCTTTCGCCCTGGCTATCGACAAAAAGCTGCTACAGCAGACCGTCTTCAGGAACACTGTCGAAGCCACCAATCACATTGTGCCTGAAGGTATGCCAGGCTACAATCCCGCGCTGGTCGGCCCGGCGGGCGTGAGTAGCCTCTCTGGCGACAAGGCCAAGGCCAAGCAACTCTTGCAGCAGGGTCTGCAGGAAGAGCACATGACCTCGCTGCCGACCATCACCTTCAATTACTACACCGACGTCAAGGCCATCGTTGACGCCTCCCAGGCCATCGCCCAGATGTGGCAGAACGTCCTTGGAGCCAACGTCAAGCTGGTCGGCACTACCTACGAGAAGCTCATCACCCTGGAGAACGCCTCCGTCAATAACCCCAACGGCCTGCAAGTCTGGATCTCCGGCTGGTTGGCCGACTATCCTGATCCGCAGGACTTCCTGTCGGTCTTCTTCGACAAAGGCTCTGGCTACAACCAGATGAACTACGGTCAGAACAACTCGACCGATGCTGCAAAGCAGCAGCAAGTTCAGAAGCTTCTCGAAACAGCCGATGTCAACCTGAATCAGACGGAGCGCATGCAGCAGTACAACCAGGCCGAGCAGCAGATCGTCGATGACGTGGGTTGGATTCCCATCTATCAGAACAAGATCCAGCTCATGCAGAGCACGAAGCTGCACGGCATTGTCTACAATGGCCTGTCGGTCATTCCGCCCGACGACTGGGCCAACATCTACTTCACCGTCTGAGGCGGCGTCCTCGCTGCTGAGTTAAGCCTGGCATTCTGCACTCACTCCTGGCCCGCCCTGCAGGTCCACTGGGTAGGCGCGGGCCAGGAGGTCAGAATGCCAGGTTTTACCTGTTACCAGGCTTGCCTGTTTCCTGCCTGGTCAGGCATACTCTAGTCGTACATACCTGCATATCTATGGTTGTGGCAGCAAGCGCCCTGGAGTTCCTGCACTGCAGCCGCCGGTGACTGGCGGGGTGAGGCCCAGGGCGAGTAAGCAACGGAGAGTGGGAGTCCTGCGATGCTCCAATTCCTGATAAAGCGCCTGATCGGGCTTATTTTTGTGATTGTGGGCATCACCTTCATCACCTTTATCATGGGGTATCTGGCCCCAGGTGATCCCATTCGGGCCCAAATGGGCGATCATTTTGACTATCATACCTGGCTGATGCTGCGCCATGCCTATGGGCTAGACCTGCCGTGGTATCAGCAGTACTACAACTACTTAGTGCATCTCGCCCATCTTGACTTCGGCATGTCTTTCAAGTACCAGAATCGAGCGGTCTGGGACATCCTCAAGGACGGCGTGCCGGTCTCGCTGGAGCTGGCTTTCTGGGGCCTTATTGTCGAGCTGCTGCTGGGCATCCCTATCGGCATTCTCTCGGCGATCCGCGCCAACAGCTGGATCGATACTCTCAATATGGGTGTGGCTCTGGTGATTTATGCTCTGCCACCTTTCGTCATCGCCATTCTTGCCCAGGTGATCATTGTCTGGATCGACGGCAAGACCGGAGCCAGCTGGCCCTCTTCGTCCTGGGGTGCCCCCTGGCAATATGACTGGACTGACCTGCAGCCGAAGATCGTTCCCATCCTCGTCTATGGAGCTGCCGGCTACGCCTATTTTGCCCGCTTAGCGCGGACAACCATGCTGGAGGTGCTGCGTCAGGACTACGTGCGCACGGCCCGAGCCAAAGGGTTGCACGAGCGCGTTGTCATCTACTGGCATGCTCTGCGCAACGCACTCATTCCGCTAGTGACCGTTCTTGGGGTAGCGATTGGCCTGCTGGTCGCCGGTACCTTCTTCATCGAGCAGATTTTCAACATCCCGGGCATCGGGCGCATCTCCCTGCAGTCCGTGATCGACCTTGACTATCCCGTCATCCAGGCCACCGTCGTCCTGCTGGCGGTCGGCGTTGTCGTTGGTAACCTGATCTCCGATATTCTCTACACGATTGTTGATCCACGCATCCGGCTTGAATAGGGGAGAGGAAGGAGAGAAAGCAGCATGTCTATGGATGCACAGCACAGGCCGTCTGAGGCCGGCGGTGAGAGCTTCGTGGTGCCTAATGCGGGCCTGCAGCCTCCGCCGGCTGAGCTTCTGGAATTAGCTGCTGGGGTAAGCGAAGCCCCGCCGTCTGCCATTCCTCCCGGCGAAGAGGAGACGCAGCTGGAACGGCGTGGGCCTTCGCCTCTGCAGGAGTCGCTGCGTCGACTGCGCCGTGACAAGCGGGCGATGGTCAGTCTGGGACTGATCATCTTCTTCATGCTGGTTGCCTTCTTTGGTCCCCCCATCTACCAGCACATCGGCGGCGTCTATGAGAGTCCCCAAAACGGACCGGTGCCTGCCAGTGTCTATCACAGCTACTATCATGAGGAGCTGATTCGCCAGGATGAGGGGCCTTCGGCTCAATACTGGCTGGGAACCGATGACCTGGGGCGCGACATTCTGGCGCGGCTCATGCAAGGGATGCTGGTCTCTATCATTGTGGCTGCCCTCGTTGAGGTTGTAGACATTTTGTTGGGCCTGATTGTGGGCGTGCTGGCTGGCTACTTCGGGGGCTGGATCGATCAGTTGCTGGCGCGCTTCACTGATTTGATGTTTGCCTTTCCGGGCCTGCTCTTTGCCATCATGCTGACCGGCATTATTGGCCCAGGGGCTTCCGATGCCCTGGCCAAGCTACCGGTCATCGGCCCCAACGGCAACGGGCGCCTGCTCCTCGTCTCGCTGGCTCTGGCCATCACCGTCTGGCCGCTCATGGCGCGCTACGTGCGCGGGCAAACGTTGCAGCTCAAAGAGCAGCAATTTATCGAGGCGGCGCGTACCTCTGGCAGCAGCAACCTGCGCATCATCTTCCGCCACATCATCCCCAATCTGATGAGTATCGTCGTGGTGGCCTCAACGCTCAACATCTCGAACACCATCATTGGCGAGGCCGGCATCAGTCTGCTTGGTCTGGGTGTCCAGGCGCCCGGCTCCAGCCTGGGCCTGATGATCTCCGATGCCACGCCCTACATCAATACCCACCCCTGGGAAATCCTGGTACCGACGACCGTCCTCGCCCTGATTGTGCTGGCCTTTTCCTTCCTCGGCGATGGCCTGCGCGATGCTTTTGACCCACGCTCCAAAGATTGAGGGCCACGTTTGCTCGTGGCCCCTCAATCGCCTGAGGCCTGCTCTCTTCTCTGGTCGGCCTAGAGACGAGCGCTCTCCCAGTTCGCTTCGCTGTTGGCGAACATGCTGCCAATGGCGGCGATCACCAGATAGGCGAAGGTCAGCACGCTGATGATGATGAACCACTGTGTATTGCTGATCAGGCTGGTCCACGAGTAGAAGAGGGTTCCGATGATGGCCAGAAAGCAAGCCACCGAGCCACAGAAGACACAACCCCAGAGGATCGGAGCCGGCACGATGCGCCGCTCCCTCAGCAGCGGATGGCGCATGCCGTGAAGCCGGATCAGGTTGAAGAAGAGGAAGCCCGCCGAGAAAGCCCAGACGAGTGTTGAGGAGGCCAGCATCACATTGTAGACCTCGGTCGAGAGATTCGCCGGCGTTGTGATCTGGACCGTGTAGGGCGCCAGCAGAAAGACGAAGGCTGTCACCATAATGGCTACCAGTGCCTGGAAGAAGATAGCGTTGGCCGGCACGCGCTGGCGATTGAGCCTGGCTACTTTCGCGGGCAGGCGCTGATCGATGCCGGCAACCATCAGCAGGCGGGCGTAGGCGTAATTGTAGACGACCATCGCCATGACGAAGAAGCTCATCAGGCAGAAGGCCGCAACGTTGCCCATGAATTTGCCCAGGGCCAAATCGACCACGTGCACCAGGGCGAAGGGCGCGGCCCCGTCCTGTGGACCGGCGATCACGAGTAAGGCAAAGGTCGCGACACCGTAGCCAACAATCACCAGCAGGGCACCCCAGAAGAGATGCCGGGTGATCACCCGTAGCCGCGCAACCTCGCCCCCCATGTTGAGCGGTACCTCTGTTCCTAAATACGCCAGGGTGATCAGGCCAAAAAGATACAGGTTGCCGCTGTTCTTGTCAAAGCGAATGCTCCAGTCGGAGAGATGGCTGAAGCTGGTGGCCGAAGGATGACCGCCCAGGAGCCAGATCAGCCCGGCCAGACCAAGGAGAACCACCGCCAGCATGGTCAGTCCAGCTACAAGGTTGACGAGCTTCTGGACAGCACTGTAGCGCTGGATGGCCAGGGCACTGGTCAGGCCGATGAGGGCAATGATGAAGAGTCCCTGCTGCCACGGCTCGGTGAGCCAGCCAGGATTCAGCCCCTGTAAATACGAGACGATGACGTCGCCTGCGCTGATGATCACAAGGACGCCAGGGAACCAGGCACAGAAAGCCGCGAAGAAGCTCCAGTAGCCACCGAAAGCTTTGTGGGTCCAGTTGTAGAGCGAGCCTTCGTGCGGAAAGATTACGCCGAGCTGGGCAGTGGCGATGACACCCGGAATGAAGAAGGCCAGAGCGCCAAGCGCCCAGTAGGTGAAGGCGGCAGCTCCGCCAGCAACGGCAGTGGTGGCGTTGGTGATGAAAAAGACGATCATCAGAAAGGTGGCGATCATGTCTCCTGTGCTGAGCAGACGAGGCATGACCCGCGGGACGTAGCTCTCCGATGGCAGGACCGCTTTCCAGATCTCTCGCTCTCCCTCCGCCTGCCCCGCCTCGCCCTCTGCCAGAAGACCAGCACTCTGGCGGTTGACCCCGACCTTGCTGGCTTCCAAGCCGCCTCGCTCCTGTTGCATGTGCATATCCCTTCTCCTCCTTCTTCCCTTCTCTTTCATTGTCGCCTGCGGAGATGCTTGTGCTTCCTGGCCGCAAGAGAAGGGATGTTCGGCAATCTCGGGACGCGCCGTGAGCATCGATTGCTTCGGCACTGGCTCCTTCTGCCCATGATATTACTCAGTGCGTCGGAAAAGCTGGCTAGCGACGATCCGGCTGAGTGGGCTTGTGCAGTATGGTGCGCCAGGAGCAGGCGCGAGGCGCATAGCTAAAAAGTACTTGCTATGTGACCCGGACTACAGACCGCTGAGCGGAACTGGAGGCGGGGGATGAAGTGCTCAGGGCCAGTTCCTGGAAGGTGCTGATGCTGATCACGCTTCCCTGAGCCAGCACCAGGCGCAGGCCACCAAAGCCGCTCTGGAAGGTGCTGTCGCGCGCGCTTACCTGCCACTGGCTCGGCTCGGGTGTTCCGGCCAGCCAGGCCCGCGCCTGCAGCCTGTCACCCTGGATGCGGAAGCGCAGGCTATAGAAGCGATTGGCCTGAGCGCTAAAGGGCACCGCGGCCAGGCGCGTCTGCATACCGCCGCTGCTTTTGAGCAGCACGAGCTGACTGCCGTCGATGTAGGCTTTGTACCAGTTATTGGTGTCCATCCAGCGTAGGACCGCGCCGAGGTTGGCCTGCTGGAAGCGGTTGATGGCTCCCGTAAAGATGACTTCGCCATCGCTGAAGGTTGGGCCTAAAATGGCGTTGTAGGCTCCCTGGCCGTTGCTGAGCTGACCCTGTTGATGGCTGACTGCAAAGATGCTGCCTAGACGGGCGTCACCTTGCCAGGAGTGGCCGTCGCTCGCTGTTCCCCAGCCTCTTTGATCAGGGCGGTGAAAGGTGTCTGCCGCCAGGAGGCTCAGACCTGCAGGCAGGGCCGTGGGGGAGGCCGTTCCCTGTGGCCCGCTTGAGGCTGCGGACGGCGTTGCCGTTTTCCTCGCTGGCTGAGCCTGGTTGATCGACTGCTCCATCTGCGCGTTGGAGTTCGACGGCGATAGCTGGAGCGCCGCTTCAATCGGAGGCAGCAAGATCCAGGAATAGAGCACTGTAATCAGGAGCAGCCCCGCAAAGAGCAGACTGGCGCGCTCGCTCAGTAAGCTGGACTTCGTCGCCGTCTCTGCTTCTCCGGCTGGGCTGCCGCTCTCCTGCCTCGCAGGAGCAGGCCGCGGCCCGCCGCGCTCCCTGAAGGCCGCTGCTGTGGCTTCTCTCCCTTCTACTGGCTGCCGCTGGCGGCCCAAACGGAGCGGCTGCGGCTCGGTGGCCGCCTCGCTGATGGTGGTAACCCCCTGACGGTCCTCGCCGAAGACAGAGCCTGGAGCAAACCACTGCTTGCGTTCGCCGCTATTCATAATACCTCTTTTGTAAGAAATGCTCTATTTCTTCGATGAGAGAAGCCTGCTCCTGCGCGGTGGTGACCGCTGGTGGAGCCTGGCCCGTTTGTTCTCCTAGCTGTTCCCAGGGTATAGGCCGGAAGAGTGCGGGCTGGCTCTCTTCTGCTCTATACCCAATCATTTGCCACAATCCAACCAGACCAACCAGGAGTACCAGCCCGATCAAGAGCGAGCGCCCGGTGAAAATCAGCAGCCCGTCGACGGTCCAGCGTGCAGTAAGCCAACCGGCCAGCGGAGTCAAGAGCAGCGTGAGCAGTCCCTCAGCGACGAAGAGAAAGCGATTGACGTGCTCCTCCTGAGCGCGCTCGTAGGCCAGCTGTCCCTGGTCGAGGGAGAGGCCGGGTGGCAACAGATGGCGCTGAGAGAAGATGACTGTGCTCAGGCTGGGCCTCAGCCGTGGAAGCAAGATGCCCCAGGCCGTAGCGGCCAGGGTATAGAGGCCCAGGCTGATGGCCAGCCAGACTGGGGCTTGCAAGTTGGGCAGGCCGAGAGCCAGCAGACTGATTGCCATCACAAAGGGCTGGCAGAGCGCCACCGCCTGGCACCAGGATCGCCAGCGCTCAGGGATCAAGCGATCGGACGGACCGAGCAGGCCGCGGAGGGGGACCTGCAGGACGAAGGCCAGTCCCAGCGCCAATGCCTGTGCCAGGAGCAGCCAGAGCAGGGTAGGCAATGTTCCTTGTTCCTGCAAGATAGAGGCGAAGGGGGTTGGCACGGCGTTCCAGACGCTACCGAGCACGATCGCCAAGCCACTGGCTAGCAAGACCAGCCCACGCTGGCGGCGGCGCTGCAGGTAGCGCCACCAGCCTCCCCGCAGCAGCCAGTCGATGGTCAATTGCAGACGCCAGCGGCGTGCTCCCTCCGTCAAATCAAACCAGTTATCGACCATGCGTCCAGGGGTCGGCAGAGGGGCACGGGCCTCGGGCCAATAGTCAAGGACGATGAGCGGAAGCAGACAGAGAATGGCGAGCAGGCCCGACCAGGTGGGTAAGAGCCAGACCAGGCTCAGCCCGAACATTGTGCCCAGGGCGGCGCGCATCAGGGCGATGCGCTCGTCGACCGCCGGCCAGGGGCGGCGCTGGAGGAGCCAGGCATTGCCGAGGAGAGAAGAAAAGCCGCTGAGCAGCCCCAGTTCGAGCGTCGCTGGCCAGAACGGGACGGGCAGAGGTTGCAGCACGGGAAGAGCTAATTGCGGCAGCAGGCAGAGCAACAGACCGCTACCCCAGTAGCGGGCCGCACCGCGCCGGCGCCCGGTGAGCAGCGTGGCGGCAACGAGCGAGCCAGCCAGCCAGACTGTCGCCACCAGGGCTGTTGCCAGGGCCTCCCGGCCCTGTGACCAGCTCTGGGCCAGAAGGCGCATCTGCAGCACGCTCACCCCCAGGCTGCCGCTGAGCCAACTGGCATTGACGAGGCGCCCGCCGATGACGGCATCCAGGCGTTGCTCAGCTAACAGAACAGCTTGTATTGCTTTTCTCTGACCAGTTAGCATGGTTCACCAAGTGCCTGTAGCTTTACTGCTGTAGACCTATGGTTCTAAGGCGTTCGGTCAGTGGAGGTTGGTCTGAGTCTCACAGAGCTGGTGAGGACGAAAATGCCTCTGTCTCCTGAACTGGCTGCAGGCGCGTGCGCAGGCGCCGATTCAGACTGTCGGGCAGGGCCATCTCCGGCTCGTTGCTGGTGACCGTTGTGACCAGCAGCGGCGGCTCCTGGCGATAGAGCAGGGCCTGGTCGCATTCCCGTAGCCAGGCGCGGATCTCCGGCAGGAACTGGTCCAGCTCCTCCAGGGGCTGCGAGGCGTAGCGGTAGGAGGCGTCCACGTGAGCGGAAAAGAGGCTATGGGCCCAACCCAGGTAGACCACCCACTCGGGATGGAACTGCACAGCCAGCCAGAAGCGGCGTGGATCGCTATCCTCGATAGCCTCGATCACCCCGTCGGGAGCGGTCGCCGCCACGATCTGGCCCGGGGCCAGATACCCGACCAGCTCGCCTTCGGGGGTCACGTAGCCCACAATCTGATGGTGCATAGAGAGGACGGCATCGATGTAGTTGCGCTGCGGGCCGCGCGCCTCCGGTCCGCGCAGGATACGAGCCAGGCGGCTGCGCGGATTGACGGCGATCGGATGCTCGACCCAGTTGTCGGCGGTAATGCGTCCCCGGGCGCGATGGGGTACCAGCGGCGGCATACTCCGCGGCCACTGCGAGCGGATATCTTGATAGAGACCACCGCCGCGCACCACGTTCATGACCTGCATGCCGCGACAAATACCCAGCGTCGGGATGCAGAGCAGCCAGGCTAACAGGGCACAGTAGCGCTCCCAGATATCGCGCCACAGCTCGGGCGTCTGGGTCTGGGGGTGCATCACATCGCCATAGAGGCAGGAATAGAAATCGCCCCCGCCGGCAAAGACCAGCCCATCGACGTTGCGCACTACTGGCCAGATAATGCGAAAGACTTCCTCGAAAAGATCCTCATGGCCCAGAATGTCGAAAGGGTCGCTGCTCTGCAGCATGGGGAGCGTCGGCAAGACCAGCGGCTCCCCGCCGCTCTCGAAGATGGCGTTGATTGTGGCGGCATCACCAGCGTAGACGGGCCAGCCCCCATCACGCAGGCAGCCGCTGGAAGAAAGCACCCCGATGCGGGGCCGATAGTAGGAAGGAAGCGGCGCCCGCTGCTGGCTGCTGACAAAACGAGCAATGCGCTCAGCCAGCGTCGTCCCAGCACTTAGCGGGCCACTCAGCTCGTCGGTGCGGTGCCGGCTCAGCGCGCTGTCCTGGCTTGCTTCCTGGCTCTGGCTCTGTCCCAGGGAGGCAGTGCGCGCCTCGCGCACGCCTCTAGTGATCATATGCACATAATAGTCGGGGTCGCGCGCCATAGCTGCTCTTTACTCCTCTCTTCAACTTTTTTCTGCTGCTTTCCCGTAGCCTGGTCTCAGTGCTGGGACCTCATGAATGGGTGGCCGATGACGAATTGTTGAGCGGGGTCACGTCCAATGTGGCCAGGCGCTCAATGGCATAGTGGATCTGGGTCACGCCGTCCTGCAGCTCGCCCGTCTGCGGATCGAACTGGCCCACAAAGGCATCCTGCGCCTGTTTGACCAGTGTGTCCAGCAGAGTCAGGGCTGCCGACTGGCGTAGCTGGCTGCCACTCATGTGGACAAGCTGAATAGCAACCTGACGGATCTGCTGATAGAGGCTCTGGACCTTGTTGAGGGCTTGGGTGATCTGCTGGGCCAGCTCCACCTGCTCGCGGGTCGAGCCGGGTGACTGCACCACGCCCTCCAGATGGATGCCAATGTGATGGAGGTAGCCAGGTGGCTGCTGGTTCGCGTCGAACTGCAGCAGGCCAACGCGCCCGATATGCGGGTCCACCAGCACCGGCGAGCCGGCGGGGACATCGTTGCCCAGAAACTCGATGCCGTCGAGATAGTCCAGGATGCGGATAAACTGGCGGTGCATCAGGTCGGTACTGCCGTGGCTCCAGTCGTCGCGTGCCGCTCCGGCCCATTCAAGAATCTTCTGGCTATTGCGAAAGAGCCAGATATCCAGACCGCCGGGCAGGCCCAGCTTCTGTAGGGTCGGATCGAGCGCCAGCAGGTGGCGCAGGTGATCCAACAGGCTATAGTGGTGCTCGCTGTCGTGGGGATCAGGCGTATTCGGAATAACTGCCTGGTAGCGCCAGGCGCTGCGATCGAGCGAGGGCACCGTCGGCGTGGTCGCTGCGTCCTCCTCAGTGACCAGAAAACGACTGGCGATGGCCAGCAGATTGGTATGCTGCCGGTCTCCCTTGTACAGGAGATGGGCGGTGCCCTGACTGAGGGCCAGCTTGCCCAGAAGAATCGACTGACCCTCGACGCTGTCGTCGCTCTGGAGCCAGGCGTAGTAGGCTTTGCCTGGCGCGGGCGGCGGAATCTTGCTCAGGTCGACCTGCACCTCATCGGCAATGCCTTGACTGGTACTCACGTTGACTTGACCACTGCTCAAGAAGAAGACATGACCAATGATAGCGCTGGTGGGGCCGGCTCCTGCTGGCTGGGACTGTGTTCCGCTGCTATGGGCGAAAGGCAGCAAGTTCAGGCCACCACTGACCAGCAGAACCGCCAGCGAGACCACCAGGGCCAGGCCCACAATGATGGTCGGAAGCCAGGGCCGGCGCCGCGGTGCGCTGCCGCCGAACTGGCCAAGCGGGCGGGTCGTCGGAAGAGAACCGAGCGGCTGCAGACCACCGCTGCTGGGGCCGCCGCTGCTGTGACTGCTGTTGCTGCTGCCGGTCACTGGACCGGAGCGCGTTGGTTGCTCGAAACGAAATGGCTTCAAGGCAGACCCTCCTGTCTCTCTGGCCGCATTCAATGAACAGAAACAGGCAGGCAGCGAGCGCAATCTATCCGCTTTCGCTTCTCTACAGAGTGTGCTACCGTAAGTACATCTGGCTCGCTGGCCTCTGCTGCAAGTGTATGCGCCAGCGAAGCAAGAGAGAGGATTTTTGAGAAGGCTTTACAGGACAGGTTCCCCGAAAATTTTGGACAAAGTGCCTCACTGGCGTGTCGCAGCAATCGCAGTATCCCTCAATCGCTGTTGCGAGCGGCAGGGGCCTTGCCGTCGCTCGACTCAGGGCCGACCCAAGGCACGGTACGGAGCGCCGGAAGCCACCAGAAACCAGGGGCCGCGGTGAGGGGAAGGGGGCTGACCTGGCAAGAAAAAGAGAGCCTGCCGGACCAAAGCCGACAGGCCGGTGATTGGAGGAAGTAAGGTGAGGAGAGCAAGGCGAGCAACCTAGCGACTGCGGGCTGCGGCCTTGGGCGTCTTGGGAGGGATATGCAGCGGGCGCCCCTCGGCTGCCAGGATAGCCTCGCGTATCCCCTCACTCAAGGTCGGATGCGGATGGATGGTCTCAATGATTTCATCGCCGGTCAGCTCGCCGCGCATCGCTACCGAATACTCGCTGATCAGATTTGTGGCATCGGGGCCGATGATATGGGCGCCGAGGATTTCGTTATACTTACCCAGGATGACCTTGATGAAGCCATCGGTCTCGCTGATCGCCACCGCCTTGCCGATGGCGCTCCAGGGAAAGCGCTCCACGCGCACCTCCTGGCCGTACTGCTCGCGGGCCTGGGCCTCGGTCAGGCCAACGAAAGCCACCTCTGGGAAGGTGTAGATCGGGTTAGGCACCACGCTATAGTCCATTCTGGAGGCATGGCCGAGCGCATTTTCGGCGGCCACCTCGCCCTCCATCGAGGCCACGTGAGCCAATCCGGCCCCGTGCACCAGATCGCCAATGGCGTAGATGCCCGGCAGGTTCGTCTCCATCTGCTCATTGACGCGCACCCTGCCGCGGTCGTGGTCCAGGCCCTGCTCAAACAACTGCTCCAGGCCGCTTGTATTGGGGCGGCGGCTGACCGCCACCAGCACATAGGCGCCGTGAAAGACCTGTTCCCCCTGCTCGCTGCGAGCGATGACCTTCTTCTGCTCGCCGTCATCCTCGATGGCCTCAACCCTGGCCCCGGTAGCAATGGTAATGCCGCGACGGCTCAGAATGCGCACGAGCAGGCGGCGCACCTCCTCATCGACGGGAGCCAAAATATCGGGCAGCATCTCGACGATAGTCACGCGCGAGCCGAGGGCCTGGAACATGCAAGCCAGCTCGACGCCGATCACTCCTCCACCCACACAGACCACGCTCTCGGGCACCTCTGTCAGGTTCCAGCATGTATCGCTATTGATAACATTGCGCCCATCAATACCGGGGAAGGGAGGCATGAGCGGCAGCGAGCCATTGGCCAGAATGACTTTCTCGGCGCTGAACTGCTCGCGGCTGCCATCGCTCTTCGTTACCGTTACCGTGCGATTGGCCTCGACGCTGCCCAGTCCCTCGTAGATTGTCACGCTGTTGCCCTTCAGCAGCGTGCCCACGCCGTTCGTCATGCGTTTGACTACCTTATCCTTAAACGCCATAGCGCGGCGCATATCGAAGGTCGGTGGCTGCGGCAACGTGATCCCCAGCTCCGCCAGCGAATCGAGACGGTGCAGGCTCTCGGCAACATGCAGCATGGCCTTGGAGGGAATGCAGCCGACATTCAGGCAGGTCCCGCCAAGATACTGCTTCTCGACAATGGCCACGCGAGCCCCGAGCTGAGCCGCTCGAATGGCTGCCACATACCCGCCCGGGCCGGCGCCAATCACTGCTACATCATAGTGGCTACTGGTCATGGAACTTCTCTCCTGCAACCCATTTGCGTTGTGGGTACCTCAGTCAGTATAGCACGTTCCAGAGAGCACGACCAGCAGCCCGCTCCCTTCCTTTTTGCGCTCTCTCCCTCCCTCCCTCCCTCCCTCCTTCCCCCCTGGCAGAGACGGGTAGGGAGCCAGCGCCAAAGGGCAGAGTCCCCGGCGAGGCCCTCCCTCTCTCCCTGGCGGAGCTGTCTCCAGGGACTAAGGACGCAGAAGAACGAGCAGCACGCCCAGGAGTAAAAGCACGCCAATGGCGGCAAAGACGCCAGCGTTGAGCAGCATATTGCTGCGCGTCTGCTCACGGAACTGCTCCGAGGGCAGGCGCAACGGATCGGCTGCGGCCCTGGCGGCCAGCTCGTCGTCCTGGCGCTCAAGGTAACGCTCCAGCAGGGCTTCTAGATCCTGTTGCATGGCACTGGGATGCGGATAGCGCTGGGCGCGCGACAGACTGAGCTGACGCACGAGAATCATCTCCATCTGCGAGCTGACGGCGGGATTGAGACGGCGCGCTGGCGGATGGAAGAAGACCAGGCGCTCGTTGGGATCGTAGCCGGTGACAGCGTGATGCAGGGTGGCCGCCAGACTGTAGAGATCGACGGAAGGATCAAGCTCGCCACGGACCTCCTCGGGAGCGTAGTAGCCAGCCGCGACCGTATCTCCTTTCTCGACAGGGGGATCTGGTGGGAAGAGGGGAATGTGGATGAGCCAGACAGCCTGCTGGGCCGTGTTGATCACGACGGTCTCCGGGTTGATCGAGCCATGCACGATCGGCGGCTGCTGCTCGGCCAGGATTGCCAGCAGACCACAAAGTTGATAGCCATAGTGCACCACCTGAACCTCGGGCAGAGCGCCCCCCTGGCGCTTGAGAATCGTGCCCAGGCTCTCCCCTTCCGGTTGGGTCAGAACCAGGAAATAGCTGCCGCGCTCGCTGAAGCCCTCCACAACCTGTGGGAAGCCCTGATGCTGGCCCAGACGCTGCTGGCGCTCCATTACCTCCGCGATCACCTGATTGGCACTGATGCGCTGGAGCAGCTCCGGCGGCATAAGCACCTCGCGAATCAGAACCTGGCGGCGCCCCTGCTCCTGATCGATAGCCGACCAGGCCCGCCCCTGGCGACGTTGCGTCTCGGGCAGCGGAACAGGACCCAGGATGCGGTATCGACCCTTGGCCAGGCTGTCGCCCCGCATGAGCAAATACTGCTGCGGCTGAGGTAATCCCAGAAGCGCACCCGTGCTGGGCGGCGCCATTGCCGCCTGGTAGCCACAGCGCGGACAACGACCATCAAAAAACATTCCCTCGTACGCGCAACGTGGACACCGCATACGCTACCTCTCCTTTTCTGGCCTCCGAGCCAGAAGAACAGCGAACAACTTCGTTTTTCTCTTCTCGTCTCATATACCCCAGTACACTGAGTGAGAAACGATGGTGCGTGGTGTCTGACAAACAAACGAGCAAGTAAGATGAGCTGCGCAATGAGTAGAGTGTCTCGCAAGCGCGTCTCAGCGTCGATATGCTCAGTCAGGTAGAGAGCAAAACGGCTCGTCCTTGAGCGATCGGACCAGATGGCGATAGACAGACAGATAGAAGATGAGTAAGACCCGACGAAGCAGGGTGAAAGCCGGCGGTAGCAGACAATCGATTGGCTCTGCGAACGCGTCCGCCCGAGCATTGACTAGGGAGACACCTCATCCAGGCGTTTCTGCCGGGTGGACGGACCAAATTGGGCCAGCAGGGCTGCCAGCAAGAGAAAGCTCCCGATCAGCACAAAGGTGCCACCTGGCCCCAGGCGGGTCACCAGCGAAGTGACGTAGCTGACGCCAATCCCGCCACCCACATGGCCGATGCCGTCGACCAGGGCGAAGCCGCTGGCGCGGGCCCGCGTTGGGTAATTCTCGGTCGACCAGGAATAGACCATCGGCAGCCAGATATAGCAGCCCATGCCCAGCACGATGGTGCCGAGCGCCGCCAGCCCAAAGCTATTGCCACTGAGAGCGACGGTGACCTCTCCGAGCATGGTCAGCAAAGCAGCGACCAGCAGCCAGATCTTGCGCTCCACATATTCGCCAAGCAGGTAGGCCGAAAGAGCACAAATCGTACTGCCGATGATGCCGCATGAAGTGATCAGGCCGGCCTCGGCAACTGGATAGTGCAGGGCCACCAACAAGGTGGTCATTCCCGAGATATTCGAATAGACCGTAATGTAGGCCAGCAGCCAAATAACCAGGAGCAGAATGGTGCGCTTGAAATAGAGCGTGTTACTGAAGATTTCCTTGTAGCCAGTGCGCCGGTCGTAGATCGGTGCCTGCAATTCCGGCTCTGGCGGGGGCAGCTCGCCCGCCAGGCGCTGGCGTGCATGATCTTCCATGCGCTCGACCACGCGCTCGGCCTCGTAGATGCGACCCTTCGTAATGAGCCAGCGCGGCGATTCGGGGAGCTGGAAGCGTAGGAGCAGGCCGATAAAGGCCAGAGAAGCGCCGATGGCGTAGACGACACGCCAACCGAAGGTAAACTGTGGGCCGGCCAGGGCAATAGGCAGCCCATAGGGGAAAGGCTCCGGGGGCGTCGTTAGATAGAAACCAAGCCAGACGCCAAGCGATCCCCCGATCGAGGACATAATAAAGATGAGGGCAGTGTAGCGCGCGCGCTCTCCCCGTGGCGCCAGCTCATTGATATAGGTATTCACCAGCGCCAGGTCGGCCCCGATTCCGACGCCGGTCAGGGTTCGCGCCAGCACAAAGTGCGTGTAGTCTGCCACAAAGGCCGTGTAGAGCGAGCCGAGGCCGGTGATCGCCATCGTCACCACCATCATATCGCGGCGCCCATAGCGATCCGCCAGAGGACTAAAGACCAGGGCCCCCAGCACATAGCCCAGGAGGTTCATCAGAACGGGAAAGCCCAGGTACTGGCTGGCCGTCAGCGGAAGGCAGCCAACCACAATTTGTGTGCAAGTCTGAATAAAGGAGACGTTGATGTCACCAATGTCGTAGAACGTGAAGAGCAGCCCCAGACCAATCACCAACAGCACCGTTCGAGGTAAAGCCCAGACCGGAATGCGGTCCTGCCGGGCAATGATCGCCGCTGCGATGCGCGATTTCTTCTGGCCAGGAAAGACAACCCTGCTCGTATGAGCTGACATGCTGCACTCCTATTACTTCTACGTCTGGGAAATCAGCTATATTCCATTAGAAAGAGAAAATCCCTTCTTTTCTCTTCTCTGATCGCCTGGCAGCCTCCCTTGTACGAAAAAAGGAAGAAGAGTACTCATCTCTGTGCTCATGTTATCCACTGGGACAACATAGCGAGAAGATGACGTATGCAGAGCCATTGTAGAGAAAAAGTGGCAGGCAGACAATGTTTAGCAGGACAAATTGGCGGGAAGAAATTGTACTCAGCAACAATAAGGAGGCGGGCCAGCTGGCCCCGTCGTCTTACGCTCCCGACAGGGGAGCTGCAAGTTGGCGGGGCCAACTGCTGGCTCGTGCGGGCTGAGCATGTGGGTGGAGAGGGAATTGAGCTTATCTCTGCTGAGGGCCATCAAGCTGGCGAGCGATCAGCGTCATCGCCTGCTCGCCGACCAGGGCCCGCAACTGGGCATGGATCTCTCCCATGCGCTCCATGCGTCGCGTGATAAAGCAATGGCGGCTTACTCCTGCAGCCAGGCCCTGCAGGCCGCGCTCTGCCGCCTCGTATTCGGCCTGGATCTGGGCTAGCAGGCGAGCTACCTCGGACCCGTCTCGACTGGGTTGCTCTTCGGATGCAGCCATAAGAGCCAGCTCCTTCCCTTCCTGCAGTTTGTGGCAACTGACGACCTCTCTCCAACCCATCCCTAGGCGAGAACTGGCGATCCTTGCCTTGCCGGTCTACCTGCCTGCGAAAGCCCTTCCTTCCTTCCTTTCTTTCTTCCTTTCTTCTTTTCTCCTTCTCATTCTGCTGGGAGCAGAGGATGATGGCCCAGCTGTGGCTGAGGGAGCTTCTTAGAACGTCTCGCCAACCTTGACATGGCCGCGGAGCAGATTGCGGGCGATGATAAAGCGCTGGATCTCGTCGGTACCCTCGAAGATGCGCCAGACTCGCATCTCGCGGTACCAGCGTTCAATCGGTAGCTCCTTGGTGTAGCCCATGCCTCCATGAATCTGCAGGACGCGGTCCACGACACGATTGGCCATATTGGCCCCGTAGAGCTTGGCCACCGAGGCGGCCTGGCGATTATCCATCTGCTGCTCTGCCTGCCAGGCGGCGAAGAGGGTCAGCCAGCGGGCGGCTTCGATCTCCACGTAGGAGTCGGCGATCATCCACTGGATGGCCTGGCGGTCGGCAATGGGCTTGCCAAAGGTCACGCGCGTGCGGGCGTACTCGATGGCCATCTCTAGCAGGCGCTCGGCGGCCCCAACGGCGCGGGCGGCGATGTGCCAGCGACCGGCACCGATCCACTTCATGGCGAGCTGATAGCCTTTGTTCAACTCGCCCAGAATATTCTCCTCGGGAACGCGCACGTTCTCGAAATAGAGGGCTGCTGGTCCCCAAGAACCCATTGTCGGAATATAGCTGGAGCGCCAGCCCATTTCCCGGTCTACCAGGAAGCAAGTCAGGCCCTCGTATACTCCTTTCTCGGGGTCAGTGAGGGCGAAGACCATGACAAAGTCGGCCTCGTTGCCGTTGGTAATGAAGATCTTTTCGCCGTTGAGGACCCAGTCATGGCCGTCCTTGACGGCTCGCATCTTGAGGTTGGAGACGTCAGAGCCGGCTTCCGGCTCGGTCAGGGCGAAGCAGGAGCGCCGTTCGCCGTTAATGGTGGGGATCAGGTAACGCTTCTTCTGCTCCTCGTTGCAGCTATAGAGAATATTATCGGCGGAGCCGCCGAAGGTGAAGGGCACAAAGGTGCGATAGAGTTCGATGGTGATGACTGCCGTCATGATTGGGCCAAGGTTGGCCCCGCCATACTCCTCGGGCGTGTTGATGCCCCAGAAGCCTAGTTCTCGGGCCTTCAGCTGAAGCTCGCGGAGCCTGGCGCGGTCTAAGCCGGGGCGTCCCTCTCGTTCGTTGCGCAAGACCTCGCCTTCCAGTGGCATCAGCTCCCTCTTGACGAAGGCGCGCACCGTCTCCTGGATCATCTTCTGTTCTTCTGTCAGGCGGAAATCCAAAGTTCTCCTCCTCGTTGGTTGCTGGCTGCTTCTTCTCTCCCTGCCTGCTGGCAGGGCCAGACCGACACGCTCCCGTACTCGTGCTGAAGACGGGCAGCGCTGGCCTTGCCTGTAAAGAATAGAGCGGGCTGCCTCCAGGTGACAGAGGGACAACCGTTCGGTGAGTGATCCAGCACTGGCAGGCAGAGCTGATCAGGACGCCTGGTCCGGGTACAGAGCTATTGTATGAGGAGAGCAACAGGGGAAGGCAATGTTTTGACTGACAAATTCAAGGCCGCTTCTTTGTGGCAGGGAACAGGAGGCCAGGCCCGCCGGGGAAGGCTTGTGCCTGTGGGTGAGGGGGAGGAGCTGATGCGGAGCGTGCCGCAGCAGGCAGGGGGGCACCTGAGAGCTAGAGGCTCGCGGCGCTGGTGCCCTCTCCTGCGTGGCTGCGTTGCCAGATGAAAGCTGCCAGGGCCATCGCCGTTTGTTCCTTGGGGGTGTGCTCATCGCTGCCCAGCAGATCCTGGGCGCGGTGCAGGCGATAGCGGATCGTGTTGACGTGGACTCCCAGGCGTTCGGCCACGGCCTGGGCTGAGCCGAGTGTCTGAGCCAGCACGAAGGTCTCGGTCAGGTGGGAGCCGGTGGCGCGGTCGTAGTCGAGCAAGGGCTTGAGCAGCTTAGCGGCGAAGGCCTCCAGATCCTTCATCAGGCGCGGGTTCTCCAGCAGGCTATCGAGGCCGAAGGTATAGACATCGAGCAAATACTCGCCGTAGCCCTCGCGGCGGGCCTTATGGGCCAGAGCGATGGTGTGGGTCAGGCCCATCTTCAGGTCTTCAAGAGAGTGATAGCGTCCGCCGTAGACGATCCACAGCGGCTGCACGCCGCAGTGTTGTAGCAGGGCGTCGCGCACCTTTGAGGGTGGCTGAGGTGCCTGGCCTTCGAGCAAGACGATGGCAGTGTCGTCGTCAACAAAGATCAAGGGACTTTTCAGGCACTCCAGCACCACGCTCTCGGCGATCATGCGCTTGCGAGCCGACTTCATGGCCTGCAGGCTCTCCTGCGGCCAGGCCAGCACCCAGAACTGACCGCGCTCCACCGGTAGGCCGAGCCGATAGCCATCTTGCTCCACGTATTGCAGGGAATGCCCTTTGAGAAGTGAGCGGAGCCACTGCTCACGGCGGCGATCGAGCTGGTCCTGTACCTGTTCCAGGCGTGTAATCACCAGGTTGCAGGCCACCACCAGATCGTAGAGGAAGTCCGGCCAGTGGGGAGGTGGCAACGGCACAGCGGGAGAGAGATAGACCGAGCCAGCGCGTTCGAGGCCGGCGAGCGCCAGCGGAACCACCTGCACCTTCTCGGGCTGGCGAGCGCGCTCGGCGCGCAACTGCTCCAGCTCCTCGCTGCGCGCCAGGACATAGGGCTTTCCGCTGCCATCGGTCACGATCACCGGGCCTTTGATCAGTTGGCCGGCCCAGTTCTCGACGGCCTCCACCCGATTGGCGTGCAGCAGCAGCTCATACCAGGCTGTCTTGGCATCGGGGGTGCGCGCCAGACCGGGCCAGTGGATCACGGTGGGGCGCTCGGCGGGCGGCAGTGGCTCCAGCAGACGGGTGAGGCGCTGGCCAAGGAGAAATTCCGCCAGCGAGAAGGGGGCAACCGTGCGCCTGGTGGTATAGAGGACAGCGGCCACATGAGCGCTGCCGTCGGGGGCCGTCTGCGAGCGCACCGGCAGGGCCATGCCTGAGCGCACCTGTTCGCGGTCGACAATGTCGCAGACGCTGGGATCGCGATAAGGGGAATTGCGGTAGTCGCCGCGTCCCATAGGGGTGCCATAGGCGGCGACGCGCCCGCCGATCCCGCGTCCCAGGCCGAGGGCGAAGCCGAAATTGCTCTGGCGGGCGCCCAGATGGCCGGCGATCTCCACCACATCGCTATAGGCGCGGCCCCAGAAGGTGAAATCGGCGCGAGTCACGATGCGGGCCAGGCTCAAAATAGCGGCCAGGGCCTGGGCATCGCCGTGAGTCAGAGCCTCGATCAGAGAGCGATCATGCACGGGCGAGCTGGGTGAAAAATACTGTTCCTCCTTCTCCTCTACCTCCAGCAGAGCCTCCAGGGTCTGGCGGACGCGCAGCAGCCCCTCGTTTGGCGGGAGGGAGAAGGCGCCGCCCTCGCCAGGAGTGGGCCAGAGAATCCAGAAGGCGCGCCGAGCGCTCTCGGGGGAAGCGAGCTTCAAGAGGAGGGCCGGGGGCATCTCGCTGAGGCCGGTGCGCAGATCGCGTTCGAGGATGCTGACCACCATCTCAGGAGAAGGGTCAAGGCGTGCCGAGAGCCAGCGGTGCATAGCGTTACGCCGGATGCCGGCATAGTAGACCTTCCACGGCCCCTTGCGCTGCGGGCAAGGCCAGATCAAGGCCGTGGCCACGGCAGGCACGCGCGTCAGCAGCTCCTGGAGAGCGCGCGCAATCGCGTCCTCGCGCTGCCCCGGATAGAGGGCCGCGCTCTTCAGGGCGTGCGTCACAGGGGTCCAGGGATCTGGACAATGCTCTAGCATAGTGGCGCCCTCGCCATTGTGGAAGCCAACAAATAGCCATCCGCCAATTTGTAGACAGAGACATTGTATACCATCGCGCTGCCTGTTTACAATAGGCTTGCATGAAACGCCAGTGGCCGCCAGGGTCGGTGCCAGCGGCAAGGAGACGAGCCTGCGGCGGCGCAGGCAGATGGAGAGAGCGGGTGAGGAACTAGCCCATTTGGGCTAGTTGCAGAGAGAGAAGCCTGGCTGAGTTGGGCGGCAGTGCCGATGGAGTATCCGCAGGCGGGCCGGAGCAGGGAAGCGAGTCGGGCCAGGGAGAGAGTCAGCATCGCTGCCGACGGAGGAAGCGCCTATGCTAGTGCTGCAGGACGTTGCTGTCACCTATCAGAACGTCATCCCCGCGTTGCGGGGCGTCTCGCTTGAGATCCCTGACAAGGTGGTCGTCGCCCTGCTGGGCACCAATGGAGCCGGCAAGACCACCCTCCTGCGGGCCATCTCTGGCCTGCTCCCATTGCATCGTGGCACCCTTGTTGGTGGTCACATTCTCCTGGCGGGCGAGCGCATTGACCGCCTCTCTCCCACGCGCATCGTCCAGCTGGGCATCGCCCAGGTCCTGGAGGGGCGCCGCCTCTTTGAAGACCTGACCGTTGATGAAAACCTCTATGCCGGCGCCATCACTGTGCGCAATCCCACCGCTATCCGTCGGGCCTACGATCGTGTCATGAGCCTCTTCCCGGTTCTGGCCGAGCGGCGCAGCAGTCGCGCAGGCTATCTCTCTGGTGGCGAACAGCAGATGCTGGCCATTGGGCGGGCCCTGATGGCCTCGCCGCGCCTGCTACTCCTCGACGAGCCTTCCCTTGGTTTGGCCCCCTTCATGGTGCAGCGCATCCGCAGCATCATCGCCGAGATCAACGCCGAAGGCACCGCTGTTCTGCTTGTCGAGCAGAATGCGCAGATGGCCCTCTCGGTCGCCCATTACGGCTATGTACTGGAGACTGGACGGGTCGTTCTGGCGGCCCCAGCTGCGCGCCTCTTGCAAGAGGAGAACATCCGTCAGTTCTACCTGGGCCTGCGCGAGGGGGAGCGCCAGCTCTCGCTTGGGCACCTGCGCCAGCGACGGCGAGCGGGAGCGGCAGAGAGGAGATGGCAGTCATGAGCGAGAGGCCCAACTATAGTACCCTGCCCGGCCACAACCACCAGCTGAAGGCTAACGAGCCGCTGCTGCGCGTCGAACAGCTCTCGGTGCGCTTTGCGGGCGTACGCGCCCTCAGCGAGGTCTCTTTCACCGTCTGGCCAGGCGAACTCTTTGCCGTCATTGGTCCCAACGGCGCCGGCAAAACCTCCTTGTTTAATGTGCTCTCGCGCGTCTATCAGCCCGAGGCGGGCCGCGTCACCTTTGCAGGTCAGGAGCTGCTGCGGCTCAAGCCCCATCAGGTGGCCAGGGCCGGTATCGCACGCACCTTCCAGAACATGGGCCAGTTCCCGACGATGACCGTGCTGGACTATCTGCTGCTGGGACGCCATACACGCATGCATAGCGGCATCCTGCGCGCTGGACTGTTTATCGGCCCAACTCGTCGAGAAGAATGGGAAAACCGCACTTATTGCCTCCATATTCTTGATTTGCTCAATATGAAAGAGGTGCGTGATCGTCCTCTAGGTAGCCTGCCCTATGGCCTGCAGAAGCGGGCTGACCTGGCGCGCGCCCTGGCGATGGAGCCACGCCTGCTGCTCCTGGATGAGCCGGTGGCGGGCATGAGCCTGGAAGAGACCGAGGAGATTGCCGCCATCATTCTGGAGATCAAAGAGCAGCTGGGCATTACCCAGATCCTCGTTGAGCATGATATGGCGCTGGTCATGGGTCTGGCCGACCGTGTGCTGGTGCTGGACTTTGGTCGGGTCATTGCCGAAGGGCGGCCTGCAGAGGTTCAGGCCAATCCGGCGGTCATCAAAGCCTATCTGGGTGAGGAGTCGGAGCAGCTACCGGCACCCGCCGACGACCTGCCCGCCGTCTCCGAGAACTAGAGACCGCCGCGAGCTGGCAGGCCCGGCCCGTCAACTGGCCAAACAGTCTGCTCGCTTGTTTGTATGGAGAGGCCGGAAGGCTTCTTCTCTGGCCCTGAGCGTACCAGGGCGCTCTCTTGTTGCGTGTCGCTCGCTCGCGCTATTTGCGGCTTGCTTGTGTCAGGAGGAGCGATGAGTTATGGCCTATTTCCTTCAGCTGGTCTTTGCGGGCGTGGCCCAGGGCTGCATCTATGCCCTCATTGGGCTGGGCTTTAGCATTATCTTCAAGGCGAGCCAGGTCATCAATTTCGCCCAGGGCGAGCTGCTGCTTGTCGGTACCTATGTGGTAGCCAGCGCTGTTCTAAACTGGCACCTGCCTTTTTTGCTGGCGCTACCGCTGGGGCTGCTGGTCACGATTCTCATCGGCCTCCTCTTTGAGCGGCTCGTCCTGCGCAGGATGATTGGTCGTCCGCCTTTCACTGTTCTCATGATTACCATTGGTCTGGACATCATTCTGCGTACGCTCGTTGTTGTGGGCTGGGGTTCGCGTACCATTCCGGCGGCCACGCCTTTCACTGTCACCAGTGGCTTCAACGTGGCCGGTGTGCATCTGGGCAGCAGCGACCTCTGGACCATTGGTGTGACGATTGTGCTCTGTGCGGCCCTCTACTATTTCTTTCGTCGCACGCGCTATGGGCTGGCCATGCGGGCCACGGCTCTGGATCAGGAGGCGGCCCTTGCTATGGGGATCGACGTGCGCACTGTCTATGCGCTGGCCTGGGGGTTGGCGGCGGCCATTACAACGCTTGGTGGCGTGCTGCTGGCGATCGACAGTCTGGCCATTGATCCCAACTTTGGCAATGCGGCCCTGGTGGCCTTCCCGGCGATCATTCTGGGGGGCCTGGACTCGGTCAGCGGCGCGGTCGTCGGTGGCGTCATCATCGGCCTGACCAGTGTCCTGACGGCTGGCTACGAGAGTCGCCTGCCGGCAGTTGTTGGCACGGGCCTGCACGAAGTGACGCCCTATCTGATCATGATTCTTATCCTCCTGATTCGTCCCTATGGTCTCTTTGGCTCAAGAAAGGTAGAGCGTGTATGATCGCTACACGGGAGCGTGGCCGTAGCCGTCTTCGTCAGGAGCTGCCGCGGGAGGCCGAGCCGCCGCGCCTGCTAGGGAGCCTGGCGCGCTGGCTTTGGCTAGGGGTTGGAGTGTTGGCCCTGTTGCTCTTCTTCTCGCTGGCCGGCGACGACTGGTTTACCATTATCAACTACTGCCTGATTGCGGCGATCGCCACCTTGGCGCTCAATCTCCTCTCAGGCTATACTGGTCAGATTTCGCTGGGCCTGGCGTTCTTCATGGGGCTGGGAGGCTATACGGCGGCCTTTTTGGGAGGCAATCCGCCGCAGGGAGCGCTTGATCCCTGGGGGTTGGGCCTGCCGGTCTTCATCTGGCTGCCGGCGGCGGGCCTGGTCGCGGCCCTGGTTGGGGCGCTGATTGGGCCGAGTGCCTTGCGCCTGCGCGGCTTCTATCTGGGCATAGTAACCCTGGCCCTGGTCTTCATCGGCAATTATCTGTTCCGCAACCTGAGTTTCATCACGGGGGGGCCGCAGGGGCGCAATTTCCCAGTGCCGGCCTTTGGAGGCTTCTCGCTCGACCAGCAGAATAGCATCCTGGGCATTGCCCTGACTTCGGGGCAGCAATATTTCCTGCTCATCCTGGTCATCCTCCTACTCTCGGCACTCTTCGTCTACAATCTCAGCCGTTCGCGCGTCGGTCGCGCTATGCGGGCCGTACGGGACCACGAAGTGGGCGCTGCCATCATGGGGGTGAACCTTTTTGAGGTCAAGATGGGGGCCTTCGTGCTCTCCTCGTTCCTGGCGGGCGTGGCCGGCGCGCTCTATGTCTCCTATGCGCGCTATGTGATCCCCGACTACTGGAGTCTGAGCCTCTCGATCCAGTTTGTGGCGGCCATCATCATCGGCGGCATTGCCGATGTCTGGGGGTCGATTTTGGGAGCGGCCTTTGTCTTCGCCCTGCCCCAGGTCATCGACTACTTCTCGCTGCTGCCGCCCAGCACTGGCGGTGGGGGCCTCAGCAGCGGCGATCTGAATGCGCTGCTCTATGGCCTGCTGATCATTGTCTTCCTGCTGTTTGAGCCAGGCGGAGTCATTGGTCTGGTGCGCCGCCTACGCCCTGGGAGGCCTCGCTTGCAGGCAGCAGGGGCCAGCGCTGCGGGCGCGGGAGCGGACGCCGCGACGCTCAAAGAAGGAGGTGAGAGCATCGAGGTGGTTGATCTTCAGCAGCGCGCCTCTGGTCCTGATGAGGAACAGGGGCGCAGGAGAACTGGCGCCTCGTGAGCGCGCCTGAGAGCACCTTGACGGGCGTCGTCGCCTCTGCTTCCCTCTTGCCTGCCGTGTTGCCAATGCGCCAGCCTGTGGGGGTCTGGGCCAGGGCCTGATCTGGTGGGCGGCAGGTCTGCAGTCGGGAAGCCAGTAAAGTAAAGGCGAACCAGCCGGGTTTTTGGCGGTATCTTGTGCCTTTGGCTCGATAAGGGGGTAATTGTTTATGGTCACCAAACGTTTCTTGTTTGCCTGTATACTCATCCTCCTGGCCGGTCTACCGATCCTTGCGGGCTGCGCAGGCAGCAGCACGGGCAGTAGCTCGGGTGGACTCAAGGCGGGGCCAGGCGTCGATCTCAATAAGAAGACGATCACGTTAGGCATTCTCTCGCCCTACTCGGGACCGGTGGCCGGACCGGTCGGCATCCCGATCGCCAATGGTGTGAAAGCCTTCTTCTATCATGTCAATGACCACGGCGGCATTAACGGCTTTAAGGTCCAGTTCGTTGAACAGGATACGCAGTATAGCCCACAGCTGGAGGTGCAGAAGTACAACCAGATCCGCAACCAGGTGCTGATGATTGCCGATAGCCTCGGGACGCAGCCGACTTTTGCTATCAAGGATCTGGCGGCAGCCGACCACATGCTGGTCTCGGCGGCGACCCTCTCATCGGCGCTGGCGCGTGAGAAATATCTGATCCTGGTGGGCACACCTTACCGTCTCCAGGTGGAGAATGCTTTTGACTACGTTGTTAACAAGTTGGGCGTCAAGAATCCGGCCACGGCCATCATCTACCAGAATGATGACTACGGCCAGGATGGGCTGACGGGCTATCGCGAAGCCGTCAGTGTCTACCACCTGCACGACGTTGCCCAGGTCTCCTTTGCGGTCAATGATACAGATTTCACCGCTCAGGTGGCGCAGCTGAAGGCGTCCGGCGCGAAGTATGTCTTTATGACGACGCTGCCAACGGCCACGGCGACCATTATCGCTACAGCCTACAAGCTGGGTTACAATCCGCAGTGGATTCTGCAAAGCCCGGCCTTCTCGATTCAGCTACTGGCGGTGCCGGCACTCAAGCCCTTGATCAGCCGGGCCTGGGTGGTCTCGCAGGGAGCGGCCTGGGGCGATACGAGCGTGCCGGGGATGAAGCAGATGTTAGAGGACCAGGCCAAGTATTTCCCGAAGCAGCAGCCCGATGGCTACTTCGAGTTTGGCTATGCCGAGTCCTACGTGACTTACGCCATTCTGAAGAAGGCGATGGAGAACGGTGATCTGACACGCGATGGCCTCTTCCGCGCCTTCGAGTCGCTGCAGTCGGTGGATATGGGTGGCTTGCTGCCGCCGGCGCACTATGGCTCGACGCCCGATCAGCGCGTGCCAACGCGCGATTCGGTGATCTACCAGGTTGATGCTACCCAGCCTGCCGGCGTGAAGCCGCTCTCGTCAGATTTCACCGGGGTGGCCGCCAGCCAGTCTCATTTCTAAGCAGGTTCGCTAGCTCGCTCCTTTTCTTCCCTGTCTGCCCTGGTGTTTGGTTGCTCATGACGACCGGCTGTCCCCTACCTGCGACCCCGCGGGATGGGGACAGCCGGTGAGCAGCTCGGCAGGGCCAGGCTCTCGCCCCCGCCCGGCCCTGGATGCCATATCATTGCCCTCTCCTCGTGCCGCCTCCACTCCTCTCCTTCGTCCATTCTACCTACCGCTTGGACCGTACAACGCTGCCCTCAATTGCGCCCCGGCCAGCAGCTCCATGCTCTCTTCGTCTCCTTCTTGCTCGCTTGCCTGACCCAACTGGTCTATTCGCTTGCACTTGCGGCGATGAATGTCAACCTGGACACGTATATATTAAGTGAAAGCTATTCAGCTTGCTGCTCGGCAAACTGGCCCGACTCGCTGGCGCACCGAGCAAATAAAGGTCCTGGCTGCGACCTCGACGCGCCCAGTGATCAGCGCAAGGTCTGGCAGTGCCTGGTTTTATCGCTTAATTATTGAAATTTATCGAATCGGAGTATTCTATCGAACATTTCCTGGTGCAATGTGAGATAGGTTCTCTGTTGCAGCAGGAGTGTGCCACTCGTGCGGGCTCTCTGCGTCCCGGGGCTGAGTGTCCTGCAAGAGGAGAGGGATCATTGAGCATGGCAACTACGAGTGAACTGAAGGAAATTATCCGTGAGCTTGAGCTGGTCGATATTGGCGATGCTGCCAGCTATCTCGGTGAGGAGGCGATGCCAGTGCAGGAGCTGCCCCGTAACGAGCAGCCGCTGTCGCTGCTGGAGCATGCTCCTGGTCATCCAGCGACCTGTACCTGCATCTTCTGTCAATTATTGCATGTCTTATAGAGCAAAATAGCTGCTCCGCTTCAGCGCTTCACCTGAGCGACGGGGCGCAGGCGATGGCGACTCCCCACCACTGCCTGCCCCCGTCGCTCTCTCTTCTGCTCCCTCTGTTCTAGGCTGTGGTTTGCACGCTGCGGGACCTCAGTAGTGGGCCTCCAGCAGGATCTTGATGCGCCGCTCGGGATGGGGCATGCCGCTGGTGCGGATCTGAGCGACGACGGCCTCCAGGTCGTAGGGCACGCGACGGATCTCGCCCTCCCAGCCGTTGCCTTGCCAGCTAAGAATGCCGTAGGCGGCGCGCTGATCCCCATCGCGTGGCAGGCCGCAGCTGGCCACATCGAACAGCAACAGGTGCCGCCAGCGCCGCAGGTAAGCGATATGCAGGTGGCCGAAGGCCAGGGTGCCGATCTGTTCATCCAAGCTACCAAGCAAGCGCTCCAGCTCCTGATCGGAGGCGTGAGGAGGAATGGCGTCCTCCAAATTGCGCGGGTTGGCGTGCACGACCAGGGCATCGCTGCCATTGGGATTAGCCACGCGGTACGAGAAAGGCAGGTCGCGCAGATAAGCGATGCCTTCCGGTCCGATCTGCTCGCGCGTCCAGGCCACGGTGCTCTGTTTTTTGCGCCCTTTCTCGGGGGCGGCGCTTACCACCTCCTCATCGACGTTGCCCTTGATGACCGGGCAGCCGAGCTGCTGGACAATTGTGAGCACCTCGCGAGGGCGCGGACCATTCAAACAGAGGTCGCCAGCGATGACTAGCTGATCGATCGCTGGCTGGCGGTGCAGATCTTCCAGCACGGCCTCCAGGGCCACCTGATTCCCATGAATATCAGAGATAATGGCAATGCGCATAGTCAATTTGCTATCCTCTCCTTAGAGCGAGCGAGCGACAAGGAAGGCAAGAGGTAATCCGCTGCCGGGCGAGGCAGCTAGCGGCTTGCCGTCTGGCCTGGGGCGGACCTGTCTGCTGCAACGGAGGTGAGAGCCGATGGAACACGTTATCGGCGTCGTGTCGGATACCCATATTCCGCGCTTCAAGGCTTTACCCGAGGCCCTCTGGCGTTATTTTGCCGATGTCGAGCTGATCATTCATGCTGGAGATCTCTCGGTGCTCTCCGTCGTCAGTGAGCTAGAGACCATCGCCCCGGTCGTCGCTGTGCAGGGCAACATCGAGAGCGACGAAGTGCGGCGCGCGCTGCCCCTCAAGCGCGAGCTGGTGATCGGCGGCTGCCGCATCGGCGTCGTTCATATCCTCAGCCCGGACAGCGCGCGGCGGCGCAGCGAGGATGAGGCGCGTCTGGAGGCGGCCCGCCGCGAGTTCCCGCAGGCGAGCTGTGTGATCTTCGGTCATACCCACGTTCCCTATCTGCGTCAACGGGACGGGCTGCTGCTCTTCAATCCCGGCAGCGCTACCGATCGGCGCACTCAGCCAACCTGCACGATTGGCCGTCTCTACATTGAAGACGCCAGCGGCAGCCTGCGCGGGGAAATCATCCCCCTGGCTTCCTCTGTCCGCTGAGCTGGCTCCGAGGCGGAGCCAGCCCGTCGCTTGCTGGTCGGCAGCGCAAGGGAAGGAAGCCAGAAGGGGGTGATCAGCGGCGTGCCCGCAGCACCTCCTGGCCGCCCAGATAGGGGCGCAGGGCCTCGGGAATACGCACCGAGCCATCGGGCTGCTGATGGTTCTCCAGCAGCGGGATCAGGATGCGCGGCGAAGCAATAGCCGTGTTATTGAGCGTGTGTACGAACTTCAGCTTGCCATCGCGATCGCGGTAGCGGATATTGACGCGCCGCGCCTGCCAGTCGTGGAAGTACGAGCAAGAGTGCGTCTCGCGATAGCGGCCCTCGCTGGGTACCCAGCATTCCAGATCGTACATGCCAACCTTGCCATCGCCCATGTCACCGGTGCAGACATTGACCACGCGATAGGGGATCTCCAGGGCCTGAACCAGCTCCTCGGCGTTGCGGATCAGCTGCTCGTGCCAGCGTACCGACTCCTCGTGCGAGGCTTCGCAGATCACATACTGCTCGACCTTGTTGAACTGGTGGACGCGGAAGACGCCGCGCGTGTCCTTGCCATAGGTGCCGGCCTCTTTGCGGAAACAGGGGCAGAAGCCGACGAAGGTCAAGGGCAGCTCCTCGTAGCTGAGGATCTCGTCCTTGAACATGCCCGTAATCGAGACCTCGGCGGTTCCTACAAGGAAAGTATCCTCTCCTTCCAGGGCATAGACCTGGTCCCGCCCGCGCGGGAACTGACCATTGCCGATGAAACAGAACTCGCGCGCCATCGCCGGCACGATCAGGGGCGTGAAGCCCTTGGTGGCGATGCGATCGAACGCGAAGTGCAGGAGGGCCAGCTCAAGGCGAGCGGCATCGCCCTTGAGCACATAGCTGCGCGAGCCGGCGATTTTGGCTGCACGCTCTATGTCGACCAGGTCCAGCTTCTGCATCAGCGTATAGTGATCTAACAGCGGAAAGTCGAATTGCGGCGTCTCTCCCCAATAGCGCACCGGGACGTTGTCCTCTTCGCTCGTGCCGACGGGGGCCGAGGGATCAGGAATCTGCGGCACCAGGTAGAGGAGCTGCTGGCGCTGCTCGATGAGATCCGCTAGCTGCGGCTCCAGTTCCT
The DNA here is from genome assembly GCF_000702505.1 of Thermogemmatispora carboxidivorans. Taxonomy (GTDB): domain Bacteria; phylum Chloroflexota; class Ktedonobacteria; order Ktedonobacterales; family Ktedonobacteraceae; genus Thermogemmatispora; species Thermogemmatispora carboxidivorans. Next base: position 3,818,218 of record NZ_JNIM01000001.1, on the reverse strand, counting down.
TGAGGCGCGCCGCCAGCTCCTTGCCCTGGGCAATAAGGGCCTCGCGCAGCTCCTTGTCTTTACCGGCCTGCCCGACGCGCTTCGAAAGCTGGTTCTGCTCCGCTCGCAGCATCTCAACCTGATGCTGCAGTTCGAGGACCTGGCGGTCAAGGGCCAGAAACTGGTCGACGTCAAAATCGCTCTGCTTGAGGCGTACAGCCTCTTTGACAAGCTCTGGATGATTGCGAATGAAGCCGAGATCCAGCACGAAAAACCTTCCTCCTTCTGCTCTTTTCTTCCTCAAACGTGGGTCCTGGGCCTTGGTCTGTAGCCGGTCGCGCGCCAGCTCGCTGGCCGGGCGGAGTCAGGTCGTTGTGATCCGTCCTCGCTGCAAGGCGTGAGGAGCGACCTGCATCGGCCAGGGGGGCTGCGAGCCTGACAACTGACCGCCTATAACGGTCCTACAGCAATAAAAAAAGCGTTATCGTCCACTGTGCAAGGACGACAACGCTGGTTGCTGCGTCGATCGTGGTGCCACCTTTGTTCGGATGCTCTGTTGCCGGCTAGCCAGAGGGCAAGAGACCCCAGAGGCTGGCTGCATAGAGCCATCCCTCATTTGGCCTGTTAACGGAGGCCACCGCAAACGCTCATCGCGTGGGCTCCCAGGTGGATTCCCTCATCCTCGGCGCTGCGTTGCACCAACCCGCAGCTCTCTAGTCCTCGCAGGCATGAGGTACTTGTCCTGTTCTTCGCCTTTACTCAGTCAATGGCCCCTGGCTCAAGCCAGGGACTTACTCGCAGCCGTATTGGCCCAGGCTTCAGGGCTGGTTAACAGCAGCTCACTGCCCCCCAGGACAGTCTAGCGGAATTGACCCGTCTGCTCCCCGCCCCCTCTGCATGATGAGGCACAGCCGTTGCTGGCCAGTGCCTTCAGCCTCGTGAGGAGGATACCATAGGAGAGCCGGCTGAGTCAACCCCAGGGTGAGGGTGAGTGAGCAGGAAGCCGCCTTCCTCCCCTGGATGAATCCAGGAGTCCCCGGCGGCCTGCCTTTATGGACAAAGCGCTCCGGCCTGGTGGCCACAGTCTGTCTGATCCCAGACCTCGGCGCTGGCGGCTCACTGGCGAAGGGTCCAGACCTGGGCATTGCTGAACTGAGCCACACAAGGCAGCTGATCGTCGATGGCGGCGACGCCAATTATCCCCGTTGAGAGGGTATGGTCCTGCACGCTGCCCACAGCCTGCTCGTTGACATAGAGCACGATGGTGTCCTGACTGACCAGCACGCCCAGAATGTTTGTCTGCGTCAGGCCGCTGCTGATCGCCGGGCTAAAGCCAGTCAGCAGGGTTTGGCCCCTCTGACCCTGGTAGAGATCGAGAGCGAACGAGCCGTTGATGCTCACGCGGAAAAGATAGTAGCTCTGGCCATCACTGCTGGCGCGAAAGAGCAGACCGGCCTCCTGACCGTGGGTAATCGTCAGCTGGACCTCGTAGACAAACTGGCTGAAGTTTGTCTGGTGGGCGAGACAGGGCTGTAGCAGTCCGGGGTGACCGGCTCGCGCCTCATAGGCGCCGTTGTTGAAGAAGCAGCCGGTACCGGCGTCGCTGAAGCCCTGGTCCCAGCCGTGGCTCTCATCGGGGCTGCTCAGATCATCGCTGAAAGCTGGCTGGCCCTGTGTAATCTGGCTCAGGCGCTCGTCGTAAGCGGTAGCGGTTGCTGTGAGCTGGCTATTCTGAGCGGTTGCCAGGCTCTGGGCCGTGGCGGTGGCGTAAATAGCTGCCTGCTGGGTTGCCAGGGCCTGGGCGGTGCCTGCGGCCTGGGCGCTGGCGCTAGCCAGAACATGGCGCGTGGCCTGGGCGCGGGCGGTGGCCTGGGCCTGGAGTATAGCCGTAGCCTGGCCCGTGGTCAGCATGACGAGTAGAGCTGTGCTCGTCAGCAGCAGCAGGGCGGCAAGCGATCCATAGAGCCACCACTGACGGCGCGAGAGTCCGGCAGGTCGCAGCCGGAAAGGGGCCGGCTCAGCAGCAGATGCCTTCACGAGCGTCATTGTCTCCGCCTGCTCTTCTGACCCGTCTCCTTCTGTTGGCCTTGCGGCGGAGACCTCGCTGCTCTCCGCTGCCCTTGGCGTCCACTTGTGAGGTGGTGGTAGCTCCGGCTCGGGGCCGCTCGTGCTCACCGGCGGGCGGCTTGAGTGCTGCTTTCCTGGCATAGATGGCGCTCCCTCGCTTGACAGTAGGCTCCTCTCCTTCTGCTCCTCTCTGCTACTATAGCATGAACGCTGTATACAAGACCAGCCCTGCCTGGACCTGGCGAAGGTACAGAGGACCCTTCGGCGGGGGAGAAGAGAGCGCGAGTGCTGGCAGTCTCGGGGCGGGTAGGGCCTGCCCCATCCCCGTGGTGACCAGTGTTCCAACGCTACGCTTGAGCCAGCGGCTCGCCTCTAGTCACATGATCACCGCTGATCTTCTCCCTCCCATTCGAAAGCCTGCCTACAGCTGCCAGATTTTGGCATTCTGAAAGGCGGCGTCGGCGGAGATCTTGCCGGTGGTCAGCGCGACCAGGCCGACCATGCCGCTCGTCAAAGCGCTGTCGTGAACCGTAGCAAGGTAGTGCTGATTCACGAACAGAATGAGCGTATTCTCCTGGGCGATGACCGTCAAAGTATTACTCTCGCCGAGATTGGCGTTAATGGCGGAGCTGACGCCCTCGGAGAGATAGGTGACATTCCCGTTATCGACTTTACTCAACAGGTAGGCGCTGCTGGGGCTGATGGTGAAGCTATAGAAGCTGCGTGTATTCTCGTCAAGGCGGAAAACCAGGCCCGCCATCGTCTGGAGGCCGCTCTTATCGCCCTTGACCATTGTCATATCGACCTGGAAGGCCAGGTTGTGGTACGTCGCAGCATTGGCAGCGCAGGCCCAGGCTGGGGTGTTGGCGGTGGTCAAGATATGCAGGGCGCCATTGTTGAACTGGCAGCCGCTGCCATCGTTATTGCGCATATCATCCCAATTGCTGGCACTCTGACTGGCCAGCGAGTCATTCACCTGGGGGGTCTGCGCAGTGACATAGCTATAGAACGCCTGGGGATTGTTCTGCAGGGCAGTCACCGTTGCCGTGGCATTCGCCTGAGCGACGGCGGTCGCCGTCTGGTGGCTGCGAGCGAGAGCTGTAGCACTTTCAGCCGTGGCCGTGGCGGCGGCGTGTTCCTGGCCTGGACGGATGACACCGAGGTAGACGACGCTCCCCAGCAGGATCATGACGCAGATCAACACGATGGCCAGAATGAGCAGCAGCGTAGACCTGCCTCCTTTGGCCTGGCCCGGCGCGGGAGGAGAGGGGGGAAAGCCTGGGCCTGAACCTGGTGCGGCTGCTCCAGGAGTTGGCTGTTGTGGATACCACGGCCAGCCAGGCTGACTTTGTTGAGGGAGAGCGGCGCCCGCCTCCCTGTGAGGGCCTGCCGCGCTCATTGGGCCGGGCGGGAAGAAGGAAGGTGGATAGCCAGGGTAGGAGGGACCAGCAGAACCGAGGGACCCTGGCGACGAAGCTGCCGCCGGCGGATAGCCGGGGCCGGCGGGCGGAAAGATGCCGCTCTGGCTAACCTGGCTGGCCGGCTGAGGCGGGGAGCCAGGGGCTGGAGTCGGAGGCGCTGCCCCCGCTGCCTGAAATTGAGCGGGCGAGGGCGGAAAGGGGCCGCTCTGGCCAGGGTAAGAGGGGCTGCCGGAGCCGGCAGAAGGCGGCACCCACCCGTAGCTTGTGGCCACATCCCGTGGCGGTAGGACCGGCGTTACACTGCCGGGCTGGGAGGAGGAAGCGGGGGCCGCAGCTGGCCCGCTGGCAGGTGAGGCCGTTGGGGTCGCTTCCGTTGCCGTACCGGCTTGAGAGTGCTCACCTCCCGAGCCCGAAGCTTGAGCCTCGCTCTGCTGAGCAGCCGCTTCCCCCTGGGCACTGGACGGTACTGGCGGCAGTTGCTGCCAGCGCGAAGGCGCCCGCACCGTAGGCTCGCTGTAGGGAGCGCGCAACGTGCGCTCGCTATCCTCAACGCCGATCGACTGTTCGCTGCTCGCGGGGCGATGCTTAATCAGCGTATCATCTGGGCTGCCGAACGTAGGCGACGGGGTCTGCTCCTTCTCTGGCTCCAGCACATTGTAAGGAGTAGGAGCGCCGCAGGCGGGGCAGACCCGGGCCTCAGCGGGCAGCTCGGCCTTGCAGATTTGGCATTGCATAGGTAAGAAGATCCTCCTCAAGGGCTGGGCGTAGTGATTCCCGAAGGCATCATCAGCATAACATGCTTTTCAATCTATGCCAAGTGATCTCATCATGGCTTGTGAGAAGCGAGCCGAGAGCGGGAGCATGGACGAAAACCGGCCCCGGCCCTACGTGATTTCTGGCTTTGGTTCAGGTGCCAAGGAGCACAAACAGAGAGAAAAACGATAGGCAGAGAAACGGGCATGAGTGGTTAGCGCGACCAGACCTGGAGCTGAGAAAAAGCTGCATCGGTCACATGACCCAGATCGATGGCGAAGACGCCGATCTGCCCCGTGCTAAAGCTCGTATCCTGGGCGCTGCCCACGTATTGCTTATTGACATAGAGAATGATCGATGATCCGCGGACGATCACCGTCAACAGGTTATCCTGGCCAGGCGCCGTGTGGATTGCTGGCGTTGGGCCGCCAACCAGGGCATTCGCCTGAGTACCATCGGAGAGCATGAGGCTATAGTTTCCATCGCTGCCAACGAAAAAGAGATAGCCAGTGCCGCTGGCCCCATTCGCGCGAAAGACCAGGCCGCCGCCATCGCCTCGCACCAGGCGCATGTGAACCTGCAGCGTGAAGTTGGCAAACCTCGTAGCCAGAGCCAGGCAAGGGATGAAGACATGGTCGCTGGAGACGACCGAATGCAAGCTAGAGCCGGAGAAGAGGCAGCCCTGACCCTGGTTGCTATCCAGGGTCCACAGGTTGCCATTCTGCCCGGTCAAAGGATCGACCAGGGTTGGTGCTCCTTGGGTGGCCGCTGTGTAGGTGGCCTGCTGGGCGGTGACCGTAGCAGCAGCAACGCTAGTGGCCTGGGTGGCAGCGGTAGCCGTAGCGTGGGCCTGGGCAATGGCTGTTGCTGTGGCGTGGGCATGCGCCTGGGCAGTGCTCTGCGTAAGAGCTGTCAAAGCAGCGCTGACCGTGGCCGTGGCCCCCGCCCGCAGCTGGGCCGGGTGGTAAATGCCGCCATAGATGAGCAGGCTCAGCCCTGTCAGGAACAGGAAGAGCATCAAGGCAAAGCCGAGCCGCAGCGAGCGCGACAGCGAAAAACTGCTCTTCTGCGAGAACTCGCGGTGCTGAAGATGGGATGGGTGCCGTGGCCCTGCTGACATCGGCATCGCTGACTGCCCGCCGGGCGGGGTGGGAGGACCTGGCTCGCTGCGGCTCGCTCTGCTGCCCTGAAACGCGGCTGGCGTAGCCTCCGCGGCGAAAGGAGGCGGGCCACCAGCTCCAGCTTGCTGCCCACCTGTCCCAGCCTGCTCCTCGCTCGTCCTTAGCGCCCCTCCGCAGACAGGACACGTGGTGTAATCCGCGGGCACCGCTGCGTAGCAAAACTCACAGTGCCTGACCATGAGACCTCTCAAACCTCCTGGTCTCTCAGTTTTCTTGCTATCCTTACCCTGATCATTTCCTTGCACCCGTGCCCCGGCTCCCAAGACTCCAGTTTCTCTGCTCGCACGATCTTGACGCGCTCCATTTCCTCTAGGGATTCTTTCGCTGCAAGCAAGTGCCCTCCTTCCAGGCCAGGGCTGGCGATGCAGCACAGAGAGTGGAAGAAGAGAAGACGTTTGAGGTGTCCCTTCCAGGGCGGAAGAAGGTGCTTCTCATCCTTTCATATTATGAAGATAAATGTATTGATTGACGACACTCAGTATAACACACTGCTTTGTCGAAGGGAAGAGTAAAAAGAGAAAAAAATAACACGTGACAGACCGCTGCCGGCAGGCAGAGAGCCAGTGTCGCGACAGAAAGCGGACAGAGGCGGTAAGGTGCCGCCGGGGGAAGGTCACGTGTCAGGGCAAGCCCTGTGGTGGGGGAAGGGGGAGCGAGGTGTCTTCCCTGTGCGGCCAGCGGGCATCGTGGCAAGGCTCGGCCCGCAGCCGCCGGAAGCGACCCCGCGCTCGCTAGATCAAGCCCAGTTCCCACTTCGCATCTTCGCTCATGCGGTCGGGAGTCCAGGGAGGATCAAAGGTCATCTCCACATCGCATGACTTGACATGCTCGACCTGGCTGACGCGCATCTCGACCTCAGACATCACGTCGCCCACCAATGGGCACCCCATTGACGTCAGCGTCATCTTAATATGCACGTGGCCTGTTTCCTGATTAATGTCGATCCCATAGACCAGGCCGAGATCGTAGATATTGACGGGAATCTCTGGATCGTAACACTCCCGCAGGGCCTCGATCACCTCGGCCTCATTGATCTGGGGCATAGTCTGCTGCTCCTTCTCTGCTGATAGCCCAATATTCCAAGTAACATAGTAGGGATTACTTCACATAAATATAGCGCAAGGCCTCGACCTTGTCAAAAGAAGCCGGCAGAGGCCTTGTCTGCCTTCCGCCACCAGTGGGCAAGGGTGGGCAGGCCGAGCCAGTCGGGAGACTAAGCCGGAGACGAGCCTTCGGTCAGGAAAGCCAGCACCTCGCTCCGGCTCGGCAGGCCAGACTGCGCGCCGAAGCGCGTCACCTTCAAGGCGCTGGCGTAGACCGCAAAGCGCAAAGCCCGAGCGGGGGGCTGGCCCTCCAGCAGCGCGACCGTCAAGGCACCCACGAAGCAATCGCCTGCTGCCGTCGTATCGGTCACCTGGACGCGGGGGGCCGGCTCATAGAGAGCGAGCGGACCAGGGCCTGCCTGGGTCTCCCTGGTGACCAGCAGCGCCCCCGCTGCCCCCAGGGTAACCACCACCTTGGCTACTCCCTGCTCATGCAGACGCAGAGCCAGCGTGCGCGCCTGGGCCTGCCCATCCCTCGTCTCTGGCTCTTCTGGCGCAGCCGTAGTCTCGCTGGAACCTGGGGCTGTCCCCAGGGCTGTGACCAGAGCCTGAGCCTCGTGCTCGTTCACGATCAGCAGATCGATCTGGCGCAGCAGCTCGGGGCTCAAGGGCTGGGCTGGGGCGGCGTTCAGTACGACCGGGACAGCCGCAGCGTGGGCCGCCTTGATCAAGTGCTCAACCGTGGCCAGAGGGATCTCAAGCTGCAGGACCAGGGCCGAGGCCTGTGACAGAGCCTCTTCGATGCGGGCCATGTGCGCGGGGTCGTGCCCGAGGCGGCCATTGGCACCTGCCGCTACGATAATGGCATTGTCTTGCTCTACCAGGAAAATAAAGGCCGTGCCGCTAGCCTCCTCCTCATCGACAGCCACCAGCTCCGTAGAGACACCTGCCGCCTGCAGGGCAGTCAGTAGCTGCTGCCCAAAAGGATCGCGGCCCACTCGACCAGCCATCATCACGGCTCCCCCTAAACGGGCCATCGCCACCGCCTGGTTGGCGCCTTTCCCTCCGGGCACCAGCTTCAATGAGCCGGCACCCAGCAGCGTCTCGCCGAGCGCTGGCAGGCGCGGCACCTGCACCACCTGATCCATATTCAGACTGCCAACCACTAAAATGCGCTTCTGCTCCTTCATTGTTTGGCTTGCTCCTATTCCGTTGAGATAAAGGCCCCCAGCTCGCGGCAGTAGTTCAGAAGATCGCCCAGGATCGGCAGCCCCTCCAGCGCGGTGGCATGCCCGACAAGGATCAGTTTACGCTGGGAGCGGGTCAGGGCCACATTGAGGCGGTGGGCGTCGGTCAGAAACTCGTAGAGCAGGCTATCCGGCGGCGGTGGCTGCGTGGTGGCGAACGAAATGATGATCACCGCGCGTTCGCCGCCCTGAAAGCGATCGACCGTATCGATCGTCAAAGCTGGATGAGGGGCGCCGTACTGTTTCCAGACCAGATGGCGGCGCAGGTTCGCCACCTGAGCGCGGTAGGGCGCGATAATCCCGATCTGCGATGGGCCAACCCCGCGCGCCAGCAGAGCCGTGACCAGCTCGCGCACCAGGCGAGCCTCAGCCTGGCTCACGCGGGCCTCGCTCTCAGGAGTGGTCACGTCAAGAAAGACTACTGGCTGGCTGGGAGGCAACGCACGCAGGATCGCCGCGCGCTCGCCCAGACGCGGCGTTGCCGGCCCACCGAAGCTAAGCTGACGCCGTGCCACCGACGGATGGGCGCGCAGCTCTCCCCCATAGAAGCAGCGCGAAGGGAAAGCGGCGATCTGCTCATGCATCCGGTACTGAGTTGTCAGAGCCACGCAGGCGCTCTCTGCTCCCGGGTGCGTGGCCAGATACTCCTCATCGCGGCGCTTCAGCAGGCTAAACAGCGACTCCCGCAGGCCGCCCTCCGCCGCCTCACGGCTCAGCACCAGCGGCGGCAACTGTTTTTCGTCGCCCACCAGGATGAAGCGTCGCGCAAAGCGCAAGGCCCCGAGCAGCGCGGGAACCGTCAGCTGGCCGGCCTCATCGATCAGAGCTACATCGAAGCGTAGCAGCGAGTCAGCCTCATTCCCCTGCGCCTCAGCGGGGGCATAACGCTCAGAAGACCAGGTAGCTGTTGTTGAGGCCATCACGGGCAGCGTGCGCAGAGTCGCCCGTAGCCCGGCGGTGGCCAGGTCGGGCCGCCCTTCCTCGATGGCTGCCTCTCCTGGCTCCGGCGAGAGCGGGGCCAGGTGCTTCAAGAGATGTTCTTGAACGCCCTCAGCCACGCTGCGCTCATGTCCCAGGCGCAGATAGTCATGGAAGCCCTCGCTCTCCAGACGCAGCAGCATGTTATCGACCGCCTGGTTTGTAAAGGCTGCCAGCAGGACCCGTTCGCCGCGCTGACAAAGGCGTTTGACAATCTCGGCAATGACTGCGGTCTTTCCCGTGCCCGGCGGACCGTGGATCAGCAGATAATCCTGCATCTGCAGCGCGCGCTCCACCGCCAGATTCTGCTCGCGATTGAAGTCCGCTCGCGGCGCCACCGGCTCATTGCTGAAGCGCGGGCGGCGCAGGCCATAGACCAGCTCGCGGAGGCGCGGCTCCACATGTAGCCAGCGCCAGAGATTCTGTAGCGTGCGCAGATGAACCACATCCGTGGCGTGGCGCTCGATCAAGGTTGGATGAGCGATCAGCTCGGGGGTCCAGACTGTTACCTCGCGGGCGCCGATTTCCAGGATAGTTCCCGTGACCACCTCGCCATCCAGGGGGTGGTCATCGCAGAGCAGGATCTCATCGCCACTGCGCAGCTCCGACCGGTTCTCACAGCGGAAGCGCTGCACCCACTCGCCTTGCGCGGTGGGCTGAGGTGGCTCCAGCGGAGTCAGTCCAGCAATTGCCATCCCGCGGGCCACGTGTTCAGCGACCGGTGCCTGCCAGAGCAGAGCCTGCTCTTGCTCACTGGCCCGGCCCTCGGCCTGAAGCAGGCGATAGTAGCGGGCGAAGAAAGCGCGATCGCTCTCCGTAAGCCCGGCGGCCCCTGGTGGCAGCGTGGGGGCGTCGGGGGCAGTCGTTGCGTCCGAGATTGCTGCCAGCGCAGGCGGCTCCCAATCCAGCAGCCAGGAGACGAGGCGGCACTCCTCCCGCAGCGCGCATTTCGAGCAACGCCCTGGCCCTGGTGGAGCGCAAGGCTCGCCAGTGACGTGGCTGATCACCAGCAGATTGCGCTGCTCATTCACCTGCTGCAGCTCGCGGATCGAGAAAGGAATCCCAAAAGCCTGGGCCTCGCCGGGTGTACCGCTATAGAGCAGGGTCGCCAGGGCCTTCTGCGTACGAGCCTGGCGGCGAACAGTCAAGAGCGCGTGATAGCCGTGCACCTGCCAGCGATGATTGCGTCGTGGCAGCGGTCCCGAGGCGCCGCCCGTCTTCAGCTCCAGCAAACGCCGCCGCGCTCCCTGCTGCCAAAGCACATCCAGGCGCCCCTTCAGACCAATCTCGGGCGCCAGCAGAAACGTTTCTGCGCGCACCAAATGATCGCCGTGCTTCCCCGAGTGACCCGCAGAATCTGCAGGACCCTCTGCCGGCAAAGGGACATCCCAGAGCGTGCTGCGCTGCTGCTCGAACCAGTTCGCCAGGCTCTCCAAGTGGGGTGTCACCTCCGCTTCCAGTTGCTCTGGTGCGAGCTTCAAGAGCGCCAACTCAAAACGACTGCGTTCCAGAACCTGACGCAATTGCTGCTGCAGCAGTGTCAGAGCCTGGCCACTTTCCCCAGTCAGCGAGCCGCGATCATGGGCCTTCAGCAGCTCCTTAAAGCAGGCATGGACGAGCGTTCCACGCAGCGTTTCCAGCGTTGCCTCACTGGGAAGCAGGCGCTGAAGCAGATACTGGCGGGGGCAATATTCGGCGTAAAGCAGGTCCGTGATATTGAGCAGCGTATCCGGCTCGATCACGACCAGCGTCCAGGGGTCGGCGCGATAGGCCAGCACAGGGCGCCCATGCTGCTCAGTATGCTGGGCCGGAGTGGGCAGGTGGTAGGCGCGTAGCCGCAGCCCGCGCACACGGCGCCCGCGGGCCCGCAGCTCCTGCACCAGGCGCCGATCAGCGCGCGTCAACTGGAGAGAGACCAGCCCCTCGGCGCATTTCAGCAGCAGGTAGGGCAGGCGCTCACCCGATCTGGCCGGTTGTTCCCAGGCGGCGAGGAGAAAGCCCTCAAGGCGGGGAACAGCGCAGGGGCGAGTCGAGGCGGCAAGCGCGCACAAAAAGCAGGTACCAGCCTGCTGCGCGGTCTCTAACGTCGTAGACATAGCGCCTGGCCGTCACCTCTCTCCCTGCAAGCTTGCCATCGAAGGCAGCGAGCGTGGCAGCGCTAGCACGGGCTGGTGTGCTGGCGGCCCGCCTCCAAATAGCGTATCCTGGAGATATTGTATACGGATAGCAACGAGGGAGGAAAGGAGTCAGCAACAATGGTCCCCATTCGCACCATCACTCTGGGCGTAGCCGAGCCGCATCCGCTGACGCCTGCGATTGTGCGGCGCCTGGCCCAGCAACTGCGAGCCATTGCGGCCCGCCTGCACGAGGCGGGCTATGAGGTACAGACGCAGCGCCTTGCCACCCGTCCGCTGCTGAGCGACCTGGCCACCTGGCCGGCCAAAGACATCGAGCGCTACGGGCGTGAGTTACAAGAGATGCTCGCAGAGGCTGAGATCGCCTTTTGTTCGCTTGGTCCTGCACTCGCCGTCGACCCGATCGTGCCACTGGAGCGTCTGGCTCTGCTGCCTGAGCTACTCATTGCCGGTCCGGCCTTCAGCGCCAGCGTCCTGCTGGCCAGCAGCGAGCAAGGTCTGCGTCACGACGCAGCTCCAATCGTAGCCCGCCTCATGCTCCGTCTAGCCCAGGAGACTCCCGAAGGCGATGGCAACTTCCGCTTTGCCATGCTGGCCTGTGTGGAGCCGGGGTGTCCCTTCTTCCCTGCCGCCTACCATCGCGGTCCGGCCAGCCTTGGCCTTGGTCTCCAGAGCGCATCTCTCCTCGGCCAGGCCCTTGGCGCCGCAGCGGCAGAAGCGCGCCAACCCCTGGCCCTGGAGACGATCAGCGCCATTGTTCGCCGCACCCTTGAAGAGCAACTGGGGCCGCTGGCCGACCTGGCGCGCGCGCTCAGCGACGAGCACCAGCTGCACTACAATGGCCTCGACCTCTCTCCTGCCCCACTTGGAGAAGAGAGCATCGTACCCGCGCTGGAAGCCTGCGGCTATGGTCTCATCGGTGATGCTGGTACTCTGGCCGTCGCCGCGGCCATCACTCGCGGCCTCCAAAGCACTGCCCTGCCCACCTGTGGCTACTGTGGTCTCATGCTGCCTGTACTGGAGGACGCCCTGTTAGGGCGACGCTGGGAGGAGGGACGTCTGCACGTTCATCAATTGCTGCTCTACTCCGCCGTCTGCGGCACAGGACTGGACACCATTCCGTTGCCGGGCGACAGCCCCGAGCAGAGCATTGCCGGCCTCCTCCTCGACGTCGCCACCCTGGCCACCCGCCTGCGCAAGCCGCTGGCGGCGCGGCTCTTCCCTGTACCTGGCAAGCGGCCAGGAGAACGCACGACCTTCACCTCGCCCTATCTCACCAACACGCGCATCCGCTGAAGCGAGAAGATCGAGACGACAGAAACCAGATCAGGCAGAGGTAAGTAAGGAGCAAGAAATGAGCAGGCGCAGGGCAAGGTCGAGGGCGGGGCAGAGCTGGGCGGCCACCGCACCAGCTTACGCCTGATGACTGAGGCTGCTCCCCCAAAGAGCATCCATCACACCATCATACGAACTCTTCAGATTCTCGTACAGCCTGGCGTTCTCAATGGCGAGCGCGGCCAGACTGGCGAGAACAGTCAGAAACTGCACATCATCCTCGTGGAAGGTCGTCGGCTCGGCAGTATAGACACGCAAGACGCCGATGACCTCGCCACGCACCTCCAGCGGAACGCAGAGCAGCGAGACCAGACCCTCGCGCCGTGCAGCTTCCTGATACTGAAAACGGGAGTCGACGCGCACATCAGGGATAAAGACCGGCTTGCCGCTTTGAATCACTTCATGATCGATAGGGCTGTGAGAGACATCGACCGGCCCCTTGCCGAGGTAGCCGCTGCTCAGCCCGGAGGAGGCACTGATCTCAAGCTGGCCTGTGCGCTTATTGAACAGGCGTAGCACACAGGCTTTCACCTGCATCGCCTCGGCGATGCTTTTGGCTACACTGTGGAGCACCTCGTCCAGCTCAAGGCTGGAAGAGAAGGTCAGCGCAGCCTGATGAAGGGCAGTATAGTAATCCTTATGGGAGCGTGGCGGTGGCCCTGCATTCTGTGGGTTGGTCGTCATGGCGAGACTCCTTCCAGGATTGAGCTAGTGATAGCCGGTTGAGTCAACAAAAAGAAGAATTCCGCTCGCTCTAATTATAGCATATCAGCATGCTGGCAGTGATGAGAAAAGGTTAGCCAGCGAAGCAAGCGAGCGAAAGAGAAGAGAAAAAGGCACCCTCACCGACCGCAAGCGCTGACCATGCGAGAGAGACAGGAGGCACCCGCAGGGCTGGGCGGCGCGACGCAGTGCGAGAGAAGCAAAGCTCCCGGCGGCGGCGCAAGTCTCACGCGCCGGGACGAGAGCCTCTCACGGCCTGGCCAGACTGAGCCTGGTCTGGCGTCTAGCTATGTCGGTAGCGTTCTGGCGTAGACGTCTCGTATGCGGCGTTGCGGCGTGCGCCTCACCCGTATTCAGCGTGTTCTGAAGCAGTCATAGGCGGCCAGAGTAATGCGTGTGGTATGATGGGCATCAATCTATGATCATGCTTTTGAGGCACTGGCATCGCTATTGCTCGTGGCGCTAGTCGCGGGCATACTGGCTGTACCGGCGGCAGCTGTGCCATTGGGGTCCTGGATCACCCAGACCCGGCAGGGGGCATTGAGCAGCACGTACGGGATCGTCTTCCCCAGATTATTCTGGGAGCGGTGGCTACGTACCAACCCTAGCATAATCAGAGCGCAGCCATGATCGCGGGCCTCGTCCACAATCGCCGGGCCGGCATCGCGGGCCTGAACAATCTCGGCGACAGCATCACAGCCGGCCTCTTCGGCAATGGCAATGGCCTCGGAGAGTAGCTTATTAGCGGCATTCGACTTCTCTGTGAGGACAGCCTTGAGGGGGAGGGTACGAGGAACTTCGATGATGTGGACCAGGTGAACCTTGCGTTTGGCGCGCTTGGCCATCAGGCAAGCCAACCTGACCAGTTCCGTATCCAGTTTCTTCCCCTCGACAATCACCGCGATATCGCCGGTGGCTCCGACCCCGGGCGCCTTGGTGGTCTCGGCCTCCTCCTTCGTTCTTGAGCGCCATAGGTGAACCATAGTGTCTCCCCTCTTCTCGATCTCGAATCTGACAAAACAGCATCATCTTCGTTCGGATCTCTTGCAGGCCCTGCGCGTTGCGCCTCTGCATACGCCTGAAAGAGCCTATTTACTGCATCCCTGCAGACCCTTCTACAGATTCTAAGTGGAAGAGACTGGCAGCGTCAATGGTAGTGAGCGCTGTCCAACAGACCTGCTGCCAGTCCTGACTCTATTTGGGCGATCAGCGCAATCAATCGGCAGCCGAAACCTCGGGTCTGGCCAACCCGGTCAGCTACGAGTGAGCCAGCGAGTTGGATCAGGAAGCTTCCTGCGGAGTAGGCGGCTTGCCCGAGGAGGACCCAGCCGGGAGCTAATCCGGCTCGATCGTAGCCGTCAGGCCGTAGCTAAGCAGGCGTTCCTGATAATACTCGGCCAGCTCTTTGGGACAGACCACGACCACGGCGCTTCCCGTCACGTGGGCTGTCAGCATGATGCGCTCTGCCTCCGGCAACGTCAGGCTATTGACGGCGTGCAGTAGGGCAGCAACCACATAATCCATGGTATTCTCATCGTCGTTGAAGAGAATGACCTTATACGGTGGAAAGAGCGCGTCGCGCAGGCGCGCGAGCTTCTCCAGATCAACCTGCAGTCTCGCTGGTGGCACAGTGTTCCCCTTCATACGCTCTTTCTCCCGCCCGGGTGCTCCTGGGCTTCTGCTCAGGGCCGCCGGCGCTTGCCGATACTTTGCTGTAAATCTATTCTAATTCTAATCGAGAAACCAAGATATTACCAGTGTTTGCCCAGCAGAGTGGTAAGACCCTCACCTGCCTCATTATTGCTATGACGTTCTTCAGTGGGCAGACTACAGCGAGCGCTGCGTCATGGCTAGCGAGCGAAAAAAAGCGGGAGCAGAGCGCTCCATTGCGCCCGGCTCGCCGCTCCTCACTCCCGGCGGCCCACGCTTCGATCAAGGCGGCCTCCGTTATTGAGCAAGATCGCCCGTGCCCTGGTTTTGCGGCTAATATTCTCGGGGTCGAGCAAGCGCAGAGCGATCACTGTCCGCGCCTCGCGCGTGGGAGCGGCTGTTTGGGGGAGGCGTGACAGGTCCTGCCCGATCGCGCCCCGTACCCGGCTCCCGCGGACAAAGGCCAGCACCACGCCGCAGACCAGGCCCACTGCCACCCCGATCACCGTGATCAGCCAGTGTTCAGAGGCGGGAAAGGCGAAGCCCAATGCAAAGCCCAGCAGGCCCACGACCAGGCCGGCTACTAGTGCCAGCACCAGCAGGAGTGCCGGCGCGGGACCGCTGCGCGTCGTCTGCAAGAAAAAAGCGCTACGATCCTGGCGTGGGCCATGATCGCGGAACTCACCTCCTTTGACTGCCCCGGCGCTCAAGCGATAAATCTCCTCATCCTTGAAACCCTCCCGGCGCAGCTTCCCCTCAGCCGCGCTAGCTTTCTCCTCATCGCTAAAAACTGCGAGGAGATCGTAGTCGGCAAACGATTGCTGTTGTTGCTGTTGTTGTGGCATAAGAATGGCTCCTGCTAAGGATGAAAATGCGCTCTCTTAGCACCAGACATTATAGCCAATCTGCGTGCCGGGAGGTAGCAAGGCGAGCGACCGGCTCTGCTCTGCTCTCCTTGCCCGTGCTCCGGTCAGGAGAGCGTACAGCCAGGGCAAAGAGGGTCTGGTTCTGATGGGACCAGGCCAGGCGCTTGAAGATAAATAAGGAAGGCCCGCGGGGGCGGGCCAGGCCTCATTTTTCCCATGTGGGTCGTTGGGGATCAATCTCACGCCTGCTGGAGAGAGCCGGTCGGGGGCAAGGAGGCACTCATGACGACCAGCTAGCGCGCACCTCGCGAAGCTGCTCTGGTGTCAGAATGCGGAAAAGGATGAGCAAATTCTCTAGATCGTATTCCAGACCCATCGAATGCAGCTCCTGGCGGATGCGGCCCAGCGAGCGGATCTGCGCCGTATTGAGCAGGCCATAGCTCACCAGGCTTGCCGCCAGCAGCTGATCGGGGGTCAGCAACTTGAACATGAGCAAAATCTCCCCCAACTGATAATTGAGATCGACCCCGCGGAGCATGCGTTGAACGTTCTGCGCTACCTCCAGGCGCTCGGGTGGCACCAGATGGCCCTCCAACAAGACGCTGCCGAGCGAGCGCGTGGCCCGTCCGTTGAGGATCAGCGGCGACTGTGGCTGTTGCCGTTGCGGTGGCGGCTCCATCGGTGGCAAGCTTTGCACAATATCGAGCAAGGTCGTATCGGACGTGATCGACTCGCGCTCGAACGAAGGGCGGCGCGCCGACTCGACCGGAGCGGCCTCAGCATGCATCATCTCCTTCTTGGTCTCCTCATCAGCCGTAGCGGCCAGGTCGTCGCTGGCCAGGGGCTGGCTGGGGGCTGCAGGCGCCTCCCGTTCGACTCGCTCGACTGGTCCCGCGTTCCTCATCTGCATCTGGACGGGAGAGAGGTCCTCACCTCGGGCTTCGTGAGGGCTGCTATAGGCCGGACGGCGTTCGACCGCTGGCTGCTCGGCGGTGTAAGCCCGTGCCTGGGCGGTGTGGGTATGAGGAGCCGCCTGGCTCTGAGCCGCAGCCGGGGCAGAGGCCGAAGAGGGGGGAGCCATGCGCAGCGAAGACAGCTCGCCGATGGTCGGACTGGCGCCTGCCAGGGCCTGCAAATGGCTGCGAGCCGCGGCATGAACCTCCGAACGCGAGGGACGATAATCAGGCTCCTGATCTGATTGTAAGCCCTGAATCGGGGCTGCTCGCAGCGAGGCTGTGCTCAACGGCGAAGGCGGAGCTGGGGCCGCGGGGGCCGCCGCCGTTCCACCAGGCGGCATCTGTGCCTCGCCTGACTCTGGCCCTCGCTCTCCCGGAGCAGAGAGGGCAGAACGCTCGCGCAGCAGGCGCGTTAGCTGCGCCAGGCTCGACTCTCCTTTCTCCTCGGGTGGCGCGTACTGGGTATAGGCCTGATTGGGTTGATAGGGGCTCTCCTGAAAGACCGGCTGATAGGCTGGTGCTGGCTGCGAAAGCTGCGGAGCCGAAGCAAAAGGCGAAGGACTCGCCTGAGTCATAGAAGGGAGATGGGCCATCTGCGGCGGTGCGTCCTGGGGAGCCAGCGCTGTCTGGGGCTGGGGCAGAGGCCCAGAAGCCTGGGAGCGCGTTGCCTGATAGAAGGGCTCCGCCGACTCCTGGACGAGCGGCTCCAGCGGCTGAGATCGCTGCTGGGCATAGAGCTCCGGCGGCGCAGCCTGGGCCGAAGGAGGGTAGTATGGTGGCTGCGCCGGAGAGGGCGAAGCGTGAGAGGCAGGCGAGAACTGACCAGCCTGGTTCAGCGGTGGCTGGCGCGAGCCTGGGCTGGCCACCGGCGAGACGGCTGGTATGCGCGCTGAGGAAGGGGAGGCGGAGGCCACAAACCCATCGGGACCCTGGAAGGCATCTGCTCCGAACGCTGCCCCCCAGGCAGCTTCTTGCGCAGGAGCCGGAGCCGGGACAGCGGCAGGGGCCGGCGAAAAGCTGCGGCTGCCCGGATAGATCACCGCCCGGATCTTATCAGTGAAGGTCGGCGACGGAGGAACAGCAGGGGCCGCTTGGAGACTGGTCGCATAGGTCGACGGAGCCGGCGGTGACTGCCGCTGAAGCTCGCTGACCTGGCTCTGGCTTGGCGAAAAGACTGCCGGGTGTGGAACCGTCTGCTGCAGACTTGTCAGAGTAGGAGAGGGCGACGCCTGCGTTGGTAGATCGGCCAGACGCACCTGGGGATGCGAGGCCGTGGCTGGCAAAGGCACCTGAGCCCGGACCGCCTCGGCCAGACGCATGATGCCGAGCATTCCATCAACCTCCACATCAACGCTCTGCCGATGCTCCTCGGGATCATACGGACCATAGCCGGCCAGGTTGGTGCAGCGATAGGTCAGCACCAGTACACCGCGCCCCCGACGTTGGGCCTCTAGCGCCACCCAGAACTCACGGCGCCCTGCCGCCGCCTGGGCCAGGTTGACCAAGACCAGCCGCACCTGATGGCGTGCAATCGCGTCAAAGACTTCCACTGCCGTGCGAGCTATATGGCACTCATAGCCTGCCAGCTGCAGCTCGCTACTGAGCAAGGCGGCAAGTTGCTGATCGCGTTCAAAAATAAGGATATGCGAGCCACCGGTACTGACATTCATCGGCTCATGCAGAGCGCATCTCCCTGACTGCAGACGTGGGGAAGAAGCGCCGCCTCCTTTTCCATCGAGTTTCGACTGTCTGTAATGATCGTGTGCAAATGAATCAAATAGGGAATGTTTCACTGCAAAGCTGCGTTTTGGCCGGGAATACCCAGACCACCCGCTCGTAGCGCAGAAAGAACAGGCTCAAGAAAGACTGAAATTGCCTGGACTATTCTTCTATTCTACCTGTATTCTTTTCAGGACCGCTCTATATCGTGGCTAGTATAGCATACAATGGCTAAAGAAGGGTAGCTGGCCAGTACCATTGAGCGATTCGCTGGCCTGCCCTCTTGATCCCTCTTGACAGCGTGCCTGCCAGCGACTACACAGAAAGGAGAAAAGGCCTGGCCTTCCCTGCAAGGCTGGCTGAAACGAAGCGAAGAGAGAAGCTATCATGGTACAAAAAGAAGAGCAGCCGCGAACGGCCAGCGCTCACGAGCAGAAGGCCGTTCGTCTCTCCAGTCCTGTCATTGCCCTCATGACCGACTTTGGCCTGCGCGACGGCTTTGTGGGGATCATGAAAGGGGTCATTGCCGGCATTGTGCCGCAGGCGCAGTTCATAGATATCAGCCATGACATTGCGCCCCAGAACGTCGCGGCTGGGGCCTGGTTGCTTTCAACCGCCTATCGCTATTTCCCGGCGGGTAGCATTTTTCTCTGTGTTGTTGACCCCGGAGTTGGGAGCCAGCGGCGGGCCATTGCGCTGGAAGCTGGCGAGTGGTTCTTTGTTGGGCCGGACAATGGTCTCTTCAGCTATGTGCTGGCCGAGCAGCCGCTGCGTCGGGTGGTGGCTTTAGAGAACCCGGCCTATCGTCTGCCGGCGGTCAGCACAACCTTCCACGGGCGAGACATCTTTGCGCCGGCGGCGGCCCATCTGGCGCGTGGGGTGCCGCTCTCGGACTTCGGTGCCGTCCTTGATCCTGGCTCATTGCAGCGCCTCGATCTCGGCCAGCCGCGGCGTGAGGGAGGGCGCATCGAGGCCAGCGTCATCTACATTGACCACTTCGGCAACCTGGTAACGAGCATTCCCCTGACCCTCGTGCCCGACCTCTTCAGTGCCTCGCGTGTGCGCCTGCTCATACCCGGGCGTCACCTGACCATCGAACGGCGGCAGCCCTTCTTTGCCGGAGCAGCGGGCGAAGGCGAGCCGTTCGTCTACAGCGACAGTGCCGGCTATGTAGGGGTGGCCATTCGCAACGGCAACGCCGCTGTCGCCCTGGGCGTCTCCGTAGGGGAAGCCGTGACTTTAGTCATAGAGGAAGCCTAGTTCTTTCGGCACTGGCGCCAGTCAGAGCCAGTGGCTATACTGATCACTGTAGACAGGGACTGACAACGCGAACAGAGAACGCGGGTCGACCCATCCCGTCGCGTCGCTGCGACCATCCGATCCGGGAGCCTGGTCAAGACGGATGGGTCGACTGCTCCATGCTGCGCTACTGCTACCAGCAACGTGTGGAGCGGCAAAGCTCCGGCCGCATCGTATAGTGACCCTCAGCAGGCTCTAGAGAGGAGGGCAGCCGAAGGCCATGACCGCTGTCAAGAAGAGCGAGGAGCACATGGCGGCTGCCAGCGAAGCTGAGCAGCGATTTCACCGTCGTCTGCGTCTGTTTGGTCTGCAATGGCTCCTCTTTTACATCGTTGCCCTGACCATCGCTGACTATGTAGTACTTAGCGCTTCTCCCAGTTACTTTCATGACTGGCGGGCTGTGACCATTATCCTGCTCTCGTTACTCTTGCTCCTCGTCCAGGGTTTCCACTTTGGGCGTATGTGGCTACGGCGAGAGCGTCGCTGGCCCCCAGCGCGTCCCTATGCCCTGATCCTCTGGGCCTGCTGCTATCTCATCTGTCTGGCGCTGGCCTGCATTGACCGTGGCCTGGCCTGGGACTACTGGCTTGTCTTTGGTCTCTGCTTCTCCATCTTTGAGCTGCCTTTCCTCGCCTGGCCGCTACTCTGCTCGCTCCTGACCTTTTTGCTGCTCAGCGGGGTCTTCCACTGGCCTCTGGAGCTGAATGATCTGGGTGTGCTGGGGGGACTGCTTCTCTCGCTCAGCTCTGCGGTTATCTCGGCCCTTACCATTGCCCGCCTCTTCAGAGAGCAGGAACGCAATGCGCGCCTTTTACAGGAATTGGCCCAGGCCCATAGTGAACTGGAGGAGGCCCATCAGCGTCTGGCGCTCTCGGCGGCTCAGGAACAGGAGCTGGCCGTCCTGCGCGAGCGCACGCGCCTGGCGCGCGAAATGCATGATACTCTTGGTCATGCCCTGACCCTGGTCAGCGTCAAGCTAGAGGTACTGCGTCGCCTTGTCGGTCGGGACCCGGAGCGCTGCGAGCGGGAGATTGTCGAGACGCTGCAAGTCACGCGCGAGGCCATGAGCGGGCTACGGGCCTCCATCGCGAATCTACGCTCACCTGTGCTGCTGCAAGGCTCCCTGCGGCAAGCGATTACCTCCATTGCCCAGCGCCGGGCGGCGCGCTGCGGCTGGAGCCTGGAGCTAGACCTTCCCCCCGAGTTGGTGCATCTGCCTGGTGACCGGCAAGAGGCCCTGTTTAAAATCATTGAGACCCTGCTCAAAATCATTCAAGAGGCCCTCACCAACATCGAGAAGCATGCCCAGGCCACACAGGTCTGGCTGCGGTTGCGCACAGACGCTGGCCGGCTTCAGCTCACCATTGCCGACAACGGCGTTGGTCTGCCGCAGGAGGTGCAGGCCCAGCTCGCGGCCTTCAGCCGAGACGAGGCTCTCGTTGCCAGCGACGGCCTTGTCGCTCCGCTCACGGACGCCGGTTCGGGGCCGGGCCATTACGGCCTGATCGGCATGCTCGAGCGCGTGCACGAGCTAGGAGGCGAGCTTCGTCTCTGTCGGCCCGCCGGCGGAGGCTGTCAGCTTGACCTCAGTATCCCTCTCATCGAAGCCCCACGCGATGTCAGGCGCGACCTCTCCCGTGAAGAGCACGACGGAGAAAGATAACCAGCGCTGCTCTCTTAGAGAGGTCCGACGCAGTCTCGGACAGCCAGCCCTCTGCGGCTGTCGCCTGCGCCATCTCGCTCAGAACGCCTTGCCGCTTTCCCCCTCTGCCAAAAGAAAGAGCCGGTGTGGACCAGTCGACGGTGAGTGGGGAAGACTGGTCAGCAGCGAGGCGGAGGGAGCAGCCAGAAGATGACCCAGATGGGGGATGTTGAAAAGCGGCGGTCGCCACTTGACAGGGGCCGGTCTGTACTGTATGCTACGATTACCGTTACTGTTTACTCTGGAACACGGTCGAATCAAGCAGCATATGGCATTCAACCAGACACGGTATCCCCTGCAGGGGGAACAAGTGGGACCTCTCGGGGGGAGCGCAGGGGCGAGGAGAAGGAGGGGAGAGAACAGAAAGCAGGGAAAGCACTTGCTCCGCGCGGCCCGAGGGCCAGACGCACAGTGGCCCATCTTCTCTGCAGCTTGGCGAGCCGCGAGAGGGTACTGAAGGTAGGCGAGAGGAGATGCGGAAGGAGAGCGAGCAGAAGATGCAGGCAGCAAGTACAGTCATATCGCATGTTGCAACGTAGAAAGGGCTGGTTCTCTAGCTTGGCATGCAGATCGAGCAGAAAACCAGCCCTTTGATATCATAGTTTACCTGTTTTTCGCGCCGGAAGGAGCAGCAGTCATTGTAGTCATAGCTGGCATAGAAGGAAAGGAACCTCGGCAAAGGCGTACACCCGGTGTAACAGTCAGTAAGCGTTCTTCCCGTCCCGCCGGCGCTGGTCTGAGGCGAAGCGTCCCGCCTGCAGAACTGGCCGGCAGCCTAGCAGACAGAAGAAGAAAGGGTAACCTATGGACCTGGTGAAGCGGTTAGAGGAATATCGGGACCGAGAGCGAGCACTTGCGTGGGAAGGGACGTTCGCCCAATACTTTGAGATCGCGTGTAAGAGGCCGAAAGTCGCCCGCCTCTCGCATGAGCGCATTTACGACATGATCATGGAGGCGGGGGTCGAGACTACGCGCAACGGCGAACTGCGGTACAACTTCTTCAGCCAGGAGATTTTCGGCATCGAGAAGGCGCTGCAGCAGATCGTCGACTACTTCCATTCGGCAGCCCAGCGCCTGGAGGTGCGCAAGCGCATCCTGCTGCTGATGGGGCCGGTTGGAGGCGGCAAGTCGACCATTGTCCAGTTGCTCAAGCGGGGCCTGGAAGCCTACACGCGCACCGAGGCCGGCGCTGTCTACGCGATCAAAGGTTGCCCGATGCATGAGGAGCCTTTGCATCTCATCCCCCAGGAGCTCCGCCCCGATATTGAGAAGGAGTTTGGCCTCTACATCGAGGGCGATCTCTGTCCGCGCTGCCGTTACACGCTTGATAACGAGTATCACGGGCGTATTGAAGATGTCCCTGTCCAGCGCATCGCCTTCAGCGAGAAGTATCGCATCGGCATCGGCACGTTTACCCCATCGGACCCCAAGAGCCAGGACATCAGCGAGCTGGTTGGTGGCATCGACCTCTCGACGATCGGTGAGGTCGGTGTCGAGAGCGATCCCCGCGCCTACCGCTTCGACGGCGAATTGAACGTCGCCAATCGCGGCCTGATGGAATTCATCGAGATGCTCAAGGTCGATGAGAAGTTCCTGTATGTGCTGCTCACTCTCAGCCAGGAGCAGAACATCAAGACGGGCCGCTTCAGCATGATCTATGCTGACGAGGTGGTGGTCAGCCATACCAATGAGCATGAGTATCAGGCTTTCGTCGGCAACAAGAAGTCCGAGGCGCTGCAGGACCGCATCATTCTGGTGAAAGTGCCCTACAACCTGCGCGTCTCCGACGAGATCAAGATCTACGAGAAGCTCCTCAAGCAGAGTGCCCTGCACAACGTCCATATTGCCCCGTACACGCTGCGCATAGCCAGCATCTTTGCGGTACTGACGCGCCTGGAGCCGTCGAAGAAGGCCGGTATGAGCCTGATGAAGAAGCTGCGTCTCTACGACGGTGAGGATATCGAGGACTTCAAGCAGAAGGATGTTCGCGAGCTGCAAGAGGAGGCCCAGCGCGAGGGCATGGACGGCATTTCGCCGCGCTATGTCATTAACCGCCTCTCGAATGCTCTGGTGCGCCAGAATGTGACCTGCATCAATCCGATTGATGCACTGCGCGCTCTGCGCGATGGTCTCGATCAGCATACGAGCATCACACGTGAGGAGCGCGAGCGTTACCTCAACTTCATCAGCGAGGCGCGCAAAGAGTACGACGAGCTGGCCAAGAGGGAGGTGCAGCGCGCCTTTGTCTACTCTTATGAGGAGGCGGCGCGCACGCTGCTCAATAACTACCTGGACAACGTCGAGGCCTATTGCAACAAGACGAAGCTGCGCGATCCTATCACCGATGAGGAGATCGATCCCGATGAGCAGCTGATGCGCTCGATCGAGGAGCAGATCGGGATCACGGAGAACGCCAAGCGGGCTTTCCGTGAGGAGATCCTGATCCGCATCTCGTCGCTGGCGCGCAAAGGGCTGACCTTTGACTATACCAGCCACGAGCGCCTGAAGGAGGCCATCGAGAAGAAGCTCTTCGCCGATCTGCGCGATGTCGTCAAGATCACAACCTCGACGCGCACGCCCGATAAGGAGCAGCGGCGCAAGATCAATGAGGTAGTCGAGCGTTTGGTAGCGGAGCATGGCTACTGCTATGTCTGCGCCAATGAGATCTTGCGTTACGTCGGGAGCCTGTTGAATCGCTAAGAAACGGTCTTCCAGGGGGTGAACCAGCCGCGCCGCCAAAGTGCCCAGGTCCTGGCGTGCTCGTGGCCTGCCACACCATTCTCCGCCAGGGTGTGGAGGTGAGGAGCCGGGCCGACAGGGGGGGCAGGGCCTGGCAGCCTGCCCGTTGCCGGGCCGGTGGTTCATCCCCTGTTCTCTTTTCGCTTCCGCTTCCAGCCAGGAAGGAGTGTACGCTATGTCCGTCTCGCAGCACGATTGGTCGCTGCACCGCAAAGGGCAGATTGACCAGGAGCGCCACAAGGAGAAGATTCGCGAGGCTATTAAGAAGAATCTGCAGGAGATTGTCAGCGAAGAGAGCATAATTCTCTCCGATGGCAAGAAGACGGTCCGCGTGCCGATCCGCTCGCTGGAGGAGTACCGCTTCCGCTATGATCCCGGGCGCCAGTCTCATGCGGGTCAGGGCGATGGCAAGAGCCGCGTCGGCGATGTCATTGCTCAGGAGCCGCGTGCGGGCCGCGGCAAGAAGGGCGAGGCCGGCAAAGATCCCGGCTATGACTACTATGAGGCCGAGATCAGCATGGAGGAGTTGTCAGAACTCATCTTCGAGGATCTGGAACTCCCGAACCTGGAGCAGAAGCGCCAGCAAGAGCTACAGACCGATGCGGTCCGCTTTACCGATATCCGCAAGCATGGCCCGCTGACCAATCTCGATAAGAAGCGCACCATTCTGGAGAATATGAAGCGCAATGCCGCCAAGGGCGAGCCGCGCTTTAAGGACATCAAGAACGAGGATCTGCGCTTCAAGGTCTGGGAGCCAACCATTCGTTACGAGTCGAACGCCGTCGTGATTGCCATGATGGATGTCTCCGGCTCGATGGGTGAGTTTGAGAAGTATATCGCCCGAAGCTTCTACTTCTGGATGGTTCGCTTCCTGCGCACAAAGTATAATAACGTGCACATCGTCTTTATCAGTCACCACACCGAGGCCAAGGAGGTCACAGAAGAGGAGTTTTTCCACAAGGGCGAGAGCGGCGGCACCCAGGTTTCGTCGGCCTATGAGCTGGCGCTGCAAATCATCAAGGAGCGCTTCAATCCCCACGACTGGAATATCTACCCTTTCCATTTCTCGGATGGCGACAACCTTCCCTGGGATAATGATCGCTGCGTGCAATTGGTGCAGCAGCTCATCGAGCTGTGCAATATCTTCGGCTACGGCGAGATCCGCGAGGGCCACTATCGCTCTCCCAGTACGCTGATGTCGGCCTATAGCCGCATCACGGACAAGAAGTTTGTGGCGGTGACGATCTCGGATAAGAAGGAAGTCTATCCGGCGCTGCGCAAGTTCTTCGCACGCCGCGGCGATGCTGTGCCTGCTGGCAGATAAGTGCAACTGCAAGGGAGAGATGCCTATGGCGGATAGCGATCTGGAGCGCCTGCGTGACCGCATCGGCTATGCCTGGGAGATTGCCCGTGAGTTCGGGCTGGACCCTTTCCCGACTCATTTCGAGCTGGTCCCGGCGACCATCATGTATGAGTTCGCTTCCTACAGCCTGCCGGGCCGCTTCAGCCACTGGACTCACGGAAAGGCTTATTACCGTCAGAAGATGCTCTATGATCTGGGGCTGAGCAAGATCTATGAGATGGTGGTCAACACGAACCCGAGCTACGCCTTCCTGATGGAGATGAATGATCTGCTCCAGAATACCTTCGTGGCGGCGCATGTCTTCGGGCATACCGATTTCTTTAAGAATAATGTCTACTTCCAGCATACGTCGCGCCGTATGATCGAACGCGCCAGCCTCAATGCCGAGCGCATTGCCAAGTATGAGTTCGATCATGGCAAGCTGGAGGTCGAGCACTTTCTCGACTCCGTGCTCTCGGTTCAGGAGCATGTTGACTACCATCTCTTCTTGAAGGGCGAGGATGATGAGGAGGGAGGGGAGCAGCTCTGGCGGGGCGAGGAGTCACGCACGCGGCCCTCGACGGAGTACGACGACCTCTGGGCGCTGGATCGCGAGGCGAAGGAGCGTCGTGCCGAGGAGGAGCGCGAGCGCCGCCGGGGCCGTCCTCCGAAGTTCCCCGACAAGCCCCAGAAGGACCTTCTGCTCTTTTTGATCCGTCATTCGCCTATTCTGGAGCCGTGGCAGCGCGATGTGATCGAGATTGTGCGTCAGGAGTTCTTGTACTTTGTGCCCCAGATGCAGACGAAGGTTATGAACGAGGGCTGGGCCTCTCTATGGCATTCGCGCATCATGCGCGAGATGGCTGACCGAGGCATGATCTCCGATGCCGAGACGGTGGAGTTTGCGCGCATGCATGCCAGCGTCCTTTCGCCTTCGCGCACCTCGCTCAATCCCTACTTCCTGGGCTACAAGATTTTCGAGGATATTGAACGTCGCTGGGATCATCCAACCAGGGAGGAGCAGGAGCGCCTTGGACGCAAGCCGGGGATGGGCCGTCAGAAGATCTTTGAGGTCCGTGAGCTGGATAACGATGTCTCCTTTTTGCGCAACTATCTGACCAAGGAGCTGGTCGAGGAGCTGGATCTCTACCTGTATAAAAAGGAGGGCGATGAGTGGGTGATTGTGGAAAAGAACTGGGAGAAGGTGCGCGACGGCATCGTGACCAGCATGACCAACTTTGGCTTCCCCTATATTGTGGTCGACGACGGCGATTATCGGGGCAACCGCGAGCTGTACTTGCGTCATCTGCATGAGGGCCAGGATCTTGACCTGGTCTATGCTGAGAGGACCTTGCAGTATGTCTACCAGCTCTGGGGCCGCCCGGTGCATCTGGAGACGGTCTACGATGGCAAGCGTATTCTGCTCTCCTACGATGGGGAGCGCAGTAGTAAGACGACGCTTGAGCGCTAAACTCTGGTAGCTCGCCTTCTCCGGGCCTGCTCCAGCGGGCTGGCGCGGCAGCCGCAGGTGTTGAGGATCAGCTCAGCTCGCTGCCGCGCTCTTGTCTTTTTGGGAAACTTCGTCTATAATACTTGTTACGCGCAATAGTATCTTGTCTTACATCTCCTCCAGGCACTTGAGGGGTCTCGCATATCGTTGATAGATTCTCCTCTCCTCTCCTGGCATGGATCGGTGATTTCGTCTAAAGGAGGATTCCATGCCATTTGGCCCTCATTTGCTGATTTCTTCTGAGGCAGAGCAGTGGGTGCTGAACCGCGTTTACTATGAACCACTGCAGGACGATCGAGAGACTTTTGCCAATGCGCTGAGTCAGGTAATCGACGAGGCCCGGTGGTATGTGGTGACGGCTGCGCTGCCCTATCAGCGTGGTTTGCCCAAGGGAATCATGGTGCGCGTCGCTCTCCAAGGGGAAGAGGCCTTAACGGCGGCTCAGGTGGAGGTGCTGCAGGCCGAGGGTTTCAGCCCAGAGGCCCTGGGCTGGGTGCTGCGCTTCCCTCTCAGCTGGGAGCTGGACCCGGACTATCGCATGCTCCAGGAGGAGCTGGAGCGGCGGGTCGATCTGCGTGATCCGCGCCTTTCTCACGATGAGCATAGCAGCGTCGCGGTGCACAACATGAATGTCCTCATCGAGGCGGCGCGTGAGGCGCTCGGTCTCAACCTGGATGGCTCCTTTGAGAGCGTCAAAAAGCTGGATGATCTCCTCCTCTTGGAGGGGGTGGAGGAGGAATGGCGCTTTCGGGTCCTCTCGCCGGCGACGCTGATCGCCTGTGGAGACTATACGGCTGAGGTGGCGGTGCGCACCTTTCCTGAGCTGCACTGGAGCGACGATGTAGCGGATGAGCCTCATCCACTGGCTTTTGAGGGAAGGCTCACGCCAGAAAGTGGTAGTGGAGGGAAGATGAACCCCCGCGGTAAGGCCAGAAAGCGCTGTCTTTACGGAGCGAGCGACTCGCTCTATAGTTTGATCGCGGTCGTGATTGACTTGCTGCGCCGGAACCGCTTCTAGCTCTCTGTCTGAGCTGCCGCGCCGCGCCGGTGCTCCGGCCAGCCTTGCTGAGGTCAAGCTCTGGCAATGGCGAAACGGGGCGACCGGCGCGCGGTCTCTGCTCTGTTCCCTGCTGGTGAGAAGGCAGCTACCAGTAGCGTTCTTCCTGCCACGGGTCGCCGCGGTTGTGATAGCCGCGCATCTCCCAGAAGCCCGGTCGATCCTCAGCCATGAACTCGAGCCCGTCGAGCCACTTCGCGCTCTTATAAAAGTAGAGCTTGGGCACGACCAGGCGCACCGGGCCGCCATGCTCCGGTTCCAGGTCCTTGCCATCGTGCTTGATAGCGATCAGCACATCATCGTCGTCCAGGCTGGAGAGCGGCATATTGGTTGTATAGCCGGTCCAGGAATGGGCCATGACGTACCTGGCGCTCGGCAGTGGACGGGCACGCTTGAGAAGCTCGCGGATATGAACGCCTTCCCAGGTGTTATCGAAACGGCTCCAGGTGGTGACGCAATGGATATCGGTTGTAATGGTCACCCGTGGCAGCGCGAGGAACTCTTCCCAGGTCAATTCAAAAGGCTGTTCGACCTCGCCGGTGATCTTGAGTCGCCAGTTGGGTGGGAAGCCAGGCGTGCGCTCGTAGCTCAATACAGGCCATTTCTTGGTCAGATACTGGCCGGGCGGCAGCCGGTCTGCTCCCGTTCCTTCTTTGGCGGTGGGATTGATCGCTGTTTCGGATGCCTGTCGTTTAAACAGACTCATGCGGCTTGACTCCTTGTGCCTGGTAATCTCCAGGTGAGCAGTAGCTGGCAAAGGTCAGGTAGACAGTATATTACAACAGTCATAACAGTCTCGCCCAGGGTAAAATTCCCCTGGGGCTGACGAGGAACTCCAGAAGACTGCTGATGGGCGGGTGTTGTGCTTTGTCCAGCCAGGCACTACAATAGAGGGGCGGCTGTACAAGTGAGGGAGCCGGTCTGGCGGGGACCAGACCACGTGGGGAATGAAGCAAGATCAGGCCAGGGTTGCCGGAGAGAATGGTGGGCGAGTGCGGAGCCGCCAGCCTGAGTAGATCCCTCGCTTTCCCTGAGCCATGATCAGGCTGTAGGGCTGGACAGATCCAGGCTCAAGCGCTGGGGGAGGGAGGTCGCTACACGGATAGTGGGGGGCGCATCTGTCTATCCGTGTGAGCTTCTTTCTGTGAAGGGGGGAAGCCCACCCTTGAAGGGGTGGGAGAAGGTTATCAGTGAGCAGATCACGACGTGGATTTACCTTGCTAGAGGCAGGGGCAGGAGGGAGCGTGCGATGATTACGGTGCTTCTGGCAATCGGCGGAGCGCTGATTGTCATGGCTATATTGACGGTGGGGCGTCTGGGATTTGGCCGGCGGGAGGCGTTTGAAGCCCGCCGCTTTCTGCGCTGGTTCGGGGGGTATTTCCTCTTCAACGTCCTCTTTTGCTTTCTACTCGTCTATTTTGAGCTTCCGGCGCTGACTGGACCGTTGGGAGGCTGGCAGTGGGTGCTCTGGCCGCTGGCGATCAGTAGCCTGGCGAACCTCTTATCGCTGTTGCGTCCGATTCTCAGGGCAGGGGAGGAGAGCGCGGCGGGTACGGAGAGACGCCGGGTGACACGAGGGCAAGGGGTACGACAGGAGGAGGTGGGCAGGCAGAGTCAGGCTGTTGCGCGTGGGAACGTGGCGGCTGGCCTCTTTGGGCTGGTGGTGGTGGGGATTGTGGGGCTGGTGGTTTCGGGACTCATCGTCGTCTTCAGTACCTGGTTTGATAGCAATGCCAAAGCTCTGGCAGCCATTCCGCAGATCAAAGCGGCCAACTCGCCAACGCTGCCGCCGACTGATCCCAACCATATTGTGCTGGTCAGTCCGGGCGTAGCGGCCTACGAGGGGCAGCAAATTCTGGGGTCCACTGGCCAGAATCTCGGATCGACCTACAATCTCGATCCCAATAGCTACACCCTGCAATCCATCAACCATCACCTCTACTACGTGGCGCCTCTCAGCTACAACAACATCTTCGTCAATCTCTCCAACTCCCATACCCCTGGCTTTGTCGTGGTCGATGCTGAGAATCCCGAAGCGACGCCGCGGCTGATGACTGGGGGAGATAAGACGCTGGCCTATTTACCGGGGGCCTTGCTCAATCAGGACCTGCTGCGTCACGTTTATCTGAGCGGCTACACCTATGGGCGTCTGGTTGATCCAACGTTAGAGCTGGATGACCGCTATCATCCCTACTGGACTATCTCGCTGATGCAGCCTTCGCGAGGCTACACCGGCGACGTGCTGAGCGAGGTCCTGCTGGTTGATGCCCATACAGGCCAGATCACGCGCTATCGTCCCCAGGAGGTCCCGAGCTGGGTGGATCGCGTCATGCCGGCGGCCACTGTCACGCAGTACCTGCAGTGGTGGGGACTCTACCATGCCGCTCCCTGGTTCAATCCTTCGGGCGCCAATCAGCAGGTGCCGGCGAGCGAACCCCAGCTGCTTTATAACAGTGTCGATCAGCCGGTCTGGCTGGTGCCCATGACCTCCTCGTCGCTCAATGACAATTCCAGTACGGGTATCGTTCTTTTTGATACCCATACCAATCGCGGAACGTTCTACCCGCTGACGGGGATTGGCATCGGGAGCAATGTCGAGAATACCATTCAGTCGACGCGGGCTAATCTGCGCAGCTACGATGTTGATAGCGTGCAGCTCTATCAGCTCTATGGAGAACCGACCTGGGTCGCTATCTTTGTCCAACATGTCAGCAGCGGCAGCATCTTTCAGGCGGTGGGCATTGTGGACGCGCGTAACCTCAACGGGAGCAATGTCCAGTACGATACGACGCTGAGCGGCGCCTTGCAGGCTTATCAGCAGTGGCTGACGCAGCAGGCGTCAGCCGCCAACCGTCCCACCAGCGGCACCGTCAAGACCGTGCTGGGCAAGGTGGTGCGCATCGCTTCCGTACAGGAAGGGTCGAATACGGTCTTTTACCTGCAGCTTGCTGGCCAGCCGTACATCTTTACGGCCAATCTCTCGCTCTCGCCGAAATTGCCGCTGGTGCAGCCTGGGGATGTCGTCAAAGGTGACTACTATGATAGCGGTGGGCAGGTGATGGTCTTTAAGACCTTCGACGATTTGAGCATTCAGCTCGCTGGACCAACGGCGACCCCATCTCCGACGGCTTCTCCGCTGGTGACTCCAACGCCGCCCCCTGCGAGCAAGGGCACCCCTTCCGCTGGTCACTAGCCACGCGCCTGGATGGGGGAGAGCGGCAGGGCAGGCAGCTGGAGTGACAGTAGTCCTAAAAGAAGGAGGGTTGGGATGCCTCATTATTTTACGCGCGAGGAGGCCGAGGCTCTACTACCGGTCATCTCACCGATCCTGCGCCATATTCAGGAGCAGCGGCGTCGGCTCAGGGAAGGGGAGGAGCGTGCTCATGCGATTCGGCTGCGCATCATGAAGAACGGCCACGATGTTAATGAGACCATGATGGAGATTCAGCGGGCGCAGGTGCTCCATCTACGGCGGCTTCAGGAGGCACTGGCGGAGCTCAACGAGTTGGGATGTGAGTTGAAAGATCCCGATATGGGCCTCGTTGACTTTTTGAGCCTGCGCGAGGGGCGGGAAGTCTATCTGTGCTGGCATCTAGGGGAAGAGCGGATCAAGTACTGGCATCCACTTGATGCGGGCTTTCAGGGACGACGCCCGCTGGATGAGAAGTAGAGTGGAGGGGGAACGGGGGGTGAATCGGGCTGCTGAGCCGATGTGAGCCGGAGCGAACGAGGGAGGAAGGCTGATGACTGTCGGAGAGGCCCTGGAGTGGGGGCGGCGTCTTCTCCAGGAGGCCGGCCAGCCTGCTCAGGAAGCTGGACGCGATGTGCAGGTGCTGCTTGGCCATGTCCTGGCTGTCGAGCGCGCGGCCCTCTATGCTCATCCTGAACGGGAGCTGACAGCGACAGAGTGGCAGCGCCTGGCGGCCTTACTGGAGCGGCGCCAGCGGGGTGAGCCAGTCGCCTATTTGCTCGGCCACAAGGAGTTTTTCGGGCTTGACCTGCTGGTCGATCGGCGCGTCCTCATCCCGCGTCCTGAGACGGAGCTCCTGGTGGAGGAGGTTCTTGCTGAAGCGCGGAAGCGGTTGAGGCGGGAAGAGGTGCCGATCGTGGCTGATATTGGCACTGGCTCTGGTGCGATCGTCGTGGCGCTGGCGGTGAGTGAGCCGCGTTTGCCCTACCTGTATGCCTGCGACAGCTCGGCGGCGGCGCTGGAGGTTGCGCAGCTCAACTGTCAGCGGCATGGAGTCGGTCAGCGCGTGCGC
Source organism: Thermogemmatispora carboxidivorans (assembly GCF_000702505.1). GTDB lineage: Bacteria > Chloroflexota > Ktedonobacteria > Ktedonobacterales > Ktedonobacteraceae > Thermogemmatispora > Thermogemmatispora carboxidivorans. The sequence goes on along the minus strand of NZ_JNIM01000001.1, from coordinate 3,786,254 downwards.
CTGCTGCTGGGCGATTTGGCGGAGCCGCTGCCCGAGCCAGTCGATTTGTTGGTGGCCAACCTTCCCTATGTTGGCACTGAGGAGCGAGAGCTGCTTGCCCCAGATGTGCGTGACTTTGAGCCAGCGGAGGCGCTCTTTGCCGGCCCCCAGGGTTTAGCGCTGCTGGAGCGCCTGCTCCGGCAACTCCATGAGCGTCCTGTGCTCAAAGAGCGGGCGATGGTCTTTCTCGAGATCGGCTATCGGCAGCGTGAGGCGCTAGAGGGGCTCGCTCGCCGGCTCTGGCCAGGGCTGCGACTGACCTGCCGACGCGATTATGCGGGTCAGGAGCGCTTCCTCATTCTGGCCTTCTGAGGCGTCTTCTCTCTGCAGGCTGGCTGACCAAAGGGCAACTCTTCCGCGCGGAAGACTACGCTGAACGTCGTGAGAACATAGGAGCAAGATCTCCTCTCCTCTCTTTCTAGACTAGTATAAATCGGTGAACTCATTGCGTTCCTTTTATGGAAATCCGTATAATTCGACTACCGTTAGACTCCTGGGTGGCCGCCACCACGCTGGAAGTGGTCAAGCTGGCTGGCCAGGGTGACGGTGAGGCGCATGAAGAACACGGTGAGGAGCAGCGACAGGCTCCTCACAGGAGACGGTACATGGTCCAGGCCAGTGACTTGCAGTTGACTATGGCGGCGCTCTTGCCTGTGGCTTCCTGGCTTCCTCCGCTGGCGCTGCCGTTGCTCGGAGGCATTGCGGCTTTTGTTCTGACTTATCTGCTGACCTTTGCTGTGCGCTCTCTCTGCCTGCACATGGGATGGCTCGATTATCCTTCTGAACGCCGAGTCCATATGGTTCCTGTCCCTCGTTTGGGGGGCGTGGCTATTTTCCTTTCATTTGCTATCGCCTCGCTGCTTTTCTATACACCAGCTCATAATATTCCTACTTCCCTCTATGTCGAGAGTACTGTTTATTGGCTATTTCTATTGGCCTCGCTGCTGTTGGTAGTGGTACATCTCATCGATGATTTGATTGGCTTGAAACCTTTGATCAAGCTGGTGGCGCAGACGGTGGCGGCGGCGATCCTCCTGGCTCCCTGGGAGGGTCGCTTTCACGGGATCTTTCTTTTCTCCTTCAATAATCCTTTTGCTCCCGGTCTGGTCTATCTGGGAGTGCACGATAACGCGATCACGCTGGCGGCGATTCCGGCCCTCTGCTTTACCTGGTTCTGGATGGTGGGCATGATGAATACGGTGAACCTGATCGATGGGGTCGATGGGCTGGCGGCGGGTGTGGTAGGGATCACCGCTCTCTTTACGGCTTTGATTAGCTGGGTCTTCCATCAGGAGAGCATCGCGGTGTTGGCGGCGATCTTCACCGGGGCTGTGCTGGGCTTTCTGCCGCATAACTGGAATCCGGCGCGCATCTTCATGGGCGATACAGGGGCGATGTTCCTGGGCCTGGGGCTGGCGGTGATGTCGACGATCGGCGGAGCCAAGCTAGCCCTGGCTTTGATGCTGCTCGGGGTGCCGATCCTCGATGTGGCCGTGGTGGCGATCAATCGCATTCGACACGGTCAGCGTCCCTGGCACTATGATAAGACCCATCTGCATCATCGGCTGATGGCCGCCGGATTGACGGTGAAGCAGATCTGTTATCTGTTCTATGGTGTGACCCTGGCCTTTGGAGTGTTGGCCGCTGGCCTCTCGATTTTGTCGCTTGATATTGCCAATCGGCAAAATGCCCATCTCTTTAAGTTTATCAGTATTCTGCTAGTCGTGGTGATTATGGTCGCCCTGATCGTCTGGATCGATTATCGCCAGCGTCAGCGCGGGGGACGCCTCCAGCTCGGTGATCCTTCTCCTTCTCCTGCTGGCAATTCCGATGGCGCTGTTGTCTCGGCAACGATTCAGGAGCAGGAGACGCTACTGTCCACGGAAGACCTGGCCCCGACCCCGGCTCCTGCCCCTCAAACGAATCAGACCAGCGGCAATGGCTGGCCAGAGCCAACCTCAGACAGCGAGGGGGCCACTCGCCTGGAGCCAGGTGAATGGCGACTGCAAACCGGTATAGATCAGCTATATTAGTGGCCTTGAGCCAGCTTGGCTGGCTCAAGGCCATTGCCCGTAAAAGGGAACCGGTGACTTCTCCAAAGGAGACCTCTTGACCCTGCCTGCCAGGCAGCTGACGGGGCGATCAGCGTTCCCTGTTCTCCTGCCGACGGCCATCCTCGGGGTGCCCTTGTTGCTCAGCGTGATCCTGATTACTCCCTTGCTCTTCATGCCAGCGTTGCCAGCGCAGCTTCGGCACAGTGTCGGCCTTCTCTCGTTGACTCCTGAGACGAGCATCATGGGTGGAGGGCTGGCGGTGAGCCTGGTCGCTGGTATTGCTATGGTTGCCTCCTGGTTGGGTAGCAAACGCTTGGCCCATGTGCTGGTTCAGGAGTGAGAACAGAGAGAGAAACCCGGCCTGAGCTGGAACAGCCCTCTTTTATGGCTGTGGATGCTGAAAAAGCTTCCAGTTATCCACGCTATTGCCTGGGCTATTGGAAGACTGCAGCGCGTAGACGTTTATTCTTTAAGAGAAGTCAAGCAGTATTGCTCTGCTCAGAGCGCGTGCTTTGAAAGAGCAGAAAGACTGTGTTTCGTACCACCTTTGTGCGGCAGCTGGACTGGTAAGAGCAGGTCATGATCCTGGAGGCTGTGATCCCGGTGCTCAGTGTGGGGCTACTGGTGACTCTCTTCCAGCTTGTTAGAGAGATCCAGCTGAGCGTGAAGACCTGGCGGGCGCGTCGTCAGCGGCAGCAGGCGCGGCAAGTGGCAGCTACCGGACTGGTTGAAGCTAAGGCCTTGCGCAAGCGCTGGGGGTTGGCTGTCCTGACTGCTCTTGTCATCGCTTTCGTTCCTGTGACTCGAGTTTCTGCTGATTCTGCTCCCCAGCCTGATCAGACGGTACAGACAACACATGGAGTTGTGAAAAAATATAGTTTAGCGAAGTTGAGGAAGACGCCAGGGATTGCCTTTGTAACTGCTAAGACCCTTCAGCAGAAGGCTAGCTCTGTGGCAGCTCGGGCGGTTGCTCCAGACGCTACGGCCTCGTCGGGGAACTATCTACTCATAGTCACCGCTTCACTCGTCTGGGTGTACTGGGATAACAGTTTCCTATGCGGTTATGGGCTTGGTGGAGCTGAAGCCAGTCCCTGGACAGCCACGGTGGACGAACAGGGAGATCTTTATGTAAACGGAAATTGGAAAGACGGTACTGCGACCACGGACTGGACTGCTACCTCGGGCGAAACAGGGTGCTGGAGCTTTGCCTCTAACACGCTATGGGAATGGTATGTTTCTGGGGCTGCACAATTCTGGTGGGGTCCGACTCTATGGACGGAAGCGGATGTCTGGGCATGGCAACCGTAGCCTTGAGGCTCTACTAACGCTCTCCTAGACTAGGAGAGGATAAGTGGTAGGAGAGAAAGTATATAATACGAGGGCTTTGCTCTTCTGTTAATGTGCAGGTGGTGCAGTCAAGAAAGGAAAGCCTCATGTCGCATCCGCCGATTTGGATTCAATCGCTCCTGTTGCTCTCGGCACGCCCCTCGCCGATAATCTCCCAGCTTGCCCGGCAAAGGATGAGGGAGGCGGGTGTACTGGAAGTCGAGAAAGTGACGGGAGCCATCAGCGAGGAAGATCCTGTCACTGGTTTCGAAGTAATCTCCATCTTTCGGCAGAGCACCGTAACAGGACCCCGCAATACACGCTCTGAAGCCTTTTGGCCTTTGACCATCCAGCCACGGGCCTCCTTTCTGGAAGTGCTGGGGAATGGCTTGGTGACGGCCTTTTTCCCCTACCAGGTGCATGCTGTGCTTCATGCGATTATCTGTGGAGAGGGGCTGGGAGAATTCTCCTGGTCGCTTGACGGGCCTCTTGGAGAGGGGAGGCAGCCGGCCCGCCTGATCACGTCGCATCCGCGCCGCCTAGAGTGGAAGGAGCTGACGTATCATCCATCCTCTCGGACTCCAAGCTCGCTCAGGATGAGTATCATCAGGGAAGCCGTGACGTTTGTTGCTCCTGCGTCAGGTCTCTATCTGATCACAGCTTACCTCAAAGAACAAGAAGCATCCTATCTGCCCCTGCTGATTCTCCACGAGACAGAGATGTGGCCTGGCCTTGCTGGCGAGGCTGAAGAAAGCAAGGGGTAGGTCGGGCCGGCGATTGGTGTCATAAGACCAGAGCGTATCTCAACGAAACTGTCGTCGTTTCCCTGATAGCGTCTGAGTGAGCATAGCTTGTGAAGCTGTGATAGGCACTATTGTGGCGATGGGCTGCAGGACGCTGCAACAGCTTGCTCGTTGCTTTAGAACTCAGGCGAGCTGTATAGACCCTGTCTGGAGGCAAAGTGAAACGTGCTGCCTACAGTGTTTGCTCTTGTATGCCTGCTGGTATTAATGGTCAGCGATGTGGTCCTCTGGCTACGAGTGTGGCGTTTGCCTCCTGGTCCAGAACGTGTAGGGCAACTGATTGGAGCGATAGGTGTATTCGTCGCTCTATTGGCAACTGGCTTTTTTCTTTTCTTGACGCTCAAAGGAGGTTTCTGAGATGCTCTGTCCAGAGCAGGTCATGATCCTGGAGGCTGCGATCCCGGTGCTCAGTGTGGGGCTACTGGTGACTCTCTTCCAGCTTGTTAGAGAGATCCAGCTGAGCGTGAAGACCTGGCGGGCGCGTCATCAGCGGCAGCAGGCGCTGCAGGAAGCACTAGAGGTGCTGCGAGCGGCTGCAAGCCGTCTGCTGGAGGCCGAGAGCTGTAGCAGCGGGGCTACCGAGTATTGGACCAGCCTCGAGGAGCCGCAGATCCTGACGGTCTAAGCAGGACACTGGACTGACCGGCCAGAGCAGCAGGAGGGGCAGCCTGCAGAGACTGCTCCCTCTGCTGCTCTTAAAGGTTCAGTGGACCTGGCCGCTCAAGGACAAGCACTCCCGGCCAGAGCCTCCAAAGTCGCTAGAAGGAGATGCTGCGCCTCAAGCATTCCGTGCTGTTCGCCAAGCGTAAGACTGTCTCTAGATTCTCTCGCTCAACGAGCGCTAGAGGGCTGCCCGCAGCGAGCTGCTGCCGGCTCAGAGCGGCATAGGAGTCAACTAAATCGCGCTCGGCGGCGCTCTGCTCGGGCTGATCAAGCCGAAGAGAGGCCCTGACTCCGGGTCCGGGTGCAGGCTATAACGGGCAGTCCGACATTCCAGCAGGCCGCTGTCACAGAGGAGATCGAGCGCCGTAGTGAAGGTCGTCGCCTCACACTGACAAACTGCAGCGGCAGCCTCCTCGCTAAAGCTGTCAGGTTGGAGGGAGAAAACTGCCAGGGAATGGAGAAGCGCCAGGGCAGCGGAAGGCAAACAAGCAAGACTGCGCTGCAGGCTCTCCTTGAGCAGGCCGGCATGGCTGCCACTCGCTGGCAAGCAGAGCGAGAACCAGCGAGCTGGCCGCTCAAGAAGATGACGAAAAGCCGCTACAATACGGCGCGGTTGCTCGTACAGCGACTCCTCATCATAGAGGTGGCTGCCCAGGAGTAACAAGGCCAGAGGCAAGCCACCAACAGCTTCGACTAAGCGCATGACCAGGGCTGGCTCCTGTCCCAGCGCTGGCCCCCTGCGCTTCATGGCTATCGCCTCCGACCTCCCTGTCGCGGTCAGATAGCAGAAAATTGGAGAGGGCAGGGATCTGCTCTCTGCAGGGGATTATAAAGCATGAACTTCTATATTTCAACTTCGCTATCTCGATGTCATTCCATCAGGAAGGAGCAACAGCTTCCAGAGAAGATATGGTATCCTCTTAGAAAGAGCTACCCGCGTCGCGCTTGGAAAAAGCGAGAGTGAAACGTTTAATCAAAGAGAGAGTCCTGGCTAAGGATTGCAATCAGGAGTAGCCGGCGGGAAAGAGCTGAAAACACACAACGCTCACGGGAAAGCCAGGTCTGTTCGAGATGGCAGCGACGCCTGAGACGTAAGGACACGTTCCCCCGCTTTTACTACCAGGCAGAGCTAGGGCCTGCTCTGGCCCCATTACATGAAGGAGGGAAACAGGCAGGATGCAACACACACCGCTGCTCGAAGCACGCCAGCTCAGCCGGCGCTTTGGTACTTTTACTGCCGTCGATCGCATCTCATTCGCGGTACCAGCAGGTCAGATTGTGGGCCTCCTTGGCCCCAACGGAGCAGGCAAAACTACCTTACTCTCAATGCTCGTCGGTTTGCTACCACCGACGAGCGGCTCCATTCTTCTCGATGGCGAAGAGCTTCAGCGCGTGCCATCGCGCAAGAAAGCCTTCTTTGGCTTTGTTCCTGACTCCCAGGATGTCGTCGATCACCTCACTGGCCTCGAGTATCTCCAATTCCTCCGTCGCATTTATGGCCTCTCTGAAGAACAGTGGAATCTGGCTGGGGAGTATCTGGCCCTCCTGCGGCTTGAAGAGAAGGCTCACCATCTTCTGGAGACCTATTCGCACGGTCAGCGCAAGAAGCTACAGATCATTGCAGCCCTGCTGCATCAGCCGCGCCTGCTGCTGCTCGATGAGCCGCTCTCGGGACTTGATCCCGAGATGACCATTCTGGTCAAGCGTCTATTGCGCCGGCTACGGGAGCGCGGGGTAGGCGTGCTGATCTCCACGCACGACCTGCTCATGGCTCAGGACCTCTGCGATGAGGTGATCCTGCTCCATCAGGGCCAGGTGGTGGCCCAGGGGGCCCAGCGGGCCTTACTGGAGCGCTATGGTGTTGCCAACCTGGAAGAGGCCTTTCTGCAGGCCCTTGGGCTGGCCCAGCAGGAGAAGGAGCTTGATCGTGTTCTGGCACGTTTCTAGATTGGTGATCACAACCTGGCGCCATCGCCTGGCTCAGCTACTGCGCCGCCTCCCAGGGCTGTGGCTGCTTCTCCCACTCTTGCTACTAGTGCTACCTCTGACCGGCCTCCTGATGTATGGTTTCTTCCGCGAGCTTGGCGAGAGCTTGCTGACAAAAGGTGCCCTGGGAGAACTGCTACGGCCACTGGTAACGCTGAGTCTCTGCAATTTCTACCTCATCTTCTCATTTATCATTCTTACTCTGATTATCATGCTCTCGCCCGATGATACGCGGCTGAGGCGCATGATGCTGCCACTTCCGCTTTCGGCGCTGCAGCTGCGAATTGGCTTGTTGCTACCGGGCTTGCTGACACTATTGGTTGTCCAGGGCTTGCTTTGGGGGCCAGCCTTGTTAGCATTGATGACCCTGGGCGTGATTACCCCCTTCCAGCTGGTGCTGGCGCTGGTGCTGGCCCTTCTCTGCTACAATCTCCTGACCTTGGCTTTTCATCAGGCGATGCTCTATGGAGCGCTGCGCCTCTTCGGGGGAGAGCATCAAGGAGTACGATTCAGCGTACTGGGTCTGAGCCTGGCCCTGGGACTGGTCCTACTGGAAGCGCCCATCTTCACGCTCCTGCCGGGGCTGTCGACTGCCCTGCCGCTCTGGACGCTGCTCTGGCCGGCCCGCTGGATGGCGCTCGTTCTGGAGCCGCATCCGGAGGCCATCCTCAGTGGGGTCGTACTCCTGCTGGCTGCGACACTGCTGGCTGGGCTACTCTATGCCCTGCTTCTGGAAGGCTGCGAACGTCTGGTCAGTGGCACACGTGGTCAGTGGGCGCCCTTGCGTCGGCTGCCCTTCGCGCCACCGCTCTGGTGGACAGCCTGCCTCTACGAGCTGAAGAGTCTCTGTCGCTCTCCCTACCTGGTCATCGACGGAGTGATGATCTTTGGAGTGTGGCTGGCTGCACTGGTGGGCCTGCTCCTGACACGTACGGCCAATCCCCTCTTCCACCTGACGCTAGCGCAGGCGGTCCCCCCCTTGTTCTTACCGCTGCTGGCCGGCTTCGGACAGTCCTCATGGGGGCGCGACCGTCGAGCCTACCGCCTGCTGGCGGCGACCCCGCTTGAGCTGCGTCTCTTGCTCTCTGCCAAGTTCTGGACCTGCCTGGGGCTGACGCTGCTGCTCTGGGCACTGGCAACCCTGGTGTTGCTGCTGGTGGCCGGCCTGCCTGCTCTGCTGCTGCTCTGGCTGCCGCCTGCTCTCATCTTGACGCCACTCTGCTTCCTCATGGGCATTCTGCTACCTTACTCTCCCGATGATCCGCTAAGCATGCTGACGCTGGGCTTAGCGCTTTTTCTCGTTGATCTGCCTCTCTCGATCCTCTACCTCTCCATACAGAGGGTGCTGCCGGCCTCGCCTGGCGGCAGCTGGGTACAGATGCTGATCGAAGTCGCTATTGCCCTGGTGCTGGTGCTGGCCCTCTACAGAGGCAGCCTCTGGCTGGGAACCACCCACCTGGAGCACGAGCGTGATTGAAGAAGCAAGCCATCAGAACAGACTGGCTCTGGAAGAGAAGAACAGGGGAATTTCTTATAGCTCTTTGATGGATAAGCGGATTGATTCGCTTACCGGCGCAAGGAAGAAGGAGAGGAGTGATCCTTATGAAGCTGGTCAGGCGCCTGTTTGAATGTCTGATGTTTGGGATTTTCGCGGCTCTGTTGCTGCTGCTTCTGGGAGTAGCGGGATTGGTAGCCTATGGGATGCTGACGGGGCAGTCGCTGCATCTGGCGCTCTTCTCGCTGCCACTCGCCGAGCTAGAGGGGGGCTCAGCCTTTAGCATAGCGCTAGATCTCAAGAACATGGCGCTCATTGGAGGCATTCTAGCCCTGCTCTGTACCGTCCCGGCCTGGTTCCTGGGTCTGGGGAGGAGCGGCACCAGCAGCGGCACCGGCTCAGGCATCTAGCTGCGCCTCCCTCGTGGTAGTGCACTGTCCTGCTCCGGGCTGCAGTACAGTCAACCTGTGCTGCAGCTCGCTACTCTCCGGATGCTGAACTCCTGCAAGCGCAGGCGGAACCGAGCTGGCTCTTGCTCCCGCAGCATGCCATTGCATCATCCTGACGCGGTAGTATACAATCTGTCACAGAATGAGGCAGTGACTTCTGTGTGCCTCTTTCGGCCTCTGAGGCCAGTAGCGGCGCCATGACGAAGGCCGTCATCTATGGCGATCAACGACTGGTCCAGGTAGCAGGACCCTCTTCAAAGAAGAAAGGGAGGAAGCACCATGAGCGAGAGCCATCCCCCTATCAAGGAATTTCGCCTTGAGCTGAGCGATCTCACCTACACTGGCCATGACCTTGTCCGCCCCGAGTCGATCATCGCGCAGCCGGACGGCACCCTCTGGACCTCAGACGGTCGCGGCGGTGTCATGCGCATTGCCCCCGATGGCAGCCAGCAATTCCTCGGCGGCCTGGGAGGCGAACCCAATGGTCTGGCGCTGGCGCGCGATGGCTCGCTCTACATCGCCAATATTGGCAATGGGCGTATTCAGCGCCTCTATCCCGATGGCCATAGCGAGGACGTGCTGACCGAGATCGATGGCGTCCCCACCACCTGCGCCAACTATGTCTTTATCGACAGCAAAGATCGCCTCTGGCTGGCCTTCTCAACGCGGGAACAGCAGTGGTGGCCCGCCGCCGCCCAGCCACGTCCCGATGGCTACATTGTCCTGCTCGACGAGAAGGGTCCCCGCATCGTCTACGATGGCATCTATTTCACCAACGAGATCCGTCTGGATGCCAAAGAGGAATTTCTCTATGTAGCCGAGACCATGAAAAACCGCATCCTGCGTTTTCGTGTCCAGCCTGATGGCAGCCTGAGCGATAAAGAGGTTTTTGGCCCCGATGGTCTTGGCCTGGGGGCCGTCGTCGATGGCTTTGCCTTTGATGCCGAAGGTAATGTCTGGGTGACGACCCCGCTGCGCAACGGCCTCGGCATTATCACCACCGACGGTGACTATCATGTCGTCTTCGAAGAGGCCAACGAGGAGGTCCTGGCTACTTTCGAAGAGAAGATCGCCAGCGGTACCGCCACCCCTGCCGATATGGCCGCCTGCGCCGGGCAGACGCTCCAATCGCTGACCAGCATCACCTTTGGAGGGCCTGACCTGCGAACCGTCTACATTGGCTCGCTGGTGATGTCGCGCCTGCCCACCTTCCGCTCGCCCGTGCCTGGACTGCCAATGCGCCATTGGGCCAGCTAGCGGCCACCAAGAGGGTGCTGGAGCAGGAAGACAACGGGCAGGGCTGCTGCCGCCCCCGGCGGGGGAAAGCTACCGTTGAGCGGTTGCCAGCCAGCCGGAGGGTGCTGCGTGGCAGAGAAGCAAGGAGCGAAGGGCCGGGAGGGAGCACTCAGATCCTGACCTCCCGGCCTTCGCGGGCGAAGATCTCTTTCAGGAACTGGCCCGTGTAAGAATGCTCCTGCCTGGCCACCTCCTCGGGGGGGCCCTCGGCAATCACCTCGCCGCCGGCCTCGCCTCCCTCCGGTCCCAGATCGATAATCCAGTCCGCGCACTTAATCACATCGAGGTTGTGCTCAATGACCAGCACCGTATTGCCGGCATCGACCAGGCGCTGGAGCACGTTGAGCAGCCGCTCGATATCGGCGAAGTGCAGCCCCGTTGTCGGCTCATCTAGCAGATAGAGGGTTCGGCCCGTGGCGCGGCGCGACAGCTCAGTGGCCAGCTTCACACGCTGTGCCTCACCGCCCGAGAGGGTGGTCGCCGGCTGCCCCAGGCGAATATAGCCCAGACCAACATCGTAGAGCGTCTTCAGCTTGCTGTAGACCGTCGGCACGTGCTCAAAGAAGTGCATGGCATCCTCGACGGTCATATCCAGCACCTCGGCGATGTTCTTTCCCTTATAGCGGATCTCCAGCGCCTCGCGGTTATAGCGCTTTCCCTTACAGACCTCGCAGGGCACGTAGACATCGGGCAGAAAGTTCATCTCGATGCGCACAATGCCCTCGCCCTTGCAGGCCTCGCAGCGTCCTCCCTTGACGTTAAAGGAGAAGCGGCCCGGCTGGTAGCCGCGCAGGCGAGCCTCGGGTACCTGGGCGAAGAGATCGCGGATGCCCGTAAAGGCGTTGGTATAGGTGGCCGGGTTTGAGCGCGGTGTCCGTCCGATTGGCGACTGATCGATATCGATCACCTTGTCCAGGTATTCGATGCCCTCGATGCGGTCGTGGACTCCTGGCCTCTCGTGGGCGCGGTTGAGCACCTGCGCCAGCTTGCGATACAGAATATCGATCATCAGCGAGCTTTTGCCCGAGCCGGAGACGCCGGTAATAGCGACGAACTTGCCGAGCGGGATGCGCACCGTAACATTCTTCAGGTTATTCTCGCGAGCGCCCACAATAGTCAGAAAGTGGCCATTGCCGGGCCGGCGTTGGGAAGGTGTTGCAATGTGGCGCCGGCCCGAGAGGTAGGCCCCCGTCAGCGACTGCGGATGCGCGGCCACTTCGTCGAAGGTGCCCGCGGCCACAACCTGGCCGCCATGCTCGCCCGCGCCTGGACCAATATCGATAATGTAGTCGGCGGCGCGCATCGTATCCTCGTCGTGCTCAATGACCAGTACCGTATTGCCCAGATCGCGCAGGCGCAACAGCGTCTGAATCAGGCGATGGTTATCGCGCTGATGGAGGCCGATGCTCGGCTCATCCAGGATATAGAGGACGCCCATCAGTCCCGAGCCAATCTGTGTAGCCAGGCGGATACGCTGGGCCTCGCCGCCGGAGAGGCTCATCGCCGTGCGCTCCAACGTCAGGTAGTCCAGGCCCACGTCGATCAAAAACTGCAGGCGGGAACGGATCTCCTTAAGAACCTGGCGGGCGATCAGGCGTTCGCGCTCGCTCAGGCGCACCTTGACCAGCGGCTCGTTGGGAGGGATCGGGGCCAGCGGATCGGGTGCGCGCGGCTCGCCGTCCTCGCTATGACCGCCGGTCAACGGCTGCACCCCCAGGGAAGGGGCCGGGCCGGCATCCAGCTCCTGGAAAAAGCGCTGGGCCTGCTTCACCGAGAGGCGCGTCACCTGCACGATATTGCGTCCACCGACCGTCACCGCCAGCGCCTCCGGCTTCAGGCGCGCTCCCCGGCACTCGGGGCAGAGCCGCGTCGACATATACGATTCGATCTCCTCGCGGATCAGTTCGCTCTCCGTCTGACGATAGCGGCGCTCCAGGGTGGGGATCACTCCCTCAAAGGTTACCGTATACGAGCGCGTCTGGCCGTGCTGGGGCGTATAGCGAATCGTCAGCGGCTCCTGGGTGCCGTAGAGAATCAGCTGCTGCTGCTCAGGCGATAGCTCGCGCCAGGGAAGATCGAGATCGATCTGAAAACGCTTTGCCAGCGCCTTCAACTTGGCCGACTCCCACTGGCTGCCATTGATTATCTTACTCCAGAGGGCAATGGCACCCTCCTGGATGCTCAGGTCAGGGTTGGTTACCAGCAGCTCGGCGTCCAGCTCGCGCTGAGTTCCCAGCCCCGTGCAGGCCGGACAGGCGCCGTGCGGGCTGTTGAAGCTGAAGGTGCGTGGCTCGATCTCTGGCAGGCTGATACCGCAGTAGACGCAGGCGAAGCGCTCCGAGAAAAGGACCTCCTCACCGCCGACGATGGAGACCAGGGCTACGCCGTTGCCCAGCTTGAGCGTGGTCTCTAACGAATCGGCCAGGCGCTGGCGGAAAGCCGCATCGACCTCATCTTGCTCTGCCTGCGTTGCTGTTGCCTCTTCGGCAGGAGTCGCCACCCGCGATGCGGCTCCCTGGCCATCACTGCCGTCCTGGCCCGCTGGGGAGCGCGAAGGCAAGGCGTAGGGGACCGCTTCCTCGGCCACGCGGCGCAGCACTGGCCTCTCGCTCGCTTGCGAGGAAGAGAGAGTTTCCGTGTTGCTGCCGGCCTGGCTGGGGGTCAGCGCACTCAGTGTAGCCCGGCGTCCCGCCTTGCGGATCATCAGACGGTCGACGACGACCTCGATCGTGTGCTTTTTCTGCTTATCTAGCTCGATATTATCGTTCAAGTCGTAGATAGTGCCATCGACGCGAATGCGCACGTAACCCGCGCGGCGCATCTCTTCGAAGATATGCTTATACTCACCCTTGCGTCCCTGTACCAGCGGAGCCAGCAGCATGATGCGCGCCCCCTCGGACAGCTGCAAGATCGCATCGACGATCTGCTGGACAGTCTGGCGGCTCACCTCGCGCCCACAGCGAGGGCAATGAGGATGGCCGACGCGGGCGTAGAGGAGGCGCAGGTAGTCATAGATCTCCGTCACCGTGCCGACCGTCGAACGAGGGTTATGGGTTGCTCCCTTCTGATCGATCGAGATCGCGGGCGACAGCCCATCGATGTGGTCGACATCGGGCTTATCCATCTTATCGAGGAACTGGCGCGCGTAAGCCGAGAGCGACTCAACGTAGCGGCGCTGGCCCTCGGCGAAGATGGTATCGAAAGCCAGGCTACTCTTGCCGGAGCCTGACAACCCGGTGATGACCACCAGCTTGTCGCGAGGGATAGTCAGATCAATATTCTTCAGATTATGTTCTCGTGCGCCACGGATAACAATCTTATCCACTGTTGCGATCCCCAAGCTTCTCTTTTCTCGTCTCTGTCGCTTTTGCGATGAAGCTATCTAATAGGTCGAGCGTACTGCGGTTGGCTCAAGAAGTCCTGTCCTGGGGGGAGGAGGTTCCTGGTCCTGGGCAGGTAGGCGGGGGCTGCGAGCCAATGTGACTAAGACAAACGTTCCATATTGTTATCAAGGGTACAACACAGGACCCACGGCGTCAAGACTGGAGGGCCTGATCTCTTGTTTCTCCTACCAGAGCACCCTGGATGGGAAGCGGTCTAATCCACAGCTCAGCTCTTTTGAGCGGCTGTTGCTGACGCGAGGGCGAGGCCGTGGGCGGTAGCCAGAAATTCCCTTCTGCTGGCTGGCCAGGATATGCTATAATAACGCCCGTTGCGCAACCTGTCGCACAAGCCAGCTTCTTCGAGATCCGGCGCTTCGGTGCACTGAAGACGCAGAGAAGCGGCGATAATTTCTATGAGGAACGGAAAAGTGCTATGTCTCGATCCGCCTGCTCCTCCTGTCGACGACGACGCATTTGCAGCCACTCAGGCTCTAAGCCTCTCTCACCGTTCTCGCTGTTCATACTCCTCGCAACGCTTGCCCTGATGGTGGTCGCCTGTGGTGGAGAGGGCAGCAACTCTGGCGCTGGAACCCCGACGACGGGGATGCGAGCCAATGCCAGCCCGACCGCTGCTCTGATCACAGCGCCTGGAGGTGTGCAGCTCAGGCTCTACCAGGGCGATGGCTTCAGCATCGGCTATCTGCCGGACTGGCAGGCCAGTCCAGCTGGCAGCAGTGTCGAATTCAGCCACCAGGCTGACAATGCTACTCTTTCAGTACAGGTTGTGCCCAATTCCAACGCGGCCACCTCGCCGGAAGAGACCGTCAGCGTAAGCCTGGATACTTTCGAGAAAAGCGGCCTCTATAAAAACTTCAAGAGGGTCAGCCTGGCGCCCACTACGACCGTAGGGGGCCAGACCTGGCAGCAGCAAGGAGCCACAGGCGATGTGCAGATCCTGGGGAAGCAGGTTCGCATGGAGATCCTGATGCTGGCGACCAATCACCCGGCGCATTCCGCCCAGACCAGGCTCTTCAGCATCTACCTCGTCGCGCCGGCGGAGCGCTATCAGCAGCTCTATCAGAACGCTTTTGCCCCGATGTTGCAATCCTTTCGCTTCCTCAACTAAAGGGCGAACCGATGCAACGGTGGGCCGCTCTGGCAGGCAGGCGGAGAGGCAGTCGGCCAGGCCAAATAGAGGTGAGCCACCTGCTAGCCGGGAGCATAGCCCGAAAGGAGGAGGGGAGATGAGTGAGAGCGGAGCCGGCCAGACGGGTCTGCTGCGGCCTCTCGTCTGGTGGGGGATGCTCCGGGGCTGTAGAGTTTGCCGCCAGGGTGCCTTATAATAGTACTGGCTGAAATACCCTGAGCACACTGGCGTGTCTAGCGCCGGGAGTTCGCATGAATCCAGAGCTTGATTTTGAGAAGCGCTGGCGTCTGGTCCGCGAAGTGATCGAGACGCTCGTCCTCACAGGGCTCATGTTCTTCATCATTCGCTTTGCCATCCAGAATTTCTACGTTGAAGGCATGAGCATGGAGCCAAATCTCCACGACAAAGAGTTGATCCTCGTTGACAAGTGGTCGTACCTCTTCCATGCGCCAGCGCGTGGTGACGTGATTGTCTTCGTTGCTCCTCCCAATCCCAGTCAGGATTATGTCAAACGCATCATCGGCGTCCCAGGCGATGTGATCACGATCCAGGGAACGACGGTCATTGTCGATGGTGTGACCCTCCATGAGACCTATGTTGATCCGCGTCGGCAGGGCAACCCCTATTCTTCCTTTTCCAATCGCGTTGTGCCGCCCGATAGCTATTTCGTATTGGGGGATAATCGGGCTGGCAGCTCGGACTCGCGCGACTGGGGCTTCGTGCCGCGTAAGAATATCATTGGCCGCGCGGCCCTGGTCTACTGGCCCCTGGGGGAGGATAACAATGGCTTCCTGCCCGATGTCTCCTCGGTCTTTGCCGAGGTTCATCAGCGCCAAAGTGCCACGCTGCAGTCATCGGCGCTCGTGACACGGGCCTCTGCCTCCGCCCGCCCTGTGCCGCTACAGCCAGATCAGTCCCTGCTGGCGCTCTTGTTCTTTCCTTCGCTTATCCTCGGATCTGGACGCCAGGCAGTCCGGAAACAGACGAGCCGTTGGCGCTGGAAGAGGGACCAAGGAGAAGGTCAACGGCGTGGTTTTGGAGCGCGACAGCCAGCACCGGGTGATGTAGCCGCTGTTGGGCTGTGGCCAGATGCTGGTTGACGATTGTGGTGAGATCGTCGTCGGAGAGAATCCAGCTGAGGGGACCCTGGATGTGGAGGTTGCTGACGTGCAGTTGACCAGCGCTGGCCTGGGGTACGGCGCTAATGTGGTTGGCCTGGCCATAGAGGGTGAAGTCGAGGGTGATGGCGCTGGGAGTGACGCTGAAGTGGGCGTCCTGCATAGGGCTGCTGGGCGAGTGAGCCAGGGTCAGGAAGTTATTGAGCACGGTCTCACTGATACGTACTGGGCCGCCGGGCAGCTGGGCGGTGCGCGCAGGGTCGATCTCTTGCACGGCGCTGTCGAGAGTGGCGTTGAGCTGCTCCTTAGCTAGCTGGTTGAGGGTCGGGCGAATGAGCAAGGCCCAGGCGGCCAGGAGCAGGACGAGCAAGATAACAAGCGTGCCGAGACAGCCAAGGAGCCAGCGCCGGCCAGCATGCCGCCGGCGTGCAGGAGCCGCGACGCTGCTGCGGCTGGCCAGCTGCTGCGGCGTCCATGCTGTGGCCGCTCTGTCGCCAGAGAAGCCAGGTCCAGGGCTGACTGGCGCGCTCAGAACGGCGCCACAGGCGGGACAAGACTGCGCCGCCGGGGCGATGGGTGCGGAACAATGCGGGCATTGCACGGTGTTCACCTCGTCTCGGTTTTCGGCGTGACAGCGCATCGAGTGCTTCCCTCCCCTCGCTGTCACGCCCCTCGCATAGAGCATATCATATCTGTGCTAACGCGGGGACTTTTCGCTAGTGAAGGGGTGAAAAAAGGGTGCTGGCCCTCTCGACCCAACCCTCTGCTGCTCCTGGCGGTCAGGCCGGCTGGTCAGGCTCACGAGGAGAGCGCCGGCTCCCCAAGAAGTCCAGGCGCAGAATCTCATCCATCGTCGCCAGTGTCCGAGCGCGCAGGGCTGGGTCAGCCTCCAGCATGGCCCGCACCTCGGCAATGAGCGCCTGCTCTTGCTCTGCAGGCAGGCGGCGATAGCCGTAGAGCTGGTGCACGGCGGCAGCGGCGGCGCGACGCAGCTTCTCGGCGTCATCCATCGCCGGCAACGGCTGCCGCTCGCTCACAGGATGGTCCGTCAGACCTGGGGGCAGCTCGCCCAGGGCCGTCAGCGGCTCCAGGCCATCGGCAAAAAACTCGGCCTCCTGACCGATCAAGTGGGCCGCATTGGGGGTCGCCCGCTCAATGCGCACCGTCACGGTCTGGCGCTCCACGTCCAGCGCGGTGATCGTCCCGGTCAGAAAAATCACCTCGACGCTTCCCCAATAAACTTGTTCACCCAGATGCAGGATCATCGCAGATACTCCTCTCTGCTCTCTGCTCTTCCACCGGAGCTGCTGACAGCTCGGGACGGTGCCGCTCTTCTCCTCTCCCTCCTCACGCTCACTAGCACGCTGCCGGCCCCTGAAGGGGAGACTGAACAGACAGCCTCTAGAAAGCTATAAACGTTGGGAAAGCTCCTCTTTCCAGCCGGCAGAGGAAGCAAAAGAGGCTGAAAGGGTGCATCCTTGCACCCGTGTCGACCCTGGCGCTCCCCACGACCGCTAGCCGTGGGAAGGCGCAGCGCTGCTTAGTCCTGATCACCGCCGTTTTCTTGTACGATCACTGTGAAATGCTGATTGGGGAACTGCTGGCAGGCGATTGTATAGGTTCCGGCCTCCTTGAAGAAGATCAGCTGGTGCTCGTTGCGGCGTAGCTCCACATGGCCGATGCCGGGATCAGGCTGCGCAAAAAAGGTCAGGTCGTAGTCAGAAAGGTTCGAAAGGGTAATGCTCTGACCCTCCTTCAGCCTGACCGACGTAGGCACAAAGAAGTAGGTATTGTTCGGACGGGTATAGTCTGCGTCGAAACTGACCGTCGCCACAGGCTCGAAGCCGCAGGTGACCCCGGGCGTCATCGAGACCTGCACGGTCAGCTGAGCCGAAGGATGCTCCTGCGAAGAGAGGGTAAAAGTGCCGGCTTTGGGGAAGGGCACATATTCTGTCTCGCCCGGGTCAACCACGGTGAAGCGTAGCCCGGCATCCGGTCGGCTGGTCAAGGTAAAGGTTTGCTGCGTGGTGTTGACGATGGTCAGCGTATCGCCCATCTTAAGCGAGACACTGCGCTGATCGAAGGTATCATCTTCTCGGATCATCACACTGACCGGCTGATCGCATGTCCCTCCGGACCCGGTCGCGCTGGTGGCCTGAACCGGAATGCCATTGTTAGGATAAGGAGTCACCTGCGCCCCTGGGGCAGCCTTGACAACAATGGACTGGTGCATGCCGGCCTCATAGTGGCCACCGTAATGACAGCTGAATTCAAGCATGCCGGGCGGGGCCGTGTGATCAAAAGTAAAGTCAAGCGTTTTGCTCTCGCCGGGAGCGATATTGTAAATATAGGCCAGGGCACGCTGATAAACCTCATCCATGACCATTGTTTCAGTATTCATGGGATGCATAATGAGAAAATCATGGTGATGCTGGCCCTGATTGGTGACCACAAAGTGGTATCGCGTACCGGTGACAAAGGTGGTTTGCGGCGAGCGCACGAGGAAATCACCAATGGTAATTTTGACGGTCTGAGGACCAGTGACCTCTGTGCTAGAGGCAACCCTCCCACAGGCCATCAACAACACGAACAGCAATGGTAGGCAGAGCAGCGTTGGAGGTGCAAACGTACGCGCTTTCATCGTTGGCTCTTCCTTTCCTACTGTCCACCGTCTCCCTAGAAGGCCAGGTCCCGGCCATTGCCCGGCAAAGAAGGAGCGAACAAGCAACCTCGCTAGCGTCCGGCTCTGGTTGTGTCGCAGCTCCGCGATCCCCGACTCAGGAACACCTTGAGGAACGGTGGTTAGCATCTATGCATAGAAATATGCAATATAGCTAATACCAATTCTATTCAAAGAATCAGCAGGTGCCTTACTATAAGCGGGACTGTAGTTGCAAAGTACTACGGTCTGGTGAAGGTAGAACAGAGTGTCGCTCTCCTCGTTGCCAGCGTTGTGCAAAGGAGCGAGAGAAGTTGATGGGGCCGGGTCACTGGGGGCCAAAATATTGGCGATCGGGGACCCCACCGGGCATAGTTTCGCCGTTCCCTCGTGTTTGTTTTCTATGGTATGCTAAAGCCATCTTATTTTTTTTGACGCCCTGGTCCCGCTCTGATGATGCTGACCGGATGAGACAAAGGCGTCCAAGACAGGAGCTATTGCGCTGGGCAGTCGATATCAAGAGAACTCATTGCACGCGAATATTGGCAGGTGGTCATAGACATTTATGCACGAAAAAAGTATTCAGACCCTTGAATATCCCAAAATTCTGGAGCGAGTAGCCCGAGAAGCCAGCTTCTCCGCCAGCAAAGAGCTGGTGCTAGCACTGCAGCCAGCGGCCAGCCTTGAAGAAGTGCGTGAGCGGCAGGCTTACACCAGCGAAACGGCGCGTCTGCTCGATGTCCAGGCCAATGCCAGTGTAGGGCCGGCGCGAGACATCCGTCTGCTGGTCGTGCGAGCGGCCCGTGAGGGGGTGCTGACGCCTCCCGAACTGCTGGAGGTGCTCAATACCCTGCGCAGCGCCGCCCAGGTGGCGCGTCTGCTGGAGAAGCTTGATCCCGAAGAGTTTCCGCTCCTGCGGAGCCTGGGGGAAGCCATTCCCGAGCGGCCCCATCTCATGCGGCGCATCGAAGAGACCGTCAATGAAGATGGCGAGATCCTCGATAGCGCCAGCCCCTTGCTGAGGCGGCTGCGCTTCGACATTCGCAGTGCCACCCAACGTCTGCAAGAGCGGCTGCGCACCATCGTCAACGAACTGGCGCCCGCTCTACAGGAGCCGATCATCACCATCCGCAACGAGCGCTACGTGGTCCCGGTCAAGGTCGAGAACCGCAACCTCGTGCGGGGCATCGTCCACGACCAGTCGAGCAGCGGCGCCACGCTCTTCGTTGAGCCACTGGTCATCGTCGAAATGAACAACCATCTGCGCCAGTTGCAGATTGAGGAGCGGCAAGAGATCGAGCGCATCTTACGCACCCTCTCGCACGAGATTGGGCGTGAGGCCGAGGCTTTGACGGACATGGTCGAGCGTCTGGCCGAATTCGACCTGCACCTGGCCAAAGCCCGCTACAGTCGCCTGCTGCGCTGTAGCGCGCCGCGCCTCAACGACGAGGGGCGCATCGAGCTGCGTGGGGCCCGTCACCCGTTGCTGAGCGGGCGGGTCGTGCCGATCGACTTTCACATCGGGCGCGACTTCTTCATGGTCGTCATCACTGGACCGAACACCGGTGGCAAGACCGTCGCCCTCAAGACGGTGGGCCTGCTGACCCTTATGGCTCAAGCTGGGCTGCATATCCCTGCCGAAGACGGCTCCGAGATTGCCGTTTTTGAGGAGGTCTTTGCTGACATTGGCGACGAGCAGAGCATCGAGCAGAACCTGAGCACCTTCTCCTCCCATCTGAGCCGGATCATCGAGATCGTTCGCCAGATCGAGGACTGGCAAGAGCGCAATCGGCCTGCCATCGGTGGGGGGAGCGCCCATGAGCTGCTAGCCAGCAGCGCCAGGGGCGGCGAGCAGGTGCCACCTATCCTGGTTCTGCTCGACGAGGTGGGGGCTGGCACCGATCCCAGCGAAGGCTCTGCGCTGGCGCGGGCCATCCTGAGCTTCCTGTTGGAGCGGCGCATTACCACCGTGGCCACAACACACTACACCGAGCTGAAAGCCTTTGCCCACGAGCAACCTGGGGCTGTGAACGCCTCGGTAGAGTTCGACATCGAGACCCTCTCGCCAACCTATCACCTGAGCATCGGCCTGCCGGGCCGCAGCAATGCTCTGGCCATTGCCAGTCGCCTGGGCCTCGATGAGCGCATCATCGAGCGGGCGCGCGAATTCTTGGGCAGCGCCGGTGTGCGCATGGAGACACTGCTAGAGGGCCTGCAGCACGAGCGCAAGGCCGTGGCCGATGAGCGCTTCCGCCTGAGCATGGAGCGCGCTGAGGCCGAGCATCAGCGTCGTCAGCTTGAGGAGGAGCGGCGACTCCTGGAGCGCGAGCGCGTGCGTATCCTCAACGAGGCGCGAGCCAGCGCGCGGCGTGAGGTTGAGGAAGTACAGGCTCAGCTCGCGCGTATCAAACTAGACGTGCACCGCGTCAATTTGACGCGCGAACGTCTCGATCAGGCGCGGCGCCAGGTGCGTCAGCTTGACGAGAGATTGGAGCTGCTCCCCGAACCGGCGCAGAGTCAGCCGCAAGAAGAGCGGGAAGAGCTAAGCGAGGGACCGCTGCGGGTTGGCGACCTGGTGCGGGTGCTCAATTTTGGCCAGAATGCCGAGTTAGTGAGCCTGGCGCCTGAGCGCGGCGAGGCCGAGGTTCAGATGGGGGCCTTGCGCTTCCGGGTGCCGCTGGAGAACCTGCGGCGTCTCGGCGGACGTCAGGCAGCCGAGCAGCAGAGCCGTCGTCAGGCCTCGGCAGTCGTGCTGCCGCGTGCGGAGGATCGCCCCGAGGTTTCCATGCAGCTTGATATCCGCGGCTGGCGCGTCGAGGAGGCGCTGGAGCAGCTGGAGAGCTACCTCAATGATGCCGCCCTGGCGGGTCTGGCGGCGGTGCGCATTGTCCACGGCAAAGGGACCGGCGCTCTGCGCTCAGCAGTACGCGAGCATCTGGCCAAGCATCCGTTGGTCAAGTCCTATCAGCCGGGCTCAGCCCGCGAAGGCGGCGATGGCGTGACGGTTGTGAGCCTGAGCGCCTGAGTGAGTGAGCAGGCGCTGCTTAGCTGGTGCTGGTAGCGGCGCTGAAGTGCTGTAGCAAGGCCGTCAGCAGCTTCTCGGGGCCGAAACGTAGCACATCGGTAGTTGGCAGGCCCGTTTCATCTTCGGTGCGGCGAATGGCCTCCTCGGCCTGCTGCGGTGAGAGGCCGCGCGTGATGAGGGAGATGCCCACTACTTTGCTGTTGCGCTGGCGATGCAGCCAGTTAACGACCTCTTCGTTCATCTGAATGAGGCGAGGCAGAGGCGGCAGCGGACAATGAGGGTAGCCCTCGATCGTGGTGGCCCCGGCCTGGTGGCAAAAGATCATGGCGTCTGGGAGCGAGCCGTGCAGGAGGCCCAGCGTCACCGGCGAGTAGCCGGGGTGGTTGATCGAACCCTGGCCCTCCACGAAGACCCAATCATGTTGGGCCGTCAATTCCAGCGTCATCTCTTCGACCATGCCGGCGATAAAATCGCTGATGATGCGGTCGACGGGTATGCCGCGCCCGGCGATCATAATCCCTGTTTGTCCCGTGGCAAAGAAGGCGCTGTTCAGCCCACGGGCGCGGGCGGCGCGATCGAGTTCGATAGCAATGGTCATTTTGCCAGTGGCGCAGTCGGAGCCGACGGTGAGCACCGTGTGGCTGCCGGGACGGTGTGGCTGGTAGGCAGCCACGACCTTCTTGTCGGGCGGGCGGCGCACATCCCAGATGGTCACACCGCGCCGCTCGGCAGCAGCCCGCAGCTCGGGGTCGTCGGCGATGAAATAGTGGAGGCCACTGATGATCTCCAGCCCGGCCTCGATGGCAGTGAGGAGCTGCGCGCGCCAGGCTCGCGGCAGGTCACCCCCGATCGGAGCCACGCCGATGATGAGCGTTGTGGGCTGGTAGCGCAAGGCTTCGTGGATGTCTCGCACCACGGGAATGCCGTGCCCCAGATCTCCGCCCAGTGCCTGGGCGGCATCCTGGCCGGCTCGGGTGCTATCAATCACAGCTACCACCGGGTCCTGGCTGTAGCGGATGATGCCCGTGGCCGTCTTGCCGTAGTGCCACTCGAAATGGCCCTCGGCCATGATCACGATGCGTCGCGTCGGAGGCATAAGGGGACTCCTTGACATTGTCAGGTTAGGCTAGCGGAGAAGCGCATGCTGAGACCGCTTGCTCTTCATTATATCAGAGGCGGCGCTGCCAGTCGCCCCTGGCGCTCACCGCTCGCCTGCCTGGACGCTGGCAGGAAGGTGCCGGTCGGTCAGAGCGGCCAGGGCAGCCAGACGGCGGACAAGGGCCGCGGGGGGAGGGCCTGCCAGAACCTCTAGACTCCTTAGCCCGAGCATGGTATCATGTCCTCTGATATCTGCTGATATCTGCGCAGCGCAGCGAACTCATTCGCTCGGAGCAGAAGGGAGCACGATGAATTTTAACCTGATTAGCTGGCTTTTCTCCGATCCCTGGACGGCAGGACAGAACGCTGGCCTAGGCGGCCCCGAAGCCTTCCATTTCTATGTGCCCTGGCTCATTTTCTGTACCGCCGGGCTGCTGATCTGCTTCTACTACGCGGTCGAGGGCCGTAAGCGCTTCTTCAAGAACCAGGCCGTGATCAAGTACATGTTGGATCGCTATTTGAGCTGGTTCGCGGCCATCTGCCTGGTTGGCTATCCGCTGATCTTTGCACGTGCTTATCTGGATCAGTACTTCTTTGCCTGGCGGGTCTGGCGTTATCTCTGGCTGCTCTGGCTGGTAGGCTGGGCGATCTGGTGGCTGGTCTATCTGGTGCGCAAGTTCCCCCAAGAACAGGCGAGCTTTGTGGCCTATCGGCAGCGCCAACAGTACATTCCCAAGAACAGCCGCCGCAAGGCCAAGGCACGGGCGGCCTCGCGCTGATCGCTCAGCGCTCAGCCTTGCTCCAGTGAACAGCGGCAGCAACAGCGACTTTTTCCTTCGCCCGCTCACTTACTTGTGAGTTAGTTTGCGCGCCAGCGTACAAGAAAGCCATCGCATCGGGCCTGCCCTCGTGCTCTCGCCACGACTGAGCGCGGGCTTGAGGGAGGCTTTTTTGCTGACGAAGCCATGAGTCCGGGCCACCCTGAAGCAACCCGACATGACACGTGCCCACGTCCTATGAAGCAGCACCTGTGCCCAGCCGAGCGTCAAAGAGTCGCCGCGCCTAGCCGTCCATCCACAGCCTGCCTGATCCTGGCTGGCGGACGCAGCCAGCGCATGGGGTATGATAAGGCCCTGCTGCCGTTCCCGGCGGCTGAGGCGAAAGATCAGACCTTTCTTGGGCGTCTGGCCCACCTGGCTCTTGCTCTCACGCCGGAAGTGCTGGTCGTTGTACGCGATCAGTGCACCGCCGCGCGCTATGCTGACTATCTTCCCCCGGCGGTCCGCCTGGTTGTCGATCTTGTTCCCGATCAAGGCCCCCTGATGGGTCTCTATAGTGGCCTGCTCGCCCTGCAAGCTCCGCAGGCGGTGGCGCTGGCCGTCGACCTGCCCCTGCTGCGCTCTCAGCTGCTGGCCTGGCTGCTCGCTCTGCCTGCTCACGATCAGCGGCTCTATGTCCCCCTGATTGAGCAGCGTCCGCAGGTCCTGCTGGCCCGCTATCCGCGCTTCCTGGTGAGCACCATCGCCGCTCTGCTGGCCCGCGGTCAGCGCAATCCGCGCAGTTTGCTCACTGTCGCTCCCGTCCGCTGGCTTAGCGAGGAAGAGCTACGGCCTCTTGATCCCGACCTGTGCTCCTTTCTCAACGTCAACACCCTTCAGGACTGGCAGCTGCTGGAAGAGCGGCTGAGCCAGTGACGTAGCCAGTGAGGCGGAAGAAAGCGCCGGCAGACGGACCACCGGCGGCCTGGTTCGCTCAGGGGTAGCCATAGAGCTGCGAGGCCTACTGGTGCGCTCTTGCCTGGGTCTCCTCGGCCACAGCGAGGCGGTAGGCGGCGGCTCTGGCGCGGCGATTGGCCAAAGTCCGCAGCTCCTCCTCAAAGCCGCGCAAGCTGAGCCAGGCCCGCGTCTCGCCGGAGACGACCACATCCGCCTGGCGCAGGGCTGCCAGATTGACTGCTCCACTGAGCTGCATGGCGATTTTCAGCTCCGTCAGCGTCTGCTCCAGCAACTCACAGACATGTTCGTAGCTCTCGCTGGCCGCCTTCAGGAAGGGAAAGCCCATACCGACCAGCGTCGCACCCAGGGCCACGGCGCGTGCCACATCCAGCCCGCTGCGCACGCCGCCTGTGGCGATCAGCGGTAACCCTGCTGTTCCTGCTTCCACCAGGGCGATGGGCGTTGGAATGCCCCAGTCGCGGTAGAGCTGCCCGATCTGTTGCGCCTGTGTCTCGCCGTGAGCGCGGGCCCGGGCGGCCTCCAGCGCTGACATACTGCTGCCGCCAGCCCCGCCCACATCGATGGCAGCTACGCCACAGGAACGCAGCAACAGGGCCTGTTCACGGCAGATGCCGGCCCCCGTCTCCTTGGCGATCACCGGCACCGTGACCTCAGCCGTCAGCCGTTGCAAAGCCGCGGCCACGCCACGCATGCGTCGGTCGCCTTCGACCTGGGTCGCCTCCTGAAGGGCGTTCATATGCACCGCCAGGGCATCGGCCTGAATCATGGCGATGGCTGCCTCGACCTGGGAGCGCCTGAAGGCAGGATGGCGCGCCTGCTCAATCAGCTGCGGCGCCCCGATGTTGGCCATGATAAAGGCATGAGGTGCCTCCTCGCGGACAACGGCGTAGGTTGGGACTAGCTCAGGATTGACCAGGGCAGCCCGCTGACTGCCTACCCCAAGCGCCAATCCGTAGCGTTCCGCGGCCCGGGCCAGGTGGCGATTGATGGTCACGGCCTCCGGGTGACCGCCAGTGAGGGCCGAAATGACCACCGGGCAGGCCAGGCGTCGCCCCAGGAAGGAGACCGTTGTGTCGATCTCCTCCAGGTCTACCTCGGGCAGCGCCTGATGCACCAGGTGAATATCGCCCCAGCCGGCTCGCTGGCTCACAGCGATCCCTTCCTCCAATGCCACGGTAATATGTTCGAGCTTTCGCTGTTTGATCTCCTCTGTCATGTACTGCTTTGCGCCTCCTCGGAAATGGCTCGTCTTCCTCTCCAGAAAAAAGCTCCTGTCAGATAGACGAGAGGAGGCCCAAAGATGAGTAATCCCTCTAGCGCCAGCCCAAGCGTACTGCCGATTCCCAGCAGCCCAAAGCTCAGCAACGCGCTCAGCGAGAAGAGGAGTGCGCTCCAACTCAGGGCGTCCCAACGGCGCAACGCTGCCAGTCCCAGAACGGGCAGGGCATACCAGGGCCAGAAATGAAAGTTGAGCAGCAGCAGCCAGGCTCCAAGCGCTAGCAAACAGGCAGTAATAAGCGCCGATAGGGATGGGGCAGCGGGCGACGTTGGCGCATCGTAGAGACGCGAGCGGAGCCGGGCGGGCATCCTGGCCAGGAGCCAGATGAAGAGCAGGGTAAAGCAGAAGAGGGCCCCGCCTTTGACTGTGAGCTCGGCAGGTTGAGCCGGCTGGCGATGGCGCGGCGAATCCAGCAGCACGGCCAGAGGCGTATAGAGCCAGCGTAGAGGAGGGACCAGCAGCGCCAGCGGCGAGCGAGAGAAGGAGGACCAGCCCGAGGCGGCCATGATAGCACGATAGCTGTCGGCCCCACGCCACAGGGGTAGCGCCAGGATCAGCACCACGACAGCTGGCAGGAGCAAACGCCAGACCCAGGCCCAAAGCCTGCCCCACCCGAAGCCTGTCGTGTCGGCTCTCTGCCAGAGCGAGAAGCCAGCCAGCAGCGGCCAGAGTGGCAAAGCCAACGAGCTGAGAGCGGTAGCCAGACCGAGCGCGACCAGGCCGGCACTCTCGGCCAGCAGCGCGCGGCCCCGTGAGTGCCTCACCTCCTCCCTGCGCAGCAGCCACCAGAGGGCGACCAACAGCAGCGTCAACAATAACCCCTCGTTATGTCCATCGCCGGCCAGGGCCAGCAGGGCCAGCGGGTTCCAGGCATAGAGGAGACTACCGGCAAAGCGCGCGCGCCATGAGGCCCCCAGCCGACCGAGCAGGGACCAGATCAAGAGCGTGTTGAGCAGGTGAGCTAGCAGGAGCAGGCCCTTGAGCAGGAGCAGGCCCAGGGCCGGCGACGACGCTCCGGGCACGAGGGCGAGCAAGGCGCAGAGCCATTCCCAGAGTGGACCGTAGACCAGGGGACTATGGCGGGTCAGCGGCGTTAGCCAGGGCCAGTATGGGTCAGAGACAAGTGCGGGCGGCGCCGTCCGCCAGGGGGCCAGACCGTAGAGCGCAGTCAGGCGCCCGCTAAATAAAGAGGCGAAAGCTGTATCGCTGAAAACCGTCGGCAAACACAACAGCGTCAAACCGAAGAGCAAAGAAGGACCCAGTACCAGGCCCAGTAGCGAGCCAGCGCCACTCGGGTCCCCGCTCGCCAAAGCTCGCCAGGCGGCCAGGGCATAGCAAGCAGCCAGCGCCAGCAAGAGGAGTAGTAAGAGACTTATGGCGCCGACGCGCGAAGAGGGAGGGGCCAGATCCCAACCGTTCCACAATTGCCGGGCCGGCAGCGGCGTCGGGACCAATCCCAGGCCCGCGATCGGACGCAGCGTCAGCAAAAGGAGCAGATACAGCCCCTCACTCACGAGAGCCAGACCGAGCAGCGCAGGCCAGGGGCGCCGAGAGATGACCTGCGGCTGCTCGACCGTTGAGGCAAACAATGTTCTAGTCACACGTCAGATTCTTCACCGGGCCAAAATCAATGGCGACGCGGACGCAGCAATGTGCCCGGTGCCTCCCTGCCTAAGATAATCCCAGACGTTGGAAGGCGGTGTCAATATAGGGAAGATAGTAATCGAGCTGCATCAGCTGCTGCAGTTCCTCGGGCGAGAGATAGCGCGTCACCTCGGGGTCGCTGCTCAGCGCCTCCAAAAGGGCCGGACCGCGGATCGGGCCATCGCTGGCCAGGCGCCAAACCTGCCGGGCATTGCGCTGGACCATCTTGTAAGCCTCCTGGCGTCCAACTCCCTTCTCAATCAGTGCCAGCAGCACCCGCTGCGAGAAGATCAGGCCGCCAGTCATCTGGAGATTGGCCTGCATACGGTGGGTATCCACCTCCAGGCCGGCCATCACCTGTGTGAAAATATGGAGCATGTAATGCAGCAGCGTAAAGGCATCGGGTAGAATGATGCGCTCTGTCGAAGAATGGCTGATGTCGCGCTCATGCCAGAGGGCCACATTCTCCAGCGCTGTCACCGCGAAGCCGCGCAAGACACGGGCCAGGCCGCAAATGCGCTCACACAGCTCGGGGTTACGCTTATGCGGCATAGCCGACGAACCCTGCTGACCGGACCCGAACGGCTCGAAGACCTCGCCGACCTCGGTCCGCTGGAGATGGCGAATCTCCTGCGCCATCTGTTCCAGACAAGCGCCGACCAGAGCCAGGGCCGTCATCAACTGAGCATGGCGATCGCGCGTCACAATCTGACTGGAGACCGGTGCTACCCCAATGCCCAGCTCCGCACAAACGAACTCCTCGATCTGCGGGGGAACCGTCGCGTGCGTGCCCACCGCGCCAGAAATCTTGCCGACCGTGGCCTCGGCCAGAGCGGCCTCCAGGCGCTGGCGAGCACGGCGTAGCTCATCGACCCACAGCGCCAGCTTCAACCCAAAGGTCAGCGGCTCTGCGTGGATACCGTGCGTGCGCCCAACCATTACCGTCTGCTTATGAGTGCGAGCCTGCTGCTCGACCGTTGCCAACAAGCGATCAAGGCCGGCCAACAGCAACGCACCGCCCTCCTTGATCTGCACCGCCAGCCCCGTATCCAGGACATCCGAAGACGTCAGGCCCAGATGGATGAAGCGCCCCTCTGGCCCCAGTTGCTCCTGAATCGAGCGCAGGAAGGAAATCACATCATGGTGCGTTTCGCGCTCAATCTCGCGCATGCGCTCGGCACTATAGCTGGCCTGGCGGATCTTCTCCAGAGCCTCGGCGGGGATCACGCCTTCGCGCGCCCAGCCCTCGCAGACCAGCAACTCCACCCGCAGCCACGTATCTGTTTTATGCCGGTCCGACCAGATGGCGGCCATTTCCGGCAGAGTATAGCGTTCGATCATATGGGCAAGAGCCTCCTCTTCTGACCGCCCCACACTCACGGGCGGGAATAGCTCACCTTGTCCAAGTGCAGTGTACCACATGAGAAGGGCCTGACGAAGGCTCGGTGGCCGGGACAGGCGGAAGGTCGGCAGGAGGATCGGGCATAAATCCTGCCAGATTTGTGTTACTATGATAAAATAGTCCCGGATATCCATCCCCACGGCGAAGCCAGGGTGGCTCATCCTGGCCGGGGGAGGAGAGAGAAAGGGAAAGCTCCCCATCTGCGGGAGTGGGCTGGCAAGGGCTGGCCGCGGTCTCGCGAGCGCATAAGCGGCCCCGCATGCTCGGGGCTGCCGCGCCTTGACGTACTCCATTCCTCTCGCTACAATCGTGTCGCTACCAGCGTACGCGATACCATTGTGCTCGCTATTAATCCTACGTGTCAATACGACTAGGGAGTCTGTGTCATGAAGAAGGGTATTCACCCAACCTACGTTGAGGCCACAGTTGTCTGTTCCTGTGGCAATACCTTCCAGACCATGAGTGTCAAGCCGGTGCTCAAGGTCGACATCTGCTCAAAGTGCCATCCGTTCTTCACGGGTCAGCAGCGCATCCTCGATACGGCTGGTCGTGTGGAGCGCTTCCGCAAGCGCTTTAACCTGCAGGAAGAAGAAGCGGCCATGAAGTGAGGGCAGTTGACAGATGGCGCGGGCCGATCGCCTGTCCTTCGCCGCGTGACC
Organism: Thermogemmatispora carboxidivorans; assembly: GCF_000702505.1. Taxonomy (GTDB): domain Bacteria; phylum Chloroflexota; class Ktedonobacteria; order Ktedonobacterales; family Ktedonobacteraceae; genus Thermogemmatispora; species Thermogemmatispora carboxidivorans. The sequence goes on along the minus strand of NZ_JNIM01000001.1, from coordinate 3,756,993 downwards.
CGGTCTGCTATTTCGCTCAGCCAGACGACGCTGAGCGCAAGTGAGCAGGGCCGCGCGCAGCCTCTGGGCAGGAGGTCGGCCCTGCTGTCTGCTCTGCTGCCTCACCAGGCAAACGGTGCTATCTCATGCAGGAGCGGCAGAGCGATCGCTGCTTGCTTCTCTATTCTGGGCTATGCTATACTCGGCCTATCGGCTCCTATCAGGGAGCCGGGCAGTGAACGGAAGGGGGAGCGTGCCCCAGTGAGTCAACGCTGTATTGTCTTTCTGATCGCCGATACGGGAGGAGGCCATCGTAGTGCGGCTCTGGCCATCAGCAGCGCCATTCAGCTGCTGCAGGAGCGCGCAGCAGGTAACGGAGACATCAAGCGAGGAGAGCGAGGCGAGGCTGAAGTAGCAGCGGGGGCGTGGCCAGGTCCGAGCAATGGAGCTGGTGCTGGCCCAGAAATGGCTGAGGGAGAGGAGACTGCTACGCCGCTTCGTCTAGAGATTGTCGAAGCCTTTGAGGAGTGTGGAGCCTTTCCCCTGCGCCAGTTTGCCAGGCTATATGGCCCGGCCAGTCGCTATACCCCTGGCCTCTATGGGCTGATCTTCCATCTTTCCAACCATCCTGGGCGCATCAACGAAGTGCAGCAGCTCCTCAGCCCGCTGATGCTCAAGAGGCTAGAGCAGCGCCTCAGCGAGCTGCGGCCTGATGTCATTGTCTCGGCCCATCCTTTACTCAACTATGTCACGGTGGCTGCACTGCGGCATCTGGCGCGCCCGGTGCCCTTCCTGGTTGTTGTCACCGACCTCATCTCAGCTCATCACTCCTGGTTTACTGAAGGAGCCACAGCCTACGTTCTTCCTACCGAAGAGACCAGACAGCTCTATCTGGCGCGTGGCCTGGAAGCGGGGTGCGTTCACCTTCTCGGCATGCCGATTCACCCGCGCTTTACTCTGCCGGTAGCCAGCCGTGAGGAGCTGCGGGAGCAGCTTGGGCTTGAGCCGGAGCGTCCAGTCGTATTGCTGGTAGGAGGGGGTGAAGGCAGTGGCGGCCTGCGCACCGCGGTAGAAGCCATCTCGCAGGCGCGACTACCGGTGCAGTTGCTGGTTGTCACAGGGCGCAACCGGCGTCTCTATGCGCAGCTGCAGAAAGAGCAGGGGAAGTGGCAGGTGCCTGCCAGAATCATGGGGTTTGTGACCAATATGCCCGAGCTGATGCACGCCGCTGACGTCATCGTCACCAAAGCTGGCCCGGGTACCATCTGCGAGGCTCTGGCCTGCAACCTGCCTATCATCCTCAGCGGCTATGTTCCGGGTCAAGAGGAGGGAAACGTCACCTTTGTTGAGCGGAATGGGGTGGGAGTACTGGCGCGAAAGCCACAGCAACTGGTGCGTGCGCTACAAGAGTTGCTAGAGCCAGGGTCGACCCTCCTCCAGGAGCGAATCGAGAACGCGCGGCGCCTGAGCCGGCCCCAGGCGGCCTTTGACATCGCTCGTCTCATCCTCAGTTATCTGCCGCCGCCGGGTCAGCCTGGTCCCTGGGAAGAGCGGCAGGCCGTGGCCCAGGCTGCCATTGCCAAAATGAAGGGGAAATGATGGCCAAGCGCGTCAAAGCGAGCGTCAAAGCGAGATTCTCCAAATTCTACTATGGCGGGCAGGCCGTCATGGAGGGCGTCATGATGCGCGGGCGCACCTCGGTCGCGATGGCTGTGCGCCGTCCCGATGGCAGTATCTACCTCTACGAAGAGCCGCTGGAGCCGCGGCTCTATCGCAATTCTCTGTTTCGTCTTCCACTGCTGCGCGGCCTGCTGCTCCTGTGGGAGACGCTGGTCCTGGGGACGCGCATGATGGCGCTCTCGGCCAACGTCGCCCTTGGACTGGAGGAGGAGTCAGGGAAGACAGCTGAGGCTGCTGGAGCTCAAGGGTCGGGGCGGCCTGGGGGGATAGCTCTGGCTGGCCCGCTGGTGATCTCACTCGGCTTCGCTATCGTGCTCTTTTTCCTGCTGCCGGTCTTTCTGGCCGGTCTGGTGCCGCAGCCGCCTGGGCAGACCTGGCTCAATCTCCTGGTGGAAGGTCTGATCCGTCTGGCGCTGCTCATTGGCTATTTGCTCCTGATCGGGCGCCTGGCCGAGGTTCAGCGTGTTTTCGGCTACCACGGGGCCGAGCATAAGGCCATCAATGCGATGGAGCAGGGCGAGCCGCTCGATGTGCCTCACGTGAGAGCCGCCTCACGGGTCCACACGCGCTGCGGCACCGGGTTCCTGCTCCTGGTCGTTGTCGTCTCGATCGTGGCCTTTGCCCTACTTGGCTTCCCCTCGCTCTGGCTGCGACTGCTCTCGCGTGTTCTGCTTGTGCCCGTCATTGCGACTGTCGCCTACGAACTGCTGCGTCTGGGAGCAGCCTGGTATCATCTGCCGCCGGTACGTTTCCTGTTAGCTCCCAGCCTGGCGCTTCAGGGTTTGACGACGCGCGAGCCTGATGATAGCATGATAGAGTGTGCAATTGTGGCGCTAGAGCGCGTTATGCAGCACGACGCCGCCGAAGAACAGGGGCAGGACGCTGATGTGCCGCCATTTGTAACTTCCCGCTAGTTCCTGCTGCGCCTCTGGCCGTGGCCGGATTGAGCCAGGTCCAGACCCGTGAAGGTTCTAGCTGCCGCCGGCGGGCCGGGCCTCGCACCGCTGGGACTGTGGTGAAAGGGGGGGCGATGCAGGAGATGCATGCGATGCAGAAGAAAAAGAAGATGAGGGGGCATTTTTCTTAGAGAGCATGGAGCAAAAGCAGACGAGCAAACAACGAAAAGAAGGCAACACGCCGCAGCAACCACTCATGAGAGATCCTGGCTACGCTGATCCGCCGACGCCGACGGCGACCGCGGCCCCGGTGCTTAGCGAGGCTCCACGCCTCCGGTTCTCGCGCTGGCGCTGGGCCTTGACCGGGGTTGTCCGCGTTCTCTATCGTCGTTGGACGCGCATTGCGGCGCACCTCTTCCCCGAAAACTCACTGAGTGAGCGCCTGGCGCGTGCTCTCCATATTCCTCTTCCTGATCAGCTCAATCTCAGTTGGATCACCGATCAGCTGGCTGTCGGGGGGCGTATCCATCCCCAGGACGTCAAGGCGCTGGCGCGTCTGGGCGTCACGCATGTCGTTGATACACGCGCCGAGTATGTCGACGATCGCCAGGCTCTGGCCCGGGTTGGCATTGAGCTACTCCATTTGCCGACGCCCGACACGCAGCCGCTCTCGCGGGAGCAGCTGCTAGAGGGGGCACGCTGGGTCAACGAGCGCATCCAGCGTGGCGGGCGTGTACTTGTCCACTGTGAGCATGGGGTAGGTCGCAGCGCTCTGCTGGCCTGCGCCGTTCTGGTCTATGGGGGCATGCATGCGCGCGATGCCCTGGCGCTGGTGCAGCAGCGGCGCTGGCAGGCGGCCCCGAATCACAAGCAGGTCGAGCGCCTGCGCGAATTTGAATCGCTGGTACGGGCGGAACGGAGTAAGTAGCGCTCGATGGCGTGAGCTACACCATCCTCGCTGTTGCTGGTGGTTGTTGCGCGTGCAGCCTGCTTGACGGCGGCACTGGCCTGGCCCATAGCGATCCCAAGACCGACCAGAGAGAGCATGCTAATATCGTTCTCGTTGTCGCCGATGGCCATGACCTCGCTCAGTGGAATGTCCAGCCGGTCGGCCAGGGCAGCCACCGCTGTGGCCTTAGAGCAGCCGGTGCACAACAGTGACAGCTCGCCGCATTGGTAGTTGCCGCGCTCCAGCAGGAGCCAGGAGCAATCAAGGGCGGCCACCGCTGGCGCCAGCAGGCGGAGTCGCTCGGGGTCCTCCAGGGCGACCAGGCGCAGCACTGGCCTGCGCGGTTTCAATAGCTGCTCGCGCGGCAGCCGACGCAGCTCGGCGGCGTGGACCGTGAAGTAGCGCTGTTGCCAGGGGGAATCTAGCTCGGCGGGGCCGGTCCATACTTCCTCGTGCAGAGGATCGCCAAGCGGCTGAATCACTGGTTGCAGGCCCTCGGCCAGGAGGAGCGCGATCCCCTGCTGGGCAATGTGGTCCGGTAGGGGGTTGCTATAGAGGATGCGCCCGCTGGGGTGCTCAACGATCAGGGCGCCGTCGTAGAGGATCAGTGGCGTGCTCAAGGCCAGCTCGCGCGCGATGCTGGCCGTATTTCCATAGCGGCGGGCAGTGGCCAGGGTCACAGTGACGCCAGCGGCCCGGGCCTCCGCTATGGCGGTGCGCGTTCCCTCCGTGATCTCGCCCCCGGGCGTTAGTAGCGTGCCGTCGATATCGATCACCAGCAGCTTGCAGGTTGGTTGATCTGGTGGGGTAGTCATCAATGCTGGTTCTCCCTCTTTCCACATAGTCCAGAGATAGACAGAAAAAACGATTGTGCAGGAAAGCGCGACACAAATGAGAAAGCGACGGGAATAAAGCGCCCGTCGCTTGCACATTGCACAGCACGCTGGCTGGCTTCCCTGAAAGACAAGCCTAATTATAGGCGCCGCTCTGGGGGAATGCAAGCGCAGGGGGCCATTCCTAGGGCAAGAGTCCTGTCCTGTCTTGTCCTGTCTGTCTGGCTGGCCGTGCCAGGCTGTCGCCCTCTGACTGCTCTGCTGTGCTGGCTGTTCTGTTCCTGGTTCCGCCCGCTGTCGACAGAGAGAGCAAGGGGCTGTGACACGGCGGGACTGGCTCTCTTTTCCAGGAAGCTGGTAGAATCGAAGCATGAGCACAAAGGAGCAAGCAAGCGATTCGCTCGCATTTGAGCGTCAAGGAGCGCTGGCGGCGGAGGAGATGGCGCCGGTGGGGCCGGAGGTGGCGCAGCCAGGCATGTGGCAGCCCTGGCGTGATCGTCGTGGCCTGCCGCTTCTGCCCGATGAAGATCCCGTCAGCACAGTGCGAGATAGCCTCTACGATCTGATCCCTCTTGGTCCTCGTGAAATCAAGCTGATCAGCAGTGTCCCCTTCTTGCGCCTACAGAAGGTCAAGCAGTTGGGCTTTGTCTATCGCATCTGGCCGGGAGCGACGCATACGCGCTATGAGCACAGCCTGGGCTGCTATCATCTGGCGGTGCGTGCCGTGCGCGCGCTGCTGCAGCGTGGCAGCAACGGCGGCCTCTATGGTGTCTCCCTCAAGAGCGTACAGGCACTTATCGTGGCGGCCCTGCTGCACGATATCGGGCACTACCCGTTTTCGCACGTCATTGAGGAGCTGGGCCATCCCATTATTGCCCATGAGCGTGTCGGGCGCTCGATCATCGAGCGGAGCGAGATTGCTACGATTCTGGAAGAAGAGTACCAGCTCTCGCCTGGGCGTGTGGCGGACTTTATCGATCCTCCGCCGGGCAAGCGCCTGCCCGAAGACGACGAGCTGCTGCGCAATCTGCTGAGCGGGGCCCTGGACGTCGACAAGCTGGACTATCTGCCGCGAGATGCGCGGGCCTGCAACGTGCCCTATGGGGGTGTCGATGTGGCACGTTTGCTGGGAGCGCTGCGTGTTCACCCCAGTGTCCAGGGGCAGCGGCGCATCGTGGTGACGCATAAGGGGATCAGTCCGCTCCACTCGTTACTGCACGCCCGCCAGGAGATGTTTGACAATATCTATTGGCATCATACCAATCGCGCCTTTCAGGTGATGCTGATGCGGGCCGTGCAAGAAGCGCTGCTGGCGGGGGCGCTGAGCGCCGAGCGGCTGACCGGGCTGGACGATGCTTCTCTCCTGACCCTGCTGGCTGAGCCACAGATGCCGCCAGCCTCACGGGCGCTGACGGAGGCCCTGGAGCTGCGCCGGCCCTACAAGGATGCCCTGGAGATCAGTCGCCCAGCGGGCCAGCTTTTCCAGCGCCTGGATGCCCTCTACTGGGATGCCCAACGCCGGCGGCGCGTCGAGCAGGCTCTGGCGGCGGAATTAGCCCCGGCTTTGGAGACGGAGATTGCCGACTACGAGGTTTTGATCGACATTCCTCGTCCGGTTAATTGGGAGATGGACGTCTGGGTCTGGTTTGCCAATCCGCCAGTTGGCATGGAGGCCCTGGTGACCTGGGTCCAGGCGACGGGCCTGCAGCCCGATGATCTGGCGCGCTATGAGCAACATCAGCGGCGCATTCGGGTGCTGGTACCCGAACGCCTGCGAGCGCCGCTGCGCGCTCATCGCCAGGATCTGCTGCTTCCCCTCCTGCAGCGGCTGCTCGTGATGTAGTCGAGCAAGAGCCTGGCGGGCGGAGGCGGACAAAGCGCCTGATCTGCGCTGAGAGGGGAGCGACTGTCATTAGCCCAGCCTGGCCGGAACTGGACAGCGCTCGCGCACGCTCAGCGCAGGCGGCGCTCCTTGTGCTGGTACATCAGGCGGACAGCTTTTTCGTGGATGCGCTGAGCCGGGCGATAGTCGGGCGCCAGCTGCAAAGCGTAGCCGGCGACGCGGGCTGCTTCACGGTAGCGGCCCAGGCGATAAAGATTATCGGCCTTGATAGTCCAGAAGCGCACGTTGTGCGGATCAAGTTCCAGCACGCGCTCGATGGCTTCGACGGCTTCCTCGAAACGTCCCAGGCTGCGCAAGGCCCGCATGTGCATCTCCCAGGCCAGCAGGCTGCCGGGGGTCAGGCGCGTCAGCTGGCTGGTCACCTCGAACAGTTCTTCCATCTCGCCCAGGGCGCGCAGGGCCTGGGCGAGCAGTGAGAGCGAGAAAGGATCGTTCGGGGCGAGCTGCAGAGCGCGATGCATCAGTTCGCGCACTTCCTGGGGGCGACCCAGGCGCCGTAGGAGCTCACCTTTCATCTGAAGGACGAAGAGATAGTCCGGGTCGCGCGCCAGGCTCTGGTTGAAGGCCTCGAGGGCCTCGGGCAGCCGATTGAGATTGAGCAGGGCCGTGCCCTTGTTGGCCCAGGCACGGGCGTCGCTGGCATCAAGCTCCAGGGCGCGCTCGGCGCTGCGCAGCGCCTCGGGAAAGCGCTGCTGGAGAATCTGCAGTCCGCTGCGGTTGAGCCAGGCGAGCGCCAGCTGGTGATCGAGCAGCAGAGCCTGATCGTTGGCAATTGTGGCCTCAGAGAGGCGCTCTAGCTTTTGCAGAGCGCGCGCCTTGCAGGCCAGGGCCAGGGCCGAATGAGGCTGCAGTTCCAGCGCCTGCTCGCTGATGGCCAGCATCTGCTCATAAGCTCCGCTGCCATCGAGGGCGAGGGCCAGGCCGGTGAGGGCTTCCTCGTTCTCGGGATTGAGCGCCTGCAATTGCTGATAGCTGGCGACGGCAGCCTGCCAGTTGTGGCGCTGAAGCTGCTCTCTGGCTTCGCTCCAGAGGTCATCGACGGTTGATGGCCTTTGTTCCCCTTGAGGTGTTTGCTTCTCTGCCATTCCTTTTCTGCCTTGAGGGCTGCCTTTTCTCTGTCTTGCAAGCAGAGTGCGCAGCCTCACTATCTGTAGGGGCCATTATCGCATGAGAAGGAGCGTCCGGGCAAGAGGGGTCTCCGCTCTCATCTCGCTGCTGGCTTACAAATCCTTTACAGAAGTCTGAAGAATCTCTGACGATCTCCCGCTATAGTACAAACAGCAAGACAAATGCGCGAACCCGGTTGTGATCGACATCATCCCCACAGAGTACACGTAAAGGCAGCGTTGCCCGAGACCGTCGGTCAGCCAGGCGGTCTGGTGTGCACGAGGCGGCGAAAGAAGGAGCTTCGTGCCTGCTTTGCCTGCTCACAGTCTCACCCGGGGACCTTCTCTTTAGTAGTATTATAGAAAGCAGTGTCGGGAGAGAGTATCGACGGAGGTTGCAGGCTCATGTATAATCCGCACGCAGAAGACGAAGCAGGGATGAGCGATCCCTACGATCAGCAGACAGTAGCTGCTCACTATCGTCCGAGCGAGAACGCAGCGGGAACGGGCGGGCCAGCTAATACGGCGATGCCGGCTAGCAGTCCCTATTATGGAGCAGGTGGGCCGCTCACGCCGGCGGCGCCACCGCCACGGCGCGGGTCCTCGTTCCGGGCGGTGGTGATCACCCTGGTTCTGGCTGCGATCTTTGGGGGGCTGCTCTTCGCTGCCGGCTGGCAATTTGGCAATGCCAACGGCGTGGCCTCAGCGACCCTGCAGACCGGCAGCAGTAACAGCACGACGAGCGCCAAGGTGGTGACGACCGCCGAGCAGGCGCGAGAAGCCGCCATTGCTAAGGTCCAGCCTGCCGTGGTGCAGATCAATGTCACGACGTCCTCAGGCGCTTCAGGCATCGGCTCCGGCGTCATTATTGATAAGCGCGGCTACATCGTGACCAACTATCACGTGGTGGAGAGCGCCCAGCAGATTGAAGTGGTAATGGCCGATGGTACCCACCTGCAGGCTCAGGTGGCTGGCACCGATCCCGCCGACGACCTGGCGGTCATTAAGATCAATCCACCGAGCAATATCACGGTGGCCACCCTGGGCGACTCGTCGAAGCTGCAGGTTGGACAGGAGGTGCTGGCCATCGGAAACCCCCTGGGCGAGACGCAGACGGTCACCCACGGCATCATCAGTGCACTGGGGCGCACGGTCTCTGAGGAGGGCCAGGGGTCGGCAGTGATCGCCAACGCTATTCAGACCGATGCCCCAATCAACCCGGGCAATAGCGGCGGAGCGCTGGTTGATCTCTCGGGCAACGTCATTGGTATCCCGACCGTGGCGGCCATCGATCCCGAGTTCAATACGCCAGCGAACGGCGTGGGGTTTGCCATCCCTTCGAACCGCGTGCGCTTCATCGCACAGCAGATTATCGCTACAGGCCAGGTCACGCATACGGGGCGGGCGGCCCTGGGCGTGCGCGTGGCTTCAGTGACGCCCCAGTTGGCGGCTCAGGATAACCTGCCGGTTGACTACGGCTCCTTGATCGTCTCGGTCACGGCCAACGGGCCAGCGGCTCGCGCGGGCCTGCGGGCTGGTGATATCATCGTAGCCATCGATGGCCAGAAGGTCACCGATAACCAGACGCTCAGCGATATCCTGGTCAACAAGAGTCCTGGCCAAACCGCCCGGGTAACGGTTTATCGCGGCAATCAGCAGCTGACAATCAACGTGACCCTGGGTGAGCTGCAGGCGAACAGCTAAGGCTGGCCCCTTAGATCCCATAGCGTGGGCTGCAACGGGCGAGCAAGAGGTTGGTTGAGGACAGCCTCTCGCTCGCCCCTTTGTTTCTTGGGGGCGGTCAAATAAGCAAGCAGGTGACGGCCCAGCCCTGAGCGGTCCGCTGGCGGGCTGTCTAGGATGATGCTGGTTGCTGGCTAGAGGCTGGGACGCTAGTCGTGGTTGCGGCGGCGCTGGCTGGAGCCGCTCGGGGTGCGCGGCGCCCGGTGAGAAGAACGCCGCAGAAGAAGACGAGCCAGCCCAGGGCCATGAAGAGCCAGAAGGTGCTTTCCAGGCCCATGAAGCGGGCGAAGCTGCCAGCGGCGGCGTTGAGCAGCTCCCCCAGGAGAATGAGCACGTTCCCCCAAAAGATGTTACTGGTCTGCAAACCGCGGATCGAGGGCTGGCGCCGCAGCAGCTTCCAGAGGGAGTAGAGCAGCACGCCGACGACGGCCACGACGCCGGCGGTATTCAGGATGATGATGGTGACGACGCCCACCCCGAGCTGGAGGACGCCGCGGCCAGAGCTGCCAACCACATGGCTGAGGGCTTGCTGATCGACGCCCGCCGTGGCAATCGAGATAATGGCCAGCACGCTGACGAGGGAGAGCACGATGAGGCTGGCCAGGGTCACACGCCGACCTCCGACCAGGGCGATGCTGCCCAGACCCAGCCAGGCTGAGGTAAGGGCGGCGCCGAGAATGTAGTAAATACGGAAAAGGATGGTCCCCAGTCCGCTCGTCGGCTGCGCTGGAATCATGAGAACATAGGCCAGCGTGGCCACAAAGGCCATCCCGAGGGCCAGCGACCAGTAGAGCTGATGGGGACGATGACGCTGCACGTATTGCATCAACACGACACCGGCGAAGGCGGCGGTGACAATGACGTTGACAATGGCAAAGCTGACGAGTAGAGCTGTCTCCATACATGGCCTCCCGCAGGCGGTGCCCTTTTGAGAGCGGTCAACCCTGCAAAAGCTTGATCAGATCGTGTAGATTATACAAAAACCTATGCAAACTTGCACTGCCTGCCGCCCTCTCTCCTTGCTGGCTGGTCTCCCCCCGCAGCGTGGCATCAGCATGAGCAAGCTCTCGCGGATGTCGGATATCTCCTTTAGCACCATTACCCGAATCTGCAATGATCCGAGCTATAGCCCGACGGTGCACACACTAGAGCAACTGGCAAAAGCGCTAGGGCTGCGTGTCGCGTTGCGGATCTGCTAGAAGAAGTGCCGAACCCGCCGCAGGAGTGAGCGGGTGGCGAGGGGGAGCAGGAAGGGCCTGATGCTGGGGCCAGGACTTGCACGAGAGGAGGAGCCCGGCCTATAGTATGGGAGAGATCGAGGAGGCAGATCCGCCTGTGCGGAGCGCATTCTATCCCCTCACGAGCAAAGGCATGGCACAGAAACGCGGAGTCATCAACAAAGAGCAAACAGAGAAGCAACGAGTGCGGGAGCAGCGGCGCGAATTTGAAGAAGAGCTGGCTGCTCACTATGAGCAGCAGGTAGGCAGGCCACGGAATCGGCGGCGGCTCATCTTCATTGGCGTCCTGGTCTTGGTCGCCCTGCTGGCCGGGGGCTATATTGTGCTGACCTTATTGCCGGCGCCAGCGACGGCGCCGACTCCGGGGATCGCCGTCGGGCAGGCGGCTCCCGACTTCACCCTGCCCGTCTATGGTGGACGTGGCGGCCCGACCGTCAATCTCAAAGCCCTGCGTGGCCATCCAGTCGTCATCAACTTCTGGTCGGAGTCCTGTGATCCCTGTCGGCGCGAAGTCCCCCTTCTCCAGCGCACTTACGAACAATATGGCGCCCAGGGGGCCTTTGTCTTGCTAGGCATCAACCAGGCTGATCCCAAAGAAGACATCGCCAGCTTTGGCCGGACCTTCAAGGTCACCTATCCTCTCCTCTTCGACGCCGGTAGCAAGGTCAACGCCGTCTATCGCGTCACAGCTATTCCCACCACCTACTTTATCGATCGCCAGGGCATTGTACGCGCCGTAGCCATTACCGAGCTCAACGAGCAGAGCTTGCGTCAAGGGCTGGCCGACATTGGAGTCCAGCTTCCCTGAAGGGCGAGAAGGGCGACTGAGAGCTGGGCCTAGCGAGTGGCCTGTCTGTTCCCCTTATCTCCCTCCTGGTGGGGCCAGGAAGGCAGGCCAGCCCTGCGCGTCAGCAGCAGGCCGACCAGGCTGACGATCAGCAGCAGGCCCCCCAGCAGCAGGAGCAGCACAGGGGCACTCAGAAGCGCTTCCAGGGAAGCGGTAGGGCTGGGTCCCCGCTCGCTGCCGGACATAGGATTAGAGGAAGCGGGGGGGGCTGTCGAACCAGGCCGAAGGCCGTGCGGTTCCACCGTTGAAGGAGTCGCCGTCGCTCTCGGATGGCCCCCCTGAGCAGCAGAAGAAGCAGTAGAGACCGCGGGCGCCGGTCGAGCCACTGTGCTCACGCTGCTCGACGAGTTGCTGCCCTGTACTAGCACCAGCAGTCCTGACAGCAGCAGCGCCAGGGCGATCACCGCCGCCAAGGTACTGAGGACGCGCACAAAGCGATGCAGCCGCGGGTGTCCCGCGCGGGCCCCTGCCGCAGGCCGCTGCTGACGCGGAAGCAGCAAGGGAGCAGCCTCGGGCGAGGCAGTTGCCGACTGTGCTGGTACAGAAGGAGTGGAAGGTGTGGATGCGCTCTCAAGCAGCTCAGGCGTTAACGTAAAGGTGCGCGGAGGCGTAGCGCGCGGCAGTGTCCGCAGCAGGTCGCGTGTCAGGCGCAGACTTGCCAGCTCTGAGCGACAGGAAGCGCAGTGAGGCAGATGAGCAGCGCAGAAAGCTCCTTCCTCGGAAGAGAGCGCCCCGTCCAGATAGGCTGAAAGCTGCTCAAGCGTTGGATGCTCCTGATGATCCTGTGCCACGACTCTCTCTCCAGTGCCGGAAAAATGCCCCTCTACAAGCAAGCCTGCGTCACAATGGCGCTGTTCCTTCCTCCTTCCCGGGCAAGCCACCTGCTCGGAGGAGTACAGAGACCAGAGACAGCACCTCTTAGGGGGAACGAAACGGGCGCGGCAAAAGTTCCTGATGGCGAGCCAGATAAGCCCGCAGGCGGGAGCGGCCCCGCGCGATGCGCGAGCGCACTGTCCCGAGCATCGTCTGCATGACAGCCGCGATCTCCTCGTACGATAGCCCCTCGATATCGCAGAGGATCACCGCCAGCCGCTGCTCGGGAGGAAGCTCGGCCAGCCCGCGCTGGATCAGTTCCTGCAGCTCCTGATGGAGCAAGTACAGCTCTGGGTTAGCCTCCAGATCGGCTGAAGCCAGCTGGGCCAGGGTGACCGGGGACTGCGGATCATCCTCGTCGCTGGCCGCCTCCAATGACTCTTCTGGATGACGGCGCTGACGGCGCCAATGATCGTAGACCAGGTTGGTGGTAATGCGCAGCAGCCAGGAGCGAAAGGCCGTCCCCCCGCGGAAATTAGCCAGATGGCGGAAAGCCGCCAGAAAGGTGTCCTGTGTAATATCGGCGGCCAGGTCCGCGTCGCCCAGCATGCGCAGAGCCACATTATAGACGCTGGACTGATAGCGCAGAACCAGCTCATTAAAGGCGCTCACATCGCCGTTTTGGCTCCTGGTGAGCAGCTCCGCCTCATCAGCGTCGGGCCGTGCGTGCATCAACCTGCCTCTCTTCCTGGTCAGATCGCCTCCAGTGTAGCATAAAAACCGCAACAGTGACTATACCCTAGATCTGGCGGGGGCGGGCCAGACGCAGCCCGTGCCTGCACTCTGCCTGCTTGCTCCCGGTTTACTGACGCCAACCCAGGCAGCCGGGCAAAAATTGCCGGCGCAGCCCCTTGACAGAGCGGCCCTGTCCCGGTACACTTATCAGCGTGATGAATATTTTTTCAGTGCTGAATAATTATTCAGAGATGAGGAGAAAGAGACCATGAGCAACGGCCTCCGGTTTGGCGCAGGCATCTGGCTCTTCGGCCAGTTTATCGACCGTTATGCCACCAACGCCTACGGGCCGCCGGTTGGCACCCTTGAAGCCATCGAGCGAGCCGGGCGTGTTGGGGGACTGGTTGGGTTAGACATCAACTATCCCTTTCCCGAAGAGGACCTGAGCCTGGAGCAAGTCAAAGAGGCACTGGAGCGCAACGGACTGCGAGCCATCGCCGTCACGCCTGTCATCTATGACCAGCGTTTCGCCCGTGGCAGCTTCACCCATCCTGATCCCGCTGTGCGGCAGCAGGCCATTGACCTGGGCAAGCGGGCCAGCGACGTTGCCCGGGTCCTGGGAGCTGATTACGTCAAATTCTGGCCTGGGCAAGACGGCTACGACTACCCCTTCCAGGCTGACCATCTACAGCTGTGGGACTTCACCGTCAACGGCATTCGCGCGGTTGCGGAGGCCAACCCTGACCTGCAATACGCCATTGAATACAAAGCCAAAGAGCCGCGTGTCCAGCTTGTCCTCAGCTCCTCCGCGCGCACCCTCCTCGCCATTCAAGAGATGGGCGTCAACAACGTCGGCATCGTCATGGACCTTGGCCACTCCCTGTTTGCCAAAGAGACGCCGGCGGAAGCCCTCCAGTTGATCGCACGTCATGGCAAGCTGACAAGCATCGAAGTCAACGACAACTGGCGTGAATGGGACGACGACCTGGCCGTAGCCTCCATTCACCTCATCGAAACCATCGAATTTTTGCAAGCGGTCGAGCGTATTGGCTGGCAGCGTCCCATCCTGCTGGATCAATTTCCCTTCCGCGAAGATCCCGTCGAGGCGGCGCGTGTCAGCATCAAGCGCATCCGAGCCCTTGACCGTGTGCGCCAGCGGCTCGACCAGGGGGCTCTCAAGGAAGCCCAAGAGAAGCAAGACGCCTTGCAGGCGCAGCAGCTTGTCTTTGCCGCCCTGCTAGGACTGGACGGAGGCGAAGAGTAAGCATGACCCAGGATCGTGAGGACCAGCTTGCGGCCCTGAGCAGGAAAGCCAATCTCTTGCGGCAGCGGGACCTTGTGATGATCCAGCGCGCGGGCATGGGGCACCTTGGGGGCGACTTCTCCGCGCTGGACATTCTGGTCACGCTCTACTTTGCCGTCCTGCGCGTGGACCCGCAGCATCCCGATGCTCCTGATCGTGATCGCTTCATCCTGAGCAAAGGGCATTGTGCTGGTGCTCTCTACAACACCATTGCCGAAGTAGGTTTCTTTCCAACGAGCGAACTAGAGACCTTCATGAAGCCTCTCTCGCGTCTCAACGGTCATCCCGATCGCACCAAGGTGCCGGGGGTTGAGGCCAGCACTGGCCCGCTGGGTCATGGCCTCCCCATCGGCGTTGGGGCGGCCCTGGCGGCCAGGCTTGACGGAGCGGCCTGGCGCACCTACGTGCTCACGGGGGACGGGGAGCTGCAAGAAGGCAGCAACTGGGAAGCGGCGATGGCCGCCGCTCACTACGGACTGGACAACCTGACCGTCATCGTCGATCGTAACCGACTGCAGCAGGGCGCGCCAACCGAGGACACCATCCGGCTGGAGCCTCTGGCTGACAAATGGCGTGCCTTCGGCTGGGCGGTGCGCGAGGTCGACGGGCACGACTACGCCGCGCTCCTGCACATGTTGCAGAGCGAGAGCTGGGAGCCGGGGCGTCCGCGCTGTCTGATCGCCTACACACACAAAGGTCAAGGGGTTTCCTTTATGTGCGACAATGTTGACTGGCACCATCGAGTACCGACGCCCGAAGAGGCTGAGCGGGCTTTACAGGAGCTGCGGGAGGCGGTGCACGGATGAGCCAGCTCTACGACTGTCGAGATGCCTTTGCCCAGGCGCTCGAAGAGGCGGCGCGTAACGATCCGCGCATTGTCGTCGTCATCAATGACTCCCTTGGCTCCAGCAAGCTCAAAGGCTTCAAGGCGGCCTTCCCGCAGCGGCTGGTCAACGTGGGTATTGCCGAGCAGAACATGGTTGGGGTAGCTGCTGGCCTCGCCAATGGCGGCAAGGTTCCTTTTGTCAGCGGGGCCTCGCCTTTTCTGACAGCGCGCGCCCTCGAACAGATCAAGGTTGACCTGGCCTACTCGCAGGCCAACGTCAAGCTCTGCGGCATGAGTAGCGGCCTGGCCTACGGCGAGCTGGGGCCGACGCATCACTCCATTGAAGACCTGGCCTGGACGCGCGCCATCGCCAATCTCACAGTGATCGTGCCTGCTGATCCACTGGAGACCGCTCAAGCTGTGCACGAAGCAGCTCGCCTCTCTGGTCCCTTCTTCCTGCGCATCAGCCGTATGCCGGTGCCGCAGGTTCATCCGGCGGACTATCGCTTCCGCCTCGGTAAAGCGAGCTGGCTGCGTCAGGGGAGCGATATCACGCTGATCGCCACGGGGGTCATGGTGGCTCGGGCCCTGGAGGCTGCCGCGCTCCTGGCCAACGACGGCATCGAGGCGGCAGTGATCAACATGGCGACCATTCGTCCGCTCGATCGTGAGGCGGTGGTCGAGGCTGCGCGGCGCAGCGGGGCCATTGTCACCGTTGAAGAGCACACCATCTATGGTGGGCTAGGAGGAGCGGTTGCCGAGGCAGTGGTGACCACCTATCCCGTGCCGATGCGTATCCTGGGCGTCCCCGGCGTCTTCGCGCCCACCGGCTCGCCCGAGTATCTCTTAGAGCATTTCGCTCTGACGCCCGCGGGCATTCGTGCGGCGGCGTTAGAGCTTCTCAAGGCGAGAGCAGAGCAATGAAGCAGACGGCAATCCTGGCCATCGATCAGGGAACCACCAATACCAAAGCCTTGCTCGTCGACGCAGCGGGCAATGTTCTGGCGCGGGCCAGCCGTCCTGTGCAGCGCCGCTATCCGCGTCCGGCCTGGGTTGAACAGGACCCGCTGGAGCTCTGGCAGAGCGTGCTGGAGGCCAGCACCGCCTGTCTGGAGCAGGGCGGTGCCAACGTAGAGCTGGTAGCCGTGGCCATCAGTAACCAGCGCGAGTCGGTTCTGCTCTGGGAGCGGGCCAGCGGTCGGCCTCTGGGGCCATGTGTGAGCTGGCAATGTCAGCGCTCGCGTCAGCTCTGTCAGTCCCTACAAGATCGGGGGTTGGAGCCATTCATCCGCGAGCGCAGTGGCCTCACTCTCGACCCTATGTTCTCCGGGACGAAGATCCGCTGGCTGTTGGAAGAGCAGGATCTCCTGGAGCGGGCGGAGGCTGGCGAGCTATGTGCTGGCACTGTCGATAGCTGGCTCTGCTGGCAGCTGAGCGGCGGCGCGGCTCATATCTGTGACATGACCAATGCCTCGCGCACGCAGCTCTTCAATCTAGGGCGGCGAGCCTGGGACGAGGAGCTGCTGCAGCTGCTGGGCGTGCCGGCGGCGATCCTGCCTGTCGTTGAGCCTTCGGCAGCGATACACGCCCGGACCGTGGCCTGCGGCGCGCTGCCGGCGGGCCTACCCATTGCGGCCCTGATCGGGGACTCACATGCCGCCCTCTTTGGCCAGGCCGGCTTTCTGCCGGGAGCCGTGAAAGCCACCTATGGTACTGGCTCCTCGCTCATGACGCCGGTGCCGGAGCCGCGTCTCTCGCAGAGCGGGCTCTCGACCACGATCGCCTGGGCCATAGGCGAGCGGGTCACCTATGCCCTCGAAGGCAATATTTACGTCACTGGGGCTGCCGTCGAATGGCTAGGGCGCTTCCTTGGTCTCAGCGATCCCGTCGTCGACTTAGCGGCCTTGGCCGCTAGTGTGCCTGACAGTGGCGGCCTCTACTTCGTCCCGGCCCTCAGCGGCCTGGGGGCGCCCTACTGGGACAAAGAGGCGCGCGGTCTCATCTGTGGTCTAACTCAGGCCAGTACCCTGCCGCAGTTAGCGCGGGCCACTGTCGAGGCCATTGCCTATCAGGTGCGTGCCGTTTTTGACGCCATGCAGGCGGAAGCGGGCGTCAAACTGCAAGTGTTACTCGCCGATGGTGGTGCCACTCGTAATGACCTGCTCATGCAATTTCAGGCCGACATCATTGGCAAACCGGTGCTGCGCTGTGAATCGGCAGATGTTTCAGCGCTGGGGGCTGCCTATCTGGCGGGCCTGGCGGTGGGCCTCTGGGCGAACGAGGAGGAGATCGCCGCCCTGCCGCGCCCCCGTCAACGCTTCACGCCGACCCTGCCTGCGGAAGCGCGCGAGGCCCGCTACAGCGGCTGGCAGGAGGCGGTCGCGCGCACTACACTGCACCGATCCGCAGGGCGCCGGGAAGAAGGATCTTAGCCGGCGTAAGGAGTAACGCACCTATGGCACGCATTGACGATCTGCGCTTGATGGCCAAGGTTGCCAGTCTCTACTACGAGCGTGGTCTCTCGCAGGTAGAAATTGCCGAGCGGCTGCAGCTCTCGCAGTCCAACGTCTCACGCCTGCTCAAGCGGGCCCAGCAAGAGCAGATTGTACGCATTACGGTGAGCATGCCGCGGGGGGTCTACACTGATCTTGAGAACCAGTTAGAGGCCCTGTACGGCCTCAAAGAGGCCATTGTCGCGGATTGCCCGGAGGATGCCAACAACGAGCAAATGCTACAAGCCATCGGGGGAGCGGCGGCCTTCTGGCTGGAGTCCAAGATCACGCCGGGGGAGATTGTAGGGATCTCCTCCTGGAGCGCCTCGCTCCTGGCGATGGTCGACGCCATGCACCCACTGGCGCAGCCCTCACGGGCCAAAGTTGTGCAGATCCTGGGCGGCATCGGCAACCCGGCGGCGGAGGTCCATGCCACGCAGCTGACGCGCCGCCTGGCCGAACTCCTGCACGGAGAGGCTGTCTTTCTGCCGGCGCCGGGCGTTGTCAGCTCGCCGGAGGCCCGTCAGATCTTCTTTGAAGATCCATTTGTGCGCGCAGCTTACCAGCTCTTCGACAGCGTCACGGTGGCTCTGGTCGGCATTGGGGCTGTCGAACCCTCGGCCTTGCTGGCCAGCAGCGGCAATATCTTCTCGCTCGAAGAGCTGCACATACTGCGTGAGCATGGGGCCGTTGGCGACATCGTGCTACGCTTCTTTGATGCCCAGGGGCGTCCGGTCGTGACCCCGCTCGACGAGCGCGTCATTGGCATGCACCTGGAGCAGCTGCAGCGCGTCAAATACGCGGTGGGTGTTGCTGGTGGCGAACGCAAACAGGCGGCTATTCGAGGTGCCCTCGAAGGGCGCTGGATCAACGTCCTGATCACTGATCACCTGACGGCGCGCTGGCTGGTGGAGCAGAAGCAGGCTCAGGCCCAGGCAGCCGCGCCTGAGAGCGGCGGAAGCGCCGGCGCTGTCGCGCACTAAACCCAGGCAAGAGCAAGCGACCTGCCATGTGTGCAGGAGCGCCAACCCAACAACGACCGACCATTGTCTGGTTGGGAGGACCCTATGTACGACCATGCTCAGAGGATGAGCCGCACGAAGCAGCAGCCCAAGCGGCCACGGACGGCCTCAACGCCCAGGCTGCCGCTGATCTGGAGCGGGCTGGCCTTATGCGTCTGTCTGCTTCTGTCGGCTTGCAGCCTGTACACGGTGCGGCCACTGAATGCTCCTGCGAGCAACGCGACCAGCGGTGGCAGTGGCAGCTCCCAGACCTTTGATCCTGAGACCTATGTCCAGCGGATCTGGGCCAGCCGCGTGGTGCCGACCGTTGTCCAGCAGGCCCACGACGCCAGCGAGGTACTGGCGGCGCTGAAAGCCAACCAGCAAGCGGCCCAGCAGCGCTATGGCCATCAAGAAGGGGACGGTCCCTACACCTTCATGGTGAAGGGCCTGGGGCGCGTCGTCAGCGTCAATACCACCTCGCGCAATGGCACACTCAGCCTTGATCTGCCTCCTTACGATGGGCGGGCCGACCTCTCCCTGCAGATCGGGCCAGTCATTCTGGGCACAGCCATCCGTGATGGTGTGGGCTTCATCCACTTCAGCCAGTTTGTCAACCAGATTCAATATGCCCAGGTAGCTGACGCCCTTAACGCGCGGGCGGTTCAGGTAGCGCAAAGCATCCATCCCACGCAGCTCAAGGGCAAGCTCATCCAGTTCTACGGGGTCTTTGCCCTGACCGATCCGCAGTTCATTCTGGTGGCCCCGGTCAAACTCGCGGTGGAGGGTTCCGGCTCATGAAGGCACCTGACCAGGAGAAGGCTCCTGACATTGTCCTGCGGGCCGAAGGCATTACCAAGATCTACGGTGGCACCGTGGCCCTCGACAACGTGGACTTCAACGTTTACCGTGGCAAGGTCAACGTCCTGATTGGCGAAAACGGGGCGGGCAAATCGACCTTAATGAAGATCATTGCTGGGGCGGAGACTGCCACCCGTGGCCACCTGCTTCTGGAGGGGCAGCCAGTGCAGTTCAAGTCGCCGCGTGAGGCGGCGCGGGCTGGCATCGGCATCATCTATCAGGAGCTGAACCTCTTTCCGAATCTGAGCGTGGCCGAAAACATCTTTCTCGACCATGAGGCCCTCCATCGTTACGGCATGCTGGTCGATCGGCGCCGCCAGCAAACCGAGGCCCGGCGCCTGCTGCAGCGGCTGGAGCAGCCCATTGATCCCCAGGCGTTGGTGGGCCATCTGCGCCTTGGCCAGCAGCAGATTGTCGAGATCGCCAAGGCGCTGGCCCGTGACGTACGCATTCTCATCATGGACGAGCCGACCTCGGCCCTGACCACTGCCGAGGTGGAGATTCTCTTCCGCGTCATTCGCGAGCTGAAGGCGCAGGGGGTCTCGATCATCTATATCTCGCACAAGCTAGAGGAGCTGCTGCGCATTGGCGACTACGTGACGGTGCTGCGCGACAGCCACCGCATTGCCGAGGCGCCCGTGAGTACGATCGACGTCAACTGGATCGTCGAGCAGATGATTGGGCGCAGCGTCAGCGAGACCTACGTGCACCAGGAGCGCACTCCTGGCCAGGAGCTGCTGCGGGTGGAGCATCTGAGCCTGCCCCGGCCTGGCGGGGGGCTGCTGCTCGACGATGTCTCGTTCCAGGTGCGTGCCGGCGAGATTGTGGCCCTCTATGGGCTGCTGGGGGCAGGCCGGACCGAGCTGCTAGAGTGTCTGATGGGGCTGCATCCTGAAGCCAGTGGCTCTCTGTGGATCGCGGGCCAGCGCCTGCGCGGGCGCCACGTCGGCGAGCGCATTGCCGAGGGGCTGGTGCTCGTGCCGGAGGATCGCCAGCGCGAGGGACTCGTGCCCACGCTCTCGGTGGCCCAGAATATGGTCCTGGCAAGCCTGCGTCGCTATCTGAGCGGCCCGGCCCTCTCGCGCCAGAAGGAGCTGGCGGCAGTACGCCGGCTCATGGGCGACCTGGGGATCAAAGCACCCTCGCCCCAGACCCTGATCGAGGCGCTCAGCGGTGGCAACCAGCAGAAAGTAGTCGTTGCCCGTGGCCTGCTGACCGAGCCACGCCTCCTGCTGCTGGATGAGCCAACCCGTGGCATCGATATTGGAGCCAAGGCTGATCTATTCCGTCTCATGAACCGCCTGGCCAGCGAGGGACTCGGCATTCTGTTTGTCTCCTCCGAGCTACGCGAGGTCATGAGCGTCGCCGATCGCATCCTGGTTCTGGCGCGCGGACGGCTGACTGGCGAGTTTCGCCGTGAGGAAGCCAGCGAGGAGGCCCTGGTAGCCGCCGCCTCAGCTGGCCAGGGACCGGCCACCGGAGACGAGGAGGCCGCTCACGGCCCGGTGCCATCGGGAGCAGCGGACCCTGTGGACAGGCAGGCCCAGGCCACGGCGCCTGCGGCATCTGCCTTGGAAGAGCGGCGCCATCAGCCGCGCCCACGAGCCTAGAAGAGGGAGATCATGCGCAATCCGTCATCTGTGACCAGCCGCGAGCCGGCGGCCCGTCGCAGCTTCGCACTGCAGCGACGACAAATTCAGACCATTCTCTTTCAATTGCGTGCCTTTGTGGCGCTCATCATCCTGGTGGTGATTTTCTCGATCCTCTCGCCCGACTTTCTGACGCTCAACGACCTGACCATCGTGGCCGAGCACGTCTCGATCAATGCCCTGCTGGCCATTGGGCAATCGTTCGTCATCCTGACGGCGGGCATCGATCTCTCGGTCGGCTCCATTGTCGGTCTGACGGCGATGGTGGCTGGCTATCTTATCAGCCAGGGGCTGCCGCTGCCCATGTTTGGCGTGGTAGTCTACTTCAACGTCTGGGTGGTGATCCTGATCAGCCTGCTGGTCGGGATCATCCTCGGTCTCGTCAATGGGCTGGTCATCACGCGCCTGAGCGTGGCCCCCTTCATCGCTACCCTGGGCATGCTCTACGCCGCCCGCGGCCTGGCGCTCTTGACCTCCAACGGAGCGACCTTTCCCGACCTGGGAGGCGATCCCTCGCTGGGAAACACAGGCTTCCCCTTCTTGGGCACGGGGAACATCCTGGGGGTGCCGATGCCCATCTGGCTGATGATCCTCTTTGGCCTGGTCGCCTCCTTTGTGGCCAGCCGCACACCGTTCGGGCGCCAGGTCTATGCTATCGGCGGTAACGAGCGGGCGGCGCAGCTGTCGGGCATTCGAGTCAACCGCGTCAAGCTGTTGGTCTATGTGATCTCCGGCTTCTGCGCGGCCATGACAGGGCTGGTGATTGCCTCCCAGCTGCAGGCGGCCCAGCCGGCGACGGGCGAGAGCTATGAATTGAATGCCATCGCGGCGGTGGTGTTGGGCGGGACCTCGCTCTTCGGAGGGCGGGGGACGATCCTGGGCAGCATCATCGGCGCGTTTGTGATCGGCGTCCTCAGCGATGGCCTGGTGCTGATCGGCGTTTCCGAGTTCTGGCAGATGGTCATCAAGGGAGCCGTCATTGTGCTGGCGGTCATTATTGACCAGCTCCAGCAGCGGTGGCAGAAGCGCGCCGCCCTGGCCTGATACGCGAGCGCGAGCGACGGCCAGGGGAGGACCTGCGCCAAAACAGGGCAAGACAGGACCCTGGGAAGGAGGATGCACTCACTGCGCGTCCCCTCGGTCGCAAGGGAGGGAAGCGCCCACACCGCGCAGCGCCGCTGGCTCTAGCCAGGGCAGTGACTGGCTGCGCGATCAACTCGACCCAACTGGCGTGACACGCTTGCTCTCTTCTACCCGCGCGAGGTGGAACGAGAGCAGCAGAGACGATCTCTCAAAGAAGAGTGCCGAAAGGAAGGGAAACGACTATGCTTCGACGGATGCTCTACCTGCTGACAGTGCTAGTGCTGGTCAGCCTCAGCCTGGTTGCCTGTGGCAACTCGGGCCAGTCATCGTCGACAACTTCTGGCAGCTCCGGGGGGAAAAAACTGATCTTCGTTATTACCCCGGCCTACGACAATATTTTCTTCAAGGCGGAGGCCGATGCCGCCGTGGCCCGCGCCAAGGCGCTCGGCTACGATACGGTGGCCGCCACCCACGATGATGATGTCAACAAACAGAATCAGCTGATCGACACCGCCATCGCCCGTCATGCGGCGGCCATCGTTCTCGACAATGCGGGCGCCGATGCCACGGTGGCGGCGGTGCGCAAAGCCAAGAATGCTGGCATCCCGGTCTTCCTCATCGACCGCGAGATCAACGCCACCGGCGTGGCCGCAGCGCAGATCGTCTCCAATAACTATCAGGGGGCAACGCTGGGCGCCCAGGAGTTCGTCAAGCTGATGGGCGAAGAGGGCAACTATGTCGAGCTGCTCGGCAAGCAGTCGGATACCAACGCAGCCATCCGCTCGCGCGGCTACCACGACGTCATCGATCAGTATCCACGTCTGAAGATGGTGGCCCAACAGAGTGCCAACTGGGACCAGACCGAGGCCTTCCAGAAGATGCAGACTATCCTGCAGGCGCACCCCGACATCAAGGGAGTGATTTCGGGGAACGATACGATGGCCCTGGGTGCCTGGGCAGCGCTGCAAGCGGCTCACAAGACCAATGTGATCGTGGTGGGCTTCGATGGCAGCCCTGATGTCATTGCCTCGATCAAGCAGGGCGGCATCAAGGCAACAGTGTTGCAGCCTGCCGTTCGTATCTCCCAACTCGCCGTTGATGAGGCCGATAAGTACCTCAAGACCGGTTCTACAGGACAACCGGAGAAGCAGTCGATCGACTGCATCCTGGTGACGGCGCAGAACGCCGATCAGTTCGGGGTCTTTGGACCAAAGTGAGCCAGTGAGTGCCTGAAAGGGGGCCGGCAGCCGCTGCCTGCAGGCAGCGGCTTGTCGGCCCTCTCTTGTTGTCGATCCAGCTAGAGGAGTCGCAACCAGCGGCGGGCGGCAGCCACAAAACGCCGGGCTGCCTCGGGATAGCCGCTAAAGGAGAGGTGCAGGTAGCTGGCCAGAAGATTGCCACGAGCGAAGCCCTCCGGCTGCTGGTGCTGACCGTCGGGCGAGCTGAGCAGATAGGCGGCCTCCTCCGGACTCGGCCCGGCATCCAGGTGAGAATAGTGAAACTCGTGCCCACGTACCTGTACCCCACGCGGCAGCAGCAGGCTCTCGCGCTCCACCCGGGCCAGACGATAGCCGATGCGCAGACCCGCGCTGCCACCTTCGAGCATACTCTCACGCTCGATGACTCCAAGCATGGGGTAGCTTTGGCCGCTGGCCGTGCGCATCTGACGACAGAGGTACATCAGCCCACCGCATTCGGCATAGCAGGGGAAGCCTGCTGCCACCAATTCGGCAAGCTGACGGCGCAGCCTTTCGTTAGCAGCCAGCGGCGCGGCGTACTCTTCGGGAAAGCCACCGCCGAGATAGAGACCGGCGCTACCCGCTGGTAGCTGAGAATCACGCAGCGGACTGAAGGGCACCAGCTCAGCTCCTGCCTGGCGTAGCAGATCGAGCGTATCGGCATAATAGAAGCTGAAAGCTTCATCATAGGCCAGGGCTAAAGGCACGCGCTCCTCGCCTGGGGCGGTCGAGCGCGTCTCGCTCTGAGCCTCGCCCGTCGCCAGGGGAGGGGCCTGACGCGCCAGGGTCAACACCTGTTCCAGCTGGCAGGATTGGCGGAAGAGCGTCAACAGGGTGTCGAGGCGTTCGCCGCCAAGGGCCTGCTCGCTGGCGGGCAACAGGCCAAGGTGGCGCTCGGGCCACGGGGCCTCGCTCAGAGCGGGAAAAGCCGCCAGCAGCGGCGGCCCACTGGATGAGGCCAGGGCCTCGCGCAACAGGCGCGCATGGCCAGGACCAGCCACGCGATTGGCCATTACACCAACGAGCGCCAGCTGCGGGGCAAAGCGCTGGAAACCCAGCACGACCGCCGCAGCGCTGCGCGCCTGGGCCCAGGCGTCCAGCACCAGAAGAACCGGCGCCTGCAGCAAGCGAGCAATCTCCGCGGCGCTGCCGGCATCGCTCTGGGCTTCGCGCCCGTCGTAGAGGCCCATCATGCCCTCGATAATGGCCAGGTCGGCATCGCGACAGACAGAAGCAACGCTGGCCTCCAGGCGCTCGGGAGGCATCAGCCAGGTATCGAGGTTGTAGCAGGGCCGTCCGGCGGCCTGGGCCAGGTGTGAGGCATCCAGATAATCGGGGCCGACCTTGAATGGCTGCACGCGCCAGCCGCGCGCCCGCAGCTCGGCGATCAGCAGGTAGCTCAGCAGCGTCTTACCGACGCCGCTGGCCGTGCCAGCGATGAGTAAGCGTGGCAGATCAAGAGGCATTGTCAGACTCCTGTGCTGCGCCCACTGACGGGGGCGCTGGTGCGGTAGACTTCAGCCCGCCAGGCAACCTGATGGGGGTATTCCGCACCACCGTTCGATGTCGCTAACGACAAGCTAATCACTCGCTCGTGCGTCCAGTCAAGCACGATCCGGCTGACTTTGCTCAGCGATGCGTGCTCATGGCTCAACTTATCCCAAGATGTAGGAAAATGTGCCGATGCCTGTCACCGCCGCCACCCTCACGCCGTTGTCCTATTACGTGAAAACAATGGGTGCTCTATCTATGTTGTTGGAAGCGATCGCTCAGTTTCCCCTCTGGCGATGGCTGCGGGCTGCTGCGGGCTGGCTGCTGCGTCTCTTTCAGGGCCTACCGGTGCTTCTGGAGAACGATCTTCGCGGCAATACCATTCCAGTGCTAGACGGTGTGCGGGCGCTGGCCTGTCTGGCTGTGCTCGTATTTCACGTCAACTGGACAACGTATCATCAGCATCTCTGGCAGCCGCTGCACTATCCACTGGTAGGTTCCTTATTGCTGGTCGGCAGCACAGGGGTGACGCTCTTCTTTATCTTGTCGGGCTTTCTGCTCTTTCTGCCCTATGTCGGGGCCGTATTGGGCGAAGAGCGACCGTGGCCTTCGGGGCGCCGCTTCTATCTGCGGCGAATCTTGCGCATCTGGCCGGCTTACTATGTCTCGCTCTTCGCCTTGATCGCGCTCTGGCAGCCACAATACTGGCAGCCGGCGCACTGGCGCGATCTATTGCTGTTTGTGACCTTCTTCATGGACTCGACGCCGGAGACCTTTCGCAAGATCAATGGTCCCTACTGGACATTGGCCGTCGAGTGGCAGTTTTATTTGCTGCTGCCCTTATTGGCGCTGGTGGTCTCGCTCTTACTTAGACGCTTGCCGCAGCGTCGGCGTTTCCCCTTGCTCTGCCTCACGCTAGCCCTGGTCATCGTCTACGCGCTGCTGGTGCGTCACTGGGGGGACTACTACATCGATCATCCCGAGGCGAGCCTGCCGCTCGTGCCGCGCGCGGCCCTCAACGTGGCCCTCTTCTTTGTCTACGGCATGGACGGCAAGTTTCTGGAGGACTTTGCCATCGGGATGCTGATTGCCACCTGTTACACCTATGGGCGCATGGTCAGGCCCACAGGCATCTTGGTGAGGGGTTTGCAGCGCTGGAGCCTGGCACTCTGGGCCTTGGGGCTGATCCTGCTGGTGGGTATGGCCACCTGGCATCTGAACCATGATGTGGGGGCCTTCCCCTGGCTAAATGGCCTCTTACCCCTCTACGATACCTTGAGCGAGTTTGGCTTTGCTCTGGCCTACGGCTCATGTCTGACCGGTCTGCTCTTCGGGCCGTCCTTGCTGCGGGCCGTCTTCTCCTGGCGCTACCTGCGCTGGATCGGCCTGGTATCCTATAGTCTGTACATCTGGCATCTCCCACTGATCACCTACTTTAGCGTTCGTATCCAGCCCTGGCTCAACGGGCTCAGCCACTGGCTGGTCTACGGCTGCTATTGGCTATGGGTGATAGTGGCGGTGCTGCCGCTGGCCTTCCTCTCGTATCTGCTCATCGAGCGTCCCTTTATCAAGCTTGGTCAGCGCCGACTCAAGGGAGGTGGTGGCCAAAGTGGCCAGACGCTCGCTGGCAAGCCCTTACGGGAGCTGGCCCCCTCGCGCAGGCGTTAGGGGCAACTACCCTAACGCCTGCTCTCTGATCTGGACCTGGTGGCGCCTGGCCCCTGGCTAGACCTGACCGGGGCCAGGCGAGTGAGTGGGTGAGTTGGTGGCAGGCGCTTGCCTGACAGATGGCAGACAAACAGGCGCCTGCCAGCTCGATTTACGTTGACACCGATGGGAAGGCAAGATTATAATACTTTACACAACCCATATGATTTGTTGTGGCGAAGTAGTCTGCTTCGCTGTGGAAGCAGCGGTTGCCCGACACGTCGGACGTTGAGCTCCGCCTCCTGCTCAAGCGAAGCATACGTCCCCAAAAGGAGCTTCTATGCCTACCACCGAAGGTCTCGAAGATGTCGTTGCCGCACATACCCGTATCTGTAATCTGGATGGTCAGCGCGGCAAACTGACATATTACGGTGTCGACGTTCACGACCTGGCCACTCATTCCTCGTTCGAAGAAACAGCGTATCTGCTCTGGCATGGGACACTGCCGACCCGCACCCAGCTAGAGGCGCTCAGCGCGGAGCTACGTGCCAACCGCGCCTTGCCGGGACGGCTGATCGATCTGATGCGCTTACTTCCTTCCTCGACGCCCCCGATGGATGTTCTCCGAACCGTCGTTTCTGCCCTCTCCACCACCGACCCCGATCTCAGCGATCGCTCCCAGGAAGCCAATCGGCGGCGAGCAGTGCGCCTGACCGCGCTGCTACCCTCGATCGTGGCCGGCTGGGATCACATTCGCAATGGGAGAGAGCCGGTAGCGCCGCTGGAGGATGGGAGCCTGGCGGAGAACTTCCTCTACATGCTCAAGGGGGAGCGACCCGATCCATATGATGCCCATGTACTCGATGTGGCCTTAATCTTGCATGCCGATCATGAGCTAAATGCCTCGACCTTCTCCGCTCGTGTGGCCGCGAGCACGCTGGCCGATATGTACGCGGCAGTCACGGCGGCCATTGGCACGCTCTCTGGCCCACTGCATGGTGGTGCCAATGAGCAGGTGATGCGCATGTTCCAGCGCATCGGCGAGGTGAGCCAGGCCCAGGAGTATATCCGCGGCATGCTCGAGCGCAAAGAGCGGATCATGGGCTTTGGTCACCGCGTTTATCGCACCGAAGACCCGCGCGGCAAGCATATGGATGCCTTCGCCGTGGAGCTGAGCCAGCGCAAGGGCGACACGCGCTGGGTAGAGATGTCGCGCGTCGTCGAGTCCTATGTCAAAGAGCAGAAGGGTCTGCACGCTAACGTCGATTTCTACTCGGCCACGGTCTACTACTTGCTGGGTATTCCTGTCGATCTGGACACGCCCGTCTTCGCCTGCAGCCGTGTGGTGGGCTGGACGGCCCACGTCATGGAACAGTATGCCAACAACCGCCTGATTCGCCCGCGCGGCGAGTATGTCGGCCCCCAAGATGTCCCCTACGTGCCGATCGAGCAGCGCGAGCAGGCCCAGGTAAGCCATCAGTAGGCTTAGAAGGACGCTCGGGCGCTCGCCAATCTGCTACGCGCCACAAGGAGAGTCCACTCTGCTGTTTCGCCGGGAGCAATCGTCACCAGATTGCTCCCTTTGCTTTTTGGGATTGGGACGGGCGCCGGTCAGCCGGAGCGGCACCTGCTTCCGAGCCTGGCCCGGTCCCGGGTCTGGCCTTGACAGACCCTCTGATCTGAAACTATACTGGTTACGGATAGACTACCACGGGAAGGAATGGCGACTACGCGAGATACACGTCTGGCCGTTGCAGTGCATATTCTGACGTTGCTCGCTCAGCAAAGCGAGGAAGATCCCCTGACTTCTGAGTATATTGCTGGCAGCGTCAATACGAACCCGGTCTTTATTCGCCGCGTTCTGGGCTTGCTCAGTCGGGCCGGATTGGTGGCCTCGCAGCCGGGAGTTGGTGGCGGCTGGCGCTTGCAGCGCGATGCTGCCAGTATTAGCTTGCTGGATGTCTACGAGGCCGTCGGGGCTGGTCCTCTGCTGGCTCTTCACCACCGCCAGCCAAATCCCGACTGTCTGATCGGTCGCAACATCCAGCGCACTCTGCTGCACTACTTCGGCGAGGCCGAAGTGGCTTTCAAGCAGATGTTAGCGCGCCAGACGATCGCTCAGGTGCTGGAGAGAGCGCGGGAGGGGGAACTGTCGCCGCCGGCCTAGTGGCGTCTTTTTTTTTTGTTGGAATTGCGAACTGTCACAGTTACAGATTGGCTGAGCCAGAACGGAGTACCCTGAAGCCTCGTGCGGGGCTGGACTCAGGGTCTTCAGGAATTGAAAGGAGTGACCTGCATGAAAATCGTAGTCTTTGGAGCGACTGGCGGCATTGGTCAGCGTCTCATTCAAGAGGCCCTTAACCGTGGCCATGAAGTGAAGGGGGTGGCGCGGCGCCCCGAGCGTCTTGCTCTGAGTCATCCGCGGTTTAGTCTGGAGGCGGGCAATGTGCTTGACCCTGCCGATGTCGCGCGGCTGGTCGGTGGCTCCGACGTGGTGATCAGTGCGGTGGGGCCGGCGCGCGATAGAGAGGAGGACCCGGCTATGGTCGTGCAGGCGGCTCAGGCCCTCATCGAGGGACTGAAGCGGGCCGGGGTCAAGCGCCTGGTGGTTGTTGGCGGCGCGGGCAGTCTGGAAGTGGCGCCCGGCGTTCGCCTGATGGACACGCCTGGCTTCCCCGCGGGATGGCGTCCCATTGCCACGGCTGCGGCTGAGGCCCTGGAGGTCTATCGTCGGCAGGGTGCTGATCTCGACTGGACCTATCTCAGTCCGGCGGCCTTCATTGAGCCGGGCCAGCGCACGGGACGCTATCGCGTGGGAACCGAGCAGCTCGTAACCGATGAGCAAGGTGAGAGCCGCATTTCGATGGAGGATTACGCGGTGGCCCTCCTCGACGAGGTAGAGCAGCCCCGCTTTGTGCGTCAGCGTTTCACCGTCGCCTACTAGCTGTCTGGTCGGCGTACTCCGGTGTCACGTGAGCTGGGAGCCGCTCCTGTGCTGGCTCTCGCTAGGGCAGGAGCGGCTTCAGCGCGCGCTGCATCTCTTGATAGGTCTGATAGCGGGCGGCAGGCTCCTCCTGCAAGGCCCGTGTCAGAAGCGCCTCTAGCGCCGGCGAAACGGCGGGATTGAGCTGGCGCACCGGTGGGTAGACCGGGTAGTGTGGCGGCGCCTGGTTCGTCAGGACATGGTGGATGCTCGCCGCCAGCATATAGATACAGGTCCGCTGGTCGTAGCGCCGATCCTTGATCGGCAGGTAGGGAGAGAGCGCCAGCTTGCGCGTCGTGCGGTGCTGGCTGCGGCTACCGGGCGGGCTGTCGAGCGGTGGAGGTGGAATCTGGAAGCCGGTGAGCATGGCCCGCCCGCGCTGGCGCTCGATCAAGATGTTCGCGGGCGAGATATCGAAGTGATAGAGAGGCGGCTGCTGTTGCTCCAGGGCGGCCAGAATATTGAGCACGCTGTAGAACCAGACCACCACCTCGCGCTCGGGCAAAGGGCGCAGCAGCTTTTGCAGGCGTTCCTCCAGGCTCTCGCCGTCGATGTAGGTCAGGACCACGTAGTAGTGGCGGCCCTCGGCGAAGCGCTCGCGTACCTGGGGGACCAGCGGATGGCGCAGACGAGCCAGGGCCTCGCTGGCGTGGTCGTAGTAGGCCAGCTCCTGGGCGCGCCGCGCCAGAGGGAAGTCGGTGCATTCCCAGCGCTTGAGCACTACCTCTGCGCCGTTGGCCTGGTGATCGCTGGCGACCATCGTCGTGACGCGCGTCTCCTCGCGGCTTTTGAGGACGCGCTTGATGTCGTAGCGTCCCTGGCGGATGCTGATGCCAAGTAAAGGGCTGTGGCGGACAAGTGTCGGCGGGATGGTCAGACGCCCACAGGCCGAGCAGCAACGCTGGCCGAAGCGTACCGGGGCCTGGCAATAGGGACAGGTGCGGTCGTCGTAATCGGCGCCGCAGTTGCTACAGCGCTGGGCGCCGCTGCGATTCTGGAAGCCGCAGCGCTCGCAGACATAGCGTTGCAAGGCGGTCGCGACTGCCTCGGCGTAGGCGCTGGCGAATTGCTGGATATCGTGGTAGCGTTGATGATAATCCTTGGACAAGGCTCGCAGGAGAACGGCGGCGACCTCAGCGGGCAGACGCGGATTCCACTGCTGTGGCGGGGGCGGCGGCTCGTGCAGGTGGGCACGCCACATCTCTTCCAGGCGGTTGAAGGTGAAAGGCAGGCGCCCCGTGAGCAGTTCGTAGCAACAGATGGCCAGGGCGTACTGGTCGCTCTCGCGGCGCGGATTGCCCTGCCACTGCTCGGGGGCCATGTAGGCGGCGGTGCCCGTCACCTCGCCGAGCGAGGCGTGGGTCTGCATGCCCAGGTAGAAAGTGGTGCCGAAATCCGAGAGCAGGAGCTGCCCGTTGCGTCCGATGAGCAGGTTCCCTGGCTTGACATCCTGGTGAATCAGGCCGTTCTGGTGCACGTAATAGAGGGCCTGGGCGGCCTGCTCGACATAGGGGAGGAGTTCCTCGGCAAAGGCCGGGCGCCGGCTGCCGTCGGCCTTGCGGAAGAGATCGTAGATGGTCTGGGGCGCATATTCCATGACCAGATAGGGGCGCTCGTCTTCCAGCTGGCCAAAGCTGTAGACGGGGAGAATGTTGGGGTGTTGCAAGGTCGCGATGCGCCGCGCTTCATCAAAGAAGCTGCCAAGGGCCTTGTCGTTGAGCTGGTCAAAGCGCAGGACTTTGAGCGCCAGCGTCCGGCTGAGCGGCTCCGATTCGCGCACCTGGTAGACGTGGCCGTAGCTGCCCGAGCCAATGAAGGCCGTAATCTGGTAGTTGCCGACGCGCGCTCCCTCCATGAGGAACTCGCAGCGACGGCACGAAACGGCAGTATCAGGATTGTCGTGTCCTCCGCGCGGATTGAGACAACGAGCCACCATACTTCCTTTCGCCCGGACCAGACTGGCTGAACCGCTAAAACGCATAGGCCCGCTCAGCGCGCCTGGTAGGGCACGCTGTCTGGGCTGCGCTGGGCTGTTTGCTCTTCACTATATATCTACGTCGACGTCCTCCGCAAGTTACGTGGCCTATTCTGGAGAAGAAGCAGGTGCTGGTCTGGTCTCGCTCGTCACTGATCGCTGGCCTGGCCCTGGCCTCTCTGCCATATGGCAAGGTCTGCCTGGGCATGCCCACCTGACGGGTTGGCGGCTCTGATCCGTCAGGACAGTTGGCGAAGGGCACAACTATGACGTTCTGGCACTGACCCTGACCTGGCGACCTCCCTGGCTGCCACCCTCTCTCGAAGGCCGGTCAGTCCCTCGTCTGGCCTCCTGGCAAGCGCTGGCTCACCCTCTTACTGGAGCAGCGGGTCAATAGAGCGGACAGCCTCCTTGAGGCTCTGGCCCGTCTCATCCCGATAGGCTTTGATGGCTTCGAGGCGTTTCCCCTGAGCGATATATTCGGCCACACGAGGCGAGAGACCGGAGGCGATCAGTTGCTCGCGCAAGCGGGCCTGCTCCTCGGGGGAGCGCATGGGAATGGATCGCCGCCCGATGCTGACCAGAATCAACCCGATCAGCAGCCCAATGGCGATCAGCACGATACCGACCCAGAGAATCATAGCGATTGCCTCCTTTGTCTCGTACTTAGGGATTGACTACACAGCGAGCGGTCCTTGACTAAATTGCCAGCAAGCCGCCGCATTCATCGCTGCTATTGTCGACTGCTGTGACCTTTTCAAGAGGATAACGTGAACATTTGGAAGCTCTTCCTCGAATATCAAGCTTGCGATAGATATGGGCGATATGCGTTTTAACAGTCGTCTGGGAGATGCCGAGCTGCGCCGCGATCTCCTTATTGGAGCCACCCGCCGCGAGCAGAGAAAGGATCTCGCGCTCGCGAGCTGTGAGCTGACTGAGTCCCGCGTGGAGTCTGGGCGAGGAGAAGACGTCGCTGAAGAGCAGAGGAACAACTGAGGGGTCGATGAGAAAATGGCCAGGGGGGAGCTGGATGGCACTGCGCCAAAGAGGAGCAGGGGCGCTAGCAAGCAGATAGCCGAGAGCGCCTTGTTCGTAGGCCCAGTGGAGCTGGTCAAAACGAACGTCGCTGGCCAGCACGATGTACTGACCTCGGGGTGGCGCTGCCAGCTTTGGCAGGATCTCCTGATTGATAATCCAGAGATCAGGGGGCGGCCTCTGCAGGCTCTGCTCTTGAAGAAGAGAGAGAGAGTCGTTGGCGCTAGAGATCGCGATATGATGCTCTTCTCCTAAGATGCTGGTAATCTTTTGGCAGTTCGAAATATTAGGATCTATAATGATAACTCTCATCTTGATCCTGAAAAATATACTGCATTTGTTTCTCCATCCTCTATTTTATGAGTGATGCTAGTGGCTTGTCAATCCTCCGAAGGGGGAAATGACGTGTAGAATAGCCAGGGAATATGGTATCTATCCTTAAGGATAGGAGTTCAGAGAAAGAATAGATGATACTTTGATTTGTTTTATTTTGTGGTGTACTAATAGTAAGACCTTGCTTTGGGGATATGCGATTATTGGAGGATGATTGTGATAAAATCATTCAAAGAACGATTGAAGAAAGCAACTCAAGAGATTACCCTTGAATCGGGCACCTCGGTGCCAATATCTTAAGCAGTCAAAGGACAGCCCAAGGAGGTTCAGAGTGAATTCCATTAGAGCTGTGCCGCGTGCCGTCAAAGAAGAGTGGAACTGGCTCCTGCTCGTTGCTGCTCTGTGTGGGGGGGCGGCACTCGTGAGCCTGCTGCCCCTGCAGGGTGCAGGTGGTCACCTACACTGGTTGCTTTACATGGTAGCAACCCATCGCCTTGGGATTGCCCAGGCGATTGGGATGCTGCTCAGCGCTCTACCGGGCTATATCCGGGGGCTGCCCTGGATCATTGAAGGGGTCCGCTGGATTATTACCTGGGTTGCTTATGATGGGATTGGTGCGATAGGCACTATTCTGGCAACCATGAGCGCCACTGGCTGGGGAGGCATCATCATAGCGATCGCGGGCGTCGCTTTTCTCGGCTAAGCGGCACGCTGGCGATTGATCTCTTTCCCACAGTGGCGAGGAGAGCGATGCGACCGGCTCCTGCATCGTTCTCCTTTGGCGGGAAAATCCCAGTCAGGGAAATGTTGTAACTATTTCAAATAAGGCTGAGCTGAGATTGCAAGCCATTGCCGTTTGCAGTAAGCGCATCGAGGTCATTCTCTCTGAGGAGAAAGCGGCCTTCAGAGAGATTCAGTGAATGGCTATTCCAGCCTGGGATCGTATCACAAAGGAAAGCCGGAAGGCCCTTTCCTTCCGCATCGCAATCACTGGCGGAGGAGCCCACTCGTGACAAACCTGAGAAAACTGCAGGGCATCGATCTCCTGGCAGCTTTCCATGCGGCGTCGGCAGTAATCTACCCGCTGATATGGGTGCCTGTCTACCTGCGCCCGCTGCCGGTGCTGGCCCTCTGTCTTATTGTACTTTGGGAGAGAGGCGGACGGCTACCTGCTGGAAAGGAGAAGCCCTGGCCAGGGAGGGAGCCGGGGCCGCATTGGTCGCGTCCGTTGCCATGCTGGGTGGCCTGGCTCCTGCGGTTGGATATGCCGGCCCTGACGGGAGAGGCCATGACTCTCCGTTGGCGCCTCTCGCTGGTAGCCGAAGCCAGGGGCTACGCCCTGCGTTTTTCCCCGGAGCAGCCACTAACATGGAGAGAATCCGCCCAGGCCATCGGCGTGGTCCTGCTGGCGCTGCTGCCCGCCTGTGGTCTCGTTCTCACAGATTTCAAACTCCTGATAGCGGTGTGCACAGCTCCCGCCCTCATATGGATACTGCTCCGCAGGATAGCCTTTCAGCGCTATCTACGTGAAGAATTAAAGGAGCTGCCCGAAGGCGTGGCCTTACTGCCGGAGCCGGCGGTCAAGCTCTTCACCTCTTATCTGCCCCAAAAAGATGCCCCTGCTTTCTCACGTCGAACCTGGTCGGGGCAACAAGAGATCTACCTGGACGCCTGGCTGCAAGTACCGGTCCAGGTGCTGCAGGTGCTGCTGCTCCATGAGCAGGGTCATATTGCTCGTGGTCACACGACTCGGTTGCGTAGTCTATGGGACTGCCAGCTAGGGGCGGTGCTGGTGGGCCTTCTGGCTGCTGTGTGCCTCCCGCAGTTCCTCGACGAACTGAGCGGCCCGGTTGCCGCGCTCTGTCTGCTCCTCTGGAGCATGCTGGTCATGGCGCCGTTGCTGGGCAAGCTGCTCTGTCTGCGGCGCTGGGAAAAAGAGGCCGACCAGTGGGCCGTCGCTCATCTGGGGCCGGGAGCCCTGGAGGCTGCCCGTCTCTATCTCCAGCGCTGTTATTCGCTGGAGGGCGCGGCATCATGGTGACGAGAGCAGCCTTCCCCAGGCGCTATCTGTTAGAGTATGCCTTGCTAGCAGCGATCGCCCTCAGCGCGCTGATCCTCGGAGTCCAGTGGCCTATCGAAGACTGGCCGACCGCCAGCGCCCCTAGCGGGCAGTTCTCCCTCTGGTTTATCTTGGGCAGCAATCTGCTCCTGATCCTCTGCATCGCTCTGGGGAGCGCCCTGACAGGGGGCTTTGTGGGCGGCTGCGTCATCTTCGAGAATCTCTTTGTCTACGGCAGAGTACTGCATCTCTACTGGCACGACTCACCTCTGGCTGCTATTTTTCCCTGGTTTGAATTTAGCGCGCTGATCATTGCAACTCAGGTAGGGCTTGATCTTTTCTGGTCGCTGCTGCGTGGCTGGCCCATTCATCGAAAAACGGTTTATCTCTTATTATTTGTTTGCCTCTTCTTGCTCATGGCGGCAGCCATCATTGAAGGAGGAATGCTACATGTCTGAAGAGAGAGGAAGAGCACAGCTGCAGCCGCTGGTGAAGGTGATAGGGCAGATTGGACCCGATACTCTCTTGTGTCTTGGGACCCTGGGCGGGGCTGGGGTCCTGCTCCAGGCCGAGACCTCTCTCTCCTGGTCAATAGGGGTTGTGCTGGTGGCTGGCCTGCTCGTGCTCAACTTGCTGGGGCAATTGCTGCTCTTTCTGGTGGCCTACAAGCTCCTGGAAAAAATCTGGTACAGGCGGCGCCAACAGCCCTGGCTTCTTCGCTTTCCAACTGTGAGCGCGACAATACTGCGGGGATATATCCGCGCTATGGTAGGCGAGCTTGGCATTCTCTGTCTAGCCATTGGCAGCGGTCGGCACGGTCTGGCCTTACTCTCCATCTTCAACACCTCCTTTCCAGTGATGCTCATCATTGCCACGGTCGCGACGGCCCTCTACCGCCGGCAGGAAGCGCGCTCAACACTCTTGCAGGTCCTGTGCCTGGGCTTTGGCCTCCAGCTCCTGCTTGGTCTCCTGGTCAGACTTCTCTAACCGCTGACGGACGATCTCGCGGGACTGTTGCCATAGGGGACCTCTGACGGCAAAAGCAGCTCCGCAGCTGCCTGAGTTGAATGAAGAGGGGCTACCCTTGAAAGGAAAGGGTCACATCGTTGTCTTGCGCTCATCTCGCCTGCATCGTCCTGCCCTCTTCTCCCGATGCCATCCCTTCCCGACGCCTCTGTTGGAGTAACCGACTTCACCTGCGTTTATAGTGAATGGAAGCCGAACAGGAGCGCCAGCGATGCCCGGAAGGCACCGCCCAGGCGCTCCGGCTGATCCGCATTGGAAAGGAGATAAGGGGATGGAACGCTCGGCTCAAGAACCGCTGAGTGATCGTCAGCTCGTGGTCTGCCGCTATTGGTGGCGGGAGGATGCCCCACCACTGGCCTGGGCGCTTCCTAGACAGATGCTGGTTGCTCCCCTGGCTGGAGCGCTGGTAGTCACTGTCCTCGCTCTTCTCTTCTTTGTCTGGCATCTGGAGATACTGGCCTCTATCTTGTTCGTCTTGCACTCACTTCTCGGAATCAGCTTCCTGCCGCGCTGGCAGCACTACAATGGTCTCTACGAGGTGGATGCTACTGGCAGGCCGCGCGCCTTTGTCTCACATGCGCTGCTGCCCGGCCTGACGTTCAGGAACAGCATGGGCCGCAAAGGCTTTCTGAAGTACGTGCAGCAAGGGGCGGTACTCGATTGGCGCTGAGCGCGTGAGAGTAGCCACTCAGCTCGAATTCCTCGCCAGGAAGGAATACGAGGCTATTGCAGTTCTCCGTATTCTGTGTTAAATTGGATATAGAAACGATACCGTTTCGTATCGTAATTGAAAGCGAGGATCAGAGCATGCACGACGTAAGCGGTCTGCAGCTGAGCCAGAAGAAGGAGGTCAACGAGCGGCGCTGGTGGATCTTCGCCGTTGTCTGTCTCAGTCTCCTGGCCATTGACATGGACAACACCATCTTAAACGTGGCTCTGCCGACGCTGGCGCGGGCTCTGGGAGCGGGGGAGAGCCAGCTCCAGTGGTTCGTCGACGCCTACACCCTGGTCTTTGCCGGACTGCTCCTCACCGCAGGTAGCCTGAGCGACCGTTATGGGCGGCGGCTTATCCTCATGGTGGGACAGCTGCTCTTTGTCGCTGGCTCGCTCTGGGCGGCGCTGTCCGGTTCTGCCAATCTCCTGATTGCTGCACGCGCCGTCATGGGACTGGGGGCCGCGCTCATCATGCCCTCCACTCTCTCGATCATTGCCGCTGTCTTCAGCGGACCTGAGCGCGGGCGAGCCATCGGCGCCTGGTCTGGTCTTACCGGGCT
This sequence comes from Thermogemmatispora carboxidivorans, assembly GCF_000702505.1. GTDB lineage: Bacteria > Chloroflexota > Ktedonobacteria > Ktedonobacterales > Ktedonobacteraceae > Thermogemmatispora > Thermogemmatispora carboxidivorans. Next base: position 3,719,995 of record NZ_JNIM01000001.1, on the reverse strand, counting down.
GGGCCTCATCATTGGGCCTGTTATCGGTGGCTGGTTGCTCGATCACTTCGCCTGGGGCAGCATCTTTCTCATCAACCTACCGGTCATTCTTGTAGCCCTGGTAGGCGCGCTGCTGATCATCCCCGAATCGCGCGATCCCGAGCAAGCCCATCTCGACCTCTTGGGCGTTCTACTCTCCATTGGCGGCCTGGGAGCCCTGGTCTGGGGTCTGATTGAAGCTCCCACGCGTGGCTGGGGAGATTGGCAGATCCTGGGTGCGCTGGCGCTCGCTCTGCTACTGCTGCTTGCCTTTGCCGTTTGGGAGATCCATACGTCCAAGCCGATGCTGGACGTGCGTCTTTTCCGCAACCCGCGTTTCTCTGTGTCCAGTCTGACCCTGACCCTCTTCTCTTTTATCGCCTTCGGGACCCTTCTGCTCTTGACGCAGTACCTCCAGTTTGTGCTTGGTCAGACCCCCTTACAAGCTGGGGTGGCCCTGATGCCTCTGGTACCGACCCTGGTCATCGGGTCCGTCGTCGCTCCACGTCTCAGCGAGCGCATTGGCATCAAGCTCCCTGTGAGTGGAGGGCTGTTTATCACGGCGGGTGGTGCGGCCCTGCTGACCGTGGTGAACTGGAGCAGTGGCTATGGACTGGTAGCTCTGGTGCTGCTTGTCACTGGTCTGGGACTGGGGTTAGCCGCGGCTCCGGCAGCCACCGCCATTATGGATGCCCTGCCGGTCGCGCGGGCTGGCGTTGGCTCTGCCGTCAACGACACGACCCGTCAAGTCGGGGGAGCGCTTGGTATCGCCGTCCTCGGTAGTGTACTCTCCAGCTTCTATCGAGGGGCGCTCGATGGGCAGGACCAGATCAATCGCTTGCCACTGGCCCTGGCCGATGCCGTGCGTGACTCCATCGGCAAGGCCCTGCTTGCGGCTGAGCAGGTTCCCCTGCCTGCCAGAGGAGTTCTGATAGAGACTGCCCGTCGAGCCTTCATCGAGGCGCTCAACCACAGCGCCCTGGTTGCCACTGCCATCCTGATTGTTGGAAGTCTAGGGGCGCTGCTCTTCCTGCCGCCGTGGGCAGCGAGCGAGCCAGCCCCGTCAGTGGACTTGACGCCTGCAGGGTCACCTACTACAATGGAGGCAAGGGAGGAAGAGCCAACTCATGATCATTCCTGACTCTGAGCCAGAATCAGCCCAACGGCGGCCTGGGCGTCCACGGAGCGCCCAGGCTCACATGGCCAACCTCATTATTCCTGACTCTGAGCTAGAATCAGCCCAACGGCGGCCTGGGCGTCCACGGAGCGCCCAGGCTCACATGGCCAACCTCATTATTCCTGACTCTGAGCTAGAATCAGCCCAGCGACGGCCTGGGCGTCCACGGAGCGCCCAGGCTCACATGGCCATCCTCCAGGCCACCCTGGAAGAGCTAGCCGAAGGGGGCTATCAGGGCATGACCATCGAGAGCGTTGCGGCCCGGGCTGGTGTCAGCAAAGCCACCATCTACCGTCGCTGGTCCTCAAAGGAAGAGCTGGTCATAGAAGCCGCCCATCGCATCTACACCGACATCCCGGTCATCAACACCGGTCACCTGCGGCGCGACTTCATCGCCATCTACACCCTGGCCTATCGGACAATCCAACAGAATCCTTTTCTGCAGCGGCTGCTCTTCCGCGCTCTTGGCGAAGTCCACATCAACCCTGAGATCTATCGTGCCTTTGTTGAGCGTCTCTTTGCGCCGCGTCTACAGCAGTTTATCGAGCTGATCAGGCAGGCTCAGGAGCGCGGTGAGGTGCGCTCTGATCTGGACCCCTGGTTGATCATCGATCTGGTAGCCGGGCCTCTCTTCTATCACCTCATGCTGGGTCCCCTGGCGCCCTCGCAGCCACAGCCCTTCAACGAAGACATCATCGAACGGCTCATCGACACAGTCTTTGAAGGCATTGCCCCGCAGGCCACCACTTCCTGAGTCCCCTGGCTCCCGGCTCCCTGGCGCTGGCGAGCGATCTCTCTTTCTTTTCGTGAGCGCCGACACAGGGGTGAGTTTTGTCCTCTGCTCGACGGGAGTGAGTGGACCGACACAAAAGGGCCATCGCCGTAGGCAGGCGATGACCCTTGATTGAGAGCTTCTGCTCTGTGCTGGGCGTCGGTTGGGCAGAGGGGATCAACCCACGCTACCCGACATCTCCAGCTGGATGAGGCGATTCAGCTCGACCGCGTACTCCATCGGCAGCTCCTTCGTGATCGGCTCGATGAAGCCGTTCACGATCAACGAATAGGCCTCCGACTCGTCCAGACCGCGGCTCATCAGGTAGAAGAGCTGATCCTCACCGACCTTCGAGACGGTAGCCTCGTGGCCGATCTCCGTTTCATTGTTCTCGATCCGCATCGTCGGATAGGTATCGGTGCGGGCCTGCTCATCCAGCAGCAGGGCGTCGCAGCGCACGCTGCACTTCGTATGGTGGGCCTCCGGATTGACGCGCACCAGTCCGCGATAGGAAGCGCGGCCCGTGCCCTTGGAGACCGACTTCGAGAGAATCTGCGAAGTTGTATAGGGAGCCAGGTGGGTCACCTTCGCGCCAGCATCCTGGTGCTGACCGTCGCCAGCGAAGGCCACTGACAGAATATCGCCGCGCGCGCCCGGTTCCATCAGCAGGACGGCGGGGTACTTCATTGTCACCTTCGATCCCAGATTGCCATCGACCCACTCCATCGTCGCATCGGCGTAGGCAGCAGCGCGCTTCGTCACCAGATTATAGACGTTCTTCGACCAGTTCTGGATCGTCGTATAGCGCACGCGGGCGCCGCGCTTCACGATAATCTCCACCACGGCGCTATGGAGGCTGTCGGTCGAATAGGTTGGAGCTGTACAGCCCTCCACGTAGTGGACATAGGAGCCGGGTTCGGCGATAATCAGCGTCCGCTCGAACTGGCCCATATTCTGGGCATTGATGCGGAAGTAGGCCTGGAGAGGAATCTCCACGCGCACATTTTCCGGCACATAGACAAAGCTACCACCGCTCCAGACGGCGCTATTGAGCGAAGCGAACTTATTATCGGAAGGCGGAACGATCGTGCCGAAGTACTCCTTCACCAGATCCGGGTAGAGGCGTAGGGCGCTATCCATATCCATAAAGATCACGCCCATCTTTTCCAGATCCTCGCGGACCTTATGATAGACCGCCTCGCTCTCATACTGGGCCGTCACGCCGGCCAGATACTTGCGCTCTGCCTCTGGGATGCCCAGGCGATCGAAGGTCTCCTTAATCTCGGGGGGCACCTCGTCCCACGAGCGGCCCTGTTCCCTGACGGGCTTAATGTAGTAGTAGATATCGTCGAAGTTGATCCCCGAGAGGTCTGCACCCCAGGTAGGCAGAGGCCGCTTCAGAAAGAGGTCGAGGCTCTTGAGACGGAAGCGGCGCATCCACTCAGGCTCACCCTTCATCTCCGAGATCTGCTCAACGACCTCGCGGCTCAGCCCCTTCTTCGACTTGAAGGCGTAATTTTCAGGTACATGGAAGCCAGCGGTGTAGCTCGGCTCGGCTGTACCGAAGATTTCTTGCGTGCTCATGTCACATCACCTCAGTGTGGCGTCGAGACCCCTGCCTCACACATGAGGAAACAGCGCCACCTCGATTAATCCTTACTCTAACACTCGGATTTGCTCCTCTAATTATACGGCCCGTTGTGACGGCCTGTCAAGGCCAGTTTAACGTGAGCTGGCGCGTCGTCACGCCTCTCCGGTTCTAGCTTGTCGTCTCAAAGAGGTAGACATGAGCGGTGCTGGTAGCAAAAGAGGCCAGCAGGCGGTAGTGGGCGGAGAGCCAGGCGACGCTGGCCTGGGCGCGCTGGACCGCTGCCGCGTTTGGTAAGCGTGCGACGACATAAAAGAGGCGTGCATGGTGCCTGGCGTAAGCAGCCAGCGCGGACGGATCAGTCGCCTGGCTGGCCTTTTCTGTACCCAGGGTAACGCGAGCGACGTTGTAGGGCAAGAGATCGTAATCCACCCAGTGAAAGGCGCCGGGCGAATCGCTATCGAAATGGGCCAGTGTTGGCGTCAGCGAGAAATAGTACTCGAAAGCCAGGGCGCAGCCCTGACCATTATCGTAGCAGACCAGTCCGTCGCCCTCCTGATAGTGGGCGGCTACCCAAAAAGCGGCAGGGCGCCAGCTCTCCTGCTCGGCGTGGGCATAATAGTAGGGCATATGATAGAGCGCGAGCGCCAGCAGCAGCAGGGCCAGGGCTGTGCGCGGCAGTCGCCAGGGGAGCGTGCTCAGGCCCACCACAGCCAGCAAGAAGAAGGCCGCCAGCACCGAGACCAGATAGCGATCGAGAAAGAGGTGAATCGACACCTGGGTGATGGCATAGCTCAGCAGCGTGGGGATCAGCAGCCAGCATAGCAAGACGAAACCAAAGGCAGCCAGCTGCTGATCGTCTTGCACCTGCTGCCTGGCCCGGGCGATTCTCTCCTCAGAGCTGGAGCGGCGGAGCAGCAGCATCAGCCTCAGCAGCAGTCTCTGCCCTCGTTCCGAGAGGCTGGCGACTCCGATGCCCAGGCCCAGCAGGCTCAGAGCCGTTAACAGAGCCAGATAGACGCGTCCATGATCAGCAAACGTCTGGAAGAGGTGCAGCAGGTCGCGCGGCCCCGGAATGGGAATCCACTCCGTCTGCGCCCCTACTCGGCTCAAGATCAACATCGGCGTCACTAACAGCGTAATGGCCATCAGGCTCAGCGCCAGCGGACGCAGCAGGCGGCGCGTTGGCGCGCGCCAGGGCGTCGGCAGTACGAGCAGGCCAAGCAGCGCCCCCCCTGAGCGCCCAAAATCAGCAGACTGAAGAAATGGACATAGACCGCCAGGGTCATCGCCAGAACATAGCATGGCAGCCAGCGCCGCCAACGCTCTGGTCGCTGCAGCGCCGTGAGCAGCGCGTACCAGCCGAGCGTCAGAAAAAGCAGCTGAAGGCCATAGGCGCGGGCATCCTGAGCGTAGAAGAGTTGGAGGTTGCTGACGAGATAGAGGAGAGCAGCACAGCAGGCCAGGAAACGGCTGAAGAAACGCCGGGCCAACAGATAGACGAGCGCGACAGCCAGGGCAGCGCAACAGGTCGAGGGGAGGCGCACAATGGCTTCCGTTGGCAGGAAACCCATCAAGGCTGTCAGTCGGAGCCAGACGTGCAGCAGCAGATAGTAGAGCATCATATTGGGCTGGCTGGTGGTGATGATGCGCCAGAGCGTGGGCAACGATTGCGAGGCCCGCGAGACCGAGAGGAATTCGTCGAACCAGAGGCTAGGCATGCCAAGATGGTACAAGCCCAGGGCCAGAGCCACCAGGGCCAGCAACGTAGTCCAGATTCCCTCACCGCTCAGCAGAGGCCAGTAAGGCGAGAGGCTCCTTATAAAGGAACTGGACCTTCGCTCATAGAAGGAGTTCGATAGGGAGACGCTTTCAGGAGTAGAAGTCCTTAAGAATGCTTTAGGATGAGAGCAATAGATGTCTTCCATAGTTACACTCCTGATGAGAGAGCTAGTCGCCAGGCTGGACGAAGAGCATGCTATGCCGGAGGAATAGGCAGGGTCGCTTTCGCCTGGCTCTGCCAGGCGGCTCCGCAATGTTGTGACGGGTTAAGTAGAAAGTGGTAACGATTATTGTCTAAGTATAAATACTTAATTGTTGATCTTTTGGCTCATCTCGGGACATGCGAGTCTAGAGATGGTATCATCAATGGTATATATCTCCATTTTGGGGCGTATTTTTGCCATGTATATTGACGAAATTGAGTGACTGTGCTAAAATCATGAGCAGGAACGCACAGCCATTCCCGAACTGGGCCGGTGGCCGGTTCCAGGTCCAGGTGGTCCATATGGGAAATTGGATTCAGGAGGCCCGGGGCGAGATCATGGCTCCGGTGAAGAAGAGAGAAGCATGCACAGGCTGATAACCAGAGACCCGGTGAGCGGCGGAGAGCTGATCGTGACGCGCCTGGAGTGTCCCGAGAGCGGTGTAGTGATCGAGGGGCGTTTTAGCCTTGGGTGGATTGGGCGTCTTACTCCCGAGCAGCTCGATTTTGTGGAGCGCCTGGTCAAGAATCGCGGTAATATTCAGAAGCTGGCTGGCGAGCTGGATATTGCCTACAACACGGCGCGCAGCCGCCTGGATGAGATTGTAGCTGCTCTTGGGGGGCCGCCCGAGAGTGAGCCTCGCTCTAGTGTTGATCGGCGCACGATTCTGGATCGCCTGGCCGCGCGCGAGATCACGGTTGAGGAGGCCATGCGCCTGCTGCGAGGTCAGTCAGATGCCAGTTCCCGCTGAGGAGCGCGATCGCATCCTGCGTTTGGTTGAGGCTGGTCAGGTCAGCGCCGCTGAGGCTGCTCGTCTGCTCGATGCCCTGGCTTCGCCTGTGGAGGCCGTGCCTTCCTCGCGAGCCAGGCCACGCCAGCGCCTGGTACATATCCGTGTGACTGATCTGCTGCAGAATCGTCCGCGGACGAGTGTGACGATCCCGGTGGAGCTTATCGAGGTGGGTCTGCGCCTGGCGACTCGTCTGGCCCCTCAGATCAGTGGCAGTGCCCTGGAGCAGCTGCTGCGGGCCATTGCTCAGGCTTCCACAGGCCGCCTGCTCGATTTCCAGGATCTGGAAGAGAATGAGCGCGTAGAGATTTTCCTGGAAGAGCGCTAGCGTGGGCGCGCCAGGTAGCCAGGCGCTCTCGTATCTGGCAAGCCGATGAGCCAGGCCCTGGGTACCAGCTTACTCGACAGAAGATGATCTGAAAGGAACGAGCGGAGACTGCGGCCTCGCGCTGGCTGGTGCTCTGCTCGGTATGAGGGTTTTGTGCGCCCCGAGGAGGCTGCCTTATGCGACAAACGGTGAGTGTTGGACCCCAGCCGCGAATCAGGGTGGGCCGCATCAGTGGCGATCTCGTGGTGCGTCCTGGTGAGCTTCAGCGCGTGCTGATCGAGAGTGACCGCGCCCTGGAGACGGAACTGGGGCGTGAAGGCCAGGAAAGCCTGATGCTGAGCGATTGTCGTGGTGACCTGACGCTCTGGCTGCCAGCAGATGCAGCTCTCTCCGTGAGCTGGCTCGCTGGGGACGGAGACATTCAAGGCATTCGCCTCTGTGAGTTGGAGGAGGCGCGTGCTGATCTGGCGGTGAAGCGTCTGAGCGAGGCGCTGATTCTCGGGCGCGTCGCGGGAGATCTGCGCGTGCAGGAGGTGCCGCTGGTGCGCGCGCGCGGCGAGATCGGTGAGGGCCAGGCCAAAGATGTCGAGCGGCTGGAAATGTCCTCGGTGAGCGGCGATCTTGTTGTGGAGGGCGGCAGTACGGTCCTGCTCGGCTCCGTTGGCGGCGATCTGCGCCTGCCTGCCGTTGCCAGCTCATTACGCTGTGGGCGTGTTGGTGGCGATGCCCTGGTCCAGGGAGGGGCTGATACGAAGGTGGTGCTTGGGCAGATTGGGGGTGATCTGGAGCTGCTCGGCGCTGCCCAGGTCTATATAGGTGGCATCGAGGGCGACGCGGTGCTGCGCGATATCAGCGGGGAGGTAGAAATCGGGCGTATCAGTGGTGACTTCGATTGCCGCGAGGTGATGGGCCAGGTGAGGGTGAGCCAGGTGATGGCCGATGCGGTCCTGAAGAAGATCCATGCCTCTCTGGAGATGGGAGCTGTGGATGGCGATCTTTCGTTGCAGGCGGACTTTCCGCCAGACTCATTCACGCGCTTGAATGTAAGTGGCGATGCGGTGCTCTCGTTGCCGGCGCAGGCCAATCTCACCTTGCGGGCCGTGGTCGGCGGTAGCGTCAGTGGTGCTGGCCTCGGCCAGGAACAGGGTGAGACGCGCCTGCTCTCGCTGGTGTATGGCTCGGGAGAGGCGCAGGTAGAGCTGCGCGTTGGCGGCGATCTGCGCCTGCAGGGTGGGGATCATCCCCGTGCCGATGAGGGACCTTGGCGCTCCTGGTTGTGGTCTTGGGAGGACTTTGAGCAGGAGATGAGGGCCTTCGGTCGCACCATGACCACTCTGGGTCAGGAGCTGGCCCGGGAGATGACGCGTCTGGCTCAAGACCTGGCCCGCGAGCTGGCAGGGGCTGGAGTGGAGTCGAGCGCGCGCTGGTCTGAGGAGGTACTGCGCATGCTGGAGGAGCAAGCACGACGTGCGCAGGAGCGGGCTGCGGCCTGGGAGCGCCGCTTTGCCCGGTTCAGGCCCCAGGGTGGGGGACCGCGCGTGCGCCTGCGCTTCCAGGAACATGAGTGGCAGATGGACCCGGAACGTCTCTATCGCATGCTCGATCAGGCTCAGCGGGCTGCGGCGGAGGGGGTAGCAGGGGCAATGGAGGCCGTGGAGCGGGCCCTGCGCAATCTGGGTCTGGCCTCATCGACTGAAGAGCGCTGGCGAGCTTCATCGACATCTTCGAGCGGATCAAAGGAGGGAACAGACATGCCTCCCATGCGGTCCGCGACGCCCGCTTCCAGAACGGAGTCGCCGGAGCCGGCCCCCTCTGCCGAGCAGCCTGGCTCGCAGCCAGCAGAGCAGCCCCCAGCAGAGCAGCCCCCAGCAGAGCAGTCCCAGTCAGACGCAGAGACCTCGCCTGATCTCGCAGCAGCTGCTGCCGTTGAGCGCGAGCGCGAGCGCGAAGCGATTTTGCGCATGATCGCTGAGGGCCGACTCTCTCCTGAAGAGGGCGATATGTTGCTGGAGGCCCTGGGCGCCTGAGCTGGGTAGGGATCGACTTCGGCAGCGCGCAAAGCCGGCGGGCCGTTGCCGCATCCCTGTCCAGCGGCTCAAGAGTCCCCGATTCTGGGGGCGCTCTGGTCTACTGTCTTGTTTGCTTGCCTGCTTCTCCGCCGCTGGACAGCGCCTTCGCCGGCCCCTTCTCTCTATTTAGATAGCCTAAATGCCGCTTTTCGGATCTTGAGTCTGCACAACTATCGTTCTCCACTGGGCGAATTGTGGTATAATTACAACCGCTGTCAATATTTCTGACCACGCGGAGCCGCTGCGAGAGGGGATTGTTTTACCACTGTCACCTGATCCGAAGGATCTCAGTTTTTGCTATCGCCTGAGAACGCAATCTGTATCCACCCACTATTTCAAAGGACCAAGGTAGTTAGATGCAACAGAGCCGAAACTGGCGGGAACTGCTGGCAAGCCTCATTAGTGACCCGCGGCAGAAACAGACGCTGGCCAACAAGTTGGGGGTCACGCCACTGACCCTCACGCGCTGGGCTGAAGGAGAGTCGCAGCCCCGTCCTCAGAATCTGAGGTTGTTGGCTGAAGCTCTCCCACAGTATCGTGCGGAGCTGCAGCAAGCGTTCGGTGAAGAGTTTGGCCTTGCCAATCTAGGGGAGCCAATGCTGGAGCTGGAAGAGGAAGAGATCCCCTCGGCCTTCTATGCTCGTGTCCTCAATACCCATGCCACGGCGCTGGCCATGCTGCGCTTCTGGTCCATCGCCAGTCTCATCCTCCAGCAAGCGATTGGACAGCTTGATCCCCATCAGGTTGGCATTGCGATTACGGTGGCACAGTGCATGCCGCCCTCCGGCCCCGATGGCAAAGTGCGCAGCCTGCGCAAGCGCATTGGTATCGGCACTGGTCCCTGGCAGAGCAGTGTTGAGCAGAAAGCTGGTTTTTTGGGAGCGGAGTCGCTCGCCGGCTATACGGTGGCCCAGGGGCGGCTGATTGTCATTCAGGACCTGATGCGCGATCAGGGGTACTATCCTGCGCGCCCGATCGAGGGAGAGGTGGGCTGTGCCATTGCCCCCGTTCTGCGCTCCAGCTGTGTGGCTGGGGGCCTGCTGGTCTCCAGCACGCGGTCTGACTTCTTCTCGCCTGGGCGCGGTCGGCTGGTGCAGGAGTATGCTGATCTCCTGGCGCTGGCCTTTGAGCCTCATGAGTTCTATGAGCTGCAGCAGATTGATCTGCAAACTATGCCTCCCTCGCAGGTTCAAGAGGAACATTTCAAGCATTTCCAGCGACGGGTGGCGGCCTTGATGCGCGAGGCTGCTTTGAATAACCGTCCGCTGAAGGTGACGCAGGCGGAGCAGCTGGTCTGGCAGCAACTGGAGGAGGAGCTGCTGGGGCTGCCAGTACCGGACTTGCAGGAGTGAGGCCAGGCCAGGAGGAGTGCAGCCGAGGTCATGCTCCTGCTTCCTCCTGCCATGCTCACTCGTTCCCTTGCGACCTTGCTCACCACTCACTTGCTCGTAGATGCGAGCACTCGCCGGCTCCACCTTCTTGCTCGTTGCTCTGTCAGCCCGGACAGGCTCCGGTCCTCTGTGGTCGAAAAGTGCGAGAAAGTTGCGCTTCTCTGATCCTCTTGCCATATGGGAGCTATGAGCGAGACATCCTTCCGCCGATGTATCGCGGAGAGTAGTGGCTCTGGCAAACAAGGGCTGGGCGGCTGCCCTGGCGGTGTCCCCTGCGTATTCCCTGCCGACAGGCGCTTTGCCTGAGTTTGCGCTCTGGGCTTCCTTTGGAATAAGATGGGAAGGCCAGGGGCTGTGACGGCCTCCTGTGCACCTGCCACAAAGCAGCTGAGATGGCGAACAGGTTGCGGAAGGAGTGTCTATGCAGAAGCGACGCTTGGGAAACACCAACATGGAAATCACGCCGCTGGGGCTGGGAACATGGGCGATTGGTGGCGGCAATTGGAGCTTTGGCTGGGGTCCACAGGATGATGCGGACTCGTTGGCGGCGATTCATAAGGCTTTGGATCTTGGGATCAATTGGATCGATACGGCGGCAGCCTATGGCCTGGGGCATTCCGAGGAGGTTGTCGGGCGAGCCGTGCGCGAGCGCGGTCCCAACGACCGCCCGTACATTTTTACGAAGTGCTCGCTTGTCTGGGATGAGGACAGCAATGGGCAGGTGCGTAATGTGCTCAAGGCCGATTCGATTCGCCGTGAGGCCGAGGCGAGCCTGCGCCGTTTGGGCGTCGAGGCGATCGATCTCTATCAGGTTCACTGGCCGGTGCCCGATGAGGATATCGAGGAGGGCTGGAGCGCGCTCGCCGAGCTGCAGCGCGCCGGTAAGGTGCGCTATATTGGGGTCTCGAACTTCAATGTGGCCCAGATGGAGCGGGCGCGGGCTATTGCTCCTATCAGCTCGCTGCAGCCGCCCTACTCTCTGATCCATCGCGAGATTGAGGAGGAGATTCTGCCCTATTGCCAGCAGCATAATATCGGGGTGATTGTCTATTCTCCGATGGCCTCGGGCCTGCTGACGGGGCGGGTCACTAAAGAGCGGGTCGAGACTCTGCCCGATAACGACTGGCGTAAGCATCACCCCGATTTCCAGGAGCCGCGCCTGTCGCGCAATCTGGCTCTGGCGAAGCTCCTGGGCGATATTGGCTATCGCTATGGGCGCACGGCGGGCGAGGTGGCGGTTGCCTGGACGCTGCGCCATCCGGCGGTAACGGGGGCGATCGTGGGGGCGCGCCGACCTGAGCAGATCAGCGAGCTGATCGGGGCGGCGGAGTTCCGTCTCTCTCCAAGCGACCTGGAGGAGATCGAAAATTTCCTGCGCGCCAATCCCTGACTGACCTCTTGCTGAGGAGAAGCCTCTCTCGGCAGCGAGGCCGACCCGGCCTCGCTCGCCGTTGGCTATGTATTTTCCCTTTTCCCCTCTCTTCCCTCTTTATCCCTTAACTGCTCCTCCTTCTCCTTTTTCTCTCTTGCTCTGTTTGGCTCCCCGCTAGCGGTCGGCCCGTAGTGAGCTGATCTGCTGGGGCTCGCTCTGGCTGTCGAGGAGGCTGGTGGGCTGCTCGATGTCGCTCACGCTCGCGGGAGGAGCTGGACGCGGCTGGAGCGAGATGAGGGCGACGCTGCCCAGGATGATGAGCATGGCCAGCAATTCGAGCGGCGAGATCTGCTCGTGGGCAAAGAAGGCGCCCAGGAACACGGCGACTAGGGGATTGACATAGGCGTAGCTGGTGGCGAGCGCGGGCCGCACGCGGCGCAGCAGGTAGCCGTAGGCGCAGTAGCCGAGCAGGGAGCCGGCGCCGACCAGATAGATGATCGCCAGGAGTGCCCCCGGAGCTGGCGGCAGGCTGGGGCGTTCTCCTAGCAGCAGGCCGATGGTGAGCTGGGCCAGGCCGCCAGCCAGCATCTGGGTGGCGCTGGCCATCAGGCCGGAGGCCAGTGGCAGGCGCGCGCTCCAGACGGAGCCAAGCGACCAGCAGATGGGGGCAATCAAGAGGGCGATGGCCCCCTGGGGATTGGCTCGCAGGCCGCTCTGCAGGTTGAGCAGGATGACACCGGCGAAGCCAACGAGGAGGCCGAGCCATTCGAGGCGTCGCGGCCAGCGCCCGCTGAGGCCAGCGAAGAGCGCAGTCCATAGCGGGACGGCGGCCAGGGCAATGGCGGCCAGGCCACTGGCGACCCACTGTTCGGCGAAAGCGACCATGCCATTGCTGCCGACCAGCATGAGGATGCCGATGCCGGCTCCGGCCAGCCACTGGCGCAGGCCAGGCCGCGGCTCGCCGCGCAGGCGCAGGAAGAGATAGAGCAGGATGCCGGCGCAGACGAAGCGGAGGCCGCCCATGAGAAAGGGCGGAAAGCTGGTGAGCGCCTGGCGCATGCCCAGATAGGTGGAACCCCAGATAATGTAGAGGGCAAGCAGGGCCAGGATGATGCCCAGGCGATCGGCAGGGCGCAAGCTGCCCGGGCGCTGCTGGGCGGCGGCTGGGCCTGACTCGCCAGAGTCACGGACGATCGTGAGATGTTCTTCACTCACAAAAGTGTTTGCCTGTTTTCTCTGCATAGCTCTTTAAATATGCTGATAAAGTAAAAGGTGAACAAGATAATACGACAGTGAATAAATTGTCTGGCGTCACAGGGCGGGAATTGGTTCGCTCCGTGGCGTAGCTGCTGCTGGGCTGTCTGGCTGGATCGGAGGTGAAGGGCGGGTGTCCGAGTCCGATCGGGATCGCTTGCAAGGGTATCTACACAAATTGTAGCTGCCTGCGCGTTCCCTGGCTACAGCCAATCGGGGGCCAGTGGGCGGGATTGGCTGGGCTGGGCCGACTGCTCCGCGTGTGCGTGTTCAGCGGCAGAATCGGGAGGGAGGGGGGCAGAGGTCAATGCCAGCGACGTGCAGCTCGGAGGATGCTCCTCGCCTGGGCTGCGCGTCGCTGCTGGCTCGCCCTGATCTGGTTGCAAGCCTGAGTCTGCAGGAAGGGGTGAGCTTAGGGGGCGGGCTGGATATTCTGGTTGATATGGAACAGGTTGGCGGGGTCGTAGTGCCGCTTCACCTGGCTGAGTCGCTGGTAGTTCTCGCGGTAGGCGGCGCGGACACGTTCATCGCCTTCTCCCTCCATCATGAAATTGATGTAGGCTCCGTTTTCGGCGTAGGGATGCAGCGCTGTCCAGTAGGCACGTGCCCAGTCAGTAATCGTCTCCTTCTGGGTGGGGTCGGGACTGACTCCCACGATCACCTCGGCCCAGGTGGCATCGCGGTAGCTCCAGGCGGTGGCGTTGTTGCTCACGTGGCTGGCGGCCCCATTCACCGGGTAGAGGTGCATGGTCGATTGCAGTGTGGGGAGCTGAGGACCGTGCTGCATGTGCAGGCGGATCGCTTCGTCGCTCAGCTCTTTCACGAAGTCCGCTTTCCAGTACCACTGCAGGCCAGGTGGATAGAGCGCGTCAAACATGCTCTGCAGCGCGGGGAAGGGGAATGGCCCGACGAGGTCCAGTGCTGGCTGATGGAACTGGCGGATCGGCTGGAAGGTCTGTTCTGCTCTGTCCAGTGGCCCTGTGTAGCACCAGACCACGCCGCAGACCTTCTTATGGTGCAAATGCTCCGGGAACGGTGGGCCTGGCGGCACGGTCAGGAAGGCGAAGAAGCCGTTGAGATCCTCGGGGGCGGTCGTAATCAGGTGCTGGTACCAGTGAAGGATCTCGGGGGCCTTCTCTAACTCCCAGAGCATGGGGCCAGCATAAACCGTGTCGACTGGCTGGGTGCGAAACAGGAAGGAGGTGACGACGCCGAAATTGCCGCCGCCGCCGCGCAAGCCCCAGAAAAGATCAGGGTGCTGCTGCTCGCTGGCCACGACGACGCTGCCGTCTGCCAGCACCACGGTCGCTTCCAGCAGGTTGTCGATGGCCAGGCCGTAGGCGCGCGTGAGATGGCCCAGGCCGCCGCCGAGCGTCAGGCCGCCGACGCCAGTGGTCGAGATGATCCCCGAGGGCACGGCCAGACCAAAGGCATGGGTGGCGTGATCGACGTCGCCCCAGGTGCAGCCGGCGCCGACGCGCGCTGTGCGCCGGTCGGGATCGACGTGGGTGTAGCGCAGCAGGGATAGATCGATCACCAGTCCATCGTCGCAGATTCCCAATCCGCCGGCGTTGTGACCGCCGCTGCGGATCGCCAGCGGCAGCCCATGCTCGCGGGCGAAGTTGACGGCGGTGGTCACGTCGGCTACATCGGCGCAGCGCGCGATGAGGGCTGGCCGCTTATCGATCATGGCGTTGTAGACGCGGCGAGCTGCCTCGTAGGCGGCCTCGCCTTTCTGGATGACTTGCCCGCGCAGATTCGTCTGCAGGGCGCTCGCGTTGATCGCTGAAGACCTCTCCTCGATGGCCATACTTCTTTCGCTCCTTATCTCTGTCGAGGTCGATGCACTAAAAAAACGCTCTGCTTTCCTGCAGACGTGGGGCAGCCTGATCATAAGCAATTCTACTCAGTGCTGGATCGTGTGGGCAAGCGCAGGGCTACCTACCTCGTTTGCATTGCTGCCCGGAATGGTTCCTTCGCGGGAACGAGGGCTGTTGGTCGCGCTTGTTGGCCTTGCGGACATCTCTCTACCGGGCGGGCCGTGTCGAGGGGGAGCCGTGTGAACGAGGGGGACTCACCTCATTGGGGGCCCCTCACCCGGGGCAACCTCCTGGGGCTGCTGGTAGTTCGCTGCCCGTTGACTGTTGTGCCAGTTCTGTGCTATGCTGCATTGCCCTACCTGTGTTGCTATGTGATCGTCGGGCTGTCAGGCGGTGGAGACCCTGGGGCGCAAATTGGCCGTGCTCGGACGCAATATCTTATCTGGGCTGCCTTGCCTCTCTCTTTGCTCCATGCCCGACCCGCCTTCCTCCTCGCCTGGTCTGCTACCCACAGTAATGTGATGGCCTGCACCACCTTCAGCCGGACCTGAGCCTGTTGGCTCTCTTCCACCAACAAGCAGGCGGTAAAGAAACGTTCTGTGATTCGAAGAACAGGCAGGCGGTAATAACGAGATGGGCGATTGGTTTGATGGGTGTTGCGCAATGATGGGTCATTCTGCCCTGTGCTCTTTTGATGGAGCTGGCTGGAGTGCAGGGGTGGGAGAGATGCGGGGCGTGAGCTGTTCCCATGAAGCAAGGAGTGAATGCAGTGCTGAAACCAGAGCAAGAGGCACGACAACAGATTGACGAGCTGCTCCGTCAGGCAGGCTGGGCCGTTCAGGTGAAGGCGACTCTCAACCTGGGTGCGGCGCGTGGTGTGGCCCTCTGTGAAGCCTCGCTCAAGACGGGGGATGCGGACTATCTTCTCTTTGTGGACCGCAAGGCTGTGGGGATCATCGAGGCCAAAAAGGTGGGGACCACGCTGACCGGGGTTGAGGAGCAGAGCAGCAAATATCGCCACGGGGTTCCTGCTGATCTGCCGGCGGCGCGCCTGCCCCTCCCTTTCGTCTACGAGTCGACCGGGGTCGAGACGCGCTTTACTAACTATCTGGAGCCTGCTGCCAGCAGCCGGCAAGTCTTTGCTTTTCACCGGCCCGAGACGCTGGCTACCTGGCTAGAGCAGGCCCCCGAGGGGGTGCCGGAGCAGGAGAACGAGACGCTGCGTGCGCGGCTGCGACGCCTCCCGCCTTTAGCCCGCACTGGTCTGCGCGACTGCCAGTACGAGGCCATTACCAACCTGGAGCGCTCCTTTGCCGATAACCGTCCGCGGGCGCTGATCCAGATGGCGACTGGTAGTGGCAAGACCTACACCGCCGTCGCCAGCATCTACCGCCTGCTCAAGTTCGGTGGGGCGCGGCGTGTGCTCTTTCTGGTCGATCGCGCGAATCTGGGGCGCCAGGCCCTCAATGAGTTTTTGCAGTACGTGACTCCTGACAGCAAGCGCAGGTTTGGCGAGCTCTACAATGTGCAGCTGCTCACGCATAATGCCATCGATCGGGCGGCCAATGTCTGCATTACCACCATCCAGCGCCTCTATTCGATCCTGAGCGGCGAGCCGGAGCTAGAGGGCGAGCAGGAGGAGCGTTCGCTCTTTGATCGCGAGGAGGAGCTGCTGAAGGAGAGGCCGAAGCAGGTGCGCTACAATCCTGCAGTGCCTGTTGAGACTTTTGATGTGATCTTTGTGGATGAGTGCCACCGCAGTATCTATCATGTCTGGCGCGCTGTACTCGAGTACTTCGATGCCTTTATTGTGGGGTTGACGGCGACGCCCAATAAGCAGACCTTTGGCTTTTTTCATCGCAATCTGGTGATGGAGTATGGACATGAGCGGGCGGTGGCCGATGGCGTCAATGTCGATTACGGGATCTTCCGCCTGCGCACCGATATTAGCGAGCGCGGGAGCAGGATCGAGCCGCTCTCGGTCGTGGGTCTGCGCGATCGGCGGACGCGCGCCGTGCGCTGGGAGCAGCTTGAAGATGAGCTGGTTTACTATCCAGAGCAGCTTGATCGCGAGGTGGTCTCGCTGGACCAGATCCGTACCATTATTCGCGCCTATCGTGATAGCTATCGCCAGCTCTTCCCGGAGCGCACGAAGGTGCCCAAGACGCTGATCTTTGCCAAGGATGATAGTCATGCCGATACGATTGTGGAGATTGCGCGTGAGGAGTTCATGCCGGAGATTCTGCGCGAGGGGTGCAGCGCTAACGATTACGTGCGCAAGATTACCTATCGAACGACAGGGGCGCGACCCGAAGATCTGATTACGGCCTTCCGCAACCGGCTGACGCCGCGGATTGTGGTGACGGTCGATATGATTGCAACCGGTACGGATATTAAGCCGCTGGAGGTCTTGATTTTTATGCGTCCGGTGCGCAGCCGGGGCTTTTATGAGCAGATGCTGGGGCGTGGGAGCCGGACGATTGATGAGACGGAGTTTCAGCGGGTGATGGGCGAGGAGGTGGGGAAGACGCGCTTTGTGGTGATCGATGCGGTGGGGGTCAGTGAGCGGGTCATGATCGATAGTGGGCCGTTGGAGCGCAAGTCGGGCCTGAGTCTGGAGAAGTTGCTTCAGGATGTTGCGCTAGGGAAGTGGCGGAACGATCCCGATCTGCTGCGTTCGCTGGCGGGACGCCTGGGGCGGTTGGCCCGACGAGCGACGCCGGAGCAGCAGGCGGCGGTGATGGCGGCGAGCGGCGGTTTGGACCTGCGCGCGCTGGCCCGGCGCATTGTGGAGGCGCTCGATCCCGATGTCCAGCTAGAGCGGGCGATGGCTGAGACGGGGCAAAGCCTGCTGATGCCCGAGGCGCCGGAGGTGCAGGCGGTACGGCTGCGGCTCTTGCAGGAGGCGGCGGCTCCCTTTGATCAGCCGGAGCTACGTCAGGCGCTGCTGCGCTTGCAGGGTTCGCGCGAGCAGGTGCTTGATGAGGTGAGCCAGGATCGGGTGATCGAGGCTGGCTGGCAGGCGACGACGGTGGAAGACGATCAGGAAGTGCTGGCGCGCTTGCGCCGCTTTATTGAGGAGTGTGCCCAGGAGCAGCCGATTCTGCGCCGGCTCTGGCTGGGCGAGGCTGGCGAACCCTGGCGCGAGGCGGATCTGAAGCGCCTGACGGAGGCGCTGGCTGCGCCACCCTGGCAGTTGTCCTTGCCGCGACTCGTGCAGGCCTATGCGCGCCTGGAGCCGGGGCGGGTGCCTGGCCAATTTGGGAGTCTGGAGACGGACTTGATTGCCCTGCTGCGCTATACTATAGAGCGTGAGCGCGCCGGCGAGGCCGTCCTGGTGCCGTATCGCACGCTGGCTGAGCATCGCTTTGCTGCCTGGCTGGCGGAGGAGGAGGAGCGTCGCGGTGCTCCCTTTACAAGGGAGCAACGGCTCTGGCTGGAGGCGATACGGGATGCGATCGCCACCTCGCTGAGTATCGAGTTGACAGATTTCGAGATGGCACCTTTTCATCAGCTCGGTGGCCTGGGACGGGCCATATCCCTGTTTGGGGCTGATTTGCCCGCAATCCTGCGCTCCCTGAATGAGAGGTTGGCTTCATGAGCGCCGCTAATGCCCACGATCAGACCCTGCCCCCAGGGTGGGCATGGATTCCTCTAGGGCTTTTGGCCGATGTTATAGGTGGGAGCACACCGTCGAGAGATGACCCGCAGAATTTTGGTGGTGATATTGTCTGGTTGACTCCTACAGAGATTCCAAAGGGAACGGTTAGTATTATTTTTGATTCTAAAGAAAAACTAACGGCAAAGGGCTTTAATTCTAGTGGAGTCCGCTGGATACCCGAGGGAAGCGTTCTATTGACATCAAGAGCAAGCATCGGTCATGTGGCAATAGCTGGAGTCCGCTTGACTACCAATCAAGGTTTTGCTTCTTTCGCTATTCATCAGAATATTGAAGCTAAGTACATTGCCTGGTGGTTGCTTTCGGAGAAGGATCACCTCAATCAATTAGCGAAGGGCACTACCTTTAAAGAAATTTCTAAATCAACGTTGAAAGAATTACTTGTCCCTCTTCCTCCTCTTGCCGAGCAGCGGCGCATAGTGGCGGCCATTGAGCGGCATCTGACGCGGCTGGATGCGGTGGTTGAGACGCTGCGCCGGGATCGCATCAAGCTGAAGAATGCGCGGGCGGCCCTGCTGCGCGATGCGGTCGAGGGGAAGCTGACCGAGGGCTGGCGGGCGAGCCATCCGGTGAGCGAAGACGGGCAGGCCCTGCTCAGGCGCATTCTGGCCGAGCGGCGCGCGCGCTGGGAGGCCGAGCAGTTGGAGAAGATGCGCGCCCGCGGCCAGGAGCCGCGCGACGATCGTTGGAAGCAGGCCTATCGCGAGCCGGCTGGCCCGGATACCAGCACACTACCGCCACTGCCCCCCGGCTGGTGCTGGGCCACCGTGGAGCAGGTGTCGTGTCTAGTAAGATACGGAACTTCTGCTAAAGCCTCAAGGGAGTTAGTAGGTGTCCCTGTATTAAGGATGGGTAATATTCAAGATGGCCGTCTCGACTTCAGTGATTTGAAGTATTTACCTGACGATCATCCCGAGTTTCCTGACTTATTGCTAGAAACTGGGGACTTATTGTTTAACCGCACTAATAGTGCGGAACTTGTAGGGAAATCCGCTGTCTATCATGGAAATTTCAAGAAATGCTCTTATGCTTCCTATCTAATATGCATTCGAACTATTGAAAAGCAAATTTCCGAGTATTTATGCTATTTTTTGAATTCAATCTACGGGAGAAAATGGGTTGCTAGTGTTGTCTCTCAACAGGTCGGTCAGGCAAATGTCAGTGGTTCAAAGTTAGAAGCCTTGTCCTTTCCCCTGCCCCCTCTTGAAGAGCAGCGGCAGATTGTCGCCGAAGTAGAGAGGCGGCTCACCATCATCCAGCAGGCGGAGGAAACCATCGAGCGTAGCCTCAAGCGCGCCGAGCGCCTGCGTCAGAGCATCCTCAAGCGCGCCTTCAGCGGCCAGCTCGTCCCCCAGGACCCGCGCGACGAGCCGGCCAGCCAGCTTCTGGAGCGCATTCAGGCCGAGCGCGCCCGGCGCCAGCGTGAGAAAGAGGGTCGGCGCCCTGGGCAGCGCCGCAGCGGCATGGGAGCCGGGCCGGGCGACCCATCCCTGTCCGGCAGTGGTCCTGGTGGAGTGGTCGGCTCCAACCCCCAGCCTCCAGAGCCGCTCGACCCCCAGCAGCTCGCGCGGCCCAGCCTCTGGGAAGCCGAAAGCGACACCGGCGGCGGCGAAGGCCGGAGCCAGACCTAGCCAGCTCGGCGCTGCCGCCGTCCGGCCTGCCACCACACTGATCGATCGGACCGTCCGACTCAAGCGATTTTCTAGCTCAGCACCAACACAAAAAGAGAGCACGTAAACACAATGAGCGACACGCACAACGCACAATACATCGTCCAGCGACTCTGGAACTACTGCAACATCCTGCGCGATGAAGGCCTGTCCTACGGTGACTATCTCGAACAACTCACCTATCTGCTCTTCCTCAAAATGGCCCATGAGCGCACCCAACCGCCCTACAACCAACCGGCGCGCATCCCGGAAGAACTGAGCTGGGCCAGCCTGCTCAAGCTCGACGGCGAAGCTCTGGAAGCCCATTATCGCCGCATCCTCAGCGAGCTAGGACAGCGCAACGGCATGCTAGGCATCATCTTCCGCAAGGCCCAGAACAAGATTCAAGACCCGGCCAAACTCCGGCGCCTCATCGTCGACCTCATCGACCGCGAACAATGGACCTCCCTCAGTGCCGACGTCAAAGGCGACGCCTACGAGGGCCTGCTCCAGAAGAACGCCGAAGACATCAAAGGCGGCGCCGGCCAATATTTCACCCCGCGCCCCCTCATCAGCGCCATCGTCGACGTCATGCAACCCAAACCAGGCCAACGCATCTGCGATCCCGCCTGCGGCACCGGCGGCTTTCTCCTGGCTGCCCACGACTACATCGTCAAGCACTACAGCCAGCAGATGAACCGGGACCAGAGGCGCTTTCTCAAACACGAGGCCCTGCACGGCTGGGAGATCGTCGATGCTGCCGCCCGCCTCTGCGTCATGAACCTCTTCCTGCACGGCATCGGCGACGACGAAAGTGAGCACTCTCCCATTCGGGTCGCTGACAGCCTGCGCAGTCATCCCGGCGACTATTTCGACCTCGTGCTCACCAATCCCCCTTTTGGGCGCAAAAGCAGCATCACCTACATCAACGAAAAAGGGCGTGAAGAGCGCGAAGCCAGCGTCATCGTGCGCGACGACTTCATCGCCAGCACCAGCAACAAGCAACTGAACTTTCTCCAGCACGTCAAATCCCTGCTCAAGGCCCACGGCCAGGCTGCCATTGTCGTGCCCGACAACGTCCTCTTCGAGGGCGGCGCCGGCGAGATCATCCGCCGTGACCTGCTCGACACCTGCGACGTCCATACCCTGCTGCGCCTGCCGACCGGCATCTTCTACGCCCAGGGAGTCAAAGCCAACGTCCTCTTTTTTGAGCGCAAGCCGGCCAGCGCCCGGCCCTGGACCGAGCAGCTCTGGATTTACGACCTGCGCACTAACCAGCATTTCACCCTGCGCTCCAGGCCGCTGACGCGGGCCCACCTCGACGACTTTGTCGCCTGCTATAAGCCTGGGAAGCGCCATGAGCGCGAAGAGACCGAGCGCTTCCGCCCCTTCAGCTATGAAGAGCTGATCAAGCGCGACAAAGTGAACCTTGACATCGTCTGGCTGCGCGATCGCAGTCTGGAAGATGCCAGCGATCTGCCAGCGCCAGACGAGATCATTGGCGATATTGTCGAAGACCTGCAGGCAGCCTTAGAGCAGCTGAACGCCATGATCGAGGACCTCAACGGCAACGGCAACGGTAACGGCAATGGCAAGAGGAAAACAGAAGAAGGCCTCACTGCTGAAGAGAGCGAAATCACGATACTGGCGGACGGCTAGAAAAGGAGAGCAAGCGGATAAGGTGCAAGTAAAGGAGCGTCCCGCTTGCTCTCAGGCTGGCTGGCTGGCTGACCCGTAGCCAGGCGCTTGCCGGCATGTCAGAGGTCTGTTGTGAGAAAGAGCGTGCGCGCCGCTTCGGGATCGAAGGTATCGCAGAAAGCGAGCAAGAGGGCACGCAGGTGGTCGGGGTCCTGCAGCGCGCGGATATGCGGCTCCAGCTCGGGGACGAGAGCGGGAAAGCGGCGGGCCAGCAGGGAAAGCACAAGCTCCTGCTCTGTGAGGAGACGGCCCTCAGCACGGCCTTCGGCGAGCCACTCCTGAACGGCTGGCGATTCCCGATAGATTTCGCGAAGCATCTCGAATCTCCTGTGAACGCGACTGGAATCCACGTGACCTTGAAATGTCAAACTGGCAAGCGTCTTAGCATGAGCAAGAAGATCGCGTAGCTGCTGCTCTGAGATACGCTGACGCCTTTGGGCCTGCTCCAGGCCTGTAATCACGCGCTCCACAATCTCATAGCGTCGGCCCCCGCGGCAGAGCGGTGCCAGTGGCCAGATGCCTGGCGGATCGAGACACAGCAGATCCTCCGCTGCCACCTCCCACAGCTTCACCACGCGATAAGAGAACGAGAGCGTATCGGCCTCGCCCTTATGCAAGCCGGGCCAGCGCAAAGGCGGTGGCGGCATCTTGCCCCCTCATGCAAGTAGATCACCCACGAAAAGACCTCTTGCTGGTATAGGCGCCGTGCAACTCTATTACACTCCAGCAGGCGGTTAGCCATCTGCGCATCGCCTCGCGCTTGAAACTCGATATGGAAGAGGCGCGGGCGCCCGTCGACCCGAACACGACACAGCTCATCGGCGCCCAGCTGCAGACTCTGCATCTCACCAGAGAGGCGAGGCTCCTCCTCACACTCGCCGATCAGTTCCACCCCGGCACAGAGCCAGGTCAGCATATCCCTATTTGTTAATTGAGCCTTTACATTCCCATAACAGAGCCGTAAAGCAGAGATAAAGCTCTGGCGACATACTCGCAGCGTGGCAATTGGATAAGTAGAACATGAGCATCACGAGTGCGCGACTCATCACGACCGATCAAAGGCCGAGAGCCATACGTGCTTGTACGTGCTATTCACGAGGAAGTGAGCAACCTTGCAGAGTCATACTGGAGGATTCCACACCTGTGGCCATTGTGGTACCCCGAACGCGCCCGGTGAACAATTCTGTAGCAACTGTGGTTACACGCTGGCCGGACCGCCAACCGGCGTCTATGCTGCCGTAGCCACCTCGCCAGCGGTCACCGGAGGAGGTCGACGGATCACTGGGGCCCTGAGTCCTGGCACCCTGCTCAGTGGACGCTACCGCATCGTCGACCTTGTTGGCAAAGGGGGCTTTGGAGCCGTCTACAAAGCCCTGGACTTGCGCTTCTCGGCTCGCCGGCAGGTCGCCATCAAAGAGATGGGCGACGCCCTGCTCACCCCTGGCGAGAAAGCGCGTGCCCTGGCCGACTTTCGCCAAGAGGCAGATCTCCTGGTTCAGCTCCAGCATCCCAACCTGCCCAACGTCAGCGACTTCTTCGAAGAAGCGGGCAAAGCCTACCTTGTCATGGAATTCATCGAAGGCAAAACGCTGGCGAAGATCCTGGAAGAACACGGCGGACCGCTCGACGAAGCGACCGTCATGGGCTGGGGTCTGGAGCTAGGTGCTGTCCTGCACTACCTCCACACCCGCCCCCAGGCGATCATCTTCCGTGACATGAAGCCGGCCAACGTCATGCTGACCCCAGATGGTCAGCTCAAGCTTATCGATTTCGGCATCGCCCGCATCTTTAAGAGCCAGGTCACACGCGACACCACCCTGCTTGGCTCTCAGGGCTATGTCCCGCTAGAGCAGTACGGGCGCGGTCAAAGTGATGCGCGTTCGGACATCTACGCCCTGGGGGCCACGCTCTACGAGCTCCTCACCGGTGAGCTCCCCCTTGACGCCCCGACCAGGCGCCTCAATCCTGGCCTCTTTCAGACTCCACGCACCTTGAACCCGGGAATCTCTGCCGCCAGCGAGGAGATCATCCTGACAGCGATGGCTGAAGATCCAGCGCAGCGCTATCAAACTGCCGCTGCCATGTACATGGCAATCCTGGCTGCCGGCTTCAGCTCCTCTGGCGCCTTGAGAGGCTCCCCTCCTGGCCTGCCCAATGTTGCCGCGGCTGGCCGAACAGCCTCGCCGGTGACCTCGCCACCGGTGAACGCTCTGCCAGTGACCCCGCTGCCCGCCGGCAGTCCACCGACGCCACTAACACCGTTACCCGTAACGCCGGGCCAGGGACCCCAGGCGCAGCCTGCCATTCAAAGAGGGAGACGCATCTCACGTCGCTTGCTACTCACCGCAGGCGCAGTGAGCCTTGTCGCGGGTGCTGGCCTGCTCAGCCTCCCTTTCTTCTTCTCGCGTCAGCGTAGCGGAGGAACGACAGGAGTGGCCGGGCAGATTGCCCTCAGCTTTGTCTACAGCACCGAAAAAGAAAGCTGGATCAGCGCCGCCGTCGCAGCCTTTAACCAGCGAGGCGTGACCCTGGGCGGCAAACGCATCACCCTGCCGCAAGCCGAAGAGCGTGGCTCGCTCGATGCCCGCGACCGCATTCTCAATGGCCAGCTGCGGCCCATCGTCTGGAGTCCGGCCAGCACACTAGAACTCAACCAGCTCAATGATGCCTGGAAAGCTGCACACGGCGGCAAAGAGATCGTGGCCTCCTCAGCAGACCTATCACCACGCTCGCTCGTCTTCAGCCCCCTGGTCTTTGCTGTCTGGGAAGAGCGTGCGCGCCTCCTGCTTCAGCGTTACCACGCCATCGACTGGGAGGCCATTCACAGCGCCATTCTCCTCAAAAACGGCTGGCAGGACCTGGGAGGGCCGGGCGACTGGGGTCAGATCAAGCTGGCCCAGACTCGTCCCGATCAGTCGAATAGCGGCCTGCTGAGCATTACCCTGCTGGCCTATGCCTACTTCCATCAACAGCGAGGTCTTACCAGCGACCAGGTACGTGACAAGGGTTTTCTGCGCTACCTCAACGATATTGAGGGAGCCGTCACCCAATTCGGGCGCAGCAGCGGTACCTATCTAGAGCGTGAAGTCATTCTCAAAGGGCCTTCTTCCTATGATCTGGCCTTCACCTACGAAAACCTCGTGCTGACCTATCAGGCGGAAGCCCGTCAGCGCCAGGGCATGGCTCTCCTCCCCTTCTATCCCAGCCTGAACCTGCTGAGCGATCATCCCTTTGCCATCCTTGACGCCGAGTGGGTCACCAGTGAGCAGCAAGAAGCGGCGCGCCTCTTTCGCGACTTCCTCCTCGGCGAGGAGCAGCAGCGCGCAGCCCTCAAAAGCGGCTTCCGGCCCACCAACGCCGCGGTCACCATCTACGACCGCCTGGCAGGCAACCCTTTTCCCAGCCTGGCGAGCAGTCTCAAGATACCGGCGCAGCTTGGCCCCGAGGCGCAGCCACCAGCCGGCCCTGTAACCGATGCCTTGCTTCAAGCGTGGCTCAGCGCCTACGGCAATAGCGCCACCGCCACCAGTTAACCGGTCCGATAGGAGGAAGAGAAGCCAGCACATCAGCGGAGGCGCCACCTCCGAGAGAGGCGACCCCAAATCCCTCCGATTCCTGATGCTGCCACGACCACGATACTCGTGCTTTCGACAGGAAAGGATAGGCGAAGACAATGCTGAGAGCAAATGAGACCCTCAGCCGACGAAGACGAAGAGCGCCCTGGAGCAACCTCTTCTACTCTTTTTCTGCTTTATTGATGCTCTTCACGTTCCTGGTAAGCTGTGAGGCGCCCTGGAGCGCCACCGCTTCCCCGACGCCCACGCCGGCCCCCTATCCAGTGAACTGTCAGCATCATTCGAGCGACCCGGTGACCCTCACCCTCTACTACGGCTCCGAGAAAGAAGCCTGGATGAGCGACGTCATTGCCGACTTCAACAACCACCACTACGCTGGCTGTGATGGCCTCATCACTGTCAACGCCATTCCCATTGGCTCCGGCGACTCCCTGCAGCAGATTCTCAATGGCAGTATCAGGCCCGACGTCTGGAGCCCGGCTGGCAGCGTCTGGCTCAGCCTCCTCAATGCCCGCTGGCAGCAGAAGAGCGGACAGACTCTCATCGACATGGGGGCCAGCGCCACCCCCTCGCTGGTCAGCAGTCCTGTCGTCATTGCCATGTGGAAACCGCTGGCTCAAGCGCTTGGCTGGCCGCAGCGTGCCATTGGCTGGAGCGACATCGCGCGCCTGAGCAGCAATCCGCAGGGGTGGGCCGCCTATGGGCATCCCGAAGCAGGCAGCTTCAAATTCGGTCACACCCATCCAGCCTACTCCAACTCCGGCCTCGACGCCATCATTGCCATGAGCTACGCCGCTCTGGGCAAACAGCGCGGGCTCACCGTGGCAGATATCAGCGATCCTCGCGTCCGCAGCCTCATCGGAGACATTGAAGAAGCAGTCATTCACTACGGAGACAGCACCGGCTTCTTCGCCGACGAAATGTTCAACAAAGGGCCCAGCTTTCTCAGTGCAGCGGTCATGTACGAAAACCTGGTGGTCGAAGCCAATGACGGCCATAGCTATCCCCATCTTCCCCTTCCCGTTGTAGCCATCTATCCCAAAGAGGGCACCTTCTACAGCGATCACCCCTATGCCATTCTCCACGGCAGCTGGCTGACTCCGGCCAAAGAGAGCGCCGCTGAGATCCTTCGAGCCTTCCTCCTGGCGCCCCAACAGCAAGCCAAAGCCCTGCGCTACGGCTTCCGCCCTGCTGTGGCCTCGGTAGCAATTGGCGCTCCCATTGACAGCGCCCACGGTGTCGACCCAAAGCAGCCGCGGACCATCCTGCAGGTTCCCTCGGTAGACGTCGTCAATGCTATTGAGAGCACCTGGCAGGCCCAAAAACGCCGTGTGGCCGCCATGCTCATTCTGGATACCTCGGGGAGCATGAACGATGACTTCAACGGGATGAGCAAGATCGACGCTGCGCGGCAGGGCCTCAGCGACTTTGTGCGGCTCATGAGCGACGATGACCTGCTTGGGCTAACGATCTTCAGCGATCAAGCCAGAGTTATCAGTCCGCTCTCGCTGGTTGGCTCCAAGCGTCAGCAGGTCCTTCAACAAATTGCCACCATTGCAGCGGATGGCAGTACTCGTCTCTTTGATACCATTGCTGAGCAAGTGCAGACGCTCAATAGTTTTGCCACCGATGACATCAAAGCCATCGTCGTCCTGACCGATGGGCAGGATAACGTCAGTCAGCTCTCGCGAGATGAGCTGCTCCGGCGCATTACGCCGGAAGGAGAAGACGCCGGCAGGGGTATCAAAGTCTTCACGATCGCCTATGGCGACGATGCCGATGTCGAGGCCCTCAAGTCGATCGCCGCGGCCACCGGTGCCCAGGAATATGCTGGCACACCGCAAAACATTCGCGCTGTCTACAATCAAATCAGCCTCTTCTTCTGACAGCGTCCGACAGGAGGAGGCCCCGTCAGTTCGCCGCCAGAACGACAAGAGTGGTTCCAGCCAATGGCGAACTGATGTTCCTCCTCTGGCCGCTCTTGCCGCTCCCGCGTCACTGGTCCGTCCCCTTGCGGCGCTCAGAACAGTTTGAAAGGGAGCCAGCATCTCTCTCCGCACCAGCCCATGAGCAAGCGAGCAAGGAAGAGGAGAAAGGAACGTCTCCCATGCGGCTCTCGGTCTCCGCTGCCGAGGCCCACGGGAAGCGCTCCCATCAGAGAAGACGGCATCGTCGGGAGAAACTGGTAATGAACGTCCAGCTAAGCACGGTTCCGGCCAGGAAGCTAGTCGGGTGCGGCCAAAAGATCGTATCCCAGTTTCCAGTCATCACACCCTCATCCAGCGAGGGACTCCCCTCAGCACTGTGCCTGGACAGCATGAGCGTGGCAATCTCCTCTCTTCTCCCCCGTTGGCGAAAAGAGCGGCGACCGGTGAGGCTTGTGTCTTCTCGCTCTCCGCTTTCTCCTGGCTTTGGTCTTGATCGGGCCTTGTTCGCCCGGTAGAGGAGGTCAGCGAGGGCGATCGGCGGATAGGCAGGCAAAGAGAGGCGCCAACCAGCCACATCCGACGCAGTTCCCACTTCCATTGACCAGAGTATTTGTCCTTAGCGTCCTCCTGCGCTACAATACAGAGCACGAGGATGCCACCATCTGAGAGCAGCCAGCCAGAGAGAAGCAGAGGAGAACGTGGCGTGCGAACCAACCGGGACGGCTTTGAGCACGGCGGCCCTACGCCTGGAGGTATGGAGCTGCCTATTCTTATCAATCGCTGGGTCGTCGCCTTCAATGCTCACGACGTTGATGAACTCATTGCCCTCTATCATGAGAGCGCTGAACTCTTTGACACCGGTATGCGCCATGCGCGTCGCGGCCATCAAGAGATTGCGCACTGGTTTAGTCAGCGGTTCAGCAGTATGCCGACTATCCAGTATACGCCGACGCGCCGTTTCTTTGGAGAGGGGCAGGCGGTAGTCTGTTGGATCGCCTCCGGCAAAACGCCGCGTCTCCTGAAGCAATCCTGGCTCTCGCGCCCTTTTCAAGTCGATGGCGTCAGCATCTTCCTGGTCAGAAGCGGTCTGATCCTGCGGCAGAGCGACTACTACGATCATTTTGCGATCGTCGAGCAGGTCTTTCCCCCT
This sequence comes from Thermogemmatispora carboxidivorans, assembly GCF_000702505.1. Lineage (GTDB taxonomy): Bacteria > Chloroflexota > Ktedonobacteria > Ktedonobacterales > Ktedonobacteraceae > Thermogemmatispora > Thermogemmatispora carboxidivorans. The sequence goes on along the minus strand of NZ_JNIM01000001.1, from coordinate 3,691,752 downwards.
CTGCGCTGGCTCCCCTTCAGGCTCTAAGCCTTGAAGCGGAGCAACCCCAGTCAGAGAGCCATCGGGGTACTGGCTTTCTTCCAGGCGTGCTGTGCTTCTCATTCAGGAAGCCTGTGAGACTAGCCAGCCAGCCGGCCAACTCGCTGACCGACTAACTAACGCACCTCGGCGTAGACTCACGGCCCCGATTGATCAGGCAGAGTAGTCAACGAGCTGAGTGTGATCCGAGCTAGCGGTGCTCTTCTCCAACCTGAGCCTTCTTCCTGGGTTAGGTCTCCCCTTCCCCTCTTATGGACTTGCATGAATGTCTCTATTTTACATATTCTTAACACTTTGCCATTTAGATCATTGATATCTATTCAATAGAGTGCTATACTCTAATTGCATCTCCTCGGAGAGTCGAGAGGAACGCGACTTGAGGAGGCCTCTCTGTCAGGAGTGCCACCTGACAGGCTCTCAACACTGGAAGCGCAAGGACAGGGCAGAACGTGGCGGGGAAGGGAGGTCAGCGTCCGGGCCGCACCCAGCGACTGGGTGGCGGAGGAGGACCTTACCCGTGCTGCGAGGAGCGAGTTGCTGCCATGCTGTTCTTGTCTGCCAATCGACCGACCAACCGGTGGACCTGCAGCGATAAAGGAGGAACCTATGTGTCATCGCACCTGGTCCCAGCGCAACCCCGTGGGGGGACGCTTCCGCCTCATCGAAGCGAGCTGTCTGCTTCTCCTCGTCATCGGCATCCTGCTACCGGCGGTGAAGCCTGCTGGTACCGCGGCTGTAGCGATGAGCGAGAGTGATGCGACCTGTCGTCTCAAAAACGGCATCAAGCACGTCATCTACATCCAATTTGACAATGTGCATCTGATGAGGGACAACCCTAATGTTCCCTCTGATTTAGAGCAGATGCCCCATCTCCTCAACTTTATCGAGAGCAACGGCGTCATGCTCTCTAACAACCACACGCCTCTGATTGCCCACACTGGCACCAACATTCTCACCTCACTCACCGGTGTTTACCCAGATCGTCACGGAGTAGCGGTCAGCAACAGCTATCGCTATTTCAATCCTGACGGGACCAGCAGCCCGGCCTCTGCCTTTGCCTACTGGACTGATCCCCTTTACGATCCCAGCAACCCGGCGCCGACCGACACCACCTACAACATGCTCAACGAGCTAGGAGTCAATGCCCCTGCGCCGTGGGTGCCCTACACGCGAGCTGGCTGTAATGTTGGGGGAGTTGGGGCGGCCAACATGGTCCTGGAGAACATCGGGGCTGACATCCCCACGGTCTTCGGGGCTGACTCACCGGAAGCCAGCGAAGTCAAAGCCAATCCAGCCCAGGCCTCTGCTGATTTCGTAGGCATCAGCATTCACTGTGCCCTCAACAGCCCGCTATGCTCGGCTGAGCATAGCGGCAAACCTGATCTTCTGCCTGACGAACCTGGGGGCTATCAAGGCTACCAGGCCCTCTTCGGCCACAAATACGTCGTCTCCCAGATCAGTCCTGACGGGCCACTCACTGACCTTGACGGGCACATCATCCAGGACTCCCAGGGGCACATCGGCTTTCCCGGCTTTGATGGCATGAGCGCCAGCGTCAGTCTCGCCTATGTAGCCGCCATGCAAGAGCACGGTGTCCCGATCACCTACGCCTACATCTCCGATGTACATGACAAACACCCTGGGGGGCCGGCCTTTGGGCCTGGTCAGGCGGGCTACGTTGCAGCCCTGCGCGCCTATGATCAAGCCTTTGCCCGCTTCTTCCAGCGGTTAGAGCAAGACGGCATCACGCCTGCCAACACCCTTTTTGTCATCACCGCTGACGAAGGCGACCATTTCGTCGGCGGGCCACCGACCCCGGCGGACTGCGACGGCATCACTCTCCCCTGTAACTACAGCGTCATTGGCGAAATCAACGTCAACATGGCGGGCCTGCTGGCCACCCAGCAAGGCGTGACCACTCCTTTCCAGCTTCACGCCGACTCTGCTCCCGCAATCTACATCACTGGCAACCCGGGGCGCAGCGATCCAGTGACGCGAGCCTTTGAGCGAGCCACCGGCAAACTCTCCGCTGTTAACCCCATCACGGGCAAAACAGAGCAGCTCACCCAATACATGGCTGATCCTATCGAGATGAAGCTACTCCACATGGTCACCGCCGACCCGGCCCGGACCCCTACCTTTGTCTGGTTTGCCAATCCCGACTACTACATCTACGCTGGGCCAGCCAACTGCAACACACCCTGTGTCCAGGTCGTGCCCACCTACGCCTGGAACCACGGAGATATTGCCCCCGACATCAACCGTACCTGGCTGGGGCTGGTTGGACCTGGCGTGCGCCATCTTGGCCGCAACAACAGCATCTGGGCCGATCACGCCGACATTCGTCCCACCATGATGGAGCTGCTCGGCCTCAAAGACGACTACCGTCATGATGGACGAGTTCTTATCGAAGCGCTGGACGACAGTGCCCTCCCGCCGACAGTGCGGCGCAGTCGAGGCCTGCTTCTCCAGCTTGGTCAACTCCTCAAGCGCATCGATGCGCCCGTAGGTGACCTTGCTTTGAGCACACTGCGCATCTCCACCCTAGCGCTGGAGAGCGGCAGCCCCGACAACGACAGCACCTATACCCGCATGGCGTCTCAGCTCCAGCTGCTGACAGCGCAGCGCAATGCCCTGGCCGACGAGCTTCTGACCATCCTGGAGGGAGCCGAGTTCGGTGGCAGCGGACAGCAAGCCGCGGCAAAGCTCACCCCGGCCCGCACGGCTACCCTGGTGGCAAAAGGCAACAATCTGCTCCAACGCGCCCGTAGCCTGACGACCCGGCGCTCCCATTAGCCCCCTCGAGCCTACCCTGGCCCTGGTGAACGGCGACTGAATGGGCTACGAACGCAAAGGTAATGTGCCGACGTGCTCCCTCTCAGCCGCTCTGCTCTCACCAGGCCAGGGCCTCTCTGCGCGTCGGGCGACACAGCCTGGCGCGGCGGGGCTGCTCCTCCCGCTTCGCCCTCACGCACAGCGCCAGGCTGGGCAGAGAGAGAGGCGCCCCTGAGTGACAACGCTCGTCCCTCTCATGGGAGATGGACCACCAGGGCGGTGCTGGGAGGGCTTTCGTGATGCAGGCGGTCCAGCGCTGTCACATAGTAAGTATAGAGCGTCTCCGGGGGAGCGAGCTGGTCGACAAAGACCTGCCAATCCGCGCCAAGGCCCCGCTGGGTTGCCAGTAGGGCAGTAGGAGTCTTCAGCGCGCATGGATCAGGGGAGGCCACGCCATCCAGGCGATAGATCGCATAGTAAGTCGTTGCAACCTGACCAGTGGGGCCATCCTGCCAGCGCAGCGTTACGCTCCATCTACTCGTCCCCTGGGGCTGCAACTGGGCCTGTAAAGCTCTGGGAGTCGCTGGAGGGCTGCCACCCAACCAGGACATCACAGGGATCAGCGCGGGATGGCGATAGATCGCTGTGCGCAAGCGCCGGGCAAAGCCGAGCGGATCGGCCAGTACCGACCTCACACGAAAGAAGATCTCGCCTTTGACCGCTGCAAAGCCCAGGTCAAAACGCAGATGGCGTGGCATCTCCTCTGCATCGCTCCAGGGGCCACCGCTCCCGATCTTATAAGCTGCCTGCCCAATGTAAAGATGAACCGGCCAACCCTCTACCTCATGGACCCACCAGCGCACGAGCGTAGTGTACTCAGCGCGGCGAAAGCCAATGGGCCAATACAACTGGGGGGCAATATAATCCAGCCAGCCATGTCTGATCCAGGTACGGGTATCTGCATAGAGCGAATCGTAGCTTGTCACTGCGGCCTCAGTTGCCGATCCTGACGGATCGCTGCGGCGGTTGCGCCAGACCCCGAAAGGACTCACGCCGAACTTGACGGCTGGACGCAGGCGGTGGATCGTCTGGCTCAGGGTAGCGATCAGCTCGTTCACGTTCGCGCGTCGCCAATCGGCGATCGAGTGATAGCGACCGGCGCCGTACTGGCGATAGGTCTCGCTATCTGGAAACGGCAGCTTTCCCACTGGATAGGGGTAGAAATAATCATCCAGGTGAACGCCGTCAACATCGTAGCGGCGCACCAGCTCTTCAACCGTAGCTGCCAGGAGCCGACGTACAGCAGGCAGGCCCGGATTCAAGTAGAGGGCCCCGGCATAGTGTACGACCCACGCGGGATGCTGCCGCGCGGGATTCGTCGGCGCCAGGGCGGCGAGATTGTCGTGAAAGCTGACGCGAAACGGGTTCAGCCAGGCGTGGAACTCCAGGTTACGCCGGTGAGCCTCGCTCAGCAGGAACCCCAGCGGATCGTAACCAGGGCTGCGTCCCTGAACGCCGCTCAGGTAGGCTGACCAGGGAGCGTAGCGCGACGGATAGAAAGCGTCCCCAAGCGGGCGTACCTGCACAAACACCGCATTGAAGCCCAAGGCCCTTACCTGGTCAAGCAAGCGCCGTCCTTCTTTCTGCTGCACGGCGGTGGGCAGACCCGGGCGTGAAGGCCAGTCCAGATTGGCCACCGTAGCGATCCAGACCCCACGCAACTGTCGACGCGGCGCTCCCGTCGTTGACGAAGGGGAGCACGACCAGGCGCCGGCCCCTTCCCGATGCCAGCTCTGCGCCTGCACTTGCACCGCAGGTAGACTGGCCCTGCCCAGAGCCGGACTCAACGGCAGCGAACTCACCAGCCAGAACAGCACCCCTGCCACCCAGTGCAGGTACCCATAAGCTCCCAAGCCACTCCCACCTTTGCCCATTTGCTGCCTCTCCCTTCTACGCTGAGATTGATGTAGACAATAGTAGCAATATGCAGGGGTATTGTAGCGCACTTCTTGCTGATTGTAAAATCAACTTCTTCAATTCAATAATATAAGGATCTATATCGAAATCATTAGCTAAAGAGAGACAGAAAGCAGGCCGAGGGGCAAGAGAAGTTGAAAGAAAAAGGGCTAGAGAGAAGCCAGGCGCGGAGAAATGCGAGCCGGTTGCTGTCGTGCTCAAAGGCTGGCTGCCAAGGGAGCCGGCAAGGAAGGAAATAGAAATAGAGGGCGAAGGTGGACGCTACAGCAGAGCTTCGACCTCAGTCCGTGTAGGCAGAGAAGGCAAAGCGCCCTTGCGTGTCACCGTGATAGCGCCTGCGGCGTTGGCCCAGCGGAGTGCCTCCTCGAGGGGGGCGCCCATTGAAAGGCGAGCGGCCAAAGCTCCGCAGAAGGCGTCGCCGGCGCCAGTCGGATCGATCTGCTGCACATTAAAAGCGCGCTGCCAGCGATGGAAAGGTGGCGCGCCATTCTCGCCATGTGTGCACCAGGTTGCGCCCAGTGCCCCCAGCGTAATAATCACATGCTCAGGGCCGCGCTCTAGCAAGCGTTCGGCTGCAGTTTTCGCTGTCATCGCCGTATCGACGGTCAGGCCGGCCAGGAAACTGGCCTCGATCTCATTCACCACCAGAATATCCACCAGCCTGAAAAGCTCGGCGGGCAGTATTTCCTGGGGGATGGGAGCGGCGTTAAGGATGGTCACGAAGCCGGCCTCGTGTGCCTGGAGCAAGGCCGTAACGATGGTCTCGATGCTTGTCTCGCACTGAGTCAGAAAAACGCCGGGCGGAGTCATAGCGGCTGCCTCTCCCGAGCTGAGCAATGCCTCCATCGCCTGTCGCACCGTCTCCGCCGACAGAGTCAAATTCGCGCGTGGCAGAGCGACGATCGCATTCTGGCCGATCTCGGTCGCCACCGTCACGCAGCCTACGCCTGTACCAGTAGTTGTATCGCGGCTGACGTAGGTGCAATCGACGCCTTCGGCGGCCAGTGCGGGGAAGAAGGCATCGCCGAAGGCATCCTGGCCGACATTGCCGATCAGGCTTGTCTGAGCGCCGAGGCGAGCAGCGGTTACCGCTTGATTGAAGCCTTTGCCGCCGATGAACATCGCGAACTCCTCACCGATCAAGGACTCCCCGGGGAAGGGGAAGCGAGGTGCGCGGGCTACCAGGTCGGTCATCAGGCTGCCAAGAACAATGACTCTACCCATAGGAGGACCCCCTCAATCCCTTTGGCCGCTTGCCGGCCTGCCTGCGTGTCGAAAGACCTCTCTATTATAGAGGACAGGCGTGCAAGATGTAAATGCTGTCTCAGTCGGGTTGATCGCAAAGCCAGGCTTCGTCGGCATGGGAAGCGACGAGCGAACGATCGTCTTCGATGCGTCCATCGCGCATCGTGATCAAGCGCTGGGCCCGACGTGCGACCTCCAGGGCGTGCGAGACCCAGACAAAAGTCAGTCCTTGGTCGCGATTGAGCGAGAGCATCAAGTCAAGGATCTCTTGACTGGCCTCGCTGTCCAGCGCTCCCGTTGGCTCATCGGCCCAGACGATAGCCGGGCGAGTGGCCAGAGCGCGAGCGATCGCCACTCGCTGGCACTGTCCGCCGCTCATCTCAGCCGGGCGATGGCGGGCCCAGCGGCTCAGTCCGACCTCCTCGATACTGGCCAGGGCCCGCGCGCGGGCTTCACGAGCTGGCACTCCACTCACCAGCAGCGGCAATTCGATATTCTCCAGAGCCGTCAACACTGGCAACAGATTGTAGTTCTGGAAGATAAAGCCCATTGAGCGAGCGCGAAAGGTAGTCAGCTCATTATCCGTTAATTCCTGAATATCCTGGCCTGCAATGCGAATAGTGCCAGAGGTGGCCCGATCCAGACCACTGAGGCAATTCAGCAGCGTTGTCTTCCCGCAACCGCTTGGCCCCATAATAGCGACAACCTCGCCCCGGCGGATTTGGAGGCTAATCCCGCGCAGTGCCTGGACCCTGAGCGCCCCTTCTCCGTAGTCCTTACGCACGTCGATAGCCTCGACAATCAGCTCCTCTTGTCCTGGTAAGCTGAGAATCTCCTTGCTGGACATGCTCCTTTTCCTTCTCACTTGCAGGCTGCTCACTCTCTTGCTTGCTCTCGCTCCTGGAAGAGAAGAGGGCAGGGCTTTCTCACTCAGTCAGTGTAGCGCGGGCCGGCCTCAAACGCAAGGGCAGGCGTCACGAGCGGCAAGGATTGCCTCCTCTCACTGACCGGGGGTGGAGGGCCGCCACCGGCGTGGTCTGGTATGGTCTGGTAGGGCCAGCCTGCTGACTGCTGCGCCAGCTACGGCTGGTGAGGCTCTCGCGGAGAAGAGCCGGGTCTGGCTGCCTCTTCTGGATTTGCGACAGAGGTGGGCCAGGGCTGTCCTGCTGGGGCTGCTCTCAGAGCACTTTCCGGCAAGGCCCCCAATGGCGGAACAACTGTCGGCGTCGGTGGCGCTGGAGGGCCTCCTAGGCCGGGAGCGGTTGAGGGCACCACCTGCACGGCGGGAGTTGTGGCGGTGGCGGGATCGGGGCCAGAAGCTGGCATAGCTGCACTCTCAGGCCCTGGCGGAGGGGCCACGACGGTGGTCCCGTCGCTGGTAGGCACAGCGGCTGCAGCGGGAAGGCCCCCCATTGGGGGAGCGAAACCCGGTGGGGCATAACCGGGGGTGGGTACAGGTCCTGTTGCCGTGGGCGTAGCTAATGGTGGCGGGTAGGCGACCGGCCCGCCGACGGGATAGGTCGCTACTGGGGGAAATGGCGGAGAATACGCCGGATAGGCCGCAGGGGAAGCTGGGCTACTGGCCGAAGGACCAGCGGGCAGCGGCTCTGACGCTGCCGCGGGCGCGCCGCCCGCCTCTTCCTGTCCCTCGCCATGCAGGCGCTCCAGCTCCTGCTGGATTTCTTTGATGTGCTGCTCCAGGGTGGCGAGATTCTGACAGAGTGGCACCAGCTCGCCCTGGCTCAGCTTCCCGTTGAAATACAATTCCATAACCTGGTTGGACAGCGTCCGGTGCTCCAGACTGGCCTTGTAGCTCAGATCATTCAGCACCAGCTGCAGCTGTTGAATACGGGCCAGGCGAGCTGCTTGCTGGGCTGCCTTTTCCAGCCCATGCTGAATGCTTTCCAGAATGCTCATCACGATGCTCCTTCTGCTGCTTGCAGGCGATATCGCCACTCAGGTCTGCCCTTACCGGCCCCATTATAGCAAAGGGGCGACGCCAGCGTCGAGAGATCGCGACTGCGCTCCATTTGACAGGCCAGCCGTCCCGTGCTATACTAAATTGTCCATTATGTGGATGATATTCCACTATATGGAAAGGAGGCGCTGAAGGAATGCCCTCAGAGGAGGCGCATGCGACACGGGTAGGGGTCTTGGACAAGGCGATGGCCATTCTAGAGGCCTTTCCGCGGGGGGAGAGCGCTCTTCTGCCCCAGGAGATTGCCGAGAGGACCGGGCTACCGCTTCCAACTGTCTATCGGCTGGCTCAGGCCCTTGCCGAGCATGGGCTACTCATGAAAGAAGGCTCACGCTTTCGTTTAGGGCTGACTCTGCTGCGTCTTGGCTTGCTAGTTGCTGAAAGCATTGACGTACGCAGGCAGGCCCTGCCCCACCTCACCTGGCTCAACGGCCAGACGGGGGAGAATGCCGAGCTGCACATTCGCCAGCACGAGACCAGGGTTGTCATCGAGGTGGTGCGCAGCCCCCACAATTTGCGTCCCTTTGCCGAGATTGGGGCCCCGCTGCCACTCCATCGTGGTGCTGCCGGTAAGGTCTTGCTGGCCTGGCTCCCTGATGAAGACCGCCTGGCGCTGGCACGTGCCAGCCGCGAGCGCTTTGACAGCGAGCGGACGGCTGGCGAAAGGAGTTGGGATGAGGGAGTCTTTTGGGCCGAGCTGGAGAGGGTGCGGCGCCAGGGGTGGGCCTACAGTGAAGGAGAGCGGGTTGCCGGAGTGGCGGGCCTGGCTGCGCCCATCTTTGATCGGAGTGGCCAGGTAGTGGCGGCCCTGACACTTGTCGCGCCCGCCGCGCGTCTCGGGCCAGAGCAACGGGAGCGCGCGATCCCCCTGGTCTGTGAAGCCGCGCGACGTGCCTCCTACGATATGGGGCATACCGCCAGTGCCGCCGGCCTTGGCCTTGCCAGTATGGCAGGCTCAGAGCGGCAAGAACAGCGTTACCAGCGCCACAACGGTGTCGGCGCTGAGTCGCCCAACCCTTGAGTGAAGGCGCAGATGAAACCAGTCACTCTTTTTGAGAGTACTGGCATTGGGAAGGAGGTCAGCAACCATGACGCTCGTTGAAGAGCTAGCGAACTTTGTGGTACGCAGCAGCTATGAGGATCTCTCGGCGGAGGCGCGCCGTGAGTTAAAGATTCGCGTGCTCGACTCGCTGGGGTGTGCCATTGGGGCCCTGGAGGGGCGACCTCTGGCTATTTTGCGCGAGCAGATCAAAGACTTCGGGGGCAATCCGCTGTCGACCTTGATTGCGGGAGGCCGCACGGCGCCCGACCGGGCGGCTTTCTACAATGCCGCTCTGGTGCGCTATCTCGACTATAACGATACCTTTATTGCCAAAGGGGAGAGCTGCCATCCCAGCGATAATCTGGGGGCTGTCCTGGCGGCCAGCGAATATGCTGATCGCGGTGGCAAGGACCTCTTGACGGCCCTGGCGGTGGCCTATCAAGTGCAGTGCCGGCTGTCAGAAGTGGCGCCGGTCCGAGCGAAGGGCTTTGACCATACCGTCGAGGGTACCTATGCCGTGGCAGCTGGCGTCTCGCGCGCCCTGGGCCTCGATGCCCAGCGTACGGCCAATGCCATTGCCATCAGCGGTACCGCCTACAATGCCCTGCGCGTCACCCGCACGGGGAGCATCTCCCATTGGAAAGGCATGGCTTACCCGGCGGTCGCCCATGCTGCGACTCACGCCACGTTCCTGGCAATGCGTGGCATGACCGGGCCGGCTGAGGTCTTCGAAGGGAATAAGGGCTTTATGGAGAGCATCGCCGGACGCTTTACGATCGACTGGTCGCGCGAAGATCTGGAGATTGTCCGGCGTACCAGCATCAAAAAGTACAATGCTGAGTTCCATTCTCAGCCGACCCTGGAGGGTATTCTCCAGCTACGCGCGCAGCATCAATTGCGCGCCGATCAGATCGAGCGCATCGAGATCGAGACCTTCGATGTCGCCTATCATATTATTGGCGGCGGAGAAGAGGGAGACAAGCGCATTGTGCGCACCAAGGAGGAGGCTGATCATAGTCTCCACTACATGGTGGCGGTGGCCCTGCTCGATGGCAAGGTGACCCCCGAGCAGTATCGCCCCGAGCGCATCGCAGCCAGCGATGTGCAGACCCTGCTGCGCAAGATCGAGGTGCGGCCCGCTGACGATCTCAGCGCTCGCTTCCCTGCCGAGATGCCTTGTCGCATCCGGGTTCTGCTGACCGATGGGCGGCGCTATGATCTGGACATTGCCGACTATCCGGGCTTCTACAGCCGCCCGTTGAGCTGGGAGCAGGCCCTGGAGAAGTTTGAGAGTCTGGCAGCACCCGCCACCGACGGCGAGCTGCGGCGCTCCATTGCTGAGACAGTGCAGCATCTGGATGAGGTGCCAGTGCGCCAGCTCACGGCCTTATTGGCTCAGGTCCGCCTGCCGGCCTCTGGCGGGCCAGCCCTCTAACGCGTGCCGAGCGCCAGGCCAGGCAGGCCAGCAGCCAGAAAACCAGTCAGAAGACTGGCCTGGTGTGCTGGCCTGCGCTGCGGCTCACCTGTGCCGCGCTAGCCCTCGTGGCAGGCCAGCAAACCTGCCAGGCAGTAGTCAGCGAGCGATCAGACAAGGAGGGAGACAATGGCAGAGCGTGGTTTTACCTTCTTACGCATGAATGAGCGGCAGAGCAAGCCGCGGACGCGCGGTATTACGGAGATTCGCGGCCCCTACTACACGGCGATGGGGAAGCGCTACCTGGAGGACGTGCTGGAGACAATGGGCGAGTACGTCGACTCGCTCAAGTACGCCGGCGGCTCGTTCACCCTGATGCCGCCCAAGGCGGTACGCGAGCTGAACGAGACCGCCCACCGCTACAATGTGCTGGTCTCGACCGGCGGTTTCATCGAGTATGTCCTCACCCAAGGGGCGCAAGCAGTGGATCGCTATATTAAAGAGTGCCGCGATCTGGGCTTTGACATTATTGAGATCTCCGGTGGCTTCATTACCATCCCCATTGATGACTGGCTGCGCCTGGTAGAGAAGGTCCAGAAGGAGGGTCTCAAGGCCAAGCCCGAGGTGGGCATCCAATTCGGCGCTGGTGGGGCGACCAGCGTTGAGGAGCTGGAGGCCGAGGGAACACGTGACGTGGGGTGGGCCATTACTCAGGCCAGGCGCTTCCTGGAGGCAGGGGCCTACATGATCATGATCGAGTCCGAGGGGATCACGGAGAACGTCAAGACCTGGCGAACCGATGCCGTAGCCAGAATCATCGCCGAGCTCGGTCTTGAGAAAGTAATGTTCGAGGCCGCCGACCCCGAGGTCTTCACCTGGTACATCAAAAACTACGGTCCCGAGGTCAACCTCTTCGTCGATCACAGCCAGATCGTGCAGCTGGAGTGCCTGCGCTCGGGTATCTGGGGCACGAAGAGCGTCTGGGGTCGCATCCTTACCTACAAAGGCGACCAATTCTGAAGCCTGTACCTGTCTGCGCCCGCCGCCTGACTGCTGAGCGGCGGCAGAGGCAGAGACTCATCTGCAGCGGGCTAGACGATGTCAGCCCTCCTTCTTTGAAAGGTTGGGTGGCCTTGCCCTCTGCGGTTACCGTCACGTACCTGCTCGCTCCTTGGAAATCATAGCAGAGCGCCCTGAAGGCGGAAGCACCGTCTTCTCCAGGCTGCCAGCGGAGTAGTCAGGAAGAAGACATCTGCTATTACCGTTTTCGGAAGGAGGCAAAAGAAAGAGGAGAACGAGCCGAGCGGGCGACCTGGCAGGAGAGGAGTGCCGGACAGGCCTTCTCGTCGCCCGCTCCCTCCATCTTCAGCCAGCAGGCTCCTGGGGCTGCCTCTCCTTGGGAGGTCTCTGCTTCCCAGCAGCAGCGAGCGTGAAATGAGAGGTTAACCAGGGGGGCACTGCCAGCGTCACCAGCGCAGAGCAGCCGAGCGCCAGCGCGCTCGCTGCCAGCCTTCCCAGCAGCCAGATCGCTGGCCAGGCCGAAAGCACTGCTCCGGCCATTGCCAGCCCCAAGAGCAACAACCAGAAGCGCCAGCCAGCCTGACGCCAACGCGGGTGAGCCACGCAGCCCAGCAGACCGCAGAACAGCCCGATCAGCAGCCAGAGACCAGTCAAAGCCAGTGCCAGCCAGAGCGTCATCGTACGCAAACCTCCTCTGCCTCTGTCTCTCTCACGAGCCGACGAGCGTAATCTTCCAGACAATGGTTGCCAGGCGACTGCTATCGCCAAGCACTTGCAGCGGACTGAGGCCACTTCGCACCTCAACGTGCTGAAAAATGCCAAACTCGGCCATATCGTAGGGATGATGCAGGCGCTGGAGGGCGCTAGCAAAGGCGCGTGTCTCCGTAAACGGGACATAGGCATCGCTGCGGTCGTGCAGCAAGAAGATCGGAGCCGCGATTGCAGTCACCACGCTCGCCGGTGAAAGCTGAGCGAGCAACGCCCGCATCTGTGGAGAGAGGGCGGCCAGATTCTCCGTCACCTGCCCTGGCTGATCGCCGGCCAACAGATGGTAGGCTGCGCGAGTACTGGGAGAGAGCTGCTTCAGCTCCGTCGCAGTCAGCGGTCTGCCGTTCTGAGCGAAAGCGGAGCGCAAAAGAGCAGCCTCGTGAGCAGGGAGAATAGTGCCCAGCGTGTGAGCCAGCGCCTGCAGAGGTACATAGTACGGTGTCCACGACTGTGTTCGACCATCAACCTGTAGCTGATGAGTAGCGATAGCCTGTAGCAGCGTTGTAGCCTCAAAGAAGCCGCCGAAGGAGAGCACAAAGGCCACCTGACGGCGAATACGCGGATCAGCAGCCGCGAAGCACGCCAGAGCATTGCCAGCGCTGAAGCCGACCAAACCGATGTGTGAAGGGTCGACATCGGAGCGCCGGGCCAGCAGCTCAAAGACCTGCACCACCGCAGCGCTATCCGCACGACGGAGCACAAAGTCAAACAAGGCTGGCGTCCCAACAATGGCTACCACCATCCCATCGCTCGCCAGCGAGCGTGCAAAGTTCACCAGCTGGACATCGGCGCGATTATCACCCAGACCAGCGATGACCACCACAGCCTGGCGGCCTCCTGGAAACACAGGAGAGGAATCAGTAGGGGCATACAGATCCACATACACAAGACCAGTAGCGGCGGAAGAGAGAGTGGTACGAGTAAAGCGGATTGGTTCGCCGAAGAGCGAGTAGGCAGGTCCTTGCGAAACACTCAGCAGAGCTGGCAGCAGCAGCCCTGTGCGCAGGGCGGCCCGTCCCCAGGGAGTGAGTGAAAGCAAGAGACCGAGCAGCATCAGGGTCACCAGCCAGCCCTGAGCTAGGCGAGGTCCGAGGGCTGACCTTCTACGGGGTGGTTGGGGGGAAGAGGCGGGCGAAAGAGCAGGCTCTGCGAAGTCTCTGGAGGATGGAGAGGCCGTCGCGGCTGGCTGGCTGTCTGGAGGCCGGGGCACGGGAGTAGAAGAGGCCTCCGATTGGGCACAAGTCAACCCGCTCCCTGGTCTTACTGGAAGACCCCCGGCCCTTGCGGGGAAGGGCCGGCCCCCTGACCAGGCGTAAAACAACGACAGTGGCGAACTGAGGCGACTCACAAGCCAGATCGGGGACCGGGCCAATGAGCGGCAGCCAAAAAGCTGCGGGAGTAGTGGGGGCCTCATAGACATGGCCGCCTCCCTCTGAAGCAGAAGCAGGAACGACAGCGCACTTCATAGTCTCAAACGAAAAAGGCCACCCACAAGCAACAGCGTGCCCAGTTTCTTCTCCGGGCAGAACGAGCCTGGCAGCCAAGGCTTGACCCGGCTGCCCATCCTCTCGTCGAGCCATCCCACTTGCCCGGAGAAAGCCCACACCACGCATCACGCTCCGCCCCTCCCGGCCAAGCAACTGCTCAGTCCGCAGCGGCCTCAACCACCACCGAGCCAGTAATCACCTCTTGCGAGACGAGCACCACGGAGCTACCCAGCGTACCCATCCAGGTGGAAGCCACCTCATCGGCCTCGCGAAGCTGGCGCGGATCGGTCGAGAGAATGATCGTCACCAGCTGGTCCTCGCGATTCAGCACATAGAAGCCCATGAAGCCGGGCAAGCGGCGCACCAGAGGGACCAGATCCTCCTGAATGCGCCGGATCACAGTAATCACCTTACCGCTATCGATACGGTACTTACGAATCGTGCCTTGCATCGTAGTCGTCTTCCTTTCACCAGGTCCAGCAAAAATAGAAGCGAGAGAAGAGAAGGCGAGAACAAGCGCCATACCTCGTCTCTCTGGGCAGGCAGAGGAGCGGGGCAGGCGTTCACCCAATAGTATAAAGTATGAAATCAATGAGGGAGCCGCAGCAAGCGACCGCCAGCAAAGCCGTACTGGCCCAGGCGCGACAGATCCGCGGAGAAAGCGCTCCACTGCTGCAACTGGTCGCAGAGCTGCGTACAATATTTCAGGAGAAAGACCAAGGGCATCGGGCGGGAGCAGCAAGCAAGCAAGGAAGAAGAGGATGGGAGGGGTTGGGGAGAGCTTTCCTACTCTTGACTGAATAGTGGACGCTTCTATATGTGCTAATCCCGCTCCGGTGTGATATGCTTAATGGTGGCAAGCTGGTTAAGAATCGGCATTGTGTGGAGATAGGCATGGACCTGAGTGTTGATGGCAAGTCAGAGCGTATTCCATACAGCTCGCACATCTGTCAGCTCTACAGCAAAGTGACAGAGATCGCCGGGGTTACAGCCCGGCTGCTACGTGCGGGGATTGTCGCATCGGAGAAGTGCCTCTTCGCGGCGGCGCCGGCGCAGGTGCAAGAGTTACGTGAAGAGCTGGTGAAGCTGCAGCTTGACGTAGACGACTTAATTGCCAAAGGGCAGCTCATCCTCTCCACCGATCGGGAGCCGTTTCTCTCGAACGGGAAGCGGTTTGATCCTTATTTTTTATTATCCACGCACCAGACCTTTATTACGCAGGCCCTGCGTGATGGCTGGAAAGCAGTAAGAATCTCGATCGACATGACCTGGCTGGCTGGGGAGCTGGCCACGCCCGAGCAGCTCTTAAAATACGAGGCCCTCTGTGATGCGGTCTTTACCTTTCAGAACCGGCCCATCATCGCCCTGATGCATTACGATTACGGGAAATTGTTGCCCAGCCTTGTGGTGGAGATGCTCAAGCTTCATCCTATCTCCGTCGTAGGCAAATTCATCCGGCGCAATCCCTACTATTTGAACTCCGAGCAGTACATGATCAAGATTCTGCGGATGCATCGGGAGAAAGAGAAAAAAGAGCCGGGATCGCCAGAGCGTGGGGGCGGGCGAGACTAGCGAGTGAAGGCGAGCAACAATGAGCCATGCCAGGCCACACCGGAGCGTGCTGAGGTACGCGAGTTGACTCGCCCCCTTATTCTCTCACGCCGGCAGCCCGTCGGCACTGCGCACCAGGTGGACCCCCAGGCGTTCCCAGCGTGCCAGCTCCTCCTCAGCCAGGGCCTCGAAATCGATCGTAGGATGCTGGACAGAGCTGGTGCAGTCGTGCAGCACATAGAGACGTTGGAGCACATCGGGCCGCTGACTGAAGTGCTGAACAAGCTGACGACCACTCTCCAGCACACAGTGAGACTTGGCCTCGCCGGCCAGGAAGACGCGATCATGCTGCATAATCGTTTCCAGCAGGGAAGTATTGAGCTGGCTAGAAGGGTCGGAAGGATCGGGCACCTCGGCGCCGAAGATGCCATAAAACTCCGTCCGCAGAGTCAGGCCCTTCACAATATAGTGAGGCTGAGTCTGACGGGCTGTGCTGTGCCAGGCCAGGGCCTCGCTAAGGGGGGCCACCAGCATATGGCCCAGCGTGCCCTGCATCGTATGGTAGGGCCAGATCATCAGCTCCTTGCGGGCCTGCTGGCGCAGGGCCTGCACATAGTGACGTGACCACTCAGGTTCACGGAGGGGGAGCCAGCGACCTGCCTGGACATCCTCGCTAGTGATTGTTGTAAACGGAGCGGGATGCTCGCCCGTCTGCGGGTTCTGCCACCAGGGAGAATAGAAGATCTGGAAAGGCAAGTGCGTATCCAGCGAAGCATAAATCGTGGTAATCCGATCGGCGTGAGCGTAAAACCAGGTCAGCAGGCGCGCAACATCCTCCTGGGCACCAGGGACTGAGAGCGTGCCACTGGGATCAACAAAATCATGCTGATAATCAACCAGCACCAGCGCGATGCGCTCGCGGTCCGTGCTGGCGGGAGCCAGGCCCGCCTGACGCCCGGCCTCGCTGAACTCGGCGATGCGGGCGGCATAAGGGCCTCTGAAGGCATCCTGTGGATCAAAACGTGCTGGAGCCAGAGATCGTTCACTCATCAGTAGACTCCCTCATCCAGACCAACGTCGCGAGGCAGAGGCCGCGAGGCAGAGCGCGACCCCAGGAGCGGTGACCGGCCACAGGGGCGACCTGCCCTGTCTGGGCCTACTGCCCGCGTCTAGAACGGCAACGCAGCGAGCGCGAGGCGAGACGAAGCTGGCCCGTGGCCTGGAGAGGGGAAGAAGACCCCTCCTCCCGCTGGCCAGCCAGGCGCTCGCCGGATCAGAGAGACAGAGAAAGTGTCAAATCTACACTAAATAATCATTTAGAGTATAGCCTGTCTTGAGAGAAAAATCAAGAGGCGGGGAAACGAATCGCAAGCTCTTCGCCCTGCCTTGCGTTGAAAAAGATAACATGATATAATACTATGAGGATGGGCCGCTAGGGACCTCAAGCTTGAGGCGGGGAGAAATGCGTCTCCTTGCTTGTTGTCCGCGAGGGATTGACGCTTGGGACCCTCTCATGCTCTCCTCATGCTGGTGAGGCTAAAGGCACTGGCCGCGGGTCAGTAACGGCTTCGTCTCGCCTGACGCAGGGGAGAGGGAGGGGAGGGGTCAATCCTGCCGCCTGCTCTATCCTGGAGAGAGGGCTGTTGTCAATCAGCCCCGAAGCCCGGGCTGATGAAGCTGCGGGCAAGCCCCGATTTCTGTCGTGGGGTAATTGACAGAACATAGAGGAACCTTGAGAAAAGTGGGGGCCCCCCACTTTTCTGCTTGCCAGGGACTTTTTCTTTGCACTCGAACAACTTGCAGTAAGTGTCTACTGGGCGACCAGCGAGCGGGAGGGAGAAGGCATCATGAGAAGCGAATTTCAGGCTGCTATTGCGCAGTTGATTGCCGAAAAAGGATTGCCCCGCGAAGTGGTCATGGAGACCGTGGCCAATGCCCTCTTATCAGCCTACCGCAAGAGCTTCGGGGGCGGGGACAACGTGCGCATCGAGGTGGACAAGAACGGCGAGGTCCACGTTTGGACCACCAAGCGAGTGGTTGCCCAGGTCAAAGATCCCAACGAGGAAATCTCGCTGGCGGAGGCCCAGCGCCTCATACCGAAGGCCGCCCTGGGGCAAACGATTGAAGTGGACTCATCGCACATCTTCGAGCGCATTCCTACCCAGACGGCCAAGCAGGTGATCCTGCAGCGCATTCGCGAGGCCGAGCATGAGCATCTCTATGAGCAGCTCAAAGAGTGGGTGGGCGAGATCCGGCTGGGAACGATCACGCGCCGTGATCCGGCGCGGGGATGGGTGCTCGACTTCGATCTTGACCGCGTTGATAAGGTCGAGGGCTTGATGCCCTTCAGCGAAGAGGTTCCTAGCGAGCACTATCGGGTTGGCCAGCGGTTGCGTGTCTACATTGTCGATGTGCGTCGTGTCCAGGGGCGGCTCTTGCAGATTGTCGCCTCGCGTTCCCATCGCGACCTGGTGCGGCGCCTCTTCGAGGCCGAGGTGCCCGAGATTTACGAGGGTATGGTCGAGATCAAGGCTATTGCCCGCGAGCCGGGCAGCCGGACCAAAGTGGCGGTGGTGGCTCACCAGGAGGGCCTGGACCCCATCGGCTCCTGTGTCGGGGTACGGGGATCGCGCATCAATAATATTGTGCGCGAGCTAAGCGATGAGAAGATTGATATTATCCTGTGGAGCCCCGACCCGGCGACCTTCGTGGCGAATGCTCTCAGCCCTGTGAAACCTCTGCGTGTCGAACTGCGGGAGGCCGAACGTACCGCCCAGGTGGTGGTTGCCGAGAAGCAGCTCTCGCTCGCCATCGGTAAAGATGGGCAGAACGCGCGCCTGGCTGCCAAGCTCACTGGCTGGCGCGTCGATGTGGTCAAGCCTGCCGAGGGCGAGGTCTATGAGGAAGCTGTAGCAGAAGCGATCTCGTCCGTCAGCGCTCGCCGTGAGCGAGGACGCCATGACGGTGGCAGGCGCTCCTCCTCGTCACGCGGCGGGAGATATCGCTAAAGGGCTGCTCACTTGCCTCCGGCACCTTCACCTTGTCTGTCTGTCTGTCTGTCTGTCTGTCGGCCTTCTCTTCTCCACTCTCGGCAGGCTGTCATCTGGCCTTCCCTTGGGTAGGTAAGTCAGAAAGTAGGTCCAGCTAGGGGGGTGAGGAGGCAGGGATGGGCTGCGGCAAGCCTGTCCGAGGCCTCTCCGTGGCTGAGGCTGGCAAGCATCACTGAGCAGTCTCTTGAGAAGAAAGGGGAGGAGTAGTATCTCATGATGGCCAAAGCCGCTAAGGGAGGGCGCCAGAAACACGTTCCGCTGCGTACCTGTATTGCCTGCCGCGAGACCAGGCCAAAGCGTGAGCTATTGCGCATTGTGCGCACACCCGAGGGGCGAATTCTCCTCGACCCAACCAGTAAGAAGTCCGGGCGCGGCGCTTATCTCTGCGCTCGCTATTCCTGCTGGCAAAAGGCGCTCAGAGTGAAAAAGGCGGGCGATCGCTGCCTGTTAGAGCACGAATTTGAGCAGCCGCTCTCTGCCGAGGATCGGGCAGCGCTGGAGGAGTACCTGGCCACGTTGCCACGCGAGGAGCAACCTCCCAGTGGCCTTGCCAGGCCCGTGCCGTGAGGGCCCAGGCTCCTGGCTCCTCTGGCCTCCTGTCCTGTTTCAGCTGGCACATGGCAGGACAGGGCGACAGGGTCAGGGAGAAAATTGGCTAGAGGCTCAACCGTAGCGGGTTGCAAGGGTCCAGCGAGTAGGCTATACTGAAGAAAAGTTCGCAGCTTTCTGAATCCTTTGTTACCGTGTCCAGGACGGGGAAACGGGAAGCCAGTGAGCGCTTTCCTTGTGATCATTGTTGTATGTGTCACGCAATCTTGACTCTTCTTTACAGAGACACAGCCCCTCGTCTACAGGGCAGACGTGGTGCGCCAATGTTTGCGGAGCAAGGGCTATGCTAGGATAACCATAGCAGCAACTACGCCAGAGTGCGCAGACTGAGACAAACATGCCTGGCCTGCATTAGCGAGGGCTGTCTCCTCCCTTCAGCTGAATGGCGCCTGCCTTTGTGGAAGGGAAGGTGACAGTCCTTTGTTGTGGCTGTGAAGAGAGGTCTCCACCGCCAATTGTGGCGCATCATTCTCGATAGAAGGGAGTCTTCTTCATGAGAAATACATCTGAATCAACCACGAATACCAACGAGCAGGCGAAGGCAGCGACGACGCGCAGCCGTACTACCGGCACTCGCCCGAAGACTGAGAACGCCACACAGGGCGGTCAGGAACGTTCGACCAAGCCAGGCGCTCAAGGTGCTCAGCGCCGTAATGCGCCGCCGGCGGGTGCTCCTCCGGCGCGCAGTCAGCCGCAGCACCAGCAGCACCAGCAGCACCAGCAGCACCAGCAGCACCAGCAACATGGCGGCGGTGCAGTGCAGCCGTCGCAGCAGAGTGGGGCCGGGGCTGCGCCCGTTCAGGCCCAACGGCCAGGGCCGGGGAACGGTCAGCGAAGTCAGCGGCCCGGAGGAGGATCGCAGTTCCAGCGATCTTCTTCGCCCGCGGGTGGGGGAGTGGGCAGATCAACGGCGGGAGGAGGAGCTTTCGGTGGTGGAGTATCTGGGGGGGCTTCTCGTGGTGGTGGACTGTCTGGGGGGGCCACTGCCACTCGTGGTGGTGGGCACGCAGGGGTGGGTCCCACAGCTGGAGGGGGGGCTGGCACTCATGCCCCGGCGCCGGCCTCATCGGCCTCGCGGCCTGGCGCTCGTCCCCGTCCTGGTGGCGGAGGACGGCCTGGCTCCTCGGCTCAGCGCAGTCATGAACGGCATGGCAGCGTCGTCAGGGAGAAGCCCCCGACTGGTCCTGTGGCTATTCCGCCGCAGATTGTCGTCAGAGACCTGGCCGAGCTTCTGCATGCGACGCCTACGGAGATCATCCGTCATCTGATCAAACATCACATCTTTGCCAGCATTAACCAGGTTGTCGATTACGAGCAGGCTGCCCTGGTAGCGCGCGATCTAGGCTTTGAGCCGACGCCGCAGGTCATCTCGCCGACGAGCACCAGCCTGCAGCAGGGAGCGCTGCCGACCAGCGCCGTCTTGCAAGCGGCGCGCGAAGACAAGAATACTGTCCCTATTCCTCCGGTGGTCACCATTATGGGCCATGTTGATCACGGGAAAACCACCCTGCTCGACATGATCCGTAAAACCCGTGTGGCTGCCGAAGAGGCTGGTGGTATCACTCAGCATATTGGGGCCTACCAGGTGGAAGTCAAGGGGAAAAAGATCACCTTCCTCGATACGCCTGGCCACGAGGCTTTTACCGCCATGCGCGCGCGTGGGGCCCAAGTTACCCACATTGCTGTCATTGTCGTCGCGGCTGATGATGGGGTGATGCCGCAGACCCGTGAGGCCATTGATCACGCTCGCGCAGCCAATGTGCCGGTCATCATCGCCATCAACAAGGTCGACAAGCCGACGGCCAACCCTGACCTGGTCAAACAGCAGCTTGCTGAGATCGGCGTGATCGTCGAGGACTACGGCGGCGACACGGTCTGCGTGCCTATCTCGGCCCGCACGGGGGCTGGCATCGACGAGCTGTTAGAGATGATCCTGCTCGTTGCTGAGATGCAGGACCTGCGGGCGAATCCGAACCGCCCGGCTGTAGGCGTCGTCATCGAAGCCAAGCTGGAGAAGAGCACCGGTCCCATGGCCACTATCCTGGTCCAGGAAGGGACCCTCAAGATGGGCGACTATATTGTCGTCGGGCCTCTGGCTGGCAAGGTACGCGCTATGTTCAACGACCGTGGCAAGCGCATTCAGAAGGCGCCTCCCAGCACGCCGGTGAGTATCCTTGGCCTGCCAGAGGTACCACAGCCTGGCGATCGCCTCGAAGTCGTGTCTGACGAGCGCACGGCCAAGCAGCGCGCCGCAGAGATCGCTGAGCAGCGCCGGGCCGAGAACAGCTTACCAGGACATGTCAGCCTCGATACCCTCTATATGCAGATGCAGGAAGGAAAGGCCAAAGAGCTGAATATCGTCCTCAAATGCGATGTTCAGGGCACGGTCGAGGCTATCAAGAATGCCTTGCTCAAGCTGGGCGAGGAGAAGATCAAGCTGCACCTGATCCACGAGGGCGTTGGCAATATCACTGAGACCGATGTCCATCTGGCTGCCGCCTCCGGCGCCATCATTATCGGCTTCAACGTCAAGGCCGATAACGCCGCTCTACGCCAGGCTCAGAAAGAGGGCGTCGAGATCCGCTATTATGATGTGATCTACCAGCTGATCGAGGACATCGAGGCCGCTCTCAAGGGCCTCCTGGAGCCAACCTATCACGAGGTGGTCGAGGGCCATGCCGAGGTGCTGCAGCTCTTCCGCAGCGGCAAGAATACCGTGATCGCCGGCTGCCGCGTCACGGATGGCAAGATTACCCGCGCTTCACAGGTGCGCGTGCTGCGTAACGGAGCGAAGGTGCACGAGAGTCGCGTAGCCTCGTTGCGGCGCGGCAAAGATGATGTGCGTGAAGTGGCCTCCGGTTATGAATGTGGTATGATCATTGAAGGCTTCAGTAGCGTGCAAGTTGGCGATATCATTGAAGCCTTCAGGCAGGAAAAGGATTGAGGCCCAGGAAGGGGATAGGTCATGCCAAACCTGTATCGCCAGGAAAAGCTGGGTGAGTTGATTGCCGAGGAACTCAGCGATCTGCTACGCACGCGCATGAAGGACCCGCGCATCGGCTTTGTCAGCATTACGCGAGTAGAGGTCAGCGGTGATCTGGCCCACGCCAAGGTCTATGTCAGCGTGCTGGGCAGCGATGAGGAACGCCACAATACGATGGCCGCCCTCAAGCGCGCGACCGGCTTCCTGCGCCATGAGCTGGCGGGCCGTCTGGTGCTGCGCCATGTACCTGAGCTGGTCTTCAAGCTGGATCTCTCTCTGGAAAAAGGGGCCCAGGTCATGGAGCTTATCAAGCAGATCGAGCAAGAACATGCTCAGCAGCAGCAAGGATCTCAGGCGGCCCTTTCCGCTCAGCCGGACGCTGAAGAACAGCAAGGTCAGACCTCTGATTCAATGGAGGCGGAATGAGCACATCTGCGACTGCTCTGGCGTCTCAGCTACCAGCGGACCAGGTGGCGCGCGCGGTGGCCTTGCTGCGTCCGGCCCGGCGCGTAGCCCTGTTGGCCCATGAGCATCCCGATGGGGACTGTCTTGGCTCCGCCCTGGGACTGGCGCATATGCTCTGGGCTCTGGGCAAGGGCGCAGTGCCCTGCTGTGCCGACCCGCCACCGCGGGCTTTCTCCTTCCTTCCTGCTCAGGAGCGCTTTCAGCAGGACCTGGGGGATGAGGATTTCGATCTCGTGATAGCGCTTGATGCTGGAGAACTGCCGCGTTTTGGTAGCCTCTACGAGCGCCATCGCTCCTTCCTGGAGCAGGTCCCGCTGCTCAACATTGATCACCACATCAGCAGTGCGGGCTGTGGGCAGGTGACGATCATCGATCCAACGGCGGCAGCTACGGCGGAGCTGCTGGTCCTCTTCCAACAGCAGGCTCAGCTGCCACTGACGCCGGAGGCGGCGCTCTGTTTGCTGACAGGCTTGATGACCGATACTGGCTCGTTCCAATTCCCTAGCACCACGTCTCGGACGTTGGAGGCGGCGGCCCTGCTGCTGCGAGCCGGGGCCTCGCCCGAGCCAATCGCTCAGGCCGTCTTTCGGACGCATCCGCTGGCCCAGGAGCGCCTACGCGCCAGGGTCCTGCTGCAAGCGCAGACGGCCTGTGATGGGCAGCTGATCTGGTCCTGGGCCAGCGATGCCACCCTGGCCGAGACCGGAGCCTTGCCAGAGATGGATGACAATCTGGCCGGCCTGCTCCGTGATATCGAAGGGGTGAAAATCGCGGCTTTCTTCAAGAGCTACGGCGACCCGGGCACGACCCGCCTGAGCTTGCGCTGTGCGGCTCCCTATAACGCTGCAGAGATCTGCCAGCGCCTGGGGCGTGGCGGTGGCCATGCCCGTGCCGCTGGTGCTGCGCTTGATCTGCCGTTGGAGCAGGCGATTCCCTTTGTTGTGGCCAGGCTGGAAGACGAGCTACGGCGGGGAAAGGAGCAATGGACGGCATCCTCAACATCAACAAGCCCGTAGGTCTCACCTCGCACGATGTTGTGGCGCGCGTGCGCCGTCTCCTGCACCAGCGGCGTGTGGGCCATGCGGGAACGCTGGACCCACTTGCTCGTGGGGTGCTACCCATCTGCGTCGGCCTCGCCACGCGCGTGGCCGACTATCTCAGCGAGAGCGGTAAAGCCTATCAGGCTGAGATTGTTCTGGGAGGAGAGACCGACACCTATGATCGCGAGGGGCGAATTCTGAGCATGCAGCCAGTGCCAGATTTCACCCGTGAGCAGCTTGAGGGAGTCCTGCGCGCCTTTCTCGGACCGCAGCTGCAGGTCCCTCCACCTTACTCGGCGATCAAGCTCCAGGGGGAGCCGGCCTATCGTCGCGCCCGGGCTGGCGAAAGCCTCAAGCTGGAGGCTCGGCCTGTCGTGATCGAGCGCCTTGTCCTCCTCGCCTGGGAAAAGCCGCGGCTCCAGCTTGAGATCGAGTGCAGCAAGGGAACCTATATTCGTTCGCTGGCCCACGACCTGGGCCAGCGCCTCGGCTGTGGGGCCTATCTGAGCGCCTTGCTACGGACGCGCAGCGGACCTTTGATTCTGCAGGAGAGCATCACCCTGGAGCAGCTGGCCGAGGCAGCGGAGAGCGGTCAGCTTGAGCGCTATCTTCTGCCGCTGGATATTGCTCTCCAGCATTACCCGGCGCTCGTCGTCGATGCCAGAACCCTGCAGCGGGTCCTGCATGGGAACAGCTTTCGCGCCCCTGGGCCAGAGGCTGGCCTCTGGCCTTCCCGGGTCACGGGCCCTGGCTGGCGCGCGACCGCTTCCCTGCAGGAAGAAGAGCCGCGACTGGCGCGCATCTGCGACGAGCAGGGGCGAACCTGGGCCTTAGCTGCCTGGAAGCCGGAGCAGCAGCTCTGGCAGCCGATGCGGGTCTTTGGACCCGAACGACGCTCTTGAGCGGGACGGCGACGGCGGGCAATTCCCCCAGGCTGGTTAAGAAAGCGCGCGATTGTTGCCTGACCACTAGAGCTGTGATACTATTAAGACGCCCGCTGCGGGTGCGACACTGAGCAGAACGTAAAGGGCCACCACTATTCATTATGAATTATCAAACCACCGTAACCGCGCACGAACCAATCGTCATTACCATCGGGAACTTCGATGGCATTCATAGAGGACACCAGCGCCTGCTCCATGAGCTGCGAGCATTGGCGGCGACCCTGGGCAGTAAACCGGTACTGCTGACCTTTGAACCGCATACGCTGGCGGTCGTGCGGCCCCATGTGCCCCTCCAGTGCCTGACCTCGCTGGAGGAGAAACTGGCGCTGGCCCGGCGCTATGGCGGGGTAGAGGACTCCATTGTGGTGCAGTTTACGCCGCAGGTGGCAGCCATGTCGGCTCGCCAGTTTCTCGATGAGCTGCGCGCAGCCTTTGACTTGAAAGGGCTTGTGGTAGGCGAAAACTTCAGCCTGGGACACAATCGTGAGGGAAATATTGCCTTCCTGCAAGACTATGGCGCAGAGCATGGGCTGGTGATCCACGCGCTCCCACTAGAGGAGATTCGTGGGGTGCGCGTGAGTAGTACAGAGATTCGCGCGCTCGTCAGCACAGGTCGCATCGGCGAGGCCGCCGAGCTGCTTGGACATCCATTGCTCTTGAGCGGCATCGTGGTACACGGCGATCATCGTGGCAGGCTGTTGGGATTCCCAACGGCCAATATTGTGCCAGAACCTTATCGCCTGCTGCCAGCCAATGGCATCTACGCGGCGCGGGTGGCGGTGGAGGAGGTGGGAATGAGTGACGTGTTTTCTTCTCCTCACGTCTATAAGAGTGCGGTCAGCGTCGGGATTCGTCCCAATTTCCCCAGCGAGCGCCCACTGGTGGAGGCGTACCTGCTGGATGTCGAGCTTGATCTCTACGGCAAGCGCATTCTCGTAGAATTCATCGCCCGGTTACGCGATGAGCGGCGTTTTGACAGTATAGAAGCTTTGAAGGCGCAGATGGCCGCCGATGTGGAGCAGGTTCGGCAGATTCTATAAAGGGAGCGTGAGCCAGGGTGAAAACGCGCCAGAATCCACTCTCACGGTTTGAAGCTTTTATGCAGCGGCTGATCGAGGGGCCGTTTGCTTTTCTCTTCCCTTCGCGATTGGAGCCGGTGGAGGTGGCCCGCAAGCTGGAGCGGGCAATGGAGGATAACGTCTTCCAGGGGGTGGATCGCCTGCTGGCACCAAACGTCTACGATATTTATCTGAGTATCAAGGACCATCAGCGTTTCGCTCCCAGCCAGGCGATTCTGGTCCGAGAGTGGCAGGAGGATCTGGTGAATCTGGCTCGCCAACGACACTATACTCTGCGCTCTAATCCGGTGCTGCGCCTCCATACCGACAGTAGCTTGCGCCCCGGCCTGGTGCGCATCGAAGCGGAGCTGGTCGACCGGCAGCATCGCACCGGCGATCCCAGCGTCGACGGCGAGGTGATGGAGACCCAGGCGCTGAGCGCTGAGCAGCTTGCGCAGCTGCGGGCCCAGTTGCAGTCTGGCCAACTCTTGCCTGGCATCGATGTCCCCGCCGGCTCGTCGATGAGTGGCCTGGCTACAGCACGTCCCGCTCCCCCAATGCCCCAGGCCTGGCTGACTATTCGCGTGCCACAGGGCCAGCAGGTCTATCGCATCGAGAAGCCAGTCGTCAATATCGGCAGACAGCTCAATAACGATATTATTGTGGAAGATAAGCGCGTCTCTCGCTACCATGCGCAAATCAAATATCAGCCCAATGGACAGTTTATGCTCTTCGATCTCGGTAGTACAAACGGCATTACGGTGAATGGGATGCCCGGGGTACGGCAGCATACCCTGCGCAGCGGTGATCGTTTCACCATTGGAAGCTACGATTTCTACTTCGAGCGAAGGTAGGGACACTGACTCATGCCTTTGGATGTCTTTTTATTGATATTGAGGATCTTGCTGCTCATCCTTCTCTACCTCTTTTTGATGCAGGTTGTGCTGACGATCTCCCGTGATCTGCGCAAGACGGCGGCAATGGGAAGCGAGGTGGAGGCACGCACGCCGCCGGTGGTCGGGCATCTGGTGGTAGTTGACAGTGGCCCCAGCAATCTGCTGCCGGGGACGCGCTTTGACCTGATGCCACAGACAATCATTGGGCGTGGGCCGACCAACACGATCCAGCTGCCCTACCCCTTTATTTCTGCCGAGCATACGCGGCTCTGGTATCGCAATGGCGTCTGGTATGTCCAGGATGCCGGTAGCGTCAATGGCACCTTTCTGAATAGCAAACCGGCCCGTGAGCCGTTGCCTGCCCGGCCTGGTGATCTGATCCAGATCGGGCCGGTCTCTTTTAAGCTCACGCCCTAGCTCGCAGGGCCTGCTCTTCCCTCCCTGAGCCTCGCCGGCTAGCTCAGTTGAGCGCTTGGGGGCCTGCTGGGGGGCTGCGATCTGGCTGACTGGTCAGCTTCGGTGGTGGCTTGCATGCTCGCTAGCTAGGGTTCCGTTGGATGTGGCTCGGCGCGCTCCGGTTTGCCGAGACTTGCTGACAGTGAAAGGTCTGGCTGCAATGACGTTTCGCTATCGCTGGAAAGAACTGGGATTATTCATTATCCCGTTTCTGATTTTGCTGCTGGGCATGACCCAGCTCTTACTTGCCAATCGTGATCAGACCTCCTCTCTGAGCACGCGCAATTTGCCGCCGGTCCAGGGGCTGATCCCTATTCTGGGTCTGATCGCCCTGTTTCTGACAGTCAACATCATCCTGAGTTTCTTTTTCTCGCGAGCCGATCAGATGCTTCTGCCGCTGGTGGGATTGCTCAGCGGCCTGGGGGTTCTGATGGCGATGCGCATCGGCCCCGATATCAATCGTTCCACGTTGGGGACGCAGCAGCTGATCTGGGTGATGCTGGGCATTATCATGTGTATGGTCACCCTCTTCGGCTTGCGGCGCATGCAGTGGCTGGAGCGCTACAAATATACCTGGGCTGTGCTTGGCCTCTTTCTGGTCTGCGTGACCCTGGTCAATACCTTCCATGTAAAGAATCTCGACAGCCCGACGCATGACCAGCTCAAGTTGGGTCCTTTTGCCTTCCAGCCTTCAGAGTTGCTCAAGATCTGCATTGTCATTTTCTTTGCGGCCTATCTGAGCGAGAATCGCGATATTCTGGCTGGGAAAGGGCCACGCTTTGGTCCCTTCCGTCTGCCCCCGTTGCGCCAGCTCGGCCCCGTGTTTATGATGTTGGGGATTGCTCTGTTGCTCTTCCTGGTGGTGCGCGAGTTGGGGCTGGCCCTCTTGATCTACAGCCTCTTCCTCTGCATGATCTATCTCAGCTCGCAAAAGAAGTCCTACGTCTTCTTTGGGTTGCTGCTGTTTGCCCTCCTGGCCTTCATTGGCTATTCCCTCTTCAGCTATGTGCGGAATCGCTTTGCGGTAGTTGGCTTTGATGTGGTCAATTGGCAGCGCTGGACCGAGGCCCAGACGGATTTTGCGGAGAATAAGGGGTTCCAGGTCGTCCAGGGATTGATCACGCTCTCCAGCGGTGGCATTCTCGGCGCCGGCCTTGGCCTGGGTCATCCGACCATCGTTCCGGTAGTGGAGTCGGATATGGTCCTGACTGCCTTGGGCGAGGAGTTGGGACTGGCGGGTTTGCTGGCTCTCATTGGCCTCTATCTACTGCTGATTTACCGTGGCTACCGCATTGCTATGGAGTCCCGCGATCCTTTTAACCAGCTCCTGGCGGCGGGCCTGACCTCGATCTTTGCGCTGCAGACCCTGATTATTGCCGCTGGCAACATCAAGTTGCTTCCTCTCACTGGTATTCCCTTGCCCTTCCTGAGCTACGGCGGTAGCTCGGTGATTGCTAACTATATCATTGTCGGCATTCTTCTGCGTATCTCCCACAATAGCGCTCTGGAGCGCGAAGGACTGGCTTAGCTGGCGAGGCCTCCCCTTCCCTCGCTGGCTCTGGTCAGGTGCCAGACTGGGCTGGAGCCGGCGCGCCGCCTGAGCGGGCAGAGACAGAGGCGCGCCGGAATCCGGGCCTGGAACTCAGGAGACTGGCAGACGCCCCCGCCGTTGCTTCTCGCTCCCTTGCCCCTGGCCTGGCAGTGGCAACGGCTGCGCTGCCAGCGTCGACCAGGTCCGCTGGCGTCGGCGCTGGGCCAGCGCCAGCGGGACGACCAGGAGCAGGAAGGACCAGCCCCACAGACCGCGCAACCAGCTGATTTGTAAGCCAGGTAAGAAGGGAAGCCCAGTGCGCTCCATCCCCCAGATATAGCCAGCGTAAATTGAAAGCATGCAGAAAGCGGTCAAGGCCGCCGTAACGGCGAAGGCGCGCGAGCGGAGCAGGGCTTGCCAGCCTTTGTCGCTCACCAGCGCAAGCAGGCTCAGGCCAACCCAGCTCACCAGATACCACGGCCAGAACCAGGTGGAGCCAATGCAGCAGAAGAGGAGCCAGGCCAGGGCCATCCAGGCGAAGAGCGCGGAGAGCGAACGAATGGAGGCAGGCCGTCGCAAGACGTGAAGGCAGAGGCCACCGTAGGCGAGAACAAAGAGCAGACTGGCGATCGTGTGGGCTACGATCTCCGGTTGGGACCCTGTGTTTGGATTAACCTGGATTAAGCGGATGTGGGCAATTGTGGCATAAAGATGCACTAAAAATTCATATAGCGTATTGCGGGCCATCGAGGCACTGGGGTTGACCTGGAGGAGACGCAGCACTGCGCCGTGGTGCCAGAACGGCCAATAGAGCAGTACGATGCAGCTCACATAGGTCAAGAGTATGGCTGCTGGTAGACGCAGGCGCGGCCAGAAAGAACGCCGCTCCTCGCGGGCCAGAAGGAAGAGGAGCAGCCCGGGGAAGATGACGATGAAGGTAATTTTGAGACAGGCGGCCAGGGCCAGAGACAGGGTGGCCGCCAGCAGCCAGGGCAGTTGCTGGCGACGCTGCCAGCGGAGAAGGAGCCAGCAGGCTAGCATGATGAGGAGGAGAATGGTGGCATCGTTGTGAGCGTTGACGCAGGCTTCCAGGAGGAGGAGGGGATTCCAGGCCAGGGCCAGGGTAGCGGTGAGACGGGCCAGGCGAAGGCGTGGAGATGAGACCTCCTGTGGCGCAAGCGCCAGGCCGCTGCCACTCCAGAGAAGAATGGTGGCACCAAGGTGCATGGCCAGGCCGAAGAGGCGAAGGAGCAGCACCATGCTCCAGACGCTGCTGTGGTGCAGCTGTAATGCCAGCCATTGGAGCAGGCTGGTGCAGGCGATCCAGGTCGGGCCATAGGCCGAAGGTTGAGTGGTCCAAAAGATATATTGATAGATCGGGTCCTGAGAGATGGCAACGGGTAGAGTGGTTAGGGGATTGAGATGGTAAATTACGCCTATGCGGGCATACGTAATGTACGAGAAAACGTCTTGTGAAGTCAGAGCAGGATATAATACTAAAATGAAGCCGAGGAAAGCCGTTGATAAGAGGATAAAACGGTAGGAGACCAAGGGTGGCAAGGCGCGCAGGGCTAGCAGATAGAGGAGGCAGACCAGGGCCAGCCCGCCGCCGAGGGCGAGCAGGTCGTGCCAGTTCAGCGGAACATTGTGCAGGGTCTGGGCGTCAAGGAGATGACGCGGCGAGACGAGTGGCTGGTGGGGGAAGAGCAGGCGCGTTGGCAGGAGTAGCCAGTGCTCCACCCACGAGCCAGGAAAAGCCTGGTAGAAGTAGAGTGCACGCAGAGGGAGGATGAGGCCAAGGACCATCAGGGCCATCCCTAGCAGCAGCACAAAGAAGACAGGTAGCGATTCTGAAGAAGGCTCTGTCAGCCCGGATTCTTTTTTTGTATAGCCTTGAGCTAAAGGAGTTGTTGGGTATGTCATCTGGAAAGGTACCCCCGCCGTGATCTGTGTGCTATCCACGCCCTGGTCCTGTCCCAACAGGACCAGTACCAGTATTTTTACCTATCGGTAAGTATAAATACCTAAACATAGTATACGGTCTCGTGTAAAGTGCCGCTTGTTCGTGGGGGCCAGGCATGGTATACTTTGGCAGAAGGGAGCCGCGTGCCATTCAAGCGACTGCTGTGAGCAGAGCAAGTACGATGGGCCAGTACCAGCAATGGCTACTCTGTCAGGAGACGGAGCAGAGCCTCAGACGGAAACTGGAGGCGCTGGAAGCTGAGCGAGCCTCTTTGTTAGAGCATCTCAGCCAGCTAGAGCGAGCGCAGCCGCGGCCAGAGAATCAGCTAGTACGTCTTCTGCTGAGCGCGCTGGGGGAGGAGGAGCAGCAGCGGGGTCAGCAGGCGCGTGTGAATCTCTCGCCGTCCTCCTCTACTGGTTCGGGGGCTTTGCCAGGGCGTCACACGAGCGAGACGACTGGAAGCCTTGGCCCTGCCCCTGCCCCTACCTCTGCGCAGGCGCCATTGCCTGCCGTAGGACCTGAGCAGCGCGGCAGTGGGCTTTCGGCTCCTCAGCCGGAGAGCCTGGCTCAGCTGGGATGGCCAGTGAAGTTGCAGGAACTTGAGCTACCTGAGTGGCTCCATCGCCTGACCATCTCCTCGGGTAAAGATCGGCGCCCTGGTCCCATCGATGAAGAGCGGATACGCACCAATCGCCTGGTACAGCGCTGGTTGGAGCGCTGGGGTCGCATTTCCCCCTCGTCATCTTCGTCCCAGACCCCCACTTTGGGAGAGGGCCCAACCCAGGAGTGAAGGCTCCTGCCAACTGGCTGGCCCCGTGCTCTGCTTGAGGATACCAAGATGAACAACAGCGAGCAGTTGCTGCATCTCTACAGCCGCCTGAGCCGGCGTGACATCGAGGAGTTCTATGCCGGCTATCAGCTCTGGTTAGCCGAGCAGCGTCTGGCCGTATTGCAGGCGGAGATCCAGGCCCTGCGTCAGCAAATTGAGCAGAACGCCGAGCGCCTGCGTCAGCTTCAGCCCCCCGAGGCAGTGTTGAACCTGCTGACGACCCTGCGCGCGTCGGGGGTCAGCGATGTTGTCCTGCTTGATCGTCTCTGCGAACGTGGCGAGGAATGGTTGCAAGCCATGTTTCGTCGACTTGAGACCTGTCAGCGACTAGGTCTCTTTGACGGCGATTATACGCGCTGGTGCGAGCATGCTCTGGAGGGAGCTTATGACTGGCTCGATTCGATCGAGGAGGGGGCGACGCTGGCGACGGAGACTGTGACTCAGGCTGGAGGTGGATGCGAGGCCCTGGCGGAGAGCGAAGAGGGGGACCTTGGCAATGGGCTCAGCGAAGACGAATTCCTGCGCCGTCTGTTCTCCGAGGAGGTCACTGCTGGAAGTCTGCCTGCAATTGCGCCAGCGGAGGTGGTGGGGGTCGATGGGGCTGAATCTCCGGCGGTGGAGTCTTCGGCATCCGAGCAGGTGACTCCTGCGGAGGTGGTTCCCCTTTCTGATGAAGAGATTCGCCAGGCCACAGAGGCCGAGCTGACGAGAGAAGCCGTGGCGGCAGAGGAGCCGGACGAGCAGGAAGCGGCAGCGCCGGAAGTGGAGGCGCTGGAGAGCACTGTCGAGGCATCCCTGTCCGGCGAGAAGCCTGAGACGCCAGTCAACGAAGCCGCCCTTGCGCAGCCCTCCTCTTCTCTGGCAGAGCTGGCCATTCGTGAGTATGCTGGCAGCGCTGTAAACGAGGCAACAACGGCCTCCCAGGAGAAGCAGAACGCGACTGATGAAGAGGGGTCAGTGGGGAGCGCGATTCCTTCCCTGGAGCAAGAGACAGATCGCGCTCCGGCGGAGGCATTCTACGAGTTTAGCGCTGCCGGTTCCCCCGAAGCTGCCTCGGCGGCGGAGGAAGTGATCTGGCCCGAAGGCGAGGACCAGCCTGTCATGGAGACGGCCAGCCTCTCCAACTCAGCAGATGAGGTCGCTGTTGAGCCAGCATGCAAGAACGATGGAGAGGAGTCAGCGCTATCGGAGGTTGCTACTGAGGTGGAGGCCGAGGACAGCCCTGCTGCGGCTGAGACTGGGGCCGTGCCTCTTGCTAACGTGGAAGAGTCAGAGCCGCTGCAGGCAGAGGAGCAGAAGCAAGCCGGGCCCGAGGCTGTCAAGGGTGAAGGGGCGAGTAATCCCAACGGAACGGTTGGCGTCGGAGGAGAGGAGGAAGATGCGGCGGCAGAGCTGCGTTTCTGGCAGCGCATTTTTGGCCGGCATAGTGTCGAGCTTGATTGATCAGCTGGCATCTTGCCTACTGCCCTTCCTGGTCAAGCAGCCAGGCCAGATCGAGGAGGCAGGGCAAGAGAAGAAAAAAGGTCCCTCGGGACGGGAAGCGGAAGCCCGTCCTTTTGTTATAGCGACTGTGCAGGAGCGGAGCTTGCTCTGCCCTGCTAATTGGCCCTGGTCACTGGCTACTGGCCGAATGTCTGGCGGGAGGGAGCGTCTCGCCTACGCCAGGGAAAAGGAGAACATACCCGGCCACCCGTGGACCCGCAAGGCGAGGCGAAGCGAAGCAGAGCAGCCCTCGCCTTAATAGCCTCCAGGCGGATAACCGGCAGGGGGGCCAGGATGATGGCCGGGACCAGGGGGCGTGCCGAGGCCAGGCAGACCTGGGATACCGGGCATTGGCACAACCGGGGGCACCTGCGGGAGCGGGCCAGAAGGAATGCGCGCCGCTTGCAGGGCTGCCGCCTTCTCTCGCTCAAGTTCGGCCACACGCTTGCGCAGTTGCTCCAGCTCTCGCCGCTCCCTGAGCGAAGCCAGAACTGCGATCACATAGAAGACCAGTGCGCCCAAGAGGAACGAAAGCAAAAGCAGCACTCCCAGCGGGAGCGGAATGTGGAGGTGCCAGGAGAAGAGTGACAGCTCGACGTCGCTCAATGGAGACCCGTTTGCAGTCATCATGGTGCACCGTTCAACAGCAGATCTATCGATGCGTGCTCATGGTTACATATAGCCGGCATCTTGACGCTCATTGATGAGCTTACCTCGCTTACGAGCGAGCAAGCGAGATAGGAGGAAGGGCCGCGCCAGGAAGAGCCGGGCCTCGCGACGTAGTTCCTCCAGCCCACACGGGGATGTTCAAAGTATATGCAAAAGCTGATCGTGCTGGCAACCGGGTAGGACTGAACAGCTAGGCGTGCTCATGAGCAGCAGGATGGCTAGAACGCTTTTACAAAGCGGCAGATTCGGGGTAAACTAAGCATCACGCCAAGAGTCTCTGGGAGAGGTGAACCGTGCTATTTGAGGAGTACGAGAGAGAGCAGCAGAGCAACCATAGTCCGATCCGGTCTCAATATCTCGCCATCAAAGAGCGCTATCCCGACACCATCCTTTTTTTCCGCATGGGCGACTTCTATGAGATGTTTGACGAGGACGCCGAGATCGTGGCCCGGGAGCTGGAGATTGCCCTGACGCGGCGCGACTTTGGCCGTGGAGAGAAGGCTCCGATGGCTGGGGTGCCGCATCAGGCCGCCGAGAGCTACATTGCTCGTCTGGTGAGCAAGGGCTACCGGGTGGCTGTCTGCGAGCAGGTCAGCGATCCTGCCCTCTCGCGGGGACTGGTAGAGCGCGAGGTGACGCGCATTGTGACGCCGGGAACCGTGGTTGAGCCGGCTATGCTGGCAGCCAAGCGCAATAACTTTCTGGCGGCGGCGGTCATGGGGCGCAACGCCGTTGGAGTAGCCTATGTGGATATCACCACGGGCGAATTCGCCGCGACACAGATTGCAACCAGTGAGCCGGAGCTGACCTTGCAGCAGGAGATGGCGCGCATCGCGCCGGCAGAGGTCCTGGTGGAGGCCCACTATGGGCAGCAAAGCAATCGCAAGCGGCGCTGGCTGGCGGCAGTGATGAGCGAAAAGCCGCTTCCCCGCCTTGGAAGCAATGGTGATCCCGACGGGGCGGCGGCCCTGTTGGGTGAGCAGGACGAGCTGGAGGAAGACGACGACGAGGATTTCGCTTCTCTGGCGCGTCTCTTTAAAGGGCTGGCCGGCCATGTCACCCCCTACGATGCCCGCTTCTTCAGTGAGGCCGACGCGCGCCATCGCCTGCAGACTCACTTTGGCGTCGTCTCTCTAGAGGGCTTTGGCTGCGAAAGGCTGCCGCTGGCCATCCGCGCCGCTGGGGCTGTTCTAGCCTACGTACAAGAGACGCAGAAGGAGATCGTACCCCAGCTCACCGCCCTAGAGACCTACTCGATCGCCAACTTTATGACCCTTGATCCCCACACGCGGCGCAACCTGGAACTCTTCGAGAGTGGTCGTAGCGGCACCCTCAAAGGCTCGCTGCTCTGGGTACTCGATCGCACGCGCACCCCAATGGGCGGGCGCCTGTTGCGCCGCTGGCTCGGTCAGCCGCTGCTGGATCTCTCCGCGTTGCGCCAGCGCCAGGAGGTAGTCGCGGAGCTATTGGCGGCCCCACTATTGCGGGCGCGCCTGGGCGAGATCCTCAAGAAGATCGGTGACGTCGAGCGCCTGATCAATCGTGTACGCCAACGCATCGCTGGTCCGCGCGACCTTATCGCCCTGGCGAGCAGCCTGCGCGGGGCGTCGGAGATTCGTGCCGACCTGACCGCCGATGAGGAGGGAGCGGCAGCGCTGCGCTCGATGCCCTCGCTGGCAACCTTACTGCTGCGGCTAGCCGATACCGAAGATCTCATCACGCTCATTGAGCGTGCTATTGTGCCGGAGCCACCGGCCAGCATCTCCGAAGGGGGGATCATTCGGCCTGGCTTCAGCGAAGAACTTGATCAGTTGCGCGCGATCTCTCAGGATGGGCAGCGCTGGTTAGAGCGTCTGGAGCAGCGCGAGCGCGCCCGAACGGGCATCAGCTCCCTCAAGGTAGGGTACAACAAAAACACCGGCTATTTCATCGAAGTCTCCAATGCTCACAAGCAGCGTGTGCCTGCTGACTACCAGCGGCGCCAGACCCTGACCAACAGCGAGCGTTTTGTGACGCCGGAGCTAAAGGAGTACGAGGCGACCATCCTCAATGCGCGTGAGCGCATCAACAAGCTAGAGAGCGAGCTGTTCGCCCAGATCCGGGCGGAGATCGCCGCACAAGGCGCTGAGCGGGTGCTGGCCACGGCCCACGCCCTGGCCGAAATCGACGTCTATCTCAGTCTGGCCGAAGTGGCGGCGCGCAACAACTATTGCCGGCCCGAGCTGAACGACGGCGATACCATTCGCATCGTTGCCGGGCGTCACCCGGTTGTCGAGCAGGCTCAGCCGGACGTGCCTTTTATCCCCAACGATGCGGAGCTCTCGAATCACGAGGCCCAGATTCTTATTATCACCGGGCCGAATATGGCCGGAAAATCCACCTATCTGCGCCAGGTGGCTCTGATTACCCTCATGGCCCAGATCGGCAGTTATGTGCCGGCCCAGGCGGCCACCATTGGCATTGTGGACCGCATCTTTACGCGCATTGGGGCTCAGGACGATCTGGCGACGGGCCAGAGTACCTTTATGGTCGAGATGGTGGAGACGGCCAATATTTTACACCATGCCACCCCGCGTAGCCTGGTGATTCTCGATGAGATCGGGCGCGGCACCAGCACCTACGATGGCCTGGCCATCGCGCGGGCAGTCGTCGAGTATCTGCATAACAATAAGCGCTGTGGGGCGCGGACGCTCTTCGCCACGCACTATCACGAGCTGGTGGAGGTGGCGCGCGTCCTGCCGCGCATTCGCTGCTTTAATGTGGCCGTCAGTGAGGAGGAGGGCCGTATCGTCTTTCTGCGTAAGATTGTCCCGGGAGGAGCCGATCGCAGCTATGGGGTACATGTGGCGGAGCTAGCCGGCATTCCGCGCCCGGTCATCCATCGGGCTCAGGAGATCCTGGCGGAATTGGAGCGCAAGGGCGAGGCCCAGGCGCGACGCAAGGCCATGAAGGATATGACCATGCCCTTGGGCTGGCAGATGACGCTCTTCGCCGCTGAGCCGCATCCGATCCTTGAAGAGCTGAAGACCCTGGATATCGAGAGCCTGACACCGATCGAGGCTATCAGCAAGCTCTACGAGCTACAACAGCGGGCGCGCCGTGAGGGCTGAGCCCCTGTCGCATAGAGCGGGGCCGCGGCTGCCCGGCCCCTCTTCGGCGGGAGAGGGAGTCTGGTCCATCTGGCACGAGGACGGCCTCTCTGTGGTATATTCCAAAACACAATGGTTGTGTCCTGTGCCTTCTTTGTCTCTAGTCGATATCCAGCAAAGGAGCATCGTCTATGGCGGTTTCTCATCTCTCTCCCGAAGAAGAGGAGCTGATTGCGGCTATTCGCGAGATTGCAACCGAGCGTGTGGCGCCGCGCGCGGCGGAGATAGATCGCACGGGGGAATTCCCCTGGGATATGAAAGAGCTGTTGGCGCAGCAGGATATTTATGCCATGCCCTTCCCCGTGGAATACGGTGGCCTCGGCTCGACGAAGCTGGCAGTGGTACGCGCGATTGAAGAGCTGTCGCGCTGCTGTGCCACAACGGGCCTGCTGCTGGCAGTGCAGCAGCTGGGAGCCATGCCGATTCTGCTGGCCGGCAGCGAAGAGCAGAAGCGCAAGTATCTACCGCCGCTGGCGCGCGGCGAGTGGCTGGCGGCCTTCGGCCTGACAGAGGCCGGCTCTGGTTCGGATGCGGCGGCGATGCACACGGTAGCGGTGCGCAAAGGGGACCGCTACATACTCAATGGCTCGAAGCGCTTCATCACGAATGGAGGCCTGGCTCAGGTCAACACGGTCTTTGCTCTGACTGATCCGCAGGCGGGGACGCGCGGCATCAGCGCTTTCATTGTAGAACGGGATTTTCCGGGCTTCGCGGTAGGGCGCGTTGAAGATAAAATGGGGATCAAAGGCTCGCAGACGGCGGAGCTGATCTTTAATGATTGTGAGGTGCCGGCAGAGAACCTGATCGGGCGCGAGGGCGATGGCTTCCGCATTGCCATGCGCACTCTGGATCGCACGCGGCCCGGCATCGGGGCCCAGGCGGTAGGCATCGCTCAGGGTGCGCTGGATCTGGCTGTCTCTTATTCCAAACAGCGGGTGCAGTTCGGGCGTCCGATCGCTGAAAACCAGGGCATTCAGTTTATGCTGGCCGACATGGCTACCAAGGTCGAGGCGGCGCGCTTGCTGGTCTACAATGTGGCGGAGCTGATCGATCGCGGCGAGGAGCGCTTTACGATGTACTCGTCGATGGCCAAGATGTTCGCCTCGGATATCGCGATGGAGGTGACCAGCGACGCTATCCAGATCCTGGGAGGCTATGGGTACATGAAGGAGTATCCGGCAGAGCGAATGCTGCGCGACGCCAAGATCACCCAGATCTATGAGGGAACCAATCAGATTCAACGCCTGGTGATTGCGCGCGAGTTGCTGACGCAAGCCTCGGCCTAGGTGAGGCCGGCAACAGAGAGCGATCAGCGCCTGCTTTTTCTTCAGGGAGAGGCGCGGCTGCAACAGTGGAAGCCTGATCCAGGGCTGCGCCTCTCCTGGCAAAAGGCGGAACCGGCGCGGAACTCCGTACAGCACAGCACTCGCAGCAGCTCACGGGCTTCATCATCAGAGAACCCTCAAGTTTCCAGACAAAAGGTGCTCTGCAAGCAAATATCTCAAAAAACGAGCGATGTGATCGACAATCTGCGATCGCTTTGTGCTATCATGAAGGAGGTGGGTAGGAGGGGCGCCGTCCGATGGGCAATCTGACGCTCCTTCGCAGCACCCGGCATCGGGCGGGCAGCACAGTGGGCAAGCCGCCGCCAGCAGCTCTCAAGCAAGTGCCAGCAACGTAGCCGCTAGGCCAGCCAGTTACGCTTATCAAGCCAGCAGTGAGGAGTATCGAGCACTATCTGCGGCTGGAATGTCCCCGAAGGCCCGCCAGTGTCTGATTGGCAGACCTGATGAGAGATGGGCCTTGCACCATGAAAAAGCTCCAATACAAATGGATCGCGCTCTCGGTTGTCACCCTTGGCTCCTTAATGGTTGCCATTGACTCGACCATTGTCATTCTTGCCCTGCCGGCCATGTTGCAGGATCTCCATTCTGACCTGGTGCGCATGACCTGGGTGATTACCAGCTATTTGCTGATCAGCACCGTACTGCTGCTCTCCTTCGGCAGAATGGCGGACATGTTTGGCCGCGTCCGCCTCTATAATCTGGGCTTTCTGGTCTTCACCATTGGCTCTGTCCTCTGCGGTCTGGCTCCCAACGACCTCTTTCTGATCGCGGCCCGGGTTCTCCAGGGAGCCGGGGGGGCCATGCTCAATGCTAATGCAATGGCCATCATCACCGAAGTTTTTCCGCCGGGCGAGCGTGGCACAGCGATGGGCTTTAACTCCATTACCTGGGGGGCTGGCAGTGTGCTTGGTCCTGTCCTTGGTGGTCTCATCCTCTCGCTGGCCAGCTGGCGCTGGATCTTCCTGGTCAATCTGCCGGTTGGTCTGATAGGGATGCTCGCCGCTTATTTTCTCCTGCACGAGATTGCTCCGCGTCAGCAGCGAGAGCCTTTTGACATCCTCGGTGCCCTGCTCTTCTGCATCGGTCTAGTGGGTCTCCTCTTTGGCCTTCTGGAAGGCATCAGCGTTGGCTGGCGCTCGCCGCTCATTGTGGCTCTCCTCCTCATTGGCCTGATGGCCCTGCTGGCCTTCCTCTGGCGCGAGCGTCACTATACCTTTCCCATGTTGAACCTGCAGCTCTTCAGCAACCGCCTCTATGCATTCTCGATTCTGGCGGCCATGCTCCAATCGCTGGCCGTCTTCGCGGTCAACTTTCTCGTCATCTTCTATCTGCAGGGCGTCCGTGGCTACCCGCCGCTGGTAGCGGCCTTGCTCATTCTCCCGCTACCTCTCTGCATTTCGTTGGTGGGGCCACTTGGGGGACGTTGGGCCGATCGGATCGGGGGAGCCATACCGGCCACCATCGGCCTGGTGATCCAGGCGCTTGCCCTGGTGCTGCTGGGACTGCTGACGCCGACCACGCCCTACTGGCAACTGGCCCTCATTCTGGCCTTGATGGGCATTGGCGGTTCCTTCTTCTGGTCACCGAACACCAGCACCGCCATGAGTGCTGCCCCGCGCAGCCACCTGAGCGTCGCCTCTGCCACTCTCAACACTCTGCGCAACGTGGGCATGATCTTCAGCTTCGCCGTCGCCCTGGACGTAGCCGCCGTCTCCATGCCACCAGCCCTTGTGGCCAGTGTCTTTTTAGGGACTGTCGGGCATCTGGCGCCAACTATGGCCCAGGCTTTTACCGCCGCGATGGATCACGCCTTTCTGGCTTCAGCCCTGATCTGTGTGCTGGCCGTAGCCTGCTCACTGGTACGGGCCGGCAAAGGTCCCCAGCTGACGGGTCTCGCCGGCGCGCCGCTACAACCCACAGCCTCCGAGCGCCAGGAGTAAGTAAGCGGCAGACCCGAGCAGCATCGCTGGTCCGGCCCGGTCCGCAGCACAGTGTCCAAACAGGGAGCCTCACTATCCAGCGAGAACGAGCCAGTGAGGCCCCCTGCTTCTGTCCACAAAAAGCTTATGCCGGGCAGGCATCTTCTCTTTCCTCCTGCCCGGCAGTCTCCCAGAGACTCGCGGATTACCGGTCTGTGCTGATCAGGACTGGGCCGCGCCCTGAGCCGGCTCCTGTGAACGTCGGGCCAGCATATTGCCCAGCGGGATCAGGATCAGCAGCAGCACGACCAGCCCGATCAGTCCGATCAAGAAGGTCAGCGGCTGAGGTGGGGCGAAGTTGAGCAGCTGATCCAGTGAGAAGCTACCAGCGCCCGTCAGGCCGAGCACCACACCCATCATCAGCAAGGCCAGATTGAACTCAAAGCCGCCCTGACTGTTCCAGAAGCCCTTAGCCCAGTGCACCCTGGCGATGGCCACTAGCATCGAGCCTATTGGGAGCAAGACCGCCAGAGGCGTCAACAGGCCCAGCGCCACCAGCAAACCGCCACCAAACTCACCCAGTGCCACGACCCAGGCCCAGAACGGAGCTGGCTGCAGACCCAGCCTGTTCATCATCTCCTGCGTGCCACGCAGCCCATGACCGCCAAACAGACCGAACAGCTTTTGAGCACCATGAGCCATGATAATGAGACCAAGCGTCAGACGCAACAGCAAGAGACCGGTGGCGAGAAGCGCGTTCATGGTCCTCTCCTCCTTTCCTGTCCTGAGATATCCAGGTGGCGTTAGATCAGACCCAGCAGATGCCCCATCTAAAGAGCCAAGTTGCTTCCCCGGGCAACAGGAGCCGCGAGTCGTCGCGCCAGAGATCAATCGCCCGCGGCCCCTGCCTGCCCTCTATCCCAGCCAATGAGTGAACGAGCGATCATCGGGCGAGGCTCGACTCGACCGTTAGCGGCTGATCGGAGCCGCTGTGTACACTGATGCGCTTCGGGCGGCTCTCCTCCCTAATAGGCAACCAGAGTGTCAGCACACCGTGCTCGTAGGTGCATTCCACGTGATCGGCATCGATGGGCTTAGGAAACGAGAAGCTGCGCTCGAAGTGGCCAGGCGTGATCTCCTGAGCCAGCCAGTGCACCTGCGCATCGGAGCCAACGAAGGCCGGCAGCTGGCCCTTGAGCGTCAGCGTATTCTGCTGAATACTCACATCCAGATCCTCCGGCTTCACACCGGGGACCAGCATGCGGACCCGATACCCTTGCTCCGTCTCGTAAGCATCCAGCAGCGCAAAGGGACCCTGGCGACCCACCAGCGGCCAACCGGTACGGACAAAGCTCTGCTCAAAGAGCTGATCGATCGCCTTGCGCAGGCTCAGAGCCTCGCGAAAAGGATCAAACGGCAGCAGTGTTGTCATCGCTCACACCTCCGTACTAACCCGCATCTGACTCCTTCTGAGACGAAGCCTCACACCTTCCCCCCACGACCAACCCAACCGCATGGACCGTCACTTCATCTGCCGGGCGGAGCCGCATGGATAGGCGCCAGCTCAGTCCAGTCACCGCTCTGGCAACCGCTTCCAGCGTCCGCCGGCACCCGCTCTTTCGTTCGTCCGACCATAGTATAGCCAATCTAACAAAAAATGTCAAGTCATATAACGGTTTTCTGACAATCTTCTAACACAACTCTAACAGTCTCCTCTAGAAAGAAAAGGAGGCGTCCCGGTGCAGTCAACCGGGGCGCCTCCAGGAGAGACAATGGAGGAGAGAGAATCAATGAAAGGGACTGAAAAGACAGAGACGAGAGCTACTGACCGGCGTGGGCTGTAGCGGGCGTAGCGGCTTCCTCCAGGGCGCGGGCCACGATCTCCGCGATATCCTCGACCTGGAGGCGCTCCTCCGCCTCCACGCCCTTCACGCCATCCTCAAACATCATGATGCAGAAAGGGCAAGCTGCTGCCAGCACCTCGGCCTCTGTCTCCAGGGCCTCATTGACGCGCGTCTGATTAACCCGCTTACCGAGGCGCTCCTCCATCCAGGCGCGACCGCCGCCGCCGCCGCAGCAGAAACTCTTATTGCGGTTGCGGCGCATCTCCGTGACTCCATTGCTATTGAGCACCGTCAACACGCGGCGCGGCTCATCGTAGACCCCATTATAGCGGCCAACATAGCAGGGGTCATGGTAGGTCAGCTTACGCTGATCGAAGCCGGCGGGGAGCTGCAGGCGGCCCTCCCTGATCAAGCGGTCGATGAAAACGCTATGGTGGATCACCTCATAGTGGCCACCGAGCTGCGGATACTCATTCTTAATCGTATTGAAGCAGTGTGGGCAAGCCGTAATGATGGTCCGTGGGCGAGTGGTCTGGCCGTTATGGCCGTGGCCATTGTGAGCAGTCTCAGACTCCGTCTGAGCCGTATTAAAGCCATAGCTATTGAGCACCTCAATATTCTGCTGAGCCATCATCTGCCAGAGGTACTCATTGCCGATGCGGCGAGCCGGGTCGCCTGTGCAGGACTCCTCGGGGCCGAGGATGGCGAAATTCACCCTGGCGGCCTTCAGAATCTTCACCAGCGCTGTAGCCACCTTGCGGTTCCGCTGATCGAAAGACCCCATGCAGCCGACCCAATAGAGCACCTCGGCATCGGGATTTTCCGCCATCAGCGGCACACCCAGGCCCGCGGCCCACTCCGCGCGGCGATCGTTACTGATCTCCCACGGATTGCCATTGCGCTCAATATTATTGAACAGCGACGTCACCTCGGGAGGGAAATCGCTCTCCTCCATCACCAGAGAGCGTCGCATATCCACAATCTTGGGCACATGCTCAATCGAGACCGGGCAGATCTCCATACAAGCGCCGCAGGTAGTGCAGGCCCAGAGCGCCTCTTTACTGATCACCCCGCCCACGAGTGGCTGAATCTCCTCATGGCCGTTGCTGCGCACATCGGCCAGCGGCAGCTTCTGGAAAAGGTTCGGCTCACCCACGATCTCATGGCGGCGATCCAGCAGTGACTCCTTGACGCCCAGGATGATCTCCTTGGGGAGCAGCGGCTTACCGGTATTCGTCGCTGGGCAGACCGTATTGCAGCGACCGCACTCTGTACAGGCGTAGCCATCCAGTAGCTGCTTCCAGGTAAACTGCTCCGCCTTAGAGACCCCGTAGTCCTCGCGTTCCTCCAGGTTCTCCAGCAGCGGCAGCGCGCCGCGGGGACCATAGTTACGGAAGAAGACATTGAAAGGCGTAGCCATCAGGTGCAAATGCTTCGATCCTGGTAGATAGACCAGAAAGCCCAGCACCGTCAGGATGTGGGCCCACCAGAAGACGCGGTAGAGGACCACGTTCGTGGCCGTACCCAGGCCGTAGAAGGAGGGACCGAGCCAGGAGCCGATCAGAGACCACTCCTCGCCGTGGCTGGCGGCAAAGCCGAAGGTCTCAACCAGGGCCAGGGTCAGCAGGACCAAGAAAATGAGGCCCAGGATAATAAAGCCGTCCCACGGGCCATGCAGGCGGCTTGAT
Organism: Thermogemmatispora carboxidivorans; assembly: GCF_000702505.1. Taxonomy (GTDB): domain Bacteria; phylum Chloroflexota; class Ktedonobacteria; order Ktedonobacterales; family Ktedonobacteraceae; genus Thermogemmatispora; species Thermogemmatispora carboxidivorans. The sequence continues at coordinate 3,648,535 of NZ_JNIM01000001.1, read as the reverse complement.
AGCTGTCGGGGACGCACGATACCGCGCCGGATCGCGAAGACAATCAGCGAAACCAGCACGAAAAGCACAAAGAGATCGAGCAGGGCTGCGAAGGTATGATCGTGGCCGATCAGCGGAAGCGAACCGTTGAAGGCCCCCAGGATCAGATTCAGCAGCCCGAACTGAATAATGATGAAGCCCCAGAACGTAAAAAAGTGTGCCAAGCCGGGGATCGGATCGCGCAGAACGCCGCTCTGACCGAGCACCACCAGCAGGAAATCGCCGATGCGCTCCTCCAGATGATCGGTGCGATCCTCGCGGCGAGCCTTGGCCAGCAGCGTCACCAGCTGCCCGGCGCGCAGGCCGAAGACTGTCAGCGCCGCCAGGAAAACGAGCACGAAGATCGTCGTCCCGATCCACCCACCGGTTGGAGAAATGGCAGGGGGTGCCATGACAACCTCCCTTAAAGGCGGCGGGGCCCCGTCGCCCTGCCTACCTGCCTGCTTGCTGCTTTGCAGCGGCAGCCGTGCCCCACCGCAGTAGTATGCTGCTTCTTGCCTGCTTGTGCGTCAGCGAGAACGAGCGAGCGTAAGCACGCTAGAGCTGGGCTTTACGCCGCTTCACTTCCTCGATCAGCTGGGGCAGGATCGTCAGCACGTCGCCGACGATGCCCAAATCGGCCACTGAGAAGATCGGCGCGTGCTCATCCTTATTGATGGCGATGATATACTTCGAGCCTTTCATGCCGGCCAGATGCTGGATTGCGCCGCTGATGCCGCAAGCGATATAGAGGGTTGGCTTGACCGTCTTGCCGGTCTGTCCGATCTGATAGCTGTAGGGAAGCCAGCCGGCATCGACGATAGCTCGTGTTGCGCCCGGTGCTCCGCCGAGCACGGTCGCCAGCTCCTCGACCAGGTGGTAATTCTCGGGCTTCCCCAGGCCGCGGCCTCCGCTCACAATGATGCTGGCATCCTCCAGGGCGGGGCCATCGCTCTGGACCTCCACACGGTCGAGAATCTTCATCTGCTGAGACTCGGACCGCAGTGTCACCGAGAGCTGCTCGATCTCGGCCTGGCGGCCCTCGAAGCGCTCCACCGAGAAAGCTTTTGGACGTGCCAGTACGATCCCCGTTCCCTGATACGGATGGGTAGCGACCACGACATTCTCGCCGCCCCAGGGGACCGTCACCTCCAGGTGCTCGCCCTCGTAGCGGAGGTCCGTAGCATCCGTGATCAGGCCCAGATTGTGGCGGGCACTCAAACGAGCAGCGATATCGCGGACATCGTAGGTGGTGGGGAAGAGCAGAAGATCGGGCTGCTGCCGCTGCAGCAAGTCGCTGATGGTATCGACGGCGGGGAGCGTCAGGTAGGTATCGTAAGTAGGATCGGCGTGGACGTAGACCTTTTCAGCGCCAAACTCGCCCAGGGAGGGGGCCACCGTCGCGGCGGCGGAACCGAGCACAATCGCCTCGGCGCGACCCAGATGGGCTGCCTTACTGAGCACCTCAAGAGACGAGCGAGCTGGCCGGCCATCCTCGATTTCGACCAGGACCCAGATCGTTTTTGCCATAACCTGCACTCCTCCTAGAGCAACTGGTGACGCTGCAAGAAGTCGGCAATGATCTCGGCAGCGTTGCCCTCATCCTTAATAATCTGCCCGGCGGCGCGGGCCTCAGCCTTTCCGATGGAGAGGATCTGCTCGCGGGCGCCGGCCTCTCCGACCTGCGATGACTCCAGCCCGAGGTCGCTCAGGCTCAACTGACTGAAGGGCTTCTTGCGCGCGCTCATAATCCCCTTCATCGTCGGATAGATCGCCTCGAAAGAGCCGCTGGCAATGGTCACCACGGCGGGCAAAGGACTCTCGACCACCTCATAGCCGGTCTGCGTGACGCGCTTGATCACGGCTTTGCTTCCCTCGACGGTGATCTCGCGCGCAAAGGTGAGCTGGGGCAGGCCCAGAAACTCGGCGATCGCCCCGGGCACCATGCCGGTGTAGCCATCCGTGCTCTCGGTTGAGCAGAAGATCAGATCGGGATTCTCGCGCTTGAGGGCAGCGGCCAGCGTTCGCGCCGTGCCCAACACATCCGAACCAGCCAGAGCCGGATCGCTGATCAGGATGGCGCGGTCAACGCCCATCGCCAAGGCGCGCCGCAGGGCCTCCTGGGCACTGGCTGGGCCCATACTGATCGCTGTCAGCTCGCTGTTGCCGAGACTATCGCGCAGCTTGATCGCAGCCGCGATCGTTGTCTCGTCCCCCGGGTCAAGCACCAGCGAGACCCCGGTGCGCACCAGTCGTTTTGTGGCAGGATCAAGCTTGCTTTCGACGGTGTTGGGGTCTGGAATCTGCTTTACACAGACGAAGATCTTCATTGCGTTGTTGCCTCATCTTACCTATGTGCGAGCAAAGGCGCAAGACACAAGACAGCCTACAACTGCGTAATATAGCGCCTTCTCTGCAAAGAAGAACGGCAACGCCTTCTTTGCTTTCTTTGCCATTCTCCGTCGGAAAAGGGCCGTGTGCTGTCTGCGTTCGTCAGAAGAGAGGACTGCCCCGGGCGCCTTACGTCTGCACAGATTCTCTCGCTATGGATAGAACGAGCAGGCCAATCGCTGTATTTACCAGGCCCTTTGTATTGTACCTGTCGTAAAAAGAACGTGTCAACGTTGCTGGCTAACGGCCAATGCTCTCCCAGCTAACAAAGGAAGCAAGGGCCAAAGAGGCCCCTCCCGGCTAAGCTGATGCGGCTCGGCTCAACGCTGGCGATAGACGAGAATGGCCGTAAGCACTGCCAGCAGGCCGGCCCCAAAGGGGGGCAGGCTGGTGGCCAGGCTACCCGTGGTGAGCCAGAGAAAGATGGCGATGATTTCAAGGATGAGACCGCAGGCGAAGATCAGCGCGATGCCCGCGGGTGAGTGCTCTGCGGAGCGGGCGAGCCGCTGGCGGTCGAAGCGAGGCGAGGGCGCTCTTGCTGGCTCTGCCCCGGCCAGTTCTGGCTCTGGGCCGGTCTCTGCTCCGAGGCGATGCAGGGAGTCGTAGAGGCCCTCAATCACGCGGCGAGGGGCCCGCAGCAGGACAACACCTTCCTCAGAGCTGATGAGCAGTTCGTGCAGCAGCGGCTTGCTCTGGGGACTGCGCAGCGTGATGGCTGTGACCTCCGCGAGAGGAATAGCCTCCAGGAAAAGGCGCCGGCGGGGAAAGCGGACCTGATAATAGCCGAGCAGACGCCGGTTGGTGAGGATGACGTCGCAGGCGACGCTGCCGTGCTGCTGACTGTGCCAAATAACAGGTCGGCTCTCTAGCGGCTCTTCCCCCGGCTCCAGATGGGCTTGTAGGCCGTGAAAGCGACGGAGAATGCGGCGCGCTGCACCCTCCTGGCTGCTTGAAGGGACGCTCATGCTTCTCCCTCTTATGGGCTGATGAAACATGCTTTGCTGACTCTTGGCTCTCCATTATAGCACAGTACTGGCTGAGTAAAGCCAGCAGATCAGAGCTACGGCGCACTTGACAAGTATCCCTTCTTGCGCTATCCTCTCTATTGGACCCCTACCGGGGGGGTATGGGTTGGCACCGAGTGATGGACACAAGGAGATGCAGAATATGGCAACCTATCTGTCTGGTCCTGGCGGACCGCAGAGCAGCATAGAACGGAGCAGCGGAGGGCACGGCGAGCCTGAGCAGATGGCCTCGGTAACACTGGCACTGGAGGGCATGAGCTGTGCCTCTTGTGCCAGGCGCATTGAGCGGGGCCTGCAGCGCTTGCCGGGCGTCAAGGAGGCCAGCGTTAACTTTGCCACAGAGAAGGCTAGAGTGCTTTATGATCCTGGAGAGGTTAGCCTGGCGCTGATGGTCGAGAAAGTTGAGCAACTGGGCTATGAAGCGCTGCCGCTCCTGGCGCAGGCAGCCAGGGAAGCTGAGGCTGAGGAGAGGCTAGAGGCGCGTCCTGAAGGGGTGAGTGCTCTGAGCCAGGGCGAGAGTGACCAGGGGCTGTCGGCGGCCTCGGGATTGGCTGAGGGTCAGCGGAGGGCGGACCGGCGTCGGCTGTGGCTGCTGCTCATGGCGATTGCTCTCTCGCTGCCTGTCGTTGTCCTCAGCATGTTCTTCATGGACCGCTTCCCGGGGGAGAACTATCTCCTGTTGCTGCTCACGACGCCTGTCTGGGCGGTGGTCGGCTGGGAATTCCACCGTAACGCTCTCAAGAACCTGCGGCATGGGGCGGCCACTATGGACACGCTCATCTCGGCTGGCTCAACGGCGGCTTACCTTCTCAGCCTGGTAGCCACGCTGGTCCCGCAGCTAGCTGATGAACCGACCTTTTACGACACGGCGGCCCTTATCATCACACTCATTTACCTGGGGCGCTACCTGGAGGCGCGGGCCAGAGGCGAGGCCGGGCAGGCTATTCGTCGTCTGATCGGGCTGCAGCCGCGTAGCGCTCATCTACTGCGCGATGGTCAGGAGCGCGAGGTACCGATTGCCGAAGTCAAGCCGGGCGACCTGCTTGTCGTGCGCCCGGGCGAGCGCATCCCCGTCGATGGCCTGGTCGTGGCTGGTCACTCGACGGTCGATGAGTCGATGGTCACCGGGGAGAGCCTGCCTGTCGAGAAAGGGGAGGGCGAGCCGCTGATTGGGGCTACCATCAACCAGGACGGCCTCTTGACCATGCGAGCCACGCGCGTTGGCGCCGATACCCTGTTGGCCAATATCATTCGTCTCGTTGAGCAGGCTCAGGGCGGAAAAGCTCCTGTGCAGCGCCTGGCCGACCGTGTGGCGGGCGTGTTTGTGCCGGCGGTGCTTGTTATTGCCCTGCTGACCTTTCTCGGTTGGGGCCTGGTGGGAACCATGAGTGGGGGGGGGAGCGTGGACTGGGTCAGGGCCTTGATCGCGGCGGTGGCCGTGCTGGTGGTGGCCTGTCCCTGCGCCTTGGGGCTGGCAACACCTACGGCCATCATGGTGGGTACCGGTGTGGGAGCTGAGCAAGGTATCCTGATCAAGGGAGGCGAGAGCCTGGAACGTATTCAGGCAGTGCAGGCGCTGCTCTTTGATAAGACGGGTACCCTGACACGCGGCAGGCCGCAGCTCACTGGTTTGTTGGCTCTGGCTCCCTGGAACGAAGCGAGCTTGTTGTGTCTAGCTGCTGAGGTTGAGCAAGGCTCGGAGCATCCGCTCGCGCGGGCCGTTGTAGAGGCAGCTCGTCAGCGTGGCCTCTCTCTGAAACGCAGGCCGGAGCAGCTGACAGCCCTGCCCGGTCGGGGTCTGGAGGCCGTACTAGAAGGGCAAGAGGTCTTGATCGGTGGGCCGCGCTTGTTGGAGGAGCGTGGCCTGGAGCTGGCGGAAGTGCGCCCCGAGTTGGAGCGGCTGGAGCAGCAAGGGAGCACTGTGATGCTCGTGGCTGTGGCTGGTCGGCTGGCGGGCCTGCTGGCGCTGGCTGATACTTTGAAACCAGGCTCGGCTGAGGCGGTGCGCCAACTGCAGGCCCAAGGGCTGCAGCTCTGGCTTGTCAGCGGCGATCACCCGCGGACAGCCCAGGTCATCGCCGCTCAGGTTGGCATCCCTGGTGAGCGGGTGCGTGCTGGCCTGCTGCCGGAGGAGAAAGCGGAAGAGGTACGCCGCCTGCAGCAGCAGGGGCTGACCGTCGCTGTGGCGGGCGATGGGATCAATGATGCGCCAGCGCTGGCTCAGGCTGATGTTGGGATTGCGATGGGTAACGGCAGCGATATTGCCCTGGAAACGGCTGATATTGTCCTGGTCAAAGGGAATCTGCGCAGCCTGGCCACCGCGCTATCCCTGTCACGAGCGACGCTGCGGACCATCAAGCAAAACCTGTTCTGGGCCTTTGCTTATAATAGTGTGCTCATTCCGACAGCGATTCTCTCCCCTCTGATTCCTTTCCTTAAGGAGCAGGCGCCGATCTTTGCGGCGGCGGCGATGGCGCTCTCCTCGGTCTCCGTGGTCGCGAATGCCCTCCGTTTGCGCCGCTTTGAGCGGTGGGTGAGCGAGCGCTAGAAGCGAGAGGCGGAAGAAGGATGCGCGATCAGACTGGGGGAGCGCGGTCGGAGCCGGAAAAGGCGGCTGTCGACTGTTGTGGCCGAAGGCTCTCCTTCTTCCGCCCGCTACCAACGGCGCGAAAGCGATGGGGGATGCTGGCCGTTTGGCCTTAGAACTGGCTGCGGGACGGGCGCAGCAGCTTATGGAAAATGCCGAAGAGCAGGAAAGCTGGCGGCCACTGACCGACGAACAGCCCCCAATCACGCTTACCGCTTATGAACAGCACTGCCGAGGTAATGATCGAGACCAGAGCAGCCCAGTACCACATCTCGCCGGGCAGGCGATCAGTGGTCCGAAAATACTGCTCTTGCACATCACGAGCAGCTTTTGTCGTCTCATGAATATCAACTTTAGCCATGTCTTCTCCTCTTCTCGACGCGACTCTTTCAGAGAGCAGTACGCGCTTCGCCGGAGGTCAAGAAGTCTCCGGCGATTGGTACTCTGCTCTAAAGACGCCGCCAGATGCTACTCTAGGTAAGGGGAACGCTCTGGCAGCTTTTTTTATCTTGCTGCCCTTCTCCCTTTGTAGAAGAGGGAGCGTGGCCTTGGTAGTTTGGTTACCCGTTAAGGGGGCGTACTGGCTCAACAGCTCCTGGGGATGGCCTGGGACATGGTACAATGCTCGGTAGGGCGTGAGAAGGAGGTCGGGCGCGGACGGGGAAAGGGGCTGATGACTGACCTTGCTTGCCGGTCTGCTCAGTGGGCGAGCTCGTGTGAGGATGAGCAAACTGAGGGAGCATGTGCTGAATGAAGAAGGAAAATAAGATCATTGCTCAAGAACGTCGCAGAAAGATATTTGAAATTATTGATTCCAGTGGGGTTGCCTCGGTACGCGATCTGGCGCAGCGCTTTGCCGTCTCTGGCATTACAGTGGTCAGGGATTTGCAGGAGCTGGAAGAGCAAGGGTTGATTAGACGGGTACATGGAGGAGCCATTAGCCTGCGCGGAGCTAGCTATGAACCGCCGTTTAGTGCGCGCGAGACCGAGCATGCTGAGGAGAAGAGGCGCATCGCGGCGCGCGCAGTGGAGTTGATCAACGATGGGGAGAGCCTGATTCTTGATGTGGGGACCACAACGCTCGAGATCGCGCGGGCGCTCAAGGGAAAGCGCAATCTGACGGTGCTGGTGACGAATCTGCGGGCGGCTTTGGAGTTGGCCAATCAGTCGGCGATTCAAGTCATCGTCGTGGGAGGGAAGCTGCGCCCGAGCGAGCTGTCGCTGGTCGGCCATCTAGCCGAGCGGACGCTGCGCAGTTTCCAGGTTGATAAAGCCTTCATCGCTGTTGGTGGTATTACGATCGAGCATGGGCTGACCGAGTTCAATTTTGAGGAGGCCGGCACAAAGCAGGCGATGATTGAGCGGGCACGACGGCGCATTGTGGTAGCTGATCATAGCAAATTTGGGAAGGTGATGCTAACAGCAGTGGCGCCATTAAGCACCATCGATACTATTATCACGGACAGCGGACTGGATAGCGAGACGCTGACTCGTCTACGCGAGTTGGGACTCGAGGTCATTCTCGCCTAGCCTCGGCGCTTTGGGCTGCCTAAGTGCTTCCCCGGTCTCTGTCGCATTCAACTACGTTGCCTGCTTGTAATGGAAGCAAACGATCTGTGTTTGGTTCCATTCCTTTCTTTCTTGTGTATCAGAAAGAAATATGAAGATATCCTTTTGGAGAACTTGCTTTTGGTGCCTGGATCTGTTATCCTCTTCTCACGGTTCTGGTAGTATTGGCCAGGACCGATGTGGTGACCAAGCCATCTATTTTGAGAGAAGGGAGCTAGACGGAGGATGTCGCTAGAGCGGTCCTGGCTGGTCAATCGCGTCCGTGCCCAGGAGCATGCCATTGCTGTGCTTAGTGCCGATGTCAGGGGACTGGCTACCGATATGCAGGTGAGTTTTCGACAGCTGGCCGAGTATCAGCTACACAGCGAGCATCAGAGCGAGGTCCGGTTTCAGCGCCTGGAGGCGCTGGTGGTGGCGACCCGCGATGAGGTGCGCGTTGTGCAGGAGCGAACGGCTCTGCTAGAGATGCGCACTGGTAGCCTGGAGAACCGTATGGCCGGTCTGGAAGGGCGCATGGTCGGGCTGGAAGGGCGCATGGAGCGTCTGGAAGGGCGCGTGGAGCGTCTGGAAGGGCGCATGGAGCGTCTGGAAGAGCGTGTGGAGCGTCTGGAAGGGCGCATGGAGCGTCTGGAAGAGCGTGTGGAGCGTCTGGAAGGGCGCATGGAGCGTCTGGAAGAGCGTGTGGAGCGTCTGGAAGGGCGCATGGAGCGTCTGGAAGAGCGCATGGAGCGTCTGGAAGAGCGCATTAAAGAGGATATGGCGGCGTTAGAGGGGCGCATTAAAGAGGATATGGCAGCATTAGAGGGGCGCATTATGGAGGCATTGGCCCAAATCACCACGTTGCTCAGCGCACGGCAGGGAGGTCAGGCCGATTAGTCCTGTTTGCTCTTTACTTCTATATATGGCGATATATGCCCAGGCTGGCAGCAGCTCTGCGGAGAAAAAGAGACCAGAGGGGAGCGCCTGTCACCGCCATAGGCTGGCGCTCCTCCTCTCTTGCGAGCAGTGTGAATGTGGAACGACCGCCTGTCGAGAGCACGAGCAGCTTGTTAGAGAGGGGATGGCCTGGCCCCTCGCTGGAAGAGGCAGCCTGGCCGTTCTGACTCAGAGCGAGGCCAGCATGATTCCCAACGCCAGCACCAGGCCACCGAGCCAGAAGCCTGGCCCCAGGGCTTCCTGTAGCACAAGTGCGCTCAGCAGGCCGCCGACCAGCGGCTGGGCGAAGAAAAAGATCGCTGCCACTCCAGCGGGCAGCCGTTCGACACCGCGGTACCAGAGAAACCAGGCGAGAGCTGTTGCTCCCAATCCCAGGTAGAGCACACTGGCCAGAACGCCAGGCGAAAGAGAAAGCGAGGGGTGCTGGCTCAGCTCCCACAGGGCCAGCGGAGCAAAAAAGACCAGGCTCCAGAGCGTCCCGTAGGTTGTGACCACCAAAGCCGAGTGTTTGCGGACCAGCGGCGTCCCGAGAACGGTGAACAAGGCCCAGCAGAAGGCCGAGATAATCAGCAGTCCATCGCCGATGAGCAACGAGCGAGCCTGCGCGCTTGAGCTGCTCCCCTGCTCGCTGCCAACGATGATTACCACTCCGACCAGAGCCAGCGTGGTACCGGCAACGACGCGCCATTGCGGGCGCTCGCCCAGCAAGAGCCAGGCCAGCGGTACAATAAAAAGAGGCGTGATTGTGGTCAACAGCGCTCCATCATGGGCGCTGGCCAGATCGGTTCCGACAAACTGTGTGGTAATAGTGGCGGCGATGCACAAGCCGAGCAATGGCAGGCGCCAGCGTTCCTGGCGCGGTAGAGGCTCCCGATGACCGGCCAGGCGCAGTACCAGCCAGAGGGCGGCGCCTCCCAAGAGAAGGCGCAGCAATCCTAGCGTCACCGGAGGAATAGCGCCAAAGCTGGCGCGACTCACTACGTACATGCCTCCCCAGAGGCAAGAGGCTCCCAGTGGGGCTAAACCTGCCAGACTCCGTCTGCTGCGGTCCTGGCGTGTCGTTGGTGGGGGAGAAACGTGCACAGTAACCTTTCCTTCATCCTCATCGCTTGCTTAAAGACAGCATAGTGAGGCTGCAAGACCACACATCCGTGGCTTGCACTACCAGTAGTGGGAACTCGCTGAGCTGGACAGTTGGTCAAACAGACCGCCGCTTAGCGAGAGCAGCAAGCGCAGAGAGAACAGGGAGGGCGAATCTGTGGGTGAAAGCCGGCTCTAGCAACCATATGCTGTACTGTGCTCCGCTTGAATAGAAACCTGGTTATAATCATCAGCAATCATGCCATAGAACCTGGCAGAAAATCAAGGGCACAGCCCAGCGAAGGTGCCACAGATCAGTGCAATGGAGCTGTGCCCTTGATTGGATCACCCGCATAGACTCGGTGATAGCGATCTGTGCGACTGCCGCTAGATCCCTCCGATCCCCAGGCCGTGGAGGATCATCTCCACCGCGGTTGCCACAATCACTGGCAAAAAGACCAAACGGATAACGCGGTTACTGAGGTGCGAGAGCAAGCGAGAGCCAATCAGGGCCCCGAGAAGGATGCCCAAGGCCACCGGGGCGGCCACCAGTGGAGGAATATCGCCGCGGGCAAAATAGATGCCGGCGCTCGCCGCTGCCGTCACGCCGATCATAAAGTTGCTCGTAGTTGTTGAGACCTTCAGGGGCAGGCGCATCACGACATCCATAGCCAGCACCTTAAAGGCGCCACTCCCGATGCCCAGCAGGCCCGAGATGACTCCAGCCACATACATGAGAATCAGGCCCAAGGGCGTACGTGTCACCTGATAGCTAACCTCGTGCCCGAGATGCTCATCAGGGTAGCTGCTTGCCAGACTCAGATGGGTAGCTAGCCAATCGTTCTGCACGTCCGAGGGTAGCTCTTCGCCCATTTTGAAGAGCGTGGGCAGAGCCGAGAGTAGCAGGATGATGCCGAAGATGACCCCGAGGATGCCCGGAGCGAGCAGTCCGGCCAGAAAAGCGCCGCTGATGGCTCCTGTAGTAGTGGCTAGCTCCAAAAACATGCCCACGCGCATATTCGTGATGCGGTCGCGCACGTAAGCTGCTGCCGCGCCGCTGGAGGTGGCGATCACCGAGATGATGCTGGCTCCGATGGCGAAACTGATCGGCAACCCAAAAGCCAGCGTCAGCAAAGGCACGATCAGAACGCCGCCACCCAGACCAATCAGGGAACCGAGGAGGCCAGCAACGACTGAGCCGCAGAAAATCAAGGCGAAGACGAGGGCGGAAAAGTGGAAATGGGCCAGGCTACTGAGATGGGTGCTACTGGTGCCCCGGTCGCCAAAGAAGAGGCTATAGAGCAAGATCAGAAGGACGACCAGTGTGATCAGTACATAGCGAAGGTCGCGCTCGAGCGCGAAGGCGATTATCGAGGTGGCAACACGTAGTACTGGTGTGGCGATCAACAAGACCAGACCAAGCACAATGAGCGCAGGGGCTTGCCATTGGAGCAGACCAGCCAGCAGATCGGGAAGCGAGTGAGGAAACCGGGCCACACTCGTTGTCCCTGGGCCGCCGGGCTGCAGAAAGAGCCAGACAACCCCAGTCAAAATAACGGCGGCGCTCACCAGGACGCCGCCCTGAAGAATCCAACCGATAATGGTCGCGGCCTGAGCATCAATAGCACGGGCTGCCATTGCTGCTGCCACGCTCGCAGGCTGCCGCTGTTCCACTTGGGTAGTTGGCAGCGGCCCTGTGTCCTTATGGGTCATGCTCTCCTGTCTCTCCTGTGGTCATCAGTAAGTAGGTCGGGCTGGAGACGACAGGCCAGCCCTCCGTCGTACTGAGCAGTTCAGCGAGATGGGCTGGCTGTCTTTCTCTCCCCTCTATGAACTATAGGTCACTTTTTGTAAAAATGCCATCTCTTCAATCTCAGACTCAGCGCTGGCGCCTGCGGTTGTTCCGCGTTGGGTACCAGCGCTGAAAACTCCGACTCAGTCAGCTACTGAGGGCTATCCCCCTGATCCCACCATAGCCCCATACGGGCGGTGGTGCCGCCATCGACATAGAGCACCTGGCCTGTAATGAAATCGGCGGCATCCGAGACGAGAAAAGCGACTGCCGGCCCGATATCTTCGGGGTGGCCGACGCGCCCCCAGGGCACCAGGGTATTGCCCAGCTCGCGGGTATAGCCTGGGATGGAGAAATAGCGCGGTACCTCGATGATGCCGGGGCCGACAGCATTGACACGAATGCGCTGGGGAGCCAGTTCGATGGCCAGCTCGCGTGTGAAGGCAATGATGGCCCCCTTGGTAGCTGCGTAGGCTGAATGGCGTGGAAAACCAGCGTAGCCATGAATTGAAGTGATGTTCACGATTGAGCCGCCGCCACGCTTGAGCATGTAGGGTACGGCCTGTTGAGCGCAGAAGAAGTAGCCGCGCATATTGAGGTCGAAGACTTCGTTGTAGGTCTCCTCGCTTATTTTGAGAAAATCATCGGCTCGGGTGACTCCAGCGTTATTGACCAAAATGTCCAGGCCGCCCAGGGCCTCGGCTGCTGCATCGACGACGCGGCGGCAGTCGGCTACGTGGGCCAGATTGCCTTTGACGGCGACCGCTTTGCCGCCCAGCGCTTCAATGCGCGTCAGCGTTTCGCGGGCCCCCTCTTCGCTATGAGCATAGTGGATACCAACGCTGGCGCCCTGGCGCGCCAGCTCGACAGCAATGCCCTGGCCGATGCCCATGCCGGCACCGGTGACCAATGCCAGGCGACCGGAAAGCATTCCCATAGCTTCGCTCCTCTTCCTTTTCCTCCCTTCCCTCGGGCTGAGGAAGGGACTGTAACAGCATTGTTCTCTGCAGCCTGCTCCTGAACAGGGCAAGCAGGCCAGTGGAGGTTGCTGAGCCAGGCTCAGGCTCGATCACGGTGGCTACTCACTCTCTCTGCTCTCGCTTCTGTCATGCGGCGGTGGGGAAGCACACTCGGAAAAAGGGGTCAGCGAGGAGGCTCAGCCTCGAATGGCCTCCCAGGCGACAACCCCTTCGTGCTGGAGGCGGCGCACGCGCTCGTAGCGCTCTAGCCAGCGCATATGTGCCTCCAGGGCATACTCCAGGTCGGGTGGAAAGCCAAAGGGGCCGAGCAAAGGATCGGTCAGCTCAATCAGGCGAGCGAGCGTCAACGGCTCTGTGGCCTCGGCCAGCAGGCGCGCCAACACGGCATCGGTGCGCAGGACAAAATCGCGGCTCGCCTGCAGAAAGGTGGTCACCTCCTGGTCGCGCATGATTGGGAAATGACCGGTGAGCAGGATCGCTGGTTGCAGCGAGGCGATTGTCTGGATCGAGGTCAGGTAGATATCGCGATCGGTATAGGGAGGAGGAGCCGTCGGAACGCCATCGCGATCGATCTGGGTAGCGCCGTTGAGGGCATCGCCGATAAGTGCCACGCGCCGGCGGGGTTCCCACAGCATCAGATGGCCTGGCGTATGGCCGGGCACGTGGAGCACCTGGAGCACCAGCTCAGGCCCGCAACGGATGTCCTCGCCGCCGGTCAGGCCGAGCGCCGTCGGAATTGGCTTTCCTTGCCAGGAGCGCAGCATCTGCGTCATCTCCGGGGCATAGGTCAGGCCATGATCGGCATGGTAGGCATCGTAGCGCTCGCGGAAGATTGCCTCTGTGTCCTCGATCCAGTGCCGATCGAGAGCGGGCACCAGCGTCAACGCTCGTGGGCAGGCGGAGCGCAGCGTCTCCAGGCCGCCGAAGTGGTCGACATCCCCATGCGTCACCAGGATCATATCCAGGCGGGCGGGATCGCCTAGCTGCTCCGCGAGCCAGGGAATAAGCACCTCACGCGCTAGCTCGGGCGTACCTGCATCGACCAGCAGCGAGCGCTCGCCAACGATCAAGTGATGGGCCATCAGCTTCTTGCCGATGTAGGCTTCCTGGCGGTGAATGCCAGGTACAATCTCCATGACCTTCCTCCATTTCTTGACGCGGCTTGACGTTCAATGGCCACGTAACGTATAGTTCCTGTGGCAGGGCTACCACACCGCATGACAGTCGTCAGAAGATGAGAGGTCGGCATGTTCTAATGGTACATCAGACAAGTACCGCTACTCAATGTATCCATCTTCACTACCTCTTGCCCAGTCAGCCCCTCTCAAACAAGCGTGCTGCACCGGTCTCTCTTTGCCTTTCTCCTTGCTTGACCCTGGTGAGGGACAATGGCAGCACGATCACTATCCTTTGTTTGATTGATTGATTGATGGATACCTGGAAGGAGGAGCGACGCCTATCGGGTTGGCTTGACTCATGTCAGGCCGGGCCGGGCCAGAGGCCAGAGAGCCGAGACGGGAAGAAAAGAGTGCAGCTTAGCGAGAGCACGCTGCCAGACCAACGAAAGGGAGCAAATTAAGCGATGGCTGATCTCATTGTCGAAACCTCTGCTGGGAAAGTCAGAGGGGCCACCATCCATGACATTGCAACCTTCAAGGGCATTCCCTATGGTGGGCCGACGGGGGGGCGCAACCGCTTCCGCCCGCCGACGAAGCCGGAACCCTGGGTTGGGGTCCGTGATGTCCTCAAGTATGGCCCGGCCTGCCCGCAGCCGCCCGAAGGGATGAAACGCCTACGGGCTATCATTGGCGAGGGCGGGCGCGAAGAAGAGAGTGAGGACTGCCTCTTCCTGAACGTCTGGACGCCGGCAATCGCTGATGGCCGCAAACGTCCCGTGCTCTTCTGGTGTCACGGTGGTGGCTTTAGCATGGGGTCTGGCTCGGCAGCCTTTTATCGTGGCACCAACCTCGCGCGGCGCGGCGATGTCGTTGTCGTCACTGTCAATCACCGGCTGGGGCCGTTTGGCTACCTGCATCTGGCTGATCTGCTCGGTGATGACTACGCCGAGTCTGGCAATGTCGGCATGCTCGATCTCATCGCAGCTCTGGAGTGGGTGCGGGATAACATTGAAGCTTTTGGCGGTGATCCGCAGAACGTTACCCTTTTCGGCGAATCGGGCGGTGGGGCCAAGGTTTGCGTCCTGATGGCCATGCCGTCTGCCGCCGGCCTCTTCCGGCGGGCCATTGTCCAAAGCGGGCCAGCCCTGCGCATGGCCACGCGCGAAAAGGCCACTGAGCGTGCCGAGCGCCTGCTTCAAGCTCTGGGCATCTCGTCTGCCAACAGAGAGCAGCTGCATGAGATCCCAATGCAGCACATCATCGAAGTCAACGGCGCTGTCAATTCCAATGCGCTGGGTCCCTGGGGGCCGGTCGTCGACGGCCAGATTCTGCCGCAGCATCCCTTTGATCCCCAGGCGCCGGCCATCTCCGCGCAAGTCCCGCTCATCATTGGCACCAATAAAGATGAAGCGACCCTCTTCCTGCTAGGGGATACTCAGCTTAGCGCCCTTGACGAGGAGGGGCTGCGTCAGCGGGTCCAGCTGCTGCTCAGAGACAAAGAAGCTGCTGAGCGCCTGCTGGCGGCTTATGTCGGCGCCTATCCCGAGCGGACGCCGGCGGAGCGGTATGTAGCTCTCCTGAGCGATGCCATGATGCGCATCAACTCCATTCGCCTGGCCGAGCGTAAAGCAGCTCAGGGGGCGGCACCTGTCTACATGTATCTTTTCACCTGGGAGACCCCGGTCCTCGATGGCAAGCTCAAATCCTGTCATGCCCTGGAGATCCCCTTTGTCTTCGACAACCTCGAGCCGGCCCGGCGCTTCCTGGGTGCCACTGCTGGTCTCACGCCGGAGTTACAGGAGCTGGCTGCTAAGATGAGTAGTGCCTGGCTAGCCTTCGCGCGCGACGGTGTGCCCGTAGCGCCTGGTTTGCCGGACTGGCCTGCGTACACCCCCGAGCAGCGGGCCACAATGCTCTTTGATCTCACCTGTTGCCTGAAGAACGATCCTGGCGGCGAGCTGCGGCGGGCCTGGGAGGGCCTTCCCGTGCGTGGTCTATCCGAATAGCGAATAGGCCGAGGCAACGGGGCAAAAAGCAGGAGGCCAGCAATCTCATCTGTCTGATAGAGAGAGCGAGCAGTACAAGACAGGAGCGGAGAACAATGGCTGAGTTGATGCAGGAGACGCGTGCCT
This sequence comes from Thermogemmatispora carboxidivorans, assembly GCF_000702505.1. Lineage (GTDB taxonomy): Bacteria > Chloroflexota > Ktedonobacteria > Ktedonobacterales > Ktedonobacteraceae > Thermogemmatispora > Thermogemmatispora carboxidivorans. Next base: position 3,632,907 of record NZ_JNIM01000001.1, on the reverse strand, counting down.
TCTTGCGGCGGCTGGGTCTGCCGACGGGAGACGCCCACGATCTGCCCACCTCCTCCAAACGTTTCCCCGACGGGGCCCAGTATCGTGTTGAGATTCCCAGTGTTGAGGGGCCGGCGGCCCTGGAGGCCGTGCGTCAGGCGGCCCGTGAATATGGGGTGCGCATCCATCGGGTCTCGCAGGGGAGCGGCATCATGTTGCTACGCAGCGACGAAATGCAAGCGATGGCTCGTCTGGGGCACGAGATGGGGATTGAAGTCAGCCTCTTTGTCGGGCCGCGGGCTGGCTGGGACACAGGAGCCCAGTTCGCCAGTCGTTCAGGGCGCAATCTTGGAGCCAGACAGCGCGGCATGGACCAGCTCCTCTACGCCCTGGAAGACATCCGTCGTGCCGCTCTCCTGGGCATCCGCTCGGTGCTGATAGCCGACGAGGGCCTGCTGTGGGTGGCCGGGGAAATGAAGAAGGCCGGCGAGCTACCTCCAGACTTCGTCTTCAAGCTCTCGGTCCAGATCGGCACCGCTAACCCGGCGGCGGCGCATGTCATGGAGCGGCTTGGCGGCACCACCTTGAACACGCCCACCGATCTCTCGCTGGCGCAGCTGGCGGCCATTCGGCAAGCGACTGACATGCCACTGGATGTCTATGTCGAAGCTCCCGACGACTTCGGTGGCTTTGTGCGTCACTACGAAATCGCCGAGCTGGTGCGGGTGGCCGCCCCGGTCTATCTCAAATTCGGCCTGCGCAATGCCCCCGATGTCTATCCCAGCGGCAGCCATCTGGAAGCTACCGTAGTCGCCCTCTCGCGCGAGCGCGTGCGGCGGGCCAGCATTGGTCTGGAACTCTTGCAGCGCTACTATCCCGAAGCTACCACTTCCGAACTGCGCGCGCCGGGGCTGGGCATACCCGAGCCACCTGCCGCAGATTAGCCAGCTGCCGCACCACCACCGTCGGCCAAAAAAGAGCGACCGGGTCATGTCGTAGTAGTACCCGGTCGCTCTCCTTTAGAGGGCGATTCCGCCTGCTCAGGCAAGTGTATCCCTGAACCGTTGGCGTTCAAGCAGAGCAGCTAGCCCTCCAGCGTCGTCACGTCGCCCAGCGGCTGGCCCAGCTCGCGGGCACGCAGAACGCGGCGCATAATCTTGCCGGAGCGGGTCTTGGGCAGTGCCGTCACAAACTCGATCTCATCGGGGACGGCGATCGGACCGACGTTCGTGCGGACGTGCTGCTTCAGTTCCTGAACCATCGCCTCCGACGGCTCGTTGCCGGCCTTCAAGATCACAAAGACCTTGATATGCTCGCCCTTGACTGGATCGGGCTTACCGATCGCAGCGGCCTCGGCCACAGCCGGATGGCTCACCAGGCTTGACTCGATCTCCATCGAACCCAGGCGGTGGCCGGCCACCTTGATTACATCGTCGACGCGGCCCTGGATGCGGAAGTAGCCGATCTCATCGACGGTGGCAGCGTCACCCGCGAAGTAGACATCGGGGATTGTCTCCCAATAGGTGCGATAGCGAGCCGGATCGCCGTAGATCGTGCGCATCATCGACGGCCAGGGATGGCGAATAATCAAGAAACCGCCCTTGCCCGTCTCGACCGGGTTCCCGTCCTTATCAACCACTGCCGCGTCGATGGTCGGCAAGGGACGGGTGGCGCTCCCCGGCTTCAGCGGCAAGATCACCGTTGGGCTGATCAGGATGGCGCCCGTCTCCGTCTGCCACCAGGTATCCATGACTGGCAGCGCATCGCGCCCGATGTTGTGGCGATACCACATCCAGGCTTCGGGATTGATCGGCTCGCCGACCGTGCCCAGGATACGCAGGCTGGACAGGTCGTGCTTGGCCGGCCACTCCTCGCCGAAGCGCATCAGGCCACGGATCGCTGTGGGCGAAGTGTAGATGATCGTCACCTTATACTTCTCGACCACGCTCCAGTAGCGATCGGGGGCGGGATACTGCGGCGTGCTCTCGAAGAGGACGCCGGTGGCGCCGTTCAGCAGGGGACCATAGACGATGTAGCTGTGGCCGGTCACCCAGCCGATATCGGCGGTACACCAATAGACGTCGTCGGGCTTGAGGTCGAAGACGAACTTTGTCGTGGTGTAGACGCCGACCGCGTAGCCGCCGTGGACGTGAACCACGCCCTTGGGCTTGCCGGTGCTGCCGCTCGTATAGAGGATGTAGAGGAGATCCTCGCTATCCATCTCCTCGCACGGCACCACCGTGTCGTTGGGGATATCCTGGAGCAGCTCATCGGCAAAGAGATCGCGCCCGGCCTGCATCGGGACCTCAGTGCCCTCGCGCTTGAAGACGATCACCTTCTCGATTGTGGGAGTATTGGCAAGCGCCTCATCGCAGATCTTCTTATACTCAATCAGCTTGCCCCCGCGATGGGCCGTATCGACAGTGATGAGCACCTTAGCACGGGCATCGTTGATGCGTTCCTCCAGAGCGCTCGCGGCGAAGCCACCGAAGACTACCGTGTGGACGGCGCCCAGGCGGGTCGTGGCCAGCATAGCGGCGACCAGCTCGGGAGTGACAGGCATGTAAATAGCAACGCGGTCGCCTTTCTTGACACCGAGGTTCTGGAGGGCCTTCGCCAGGCGATTGGTCAGCACATACAGGTCCTCGTACGTCAAAGTGCGGCTGGAGCCATCGTCGGCCTCCCAGTAGTAGGCCACCTTCTGGCGCGTGGCGGTTTGCATGTAGCGGTCAAGGCAGTTGTAGACGATATTGAACTTGCCGCCAACGAACCACTGGAAGAAGGGCTTCTCGGTCCACTGGAAGGTCGTCTGCCAGGGCTGGAACCAGTGCAGTTCCCGCGCCATATCGTTCCAGAACTCCTCGCGATGCTCCAGCGACCACCGATAGAAGTCCTCGTAGTTGTCAAAGCCCTTGGACTTCATGTAGGCCATGATGTTGGCCCGCTCGACGACTTCGGGGGATGGGGGAAAGAGCCGCTCCTCCATCAGGATGGTGTCGGTGTTCTCAAAGCCGAGGTTGCTCATGACTGCTTTGTCCTTTCTGTCTGACGCTTGCTGCCATCGCCACCGACGGCGATGGAGTGGGGTTGAAGAAGAAGAAGAAACGACGTGCTGCAAGCTGATTGAGAAGGGCCAGAGTCGCGACGCGCCACACGCGAGCGGTTAAAAAACGACCCTCTACCGGTCTATTGCCTGGCGAGCCAGGTTGCGCACCCTGACCCGGGGCCATGCCAGGCACCGTTAAAGGGCCAACTCCCGCGCGTGATACAGATGGAGAGGAACGACGAGGTCCTGTCACTCCAGGTATTCCGCCGTGTGATACTGTATCGCGCAACCTATCGCACTGCGATACGTTATGCATGGTAGCATATTTGCTTGCCTGCGTCAAGGGTTGCTTCTACCTACCTGCGCGAAAGTACTGGCTCTGCCGCGTGGGAACGATGGGATACATTGCTGTTTTGAGAATCATAAAAGATAGATTTCTATATGTTGGTGCCTGAATAAAGTCGAGAAATGATGTACTATTGGCGGATGTTAAAAGGAAGTGCTCCATGAGAGCACTCTCGCAGCAAGGAGAAAGATCCATGTCCACAACAGGAAGCGCAGATCGGGAAAGAGACGTCTATGAACTGAGAGGAGAAAGAACCTGGCCCTGGAAACCTGGGCGGTTGCTGCTGGTAGCACTGCTTCTCTGTCTGCTTGCTGCCTGCGGTGGGAATACGACGGGGGGGACTGCCACCCCGACGGTTGCCTCTTCGCCGTCCTTGCCCTTGCCCACGCCGACGGCCAGCGCCGCGGTGACGGGGGGAGGGAGCGACTGGACCACCTACCATCGAGACAACACCCGCAGCGGCTACATCGCCGGCGTCCCTGATCCGGTTCGCCTGGTCTCGCTCTGGACCACCCACCTGGACGGGGCGGTCTATGCCGAGCCCCTCGTCGTGCATGGGCGTGTAATTGTCGCGACCGAAGGTGACTCCCTCTATGCCCTGAATGCGAGCAATGGCAATGTGCTCTGGCACACCAGGGTTGGGACGCCCGTACCGCTGGCGGCTCTGCCCTGTGGCAATATCGATCCCCTGGGCATCACCGGTACCCCGGTCTATGATCCTGCCACCAACCTCATCTTTGCCGTAGCCGAAGTGAGTGGGCCGCGGCACATGCTTGTTGGCGTTGACGCTGACAGTGGAGTCCTCAAATTCAGTCGCAGCGTCGACCCACCGGGTGCTGATCCGCAAGTCCACCAGCAGCGCGCCGCCCTGGCTCTGGCCAACGGGCGTATCTATATTGCTTATGGAGGACTCTACGGCGACTGCGGCGACTATCGTGGGCGTGTTGTGGCGGTGCCGACGACCAATCCGCAAGCGGCCATGCTTACCTTTACTGTTCCCACGCCCCGTGAGGGTGGTATCTGGGCCCCTGCCGGTCCGGCGGTTGCGGCGTCAGGCAACATCTATGTCTCGGTAGGCAATGGCGCTGTCACCTCGGGTGACTGGGATCATAGTGACTCAGTGCTGCGTCTCTCCCCCACGCTCCAGCTTGAGGATGGCTTTGCGCCGACCCAGTGGGCCAGCGATAACGCCGCCGATCTCGACCTCAGCTCCTTGGGGCCGGTCCTGCTACCCAATGGCTTGCTCTTCATTGCTGGAAAATCGGGTATTGCCTATCTCCTGCGCGCCAACGCTCTAGGGGGAGTGGGGGGACAGCTTCAGGAGCAGCGGCTCTGCGATGCCTATGGTGGGGCGGCGCGCGTTGACAATGTCATCTATCTCCCCTGTTCGCTCGGTGTGCTCCAGGTGACGATCGCCGGCGGTCCGCGCATGGTCCGTGGCTGGCAGGCGCCGGCGAACATCAACGGCTCGCCCATTGTGGGCGGCAATACCGTCTATGTCGTAGATCGCACGGGGGCGCTCTATGCTCTCAATCGTCAGACGGGGGCGGTCCGCGCTCGTCTCTCGATTGAGCCAACCTCGCGTTTTGCCACGCCGACACTGATGGGGCGTACCCTGCTTATTGGCACGATGAGCGGAGTGGTCGCGGTCGGCATTGCCTGAGTCTCAAAGAAGGGAAAAGAGAAGAAGAGAGCGACCGGGGGAGACAAAACGCAACGTACACGAGCCTGGGGCCAGGCCGGCCTGATGGGGCGGAGGAAGCTCCGGCACTGCAGTGGCCCCAGTTTCCTCCGCTGGTGTGGCCTGGTGCGGCTTGCGTTGCCGACACCGTCCTGCAACGCACTCCCTTAGCTCTGGCGAAGCGCGGCTTCTAGCGCACGCAGCGTCTCCTCCGCAGCTCTCTGCTGGGGTGGGGCTTTGACGCGAAGGCCCGTGATAACGGTCCCCTCAAAAGTGCACTCCAGTCCGGCCTCCAGCGGCTCACCTCCTTCGGAGGGGAAGGATTGGACGGGCAGGATGGCAAACTGCAGATGAGCGGTCACGCGATTCCCTGTCTCGCACAAATGTTGCAGGTGGAAGCGTAAGGTGGGAAGAGCGCTCTGAAGCGCTTGCAGCAGCTCCAGAAATTGAGGTTTGCTGAGATGCTGCGTGCCAGTTCCGTAATACACGAAGTGGTCAGCGAGATAGGCGGCAGCTTGCTGATAATCCTTTTGTTCCAGAGCCGAGGCAAGCGCCACTAGCGTTGCTGCCTTACTCATGTAAAGATCTCCTCCTCCTTATGAAATTCTTGTGATTGGCACATCTCAGACAGGACATCTCTCTTCCCTGAGAGGCTGCCTGGTTAGCCAGAGCGCAATGGTCATCCTTTTCCTGGTACGTCGGTGATAAAGAAAAAGGTGACATTTCCGGTCATAAAACAGGCGCTAGCCTCTCTGAACGCTTATGGTGTCCATTCTCAACAGAAGACACAACCGACTCGTCGCGTAGGAAGGGCAACGCTGCCGCGAGCGACGGCTCAGGCCGGGCGTGCTCGCTGGGCTGGCCGGAGCTGGCCGAGCCAGCGAGCGCCGCGAGAAGCCGTCTGTCTGATGGCTCAGCCGACGGTGGCTGAGAGCAGAATGGCCGGGAGCTTCGTCGGTGAAGGTGCGGCCAGAAACTCGATCAATTTGGGAAAGGTCTTGAGGGCCTTGCGCCCCTCAGTCACAAACCAAAGCGGGGTAGGTGTGCTGCGGAAGGGGCCGCGCAGGACAGATTTCTGAGCGCGGGAGAACATCAGGGTATTGTGGACCACGCCAATGCCAGACTGGATATCGTAGCTGTCATGGCCGGGGAAAGCGCCCCAGGTAGTCGCGGCCAGGGCGAAGCCGATGCCGGCCCAGTAGTTGACGCCAACGGTACCATAGCGCAGGTTGGCGACGGCGCGTTCGACGGCGTGGGCGATGGCGGGAGTCTTCAGCGACTCGGGGTGGACGATCAGGGTGGCGTTGAGGGTGCCCCAGAGCCGTTCATTGGCGAAAGCCACGGCTTGATCGATGTAGTCGGCGATGCTTTCGGCGGCCAGGGTGGTCTCGGCGAAGAGGCCGCAGAAAGCTTCGGTAGTATAGCAGATATCGCCCTCGCGCTCGGGATCGAGGCCGGTAATGAGGGTCCAGGGGAGCCGCCCATCGCTGGTCTGTCCATACAGCTCGGCCTCGGGATGGTCGGAGACGAAGGCGCGTTGGCGCTCGCCGGCGCCGGGATAGTAGGCCAGGCGTGGAGGAACGGTCTGCAAGAGACGCCGGATAGCATTGAGCAGCTCGGGCCGCTGTTCCCAGCCGGCATGCTGAATCAGCACGCGCGTAGCGTTGCAGTTGAAGCCGGCATTATTGGTTAAAGAGCTAACGATGTGGGCGGCCTGATAAGCGAGATCGCGCGCCGTCCAGGGGCCGGGGACGACGATGAATGGGCTGACATTGCCTAGCTCGCCCGTGACTCGTTTGCTGATCAGAGGTTGGCGGGCGGCTTTGCGCCGGGCCCCTTCAGGACCGAGGCCGAAGACAATGGCCTCGTAGGTTTTGTCGGAGCCAGTGATGTGAATCTCCTCGACGCCCGGATGCTGGCAGAGGTAGGCCCCTTCTTCGGCGCCGCCGTAGACCAGGCGCAAGAAGTCGCGATCGATCAGGGGGCGGAAGGCCTCACTCAGGAGCGGCCCAAGATAGGCGTTTACCGGATTGGCTTTGAACAGGACAACCTGATCTTCGACGAAGAGTTTGTAAAGAATATCCATCGGCCCAATGCTGGCGACGTTGCCGGCGCCCAGCACGAGTGCCACTTTCCCGTTGTGTTGACGGTCCTGGTAGATGAGAGCCTGGGTACGTGGAAGCTCACTGATGCTGACCCCCGGTTCCATCCAGATCTCCGCGGTGAGGCCCATAAAAAAGAGGCGGTCGTAGGCGCTCTGGGGAAAGACACGGGCGGCTACCTGGCCGTTGGGCATGGTCAGCACCGGGCCGGGAATCCGGGGATGGCCGTAGCGCTCGATGTCAAGCAACGACTGCCGGAGCTGGCGCAGGTTGTTGATGACTGGTAAGACGCCTGCCCCCCACTCTTCGCTGGCCGCAGGTTCGTCGGGGGCGAGACCTTTGGCTTTGAGGCTGGCTTCAACCCAGCGCGGGGCGATGGCCACGAAGTTGCTGAGGAGCTGCTCTAAGATGGCAATGCGCTCGCGCACCGGCACTGCGACCCAGTGGTCTTTGTGGGCCTGCAGCGCCTGCACAGCCGCATCCATGTCCTGCTGCGTGGATGGGGCAATACTGCCACTCACGGTGGGGAAGTGAGGGGAGCCGTGTCGGGTGCTGCTGGTGCTCATAAACTATACCTCCATTCGAAAGCATGGCTCACTCTACCCACTAACACGAGCCATTCTACAGTATGTGACAGGCCAGCACAAGGGGAGGAGGGGGGATAATGAGGGAGTGAGTAAATAAGAAAGCTAATCTGTTTGCAAGATGTGTATGTGGTTTTCTTGCTTTCTTTTCACGGCTGCTTGCAGCTTTTCCGTCTCAGTGTATTTCCTCTTCTTGTAGAGTCGAGGCGGGCAGAAAGCCCTGCTAGCGAGGGGTGCACCCCTGGCTGGGGCTGGCTCGACCGGCCAGGGGCATTGAGTTGAGCTACATCGAGGCTCCGCGGCGCTTTGAAATGCTCAATCTGAGAACGGATCAGGCGGTAGCGATCATTGCCTGTCGTCCTCGTGAACTAGTGGGCCGTCGGCAATGGGGGAGATGGTGAGCTGGCTCCTGGTCATAGTGGCGCTCATCGGTTAGTATTCTCCTGTTGTAGCAATTGTTTGATATAGTTGGAAAGTGCGACTTTCCTCTGAAGGTCGACCCCTTTCTGGCGGTGAATCTGCTCGATCTCTCGGGCCAGCAGATGTTGTGCGGCAGACGAGCGCATGTGCGTCAAGCTTCTCAGAAGATCCTGGCTTCCTCTCCGTTGAAGCTCTTCGGGGGTGAGGGCTGCCAGTTCCCTGGCTTTGGCTCGCGCTTCCTCCAGACCCTCGCCTTCCTCTTCCTGGGGGTCAGCGGGGTCGGCGCTGTTGTGGGCCGACGTGTTGGTTACCTGGTGGAAGTAGCCGTAGCCGGCGCTGGTCTTGCCACCGATGCCATAGTCAGCCAGGGCCTGCTTGAGCAGGGCCAGAGCGAGGGCGGCATCGGCGCGGTTGCCAGGTGTGGGAGTACGTGGGGCGATGGCGAAGGTAAAGGTGGTCTTAGCCACGGTGAGGAAGGTGATTGGCACTGGCTGCTGATCGTTGCTGGGCGGCCTGTTCTTCTGGTAATAGTCGGGATAGTGGGGCGTCATGACGTCCAGTTCCAGCCTGGCCTCTCCTTTGAGTGGCATGGCGTCGAAAAAGATGACGCTGCCGGCCTGATCAAGGATGCCGAAAAGACGGTTCAGATCAGCTTCTGCTTTCTTTCTCTGCCTGGGCTGGCCTTGCTCATCGAGGATGGTGACCTCCCAGTCCTCTTGAGTGGCGTAGTTGCGCGTCAGACCTTTAAGGGCACTGCCGGGAATGATGGGCAGGCTGTAGTTGCGGTGCAGGGTCAGATCGGTCTCCAACACAGAGTTGCCGCCCAGGCCAACGACCATACGCCAGTCGATCTCGGCCTCGAAATGACGGGCCTCTAAGGCGTGGATGAATGCCTGCCAGCGCTGATACAGGCCAGTGGCGAGGTCCCGGTCGGGTTGGTAGCCTTGGGCCAGGGCCTGCAACCACCGCTGGCGCTCCGCTGGGGACGCGTTGCGATCGGGGTCTAGCGAGAGCTGAAGAACCCTGCTGGGAATGTAGCGGTGAAGCTGCAGCCCCAGGTTGGGGCAGGCTAGCACGGGGTAGTCTCCCCTCTGTGAGGAGGACTGATCTTGCTGGGACGAGCCGGGCTTCCCTTTCTGAGCAGAAGGATTGGCTTCGACTTCCTGCGACGAGCCTGATCCTCTATTCTCTCTGTGGAGCGCTGCTTTGAGCAACTCTGTAGCTCGCGGCGGCAATGGATAAAGCGGTGTCTCGTCCTGCGCTGTTGTGTGGCTATCGCGGCTGCTGGGTCCTCTCGGGGGATGCTGTTGCCTTCTCGCGTAGCCTGATTCTCGGTGCTGTGGGTGGCTCATCGTCTCACTTCTCCGTTCCTACTGCCCGGACTCGGCAGACTGCTTGCTCTCCTCTTTCTCCAGCTCGGCCTCGGCGAAGCGGCGCAACCAGTCGCCGAAGGCCAGACACTCGGTTGTTGCGCGGCGGTAATCGTTGCTGCTGGCCTCCTGAATGATCCAGAGCAGGAGGGCGTTCACTTGCTTGTCCTGGTCACCTTGCGTTTCGTCCTCCCACCTCTCGCTCTTCTTTTCGATGGGGGGAATAAACCCACGCTTGGCCATCCACTCGGTAAGATGCTTCAGCAGGTAACCATAAGATTTTAGCTGTCTTTGCTGATTTTGCTGAGTGCTCTCCGCCGAAGGCTGATCTGGAGATGCCTTCTGATCAGCTGTCTTCTTCTTCTTCTTCTCTTCAATCGCTTTTGCTCTGAGAAAACCCAGGGTAGCCCCCAGGCCGTTGATCTGCACCATCTGGTTAAAGGTCAAGGCTCGCGTGCGATATTCGGCCTGCAGCTCTGCTGAAGGGAGACTCTTTATCTCTTGAATACAGCTCCAGGCGAACCTGCCGCGCTCTTGTTCTAACAGACGCCGTATGGGTTGTTTCTCTTCTATCATTTAATTCACCTATTATGTTGTTATCTTTTTCTAAGAAAAAGGACGATAGCTTAGGGCCTGCCTGTAGCGGAGCCAGTGAGCGGGACTGGAGGACTCCAGCGCACCTTGACGAAGCCTCGCCCTACGGTCTCGTCGCCGCCGAGCTGCAGGTAGGGGCCAGCCTGCTGCTGACTGAGGGCCTGGGCCTCTTGGAGCAGTTCCAGGCCATGACGTGGCTCTTGGTCCTTCTCAATGGGGCGTCGTTCGTTGGTCGCGTAGATAGGAGCGTAGAGCAGGGTATCCGCAGGCAGATGTTCCTCTGTCCAGAGGGCGCGCTCTTCGACTGTCTTCGTACTCTGATTAAGGGCGATGCGCGTGATCAGCTCGGTTGAGTAGAGCACGAAGTCGCGAAAATCGTTGTCGGAGAGAACGACCAGCGAAGACTGCAGCTTGTCTGCCCAATAGCCGTCAAAGGGGAGGGCGTGCTCTGCCAGCCAGTGCGCTACGCTGGTCACCTGTTTGCTCCTGCTCACCTCGAAGCTAAACTCTTCCAGCAGCAAGCCGGGGCCGCTTTGAGGGGTGATCATCTCTGATTGCTCAGTCACAAGCGCCTGGCCATTCTTCAGTCGGGTCGGCGGCAACTGCGGAAAAGTCTGCTCCTGGTGGATGTGGGTAAGATCCTTTCTGAAGCGTTCCAGGATGTCGAAAGACGTGGTGTAGGCGAAAACTCCCTGGAGAGAGCGCACGGGAAAGAGCAGGATGCGGGCATCGCCGACAATCAAGGCCCCGGCGTGAAGCCGGTCTGTCTCTTGAGTTTCGCGCTCGTGGCCAAAAAGCGCCCTGACCCGCCTGTCGGCGTTGCTGCCGCACTGATCGGCGATCAGGGCGCGCAGTTTCCCTTTGATGCTGCTGCCCTGGATCATGGGGTACTGGGTATGGCGCTCGCGCTGGATCGGTAACTCAACACTGCTCAGGCCACTACCCACGCCGGCATGCAAAGGCGTTTCTGTATAGATGTACATCATGCTCGTTGCTGTAATCATTTCACCAGGCTCCTTTAAGAATCGTACCGTATCCTCTTTCTTTGCCAATATCTGTTAGCTGATAGAGATCTCCATCTGTTTTCTTGTCAAAGAAGTAGACGCTTCCTGCAGGAACGCAGCGTCGGGCCATCTTGCTCTGACCACCGTGATGGCTGGGGTTCATCTGCCACCCGCCGATCCACTGGTAGCCACCGATAGCCGCAGCAATAGGCGCGCCGAGATCTGCGGGCCAGCGCTCCGGTTGCCAGCCCTTTCCGAAGATCGCTGGGGTGGCCAGATAAAGCAGGAGCCGCTGCCCGCTCAGGTGATCTGGCGTCTGAGGTGCGGCGGCCCGCACCGGTGTAGCCTGGGGATCAATCAGCCAGACGGTCACAGGACGGCTCTCGCCACCCAGAGTATGGGCGAAGTGCGCTGGGGGCAGGGGCAGGCGCAAGAGCGAAGCGGTTTGCTCGTCAGGTAGCAACTGATCGCTGAGAGGATCGGCTGTCTGAGCCAGGCGCAGATTGACCATAAAGCCATAGCCGGGCCGCAAGCGCACAGCGTAGATGGTATAGAGCATGCCCTCCTCGGTCGTACGTGTGCGCTCCTGGCGAGCGATTCCCGTGCGCGGCTCTTCCTCATAGATCTCGCTGGCGGGGACAAACATGGCGTCGGTCAGCTGACCATCGGGGCGCAGCGCCGCCTCCAGACCCGGTGCCGTCAGCCAGCCTCGTAACCGGCTGCTTTTGCCGAGTGGTTGCTCTTGCTCCTGGCCTTGAGGATAGAGCAGTTGCAACCCCTGGGGAAGGTTCGTCGAGACTCCGGCGGGCGAGGCCGGTTTCAAGCGCAGTAGGCGGGTTGGCTGGCCTTGTGGCCCAGGTCCGCGCAGCAAATGGGCGGGCATAGGATAGAGCAGCTCAAAGCGCTGAGCGCCGTTCGGCGCCCTCTGACGGCGTGCAAGCGCGATCAGCCTGATGCGCAGACGACCGTAGCCTGTCTGGTTACCGATCAGGGCTGTCAGCGCTGGATCGCGCAGGAGCTCGGGCAGGCTCTTGCGCTGGTCCCAGTGGCGGGCGATCAGCTCCCGCAGCGACCCCTGCAGCGTTTCGGGGGTAGGTGGGAAGAGCGATTCCGCAAAGCCCACCTCGCCCGCGTCGAAAGGGCGCCCGCTGCGAAAGAGGAGCGTCTCATGCGGCTCAATGAAGAGATACATTCTTTCCTGTCTCCCTCGCGAGAAATGCCAGAATCTGCAGCCAGTTCAGAACCTCCTTCAGGCCGGAGTTGTCGGGGCCGGAGAAGGCGCCAGGGTGACTCTTTTCCATGAGAGCTGCGAGACGGACCAGGGCATAGGCCAGGGCATCAGGCATGAACCTGGTGAACGATTCGGTGCTGGCAATGTCTTGCAGTGTCTTGTCGTGGGCCAGGCTCTGCGATGGCTTCCTGGTGGACTGCAGGGTAGTAGTGTTCTGACGGTTCAGTACACGCGCGATCTCACTGCAGCGTGCTTCCTCTGGCAGGCCCTCTAGCCCTGGCAGCTCCCTTGTGAGAATCTCCAGGCAGCGTGGCGAGAGCATATCCTCAGCAAAAAGGTTCACTCCATGTTGAAAAATTTGCAGCGGGAGCATCGTCAACCAACCACTCTCCGAGAAAGGATAGCTCCAGCGACAGCCGGCGGAGAGCGTGGTACCGGAGCGCCAAAGGATCGTCACCACCAGGGCATTGCGGCCATAGCGCTGTTTCGCTTGCTCCTCAGCCTCGCGTGCCATCCGGCGTACCAGTGTCAGCGGCATCAGGTGATGCGCGATGGCGATGCCCATACTGACCGTAGCCGTTCTCGTCCCGTTGGAGACCGTTTGTACGCTCGACCCGACGATCTCGCGATAGGTCTGCTGCAGAGCTGAAGCCATAGCGAAGATCTGCGCCAGCGGTGCGAAGGCCAGCACATCATCGCCGCCGGCGTAGATCAGTTTGCCGGGGCGCTCGTCCTCGACGATGCGGGGAACCTCCTTACGCGCGAAGGTCGAGAGCGCGCCACTGATGGTACGGTGATCTTCCTGGCTCTGGACCTCGCCGATAATGGTGCCCATCTGATCGCCATCCATCTGCAGCAAGGCGTAGTAAGGACTTGGCGCACCGATGAGCCGGTAAAGCTCTCTCAGTACTTCGTGGGCCCTGCTGAGATAGCTTGGGTCCTCGATGACCCATTCGCTGCGAGAGCGCCGCGGCTGCGATTCGACCAGGGCGCGGTAATTCGTGCGCAGCCGCTGGGCGGTAAAAGTTTCGACAAAAGCACACTCGCCGTCAACATCCTTGAGCCAGGAGTAGGTAGCCTGCTGGGCTTTCTGTTCCAGATAAGGAAGAGCCAGATGGGGCTTTTCCCTCTTCAGGCGCGCAGTAATCTCTTGCCAGCGCTTCGCGGCCTCCTCAATTTCTCTGCTGGGTGCTTGCTGAGAGTGCTGGGATGGCTGGGAGGGTAACAGCCGCTCAATAAAGGTTGCGGCGGCCATCGTGCTGGTTGAAGGAAAATCCAGGCCCTGTTTCGGCGCCTGAGAGCCATCCCTGGGACCTGAGAGGAGGCTCTTTGAGAGCAGAGCGAAGCGCTTCACCGTATCGATGGCGTCCAGACGTTCAGAGCCATCCGAGGCAAGGTCCTTGGCCGAAACCCCCGGTTTGTCCGCTACCTGTGTCCAAAACTCTCTGATCTCCTGTCGGTTGCCTTCCCGGGTATGCAAAGCCTCGCGCTCGCCGGAGAGGGTGCTCTTCTCGCCAGGCTCATCCTGGGCGGCAAAATCGCGCAGGCTCTTGCGGGCATCGAGTGCCTGGGAAGCGCGTTTAAACCAGGCTCCATACTCCAGCGTGGCGCCCTGACCATCGGTGTTGGCGACAATGACCCAGTAAATTTCGAAAAGATTTTGAGGATTGGTCTGGCGCTCCCAGATGGCACGTAGTATCTCGTCATGTTCCCTACCAGCGCCATTGCCGCCAAAGAGCTGCTGGTAGACCTCGCTGCAGATCTGCTGCCAGGTGGCGTAAACTGCTCGCTCGCTCTGCTCAGCCGTTTGGCGGGCCACTGCCAGGGGGTCAGGCTGGGTCGCCGTTGGAGAGAAGACCGCGACGTAGCGATTGGGCAGATCGGGTACCCAGCGCCTGCGGTCAATGCGCGAGTCAGTCGGGAAGACCCGCGCTTCCTCTGGCACAGTGGCGAGGGCCGCCTCCATCAGGCGCGAGAGCAGGAAGCTGCCCAGCCAGAGATCGCGCGTCTTGCGCGCCTGGGCGATGAATGACTGCACCGGCCCCAGGGCGAAGATGAGCATGTAAGATTGAGTCATAAGCAGGCCCTTCTCCTTCATCTATGAGAAAGCAATGGGTGTCAGTTTGAAATGTTCTAAGAACTTAAGAATCACATCATGAGAGTAGTTTTTCACCTGATTATGGTGAAAGAGCGTAGCGACGCAGACATATTCCTTCTCTAGAGCTGTGATATGCAGGTGCAAAGGCGAAGTTTTGCGCCCTTTTCTGACAGTAGCGAGAGGGTGTGAGAACGCTTCCTTTCTGGATTGCTCCGGCCTGTGATAATATCCCCTTAATGTATTTCCTATGTGTTCTAGAGCATCTTTATGACTGATCCATGAATCTTTTTTGTGAGAGATGATGTATATTGAGCATTTGCTTGGATGTATTATATCGAATCTGGTATTAGAAAAAGCTGCTTTCCGATCATTATCGCTGTTGGATAGAATTTTCTTGAAAGAATTTATGCCCAGGGTAATTTTGTCTTGTAAATCCGAGATAGAGCTAGCCCGCTCAAAAGCCTTTGTAAGGTCGCCTGGCAAAAGGCCACTCTGGCCGAGGTCAAAGTTGGTAATCAGCAGGCTGCCAGCGCAGCGGCGAGAGCGCGCGCCCAGTCCGCCAAGGTTGGTTAGGAGCCAGAGAGAGGCAATGGCCTCGAGCAGAAGGTCTTCATTGGAAGGATGATCCTGGCCATGAGCGCGGTTAGCGATAGAAAGGTGGCAAGAAAACCTGCTCCCTACGTCGTAATAGCTTCTTTTGCCACTAATTAAGGCTGGCCAGAGGAGGTATTCCTCACCGGAGACGAGTGCGAGGACCTGAGAGAGATCTTTTTTTCCCTTTTTTAATTGGTGAAGCTTGAAACTTTCAGCTGATCCTTTAATCTTTAGCGTATCACCATGACTGATCAGCACCCTGATTGGCGACCCGTACTCAGTCTCACCGAACACCTGCGCCTCGCGCCGGCGCACCTTATCCAGGTTACCTCCGGTAGTCCCGCCAATCAGTGCCCGATACCAGTAGCGCATAGCTCCACGGAGCGAAGGAGGGCGCAGCTCTGCCTCTGCCTGATTGGCTCCTGCCAGAAAGAGCGGGGTTGTGACCTCGATCTCAAACGTTGCTTTTAACATTGGCTAAAACTCACTTTATGATAAAGAATCGTAGAGGAGAGTCTGCACTCTCTTTGCCTGATGATAGCCTTTACACTACAGCCTTGCCACCTCAGAAGCTATGAACTTCCTCACAACCTTTGATGAATGCGGAATGTGAAGACATCTCCCTCTGTCGGGAGACTACTCCCTTGTTAGACGAATTGCTAACGACTAGCTGAAAAGGACTATTCGCTTGTATTATCGACCTTTCTTGTGTAAAGCCTGCCGGATTGATTTTGCATGGAAAAACGAAGAGTGAAAGGGAGAAGGATCGGAGTAGGTTGCTGCTAGTAGAAGCCCAATGCGGCAGGAGAGGAGCGTGGCGGAGCAGCAAGGACAGCTCTGTCCGGGCCGGGCTGACCGTTGCCGCTCCGCCAGCCAGAGAGAAGGGAGAAGGAACTATCTCTTTCAGAGGTCGCCGCGCACTGCATGCGCAATGTTCGATGCATGGGACAGCACGCGACTCAGAGCGTTCAAGAGATCAAGGTGAATAGCGCTCGACTCCCAGCTTGGAGAGAGGCCGCTCTGTAAGCGGCGCACGTGGCGTAGATGAAGCTGGCGCTTCATCTTACTCAGCTCCGCCTTACGCACAAAGAACTCATTGGCCAGCGAAGTATCCTGGGCAGCCAGAGCAGCCAGGGCCTGCTCCAGAGCCTCCGTCACCTCATCGTGATAATTGAGCAGGTCCTGCCAGCCCTCCTCAGAGAAAGCAACCTGGCGGCGCTGCTTGCGGCGTGCCAGGCGCATCATCTGTCGATCGATGATATCGCCGATCGCCTCAAGATCGGTAATGATATAGAGGAGCGCCAGCTCGCGCTGGACCTGCTCGCGGGTCAGGCGACTCTCATCGAGCTGCGTCAGATAGCGCTTAATGGCTGCATTGAGGTGATCGAGCTGGTCATCCAGCTCATTGATGCGCTCCGGCACACGGGCATCCGATTTCTCGAAGGCCAGCATTGACAGGCGCAGCATCTCCGTCACAATATCGGCCATGCGTAGCACCTCGCGCGTTGCCTGACCCAGGGCGACCGCCGGCGAAGCCAGGGCCTCAGGATCAAGATAGCGTGGCCCTGGCGGCTGCTCGTAATGATTCTCCTCTTCTGGCAAGAGCGCGGTCACCAGGCGTGTGACTGGGGCGGCCAGCGGAACAAAGACCGTGGCCAGGGCCAGATTGAAGACCAGATGGGTCAGGGCTACCTGCCAGGCAGGTTCCAGTCCGAGCTGAGCCAGCAGGCTGGTCAGCGGCTGCAGCAGAGCCAGAGCAATGGCTGCTCCCAGCGACTTCGTGCCCGTGTGCAGCAAGGCCAGGCGGCGACCTGTGACCGACGGGCGACTGATGGCTGTCAGCAGAGCCGTCAGCGTTGAGCCGATGTTAGCCCCGAAGAGCAGGGCCAGAGCGGCAAAGACAGAGAGCGCGCCGCTAGCCGTCAAGACCAGCACCAGGCCGATGGCCGCCGCGCTCGAAGCGAAGGCCAGAGCCAGGAGCAGGCCCAACAGTGCCAGAACCAGGGGGGCCCCCATCAAAGCGCGCAATACCTCGGCGGTAACAGGGCTGGCCGCAATCGGGGCACTGCCGGCCTGCAGCGCCGCCAGCCCGAGCAAGATCACCCCAAAGCCGAAGGCCGCCTGACCCAGGTCGCGCTGGGGCTTATGCTGGGTCAGCAGTCCCAGGGCGGCCCCTGCTCCGGCAATGGGAATGGCATAGTCGGCCACATGGAAAGCAAGCAATTGCACGACCAGCGTGGAGCCGACATTAGTGCCCAAGATCATGACGAAGGCCGTTGTCAGTGGAACCAGCTCGGCGTTCACCAGCTCTACCAGCAGCGAGGAGGTCGCGCTCGAACTCTGTGTCAGGGCCGTCACGATGACGCCAACGCCGAAAGCCATGAAAGAGCGCTGTGCTAGCGCCATTGTGGCCTTCTGCAGGCGCGGACCGGCTGCGCGCTGCATCGCCTCCGACAGGAGGCGCAGGCCGTAGAGCAGTAATAGGGCCCCGCCCAGTAACAGGCCCACAACCATTGTCGGATTGCTTGTCGTTGCCATTGCTTGCTCTCTCTCCCCTCCCATTGCTTGAGTTTAGTAAAATAACCTGGATAGCCTACAAGCAGGCAATTGCTCACACTGGCAGGCGCCGCTCTGATGGCGCAAGCGTGGATAAGCAGATAAACTAGCAGATCGAAAGGTGGGCTGTGGACTCACCTTCTGCACGTGATGCTGTCTGGAGCGGCGCGGGCGCGCCATGACCGACCCTTGTGCTCGTCGCTGTGTCCGGCTGCTCTGCTCTGAAGGCATGCTCTGCCTGGTGCCAGTAGCTCTGAGGCCCACCTGATGCCCTGGCCCGCTGTGCCCACACGGGCGGCGCTGCCCGGCTGTGCTGTGGCTGGGGAAGTGTTAAGCTGATATTAACCTTATGTTAAGAGAATGTTAAATACACTATAGCATGCGGAGACGACGATCGCAAGAGGAAGCGGCGAAGCTGAGAGGGAAGCGTACGTTTCTAGCGCCCAAGCAGCGCAGGTTATAAGTAGATTGGCGCTGGCGGGCCAGACTGTTTCTCCGCTCTCTGCCAGTTGGCGGAACTGAGATCGTTTAGAAACAGGGATTCGGGCCTTCCCTCGCTAGCTCACCTGATCAGTCAGCCTCTCTATTTGTCAGAGCATCTCAAGGAACAAGGAAGATAAAGGATAAGTTCAGATAATGGTATATAATAGGTATTTTTCTGAGAATTGCTTAGAAAGAAGTATCCGATAAGAAATCTTTGGAAGATGTAGAAAGAAAAAATTTTTATTTTTGTATAGAATAAATACCGTTGAAATAGTATCTCTTTGATCGAGAGTGCACCTGTTATGGGGGTTTTGAGCATCGCCTACATGGTAAGAAAGGCTTCCTTTTTTGACTATCTGCATAGGTTGTTCGTTATACCAGTGAACCTCAGCAAGGAAGCGGAGAAAGACAGCAGGAGAAGAGTAATCCTGTAATCTGCTATACAGAAGGAGAAAAGAGCACTTTCTATGAAACGTGCGCCAACCGCCGACATTCTCTGGCTCTTTATCCTGACCCGCATCGCGCTCATCCTGGTCACCTATTTCGCCTACACGCTGCTCAATGGTCCGCGACCACCGCAGTATATAGCGCCACCGGTGAGCCTGGTGGCGGCGGCCATGTCGTGGAAGCGCTGGGATGCCGTACACTACGTGGAGATTGCTCAGTTTGGCTATCGTAGTCCTTTTGACAGTGCTTTCTTTCCTCTTTTCCCTCTCTTGATGACTATCTGTGCCCATCTCGTGGGAAATCACGGGTATCTCCTCTTTGGCATGCTCATCAGCAATCTCGCTCTGCTCGGCGCTTTATTCACGCTCTATCAGCTTGCCAGCGAGGCCCTGGGCGATCAAGTCAGCCGTCGTACGCTGCTCTACCTCTGTATTTTCCCGACGGCCTTCTTCTTCTTTGCCGCCTATAATGAATCGCTCTTTTTGCTATTGGTAACTGGCTGCTTCCTGGCCTTACGCCGACGACGCTGGTGGCTGGCCGGGCTGCTGGGCATGCTGGCTTCCCTGACTCGCTCGCCGGGCATCTTACTTGTATTGCCCTTCCTCTGGGAAGCCTGGGCCGCTCGCAACAGCCTCGGGCTGCTTCCAGAGCGGGGTGAATGGCGTTCGTTCATCCTACGAACGCTACCAGTAGTGCTAATTCCGCTGGGTACTGCCGTCTATTGTCTCTATTGCTGGCATCTCTTCCATTCACCTTTCAGCTTCGCGGCAGTACAATATCGCTGGTCCCATCGCACCGTCTGGCCCTGGGAAGGCATCTGGAAGGCGCTGGTAGAGCTATTCTGGCTGCAGCCTGCCGGCTCGCTCTTCTCGGTCCATCTCGTACTCGATCTCAGTGCCACCCTGGGCTTTATCGTCCTGGCGGTGCTGGGCTGGCGTCGTTTGCGCTTCAGCTATACGCTCTGGATGGTGGCCCTGCTGCTACTCTATTTGGTAGAGCCAAGCATCAATCAGCCCGACTCGCTGATCTCTAACCAGCGCTTTGTTCTGGAGATGTTCCCAGGCTTCATGACTCTGGCGGCCCTGGCCTGCGAGCATCGGCGCCTTCATCAGGCGATCACCTTGATCTTCCCGCCGCTGCTGGCCACCCTGACCATCGTTTTCATCCAGGGCTTCTGGATGGTATGAGAACGGTATGGGAACGGTGTGAGAACGGTATGAGAACGGTATGAGCAAGGTGTGGTGAGCGGTCGGCGAAGCGAGTTTCTGGTAGCCGTCCTGCTGCTCTGGTTCTGCGCGAATCCTGGCAGCAGGCGGTTGTTTGTCTATCTACAGTTTCAGTCTACTCACGACGCAATCTATGACAGAGACGCTGTTGACATACAACAATCCAATCAAGGAGCGGGTAGGGCGTGCGAAACCGCCGCGGGCCGGCCTGGGGTTCTTGGGCGTCGCTCTGCTCCTTGCTTGTTATCTGGCTATCGTCGCAGCGGCCATTGCCTCCCTGGAGCAGCTGGCTGGGCATCCGATCGCCGGTCAGCTCCCGGGGAGAGCGCTCAGGCCCTTGGGACTGTGGTTGCCTGCCAGGCTGGCGGACGCCCTTGCGCGTTTCTTGCCTTTTGTGGATAGAGCCGATCTCACCTTTCATGTTCTGGTTATCGTCCTCTTTGTGCTCTATCTGGCCCTGTTGTGGCTGAGCTGGAGGCTGGCCACCACGGCGGGTCGTCGCCGGGGGGTGCTGTGGCTCGTGGGCGGAGTGCTCCTTGTCAGTGGGGGAATACTGGTGGTGGCGCCTGGGATGCTCTCGCACGATATCTTTGTCTATGCCGGCTATGGCCGGGTCATGGTAGCGCATGGAGCCAATCCCTACTTTGTGCCGCTCTCTGCCTTCCCGGGTGATCCTCTGACCTCGCTGGACGACTGGAAGACCGCCGTAGCGGCCTATGGTCCGCTCTGGCTGATGGTCTGTGCGGCCCTGAGCTGGCTCCTGGGAGGCAATGCGCCGGCTTATGTGCTGGCTTTTCGTCTTCTGGCGCTGGGGGCGCACCTGCTCAATATGGGGCTGATCGTCCGTCTGCTGCGAGCCCTGGGTCGCTCACAGCGCGTGATCACACTAGGGGCTGTGCTCTATGGTCTCAATCCCCTGATGCTCATTGAGAGTGCGCTGGGAGCCCATAACGATGTCTTGATGATGACCTGTCTGCTGCTAGGCTGCTGCTGTGCTGATCCCGAGGGCCGCCGTCTAGAGCGCGTACGCTACTGGTTGCCGGCCCTGGTGGCTATGCTGCTGGCAGTCCTCATCAAGTTTACAGCCTTGCTTGGGGTGCTGCTCTTCCTGTGCCTGCTGCTCTTCCGTACTCTGCAGCGCGACGGGAGCCGGCAGCTGCTGCTGGCGCTGCGCCTGCGCTGGAGACCGGCGCTCACCCGGTTGCTCCTGGCGCTTGGCTGCATGGTCTTGCTGGTAGGGCTGGCCTATCTTCCCTTCTGGCTCGGTCACAGTCTCCATGACATCGTCGTCAGCCTGCTGGCCCCGCCCTCGACGAGTCGTGATCTGGGTCAATTTTCGATCCTGCGCGCCATCCAGGAGTGGAGGTATTATCATCGGCAGCCGCTGGGGGGCTGGACAGGGCAGATGCTCGACCTCTTAGGACAGCGAAGTACCTGGAATCTGCTGCAGGGGCTGGCCCTGCTGATGGCTCTGGGAGTGGCCCTGTGGCTGCTCTGGGAGCAACCGCGGCTAGAGCGCTGGGCGCTGGGGGCGCTGCTGACGATGGGGGCAATCTTTCTGGTGACTCCCTGGTTTTTCCCCTGGTACCTGGTCTGGCTTGTCGCGTTGGCTCCGCCCGCCTTGCCGGAACGTGGAAGCTCAGCAGCGCTGGAGTATGCTTTACAAGTCTTTGTGCTGGCTTTCTCCCTCTCGGCCTTTGCCGTTTATTTCTCTCGTGGCTACATGCCGGCGGGTGGTGGCTGGATTGGCTGGATGGGCCTCAGCGCTGTTGCCCCTCCGCTTCTGGCCTTTGGGCTGACCTGGCTGGGAGGCTGGTGGTGGGGCCAACGGCAGGGCACTCAAGGTGGTTTCCAGCGACCCCTGTCCGGCTCTTGAAGTTGTCTTGAGCCGGACCACGGCGTATACTGGCCCGGTACACGGTCGTTTGTTTGATGTGTGAGGAAGCCGCAGAAGCGAAGGAGGATGCATGTTCTGGTGGTCGCGCCTGGCGCTGGTAAGTCTTGCCAGCAGGTCAACCCTGGTTTTGGGGGTCGTCGCTGCCCTGATCTCTCTGCAGACGCTACAGGATGCACTCCATGTTTGGGGCTATCCCGCAGTGGCCCTCTTTATTATGATTGAAAGCTCGGGCATTCCCTTTCCTGGGGAGACCATGCTCTTGCTGGCCTCGTTTCTGGCGGGGGTCGATCGCCAGTTGCAAATTCCTCTTGTCATCGCCTGTGCCGCGCTGGGGGCCATTGTGGGCGATAATTTAGGATATTTGCTCGGACGTCACGGCGGCAGGCCGCTGGTTGAGCGCTTCGGGCGGTATATCTTTCTTAAGCCTGAGCATCTGGATCGCGCTGAACAGTTCTTTGCTCGTCACGGAGACAAAACAGTTTTCTTCGGGCGTTTTATCGCCGTGCTGCGGGCCTGGGCGGCCTTTCTGGCCGGTGTCAATCGGATGCGTTGGCAGACCTTCCTGATCTACAACGCAGCCGGTGGCGTGCTCTGGGCGACCGTTTTCGGACTGCTTGGCTACTTTGCCGGGCGCGTCTTTCACGACAATTTTGCGGCTGTCGAGCATCTGGCACGGGCCATTAGCTGGGCCGGAGCGCTGGCGCTGGTTGTCGTTGGCCTGGTGGCCCTGCTGCTCTATCGCCTGCGCCGCGCTCGCCTGGTCCGGCAGCGGCAGACGGCTCGCGTTCAGGGTCATCAGGAGGAAGAGAGCCGTAGTGATGAGGTTGCCCCTCTTGAGCAGCGGGAGAGAGCGCTCGCGGCGGCCTCGCGGACAGAGAACGCCTCGGCTCCCTTGGAGGCCTCCGCCGGAGCTGATCCTGAAACGCCTGCTTCAGGTGAAGAGGCGGCAGCTTCCTGGGGGCAGAACGATGGGAGGGCGACGGTAGAGCGCGAAGATTGCTAAGTTCTCTTGGGGGCAGGTGCTCCTTGTGTCTCCTCATCTTGGAGGAGGTTGAGGATAGTCCTGCGGTTTTCCTCCTACCTGGCAGGTTCCCCGATTTAGTACTACTGCTTTGCTGTCTGCCAGCAGTAACATGCTACAATAGCAACAGATGCTATCTGGGGAAAAAGCGAGGTCGCCTATGCCGGCATTGCGAGAAGGCCAGAGGTTCGAACGCTATCGCGTGATCAGGCTCCTTGGCAGCGGAGTAGCAGGTGAGAGCTATGAGGCGGAGGATACGCTGCT
Source organism: Thermogemmatispora carboxidivorans (assembly GCF_000702505.1). GTDB lineage: Bacteria > Chloroflexota > Ktedonobacteria > Ktedonobacterales > Ktedonobacteraceae > Thermogemmatispora > Thermogemmatispora carboxidivorans. Next base: position 3,609,964 of record NZ_JNIM01000001.1, on the reverse strand, counting down.
GCTGCGAAAGGTGGTACTGAAGCTGTTGCATCCCTGGGCGCCGCTCTCGGATGCAGCGCGGCGGCAGTTTTTCCGCGAGATGCAGGGGATCAGTCAGCTGACTCACCGCTATCTGGCTCCAGTACTCGATTATGGGGAGCTACATGGCAATTTGTATGTGGCGCGGCGCTTGTTCAGCAGTGGCTCGCTCCTGAATAGTGATGGACGCTTGTGGTTTAGTCCGCCGCTGGAGTTGTCGGCGGTGGTAAGCTACACGCAGCAGTTGGCGCAGGCGCTGCAGCATGTGCATCATGCCGGCTATCTGCATGGGGGGCTGAGCCTGACAAATATTATGGTGCTGCGTGGGCCAAATGTGGAGGGAGCGTCGGACTATGCGCCGTTCATGCTGGCCGACGTGGGCCTGACTCACTTTGTGCGTCGCTTCGGGCGGCTGCAGCGTCCGATCTTGCCGGTGACGGCGGCTCCAGAGCAGCTCGGCGGACGAGCGACGCAGGCTAGCGATCAGTTCGCGCTGGCGGTGATTGTCTATACGTGGATCACCGGGCGCCCTCCCTATTTGGGGTTGCCCGAGGAGATCGCGCAGGCCAAGCTGAGCGAGTCGTTTCCATCGCTTCTATCGCTGAATCCACAGATACCGGTGGAGATTGAAGGGGTAATTCGCCGCGCACTCTCGGTCTATCCCGAGGATCGCTATCCTTCAGTGCTGGCCTTCGCCGAGGCGCTGCAGCAGGCGGCTCCGCGCCCAGCAGTACCGCTCTCCTCTCCGCCAGAGCGGGAGGAGCAGGGAGCTGCGCTTGATGTTGGCAAGGTGGAGCGACCTCCTGCGAATCAGTCTGAAGTTGCAGCAGCGATGGTAACGGGCGAGGACAGAGGGGCGGTCGCTGAGGTGCTGGCTACCCCGCTTCCGGTGACTGCTCCTGAAGGGCTGGCTGAGGCTGGATTGCCGGAGGAGGGTATGTCTGCTGAGCATGCGGAGGTACGCGCTGTCTCGCTAGAACGAGCAACTACCCAGGAGGACGAGGTCGCTGCCGCCGAGCAATCTGGGCAACGGCTCGCCGCAGCGCTTCCTGTGGCGGAGATGCAGGCCACAATTGGGACCTCGCTCACCGATGATGGGTTGCCAGCGTCGGGCGATGCTGGACGCTCGCTCCCGCCCTTGCCGCAGTCGCAGCAGGAGGCGGAGGGGAGAGCGGAGCAGCCCCAGGTGATAGCTGGCGAGGAAGATGGGCCGGCTGCTGAGCCACTGACCTCGGGCGAGGAGACGGCTCCGGTTCAGCCGGAACAGGGGACGGCACCGCCTACCACTGGCCCCGAGGATGAAAGAGGGGCAGAAGTGGTACCGGGCGAGATCACCACCAGGCAGACAGGCGACTTTTCTCCCTCTGGCTCTGCGCTGACCTATTTTGAGACGCTGCTCCAGGCGACCCGCTCCCCAGGCCCAGACGTGTCGATCTCCGATAGAGCAGGTCAGGCTGCTGCCTCTGCGGCGACTGAGGCTGCGGCTCTTGCGCCGGAGATCGCAGTGACCGTCGTCGCAGGGCAGGAGCGAGTTAGCCAGCGTGAGGCCGAAGCTGCGATCGTGCCGCCTGTGGCTGTGGAGCTGCCGCCGCAGTCTCCCGTTGAGGTCTCTCTGCTTGAAGTGCTTTCGGGTCTACATGGACGATCAGCGGCGGACTCTGTGTCGGAGGCCCAAGGACAGCAGAAGGCTGCTGAGGTGGCTGCGATCGCAGACGCTGCCCCGCCGCTGCTCGCTGCCAATGGAACTCAGGCAAAAGAAGCTTGTGAGGAGGCATCGGCAGCCAGGGATGGTGGAGAGGAGGAGCATCAGGAAGGCGAGCCGGGACGACTGGAAGAGGAACGGGAGAAAGTGCGGAGGGAACCAGCGCCAGCCTCTGCTGAGGGAGCGCCTCTTGTTGCAGCTCCCGCCTATATTCTGGTCTTGCCGCCGGCGACGGCTGGCCGCCAGGCCACTATTGTGGAGCTTGCCGCTGCTGAGATCAGCATCGGGCGGGCCGGCGATAGCGGTATTCTGCTGGAGGGAGATCGCCGGGTCTCGCGTCGCCATGCCTTTCTGCGGCGAGCAGGAACTGAGCTGCTTATTCAAGACGGCGATAACGCCGAGGGAGTCTTTATCAACGGCCAGCGTCTGGAGCAGAGGGGGAGCCAGGTGCTCCGCTCCGGTGATCGGATTCGCCTTGGTGACCACGAGCTGATTGTCTGCCAGAGCTGGGAAGAGGCTCAGCAGCTCCAGCAGGAGCGCTCCATCTCCAACGGTCAGAGCAGCATGTAGGCAGGGGGCGCGACTCCGGTGCACCAGCCTCCTTGTCCAGGACGCTGGCCTGCCTGCACACTTGTCCCCGATCGGGAGTATCCCGGTCGGGCTTTTTTGTCTGGTGAAGGGTACTCAGGCTGCCGCTGGTGCTGCTGGTCTGGAGCATAGGGCTGGACTGGATGAGGTAGGGCCTCCTCTTCCCACATGGGGTACAATGGGAACCATAGCACATTGGCTGATGGGAGGAGAGGTAACCTGTGGTCTATAGCCTGCTCAAGGCCATCGCGAGCATCTGTTTCAATCTGCTCAATGTTCTGCTTGTGGGCAACTTGCCGCCGCTTGGAGCGGTCAATGTGGTCGTTGAGAGCGAGGGGCGCTTTCTGGTAGTACGCACGGCCCGCGGCACCTGGAGCTTTCCAGGTGGCTTTATGCGCTGGCGCGAGACGCCTTTCGAGGCGGCGGTGCGCGAGTGTGAGGAGGAGACGGGCCTGCGCATTCGGGTGCAGAGTATTATCGGCTGCTATTGGTTAGTGAGTGCTTCCCTGACGCAGATGAGTTCGCTGACGGCGGTCGTCTGCGGCGAGGTGATCGGCGGCCAGCTGCGGGCGAGCATGGAGGGGGAGCCGCTCTGGCTGGAGCGTGAAGAGGCCCTGCGCCGCCTGGGCGAAGGCACGCGGGCTATCTTCGCCGACTATGAGCGTTTTCTCGCCAGTCAGCCAAGCGATGGGCAAGGGCCAGAGTCAAAGCGGGAGCTGAAGCCTGGGCGAGGGCGCTAGCCTGCCTTCTGATCGGCCTCGTCGCCGGCAGTCGGCGGTATGGCTCGTAGTATCAGGGGGGCATGCGCCTTGTCCAACGGCACGGCACATTGAGCATGTTAGCTGGCTCTTTCCTTATTGGTTGTGGGTAATGAAGCCAGCACTGACTTCTATCAAGAAGGTGGTTGCTCAGGTACTCATGGCAGACGATATCAAGGCAGTCTCTACTGAGGTGGTCCCTGTTGATGCGCGGCAGCCCGAGGCCGCAGTCATTGAGCGAGCGGCGGCGCTGCTGCGCGCAGGCGAACTGGTGGTCTTCCCAACCGAGACCGTCTACGGTCTGGGTGGCGACGCTTTGCGGGAAGAGGCAGCCCGCCGGATCTTTGCCGCCAAGGGTCGACCGTTGACTGATCCGCTGATTGTTCATATAGCACAGGTAGAAGAGCTAGAGCGGGTGGCTGCCGCTGTTCCGGAACGCGCGCAGCGGCTGGCCGAAGCGTTCTGGCCGGGGCCATTGACGCTGATTCTGCCGCGTGGCGAGCAGGTGCCGCGGCTGGTTACAGCGGGCCTGGAGACGGTGGCCGTGCGCATGCCGAGCCATCCCGTAGCGCGTGCGCTCATTCGGGCTGCCGGCAGACCCATCGCCGCGCCCAGCGCCAACCGCTTCAAACATGTCAGCCCGACGACGGCCCAGCACGCGCTGGCGGATCTTAGTGGGCGTGTACCCCTCATTCTAGATGGCGGTCCGACCCCGGTCGGCGTTGAGTCGACGGTCGTTGATCTCTGCTCATCGGTGCCGCGTATCTTGCGCCCCGGTGGCACCAGCCTGGAGGCTCTGCGCAAGGTGCTGCCGGAGATAGAGCCACCTCTGCCGCCGCGGACCACGGCTTCTGACAAACGCGAGCGCGAGGAGGGACAGGCTCAGCGCTCGCCTGGTCAATTGCTTGTGCACTATTCGCCGACGGCGCCTCTGCTGCTCTTCGAGGGAGAAGATGAGGCTCAGCGTGCGGCCCTTGTGGCGGAGGCGCTGCGTCGCCTGGAGCGTGGCGAGCGGGTTGGTATCCTGGCGGCGACTGAGGATAGAGAGGCGCTGCGCCCTTGTGAGGAAGGTGGGGCGCTGGTGCGTGCGCCAGCCTCGCTGGAGGAGCCGGAGAAGGTGGCGGCGGCCCTCTTTGCGATCCTGCGCGCGCTGGAGGAGGCGGCTGTCGACGTCATTCTCTGTCGCAGCTTTCGACCCGTGGGCCTGGGGCTGGCGATACAGGACCGCCTGCGACGTGCGGCGGGTGGGCGGATTATCCGGGTTGATCCCTCCGCAGGCGCGACTGAAGGAGTTCGGTGAGCTTCTGAAGCAGCATTTCTAGCAACATCCCGCAGGTCGCGGTTAGTAGCAGCCAGATGGGAAAAATGCAGCAGTACAGGCTGAGATACGCCTCGGCCAGTTGGCTCGACTGTGACGACGGCTGGGTAAAAGAGGGACTGGAGAAAAGACCGATAGTGAGCGTGGCGAGCATGATCAGCAAACCGCCGAAGTGAGAGCGCCAGGCCTGGCCAAAGGACCGGAAGTGAGAGCGCCGGGCTAGCCAGCCGGTGAAAACAGACGCCAGGGGCCCGCCGGCCAGGGCGACGGCGCTCTGCCAGGTGCTTGGGAAAAAGCGGTTTGCTAGCAAGAGGCTATTGAGGCCCCAGAGCGCTGCGGCGAGAAGGCTGCTCACCAGGGCGCCGCGCCAGCTTCCGAAGATTTTCCCTGCCAGGGTAGGGATGGCCGGTAACAGCAATAGCATAGCCACCAGAGTGATCACGGCCCAGGCCGGTGCAGTCCTGGTCGTAGAAGGAGACAGGTAAGCCAACAAGAAAAGTGGTAGGGTAAGATCGAGGGCCAGCAGCACGTAGAGCAGCATGCCGACGACCTGACGTAGTGTGGCTTTGCCGCGTGTGAGCGGCAGGTAGTTGAGAGGGAAAGGCGGCGGAGGCAGCGACCGCGGGACCCAGCTGGCAGCAGAGGCGGGCGAGGGAACCATCATGGCGGCTGAGCGTGAAGGCCGGCGCGCCTGGCGCGGTGTCCGGCTGTCCCGGGAAAGGCGGGCTTCTGACTTACCTCGACCGTGGGACGGTGTGGGGCGAGATGCGGGGGAGGGGGAAGAAAGGTGACCTGGGGGTAGAAGGTAAGGGGTAGTCTCCTGCTGAAGACTGGTTGGGGGCGGAAGCCTGAGAGGCACGCTCTCCGTTGGAATGATTCCAGAGGCCATCAGCGATGCGGGGGAAGAGAGAAACCTGTCAATAGCGGAGCCACGCATGGTCTCGATCGTGGTCTCTTCCAGGGCGGTGGCGAACTCCTTCACGCTGGAGAAGCGCGCGCGCCAATCCTTGGCCAGAGCGCGCTGAATGGCCACTTCGATATCCGGCGGAATCTCTGGCACATACTGGCGGAGCGAGGGCACCGGCGCCATGCAATGTTGAGCCGCGATCTCGTTAAAGCTACCAGCAAAGGGGGGAGCACCGACCAGCCACTCATAAAGGACCACGGCCAGCGCGTACTGATCGCTCTCTGGGCGAGGATAGCCCTGAATCTGCTCGGGGGCCATGTAGGTCACTGTCCCCGCCAGATCCCGAGTGCTTTGCAGGCGAGTGCTGGAGGCGATGGTCGCAATGCCAAAGTCTGCGAGCAGCACACCGCCGTCGCGGCCAACCAGCATGTTCTCGGGTTTGACATCGCGGTGGACGAAGCGAGCCTCATGAGCGTAGTGCAGCGCCTCGGCGATCTGGCGCGTGTAGTCCAGAGCCACCAGGAGCGGTAGCCGGCAGCCGGCTGGATGGCGCTGGCGCAGTGAGCCGCCGGGAAGGTAGTCCATTACCAGATAGGGGAGGTGCCCTTCGTGCAGGCCAAAGTCGAGGACGCGCACAATATGTGGATGGACCAGGGCGGCAATGGTTCGCGCCTCACGGCGGAACTGCTCGATCGCCTCCTGATTGGCCACCTGGTTCAGAATCTTGATCGCTGCCTGCGTGCCCAGGTGAAGGTGAGTGGCCAGGTAGACCTGAGCAAAGGAACCCTGACCTAGCAAGCGTTCCAGGTGGTAGTGCCCCAGCTGCAGACCGCTGTAATCAGTCATTGCTCGTTTCCCTCCTGCTGAAAGCCCATCCCGCCAGTAGTGTATCAACTTCTCATCTTCACTGTCAAGTTGCCTATTTAGCAGTAGGATATCGTTTCATAATGATAGCGGGGCACCATCCCACCTTAGTCAGCGTTATTCCATTATCACGAGAGCATTTCTATCATTTGTGTGAATAGCTCCAGAGTGGATTTATCTTCTCCCTCCAGCTGGAGGACGTGCCCGAGCTGTTGAAGCCATTCCTTGCTTGGGTAGCGCTTCCCATGTTCCAGAGGCCAGATATAGATAGTATCTCATGATCTTCCTCTTTCTTTTCCCCCTCTGTGGTTATAGAATACCTCTAAGTAAGAGATACAATTTTTTTTGATGCGACAAGCCTGGCAAAGTGTTCTTCCTCTGTTGCTCTATCGGTACTGGAGGCCGCTGGTGGTATATCTAGTGGAGGAGACGGAGCGGTCCTTGCCGCGGGGAGAGGATGAGTGCGTGGAGATCAAGTATCTGTACAGGGAGAACCTGTACAGTGCGGAGGTAGTGGAGCGTTGGGGGAGAGAGCGGCTGGAGGGGACGCCGGGGGCGAGGGTGGAGGAGCTGGAGGAGGGAAGGCTGTGGCTGCACGTCTACAGGAGGGAGGAAGCGATGGCCTATCTGGGGTTAGAGCTGCCGGTGTGGTGAGGGGGCAGAAGGAGAGACGGGCGTAGGCCGGAAGCAGGAGCAGAACAGTGGTCCCCTTCTCCCTGGGCACTCAGCCCTGTTGGCGTTCTAGCCATCGTTGCAAGGCCATCTCAACCGTTGTGCCGACCAGGAGCATCACCAGCAGGGACGCCAGCACACTCCACAACAGCCCATTCGTCAGACCAGGGATCAACGAGGCCAACGTCACCAGCAAGGCGAGCGTGGCCTCGGCCATGCCTGTCTTCCCCATCAGATTGCCCAGCAGCGGCCCCAGCACCAGCAGCAAAGCGCCTGGCAGCAAAGCTAAGAGCGCCCGCCCCACGCCTCGTAGCGTACGGCGCTCATAAATCCAGCCAGTCAGCAGCGCCGCTATCGGAGGCATGAGCAGAAATGGAGAAAATGACAACCAATGCCCTGTCAGACTCATCGTCGCCAGAAAGAGCGCATAGACCCCATTCACCAGCGCCCCGCGCCAGCTTCCCCACAGTGCCCCAGCCAGCAATGTGCCGCTGCCCACCAGCGAGCCGCCGATCGCCGTATAGAGCCAGAGCGGCAGGCCCAGCGTCTGCAAAGGTGGGCGCAGGAACAACAACGGCAAGAACGGCACAATCAACACAACAGCATAGATAGCCAGATAGAGAAGCTGCTTCGATCCGACTGGACCACGCACCAGTGGCAAATAATTCAGGGCCATTGGAGGTGGAGGCAGGCGCGGCGGAGGTGCCCCTGTCTCAGCATAATACGAAAAAGCAGCGGGAGCCTGCTCCGTTGGCAGGGCCGCGGCGCTCCCAGCTGAAAGGAGGCCTCCCCCCGACGCCGGCAAAGACAGCGGCGCGCTGGCGCCGGCCATGAGCACAGCCACCCCGCTGACCTGCTCCAACGCCTCCGCGAAAGCGCGCACCGAAGGGAAGCGGGCGCGCCAATCCTTGGCCAAAGCCCGCAGAATGACCTCCTCCACCGCTGCAGGCACCTCCGGTGCCCGAGCGCGCAGCGATGGGGGCAGCACCGTGCAATGGCGCACCGCTACCTCGGCAAAGCTGCCTGTAAAAGGAGGTGCTCCAGAGAGCCACTCATAGAGCACCACCGCCAGCGCATACTGATCACTCTCCGGGCGTGGGTGGGCCTGAATCTGCTCCGGCGCCATATAGAGCACTGTCCCCGCCAGATCCTGACTGCCAGCCAAGCCGTTCACAGAGTGGCTCAGCGACCCCGTTGTCTCCAGGATAGTCGCAATGCCGAAATCCGCCAACCGCAGCAGACCATCCTCACCCAGCAGCATATTCTCCGGCTTCACATCCCGATGAACGATGCGTCGCTCGTGAGCATACTGCAGCGCCTCCGCCGCCTGGCGCACGTAGCTCAGAGCCAGCGCCAGCGGCAGACGGCTCCCACGCGGGAAGCGCTGGCGCAGCGAGCCGCCGGGCAGATAGTCCATCACCAGATAGGGCAGGTGTCCCTCATGCAGCCCAAAGTCGAGGACGCGCACAATATGCGGATGCACCAGAGCGGCAATCGTCCGCGCCTCGCGGCGGAACTGCTCGACTGCCTCGGGGCCGAGCGCTGCGTGCAACACCTTGACCGCGACCTGGGTCTGCAAGTGCACATGGGTAGCCAGATAGACCTGGGCAAAACTGCCGGCCCCGAGTAAGTGATCCAGGCGATAATGGCCGAACTGCAGGCCGCTGTAGTCGGTCATTGCTCCTCTTCCTGCATAGTGGTGATCAGCTCCCTATCCAGGGTGGGAGCTGGGCAGGCCAGCCGCGGCTAGCCCTGCTTTGCCACAAACTCCCCGCGCATAAAACCCAGCAGATAATCGCTCGCCGGATGACGAGCGCGCCGGATTGCCTCCATCACAGCCTCCCGATCATAAGGAACGCGCCGTAGCTGAAGCTGGTAACCGCTATTATTGGCCTTCACAATGGCATAGCTGGCCACCAGCTCTGGCGTCACCGGATTGCTCACGCTTCCCAGATTCACCACGCGCACCCCGGACACCGTACGATCAAGCGGGATATGGGTATGGCCAACACAGATCAGATCGGCATTGCACTCCTTCACCAGGGCCTCCAGCTCGGCCTCGCTTAAACGGGGATGGATGCCGGGGCCATCGTCGGTACCGGGGGCTGCATGTACCCCGAGCAAGCGTGTCCCATCGGGCAAGGTCAGCCGCTGCTCCAGGGGGAGGCGGCCCAACCAATCCAGCCAGCCCGTAGCCGTCAAATAGCCCTTGGTCCAGGCAAAACTCTTCACCGTGCTCAGCAGCTTGGGCAACAGTTCAAGGCGGCCCTGCGCCCGAATCTGCTCGATCGAGATGGGCAGCTCATCGCTCACCACATAGCGATCGGTATTCCCGCGCGTAAAACGCACCCGTGGCAGCTTCGTCACCCGTTCCAACACGGCCACGGGATCATAGCCAATGGCAACCAGGTCGCCCAGAATCCAGTACTCATCGATTGGCCCCTGCCTCTGGACATCGGCCAGCACAGCCTCCAGCGCAATCGGGTTGCCATGAATATCCGACAAAATCGCAATGCGCATGCCAGAAGTCCTCTCTTCGCTGTAGCTCAGTTCAGTCAACTCAAGGTCTTCTCTAGAGAAGAACGCAGCTTTTACCAGAAAGCAGAACCGATGATGCGATCAGAGAAAGTAGCAATGTGCCGGCTGCGACGCGACAGCGATCACTTGCGAGAGGAGGGTAGCCCTGGCTGGTTTCTACTCTTCTCACCACCTGGCGGGAAGCCCGACCAGCGCCCCCGAAAAATCCTGTGCACCCAGCGGCGCGGTGCGGCGGTCCTGCTCGATCTCGCCTCGGTCAGGCATATCACAATGGTACATCTCTGTAAAGGATAGCACATCGGTAGCTGTCTGGTAGCTATTCCAGACTATCGGGCTATGGCTGAGATTCCTGCCGGGGTGAGGAGAGACACCTGACACGGAAGAGCGCGAACAAGTGCATGAGGCGAAGAAGGTTATGAAAAAAATTGGTTGGAAGTAAAGCTTAGTGTTCCTGGAGCATATAGCGGATTTTCAGCGCGATCTGCAAAGAGAGGCGCAGCTCTGAATCCTCAAGGGACTGGCCGAGCAATTCCTCGATGCGTTCCAGGCGATAGAGCAGCGAATTGCGGTGCATATGCATAGCGCGTGCTGCCTCGCTGAGATTGCCATTACAGCGGAAAAAGCACTCCAGTGTCTCGATGAGCTCGCCGCCGCGGCTGTCATGTTCCAGCAGAGGGCCGAGCGTCTCGCGGTAGAAAGCCGTCAGCTCCTCGTGGCCATAGAGGTGGAAGAGGAGGCGGTAGATTCCGAGGCGAGCGAACGAATGGAGGCGGCCCTCGCCGAAGAGGCGGCGCCCGATCTCCAGGGCCTGCTGAGCCTCCCGCATGGACTGTCCGATACCCTGGATCTGCTGAGCGATGCGCCCGACGCCCACCGAATAGGGGGGATCGCTCTCATGGCGCGTTGGGGGGCGAGAGCTGCCAGCGGAGGCGCTTTCTCCCTTCAGAAAATTGGTGCTTTGCTGAATCCGGCCATGTACCCGCTCCAGGCGCGAGAAAAGGGCCTGTTCCAGCTCATGATCGGAGCGCGAATCGCTGCCCCCCGTGCGCAGGTCGCTGAGTGGCAGCAAAGCCGTCACACGCTGCTGCTCCGTGACCACCCAGGCTGAGGGCCAGGAGCGCAAGAGTTCCTCGCGCACGCGGCGGCTCCAGCCGGCGGCGATGGTTCCGGCCAGGGGAGCTGCCTGCTGGGGAGACAGCTCGAAGACCACCACCACCTGGGGAGGAGTCAGATCGTGGCCCAGCAAGCGAGCGCGGGCCTGCATCTCCTCCGGCTGCTGGTAGTTGCCCTGCACCACATCGAAAAAAGCCTCCAGCTGATAGCGGCTCTCCACCTCGCTGCGCTCGCGCTCGCGCACAAACTCCAGGGCCAGAATAGGGGAGACCTGGCCGAGCAGGAGGCGTTCCTGATAATCGAAGGTCTGCTCTCGGCCAATCAAGGAGAGGTAGCCGACGATCTCGTGGCGGATCAAAATCGGGACCACGACGCGCGCCAGGCCCTCCTGGCGGAGGGCGTCCTCGTCCTGGAGAGGAGGCAGACTGATAGGGAGCATGCCTTCTGGCTGGGCGGCGGGAGGAGCCACCTGCCAGCGAGACGAGTAGTCCGCGTCCTGGACCACCACCCACTTGCCGGTCACGCGCGCCAGATACTCACAGAGGCCCTGGATACCGACGCCCTGTACGCTGAGCTGCATCAGCTGGTGAGCCACCTCCGTAGCGCGACGCTCGAGCTCGCTGCGGAAGCTGGCCACGAAGGTAATCACCTCGCGTACAATCTCCTCCAAGGGAGCCGAGGCCGGCAGGTAGATCAGCGGAAGGTGCAAGCGATTGGCCACAGCCACCGCCTCTGGGCCGAGGGCCTCAATCGAAGGGGCGGCCACAGCCACCGCCGCGATCCCCTCCCGATGTAGCGTCTGCAGCAGATGGGGCAGCGTCTCATCGAGGCGGCGCAACTGGGTCAAACTCAGCAGAGCCAACTCACCGCCACGGATACTCTCAAAAGCCGGCAGGCGGGCGCGCATGCGCAAGGCCCAGGTCACGCGACGCTCCAGCCCCTCGGCGCCGGCCACCAGCTGGGCATCGCGGGAAGCGAGCAAGGTTAACACGTTGCGCACCGTCGCCGCCGAAGTGGGGGACGGGCTAGTCATCGCAGCGCCTCCATACAACAGGGAAGCGCGGCGTTACCGCCGCGCCGTATTCGCAGCCGCACTCGCGCTGGCTCGCTGAGCCTTGCGCTTCTCCCTGAGTTTCTTCTCCTTCATACGATGTTTGCGCTGAGCGACTCGTTTACGCTTATTCATAGCGAGCAGGACCTCTTTCCAGATCAGCGTTTTCTTGCAAGAGATGATAATAGAAGAGATTCACGGATTAAGAGCAGAAATCGCGGGAACGGCGACCGGTGACCGGGCTTGCTCTCCTTTTTTTACTCCTCGACATCGCTGCCAGACTCGAAATCGAGGTCGCCGTACTCATCGCTATCCTCAGTGCCCTCGTAGTACTCGTCCTCGCTGAGCAGCTCATCCTCCTCATCGCGGTCGTAGCGCAGCATACTGTCCTTGGTGTACGGTCTGACGAGTTCGCCACCGGCCTGAGCCGGGAAGCTCACCGTACCCACCATGCTCGGGTGCTGATAGGACTCGCTGATCACCACGCGGACGTGGTTGTTATCCAGTGTTGAGATCGCGGCCTCATAGCGATTGCCGTGCTCCATCAAGGTGATCAGGCGGTTAGCCAGCCGCGGCTCAATCTGGCCGATTCGCTCACCTGTAGCGGAGTGCACGTAGATCGCATGGCCGTCGCGCTCAAGCTGGACCTTCTCGCCAGTGCTGACGCGGGCAAGCACCTGGGGTTCGGCCAGGTTGAGCAGGTCGGTGGTCGTCCGCTTGCCTGGCTCCTCATTGAAGATCACCGGGTCGATAGCGACAGTGGCGGCATTGACGCGGGCCTGATCCTCCTGGATCAAAGCGAGCTGTTCCAGATTCTTGCGCGCGATCGTGTTATTGGGATTGAGCTTGAGCGTCTGTGAGTAGGCCTCGCGGGCCTCGGCGTACATACCCAGCTCGCGGTAGGCCTTGCCCAGGCGATTGTAGGCCTCGGCCTCATTTGGGAAGAGGTTCAAGATATTCTTATTCGTGACTACCGCTTCCTGCCACTGGCTAGCCAGGGCCTGCTGAATGGCCAGCTCCGTCCACTGCTTCTTCAGCCGGGCCTTCTCCTCCGCCGATAGCGCTTGCGTCATCAGAAGCCACCTCCATCTACGAACGAATTGCGAAATGCCGCGGGCCAGGGCCTGGCCCGCCTATTATACCGCAACGGCGCAACCCTGCAAGGACCAGGCCGTAGCGCGCTCGATGCGCACCTGCACCAGGTCGCCGGGGTGCAGCGCCTCCAGATCGACGCCCGCCTCGCGTCCATCGTGGAAGGACAGATGTCCTTCGTCATCAGCGGGAGGGAAGTAGACCAGCTTATTGCCGCGGTTGCGGCCCTTCCACTGACGGCGGCCATGCAGCGTATTGCTCTCCTCGATCAGCACCTCCTCCACTCGTCCCACGTACTGCTCATTCAGCTCCAGCGCAATGCGGGCCTGCAGTTCCTCAACGGCGTGCAGCCGGCGCTTCTTCTCAACCAGCGGCACATCGTCGGACCAGCGGGCCGCCACCGTGCCCGGGCGAGGTGAGTAGGCGGCCACGTGAACCACATCGAAGCGGATCTCCTCCAGCAGGTCGAGCGTATGCTGAAACTCCTCCTCGCTCTCGCCGCAGAAGCCGACGATGACATCCGTCGAGAGCGTCACGCCGGGCCACCAGGCGCGCAGCCTGGCGATCAGCTCGCGGTACTCGGCTATGGTATAGCCGCGCTTCATGCGGCGCAGCACGGCGTCATCGCCCGACTGCACAGGAATATTGACATGCTCGCAGACCTTGGGCAGGGCCGCCATGCGCTGGATCATGCGATCCGTCATGTGACGCGGGTAGGAGGTCATGAAGCGGATGCGCTTGAGGCCGTTGATCTCGCTCAGCTTCTCCATCAAGTCGGCCAGATCGGGCTGACCGGGCAGATCGAGGCCGTAGGCTTCGATGGTCTGGCCGAGCAGCGTCAGCTCGCGGGCGCCCTTGGCCACCAACGACTGGGCCTCAGCGTAGACCTCCTCCAGTGGCCGACTCCGCTCCCGGCCCCGGCGGTAGGGGACGATGCAGTAGGTGCAGACCTTATTGCAGCCCAAGATCACCGGCAGCCAGGCGGTAGGCGCCACATAGCGCGCCTCGATCTTCGTCGGATAATGGGCCACGCGCTCGCCGGGGCGTGGCGTGATCGCCATTGGCAGGACCGTGCGCTGCCCGCTGCGGTTGAGCGAGGTGGCGATGGTCGGCGTCGGCTGGCTCTGGCGGGAGGGCTCCTCCGCCTCCGCTTCCCACGACAGCGGCTGGAGCTGATGCAGCTGGCCGCTCTCATCCTGATATTCGATATCCAGGCAGCCCGCTCCGGAGATAGGCGTCCAGCGCTCTTCGAGGAAGCGCGGCAGGATATCGGCCTGCTCTACCTTGAAGAGCAGATCGATATGGGGATAGCGGCGCGTCAGCTCGTCGATGGTCTTTTGGTTGCCGATCATGCAGCCCATCAGAGCGATCAGCAGATCGCTGCGCCGTTCCTTCATCTGCTTGAGGCGCACCAGCAGATTATGGGCCTTCTCCTCGGGGGCCTGGCGCACGCTGCAGGTATTGAGTACGACCAAATTAGCCTGCTCCAGGCTCGCCTCTTCCCACCCCAGTTCATCAAGCATGCTCTGAATGCGCTGCGAGTCGGCCTGATTCATCTGACAGCCGACCGTCCAGATGTGGTACTTCCCCTTGGGAATGGTGGCAGTTGTGGTCATGATGGATCGTCCCTCTCCGAGCCTCAAGGCTTTACATGCATGCTTCTTTCGGTTCTTCGCATCCTCTGGCTGCTTCTCTCGCCTCTACCTGCCTACCCTGTGTTAGCTGGCTGGCTGGTTGGCTGGTAGCCCTGCTTTCCGGATCAGTCTCTTTTTCCTGGCTGGGTATTATACACCATTCACATGGGATTTAGAAAGTCCAGACTTTGAGATGGCGATAGGCCACATCTGTTGGTTGTCCGCCATCGACGAGTGGCACAGCCAGCAGGGCCAGCTGTCCGGCCCGATAGTGTCCGTCGCTGATTTGCACCACGGGATCGTGATTGAGATAGAGGGTCAGACTGTTGCCGCGAGCCACGAGTGCCAGGAGATTGGTCTGGCCGAGGCCGCGCTGGTAGTTCAGGGCGATCCCGCGCGTCAGCTCATCGACATCGTCGCCGCCGGTGTAGGCGAAAAGCGCATAGATGCCGGTGGTGCCGACCTGGAAGAGATAATAGTGGTCGTTATCGATATCTGCTCCCCGGAAAAGCAGCCCGCCCTGATCCCCAGCCACGATGGTCATCTCGACTTCGAGCGTGAAGTCGCTGTAGCTCATGCCATTGCTGCAGTGATCGAAGTAGCGGGGGTCCTGGCTCACGACGTGATAGGCCCCGGAGCGGAAGATGCAATGGACACCGGTTTCCCAGCCGATGCTGTTGCGCGCATCGCTCAAGGGGGCGTAGAGTACCAGCTTGCTGCCACCCGAAGGGTAGGGATTGGGATAGGCGGCGATGACCGAAGCGGTTGCCTGGGCGTCAGCCGTGGCCTGAGCCACAGCGCTGGCCTTAATACCTGCCTGCTTGGTCGCTACAGAGGCGGTAGCGGCGAGGCTGGTGGCTGTTGCGCGGGCCTGCTCCTGGGTCTGTTGCTGCTGATGCAGGCCCAGCAGAACCGCGCTGCTGATCACTATGAGCAAGATGACCACGGTCGCGATCAGCCAGAGGCGACGGCGCGGGTTGGTACCCTTGCCCTGAGCCGGGGCCGACCACTGCTGGGCGAGCGATGGAGACGACGAGATCGGTGGAAGGGGCCCCGGCGTATGGGGAGGTGGGGGCGCCGTCTGCCCCATCGTTGAGGAAGAGGAGACGAGCGCGGCAGGAGCCGCTGACTGGAGCCGATCGCTGGCAAGCTGGGTGGGGACCTCTTCCTCTGAGGAGGGTCCGCCTGGTCCGCCCAGGGGTGGCCCGGGCAGCACGATGATCGTGAGCTGGAGCGAGCCGTAGCTGCCGTCTTCTCGACGCCGTCCCTGGTTGGCAACGCTAAGACGCTGGCCTGATTGCACACCCGCCGGGAGCGTCAGCGGGAGCTGGCGCCCGTCGGGGAGAGTGAGCATGCGGCTGGTGCCGGTTCTGGCCTCCTCTGCGCTAATGGCCAGGGTGGCATAGAGATCGTCGGCCCGCTGTGGCTCAGACTGTAGGGACATCTTGCCTGTTACCTCCTGGTTACCTCCTGCTGAGTGCACGCCCTCCGGGCAGGCGTGGCGCGAAACGTTTGCGTTTGCTGCCTCCTCACGGCGCTCTCTCCTTCCAAAACGGTCGGGCAAGCCGGAAGTGGCTGGCTAGTCTGCGGAATCTCTCAGGAACGAACGCGCTGAGCCTGCAGAATCCGTAGGCCGCCCAGGAGCAAGGAGAGATCCGCTACTTGCAGAAAGAAAAGATTATTGAAGCTGTTGGTGATCCCGGGAATAGAGAGGAGAAGGATGATGAGGGGGAGAAGCCCACAGAGGAAGGTTGGCCCTGGATGGAGGCGCCAGCAAACGGGGCGCAGCCACCAGATCAGCAGCGCCAGCCAAAGGGCCAGGGCGGCGATGGCGTTGGCGACCGTCACCGAAGAGCGCTGGTCGGCGGCGGTCAGCAGGTAATCGGTCAGGACGATACAGCTTCCTCCCACCAGAGCCAGGGCGAAGAACCAGGTGTCCCAGCGAGGGGCCCGCGCCTGCTCCGTGGCGAAGCAGAGGTACATGCCCAGCAAGGAGAGATTGCCCGAAGCATTCAAATAGGCGACCGCCCCCGGCTGGGCGCGCAAATTAAAGAGCAGATTGAGGCCCTCAAAGCAGGCCCACAGGCAGCCGAAGATCGCCCCCAGCCGTACCCAGGTCGTGCGCCCGCGCACCAGCAGCACAAGCCACAGCAGCAACAAAGCCCCGAGATGAGCAAGCTGGGGCCAGTTACCGCTGTAGTGGTAGGCCTGCCAGCCGTTGGTCAAGAGAGACTCTGCGCTCAGGCCCAGGCCGAGCGTCAGGGCGAAAACCACAATAAAGCCTGGCGTCCACACGACCGTCTCTGCTTGCTCGCTTCCCAGGTCTCTCGCCGTTGTCGACGACCCCTCTACCGGCGCTGCCTCCTGGCAGGCTGCCTGCTCTGGCGGCTCGATGGCGCTCTCGGCCATGCTCTCCCCCTCTTTCCTGATCAATGATCCCGTCTCCCGCCATCCCCTCAGCCCCCTCGTGAGGATTGGCTCCCCTGCATTATACCCCACCGGAAGGAGAGAGCAGTAGCGCTTACTGCCAGGTCCTAGCCAGGCGGCCCGCCATCGTGATGACAGCCCGCCTGGCTGTTTGTTTATGTCTTGGCAGGCTGGCTGGCTCTACTCGGGCAGTTCGACGCCAACGATGCGGGCCGCCTGACGACGCAGCACCTGCAGTCCCTCGCTGAAGTGCACGGGATAGGGCTCCTGCACCGTCAGAGCCCGATACTTCTGGGGGAGGGAGGCCAGGTTTTGCTGAGCCAGCTCACGGATCTCTGATAGCGGGGGCAGACTGCCGGGCACGACCTCGCCATTGCGCATCACAGGCTTCAGCAGGCGATGGTAGCCGACTGGGGCTGGCTCATGGGCCAGTTGCACTACGTCCTCCTCCCACTGGGGGTGGCGATAGATCTCTTTCTTGCCTGGCCAGGTCGATTTCTCGCTGGCCAGCTTGACTTTGGGGTACTCCGTGCCGTTTTCGTCGACGTACCAGACCTCCTTGTAGACCGCGCCGAGCGAGCCGCCGGCGATCCCACGTTCGACCGAGCCGGAGCCGCTCCCCAGGGCTGTGCCGACGCCGAAGGCATCGATGGCGGCGCCGGCCTGCAGCAGCTCCAGAATCTTCCACTCATCCAGGTCGCCACTGGCCAGGATGCGTACGTGCTGTAGATCCGCCTTATCAAGCTGCTCGCGGATATAGAGGCTATCGGCCACCAGGTCGCCGCTATCGATGCGCACAGCGGCCAGCGTATGACCCAGGGTCTCCTGAGCACGTAGGGCCACCTCGATCGCCGTGTGAATAGCGCGGCGCGGATCGTAGGTATCCAGCAGCAGCGTATAGCGGTTGTAAGCCTGGGCGACGGCCTCAAAGGCCTCCTCCTCGCTGTCGAACAGCTCGATCAGAGCATGGGGGACCGTGCCAGTCGCAGGCAGGCGGAACTCATAGGCGGCGTTCAGCAATGAAGTGCTGGCGCAGCCGCCGATGTAGGCCGCGCGTGCCACGGTCATTGGCTCCTGGGCACGGCGGAAAGCGAACTCGGCCACGCGGCGCGGCTGGCCCTGCTGGGCGGCGTAGACAATGCGCGAGGCCTTGGTGGCGATCAGGGTCGCCAGGTTGATGGCCTGCAAGATGCCGGCCTCTAGCAGGAGCGCCTCGCGGAACGGTGCCGTCACCCGCAGAATCGGCTCGTTGGGGAAGGCGATTGATCCTTCTGGCATAGCGAGGATCTCGCCAGTGAAGCGTAGATTGGCCAGTTCGTCCAGAAAGGCGGCGTCATAGTCGCGGATGCGCGCCAGAAAGGTCAGCTCTTCTTCGGTATAGCGGAACGATTGAACGAATTCGAGCGCGGCCTCCAGGCCGGCGACGAGTAGATAAGCGCCGCCGAAGGGGGCGGAGCGCGTATAGAGGTCAAAGGTGGCCAGGCCGTTGCGACCGGTGCGCCAGCTCACATAGGCAGCGTCTGGATGGTACATGTCAGTCATTAATCCCGGGTGCACACTGGGGGCGCGGCGATGCATCGGAAGCCCTCCTCAGTTAGTGTACTTTGTACCCTATTAAAAATCAGGGATATTGTACCACAAGCGAGCGGGGGAGGGGCAAGGAATCGGCTTTGTGGGCCTGGTGTCGATTGACACTCAGCCCATTCGTATGCTACTCTCTATCTGTCAGTTGAAACGAGTTCTTACCGGTCTGGCGCGCTTCTCTGAAGCGTGTTGTGGCCTCTGCAGGGAGCTGCCCTGGCTCTCTCCCGCGGTTGCGGGCCTGCGGTCCAGTGCAAGCCTCAGCGGGCGCAGGTGTGGGGTGGGGCCGGTGAGCGACTCGGGCGTGCAAGGTGCTCAAAAGGTCGTTCTCTCTGGGCGTGTGTAAGGAGCGAGAAAGGAAGGAGAAGCCGCAACGATGAAGGGGCAGGGGGGCAGCGATCTGGCGAGCCTGCCCTGTGTTGATCCTTTCCCCGTGACTCTCAAGCATCCGGAGTGAGTTGTCTGCGAGCGAGGAGGGGGCATCTGAGCGCCTGCGGCCCTGTGGCTGGGCCGATGGCTCATGCGCCCAGGCCATCCGCTTCTCTGGCTGCAGTCCAATGCACAGACACGAGCTGTTCCCTTATGGTCCTATGCTGTTCCAGGCCCCTGTATACTGAACTGAGGGCGGAAGCTCATTCACGGGCCTGATGAAACCGACCACATGGAGGGTATCACCAATGACGACGAAGCGCGAAATCACGGTGACTGTGAATGGTCAGCAATACCGTTCAGAGATCGAACCGCGCATGTTGCTGGTGCATTATTTGCGCGATGTGCTGGACCTGACGGGTACGCACATCGGCTGTGACACCTCGCAGTGTGGGGCCTGTACCGTGCTCCTCAATGGTGAGGCGGTCAAGTCCTGTACTGTGCTGGCCGTGCAGGCGGACGGCTGTGAGGTGACGACCATTGAGGGCCTGGCTCCGGAGGGACAGCTGCATCCGTTGCAGGAAGGTTTTTGGGAGAAGCATGGGCTGCAGTGTGGTTTCTGCACGCCGGGCATGATCATGGCGGCCTACCAGTTGCTGAAGACCAACCCCAAGCCGAGCGAGGAGGAGATCCGTAAGGGTCTAGAGGGCAATATCTGCCGCTGCACAGGCTATCAAAATATTGTGCGGGCTGTCCAGTATGCGGCGGAGAAGCTGCAGGCTGGCGTCTCGCAGCCCGTCGGTGCCAGCGAGTAGCGTCAGTCAGGCTCTCCTGGCCTCTCTTCTGCTGCACTGAGCCGGCGTCCCGCTATCGGGCTGGCCCGGCCCGGTTCTCAACCCCATGCATTGCCTTGACCCGGCAAAGCCAGCCGCGCTGGCGCTGCTCCAGCGAGGTTCGGCGGTGCTCGACAGTCGTTACTGGCGTTCACGTAGTCATCCAGCAACAAGAAGCGTGCTTACCTGGTTCAGACAGCGCTGTCTGCAGGCCGTCCGCCTCTTCGTTCCGCGTGGGGCGAGGCGGGCTGTGTTGGCTGGGTTGAACTGGCCAGGTCTCCTCTAGACGTCTCTGTTGCCTGTTACGAGGAGAAAGGAACGGTTGCTTATGGGTATTGCTGCACTGGTTGGTACGCCGATTAAGCGGCGCGAAGATCCCCGTCTGATCACCGGTCAAGCGACCTACGTCGACGATCTCAAGCTCGCTGGCATGCTCTACATGGCTGTCTTACGCAGTCCTTATGGCCATGCGCGCATTCGCAGCATCAATACGGAGGCAGCCAGGCAGGCTCCGGGCGTGGTGGCGGTCTATACGGCTCAGGACCTCAAGGGGGTAGTTGGCTCTATCCCGGTGGCGGCTCCGTTGCCGCCGCACATCACCAATGGCATGGGCCGACGTGGGCCGCTGGCTGAGGGCAAGGTCCGTTTCTACGGCGATCCGGTGGCGGTGGTGATCGCCGAGAGCCGTTACGGGGCGCGCGATGCCCTCGATCTGATCGAGGTCGACTACGAGCCGCTGCCGGCGGTAGTTGATCCTGAGAAGGCGGCTCAGCCCGATGCGCCTTTGCTCTATGAGGAGTTTGGGACGAATGTGGCCGCCTCGGTGCATCCCCCGACCGATGAGATCGACCGTGTCTTTGCCGAGACCCAGGCCAACGGCGGCGTTGTGGTCAAGCAGCGCATAGTTAATCAGCGGCTGGCTCCCTCGCCGATGGAGACGCGCGGGGTAGTGGCGGAGTTCCGCAAGGCGGATCGCACGCTGACTGTCTGGAGTTCTTCGCAGATTCCTCACCTGTTGCGCAACTACCTGGCCGAGCAGCTCGGTCTGCCGCAGCATCAGGTCCGGGTGATTGTGCCCGAGGTCGGTGGTGGCTTTGGCTGCAAGCTCAATATTTATCCTGAAGAGGCCCTGGCTGCCTTTGCGGCCATGAAGACGGGCCGCCCGGTCAAGTGGATCGAGGATCGCAGCGAGAATCTGGCGGTGACGATCCACGGGCGCGACCAGATCGATTATGTGGAGGTGGCGGCGACCCGCGAGGGAAAGATCACGGGCTTGAAGGTCCATGTGGTCTCGGACTTGGGCGCTTACCTGCAGTTCTTTACGGATGTGATCGCGATTGCCTTTACGCTGCCGATGATCTGCGGCTGCTACGATATCCCGGTGGCCTATGGCAGTTGCGATATTGTCTTTACCAATAAGGCTCCGACCGATGCCTATCGCGGCGCGGGTCGGCCCGAGGCGGCTTATATCGCGGAGCGAGCTGTTGATCTGGTGGCTCATGCCCTGGGCAAAGATCCTGCCGAGGTGCGCATGATCAATTTTGTGAAGCCGGAGCAGTTCCCGCATAAGATGGCCACCGGGACGGTCTACGATAGCGGCAACTATCAGCTGGCTCTAGAGAAGGCCATGCAGTTGATCGGCTATCAGCAGCTGCGGGCCGAGCAGGCGCAGCTGCGGGCCCAGGGGAAGCTGATGGGGATCGGCATCTCTTCCTATGTGGAGATCTGCGGCATTGGTCCCAAGGGCTTGACCCCCTTTGGTCTGTATGAGAGCGCGCGGGTGCGTGTCGATCAGAGCGGCGATGTCTTGATCTATACGGGGGCTTCGCCGCATGGGCAGGGCGAGGAGACGACCTTTGCGCAGATTGCCGCCGATGAGTTTGGCATTCCGATTGAGCGCGTGCTGGTGCTGCACGGCGATACCGATTCGACGCCCGAGGGGCGCGGCACCTACGGCAGCCGAACGACGGCGGTGGGCGGGACGGCGGTCTATAATGCGGTGCAGAAGCTGAAGGAGAAGATGAAGCAGATTGCCGCCCATATGCTGGAGGCCAGCCCGGCGGATGTGACGCTGGAGGATGGCAGGTTCTCGGTGACTGGGGCGCCGCAGAAGGCGGTGACTTTCGCTGAGGTGGCGGCGGCGGCCAATTTCTCGAATACGCTGCCACCGGGGATTGAGCCGGGACTGGAGACGACGGTCTTCTTTGAGCCGGAAGCCTGTACCTTCCCGTTCGGGACGCATATCTGCGTTGTGGAGATCGATAAGGATACGGGCGAGGTGCATCTGAGGCGCTATGTGGCCGTCGATGACTGTGGGCGCCAGTTGAATCCGTTGTTAGTGGCGGGCCAGATCCACGGGGGCATCGTTCAGGGGGTCGGGCAGGCGCTCTTTGAGGGCGTGGTCTACGATGAGAATGGCCAGTTGCTGACGTCGACGTTTATGGACTATGCGATGCCGCTGGCTTCGGAGCTGCCGCCTTTTGAGCTGGATCATACGGTGACGCCAACACCGTATAATCCGCTCGGGGTCAAGGGCGTGGGCGAGGCCGGCACCATCGCGGCGACACCAGCGGTGGCCGCGGCGGTGGCCGATGCGCTCGGTCTGCCACATGTCGATATCCCGTTGACGCCTGAGCGCATCTGGCGGATTATCCAGCAGCAGCAGGCCCAGCCGCAGGCGTAAAGCGCGTTGGTGGCTGCTGCTCTTGCCCTGACGAACGTCGATGATGAAGGCCAGGGCGGGCGGGTGCGGGCCGGTCAAGGGGCCGCCTGATCCGGCTGGCTGGCCTGCACGCCCTCTGCCTTGACGTACGATGCGAGGAGGAGATGTCTGATGATTCCTGCCGCTTTTGAGTATCATCCTGCGACCTCGGTGGATGAGGCCATTGCCCTGCTCTCGCAGTACGGTGATGATGCCAAGCTGCTGGCCGGAGGCCATAGTCTGCTTCCGACAATGAAGCTGCGCCTGGCCCAGCCTGCCCACTTGATCGATATTGGCCGCATTCCTGGCCTTTCTTATATTCGAGAGGAGCAGGGAGCGGTAGCGGTCGGGGCTTTGACGACCTATGCGACGATTGAGCGTTCGGAGGTCCTGCGCCGGCATTTTGCCCTCTTGCCCGAGTGTGCTTCGGTGATCGGTGATCCGCAGGTGCGCAATCGGGGGACGATCGGCGGCAGTATTTCGCATGCTGATCCGTCGGCGGACATGCCGGGGGCGGTGCGCGCGCTGAGGGCGGAGATTCGTGTGCGCGGCCCCAATGGGGAGCGAACGGTCGCGGCGGATGATTTCTTCCTGGGGACCTTCACGACGGCCCTGGAGCCGGGCGAGATAGTGACGGAGATTCGTTTCCCGCTGCCGCCGGCGCGCACGGGCAGCGCCTATACCAAGCTGGCCAATAAGGCGTCGCACTACGCGGTCGCCGGCTGTGCGGCGGTGGTGACCTTGGGGGCCGATGGCACCTGTACGGCGGCCAGTGTGGTGATTACGGGGGCGGGGACGATGCCGACACGGGCCTCGACGGTGGAGGCGGCCCTGGTGGGCAAGCAGCTGGATGAGGCGACGGTGGCCGAGGCGGCCAGCCATGCCGCTGAGGGCCTGGAGCTGATGGAGGATATCCACGGTTCGAAGCAGTATCGGGCGCAGATGGCCGCTGTGATGGCGCGCCGTGCTATTCTGAAGGCTGCCGAGCGCGCGCGCGGCTAAGCATCGGCATCTAAAACGGCGACTCCTGTCCCCCCGCCACTGGTCCACGACTGGCTGGGCGCGGGACTTGAGGACCCTGGGCGGGCCAGCCCGAGCAGGCTCCGCTCAGGGTCCTCTTATTGTAAGGGCTTGATCTCAGTCACAAACCTTCGTCAGCCTGGCCCTCCAGCAAAGAGGAGCCAGTGATCTGCTTCTGCTGTTGGCAGAATTTTTCTGATCTCTTTCCAAACCCCTGCGATACAGACGACAGCCCTTCAATTAGTCGCTGCCTGGCCTGTAGATGCGTCTGAGCCTCGGTCAGGGCCGACAAAGAGCACCCTTCGCGGTAGTGAGCGAGAGCTTGAGCGACTTGCCCCTGGGTCATGAGAAGGTCGCCTAATAGAATCTCACTGTGGGCCAACAACAGGTGATAGTCCTCTTGCCTGGCAAGTGCTTGGGCCTGAAGACAATAGTGGTTGGCCGCTGCATATTGGCCGGAGTGCTGCAGCACTCCGGCCATCTCCAAGAAGCTGTGTGCCTGGAGATAGCGATTCTGGAGGCGTTGAGCGCCTTCACAGACGTTGCGGAGACGGCTTATCGCTTCTGGCCAGCTTTTTTTACAGGCAGCAAGACGGCCTAAGCCATGCTCGATGAGCAAGGCAACTTCTTCATCGCCCTTGCAATCCCTTGCCAGCATGTGCGCCTGTTGGAATAGCTCTGCTGCTTGTTTAAGCTGAGTCTTGGCCAGAGCGATCAACCCCTGATAATAGAAGAGGGTAGCGATTCCTGGTTGGTAGGCAGCTTGCTGATAGTACGTAAGGGCTGCGTGAAAGTGTTTTTCGGCATGGGCAAGCTCTCGAAAGGAGTGCCAGACCAGACCAAGCGCAGCGTGACTCATCCCTATCGCGAGAGCGTTGCCCCGGCTCTGTTCTGCAAGCTGGAGATGAAGGCGCAAGCCGACCAGACAGTAAAGGAAAGCTTTTGAGAGGCGCCCTTGTAGATGCAGCGCCTGACCGATCTCGCTTATCAGGAAGGCAGACCAGCGAGAATCAGGGTCTCTTCTGTAGAAAGATAGGGCGTTCTGATAGGCTTGCAATGCCAGTCGCGAGCGACCGGAGCGGCGGTAGATCAAGCCACACCACCCCTGTAGCCTTGCTGCCTCAGCTGGCAACTGGGCAGATACTGCTAGCTTCCAAGCTTCTTCGAAGATGCGCAATGCCTCTGCTAACTGACCCTGTTGGAATGCCTGCCTGCCAAGCCTGGTCAGAGAATCGAGGTGGTGGGACTGTGATGCATAGTCGCTCTCTTCTGCCAATGAAGCTGCACGGAACTGGGGACTGGTGTTGCTCATCTGGGCCTGGTCTCTCAGGCCAACCAGGTGAGGCGACTGGTGATCTGGCGGCTGGCAAGGGTTCGCTGTAAGCATAGATCCGCTCTCCTTTCTGTATTCCTACCTTCTGAAGCCGTCCTGCTGCCAAAGATAGCTTGGCTCCAGGGTCTCTTCTCTCGGTTCCTCCTGGTGTTTTAATTTCATTTATGTAAAATTTTTCTGATCAATGAAAGTCTAGCATATGCTCAGTTCACCAGTACGCTATGAGAATGGCTTTTGCTACCGTAGTTATCATGATATACCTGTATTCAGGATGATCGACGGAGCGAAGTTTATAGATTGTCTCGCGTTGTTCATTCCAGACACGGATCAAGTAGCCCAGGATGACGGAGCTGGGAGTACCAGAGGAAGAAGCTATCACTGCCTGGAGCCTGGGCGTGTAAGCTTCTTGTGCGCTGCTGTCTGTTCTTTATACCCATCTCTAGCTTTTCTGGTAACATCTCGTGGCCAGCTGTGACTTTCTCTGAACTCTCTCTTGAGCCTGTGCGGCATCTGGCGCCGTAAGCGAATGGATGGTATACTTTAGAAAAAGCATTTATATACTCTTGTGTAAAAGGTTTTTCAGAAGAGGAAAATCACAGCTGGCCAGGTTCAGTTTTACTGCCAGGTGCCTGGAGGAGGGCTCTCGCAGAATGGAAGAGAAGAACGGCATCGAGGTCCAGCCCAGGGGAGACTCGGTAGGACAGAAGCGGAGGGAGTCCTGGCTTGTGCTACGCACCTTCGGTCGGTTGACGGTGCAAGGGCCGGAGCAGGCTCCTAGGCGGGTGTGGTCCAGTCGTGTCCTCTCTCAGGGAGAGCAGAAGGGGATTCGCAGAAAGAGCCTAAGCAGCTATCAGCATATTTTTGCGCTGTTGGCTGCCTTGTTGTGCCAGCCGGAGCGGCTAGCCACACGTGAAGACCTGCAGGAGTGGCTCTTTGGAGACTATTCTCCTCGCAAGGCGGCGGCTCGGCTCGATGATACGGCATCTCGCCTGCGCTGTCTATTAAGGTCTGTAGTGCCAGAAGTTGAACCTGATAGATTATTTTGGTTAGAGCAGGCTGGTGTAAGCAGGGCCTATCGTATAGCTCCCTATCCGACTGTCTGGTTGGATGTCGATGCATTTTTATGGTATATGGAGCAGGCCAGTCGTTTTGAACGTTTCGGAGAGCCAGGTTTAGCCTTAGTCTGTTGGGAACGGGCCTTTCAGCTCGGGCGACGGGGTGTCTTCCTGGCCGGTTGCTATGCTCCCTGGCTGGAAGCAAGGCGTGAACTGCTCGAAGGCCTCCTGAGCCAGTGCGTTCAGGCACTCGTGCGCTGCTATCTGCATCAAGGGGGAATTGCTCAAGCTGAACTCTATCTTCGCCTCCTCCTGGAAAGGCAGCCAGAAAATGAAGATGTCTTTAGATTACTTGTGGAACTATTAGGAGAGAGAGGAGCATATCAAGAAATTGAAATAACTTATGGCCGTCTGCAGGAAGCGCTAGGGCGAGCGGGTCGCCGTCCAGAGCCTCAGACCGAAGAGCTTGTGGCTTACCTATGCGCGCGTCCTCTGGTGCGGTGGTTGGCAGTGCCTCATCTTCGGCCTCATCTTCGGCTGCGGACCAGCCAGGCACACCAGAGATCAGACGAATTGCCGACTGGTCGCTCCGGAATTATCCTCGGTGGGCCCTCCACGTGGCAATCCTCCTGTTCAGCTGCGCCCGCTAGCGTTGAATCTCAGCACCTCCGAGGGGTGAGAGAGGAGAGCCAGGACATGCCTTCATTCGACTATGCCCGACGAGAATTACTTCGTGCCTTGCAGCGCATGGTGGTGGCCCTTGGGGCCGGAGCGGTTGGGACTAGCGAGCTTCTCCAGGCTAGTAAGGAGCTAAGACAGCCTGTTGCCCTCTCAAAAGCTTCTCTTGATTTGGATCTCTTGTACCTGCTCTTGAACTCTCTAGAAAAGCTTTTGCAGCAGGGAGAGCATCAATATGTATTGACTGTAACGCAAAGTCTCTATGAGCGTTGGCTAGCTGCTCCCGACCTGCGCGATGACACGGCAATGGCCTCTTGGGAGTTACGCCTTGGGTTACTTATGGCGTGTGCTCTGGAGTATGTACTTTCTTGGTACCAACGTGCTCCACAGCTCATTGCCTTCTACAATGAACTGGAGGGGCGTTTTCTACGTGCTGGCAATCTCAAGAAGGACAAGGAGCGCCTTCAAGCTGCGCAGTTGCTTGCTCGCCGTGGGAGGCATCAGCGTGTGCTCTGGCGTTTTGAAGAGGCTGAGCAGGCGTGTCAAGAAGGCCTCCAGTTGCTTCAGGGGCAAGAGCTGTCTCCCCTCTGGACCCATTTCCTGTGTGAGTATGCTCATCTCGCTGCTACCCGTGGTGATGAGAACTTGTGGTTACAGCGGCTAGACGCCGCTCGCAGCAGCGTGCTTGCACTTCCTGGCAGTGAACGAGCCAAAGCACTCAATCAGGTTACCTATATGCAGGGGGAAGGCTACAAGCGTCTTGCTTTTCATCTGCACAAACCGCTGGCGTTAGCTCGCCGGGAGCAAGCTGCACGTCTCGCATACCAGCTTTTCCAAGAGTGGGACGGCCTGAGTATCGAGCTGCCCGGCTTTGAGTCCCTGGTTATGCAAGTTTCTCGTGCTCAATGTCTCATTCTGCTTGATCCTGCAGCAGCGATCGAGGAGGCCCAGCGCCTGATTCTTGTAGTTCAGGATCACTATCCAACCCTCTTGGGAAAGCTGTCGCGTCTCATCTGGCTAGCTGAGCAACGCCTGCAGCTCGGCGATGCTGGCTTCCTCTCCCTCTTGCAAGAAGGGAAAACGATCGCCTACTCAGCAGGCTATCAGTTGCTCTGAGAGCGTTGTGAGAGGAGAGCAATTATGACCGGTCAAAACCATTCCTCGCCCACTCAAAAACACCCGCAGCCTCTCAGACGGGCGAGAGAGGCTGTCCCGCTGGAGCCAACCCGTCATGGGGCACTCAAGCGGGTCCTTCTTTACCGTGAAGAGGCGCTCTCAACCCTGTGTTTTGTCAATGAGGTGGAGGTTGCTCCCGGCGAGACGATCCACAGCCACGCCCATGAAACGATGCAAGAGGTATTTTATCTACTGGAAGGGGAAGGCCAGATGAGGCTTGGTGAGCAGTCACTCACGGTGAAAGAGGGAGACTGTCTACTTGTCCCTCCTCTGCTGCCTCATGAGATTACAAATGCTGGCTCGCTTCCACTACGCTTTCTCTGCTTTGGCATCGAAGTAGATCAGCCGTAATGCAATGGCGCGAGCTGACTCGTCACTATCGTTGTCAGGCAAATTCTAATGGAACAGTGTTCCGCTGCCTAGAAGGGAGTAAACAGAGGAGAACGGCGATGGCTCTTGAAGAGAAGCATCGTAAAGAGCTGGAGAGTAGCCGCAGCACCTACTTGATTGACTCTGAGAATACCGGTGAGTTAGCGCGCCTGATGCTGCAGGATCGCATCCTCACCGCGGGCATGGGCGGCCTCTTCCCCGAGTTTCCTGAAGGGGCACCGCTGCCCGCAGGGGGGCGCGTCCTCGACCTGGCCTGCGGCCCGGGAGGCTGGGCCTTGGAAGTGGCCTTCGCCTATCCCAAAGTGGAAGTGATCGGGGTCGACATCAGCCAGGCAGTGATTGAATACGCCAACGCGCAAGCCTGGTCGCGTGGGCTGGAGAACGCCCACTTTCAAGTGATGAACGTCATGCAGCCGCTGGCCTTCCCCGATGCCACCTTTGACCTGGTCAACGGGCGGCTGCTCTTTGGCTTTATGCTGCCGGGGGCCTGGCCGAAGCTGCTGGCCGAGTGTCGGCGCCTCCTCAAGCCTGGCGGAGTGATCCGGCTGACGGAAACTGAGCTGACGTTGACGACCAGCCCTGCACTGGAGCGCTATCAGGCACTGCTCTGCGATGCTCTTAAGAAGGCGGGCCAGAGCTTCTCAGCAGACGGGCGCCATGTTGGTCTCACGCCGGTGCTGCCTAAATTGGTGAGGCAGGCGGGCTTTGCTAACGTGCGACTGCGAGCCAGCGCCGTCGAGTGGTCGATGGGAACCGAAGCCCATTATCCGGTCTTCAAAGACTGGCTGATGGGCTTAGAACTTATGAGGCCCTTTGTGATGAAGATGGAGAGCCTCGATAAGAGCGATGTAGAGCGCTTAGAGCAACAGGCAGTAGCCGAGATGCAGCAAGAGGAGTTTTGTGGGCTGTACTCGCTGCTGACGGTCTGGGGATACGCGCCCCAGGACTAGAGGAGAGCAAGGAAGAGAGGCATGATGGACTCTGCCGAGAAGAACAGCGTGCCAGAAGAGGGCCAGAACACCTACGTGATCGATTCGGAGAATGCGGGTGAGCTGGCCCGTCTGATGCATCAGGACCAGATGCTGACCCGTGGAATGGGGGGTCTCTTGCCGGAGTTTCCAGAAGGGGCACCGCTGCCCGAAGGGGGGCGCGTCCTCGACCTGGCCTGCGGCCCGGGAGGCTGGGCCTTAGAACTCGCCTTCGCTTATCCCAAAGTGGAAGTGATCGGGGTCGACATCAGCCAGGCGGTGATCGAGTATACGCGAGCGCAGGCCTGGTCGCGGGGGCTGCAGAACGCCCATTTTCAGGTGATGAATGTCATGCAGCCGCTGGCCTTCCCCGATGCCACCTTTGACCTGGTCAACGGGCGGTTACTGTTAGGCTTCATGCTGCCGGGGGCCTGGCCGAAGCTGCTGGCCGAGTGTCGGCGTCTGCTCAAGCCGGGTGGGGTGATCCGGCTGACCGAAGCCGAGCCAGCATTAACGACCAGCCCTGCACTGGAGCGCTTCCAGGCACTCTGCTGTGAGGCGCTCAAGAAGGCGGGTCAGAGCTTCTCGGCAGACGGGCGCCACTTTGGGATCACGCCGGTGCTGCCTAAATTGGTGCGTCAGGCCGGCTTTCGCGAGGTGAAGCTGCGGGCCAGCGCCGTCGAGTGGTCAATGGGAACTGAGGCCCATTATCCGGTCTTCAAGGATTATTTGATGGGGCTCGAACTCATTCGGCCATTTCTGATCAAGATGGGGGTGGGCACCCCCCAGGAGCTAGAACATCTGGCTCAGCTTGCTGTAGCCGAGATGCAGCAAGAGGAGTTTTGTGGGCTGTACTCGCTGCTGACGGTCTGGGGATACGCGCCCCAGGACTAGAGGAGAGCAAGGAAGAGAGGCATGATGGACTCTGCCGAGAAGAACAGCGTGCCAGAAGAGGGCCAGAACACCTACGTGATCGATTCGGAGAATGCGGGTGAGCTGGCCCGTCTGATGCATCAGGACCAGATGCTGACCCGTGGAATGGGGGGTCTCTTGCCGGAGTTTCCAGAAGGGGCGCCGCTGCCCGAAGGGGGGCGCGTCCTCGACCTGGCCTGCGGCCCGGGAGGCTGGGCCTTAGAACTCGCCTTTGCCTATCCCAAAGTGGAAGTGATCGGGGTCGACATCAGCCAGGCGGTGATCGAGTATGCGCGAGCGCAGGCCTGGTCGCGGGGGCTGCAGAACGCCCATTTTCAGGTGATGAATGTCATGCAGCCGCTGGCCTTCCCCGATGCCACCTTTGACCTGGTCAACGGGCGGTTACTGTTAGGCTTCATGCTACCGGGGGCCTGGCCGAAGCTGCTGGCCGAGTGTCGGCGTCTGCTCAAGCCCGGCGGGGTGATCCGGCTGACAGAGGCGGAGCTACCATTGTCCACCAGCCCAGCTTTGGAGCGTCTGCATGCGCTGTTCTGCGAGGCGCTCAAGAAGGCGGGTCAAAGCTTCTCGGCAGACGGGCGCCAGGTGGGCATTACCCCGGTGCTGCCTAAATTGGTGCGCCAGGCCGGCTTTCGCGAGGTGAAGCTGCGGGCCAGCGCCGTCGAGTGGTCAATGGGAACTGAGGCCCATTATGCCGTCTTCAAGGATTATTTGATGGGCCTCGAACTGGGTCAGCCGTTTCTGATCAAGATGGGGATCGCCACTCAAGAAGAGCTGCGACTTCTCAGCCAGCAGGCGCTGGCGGAAATGCAGCAAGAGGAGTTTTGTGGGCTGTACTCGCTGCTGACGGTCTGGGGATACGCGCCCCAGGACTAGAGGAGAGCAAGGAAGAGAGGCATGATGGACTCTGCCGAGAAGAACAGCGTGCCAGAAGAGGGCCAGAACACCTATGTGATCGATTCGGAGAATGCGGGTGAGCTGGCCCGTCTGATGCATCAGGACCAGATGCTGACCCGTGGAATGGGGGGTCTCTTGCCGGAGTTTCCAGAAGGGGCGCCGCTGCCCGAAGGGGGGCGCGTCCTCGACCTGGCCTGCGGCCCGGGAGGCTGGGCCTTAGAACTCGCCTTTGCCTATCCCAAAGTGGAAGTGATCGGGGTCGACATCAGCCAGGCGGTGATCGAGTATGCGCGAGCGCAGGCCTGGTCGCGGGGGCTGCAGAACGCCCATTTTCAGGTGATGAATATCATGGAGCCGCTGGCCTTCCCCGATGCCACCTTTGACCTGGTCAACGGGCGGTTGCTGTTAGGCTTCATGCTGCCGGGGGCCTGGCCGAAGCTGCTGGCCGAGTGTCGGCGTCTGCTCAAGCCGGGTGGGGTGATCCGGCTCACCGAGTCCGAGTCCGGCCTGACGAACAGCCCAGCTGCGGAGCGCTTCAACGCTCTCCTGACGGAGGCCTTCAAGAAGGCGGGCCAGAGCTTCTCGGCAGACGGGCGCCACTTTGGGATCACGCCGGTGCTGCCGCGGCTGGTGCGCCAGGCCGGCTTTCGCGAGGTGAAGCTGCGGGCCAGCGCCATTGAGTGTTCGATGGGGACCGAAGGCTACTATCCAATGCTCAAAGACTGGCTGATGCTCCAGGAGCTGATCCAACCATTCTTGATCAAAATGGGAGTAGCTACAAGCGAAGAGCTTAGGCACCTGACCCAGCAAGCGACAGCAGAAGTGCAGCAGGAAGACTTTTGTGGCCTCTACACACTGCTGACGGTCTGGGGACACAAGCCCCGCTAGAGGCAGGCAGGCAGTGGCGACAGCAGAACCTCTCCTGTGGGCTGCAAGGCGACCAGCTCGGCTCGATTCAGAATCAGCGAAAAAGGAACCTCCTGAGCAAGGGGGAAGCGTTCCTCAACGCTTCCCCCTTCCCAGAGCAGACTCAGAAGCCGTGATGACCACCAGCGTCCCCACCGAAATGGCCGCCGAAGTGACCGCCAGTATGACCGCCGAAATGGCCACCGGCATGACCGCCGAAGTGACCGCCGGCATGACCGCTATGGTGAGAACCCGACGAATGTGACGGCAGCGATGTCTCTGGATGCGGCGCATGGCGATGGTGGCTATGCACACTGCCGCTGACCGGCTGATCACCCCCTGTCTCGATCGCCTCCTCCTCCAGAGTGCTGCCTCGCCCAACACCAGCACACGCCGCCGGGCCGTGCCTCCGTCGCTGCAGCAAGCTGCTGATGACAGCCAGTCCCAGGGAAATCAGGGCAAGCACAAGAATTACAATGGCAATGCTCATCTGGTTTCTACCGCTCCTTTCTGCTCTGAGAACAACAATAGCACTGTTGCCAGACATGACAGAAAACAGCTTCCTCTCTTAAAGAGAGACGAATCCCCATTGTAATCTTCCAAGCCTTTCCAACGGCAGTACTGGGATCGGCAAGAGATTGCGCTCGGCTGCGCTGGCTGGTCTTCTGACCTTATGCTATCATCATCAGTCAGAAACAAGACGTGTGCGAGGAAAAGAAGAAAGGAAAGCCACATGCACGACATTCGACTGGTCCGTTGGGCGCGGACCCTGGTTGACTACTGCCTCCAGGTGCAGCCAGGTCAGCTTGTCGCCATCCAATCCACGCCCCTGGCCGCGCCCCTGATCGAGAACGTCTATCGAGAGCTTTTGCGCGCTGGAGCGTATCCCCTGTCCCTGCTCAACCTGGACAGACTGGAGGAGCTACTGCTACGCGAAGGCAACGACGACCAGCTACAAAACACCCCCTTGCTCCTCGAAGGTTTCGCCGAACGCATTGCCGCTCGCCTGGGAATCGAAGCCGAGAGCAACACCAGCGCTCTTACCACTCTCGACCCAGGCCGCCTGGCCAGACGGCGCAAAGCCCAGGGAGCCATCAGAAACCGCCTTCAGCAGCGCGAGCAAGGGGGCAGCTATCGCTGGTGCCTGACCCTTTATCCCACCGAAGCCTATGCCCAGGACGCCGGCCTCTCCCTGAGCGAATTCGAAGAATTCGTCTTCGAAGCCTGTTTTCTCAACGATCCTGATCCTGCCGCCCGCTGGCGGGACCTCTCGCAGCAACAGCAGCGTCTCGTTGCCTGGCTTGAAGGGAAAGAGCGCATTCGTGTCCTCAGCGAAGGCACCGACCTGACCCTTTCCGTGGTTGGGCGGCGCTTCATCAACAGCGACGGGCGGCGCAACTTCCCCAGCGGCGAAATCTTCACCAGTCCCGTCGAAGACAGCCTCGAAGGCACCATCACCTTCGACCTGCCCAGTACCGTTGACGGGCGCCTTGTCGAAGGCATCCGCCTGGCCTTCGCCGGCGGCAAAGTCGTCGAAGCCAGCGCCCGCCAGGGACAAGACTATCTGCTGCGCATGCTTGATATCGACAGCGGAGCGCGTATTGCTGGGGAATTTGCCTTTGGCAACAACTGGAATATTCAGCGGAGCACGCGCAACATCCTCTTCGACGAAAAAATCGGCGGCACCATTCACCTCGCCCTGGGGGCCAGCTACCCCGAAGCAGGGGGACAGAACCGCTCGGCCCTGCACTGGGACATGATTTGCGACCTGCGCAAGGGCGGCGAAGTCTGGGTTGACGACACCCTCTTCCTGAAAGACGGGCGCATCCTCATCTAAAGCCAGACCTGCCCGATGTGGTCCCGAGAACAGCCAGAGGCGCGTTGGCCTGCCTGCTCTTCTCAACGGGAGCAATCAGCAAACGCGCCTCAAGCGGCTTCGGGAGCTTGTTCAGCCCTCGACTCAGGCCGAAGGAGCCTGGGTCTTCTGCCAGTACGGAGAAAGCTTCAGCATCTGGCGGCGCACCATCGGGCGCAGCAGCGGCATCAGCGCCCGCACCGGGGCCGGCGGAGCCGCATACTTTGCCACATCCTGAATAATCTCCTCGAAGGAATGGCGCTGATAGCGCAGCACCCGCTGACTCTCACTCGTATCCAGCCAGTCCGTACAGTACGGCTCGTGGCCGAAAGCCTCCACTGGCAGCGAACCGATCCCCATCACCTCCAGCATGCGGTTCAAATAATCGCGATAGCGCACCTGACAAGAGGGGCCGCCGCCGATCAGCCAGATCTTCCCCCAGACCTCGTGACTGCTCACCGCATTGGCCACCGCCAGCCCGGCATCGAACGTATGCAGCATCTCCAGGCGCGTATCGAGAGGAATACGGAACATAATCGGATGGATCGGGCGCGGTCCCAAGGGGGGCACATCAGCGAAGCGGAAGATCGCCCAAGTCAAGCCGGACTGCTGCAGCATTGCCTCCCCTGCCAACTTATGGCGCGTATAATCGTCGGTTGCCTGGACCGGATCGGTCACCTTGCGCGGCGGCGGCTGATCCTGCGTGTAGCCGAACACATCCAGGCTTGAACCAAAGAGAAAGCGCGGAGGCCGGGGCTGCTGCCGTGCCACCTCAATCGCATTGCGCGTCCCCTCCACATTCACCTCATAAGCCAGCTCTAGCTTTTCATAGATATCTGGCGGCAGAATGGCTGCCAGATGGACTACCACCTCCTGATCGCGCACTGCCTCAGCCAGCACCTCACGATAGCGGATATCGCCCCATTGGATCGTCACCCGCGCGCCCGCCTCACGGCTAATCTGTGACGCCTTCTGCTCGTTACCTTTCGTACGCAGATCGAGGCAACGGACCGTATGGCCCTGGCGCAGCAACTCCTGCACCGTACTAAAACCGATATTGCCAAAAGCGCCCGTCACAAGGACTCGCATACAAGCAAAGACTCCTTCCAGCTAAATAGCAAGCTGCAACCAACAAGCTCTAAGAATCGCAACGCGCCACGGCACACCGACAGAAGTCAGGCGCACGGGCGCGCAGAGCGAGCGAAGCCAGCCAGCCAGCCACCATCGTCGGCTCACTACAGAGACGACGTGCGGCTCGGTCTGCTAGCCTTCTCGCTCAAGTACTGAATTTCTGGCAGAATAGGATCAAGAGGCGTACCAGTTGGTTGCGTAAAGACCGCCGGCGTCTGCTGCAAGCGGCAGCGCTGCAAATAGCGCACCAACTGATGAGCCAACGTATAGGTCTGTTCCAGCAAATCGGAATTGCGCTTCCATTGCTGGGCATGGTTTAACAAATTATTGAGCGGTACAGCGATCTGCCAGAGGACCCCCTCCTGACCGGTGGGCACGCGGGCCTCAAGATTGCCATTGGCCACCGCCGCATGGACCTGAGCGATCTGAGCGATGCCCTCCTCAAGCTGGCGCTGCTCCTGAGCGCGCTGGCGCTGATACTCTGTAATCTCCTTTTGCAGAGCGATAATCTCCTCGGCCCGATCGGCGCGGCGAATCGTCGCAATCAGATAGCGCATAATCACATAGGTGATGATACCCACGATCAGCTGTAGGGCGATCGGCAAAGCGATCATAATGGAGCCATAACCCAGGCGCAGCCAGCGATCGTACTCGGGCGTATGCTGCTGGAAGAGTGTCAGGCCGACGATAACGGCGCTGTTCAGGAAGCTTGTCAGCAGGGAGGCCACCGGGGGCAACAAGGCCCCGGCAAGCACCACCGGGATCACCAGCGCGCTGAAGATTCCCACGTAGACCGGATCAAGAGGGTTCGTAATCAGGTTTCCCACCGAGTTGATCATCGAGTTCAGCACGAGCAAGGAGGCGGCGGCATAGGTAAAGCCCCAGCGGTTCAGCAGAGGCGAGGCCAGAGCGCAGAAGCAAGCCACGCCCTCGATCCAGGGAGCGATCGGATTCAGAGAAGTCAGCGCTCCGTAGATAAAAGCCAGCAGGCCGAGCGGGGCGATCACCAGAGCGAACGTGCTGGTTAAGCGAGCATAGCGGGCACGTTCACGCTCAGCCGGCGTTGTTTCCGGCAGATGCCTGGGGAGCGTCAGGTGGAACCACCAGGCCAACAGGGAATTCATACCATCCTCCATCGTAGCGAAGCTACAGCGTTGAGCTTAGCTGATCACACCCAGAGTGCGCAGCGTCATCAGCGCTTCCTCAACCACCGCCGACGAGAGATTCAACTGTGCCTTGATCTGCTCGACCGAGCGCTCGCCATTCACCATCGTAAAAACCAGGCGCAAGACGAAACGCTGGCGCATGCTGAAGCCCGCCAGCAGCTGGGCGTCGAGCGGGCGCAGCGGTCGGGGGACCGGCGTCAGCGAGAGGGAAGGAGGCGAGACAGGAGAGGCGGGAGGAAGCGCGGCCTGAGTCGGCCTCGGTCCTGGCCCTGGCCGCGGCTCCGGCTCGGGCAGAGTGGGGCCTACCAGGGAGCGCAGCACCTGCTCGACATCGGGCTGAATACGCACCTGCCACTGATCGCGGCTGCTTAGCAGTGCATAAGCCCTGGCCCCGCTTGCCAGCAGCGTACCATTCGGCCCCTGGATGAGGCTTTCCAGTACTGTCCCCTCCTTCACAAAAACCAGGCCCTGGCAGGTGCCGCGCACAGAAGGGACGCTCACCGTCGTTGAGAGAATCGCAGATTGCCCCTGCAGATAGTCCAGGAGGGTCTGCAAATCAAGATAATAGACCTTATCCATCGTCGTCTTCGTCGTCGCACGGGGAAAACGATCTCGAAGCCCATCCCATAGTCTCACTCCGCTCACAACCAGCATCTGCAGCGCGACGGCAGCCCAGTGAGTGTCAGCCTGCGAGAGAGACACTGGCTTCAGGGCCTGCTCGTCGAGGGTGAGACACTCCCCTGGCTGCAGTGGGCGCGATCTCGCGATTCTGCGTTTGCCATTCTATCACGGCCTGGGGGGCCTTGCATAGAAAAAAACCGTTAAGATAGCACTCTGGTAATACTCGGGATGGAAAGGCTAGAGCATCGCTGCACTCGTGCCCGTCCAGAGACTTTTCTTTTCTGTTGAAATCAGTGTATAGTTATTCTAGAGAGCGTCCATCTGAAGACACAACTGCTCTCCTGATCAAACCATTCCTCTTTCCTCGCCAGCGCGTCCTGGAGCGCGCACAACAACCTCATCTTCTGGAGGTCCTCCCCAACATGTCTAATACTCCCGACACTCCTCTTGCTTCTCGCTCTCAGAGTGTTCCCAATTCCGGCCCGGCTCATCGCCCTGCTCTGGTTGCCGACGCCGTCTTCGAAGGTGGTGGCATGCGGGCACTGGCTCACATCGGGGCCGTAGCCGTTGCTGAAGAGCGCGGCTATCGCTGGTACCGTCTGGCGGGCACCTCAGCCGGTGCCATGATCGCCGCCCTGGTTGCCGCTGGCTACAGTGCTGCCGAGCTACATGCCATCATGGGAGCCATTGACTATCGTCGCTTTGCCGACGATGCTGCCGACGACCGCCTGCATCTCCACCAGGTCAGTCGTCTGCTCTTCAAGCTCGGCCTCCACACAGGCGTTGAGCTAGAGCATTTCATGCGTGAGCTGCTACAAGCCCGTGGCCTGCGCTGCTTCGGCGACCTGCGTCTGCCTCCAGCAAAAGAGCCAGCGGTCGACTACTCTCCGGCGTATCGGCTGACCGTGGTCGCTGCCGACGTCAGCCGTCGGCGCCTGCTGCGTCTGCCTCAAGACCTGCACAGCGAGCGCGCCTGCTATGGCCTCGACCCCGACCAGCTCGACATTGCTCGGGCCGTACGCATGAGTGCGAGCATCCCCTTCTTTTATGTGCCAGTCACTCTCCAGCGTCCCGATGGCGGACTCAGCTACATCGTCGATGGCGGCCTCGTCAGCGGCTTCCCCCTCTTCGCCCTGCTCCCCTCAGATGGGGAACTGGCCCGCCCGCTGTTGGGCTTTCGCCTCTGCGAGGGCGACAGCCAGGACGATGGGGATGGTCATGATAAAGACGCAGATCGGCCAGAGGAGCCGATCTTCCTGCCGCTGAGCAACCTGGTGGCCTTTAGTCAGGCCCTCCTGGAGACCATGCTTGCGGCCCATGACCGCTTTGCCCTGGAGCAGCGTGCTTGTGGAATGGGAGCCATCCACGCCATCAGCATCCCCGTTGGCAAGATCGGGGCCACGCGCTTCGACCTGAGTCGCGGCGAGATCGAGGCGCTCTATCGCCAGGGCCGGATCGCCGCAGAGCGCTTCTTTGCCGGGCTGCCCGCAGAGCAGGCAAGTCCAGGGGCCAGAGCCTGAACCAGCCCGGCGCTGCGTCTCAGCCTGGCAGACGTCCCCGCAGATCGAGGCGGTAGCAGGCCATCTGCGTCGGAGCCTCCGAAACGCCCACCGTTAGTGTCTGCACATTCAACGTATTGTAGGGCGCCAGGGCCTCCAGCAGCTCCTGTGCGATATACTCAGCCAGCCGCTCCGCGGTTGAGTTATCGATCGGCAGCTCCACCACGTCGGACCGTGGGAAGACGTAGCGCTTCTCGCGAAAGCGGATCTCCCACTCATCGGCGGAGGCAATCAGCTCGATCTGCGGATTCTTCATCGGCAGCAAGAAGCGATGGTTGAGGCGCTGGCAGATCTCGCGCGTCAGGCGCTTGAGGATCGTGAAGTCGAAGACCAGCTGATCCTCGTTGAGGGTCCCCTCCGCCTCCACGGTGACGCCATAATTGTGGCCGTGGAGGCGCTCGCACTTCCCGCCGTAGGTAATGAAGTGGGCGGCACTAAACTGGAGATAGCCGCCCTCCACCTTCACCTTAAAACTACTTGCACTAGCCATAGTGGATCTCTCTTGTCTTCCCTCCCTCCCTGCCGACAGGCCAGGCCCGCCGTCGCGGGTCCTGCCCGTTGCAACAGCGACAGATTGCAAGGCTGGCGCTACTCCTGCCCGGCCCTGCACTGAGGCCGGCGCTCCGCTGCACGCCCTGGATATGTCGACCAGCCAGGGACACGATACCATTAAGCTCCGCCCCTGGCAAGAGGCACGCTCTGCCCCCTCTCCTCGGACTGGCCCCCTACTCCAGACCCGAGCGTGAGCTATTCACCTGGGCAAGCGAGCGTTTTTGTTAGCCAGTTGCCTGGAATTCTTTGTGGGCCATTGCTATACTGTAACCAGTGCCAGTTAGGGTAACTCCCTGCGAAAGAGCAAAGAAGGAGTGCACCAATGACAACTGCTGAAATCTTCGATGCGATGGTTCAGAACGTCAATCCGTCAGCCGCGAGTGGGCTGAATAAGACCTTCCAGTGGAACATCACTGGCGATGATCCCGGCGTCTATGCTATCAAAGTGGAGAATGGTCAGGCCGAGCTGATCAAGGGCGGCGTAGAGAAGCCCGACATCACCCTCACGGTCAGTGATAAAGACTGGGCCTCCATTGTTGAGGGCAAGCTCGATCCCACGACTGCCTTCATGACTGGCAAGATCAAGATCAGCGGCGATATGATGCTGGCGATGCGCCTGCAGAATCTCTTCAATCGGCCTCGCTAAGCGAAGGCTTCGGCTCTATTTCCGGTTGAGCTAAGCCGCTGTCCGCTGCGCGCAGCCAAAAAAAACAGAGCAACGCAACGAGCAGAGGCGCTCATTCACACGGCGTCTCCCGGCTGAGACACCTTGGTCCCATGAGAGGCTTCTCATGGACCCGAGGTGTTCTTCACTATAAGCGCCTCCTGCGCTGCTCAGCTCTGTGATCTTCTCCTGCCCTCGTCCGTGCGCTCGCCTCACCGTTCTCCCGAGGCGGCTTCCCTTCCTTATGCCTTGCTAACCCTCCCTGGGTATGGTATACTCACCATGAGCAACTGTATCTTGCCTGCTGCTTGCTAGCGCTGACCACCAGCGTACGAAGGCGAGACGAAGACAAGATAACCTGCATCCCAGGTGGAGAAAGGCGTCCAAGATGGCCCTGCGGAGTGATGAACTGCATTATAACCTGCAGCATCTGAATGGTATGTTGACTACCCACGAGGCCGCCAAACAACTCGATCTGAGTTACTGGCACTTTATGCATCTTGTAGAGGCCGGACGCATCCCCGGCGTACGAGTCGTTGATCGCTGGCTCTTCTCTCCGGCGGACCTCGATGAGTATAAGCGCCGGCGCTATGGCGAACTGGTCGATCTGGCTCGGACTGCGCTCTCTCACCCCGATGTCGATCTGACAGAGAAACAGGCTACCATCTGTCGCTATCTGGCCAATAGTGAACGCCCCTCCGCTATCGCCCGCAAGCTTCAGCAGTCACGCCAGGCCGTCTACTCCCAGATTACCTTGATCCGCGAAAAAGTGGCCCGCATCCTCGATCAACGCGCCGACCCCAATGCTGACCCTGAGCAAGCCGCTCCTCGCCGCAGGAGCCGTCGTCGGCAGCGCAGCAAGGGGCCAATTCCTTTACCCACGCCAGCCTCAGAGGCCGAAGCATCCGCTCACTCCTCCAGCGCCGAGACTCCCGAGAGTGGTCTGACTCCCTGATGCAGCTCTCCGCTCCTGTTCTTTCTTCCTCCCCCTTCCTTTTCTCCTCCTCTCGCCAGTTGGCCTGTCTGCCTCCGTGTCAGACCGCTTCTGCTCAGCGCGCTACAGGTCCTTCTTTGAGCTGTCCATCTGGTCTGCCACGGGTCAGCCCCTCTCGTTCAATAGCGCGGGCCGGATCGCTGAGGCCAACTCGGGCACGCGCTCGGCCAGGGCGCGCAGCAGACCAAAGCAACCGGCCAGCATCATATCGCCATGCGGTACTGCCTCGTAATGAGGCAGTGCCGAGCCGCGCAGCAGCTCGCGGCGGGGACCGGTGACCGCCAGAAACGGCGGCTCCGAAGAGGAAGTGGGCGACGCGCCTGGGCGTGCTGGCTCCAGCACCAAAGCCCCGTGTCCGCTATCGTCGAAGACCTCATCATTGGTCAGTGTGCCAGCGGCCAGCTTCTGCAGCAGCTCCTCCAGGCGTGCCCGGCTGATCTCGCCGGTATGGTGCTCAAAAAGACCGACGATACGCCCTTCCACCAGGTGGAAAGCCAGCGTATGGAAATTGCCGATGTTACACAGCAGGCTCTGGGTCTGCTGGCGAACCAGCGGATCTTCCAAGGCTCCCAATGCTGCCGCAGCTCCCGTATCCATCACGAGTATCGGCAGATTCGGCCTGGAACCGCTGTACTCCACGTAGCGGGCGACGCTCCTTTTGAGCGCCTGCAGACGGGTCAGTGCCGGAGGAATCTCGTCTGCCAGATAGGCGAAGGTGGCTGGTCTTGGCGAGCGACGGATCATGCGCTCCAGAAACTCGAAACGGAAGCGCCGATCGCTATAGCCCGGCGGAGCGGCCCCGTGATCGAAGGCGGCGATGGCCAGGGCATCTACTCGCGGATCAACATCGAAAGTGCGCAAAGCCTGGACGATGGCCTGCGCATCCAGATCCTGCAGCTCAATATGGACCACATCCGGGCGCAGGGCCTGCCGGGTGGCCTCCTCCTCACTGAGGATCTCAAAGCCCATCTGCGCCACCGCGTTCAGATCATCGTCAAAGGTGCGCGCCGCCTCGGGGGTCACCGCCACCGGATAGCCGGCCAGAGCATGGTCGCGCGCTGCCCAGTGCGAAGGGCCACCGCCCATCGTGACCCCGGTCAGCAGCAGAGGCCGGCCCGCCTCCGTCGCCCGACGAATGCGCTCGGCCACAATCACCGTTGGCGAAGGCATTACCAGCTTCACATTATTTTCCATTGTCCTGCCACTTTCAAAGAGCAGGATATCCTGTGTTCCCGTGCCGATATCGATCGCCAGCACGCGTGCTGCTGCAGGTGCCATACGAAACCTGAGCCCCCTTTCTGCCCTCTTCCTTAGAAAGAAAGGACAACCAAAGGAAACGCACCACTGTACAAAAGGACGAGAGTAGAGCAACCTGGCGCTGCTCGTGACGCATGAAGAGAGGCGGCGCGTCAATTCAGTATAGCATCTCGGCGTCGGAAAGAGCGCGTCGTGCGAGCGAGCGCCGGCATCCTTGCCGGGCCGGGCCAGCTAGAAACTGAGCAGTGTGAAGCCGGAGCGCGTGGTGATCGGGCGGACCTTCTTCAAAGAGCGCCAGGCCGATTTGCTCATGCGGGCCTGTTTACGCAAGGCAGCCAGCTGCCCATCGGAAAAATGCTCGGACGCCACCAGCACAAACGTCCGCAGTTCCGCACGTAGCTGATTAAGACGGCGCTCCAGCTCGGCCAGACGCGCCCGGTCGTGAGGCAGCCCCTGGACTGCCAGGCGCGCCAGATCCGCCCACTGACTCATCAAGGGGCGCATGCGCTCAAAGCGCTCTGCGATACAGGTAGCTACCATCTCAAAGTCAGGTACGGACGCCAGATCTGCCATGCTCCTCTTCTCCTTCCTTCCTTCCTTCCTTGTTCGCTTGCTTGTCTGCTTACCTGCTAGAGGCCCTCTCTTCTCTCAGCCGGACCAGGCAGTAGCTGCTCGACTCTCTGCTACCGGC
The DNA here is from genome assembly GCF_000702505.1 of Thermogemmatispora carboxidivorans. Classification (GTDB taxonomy): domain Bacteria; phylum Chloroflexota; class Ktedonobacteria; order Ktedonobacterales; family Ktedonobacteraceae; genus Thermogemmatispora; species Thermogemmatispora carboxidivorans. The sequence goes on along the minus strand of NZ_JNIM01000001.1, from coordinate 3,567,955 downwards.
CTGGTGTTGGCGACCGCTCCACCCGTCCAATAGCCTTGCTCTGCTAGAGAGATCAAAAAAGCAGATCGACCCGGCTCTGCCCTTTATAAAGGTAGAGGTTCCTGCCGTGCTCGATGATGTTGCTCTTTGCTGACACCGGTCCCTCTCCCGATCGAGCGAGCGAGGGGGCACGACGTTGTCGCCCGCTCGCTCTTCATCTTTGCGGCGCCAGTCTGTCTCAGAAGTGCTTGGGCCAGGACTTGAGCCTGAGCAGATCCGCTGTTCCCCTGTGGTACAATGCATACCAGCAGAGAGCAACAGGGAAGCGCGACGCGCCGACAGCGAAGCGAAGCAGTTTTCTGCCGGGCTACAGGAGCGCTGGCTGGCTGCCTGACGCTGCTGGGCGCTGCGAAGTCATAGCTTTCTCTGTATACCATACCCTGTCGCTAGAAAGCAATGATGGCGCGAAAGGACTCTGGCATGGAACAGGCAAAGTCGCACCACGGAGGAGAGACAGCACCGCCCGTGCGGTCACGAGGTCGCCTTGAGCAGCCAAAAACGGCAGATGGTCGCCCAGCGACCTATTTACCTATTGAGGACTATGCGATCATCGGAGACCTGCATACGGTGGCCCTGGTCGGCAAAAACGGCTCGATCGACTGGTGCTGTATTCCGCGCTTCGATTCCCCTAGTGTTTTTGGCGCCTTGCTCGATGCGCGAAAAGGTGGCTTCTTTCGCATTGCGCCACCGCCGCACGATCACGCCTCGATGGGGCAGAAGCAGCTCTATATTCCAGAGACCAACATTCTGCTGACGCGCTTTCTCACGGTCGATGGAGTAGGCGAGATCACCGACTTCATGCCGGTGAAGGTGCCCGGCAGCGCCGAGCATCAGCATCATCTCTATCGTGCCGTGACCGTGGTGCGCGGCTCGCTCAAATTCGAGCTGGTCTGTCGTCCCGCCTTCAACTATGCCCGCGACGGGCACGTCATCCATCTCTCGCCCGAGGGGGCAGTGTTCCACAGCGATGGGCTGTCCCTGGGGCTGGCCAGCACGATATCGCTGAGCGAGGATGGACAGGGGGGGGTGCACGCAGAGTTTACCCTGCATGCTGGCCAATCAGCCTACTTCCTGCTCGAGAGCGCCAGGCGCGGCGACCTTGGCCCACAACATGTCTCATCGCGTCGCTATCATGAAGCCTTTCAACGCACGCTCAGCTTCTGGCGGCGCTGGCTCTCCCAGTGCCAATACCAGGGGCGCTGGCGCGAGATGGTGCAGCGCTCGGCCCTGGTGCTCAAGTTGCTCACTTATGCCCCCACGGGGGCTATTGTGGCCGCGCCGACGACCAGCCTCCCCGAAACGGTCGGTGGGGCTCGCAACTGGGACTATCGCTATACCTGGCTGCGCGATGCTGCCTTTACGCTCTATAGCCTGCTGACTCTTGGCTTCACCCAGGAAGCCGAGGCTTTCATGCAGTGGCTTGACGCACGCTGCCACGAGCTGAAAGAGAACGGCTCGCTCCAGCCCATGTACGGCGTCAACGGCGAGCAGGAGCTGATTGAGTACACCCTGGATCACCTGGAGGGCTATCGCCAGAGTCGCCCCGTTCGCATCGGCAACGCCGCCTACAAGCAGCAGCAGCTCGATGTCTATGGCGAGCTGATGGATGCCATCTACATTTTCAATCGCTATAGCACGATCTCGTACGATCTCTGGGAGAATCTCCGCCGCCTGCTGGAATGGCTGCAACATCACTGGGATGACCCTGATGAAGGCATCTGGGAGGTACGCGGTGGCCCCCAGCACTTTGTCCATTCGCGCGTCATGAGCTGGGTCGCCTTTGATCGAGCCTTGCGCCTGGCGCGTCACCGTGGCTGGCCAGCGCCGATGGTCGAGTGGATGGAGACCAGTGCCCGCATTTATGAGCAGATTATGCACAAGGGATGGAGCGAGCGCAGGCAGAGCTTTGTCCAGTATTACGGAAGCGAGGCGGTTGATGCCAGCGCCTTGCTCATGGCCATCGTCAAGTTCACGGGACCGAACGAGCCGCGCATGCTCAGGACCATCGAGCGCATTCAGCGCGAGCTGGCCAGCGACTCTCTCGTACACCGCTATGATCCTGGACGGGCTGCCGACGATGGCCTGGGGAGTCAGGAAGGCACCTTCAGTCCTTGCAGCTTCTGGCTGGCCGAAGTCCTGGCGCGCTGCGGGCGACTCGACGAGGCGCGCCTGCTCTTGGAGAAGATGCTCACCTACAGCAACCATGTTGGCCTCTATGCCGAAGAAGTCGGGCTGTGTGGCGAAGCCCTGGGGAACTTCCCCCAGGCTTTCACCCATCTCTCGCTCATCACGGCTTGCACCAACATCGACGCTGCCCTCAATCGGGCCCAGGGAAGGCTCAATACTGAGCGGCTGTCGCTACCGCCCGAGCGTCTCTGAAGTCTGGCCTGAAGCAAGGCGAGGCGGGTTGCTCTGGGGCTTATCTGGCTGGCTGAGCCGGGGCTGGAGAGAAGAGGGGCATAAAAGACCCTCCCTCTCGTGTTTTCACAAGTGAACTTGTCGCGTTCCTTCCTACGGTCAGGGAGATAAGTTTGTCAGAAGCGGAGTACATATCGTCTATGGCGAAGGTCTACGACGCAATTATCATCGGCTCGGGGCCGGCGGGTTACACAGCGGCCATTTACGCGGCTCGCGCCAATCTCTCGGTCCTGGTCTTTCAAGGCTATCAGGTCGGTGGGCAATTAATGCTCACCAGCGAGGTCGAGAACTACCCCGGCTTTGAAGAAGGTATTCTGGGGCCGACCCTGATGGAGAAGATGGAGCAGCAGGCGAGGCGCTTCGGGGCTGAGATGCTGCCTGAAGATGTGACCGCTGTCGACTTCAGTCGCCGCCCCTTTGTGATTACCAGCGATTCGGGCAGCTACCTGGCCCGAGGAGTGATCATTGCCACCGGCGCCAGTGCCAAATGGTTGGGACTGCCGAGCGAGCAGCGTCTGCAGGGACGCGGAGTCAGCGCCTGTGCCACCTGTGATGGCTTCTTCTTTAAAGAGAAAGAGGTGGCCGTGGTCGGCGGGGGTGACACTGCAATGGAGGAAGCCCTCTTCCTCACGCGCTACGCCAGCCATGTGACCGTCATCCACCGTCGCGATACCCTGCGTGCCAGCAAGATCATGCAGGATCGCGCCTTGAAGAATCCCAAGATCAGCTTTATCTGGAATAGCGAAGTGGTCGAGGTGCTAGGCGAGGACTCAGTGACCGGCCTGCGCCTGCGCAACGTCAAGACGGGCGACGAGCAGACACTGGCCGTCGAGGGGCTGTTTCTGGCCATCGGCCATCAGCCGAATACCGACCTCTTCCGTGGCCTGCTGCAGATGGATGAGCTGGGCTACATTATCCCTGTTGAGCACACCATGACCAATATCCCGGGCGTCTTTGCCGCTGGCGATGTCACGGATCGCCGCTATCGCCAGGCGGTCACTGCTGCCGGCGACGGCTGTCGGGCTGCCATCGATCTGGAGCGCTGGCTAGAGAGCCAGGCCCACGAGGGCGAGGAGGCGAGCCAGCAGGAAGCCCTCACCTCGGGCGAGTAGCCAGCTTCATAGCCTGCCGTCTCGCCTGGCCTGGCCGTTGCTCCCTCTGGATCGGGCGGCCAGGCCTATCCTAAGCGTCTCCAGGCTTCTGGGGCAAGCGAACGAGGAAGCGAGAAAGGACCAATTTCCGTGAAGCAGAAGCAGCGGCGCAGCCAGCAGGCTGCGCTCTACCGCCAGGCGCTCTTCGGCGAAACGCCTCAGCCCCCAGATTTGGAGGAGCGGAGGGTAGCGGAGCAGAGTCAAGACCAGGCTGCCCGGTGCCTGCGGGTTCAGGAGATCACGCGGCGGCTGGTCGAACACTACGGTGAGCCGGATTGGTCCAGCAAGGACCCACTCAGCCAGCTCGTCGATGTCTTGCTTTCGCATCGCACGCGCGACGAACAGACAGCCGCCGCCTATGCGAGCCTGCGCCAGCAATTCGGGAGCTGGGCAGCGGTACGTGACGCTCCCACGGCAGCCGTGGAGCAAGCCATTGCCGTCGTCAACTGGCCAGAAGTCAAGGCGCCGCGCCTGCAGGCCATCCTGCGCCAGATCACTGCTGAGCGCGGCGTTCTCAATCTTGACTTCCTCTGCAGCCTCCCTGTCCAGGAAAGTCTCGCCTGGCTCAGTCGCTTCGAGGGCGTCGGACCCAAGACTGCCGCCTGCGTCCTCCTCTTTAGCTGCCGCCTGCCAGTGCTCCCCGTCGACACCCACGTCCATCGCATCTCTATCCGCCTGGGCCTCATCCCGCCCCGACTCACTCCCGAGCAAGCACAGCCCGTATTGCAAGCCCTGCTGCCGTCCGATGCACGCACCATCTACAACTTCCACAAAGGTCTCGTCTGGCACGGCCAGCGTCGCTGCTTCTTTCAACGACCGCGTTGTGACCAGTGCTTTCTCCGTGATCTCTGCCTCTATTATGCGGCTGCGCGCCCCAAGCAGAGCCGGGAGGTACAGCAGGAAGGCCAAACGGAAGGGACCTGACCGATAGGGAGGGAGGGAGCTGGGACACCCCTCCTTCCGGCTGAGGGGAGAGAGTAAAGCGGATAGCTCTCCCCACGCAAAACAAACCCGGGCGACCACAGCGGTCGCCCGGCGTAGGGTTTGCTTACACAGGGGTTGAGGGCGATGAGCGAACTAGCTGCCGCTCCCTGCGGGGGCATGGTTCAAAACGGGATAGCCCTCAGTTACATACTCGCTGGGGTCGGGCTGGATCTCATCCAGATGGTACGAGTTCTTGGCATCCGTGTTGATACCGGGCCAGCGAGCGCCGTAGAGATAATGACCGGTCTGAGCAGGAGAGAGCGGCAGCCTGCCGAATTGCGGGATACCACGCACGCGCGGCACATCTGGCTCGGGCGACTCGCTATAGAGATCATCAGGCACCCGATTGTAACCCATGCGCTGCAGATCCGCCTCGCTCAGATTCAGCTGCACTACACCGTCATCGCTCAGGGATGTTACCGCCTGACGCGGCACATAGTAGACCTTGGGGAAGAGGCGCCCACGCTCAACCAGCAGATAGGTCGGGAAGCGGGCTTGAATGGTTCCAAGCCAGCTGCCACGGGCATCGACCACGTCCAGACCCAGCTTGAAAGGCGAGCGATCGCGCGCCTCAGCGGGCGCGGGCACATAGATGGGCGGCAGAGACTTGAAGGGGTCCTCGATTCCCCAACCGACCATAAAGGCAATCACAAAAATGCCTGCCACCAGCGCCAGCCCGAGCGAGAGCAAGGGGGCGCTGTTCAATAAGAGCAGCACAAAGAAGACCGCAGCCACCGCCACGGCCAACAACAGTGGCCAATAGCTCGGCCCGGGTGTATGGATATGCTCTTCCCCTTCCTCGCCCTCAACGTCGAGCAAGGTCGCGTGAATTTCATCGGCAATCGAGCCGGCAGTCTGAGGAGACCTGTCCATACAGCTCCTGTTCCTCGCTTCAGATCGCACTCACTAAGCAACGGAAACCGGAGCGGCCCACGTTGCTCTTAGTGAGCGAAGCTTGCTTCTTTGAATAGCCTGGAAAGAAAGAAAGAAAGAAGGAACTCCCCTTACCAAATACCATAGCACATAAGCGCAAGCGCGAAGCCCGTCGCTCGCACTTAAGTATAGCACATCTGGCCAGGGATGGATAGCGCACCGGACTGACGGGCGGCCAGGTAAGCAGGAGCAGGACTGCGACCTCAAACATTGCGTGGAGAAAGAGACAAGCCAACGCGCTTGTGCCCACCAGCCCCAAGCGACTTGCTTGATTTTGGGTACCGGCTGGGGTAAGCTTACTGATAGATGATTCACCTTTCATATTTTGGAGTAAAGGAGGCCATCACAGCCATGCCCACCTCAGTCCTCCTGCCTGGGATCAGCCAGAGGCGTTGCAGCACAGAGCGTCTGGAGATTGCCTATCTCGAAGCTGGGAGCGAAGGGCCGGCGCTTGTCCTTGTCCACGGCAACTGTTCCTCAGCCCTGTTCTTCCAGGACCTCATGCTGGCCCTGGCAGCGCTTGGTTACCATGTCTATGCGCCCGACATGCGGGGCTACGGCGACAGCCAGCTCTTACCGATCGATGCCACTCGTGGCGTTCGCGATCTCTCGGACGACCTGGCTGGTTTCGCGGATGCCCTGGGACTGAGCGGCTTCCACCTGCTCGGTTGGTCGCTCGGAGGCAATGTAGTCATGCAGTATGCCATCGACTACCCTGGCCGGCTACGCGGCCTCATTTTGGAGGCGACCGGCTCGCCCTTTGGCTTTGGAGGAACGCGCGACGCCGAGGGGCGCCCGGTCTGGCCGGACTTTGCCGGTAGCGGAGGCGGGACCGCCAACGCTGAATTCGTGCAGCGTCTTGCGGCTGGCGATCGCAGTGCCGAGCAAGGCTCACCGCGGGCCGTTATGAACAACTTCTACTTCAAGCCGCCGTTCCGTGTGGCGCCCGAGCGCGAAGAGATCTACGTCAGCGCCATCCTCTCGACGCGCACCGGGCCTGGCAACTATCCGGGCGACTCCCTGCCGTCGCCGAACTGGCCCTATGTTGCTCCTGGCCGTCAGGGAGTCAACAATGCTCTCTCTCCCGCCTATCTCAATCAAGCGGCGCTGGTTGATCTCAGTCCCAAGCCGCCCATTCTCTGGATTCATGGCGCCGACGACCAGATCGTCTCAGACACCTCCTTCTTCGACCTCGGCTATCTTGGGCAGCTCGGCATCGTCCCCGGTTGGCCGGGGGCTGAGCAATATCCGCCCCAGCCCATGAAGACCCAGATTCGGTGGCTCCTGGAGCGTTATCGCCAGCAGGGAGGAAGCTATCACGAACTCCAGCTAACCAACTGTGGGCACTCCCCGCATATTGAGCAGCCGCAGCAGGTCTTAGAAGCCATGCGCGACTTCATTGCCGCCCATCCCTAGCAGGGCAGAGGGAGCAGCGCGCCGTCTGGCGGCCCGTTTTGGGCGGCCTGGCGGCGCCCAGGTGCAGCGCAGCGAGTTGCGCCCGCCAGAGCGCCGGCCTTCCTGGCTAGCCGATCAGCTCCTCCATCTGTCTGAGATGGGCCTCGAAGAGGCGCAAAGCCTGGCGCACCGGCTCCGGCGTCGTCATATCAACCCCGGCCTGTCGCAGCAGCTCAATGCTATAGTCCGAAGAGCCGGAGCGCAGGAACTGCAGATAGCGAGCAACCGCCGGCGCCCCCTGCTCCAGAATCTGCTGAGCCAGCGCGCAGGCTGCCGAGATGCCGGTCGCATACTGATAGACGTAGAAATTGTAGTAAAAGTGGGGGATACGGGCCCACTCGATATCGATCAAGTCATCGATGACCACCTCGGCCCCGTAGTACTTCTCATTGAGGCGGTGGTAGAGTCGACTCAGCGTATCCGCCGTCAGCGGCTCACCCTGCTCAGCAAACTGATGCAGCTGATATTCGAACTCGGCAAACATCGTCTGGCGGTAGAGCGTTCCGCGGAAATCCTCCAGTGAATGATTGAGGATAGCCAGGCGCTCCTCGCGGCTCTCCGTTGTCTTGAGCAGGTACTCGGTGAGCAGCGTCTCATTCAACGTCGAGGCCACCTCGGCCACGAAGATCGTGTAGTCCCCGTAGACGAAAGGCTGATGGCGGCGCGTGTAATACGAGTGCAGCGAGTGCCCTAGCTCGTGGGCCAGGGTATACATGCTATCGCGGTTGCCCTGGAAATTGAGCAAGATGAAGGGGCGTGTCCGATAGGCGCCGCCGCTGTAGGCGCCGCCGCGCTTGCCGGGCGTCTCGAAGACATCGATCCAGCGCTCGCTGAAAGCCTGCTTGAGGGCACTGATGTACTCTTCCCCCAGAGGAGCGAGGGCAGCAATGACCGTATCGCGAGCTTGCTCGTAGGAGATCTCTTGCAGCGTCTCCTTAACGATCGGGACATAGAGATCGTACATATGCAGCTCATCGAGCTGAAGCATGCGCTTACGCAGGCGCAGGTAGCGGTGTAGCAGCGGCAGCTCCTCATTGACCGTCTCGATGAGCATATCGTAGACGCTCTCAGGGATATTGTAGCGAGCCAGGGCGCGCTCGCGGCCCGAGCGATAGCCACGCTGTCGAGTGTAGAACATATCCGTCTTGATATGTCCGGCCAGGGTGGCGGCGATCGTATTGCGCTGCTTGAGGAAGGTCCCATGGAGCGCCTCGAAAGCCTCCTGACGCACGCGCCGATCCGTACTGCGGATATAGACCAGGTAGTTCCCCTTGGTCAGCTCCACCTCCTCGCCCTGCTCATTGCGGATAGTCGGCAGGTGCAGATCGGCATTATCGATCATCGTGAAGATCGCATCTGGCGTCTCAGCCATCTCACCGGCGGCGGCCAGCACCGCCTCCACCTCGGCGGAGCGGATATGTGGGCGCTGACGATTGAGGTCGTGCAGCTGATGCTCATAGAGGGCCAGGCCGGGAGTTTCGCGCAGATAGCCCTCAAGCGTCTCCTGGGGTACGGCCAAAATCTCCGGCTCAATAAAAGAGATTGCCGTGGACGCGCGCACGTAGAGCTGAAGGGCGCGGTCGTACATCCCCTGGTAGTGGCTATTACTGGTATCCTCGTCCTTACGCATCGAAGCGTAGACCAGCAGCGTCTCCAGCCGTTCGAAGAACTCGTCGCGCTGGCGCAGCACGCTCAGGAGAGCCTCGCCGCTCTGGGCCAGTCTCCCCTTGAGGGCTTCCAGATCCGGCAGCTGTTTCTGAAGCTCCTGATACTCGCGTTCCCAGGTCTCATCAGTTGCGAAGATACTCTCCAAATTCCACGTATACTCTTTAGGAATATCGCTACGTTTCTTCCAGGTTTGCAGCATCTCGCCTCCTCAAAAAGGGACCATAAACTCAGGAAAGTGTTCTCATTGTAACAGAAAATTGGCACACGCGCGTAGTGGTGAGTGCGAAGGAAGGGTAGAGCTGAGCCAGGCTCAAACGCGCCGGGCCGGGGCACGGGTACCAGCTCAGGGAGCGCAAACGCAAAGCAGGGTTTGCTCGCAGGGCGAGCGAGCCAGGGACAAGGCTGGTGTGCCAGCGCCAACCTTGTCCGGCCAGGGAGAAAGCTACCAGCCGAGGGCTAAGCCATCGCAGCGTGGATCTGCTGCGCCCTGGAGCACCTGGGTGCCGGGCGTAATCAGAATCGCCTGAGCATGGCCCATATCGTCTTCCCACGGTCCCCAGGTCGCCACCCGGTGGCCCAGCACCTCCAGGCCCAGCGCCGCCGCATTTGAAAAGCGCTGCTCCAGGGCCACCACCTCGCTGGCCGCGCGTTCCTCGACTGGATGGGCGCCTTGCTGTCCCTGTAGTAGCTGTCGGTGTCCGCCCTGCTGTAGCAAGAGGCCGCTGCGCCAGCGTGGGGCGTTAATCGCCTGCTGAATATTCAGCCCAAAGTCGATCACTGCCGTCAGCAGCTGCACATGAATCTGTGGCTGGGCATCCGCCCCCATTGTCCCTAATACCAGAAACGGCTCACCGGAGCGCAAGACCAGAGCTGGCGTCAGTGTATGCATCGTGCGCTTCCCTGGTTGCAGATAGTTCACGTGGTGCGGGTTCAGAGAGAAATAGGCACCGCGGTTGTGCAGCAGTACCCCGCTCTCGCCGGCCACGATCCCGCTGCCCCAGCTGTAGAAAAGGCTCTGGATCAGCGAGACAGCGTTGCCCTCACTATCAACCACGCACAGATACATTGTATCGCCGTCGCGCTCAGGTTCGCTCACTGTCTCGACATGGAAGGAAGCGCGCTCTGGATTGATGCGTGCTCGCAGTTGCTCCGCATATGCCTTGCTCAGCAAGCGTTCTACCGGAATCTCCACAAAAGCCGGATCTGAGAGATAGCGATCGCGGTCGGCAAAGGCCAGCTTCTTGGCCTCAATCATCAGGTGCAGCGTCTCAGGACTTTGATAACCGAGCGCCTTCAGGTCATAGCCCTCCAGAATATTGAGCATCTCCAGGACCGTCAGGCCCTGCGAGTTGGGAGGAAACTCAAAGACCTCGTAGCCGCGATAGGTTGTTGACAGCGGCGTTACCCAATCCGAACGATGGCTAGCGAGGTCCTCCAGGCTCAGCACTCCGCCGCAGCGCTGCACGTAGTCAACGATCGTCCGCGCTAGAGGTCCGCGATAGAACGCCTCGCGGCCCTCGCGTGCGAGGAGGCGGTAGGTGCGTGCCAGATCGGGCTGGCGCACGATGTCGCCGCAGCCTGGGGGTCGGCCTCCAGGGAGAAAGACGCGGGCCGTCGCCTCCCAGCGCTGCAACACCGTCTCGGCGGCCCTTTCCAGCCAGCCTGCCAGCTTCGACGAGACTGGAAAGCCCTCCTCAGCGTAGGCTATGGCCGGAGCAAAGACCTCCTCGACCGGCAGCCGACCAAAACGCTCCAGGGCCTCGAACCAGCCATCGACTGCCCCCGGAACCGTAATCGGGAGCGGGCCGATCGCTGGAATCGCCCGCAGCGAGTGGGCGGCGAAATACTCGGGAGTCAGGGCACGTGGTGCGCGCCCGCTGCCGTTGAGGGCATGTAGACGTCGGCTGCGCGCCTCCCAGATCAGCATAAAAACATCGCCGCCCGCTGAGCAGGTTGACGGATAGACAACCGTCATTGCCGCGTTGGCAGCGACTGCGGCATCGACGGCGTTCCCGCCGCGCTCCAGCACCTGCAAACCTGCCCGGGTCGCCAGGTAATGAGCGCAGGAGATCATGGCATGTGAGCCAAAGACGGGTTGATCGGAGAGCATGACAGGAGATCGCCTTTCGCACCGAGCGCCTTCACCAACCAGCTAAAGCTCTGTGCAGGCCAATCAGCCAGCCTGGTTGGCGAGGCAAGCTTACCTACCATCACTTCGCAAACGAACGAGCACAGGCCAAATAGAGCATCAGGCGACCGGTCGAGAAACGCTGGCCGACCCATTGCCTGCTACCCATTATAGCATAGCGCGGAGGAGGGGGGTGGCAAGCGCTTCTGCGAAGCAAAGGGACGGTGACTTGACGGAGCAGCCCTGTCCCGTTATCATGAGCCTGCTGAAGAGCGCCATCTCTAACCAGGAGGCTACCGTGTCATCAACAGCAGTTCTGGCCGTCCTTGCCGCCCAACCACTCTTCACCGTGACGCTGGCCCACTTAATCTATTTCGTTCTTGCTGTACTCCTTGGAATCGTGGCGGAAACGATCATTGGCTGGCGTCTCCCCTATGGCATTCTAGGGGCTGTCCTCTGTGCCTTTATTGGCATCCTCATTGCCATTCTCCTGCCTTTTCGCATTGGCAGCGAAGTGACCATTTTCGGTGAGCCGATTGCCCTGGCCCAGGCCATCATCGGTGGCGCCGTTCTGCTCACCATCTGGCATCTGGTGACCTATCGTCACTGGCGTCATCGCCATCGCTATTACCGTGGCTATCGCTACCGTGAATATGGCGAGCGGCGCGACTAAGGGCGGGGTAGTCCAGGTTGGCTGAGGCCCCGCCCCGAGATAGGTCTGATGGAGCGAAAGAAGGAGAAGGAGCCGAAAGGGAGGCTGCGGGATCAGCTTGTCGGCTGGCTCTGGTCGGCGGAGCCCCCCAGCTCAAGGTCTGCACCTGGTGCTACTTCCTCTGGCCTCATGAGAGGGGAATCGGTGGCTGCCAGGTCGAGGCTGAGGGAGGAACCGCTCTGCTCCGTCGGGGCCGCCGGCAAGGACGAGGGCGCGGAGGCGGGCCTTGGTCCTGGCTGGTGGCCGTTGCGAGCAGTGGTTGTGCTGGAACGTTGAAGCAGCTGGGCTTCGGCCAGCTCGCGCACGCGCTGCACCTGGTTCTTATGGCAGATCAGAGTCTTATCGTCAAGGGCCACCACGATCACATCCTCCAGGCCAATCGTATAGATCTCCCGCTGCGTCGTATTGTAGACAAAGACATTCTGGCTGCCAAGAGCAAAGTGGTGGCCGACGCCGCGTAGACCGTTGCCATCGGCATCGTAGAGCGCCCCGTACTGCTCCCAGTTTCCCACATCGCTCCAGCCGATATCGACCGGAATCACCACCAGCCGATCGGTTTTCTCCAGCACGCCGTAGTCGATCGAAATGGAGATCAGGGAGGGCCAGCGTTCTGCCAACACGCTCCGCTCCGCGGGTGTGCCCGTTGCCTCTACAATGCCTGTCATCTGTTCTGCCAGAGCCGGCAGGTGGTGGCCGACCTCTGTCAGGATCGTGGCAGCCTGCCAAATAAACATACCGCTATTCCAGACGTAGTGTCCGTCCTGAAGATAGCGCTGAGCTGTCGCCAGATCAGGCTTTTCGACGAACTGCTCCACGCTGAAAGCCTGGTGGCCGTAGCCGTCGGCCACGGGGGAAGCGAAGCGGATATACCCGTAGCCAGTGGCGGGCTCGGTGGGTCGAATGCCCCAGGTTACCAGGTAGCCGCGTTGAGCGAGCTGATAGCCGAAGCGGATCGCCCGCTGGAACGGCTCCAGCTTCGTGATCACATGATCAGCGGGAAAGACCGCCATCACGGCTCGCGGGGAGCGACGAGCCAGCAAAGAGGCTGCCCAGGTAATGGCAGGAGCCGTATTGCGCCCAACCGGCTCCTCTAGGATCTGTCCCGGAAGCACCTCCGGCAGGTGCTGGCGCACCAGCTCACTAAAGGCTCGCCCGGTGACCACCCAGACCCGTTCTGGCGGCACCAGGGTGGTCACCCGCGCCAGCGTCTCTTGAATCATACTGCGGCCTCCCGGGAGAGGCAAGAACTGCTTGGGAAACTCGGGGGTACTCAGCGGCCAGAGTCGTGTCCCGCTGCCGCCCGCCAGGATGACAGCGTGTAAGTCTTCCATCTATCTACCTCGATTGCTCAGAATGGTACCCACGCACAGGGGTCTTTGCCGATTCAAGCGACAAGAAAGCAAGAGGCCAGAGAGCTAGTTTGCTTGCCACTGAGCCATCTCTAACCGCCGCCATCTGCTTGCTGCTCGCTCAAGGAGATGTCCTATCATAGCAACAGAACGAGTGCGCTCTCAAGAAAGGCACATCCTACCGGGGACAATTCTACCACGCGAGCCTCCAGGGGCGAGGAGAGGGGAAGCTTCCCCCATTTGGGGGAAGTCCCCGCTATGGCTCAGTTCAAGGGCTTGACTTGTCTGCCTAACCTGTTATTCTCTAAAAGAAGCCGCACGAGAACGACGGCAGGACTGTCAGGAAGAAACAGTATGTGATCCACGAAAAAGAGGAATAGCACCTGGATGGCAGAAGAAAGCAACAAGCCAACTCCTTATTATGGCTGGCAGTATGATCAGGAGCAACTGGGGGCAGGGGCCGCAGGAACGTCAGGGGTGAATCTGCCACCTGCCTCGCTCCCGCCGCAGCAGCCAGTCTATCCTCCCCAGGTGCCTTCTGGTGGTAGGGTAGGGGCCCAGCCGGGGCGCTCGTATCCCGAGCAGCATCTGCCGGATATGGGGGGCTCGCTGGGCTATGGGCAGGGGATGGAGTATCTCTACGCCAATGTGCCGCAGCCATCGCAGCCGTTGCCGGCCTTGCGTCAGGCGCGCCTTCAGCAGTTGCGCGAGGAGCGTCTGCGTCGGCAGCAGCGGCGTGTGCAGCAACCGGATCTGAGCGATTTGATTCAGCGCAAGGTCTTCAGGCGCCGCGTGGGTGACCTGGCGCCGCTCTCCCCGTCAACCCTGGACGATCAGGCTGGTGGGGCCAGTGGTGGCCTGAGTCAGGGGCAGGCTCAGGCCCAACTTCAGGTTCAGGAGCCGCTGGTGGCCAGCCCGGCGGCTTCGGCCTCGGTGGCGCCTGCTACCGCTTCGCCTTCGGCTCCCGCTTTACAGCCTGCTTCCGAATCGGCCCAGGATACGGCGATGATCCGCCGCGTGCAGGTTCGGAACGCGGCCTTCATTCTCACTGGTGCCTTTGTGGCCAGTCGCGTCTTGGGGTTGCTGCGCTCCTCGATGTTTGCGGCTGTCTTTGGAACCGATCCGACCTCTGGAGCCTTCTATCAGGCTTTTCTCTTGCCTGATACGATCTTTAACATTGTGGCCGGCGGTGCTCTCAGCTCAGCCTTCATTCCCGTCTTTACGCGCTACATGGTGAGCGATCGCGACGAGAAGACGGCCTGGCATGTTGCCAATACGGCTCTAACGCTGGCCACGACTATTATGTTAATTATTGCTCTGATCGGCTTCATCTTTGCCAATCAGATTGTACCGCTGTATAACCCCAACGTCAGCCCGGGCGAGCTGAGTCTGATTACAGCCTTAACACGTATCATGCTCTTCCAGGCTGTCATTCTCGGCAGTGGGGTCATCGTCAGCGCGGTTCTCAACGCGCAGCAGCACTTTACGCTCTATGCCTTGGGGACCGTGCTCTATAACGTTGGCCTGATCGTCGGTCTGCTGCCGGGGATGTTTCTGGCGCTGATTGGCCATCGCAATTCGATGGTGGCCGTCTACTGTGCCAGTGCCGGCGTAGTCCTGGGGGCCTTACTCCAGGTTGGTATTCAGATTCCTGGGTTGTCGCGCGTCGGCATGCGTTTCCGCCCCTCCTTTGACTGGCGTCATCCGGGCGTTCAGCAAATCGGTCGCCAGATGATCCCGCGCATTATCAATGCTGCGATGCTCTCAACGACGACTTTTGTCGATCGCGCTTTGATCCTGCTGTTGGGAACGCTGGTGGTCGCTGGCTCGCTTGGGCAGCAGACGCTCCTTGGCTTTATCACGGCGTACTACTACGGCTTTTCGCTGATGCTGCTGCCGCTGGGCATCTTTGGCATGGCCATTTCGACGGCGGCTTTCCCGACGATCGCCGAGTATGTCGCGCGCGGGCGGTTGGAGCGGGCGCGCAGCATCGTCATGGAGACCTTGCGCGGCATCCTCTTCTTGTCGATTCCTTCCAGTCTGGGCTTGATTGTGCTGGCGCTGCCCATTATTCAGACGCTCTATCAACACGGCGCTTTTGGTCTGGAGAGCGCCGAAATTACGGCCATCCCCTTGTCGATGTTCGCCATTGGTCTGGCCGGCCAGGCTGCGGTCGAGATTCTAACGCGCTCGTTCTATGCCCTGCGCGATAGCAAGACGCCAGTGATTGTGAGTGTTGGCCAGTTTATCTTTAAGATTGCCCTCGGTCTCTTGTTGATCAACGCTTTCGCCCGCCTGTGGGGGGCAGCCTGGGGAATGGGAGCCTTGGCGCTCTCAACCTCGGTGGCTGGCCTGCTGGAGGCCACGGTCCTTCTCTGCCTGATCCATCAACGCATCGGTGGACTGATCACCCGCGACCTGGGAGCCTTCTTGAGCCGGGTCTTTTTAGCAACCGGGCTGATGGGCCTGGCGGTCTTCCTGGTCCGCCTGCTGCTGGATTTCCTGCTGAATACGACCGATCCAACGCGCCCGATGATTACGCATGGGGGCCTGATCCAGGTCCTGGTCGCTCTGGTGAAGCTGCTCATCGAGATGGCGGTCGGTATTCTGGTCTATCTGCGAGCGGCGCGCCTGCTCAAGATCGATGGGCAGATCGAGCTGCTTGGTCCCCTGCGACGCCTGCTGGCGCGCTTCAAGCTGTCCTGGATCTAGTTGGTCAGCCAGCGGTCTTCCGCTGGGTCCCGCCTGGCTTCCCTCTGTCCCTCGCCCAGGTGCAGGCTGATCCCCTTATCAAGCGATCGCCTTGCACAAGGGGCGAGGTCGGCGGGAGAAGGGTCGTAAGCTGGCCGACTCGCGCGGGCCGAGACCAGGAACCAGGGCACTCGGTTCAAAGAGGCAAGCAGACAAGCAAGCAGACAAGCAAACAAACAAGAAAGGTTGACAGGGTGTGACTGCAATGGTAAAGGAACTGCGTCTTGCCCTCATTGGTTTCGGCACGGTTGGCCAGGGGCTGGCCGAGTTGCTGCGAGAGAAGCGGGACTGGCTGCGAGCCGCCTATGGTCTGGATGCTCGGTTGGTGGCGGTGGCGACGGCTCGCTCAGGCTTTCTGGCCCGGACTGAGGGCCTGGATGAGGCGGAGTTGCTCAGGGTCGCGGGCAGTGGTCAGCCGCTGACAGCCTATGCAGCGACAGAAGTGAAGCGCTGGCCGACGGTGCGCGAAGGGCTGGCGGCCACTGGGGCCGATGTCCTGGTCGAGGTAACGGGGACGAATCTGCGCGATGGAGAGCCGGGCTTAAGCCATATCCGCCAGGCACTGGAGCAGGGTATGCATGTGATTACGGCCAATAAGGGACCGGTGGCCCTGGCCGCTCACGAGCTTCTGGCTTTAGCGGCGCGCAAGGGGGTCCAGTTGCGTATGGAGGCCACGGTCATGGCTGGCACCCCGGTGCTGAGCACACTCCGGGAGGGACTGGCCGGCGCTCGCGTTCGCGCGCTCGCAGGTATCCTCAATGGCACCACCAACTATATTCTGACGGCGATGAGCCAGGGGCGTGGCTATGCGGAGGCCCTGGCTGAAGCTCAGCGCCTTGGCTACGCCGAGGCTGATCCCAGTGCGGATGTGGAAGGCTATGACTCCCTGGCCAAAACCTTGATCCTGGCTGCCCTGGTCTTCGGGCTACCGCTACGGGCCGAGCAGGTGCAGCGTCGCGGTATCACAGGAGTGACGCCGGAGGAGGTCCGCGCCGCCCAGGCTCAGGGGCGTCGCATCAAGCTGTTGGCTTCCTTGCGCCTGCGCGAGAAAGTGGAGGTCAGCGCTGCCTCTCCCTCTGTCCAGACGCCGACCCTGCCTGTAGAGGCGCGAGTGGAGCCTGTGGCCCTCCCGCTGGAGCATCCTCTGGCTCGCGTCGAAGGCGTCATGAATGCCCTCACGATTGAGTGCGACACCCTTGACTCTGTGACCGTGATCGGTCCCGGGGCAGGTCGCCGCCAGACGGCTCAGGGTTTGCTTGCCGATCTGCTGGCTATCGCTCGAACGTAGCCAACCTGGCGAACGGGCCGGCGGACGGGGGCCTGACCTGTGCTGCGCTAGAGCGTGCTCCCTCTCCGCTCTCTAGCTGCCCGACGGCTTTGGCTTGAGCGGTGGCCTGGCTGGTGGCTCGGACCTGGGGCCGGGCCGTGGTGGGTCGGGCTGGCCTGGCACGCGGAAGACGCATTCGAGTGAGCCGAAGCGCAGATGGTCGCCATGCTGTAGCAGCTCGGCCTTGAGCGGCTTCAAGCGCAGCCCACCCAGCCAGGTTCCATTGTGGCTTTTCAGATCCTCGATATAGAAGAAGGTCTCTTCGAAGTGGATACGGGCGTGCTGGCGCGAGACCACCATCTGGGAGTCGAGGG
The DNA here is from genome assembly GCF_000702505.1 of Thermogemmatispora carboxidivorans. Taxonomy (GTDB): domain Bacteria; phylum Chloroflexota; class Ktedonobacteria; order Ktedonobacterales; family Ktedonobacteraceae; genus Thermogemmatispora; species Thermogemmatispora carboxidivorans. The sequence goes on along the minus strand of NZ_JNIM01000001.1, from coordinate 3,550,726 downwards.
GCGTCAGGTCGAGGTCGGGATACAAGTGGCGGCGTGGATCAGCTCGTCCGACAACGACATTGCGTCCCCTGATCGGCAGGCGCAGCGGACGCTCGCCCCCTTCAAAGCAGAGATAGGCTAGCACGCCCTCCTCGGAGTCCTCGCTGCGAAGGCTGGCCTTGCCCTGGGGGGTCTGAAGGAGGGTCTGGGCCAGGGAGGGATCGTTAGCCGTCTCTATGGCCGCTATCTCGCGAGTCGCGGAAGAGGGTGGCGGCTCGGCCCCTGCCAGCAGGGTAATCTCGCCGAAGGCGGGGACGCGCTCGGGGGGAGGTGGCATCTGGATAGCGTTGAGAGCATTCAAGAAAGCCTGGACCGAAGCAAAGCGTTGGGTTGGTTGCTTGGCCAGGGCATGCTCTAGCAGGGCCTGCACCACATTTGGCGTATTATGATGGTACAGTTCCAGACTTGGGAGCGGAGCGCTGGTCTGGAGAAAGGCGGTTTCTGCAACAGTGCGCCCGACGAACGGTTGGCGACCGGCCACCAGCTCGAAGAGCAGCAGGCCGGCATGGTAGACATCGCTCCAGGGGCCGGGCGGCTGCCCCTGAAGCTCCTCGGGCGCCAGATAGCGGGGATCGAAGAAGCCAATATCGTCCGGTTGCTGGCTGGCTCCCAGACCCAGAGCGTGGATGAGCGGGCGCAGACCAAGGTCGTCGAGCTGGACATAGTCGCGGAACTCAATGACCTGCACCGTAATGAAAGAAGGACGAAGATCCAGGCCCATAAAGCCGTAAGTCTGGAGCACCTCAACGCCCTTGAGAAGCTGGCGCACGATCTCTAACGCGCGCTGCAAATCGATCTGCTCATGGTCCATCAGGTAGCGCAGGCTAACCCCACGCGGCGGGTCGGTTACCAGATAGAGCCATGACCCATCGAGGCCCCAGGTATGCAGAGGCAGCACTGCTGGTGAATGCACCTGGCGGCGCCGCTCCAGCAGCGCAAAGAGACTCTGTAACTGTTGAGGAGCGAAGGCAGAGGTCGGCGGCAGAGCGAGCAAATGCAAGCCCACCACATCGTTCGTATTGCGGTTATAAGCTGTACAACTGGTGACTGTGGAGCCTGCGCGGGTGAAGACTTGCCCGATGCGATAGACGCCAGCAACCAGGCGAGAAAACTGCTGTGTCATCACCTTGTGCCCCTTCTGCTCTTCTCTGCAATAGCTCGCGCTTGCTCTAGTGCCAGGCTGGCCTGACTGCCAGGGGAGGCCAGCTTATACCTGTGACCTCTTTGTCCCGGTCAGAGCCGGCGGAGGAGAAAGGCCAGCGAGGATACGCCTTCTGAGTGGTGCTGTTGCTCTGGCCGTTGGGCCTGGCCTGCCGGAACCGCCGGCAGGCGGGGGAGCAGCCCACAGAGTGTCTACCCGGGGCTGCTCCTTCCGCCTCAGCGAATGGTGCTCTCTCTAGTTATAGAGATTTTTGCGAATGTAGTCAATAATGAGCTGCCAGTTATTGTTTGCCGGCAGCAGAATGTACTGCCCGTCCGCTGACTGAGAGTCGACCAACACATTCTGGTTGCTCAGGCCGATGCGGTGGGCCTGATTGAGATCCATCTTCAGCGAGAAGAGGCCGAGGTCGGTCAGGGACATATTCGTATAGATGGTATGCTTCAAAGCATCCATCGCATCGAAGAGGTGAGGCCAGGTTGACCACTGCTTCACCTTGCTGATCACCGCTTTAATGATAATCATCTGGCGGGCAGAGCGAGCGAAATCGGTCCCCTCGGCGGGATTGTCCAGCGACTCGCGGGCGCGGGCATAGCGGATAGCCGTCTCGCCATCCATGTGCTGCATACCCTTGGAGAAATGCACCTTGATCCAGCTTGCATCGACGTTCGGATCATCGTTCTTTGGATAGAGGGCGGTGAACGAATCGGGGACATAGACATCGATGCCGCCGATAGCGTTAATCAAGTCGCGGAAGCCGTTGAAGTCGATCGTCATCCAGTACTTGACATTGAGACCGGTGATCAACGAGATCTTCTGAGCGGCGGCGTTGCCGCCCGCCACGGGGTCCTGGTTATTATTCGAAGCCACTTCGTAGACGCTATTAATCTTACCGTAGTGGCCGGAGCCGGAAGGGACCTGGACCCACAGATCGCGTGGGACCGAGATGAGCGTCGTATGCTGAGTGGAAGGAATGAGGCTCATGAGCACCATCGAGTCGGTCAAGTAGGCGCCAGGATGGTCGCCTCCGCCGAAGCCCATGACCAGGAGGTTGACGCGATCTGAAGTGCTCATAAAGCCTGTTTGGGTACTCAGCGGGGCCTGTGTTGAGATGGCCGAGCCAAAAGCCAGGACGCGCTGGAGCACGTAGATCGAGAAGCCCGCCAGGATCACTACCACCACCAGCAGAGAAAGGCAGCCGATGGCGCAGCCACGCCGGCGCAGGAAAGAGCGGCGTGGGCGAAGAGCGGGAGTAGCTGTTACCGGGTAGCTGCCCGGATAAGACTCAGTTCCAGGTCGGCGCGGAGGAGTGGAGACTCCCCCTCGATAGCCCTGGTAGCCAGGTGGTGGCTGGCGCCTGCCCTGTGTCTGGTTCCCAGCTGCATTATGAAAGCCACCTATGATCAACTTCCCCTGGCCGCCGCGAGCGGGAGGCGGGGCAGATGGAGGTACTGGCTCTGTCAGATCTTCATGCGGATCATAGGGATAGTCCGGCATCTTCTTTCCTTCTCATGACTAGTGCTTCTGTAGTTGCAGCACTGCCACCTTTCTCCTCCTAGCACAGCCTACCTACAGAGAAGCAGGCAAACCCCCTTTCTCTGATAGAAACGTAGCGACCGCCGGGAAGTTACACATTCTATTTGCGGGACCAGTCCAGAATAGCTGAGCGATCTTTCCCATAGCGGCTGGCGACGATCTCGGCCATAATTGCCAGGGCCATCTCTTCGGGGGTCTTGGCCCCGATATTCAGGCCGATGGGCGCGTGGATGCGACTCAGCTGCTCGTCGGTCAAGCCTTGCTGCTTGAGGCGCTCGTTGCGCTCCTGGCTGGTCTTGCGGCTGCCGATGGCTCCGACATAGCCGACCGGGCGCGAGAGCACCACCTTAAGAGATGGCTCGTCAAACTTGGGATCGTGCGTCAGGATGGCGACCGCCGTCGAAGGATTGAGATCCATCCTGACCAAAACCTCGTCGGGCCAGGCCACGATCAGCTCGTCGGCGTGAGGGAAACGCTCACGTGTAGCGAAGGCCGCCCGTGCATCGATCACCACCACGCGGTAGCCGAGCGTTCGAGCGAAGGTTGTCAGAGGGATAGCGATATGGCCGGCGCCGACGATAATCAAGCGTGGAGGAGGAGGAAAACCCTCGATAAAGACCTCGAAGGTCTCTTCTCCCAGAGTATAGAGTCGCGTGCCTGGCTCTCCGATCCAAATCGCCTGCTCGGCGTCTTCGACAACGCGCGCTTCCAACTCCGGGAAGCCAAAGGAGCCATGAAAGCGCTTATCGGGGAAAACCAGGAGCTTTGCACCGATCCCCTGGCCGGAAGAGGAGCGCACCAGCGTGGCCAGAGCCACGCCGCGCTCCTGCGCCACTTGCTGTTTTAGTTCCTCATAGAGACCACTCATAAGGGGCCAACTCCTATGCAAGCGTAGCTCGCGGGAAAGGCCTCATTCCGCCGTACTCCCGCTTCCCGCTCGCTTGCCATCTATCCACTACCAGTCGAGGCGCTCAACGAAGACATGGATCGTCCCGCCGCAGGCCAGGCCGATCTGTTCGAAGTTCTCCTCCTCGCTGATGCCGAACTCCAGCATCTGGGGCTTGCCGTCCTTGATGACCTGCAGAGCGGTTTCGATCACTGCTGGCTCCACGCAGCCGCCGCTCACGGAGCCGCTGATTTCTCCCTTCTCGCTGACGGCCAGCTTGGCTCCGGGCCGGCGAGGAGCCGAACCGGCTACCGAGACAACCGTAGCCACGGCCACGCGCTCGCCGCGCGCCCGCCAGCGCTCAACATCCGGCAGAATATCGCGCATAGGGAACACCTCCGCAAAAAAACTCGACGGCGTCTGTAGCGGCGCCCACCGTGCACGCCTGCTGCCTCTGGCGAGCAGGCGGCTGAGGGAAGGGCGTCCGACTTACGAAGTGGGGCGTTGCCAGACCTTCACGGCCTCGCGGCGAGCCGCGGGCGTGCGGGCCGGGCGCCGATCATCAATACGCTCAAGCAGCTTACCGAGATGAATCAGGCTATCGAGATTATGAGCTGGCAGAAAGTCATCGATATAGGGCAGGGCCGTCTTCATGCCGATCGTCAGCGGGCGATAGTCGGGCGAACCGAGTAAAGGATTCAGCCAGATCAAGCGATGACAGCTATGCTGCAGGCGGTCCATCTCGGCGCGCAGCAAGTTGGCATCGCCGCGGTCCCAGCCATCGCTAATGATCAGCACCACTGCGCCGCGGCCCAAAACACGCCTGGCCCACTGCTGATTAAACATATGCAGTGCCTCGCCGATGCGCGTTCCGCCCGACCAGTCCTGCACCGTGCGCGAGACCTCGCGGACCGCGTCGTCGACGTCGCGCCGTTTCAGCTGGCGCGTGATGCGCGTCAGGCGCGTGCCGAAGACGAAGGCCTCGACGTTCAGCAGCCCATTCGAAATGGTATGGATAAAGTGAAGTAGCAAGCGCGAGTAGAGGCTCATCGAGCCGCTGATATCGCAGATAATCACCAGGGGGCGTGGCTTCTCCTTATTCTCGCGCCAGGTCAGCTCAAGCAGTTCTGCCCCGTACTTCAGATTGCGTCGCACGATGCGGCGCATATCGGGGTAGTCGCCTTTGCGCACAGGACGCTTGCGGCGCGTTGGGCGCAGACCCAGGTTCCAGCGCATCTCGGCCATCAGGCGCTTGGCCTCCTGAACCTCCTCCCAGGTGAAAGACTCGAAATCCTTCTTGCGCAGCAACTCCAGGGCGCTGTAGGCTGTGCCCTGGGGAGGGGCCTGATCGTCCTCATGCTCGCCGGCCTGCTCATCCAGCAGGCGTCGACGCTCGCTCTCACGCTCGCCCATGCGCAGCTCGCGCTGCTGACTATCGGCGTTCAGGTGCTCGGCCAGGCGCTTGCGCTCCGAGGGAGGCAGACGAATCTGGCGATCGTCGCGGCGGGTCGGGCCTGGATCAGGCGGGCGATTCTGGCGATCGCGGCTCTGCCAGTAGTAATTGAACAGCTGATCGAAGAGCGTCTCCTGCTCGTGTCGGGTCAGGAGTGAGCATTTCAGCGTATAGTAGAAATCGCCTGGATTCGTAATATCGATCTCGTTGAGCGTCTCAGCCAGATCGAGCAGCTGCTGTGGACCGACCTCGATCCCCGATTCCCAGAGCAGGTGGCCGAACTCAGTCAGGCGGTAGAGCAAGCGCTCGCCGCGTTCCAGCTCGCTGGGAGAGAGCGGAGGCGTCAGGGCTGCCGCTGCACCTGAGGCAGCGATGGGGCGGAGGCCGTCCTGTCCGGGCTTGGGTGTGTCAGGAGAGGGACCAGTCCTTTCCCTGTTGAAAAACGAGAGATCGTCAAGGCGCTCGAAATTGTGGGCATCCATAGGCACCTGCGGTCACAAGCTCGCGCTGCGGGCCTTCTCAAGCAGCTTGCCGAGATTGCTCCCGCCCACCTTGAGCACATCGTCCTGATACTTCAGCAGAGCGCCGAGCGTATCGCGCACTGTTCCCTCAACCAGCTCCAGCTGATTGAGCGCCAGCAGCGAAGCGATCCAATCCAGTGTTTCGGCAACGCCGGGGGCCTTAAACAGATCGAGCGCGCGCAGTTCGCGCACGAAGGCGCAGACCTGCTTTGCCAGGTACTCGGGTGCCTCCGGCATGCGCGCCAGCACAATGGAATATTCCTTCTCCAGCGTTGGATAATCGATCCAATAGTAGAGGCAGCGTCGCCGCAGGGCATCGTGAATCTCACGTGTGCGGTTCGACGTGATCACCACAATTGGCGGCTCTTGGGCCGCGATCGTGCCAATCTCAGGAATAGTGATCTGGAAATCCGAGAGCAGCTCAAGCAAGTAGGCCTCAAACTCCTCGTCGCTGCGGTCTAGCTCATCGATGAGGAGGACCGGGGCCTTGGCGTTAGCGGAATCGATGGCCTGGAGCAGGGGGCGCTTGATCAAGAAGTCGGGGCCGAAGATCTCCTTCAGCTCCTCCTGGCGTGTAGTCCCGCTGGCCTCCATCAGGCGGATATAGAGCATCTGGCGCGTATAGTTCCACTCATAGACCGCCGTGCTGATGTCGATCCCTTCGTAGCACTGCAGGCGGATCAGGCGAGTCTCCAGCAGATCGGCCAGGACCTTGGCCACCTCGGTTTTGCCGACGCCCGGCTCGCCTTCAAGCAGCAGCGGCTTGCGGCGCTTGAGGGCCAGGAACACTGCTGTGGCCAGACTGCGATCAGCAACATAGCGTCGGGCAAACATTGCCCGTTGCACATCCTCGATTGACGAAAAGGGAAGTGCCAGTGACTGCTGTTCCTGGTTCAACGAGAGCCTCCCATAAGCAAACGATCAGCCTCTGATGCCGCCTATGGAGCCGTGCAGACAGGCAGGCACGCGGCGTACGTGACCGACGGGCGGCCACTGATCAGAGGGCACCGCTGTTCACCGGCCAACGTGATCGATCAGTGATCAGCCAGTGAGCAGACAGGCGCCGGGTTGCTGTTGCGGTACACCATATTGTATGTTGCAAAGGCGAAAAGCGTCAAGGAAGAGGCTGGACCCTGGTGGCATGCGCCAGACTCCGGGTGCTGACCGCTACGGGCCAGGCTAACCGCCCTGGCGCCGCTCTGCGAGAATGCTGCGGACTAAAGGAACTAGCAGGGGGAGGTTTGCCTGCGAGGCGCTCCAGCGGCGAGGATACCGCTGCCAGCGCCCATGACGGAACAGCCAGAGCTGTCCTCTGCGTTGCAAGCGCAGATCTCCCAGTTCTGCCCAGAAAACCGGCTCTTCCCCCTCATACCGTATGCCTTCCTGGTCAACGACAAGGACTTTGTCGCCCACGAGAAAAGCGACCGGCTTGCCTCTTCCCAACCGCTCCTTCATTAAGGGTAAGAGATATTCTTCCATTTTATGGATTATGTGATTGCTCAATTCATACGTACAGAAGCTGAGTGGCCAGGAAAGGCTTCGGCCCAGATCCTCAGTGAGAGGCCAGGAGAAAATGCCATCTTCATCCTCATCCTCGGCCTTGCTCTCAGAGCGTTCTCCATTTTGATCCTGACTGCTTCGCTTCTCCTCTGGCTCTAATCCTCCGACGCCGGTGACCTGTCCATGTGTTGTGTAAAGAGCACGCGCATCTTTCCAGAGGAGAAACTCCTGTAGCTTTCCTTGCTGTTTGAGCAGACCGTGAGAGCAGACCAGCACCTCCAGGCGAAGGAGGGCAGCCAGAGTGATCGTTTCTCCTGTCAGCTCTAGTAACAATAGTCCTCCGAAGATGAGGGGGATCAGAGGCTGTTTCCATAGGTCGCTAGCGACCTCCACCAGCAGCTCAGAAGAGAGCAAAAATCGCCAAAATCCAAGCTCTTCCCATATAAAATGGGTAGATAGAAAATGAATGAGAAAAGTCAATGCTAGTAGGATCGCTAGAGTTACAGTTACCAATAAACATAAAAGGAAAACGATAAAAGTGGCCGTGGTAGCTTTTTCATGTAGTAGAGGCTGACCCAGGCCATTTTCTTGAAGCACCTGTTCTTGTTCCAGGCTGAGCTGAATGGGAGGTCTATCACGCATAGATGTAGATCTCCTTCATACAAGCGCTTTGCCCTCGGCGGGAAGCAGTGAAAGCCTGACTGCCAGGACCAGCGTCCTTGCTTTCAATGCCGGAGAGGGTCTAGCCTCTAGCTGGACCCAGGGAAGACTGTTCCTTTGGAGCTTAGTCTAGCTTGCGGAAGAGGGAGAAGGTAGAGGAATATTGCTGAAATCTGAAAAGACTGCACTGACCTCCTGGGTTGAGTCTGGTGTCCCATTGTAGACCAGCAGGGCCAGCGAGTCAGTGCGCCGATACATGCTATCGAAGATGGTTGTGACGGAAGCGCTATCGACGAAAAGCCGCTGCTCGTCAGGCCATACCTCTATGGAGATAGTCGCGAAGGGGGCGGGGGCTGACAGCGCTCCTCGGGCGAGCAAGGTGAAATGTTCGCAAGAGGTGTCGCAATGTCCTGCGAGCCAGGAGCCGTCGGCGCAGACATCGAATTCCTGATGTCCTCCATCCTTCTGGACATGAACCCAGAGTGAGGCGCAGGCATCAGCAGGGTCTTCCACAAAGGTCACGTTGACCTGCATCTGATAGTGAGCAGGGAAGACATCGCCGGTCAGACCGCGGTAGTCCTGGTCCTCTGGGTCAAAAGAAAAGAAGGTCCCAGCCTCGTAAGAGGTATTGGGCTGAATGATCTCTAAGCCCTCGGCCAGGCAGCGGAAGATCGAAGGTGGAGGATCGTCGAGCCAGCGGCCCGGGCCACTGGCGCAGTGTTGCCCGGGAACGCGGGTAGAGTAGGGGCGGTGGGCCAGGACGCTGATCTGGGCGCGCAGGACGGCCTCTTGATGCTGCTGAAAAAGAACCAGGCCGCCGACTAGCGCACCTGTCAGGGCGACGGGCAGGACAAAGAGGATGACCACAAGCAGGATGATATAGCGGCGGTTCCGCTGTTGCCAGGCGCGAGCGGCAGCCGCCTGCTGCGGCTGGCGAGATGCTGTCTGCTCCGCGGAGACCAGCGCCATCACAAGCACGCTGTCCGGGCCGGACTGTGGCGCCGGTTCCGGTTCCGGCTCGCGAGGGATGGCGGACCCTTGGCTCGCTTCTTGCTGGCCCAGCACCTCCTGAATCAGGCGCACCAACAGGGGCAGATTGGGACGATCGAAGGGGGTTATGAGCTTCTCCCAGGTGAGGCGCTCGGCGGTGGCTTCGCGCTGCTCTTGAGGCGCCTGGCCGGCCAGGGCTCGCCTCCTATCCGACGGATAGAGGCGCCAATTGCCGTCGTAGTAGAGGAAGAGCTGATCACCTTCCAGACGCGCATCGACCAGCCTGGTCCAGGGAACACTTTCATGACCCTGGCTATGCAGCCCGGCCTGATCCACCTCGATATCACCAAAGAACAGGCGCTGACCAGCAGCGAAGCGCTCTCGCAGCTGCGGCAGCAGCGCATTGCTCACCTGTTCAATCAGCAGCGCATTGCTGGACTTGGGAGAGCTGAGAACCCAGGGGCTCCAGCTCAGTTTCGTCCCCGTCTGGCTCACCAGCGAGGTTACCAGCCCGTTGTGGGTATGAAGCTCCTGGACCTCGCTCCAACGCAGGGCCTGCTTCCGTTTGCCTTTGATCAGCAGCAGCCCCTGAGTGCCCACCAGCAGCCTGGTCCGCTGTGACCCTTGGTATAACCAAAGTACATGACATATATTGATGAGTGTCAGTAGCACATTGATAGTGCTTGTCCACCCATCCCTCCAAAAAGAGGTGATGAGCTGATAGATCCCATGCCACGCTGCCGGCACCTGGCTGGGATCTGGATACAGGTGAGTCAGCACTAGATAGACAATATAAGTTAGTGGAATTATCAAAAATAAAATTACAAGCCATAAAATTGTATAATATAAAAGTACATAATATAATACTTTCATTTTTCTATTGTGAATGACCGCGATAAGCTCGCCAAGTTGATATTCATAGAGTAAAAGCTGCTCGTGCTGCAAGCGTTGAGTTAGCGCAGTCGCCGGCATTGCTGATAGCTACCTTTTTCTCACCAAGAATGCGACAGCGGTCGACCAAAGCCTAGACCAGAGACTCTCCGTGCTCGGAGTGAAGCGAGCACCTCGAAAAGAGGAAGGAGAAGCGACTGTCGTGCCTCCTTGGGAGGGCACAACTTGAGGTAAAGGCGCCGATAGTTGCCCCTGTCCCTGGAAAGTTCCAGCTTGTGACTCTAGACGACGGCCATGTGTTTTGCAGAAAAGATCTGTTAAAGGAGTATAGTATGAGGCACGAAAACTGTCAATCAGCCCGAGAAAAGCGGGTAAAGGGTAAGCCAATCCAATAATCTTGCAAAGAAGGACTCATTAGAAGAGAGCGACACGAGCAGCGTGATCTCCTCCGCGACTCCTTGGCGGCTTGCTGTTCCCCCTCGCGGCAGCATCTGCTATAATGACCTTGATCGAAGACCAGAAATCCGCCAATGCCGGCCTGGAGCCGATGAAACACTGAAACAAATAGAGGAGACGATAGCATGTTCTGCTCTCGCTGCGGTACAGCCGTGGCGGCTGGGACTCGTTTCTGCACCTGGTGTGGTGCGCCATTGGAAGGGGCCAACGTCGCGGAGCTGTTGACCCCAGGTCCTGAGCTGGCCAGGCCGTTGGAGAAAGGCCGCAGGCTGCAGCCGCGCCGGGGAGGCCGCCGGCAAGATCCCTATCGTGAGCGCATTCAGCAGCTACGCCTCCAGTTGCGGGCGCTGAAGCTGGATCTGAGGCAGCTCAATGCCTACCTCGCCAATGTGCGCACGCAATACTATATGAGCGCCGCCTTTGTGCCTCGGGGTCTCCTGCGCTGGGGGTACAAGGCCATTGAAGATCTGCGCTTAATGCAACCACAGCAACAAAAGCAGCTACTTCAGCAAAAGATCTTTGAACTTGAGCGTGAACTGCTCCAATTGCAGCAGGAGCAGGCTGCCTGGCGAGCAAGTCAGGTCGATGGGTGGGGAGGGGGAGGGGGGAGCGAAAGCAACTTCCCGTGAGCAAGCGAGAGAGGCATTTAGAGAGCAGAGCCGTGCTTGTCCCTGCTGCTCACTCACTCAGCCACGAGCCTGGTAGCCTTGCCGGGCTGCGCTAGAAAGGTGTGTTGATGACAGAGCAGACCTCACCGTTTGAGAAAGAGCCGCATGAGAGAGACGAGGCCCAGCTACCTTATAGTGATGCTCCTTATTACGAGTACTCGCCACCCGGTCTCCGTTACCAGGAGCGCAACGACATCATCTATCCGCTCTTTCGTGAAGGGCCAGCTGCTCCCGTAGCGCCGCCGGCTGGGCCTGGAGTAGCCAGCGGGCCGTACGGGCCTCTGGTGCCTGAGCGTGGGGCGAGGCCCATACCGCCCTCTATGAGTCCTGGGCTACAGGGGCCACCGCTCATCACGGATCAAGCGCCGTCTGTTCCGCCGATGGTGCCGTCGCGTCCACCAGGTCCCTGGCGCTTTATTATTCTCGTCCTGCTGATTGCCCTCGTTCTCTTCGCCGGCGGGCTAGCAACCCTTGTGCTTGTGGTCCGTGGGAGCAGCAGCGTGACGAAGCCGCAGCCAACGGCCAAAGCAAGTGCCGTGACCACGGGCAGTTTCCGTCAGGGTCCCTGCCCTTTTCAGCCTGGCATGGGTATTGTCCAGGGGAGGGACGTGACGTGTGGAGTCTTGACTGTCCCTGAAGACCGTAGTCAGCCGCAGGGCAACACCATTCATCTGGCGGTGGCCGTCTTCAAAGCCAGCACTACCCAGACTGATACCGCCCCGTTCCTATATCTCTCTGGTGGGCCTGGAGGGGCCACCCTGAGCGAACTCGGCCCCTACATCAGTCAGGCGAACTTGCAAGCCGTGACACTGGGGCACACCTTCATTCTCTTTGACCAGCGTGGCACGGGCTACTCCTCGCCCTCGCTCTACTGTGGCGAAGTGGACAGCTTCAACCGGAGCACCAAGGATGAGAATCTCAGCCGCCAGGCCAATGATACGGGATATCTACAGGCCATGCGCTCCTGCCGCGATCGGCTCACCGCCGAAGGCATCCACCTGAGTGCCTACACCACTATCGCTGACGCCCAGGACGTTCACGATCTGATCCATGCCCTCGGCTATCGGCAGGTGAACCTCTACGGCGTCTCCTACGGCACGCGCCTGGCTCTCACCGTCATGCGGCTCTTCCCGCAGGACCTGCGTAGCGTGATTCTCGATTCGACCGTTCCTACGCAGAGCAACCTCTTCACCTCCTTGCCAGCCTCGATGCAGCACGCCTTTGACACGCTCTTCAACGGCTGCCAGAAAGACGCCCTCTGCAACGAGAGCTATCCCAATCTGGCCACCACCTTTTATCGTCTGGTCGATCGTCTCAACGCTCATCCGGTGACCTTCAATGATCTCCAGTATGGTCCTGTGCTGCTGACGGGCGATAGCTTCGCCCAGTGGGTCTTTACCTCGCTCTACGTGACCAGCTTTATCCCCGACCTGCCGCGGGCCATTAGCGAGGTTGATCATGGTCAGTATACGCTGATCTCCGAAACCTATGGTGAGCTGCTCCTGGCCAATGACGTCAGCTATGGCATGTACTACTCGGTTGAGTGTGGCGAAGACATGCGCTACACCTCTCCTCAAGAGCTGGACAAAGCCGTAGCCGTGCTCCATCCCGAGCTGCAGCCTGGCATGCAGGATGGCCTGCGGGCCGACTATCAGGTCTGCCAGCTCTGGAACGTTCCGGCGGTGCCGCCTGAGCAGAAGCAGCCCGTCACAAGCAGTCTGCCGACGCTGATTCTCTCCGGCGAGTACGACCCAATCACGCCGACGAGCAACGCTCTGATGGCTCAGAAGACTCTCAGCCACAGCTACCTCTTTGTCTTCCCGGGGACTGGCCACGGTGTCTTTCTAACTGGCTCGTGTGCCAATCTGATCATGGAGCAATTCCTTGACAACCCCCAGGACCAGCCGATCAGCTCCTGCATTTCCAGCATGGGTGAACCAAACTTTAGCTGAGAGGCGATAAGGCCCATCGTCTCAGGCCCAACGAAAAAGGCGTGGGGCACGCTCCAGCAACCGCTGAAAGCGCGAGCGCGCCCCGCGCCTCTCCTGAGAACGGGAGAAAGCCCCCTCTCCTCTGATCCTGGTAGCCGATCCTCGTCGCCTCTGGCTCTGCTCAGGGCGCGGGCCGTGCTTCCTTCCTCCTGGTCAGCCAGGGACCTGAGAAGGGACCTTACTTAAGCTGTCACGAACGAACGCCCGATGGCCTGGGCCACCGCCTCTGCGCGCGGCATCAGCTCCGCGAACTGCTCGGTTGTCAGCGACTGAGCGCCGTCCTTAAGCGCGACCTCGGGACTGGGATGAACCTCGATCAAGAGGCCATCGCAGCCGGCAGCTACAGCGGCCAGCGTCATTGGCGCCACCAGGTCGCGCCGGCCTGTCCCCTGGCTCGGGTCGACTACCATCGGCAAATGCGAGAGCTGTTTCACCAGGGGGATTGCGCTCAGATCGATTGTATTGCGTGTGCTCTTCTCAAAGGTACGAATACCGCGCTCGCAGAGGATGACCTCGCGATTGCCCTGAGAAAGAATATATTCAGCTGCCAGGAGCCACTCCTCAATGGTCGCCGCCATGCCCCGCTTCAGGAGCACTGGTTTCTTCGTGCGTCCGACCTCATCGAGAAGCATATAGTTCTGCATGTTGCGCGTACCGATCTGCAGAATATCGGCATATTCGCAGACCAGCGGCACATCGGTTGGCGTCATAACCTCGGTCACCACGGCCATGCCAAACTCGCGCGAGGCTTTGGCCAGGAGCTTGAGGCCCTCCTCACCCAGGCCGCGGAAGCCGTAGGGGGAGGTTGAAGGCTTAAAGGCCCCGCCGCGCAAGATTACTGCGCCCGCCTTGCGCACAGCCTCGGCGGTTGTCATCAGCTGCTTCTCGTTCTCTACCGTACAGGGGCCGGCCATCATCACCACGGAGGGGCCGCCGATGGAGACCGTGCCGCCCGCCACGCAGGCGACCGGCACCTCAACAACCGTATCATCGGGATGAAATTCGCGACTCGCCAGTTTGTACGGTTTCGAGACCCGGAAGACCCCCTCTACCTCGGGAAAAGCCTCCAGAGCCTCGCCCAGGGCCGGTGTAATCATCCCCTTGCCGGGAGGATTCTGCACGTTGACCGAGCCAATCACACCGATCACTGTGCGCTCCACACCGCGCGAGAGATGGCCAGTGAACCCCTCCTGCTCCAGAAAGCGCAGGACGTGCTCAATAGCAGCTTCACTACAGTTAGGCTTCATTACAACGATCATGACTCGTGGCTCCTTCATTCTTCGGCAGACATATGCAGGCTTCGAGATCTGGATAGAAGCGCGTTCCCATCTGCGGGTCCCTGACCGGGCCGCGCTTCTTCCCGCTCAGTCAGTAGTCAACTCAGTGTGTTTGCTCTCTGTTATTAAAGCCTGGCCTGATCCACCGGCTGGCTAGCTCGTAAGTTGGTTGGCTGGATCGGCTGATCGCCGGTTGCTGCTCTCAGCAGCCGACCGGCAAGAGGAACTGCCCTGGCCACACAGCGCTTCCCTTCCTCCATCGCGACGCCATCGTCGTCATGATCGAAGCCAGTGAGGAAAGAGAGCAAGGCAGAGATGGAAAGGATGAACAGACCAGCACCCCTGCCCAGGCTGACCTGGCTGGAGCCGCCTGCGAATGATGCCTGCTCAGGAGCGCTCGACGCTGAACTCTGGGCGCAGCTGCACAGCGCCGCGCAGATAGACATGGCGCAGCTCTGCGGGACTACGCTCAGTATTGACGTGCAGCAGGATGCGAATGCACTTGCGCAGGCTGCCCGGCACTGGAATCTCCCGCACGCACAGCAAAGCGACCTCGGTCCAGCCGAGTTCCCGTGCGGCCTGAGCCGGATAGACGGCATCCAGATCATCGGTCACGCTGAAAATAACGCTGGCGACATCCTCACTCCGGATCTGATTCAACTCCACCATCAACTGGAGCAGCTCGGCGGTGGCGGCCAGAATCTCCTGACGATCATTGCGTTCGACCGTCGTTGCGCCCCGGATGCCTCGACAGTACACGCCCATCACCCTTTCATGGCAAGAATGGCGGCGACCTGCTGCTGCTCTCGCGCTCAGCGCTGAGGGGCGAGCAGGCACGCCTTCTATTGTAAAGGGTAGCCGCAAGCACTGTGAAGCGCTCCGCCAGGCGCGGCGAACGCCTTTAGGCGTCAGGGCAGACGAGCAGTGCGTTCACGCAAGCTGCGAATATAGTCCCGGACCGCCGTCCGCTGGGCTGCCCTATCGGCGGCATGGCGCTCCAGCAGATTGACCAGGGCGCTGCCAACGACCGCCCCATCGGCGTAACCTGCGATTTCCGCCACGTGCTCCGGGCGCGAGACGCCAAAGCCGACCGCTAAGGGAAGACCATAAGGGGCACTCTGCCGACGGACACGGGCGATGAAGCTCTGCAGATGGGGCGGCAGGCTAGCGCGCGCACCAGTCACCCCGCTGAGGGAGACGCAGTAGATAAAACCGCGCGGCTCCTGGGCAGCGATGCGCACAATAGTAGCAATGCGCTCGTCCGGCGTCGTCGGCGGCACGAGGAAAATCAGCGCCAGCCCCTCCTCGTGAGCGGCCTTCAGCAGCGGCCCTGCCTCCTCGGGCGGCAGATCGGGAATGATGAGTCCACAGGCGCCCGCGCCAGCAGCCTCGCGGCAGAAGCGCTGCACGCCATAGGCCAGCAACGGGTTATAGTAGCCCATGAGAATCAAAGGGACGCTGCTCCGAGCCGCCACCTGACGCGCGATCGACAGACAGGCGGCCATATTGATACCCTGCTCTAACGCCTGATGGCTGGCGTGCTGGATGGTGGCACCGTCCGCCAGGGGATCGCTGAAAGGCAGGCCCAGCTCGATCAGATCGGCTCCGCCTTCGATGGCCGCTAGGATCGCCTCCAGGCTCTGCTCCACCGAAGGGAAGCCGCACATCAGGTAAGGGATCAGCACGCAGCGCCCCTCGCGGCTGGCCCGGGCAAAAGCCTGCCCAATGCGCTGAGCTGGCAGCGCCTCACCCTTATGGCGCTCGCTTGTCTCAGATTGCTGTGATTGTTGCATGGTTCTGCTCGACTAGCATGTTATGAGATCTTGACCGCTAACTCCCGGGCCACGGTCGCCATATCCTTGTCGCCGCGTCCCGAGAGGTTCACAATGACCAGACTGCCAGGAGCCAGCTCGCCCTGTGCGCCCATCTCTAGCAGGTGACCAAGGGCGTGGGCTGGCTCCAGGGCGGGAATGATCCCCTCGCTCTGGCTCAGAGCCTGCAGGCCGCGCAGAGCCAGGGCATCATCGGCTGCCACATAGCTGGCGCGCTCCGTATCCTTCATATAGCTGTGCTCTGGGCCGACGCCGGGATAGTCGAGGCCGGCGGAAATGCTGTGCGTTCCCAGTACCTGGCCATCCTCGTTCTGGAGCAGATAACTGAAGGCGCCGTGGAGTACACCCGGACGGCCTGCCACCAGGGTGGCGGCATGCTGGCCCGTAGCCAGGCCCTGGCCGCCCGCCTCAACGCCGAGCAGACGCACCTCGGGCGCATCGGCGAAGGGGTAGAAGATCCCCATCGCATTGCTCCCGCCGCCTACGCAGGCCACGATCAGGTCGGGCAGGCGACCCTCCAGCTGCAGAATCTGCTCGCGCGCCTCCCGTCCGATGATCGACTGGAAATCGCGCACCATCAAGGGATAGGGATGGGGTCCAACCACCGAGCCGATCACATAAAAGGTCGTCTCGACGTTGGTCACCCAGTCACGGATCGCCTCATTGATGGCGTCCTTGAGGGTGCGGCTGCCGCTCTCAACCGAGCGGACCTCGGCGCCGAGCAGGCGCATGCGAAAGACATTGAGCGACTGGCGTTCGATGTCCTCGGCGCCCATGTAGATAATGCAATCCAGTCCCAGCATGGCGCAGACCGTCGCTGTGGCCACGCCATGCTGACCGGCTCCTGTCTCGGCGATGATGCGCCGCTTGCCCATGCGTTTCGCCAGAAGGCCCTGTCCCAGCGCATTATTGATCTTATGGGCCCCTGTATGGGCCAGGTCCTCGCGCTTCAGATAGACGCGCACGCCTGGGGCCACCAACTGCGAGAAGCGCGGCACATAATAGAGCGGCGTCGGGCGGCCCACAAACGAGCGCAGCAGCTCCTGCAGCTCCTCCTCAAAGGCTGGGTCATGGCGTGCCTCGCGATAGGCCGCCTCCAGCTCGCTCAGGAGGGGCATCAAGCTCTCTGGCACAAACCTGCCCCCATAGGGGCCGAAGCGCCCGCGAGCGTCGGGATAGGCCCCATGCTGATACGGCTCTGCTGCCGACGTCTTATGCTCCTGCTGTTCTAGATGTTGCTGCATCTCTTTCTATCTCGCTAGGTGAACTGATAGCACATGAGATTACTCTGCAGTGAGAGCATGATTTTTTCTTCACTGCCTGATGGCCTGGAGATCTGATAACTGCTGGCTGTGCTGGCGCACGGCCTCAATAAAGGAGCGGATCTTATCCGGGTCCTTTTCGCCGTTGCTCTCAACGCCGCTGCTCACATCAACGCCCCAGGGTCGAACGGTAGCAATGGCCTCAACAACGTTGGCGGGAGTCAGGCCGCCGGCCAGCAAGACCGGGGTCTCAGCGGCGATCGTCCGCGCCAGCTCCCAGTCGTGGATCTGACCGCTGCCCCCATAGCTCGCCGTGGGCGTATCGAGCAGCAACCGCCAGGCGACCGCCGCATAGCGGCGCGCCTCCTCCGGGGAGTTGGGACCGTGCACCGGCAGCGCCTTGATGACCGGGCGCTGCAGGCTGGTGCAGAACTCCGGCGACTCCCCCCCATGCAACTGCACAAAGTGCAGGCCCAACTCCTCGGCCAGCTCATTGATCCGCTGGCTCTCCTCATTCACAAAGACCCCGACCAGATCAGGCACTGCCTGGCCCTGCTCGGCCAGAGCCAGATAGCCGGCCTCACTCAGCAGGTTCCGAGCCTGCGACGGTGCCAGATAGCGTCTGCTCTGCGGGTAGAACATCAGGCCCAGCAAATCGGCGCCGCTCTCCAGAGCTGCCCGCAGGGCCTCCGGGCGACGCAGGCCGCAGATCTTCACCTGGAGACCGTGATTGGCCCCATGCAGCAGCCGGCTGATCTGTCCGCGCACATCGCCGGCCTTCACCAGCGATTCGCCCACCAGCATGGCCTGCACATCGTAGCGACGCAAGCGGCGCGCATCGGCTTCCGTATGAATCCCGCTCTCGGCTACCACAATGCAATCGGCAGGCAGCAGCCGGCGCAGCTCGCGAATCAAGAACGGGTTCATACTGAAAGTCACCAGATCGCGGCTGTTGACCCCGATCACGCGCGCCCCTGCGGCCACGGCCATCTCTGCCTCCGCCGGGCTATGGACCTCGACCAGGGCCTCCATCCCAAGTCGGCGCGTGAGCTGCAGGAGTCGCGCCAGTTCCTCAGCGCTCAGGGCCGCGCAGATCAGCAGCAGCGCATCGGCGCCCCAGGCGCGCGCCTCATAGACCTGGTACTCATCCACGATGAAATCTTTGCGCAGGACAGGCAGGCTCACCGCCTCCTTAACCGCTATCAGGTGCTCGGGAGCGCCCAGAAAGAAATGCGGCTCGGTCAGGACCGAGATCGCTGCCGCCCCGGCAGCCTCGTAAGTGCGAGCCAGAGCCACCGGATCAAGGTCGGGCGCCAGCGCTCCCTTCGAGGGAGAGGCGCGCTTAATCTCAGCAATCAGCCGCAGCCCATGCTCGCTTGCACTCGACTGCAGGGCGGTGGCGAAATCGCGCGCCGGGGGCTGGGCCGCTGCCCGCTCTTGCAGGCTCTCCAAAGGAAGCAGGCGCCGGCGCTCCTCCAAATCGAGGCGCGTGCGGGCCAGAATCTGCTCAAGAAACATCGCTCATCTCCTCCCTCGTCTCTGCCTTCCCCGTAGTCTGATCTGGCTTGCCGCTGGAAAGCAGCGGAGCAGGTCTACAGGCCACTGGTGGTGGCCAGCGACTGCGAGCAAGCCACGACCTCCTCCAGCTTGCGCCTGGCCCGGCCCTCGCGCACCGTGCTGCGTGCCAGTCGGACCCCTTCCGCCAGAGAAGAGACGCACTCATTCGCCAGCAGGGCCGCCGCCGTGTTCAAATAGAGCATGTCGGCCAGCGGACCATCGATCTTGCCACTGAGCAAGCGGCGTAGCATTTCCGCGTTCTGCTGAGGATCGCCCCCCTGGAAGAGGTGGCGATCGCTGCAGCGCGTCAGGCCAGCCTCCTCGGGCGTAATCACATACTCGCGCAGCTCCTCCCCTTCGCGTACCTCGCAGACGCGCGTAGGCGCCGCCAGTGAACACTCATCAATGCCATCCTCGCCGTGGATAATCAGCGCATGACGGCAGCCCAGCAGGAGCAAGACCTCCCCCATCTTGCGCAGCAGGGAGCCATCGGCCACGCCCAGCACCTGATAACGAGTGCCAGCCGGATTCGTCAGCGGGCCGAGAATATTGAAGACCGTACGAATACCGATTTCGCGGCGCGTTGGGCCGACATGCTTCATGGCCGGGTGGTAGGTCTGGGCAAACATAAAGCCAAAGCCCGTTTCCTGAACGCTGCGCGCCACTGCCTCTGGTCCCAAATCGATGCGCACACCCAGGGCCTCCAGCACATCGGCGCTGCCGCAGCGGCTCGTCGCCGAGCGGTTGCCGTGCTTTGCCACGTGGGCCCCGGCGGCAGCAGCCAGGATGCCTGCCGCAGTCGAAAAATTGAAGGTACCGGCTCCATCGCCGCCTGTGCCACAGGTATCCAGCGCTCGGATGGCCACCTCCTCACGGAGGTGGACGTGCAGCGCCTTCTCGCGCATCACGCGCGCCAGGCCAGCGATCTCCTGGGGCGCCTCACCTCCGGGACGCATACGCAGAGCGGTCAGAAAAGCCCCCATCTGGGAGGGGGTTGCCACGCCCGACATGATCTCCTCCATCACCGCTGCCGCCTCCTCCTCGCTGAGCGTAGCGCCGGCAACAACTTGCGCGATGGCTTCGCGAATCATCGGGAGCACCTCTTTTCTGTGCTAGCCAGCCTGTCATAATGCTGGTCTTCTACCTGACTGAGCGCCTGGCTCAGCAGCTTCACCCAGACGCCCAACCGCCAACGCGCCGCGAAGGCTGGCGGGGCGCCTGAGCTTAACGAGTGAGAAAGTTGCGCAACAGGTCCTTGCCGACCGTTGTCATAATCGACTCGGGGTGGAACTGCACCCCTTCGACGGGATAGCGACGGTGGCGCAGGCCCATAATCAAGCCATCCGCCGTCTCGGCGGTAATCTCCAGCTCTGCCGGGAGAGAGGAGCGCTCGACGATGAGGCTGTGGTAGCGATTAGCTTCGAAAGGATTGGGAAGATCACGGAGACAGCCCTGACCACGATGATAGATCAGGCTCGTCTTCCCATGCACCGGCTCTGGCGCGCGGATGACGCGGCCACCGTAGACCTGGCCGATGGCCTGATGGCCCAGGCAGACGCCTAGAATCGGCAGGCGCGGCCCAAATGTGGCAATGATCTCGCACGAGAGACCGGCCTCATTGGGAGTACAGGGGCCGGGCGAAATCACAATGCGCTCTGGCTGCAGGGCGGCAATCTCCTCCAGCGTCATCTGATCATTGCGCCGGACCAGCACCTCGGCCCCCAGCTCAGAGAGATACTGATAAAGATTGTAAGTAAAGCTATCGTAGTTATCGATCAGTAAGATCATTGCTTGCGCCTCTCCTCTCTTCCTGACAGAGACCGGCAGCGTCAGCGAGCGCAGGCAAAGGAAGCGGCGGCCCGGCTGGCGGTAGGTCAGGTCAGGTGTGAGCATAACGAGGGTGTTGCGTGCGAGCCATCTCCTCAGCCGTCTCTACAGCGCGCAGCAGTGCGCGAGCCTTATTCATGCTTTCCTGGTACTCAGCGGCGGGATCGGAGTCCGCCACCACGCCGCCGCCTGCCTGGATATACGCATGTCCGTTCTTCATAACCATAGTACGCAGAGCGATCGCCGTATCCAGGTTCCCCGAGTGGCTGAAGTAGCCGACAGCGCCGGCGTAGACCCCGCGGCGCATCCCTTCCAACTCACTGATAATCTCCATTGCCCGAATCTTCGGCGCTCCGGTCACCGTCCCGGCAGGAAAGCCAGCGCGCAAAGCGTCGAAAGGAGTCAGCTCGGGGCGCAGCCGCCCGACCACATTTGAGACCAGGTGCATCACATGAGAATAGCGCTCGATCTCCATAAACTGGCTCACAGAAACGCTACCGGGCAGGCTGACGCGGCCCACATCGTTGCGGCCCAGGTCGACCAGCATCACATGTTCAGCGCGCTCCTTGGGATCGCGGCGCAGCTCCTCCTCCAGCAGGCGATCGCTCTCAGGATCGCTACCGCGGGGGCGAGTGCCGGCAATCGGATGAATAGTCACCTCGCCCTCCTCGACGCGCACCAACAACTCAGGGGAAGCGCCGAGCACCACAAAGTCCTCCAGATCGAGATAGAACATATACGGGGAGGGATTGATCGTACGCAGCGCTCGATAGACCGTAAACGGTGCGGCGTTGACCGGGCGGCGCAAGCGTTGGGAAGGCACCACCTGAAAAATATCGCCCGCTGCGATGTACTCCTTGGCGCGGCGCACCATCGCCTCATACTGCTCGCGCGTAAAGCTAGAGGTCACCGTTGGCGTCCCGGTATAGATCGGCTCAGGTTCGGCGGGCAAGCGCAGCTCCTCCTGCAGGCGAGCGACCACGCCCTCGATCGTCTGCAGGCAGCGGTTATACTCCGCCTCCAGGTCGGATGCGTCGAGATGGAGGTGCGTAATCACGCGCAGACGATGCTTCAAATGGTCGAAAGCCAGCACCGTCTCCGTAAAGCTAAAAATAGCCAGGGGGAGGCCCAGCTCATCGGCGGAGGGCACAGGGAGCCGCTCGAAGCGAGAAGCCACCTCATAGGCCAGATATCCCACGGCGCCGCCATAGAAGCGCGGCAAAGCATCATTGCCCTCTTGCCTCGGTCTCAGCAGGTGATAGCGTCCCAGCTCCTGCTCAATCAGCCGGAGTGGATCGTAAGAAGGCAAGCGGACCAGCGAGCGACAGCGCTGAGTTCCATCCTCATAGCTCAGATAGCGCAGCGTGGCTTCCTGCTCACCCTGGATCAAGACCAGGTACGGATCGATGCCGATAAACGAATAGCGAGCGATGCGCTCGCCGCCCTCCACGCTCTCCAGCAGAAACGTATAGGGGCCGCGAGCTGTCTTGCAGTAAGCCGAAACCGGCGTCTCTGTATCGGCCAGCACATCGCGATAGAGGGGGACCAGCGGAATCCTGCCGCTGGTCATCTCCCCCTCGGCCTCCAGCTTCTGGCGCAAGGAACGCACTTCGTCCAGAGATGGCGAAAACATAGGCAGCCTCTTCTTCTCCTTCTTCCCCGGAGCGCCTCGGCGGCGCCGCCGGCCTGAGTGTGAAACCTGAGCCGAGGCTAGCCGAGGCCGATCACATTCTTCATGTGCTGCAAGGTCGCCTCGGCAATCGGGCGTACCGCGTCGGCTCCGGCCTGCAAGATCGCCTCCAGCTCTGCTGGATCACGCATATACTCCTCGTAGCGGCGCTGAATTGGCTCCAGCGTAGCCACCACAGCCTCTGTCAGGCGTGCCTTCAGCTCGCCATAGCCTTTGCCCTCAAACTCCGCCTCGATCTCCTCGCGCGATCGCTCCGTCAGGGCCTGATACATCGTCAGCAGGTTATTGATCCCGGGCCGTTCGGGATCGAAGCGGATCAGGCGCAGCGAATCCGTCGTTGCCCGAGCGATCTTCTGCTTAATCGTCTTCGGGTCATCGAGCAGGTTGATCCGCGAGTTGGGGTTAGGGTTTGTCTTGCTCATCTTCTGGGTCGGATCGGTGAGCGACATGATGCGGGCCCCAACCTCACGGATGAGCGGCGCCGGGATCGTAAAGACCTCCTGCTGGTAGAGATGATTGAAGCGCTGAGCCAGATCGCGCGTCAGCTCCAGATGCTGGCGCTGGTCCTCGCCGACAGGAACCAGGTGCGTCTGATAGAGCAGAATATCGCAGGCCATCAGCACCGGATACATGTAGATACCTGCCCCGACCGTCTCCTGGTTCTCGCCGGCCTTGGCCTTGAACTGGGTCATGCGATTCAGCCAGCCCATCGGCGTGAAGCAACCCAGAATCCAGCTCGCCTCGGCATGCTGGCGCACATGCGACTGTACAAAAAGCTTGCAGTAGCGCGTATCGAGACCGCAAGCCAGATAGATGGCAGCCAGCTGGCGAATATTCTGGTGCAGCTCCTGGGGATCGATGGGCAGCGTAATGGCATGCAGATCGACAATACAGTAAATATTGTCATATTCTGTCTGGGTTCGTACCCAATTGCGAATTGCCCCCAGGTAGTTGCCCAGGTGGATATCGCCGCTTGGTTGGATGCCGGAGAAGGTGCGCTTCTTCAGCGGTGGTGCACTGCTGCTGCTCGTCTGTACCTGTTGATCGTGATCAATCGTCGTCATACAAAAGACCTCCAGCGGGGCCTGAGAGCCACACCTCGTGACTGGTCCAACTGCCGGGGTGAGGCCCGTGGTCTGGCTCAGAGCGTACTGACTGACTGACTGAGTGGAACGGAGCGAACCAATAAAAAACGCTTCTCGTCACAGGGACGAGAAGCGTGAAGCTTTCGTGGTACCACCCTTCTTCAGACCCTGGCGCCCGCCCTTTGTAGGCCTCTCTCCAGCAAGCTAGAGAGGGCAAGCGGTTGCCGCCGCCGTGTCGCTGGGCATTCTGTGCGGGCCACAGCGGACAAGGTCCCTCGTTGCCGGGTACACTCTGATACCCTGTCCTCGATAACGGGGGACGCTCCGGGAGCCAGCTACTACTCTCCTTGGAGAGGTTCGCACTCCTGCTCACAGGCCCATTCTACGACTGCTGCCGCATCGGTTTCCACCATTCCCGACTCTCTGGTGCGCAGCGGAGCCGTATACTCTTCCTGCTCGTCGCTGATCGTATGTCGTTGTTATCGCCTTGGTATCCAGGTAAGAGTATAGATGACCGGGTCAGGCTCTGTCAAGGGGCAGTAGACAGCCCTTCGGAAACCGGTGAGGCCAAGGGCTTCTCGGCGTACTGGAGCTGTCCGGGGACCAGCTCGGCGGCCTGGCCGGAGAGGTGAGCGGTGCTGGCCCAGAGGCGCAGGTTGCCGACGAGTACCTCCTCGAAGGCATGCAGCTCGATTTCCGTGATCGCGCAGTTGTTCATTGCCCCATGATAGATTGGCGCGCGATCCGCATTATAGCAGAGGGACTTGACCAGTACCGTGAACATGCCGCCGTGCCCGGCGATAATGATGCGGCGTCCGCCCTGGCCGGCGATGACCTTGCGCAGGCCCTGGCGGATACGCTGCAAGAGCTCCAGAAAGTTCTCTCCCTCGGGAAAGCGTCTCAGGTAGTTGCCACTATACCAATCGGCAATGATCTGGTCGTGGAGCTTCCACTGCTCGATGGTTGGGGGGTGGCGCTCAAGATCGCCGACATTAATCTCGCGGAATTCCTCTAGCAGGGTCACAGGCAGGGCCAGGGCCTCGGCAATGATCTCGGCGGTCTGGCGCGCGCGCCTCAGCGGTGAGGCGTAGATGGCATCGATGGGCTGGTCTCGAAAAAAATCGGCGGTCTGCCTGGCTTGCAGCAGACCCTTGGCATTCAGGGGATAATCAACAAGGCGATAGGAAAATTCCTTAGTCAGATTGGCTGGGTTCTCTCCGTGGCGTACGAGATAGATTGTATTGGTTAATACTGTACTACTACTCATTCGCTCCTTTTGGTAGAATCTCCTCACAAGGTACAAGAACCGCAGACGAGCCGGTCCGCCGCGCCTTAGCGCCGTGGAAGGGTAGGGCGACGGAGGCAGCTCCCGCTCTCATCGTACCACACGAAGCAGGCTGCTGTCCAAAATTCGGCAGCTGAGGTTATGACAGGACCTTCAGGCTACTCCACGCAACAGGCAGGAGCGCTGGCTTGCCTGTCTCCCTATCCTGGTAGAAGGAGATGGATAGAGAGACCGATGATGCTCTATCGTTGCCAGAGGCACCCGCTGGCGGCCCGGCCTGGTCCGCCGGCAGGGAGCAGCCGTTGATTTGGCACCGCCTGCTTGATATGCTATACTGCATACGGGGTAGTATCGCCATTTGCACGAGCTTTGGCCAGCAGCAAAGGGAACAGAAGGATCATGAAGACCGCAGAATCAGTGAGTCAAACTGTCGAGGAATACCTGGAAACGATTTATAACATGAGCATGGAGGGAGAGACAGTCATTGGAGCAAGGTTAGCTCAGAAATTTGGCGTGGCTCCTCCAACGGTGACTGAGACGCTTAAGCGGCTTGTCCGTGATGGATACGTAGAGATGGACAGCAAGCGGCAGGTACGTCTCACCGAAGCGGGTTATCGGATCGCCGAGTCCGTATTGCGGCGTCACCGGCTTGCTGAGCGCTTCCTGGTCGATCTTCTGGGCATGGAGTGGCACCAGGTCCATGAAGAAGCCTGTCGTCTGGAGCACGTCATCTCAGGCAAATTTGAGGAGCAAGTCATTCTCAACCTCAAGCAGCCAACCACCTGCCCGCATGGCAATCCCATCCCTGGCCTTGTGCCCAACGCGCGGACCTATCTCAGTGACAGTGGGGCCGTGCGGCTTTCCACCCTGGCCCCGGGCGAGACGGCGACGATTCTCCTCATTTCAGAGGTGGTTGAGGATGAATCGGCCCTGATCCTCTACCTCCACCAGCGCGGGTTGACGCCGGGCACGCGCCTGACCGTGGTTTCCCAGGGACGCAAGCTCAATCCTGACGATAGCGAAGAGAGTGCTGTCCTGATGGTCGATGGGCGTGAGGTGGCCATCATGAAATCCATCGCGCCCAAGATCTGGGTCACCCGCTAGAAGTGCTCGTTCGTCTCTCATGAGGTGGATGGTCCCCAGCCCTGTTCAGGGCTGGGGTGGGGGAAGGGGGAAGAGGTCGGGTGCGGTTGGCTGGCCTGGACAGCGAGCGGGCTCATCCCTTGACCGTGGCTTGCAGCGAGTGCTATCATCTGAATAGACTCATATCCGAGGAGAATGCTCGGATTTAGAAACGTGGCGGAAGGGATTAGGAAAAGCGTTGACTTGCTCGCTGCGCTGTCAGCGAAACGTGGAGAAAGTACTCTTCGATGCTGGCGACTACCATTCTCTATCTACGCGAGGGACTTGAGGCCAGCCTGATTGTAAGCATCCTTCTGGCAGCTCTGCGCCAGTTACAGCTGATGCGCCAGGCACGCGCGGTCTGGATCGGGGTGGTGCTGGCCGTCCTCTGCTCTTTTCTCGCTGCACTGGCCTTATATGTCACGGTTCGCATCTACGATGGCACCTGGTTTGAGGCGGTCTTTGAGACCGTGGCCTACCTGGTGGCGGTGGTGCTTCTGACCTCGATGACCTTCTGGATGCAGCACCATAGCCGCACTTTGAAGCGTGAGATGATGACAAAGGCCAGTATGGCCAGCTCAGGTCTGGCTTTGGGGCTGTTGGCCTTCACCTCGGTCGGTCGTGAGGGGCTGGAAACAGCTTTCTTTACCCTGGCCTTCGCTCTTCAGACGCACGAGGCTCCACTACTGATGCTGGGGGCGCTGCTTGGCCTGGCGCTGGCCGTGGCCCTCTGCTTCCTGATCTATCGTCTGGGCTACCGCCTCGACTATCGTCGCTTTTTCCGGGTCATGGGGCTGCTCTTGCTCTTTTTCGCTGCTGGCTTATTGGGCAATGCTGTCCAAACCATGCAGGAGGAGCTGCATTGGTTGCCGTTTGGAACGGCAGTGCTCTGGGATAGCAGCGGCTGGCTGAGCGAAGAGAGCACACTGGGCAGCTTGCTGCATGGCGTGCTTGGCTACAGCGATGCACCAACGCTGCTGCAGACCTTCGTCTATGTTGCCTTCTTGCTCGTCTTTGGGGCGCTCTTCTGGCGCCTGACGCGCAAGCCTGTCCCGCAGTCCCCTGCGCAACCGTCGCAGACCCTGCCTGCCGAAACAGCTACTCAAAGCGCCTCGCGTTGAGTGGCGACAGCCTGGCCGCCCTCTTTGCTCGTTTCCTCCACGCTGCGGCGGGGACCGTGCTCACCCGAGTCGGCTATTCTTAGCGTAGACGGCTGCTTTCCGGCACGCATATGCTACAATGGGAGCGTTGAACTCGCTGCCCCTGCTCCTGTCTGCCAGAAGCGAGCAGACGAGTAGCAGGGGTGCCTCTTTGTTCTCTTACCTCTTGCGCTCCCGACCAGCTCAGTTGGTTACAGTGCGACGAATGGGCCCTTTCTATCGATGTATAGCTATGGGGAGCACGCAGAACCCGGAATATAGAGAAGGTTTTGTCTAAAAATGAGCGAAAAAGTATTTCCTTCCAACGCACCAGAGATCGAAGCCCAGCGAGAAAGGCTGGCTGAAGCGGGGGGGCCTGGGGCAAGCTCTCCCTCTGCCAGCACTCTCGCTCACCGCGCTCCATCGCCTTTCTGGCTTGATCGTCTTCTGGAGGCTGGCCTGGTGCTCTCGATGGCCCTCTACTATTATGCGGGCAATTCCCATCTGGGATCGGGGCCATTCTTCCATCTCTCCCCGCTGGCGACGCTGCCTTTCCTCTTCGTCTTTATGATCCTCTGCTGGTATCGTCCAGCGATGGCCATCGCCCTCCTGCCGCTCAGTCTCCCTCTCTATTTACAACAAAAGACGGTTTTTAGCCATTATAGCTTTAGTGCCGCGGAGATTGCCCTCTGGAGTTGTGCTACTGTCATCGTGATCCAGGCGCTGGTGTGGCGGCGGCGCTGGCCCTACTGGCTGACCTGGTCCGAACTGCGGGCCCGCCTGGGTCCCTTTCTGTGGCCGATCCTGCTCTTTTTGGGGGCCGCGGCCTTTTCCATTGTCATCGCCTATAACCGTACGGTAGCGCTCCGGGCTTTCCGCGAAGAGGTCTTTGATCCGTTAGTCTATCTCCTGCTAGCCCTCTGCTGTCTACGCACACGCCAGGACCTGGTCAGGCTGTTGCTGGCGCTTTTCGCCACTGGCTTGCTGATTGCCTTCCTCGGCATAGGGCAGTATCTTGATCTGCTGGCCCACGGTGCCAGCCTCAGCGATCTCCCGCGCATCAACACTGTCTATGGGAGTGCCAACAGCGTGGGGCTGCTTTTTGACTATACCCTGCCGATGGGGCTCGCCCTGATGCTCATGCCGCGTGTGACCACCAGCGGCTTCCTGGCCTCCTGGCGTTGTCGCCTCTTGACTCTTGCGCTCTGTCTCCCTCTCGTCTTTGTCCTCTATCTCACGCGCTCTGGCGGTGCCTGGGCGGCCTGTGCGGGAGCGGTTATCTTTCTTATCGCCTGTGCCATTGCCGATCGCCGTCTCTTGCTGATCTGTGGGCTGGGGCTGACGCTCCTGGCCGGGCTTGGACTCCTCTGCTTCCATAGCAACATCAGCAGCTACCTCCTGGAGCGACATGCCAACGCCCAGGGCATTGGCACGCTCACCAAGCGTCTCTATCTGTGGGAGAGCGCTCTTCACATGATCAAAGACAGTCCTATCACGGGCTACGGTCTTGACAACTGGCTCTGTCATTATAGCCTGAACAATGTCTGCCACAGCACCAATCTCTATCACTACTGGATCACCACCGATCCACAGACGCATCAGCCCACCGGCTTGCGCTACGAGCCGGACCTCTCTCATCCGCATAATATTTTCCTGCAAATCTGGGTCAGCGTTGGCATTGTGGGCCTGCTGGCCTTCCTGGCGGTCCTGGTTCTCTTCTTCTGGCTCCTCTTCCGTATTCTGGGGCACCTCTATCGCCAGGCCGAGGCTGATCCCTGGTTAGTCTGGGGCACGCTCGGCATTGGCGGTGCGATGGTGGCCGCCCTGATCCAGGGGATGGTCGATAGCTCGCTGCTGGAGCAGGACCTGGCTTTCTGCTTTTGGATACTGGTGCTGGCTCTGCTTCTGTTGCGCGTCCTGTCAAAGACGCCCTGGCGGAGCCAGAGCGCCTCTGTACGGGCAATGTAAGCCAGTTCACTCCTGGGATGCGAGCCAGGTCATAGTCTGGTCATCCCCTCTGGCACTAGGCTAGATCGAAAAGGTGAGCACTGTTGCTCTAGCTCAGCTCAGAGGGGATGGCCGATGGTTATCACTAGTCTGTTGTCAACGCTGTTTACCTGGCTAGCCTGCCATTTTGTTGGCGACTTCGCCTTCCAGAGCAGCTGGATGGCGCAGGAGAAAGGCAAGAGCTGGGAAGTTGCCTTCTATCACTGCGCCACGTACACCGCGGTCTTCGTCCTCTTTGTCCATCCCTCCATGCTGGCCATTGTTTTACTCCTCACCACCCATCTGATCATTGATGCCCTCAAGGCGCGCTACCACCTGATCCCCTCCATCTGGGGCGACCAGCTGCTGCACCTCGTCACGATTGTCCTGATTGTTCTTGTGGGTCTCTAGTCCCTGATGAAATCAGGCTGCTGGAGGGGGTAGGGGTTGGAGCTGGCTCAGCTGGTGTGGCGACCTCTTGACTGAAGCTGGCGGCCACCAGCGTCACCAGGTCGGCGGGGGCCGAGCGAATCTTCTCGCCAAAGAAAGCGTTGACCTCAGCGCCCAGCAAGAGAATCACGGCGAAGTAGTAGAAGAAAGTCACCAGAATAATGGCAAAACCGATCTGGCCACCCAGGCCGTTCAGAAAATGGGCGGCATAGAGGGAGAAGAGAGACAGATAGATTTGGGTCAGCACGGCGGCCAGCAAGGCGCCGCGCCAGGTTGAGCGCCAGCGGATGCGTCGATTGGGCACAAAGGTATAGATCGTCAGAAAGAAGACCCAGGAGATCGCCAGGCCACCCAGCAAGCCGCCCAGGCTAAAGGCGAAGCCGCTGCCGGGTACCTGACCGAGCGGGGTCTGCTTCAGGAAGGAGATAACCAGGGCGGGCAGGCTGGCTGCCAGGACCATCAGCGGAGTCAGTACGGCGAAGAGCAAGAGCATGCCCAGGGCCATCAGGTTCTGCTGTAGCAGAGCACGTGGACGCCGTCGGTAAATGATGCCGAAACAGCCCTCGAGCAGAACAAAGAGGCGTGAGCCGGTGAAGAGCGCGATCAGCACAGAGACGATGCCCAGGGGGCCGGAGACGCGATTGAGCTGACGCAGCAGGGCATCGATCAGCTCGGGCGAAGCCGTCATCCGCGGAAAGATTGAGAGAATGACCTGACTGAGGTACATGCGGACCTCGGCCTTGCCCAGTAACAGGCCCGGGAGGGCCAGCAGCGCCACGGCCAGCGGGGCCATTGCGGTCAGCAAGTTGAAGGCCAGAGCTGCTGCCAGATTCATGACCCAGTCATTATTGAACTTGACAAAAAACGCCTGAGCACGCTGCACGATCTTCTCCAATCTGGCATGGCTGGAGGCTCTTGGGTTCGTACGATGCTGCTGCTTCCCTTCAGAGACACCTTCCGTTGTCATAGTCATCTACAAACTCCAGCAAAAAGCTCCCAGTCTATTCACGCCAGAAAGGCCCTCTCTGTTTCAAGAGCGCGGCGCAGCGCGGACCGGGTCAGGGCAGGAGGGAGCCGCACTGTCCGCAATAGCGCTTGCCTGGGCGCACGCGGGCCCCGCACTGGTCACAGAAAAAGGTTTCACTATCAGCCGCAGCCTGGCTCTGGCTATCAGCGGCGGGGGAGGGAAACGAGCCGGGAGCTGTTGGAGGTGCAGGTGGTGGAGCGGCAGAAGGGGCAGCGGATGGTCCCATGCCTGTCGGAGAGGGCGGTGAAGACAGAGGGCGCTGAGCAGGGCTGCTCGTTTGAGTGCTCTGGAGGGCCTTGGCGGCCTTCACAGCCAGACTGCCCAGCGTGGCGGCTACCTTGAGTCCCTTGGCCAACTCCTCCATCTCCTGCTTGAGGCGCTGGGGAGGAGGGAAAAGCGTGTTGTCAGAAACCTTCTGGAAGAAGTCCTGTCCGAGCTGTACCCCCTCACCATTCCAGGCAAACTGGCCCTCCAGGCGGTTCCCATCATCAAAGAGCAGCAGCAGCCGACGCTCCTGGCAGACGTACTGACCCTCGTGCCGCGTCGCTGCGGGTGACTGGCTCACAGCAGGCCCTGCGCCGGTGCCTGAGCTGGTCAGCAGGCTCTGAGCGGCCTGGGCCAGGCGCGAGCGCTCCTGAGTGAACAGCACAAAGCGTCCATTGGGCAACAGCGTCAGGCGATCGACCCGTGCAGTCCAGGCATCCAGCCCCGGCACTGGCAGCGAACGATGCTGGCATTCATACTGTCCAGTCACTGGCTTCTGCATATGAACCTCCCCGTGATGCGCGCCCTAGAGTCAGGAGGGGCAGACTGCTTGCTGCTGATCCTCTGTATGCTCTGGCTTCTATCGAACGAACGATGCCCGTCACGACGCGCGGCCCAGTCTGTCAGCCGGGCAGCTCCAGCGCCCGCTTCCTGCTGGACCTTGCTACAGAATCTACGACTGGCGCCTGGAGGAAGTTGCGCCAGTGAGCGTTGAGCGGTGCCGGAGGATCTCCCCCTGGCGCCGTGCCCTACTCACAGCTCATCGGTGATCGCCAGCAGCTCCTGCCACTGACGGCGTGTCTGGGCCAGAGCACGCGCCACATCCAGCTCGTACTCGCCCTCCTTAATTCTGCCGCGCTTCAACAAGTGGCGTCCCAGCAGATCGTGAGCAT
Source organism: Thermogemmatispora carboxidivorans (assembly GCF_000702505.1). Classification (GTDB taxonomy): domain Bacteria; phylum Chloroflexota; class Ktedonobacteria; order Ktedonobacterales; family Ktedonobacteraceae; genus Thermogemmatispora; species Thermogemmatispora carboxidivorans. Next base: position 3,519,280 of record NZ_JNIM01000001.1, on the reverse strand, counting down.
GGATCAGGGCCGCCATACGATCGGTAGGCTTCAGCTCCTCGATAGCCGCGCGAAAAGCTCGCTCGGCCCCGGACTCGCCGCTGATCGGTCTATTCTGCTCTTGCTCTAATGCCTCAAGGATCTGGCCCTCGATCAGATAGGCCTCTGCGCGGCGCAGCGTATAGCTTTTGCGTGCCGCCTCGTGAGCCTGGCGAACGTACTCCAGGGCCAGCTCATAATGCTGACACTGCAGCTCAAGGCTCGCCAGATAGGCCGCTGCCGCCGCCACCACATTAGCCTCGCGCTTCTGACGGCGCTCCTCCAGGCTATTCTTCGCTGTGGGTGGGGTCGCGGCCACTTGCGGCTGCCACTTCTCCAGTACCTCACGCAGACAGGCGCGAGCCTCATCGAGACGGCCCAGGCCCTGGTAGATCAGCGCGATTTCGCAGCTCAGTAAGCTCTCGTTGATCTCATCGCCGATCGAGCGATAAAGCGTACGAGCGTTCTCGGCATGGTGGAGGGCGCGGTACTTCAGTCGCTCGGACTCAGCGGGCCACTGCTGATCATCGCGGTGGGTATCGGCGCGCTCGAACGAAACCAGAGCGATCCCCCAGTGAGCTTCGGCCACGTAGTGGATGGGGGTTTCTGGTTGCATCAGCTTCAGCACCGTCTCATAGTGATCGTTGGCCAGGTCGAGATAGCCCAGCTCACGGCAGGTAGCGGCCAGATGCAGATGGAGCAAGGTAGCCTCATGCACCTGCTCCGTTGGAATCCGCTCGGGGCGCAGAGCGGCAGCCTGGAAAAACTGCCGCTGGGCCTCCACGAACTGACGCAGGCTAAAGAAGCACTGTCCCCTAAGAGCATAGAGCCGCCAGCGCAACGAGGGAGGAGCATGCTCGATATTGATGGTCATAACCAATTCCATCGCTGCTTTCACATGTTTGCTCTCTAGCAAGCGAAGAGCGTGATTCAGTTTTTCCTCGTTTTCCTTGTAGCGATTGGCCTCGGCCTCTGACTCCCGCTGCTGCTGGACCAGGGCCATCAAATCGTCCAGGGGCAGATTCAGCCGCTCGGCCAGGAAGCTCAGGCTCTCCGGTGAAGGCTCGACGCGGTTGCGCTCGATTTGAGAGATCAGGCTGGTACTGTAGCGACCGTCAGCGACATCCGCCAGCGAGAGGCGTAGGCTCTGCCGTGCTGCGCGGATACGCCCTCCTAGCGTGTCAGGAGATACTCGCTTGGCTGGACGTGCCATACGTTCCTTCCGTCCTTCCCGTAATCAATCTCACAATGCTCGGCTCTGCCGCCCTCGCCCGGGAACAGCTCGCTTGGCGCGAGTCGCCAGGCATAATGCGACACCCTTTTAAATGTAAAACGATTATAATCAATGACGGTCAAAATTTCAATCAACCTGCTGATCGTACTGACTGTGCTCATTGCTTTCCCCGCTCTTACCGGGAACCGCTCTCCCTTCACCTCTTCTAGACTGGTGCCGGGAAGCGGGCGAAGGCTGGGGGGAGGGGAGCTAGAACTTTTGGTCCAAAACCCCCTTGACTTTCCCCAAACAAGGCTGTATCCTGTCTCGGCAAGAACAGCAAAGGCAAGAGAGGAACTTTCTCAGATGACTCGTTCCCCCCGGGCTAGCGCTGTTCCTACAGGGGAACCTGTAGGAATAGACGGACAACTTTCACTTTTTTCAGTAGGTACAGTTGACACAGAAACCGAGGAGCAGCTGCAACCAGCGTCGGGCGCGCGGGCGGAGCAGGTCGAAGAGCAGGAGGGAGCGTTTCAGGATGGGGAGCGGCGTGGGCGGGGCCGAGGAAGGAGCAGGGAAGGCTCGGCTGGCGGTGATCCGGCTGGCTACTCGGCGGCAAATATCCAGGTGCTGGAAGGGCTGACGGCTATTCGTCATCGGCCTGGCATGTACATTGGTTCGACCTCAACCTCTGGGCTGTTGCATCTGCTCTGGGAGGCTCTCGATAACGCTGTAGATGAGGCCGTGGCTGGCTATGGGCGCCATATCTGGGTACGCATCGAGCGCGATGGCCGGGTGATGGTGCGCGACGAGGGGCGCGGCATGCCCTTTGATCCCATGACCTATCAGGGCCGAACGCTGCCGGCGGCGACCGTCATTATGACCGTGCCGCACTCGGGCGGCAAATTTGCCGAAGGGGCCTACAAGACCGCTGGCGGCCTGCACGGAGTCGGGGCCACCGTGATTAATGCCCTCTCCGAAGAGCTGGAATTGACCATCTGGCGCAACGGACAGCAGTTTCGCCAGCGCTTCCAGCGTGGCCTGGCGCTTCCCCATGAGATCACTCCATGTGATCCGCGCTTGCATGGGACGCAGCTCTGCTGGCTCTACGACCGGAGCATCTTCGACGCCGATGCCTACTACGCTCCCGAAGCGGTCCAGAGTCGGTTGAAGGCCGCTGCCTATCTCAATCGCGGGGTGGCTTTCCATCTCGATCTCTGGGATGAGAGCAGTGGGCAGCAGGTGAACTATCTCTTTTATTCGCGTGAGGGCCTGCCCGATTACGTGCGCGACCTGGCCGCCGGGGGTGCTGCGGGTGGCCAGCCGCTCTTCAAGCAGGTGATTGCCATTGCCGGTGAGCGCGATGGCGTCCAGGTGGAGGTAGCCCTACAGCCGACGACCGGCTTTAAAACGACGCTCTTCAGTTACGCCAATGCCGTGCGCACGCGCGATGGTGGCGTCCATGAAACTGGCTTCAAAGCGGCCCTGACGCGCGTGGTCCATGACTACGCCCTCAAATGGGGGATCATCAAGAGCCGCGACAAGGAGGGCTTCCGCCCCGAGGTCATTCAACAAGGTCTCAATGCGGTCATCTCGGTCAAGCTCAGCAACCCCCAGTTTCAGGGTCAGACCAAGGACCGCCTCAACAATGCCCCGGTTGAGGGCATTGTGCGCTCGATCGTCGATGAGGGACTGAAGGAGTGGTTTGAGCGCAATTCTGCTGCCGGCAAAGAGTGGATCAAGAAGATCCAACAAATGCAAAAGGCTCGCAACGAAGCTCAGCTGGTCGAGGAGCTGGCGCGCAGCGGCGAGAAGAAGAATGGCGAACTTATCGATACCTCGCTTTCGCGCAAGTTTCTCAAGTGTAATACCAACGATCCTGCGCGGGCTGAACTCTTCATTGTCGAGGGGGATTCCGCTGGAGGGAGCGCTGGTCAGGGGCGCTTCTCGGAGTACCAGGCCGTGCTCAAGCTGAAAGGGAAGCCCCTGAATGTGGCCAAGGCCGATCTGGAGCGCATTCTCCGCAACGAGGAGATTCGCACCATCATTAATGTCCTCGGCACGGGGACGCGCGATGCCTTCGATATTACCAGGCTGCGCTTCCAGCGCATCATCATTGCGACCGATGCCGATGTCGATGGCTTGCATATTCAGTGCCTGCTGCTGACGCTGTTCCATCAGGAGTTTAGCGAGCTGATCGAGCGTGGCCATGTTTACATTGCCTGCCCGCCGCTCTACTCGGTGCGCTATAGGGGGCGCGTCGTCTGGCTGCTCGACGACGAGGCGCGTCAGCAATTTCTGGCGACCCATCCCGAAGCTCAGGGCCTGGAGTTCAAGCGCTATAAGGGATTGGGGGAGATGAATCCCCGGGAGTTGCGGGATACAACCTTCGATCCGGCGCAGCGCACGCTCAAGCGCGTGACGCTGGAAGATGCGGTCCTGGCCTCGAAGCTGGTGGCCGAATTGATGGAGGATCGCAATGCCGAGGCTCGTCGCAGCTTTCTGGCTGAGCACGCGCGCAAGATCAGAGAGATCGATGTCTAGCGGTAGGAAGACAGGGACCGGTCGATGACGGAGACAGAGCAAAGGATAGGCAGACGTATGGCACGCATGTCTGATCGTTCGGTTGAGCAGGGGACGATTCGTGAGGAAGATTTCGCGGTCCTGCTGGCGCGCGCCTTCGCCACCTACGGGCTGTCGGTGGTGACCGATCGCGCGCTGCCGGATGCCCGCGATGGTCTCAAGCCGGTGCAGCGCCGTATTCTGACCGGGATGCGCGAGGCCGGCTATCGCTCGGACCGCCCGACGGTCAAGAGCGCTGAGGTGGTGGGGCTGATTCTGGGGAACTACCATCCGCATGGCGATGCCTCGGTCTATGAGGCCGCCGTGCGCCTGGCCCAGCCTTTTACGATGCGCTATCCCTTGATCGAGGGCCAGGGGAATATGGGCAGCGAGGATGGCGATGCCCCCGCGGCCTACCGCTATACAGAGATGCGCCTCTCGCCGCTGGCCGAAGCCTTGATGGCCGATCTGGAGTGCGAGACGGTGCCGCTGCACCCGACCTATAAGCAGGACCCCAAGGTCCTGGAGCCGGATTATTTGCCCGGGCGCCTGCCGCCCGTGATTAATCCTTCCAGCGGTATCGCCGTTGGCCTGGCGACCAATATTCCGCCCCATAATCTGGCCGAGGTCCTGCGAGCCTGTATCGCCCTGCTTGATCAGCCCGAAATGAGCGTCGAGCAGCTGATGGCGATCATCCAGGGACCAGATTTCTCCCAGGGTGGGCGGGTGATCGGCCTGGATGGCATTCGCGATTACTTCACCACTGGCAAGGGACGCATCGTGATCCGAGCCGAGGTACGGCTTGAGGAGACGCCCCGCAGCCGCTCGCTGGTGGTTGTGCAGATTCCGCCGGTGGGACGCGATCGAGTAAAGGTCTCCATTGCTGAGGCCATCAATGCCGGGCGCGTTGAGGGGCTGCTGCCCGATGTGCGCGATGAGAGCGACGCTGAGAAGGGCACGCGCATTGTCCTTGATCTGCGAAGAGATGCCGATCCGGCGCGCGTGCTGACGCAGTTGTATCAGGAGACCGATCTGCAAGTGTCGCTCTCCTTCCAAATGGTCTTTCTCTTCGGGGAGCCGATGCAGCCGGCGCGCCAGCCGCGCCAGGTGGGCATGCTGGAGCTGCTCAACTATTGGAATGCCCATCAGATCGACGTGCTGACACGCCGCGCGCAGTTTCAGCTGCGCAAGGCCCGCGAGCGCTTGCACGTTTTGGAGGGACTGATCATCGGCGCAGCCAACGCTCAGGAGATCGTGCGCCTCTTTCAGCAGGCCGAGGATCGGGCGGCGGCGCGCCGGGCCATCGAGGAGCGCTATCAGCTGACGGCGGCCCAGTCGGAGGTGATCGCCGGGATGACGCTCTCCCAGGTGACGCGCCTGGACGCCCAGAAGTACATTCGTGAGCGCGAAGAGCTGCAGGCGCGGGTGGCTGAGCTGGAGCACCTTTTGAACGATCGAAGAGCACTGGTGACGCAACTCAAGCGAGAGATGCAGCAGTTGATCCGTCGCTTCGGCGATGGGCGCCGCACGGTCGTGGACGCCCAGGCGCGCGTAGATGAGCCGGTGCGCGAAGTGCTGCCCCTCTATGAGCGGACACCCCTGACGCTGGTGCTGACGCGCGCGGCGGCGGTAAAGGCTCTGCCGCCTGGGACCTATGGCGCGCGCTCGACGGAGCGTTATGGGCCGGTGCGTGGCGACGAGCAGCTGCGCCAGATCCTACCAGGCTACTCACAGGATGCTGTGCTCTGCGTTGCCTCCAGTGGGCGCGTCTTCCAGGTGCCGGCTTTCCGTCTGCCACAGGCAACGCGCTCGGCCCGCGGTGAGCCACTGGCTCGTTTGCTGGCCCTCAATCCAGAAGAGGAGCCAGTGGCGCTCTTCGCGCTAGCGGCACACGAGGAAGATCGCTATCTGGTGACCTTTAGCCGCCAGGGGAAGGTGAAGAAGTCACCGCTGAGCGAGTATCGCACAGTAGATGAAGAGGGCTTGCAAGATATGAAGCTGGCGGAAGGCGACGCGGTGGCTGCGGCCCTGGTGGTCCGGGCAGGCGGCGAGTATCTGGTGAGTAGCGATAGCGGGCAGACCCTGCGCTTTGCCGATGAGAGTCTGCGCTCCCAGGGCCGCGGTGGTCAGGGAGTGATGGCCATGACTCTGGCCGCTGGCTCGCGCCTGGTGAGCGCGGCCTGCCTGCAGCCGGAGCAGCCAGGAGGAGTGTCGACAGAGATCGCCCTGCTCCTCCTCAGCGAGCAAGGCTACGCGAAGCGGCTGGCCTTGGAGGAGCTGCCCTTGCGCGGACGAGCAACAGCAGGCGTGGCCAGCCTGACGCTCGTTCCGGGCGATCAGCTGCTGACAACGCTGCTGGTTCAGCCCACGGATCAGCTGCTCTTCGTCTGGCGCCCAGAAGGAGCGAACAGAGGCGAACAGACGCGGGTCCTATACGCTCAGGAAATCCCCCTGCTGGGCCGCAGCGGACCCGCCCAGCGCCTGGTCGAGGGCCAATTGCTGGCCGCTGTGCTCTTGCCGTCCGTCCAGGAGAGCTGAAGGAATGGGACTGGCAGAACCAATGACTGGGCGGGTGCCTGCAATCAAGGAGAGCCAGGAGCCTGGAACATCCCCCATTCGAAGCTGATCAGCTCTCCTCCCGCCGTACAAGGCCCCTGCAGGAGCGGCGAGCTGCCGTTAGCCGCAGGGGCCCTGCAATTTTGTCGATCGCCATCCTTCTGAAAGAGAACGCTTGACTTTTTGGTGAACTTAGTTTATCTTTCCTGGTGAAAGAAGAAAGGAGGGCGCAGCGTGGGCAGCAAGGAGAGGCGGGAGCGCGAGCGCGAGGCCATGCGCCAGGCGATTATGGAGGCGGCGCTGATGATTGCGACGCAGGAGGGCTGGCAAGCTGTGACGGTGCGTCGGGTGGCTGAGCGCATCGAGTATAGCCCCTCCGCACTCTATAAGTATTTCGAGGATAAGGAGGCCATTCTAGAAACGCTGCTGGTGCAGGGCTTTGCCCAGCTGCTGGAGGAGCTACGCCGGGCTGTCGCTGGGGTGCTGGACCCCGAGGAGCGGCTGCTCCATATTGCTACAGCTTATTGGGGCTTCGTCTGGCGCAATCAGACGCTCTATGAGCTGATGTTTAGCCTGCGTCAGGGCGGCTTGCACAACGTGCAAGAGGCCAAAGCTACCTTTGCCCTGGTGCGGTCGGCTCTGGCAGACTGGAGCCTGGCCCGCTCCGTGACCTTGCGCAACCTGGATGACGCCGTCGATATCCTCTGGGCAACCTTGCATGGCCTGGTGAGCCTCGCCCTGGCCCACCTGATCTACGGCGGCCCTCCCCGCGCTAAGCAACTCCTGACGCGGGCCGTGCGCGATCTGCTGCGCTCCTGGGAACAGGCTCCCGCACGCTAATTTTTTTTGAAGTATGGTGAACTTTGTTCTTTTTGTTAACGATGTTAATGAGGTGTTGAGATGACCTTGTGGCTGGTCCTCGTTGAACGGCTCCTGCTGGCTATCCTGGCCGGTGGGAGCCTGATCATGGCTGTCTGTGTGCGTCCGCCCCTGCTGCGCGTGCTCAGGGAAGCCGGTTCCGCTCTGGAGGTCAAGCTGAGCGATCGGTTGCGCTTGCAGATATGGGGCCGTTTCAATGGGCTGGCGCTGTGCTGTGCGCTGCTCCTCCTTGGGCTGTTTGTCTGGCAGGCCCTGCTCAGTGGCCAGGGCCAGTACCTCCTACTGAGTGCGGGGGCGGCTTTGTGTGCCCTGGCGCTCCTGCGCAAACTCTCGATCGATCGTCGTCTGCACTGGCTTGAGAGGCAGCGGCGTGAGAAAGGTGCCGCCGGCGAAGGGGGAAGTGCCATCGGGGCGCGCGAGCGGCGTGAGCTGGTGCTGCTCTCCATTGGGGCCTTGGTGCTTTCTTTCGGCCTGCTGGCCTGGCCGCTAGACCTGGCTGCTGGCCGTTGATTGGGAAGGAGAAGCGACATGGAAAAGCCGAGCTTCCGAGGCAAGGTCGTGCTGGTCTTGGGGGCCAGCGGAGGAATCGGCGCGGCCCTGGTCCGCCGGCTGCTGGCCGCTGACGCGCAGGTGATCGCCGCGGCGCGCTCGCCGGAGCGCCTGGCTATGCTGGAGCGTGAGGCGGGGGTGTCGGCCCGGCTTCTGACTCGTCCCATCGATGTACGCGATTGTCAGCAGGTGGTGGACCTGCTGAGCTGGGTCTGGGAGCGTACGGGGCGCATTGATCTGGCCATCTACTGTGCCGGCATTGAGTATCTCGGGCCGCTGAAGGCGATCAGCAGGGCGGAGCTGGAAGAGATGATGGCCACCAATTTCTACGGTCTCTTCTTCCTCTTGCAGCAGCTTCTGCCCCTGATGGAGCAGCAGCAGGAAAAGGGGACAATCGTCAGTGTCTCCTCGCCGATGGCGCGTCTGGCTTTTCCCTGGGCGAGTGCCTATGCGGCCAGCAAGGCGGCTGGTGATGCCCTGTTGACGGGGCTACGTCGTGAGTACCGGCGTAGCGGTGTCCGTCTGCTCACTATCTACCCAGGGCCAACGGCGACCGGAGCAGGCCAGCAGCTCTCGCCAGAGCGCCTACCGCGCTGGCACGAGCATGGAACGAAGATGGAGGCCGGACGCTGTGCAGAGCTGCTCTTGCGAGCCGTTGCTGCTGGTCAGAGGCAGCGGGTTCTAGCTGGGTCTCTCCGTCTGCTCTTCCTGCTCGAGCGCTGGCTACCGTCGCTCAGCGAGCGCATCTGTGCCAGTATGCCGTTAGGAGAGGCACTTACTTGATAGAGATGAATTCTGCCCCTCCCTATACTGAGGTAAAGACCAAACCGGCTTCAAAGGCGAAGCGGTTATATGCACGAGCTGTTACCTGCTCCTCATGACGATAGCAAGTTATGAGGAGCGGGCGCTCAGCGGGGTCGAACCGAACGAACCAGCAAGGCAAAGTGAGGAGATAACCATGCCGCGAATGACAAGGCGCAGTTTTCTCAAGCGGACCTCCGTCGGCGTGGCCACCGGAAGCGCCCTGGTCGGGGCCTTTGCTGTGGCGCAGCCGGTCGAAGCGCAGCCAGCAGCAGCCGGTGTCGTAGGCGCAGACCGGGCAGCAGCTCCCGACCTGGCCTCTGTCTCAGAGAACGCCGAGCCCCTGGTGCTGCATGTACGCCAGCGGAGCACGGGAGAGGTGAGCATCCTGACTGGCACACGTGAGATCACCTATCGTGATCCGCAGCTGGTCGCCCATCTCCTCAAGAGGGCCGCGCAGCCATGATTATCGCCTGCATGTGGCAGAGGAAGGAGAGGTAAGGTCAATGTCATCGCATCGCGAAGCCCCAGAGATTGCCAAAGATCCGGTTGCTGACAACACTGACGTCTATGCCTTTGTCAGCCCAGACAGGCCAGAGACAGTCACGCTGATCGCCAACTACATTCCACTTCAGGAGCCAGCCGGAGGCCCCAACTTTTACGAGTTTGGCGACGACGTCCTCTACGAGATCCACATTGACAACGATGGTGACGCTCTGGCCGATATCACCTATCAATTTCGCTTTGAGACGGAGGTGCGCAATCCCGATACCTTTCTCTACAATACGGGGCCAATCACTGCGCTCGACAGCCCCAACTGGAACCGGCGCCAGTTCTACACGGTGACGCGCGTCGAAGAGGGCGGCACCACCAGAGTGCTGGGGCGCCACCTGGCTTGTCCGCCCTGCAACATTGGGCCACTCTCGACCCCCAACTACGAAGAGCTGGCTAAAGCGGCCATTCATCAGTTGCCGGGTGGGGGTCAGGTCTTCGCCGGTCAGCGCAACGAAGGCTTCTATGTCGACCTGGGCGCTATTTTCGATCTGCTCGACATTCGCCCGTTACAGAATCTGCATCTCTTCCCACGGCCTCCGCAGCCGGGGGTCGATGCTACCAAAGATCTGAATGTGCACAGCATCGCGCTGCAGGTGCCCAAATCCAGCCTGACCCGTGAGGGCTATGCGGCCACCGATCATAAAAACCCGCACTCCGTCATTGGGGTCTGGGCCTCGGCCAGTCGCCAGAAAGTGACCCTGCACGATAGCGGGCAGGAGCCGACCCATACGGGACCCTGGGTGCAGGTCTCGCGCCTGGGTAATCCTCTCTTTAACGAGGTCATTGTCCCCCTGGGCAAGAAAAACCTCTGGAATCGCCTGGCCCCGAAAGATGACACTGCCTTTGTCAAATACGTTGAGCATCCAGAAGTAGCGCGTCTGCTGCCCGTCCTCTATCCTGGTGTCTTCCCTCACCTGCAGGCACTGACGGCGCCGCGAGCCGACCTGGTAGCCATTCTGCTCACAGGCATTCCTGCTGGCCTCATTGACGGCTTCCAGAACTTCACCGGCCCGAAGCCCGCTGACCTCCTGCGACTGAATGTGGCCATTCCGCCAGCCAGCAAGCCGAGCGTCTTTGGTATTCTCGGCGGTGACCTGGCCGGCTTCCCCAATGGGCGGCGCGTCTTCGACGACGTAGTGACCATTGAGCTGCGGGCCGTGGCCGGCGCCACCTATCCGCTCGTTGATCACCAGTACATGCCTGATGCCGCTGTCTCCAAGCTCACGGGCGGTGTTTCCCCGCGTACCAACTACTTAAAGCACTTTCCTTATTTAGCCACACCCAAGAGTGGCTTTGATGTTCCGGCGAGCTGAAAGCCAGGGCGGTCCGCCCGGGAGAGGCCCCGGTCAGCCTGCCGGGCGCCGAGCGTGGCTGGCCGCCCATCTTGTCCTGTGCCAGCAGCCGGGGCTAGCCTCATGGCTCGGCTGAGCCGGGCGAGCCAGGCGCCCGGCTGGTCCACAGCATGGCACTGTCAGCGCAGTAACTGGTGACAGATCCACCATAGCAATGATGATGGGAGGGATGGTGAGAAGAGATGGAGGAAAGTCAGTCTTTTTTTGAGCGTGTTCATAGCGAACCAGTGGTGCTGGAGATTGGCGGCGAAGTTGGGGCTCTGGTCCTCTATACTGATCCCGAGCTGCGCGGCCAAGAGATCGAGGTGAGTCCCGTGCAGGAGCCGCAGCGGCGTACCCACACAGCAGTATTGGAGCGACACTTCAACGGCAAGCAGCTCTTCGCCGCCGTCTTTGCGGCTCTGCCCGCCGGCATCTATACCCTGTGGAACCTCGATGGCCAGGCGGCGGGTACGGTGACCATCAAAGGCGGTTGCGTCAACGAGGTCGATTGGCGACAGCAGCAACCGGCAAGCACACCCAGGCCACTGATGCCGTCATAGTGGGTAAGCTGCCAAGCGAAACCAGTGCCACCAGAAGGCGGCATTGCACTTTCGCTGCTGCTTGGCTATAATTGGCGGTGGAAGAAGCGTCAAGATGATCGGTGCTTGCTGCGGCGGTTAGTGTGAGCTGTTCCGCTGGCCTGTGTGCCTGCCTACAGCGAAGAACCGGGTTGGTTGCCATCTGCCAGCAAGAGGAAGGTCCAGGCGCAAGAGACAAAGGCCGAGATTGCGCCTGGAGCGAGCGATCGTCTCGTTCGGCGACGCATCTGTACTCGCTAGGGGAGCTTGGTGCAGCCAGGCTGAGAACACCACCGGAGTGTGTGGGGGACCCTGAACCGACCTGATCTGGGTAATGCCAGCGAAGGGAACGCGGGTGATCTGGAAAACTGTGGCCCTGGCAGCAGCCGTCATAGTTTTCTTCTCCTCCATTCATCCCCTCATTGGCGATTCCTGGCCTGAACGCTCTCCCCCTGCGTGATCGGTTCGCCTTCTGGAGGTCAGGTCGTCATGTCTGCCGCTGAAACCACCACGACGCCTGCGGGAAACGGTCTCTCCGCGCGTCTGCGTGAGAGTGTTCTCCCTCTGTGGCAGCGCCAGCTGCAACATCCCTTTGTGGTCGCCCTTGGTGACGGTTCCCTACCGCGGGCTAATTTCGAGTTTTATATTCGGCAAGATGCCCTCTTTCTCGACGTCCTTGCCAAATGCTTCGCCTTTGCCGCGACCCGCAGCGAGGATCACGCTGAGATCGAGCAGTTTGGCCGTCTCCTGCTCAACACTCTCGTCGTCGAGCAGGAGCTGCACCGCCGTTACGGCGAGCGCTTTGGCTTGACGCCTGAGCAGATGGCAGCCACGCCGATGGCGCCTACTAACTACGCCTACACCCGCCATCTGCTGACGGTTGCCACCAGTGGGACCCTTCCCGAGATCATCGCCTCCATGCTGCCCTGTGCCTGGATCTACGCCGAGGTGGGTACCCATCTCACAGGCAACAAGCTGCCGGCTCCCGAGCATCCCTATGCCGATTGGCTGCGCACCTACGCCGATCCCGAATTCGATGCCGTAGGGCGCTGGCTGCGCGAGCGCCTGGATCTGCACGCTGAGCGTCTGCCGGCGGAGGCCGTGGCCCGTCTCTACGAGATCTTTCGCATCAGCACCTGCTATGAATGGCTCTTCTGGGAAATGGCCTGGCGGCAAGAGCAGTGGCCAGCCTGAGCGCTAACGGCAGAGAGTGCCTTCGGAGTATGAAAGCATGATCAAGACAAAAGAAGCGCGAGGGAGATTATGAGTGAGGAGCAACGACACCCACGGGCGTTGACCATTGCCGGCTCGGATTCCTCCGCTGGGGCTGGCATTCAGGCCGACCTCAAGACCTTTGCCGCCCTGGAGGTCTATGGTCTCACGGCCATCACGGCCATCACAGCCCAGAACACGTTGGGAGTGCGGGCCGCCTTCGAGCTGCCGCCGGAGCTGGTGGAGGCCCAGATCGATGCCGTGCTCGAAGACATCGGTGCCGACGCTGCCAAGACCGGCATGCTGGCGACGGCCCCCATTATTGAAGTTGTCGCCCGCAGCGTCGCTCACTGGAAACTGCGTCTGGTTGTTGATCCTGTTATGGCGGCCAAAAGCGGGGACCCGCTGCTGCAGCCCGAGGCCGTCGCGGCCCTGCGCGGTGTCCTGCTCCCTCTGGCGGAGGTTGTGACGCCCAATCTGCCGGAGGCCGAGATGCTCACTGGGCGGCACATCGAGACGCTAGAGGAGATGCGCGAGGCGGCCCGGGCCATTCACGATCTCGGAGCGCGCCACGTGGTTGTCAAAGGAGGCCATCGCCTCGATGCCCCGATCGACGTCTATTTTGACGGGACCGGCTTCAGCGAATTGCGTGCCGAGCGCATCGAGACGCGCCATACCCACGGCACCGGTTGCACCTTCTCGGCGGCCATCACCGCCTTCCTGGCGCGGGGCCTCTCCGTAGCAGAGGCCGTGGCAGAAGCCAAACGCTATGTGACCGAGGCTATTCGGCAGGCTCCAGGTCTTGGGCGCGGTCATGGGCCTACCGAACACTTCTGGCAGTGGAAGCAGAGCAAGAAGGAAAAGGAAGAGGTACGCTGATGCAGCGACAAGAAGATGAATATACCGGGGCACAGGAGCGAGAAGGGCTGGCGTCCCTGGTAGGAGCCATTCGGACCCGTAAGCCTCTGGTGCATCACATTACCAATATGGTTGTCATGAATGACACCGCCAACGTCACGCTGGCCATAGGGGCCTTGCCAGTGATGGCCCATGCGCGCGAAGAAGTGGAAGAGATGGTCAATCTTGCCGGTGCTCTGGTGCTCAACATTGGCACCCTCACCCCGGAGCAGATTGAGGCCATGCTCCTGGCGGGACGGAGAGCCAACGAGCGTCAGATCCCCATTGTCCTTGATCCCGTCGGTGCCGGGGCCACACACCTGCGCACCGAGAGCGCCCTGCGCTTGCTGCGGGAGCTGCGCATTGCGGCTCTGCGCGGCAACGCCTCCGAGATCGGGGCCTTGCTGGGTGTGGAGGGCGAAACGCGCGGCGTCGAGTCGATCTCGCTATCCGAGGAGCGGGAAAGCGTCGCCCAGCGGGCGGCGCGCCAGTTTAACTGTTGCGTGACAATCACTGGAGCGCGCGACATCATCAGCGATGGTCGGCGCCTGGCCTACGTCGACAACGGCCATCCCCGGCTTGCCAGTATCACCGGTAGCGGCTGCATGGCCACCGCTCTGGTAGCGGCCTTTCTTGCCGTCGAAGCGGATGCCTGGAAGGCCAGCATCGCCGCTCTCGTCGCCCTGGGCCTGGCTGGTGAGTTGGCTGCTCAGAAGGCAGCTGGCCCAGGTACCTTCCGCTCTCACCTGATCGATGCCATTGCCGCTCTTGACGAGGAGACCATCCGTCGTGGACAGAAAGTGAAGGTGATCGGCTGATGGCGGAGCTATTCCCCTGTGGCTTGACGAGCGAAGAGCTGGTTCCGCGCCTCGCCTTGCACGTCCTGACCGATCGCCAGTGGTCGCGGGGGCGTGACATGCTGACCGTGGCCACGGCGGCCCTGGCTGGTGGAGCCACGATTATCCAACTGCGCGATAAGCAGGCAACCACGCGCACTCTGGTCGAGGAGGGCCTGGCGTTGCGCGAGCTGACCCGTCGTCATGGAGCTTTGCTGATTGTCAACGACCGTATTGATGTGGCTCTGGCGGTGGAGGCCGACGGCGCTCACGTGGGGCAGGATGACATGCCTGCCGCCCTGGCGCGCAAGTTGCTCGGCCCCGGGCGCATCCTCGGCGTCTCGGCGGGCAGTCTCGAAGAGGCCGCGCAAGCGGTAGCGCAAGGAGCGGACTACCTGGGTGTGGGCCCGATCTATCCAACGCGCGGCAAGGCCGATGCTGGCCCGGCCATCGGCCCAGAGCTGCTGCGAGCGATTGGCGCCCGCTATCGAGTGCCGCTGGTTGCCATTGGCGGAATTACGGCGGCCAAGGCTCCAGAAGTCATAGCGGCGGGTGCCTGTGGCGTTGCCGTAATCACTGCCGTTGTCGCCGCTGAGGACATCGCCGCTGCCGCGCGGGCTATCGCCGAGCAGGTCAAGACAGCGCGAGCTGCGGCGGGCCTGAGCGGGGAAGCGACCTAGCTAGTGCTGGCCGGGCGAGGCGAAGTGATCCCAACTCTGTACTGGCAGCGGCTCCTCCCGCCCGTCTGGCCAGCGCAGGCGGAGGCCGCTGGCTGCCTCCGTAACCTGGCCGATGGGGGTGATGGGAGCCGCGCCCGCGGCGGCGAAACGAGCCTGGACAGCCTCCTCGTAGCCCGGCGCGACCGTAAAGAGGAGCTCATAGTCCTCGCCGCCATGCAGTACCCAGGCAAGCGGGTCCCGCCCCAGGGTCGCGGCCAGCGCTCGTAGCTCCGCTGAGATGGGCAGGCGTGCTACCTCGATGCAGGCTCCCACGCCGCTGCGCTCACAAATATGGCCCAGATCGCCGCTCAGACCATCGCTCACATCGATAAGGGCCGTTACAATCTGGGGGCCGAGCTGACTCAGCAGGCGCCCCTCGGCCAGGCGAGGTTTCGGCACACGATGGGCGGCGCGTAGCCGCTCGCAGGCCGCCGGAGGATAAGGATGGTCTGGATCGAGCAGCGAATACAGGCCAGCCGCCGAATCGCCTGGCGACCCGGTCACGAAGATCGTATCGCCAGCGCGGGCGCCGGCGCGGGTCAGTACCCGCCCGCGCTCGCTCTCTCCAAGTAAGGTGATATCGAGCGCCAGCGTCTCCGCAGCCCCGGTGCCGCTAACGTTGCCGCCGACAATCAAGGTCCGAGCGGCAGTCGCCTCCTGGCGCAGGCCGGCATAGAGACCCTCCAGGACCTCCAGCGGGCAATGGCGCGGCACATGCAAAGAGACCAGGGCATAGCGCGGCTCACCACCCATTGCCGCGATATCGCTGAGATTGATGGCCAGGGCCTTGTGCCCGACCTCCTCCGGCGAGGAAGTGCGCAGCGTAAAATGCACTCCCTCGACCTGGCTATCGCAGGTCAACAGTAAGAGTCGCGAACCACCAAGATCGAGGACGGCGCAATCGTCTCCAACGCCAACGACCACCTCCTCGCCCAAGGGTAGGCCGGCAGTTAGACGGGCAATCAACTCAAATTCGCTCCAGGACGCAGCGGACATCGCTGAGCAGTACCTCCAGGCTTCTCTCTGTTCATCAGTTGTCTGTCGCTGCTCCTCTCTTCCCCTGCTACCGATACCGCTAGCGAGCGAGAATGGCAGCAACCTGACAGGCAGCTCAGGCAGCAGAAGAGAGAGAGCGTACGCTCTCTGGCCAGGATGCGCTATAGTCTCTGGTAGAGAACAGCTATTCTATTTTACAGCCTTACCGCACGGAGAGACAGCTTATGCAAGCGATCATTACTCTGCTTGAGCAGGGGCACATGGCAGCGCTCATTGCTGCACTGCTGCTCTGCCTGGGCTACTTGCCAGCTCTCTGGCGGGAGCTGCGGCAGCCCCAACCTCAGCCCGAGGAGCACCCCGGCCAGGCGCGCTGGCGCCTGCTGGCCTTCCTCTTCGCCATTGTCGCCATGCTCGTGGTGCTGGTGACTCCCATCGATCGCCTGGCCCGGAACCAGCTCTTTCTCATGCATATGCTGCAGGTGATCGTCCTGAGCACCATCTGCGCCCCTCTCCTTTTGCTCGCGCTGCCGACTGCTCTGGTTGGGCGGCTCCACTTGCGCGAGAGTCAGGAGCGGACCAACGGGCCTGCTCTGCTGCGCTGGCTGACGCGCCCCTTTCCTGCCTCTCTCCTCTATAACGGCTTCTTCCTTCTCTGGCATCTGCCGCCGCTCTATCTCATAACCAGCGAGCAAGCCCTACTCTATGATCTCGCCCTGATCTTCCTCTTGCTGCTAGCCTGCCTCAACTGGTGGCCGCTGCTCGGTCCTGTAGACGAAAAGCGACGTCTCAGCTACCCGGCCCAGATGCTCTACGCCTTTCTCGATGGCCAGCCAATTGATATCTTTGCCTTCCTGCTGGTCTTCTCGGGAGCCATCTTCTACCCCATCTATGCCCGACAGCCGCATCCACGCATGGCCCCACTCAGCGACCAGGAAGCGGCTGGGGCCATGTTACTCGTGCCGGGCCTCGTAGACCTGATCGTCATGACACCGCTCTTCTTTCGCTGGCTGGCCGCCCTTGAAGAGAAAGCCAGGATACGTGATCAGCAGCTGCAGCAGGTATATGAGGCGGAAGAGCACAAGCAAGCCTGGTCAGAAAAGCAGCAGCCAGCGCCGGCGCCTGGCTCGACATCCTCGGAGTGACCAGCGCGGGCGCGCGACCTGGCAGCAAGCTGGTTGAGGGTTGACAAACCTTGGAGCCTCTCCTCTCCTCTCCTCAACCAGCTCACTGCTCCACGGCCCTGCGCTGCTGGCGCTCTCTCCAGAACTGATCTCCTGAGAGGGAGGCCAGCCAGCGTAAGAGGCTGCTCAAGCGCTGCCGCGTTTCAGGGCTGGCACCCCTTGCGGGCGCAGGTGTGGACGCAACGAGCGCAGAAGAGCCAGCATCAGCGAGCCATCGTGCTGATGGACGCGGTAGAGCGCCAGCCCCACCTTAGGCAGACTCAGCGTCTCTGGATAGACCAGATAGCGACTCTCCCAGCGCGGTTGGAACTTCTTCTTAAAGGCCAGGAGTGAGGGGCCACCGGTCAGGCCAGAGAGGCGCCCGGTCAGGAAACTGATGCTCGCTGTCAGCAGCGTCTCATCCTCCTCCTGATTGCAGTTGCTCAAGGGGGCCAGTCCCAGGCTGACAACCTCTGCCCCCTGCTCCTTCAGGAAAAAGAGCGAGCGCGTCAGTAGCAACTCCATAGTGCCAGGAACCGCTTGAGAAGAGCGGCGCATCAGATCTAAGGCCCAGCCCCGGCGTCCATAGATTGGCACAAAGGAGACAAAGGCCTGAACTGTCTCTGCTTGATCGACGGCCAGGGCATAGAGCTGAGGGGACGTCTCAAAAGGATGGAAACGGCTCATGCTAAAGCCCATCTCCGTGCCGCCTTTCTGCTGGAGCCACTCGCGGGAGATCCGGGTCATTTGCGTCACATGCTCAGAGGAAGTCACACGTCCCTCATAGAAGACCACCGTCAACCCGGCCTTTTCAGCGCGGCGCGCACTCGTCCGCAGGTTGGCCATCGCGCCGCCCTGAAGCGAAAAGAAGGGCAACTCAACAATGGCATCCTCACCGATCTTCAGCAAATGCAGACCGGCGGCGCGATAATAAGGGGCCAGCTCGGCCCGCACCTGCCAGAAGACTGGTGTCCAATCCTGGCGTTCGCAGAAAGCCAAAAACTGCCGGATCAGCTCAGGCAACTCGGCCTCTGGCCCCACAGGATCACCGGCCACCACCGCCGTCGTTCCCTGGAGCACAAAACCAATCACCGCCCGGCCTGAGTCCCCAAAGAAAAAGGACTTCTCACCGACCAGCAAATGATAGGAAATCGAATTCTGCCCGTAGAGACGGACCAGTTCCTCAACGCGCTGGCGTTCCTCGCTCTCCGAGAGCAAAGCCACCGCCACCGGGCGAAAAATCTGCCACATCCCATAGCCCACAGCACTCATGCACAGCAGCGGAAGCGCACGCGCAAAAAGAAAAGCCGGCGTCCCACGAGGGACATGGAGATGAGCACGGCTCAGCAGCCCCAAAAGGACCGTTTCCAGGCCCCAGCGGTCGATCAACGGCTCGAAATCGCTGTAGAGGGTCAGGAAGCCGCCGAGCGTATAGAAAAAGACGATGCCCAACCCCAGGGCCAGCGCCAGATAGCCGCGGAAGATCGAAGGAGGGTCACTACGAGCCTGGAAGAGAGGGGAGCAGCAACCCAAGAGCGCGGTCAGCCCCAGAACCACGAGGGAAGGAAGCGACAAGCCTCCATGAGGGTGATGGAGCAATAAGGCCGAGAGCAGAAGCAAGACCAGGGTAACCAGCCAGGCCTGGCGCTTGCCGCGCGCCAGACCATAGGAGAGCATCAGCAGAAAGAAGCCTATCACCGCCGTCAAAGGATGGATGTGCGGATGAGAGACCGGGAACGCACCCAGCCAGGCATTGGGAAGAATATCCCAGGCGGCCAAAGCGGGCATAAAGAGAGAAAGCATGTCAACCAACCCTACCAGACCAATCACCGCGACAATCCCCAGGCGACTCAGGCGGCGAAGCTGTCGGCGAGCAGCGATGCGGCGAGGAAAAACAACCCCTAACATAACCTTCCTTCTTCAACTTCTCTTCTAGACTGAGCGATCGATTTGCCTGTTCTGCATGAAAAACTAAAGCAGGCCGCTTCCATGCTGGCCAGCTGTAAGCCACCTGAAAGGCGCCTGGAGAGAGGTATATCCAGGAGAGTCGGTTTAATCCTTTCAGGTTCTTCTCTTCCTTCCGCTAGAGTTAGACGTGGGAGCGGAGAGAAAAGTTGCAGTCGCTAGGAGTTCTGGAGCGCGCACCCAGCCGGAAAGCTCTTCCCTGGCCGATCGGTCTTTGCTCGTACTGTCTGTTTGCTTGCATCAGATGCTGATTAAGAATATACTGCATAAAAGAAAAGATTAGTATAAACGAAACAGCCAGAGAAATAGAGAGAAAGGAGGGAACATGAACTTATCACTTCTCAGCAGGCTGGTGCAAGCGGCGAAGCGGGACGGCCTTACCCTGCAATGGAGTCTGATTCATCTGCTCGATCGACTGGAGCACTACGAGCAGCGGCTAGGCTATCTCCGTTACTGGGACGGGGAGAGTGACGCGAGCGAAGTGCAGCAGCTGCGGCTTGACAACGAGGCCCTGGCCCTCGTCCTGCTAGCGGCCTTAAAGGCCTATCCGGCAGGGGCTGATATTGCCTTCGAAGAGCAGCGTTTACCGGAGCTAGCCGCTCTGCTCACCGAACTGGCGCCGGGGCGCCGTGGCGGGCAGACGAAAGAGAAGGGCGAGCGTTCCTAGCCCTGGGTGGTCCTGCTGCGGAGCGGGCAGATCAGGGGGATAAGCTGAGCCGGCAAAGGTTAGTTTCTGCTTAGAGAAACCTACAGTGGAGCTTATCCGCTGCTGCGGCGCTTGTCATCTCTGGCAGGAGAGGCTACCCTGTTTAGCAGGAAGAACGAAAGCGAGGCAATGGTGTATGCAAATAGACCAGCAACAAGAGAGCCTCTGGCGAGGAAAGCGTGGAAGCGATGGCCACCTGGCCCAGCGTGCTCTGGAGGGAGACGAAAAAGCCTTTGAAGCGCTCGTCCAGCGCTACAGTGGCCCGCTCTTCAGCTTCATTTGTCACTTTCTAGGCGATTACGATCAAGCCTGTGATATTTTACAGCAAGTGCTACTTCAGCTCTATCTCTCGCTGCCTGGCCTCCATTTGGGCGTCCCTCTCAAGCCCTGGCTCTTTCAAGTCGCGCGCAACCGCTGTCTTGACGAGCTGAGGAGGAAGCGGGCGGTGACCTTTTCCGAGCTAGAGAGTGGGGGAGAGGAAGGGGAAGAGCTACCTGTTGCCGTGGAGAGCATCGCGGACGGGCGTCCCCTACCCGAAGAGCTGGCCGAGCGTCATGATCTCCGGCGCTTGCTCCTGGAGGCCATTCACAGTTTGCCGCCCCGTTTTCGGGCGGTTGTGCTGCTGCGCTACACAGCCCAGCTGAGCTTTGCCGAGATAGGGCAGGCGCTCAGCATGCCCGAAGCCACGGCCAAGACCTATTTCCAGCGTTCCAAGCCTCTCTTGCGTGCCTCCCTCAGCGGACAGGTACGAGCCGGCACCCCCTCCTGACAGGCCGGAGAGGAAGCGGCCTGCCAGGTAGACGGGCTGAGCTGCCAGCCGATCGATCGAGCAGCTAAAAATTCGAAGCGTCCTTCACCTCCTCGCGATAGAGCGCGGCAATCCGCTCTGCCGTAGTCAGCACCGCTGCCCGCAGGCGTGTCGGACTGAGCACCACGGCCTCGCTGCCAAGAGAGAGCACGTAAGCGACAGCCTCCTGTAGCGACTCCTGTGGCACACGTACCAGCACACTGCCATCAGCCTCCTCCCGTAGCACCGTATAGTTACCGCGTAAGCGGTAGCGTGCCGCTGCCTTAACGCGCAAAGTTACCGTCAGCGGCTGCTCAGCCTCGGCCAGATGGCCCCGTGCCTCCTTCCAGTAGGTCTGCAAATCAAAATCCGGTGGTGGCTGAATCCGCTCCTGGCGAACACGCAGATCCTGAATATAGCCGACGCGGAAGGTCTCAACCTGCTGACTTGCGTGGCAGAAGGCCACCAGGTACCAGACACCGGTGCGCATCTGACGTGAGGTCAGCCCCTTATAGACCAGGCCATAGGGATCGACCCGTAGCCAGCGCAGTGCTGGCATCGCCTGGCGGGTCGTCCAGGGATAAAGCAGATCGAGACGGCGCCCGGTCAGCACCGCATGACGAATCGTTTCCAAAAATGCGCTCGTTGTCCCATCGCCATCCCAGGCCGTCGTATCAAACAAGATATGCTCGCGGGCCGCCTTAATATCGGCGCGATACTCCTCCGGCAGGGCGGCCTCCAGTTTAAACAAGGCCCGGTGTAGGCCATCGTCGTCGGCAAAGAGGCTATAGTTGCCGGCCATGTCCACGCCGAGCACCAGCGAAACCGCTTCCTCGCGCGTAAAGAGGGTCGCATCGAAATGGTAGTTGCCTGTAAGATAGTAACCGCCCCCCGGGCCGTAATCCATCGCAATGGGGACGTGCGCAAGCGACAGGGCATCGATGTCGCGATAGATGGTGCGTGCTGAGACTCCCAGAATGCTCGCCAGGCGCTGGGCCGTCATCTTCCCGCGTGCTTGCAGGAGCAGAGTAATCGCCAGCAAGCGCTCTATCTTCTGCATACTTCTAGTATGGAACGGTCCTTCTGAAAAGACAAGGGATAATACGGAACACTCCGTACACTTAAATAGATTCATACTCTATATACCGCTTTCTTGGCTTTAAGCGAATGCTGAGAGCGTCAGGCTTCTCCCCAGGCGCGGTGAATTTCGCCCCCCCCTTCCCGATTGAGCGAAAGACTGACACCTTGCTGTCAGCTATAGGCACCTAGACTGTTCCAGGAGGAACAGCACACCCGAGTCTCCTGATCAGGCGGTGCGGCCCTTGGCGGCCCTGTCCGATAGAAATCCTCACCTATTGCTGTTGATGCCTGCCAGACCAGAAAGGAACACTTCTCATGTCGGCGATCGTTACCGAATCGATGCCCAAAACATTCTTTTTCATCGATATTGGATGGTGGAGAAGCAACTGGCGCATCTGTAAACGGATCATTGGTCTGCTGAGGCCCTACTGGCTTGCCTCCTTGGGGGCGGTCGTTTCGATGGTCCTGGCCACCGTGGCGGCCCTTGTGGTGCCCTGGTTGCTGGCCTGGGTCATCGACGTAGGCATTCGCGGAGGGCAATTTCACAGTCTTTTGCTCGCCGCCGCTGCCATCCTGCTCATCAGCGCGCTGCGTGGCTTCTTTTCCTACGGCCAGAGCTATCTCTCGCAAGCCGTTTCCTGTCAGGTTGCCTATGACCTGCGCAACCAGGTCTACGACCACCTGCAGCGGCTCGACTTCTCCTTCCACGACGATGCTGAGACGGGACAGCTCATGTCGCGTCTGACCGTTGATATTGAGGGGGTGCGCAACTTTATCCCCTTGGGCTTGCTGCGTGCCCTGGTCGCGATTGTCACCTTTGGCGCCGTGGCCATTCTGCTGCTCCAGCTCGACATCTTTCTTGCTCTCATCACGCTCATCAGCGTTCCCCTCTTGATGGTGCTGGCTGTTCAGGTAGGCAAGCGGCTGCGCCCGCTCTGGGAGAAGGTTCAGCAAGAGAACGGCGTGCTTGGCACTATTATGCAAGAGAGTCTGAGTGGCATGCGCGTCGTCAAATCTTTTGCCCGTGAGCCTTTCGAGGTCGAGAAGTACGATCGGCAGAATCGCAAGCTGCGCGAGCTCAATCTGGAAGCCATGCGGCTCTCGGCCTGGAATCAACCCTTGATGGTGCTGGTTCTCAACCTGATCACGGTGCTGCTCGTCTGGGTAGGGGGCGTAGCGGTGATTGGGCATCAGCTGAGTCTGGGCACCCTGGTAGCTGTGACCCAGTATGTCCTGGTGCTGGGCACGCCGACGCGCGCTCTGGGCTTTATGGTGACCTGGTTCATGCGAGGCATCTCTTCGGCGGAGCGCATCTTCGAGATTCTCGACACCCCTCCCGCCATTACAGAGGCACCTGGAGCGCGTGAGCTGCGGGAAGTGCGCGGCCATGTACGTTACGAGCATGTCGCCTTTGCCTACGCCGGTGGGCAGGAGGTTCTGCACGATATTTCGATCGAGGCCAGGCCAGGAGAGATCATCGCCATCCTCGGAGCCACCGGAGCTGGCAAGAGCACCCTGTTGCATCTGCTCCCGCGCTTCTACGATGTCGGTGCGGGGCGCATCACCATCGATGACCAGGATGTGCGTGAAATCACACTCGCCTCGCTGCGCCGTTCGGTAGGGTTGGTTCTGCAAGACGTCTTTCTCTTCAATGCGACGTTGCGCGAAAACATTGCCTATGGCATCGAAGAGGTCAGCGAGGAGCAGATCATCGCCGCCGCCAAGATTGCCCGCATTCACGACTTCATCTGCAGCCTGCCCAATGGCTATGATACCTGGGTGGGCGAGCGCGGCGTGACCCTCTCTGGGGGACAGAAGCAGCGTATTGCCATCGCGCGCACCCTGCTCCTCAATCCGCGCATCCTCATTCTGGACGACTCGACCTCCAGCGTGGATATGGAGACCGAATATCTGATTCAGCAGGCTCTGGAGGCGGTGATGCGCGGACGCACCACCTTCGTAGTGGCCTCGCGCCTGCGCACCATCAAGCATGCCCATCAGATTCTCATGCTCGAGCGCGGTCGCATTGTCGAGCGCGGCACCCATGAAAGCCTGCTGGCGCGCAACGGCCTCTATCGCCGCCTCTACGACCTGCAGCTGCGTGAGCAGGAAGAATTTGAGGAGCGCTATCGCCATCAGCAGCCTGCTGACCAGCTGGCGAACACAGCTCAAGTCGATCAGGAAAGGGCATTCCAGGCCGCGACGCAAGAAAGCTGTTGTCCACGGAGAGGAGGGACGAGATGAAGGATCAACGGCGGTCAGCCGAGCGACACCAAAGCAGTCGCGCCTATCTGGAGCGGCGGCGACGTCTCCTGTGGGAGGAGAATACGCTGGCCAGTGCCGATGAAAGCGAGACGCGCCGCTTTGACTGGCGCTCCATTCGCCTCTTTGGGGCCTATCTCGCCCGCTACAAGGGCCTGGCTCTCCTGAGCATCCTGCTGATGCTCATCTACACTGCGACCAACCTCGCCAACCCCTATTTGATCGAAGTGGCTATTGACCACTTCATTACGCGTGGCGACCTGGGAGGCCTGGCCCTGGTCTGCCTGCTGCTCTTGCTTGTTAACGTGGTGATGTGGCAGGCCCAATACTGGCAGATCTGGACCATGTCCTGGGCAGGGCAGCAGGTGCTCTATCTGCTCAGCTCCGACATGTTCAAGCATTTGCAGCAGCTCTCGCTGAGCTTTTACGATCGCACCCAGATTGGGCGCGTCATGTCGCGCCTGCAAAGCGACATTGATGTGCTGGAAAGCATGCTCAGCTCCGGTCTGCTCTCCATCCTCGGCTCGCTGGTGGCCCTCGTGGGCATCATCGGGGCCATGCTTGCCATGAATGCCTGGCTGGCCCTGCTCTCTTTCGCCGTGCTGCCGGTCATGTTCATCATCGCCGCCTTCTGGTCGCGTCATGCCGAGCGCTCCTTCCGACGCACGCGAGCGGCCATCTCGCTTGTCAATGCCACACTGCAAGAGAATATTTCAGGCATGCGCGTCATCCAGAGCCTGGCGCGCGAAGGGCGCAACCGCAGCGAATTCGACGAGCTGAATGCCTACAATCGCGATACCAATCTGGAAGCGAACCGTATTTCCTCGCTCGTGCTGCCGCTGGTCGAGGTCGTGGCGGCAATTGCTATTGCCCTCGTGGTGGTCTATGGCGGCATGGAAGTCGCTCATGGGTCCCTGCAGGTTGGCGTACTCGTTGCTTTTACGCTGTACATTAACCGCTTCTTTGATCCCATTCGGGAGCTGAGCATGCAATACACTCAGCTCCAGCGGGCTGCTGTGGCTGCCGAGCGCATCTATCAGATCCTCTCCATTCCGGTGGAGATTACCGACAGGCCGGAGGCCCGTGAGCTGCCGCCGATTCGGGGAGAGATTGAATTTCGCGACGTCACCTTTGGCTACACGCCCCGCTATACGGTGCTGCGCGGGCTAAATCTGCACATCAAACCGGGGCAGACTGTGGCGATTGTCGGACCGACCGGAGCTGGCAAGACGACTATCGCTGGCCTGATCACGCGCTTCTACGATGTCCAGGGGGGAGCCGTCCTGATCGATGGCTATGATGTACGCGACGTCACGCAGTCCTCGCTGCGCCGGCAGATTGGCGTCGTGCCGCAGGACCCCTTTCTCTTCACGGGGACCGTCAAGGAGAACATCCGCTACGGTCGGCTGGAAGCCAGCGATGAAGAGGTCATAGCGGCGGCGCGGGCTGTGGGCCTGCATGACCTGGTCGAACGTCTTCCCCAGGGCTACGAGACGCCGATTCGCGAGCGTGGGCGCAACCTGAGCATGGGCCAGCGGCAGCTGATCGCCTTTGCCCGGGCGCTGCTGGCTGATCCGCGCATCCTGATTCTGGACGAGGCCACGGCCAATATCGACACCGTGACCGAAATGATCGTCCAGCAGGGGCTCCAGCGCCTGCTACAGGGACGTACGGCCATTGTTATTGCTCATCGCCTCTCGACCATCAAAAATGCGGACCTGATCGTCGTGCTCCAGCAAGGTCAGGTGATCGAACAGGGTAGGCACGAGGAGCTACTGGCCCGTAACGGCGTCTATGCCAGGCTCTATGCAATGGGCTTTCGCGAGACCACCAGCCCCGAAGGGGCTGAAACTACCCGACATCATGCGCCAGATCAGCTGCAGGAAAGGTCTGTCTCCTCAAGCGAGATTGGTCGATAAGAAAGGTGAAAGCTGTACAACGAGAAGGGAAGAGCTGAGCAGGAGGCTGCGCGGGCCGTGCCGGCTTGACAGAGCGGGGGAGAGCTTCTTATCATCAATCATAGATAGGATGGTTGTCAGGTGGTAGCGTGGCCTGCCCGGGATGTGCAGGACCGCCATCGCCCAGGAGCCGCGCGGCTTTTCTCCTCCGCTAGCCGGCTACCTTGCGGGATGAGCCTGGTTGCTCCTGACGCATTGCTCCTCAGAGGGCATGCTGTAGCGTGCCGCCGTCGTTGTCTCGCTTGGGCTGCTCCGCCCTTGGGAGGACGGTGATGCGCATCTCGTCACGTACTGCCGCGCTACTGCCCTTGTGAAAAGGAGCTTTATGCGAGTTGAAACGCAGACTGAAGCCGATCCTGATCGACGTACGACTGTAGTCCCGCCAACCACTCCTGTTCCTCAATCTGTTATCCCCTGGTGGGAAGACCTTGATCCTGTTGTCCGAGCAGAGTTGCGCCTTCCGGACAGTGTTGATGAAGGCCCTCCCGCCCAACCGCTGGATGTCGTAGTGATTGGGGCCGGTGTTGCCGGCTTAAGCGCGGCCCTGAGTGCCCGACGGGCGGGCGCGCGTGTCCTGGTGTTGGAGCGCAATGCGCTCATTGGGTGTGGTACGAGTGGGCGCAATGCCGGCATCTTAAGCGTTGGCATTAATGCTGACCTGACGACCCTACCTGCAGGGCATCCAGCGCTTGCCCTCTGGCCTGCCACGACCGAAGTTCTCTTCTCGCTGATGAGAGAGGCAGCTCTTCCCGATTCGCTGCTCTCCCTGCATCTGACTGGTTCGCTAAGCCTGGCCGAGACCATCAGCGGGGCGCGCAACCTGGCGCGCGAGGTCCATCTGCGGCTGCGTATGGGCCTGCGCGCTGAGCTGTGGACCCCGGCCCAGGTAGCGGAAGCCACTGGGGGCCGACTCAATGTGCGCACTGTCTATGCGGCCCTCTGGCTGCCGGATGAGGCGCGCGTGCATCCGCTGACCCTGCTGGCGCATCTGGCGCGACGCGCCCGTCGTGCTGGCGTTGAACTGCGCGGCAACGCTCCAGTGATCTCCTACGAGGAGGTACCTCTGCCTGGCGGAGCAAGTGGCTGGCGCCTGCATCTGGCCAACGGCTGCACGCTACTGACACGAGGGTTGATCCTGGCCGTAGGCCCGGGCGCTCGCCCCAATGCGCGTCTCTATGCGCTGGCCTTCCGCGCCGAGCTGCCACCCGATTTCCCCGTCTTTGGGGATGCCCTGCCCTACACTTACGCGGACTTCAGGGCGGGCGAGGGACGGCTCACCGTGACTGGTGGTCGCTACGGTCGCGCCGGGGTCACGCGCAATGACGCCCATTACCATTGCCGGCTCAAGGAGCTAACCTATCACTGGCTGCCCGAGCTGGCAGAGCAGGAACCGGCCTACACCTGGGCTGTGGACCTGGAGGTCACACCGCAGATGGTCCCCGAGTTGCATCCTGTGGGAGCAGTGGCCCCGGCCCTGGCTATCGAAGGACTGGGCGCTCTGGGAATGCTGCCCGGGATGGTCTTGGGCGAGCGCGCCGGCGAGCAGGTGGTCTCCGCAGTGAGCCGCTGATGAGGCGCGGTATGCCTCTTCTTGCCTCCCTCTGCAGAGGAGCGCATTCCTCGCTGAAGTGAGGACGTCGGGCGGGCAGGCACGTGTTGTCTCTACGCTGGCAGTCATGAGCCAGGCCCCTGCCCGACGTCTGGGCCTGTTGCCTCTCTCCGATCCCTCTTCTCATGCTGGGCTGTCTCTCTCCATAGGCCAGCCGCCGGTTTCCCTTGATCTACTGCTATTACCCCTGACGTCGCCCTGCTGCTTAACGGGCACTCCGTGCTTTCTCCAGAAGCCAGAGCAGGTGAATGGACTTGCCAAGTTGCTCATCTCCTGGTACTCTTGTGCCTGGAGGTACAAATGAATAGTTGTATAGATCACATAGCCACCTGGCTGCATTCTGCCGGCGAGCGACGGTGCGCCAGGTGGCAAGAGCGTACAAGCGCGTACACATGCCTTTCATTGCAGGCGTGTTCGCGTTTTATATAATACTGTGGTCGCAGGTAGAAAAGTTCTCTTCTCCTGGGAGTACTCCACAGTGTGAGATACCAGTGTCAAATCGCTGAACCAGTGAAGGAGTACGTATTTGGGCAGATTTACCTTTCAAGGCGCGCATCTTGTCGATGCATTGGCCGAGCTGTCTGACAGCAGCATGACGATTGCCGATGGGCGTATTGAGCGGCTGGGCGGAGGGGAGGAGTCGGACGTAGTTATCGAGGCTGAGGATGCCATTGTGCTGCCGGGCTTCATCGATGTGCATACTCATGGGGGAGGCGGCTTCAATCTGAGCAGCGAGGATGCCAGCGAGATCTGCGCCTATGCCCGTTGGGCCCCTGGCAGCGGGACCACGGCCTTTCTGATTGGGGTGATTGGGGTGCCATATACTCTGCCGGCAGAGCAGTTGAAGGCGGCGGTAGAGGCCATTGAGCGTTGTGAGGCCAGTCAGGAGCCGGTAGCTGAGCCGCTGGGTATCCATTTAGAGGGGCCATATCTCAACATTGCGCGCCGGGGGGCGCACCAGCCCGAGTGGCTGCGCCAGCCCAGCGAGGCGGAGGCTGAGCGCATTCTGGAACTGACCCGCGGCCATCTCCGGCTGGTGACCCTGGCGCCCGAGCTGCCCGGCGCTGAGGCCATGATCCGCCGCTTCCTGGAGGCGGGGGTTACGGTCAGCCTGGGGCATTCCGATGCTTCTTACGAGCAAGCGCGGCGGGCCTTTGCCCTGGGAGTGAGTCATGTCACCCACTGTTTTAACGCCATGCGCCCTCTCCATCATCGGGAGCCGGGGCCGTTGGGCGCCCTGGTTGAAGCGAGTCATGTACGCGGCGAGCTGATCGCCGATGGGGTGCACGTGCATCCCGCGGCCATGAAGGCGCTGGTCAAAGCCCTGGGGCCGGAGCGTACCGTGGTGATTACCGATGCTCTCTGTGGGGCGGGCAGCCCGGAGCGCTCCTTTGAGTTTGGAGGGCAGCGAGCCACTGTCATCGATGGGGCGGCGCGCCTGCCGGATGGCACCATCACGGGGAGCGTGCTGACGATGGAGCAGGCCTTACGCAACGTCGTGCAGCTGCTTGGTTTCTCCTTGCGCGATGCTGCCCGTATGCTGGCCTACAATCCCGCCCTGGCCGCTGGCGTCGGCGAGCGCAAGGGGCGGCTCCAGCCTGGTTACGAGGCCGACCTCCTCATATTCGATCGGGCACTCGCGCTGCAGGCGGTTCTCTGCCGGGGGCGGCTGGCCTTCGTCAGCGAGTCCTGGCGTGGACGGCTGGCCCGCCTGCTAGAATAGACGGCAAGACAAAGGATGCCCCGGAGAAGCGCCGGGGCATTGCTTTGTCTAGTCAGGTGAGGCGGGTGAAGGGAGGGAGTTGGCTTAGCGCGTCAGCGTGACCTTCTGGAGGCCGCGCGGCACGTCAGGATTGTAGCCGCGGGTCAGGGCCAGATGGAGGGCCAGCATCTGCCCGGGGACAATAGCCGTCACGGGACTCAGCCAGTCCGGGAGGCCACTCACCAGGGGCAAGGGGGTGCGAGCCTGGGCCAGGGCCTCACCTTCCTCCGAGATGACCAGCAGCTCTGCGCCGCGGCGTCCCAGTTCCTCGGCCAGCTCGCGCATATCGCTGTAGGTTGCATCGCGCGGCATGATCAAGATGGCTGGCAGATCAGCGTCGACCGTGGCAATCGGGCCGTGGCGGAAGTCCGCCGAAGAATAGGCATTAGCCATGACATAAGTCAGCTCTTTGAGCTTGAGCGTCAGCTCAAAGGCCGTGGCGTAGTTGAAGCCGCGCCCGATCACCACACAGCGATCCATATAGCGGTAGCGCTCAGCCAGGCGGGCGATTTCTGCGGATTGCGCCAGCACCTGGTCGACGGCGGAAGGCAGGGCCTCTAAGGCAGTCAACTGGCTGGCTGGCTCGGGACTCCAGGCGGCGGCGAAGAGGGCGAGCGCTGTCAGCTGGGCGGTATAGGTCTTGGTAGCGGCAACGCTGCGCTCCGGTCCAGCGTGGAGCGCAACCACATGGTCGGCGGCGTGAGCCAATGGGGAGCTGGCATCATTGGTAATAGCCAGCGTCGGACGACCCTGCCGGCGGCCCTCTTCGAGCACGGCGACAATGTCGGGCGACTGACCCGACTGTGAAATACCAACAACCAGGGCCCCATCCAGGCGAGGGGGCCGGCCATAGAGGGTATAAAGCGAGGGCGTGGCCAGCGCAATAGTATGGCCGGCCAGGGCCGCCCAGACATATTTCGCGTAGAGTGCGGCGTGGTCCGATGATCCCCGGGCTGCGATCAGGACATAAGTGAACGGTGGCAAGGAGGCGACAATCTCCTCGACGTGGGGGCGCTCCCGTTCGAGCAGGCGGGCGAGGACCTCGGGCTGGCTGCGGATCTCTTGCTCAAGCAATGATGAGGACATGCAGATACTTCTCCGTTTGCTCGTGGTCGGATTCGGGTAGCTAGCTCGCTGAGTCAAGCGGTCTGGCCTGCCTGCGGGCAGGCATGGCGGTGGCCCAGCCTCCTTTGCTGGCTCACTCAGGGCGCGGGCGGGCGAGGCTTCGCCCGGCCATCAGCCACCTCGCCTCTATCCTACCACGTTGTGGGCCGCTTGCCCACCATCTTCCCTCGGCCCAGCGGCCTGCTTCGTCCTCTTGCCGGTCGCTTAGTCGGTCTCGCCCCCGGCGGTAGCCTCCAGACGCGCCTTGCGCAGACGGGCTGGCAGATAGTCAGGATCGAGGCGTAGAGCCTCAGCGACGGCGGCCAGAGCCTCAGCGCGGTGCCCGAGCACGCCCAATGCCCAGGCTTTTCCATCCCAGGCGGGGACATAGCATCGATCCCGACGCAGGGCCTCCTCGAAAGAGGCCAGGGCCTCCTCGTGGCGGGCCAGCAGGCAGAGACAGGCGCCGCGCAGATACCAGGCGGCGGGATCAGCGGGCGCCAGAGCTAAGGCCCGCTCGACGGCAGCGAGAGCCTCGGGATAGCGAATCGCTCCCCACAGCTCGCGGGCGTAGCTCAGCCAGAAAGCTGCCTGCGCGTGGGCTGAATCCTGGGACTGTGTGTGCTCGTCGGACTCCTTGCACATCTGCTACCCTCCTTCTCCTTCTCAGGCACGTGTTCCACTGGAACTGACGGCGGCTCCTGGAGCTTAGTGCTGAGGGGTGCTCTCCTCACCCTCACCTGACTGAGCGTCTAAGGCCGCCTGATAGGCCTCCCAGGTATCAACATCGTGGAAAGCCAGCGCCTCCTCTATCTCGACGAGAACTAACTCAGCACGATGGCGCTCAAGCACGCGGCGCCCGCCCTCATCGCCCGCCACCTGCTCCAACTCAGAGAAGAGGTCTGAGGGAAAGAGCACAGGATTGCCACGTCGCCCCCCATAGCTGGGAGCCGTGAGGCGGCGGCCAGAGCTGCGCCAGCTGACGATCAACCGATCGATCAGCGCGGCAGAGATGAAGGGCTGATCACCGAGAAAGATCAGGGCGCCGGCGGGCGCAGGCTCTCCTAGACGGGCGGTGCGAGCCTGCAGGGCTTGCAGGCCACAGCGCAGCGAAGTACTCATCCCCTGAGCGTAGGCGGGATTGACGACCAGCTCGATCGCCGGATGAGCCGCGTAGTCGCTCAGAGCCGCCCGCACCTCCTCGGCGCGATGGCCCAGGACAATCACCAGGGGGCGGGCCTGCGACCGCAGAATGGCCTCCACGCTGTGCCGCACCAGCGGGCGCCCGGCCAGGGGCAAGAGCAACTTATGTCGGCCCCCACCCATACGGCTAGAAGTGCCCGCAGCCAGTAGAATGGCGGCGCACACTGGCTCTTCGCTCACGATGGCCTCCTCGCAGTCTCTGGTGTTCGGCTCAGGCTTGTCGGCCATGCTATAATAGCACTTGACCGCGCGCAGCCGAGATCTTCAATACAATACTGCTCTATAGTATAGCATCAACAGCTCGGCGAGGAACGCGGCTGACCCCGTTGCCAGTGACAGGAGGATGGCCAGCGCCGGCGTTCCCCCCAGGGTGGGAGATCCAAGAAAGGCACAATAGCAGTTCTATGCTCACAACTCCCTCGGCGAAGAATGAACGTGTGCCGGCTCTTGAGCTTGGGGCCGCCACACTGGAGAAATATCAACGCTTGCAGGCCATTCTGAGAAAGATGGAGTCGGTTCTGGTGGCCTACTCCGGCGGCGTCGATAGCACCTTGCTCTTGAAGGTAGCCCACGACGAGCTCGGCGAGCGAGCGCTTGGCGCATTGGCGCTCTCGCCTGCCTATGCGCCTGAAGAGGGCGAGGCCGCGCTGCAACTGGCGCGTGACCTGGGCATTCGAGTGCTGACCGTTGAGACCCATGAGCTTGAGGATGAGCGCTATCTCGCCAACAAGCCTAATCGCTGCTATTTTTGTAAAACGGAGCTATTCACTCATCTAACGGCCCTGGCTCAGCAGCATGGCCTGCGCTATGTAGCCTATGGGGTTAACAAAGACGATGAGGGCGATTTTCGCCCAGGGCAGCGCGCGGCTCGCGAGTTCGGCGTGCGTGGTCCCTTACTGGAGGCGGGGCTGCACAAAAGCGAGATTCGGGCCCTGGCCCGCTGGCTGGGTCTATCCGTCTGGGATAAGCCTGCGCTGGCCTGCTTTTCCTCGCGCATTCCTTATGGGACACGCATCGACATTGAGACATTGCAGAAGGTCTATCAGGCGGAGAAGCTCCTGCGCGAGCTTGGTTTGCGTCAGGTTCGAGTGCGCCACCACGGGGTCGTAGCCCGCATTGAGGTCGAGCGGCAGGACATGCCCCGTCTGATCGAAGAGGAGACGAGCCGCCAGGTCACGGAGGGTCTGCGCCGTCTCGGCTATCTCTATGTCACCCTCGATCTTCTCGGCTTTCGCAGCGGCAGCCTGAATGAGGGCTTCTTCAAGAAGAAGAGGCCGACGATGGAGGGTCATCAGGAGAAGAACGATGAGCAAAAGGAAGGCTCAGCAGGCTAGCGGTATTGTGAGGCGCACGGCGGGGGCCGGTCCGGGCAGCCCACAGGGAGGGTCACAGGTGGGAGAGCGGAAGCAGGATCTAACGATCAAGCAAGCGCGGGAGGAGCGCAGGCGGCGAGAGCAACAGCAGCGCATGCGAGCGCATCAGCAAGCCCAGCTCCGCAAGCTGCTCCTCTCTGTCGGCGTCGTCGTCATCTTTCTCCTGCTTCTGGGAGGCGGGGTCTACTTCCTGATTCGGACCGGCTCCCAGGGTCAGGCTCAAAATCAGCAGAGCCAGGGGCGCCCAGTTGTTGACGCCGCCTATCCGCCAGTTGATCAAGTCTACTGCGATGCCAGTGAGCAGGTAGCTGTACACTATCACGCCCATCTCTCGATCTACATCAACGGTCAGCCCGTGCAGCTGCCGGCCAACACGGGCATCGCCAGCGACTGCATCTACTGGCTTCATACTCATGACACCACAGGCGTTATTCATATTGAGGCGCCGCAGAACGAACGCTTTACCCTCGGGCAGTTCTTCGATATCTGGAAAAACGAGTTTGCTGAGCTGGGCAGCGGCTTTCCCAGCCAGCTCGACCAGGCCAGCGGCTGGAGTGTCTATGTCGATGGCAAGCCCTATCAAGGCGACTTCCACAGCCTCCAGTTGCAGGCTCACGAACTCATCACCCTGGCCTATAACAGTCCGCACGTGCAACCGGACACCGTCTACAACTGGGGCAGCCTCTAGTGGTGGGCGACGATCGTGCGCGGCATTGCCTTGAGCTGTACTGAGGGGCCCAGCCGGAAGGAGAGAGGTCGCTGCCGACCCCTCTCCGCTCCTCATTTACTGTACTGGCTGGCCTGCCAGTGGTCCGCCGGTGTCAAAGCAAAGACCAGCGTATTGCGCAGCTGGCCGTCGGGAGCGAGGGCCTCGTTGCGCAGGCAGCCCTCAAAGACGAAACCCAGGCGGCGCGGGATAGCAGCGCTGCGCTCGTTACGCTCATCGCAACGGATCACAATGCGGTTGGCTTGCCAGCGCTCGAAAGCGCACTCGGTAGCCAGACGCACGGCCTCCGTCATGTAGCCGTGCCCAGTCGCGTCATGGCGCAACCAATAGCCAATCTCAAAAATGCCAAGTTGCCAGTCGTGGGGATGGATGCCGAGTCCTCCAAGCAACCTGCCACCAGCCTTCTCTCTGACTGCGCAGGAGAGCACTGTTCGTAGCAGCCAGCTCGCCTGCTGATGGTGGATCCACTCATAGCTCTGCTCGATGCGCTGATACTGGTCGGCCCAAGGTAGCCAGGGGCGCAAGTGCTCGCGCGACTCCTGAACTGCTGCGAAGAGATCGGGGGCATCGCTCTCCTCCCAGGGGCGTATGATCACCAAATTCCCTTCTAGCTGCTCAAAGGTGGGAATGAGTGTAATAAATTCTCTTTCTGGCATAGGCTCTTACTCCTTTCTTAGATCTTTCAGCTAACGAGAGTGCTGGCTCAAGCTCCACTCATCACTTGTGCCGATCTGTTTCAATCTGTGCCACTGACTGACCATTGCCAGGAGAGCCGCGTAGTGACGGTGTGGAGAAGCAGGACAAGGGGCGCGTCCCATCGGAAGCTGAGGAGCAAGAGATGGGGGCCGACAGGTCACGCGAGGCTGCTGTCGGGGTGCCCACTGTCATCGACAGCCAAGCGGAATAGCCCTATGATACAATGAAAGCGACCATCGCACAAGCCTACGGCTTGCTAGCGACTGGCTGGCGATGGTAGAGCGAGAGAGGCCGACATCGTAGACTCAACTGAAGGAAGAGCGGGCGTCATCTATGCCAGAGCGAGTCATTTATCTTGACCATGCGGCCACGACTGCCCTTGACCCGCGGGTATTGGAGGCCATGCTGCCCTATCTCACCAGCGACTATGGCAACGCCAGCAGCATCTACACCCTGGGGCGGCGGGCCATGCAAGCCATTGACGGGGCACGCGAAGAGATTGCCGCTCTGCTCAACTGCCGGCCCACCGAAGTCGTGTTTACCGGCTGTGGTTCAGAGAGCGACAATCTGGCCATCAAAGGCGTCGCCCTGGCCGCGCGAAACAAAGGCAAGCACATCATTACCTCATCCATCGAGCATCATGCCGTCCTGCACACCTGTCACTATCTAGAGCGTTTTGGCTTCAACGTTACCTATCTACCGGTTGACGGGGATGGTCTTGTCGACCCCGATGCTGTGGGGCGAGCCATAACCGATGAGACCGTGCTCGTCTCCATCATGTATGCCAACAACGAAATCGGTACCATCGAGCCAGTGGAAGAGATCGGGCGCATCTGTCGGCAGCGCAAGGTCCCCTTCCACATTGACGCTGTCCAGGCGGGTGGGGCCTTGTCGCTCGACGTCAAGGCGCTCAACGCCGACCTGCTCTCGCTCTCGGCCCACAAATTCTATGGACCGAAGGGCGTAGGCATCCTGTATGTGCGCCAGGGGGTGCGGCTGCTGCCGCAGCAGCAAGGAGGTTCGCAGGAGCGCGGGCGGCGAGCTGGGACCGAGAACGTGGCTGGCATCGTTGGGGCAGCTACTGCTCTACGCCTGGCCTACGAGGAGCTGGAGCAGGTTCAGCCGCGGCTACGGGCCATGCGTGATCGTCTGATCGACGGCATCCTTGGCCGTATCCCGGGCAGTCGCCTGACCGGCCATCCGACGCAGCGCCTGGCCAACAATGCCAGCTTCTGCTTTGAGGGAGTCGAGGGCGAATCGATCCTTCTCAACCTTGACCTGCTCAACATTGCCGCCTCGACCGGTTCCGCCTGCACCTCTGGCTCGGTGGAACCCTCACATGTGCTGGTGGCGCTTGGCCTGCCGCCTGAGTGGGCGCGCGGCAGCCTGCGCCTGACGCTGGGCAAGGACAACAGCGAAGAAGACATCGAAACCGTCCTCGCTGTTCTGCCCGGCATTGTCGAGAAGCTGCGTAGCCTGGCCACCTAAGCCCTGGCGGCTTGCCGGCAACGAGCGAGCGCAGGAAGAAGCAGCCGATAAGGCGCCGTGCTCGCTCTGCCAGAGTGGAAGCATGCCAGAGAGCGGGCCGAGCGGACCAGCCAGCAGAGAGAACAACGTTGGGCGCCCCTGACCATCTGGGGCAGGTCCAGCGGAGAGGCGTTGTCTCCTTGGCCCGTTTATGTTACAGTGGAAACAGCAGAGGCAACAGGACGCTGACAGCGAAGGCACCTGCGGGATCATCCGCCTGGCAGATGATCCTGGCAGAGAGTGAGCAGGCAACCGCGGGCGTTGCTTGCCAGTTCTGGCCTCCATGTGTGCACAAGAAGGGATAGGCAGCTGATTATGGACACACTCAAACGCGAAGCGCTCTCACAGCGAGTGCGGGCCGTCAAACCCTCCGGCATTCGCAAATTCTTCGACATCATCAACAGCATGCCGGATGTGATCTCGCTCGGGGTAGGCGAGCCTGATTTTGTCACGCCGGAACATATTCGCCAGGCGGGCATTGAAGCCCTGAGACGTGGAGAGACGCACTACACGTCGAACTATGGAACCCTTGAATTGCGCGAAGAGATCGCTGCGATGTTGCAGCGTCGCTACGGTCTGCACTATGAGCCGCAGAGAGAGATCCTGATCACCGTAGGCGTCAGCGAAGGGGTTGATCTGGCGATGCGTGCGCTGGTTGATCCGGGCGATGAGGTGATCTCGCTTGACCCTGGCTACGTCGCCTACGAGGCGGCTATTCTCTTTGCGGGAGGCGTGGTCGTACCGGTTCCGACCTATGCGCGTTATGACTTTGCCGTACGGGCCGCTGAAATCGCGCCTTTGATCACGCCTCGCACCAAAGTAATTCTTCTTGGCAACCCCAACAATCCGACGGGGGCTGTCATTCCGCGGGCCGAGCTGGAAGGGATCGCGCGTCTGGCCCTGGAGCACGACCTCTACGTAGTTGTCGACGAAGTCTACAGTCGCCTGGTCTATGACACTGAGCATGTCTGCATGGCGTCGCTGCCGGGCATGCGTGAGCGCACCATCTTGCTCGATGGCTTCTCCAAAGCCTATGCGATGACAGGCTGGCGCGTTGGCTACGTAGCGGCTCCAGCCACCCTGCTAGAGGCCATGCTGAAAGTGCATCAATACGCCATTATGTGCGCCAGCACCGTTGCTCAGATCGCCGCTCTGGAGGCCCTGCGCCACGGTGAAGAAGATGTCCAGGTTATGCACGCCGAATACGCGCGGCGACGCCGGATGTTTGTCGACGGCCTGAACCGCATTGGCCTGCCGACCTGTGAGCCGCGCGGGGCCTTCTACGCTTTTTCCTGTGTGGCTCAGACCGGTATGCGTGACGAGGAATTTGCCGAAAAGCTCCTGCTAGAGGAGCGCGTTGCCGTCGTACCCGGTAGTTCCTTTGGGGCCTGTGGAGAGGGCTATGTGCGCTCTGCCTACTGCGCCGCTTATGATCAGCTAGAAGAGGCGCTACGGCGTATGGAGCGCTTCCTGAAGCGTCACCAGTAGGGGTGGGGTCGTACAGACCACGCCCCTCCTTTTTGGGGGCGTGTCCCCTGTCTGGGCGTTTCCTTGTGATAGTTCACCTTCTCTGCTTTCACCTGTTCCGCTCTCTTCTTCCTCCATCGTATCTTCATCCTCTCCTAGTAGCTGCGTGCAGGTGTTCAGGGAAGGCCAAAGAGGTCGCGGAGCTGGGCCCGGAGAGCGCTCACAATCTAAGGCCGCTGTCAGAGAAGAAGAGAGGGGGCGGCCCTCCTCATGGTCGGAATGGGAGAGCAGCCGGAGCAAGCCGGCTGCCAGACGGCAGCAAGCCAGAATGAAAGTGGGCCCACCTGGATTCGAACCAGGGACCAACCGGGTGAAGCCGACGACCGTGGCTCGCAACTGGCTTGCGAGCGATCGAGCCAGTGCTGAGCGAAGTCATCTCTTCCCGAACCGTGCGTGCGCCTTTCGGCGCACACGGCTCTCCAGGCGCTCTCTCGCCACAGACCGTGGCTGGGGAGCCACCGTCATGGTGAGCCAGAGCGCCCTGTGCCCCTTCCCCCTGTATCGGGCATTACCCCGATCGTTTGAGTACTATGGGCACTCCGTCACCAGAGGACACGGGTGGTGCCAGCGACCCTGGCGCTGGCGGGTAGGAAGCCCGCCCGTATCCTGGCAGGTGATCCCGCAGTTCCCTACCTGTCTCGGTCCGTACGTAGGTGCCCTTACGACGTGCCGGGCTACCAACCATCAGCCCGATGGGACCCTTGACGACCCTCATAACCACGGTCGTCAAATCGGGCAACGTGCGCAATCCTGCCATCGCACGGGTGGTTGAGCGGGCACATCTCGGGTTCGGAAGTCCCTCCTCACCATATACGGCCTCGCTGCACGGAGCGGGGTAAGCAGTTTTCCCCGAGCCGTACTTTTCTGGCCATGCTGCTGTCCCCTAACCCTTTCGGGATCGGGTCAGGCCAGGCTTTAACCACAGAGGTCCCAGTGGTGCTGCACTGCGCAGCAGAGACAGGTAGAGCACAGCGGCGCACTTATGAGCCGGCTGCTCTAACCGCTGAGCTATGGGCCCTTGCGTCCATTATTGTAACATACTTGGGATTCGCTGGGAAGAGGGAGAAGCCAGAAAAGTCCACAAGGCCCCGCGACATTTGGACCAGCATTGCCACGGATCGATACATCGTACGGTCCACATTGTGCTATAATATCGAAAGTGTAGAGACAGCAAAGGCTGGCTGCCCGTTCAAGGTATAAAGGTCAATGAATGAGAGGGGGCAAGCCAGGCCAAGCCAGTCAGCGACGAGTGCATTGGCGGATTCAGCAGTAAGCAGCAGCATCGTGAACACAGGAGTCGTGCCATCGGCAAAGCACCCTGTTTTGAGTGCAAGGCAGTCGAGCAGACGCAGACCGGAACGAGAGCAGAGAGCGATCGCTGTTAGTTGCGAGCACTCTGTGGAATCCCGGGAGCGCTTTTTAAGGCCGCGCCATTTCTGTGCACAGGGCGCGGTTGAATTTTTAGAGGGGGCATTCAATGGAGAATGAAGTGACGATTCGGATTGGTGGCGAGTCGGGCGAAGGGACCATCTCGGGCGGTGACATCCTGGCGCTCGCCTCCGCGCGCTGGGGCTATCACGTCTTCACCTTCCGCACCTTTCCGGCGGAGATTCTGGGCGGTCCCTGCCTGTTCCAGGTGCGTATCAGCGATCGCCCGGTGAAATCGATGGGGGACTATGCGGACGTCCTGATCTGTCTCAACAAAGAGGCCTACGACCGCAATATTGGCGATTTGCGCCGGGGGGGAGTACTGGTCTATGATCCTGGCGATTTTACGCCCGAGAGCGACGACTTCATCACCTATGCCGTGCCCTTCAATGAGCTAGCGCGCAAGGAAGTGCAGCTCTTTCAGACCAAGAACATGGTCATGCTAGGGGCCATAGCTGGCCTCTTCGGGCCACCGCTGGAGGCCCTGCTCCAGGTAGTCGAGTCCCGTCTTTCCAAATCCCGCAAGGCCAATCCCATCTTGATGGAGAAGAATCGCCTGGCGCTAGACGTCGCCTATCGCTATGTTCGTGAGAAGATCGAGAAGCGGGACCCTTACCAGCTTGGCCCTGTAGAGAAGGCCGATCGAGTTGTCCTCAACGGCAACCAGGCGGTCGTAGCGGGTGCCCTGGCGGCGGGCTGTGGCTTCTTCGCGGGCTATCCGATTACGCCGGCCAGCGATATCATGGAAGCGCTGGCCAAGGAGCTACCGCAGGTAGGAGGCGCCTTCCTGCAGGCGGAGGACGAGATGGCCGCCCTGGCGGCGGTCCTGGGGGCCTCCTTTGGAGGTGTGCGAGCCATGACGGCGACCTCGGGACCCGGTTTTTCCCTGATGACCGAGCTGATCGGGCTGGCTTCGATGGCTGAGCTACCAGCGGTCATTGTTGATGCCCAGCGTGCCGGCCCCAGCACGGGCATGCCTACCAAGATGGAGCAGGCCGACCTCAGCTTTGCCCTCTACGGCGGTCACGGCGACACCCCGCGCCTGATCGTGGCGCCAGCCAACGTCGCTGACTGTTACACTTTGATGGGTCTGGCCTTCAACATGGCTGACCGCTACCAGATGCCGGTCATTTTCCTCACGGATCAGTCGCTGACGGCCCGCGTCGAGAGCGTCGACCGCAGCGTCTTTCAGCCCTTTACCATCGAGGGCCGCCTTGAGTATGGCAAGGCGGCTAGCAACGGTGCCAATGGTGCCAATGGCGCCAGCAGCAATGGCAAGCACGAAGCGGCGGCAGCCCTGGCGGCCAGCTTCGCGCGCTATGCCTATACCGCCAGCGGCATCTCACCCATGACTGTCCCCGGCCCCGGGGCGATCCCCTACTCGGCCACCGGCCTGGAGCACGACGAGCATGGTCATCCCGACTATGAGCCGGAAGACCACACCGCCATGATGCAGAAGCGCTTTCGCAAGCTGGAGACAGCGGCCCAGGAGCTGCCACAGCCGGAGCCGTATGGGGACAGCAACGCTGAGATCGGGCTGATCGGCTGGGGATCAACCGAGGGGGCCATTCAGGAAGCGGTGGACCGCGCCCGCGCCAAGGGCTACAAGGTGGCCTCGCTGCACCTGCGCATTCTCTCGCCGTTGCCCGACCGCGCCCTTCGCAACTTCATCAGCTCGGTCAAGACAGTCATCGTGCCTGAGTGCAATTACTCGGGCCAGTTGGCCAATCTGCTCGGGGCCAGGTATGGCCTGCAGCCGATTCGTGTCAATAAATTCGGGGGCATTCCCTTCACCGCGGGCGAGATCCTGCGGGCCATTGAGGAGGTTTGTTAGCCGTGGTTCAGTCAACCACTCCAACGCTCACGCTCAAGGACTACAAGAGCGAGGTCAAGCCGACCTGGTGTCCGGGTTGCGGCGATTTTGGCGTGCTCAACGCGACGCTGCGCAGCATGGCCGCCCTCAAGCTGCCGGTCGATCAGACGGTGGTTGTCTCGGGT
The DNA here is from genome assembly GCF_000702505.1 of Thermogemmatispora carboxidivorans. Taxonomy (GTDB): domain Bacteria; phylum Chloroflexota; class Ktedonobacteria; order Ktedonobacterales; family Ktedonobacteraceae; genus Thermogemmatispora; species Thermogemmatispora carboxidivorans. The sequence goes on along the minus strand of NZ_JNIM01000001.1, from coordinate 3,478,703 downwards.
ATTGGCTGCTCCAGCCGCTTCCCCCATTTTATTCGCACCTTCGGCTTTCATAGCGTGCACGGGCGCGCTCTCCCGGTCGCCCAGGGCCTGAAGATGGCCCGCCCTGACCTGACAGTGATTGCGGTGGGGGGCGATGGCGACTTCTTCAGCATCGGCGTGGGCCATCTGGTGCATGCCGCTCTGCGCAATATCGATATTACGGCCATCGTGATGGATAACGAGACCTATGGCCTGACGAAAGGGCAGACCTCGCCAACCTCCCCGCATGGCCACAAGACGAAGTCGTCGCCCTATGGCCTGCTGGCCTCGCAGTTTAACCCGGTCGCGACCGCCCTCTCGCTGAACGTGAGCTTCGTGGCCCGCGGCTACTCCGCTCGCCCCAAGGAGCTGGCGGCCCTGATCGAGCAGGCTACCCTGCATCGAGGTTTCTCCTTCGTGCATGTGCTTAGCCCCTGCCCAACCTTCTATAATACCTTCGATGCCTGGGATGCCGCTGTAGCGCCGTTGCCGGAGGAGCACGATCCGAGCAACCGGCTCAAAGCCCTGGGATATGCTCTCGACAGCGAGAAGCAGTATATCGGCCTCTTCTACCGCGAGGAGCGACCAACAATGGAAAGCGTGGCCCGTGAGGTCGTTGCACCTCGTGAGTTCCGCATCGAGGAATACATTCAGCGCTACGCCTAGCCTTGTCTCCCGCTCTGCCTGAGCTTGCTCGCTCCCGCTCCCAGCAGCGCGGAGAAGGATGGCCCGAGGACGCGCCGGCTCAAATTCTGCCAGGCGCGTCCTCTTTATCTGCAGTCCACTGAGGGTAAGGATGGGGAGCAAGGAGCAGGCGAAGGCTCCACGAAAAAGTGAGAGACCCTTCCCTGCCTGCGAACGGCGGACTGTGGTACTGTAAAGGGTGGACAAGACAGGCCAGGCCGGGCTAGCCTGGGTGGCCCTGAGGATGGCCCGAACGACTCGTTCGTTCGCTAGCGCGCGCTCAGACCAAACTGACCGGGAAACTGCAGCGAGTTCAGCACTGCCTGGATAAACTTCTCACCACAGGGACGACAGAAGAGGCCGCCGTCGTTGTGGTAGAGGCCGCCAATGGCTGTGAGCTGCCGCTCCGCTGGCTCACCACACCATTCACAGCGGCTGCCCCGAGGGGCCGAATCGCTAGAAACGGGCTGATGGAACTCATTCTTTGACATCGCTTGTCCTCCTGGACCGTGTCGGGCAGACACGTCACTGCTACGCATCGTTTCTGGCATGAAGGGGAAAAGGTGACAAGAAGCAGTAGATTATCGGACCGAAACAAAAGGGACGGACCCGTAGCGGTGGTCAGTGGCAGGTGGCGAACAGGGCCGGGGAAGCCGCCAGGATGGGCAGCGGAGGAGCCGCCACGGAGGCCACCACGGTACCAGAGCTACCACAGCGATCGATCGATCGATCGGTACCACAGTGATACGGAGCCGGTCAACGACGATACGCACTGTGCGTCATTGCCCGAGCGCTGGAGCGGCTTTGCTCAGCTTGCTGGCAAGGAAGGCGGTTCACTCACTGCCTGATGCCTCACCTCTGGTAGGCGCAGTGGAACCGAGAGATCCTTGTAGTTAGAAACAACTATACCACAAAATATCGCCAGGCGCCAGCCTCCCTGCTAGCCTGCTGCAGCCTGACCGCCTGGCGGTAACTGGTTTGCCCACTTGCCACCACGGCGAGACCTGAGTGAGCCTGTATGACTGCGGGCCGGGCCAGTCCGCCCTTCGCTTCGTGAGAGGAGAGACCAGGAGGTCAAGCAGATAAGCAGCGCTGGGCCGGAGGGCGACCCCATCAGGTCCGTGGCGGCTGCTCTTCTTCAAGAGCTGGAAAGCGCGAAGAGAGGCGATCACCGATAATCCAGCCCACTCCCCCCAGCACTACCGTCAGGCCAAACCAGATGGCCAGGTCCACATTGATATTCACGTTAAAGCTGGCCGCCAAAACTGCCGCGAGAATCAGGCCGAGCGTTAACCCAAGCGTCGTCCCCAGCAGGCAGCCAGGATGAGCGAGATTGCGACCCCGTAGCTTGTTCAACATCTTCCGTCTCTACGCCTGCCAATCTTTTGCAATCTTTTGATAGTCTGTTGATACTTTCCTCATAGCTCTCTGGTAGCCTCTCCGATGATAGCGCGTGTCTGGCGCAGCGTCAAGGTCCAGGCCCGGGCTGGCTCGCCGGCTGGGCCTGCTCTGCTCTAGCGGCCCTAGGGTTGACAAGGTGCGATCCTCTACAGTAGTATAGTAACAACGGATGTACTCGACATTGTTGATAGACAAAATCAACAAAGCGGGCAACGTAAAAGGTGGGGCGGAAGAACAAAGCGTGCGTGCGGCGATGGTGCCAGAGGGGACCGGACCGAGCCGGGTCAGGCCGGGCATTGGTTCGGTCCTCTTTGTGCCCATGCTCCGCCGGAGACGCTGATCGCGGTGGCCCGCCTGTGCTTGTTATGATCGGTCATCATGACGTCATGTTCACATGGTCCTTGCCCGAGAGAGACTTTGCTGAGCAGGGCCAGAAAGGGAGAGAAGCACGGTTATGAACCTTCTCGTCAGCTGCATCTCAACCAAACACTCGGCTCTCAAAAAGCATTGGGCCGACACGGGTCAGCAGCTTGCCTGTCCGTTGACGGTGCGTGGTAGTCTGCAGAAGCCCAACGAGGACCTGGGGGGGCTTCTCAGCCTGGTTGTTGATGGAAACATTGAGCGCACACTGCCGCTCAGCATGGCGGCGGGCCTGGTGCCCGCCGATGGGGGCGTTCTGGTCACCACCGCCACCAGCATTCACGAAGTCGATCCGCTGCTGCGCGAGCTGCGCCGTGACGTGATCTCGCTGCCCCTGTTCAACGCCTTGCATTCCATCTCGCGCAGCGCGCGCGGCTATCTGGTAGCCAGCACCGGTCTTGATCTCGTAGTAGAGGTCAGCCGCGAAGGTGAAGTTCTGTGGCAGTGGTGGGCCACCGATCACGGTTTCACCCATACTCCTACCGGGTCCCTGCGGCAGCTTGACAAGGCGCGTGACCATCGCCAAGAGAAATATGGCACTCTCAGTCAGACCACTCATGTCAACTCTGTCGCGGAGCATCCCACGGGGGCCATCTTAGCTTCGCTCTTCCATCAAGGGATGGTGATCGCCATCGATCGCCAGAGCGGTGAATGGCAGCCAGTGCTGGAGGGGCTGGATCATCCTCACTCGGTGCGCATCCTGGATGCCGAGCACTTCACCGTAGCCGATACCGTTGGTGGGCGGGCGCTGTTGGCCCGGCTGACTCATCCTAGAAGCAGGGCCAGCATCGAGGCTGTGGTTGATGCCGATACTGACTGGCTCCAGGACTGCAGCTATGAGCCGCGCTCGCAGACCTGGGTCTTGGTTGATGGGAAGCGGTCGCGTGTGGTTCTGCGTGCGGGCAGCAGCGGTACCGCCGAATTGACCGCCATCCAGTTCGATCCAGAGTGGCGCCTCTACGAGGCTCTCGTCCTGCAAGAGGTCGCCCGCGAGTCTCAGCCATCGCTCACAGGGGCCAGGACCCAGGCGTAGGAGGGCACGCCTGGCCTCCGGCCCGGTAGCAGTCTTTCCTGATCCGCAAGCAGAGACAGCGGTCACTCAGAGGCAACAATACGAAGAGCAAGAAGACGAACAAGAAAAAAGGAGAGAGCAGAGGCTCATGACAACGAATGGCAATAGCGGCTTTACACTCTGGTTTACCGGTCTCTCTGGTGCGGGCAAGAGCACCCTGGCCCGCGCAGTCGAGCAGCGCTTACGGGCGCGGGGGCGCAACGTCGAGGTGCTGGATGGCGACGAGGTACGCACCCATCTGAGCAAGGGTCTGGGTTTCAGTCGCGAGGACCGCGATACCAACATTAAGCGCATTGCCTTTGTCTGCAAGCTGCTGACGCGCAACGGCGTGATCTGTATTTCGGCGGCCATTTCGCCCTATCGCGAGGCGCGCGAATGGGCGCGGCGCGAGATCGGGCGCTTTGTCGAGATCTACGTCAAGTGTCCGCTGGAGGTCTGCCGTGCGCGCGACGTCAAGGGTCTCTACCGTCTCGTCGACGAGGGCAAGATCAAAAACTTCACTGGGGTTGATGATCCCTACGAGGAGCCGGAGCAGCCCGAGCTGGTCATTGAAACGGACCGCGAGGCGCTGGAGCAGAGCGTGGCGCGCATCTTTGCCCGCCTGGTCGAGCTGGGCTATCTGGAGCCAGAGTTTGCAGAAGAGGCGGTCCCGGTGGGGCGCTCCGGCGAGAGCCTGGCCTCTTAAGCCTTGACTGGGCAGCCAGCACTCCCCCTGGGAGCTGGCCCGGTCTGCTCCACTGGAAGGAGGGCAAAAGCAGAGATGGAGGCGGCTCCGGGCCGCTCAGGAAGAGAGCGACAACCCGTCTTGAGAGCGTAGCAGTAGAGAGCAAGCAGCAGGAGAAAAACGGCAGATGTCAGAGGATGGATTGATTGCCCCTCATGGGGGCGAGCTAGTTATCAACCTTGTTGACGAGAGCGAGAGCCAGGAGCTGAGCGAGCGGGCGCGCCGGCTGCCCCAGTTGCCCGTCGGGACCCGCGAGCTGGCGGACCTGGAAATGCTCGCTGTGGGAGCCTACAGTCCCCTGCGCGGCTTCATGACGCGGGCCGACTACGAGAGCGTCGTCGCAGAGATGCACCTCAGCAACGGCCTTCCCTGGACCATTCCTATTACCCTGGCCACCGATCCTGAGCGGGCCGCGCCCCTCAAAGAGGGCAGCGAGGTGGCTCTCGTTGATGAGCGTGGCCTGCCGCAGGCCATACTGACGCTTGAAGAAAAGTATCGCTATGACAAGCAGCGCGAGGCACAGCGCGTCTATCGCACCGATGATGAGGCACATCCCGGCGTCAAAGCCCTCTACCAGCAGGGCGACGTTCTCCTTGGGGGGCGCGTGCGTATCCTGACGTTGCCAGAGCAGACCTTCGCCGCTTATCGCTACACGCCGCAGCAGGCGCGGCGCCTTTTTCAAGAGCGTGGCTGGCGGCGCGTCGTCGGTTTTCAGACGCGCAATCCCGTTCATCGGGCCCATGAATATATTCAGAAATGCGCTCTCGAAATCGTCGATGGCCTCTATCTGCACCCCCTGGTCGGCGTTACCAAAGACGATGACATTCCCGCCGCTGTGCGCATGCGCTGCTACGAAGTGCTGCTAGAGCACTACTATCCTGCCGACCGTGTCATTCTCGGTGTGCTCCCGGCGGCCATGCGCTACGCTGGTCCACGTGAGGCGATCTTTCACGCCATTCTGCGCAAGAACTACGGCTGCTCTCACTTCATTGTGGGGCGTGACCATGCCGGCGTCGGCAACTATTATGGAACCTACGATGCCCATCACATCTTTGCCGAATTTGATGCGAAGCTGCTCGGCATCACGCCGCTCTTCTTTGACCATACCTTTTATTGCCGTGCCTGTGAGGGCATGGCCTCGACAAAAACCTGTCCTCATGACAGTAGCCAGCATGTTATTCTCAGCGGCACGAAAGTGCGCCAGATGCTGCGTGCTGGCCAGATGCCGCCGCACGAATTCACGCGGCCCGAAGTGGCGCGCATTCTGATCGAGGCCATGCGCGAGCGGAGCGAGGAAGGTGCCAGCCGCTAGCCCGCAGGCCGGCACCTGACAAGGGGGTGATCGAGCGGAGCAAGCGGTCAGGAGCCAGGAGCAAGGAGACGGAGGAAAGAGAGATGTTTGCAGCGAGATCGAACTCGGATGGAGATCGCAGGCTGCCATCGCTGCGGCGCTTTCTGACGCTAGAGATGGCCGTCCACGGTGCCCGCCTCATTCTGGCAGAGTTGGTACTGGCCACTGGTGGCTACACCGCCGCTGGCCTCTGGCTCCTCGGGCGGCTGACAGTGCGGCATCCGGCCCTCTCTCATTATCTGGTGCTGGCCGGCGCCAGCTTTTTCCTGGGGGTGGCCCTGAACGAGCTGGCCCTCCTGCTGTATGCGCTCCTCATTATGGGTCAGCGCTGGCGACAAGGTCAGGCGCCACTGGAGCAGCCAGGAAGTCAGCAGGCCTTACCGCAGCTTGCCCTTCTCTCGCTGCTTCCTCTGGCTCTGCCTCTTCTCATCTTCCATCAGGAGAGGCTGCGGGCCGCTCAGTCTGCTGCCAGGTTGATCGGTAGAGAAGACAAAGCGACAACCCTACAAGAGATCCCTGGGGCGCCGGGCGCCGGATCTTGCTGACGGGAAGCGAGATATCTTCTCTGTCAGGGTAGGGCAGGGTATCCAGCCAGCATAGTTCAGGCTATCCGTGGTATCGAGCGTTGGTTGAGTTACCTGTGTGGGAGGTATATTGATGGATTTTCGCATATCGCTTGCAGGGCTGATGGTCGGTTTCCTCATCGGCCTCACCGGTATGGGGGGAGGCTCGCTTCTGGCTCCCATCATGATCCTGCTCTTCCGTGTTCCCCCGTTATGGGCTGTGACCTCGGATGTGACCTACTCGGCCATTACCAAGGGCTTTGGCACCATCATCCATGCGCGTCAGCGTCAGATCGACTTTCGCGCCGCCCTCTGGCTGGCCTGTGGAAGTGTGCCCGCCATTCTTGTCAGCGTCTTGCTTGTGCAATACATTCGCGCCCACTACGGTCACCTGATCAATACCATTCTGCTCCATGCCATTGGCTACACGCTGGTGCTGGTTGCTGTCCTTTTGCTAGCGCGACCTTATCTCTTGCGCTATGCCGAGCGGAGAGCGCGCGAGCGCAAAAAGGCGGCCATAGAGGCGGGGCAAAGTGAAGGGAGCGAAGAAGCGGCAGGTCGTCCATCCTGGTACCGGCGGGTGCTCCTGATCCTGGCTGGGGCCTTTGTTGGCTTCCTGGTAGGACTCACCTCCGTTGGCAGCGGCACCCTGATTATCGTCACCCTGGCCTTCTTATATCCTGAATTGGGACCAAAGAAGCTCGTTGGCACCGACATCTTTCAGGCTTTTCTCCTCCTGCTAGCCGGCATGGTGGGCTATCTGAGCTCCGGCTCGATTAACTGGGAGATCGTTGGCCTGCTCCTGCTCGGCTCTCTGCCCGGCGTCTACATTGGCAGCAAGCTCAGTAAATTTATCCCCGATCAAGTGCTCAATCCTGTCCTGGCCATCGTCCTGGCCGTCTCAGGTTTAAAGCTGATCTAAAAAAGCGGGCGACAACCCTGCTGCAGACGACGTAGCGGAGAAAACCCAGAGGAGGGAGGCCCAGCGCCACTGCCGTGCCTCCCTCCCTCCCTCCCTCTCTCTCTGCGTCTCTGCGCTCCCCCTGGGGGCGAACAAAGCTGACAGACGGGCCAGCGTGCTGCCGGTCTTCCTCCAGGCGGGCTGGGAGCAGTTGCTGAGATTGGCAGAGCGGGCATTACCAGATGCGCACAATCTGGGCGAAAGCAAGAGAATGAGGTACAATACATCATAGCTTGCATACGTAGCAAATACCCATCTCTTGCCAACGGGAGGCAACATGAAAGCCGCAGTCTTTCACCAAACCGGTGGCCTGGAGGTCCTGCAAATCGAAGAAGTACCCTACCCGGTGCCCGGTCCCCAGGACGTCATTGTCAAAGTTCGGGCCTGCGGAGTGAATCATCTTGATCTGCACTCACGCCGTGGGAGAACCAGAGTAGCCCCGATGCCCCATATTTGTGGTTCGGAGATCGCTGGCGAGATTGACGCTCTGGGGGACGCCGTGAGCGGGCTGAGCGTAGGCCAGCGGGTGGCAGTGGCGCCGTACCTCTTCTGTGGCCGCTGCGAGTATTGTCGCTCGGGTGAAGAAGTGCTCTGTCTCAACAGTGACATCATTGGTCTGGCCAGTCAAGGAGGCTTTGCGGAATATGTGCGTGTGCCCGCCTCCAGCATCGTTCCCTTGCCAGAGGGCCTCGACTTCGTCTCTGCCGCGGCGGTGACCCTCTCGACCATCACCGCCTGGCACATGCTCACCAGCCGGGCCCCGCTGCAGCCGGGCCAGGATGTGCTCGTCCAGGCTGCTGGCAGCGGCGTTGGCAGCGCGGCCATTCAGATCGCCAAGCTCTGCGGAGCGCGGGTCATTGCCACCGCCAGCTCAGACGAGAAACTGGAGCGAGCGCGAGCTTTGGGGGCCGACGAGGTCATCAACTATCGGACGACAGACCTGGTGCAGGAGATCCGACGCCTCACCAATAAGCGGGGCGTCGATGTTGTCGTCGATCACATTGGCAAAGATACCTGGCAGCAAGACATCGCCTGCCTTGCGCGCAAGGGGCGCCTGGTGACCTGCGGCTCGACCAGCGGCGATGTGGCCGAAACGAATGTCTGGCTGCTTTTCATCAAAGAGATTGCTCTCATTGGTTCCTATGGAGGCACGCGCCACGACCTGGCCGAGGTGCTCAAGCTCGTGGTGCGCGGTCAGCTCAAACCAGTGGTGCATGGCACCTATCCCCTGAGCGCCATCGCCGAAGCCCAGCGCCTCATGGAGGAGCGCCAGCAATTTGGCAAGCTTGTCATCCTTCCCAACGATTGAGGAAGGAGCTGCGGCAGGGTGCCACAGGCGCGAGCGAGGACAGTGAGCAGTCCGATCCTCACCAGCCCAAAGAGAGAGAGGCAAGCAGAGCAGAAGGGAGCAGTGTCATGACACAGACAACAGGTGAGGCGAGCAGCCGCCCCATCGAAATCGTCGATCAGCCAGAGGAGGAGCAGCAGGACCAGCGGCTAACCATTATCCTGGTCCTGGCGGTCACGGTCATCAGTGCCCTGATCACCTTCCTCATTGTGCGCCGCTTGCTGGGCGAGCACGAAAGCTAAGGATAGCTTCTTGCCGGCCAGCCAGCCCATTGAGCAGCGGCCAGCGTGAGAGGACCCATAGAGGAAGCCTATCCAGAGGCACAGCGAGTGGGCAGCCCTGTCAGAAGGACCAGGTCAGCTGCCCACTGCGGCTCATATTTGTGAAGGAAGGGGCGTGAGGTGCCTTGAGGCGGACAGCATCCTGCCCTGGCCTGGCTCAGAAATCCTCATAGCCATGTTCCAGCAAAGGACGCAGCTCGCTCCCAGTTGAGAGGCCGAGAATGCGCGGGGCACGTACCAGGCGCAGGTGGCCGCGAGCCTGGATCAGATAGACGATCGCCGCGGACCGATAGTAGCGGCGGGCGATCAGCGCAGCGAGATCCTCCCAAGGCTGGTAGTGACCGCCGGGCAGCTCGATCAGCTGAATGACGCCCTCCCAGGGACGGGGACCGACATACTCGAAATAGACGCGTGTCCCAACTGCATAGGCCGGGCGAGGGAGGCGCTCGGGTTCCACCTCGGGTGGCCAGTCACAGGGCTGAAGGCCGCGGAAAGGCTGCCAGCTCTTCGCCTCCGGCAGCCAGCGCAGCGTTGGGAGAATCAGCTCCTCGCTCACTGAGCGCTGCGCCCTCCATCCACGGCCAGCACCTGGCCAGTGATATAGCTGGCCGCCTCGGAAGCCAGGAAGAGGACGACTGGAGCCAGCTCGCCCGGCTGTCCAATGCGGCCCATTGGCGTAGTACTCGCAATATAGCTCTCAGCCCGTTCCAGGACGGCCTCCGTCATCCGGGTGCGAAACATCCCGGGGGCCACCGCATTGACGCGCACCCCGCGTCCGCTCCACTCCACAGCCAGCGAGCGCGTCAGATTGATCACCGCCGCCTTGCTGGCGTTATAGCCCGCCGTTCGTAGCTGCTCGCCGCTCAGACCAGCGATCGAAGCCACATTAATGATCGAGCCTTTTTGGCGTTCCAGCATATGGCGCCCGACTGCCTGAGACATCAAGAACGTTCCTGTCACATTCGTCTCCAGCACCTGGCGCCAGCGCTCCAGGGGCATCTCCTCAGCGGGCGCACCCCAGGTTTGGCCGGCGTTATTGACCAGCACATCGATCTTCCCATAGAGGGCCAAACTCTGGCGGACCAGAGCTTCGACGGCCTCAGCCTCGGCTACGTTGCAGAGCTGGGCGGAGACCGTGATTCCCTGTTCCTTCAAGTGGCGCTCTGCCTCCGCGAGCCACTGCTCGCGACGGGCCGTAATGATCACCGTTGCGCCGGCCTGACCGAAGGCTTCAGCGATCTCCAGGCCGAGACCGCGGGAACCACCGGTAATCAGCGCCACCTCGCCGCTAAAGTCGAAGCGAACCTGTCCCATAGAGCCTCCTCGTCATACAAACTGCATACTGACTGGCTGGCTCTTCTCGCGCTTGCCTCTGCCCAAGAGGGCGGGCGTGGTCGGGCGACCAGCCAGTCGCAGAGAGCAGGGCCAGTTGAGCGGAACGGGCCGGCAGGAAGGCGGGCGAGCGACAAGCGCAATGGAGATAGGCAAGGTAAGAGCTGGTTGCCCAGTCTCTCAGTCTGCCTGCCTGCCTGCCAGGAACAGCAAAACGCGGACGGCCCCATCTGCTTTCGCCGCCCGCGCCACTCTGGTGCTGTGTGGTGAGAGAGCAGGCGAACCAGAACAGCAGACCAGGCCAGAGAGCCAGCCGCAAAGAGAGAACGGCGGCAGAGCGGTTGGCATGCATAGCTCTCGGGCTGAGGTCAGCCGACCGATCGAGCTGCTTCTCACCTCATCTTCCTCATGCACTCATCGCCGGGAGAGACTCAAAGCTCCTCCAGCGCCTCTGCCGGAGATTCATCGGCGTGGCCATCCTCCAGCGGCTCGGCCTCGCCGCCGCGGAACGACAGCATATTGCTGCGAATCTGCTCTTCCAGAGCCTGGGCCACATCCGTATTCTGGCGAAGGAACTCCTTCGCGTTCTCGCGGCCCTGACCGAGGCGGATATCGCCCACAGTGAACCAGGCGCCGCTCTTCTTCACCAGGCCCATCTCCAGGCCCAGGTCGAGCAGGCCGCCCTCGCGAGAAATACCCTCGCTATACATAATATCGAACTCAGCCACCTTAAAGGGAGGGGCCACCTTATTCTTCACCACGCGCACGCGGGTACGGCGACCGATCACTTCCTGGCCGACCTTAATCGTATCCGTTGAGCGGATATCCAGGCGGACCGAAGCATAGAACTTCAGCGCGCGGCCACCGGAAGTGGTTTCCGGGTTGCCGAACATCACACCCACCTTTTCGCGCAGCTGGTTCGTAAAGATGATTGCCGCGTTCGAATTCGTGATAGCCGACGTCAGCTTACGCATGGCCTGGCTCATCAGGCGGGCCTGGAGGCCGACGTGGGAATCGCCCATCTCGCCCTCGATCTCGGCGCGGGGAGTCAAAGCGGCCACCGAATCCACTACCACCACATCCACGGCTCCACTGCGGACCAGAGCGTCGAGAATCTCCAGGGCCTGCTCGCCCGAATCCGGCTGAGAGATCAAGAGATTGGTGATATCCACTCCGCAGCGAGCGGCGTAGGCTGGATCGAGCGAATGCTCCGCATCGATAAAAGCGGCATAGCCGCCGGCGCGCTGAGCATTTGCGATGATATGCAGGCAGAGCGTTGTCTTTCCCGAAGACTCCGGGCCATAGATCTCCGTAATGCGACCGCGAGGCACGCCGCCCACGCCGATTGCCAGATCGAGGGCAATCGACCCCGTGGGGATTGCCTCCACCTGAGCGTGAGCCGCTTCGCCCAGGCGCATAATGGCCCCTTTCCCAAAGCGACGCTCGATCTGCTGGACAGCCTGTTCAAGCGCGCGCTCCCGCTCACTGGCCGGGGCGCTACTATTCGTGCCCGAAGCGATGCTCATCTTCTCTTTCCTGGTCATCATAGTGCCACCTTTCGTGCTATATCCAACCACAAGCGGCCCGATGCCCCTGCCATGTGAGAGGTAATCGCGGGCAGCATCGAATGACCTCCTGCTGTTCTCGCTCTCACAGAATATCTTCCCTCGTGAGGGTCAGAAAGCGGAAGAGGCGGCTTCCTTCCCTCTTCGCTCTGAGCAATTGCTCTTGCTGTGCTGCTCGTATCCTCCTTCTCCACTGATCCCTGTTGACGTCTGCTAGTTCTGGCTCGTTCCAGGTTCGGGCGAGCTAGAAGAGAAAGAGCAAGGTCAGCATGAGTGTAGAACATCTGTCAAAGAAAGTCAACAAGCGAGCGGAACGGAAAGCGTTGGCCTGCTTCAGGCGCCGAGATCGAGGCGTCCCTCAATTGAGCGGCGCAAGGTCCCCTCATCGGCATATTCCAGGTCGCCGCCGATGGGCAAGCCGCGGGCCAGGCTCGTGATTTTCAATTGGCGGGGGGCCAGTTCTGGCTTTAGCTCTTTCAGGCGAGAGACCAGGTAATTAGCCGTATACTCGCCTTCGAAGTTGGGGTTGGTGGCCAGCACGACCTCGTGAATCTCCTCGTGTCTGATGCGTTCGAGCAATTCTTTGATGCGCAGATTATCAGGCCCGATGCCTTCCAGGGGAGAGAGCGCGCCATGTAGCACGTGGTAGAGACCTTTGTAGGCCCCGGTCCGTTCCAGGGCCAGAACATCCAGCGGCTCCTCGACCACGCAGACCAGCTGGCGATCGCGCTGAGGATCTTCACAGATGCTGCAGGGGTCGTGCTCCGTGATATTGAAGCAGTGCGAGCAGTAAATGATGCTTTCCTTGACACGCAAAATGGCCTCGGCCAGTCGGCGTGCCTGATCGGCAGGGCTGCGCAGCACATAAAAGGTCAGGCGCTGTGCAGTCTTGATGCCAATGCCCGGCAGCTTTGAGAACTCCTCGATGAGGGCCGCAACAGGGGGAGCCAGCTCGCTCATGGCCTAGAACAATCCCGGAATCTTGATGCCGCCTGTGAGCGTGCTGAACATCTTCTGTTGCGCCTCAGCCACTTTGCCGAAGGCATCCCTGGCTGCCGCCAGCAGCATCCCCTCCAACTCGCTGATGTCTTCGGGATTGACCGCCTCGGGATCGATTTTGACGGCGATAATCTCGTAGTTGCCCTTCATAGTGATCATGACTGCGCCGCCTCCTGCACTCCCACTAAACTGACTCTGCTCGAGTTCCTCCTGCAATTTCTGCAGACGCTGCTGGGCCTTCATGATTTCTCGCATGTTCATAAGAGAAGCTCCTCACTCGCTATTTTCAAGGTCGATGTCGACGATTTCCGCGTTGAAGGTCTTGATGACCTCCTGCACCCGTGGGTCGCTGCTTGCCCTCGCTCGCAATCCATCCGGCGGGGGCAAAGAGCCATTGCTCTGGGGTCGAGGCTCGCTGGTCGCCGGGGCTGCGTGCTCGGGTCGGTTCTCGGCGATGGTAGAAGGGTGGCTGGGAGCAGGAGGCTCCGGTGGCTGGCCTGCTGGCGCCGCATACTCGATGGAAGCCTCCTCTGCCTCGGGTCTGCCACCTCTTTCATTTTCTGTCACCGTGCCGTTTCTGGCAAGGGGGGAGAGGTTGGAAGCCTCGGGACCACCTGCCTTTGACTGAGGCTTTTCTGTCTCCGCCTCTGGGGCCTCCGCTCCCTGGTCCTGGGGGGAGCTGGCGCTGACCGGGGGCGCGAGATCACGGCGCAGCACGGCGCGTCCAAAGAGGGGCGAACCTGCTGGTTGGCCTGGAGGCAAGAGACGTACCAGGCATTTGATGCCAAATTGCAGCTCCAGAGCCTGCTCTACCGGCTTATGGCGATTACCCTGGTTGAGAAAATCAAAGTGTGGTTGATGCTCGGCCTGAATGACCACTATGGGCGGACCGCCATGCTGTTCTACGGCCACCACGTGGAAGTCCTGGAGGCAGGAAGCGGCCTTGTGGTTCTTCTGACTGACGCGGCGCCGGATGGTTTCCCAGGCCTGTTGCACCTGCTGCAGCGTCAACGTTCCACCGCTGGCTGAGGCTGCTGCCGGAGAGCCGCCAGAGAGCGGGCGAGCGCCGGAGCCGGGACGGCTGGCGGCGGTGGCTGAGGCTGGTGCAGAGGCTGGCGTTGCCGTTCCCATTGGGGCGGCTGTTCCTATAGTACTGCTAGCGGCAGACGAAGGAGGGAGACCGGCCTCGGGACGGGAGGGCCCGCTGCCCGCTGTCGTCGAGCGCGAGGGGGGTAAGAATGGGCGCAACGGGCTGGCTTCGCCGCGTTCTTCCTCACTGCGTCCTGCAGGAAGGGATGGCGACGCTGGGCGTGCGCTGGGAGAGGGGGCAGGCGACATGGCGCTTTGCCCGGCGGAGCCAGTGGCTGGCAGCAGGATCTCACCCGTTTGGGCGCGGCGGCGCAGCTCCAGGCATTCCAGGAAAGCCAGTTCCAGAGCCAATTGAGGTGTCCCCAGGCCCTTCTGAAGCAGCTCGTTCTGGGCGCAGATGCGGGCGAAGCCTGTCAATTCCTCCAGCGAGAAATGGCGCGCCAGCTCCTGGATCTGGCGGATCTCTTCATCGCTGCGATCCAGAATCTCCGCCAGGGAGGCCCCGGCGCGGGCCAGCATGAGGGCGCGCCAGTACTCCACCACCTGGGCATTGACCTGGCGTAGGTCGGCCCCATCCTCGGCCAACTGATGGATCAGGTGGAGACCTGCAGCGCTCTCGCCTGCCGCCACTGCCTGCACCAGCTTCTCGATAGCCTGCGGGTCGGCCACGCCCAGCATCGCCTGCACCTGAGCCAGCGTGACCCGCTCTCCCGAGTAGGCAATCGCCTGATCCAGCAGGCTGAGGGCATCGCGCATCCCACCAGCAGCGGCGCGCGCGATCAGCTCGGCGGCTCCCTTCTCCAGCGTCACCCCCTCCTGGCTGGCGATATAGTGCAGGTGCTCCACAATTTGGCGAGTTGTGAAACGCTTGAAATAGAAGCACTGGCAGCGCGAGATTACCGTGGCCGGCATCTTATGCATATCGGTGGTTGCCAGCACGAAGATTGCATGCTCCGGCGGCTCTTCCAGCGTCTTCAGCAGGGCATTGAAGGCCTCGGTCGTCAGCATATGGGCCTCGTCGAGGACATAGACCTTGTACCTGCCGGAGGTAGGGCGGACCATGACCTTCTCACGTAGCTCGCGGATATTATCGATGCCGCGATTTGAGGCGGCATCGATCTCAATCACGTCGAAGGAGGTTCCAGCGGTAATCTCGCGGCACTGCTGGCACTCATTGCAGGGCTCGCCGTTGCGGGGGTGCTGGCAATTGATGGTCTTCGCGAGCAGGCGGGCGGTAGTTGTTTTGCCAGTGCCGCGGGGCCCGGTGAACAGGTAGGCGTGGGCCAGCTTGCCGCTGCTGAGGGCGTGTTTCAGCGTCTCGACAACGGCCTCCTGGCCAACCATCTGCTCGAAGGTCTGGGAACGCCACTTGCGATAAAGCGCCTGTGAACTCATATGCAGTATCCTCGTGCGGATCGTCCCCTCTGCAACCGACCTCTCAGCCTGCCGCTCCGGGCATACTTCTCACAAATTCCAGCAAGAACGGCTCTGGCCTGGCTATTCGGGCCTGGTGGTGCTGGTGCTGGTGCTGATCCAAATCGAAGCAAAGAACCAGCCAGGTGGGCCTGCACGTCATGTCGCGTCGCGCCGACAAGGGCAACATACCGCGGAGCGGTAGAGGTGGTGCCGTCGGGCGAAGGACAGAACGGATGCGCGTGTGAGGCAGACGGAAGCGCCAGACAGACAGAAAACCGGCCTTCGCCCGGCCCTGCCGCTCAGCGCAATCAGGCAACCCTGCGACACCCAGAGAGGTCCATTTACCGTTGCTTCCTCACGGACCTGGCGGGGTTCACAGACATCTGCCGCGCAGGACCCAATTGCGCCGAGCGGCAGGGCGGGGAGAAAACCGGTCTGTTCCGCTCGTTCTCTCTTGCAGGATCTGCCTTCGCGGACCAGTGCTTATTGTACACCTGTCCCAGGACTCTTGTCAAGATTGATAGTGGGTGAGTGGCGTCCCAACATGGGAGGCATGACTCTGGCCGTTCGTGAGGTGCTTCTCTCTTTGCGTGCTCGTTGCCCTGCTGCTGAGCTGGTTTGCTTGCTGCTCAGTCCAGGAGCGAGCTGGCCGCTGTTACAGTGTAAACTTCACCATGACTCTATGGAAAATAAGACGATCTTCTTGTACAATGAAAGATATTGGAATCAAGGATGTCTCGTCCGCGCTGACCCGCTGCCGGGCCGGCCTACCGCTGCGTACTGCTGCAAGGCTGCGGAGGTCCTACTATGGGAGATCAGGGAAGCTTATCCTCCGGGTTGTCTACCGCTGCCCTTTCACTTCGCCCTGTCCTCTGCTATGCTCAGGAAGATAGGGAGTTCGCCAGCCGGTTGATCAAGCACCTCTCTGCGAACCAGATCAGCGTGAGTGATCTCCCTAAAGAGTTGCCGGCTGGCCATGACTGGCGTGCTGTGTTGCGGCGGCGCATCGGGGAGGCGAACCTCGTCATTGTCTTGATCGGTCCCGACTTTCTGCAAGATCATCGGTTTGAACTGCAGCTGATCGAGGAGCGCTTGCCGGCGAACGACTGGAGATTTATCCCCATTCTGGCCAGAGAAGTTCCTCGTCAAGGCATACCGTTGCTCGAACGTTGCCAGCTCTTGCCACGCTCTGAGAAGGCGCTGGCCTCTCTGAAAGCGTCTCAGCGTGATAAGGTGCTCAAAGAAATCTCCGAAGAGATCAGGATGCTGATCGAGCGCAGGCCAGCGCGTCAGTCGCTCCAAGGTGGGGTATCGGCGTTTGCTCGTGAAGAAAAATCGGCGCAGGTGCCTGTCTTGCCGCGCGAGCAGACGGCTGCCGTAGAAGGCGGATCTGGGGCTACAGCTGAGATACAACCAGCCCTTCCTGTGGAGAGCAGGAAGCGCTGGAGGCAGTTCGCCGCCTGGAAGGTGGTGGCTCCGCTCGCTCTCTTCATCTTATTAATATGCAGCGTCTCTATCGGCTATCTGGCTCTGCGTACCTCTCGTCCGGCAACTGAGATCCGCACGGGCAAGATTGCTACGACGATTACAGCCTGCAGCCGGACAGGTATGCCTGGCGCAGTGGAGCTGACTACTGAGCTGGTAGCTGGCGATTGTGTCGGGATCAGCGTCGGGCAATCGGTCTTTGACCAGGGCAATGGTCTGACAGTCAGCGCCAAGCTGCAGGCGGCGGCACTCCTCAGAGCGGGCCGTATGAGCCAGGCTCGGACCTACTTTCTGCTGGCTCGTAGAACTGATCCCACAGATGCCGAAGCTGGTATCTATAGTGAGAACCTGCTCTACTTCTCTCAGCCGCATCTCTCCCTGCTGGTGGGAGTACATTTCTCGCGTCGAGGGGATCTCTATGCGCAGCAGGATGCCCTTCAAAGTCGAGCTATTCTGCAGGGGGCGTTCGTCTATCAAGAGGAGTATAACAGCGATCAAGGGCATCGGATGAAGCTGGTCCTTCTCATCGATAATAGTGGCTATAGCGCTGAGACGGCTCTGGAAGCTGCCAGGCTGACTCAGAAGTGTCTCCTGGCGAAAGGGCTGGATGCTCTGGCATTGATTGGCTGGCCATTCGGGCTGGCAGGGGATGATGTGGTGCAGGAAGGTATGAGCAGCGACCTGCTGAAGCTGCTGTCGAATATGCCGGTTCCCATTGTTGCTTCGGTCCCGACGGATCTGAGCGGCCTGCTCCCTAACTTTTTCAGCGTTGTGCCCTCGCTCCAGAGCGAAGCCGCCGCCCTCGTGGCCTATATGCAGCATATTGGAGCACATAATCCTGATGTCATCTATGATGAAAATCTACCTTCTGCCCAGGCCCTGGCTCATGATCTGCAGAGCCTCACCAATCGTCAGCAGCAAGTCTATCCTTCCCAGGCGTACACCGGTGACTCTGCCGGGGGGATACAAGATAGCCTCAAGTTCATCACGCGCACGAACGATGCACTTGTCTTTATTGGGGCGGCCCCCAGCGCTGTCATTTTGCAGAAAGCCCTTGCCTCTCAGCGCTCTTCTCATCTGGTCGTCCTGGGGACAGACATCCTCTATCATTATGTGGATCTCCTCTCAGCTAGAGATCGCGCGGCTCTGGTCGGGCTGCATTTTGTGAGCTTTGCCTACCCCGATGAATATAGTTACTTCCTGCCTGACAAACGGCTGCCGGCCTTCTTTGCAGACTATCTCAACGAATTTAGCCCGCCGGGACAGAGCGAAGGACCAATCACCTATGGCAAAAGTCGCGAGGAGAGCGAAGTGATTCTGTCCTATGATGCGCTCACTGTGGTCTTCACCGCCTTCCAGAGGGAAGGGCCGGGGAGCACGCTTCTGCAGGAGCTGAAGAGCATCAGCCCGGCGCTGCCGGTGCAGGGGATCAGTGGTCAGATCGCTTTTGGTCCCGATGGCTATCCCATCGATAAAGCGGTGCTCGTCCTCAAAATTGTCCCTGGGCCGTCTCCCGCCCAGTCCGGTCCCTATACCGAGCAGGAAATGCTCATCAGTGGGCGCTATAGCTAATTCTCGCAGGAGCCAAACCATGAAGCAATTGCCGCAGTTGCCGGGCCTGAGCGCGAAGCTCGAGCAAGGCTGGAGCCGGCGCCAGCTTTTGGCCGCGCTCGCTGGGGGGACGTGGTCCCTGCTCTCCTCGTGCATCTCCGGTAACGTTTCCCAGCCGATCATGGGCACCTGTGTCTCGCAGGTTGCCCTCTGCTCGCCGACGGGAGGAGTCGACTCCTCCTCACCCACGCAGATCTTCTGGTCCTCTGAACCGGACCCCAAAGGGATCTTTAAAACGCTGGTTGACACCTTCAATGCGTTAGGCTTTGGAGTGCAAGTCACCTTAGTGGCTCAAGAAAACAGCACTGACGACTATCACCAGTGGCTACGTCAGCAGCTCAAAGCGGGTCGAGAGGCCCCGCAGGTCTTCTCACTCGATATCATCTATACTGCCGAATTTGCAGAGCGGCACTGGCTCGTTTCTCTCGATGAGCTGCTTTGTCAGAGCGATGGCGAGCAGTACCTACAGACGGCTCTTACCGCTGCCAGCTATCCCACTACTGGAGGGCGGCTGTGGGCCTTACCTCTCCATAGTGATGTAGGTCTGCTCTTCTGTCGCAGCGATATTCCCTATGCTACGGGCGAGAGCCTGCCGCCTTCATCCTGGAGGCAGCTCAGCGCGATGGCCCGCGAGGCGCAAGCCAAACAGTCCGTCACTGCTGTTCTCCCAGGCTGGGGATATCTTTGGCAGAACGCTCGCTATGAAGGGCTTGTCTGCAATGCTCTGGAAGTCTTTTCAGGTTACGGCGCTCAGCTGGTCGCTGAGAGCAGTGATCAGCAAGACAGGCGGCCAGCCTATCAGGTGGTCGTTGAGCGCTATCGAGATCAATTAGAGCAAGCCTTGAGGGACATGGTCTCGTGGGTCCAGGGTCCGGGCGCCATTACCCCGCTGCAGTCCCTGGAGAGTACTGGAGGCATGCAGGGACTGGATGAGCCGTTGACGATTGCTCACTTCAATCAAGGGATTGCAGCCTTCATGCGCAACTGGCCCTATGCCTACAACCAGCTCGATGTCCGTGGGCTGGGATCGCAGGTTCATGCCCACCAGGTAGCTGTCTATCCCCTGCCAGGAGCAACCCGCCCCTGTATCGGCGGCTGGCAGGTGGCTATCAATGCTCACACCCCTCTGCGAGAGCAAGCAGCCGCCCTGACCTTTGCTCGCTGGCTCCTATGTGATTCCGCCCAGAAAGCCCTCGCCGGCAGCCAGAACTACCTGCCGGTCCTGAAGGCCATTTATGACGATCCTGAGCTGCAAGCCAACCTGCCCTTCTACAACGGCCTGCGGGAAATGATTGAAGAGCGCGGGCAGTTACGTCCGCGCCTGACGCAGTACGCGCAATTTTCCAGTGCTGTGCAGACAGCAGTCTACAGCGCCTTGCGGGGCGAGCACAGTCCTGCCGAAGCCATTGCCCTGCTAGAGAGAGATCTCCATGCCCTCCTTGGCTAGGGTTTCAGACATCAGCAGAAAGTCGGGAGCAAGATGGAGCGCGGCCTGCGCTGCCAGAGGATTCGCTGGCGCCAGACTGTCGGACAGAGAGCGAAGCAAGCAGGCGAGCGCTCCGAACAAATGCAGCCACTGGCTGGCTACAGATACTTCTCGATCAGCAGGCGATACCTCTCGCGGACTGCCTCGGGAATAACGGCGCGGTCGGTAATGATGGCCGAAGCCAGCGCCTGGGAGCAATCACAGCTCGCCGTGCTGCGGTCGGCAGGAATCTTACTGACCAGGCGGCGCAAGATGCGCTGCGCATTCGTCACATTCGCATTCAAATTCTGGACCACCAGCTCCACCGAGACCGACTCTTCGCTCTCGTGCCAGCAATCGTAATCGGTCACACAGGCCAGGGTCGCATAGCACAGCTCCGCCTCGCGGGCCAGCTTGGCCTCGGGCAAGGCTGTCATGCCGATAATGTCCATGCCCCAACTGCGGTAAGCCAGAGACTCCGCCTTCGTTGAGAAGAGGGGACCCTCGATGCAGACATAGGTCCCGCCCTCATGGACACGCACATCGCCGAGTTCGCGGGCGGTCTCCAGCAGGAGCTGGCTCAGCGTGGGACAGAACGGCTCAGCGAAGGTGCAATGAACCACCAGGCCACCCTCGAAGAAGGAGTTCACGCGGCTCTTCGTGCGATCGAAGAGCTGGTTAGGAACGACCAAATCGCGGGGGGCAATGTGCTCGCGCAAGCTACCGACTGCGCTCACCGAGATCACCCATTGCACCCCCAGGCTCTTCAGGGCCCAGATATTAGCGCGCACCGGGATCTCGCTGGGGCTGAGGCGATGGCCCCGTCCGTGGCGCGGCAGGAAGGCCACTGGCACCCCTTCCAGCTTGCCGATGGTGATCACATCGCTGGGGGGGCCAAAAGGTGTCTCTACCGCCACCTCTTCCAGATCGGTCATTCCCTCCATACGATACAGTCCACTGCCGCCAATCACCCCAATGGTTGCCTGTGGCATAGCGATCGCATTCCTCCTTGCAGGCAGAAATCATCAAGTCAAGTCAGGTCAGGTCGAGTCGGTCCTGAGCCTTCCAGCGCTGGCTGTGCTGGCAGGCCCGCGCCATCTTCGCTTCGCACTTTCTCAAGACTGGACTGAAGAAGAGGGAGAAGGCGAAGTAATACGCAGATAGCGCAACTTGCCGACTTTGAGTACGGCGCCCTCATTGGGAGGCACCATGAAATCGGGTGTCTCGATCTTTTGGACCTCACTGGTAGCGCCGTGGGGGAAGAGGCTGACGCCACCCTGCTGGATCAGGCGACGGGCCTCGTTGCGACTGGGAACGAGCCTGGCCTCCACCAGCAGGCTCACAATATTGACCGGCTCCGTCAGCGGATACTGGGGCATCTCCTCCGGTAGCTGTCTTTGGGAGAACTGGCGAATAAAAGCTTCCTCCGCTGCCTGAGCGGCCTCGGGACCGTGGAACTCGCTCACGATTTCGCGGGCCATGCGGCGCTTGACTACCATTGGGTTAAGTGTCCCCTCGGCCATCTTGCGGCTCATCTCTTCCAACTCCTCGTCGGGGACATCGGTCAGCGTCTCAAAGTAGCTCCTCATCGCCTGATCGGGCAGCGACATCAGCTTGCCGTACATATCGTTGGGTGGAGCTGTCAAGGCAATGTAGTTATTCAGCGATTTGCCCATCTTCAGCTGGCCATCCAGGCCCACGATCAGCTGAACCGTGAGAATCTGCTGCGGGGACTGGCCGAAGATTGGCTGCAGCTCACGCCCCACCAGCAAATTAAAGGTCTGATCGGTCCCGCCGATTTCCACATCGGCGCGCAGCGCCACTGAATCGTAGCCCTGCAAGAGGGGATACATCAGCTCCGAAAGAGAGATCTCGATGCCGCTGTGGAAACGCTTGGCGAAATCGTCGCGGGCCAGCATCTGGGCTACCGTCTTGTAGCTGAGCAGACGCATGACATCGGCCAGCGTGAACTGATCGAACCATTCGCTCTGCCAGCGTACCTCGGTCTGCTCGCTATCGACGATGCGGTAGAACTGGTCGAGATAGGTAGCGGCATTGGCCTTGACCTGCTCGGCGCTCAGCGGCTTGCGCGCGTTCTCACGTCCGCTCGGATCGCCCAGGCGGGCCGTCCAGTCGCCGATCACCACCACGGCCTTGTGGCCCAGGCGCTGGAACTGGCGTAGCTTACGAAAGACCACCGCATGCCCGATGGTCAACTCATAGTGGCTGGGATCAACGCCAAGCTTGACCCGCAGCGGCTCCCCACGGTTGCCTTCCAGCAGCAGGCGCCGCAGCTCTTCCTCTTTCTCCACCAGTACCACGCCGCGCTTCAGCACCCGCTCGATCTCAGCTGGCTCTGGTGAGTGCTTCACCGTCACGTCTTCTGCACCCTTCCTCTTCTGACTGATTTGGTGAGATGAGATGACTTGCGTATTGCCTGCATTGTAACAGAAAGCGCGGGTGGCGTCGAGAGGTTGAGTTTGATAAGACTACTATCAACTTTTCTAACAGAATTCTTATAGATTGCAAACGTTGCTCTAATACAGAGCGCGCTATACTCTAAGACGAGAGACAGGCCCAGCCTGGGGCCAGGCCTCCCGATGGCTGGCCTGGTCAACGAATGGACTGGGGGTCTGTCAGAAGCAACGGATGAAGAAGATGTGAGCGAGAGTGGCCGCAAGTTCTCTGAGACGGAGACAGCATTGTTTGAGTGGGGAACAAGCGCAACGCTACAACGTCGATGAAGGAGGTGTCTAGAATCCTATGCCGGATCTGACCCGCTACAATCCGTTCCAGGAGATGATTTCGCTGCGTGAAGCGATGGATCGCCTCTTTGAGGAGAGCTTCATTTCGCCGCGCACCATTCTGAGCCGGGGTGTGGCCTCAAACCTCTACGAGACCAAGGACGACTTCATCCTGCAGATTCCCATGCCGGGCGTCAAGCCGGAGGAAGTTGAGATCACCGCGCAGCAAGACACGGTCTCCGTCAAGTGGGAGACCAGGCCTGTTGCGCCTGAGAATGCCACCGTGCACTGGCGCAACTTCGGCGAGGGGCAGTATCAGCAGTCGTTCACGCTACCTGCGCCCATCAATCCCGATCGAGCCGAAGCCAGCTATCAGAATGGTATCCTGACCCTGCGCCTGCCCAAGGCCGAGCAGGCTCGTACGCGCACCGTCAAAGTCAACGCTCGCTAAGCCGAACAAGGAGAGCAGCGACGCAGCAAGGCTGGCCCGCCATCTCCCTTCCCGGGTCCTTCTGCGAGTTCCAGGCCAGGGAGAGGAGAGAAAAAGGCGCAGACCAGCCTTGCTCTTCTTCTTCTTCTTTCTCAGAGCGTCAGAGCTGGCGGGGTTTCGCCGGAGCACCTGCTCACTCACTGTGTTTCTCCGACCGCCAGTGGCTGGCGCAGGCTGGTCCTGACTGACCTGGCCTACGAGCGTTGCTCCGGCTCCCGTTCGCGGCCACCGCAGTCCTCCACTGCCTCCCCCGTGGCAGCGGAAGCTTCCTGGCCGCTTGCATCCTCGTTCTCGGCGCTCTGGTGCAAGCGATGGCGCGCACTAATAATGTGGTAGAGAATAATGAGCTGTGTCAGGGCCAGCGGATCGCTCTGGCGCAGCACATTCCCAACGTAGAAGCGCCCGAGCATACTCAAGCGCTCTGGGCGCAGGTGGTTGATCTCCTGCATATGGGCCCAGATACAATTTTCCAGCTCACAAGCCTTCTGATGGCTAATATCGCCGTCGATCTCCAACACATCGCGCAGCACCCCATCGTAGACCTCCTCCACCAGGCGTAAGGCGGGCTTACGCCCATTGTGGGAAGCCTCCAGCACATCGGAGAGATCGATTTTGGGGGCATGCTTCGCCTCGATCAGGCGCACATCGAGATGTGCCAGATCGCGTGTGCGGTAGTACAGGCTGCCACGATAGAAACGAACGATGATATCGGCAAAGCGCTTTTGTGGCTGGATATACAGGCGGCTATCGCGGCGGCGCAGGGCGATCTGCTCCCGCACCTGCTCGACGGTGTAGCCCCGAGAAGTGCTATCGCGCATAATCTTCCACTGTTGCTGGAGAGCGGCCTCGGGGTCGAGATAAATACGCACATGAGAGAGGCGGCGTAGCTCGGGCGTAAAGAGGGCATGGAGGCCGTGAACGAAAATAATCTCCGCTGGCTTCACCTCCGCAGGCGGGCCAAAGGTGCCCGTGCGGTGATCGTAGACCGGCTTCACGATTGTCTCACCGCGTGCCAGGCGCTGCAGGTGCTCTGTCATCAGCGGAAAATTATTGGCGCACGGATGAAGGGCGGTGATGCCGGCGCGCATGCGTGCCGCGCGATCCAAGGTGTGATAGTCATCGAGGCAAAGATGCGTCACGGAATCCTGGCCGAAAAGCTGGACCATTCCATCTGTCAGAGTGCTCTTCCCTGAGCCGCTATCCCCGCAGACCGCGACGATGAGAGGCTTGTAAGCTGTCTTCTGTCTCTCCATGAGTTAGCCACTGATTAGCAGGCAAGCAGGCAGGACAAGACGAGATACTGCTGCCTGGCATCTGCATGCTCTGAACACCATCCGTTCCACCTCGCTGGAAGCGAACCTTTCCCAAGGGTTCGCTGGTTAAAAGTATAGCATATCTCGCCTATCTCGCGGCCAGCCTGCCCTGTTCAGGCGCATCGCTCTGGAAGAAGAGGCCAGGGAGGGAGTACAATAGAGGGACAACGAAGCGAACTCAATTGCCAGTATTGCCGGTGGAGTGGTCTCTTATTATGGAACACGTATTGTTGGAGCGACTGCAACAGGGTCCGTTGCTCTGTGATGGAGCGATGGGAACCCTGCTCTACGCGCGGGGCGTTCCCTACGAGCAATGTTTCGATCTGCTCAACGTCACGCGCCCGGAATTGATTCAAGGTATCCATCGCGAGTACATCAGTGCCGGGGCCCAGATTATCGAGACCAATACCTTTGGCGCCAATCGCCTGCGTCTGGCTGCCTATAGCCTGGAGGATCGGGTCCGCGAGATCAATTTTCAGGGGGTGCGGCGGGCGATTGAGGCGCGTGAAATCGTTGGGCTGCCGGTCTTTATCGCTGGGGCTATCGGACCGAGCGGCCAGCCGCTGCAGGCGCCCGAGAGTGGGCGGCTCAGCGAGGTGCGAGCGGCCTTTCGAGAGCAGATCGAGGCTCTCCAGGAAGGGGGGGCCGAGCTGCTGATTTTAGAGACCTTTACCAGTCTGGCCGAACTGCGTCAGGCCATTCTCGCCGCCCAGGAAGTTGGTGGGCTGCCGATCGTAGCTCAAGTCAGCTTCTACGAAGATGGGCGCACGCTCTCCGGTCAGTCGGCGGCCAGCGTTGCGCGAGAGCTGCATGACCTGGGGGTCGATGTGATGGGAGCCAACTGCTGCGTTGGGCCGGCGATGACCCTGGAGGCCCTACACGGCATGATTGGGGCCCTTGACGAAGAGATCCAGGCCGCCAACCGGCAGGGAGAGCGTCCTCCCCTCTTTTCGGCCCAACCCAATGCTGGCCTGCCGACGCGCATCGGCAACCGCTTCTTCTATGTCTCGACGCCCGACTACTTTGCCGACTATGCTCTACGCTTTGCCCAGGCCGGGGTACGTCTCATTGGGGGCTGTTGTGGCACCACACCGCGCCACATCGAAGCCATGCGGAAGGCTCTCGACGCTCACTATGGACGTGGAGCGACAGCGGCGAGCCAGAGCGAGGGGACCGGGCAGCAGAATGGGACGTCGGTAGCCTCTCAGGGCCAGGGGGACAGCATGGCGGCCTCCTCGGTGATTCAGGTGCGCGGCGAGCGTCGTCCTCCCATCGGCACGCTGCCCGAGGAAGAGGTCATCCTGCCCCAGGAAGGGAGTAAGACGCGCCTGCAGCAGAAGCTAGAGACAGGCGAATTCGTCATCAGTGTTGAGTTAGACCCGCCAATGGGCCTCAATCCCTCCAAGATTCTGGCCGGAGCCGCCCAGCTCCAGCGCGATGGGGTCGATTGTATCAACATTGCCGATAGCCCCCTGGCTCGCGTGCGCATGAGCTGCATCGCCCTGGCGCGTCTGATCCAGGATCACCTGGGCATGGAGACCATCATCCACTTTACAACCCGTGACCGCAACTTGATGGCGCTGCAGGCCGAGCTGCTGGGGGCCCATGCCCTGGGGCTGCGCAATATTCTCGCTCTGACAGGCGACCCCCTGCGTGTGGGTGACTATCCCAATACCACCGGGGTCTGGGATGTCGATTCGGTCGGCCTGATCCGTGTTCTGCGCGGGATGAATGAAGGGCACGATGCGGCAGGCGGCTCCATTGGCGCCAAAGCCTCCTTCCATATCGGGGCTGCCCTCAACCTCAATGTCAGCGAAGAGGAGGCCGAGCGCGAGATCGAGAAATACTATCGCAAGTTGGAGGCCGGTGCCCACTTTATCATGACCCAGCCGATCTATGAGCTGGCTCCCCTGGAGCGCTTTCTCGAGCGCGTGGGCAAGCCGCCGGTGCCTGTGATTCTTGGTTGCATTCCCCTCCATAGCTGGCGCCATGCCGAGTTTCTCCACAATGAGGTAGCCGGCGTCACCATTCCTGAGCGCGTGCGCGAACGCATGCGCGCTGCGGGCGACCAGGGCACGGAGGAGGGCTTGCGCCTCGCCCAGGAGCTATTGATGGAGGCGCGCGAACTTGTTCAGGGGGTGTATCTCCTTCCTTCCTACCGACGCTATGACATTGTAGGCCGCCTCACACGCTTGCTGCGCGAAGCGCCGGCCAGCGCCTGAAATCATCGGCAGCCTGGTGGGAGCAGGTGCCGCAGCAGAAGAGCGAGCGCCAAGGCCAACCCCAAAAAGGGCACGGTGGTGCGAGGCCTCCCTCAGTGTGCCAGACACCTGAGTCAGCGGCTCGCACCACCCGCCCGCAGGTTCAGGCGTTCCTCCCGCCGTGCTCGTGCTCAGGGGGTGCTGGCGGCCTCGCTCTCATAGACGAGACCATCGGGACACGGCTGGGCTGGATAGCGCTGGAGATACTGACGGCTTGTCCCTGGAAGGAATGGCCCGCCGGGCAGGTGCCAGCCGTAAGGACGTGAGACCACGCTAATGCGGGGGAGGACGAGCGAAGCCGCCAGCCGATAACGATCTCTGATATAGCGCTGCAGGATATCGGCCAGTTGCTCTTCGGCCTCGTAGAGCGTCTCCGCGTAGATAAATGAATGGACAGTACGTCTTCCGATGGTGATGTGACCAGTGTAGAGCGTTCGCATGGGCTTGCCTCTTTTACCGGGGGCGTGTGCAGGCCATGCACAAGGGGCCCTGAGCGCCAGCGCCACTGCGAGCAGCACCCGGGGGGTGGTCGCTGGAGGCAGTAGACGCTAGTGAACCTGTGCCGAGAGTGAGAATGGTGGAAGAAGCTGACCCAGGCGTCTACAGGTAAGCCTGCAGGCAGCCTGTGAGAACGACAGGCGCAGCTGCCGGGCTAGCCGGCTGCTCCTAGGCGCTATCGCTGGAGGCGCCAGTGTGGGGGCGGGGAAGATGGAGACAGCTGCCAGGCAACCGCTCATAGTGGTCCTCCTTTGCAGTTTCCGCTGCCGCTGCTTAGGGAAAGCGACGCGGAAGCAGCATCTGAAGCACAGACAATGCGCATAGAAGGACGCAGCCAGAGATCTTCTGCGTCTGCTGAAGGCGTAGAGGATAGAGCGAACAAACGCATTACCTCAATAAGTATAACATAAGAAAGGGGCCGTCTGTCACGGCCTGCCAGCGAGTGAGAAGCGGCAAGCAGCGCAAGGCGAAAGGGAGGGACGAGGGGCAGGGTGGGCAGGGGCGAAGCGCTGCACGCCAGCAGAGGGAATGGAAGGGAGCCAGGGGCCTCACGGGAGCGCAGCATGGGCGCAAAATCAATTGACTTCTCCCACCCCTTATGCTACACTTAATCCGTCTATCCAGGGATAGACACGGTCCTGAGAGAAACAGATCAGCAGGTTATCACAAGTCAGACAAGTCAGGAAAGGAAAAGGGAGGTTTGGCCTATTAACAGAGATCCTCGGGGGAATGACCGGACGCGCGAAACACGGGTCAATGAGCGCATTCGGGCACGAGAAGTACGCCTCATTGATGAGAATGGCGAGATGATCGGCGTGATGCCGACGCCCCGCGCTCTTGAAATCGCCCGTGAGAGGGATCTGGATTTAGTCGAAGTGCAGCCCAATGCTGTACCACCGGTCTGCAAGTTGATGGACTATGGACGGTACAAGTACGAGCAGGCCAAGAAGGAGAGCGAGGCGCGCAAGCATCAGAAGACGATTACCCTCAAGGAGATTCGCCTGCGCCCTCGCACCGATGAACATGATATCGGCGTGAAAACACGCAAGATACAGGAGTTCCTAGCTGATGGCGATAAGGTGCGCGTCAGCGTCCAGTTCCGTGGACCAGACTTGCGCCACCCAGAGATTGGCCGTAGGCTGCTGGAGAACATCGCCGAAACCCTGAAAGGGACGGCTGTCATCGAACGCCCGCCTGTAATGGAGGGCCGGGTGATGTCGATGATCGTCTCGCGCGCGCCGGGGTGGGAACCGCCAAAGAAGCAGGCACCTGCCCCCTCCGGTAAACGCCAGGTGGCCACGGCAGGAGCCGTGGCTGGCAGTCAGGCGTCAACCTCCCCATCCGCTCCTGCTGCTGGGAGCCAAGAGGTGGGGGAAGCCACTGATCGTCAGCAATAGCGATAGGCATGGCCATGTGAGATGCAGTAATAGCTCCTCCTGAGCCTCCTCTGCCCCCTCCTCGTGTGCCAGTCTCTACGCATCGACGAGAAGGAGGAGAGCGAGCTGACAGGAGCCAGGCCCTTCCCACAGAGGCACTCCTCTGGAATAGGGAAGCACCGGCTGTCAGCAAATGGCCTCGGACAGCAAAGCTGCTCTGGAGGAAGCCAACCAACTGCTGTTTGGTGTGGGCCTGCCCTACCCTACAGGGGTCAGTGTTGGAGAACGGTACCGTCGCCTTCCTGGGCTATCAGGAGCGGATGCTCTTCTCCTGTAGAACAGCAGAATAGCTCAAACAGCAGGCAAAAGGACGTAGTTCTCAGTAACTACGTCCTTTTTCTTCCCTATTCGCATGAGCGGTTGACTTTTCCTGCCAGGGCGACTACCATACGGGCAGGACTGAGTTGATAGTCCCGCCGGAATTGCCCCGCTGGCCTGGCTTGTCCTGCATTGTGCCTGTGCTTGCCTCTGCCTGCTATCTGGTTCGTGATCGCCTGCTGAGCTTGATTGGTTGCTAGCTAGCTAGAGACGCATTCTTGGGAGGAATCTGGTGAGCAACTACTATGACCCGCGCTGGTATGAAGACGATGAGCGGCGCAGTTGGAGGTCGTTTTCAACCGAGAGCGTCTCCGACTCCGGCTCTGCTGATCCGCAAGCCGCTACTTCACCCCCGCCTGGCGCTCCAAGCGCCCCATCTGATCAACCTGCGCCTCCTGGTTGCCGCACTGCCGTCCGTCGTGCCGTCACTGTGACTGCGCTGCTCGTTCTGGCTTTCATCGCTGGCTGGTTCAGCCACCAGTTTTTCTCTTCCGGCTCCTTCCCCGCCAGTAGCCAGTCGCAAAAATATGCCCAGTTGTTCCAGCAAGCCTGGACCTTAGTTGATCAGAAGTATGTCGATCGCAAGGCGATAAACTATCAAAAGATGGCCTACAGCGCTATTCAAGCCATGCTTGACACACTCGGCGACAAGGGGCATACGCGCTTTCTCACGCCCGACCAGGTCCAGGCTTTCAATCAGTCTCTCAGCCCGACCCTGGTTGGTATCGGCGTCTATATCCAGCAAGATCCCACGACGAAGCAAGTAGTAATCAGCGACACAGTGCCGGGGGCCCCTGCGGAGAAGGCCGGCCTCAAGCCTGGCGATGTTCTCCTCTCGGTCAATGGCCAGAGCGTGCAAGGCAAGGATCTTGATACAATCAGCTCACTGTTGCGAGGGCCGGAGGGCACCGCTGTCACGGTGACCGTGCGTCGTCCCGGCACGAATCAGACCCTGACCTTCCATCTGAAGCGCGCCAGGATCACTGTGCCGAATGTGATTATGCACTATATTCCCGAGGCCCATGTCGCTCATATTCAGATCGTTCAGTTCGCCGATGGGGTCAGCGATCAGCTCCGCAGCAGCGTTGAGCAGGCCAAAAAGCTCGGAGCCAAAGCCATTATCCTTGATCTACGCGGCAATCCTGGCGGCCTGGTGGAGGAGGCCATCAATACTGTCAGCGAGTTCCAGGCCAGCGGTACCGTCTTTCTGGAGCAAGATAGCTCGGGGAGGCGCACGCCATATCAGGTGACAGGGCACGTGGTCGATGGAAAGATTCCTCTGGTGGTGCTCGTCGATAACGGAACAGCCAGCGCCGCCGAGATCGTCTCGGGAGCTTTTCAAGACAACCATCGAGCAATAATCATCGGAACACGTACCTACGGCACAGGGACAGTGCTGGAACAATTCCCGCTTTCCGATGGCTCTGAGCTGCTGCTCGGCACGGCTGAGTGGTTGACGCCCGATGGCCACTTTATTCGCCAGAATGGAATCCAGCCCAATATTGGGGTCTCCCTCAAGGCGGGACAAAGCCCCCTGACACCGGCGGCGGAGAATCGCAACCATACAACCTATCAGCAGATTCTGCAAAGTGGTGATAGCCAGCTGATTCGGGCGCTCCAGTATCTCCAGAGCCAGCCCTAGGAGACGAGCGCTCAATCGGCTTCCGCGTTGCTCGGTGCGCGCCAGACTCGCCTGAGAGGGCAGGGGATGTGAACAGCAGCGAGGGCGATCCTCCAAGATGGAGAGAGGTAGCGGCGGCTGGCGAGTCGCTCCCGGAGCCTGATGCGGGCGGCAAGCGAGGGCAAGGTGAACAAGCGCAGCGGCGCCCAGTGGGCCAGGGAATCAAGGCAGCGTTCGCGGGAGCCAGCGGGCAAGGGCAGAGCGGGAAGGCCAGGCACAGACGGCTTTGTCCTGGCTGGCAGCCTCCTCTCGGGTGGTTCCTGTCCTGTTGGGCCGCCTTGGCGGTGGCCAGCGCTTCCTACGCCAGAACCAGCGCCAGATCGATGGGGAGAGAGCAGCCGCTGCTTGCGGCGGACCGACGGACAGCCAGACGTCCCTTGCGCGCCGTTCGTTCTCGCATCCTGCTTGAAAGCGGTGGGTCGATATGGTGGATCGAACCCAACCGAACCGAACCGGCTTCAGGCGGCAGACAAACAGCTCGGTAGAGCAACCAAGAGCGAATAAAGGGGCCAGCTAGCCGGATCGCTGGAAGTTCCGCTCAATAGGCGAGGTCGCTCTTGCTTCTAGCGCGAGGAGACCTCTGGTGGCCAGAGCCGCTGAGGCGGATATGGTGCCTGAGTCTTCGCCTGCGTCTGGACACCTTGTCCCTGCCCTTGCCCCGGCTGTGGCTGGTAGCCTGGATAGCCCATCTGCTCCCCTGGCCAGGGGGTGCCTCCCCACCAGGAGAGCTGCGAGGGAAAGGCCGCGGGCGACTGGCCGGCCATTCCTGCGGGGACGGCCCCGTAAGATGGGGCAGCAGCTGCCGCCGATCCGGCTGGCATCTGACGAGGCCTTCCAGACTGAGGCGAGAGCGAGGCCGCGCTCGAAAATGGTTGACCTGCCAGGCTCGCCTGCAGATCTGGCCCAGCGACCGGCTCGCGTGCGGATGGCGAGGCGGCAGCTGCCGAAGCCCCTTTCCGACTGAGCAGGATAATCAGCCCCTTGAGAAGCAGGGCAAGGCCGAAAAAGGCCAGACCGCCCCCCAGAATCACCCAGTAGGGATAGATATATTCGCCGCTGCAGGCAGCATAGGCCACCGCAGCCCCCACAGGAATCAGCAGGACTCCCAAGAGAAGCTGCAACAGCGGCTTCTCTCTCCTGGATAGCAAGCGGTAGAGCCAGTAGAACAATCGAATCATCAACTTGCTCCTTCCTCAGAACAAGACAGCAACCGGTCGATGGGATCAGCCATCGATACAGGTGTCTATTTTAGAAAGTGAGGAAGGAGCAGTCAACTAGCTCTCGCTGCATTGAGCCTGAGCAGTAGCAGCAAGGTAATATTTGCTCGTCGGTGGGTGATCGAGTACCGTGGCGATGAAGCGTGTAGCTCTGACCACCTGCTCGAGCGAGATCCCAGTCGCGAGGCCCATGCCGTGGAGCAAATAGAGGAGATCTTCGGTCGCCAGGTTACCGCTGGCCCCGGGAGCATATGGGCAGCCGCCCAGACCTCCGGCGGAGGAATCCACGCAGCTCACGCCCATCTGAAGGGCGGTCAGCACATTGGCCAGCGCTGTACCGCGCGTATCGTGGAAGTGCACGGCCAGACGCTCAAGAGGAATGCCGCCTTCGCTCAGCAGCAAATCTAGAACCTCGACGACCTGATTGGGCGTGGCCACACCAATGGTATCGCCCAGCGACAGCTCTGCGACACCCATCTCCAGTAGCTCCAGAGCTACTGCCAGGACGCGCCGGGGATCGACCCGTCCTTCGTAGGGGCAACCGAAGACCGTCGAGATATAGCCGCGCACGCGTACCCCTTCACGTTGTGCCAGGGCCAAAACAGGCCGGAACTGGGCCAGGCTTTCGGCAATGGTGGCATTGATATTGTGCCGGGTGAAGCTATCGCTGGCCGCCGTAAAGACCGCCACCGAGCGCAATCCTGCGGCTAAAGCCCGCTCCATGCCCTTGAGGTTTGGCACCAGGGCTGTCAGGCGCAAGGTTGCTGGCAGATCGTGCAGGCCAGCTATGACCTCGCTGGCATCGCTCAGCTGTGGGATAGCTCGCGGGCTGACAAAAGAGGTCACCTCGATCTCGGAGTAGCCTGCTTCGGCAAGCAGACGAATGAAATGGATTTTCTGCTCCGTGGAAACAGGCACTTTCTCGTTCTGCAGGCCATCGCGCGGTCCCACTTCGACCACGCGCACCTGGCGCGGTAGGGTAGAAAGATCAAGCTTCATCGCTCTACGCGGCCTCCCTGCTTCCCTGCCTCCCTGCCCAAGCCGCCATGAGCCGTCGTGCACAGTCGACGGCGGCGTAGCGGGAGGCGTGTGGCGCGGGACTCAAGTGGCCGCCTGCTCCTTTCTCCAACGTGGAGGGTGGACTTCAGCTCACCAAGGGAGGCGGCTCGTCTCTGGCCTGGCCGCCCGTCTGGGCCTCGTGATCGGCGGCCTGGATCAGGAGAGGTTGGTGGCCTCCCTCATGATGGGGGATTGAGCCATTGCCTGCCGGGCTGGAGCGGGTGCCCGTTGCTTCTCGGGGCTGGCCGGCGCGTGAGTGGAGGTCGAAGGCGGAGGAGCCGGCAGCCTGGGCTGATCGACAGGGGCCGCCTCCGACTCCGCTGCGCTGGCATTGCTCAGGCGCAGCACGCGCACCTTCGTAATGCGCCGTCCCCGGGTTGCCAGCACCGTCAGATTCAAATCCCCGTAGGTAATCGTATCACCTGCCACTGGGATCTTGTCGAGCTGAGCGTAGAGGAAGCCGCCGAGCGTCTCATAGTCCTCGTTATCGAGCTTTGTTCCCATCAGCTCATTGAAGTCGTCGATATTCATCTTGGCGTCGACGATGTACTCCGTCTCGCTCAGGCGCTCGTACAGGTTCTCCTCGCGATCGTACTCATCCTTAATATCGCCGACGATCTCCTCCATCAGGTCCTCAATCGTGACCAGGCCGGCGACCGAGCCATACTCATCCACCACGATGGCCATATGGGTGCGCCGCTGGCGGATCTCGCTTAGCAGGTCGTCGAGCTTCTTCGTTTCCGGCACAAAGTAGGCCGGACGCACCAACTCGCGCACCAGGCGCGTATGATGGCCCTGGCGTAGCTCCTTCAGCAGATCCTTGGTATAAAGGATGCCCAGAATATTATCAAGAGACTCCTCGTAGACAGGGATACGAGAGAGGCCGCCCTGCAGGGCCACATCGACGGCCTGATCGACGGTAGTATCGGCCTCCAGCGTAATCATGTCGATGCGTGGCACCATCACCTCGCGCACTGGCGTATCGGCGAACTCGAAGATGCTATGGATCATCTCCTTCTCCTCCTCTTCGAGCACGCCCTCTTGTTCGCCGACCGAGACCAGCAGACGCAGCTCCTCCTCCGTCACGAAGGGACCCGCGTGCTTCAATTCACCACCGAGCAGGCTCGCCAGAGAAGAGGTGACTACTCCGAGCAACCAGACGAGCGGGCGGAGCAGCCAGGCGGCAAAACGCACGAAGCCGCTGAGGGCACGAGCCCAGCGCAGAGGGTTTTGCACAGCAGCAGTTTTCGGGGTGATCTCACAGAAGATCAGGACGATCAGCGAGATGAGCACAGTCGCGATCAACTCGCCCCAGGTGGTGGAGAAGCGCAAGGCCAGGACCGTAGCCATGCTGGAAGCCACGATCACCGCGATACTGTTAACCACCAGGATCGTCGAGAGGAAGGTATTCGGGTGGGCCAGCAGGCGCTCCAGCTCAGCGGCCTGGGGATCACCCTCCTCGACGAGGTTTTTCAGCTTGATGCGGCTGACCGAAGTCAGCGCGGTTTCGGCGGCGGAAGCGGTGGCGCACAGAATCAGCGCAATGACCAAAATGATCAACTGCAGCCAGGCCACGCCGTCGAGCTGGGGGAGAGAGAGGCTGAGAGCGGCGGCAATCCTGACAAGGGGTATGCCATCGGCGTCCATAGTTGTAGTTACTCCTTTTTGCCTCCTTCCGCATCTGAGGAGGCCTCTTCTGCTGCTGCTGCTGCCGCGGGATCGAGCATACGCAGCAGACGGGCGGGCACACCAACCACCAGCGCATGGGGAGGCACATCGCGGTTTACCACTGCGTTGGCGCCCGTCATGGCTCCCTCACCGATAGTCACGGGCGGCACGATGATCGTATCGCAGCCGATAAAGGCCCCGTCCTCAATGACCGTACGGTACTTCTGGCGTGTGATCCCGTTATAGTTGGAAGTGACTGTACCCGCACCAATGTTGACATGGGCCCCGACAGAGGCATCACCGATGTAGCTGAAGTGATGCATGTCGGTTTCCGCACCGATATACGAGTTCTTCACCTCGCCAAAGTTGCCCATGCGCACGCCCCGAGCCAGATGAGCGCCTGGGCGACAGTGGCTGAAGGGGCCGATCCGTACATCGTCTTCGAGAATAGCCTCTTCGAGAGCTGAATTCCGAATGATACAGCGGTTCCCGATCATCGACGACTCGATGGTGGTTCCAGGGCCGATGCGGCAGCCGGAGCCGATTTGTGTTCGGCCAGTAATCATGGTGCCGGGCAGGATAACCGTGTCGGGTCCGATGGAGACCTCGGCGTCGATATAGGTGGCCGCAGGATCGACGATTGTCACGCCCGCGTACATATGGCGCTCCAGGATGCGGCGCCGCAGGATTTGCTCCGCTGCCGCCAGCTGCACGCGATCGTTCACACCGATCGTCTCCTCCAGGGCGCCAGTCACCGTCGCAATGGTGCGCCCCTGCGAGCGCGCAATGGCCACCAGATCGGTGAGGTAGTACTCGCCGCTGAAGGGATTGCGTGCGAGGTGAGGCAGCGTCTCCCAGAGCCAGCGACGCTCGAAGCAGTAGACACCTGAATTCACCTCTTTAATGCGCTTCTGCTCTTCAGTGGCACGTTTGACCTCGACGATCTCCACCACGGCGCCCGAGGGATCGCGAACCACGCGCCCAAAATCCGAGAACTGCTCGGTGATGGCGGTCAAGAAAGTGATGGTGGCCTGACTCTCTACATGGCGGGCCACGACGCGGGCCAGCATCTCGGCGCTGATGAGCGGGGTATCGCCGTAGCAGACGAGCACTGTCTCAGGAGGGGGAGACAGGACATCGATGGCCTCGCGGGCGGCCAGGACAGCGTGGCCTGTGCCGAGTTGCTCGGCCTGCAAGGCATAGTAGCAGCGCTCACCGAAGGCGGTCTGGACCTGGGCGGCCTCGCAGCCGACGACGACAATGGGGCGATGGGCGGTAATGGTGGCTGCCAGTGGAGCAAAGGCAGAGGTAAGAGGGATAGTTTCCACGGCATTGAGCACATGGCCTAACATCGGCAGCCCGGCCAGCGGATGGAGCACCTTGGGAATGGCTGAACGCATCCGCGTGCCCTTGCCCGCTGCAAGGACCACGGTCGCATAGGTCTTCATTGTTGAATTCACAGAACCTCTTGTTTCATGGCTGTCTCCTCAGCGGCTCGTGCCCCTGCGCCACGAACCGCCGGGCTAAGCTGCGCTGAACTGGCAAGGTCTCTTGCCCTTGCTGCCCAGGCGCGAGAAAGGAATACATTCCCCCTTTTTCTTGCTTGCTTGCTGCCAGTGCAAGCACGACAAAAAACCTCGCTCAACGCTTCTACCTGGTCCTGGAAGACCAGTCCCTGCTCTTGCCAGCAGCGCGGCGGGCAGGTGAAAAGTGGTTCGGGTGCCAGGATTCGAACCTGGGATCGCGGATCCAAAGTCCGCTGCCTTACCGCTTGGCCACACCCGAAGGTAGTGACAGGCTCTCTCGTCACGTCTCGCCAGGCAACCAGACCTTGACCGGCTTGCTGGAGCTGGCTGGCGCCTGCTCGCTTTGCCGCTGTTGCATGCTCTGGCGATAGTGCAAAGCCGAGATACGACACCTTGTCTCTAGCTGCCCGAGAACAGGATACCTTTTCTTGTCGGCCCTGTCAAGGGGGGATGGTGGCGCTAACCGTCGCTGTGGTCTGCTGTGTGGCAGGGAATATGGCGGGCCGCGCTGTGGTTGTTTACTAAATAGATACACTATGTTATCATTCAGTCAGGCGAAGGCTCTGTTCGAGGGGCGCTCATCGTCGCTGGTCGAGGGGAGCGCCAATCGGCCTGATCTGAACTGGAGGAGGAACTGCTGTGGAAGCTGTTTCTGCAACTGATTTGCGCGTCGATACGCGCCTGGCGAAGTTCTCGCAGGGCAGTGTAGTAGTGCTAACGGCCCTGGCTTTTCTGCTGAGCTGGCCGCCGCTGGTGCTGATCACCGGCTTGCTCCTGGCCTGGAGTGCCCTCTGGCCGGCGGCTGGGCCGTTTGCGCTCTTCTATCGGCATGTGCTGGTAGCGAGCGGCCTGTTGAAACCGCGCGTTGTCGAGGACGATCCAGCCCCGCATCGCTTCGCTCAGGGAATAGGGGCCACGCTCCTGCTGGTCGCCGGGCTCCTGCTCCTGCTGACGTCTGCGACGCTGGCCGGTTGGGTGCTAGACCTGCTGGTCTTTGGACTCTCCTTTGTCAATCTGACGGTTGGCTTCTGTGCCGGCTGCCTGGTCTACTACTATTTGGGAAAGATCGGTCTGGTCCCTCGCGTGCGCTATGAAGGGGGCTTCCACTGGCGCGGTGTGAGATAGGCGCAAGCTGGTAGAAGGGAAGAGCAGGGAGATGCTGAATGTGATCCTCTGGCGGGCGGCCTTACTGCTGCTGCTGGCTGCCCTCCTGTGGGGGGCGATTCTGCTCGGACGGCGCTTTGTTGAGCGGCAGCGTCGAGCCGCTCTGGAGGCGCCGGCGTTGGCTGCCGACCGCCGGAATGAGGCGGGGGCTGCCAGCGGGCCGGTGCGCATTTTGCTCTTCAGCAGCGCTGAGTGTCAGCAGTGCCATCGCTTGCAGAAGCCGGCGCTGCGCCAGGTCCAGGCTGCCCGTGGCGAGCTGGTCAGCGTGATTGAGGTGGATGCGCCGACGGAGCCCCAATTGACGGCTCGCTATCGCGTGCTGACGCTGCCGACGACGGTTGTGCTCGATGGTCAGGGTAAGGCCCAGGCGATCAACTATGGCTTTGCCCCGGCGGGGCGGCTGCTGGCCCAGATCGATAGCGTGCTGGCGCAGCAACACTGCTGAGCGACGAGCGCGTCTAAAGGCGCCTCTGGCCTTCGTTGGCTCTCTTCTCTCTACACTGGCCTTGATGCTGCTTGAAGGGCCCCTCTGCTTTGATGGGAAGTGGCCTTCGTCGAGGAAGATCTTGACGAGGAGGAGCACCTCATGCCACAATGGCAGTGATTTCTTCAGAGAGGAAGAGAGCGAACGCCCATGCGAGTCCTTGAAACGCATGTTGACCGCAGCAGTCCTGAATTTCAGGAAAATGCGCGTTATTTCCGTCAGCTTGTGACTGAACTGACGGAGCGCCTGCAGCAGGTGCAACAGGGCGGAGGCGCTGAAGCCGTGGCTCGCCACCGTAAGCGCAACAAGCTCCTTGCGCGCGAGCGCATTCATTTGCTCTGTGACCCCGACACCCCGTTTTTGGAGCTGAGTCCGCTGGCCGCCTGGGATATGTACGACAACGAGGCGCCTTCGGCGGGCATCGTGACTGGTATTGGGGTTGTTGAGGGCCAGGAGTGTATGATTATCGCCAACGATGCCACCGTCAAAGGCGGGACCTACTACCCGATGACGGTGAAGAAGCATGTGCGGGCCCAGGAGATTGCCGAACAGAACCGCCTCCCCTGTATCTATCTGGTCGACTCGGGCGGGGCCTTTTTGCCGCTGCAGGCCGAGGTCTTTCCTGACCGCGATCACTTTGGGCGCATCTTCTACAATCAGGCGCGCATGTCGAGCCAGCGTATTCCGCAGATTGCCGTCGTGATGGGTTCGTGCACTGCGGGCGGTGCCTACGTGCCGGCGATGAGCGATGAGACCATCATTGTACGCGGCACGGGGACCATTTTTCTCGGGGGGCCGCCGCTGGTGAAGGCGGCGACCGGCGAAGAGGTGAGCGCCGAGGAGCTGGGAGGGGCCGATGTCCATTGTCGCACCTCGGGGGTGGCCGATCACTATGCTCTTAACGATGAGCATGCCCTGGCGATCTGCCGCAGCATCGTGGCCAATCTGCAGCGGCGCAAGTACATTCCCTGGGAGATCACTGAGCCGGAGCCGCCGCGCTATGATCCCGAGGAGATCTATGGCATTGTGCCGCGCGATTATCGCAAGAGCTATGATGTGCGCGAGGTAATCGCTCGCCTGGTCGATGGCAGCCGCTTCCATGAGTTCAAGGAGCTGTACGGGACGACGATTGTCTGCGGTTTTGCTCGCCTCATGGGCTATCCAGTGGGTATAATCGCCAATAATGGAGTGCTCTTCTCGGAAAGCGCCCTCAAGGCGACCCATTTTATTGAACTGTGCGCCCAGCGCCAGATCCCGCTGGTCTTTCTGCAGAATATTACCGGCTTTATGGTGGGGCGTCAGTACGAGAGCGGCGGCATTGCCAAGGATGGGGCGAAGATGGTGATGGCGGTGGCCAACGCACCGGTCCCTCGCTTTACGGTGATTATCGGTGGCTCCTTCGGAGCGGGCAACTATGCGATGTGCGGGCGCGCCTATGCCCCGCGCCAGCTCTGGATGTGGCCCAATGCCCGCATCTCGGTGATGGGAGGCGAACAGGCGGCCAGCGTTCTGGCAACGATCCGCAAGGAGAACCTGGCGGCGCGCGGAAGGACGATGACGGAGGAAGAGGAAGCAGCCTTTAAGCAGCCGATTCTGGAGAAGTATGAGCGCGAGGGCAACCCATACTATAGCACGGCTCGCCTGTGGGACGATGGGATCATCGACCCCTGCGAGACCCGTATGGTCCTGGCTTTGGGGATCGCGGCCTCGCTCAATGCCCCCATGCCTGAGACGCCTTTCGGTGTCTTCCGTATGTAGCCACAATATAAGAGCATGAGCGGAGAAAGCTGCTTTGCGCCCCGAACGAGCCAGATATGCCCCGCTGGTAGAGCGGGGAACACCCTCGTTGGCTGGTTAGCTGGCTAGCTAGCTGGCAGTTTCTTGCTTAAGAGGAAGGAGTAGCCCACCCTCATGTTGAAGGCGCTGCGTTGCAATTCCCAGGAGCATTGCTTTCAGCGTGTCGCTTCCCTGGCCGAGGCCCGGCAGGCCCTGGCCGAGCCGCAGACTGTGCTCTGGCTGGATCTGTTCAATCCAGGCCCGGAGGAGTTGCAGCGCGTGGGGGAGGCTTTCCATCTGCATCCGCTGGCGGTGGAAGACGCCGGTCATAAGCATCAGCGCCCCAAAATCGAGGAGTATGATAGCTTCTACCTGATCGTCTTTTACACGATACAGGCGGAGCCGTCGACAGATCGTCTGCGGGTCTGTGAGCTGTCGATCTTTCTGGGGGAGCGTTATCTGATCACGGTGCATAGTGAGCCTATTCCCGAGCTGGATGAGACCGAGCAGCGCTGGACACGCAATGTGCGCCAGCTGGAGGGTGGGGTGATTGTCCTGCTCTACTCTCTCCTCGACACGATCGTCGATCAGTATTTCCCGGTGCTGGATGCTATGGTCGAGCAGGCTGAGGACCTGGAGGATCGTCTCTTCAGCGGTGAGCTGCGTCAGCGCTCCTTTACTCAGGACCTGCTGGCCCTCAAGAAGCGCTTCCTGACGCTGCGCCGCATTGCTGGTCCCGAGCGCGATGTGCTCAATGTGCTCACGAATCGCGATAACCCTCTCTTCAACGAGCATGCCTTGCTCTATTTCCGCGATGTCTACGATCACATTATGCGCGTCGCCGATACCGTTGATCTCTACCGCGATCAGCTGAGTTCGACGATGGATGCGAACCTCTCGATCGTCTCCAATGACCTCAATAAGACGATGCGCACGCTGACGGCGGCCTCGATTGTTTTGATGGTCGATGCCTTGCTGGCAGGGATCTGGGGGATGAACTTCGAGTATATGCCCGAGTTGCATTGGACCTATGGCTATGCACTGGCTCTGACTGTGATGGCCGTGATCTCACTGCTCCTGCTGCTGATCTTCCGTCGCCTGCGCTGGCTCTAGGGCGAGGGGGCGGGCCTGGTCAACACGAGAAATCCAGGCTGTGCGTTGGCCAGAGGATGGTATAATAAAAAGCAATGAGCAAATGAGAAGCTGCGGCGGCTATAGGCTCCCTGCTCTTGGGGGCCGGGTGCTGGCGGGCGGACCGCCTGAGCGGTTTCGCCTGATGTGCAGCTGAGCCTTTGTCAGGGATAGTCACAATGGAGTACACCCTACTCAGTGTTGAACGCAGCTTTCAGAATCGGGTCGCGACGGTGACGCTGCAGCGCCCCGAAGTCCACAATGCTTTTAATGCACAGTTGATTGAAGAGCTACGCACTGCCTTCACTGCTTTGCGCGACGATGAGCGGCTACATGCTGTCGTTCTGACCGGTGCGGGTGCCTCTTTTAGTGCCGGAGCTGATATCAAGATGATGCAGCAGGCAGTGAAGCTGAGCCGTGAGGAGAATGTGGCTGAGGCTTGGCGCTTAGCTGATCTCTTTGAGGCGATCAATACGTTCCCCTGTCCGGTGGTGGCCCGCGTCAATGGGACGGCGATGGGCGGCGGTTTGGGGCTG
The DNA here is from genome assembly GCF_000702505.1 of Thermogemmatispora carboxidivorans. Lineage (GTDB taxonomy): Bacteria > Chloroflexota > Ktedonobacteria > Ktedonobacterales > Ktedonobacteraceae > Thermogemmatispora > Thermogemmatispora carboxidivorans. The sequence goes on along the minus strand of NZ_JNIM01000001.1, from coordinate 3,437,616 downwards.
ATTGCGGCCTGCGATCTGGTGATCGCGGTCGAGGCGGCGCGCTTTGCTTTTAGCGAGGTGCGTCTAGGCATCGCTCCGGCGGTGATTGCCCCCTACGTGGTGCGCAAGATCGGCGAGGGCCAGGCGCGGGCGCTCTTTGTGACGGGGGAACAGTTTACAGCGGCGCGAGCGCGCGAGCTGGGGCTGGTGCATGTAGTAGTGGCTGCTCAGGAACTGGATACGGCGGTAGAGCAGGCGCTGCATCAGCTGCTGCGCGGTGGGCCGCGGGCCTTGCGGGCCTGCAAGGCGTTGGCTCTGCAGGTTGGGGAACTGAGCCGCGAGGCGGCGCGCGACTATACTGCCAATCTGATTGCCGACTTGCGGGCGAGTCCCGAGGGACAGGAGGGCCTGCGGGCCTTCCTGGAGAAGCGCAAAGCCAACTGGGTGGTCAGCTAAAATGTTCAAGAAGATCTTGATCGCCAATCGAGGAGAGATCGCGCGTCGCATCATGGCCACCTGTCGGGCAATGGGCATCCGTACCGTCGCCGTCTACTCAGATGCCGATCGTCGGGCACCGCATGTCTACGAGGCTGACGAAGCCTATCCGATCGGCTCTGCGCCTGCCAGCGAGAGCTATTTGCGCATCGAGGCTATCATTGCGGCGGCCCGTCAGGCCGAAGCCGAAGCGATCCACCCTGGCTATGGCTTCCTCTCGGAGAATCCAGCCTTCGCCGAGGCCTGTCAAGAAGCTGGCCTGGTCTTCATCGGTCCCCCTGCTGCGGCCATGCGTCTCATGGGCTCGAAGATTGCCGCGCGCCAGGTAGCGCAGCAGGTCGGGGTACCAACTGTGCCGGGCTACGATGGTCCCCAGCAAGACCCGCCGCGTTTGCTGCAGGAAGCGGAACGCATCGGGGTGCCGCTCTTGATTAAGGCGGCGGCTGGAGGTGGGGGCAAGGGGATGCGCGTGGTGCGCTCGCTAGAAGACTTCCCGGCCCAGCTGGAGGGGGCGCAGCGCGAGGCCCTGGCGGCCTTTGGCGATGGCACGGTCTTTCTTGAGCGCTTGCTAGAGCGGCCTCGTCACATTGAGTTCCAGATACTGGCCGACGCCTACGGTCAGGTTGTCCATCTGGGTGAGCGCGAATGTTCGATCCAGCGCCGCCATCAGAAAATTGTCGAGGAAAGCCCGTCGCCGGCCCTGACACCGGCTCTGCGCGCCCGCATGGGCGAGGCTGCCGTACGTATTGCCCGCGCTGCAGGCTATGTCAATGCTGGCACGCTTGAGTTCTTGCTTGACTGCGATCAGCGCTTTTATTTTCTGGAGATGAACACGCGCTTGCAGGTTGAGCACCCGATCACTGAGCTAGTGATGGGCCTCGATCTGGTGCGCCAGCAGATTCTCATCGCCGCTGGCGAACCGTTGCGTCTGCATCAAGAGGAGCTGGTAGCGCGTGGCCATGCCCTTGAAATGCGCCTCTATGCGGAAGATCCCGAGCAGCAGTTTCTCCCCTCTACTGGTCCTGTGCTCCGTTTTTTCGCCCCGCAGCGGCCTGGTATGCGCATTGATAGCGGCGTAGAAAGCGGCTCTGATGTCAGTCAATTCTATGATCCGATGCTGGCCAAGCTGATCACCTATGGTGAAGATCGTGCCGCCAGCATCGCACGCATGCGCACCTTGCTGGAGGAGCTGGCGGTCTTTGGGGTCAAGACCAACAGCGCTTTGCTGCACGCCATTACTGAGAACGCAGCCTTTCGTGAGGGCCTGACCTTCACCAGCTTTTTGGAGGAGCAGGGACTGCTTGAGCGGGGGACCTTACGGGAGCGGGCGGCATTGCCCTTAGCTTTGAAGGCCGCCGCTCTGGCCGAGGTGGTGAACGAAGAGCGAGGTGAGCGCAATCCCTGGCGGCGACTTGGTCCCTGGCGCCTGAGTGGTGGGGGGCAGCTGCTGCGCTACCGCTACGAGGGAGAAGAGCATCAGGTTTGCCTTGAGCGCCTCCCTGGCAGGGGTGGAAGCTGGCGCGTCCAGGTTGATGGGGGCGAGCCGGAGGAAATACTGCCGCAGCTGGCGCTAGATGGGGCGCTCTCCCTGCAGGCTGGGGCGCGCCGCGAGCGTGTCCAGTTTTTACGGCTGGCCGGAGAGACGCAGGTCATGCTGCGGGGAAGACTCTATTGCCTGCAGCGACCTCAGCCACCGGCTATTGAGAGCAGCCTGCGGGGAAGTGGCCAGCGTGGCGGCCAGAGCCTGACGGCCCCAATGGCTGGCACCATTGTCAAAGTGCAGGTCAGCGAGGGAGAGGCTGTCAAGCAGCGTCAGGCCCTGGTCATTCTCAGTGCCATGAAGATGGAGCACGTCATCGCTGCTCCCTATGATGGCGTTGTCCGACGCATCCATTATCGTGAGGGCGATGTTGTCCAGGGCGGAGCTGTTGTTGTCGAGGTAGAAGTGGGCCAGAGCGAGGCGGCCCTGGCGACGACCTCGGAGGCATGAGGCAAAAAGAAGGAAGGAAGGGCCTCGGAGCAGCGAATGGCGCGATGCAGCTCGAGCGGGGCGTGGGTCGGAAGAGAGCGCCAGGGAGCGCAGCCAGCGCTGTATCGATTGGCGAAGAAAGGACGTGATAGTTACAATGAAGGTCGGCTTCATTGGGATCGGGACAATGGGGCGTCCGATGACGCTCAACCTGCTCAAAGCCGGACATGAAGTCGCGGTCTATGCGCGTCATCCTGAGAAGCCTGGTGTCCAGGAAGTGCTCCAGGCGGGGGCCAGACTGGTCCCATCGCCACGCGAGCTGGCTGCTGGAGTCGAAGTCGTCATCACGATGGTTCCCACCTCACAGGATGTTGAGCAGCTGGTCACTGGTCCCGATGGTATTCTAGAGGGGGCGCGACAGGGCCTGGTCATCATCGATATGAGCACTATTGCGCCGGCAACGAGCCGTCGCCTGTCCCAGCTCGCTGCCGAGCGTGGAGTATATTTCCTGGATGCGCCAGTGAGCGGAGGCTCGCAGGGAGCGATCGCTGGCACGCTGGCCATTATGGTTGGGGGCGAGCGGGCCATTTTCGAGCAAGTCCGTCCGTTGCTCGAAGCGATGGGGAAAGCCGAGCGCATCTTCTATGTCGGTCCCTCGGGGGCTGGCGAAGTCGTCAAGCTCGTCAACAATCTCCTGGCCGGCGTTATTGCGGCGGCCACCGCCGAGGCCCTGGTGCTGGGAGTCAAGGCCGGCGCCGATGTAGAGCTGATGGCGAACATTATCAGTGTCAGCACGGGTGCCAACTGGCAGCTGGCCAATCAATTTCCCATGCGTGCTTTTACTGGCAGCTTCCAGCCCGGTTTCATGACCGATCTCTTGCAGAAGGATCTCACTCTTGCTCTGGAGCTGGGGGCGCAGTATCAGACACCTCTGCCATTAGCAGGGCTGACCCGCCAGCTTTATGAGATGGCTCGCGCCGAGGGCTATGGCCGCCAAGACTATACCGCTTTGCTCAAGGTCTTAGAGCGGCTGGCTGGCGTGGAAGTGCGTAGCCGCGCAGCTGCCAACCAGGAGCAAGCCAAATAAAAAAAGTAATGGGTGCCAGGCCGTCCAGGTCGAGCGCGGATCACCACTCACCCGCCGCGACGGACGGCCAGCAGGTCAGGCTTATCCTCTACCTGCGCGATCTGCTCTCAGTTCTGGGGGAGCCGGGTGCAGGCACGATGGCCGGGCAGAATAGAGCAGAAAAAAGGAGGAACCACGATGGAGCAGCTTTCTCACGAACAGGCCAGCGAGAAGATTGTAGCCCTGGAGCGCCGGCTCAAGAAAGAGCAACAAGCTAAAGCCCGCCGCAGCGGTGATGCCTGCCTGTGCCCTTCCTTCTCCCTCGTTACCAGCCTGGGGGCGGCTGACATTTCTGTTCCCAAGGGGTCGAGGAGTACCCGCCCTCTACCACCGCGTCCTTCGAAGTCCTGAGCGGACCCTATTTTCGCGGGGAAGGGTGGAGGGAGAGAGAGAGAGAGAGAGAGGGAGGAAGAAAGATTAGAGGCTATAGGGGATGATCAGGCTGCGCGCCAGCGACATAGCGAGCGAGAGCAGGATAATCAGCCCGAAGTAGGCTACTGCTATGGCGATGCGAAAGCGCAGGGGGACATCGTAGTAATGGTGCGGATGGAGGGCATCTTCGCTGTGCTGTATCCAGAGCGCCACGGCGCTGATGGCCAGCAAGAAAAATAGCCAGGGGGAGAAGTCGCCATTGATCCAGAGCCAGATCTGATAAGCCAGCAAGAGCAGCAGGCCAATCAGAGAGAGGCGGCGATCGATTGCTCCCATGATGCGCCCGCCATCCAGCATTGGGGCAGGGATCAAATTCAACAGGTTGATAAAGAAACCAAAGTAGGCCAGCGGAGCCCAGACGCCTGCCGGATGGAGCCAGGCCAGCAACAGACAGACAGCGGAACCAAGCGCGCCAGCCAGTGGGCCAGCAATGCCAATCTCAGCATCGTCGCGAGCATTCTGCGGATGACGTTTCATCAGCACCGCGGCCCCCAGCAAAGGGATGAAGATCATGCCCCCTAGAGGGATGCCTTTGGCCTTAATGACGATGGCATGTCCCAGCTCATGTATGAAGAGCAGCACCACGATTCCCAGGCCGAAGGCCCAGCCGAAGATCATGGCGTAAAAAGCCAGCGAGACGAGCGCTGAGATGCCTGCCCAGCCGAATTTCAGTAGCCAGCCGAGCCATTGAAACTTCAGGAGCAGAGCCAGCAGTGCTGCCAGACTGCCGCCCAGGCCAGCCAATCCCTTCTTCCCCTTGATGCTCGTGGTAGATGAGCCTTTTTGTGCCGTTCCTGCCAGAGTCTCCTCACCCTGGCTATGATGAACCGCGTCAGAGGTATAGCGTGCCACATCCGCCGGGCTACGATACGGCTGCAACTCTGCCTGACCTGCTGTTGCAGCAGGAGCAGGATCGGAGTACCAATCGGATGAGGGGCGGTAGAAGTCGGGATGCGTATAATCAAGCGTCTTTTCGAGCGAGGCAGGTGGCTCGTTGCGATCGCCCTGGGCTGTGTTGCTATAGGCATGGCCTGGATCTCGCTCCATGCTTCGGGCCTCTCTCCTCCTTTTCTTGCCGCACTAATGTAATACTATTCTAGCACATGTCGGCCAAAAAAGCTTGTTTGCCAGAGGGTCATCGATCTTTGGAGACAAAGGAGGGGGCGCAGTGGGTCGGCCAGGCCAAGTGCGTGAGAGTGCTGGCAGTGATAGAGGGGAGGGTGAGCGTCTTGCTTCTCTTGCTTGCTTGCTTGATCCAGCTCTCAGGAGTGCAAGAGATTGACGACCAGCAAGACCAGGGTCAGGATAGAGACAAAGAGAACGGTGGCCCAGCCGAAGATATTGAAGAGCAGTGAATTTTTGTGTTTCCCCATCAGGCGGCGATTGTTGACCAGCAGAATAATGAAGACCAGGATAATCGGCAGCATGGCCGTATTGATATCCTGGAGCACAATCAGCACCTGGAAGATGGGCAGCCCTGGAATCAGCGTCACCAGGACCCCCAGCACGATCAGGGCTGTAAAGAGGCCCTGAAAGACTGGCGCCTCACGGAAGCTGCGTGAGAGGCTGCGCTCAAAGCCGAAGGCTTCGCAAATAGCGTAGGCTGTTGAGAGAGGCAGAACAGCTGCCGCCAGCAGTGAAGCGCCGAAGAGGCCAATGCTGAAGAGGAGCGAGGCATAGGGGCCGGCCAGGCTGCGCAGAGCGAAGGCTGCATCCAGCGCTGTGCTTGCCGGGTGATGGGAGACAAAAAGCGTCGCCCCCGTAGCCACAACGATAAAGAAAGAAATAAGCGTCGCGAAGAGTGTCCCGCTATAGACGTCGATCTGCTCATAAATGTACTCGCCAGCATGGATGCCCTTGTCGGCAACAGCGGACTGCACATAGAAGAGCATATAGGGGCTGATAGTGGTACCCACCAGGGCCGCCGCTGTCAGCAGGTAGTCACTATCCAGCTGGAAAGCGGGAACGACGCTTTGGTGGCCGATGGCTCCCCAATCGGGATGGGCGACGAAGGCAGCGGGGATGTAAGAGAGGAAGCCGAGAGACATCGCAATAAAGACCTTCTCCACCCGCCGATAGGAGCCTTTAATCACCAGCCACCAGAGCGCCAGCCCACAGACTGGCACGGTCACATAGATCCAAGGCGTATGCACGTCCTGAGCCAGCACCTGCACACTGGCGCCGATGCCGAGAAACTCCGAAATCGTAATCCCCGTGTTTGCAATCAGCAGCGCCAGCATGGCGAGCGCTGTCCAGCGCACCCCGAACTCCTCGCGAATCAGATCGGCCAGTCCCTTGCCGGTCACCGCGCCCATGCGAGCGCACATCTCCTGAATCACAGCCACAAAAAAGCTGCTAATGAAGAGGGCCCACAGCAGGTTGTAGCCATAGTTAGCCCCGGCAGCCGAGTAGGTAGCAATACCCCCGGCGTCATTGCCCGCATTGGCCGCGATCAGACCTGGACCGAGCACGGCCAGCAGTCGGATCAACGGCGATGAGCGGCTCAGACGGAAAGGAAAACGGGACCGCGCCGGTTTCCTGCGGGCGGCGCGGTCCTTTCTCTGCAGCTCCGTTATCTTCTGGCCAGATCTCTCCATAGCGCACCAGCATCAGTTCAGCTAGCAAGGTGCCGTTTATCTTGGCCCCAAGCCGGAGGAAGTCGCGAAGGGTGGTCCCTGCGGCGCTCGCGACCTGCGCCAGTAGGCTGAGACTGGCCTGCAGCCTACCATGCTCTGAGCGCGCGTGCAGGGCGTGGTAATGATAGCACTCAGGCTGGTCTTCTGGCAAGGGGCCAACAGCCCAAACTGACCGGCGGCTGACGATTACCGGGATGGCAATCTACCCAGCCGGGCGCTGCTATTGGGCCTTCTTCAAGCCCAACAGATGGAGGCGAAGCAGATTCAGGGCGGCGAGAGCGGAGCGGTACTTCTGGTCCTCCCGGTTGCCGCGCCAGCCGCTGCCGCTGGAAGTCACCACGCCGGTCGGTCCGGCGATCGCCAGAAACAGGGTCCCCGCCGGTTGCTGCTCGAACGGCTCTGGGCCGGCCACGCCGGTGATGCCAAGACCGTAGTCGGCAGCCAGACGCTGGCGGGCGAGCTGAGCCATAGCGCGTGCCGTCTCCTCGCTGACCAGGCCGGCTCGTTCGACTGGCTCAGGGGAGAGGCCCATCTCCTGAGCGACAGCGCGACTGTAGGCTACCAGTCCACCGCGGAAATAGCGCGAGCTGCCGGGTATATCCGTGATCAGGCTGGAGAGCAATCCCCCGGTGAAGCTCTCCATCACCGCCAGCGTCTGACCGCGTTGGGCCAGCATGGTTCCGACCACGCTTGGGAGCGTCTCCTTGTCGACCCCGAAAATGTAGTTGCCAAGCACCTCGCGAATGCGCGCCTCAGTTTCACTGACCAGGCGCTCGGCCTCCTTGTGGCTGGCCGCCTTGGCAGTCACGCGCACATCCACGGCATCGCTCTTGGCGTAGGTGGCTACCGTCGGATTGCTCGCATGAATGAAAGGCTCCAGGCGCTGCTCAACCGTCGACTCTCCCAGGCCGATGACGCGCAGAATGCGTGTGAAGATCAGGCCCCCAGTATAGGGACTCAGGCGCGGGATCGCCTCGGCCTCCCACATCCGATACATCTCGCGCGGTACTCCTGGCATAGCGACGATGATGCGGCCCGCCTTCTCGACCCACCAGCCGGGCGCTGTTCCTAATGGATTCGGCAGCGGGCGTGCCGAAGGAATAAGGGTGGCCTGCTTGACATTGCGCTCAGGCATCTGAACGCCGCGGGCAGCGAACCAGGCGCGCAGCTCGGCCTCCAGGCTTGGATCAACCTGCATGTGCTCCCCCAACAGCGTGCTGATCGCCTCGCGCGTCAGGTCGTCCTCGGTGGGTCCAAGACCGCCAGTCATGATGATCAATTCAGAGCGTTCCCAGGCCCGGCGCAGCGTCTCAACGATACGCTCCAGGTTATCCCCGACCTGGGAGACAAAATAGAGGTCGATCCCTAGCCCGCTCAGGCTTTGTGCCAGGTAAGTGGCGTTGGTATCGGTGATCTGGCCCAGCAACAGCTCGGTGCCGCAAGAAATAATCTCTGCCCGCATGATGCCGTCAAATCCTCCAGAACAAGCATTAGGTGGTCCGGTCCGCTCAATCAACCAGGCAGGGAGTTTCCCCAGCTGATCCAGGTGAGCTGGCTGGCTACTGACTGGCTCACTGGCTGACCTGCCACCCCCCCCTTATCATACCACGTCTCAACATCTCTCAATATGTTGTGCCTGAGAATGGGAGAATCTCAATATCTTGTGGCCAAAGGCTTGTAATCGGGGAGGTTTCCGAGTATACTGTCCCGAGGAAGGTCGACCGGGGAAATCATAGCTGAAAACTTGCCTGCAGGACAAGTTCTCTAGAAGTGAATCCTATTTCTTACCTACCCTTTCTTTGTCGTGCGTCCGGCCCCACGAGAAGCGGTCCAGCAAGCGCGTGGGGTGGTGGGTGTAGTGGTTGGTGGGAGCGGGCGGCGACTGACGAGCGGGAATTTCAGAGAGGAGTAACACAGCATGTTAGAGCAGCAGGAGTCGAAGACTCCCAAGGTGCCTGGCGATACACCGAAGCGAACGCAGCTAGAAGGCATTCGCCTCAAAGTCTTTCTTGATCGCTATTCGCTCAAGGATGCCAACGGCCAGCCGCTGGAGCACTATCCCGAAGAGCTGTGGGCGCGTGTGGCGCGGGGAATTGCGGCGGTGGAGAAGACGGAGGAGCTGCGTGCCTACTGGGAGAAGCGCTTCTATGAGGCGATGGCTGACTTCAAATTTGTACCGGGTGGGCGTATTCTGGCGGGGGCTGGCTCTGGCCATCAGGTGACCTTTTACAACTGCTACGTCATTCCCAGTCCGGAGGACAGCCGCCAGGGCATTCTTGACAACCTCAAGATCATGACCGAGATCATGGCCCGTGGTGGGGGAGTAGGCATCAACCTCTCGACCCTGCGGCCCCGTGGCTCCTACATCAAGACAGTCAACGGCACGGCTTCCGGTCCCTGCTCCTGGGCGCAGCTCTACTCGGTGGCTACGGGCGATGTCATCCAGCAAGGAGGCTCGCGGCGCGGCGCCCTTATGCTCATGCTGGACGACACCCATCCCGACGTTGAAGAGTTCATCACTGTCAAGCGTACCGAAGGCAAGATCGAGCATGCCAACCTCTCGGTCTGCATCTCTGATCGCTTCATGCAGGCTGTCAAGAACGATGAGCCGTGGAACCTCATCTGGCAGGGAGAGGTCAAGAAGACGGTGCGTGCGCGCGACCTCTGGGACCTCATTTGCAAGTCGGCCTGGGAGTCTGCCGAACCGGGCGTCGTCTTCATGGATCGCTGCAACAAAGAGGCGAACACCTGGTACTACGAAAAGATCAACTGTGTCAACCCCTGCGTCACCGGCGACACGCTCATCTACACCAGTGCGGGCCTCATTCCGGCGCGTGAGCTGGCCCAGAGTGGGCTACCCGTACAGATTGTCTCAGAAGATCTGAACCTGCCGACGGCGGCGTCTGTCGGCCACGCTCGCAGCGCCAGCCTCAGAGAGGGCCAGAAAGGAGCGACTGGACTGAGCAGTCGCCTGCGCCTGGCCAGTCCCGTCTTCCCCACAGGCATCAAGCCCGTCTACCGGCTGCGCACGCGCGAAGGCTACAGCCTGCGCCTCACTGCTGATCACCGTATTCTGACCACGAACGGCTGGAAGGCCGCTGCGGATCTCCAGCCAGGCGAGCAGCTCCATCTGCTACAGCATGGCGGAGCCTTTGGGACAGAGGGCAGCGCCGAGGTAGGTCAGGCCCTGGCCTGGCTGAGCATCAGCGCCAGCGGCCTGCAAGCTCCCGCCCCAGCCCTGTCCAAGGCCATCCTGGCTCAAGCCCAGGCTCTCAGTGCCGCCGAAGCCAAAGCATCGATGCTGGGCCAGCGCCTGCCCGCCGCTGTTCTGCGCGGCAATCGCGCCATGCAGCAGGGTTTTCTAGCCATGCTCTTCTCGCTGGCCGGTACCCTTGTCTGCGACAGCCAGGGCCTCTCTACATTGCTCCTCAGCGGCTGTGCGCGCACCCTGCTCGAAGATGTTCAGCGCCTCCTCTTGAACTTCGCCATTCTCTCCACGATTCAGCCCCGGCGCCTGAGTCGACCTGGAGAGGCGGGGGATGAACTGCTCGTCAGCGGCGGCCAGCTGCGACGCTTCAGCGAGCAGATTAGCCTGCTGCCTGCCAGTCGCCAGGGCCTCCTGAACGCCGCCGTGATCCAGAGCGCGGCCTCCGAGGAACCCGCCAGCTACCTGGCGACCTTCGAGAGCCTGGAGCCGGACGGCGAAGAGCTGGTCTACGATCTTGTTGAGCCGCAGATGCATCTCTTCATTGCCAATGGTCTCGTAGTGCACAACTGCGGAGAGCAGCCCCTGCCGCCCTGGGGCGTCTGCAACCTGGGGGCCCTCAACCTGGCCGCCTTTGTCAAAGACGGCGAAATGGACTATCAGCAGCTTGCTGAGACCGCCCGCGTAGCCATGCGCTTCCTCGACAACGTCATCGACGCCAACGAGTACTTTATCGAAGAGAACCGTCAGGCGCAGATGGCCACGCGGCGCACTGGCCTGGGCACAATGGGCCTGGCCGATGCCCTCATCAAAATGCAGGTCCCCTACGGCAGCGACCGCTCCATTCCCGTGATCGAGCGCATCTATCGCACCATTCGCGATGCGGCGTACGACGCCTCGGCGGATATCGCGGCAGAAAAAGGGCCATTCCCACGCTTCGAGCGCGAGAAATACATGCAGGGGCGTTTTATTCAGCGGCTGCCCAAAGCCATCCAGGAGAAGATTCGCAAGCAAGGCATCCGCAACGCCGTTCTGCTAACCCAGGCGCCGACGGGCACCACCAGCCTCTTCGCCGGTGTCAGCTCCGGCATCGAGCCAGTCTACGACTTCGCTATGGTGCGTCGCGACCGCACAGGTGAGCATATCCTCTACCACCCCCTCTTCAAAGCCTGGCGCGACGAACACCCGGGCGAGCCGATTCCTGATTACTTTGTGGCCGCCAACGATCTCACGCCGGAGCAACACGTGCGTGTCCAGGCCACCATTCAGAAATATACCGACGCCAGCATCAGCAAGACCGTCAATGCTCCCAATAGCCACACAGTCGAAGACGTCAAAAAGCTCTACACCCTGGCCTACGAGCTTGGCTGTAAAGGCATCACCTATATGCGCGACGGATCACGAGTCGGGGTACTCTCCCATATCGAAGACAAGAAAGGGGAGCAGCAGCAACAGCAAGCTCAGGCAGCGGCCCAGCCTGCCCAGGAACAGCAGCCGCCGCAGAGCGAGAGCAGATCTGAGCAAGGGGCGAGCCACGGACCGATGATCAAGCCCCCGCCCGAGGTCTTGCACGGCTACACCCGCAAGATTCGGGCCCCCGAGGGCAAAGTCAACGTCACCATCAACAGCGATGAGCATGGCCCACTAGAAGTCTTCGTCAACGTCGGCAAAGCCGGCAGCGACATCCTGGCTCTGGCTGAGGCCCTGGGGCGACTCATCTCGCTCATCCTGCGCATTCCCAGTCCGCTCTCGCAGGTTGATCGCATGCGCGAAGTGGCTGAGCAACTGCGGGGCATTGCCGGTAGCCGCTCAGTTGGTTTCGGCCCGCAGCAGATTCGCTCACTGCCGGACGCCGTAGCCCGGGCGCTGGAGCTCCATCTAGAGATGCTCGAAAGCGGAGCGAGCACCCCGGCCTCGCTCCATCGGCAGCCAGAGGACGAGAGCCACAGCAACAACGCTCACGACCCCTTGCCCATCGGTTACCTCAACGTCACCGGTAACCTGTGCCCGCAATGCGGTTGCAACACGATGGTCTACGAAGAAGGCTGTCGCAAGTGCTATAGCTGCGGCCACAGCGAATGCTAAGCTGGGGTCAGAGTCACCTTCCTGAGCCTCCTGCCTGACTTAGTGACTTAGCTCAATAAAAGAGGGGCGGAGCAGCGCAGCGCAAGGAAGGTGGCAGGCGGAGCCAAAAAAAGGGGACGGAGAAACTCCCAAGCAAGTGAGTTCTCCGCCCCCTTATCTATCTATCTCAGGCGGTGCTTGCAGTCCGCTGCCAGCGGAATATCGACGCGGAGCAAGCTCGCCAGGCCATGTCTGCCTTCCGAAACATGCTTCCCATACACATGGCGAGCGTAGAGGGAGCACCCGGGCAAAGCAGCGCCCGAGCGCCAGGTCAGGCCCAGTCACAACCCTGGAAGGTCATCCCCTGGCCCGTCGCTCCACTCCTCTCCCTTATTACGGCTGGACGAGCCTATCCGTGACCGACCTCCACTATGTCCCTGCTTGTCCTTTAGAAGCTAGACATGCAGGAAGTAGAAGAGAGGGGCCAGCACCAGCGTGATGGTGCTGAGCAGCTTAATGAGCACATGCAGCGATGGACCGGCGGTATCCTTGAAAGGATCACCGACCGTATCGCCGATCACGCTCGCCTTATGCGGTTCACTCTTCTTGCCCAGAACAATCCCCTCGGGATCGTCGGGCGGGACAATCTCCCCTTTCACATTCACACGCAGATAGCCAGCCTCAATATATTTCTTGGCATTGTCCCAGGCACCACCGCCGTTGTTCAAGAAGAGAGCCACCACGATACCGCCCATTGTGGCCACCATCAACAGACCGGCAGCCGCCTGGGGGCCAAGGATCACGCCCACAGCGATCGGGGTCAAGACCGCGACCGTGCCGGGCAGCACCATCGCTCGCAGAGCACCCGACGTACTGATGTCCACGCAGCGTGCGTAATCAGGATCGACACGCTCATCGGGGTTCTCCGCCATGATGCGAGGATTTGCGCGGAACTGACGTCGCACCTCCTCGATCATCCGCCCGGCAGCCTTCCCCACGGCCCGGATTGCCAACGAGCTGAAGAAGAAGATCAAGGCGAGGCCAAGCAGACCGGCAACGAACGTGCTCAGATTGGCCAGATCGACGCGATAGACCGTCGGATCATGGCGGAAGCTATAGAGCACATCCAGATAGGCACTGAAGAGCAGGAAAGCGGCCAGGGCTGCGGAGCCGAGGCCATAGCCCTTCGTCAGGGCCTTTGTCGTATTGCCGACGCTATCGAGCGCGTCCGTAATGGCGCGCACCGACTCAGACTGACCACTCATCTCGCTGATGCCGCCGGCGTTGTCCGTAATCGGACCGAAAGTATCCATTGTCAGGATATAAGCGCAGCTCATCAGCATACCGACGGTGGCCACAGCCGTCCCGAAGATCCCGCTGACATTGATGGACCCCAGGGAAGCCAGCGGGATATGGACCTGGCTCCCGAAGAAGTAGGACAGGCCCAAAGCGGCACTGATGGCCAGGACGGGAGCAACAATACACTCGAAGCCCACCGTAATGCCACTAATAATCGTGGTGGCCGGGCCGGTCAGGGTTGCCGCAGCGATCTCACGCACCGGGCGCCAGGTCCCGGAGGTGTAATACTGCGTGATAAAGACAAAGGCGATGCTCAGAGCAATGCCGACCGTACCGGCCAGGGCGAACCAGAGCCAGGCGGGCAGACCATAGTTCGCCGAGACCGAACTCTGTCCGAGCAGCAGATAGCAGCCCAGGAACATCCCGACGAGCGAGAGAGCACAGGTAATATAGTAGCCGATATTCAGGCGCTGCATAGCAATCTGGCCGGGATCGCGGCCAGCCGCCTTCTCGGGTTCAATCACAGCCGAAGCTCGGACCGAGAGCACACCGATGGCCGAAGCGATCAGCCCGAAGGCGCCCAGCACCAACGGGAAGAGCATCCAGCCGATGTTGCCGGTGGCCTGAAAGAGGGTGGCGCCCAGGATCATGGTACCGATATTTTCAGCCGCCGTCGACTCGAAGAGATCGGCACCACGCCCGGCACAGTCGCCCACGTTGTCACCCACCAGGTCGGCCACCACAGCCGGATTGCGCGGGTCGTCCTCGGGAATATTCGCCTCAACCTTGCCGACCAGATCCGCCCCCATATCGGCGGCCTTCGTATAAATACCGCCGCCGAGCTGAGCGAAAAGGGCCACGAAGCTGGCGCCGAAGCCGAAGCCGACGATCAACGACGGCGTCGTGGCCGGGCTGGACAGGCCGCCAAAGATGGTGAAGAGCAGAGAGACACCCAGTATCGAAAGCGCGACCACCAGGAAGCCGGAAACAGCCCCCCCGCGCAGCGCCACGACCAGGGCTTCGCCCAGGCTGCGGCGCGCCGCGCTGGCGGTGCGACTATTGGACTTCACGGCAACGTACATGCCTGTATAGCCCGAGATACCAGAGCAGAGCGCTCCCACCAGAAAAGCGAGAGCGGTGTGCCAGGCCAGATTGAACCGTACAGCCAGCGTACCCTGGCCAAGGAGCGCCAGGGCGGCTGCCACCAGCACAGCCGCACCGATCGCCAGCAATGCGATGGTGCGATACTGCCGATTGAGAAAGGCGGTTGCGCCGGAGAAGATGGCATTCGCGATCTTCTGCATTGAAGGCGTACCTGTATCTCTCCGCAGTACGTCGTTGATCAAAAAGGCCGCAAACAGCACGGCGAGGAGTCCCACACCGATGGGGACCAAGATGTAATAGACCATTCAACCTCCTTGGAAGGCAGATAGTGTCAATACGAACACCCAGCTCAAAGTGAGGCCAGAACAATCTGGCGATGGCCGTGATGGCAGGAAGTAGCAAGGCCCTGGTGCGGGCGGACTGACGATGCTAGCAGTAGAACATTATTCTTATTTATCATATTATCCTGTCTTTCGTCAAGTTTGAAAAATAGCTAAAGCTGCCTCTAGGCCGGCTCTGAAAGACCCTGATCAGGCCCGCAAAACGCCGTGGTTCCCCTGTTCCTCACTCGCTGCTGCTGACACCTATAGTCGATAGTGAACCCTGTAATTACATGGCAAATAGTCGAGTTATAATCAATGCGCCCCTCCTCTCTCCAGGACGTCCTGGGCCTGCACGGAGGGTAGTCCTCATCAATCAGTGGTTGCTGCCAGGGTAGTGTCGGCCCTGGCGGCTGGCTGCGCAGTGCAGTGCACTGCCGAAAAAGGCCTGCTCCTCTTTCCTGGTTAGCCAGCGCAAGGAGAAGCAACAGCCCTGACTCCCAAGTGGACAGCCGGGAGAGCCAGCCAGCTCATGCGAGGGAGAGCGGTCCCTTATCTCGGGCCCGCTGCAAAGCCGGGCGGAAGGATAGATGCAATCGAAAGAACGCTGGTAACTCACGAGGAGGGATCGGCGAAGCCGCCTCTTTGCTGATGTCAACGGCAACGCCGACGCTGTGCGTCTGTCTACACCTCACCGATCCCCTACGTTACTGCTGATACGATAGGAAGAGCGCCCTACCACGCCATGCCCCGCTCTGATGAGGCGCGGGGTCCGCTCGCCCGCTCTGTGGCGGGTTCTGCCCCGGCCTGGGTGAAGGTGCTGCTGATCTCACGATCTCACAATGGCATATATGGGCCAGTGATGTGCTCAAAGCGCGGGCGATAGCGAGTCGGGTGGTAGTCATCGGGATTGACGCGCCGCGCCGGCTTATCTTTCCCGGGGAGATCGGTGTAGATGATCTTGCCCTCGCGGTGGCCGACCATCGCGCCGTGAATGCCCTGCTCCACCAGGCTCATGGCCATGTTAGCCAAATAGATGGCCATGTGGCGATCGTAGACATCTGGCTCGCCGCTGCGCAGAATATACGTCAGGTCGATCGGCAAGAAGCGCACGCCTGGCAGGCGCTCGCTCAGCTGGCCGGCCAGGAACTCGGCCACGTTGGCCTTCTTGCGATGGCCATAGGCGTCTGCCGGACCGACCTCCGGCACTGGTATGCCCAGATTGGCCCCCTCGGAAAGCACAACGATCGAATAGTGGTTAGGATTATTGCGCCGGTCGTTGGCAACCAGCTCGGCCAGGTGATCGATATTGGCCGGTACCTCTGGGATCAGCAGGCGGTCGGCCCAGGTTGCGATGGCCGTTTCCAGAGCGGTAAAACCGGCATCGCGTCCAAAGAGGCGGAAGAGTGCTGTCTCGCTGTGAGAGCCGAGGGTTGAGCGCAGGCGTCCGATGAACTCGCTTGCGCGGTTGATAGCTGTCTGGAAGCCGATGCAATAATCAGTGCCAGGAACATCGTTGTCCATGGTCTTCGGGATGCCCCAAACAGGGACTCCCTTTGTCCCAAGCACAGCCCCGTAGCTCAGCGTGTCATCGCCGCCGATGACGACCAGGCCGTCCAGGCCTAGAAACTCAATATTGGCCAGAACCTCATCGGTCAGATCCAGATACTCCTGCGGATCGTGTCCCTCACCGCGGTGTTTGAGATGCTCGGGCAGCTCGCTCACGCGCACGCGCGCGGGATTAGTGCGCGTTGAGAGCAAGATTGTTCCGCCCTGGCGATCGATCGTGCGGGTATTGAGTCGGTTAAGCGGCAGCAAGTAGTGATCGTCCCAGGTTTGCGGGTCTTCGGCGCGGAAGATCTGCTCCTCGCGTGGGCGATTGCGGTTGAGGAAGGTGATGCCCCTCCAGCCGTAGCGGAGCCCGATGACGCTGATCCCCAGCGTCTCCGCCCGGTAGACCAGTGCTTTGATGGCGGCATTTAGCCCCGGCACATCGCCCCCGCCGGTCAAGACGCCGAGCGTGCGGACGGGGCTTTTGATCTGTCCTGGCATGATTTCCTGTCCCTCCTGAGTTCCTAGGGATGCTAGGGATGTTTGCCTTCTGCAGTATCTCATAAACGGCGGCTCAGGTAAATAGGTGACTGACACATTGGCAAAGCAGGCGCGGGAGGGCCAGGAGCAAGGACTCGGGGCCCGGTCTCTGGTCTGTTGCTTTGTCGCGCTCTCCCTGGCCTTGACAGGTCTACGCTCCAGATTATATGGTGATAGCAGTCATTTTGTTCTCTGGTGCCTCTTGCAACACCACTGTGTTACTTTACCCATCGGCTAGAGGAGTCTTTAGCGTCCTATGGCTCAGCAAACATCTGCCACTCCCATTAAGCTGAACTTCCATTTTGATCCGCTTTGCCCGCTAGCCTGGCGTACGGCGCTCTGGATGCGCGAAGTGCGCCAGGTTCGCCCTGTGGCTGTGACCTGGCGCTTCTTCAGCCTGGAGCTAGTCAATCGCAAGGAGGGGGCGCAGCCGAATTATGAAGATCATGGTTGGGCTGGCCTGCGCACGCTGGCTCTGGTGCGGCGCCGCGAAGGCAATGAAGGAGTGGAACGTTATTATCTGGCGCTGGGTGCGGCCCTGCATGGTCGCCGTGAGAGTATCTCTGATGCGGCTGGCGTGCGCGCCGCCCTGGAGCGGGCCGGCTTGAATGCGGGCCTGGTCGATGAGGCGCTGGCTGACGAGTCAACCATCCGTGAGGTAGAGGCTGATCACCAGGAAGCGGTCGAGCGCTACCACGCCTTTGGCGTGCCAACCATTGCCCTGGAAGGCTCACAGGTGGGGTTCTATGGCCCGGTGATTATCCAGGTCCCGCGTGGCGCTGAGGCCGGCGAGTACTGGGACCATTTCTACTGGGCCTTGCAGCAGCCGAATCTCTACGAATTGAAGCGCGAGCGCGTTGGCGTCAAACTCGAGCCGATCGCTGAGTAGATCGCTCGGGTCGAGCCGTCATCCATACTCTCCTGACGCGGGCCCGAGGGTACAAGCTTTCCTGATCATTGTTCGTGGAGGCCTTGCCTTTCTCTCGGACCCGCTCTTTGTCTGGCTCGTCTGGCTCTCCCTCTTCTCCTGTCCTGACTCAGGCTCTCGGCTCTCACCAGGAAAAGGGCTATATGGTACTATTCTGCTAATCAGCTCTCCCTACTAGTAAAAGCGGATGGCAGGTACTACAATGAAACACGAACTATCCTGGTAACTGCACGGAGAGCTTGCTTGTGATTTTGCCTCAGTTGGCCTTCTTTAAGAATGGATGGCCTCCAGTCCACTGGCGCTTGACCTGGCGCCTGACTGGCGCTTTGCTGCTGGCCCTGTTGGGCCTCTTCCTGGTGGGGGCCCGCCTGGCAATTTTTCTGGCCTCCTTGCCTACCTCTGTGAATCCTCCTCCCCTGGTGATCCCGACGCTGCGCGAATGGCATGGGGGCCTGGGAACCTTTAGCTTGACCTCCGGGGCTCGCATCGTCCTTGATCCTTCTTCAGCGAGCCGCCTGCGCGCTACTGCCGCGGTCTTCCAGCAAGATTTGCAGGCCGTCTCCGGTCTGCGTTTGCCTATCATTACACAGGAGGCTCCTGGCAACGGCGATCTCTTACTTACATTGAAGAATAATGATTCAGAGATTGGCCGCGAGGGCTATGTCCTGTTGATCGCCGATAGCCTGACGATCAGCGCCCATACCGAGGCGGGGGTCTTCTACGGCACGCGCACGGTGCTTCAGATGCTCATGCAGGACCCTTTCAAAAGCCAACTGGCACGGGGCCTGGCGCGCGATTACCCCCGTTACGCCGTACGGGGGTTCATGCTGGACGTGGGGCGGCGCTACTTTTCTCCTGCCTTGCTAGAGGACTACGTGCGGCTCCTCTCTTGGTTTAAGATGAACGAATTCCAGCTTCATCTCAATGACAACGCCCCGGGAGCTGGGGAGCGGACTGACTGGCGACGGCAGTATGCGGCCTTCCGGCTCCAGAGCGCGCGCTTTCCCGGCCTGGCAGCGCGTGATGGAGCCTATAGCTGGACAGACATGGCCTCCTTGCAGGCGCTGGCCCAGACCCATGCTGTTACCATTATTCCCGAAATTGATACCCCAGCGCACGATCTGGCCCTGACCCAATACCGTCCTGATCTGGCCAGTCCCCACGCCTCTAAAGAATTCCTCAATCTTGCTAATCCTGCTACCATGCGCTTCGTTGAGGATCTCTGGAGTGAGTTCCTCCCCTGGTTTGCCAGCAGCCAGGTGCATATCGGCGCTGATGAGTATGCCCTCAATGATGCCGATCGCTATCGCTCTTTCGTCAACCGTCTGGCGACCTTTCTCAGCGGCAAAGGTAAAACGGTGCGCATGTGGGGCAGCCTCTCGCTCATGAAAAGCCGCATAGCAGTTGCGCGCAATATTGTATTGGACATCTGGAACAATCGCTGGGCCAATCCGGTGCAGATGGTACGTGAGGGCTTTCAGGTGATCAACATGAACGACAATCTGCTCTACATCGTACCGCGTGCCGGCTACTATCACGACTATCTGGACACCAAAACGCTCTACACACGCTGGCAGCCCTTCATCTTTGATCTGTCCAACCCCCATTTGAACCTGGCGCCAAATGATCCGCATCTCTTGGGGGCCATGTTCGCCCTCTGGAATGACAAGCTCAACGTGGTCAGCGATGCCCAGCTTGACGACCGAATCGAACCGGCGGTTCGCGTGCTGGGCCAGAAGCTCTGGAGTGAGGTCACACCGCTCTCCTATGGGCAATTTGCGCAGCTGGCGCTCCAGCTCAGCGCTGTGCCGGGCACCCATCTGCCGGAGCTGCCAGTGCCTTTTGAATTCACACCGCACCAGCAGGGCGAAGGGGGCCGTTTCCTCAGCTGGCGGGAGCCGCTGGCGCTGGCCACAGTCTGGAGACGCCGCCTCTAAGGGCCGCGCAGCCACTCACAAAGTTCAGCCCGGCGGATCAGATGCGCCTCTCGTGTGCCTGGAGCTAATCGGTAGGTCCTGGTTGGAATGCAGGCAGGGGATCATCGTGTTTTCTCTTTTGGAGAGAGGCAACGAGGTCCTCTACTGCTGATGAGAGGTTGCTCAATAGCAGGGCAATCGCGTCTGCCCTGGGTGGGTATCAGACCGTGTCAGAGAACGACGATGGGGCGTAGAGCTGGCCATCGTCGTTTTGTTCTCCCGAGAGAGAAAAGGGAAAACTGCCATGCCGAAACGAGCGGACGATCTTATCCCGCCGGAATACCCTGCTACCCTGGCAGGGGAAGACTGGCGTGGTTCCTTCCATAGAGAGCAGGAGCATCTCCCTCACGTCGTCATTGTCGGGGGGGGCTTTGGTGGACTGCAGGCGGCGCGGGCTTTAGGAAAAGCTCCTGTCAGAGTTACTGTCATTGATCGCACGAATCATCATCTCTTTCAGCCTTTGCTCTATCAAGTTGCTACAGCCGCCCTCTCGCCTGCTGACATCAGTGCTCCTATCAGGCATGTGCTCAGGCACAATAAGAATACCCGCGTACTGCTGGCCGAGGTCACTGGTGTTGACACGGTGGGGAGGCGGGTGCTCCTGGACGAGCGAGGAGAGCGCAGCATCCCTTACGATTACCTGATCATCGCGACGGGAGCGGGTCAGAACTACTTTGGCCATCGAGAGTGGGCCCGCTACGCTCCCGGCTTGAAGACGCTAGAGGATGCCACGCGCCTGCGCCGGCAGATTCTGCTGGCCTTTGAAGCCGCTGAGATGGAAAGCGATCCCGATCGACAGCGCGCCCTGTTGACCTTTGTGCTGGTAGGGGCTGGCCCGACAGGCGTTGAAATGGCGGGAGCCATTGCCGAGCTGGCCCATAAAGCGCTGGCTTCTGACTTTCGCACGATCAATCCCCACTCGGCGCGCATCATCCTGGTCGAGGCGGCTCCACGCATCCTGCTCTCCTTCCCGCCGGAGCTGGCCGAGAAGGCGCGCCGTGCTCTCAACCGTTTGGGCGTCGAAGTGCGCACCTCGGCGCCGGTGGAGGCTGTCGACGAGAACGGCGTTGTGATCGGGGGGGAGTATCTACCGGCCAAGACAATCATCTGGACAGCTGGTGTAGAGGCCTCGCCAGCGGGGCGCTGGCTCCAGGCCGAGGTTGATCGAGCCGGGCGCGTCAAGGTGAATCCCGATCTCAGCGTGCCGGGCCATCCCGAGATCTTTGTCATTGGCGATACGGCTCATCTCGAAGAGAAGGGGCAGCCTCTGCCTGGTCTCGCGCCGGTTGCCATGCAGGAGGGCCGCTATGTAGCGCGGGCCATTCTCCAGCGCCTGGCCGGTCAAGAGCCGGCCCCTTTCCACTATGTCAACAAGGGAAACCTGGCC
This sequence comes from Thermogemmatispora carboxidivorans, assembly GCF_000702505.1. Lineage (GTDB taxonomy): Bacteria > Chloroflexota > Ktedonobacteria > Ktedonobacterales > Ktedonobacteraceae > Thermogemmatispora > Thermogemmatispora carboxidivorans. The sequence goes on along the minus strand of NZ_JNIM01000001.1, from coordinate 3,416,605 downwards.
ACGGTGGGGCGGGCCTGGGGCCTGCTGCAGATCGGTCGGTTGCGCCTGACTGGCTTCCTGGCCTGGATATTGTGGCTGACCGTCCACATTTTCTACTTAATTGGCTTTCGCAATCGGGTCCTGGTCCTCTTCCAATGGGCCTGGGCCTACCTCACCTTCCAGCGCGGTGCCCGCCTGATCCTCTATCCCGAGCGAGCTGACAGTCGCGAAGCGGTAGCGCTGGCAGCCCTTGACTGAGCAGGAAGAGAAGAGGTCTCCCGGCACCTCAAAGCCTGGATCACAGAGCTGCCACGTCCGTCCGCCATTCAGGGGAGAGAAATCTCTGCAGGGCAGGGCAGCAGCCAGCCGCCTGGCGCTGTTCCCTACCTGCTCCCCTGACGGCGGGCGTCTTGCTTTCAGAGGAACCTTACTGCTGGCAGCGAACAGCTGAAACCAGGTAAGCTGCTGGCGCGTATCCTCTCTGGAGAGTAATTACTGACTTCGTGAGCGAACGCCTGAGCTTGAGGATCAGGAAAGGAAAGGTTGGGCATATGACGACGCGCACGCATACTACTGGTAAGACAGCATTTGAGGGTCAGCCGCGCCTGAAGCAGCGCATGTACGAGATTCAGACGCCCCAACAGGTGCGCCAGCTCCCGATTGAGCTGCCCGAGGAGGCTCGCAAGCAGAGCATTACCATGCTCAATCAGCTGCTGGCCGACACCATCACGCTCTATCACCTCTACAAGAAACATCACTGGCAGGTAGCCGGTCCTACTTTCTATCAGCTTCATCTGCTCTTCGATAAGCATGCTGAGGAGATCCTGCAGACAGTTGACCTGATCGGGGAGCGTATCCAGATGCTGGGAGGCGTAGCCCTCGGTATGCCTTTCGATGTCGCCGAGCGCACGCGAATTGAACGCCCCCCCACTGGGGCCGAGAGTGTCCCCTCTATGCTGGCCCGCCTGCTGGAGGCTCATCGCACAGTGATTCAGGGCCTGCGCCAGGGAATCGAGCTAACGGAGCAACTGAAAGACTATGGCACCAACGACATGTTGATGTCTGATATTCTTCGAATGCATGAGATGCATGTCTGGTTTATCTCGCAGCACCTGGTCGATACTCCCCTGAGCGGCGAGGACGGTATGGCCTGACCCTCAGACGGTGGAGGGGCAGCCCCGACATCGTGAACCTTGTGAGAGATAGCAGCAGCGCCAGACTCGAAGGGCAACCGCGAGTCTGGCGCTGGCTTGTTTTTGGGGGCGTGACAGGTTGAACAGACAAGGGGCTGGCCTGGCCCCCTTTTCCTGCAACGCGCTTTGTGCTATAGTATAACACTGCGTTATAACCCAAGGCTAAGGCAAGCAAAGCAATACCTGTGCTGTTGCAGGATGGCATCTATGTTCTACGATCGAGTCAAGATCTTTGTCAAAGCTGGGGATGGAGGCAGCGGAGCGATCCATTTTCGCCGTGAGAAGTATGTACCGCGTGGGGGGCCAGACGGAGGCGATGGTGGGCGAGGAGGGAGCGTCTATCTGCGGACCAGCGCGGCAGTCAATACCCTAATTGAATATCGTTATCATCAGCATTTCAAAGCTGGTAACGGGCAGCCTGGCAGGAGGCAGCGTATGCACGGTGCCAGCGGTGAAGATATCGAGCTGATTGTGCCCTGTGGCACGCTGGTCAGGGATGCCGAGACCAGGGAGCTGTTGGCAGACCTGGTAGAGGATGGGCAGCGGGTGATGGTGGCGCGTGGTGGGCGTGGGGGCCTGGGCAACGTTCATTTTGCTACCCCAACCAATCAGGCGCCGCGCGAAGCTCAGAACGGTGAGCCGGGCGAGGAGCGCTGGCTCGTGCTGGAGCTGCGGCTGATTGCCGATGTGGGGCTGGTCGGTTATCCGAATGCGGGCAAATCGACGCTCCTCTCGGTCGTCACGGCGGCCCGGCCCAAAATCGCCGATTATCCCTTTACCACCCTGACACCGAATCTGGGCGTGGTCCAGCTAGGCCAGGCTGGCAGTGCCGACCTCCTGAGCTTTGTGCTGGCCGATATTCCGGGCCTGATCGAGGGAGCGGCCCAGGGGGCGGGCCTGGGACTGGAGTTCTTGCGCCACATCCAGCGTACGCGCCTCCTCATCCATCTGCTTGATGGCGCTGCTGAAAACGATCCCTGGGAGAATTTCCTGGCGATTAATCGCGAGCTGGAGAGCTACGATCGCCAGCTCGCGCGCCGCCCACAGATCGTGGTGCTCAACAAAATGGACCTGCCCCAGGCACGGGAGCGCTGGCCGGCCCTCAAGCAGCGACTGGAAGATGCCGGCTATCCTGCCTTTGCCATTTCGGCAGCGGCCCATCAGGGAACGACCGAGCTGATGCAGGCCGTGGCTCGGCGCCTGGAGGAGATCAAGCGCGAGGAGCAGCGGCAGCAAACACTGGCTGCTGAGCCTCCTGTGCAGGGCCCTGTCTTGCGCCCACTCCCAGAAGATGCCTTTACCATTAGTAAAGAGGACGGCGTCTTCGTTGTGCGAGGCAGGCGTGTCGAGCGAGTTGTTAGCATGACGCGCCTCGATAGTAGAGAGAGTATGAACCGTCTGCAGGTAACTCTAGAGAAGATGGGGGTGACTCGTGCTTTAGAAGAAGCCGGCGTTCAGGTGGGTGATGTGGTACGCTTCGGCAAGATTGAACTCCTCTGGGGTGAATAGCCAGGTCGGAGGCTTCGGGCCGTGCTGGCCCCGGCTCGCTGTGAAGGCCGTTGGGGTAGGGGCGGGGTGGAAGTGAAAGTGGGGGCTGGACGGTCCCCGGCCTGTCCCTGGTTGGGGGCCTGAAAGAGCCTGGGCGAGAGGAGAGAGAGGTGGTCTCGACGGCGCTGATTCTTGCCGGACAGGGCTTGCACCTTCTACAGAGCATCCCTGATGCGACCCTGGCACCACCGATCTCGTCTTTCAGATGCTGCTTTCTGTGCTATACTTTAAGATTGAAGCAGAGCACTTTTATAATGGCTGAAGCCTTTCTCCAAAAAGTCCGCGTCGTAAAGCGCGCTGCCATTATGGAAGAGAAGAGTGACCGCACAGATGGGTGAGACACTAAACATACTCTTTCGCACCCGCACTGAGGGCGGCTTTTGCGTAGAGGTCCGAGATAACTGGTCCGGGAAGAGTGTCGAAGGCGACTTCGTTCCCCCGTTTACTTCGCGCTCCCTTACCATGCTACTGAAGCGCCTTGATCGCCAAGAGATCGATGGGCAGGGTCAACGCGAAATCGGTGAGCGGCTCTTTGCGGCCCTCTGTGGCTGGCTGCCTGGTAGGTCGGGACGGGCGAGCGCTCTCCCTGCTGGTGCTCGTGAGCGGGCTGAATACGTTGGCGGCCTGCTACAGAGCGTGATTCAGCGCACCCTCCGCCGTCGTGGCACAGTAGCGCTCACCCTTAGCTTTGCTCCTGGCTGTGATGAGTTCATTCCCTATCCCTGGGAGCTATTGCACAACGGAGACTATTTCCTGGTGGCCACTGGCGTCTTTACCCTGACCCGCATCCTGCTGCGTCCCGACGAGCCAGGAGGTTGTGAGCTGCCGGTGCATCCACCTTTGCGCGTTCTCTACATTGGAGCAGCTCCTACTGACGGGGAGCCGCTGGAGATCGAGCGCAGCTACGATGCCTTGCGCCGTGGTCTGGCGCGTCTCGTGGAGGCCGGCCAATTGATTCTTGACCGTCTGGAGCCGTGCACCTTTAGCGAGCTGGTGCGTTATCTCAATGCCTATGGCGGTGCTGGCATCCTGGACGACAGCGAAGTACAAATCCCCTGCTATGTCGTCCACTTTGATGGCCACGGCGATTATGGGCGCGTCTGCCCACGCGAGGAATGTGGGGCCTTCAACGAGCCTGACGAGCGGCGCTGTCGAGCCTGCGGTACCTCGCTGGCGCGCGTCAGTGCTCAAACCTACCTCTGTTTCTGTGATGAGCAGGGAAAGCGCTGCTACATCGATACTCACTCTCTGCGTGAACTGCTCGTCACTAGCGATGTGCGCCTGGTAGTCCTGGCAGCCTGCGAAACGGCGCGTCTGGAGCGTGAGCGCTCCCGTCAGCGGCAGGTGGCGCTGGACAGCTCGCTGGCCACGGCCCTCGTCACGGCTCAGATCCCGGCGGTCGTGGCGATGCCCTTCTTGCTCCAGGACAATCTCAGTCCGGTCTTCATCTACCATTTCTATGAGGCTCTGGCGAGCGGTCGCACCCTAGAGGAAGCCCTTTCCCGTGCTCGCCATGCTTTGCTCTCTCCCTACCACAATGGCTGGTTTATCCCGGTCCTCTATCGGCACGCCCGTCCGGGCTGTGAGGATCCGGTACCTCTGCTGGCCCAGGAGGAAGAGGCGGAAGAGCATGAGCTGGCCCTGACAGATTTCCCCATCCCGACTTGCTTTGTAGGGCGCGAGCGCGAGATAAAAGAGCTGACCCAGCTGATTACCGCAGCGGCGCAGACCGGGGAAGAACCTTCTGATTTGCGCCAGCAACAGCCACGTGCGAATCTGCGCCAGATTGTGCTGACTGGTCCGGTTGGGATCGGCAAAAGCGCCCTGGCCTTTGAGGTGGCGCGGCGCAACCGCGACAAGTTTCCGGGCACCGGGGGCGTCATAGGCATTTCGCTCCAGGGAGGAAAAACCTTTGCCGAGGCCGTCGTCGAGATGGCTCGCGCCTTCCCCGACCTGGCCAGACGCTTGCAGCTGATCCCGGATCTGCGTCAGCGAGCGCGTCATCTACTCAATGCCTTGCATGCTCGCACGGATCGCGGACTGCCCTGTTTGCTGCTCATCGATGGCTTTGAGGAAGTGACCGATCCGACTGAGTCAAAGCTCTGGCTGCGCTTCCTTGGTGAGCTGCCCGAGCGAGTTGTCGTGCTTTTGACCTCGCGCTCCCATCCAGCCACGCTCGGTCTGCAGGAAGGGGCCGCCTGGCGTTGGTATGAGTATCCTATCGGCAAGATGACCGATGAGGACCTGCTCCGCCTCTTTAGCGAGCTGGCGGCTCAGAGCGGCCTGGGCAAGCGCATTCACCTGGACGATCCAGTCCAGCAAGAGATTCTGCGTGAGATCTGCACGCTCCTGGATGGTTATCCGTTAGGCGCAGAGCTGATCTTTGGCGCCGCCCGCTCCATCGGCGGCAAAGTCTTTACGCCCGAAGCAGCCACGCGCTCGCTCGAAGAGATCCGCGATGAGCTGCGTGAGACACCCCTGGCGGGGATCTGGGCCGCCCTGGAGGTGGCCTATCTGCGTCTCTCGCCCGCAGCGCGTCTGCTCCTCTCCTATCTCTCTGCCTTTCGTCTGCCCTTCAGGGCCAATCAAATCAGCATGCTGGTAGCTCCCCATCATTCCCAGAGAGCGGCGCTCGATCTCGCCCTGGTCTCCCCTGCCATGCCTGCTGCCGAGTCGCTGGAAGAGCAGACAAGGTCGGCAGGCGAGCCGTGCGGAGCTGGGGCAATAGTTCCCTGCGAGCTCGCTACCAACTGGCGGGCCGCCCGTGATGAGCTGGTGCGCGCTTCATTTATGGGTTTCGATGGGAGGGCCTACAGCATTCACCCGCAGGTACGCAATTTTGCCCTCTCCTACCTCCCTGCTGAAGAACGTCGCCGCGTGCATCGGGTAGTCGCGGCCTATTACCTGGGGCTACCCCATCCCAGTCCCGAGGAGTGGCTTGCCGCCTTTGAGCACCTTGTAGGGGCTGAGGAGTTAGAAGAAGCGCTCCGCACAGCAGTACGTGCCTCCTGGGCCTTGTGTGGGCGTGGGTATGCCTTCCAGCTGCTAGCCATGCTGCGTCGGGCCGGCTCTTATGCCGTACGCCTCGAAGAGAAAGCGGGCGAGGGCCAGATCCAATGTTGCTTGGGGGCCATTCTCCGTCAGCTCGGCAGCTATACCGAGGCCGTTGCCTGCCTGAAGCGCAGCCTGCAGCTGCATCAGGAGCAGAATCGGCAAGAAGAGTCTGCCTGGACCTTCTACGAGCTAGCCATGCTGGCTTGTGACGAAGGCAACCTCCGTCAGGCTGCCGACTATGCGGAGCAGGCGCTAGCGAGTTTCGAGCAGGGAGGCAACCCCAAAGGGCGGGCCTGGGCCTCCCTGGTACAAAGCTCAGTCCTGCGTCGCGCTGGACGCTACCGTGAAGCCCTCTCCCGCTGTCGTCAGGCCCTGACGGAGTTGAGAAGCGCTGGCGACCAGGAGGGAGGCGCCTGGGCCTTGCTAGAGTGCAGCCGGATCTGGCAGGCGCTCGCCAACTATCGCGAGGCACAGGCTGCCTGCGAGGAGGCCCAGCGTCTCTTCACCTCTCAGGGACTGCGCACCGGCAGCGCCTGGGCCTTGGCACAGCAGGCCCAACTTGCTCTGGAGCATGCGCACCTCGATGAGGCCGATCAGGCCAGCGCCCTGGCCCTGGAGATCTTTCAGGAGCAGAGCATGCGTCCTGGCGAAGGGCTGGCCCTCCGCCTCAGAGGTGAAGTACGCCACGCGCTCGGCGATTGGGGAGCAGCTCGTAGCTTCTACGAGAAAGCCCTGACCATTTTCACCAGCCTGGGCAACCGTATCGATCAGGCGCAGGTTCTCACCGCCCTGGGCCGCCTGGTACTCGCCGAGGGCGCTCTTCACGAAGCCGGCGAATATTTTGAGAAAGCCCTCTCTCTGGCCAGGGAGCAAGATGCCCGTCACCTGACAGTCCAGGCTCTGCGCGGCCTGGGTGATACAGCACGCCTGTTAAGGGCTTTTCGTGAGGCGCGCACCTCCTACGAGGAGGCGCTGGCGCTCGCAACCGAGCTAGGAACCCCGCTGGAAATCAGCGCTATTCACGAGGGACTAGGCGACCTGGCCTGGACCCAGGATCAGCGTGCCCTGGCGCAGAAACACTGGACTCAGGCCCTCCTCCTGGACCAGCGTCTTGGGCATCCCGCCCGGCGCGCCCTCCAGCAGCGCCTTGAAAGCCTTCTCTCGGAGGAAGGGGGTCAGGTCGATGCTCTGACTGACACGGCAGCGCTCATTGCCCTTGAAGAGCAAGCCGACCCCGCCTCAGAGGCTTCCTGAGCCAGAAAGGCAAGGGCGACAACTGGCGACACGCAAAAGCAGCCATCGCCGAGGCTCAACAATGGCCTGGGATGCCGTTCCTCGACGATGGCTGGGCTGGCAGAAAAGGCGCCAGCAGAGCCAGACTGAAGCGGTCCGACTCACCTTACGAGAGATGCTGCTGTGAAGGATGGCTGGAGCGTGCGCCGCGGTGCAAGAAACGCTGCAGCCAGCCCAACGGCGAGTGTGCGCGTCTCTCCGGGTTCGGGGCCTTGCTGCTCCCAATCGAGGCCTGCTCTCGCCCGCCTGCGCCTGTCATCGCAGCCAGGCGTCTTGCATCTGGTGCGCTATGGCCGTTGTGGGAGGTTTCCAGGCGATGGTCACGTGGAAGCGCCTCCGATGCCAACCTCTCCCCTCCCGAAGCTACCTGACGCTCCGTGGCCTCCTCAACCGACTTACTCATTGGCTGCGGCCAGGATTCCTGCACAGCCTCCGCCTCTGTACCGCTCACTGGCTCATGCGGATTAGGCACATCTGCCGGACCAAGATTTCCCGTGATCAGCGGTGGCTCCTGATGTCTCAGCAGGTCCTCTCGCTTAATTGGCTGCGTCTCCTGCTTCTCCAGGGCCAGGCGACTGTCCAGTTCCTCCAGCAGGCGAGCAATGGCCGGGCGCAGGGCCCGGTTGCTGGCGGGAATTCTGGTCCATTGTGCCAGGGCCGCGGGATAATAGCCAGCGCGGTAGCAATAGAGGCCGAGCATAGCGCGGGCATCGAAGATGGTCATGCGCTGCCAGAGCGCCAACTCCTCAGCCGGCGTCTCGATGACATCCTCACTGGCCTCGATCACCTCCACCAGGTGGTAGAGCGGAATACCCATAATACGATAGGGGAACCCATAGTAGAGAGCCAGGCGCCGGCGGCGCGAACGCTCAGGGGGATGCTTCCCCACAAAGTAGCGCCGAGTCCACGAACCACTGGACCAGACGATCCAGGCCAGGAGCAAAACCAGGATACGGCCCAGGTAACGCTGCCAGGTTTCAGGAGCAAGACCGACCATCACCCCGAGCACGGCAAAGCAAGCGCCCAAGGCCCAGGCCCCATAGACCAGACGGCGCCGATCCCAGCCCAGCAGATCGAAATGGTGATGCAAGGGCGTGGCCAGGAAAGGTCGGGGAAACTCCGTATGAGGAACAAACTCGCGCGTACTGGCGAAACGCAGTATGTGTAGCTGGCGACGATAAAAGCGCGTAATCAACCGGGCAGAGAGAGCCGACAGCCCCTCCAGGACGAAGGCGGCGCCCACCAGGAAGAGCAGCGTCTCCTGACGATCGAAAATGGCAATCATTGCCAGCAAACCGCCCAACGCCAAAGCCCCGCTATCGCCCATATAGATCTGCGCCAGGCGTTTAGAGCTGCTACGCCGCCCGCGTGCAGCCCAGGCTGACGGCCAGTTCCAGGGAAGATAGCCGAGCGTACTGCCGGCGCAGAGCAGAGAGAGCACCTCGACCACCTGGCCCTCGGGGCGGTCAATAATACCGGTGGTCACGATGCCGAAGGCCAGCGCCGCACTAAAGACCAGGCCACCAGCCAGCCCATCCAGCCCATCGCTAAAATCCACAGCCAGAGAGGTCACACTCCCGGTCACGCCGGTCATCAGCACCAGGAAGACCAGCCAGGCATAGTAAGCCAGCTCACCCGGATGCAGCGCACAAGCGCTCATCTCGGGACTGGCATTTGGGCAGATCAAATGGCCGATAATGGGGAGTCCAATATAGGGACTGTAGGACTCCGGCCCCTTTGGCGTCAGGAAGAAATAGCACGCTCCTGCGGCCACCGACAGCACAAACAAGCTCGTAAACTTCGCCCGTTCTGAGAGGCCCTCATTGCTATAGACCTTGTGCCAGTCATCGACCAGGCCGATCAGCATAAAGCCGAGCGTAGCGCCCAGGCCGATCAGCAGGAGCGTCCACTGCTCGCCAGAACGGAAGAGCAGGTAGCCAGCGACCAGGCCCGTGATCAACATGGCCAGCGTAAACGAAGGCCCGCCGACCAGAGGTAGCTCAATGGTCTTAATCTCGCGTCCGCTGGCCGGGAGATCCGAGCGCAGGTCGGAACGGTGGTGGCCAGGTTTGTGCTCGCCGCTGCGGAACTTAGGAAAGAGCAGCCTGGCGATACCGCAGAAAATCAGGCTGAGTAGTGCCGAGACCACAAACGTCAGAATCAAAATAGCCGGCACCAGATAGGCATCAGGAATAGCTGGTAGTCCCATACGATTTACTCCCCCGGGGCGAAAAGAGGCCCGGACACCATGCTGGCTAGCCTTGGTTCAAGCGAAGCCTGCTGATCTCTCTCCACCCGCACGATTGTTCTGCAGTGATTGGCTCTGTCTATCGTGATAAAAGAAGCAGAAAGCAAAAAACATAGGCTTATCAAACGGGCTATCGCATCGATAACAAGCACAGGCGCACTCCATCGCTGAAGGATAGGCTAAACGGCTAGAGAGTTGAGCTACTGCGGTCATAACCGAGCCGTTGCAGCTCTTCGAGTGCCACCTGTCGCTCATTCCAGGGCAGCTTCTCGCGACCAACGATGATGCTCTGCTCATGGCCTTTGCCAGCCAGCAGCACCGTATCGCCGGGGCGCGCGGCGACCAGAGCGGTAGCGATTGCCGTCCGGCGATCCGCGATGCACAGAAAATCGCGGCCCTCCTGCTTTCCGGCGGCTATTGCCCCTTCGGCGATCTCTCGCAGGATTTTCAGACGATCTTCTTCCCGCGGATCTTCATCAGTAATAACGAAGAAATCCGTCATTTGGGCGGCCACGGTGCCCAGGGCCGGGCGTTTGTGGACGTCGCGCTCGCCGGCGGAGCCGAAGACCAGCAGCAAGCGGCCTGGAGTCAGAGGGCGGAGCGTTGCCAGCACCTTCTGCAGGCTATCGGGCGTATGGGCGTAGTCCACGATCACAGAGAAGGGCTGGCCAGCGACCACATGCTCCATGCGTCCGCTCACGCTACGAGCGTGCGCCAGGCCCTCAGCGATCTGGGAGGGGCTCAGTCCCAGGTGGTAGGTCGCCGCGATTGCTGCCAGGCAATTGCTCACATTAAAGCGACCCACCAGAGGCGTGGTCATAGGAACAGGCTGGCGCTCGTGAGGAAAGCGGACGGAAAAGCGCGTGCCAGCGGCCCCCAGCTCCAGCTCCGTCACCTGGAAACTCGCGGGCGTATCGATTCCGTAGTCCAGGACCGGGGCGCGGCAGAAAGGCAACAAGAAGGCGAAGCTACTATCGTCGCGGTTCAGCACAGCGGCGGCACGGGTTGGCAGTGCCTTCTGGCGATCGGGGTCCAGCATCTCGAAGAGGCGGGCCTTGGCCCGGCGGTAGTTCTCGACGGTGCCGTGGAAGTCCAGATGCTCCGACGTAATATTGGTGACCACCCCCACATCAAACTCGCAGCCGCGCACGCGAGCCAGCTCCAGGCCATGAGAGGTGGCCTCGATCACGGCGTGAGTGACGCCGGCGTCGAGCATGCGTCGGAGCAGGGCCTGAATCTCCAGGGCCTCCAGCGTACTCTGGCGAGTGGTATTCTCCCACTCCTCGCCCTTCATCTTAAAATTGGCCGTTGTCATCAGCCCGCTCGCCAGGCCAGCGGTCTCCAGAATCGTACAGATCAGATTACAGGTTGTTGTTTTGCCATCGGTGCCAGTGACGCCAATTGTCCAGAGCTGGCGAGCGGGGTAGCCATAGAAAGCAGCGGCCAGATCGGCGAGAGCGCTGCGCACCTCGGCGACCTCGATATAAGGCAAAGGAAGAGGAGAGGTAGCGAAGCCCTGCAGCGACTCGCCAAGGGCGGCCACTGCGCCGCGTGCGGCGGCCTCTGTCAGAAAGCGGCGGCCATCGGTATGCGTACCGGGCACAGCAATAAAGAGTGTCCCTGGCTCGACACGCCGCGAGTCATAGGCCAGCTGAGAGACAGGGAGCTGCTCCAGGGCAGCCGTCTCATCTAGAGAGCCAGCGGGGTAGATGGCCCGCGGAGGCGATGGCAGGGCAGCCAACAGCGTCTTCAGAATCATCTTACTCCAGGGATAAACAAGCTCCGTGCAGATCTGCTCTACTAGACAATGCTTCTAGTAATAGATAGTACGAGTCCGGTGATACGGTCGCATATCAGGTATGCGCTGACTGAGCAGCCAGAGCTGCTGATCGATCTCGATCGCCTTCATGGGCAGGCCGCGGGCGACCAGAGCCTGGCGGAGGAGCTCGCAGGCCCAGACCGTGGCCGCGCGGATTTCGACCTCCTCCTCGCAGCCGGCAGGGAGAGGCTCCTGCTGGTCGACCCGTTGGGCCAGAGAGGGATGATACTCCAGCACTCCGAAGTGGCGCAGCAGCTGGGGTAACTTGTAGTCAGCGAAGATGGTCAGCTGGTCGAGATCGTGGAAGGTGCCCCAGCTCTGACCGCGGAAGAGCGCGTGGAGGTCGGCGACGCAGATCTGGGCACGCTTCAAGAAGCGCACCTCGCGCTGACGATAGCGGGCCACATCGCGGAAGGACGGGAAAGCCTCGACGAGCAGCTGCACCAGGCGCACCGCGCTGCCGGCGGCCTGAGCCACAGCCTGAGAGAATTGCCCATCGAAGCGCTCCAAAAGAACGCGCCCGACTTCGTGAACATGGGTCAGGCGCTCCTCAAAAAGTGGGATCTGCTGCTCCTGCTCGCTGCGGAAGATCAGGGCCAGTTCCTCGCGACTCATAGCGCGTAAATAAGCGGCATCCCAGATGGGGCGGCCCTCTTCTACCGCGCGTGTCAGGGCGGCGGCCTCTGCCCAGTAGCCGCTGAGGTGCTCCCCCTGATAGGTGATGCCCCAGCGCGGCTGATTTTTCTCTGGCCAGAAGCAGAAATTGAGCGCATCGAGCAAGAGAATCCAATTCACGCTGCGCTCGCTGCCATCGAAGAAATGGTAGCGATCATAGCCGGCTGATGGTCCCGAGGCGCCCGCTCCTGCCGGGCCGATTAGTTCGGCCCAGCGCTCGCTGAGGGCCTGGATCTGCTCGCTGTTAATCCAGACGTGCTCGCCATCTTCGACCACACAGCGGGTACTGCTGAGCACCCCCAGCGGGTCTGCCCCCACAGGTGGGAGTACTTCCTCTTGGTCAGCGCTTTGGTTCCAATTATGCATCTTCTTTCTGCTCGGATAGTGGTGCCCTCGCTCAAGCGTGAGATTCTGGCGTGCGATCTCTCCCCGATTCTAGCGGCAAGGTCCCCGTTCGTCAATTGCGTTGGGACCTTATGCTGCCGCCGCGCGCCCGCCCTCCCTTCCCCTTCAATTAATAGATACATCTAAATATATATATTCTATGCTCTTGCATTTCTTTTAGATATGTGGTATGCTCTGACGCAGAGCATGCAAAGGCATGCTCTCATAGGAAGTCTCTCTGAAGTGAAGAGAGGGAAGGAGAGTACTGTGGAAGAACAGCAGTTGTGTAAGCTTATCCATCGCCTCTATAACGATGAAAGCTTTCGCCAGGAGTGTTTCAGTGATCTGGAGCGTGTTGCCGCTTCTGAGGATATGGAGCCACTGGTGCTGGAAGTGCTGAAGAAGCTGATTCCGCATCTTGCTCTTGGTACGTCGCTGGGTCCTCCCATGTGGTGGTGGCATCCGTGACGGTGAAGGGAGGGAAGGGGGAGCGATGGAGTGGGGGGCAGGCGGAGGCGCGAGGGAGCGAGGTGAGTCGGGGAGCATGAGCGAAAACGGGGAGACGACAGCCAGGGAAGGGGTTTGTGGGGAGATGCTGGCCTTTCTCTACGGGCGCCTGGAGCGTCTGCTCACCGAGGTGCCTGGGCCGTTGCGCGAGGAGGTAGCCCTGGCTTTGCGTCAGGAGGGCAAGTTACTTGCCTGGCAGGGGGCGGCGTCAGGTGCTGAGCTGCAGCGCTGGGAACCAGGCGAGCTGCGGGAGGGAAGGTGGCCTTTGCTCACTTTCTTGATCGCGCGTTCTCTGGGTCCGGCTGTCGCGCTGGATTACGCTGCTGGGGCCGCTTTGGCGGTGGAGTGTTTGGTCTGTGCCATTGATATCTTTGACGATCTGGTCGATGAAGATCAGACCCCGCTGCTGCAGACTCTAGGCGAGGCGCGTGCCATCAACGTGGCTGCCGCCCTGTTGGCTCTGGCTCAGCAAGCTATTCTGACGGTCGCCTCTGAAGCCAAAGCGCCTGCCAGCGAGCCGCTTCTGCTCTTGAGCGAGCTGCAGGCGGCGAGCCTGGCCTGTCTGGCTGGTCAGCAGCGCGATCTACTCGCGGAAGTCCAGCCGCTGAGCGTCTTTCGACGCGAGGACTGTCTGGCGTTGGCTGCGGCAAAGGCCGGCTCGCTCATGCGCCTGGCCTGCCGTCTCGGCGCCCTGGTTGCTGGAGCCTCTCCCCCCCTCTGCGAACTCTTCACTCGCCTGGGGGAGCTGCTGGGGATTGCGGGCCAGCTCGATAACGATTGTCACGATCTGCATGCCTGGCTGGCTCCCTCCCCGGCAGGCTCCCGGCCAAAGTCCGATCTTCGCCGTGGAAAAAAAACGCTCCCGCTGGTGCTCGCTACCTCCACCGGCTGCTCTCCCGAAGAGTTGCTCGCCCTGCAGCAGGGGGCTCCGATCAGCACCGCTCTCTCCGCCCGCCTCTCCGAGGCGATCACCGCCGCCTGGAGCATCTGCCTGCTCTACCGCGAACGCGCTCGCCTCTGTCTGCAGGCTATTGAGGTATGCCAGCCTCTTCCGCCCGAATTACATCAACTACTCGGATTGTGATTGAAAGGATCTCAGGTGTTCAAGCAAGAGGGAGTGTATGACGAGGACAACGCGCTCGTTTCCGAGAGTTGGGCGTCTGGTGGCGATTCTGGTGCTGGCTCTGGTCTATGTTTTGCTCCTAGGGGGTGACGCCTGGGTCTTTTTCCCGCACAGCGTCTATCTACCCTATGCTTTCCTCCAGTTCGGCGTCTCCGCCCTTGCAGCCCTGCTCTTTCTCGCGGTTGGGACCCTGGTCTGGCTCTATGCTTATCGCCGGGGGGTGGCGCTGCTCTTGCTTTGCTTCTGCGCCTGCATGATGGTGACTTTCCTGGTACAGACTGGGGCTGCCGTAGGTGATATGCTCCTCTCGGTCATCGGCGGGGTGAGCAGTGCCCTCTCGCTGCTCCTCTTCACCACGCTGCTCTTACTCTTTCCTCAGAATATGCTGGCTCCTCCGCCTTCTATGACTACCTCTGTCCAGGCCTGTCGCTCCGTTGGGCATCTGCTGCGTTTGCTCTTGCTCTCGTTGCTGGCGCCGGCCTACCTTGGTCTGGTGGTGCTCTTGAGCTTGCTCGTCACCTGTCATTTGGCCTTCTACGACTGGGGGGCCAGTCCGCGCCTGGCCTGGCTCAACTTCGTCGACTATACCTACTACCTCTTGACGCTGACCGGTATTCTGACCTCGATCGCCAATCTCTACCGGCGCACGGCTACGCTGCGCGAGCAGCAGCAGCGCCGCCTCTTTATGGGGGCTGTGATCCTGGCGTTTGCCCCCTTTCTGCTCTTGAATGTCCTGCCCTGGTGGCTGCATATTCCCCTTCGTGTTGATCCTCGCTTTAGCACGCTCCCGCTGGCGCTTCTGCCGCCGCTGCTGGGCTATTCGATCTTGCGCTACCAGATCCTGGTACTGGACCGTTATATCCGTCGCGTTGTGGCCTGGATTGTGGGCCTGGTCTGCCTGGTGATGCTGGCTTATGCGGTGGCGGTTTTGGCTTTGATCCTGCCTCTGCCGGACCTGCCGGCGCGCACCATGTTGACAGTGGCGCTGATGGCTGTCCTGGCCCCGCTCACCTGGTGGCTGGCCCATATTCTGACGGAGCGTCTCTTCTTTAGCGAGTTGTGCCATTACCGTCGCTTGTTGGAAACCCCTCATCCCTTGGAGAGCGAAGGTGCGACCCTCGATGAGGTGGCCCAGTTAGTGAGTGCGGCGGCGGTCAGTGCCTTTGAGACCCGCGAGGTCTGTCTCTTTGTGCTCGACGATGAGAGCGGCTACTATCGCCTCTGCCCGGCCCTCTCCTACGCCGAACCAGGCGACGAGGTGCGCCTGCGCCTGCTCCGCTGGCTGCTACCAATGGAGCCAGAAGAAGCTCTCGGCGATGATGGCTGGCTGACCCTGACCCCTCTGCTGGTCGAGCGTTTAACTCACGCGCGCTTCCCTCTGCAACTCAGCGAGCTGCAGCAGTCCTTTAGACGCAGCCCTATCGGCCTGGCCCGCTACCTTCAGGTCGCTATTACTCATCAGCAGGAACTCGACCCGTTGCTGGTCCCGGTGCGAGCCCAGGGACGTCTGATCGGCGTCCTGGTGTTGGGAGAACGCGGTGATCATCAGCCCTATGCCGGCCCCGACTTCGAAGCCATTGAGCTGATGCTGGCTCGCTTTACGCCGCTACTGGAAACGGCCCGTCTCTCGGCGCGGGCCAGCCGCCATGCGGCTATGCTCAATGCGCTCTATAGTGTCACCGCCTTGCCTGTAAGCGCCATTGAGACGATCGAGGATGTGGCAGTCAACTATGCAGAAGTGGCTGCGCGCGCTGGCTCGGCTGGAGCTGAGGTCTGGCTCTACGATGAGCAAGAGGCCTGCCTGCGGCGCGTTGCCTATCTGCCTGGCGGGCCACCGCTCTCGCCTGCCCAAGAGCTGAGCTCGCTGCAAGAGGAGGACTGGCGTCCCTGGTTCTATGAGGGGAACGATATGGGGCCAGGGCTGGGCCGCGATCATGCGCTCTCTCCACACATTCCTCCCTGCTTGCCTCAGACTCCGGCCTTCCCTTTCGCCTGGCTCCCTCTCAGACGTGCTCATCATCGCCTCGGCGTTCTGGTATTGACCTATGCGCGCGCTCATCTCTTCTCCTGTGAAGAGAAACATATGCTCGAGATGTTCTCTTCGCAGTGCGCCACTATGCTGGAGAATGCAAAGATCACTTTGGAGCTGCGCGCCGCTTATGAGCAACAGAAGGAGCTTGATCGCCTCAAGGACCAGTTCATTATGACGGCCTCTCATGAACTGCGCACTCCTCTGACGGCTGTACTCGGTTATATAGAATTGCTGAAAGAGTATCACTTGCATCTTTCGCCAGAGGTGCGAGATGACTTCATCGCTCGTGCTCATCGTGGCTGTGATGAGCTGGTGCTGTTGGTCAGCAACATTATGGATGCAAGCCGTGTGCATATGGATGCGGAGCGCCTGAAGCTAGAGGCTGTCGAGCTGCGCAAATCTGTTGAACATGTCGTTGATATTCTGGATGCTCTGAGCAAGCGTGAACGGCATAGCCTGCGCATTCATGTCCCAGTAGGGATCTATGTGCTGGCCGATGAGCTGCGCCTGCGTCAGATCCTGCTCAATCTGCTCAGCAATGCCCTCAAGTATTCTCCGCCTGGCACGGAGGTCGATATCTTTTGTCAGGTCAAAGATCGTTGGGTGACCATTTCGGTGCGCGACTATGGCCTGGGAGTGCCGCGTGAGGCGCAGAAGCATCTTTTTGAGCGCTTTGTCCGACTTGATCGTGATATGAATAGTCCGGTACGTGGTGCCGGGCTAGGACTCTACATCAGCGAGCAACTTGTGCAGGCGATGGGGGGAAAGATTTGGGTAGAGAGCAGCGGCGTGCCGGGCGAAGGCAGCACCTTCTCTTTCACCTTGCAGCATGTCACAGCCCCTCGACCCAGGAGCGAGGCGCCGCGCAGCGTGCGTCGCGAGATGGCCTGTTGAGTGGCAGCGGTGCGCTGAGGCCAGAAGGGCCGGCATGGGCCGAGAGGTAGGCGGATAGGGGGGAGCGCCTGGCGCCAGGGGAGGGTCCTTAGCGAAAACGGTACCTGAATAGCTCCGCCGCAGCGTCTCTTATGAAGAAAAAGCGTGTGGATGTTGCCCACTCGCCTGTTGCCCTACTGTGGAGTCATGCTTCTACTTCGTAGAGGGAGCGCTGTCCTCATGAACGCACTACGTCGAGCAGCTGCTGGTACCGTCACAGCGCGTCAGCGCGAGGTGCTGACCTATCTGGCTCAGCGGGATCACTGGTCAGTCAGCGAGGTGGCTGCCCTGTTGGGCGTCAGCTCGGCGGCGGCCACCAAGGTCCTGACCCGTCTGGAGCGCAAGGGCTTGATCAGACGTGCCTCGAATGCTCTCGACCGGCGCTGTGCAGACATTAGTGTCACTCGCGCGGCTCTCGCCTTATTGCAGGAGGAGACTACGGATGAGAATCCGTAGCCTGATGATCTGCCAGGGCTGACTCTGGGGTGGAGACTGGCCTGGCAGCATCCGCAGGGTCGGCGTAGCTGGCCCTGGTCGAGGTGCTGGCGGCCTCTCCAGCGGTAGTCGTCCTGGCTTCTTTGAGATAGCCGCGCTCCTGGGCATAGCGCCAGAGTGATTTCTGCAGCTGGCGGCGTGCTCGTGAGATGCGGCTCATCACCGTCCCGATAGGGATCTGCAGCGCCTCGGCGATCTCCTTGTAAGAGAGTCCCTCAATATCAGCCAAGATGATCGGCATCCGAAAGTTGGGAGGCAGCTCCATCAGCGCATTATAAACATCTTCATCGAGATAGTGCTGAAGTACCTCTTCTTCGGCGCCGGCAGTGACTTCGTTGCCTGCCAGATCCTTGATGCGATTGTACAGGTAGAACTCTTCCCCCTCGGGCAGCGAGGTGGTCGCCGGGTGGGTTGACTGACGGCGATAGTGGTTGATGGCCGTGGTGTTCAAGATACGAAACAGCCAGGCCCGCAGATTGGTGCCAGGATGGTAGGTGTGAGCAAAGCGAAAGGCTTTAAGCATGGTCTCCTGTACCAGATCTTCGGCCTCCTGGGGATTGTTGGTCATCCGTAGCGCCGTGCGATAGAGGCTGTCAAGCTGGGCCAGGACCCCTGCCGTGAAGTCCTCATGCGGGGGTCCTGGCTTCTGCCCAGTTGTATCGCTTCCGGTAGTCACTGGAGTATTGACAGAAGTGATAGGCTGTTCGGACATGCAAATCTCCCTCTATCCTCTCTCAACCGGACGACCACAGTTGCGTTGTCTCGCGGCTGCGATGGAGTCTGCAACAGGGACAGGAGCAGGATCATCCCTGCTGACAAGCAGGGCAGATCGCTGCCGGAGCTGTCTCCTAGAGGTCTAGGAGGGTACTCCGTGTAGAGGTCGGGCGTATCAGCGGTGGTTCCATTCATTGCGGTCTCACTCTGCGAAGGCTTCTTTTCCGGGCAGAACCTGCCCTTTCAGGCCCATCCTCCTGCACGGAACCGCAGCATACGGTACCTCACTAGACAATAGGCTGTTTCTAGTATAGCCGATAGATCGCTGCTCAAACTAGCCCCTTTTGGTGGAGCGCGACGGAGGGCGAGCGGCGGATCGGCTCCTCGCCAGCGCAGGCGATCCTTTCCCTCACTCACCACACGGCTCAGGCCCGCATTTCGTTCCCTGATCTGTCTGGGCCTGGTGGGCCTGGCCTCTTGCTCGTTCAGCAGCTGAGGACTAGCATAGCGGCCAGTTCCCTGGCCACAGCCCAGCATTTTTCTCTCTTTCCTGGGACAACATACCAGAAAAGGACGACTCGGTCAACCGCTTGAGGGGGACCGCTGCCGCTGGCTGCGCTTAAGCAGGACCTGCCAGAGGAAAGGCAAGGAAGCAATTCCCTGGGGAATGAAAACGCCCTCGCCCTCTGTTAAAATGAACAGATAAGAAAACCAGCCTCGATACTTGAGGAGAGAGAGCGAGTGAACAACCATGAATTGTGTTGAAGCGATAGCTCGTCTCCATCTGTATATCGACCGGGAACTCAGCGCCGAGGAGGTTATCACGGTCCAGCAGCATCTGGCATGCTGCTCGCAGTGTGAGAGCCGTTTTCGCTTTGATGAACGTCTTAGAAGGCTGATTCATGAACGCTGTACGATTGAGCGTGCTCCTGCCCATTTACGTGAGGCAGTGATGCGTATTGCTCAGACGCCCCCCGGTGAGCCTCTGGAGCTTGATCCCGAGCTTGAGATGGAGCTGAGAGCGGATATCGCTCTGGAAGAGCCTGGCGAGTAAGCAGGCTGGCTAAGTGAGTGCGATTCGCTGGTGCACAGGCAAGCCAGGCTATGAGGCTATGATCCCCGCGGACAGCGGCAGTGTCAGTGCCCTGTTCCCCTGTCTTTCCCGCTGACTCTTTGTCTGTCTGCCTGTTAGCGTTGATCCCGTTCGTGGAAGGACTCTTCGTTTGCGATCAGGGCTTCTGACTGACAGAGAGCCTGGTCCTGGCGCAGGAAAGCAAGCCGGCGTGGAGACATCTGCGACCTCTCTCCTGAGTGCCCAGAAAGCAGGATGCAGTTGTCTCCTCACCGGCTGCGTTGCTTTCTCAGTCTCAGCGGGGGCAGCAAGCGAACCAGCCTGCTTCTGCTCGCCTCGCAGTAGGGGGCTGGCTCGCAGGGAAAGCTCAGAGGCTCAGGCCCCAGCTAAAGTAGTGGTTGAGCGCGGGCAGCACGTTGAAAAAGATCGCCAGCCCGGCCAGGGCCATAATGATCCCTGTGGCCACCTCGATCTTCCCTAGATGCGGCTTGAGGAGCTTGAGAGCTGCGCTGACCTGGTTGAGGCCCAATCCGAGCAGGAGAAAGGGCAGGCCCAGGCCCAATGAGTAGCTGAGCAGCAGCAGAACACCCTCGCGCAGGGTCGCGGCATTGGCTGCCAGACCGAGAATGCTGCCCAAAATCAGCCCGACGCAAGGAGTCCAGCCAATGGCGAAGACCAGGCCGATCACGAACGACGCGAGCGGACCGGGGCGCGCTGGGCGGAACTCAAAGCGTTTCTGTCGCGAGAGCAGCGGAAGTTGAAACAGACCCGTAAGATGAAGACCGATAATAACGAGTAGAACGCCACCTATCTCGCGCAGCAGGAGCTGATTGGCTCGCAGGAAGGAGCCGAGGGTGCTGGCTGTAGCGCCCAGAGCGACAAAGGCACAGGTGAAGCCCAGCACGAAAAGCCCAGCATGCAGGAAGGTTGTCAAACGTACTGTCAGGCTGCCGCCTTCGCGGGTCGATTGATAGACGCTCTCGCCCACGAGCTGCGCCAGGTAGATTGGAACCAGGGGCAGGACGCAAGGCGAGAGAAAGGACGCGAGTCCCGCCAGAAAAGCGACGCCGATGCTCACTTGCGATCCCATAGAAGCGTCTTCTCCTCAAGCGACGAAGCACCAGGTTTGGACGGACAGGGTCCGGTCCGATGGCGATCGTTTGACGATCGCTCGTAGTATAGCGAAGATGGGCCAGCCCTGCAAGGTGACCTCCGCCTGGCCGATTGATGGAGGCGAGCCATCTGAGCTGGCGATGCAGTCCAACTAGCCGCTGTGGGCATAGCCATCGCCGGAAGGCATAGCAGGACCTGGCTCCTGCTCACCTCTGCTTGAGCGCCCAAGCAAACGCTGGAAGTGCTGCCAGAGGCCAGCCTTTTCCGACTGATCGTCTGGCGGTAGCAGCTCGCTCTCAGGCGCGCCTCTGCTTGGGACAGACCCCGGACCGGCGGAGCCTGGAGCGTGGGGAGGCTGCTCCAGCCAAGAGGCATAGCCAGGACCGCCGGGCCATGCTGCCGTCCTGCCTGGCTCCCCTGACCCGGGCTGACCGTGAGAGGACTCCGGCGGGAACGGCGTTGCTGAGCGCTGGGCCCGCCACTCGCTGAATGATGGTCGCTGCTCGGCCAGGCGCGGTCGGCGTGGCGGCTGCACGACGAAGGCCCGCGGATTGGTCGGCGGTAGAGGGGAGAGCGGCCCCCCATTTGTGGAGACAGGAGGCTCCTCGGCCCTCAGATTTAAGGCGCGCAGCTCCTGGGCCATCTGCCGTGCCTGCTCGTAGCGCTGTGTTCGATCGCGGGCCAGGGCCTTGAGAATAATCTCTTCCAGGCCTGGGGCGAGCTGAGGATTCAGCCAGGACGGTGGGCGCAGCTGACCGCTCGTGATGGCCTGGGTCACCTCCGGCAACGTGCGCCCATTGAAAGGGCGCTGCCCGGTCACCATCTCGTAGAGCACCACGCCGAGGGCATAAATATCGCTGCGGTTGTCGAGCGGCTGGCCCCAGATCTGTTCTGGGGAGGCGTAGTAGATACTGCCGACCAGCGTCCGGGCCACCGTAATGCGTTGCAGCCCTGGCGCGCGCGCCAGCCCGAAATCCATCACCTTGATCTTCCCCCAGCGATCCAGCATCAAGTTTTCTGGCTTGATGTCGCGGTGAATTACATTGCGCTCGCTGTAGGCGCAGTCGAGCGCCTCGGCGATCTGCGCCGCATACTCGGCGGCCAGATACTGGGGGATTTGGCCATCCAGGCGTAGCAGGCTACCCAGCGTTGGCCCCTGGACGTACTCCATCACAAAGTAGAGGACGCCCTTTTGCTCACCGGCATCGTAGATCTGCACGATGTTGGGGTGATTCAGCCCGGCGATGATGCGGGCCTCACGGATGAAGCGCGCGACGTACGATGTGTCTTTGGCCAGGGCATGAGGCAGAATCTTAATGGCGACATCACGGCCAAGCGCGAATTGCTTGCCGCGGTACACCATCCCCATCGAACCACGCCCTATTTCTTCTTCCAACAGGTAGCCACCCAGACTCTGTCCTGCCAGTTCATTCATGTGCGTGAACGCACTGGCCCCTTCCCGTGCGACGCCCTATAAGGCGGAGAGGCCAGTGCCCCCTCCATTTCTGCGTTCCTGCAATGACCCTCATCCTCTCGCTGAACCCCAGCCTGGTGACCACAGCCTGCAAGACCGGCCCGGGCCTGCTGCCAGGCCGCCCGCTGGTCCGTCAGGAGAGAAAGGGCCTGTCTCACCTGCCCAGCGGGGGAAGAGCGCTCGCCTGCAACTGATCTGCCGGGCGCTCTTCCCCGCTTTCTCCATGATAACATGGCGGCGGTACCGACGTAATTATTTACGTTCTTCAACGGGGGAGCATCTACAGGGAGGCGAGAATGTGCCCCAAAAGTCATGTCCTCACTGTTCGGTTGTGTAACAACAGAATTGTTTCTATTCACCTATCTTTCTTCTTGTCGCGGAGGGAGGTCCGACGACGAGGTGGCGAGGACGTGGGGGCGAAAGCGCGAGGGCAGAACAGGCGGTGATTGTGCTCATATCGTAGGGGCGCGTGGGCGCTCTCCTGTCCTGCCCTGTTTCTGCTCGCCGTTCGTGGGCGGGGAGAAGAGGGGCAAGGCAAGCCGCTGATAGCCGGCCTGCGCGCTGCTGACCGGTCTCTCTGTCTGCCTGCCGGAGCCGGCCCCGAGGCGAGCTTCATTCTGGCCTGGAACCTGTTGCGAGCCGGCCAGCGTCGTCGCGCTCAGTCAAGGTAATCTTTCAAGTAACGACTGGCCTGGGGATGGCGCAGCTTGCGGATTGCTCGCTCCTCAATCTGGCGAACTCTCTCGCGAGTGACTTTCAGCTTGCGGCCTACCTCTTCAAGCGTGTGGTCATGGTCGTCGATGAGGCCGAAGCGGAGTTCGATCACCTGGCGCTCGCGGGTCGTGAGCTGGTTCAGCACCTTCCGAATCTCTTCACGCAGCAGCTGCTGATTGGTAACCTCCATAGGCCCCCGCTCGCGAGCGTCCTCGATGATATCGCCCAGCGTGTTCTCTTCCTCATCGGAGAGAGGCGCATCCAGCGAGAAGACCTTTTCTGCCCAGATCAGAAGCTCGTTGACGCGCTCTGGACTCATGCCGAGCCGCTCACCAATGCTCTCGGGCGAAGGCTCCCTTCCCATCTCCTGGTAGAGCTGGCGCATGATGCGCTTGACGCGCATGACCTCCTCCATAATGTAGACCGGCAGGCGGACTACGCGCGTTCCCTCCAGAATCGCTCGCGTGATTGCCTGCTTAATCCACCAGGTGGCGTATGTGGAGAAACGGAAGCCCTTCTTGTAGTCGAACTTTGTGACAGCGCGAATAAGGCCGATATTGCCCTCGCCAATCAGGTCCTCCAGGGAGAGCCCTTGGCCTACGTACTTCTTAGCGATGCTGACCACCAGGCGAAGGTTAGCCATGATGAGCTGGTTGCGTGCATCGCTATCTCCCCGTTCAGCACGCTCGGCCAGTTCGGCCTCACGCGCTGGAGTCAGCAGGGGGATGCGAGAGATCTCACGGAGGTAGAGGCGCAGGCTATCGCTCTGCGCTAGCGAGGTCAGGTCCGCATCCTCATCCTGCTCAGGCTCCGGCTCCGGTTCCGGCTCCGGCACTGGTATGAGTTCGCGTTCTGGCTCGGTCGGCTTATCGGCGTCGAACATCACTTTTCGTTCCAAGTACCTGCTCTTGTCTCCCTACCCAGGGCAGGGAGCGGTATCATCCTCTGTTATGGTCGGCCTGCTGGATCGCCGCACGAGTGACAGGCAGTTGCTTCCTCTTGCAAAGGAAGTCAACATGCTGCAACTCTAGCTACTCTGTTCTTATTGTACGAGCGTCCACCGCATCTGGTGAACTGTCTGCCTGCTCCGGTTCTCTTCCCAAGGCTACTGCTGTCATGTTCTCCTGCTTTCGAAGCCATGCCTTAGCTCTCCTGGTCCCTCAGCCCAGTCCCGGAACAGGCTCCTTTTCCTGCCAGATCGGTTGAGCATGGCCTCATTGTACCATACTGGTACACGATTGCAAGCCGGACCCTTGCTTGCAATCTCCGTTTATTTATAACATCGCTCTGCGGAGCGTTATTCTCTCCAGTATAGCACGAGGGCTGCGCAGATGAAATGCTCTCTTGCAGAGGCAATCAGCAGGGGGGCATGGCTCTCTACTCTGTTGGGAGTCGGTGGGTGGGTGGGTGGCTGTCGATGGCGTGGTGTTCCGTTGCCCGGAGTTCCTGCTTTCCTCTGGGTGTGGCCCTTGCGCTGTGGCTGCTGGTGTACAATAAAATGGGGAATCTGAAGTTACTGGCTAGCCAGTGTGGCTCTTCTGGGCTGCTACTGGCGCTGGGTGGGGCAGCACCTGACGGAACGGAAGAGGATGGGAAGCTGGCCCGAGGCCTGAGCGAGCTAATCCTGTCGACCATCTGCTGCTGAGTGTTGCCCGGGAGAAGGACCGTGAGATGACTTTTCCCCTGCCTTTGAAATCTGGGACGGTCGTCGGAGGCCACTATATTATCGATGGCCTGATTAACCGTGGTGGCTTTGGCTCGGTCTACCGCGGTATTGATACCAGCGAAGGCGATCGTCCTTGTGCTATCAAAGAGACCTACGATGTCACCCCGGCGGCGCGACGTCAGGCGCTGATGGAGGCGGGCATTCTTTTTACCATTAAGAGCAAGCATCTCCCGCAGGTCTATGATGCCTTCGAGGAGGGGGGCCGCTTCTACCTGGTGATGCAGCTGATTGAGGGCCAGAACCTGCTCCAGCTGATGCAGGCCCGCGGCTCTCCCTGCCGTGAGCAGGAGGTGCTCGTCTGGTTCCTGCCCATTATGCAGGTACTGCAGGAGCTCCATAGCCGGACGCCGGCGGTGGTTCATCGCGATATCAAGCCGGCCAATATTATTCTGACGGTCGAGGGCTATGCTGTTCTGGTCGATTTCGGCGTCACCAAGCTCTACGATCCTGCCAGCGCCAGCCAGACCATGATCAAAGCGGTCACTGAGGGATTCAGCCCGCTGGAGCAGTACACAGGCACGACAACGCCCCAGTCGGATATCTATGCACTGGCGGCGACCATGTATTATCTGTTGACGGCGACCAGGCCTCCTTCGGCGATCAGTCGCAGTTTGCGAGAAACGCTGCAGCCGCCAAGCCTGTTGAATCCGCAGATTTCACCGCGTGTCGAGCAAGCCCTGCTGAAGGGTCTGGCCCTCAATCCAGAGGGACGTTTTCGCTCTATGCGCGAGTTCGCCGAGGCGCTTCAAGGCAGGGGCGTCTTTATGGGGCACGCTGAGCCGACGGTGCGTGTGATAGGGGGGCCACTGGCCGGCCCAGGGCCGGGAGTGCGGCCCGGAGCAGGCGCGGCTCCGGCGATGGTAGTTAAGGGGCCATCAGGGCCGCGACCGTTGTCTTATCCGGTCTCGCCGGCTTCGCCTGCTGGACCGGGGCGGCCATCTGCAGGTCAGAGGGCCCAGGTGATCATGGTGCCTCCACAGTCGCTGCGCCCGTTGCCCAGTCCCTTCGGACAGGGCTGCCTCTGGGGCCTGCTACAGGGGGTTGGCTCGGCGCTTTTGGTGCTGCTCCTGCGTACGCAAGAGGCTCTGTTGTTGTCCTTGGTGGTGGGCTGGCTGTGCTATCTGCTGGCAGGCTTTATGAGCACACGTCGCGGTGGCAGTTCGCTGCGTGGGGCCCGGGCTGGTTTCTGGGCGGGGATCTGCAGTACGGTGATGTTCTGGCTCGTCTTCGGCTGTGGCCTGCTGATCATCGTCGTCCAGCGTCTCCAGAGCGAGCTGCAGCGCGCTAATCAGCCGGGGCTGCCTCTGCAGATAGGGCGCGAGCTGACGCGCATTGTCCACCAGGTGGCGCCCTGGCTCTTCTCGCTTCCTGCGGCGGGGAACGGTTCCAATGTTCCTGGCCCTCTCCTCTACCTTGGCGGGGGCCTGCTGCTGGCGATGGTGCTCGGCTGGGTGGGGGGGCTGCTCGGGAGGCGCGTTTTCCTCAGTAGCCGCTGGGCGGGCGGGGGTGCCTAGTGGCTGCCAGGCCCCTGGTAGATGAGGAAGGGGTGGACAAAGGGCCTGGAGAGGCTGGCCTGACGCCGGGGCTATGGTATCATAGGCGCGGGTTGCTCCTCCCGGAGCCGGCTTAACCCATTCTGAAGAACACGAGCACAGACAGAAGGTGGCACGTATTCTGGTGAATGTGAATGATGCAAGCATGACACAGAGCGCAGACGAGGAGATTCTTCCCGTTTCCGAGCTGGCGCGCCTGCTGAGCGCCGAGCTGCAGCTTTCCAGCGAGCAGATTGCGCGCACCCTCGCTTTGCTGGACGAAGGCAACACCATCCCCTTCATCGCTCGCTATCGCAAGGAGGTGACGGGCAGCCTTGACGAGGTCCAGATCCAGGCTATTGCCGATCGCGCGGCAGCCCTGCGCGCCCTCTTTGAGCGCAAGGCCGATGTGCGCCGTTTGATCGCAGCTCAGGGGAAGCTCACGCCAGAGCTGGAGGCGGCCATCATGGCAGCCCGCACCCTCCAGGAAGTAGAGGACCTCTATCTCCCTTACCGACCGAAGCGCAAAACTCGGGCCAGTGTGGCGCGCGAGAAGGGACTGCTTCCGCTGGCCGAGCTGATTCTGCAGCAACCAGAGCTCGCGGGCGATCCAGCCACAGTGCTGGAGGAGCAGGCCCGCCCCGTCCTTGATCCCGAGAAGGGGGTCGAGACGGCCCTGGAAGCCTATGCGGGAGCGCGGGATATTGTGGCGGAAATCGTCGCCGAAGATGCCAATGTGCGCGGTGCTGTTCGCGCGCTTTTCTTCCAGCAGGCCACGGTCAGCGCTCGCCCCGTTGATCCCGAGGCCCTGGCCGAGAAAGATCCCAAGGGCACCTACCGTATCTATTATGACTTTCACGAGGGCGTCGAGCGGATGGTTCCGCATCGCGTCCTTGCGCTCAACCGCGCGGAGCGCGAGGAGGTGCTGCGTGTCAGCGTGACGCTCGACTACGAACAGGCCCGGCCCGCTATCACGGCCCACTATCCCATCAAAGAGACCTCGCCCTTTGCCGCTCAGCTCGCTCAGGCCATCGAAGATGGCTACAAACGCCTGCTGGCTCCAGCGATGGAGCGCGAGGTGCGCGTTGAGCTGACCCGCAAGGCCGAGGAGCATGCCATCGGGATCTTCGCAGCCAACCTGCGCCATCTGCTGCTGCAGCCGCCACTGCGTGGTTACAAGGTACTGGGTATTGACCCGGGCTATCGCACTGGCTGCAAGCTGGCCGTCGTCGACGAGACCGGCAAGTACCTGACCTCGGATACCATCTACCTCCATCAGGAGGAGAGAGCCAGGCAGACGCTGCGCCGCCTGATCGCTGAGCACGATCTGAAGGTGATTGCCATAGGCAATGGCACGGCCTCGCGTGAGACGGAGCAGCTGGTGGCGGAATTGATTCGCGCGCTGGAGGAAGAGACAGGTCGCCGTGGTGAGATCGGTTATGTGATCGTCAATGAGGCCGGAGCCTCGGTCTATTCGGCCTCCGAGATCGCACGCCAGGAATTCCCAACGCTGGACGCAACCCAGCGCGGTACCATTTCAATCGCGCGCCGTCTTCAGGACCCGCTGGCGGAGCTGGTCAAGATCGATCCACGCGCGCTGGGCGTTGGTCTCTATCAACACGATGTTGACCAAAAAGCCCTGGCCGAGATGCTGGAGCGGGTGGTTGTCTCCTGCGTCAACTTTGCGGGCGTCGAGCTGAATTCGGCTTCGGCTGCGCTGCTCAGGCATGTTGCGGGCATTAACAGCCGTGTTGCCACTGCGATTGTCAAATACCGCGAGGAGCACGGCCCATTCCGCTCGCGTGAGGAGTTACTGAAGGTTCCTGGCCTGGGACCGGCCACCTTTACCCAGGCCGCTGGATTCCTCAAGATCGCTAATGGCGTCGAAATGCTTGATAATACCTTTATTCATCCCGAGAGCTATCCGGCGGCCCGGGCCTTGTTGGCGATGCTGCCCGAAGGCTCGGATGGGGGACTTAAACCGGCGGAGCGCGTCGTCCAATTCCGACGCCTGGTCAAGCTCCAAAGCACGTTGGGCCGCAGTCGGCGGCGACATGGCCAGGATGGGGAGCTGGATGGCGAACAGGCTGCCTGGTCTGACATTGCGCGCAAGATCGGCGTAGGGCTGCCGACGCTGCTGGATATTTTGGAGAATCTGGAGAAACCGGGCCTTGACCCGCGCGATGAGCTACCGCCTCCCATTCTGCGCCACGATGTCCTGAAGCTGGAGGATCTCAAGCCGGGTATGGTCCTTCAAGGCACCGTGCGCAATGTAGTCGACTTCGGCGCCTTTGTGGACATTGGGGTCAAGCGCGATGGCCTGGTCCATATTTCAGAGCTGGCCGATCGCTATGTGCGCGATCCTCTGGCCGTCGTGGCCGTCGGGCAGGTGGTTCAGGTGCGTGTCCTGGCCGTCGACCTGCAGCGCGAGCAGATCCAGCTCAGCATGCGTGGCCTGGGCGCCAGTGGGCGCTGACTGGTTCTCCAGCGTGCCCTTGATTAGTCCCCGGCCTGGCTCAGGGGAAGCCATATTCCGCGCTGTGGCTCACCTTCGTCGATGGGCCTGGGAAGCCGGTGGAGGCGGCCAGTGGAATGGTAGGATTACGCGCCCTTTCCGCGTTGGCGAGCGGCATTTCTGCTGCAGGCCGCGCTCGCGTCGCCTATAGTAAGACTTGGAGTCGGCTGCTGAGGAGCGCGACCCCTCGCAGGCACCAGCGAGGGCCAGGCTCCTTAGCAGCCGCCTGCGTTTTGGGCTTTAACCTGCTTGTCTGCCTGAATGCCCTGCACTCTGGCCTTAATCGCCCTGTTGCAGCGGGTGTGTCGGTCTGGTGGCCAGCCGTGTTTCATCGCCTGTGAGACGTTGGAGCAGGGTCAGGCCCTTCTGGTAGAGGAAGCTGGCCCCGAGGCGGTCAGCCTCCTGGATGGCGCGCAGGGCATAGAGATGCGCCTGCTCCCAGGCTCCCTGTCGCCAGGCAAAGTCGGCCTCGTCGAGGACGAGAGCCGGAACAAAGTAAGGATCAAGGTAATCGCTGGCCAGAGCGATCAGCTGCTCAAGCGTGGTCCGCGCCCCGCTCTGGTCGCCTTGCGTGTGGCAGAGCAGAAGCTGGATCTCCAGGCGCAGCGCACGGTCATAGGGAAGGGTGAGCTGCTGCTCCTGAGAGAGCGAGAGATGCCTGGCGTGGCGCAGCGCCTGTGTGGCCTCTTGCTGGCGGCTCTGACGATAGGCATAACGTCCCTGCAGCTTCAGTGCTTCAATCGTGCCGCGCACGTCGCCGCACTCCTGACAGATGCGGAGAAAAATATTAATATAACGCTGCGCAAGTGCCAGATCCCCTTCGCTACTGGCCAGGGCGGCCTGATAAAAGCGGGAGCGGGCCAGGTAGCTACGGGGATGGCTGCCCTGCTTGAGGGCGGGCAGCGGCTGCCCCGCCTGAAGAGCTTGCTGGGCCACCTGGAGGCTCTCCTCGAAGCGCTGATGGGCCTGCTGCAAATGGCCGTGATAGAAGTGGAGAGCGCCGAGACGCTGGAGGAAGCAGGAGAGCGAGAACAGGTCTCCTAAGCGCTGGCTGACCTCAATACCACGCAGCAGAAGCGGCTCGCTCTCGCTCAGCGGGACATGCGCGAGCAGACCGAGTAGCGCCTGCAGCAGCTGGAGAAAGATCCTATCCTGACCACTCTGGTACGCCTGAGAAAGGGTCAGAAGTAGCTCGGCCTGGTGCTTCTTTAAGACCGGGATGTTGTGTTGCTGCTCGGTGGCGAGGGTCAACAAAGCGGCCTGCTGACGCTGCTGCTCTTCCTGGACATAGGCGCGTAGCAAGGGATGGACCCGATAGCGTTGCTCTTGGGGGCCATCGCAGCTCGCTGCTTTGTTCTCCATCTCTGAATGAAGATCGAGCAGCGAGCTGCGCACCAGACGCGCCAGGTGGGCGGCAGTGCTGGCCAGCGTGCGTTGTGGTGAACTGGCAGGCTCGGCGCTGAACGTCTGACCAGACTGGGGTCCACCGCTTGGGCTCGTCCCTGTACAGCGTTGTTGCCAGTCAGCCGCCTCAGCCAGGCTAAAGGGTCTGGCCAGCAGTGGGACAAGCTGCAGCAGTAGCTCTCTTGTCTCCTGGGGCAGCGTGGCCAGTGCCTCGGCAATCAGGCGACGTAGCTCACCCTCGCTATCCAGCAGAGCATCAAGCGGATGGAGTGAGAGGCGCTCAGCCAGCAGCTCGCAGGAGATCCCGGCGCCGACCGCCGTAGCGGCCAGCTCGATGGCGCGTGGGAGGCCGCCGACGGCGCCGCAGATCTGCTCTGCAGCCAGCAGCTCGCTGGCGCTCAAGGCCGAGGTACTGCGACCCAGGAGAGTCAAGAAGAGGGAGAGGGCATCCGCCGGAGCCAGCGGCTCCAGATGGTAGTGATGGGTGGGCAAAGCAGTCGCAGACGGCATGATACGACTGATGACCAGCATACTGCTACCGGTGAGATACTCGTAGCTCGCGCTCAGGCGCTCCCCCTGATGGCTACTGCAGGTCAGCAGGGCCTCAGCGGCCTGCCACAACGGGAACGGCGAATCCAAATCATCCAGCAAGAGCAGCGCGCGCTTCCCTGCGAGTCGTGTGCGCACCTGGTCGAGCAGGGCAGTCATCTCGGCCTCGGAACAGCTGGTCTGGCCCAACGTCGGCCCCGAAGGGAGCGCGAGCGCCCCACTAGCCTGCTCTGGCTGGCGCTGGCTCATGCTGAGAAGAGCGAGCAGGCGTTGCAACAGGGCGCGAAGGCCGGGCAGGCCCTGGTAACCCCGCGCGCTCAGGGCCACGATGCCATCGGGGAAACAGCGCCGGTAGCGGTTGGCATCAGTGGCCAGTGAATGGGCCAGCTCGGCGGCGAGGGCGCTCTTACCGACGCCGGGCATGCCGCTGATGATATAGATGCCTGGCCCCTCATCGCGGAGAGCATGGAGAAGATGCTGCAGCTCGCGCTGGCGGCCAATCAAGCGAGTAGGACGGGGAGGGAGCAACACGAGGCCTGGCG
This sequence comes from Thermogemmatispora carboxidivorans, assembly GCF_000702505.1. Taxonomy (GTDB): domain Bacteria; phylum Chloroflexota; class Ktedonobacteria; order Ktedonobacterales; family Ktedonobacteraceae; genus Thermogemmatispora; species Thermogemmatispora carboxidivorans. Next base: position 3,385,967 of record NZ_JNIM01000001.1, on the reverse strand, counting down.
AGGAGGGTCCTCCCAATTGCTCGGTGAGGGTAGCCAGCAGCTCCGTTTCCTGGGGACTGAGATCGTGCAGGCCGGCGGCCCGTTGATAGAGCTGCACATCCCGCGGGGTTCGACAGAGCAGGGCAGCCAAGGCAAGAACGCGCTGCCGGGTCTTCCCGCGGAAAGGATAGTGGAGATGGCCGGCCTCCAGCCGCGCCAGAAAATCCTCGGAGATGCCGAGGGCGCGCAGTGCCGGGTCCTGGCGGATCGTCTCGATCAAGGCACGCTGACTGTGCCAGCCGCAGAGGCGCCGTCGTTTACTAAACCATTGGCCGAACTGGAAGGCGTCCATCCTCTAGACCTCTGTTCCTGCTTCCCAGTGATGAAGTGAATGGCCAGCCTGGTGAGGCTCTCCGGCGGCCACCATTGCCTGCAAGGAGCGCTGCCCTGGTCAGGTCCCCTGAGTGGCAGCCGGAGGCTGGATTGTTTGCTTGTTTGATTGCTCGACGAGAGCCAATGCTCAGCGCGAGCGACTGAGGCCACCATTAGTAGAAACGCCTGGCAGGCTCCAGTGTTGCAAAGACTGGCCCAAGCGGCCCTGGCGGCGGACGGGAAAGAAGGTCTCCAAAGCCAGGGCCGCTGTTCATCAAGTAGAAAGCGTTCCTCCGTAGGAAGGATTCGCAGCAGGGTTACAGAGGTTCTACTGTCAGGACAACTTTCCCGGTGGTACGTCGCTCAGCAATAGCCCGGTGGGCGTTAGCGGCTTCTTCAAGGGGAAATGTCTGCCCGACAAAGATCGTCAGCTGACCAGCAGCCAGGTAGCGAGTCAGCTCCTGCATCGCGAAAGCAATCTGCTGTGGACGGCTGAGCCAGGCACTCAGCCAGTAGCCGATAATCTCCTGGTTTTTATACATCAGCTGGATACCACTGAACTGAACGATCTGTCCGCTGGCAGCCCCAAAGACGACCATCCGGCCAAAGGGGGCCAGACACCGCAGACTCTGCTCCGCAATCGAGCCACCGACCATCTCGAGCAGCACATCGACGCCACGCCCGCCCGTGGCCTGCTTGACCTGCTCCGTCCAGTTCTCCTGGCTGTAGTTGATGGCCCAATCGGCTCCCAGGCGCCGGATATACTCCAGTTTTTCCTCGCTGCTCGCCGTGCCAATGACCTGGCCAGCTCCCAGCAGATGGGCGAGTTGCACAGCAAAGGTGCCTACGCCTCCAGCAGCAGCGTGCACCAGCACGCTTTCACCCGCTTGCAGGCGAGCTGAATCGTGCAGCAGCTGATAAGCGGTCACCCCCTGGACCGGCAGGGCGGCAGCCCGCACGAAATCGAGGGACTCCGGAATCGGAAAGACCGTCTCAGCCCTGGCAGTGGCATATTCAGCGTAGCCACCAGTGGCAAAGGCGGCCACGCGCGTGCCCGGGGCAGGTGCGGTGACGCCCTCACCCAGAGCCACCACTGTGCCAGCAACCTCGAAGCCGAGCGTGGTTGGCGTGCGTGTGCGTGTCAGGTAGGTGCCCTGACGCTGAGCCAGATCGGCATAATTTACCCCGGCAGCCGCCACTTTGATCAACACTTCGCCCTGCCGCGGCTGCGGCGTCTCCATCTCTTCCAAATGCAAGACCTCTGGTCCGCCAGTTTCGTTGATGCGGATCGCTTTCATGGTTCCAGATGTCTCCTTCTCTTTCCTGGCCTATCAGAGTGATTCCTGGCATAACCAGCCAGGGAGCTTGCTCACTTGTGCGCCTGCGCTCCTGTTCACTCTGGCCGCCTTTGACCAGCCCGCATACGCACAAGGGAGCGGCGCTTCTGATTCTATCCCATGCAAGGAGACGCTGCGCCAGAAATAGACAGGGCAGAGTGGTTGGCGATGGGACGATCCTCCTCCTGATGGACCGAAGGAGAAATTTTCCAGATACCAGAGGTCCCTGGCTGGCTCGTTTATAACGAAAAAGAGAGGAAGGACCAGAGAGTACCTGGCCTGCTCTCTGGGGCCGGAGTAGGAAGCAGATAAGCTGGCCCCCAGGTGCGAGCCGCGGGCCCAAGGGCTTCCAAGGGGGGCCGATGCCCCAGTAAGCGAGAGTAAAGAGACATCTTGATACGTAATGGCAAGGAGAGAAACGATTTGCTATAATATTCACTAAGAAGAAAGTACTAAAGATCCACCACCTCTCTGAGGAAGGCGGGGAGAAGCAGTACAATCTTCACGTGTCCGACATAGGGCGAGAGCACTCATACGGTCTTCATCTCCTGGACGGGTTGGCCTCTTCCCTGCATTATACTCATGGCAGGAAAGAAAAAGGCGTAACATAGCAATTGAAACATTGGCAGACATGAAATGAACTATGAAGGACACGGAAGGCTGCGAGCATCTTCTGCAAAAGATCCTCATTTGATTGCTTGCGGGCCTTTCTCAGGTGAGGTGAAGGAATGGAAGAAAAGGGTGGTCGCCATGCGCGCTGGTGGCAACGGGCATGGCGGCGCAATGGTGTGAGGAGTAGGAGAAGCAATCGGCTGAAATGGCTGTCATGGATACAGGCGCGGCGCAGTGGGCTGTTGACGGGGGCCCTTGTGCTGGCTTTAGTCCTGCTGCTCTTTGGATTGGCCAGCCAGCTCCAGCCGCCGACGACCAGCACGGCACCGAGCGGCGTGACGGTGTTGAGCTATAGCGCTTTCGTGAACCAGGTCAAGGCGGGCAAGGTGCTGGCAGTCGTGCTGCAAGATCGCTCGATGTATGGCTTGCTGGCCTCTGCTTCAACGCCTGCCGGGCAGTCCCCTTCCTCGCAAGCTCTGGCGACCGAGGCGAGAGCCTGGAGCCGCTCGATCAGTGCCAGCGCCAATTATTCGACTTGGGCCGGTGCCCAGACGCAGGCGCAGACTTTCGATCCTGCCCGGCAGCTCTATACGCGCCTGCCTGCTGAGGGAGATCCTCTGCTCATGCCTCTTCTGAATGAGAAACATGTTTTTGTGACGATATTACCCCCGGCCTCTAATCCTTTATGGCTGCAGCTGCTTTGGCACCTGTTGCCCATTGTCGTCATTGGGCTGGTTCTCACTCTAATGACTTTCTCGCTGCGCAATCCGCGCCCGCTGCGTGCTCTCGACGAGCGCATCGCGCGTATGAGTCGGAGCCGGGCGCGCCGTTTCGAAAAGCAGCCGGGCACGGCGGAGCGCAAGACGGAAGGCCCGGCCCGGGGGAGCAATGGCGGCTCGCTGGCCGAGGTCAGTGGTGGAGGAAACAATGGCCTGGCGGGGCGTATGGGGCAGGCGCGAGTGAAAACGGCTCCCCCAGTTACCTTTGCCGATGTCGCTGGCATCGATGAGGTGCGTGCCGAGCTAGAAGAAATTGTTGAGTTCCTGCGCTCGCCGGAGCGTTTCAAGCGCCTGGGGGCTCGCATCCCACGGGGTGCCCTCCTGGTTGGGCCACCGGGGACGGGCAAAACGCTGCTCGCGAAAGCGGTTGCGGGCGAGGCTGGAGTTCCTTTCTTCAGCATCAGCGCCTCCGAATTTGTGGAGATGTTTGTTGGCGTTGGTGCCAGTCGAGTGCGCGACCTCTTTGCCGAAGCTCGCAAGTCGGCCCCGTGTGTCATCTTCATTGATGAGATTGATGCTGTCGGGCGCAAGCGAGGGGCGCGCGTCTTCAGCAATGAGGAGCGTGATCAGACCCTCAACCAGTTGCTGGTCGAGCTGGATGGTTTTAGCGAGCGTGAAGCGGTGATCGTGCTGGCGGCCACCAACCGGGTGGATATTCTGGATCGCGCCTTGCTGCGTCCGGGGCGTTTTGACCGCACTATTACGGTCTCCCTACCCGATCGGGCCGGGCGGCAGGCCATTCTGGCGGTTCATACCCGTCAAACGCCGCTGGATGAGGATGTCGATCTGGAGCGTCTGGCGCGCCTGACGACGGGCATGAGTGGGGCTGACCTGGCCAATCTGGTCAATGAGGCGGCGCTGATTGCTGCGCGCCGCGACCTGGAGGCGGTGACCCAGACCTGCTTTGAAGAAGCGCTGGCCCGGGTCCAGCTCGGAATTTTGCGTCCGCTCGTGATGAGCGAGCGGGAGCGGCGTGTGATCGCCTATCACGAAGGGGGCCATGCCCTGGTCGCCTACCATCTGCCGGAGGCAGACCGCGTCAATTGCGTAACGATTCTGCCGCGGGGTCAGAGTCTGGGTGTAACTCAGTTTGTCTCCGAAGAGGATCGCTACAACTATAGCCGTGAGCGGCTGATGGCGCGCATCGCTGTTGGTCTGGGAGGACGGGTCGCTGAGGAGCTGATCTTTGGTCCCGAACATGTGACGACGGGCGCTGAGAACGACCTGCAGGTGGTGACGGATCTGGCGCGTCGCATGGTCACTCGCTGGGGGATGAGCGAGCAGGTCGGAGTAATTTTCGCCGATTACGCTGCCGAGGAGGCCAGTCCCGTGCTGTCAGCGGTCTCCGCACAAGCGACAGGGGCGGCGCTGACCCTGGATGGGTCCCCGTTGGGATCGGCATCGGCCAGCGCTCACTTGCTGCCGGCTTATGCTGCAACAGCGACCCTGGCGCGGGTGCAGGCTGCGGGGACCGGTCTGGGGCGTGGCTTCGGCGCGATCAGTACCTCGCTGGCCGCTCTCATCGATGCCGAGGTGCAGCGCATTCTGAGCGAGGGCCGCGAGCTGGCTCGCTCGATCTTGAGCACGCATTGTGATCAGCTGCATCGGCTGGCCGCGACGCTGCTGGAGCGGGAGCATCTCAATCGCACTGAGTTTGAGGCCCTGCTGCAGGAAGCAGAGGTCTAGTGGCGGCAGCAGGCGACTGTCCGCGCGGGGTCTCGCCAGGGCCAGAGAGCAAGGGAGTCAGGAAGAACTGAGCTGGATGAGGCGACCCTCTCCCCAGCGTCCTTCCCACTCCCAGTGCGCGGCGGTGCCGCGGTCCTCGCTCGCCGTCAGGTCAAAGTGGTAGTGATGGTCATCGACCACAGAGCAGGCAGCCTGCAGCGCGAAGGAACCCCACTGGATCGGGCCCACGTGATAGCGGCTGCCGGGTTGGCGCAGAGCGCGGGGCAGCATGGGTTGCACTGTAAGCTGACCCGCCTCTTCTTCGCGCAGACCGAAGAGGTAGCGTAGCAAGAGATGCAGGCCCAAGGCGCCCCAGCCGTAGCCTTCAATGCCAGCCGTGACGTACTCTGGCGCGGTGCCGTGCCAGCGCACCTGGCGATATTCGCGAGTGACCCCTGGTAAACCTTCTTCGGGGCTGAAGGTGCGCCGGTCGAGATGGCGGTAGCCGTCAGCGATGAACTGGGCGGCGAGTTCGGCGGCCACCTCTGGCTGGCCGGCAGCGTCAGCGGCACCGATGACGGTCAATGCCACTGGGGGCCAGCAGAGGGGAGCCCAGCCTCCGCTGTGAGTAGGAGGATGGCGCAGGGCTTCCTGCAGCTGCTCGCTCTGACCCCAGCCAGCCACGCCACAAAAGACGGGAGCCAGGTGCATGGCGTCCCGTTCGCTCGACCATTGTTGGCGTTGGGAGTCGTAGTCTCGGAACCAGCCACGCTGCCACATACGCCGCGTCTTGACCGTGAATTCATCGGCGATGGCTTGCCACCAGGAGGCCTCAGCCTGCCACTCCTCGCGGCTGAGAAGCGGGCCGGCAGAGGCCTGGCCTGACCCATCCACCTCCTCTTGAGCCAGGAGCGTGGCCCAGCGTGCCACAATGGCTGCGCTCTGAGCCATGCTGGCCTGCAGATCCACCGGGCGCACATGCTGAATAAGCGTCCCCCCGGTTTGCTGCGGTCCAAAGCGGCTCGACACATCCTGACCGCTCTCCCAGGAGCAGGCGTAGACCAGCCAGCCGTCGGCATCACGGCGGTGCTCCAGCCACCAGCGCAGATAGGCGGCGGCAGCGGGATAGAGGCGCCGGAGCCAGGTCCGGTTACCGCTGCGTCGGAAGAGCAGATCGCAGCAATAGAGGGGATAGCCCCACTCCGGAGCGGTCCCGCAGATCTGCCCATCGTCGGCTACCATATTGTAGCTACCGTCCTCACGCATACAGGGAAGATTGGCGTGGGGAGCCTCCGTAAAGTGGGTCAAGAGCACCTCCTCAGCCAACTCGGGCGCCGCGTAACTGAGAGCCAGCGCATCCAGGGCGGCCTCGGCCAAGACCAGACGCGGAGCCTGAACTTGCATGCCGTCCCAGGCACCCTTGAGCAGACCGCAGGGAGGGCGAATCACCATGCGCAAGGTTTCCTGATCATAGACGAAGCCGCGGCGCCAGGTCGCTGGCCAGTCGCCCGACAGCTGGGGCGCCCGTGTCCAGAATGCCTCGTCCTCTTGCTCTCGCTCCCTCAAGGCCGCTTGGAAGTTCGCCTGAGCCTCGCGCCAGCGGCGGTAGCTCTGGTCAAGCGAGACCCCGCGCGCCAGCAAGAGCAGCAGGCGGCGCTCCTCACCATCTGCCGTCAGCTCCACGGTGCAGGGCAGCGTCAGCGTGCGCACCTGCCAGCCCGTCTCGGGGTCCGCCTGCGTCACCGTTGGAGGGGCCACTGCCGCCCCACGTAGTTGAGCGGCCAGTTCGACCTGAGAGACGGTGTAGATTGCCTTCCCTGGCTGCGGCGCAGAACCATCGTCGACAGCTACCCAACCGTGAATGAAGACGTCACCCTCGCTGGCTATGCCTAACATGGCCAGATTGCCACCAGGCAGGGCGCGCCCGTAGAGACCGTGCTCCCATAGACGACTTGTAAAGGGATTGTGCGTGTGCTCGTGCTGGACGTAGCAGGTCACGCGCAGTCTCGACTCACCAGTGGCCGTCAACGAAAGTAAGCAGCCAAGCACGTGCTCCTCAACCAGAAAGTAGACAGCGTGTACCAGCAGATTGTGTGATGGGACAATACAATTGTAGGCGAAGCGATTCTTCGTATGGAGAGGACTATTGAGGGCGCAGCCCTGACGCTGGAAATCTTCCGGCGTAATCAGCAAGAGGTCATCGTCGAGGCGCAGCCCAATATTCAGGTGAGCACTGTATTGAAACTGGTTGCGCACATAGCTGCCCAGGTTGGGGACGTGCCAGCCCATGCCAAGCGGCGGACGACTGCGAAGCACACCGCTCGGATTCAGCTTCCAACTATGGAAAGGATTGTCTAGATAGCCATGCGGCGTAAAATCATCGCGCGGAATCATCGGCACCCGGCCCTTTCCTTCTCATGCTCGCCGGCTGAAGCCCTCAGCCTACTCTCTCTTCTGCTCTGCTCCTCATGATAGCCCGCCAACTGTCGCCCGGCAAGCCCCAGCCAATGACTTCCACACTCCATCTTGACAAAGACCTCGCCTTTCTCTATACTTTTCCGTAGTTACTATACTAATATTAGTAACTATTATTGAGTTGTTAGCTGTTCTTCTTTGAGAAGGGGAGGCCAGCCATGCCCTGGCGCATCGACCCGGCGCACACCAGCATCGAATTCAGTGCCAAGCACATGATGATCACCACCGTGCGGGGTCGCTTCAAGCAATGGTCGGGAACCATTGAGTTTGACGAGGCCCATCCCGAAGCGACGCGGGTCGCCGTCGAAATTGAGGCTACCAGTCTTGATAGTAACCAGCCGCAACGCGACGCCCATCTCAAATCTGCCGACTTCCTCGATGTGGAGCATTACCCCACCATCACCTTCACCAGCGCGCGCCTTGAACCCCTCAGCGACACCAGCGGCAAGCTCTACGGTGACCTCACCATTCGGGGTGTCACCCGGCCCATTGTCCTCGATGTCACTCTGGAAGGCCGCTCGCGTGACTGGCAAGGCAAGAGGCGCCTGGGCTTCACGGCCACCACCTCGCTCAACCGCAAAGACTGGGGACTCAACTGGAATGTGGCCCTTGAAGCTGGCGGCTGGCTTGTCAGCGACCGCATCGACATTCAGATTGAGGCCCAGCTCATCGAAGAGGAGGATGCGGCCAGCCAGGCCCAGGCCGCTGGCACGCAGGGATAGAAGAGAAGCAGGGAGCAGGCAGAGAGGGACCGGACCATACAGGAGGGCTGCAGCCGGCAAGAGGTCGCTGCTCTGCCTGCTCCGCGGCAGTCACAAGGGAAGGCGAAAGCGGAGGAGGGGAAGGAGGAAAGACGGAAAGCGGTCCACCGCTGGCTCTCGTCTGCCGGACTTCAGCCCCAGGCCCTGCAAGACAGGTTCGAGTCAGCCCTAGCTAACGAAGTCCTCTGTGAACCAGACCCAGCCCGAAGGATCGACGTAGACCCCGATTCCCACGCGGTGTAATGTCGTGCTAAAGAGATGGATGTGGTGCCAGCCCGTCGCCGGCTCATTCGCCATGCTTTCCTGGACCTGATAGACATTGGTCCAGGCAGGATTGGAGGGGCCGGCCAGACCGATATTCTCGCCGCAATCGCTGAAGCTGAAGCCTTCATTGGCGATGCGTGTACACTGAGGCAGGCCATCGGGGCAGGTGTGACTAAAGCCACAGTGGTACATATTCCAACTATGCAAGCGGGCGCCAGCAGCTAACGTCGCGTTCCAGGTATAGGGGTAGAGGCCCTGAGCTGCTCGATCGCTGTTGATCTGCTCGAAGAGCTTTTGAGTCAGGTATTGCTCCAGATCTGTGAGAGGAGGAGGGGGGCCATAGGGAGCGGAAGCACTGGCCAGGGGGGTTGCCTGGGTGCCGCTTGCCCTCGTAGCGGTGGGTCGAGGCGTGGGGGTGAGATGCTGACTGGGAATCAGCACCGTGGGTGTTGGCGTTGCCAGTCGCTCCAAATTGGTGAGGGCTCCACTGCCGAGAGGGGCGTGGACCGCGTCGCGTTCAGGCTGAGAGCGACTGCTGCTGCTTCCACTGCTCGCGCAGGCGGGCAGCAACAACAGCAGCACAAAGAGACTGATCACCTTGAACGTCAGCCGATCTCTTCTCATGCTGAGCAGCAGCTCTCGATCTTACTAGAAAGCCTTGAAACAGGGAACAGTGTAGCATACCGGCGCAATTGATAGGCACATTGACAAATACGTCTGGTACTTTTTGGGGGAAGCTGCTCGTGTACAGCGAGAGAAGAGGTGGTTATCCTTCCAAGAGAAGATCTAGAAGCGACAGGTCACAACAACGGCGGTGATGTCATCGGGTTTCGCCCGAATCGTCATATGGCGCTCCTCGCGCGAGCGTTCTAGCGAGCGTTCAACCAGGAGACGAGCCACCGAAGAGCGGGGGCCAGCCTTGAGCAAAGTTGCGATCTCCTCATCGGTCAAATTATCGTGGATGCCGTCGGTGCAGAAGAGCACGCGGTCGCCTGGAGCAATCGTCGTCTGGTCCACGTGAATAGTCGGGGGGAGAGGGCCACCGAGGGCCTGAGTAATGCCGCCGCGCCAGCGGAAGTAGTTCAGCTCTAGATCCGAGAGATCCTCGAAGCGCATCGCCTGATCGATGCGCAGAGCATCGCTATCCCTGAGCACCTTATTTTCCACCAGCTTTCCCAGCAGGCCGTCGTCGGTTGTCAGGCGGCGGAGGGGTTCGCCGGGTCGGAGCAGATAGATGCGGCTGTCGCCGACGTGGGCATAGAAGAGCAAGGCGCCGGGGGCATTAGAGAGGGGGCAAAAGACGCCGAGAGCGACTGTTGTCGCCAGGTCGTCGGTTCCGGCCAGCTGGGCGCCTTCCGTGCGGATCAGCTCGTCAGCTTCTTCCAGCACCTCGCGTAAGTAGCGGCCAAGTTCTTGATGGTGGTCTCCCTGCTGATCCAGCAAGAGGCCGCTGGGGTAACGCTGTTGCAGGCGGCGCATCACTGTTTTCCAGCCCTGATGCGTACAGCGGGCTGCGATGCGGGCGGCGATTTCACCGGCGGCGCTGCCGCCGACGCCATCGAAGACAGCGGCCAGGCCGGTTGAAGCATCAGAGATAAAGCTATCCTCGTTATGCTCTGGGTGCCTCTCACAGGGGATGCTACAGGCAGAAAAGACAAAGCGAGATGGTTCAGAGGCGACGCTGGCCTGACGCCGGCGGCCTCTTGCATGCGGCATTGTAATCAATGACTCCTTCAGCTCCACTCCACGGCTTGGTCTTGACATAGCAATACAGACCAGGACAGGACACGCCTGGTACAGGTATAGTAGCGTGCTTGACTGCGCGCTTGAGTCGCCACCTGGCACGGGCTCTGGACCTGGAGTGCCGCGCGACAGGCTAGCTCTGCTCGGGGCCTGGCCGTGCCGATAAACGGCGACCGATCCCTCGCAGTGGGCGAGGAAAACATCCAACCCCGCCAGGCGAGGAATAGCGAGGGAAATTGTCCCTTGATCGCGCTTACGCTAATTATAGTATGCCATCCCTGTCTGGTCAACTGCTTACGCAAATACGAGACAGAAACGCACCAACTACCGGCCCTGCTCGCTCACAGCAGGAGGCCCTGGCAGAAGCCCGGCCAGGCGCAGAAAGTTTTCAAAAACCAGGCGCGTATGCTGGCGGTAGAGCAGATAGAAGCGGGCACGTTCCTGCTCCAGACGCTCGATAGCGTCTGGACCCAGGAGCGAGATGATTTCCTCGCGATAGTCAGGGGTATAGAGCCACGTGTCCAGCATCGCGGGCGTCAGCTCAATATGGTACTGCAACCCGTAAGCGCAGCGCCCATAGCGGAAAGCCTGATGAGGCGTGGACGGGCTGGTAGCCAACAGCACGGCGCCTGCAGGCAGTCCGAAGACATCCTCATGCCAGTGGATCACCTGCTGATAGCCCGGCAATCCCTTAAAGAGCGGGTCGCGCTGCCCGGCCTCGGTCAATTCTACCTGGTAGAAGCCCAGTTCCACAAAATCGTGTCGTTTGACCTCCGCTCCCAGTACATTCGCAAGCAATTGTCCTCCCAGGCAAATACCGAGGAAGGGAATGTCCTGCTCAACTGCCTGGCGAATCAGGGCCTGCTCCTGGAGGAGATAGGGGTAGCGCTCTTCCTCGCCCACGTGCTGAGGGCCGCCCAGCACAAGGAGAGCACTGTAGTCGCCGAGATGATTCGGCAGGGGACCCCGCTCGGCGTGCACAGTATCGCAGGCGATGCCGTGCTCCGCGAGGATCTCGCCAAGGGAGCCGGGAGGGTCATCCCAGATCTGTTGAATAGCTAAAACGCGCGGCGAGCGGCCCTGCTGCTGCATTTGTTCCGTCTGCTGCGTCTGCTCCATACCCGCCTTTCCTGTCTCATAACCTCAAGCTCTCCCCATCGACTGGGGGAAGAAAAAGAGCGCGACCCGGTCTCTTGCTCCTGCCCAGTCTGGCTTCGCCGAGACCTGCCGCTTGCTTTCTCTGAAGACTATAGCTGAGAAGACGGCCCGGGTCAAGGTCTGGCCGAACCCGCTGCGCCGAGGGCCGCCCCTGCCTGCCTCTCGGCTGGCGCTGTCGCTGCCTGCCAGAGAACAAACAGTTGTTTTACCATGTAATGTCTTGTATTATTTTGTTTCAGATTGTATACTATGTAACAGGGGTGTGTGCTTTTCCTCACTGCTTGCTGCAACGTTAGCCCTGACACCAAAGGGGGTCATGTATGGGTAAACGCATACCTTCCTGCTGCCGCCTGGTGCTACCCTTCGTCCTGACCGTGCTACTCCTCTTTATTCTTGCCCCTGATGTGCGTGCAGCTCAGGCCCAGGGCGTGAAGCTGGTCGGTCCAAAGAAGTACTACCTTGTCCTGGGAAACTCCCTCGCTTTCGGCTTCCAGCCTGACCTTGACTTCACGCATGGCTACAGCAACTACTTTTTCCAGGATCTGAAGGCGCATGGCACAACCAACATGGTCAACCTGGCCTGTCCGGGCGAGACCAGCGTCACCTTCCTCAACGGCAAATGTCCTTTTCCCCTCCTGCGCAAGTATCCCTACGTTGGTTCGCAGCTGAATGCTGCCCTCAATTTCCTGCGGGCCCATCCGGGCCAGGTCAGCCCTGTGACCCTGGACATCGGGGCCAATGATGTCCTGCCTTATCTGAACTCGCAGACCTGTGCGATCGATACCACCGGCAGCACGAGTGCCTTGCAGACGCTGGACTATAATCTGCGCCAGGTGATTCTGCCCCAGCTGCGGGCGGCTCTGACGGTGAACGGGCAGGTGACGGGCGATTTGCTCGTGATGAACTATTACAATCCCTATCAGAACATCTGCCCCAACACAGTGCCCTATACTCAGCAGCTCAATGAGCATCTGGCGAGCGATGTCCAGGGCTTTGGCGTGCTCGTCGATGTCTTTTCTGCCTTTGGGGGGGCTGCTGTCCCCAATAACAACATCTGTAGCTATACCTGGATGTGCAGTGTCTTCCACGACATCCATGCAAAGGACAAGGGCTACCAGGTGATTGCCCAGGCTTTTGAGCAGACCGCTGGCTACTAGGGTTGGCGAACGTTAGTCGCTCAGATCAATCAAGGGCGGCAGTGGCTGAGGCGACGCTGCCACGTCCGTTCAGCCTCTGCCCCTCTGGCCCGTTGGCTTCTCCTCTGTTGAGCTGCTGAGGAGAAGCTAGACAGGGGTGGTGATGGTGGTGGCGAGTGCGCTCTCCAGGCCTCATCTGCTGACAGGTGGGTCGACAGCCTGTTGCATTTCCCTGCGAGGAAGGGACACCCCCGGCTGTCGGCCCGTCTGCTGTCTGGCCCTCCTGTGCTCGCTGCTCTCCTCATCTCACCTGCCTCCCGGGACGGGAGGTTCTGCTCTCTCGGGACAGCAGCGGTGTATAATAAAGGCGCGCACTGTTCCCTGGCGTCGGGCTGGAACGTTCTAGTCTGCAGGAAGATGGGGAAGGTGCGGCTCTGGCCTGGCGCCTGATCCGAGTGGCAAGGTGCTGTTGCTCTGTGCTCTGGTGCTCCCAACTGCTCCCAACGGACCAAAAGGAGGGCTGTTCCCGTTCCGGCTATGGATGCTCCGATGAAGTTGCTGCTGGTCGATGATCACGGCCCCTTACGCAAGGCTCTGCGTGAGGGCCTTGAGGCGACGGGGGCTGTCCAGGTGGTTGGCGAGGCGGCCACGGGACGTGAGGCCGTGGCGCGCGCTTGCGAGCTGGATATGGATGTGATCCTCATGGATGTCCAGCTGCGCGACCCTGCCCTGGGGCGCAAGGCCATGAGCGGCGTGGCGGCGGCGGTCGCTATTCGCCGTGAGCGTCCCCGCATGCCGGTGGTCTTCTATTCGATTCAGGATGACGATGAGTATTATCGCGAGTTTCGCGCTTCTGGTATTCTAACACACTACGCTTACGTTCGTAAAAGCAATTATCTGCTGCCGAGCATGCTGGTGCCGCTGCTGCGGGATGCGATCAGTGGTCGCAGCTTCGTTGATCCCGAGATCGAGGACCGTGTGCAGGAAGTGCGCAGCCTGGATGAGCAGTCGCCGCGCGCCTTGTTGGAGCCGAACGAGCTGCGTGTTGCCGAGCTGCTGGCGCAGGGCATGACCAATGAGCAGATTGCGGCCCGTCTGAATCTGCACGATAAGCGCGCGGTGAGCCGCACCAATGGACGCATTTATGCCGCCTGGGGCTTGAGCGAGTCAGCGGTTGATGAGAAGGTGGCGCGCGCGCGGGCGACGCTGATCTACACGCTTAATCGCATGATTATCTGGGACGAGCAGGGCGTCGCCTACGTGCAGAATCGCCGGGGCGAGTGGGTGCCCTTCTATGCCAGCGAGGGAGAGGAAGCCCCTTCTTAGCTGGGCCGGCCAGTCGATCTGCCTGTCGTGAGGGAAATGATGGCTCTTGAGATACTGCTTGCTCCGGTCACCTTGCTGGGCACGTTGACGCTGGCGGTCTCGATCTTTAATCTGGTGACCTTCCTCTGGCTGGCGAGTACGGTCTGGCTGAACGGCGATCACCGGGCCCGTATCACGCTCTGGGGCGTGGTGGGCCTGGCGCTGAGTGCGCTCTTTTTCTTTGTGCATGCACTGCTGATTACGCTGCCGCTGGATCAGTCGACTCTGCGCCCTCTGCTCAATCTTCTCTGGCAGGCCGCCTGGTTCCCGGCGCTCTGGGTCCCCTATATCTGGTTCGCTATCGGCCTCCACTATGCCTCTCTGATCAACGCCGGCTGGCGACGGCGCATTCCCTGGTTACTGGCTCTAGGGGCCGTGCTCGGGACAGCGCTGCTCTTGCTATTGTTGCTCAATCGCCGGACCTTTACCTTTGTGGAAACATTGCAGCTGTTGGCCTATAGCATGCCCCCTCCCAGTGCTGGTCGGGCATGGATTTCTCCACTCTTCCTGCTACCGCTTCTTTTCCTGGTCTATGTGGCATTCTGTGCCATCGGTCCCTGGTTTACTTCCAGTCGCATTCAACAGGTGGTGGTGGCCGGCGTGCGGGCTGTCGGGATGAGCCTGCGCGCGCGCAAGAGGGGAGGAGCCCGGCCTTCGTTGCGGCGGGCCCTGTTAGAAGCCTTCTGGGATGATCCCACGGAGGTCGAATTGTTAGAGGAGCCGCAGCTCTCCTGGCACCTGGCGCGCCCGGCCTTGCTGCTGGCGGCCTTGCTGATGGTGGCCCTGACTATTGGCCTGGGCCTGGCCGGGCTCTGGTCGATGCTCCGCTGGCTGGGACGTGGGGCGCCGCTGCTGGCCGTACCGCCTTTACGGACCATTCCCCCGAGCCTGCTCGTGCTTGATCTGCTTGCCAACCTGGTTGTGGCTTTGATCATTCTGGTTATTGGCTACTCGATTGTCCGTCATGGTATCTTGATCGAACGCCCACTGGCGCGGCGAGGCTTCTTTGAGCAGTGGCGCGGCATTGTCATTGTGGCGACGGCGGTGGCGCTCTTTATCGCCCTCCTGGTTTCGCTGACACATAGTAGCCTGGGCGGGCTGCTCTGCATTACCTGCCTGGCGACAGTGGCCTACGCTCTCTTTACCTGGAGTAGCTACCAGGCCCATGATCGCTATATTGCCTTACTGGGCCGCTTTTTGAGTAGTACGAGCCTGCGCCACTGGCTGAATACGAGTGCGGAGAAGAGTGAGTTCGAGCTGGAGAACCTCTTTTTCTCGCTGTGCCAGAGTGTCCTGGCGGTCCGCTGCGCTCGCCTGGTGATTCTGGCCGGCCCGATGCGGCGTACTTTTAGCTATCGCTGGCCGGCTGACGCCCGCTTCAATGGAACGGAGCTGCCACGTCGCGGCGAAGGACTGGCTTCCGCTGAGACGGATGCCCTGGTAAGGCTGGTACCGCGCCGCCCCCCTGGTGGGCGTGGGGCCGGTACGCCGCTGGCTTATCGCTTGCGCCTGCGCCTGGCAAGCGGCGAGCCGCTGGTCTGCTGGGTGATGCCTCTCTACGATGAGCGCGGGCTGGTGGCGACCCTCTTTTTGGGACCGCGCGAGGATGGTGGAACTTTCACCAAGGAGGATATGAATCTGGCTCAGGCTTGTGGGCAGCGCATTCTCGATACGATCGGCGATCATGAGGCCATGCAGGCCGTCGCGGCTTTGCTGCGCCGTCGTATTGTCGATGTGAAGCTGCTGGGCGCTCAGCAGCGGCGAATTTTGCATGATGAGATTCTGCCTCAGATGCATCTGGCGCTGCTGCGTCTGGAGACGCTGCGTCTGGGGGCGCGCCAGGGTGGTCAGGAAGGGGCCCCCACGGCCCTCGAGGAGGCGGTTGGGCTGGTGAGTAGTGCCCATCGTCAGTTGGCGGCCCTGATGCGCGCGACGACGCCCGGTGCACCCTATCGTCTGGAGCGCGAGGGCTTGGTCCAGGCCATTCGGACGATGCTAGAGCAGGATTTTCATGATGCCTTCGATGAGATCTGCTGGCAGGTGAATGAAGAGACTGCGGCGCACATCGATGAGGTAACACCGCCTGCCATTGCTGAGCTGATCTTTGCCGCTGTGCAGGAGGCGCTACGCAATGCCGCTCGCCATGCCCGCGGCAGCGATCTCCATCGCCGCCTGCGCCTGACGCTGCAGGCGCGCTGTGATCCCGATCTGGAGGTGATCGTGGCCGATGATGGCGTGGGTATTGCTGCCGCCGACGCGGCTACCAGTGGTACTGGCGGCGGCCTGCTAACCCATAGTGCCCTCTTGGCTATTGCTGGCGGCAGTCTGACGATTAAGAGTGGTCCAGAGGAGGGCGTGGCGGTGCGTATCTACCTGCCCGCCGAAGCCCTCCTCTGAGATCCTGCTCTCCCGTTTATTGCTGTGCTTATACTCAGCGGCATTGTTCCTATGCGCATAGGGTTTTCTCTTCTCCCTGCTCCTCAATCTTCAGGCCAGGCGACCGATGAACGGGTGACTGACTTCGCCTCGCCTGCCATTGCCAGACGAGACTGGTTTTGGCTTACCTGGCTGGCTTCCGAGGTCTCCTGCTGCCCTGTCTGCTGGCTTCAGCCTGGCGCTGCAGCCTGGCTGCTTCCCCAGAGCAGCCAGCAGGCTCGGCTCGGCTTGACTCGGCTCTTTTCGAAGGCGGTGGTCTCTGTTGAAGGCTCCTGTGACGTCTTCTTTTCTGAAGGGATCTCGCCATCGCTGGCGAAGAAAGCACGTCTGGTCTGCCACACAGCGCCAGCTGGCAGCCAGCTGAGAGCGGCTGAAAAGGCGCAGAGGTGGCAGCAGTGAGGAGAGAAGCTATGATCCTGATTACCGGTGCAACTGGCTTTATTGGAAGACACCTGGTGCGGCGGCTCGTCGAGCGCGGAGAGCGACCGCGCTGTCTGGTGCGCAATCGTCGCCGCGCGGCTCAGCTTCTGCCGGTGGAGCATATCGAGCTGGTGGAAGGAGCGACCACGTATCCGATCTCGCTGGAGCCAGCCCTGCGCGGTGTTGACACTGTCATCCATGCGGCCTTTATGACTGCCGATCGCAAGCAGTCGGCGGGCAATACCTATGAAGGAACCAACGTCGCTGGTACCACTAACCTGGTCAACGCCGCGCTGGCCGCTGGTGTCCAGCGCATGATCGAGCTCAGCGGCCTGGGGACCAGGCCAGATCGACCCGGCAGCTACATGCAGGGGCGCTACCTGGCCGAGGAGGTCCTCAAAAAGAGCGCTCTCGAATGGAGCATTGTGCAGCCCTCCGTCCTCTTTGGAAAAGGTGCTCCCTTCTTCAAAGGTCTGGCCGACCTGATCCGTGGCGCGCCGGTCGTGCCCCTGATCGGTGGCGGCTCGCTGCGCTTCCAGCCGATCTACGTCGAGGATGTCGTCAGCGTCATTCTGCACCTGCTAGACGATCCGGCGGGCAGCCGTAAGCGGACCTTTGTCATCGGGGGGCCCGAGTATTATACGTTTGCCCAAATCATTAACCTGCTGATGGAGACGTTGCAGGTGCGACGTCCCGCCTTGCCTCTGCCGCTCTTCATGGCCCGCCTTGGGGCCACGGCTATGGAGTTGGTGCTGCCCAAACCCCCGATTACGCGGGCGGCCCTGACCCTCTTTACCTTCGACAATGTCACGGCCCTCGATGCTGTCGAGCGCCAGTTTGGTTTTCGGCCCCTCTCGCTACGCAGCTACCTGGCTCAGGAAGGCAAGGACGGCCTCTAGTCGAGACTGATTGTGCCGTCACAAGCGACCGAGCGTGTGGAGTGCCTCTGTTGGCTTCCGTCCGTCCTGGGTGGCCTCTGGGTCTGGAGCGAGGCGCGGCGGCGCTGTGGCCCTGAGCCTCGCTCTGACTGGTCTATCCCGTCTCCCCTGTATCTCTCATGGAGCAGGTTGATAGTCACTCTTTGCCTGCTCTGCCCCTGTGCTATAATAAGGCAGCGTTGCGAAGAGAGGCATCTTCACCTTCATCATCTTCTGGCTGCTTCGGAGGGAGGGACGCACAGTGTTGACGGACCTGGGGGAGCTGCATTCGCTCAGCGAGACCCTGAAGCGTATTTCTGGCCAGTTACATGAGCATACACACGAGCTAGAGCGCGCTGTTGAGGGAACCTATGCCAGTCATCTGAGCGATCCGCGTGTCCAGCTTCTTAGTAAGACCCTGATGGTCAGTCGCCGCGCTGATCTGGAGCTGTCGCGCCTGAGCCAGCTCATGCTGAGCCTCCAGCGGCGGCTGGAGCACCACGAGACGGCTGCACTAGAGCGCGAGCAGGAGCAGCTGCGCAGCAGTATTACAGCCCTCAAGCGCGAGCGCCATGAGTTGGAAACGCTCTATGAAATCGCGCGTACCTTGAACTCGACGCTGGAGTTCGACGAGGTGCTGCGCCTGGTCATGGATCAGGTGATCAGCTTTGTGGGAGCTGAGCGAGGCTTCCTGGCCTTGCTCAATGCCCGGGGCGAGCTGGAGTTTAAAATCGCACGCACCAAGGATGCTCGCAGTCTGGAGCGCGATGCCTTCAATTTGGGCATCAGCCAGAGTACGGTCAATCGCGTTGTCCAGACGCGCCAGCCGATCCTGACGAGCGATGCTCAAGAAGATCAGGATCTCAAAGATCAGCGCAGTATCATTGAAAACCGCATCCGCTCTATTATGTGCGCGCCGCTGGTAGTGCGCGACCGCTGTATTGGGGCTGTCTATGTCGACAGCCGCATCAGCGCCAATCTTTTTGGCCCGCAGCAGCGCGACCTGCTCTTTGCCTTCTGCCATCAGGCGGCCATTGCCATCGATAATGCCCGCCTCTTTGCTGACCTGCAGCGCACCCTGCGTCAGGTCAACGAAGATAAGCAGTACATGGACAACATCTTTGCCTCGATTGCCAACGGCGTGATCACCACCGATCCCCAGGGGATCATCACGACCTTCAATCGGGCAGCGGGCGCGATTCTGAAGTTGGACCAGCGGGCGGTGTTGGGTAGGCATTACCGCGAGGTGCTCGGGGTGCTCCCGGAGCTGGGCCTGGTTGAGCTGCTACAGGAGGCGCTGCTGCACCATGAGCATGGGACGCGCGTGCCGGTGGCTTTCGAGGGAGAGGTCGCGGGGCTGGGCTGGGTCAATATGAATTTCTATGTGACTGCCCTGCGCGATGAGCATAGCCAGCATATTGGCACCGCCCTCGTCATTGACGACCGCACCGATCTGAAGCGTGCGCAGGCTGAGGCGCGCGAGATTAAGTCGCTCTTTGGGCGCTATGTCCATCCCAGCGTGGTGAAACGCCTGATCGAGGACCCGCGTTTGCTCAAGCTTGGTGGTGAGACCCGCGAGATCTCGGTCGTCTCCGCCGATCTCCGGGGATATACCAGTCTGGCCGAGCGGCTCCCACCGGAGCAGATGATGAATCTGCTCAATAACTATCTGGATCTGATGGTAGAAGCCGTCTGGGATGAAGGGGGGACACTGACGGCTTTTTGGGGCGATGAGCTGATGGCTATTTTCAATGCTCCCTTGGAGCAGAACGATCATCCCCTGCGAGCGGTGCGTGCGGCCTGGAAGATGCGTCAGGCGATTCTCGACTATGCGCGTCGCCATCCCAACGAGGTGCCTGTGAAGTTCGGCATTGGGGTCAATACGGGCCTGGCCATTGTGGGCAATATTGGCTCACGCGGTCGCATTCAGAACTATACGGCTATCGGCGATACTGTCAATGTGGCGGCCCGTCTCCAGTCCAGGGCCGACGATAATAATATTTACCTGAATGCTCCCACCTTCTACCGCGTGCGCCAGCACGTGAAGATCGATCATGTTGGAACGGTCTCCGTCAAGAATCGCTCTGAGCCGCTGGAGGTCATGCGTCTGACGGGGGTCTATAGCCTCTAACTGATCAGGCTGCCGGTCAGCCTTGGGGCCATTCCTTGCGAGCCAGCCGGGCGAGAGAGGTGACGGATGGCCTGAGTCGTGTCCTCCCTCACACACGGCCAGCATACTGCATGCTCCCTCTCCTTCTTCTCCTCCTTCGGCTCGCTGCCGCTCCTGGGTCGTCCAGGGGTGAGGCGAGGTATCGTCTCAGCTGGGGGGACTCACAGCGGACAGCTCTTTGCGCAGGATGAAGCCGCGCTGAGGCATGCGCACGAAGCCGAACCACTCGTAGAGGCGGTGGGCTCGCTGGTTATCCTCCTGGGTATTGAGCATGATGCGGCGAACACGCGCGCCAGCGAAGAAACTGATAGCCTCGGCCATCAGGCGGGCGCCGATACCCTGTCCGTTGAAGGCCGGATGGACGGCAATGCGGATCAGGTAGCCATAGCCCTCATCGACGGCATTGAACTGGTAGCCGACGATCTGCCCCGCCAGTTCCGCCACGACGAAGTAGGGATGAGTGGCGGCGATGTCGGCGAAGGCCGGGGCATTGTAGCGCCAGAGCGGCGCAAAGCAGAGCCGCTCGATCTCGCAAAGAGCCTCGAAGTCGCTGCTGCGCACGCTGCGCACGGTAATCTCCTGGTTGCCGGCGGTAGGGACGCGATAGTCGAATTTATCGTAGGCGTAGAGAAGAGCATGCAGCTCAAAGCCACGCCTCAGCAGCGGTGTGCGCAACCAGTCTTGTTCCAGGTCGTTGCCCGAATAATAGAGCTGCGTGGCGCCGCGCGCCTGCAGGCTGGGTTGCAGATAGGCCAGCAAGCGGTCAAGATGTTCGAAAGCGCGTCGATGTTCGCTCCAGCTCACGCCGAAGCCGCCGATCCAGGCCACGGGTGGATTCACGGCCTGCGAGAGTAAGAAGCTCTCCAGCTGCTCGTCGTGGAAGAGACCGCAGGCGGGGTAGTGCTCCAGAAGGAGCGGCAGCTCCGGGGCAGTGAAGCGCTGGTAGACGTAGTCTGAGAACAGCAGGAGCTTCTGAACGTGGGTGAGATCGCAGGAGGTCAGAGGACGCACGTGCTGCGAACCTGTCTGCATGGGGCCTCCTTGGTCGTAGTGGCATCATTGCCCTGGCTCGCTCCTTCTGATTTTTGGGCCTCATCTCGCTTGGGCTGGGCTGGTCGTAGCTGTCTGGTTGCTCTCGTCTTGATTGGTGGTCCACTTGAGCGACCACTGTTCACCTTGAGAACCTCTTGCTTTCTGTCTCCTACGCTGGCTGAATCGCTCGCTCTTTGAGAACACGCAGCAGCGAGTGAAACGGAGGCAGCCCGACCGGGCGGGGTCAGCGTCTGGCTTGCTCGGTCAGAGGCTGCCATCTGTCCCCTTGCCGTTGCTGCTGGCGGGGTCGCTGGTGGGGATCTCCGCCTCTGGTCCTTTGATCTCGCGTCGCAGCCTGGCGATGTCTGGCCGCGGTGCGTTGCGCATGCGGTAGCCCGTCAGCTTGTGGAGGCGTCGCAGCTCAGCGATAAGCACATCCGTATTGATGCGGAAAGACTTCTCTGGTGCTGGCCCAAGGCTATCGACAGCGGCGTCGTCCCCCAGTAGCAGGTTAATGCTGGTAGCGACGCAGGCCGCGTTAGCCTGCAGATCGTAGCCGCCCTCCTGGATCATGATCAGCCGGCCATCGCAGAGATATTTCGCCAGCTCGATGATGATCATCATCAGCTGGGCGAAGCCGGCGGTCGACAGATACATGTTAGCCAGCGGATCTTTCCAGTGGGCGTCGAAGCCTGCCGACACCAGGATCAGCTGCGGCTGAAAGCGGTCGGCGGCGGGTGCCATCACCTGGCGGAAGACCGGCTCATAGATCTCGAAGCCGGTCGTGGCCGGCAGCGGTACATTGATGGTCGTGCCCAGACCCTCCCCCTCGCCGCGCTCGTCCGAGCGTCCTGTGCCTGGATAGAACGGAGCCTGATGAGTTGAGAAGTAGAGGACGCGCGGGTCACGATAAAAGATGTTCTGGGTTCCATTGCCGTGGTGAACATCAAAATCGATGATCATCACACGTTCGAGACCATAGTGCTCGATGGCGTAGCGGGCGGCGATGGCCACGTTATTGAAGAGGCAGAAGCCCAGGGCCTCGTCGTACTCGGCGTGGTGGCCGGGCGGGCGGACCAGGCAGTAGGCATTATCGATCTCGCCTTTGAACAGGGCGTCGATGGCGGTGAGGCCGGCACCGGCGGCCTTAGCTGCGGCCTCGTAGGAGCGACCGGAGACGAAGGTCTCTGGTGCAAAAAAGTGGGAGACCCGTCCGCCGGCGGCGGCTTCGCGGGCGGCGTGCTCTGCCGCGGCGCGCACTGCGCGGATGTAGAGGCGATCGTGTGCCAGGGCCAGCTCATCCTCACTGGCCTCGCGCGGCGGGAGTAGGACCAGCCCTTCCCGCTGGAGCCAGCCGAGGGCCTCCAAGAGGGCCATTGCTCGCTGCAGACGTTCGGGCCGCTCAGGATGCCGGCGCGGCGTAATGTGCTCTAAAAAGATCGGGTCGTAAACGAGTGCTGTTGTCATCTCTCCTCTTCGCCAGGCGGGGACTGGCCCCAGCTCCCGACTAATGGGGTTGTCCGGGGTGGAGGCCGGGGGCAGGGGCCACTCCTCGCATCAGCGTCTTTGTTGCTGGGCTTGGCTTCTTGTGAAGCGGTGATCTAGCGAGACCAGGGTCCCGAGGCCGCAAACCCTCTGTTGGAATAAGGGTGGTGTTGCGACGGACGGACCTCGAGCTGATTGGGTGCGGGCCGGCCTGGCCAGGTCCGGCCCATCCGATTCTCCTCGTGGAAGCGATACGAAGCTACGCCTGCCTGGCCAGGGCTGCCTTGACCAGCTCGGGAATATCGAAGATGGTTTCAGCGACTGGGACGCTGGCGGCCTGCAGGGCTGCCACCTTCCCCTGAGCTGTTCCCGTATTGCCCGAGATAATGGCTCCCGCGTGACCCATACGCTTGCCCGGCGGAGCGGTACGACCCGAGATAAAGGCCACCACTGGCTTCTTCATCGTCTTGATAAACTCAGCGGCGTCCTCCTCATCGCTGCCCCCGATCTCGCCGCAGAGTACCACGGCCTGCGTTTGCGGGTCCTGCTCGAACAGCTTCAAGTGATCGACAAAGGTCGAGCCGATGATTGGATCGCCCCCGATGCCGATGCAGGTTGACTGGCCGATGCCGGCCTCGGTGAGCAGAGCCACGACCTCGTAGGTCAGCGTTCCTGAGCGGGAGATGAAGCCGACGGGTCCGGGAGTAAAGATCTGGTAGGGCATGATCCCGATTTTCCCCTGGCCGGGGGTGCAGAGGCCGGGGCAATTGGGGCCGATCAGAGTGGCCCCATGCTCGCGCACCACCAGCATGGCGCGGGCCGTATCCAGCACGGGAATGAACTCGGTGATGCAGACGATCAGCTTGATGCCGGCGCTGGCGGCCTCCATGATGGCATCGGCGGCTCCGGCGGGCGGGACAAAGATACAGCTGGCGTTGGCGTCGGTGGCCGCCTTAGCCTCGGCCACCGTATCGAAGACTGGCAGGCCGCAGGCGCTCTGGCCGCCCTTACCGGGTGTCACGCCGGCCACCACCTTCGTGCCGGCCTCCAGCATGCGAGTCGTGTGATAGCTCCCCTCGCGCCCCGTAATGCCCTGGACAATGACGCGGGTATGCTCATCGAGTAGAATGCTCATGCCTGCTGTCCCTTCTCCTTTGCCTGGATGGCGGCGACGATCTTCTGCGCCGCATCGCGCATATCCTTGCCCCAATCGAGGCCCGCATCCTTCAGCATGGCGCGGCCCTCCTCGGCGCCAGTACCCGACAGGCGTACCACAATCGGCAAGCCGGCGGGCAGCTGCTGCTGAGCCATAATGACACCCCTGGCGACCTCCTCGCCGCGCGTGATGCCACCGAAGATATTGACCAGGACGCCCTGAACGTCGGGGTCGCGAGCGACGAAGGTCAGGGCCTTGGCCATCACCTCGGCGCGGGCCCCGCCGCCGATATCGAGGAAGTTGGCGGGCTTGCCACCGCAGGCGGCGACCATGTCCAGCGTGGTCATGACCAGACCCGCCCCATTGCCGATGATGCCCACATTGCCGTTGAGTTTGACATAGGTCAGGCCCTCCTTGTGGGCCTCGAATTCCAGCGGATTGGCCTCCTCTGGCTCCTCCCAGGCAGCGTAGTCGCGGTGACGGTAGAGGGCATTATCGTCGAGCACAATCTTGGCGTCGGCGGCCTGCACCTGGCCATCGCGGGTCAGAACCAGCGGATTGATTTCGGCCAGGTTGGCATCGCTCTCGATGAAGGCCCGTGCCAGGGCGGTCAAGATCGACCCGCCACGGGCAATGACCGCTGAAGGGAAACCGGCGCGCGCCAGGATATTGCGCGCCTCAAAGGGGCGCAGTCCCCAGCGCAGGTCGATGGGTTGCTTGATAATCTTCTCGGGCGTGGTGGCGGCGACTTCCTCGATATCGACGCCGCCGGCGGTCGAGACCATCACGACCGGCGCCTGGGTCTTGCGGTCCAGAACGATGCCAAGATAGTACTCCTCTTGAATCTCTAACTTGGAGACCACCAGCACTTTCTGAACCGTCAGCCCCTTGATGTTCATACCCAGGACCCGGGCGGCGGCGGCGCGCGCCTCTTCGGGCGTGTTGCCAAACTGAATGCCTCCTGCCTTGCCGCGTCCGCCGACATAGACCTGAGCCTTGATGACCACTGGTCCGCCAAGGTCGCGGGCAATCGCTTCCGCTTCTTCTGGCGTATGGGCTACGCGCCCCGGCTGGATGGGGATGCCGTAGCGCGCCAGGATCTCTTTGGCCTGATACTCGTGGATCTTCAAATACGTACTCCTTTGTCTGTCTGTCCTTTGCGTCGTGCGCGCGGTGTCCCTCTGCCTTTTTGCTCTCTTTTCCTGTTCTGAGCGGGCGCTCTGCGTGATGATTGCGCTGCGCGGGGGCCGCAACAACCGTGCTTGCTGACCAGCCGCGCCCGACCTGGCTCGGACCCTGCCCGGACCCACAGCCGGCGGCTGCCGGGCTGGGGGCAGAGGCGTGCGAAAGCCGCGCGGCGCGGACGGAGCGCGCCGGCAGATCGGATCAGATAGATGGCTGGGCACCGCGCTCGAAGATGTCTTGACGTGACAGAAGGCCAGCCTCTCTTGTGCGCGGTGCGCTTGGCTCGCTCTCTTCACTGTGGGCTGTCTGGTCTGGCATGGCAGTGAGGAGAGGAGCAACTCCAATGCTATCACCGCCCGAAAAAGCTGTCAACGCTGAGGAAACCTGCTACAATGCCAGTGGTTGGGTTCTTTTCTATAGTAGAAACACCTGCATGGCTCTCCCAGGAGCCAAAAAAAGCGAGGAAGAACGTTCTCTATAGGGAGCAAAAGAGGGGGCAAAACAGTTCTTATGTCTGATCTCCATTCTCTGGCTTCTCCTGGTGGACGCTCTGGCCGGTGGCCAGCGCCGGAGCGTCCACCACGCCTGGAGGCAGGCCCGGGCAGCAAACGGCGTCTGAGGCCTGGTGAGGAAAAACCGTCGTGGCAGCGTCTCTGGCTGGTGTTGATCTTAATTGTGGCTCTGCTCGCCCTGGGGGGCACAGGACTCTTCGTCTGGAGCTGGCTGCAGAGTCTCCAACTTACCCCAGAGACCACGACGTCGGCCCCGGCCATTACCACTCTGCACGTGGCCCGAACGGCGCCCTACGCCGGGCTGACCTTCCAGGTGGTTGACGCCCAATATGCCAGCGCCTTTAGCGACGACCTGATTCGTCCCGGGCCGGCCCAGGTGCGTCTCCATCTCCACGTAGTGAATGGGGGAAGTGTCCAAATCTCAGTCATCTACTATGATGCTGCTCGTCTCCTGGTCCCAGGCCAGAAGCCGATCGCGCCGAGCAACGTTGGTCTGGCGGTGGCCCTGGCACCCGGCAAGAGCGCCGATGGCTGGCTAGATTTCCCCGTTCCTCGGGGAACCCGGCTGGAGCAGCTGAAGCTCCAGCTTGGCTCAACCACGCTCAACGAGTCGCTGGTAGTCATCCCTTTCAGCGGCCCTTTTGATGCGGCCAGCTATAGCGGCAAAGTGTATCCTCAGAACCTCTCCATCTCCTATACCTACAATGCGCAACCGGGTCTCTATTTGACCTATCATCTGGTCAGCGTGGAGCGCCAATTTTCTTATAGTGGATGGGGCCAGGTCAAAGCTGGTCAGCAGTACTACATCTTCAACTTCCGCGTCGACAACCCCAATGGGGTGGCCATCAATCCTGGGCCGGGCTTCGACTACTTACGCCTGGTCCTCGATGGCAATGTGCGGGCCCCGCTTGATAGCACCCTGCCTACAAGCTTCCAGGCGGGTGCGCATCAGGTCAAGGGCCGCGTGATGTTCAGTGCCCCGGCGGGCCTGCATAGTCTCACCCTGCGCTTCCTCTACCAGTATGGTCAGGGAGGCAACGATTACACTGTGCAGCTTTGACAGGCGTCTGTCGGCGAAGGGCGACGAGGGCCGTCCTGTCAGCCGCCCGGCCCGAGTTTGCTGCTAACGGGCAAGCTGCTCCCCTGACAAAACAGGGCAGGGGCAGCTTGCCCGTGCCTGGCTGCGGTCTCCTCTGATCTGGACGGAAGAGCGCCATCATCATCGGCAACGGCTGAGAGAGACCGTTGTTCGGCGGGCCTCCGCCCGTCAGAAGCGCTGCCAATGCACTCAGGAACGGATAAAGGCCAGCAGCTCGTCGCGCTTGGCTTCCATCAGCTCGCGCGTATTGGCCTCCACATTCAGGCGCAGGAGCGGCTCTGTATTCGAGGGACGCACATTGAACCACCAGTCGCCGAAATCGAGGGTGATGCCATCGAGCCGATCGACCGAGCGCGCCTGTGGACCGTAGTGCTCGACCAGGGCCTCTAGCTTTCCCTGGACATCGCTGACGCGGCTGTTGATCTCGCCGCTGCGTACGCGCGTATTGAGCGGCTTGATCAGTTCCGAGAGCGGCTTATTCTCGATGGAGACCAGTTCGAGCAGCAGCAGAAAGGCGATGAGGCCGGAATCGGCGTACCAGTTATCGCGGAAGTAGAAATGGCCAGAGTGCTCGCCGCCGAAGATAGCATTCAGCTCGCGCATCTGGGCCTTGATGTAGGAGTGCCCCACGCGCGTGCGCACGGCCTTCCCTCCCAGGTGCTCGATCAGCTCGGGCACACTGCGCGAGACGATCAGGTTGTAAAGGATGGTCGACCCGGGATGCTTGCGCAAGAGGCTCTGAGCTACCAGGGCGGTCACCATTGATCCATCGATGACGTTGCCCTGCTCGTCGACAGGGAACATACGATCGGCATCGCCATCGAAGGCGGCGCCCAGGTCGGCCCCTACTTCACGAACCTTGCGCTGCACATCGACCATATTCTCTGGCTCGATCGGGCTGGCCGGATGATTCGGGAAGTGGCCATCCAGCTCGAAGTAGAGAGGGATCAGCTCGCAGGGCAGATGCTGGAAGACGCGCGGCATGATCAGGCCGGCCATGCCGTTGCCGGCATCGATGACCACCTTCAGTGGCCTGATCTTGCTCACGTCGATGAATGAGAGAGCGTGCGCCACATAGTCGTCGGTCACGTCGCGCTGGATGACCTGGCCTTTGTGCGCCGGCTCAGGGAATTGACCGCGCAGAGCCAGATCGCGGATCTCGGCCAGGCCGCTATCCAGGCTGATTGGAGCTGCCTGGGCCCGGCAGAACTTCATGCCGTTATACTCGCCGGGGTTATGAGAGGCCGTGATCATGAGGCCCGCTGGATAATTGAACCTTCCCACGGCGAAGTAGAGTTCATCGGTGGTGGTCAGGCCCAGATCGATCGCATTGACACCCTGGTCGGTGATCCCGCGGATCAGCGCCGCGGCCAGAGCCGGTGACGAGAGGCGCATATCGCGCCCCACGGCAATCTCTGGCACACCCAGGTAGAGGGCGGCAGCCCGCCCGATGATATAAGCCGCCTCGTCGGTCAGGTCGCGGCCATAGATCCCGCGCACGTCGTAAGCTTTAAAGATGCTCGGATCTAGCGGTCTCTGAGAAGACGGTGTTGTGCTCATGAGGCTCCAGTTTCCTCTGTTTTGACGATTTCCAGCAGCACCCAGGGGGCCCCGGTGCTGCGCGGATCGAAGATCTGGCCGACCTCAGTAAAGCCGGCCTTGGCAAAGGCTCGTCTGGCTGGTTGGTTAGCCTGAGCTGTTTCGGCATAGACGCGCAGCAGGCCGAGCGTCTCGAAGAGATAGCGGACCAGCGTGCGGATGGCCTCCGGGCCGTAGCCCTGGCCCCAGCGGCTCTTCTCGCCGAGGCCGAGGCCGATCTCGGTCTGACGCAAGCGGTAATCCAGGTTGAAGTAAGTGATGGTACCGATAGGAACGTGATTTTCGTCCTCTATGATAAACCAGAACTGGCGTCCATTGCCTATCACATAATTGCGCTCGAAGATCGGCAAGAACTCCTCAAGGGTCTCCGAGTAGGGCCGATGGGGGTCATAGCGCCACACCTCGTCATCGCGCTCCCAGGTGAAGACCAGGGGCGCGTCGCTCTGCTGGGGGCGGCGCAGATAGACGCGCTCCCCATGCAGGAGCGGATAAGCATCGTTACGCAGTTGTCGATCGGTCATAGCAGTCCCAGTTCCTGTGCAAAGCTGGTGCCGGCGGCCAGTGGCTCGACGCCGAAGGCCTGAGCGATAGTCTGTCCCAGGTCGGCGAAAGTGGCGCGCACCCCCAGATCGAGGCCGGGGCGCACGGCTGGTCCGTAGGCCAGCAGCGGTACCTGTTCGCGCGTATGGTCAGTACCGCGATAGGTCGGATCAACGCCGTGGTCGCCGGTGAAGAAAAGAGCGTCACCCGGCTGGAGGCGCTGACGCACGAGGCCGAACCAGTGGTCGACCTCACGCAGAGCCTGAGCGTAGCCGTGGCTATCGCGCCGGTGGCCCCATAGCTGGTCGAATTCGACCAGGTTGACAAAGAGCAGACCTGTAAAATCGCGCTCTAGCCAGCGCAGGGCGGCCTCCATGCCAGCGCCATTGGTCTCAGTGTGCTCGCTGGCAGTCAGGCCCCGCCCGGCAAAAAGATCCTCGATCTTGCCGAGCCCGATGACAGCGTAGCCGCGGGCCTGCAGATGATCGAGGAGTGTAGGGCCGGTGGGCGGCAGTGAGAAGTCGCGCCGGTGCTCGGTGCGCACAAAGTGGCCGGGTGTACCGGTGAAAGGGCGAGCGATGACGCGCCCCACGGCGTGCTCGCCCACCAGCAACGAGCGTGCGATCTGGCAGATGCCATACAGCTCCTCCAGGGGAATCACATCCTGGTGAGCGGCAATCTGGAAGACGCTGTCGGCTGAGGTATAGACGATTGGGCAGCCGGTGCGCAGGTGCTCCTCGCCCAGCTCTTTGATGATCTCGGTGCCCGAGGCTGGCTTATTGCCCAGGACCTTGCGTCCGATGGCTGCCTCGAAGCGGGCGATCAGTTCGGGCGGGAAGCCATGCGGGTAGGTTGGGAAGGGTTGGCGCAGGATCAGCCCGGTGATTTCCCAGTGGCCGGTCGTGCTGTCCTTGCCGGCTCCCTGCTCGCTCATGCGGCCCCATGAGCCGTCGGCGTCAGCCCTCGGAGGCGTACCCAGGATCGGCGTGATGTTGCCGAAGCCGGCGCGCCCCAGGTTGGGCAGCTCCAGCCCGCCGACGGCCTGGGCGCAGTGCTCCAGCGAGCTGGCGCCCTCATCGTCGTAGGCCGCCGCATCAGGATTAGCTCCAGCTCCAACGCCATCCAGTACAACCAGAATTGCGCGTTTCAGTGACCCCATTGTCTTTCTTCTTTCACCTGACCTTTATGGGCGCAAGCTGCGCATAGCGCGGTGGAAGCTCACCTAGCAATGGCAGCGCATAGCGTCGAAAGGCCTCTGTGATCATCATCCCGTTTTCGTCCAGATACTCGGCTGGCAGACAGCGCTTCTCGTTGGCGATCGCTGCCAGCGGCGCCAGGCCGGTTGTGCAGCGATAGACTGGCCCCTCCTCGCGCTGCAAGGTGACCATCTGGTCGCTCTCTCCTGCAAGCGCGGCCAGGACAGCCTGGCGTCCCACCAGCAGCGCCTCCGCACGATCGACTGGCGAGACGTAGGCGCTGGCCATCCGCTGCAAATCGCCGGGCTTATCGAAGCGTGCCCGTAGACCGAGCTGGCTTCTGACTGATTCTACCAGATATTGGGCAGCGCCGCTGAGCAGGGGATGGCCGAAAGCGTCGACTCCCAGGGCTCCCAGGCTGCCCAGCGGGCGCCCGCTCTCGTCACGGACTGTTTCGGCCACCACGACCACAACGTAGCCCAGGCGGCGCTGGATGGCTTCGACACGGGTCAGAAACTCACTCTGGCGAAAAGGACGCTCGGGCACCAGGATCAGGTGCGGTGGCTCGCTCTCGTCCTCTTTGAGCAGCGCCGAGGCCGCGGCCAGCCAGCCCGCATCGCGTCCCATCGTCTCGATGATCTTGACGGGGTAGTGCCAGGGAATAGAGGATGTATTGAGGCTCGAATCGAGCGTCGCCAGGGCAATGAAGCGGGCGGCGCTGCCGTAGCCGGGACAGTGATCGGTCAGCGGCAAATCGTTGTCGATAGTTTTGGGAATGCTGATCGCCTGCAGCTCGTAACCGCTGTTGTGAGCGGCGAGAGCCAGGCGGTGGAGCGTGTCCGCTGAGTCGTTGCCGCCAATGTAGAGCAGATAGCGGATCTCGTAGCGGCGCAGCAGCGCTAAGGCGTGCTCCAGGTCCTCGTCGCGCAGGCGATAGCGGCAGGTCCCCAGGGCGGCGGAAGGCGTCTCGCACAGGCGCGGCCAGAGCTCCGCCGGCTGGCGGCCCAGATCGATCAGCTCCTCTTTGAGGAAGCCTTCGATGCCGTGGAGCATGCCGTAGACATTGGCCACTCGCTCACTCGCCAGCGCGGCCTCTACGGCTCCGACCAGGCTGGCGTTGATCACTGCGGTGGCGCCTCCTGACTGGCCGATGAGCAGGTTGGCGCGGGCCATCTTCGTCAAGCAAACCCCCAAAACGAGTTGTTCTGCGGCCATTATAGCAAGAGGAGCGCGCGAAAGATACTCTCCGGGCGACGCGGCAACGAGGCAACGAGGCAACGAGCTGAAGGGCGGACCACCCTGGTCCAGCCGGCCCCTTCCTCTCTGACGCCGCTCCTTTGTTGAAACGAGTGGTACAATCGTTCTGTCCGTTGCAGCAGGAGCGGGGCAGCGGCAGCCGCTCAGCGCCTGAACCCTCGTCGGAACGGAAGAGGGTGCTGATTGTGCGTGCGGGCCGGGTTCTTTCCCGCTCCTGCTGCCGGTCGATGGAGAAGCGTGCGCCCTTGCCATAGGACAGAGACAGAGAGAGGAGAGAGAGGAACTGCGATGGAGAAGAAGCAGAAGATCATTCTCGACTGCGACCCGGGGCACGACGATGCGATCGCCTTGCTGCTGGCGGCGCGTCACCCGAAGCTAGAGCTGCTGGCCATTACGACGGTGGCCGGCAATCAGACACTGGAAAAGACCACGCGCAACGCCCTCAGCGTCTGCACTCTGGCGCACATCCGTGATGTGCCAGTGGCCAGGGGCATGGCGCAGCCGCTGGCGAGGGAGGCGCGTCATGCCGCAGATATTCACGGCGAGTCGGGTCTCGACGGGCCGGCCCTACCGCAGCCTGAGCGGGAACCGGTGCCCGAGCATGCTGTCGATCTCATCATCGATCTGGTGCGCAGCACGGATGAGGTGGTGCTGGTTGCCACAGGACCGCTCACCAACGTGGCCAGTGCCATCACGCGCGAGCCGGCGATCCTCTCGCGCCTCAAAGGTCTCTATCTGATGGGCGGTGCCATTGGCCTGGGGAATGTTACTCCCGCCGCCGAATTCAACATCTACTTCGATCCCGAGGCGGCGGCCATCGTCTTTAACAGCGGTTGCCCGATCACGATGATCCCGCTGGAGGTAACTCACCAGGCGCTGGCCACACCCTCCATCCTTGAGCGCCTGCGCCGCCTGGGGCGCCCAGTGCCCTCTTTCGTCTGCCAATTGCTCGAATTTTTCGGGACCACTTATCGTCGGGCCTTTGGCTTCGCGGCGCCGCCGGTACATGATCCCTGCGCCGTAGCGGCCCTGATCGATCCGACCCTCGTCAGCAGGCATAGCATGTACGTAGCTGTCGAGACACGCGGCGAGTATACCCTCGGGCGAACCGTCTGTGACGTCTATGGTGTGCTGGGCCGGCGAACTAACGCCTGGGTGGGTTATGGCCTCGACGTGCCTCGCTTCTGGGAGTTGCTGATTGGAACCCTGGCAAGTTATGAGGAGGAGGACCCCAGCGAGCGCTGAGGTCTGGGGCCTGGTCGGTTCGGTCGACATCGCGCGCGGCTGGTGAGGTGACAGCTACAGAGGGGCGGTAGCCGCGCGACGCGGAGGCAGGGAAAAGCAAAGACGCGGGCAGGCGGCGGGTGCCAGGCCAGGGCCCGCCCGCGTCTCCAGGGAGAGAGTCTATCTGCGCCGAGAGGCGCTCTGGCTTAAATCTGATAATCCATCTCCCACCCTTGCGTGAGTTCCTCATGCTTGGCCAGGGGCTCACCGCTCTTCACCAACAGCTCAGCAGGCTTGGCTGCCACCACAGAATTGGGCGGCACCGATTCGAGTACCAGGGCCATTGCGCCGATCTTGCTGCCGCGCCCGATCGTAATTGGCCCAAGAATAGCGGCCCCCACGCCAATGGTGACATCATCCTCGATGGTTGGGTGGCGCTTTTGCTTGCGCCCAGGACCTGGCCGCCACCAGCCGGTGGCGCCGAGCGTCACCTGGTGGTAGAGCATAACATTATTGCCAATCTCAGCAGTCTCGCCGATCACCACACCTGCGCCGTGGTCGATAAAGAAGCGCTTCCCGATCCTGGCGCCCGGGTGAATCTCGATGCCCCCGGTGACGAGACGCGCGAACTGCGAGATCAGGCGAGGGATGACCGGGATATGCAAGTTATAGAGAAAATGTGCGATGCGGTGGAAGAAAATGGCCCACAGCCCCTGGTAGAGCAACGCCTCAAAGATATTGTTACAGGCAGGATCTTTCTCAAAGATCACATCGATGGCATCCGGCCAGCGCGTGCGCTTGCGCGGCGTGCTGCTGGGCGCCGGAATCAGCATGCCGGGAGGAACTTCCGGTAACTGAGAGAGATCGGTTTCTCCTTCCCTGGCCTGGTTGCTCTTGATCTCCTCTGACGTATGGTGAACCATGTAGCCACGTGCCCTTTCTGCTACAAAGAACCGGCCTGTTTGCTCTACTAGCGCCTTTGTATCAACTACCGCCCGCCCACTTACTGAAGCCGGCGGTTGGCCCGCAGCCTCAGCGGCTCGGGCTTCGGGACTGATTGACGGCAGCCCACTCAGCCGCGACTGAGTAAAGCGCGCTCGGCTATCCCGAGCAGCATTGGTATCTGCCTGTTCCTGTCCTGTTCCATGTCTTTGCCAGACCTCAATGGCGCGCCTGCGCAGCCTCGCCCATTCACAAGGAGCAGCCACGCCTATCCATCGGCTGGCACCAGCGTATTCGACTCATTGAGGGCAATTCCCTCCTCTACCCTGCTGATTCCTGTGTTCCCTTGTCCGGCCTGGGAGCGGCAGGGGCTGCAAGTCTGCTCCTTCCAGGGTGAGTGCGAGTCGCCCCTGCGGTCGTACAGTGCGCTCTGGCACTGTAAGGCTGGCGAGTCGGTAGTCAGCGCCTGTGCCAGTTGGACCCGGCCCGATGCTGGTCCAGGGCGAAGGCGCTGGTGGGTCGCAGGCTGGCCTCGCGTTTCCACTGCTGAGCAGAAACATCGCCTTCCTCGGGCGGGACTGCAACGGGTGCCGTGGTGGTAACGGTTGCGCCGAGCGCCCTGGCAGGCGGAGCCAATCAGGTGGATGGCCTGGCGGGTCATCTGGGCAGTGAGCTGGCCTTTGACCTCAAGGTGGCAGACTCGATGCGGGGTCACGCCTGGGAGGGGATTGCCACCATTGATATAGAGGGCCGAGGGCTGCCGCTCGCCTGTCTGGAAGACAATCAGGGGCCAACGCAGGTTGTTGCCCGGAGGCGGCAGGATCGGGATCGTGCGCTGCGCCTGCACCATGACAATACGCTCCTTCTCGCTGGCTATACCTGGCATCTGCCTTCTTCCAGTCTGCTTGGCTGGACGAAGGAAGGGCTAGACCCTGGGAGGAGGCGCTCCGGCTGGTAGCTGCCTCTGCGCCCCCGGGCAGGAGCCAGTGATGCAGCCTCTACCATTGCCATTGCTGCGGCCAGAGCGAAGGAAGACGGGCCAAGGACAGCCCGCTCAGATACCTCGCTGTCCAGGAGACCCAGGTCTGCCGGCTTGCCGGCTTATCGGCATCCACCAGCCGGCGGCTGATCCTCCCGAGCCTCCTCGAAGATCGGCAGCACCTCCTTGATGCGTCACGATCGGTCAGCTCACGGACCTTGCACGTCTCCTCGTCATCGAAGGTGGCGATAACGTACTGTTGGCTCCATAGAGTGTATGGCAGGACCAGGCCGATGTCAAGTCTTCTCCTGTTGCCAGTGGCACCCGCGCCCAGGGATTGGCCGACGATTCTGCCTTTCACCTCCTTTCGTGCTGCTTCCTCCCTTGACAGGAGAGAGCAGCACAGGTACAATTTTCTAAAACAGGTTGCTTGCTCATAGAGTATCGGGCCAGCGAAACATGCCTCATCGGGCCGGAATGAATGGATTGTAGCAGCGTTGCGCATATATGCTGGCTAGCTGGCTGGCATCGATAGCCGCGCCTGAGCCAGAGAAGGAGGCAGGTATGGCTTCCGAAGCAGGCAATCCCTCGCGGCCCGTGGGTGGCGCGAGTGGCACGAGCAGCACAGCCGCTGCGGTGGTAGCGCGCCTTGACCGTATCCCCATCTGGGCCTTGCCCTATCTCTACATCGGCATTATCGGGGCTGGTTTCCTCTTCACCTTCTTCGACATTTTCGACATCAACGTCTCCTTCATTCAGACCTGTGTACAGATCGTGCCAGGCTGCACCCCCGAATCGGCGGCCAACTACCTGGGCCTGCCGGTGCTGCTCAATCTGGTGGGCTACGTGATCGGCACCCTCATCCTGAGTCCCCTGGCGGACCGCCTGGGGCGGCGTGACATGCTGCTGGTCACGATGGTCATCACTGGGCTTGGCTCGCTCTACAATGCGCTGGTTGGTGATTATGTGAACTTTATCATTGCGCGCACCATCACAGGTATTGGCGTTGGGGCGGACCTGGCTCTTGTGAACACCTATATTAACGAGGTGGCACCGAGTGGGGGACGAGCGCGCTATACCTCGCTGATCTTTATCATGTCCTCGCTGGGTGCCTTCCTCGGGGTCTGGCTGGGGCTGCTGCTCACCACGCAGCCCGAGGCGTTTCCTTTGGGGCTGCCCTTCGCCCTGGCTGGGCCTGGCTTTACCTTCGGCTGGCGCCTGATGTACGGCATCGGGGCCTTGCTGGCGCTGATCGGCATCCTCATGCGCTTCCAGCTCCATGAGTCGCCGCGCTGGCTGATCTCGCAAGGGCGAGTCGAAGCAGCGGAGCGGGTGGTCGTGCAGATGGAGGAGCAGGCCCGGGTCCGTGTTGGCGAGCTGCCCGTACCGTCCGAGATTCCCGTCGAGACCCAGCCTGGCCGCATCCCTTACGTGGAAATCTTCGGCAATCGCCTCTATCTGCTCCGCACGCTCTTCCTCTTTGTCGTCTGGTTCATTGGCTACATTACGGTCTATGCCATCGCGGCGGGCCTGACTTCCCTGCTGGCGGCTCTGAAATTCCCACCCCCGGAGGCCGGTTTGATCGTGGCCATTGGCTCAGTGGGCTTCGTACTGGTGGCTATCTTTGACTATGCCTTTGGTGAGCTGCTGGAACGCAAGTACTGGCTGCCCGTGGCGGCCCTGCTCACCCTCATTGGCTGCCTGCTGATTGCTCTAGGCGGGGTCGGCAATTTCGCTGTGGCCGTCCTCGGCTCGATCGTGCTCTTTTTCGGCTTCAATCTCTGGGTGCCGATGACCTACACCTGGTCGACCGAGCACTATCCGACGCGCGCGCGCGCGACAGGCTTTGCTCTGGTCGATGGCGTTGGCCATCTTGGGGGCAGCGTTGGTCTCCTGGTCATTCCTCCTTTGATCCCGACGCTGGGCCCGCTCAGTACCTTCCTGATCATTGCTGGCTGTCTGATTGTTGCAGCGGTGATCGCCCAATTCGGCACGGCCACGCGCCTGCGCCGCCTTGATGAAGTCTCGCCTTGATGTGAGGAGGGAGCCAGGTGATTACGCTTCTCTCCTGGCGTGTTCAGATTCTGGCTGACGGGCAGGCTGGTGCAGCGCTGGCCTGCCAATCTCCGGGCCAGCGCTGGATTTTGGCCCCCGCCCTATTGACAGCGGGCAAACTCTCCGCTATACTGGCTGTGCGTGTAGCGAAAAGGCAACACGGTGGCCGTAGCTCAATCGGTAGAGCTCTGGATTGTGGCTCCAGCGGTTGTGGGTTCGAGCCCCATCGGTCACCCCTTTTTTATTTGTCTTATATTGGCCGCAGCGATTCGTATTGGTTGCCGGGCTGGCCGGTCCGCCCGGTCCTGCTAAGACCTCTGCGTGACGAACGATGCTCTACGGTCTGCATCTCCCCAATTTTGGCCCCTTCGCCGATGTGCGCTTGCTGTGTGACCTGGCCCAGGAAGCGGAGGCTGCCGGCTGGGATGGTCTCTTTCTCTGGGATCAGATTGCGCGCACAACCCTGGCACCGACCAACGGTCCGCTGGCAGAAGTCTGGGTAGCCTTGACAGCCATCGCTCTGCGCACGCAGCGTCTGCGCTTTGGCCCTCTGGTGACGCCGCTGCCGCGGCGCCGTCCCTGGGAGGTAGCCCGTCAGGCGGTGACGCTTGATCATCTTTCGGACGGACGTCTGGTGCTGGGGGTGGGCCTGGGTGGTGGCTACTTCGATTTTGCTGCCCTGGGGGAGCCTTCGGACCTGAAGGTCCTGGGGGCCATGCTTGACGAGGGCCTGGCCGTCCTCAGTGGGCTGTGGAGTGGCCAGCCCTTCCACTTTGAGGGGCGCTACTACCATATCCACGAGGCGCACTTTCTCCCGCCGCCGCATCAGCAGCCGCGTATTCCCATCTGGGTAGCCGGCATGTGGCCCAATCGGGCCCCCCTGCGCCGGGCCGTCCGCTGGGATGGTTTCATCCCCATTGGGCGCGATCTAGGGTTGACAGAGATGCTCTCACCCGAAACGATGGCCGAGATTGTGACTGCGCTGCAGCCGCTGCGCTCGCAGCCGGGACCGTTCGAAGTGGTGCATTTCGGGATCAGCTCCGGCGAGGACCCCGAGACTGATCGGGCGCTGGTGGCGGCCTACGCTCGCGTCGGGGTCACCTGGTGGGTCGAGAATATTGTACCAGAGCGCTGGGGCACCTGGCAGCAGTGGCCGCTGGAGGCGATGCGCCAGAGGATTCGCCAGGGGCCGCCGCGCTAGGGCCTCGCTTCTTGGCGGCTTCGCCGGCGCTCCGCTCTGCGCTTTCCTCCTCCGCTCTCCGACCGGGCTGGCCTGACGCTCAGCTCCTGTCTCCCTCACTGCGCCATCGTGGTGCGCGCCGCCTGGCTTTGGTCGCTGGCAGGCGGTTGCGACAGAATTGCGACAAAGATCGGATACGGCGATGACAACTCAAGGTTAAGCTCTTCTCCTGTAATAGCTAGCAGCCTGCATGTGCTCATAGCTTTGAGCGCGTCGAGCTGAGACCAGGTCCCTGTGGCGCCATGAGAAGAAAGGAGCATCGTTCTCGTGTTGGATGACGGAAGAAAGGATTATGCCACTGTTTGGCAGACCAGGCCTCCTTTCGAGGGCCTGTATGAAGAAATGGGAAGCGTTCAGCAGCAGGAGCTGCTCATGGACGCCGTCCTGGCTGACCAGCGGTTTATGAAAGGGAACTGGCCAGCC
This sequence comes from Thermogemmatispora carboxidivorans, assembly GCF_000702505.1. GTDB lineage: Bacteria > Chloroflexota > Ktedonobacteria > Ktedonobacterales > Ktedonobacteraceae > Thermogemmatispora > Thermogemmatispora carboxidivorans. The sequence continues at coordinate 3,348,454 of NZ_JNIM01000001.1, read as the reverse complement.
ACGGCGGAGGCTGCAGACGAGTCGCCGCCCTCAGCGAGTGCTGAAGCCGCCTTGGGCATGCTGAGTTACCTGGGTGGCTGGCTCTCGGGTCTGTTGGTTCTGCTCTTTGCTAGCCGGAGCCGTCTGGTACGTTTTCATGCCCTGCAATCGTTGTTCTTTTTTGGACTGATCACTCTCATTGAAGTATCCATGCTGATGGCGCTCATCTATATGGGCCGCCACTACTCCTGGTGGTACTTTTCTTCCCTGCACACTCTGGCTGTCTTGTTCTGGCTGCTACTGTCTGGCATACTGCTGGTGGTGACCATCACGGGCTGGCTCGTTGGCATGATTCAGGCGGCCCATCGGCGCTTCTACCTGATGCCAGTCGTAGGCCGCCTGGCTCTGGCTCTGGTTGGCCAGAAGCGGGAGATCATCCTGAAGTGATTGAAGAATGGCCATGAAGAAGCTCTTGCTTGTTGAGGATGCGCAGGATCTGGCGCAGCTCATTATTCGCGAACTGAAAGCGGACGGCTACGAGGTCCTCTATGCTCCCGATGGCGTCGAAGCGTTGCGCCTGCATGAGAAGCAGCGCCCTGCGCTCGTCATTCTGGACTGGATGCTTCCGCGCATGGATGGTCTGGAGGTGCTGCGCCGCCTGCGTCAGCAAGCGCCCACTCCCGTGCTCATGTTAACGGCACGGAGTGAGGAGACCGATCGCGTGGTGGGTCTGGAGCTGGGGGCCGATGATTACCTGACCAAGCCTTTTAGCATGCGTGAGCTGTTAGCGCGGGTGCATGCGCTGCTGCGCCGTGCGGAGCTGATTCAGCAGATGCTGCAGCAGGATCTGGCGCGGGCCGAGCGACCCCTTATCGATGGGCCGCTCTGCCTCGACGCCCAGGCCCATTTAGTGACCCTGGACGGCCAGCCGCTCGATCTCAGTCCGACTGAGTTTGAACTCCTGCATCTCTTCCTGCGCAGTCCTGGACGAGCCTTCAGCCGCGCTTATCTCCTTGATACGGTCTGGGGTGAGAGCTATGTCGGTGGCGATCGCTCGGTGGATAATACTGTCTTGCGCCTGCGCAAGAAGCTGGGAGCGCTGGGGGAAGCCATCGAAACGGTCTGGGGCGTAGGCTATCGCTGGCGTGTGCATAGCCCCTCAAGAACAGGAGGAGGGCAATGAAAGAAAGATGGACCAACCTCTTCTGGTTGAGGGCCAGGCGCAGACGCGCTCTGCTCGAAGCTGTCCTGTTTGCGTTGCTGCTGATCAGCTTGATCCATCTGACGTCTGCTACGGAGACGGGACGTGAGTTTAGCCTGCTGCTCTTGACGCCTTTCGGGCTGGGCTATTTTGCCCTGCGCGCCGAGCTTGGACCCCCACCCTGGTGGCGGCGCTGGGCGCGCGATTTGGCCTGGGGGCTGCTGCTTCTCTTGTTGCTCTCTGGAGTGCCCTTTCTCCTGCTGAGTCTGGGGTATCGGCTGGGAGCCAGGTTCTTCTTTCCCAGACTGGCCGCGTTCCCTGTGGTCTTGTTGGGAGCGGGGCTGGTCACTCTGGTTGGTTATATTATCTGGCGTGGCTTCGTGTGCCTGCTCTTTCTGTGGAGCCGCCTGCGGCGCAAACAACTCTTGTGGGCCTTAACCCATGCTCATGCCATGATGGTCCTGCTAGCAGCGGGACTGGTCATTCTCCTCTTCGATCTGTTGGTCCTCTCCAACGTGAAAGATCTGGCCCTGCTCATCTCGGTCACGATGATGCTCGGGCTGATGTCGCTCATCGCCTTACTGGCGGTGATCCCCCCGACAACTTTCTTTTCCTACCTGGTGGTCCGGCGGACCACGGCCCGTCTGCGTGCGCTGGAGGAGGCCGCTCATGCCTTGCGCCAGGGCCATTATGAGGTGCGCGTGCCTGTCGAGGGTGAGGATGAGGTAGCTCAGCTGCAGGCCGACTTTAACGCGATGGCCATTGATCTGGAGCGGGCCTTGCGCGAGCTGAAGCAAGAGCGCGATACGGTGGCTGGACTGCTCAAGACCCAGCGCGAGCTAGTGGCTGCCGTCTCCCATGAGCTGCGCACACCCGTTGCTACCGTGCGGGGCTATCTGGAGGCAGCGCTGCGACGCCTGGACCGCGGCGAGCTGCCGGAATCGCTGCCACGGGATCTGGAGGTGATGGAGGCTGAAGTGCTGCGCCTGCAACGGCTGGTGGAGGACCTCTTTGCCCTGGCCTGTGCCGAGGTTGGGCGTCTGACCTTGCGCTGCGTGCCGACCGATGTGGGAGAGCTGGTACGCCGCCTGGTAGAGGCACGGGCGCCGCTGGCCTGGCAGAGCGGACGAGTGGAGGTGGTGGCGGAGACTCCGCCAGCGGGGCCGCTGGCTCTGGTTGATCCCGAGCGTCTCGCTCAGGCCCTGCAGAATCTGCTGCACAATGGCATTCGCCATACCCCACCCGGGGGGATTGTGGCCGTGGCAGTTTCCCGGGAAGAGCATGAGGTGGTAATTCAGGTACGCGATACGGGTGAGGGTATCCCCCCCGAAGAGTTGCCACGGATCTGGGAGCGCTTTTATCAGGCTTCCAGCAAGCTGCGCCGCGATGGCAGTGGCAGTGGCCTGGGGCTGGCCCTGGTGAAGGAGTGGATAGAGGCGATGCAGGGGAGAGTGACAGCCACCAGTGTGCTCTCAGAGGGCAGTTGCTTTACCCTCTATCTTCCTGCCGTCCCTAGCGATTCCGACCTCATCTCCCAGCAGAGGCCCGCAACCTCGCACGGACCAGAACCGTCCCAGCCTCGTCAGGAGTGGGCACAGCTCAGCAAGGTGGATGAGCGTGAGGACCAGCTTATTCTTCAAGGGCGGCAGGAGCAGCAGGAACGCCTGCTTTTCTTGTAGCCTGCTTTGCAGCATAGCGCCTCGTTGTGGAAATAAAGTGTGCGTTTGCCGTGTTTTTCTTAATAGATGGAGTGAATGCACTGAAACCGACGCCGGTAATGGTGCGTGTGGCTAGATGAGAGGAAGTAGCTCGTGCCCGGCTCGCCGAAGCGCGAGGGGGAGAGGAAGAAGAGAAGAGGGTCTGAGGAAAGGGAGGCTGCGAGCGGCGAGCGAGTGGGACTGGCCGGCTGCGAGTGCACAGTCCTCATGGAGGTACCTCATGCCCGAGCGTGTCCTGACCATTGCCGACCTCTGTGCGGCCATTGCTGAAGGCCGAATCCCTGCCACTGTGAAAGGGTCCACCTATCATGTCAATGCTTTGGAGCTGCGTCGCTATCTGAACCGCTTGCGCCCGCTTCCTTTTATTTCGGTCAGGCGTTCGCTTCACTGCTCTCCCGAGTCTGGTCGGCGCCGCACTCCGTAGCGTGAGCTGAAAGAGGCAGGCCGTTGGCCGTCAACGGACCTTCTCGCTGGCAGCCAGGCGGGGAAGCGAGCTGTCGGCAGAGTTGCTTTCACGCTCAAGAAGCACTATAATAAGGGCCGGTGAACCAAACGAGATGAGACCTCAGCCCGAGGTTGCCCATGTTGGCGCCGCTGGTTCACCAGGAACTGAGCTGAGATGAAATCATCCGCTGCGGGTGCAAGTCGATGGCGTGGGCCGGAGAAGGTGCCGGCCCTGGTGGCGCGGCCTGCGCTCGCTGCCGTAGAAAGGCGTTTCATGGAGCCACTGGAGTCTGATTATACACCGCTACCGAGCCGGCGCCGGCGGGCTGCCGATCCAGCGCGGCGCTACAATTGGCTCTTGCTCTTCCCCGTCGTGGGAATCTGCGTCGTCTTGCTCTTTGCCGCTGCCGGCCTCCTTCAGTTCAGCCTGGCCCCCATCATTGACGGTCTGATGGGGTTCTTGATTCTCCTGTTCGCCCTCTTTGTCGTCGTGATCTTCTGGGCCGCCGCGCCCAGGCAGGGCGAGCAGTCATAGCAAGCGCCAGCCGACTGGCGCTCTGGCTCTTGCTCCTGCCCCCGGTGTGCTTGCCAGTGGCAGGCAGTAAGAGAGCAACAAAGGGCCGCCTCTTGTGCTTGCCGCCTGCCCGCGCTGCTCTGGGCGGGGTGGCTCATGCTGACCATCCTGGTCAGGATGTTGCCCAGCACGGGAAGGCCGTAGTGTTGAGACAATGGGCAAGCCTTGAAGGACGGCCCTGGATTGTATGCATCGCTCCCCTGTGGGCGCTTCTGTACGGCGCTTAATGGCTTAATGCAAAGGCTGCCAGCCCTCTGCCGGCAGCGCTCTCCCCGCACGCTCTCCCCACAGCGCTCGGGCAATCAGTTCTGCCGACTCGACCAGGCGTGGCCCGGAGCGGTTCAGATACTGGTTCCCATCGATGAGGTAAACGCGCCCCTCGCGCACAGCGCGCAGCTCCGGCCAGAAGGGATGCTGTTGGAGCAGGACAGCGTCTTGCCGCGTGCGCTCCAGATCGAAGCCACAGGGCGAGAGGATCAGCACCTCTGGATCGACCTGGCGCAGCTCGTCCCAGCTAATCCAGGGGGCGTGTTGCCCGCTGGCGCTCAAGACAGGCTCGCCGCCGGCATAGACGATCAGCTCGGGGGTCCAGTTGCCGGCTCCCATCAAGGGATCAAGCCATTCCAGAACGGCCACGCGGGGGGCCTGTCCTCGCCCGGCGCTCAGGCGAGCGCAGCGCTGGCCCAGCTCCTCCAGGCGTTGCTGGTAGCCGGCGATCAGGGCCTCAGCCTCAGCTGCCCGCCCAAGGGCTGCCCCAACGCGCCGCAGGTCCTCCCAGACATCGCTGAGACGATAAGGGGCCAGAGAGACAATGCGGGGCTGCAAGCCGGTCAGCTGGCGAATCGCCTCGCTGACATCGCGCTCGCTGACAGCGCAGACCTCGCACTGGGTCTGGGTCAAGATGACATCGGGTCGCAGCTCCTGAAGGCGGGCGACGTCGATCTGATAAATGCTCAGCGCCTGGAGGGCCGCCTCGTCTCCGGTCTGGCGCCTGCCAGCAAGCTGGCGAACCTGGGCATCGATGCCGGCGCTGCTGGTGCTGATATCGATTACCGGACGGCTCAGAACTGGCAAGCGTTGGACTTCGGGCGGATAGTCACACTCGTGCGAGCGCCCCACCAGTTGCCCGGTGCATCCAAGGGCGGCCACCATCTCTGTGGCGCTGGCAAGCAAGGAAACGATGCGCATCATTGCTCACTCCCTTCTTCTGCCGGTGGCCTCCTCTCTGCTCCTGAGCGGGTCAGGGCAGGATAGCAGTCCTACTCGTGGACAGAAGGAGCCGAAGCCACCGGGCACAGCCAAGAGAACAGGTCAGTGCTCTCATCTGATCAGCTGTGGCTGAGCCTCCGTCGTTCGGTCTATGGCCTGGCTCTTCTTATGGTATCACAGGGCATTTACTGGCCAGCCTCGGTGGTCTGAGCTTGCCAACCTGCTGGCACCAGGACGCGCAGAGGCTCGGGAGCAATACGCACAGTAATGGGAGTCTTCCCTTTGACCTCGCCATCCAGCGTCACCTCGCAGGGACCCGCGGGAGTGCTGATCGTGACACTGGAAGCCCGCCAATGATGCAAGCCCGGTAAGGTTGTCAACTCGGCAGGGTGGCGAGTTGTCCCTGCGCTTGCTTCGCTCTGCGTGCTCTCGCTGCCCGCGAAGAGCTGGCCAATGGTCGCCGCGATTTCCTTCCAGTCCGGTCCTTGTACCACGACAATATCGAGCAGGTGATCAGTCACGCTGGCCCCTGGAATGCTGAGCTGCAGCGGACCACCAAAGACAGGGGCATTGATCGCTGCGACCTGCAGCACCTGATAGCGCAGCTCGTCCTCCGGCTGCCCGGCGGTAGCAGGCCCAGCAGGTCCGGCAAGCCCCTCAAACTCCAGAACGACTTCTAGCGGCTCGTGCGTGCGCAGAGCTTCCAGCGCCGCCACCGGGTAGGTCATGGCGCCGAAACGCTCGCGCATCTCGCTGCTGGTCGCAAGACGCGCGAATTCAACATTCAGCCCAATCGTAAGGGTATGACAAAAGTAGTCGCCCCCAGCCTCCTCGTCGCTGGCGCCGGAGGCTGAAGAGGAGGCTGCTGGTGGAAGGGCCATGCCGACGTCGACCGCCGCCTCCTGGCCAGCCACGATTACTTCGACAGCACCGGCCAGATCCTGGGGAATGGCCAACGAACGGGCGGTGTCGTTGGCCGTGCCCAGCGGCAGGATGGCCAGCACCGGCCCTGCTTTGATAACGTGCCTGATCATTCCTCCGACCAGGCCGTCGCCTCCTGCCGCAATCGCCAGGTCGATGCCCTGGGCCTGCCAGGTGGCCCCCTGCGGGGGGAGCTCGTTCAGACTCGTAATCGGTTCAACGTTCACCGGCTCGATGCCAGCCTCTTGCAACAGCTTGAGAGCTTCTTCAAGCTGCGGGGCCCGGCCAGAATGGGGACTGTGGATCACGATGGCATGGCGTTTGCCCGGCATTGGTTCCTCCCACTCTCGTATGAAGTCGCCTTCTGGTGGCTTCGCAGAGGAGTATATACCGTTGCTGAGCATCCTGTAAACAGGCATAAGTCTGCCTGGCGCCTTCGGGCCGGACCCAGTAAGGCCGGCCTGAGCAGGAGCCAGCTCTCTCCTCGGCCTGCTGGAAAGGCTGGAGAGCGGTCGCTCTTGCAGCCCCATCATTTTTGCCGGATAATAAGAACATCATTTCAGTTTGGCACCGATGCCCACGCGCAGCGCCAGGCGCGCCCATCGCTACCCGCCGCAGGGTTGGCACCATCCGCGGCTGCGATTCTCAGGAGGTTGAGTCACTGTGTCTGAGCATGAACAGACATTCCAGGCGCCCACCCCTTCCTCGTCTTCGGTCCCGCTTCCGCTTCGCCTCGTCCCGCTCTCGCCCGGCCTGGCTGTCGGACCGATCTGGCTCTACCACTCTCCGGCCCTGCAACAGCCATCCCATCCTCAGCCAGCGGCTGCAGGCAAGGGCCAGGAGCTGACGCCGGACCAGGTCGCCGAAGAGCAGCGGCGCCTGCGCGCGGCGGTTGAGCAGGCGGTGGCCGAGCTGCAGGCTTTGACCGCCCAGGTTGCGCGCACGGTGGGCAAGGAAGAGGCCGCTATTTTTGAGGCTCATCAGCTGATTCTGCAGGACCCTGAAATCCTGGATGCCGCTCTTGAGCGCATCAGCCAGCAAGGCCTTCCCGCTGAGCAGGCCCTACACGAGGTGGCCGAGGAGAATGCCCAGGTCCTGGCCGCGCTCGACGATGAGCTACTGGCGGCGCGCGCCAGCGATGTGCGCGACGCCACCGGAAGGGTCCTGCGCCTGCTTTCGGGAACCCCTACGGCTTCCCTGCTTCCCCAGCCCGCAAGTGTGCGGGAACCGGTGATCCTTGTCGCTGACGATCTGACACCTTCCGATACTGCTACCCTTGATCCGAAGCTTGTAGCCGGCATTTGTACAGTGTTCGGTGGCCCGACAACTCACGCCGCTATTATTGCCCGCTCTCTGGAGATTCCCGCCGTCAGCGGACTTGCCCCTGACCTTTTTGCTCAACTGGCGCCCGGCCAGCGTATTGCCCTGGACGGCGGGCGCGGCCTGCTCTATCTTCACCTGGCACCCGAGCAGGAGCGTGAACTACAGCAAAGGGTCCAGCAGCAACAGCAGGAACGAGCAGAGCGGCAGCAGCAACGTGAACGCTGGCGCGGACGTCCAGGCGCGACCGCTGATGGCGTCCCAGTTGCCATCTTTGCCAACGTCGGCGATGAGGAGGGGGCAAAGCAGGCTGCCGCTTTGGGGGCCGAAGGGATCGGCTTGCTGCGCACTGAATTTCTCTTTGGTGGTCGGGAGCAATTCCCCGACGAAGAGGAGCAGGAGACGGCCTATCGACGTCTCTTCCACGCCTTCGCCGCCGGGCAACCAGCGGGCAAGACCATCATTGCCCGCACGCTCGACGCGGGGGCTGACAAGCCCTTTCCAGCCCTGGAGGCTCTCATTGGATCGCTGCAGGAAGCCAATCCGGCCCTTGGTCTGCGCGGGGCGCGTATCCATCTCTGCCATGAAGAGCTGCTCCGCCAGCAGCTGCGGGCTTTGCTGCGCGCCGCTCAGGCTACGAGCATTGCGCTGCAGATAATGTTTCCCATGATTGCCACCCTGGAAGAGGTGCGGCGCCTGCGTGCCATCACCGACGAAGTGCTCGCCGAGCTGGAAGGGCAGGGGCTGCGGCTCGCGCCGAGGCCGGCGGTCGGCATCATGGTCGAGACGCCCGCTGCCGCCTTGATGGCCGATGTCCTGGCGCGCGCAGTCGATTTCTTTAGCATCGGCACTAATGACCTCTATCAATACGTCATGGCAGTCGATCGCACCAATGGGCGCGTGGCCTCGCTCTTTGGACGCCTGGAGCCAGCGGTCTGGCGAGCCATTGCCCAGGTGGCGCGAGCCGGCCAGCAACATGGGCGCCTGGTAGCCGTCTGTGGCGAGCTGGCGGGTGATCCTCTGATCGGTTCCTTGTTGGTCGGCCTCGGTGTCCGCGAGCTGAGTATGAACCCACCAGCTCTACTGGCCGTCAAGGAGCGGCTCGCGCGTCAGCCCCTGACCTATTGGCAAGAGCAGGCCCAGCGCCTGCTACAGGCTGAGACCGCCGCCGAGCTGCAGCATATGCTAGAATCTATAGCGTAAGCCGGGCAGGGCAGGCGGCAGCGACAGCGGCAGGCGAGCGAACAGGCTGGGAGGCAGAGCCTCATGCCCGGCGGTGAGGGTGGTGAGGCCAGACCCGAGCCGGTCGAAACAGTTCATCTGTTCTCTGCCTCTGTCTGTCTGCCTGCTGGTCTCTCTGGCTGAGGGCTGGCTCCCATTGGGGACGAGCCGTGAAGCTGTGCTAGGAGGACCGCGAGCTGCTGGTCAGATGAAGAGCTGTTAAGCTGTGCAAGAGGAGTAGATTTGCATGGGTGTGATCCATCGTCTCCAGTCTCAGAAGCAGGGAGAGCTACGCTGGGAAGGCGTACCGGTGCGGGCCTATGGGCCGGAGAATAGCCGGGCCAAGGATGCAACGCGCCAGATCCTGATCGGCAACGACGAAGGGGCGCAGAACTTCCATCTGCGCTATTTTGCTGTGCAGCCGGGCGGGCACACCTCGCTGGACCAGCACGCCCATGATCACGGCGTCTATGTGCTGCATGGGCGTGCCCGCCTGCGCCTGGGTGACGAAGAGCACGAGGTGCGCGCAGGCGATGCCATCTATATTCCGGGCAACGAGATTCATCAATTCTTTGCCCTGGGCGACGAAGCCTTCGGCTTCCTGTGCGTCGTCCCGGCCAAAAGATGAGCGGGCGGGGGCGAACGAGCAGTATGCGTGCCGTTGAATATCACAGCAACCAGGATGTCAGGGTCGTGGAGCTGCCGCAGCCAGCCATCGGCCCTGGTGAGCTGTTGGTGCGGCTGGTGGCCTGTGGCATCTGCGCCAGCGATGTCATGGAGTGGTATATGCGCCCGCGAGCCCCGCTCTATCCTGGTCACGAGCCGGTGGGCGTCGTCGAAGCCGTTGGGGAGGGTGTGGAGCAGTTCAAGGTAGGTGACCGTGTCTTTGTTCACCATCATGTGCCCTGCATGGTCTGCCACTATTGCCAGCGGGGAGCCTTCTCGCAATGCCCGACCTTTCGCGCCACTCGCCTTGATCCTGGGGGCCTGGCCGAATACATGCGGGTACCCGCTCCCAACGTTGAGCGCGACGTTCTGCCGTTGCCCGCCTCGCTCTCCTTCGAGGCAGCCACCTTGATCGAGCCGCTGGCTTGCTGTATTCGCGGTATCGAGCGGGCCATGATGCGGGCTGGCGATCGTGTCCTCATTCTAGGGGCGGGCAGCAATGGCATCATGCTTGCCCAGCTGGCGCGCCTGCGCGGGGCGGTACGTGTAATGGTTGTGGACCCGATTGCCTACCGACGCCAGCGGGCACTAGAGGCAGGGGCCGATCTGGCCTTTGATCCAGAGGGGGAGCCGCTGCTGCCACGTGTGCTCGCCGCCAACGAGGGGCGCAAGCCCGATGTGGTCATTGTGACGCCGTCGAAGGTCCAGGCCATGCGTCAGGGGTTGGAGCTCGTGGGACCGGGCGGCACGGTGCTGCTCTTTGCGCCGCCGCCGCCGGAGGAGCAGCTCCCTGTCACGCCAAACGAGCTGTTCTTCCGCGAAATTACCCTGCGTACCAGTTACTCCGCCGGCCCCTATGAGACACGCCAGGCCCTTGACTTGCTGGCCACTGGCCGCGTCCGTGCCGAGAGCGTGATCACTCATCGTTTCCCCTTGCAGGAGGCGGCGCAGGCTTTCCGTCTGGTGGCCCAACCAGGCGAGGCGCTCAAGGTCGTGATCCTGGCTGCTGGGCCTGGCGGCGGCTGATCAAGCCGACTCCCCATCTCACTCACTCACTCACTCACTCACTCGCTCAGAGAGCATGGAGCAAGGTGGTGCAAGGAAGCACTTTGGCAGCGTGAGCGAACGAGCATCAGCTTGCCCGAGGGGGGCAGTTGTCCTACAATAGAACCGTCTTCGTCGAGTAGCAAGAGAACGACACACACACATTAGGAAGGCAAGAGGATTGGCTGATGACAACAACTCAGGCTCAAACTCAGGTTGAGCAATGGACCAACCTTGCTCAGCAGTTGCGTGTAGATAGTATTCGCTGTACGACCGCGGCAGGCTCGGGACATCCGACCTCCTCGCTCTCTGCCGCCGATTTGATGGCAGTTCTGCTGGTCAGCTATCTGCGCTACGACTTTGACAATCCGCACCATCCGAACAACGACCACCTGATCTTCTCCAAAGGTCATGCGGCGCCGCTGCTCTATGCCATGTACAAGGCTGCCGGCGCCGTTGCTGACGAGGAGTTGCTGACCCTGCGCAAGCGTGGTAGCCGATTAGAGGGGCATCCGACGCCGGTCCTGCCCTGGGTGGAGGTGGCGACCGGCTCCCTTGGCCAGGGTCTGCCGATCGGTGTCGGGATTGCGCTGGCCGGCAAGTATCTGGATAAGCTGCCGTATCGCGTCTGGGTGCTGCTGGGAGATAGCGAGATGGCCGAAGGCTCGGTCTGGGAGGCCATCGAGCATGCTGCTCACTATAAACTGGATAATCTGATCGGCATTCTCGACTGCAATCGCCTGGGCCAGCGCGGCGAAACGATGCTGGGCTGGAATACCGCAGCCTATGCTGAGCGAGCCGAGGCTTTCGGCTGGCGGGCGCTGGTCATCGATGGGCATAACTACGAGGAGATCGATCGCGCCTATGCCCAGGCCATGAAGGCGGAAGGGACTCCAACCCTGATCATCGCTCGCACGGTCAAGGGCAAAGGGGTCTCGTTCCTGGAGAATGCCGAGGGCTGGCATGGCAAGGCCCTCAGCAAGGAGCAGGAAGAGAAGGCCCTGGCCGAGCTGCCTCATGTGCGCAGCCAGATCTTTACGGTCCAGAAGCCCGAGAATCTGCAACCGGCTGCCGCAAGCGAGCGCAAGCCTCTGGAACTGCCGCGCTATGCCAGTGGCCAGGAAGTGCCGACGCGCAGGGCCTATGGCGATGTACTCAAGGCTTTGGGCGCGGCCTATCCCGAGGTGGTGGCCCTCGATGGCGAAGTCAGCAACTCAACCTACGCTGAGGAGTTCGCCAAGGCCTACCCCGAGCGCTACTTTGAGCAGTACATCGCAGAGCAGCAGATGATCGCGACAGCCATCGCCATGAGCGTCCGCCAGCGCATTCCCTTCGCCTCGACCTTCGCGGCCTTCCTGACGCGCGCCTACGACTTTATCCGTATGGGCGCCATTTCGCGCGCCAATATCCGTCTGTGTGGCTCGCATGCCGGGGTCTCGATTGGCGAGGATGGACCGTCTCAGATGGGCCTGGAGGACCTGGCTATGATGCGAGCCATCTTCGGCAGCACGGTGCTCTATCCTTGCGATGCTAACCAGACAGCCAGGCTGGTGGCCCAAATGGCGGAGCACGGAGGGATCGTCTATCTGCGCACAACGCGCGAGAAGACGCCGGTGATCTATAGCCCCGATGAGGAGTTCCCCATCGGCGGAAGTAAGGTACTGCGCAGCTCGGAGAACGACCAGGCCACGATCGTGGCGGCTGGCATCACGGTCCACGAGGCCCTCAAAGCCTATGAGTACCTGAAGTCGGAGGGCATTCTGGTGCGGGTAATCGATGCCTATTCGGTCAAGCCGATCGATGAGGAGACGCTTTTCCAGGCTGCCGATGAGACGAAGCAGTGCATTGTGACGGTTGAAGATCATTGGCCGGAGGGTGGTCTGGGCGAGGCAGTGCTGGAGGCCTTTACGCAGCGCGCCGGGCCTCTGCCGCGTGTAGTCAAGCTGGCTGTCCAGGAGATGCCCGGCTCGGCCAAGCCTATGGAGCAGCTAGAAGAAGCCGGCATCGATGCCCACCATATTGCTCAAGCGGTCAAGGCTCTGATTCATCACTAGCTCTCTCTGCCAGGGGCATGCCCGTTCTGCTGCTCGCGCGAGTACTGGCGGCAGCTGGACGGGCATGCCGGAATGGCGCTCGCTGCTTTGAGCCAGGCCCTGGCTCGCTCCCTGCCTCAAGGCACTGCTGCTGGATCTGCTAAAGACCCGGTCGTGATGCTCCTCAGACAAGCTGTTCCCTTGTTCTCTACAGAGACAGCTTGCTTGACGGCAGGCCCCTTGGGACCGTATCATGGGACCGTACTGTTTGCCATCGCCGGATGGCAGCCGTTGCCCCATTCCTCTCTCGGTGCTGACGCCCGTGGGTGAGGTGAGATGAGAGGGCGCGGCCATGATTAACAGGTTGAATGGTGCAGTGAGTGAGTCAGGAGACAGAATCGCTGGAGTGGCGTTCAGTCAAAGAGGCCCTGGCCGGTTTTTCAGCTGAGGAAGTGCGCTCGGCCCTCAGAAGAAAGCCGGTGGTCGTCGCCTATACCGATGGAGCCTGTATCAAGAATCCGGGAGGTCCCGCTGGTTGGAGCGCTATTCTGGTGCCGGTCGAGCGGCTCGATCTGCCGCTGACCGAGCTCCCTGCCGAGCGCATCGAGGCCCACGGACACATTCCTCCCTCGGCCACAACGACGAATAACCGGGCCGAAATTACAGCCTTGCTGGCAGCGCTGAGCCTGGCCCCGCCGGATCGCCCGCTCAAGATCTGGAGCGACAGCCAGTACACGATCAAGGTGGCGACGGGAGACTACAAGGCGCGCATGAACCCCGACCTCTGGCAGTTGTTCCGTTGGCTGGTCAATCACCGTACGGCCCCTTTGTCCTTTGGCTGGGTGCGCGGTCATGCCGGGCAGGCTCTCAATGAGCGGGCCGATGAGCTGGCCGGGCTGGGCGCCTGGCAGGATGATCGTGCTGCTTACGAGCAGTGGCTGCGCTCGCAGCAGCCGGAAGCACGTTCTGGCGTCAGGTTCGGGGGTGATCAGCGCAGGAGTGGGCGCGAAATGGCGGACGAGGTGAGCCCCTCGGCTTCTGAGCTGGTCCTCATGCGCGACCAGGTTCGGGAGTTGCTGTCGTTGCTGGAGAGCGGACGCATCGCGCTCAAAGAGAACGAGCGCCAGTTTTTGTATAACATGGCCCAGCGCCTGCGCTATCCGGACTTTGCTCCGACGGCGGGCCAAAGGAATTGGCTCAAAGGTCTCTCTGCTCGCGCCCGCCGCATGCTTTGAGGGGAAGCTGATGGGGACCGCTCACTGACCGCTGAGCGGCTGAGGCGTTTCTGCTTCTGGCCTTTGTTTCTGGGAAGGATGGTTTTGTGTGATCGATCGGAATTTAGTAGAGCGCTTTACGGCCTTGTTAGGGCTGGTCAGGCCCCCGGTGGGGTTGGCCTTTGTCGAGGAGGTGCCGTCGGGGATTGAGCATACAACTACGGGTGTTCCCTCAGCCTGCACCTTCTGGCGTCTGGCCGAGCAGGGCGTCTTCTATGCAACCGCTGATGATCATCAACAGTGCCCTATCGGGATGATCACAATGGGCTTCCTCTCACCCGCCGCCCTCGACGAGCGGGCGCGCGTGCTCGTGCAGACAATGGCCAACGTCGGCTACTTCTCTCCCGAGGAGCTGCGCGGTCTGCCGGTTGTGGAGAAGGAGCACACAGCTATTATCTATGGGCGTCTCGATCGCTTCCCTGTTGAGCCAGATATCGTGCTGGCGCTCTTGAATGCCCAGCAGACCATGCTGGTCGCCGAGGCCCAAGGCGCGGTCAATTGGCTGGAAGGGGGCCAGCTCGCCTTTGGGCGCCCAACCTGTGGGATCATTCCCCGCACGCTGCGCACGGGCCAGCCTTCGCTCAGCTTCGGCTGTGTGGGGGCGCGCACCTATGTGGGCATGGAGCCGTCGCAGATGGTGCTGGCCCTGCCAGGGAGCCACTTCGCCCAGCTGGTTGCGCGCCTGGAGGGAAGCGTCACGGCCAATGAGGCCCTGGCACCCTTCCACGCTCAGCAGAAGGCGAGCTTCCCCGCCTGAGCGACGGGGACAGAGGAAGAAGAAAGCACGCCTGCTCTTCTTCTCTCGCTGGCGCTTCGCAAGCTTGCCTGCCGCTGCGGAGCGCCAGCGGCTATAGCTGCTGATATTGGACCACAGCACTGCAGGCGAGAAAGGACACGCAGCGATGCCCCTCTCGGTGTCGAATCAGGCCCGCGTGCTCTTCAACCGTCGCGTTCCGCTGCGCGACGGGGTCACGCTCTCCGCCGATGTCTATCTGCCGATCCAGGGCCGGGGTCCCTGGCCGGCGATCCTCCTGCGCACGCCCTACCTGAAAGCCCAGGGGCCAGTAGCTCAGCGGGCTTTGGCCTTTGTGCGCTATGGCTATGCCTTTGTGGCGATGGACGTGCGGGGACGCGGCGACTCTGACGGCGAGTTCATCCCCTATCGCCATGAGGGATCTGACGGCTACGATGCCATCGAATGGTGTGCCGCTCAAGACTGGTGCGATGGTAATGTGGGCACCCTGGGCGCCTCCTATGCGGGCCGCATTCAGTGGCTCGCCGCTCTGGAGCAGCCGCCTCACCTCAAGGCGATGGTGGTGCTGGTCGCGCCCTCCGACCCCTTTGTCGAAATACCGACCGGCCTCCCCAGTCCTATGCATCTCTGCTGGGAGCACTATGTCAGCGGGCGCGTCAATCAGCCAATGGAGCTGGTCGACTGGGAGCTGGTCTACTGGCATCTCCCCCTGCTGACAATGGATGAGCGCGCCGGACGCTTCAATGCCAACTGGCGCGAGCAGATCGCCCATGCCGCGCTTGATGACTACTGGTTGCCTCTCTGCTACCAGCGCCGCTTTGAAGAGCTGGCCGTGCCGGTGCTGCATATCTCCGGTTGGTACGATGACGAGCAGATTGGCACCCCTCTCAATTACATCGGGATGACCACGCGCGCCGCCACGCCTGCTGCCCGGGCCAATCAGCGCCTGCTCATGGGTCCCTGGGGGCACCAGGTGAATACGAGCCGCAAGCTAGGAGAGATCGACTTTGGTCCCCAGGCCCTGATCGACCTCGATGCCGAAGAACGACGCTGGTTCGATCGCTTCCTCAAGGGGCGACGTCAGGAGCCGCCACCGGCACCGGTGCGCCTTTTCATCATGGGAGCCAACTACTGGCGCGATGAGCAGGAGTGGCCCCTGGCGCGTACGCGCTGGACGCGCTTCTACCTGCACAGTGGTGGGGCTGCTAACAGCCGTTTTGGCGACGGACACCTCTCTACTGAGCCTCCCGAGGCTGATGAGCCGTATGATAGCTACCGCTACGATCCTGCGCGGCCTGTGCCTTTCATCACTGAGCCAACCTCGACCCAGATCGGCGGCCCCGACGATTACGCCGCCATCCAGCGCCGTGATGACGTGCTGGTCTACGTCAGCGAGCCGCTCCAGGAGGATCTTGAAGTCACGGGACCCGTGCGCCTTGAGCTATATGCTTCCTCGTCAGCACCCGATACCGACTTTGTGGCCATGCTTCTCGATGTCTGGCCGAACGGCTTTCGTCAGCGCCTCTGCGACGGCATGGTCCGCGTTCGCTTCCGCGAAGGCATGGAGCGTCCCACGCTGATCGAGCCTGGCCGTATCTATCGCTATGAGATCGATTGCTGGAACACGGCTCAACTCTTTAAGGCCGGCCATCGCATTGGCCTCCAGCTCTGCTCTAGCGCCTTCCCCAAGTACGACCGCAATCTGAATACCGGGGCAGCACTGGGCCTGACCAGCGAGATGGCGCTGGCCGAACAGCGCATCTATCACGATCATGTTCATCCTTCGGCCCTGGTCCTGCCGATCATCCCCTCGGCTGCTTCTCCCGCGCCTTTGTTCGGGTCCGAGGGGTTGCGGCAGACGAGCAAATGAGCAGCACCTTGACAAAGGCTGGCTCGTGCAAGATGATAGAAGGCAAGGAAGCGAAGGGAGCTAAAGCGAAGCGGGCCTTCGACTAAGGGGGGCAACCGTCGGCGCTGGCGACTCCTGTGAGGCTATGCCTGGAGCAGCGCTGGCCGACAAGCGGCGCCCGCCAATGTTATGGGGGGAAGAGTAGTGACTACCATTAAAAGAGAGCCAGAGGCGCAAGAGCAAAGCGTGAGCGCACGTCCAGAGCAGCAGCCAGCGCCCACTCAAGAAGAGCAAGGCCAGCCACGGGATACACGCAATCCTGGTGTGCCGCTTGATCTGGGCTGGCTGCGCGAAGTGCGCATCAATCGCAGCGCCGTCGAGCGCCGGGCGGCCACCTTGCCGACGCGCCGCACCGTCAAGCGCGAATGGCAGGCTGCCTGGTTGCTGCGAGCCATCACCTGTCTGGACCTGACCACCCTGGCTGGGGACGATACGCCCGGCACGGTGTGCCGACTATGTGCCAAAGCGCGCCATCCTGTGCGCAGCGAGCTGCTGGAGGCGCTTGGAATCCCCGAGGAGCGCATCCAGGTAGCGGCAGTCTGCGTCTATCACAACCTGGTCCCGGTGGCTGTGGCGGCCCTGCGCGGTACCCATATTCCTGTGGCCGCCGTTTCCACAGGCTTCCCCGCCGGCCAGATCGCCCTGGAGCAGAAGCTGGCAGAAATCGCGGCTTCGGTGCGTGCCGGCGCTCGTGAGATCGACGTGGTCATCTCGCGTGCCCACGTCCTGACTGGCAACTGGCAGGCTCTCTACGACGAAGTGCGAGCCTTTCGCATGGCCTGCGGCGAAGCCCATATGAAGACCATCCTGGCCACGCACGAGCTGGCCACGCTGCGCAACGTTGGCATGGCCAGTCTGGTCTGCATGATGGCCGGGGCCGATTTCATTAAGACCTCTACCGGCAAGGAGGCGGTCAATGCAACTCTGCCAGTGGGCCTGGTCATGACGCGCGCCATTCGCGACTACTACGAGCGCACAGGCTATCGGGTTGGTCTTAAGCCTGCTGGCGGCATTCGCAGCGCCAAGACGGCCCTCGACTGGCTGATCCTCATGAAAGAAGAGCTAGGCAATGAGTGGCTCAGCAGTCGCCTCTTCCGCATTGGTGCCAGTGGGCTGCTCTCCGACATCGAGCGCCAGCTCTCCTACTTCGTCACAGGCCACTACGCTGCTGCTCACTATAATCCCCTGGTCTAGTGATCCAGGCTCAGCTCAGCACCGTTACCGAACCCCACTAGCTGGCTCGCCGGCCTGACGCGGGCGAGACGCCTGCCTGTCCGGCATTCAGGCGATCAATGTCGTATAGACGACGAGGCGGAGCTGTGTCTGATGCTCGCTGGCGATCCAGTCTCCAGCGCAGGTGATCAGATTGAGGTAGTGGCCACTGGTATCGGCAAAAATCTGCTGCAATGGGGCCTGCCTCGGAGGATAGTAGGCCAGCGCGCGCACCCGGAAAGACCACCAGTGTCCCTGGCTATCGAGCACCTGAACGAGGGCGCCCGGCTGCAACTCACGGAGGCGCCAAAAGACAGCTGGTGCTCCCCCAGGACGATCGAGATGGCCATCGATAACCGCGCTGCCACGCTCGCCGGGGCGCGGGCCGAGCCGATACCAGCCCACATCGTCCCAGGGTCGGCGCGCTGGTACCTCTAGCTCGCCGCTGGCCGTTACTCCGACCGTCTCGATGGTAGCATCCACGCCGATGATCGGAATGCGCAGATGTGTCGGCAGCCCCGGCGGTCCGGCCAGCGAGCGCGGCGAGTGATCGGGCAGGCCAGCCTCTCCGACCAGCAGCGGCTGGCCATCGCGGACTTGCCTTTCGACGGGAGCCGCCCCGGGCGAGCCACAGCTGTTCAGCAAGAGCAAGATGGCCAACAGCGAGCAGGCCCACAGCAGCGGCTTCAACCCCGGCATAATCCAGCCCAAGAGCATACTCCTCGGTTGCCGACGCCGAGCGCGATCTGGGATCTGTGACCGCGTCTCTCGCCTCCGTCTGCCTTTAGCGTCGGCTGCGCAGCAAGAGAGTTGTCGATCCACCGATCAAAAGCAGGAGCAGCGTCAGAACCAGCGGCAAGGCCACAGGTACACCGGCCTGAGCGGGTGGACTGGCAGAGGCTCCGGGGTCGCTACCGGTGTCAGGCAGGCTGGGTGTTCCCGCAACCTGACGCGCTACCAGCTCCAGCTTTGGCGTCCCCAGCGGTAGCCCGATGCTGAAGATACTGGTAATCTGGTTGACAGACACCTCCAGGGTGGTCTGCTGAGAGATGTGCTGCTGCTCCAGATCTACATCGAAAGTGTAGCGCCCTGGGGCCAACAGGGTATAGTCGCTGGCCCGCAGATACTGCAGGTTCTTAATCAGCGGGGTGCCATTGGCCGTCAGCGTGGCCGGCCCACTCTCGGGCGAGAGGTGATAGAAGCGCAGCTTGGCCTTGCCGGCGGCCAGACTATTATCCTCCTTGAAAACCACCAGCGATAGACCGGTCGCCTGTACGCCAATGGCTGCCACCGTATAAGCGAAGCCTGGCTCAACTGACAGGGTCTGCGTAATCACCGCTGCATCAGGCCCCTTGCCAATCAGAGCCACCTGCACCTTGTGCGGCCCTGGTGGAATGGCCAAATAGTCGGTGACCGTGCCGAACTGGAAGTTGCTCAAGGCCCGCCGCCCATCGAGAAAGACGTCGGCCACACCGATATCAGGCGAGGCGTGCATGATGCGCACAAAGGCCGAGGGGGAGGCCGCTGCTTTCTGGGCGAAGCCGAGACCCGGCGCCCAAGCGAGCGCACCACAGCAGAGCACAGCAAGCAGCCCAAGAAGACTGCCCATACTGGGGTGACGATGGGAGCTGTTTCTCATAAACTCTCCTCCTGAGATCGACTTGTCCCTACCTTTGGTCGGTTAGGTTTGCTCCGAAACAGAAGTGCTGTCTGATGATAGAACGGACAATGATGGTTACGGGTACAGTGAAATTTTTGCAGCGGACATTCTAGCTGTTGCCCCTGACATCGGCAATCTGCTTTGAAAATACTATATGCATAGATCAATGTAATCTCCCTACGAAGAATTTTGAAGAAGCAAGGAAGAGTAAGATCAGCGCTTCAAGGATCATCGGAGAGCGCGAGAACGGTGGTCCGACGATACAGAGCAGGCCAGGAAACAGGAGGGTACAGAGCGGCAGGAGACTGATCAGAGAGGGGCGATTGAAGGGAGAGCCTGGCTCATAGCGTAGAGTGAAGATGCTCACCAGATAGAGGCTTGCACTGAGGAGAGAGAGCAAGAGATTCGTGGTAGTTCCCACCTTCCGGGTAATGAGCAGGAGCGGACTTAGTATGAAGAGCACGATGCTAACGACCAGCCCCGTAGTTGCGAGGACCTGCGCCAGGACCAGGCCCCTGGGAACTGCGGGCTTTGCCTCTCTTTGCAGCGAAAACAAGCTGCCGACAAAGACGAGTATGCCCAGCAGCAGAGCGACCAGACCAGGCCAGTTCTGCCAGAGAACCAGCGCCAGGCCCCAGCTAGTCAGGGCCAGCCCGCCTGGAAGGCTTCCCCACCTCAATAGCGCAATGACCGTCTCCAGGGCTGTGCTCAGGCTGTGCTCTTTTCGATGAAGCTGCCGAAGCTCTCGATATTTCGGGCGCTGACGCAGCCAGCGTGCCCGTTCCCGGAAGCGTCTAGCCAGGGCTGGCAATCCCTGCTCCTGCAAAGCCTGGCTGAGGGACTCGTAGGCGCGAATAGCGCTCTCATACTGCCACAGATGCTCGTCTTCCTCCAGACGCTTATTGGTAGCGCTCGGCTCGTCTCTGGGCAGGGATGGAGCAAAGAGCAGCTCTTCATCGCCCAGGATAGTGACCTGCCCCCAATCAATGGCTGCCAGCTTGACCTGCGACCAGTCGAGGCCAGCAACGCGCGTGCTGCCGTGCTCGGTGTCCTGCAAAAGAACACCCTCCAATCGAGTGCTCACATCAAGCCAGGAGCCGCGCAAATCCGCGCCTGCCAGGAGGGCCTCGCGTAGATCCGTGCCGCGCAGATCGGCAGTGAGGCACGCCCGGCAGAGATTGGCCCTCTGAAGATGAGCACCGCACAGATCGGCCAGAAGCAAGCTGGCGCCCGCCAGATTGGCCTCGCTCAGATTGGCGCCGCGCAAATTCGTATGGTCGAGATTGATACCGGACAGGTCTGCACCGCGCAGATCGGCGTTGCTAAGGTCTGGTCCCTGGCCATAGAGAGGGGATGGCCTCCAAAATACCAGGGGCTGTGCCTGCTGACGCCAAAGATTCCAGGCGTGTATACCCTGCCTGAGTATAGCTAAATGCTCTGGATCGCTCATTTGCCTGGTCTCCGTGCAGTGGTAGTGAACGGCCTACCTGCAAACGTACAGGTTTTCTCTCCTGTTGAGAGCATAGCAGAGCAGTGGATGCAAAGCTGTTGTCTCTGCGGTTGCAATCTTGTGATCGTGGTCATAAAGCTCACATTTTGCCAGGATAGCAAGTGAACATTTGTGAGTAGGATAATTGCATAACCCTTGTTTATCTATCGGGCAGTTCGTATAATGGAACAGATAGTGTACCCAAGCGTATCGATGAGCTGGAGTCAGCGATGCAGAGGACACAGACCAGGCTGAGAACGGGGTCTATCATTAAAGATCCTGCGCAAGCCCGCTACCGTGTCGAAGCTTGCCTGGGCACTGGGGGATTTGGTTCGGTCTACCTGGTGATGGAGCTACGTAGCTCCGGCAAGCTCTTTGCCCTTAAGGAGGTTGTCACAACTACCGAGCGCGAGCGGCGCAGTCTGGCCCTGGAGGCCAGCTTGCTGATGCGCCTGCAGCATCCGGCCCTGCCACGGGTCTATCGCTTTTTCGAAGACGAGCGCAGCCAGCGTAGCTATTTATTGATGGATTATATCCGCGGTGCCAACCTGGAGGAACTGCGACGCCTTACCCCTGGGCGTCGCATCCCCTTAGCGCATCTGCTGACGACGCTGGAGCCGATCATCGATGCTCTTGACTATTTGCATAGCCAGCAGCCGCCTGTCATCCATCGTGATATCAAGCCATCGAATATCATTGTGCCTGCCGCTGGACGTGGGGCCGTGCTGGTCGATTTCGGCCTGGCCAAGCTCTATATTCCCGATGGCATGACGACCACGATTCGCCAGGGAACCCCTGGTTACGCGGCGCCGGAGCAGTATGGGGGGCGAGGGCGCACTGATGTGCGCACCGATGTTTATGGACTGGGGGCGACGCTTTATACACTGTTGACAGGCCAGTTTCCCTGCGATGCCTTTGAGCGTGTGCTTCTGCTCCAAAACGGAGCGGAGCGTGATCCTTTGCGCCCCGCTCACGAGCTGGTGCCCGAGCTGCCGCGTGCTGTCAGCGAAGACCTCCAGTGCGCCCTGGCGCTGAACAGCCAGGAGCGCTTTGCCAGCGTGCGCGAGTTCTGGCGGGCTGTTGTCAGCCACGCCCGCCTCGATCCAGAGACGACAACCCCCCCCGAGGAGGCAGTGCCCTCGCTGGAGGCAATGGCCGCCTCAACTGAGTTATTCCCAGAACGGCAGTTCCAGGAGAGGCACCGGCGGGCGTATCGTCAGCGGCGCCGCCTGGTGCTGAGCGTGCTCATCCTGGCTCTGGTGTTGACATTGGTAGCGGGTGCTGTGACGATAGGGCTGCACAGCCCGCTACGCTCGCTCATCGTGCGCTCTTTAGGGCCTCAAACGCCAGCAGCTCCAGGGAGCGCGCCAGCCAACGCTGCATCGCAGGTGCCACTGGCAGGTGAGGCCTATCCCTATCCAGCGCTCTACGCCAATTATGTAGGCACAGCCCAGGATCTGCTGACCAATACGCGCACTCTCCTGGTGCTCTCGCACCTGCAGCAGCATCAAGGGCGCTTCTCGGGCTTTTTCAGTGGTCTGGGGCAGAGTGGGCCTTGCTCAGGAACGCTGGATCAGCGAGGCTCTATCCATTTTACGGTCTCTATTTATGGCGGTAAGGCTAGCCTGGTCTTCGAGGGCATGATCAAGGTCGGTAGCCAGATGGCTGGGAGCTTCGAGGTGCATGATGAGAACAACCATTTTACGGGCGAGAGCGGCCTGTGGTCCCTCTCGCCCGGCCTCCCACCCAGCCGGTGAGTAACTCGCCTGAGAACCGTAGCGTGGCGACTTCCCACTCCTTCACTCCGACAGGCTAGACCTGGTCGACAGTGTCGTTGTCTTGCTCGCCATTGACTGCCCGGGTGCCTGCTGTGGTGGTGCAGGTCCTTGCTTGTGGTGAACCGGGGACTTGCCGCCGGGGTGTGGGGCGGGATACAATAGCCCGTGCCGATGGCCTGTCATCGGCTCTCTTGCGAGACGTTGAGGGAGGGGCGCATCACTGCTATGAGTGTCTTAGACCTGTTCGAATCAATGGAGTACGGGCCGGCGCCCGAGACGGCAGAGCCTGCTCTGCAGTGGCTGGCCCAGCACCAGCCCTTTGACCTGTTCATCAACAATCGCCGCGTCAAGCCGGCCAGCGGCCAGTATCTAGAGACCATCAATCCGGCCACGGGCAAGGTGCTGGCGCGAGTCGCCGCGGGCAACGGCGCCGATGTCGATGCCGCGGTAGCCGCGGCGCGACGGGCCTTTCCGGGCTGGAGCAAGACCCCCGGGCATGTGCGGGCGCGCTACCTCTACGCCATTGCCCGCCATATTCAGAAGCATGCACGTCTGCTTGCTGTCCTGGAGACCCTCGATAACGGGAAGCCCATTCGCGAGACGCGCGACATCGATATTCCGCTGGTTGCGCGCCATTTTTATTATCATGCTGGTTGGGCCCAGCTCATGGAGAGCGAGCTAGCTGGCTACGAGCCGCTGGGGGTTGTGGGACAGATCATTCCCTGGAACTTCCCCCTGCTCATGCTGGCCTGGAAAGTAGCCCCAGCCCTGGCGATGGGCAATACAGTTGTCCTCAAGCCGGCGCGCTACACTCCCCTGACGGCCATGAAATTCGCCGAGATCGTCGAAGAGGTTGGCCTGCCGCCAGGGGTTGTCAACATTGTTACCGGCGAGGCTGGGCAGGTTGGCGAGGCTCTGGTGCGCCACCCCGACGTCAACAAGATCGCCTTCACTGGTTCCACCGAGGTGGGCCGTGCCATTCGCCGGGCCACCGCCGGCTCTGGCAAGCGCCTCTCGCTAGAGCTGGGCGGCAAATCGCCCTTTGTGGTCTTTGACGATGCTGACCTGGATAGCGTGGTCGAAGGAGTTGTCGATGCCATCTGGTTCAACCAGGGCCAGGTCTGCTGTGCTGGCTCGCGCCTGCTGGTCCAGGAGAGTATCGCCGAGCGCCTGGTCGCCAAGGTGCGTGCGCGGATGGAGAAGCTGCGCGTCGGCGATCCGCTGGATAAGGCCATCGATATCGGGGCTATTGTCTCGGAGTCTCAGCTGGGCGAGATTCGCCGCCTGGTGGAGCGCGGTGTCGAAGAAGGGGCCCAGCTCTGGCAGCCGTCAACGGCTTGCCCGCGCGAAGGCTATTTCTTTCCGCCAACCCTCTTTACCAATGTGGCTCCGGCCATGACCATTGCCCAGGTCGAGATCTTTGGTCCCGTGCTCGTCACCATGACCTTCCGTACGCCAGAGGAGGCGGTGACGCTGGCTAACAACACTCGTTACGGATTGGCGGCCAGCATCTGGAGCGAGAATATCAATCTGGCCCTGGATGTGGCCGCGCGCTTGCAGGCCGGCACCGTCTGGATCAATGCCACCAATCTCTTCGACGCGGCCTCCGGCTTCGGCGGCTATCGCGAGAGCGGCTTTGGACGCGAGGGTGGCAAAGAGGGTCTCTACGAGTATGTCCGTCCACGCTGGGAGGGGGCCAGTGGGCGGGCGAGCCGGAGACGTGGACTGGCGGAAGCGCCGGCAAGCGGCGAGAGCAAGGCCCATAGCGGCAACGGTCATGCTGAGCATGCTAGCAATGGCGTGGCCCTGGCCGGCAGCGAGGTCTTTGCCGATCTGGCGGGGCGCATCCCGTCGATCGATCGCACCCCCAAGCTCTTCATCGGCGGCAAGCAGGTCCGCCCGGACAGCGGCTACAGCCTGCCGGTGCGCGATCCCCAGGGCATGATCATCGGCCAGGTCGGTGCTGGCAACCGCAAGGACATCCGCAATGCCGTCGAGGCGGCCCACGCCGCCCGTGCCTGGAGCGGAGCCTCTCCCCACCAGCGGGCCCAGGTCCTCTTCTACGTTGCCGAGAACCTGGCCGCCCGCGAGCAAGAGTTTGCCCTGCGCCTGGTTCAGCAGACGGGCCGCCCCTATGCAGATGCCGCGGCAGAAGTGCAGGCCGCCATCGCGCGCCTCTTCAGCTACGCCGCCTGGTGTGACAAGTTCGAGGGCAGCATACACCGCCCACCGTTGCGTGGGATGGTCCTGGCCGTGCGTGAGCCAGTGGGCGTGATCGGCATTGCCTGCCCCGATGAGTTCCCGCTGCTGGGCTTCCTCTCGCTGGTGGCCCCCGCGCTGGCGATGGGCAATACACTGGTGGTGATCCCTTCGCCACAGGCTCCGCTGAGCGCCACCGACTGCTACCAGGTCTTCGAGACTTCCGATCTGCCTGCCGGAGCCGTCAATATCGTCACCGGCGAGCGCGAGCCGCTCTCTCAGGTCCTGGCCGAACACGAGGATGTCGAGGCGGTCTGGTACTTCGGCAGCGCCGAGGGTAGCAAGCGCGTCGAACTGGCCGCCGCCAGCAATATGAAGCGTACCTGGGTCAACTATGGCCATCCGCGCGATTGGCTCGACCCCGTCCAGGGCGAGGGCGAGGAGTTTCTGCGCGAGGCGACCCAGGTCAAAAATATCTGGGTACCCTATGGCGAGTAAAGTGCTGCCGCCGCTCAGCGTGAGCGGCGGCAGCGGTGTCTCACCTGGCTGCTTGCTGACCAGCTCTGGTTTTCCCCTTGACAAGAATACATACATGTGGTATGTATGTATTTAGAGAGGTGAGAGGGAGCGAGCGATGAGGAGAACGCGGGAAGCGGCGGCCCAGACACGTGAGCAGCTGCTCCGGGCAGCCCTGAGCTGTTTTCTGGAACACGGCTATGCGGCCACCACTCTGGATGAAGTGGCGCGCCGGGCTGGGACCACGCGCGGCGCCATCCAGTGGCATTTTGGCAGCAAGGCCGATCTGTTCAATACCCTGGTGCGCGAGCAGTACGAGCGGGCCGCGCGCAAGCTGCTGCCGCTCTATCGGCGCGACGGCGCCCCGCTGGAGACGCTACGAGCAATCCTGCTGGCCTGGCTCAGCTACCCTGAAGAGGATGCCGACTTTCGCGCGATGCTGGAGCTGACCACCCTGCGCACAGGTATGCTACCCGAGCTACAGAGCGGCATCGAGGAAAAGGTGCAGGCTGTTGAGGCCAGCATTGCCCACTTTGCCGCCCTGCTGCGCCGCGCCCGTGAGGCCGGCGAGATTCGCGCCGAGGTCGTTCCCGAGCAGGCGGCCACCGCCGCCTATAGCCTGATTGTTGGCCTGAGCAGCCTCTGGCTTCTCAATCCCAGCGCCTTTTCTCTGCGTGCCTACGCTACCGAGGCCGTCGAGATCTTCATTCGCGGCCTGCGTCGTTCCTGAGCCAGTTTTTTTTAGCTCGCATACATACATTCGGTATGTATATAAAAGTGAAAGGAGAAGACACAGCGATGTCTCTCATCAGTGTCAGCGACCTCTGGAAAAGCTATCGCTGGCAGGGTCGCAACGTTGAAGCCCTGCGGGGTCTCTCACTGAGTATCTCTGAGGGGGAATGTTTTGGCCTCCTTGGGCCGAACGGGGCGGGAAAAACCACCTTGCTTCGTATACTGGCCACCATGCTCCCGCCGGATCGAGGCGAGATCAGGATTGCTGGCGTCGAGCTGCGGCGTCAGCCGGAGCATATTCGCCGTACTCTCGGCTATGTCGGTCAGCAAGGAGGTACGGATATCCAGGCAACAGTTTTTCAGGACCTTCTATTACAAGCCCATCTGTATGGCCTGCGAGGCCAGGCAGCGCGGCGGCGGGTGAGCGAAGTCTTAGAGCAGCTGGAGCTGAGTAGCCTGGCCAGCAGACCAGTCAGCTCCCTCTCGGGGGGCCAGCGTCGGCGTCTCGACCTGGCGCTGGGCCTGGTCCATCGTCCTCCGCTGCTCCTGCTCGATGAGCCGAGCCTTGGTCTTGATCCAGTCAGTCGGCGACAGCTCTGGGAGTGTCTGCGCGATCTGCGGGCGCAAGGTACTACCATCGTTCTGACCACCCACTACCTTGAAGAGGCTGATCAGCTCTGCACGCGCCTGGCGATCATCGATAAGGGGAGCATCATCGCCGATGGCAGTCCTGCCCGGCTCAAGCAAGAGAGCGCAGGTGAGACCCTCATCCTCACTCTGGCGCCATCTGGGTCGGCCAACGTCAGGCAGCAAGCGGGCGAACTTCTGGGCACCTGCTCTTTTGTCCGGGCCGTTCACGAAGAAGACAGCGAGCAGCTCCGCCTCTCTGTCGAGCATGGGGAAAGCGCCCTTCCTGCTGTGCTACATCTGTTAGAAGAGGCTGGTCTGACCGTCAGCAGTCTGGTTCTGGAACGGCCCTCGTTGGATGACGTCTTCTTCCGCTATGCCGGTCGCTCTCTGAAAAAGGCCCAGGCTGAGACAGCCGGCCCTGGTGCCAGGTCTGCCTTCGCCTGGAAAGGAAGGTAAGCAGCATGTCTCTCTTCTCTAGTGTATGGTATCTCTGGCTGCGCCAGGCCCGGCAGACCTGGCGTCAGCCTATCTGGGTCATCTTTGGCCTCTTTCAGCCGCTGTGTTATCTGCTCCTCTTTGCGCCGTTGCTCCAGAGCCTCAGCGGCGTCCCGGCCATACCGGCGGGAGAAGCTATAACCATCTACGTTCCTGGGCTCCTGGTCATGATGGCCCTTTTTGGGGCAGGCTACGTTGGCTTTGGGCTTGTTGTCGAACTGCAGGGCGGCTTCGTTGAGCGTCTGCTTGTGACGCCTATCCCGCGGGCCGCTCTCTTGCTCAGCCGCCTGCTGCTTGACATCATGACCCTGCTCATCCAGGTGCTTCTGATTTGTCTCATTGCCCTACCGCTCGGGCTGCGGGTCTCCCCTGGTAGCCTCTTCCTGGCGCTCCTGCTGGTTATTCTGCTAGGTCTGGGCCTGGCGGCCTGCTCCTATGCCCTGGCCTTTCTCTTGCGCAGTGCTGAAGCTCTCTCGTCCCTGCTCAACATGGTCAGTGTCCCGCTTCTGCTGCTCTCGGGCGTCTTACTGCCCCTGACGCTGGCCCCCCCTCCATTGCGGGCGGTTGCCCACTTCAATCCCTTTGCCTATGTTGTGGATGGGGCGCGGGCCCTCTTCCTGGGTAGGCTGGGAGAGGCAGCCGTCTGGCAGGGCTACCTCTCTGCCGGCGTCTGCGCGCTACTGGCCCTCTTCTGGGGTCTGCGCTCTCTCAAGCGGGCGGTTGCCTAAGCGACGGAGCTCTTCTATTCACCCTGCGGCGGCCTCTGCCCGTCCCGTTCCCGGCGCTGGCAAAGCAAAGACCTGGTCGCCGCAGGAGATAGCCACCGCCTCCTCTGAAAGGCAGGTTGCATAGAAGCCGCGCTGACCCCGGTCCAGAAACTGCAATGCTGCTTTCAGCTCGGGTGGAGAGGCGAACAGCGCTTCTGGACCCAGAGCGAAGCGCGTAAACTCCAGGCAGGGCGTCGCCACGCGCAGCCGTGTCAAGCGGACCGGTTGTCTCATCTCAGCCCCGATAATCACCAGCCCATTCAGCAGCAGCTCCAGACGGACCGGCTGCTCAGTTGCAATGAGAATATTCTCCCCCGCGCAGCCGTCGCTCAGATGCTCGCCGAAACGCGCACGCATTGTCCGATAATGGGCTGTAAAACCCAGCGAAACCCCGTTCTTGCCGCCGCGGTTGCGCGAGCGTGGATGCTGGCGGTGGTGGACATCCAGCAGGCGAGAACCGTCCGGCAGCAGCGCGAACACTCCATCGGCAGACAACCAGAGCTGAGATACAGGCTGCAACGGAGCCGGATCATAGCGCAATTCCTCTGCGTCTCCTGGCACCTTGAGCGGGGCCGTCTGAACCTGCAGGCGCACAATCGGTCCCAGCGGCAGCCAGCGCTCTTCTCTCCTCGCTGCTTCACTTTCAGCAGACAGCATAGCAGACATAGCGTTCTCCCCTCGATGAAAGCAAACACAGAATAGCGGACAAAACAAGAGCAGGACGATGTCCGAGGCATGGGACGCGGCATCGTCCTGCTTGCTCTTACAACGCCAGGCGAGCGCTGTGCGCGCAGAGACACGGCGCTCCCAGCAACTAACGGCCCACCACGCGGCGTAGCTGGCGTACCACTTGCTCCAACTGCTCGGCGGCGCTTGTGGCCGAGGTAGCACCTGCCGCCAGTTGCTCACTCACCTGAGTGGTGACCTTAATCGCTGTAGCCAGCTTCTGATTGCTCGTCTCCTGATACTGGATGGCCTGTTCGATATAGCGCGCCGTCGTAGCCATTTCCTGCAAGGCCCGCTGGGCCGTGCGCGCGTCAAGCTGAGGCCAGCGCTGGAGCAGCTCCGTCACCATTGAGGTCAACTGGCGCGCGGCCACGTTGCTCGCGTCAGTATAATACTGCACCGACTGCAGGCCCACCTGGGCGGAATCGATCACCCACTGCTGTTCACTAGATGAACTCTGCTGCTTGGCCGCCAGGGTCTGTAGCGACTCGCTGCTGCGGCGCAGGTGGTCAACCGAGCGCAGGATTGGCTGCGTGATGCGCTGACCGAGCCAGAGGCCGACAAAAGAGGCCAGCAAGAGCATGGCAGCCGCGATCACAATGGTGCTCACCATCTGGTTATTCACCACTGCCGTCACCGTGCTAACCGGGCTGAGCACGTAGTAAGTCCAGGGAACGACTGTCATCTTGTGGCGCAAGATCTCGTACGGCTCATTCTCACTGGCAGGGGTGGCCTGGAAGGACGAAGACGTCTGGCTGCTACGCAGCGAATCAGCGAGCGTGTTGTCGGCCAGCAGTGGCAGGCTAGCCTGATTGCCCTGCAGGCCATAGAGGCCCTCGGTCTTAACATCCTGCATCTCTTGGGCCGCGAGAGGGGCCACGGCCTTGAAGCGGCGCGCGGGATTGGGATCAGCGATGCGCACCCCGCGCTCGTCGAGCAGGAAAGCATAGCTGCCCGGCCCATTGGCGCCGGTCTCGCTGTTGACCGTGTCCCAGATGAAGTCGATATTCAACGAAGCGCGCAGGAAGCCGATCACATGCTTCTGATAGGTGATGGGAGCGTAAATATCGACCGAAGCTTTATTGTGGGCGCTGTCGTAGTAGACGCCGGAGATAAAGAGCTGGTTGGCGTTGACGCGCCGCAGGTAGGGGAGAGGTACGAGGGACTGGCCGCGGTTCTGGGGATGGACGTTCGTCGGCCAATACTGCACCAGATGACCTTGAGCATCAAAAAGGCACCAGAGCACATAGCGATTATCGCGATTGATTCCCGCCTGGAGAGCGTAGAGTGAGTGAACGCTGAAGTTCGGGTCTTCGCGCTGGGCGGGAGGAGCGAGCAAGAACTGGATCACCGAGGGGACCTGGACGAGGGTCTCGGCATCAAGCAGGCGTTCGTTCAGATAGTTACTGATCAGCTGCACGCGCTCGCTGGAATCGGTATCCAGAGAGGTGCGGGCCTGGGTAGTCAGCGCAGGAAGAGAGATGAACTGGCTGACGACGATGGTGATGAGCAGCGGAACGATGGCGACAAAAACCAGGAGCAAAGAGACGCGCGCGGTCAGGGAGAGGCCCCGCCGGCGATATGACGATATCGCTTGATCACGCATGGGAGAAAACCCGTCCTTTGGTATCCAGGGGGCGGCCAGCGGCGCCCCGGTCTACTGGCACTGACAAACTGATGCTGGCACCGTCCTACTGGATGAAGAGACCTGGCCTGGCCTGTCGCGGCCTCGACCTCCGGCGGTCCAGGCGGAGGCGAGATATTACACAAGGTCCCTGGCGCTGCTGCTGGCGAAGCAAAAGCGAGCTGCCAGGCTGGGCCGAGGGAGGCCAGGGGTGGCGCTTGTTGGGCGCCACATCCTCTCTATTGTCGAATAAGATCCCTATTATTTATTATGAATAGGTGTTCATCCTTGAATGAACGAATTACAACGAAGAAGGGGCCACAAAGCCGGCGTGCTCCAGATCGGCGAGCAGGCGCAGGACCTCATCCTCGCTACGGCCCATCAGGCGGGCCAGCTCGGCTGGTGTGCGGGAACCATCGATCAGCAGGTAAAGCCGGCGATGGGCGCGTGAGAAGCCGAGCTGTTCCAGGCGCTGCAAGGCATCGCCGTAGAGCGGCACGCGGCTTGGGGCGCGGGAGAACACCCCGCTGCCGGGCAGGGGCACCCACCTGTCCGGGCTAGGCTCGGTCTGGCGCGGGGGCAGCGGTGGGGTTGCCCGTTGGCCTGGTGCTGGGCCTGTGCCCGTTTTAGGAAAGGGCGGCGAGCCGAGCGGGCCAGAGGGTGAAGAAGCGGGCATCCGGCGCAAGCGCGGATCGGTCCCCTGGCGCTGCGGGAGAGCCGGCAGTGAGCCGGGAGTGGCGTGTCCATCGAGCAAAGGCGGGAGTGGGGATGAAGGAGGGCTGAAGGGTACGAAAGCAAAGCGGCAAGGACCCCAGAGCTTCAAGCGTCTGAGGGCTTCTGCGCCGCTATGTGGCCCGAGCCGTGCCTGCACAGGCTGTCCATTCACAAAAGTGATGGCACCCTCTTCCAACGTTGTCCCTTCCCCACGCTCGACCGTCAGCAGGCCCGTTTTGCGTCCTAGCTGAACGACCTCGATCACGTCGGCGAGCCGATTAGTGACTGTCTGTCGTTGCTGTGGCATGGGTGCCTCGCTCTGCCCGATGATGGCCGCTCTCCGCTCCCCGTTGAGACGAATGTCGGCAGCAACCGTCAATCTATGATAGCATAGGCAAGGTAAATGTACCATCCCCAACGCATCTTCTGGGATATCTTTCTTAGCACGTCAGGGGCTGTTTCTGTTCCAGGTGCCTGCTGTGATAAAATCTGCATGGTTGGTATTTCGGGGAGAGCCAGGTCAGGCTTGAAGGTGCTGAAGTGGTATAGGAGACAAGAGAAACAGGAGAGGGCAAGAGGCCGATCTGCTCCAGGCGCAGCGGGTCGCTGGGGGTGGAGAGGCGCACGAGTGCGCCAGACAGGCGGGCAGGAGGAGGCATCTCGGGCTTGCCAGCCGCCGCAGCTGATGCTATACTGCAAGAGCGTTTGCACGCAGCCAGTTAGGCCCGGTAGCTGGCTGAGGTTGGTGAGCGCTCACTACGGCCTGCACTCAGGGAGGAGCGTCTGCTTATGGAGTCTCCCGGCTCTTCTTCTCATGGAGAGACCGGCCCGCAGCCGGACGTCACGAGCGGCGCCGCGGCCCGGCCAGAGACGGATGAGCGTCTGTTACCTTTGGCGCAATGGTCGCTTCCCGCTCTGGCGCGAGCCTGTGCCGAGGAGACGAGTCGCTTTCTGAGGCAGAATCGCGCTGACGAGCGCTACTGTCTGGAGCTGTTCCGTCGGGCCTTGATGCTGCGCGATGAAGAGGCCTGGGCTTGCCTCTATCAGCAGTATGCCCCCCTGGTCTTGAGTTGGGTACATCAGCATCCGGCAGCTCCCCCTTTGCTGGCGCATGATGGGGGCCAGTCGGTGGTGAATCTGGTCTTTGCGAAGTTTGCCCAGGCACTGACTCCGAGCCGCGTCCAGCAGTTCGATTCCCTGGCCGCTCTCTTGAAGTACCTTAAGATGTGTGTGCACAGCGTGGTGATCGATGAGGGGCGTGTGCAACAGCTCCAGCAGCTTGAGCAGACGCTGGAGGCCCTGGAACACGAGCCGGCAGTCGCCGATCCCGCCGAGGAGGTGGTGGCTCAGCTCTCGGCTCAGGATCTCTGGCAGGTGATCCTGGAAGAGTTGCATAGCGAGGAGGAGCGTATGCTGATCTATCTAGCCTATGTTCAGGGCTTGAAGCCCTCGGAGATCTGCCTGCGCTTTCAGCATCTCTTCCCTTCGGTGAACGATGTCTATCGCCTGAAGCGCAATATGCTCGATCGCCTCCGTCGCAATCGCCGCTTGCAGGCTCTCATGAAGGGCAGCTAGGGCTGGCGCTGCTTACTCAGGCCCTCTTGCTCCGCTCTCGCCGCTCAGCTCAGCGGCAGACGCTAGCGCCTGTAAAGGTCGGCCAGGTGCGCAGTGAGGCACGGAAAGCCACGGAGAGGCTCAGCGAGTGAGGAACTTCCCTGCCTTGCTCTTGCAGGCGGCTGTCAAAGGCGTTAAAATCGCAAGGGTAGCCGTTTATTGGTGGTGAAGACAGGAAAGCAGGCAGGCAGACGGTTTGCCTCCCGACTCCTAACGCCGGTCGGTTCTGGGCTGGTTGCTCAAACCAGATTCAGGGAAGAAGCAAGAAAGTAAGAAAGCGGATGGCTGCTTCGGTCTCGCTGCTCCTGTCAGCTGAGGGCCGGGTGGAGGTGTGAAGCTCTCGGTCAGGAGGGCTGGATGATGCCGCTGCCAGCCAGTCTTATCCAGTTCAGTCAGAGGAAACGCTCATGGAATGTCGTCAACGGGGCGCTATCAGCGACGAAGAGATGCTTGCTTATCTGGCCGGCGAGGAGGTGCGACCTGCTGTGCTGGAGCACCTGGCTACTTGCCCCGCCTGTGCAACCCGGGTGGAGAGCTATCGCCGCCTTGAATTAGCTTTGCTCCAGTCGCTTTATCGTTGGGATTGTCCCCCGGCTCAGGTGCTCGGTGAGTATTATCTCGGCCTGCTTAACAAGGAGGTCGCTGTGGCGGTGCGTTTCCATCTGGCCACTTGCCAGCATTGTGCGGCGGAGCTGGCGGTCCTCTCCCACTTTCTGACCTCGGAGACGCGGCTGGCGGAGGCCTCACCGCTCTCTGAGCTAGACCTCGCCGAATTGGAGCTGGCTGCCTCGCTGGCTCTGGAGCAGGAAGAAGAGATGCCTGCTGAGACTGAGGTGGAGGAGACGCTGCCCTGGCCTTCTTCCTGGCCCCTGGATGATGGCCCTGCTCCTCAGACCCATCCCCTGGCCTCGGCTCGCCCGGGCCGCCCATCGCTAGGCGAGCAGATGGCTGCCAGCGCGCGCCGCATTGTGGCTACCTTGTTGGCTCCTCAGCCGCGCCTGGCCTATCAGCGCGACCTGGTCCAGGCCGAACAGGCTGAGGCCCTCTGGCCGCGGCGCTATAGCGCTGAGGATTTTAGCATTTCTCTCCATGTAGAACACGGCTCCTCGCGCCAGGATGGCCTGGAGCTGATCGGCTTTGTGACGCGCAAAGGCACGGCTCTGGAGGCTCTCCAGGGGACGCCGGTGCGCCTGACTGCCGCCTCGGGGGCGGTGCGCTCTGGTAGAATCGATGAGTTGGGCAATTTCCTCTTTTCCTCTCTGGCCCCGGAAACCTATACCCTCGAACTGCAGTTCCCAGAAGGAACTGTGGTGATTGAGTCGCTGCAGCTCTCGCCTCCAGAGTAGCCTGGTCGCGCTCTCTGTGCCGCCAGCAGAAGCGGGCGGCCTTTTGCTCAGCGATCTCTCTCCTTTCTCTTCTCCTGGCCCTTGCTGCGTGATTTTCTGGCCCTCCAAACGTTTGGAATCTGGCTGAAGGAGAGGAAGAGGGGGGCGTTGGCTCGCTACTCGCCTGTTTCCTCTTTCGTCTACCTTGGGTTTCTTGTATTGCTTCCTTCTGTTGTTCCACTCGTTGTGAGCCTTGATGATTGAGATCGGCCTGGTCCAAGAATGGGACGTTCTGTAATGGCACACTGGGCACTGCTCGCTGAGCTGCTCTTGAAGGCGGATGAGAAAGAGGGCCGGCGCTTGCTGGGGGAGGAGCTTCCTTCGCTGGACCCGTCGGCCCTGGCTCGCCTGGTCATGTGGCTGAAGCGGGAGGCCGACCGACGCTGGCATGATGAGCCGCAGCTTTCATTGCGCCTGGCTGCTCATCTGTTGCTGATTGGTGAATGCACGGGGAGGCGCGACTATTGTGGGCTTGGTTTGCTAACCCGGGCCGAGGCCCTGCGGCGCCTGGAGCGCGATGAAGAGGCGCTGAGGGACTTCGATGCGGCTGGGGCCGAATTTCTGGCCTGCGACGATCAGCTCGGCTGGGCGCGCACGCGCAGCGGGCGGATTGCGGTCTGTCTCCAGCTGGGCCGTTTCCAGGAGGCGCTGCAGGACGCGGCGGCGGCACGCGCCATCTTTCTTCGGCAGGGCAATTGGTTGCGCGTTGGTCAGATGGAGGCCACTGCGGCCATCGTTCACTATGAGCTTGGTCACTATGACCAGGCCCTTGGTCTTTTTGAACGGGCCATCGAGGCCTATCGCCGCCACGGCGAGGGGGTCGAGCTCCCTCTGGCTCGCGCCTGGGCCAATAAGGCGGTGACCCTGGCTGCTCTGGGGCATCTCCGCCAGGCCCTGGCGCTGCATGAACAGGCGCGGACCGTCTTCGCTACCTATCGCGGTCAGGAACTGGCTGTCGCACGTCAGGAGCTGAATATGGCCCAGATTTATGCGGCTCAGGGCCATTTTAGCCGCGCGCTTGTCCTCTTTGAGCGCAGTCGGACGGCGTTTCTGCGGCACGGGCTGGAGCTGGCTGCCGCTGAGGTAGCCTGCGAAACCTGTTATTGCCTGCTCCGCTTGAATCGTGCTCAGGAGGCCGCTGAGCTGGCGGAGCAGGCGGCAGCTTTTTTCCGCACGGTTCCTGGTGGGCGTGGGAGCCATCACCTGGCTCTGGCTTTGATGTGGCAGGCACAGGCGGCGCTGGCAATGCAGGAACTGCGGCGCGCGGAGACGCTCTGCGCGCAGGCGCGCAGGCTCTTGGAGGCCAGCGGCCTGGAGGTACCGGCGGCCTCGCTGGCGCTCTTGCAGGCAGAACTCTTGTTTGCCAGCGGGCGGCTGGAGGAGAGCCTGGCGGCGGTGCGTCTGGCGGCAACGGCCTTCTCCAGGCAGATGGCCTTGCCCCAGTTGGCGCGTGCCCTCTTCCTGCAGGCCCAGATTGCCATGAGCCGCGGCGACGGAACATTGGCCGATTCTCTCTGCACTCAGGCCCTGAGAATGGCTGGTGAGCAGGGCTTGCTGGAGCTGGTCTATCGCTGTGAAGATTTACGCGGCCAGCTGGCGGAGCGCCGCGGGGCCCTGGATGAGGCTGCTCGGGCCTATGCGCGGGCGGTCCAGGAGATCGAGGAGATTCAGGGGCGCCTGGTCTTTGATGCGCGGGCCAGCTTTCTGGAAGATAAGCGAGCGCTCTATGAGAGAGCGGTCCGCCTGGCCTTGCTCCGTGGAGAGGGGGCCGAGGCTTTGGGCTATGTCGAGCGGGCCAAGTCGCGGGTGCTCGGCGACTATGTGCGCAATACAGTCGAGATTCGGGTCCACGTCGAGCGGGCGGGGCAACCAGAGGTAGAGGCGCTGCTGGAAGAGCTGGCGCGCCTGCGTGAGGAGCAGGCCTGGTTCAGTTCGCTGATCTATGGAACCGAGCAGGCGATTGAGCTGAGCGATACAGCTATTATGCGCCTGCGTGCGCTGGACCCAGCGCGCGCTCGTCAGGAGATGCGCCGACGCGAGCGACTGATCGAGCGTTTGCTGGAGCAGCTGGGACTGCCAGCTGTGGACAGTGCGCGGCCCTCGCGGGCGGCAGAAAAGGCCGAGGAAGGTTGGCTGGCACGCCTGGCTGGGCTGCAAGGCGCCCTGGAGCCGCGTACGGTGGTGCTCGAGTACTATCTGGCTGGGGAAGATCTCTATGTCTTTTCGCTAGCGGAGGGCCACTTGCGTTGGCGCCGTCTGCGTGGGGCCTTGTCTGAGCTGGAGCGCCTCTATGCTCTCTGGCGCCTGAACCTCGATCTGGCAGGGCAGGCGGCGGCAGGCCCTCTTGAGCAGGCGACCAGCAAGTTGGAGGAGCTACAAGAGAACTGTCTGGGCCTATTGCAAAAGCTCTATCATCTCCTGCTAGATCCGGTGCTTCCGGCCCTCTACTCTTGTGAGCGCCTGCTGGTGGTTCCCTACGGTCTGCTGCACTGCCTGCCGTTTCACTGCCTCTTCGACGGTGTGCAATTCCTGGTGGAGCGGGTGGCGGTCTCCTATCTGCCATCGCTGGGACTGCTGGAGGTCTGCCAGCGCCGCGGTTGGCGTCGGAGGATAAGCCGTCAGGCGCTGCGCCAGGCTCTGGTGCTGGGCCTCTCCGATCGCGGACGCCTGCCGTGGGCGGTGAGCGAGGCTCAGGCCGTTGCCCGTTTGTTAGGCGCTCCCTGCTATCTTGATGAAGAGGCCACCAGTGAGCGCCTGCTAGAAGATGGTCCCCTGGCTCCGCTGCTGCATATCGCGGCTCATGGTCTCTTCCGCCTTGACGCTCCCAACTTCTCGTTTATCCAGCTGGCCGACCGCCAGCTCAGCAGCATCGAGGTCTTTAATCTCGATCTGGCCTCGTGCTCGCTGGTGACTTTGAGCGCCTGTGAGACGGGGCGGGTGGCTTTGGGGGGTGTGGACGAGGTCATGGGCCTGGGACGTGGCTTTCTCTATGCGGGGGCAGCTTCGCTGCTACCGACGCTGTGGAAGGTGGATGATGCCAGTAGTGCCGGGCTGATGACTCGCTTTTATCAGGGACTGCTGGCCGGTCGCTCCAAAGATATGGCCCTGGCTGAGGCTCAGCGCGCCTTTCTGGCCCGAGCCCGCTCGTCGACACCTTCTTGTTATGCGCATCCCTATTTTTGGGCAGCTTATCAGCTGATCGGTGACCCGGGCCCTCTGCTCCGCTGACCTGGCCGGAGCCGGAGGATGGCTGTAGGATATAATTGGGCTGGATGGAGCGCGCACGAGGAGCGTGTGGCAGTGAGCGGAATGGGCCGCCGCTCCGTCGTGGCTAGCCCTCCTGGCGAACGTCTTTTCGGCAAGGAGCGGATCGATGCAAGAAGATCACGATGTTTTCCCCACTTCTTTTCTGCTGGATGACCAGCAGCGGCGCCTGATCTTGAGCTGGAGCGATGGACATGAGAGCGTCCACTCCTGGGAAAAGCTGCGCCGCGCTTGCCCCTGTGCCTTCTGCGCTGGAGAAGGCGAGTCCCCGGGCATGTTACAGCGCCGTCAACAGCTGAGTAGAGAAGAGACGACCCTGGTCAACCTGGAGCCAGTGGGGCGCTATGGCCTGGCTCCTGTCTGGGAAGATGGCCATCGGACGGGCATCTTTACCTTTGAAAAGCTGCGTCTGCTTTGTGAATGCCCGCAGTGTCGTGCCAGCAGCAGGTAGGACAAGAACAATCCAGAAGTCCTGTCCCCCTTAACAAAGACGGGTGCTCTGCGCCATAGTAGTAAATGTAGTACATCTAGACAATGGCAGACATGCATATCTCGCTGCAGAAGAGTGAGCGCTGTCTTTGTGAAAGGAGGTTCTTCATGAGCGGAGGAAGCTCACCTGTGCACGAGAGCGCCTCAGCGCGCCGCCATCCGGGGCGCCTGCTCTCTGGGTGGACGCTTCGCCTGCTGGTCGCCTTTGTGATAAGCTGGCTGCTGCTGCTGGCGTTCTTTGCAAGTGGAGCTGTCTCGCACTAGCATCGCATAGAGGTTTGGCCGCGCAGGTTACCTCTTGGTTGGCCCGGTGGCTGGTGGTCGCCTGCGCTTCTGGCTCCTGCTATGATCTCTGCGCCCGGCTGGCAGCCAGCGGGATCTGGCCGGTCAGGAAGCTGGACATTCCCGGCTCGGGCAGATCGCCGCTTGCTGCTCGCAGTACTGTTTGCCGCCTGACCTGTGTTCCTCGTGTTGAGTTGAGCCTCCGCTGTTGCTCCTCACCCCAGGGAGCTGCTCCTCTGCGCAACCTCTCGTTGTTGTCCCCGCCCTGTCCGGCATCCCGTAGGTGGGCCACAGCGTCTGCCTGTCCAGTCTTGATCTCAGGCCGATGCGCGTGCCTCGCGTACTGTGCGGGCGTAGGCTTGCAGACGGGCTGATGAGAGGCGGCGCTCGATGATATGCCGTGTCACTGGCAGGGTGCGCAGCCGAAGCGGCAGGTGCGGGAGCGTGCTGTGCAATCCCTGCATGACCAGATCAAAGGCTTGCTGATGTCTGGGTCCCCAGGGATAGCCATAGAGGGCGCGCACCGGGGCCGGCAACAGACCGCAGGTGATCAGGAAATGGAGGTGCAGCACCGGGCGAAAGACGCTGGGCAGCGGAGGGAACAGCAGAGTAGAGGCCAACCGGCGTGCCTGGGGTGTGGCTGCCAGCTGATCGCTCTGGACCATCTCCTCGACGTAGCGCTGCAGCTCGGCTAACGTCGCTGGCATAGAGCCGGGCTGTAGTCCGAGCAAGCGCGCCTGCGCTTTACTTTCCTGATAGTAGCGCTCCTGCTCGTCGGTGGTCAGTGGCCCGATCAGACTGGTATAGAGCAGCAGCGCCGTATCTACCAGGGTAGCGTGGACCCAGAGGAGCAGCTCCTGATCGCGGGCACGGTAGGGGGTGCCGCGGCGATAGGCGCCGGCGTCCTGGGGGAGGTGGCCGAAGACGCCGGCGTGCAGCCGGTTAATAGTGCGGGCAGCCTCGTGGGCCTCGGGTCGATCTCCGAAGACAAGGATCTGGCCGAGCATGAACGTATGCAGGGTGCGCGCTGCCGGGTCGGTAAGATAGCTGCTATGGGTATAGACCCCCTCGGCCACCAGCGGGTGAGCGATCTGCAGCAGAACGGCGCGCGCGCCGCCCAGCATAATAGCGGCCTCGCGGGCAATTTTCCAGGTGACGCTCTCGGGGCCGTAGTAACCATAAAGGCCAGCCTCTGCTCGTCCTGACTCGACTTGTCTGGCCTCTCTCATGCGCGTTCTCCTCGTTGGATTCTCGTCTCGGCCCTGCCTCAAGCTCTCTTCTCTTGTCCTTCTTGCTCCCGGACGATGCTGTTGAGCTATCTCTAGGCTGGCTCCTGATGGGAGCCTTGGAGCTGGGTCAGGCGCTGCTGGAAGGCCCGTCCCATCAGCTCCTCGGCCTTCTCAGGATCTTGCTGCATGACTTGCAGAATAAGAGCCGTGTCGCGATCCGGCGCCAGTGTCAGATCGTGCTGGTCCTGCAGGGCCGCCTGGAGCATTTCCCTGGCAACCTGCTCGGGTGTGAGCAGGGCCTGAATATTGAGGAGCTGCGAATCGGCCTCGGCCTGCTGCACCATTGGCGTATCCACCCAGGAGGGGTAGACTGTCGTGATGCCAATACCGCTGCCATAGAGTTCTGCCCGCAGTGCGGCGGCAAAGCCGCGCACGGCCCATTTGCTTGCGCAGTAGCCACTGAGGGCGGGTACTGGCAGCTTGCCGGCGACCGATGAAAGGAAGATGAAGTGACCCCGGCCCTGGCGGCGCATCGCAGGTAAAGCAGCCTTGACGCAGTGGAAGGTCCCCATGAAGTTGATAGCCAGCAGGGCCTCCATATCGCGGGCGGCAAAGCTATCGATTGGCCCGCCGCGTCCGATCCCGGCGCTAGTCACCACCAGGTCGAGATGGCCACCATCCAGCGTCTCGGCCTGGCGCATCAGCGCTTCAACCTGGGCTTCGACAGTGACGTCGGTAACGACGGCCAGGACCTTTCCGCGCTCCTGGCCGCTGCCCTCCTGTCGGAGGCGCTGGGTGGCCTCCTGCAAGCTGCTTGCATTGATGTCGGCAAGCACGACGTGTGCGCCTCGCTCGTGGAGGGCGCGGGCCGTTGCCAGGCCGATGCCACTGGCCGCCCCTGTAACGACGGCCACGGCGTTCGCTATCGCAGTCAGTGTCATTGCTCGCAGCTCCTCTCGCTTCGCTCTACTCTCCTCTTGTCGCGAGCCTTGCGCTGCTGCTCTCTGTGGCAGAACAAGGCTCCTGTGCGGATTCTACCGCGTCCACGAAGGAGCTGCAAGGGCGGTTAAGCTCAGGAGGAGCCTGCCTGCAGTTTGCGACTTAGCGTGACTGTGGTGGCAGGACCTGGGGAGTTTGGGGGCTCTCCTCGGGATAGGAGACCAGCGGCTGGGTGTAGCGTCTCACGGAGGAAGCCTTTTCCGCGGGCGAGGGCGTGGAAGTGTCTGGCGCTGGCGATTGACCCGTGGCAGTCTGGGCCGTGTAGCCCTGATGGTAGGGCGTGTACGGAGGCTCGTCAACTCCGCTCGTGGGTGCCTCTGGGGCTGGAGCGGATGGCGCTGACGAAGGGTTGCCAAAGGGCGGGGAGGCCGGCAGTGGACCTGGTGTCCCAAACAGGCCCGTTAGACTAGGCCCCAGGCTACTGATCAGGATGGAGAGGAGCAAGGCCAGCAGCAGCCAGCTCCAGGAGTCACTCACTATCAGCAAAGCGATGGCCAACAGCCAAACAAAGCT
Source organism: Thermogemmatispora carboxidivorans (assembly GCF_000702505.1). Taxonomy (GTDB): domain Bacteria; phylum Chloroflexota; class Ktedonobacteria; order Ktedonobacterales; family Ktedonobacteraceae; genus Thermogemmatispora; species Thermogemmatispora carboxidivorans. Next base: position 3,307,870 of record NZ_JNIM01000001.1, on the reverse strand, counting down.
GTTCAGGCCAGCGATCAAGCGTCCTCGGGCCAGCGACTGAAAAAGGCTGCTTATGGCCAGGCCGGCGAAGAAAAGGGGGAACAGCAGGCCCCAGCGGCCACTGAAAAGCGCATAGGCGGCTCCGGCGCAAGTGATGAGCATCACCACTGTGCCCAGGCCGGCCAATGGTCCGGCATAGAAGCGCTGCTGCCAGCGATAGGCGCGAGCCTGCTGACGCATCTGTTGTCGATAGAGCCGGGCTTGCAGGCGAGCCTGCCGGCGAGCGGCTTTCATCTGCTGTCGCCAGTCTGGAGAATTGCCCATTATAACCCTCCTCCTCTCTTCGCTAGCTCTCCCTTGTCCCCATGCTATGGTTGGGGCCTCAAAGGAAAGAGTACTCTTCCCTGTGATCTGATAGACGCAAGAACAAGGCTCTGCTCCAATGCTGCAATCTCCCTCCCTGCGCCAGCTAAGAGGAGAACGCGGCCCCTTAAGAGGCGCCTCCCGGGCGTGTTCGTGGCAGCATCTCCTCTAGAGTGCGCTTGATTGCCGCCAGCGCCAGCTCGATGTGGGGGCGCTCGATGCCATAGTGGGTCACGGCGCGCAGCAGGCCGTCATCCATACTACTCAGCAGCACGCCCTCGTTCTTGAGGCGGGCTCGAAACTCGGCGCAGCGCTCCTCGGGGAGAGCGCGCTCACCATCATGCAGGCGGAAGATCACCATATTGGTCTGCACGCACTGAGCAGCCAGCCTTATCTGGGGTAACTCGGCCAGACCCTCGGCCAGCAGACGGGCATGCGCATGGTCCTCCGCCAGGCGCTCCACCATCTGCTCCAGGGCCACAATGCCAGCCGCCGCCAGCACTCCGGCCTGACGCAGTCCCCCGCCAAGTACCTTACGTACCCAGCGCGCCCGGCTAATAAAGTCGCGACTGCCGACCAGCAGCGAACCAACGGGAGCGCTCAGCCCCTTCGAGAGACAAAACGTGACCGAGTCAGCTTCGGCAACAAGCTGACTGACAGGCAGGCCCAGAGCCACCGCTGCATTAAAGATCCGCGCCCCATCGACATGCACTTTCACTCCCCGAGCATGAGCCAGGCGACAGAGGGTTGTCATCTGCTCCAGCGAGAGCGCGCAACCGCCGCAGCGATTGTGCGTATTCTCCAGGCACAGCAGAAGAGTCGGTGGCGTATGCTCATCGCTATCGTCAGTAATGGCCGCCGCCAGCTGTTCCTGATCGAAGCCTCCATCCGGCTGGTTTGATACCACCCAGAAGTGGATACCGCCCAGACGGGCCGCACCTCCACCCTCATAGCGGTACATATGGGCCTGATTGCCCACGATCGCTGCCCCACCGCGTGGCACATGTGTCAGCAGTGCTGTCGTATTTCCCATCGTCCCGCTGGTCACGAAGAGCGCCGCCTCCTTCCCCAGGCGCTCCGCTGCCAGCTCCTGCAAGCGATTCACCGTTGGATCTTCGCCGTAGACATCATCGCCCACCTCAGCGCGATACATAGCCTCCCGCATCGCCGGAGTCGGCTGTGTCACCGTATCGCTGCGCAGGTCGATCAGCATCGTACCTTGTCCTCTCCTTTCTGCTCTGCTCTCCTGCTCTCACTGGCCCCAGTCGAGGCTATGCTGGAAGACGCTGTTTCAGTATATCACACTATATCACACAGGCCGTCCCGCAGGAGGGCGAGGGGAGAGGGAGCAGCCGCGAGGGATCTGCCAGCGCTCGCTGGCATCAGGCTCCATGCGGACCGGGACCGGAACCGGACTGTGCCGATCGGCATGGAGCCTGCAGTAAAGATAATGCAGAGAAAGTGCCAGCTCTCTGAGCTGGCGGGCTATAGATAGTGATAGATCAATGTAGTGCCCCAAAGAGACGGATCATCGCAAAGGTAGAGGAGCCGGTGGTCGAGTCCTGGCGGACCTGCAACATCACCAGGGCCTTATCACCTGGGTTCCCGAGCGAATCGAAGCTAATGCGTCCGCTGGCGCCCTGGAAGGCCGGCAGAGGACCATTTCCCAGGGCATCGAGCATGGAGCGCACATTAGCGCCATTGAGCGGGCCCTTGACATAGGAGGCCGCGCGAGCGATCACGCGCACAGCGTCATAGGTCATGATCGCTTTCTGATCAGGGGGTGGTGCGTTATTGGCGCTCTCCTTCTGGTTCTGGAAAATGCCGGCCCAGTCGGTAAAGAGCGTTGGCTGTTCCAGGGATGGCACATTATTCCACTCGCTTGGATCAGCATAGGCCAGAACGTAAATGCGCTGCATATCTTCGGGGAAAGAGCGCGCCAGGAAAGCGTCCTCGCTATCTCCCTCACCCAGGAGCAGGCGAGTAGCAGCCGAGGGACCGACCAGCACCTTCAAATTGGCCAGGGCTGTATTGGCTGGCTGAGCGCGTGACAGTAGGCCAATCTCATGGGCCAGGCGCACTGCATCGACATCGGTACCGGCCAGAAAGATCACGTCGGCCTGGTGAGCCAGCGCATCGGCGATGGCCGTACTGTAGCTCTCCACCGGCGTCGTCTGCGTCACGAAGTTATCGCTCGCGCTTTCGACCACATGGCCAGCCAGCATCTGAACGCGAGCTACAAAGGCATTGGCCAGCGCCACACTGGCGGCATTCGTTGGCGAGCGCATCACCAGGATCGCATTGGCGTGCAACTGCTGCAGAGCGAACTCAGCGAGGGCATCGCCCTGGACATTGTAGGGCGGACTGATGCGGAAGAAATAGGGATTGCCCACCAGATTCACATCGGGCGCCAGTTGCGATACCAGTGGCACATGGGCCGAAGCGATCAGATCGCGCACGGCCTGGGTCTGGCTGCCGGAAGGCCAACCAACCACACCGATGATATGGTCCAGATTATCTGCCCGTATCACGCGGTTGACGATATCGTGGGCCACTTCGGTCACACTGGCCTGATCGGGAGGTGAGCCAGCGATCAAGATACGCAACTGGTAATTATGAGGGAGCCAGGCGAACTCATTGATCTCATACTGAGCCACATAGGCGGCCTGGAGCATCGAGCGCGTGGCTGCCAGGGACTGAGGATCATTAGCGTTGAAGCTCAGGCCCACCACGATCGTCACGAACGGCTGGCCATTCTGCTCGATCAGCAGGTTCTGACTGTAGATGAGCGCCTCGGCGTCGGTGGGATCGAGCGCGATGGCGGAGCTGAGGGCACTGGCAGCGGTATCCAGATCGCCCGTCTGTAGAGCGCGAGCGGCGGCCTGCTTCTGAGCGACATCCTTGCGCCCGGCGTAGGAGTCCAGCACAAAGCGTCCGTCGCTGACAGCGATGCCACGTGTTTGCCAGCTCTGCTGTTCATGGTTCAGCTCCTGCTGCCAGGCGGCGGCGGCCTGACGAGCCTGCTGGGCCGTAGCGGTCTGCTGAGCCAGCGCAGTAGCGGTGGCCGCGGGATCGGGGGTCCCCGTTGAGAGTGGAGCGCGCTGGGCGGCCACGATAATGCCCCCCACCAATAAAGCAAAGACCAGGAGCATGACTGCAGCAAAAGCCAAAGTAGAGCGGCGCGTACCGGAGCGAGGTCGAGCCTGGGCGCGGCCAGGCGGCAGCGTTCCTGTTGAAGGCGTGGGGCGGGCCTCTTCACTGCCCCGCCGCGACGAAGCAGCGGCAATTGCCGCCAGCTCCTGGAGCATCTGAGCCGGGCGCAGATAGCGCTGAGCGGCGGCCACGCGCAGACCACGTGTCAGAATAGCCTCCATGCGAGCTGAAACCTGGGGGTTCAGCCGACGGATGGGCGGATAGAAAAAGGCCATATGCTGGCGCGGATCGTAGGTCGTCAGGGCATAGTAGAGAGTAGCGGCAATCGCATACAAGTCGGTGCGTGTATCGGTGACGCCGTGAAACTGCTCGGGGGCGAAAAAGCCAGCAATGGCCTTGCCCTGCATCTCCGGGGGGAGTCGGGGAGGAAAGAGCGGCATCAGAATCAGCGAGACCTGATGACCATCCGGGCTGATGATCACTGTCTCCGGGCTGATGGCGCCGTGGGCCAGCGGCGGCTCCTGCGAGGCCAGAACCTGCACCATCTCGCACAGCTGTCGCCCGTACTCAGCGACCAGACGTTCAGGTAAAGGCTCCCCCTGCTGCTCGACAAGCTGAGCCAGGCTCTGCCCCTCGGGATACTGCAGCACAATGTAGTAGCAGCCGCGCTCGCTGAACATGTCAATCAAGTGAGGAAAGCCCCGGTGCTGGCCCAGTTCAGCCAGCCGCTGCGCGGTCAGGCGTAGCTCTTGCTCCAGCTGGGCTGCCTTCTCGGCAGTGGGGACCACCTCACGAATCAGTACCAGCCGGCTCACCGACTGCGCATCTCTGGCCAGCCACGCCTTCCCCTGATCATATTGGCTACGCGGGAGAGGCAGCTCCTCAATGATGCGATAACGCCCCTCGCGCAGAACATCGCCGCGCAGCACCGGGCGCGTGGCAATCAGGCTAAGCGGCCTCGACACCGTGGTGACCAGCTCGCGGCTTTCCTGTCCGAAAGATAGCGGGCGACTCCCTCTGGCGGGCAGGCGGCCATAGCCACAGCGTGGACACCCCCCATTCAGTGGTTCCCCTTCAAAGTGGCATTGAGGACAGCGCATAGGTCTTCCTTCCAGCTAAGGTCTGTTGACATGCACACAGCTCTTCCTTTGTGTGTGCTCGGGAATAGACGGCGTTGCATACATAAGACAAACGGGCGGAGCTGGCACCCTTTTCTTCGCTCGCTTCTCTCTGGCTTGCCCATATCTGAGCAGACATCTCGTTTCCCTCATGCCGCAGGTAGACGGAGAGGCCACATGAGAGGTCCAACCGCTGCAGACGCTGCGCCTGGACCCTGCTGTCTCACTCGACTGCCAGGCAGGCAAGCAGAACGAGGCTAAAAGCCTCAGTGGCCTTGCCTGCCCCTTAAGCGGGACTGGCCGCTTGTCTTATGTATGCCTGGTCTGGCTACTCTTCTGCTCTTGTCTGTCTGGCTCTGTCTCCAGAGAATATCGCGCTCGGGCTTATCCTGTCAAAATGGTAACCCCAAGGCCCTACCTTCTTCATGGGATAGGAGAAAATGGCCATCGACTTGCTGGTTGAAACAAGGGAGCGGTTTATGGTACCATTCTCTCTGGCAGAGAAAGGACTCTCCCCTTCTTGTGCCTGCCAGGGGATCGCGTCAGAGCGTTCCCGGCGGGGACCACGTCAGAGCAAGCGTGGAAGGATGCCGCCAGGCATGCCGCTCGCTCGGCTCGGCTCAGGCCATCGATCGAGCACGACACGCGAGGGAACCAGGGGTGCCGTTTCTGGCGTGGTTATAGTGGATATAGAGGTTGTTCCTCCAGGGGTTGTTGAGTTTAGTCTAAGGAGCTGTCATGAGTGAGCTGATTCTCTCTGCTATGCTCCCCCGGCGGCAGGGACCCGTCGTAGAGCTGAGCGCCGAAGAGCGCGCTACCCTAACCACCATTCTCGATCTCCTCATCCCAGCAGACGGTGATTTTCCCCCGCCCTCCAGTCTCCATCTGATTGACGAGTTCCTGTGCTACCTCCGCGCCGAGGCGTTCCGTTACCCATCGCTCTCCCTGAGTCTGCCCCGTTTACGCGCTGTGTTGCGCGACCTCAATCTCGCCGCCGACGGCAACTTCTGCAAAGCCAGCTCTGAGCTTCAGCAAACGATCCTCTGGCAGCTGGAGCAACGTGATCCGGCCTTTTTCCAGGCTCTATGGACCCTGGCCAACCACAGCTATTATGCTCGTCTCGCTATGCGCGGCCGTGCTACCGCCCCGGCCTCTCTCTCAGCCCCTCCTTCGGCGCCGGCGCCGGCAGCAGAGCGCTGAGCAAGATATGCCTGGGCCATCGAGCTGGCCTCTTGTCTCTTGTTCGCCAGCCTGACGACCCTGCTTCCCACCCACCATTGTCATTCTCCTGCAGTGCAGGCCGAATGCGAACAGAGCGATGAGCGTAGCTAGTGTGGCCAGTACACTCAAGAAAAGAATGCTTCGAACGTCGGTGGCGGGCCCGGCAGAGGACCTGTCTGCTCATGATATGGTTCCTCTCTGCGCTGGCGCAAGAACCAGCAGGACAGCTTCAGCACGGGCCACGCCGCTCTATCACTGCCCCATTCCCCTGCCAGATCAGGGAGCTCTCGCTGCTGTCGTGTCCGGTCGGAGCGGACCAGACCAGGACTGTGCCTCTCCCTGAAGCACCATGACGACCCACGCCTGCCTTGTTAGCTAATGCCTCCGAAACCTCCTGCTCTCTTCTACCATCGCTGTGACGCTTTCCTCTCCAGTCCAGTGAGGACGGCCAAGGTTTGCCTCATGGGGCGCTCTCTCGCAGCAGGCGTTCCAGCTCAGCGGCGCCGGGAACAGCGGCACTCCCTGTCAAAGCGGTCGTCGCCAGGCTCCCGCAGATAGTGCCACACCGCAGAGCTGTGGGGAGCGCGTAGCCCTGGAGCAGCGCATAAATAAAACCGGCATCAAAAGCATCGCCTGCCCCGGTCGGATCAAGCACCTCACTCACTGGCCAGGCCGGGCAGTGCCAAAGTTGCTCGCCCTGGCAGGCGAGCGCGCCCTCCGCTCCCAGCTTGACCACCACCAATGGGGCCACATGGGCCAACTGGCGGGCTGCTGTCTCAGGATCATGCGCCCCAGTCAAAGCCTCCGCTTCCAGGCGGTTAGGGAGAAAGGCGGAGCACCGGCGGAGCACCTCCGGTAGGCGCGGGTCGCCCAGCAGCCTGGGATGCCAGCCAGTGTCAAGAAAGACCTTGATCCCTTGTTCTGCAAACAGTTCCAGAGCAGGACCCAGGGCCGGATGCAGATAGAGAAAGACAGCTTGCCAGCGGTAGTGCTGAAGCAGAGCGCGCAGCTCGGCAAGCGAGAACGGGGGCAGCAACTCTGCCTCCAGCTCTTGCCTCTCTGGATGAGAGGCAGCTGCTGGGCTGGCAGCGCGCTCAACATAGGAAACAAAACCACGCTCATCGTTGTGAACCAGCGCCACGCTCAGCGCGGCAATCGGCTGCGTGCGCTGCCGTATCAGCTCACTGTGGATGCCGGCCCGTCTGATCTCTTCGAGCAGGTAGCGGCTCAAGCAATCGTTCCCCAGCTCGCCGAGCAGGGCCACCCGCAAACCAAGGCGGCTCAGCGCTGCTGCCGTGTTAAAGACCGCTCCTGCGCCGATCGCGAAGTGCGTCGCATAGACCTCTTTTCCGGGGACCGGCCAGTGAGGAAGGCCACTGAAGATGAGGTCCACGCAAGGGTTACCGATTACTAACACATCGAAGTCAGTACGTTCCACAGCCAGATACACCCATGACACACCCGTCATGTGCTCGTTACCCGTCCGTTCCCGGCCTGTACCGCCAGCTCAGGCCAGGCGGCTGGTCCGGTCCGTGGGGTGGGCGCCGCACAGACGAGCGAACCGCAGTATAAGGGCCGCCAGCGGAAAAGCAGCTCAGCCTTCTGATCGTATGCTAGGGCAGGGGTGGGGCGCTGTCAAGAGGAGAGGAGACGAGCTACAGCGGAGAAGGAGGAGGAGAACCGGGCAGCTCGACAGCAAGCGAAGAGAGGCGCCAGAGCCTGGGCCTGCCCGGCGAGGATTGCCCTTGAGAGCGAGCGCAAAGAATGCGCCATACCCTTCCTGTGCCAGAGTTGACCAGGCCCAACCACAGGCTGGACCGGCTGAGCAAAGCCGGCTGGCTGATCGCGTCGCTCAGGTGACGCCGTGAGAGAAGCCATATCAGGGAGGAGGAGGGTGAGGGGGTGGCTCCTCTTCTCCCTCCTGGTCCGTTGTCAGGTTGCCCGGCATGCGTCCATGCTTGACCATGAAGCCATGAGGGTAGGGACGGAGATCGATCAGGTTCGCCTTTTGGCCGTGGCGTGCCAATAGCTCTCGGCACAGCTTTTCAGCCTCGGCGCGCGAAGAAGCATAGACGGGCTCCAAATGATGATACTGGCTATCACCAAGTGTGTATTCCACTATCCAGAGAATCTTCTGCGGCGTTGACTGGTCAGTCATAGCAGCGTGCCACCCTTTCGGCAGAAGTTGTGCAGATTGACCACCCCAAGGTCCCGCACCTGGGCGGACAGCTGGCCGTTGTTCTTCCAGGCTGCCTCTAATATGACGAATGCCGCTCGGGAGGATCAAATAATAGCCTCGATTTTTTACTGAACTACTAAAAAACGGGGACGGATCTCCAAAGTTGGAGATGCTGCACAACTTCTGCTGCCAGGCTGCGGGGATGTTGGAGGCCGGCGGCAATCAACGCGGCCCCTAGAGCGGCCTCGAAGCCGTGGGGTTCGTGAGGAGCGTAGGGGAAATAATAGAGCTGATAGACCTCACTGAGGCGGGTAGCCAGGGTCTCGCTGCGCCGGCCACTGATCACCACCTCATCCAGGTGGTGGATCGCCAGCAGGCCGGCCAGATCGCGCAGCAGCCCTTCCCAATAGGCCTGCTCGAAGGTACCTTCCGTGGGTGCTGTAGCCGGAGGCAAAGGCAGCGCCAGATCGCGCGATGTCCCGTGGACCCCATTGGTCAAATAGCCATCCTCGACCACCACTATCTGCCAAGAAGTGCTACGCGCCTCCAGAGCCAGAAAGCGCATCTCTGGCCAGCTTGCCTCGCGCTGGCGCAGGCGATACAGCAGCGTCACCGCGCGACAGACCGCGGCTGGGCTGCCAGGGAGGCGCTCCAAGAGCAGACGATACGCCGGAACCGTGGGCAGGTGCGCCAGGCTGGGCAACACATAGCTATGGAGATTCAGGCTACGCAGCGTCTCCACGAAGCCTGTCAAGGCCAGCGGAGCGCCTTCCTGCGTCTGTGGCAGAGCATCGCCTGCTGCGCTGACTGTCGGAGCGCTTGGGGAGAAGACTGGCTCATCATAGCCGGTCGTCAAAGCATCAACCTGCTCAGACACCAGGCGATCGAGTCGTTCAAGAGGCAGGCCATTGCCAGCTGCCAGTGTAATGACCGGTTCCGGGAAGAGGGCGCAGAGGCGAGTCAGGCCAGCCAGCAGCTCAGCGGGCGACGCGAAGCAGTGATATTCCGGCGGCTGGGCCTCATCTAACAAACAGAGCTTCCAGCTTCTACGACCGTAGTCAATACCAATGCTCAGGCTCATCGTCTCTACTCCCATGCCCCCATTCCGCCAGAGAGCAGCGCACGGACAGGCGTACTCCTCTCTTCGTCCGCGCTCGCCTCTCTTCTCCACCGCCCACGGCGCAGTTTTGGTCTTTGCCTGAAATTATAACATGTCGCTACGTTCTCGTGCATCCTTTGTGGGCCGTCCTTCTCTGAAGCTGACGGCAGAGGGCGGGACCCAGCGTGCCGCAATCCCTCAGAAGAGACAGCACCAGAGCAAGGCAGGAAGCGGCTCCCGAGAGCAGCGAGAGTTTTCGAGCGCGCTCTTCAGCCCCTTGACAGATATTCTTAGTGATGGGACAATAGAAGCATAAGATACCAGCAGACGAGCACCATGAACGTGAAGCCGGCAGACCGCCGGCGTCAGGGCCTTGGCTTAGCTAACGGGCGGCCCCGGGCCACCGCAGCCGTCTCATCTCCAGGCCCCTGCGCACACACCAGTCAGCAGTAGGAGACTGAGGCCAGGGTCTAAGGTGGATGTATGCCGCCTGAGCACAGACAGGCCCAGCCAGCGCTCGCGCCCACGCGTCGTTCGGCGCGCGGCTCCACAGAGGCTGGTCGCCGCCAAGCAGCTCTTTCTTCCTCTGCTTGCTCGCCTTCCCTGTCTGCAGCCTCTATCTGCGAGGAAGCAGAGTGGTCGCTCTCAGGGTGAGAACAGACGGCCAGATTCTGTCAGTCAGTCTGGAAATGATGCGAGGTCATGTGCATGCCATCGCAGGAACAGCCTGCCTCTAGCCAGAACAGTGAACACCAGCGCTTGCTAAGCGCCTTACGTGAGAGCGAGATTCTCCGCGAGCTGGCTGGCCTGCTGGCCTCCTCTTTGGATCTAGACCGTGTGCTCCAGGTACTGGTGCAGCGGACGACTGAGGTTTGCCGGGTTGGGCGCTGCGCCGTCTGGCTTCATGATGAGGAGCGCCAGCTCCTGCGCCCCGTTGTCTACCACCTGGCGCGCGAGCTTGTCGACGCCAAACGCCAGCGTATTGCAGATCAGCTCTGGTATCGCAGTACCATTCCCACAACGAATGCGCTTATGAGCCGTCTGCTCGGCGGGCGTGAGATGCTCTACATCTACGATCTGCGTGATGAGCGCTCGCTGCGGGCCTTGGCCGAGCTATTCCTTGTGCGTTCGATCCTGCTGGTGGCTCTCGTCCGTGAAGATCGTCCAGTCGGTGTGATGTCGCTAGACAACCCGGGGGAACACGGCAGCTTCTCAGCGGAGCAACAGCAGCTGGTGCGTGCCATTGGCCAACAGGCGGCGGTGGCTATCGATAACGCGCGTCTCTATCAGCGGGTGGAGAGAGAGCGTCAGCGGGCTGAACAGCTGATTGAGCGATCTCAGGCTATCTATCAGGTAGCAATGGCCGTCAACTCCGACGAAGACCTGCCGACGATTCTGGAAATTGCCACCCAGCAGCTGCGGCAGGTTTTAAGGGCTGATAGCGGCAAGATCCTCCTACTGGAAGAGGGGCGGCTCTACTTTCCCTGCACTCCCGAAGAGGCAGACGAGGCGCAGCAGGAAACGCAGGGGCGGTCTCGCAAAGAGGAAGCGGTGGGAAGGCGTGGAGAGAACGTCGCTGAGAAGCCGCTTCTGGCTGTGTCGCCGCTGCGAGGGCGACTGGCTGCCTCGCTGGACGAGCTACCCTTCTGTCGTCAGGCGGCCACGAATGGCGCGCCACTCTTTGTCTCACTTGATCGTCTGGGGATCACTGAGCTGCATTGGTTCCAGACGCAGAATCTAGAGCATACCCTGATTACGCCGCTGATGGTGGGGGTGCGCTCATCTTTGTCCACGGACGAGCAGGGCCAGTCTGGCCCATGCTGTGTGGGCCTGGCTTTCGTCAGCTTTAGTGATCCCCATTTCCGGCCCTCCAAGGACCACTATACCTTTGCCCAGGACATCGCTGCCCAGTGTGCTCTGGCGGTCCAGAAGACCCAGTTACTGGAGCAGGCGCGCCGTGCCGCCTCCCTGGCGACCGAGCGAGCCAATACGCTCAATGCGGTCTTCCATGCCATGACCGAGGGCATCTCGGTGCTCGACATGGAGGGGCGGCTTCTGATGGCCAATGCCACCGCGCGTGAGTTTGTTGGGGGGCGCCTGGAAGGAACAGTCACCCTGAAGGAGTTGCTGCGCCGCCATCCGGTCTACACTCTGCAGGGGCAGCCACTGCGCAGCGAAGATTTTCCGCTGGCCCGGGCTTTGCGCGGCGAGCAGGTACGGGGAGAGCGCTTCATCACGCGCCGCGCTGATGGGCGCGAACGCATTCTTGAAATCAACGTAGCGCCTCTCCTGGCCCCAACCGGCCAGCAGCTGGGCGTCGTCAGCGCCTTCCGCGACATCACCTCCCAGATGCGTATCGAGCAGCATATCCATCAGTCCCTGGAGACCATGCTGCGCATGGCGGAAGCGCTCTCTGGACTGACCGAGGTGACGGCTATTCTGCGCAGCGTGCTCAGCATGGCCCTCCAGGCCCTCGATTGCCAGCGTGGACTGGTGGCGCTCTATGATCCAGAGCAGGGCCGGCCTGGTGAGCGTCTCCATCTCGAGCGAGAGCAGCCCGATGCTGGCCTCCTTGGCAACCCTCCAGAAGCGAGCGAGCGCCGGGCGAGTGGCCAGGCCGAAGTGCAGCAGCTTGACTGGCTACTCACAGCCCTGCTGGATCACGAAGATTATTTTCTCCAGTTAAGTGCAGGCCACGCCTTCCTACTCACACCGAGCCAATTTTTGCACCTGCGCCGCCTCAGCCGGGGCCACGGTCACAGTAGCCAACTGCCAGGCGGCCAGCTGCCCGTCTTGCCTCCGGGGGCCAGCCGCTGGCTGACCTTAGTGGCGCCCATCACCCACAGCGGGCGTCTGCTCGGGGTCATGCTCCTGGCGCGGCCCTCAACCCTCCCTCTCGGAGAGAGCGAGGGCGGCGATGAAGAGAGCGAGCCGCAGTACGAGTTTACGATCTGGGAGATGGCGGTCATCGAGGGAGTAGCCCAGCTGGCTGGCCTGGCCATCGAACAGGCTCGCTGGCAGCATGAGGCCATTGCTGCCCGTGCCAGCGAGGCCGCCATGCGCGAGGCCAACGCCCTCAAAGATGAGTTCCTGGCCCTTACCGCCCATGAGTTTCGCTCGCCGCTCACCATCATCCTGACCAACGCCCAATATGCCAGGCGCACCCTCAACCGTGGCAGCGGCCCACGCCAACGCGAGCGCTTACTTGAACAATTGGGGATGATCGAAGAGCAGACGCGCCTGCTGACCAACATCGTCAATACCTTCCTGGAGGCCACCCAGATCAATCGTGGACAGCTTGTCATTGCTCGTGAGCGAGTAGACCTGGAAGAGCTGGCGCAGCAGGTGGTAGCCCAGCATCGCACGGCCACGGCCCTCCATGATCTGGCCTGTCGGGTTGACGAAGGTGGACGCCCCTATCTGGTCAGTGGCGATCGCGAGCGTCTGCTTCAGGTGCTTGTCAACCTCATTCAAAATGCGATAAAATACAGCCCGCAGGGTGGGCCGGTGCTCCTCTCCCTCTGCCGCTGTCCGCAAACGGACGGCAATCTGATCCAGGTAGAGGTAGAGGATCGCGGCATTGGCATCCCGCCAGAGGCCAAGGAACATCTCTTTGAACGCTTCTATCGTGCCCCCAACACTGGTACCGGCCAGGCGCGAGGCCTGGGCCTGGGTCTCTACTTTGTCGCCGAGATCCTGCGCATGCACGGTGGCTCGATCCGCGTAGAGAGTAGTGGTGTACCTGGCGAGGGGAGTCGCTTTATCCTGACACTCCCAGCCCTGCAAAGCTGAAGCCTAGAGCAGGAGTGAGCAGGTGCCAGAGGCGAAAGAAGGGCAGGCGGAGCCTGCTGAGCTGCGAGGCTGGTTGCTGGAGCTGGCGCGTGCGACCATGCTCCGTGAGGGGGGCAGCGATGCGGCGCACGATATAGATCATATTCTGCGGGTAATGACCCTGGCCGAGACGATTCAGCGACGTGAGGGGGGCGAGCTGTCCGTCATTTGGGCGGCAGTGGCTCTGCACGATATCGGCCAGGAACGGGAGCGTCGGCAGGGCGGCGACCACGCGCTGATTGGGGCCCAGATGGCCGCCGAGCTGCTACGCGGTACGCCCTTTCCCCAGGAGGCGATCCCGGCAGTGCAGGAGGCTATCGCCGATCATCGCCTGGTTGCTGGCCGGCGACCGCGCTCGCTGGAGGGCCAGGTGCTCTACGATGCCGATAAGCTGGATGCGTTGGGTGCCATTGGGATTGGGCGCCTCTATATGATCACTGGTCGGCGCGGACAACGGGTCTATGCCCCCCTACCGGAGGATCTGGTCTTGCCTCTTACCCCGCTGCGTGTGCGAGAACTACGCGATCGCCCGGATTATTCCCCTTCGATCGAGTTTCAGCTCCTTTTCGAGGATTTGCCTGAAAAGCTCTGCACGGCCACAGGCCGCCAATTGGCCCGGCAGCGTTACGCCTTCATGTGCGAATTCTTCCGCCGCCTGGAGGCGGAGGCGCGCGGCGAGTGCTGACCAAGAACGGGCCGGGCCGGGCCGGGCCGGTCAGAACGGAAGTGGCTTCGCTGGTGTGGAGCAAGGAGCCGTGTCCAGGCGCTAACCGTTGCCTGGCTGCGAGCGCTCGACGTCGCTACTGAGCGGTGCACTTTCGAGCACGGCATAGTGAAAAGGCGTCTCCCGCTGGGTGGGGGCACTCAGGTGAACCGTGAACCCTCGTCCTGGTTGCAGCGACACGTATTGCACTACCACTGGTCCGGGGTCGCCTGTTAAGGTCACCAGCACGACGCTAGTCTCGCCAACCGTAGGGCAATGCACGGCGGCCTCGCCCTGTCCGCGTGTAAAGCAGCTTTTGCCCATTTGCCAGCGGAAGGGGAGCGCGGGCGCACCTGCTGTAGCGGGAGCCGGCTGCTCTTGTCGATCCGGGCGTGGGCGTGCTGCCGAAGCAGCGGCAGACGGGGGGGACCCCTGCGGCGCAGGTGGAGGGGTGGCGGGACCCGGTCGCGCCGAAACCCTGGCCTGGGGATAGCCACTTCCCAGAGCTGGAAGCGGACGGGTGGTCTGGGGAGGCGCGGTCAGGCTCGGACCTGCCGGGGCAGCGGGAGGACCGGCGAGCTTGGGGGCCGCCTCCAGGCGGACACGTGTTGTCCGCCCGGCCAGACGTTGAGAAGAGGGGCGGGCCGCCTCACGAGGCTGAGGCGAGGCTGCTGACGGCCTGGCGCCAGCCACCGGTCTGGCCCCACTCTCGTGGTTGCTCCCGACCGCCGAGACAGTCACGGTGTGAGGAGAGGCCATCGGTGGCTGCTCCGGTGAGGGCGCGGGCGTGGGCCCGGAGACTGACGGTGTGCTAGCGGAAGCGTTCGCGGTCGTGGAAGACGTTCCGGTCTCGCTGCCCGCTGGCAGAGCCGGCAGCACCGCTGTGACCGGCGCGGGCGGACGCTGGCCTGGCTGCCGCACCTTACCTAAAGCGGCCAAAGAGGCAGTGAAACGCCGCGCAAAAGCTGCCAGCACACGATTCGCTGCCTGCTTCTCTGCCTCGTCTTTCTCGTGGAGAGCGCTGCCCTGGCTCTCAGGGGCAAGCGGGGCCAGAGTTGACCCAGGCTGGGGCGGCTCCGGCTCTGTCGTACCATCTCCCTCGGCTGACGGCACCGCCAGCTCGCGTGACTGCAGGCTCAGGCGCGGTGGAATCAACCCGGCGGACCGGGCATCTGCCTCGTGGGCGCGGACCAGCTCGGCTTCTTCGGATTCCTCTTCCTCCAGGGACTCGTTGCTCGGGCGCTCGGCCAGCACATCCTCAACGGAAGCCGACAACCGCTTGCGACCTCGCTCGGCTCGCCTGCGCCAGTGGAGCTGCTCTTGTTGCTGCTCTTGTTCGAAATTGATGTCTTCTTCTCTCCGAACCATGATGCTTCCCTTCCAGACGAACACGTACACGTTGCGGCGCTGGAGAGATCTGGCCTCTCTACATACGCTGATACTCTGTAGGACGTTTTCAGGCAGTATAACACAGAGAGAGACAGAGGGGAGGGGAAGATAGCACATTTAGGCCAGAGGGCAGAGGGCGGCTTCGTGCATAGGAATATAAGGTATCCTCAATCTTGCGGGCTTGAAAGTGCTGTAGCGAGTGGCTAGAATAAAGCCCGACGTTGCCCAGTGGTCAGGAGCTGCTTCTCAAGCAGGCTGGCTGACTGAGGAACGCGGCACATACCAGTTATTTTACTGCTGCAAAAGGATGGATCTGGATGAAGTTCAACGGTACGTATAAGTTTCATGCACCTAGCCAGCGCGTCTTTGAAGCTATTTTGAATCCGGCGGTGCTGAAGCAGTGTATTCCTGGTTGTGAGGCTGTCGAGTACGCTGACGAGAATCATCTGAAAGTGACGCTTTCGCTTCCGATTCCGGGGCTGAAGGGCACCTATACCGCTCTGCTGAATATTGTCCAGCGTCAGGCGCCCAATCTCCTTGTGCTGCAGCTGCAGCGCCAGGGGCGTGGTGGTTCGATTGATGCCACGGCTCAGATCACGCTGGCCGATGAGCCAGATGGGGCCCTGCTCTCCTATGATGCCAATGCCGAGATGAGTGGCCCGATTGCTGTTGCGAACAATCCTGTGGGGCAGGGTGTGGCCAAGAACTCGCTGAGCACGTTCTTCAAGAACCTGGAAAAGGTTCTGGCTGCCTAGGAGGTCTGCGCCTCCTTGCTGCCGTTCCTGGCTGCCTTCCAGCCAGAGAAGGCCCTGACGCCTACGTCGTTTCTCTCCTTACTTCTGTTCTTTGCCAGGCAGGCAGGTAAGAGACCTTCAGTTTTTAGGTGCCGCGCCAGGGTGCCGGAGGTCTCAGTTGCCCGCCTGGTTTCTTTATCCTATGATTATCTTGCGGGTAGCCAGTGTTCTGAGGGAGCGAGCGCGTGTGGCTTCTGTGCTGAGGGCTGGCCAGGTCAGGCAGTCTGCTTTCTGCTTGACGAGCATCTGGCCCTTCCTGGGCTTCCTGCGCACTGGCAGCCGGGTCGTCTGTGTGTGGTACTATATACAGCAGCAGAACGGCGTCGCCCGGCGAGAGCAATGTGGCGACTGGCGAGCTGGCGATCTCTGCGGCGAGCAGAGCGAGCCACAGCGGTCGCCCTCTTTTTTTAGTGCAGTCCACCTGAGACAAAATACGGTGATTACCTGATGAGATATCCGGGGATTCGGCCTTGACTCTTCAGAGAGAATCGCTAAAATCTCCATAGACCGCCAATGATTTGAGATTTTAGAGATTTCTTCTGTGAGCTGTTGAGGAGAGCATGCAGATTGTCCTGGTAGGCGTTGATCACACTTCGGCGCCGATTCAGTTGCGTGAGCAGCTAGCCTGTGCACCGCGTCAGGTGGCGGCGCTCTTGAGAGCGGTGCGCCAGGTTGTGCAGGAGGCCGTGTTGCTATCGACCTGCAACCGCTTCGAACTCTACGCGGTCTGTGCGGAGGGGGAGCAGGGGGGGCGTGAGGCCTTGCTCGGGGTGCTCTGCGAGCAGCGTAGTGTAGAGCGAGTACCGTTGGAGCAGCACTGCTACACCTATACCGACCTGGAGGCGGCGCGTCACCTGTTCGGCGTGGCCTGCGGCTTATATTCGCTGATCCCGGGAGAGCCGCAGATCCAGGGGCAGGTAGCCGATGCTCTGGAGTTGGCCCAGGGAGGAAGCTTTGCCGGGCCGATCCTCTCGGCCCTCTTCCGCGCGGCGCTGGTCACGGGCAAGCGGGCACGTCGTGAAACAGGCATCAGTCGACGGGCGGTCTCGATCAGCCATGCGGCGGTCCAATTAGCGCGTCAGCTCTTCCCCCATCTCAACGAAGCTTCGGTCTTGCTTGTTGGCTCGGGCCAGATGAGCGAGCTGGCGGCGCGTAATTTGTGCGACAACGGGGCACGTCGTCTGATCATCGTGAATCGCACCGCCGAGCATGCCCAGCAGCTGGTGGAGCAGCTTGGGGAGCGGGCCTGTTCCCATCCCTTTAGCGAGCTGCCGGAGGCGCTGGTAGAGGCGGATGTGGTCATTACTTCAACAACGGCCCCCCATACGGTGGTCACTGAGGAAATGATGCGGGCGGTTCTGCCGCGGCGGCAGGGGCGCCCGTTGCTCATCATTGATATTGCCTTGCCGCGCGATGTTGATCCGGCGGTGGGAGGGCTGCCCGGCGTTCATCTCTACAATATTGACGATCTGCGCCTGGTGGTTGATGAGGGCATTCGCCTGCGTCTGCAGGAAGTGACTCAGGTTGAACGCATTATCGCCGAGGAGGTCGACGCCTTTGCGCGCTGGCTCAGCTCGTTGAGCGTGACCGACACCATCGTCGAGCTGCGCGAGCACGTGGAGGCTCTCCGTCAGCAGGAGCTGGCGCGCGCCTTGCGCCAGCTTGCCCCCTCGCTCTCGGAGCGAGAGCTGGCGGCCATCCAGGAGCTGACCACCCGCCTGATGAATAAGGTCCTCCATAAGCCGGTGACGCGCCTCAAGGAAGCTGCTGCTGCCGGGCGTGGTCATGTCTACGCCGAGGCGCTGCGCTATCTTTTTGATCTGGAAGTGGCGACGGATGAACAGACTAGTGATCGGGACACGCGCCAGCAAGCTGGCCCTGGCTCAGACGCAGACGGTGATCGCCAGGCTGCGGCAGCTGTATCGCGAGCTGGAGATCATCATTGAGCCGATTCATACCCAAGGGGACCGCGCGACAGAGGCGCCACTGGTGCAGATTGGCGGTGATGGCGTTTTCGTGACAGAGATCGAGCGCGCCCTACGGGCCGGGGTGGTCGATCTGGCGGTCCATAGTCTGAAGGATCTGCCCACGGCGCTGCCGGATGGCCTGCTGGTTCTGGTGCCGGGGCCGCGCGAGGACGTGCGGGATGTGCTGGTGCGCCGCCACGACTTTCTCGGCTCGCCTGCTGAGCCTGGGGTACGCATTGGGACCTGCAGCCTGCGTCGCGCGGCCCAATTGCGCGCGCTCTATCCGCAGGCGCAGATTCTCCCCTTGCGTGGCAATGTCGATACGCGCCTGCGCAAGCTCGAGGCTGGCGAGTACGATCTGATTGTGCTGGCTGCGGCGGGGCTGAGTCGTCTTGGCCTCTTTGAGGGGTTGGCGGATCGCCTGGAGTGTTTGCCAGTGGAGATGCTGCTCCCAGCCCCCGGTCAGGGAGCTCTGGCCTTAGAGCTGCGGGCAGATTCGGAACTGGTGCCATTAGTGACCCCGCTCAACGATGTGGAGGTCCAGGCAGCTGCCAGCGCTGAGCGGACCTTCATGCGCCATCTGGGTGCTGGTTGCTACCTGCCGGTTGCAGCCCATGCCTGGCTGGCTGATGATCGCCTGCATCTGCGGGCCCTGGTGATCAGCCTGGACGGGCGCCGGGCGGTCCGTGTCCAGGGAAGCATTGCCTGGCATACTGAGCAGGCTCTGCGCCTGGCGGCTCACCTGGGAATGATGCTGGCCGAGCAGGCCCTGGCCCAGGGAGCCGAGGAGATTATTGCCGAGATCCGCGCTGCCAGCACTGTCTGAGCCAGGAGATGGTCAGCGCAGTGCTGCGACACGACACGTCACGTCACGTAAGGAGGAGGTGCGATGATGGTTGCTGTTGAGGATCAGGGGCAGCCGCTGCGTGGGCGGACGATTCTGGTGACGCGCGCTCAGGAGCAGGCCGAGGCCCTCAGCAGTCGCCTGCAGGCTCTTGGGGCGGAGACGCTGAGCTTTCCGGTGATTCGCCTGGTGCCGCCAGAAGATTGGGCGCCGCTTGATCGGGCCTTGGAGCGTCTGGCAGCTGGTTCTCAGGAAGGACGCGCCCCTTATGACTGGCTGGTCTTTACCAGCGTCAACGGGGTGCGTTTCTGCGTTGAGCGCCTGCGTACCCTGGGACTGGAGCCGACCCTGCTGGCTAGGGGAGCGACGCGGGTGGCTGCTATTGGGCCAGCCACCGCGGCAGCCCTGGCCGAACAAGGTGTGAGTGGGGTGCTGGTGCCCGAGGAGTATGTGGCTGAGCAGGTAGCCGCAGCCCTGTTAGCGGAATGCCAGCGTCAAGGGAGAGGCCCGGCGGGTCAGCGGGTCCTGTTGGCGCGGGCTGCCGAGGCCCGGCGGGTGCTGGCCGAGGCGCTGCGTCAGGCCGGCATGCTGGTCGAGGAGGTGCCAGCCTATCGCACCCTGCCGGCGGCTGGCGATGATCCACGCGGGCGGCAGGTTCTGACAGCGATAGAAGAGGGACGCCTCTCGCTGGCTACCTTTACCAGCTCGTCGACGGTCCGCTTTTTTGTGCGCTGGCTGGAGCAGGCGATGGGAGAACAGGCGGCAGGAACCACTCCAGGCATGCTCTTCGCCCGTCAGGGGGTGGTGATCGCCTGCATTGGTCCCGTGACTGCCACCACGGCGCGCGCCCTGGGCCTGCAGGTAGCCGTCGAAGCCCAGCCCTTTACCATCGAGGGGCTGGTCGCGGCCATTGTGGCCTATTATCGTCACCAGACTCAGGCTCCTCAAGAACAGGCAGTGTAAAACGCTGTCTGGCGAGACGAGAATGGGCGGCGTCTCTCTGTCTGGTCCTGGAAGGACGCCAGAGAGCGAATCAACAAGAAACGGATAGCAACACCGGACAAGGTGTGTTAGAGTAGATAGAGAGAAGCGAAGAAGAGAGAAAGGCCATGTCAGGTCAGATGGAGACGGTTGAGCAGACAGTCACCACTCAGCCCGAGCAAGAACCAGCCCGGGCCAAAGCGAAGCAGCCTCGTCAGCTTGTGCGCTTCGTCTTTTACAAGCTTGATCCCCAGTGGCTGCGCCTGCCTGCCGAGCAGCGGCGCGCGGGCCGCGAGGAGCTGCTGGCCATCTACAATGAATATGCCCAGTGCTCGCTGATGCGCAGCTATGCCCTCTATGGCTTGCGCTCCGATTGCGATTTTATGCTCTGGCAGGCGACCTACGATATCGAGCATCTACAGGGATTGAGCAGCAAGATTCGCCGCAGCGCTATCGGCCCGTATTTGCCCGAAGTGCGCTCATTCCTCTCGATGACCAAGCGCTCCGTCTATGTGGGCAAAGGTCCGCGCGGGGCGGCGCATGACCCGCGGCTGGTCATTACGCTGGAAGACAAGCCCTATCTCTTCGTCTATCCTTTTGTCAAGACTCGCCCCTGGTATGCTCTGCCGCTGCAGGAGCGCAAGCGCATGATGGACGAGCATATTCGCATGGGGGTGGCCTATCCCAACATCAAGATCCACACCACCTACTCGTTTGGATTGGACGATCAAGAATTTGTCGTCGCCTTTGAGTCCGATAGCGTGGCGGATTTTCTTGACCTCGTGCAGGAGATGCGCGAGAGCGAGGCCAGCCAGTACACCTTGCGCGATACGCCCATGTTCACCTGTATTGCGCGTTCCTTGCCGGAGATCCTGGACGACATTGGAGCGTGATCCCAAGAGCTGGCTGACTGACTGGGGGCCTGGGCAGGCAGCAGCCTGGATGGAGCAATAGAGGGGCGAGATGAGTACGGGCGAGTATGGATCTATAGAAGGAGCTGGCGATGCAAACGGAGCGGCAACAGTCAGGCAAAAAGGCGGGACGAGAATGGTCGCGGGCCCTCTACCGTGAGGCTCAGAGCCTCATGCCTGGGGGGGTCAACAGTCCGGTGCGGGCCTTCCGCGCTGTGGGAGGGGAGCCAGTCTTTATCGAGCGTGGTGAGGGGGCCCATCTCTATGATGTTGATGGCAACCACTATCTGGATTACGTTGGCTCCTGGGGGCCGCTGATTTTGGGTCATGCCCATCCTGCGGTAGTCGAGGCGGTGACCCGGGCGGCGCGGCGCGGCTTTAGCTTTGGGGCGCCGACCGAGGCCGAGAACGAGCTGGCCCGTCTGGTAGTGGAAAGCGTCCCTTCAGTTGAACTGGTGCGCTTCGTTAACTCGGGCACGGAGGCCACCATGAGCGCGCTGCGCCTGGCCCGCGCCTATACGGGGCGTTCCAAGGTCATTAAGTTTGATGGTTGCTATCATGGCCATGCCGACCTCTTGCTGGTGCAGGCTGGCTCGGGCGTGGCCACGCTGGGCCTGCCCGGCAGCGCTGGGGTGCCGGCAGAGGCGACGGCTCACACGATCAGCCTGCCCTACAACGACAGCGCTGCCGTTGAGGAAGCCTTTCAGCGCTATCCCGAGGAGAT
The DNA here is from genome assembly GCF_000702505.1 of Thermogemmatispora carboxidivorans. Classification (GTDB taxonomy): domain Bacteria; phylum Chloroflexota; class Ktedonobacteria; order Ktedonobacterales; family Ktedonobacteraceae; genus Thermogemmatispora; species Thermogemmatispora carboxidivorans. The sequence goes on along the minus strand of NZ_JNIM01000001.1, from coordinate 3,286,614 downwards.
TGCGGCGGTGATCGTAGAGCCGGTGGCGGCCAATATGGGCCTGGTGCTGCCTCAAGCCGGCTTTCTAGAGACGCTGCGTCGTCTGACCACCCAGTACGGGGCCGTCTTGATCTTTGACGAGGTGATTACGGGCTTCCGCGTAGCCTTGGGGGGCATGCAGGCGCGCACGGCCATTCTGCCTGACCTGACCTGCTTTGGCAAGATCATCGGCGGCGGTCTGCCGGTGGGAGCCTACGGTGGAAAGCGTGCTATCATGGAGCTGGTCGCCCCGCTGGGGCCGGTTTATCAGGCAGGGACCCTTTCCGGTAACCCCCTGGCTATGGCTGCTGGCATCGCGACCCTCAAAGAGTTGCAAAAGCCCGGCTGCTACGAGGAGCTAGAGCGCAAGGGGGCGCTGCTGGAGGAGGGTCTGCGCGCGGCGGTGGAGGCCTCTGGGCTGCCAATACAGGTCGTACGTTTGGCCTCGCTCTTCTGCCTCTTCTTCAGCGCGGAGCCGGTGCGCGACTATGCTGCGGCCAGAAATGCCGACAGCGAGCGCTACGCGCGCTTCTTCTGGGCCCTTTTAGAGCGTGGCATCTACTTCCCACCTTCGCAGTTTGAGACCTGTTTCCTCTCGCTGGCTCACAGCGATGCCATGCTTGAAGAGACCTTGCATGCCATTGCACAGGCGCTGCGGGTCGTGGCAAGAAACGATGCCAGCTCCAGCTCGCGGCCCTAACCAAGGGTGGGGGCTGGAGCTCTAGAGGCCAAAGGAAGGGGTGAGGAAAGAAAGAAAGAAAGAAAGAAAGAGAAAGAGAGAGGGAAGGGAGAAAGCAAGGAAGAGAGGCAGGAAGGAGGAAAGGAGCGCGATGGCATGAGTCAGTTCCCCATCACACGCCTGCGGCGCACGCGCCGGACGGAGCGCCTACGCGGGCTGGTGCGTGAGACCCATCTTGCAGTTGAGCAATTGATCTATCCACTCTTTATCGCCGAGGGCATCAGCGAGCCGCGTCCGATCGCTTCCATGCCGGGCGTGGTACAGTGGCCGCTGGAGCAGGTGGCGGGCGAGGCTGAGCGAGTGGCGACTCTGGGCATTCCCGCTGTTCTGCTCTTTGGCATTCCCGCCACCAAGGATGAGCAAGGCTCGCAGGCGTACCATCCCGAGGGCATCATCCAGCGGGCTATCCAGCGCATCAAGACTGCGGTGCCGGATCTGCTGGTCGTGACCGACGTTTGTCTCTGCGAGTATACCAGCCACGGTCACTGCGGCCTGATTGCCGGTGGCGAAGTGCAAAACGATCCCTCGCTGGAGCTGTTGGCGCGTATGGCCCTCTCGCATGTCGAAGCCGGCGCCGATATCGTTGCTCCTTCGGACATGATGGATGGGCGTGTTGGCGCCATTCGACATCTGCTCGATGAGCGAGGTTTTGCCCAGACGCCGATCATGGCCTACTCAGCCAAATATGCTTCTGGCTTCTACGGCCCCTTCCGCGAAGCCGCCGAGTCGGCTCCCCAATTTGGGGATCGTCGCTCTTATCAGATGGACCCGGCCAACGTGCGCGAGGCCTTGCGCGAGGTCGAGCTGGACATTGCCGAGGGGGCCGACATCGTCATGGTCAAGCCGGCTCTGGCCTATCTTGACGTCATCCGGCGCGTGCGCGAGCACTGCGATCTACCGCTGGCGGCCTACAATGTCAGCGGAGAATATGCCATGATCAAGGCGGCGGCTCAGCAGGGCTGGCTGGAAGAGCGGCGCATCGTGATGGAAGTCTTAACCGGCATTCGCCGGGCTGGCGCCGACATCATCATCACCTATTTTGCACCCGATGTAGCGCGCTGGCTGCGGGAGGGCTGAGCGCGCCAGGCGAGAACCCTCCCCCAAAAAGTCCTGGGTACTGCCCAACTACTGGGCTAAGCTAAGCAGTTTTTGATTGCCCTTGAAGGCAGAGGGCGTGCGAGCGAATAGCCGGACCGGGGGAAAGGAGGCCCAGGCTATTTGACAGCAGGCCCGAATGCGATTAGAATGATGCCTGTACCGGTCAGCAATGGCGGGATGGATGAGATACCCCATCCATCCCTCCTTTCTTTATTTTGGCACGATGGCGAGAGCGGGGGCGGCTGGCTTGAGGGGGAGCTGTTGAGGAGAGCAGCCGCCGGCGAAGGCGTGGTGAAGAAATAAAATGGCCGGTTTTTTCTTTCTAAAGAGTAGGCGGTGGAGGAGGCAGTGGCAGGTGGGAATGAGAGCAGCGCAGAAGGAAGGCAGCCCACAATTGTTGGTCGTCGTTACCTCAGCGCTTTTCTTCCGTTCTCACCACATGTAGGAGTAGCCCCGGCGCTACCACGGCGGTGGCCACGCGAGGCTAGCGCTGCTGTCCGCGGGGCGGAGGGGAGGGCCGCCGCCAGGACAGGGGGATGGGCAAGGGAGTCTAGAAGAGTGAGGGGGCAGGTGGCGAGAGAAGGATAGCCAGAAGGAGCTGGCAAGAGGCGGGGCTGTCAGAAAGGAGCGGGGCCAGCGGTCTTTAGAAGTAAAGGGGAAAGGGAATCTTTTTTTCTCCAGGCGATCTCTCCTCTGCCAAAGCAGGGGAGGGGAAACCGGCTCTTCCCCCATTTTTAGGGTTATGCTGATATCTTGTTACCAGAGAGGGTTCTGCTCCGTCCTCTTCACAAAAGGGGCCGGAGAAGGAGCCGGCTTCAGTGGGGAAGAGCCCCACAGAGGAAGGAACCTGGGAGCCCCGCAGAAGGCTCGGCAAGCCCGGTTCTTTTCGGAAGGAGCTGTTAAAAGCAAGAGTTTAGCTCACTAAAGGGAAGATTCGTGCTATGGTTGGGTTGAACACCAAAAATCGCTCTTATCAGCCCATCGGAGCGTATGGAGTCATCGGAGACTGTCATTCAGCTGTGCTGATAGCGCCGGATGGTTCGGTAGACTGGGCCTGCCTGCCCGATTTTGACAGCCCGGCCATTTTCTGTCGGCTGCTCGATGCGAGGCGTGGCGGCTTTTTCCAGATTGCCCCGACCGATAACACGATTCCTGGAGTTCAGCGCTATCTTCGCGATAGCAATGTGCTGCAGACGCGCTTTACAAGCATTGGCGGAGAGATCGTGCTCACCGACTTCATGCCGGTGGAGTCGCTGGAGGCCTGGCCCTACCGCGGCTTGAATAACAATACCTGGTCGTATGAGGACGGCTCGTGCCATAGCCTGGTGCGCATTGTGGAATGCACGCATGGAGAGCTGCCGATTACGGTAACCCTGAAGGCGACGCCCAGCTATGGAGCGACGACGAGCCAGATCGAGCTGCTGCCCGATGCTACGGGGGCGGTGATCTCGGATGGCCAGCAGCATATTGGGCTGGCGATCATTGGGGCCTATCGGCTGCCGGGCTTCTCCCTGGAGATCGTGCCGGACGAGGGGGAGGAGCCGGAGACCCTCCATCCCGCTCTGGTGGCGCAAGCCACGCTGCGCGAGGGCGAGCGGCTGATCTTTGCGATCGGTATGGGGCGCAGCCTGCGCGCGGCACGGAAGCTGGTGGAGCAGGAGCTGCTCCAGCGCGATTTTACCGCGGAGCTGGCCCATACGTTGCATTGCTGGCGACGCTGGATCTCGGGAATCAACTACGATGGCCCATATGCCGAATGGGTTCGGCGCAGCGCCCTAGTGCTGAAGATGATGACCTATGCGCCAACTGGCGCCCTGGTGGCCGCACCCACAACGTCGCTGCCAGAGGAGATCGGAGGCGTGCGCAACTGGGACTATCGCTTTACCTGGCTGCGCGACGCTGCCTTTACGCTCTATGCCCTGCTCGTTCTCGGCTTTACCGATGAGGCCCGCGCCTTTACCTACTGGCTGCGCCGCCTGTCGTATTCTAACGGCGAGGATCTGCAGGTGATGTACGGCATCCGTGGCGAGCGCGAGTTGCCGGAGCAGGAGCTGCCACATCTGGAGGGCTACTGTGGCTCGCGCCCGGTGCGCATCGGCAACGCCGCTGCCGATCAGAAGCAGATGGATGTCTTCGGCGAGATCCTGGATTGCATCCATCTCTACCGCCGTCGCGGTGGCTTCGAACGCTACGGCGAGAAGCTGGAAGGCCCCCTGTGGGAAATGCTGCGCTCGCTGGTCGACTACGTCTGTGCCCACTGGCATGAGCCGGACCGCGGCATCTGGGAAATGCGCGGCGAGCCTCGCCACTATGTGTATTCGAAGGTCATGTGTTGGGTCGCCCTGGACCGCGGCATCCGCGCCGCTGAGCAGCTCCATCTGGAGGCTGATCTCTTGCGCTGGTACCGCGTGCGCGATCAGATTCGGGCGGATGTGCTGGCCCACGGCTATAATACCGAGATCGGTGCGTTCACCCAATCATATGCGAGCACGGCCCTTGATGCCTCCAATCTGCTCCTGCCGCTGATCGGCTTCATCCCTGCCGACGACCCTCGGATGCGCTCAACGGTCGATCGCATTATGGAGCAGCTCACGGATGAGCATGGCTTCGTCTACCGCTACCTGTCGGAGGATGGCTTGCCCGGCCAGGAGGGTACGTTTACGATCTGTACCTGCTGGCTGATCGATAATCTGGCCATGCAGGGCCGCCTCGATGAGGCGCGCTCGCTCTTCGAACGCTTGCTGACCTATGGCGGGAATCTCGGCCTCTTCTCGGAGGAGATCGATTCGCGCAATCGCGTGGCTCTGGGCAATTATCCCCAGGCTTTTACTCATATCGCTCTTATCAATAGCGCTTATAATCTTTATAAGGCAGAACAGCGTCTGGCTGAACGCGATCGCTGCACGCAGCCGGTGATCGCCGCCATCCAGTTGCAGAAGAAGACCGACGAGTGAGCACGCCTACAGGCGGACGCTCGACCGGTAGCAGTTGAAGAGAGAGGAGCTAGCGGAGTCTCCCGCCCTTTGTCTCCGTCGCTCCTCCCTCGCTTACTCACTCGCCCGCTTGCTTACTCTGCAAGCGTCAGCGTCAGTGCTCAGCCGACCAGCTGGCAGGAAGGACAAGGTCGCCTTCTTGCCGCTGCGGCAGGATGCCGTACCCAAGATGAGCTGTCTCTGTACGCGGGTCACTGGGGACCTCCCCACTGGCCCGCTTGTTGTTTGTACCGGCGCCGTGGACTGCGCTGCGCTCTGAAGCGCGCGCATGGTCTCGCCTGACCTGGCCCTCTCTGGCTTCGCTGCCGCCGTCGCCAGCTCCCTTCGGGCCGTGCTCTCCCTCGGCCCCCTGCGCCGTTGCTCTGGTGCGCCTATTGACAAACAGTGCTCTGTATCGTATGTTAATTAATAGTTGCTATAGTTGATCCATTATGTCAACTTTGAGGACTGAGGTATGGCGACCGAGCAAGAGCATCAGACCCCTTCTTCCGCTGGTAACAATCTCCTGAGTCTGGGAGTCGGCGGCGGCAGCAAGGTAGAGCGCGTCAAGGCTGAGAGCCAGTATCTGCGTGGGGCGATTGCCGAGGAGCTGGCTCAGGACGGCACGCACTTCAGCGAGGCGCAGGTCCAGCTCATCAAATTTCATGGAATCTATCAGCAGGAGAACCGTGACCTGCGTCAGGCGCGTAAGGCCGCGGGTGAGGAAAAGGCTTATCAATTCATGGTCCGCTCGCGTATTCCGGGGGGCGCATTGACCGCCGAGCAATATCTGGTCGAAGATGATCTGGCGGGCCGCTATGCCAATGGAACCTTACGCTTCACGACGCGCCAGGGTATTCAGCTGCATGGAGTTCTGAAACACGATCTGCGCGCGACGATCCGCGCCATCAATGAGGCGCTGCTCTCGACGCTGGCGGCCTGTGGCGACGTGAACCGCAACGTGATGGCCTGTCCGGCGCCGGCGCGCAATCGGGCCCAGGCGCAAGTACAGGAGGTGGCGCGGCAGATCGCTCGTCATCTGGCGCCGCGCAGCCGGGCCTATCATGAGATCTGGATCGATGGGCAGCATGTCCAGACGGTGGGGGCGCCGGACGATGAGGAGACGGTGGAGCCGATCTACGGGCCGACCTATTTGCCGCGCAAGTTCAAGATCGGTGTGGCTTTTCCGGGCGATAACTGTATCGATGTCTACACCCAGGATATTGGACTGGTGGCAGAGCTGGATGATGGCGGTGAGCTGGCCGGCTTTACGGTCCTGGTGGGCGGTGGCATGGGGATGACCCACGGCAAGGCTGAGACCTTCCCTCGCCTGGGGACGCCGCTCTGCTTTGTGCCGGCGCCTAAGACCCTATCGGTGGTGGAGACCATTGTGATGATCCAGCGCGACTATGGCGATCGCCAGAACCGCAAGCATGCGCGCATGAAATATGTGGTCGAGGAGCGGGGCATCGAGTGGTTCCGCGCTGAGTTAGAGCGGCGTCTGGGCCATGCGGTGGCTGATCCTCATCCTCTCCACTGGGAGGGAGTCGATGATCATCTGGGCTGGCATGAGCAGGGAGATGGGCGCTGGTTCCTGGGGATTTATGTAGAGAATGGGCGAGTGCGCGATAGCGAGTCCTGCCAGTTGCGCACCGGCCTACGGCGGGCGATCGAGACCTTCCGCCCTGGTATCCGTTTAACCGGACAGCAGAATATCCTGCTGACCGATCTGACGGCGGAGCAGCGTGAGCCGCTGGAGACCTTGCTCCGCGAGTATGGCATCGAGACGGACCCCACGAAGCTGGGGGTGAAGCGCTATGCGATGGCCTGCCCGGCCTTGCCGACCTGTGGGCTGGCGGTGGCTGAGGCTGAGCGCGCTCTGCCCGGCGTGGTGGACGAGATCGGGCACCAGCTGGAGGAGCTGGGCCTCGCTGCTGAGCGCCTCAGTCTGCGTATGAGCGGCTGCCCCAATGGCTGTGCCCGTCCCTATATGGGTGATATCGGCTTTGTGGGCCGCTCGAAGGACCTCTACAATATCTACGTCGGCGGCGATTGGGAGAATACGCGTCTGACGACCCTCTACGCCGCCTCGGTACCTTTGCGGGAAATCCCGGCTACTCTTCGCCCGCTGTTGGTGCTCTGGCGCGATGAGCGTGCTCCCGGCGAGACCTTCGGCGATTACTGCCAGCGCGTCGGGGTGGAGTATCTGCGTCAGCGGGCCTTGACCCTCAGTGAACGCGAGCCGAGTGGCTTGCATTGAGACAGTGCGCGCCTGCTCCTCTGCGGGAGAAGCAGGCGCGCTGTCTATGAACTCTGCTGGGCGGAGCGGGTGCTGGAAAGATGGGGCAACGTGGCGTAGGTGATTGTGCTGTTTTGTGCTTATGAGAGAGCGTGTTAGAGAGCTGAGAGAGCGCAGAGAGGAACGGCAACCGAGATGCCGAACTATTACCCGATTATGCTCGATGTGCGCGGGCGGCGCGTGGTGGTGATCGGGGGCGATCGCATTGCGGCGGAGAAGGTTCGGGCCTTCGCCGCCTGTGGGGCGCGGGTCTGTCTGATTGCTCCGGAGTGGTGCGTGGAGCTAGGGCAGGTCGTGCAGGAGCTGGGCCCGCAGCTTGAGCTGCAGCGACGCCCTTATCAGACTGGGGATCTGGAAGGGGCTTTTGTCGTGATTGCCACGACACGCGAGCCGGAGCTGGTAGAGGCCGTCTGGAGCGAGGCCCAGCAGCGTGGGCAGTTGCTCAACATTGTGGATCTGCCCGAGCGCTGCAATTTCATCACACCTTCGATTCTGCGTCGCGATCCCTTGACGGTGGCGGTCTCGACGGAAGGAGTGAGCCCGGGCCTGGCGAAGCTGATCCGCCAGGAACTGGAGCAGCACTTTTCGCCGGCTTACGGGGCCTTCTTGCGCCTGGCCGCGGAGGCGCGGGCCCTGTTGCGGACCCAGGGAGTCACCTATGAGCAGCGCGATGCCTTCTTTCAGGAGTTCTACCGCTCGCCGGTGTTGGCTCATCTGGAAGCTGGTGCCGAGGCCGAGGCCCGTGCTCTCACGGCGGAGCTCCTGCGCCGCTATGGCGTGGAGGTAGCTCACTCTTTCGATGAGAAGAGCGCCGGCGCCGCTGATGGCCGCTCGCTGGCCTCCTAGAGAGGAAGGGGGATGGATGAGCGAGAAGTTGGAGCAGCTGGGGGCGGCGCTTGAGCGCGGCAAGGTCTACCTGGTGGGCGCTGGCCCCGGAGCGCCCGAGCTGATTACCATGAAGGGGTTACGCTGCCTGCGCGCCGCCGACGTGGTGATCTACGATCGCCTGGTGGCGCCTGAGCTGCTGGCGGAGGCGCGGGCCGAGGCGGAGCTGATCTTTGCTGGCAAGCAACCGGGCTGTCATCAGTTGCCCCAGGCGGAGATCAATCGCCTGCTGATCGAGCATGCCCGCTGTGGGCGCCTGGTGGTACGTCTGAAGGGTGGCGATCCCTTTGTCTTTGGGCGCGGTGGTGAGGAGGCGGAAGCGCTGGCGCAGGCTGGGATTCCCTTCGAGGTGGTGCCGGGAGTCAGTGCCGCTCTGGCTGTGCCGGCCTACGCGGGGGTGCCAGTCACCCATCGTGGCCTGGCCTCGTTGGTGACCATTGTGACCGGTCACAAGGAGCGCGGCACTGAGGTGAGCGCTGTCGATTGGCGCACGCTGGCGCGTGTTGGGGGGACACTGGTGATTTTGATGGGCGTGAAGACGCTGCCGCAGATTGCGGCTGAGCTGCAGGCCGGGGGACTCGACCCCACGACTCCGGCCCTGGTGGTCGAGTGGGGAACACTGCCCCGGCAGCGCGCCGTTCAGGGCAGGCTGGCCGAAATTGCGGAGCGCGCCGCTCAGGCCGGCATACGGGCGCCAGCGGTGGTCGTCGTCGGGGCCGTCGTCCATCTGCGTGAGCTGCTGGCCTGGTTCCAGGACGAAGGGACTGCTCCCCTTGCTGCCGATGATCCGTATGCTATAATGGCCGACGAGTAGCGCCGGTGGTCTGCCTGGCTGAGATGTCATGAGGCGAGGCTGCCGGCAGGCAAGGGGCTGGCCATTGTCGATGTCTACGACTACGACTGTCTATCCGCAGGTACGTTTGAAGCCGCAGCGCGAGGAGCCGCTGCTCAACGGGCATCTCTGGATCTTCTCGGGAGCCTTGCAGCAGGTGCCGCGCGAGGTCGAACCGGGTGGGCTGGTTGAGGTGCGCTCGGCCTCGGGGCAGTTCCTCGGGCGCGGCTATTATCATCCTCACACCGATATTGCGATCCGCCTGCTGACGCGCCGTGAGGAGCCGATCGATGCTGCGTTGCTGCGCCGACGTATCCGCCGCGCGCAAGAGCTGCGCCGTGTCTTCGATCCTGCCGTCACCAACATCTATCGGCTGATCCATTCAGAAGGTGATGGTCTGCCTGGCCTGATTGTCGATCGCTATGCTGAGGTTCTGGTGGCTCAGGTGCACACGCTTGGCATGGAGCGCCTCCTGCCCCTGTTGGTGGAGCCGCTTCTTGAGGAGACGGGGGCATGTGGGCTGCTCCTGCGCAACGATAGCCAGGCGCGGCGTCGTGAGGGGCTGGCCCTGGAGGAGCCGCGCTTGCTGGCTGGCGAGGTGCCACCAGAGGTCGAAGGGCGCGAAAACGGTGTGCGCTATCTGATTGATCCCTGGCGTGGCCAAAAAACTGGCTTCTTTCTTGATCAGCGCGACAAGCGGGCCGCGCTGGCCAAGTATGTACGGGCTGTGGTCGCGGAACTGGCGCCCGAGGGTCTGGTGCGCGTGCTCAATTGCTTCTCCTATACCGGTGGCTTTTCGCTGATCGCGGCCCTGAGCGATGGGCGAGTGCGGGTGACCAGCGTTGATAGCTCACAGCCGGCGCTGGCGATGGCGCAGCGGCACTTTGCGCTCAACGGGTTGGATGCCAGCCAGCATGCCTTTGTCGTTGCCGATGTCTTTGCCTATTTGGAGGAGGCCAGGGCGCGGGGTGAGCGCTTCGACATCGTTGTCCTTGATCCGCCAGCCTTTGCGCGCAACCAGGGGGCGAGGTCACAGGCTCTGCGCGCCTATCGCCGCTTGAACATGCTGGGCATGAGTGTCCTGCGTCCTGCTGGTATCCTGCTGAGCTGCTCCTGCTCGGGGGTGATCGGCCTGGATGATCTGTCGGGGACGCTCTCGCTGGCGGCGCGCGCCCTTGGCCGCGAGGTCCAGGTGTTGGAAGTGTTGACCCATAGTTGCGATCATCCTGTCAGGCTGGCTATGCCCGAGACCCTCTATCTCAAAGCCATCTTCTGTCGTCTGCTCTAGGGGTGTGGCTCTCTCCCTCTCTGATGGCCCGAACGGAGTATCGGGACCAGCTTTCGTGCTGCCTGTTGGCGCTGTTCCGTTCACCTCAGAGAGATACGTGCCAATGAAGCCGTCTCTCTCTGCTGTTAGTGCGTTTCCCTTTCCTGGGGCGGACGGAGAGCCGTCTGTCTCTCGTTCATGTGATCTGTTGCTAAGAGGGGCATCCGTTTCAGAATCGCCGGAGCCGGGCGATCCCGCGTCTGAAACGGATGATGCTGGTCTGGGAGGGTCAAGAGGCCTTCCCGTTTGTATCAGCGTTTGGTCCGGACACTTCAGCTAGCTTGAAACTTTGTTAGAGCTGAGCTGGAGCGGAATCTGCGCCTCCTGGCTATTGGGAAGAACATCGCTATGCATCATAACCACTGTACAAGCCGCTGTTCCTTCCGGTATTGTGAAGATGGCATCACCGGTCTGGTTGGTGGTTCCTGCCTTCATGATTACGGGGATGGTATGGGCTGTAGGCGGGAAGCGATCGCTGCCGACCTGAAGGCGTAGAAAATCATCGGCGTTGAAGCCAGCGTCCTGGTCGGACGGGTTATCGATGCGGAAGCTTACGGTCAGGAAGCGTTTTCCCTTCTCTGCTTGCTTGCCTTTAGCGCTCCAGCTCACGGTAGTGGCCGTGACCGTCCATTTCATGCCGGCGTAGGTGGTCTGGGCGTTGGTTGGCCTGGTGGTAGAGGGATTGTATTTTGTGAGGTCGGGCTTGTTCTGGAGAGGGATGTCCATGATCGCTTCGGTAGGGGCTCCCAAACGCAGAAGCGTATGGTTCACATCCAGGTTGCTGGGAACGGGGAAATCAAGCCAGTTGGTGCGTGTCGAGCTGGGTTGTGGGGACCCGCCGTATTGTAGGGAGCTTGGTGCAACGCTTGTGTGATCGGGGAGAATCAGGCGGGCAATCTCATTATAGGAATAAGAGGCAAAGTCATTGGTCTCGTTGTTCTCCTTGAGGAGGACGCGCAAGAGCGCCTCACTATCGTTGGTATTGAGGTCGTCGGGGAAGCTGCTGGCCAATTGAACATTCACGACGGTGATCGTGATGGAGGAGTAGGTCAAGGTGCCGTTTACAGGGAAGGTGCGGGTTGGAATGCTCGTTGGGGTGCTGGAATGGAGCGTCGTGCTCCCGCTGCCGCTACTGCTGTGTGAAGAGGAGCTGGTGGTGTCCGTGCTGGCGAGATTGCGCAGGAGGAGGTAACCGCCCACGCTCAAGGTCCCACAGACAACCACGATCAGCGCGATGATCAACAGCACGCCGCAACTGATGCCGGTGATGACGCCGCGGCTGGCGTCCCGCTGTGGGCGAGCGTAAGGGGGGGGAACATTGCCTGGCCGAGGCGGAGGCATGGCTCCTTGCTGACCATAGGAACGAGCGGGGGGGATGGGGCCGGCGGGGGCAGGGGTGAATGATGGAGGAGGTGTATAGCCCGGCTGGCCCGGCTGCTGTTGGCCAAAGGCTGCTTGCTGCGGTCCAGAGTTGGGCGGCTGTTGATTGGGAGGCAGAGCAGGGGACCAGCCAGGTGGTTGGGAAGGAGGAGCTGGTGAGGGTGACGGTGACACAACGGTCCTTTCTGTCGACTCGGAAGATCCGGCTGGCCCTCCTGGTCCAGACGAGTGGGTAGGGTCGCCGGTTTCCGCGCTGAGAACAGCACCGCACATTGAGCAGAAAGCCTGCTGTCCTTGCAATGGGGCGCCGCAGTTTGGGCAGAAGCGAAAATTGGACTGCATGGTAGGAGCCTCCTGTCATATAAGGAAGGGTAAGCAAAGGTCTCTGCTAGCAAGAGAACGTTGGAGGAGAAGAATTCTCTGGGGTGAATGTGAGCAATACGGAGTGAGGACAGAAGACTGGGAAGCCTGGCCATCTCCATCGTTAATGGAGGAGCCAGGGCCGCCAGCGGCAGCATACTCGATAGCTATCTGGCCGAGCAGATTTCTGGCCGTATAGCCTACTGCCTTGAGAATCCCTGGCTCGCGCCGCCGCTCCAGCATAGCCAGAGCGCCATCGGGCAGAAGTCGGACGTAGCGGCGAGGTCATGCTTTGGCCGTCCCGGGTCCTGGCGCTCTCAAAAAGGCTGGTGCTCGTGGCTGTTGCTGACTGGCAAGCGCAGACGAGAGCCTGTGGCCCTGCTTCTCCGGGGTTGGTGAGGGAGAGGACAAAAGCAGGTGCCAGAGAGAGCTGCTATAATAATTAGAAGTCAACGATGACAGGAGAGACGTCTTTGCTCGGGCCCGGGTAGTTGCGCGTCACAGAGAAGAAGCCTGCTATGGTACAGACCAGCGATGACAGCCGGACGAACCTGATAGCCAGCCTGCAGGAGCGTGCCGAAGAGCTGGCCCAGCTCAACCGCATTGCTATTGCACTCACCTCAGAGTTCGACCTCCAGCGCCTGCTCCAGATGATCACCGATGCCGCGCGCAAGGTGACCGCTGCCGAGTACGCTGCCTTTTTTCTCATTCCTGAAGTTACCCGAGAGTCGCCGGAGCGGCGCAGCAAGAAGGGCCTCTTCCACCTGGCGGCCATCTCTGGCGAGCATGGAGTCGCAGAGCACTTTCGCCATGTCGGTCCGGTTGAGGGTGTTGGCGTGCTGCATCCCGTCTTCTGGAAAGGCACCTCAGTGCTGGTAGACGACGTCCTTGCTGACCGGCGCTACCTTGGTATTCCCCGTGGCCATATCCCCGTACGCAGCTTTCTCGGCGTCCAGCTGCGGACGCGCGAGGGGTCGATCCTGGGGGCCTTCCTCATTGGCCACACTCAGGCCAACCGCTTCAAGCCGCGCCATGTCGAGCTGATCGAGGCCCTCAGCGCGCAGGCTGCCGTTGCCATTCACAACGCCCAGCTCATTGCCCGTGAGCGTCACGCTATGGAAGAGCAGGCTGCGCGGCTCGAACGCGAGGTTCGCGAGCGCACCGCCGAGCTAGAGCGCCGTAACCAGGAGCTGACGCGGGTTGCCACTGATCTCCAGACCCTGCACCACGAGCTGACCGAGGCCCAGAAGCGCCAGATGCTGGCCGACGAGCGCAGCCGCATTGCTCAGGAGCTACACGACCGGGTCCAGCAGACCCTATTCACCATTGGTCTCAAGGCCGACTGGGCTTTAGAGCAGTTGCCGCCGGGGTCGCCATTGGAGCGTCCCCTGCGCACCATCAAGCAGCTAGCCTCGTTGGGCACGGCCCAGGTGCGCGACGCCATCTTTGCCCTCTCCTCCAGCGAGCCGCAGACGCAGGACGGTGGTCTGATCAGTCGCCTGCATACCCTCATTCACGACCTGCGCGAATCGGCGGCGGGCCTCGACATGGACCTGGTAGTCGCTGAGTGGGCCAGTGCGCCGCCGGCAGCGGTCGAGAACGCCCTCTTCAACGTGGCGCGCGAGGCTCTTTCCAACGTCCTGCGCCATGCCCAGGCGACCACTGTCGTGGTCACCGTGCAGGTCACGCGCCTACAGGCCATGCTGGTCGTTCAGGATAACGGGGTCGGCCTGGCGCCGGAGATCCTGGAGAACTACCGTCACAATCCGGCCCATCTGGGGCTGCGCGGCATGCAGCAGCGGGTGAGCGACTGTGGCGGGCAGCTCCTGCTAGTCAACGGTGAGGAAGGCGGCCTGATCGTGAAGGCGGTGATCCCCCTTGATTCGCTTGCTGATCGTCGATGATCACGAAATGGTGCGCGAGGGCCTTAAGGCCATGCTCGTCTCGGAGCCGGATTTCGAGATCGTGGGCGAAGCGGCCAATGCCGAGCAAGCCCTGGGGCTGGTCGAGCGCCTGCGTCCCGACATCATACTGCTCGATGTGCGCCTGCCGGGAGTGAGCGGCGTCGCGCTCTGCCGTCAGGTCTGCGAGCATTACCCCGAAATCGGGGTCATCATTGTCACCACCTATACCGATGAGCAGCTGGTGGCCGAATGCCTGCAGGCGGGCGCCCGTGGCTACATTGTCAAGGACATCGAGCGCTTCGATCTCAAGCGCTCGATTCGCGCCGTGGCGCGTGGTGAAGCGGCCATTGACCCCAAGGCGGCGGTGGCCGTGCTGGCCCATCTACGTCGGGCACCGGTGCGCCAGGAGCCGGGGCCGGAGCCACTGAGTGCCCAGCAACTGGTGATTCTACGCCTCATTGCGCAGGGTCTTTCCAGCCGTGAGATCGCCACCAAGCTCTACCTCAGCGAAAATACCGTCAAGAGTTACGTTCAGGAAATCCTCCACCGTCTGGGTGTCAAAAACCGCACCGAAGCTGTCATGGTGGCCGTCAAGCAGGGCTGGCTGTAGGCAGAGTGTGAGCTTTAGCTCTGCCGGGCGCTCTGCTGCAGCTTTTTGCCGAAAGCACTTCCCTCCAAAAGCAGGGGAGCAAGACCCTACATTCGGAGGTAACAGGCGCTCCCCTGCTCTGGCTATACTGGAAGCAGTGCAAACAATGAACCACGCATGCCACGCTCTGCGAAATGTGACCCGAACCGCTCTGCGCTCAGACCCAAGCCAGCGCCAGACAGGAGCGAGCAGGCCACAAAGGCCGACTGGAGCCAGGTGCATCCGGCCTGGCCTCGGGTCATGCCTCGTCCTGTCTGCTCAGTAGGCTGCCAGTGACGAAACGGAGGTGATTTCCCCTTGATTCCTGGTCCTTTTGACTATCAGGTGGCCAGCAGCGTTGCTGAGGCCATCGCCTTACTGGACCAGCACGGCGCCGATGCCAAGGTGCTCGCGGGTGGGCACAGCCTCATTCCCCTCCTGCGCTTCCGCCTCGCCTCCCCCGCCGTTCTGGTGGACATTAACCGTCTGCGTGACCTGGAGTACCTGCAAGAAGCCGATGGCACCCTGCACATTGGAGCCTTGACGCGCGAAGTCGACCTGGAGGCCTCGGACCTCATTCGCCGGCGCTATCCCATTCTGGCGGATACGGCTCGCGTCATCGCCGATCCCGTGGTGCGCAACTGGGCCACCATCGGCGGCAATCTGGCCCACGCCGATCCTGCCAACGATCACCCGGCGACTATGCTCGCCCTGGGGGCTCAGCTTGTGGCAACTGGTCCCGCCGGTCAGCGCCTCATTCCGGTCGAGCAGTTCTTCACCGACAGCAGCTTTGAAACGACGCTGCAGCCCAACGAGCTGCTGACCGAGATTCGCATCCCGGCCCCAGCAGAGCGCAGCGGTGGCGCCTATTTGAAGCTAGAGCGCAAGGTCGGTGACTACGCCATTGCCGGCGTGGCCGCCTACGTGGCCCTGGACGGGGCCGGGCAGGTCACCTACGCCGGTATTGGCCTGACCAACGTCGGCCCGACTCCCATCAAGGCCCGCGCCGCTGAGCAGCTCTTGCTTGGCAGCACCCTTGACGACGCGGTCATCGTCCAGGCCGCAAAGCAAGCCGCTGCCGAGGCCCGGCCCGTCAGCGACCTGCGCGGTCCCGCTGACTACAAGCGTGCGATGGTTGAGACATTGACCATGCGGGCGCTGCGCCAGGCGCGCAGCCGCGCAACAGGAGGCGCCTAGCCATGAGCATTCATCACATTCGCGTCACCATCAACGGCAAGCTCTACGAAGGCGACGTTGAGGCGCGTACCTTGCTAGTTCACTGGCTGCGAGACGGCCTGCGCCTCACCGGTACCCACATTGGTTGTGACACCTCCTCCTGCGGCGCCTGCACCATCCTTGTCGATGGCAAGGCGGTCAAATCCTGCACCATGCTGGCCGTGCAGGCCGACGGGCGCGAGCTGCTGACCGTCGAGGGTCTGGAGCAGAATGGCAAGCTTCACCCGCTGCAGGAAGGCTTTCACGTCGAGCATGCCCTGCAGTGCGGCTACTGCACGCCAGGCATGATGATGGCTGCCCTGGCTCTACTCAAGCGCAATCCCGATCCCAGCGAGCAAGAGATCCGCGAAGGCATCTCGGGCAATCTCTGCCGCTGCACGGGCTACGTCAATATTGTCAAGGCCATCCAGTACGCCGCGCAGAAGCTGCGCGAGCCGGAGCAGGTACCCGCCGGCAGCGGCGGCGGAGGTGAATAGCCATGACCACCACCAATGCAGGCCCACACGTCCACGGCCTGGGAGAACCCTACAAGCGTAAGGAAGACGCGCGCTTCATTCGCGGCAAGGGCAACTACGTCGACGATATCCAGCTCCCGGGCATGCTCTATGCCGACATCGTGCGCAGTCCCTATGCCCATGCCCTGATCAAGAGCATCGACATCAGCAAAGCCCTGCAGGTGCCGGGGGTCGTCGCCGTCATTACGGGCAAGGACCTGGAGGCCGCTGGCCTGGCCTGGATGCCAACGCTCTCCGGCGATACCGAGGCCGTGCTGGCCGTCGACCGCGTTCTCTACCAGATGCAGGAAGTGGCCTTTGTTGTGGCCGAGAGCCGCTACGCCGCCGCCGATGGCGCTGCCGCTGTTGAAGTCGACTACGAGCCACTGCCCGTCGTCGTCGATCCTCAGAAAGCCCTGGCGCCCGACGCTCCGCTGCTGCGCCCCGACAAGAAGGATCGCCAGCCGACCAACCAGATCTATCACTGGGAGACCGGAGACCGCGCTGCCACCGATGCCGCCTTTGCCGAGGCCGAGCAGAACGGGGTTGTTGTGCGTCAGGACATGTACGTCCCGCGTATCCATCCGGCGCCCATCGAGACCTGCGGCTGTGTGGCCGACTACAACGCCGCCACCAGCAAGCTGACCGTCTGGATGACCTCGCAGGCTCCGCATGCCCATCGCACGCTCTTCGCCATTGTCTCCGGCCTGCCTGAGCACCGCATCCGCGTCATCTCGCCCGACGTTGGTGGCGGCTTCGGCAACAAAGTCCCCATCTATCCCGGCTACGTCTGTGCTGTCGTCGCAGCCCTCAAGACGGGCAGGCCGGTCAAATGGATCGAGGACCGCACCGAAAACCTGACCAGCACCGGCTTCGCCCGCGACTACCACATTCACGCGGAGATCGCCGCTGACAAAGAGGGCACGGTGAAGGCGCTGCGGGTCTACACGCTGGCCGACCACGGCGCCTTTGATGCGGCGGCCCAGCCGACCAAGTTTCCCGCCGGCCTCTTCCACATCTGCACCGGCTCCTACGACTTCAAACAGGCCCACGTCGCTGTCGACGCCGTGCACACCAACAAAGCCCCCGGCGGCATCGCGTACCGCTGCTCCTTCCGCGTCACCGAGGCCTCTTATCTGATCGAGCGTATGATGGACACGCTGGCGCGTGAGGTGGGCAAAGATCCCGCGCAGATCCGCCTGCAGAACTTCATCAAGCCCGAAGCCTTCCCCTACCGCTCGGCCCTGGGCTGGACCTACGACAGCGGCAACTACGAGCGCGCCCTGCGCCTGGCGATGGAGAAGATCGGCTACGAGGAGCTGCGCCGCGAGCAGGCCGAGAAGCGAGCGCGCGGCGAGCTGATGGGCATTGGCATCTCCTCCTTCACGGAAATCGTCGGGGCCGGCCCCGGCAAGCACTTCGACATCGCCGGTATCCAGATGTTTGATAGCTGCGAGATTCGTGTCCATCCGACTGGCAAGGTGCTGGCCCGCATCGGCGTCCAGACGCAGGGCCAGGGTCATGAAACGACCTTTGCCCAGATCATCGCCGCCGAGCTGGGCATCTCGCCCGACGACGTCGATGTCGAGCATGGTGACACCGACACCGCCCCTTATGGTCTGGGCACCTACGCCAGCCGCAGCACGCCTGTCGGCGGCGCCGCCACTGCCGTGGCCGCGCGCAAGATCCGCGACAAGGCGCGTAAGATCGCTGCCTATTTGCTAGAGGTGGGCGAAGAAGACCTTGAATGGGAGCCGGGGCGCTTCTATGTGCGCGGCAGTCCGAGCAAAGGGAAGACCATCCAGGAGATCGCCTTTGCCGCCTACACCAACTGCCCGCCCTATCTGGAGCCGGGCCTGGAGGCCGTCAACTACTACGATCCGCCCAATCTGACCTATCCCTTTGGCAGCTACATCTGCGTCGTCGACATCGATCGAGGCACTGGTGAAGTGCACATCCGCCGCTTCCTGGCCGTCGATGACTGCGGCACCGTCATCAACCCAATGATCGTCGAGGGGCAGATCCACGGTGGCCTGACCCAGGGCTTGGCGCCGGCCCTCTACGAGCAGCTGGCCTACGATGAGGATGGTAATGTGCTCGGAAGCAACTTCCAGGACTACCTGATCCCGACGGCGATAGAGACCCCGCGTTGGGAGACGGACCGCACGGTGACACCTTCGCCGCACCATCCCATTGGGGCCAAGGGCGTGGGCGAGTCGCCGACAGTGGGCGCTCCCCAGGCCATTGCCAATGCCGTCGTTGATGCTCTGGCGCACGTTGGTGTACGCCACATTGACATTCCCATCACCCCGTGGAAGGTCTGGGCCATTCTCAAAGAGAAAGGGCTTGCCACGGCTTAGCGTGGCCCTCAGCAACCCAACCAGGTGGATGATGGCAGCGCCAGACCGGAGGCCGGGGCCAGGCGCAGGCAGGCAGACAGATAGACAGGCGCTGCTTGCCGCCTGGCGCAACCGGTCGCCGGTGCTGGCTGCCTGTTGGAGGGAAACGGTATGCCTGAGAATATGCTCAAGCTGGCCCAGCGTCTGGAGCAGGCGCGCAAGCCCTTTGTCCTGGCGACCGTGGTCTGGTGCGAACGGCCCACCTCGGCCAAGCCAGGGGCGCGGGCTTTGATCCAGGCCGATGGCAGCGTTAGCGGCTGGATCGGTGGCAGCTGCGCCCAGCCGGTGGTCGTGCGCGAGGCCCTGCGCCTCCTCCACGAAGGGGGCGATCCCTATCTCCTGCGCCTGGGCGCGCCGGAGGCTGGTCTCGCGCGCACTGGCCCTGGTGTGCGCGTCTTCCCCATGACCTGTAGCAGCGGAGGAATTCTAGATATCTACATGGAACCACATCTACCACCGCCGCATCTCTTCCTGATTGGGGCCTCGCCAGTTGTGGCGGCCCTTGCGCGCCTGGCTCCTGTTCTCGACTTTGCCGTTGTCCAGATCGGCGAGGACGGCCTGCCCGGCATGCAGCCCGACGAGCGCAGCGCTATCCTGGTAGCCACGCATGGCGAATACGACGAAGAGGCTGTGGCCCGGGCTTTGCACAGCCCTGCCTGGTATGTCGGTATGGTTGGCAGCCGCCGGCGGGCCGAGGCCTGTCGCCAGTACCTGCGTGAGGCTGGCCTGGAGGAGGAGGTCATTGCGCGCTTGCATGCCCCCGCTGGTCTTGATGTGGGGGCGGTCACGCCTGAAGAGATTGCGGCCAGTATCCTGGCCGAGCTGGTTCAGGTGCGCCGGCGCCAATCCGCCCAGGTGCCAGCCACAGCCGCGTCGCCCCCCGCTGTGGCGCCGGCACCTGCGACCGCTATTGATCCGGTCTGTGGTATGATAGTAGAAGTAGCCGCTGCCAGGCGGCGCAGCACCTATCAAGGGCAAGACTTCTATTTTTGTTGCCCCGCCTGCAAGCGGCTCTTTGAAAGCGATCCGCAGCGCTATCTTGCGCCCAAGGCACACGCAACACACGAAAGGTGACAGGTCGCTATGGATTTCTCTGGTTCGCAGACCATCGCTGCCCCGATCGATAAGGTCTGGGCCTTCCTGCTGGATGTCGACAAAGTCGCTGAATGCGCCCCCGGCTTTCAGAGCCTCGAAGTGCTCGGAGAGGAGCATTGGAAGGCCGTGGTCAGCGTCGGTATCGGGGCGGTGAAGGCCAGGTTTACGCTGGATGTCACGCGGCCCGAAATGCATGAGCCGGATCACATGGTAGTGAAGGCGCGAGGGAAGGCGCCGGGGAGCGCCGTGGAACTCTCGGGCGATATGCACCTGACGGCGGTCGATAGCACCCAAACCCGCATGGATTGGGAGGCAAAGGTCATTGTGAGTGGGACGATCGCCAGCGTGGGGGCGCGCCTCCTGCAGGGCACTGCCGAGAAGCTGACTGGCCAGTTCTTCTCGTGCTTGAAGACCAAGTTAGAGCCTGCTGCTGGCGGAACAGCCTAGGGCGAGCCGAGCGGAGCAGAAGCTAGCCTCTGTCCTGCCCTCTCTATAGCCTCCTGCCTGCCCGTCTGTCTGCCCGCTGACCTACTGTCTCAGCGCAGGGAGGCGGGCAGGATCAGGCCGACGGAGGATAGAGCCACAAAGGAGCCGTGAAGCCTATGGAAAGCGCGCTTGAACGCTGGTACGCTCTTCACGATGCGCGTGCGCAGCAGATGGAGGCGATCTATGCCCGCCTGGGGCGCTCCAGTGCCCAATTCTGGGACCGGCGCGCGCGCTTTTACCATCGCAGCACGCGCGAGCGCGGAGTGCGCGATCCTTTCTTTCTGCGCATTCGTCAGGAGCTGGAGCCGACGCTCACCGTGCTCGATGTAGGAGCCGGAACAGGCCGCTTCGCGCTGGCTGCCGCGCCTCTGGTGCAGACCGTCTACGCAGTCGAGCCGAACGCGGCCATGTTGGGCTACCTGCGTCAGGAGGCGGCGGAGAGAGCAGTGAACAACATTGTGACGATCCAGTCGACCTGGGAGGCGGCTCCGGCTGAGCTGCAGGCTGACATCGTCCTCTGTAGCCATGTGCTCTATCCGATTCGCGAGGTCGTTCCTTTTGTCGAGAAGCTGCGCGCCGCCGCCCGACGAACCTGCTATATCTATATGCGGGCCACCCACCTTGATGAGTTTACAGCTCCGGTCTGGCGCCACTTTCATGGAAGGGAGCTGGCTCGCTCGCCGGCCTATATCCACCTGCTGGATGTCCTCTTTGAGATGGGCATCTACGCCAATGTGGAGATTGTCAGAACACCTCTTTCGCTGCGCTACCCCTCCCTCGATGAGGCCGTGGACGAGCTGCTAGAGCAGCTGCTCCTGCCCGATGATGAGGCAACACGTCGCGAGCTACATGCCTTCCTGGAGGGCTGGCTGGTGCCTGACGGGGGCGAACTGGCGGTGCCCGGCAAGGAGGTAGTCAGCGCCATTGTCTGGTTTCCGGGGACCAGCAACCCCGACAGCTAGCGTTTCCTCGCTTACCCGCTTTGTTGATCAGTCTACCTCCTGGCCTATCAGGCCGGGGTGTTCTTCCATTGCTATTGCGACGACTCAGCCCGGCTAGCAACCAGGCTACTCGCTAGCCGGGCTAGCTGGCTTGCCTCTTGTCGCTCTCTTCTCAATGTGCTACTATCCTGGCAGATTGTCCATGAGGAGCTGAGCGTCTGCATGCAAGAATCCGAATGTTCTGAGCGCACCGCCGCTGCTCCGCAGGCCCAGGAGACGGTTGCCGAAGTCCCTGCCAGCGCCAGCGATCGTAGCCAACAGCCTGAAGGGGGCCAGGAGGCTACGGGGGCCAGCGGGGCAGCCCCTGGCGCCGATGCGCAGCCGCAGCGTCAGGAGAAAACTGGACCTGACTGGCTGGCGGTGGAAGTGCTCACGGTGGTGGGCCTGCTCTTTGCAATTATTGCCCGTTTAAATGTGCAGCCTTCGACGGCGCTGGTGCCTGTGGCGGCGTTGGCTGCTCCCGGCTGTGGGCTGCTCGTGACAGCCATCCGTAAGCTGCGCACACTGCAGCGTCCCGGCTTGCTGGAGGCAGCTCTGTCCGGCGCCATTCTGGCTCTCTGCCATCTGGGCGCCGCCCTGACCTATCCCTCTGTGCTGTCGACGCTCCTGACCCAGGCTGAGCTGCGCCTGGCCTTTTTGAGTACCTGGGGACTGGTGATCATCTTTGCGCTGGCGCTGAGTGTCGTCGGGGCTGCACTCGGCCATTTGGCCTTCGCCCCGTTACGGCCACTACCGGCCCGCTCGCAGTCTCCTACGAAGGAGCGGCGAAGCCAGGTCTTTGCTCAGACTGAGGAAGAAGAGTCCTCAGAGGAGGAAGAAGAAGCGGCTTCCGAAGAGGCGGCACTGGCGGTTTCGCTCAGAACTGACCAGGGCAAAAGAGATGCGCCAGCCCAGGAGATGGCGAGCGCTGCCTCTGAGAAGACTGAGGCTGCGGCTCAAATCATCAACGAGGAAAGCAGGGGGGACGAAGCAGAGGGAGAGCAGGAGGAAGAGGCAGAGGAGACCACGGAAGCTGGCGAGACGATGGCGGATTCAAGGCCGGCACGCCGTTCGTTGCTGAGCTATGCGATCGCCGTTCTGTTCCTGGCGCTGCTGCCGACAGTGGTGGGCTACCTCTTCGCGGCGGCCTACGATGCCATGTTTGTGCTCTATCAGTTTGCGCCCGGCCCCTTTCCGACGCTGCGCCTGTTATCGGCGCTCTTGCCCTGGCAGGTGCCTATTCATATCGATCTGAGCCGGCCCGACGCCGCCCTGATTATTTTCTCACTCTTGTGGCGTATTCCGCTCTTCCTCGGGAATGGGACCATGTTCGATGTCCTGGCCCTGGAACCAGTGGTCTTGAATGGCGCCGCCCTGGCCTTGCTCCTCCTGACCACCTACGGTCAAGAGACGCCTGCTATCGCCCCTGCCTCCGGAGGAGAGCCAGGGCGGCCAGGCTGGCCATCATACCTGCTCTTGGCGGCCTTGCTGGGTCTGGCGCTGGTGCTGGCCCCTGATCTCTGGGTGTTTCAGGGCCTGGCTGGCCTACTGCAGATCCCTCATGCCGATATCGCACTGCCGCTGCGGACGCTGCGCGTACTCGATCCGCTGACCTTCAGCCTGAATCTCGTGACGGGGCCGTTGCTGTCTCTGCTTCTGGCCCTGGCTTTGCGCTGGCAGTATGAGCGTGCGCGTGCCAGCCGGACAGGCCGGTCGTAACGCTGGTCTTCGCTCCGCCGGGCTTGCGCAATTGGCCGGCGATGACTCTCATTGATGAGTATGTATACTTATGAATGATCCACGCATTCTTGTTGTCTTTGGCCTCTTCTTTGTGGCCCTGGGGGGGTATAACCTGGTGGTTGGGCGTCGCCGCTTGCGGGCCCAGCCGGGGATGCGGCCCTTTCAGCAGGTTAATATTCTTACGGGCAGCGAGTACCTGCTGCTGGCGCTGGTCTTCTTTATCAGTGCTCTGGCCAGGACAACGCTGCTGCCCTCCTCGGTAACGCCCTACTTGTTCGGAGCCTCTTTTGCCTTACTCATCATCTCCCTGGTGCTGGCTGTGATGGTCGTACGCATGGCCACGCGAGGTCGGCCTGCGCCCCGTCAGAGTGCGGACGGAGCTGCCTCGGCAGCCAGCACCGACCAGGGGGGGCGCAACGGTCAGGCGTTGGAGGTAATTGAGAGCGATCCTGAGCTGGAAGCGGCCCGACGCCGGGAACGCCGTCGGCGCCGTCTGGAGCATCGGCGCAGGATGGCCGAGCAGCGCCGTCGACGAGCAGGTAAAGCCTAGCTGCGACGGGGAGGAACGACGGCGGAGAAAAGGGCGCGCCAGCCCGCTCAAGGGAAGAGCTGGGCGCCCCCTGGAGCCTCCAGCCTAGCTCAGGGCCTCGATCACAGCGCGCGCGATGCTGGCGCTCGACTGCGGGTTCTGGCCCGTGATCAGCCGCCCATCGCGCTCGACGTGGTCGGACCAATTGGGGCGGGTCACGAAATTGGCTCCCAACTCGCGCAGGCGCGTCTCCAGCAGGAAGGGCATAAACTTATCCAGCCCGGTGGCGCGCTCCTCCTCGTCGGTGAAGGCCGTGATGGTCTTACCCGCCACCAGCGGCTGACCATCATCCCGCCGCGCGCCAACCAGGCCCGCTGGACCGTGGCAGACAGCGGCGATGACCTTGCCCTGGCGCTCGAAGTCGCCAAGCAGGCGGTGCAGAGTCGTATCTTCGGCCAGATCGAACATCACGCCATGCCCGCCAGGCAGGAAGATGGCGTCGTAATCGGCGGCGTTCAGGCCGGTAAGAGGCCGCGTGTTCTCTAGCTGGGCCCGGGCCTCGGCGTACTTCTGGGCCTCTTCTTCCTTGGGTTCGCTACGCGGGTCAACGGGCACGCTGCCACCGCGCGGGCTGGCGACTGTGATCTGCCAGCCTTGCTCTTTAAAAGCCTGATAGGGAACTGCGAATTCCTCAAACCAGATCCCCGTCTGGTGCTCGGCGTCAATGCGATCGTGACCAGTCACTACCATCAGAATACGACGCGGTTGAGCCACAGGGAACTCACTCCTTCCTTTCTTCTGGTCTCGGCTAGTAAGGCAAGCTGTGCTCTGCACAGAGAGAGATGCATCTTACCACGATTGAGCGGCGCCCATTTGCTGGAAACGCTGCGTCTCCTCTTCAGTGCTTTGGCGGGCCGCTCCGCTGACATTCTATATCGCGGTCCGGCTATAAAGCAAATAGTCTTTTTGGGGATATGTATCAATAAATTGATGGTTGGCCTGGAGTGGTACCGCAGCTTTATTGCCGTCTCCCACGCCGGCGCTCTCTCCGGGGCAGCAGGACCCTCTTGGGTAAATACCTCTTTTGCCGCTCATGCTGTTCGCTTCGAGGATCTCAGTGCCCGGGTTTTCATGCAGCGATGCTCGAATGGCTCCCCGGGCTGCACCAAGGCCATAGTGGTTGGCATCATGACCGCATAAAAGCGGTCACTGATGACCGTTTTTTTTGGGATGCTCGAAAAGGCTTGACTGAGACCGCCTGCGATGCTACCCTAGGGAGGGTACTGTCAGAATGCGAGAGAAGCCCGCTCTGGGATTGAAACCATCCAGCAATTCCGCGTGTAATCGAAGAACGCCAAGTCAGAATGGGAGAGAAGCCCGCTCTGGGATTGAAACATATTCTCGAAAATAATTTCGAGTTATCTTCCAACCACAAAAGTCAGAATGGGAGAGAAGCCCGCTCTGGGATTGAAACATATTCTCGAAAATAATTTCGAGTTATCTTCCAACCACAAAAGTCAGAATGGGAGAGAAGCCCGCTCTGGGATTGAAACTCATGACACAACTCCCTGACTCCTCTTCCTCGCTGTTCGTCAGAATGGGAGAGAAGCCCGCTCTGGGATTGAAACGCTAAAGACCTTCCAGGTCAAGTTGCATCTCCGCCAGGCCCTCCTGAGCGACATAGCGGACCGTCAGGCCGCTGATACGACAGGTCAGGCTCTGGCCGCTACCCGTAGGCGCCAGGCTATCGGTCAGTGTCACGGCATCGAAAAGCTGTAGCGCTGGATTCAGCGGCACAGTGATGCGGTGGCGGCTGGCGGCGCGTTGCTCCTGAGCCAGCAAGAAGGCCGCCTTCTGAGCGCATTGGCTGGTCGTGGTCAGCTTGTGGTCAATGTGATAGCGCAGGCGCTCGCAGCCCACCTGCTGCACATGGAGATCGTCGTAGGCCTCAGCGGTCGTCAAGGCTTGAGGCGAACCACTGGCCGGTGGCTTGCCACTGACGATGATATGATTGGCGCGCTCGTCGCTGCTGCCGATACTGAGCAGCTCAATCTCTGGCTGGTAGGACCAGACAGGGGCCTCGCTGCTGCTCAGCTCACGGAAGCGCAGAACCTCATCCTGATCAAGGAAGTAGACCAGACCGTACGTATTGCACAGCTCGTCGAGGGCCGCGCGGTAAGGCTGGCCTGCCTGGATGACAAAAGAGGGAATAGTCTGGCTCAGCTGGTCGGTAGCGGGAAGAGCGATGGCAAAGAGACCAGCGCGGGCGCAGACCTCGCTAATCAGAAAGGCCAGCGTCTGGCCATTGTAGCTGTTCTGGTAGCGGGCGAGCAGATCAAGCTGGCGCGTGCGATCGTTGGCGACGAGCAAGAGGCGATGCTCCTGGGGAGAGCGCAGAAAATGGAGCTGACTCAGGACATAGCTGCCAGTCTTGATCTGTGTCGGAGAAGGCGGCGTACCGGCGTAGTAGCCCTCACTCAGAGTCAGCGTGGCCCCCAGGCCGAGCGGACGGTAGCTACCGGCCCTGCTGACCAGGCTATTATAGCTGCCATCGCTGTTGTCCAGCAGTACCTCTAAGCGGGCGGGACGGCCTGGGCGCTCCAGGCGCCGATAGGCCAGCACAGCAGGAGAGAGGTCGAGAGCCTGCTGTGGGTTAGTGCTCTGGAAGAGGGGGGCGCTGGCGATCGTTGGCATCGTCAGGACGTAGGAGCGCGGACCTGCGTTTCCACTGGCGGGACTGGCGACGGGCAACACGACGGCCCCGTAGCTACAGGACAGCATATGCAGAATAGTCCCATTTGACCAGTGAACCAGGTCCAGCGACTGGCGCAGCCGTGGGTAGCTATAAACAGAACCGGTCAGATTCCCGCTGTCGGCTTCAACGCAGCTTAGCGTGTAGAGGCCATCCGCGAAGGAGAGACGCGGAGCCAGGCGCATAATGGCGGTAGTTGTAGCCGGCGCGATCGCTACGCCAGAACTCCACTGCCCATTAGCGGCGTTAAAGGTGCAGGTGCTCAGCGAGTAATTATCCGAGTAAATCAGCGTGTAGAGGGAGCCAGAGCAGGCGCTGGCCAGTCCGCCACCGGCTCCCAACGGCGGCAGCGACCAGCTCTGCAGATTGGACCAGCCACTGCCGTTGAAAAAGGAGCAGCCGATAGCTTCGCCACCAGCGACATCGTAAAGAAAAAAGACATCGTTGGTGCCAGCGCAGGCAATACCTTTGATCAAGGCGTTGCTCGGCGGGGAAAGCACAGTTGTCGGGCCGCTCCAGCTCAGGCCATTGTTGGTGGAAGTCCAGACCCAGAGCTGGTTGCCGCCACTGCCACGCTGAGCAAAAGCCCGCAGCAGACCCCCACAGTTGGCAACAGCGCAACTGCCATCCTGATTCATCACGCCAGCGGCGCCCGGGAGCGTCACCCAGGCACTGGTAGCCCACTGGCTGGCCTGAGCAGGATCGCTGATGCGTTGAACCTGGAAAGTCCCCGTAAGAAAGGAGCTGGAGCGCGCCAGACGGACGCGCACGATGCTGCCATCGCTGGCGAGACAGGCGTCATGCCAGCTCTCAGGGGTCCCCGGCGTCTGGTAAGGAGCGTAGTGGAGGACATGATCGGCCACGTTGAGAGTCAAGACCGGGCGGCGCGTAAGGCTGTTGAGAGCGGCGCTCAGGGGATTGGGAAGAGTACGAACCATGAGGGGAATCTCCTGCTTGGTGGGGGAGTCGCTGGCCTGGGCCTGCTACTGAGGAGAAGAAAGGAGCAGGACAACAAGCACAGGGGATAGGGGAGGAAGACGCTGCTTCACCCGGCGCGGGGGACGCGCCCCAACCTCCTTTTGTCAGTAGTAGTATAGCTGAGTGACAGCGCGAAAGCAAGATGTCCCGCCTTCCAGGCGGGACATCTTCATATAGACATCAGTCTATATAGTTACCATGCGCGGTTGGTGCTAATGGAGAGGAGCGAGCTGCTCTGATCCAGGCGAGGCCACAGGAAACTGTGCACAATGCACAAATATTTGAAGTCATAATTAGCTATTCTACTCATTTACGGGGGAAATA
Source organism: Thermogemmatispora carboxidivorans (assembly GCF_000702505.1). Lineage (GTDB taxonomy): Bacteria > Chloroflexota > Ktedonobacteria > Ktedonobacterales > Ktedonobacteraceae > Thermogemmatispora > Thermogemmatispora carboxidivorans. The sequence continues at coordinate 3,259,159 of NZ_JNIM01000001.1, read as the reverse complement.
GAAAATGATACTGTATAACCAGAGAAAAGAACTGGGCATAATTAACAATAGCGTCCAGCCAGGCGGCTGATGCAGGGCAGGGCAGCGAATGAGATCGGCGAGCAAGGGCGCCAGCGATCTGGGGCTGTCTGATCCTGTTGCCGTGCGAGAGGTGAAGGAAGAACGGATAGCGAGAGAGACAAGAAAGGAAGAGAGGCGACGCGCCATGAATGCGCCCTTGCTCAAAGAAAGCTTTGGGTTAATTGCCCCCCAGAAAGAAGCTTTCGCGCGCCAGTTCTACGAACGTCTTTTCGCGACCTATCCGCAAACGCGCCCGCTCTTTGCCAATACCGACATGCGGCGTCAGGAAGGTGCCCTCATGGCTACACTCGCCGCCGTGGTTGCTGGTGTTGAGCGTGGGGAGAACCTTGGGCCGGTGCTACACAAGCTGGGTGAGCGTCATTATCGCTATGGCGTGCAACCGGAGCACTATCCCCTGGTTGGGCAAGCCCTGATTGCCACCTTTGTCGACTTTCTTGGGCCGCGTTTCACGCCGGCCATGCAAGATGCCTGGGTGCAGGCTTTTGAGGTCATCAGCTCCCAGATGATTGCTGCTGGTGAACCATAGCACGTTGCGTGGGGGGGCATCGCACCGCTTATTTGCCCTCCTGGGTGCGAATGCCCCTCCCTCCCCCCACCTCGTTGGATCTTTCTCCTAAGACTGAGGTACAGAGAGATCTGGCGCCTCTTCCGCCAGCCCGCTGGCGTTGGCCAGCCAGGCAGCGCGGACGCACTGCTTGAGCAGCATCACATTCGTCAACGGGCCAACGCCGCCCGGCGTTGGCGTGATGGCGGCAGCCACCTCGCGCACCGCCTCAAAGTCCACATCGCCCACGATCCCCCCTTCTGGCAGGGCATTGATCCCGACATCGATGACCACCGCTCCCGGGCGCACCATCTCGGCGGTCACCAGGCGGGGGCGTCCGACAGCGGCGATCAGCACATCGGCCTGGCGTGTCAGCGTGGTCAGATCGCGCGTGCGCGAATGGCAGACGCTGACCGTAGCGTTGCGCTGGAGTAGCATCAAGGCCAGTGGCTTCCCAACCACATTGCTGCGTCCCAGTATCACCACGCGCTTGCCTGCTAGCGGTATCCGATAGCGATCGAGAATCTCTATGACGGCGGCGGCGGTCGATGGCAGGAAGCTAGGGAGGCCCAGGAAGAGATTGCCGGCGCTACCTGGACTGATGCCATCGATATCTTTCGCTGGTGCCACTGTATCGGCGACCATCTTCTGCGAGAGATGGGCGGGCAAAGGCATCTGCACGATAATGCCGTGGGTACGCTGGTCCTCATTGAGCTGGAGCAGCAGGGCGCGCAGCTCGTCAGCACTCGTCAGGGCTGGTAACTCCTCTAAATAGGCCTGCACGCCGATCTCTCCGGCGATGCGCAGGATAGCCTTGGTATAAACTCCCGAGGCAGCGTCGCCGCCCACGCGCACAATCACCAGACCGGGCGCGTATCCTTGCTGCTCACGGAAGCGAGCGACCTCGTCCCGCAGCTCTCCCCGAATCTCGCTGCTGAGGGCGCGCCCGTCGAGAATCGTTGCGCTCACAAGGCTCCTCCTACCAGGCGAACCACGTCGGCATGGCCTGTCTCCACTTGCTGCAGGGCCGTCTCCAGGCGCCCTTGCAGCTGCTCGACCAACTGCTGGTTTCTGAGCGAGCGCAGATTGACGCGCACCATCCAGGCCGCGCCCTGGGCCGCGCTCACCACCAGAGCAGCCCCGGCAGCGATGTCGCTGCGCACATTCTTGTTGCCGATCTGAGCCAGGCGCACGCAGAAGCGCATCAGCTCCGCCGCCCGCTCGGCGACCTCCAGGGGTACCAGGGCCGCCTCATGGAGGCGTACCTGAATGACGCGGCTGCGAGCCTCGCTCTCTTCGGCGTTTCCCTTGGGAAGCCGAAAACTCATGGCCAGTCGCTCGTAGGCGTCGCTATCCTCTTGTATGAGTTGCTGGAATCGCTCGCGCAATTCCTCTGTCTTCTGTAGAATCTCTTCGATCTCATCCTGTACGTCGGCGTAACCACTCTTGCCAATGGTGAGTCGAGTGACCATGCTGGCAAGGGCCGCACCCATCGCTCCACTCAGCGCCGCAGCGGAGCCGCCCCCGGGTGTTGGTTGTGAGGAAGAGAGGTCATTGAGATACTCTCGTAAGGATTGATCTAGATACATGTACATATCCTTGCAAAGAGCAGTAGCTGTTGGCTGTCTGCAGTATCCCAGAGGGACAGGCGTTTTGTGGGACATTATAGCACAGAACTATTGATGCTGCGCGTGTTCTCGTGCCTGCTGGTGCGGGCGGGCCGCAGGCCGGGCCTGGAAGCTTGAAGATGAGCGAGACCGACCTTGAGCCGCCGTTTGGGCATCGACGTGGCTCAGGGTGCGCCTCCAGCCCAGAGATTTGTACCCTTTGCCGCTCGCCGTTTCTACGAAGACCACGGCCTCCTCAAAGGGCTGCAGGGCCTGCGTTAACTCCTCTGCCGACTCGTGCCAGACCAAGCGCTACGTCGTCGGCTTGCTCTCCTGGCCCGGCCTGCCATTGCTCGTCGAGCTGGATCGTACGCAGGCCACCAAAAACGCCGCTCGGCGCGGACCAGAGATCTCGACAGAGCTGCTTCAGCTGCTCCACAGCGTAGAGCTGGTCGCTTACCAGGTGCCGGCTGGAGCGACTCCCGAACCGATGGCCTCCGGTGTGGCGGTGCAGCTCATAGGCAAGCTTCCCGCCAGTCATGGCCGGGTCGTCGTGTATCGTCAGGTCCAGCAGGTAACCAACAAGAGGGCGGGAAAGCTTCCCACAATGATGAGGCTGCCAGGCAAGAGATAGGAGACCTAACAAGCCGACAGGTATTCGGCGCGGTCTCAGGGCAGGCATCCTGCAGGAGTTGCCAGATGGGGTGCCCTGGGACCCTGCCAGTGATGCAGCAAAGCTGCTGCACCCAAATAAAAGCGCTCCGTACGAGCCGCCAGCCTGTCCGTGATCAGACAGGCGGACGCTTCGCACGGAGCCCAGCTACTTTCTCTCATCGCAGGGAAGAAGAGGAATGGGCCAGCGAGCTCGCTGACCGTTGTCTTTCTTTCTTCCCTTCCTTGCTGGCCCTTGTCACAAAGCAGGCCGCTTTCTATCGAGGCGGCATCAGCCGTATCAGTAGCCGCTCAGAATGCGCTGCTTCTCGGCCTCAAACTCGGCCTCTGTCAGAGCGCCCGAGGCCCGCAGCCGCTCCAGCAGCTGCAGCTGAGCCAGACGGGCATCCGTTGAGGTACCAGGATTCTGGGCCGGTGCCTGATAGGGCGGATAGCCATAATAGCCCTGCTGATAGTATGGCGGGTAGCCCTGATACGACTGGTTACGTCCCTGCCAGCGACCGAGCATATAGCCCAGGCCGCCCGCTAGCAAGTCGCCGAACAGCCCTCCGCCAAAGCCAAAGCCGAAGGGGAAGAAGACGGGGCCACCCCAGCCCCAACCATGATGGTGATGATGATGCATACGGTTCACCTTCCTCGCTGTGTAAGCTTCTCTTGCCTTCCTTTTCGTTCTCCCCCGCTCTCTAGAGCACGCGCGCCAGCCGTTCGCTCTGGCGCTCTCCTGTGTGCTCCCACCGACCAGCTAGAGGACCGGCAGGCAGATCAGGAGGCAGTCAGGCAGCTCCAGACTCGCTCGGGGCTATCGCTGGCGCCCGGCGTTCCGCTGCCATCCCCTCCTCTCTCTGGCTCACGTAAGTCATCTGCCTGCCGGCTTTTTTCTCTCCTCCACTCAAGAGATACGCACGAGAAGTCCGCGGGTTAAATGCTCTTCAGCCGGCGCCTTGCCCCCGGCGGCCAGCCGCCCGCGCTTACTTACTCCTCGTGCTGGCTCCCCGTTGGGCAGCTCTCTCTTCCACTCCCAACCTATGAAACACCGTCGCCCGACCATCTATTTCTTCGGTGCGGGCAGAGCAGCAAGCGCGTTGCACCGGCTGCTAGCTGCTGGCCGTATAGATAGCGTAGCCGCGGAGGAGTTCCCGCCGATAGCTGCGGTAGGTAGGGGAGCCGCTCTTCAGCAAAGCCTGCAGCCGGAGGTCCTGGGGCGAGTTGACGGGGAAGACATAGGCTGGCTGGCTGGCTGGCCCGAGAGCCCTGAACCCAGTAGGGCTGATAGCGATTGAGACCTCGCTGCAACCCACTATCAAGCATCGCGCAGATGAGGTGTTCATTGCTCTGAAAGACAATGCGATTACAGTCCCAGTAATCGCTGTAGAGGTAGGTCGTGCCCTGGGCCAGCAGATGATCGATCAATGCCTGCTGCTGTTTATTGATAGTGGCTACTCCTGGGGCCTGCCAGAGCAAAGTGACTATACCTATCAACCAGGCTAGCAGAGGCAGCGCCAGGGTGAGACGGGTCGCTAGGCCCCTCACGATCTGCCCCCAGGCTGCTGAGTGTATCGATGACAGAGCCAGAGCCGGGCGACCTGGACGGCTGGCACCTTGCCAGAGCGGTGCCAACAGGCTGGGCAGGCTCATCAGCAAACCAACCAGATACCGTGAAGAAGCCCAGGGAGTGAGGGCTGCCGCTTGAAAGAGCGTGTAGAGGAAGAGCGTGCTTCCTGAGCTGACCAGTACCAACAGCTGCCCGGCCTGCTTTAGCGGAATGCGAGGCTGATCTGGACCCTCCCCGGCTTTGGTCCGCCAGCAGGCATAGCCCCACAGCAGTAGATAACCCAGTGACCACAGCCCGTGAAACGTGGTGCAAAGCAAGACATGGGAATCGCTCTGTCCTGTCAAAGGCCAGCTCTGGCTGACCCCCAGCGTACAGAGGGTATTGCCGCCTGTGGCCAGGGGCAGGCTCACGAGCAAGGAGCAGGCGAGCTGAGTCAGCGGCGAGGGAGTGACCGTCGGCTGAGCACTGGTCGAAGCAGTCTTGGCTCCCGGAGGAACAGAAGAGCGACGGATAGGCGAAGCAGGAAGGGCCTGTCGGTTCAGTTCTGGGCTTCTTCCTTCGTCTCAGCGAGTCTATCGCTCTCGCCGCGGAGAGTAGCGGGGTTGGGCCTACCGACGAGACCGGAGAGAGCTGAGTCAGACGGTTGGGGAGAGCAGAGTGTACCGCAGGAAGCTGGCGGCAAAGGATCAGTCAGATTCTTATGGGCGAACTCCTCGATGGCGGCAATTATCTGGCCGAACTCCTGACCTCTGGCCGTCAGATGATACTCAACACGTGGTGGGATCTCCAGAAAGGCACGCCGCTCGACAAAGCCCACCTCCTCTAACAGGCGGAGGCGCTGAGTCAACGTGCGCGAGCTGATATGATCCAGCAGCTCTAGCAGCTCGCTGAAGCGCCGTGGCCCGGGCAGCAGATTGATGACGATCAGCAAGATGCAGACATCACCGACCAGGCGAATAGCGCGCCCCATTGGCGTTGTGGCGTTACAGGCTTCCGGCTTCGCCGCCGGCTGTTCTCCCTCAGCTCTCTTCATGACCCCTAGTATATCATGTCTGGGAACAGGAAAGCAACATCCTTGACAATAGTAACTTTCTATGATACTGTTACTTTCATAAAGAAAGGAAAGAAAAATCGCTGCCTGCGGAGGGAGGTGAGACCTCTTCCTGGGCAGCCGCGACACACCTTGATGGAAAGGAGAGGTCTTCTTGTGTCGACAACTCTGAGCCTTGGGCTGCTCATCCTGCGTCTGGGGGCTGGTTTAACGCTGACCGGGCATGGACTGCAGAAGCTTTTTGGCTGGTTTGGCGGATCGGGACTGGCGCGCACGCGCGAGAACTTCGCGCGTCAGGGCCTGCAGCCGGCCTGGCTCTGGGTGACGCTCGCTGTTCTAGGAGAAGTGGGTGGCGGTCTGGCGGTGGCGCTGGGCTTCCTCACCGTCGTTGGCGCGGCTGGCATGCTTGGTGCAATGGCAATGGCGACCTTCAAAAGCCACTGGCGTAACGGCTTCTGGATGCAGCGCGGTGGCTATGAATATAGTCTACTGCTGATGCTGGTGAGCATCGTGATCGGTCTCACAGGGCCGGGCGACTATGCGCTCGATGCCCTGCTGGGCATTGGCCAGCGGGAGACAGCTCTCTTTATCGGGCTGGCGCTGGCTGCACTCATCGTGGTTGCAATTGGTATTGTCATTAGTCGCAGGCCGCAGACAGCCTCGCAGGATGCCTGAGCCTGTCGGCCTGAAGTCGGCTGGCTCTCGGCGCCCGTGCTGAGCTGTGCTCAAGTCAAGCGGCGCTGAGAGGGCAGCCGGCCCTCTCTGATCTGGACGAGGAGAGACTCATGGAGATTGAGATCTGGTCGGACCTTGTTTGTCCCTGGTGCTATATCGGCAAGAGCCGTCTGGAGAAGGCACTGGCGGACTTTCCCCAGCGCGAGCGCGTCAGGCTGGTCTGGCGTAGCTTTCAGCTTGATCCGCAGGCGCCGCATGAGGCACGTGAGAGCGTCAGTGCGATGCTGGCGCGTAAGTATGGTGTCTCCCTGGCTGAGGCCGAGGCCATGAATGCCCGCGTCAGTGCCCTGGCTGCCCAGGAGGGCCTGACCTTCCGTCTGGAGCAGGCGCGCTATGGCAATACCTTTGATGCTCACCGCTTACTCCATCTGGCCGCCGCGCATGGGCGAACTCAGGAGCTGGCCGGGCGCCTCTTTCGCGCCTACTTCAGCGAGGGGGCGGCCTTAAGTGAGCCGGAGACGCTCCGGCGCCTGGCTGGCGAGGTGGGCCTGCCAGAGGATGAAATAGCGCTGGTGCTGCAGGGAGCCGCCTATGCTGAAGCGGTGCGTGATGATGAGCGGCGCGCTCATGCGCTGGGCGTGCAAGGTGTGCCCTTCTTCCTCTTCGCGGGACGCTATGCGGTCTCGGGAGCGCAGCCAGTCTCGCTACTGCGTCAGGTACTGGAACGGGCCTGGCGCGAGACCGCTCGCGAGGCAACGCCACAGGTGATGGCCGCTGCCGGCTCAGGGAGCGAGCAGGATCAGAACCAGGACGAGGTTTGCACCGATGGAAGCTGTGCCTTGCCGGGTAGCGAGCACGCTGGCTGAGGCACTGGGGGGACTGGGCCAGTCCTTCCACAGTCGCCAGCGTGGCCCAGCTCCTGCCCGGCGCGCGGCGCCTAGCGCAGAATCAGGTAGCAGGCAAGCGCAATCAGGATGAGCAAAATCAGGAGCACCAGGATCAGCAGCGCTATCAAGAGGCGCTGCTGTCTGCTTCCCTCGAAACCGGGCAGAGCACCAGAAAGGCGCCCAAGCTGACGGCTGATCCTGCCAGCGATCTCAGTCCCCCATGTCGTTGTTGTGCTGGCCACGAAAAGATTCCTCCGGTGGCCACTCGATGATCTCCTTCCCCTTGTGAAAGACCTCCTCGTACCAGCTTGCGTCTGCATCCAATTGCTTGAGCTGCTCTTCGCTGATCTCAGAAGTATCGCGCAGGCCTCGCACTTCGAGCGCGGCCAGAACGGCCAGGGCGTGCCTCATAGAAGCTGAGAGAGGCCCATAGCGCTGGCGATCCGCTCGGGCCTTGGCGGCCAGTTGTTGATCGGCCTCAGTGGCCAGTATGCGGTAGTTGAGGGCCTTCTCTGTGAGTGCCTGCTCCAGCTCTTTAGATGAGTAGGCCAGGCCAGACTCAACGATCTCGTCGACAGCTTTTCTAGTAGGGATGGGCAGGTTGAGCGTGTTGAGTTGGTTTTTAATAAATCGACGCAGTATCCTGTTGAGCCTTTCTTGATGAATGGTGATGAGATCACCTGACCCGGCCATCTCTTGAATCTCGTCAGTAAGAGTGGAGAGCTTGATGTTGAGCTGGCTTCTCAGCGCTGAGGGGATTTCATGGCTCTCGCTGGTTGAAAGTGGGTGCTGCCCAAAGGCCGAGAAGAGCGTCACATTATCAGGCTCGGGATAAAGATCGTTGCCGACCATGATGACGATGATCCTTTCTGTAAGTTGCCAGACACGCACGTTCGCCAGTTGCTGTGACTTGACTGCTGGTAGGGCCTGTCTCTCCTCCCTGGCTGGCGTCGGCGGCGGAGGCCGCCAATAGCGACGCTGCCAGCGGCGTAACCAGGCTTGGGGACCGTGCCGCCCGTAATGGTGCACCATTATTTTGCACTGAAAAATCGACTCGTCCCGACGCACTTGAAATTGATACTTCTCTATCTAAGAGTGTACAACTGGTCGCATACATTGTCAAGAGATTTCAAATAGTATCATTATGTTGCTTCATTGAAAAATAACGCCTGGTTGCTAGCTCTCCCAGCCTCCTTCCGATCGGAAGCGAGGATAGCCTTGCCTGCTATCGCGCCGCGTGCTATAACTCGTAAGGGTGCAGCTCTCCACTGTTCAGGAGCACAACGATGCAGCAAAAAAAAGAAGAACCGTGGCAACTCCCCGTCCTGCCGTCTTATCCGCTGGGGGACGTGGCTGAGGGGATCAAGAGGCGATTGCGCATCTGTGGCTGCGTTGCTCATACCCTGGAACTAGAAGCAGCGGATCTGGCCCACCTCCCTCGCCAGACCTGGCAAGCCCCTTTCTCGTGTGAAGAGGGCTGGACCGTGCCAGCCCTGACCTGGGAGGGCTGGCATCTGCGCAGCCTGCTCGATCTGGCCCAGCCCTTGCCCGCGGCGCGCGCCGTGGCCGTCTGTGCCGGTAGCTACTCAGTCTGGCTGACTCTCGAAGAGGCCGGGCAGGCCCTGCTCTGTGATCGTCTGAATGGTGCCCCCTTAGCGCGCGAGCATGGGGCCCCGTGGCGGCTGCTTGTCCCTGGCGGCAAGTGTTACACCAGTGTGAAGTGGGTCGATACCTTGCTGGTGGGCGAGACAGCTGGCATCTCCTCCGGCGAGGAGATCGCCCGTCAGCGTTTGGAGACTCGCTAGAGAGCGAAAGCCAGCCGCTTCCCTGGCTTAAGAAGAGCCAGGCGATGCCACTGAGCAAGTGATCCGTGAGCAGCCAGCGCGCGCGGACCGCGACACGGCTGGCCGGGCCCCAGCTAGTCAGCAGCCAGGCCCATCCCCTTCGAGCGGCGACGCGGTTCGAGACTGGCTGGCCCAGGCAGCGGGGGCGGTCTGCTCCTTGACCAGGGCTGTCTGAAGCTGTCGACTCTGTCCGGTGAGTGGCAGCAGCCAGCAGGCCATCAACGTGGTTGCCAGCGCCATCAGCACGCCCATAGTGAAAAGCTGAGGTGAGAGCAGGCCGGCCTCGAGGCCAACGTTGAGAATGATCAGCTCAACCAGGCCACGGGCATTCAGGAGCACGCCCAGAGCCAGTGCCGCGCGCCACGATGGAGTCAATCCCACCCAGAGCGCGCTGAGCGTTCCCCCCACGAGCTTGCCAGCGCAGGCTACTGCCAGCAACAGTGCGGCCAGCAGCCAGAGCCGGCCCTCACTGAGCAGGTCCAGCTGCGTATGCAGGCCGCTGTAGACAAAATAGAGGGGCAGCAAGAGCAGGCTGTTGATCTCCTGCAGCGCTGGCGGCATCCTCAGAAAAGCCGGCCTGCGCGGCAGGCAGAGGCCCAGCACAAAGGCCCCAAACAGGGGGTGAATTCCGATGGCACCTGTAAAGGAGGCGCAGAGCAAGAGCAGCACCAGGCTGAGCGCTGTCAGCAAGGCGGGCCTCACTCTACGCTCTTCAAGCCAGGCCAGGGCCGGACGGAGCAGAAAAAAGGCGACCAGGGTCAAGAGTACCGTCAACCCCACGGTCAGCGCTACCGTCCAAGGCGAGCCGTCGGCGTGTCTCAAGGTCAGGGTCAGTGCTAGCAGGCACCAGGCCAGGACATCGTCGATGGCCGCGCAGAGCAAGGCAGCCATACCCAGAGAAGTACGCTGGAGGCCGCGCTCGCTCAGCAGGCGGGCCAGCACTGGGAATGCCGTAACGGCCAGTGCTGTGCCGAGCAGCAATCCAAAGGTCGGCAGCGTGGCTTGTGATCCCGCCAGGTCGGGCCACAGCAGCAGCGCCAGGACCACCCCGCCACCAAAGGGCAGTAGCGTGCTGACCAGCGATACCACCAGCGCCCTTCCACTCTGGCGCCAGGCCAGTTCGACGTCAAGCTGAGTTCCCAGGGCAAACAAATAGAGCAGCAGACCCAAATCTCCAAGCGTCTGCAAGACCGGCAAGCTACTGCTTGGAAAGAGCCAATGCTCCAGGGCCGGAGCCAGTCGTCCGAGCAGGCTTGGCCCAAGCAATAGCCCGGCGACAAGCTCCCCAAGAACCCGTGGTAGTCCCAGCCGCTGCCCAGCCAGGCCACAGAGCTGGACAGCGGCCACAATGACCGCCAGCTGCAGCAGCAGTGTCTGCGTCACCTGCATTCCTCCTTGCTTCCTTGCTTCTGGGCTGGGTGGCCCGATAGCTCAGACTCCTGCGAGGGAAGGCTGCCGGCGAGTATACAGACAGCCGGCCTCAGCCTCAACCCAGCCCTCGGCGCTCCTCTTCTTAGCCTCGCCCGGGTGGGCGTATGAACGAGCTAAGTTTACTCTACGCTGCGGCTCCACCCAAGCGCGGCCTCGCCCGGCCAGCTTCGCTTTATTCTGATCTCCCCGCCTCGGTGTTGTCCTGCTCGCCCGACGACGACTGTGGCAGGTCTCCACTGGGACTGGAAGAGCCAGAGACACCGGCCATCTGGGCCAGCACGTCGAAGAGCACCGCAAAATCCTCCTGGCCCAGTCCCAAGGCTCGTGCCGCTGTGAGCAGCTCATTGGTCAGAGCGACCGATGGCAGCGGCACATCGACCGCGCGACCCAACTCCTGGGCGAGCAGCAGGTCCTTCTGCATCATGTTGACAGAGAAGAGTGCCTCCGCCGGGCGCTCAAGCACAAATGGGCCGCGATACTGCATAGCGGGCGAAGCCACAACACTCTCCATCCAGACGCGGAAAGCCGTCTCGCGCGGGATGCCACCCTTCTCGGCCAGCAGCAGCCCCTCGCTGAAGGCCAGGAATTGTACCGGCAGACTGAGATTGATGGCGATTTTCATCAGCACGGCCTGCCCGTTGGAACCGACATAGTTGACCTTCGGGCCAATGTCGAGCAGCACAGACCGCACCTGCTCGAAAACCGCTCTCTCGCCGCCGACCATAATCGCGAGCCGGCCCTGCTCGACCGTCACTGTGCTCCCCGAGACGGGGGCATCGAGCATGTGGGCGCCACGCTCAGCGACGCGGGCCGCCAGGGCGCGACTGACCGCAGGGCTGACCGTGCTCATATCAATGTAGATTTTGCCTGGACCCAGGCCGTCCAACAGGCCCTGTGGCCCCTCGGTAATGGCCTGCAGAGCTGCTGTATCAGCCACCATGCTGAAAATAATGTCGGCGGCCTGGGCCACCGCTGCCGGACTCTCTCCCCAGCGCATGCCGGCCTCCAGCAGCCAGCGCGCCTTCTCGCGGGTACGATTGTAGCCGGTGAGCGTGTGCCCGCCTTGCAGCAAACGGTAGGCAATGCGCCCACCCATTGCTCCAAGACCAACGAAACCCAGAGTTGCCATCGCTGTTTACATACCCTCCTCTGCAGTAGAGTTCAGCGAGCACGCCGTGCCCTGTTTCTAGTTTGTTCTACTCCAATCTCTCTCGCCAGCGCTACTGGAGGCGAGAGGCTTCACCTGTAGAGGCTGAGCGCGCAGCAAACAGGCGAGCCAGAGTCTTGCCAAAGGCTGGCGGTCTGATTATACTATAATCAATGGTATGATAAACATACCATCTGGTCTCTGACCGGAGAAAGATCCTGGCTGCAGCGGAGAAAGGATTGTACTCACCTATTCAATCCAGCAAGCTGTTCGAACAGATTGCGGAACAGATCGAAGAGCGTATTCTGCGAGGCGAACTGCGCAGCGGCGATCGTCTGCCGAGCGAGCGTGAATTAAGCGAACAATTTGGGGCGAGCCGGACGGCGGTCCGGGAGGCCATGAAGACGCTGGCTCAGCGAGGGCTGGTCGACATGCGACCGGGACGTGGCACTATTGTCATCAATGCCACCTCGCGCGCCATGCAGCAGACCTTAGAGCTGATGGTGCGTGTTGGGCGCGAGGATGGCTACGCCAATCTGGTCGAGCTACGGGAGCTGCTTGAGCCGGGCATTGCGGCCCTGGCTGCGGTGCGAGCCAGCGAAGAGCATCTTGCGCGCCTGCGCGCGGTTGTGGAGCAGATGGACGCCAGTCTCCACGATGTCGAGGCTTACATTGCCGCCGACAACGACTTCCATCGTACGCTCGCCACGGCCTCGGGTAATCGCCTGATCCTCACCTTTGTCGACTCGATCGTCGATCTGCTCAGCGAGCAGCGTAAACATATCTCGCGCATCAGCGGAGCAATGGAGCGAGCCCAATACCATCACAAGCGCATTCTGGAAGCGCTGAGCCGCCGCGATGCCGAAGCCGCCCGTCTGGCCATGCAGGAGCACCTGCACCAGGTCCGTCAGGACCTGGAGACAGCCAACCGCGGCTAGGAGCAGCATCCGCGCCTGCCTGTTCTCAGGCAGGCCCGGCGGTGAGCGAGTCACTTGGCGGTCCGACAGCCCTCAGGCGCTCTAGCAGGCTGCCGAAGGGAGTGGCAGGCGGTGAGCCATTGCTCCTCAGCAAGCTGGCGTTGATGAGATATACTCATCCTATTGTCCTCTCATCAGGCTACAATGGCTGGCCGGACTGCCTGCAGACCAGCCGGGGCACTGAGTGAGAGCACCGCATCAGTCAGGAGCGGGAGAAACACAACGATGGTCTCAGAGCACATCACCTCGTCCGGGGAGCGTCCGCTGACTGCCGACGAAGCCATGCGGACGCGCGAACGACAATTTTGGCTGGGCCTCTACGAGCAGATGCTCACCATACGCCTCTTCGAGGAGCAAGTCAACGAGCTGTATATGAGCGCCAAAATGCCGGGCCTGGCCCATCTATACAGCGGCGAAGAGGCGGTAGCTGTCGGGGTCTGTGCTGCCTTGCGCCGCGACGACTACATCACCAGCACCCACCGTGGTCATGGGCATTGTCTTGCCAAAGGCGCCGCAGTTGACCGCATGTTTGCCGAGCTGCTCGGTAAGCAGCCCGGCTATTGTCGAGGCAAGGGAGGCTCGATGCATATCGCCGATCAGGAAAGCGGCAACCTGGGAGCCAATGCCATCGTTGGCGGCAGCGCTGGCATTGCCACTGGGGCTGCCCTCTCCTGCAAGCGGAGGGGCAGCGGTCAGGTTGTAGTCTGCTTCTTCGGCGATGGCGCCTTGGGGCAGGGGCTGCTCTACGAGGCCATGAACATGGCGGCGCTCTGGCAGCTACCAGTCATCTACGTCTGTGAAAACAACCTCTACAACGAGTACACGCCCAATCGCGAGACGACTGCTGGTGATATGCTGGCCCGGCCCCGAGCTTTCGGCATCCAGACCGAGGAAGTTGACGGGCAGGATGTACGCGCCGTCTACGCGGCTGCCGTGCGCCTGGTCGAGCGCGCGCGGCGCGGAGAAGGTCCGGCTTATCTCCATTGCAATACCTACCGTTTCTACGGTCATCATGTTGGCGACATCCAGCGTGGCTACTACCGTTCTCGCGAAGAGGAAGAGTGGTGGCAGGCGCAGCGTGATCCGCTGAAGCTCCTCAGCTCCTGGCTGCGTGAGCAAGGGCTGGTCGAGGAGCGCCACTTTACCGAGATCGAGCGGCGTGCGCGCGCCCTGATCGAGGCCGGAGTGCGCTTTGCTCTGGAGGCTCCCTATCCCGATCCGCAAGAGGTGACCCAGCATGTCTATGCCTAGTGTCTCCAGTGCTGCCAGTGCACCGCAGGCTCCCGAAGGCGGGCGCGAAATTACCCTGGGCCAAGCGATTCGCGAGGCGCTGGCCGAGGAGATGCGCCGTGACCCGCGTGTACTCCTCTTGGGCGAAGATGTCGCCGAAGCTGGTACCCCCTTCAAGGTGCTCAGCGGCCTGGTCGAGGAGTTTGGACCCGAGCGCGTCATCGACACGCCCATCTCGGAGGCTGGCTTTACAGGGATCGGCGTGGGTCTGGCCATGACCGGCATGCGGCCCGTCGTCGACATCATGTTCGGCGACTTCCTGACGCTGGCAATGGACCAGATCGTCAACCAGGCGGCCAAGGTGCATTATATGTCCGGTGGCAAGCTCAAGGTGCCCCTGGTGGTACGCACGACCCTCGGGGCCACGCGCCGCTCGGCGGCCCAGCATAGCCAGAGTCTCCACGCCTGGTTTAGCCACGTCCCCGGGCTGAAGGTGGTGCTTCCCTCGACCCCCTATGACGCCAAGGGCCTCCTAAAGACGGCCATTCGCGACGATAACCCGGTCCTCTTCTTCGAAGACAAGATGATGTATCAGCTCAAGGGACTGGTGCCTGAAGGAGAGTATACCATTCCCTTTGGCGTGGCCGATATCAAGCGCAGGGGCAGCGATCTGACCATTGTGGCCACGAGCAGCATGGTCCAGGTGGCCCTGGCTGCTGCCGCAGACCTGGAGCAGCTCGGGATCAGCGCCGAGGTTATCGATCCGCGCACGACGTCACCGCTCGACAAGCAGACGCTGATCGAGTCCGCCAGAAAGACAAGCCGCGTGATTGTGGTCGACGAGGGCTATCAGAGCTACGGCGTAACTGCCGAGATCGCTGCCGTCATTAACGAAGGGGCTTTTTACTATCTCGATGCGCCGGTCAAGCGGCTTGGGGCCCTCGATGTGCCGGTCCCGTTCTCGCCCGTGCTTGAGGATCTGACCGTGCCAACGCCAGCCGCCGTTGTGGAGATGGCCAAGATCCTCTGTGGGCGAGCTTGAGGCTCTGCGGCCCTCATCTCCTTCGCTGAGAATGAGAGGAGGCTAGCGCTCGCTTGCTCGCTCATAGCGAAGCCCGCACGCCGTCACTGGCAGGGAAGCGCTCAACCAGGGATCTTGTCTATCGTCTCATCATCACTGTTGTCGTCACATCGTGTCAATGCGATCGATGGTGATCGGTAAGCGCCTGGCGCCAGGAGGGGCGGGTAGCATGCCCCTGCTGCAGCGCTGCGACTCTGAGGGAGGAGAGACCACTATGGCGATTAAGACCTATGGACCGATGGCTGTTGACTGGGAGGTGCGTGTCGACTACGAGCGGCTGCGCCGCGAGCGGCTGGCGCGAGTGCAGAAGGTGCTCAAGGAGTCTGAGCTAGGGGCCTTGCTCTGCTTCGATATGAGCAACATTCGCTATATTACGTCGACCCATATTGGCACCTGGGCGATGGACAAACTCTTCCGCTTTACCTTGCTGCCACGGGACGACGAGCCGATCTTGTGGACCTTTGGCTCGGCGGCCCGCCATGATCAGCTCTCTGCGCCCTGGATGGGTGAGCGCGCGCGGGCAGGCATTTCGACGATGCGCGGGGCGATGGCTCCCGGCTCTGGCCGTGCTGAGGATGTCGCCCGCAAGATCCGCATCGAGCTGGAGCAGCGTGGTTTGCTCCATGAGCCATTGGGGGTCGATGTCATTGAGCCCCAGGTCCTCTTTGCTCTGCAGAAAGAGGGCATCACCATTGCCGACGGGCAGAACCTGATGCAGACGGCGCGTATGATCAAGACCCAGGACGAGATTACGCTCTTGAGCACCGCCTGCATGATGGTCGATGCGGCCTACGAAGAGCTGTATCGCTGGATGCGCCCGGGGGTGCGCGAGAATGAGTGCGTAGCCCTGGTCAGCAAGGTGCTCTACGATCTCGGCTCAGAGCACGTCGAGGGCGTCAACGCCATTTCGGGCGAGCGTTGTAGTCCTCACCCCCATGTCTTCAGCGACCGCGTGCTGCGTCCGGGAGATCCCGCCTATTTTGATATCCTCCACAGCTTCAATGGCTATCGTACCTGCTACTACCGCACCTTTGCTGTGGGTAGCGCCTCGCCGGCGATGGTCGACGCCTACAAGCGTTGCCGCGAGATCCTCGACGTGGCCATCAACGCCATTAGGCCGGGCGTGACGACCGCCGACGTAGTCAAGCTCTGGCCGCGTGCCGAAGAATTCGGTTTCCCCAATGAGGAGGCAGCTTTCGCCCTGCAGTTCGGCCACGGCGTGGGCCTGACGATCTGGGAGAAGCCAGTTTTCAGCCGTCTGGTCTCCTTTGATCACCCCGAGGTCATCGAGGAGGGGATGGTCTTCGCGCTCGAGACCTTCTGGCCCGCCAGCGATGGCTGGACGGCGGCCCGCATTGAGGAGCAACTGGTCGTGACCAAAGAGGGCTGCGAGGTCATCACGCGCTTCCCCGCCGAGGAGCTGCTCGTGGCCGGGACGCGCTACTACACCGTCAACGGGCCACTCTCTCCCATTCGCGAGGTGCAGTCGCATCTGAACACGGCTGCTGGCCAGGGCGGACCACGGATGCCAGCGCCAGCAGCGACCTCAGCAGGTCATACACTCTAGCTCTTGCCCGCTGGTCCGTTCCGGCCTGGCCTGCTCGCCTCTCTTACCGATCCTGGCTGGCTCTGCCAGGCGCTCGGGGATGGGGCGAGACAGGCCAGGCCCTGGCCAGAGCGCGGCGTCCGGGCTTAAGCCACCCACTATCAGAACAAAAGAAGAGCAGAGGAGTGCACTGATGGCGACCAGGGTCATCATGCCCGCGTTAGGAATGGCCCAGGAGACGGGGAAGATCCTGCGCTGGCTCAAGCGCGAGGGCGAGCCAGTGAACCAGGGTGAACCGCTGGCTGAGATCGAGACAGACAAAGCGACTGTCGAACTGGAGGCGCCAGCCTCGGGCCTGCTCAGTGCGGTCACTGCCAGCGAGGGGGAGGACATTCCCGTTGGGCAGCAGATTGCCCTGATCCTGGCCCCCGGAGAGCAGCCGGCCTCTCTCTCGGCGGCAGCCATCACAGGGCGGCCAGACAAGACGGTGGAACCTCCTTCCCCTATGCCCACGGACGAGCAGATGCGCAGCCCGGGGAGGCTGATTTCTCCTCTGGCTGCGCGCATCGCCGCCGACTATCAGATTGATCTGCGTCAGCTCCAGCCCCAGGGGCGGCGCATTCAAAAAGCGGATGTCCTGGCCTACCTGGCCAGTCGCCAGGAGCAGGCGTCAGAGCCGGACCAGAGACCAGTGGCCATCAGGTCCGCTGCTGGCCTGGTAGGGGAGACGCGCCTGCTGGCGGCCTCACCCAAGGCCAGACGTCTGGCGGCTGAGCTGGGGCAGGATCTGGCGGCCCTTGCCCGCGCTGGCCTCGGCAGTGGTCCCGAGGGGGCGATCCTGGCCGCCGACGTCCTGGCAGCGGCCTCCACCCGGGCGGAGGCCGCTGCGCCATCCGCAGCTCCTCAGCCAGCGGCCATCGCTGGCGAAGCTGCTGGGACTCCAACGCTGAGCCAGATCTGGCGCCTCATGGCTGAGCGCACCACCCAGAGCTGGCAGCAGGTGCCACATTTCTTCCTGCTGCGTGAGGTCCGGGCGGAGCGACTACTCGCCTGGCATCAAGCCATGCGGCGACGCTGTTCGTCCGAGGTCACCTATACAGACCTGCTCGTGCGCGTGGTGGCCGCAGCTCTGCGCGCTCACCCTCAGATCAATGCCTCCTGGCAAGATGGGCGCCTGGTCCATCATGAGGCGATCAACATCGGCCTGGCCGTTGCCACTGCCGAGGGACTGGTCGTGCCTGTCGTCCATCAAGCCGATCGTCTGAGTTTGCGCGCCCTGGTCGAAGTACGCAAAGAGCTGGTTGAACGGGCGCGCAGCCGGCGTCTGCGTCCCCAGGATCTGCAGGGGGGCACCTTCACCATCAGCAACCTGGGCATGTACGGCGTCGATGCCTTCAACGGCATCATCAATGCGCCCCAGGCTGCCATTCTGGCTGTCGGGCGCATCAGCGAGCGTGTCATTGCCGTCTCTGGGCAGCCGGTCGTTGCGCCTACCATGTTGCTGAGCCTTTCCTGCGACCATCGTGTCATCGATGGGGCCAGCGGAGCGCAGTTTCTGGCCGCCCTGGCCGAGCTGCTAGAAGAGCCGCTGGGGTTGCTCGCCTGAAGCTGGGGGCCGTCTATCAGGGTCGCTCGCCCAGGGCGATCACACACCCATACCTGCATACGCGCGCACACGCACATTCACACCAATGGCTAAGGGATAGGGGAGAGGAAGAACGGACGAACGTCTAAAAAGTGCCTTTGTTTGCCCTCATGGGCCTTCACTGAAGCAGGGCACTGCAGAGCAGCGACACGAACAGCGTCGTTCTGCGGCAGGTCCACAGGCGGGCTGTCGTTCCCTGTGGATTGCGGGGCGTCCACACGGACAGAGAGCAGGAAGCAGGAGCGCCCACCTGCACGGGAGGACGGTGACTTCCCGCCGGAGACAGGCTTGCCCGCCTGTTCTGTCGCGCGGCGTTGCGTAAGGAGGACGACATGAAGTCTTTTCGTCTCTTCATCACGACGACCATGCTGCTGATCCTGATGTTGACCGGTTGCAGCGCCGCCCAGAACACAGGCAGCAGCTCCAGCTCTGCGAACGGGCTGCCACCGGCAGGTCAGCCGATTGTCATCGGCGGCACCCTTGGCCTGACCGGGGCCTATGCTGGCCCCTCGGCAGACTACAAGGCCACTTATGATTACTGGCTCCAGCAAGTAAACAGCCACGGTGGCCTACTTGGCCATCCCGTCAAAATGATTATTTACGACGACGAGAGCAACCCGGCCACGGCCCAGAGCCTCTACCAGCGGCTCATCCATCAAGACAAAGTCAATCTCCTGCTCTCGCCCTATACGACAGCCATTGGCGGGGCCGTGCTGCCGATTGCTGCCGCCAACCACATGATCCTCTGGAACGGCGGCTTCGTGAGCATCAAGCTCTTCAAGAGCACGCAATCGATGATCGGCTCCTACACCTACCAGGAGCCTGACTACAGTCGCGGCGTCTTCGAGATGATTGACTCCCTGCCCGCCAGCGAGCGGCCCACGCGCGTCGGTATTGTTACCGAGCAGAATCCCTTTACGCTGGCCGTGCGCGACGGCTACCAGGGTCAGGGCGGCGTCATCAACTTTGCCAGGCAGCGCGGGATGCAGATCGTTCTCAATGAAGAATATCCACCCACGGCCACCGACGTCAGTGGCCTCATTCAGCGAGCCAAGGCGGCCAAAGTCGATCTCTTCTTTGCGCTCTCGCTGCCCAACCCGGCGGCCCTCATCGCGCGTACCGCCTACTCGCTCGGCTTCAAGCCCAAGATCTACTGCGCCTGTGGCTCGCTCGTGACCTCGCTGCCCTACTGGGCCCAGTTGGGGCCTGCTGGCGAGGGTATTTTCTCGACAGCGATGGCTGTACCCAGTGACAACTACGATGGCCTCAAGGATCTCTTCACCATGCTGCAGCAGGTACGGCATGAGACCGTCTTCAGCCAGTACGCCGCCGTGGCCATGACCATTCTGCAGGTCATGCAGCAGGCGGTCGAGGGTGCGCGCACCCTCGATCAGCAGCAACTGCGGGCCTATGTCCTGAATCATCGCTTCAACACTGTCAATGGTCCGCTGACCTTTGATCAATACGGTATGCCCCACTACAATGCCGTGCTCGTGCAGTATCTCAACGGCAAGAACGAGGTAGTCTGGCCTCCCAGCCGGGCTACCGCCAAGCCACAACTGCAGTAGCGACGCGCACGGTAGGAGGGCCAGCCTCCCGGCACTGGCGCCGCGAGGGTGACCCTCCCTCTGGCACGTCTTCGACATGGGAGAGTAACGATGGAACCTGTCTTGCAGGTCGACTCCCTCTCGAAACGCTTCGGGAGCATTGTGGCGCTAGAGCGCGTCTCGTTTACGCTGGAAGCTGGCTCTATCATGGGCCTCATTGGACCCAACGGCTCCGGCAAGACCACCCTGCTCAATACCTTGAATGGCCTCTATCGGCCCGAGAGTGGAGAGATCCGCTATCTGGGCCGCCCTACACGTAACCTGCGTCCCCATCAGCTGGCCTTGTTGGGCATCAGCCGTACCTTTCAGAATGCGCGCGTTTTCCACACGCTCACCGTCGCTCAGAATATGCTGGTGCCGCTGGTGCATGCCCATCTACCTGGCTCCGTAGCCCAAGAGCGGGCCCGCCAGCTACTGACCTTTGTCGGTCTGGAGCGCTATCAAGCCCTGCCGGCCAGCGAGCTATCTGGCGGTCAGCAGAAGCTGTTAGAGTTTGCTCGGGCCTTAATGACCGAGCCGCGGCTCGTGTTGATGGACGAGCCGTTTGGCGGCGTCCATCCCGAGATCAAGGCCCTGTTGCTGGAGCGCATCCGTGAGGCGCAGCAAGAGCGCCGGGTCTCCTTTATTATCGTCAGCCACGAGATTCCCGACCTGATGAGTCTGGCGCGGACCATCATCTGCATGAGCTACGGCCAGATCATCGCCCGCGGGACCCCGCAGGAGGTCAGCGAGCACCCCGATGTGATCGCCGCCTATCTGGGCCATGCCGGAGGACAAGGCCAGGCCCAGACCTCGCCTTCGTCGTCATGTTCTTCTTCTTCTTCTTTCGAACAGGCAGGAGGGCATCCGTCATGATGAGGCACGCCGCTGACGTGCCGGCAGGCTCTGGCAGGCCGTCGCCCAATGGGCTGGTGGCCGATACGAGCGCCGGCTTGAGTATGCGCGGGGTCACTGCCGGCTACTATAGTCACGACCTGGTGCTGAACAACGTTAGCCTCCTGGCTCGTCCCGGGAAAGTGACCGTGCTGCTGGGACCGAATGGCTCGGGCAAATCGACGGCCTTGCGCATCCTCTATGGCCTGCTCAGGCCGCGCAGCGGGCAGGTCCTGCTTGACGGACGCGAGATCACTGCTGTGCCGCCTCATCGACGTCTGGCGCTAGGCATGGCTCTGCTCCCACAGGGCCGCTCGGTCTTTCCCGAGTTGACAGTCCAGGAGAACCTGGAAATCGGCGGCTGGCTCCTGATGCGCGACCGCCGCCGCCTGAGTGCGGCCCTGGAGGCGATCTATGCGCGCTATCCCTTGCTCAAAGAGTGGCGCCAGAAACAGGCCGGCAGCCTGAGCGGCGGTCAGCAGCGCCTGGTTGAGATTGGGCGCATGATGATGGCCAGCCCGCGTGTCATCCTGATCGACGAGCCTTCGGTGGGTCTGGCGCCGGTCATTGTCGATCAGGTCTATGAGGAAATTGCACGTCTCAAGGAAGAGCAGCGGACCATTCTCCTGGTCGATCAGAATGTGCGCGCCGCCGTGGCCCTGGCCGATTATGTCTACACGCTGGAGTATGGCCGCAACAACCTGGAGGGCGAGCGCGGCGCTTTCGAGGACCGCCTGGAAGCACTGATCAAGAGCTGGCTGCGCTTTTAGTTTGGGCAGAAGAGAAAAAGGAGAGGCGCGATGCTGACAACGATCAGCCTGTCGCTGCTGGTGCAGGCGCTGATCAATGGCCTGCTACTCGGCCTGGTCTATACCCTGATCTCGCTCGGCCTGAGCCTGACGCTGGGTATCATGGGGGTGGTCAACGTCGCTCATAGCACCCTCATCATGCTTGGCTCCTATCTTGCCTTAGAGCTGCTGCAGCGCCTGGGCCTTGATCCTATCATCAGTGCCGTGGTCGCCGTGCCAGTCTTTTTCCTGATCGGGGTCCTCCTGGAGCGCTTGCTGATCAGCCGCGTGGCCCGCACCTCGCAGACCACCGGCTTGCTGGTGCTCTTCGGGGTTCTGGTGGTGATTGAAGGGGCGGCGATCCTGCGCTGGACGACCGATACGCAAGTGCTCACGGTGAGCTATACCAATGCCTCGCTGACCCTCGATGGCATCGCCATCGCCGTACCACGCCTGATCGCCGCCGTCATCGCCCTGGCTCTCGTGGTCCTCCTCGATACCTTTCTGCGCTCAACGCTCTACGGCAAGGCCATCCGCGCGATGGCCCAAAATCGCGACGCGGCTCGCATCTCGGGCATTGATACCGATCGTCTCTCGCTGCTGGTCTTTGGTCTGGCAACGGCAACCGCCGGCATTGGAGGGGTGGTATTAGCCATGATCTTCCCTTTTGATCCCCAGGACCACTATCGTTGGCTGGCCTGGGCCTTCCTCGTGGTGGTCATCGGCGGCCTGGGCAGCATTCGCAATACGCTGCTGGCCGGCCTGCTCATTGGCCTGATCGAGACCGTGAGCAGTATCCTCTTCCCTTTCCAGTATGTCTACTTCATCGTCTATCTGCTGCTGGTGGTCGCGCTGCTGGTGCGCGGTCAGGGCCTGGCCGGAAGCCAGAGCCGCGCGCTCTGACGAGTGCTGAGACGGAGTGAGAGCGCGGTGAAGTGGCTGTCCGGCTGCGCTGCGGCTGGACGCGGCAGCACGAAGCGAGCGGGAGGATAATCGCTATGAGTAGTGCCCTGCTTGAGCGGGTGGCGACCGGAGCACGTTGGCGGAGTTGGCTCTATCGCGGACTGGGTGCGGCGGCGGCGGTCGGCTTGCTGGCGTTGCTCGGCGTCTTGATCCCTCTGGACTGGGTGACAACCCTGTCTTCGGTCTTTATGTATATCATGCTGGCAGAGGGCTGGAATATTCTGGGTGGCTACGCCGGCTACCTCAATTTCGGCATGGTGACCTTCTTTGGCGTTGGCGCCTATACCGCCGGCGTACTCTGCACTCAGTATAATGTCCATCCTTTGCTGACCATTCCGCTGGCGGGAAGCGTCGCCACAGTGGTAGCCCTGCTGGTGGGGGTGCCGGCCCTGCGCTTGCGCGGAGTCTATTTCGCTATTCTGACGCTGATCATCAGCTTTCTAACGCAGGTGCTGGTCACGAATCTCGGAATCACAGGAGGCGCCAGCGGAATCTATATGCCCGCTTTGCCATTCGATGCCTTCACAAACGAACAAATATTCTATTATGCTTTTCTGTTCCTGATGGTGTTGACGGTGCTGCTGGCCTTCCTCATCGAGCATGCACGCTTTGGCTATGCCCTGGTGGCCATTCGTGAGGATGAGGACCCGGCGGAGATCCTGGGGGTGCGTACGACCTGGCTGAAGACGCAGGCCCTGCTGTTGGGCGCCTGTATCGCTGGCATTGCGGGGGCAATCTATGCCTTTCATACGAGCTATATTGAGCCACAAGGAACCTTCAGCCTGGATATTTCGATCGATGTGGTGCTGATGAGTCTGGTCGGGGGCCTGGGCACCTGGCAGGGGCCAGTCATTGGGGTGCCGCTGATGCTGGTGACGGCCCAGGTACTGCGCATTCTGGCCGGCGAACTGCCGTTCTTGGGGACCGCGCTCCCGCCAGAGTTTGATCGTGTGGTCTTTGGAGTGATCCTGATTCTGGTGGCGCTCCTGGCTCCCTCTGGCGTCATGGGCCTGGTGCGCCGTGTGCGCGGACGCCGCTTGACGGTCTAGGTTTTGTTTGGCTCGATTCCCTGACATAGGCAAGGGCCAAAGAGCGCCAGGACTTGTCAGGCGCTGCCTTGCTCTGCTATGCTCAAGCAAAGAGGCAAAACAGGCGGGACCGCCCAGCGAGATAGCTCTGATGAGATCTGGTGTGACATGACACGGAATTGGCAACGCTGCTACCTTTGCTGCGGGTGATCTTGCCTTCTAAGCGAAATGCAGTCAGTGCAGCGAAGAGGAGAGCAAAGTCATGGCTTCCCCTGATGAGCATGATGCAGCCAAGACAGAAGCCGGGGCAGGCTCGACCTATCATATTGATACCGAGCAGGCTGCCGAACTGGCGCGTCTCATGCAGCAGAATCGTCTGGCGATCGAGGCAATGGGGGGCGTCTTCCCCGAGGAGCTGGCTCTTTCGGAAGGGGGGCGTGTCCTTGACCTGGCCTGTGGGCCGGGGGGCTGGGTGCTGGAAGCGGCCTTTCTCTATCCCCAGGCCGATTTCATTGGCGTTGATATCAGCCCGAGCATGATCGAGTACGCGCGCGCCCAGGCCCAGGCGCGGCGCCTGGACAACGCTGGCTTCATGGTCATGGATGTCATGAAGCCGATGTCTTTTCCCGACGCCTCCTTTGATGTCATCAATGGACGCTTGCTAAGCAGCTTCATGCTGCCGGCGGCCTGGCCCGAACTCCTTAAAGAGTGCTGGCGCCTGCTCAAGCCAGGCGGGGTGCTCTGTCTCACAGATACCGAGGGGCCGCTGACCAATAGCGAAGCGACCGAACGCTTCTTTGCCTTAAGCTTTCAGGCCCTCAAGCGTGCTGGCCAGAGCTTTTCCCCGGACGGGCGCCATATTGGCATCACTCCGCAGCTGGCACCCTTCCTGCGCCAGAGCGGCTTCGAGCAGGTGCGTCTGCGTGCCAGCGCCCTGGACTGGTCCAGCGAAGCGCCAGCCCACTACGGCTTCTTCAAGGACGTCATGATTTTGCTCGAGGTCTCGCGCCCCTTCCTGGTTCACATGGGCCTGGCTACCAGAGAAGAGCTGGAGCGGCTGGCTCAGCAGGCCCTGGCCGAGATGCAGGCCGGGGATTTCCGCGGCCTGGTAGTGGCTGTAGTGGCCTGGGGACGCAAGCCAGCCTGACCTGAATAGCCGGCCCTGATCGGGTCGCTCACGGCCCCACGGGCGTCCCCATCTCACGCCTGCGCGCCAGCAGCTCGAGATAGCGCGCGCTGTGGGCCTGCTGCTGCGGCGCGCAGCCGGTGGACGCGACCATGTTCCAGTGTGTGCGCTTCCCATAACAGTGCAGACCCGCTCCAGCTGGACCTGACCTCAGCCGCCCGCGTGCGAAGCGCCGGGGCGTAGCACGGTGCCCATAATCGAGCCAGAGGGCGGCAGCAGGCGCCGGAAGGCGGCATCAACCTGGTACTGCCAGGCCCGACGCGGACCGGCCATGACGTTCAGATAGTACAGGTCGCAACCCGGCACCGCCGCCACCGTATGGTAGCCGCGCGGCACCAGCACCAGCTCACCATCGTGTACTGTCATGGTCTCGTCCAGCCCGTCATAGGTGTAGACACGCTGAATGGCAAAACCATCCGCCGGCTGGATATGGTGATAGTAGGTCTCCTCAAGATACGACTCGTGCGGCGGATTCTCGGTATCGTGCTTGTGCGGCGGAAACGACGACCAGTTGCCGCCTGGAGTGATCACCTCGACGGCGATCAGACGCTCAGCCTCCTGGTCGGTATCCAGAATATGACGGATGCGGCGCTCTGTCTGGCCAGAGCCGCGAAGCTCTAGACTGATATCGCTCGGCCCGATCAGGCGTGCTGGTAGATGCTGCTCGGTTGCCGGCGCCGCGGCCACAGCGATCTCCATTTCCGCGGAGCGACAGACGATCTCGTAATGCCCATCGACGGAGAGATAGAGGGCGTAGGGAGAGCGGTCGTCAAAGACGCTCAGGCGCTCACCCACTTCCCCCAGCGCCTGGCCGTTCAGCCAGGCTTCGCCTACACCCGTCAGAATCATCACCAGGCTCTCCTGACCCTCCGCCGCTCCGCTGAGACGCTGGCCTGCGCGCAGGTGATAAACCGTGAACGATACATAGCGCCAGCCAGCCGAGGACGGGGTAACCCTAAGCCTCGCCTGCAACCCCTCGGCCTGGGCCGGCCCTGGGCTTGGACGAATGAGCAAACCCATACCAGACTCCCTCATAACTGTTACACTGAAGAGCGCTGCCAGGCGACAAGCTCTGGTCTTGTCAGCTGGCCAGCCTCTCTTTGCTCTGACTTGCTCCCTTGCTCGCTTATCTGCCTCGCGCTCTCCGCTCTTCCACCTCCTACCATGATAATCGAAGGCCACGGCTCTTGAATAGAGGCACAACGAGCAGACAGAAAGGAAGCGCTCTCGCCCCTGCTCGCACAAGCCCTGATCCCGCCGATCCGCCGGACGCGGGCGAGTCAGACGACCGCTCCTTGCGCTGGCCCTTCTTGACGCTGCGGCTGTCTGTGCTGAGCCGCAAGCGCTGCAGTTGGTTGGTACACTTGACTATCTTACAGGGGCCGTGTATCATTACTCTTGTGAAAGTAAGATAGGCAAATGTACCAATTAATCTTGGGAAGCGCCAGCTAGAGAAGCAGCAGCCTCAGAGACAGACCTGGCTGGCGGGGTGCCCTTCCCGCAAGCGATCCTTACGCTGATCTCAGGGCCAGCTGGGGGAGCGTGGCCCGAAGACAGCCTGTTCCACCGTTGATCTGGTTCGTCCGCAGCGTTGCCGGAGCAGTTGCGGCTCCATCGTCGCGGCTGCGTGCGGTTCACGACGTCCTCGCAGTGCTGTGATGTCGCAGTAGTGACTGTGACGGCGCTCGGGGAACATGGCGCAGTCAGACGGCCTATCGACGAGGGAGATGGTTGCCGCTCGACGAACGAGATGAGGAGAACGCCACGATGAGGTACGTCACGAGCGCGAGATTCTGGCTCTTTCCCTTCATCATCTTGACCGTACTGCTAGTCATCCTGTTGACCGGTTTACCGGAGCTGACGCTGGCGAGGCAGCGAGCGCCGACGCCGGTCCAAGATACTCACCTGGCCGATCTGGTTGATCCTTTTACCGGCACTGGTATCCAACAGGGAGCACCCTTCGGCGGCGGCGACACCTTCCCCGGGGCCGACCTCCCCTTTGGCATGGTGCAATGGAGTCCCGACACTGTCAGCTATGTGCCCGGTGGCTACTGGTACAACGACAACCGCCTACGTGGCTTCAGCCTGACCCATCTCAGCGGCGCCGGCTGTAGCGCCTATGGCGATATTCCGTTCATGCCCTACCTTGGGGCCGTCAGTGACTCGCCGGCGGCGGACCCCATGCGCTACATTGCCACCTTCTCCCACAGCAACGAGCAAGCCAGTGCTGGCTCCTATGCCGTCACCCTTGATAGCGGCGTCAAAGTGGAGTTGAGCGTCACCCAGCGCAGTGGTGTTGGTCGCTTCACCTATCCGCGCGGGCAGACTGCGACCATGCTCGTCAACGTCTCTGGCTCGGCCAATGGGGCCTTTGACGCTGAGGTGACCATCGACCCAGCGAGCCACAGCGTTGCGGGCTGGGTTAGCAGCGGCCATTTCTGCGGGGCCAACGATGTCTATCGCCTCTACTTCTGGGCGAGCTTTAGCCAGCCCTTTGCCAGTATCGGCACCTGGCATAACAACGCTGTCAGCCCCGGCAGCCGCAGGGCGCGGGGTGGCAGTCAGGTGGCTTCCCAGGTCAGCAAGGTGCAAGCAGCTCAAGCCCAGCTGGCGCGTAGCGCCCGGCCTTCGCCTGCTCTTGTGCAGGCAGCCCGCCAGCACCCAGATGTCACCGTCTCCGGCCCCGGCTCGGGCGCCTTTGTCACCTTCGACACGGCGCGCGACAACGTCGTCACCGTCCGGGTCGGTCTCTCCTTCGTCAGTGTCGACAACGCGCGCCTCAACGTCGATAGCGAAGATCCCGCTGGCGACTTTGACCAGGTGCTCCAGCAGGCGCAGGCGACCTGGAACCGCTGGCTGAGCGAGATTCAGGTCAGCGGCGGCACCACGACCCAGCTCACTACCTTCTACACTGCCCTCTACCATGTGCTCCTGCAGCCCAACGTCTTTTCGGATGTCAACGGGCAATACATTGGCTTCGATGGTCAGGTGCACACGCTGCCGCGCGGCCACGCTTTCTATGCCAACTACTCGGGCTGGGACATCTACCGCTCAGAGATCCAGCTCCTGGCCCTGCTGGCGCCCCAGGAGACCAGCGACATCGTTCAGTCAATGGTCCTGGCCTACCAGCAGAGTGGCCAGTTGCCCAAGTGGAGTCTGGCCAACAGCGAAACCTATGTCATGGTCGGTGATCCGGCTGATCCGATCATCGCCGGAGCCTACGCCTTCGGGGCGCGTGATTTCGATACGCAGGCCGCCCTGGCGGCGATGATTCATGAGGCGACGCAGCCGAACGGCATTCGGCCTGGCCTGCGCTACCTGGACGAGCTGGGCTACTTGCCCCAGGACGGCGGCTACGGTTGCTGTGGCTTCTACGGGCCGGCGGCCACGCAGCTCGAGTACGACAGTGCTGATTTCGCCATTGGGGCCTTTGCTCAGGCCCTGGGCGATCAGGAGACGGCGCGGAAGTTCATGACCCGCGCCCAGGACTGGGAGAATCTGCTCAATCCTGCCGATGGCTACCTGGAGCCTCGCAACGCCGATGGCTCTTTTCCTGCTTCTTACGATCCTGCCAATCAGGCGGGCTGGGTCGAGGGCAACGGGGCCCAGTATAATTGGATGGTGCCTTTCAACCTGCGCGGCCTCTTCGATGCCCTCGGCGGCAATGCCAAAGTGCTGCCACGGCTGGATACCTTCTTCTCTCAGCTCAATGCCGGCCCAGACCAGCCCTACGCTTTTCTTGGCAATGAGCCAACGCTTGAAACGCCCTGGGAGTATGACTACGCCGGCGCGCCCTACAAGACCCAGCAGGTGGTACGCCAGGCGGTCAACACGCTCTATGCGCCTGGACCGGGCGGCCTGGCCGGCAACGATGATCTCGGAGAAATGTCCTCATGGTACGTCTTTGCGGCCCTGGGCTTCTTCCCTATGGTGCCCGGCACCGCCGACCTGGTCCTGGCCAGTCCCCTCTTCCCGAGCATCAAAGTAACGCGCCCCAGCGGCCAGGTTATTCAGATCAACGCGCCCCAGGCCGCCGAGAATGCGCCCTACGTGCAGAGCCTGCGCGTCAACGGGCAGACTACGACGCGGCCCTGGCTGCCGCCCTCCTTCGTCGCCCAGGGCGGCACTCTCGACTTTGGGCTGGACACGGCACCGAATACCACCTGGGGCAGCGACTCTGCCGATGCCCCACCTTCTTATACCACCGGCCAGATGGCGGCTCGCATCAGCTTCTCGCCGGCGCGGGCTAGCCTGGCCCCTGGCGCCACCACTCAGATCGGTCTGATGGCTCGTGACCTGCTGGGGAATACTCAGCGCGTCAGCTGGAGCGCTCACCCCTCTGACGGCCTGAGCGTCTCGCCGACCAGCGGCAGTTTCAGCGTGCCGACCTATGGCTCCGCCAGCCAGACGCTGACCATCAGTGCCGCGGCGAATCAGCCAGAGGGGTATGCGACTGTGACCTTTAACGTGCAGACCGCCGATGGCTCCACGCTGCCCACCGTTACCTTGCCGGTGCTGGTCTCCCCTGCAGGCAGCCTGCTGCCGCTCGTGAACAACATTGGCATCTCAGACGATACTACGCCGACCATCGCCGACTTCGATGGCTCGCATTTTAGCTACTCGGCCCAGCTTCTGGCCAGTCTGGGCTACAAGCCCGGCGCCACCGTCACCGTCAATGGCGTCAGTTACACCTGGCCCAATGTGCCCGTTGAGACTCAAGACAACGTCCAGAACGCTGGCCAGACCATCCAGGTCCCACCCAGGGCCGGGGCCACTCAGCTCACTTTCCTGGGCAGCGCTACGAATGGTCCATCGGTCGGCACGGTGACCATTACCTACACCGATGGAAGCACCCAGACGGCCCAGCTCGGTTTCAGCGATTGGACGCTCAACGCCGGCGCCGGCTCGCTCGCCTACGGCAATGTGGTCGCTGCCCGGATGCCCTATCGCAATAGCAGCTCGGGCACGCCGCAGGAAGTCGAGACTTACCTTTTCGCCAGCGCCCCGATCACCCTGGAGGCCGGTAAGACCGTGACCAGCATTACCCTGCCGGCTACAGTGAGCCAGGGCCACTTGCACCTCTTTGCTTATGCCCTGAGCTAACTATGGTCGGTCTCTGTCAGCTCACTGCTGAGGAGAGCGCTGGCCGTCTTGGGAGCAGCCAGCGCTCTCTTCTTCTGCCTTCTTCTGGCTTAGCTTAGTTGCGACGATTGACAAACTAAGATGGCCGGTGCTACAATCCTCACCACCGGTGCATGGAACGGTATTCCCTCCGGGCTGCAGGCTGCCAGGGGTGGAAGCCTACGAGCGGGAGGACAAGGGGCAGAAAGGTCTCGGTAAGGCTGTGGAGAAAGCTATTCATTCGCTGTTGGCTGATATGCGTGCGCGGGAGGGGCGCGCGGAGGAGCTGGCCAGCGCCTCGGCGCTGCGAGGGGCTGATCTGCATCGCATTCGTCAATTCAATCGTCTGCTGGTGCTCAACTATATTCGCGAACATGGGCCGCTGGCGCGCGTCATGTTGGCTCAGCGTCTTGGGCTGTCGCGCACGACCGTGAGCAGCATTGTCGAGGCCCTGCTGCGCGAAGGGTTGGTGCGCGAGGGGCATCTGCTCGATGCCACGCCGCGTGGAGGCCGGCGCGCCATTCTAGTGCATTTTAATACGGACGCGGGGCGCATTCTTGGCCTCGACGTGGGCCGGACCCATGTAAAGATGATCCTGACCAATCTGGCGCCGGAGATCGTGGCGCAGCGCGCGCTACCTTTTGATACCGGGCGCGGGCCGGAGGAGTGTCTGAGGCTGCTGGTGGCCGAGGTGCGGCGTTTCCTTGAAGAGCAGGGGGTTGGCTGGCAGGCGCTGCTTGGCGTCGGGCTGGGTATTCCGGGGCCGCTCTCGCCGGATCTGCGCCGCCTCAGCTCGCCGCCCCATATGCCCGGCTGGGATAACCTTGATCTCTGGCAGCGACTGCAGGCTGAGTTTCCCTGTCCCCTCTATATCGATAATGATGCCAACATGGGGGCGCTCGGTGAGAGCCGCTGTGGTGCCGGGCGCGGCGTGGGCCAGATGGCCTATATCAAGGTCGGCACTGGCATCGGCGGCGGCCTGATCATCGATGGGCGCATCTATCGTGGCCATACTGGCAGCGCTGGCGAGCTGGGTCACCTGAGTATCGACGAGAACGGTCCGTCTTGCGTCTGTGGCAATCGTGGCTGCCTGGAAACGCTGGCGGGAGCGCGGGCGATTGTCGTTGATGCCTGCCGTGGGGAGTCGTTGCGGCGCAAGCTGGAGGGAGCAAGTCGAGAAGCGACCTTCCCTGAGCCAGTGCTGGCGGCGCGCGCGGCGGCTGGAGCGGTCGATATTGCCGATGTGATCGAGGCCGCCCGGCAGGGGGACGCTGCCAGTGTGGCTGCCATTGAGCGCGCCGGCGAGCGACTTGGTCTGGCCCTGGCCGGCCTGGTGAATCTGCTCAATCCTGCAGTCATTGTGCTGGATGGTGGGGTGGCGCGTGCCGGTGAGCTGTTGCTGGCTCCGCTGCGTCGCGTTGCTGCCTCGGTCAGTCTGCCCGCTGCCTGGAAAGGGACGCAGATCCTGCCAAGCGCCCTGGAGGGCAATGCCATCGCCCTCGGCTCCGTGCTGACCGTGCTGGATGCCGCCTTCTCGCTTCCCGCTTCAGCTTTCCTGGCTGCACCCTGATGGTCGTGGCCGCACACGCCTGAGATCGGGCGCCAGATGCCTGGTGAGCCAGCGGTTGATCTGAATGACAAGCAAATGGAGAACGATCGACAGATACGCTGCACTCTTGAAGAAGATGCGCTGTCTTAGAAAAGTACGAGCTTTCTAAGGCTGGCTATGACGGCCTGACGGGCAAATACTCTGGACAACTGGAGCCGGGTATGGTATCCTCATTCTCGTGAATAGAAGGGAACAAGGGGAGATGCAGGGCATATTCAGGTTTTAGCGCTATTGCGTAGGGAGTGGGGGAGGCAGAGCATGCTCCCTGTTTCTCGTTCTGTGACCAGGGAGAAGCGTCCTTCGCTGCTGGTCGTTTTATCTCTCCCTGTCGGATGGCCTGGCCGAATGAGATAGCGCCCTTGAGCAGAATCCTGCCTGTTGTAGGCTGCGCTTCCCCTTTCCTTCTCTTCCTTCGCCTCCAGCTAGTCGCAGCAAGAGCCGATCCGCGCGCAGTCGTAGTGTGGCGGGAGAGGGGACTTTACGGCTGCGGTCTGGGGTGGTCGAGTCAGTCGATCTCTTCTTGCCCGCTCGCTGCTCATCAGGGAGCGCGCTTCGCTCTCTGCGCGGCGAGTGAGGAGACGCCAACAGCGTAGCGACGGAGCTTCTCTGTGGTCGCGCTCTACTCCTGCAGCACGAGGAGGTCGGTGAGCGATGAACATCTATGATCGGCGTGCACGGAAGGAGTTAGACCTGCTGGTTGAGGAATACCTGACCACCAGCACCATCAATCGGCGCCAATTTCTACAACGAGCGACGACGGCGGGGCTGAGCCTGAGTGCGGCGACTGCGCTCCTGGCGGCCTGCGGTGGCACGAACACGGGCACTTTGAACACGAGCAGTGGCAGCGTGCCGAAGGTTAGCTCAATCGATGTGCTCACCCAGCTCAGTGGTGCGGAGCTGGCGGCCTTCAATGCCATCAACACGGCCTTCACCCAGAAGACGGGCATCAAAGTCAATGTAGAGCCGACCAGCGATCTGCGAGCCGTGCTCAGCACGCGCGTGCGTGGCAACAATCCCCCCGATGTGGCCGGTATGTCGAGCGTGCCCGAGTTTCAGCAGTATGCGGCTCAGGGTAAGCTGCTCCAACTCGACAGGTTTTTCACTATGAGCCAGATAGAGCAGCAGTACGCGCGCATCTGGCTGGATGTCTCTTCCTACAATGGACACCTCTATGCGGTCATCCCGCGCGTCAACACCAAGAGCACGGTCTGGTACAGCCCGAAGCAGTTCAAGGCCAATGGCTACACGCCGTCTCAGACCTGGGATGAGATGATTGCCCTCTCGAATAAAATCGCTAGCAGCGGTAAGTATCCCTGGTCGCTGGGGGTGGAAGGTGGTTCCTCTACTGGCTGGCCGGCGGCGGACTGGGTGGACCAGATCTATCTGAGCCTTAATGGCCCCGAGCTATCGCAACAGTGGGTCGAGCACAAGATCCCCTGGACTCATCCGAGCGTCAAGCAGGCGTTCCAGCTCTTCGGTGAGATCGTCAACGGCAGGCACTATATCAGCGGGGCGCCGCAGTCGATTCTGGCCACCAATTTCCAGGACGCCGCCTATCTGCCTTTTGAGAACCCACCGAAGGCCTATATGTACTTCCTCGGCGACTTCACGGCGAGCTTCCTCAAGACCCAGTTCCCCGGTATCCAGCCGGGCGTCGACTTCGACTTTTTCCCGTTCCCGACGATTACTCCTCAGTATGCGAACTCGGTGACAGGGATTGTCAATATCCTGTCGGCCTTCCGCGACAACGATGGGACGCGCCAGTATATGGAGTTTCTGGCCTCGCCCGAAGGCCAGAGTATCTGGCCAAAGCAGGGCGGCGCGGTCTCCGTGAACAAACAGGTGCCCCTGAGCGTCTATCCTGATCCGGTTTCGCGCCGCACCGCCGAGCTGCTGCTCAACGCAAAGTACTTCAGCGTAGGCCAGGATGACCTGCTGCCCTCGTCGATGGAGCAGGAATATTGGAAAGGACTACTGGCCTATATTCAGAATCCTTCGCAGCTCGATAGCATCCTCCGCTCGTTAGAGGATGCTGCGACACGTCTCTATTCTTCCTGAGAGAGTCAAAAGTGTGGGCGCTTACTTTCCAAAACGGGAAGCGAGATATGGCAGGTGAGAGATGCTTGAAGGAAGCCGGGCCGCTCGAAGGGAGAAGGAGTAGAAAAGGAGAGGGATCGCTCCCAGCGCTGCCGCTGCCTGGGGCCGGTCCCTCTTGCCGTTGTTGGCTGCCTTGTTTGTTCGCCTTGTCTGGCTGCTTGGCTCGCTCTGACTCGCTCGGACCCGTTTGGGCGTCTCCTTCTTGGAGAGGGAGAGAGGAAGGTAAGGGCGCGAACGAGGGCTAACTGCATGGGACGAAGGGAGTGAGTGACCGCTATGGATCTCTCCATTGAAAAGGCTGTTCCCGTGGCGCTGCCTCCGCGCCGACGTCGGCTGCGCTTGCCGGTAGAGGCGTGGGCCTGGATTGCCCCCGCAATCATGTTGTTGCTGCTCTTTTTCGTCTACCCCTTCATCAACACTATTCAGCTTAGCTTCGAGAATGCCGATTCGACGCGCTTTGTGGGCCTCAAAAACTATCAGGCGATCTTTACTGATCCTGAGATGCTGGCCGTGCTCAAGAATAACCTGCTCTGGTTGCTCTTCGGCACCCTCTTGACGGTGGGGCTGGGGCTGGTCATTGCGGTTCTGGTGGATCGGGTCAAGGTCGAGGGCCTGGTCAAATCGGCGCTCTTTATTCCGATGGCCATCTCGATGGTGAGCGCCAGTATCATCTGGCGCCTGGTCTATCTCTATCGCTCTCCTGATCAGACGCAGATCGGCCTGCTGAATGCCATGTTGGGGCTTTTCAAGCTGCCCCCACAGCCGTGGCTGGTGAATCCCAGCGTCAACACCTTTGCCTTGATCGCTGTCTATGTCTGGATGTGGACCGGCTTCTGCGTGGTGGTCTTTTCGGCGGCCCTCAAGGGGCTGCCCGATGAGATCATAGAGGCGGCGCGCATCGATGGGGCCAATCGCTGGGTCCTCTTCTGGCGGGTGATTGTGCCGATGATTAGTCCCACCATCGGTGTGGTGACGACCACCATGATCATCAACATTTTAAAGACGTTCGATATTGTCTACGTGATGACTGGTGGCAATTACAACACCGATGTGGTGGCGGTCGAGTTTTACCGCCAGCTCTTTACCTTTGAGGACTATGGCCTGGCCAGCGCTTTGGCGGTCTTGCTGACGCTGGCAATTCTGCCTGTGATGTACCTGAATATTCGCCGTATGCGACTGGAGGAAGGAGGCCAGGCATGATCGGACAGCAGGTACAGCAGCCGCTGATTCCAGGGCTGGCGCCAGCCCGGCGGCGCCCGCTGCCCGGGCGCCGGACCTGGCTGCGCCGCCTGGGCGATCAGGTGATCACGGTAATCGCTCTGCTGATCGCTGCCGTTTGGTCGCTGCCGACGCTGGGCTTGCTGATTAGCTCGTTTCGTCCTCCCGGCTTGATTTCGACGACGGGCTGGTGGACGGCCCTGCTGCCGCCCTGGCATTTTACTCTGCAGAACTATGTCCAGGTGATCACGGCGCAGGGCCTGGGGCGCGCTTTTATCAATAGTGTGATTATCGCGGTGCCGAGCACGGTCCTGCCTGCTCTGATCGGCTCGTTTGCTGCCTTCGCTTTCGCCTGGATGCGTTTTCCGGCGCGCAAGGCGATCTTTTTCGGGGTCATTACGCTGCAGATTATTCCTTTGCAGATTGCCCTGGTGCCGTTGTTGCAGGTCTTTACGAATATCGGGTTGACGGGGCAGTATGCGGCGGTCTGGCTGGCTCATACGGCCTTTGGGCTGCCTTTTGCCATGTTCCTGTTGCGCAATTTCTTCGCCGCTTTGCCGCGAGATCTGCTGGAGGCGGCCTATGTCGACGGGGCTTCGAATTTCCGCCTCTTCTGGACGATTGTCTTGCCGCTGTCGCTGCCGGCTCTGGCCTCGCTGGTGATCTTTCAATTTCTGTGGGTCTGGAATGATCTGTTGGTGGCCTTGATTTTCTTGGGCGGCAATCCGCAGAGCGCGCCGATGACGCTGACGGTGGCCAGCCTGGTCGGCTCCTATGGCGAAAATGATCAGGTGCTGACGGCGGCGGCCTTTTTGTCGATGGCGCTGCCGTTGGTGATCTTCTTTGCGCTGCAGCGCTACTTTATCCGCGGCATTCTGGCTGGCTCAGTCAAGGGCTAGTCTGGCTGACCTGTCTTCGCAAGGTCCGGGCAGAGAAGGGAGCAGGCGCGTGTAGTGGCGCTGACCACTCTCGGCCTGCTCTCTTGTTGTCTGCTGCGGACTGGGGGCCGGCGCTTCGGCTTCGGAGGGAGAACGTTGGAGAATCCGCCAAAGAATCGCTATGATTGGCCAAACGCCGATGGTCTGGGGGATGTATAGTAAAGCGTTAACCTGGCGACAGGTCTGGCTCGCTTGCTGGAGGGTGGCGGAGCTTCCGGCGCTGTTGGTAGGGCTGGGCTGGTGCTGCCCAAGGTCTGCTTGCTGGCTGCCAGAGGGTAACTCTCAGAGGAGGTTTTTTTGATGTACGTTGGACTGCAGATTCCGTCGTTCAAGGGCCCTGGTGGGACGGCTGCAATCCGGTCCAGGTTGAAGGAGGTGGCGACGAGGGCGGAGGAGGCGGGTTTCTATAGCCTTTGGTTGATGGATCATTTCTATCAGATTCAGGGCTTGTTCGGGGAAACGTATAGCGACCCCATGCTGGAGTGCTATACCGCGCTCGGCTATTTGGCCGGGCTGACGGAGCGGGCCTATCTTGGGGTGCTGGTCACGGGGGTAATTTATCGCTATCCCTCGATTTTGCTCAAGACGGTGAATACGCTCGATATTCTCTCTGGTGGACGGTCCTATTTCGGTGTGGGGGCCGCCTGGTATGAGGAGGAGGCTCGTGGTTGGGGTGTTCCCTACCCGCCGCTGGGGGAGCGCTTTGAGCTGCTGGAGGATACGCTGAAGCTGGCAAAGGCGCTGTGGGCAAGCGATCAGACCGCCTTTGAGGGGAAGCATGTTGTCGCGCCCGCCATTACGAATAATCCTCGCCCGCTTTCTCAGCCGCATCCGCGCGTGATGATCGGTGGCTCAGGCCCCAAGAAGACGATGCGCCTGGTGGCTCAGTATGCTGATGCCTGCAATATCCTTGCGCGTCTCGGGCAAGAGAAGATGCAGCAGGCCCTCGATGCGCTCAAAGAGCATTGCGAGGCGATAGGCCGCGATTATGGGACGATCGAGAAGACGTTTCTGTTGACCGTCCATCTTTCGGGCAACGATACGGCGGAGAGCGTGCGCGCGCGTTTGAAGGACCTGGCTGCGATGGGCTTCACTCATGCCATTGTCAATCTGCCGGATCTGTACGAGCTGAGGCCGCTGGAGGTCTTTGCGAAGGAGATTATCCCGGCGGTGGCTGAGTTCTAGGGAGGGGGAGGGCAGGAAAGGGGGGAGAAGGAGACCGCCGCGGCTCATTCATGGTGTGCCTGATGGGGACTCCTTCTCACGCTGCTCTTGGTGCTGCTCCTGGCCTGGACCTGGCTTGTGCGCTGGCCCAGGTAGGGGAGCCGTCAGCAGAGCTGGCGGCAGGGCAGCTTAAGCGCTGGCGTGGGGCTGCTGCCCCCAGACGGTGAGCCAGGGCCAGACGGCGCAGAAATCCTCGCCCTGGGCCTCGGCGATGGCCTGCTGATAGAGTGGCTCCAGCTCCTCCTGAGCGATGACGCCGGTCTTGAGCAGGAAGGGTTTGATCAGTTGGAAGAGGACGAAGAGATCTTTAAAAAAGGCGTAGTGCATGGGGCTGTCGCTGGACCACTCGACGGCGCCGGCGCGCAGGCGGACATCCTGGAAACCGGCCTGGCGCAGCAGGCGCGGCAGGACGGGGGTGATGCCGACGTGACGCCCGTCGGGCGAGAAGCTCTGGCCAACGCGCTGGAGGGCGGCGGCGATCAGAGCGAAATAGCGCTCGGTGGCCGGGCTGCTGGTCAGGCCGAATTCGGTTTCGGTGAGGCGGATGATGCCGCCGGGCTTGAGGAGACGGCGACATTCAGCCAGCAGGTGCCGCCAGTCCTGGGGCCGCATGAAGCTGAAGAGGGAACGTCCGTTGATGAGGTCGAAGGAGGCCTCGGCGAAGGCCAGGGGTTGGGTGATATCCATGATCTCGAAGGAGATGTTCGAGAGGCCACGGGCCTGGGCCTGGGTGCTGGCATATTCGACGGTGCTGGGGTTGATGTCGACGCCGATCACTTCGACATGGGGGTACTGAAAGGCGACTTCGCAGGCCCAGCCGCCAGGACCGCAGGCCAGGTCAAGCAGGCGCCCGCCTTCGGGGAGGGTCTGGCCTTCGGGGAAGAGGCCGCCCATTGCTTCGGTGATCAGGCGATCCTGTTGCAAGAGGCGGGCCAGCTCTTCGGCCTGGCCTGCGTCGATAGGGTAGGTGCCGGCCTGGGGCTGGGGTTGAGACTCTGGCTCAAAGGCTGTCATGTGCCTGGTGCTCCTTTCTTTGCTCCTGACTTGCTGACTGAGCGCCGCCCGTGGCTGGCGTCTGATCCTGCTGGCTGCCACGCTGACAGAGCAGGCTGTGAGCTTCCTTAAGCGCTGGCGTGGGGCTGCTGCCCCCAGACGGTGAGACCGGTGGCAATGGCGTAGAAGTCGTCGGCTTGCATCTCGGCGATGGCCTGCTGATAGAGCGGCTCCAGCTCCTCCTGAGCGATGACGCCGGTCTTGAGCAGGAAGGGTTTGATCAGTTGGAAGAGGGCGAAGAGATCTTTAAAAAAGGCGTAGTGCATGGGGCTGTCGCTGGACCACTCGACGGCGCCGGCGCGCAGGCGGACATCCTGGAAACCGGCCTGGCGCAGCAGGCGCGGCAGGACGGGGGTGATGCCGACGTGACGCCCGTCGGGCGAGAAGCTCTGACCGACGCGCTGGAGGGCGGCGGCGATCAGAGCGAAATAGCGCTCGGTGGCCGGGCTGCTCGTGAGAGGGAACTCGCTTTCGGTGAGGCGGATGATGCCGCCGGGCTTGAGGAGACGGCGACATTCAGCCAGCAGGTGCCGCCAGTCCTGGGGCTGCATGAAGCTGAAGAGGGCGCGCCCGTTGATGAGGTCGAAGGAGGCGTCGGGGAAGGCCAGCGGCTCCATGACGTTCATCACCTGGAAGTGGACGTTGGAGAGGCCACGCGAGCGGGCGTAAGTGATGGCGTACTCGACGGTGCTGGGGCTGATGTCGACGCCGATCACTTCGACGGAAGGATGCTGAAAGGCGACTTCGCAGGCCCAGCCGCCAGGACCGCAGGCCAGGTCAAGCAGGCGCCCGCCTTCGGGGAGGGTCTGGCCTTCGGGGAAGAGGCCGCCCATTGCCTCGTTCACGAGACGGTCTTGCTGGATCAGGCGGGCTAACTCGTCCACCTTCTCGGTATCAATAGGATAGGTGAAATCGGTCTGAGACGCTCCGGCTGGCGCAAAACCCTCGTTTTCTCGCATAT
Source organism: Thermogemmatispora carboxidivorans (assembly GCF_000702505.1). GTDB lineage: Bacteria > Chloroflexota > Ktedonobacteria > Ktedonobacterales > Ktedonobacteraceae > Thermogemmatispora > Thermogemmatispora carboxidivorans. The sequence continues at coordinate 3,220,523 of NZ_JNIM01000001.1, read as the reverse complement.
CAGTCATGGTTTGGTCTCTCTCTCTCTCTCTCTCTTCCTTTCCGCTCTTGCTGTCAGACCGACAAGAAGAAGAGCCTGTTGATTGCGGCTGATGACGGACGCCCGCCCTGATTCTTCATGGCTGGCGTCCCCAGGCGGTTACCCAGAACCAGACCGCAAAGAAGTCGTCGGCCTGCATTTCTGCTACCGCCTGCTGATAGAGCGCGTTCACTTCCTCGGCCCGTGCCACGCCCGTCTTCACAAGAAAGGGCTTCAGTAGATCGAACATGACGGATATATTTTTGAAGGTGCTGTAGTGGTAGGGGGTCCCGCTGGACCACTCCAGCACGCCGCCGCGCAGGCGGACCTCGTTGAAGCCGGCCTGGCGCAGCAGGGGGGCCAGGACGGGGGTGATTCCCAGGAGGTGCCCGTCGGGGGAGAAGCTTTGACCGGCCCGCTTGAGCGCTTCCGAGCAGAGGGCGTAGTAGCGTTGGGTGGCCGGGCTGGTGGTCAGGCCCCACTCGCTTTCGGTGAGGCGGAGAAGGCCGCCGGGCTTGAGGAGGCGACGGCATTCGGCCAGCAGGCGCGGCCAATCTTGAGGCCGCATGAAGCCGGCCAGAAAGCGGGCGTTGATCAGATCGAAAGAGGCGTCGGAGAAAGCGAGGGGCTGGGTGATGTTCATCACGGCGAAGTGGGCGTTACTGAGGTTGCGCGAGCGGGCCTGCGCATTGGCGTATTCGACGATGCTCGGGCTGAGATCGACGCCGATGACCTCGGCCTCGGGATAGTGAAAGGCCAGTTCGAGGGCCCAGCCGCCGGGGCCGCAGGCCAGGTCAAGCACCTGGGCGGTGGCTGGCAGCGTCTCCACTTCGGGCAGGAGGCCGCCCATTGCTTCGGTGACCAGGCGGTCCTGTTGCATCAGGCGGGCTAGCTCTGCCGCCTCTTCGGCATCGATGAAATAGGTCCCCCCCTCGCTGGCGGGCTGGCTGGGGGCCGTGGGTTCTTCAGCAGCAGACATATACTAGCAGATCTCCTCTTCTTCTGTTCAGCTCATCTGGTGATGCTTGGGAGAGAAGAGAGCAAGCCAGGGCATGCTCATCCTTCCGTGCCTGCGGCGTCCGCTGCAGTCGTCACCGGCCCGCGGGGGAAGGTCTTGCCTAACTTGCCCTTTCCTGCAAAAGCATACCAGCCTGTCTCACACTTGACAAGCATGTTTCTTTCTCTCTTCGTTTAGGGCTGCTCCTCCTGATCGCTTCTGGCCAGCAGCATATTGATGATATTGAGTTCGTGGGACATGAACAGGTAGTGATCCAGGAAGATCTTGCGCCGCGCCTCGGGCAAGTTGTAGCTGCGGAAGATCACAAAGGGAAAACGCTCGTAATGGCGGCCTAGGGGAAGAGTGCTATCGATGGGATAGAGGGCGCGCAAGTAGCTTTCGAGCAGCCGACGAAAGCTGCTGGAAGGATCGAGCAAGCTCTCCCGCTGGTTCTGGAAGGCGCTGCGGAAGACCTCACTGAAGAGGAGAGTATGCAATGGAATAGCGTAGTGCTGATCGCCGTGCTGTGTCTCCTGTCCAAGGTGGGGGATGACGGTATGCTCGCAGGCGATGCGCTGCAGCTCCTTGATGAGTAGCGTGGCTTCCCTGAGCAAGAGGCGAACCTCGTCGTTGCAGTGTTCTTCCTGTCGCAGTCGCTCCATGCGCCTGAGCAGCTCCTTGTCGTGTTGGCCGGTGTGCAGGAGCTGCAGCAGGCTGATCCAGTAATCTTCTCGCAGGCGCCGCTCTCCCAAGGGCACAATCAGCAGGCTGCCGGCGATGTAGGCGCGCTCCAGGGGGGGGAGCCTCAGCAGGTGCTCGAAGCCGCCGATGACGGCCTGCTCAAACTCGTGCGGAAATTGCTCCAGGATGCTCAGATATGGGCGAGGGTGGTCGGGACCCTTGTCTTGCTGGGCCGCTGGCCTCGTTTGCTGGCGGGCGCGTCGACCTGAGACAGGCGGACTCAGCTCGATGCGTGCCTCGCTGAGGAGGCTAATCAGGTACTCGGCTACTTCGCGAAAGGCTGGGTTCTCGGGATGCTGGTGGCGCAGGTCATCGAGCTGATCGACCAGGCGCCCCAGGCGTGAGGTCAGGCTCTCGCCGGCGGAGAGCACGGCCTTGCCGCCGATGGGGATCATCAGGTAGCGCTTGCTCCCGATCTGACCCTCGCCTTTGATGCGCGTCAGCAGGGCGGTCTTGAGAATGAGCAGGATGTTGAGCAAGGCGAGCAGGCTCTCGCGCAGGGCCGGCTCGCGCTCTTCGCTCCGACTGTAGAGGAAGCGATCGGTGAGATAGAAAGTGATGCTCTTCTCCGTCTGGTCAAGATCGCCGCCGCGCCCGCGGTAGATGACCTGGAGGATCTCCATCAAGTTCTGCTCGATGGCGAAGCGTGGCACGTCGACCAGGATTTCGCGGGCGCGCTCGAAGGAGAGGCCACGGCTGGCCGAGGCGGTCATGAAGATGGCGCGCACCTGATTTTGATAGTCTTTGACTTTCTGTTTCACTTCCTCAGAGATGTTGGCGTGAATGACCAGGTAGTCTTCGTAGAGCTGGAAGCGCCCCAGGCGGTGTTGAAGCTCGGTAATCAACTCTGCCAGACGCTGCTTGTCCTGGATGTAGACCAGGACCTGCGGGGCCTCGGGCTGCTCAAGGATGGCTTGCAGGTCGTCCAGGATGCGCTGCTGCAGCCCGTTTTTGAGTTGTTGGCTGGTGACGCGCAAGGCGGCCCCGTCTTCGTATGACTGGATCTCCAGGCCGACCCGATAGCGCAGGCGTAGGGCGCTGGCCGGGTAGCCGTTGGCGTTAATGCCGACGGCCTCCTGCCGCTTAAAACGAAAAGCGCTGCGGCTCAGAGGCTGTGGCGGCTGGCCGGCGCGCCGGAAGTAGATCTTGTCCGGTTCGTAGGCGCTGTCTTCCAGGTGACGCTGAATGAGCTGGGGGTCGACGATCGAGGCGTCGGCTACGATGACCTTGCAGCAGATGGCTGGGTTGTTGAAGAGTTGGTACTGACTGAGCAGACTGTGAATGCCCTCGACGAAGGCTGCGCCGCTTTCGTCGCCGGTAACCTCATCGATCATAAAGAAAACGTATTTGATGCGTTGGCCAAGCTGCTCCAGTGCTGCTTCTTGTAGGACGCCCTTCTTGAGGAGGCTCTGAAACATACGCTTGAGGTGCTGCAGCGTAGTGGCCTGCTCGTGGCTGGTGCGCCGGAGCGATTGGACGGCTACGGTGGCGACGATGGTGTTGGAGAGCTGCCCTGTCAGGGCAGCGTCGATGGCTGCGCAGAGGCTCTTGAGAACACCGTTGACGCTCTGGCCGCGGTCGATGAGCAGGCCCTCCTCGACTTCTTCTAATCGGCGCTCGCGCGGTCGTTGCTGCTGGGCATCGGGGCCATCTGCGGGCAGGAAGTCGACGTCTCCCAGCGTGAAACGTCCTTGCGGCTGAGATGAGTAGTAGTGGACGGTGCGTCTGCCGCTGTTGGCCTGGATGTGGGCGGAGTTGGTTGTCAGGGCCAGCAGGGTGTCGCAGCGTGGGTGAGCTGGACTGTCCTCTTGAAACTTCTTGATGATGTCGAGGTTGACCTGTTTGCGGGGGCTGACGTAGATGAACAGAAAGCCCTCGCCTTGCCTGGCGCGCGCTTTGAGAAAGTTGACGATGGTGGTGGTTTTGCCGATGCCGGGGGTGCCGGTCAGGAAGAGGTAGGGAGTAGGTTGCTCTAGTTCGTGAAGGACAAGCTCAGCATGTAGATCGCGCAGCTTGCGCCCCTCACAGGGTGTGTCGGGGAAGAGGGCCTGTAATTCGGGCGTCACCTGCTCGGCGCTTAAGGGGGCGTCCATGCAGACAAAGTCGGTGAGCTGCTCCTCATGAGAGATCCAGTACAGGCCGTCTTCCTGGCCGGGCTGCTCCAGGAGCTGTCGAATGAAGTATCTGCCCTCCTGGAAGGAGCGCCGGACGTAGTTGCTGATGACGGTCAGCAATTGCTGGCGGCTGGCTTCGATTTCCTGGCTCTTGTCGCGCTCGCGGTAGATCTCGGCGCAGGTTTCCAGGACGGAGAGCTGGTCGCGGCGCAGGGTCATACTGTTGCTGCTGCGGTCGGTGTAGCCGATGATGTGAAAGGTGATGTGGTCCTCTGGCTGGACGATCTTGTGTTGGGTGAGGAAGTGGTAGAAGCTGTAGGCGTAGCTGGCGGCCTGGATGAGCTTGTAGCTCTCTTTGTCCTGGCGGCTGAAGGCCTGGAAGTAGCGCTTGAGACCGGTGGCCAGCAGTTCCTGGCCGCTGACCAGGGCGGCATCGGTGTCGATGCTGAGGTTGGAGAAGACGCTGCGGGTGCGCATGTAGCGTAGCTCGCGCAGTAGCAGGCCGCGGATCTCGTCGACTGCGGTGAGGCTGACGGCGTCGCCGAGACTGCGGACGCTGAAGACCGAGAGGTCGATGCAGAGCAGATGCCAGCGCTTGCCCTGCCGCAGGAGGAGCAGCAGGTCGGCTTGAGGAAATTGGCCGCGTCCGCGATAGCTTTCGTAGATCTGCTCGCTGGGAGGTAGCTCATAGCCATGCTGGCGCAGTTGCGCCAGGAGCTCGGCGAAGGCTTGCGTCTCATCTTTCCCGTAGGTGTCCAGGCTGTTGGGGCCATGAAAGCGGCATTGCAGGTAGATGATTTCTGGTGTCGCGCGGTTCGTAGCTGTACAAGCCGCCAGGAATTCCTGGAAGAAGGTGAGGCCGCCCAGGTAGCCACGTAGCAGGATGAAGAGCGCCCAGCGGCGCAGTCGGTCGCGATCCCAGGTGCTGAAGACGCGGCTGCGCTTGCTGAGCTGGCTGTAGAGCGGCTCAAAGTGGAGGTGGGCCAGCTCCTGGCGGTAGTAATCGCGGGCCCCGCAGGGCAGGTGAGGCGCCTGCTCCAGTGCGGTGAGCAGGCCGGTGGCGAAGCCAATTTCAAAGAGCCGCCCCATGTCCTCGGCAAAGGAGCGCTGGCCGGTAGGGGTGGACTGAGCTGGCTGTGGCGATTCCTGGTGGGCTGTTGGTGTGGTGCTCGTCATGCTCTTCCTCTTCCATCTCGGTGGGTAGTAGCTTCGGGGTGCTCCTGACGCTCTTTCCGGGGCGGATGATCTTGCTTCTCCTCCAGGGCGCTCAGGACTGAGCGAACGTGTGCCAGGAAGCCCAGCATGTTGAAACGGCACTGGCCTCTCATGTGGGGAATGATGGCCTGGGCGCCGATGCTGCGGTCTCCAATGATGCGCTTGTAGGGGTCAAGCTTCATCATTGGGGAGGACGGCTTTTCGAAGCGCATGAAGTGCAGGAGGGTGATGGCCTCGATCAGGTCGTGCTTGATGGTGCCGGGCTGATCGGGGGCCAGCAGGTCGGACCAGATGTATTGTTCGTAGCTGGGGTCCTGGTCGTAAACGTTGGTGACGGTGGAGTAAGCCATGACGCCGTTGTAGACGCGCTCCTGCGACACGCCTGCTCTGACTCCAGCGGGCACTTTGTAGCCGGTGTAGAGGTTGAGGAACATGACGGTGCGCTTGCTGGGGTCGTTGACGACGTCGGCCAGCTCGCGCAGCTCGTCAATATAGAGCGACTCTTGATCTTGCTTGGCGGTGCCGGGCGAAAGATCCAGGACGTAGTAGAGGTCGCAGAAGATGGGGTAGACACGCAGGTCGCTGGCGGCTTCGCGCATGGCCTGGATGATCTCCTGACTCATGAAAAACAGCTCGTGGGCCCCGCCTTTGGTGAGGCCCAGGGTACGGCTGTAGGGGGCGTGGGCCACGTAGAGCAGGTGACGGTAGCCCTGCTGAGCGCAGTAGTGCGCCTGTTCGATGATGATGTCGGGCCGTGTGTGCATGCTCTCAGAGGGGTGATTGTCGGCGAAGGTTCTGAGCCGACGCAGCACCAGGTCGCTCCCTTTCCGCTCCAGGCCCAGTACTTCGCCGTAGATGGTGGCCAGGTAGTCATCGCGCGCCTGGGTACTGTAGTCGCATTTGCGGCTGGAGACGACCAGGATGGCCACTTTGTCGAGGCGCCCTTGCTGAGCCTGGTCAGGGCTGGTGGCTGTGGCGGGCGCTCTTGTAGGCTTGAAGCGGTGTGGCAGGGACGAGTAGAGCGAGCAGAGGGCACTTTTGAGCCGATGGAGGTCATTCCCTTCTGCTTTCAGGGTCTGCTTGTGCATGCCCTGTGAACTGGTCAGGTAGTCGGCCCCGAGCAAGTGCTCCAGTACTTTGGTGATGCTGTGCAGGATGCTTTCGTCGTTGTAGTGCTCCTGGCCGGCCTCTTCTTTCCTGGTGTGAATGCAGATGAGCGGAAGAAAGAGCTTGTCTTCCTGCCTTTCCTGCTGAGAAAAGGCGCTCTTGACGACCAGCTTGATGAAGAGGTAGGCCAGTAGGATGTAGGTGATGCGGTAGACAAAGGCCTCCGCCGAACGGGTGGCCAGCCCCTGGTAGTGGTAGCCGTAGCCGAGAGCGATGTGCCGCAGGCCGCCGAAGCACTGCTGGAAGAGTTTCCTATTGAGGTCTTTTTTCTGCTGATCCTGCTCTGTGGGGACCAGGATGACGGGCAGAGCCTGCAGTTGCCCAAGGTCGTAGCTCATCGAGTAGCCACGGCTGGTCTCCTCGTGGGCCTCTGTCCTCTGGAGGAAGTAGAGCGGTTCGATCTGGAGGCTGACGTCGAGTTTACAGAGGACGTCGCTGCTGATCCTGGCCTCCTCAATGCTGATGTATTTGAGCAGCTCCCGCCGGTGGGCCTCGTCAAAGAGGGTCTCGTCAGCGAAAATGTGGTGCTGGATGAAAATCTGCTCGGGGTCGCGATTGAGCAGGCCGCTGTTCAGGGAGACCACCAGGTTGGTGCGGTAGGGGCGCGAGTGGTTGCCGGCTTTTTTGAGGGAGGCAACCAGCACGCTGCGCAGCTCTTGCAGCAGGGCTGAGGTGCTCTTGCGCCCCTGAGCTTGGGACCCCTTCGGCTCCAGTTCAGCAGCCAGTCGCTGGAGGGCTGCGTCCTTCTCCTCTTGGGTGCCGCCCCGCAGGACGGGCAATAGCTGTTGTTCAAAGTCCTTCTCCGGCTGGTAGGCAGGGGCTTCCCAGTGCTTGAAGGCGAAGAAGTAGAGGACGGCTACGCGGACGATGCGCGTGTAGAAGGCGTCAAGAGTGCCGTTGCTTTCGGCTTCTTTCCGGCGTTCTTCGAAGGCAGATTTGCCCGGTTGGAGCAGGGCCAGATGGAAGTCAAAGGACGGCTCTCCTTCGCCGCCGTGGACATGGACGTTGCCGTTGAGCTTGAGGCGCAGGCCGTGGATGAAGCGTTTGAGTCCTTGCTGCTCGTTGATGATTTCGCCAAGCTGCCCGACAACTTCGCCGAAGATGGGCAGCGGATCGAAGGCGTCGGCCCGTGAGAAGAGGTCGCGCAGGTTGATGGACTGCTGGGTCTGGCCGTAGGAGACGGTGTAGTGGCTGTCGGGATAGCGCTGGATGTAGGCTTCAAGCTGGCGCAGGCGCTCGATCAGGGTCTGAAGCAGGCCAGCGGCTCTGCGCTCCCGCTCGCCTGCCTTGGGGTCGTTGGTGAGGCCCGGCCTGATGTAATCGAGATAGTGGAGGCGCGCGGTGCGCTGGATGCGGGCCAGAACCTCATCGGTGATGGTCTCGCAGAGGCGGCTGATCTGGGCGGCGACGGGCCCTTCTTCTTGGTTCAGGATGGCCTGGGCCTCTTTCAGTTCCTCTTTATCTTTATTATCGTCTTGCTGGCTCTCGTGCAGGGCCTCAAGGTGGGCGCTGATGCCCTGAATGAGGTGTGCTCTGAGATCTCTGATTCCCTGAACGTCGATGGTCAGTTTGTGACCCTTCAGCTTCGTCTCATGGGTGAGGCCAGGCTGCTTCTGAAAGTGCAGGCGGCGCCGCTTGACTGACGTTGGCTCGCTGAGAGGATAGAGCAGATAATTGCCCTTCTTCTTGCTTGTTCCCAGGTTGAAGTCGCCCGTGTTCGCAAAGCTGCTGAGCGGCTGCAAGAGACTGTGAGCGTATTTGGCAGGCTCCTGGTTGGAGAGGTGGCAGATAGTCGTGAACATCTGGCATAGCGGTTGCCAGATGTGTTGCTCCAGATCGCTGCTGAACTTGCTCCGCGCCTTGTCGTCGGCGAAGTAAACGCTGGAGTAGCCCGCGCTGTAATCGCTCTCAATGGTCTGGGGAAGCGGCTTGGTCTCCTTGGCTATCGCATAGGCCAGGGCTCCCAGGTTAAAGATGAGCCGCTTCTCCTCTATCCACAGGATCTTTTTTAGCAGGTGTTGCTCTCGTTGTACCCTCTTCAGTTGGGTGCCGATGGCTTCGAAGAGCCGGCTGTAGTTGACAGCGGCCAGGTGCCGCTCACTTTGATGAAGTGTACTCATAGGAGAAAGCGCCCTCCCCAGGTGTCAAGACAACGGTTCTGCTGAATGGCTGGCTGGCTGGCTGGCTGGACCAGTTGGGGCGCGTCGCTGGACCCTCACAGCTCATTCCCCCGGAGCGCAGGGACTGCAAGCGCGCCTTTTTCTAGTGAAACGCTGGCGGTCTCTCTTTTTTTTGTGACAGAAGATGTCGGTCAGGCCCCAGCGGTGAGCGTCGGAGAAAGACGCCCGCTATGCCAGTACATTGACAGCATCGGGAGCAGTATTCTTTGCGGCGGTGAAAAAAGCGGTTGGTGCAGGGACAACTTGTGCATGTGGAGAGGCAGGTCCTGGTGAGCGGGTAGATAAGGCGGCGAGGGTGAGAGAGCCGCGACGCGCAACGGGTGGGGTGGGCGCGAGATCGCCCTCCCCTCTGCGTGCGTCTGTCTGCTCTGACTAGAGGTGGCCCTGGTCCCCGGCCTCGGGAGGCAGTAGCTCGGGCGGGCATTGCTCCCAGGGGATGCGCCGCAGCAGCTCGGACCGGGTGTTGGCCCCAAGCCGATCGCGCAGGCGATAGATGTGACCGCGTACGGTGCTGGCGGTGATGTCCAGGCGCCTGGCGATCTCTTCGTCCTCCAGTCCCTGGCGCAGCAGGAGCAGGACCTCCCATTCGCGAGGCCGCGGAGGCCCTGGCTCGCGCGGTCCCCATTTGCGATGATAGCCTTGGCGCTGGCTCATGTTCTGCTATGACCTCCTTTTCTTCTCAGCCTCTGCGCTGGTAGGGGTTGACCTGTTGGGGCGCGTTCGGTTTGGGCGAAGGCTCTCTGGCTGCTAGCTGTCTGGTCGGCGGCTACCGTTGGGGGCGGGGACAGGAGTGGGTAGGGTCTGACTGCCGACGATAAAGGGGGCGTGCAGCAGGGGCGGGACGAGTGGCGGTGGTGAGGGTATAGGGGGAGCTACCGAGCCGCCCGGCGGCGCGCTGGCGGCGGTGAGGCGGCGCACCAGGGCGACCAGGTGCCCAATGTTGAAGGGCTTGGCCAGGAAGGCGCTGGCCCCCACTAGTCGGGCCCGCAGGCGCTCGCGCAGGCCGTGGCGCGCGCTCATGAGGACGATGGGGATGGTCGAGAGCCGCGGCTGCTTGCGGAGGAGGAGGGTCAGCTCATAGCCGTTCAGTTTGGGGAGCATGAGGTCGATGAGGAGGAGCGCCGGCGGCTCTTCGGCGCGCGCGATGGCTTGCAGGGCGGCCAGGCTGTCGCTGTGGCAGCGTACTTGAAAGCCGGCTCGCCGCAGGGCCAGGGCAATGATGAGACGAGAGATGGCTGAGTCGTCAATGATGTCTACTGTTCCTGACATGGCGATGCTCCTTTCCAGGCTGTTTCTCTGCTATCGCGTACTCTGTCGCGCTGAGCGCGTGACCGCCCGATTGTCTGCTTGACCAGCAGTCCGCTCGCTATGGGGCGCCTGCCGACTGGGGCCTGGGTCGGTCGCCCGCTCGCCCGGTCGCTCAGGTACGGATGGCGCCCGCCAGGCAGCTAATCACCCGGGGAGAGGCGAGGAGCCTGCGGGCCTCCTGCGGGCGAGCGCCACACCGCTGCTTATTGCTATAGCAGGGCGCGCTTGCAACAAAAGTAGAGGTGGCACTCCTGACGTCGGTAGCAGACGATGATGCTCCTTCTTGTCTAACTAAAGCCGCCCGCTCGCTTCTCTCTTGTTCTTGTGTAATATGGACGACTGGTGATGGAAACTACTTTTCTATTTGCAGATGTATCTGCTATAATCAAAGCATACGGTGTTGAATATGGCACGTTATGGATGCTGCGGCGAAGGTGCCGCGCGATGTGGTGCGTGATGCTTGCCGCGGCCTGGCCCTGGGAGGCGCTGAGTGGTCTGCCGCTGACTATGGGCTGGGCGCCGGTTGAGAATGAGAAGGCGGTGAGACGACGATGGCCGGAAACAAGCCTCTGGTGAGGGCCGGTGATGCTCTGCCCCTGGTGCGGGTCTGGATGTTGGGACCGTTTGAGGTGGAGCTGAGGGAGGCCGATGGGGGGTGGCGGGCGCTGCCGGGGAGTGTGTGGCGAACGTATTTTTATGCACGCCCGCTGTTGCAGCGCTTGCTGTGCGCGCATGGGCGCAGGGTGGAGCGGCAGCAGTTGCTGGCGGATTTGTGGCCAAGGGAGGAGCCGAGTGAGGCGATGGAGCGCTATCCGTTGACGGGGGCCGGGCAGGTGCGGAAGCTGTTGGGGCGAAGGGAGTTGTTGCAGACGTGTGGCCAGGGGTATCAGTTGGCTGATCAGGGCTGGATCTGGACGGATGTGGATGAGGCTCTGGGGCTGGTGAGGGAGGCGAGGGGAAGGGGACTGGAGAGCCTGGAGGCCTTGCCGTGCTTGCAGGAGGCGGAGAGGCTGTTTCGGCGGGGTCGGCTGTTGGAGGGGCAGGGGGCGCTGTGGGCGGTGGCGTATCGGGAGTGGGTGGCGGGTGAGCGCTGGAGAGCAGGGCTGGCCCTGGGAAGGCTCTATGAGAGGGCGGGGATGGCGAGCGAGGCGGGGGAGCAGTATCGGCAGTTGTATGAGGAGGAGCCGTATAAGGAGGAGGCGCTGTTAGAGGTGTATGGCTGGTGGATGAGACAGGGAGAGAGGGAGAGGGCGGAGAGAGTATTAGAGGCGGGGCTGAAGAGGTTGGAGCAGGAGGGGGTGCCGCTGACGGCAGAGGGGAAGGAGCAGGTGAGAAGGCTGAGGGAGCAGGGCGAGGGAAGGACCTTGGTGGTGGTGCAGGGGGAGGCTGTGGTATACTGGGAGGGAAGTAAGGGAGCGAGCACGGAGGAGCGGCGAGAGGAGAGATGCAGGAAGGAGGTTCCGCAGGGGGAGCCTGAGCTGCAGGGGAGGCTGCTGCCGTTGGGTAGGGAGCAGGAGGAGGGGGAGTGTGGGGTGAGGGTGCTGGTCTGGCCGCTGGTGTGGGGGAGGGAGCGGCGAGGGAGCCTGCAGGAACTGGAGAGAGAGATCCAGGAGGAGCTGAAGATGAGCGAGCGCAGGGAGCACGAGGCAGAGACAAGGGCTGCGCAGGGGCAGCGGCTGCCGAGGAGGCAAGCGCTCTTGCTGCTGGCGGGGATGCCGCAGGTGCTGCTGGGGCTGGGGAGCGGAGGAGGAGGTTGGGGCTGGGAGTGGGAGGGGATGAAGGAGGGGAGGGTGAGAGAGGAGGTGCTGCCGGTGGTGGCGGGGAGTATCACAGCCTGCTGGCATCTGCTCAATGAGGGGGAGTTAGAGGCGGTCGAGAGGACGGTAGGGAGCTATCTGCCGCTGCTGAGGAGGTGGGCATATGAGCCGTCGGGGGCGCAGCGAGAAGCGGCCTATCTGGCGGCGCAGGCGTGCTTGCTAGAGGGCTTAATTGCCTACCATCGGCTACAGTTCCAGCGAAGAAAGTACCTTTGTGAAGAAGCAGTCAGTTTAAGTCGTCTTGCTAGTGGGCCTGTGTTGCTTGTAAAAGCGCTGATCGACCGAGGGACGGCCTGCTACTGGCTTGGCCAGAGTGAGTCGATGCTGGAGAGCTTTCAGGAGGCGTGTAGTCTGGCCGAAACTGTGCCCGCTCCTTTACGCGGGAGGGCTTTCATGAGCCTAGCACGGGCCTATGCAGATCGGGGGATGGCTGGAGAAGCCTTGAAAGCTTTCGAGATGGCTCGAGAGCACTTCCAGGGATGGGAAGGGACCGAGTCTTTACCAGTGTGTGTGTTGCTCGACGAAGGCGCTTACAGGGAACCTCTCTACGGGGGATATATTCACCTACGTCTCGGTGAATATGGAGAGCAGAAGAGTCATCTCCTCGAAGCGGAACGATGGCTAGCAGGCGTTGAGGAGATGGTGAGCGTGGTCAGTGTGCCAGGACGTATTAGGTTGGAAGCTCTTAATCTGAGGGGGGAAGCGGCGATAGGGAGAGGGGAGCTGGAGGAGTACGTGAGCTACACGGTAGAGGGAGCGGAAGGGGCGAGGAGGCTGGGGAGCGGCAAGAGGAGGCAGGAGCTGGTGAGCAACTGGAAGAGGGCGCTAGAGAGGTGGCCGTGGGAGAAGCGAGTGAGGGAGCTGGGGGAGCTGGTGCTAGGGGTGTAGAGGTAGAGAGAGGCAGGCGAGCGGGAAGAGAGAGGAGAGGGAGCGATGAAGGAAGGAGAGGGAGAAGGAGGCAGGAGGCTGCCGAGGAGGCAAGCGCTCTTGCTGCTGGCGGGGATGCCGCAGGTGCTGCTGGGGCTGAGGAGCGGAGGAGGAGGTTGGGGCTGGGAGTGGGAGGGGATGAAGGAGGGGAGGGTGAGAGAGGAGGTGCTGCCGGTGGTGGCGGGGAGTATCACAGCCTGCTGGCATCTGCTCAATGAGGGGGAGTTAGAGGCGGTCGAGAGGACGGTAGGGAGCTATCTGCCGCTGCTGAGGAAGTGGGCATATGAGCCGTCGGGGGTGCAGCGAGAAGCGGCCTATCTGGCGGCACAGGGGCATTTCCTTCTTGGGCTTGTTGCCTATCATAACCTCGGGTTTCTGCAAGAGCTGGGCCATGACCGAGAAAGTACAGCACTTAGTCGATTAGCAGATAAATCCGCTTTACTGGTCAAAGCTCTGACCTATCTTGGCCAGGATTACTATCACCTGAATGCGCCGCTGCAGATGCAGCGGGTGTTAGAGGAGGCGAGTAGCTTGCTCAGCTCTGTCCCCCCGGTGCTGCATCGGACCGTGCACACGGGGCTGGCGCTGGCATATGCCCGGCAGGGGAAGAGGAGAGAGGCGCTGGAGCAGGTGAGTCGGGCGAAGGCGGTGGGTAGTGGGCCTGGCCCTGGTGAGGAGGAGCTGCCGGTGTATCTGCAGGCGGATGAGGGAGAGTGGCGACTGATCTTGCGAGAGGGCTGGGTACGTTTAGAGCTGAGCCGGCACGGGGAGGAGAAGGAGCATGCGATGGAGGCGGAGCGAGCGCTGGCGCAGATTGAAGGCTGGCGGGGGCGGATAGCGGTGCCGGAGCGGATTCGGCTAGAGATTGTGAACAGGAGGGGGGAGGCGGCGATAGGGAGGGGGGAGCTAGAGGAGTACGTGAGCTACACGGTAGAGGGAGCGGAAGGGGCGAGGAGGCTGGGGAGCGGCAAGAGGAGGCAGGAGCTGGTGAGCAACTGGAAGAGGGCGCTAGAGAGGTGGCCGTGGGAGAAGCGAGTGAGGGAGCTGGGGGAGCTGGTGCTCTCAGGGTGAACAGAAACGCCTGCCACACTCCCCCAGAGATGCAAGGGAGCGGCCCAAATTGGTCCCCATCATCCGCACATAACGAGCCGCCGCATCGGCACGGCGCCGGCCCTAGCCGCCGCCCTCCTCGCGGCTGGCCACCGAACGACCGCCGATCCCCCAATTGCGCTTTGGTACCTCATAAATAATGACGCGCACCTCCTCCACCGGATAGCCCAACTCGCGCCCTGCTGCCTCCGAGAGCAGCCGGATCAAACGCTCCTTCTGCTCTGCGCTGCGGCCCTCCATAATAGTCACCTTGAGAACAAGCATCGCGCATCTCCTTTCACTCTCCGCTTCGGCCATAGCATAGCAGCAGATTGCTGTCCACCCCTCTCCTCTCAGTCTGGCACAGACGCCAGCCATCGCGTCGCAGTTTCCCTGGTCCTGCCTGCTCTCTGCCTGGCTTGCCAGAACCGTGGCCGGCGGCATACAATACAGCCAGCGCCGCAGATGAGCGCCGGTGCGCGCTCGCCAGCCCTGGCCCGCCAGCGCCTTGCCTGTTGGGGCCAACAGGTAGCAACGCAGCGCCAGATCAGGCCAGACCAAACCAGAAAGGAGTCAGGACGCCGATGCCCATGCTCGAAGTACTGCGCGCCGACGACAGGCCGCTCAGCGCCGACCAGAAACGGGCCTTTGCCCGTGAAGCCACCAGAATCTTCCACGAAGTCCTCGGCACCCCGCCCGGGCGCCTGCGCCTCTTCTTCCTCGACACCCCATCCGAGGGCCTGGAAGGGCTGTACGAACGACCGCCCGCTGCCAGCGACGAGCAGCCCGACGGTGGCGGCGAGAAGAAAGACTAAACGCCCGTCGCAAGCCGCCCGGCCTTCCCGAAGGCCGGGTCTCATCTCAGCCGGGCAGGCCAGCCAGCGTCAGCTCTCGCCGAAACTCCTCAAGATAGCGCTGCATAAACGCCAGGCGCTCCTGAGCCAGCGCCCGCCCCGTAGCCGTACTCATCGTCTTTCCCAGGTGCAACAACTTCGTATAAAAATGATCCAGCAGATAGCGCCGATCATCGGGCGTATGCCGTTCCGCAAACGGATCAGCCGGATCATACGGGCGCGTCTCCGCCGTTGCCCGCAGCGTCCCCGTGATCGCCCAACGCATCACCCCGATCGCCCCCAGCCCATCCAGGCGGTCTGCATCGCGCACCACCCGCGCCTCCAGCGTCTGCGGCTCGATCCCGCGGCTAAAGCTGTGGGCCAGCACCGCATGCAGAATCGCCTCGCGCTCCGCTGTCGGCACCCCATAAGCGGCCAGCAGCTCAGCGGCCAACTCCTGCGACAGATCAGCATGATGCCGCTCCGAGGCAGCAGGCCCCTGAGCAGTGAGCGCCCTCTCCTCTGGCGCGACCCGTCCCAGATCGTGCAGCAGGGCTGCCGTCCCCACCACAAAGCGATCCGCCCCCTCGCGCTGCGCAATGGCCAGCGCCAGCCGATAGACACGCTCAATATGATCCCAGCCGTGCGCCAGATCGACCCTCCCCGACCTCAGAAAACGTTCCTCCACCTCGCGGTACACCTGCCCCAACACAGCATCTCTATCGAAAGCCTCTGTCATTGACGTGCAACATCGTCCTTTCTACACTGTCTTTCCGCTCGCACTTGATGGCATCGGTCCCCACCCATGCGAGCCGCCTGGCCAGGGCGACAGCGCCGCCGCCCCTCCTGGCTCGACCGACCCACCCTGGTCAGCGTCACTCAGCCTAAGCAGATCCATTCTACACCATCGCCGGCCATTCTGCCCGAGCCTGGGCCTTCCTTCCGCACCCATCTCCTCGCGCTCCTCGCGCCACCTCACCCATCTCTCCCCCTGAAAATTTTCGCCGGGGCCTTGACAAAAGCCCATTCCCCGACTATATTCTATTTGAAACCGCTTACGTAATCGTTTGCGGTACCGATTTCGTCACCAACAGAAATGCAAGGATGCTTTCGCTCCCTCCCCCAGCCTGCAGAACCTGCCTGGCGGGTTCTGCAGGGCGAGGAGCGGTGACCTGGGAGAGAGAAGCACAAAGAGGCTTGCCGTCAAGAAAGGGAGCGGCGGTGGAGACAGCAGGGCAAAGGGGGTGCCGCCGTACCTGACGTGGCCAGCAAGCCGGGCATGAAGCAAGCGAAGGGAAGGACCCGGCCCGGGAGAGGAGGGGCACAGACACAACCTCTTTCTCCCGGGGACTCCTCGTTCGGTCAGAGGCGGGTGCCGTGGCTGACTCTCTGATTCAGTCGCGGCACCGCTCTTTTTGGACTGCCTGTCTACCCTCCTTTGGAGTGGCTTCCTGGCTCTTCTCCTGGTTCCCCTCTGCCTGCCCTTGACAAGTGGTGTGGCCTGGGCGTACCCTGAATATGGGTGACCGGTCACTCACCAAAAACGGTGGACCCTCAAGCGGAGGCAGCCGCTGTCAAGGAGCCAGACCATGCCGAAGATCGTCGACGAGCAGACGCGCGAAGCCACGCGCCAGCGTATCCTGCGCATAGCGGCCCGGGAGTTCGCGCGCCTGGGCTTTGAGCAGGCCAACATCAACCTCATTGCGGAGCAGGCCGGGATTGGCAAGGGGACCATCTATCTCTACTTTGAGAGCAAGAGAGCCTTATTTCTAGAGATGCTGCGCTTCATTGCTCAGGCCCACCTGCAAGAGATCCGTGCCGCTCTGGCGGCGGGGGAGAGCGTGCAGCAGCGCCTGGAGGGTCTCTTTCTCGCCTTTGTCAGGCTAGCGGAGCAAGAGAGCGATAGCTTCCACGTCTTCATGAGCGCGCTCTATGGCGTCAACCGCCTCTTCCAACAAGAGGCGACGGCCCTACTGAGGGAGTACGTCGCGGCCATTGCCCGTCTGCTCGCCGAGGGTCAGGAGCGGGGCGAGCTGAGCGTCCAGCAGCTAGAGGCCAGCGCCCTGATGGTGCTCTCGGTGACCGAATCCTACGTCCTGGCGGCGCGCGTCCTGGGCTACCCGGCCTCTGTGCTCGCGGACCAGGCCGGGGCGGTGGCCGACTTCATCCTGCATGGTCTCGCGCCCTCAGCCCGCCGCTCCCCTGATCGGCAGGAATAAAGCGCGGTGGCGCGCCCTCCCTGCTCGCTTTTTGGCTCTGATTTTGACTGACCACCCACCCATCATCATACAGAGGAGGCAGATACCGCATGCTGAGCGAGAGACTGATCGTCGGCCTTCGGCGCTGGGAGCGTCGTGGGGGCCGGGAGCGTCGCGAGAAAGGAGTAGAGCGTCCTTATCTGCTCTGGAAATGGCTGCTACTCAGCAGTGCCATTGGTCTGGTAGCTGGTCTGGGGGCCATCGCCTTTTTCGAGGCCATTCACCTGGCGAGCGCCTTTTTCCTTGGCGTACTGATTGGCTATCGACCGCCTGATCCGACTGGTGAAGGCAGTACGGTCTGGGCGCCATTGTGGGGTGCAGCTCGTCCCTGGCTGCTGCCGCTGGTGACGACCGGTGGTGGTCTGCTGGCCGGCCTCATCGTTTTTCTCTGGGCGCCCGAGGCTGAAGGGCACGGGACCGATGCGGCCATCGCGGCCTTTCATCAGGGCAGGCCGATCCGGGCGCGTGTTCCCCTCATCAAGCTCGTTGCCTCGGCCATCACCATTGGCTCCGGTGGTTCTGGCGGGCGTGAGGGGCCTGCCGCTCAGATCAGCGCTGGCTTCGGCTCCCTCCTGGCGACGCTGCTACATCTTGAGGCCCACGAGCGCCGTCTGGCGATTGCCACAGGGATCGGCGCCGGTATTGGCGCCATCTTTCGGGCGCCGCTTGGGGGGGCCGTGCTGGCTGCCGAGATCCTCTACAAGGACGATCTAGAGGTTGAGGCGCTTCTGCCGGCGCTGATCGCCTCCATTGTCGGCTATAGTGTCTTTGGGGCCTTCTCCGGCTGGAGTCCCATCTTTGCCGTTCCCGCCAACCTGGCCTTCAGCTCGCCCCTGCAGCTCTTCTGGTATGGCCTGCTGGGAGTAGGCTGCGGCCTGGTTGGGCGGGCCTATGCCACGGGCTTCTACGGACTGACGGCCCTCTTTCACCGTCTGCCGTTCCCGCGCTGGCTCAAACCGGCTCTGGGCGGTCTGCTGGTGGGTCTCATCGGCCTGGCGGTTCCCCAGGTACTGGGCATGGGCTATGGCTGGGTGCAGCTCTGGATGCAAGCGGGCCTGAGCGCCTGGCCGCTCTGGGTGCTGCTCGCGCTCCCCTTCCTCAAGATCCTGGCGACCGGCCTCTCCATCGGCTCGGGTGGCTCGGGGGGCATCTTCGGTCCCGGCATGGTGATCGGGGCTGCCGTGGGGGCGGCGTTCTGGCGCCTGCTTAGTCCCCTGGCGCCAGGCTTACCGGCGGTGCCTGCTCCGTTTGTGATCGTGGCCATGATGGCGCTCTTCGGCGGGATCGCTCATGCCCCGCTGGCGGTCATGCTGATGGTGGCTGAGATGACGGGTAATCTCTCGCTCCTGGCTCCGGCCATGCTGGCTGTGGGGGTAGCCGTGCTGACCGTCGGCGAGCAATCGATCTACAGCAGTCAGTTGAAGACGCGCGCCGATTCGCCGGCCCATCGCCGGCGCTGGGCCTTTCCGCTGCTCTCGCTGCTCCAGGTTCGTCAGGCCCTGCTGCCTCCTGAGCCTGTGCTGCCAGGCGCTCTCACGCTCTCTCAGGCGGAGTCGTTGCTGCGGAAGTGGCAGGTTGCCAGTGCGGCGGTCATCGATGAGCAAGGGGCCTGGCTGGGCAGGCTGACGCTGGCGCAGGTGCTGGCCGTGGAAGCCAGCGAGCGGGAGCGGAGGCGCGTGACGGAACTGCTTGAGTCGCGGCAAGCCCTGGCGGTTGCGCCCACAGACCCGCTGGATCAGGTGCTGGCCATGCTGGTGGACCAGCGCTACGACTGGTTACCGGTTGTGGAGGAGCGCGCTGGCTCCCGGCGCCTGCTTGGCTACGTTTCCGCTCGTTCGATCCTGCGGGCCTATCAGGCGGCGCGCACGGCTCCTGTTCCGTCCGCTGAGCCTGGGCCTGAGCCTGAACCGTTTGCTTCCTCCCTTCTGGTGCAGGCTGGGACAGGGAGGGAAAGCGGCCAGGGCCTCTCGGGAGAGGGCTGAGGCGAGAAGAGAAGGCGAGAGTCGCGCTTGTCGCTGGCGAGCGGCGATGCTATAATCCTTCTGACGAGAGCTAGCAGCATTGACAGGCAGCAACGCAACCTGAGAGCAGCCGTCTGATCCCTTCCCTGAGCGGTCTGGCGGCCTGCTTGCGTGGGAAGCGGAGGAGTCATGACAGCGCACGATCCTCAAGGAGCGCCGGAGCAGACGCCGGGGCAGCCAGTGCCCGCGTCCTCGACCTTTCCCCCAGGCATTGCTGACGTCACCTCTGTGCTCTTTCGCCAGTTTCTCGACCTTCTGCCTGATGCCCTCATCGTTGTAGACGAGCAAGGGCACCTGGTCCAGGCCAACGCCCAGGCCACGGCGGTCTTTGGCTATAGCCGTGAGGAACTCCTTGGCCAGACGCTGGATCTCCTTCTCCCGGAGCGCTTTCGCGAGATCCACCGCCGGCATGCGGCCCAGTACTTCCGAGTCCCGCGTCTGCGTCCGATGGGCATTGGCTTACATCTCTTTGCCCGCCACAAAGACGGGGGCGAGTTCCCGGTAGAGATCAGCCTCAGCCCCTTGCACGTCGGCGACCGCCTGTACGTCATTGCTGCCGTGCGCGACATGACGGCCCAGCGCCGGGCTGAGCGCGAGCGTACCCTTCTGCTACAGAACCTGAGCGTTCAGGGGGAGCTGCTCAACCAGGCCTACGATGCCATCATTGTGCGTGATTCCCTCGACCGTATTCTGCTCTGGAATCGCGGAGCCGAGCGCCTCTACGGCTGGCCGGCGCAGGAGGCCCTGGGGCGTATCAGCACGCGCCTGCTCAGGACCGACTTCCCCGGCGGAGAAGGGGCGGTACGCACTGCCCTGGAGCGTGATGGCCAGTGGGAAGGTGAGCTGACCCAGCTCGCTCGCGATGGGCGCCTGCTGGTGGTCGAGAGCCGCCAGGCCCTGGTACGCGACCAGCAGGGCCAGGTTCTGGCCACCCTGGAGATCAATCGCGACATCAGCGAGCGGCGCCAGCGCGAACGGGAGGCGCGGGCCATGCTGGCCGGCCATCTCTCGCTGCTGGAGCAGCTCTTTGAGGCGTTGCCCCTGGCGGTCGCCCTGGTGGCTGGCGCCACGGCCCGTCTTGTGCTGGCCAATCAGGCGGTGCGCCGGGTGTGGGGAGTGGACTGGCCGTTCGGGCAGCCTTTTCTCGAATTTCTGCAGGCCCATCGCATTATCATCAGCGATATGCGGGGCAAGACCCTGGCGCCCGAGGAGCTGGTCACCCTGCGCGTACTCCGCGAGCAGCGAGCCATCGCGCTCTATCAAGAGCAGATCCGCCGTGCCGACGGCTCGCCTCTGCCGGTCCTGGTGAGCGCCCTCCCGCTGCACGTGCCGCCGGAGGCCCTGCAAGGCGAGCTGTTGCGGCAACTAGCGCCTGGGGAGCCGCTGGCCCTGGTCATTCATCAAGATGTGACGCCGCTCAAAGAGGCGGAGGAGCTGAAGGACGAGTTCATCAGCATCGCCGCCCACGAGCTGCGCACGCCGCTGGCGGCTCTGACCGGCTATGCCGAGATGCTCCTGCGCCAGACCGAGCGCGGACACGGTCCCCCGCTGGCCCCCTGGCAGCGCGAGGCCCTGGAAGAGATTCAGCAGGGCACGAAGCGCCTGGCTGGCCTGACCGAGGAGCTGCTCGACCTCAGCCGCCTGCAGGCCGGGCGTCTGCAGCTCCAGCGCCTGCCAGCCGACATTGTCCCCCTTGTGCGCCAGGTGGTGCGGCGCCTGCAGCCAACGAGCGAACGCCATCAGCTAGAGGTGCAGGCGCCGGCGGAGCCACTGGTGGCCCTGATCGATCCCCATCGCCTGGAGCAGGTCCTGACCAATCTTGTCGAGAATGCCATGAAATACAGCCCCCAAGGGGGTCCGGTTCAGGTCAGAATAGGGCGCGAGGGCGACGGGCAGGCGGTGCTGATCAGCGTGCAGGATCACGGTATTGGCATCCCCCGCCATCAGCAGGGTCAGATCGGTGGGCGTTTCATGCGGGCCGAGAATGCGCGCGCCTGGGGCATCGAAGGAACGGGTCTCGGCCTCTATCTGGCCCGTGCCCTGGTGGAGCAGCACGGCGGTCGCCTGTGGTTTGAGTCAGAAGAGGGGCAAGGCTCGACCTTCTTTGTACGCCTGCCGCTCCTGGGCGAGGAGAGTGAGGAAGGCTGTGAGCTGCCGGAAGATGAAGAGACCACACCGGCGGCGCCCCCCGTGAGGGAGGCCGGTGCCTGATTCTGACTGGCCCAACAAAGAGCAGCCTTGTGCTGTCATCTTGCCTTCACAGCCTTCACAGACGAAAGGAAGCGCCTGGATCATCCTCTGATCCAGGCGCTTGCTCCTTTGGGTGGGGCTTCACAGGAACCTGTGCCTCAGCGGCACGCGAGCAGCCATCTGCTAGCGGTCGTAGATCACCAGCATGACCAGGCCGCCCATCTCGCTCTCATTTTGCCCTGGGTTCATCAGGTGCGAGAGGATATGGCAATGGAAGGGGTAGCTGCTGCCCGGGGCGGCCCAGGCCGTGAAGACCAGGTCGTAGGTCTCGCCGGGGGCCACCTGCAGGGTATCGCGCTGGTACGGCTGAGATAAGGGGTGGCCATCCTGAGCGACCACCGTGAAGATGTGACCGTGCAGGTGCATCGGGTGGATGCCCAGCGTATCGGCCCCGATCAGGCGCAGGCGCACAGTCTGGCCGTGCCTGACGTGCAGCGGCTGAGTATCAGGGAAACTCTTGCCATTGATGACGTAGTAGCCGCCGGGCAGGGTACCGATGAAGGCCGTATAGTCGACGTCGGCGTGGACCTCCACGCGGGCCTGGGGCGAGCCAGGGCGTGGGTCAACGATGAAGGCCCCATAGCAGCCGCCGGCCACTTCATTCAGGTCGTTATAGTGGCTATGGTACCAGTGGGTGCCGACATCCTGGTCGTGGACCGTGAAGTCGTAGACGTAGCGCTGACCTGGCTGAATTGGCTGCTGGCCGAGGCCGGGTACACCGTCCTGCTGGCTGGGTACCTCCAGGCCGTGCCAGTGGATGCTTGTCGCCTCATGGAAGTGGTTGATCACCGTAATGCGCACGTGGTCGCCGGCGGCGACGCGAATCATCGGTCCTGGCACCGTGCCATTGATGGTATAGGCTGGCACCCAGGTCCCTTTGACGACCTCCCAAAGCACTTGCTCGGCGGTCAGGGTGAAATGCTTGGCCCCGTCGGGGTCACGCACATACGTGGCGAGCTGGTTGCCCTGGCTCTGGGTGGCCCGGGGCAGAGCCGCGACCGTGGCGGTGGCATCAGCGTCCTGGCTGCCCGTGTTCATGTTGCTCATGCCGCTCATGGTGGCGCTCTGATCTGAGCTGGCGCTGCTGGTCGCACCACCGCCGCTGGCCAGAGTGCTGCCGAGGCCGAAGCTGAGGACGGCCACCATGACGAGCAGGGCGGCGACCAGGACGGCCAGGGGCGCTATGATGCGGCGCCAGGGGTAGGCAGACCCCGGCTGGCGGCGGCGCACAAAAACGACGCTGCCTCTCCCGGCTGCCAACTGGCGGTAGATCTCCGGGCGATAGCTGCCCGCTTCCAGAATGATGGGGCCTTGGGCTGAGGCCTGTTCGTCCCTGGCCGGAGCCGCCGCTGTGGCTTGCGGCTGTGGCCCCTGCTCTTGCTCTTCGAGAGCAGTCTTTCCCTCTTCTGACGATGCCATTCTGCTGCCTCCTATCTATGAACAGGGATGGTTGGTACGCTTCTTCCTCTGACTTGCCTGTCCAGGCTGAACGATCGCACCATCTGTGGGCTGTGGTGTGGGCCGAGCCGACTTACGGCTTGCTTCGGCCCGCATCAGCAACAGTAGCGCTGCCAGGTGTCAATTGGCTCACAAAGCCGGCTGCCGTTCTCTCGGAAACATCACAGCTCCAGCGCTGGTCTCACTGCCTATGACGTGCCTGACGGCTGGGCTGACTGAGGTCGGCGGACCGGCCCCAGGCGCTGTTGTAAGTCTTATAGTCATGCTTAGAGAGGCACCGGGCAGAGAGGGAAGAGGAAAGGAAAGCCGGTGCAGGGGCTGTGACGCTCCTGTGATGGAAGCGAGGGAGGCCGAGAGCGGCCCGTGAGTGGAATGGGCTATATTCCCTCCTGGAGGCGGTGGTAAGGGTGGCGGGAGGGCGGGAGCGGGGGCGGGGAAGAGGGGGACAGCCTGATTGCGAACGTCCTCCGCTGTTCGTCCCAGTGGGGCGGGCAGCGGAGACTGCGCAGGCGAGATGGCTGGAGTCATGCAGAAGAATCGCTGGTTCGTCTGGATACAGGAGGGAGGACCATCCATGAAAATCATCAGCGTCTTGAAGCCGCGTTCCGTTACGCAGATCCCTGAGCCGCCGCTGGCGCGCTTCCTCTTCGCCGACACGCGCATGGCCTGGCTATGGCTGCTCGTGCGCCTCTACGTCGGCTATGAGTGGTTGACCGCTGGACTGGAGAAGCTCACCGGCTACAACTTCGCCGTTGGGGCTAGCTTTGGCCAGCGCGTCAGCAGCCCGTGGATCTTGAGCGGCCATGACGGTGTGGCTCTGCAAGGCTTTGTCAAGGGAGCGCTGGCGCTTAGCAGCGGGCCACACCCGGCGGTGCAGGGCTGGTACGCAGCCTTTCTGCAGCAGGTTGTCCTGCCCAATGCCGGCCTCTTTGCCTACCTGGTAACCTTTGGCGAGGTCCTGGTTGGTCTGGGCCTAATCTTCGGTGCCCTGACGGGCATCGCCGCCTTCTTCGGCGTCTTCATGAACCTGAACTTTCTGCTTGCTGGGGCAGTCAGCATCAACCCAGTGCTGGGCATCCTCGGCCTGCTTCTGATGCTGGCCTGGCGCATCGCCGGCTACTACGGACTGGATAGCATCCTGCTGCCGCTGCTGGGCACACCCTGGACCGGTTCGCTGCTGAGCCGCCTGCGCGCGCAGCGCACGCAACCGCTGGAGGCTGGAGCCGGAGGTCGCTAGTCGGAGTCAATAATGGGCAGCGCAGCCGCGCTCACATATAGCGATGCTGCAGCAAAGGAGCCAGGTGCGATCGCGCCTGGCTCTCTCTTTTTGTCTTCTCCGGCCCGGCTACGGCCAGTGTTGAGGCTGGCGTACGTTACGAAGCGAGGTCGTCGGGAGCGACCAGCATGTAGCCAACGCCGACTTTTGTACGGATATAGCGCGGGTGAGCCGGGTCATCTTCCAGCTTGCGCCGCAGACGATTGATATTGACCTGCAGCATATGGCTCTCGCCGACATACTCCGCCCCCCAAACGCGCTCTAAGAGCAGGTCCTGGGTCACTACTCGTCCGGCGTGCTGGGCCAGGTAGGCCAGCAGCCGATACTCGGTCGGCGTCAGCGCGATCTCGCGCCCGGCGCGCGTCACCACATGGCGCGTATCGTCGATAATCAAATCGCCGAGCGCGATAATCGAACGCAGGCCGCTGACGCGCTCGCCGCTGCTGAACTGGGCGCGGCGCAGCACGGCGCGCACGCGGGCCAGCAGCTCCTCGATGCTAAAAGGTTTCGTCAGGTAATCGTCGGCGCCCAGGTCCAGGCCGCGCACCTTATCCTGATCCTGGCCGCGGGCCGTTAGCAGAATGATGGGCACGCCGGAATACTCGCGCACGCGCTGGCAGACGCTGAAGCCATCCAGGCGGGGCATCATCACATCGAGCAGGATCAGGTCCGGCTGCTGCTCCTTGAAGACAGTCAGGGCCTGCTCGCCGTCGCTGGCGGTCAGGATGGCGTAGCCTTCCAGCTCCAGATTGCGCGAGACCAGGCGCAAGAGATGGGGATCGTCGTCAACGCACAAGATTGTTATCTTACGCACCATGCTCCGGTCATCCTCCTCTTATGAGCGCGTTGTTGTCGGATCAAACCAACCGGCTTGAAGTCAGGGGCTGAGGCTGAGGGCCGGTGAGGGCCGGCAGGAGCAGATGGAAGGTACTGCCCTGTCCCGACTCGCTCTCGGCCCAGATCTGGCCGCCCTGCAGCTCGGCCAGATATCTGCAGAGCGCCAGACCCAGCCCCAGGCCGCCGGTCTGGCGCGCCAGGCCGCTATCGCCGCGATAGAAGCGCTGGAAAATCTGCGGAAGCTGCTCCGGAGGAATGCCCCGCCCCTGGTCACTGACGCAGATCTCCACCGCCGGTGCGGGCTGCGCCTCTCCAGTCGCAGGGATGGCCTGCGGACGCAGGATTACGCGGATCTCGCCCCCCTCGGGCGAGAAGCGGACAGCGTTCTCCAGCAGATGATCAAGGATCTCGCGCAGACGGCGGCGGTCGGCCAACACCAGGGGAACGCCCTCTGTTGGTGAGCCGCTGGCATCGAGCGGCATCACCTGGAAAGAAAAGGCGTTCGCCTGCTCGGGGGGCAAGCGCTGCTCAGCGGCCAGCAGGGCCTCATGCACCACGCTGAGCGGGTCGACGGCGGTCGGCTCCAGGTGTAGCAGCCCGGCCTCCAGCTCGCTCAACTCCAGAAAGCGATCGCAGAGCTGGATCAAGTGCTCGCCAGCCGTCTGGGCGCTCTCCAGGAGTAGGCGACGCTCGGCCAGAGGGAGGCGGCGCTCGTGGCGCAGCAGAGTGGAGACAGCAGCCCGAATCACCGCCAGAGGGCTGCGCAGCTCATGGCTGAGCGTCGCCAGCAGCTCGCTTTGAGGGCCAATCGGCGTGGCCAGGCTCGCTGAGGCAGGCGGTCCCTGACCAGCTCCGGCTCCGGCCAGCAGCTCCGTGAGCAACGCCTGGCGCAGCAGCGCGGCCAGCAGTTGCTGATTGGTGGTGACAATCGCCGTGCTCTCTGCCAGCCAGTCTGCCAACGAGGCTGGCTGGCCGCCGCGTCCCAGCAGCACCACCAGGGCTGGCCTGGCCAGAGTGGGGCCTCTTCCTGTCTCTGTGCGCGATGGCACGAGCGGCAGACTCAGCAGCAGCCAGACGGCCTCGGCAGTCTGCACCTGGCTCCGGCGCAGGGGCAAGGCGCCGGCGTCGGAGCTGGCTGTCGTAAGGGGACTGCCGGAGCCGGCCACGCTGACGAGGGCCCGGGCCTGTTCCTCGTCGAGGCGCTGCGCGGCCAGCAGCTGCAGCCTCTCCACCTGTCGCGGGACCTCTGTTGCTGGGTGGGAGGCTTCCCAGTGTAAGAAGAAGGCGCCGTGTTCGGCGGCTGTTGTCTCACGCAGCGCCTGCAGCAAGGCCGCGGCTACCTCCGCCGGCGGCGCCGTTGTCAGGGCTGGCAGCAGGGTCAGCAGCTCTCTCTGCAGAGCCGTGCCCCGCTCCGCCTGCGTGGCTTCATTGGCAAACAAAGAGCGATCGCGATAGCTCATAGCGGCTCCTCTCCCTCTCCTGACTCCCTTCCCGGCTGGGCGCTCTGCCCCTCTGCTCAGAGGGCGGGAGGCGCGCCTCTGCCAGTCGAGCAAGCAGCCCAGTATGCTCCGATCCTCTCCTCTCCAGAGCGGATTTCCTTCATTCTAGCAGAGAGAGAATCACCACTTTATCACGCCCGGTGCTTTCGCCCTCACAAAGGCATCACAGCCTCGCTGGCGCTCGCTGTCGTCGCGCCGCCGGGTAGACCTTTTGTCCTCGGAAGCCGTCTATCTCCTGTCCTTGCATCTGTAGATTGAAATAGGCTTGCGCCCTTGTTACAGGTATGGTACCATGCTCGTAAGGCGCGACAGCACAATGCGCGCACACCAGTTGGCTGATCGTGGGCCAGTCGACTGAGATGAGAAGAAGGAGGGAGCGCATGGATGAGCGCAATGAGGCGCAGCCGGGCCAGAACACCTACGTCATCGACTCGGAGCAGGCCGCCGAGCTGGCGCGCCTCATGCAGCAGGATCGCATCTTAACGGAGGCTTTGGGGGGACTCTTCCCCGAAGGGCTGCAGCTGCCCGAAGATGGGCACCTGCTCGATCTGGCCTGTGGCCCTGGGGGCTGGACCCTGGAGGTTGCTTTTGCCTATCCGCACGCTGAGGTCATTGGAGTTGACATCAGTCCCCCGATTGTCGAGTACGCCAACGCGCAAGCCTGGTCGCGTCGCCTGGAGAATGTTCACTTTCGCGTTATGAATGTCATGGAGCCGCTCGCTTTCCCCGACTCCTCCTTCGATCTGGTCAACGGACGCCTGATGTGCGGCTTCATGCGACCCGAGGCTTGGCCCCGGCTGCTGGCGGAGTGCCGGCGCCTGCTCAAGCCTGGTGGAATCGTCCGCCTGACCGAGATGGAGCCGGTGCTGACGACCAGCCCGGCCTTTGAGCACTTTGCTGCCCTGGGGGCGCTGGCCATGAAGCGCGCGGGGCTCAGCTTTTCGCCCGACGGACGCCACTTCGGCATCACGCCCGTCCTGCCGCGTCTGGTACGCCGGGCCGGCTTTGTCGATGTACGCCTGCGTCCCTGTGCCATCGAGTGGTCGGCGGATACCCCCTATCACTATCCTTTCTTCAAGGACTACCTGGTCTTTCTGGACCTCATTCAGCCATTCATGGTGCGCGCGGGCGTGGCCACCCGTGAAGAGCTGGCGCGCCTCTACCAGCAGGTGGTCGCTGAAATGCAGCAGGAAGAGTTCTGCGCCGTCTGGAATTTCCTCACCGTCTGGGGACGCAAGCCAGAGGAGGGGGAAGCCTGAACGAACCTGATGTACTGGCCGACTGCGACTGCGGCTGGGGCTGGGGCTGCTCTGGGGCTACAATAGAGAGGGAAGCAGCGAGCAGGCAGGATCGTCCCGGTCATGAGTAGCAGGAGCAGCAGCTGAGGGGAAGGAGAGGAAAGCGCGCGATGCTCTATCCCATGATGACCGTCACGCGGGAGGTCTTTGATCTCAACGGCATCTGGCAGTTTCGTCATGACCCAGGTCAGGGGTTGGCCGAGCGCTGGTATGAGCGGCCCCTGCGCGAGAGTGTGCCCATGCCGGTGCCGGCCTCCTTTAACGAACTGAGCACCGCAGCCGGCGATCGCGAGCACGTTGGGCGCATCTGGTACGAGCGCGAGCTGATCATTCCCCGCCGTCTGCTGGAGCGGCGCCTGGTCTTGCGCTTTGGCGCGGTAGCCCACACCGCGCAGGTCTACCTCAACGGGCAGCCGCTGGTCGCCCATCGCGGTGGCTTTACGCCCTTCGAAGCCGAGATCAACGCCCTCGCTCAGCCGGGCAAGAACCGCCTGACCGTCCTGGTTGACACCACTCTTGACTACAGCACCCTGCCCGTTGCCCACTATCGCGAGGAGCAGCTCCCTGACGGCAGCCAACTGGTCACGAACATCCCCAACTTCGACTTCTTCAACTACGCCGGCATCCATCGCCCGGTCCGTCTCTACACGACGCCCGCCACCTACATCCGCGATATTGTACTCACCAGCGCCCTCGACAGGGCCGATGGCCTGGTCACCTACCGCGTGGTCGTCGATGGAGCCGGGCGCGAGGAGGTCGCTGTGCGTGTGAGGCTGCTGGATGCCGGGGGCCGGACGGTGGCCAGTGGTCAAGGGACTGCAGGTCAGCTACGCATCAACGATGTGCAGCTGTGGGAGCCAGGTCGGCCCTACCTCTACAGCTGCCTGGTCGAACTCTGGGACCCTGACGGGGGTGGCGAGCCTCTGGACAGCTACGAGGAGCCGTTTGGAGTGCGCACGGTGACCGTCGAGGAAGGGCAGTTCCTGCTCAACGGCAAGCCTTTTTATTTCAAGGGCTGCGGCAAGCATGAAGATTTCCCGATTCACGGGCGTGGCTTCGACGAGGTCGTTTGCGTCAAAGATCTGCAGCTCTTGCGCTGGCTTGGGGCCAATTCCTTCCGCACCTCGCACTATCCCTATGCCGAGGAGCTGATGCGGCTGGCCGACCGTCTGGGCCTGGTCGTCATCGATGAGGTGCCAGCGGTAGGCCTTCACCTCAACCTTGGTTCTGGCCCGGCTAGCGCGCGGCGCCAGACCTGGCGAGAGCTGACAACGGCGGCACAGCATGAGCAGGCCCTGCGCGAACTGATCGCCCGCGACAAAAACCATGCTTGCGTTGTCATGTGGTCGGTGGCCAACGAACCGGCCACTGAAGAGGAGGGGGCGCGGGCCTACTTTGAGCCGCTGCTGCGTCTGGCGCGTCAGCTTGATCCGCAGCGCCGTCCGCTGACCATTGCCTTGCAGATGTGGGCCACGCCGGCCAGTGATACCGTGGCTGACCTGCTCGACGTCATTGCCCTGAACCGCTACTATGGCTGGTACGTCCACGGGGGACGCCTCCAGGCAGCGCGAGCCTTGTTGCGGGCCGAGCTGGAGGAGTGGATGAAGCGTCTGCCGGGCAAGCCGATTCTCATAAGCGAGTACGGAGCCGATGCCATTGCCGGCATGCATGACGAGCCGCCGACCATGTTCTCGGAAGAGTACCAGGCGGCGCTGTTGCAGATCTATCATGAGGTCTTGGATGCCTGCCCCGCCGTTATCGGTGAGCATGTCTGGAACTTCGCCGATTTCCAGACGGAGCAGGGCATCACGCGCGTGCAGGGCAATCGCAAGGGGATCTTTACCCGTGAGCGGCGGCCCAAGCTGGCGGCCCATACCCTGCGCGCGCGCTGGCAGGCCATTCCCGATTTCGGCTACAAGGCCGGGCCACGCTAGAATGAGGCTGTGGTCCTTCCGGGCTTGGTCTCGCCTGGCCAGCCGCGGAGAATGCCGGGGCCGGGGTGAGCACTGGATGCGACTGTGGGACTGCTCTCAGCCGGCCTATCCCTCGTGCTGGCTAGCTGATGCTGAGGTTGGAGCTGGCTCTGTGAGGGGACGGCGGCCCCAGGCGGTCAGCAGCAGGCTCACGGCGCAGAACTCATCTTGCTGCATCTCGGCCACGGCCTGCTGGGTTAGCCGATCCAGCTCCTCCAGGGTAGCCAGCCCCAGCTTGATCGAGAAGGGACGCCCGATCTCAAAGGCGATCAAGAAGTCCTTGAAGAAGCCGTAATGGGCTGGGGTACCGCTCGACCATTCGATGGCGCTGGCGTGCAGGCGCACCTCTTCAAAGCCGGCCTGGCGCAGCAGGCGGGGCAGCATGGGCGTGATGCCGACATGGCGTCCATCTGGTGAGAAGCTCTGGCCGGCCCGCTGGAGCGCGCGAGTCGCCAGGTCCATCAGGGCTTCAAAGGCGGCGCTGGTCGTCAGCGGTGGCTCCCCCTCGGTCAGGCGCAGCACCCCGCCGGGCTTGAGCAGCCGCCGACATTCTGCCAGCAAGCGGGGCCAGGCTGCTGGCGTCATAAACCAGGCGATGAAGCGCGCGTTGATCAGGTCAAAGAAGCCATCGGGGAAAGCCAGCGGCTGCAGAATATTCATCACGCGGAAGTGCACATTCTCCAGGCGGCGCGACTGGGCTTGCGCCCGGGCGTACTCGATAATGGAAGCGCTGATGTCGACGCCGTAGACACTCAGCTGGGGATAAGCGAACGCCAGTTCCAGCGCCCAACCGCCGGGGCCACACGCCAGATCCAGCACCCGCCCATCTTCGGGGAACTCCTGTCCTTCGGGGAAGAGACCTCCCATCCCTTCGGTCACCACCCGCTCCTGTTGCATCAGGCGTGCCAGCTCGGCTGCCTGCTCTGGATCGATGACGTAGGTTGAAGGTGGGATACCCTCGTCGGGCTTGCTCATCATCTGTGCTTTACCTCCTCAAGGCCGGCTCGCAGACTCTCTGACGGCAACAGCGCATTTTTTCGGCAGATATTTCCCATGATAGCATGCTGAGGCACAGCAAGCAAGTAGAATAGCTCGGCGGCCCTCGGCGAGAGAGAGCAGACAGAGGCGGATGAGGGCGATGCTCTCCCGGGGAGCGGCTTAGCTGCGTCGTCACTACTCACTACCTTGCTGGCTGCTGGGACGCCTTCTTCCTGTTGATCTCTAGGGCAAAAACGACTGAGGAGCTACCCGATGGGGAAGCTGCCACCGCTAAGCTAGCGTAGACCTGGCTTGACGCCTCTCGAAGTACATGGCTATACTGAAAAGAGATGCGGCCTCTCAACACGAGGAGGCTAGACAACAACTACATAGCGATGAGGCCCGCATTACCGCTGACTGGCTGGGTGCTGTCCTGCGCTTGCTGTCGAAGGGGGCAGGGTGGCCAGGCCAGGAGGCTGATGGCTTCTACTCACAGCCTTGGGTGCGCTGGCGCGTGCCAGTGCGTGGCTGGCTAAGGGGTAGAAGCTATTTTTGTCGAAACCTGCTTTCTGCCTGCCAGAATTGCCTCGTCTGCCGCGCGCCGTGCCGTCAGGACCAGACGCTGGCGAATTCTCCCTATGTTCCAGCAACGCTAGCGCCCCTGCAAGATAAGCTCGTCCCCAAGGCGTTACCTCTTCTCTCGGAGAAGCTTCTGCTCCTAATCAGGGCGGAAGATCGAGACACCTGAGTATCTGTACGGGAGGCTTGTCTCACACATGGTTTTTCGCAGTATCCTGTTTGCTGACAGCGAGCAAGGTCAGCAGGCCGAGGCCAATCCGGTGCCTCCCTGTTTCAGCGACCTTCAGCTTGAACGTATCATCGAGTCGATCACGACCCCGAAAGCGGATTACCGTCTCAGGCCTTTCTTCTACACGCCTCTGCGCGATCTCGATCTCATCGCCTATCGCCATGAGGTCATGCGCGATCTCGAAAAGCCGGAGGTTTTTGCCCTCCTCGATCAATTTTCGAAGCACATGCGTACGATGCACCGCTATCGGGAGCAGGCGGAGAAGCTCTACTACCGTTATCAGCAAGAACGCTGGTGGCTCGACGCCATTGACCATTATTGTCAGGCTCTGGTCACCTTGACGCGGGGTTTGGAACAGCTTCCGATCGAGTCACGCGGCCTGCGGGCTTTCCTGAGCTATCTTCAGGGCTACCTGACCTCGCCCGCCTTTCTGGCCCTGCAGCAAGAGACGGAGGCCCTCATGGAGGCCCTGGCTCAGGTCCATTACTGCCTGCACATCAAGGGCGACGCTGTTACTGTGCGGCTCTATGCCGGCGAAGAGGACTACAGCGCTGAGATTGGGGCAACCTTTGCCCGCTTTAAACAAGGGGCAGCTAAGGATTACAGTGTCAAGTTGATCGATTGGCAGGAGATGAATCACGTTGAGGCTCAGATTCTCGAACGGGTGGCCCGTCTCTATCCCACGGTGTTTGCTCAGTTAGATGATTACTGTCTGCGCTATCAGCGGTATCTCGACGAGACCATTGCGCGCTTTGAGCGCGAAATCCAGTTCTATCTGGCCTATCTGGAATACCTGGCCACCTTCCGGCGGCGTGGCCTACCCTTCTGCTATCCTCAGCTCTCTCTGGAGGAAAAAGCATCGGCTGCCGAAGACTGTTTTGACCTGGCACTAGCCGACCTCCTCCTACGAGAGGGGGGCCAGGTTGTCTCCAATAGCTTTGCCCTCGCTGGGCGGGAGCGTATGCTGATCGTCACCGGTCCTAATCAGGGAGGAAAGACCACCTTTGCGCGCGCAGTGGGTCAGCTCTACTACCTGGCCTCTCTGGGCTGCCCTGTGCCTGCTCGCAGCGCTCGCCTCTTTCTGCCCGACCGCATCTTCACCCATTTTGAACGCGAGGAACAGATTGAGAACCTGCGTGGCAAGCTGGAGGATGACCTTGTCCGCCTGCGTACTATCCTGGAGCAGGCCACTCCCGCCAGCCTCATCATTCTCAATGAGATCTTTACTTCCACGACGCTGCAAGATGCCCTCTTTCTCTCGCAGCAGCTTCTGCGCCGCCTGCTCGCTCTCGATGTCCTTGGTGTCTGGGTGACCTTTCTCGATGAGCTAGCTTCCTACAGCCAGCAGACGGTGAGCATGGTGGCCGAAGTTGACCCGGGCGATCCGGCGCGCCGCACATTTCACCTCTTGCGTCGTCCAGCCGATGGCCTGGCCTATGCCCTGGCCCTGGCCCAGAAATATCGTCTGACCTCTGCCTGTCTCAAGGAGCGACTGCAAGCATGAAAGTACATTTGCTCTATCGTGACCGTGACCTTGATGTCACGCAACCGTTGCCGCCTCATGCCGCTGACCTCGTGCAGGATCTGGAGCTAGAAACGGTGCTCAATGCGATGGCCCGCGGTGACCGTTTCGTATTCGAGACGGCCAGGAGAGTGATCCTCTCCAGCCTTGTCAGCGATCTGGAGACCGTCCGCTATCGGCAGGCCGTGCTAGAAGACTGTCTACGCCAGCCGGCCCTGATTCGCTCCCTCTACCAGCTTACCATTGAGGCGCAGGAGAGCGAGCGCAAAGCTTCTTTCATTTTTTTCAAAGATCCCAGTCTCATGCTCATGCGCTCGGTTCAGATCCTGGAACTGCTCTTCGCTGTCTTGCATAAGCTGCGTGCGATTGCTGACGAGCAGGCAGAGGCCTTTTGCTCCGAGGGCTTGCGTGAACTGTGTGCTATGCTGCGGCGCGAGCTAAGTGATGACTATCTCGCGCGTGTTGAGGACCACCTGCGTGAGCTGCACTTTCGCGATGGCGTGCTGCTCAGTGTGCGCCTGGGTCAGGGGAACAAAGGCCGCGATTATACCCTGCGCCGTGTTGCTGCGCCGCAAGGCCCGTGGTTCAGCCGTCTCCTGAGTCGAGGAAAGCGAGCACCGGGCTACACCTTCCGCATTCCCGAGCGTGATGAGGCCGGAGCGCGGGCCTTGTCGGAGCTGCGCAACCGCGGCCTCAATCTGGTAGCCAACGCCCTGGCACGTTCCACTGAGCACATCTTGAGCTTCTTCGCACTATTGCGCCGCGAACTGGCCTTTTATGTCGGCTGCCTCAACCTGGCTGAGGCGCTAACCGAGCGGAAGCTGCCGTTCTGTTTCCCGGCGGTGGCGCCGGCGGAGGAGCAGCGTCGCAGCTTCGAGAGCCTCTATGACCCCGCTCTGGCCCTCACGCAACGGACGGCCATCGTTGCCAACGATGGCCAGGCCGATGGCAAACGTCTAATCCTCATTACGGGGGCTAATCGGGGAGGAAAGTCCACCTTTCTGCGCAGCCTGGGCCTGGCACAGCTCCTGTTGCAGAGTGGCATGTTTGTACCAGCGCGCGCCTTCCACGCCAGTCTCTGCAGTGGCCTCTTCACCCATTTTCGCCGACGCGAGGATACCACTCTGAAGAGTGGGAAGCTTGATGAAGAACTCAACCGCATGAGCGCTATTGTTGACGAGATCAGGCCATATGCCCTGCTCCTGCTCAACGAATCCTTTGCTGCCACCAATGAGCGCGAGGGGAGCGAGCTGGCTCACCAGATGATAACGGCTCTGGTTGAGCATGGCATCACTGTCTGCTATGTGACCCATCTCGCTACCCTGGCCCGTCGTTTCGCGCAAGAGCATCGACCGGAGATGCTCTTCCTACGTGCCGAACGTCAGGCTGACGGCAGGCGCACCTTCCGCATAGTGGAAGGGGAACCGGAAGAGACAGGCTATGCTCGTGATCTCTATGCCCGCGTCTTTGCCTCTGACCTGAAGGAAGATAGGGGTGAAGCCCGGCTGAGGAGCAAGTAGCTGAGACAGATGAGAGAGGGAAAGGAGCCTGCGCTGGGCTAGTAAACCAGGGTTGAGGGCTGGCTTGGGCCTTCCAGACGTTCGCGGGCAAAAGAAGGAAGGGGAAAGCCGCCCCTCAATGGCCCCAAAGAGGCGGCTTCCCTCTGAACAACCGCGGCCCATGAAAAAAGGCTTCTACTCAGCACGGCTCATCTTCCGTACTGGGTAGAAGCCATCAGCCTTGCGGCATTACGCGGGCTTCATCGCAGGTTGCTATACTTCCTAAGAAACAATAGCATAGTGGTCAGATGCCTGTCAAGGTGAGAATGATCAGCGGCTCGACTCCTTGTATTATGTGCTCTCCTGAGCTATACTAACGCCAGACAACTGATACACGGCGATGAAGCTCGCCGTATGAATCGCGCTAGCCAGCGCTGATAGCTTCTACATCCTCTTGGAGAAGGGGCTGTAGAAGCTTTTTTTGTAGTACTGAATGGTGAAATGTTCGATGAAATAAGGTTGTATTGCCCTATGGAATGGGAAGAGAAAAAAGCCTCACAGATTCATACCAGCCTGCAGGTGCAGGAGCTGGCTGCCAGGCTCCGGCGGAATGTCGCGCGGGTCATTGTTGGTAAGGAAGCTGTCATTGATCTGTTGCTGGTGGCCCTGCTCAGCGATGGGCATGTGCTGCTAGAGGATGTACCTGGCATTGGGAAGACGCTGCTGGCGAAAGCGCTGGCGCGCTCGTTGGACCTGAGCTTTCAGCGCATTCAGGGCACACCTGATCTCTTGCCAGGCGATATGACAGGCATTTCCTACTTCGATCAGCGCAGCAGTACCTTCGTCTTCCGTCCCGGCCCCCTCTTCAGTCATGTTGTCCTGATCGACGAGATCAACCGGGCGACCCCCCGCGCTCAGGCGGCTCTGCTCGAAGCGATGGTTGAGCGGCAAATCACGATCGAGCGCGAGACGCGGCCTCTTCCCCAGCCCTATCTGGTGCTGGCAACGCAGAATCCCGTTGAGCTGGAAGGGACGTTTTCCCTCCCGGAAGCTCAGCTCGATCGTTTTCTGATGCGCCTGCCGCTCGGCTATCCCAGCGAAGAAGAGGAGCTAGTGATGCTCCAGCGCTTCAGGGAGGTTGAGCCTTTGGAGGAACTGGAGCCAGTAGCTGACGCGGAGGCTATTCTCAGGACCCAGCGTGAGATTCGTCGTCTCTACTGGCAGCCCGACGTCGAGCGCTATCTGCTGACCCTGGTACGGGCCACGCGCAATCATCCAGCGATCAGTCTGGGCGTCAGCCCACGTGGGACGCTGGCTCTCCAGCGTGCCAGCGCTGCCTACGCCGCCATTCGTGGACGCGACTACGTGTTACCGGACGATATCAAGTGTCTGGCTCCTGTCGTGCTGGCTCATCGTCTGATGCTGACGACGCGTGCTCGCCTGCAACGTCAGGGAGCCGAGCAGGTGCTGCAAGAAATCCTGGAAAGCACAGCAGTTCCGGTCGAGACTCCTGACCTATCAGCTCACTCTTGGCGGAGCGCAAGGAGCGAGCGCCCATG
Organism: Thermogemmatispora carboxidivorans; assembly: GCF_000702505.1. Lineage (GTDB taxonomy): Bacteria > Chloroflexota > Ktedonobacteria > Ktedonobacterales > Ktedonobacteraceae > Thermogemmatispora > Thermogemmatispora carboxidivorans. The sequence goes on along the minus strand of NZ_JNIM01000001.1, from coordinate 3,184,881 downwards.
AGCGAACCCACGCTGTCGCAACAGATGGCGCGCGAGATCCTGCTCAAGCGTCGTCCCTGGCTGGTTCTGGCTGTGGCCCTCTTCGTGCTGAGCGCCGTCAGCCGGCAGTCGCTGGTCTTCCTGACGGCCCTTTTTGCGCTGATCTGCGCTCTGGTACCCGAGCTATGGTATCGGCGCGCCTTGCAGCACTTGCGACTGGACCTGGAGCTAGATCGCCGCACTCTCCTCTTGGGAGAGGAGCTTGTGCTCACTCTGGGCGTTGAGAACCGCAAGTTCTTGCCTTTACCGTGGCTGGAAGTGGAGATCGAGATCCCTGCACAGCTGCCTCTCTTAAGCGGGCGCAGCCTACCTAGCTATAAAGTGCAGCGGGCCTTGCTTGTCAACACGCTGGCCATCTGGGGATTTCAGCGTGTCAGGCGTCGCTACCGATTGTACTGTCCCCAGCGGGGCGTCTACAGTCTGGGGCCAGTCATGGTACGCACCGGCGATCCCTTCGGCTGGCTCATCCGCCAGGAACAGCTAGAGCGGCAGGTGCGGCTGTTAGTCTATCCCCTGGTGGCTTCGCTCGAAGACTTTGGACTGACGCCTCTGGCTCCTCTTGGGATGCAGACCTCGCTGCTGCACTTGCTGGAGGACCCTCTGCGCTTCGCCGGGGTGCGCCCCTACCAGCCAGGCGATGACCCCCGTTACCTGCATTGGAAAGCCAGCGCCCGTGGTGCTGGTCTCTATCGCAAGGTCTTTGACCCTGCCAGCACGGCGCGCCTGCTGTTGGTGCTCAACATCAATACCTTTCGTGAGCCGTGGATGGGTATTGATGTTGAGCGGCAGGAGTGGCTTATCAGCTTGACGGCCTCGCTGGCTGTCTGGGGCTTGAAAGCCGGCTACCAGGTTGGTCTGCTGGTCAACAGCTTGTTGGCACCCTGGGGCGACGATGAGACTGAGCTGGAGGAGGGGCGTCAACTGGTACGCAGCGCCGACGCCACCTATCATGCGCGCGTTACAGTGCCCTGCGCACGGGGTGGCGAGCAGGAGAGACATCTGCTCACCACTCTGGCACGTCTCCTACCCTACATGGGAGCTGCCATCGATCCCCTGTTGGAGCAGGAGGCACTGCCTCTGTCAACAGGGGGCACGCTGATCCTCGTCTGTGCCGCCGCTGTCCTGCAGGAGAGTACCATCGAGCGGCTGCTAGAGCTGCGGCGCTCTGGGAGAGCAGTGCAGCTGGTGCTCTGTGGTGAAGGAGATGAGCGAGCTGAGGCGGCGCTGGCGCAGGCCGCTGGACTGATTCCTGTGCAACATATCCGAGGAAAGGAGCAATGGCGTGAGCTGCTCCAGATGGCTGATATGGAAAAACAGAGCCGAGCGATATCACAGTCCGAGCCGCCCGCCCAACTGGCTTGAGCGCCTGGCTCTGCCACTGAGCGTCACCTTGATGGAAGCCCAGCCGGCCAGTTCGCTGCTCCTTGTGGCTGCCAGGCTCTTGGAAGGCAGGCCGCTATTGCCCTTGCTTCTCTTCCCACAAAGCGCCTGGCTGGCCTGTCTCGGGGGGCTGATTCTGCTCTGGTGGGCGCGCTCTGTCGAAACCTGGACTGAACGACGACCAGCACTGGCGCGCTGGCGCGCTCCGGCCAGGCTGCTGCCCCTGGTGCTGGCTCTGGGAGGTGTTTGGGGGCCACTGCTCCCACAGGTACTGACAGGCCGATTCCTGATCGATTTTTTCCTGGCTGCCTTGCTCCTCGTCTGGCTCTGGCGCCGGGCTTTGGCGCGGGCACGTCTCGGCTTTGAGCATGAAGCGCTGGCGCGCTCCTTCCGCCTGGGTTTCCTGGCGCTGCTGGCTAGCCTGATGCTGGCCCTCTTGGCCTCCTGGCGCGACCTGCTGGCCGCTCTCAGTCTGACGCTGCCACTCTTCTTCTTCGCCGGCCTGCAGACGCTCTCGCTGGCACGTCTGAGCACGATTCGCCGCCAGCGTCTGCGTCGCGCCGGAGGTACGGGAGCCGTTGCTGATCCGACACGCCCCTGGCTCCTGGCTCTGTTTCTCCTCTCTCTCCTGATCCTGCTGCTGGTAGCCCTTCTGGAGACGATCTTTTCGTTCGTTACGTTTCAGAGCGCAATCACGCTGCTCACTCCCATTTTGGCAAGGGCCTGGGATTGGATAAGCGAGGCCCTCCTCTGGCTCATCGTCCTCATACTGACGCCTTTCTTTGATCTCTTTGCTCTCGTTGTGGCCGCTGTGCGTCAGGGGGGACCAGCCTCCGCTCCCGTCCTGATTTCGCCTGCGACCCTCCGGCGGCAGTTGCTGACGCAGCAAGGGCAGAGCCATCTCTCTGTGCCGCCGCTCCTTCTCATGGCTGGGCGTCTGCTCTTGCTTCTCCTGATCATCGGGGCTCTCCTCTGGCTCGTGCTCCGTGTGGTCCATCTTGGGCATTGGCGGCCCCTCATACCTGAGGTCGAGGAGGAACGCGAGATGCTCAATCCACTGGCGCTACTCGGCGAACGTCTAAGACAGAGGCGACGTCAGCGTCGAAGGCAAGCCTTGATAGAGCCGCTGGCTCCAACCTCACTGCGCTGGCTCTACCGGGCCTGGTTGCAGGAAGTGGCTGCCCGTGATCGGACATGGGCACGTTGTCCAGCAGAAACACCGCAAGAATATCTGGCGCGCCTTCGCGCTTCGCTTCAGGCGACGGGCAACGTCAGCGAGGATAAGGCAGCGGTCTCGGCTCAGCAATTGGTAGAGTTCGGGGGCCAGCTCACGCAAGCCTATCTGCCCGAGCGCTACGGAGGGCGACCCGCTGAAGCAGGACGACTGGCAGCTCTCCAGCAATACTGGAAGAAACTGCACGCTTCCCTCTCAACCCGGGGCAGTCGGTTCGATGCTCGACAGAAAAGCGAAGGTTCACCTTGACGAATCGTCGTCGGCCTGGGAGCTGGGTGCGCCAGCCAATGCAATGGACGGCAGTAGAGAGGAGCGCACGAGCCAAGGGCTGGGCCCGGCTGAGCAGGCGGTGCGAGGAAAAGCCGCCAATCTCTCCCTGGGTCCAGCCCTGAGCTGAGCGACCCACGGCTCCGGTCTAGGAGCTGATAGAATCCGCCTCGGCTCCGGCAGGGTAGGGCAGGCGCCAGCGGTGGGTACCGCTCCCCACCTCGGCGTAGGGCTGGTCACTGCCTGGCAGAACGATGCTGGCCGTCGTATTCGGTGGAACGACGACCATCAGCTCAAAGAAGCCATCGACAAGCTGCCACTGCACCGCCGCCAGGCCGTAAGGAGTCCGCAGACGAGCCTCAGCCCTGGTCAGGCCGCCGCCCGGCAGCGGGTGCACCACCAGCCGACGATAGCCCGGCGCCGCGGGTGCCAGACCGGCAACCGTGCGATGCAACCAGTCGGCCACCGAGCCGAGCGCATAGTGGTTAAAGGAAGTCATCTCGCCAGGATTGACCGAACCATCGGGCAGCAGGCTGTCCCAGCGCTCCCAAATGGTCGTCGCTCCCATTGTGACCGGGTAAAGCCAGGAAGGACACTCGCGCTGCAGCAGCAGGCGGAAAGCAACCGCTGCGGCCCCAACGCGGCAGAGCGCATCACAGAGCAAGGGTGTGCCGACAAACCCTGTGCACAGGTGATAGCCCTCAGCCTGCACCAGCTCCACCAGACGCCGGCCCGCAGCCTGGCGCAGTTCCTCATCCTCCAGCAAATTGAACTGCAAGGCCAGCGCGTAGACGGTGGGAGCATCGCTAAGGATACGGCCATCGGCCCCGACATAGGCCCGCCGGAAAGCGGCCCGCACCTGGGCGGCCAGCTCCCGATAGTGTGCCTCCTCCTCACGGCGGCCCAGCACACCCGCCGTCAGTGAGACGACCTCTGCTGAGCGAGCAAAATAGGCCGTCGCTATAACCTCCGGCGCTGCGCGCGCCGCTGCCGGCTCCTCTGGCGGAGCTGCGGGATCAAGCCAGTCGCCGAATTGAAAGCCCCTGCGCCACAGATGTTCCGCGCCAGCCAGCCGATCGAGCAGATCAACCCAGGCCCGCATACTGGGAAATTGCCGCCTTAGCAGCTCGCTATCGCCATAGCGCTGGTAGAGCGTCCACGGCACCAGCACAGCGGCATCGCCCCAGGCCGCCACCGGCAGCGGCTGCTCTGCAGGTAGCGCTGGAATGCGCCGCAGAACATCGGGCACCACGAAGGAAACAACACCCTCCGGCGTCTGCTCGCTGGCCAGATCGCGCAGCCAGGAAGAAAGGAAGCCGGCGCAGTCGTAGAGAAAACAGGCCGTTGGCGCAAAGATCTGAATGTCGCCCGTCCAGCCAAGGCGCTCGTCGCGCTGAGGGCAGTCGGTTGGAATGGACAAGAAATTACCGCGCATGCTCCAGACGACATTGTCATGGAAGCGGTTGAGCAGCGGCTCCGAGCAGCTGAACCAGCCCGTACGCTCCAGATCGGAGTGACAGACCACCGCCTGGATGTCATCAACTTGCAGCGGTCCGGGCCAGCCCTCGACCTCGGCGTAGCGGAAGCCGTGAAAAGTAAAGCGCGGCTCCCAGATCTCAAGGCCGCCGCCGCGCAGGATGTAGCGATCAGTAGCCCGGGCGGTGCGCAACGGACGGGTGCATAACTCGCCCTCTTGGAGAATCTCAGCATGGCGCAGCGTAATCTGCCGCCCTGCCTCGCCTTGCACACGCAGGCGCAGGCGCCCGACCAGATTCTGGCCGAAGTCGAGGATCGTACGCCCGCTGGGGGACGTCAGAATCGCCTGCGGTCTTACGAGAGCGATGCGCCGCACAGGAGGAGCCTCGGGAGCGGCCAGGCGCGTCAGGTCCCATTCCAACAGACGCACACCGCGCCAGGCGCGATCATCGTAGCCCGGCTCAGACCAGCCATCCTCTTCCAGGCGCGCATCGTACTCCTCGCCATCGTAGAGATCGCTGGCGCGGATCGGGCCGGTGCTGGCGCGCCAGCTCAGGTCGGTCACCACCCGCTCGCAGCGTCCATCGGCATAGTATAGCTCTAACTGTGCCAGCAGCCCCAGGCGCTCGCCATACAGGTTGCGCCGTCCGCCATGAAAGCCCAGGCGTCCGCGAAACCAACCGTCGCCCACGATCGCCCCGATAGCGTTGCGCCCCTCGTGCAAGAGCGCGGTCACATCAAAGGTTTGATAAAGCAGGCGCTGATCGTAGTTGGTCCAGCCGGGGGCCAGCACCTGATCGCCAACAACTTGCCCATTCAGCTGAGCCTCGTAAACGCCGAGAGCCGTAATGTAGAGGCGGGCCGCTTGCAGTCCCGCCGTCACCTCAAACTCGCGACGCAGCAAGGGCGCCGGCTGCGGGCGGGTCGTATCCTCATCCCAGTCGGGCGTAATAAAGCGCGCCTCCCAGTCGGAGGACTGCAATAGCCCGGCCTCGACCGTGGCTGGCGCACTCCAGGGCGAGCGGCTGCCATCCTGCCCCTCGACGCGCACCCGCACCTGTAGACGCTGCCGCGAGTGCAAGGGAGCGAAGGGCCAGGGCACGAGCACCGACTCAGGCGAGCGGAGTAGGCCGCTGCTCGCCCAAAGCTGGCCAGCGGCATCATAGGCCTCGACCTCATAGCCGGCCTGGCGCCAGGTGGGACGATCCGTCTCAACAATCCAACTGAGGCGAGGGCACTCGACGCCCAGGCCAAGCACCGCCGCCTCCTGGTGATATTCGACGCGGAGGCGGCGGACATGTACCACCACCGCCTCTTTCTCTGCTCCAACCTCGGCGCCGGGGGCCAGCGCCTGGTCGCGCTCATACTGATGTCCTTCGTGATCGGTCATGCTTGCTCCTTACAGACACAGAGATTGCAGCAGCGGAAGGGCAGCGACCGCGAGCTGTTCACTTCACTCGCTTCCTGGCGACTTAACCCTTGAGAGCACCAGCAGTCAGCCCCTTGATCACACGCTGATTGAGCAGCAGGTAGAGCAACAGGGTTGGGAAAACCGCCAGACTCACCGCAGCGAACGTCGGCCCCCAGGCCACCTGTCCATACTGGCCAGTGAAGTTCAGCAGTCCCGTCTGAATAGTGCGCAATTGGTCGCTGCTGATAAAGGTCAGCGAGAAAAGCAAATCGTTCCAGAGAAAGAAGAACTGCACCAGGGCCACGGTCACCAGGCCATTACTCACCAGGGGGACCGCCACGCGGAAAAACACCTGCGCCAGGCCAGCCCCATCGAGAATAGCCGCCTCCAGCAGCTCGCGCGGAATAGCTTTAAAGTAGCCGGCCATCAGAAAGACCGTCAGCGGCAGCCCGAAGCCCGTATACGTAACGATCAAGGCCCAGCGTGTATCGATCAAATCCAGACGAAAATAGATCGTAAACAGGGGCAGCAGCAGAATCTGTAGCGGCACCATAATGCCCGCCAGGAAGAGCAACAGTACGAAATTGCGCCCACGCCAGCGCATAACCTCCAGAGCAAAACCGGCGGGCACACTGAGCACCAGAATCAGCGCCAGAGCTGGAAAGACGGTCAGGACGCTATTGAGAAAGTAGAGGCCGATATTGCCCGTAGTCCAGGCTTCTACATAGTTCTGCCAGTACAGGCCCGCGGGCAAGGCCCACAATGGTTTGAGCGAGAACTCCGCGTCCTCCTTCAAAGAGGAGAGCAACAGCCAGAGCAACGGATAGACCTCAATCACGAGCAAGAGCACCAGGAGAAGGCGCACAGGAAGGCGCCGCAACCAACGCAGGTGGCTCCGCCGGCGCGGCTGCCGGGAGCGCTGGCCCCGCGGCGGCCAGCGAGGTACGCGAGTGAAACCAGGGGCCGGAGCAGGCCGAGACGATCTGGCGGCCACATCAGAGCGCATCATTGAAAACGGCCTCCCTCTTTTGTCTGATTGTTCCCTGCCTATCTCTTGCTTCACAGCGACAGTGAAACTGGCGCCGGTCCTTGACGTAAGCCAGACAGGCTGACTAGTTGATAGGCGCGGCTCAAGCCACATCGCGGCGCGCTGAGCCAAAGATCATGACGGTCACCAGCAGGCTCAGCACCGCCAGGGCCATTGCCAGCGTGCTGCCGTAGCCGTACTGGCCATAGGAAAAAGCCGTATTGAACATATAGAGCGTCAGCGGGGTAGTAGCCTGACCGGGGCCGCCGCCTGTCAGGGCCAGGACGCTATCAAAGACCTTCAGCGTTCCATTGATACTGAAGATCAGGGCCGAGAGCAGGATCGGCAGCAGCAGCGGCAGGACCACATGCCAGACGAGGCGCAGGCCGGAGGCGCCATCGACGCGCGCGGCCTCGATCAGCTCGGCGGGGATCTCCACCAGACCCGCGTAGAGCAAGACCGCGTAGAACCCCATTGCGCGCCAGATATCCATGAGAGCCAGCACCCAAAAAGCCGTCGAACCCTGGCCCAGCCAGGCTTGAATCCAGCCGTCAAGATGCAGCAGTGCCAGCCCGGCATTCACCAGGCCATATTGTGGAGCGATGGCGAAGATCTTGGCGAAGAGCTGCGCCACAGCCACCGTCGGTAACACCACGGGAAAGAAGACCAACGTACGCACCAGGGCCGAGGCCCGGCGCAGGTAGAACACATAGAGCAAGGCCAGCAGCAGACCAAGCAGAATCTGGCCCGCCGTCACCGTCACGGCATACTTCAGCGTAAAAGTCAGTGCCTGCCAGAAAGCGGCATCACTCAGGAGCTGGCGGTAGTTCTGCAGCCCAACGAAATGGAAGCCACCGATAACGTTGCCTTCAAAGAAGGTATAGACCAGTGACCAGACGACTGGCAGCAGCACCACGCTGCTATAGACCAGCAGAGCCGGCCCCACCAGGAGCAAGATCGCCCGCCGATTGTGCAAGATCTGTTCCATACAAAGAGCACTCCCTTCCTCGCTTGTCCTTTCCTTGCTTCTCCTTGTCAGCATAGCCCGCCCAGGACAGGAAGCGCAGACGGCTCTTTTTCCCCCAAGGCGGTGGTCTCGTAAGGAAGGCGCCGGAGCCTTACCGCTGGCGGGCAAACAGCCAGGCAAGAGAAGGGGCATCCCCGGCCCGGCTCGAATAAGGCAAGGGTCCGGCGCCTCACAACGCGGCGCTCACACCAGGATCGCGCGCCTGCCGTGCGGAGGAAGATTAGCCCTGGTCAAGCGCCTGCTGAATGGCGGCCATGAAATCCTGCGGTGACATCGCTCCGGTCACCAGGGGAGCCGCATTCTGCTGCGACAGGGTCGTGGCCTTGGTCGAGAAAAGGGCCTCGAACCAGAGCACCGGCTGTTTCACCTGGCTGATCAGCTCAAGCACCAGCCGCGTCAAAGCTGGAACCGAGGCCGGCTGCTGATGGACGACGAAACCGGTGACGGCCCCTTCTTTCTGGAGCGCGACATCGCCGTAGTGACGGGCGACGTAGGCCAGCCAGTCGCCGGCGGCACTATTATATCTGGCCTGGTTCACAGAGGTGGTCTGGCCGGCGTTCATCGGGGCCTGGTCACTGCTGCCGCTGCCACCGGCCACCGTAGGGAAGGGGAAATAGCCGATGGCCTCGGCCCCGATCTTATTGCGCGCCGGGTTGTTAAAGTCGCGCAAGGCCCAGCTCCCCATATAGAAGATAGCGGCCTTGCCCTGTAAGAAGAGATCCTCAGCGGGATCATAATCCAGCTCGGCGACGCCCTTGCCGAAATAGCCTTGTTTCCCCAGGTTAGCCACAGCCTGCGCGGCCTCAACATAGCCCGGATCGGTGAGCTTCGCCTGCCCGCTTTTGACGCGCAGCAGAGCCTCGGGACCATACTTACGGAAGAGATAGTTGCCGATCAGGCGTGTCAGGGGCCAGCCCTGAATGCCCGAGGCGGCGAAGGGCTGAAGACCGTGCTGCTGCAACTGCCCGGCCAGGCGCACCAGCTCGTCCCAGGTCTGCGGCGGCTGCAGCCCATAGCGCGTGAAAATGCTCTTGTTGTACCAGAAGCCTTCGATATTTAGCTCAAAGGGGAGAGCCAGGAGCTGGTTATTGAAGAGCTGCTTGATGATGGTGACGGCGGCGGGCACGAGCTGGTCGAGCACCCCCAGTTGACGGAAAGTGGCTTCCAGGTCGAGCACCTGGCCGTTCTTCTGCAGTTGAAGCAGGGTGTCAACAGGCGGACTGTTGTAGAGCAGAGGCAGAGCGCCCTGTCCGGCCAGCAGCTGCACCTTCTGATAGAGGTTCGTCTGAGCGATGTAGTCAACAGTGAAGCTCACTCCGGGGTGGCTCCTGGCGTAGTCGGCGGTGATGGTCTGCAGCACCAGGGGCCAGCCCGTGCCAGCTTGCTGGACCGAGAGGAAGTGAATGGCGAGCGAGCCGGAGCCACTGCTCCCGCCGCCAGACTCGCCGCCGCAGCCGCTTAGCAGGGCCGCCAACCCGAGCGTGGCGCCCCCAGCCAGGCGCACGAATTGGCGCCGATTCAGCAGGGCCTTGAGGTCGAGATCGTCTGTGGTCTGCATAGGCGTCGATCCTCCTCTGGATTGCTGACCCAAGCAAGAGGGCCAGTGCATCTGCATTGCATCGCATTGCATTGCATCGCATCGCCTCACCTCGCGTCGGCAGGCAGACAAACGCTGGCTCGCTGCGGCCCCTCTTTTCGCAGCGACCCGGATGGGCCTGGGTGGGCCCCGTTGCCCGCACTCCTTCGCGCTCAGTGAGTCCGATCTGCCATGATGAGCGCGCTTCCTGGGTATCCGACCCGCCTGCCGCCACTGGCATGGCGGGCCTGCGCCACGCTTTTCTTCCTGGTGCTTCTCTGCTCGCTTATCAAACTTGCCAGCCGGCTGACAGGTTTCCTGACCGCCCGCCTCTCAGAGGAGATTCCTGGCGCTGGCAAGTTAAGTAAGTAACTTAAGTAAAGTGGAATTAGTAGATAGTATAGTCAGGCGTAGGGGGCTTGTCAATGGGCGAGGGCAACAGTGCAACGACTGGGCTTGCGAAGGGGGATGTTTCGCCTATTGAGATGGAGAGCGTGCTGAGGCAGGAGCGACTCAGGCTTGACGCCGCAGGTTTTTTGCGCTACCATTTTTCTTACTAACTTAAGAAAGGTGGTGGCGGAACTGGCCGCGCAGGGACAACCTCGGAAGGCGGCGGATCGTTTTTTGATCCGCGGGATCAACCAGAGCATTGTCTTGAATCTCATTCGCTCCCATGCCCCGATCTCGCGTCCGCGGCTGGCGGCTCTCTCGGGTTTGAGCCAGGTGACGGTGATTAAGATCGTCAATAGCCTGCTGGAGCGTCAGCTCATTCTGGAGCGCGAAGGGATGGAATCGACTGGGGGGCGCAGAGCCGGGCTGCTGGAGCTACACCCGGAGGGTGGTTTTGCCATTGGCCTTATACCCCAGCCCGATTCGCTGACGGCGGCCATTGTCAATCTGACGGGTGACCTGGTGGAGACGCGGCAATGGCCGTTGACGCTGGCTGGTCAGCAGCAGCGGGCAGTGGAACTGATAGCGGACTCTGTTGAGGAGCTGCTCAGCAGTAGTGAGCTGCCGCGGGCGCGCGTGATTGGGCTAGGGCTAGGACTCAGTGGCCTGATCGATGCCGAACGGGGCTGGTGTTTACAGTCGCACATTCTCGGCTGGAAGGAGCTGCCGATCAGGGAGCCATTGGAGGAGCGGCTGGGTCTACCGGTCTTTGTCGATAACGACGTCAACTGTTTGGCGATCTACGAGAAGCTCTTTGGGCTGGCGCGGACCTGCGATCATGCGCTGATTGTGGCCATTGGGCGTGGTGTGGGCCTGGGTTTGATCCTCAACGGCGACCTCTATCGAGGGGCCTTCGGGGGGGCGGGTGAGTTCGGTCATACGGCGGTTGCCCTCGATGGGCGGCGCTGCAACTGTGGAAATCGCGGCTGTCTGGAGACGTATGTCTCGGAGAGCGGTATTGTCCAGAATTATCTGGAGGCTGTTCAGGCGGCGAGCGCGGTCCCGCTGCAGCTTGATCCGCTCTGGCAGCCACCCACGCCGACGCTGGGCGAGGTCATTGCGCGGGCCAGGGCTGGCGAAGAGGCGGCGCGGGCGGCCATTGGGCGCGCTGGTCTTCTCTTGGGGGTAGCTCTGGCCAATCTTGTCAATCTGCTCAATCCCGAGTGCATCATCCTCTCCAGTCCCGACACCTCCCTTGGCGTCAGCGATCTGCTTCTCGATTCGTTGCGTACCACCTATGAGCAGCATGTCTTTGCCCAGATGGGGCGGGGCCTGCGCTTTTTGACGGTCAAGAAGCCGGGCTACGAGAGCTGGGCCCGCGGAGCGGGCAGCCTGGTGCTGCGCCACTTCTTTGCGCCGCCGGCTCAGCTACGTGCTGAGCAGGGGCTACTGGAAAGCTGAGGGTGCCGCCCGATCTGATCCGGCCTGCTATGCTAGCGCGCGGCCCTTCCTCTTCCTCGCTCTCTGCTCTCTCCTTGTCTCCTCTCCGGCGTTGGCTGGGAAGGGAAGGAGAGCAGATGATCCCTGTTTGTCCTCCCGCTGGGCTGGCGCAGTGGCCGGCTCTCAGGTACTGTCTTCTCTATCAAATCAGAGCTGAGCTGAAGGGAAGAGAGGCCACGGGCGGCCCGGCTTGGGATCGCTTAAGGCTTGGGGCAAGGCCTGGGCCTGCTCTGGTCTGTCCGGCTTCGCTTCGCTTCGCTCCGCTCCGCTCGTCTGCCTTATGTCTTTCGCTGACTTGCGGGAGGACCCACTGCCATGAACCTTGAGCAAGGCCACAGCAGTCTCGTGACCCCCCAGCGTAGCCGTCTCCTCTCTCTGGACTGGTATCGCACCCTGCGCGGCTCTTCCAGGCATGCCTTCTGGGCCGCCTTCCTCGGCTACGCCCTCGATGCCTTCGACTACCAGATCTTTTCCTTTGTGTTGACGGCCACGGCGGCGGCCTTCGGGCTGACGACCGGTCAGTCGGGCCTGATTGCCACGGTGACGCTGGTCGTCTCGGCCTTCGGCGGCATCCTGGCCGGCGTCTTTGCTGACCTGATCGGGCGCGTCCGCACCTTGATGCTGACGATTGCCGTCTATTCGCTCTTTACCTTTCTCTCGGGCCTGGCACCCAACTACGGTTTCCTGCTCCTGTTCCGCTCGCTGCAGGGGCTGGGCTTTGGCGGTGAGTGGGCTGCTGGTGCCATTCTCATCGCCGAGGTCGCTGATCCGGCCCAGCGCGGACGCGTGCTCGGCATGGTACAAAGCTCGTGGGCTGTCGGCTGGGGTCTGTCGCTGGTAGCCTATACGCTGGTCTTCTCCTTCTTCCCGGCCTCGATTGCCTGGCGTATCTCCTTCTGCCTGGGTATCTTGCCCGGACTCCTGACCCTCTACGTGCGCTCGCGTGTGCCGGAGCCGGAGGTCTTTGTGCAGACGCGCGCCGCTGAGCAAGAAGCTGCCGGGGGCCAGGTGCGCAGTACGCGCAGCTCTTTGCTGCAGATTTTTCAGCCGGACCTGCTTGGGCGTACGCTACCGGCCACCTTGCTGGCCATTGGGGCCCAGGGCGGCTATTATGCGATCTTTACCTGGCTACCGACCTTCCTGAAGACGGTGCGCCATCTCTCAGTGGTGGGCAGCGCTCCCTACCTGGCGGTGGTGATTATTGGCTCCTTCGTGGGTTATGTGACCAGCGGCTATATCAATGACTGGCTGGGCCGCCGTCCGACCTTTGCCATCTACGCTATTTGTAGCGCCGCCTTGATTTTCCTCTATACCCAGATCCCGACGGGGGCAAATGGGCTGCTGCTAGTCCTGGGGGCGCCGCTGGGCTTCTTTGCCTCGGGTATCTTCAGCGGCTTTGGCTCTTTCCTGGCGGAGATCTTCCCCTCGCGGGCCCGTGGGGCTGGCCAGGGCTTCTGCTACAATTTCGGGCGTGGCGTGGGGGCCTTCTTCCCGACGATCATTGGCTTTCTCTCGGGCGCTATTGGCCTGGGTGGTGCCATCGGTTTCGGCGCCTGTGCTTATGCCCTCTGTCTGATCGCTCTCCTGCTGCTGCCGGAGACGCGCGGCAAGCGTCTGGTGGCCGTCGATTAGGCCGCGGTGCTGACTTGTTGCCGTGCCTTGCCTTGATCTGAAAGGAGGTTCTGACGACTGCCATGCAGATGGAGGAACTCGCTCGCCTGAGCGCGGCGGAGGCGCGCCAGCTGATCCGTGCGGGCCACTGGCGCCGCCCGACGACCGGGCTGGCCCTGGGCTATGTGCAGGCCAATCTGGTGATTCTGCCCGCCGACTGGGCTGAGGAGTTTGCTGAATTCTGTCGGCGCAATCCCCAGGCTCTTCCTCTGCTGGAAATGACGGCCCCGGGCGACCCCGAGCCGCGCCATCTGGCGCCTGGAGCCGATCTGCGCACCGACCTGCCGCGCTATCGCGTCTACCGCGAGGGGCGGCTGGTTGAGGAGCGGGAGGATCTCCTCCCGCTCTGGCGCCCCGATCTGGTGGCCTTCCTGCTCGGTTGCTCCTTCTCGGCGGAGCGGGCCTTGCTGGAGGCCGGGGTCCGTCTGCGTCATCTGGAGGAAGGGCGCAACGTGGCCATGTATCGCACGGGCCGGCCCTGTCAGGCCACGGCTCGCTTGCATGGGCCGCTGGTGGTGAGCATGCGCCCGATCAAAGGCGACCAGGTGGCGCGGGCCAGCGCGGTGACGGCGCGCTATCCGCTGGCGCATGGGGCGCCGGTGCACTGCGGCGAGCCGGCGGCTCTGGGCATTGCCGATCTGTCCCGGCCCGACTGGGGCGATCCGATCGCCGTGGCCCCCGACGAGGTACCGGTCTTTTGGGCCTGTGGCGTCACTCCACAGGCGGTGATCCTGGAGAGTCAGCCGCCGCTTGCCATCACTCATGCCCCAGGGTATATGTTTATTACCGATTGGCGCGACCAGGAGATCGAGCAGCGCACAAGCACGGGCGCGCCCTGAGCTAGCGCGTGAGGCGGGCCGGGCCGAACCGGGCTGGCCCGCTTGCTGCTTGTCGTAGGAGAGGAGAGAGGACTGTCGAGGAGTACAGGAATGACTGCGATTCTTGCCGGAGTTGATACGGGTGGCACGTTTACCGATCTGGTGCTCTTTCAGGAGGGGAAACTGCGCGTTCATAAGGTATTCTCGACGCCGCATGATCCGTCGCAGGCCATTCTGGAGGGTCTCCAGGAGCTGGGGGCGTTGCCGCGCCTGCGCACGCTGGTGCATGGCTCAACGGTGGCCACCAATGCCGTGCTGGAGGGCAAAGGGGCCCGCACTGGTCTGATTACCACGGCGGGCTTCCGCGATGTGCTGGAGATCGGGCGGCAGACGCGGCCCAGCCTCTACAACCTGCGCGTGCAGAAGGTGCCGCCGCTGGTGCCGCGTGAGCGGCGAGTTGAGGTCGTCGAGCGCCTCGATGAGCGCGGCGAGGTGCTCATTCCTCTGGATGAGGGATCGCTCGAAGAGGCCCTGGCCACGCTGGCACGCGAAGAAGTGGAGGCGGTGGCCGTGGTGCTGCTCTTTAGCTTCGCCAATCCAGCCCATGAGCGGCGCGTCGCCGAGGCGGCCCGGCAGCGGGGCTGGTACGTCTCGGCCTCGGCGGAGGTCCTGCCGGAGTTTCGCGAATACGAGCGCACCAGTACGCTCGTGCTCAACGCCTATGTGGGGCCACTGATCGATCGCTATCTGGGCCAACTGGAGCAGGCGCTGCCGGCGGGCACGGGCCTGCGCATCATGCAGTCAAACGGTGGCTCGATATCGAGCGCGATGGCGCGGCGCGAGGCGGCGCGGACGCTGCTCTCCGGCCCGGCGGCGGGGGTAGTGGGTGCGCGCTTTGTGGCCCGTGCCTCGGGCATCGAGCGCCTGATCGCTCTCGATATCGGGGGGACTTCGACCGATGTTTCGCTGGTCGATGGGGCGATTACCGAGACGACCGATGGGCGCATTGGGGGCCATCCGACGAAGCTGCCGATGATCGATATCCATACAGTGGGTGCCGGTGGGGGAAGTCTGGCCTGGTTCGATCTGGGCGGCGCCCTGCGCGTCGGGCCGCGCTCGGCGGGAGCCGTCCCGGGACCGGCGGCCTACGGGCGTGGCGGTACGGAGGCTACCGTGACCGATGCACATGTGGTGCTCGGGCGCCTGTTGCCCGAGGCTTTCCTTGGCGGCAGCCGGAGGCTCGATATGGCCCTGGCCCGTCAGGCCGTGAGGCGGATTGCTGAGCGTCTGGGCACATCGCTGGAAGAGGCGGCTCTGGGTATTGTGCGCATTGCCAATGCCAATATGGAGGCGGCCATTCGTCTGATCTCGGTCGAGCGTGGGCTTGATCCGCGTCACTTTACGCTGGTGGCCTTTGGGGGGGCTGGTCCCCTGCACGCCTGTGAGCTGGCGGCAGCCCTCTCGATCCCGCGTGTGCTCATCCCGGCGGCTCCGGGCGTCCTCTCGGCCCTCGGCATGCTGGTGGCCGACGTCCTCAAGGACTATGTGCGCACGCTGATGCTGCCGATTGATCAGGAGCAGGCCCAGGCCACGATCGAGGAGGCGCTGCAGGCTCTGGAGGAGCAGGGGCGGGCCGATCTGTTAGCTGAGGGCTTCGCGGCGGAGCAGATTCAGATCGAGCGCTATCTCGATCTGCGCTATGTCGGCCAGTCGTACGAGCTGACCATTCCTTTCGAGGGCGACTGCGCGCGTGCGGCGCAACAGTTCCATCTGGCCCATGAGCGGCGCTTTGGCTACAGCGATCCCAATGAGCCGGTGCAGGTAGTCAATGTCCGTCTCAAGGCGCGCGGCCTCGTTGAGCCACCAGTGTTGGAGCGTCAGCCGCTGCAGCCGGAGGCGGTGGTTCAGCCGCTGGAACGGCGCCAGGTCATTTTCGCCGGCGAGGGGGGGCCGGTGGCGCATGAGGCGGCTATCTATGAGCGGAGCGCGCTGGTGCCGGGGGTGCAGTTCGTCGGTCCGGCCATTGTCACCCAATACGACACGACGACGGTGGTGCCGCCCGGCTGGAGGGCGCGCGTCGATGCTGTTGGCAACCTGTTAATTGAGCTGGCCGGAGATGGGCCGGAGGGCGCGCAGCAGCTCCTGCAGCAGCGTCGTCAGCCCGCGCAGGCCGCTTCAGCTCAGCTTGCTGAGGAGGGGTCGCACATATGGTAGATGCCATCAGTCTGGAGATCTTTCGCAGCGCCTTGACGGCCATTGCCGAGGAGATGGGGGCGGTGCTGATGCGCAGCAGCTACTCGCCCAATATCAAGGAGCGGCGCGACTTCTCTTGTGCCCTCTTTGATGCCCGCGGGCGCCTGGTAGCCCAGGCGGCCCATATCCCGGTCCATCTCGGCTCGATGCCCGATTCGGTGGCCGAGGCCCTGGTGGCCTTCGACCATTTTGCGCCTGGCGATATTATCGCTCTCAACGATCCCTTTCTGGGGGGCACGCATCTGCCCGATATTACCTTGATTGCGCCGATCTTTGTCGAAGTTGAGGAGGAGCAGCGCCTGGTCGGTTTCGCGGCCAATCGGGCCCATCATGCCGATGTCGGTGGTATGGCGCCGGGGTCGATGCCGCTGGCGACCGAGATCTATCAGGAGGGGCTGATTATTCCTCCGCTCAAGCTCTGGGAGGCGGGCCAGCCCAATCGGGCTTTGCTGGCCTTGTTGCTGCGCAATGTGCGCACGCCGGATGAGCGCCGTGGCGACCTGGCGGCTCAGGTGGCGGCCAATCGCACGGCGGCGCGCCGC
Source organism: Thermogemmatispora carboxidivorans (assembly GCF_000702505.1). Taxonomy (GTDB): domain Bacteria; phylum Chloroflexota; class Ktedonobacteria; order Ktedonobacterales; family Ktedonobacteraceae; genus Thermogemmatispora; species Thermogemmatispora carboxidivorans. The sequence continues at coordinate 3,168,270 of NZ_JNIM01000001.1, read as the reverse complement.
CTGCAGGAGCTGGTTGATCGCTGGGGCCTGGCAGCTCTGGAGGAGCATGTCGAGGCCCTGATCGGCTATGCGGCGCGCATGGCGCGGGCCACCATTGCCGCCATTCCCGATGGCACCTATCGCTTTACCGATTATCTGGATGATGACGGCGTCACGGGGGAGTGCATTCCGATTGTGGTGACGGTGACGGTGCGTGGGAGCGAGCTGACGGTGGACTTTACGGGGAGCGCGCCCCAGGTGCGGGGCAATGTCAATACGGTGGCCTCAGTGGCGCGTTCGGCGACCTATTATGTGGTGCGCTGTTTGATGCCGGAAGATGCGCCAATGAATCATGGGACGTTTGCGCCGGTGACGGTGATTGCGCCGCGGGGCTCGGTGGTCAATGCGCGTCCGCCGGCGGCGGTGGCGCAGGGCAATGTCGAGACATCGCAGCGCCTGGTCGATGCGATCTTTGGGGCTTTGGCGCAGGCGTTGCCGGAGGTGGTGCCGGCGGCCAGCCAGGGGACGATGAATAATATTGCTGCCGGGGGAATCGATCCGCGGACGCAGCAGCCTTTTGCTTACTATGAGACAATGGGGGGTGGCATGGGGGCCCGCCCGGGCCTCGATGGGCTGTCGGGGGTGCATACGCATATGAGCAATACGCTGAATACGCCGGTGGAGGCCTTCGAGTATGCCTATCCGATGCGCGTGACGCGCTATGCGCTGCGCGACGGGTCGGGGGGAGTGGGCCAGGCTCGCGGGGGCAATGGGCTGGTGCGCGAGATCCGCTTTGAGGCGCCTGCCGAGGTGACGCTGTTGACGGAGCGCCGTCGCCTGCCGCCCTATGGCTTGCAAGGGGGAGAGCCGGGGCGCTGTGGAGAAAACTGGCTCTATCGCCGCGATGGCGAGGTGACCTTGCTGCCTGGCAAGGTGCATTTTCGTGCTGAGCCGGGTGATCGCCTGGTGATTGCCTCGCCCGGTGGTGGGGGATGGGGCCAGGCGCCTGCGCCCGCGCTGGCGGCAGCCGAGGGAGCCTAGCGCGGGCTAGCCCGCCCGGGCCGGGTTGGACCAGGCTGATCGTCATCTCCTGCAGGAGTGCCCACGATGAAACCGAATCTGCGTCTGAGACATGAGCGCGAGATGCGAGGCTGGTCGCAGGCCAGGGTCGCCGAGGCCATCGGCTCGTCCGAGAAGAATGTCAGTCGCTGGGAGCGGGGAGTCTCCTCGCCGCAGCCCTATTATCGCGAGAAGCTCTGTCAGCTCTTCGGCAAGAGCGCCCGTGAGCTGGGCTTTGTGGAGGAGGCTGGAGGTGGGCTGCAGGAGCGCGAGATCTCCCCGGGTCAGGGCCGTCAGGAGCGGGTGCTTGATCCGACGATGCCACCGCTGCCAAACGAGGGGCGTGGCCTGGTCGGGCGCGAGACTCTGCTCGGGGAGCTGGCGGCCCAGCTCTGTGCCGGGCGCTCGCTGGCGCTCTGTGGGCTGCCTGGCGTGGGGAAGACAGCCCTGGCCGTGACGTTGGCGCACGATCCGCGCGTGCTGGTGCGCTTTGAGGCGGGGGTGCTCTGGGCGGGCCTGGGGCCGCGCCCCAATGTGTTGGAGCATCTGCACCGCTGGGAGCAGTTGCTGGGGGTGCCGCCGACGACGGGGGAGCTGTCGCTGGAGGCGCGGGCCCGCGCCTTGCGGACGGCCATCGGACAGCGCGGCTTTGTGCTGGTCATCGATGACGTCTGGGAGCTGGAGGCGGCTCTGGCTTTCAAGATCGGCGGGCCGCGCTCGGTCTTGATCGCCACGACGCGCTTTCCGCGCCTGGCGCTGGCCATTGCCGGCGAGGGGGCGCGGACGATTCATGAGCTGGAGAGCGCTGACGGGCTGGCCTTGCTGGCGCAGTGGGCGCCGGAGGCGGTGGTGCACGATCGGCGCGCGGCTTTGAGCCTGGTCGAGGAGGTCGGGGGGCTGCCGCTGGCTTTGACTCTGCTGGGGAAGTTTTTGCAGTCCCAGGCCCATAGCGGCCAGCCGCGTCGCCTGCAGGCGGCCCTGGCCCGCTTACGCAGCTCGCATCAGCGCCTGCATGTCAGCGAGATGCGCGGTCCGCTGGAGCAGCCGCCGCATCTGGCCTGGGGGACACCGCTCTCGCTGCAGTCGGCCATTGCTGTCAGCGATCAGCAGCTCGATGAGCAGGCGCGTGAGGTGCTGCGCGCTCTGTCGGTCTTTCCGCCGAAGCCGAATAGCTTTAGCGAGGAGGCGGCCCTGGCGGTAGCTCAGGCTCCGCCGGAGACGCTGGATGCCCTGGTCGATGCCGGTCTGTTGGAGAGCAGTGGCGCCGGACGCTATTTGTTGCATCAGACGATTGCCGATTATGCCAGCGCTCATCTGCGTGATCCGCAGGCCGGCGAGCGCCTGGTGGCCTATGTGACGGGCCTGCTGGAGCGGCATGGGAATGACGATGCGGCTCTGGAGCTGGAGAGCCGCAATATTGTGGCTGGCCTGCAGTATGCTTTTGAGAATGGGCGCCATGCGCGCTTTATCCGTGGGGTGTTGGCCTTTGCGCCCTTTCTGCGCCGGCGTGGCTTTTATGATTTGGCACGTCTCTATTTGCAGCGCGCTTATCAGATTGCTATCTGGTCGAGCGATGCGGCGACGCAGGGGCGTCTCTTGTTGGGTCTGGGCGAGGTGGCGCTGCATCAGGGTGATCTGAAGGCGGCGGGTGGCTATCTGCGCGAGGCGCTGGTGCTGGTGCGCGAGGGCAGGCTGCGGCGCGAGTGGCGGCGCGTTCTGCGCCTGTTGCGCTATCTGGCCTGGCGCCAGGGCGAGGTTGAGCGGGCTGCCGACTATGGGCGCGAGCTGGCGATGCTGGCGGAAGAGGAGGCCGGCGGCGACGGTTGAGGCCGGGGCAGGGTCTCGCGCATGAGCAGGGCGGCGAGGCAGCCCGAGAGGAAGGTGAGGAGGGCGACCAGCCCGATGGCCCAGGGAATCGAGAGCAGGTCGGCCAGGACTCCGGCCAGGAGGCCGCCGAGGGCGTAGCCGCTATCGCGCCAGAGGCGATAGACGCCGACCGCCGAGGCGCGCCAGTCGGGCGGGGTGACGTCGCTGACGGCGGCCAGCAGGGTCGGGTAGACGAGGGCGGTACCGCTGCCCAGGAGGATGGCCCCCAGGAGCCAGGGCCAGAAGCCCTGCGTGAGGAGCATCAGGGCCAGACTACTGGCCTGCACCCACATGCCCGCGCTGATCATCCCTTTACGTCCCAGTCGATCGGAGATGGCTCCTGTCAGGAGCTGGCCCGCGCCCCAGACGGCGGGATAGATGGCGACCAGCCAGCCGATGTGGACGGCGTCGAGGCCGGCGGCGGCGAAGTAGAGAGGGAAGAGACCCCAGGAGAGACCGTCGTTGAGGTTGTTGATCAGCCCGGCTTGACTGATGGCCAGCAGAGTGCGGTCGCGCCAGGAGACGTGCGCCACGATCTGCCAAAAGCTGGGAGCAGGCTGCTCCGGGGCCTGGGCCTGGAGCTGTCTGGCCTCTTGGCGGGCGTGGCCTTGGGATTCACGGGCGCCGAAGAGGGAGAGGAGCAGGCCACAAAGGGCGAGCAGGGTACCCAGCAGGAAGGGCTGAGGGCGCAGGGCGTAGGCGGTGGCCAGGTAGCTGGCGGCCAGGGCGGCGGTGGGCCGCACGTTGAGGATGGTGACGGCCTGGCCGCTCTCCAGCCAGGTGCGTAGGGTGTCGACGCTGATGCGCTCCATCAATGGATGCTCCTTTCCGCTGCCTGTGCCCTGATGATGGGGAGGCCGCGCTCTTGCCATTCGGGGACGCCGACTTCCAGGCGCCAGGCGCGAAAGCCGTGGGCGCGCAGGAGGGTGACGGCTTCGTCGGCGAAGACGCAGTAGGGGCCGCGGCAGTAGGCGATGATCTCGCAGTCGCGCGGCAGCTCGCTCAGGTGGGCCGCCAGTTCGGCGACGGGGAGCGAGCGCGCCTGTGGCAGGTGGGCGCTGGCGTATTCGTCGCGGGGGCGGACGTCGAGTAGCAGGGCGCGCCCGCTGTGGAGTAGCTCCAGGGCGGCGTCGATGCTGAGGGCGGGCCAGTGGCGGCGCTCGGGCAGCCAGGTGCTGACGAGCTGCTCTAGCTCGGCCAGGTGGGTTTCGCCGGTGCGCCGCAGGGCCAGCCAGAGGCGCACGACTTCGCCGGAGGCCAGGCGATAGCGTCGCTGACGCCCGCGACGCCGCACGTCGACGAGCCGCGCCGCGTGGAGAATCTGCAGGTGCTGGGAGACGGTGGCCACTGGCAGGGTGGTCTCATGGGCCAGCTCTTCGACGCTGCGCTCGCTCTGGGCGAGGAGGTCGAGCAGCTCCAGTCGGTGGGGGCTGGCCAGGGCTTTGCCGATGCGCGCCAGTTCTTCGTAGAGCCGATCTTTAAAGGCTCGCTTGCTTTCAGGATGCTGGTATGCCACGCCGATTTCTGCTCTCCTCTCTCTTCTTTGCTCTGTTCTGTTCTGCTCTGCTCTGCTCTGCTCTACTCTACGCTCTTCTCCTGGCTCTCCTTGCTTGCTGAGACCAGACGGCCACGGTTGTTGGTGGGACTGGCTCGGCGCTTGATCCTGCGCTCTCTGTCCACTCTGTGACCGGCTTTGCGGCGCCAGGCTCTGGGTGCTTCGATAGATTGATATTCAATAGAATAATTGAATGATTGAGGGATGTCAAGGTCAGGGGGGGCGCGTCGATGGTCGGGTGAAGGGGCTAAGCCTGGAGCGGATGAGGCGGGCTTCCTGACCTGGGTTGCGGCTAACGATTCTGAGGTGGAGTCAGGCGGCGCCCATCCCAGGCGGGCGCAGGAGGCATGTCAATCCTTACATAAGGTAGGGTCCTGAGACGTTTCAAACCCAGAGCGGGCAAAACAAGCATTCTGACGACATTCCCTATCTCCTTCCCAAAGATCAACAAGGTTTCAAACCCAGAGCGGGCAAGACAGACATTCTGACAGTCGGCGAGGAAGTCCCTACCTGGCAAGTAGATGCGTTTCAAACCCAGAGCGGGCGAACCAAGCATTCTGACGTGCGTGCCGTGCACTGTTGCAGCGTGTCCATATTCGTTTCAAACCCAGAGCGGGCGAACCAAGCATTCTGACGTGGCTCGCCCTGGATCAAGCGTTGCTGCAGTTAGAGGTTTCAAACCCAGAGCGGGCGAACCAAGCATTCTGACGCTGGCTCCCGAGAGCGTGCGCACCATCCTGGACGTGGGGTTTCAAACCCAGAGCGGGCAAAACAAGCATTCTGACGGTGGCCACAGCGCCGCCGCTTCCCATCATTCCCGGTTTCAAACCCAGAGCGGGCGAACCAAGCATTCTGACGTGGCTCGCCCTGGATCAAGCGTTGCTGCAGTTAGAGGTTTCAAACCCAGAGCGGGCGAACCAAGCATTCTGACGCTGGCTCCCGAGAGCGTGCGCACCATCCTGGACGTGGGGTTTCAAACCCAGAGCGGGCAAAACAAGCATTCTGACTATATCATCAACGGTATGGAAATACCGAATTCTTTAGTTTCAAACCCAGAGCGGGCAAAACAAGCATTCTGACCGACATCAATATTCCTCTGCTCAGCATGAGCGGGGGTTTCAAACCCAGAGCGGGCAAAACAAGCATTCTGACCCCCGTTAGAGCTACACCCCGGTCAACGTCAGCTCGTGTTTCAAACCCAGAGCGGGCTAAACAAGCATTCTGACGAAGGCTCCCGATCCCTTCGAGGAGCTGAGGCTACGTTTCAAACCCAGAGCGGGCAAAACAAGCATTCTGACCATGACGATCTCCTTTGGACTTATGACGATCTCCTTTGGTTTCAAACCCAGAGCGGGCAAAACAAGCATTCTGACCCGGATCTATGCCTTGGAGGGCACGGTGACTATGCCTGATGTGTTTCAAACCCAGAGCGGGCGAAACAAGTATTCTGACGGTACCCTCTCCAGAATAGCATCGCAGGCGGCCTCAGTCAAGCCTTTTCGAGCATCCCAAAAAAACGGTCATCAGTGACCGCTTTTGGGAGGTCATGATGCTAGCCACTATGGCCCTGATGCGGCCTGCAAAGCCATTCGAGCATCGCTGCACGAAAACCCGGGAACCGAGATCCTCGAAACGAATGGCATGAGCGGCAAAAGAAGCGCGTTCACCTCCGCCAGCAACCGAAAGAGCAGCTTCAACGGAGAGGAGCTACACCGGCGCCGACTCACCCCAGCTACCGACCACCTCCGGCCTCCAGCGGAGGCCCGAGCGCCAGGGTGCTGGCCGGCAGAGCGAGGCCCTGGCTGGGCCCACAAGGGGAAGAGATTCAAACCTCGTCGCACCCTCGCCCTCGGCAGCGGACACCTACCCCCAGCGCAGACCGAAGACGTGCCAGCGCGACGAAGTAGGCGGCAGCGACATATGTTTCCTTCTTGGCCAGGGGTGCCAGTAAGGTACTATTGAGGGGCCGTACGAGAGCGAGCGAACAGCCCATAGTGAGACGACTGTCAAGTATACAGCAGCACTTGTCAAGCGACAAACAAGCTGCTATTCTCCATAGAGGGAACAGAAGCTTCAGTTTCTCTCAGTCAAGAAGACAGACGGGCCTGGATCGCAAACAGCTCTCCGTAGATAAGCTTTGACAGGTGCAATGAAGAGGAGCAACAATATGCAGGACAGCTCGGCTCACAAGGGGCCAATCAGAAGCACCTACCTATTGATCCCGAACAGGTGGCGGAACTCGCCTGCCTGGGCTGACCGGGCCACACACTAGAGCAGCACCGAACTTGCGACCAGCGCAACCGTCGCCACTATCGCATCATCAGCAGGCCAGAGCGGCCAAAGCGCTCCCGCCCTCCTGGTTGTCCAGTGCTGGGAGCAGTGACCACCCCTGATACGAGAGTGAAGATCGCCATATGAGTACAGCCTTTACGCAAGAGCGCTTCTGCGACCACTGTGGAGCCGCCAATCCGCTGGATGCCACCCAGTGCTGGCACTGCCAGGCACCGCTGACTCCCCCAGAGGCCGGGGTAGGGACCCTGCTCATAGGGCGCTACCAACTGATCCGCGAGCTGGGTCAAGGGGGCATGGGCACCGTCTTTCTCGGAGAAGACCGGCGGTTGGGCGCCCGCCCTGTGGCGGTCAAATGTCTCTCCAAACATCGGCTCAACGCCCAAGAGCGAGCCGAGGCTGAGCGTGCCTTTCAACAGGAGGCCGAACTACTGGCCCGGCTGCACCATCCGAGCCTGCCGGCGATCCACGACTACTGGAGCGAGCCGGAGGCGAGCTATCTGGTGATGGACTATATCGAGGGGGAAACCCTGGAAGCCATCCAGCAGCGGACCCCGCAGCACAGGCTTCCGCTGGAGCAGGTGGTAGAGTGGGGTGAGCAGCTCTGTGAGGTGCTGGCCTACCTGCATGAGCAGCAGCCGCCGGTGATTTTCCGAGACCTCAAGCCGGCCAACGTGATGGTGCGCCAGAGGGACGGGAGGCTGTTACTGATCGACTTTGGGATTGCGCGGCACTTCAAAGCGGGCCAGGCGCATGACACGATGGCCTTTGGCTCTCCCGGCTTTGCGGCGCCGGAGCAGTATGGGAAAGAGCAGACCACGCCGCGTAGCGACCTCTACAGTCTTGGGGCGGTGCTGCACAGCCTGCTGAGCGGACGCGATCCGAGCGAGCAGCCGTTTCGCTTTGCGCCGTTGCGGCAGCTCAATCCAGAAGTTCCCGAAGAGCTAGCCCGGCTCATAGCGGAGCTGGTGGCCCTTGAGCCGAAACAACGCCCATCCTCGGCGCGTGAGGTGCTGGAGCGGCTGAAGCGGCAGCCTGGAATTGGCAAAGGGAGCGGCAGGAGCGCACGAGTAGGAGGCTGGCCAGCACAGGGGCAAGGTGCAGCCGCAGCGCAGCCGAAGCAGGGACTGGCGCCGACAGTGCCAGCGGGACCCTTTGTCTCATCAGCGGGCCAGACTCAAGCTGGGAGGCAAGGTGCAGCCGCAGCGCAGCCGAAGCAGGGACTGGCGCCGACAGTGCCGGCGGGACCCTTTGTCTCATCAGCGGGCCAGGCTCAGGCTGGGAGGCAAGGTGCAGCCGCAGCGCAGCCGAAGCAGGGACTGGCGCCGACAGTGCCAGCGGGACCCTTTGTCTCATTACCGGGCCAGGCTCAAGCGGGAAGGCAGCGCCAGTTGCTGCAGCCTGCGCTGATCTCCCCGCCGGCAGTGCCGATTCAAAAGCCTCAGATATCTCGGCGATCCTTGCTCGCACTGGGCCTCGGGGCTGGGGCCCTGGCCCTGACCTGTGGCGGCGTCGTTTTCATTGCCTCGCAGTCTCGCACTATCGACCTGGCCACCCAGGAAGCGCAGGGATCGGAGAATGTGAGCCTCCTGATAACCTGCCGGGGACATCAAGGCCCAGTGACCGCGCTAGCCTGGTCGCCTGATCATGTCATACTGGCATCCGCCTCTCGCGATCAGACGGTCCGTCTCTGGGATGTCAGGACTGGTGCAAGCCTGCTGGTCTACACTGGCCATCAGAGCGAGGTTCAAGCGCTCTCCTGGTCGCCCTGGGGCGTCTACATTGCCTCTGGTTCCGCTGATGGCTTCATCCACATCTGGGATGCTGACACAGGGCAGTTGCAGCGAAGCTACCAGGGGCACAAAGGTGCTGTCAACGCCCTGGCCTGGTCTCCACAATCGGATAGTGTACGGCTAGCCTCGGCGGGCGATGACGGCAGTGTCTCCATCTGGGATGGCCTCAGCGGGGCGCTTCTCTGGAATCAGCTCGGCGACAGCGGCAGCATCCGTACCCTGGCCTGGTCGCCTGATGGCAAGCGGCTTGCCTCAGCCGGAGACGCTGGCCTGATCGAGATCCGAGAAACGGTCGGCTGGTCCACCCTAAGCTCCTACCAGGGCCATAGCGACCCAGTCTGGAGCCTGGCCTGGTCGCCTGACGGCAACCTGCTCGCCTCCGGCTCGGCTGATACCACCGTCCGGATCTGGAACCTCAGCCTCGGCGAACGGCTGCTGACCTATAAGGGCCACAGCGATAGAGTCACCGGCCTGGCCTGGTCGCCCTTTCAGAGCAAGATTGCTTCCTGCTCCGATGACGGTACCCTCCAGCTCTGGGACGGCACGAGCGGGCAGCTTTGGGGAACTGGCAAAAGCGCAGCTTTCCAGGCACTCGTCTGGTGGCCATCTTATACCCAGCTCGCTACCGGAGACAAGGGCGCCAACGTGCGGATCTGGCAAACTGTCTAGTGAGGGAGCTTCTCACCAGTGCGCAAGCGGACTGCTGTCACAGACTCCTTCCCTGCAGTCCCTTGTCGCCATCAGCTCAGCTCTGGCAGCTGATCAGACAAGCCTCGGGGAAACAAGTGCGCTATTCAGGCCGTGAAGCATGAAGGCCGAGGGCGGCAGGTTGCAAGAAGCGCTGCGGCACTGGATCACCAGCGGCAGCCAGGTGCCTGTCTGCGAAATCAGCCCCACCAGCCAGCGCAGACCGAAGGCGCGCCAGCGCGACGAAGTAGGCAACAGCGACATGTGTTTCCTTCTTGGCCAGGGGTGCCAGTAAGGTACTATTGAGGGGCCGTACGAGAGCGAGCGAACAGCCCATAGTGAGACGACTGTCAAGTATGCAGCAGCACTTGTCAAGCGACAAACAAGCTGCTATTCTCCATAGAGGGAACAGAAGCTTCAGTTTCTCTCAGTCAAGAAGACAGACGGGCCTGGATCGCGAGCAGCTTTCTGTAGATAAGCTTTGACAGGCGCAATGGAGAGGAGCAACAGTATGCAGGACAGCTCGGCTCACGAGGGGCCAACCAGAAGCACCTACCCTATTGATCCCGAACAGGTGGCGGAACTCGCCCGCCTGATGCAACAAGATCGTCTCCTCACGGAAGCGATGGGGGGCCTCTTTCCTGAAGGGATCAGCCTGCCGCCCGGTGGACGTATCCTCGACCTGGCCTGTGGCCCGGGTGGCTGGGCCATGCAAGTCGCCTTTCACTATCCTTCTGTTGAAGTTGTCGGCGTCGATCTGAATGCCAACGTCATCGACTATGCCCGTGTCCAGGCCCGCAGCCGCGGCCTGACCAACATCGACTTTGCCGTTATGGACATCAGACAGCCCCTGGCCTTCGCTGATGCCTCCTTTGATCTCATCAATGGACGCTTCCTCTTCAGCTTCATGCGACCTGCAGACTGGGCGGCTCTTCTGAGCGAGTGTCGCCGTCTCCTCAAGCCCAGTGGCACAATCCGCCTGACCGAGACCGAAGGCCCACTGACGACCAGCCTCGCCACAGAGCGTCTTTTCGCCTTGGGCTATGCCGCTCTCAAACGCGCCGGTCAGAGCTTCTCACCCGACGGCTGCCACGTTGGTATTACTCCTGTGCTGCCACGGCTGTTACGTCGGGCAGGCTTCGCAGAGGTGCGCCTGCACGCCAGCGCCGCCGAGTGGTCGAGCGATACACCGCTGCATTACGCCTTCTTCAAAGATGAGATGGTGGCCCTGGACCTCTCACTTCCCTTTCTGGTCAGGATGGGCATGGGAAGCGAGAAAGAACTACGCCAGCTTTATCAGCAAGCCGTGGCTGAGATGCAGACTGACGACTTCTGCGCTATCTGGACCTGGCTCACCGTCTGGGGCCACCAGCCCGCCTGAAACAGGCGCACAACAAGCATCCTGCCAGCCCAGACCGACCATCGTACCTTGCAACCAGCGCATCACCGGAAGGCCAAAAGGCTCGGACGATCCGGTTGCACTGATGACAGCAGCCAACGATCATATGCTCTTGAAAATCGCCATATGAGTACAGCCTTTACGCAAGAGCGCTTCTGCGACCACTGTGGAGCCGCCAATCCGCTGGATGCCACCCAGTGCTGGCACTGCCAGGCACCGCTGACTCCCCCAGAGGCCGGGGTAGGGACCCTGCTCATAGGGCGCTACCAACTGATCCGCGAGCTGGGTCAAGGGGGCATGGGCACCGTCTTTCTCGGAGAAGACCGGCGGTTGGGCGCCCGCCCTGTGGCGGTCAAATGTCTCTCCAAACGTCGGCTCAACGCCCAAGAGCGAGCCGAGGCTGAGCGTGCCTTTCAACAGGAGGCCGAACTACTGGCCCGGCTGCACCATCCGAGCCTGCCGGCGATCCACGACTACTGGAGCGAGCCGGAGGCGAGCTATCTGGTGATGGACTATATCGAGGGGGAGACCCTGGAAGCCATCCAGCAGCGGACCCCGCAGCACAGGCTTCCGCTGGAGCAGGTGGTAGAGTGGGGTGAGCAGCTCTGTGAGGTGCTGGCCTACCTGCATGAGCAGCAGCCGCCGGTGATTTTCCGAGACCTCAAGCCGGCCAACGTGATGGTGCGCCAGAGGGATGGGAGGCTGTTGCTGATCGACTTTGGGATTGCGCGGCACTTCAAAGCGGGCCAGGCGCATGACACGATGGCCTTTGGCTCTCCCGGCTTTGCGGCGCCGGAGCAGTATGGGAAAGAGCAGACCACGCCGCGCAGCGACCTCTACAGTCTTGGGGCGGTGCTGCACAGCCTGCTGAGCGGACGCGATCCGAGCGAGCAGCCGTTTCGCTTTGCGCCGTTGCGGCAGCTCAATCCAGAAGTTCCCGAAGAACTGGCCCAACTGATCGGCCAGCTGCTCGTCTTAGACGTCGAGCGACGCCCGTCCTCAGCGCGCGCCGTCGGCGACGAACTGCGGCGCCTGGCTCAGGACCTCCCAGCCAGGCGAAACCAGTCGGGCAGCGGTGTGACCACTACAGTCAGTGCCCCCGCCCAGGCCCCGGCGGGCAGGCCAGCACCTCCGGCAGCTCAGCCACAACGGGGACCGGTGTCGCCGCCACGGGTACCGATCCTGGCCCCATCACCAGCGGCTCCGACGAAGAGTGGCACCGCTCAGACCCCGCTGGCCCGCGTCAGGGGCCGGCTGCAAGTGCTGGCTGCTACCCTGCCGCAGGCTCCCCAGAACAGATGGCCTGGCTTGTCGCGGCGCACTCTTCTCGCCGGAGGTCTTGGTATCGGTGCTACCCTGGCCGGTTTGGCTGGCTTCTTCCTCCTATCACGACCTCGCCTTCCTGAACTGGCCACTAATGGCTCGGGGGCACTTCGACTGGCCCTGAGTTGTCAGGGACACACTGGCTCAGTGACCGCCCTGGCCTGGTCGCCGAATGGCGCCGTGCTGGCTTCCGCTTCTCGCGATCAGACGGTCCGCCTCTGGGACCCTATGAGCGGCCAGATCTGGCGTGTCTACCGTGGCCATCGGAGTGAGGTCCGGGCGCTGGCCTGGTCGCCCGATGGCCTCTCCATCGCTTCTGGCTCCGCCGATGGTTTCATCCACATCTGGGATGTTGTCACCGGACGGCTAAGGCTGAGCTACCAGCAACAGAGCCTCCCCGTTACTTCCCTCCTCTGGTTGGCACAGGCAAACGGTTCGCTGCTCGCCTCGGCGGGCGGCTCTGGCTGCACCTATCTCTGGGATAGTTCCCGCGGGGAGCTAGTCGCTGCTTATTGTGATCACACCGGTGACATCCGTGCGCTCGCCTCGCAGTCTAGTACTGACAGTGGAGACCTTGCCTCTGGTGGAGATGATAGCCTTGTCGTAGTCCGTGACGCCATTTCAGGACTCATCGATCTGGTCTATCGCGGTCATCAGGGGCCGGTCTGGAGCGTGGCCTGGTCGCCTGACAACAGCATGATCGTCTCTGGATCGCAAGATGCCACCGCCCAGATCTGGGACCCTCGCAACGGCGAGCCACTGCTGATCTATAAGGGGCATATCAATACAGTGACCGGCGTAGGTTGGTCACCCCAAGGCGAGCAAATGGCCTCCTGCTCCTACGACGGCACCGTCCAGGTCTGGGAGTGCACGACTGGGAAGCTCCTGGGAGGCGCGAAAACCGCCCCTCTCCAGGCACTTGCCTGGTCGCCGATCTCTGATCTGATCGCCACTGGCGACCAGCGTGCCCAGGTGCAGCTCTGGCGGATAAGCTAAGCAAGCTGACAAACAGACAGAAGGACTGCCGTGGCAGAAACCCGCCACAGCAGTCCCCGCTAGTGATAGCGAACAGACAGCGGGCGGCCCACTCCCGGGCGACCTCGCTAGACCACAGCGCAGCTCATACCGTTGAGCGTAAAGGCTGTGGGCGGCTGATTGCTCCCGCTCCAGGTGGCCTGGAAGCCCGGCGGCACGCTCAAGCTACTATTGGCCGGAATCACGGCATTGGCGGCCACGTTCGTCACCGTCACGGCGCTGCCCGCCTGCGAGAAATTCCCGTTCCAGCTCACCGTGATTGTCTGGCCATTGGCGAAAGAGAAGCGCAGCGTCCAGCCATTGATCGCGCTGCTGCCAGTATTGGTGATCGTCAGGCTGGCCTGGAAGCCGCCGCTCCATTGGCTGACGATGCCGTAGTGGATCTGACAGGTGGAGGCCGCTGGCGTCGGGCTGGGCGACGGCGTGATCGTCGGGCGGGGGGATGGCGTGGGTGAGGGCGTACTCGTGGGCGTGGCTGTCCCGCCCGAACCACCGCCGCCATTCATTGGGTGCTTCATGAAAAAGCTGTAGATGGCGTTGGTAGCGCTGGGACCCTGCGGATCGGTATAGGAGCCGCTGCTGCTGCCGCCCGACCAGTCGTGACCCATGCCGTTGATCTTCCAATACTCCTCAATCTCGTTCCCCTGATTATCGTTCCAGGACTGCACCGTATAGCTGCGCCCGCCCGACACCTGGCCGCTCACACTACTGCTCGGGCTGCTGAAGCTGGCGTTGTAGCTGCCGTTCGAGGCCAGATGATCGGTTGTCATCCACTGCTGGACCACCTGATCGCCGTTGACCGGATAGACCGTGTAGTCGCTCTGGCCCTGGAAGACAATCGTCGGCACTACGCGCGCAGCGCTGCCCATCGCCTGATAGGCGGCCTGCCCCTGCTGCTGCGGATTCGGCCCACCCTGCATCATCGCCGTCGTCGCCGCCGTCTGCGAGGTCGCCGCCTGATATTCCAGGCCCGAAGCTGAAGCGATAGCCGCAAAGATATCCGGGTAGGTCGCTCCCATAATCACCGCCATCGCGGCCCCTGCCGAGAAACCAGCCACGTAGACGCGATTGCGGTCGATCGTCCACTGCGAGGTATTTTGCTCGACGGTCTGGACAATGCCAGCAATGATGGCCGGCTCACCGCTGCCGCGCGACTGATGGGCGGGCAGGAACCAATTCCAACAGGAAAGAGAATTGTAGCTACTCGTCTGCTGCGGATAGACCACGATGAACTGATCTTGATCGGCCAGGGCGTTCATCTGAGTGCCGTTGGCGAAGTCCTGCGGCGTCTGCGTACAGCCGTGCAGCATGACGATCAGGGGCACCGCCGTACCAACCTGATAGTTGGCCGGCGTATAGACATAGTAGGGACGACTGCCAGCAGGCCCGCTGTAGGTGTACTGGGTGAAGGTGCCGCTGCTGGCGTGCGCCCGCTCAAAAAAGAGCATCCCACTGACGAGGAGCAGCGCGCAAGCGAGCGCGAGGCGAACAACGTTTCGCATGGTGAACCCCCTTGACGGTGAGGCGATGCCAGGGGCAGGCGGTCTGGCATCCTTGCCCTGCAGAATAGGGCAGGAATGAAAAAGAGAAGATGGGCGGGTAAGAGGAGAGAAAGCAGGAAAGACCAGCCCGGCTGATAGCACTCTCTCTGTCTCTGAGGAGAGGCGAGGCAGATGCTGAGGGAGATGCCAGGGCAACCATTCGCTCTCTCTAGTCGCCTGGCGCTGATCTTGATCAGGCAGCACGGGCCAGGCGCGAGCCGGAACAGGCAGGCTGCTGGTAGCAGGCCAGCACCGTGCTGGCGGAAGGCAAGTCATGGCCGGCGTCCTCCTGCGGCGCTGGTTCCGCGCAACGCTGCGCGGCGCTGGCGCTCTCTCCAAGGCTCAATATGACATGTGAATCATGTATCATATAGCGAGGCATATTGTCAAGTGGGAAGCCGCTTCGCAGATCTCAGACCAGGGGTCGCAAGTGGTCGAGGTAGTAGTCCAACCTCTCGCTCAGCTCCTCCGGCAGCGCCTGGCGCCACTGCTGCGAGGCCTCCGTCAGACGGGCATAGATCGGGGGAGAAAAGAGCCAGGAGCGCAGCAGGGGCCACTCGCCCTGTTGCCATGCTTCCCGAGGCTCTTCTGCCAGTGCTGGCCCTTCCTCGACAAAGAAGAGCGCCAGCTGATAGAGCGGAAAAAAGCCGGTGGCCTCTTCCCAGAGGCGCAAGAAGGGCGCGGGTGACTCCCAGCTCTCTGTCATTGAGCGTAAGAAGCCTGCCGCATCGTACCAGACCAGAGTCGCGGGAGGCTGTGCCAGCAGCAGGCGCCAGCAGAGCAACAGGGCCGTCTCGACAGCCTCCTGCTCGACGCGCGGCCAGCTGCGCCACTGGCCGTAGGCCAGCTTCGTGGCGATCTGTCTGAACTCCAGTCCAAAGCCGTCATCCTGGCCATACAGGATTATCTCCAGCCAGCGTGGCAGAAAATGCTTGAAATCGACGACCTCGCCCCAGGTCGTCAGGGCTTTCCAGGCGTAGCGTTGCAGATCGGAGCCTGATAACTGCTCCAGTGGTACGCGCCCCAGACGCGCGATCTCCTCCGGCGTCACGCAATGCGCACAGGCCCACATCTGCCGCCGGAATGGGTAGGCGGCAAAGGTGCGGTAGAGGCGCGCCACAACTGCCGCGCGCGTCGCCTCCAATTCCTCTACTGGCTGACTCATCATCAACAGCTCCTTGTTTGGAAAGGGGCCTTTTGATCGCTTGCTCGCTCGTTGTTGGGTCTGGGTCCCAGTATAGCAGAACTGGCCTCCCGAGGCCAGCACAGATGCGTGTTGCTCGGGGGCTTGCTGTCCGTCTGGCTGGTGACAGGCAGCCGGCATATGGTATCATCTCTGTTAGAGAAGATTGCCGGCCTATTTTCCGCGCGACCCGGTTGGGCATCATCAGGGGAACAGGCCAGCAAGGAAGGAAGCGAGGGGAGTCCGGAGAGCCGGGCTGAGAGTGCGACCCTGCAATGTCGCAGACCCTGCAGCAGACACCTGATCTGGATCATACCAGCGGAGGGAACGCTTTCTTTCTCCCACCGGCTCCGCTGCCCAACGTGGCTTCACCCACGTCGCGCAGCGAGAGAGCGTCGACAAGAAGCCGTTTCCCGGCCCGTCTGGGGAAGCGGCCTTTTTTTATGGGCCGCCTGTTCAAGGAAGAGGAAGGCAAGAGCCTATGCAACGGCGAACCTATGACGTAGTGGTAGTCGGAGCGGGCATCGTCGGCAGTGCCACGGCCTACCATCTGGCGCGGGCTGGACAAAGCGTTGCCCTCATCGACCGTAGTGGCGTCGCTGCCGAAGCCTCGGACGCCGGGGCCGGCATGCTCACCCCACTGGCCGAGGCCGGCGCCAGCGACCTGAGCGATCCCCTCTTGCGTCTGGGTCTGGCTGGCCTGCGCCACTACGAGCGCCTCGAAGCGCAGCTAGAGAGTGAAACCGGCATGTGGGCTGGCCTTGTCCACCTGCCGACCCTCTATCCCGCCTTCGACGACCAGCAGGCCGGAGCCTTACGCCGCGACCTGCCCGCCCTGCAGTCCCTGCGTCCCGAACTGCGCTGGCTGGAAGCCGACGAAGTTCGCCAGCGCGAGCCACTGCTGGCCCCCGGCGTGCGCGGGGCCATCCTTTCGCCCGCCGAAGGCAACGTCACCATCGGCCACCTCACGCGTCTGCTCGTGCGTGCCGCGCAATTGCACGGCGCCGAGCTGCTCATTCCGCGCAGCGCCCTGGCCCTGCTCTGGGACGGCGCCCGCGTCCAGGGCGTTGTAACCGAAGAGAACCCCATTGAAGCCAGGCATGTCGTCCTGGCGACCGGTGCCTGGAGCAGCGCCTGGTCTGATCGCGACCAGCAGGCGGGCATCGTCTACCCGCTCAAAGGCCAGCTCCTGGCCCTGCGTCCCAGCGGCCAGCCCCTGCGCCACACCATCTACGCTGGTCCCCTGGGCTATCTCGTCCCCAAAGCCGACGGCAGCGTCTTTGTCGGCGCCACCTCCGAGCGGCGCGGCTTCGACAAAACGCCGACCGCTGGCGGCCTGATCCAGCTCCTGGAGGTCGTCCAGCGGGTGACCCCTGCCCTGAAAGAGGCCAGCGTTGAACGCACCTGGGCCGGCCTGCGCCCCGTCTCTGTCGATGGCCTGCCCTTCATCGGCGAAGCGCCCAGCAGCCCCGGCCTCTGGCTGGCCGTCGGACACGGGCGCGTCGGGGCCATCACCGGACCCGTCACCGGCTTCATCATCGCCGAGCTGATCCAGGGGCGGCCCGTTCCCTACGACCTCGACCTGCGCCCCTTTGCCCCCGAGCGCCTCGGCTCCTGGCGTCGCCGCCTGACCCCTCTTGGGGCCGCCGAAACTGGCGGTCGCCAGCTCGAATTGTTCAGCCAGCCTGCCGAAGCCAGCCAACCTGGCGAAGCCGTCGCACAAGAAGACCAGGTAAACAGGAGAGAACAACCATGACAGAGGACCTGCTCACCATTGGCTCACGGACCTTCCGCTCCCGGCTCCTCCTGGGCACGGGCAAGTACCGCAGCTTCGAAGAGATGCAACAGAGCCTGGAGACCAGCGGCACCGAAGTCGTCACCGTGGCCCTGCGTCGCCTGGACCTCTCGCATCCCGGGCAGCCGACACTGCTCGACTATCTCGACACCGAGCGCTACACCATTCTGCCCAACACCGCCGGCTGTAAGACTGCCGAGGAGGCCATTCAGATCGCCCACCTGGCGGCGGCAATGGGCCTGCCGCGCTGGGTCAAGCTAGAGGTCATCCCCGATCCCGACTATCTGCTGCCTGATCCCATCGCCACCCTGGAAGCCACGCGCCAGCTCGTCAAAGAGGGCTTCGAGGTCCTGCCCTACATCAACGCCGACCCCGTCCTGGCCCGGCGCCTGCAGGAGGTCGGCGCCGTCACCGTCATGCCTCTCGGCTCGCCCATCGGCTCCGGTCAGGGGCTACTCAACCTGCCGCAGATCCAGATCATCATCGAGCAAGCGCGTGTACCCGTCATTGTGGACGCCGGCATCGGTGCCCCCTCGGATGCCGCCTTTGCGATGGAACTGGGGGCCGCCGCCTGCCTGATCAATACCGCCGTGGCCCAGGCCGGCAACCCTGTCCTGATGGCGCGCGCCATGAAGCTGGCCATCGAAGCCGGGCGGGCCGCCTTCCTGGCCGGACGCATCCCGCGCCGTCCCCAGGCCGCGGCCAGCAGCCCCCTGACCGGCCTGGTCGGCAGCCCGTCCTGAGCTGAAGCAAGTGGATACTATGACGGAGGAGAGCACACCAGCCGCACGAGGATGGCCGGAGTTCGTGGCGGCGCGCGGACCGCTGCTCTGTCTGGTCACCGACGAGCGGCATCCGGCCCTGGTGGATACCGCTCGCCAGGCCCTGGAGGCGGGGATCGATCTTCTGCAGCTACGCGGTCCGGGGCTGTCGGCGGCCCGGCTCTACGAGCTGGCGGCCATTTTGAGGCCGCTGGTGCACCAGCATGGTGCCCGCCTGATCATTAACGACCGCCTCGATGTGGCCCTGGCCGTCGGCGCCGACGGCGTTCAGCTCGGCAGGCGCGCGCTACCGCTGGCCGTCGCCCGCGCCCTGCTGGAGCGCTGTGGGCAATCCCTGCTGCTCGGCGCCTCGGTCCATTCGCTGGCCGAAGCGGAGGAGGCCGTCGTTGCCGGCGCCGATTACCTGCTGGCGGGCACCATCTTCCCCTCGCCCTCTCATCCTGGTGAGAGCGGGACCGGCCCCGCCCTGCTGCGACAACTACGCGACCGCTGGCCTCGGCTGCCGCTGCTGGCCATCGGCGGCCTCAGCGCCGCCAACGCCGCCCAGGTCATCGCCGCCGGAGCCGACGGCATCGCCGTCATCTCGGCCATCTACGGCGCCGCCTCCGTGGCCCAGGCCGTCGAGGCGCTACGGCAGGCCCTGACTGCCGGTGCCCAGGCTCGCCGGCGGCCAGACCCGCTGGCGGCATCCCATAACAGTCCGGCGATCTGCCAGCCAGCCACAGAAAAGAGCAAGCAAGCAAGAAAGAAAGGAGGGGACACCTAGACCAATGGCAGAAGATGCTGCCTCCCAGGCGAAACTGATGACCATCGTCGCCAACGGCCAGCCCTGGCATGTCCCGCGCGAGAGCACCATCGCCGACTTTCTCGGCCAGCTCGCCCTGACGCCGGGCCGCGTCGTGGCCATGCTCGACGGCACCATTATCCCGCGCGAGCGCTTCGCCGAAACGCGCTTGCACGAGGGCTGTCGCCTGGAGCTGGTCACGATGGTCGGCGGTGGCTGAGCAGGTGGGCGGGCAATGCAGCAATGATGACGCCGGAGGAGCTACAGCACCCTACTCATAGTAGGAAGCGGCGGCACTTACTGATGTGGCTGTGCTGCTTACGAGTAGGGCGCCGCTCCTCCGATCAGGTGAGGCAGCGCTTTCAGTGGGAACCCTCAGTAGCTCTTCTGCTCCCTTTCTCCGCTCTCTGAGGACTCTTTCATCATCTAGAACAAGTACCCTCATTTTACGTGCAGTACTTGCCATAGTCATGGGCCTATACTGATGGAAAAGAACGCAACAGGAGCAGGGTCAAGGTCTTGAAGGCCCACCAAGGGACAGCGTCTATAGATAGTGAATCTGAAGGAAGAGGGTGCGAGCATGCTCCCTGCCGGCTGGGGGGTCATAGGCCATTCGCTGTCACTGTCGCTGTGGGCTTTTCCCCCGACAATGCCGCCGTGACAAGAGAGGAGCTGCAGCGCCGCATGCATAGTAGAAGACTGTCCGGTGGAGCTTACGTAAACGGCTGTGATAGTCTGGTGCAGATCATGAGCAGGGGGCCACTTCTCTGGCCAGCGGCAGCCTTTTGCTGGCTCCTCTCCGGGCTTGGGGCGGGTCAGCCTCTCTACGATGTCATTGCCAGGAAGCGTCACTTCGTTCCCGTCGATCAGTGTGATCTCACCTGTCGAGAAGCTCAGAAAACTGCATTCGCTGGCAAGGAGGAAGTGTAGAATGGAACCCGTGAAATTCAATCTCGTATGGATGAGGCTTTGGCTGCTCCTGCTGGGGTTCGTCTATCCTCTCGGGATGCTGATACTGACTGGCTATCTATCCAGCGGCCCTCTGGCTCTGGGGCCAGCTCTCGCAGCCCTGGCCCTCACCTGGATCCTCTTCATCACGATGTGGGATAGGCTCAGTCTCTACCTTCAGTACGCCTGGCTGCTGGCCTTGCTCGCTCTCCTGCTCTTCAAACAGGACTGGCTGGCCATCGCGCTCGTCGTGGGGGCCTGGCTGCTGCTCGAGTGGAGGGTTCGCCGCAACGTTGGGCAGCCGGGCCTTGACCTGGCCTCGCCCTGTCCACAACGGCTCTTCGTTGGGCAGGGCGGCCACTCCCGCCTGGTCAACTACCACGGATTAAAAGCTCCCACCCAGGCCTATGCCCTCGATCTCTCCGTGATCGATGCCCTGGGCCGCAGAACGTCCGGCTTCAGCCTCTTTCCCCGCCCGCTGACGGCCTACCACAGCTTTGGGCAGCCGGTGCTCTCACCCATCGACGGCATCGTCCTCAACTGCGAAAACCGTCTACCCGATCAGCCCATCGGCAGCACAGACCCTCAGCGTCCCCTCGGTAACTACGTCCTCATGCGCAGCGCTGCCAGGCCCGAGGTGCACCTGCTCGTGGCCCACCTGCAGCAAGGCAGCGTCGCTGTCCAGCCCGGGCAAGAGGTCCGTGTCGGTGACTACCTGGGACGTATCGGCAACTCCGGCAACACCAGCGAGCCCCACATTCACCTGCACGCCGAGCGCGCCATCAACGGCCAATGGCAAGCCGTTCCCATCACCATCAATGGGAAGCGACTGCGACGCAACTCCATCATCCCGGGTCGTCCCGCTCCCCTTTTCCCCGCCCGACGCTCCTCCTTCGTCCCCCTCCCTGAAAGAGAGAACCGTAGCAGAGAAGCGAGCTAGGCAGCCCCTCCTTGCCGTCGTTGCGCGGAACGCGCTGCCCACACAGCCGCTGAGAGCGTAGAAGGCGGACCGCCATAGACATGAGCTGGGGAGCGCTGACGCGAGGCTATCGCCTGGGACCGGTCACCAGCGCCAGCAGGCGGCTGAACCGGAGCCGTGGCTGCAGCGCAGAGAGCAAGCAAAGAAACTGGCGCGGCCTGCTCCCCGGGGGAAAGGGAGCAGAACCGCGCCAGCCTATCTCAGACGCGGGCCGCGGAGCCGTCGCGCGCCCAGCCCAGCGCTCCCGCGTGGAGTCGGCGCCTGAGCCGAATAGCTGTAACCGCCGCCAGCTAAGAATAAGGAACTGTCAGGCTGGTCGAAGCCTGCACGCGTCCCGGCCCGTCCGCGCTCACAAAACGCGCGCTCGCCTGCAGCGCATAGCTGCCCGGGGAGGCATCCGTCGGGGCCGTCACCTGCCAGCGCACCTGCACCGTCTGACCGGCTCCTACCCTGGCGAACGTGCTCGGACTCAGCGCGCGCACCTGCCAGCCCTGGGGCGCCTGCAGCTCCAGCCGCAGCGCCTGCGCCGTCAGGTCCCCGCCGTTGGTGAAACTCGTCGTCACCGTCGCGCTTGCACCGGCGGCCAGCCCCTGCGGCGCCTGCACGCTCACGTAGCGCGGACCGTTCGTCACGCGCACCGTGAAGCTGCCCCGCAGGCGAATATCGCGCGACGACGACCCCACCTGTACCGAGTAGCTCCCATCCTGAACGACCCAGCTATGGGCCTGCACGTCCCAGTACGAGAGATCGCGCGGATTCAGCTCAAAATGCACGTGCTTCGTCTGGCCGGGCTGCAAAAAGACTTTCTGGAAGCCCTTCAACTGGCGCGGCGGCTCCGGCACATTCGTCGACGGCATCCCAAGATAGAGCTGCACCACCTCAGCCCCGGCGCGCCGACCCGTGTTTGTCACGTCCAGATCAACGGCAATCCGGCTGCGATAATCTGCCTGCGGCGGCGTCACCCGCAGATGGCTATAGCGGAAGGTCGTATAGGAGAGGCCGTAGCCAAAGGGGAAAAGTGGCGTAATCCCGCGCTCATCGTAATAGCGGTAGCCAACAAAGACCCCCTCCGAATAGTCCTCTTGATCGTTAATGCCCGGATATTGGGCCGGCGTACTGGCCGGCAGATCGCTGGCCGAGCGCGGGAAAGTCATCGGCAGCTTCCCCGACGGATTAACATCGCCAAAGAGCACCGCCGCAATGGCGTTCCCGTCCTCCTGGCCCGGATACCAGGCCTCCAACAGCGCCGGCACCTGGTCCACCCACGGCATCAGCACCGGCCCGCCCGTATTGAGCACTACAATCGTATGCGGATTGGCCTGAGCGACCGCCTCAATTAGCTGATCCTGGGCCCCCGGCAGCTCCAAACTGCTGCGGTCGGAGCCTTCCGACTCCACATCGTTGACAAAAACAATGGCCACATCCGAGCTTCGCGCCAGCTCCACGGCCTGCGCGAGCAACGTATTCTCCTGGCCTGGAATGCTCCAGCCCAGGGCCACATTGCTCGCGCCACCGTTCTGATAGTACTCCACGCGAATGGCGTAAGACTGACCAGCCGTCAACTGGATCGAAGCCGTCTCAGTGGTCGTCGCCTGATCGCGCCAGTTATCGATCAAGAGCTGGTTATTAATGTAGAGCCGGCTGCCATCGTCGCTTGTCAACGAGAACGTATACGTTCCACTCACCGGAGGCGTCAGGGTCCCCGTCCAGCGCGCCGACCACTGAGTCGCCGGCACCCCGGGGCCGGGCGATTGCCCGTTCCAATCGAAATTGATCTGGCTGTCGACGCGCGTCAGCACCGGGCTGCCCGAGAGCGTCATATTAGTAAAGTATTCGCCCAGCAGGCCCTGACCGCTGCCCGAAGGCGGCGTCAGATACTGAGCCTCGATCGGCGGCAGCGTTCCCGTCGTCGTGATCCCCTGGGCGTAGCGCACCGTCACACCGCTCCCGGCGCGCTGCGTAATCCCCTGCAGCGGCGTCACCACATAGGGCGGGATCACATGCGCGCTGCCGCCGCCCGTCGCCTGGGGAGCGACCGAGGCATCAGGACCGATCACCGCAATGGAGTGGATCTTGCTCGGATCGAGCGGCAGCAACTGGCCGTCGTTCTTGAGCAGAACCGTGCCGGCCTCGGCGGCCTGGCGGGCCAACTGCGCATGTTGGGCATTGGTCACCGTCGCGCTCGGGCTACCGGTCGTCGGATAATCGAAGAGGCCGATCGCGAACATCGTACGCAAAATACGATGCACCGCCTCATCGATCGTCGCCATGCTCACCTGTCCGTTGAGTACCGCCTGCTTGAGGGTATTGCCAAAGTAGGTGCTGTCCGGCATCTCCATATCGAGGCCCGCCGTAATAGCAGGTACCGTACTATGGGTCGCCCCCCAATCCGACATCACAAAGCCCGGAAAGCCGAAAGTCCCCTTAAGGGTTGTAGCGAGCAGATAGGGATTCTCACAGGCGTAGACGTTGTTCACCTTATTGTAGGAGCACATCACCGCGCCGACGCCCCCTTGCCTCACGGCATACTCGAAGGCAGTCAGATAGATCTCATGCAAGGTGCGCTCATCGACATTGGCGCTCACCGTCGTGCGGTGGTACTCCTGGTTATTGGCCGCATAGTGCTTAACGGTCGCGATGACGTGCTGGCTCTGGATGCCCTGGATATCGGCGCTGGCCAGCAGAGCCGTCAGATAGGGGTCCTCGCCCAGCGTCTCGAAACTGCGGCCCCATTGTGGATTGCGCAAGATATTGACCGTCGGGGCCAGGGCCACATTCGCACCTTTGCCCCATTCCTCGCTGCCGAGGTCCTGGCCGTACTGGCGCAGCAGACTTGTATCCCAGCTCGCGGCCAGTGCCTCGGGCGCCGGGAAGGCGGTCACGCCCGTCATCCCATCGGCGACCCCGGCGGGACCGTCCTCCAGGCCGAGGGCCGGAATACCCAGGCGCGTATTGGCCGGGATGTAACCCACATAGCTGCCACCAGACCAGCCATGCAACATGGCGATCTTCTCGTCCAGCGTCATCTGGGCCAGCAGCAGATCAGCGCGCCGGTCGGGCGACAAGGTGCGGTTCATCCAGGGGCGAGCCGAGGCGGAGGCGGCCTGCACTCCTGTGGTAGAGAGGGAGAGGGAGAGGCTCCACAGACAGAGCAAGAGCAGCGTTAGCAGCAGTCTCAGCGCCATCCTGGCGCCGGGCAACAGTACAAGGCGTCGCATCTAGCACGCTCCTTCGTTGGCAGACTGAGCCAGAGAGACACTCAGCGTTGCGTGCTCTGGCACCCGCAATCAGGCCCGGCAGGGCAGGCACAGTGCGCAAAGGAAGAAGAGAAGGGGCCTGCCTCCAGGGCGAGATCACAGGTGGCTGGCCCTTCCGCTCTAATCACTGTGGCCTGCCGGGCCGACGTTGTACCGAACCGTGTGACTGGCCTGCCAGGCAATCCCCCATTGCCCGGGCAGCAGCAGGACCCAACCGGAGAGACGAGACACAGCGGAGGCCAGCGACTGGGCCCTGCTCTCGCTTTACTCTCTTGCATAAAGCATGCCGAGAACTGTGCTCTGCCATACGAATGCAGCTCTCGGCGGCCATTCTGCCCTCTTACCTCTCCTAGTGTGTTACACAGGAAAACGCTGTGCTACACTGAAACCAGAGCGTGCCCTGTTTCCGACGCTCTGGCAAAAAGCTCCACAAAAAAAGCTTCCAGCGACAGGAGCACTGCACTCCTCTCACCTTTGCTCATGGATAGTAAGGAAGGCTGTTGCTGGAGTGATTACTTCTCGCCTGCTGTTAATTCTGGACCAAAACGCCAAGCGGCGGCAGAGAAGAAGGCTCAAGTCTCTTCTTCCCCGCCGCCCACGCAAAGCAGAAGCCGAAGCGTACCGGAGAGCACCGCCTGAGTCAGCGGACGGACGACAAACAGCAGGAGCAGTGCCAGGAAGACCGACCTGGCTACTGGCCGCTTACTCCGCCTCGCTGGGCACGCGCACCGCCTCGCCCTTGGTCTCCGCCGTTCCCGACTTTGTCAGACCGCGGGCTTCCAGCACCTTACCGACCGTGAAGTCATAGACGAAAGCGCCGACCACGCCGCCCAGCAACGGGGCCACGATCGGAATCCAGAAGTAGTAGTCATTGGCCGACAGGCTGGCCCCGCCGCTCACGAGAGCGATCCACAGCCGCGGACCAAAATCGCGGGCCGGGTTAATGGCATAGCCCGTGTTCAGGCCGAAGGAGGCGCCGATGGCCACCACCAGCAGACCGATGATCAGCGGATTCAAGTTAGCCTGCACTGGCTGGTTGCGGCCATCAGTGATCGCAAAGATCAGGCCCACCAGCAGAGCGGTCCCCACGAACTCATCGCAGAAAGCCCCGAAGGTCCCCACGAACGGCTTAGGAGACGTATAGAAGACGCCGCCGTAGCCATTAGGATCGGCGATCTGCCCGATGGTCAAATGATTGAGCGACAGGGCATGTACCAGCGCTCCCTGATAGACGAAGTAGAGAATAGCGGCAGCGACGAAACCACCGAGCACCTGAGCGACCCAATAAGGGACGACCTTGCTCCACTCGAACTTTCCGCGTGCGGCCAGGGCCAGCGTCACCGCCGGATTCAGGTGAGCGCCGCTGATGGCTCCAGCCACATAGATGCCCAGCATCACCGCCAGGCCCCACCCCAGGATAATGACGATCCACTCGTTGGCGAAGGGCGTTGCGGCATTGTTCGCCCCGATATTCGTGAAGAGAGCGAACGTGGCCACGCAGCCATCGCCGAAGAGCAGCAGGATCATGGTACCGAAGAACTCGGCGATGCATTCTCCCCACAGGCCCGCAAGCGCTGAGGGCCTGCTTGTAAATTGACGGGCCATTGATCCAAACTCCTTTGTCACTCAGAGAGATAGAAGAAAGAATGAATGACAGACCAGGGCAAAACCAGAGCCCGGCCATCCGCCGCGGAGCAGGGCGCGCGTGGGCGCGAGCAGTAGGCGCGTCCAGCGGATGGCCAGACGGACTGTGAGCGGGCAGCCTGATCAATCAGGCGACCGCCTGCCCCTGTGCGGAACAGGGGTAGACCGCTAAGCGGAAGCGGGCCGCTCCCACTGCAGCGAGCGCTCCACGGCGCGCTTCCAGCCGGCATAGAGCGCATCGCGCTGATCGGCGCTCATCTGCGGCTCAAACGTGCGGTCGACGGCCCACTGCTCAGCCACCTCCTGCTGACTGCTCCAGAAGCCGGTTGCCAGGCCGGCCAGGTAGGCCGCGCCCAGAGCCGTGGTCTCGGCCACCTTGGGGCGCTGCACAGGCACGCCCAGAATATCGGCCTGGAACTGCATCAGCAGATTATTGACCACAGCGCCGCCGTCGACGCGCAGCGCCTTCAAGCTCACGCCGCTATCCGCCGTCATCGCCTCCAGCACGTCGCGCGTCTGGTAACACATCGACTCCAACGTCGCGCGGGCGATGTGGGCGATGCTGGCGCCGCGCGTCAGGCCGACGATGGTGCCGCGGGCATAGGGGTCCCAATAGGGAGCGCCCAGGCCGACGAAGGCCGGCACCAGATAGACGCCGCCGTTGTCGGGCACCGACATCGCCAGCTGCTCCACATCGCTACTCGACGCGATGGCGCGCAGCCACTGGACCGCGGCACCCGTAATGAAGATGCTCCCTTCGAGGGCGTAGATCGTCTGACCATTGATGCGCCAGGCGATCGTCGTCAGCAGGCCGTTCTTCGAAGCCACCCCACGGTCGCCGGTATTCATCAGCATGAAGCTGCCGGTGCCATAGGTATTCTTCGCCATACCGACCTCGAAGCAAGCCTGGCCGAAGGTCGCCGCCTGCTGGTCGCCGGCCACTCCGGCGATCTTGATCGGGCCGCCGAAAAACTCTGGGTCGGTCTCGCCATAGACCGTGCTGGAGGGCATCACCTGGGGGAGCATCGCGCGTGGTACACCCAGCTCCTTGAGGATCACATCATCCCAGTCGCCCGTGTAGATGTTGTAGAGCATGGTGCGCGAAGCGTTGGTCGCATCGGTCACATGGACGCGACCCTTGGTGAGGCGCCAGATCAGGAAGGTGTCAACGTTCCCGAAGAGCACCTCACCTCGCTCGGCCTTCTCGCGCACGCCGGGCACGTTATCCAGAATCCATTTGACCTTCGTGCCCGAGAAATAGGCATCGGTCACCAGCCCAGTCCGCTGGCGGATCTCGCTGTCGAAGCCCTTGGCCTTTAGCTCGTCGCAGATGGGGGCCGTCAAGCGGCTCTGCCAGACAATAGCGTTGAAGACCGGCTTGCCGGTAGCCTTCTCCCAGACAATGGCGGTCTCGCGCTGGTTGGTGATGCCGATGGCAGCGATGTCGGCGGCGCTGGCCCCGGCCTTGTGCAGAGCCTCTTGGGCGACACTGAGCTGACTGGACCAGATGTCTTCGGGATTGTGCTCGACCAGTCCCGGTGCCGGGTAGATCTGCGGGAATTCTTTCTGGGCGAGGCTGACGACGGCGCCGTCATGGTTGAAGACGATGGCGCGCGAACTGGTGGTGCCCTGGTCAAGGGCGAGGACGTACTTCGCCATAGGTAGACAAGCCCTTTCTTGTTGCTGTGACGTCTTCCGTTGTCCAAAGATCGGCCAGCCTGGACGCCGCGCCGCTCCCGGCGCAGAACGGACCGCTGCGTCCGGGCACGCTACCCGCCTGCTTGACCTGCCGCCGGCTTCGGCTTGCTTGTGAAGCCTGAAGCGCAGGGGGCGGATGCGCAGGCTGCTGGGCCGCCGGGCCGCTGGCAACGTTGCCATTGACCCTGGCCTTGCCTGACCTGTACTGCTCTCTGCCTAGCCTACCTCCTGCTCCCGCTATGACGAACCAGACCCCTCCACTGGATACCGCCTTGTCTGAGCTGGCGGCAGCCTCCGTGCCGCGCTACCGCTCCGCTCCGCCATGCGAGAGGCTGTTGCCCCTTTGACACCCTCCAGGGTAGCCAGCTCTGTCAGCAGGGCCATCTCTGCGAATCAAGTTTTAATCGCAGGATCGCCCCCGACGCTGGCGGGCAGGTCCTGAGAGCCAGGAGCAAAAGAAAAAAGTCCCAAGCCGTGTTGTTCACACTGGCTCAGGACTTTTCAGTTCACTGTCCTGTCAATTCTATATTTAGTTGTCTCTGCGTTGCTACAATGGTAGCAGTACAGGCCGGCTAATAACCCGTGCCTTGCTTATAATATAGTTAACCCACCCTGCTTTGTCAAGTGCCGAATTGCTGACCGTCCGGCTCGCCCGCCCGGCCCCCGGTGGAGGTGGTCAATTAGCTCAGGCTAGACAAACAGGCCGCTTCCTGACTATAATAAAGATACAATAAAGTAGACGCTCCTGAACCTCACAGGTCGAGCGGTTCGAGGAACGGCCCCCTTGTTTCATCGAGGTGTGTATACGCAAGCTGCACTTGAAATTGTCCGCCTGGCGCGTCTCTACCCCGTAGCGGCGGCGCTCAAGTCGGAGGAGGATATGCGCCTCGCCCTGGAGGCGGACACGCCCCTCCTCTTTCTGCTGAAGGGCGATGCCTTTCAGCTGGCTCCCTTTGTCGCAGAAGCACGGCGGCGGGGCAAGCGCGTAGTGGTGCACGTCGATCTAGTCAGCGGCATCGGCAAAGATCGGGCGGGCATCCAGTATCTGCACCAAATTGGCATCGAGGCCATCATCACCAGCAAGTCGCAACTGGTGACGGCGGCGCGCGCCGAGGGCCTGATCACCATTCAGCGCCTGCTCCTGCTCGACGACTCTGGCCTCGAAAAGGGGGTTCGCACCATTGCCCATGCTGGCCCCGATCTTGTTGAGGTCCTGCCCGGCATCATGTTCCCCGAGGTAGCCACTACCCTGCGCCGCCTCCTGGCTGGTCCCTTCATTGCCGGCGGCTTCATCCGCACTGCCGAAGACGTGGCCCGTGTTCAGCAGGCCGGGGCCATCCTCAGCAGCAGCAGCACCTACAGCCTCTGGCGCAACCTCTCCCTGGCCTGAGCTGAGCGGCTCAAGCGCATGGCCTCCTCTGCGTTTCTCCCCTGAAAAAGCGCAGCAGGGAGAGAAGAAGGAGATGATGAGCTACGCTGCTACGCGCCTGACGCTGCGGCGACCTCCTCTCGCTGCCACTGGATCATGACCAGCCAGAAGAAGAAAAGGACGATGGGCAGGGGAAAACCGGGAATCTCGATAATCGCTTTGCGGCTCCAGAGACTTTGCGGGCGGATGGTCCCCAGTACTTCGCCGTTGTGCTCCAGCAGAAAGGTGCGCGTCCACAGCGACTGCGCACGCAGGCTGTAGCGCTGGCCTGCATAGTCGACCTCAAAGCGGCGCCTGAACGAATGGCTCTTGGCCTGGGCCTGGGGTGTGCCATCCACCTCGTAGAGAAAAGGCCCGGTCAGCCCGGCACGCCGAATAGTACATGTCTGACCTTCCACTACAATACTGCCCTGTTCGCGCAACAAGCCTCGCTTAATCTCTGCAAGTTCCTGTCCATCCCGACGGACGACGTAGATATTCGAATACCAGTGGCGTGGTGCGGCTTCTAGCATTGCAGTTGCTCCTTTGCTTGCTGAAAAACCTCGCTTATCTGCCTCTGCGTCCAAGAAGCGCGGGACTCGTATGCTTGCCAGCCATGCCCGGCCCGCTCGCATCTTACATGGCTCCTCCGCCACCGTCATGGTGCTGAGTATGGATGATGACCAGCCAGAATACAAAGAGGACTAGGGGCAGGGGAAGATCAGACACGTCAATTGCGGCTTTCTGAGGCCAAAAAATCCGCCGGATCTGCGGACCGATCGTCCCAAGGAGGGTACCATTGCGCTCCAAAACGAAGGTCATGGACAGCGGTCGTCTGAGACGCAGCCGATAGACCTGCTCATTCCCAACATGGCGAATGGACCATTGCCGCCCCAAGGAGCTTGAAGGCTGGGCCTGCGCCATCAAGGAGCCATTAACCTCCAGCAGGTAGGTCTGGATCAGGCCAAAGCGTCCTACAATCGTCAGGCCGTCCACCTGACAGGACAGGGCAGGACCGATCTCAGTTAGCAGGGTGCCATCCCGGAAAAGACGATAGCTGTGCGACCAGCGCGTGCGTGGCACGGCTTCTAGCATGGCTGAGACTCCTCTCCGCTGGCGTGGAAAACGGCTCTGCACTTCATAGGCTACGGTTTGCTTGCCTGGCTGTACCCGCTGGGCCGTGCCTCCTGATGGGTGATCAGCCTGATGGCAGAAGGCCGCCCAGGCCCGCCTTGCTCCCATGCGCCAACAAGGAGGCTACGCTGCTGATCTCGTATGTCTATCCGCTACCATGCGTTGCCAATCTCTGAGCTTCTCCCTTGTCTTGAGGATAGGGTCAGAATCTCTGCTTGTCAAGAGGAGGCTATACCGATTTGTGCCTATAGTGCACGCTGTACGATAAAGAGTACATCCTGCCCGGCCTGCACCCTGCCACTGGCGCGCTGCGTCAAGACCCCGCTGCCGCTGAAGACCACAGGACTGAGCATGCTCTTGCCTCGCGCTTCGATGCGTGCGCGATCGAAGCGCACCACCGGCGTGCCGGCCTCGACATGCTCGCCTTCCTGGGCCAACAAAGTAAAGCCATCGCCGGCCAGCTCTACCGTATCGAGACCTAGATGAACGATGACGGCGGCCTCCTCCTCGCTGCCCTCGGGGCCGGAGGCGATGACGAAGGCATGGCCGCCCGGAAAGAGACGCACCAGCCTACCGCTGATCGGAGCAATTGCCACGCTGCCCCGCGGATCAATCGCCAGGCCATCGCCAACCAGCTTTTGAGCAAAAACCTCGTCGGGCACCTGCTCCAACGGCACTACCTGACCATCAAGCGGAGCCACAATCACCAGATCATTCTTTTTACTGACTCTCATGCTCTTCCTCAAAACCTGCGCTTTTCGAGAGTATCCCTACATCGTTCTATTCGTTGGACGAGTCTGGCCAGATGCACTGCCTGCCTTCTCTCGATCAGTCTCCTCTTGACGAGCTGGCCATAGTGGGCGATGCCAGCGGGGCGGCCCGTGGCCTGCGATAGATCTTCTCCCTGTCACAGGATCAGCCACAGGAGAGGGCCGGCAGATGCACCAGCCTACCTCGGGCGCTCTGGATCTTCTCCCAGAGCGGCCTTCCGACCTGAAGACGTCACGTTGAACGGGCAGACCTCTTCAGGCTGCCCGTTCAGAACGAGAGGCACCGCGCCTATCTCTCCCTCACAAGAGCGCCAGCACTGACCATATGCTGCATATGTGCACGGCAAGAGGAGGGGAGGGATCGCTCACGGTGATGCCAGTTCAGCCCTGGCTCTCCTCTCTCTCTCCGGCTGATGTATCAGCGGTCTGGCTCTGTTCGCTGCTGCCCTTCTTCATCAGCTGTTTCATGCGGCTGGCCAGGCGATCGGACTGTGTGCCCATGACGACCTGGACGATCTTGCCGTGCCGAATGACGCCCGCGGCCCCCAGGCTCCTGAGCCGGGCCTCGTCGATGCGCTGCGGCTCGCTGATAAAGAGGCGCAGGCGCGTGATGCAGCCCTCGACGCTCTCAACGTTCTCCTTGCCGCCCAGTGCAGCTAGCAACTCCGCGGCCAGCCGCTCATCGGCATCGCCTGCAGTCGTCGCTCCCTCCTCTGTCTTTCGTCCCGGGCGTGGCCCGCGTTGACTCTCGGGCAGAATCCAGTCGCTGCGGCTGTCTGTGGCCGTGTCGCCACGCCCCGGCGTTGCCAGATTGAAGCGTTCAATGCAGAAACTGAAAGTAAAGTAATAGACAACGGCGTAGATCAGCCCGATGAGCAACAACACCAGCGGCTGGGTCGTATTGGCCTTGCTGAAATTAATCAGGTAGTCGATCAAGCCGGCGGAGAAAGTAAAGCCGATGTGGATGCCCAGGGCTGTGCAAATTGCCAGGGCCACGCCGGTCAGCACAGCGTGGATCAAAAAGAGCACCGGAGCCACGAAGAGGAAAGCGAACTCAATTGGCTCGGTCACGCCCGTCAGGAAGGAAGTCAGGGCGGCGGAGAGCAAGATGCCCGCGGCCACCCGTGGATAATGGGCGCGGCGAATCATGGCCAGACAGGCCGCTGGCAGTCCGAACATCATCACGGGGAAGAAGCCAGCCATAAAGTTGCCAGCTGTTGGATCGCCGGCAAAATAGCGGTTGAGGTCGCCATTAACGAGGCCGTGCGCCGTGTGATAGGTGCCCAGCTGGAACCAGACGTAGGTATTCAGCACGTGGTGCAGGCCGAAGGGGATCAGCAGCCGGTTGAGGAGGCCATAGATCCCGGTGCCAAGCGGCCCCAGGGCTACGATTCCTTGACCGACAGCGTTGATGGCTCCCTGGATCGGCGGCCAGATCAGGCCGAAAATGGCTCCCAGCACAAGAGCAACCAGGGCCGTAATGATAGGCACGAAGCGCTTGCCGCCAAAGAAGGCCAGATAGTCCGGCAGGCGAATGTCATGGAAGCGCCGATAAAGACCGGCGCTGACCAGCCCCATGATGATGCCAGAGAAGACGCCCATCGAGATCGAGGGATCAGGAGCGCCATTGACCTGGGGAATGATAACGTTGAAAACGCCGGTGAAGACCAGATAGCCGACCAGCCCGGCTAGCGCCGCCGCCCCTTCGCCGCCAGTGAGTCCGATGGCAATGCCAACGGCAAAGATCAGCGAGAGATTGGAGAAGACGGCGTTGCCCGCCGCTGCCATCCAGGGCAGGTTGAGCAGGTCGGCTTGCCCAAAACGCAGCAGCAGACCCGCCGCTGGCAGCACTGCAATGGGGAGCATGAGCGAGCGCCCGATACTCTGTAAGGCTCCCAGCACACGATCGAAACCGCTGGTACGGGTGGAGGGAATAACACCGGAGGACGAGGTGTTTGCGGTACTCACGGCCTTTTCTCCTCTCTTGAAGAGATAGGTTCATCCTATCCGAGGACGTTTATGGGTATACTATACCCGCCCACCATTTATTCGTCAAGTCATCTATACCACCTACGCAACGGGCAACATGATGGCGGGACTGAGCGCGTTCCACGTGCGGTGGAGGCTCAGAGTCAGCGGGAGGAAGTAAGCGGAAAAGAAAAAGCGGAAGCAAGCGGTAGTGACTCGCCATCTGCTGCCAGCTACACTAGCCATGAGGACCTGTCATTGTTGTGCTTGCTGCCCGCTCTGCTGAGGCTGCTGGCGCTGCAGCTATGTGGCGCCACTCCTGACATCCTGATGAGCGATCTTCTGCTCGTCAGTGGGAAGGCGCTTGCTGCGGCGGCGGGCAAGGCCAGGGGAAAGGGAGCTGCGACCACGGTGGTCGCTGTCAGACCGAAGCAGAGGACGTCGCTACTCTCCCCGCTGAGAGCGGCGTGCTCTGGATCTAGTGCTCAAGGAGGACGAGCGTGACACGGCCTGATGACTTGCCGGCTGCCAACGGAGCAGCCACCCGTGTAGGCAAGCGACTGGGGCGGCTGTTGCTGGCCCTGGTCATGGTGCTGCTACCATTCTCAGCGCTCACCGCTGTCGCCGAGGCGCGGGCGCTAGACGACCTGGCCTGTGGTAGCGGGCAGACCCTGCTCATTAGCCAGACGATCCACGTGCACCGCCTGATGGTGGCCCAGGGCTGTACCCTGGCTGCCCCCAGCGGTTACAGCCTCACCCTGACGGTCAACGGTGTGGAGACCGGCCAGCGCCTCACCGCTACCGGAGGAGCTGCGACGGCCATTCAGCCCGGCACCTATCGCGGTGACGTCGTGCTCACCGTAGCCCAGGCCAATGCTGTCAGCTGGCAGGGCCTGCTCTTCCCCTTCCGCCAGGCGCTCTATGTTGATAACAGCGGCCTTGTGCGCGCCAGGTCGGTGCTGGCGGCGGTTCTGGGTGGGGTACTGACTGCCACCACGGCCAGCAACATTCGCCTCGTCTCCACTGGCGAAGCCTTCAACGGCGTCTATGTGGCTGGGGGCAGTTATCTGCTGGAGCACCCCATGATCTCTTTCCAGGGCAATGGGCGCTCCGACTTTGTGGGCTATGGCGCGGCCATTGTGGGCACGGGCGAGGGCACGAAGCTGGTCGTTGACCATGCCTTCATCAACAATAGCGGAGCGGTACGCACCGCCATCGTCGCTGAAGGCGGAGCCAACGTCATCGTCAAGAACTCGACGATTGCCGTGCACGATGGGACGTTGCCTTCTGATTATGTGCCTACGGTTGACCTGACCTACATGGAATCGGCGCCCTGGATGCTGAGCATTGCCGGCAATGTGCGCGCCACCAACCTGCTCGGCGTCAATACCAAGGCGACCTACATCAATTCAACCCTCTCCTCGGAGGGCTGGGGGGTCCTCTCTAGCGACGTTGGTCAGGATGGGCAGCTCACCGCTATCGATAGCACCTTGATCAATACGGGCAGCGAGGGCGGCTATGGCTCCTATGCCATTGGCGATGCCGTCGAGCGCTTCCTGGGAACGACCTTCGATGTCGCTACCTACGCCAGCATCATCCGTGGCGGAACAGTCTTCTATGGTGACAGCACGCCGACGACGGTGGCTCAGCTCAATCGCGCCCTCGATCTGGGGTTGAGCGCCCACGAGCTGGCACAATTGCCGGTGCGGGCGACGGTCATCAATTCGCGCCGCTTTGGCGTGATGTGGCATGGTCCGGGGGCGGTTACCGTCAATGGAGGAACGCTTTTCAGAACGCAGGAAGCGACCTTTTTGGACAAAGGTCAGGCGGTGACGATCACGGTCGATGGCTCGCAGGGGGCCCGTCTGCTGCCTGCCAATGGCACGCTGCTGCAGCTGATGGAGAACGATGATCCGGGGCCGGTCTTTGTCAATGGCAAGCTGGTCAATGCCGGCGTCTATACCGAGCCGAGCGGCTTACCGGTCAAGGACAGCGGCTTTGATGTGACGGCGGTCCACAGCAGCGATGCCGTGGCAACCTTCTCGCAGATCGCTCTCACGGGTGACTTCTTCAATGGCATGCGGGGCGACATGAATATGGTACTGACGTTCAATAAGGCCCGCCTGACTGGCGTGATTTCGGCTTCGCTGGCGCGCCATGCCGTGAGCACCATCACCTCGGCCAACTATCAGCAGTTGGGCGAGGTGAGCAATACGCCCTCACCGGTGATTAACAATGGGGTGATCGTGACGCTCAACGCGGGATCGCGCTGGACAGTCACCGGGACCAGCTATCTGAGTAAGCTGGTGCTTGCTCCGGGTGCGACCCTGACGGCGCCGCCAGGCCATACGCTCACCTTGACGGTCGATGGAGTTGCGACGCCCATTGTCGCCGGTCAGAGCTACAGTGGCAACATTGTGCTGACGGTGCACTCGTCGTAATGGGGGATACTGAGACAGATGAAGGTGGGAAGCCGCACCCGTAGCCCTCGTCCCTGAAGATGAGAGGCGGAGCCTGTCGGAGGAGATGATCGCCTGCGATCGCTTCCGGCAGGCTCTCGCCTCTTGTTTGTGGCAATAGGGAGCGCTTGGGATCGCTCTCTGCTGTCCGCCCGGGTGAGTCGGATGGTGTTAGGCGTTGCCCGGCTGGCCTTGTTGTGGAGAAGATGCGCTGGTGGGAGGCGCCGCTCCCGTTCTGCTCCTGAGTCTCTCCTGGCTAGATATGCCAGTCTGCTATCTATGGTAGCAGAAAATGCTTGATAAATCAATTGTTTTATTCCTGGATGCGATATTGCCCCAGTAAGGCCGCGTCACCAGCCTTGTCAGCGGCTTGCTCCTGCGGCGTTGGGCGAAATATAACTGAGCCTTAACACCCCCTACTTTATCTATTAACCTCCTCTTAGCATGGCCGCCCTACCATGAAGAAGCGTGAAGAGAGCAAGCTTACGGAGAGACAGGGCGTGCGCTCGGTGGCCTGCCTTGGGCCGGCCTGTCTGCCGTTGATCTGGCTGTTTCTCCGCTTGTTCCTCTGCTGGATGCGCTTGCGGTCGGTCGCTTGCTCCAGTGAAGAATGAGGAGGATAGCAGCCTCAAGCGCTAACTCAGCGTACTGGGCTTAGCGGTCCTTCCCGCATGACCTTTGACCTTGTTCTCCGTGCATGCCAACGATCAGGAGGTAGCCTTTTGATGCGCCCTGGACGCAGCCAGGAACGGCTGCTATTCAATGATCTCTTCGGTCAGCAGAGCCGGCGCCACTTTCTGAGGCGGGCGGGCCTGGCTGGCCTCTCGGCCAGCGCCCTGGCGGCCATGCTCGAAGCCTGTGGGAGCAGTAGTACTGGCAGCAGTGCCACCACTGCCGACTTCAACATGGCTGGTCCCATCAAGATGGACACGCTGATTGCCAACGCCAAAAAAGAGGGTCAGCTGCAGGCCGTGGGGATTCCGCCCGAGTGGGCTGACTACAAGGATATCCTGGCTGGCTACACCAGCCATTATGGCCTGCCTATCTCCTACAAGGCTGAAGCCGAATACTCCTCGGCTCAGGAGCTAGAGGTCTTCAAGAATTCGAAGACGCGCCCTCACGGCGACATCGGTGACGTTGGCTTCAAGTTTGGGCCGCTCGCTGTTCAGCAGGGGCTAGTCGCTCCCTACAAGCATGCCTACTGGGATGACATCGACGCCAGTCTCAAGGACCCTGACGGCTACTGGTGCACCGAATACTATGGCGCGCAGGCTTTTGTGATCAATACCGATCTTGTGAAGAAGCCGCCAACCTCCTTCGCTGAGTTGCTGCGCGGCAACTATAAAAATATGGTTGGCATCGATGGGGACCCGCGCCAGGCCAACGATGCCTTTCTGGCGGTCTTTGCCGCTGCCCTGGCTAACGGCGGCAGCCTCGACAATATCCAGCCCGGTATTGACTATTTTGCGAAGCTCAAGAAGAGTGGCAATTTCACGGTTGCCCGCTCCAGCATTGCCAATATTTCGACCGGCGAGGTGGCCATTGCCGTGATGTGGGACTATCTTGGGCTGGGCTTCCGCGACCAGCTGGCCGGCAAGCCCCATCTGGAGGTGGTCATTCCCTCCGATGGCTCGATCGCTGGTCCCTATGTCTCAGTGATCAATAAGACGGCGCCCCATCCCTTCGCGGCCCGCCTCTGGATCGAATATATTTTCTCTGACGAGGGACAGCTCTTCTATCTGAAGGGCTACGCACATCCGGCCCGCTATCAAAAGCTGGTAGCAGCTGGCAAGGTGCCCCCTGATCTCGCCGCCAAATTACCGCCGGCTGAGCAGTATGCCAATGTGCGTTTCCCATCGCTGGCTCAGCTGAATGCGGCATCGACGCTGATCAACAACAACTGGGGACCGCAGGTGCTTGGCTCGTAGCGAGCCAGAAAAGAGCGCATTCCTGGCACAGCAGGCGGCGCACTACGCTCGTCTGAGTGGTCTGCTTTGGCAGCTTGATCGGAGCGAGTGCGCCCCCGGCGGCCATCTGATCAGGAGGGAGAGAGGGACACCTATGCTTTCGCAGGCGCTCGATGAGAAAGTGACCAGGGGGACGACGGGGGAGCAGCCGCGGCGTCGTGCCTGGCAGCTGGCTGGGCTGCTGGCCTGGTCGATTCTTGTGCCTTTCTTACTCTTTTGCCTGCTCTTCGAGCTGCTGCCTGTGGTCATCACGATTCAGGGGAGCCTGACCAACGGTGGCACTGGTGGGCTGAGTCTGGCCAGCTATCAGCGGCTCTTTGCCCAGGCCAGCAATCTGCGCGCCTTTCAGAATAGCGTGGCCCTTTCGCTGGTCACGGCTCTCATTGGGGGCTTGCTCGGTGCGGTAGCTGCCTATGGGCTGGCTAGCCTGCGCCAGGGCTGGCTGCGCAATTTGCTCATGAGCTTCTGCAGCATTGCTGCCAACTTTGCGGGGGTCCCGCTGGCCTTCGCCTTCGTCGCAACCCTTGGGGTCACCGGCTTTGTGACGGTCGCCCTGCGCAGCTGGCTGCATCTCGATCTCTACGGGCTCGGCTTCAGCATTTATCAGTTTTGGGGCCTGGTGCTGGTCTATGTCTATTTCCAGCTTCCGCTGATGATCCTGGTAACGCTGCCTGCCTTTACCGGACTGCGTCCAGAGTGGCGCGAGGCTGCCATCAATCTGGGGGCCTCGCCAGCTGGTTACTGGTGGCGTGTGGCCTTGCCCGTCCTCTTCCCGTCGCTGGTTGCTGGCACCATGCTGCTCTTTGCCAATGCCTTTGGGGCCTTTGCTACGGCCTATGCGCTGGCTCAGGGGAATATCAACCTGGTCCCCATCCTCATCGATTTTTTGGTCAATGGCAACGTGACTGTCGACTTTGGCCTGGGCGATGCTCTTGCTGTCGGCATGATGGTGCTGCTGCTAGTGGTGGTCGCGCTTTACACGACGATGCTCAGGCGGGCGAGCCGCTGGCAAGGGCGCTAGCGAGTGAAGACACGTGCCAGGGCAAGGAGAAAAAAAGGCATGCGATCGCTCATTCGGTATCGCCGCCGCGGGCAAAGCCCGGACGCGGGGCAGCTCAGGCAGCGCCTGACGAACGAGGGCGGCCTCCTGCCGGCCAGGCTGGCGCTCGTTCTGGTCCTGCTCTATCTGTTGATCCCGCTGGCGGCCACCCTGGTCTTTGGTCTCAGTGGTAGCCACGGCTGGGGAGATCTCTCAAGTCTCGGCACCGTCTTTGGCGATCCCGATTTCTGGCAGACGCTGCTGACCTCGCTCGGGCTGGCGGCGGGAACGACGGTGCTGGTCATCCTGCTGCTGACGCCCACCGTTTACCAGGTGCGCCTACGCCTGCCACGGGTGCAGCCTCTGCTCGATGCGCTGGCTCTGTTGCCCTTTGCCGTCCCACCTATTGTGCTCGGAACCGGTCTGTTGCAGGAGTACAACGGGGCGGCCACCAACAGCCCCCTGGTGGCCCTGCTCTCCCTGGGCCTGGTGCCGTTGCTAAGCAACATCTTCCCCTTGCTGGATCTTCCGCTCTTGCTCATCTGTGCCTATGTCATTGTGGCGCTGCCGTTTGCCTATCGAGCTATTGATAACAGTCTGCGCGCGATCAATGTCAGAGTGCTCACGGAGGCGGCGGCCAGCCTGGGAGCGGGCTGGTGGCGGACGCTGCTGCAGGTGATTCTCCCCAATATCTGGCCGGGAATCTTGACGGCGGCCCTGTTGACCTTTTCGACGGTAATGGGTGAGCTGACGCTGGCCAGCCTCTTCAATACCTATACCTTCCCCATCTATCTCAACATGACGGGGCAGAATGATCCGCACCGGGCAGCCCTGCTGGCAGTCCTCAGCTTTCTCCTGACGCTCCTCTGTGTACTGGGCATGGTACCGGCTACACGTCCGCGCACGAGCAGGGGACAGACCGCCCTCCCGGGACAGATCGAAGGGGCAGGCCCACGCTAGGTCGACTGGCTCTGCGGCTGTCAAGCATGGATGACACAAGGATGAATGCCTATGGCTTTTCTAGAATTGCAGGAGCTGAGCAAATCCTTTGGAAGAACGCGGGCCGTTGAGCGCCTCTCTTTGGAGGTTGAGCAGGGCGAGTTCTTGACGCTTCTGGGACCAAGCGGCTGTGGCAAGACCACTATTCTGCGCCTGGTTGCTGGCTTTGAGCAGGCGGATGCCGGGCGCATCCTCCTTGATGGGGAGGAGATCACTAGCCGCCCGGCCAACCGGCGCCCGATGGGCATGGTCTTTCAGTCCTATGCCCTCTTCCCGCATATGACGGCTGAGCAGAACGTCGCCTTTGGCCTGCGTCTCAGACGCTTGCCCCCTACAGTGATCCGCCAGCGCTGTGAGGAGCTGCTTGCCCTGGTAGGACTGGCCGATCGGGCGCGCAGTTATCCGCATCAGCTCTCGGGCGGACAACAGCAGCGCGTGGCCCTGGCGCGCGCGTTGGCCGTTGAACCGAAGGTGCTATTGCTCGATGAGCCGCTCTCGGCTCTCGATGCGGCGGTGCGTGTGACCTTGCGCGAGGAGGTCCGGCGCATTCAGCAGCAGCTGGGGATGACCGTCATCTACGTGACCCATGATCAAGAGGAGGCCCTGGCCATCTCCGATCGCATCGCCGTCATGGCCCGCGGTCGCCTTGAGCAGCTGGGGGCGCCCGAAGAAATCTATCGCCGACCACGCACGGTCTTTGTGGCCGGCTTTGTCGGGGCCAGTACCCGCCTGCCGGCCCGACTAGAACGCGCGGCTGATGGTCGCTGCCGCCTTGGCGAGATCCTCCTACGTGTTCCCCCTCAGCCGGAGCTGAGCGATGACACCGCTGTGCTCCTGGTGGTGCGCCCAGAGCTGGTCACACTGCACCAGCTTGACGAGGTGGGTGACGTCGCGATGGATGGGAGTCAGAGCCAGGAGCCAGAGAATATGCTCCCGGGCACCGTGGAGCTGCGCACTTTTCTGGGGGCGGTGACCCGCTTCCGCGTGCGTGCCGAGGGGGGACAGCTCTTCACGGTTGATCTGCCCGGGCTGCAGGCCCGTACCCTGGTTCCCGGACAGCGTGTCCTTCTCTCTTTCCCACCCACTGCCTGCCTGGTGCTACCGTACGAGGAGCGCGAGGCAGAAGCGACTGCCGGGCGCTCAGGCAGGGCCGTAGTCACCGGACAAACCTCGTCCGAGCCCGAGCCGCAGCCGGAACATGCCTGGAAGGGGCCGTAGACTCTCTGACTGGCTGAGGGGCAGACCGGGTGGGACGGCTCCTGCTGCCTCAAGGAGGAAAGAGAGCGCCCGCGGGAAGAGGGCGGCCATGACGGTCGCTGTCTCTCCCCCACGGGCGCGGCGGGCCAGGAGGAGCGAGCACACGAGCGAGCAACAGTGACCCTGGCCCGCTGACGCTCGCGAGCCCGGCGGTCCTGACGGAGCGCGCCGCCCCACGAGCGCCATTATGCGGGGGTATAGATGCCAAATTCCCAGAGCGAGTAGCCGTAAGAGGTACCGCGCCCTGTTCCATAGAGGCGCACATAGCGCCCTGAGCCGCTCACGTTGAAATCGTCGACCCCACCGGTCCCGCTCGTCGTCGAATAAATCGTCGTCCAGGTCGTGCCATTGTTCGAGACCTGGATCTGATAGGCCGAGCCATAGGCGGCCTCCCAGACCAGTTGAATATGGCTGATTTGCCTCACCTGGCCCAGATCGACCATGATCCACTGCGGATCACTCCAGTCGCTGGCCCAGCGTGTCGACAGGTTGCCATCGGTAGCATTCGATGGCGGATAGGGGGCACCATTGCCGGTGGTCTGGTAAGACGAGGCCGTAGTTGGTTTGCCAAGCGCCACATTGCTTCCGTTGACCGGTGGCGGCACCACCTTGAACGAGCGCGTTTCGATGCCTACGTTCCCCTGACCATCGTAGGCATACAGGTAGACCTTCCAGGTGCCCAGCACCTTGGGCGCCGTCACCGTGAAAGTGCTGGTTCCCGTCTGACTGAAGGTGGCGTAACGCAGACCAGTACTGCCATCGATGTACTTACTGCAGAACATGATATTGTAGCGCAGCAGATTACTGCCGGGGTTGCTGACGCTGGCGCTCAAGGTAAACTGGCCGCCTGCTGGCACCGTATTCGTGCTCACTGTCAGATTCGAGATCAGCGGCGGGGTGCTGCTGGCCGGTGGGGTCTGCCCTGTATAGAGCTGCTGGACCGTATAGTAAGCCAGGCGTTTCCAACCGCCGGTTTTCAGATTAAACCAGACGCCGCCGAAATCGTTCTCGATGCCATAATTGAAGAGCGTTGCCCCCAATGCTACCCCGTGGTGGCCGGTGATACAATTCCAGGCGCTCGCGTAGCCCTGGGCCGACTGCACGTCCGTGCTTTCCTGGGGGACGCCGTTGGCATCGTTGGGCACCTCCCACTCGCCTGGCGGCCCCGACTCGGTCACCATGTAGGGGACGGTGTAGCTGCCGTTGATCCAGTCCTGCTTGACGTTGCAGACCGCTCCGTAGGAATTGACGGCGTAGAGGTCCAGATGGGGCGCATTGGCCTTGTAGTACTGCCAGGCGCCGGTCCAGGCATCGGTTGAGGTCACTGGATGGTTCGGATCGATAGCGTGGATCGCCTGGGCCACCTGGTCCACGAACTGGGCGTAAGCGTTGCGCTCCTGCTCTAGCTGTGTCCCCGAAAAGCTATTTTGCAGAGTGAGCAAGACCTCGTTGCCGACGTCCCACATCAGCACCGCCGGATTATTCTTGTAGGTAGTGACCAGGCTCTGGATCGCGCTGAGCTGACTTGCTTTGTAGGCGCTATCGTTGAGGTAGTCGGCGCTCTGGGAGAGCCAGAAGCCATTGATAACCTTGATGCCGTAGGCAGAGGCTGCATCAAGCAGCGACTGGGTACTGCTATCAGTCCCCCAGGTGCGGATCGTGTTGACGCCCAGGGCCTGCAGGTCGGGCATGTAGGCCAGAGCGGCAGCGTTTGGGGGACCGAAGGTCACGCCCTTGATCAGGTAGGGCGAGCCGTTGACGAGCAATTGCCAGTTCCCCTGCGTCCCGGTGATCTTGACAACGCTGGCCCCGCTCGGCGTTGGTGGCGTCGTCATAGCTGGGGGTGGTGTGCCCGTCTTCTGGTAAACGG
The DNA here is from genome assembly GCF_000702505.1 of Thermogemmatispora carboxidivorans. GTDB lineage: Bacteria > Chloroflexota > Ktedonobacteria > Ktedonobacterales > Ktedonobacteraceae > Thermogemmatispora > Thermogemmatispora carboxidivorans. Next base: position 3,125,803 of record NZ_JNIM01000001.1, on the reverse strand, counting down.
CAACAGAGGCGATGCTCAGCGTGCCACCCGACGAGGTTGCGCTCGTAGGCGTGGTGCAGCCACAGACCGTGTTCGGGAAGGAGCCGCCGATGGCCAGATCGAAGATCAAGAAGAAACTATGGTCGACAGCGGCCTGCCAGGCGCTCACGCCGACCTGGCTCTCGCGCACAATCCAGATCTGCTGGTTATCCAGGTACCAGCGGATCTGCTCATCCGAGAGGCTGCGATCGATGATCACTGAATAGGTATGATAGCCGCTCTGGCAGCCTGAACAGGTGGCCAGGCCGCTGGTGAGGCCATTGTACTCGTTGCAGGGTCCTCCTGGGGCGCTGCCACAGTGCAGCGTTGCGATCTCAGCGCTGCGCCCGTTGACATCTTCTAAAATGTCGATCTGACCAACAGCGGGCCAATTCTGGTAGTTGCCGCGGTACTGGGCGCCCATCGCGCTGAAGGCTGGCCAGTAGCCGAGGCCGTTGGTTGGGTTGGGCTGCTTGATGGAGGCGCTGATTTGCAACATGCCGCCCGGCGGCGCGGCGAAATCGCTGCGTTTGGTCTCGATGCGCCCAGAGGTCCAGCTCCCGTTATTGTTCACGGCAGTGATATTCAGGTGATTATTGCCGTCGAGGTAGACATTACTGGTCGAGTTACTCATGGTCTCGACCTCGCCGGTGCCCCAGTTGGCCGCTCCGCCAGGATAACCCGTACCTGTGTCGATAATCCAGTTGTCCGCTGAGGGCGAGCTGCCAGCAGGGCCGCTGAAATTGTCGCTCCAGACCAGCGCCCAGCCGCTGCTCGAAGCTGGCAGAATCTCCAGACCGTTGAGCTGAGCCTGATCGACGACAGAGCTGAACTGGAGGGTGATAGTCCCGCTGGAGGAGGCAGTGGCGCTGAACTCCTTAATGACGGCCTTGTTAGCGCCTCCGGCGGCGAAGATATCGAAGTTGGAGAGGACCGTTTGACCGTTGAGGCTGACGTTGAAAACGCGCTTGCCGGGGGCGGTCCAGTAGGTTTCGGCGAAATGGAGGCGAACGGTATAGCTGGAGCCGGGGGGCAAATTGGGAATGGTGTAGGCGAAGTTGCCAAGACGGGCGCTCTGATAAACGGCCTGGGGAGCAGGGTTGGAGACGCCAGAGGTGTCGACGGTGTTAGAAGTGGAGGAGGTGCCACCACCCGAGAAGTCGATGTCGGCCACAAAGGGCGCGACCGCCGGCCCACCCGCGTTGATCTGGATTGCTGTCGCGGCTCTTGCCAGAGGCGTCCGGCCCAGCAGTAATGCCATCACGCTCCAGGAGCACACTAACATAAACACGAGAAACCAGCGAAGCGTACGCAACGGCGCTGGAGCCAACCCTGACAATGGTGACCTGGGCTGCCTTGCTACATCGGGAGCAGGTGCATCCATGACAAACTCCTTTGCTTGCTTCTTTGCGGCTTGAGTCGATCGCGCAGGTCTGTGCTTCTGGCGAGGTCAGGCACCCTGCAGCCGGCCAGGACCCCTCTGTCGTGCTGGCTGCCAGCCTGTTGACCTCATTCGGGGACGGGAATACGGCGCTGAGGTTTCCCCTCCTTTTCTTTCGAAATTTTGCGAAATCAATATCGAAGGCTTTGTCTTGAATATAGAGAATTCGCGGCTCTCTGTCAAGGGGGGGGATGAAACTGTCAGTGCTTTTTTCGAAAAAGAGCGAGTGCAGGCGCTGCAACCTCTCTTTCTCCATCCTCTTGCTTACCTGGCGAAGATCGTCCGAGCATGGAGGCCGCTGGGGCCGACTGTGTCTTGTCGTAAGCGAGGGCGGAGTGCTATCATGATCGTATCCCTCCTCCTCAACCCCACGTCTGCCGATGGCTGGCCTGGAAGAGCGAGGGTGCTCCGAGCGAGGGACTGGCTGCGTATCGCCTATGAAGAGAGGGACCAATCAATCGATCGGGAAGGGGGCAAAGCCCTTGGAGTTCAGGCTACGCCGCTATACTCCTGCTGATCAAGCCGCGGTTGAACAGTTACATGTAGCCGTGCTCAAAGAGACGGGGGCCTATCTGGGGCGGGGTCCCTGGGATGACGATGTCTATGCCATTGAAGAGCACTATCTCAACAGCGGCGGAGAATTTCTGATAGGGGAATGCGATGGCAAGATCGTCGCGATGGGAGCCTTGAAGCGCACTGGTGAGGGACGAGCCGAGATCAAGCGCATGCGCGTCCTCCCCCAATACCAGGGCCGTGGCTACGGTCAGCGTCTTTTGCAAGCGCTCGAAACGCGGGCCCGCGCCCTTGGGTACCGTCTGTTGCATCTCGATACCTCCGTACTCCAGGTTGCGGCCCAGCACCTTTATCTCAAAAACGGCTTTCGCGAGGTAGGGCGCACCTTCTATCAGCAGCGTCAACCTTCTGGAGAGATCCAGCCGCTGGAGATGATTCTCTACGAGAAACCGCTCCTCTAGGAGCTGCCATCAGTCAGCAACTCTGCTGAGGAGCATGCGGGACTGCCCGACCTTGTTGCGCACTGTTGCGGGTCCTGCGTCCATCTCTCCTTGGGAATGAGAGGAGGCACGGGCCTCGTTGCCCGGCTCGACTCTCCGGGATCGCTTTATTCCTGCTGCTGGCGCGGTGGAGAGCACGACTGACGTTCCACCAGATGCGTTGGCAGCACCACGCGTGGCATCTCCAGCTGCTCACCATTGATGAGGCGTAGTAGCATCGTCGCCGCCGTGCGGCCCAGCTCCAGGCGGGGCGCATGAATCGTCGTCAGCGGTGGATTCATGATCTCGGTATAGGGCAGATTATCAAAGCCCACGACGCTCATCTGATCAGGGACAGCCAGCCCGCGCTCATGCAGAGCCCGGTAGACGCCAGCCGCCTGGCGATCGTTACCGGCGAAGATCGCTGTGGGTGGCTCGGGCAGCTCTAGCAAGCGCAGGGTGGCCTGATAGCCACTGGCTTCGGTAAAGTCGCCATCGCACTCCAGCTCGGGCATCAGCGGCAGCCCAGCGGCATCCAGGGCGGCGCGGTAGCCGGCGATGCGCTCAATGGCATCTCTGGCCGGGGAGGTCTTGCCGATGTAGGCGATGCGCCGGTGACCCAGCCGGATCAGGTGGGTTGTGGCCACAAAGCCGCCTTCCCAACTGGTGATACGCACTGAGGGAGCCATTGCCTGGAGGCCCCCTTGATTGTGAATCAGCACAAAGGGGAGCCCCGCGCGTTCAAGCTGCTCGATGGCTCGCTCTGATGGGAGCATTACCAGGATGCCATCGGTTGAGTGATCGGTGACTGTGGCAATCCAGCGTACCTCTTCCTCCGATTTGTAGTCGGTGGCTGTCAAAACCAGGCGCAGCCCAGCGTCACGTAGGACTTGGGCTACCCCTTCTAAGATGGGCAGATAGTATTCGTCGTCCAGCCGTGGCAGCAGCAGGTCGACCAGACCAGTCTTCCCTTTGCGCAGCGCCCGCGCCGCACGGTTGCGCACAAAGCCGTACTCTTCAATGATCCGCTCGACTTTCTCGCGCGTCGGTAGCGAGACGTCTGCTCGCCCGTTCAGCACTTTGGAGACCGTGGGGACCGAAACCCCCGCTATTCTGGCAATTTGGGCAATGGTGGGTCGCCCGTCGATGTTGTGTCGTCTTGCCATTGACTTATGCTGTGCTTGCTCCCCTCTGAAAGTTTCCGACCTATTATAGCACAGCCACTGCACAGTCATCTCAACTCCCCTTTGCTCCTTCCCTCCTGTTACCGCTGCTGTTGCTATCCCTCCAGCTCGCTCTCTTGACAAGCAGAGTGCAAATCCGTATAGTTTCTTCTAGAAAACGATTTCGGCTTTCTTTCGAAAAAAAGTTGGCGAGCCAGAGATCTCTCCCCCGTCGCTTCAGCTGGCTCGCTTCGTCACAACAGGCGGGCAGCATAGAGCAGAAAGGAGGCGAGGCTCCTCTTCCTCGATTGCTTGCGCTGAATATGGCGCCAGTACCAGCCAACTCGCTGCTTTGCTGGCTGTCCTTGTGGGGGCGACTAGCCTGGCTTGCTCGACTGATCGATGCATGGACTGGCAGAACAAGAGCGAGGCGAAGTCCCTGACCGTACCTGCCAGCAGTGACCTTTCAGAAAGGAGATGTCATGGACGCATATGCTCCCGGAGTGACGCAACGGCGCAGGATTGCGCGGCGAGGTCTTTTGAGTTTGTTGATCCTCCTCTCTCTTGGCTCGTTCTTTCTCGTGCTCCCGGCGCTCGACTCGGCCCCCCATGCCCATGCCGAGGCCCCTGTACAGATCAACGCAGGCGGGCCGGCGGTGGCGCCCTTCAGCGCAGACGGCTACTATAGTGGCGGGACGACGGCCAGCACGAGCAGTGCCATTGATACGTCGGGGGTGACGAACCCGGCGCCGCAGGCGGTCTATCAGAGCAATCGCTATGGGAACTTCACGTACACGATTTCGAACCTGACGGCGGGGGCGGCCTACACGGTGCGGCTGCACTTTGCTGAGACGTATTGGAGCGCGGCGGGTAAGCGGGTCTTTAATGTGAGCATCAACGGGCAGCAGGTGCTGACGAACTTTGATATCTATGCGGCAGCGGGAGGAGCGAACAAGGCGGTAGTGAGGCAGGTGAGTGCGACAGCGACGACGAGCGGGACGATAGCGATCCAGTTTAGCACGGTAGTGGACAATGCCCAGGTGAACGGGCTGGAGATCCTGCCTGCAGCTGGCGCTGTGCGAATCAACGCAGGCGGGCCGGCGGTGGCGCCCTTCAGCGCAGACGGCTACTATAGTGGCGGGACGACGGCCAGCACGAGCAATGCCATTGATACGTCGGGGGTGACGAACCCGGCGCCGCAGGCGGTCTATCAGAGCAATCGCTACGGGAACTTCACGTACACGATTTCGAACCTGACGGCGGGGGCGGCCTACACGGTGCGGCTGCACTTTGCTGAGACGTATTGGAGTGCGGCGGGTAAGCGGGTCTTTAATGTGAGCATCAACGGGCAGCAGGTGCTGACGAACTTTGATATCTATGCGGCAGCGGGAGGAGCGAACAAGGCGGTAGTGAGGCAGGTGAGTGCGACAGCGACGACGAGCGGGACGATAGTGATCCAGTTTAGCACGGTAGTGGACAATGCCCAGGTGAACGGGCTGGAGATCCTGCCGGGGGCGGGCGGTACGCCTACCCCGACGCCGACGTCAACAGCGACGCCGCCGGGGGGTACGCCCAATTTCGGGCCGAATGTCTACATCTTCGACCCCTCGATGCCCAGCTCGACGATCCAGAGCACCCTCGACGCCATCTACAGCCAGCAGCAAACCAACCAGTTCGGCACCAATCGCTACGCCCTCCTCTTCAAGCCAGGCACCTACAATGTCACGGTCAACGTTGGTTTCTATACCCAGGTGCTTGGACTGGGCCGCTCACCTGATGACGTGGTGATCAATGGCGCGGTCAACCTCGACGCGGCCTGGATGAATGGCAACGCCACCCAGAATTTCTGGCGTGCTGCTGAGAACCTCAAGATTATCCCGTCCGGTGGCTGGAACAAATGGGCTGCGGCCCAGGCCTCGCCGCTGCGGCGTGTTGACATCCAGGGCAATCTCCTGCTCTGGGATGGTGGTTGGGCCAGCGGTGGCTTCCTGGCCGATAGCCTGGTCACTGGTCAGACGCAGTCTGGCTCGCAGCAGCAGTGGCTCTCGCGCAACGATCAGCTTGGTAGCTGGAACGGTGGCGTCTGGAACATGGTCTTCGTGGGAGTCAACGGCGCGCCGCCGCCGAGCTTCCCCAATCCGCCCGAGACAGTGGTCAACCAGACGCCAGTGATTCGGGAGAAGCCTTTCCTCTCTATCGACCAGAGCGGCAACTACTACGTCTTCGTGCCAGCGCTGCGCAGCAATAGTCAGGGAACAACCTGGGCCAATGGGACGCCGGCAGGTACCTCGATTCCCATCAGCCAGTTCTACATTGCCCATCCTGGCGACTCTGCTGCCACCATCAACAACGCCCTGGCCCAGGGTCTGAATCTGCTTTTCACGCCGGGGGTCTACCAGCTCAACGGCACTATCAACATCACGCGCCCGAATACGGTTGTGCTGGGGTTGGGGCTGGCGACGCTGGTGCCGCAGAATGGGGTCATTCCCATGACAGTGGCCGATGTCGACGGGGTCTCGATCGCGGGACTGCTCTTTGACGCTGGCCCAGTCAATTCGCCGGTATTGCTGCAGGTCGGCCCCAGCGGCTCCTCTCAAAACCATGCTGCCAATCCGACCGTGCTCAGCGATGTCTTCTTCCGCATCGGCGGAGCTGGCCCCGGTCAGGCCACTCAGAGCCTGGTGATCAACAGCAACAATGTCATTGGTGATGACCTCTGGCTCTGGCGGGCCGACCACGGCAGCGGCGTTGGCTGGACCGTCAATCCCGCTGCCAATGGCCTGGTGGTCAATGGCAATAACGTGACCATGTATGGCCTCTTCGTCGAGCACTATCAGCAGTACGAGGTCATCTGGAATGGGAACGGAGGGCGCACCTACTTCTTCCAGAACGAGATGCCCTATGATCCACCCAACCAGGCAGCCTGGATGAACGGCAGCACACGCGGCTATGCCGCCTACAAGGTCGCAAACTCGGTAACCAGTCATGAAGCCTGGGGAGTGGGCAGCTACTGCTACTTCAACGTTGATCCCTCGATCGTCGCGGACCGCGCTTTTGAGGTGCCCAATACGGCGGGGGTGACCTTCCACGACCTGGTGACGGTCTCGCTCGGCGGCGTAGGGACGATTCTGCATATTATCAACAACACCGGCGGCCCCTCGAATTCGACCACGACCAACGCCTATCTGGTGAGCTATCCCTGACGCTTGCTCGCTCCCGGGTTGGTGCTCTCTCTGTGGAGGCATTCACTGGTAGCGGAATGCAGCTGCCTGAAGACAAGCAGCTGCATTCCGCTGTAGCAGCAAGGCAAGAGGGGAGATCTCTGGTCTGCGGCGGAGCCAGAAGCTAGCGCTCCTTTGGCTGAGCAAGGCCATGCCACTTACGCAGATGTTCGGCATGGGTACGCAGGTAGGCCCCTGGCTCGAATAGCGTATCGTAGTATTCCAGGTCCAGGTGATGAGCTTGTAGATACATCAAGATAAAGATCGTCGGGACCGTAGCGGGAAATTTCCCGAAAGTGTCAAAGATATACTGAGCCTGGAGCGCGACGCACTCGCGAAAGCGCTCGTCATGGACCTGAGCGCTGGCTCGTACCCTCCGGCTCTCCTTCCACGGGCCTGGAGTATCGGGGTGGAAAGGTCCACCGGGACCAAACTTGCGTTCGCAGAAGCGCTCGACCGCGGCGCGCATCGTTGGAAAATGTGGTGGACAATAACCTTCGAAGATACCGGGCAGGCCGGTTGGGTTGGGCTGTGACCAGCGTTCATCGGTATCGTAGCGGAAGCCAAGCCCTGGCACCGCGGGGTCGCCGCTGGCGCCCAACATGGTCAGACGATCGATACCGTCGAACATCCAGCCACCAAGGCCCAGGGCCTGGAGCATCAGCATGCCGGCATAGGCAGCCGTGGCCAGTTCGGCAGTGCACTCGGTCAGCGAATATTGGTCCAGAAAGGTCAGTGGTAAGGGATTGTCAACATCGACCAGATCGGCGAAGCGCTCGAGGCCCGGAATGGGGCGCCGATGGATGTCGTCATAAATACAGTAGCCGTTCTGCACATAGAAGCACAGATTGGCGATCGTATGCTGGGCAACGTCGCCGACCGGGATCACGAGAAGCGAGCCGGGGCGGTTGGCAACCCAGGTATTGTGTCCCTCCATATAAGGCTCGCGCGGTGGCAGGTAGATCCGCTGATCTGAGAGGCGGCGAATCCGCGCACGATGGGCGCGCAGTAAGTCCGTCAGGGAGAGCTGGCCATCCGCTGCGCGCGACACCAGGGCAGGGGCGTCGCGCGTTGCAAAGAAATAGGTGCCGCTGTCGTCAGTGAAGAAGATCTCACTGGTGTGGAAACCGGCAGCGGAAGGGAAGGTTCTTCCGCCAGCGGCTCCCGCGTAGTTGGCGAGATGGGGTGCATAGCGCTCGTGACGGGTGATCGAGTGGTGCCAGCCAGTATTTCCGCCGACGGCAAGAAGTACAAGCAGGGTCTCCAGCTCGCTGAGGGGCAGGGGTTCGTAACGGGACCGATATGCCAGTGGCCCATCAGGAATCTCGGCCCCGAGAAGAAAGCGGCGTGAGCGCCTTCCAAAGAGGGCCTCTACAAAAGGAAAGGTGAGCAGCTCTTGTAAGGCTTGCTCCTCGTCTGGCCCCTCTGCGGAGAAGCCAGGCTGTTGCTGCTGGTCGCTCATGATCTTCGTCTCCTCGCTTATCCTCTGTACAGCTCCCCCACCGCGGGTCTCAGCACGTCCTCGTCTCTTGCCCTTGGCTATCTTGGCGGGAGTGAAATCAGCTTCCTGGGTCGCCGCGCTCTTGCTTCCCGGCGCCTGCCGCGAGACTGATTTCCAAAGCTATTATTGACTATCTGGATGAACTTTGTCAACAACCTATTGACAGAGCCGGTGAGAGGCAGGTAAGCTATCAATAGCTGGACCAGCAAGTGTGGGCGAACGGCGCCGTCACCGCCACTGTCGGCGGTTCATCGTTTCCCTGGAGGAGCAGAGAGGAGTCATTTCTCTCTGTTTTTGTTTTTCCTCTGAGGAATGAGGACGCTTCTAGCGAGAGAAAGGGGAATGACCATCTATGTCTGAGACGTCCGAGCACGTTGCTGGGGCGGTGCTGAGCGGGGAGCCGAGGGAAGGAGCGGCTCAGCCTGGCCTGCGACGCAATGCCATAGGTCTCTCCGAAGTACTCTTTCAATCTATTACGTCGATGGCTCCGGCCACTGCTGTCACCGCCGCTCTCACTCCTGCTATTCCCTATACGGGGGCCTCGCTGCCACTGGCGGTGCTGTTGGCGACAGTGGCCAGCACTCTGGTAGCCGCTAACATTGGCCAATTGGCCATTCATATCCCCTCGGCTGGTGGCTTGTATACCTATATCAGTCGTGGCCTGGGGGCGCGCCTCGGCTTCCTTGCCGGCTGGATCTTTCTGCTTGCTCAGCCCTTGCTCCTGCCATTTATCGGCCTCGTCTGGGGAACCGTGAGTGAAAGTCTGCTGGCGGATCTGACGGGCCTGCACCTGCCCTGGTATGTTTGGGTGCTGATCGGCAATGGCCTGCTTCTCCTGCTGACGTATTTCGGAATCAAGCTGTCGGCTGATGCTAGCCTGGTGCTGGGCCTGATCGAGGTCGGCGTGCTGCTGGCCTTGAGCCTCACGATGATCATTACTGCCGGAGATCATAATGACCTGACTACCTTTACCCCGGCTTTTACTGCCGATCGCGGTCTGGGGGGCTGGCTTGGTATTGGGCAGGGCATGGTCTTTGCCTTTCTGGCCTTCCTGGGCTTTGAGGCGGCTGCTCCTCTGGCGGAGGAGAGCGAGCAGCCGCGTCGGACGATCCCGCGAGCGGTGATCTTTTCGGCTCTGGGTATCGGTCTCTTTTATGTGCTGGCTGCCTATGCGGGCGTTATCGGCTGGGGACCTGCTCAACTGGACAGCTACGTGACGGCCTCCAACCCCTGGGTCGTCTTGGGGGCGCGCTACTGGGGTGTTGCTGGACCAGTTATCTTGAGTCTGGCAGTGATCAATAGCTCGCTTGGCAACGGCAATGCGGGCATCAATGCCACGACGCGCGTTGTCTATGCCCTGGCGCGTGCTGGTGCTTTACCGTCTTTCCTGGGGCATCTAAGCAGACATCGAACCCCGAGTGTCGCCATCGCTTTCCATGTTGCCCTGGCCACCTTGGTGTCTCTGGCCACCGGCTTCCTCTTCGGGGTTTCAACGGCTTTCTCGCTGCTGGGCACTGTCTTGACGCTTGGTTTCCTGCTGCTTTATATCGCGGCCTGTCTGGCTGCTGCCGCTTTCTATTTCCGCGAGCGACGGCGAGAATTTGGCTTCTGGCGTCATGTCGTCCTGTCGCTGGTGCCGACGATCATTCTCTTCTTCCCGCTGGCGGTGCAGGTCTATCCACTGCCGGCCTACCCGCTCAATCTGGCGCTGCCCATTCTCGTGCTCTGGATTGTGCTGGGGGTGATCTATCTCGGATTTCTGCAATGGCGTCACCCGAAGGCGCTGGAGCGGGGTAAGGCGATCTTTCTTGAGGAAGAGGAGGAAGTGGCCGTATGAGCACAAATGGCCTGTTCACCGCTTTCGACGGGCTGTCCCTGAAGACGCTGGGCTGTGGCGGCCTTGGGGATGATCACTTTGATGAGCCCCTGCTGACCAGGATGCTGCTGCTCTGTTATACTCAGTTCGAGCGGCTGCGGCGCCGTCGCTCTGCTGTCTCGTGGCCTTTTCATGGGCGGTTGCTCCCTCGCCGCTCCGGCCCTCCCTCGCGTTTGCTCGTCTACAGACTACCAGGCAGCGAGCGCGGTGAGTTGGGCTTTGTAGGCTTCATTGGGAAGAAGCAGGCTCAGCGTCCTATGGGGCTGGACGAGCAGATCCAGCGAGTTGATCTGGCGCTCATTGGGGAGCTGGCTCGTTTCCCTGAGCTGGTGAGCTATGCCTCTCTCCAGCTCGGAGATGGTAATTGGAGCAATCTGGTCTTGTTTGCCCAGCCGTCGTTGCCCGAGCGTCTGCGGGCCAGCGAGCAGCATCGCTATGCTGCCTTTGAGCTGGCCCCCTACTACTATGAGTGGATTCGCCTCCATTCTGGCCTGGTCTGGTCTGGAGAGCGCTCTCCGTCGCTGCAGTTCCAGACGACACGTTACTATCTCTTTGAGGGCAGGCCACCGCGACCGCTAATTCAGGAGCGCCGGCGCCGCGGTTTGGCTCGTGGCGCCTAAGCGCTCTGCCCTCCTGGAGATGGATGGGGCGGATAGCCTGGTCCTGGACCTCTGGGCGAGATCGAGGCTATCCGCTTCATCTCTTGCTAAAGGCTCTCTTCTGGGAATGGGGAGGGCAAAAGCAATCTTCTGTAATTGAGGATCGGTCTAGGTGGCGCTGGAATCCTGTTGATGGGGGGTCGCTGTCGACGGTGATTGTGTGCTGCTCGTAGAAGCTAAAGCGTGCTGGTTCACCTTCGTGGGACCCCCGTTGTTGTCTGCTGCACCGGCCAGGAGGCTGATGCACAGGCTCAGCAGGATGATGAGGCCCAAAGCCAGGCGTAGGCCCACAAAGCTGGCCACGAAGCCGATTGTAGGGGGACCAGCCATGAGGCCGGTGTAGCCGCAGGTGGCAACGGCTGCCAGGGCGGTGCTGGTGGCCTGACCTTGCCCGGCAAGGCGCCCGGCGGAGCTGAGTGTCAAAGGAAACGTGACGCTGAGGCCGCAACCGATCAGAGCAAAACCGAATAAAGCCAGCACCAGCCAGGGGGCAAGCAGCACCAGGGCCAGACCGCTGGCTGCCAACAGTCCTCCAAGACGTACCATCAGGGCTGCGCCCAGGCGGGCCGTGAGGGCATCCCCGAGGCTGCGACTGACCATCATCGTCACGGAGAAGATGGCGTAACCGATGGGGGCCAGGCCAGCCCCGCTGTGCAGGTTGTTGTTGAGATAGAGTGCGCTCCAGTCGGCCATCGCTCCCTCTCCAAAGAGGGAGCAGAAGGCGATCAGTCCCAGCGCCAGCGTAGCCCTCGACGGGCGGGCAAATATCGCTCTCCGGGCCTCGCCCGCGCGCTCGCCAGTGGGCTGATCATGAGACGACGGCAGGAGGGCCGCAATGCAACAGAGCGTCAGGAGCGCGCTCGCTAGGGCAACGCCGCTGAAATGTGGTAGCAATGGGATATCATATCCAGCGATGAGCCCCCCGAGCAGGGAGCCAGCCAGGCTCCCAAAGCTGTAGCAGGCGTGAAAGGAGTTGAGGATAGGCTGGCCGTAGAGGCGCTCTGCAGCTACCCCCTGGGTGTTCATGGAGACGTCCATCGCTCCCGAGCTGGCTCCGAGCAGGGCCACGCTGGCGATGAGCAGAGGCAAGCTCGGCGCTACTGCGATCAGGGTCAGCGTCACACAGAGGCTGAGCGTGGCAAGAATCGCGATGCGCCGGCTACCATAGCGCGCTACCAGGTAGCCACCGCCACTCATGCCGGCCAGAGCTCCGGCGGCTCCGCTAAAGAGGACGCTACCGAGAATCGCCGGCGCCAGTGCCAAACGGGCCTGAACGGCAGGAATACGAGCTGCCCAGGTCGCGAGCAGTACGCCGTTCAAAAAGAATAAAAGAGCGACAGCCAGCCGAGCCCACCGCCGTCGCGCTAACGAAAAGGGGCGCATCCCTGCGGTTTGGTCCATAAGTCGTCTGTGTATCCTCCTTCCCTTGCTTGATGATATTCTCACTGACCGGACTCAGGTGGACTGCGACGGGCCGTCCCGAGGCCCTGCCCTGTCGTGAGCTGACTGCTTGCTGCTCATGACAGCATCTCAGTCAGTATACTCCCTTGATGCCTCTGCTCGTAAAAGGGTTCAAGCTTAGCCCTTCAGCTTGTCTGCTTGCTTACTTGCTTGCTCATTCGCTGATGCCTTGCGCCGCTCTCACCGTGACCAGCCAGGATACGCGGATGCAAAAACATAGTAGCCCGGTTCTTCCATCTCCTCGGGCAGCCGCTGCAGGCCAACCTTGAGCGCGACCTGTTGCGATGGCAGGTTGGCGCTTCTGATACGCGCGATGATCGGTAGTGACGGTAGATAAGCCTGGGCGAGCTGCAGAGCCGTGCGGGCCATCTCGGTGGCGTAGCCGTGGCCCCAGGCGCTCGGTGTGAAGCGATAGTAGAGGTTGAGGACGGTGTACTCGTGCCAGCGCTGCTGCTCCAGTCCGCCGAAGCCGATGATTGTTCGGTCCTGTGCTAGCTCCACGGCCCAGTAGCCGAAGCCGTGCTTGCTCCAGTGCTGGCGGCAGAGGCGCAGCATGGCCTCGCTGCTGGCCAGGGAGCGGTGGACGCTCTCCGGGCTATACTGGTAGGTGGCCGGGTCGCCGTGCACGCGAAACATCGCTGGTCCATCCTCGGCTTGCAGGCGGCGAAGCAGCAGGCGCGGTGTGCGCACGGCGCCCCAGATAGCTGCCAGCTCTCCAGGTGAGCGGTGGGACAGTTGAGGCTGAAGACTCTCTTCGTGAGTCAGTGGTGGTTTGCCTCCCTCTAGTCAGGTTGGTTATGGGAACAGGGCGCCGGCCAGGGTGGGCCATGAGTCGCCCCTTCCTGGTTGCGACGCCGTGCTTCTGCTCCCTTCAGTCTATCACATTCTTCAGCTCCGCCATCCCGCGTGGTGAGACCTGAGAGCCTGCTCAGGATTGCCCTTGATATTGCTCATCGCTGACCGGCTCCTGCCAGTCGGCTGTGCGTCCTTCGAGCTGCTCTTGAATAGCGATGTGCGTCATGGCCGTGGTGGGGGCGGCGCCGTGCCAGTGCTTTTCGCCGGGTGCGGACCAGACCACATCTCCCGGACGAATCTCCTCAACAGGGCCGCCCCAGCGCTGGACCCGCCCACAGCCGGCAGTGACGATCAGGATCTGCCCGAGGGGATGGCTGTGCCAGGCCGTACGGGCACCCGGTTCGAAGGTCACGCTGATGGCGCGCACCCGTCCAGGTTCCTGGGCTTCGCCCAGTGGATCAATGCGCGCCTGACCCGTGAAGTGCTCGGCGGGCCCTTGCTGCGATGGCTGGGAGCCACTCCGGCGAATCTCCATCTTGCTTCATTTCTCCTTCTGTCTGTGTGATCGCTGCCCTGTTCTGGCGCTTGAAAGGGCAGGCTCTGGGGCTGGCCGTGGTCTGGTGCGAGAGGACGGCGGCCTGCCAGGGACTGCCCTCTCTGGAGAACATTCAGCAGCACTCTCTTATTCCCTCTAGATGTCGCTTTTATTTCCGGGCATAATATTGCTTTTTCGGTATAAATCAAAATTAGAATATCATTAGAAATCAAAGAAAGACTTGCATTCATAAACCGTTGGCCTGCGTACCCCCGAGGCTGCTCCCCTGGATCGCTGGCTGCCCTACGTCTACCTGCAGTCTGAGATTGTGCGCTATCTGGAGGTGGTGGCCCTCGTGGGAGCAGCGGCCACAACGCTGGAGCCACACCTGCCACTCATCGCTGCTGATGTCGAGGAACTGAGGCAGTTGCCTGGCCTCTCCTGGCCACTGGCCAGGCTGGTGGTCTTGCATCCAGGCGCCAGTGATCCGCGGCGCCGCTGGCCACCGGCAGCCTTTGCCTGGGTGGGGGAGAGGCTGGCAGCGGCAGGGGCCCAGCTGGCCCTGATCGGTACAGAGACCGAGCGGGGGCTCGTAGAGGCGGTGAAGACTGCTGTACAGGCCCCTGTGCTCGATCTCTGTGGGCGCCTCTCGCTCGGTGGGCTGGCGGCCCTCTTGCGCATGGCCCGCCTGGTGGTCGGCAACGACTCTGGCCCTCTGCATCTGGCTGAGGCCGTAGGTACGGCCACGGTTGGCATCTATTGGGCCTTCAATGCGCTGACCGCTGGCCCTTTGACTCGGGCTCGTCATCGCCTGCTGGTGGCCTGGCAATTCCGCTGTCCAGTCTGTGGCCGTGATTGCCTGACGGCCTCCTGTTCGCATAGCGACTCGTTTGTCTCGTCAATCAGGCCCGAGGAGGTTCTGGCTGAGGCGCTGGCCCTCTTTAGATCTGAGGAGGGGCGGGAGCTGCACCGTCAGGAGCAGGATGCCGTCTTGTGGCAGACTACTTGATGAGGCAGGGGTGGAATAGGCGGCAGGCGAGGCAGGCGTCAGCTCCTGCTCAGTTCAGACGACACGCGAGCGCGGGCTGGCTCGTGCCGAAGGCAGAAAGTACTGCCAACGCTCAGACTGAGGTTGTGGCTCCCAAGAGGAGAGGCCCCAAGCCAGCAGCATGCTGCTGGCCCATCAGGGCAGTGAGAGTGCTCTGGCAGGCTGCTGTCCAGTTGCTCATCATCTGTCGTTGATCTGCCCAGCAGACCTGAACTATGGTGAGGCCGTGGAAAAGATGAATGTAAGGCAGAAGCGCCTGCCGCTGCAAGGGACAGGCGCTTCTCAAGGCAAGGGAGGAGCTACAAGGGGAATGTCCGCCATGCTTGCACGTCTGCGCATGTCCCGGCCTCACTGGTGGCAGACAGCAGCCGTCGCCGCTCTGCTGCTCTGCCTGCTCATTTCGACGCTGGTGCTGCTCAATCCACTGGGCGCAAGCCATGTAGCGGCTGCCGGCAGCGCTCAAGTCACGGTCAATGCCAACCAGTCGCTGGGAACATTGACCGCACTCAGTCGGGGCTTGAACACGGCTGTCTGGGATAGCAATCTGCGAGATAGCGCGGCCAGCACCGATATCAAGAACGCTGCCATCGGTATGCTGCGCTTTCCGGGCGGCTCAACCTCCGATGTCTACCATTGGCAGACGCATTCTCTGGTCTCCGGCCAGGGCTGGCTCGACCCCAACAATACCTTTGACGCCTTTATGAGCCTGGTGCAGGCCGTTGGGGCGCAGCCGATCATCACCGTCGATTATGGCGCCGGTACGCCCGCAGAGGCCGCCGGCTGGGTTCAGTATGCCAATAAGGGAGGGCCGGGCTACAGTGGTCCCGTGCCGACCTATGCGGGGGCCAGCAGTACTGGCCATACCTATGGTATCAAGTACTGGGAAATCGGCAACGAGATCTATGGCGATGGCACCTATGGGGCCAGCTGGGAGTACAACAATAATCCCCATACCTCGGCTGCCTATGCCAGTAATGTCGTCACCTACAGCCAGGCTATGAAGGCCGTCGACCCAACGATCAAGGTCGGCGCTGTGCTGACGACGCCAGGCAATTGGCCTGATGGCGTTACTAATTCCGCTTCGCCTCAGCCCTGGAACCAGACCGTTCTGTCAACGGCCTGCCCGGCTATCGATTTCGTTATCATTCACTGGTACCCGCAGAATCCAGGCAATGAGTCGGATTCGGGCCTGCTGGCCTCGACCAGTCAGATCCCGAGCATGGTCTCGACGCTGCGCTCGGAGCTGTCGCAGTATTGTGGCTCCCATGCCAGCGCCGTTCAGATTCTGCTGACCGAGACTAATTCGGTCTCTTCTAATCCCGGTAAGCAGACCGTCAGCATTGTCAACGCCCTCTATGAGGACGATGATTACATGACCTGGCTGGAGAATGGGGTGACCAACGTCGATTGGTGGACGCTGCATAATGGCCCTGTGGCCGGCAATACAAGCTCGTCGCTCTACGGCTCGGCTCAGTACGGCGACTATGGGGTCCTGGCTAATGGGGCCTGTATCAGCGGGGGACCGTGTGAGCCGGCTGCCGATACGCCTTTCCCCGCCTACTATGGCCTGCAGATGCTCACCTACCTGGGCAACGCCGGCGATACGATGGTCTCCTCTTCTTCTAATCAGACACTGTTGGCCGTGCATGCGGTGCGTCAGGCCAATGGCAACCTGGCGGTGCTGCTGATTAACAAGGACCCGAGCAATAGCTACACAGTAACGTTCTCGCTCACTGGCTACAACGCCGCCAGCAGCGCGCGCGTCTACTCCTATGGTCCTACGAGCAGCTCCATTGGCTCGACGACCGCCTCGGGTTCGCCTTTGCCCACTATATCGATCGCTCCCTATACGTTGACGACGGTTGTCTTCGCACCGGGCAGCGCGACCACGCCGACGCCCGCGCCAACAGCGACCGCTACGCCAAGCCCGACGCCGAGACCGACTGTGACGCCAACGGTGACCCCGACGCCGACAGCAACTGCGACGCCAGCCACGCCAACGCCTACGCCGACAGCCGCGGCGGGCCTGAGCTGCTCTGTCCATTATGCGGTCACCAGCCAGTGGCCGGGCGGCTTTACAGCCAGCCTGACGATTACCAATACGGGCAGTACGGCCATCAACGGCTGGACGCTTCAGTTCGCTTTCCCAAGCGGTCAGACGATTACTCAGCTCTGGAACGGCTCCTATACCCAATCAGGGAGCACAGTCACTATTACCAATCTGGCGTATAACGCTGCTATTCCTCCAGGGACCACGCTCGGCTCCTCGCCCGGCTTCAATGGAACCTGGAACGGCAGTAATGCCAGTCCGTCTGCCTTCACGTTGAACGGGCGAACCTGCAGCGTCGTCTAGCATCCAGGCGCGAAGCCTCTATCTGCCTCTACCTGAGCCGCTCTCGTTGGGCTGTCCCGGAGCCGGCAGCGGTAGTGATGCTGCTGCCCTCTGGGACAGCCTGTGTGTCTTGACTGGCTGGTCTCAGTGTGTCCCACACTCCGGGCGGATGCTTCCGCTCTAGCCAGTTGTATTGCTATATGCTATAATGAGTATACCTGCTGTAAGCCCGTAGACGAGATGATCCTATGTTGCACTTCTCTTTTCCCTGGCTTGAGTTTCTGGTTCTGAGCTGTGCGGCACTGGTGAGCGTTGTCTGTGTAACTCCTTATCTGCTTGAGCTGAACGGCAAGGTTTTCAAGCAGGCACAGGAGCGCCTGGGGCGCCCGTTGTGGGTGCTGCTGTTGCTGCAATCGCTGCAGAGTGTTGCGCTGCTGGTGGTGGCGGTGGGCCTGGGCCTGCCCATTGCTCATCAGATTGGCCTGGGCGCCCCCTTGCTCGAGGGACTGCTAGCAGGGAAAGCGGTGACAGCCCAGGCTCAGGCGCTCATTGGGCCGGCCCTGCTGTTGGGTCTGGGACCCGCCGCGCTGCTGCTTGTCCTGGAGATCGTGGTGTTCTGGCCTCGGCTACCGGAGGCCATGCGCACGGCCTTGCCGATCCCTGCTCTCTGGAAGCGTTTCCTGGCCTGCTTTTACGGTGGCATTGCTGAAGAGCTGCTCTGTCGCCTCCTCCTGCTCTCCTTATTCGCCTGGCTGCTCGGCTTCGTCTGGCACCTGCCAGGAGGCCAGCCCGCGCCCGGCGTCTTCTGGCTGGCCGCGGTCGTGGCGGCTCTGCTTTTTGGTCTAGGCCATCTGCCAACCACAGCAGCGCTGACCAGGCTGACCCCCCTCTTGATCGGGCGCGCTCTTCTCCTGAACGGCGTTGCTGGGGTTGCCTTCGGCTACCTCTTCTGGCGCTATGGTCTGGAGGCGGCCATGCTGGGCCACTTTTGCGCCGATCTCGTCTTCCATATCCTTGGGGATTCCATCGCAAAGGGGCTGCGCTCGGCGCAGGCAGGGGAGCCACCGGTCGATCGCGCGTTGTCCTAACCCTTGTAGTCTCAGTCACAAGTCACAGCTGTTCTCTGCACTGCACACAGTGCCTGGCCATAAGGAAGTCAGTTGTTATCGCACGAAGCAGGCGGAAAAAATTGCTGCTCCTTCGTTCTCTCAAGAGGAGAGGCGGATATCCCCCGTAGTGCGCGCGAGCGTCGTTTGCAGCAGCAGAGAGCCAACCTGCTGCCTTCGAGAGAGAGAAGGTCAGGTGATCCTCGGTGTTGCCATCATCCCAGAAGCAGAGGCGGTCACTCCTCGCGGTTCCAGCTGAGGTGAAGCAGGTAGCCCAGAGCGCCGATTTGGGCCTGCCCAAGAAGCACTATCGCCCCTCGATCCTCTCTGGATTTGGAGATATCCCGAGTATGGCGAAATTGCTGATATCTATACTTTTATCGTATCTAGTTATCGCATTATTTATGCATCACAATGATATACCTGAATTGCTTCGCGAGTACTTTGTCGTCGTGCTCTTCGGAGCAGGTGCGCTGCTGATACCGTTCTTTCTGCTCTCCCCTCTGGTCTTGCTTGCGTATGAGGTCCGCTCTTCATGGGGCTTCTATGTCTACGATAGAGGATTGGTCTACAAAAGGGGCCGAAGTACGACTGCCTGGCGTTGGGAACAGATTACGGCTCTCTGGCGAGAAGTAAGAAAAAAAAGATATATATGGTGGCTGTTGGTGATAGTCTTGTCGATTATATGGAAACAAAGCGTTTATACAGACTGGAGTTTCAAGATGGTAAAAAGATCATTTTTGATCTGTATTTTGTCAGAATGGAGGAGCTACTCGATCTCCTGGACGAGCAGATTAGAAACCATCTTCTCCCCCAGGTCATTGCGGCCTTCGAACAGGGCGACACAGTGACCTTTGGCGATTTGCGTCTCAACCGGGAAGAAGTGAGCTGGAAAGACAAACGACTCTTTTGGTTCGAGATTCGCGCCTTCACGCTTCGGGATACCTCGCTGATCATAGAAAAGATAGACAAGAAGAAGGTCTATTGGGATCTAGTCACTATGGCCAATATCAGCCTGTTCCAGGGCCTCAAAGATTACATAGTCCAGCACTATCAGGGCATCACTGAGCTGGAGAGTTGAGCGAAAGGAGAGGTCTTTCGGGCCAATCGAGTTTCCCGTTCTCAGGAATGGCCACATTGCCCGCGCTCTGGTCTGGCTGGTCCGAGGTCAGGGCCGATCGCTGATAGCAAGCGTGCGAATCTCTCTTTCCGTCAGCCAGCCCAATTTCTCGGGATTGACCACGCCGTAGACACGGCTGATGCGCTCCCCTTGTGGCTCCAGCTCCAGGATGACCAGTCCGACCGCCTTCCCCTGCGCCAGACCGATGATGGCCGGTTGGCCGTTGACCTCGGCGAGCTGCGGCTGCAGATCGGTCGGGAACCATTTGCGCAGCGCGCCGAGCATGCCGCGTGCCACGCGCTTCGCTCCCTGAATTGGCTTCAGGGCGGCCTTGACCTTGCCGCCGCCGTCGGCGATAAAGATGGTCTCGTCGGTCAATAAGCCAAGCAATCCCTCGACATCCCCCTCGGCGGTCGCTTGGAGGAAACGGGCCGTGAGCTGCTCCTGTTGGGCGCGTGGGACGCTGAAACGTCGCTCATGCTGACCCAGGCGCTGGTGGGCACGGTGGAGGAGCTGTCGACAGGTTGCCGGATTCGTCCCGAGGATGGTTGCGATCTCGGGGTATTGATAGTCAAAGACCTCGCGCAGCAAGAGGACTGCCCGTTCGCGGGGACTGAGCTTCTCTAGCATGAGGAGGTAGGCGAAGGAGAGCGATTCCGCCAGCTCTGCTGTGGCCACCAGCTCAGGATGCTCACCTGTGGCCAGGGGCTCGGGCAGCCATGGGCCGACATAGACCTCGCGCTGCGCTCGGGCGGAGCGCAGCTGATCGATGCACAGCCGCACAATGATTGTGGTCAGGTAGGCACGCGGCGACTGCACTGCCTGCTCGTCGGCCTGCAGCCAGCGTAGAAAGGCTTCCTGTACCATATCCTCGGCTGCGCTGGCCTCGCCTAGCATGCGGTAGGCGATGGAGAAGAGCAGGAAGCGGTACTCTTCAAAGATGCGGGTTGTCTCTTCGCTTGTATGTGTCATCTGCTTGCGACTTGATCTGCGTGCCCGACCGAGCTGGAAGCCCTCAGCGGCTGCTTCCCTGCCGGACCGGACGCGCTCATGCTCTGTCATGTGTCTTCCTTGCGGCGGCACATGACAGAGCATACCATACTAGACCTCCATTATACTATGCTGCTACCCTGGCGTGACGGGGTGCTCCTCGCCTGGCCAGATCGGCGAGCAGCAGCTGCGCCGCCTGGCGGGCGCTGGCAAAGCAAGCGTCGGCGAGATAGCCCTCATGGCCGACCCAGTCTCCTGCCAGGTAGAGGCCGCTGATGTGCTCTACCTGTGGCTCTGGGCGCCCTGCAAAGCCGTTACGGCTGGCACTCGGCACGGCTCCCATGACCGGCAGATGGGGCAGGAAGAAGCGCTTGACCACCAGATCGCGCCAGCCCGGTTGCGCCAGATCGAGCAGCTCCTCTAGCTCCCGCTCGTGCTCTCGGGCTTCGCCAGGGTCTGTCGGGTCAAGGTAGCGGACAGCGTGCAGTACCGCCCCGCCGGCGGGCGCAACACGAGCAAAGAGCGATTGGGTCGAGTAGAAGCGCGGCTGGTCAAGGTCCAGGGAAACTGGCCGCTCGGGATGTGGCAGGCGCTGCAGAGCGACGTCGAGACAGGCCACAGGCAGCGGCGTCAGTGCTGCCAGACGCTGTTTTAACAGGGGATCAGCTACCAGGCGCGCGACGTCGGCTGGCTCCGTTGCCAGGAGCACGGCCTGCGCCTCGTACAGGTGCCCGTTGCCCAGCTCGAGCCCCCGAACACGCCCGTTATCCTGGAGGACAGCTGCGACGCGCGTCCCTGGCTGGAGATGAGCCCCGGCCTCCTCGGCGGCGCGGCGCAGCCCTGCGATCAGGGCCTGCCAGCCTCCATCGATGTAGAGCACGGGTCGTTTCAATGAAAGCTGCAACTGCGTAACAAAAGGCTCCATACTGATCAGTTCCAGGTTGCCGCTGTAGGTCAGGGTGCGGGCGCTAGCCAGCAGCAGCCGATGCACTCGCTCGTGTCTGACATGTTGGTCGACCCAGGACTGCACGCTGACAGAGGCCAGACGGCGTGGTTTAAGGATCGCCAGTCTGGTCAGGAGTCTCAGTAGCTCCACTTTCTCGGCTCCGTTGAGCAAGGTCGTGCTCAGGAAGCTGGCGGCGTCTCCTGGGTAGGCGAAAAAGTGCTCCTGGAAGAGGGCCTGAACGCCGTGCGGTGAGCCGGCGTGGAAGCTGATGCCCAGCTCGCGCAGGACGCGGGTCGCCGCGCCTCCGCTATAGAGGGCGTGGCCTCCACGGTTCAGGCTGTAGCCTTGATGAACCTGGGTGGCGGCTCGCCCTCCGAGGCTGGCTGCTTTTTCAAAGACGGTGACCTGCAGGCCGGCCCGCGCCAGGTAAGTGGCGGCTGCCAGTCCCGTCAGGCCACCGCCGACGATTGCAATATCTGTCTGCATCTTATTTTCCTCCCGAATAGGGGTGATCTTTGCTGATGACACAAAGCAGACGGGAGCTACCCCCGATTTGTGACAGCGTGAGCCGGAGATTTTGCGCTGCTCGATGGGTCTTGTCTCTGGCCGGGCCGACGTTGAGCTGCGGCGCCGGATCGTGCGCATTGTGACTCTCTCTCTTCCATTGCATGGCCTGCTGCTGGTACACTTGAGAAAGAAGCACTCGGGACTGTCCCAATAGTGCTTCCCTGAATGCCAGGTGAAACCAGGGAGAAGCAAGGAGCACAGTCAATGGCCGAACCGGAAAATACCTATCCGATTGACCCGGAGAATGCAGGAGAGCTGGCGCGGCTGATGCAGCAGGATCGACTGCTGACGGAAGGAATGGGGGGACTGTTGCCCGAGGCAGGGATCAGGCTGCCGGAGCGAGGGCGGGTGCTGGATCTGGCGTGTGGGCCGGGAGGATGGGCCTTAGAGCTGGCCTTTCAGTATCCGAAGGGAGAAGTGATCGGGGTGGATATCAGTCGGCAGGTGATCGAGTATGCGCGGGCGCAGGCCTGGTCGAGAGGGCTGGAGAATGCGCGCTTTGAGGTGATGAATGTGATGGAGCCGCTGGCCTTCGAAGACGGCTCCTTCGATCTGATCAACGGACGCTTGCTCGCTGGTTTCATGTTGCCGGGGGCCTGGCCGAAGCTGCTGGCGGAGTGCTACCGGCTGCTCAAGCCGGGCGGCATCGTCCGTCTGACGGAAACCGAGGCACCCCTGACGACCAGTCCAGCCTATGAGCGCTTTGCTTCTCTGGTGGCACAAGCGCTGAAGCGAGCTGGTCAAAGTCTCTCGGCGGATGGGCGCCATATAGGGATCACTCCCGTCTTGCCGCGCCTGGTGAGGAAGGCGGGCTTTGAGCAGGTGCAGCTGCGTGCCACGGCCATCGAGTGGTCGATGGGAACGGAGGCCCACTATCCTGTCTTTAAGGATTATCTTCTCGGCCTGGAGCTGGTTCAGCCTTTCCTGGTAAAGGTGGGGATGGCGACCAGGGAGGAGCTGGAGCATCTGTATCAGCAGGCCGTAGCTGAGATGCAACAAGAGGATTTTTGCGCGCTCTGGCATTTGTTGACGGTCTGGGGCTATAAGCCTCCGACCAGTCGTGAAGCGGAAGCGGCGCCGGAGCAGGCTCTGGCCGGGTCAGACCTCGGCAAGACGGACGGCTGAGTGAGCGCACTGTCTCGATCTTCCTGGCCTCGGCTTGACATGAGGCCGGGAAGATCCCTGCTCCGGGGAGGGGCTGCTTGCCATGAAAGCGGCGCACAATGAGGATGGACAGGTGACAAGGGGTAGTGCCGGATTCTGTAGTGAGGGGCACCTGCTGGGTAGCTCTACCTGCTGATGCTTACTGGATCGGCAGTATTGTTACTGTATCCCTTCCGCTGCGCGGTCGACTCCTGGTACACTTGAGGAAGAAGCGCCAGAGGCAGTGGTGATCACGCTGATCTGGACGCCAGGTGAACATGAGGTTGAGCAAGGAGCATGGTTAATGGCCGAACCGGAAAATACCTATCCGATTGACCCGGAGAATGCAGGAGAGCTGGCGCGGCTGATGCAGCAGGATCGACTGCTGACGGAAGGAATGGGGGGACTGTTGCCCGAGGCAGGGATCAGGCTGCCGGAGCGAGGGCGGGTGCTGGATCTGGCGTGTGGGCCGGGAGGATGGGCCTTAGAGCTGGCCTTTCAGTATCCGAAGGGAGAAGTGATCGGGGTGGATATCAGTCGGCAGGTGATCGAGTATGCGCGGGCGCAGGCCTGGTCGAGAGGGCTGGAGAATGCGCACTTTGAGGTGATGAATGTGATGGAGCCGCTGGCCTTCGAAGACGGCTCCTTTGATCTAATCAATGCTCGATTGATGTGTGCCTTCATGCTGCCGGGGGCCTGGCCGAAGCTGCTGGCGGAGTGCTACCGGCTGCTCAAGCCGGGCGGCATCGTCCGCCTGACGGAAACCGAAGGCCCGTGGTGTAGTAGCCTTGCTACCGAGCAGTATTGGGGGCTGATCTATGAGGCCTTCAAGCGTGCGGGCCAGAGCTTCTCGCCGAACGGGCGCCGTATGGGGATCACTCCCGTCTTGCCGCGCCTGGTAAGACAGGCGGGCTTTGAAGAGGTACAGGTGCGATCGAGTATCATCGAGTGGTCAGTAGGTACAGAGGCCCACTATGCTGTTTTTAAAGACTACCTGCTTGGGTTTGAGTTGATCCAGCCTTTCCTCATGAAGGTAGGGGTTGCGACGAAGGCTGAGCTGGAGCGCCTGTATCAGCAGGCCGTAGCTGAGATGCAGCAAGACGATTTCTGCGCACTCTGGCCGCTGGTGACGGTCTGGGGGCGCAAACCGCTGGCTGCAGATGAGGGCGAGCCAGGGACCAGAGGAGAGCAGGCTCAGCCTCGCGCGGAAGCAGAGGGCTAACGGCTGCCCTTTTTCGGCTGGTAGCGGGCAGGGCAAAGTGAGAGCGCCTACGGGTCTGCCTGACCAGCGGGCACTCTCTGCAGCAGGGCCGGCGCAAAGCGACAGCTGCCGAAGAGAAAGCAGGCGACCTTGCTTTGCCCTCTCTCTCCTGGCATACTCATGCCAGTCATGAACGAAGCAAAGCGCTTCTCGTCTCTTTGCAGATCCCAGGCTCATGGGTTACAATGCAAATCAGAGAGGCTTGCGGGCCACCGGACTATTGATCGACCGGGCCACGTCTGCCACGGATGTTCGTCCTCGAAGAAGAGAAAGGCGGCCAGTCTATGAAGCTGATCACTCCTGTTGTCGAGCGCTGGCTGGAGGAGGCACGCGAGAAGCCAGAGGCCTTCTGGAGCAAGGCAGCGGAGCAGCTCCCCTGGTTCCGGCACTGGGACCGCGCCTTTGAGTGGACCCCACCGACCTTCCGCTGGTTCATTGGCGGGGAAACGAATCTCTCCTACAGTGCCCTGGATCATCATGTCAAGCGTGGCTGGGGCGGTCACACTGCCCTCATTTATTTGAACGAGCGCGGCGAGCGCCGCCTCTATACCTATGCTCAGCTCCTGCACGAGGTTGAGCGCCTGGCGGCTGCCCTGCGCGGTCTGGGCATCCAGCGGGGAGACCGCATTACTATCTATATGCCGACCTTCCCCGAGGCCATCATGCTCATGCTCGCCGCGGTCCGTATTGGCGCCATTCACCTCGTCGTCTTCGCCGGCTTCGGCGCTCAGGCTCTGCGCGATCGCATCGAAGCCAGCGGCTCGCGCCTGGTCTTCACCGCTGATATCACCTATCGCAAAGGCAAAGGGACCAACCTCAAAGAGATCGTTGATGTCGCCCTGGCCGCTGGCAACGGCAGCGTCGAGCGTGTTGTGGTCTTACAGCGTGGCAGCCAGCCGGTCACCATGCAGGCTGGGCGTGACCTCTCCTGGCAGGAATTCCTCGCGCATGCCAGCGGGCAGAGTGGCAGCTACCTTCCCCTTGAGGCTAACGAACCGGCCTATATTTTGGCGACCTCGGGGACGACTGCCAAGCCCAAGCTTGCCGTCCACATGCATGGTGGCTACCAGGTGCACATTCACAGCATGGGCCAGTGGGTCTTCGGCCTCAAGCCGACCGATGTCTGGTGGTCCACCTCAGACATTGGCTGGGTTGTCGGGCACAGCTACATTGTCTACGCCCCGCTCATCGCTGGTGCCACCACCCTGGCCTTTGAGGGAGCGCTTGACTATCCTGCGCCCGATGTCCTCTGGCAGACCGTGGAAGAGTTTGCCGTCAGCGGCATCTTCACCTCTCCCACCGCTGTGCGTTTGCTGATGAAGTATGGCGCGGAGCCGGCGCGACGCTATGACCTCTCCACGCTGGAGCGTGTCTTTTGCGCCGGTGAAGTTCTCAACGCTCCGGCCTGGTCCTGGCTGCAAGAGACCGTCCTGCACAATCGAATCCCCGTCATCGATCATATGTGGCAGACAGAGACCGGCGGCCCGATCTTTGGCAATCCCTATGGTCTGGGCATGCTCCCTATCAAACCTGGTTCTGCCACCATACCTCTACCCGGCATCGAGGCCCGCGTCGTCTCGCCACTCGACGGCACTCCGCTTGGTCCTGGCGAGAAGGGGGTAATGGTAATCACGCGCCCCTTCCCGGGCTTGATCCCGACGCTCTGGGGCGATCCGGAGCGCTACGCACGCGATTACTGGGGGGTCTTGCCTGGCGTCTACTATACTGGCGACTCTGCTCATGTCGATGAAGATGGGTACGTCTGGTTCGCCGGGCGTGCTGATGAGATCATCAAGATTGCCGGCCATCGTATCGGCACTATTGAGGTCGAGACCGCTTTCCTCAAGCATCCTGCTGTAGCGGAGGCCGGTGTCACCGGGCGCCCTGATGAGCTGCGCGGCGAAGTCATTGTGGCCTTTGTCGTCCTGAAACAGGACTATGAGCCATCCGAGGAACTCAAGCAGGAGCTGCTCAAAACGGTACGCACGGAGCTTGGTCCAGTGGCCGTGATCGGCGAGCTGAATTTTGTCAATATGTTGCCCAAGACACGCAGCGGCAAGATCATGCGTCGGGTGCTGCGGGCCGTCACTCTGGGGCGCGACCCTGGTGATGTCTCGACCATTGAGGATGAAGCTTCGGTCGAGGAGGCGCGTCTGGCCTGGCAGCGGCTGCAGTCTGATATCTCCGCACGCTAAGTCTGGCCTTGAGGGCGTTCGGCATCCCCTGGCTGTCCGCCTGCTGCTTCTGGTCGCAGCAGCAGGAGCAGGCAGACAGTCAGGGGAGCGCACAGGATATGGCTGGCATCTGGAGCTGAGCCGGTTGGGCTTTCCTGGTCAGGCAGCAGCGGCCATCTTCTTGCAGCTGGATACAATTGCCTCTCTCTTGTCTGCCAACCTCTTTCCTGGACCTGCTCCTCTGGGGAGTCTCTGGCTGGTTGACCGTTGGCTGCCGTCAGCCTGTCTGGATAGTCAGGCTCTCCAGCTCCTGGCGCAGCCGCTGGATATCGCGCGCGGGCGGCTGCCCGAAGAGACTTCGGTAGTCGCGGTTAAAGTGCGAGACATCCTGGTAGCCGACGCGGAAGGCGGTGCTGGTGGCGTCCAATCCCTCGTTGAGCATCAGGCGACGTGCCTCCTGCAGGCGTAGCTGCTTCAAATACTGCAGCGGGCTGAGGCCGGTCACAGCCTTAAAGTGATGGTGCAGACTGGAGACACTCATGCCCAGCTCGCGGGCCAAGCTCTCGACGCGCAGCGGCTCTGCGAAATGTCGGCGTAAGTGCGCAACAGCGCTGGCAATTTCCGAGGGCATGCCGCCCTGCAAAGCCAGATGGCAGAGGCGCCTTCCCTGCTCACCGACCAGCAAGCGATAGATGATCTCCTGGGTTACTAGCGGCATCAAGACTGGGGCCTCCTCTGGCGTCTCAAGGAGCCGAACCAGGCGCACCACGGCATCGAGCAGCCGCTCGTCCAGAGGACTGACATTCAAGGCATGCGCTGAGCTGCGTTTTGGCACGTAGCCGGCGGAGAGCAGGACCGCCGTGACCTGCGAAGGCGCAAGGCGCAGCGTCAGACTCAAATATGGTTGCTCTGGGCTGGCTTCGATGACGCGGCTGAAGCGTGGCAGCTCAACGGTGGCCAGCAGATAATGAAAAGGATCATACTCGTAGCGACTGCGCTCGACGAGCACCTCCTTGCGCCCCTGAGCGATCACGCAGAAGGATGGTTCGGCAACGCTGGGTAAGGGAATGGACGGCGAGGAGAGGCGTGCCAGAACGAGGCCTTCAAGCGGCTCGACGGTCCCGTCGCGAGGAATGGCCCGCGCAATGCGCTCGGCCAGCTCCTCGCGGTTAGCTTGAAGACGCTGGAGTCGCCGCTCGTCTTGTTGGCGCTCGCGCTCGGCGATGACGGTGAGTAGAGTCATTGAAGAAGAACCTCCTCCACTATGGCGTTGCCTTGTGGCATGTGCAGGATCAGCCAATTTCTGACGAAGATTATTCTATCACCTCTGCCCGGCGATCTCTATAATGCTACTAGACGAGAGAACGCCAGACTGACTGCACTGCCACACTGCCTGCTGGTCAGGCGAGGTGGGGTGTGCAGAGAGCAGGCGGCCAGTGAAGAAGAGAGGGGGGAATACCAGTTATGGAGATCAGAAGGAACGGCACACAGCCTTCGCAGAAGGGGCCGGCTGCCACCTTTACTGGGGCAGTACGCATTGATCCGTTGTTCGAGGCACCCAGCCCGGCGCGTGTGCGCATGGCCAGCGTCACCTTTGAGCCGGGGGCCCGTACGGCCTGGCATAGCCATCCGCTCGGGCAGACGCTGATCGTCACTGCCGGCTGTGGGCGCGCCCAGCGCTGGGGTGGCCCTATTGAAGAGATCCGTCCGGGAGATGTGGTCTGGTTCGCGCCCGGTGAGAAGCACTGGCATGGGGCGGCTCCGACCACGGCCATGACGCACATTGCCATTCAGGAAGAGCTTGATGGCAAGGTCGCCGACTGGATGGAGCACGTCAGCGATGAGCAGTATGGGCAGCAGTCCTAGCGGGCCTGCGCTGGCTGGCGACCGCCTGGCAGACAGGTGGCCTGCTGCTCTGATTGGTCAGAAGAAGGGAGGTCATTCCTTCTATGAGCCAGACAGACCTTCGCGCGGCCTTGCAGGGTCGCAGCGAGATTGAGATTACAGTCAAGGGGCGCACCAGTGGACGCTCTTACACGTATCCGGTCTGGTTTGTCCTGGAGGACGATGTCCTCTATTTGCTGCCTGTGCGCGGAACCGAGACCGGCTGGTACAAGAACCTGCGCCAGGCTCCCACTTTGCAGGTGCGTGCCGGTCGGCAGGCTCTCACGGCAAATGTACGTCTGATTGATGACCAAAGCCGTGTCGCCGCCATTACCGAGCGCTTCCGCGAGAAGTATGGCCCCAGGCAGATCCGGGCTTACTATCCGCTTATCAACGTGGCCGTCGAGGTCCCATTGCACAGCTCACATCATTGAATGCTCTGGCACTACCAGAGCGAGTGAGCCCTGCCTTGACCAGTAAACCAACAGTCAGTTCGCCTGATCCTGTAGATAGAGATGCGCGGTCAGCAGAGGCCAGCCGTCGGGTCCCGGACCCAGAGCAGACGGCTGGCCTCGTTTGCTCTCAGACGGTGACAGTGGCCGGGGTGATTGGCGGGCGAGCAGGCTCCTGGGGCCATCATCAGGGCCAAACCTGTCACCAGGTGCACCACCAGCCGAGGCGTCTGGTAGCCACTGGGGTAGCGCGAAAAGCAGGCGCTCTGTCATGCTGCTGGCCTGTTATGTCAAAACATGAATGGTCGTGAGCATGTTGGAGCAGATCGAAGGCCATGTTGTTCGATTACTGAAATGATTGTGCCATCTGTACTATTGACAGGGGCGATTTTATACATTACCATTTATCTCAATAAAGTCGATATTTTTAGAACTGTAGATTTTAGTAAAGCGCTATGGAAGATACTATTCTCTATCCTCCTCAGAGGTTGGAGAGGACCGCCAGAACACAACAGACGAACCTGCACGAAGCCTGGCAGGCTCACCTCGTTCAGCTGCATCAGCAGATTCTCCAACCAGCCTCGCAGCTTGCTGCTCAGGTAAGCGAGCCATTTCGTCAGCATATGGGTACCTGGCATCAGAATCTGGAGCGGGCGTATGCAGCCCTCTCGGCCTTTGCGGATCTGTTGCAGGGCAGCGGTGCCCAGATGCAGGATCTCGATACGGTACTCAGCCAGGCTTTTGAACCATCGCCTGATGGTGAGCCATAACGAGAGGACAATGGCCGCTTCTTTGTGTGCATTGCACTATACCAGGGAGAGAGGACATCGCGATGAGTGACCCGCTTGTCGATGCTGCCATCAAGGGCCTGGCTGCGATTGGCATCGATGTACCACCGTTTGCCGAAGGCATAATTCAGCTGCTGATTGAAGCGGGAGAGGATGTCCCCGTCGTTTTGCCGCGTCTCCTCTCGCTGATCGAGCAGCTGGGCGCCGAGGCCTGGACTACGCTGGAGCAAGTGGCCAGCGGCATGCAGCGCTATGGGCCGGTGGGCTACGTCCAGCACCTCATGACTCAGGCGTTCAGTCCCCATGTCGAGACGATTCGACAGATCCACCAGCAGAAACGCGCACTCCTGGCGCATCATCGGGCGACGCTGTCCCGCTTCCAGACCGAGACGGCAGCACTCTTTACTCACGCCTCCCCCTGGCAGGGTCTGGCGGCAGAGCAGGCTCAGCTGCATCTTGCTCATCTCACAGCGGGGGTTTCTGCCCATCTGGATCTGCTCGAAGCCTCTCTTGCTATCGATCAGAAATTCTTTCACGATTACCAGGACGCCTATGAGGCCGCTGCTGATGCTGCGCTGATTGCACTCATCATTGTGTGTGCGGTCCTGGCTATTGCTTTGGCTACTGCTGCCTTTGATGGTGGCCTCTCCCTGGCTCTGGCTGGAGGTCTGTTGAGCATCACTCTGAGTGCGACAGAATGCTGGTTACTTGCTGGCATACTGGCCTGTTTTGTCGCCTGGGGAACCGCTCATGAACTGCTGGCCCATCCAATTCAGCTGAGTTGGAATCCCTCGCTGCCAGCAGGGCCGAGCCTTGTTCCCGGAACTACTCAGAGTGGCGTCGGGTCCATGCCGGCAACAGGAGAGGACGCTGCCAGCATTGCTGCTCAGATTGCCAGCAGCTGGGGTCAGGCGCGCTTCTGGACAGATGATGAACAGGAGGAGCTTGCTCAATCTTTGAGTACGGAGACCGGGCGTCGTCGCGCGCAGGCAGTGGCCCGCTATAGGCAAGATGTTGCTAATGGTAAAGAGCGCTATGATCAGAGGAAAGATCCGTCTCTGGCGAGTGCAGCGATGATTATCCTCTTCATCGCTGACCGTCAGGGACGCACTGTTTTCAATGGAGTCAATTTCGCGCTCGGTTTCAAGTACGCGCCTCCTGAACAACATGCCGAGGCCAAATTGATTGAGTGGGCGGCAAGGATTATTGCTACACGCCAGCCTCCCGGGATCTTGCAGGAGGCAACTATCAATGCACTTATCTTTAGCAGAACGGCGGTATGCTCAGCCTGTAAGGCCAGTTTGTTCTCTGGTCAATGGATTATGAGCTTGTACGCCGCTACGGGCCTGCCCCCAGGCAATGCGATCGTAGGGCTGGCGGTCTGGCAGACCAGTGCCGATGCTGGCTCGATCTCTGGAGTGGAGCCAGTCTATAGCGCCACTACCGATGGCCTCTCCATTTCTGGCTCAGCCTCGGCTCAGTCTCAGAGTCAGCTCGTCGCTGTCTAGGAGCCTGGGAGCGGTATACTGTGGTAGTAACCCCTCTGGCTCATGGCAGGTAAGGGAGGTCTCAGCCTCTCAGGACCGGAGCCAATGAGTGAGGCCCAGGTCGGGAAAAGGCTTCCTGCTAGAAAGTGTGCAGTTGGCTTTAGAAGAAGCAAGGTGAGAGCGATGCTTTGGTGGAAAGAATTTCCCCAGGGACTCATCTTTGGGGAGGAGGGCTTTTTTACGGAGCCGGGCTATTTGCCGCGGCAGTATCCCTACTATGTCGCGCGGGCCTTTCTGTCGGTGCAGTACGATGACGAGCCGAGGGAGGATGAGGAGGTGTATGACTGGTACCGGGTGGCGTGGGAGGCGGCGGAGGCGTTTGTGGAGCGCTGGGGGGGAGTAGATGAGGAGACGCTGAGGCGGGTGCTGAGAGAGGGAGAAGGGAGGGACCGGCTGGCGGCGGCGTTTGCGCTGGGGCACAGTCCCTTTGAGGGGGTCAATGAGACGCTGGCACCGTTGCTGGAGCATCCCGACTGGTTGCTGCGCTGTGCGGCGGCCTGCTGTCTGGCGCTGCGTCGAGACGAGCGGGCCATCCCAGTGATTGAGCGCTATCTGCTCACACCGGAGCCGACGATGGTGAACCGCAAGGGGCTGATTTGTCCGGTGCCGGAGGCGGACTGTTGGTATGAGTACTACAAGGGCTTGGTGGCGTGGGTGTTGGCAGAGTGGGGGCCGGAGTCGGTGGGGCCGGTGTTGCGGCAGGCGCTGCTGCAGCTGTGGAAGGAGGAGGAGAATGCCGAGGGGTTGCCTGGTCCTGTGAGCCTGGACGTCTATGAGGCGCTGAGCTATGCGCTGGGCAGGCGGGGGGTACTGGGTGCGCTGCATGGGGTCAGGATGCCGGGGCCGCTGAGGAGGCAGATGCTGCGCTGGCTGGCTCTGGGGTATCGACAGATCCCAGAGCGCTTTAACTCTAACGATGTTTTTGCTCTGTTAAAGCAGA
Source organism: Thermogemmatispora carboxidivorans (assembly GCF_000702505.1). Lineage (GTDB taxonomy): Bacteria > Chloroflexota > Ktedonobacteria > Ktedonobacterales > Ktedonobacteraceae > Thermogemmatispora > Thermogemmatispora carboxidivorans. The sequence continues at coordinate 3,093,843 of NZ_JNIM01000001.1, read as the reverse complement.
AGGAGGTCAGAGAGGAGCTGAGGGAGGTGCTGTGGGAGAGGTTTGGGTTAGGGGGGGAGGAAATCGAGGAGGCGCTGGACTCGTACCGGTGCCTGGAGGATATAGAGAAGATCACGTATTGGTGGGCGTATCGTGAGAATCCCGAGAAGGAGGGATTTCCGTTTGAGGGAGATGAGGAGACGGAGCGGCTGGCGGCTGAGCTGTGGCGGGCGAAAATCGAGAAGCAGAAGCAGGGAAGCCAGCCGTCAGCAGGGGACGAGCGGCAGGCAGAAGAAGCAAGGTGAGAGCGATGCTTTGGTGGAAAGAATTTCCCGCAGGGTTCATCTTTCGGGAAGAAGAGTTTTTCACAGTGCCGGGCTATTTGCCGTGCCAGTACCCAGCGTATCTAGCACGGGCCTTCCTGTCCCTGACCTATCCTGAGCAGGGCCCTCCTCGTAAGCAAGCAGGCGCAGAGGAAGCGGAACGCCCCTGGTACCGGGTGGCGTGGGAGGCGACGGAGGCCTTTGTCGAGCGCTGGGGGGGAGAGGATGAGGAGACGCTGAGGCGGGTGCTGCGCGAAGGAGAGGGGAGGGACCGACTGGCGGCGGTGTTTGCGCTGGGGCACAGTCCCTTTGAGGGGATCAATGAGGAGCTGGCGGCGCTGCTGGAAGAACCGGACTGGCTGCTGAGGTGTGCGGCGGCCTGCTGCCTGGTGCTGCGTCGAGACGAGCGAGCGGTCCCAGTGATTGAGCGCTATCTGCTCACGCCAGCGCCCATAGCTGTTGACAGCGAGGGTCGAGTCAGCGTCGTGCCCGAGGCCAGCGGTTGGTACGATCTCTACAAGCAGCTGGTACCGTGGGTACTGGCGGAATGGGGGCCATCCTCCCTGCTATCGCGGTTGCGACAGGCGCTGCTGGGGTGTTGCAAGGAAGAGGAGGATCACAGCCGCCCATCGCCAACCCGTACAGGCTGCCTGAAAGCGCTGAGTTATGCCCTGGGCAGGCGCGGAGCGCTGGGGGCGCTCCACGGAATCAGGCTCCCCGGCTCCCTGAGATGGCTCACGTCGCTGTACCTGATACTGGGATATCTCCGAGCCGTCGAGCGCTTTGACTGCGACAACCTCCCTATGCAGCTGCGACCCGAAGCTACCCTCGGCAGAGAGGTCCTGACCTTCCTACAAGATCACTTTGCCCTTGATGAAGGGCAGGCGCAGGCGGCGCTCAAGTCCTGGCAGCAGCGGAGCAGAGCCGTGGTGAGCTGGCCAGAGAGGGAGCAGCTTCAGTAGGGGCCGCTGATCAAGAGAGGTGCAAGCTGCTCCCCCATCTCCTCCACCTTCCCTGGCAAGGCGGGGAAGGAAGCGGTAGGCCGGGTCGCTCCGCGGCCCGGCTGACAGCAGCGCTGTTGAGGCTCTCCCCTCCTACCACCAATCGCGCTCTGGAGGGAACTCATCTGGAGAGACAGGCTTGCGCCCCCGGACAGCCAACAAAGGCCAGAGCGCGCAGAAGTCCTCATCCTGCAATTCGGCAAGGGCCTGCTCTCTCAGCTGCTCCAGCTCTTCCCTCGAGGCTATGCCCATTGTGATCATCAAAGGCCGGAACTGCTCAAAACCGCTCAGGACAGCTTTGCAGCCCGGGAGATAGGCCTCGCTGCCCTGCGACCACTCGATCAGACAGGAGTGCAGCCGCACATCCAGCAGGCCAGCCTGGCGCAGCAGACGCGGCAGCACCACTGTGATGCCAAGATGGCGCCCGTCCACCGAAAAGCTCCGACCAGCGCGCTGCAGAGCTTTGCTCACCAGGCACCAGCCATGCTCAACCGCCAGACTGGTCGTCAGTGGTCCTTCGCTTTCGATCAGACTCAGTTTGCCGCCTGGTTTCAGTAGGCGGCAACACTCAGCCAGGAGGCGGGGCCAGGCTTTCGGCGGTAGGCAAGGGGAGAGCAGCCGCCCGTAGATCAAATCAAAGGAAGCAGTGGGGAGAGCCAGCGACTCCACGTCGGTGACCACCTGGAAGCTGACGTGTTGCAGATTACGAGCCCAGGCCCAAGCTTGGGCCCGCTTGATCAGCTCAGGATGGGAGTCAATGCCGAGCACTTCGACCCCTCGATACAGAGAAGCCAGCTCCAGGGCCCAGCTGCCAGATCCACACCCGACAACAAGCACCCGCCCCCCATCGGGCGGGATCTCCTCCTCGACGAGCGCGCTGCCCAGACCTTCCATCAGCAGGCGCTCCAATTGCAGCAGATAGGCTATTTCACGATCGTGCTTTGCACTACTCTGCGAAGTATCATCAAGCTCTATTCTCGTCATGCATAGGTGCTCCTCTCCGAAAATGACTGAAGCGTACCAACTCTCGTCTCGCGCGAAAGTCTTCGTCAGGCATGCACAGACTGCGCAGCGGAGGAGCCGGCTATCGAGCCCGTTGCGCAACCTGATCAATCTGACCCGTACCAGCCATCATGGCTGCCGTCCGGCCAGATACCTGGCCATCAGCTTCTGAGCAGCGCGCGTCAAGAGAACAACGAAGACAGGACGAACGACCTGACCAGGAGGCCGGGCTCGTGCTGGGGCCTTCCTACCCTAGTGGAAGCCCAGCAAGCGCATCGTAAGGGTGTACTGCACAATACCGAAGAAACCGAGGAGAAAGCCGCCCACGAGGAAAGCCGCAAAGAGGGCTGTCAAGACCCAATCCTGTCCACTAAAGCGCCTCGGTTCCAGCTCAGTGCGATGATCGATATCGTAGCCGAAACCGCGCGAAAGCATGGCCGCCGCCATCGCCTCTGCCGCCTGGAACGAGCGGAAAAAGGTCGGAATAGCGATCGTCGTATAGGCCCGGAAGCGCGCGACCGGATTGGAGGTCTTCACTTTCCAGGCTCGCGATTGCTGGGCCTCCATCACCGAGACGAGCTGAGCGACCACCACCGGGATATAGGCGATGGTCATCGAAAGCGCCATCCCGATCTCTGGCGGCACCCCCATGCGCGCCACGGCAAGAGCCATCTCCGCCGGCGAGACGGTCTTAATCAGCACCAGCGTGCTCTCAACCAGCACCAGCAGCCGCAACATCGTACCGACAGAGAAAACGACGGTCTCCCAGTAGAGCGGAACCGGCGGGAGGACCGGCGTGCCGCGCGGAATAACGTAGCCAATGAAGTGGGCGGTCTCGGCATGGGCCGGGCGCCAGAAAGCGATATTAGCAAGCAGCACGAAGATTACAAACGGCAAGATCGGCAGCAGCTGCTTTACTCCTTGCCAGACTGGAATGCGGGCAATCCTCCCGTAGGCGAAGACGCTCGCTAGCAGCAAAAAGAGAAAGAGCGGGTCATTCCAGGTCGTGAGCGTAATATTGATAGAGAGCCACCACAGGAGCTTGACCCGGGGATCGAGCCGGTGGATCACCGAACCGCGGTCTTGATAGGACAGCTCAAGCGCCATCGCCGGCCCCCTTTCGTACGGCACTGAGAGCGGCTAAAGCCTCATCAACCGTCAGCCAGGCCCAAGGAGAGCCGAGCTGCTGGCCCAACTGGGTCACCTGGGGGGCACGCAACGAAGAAGCCTGGAGCGCCTCCCTTGCCTGAAAAGCCTGGCGGGTTGGGGCATCCAGCAGCACTCGCCCATGAGCCATGACCACCACCCGCTGGCAATACTCAGCTGCCAGATTCATATCGTGCGTAATGACCACCACGGTCTGACCTGCGGCGTGGAGGCGGACAGCCAGATCCATAATCTCCTTGGCCCGCTTATAATCCTGTCCCGTTGTTGGCTCATCAAGCACCAACACGCTGGGCTGCATAGCCAGCACTGCCGCCACCGCAATGCGCTGCTTCTCGCCCATACTCAGCAAGAACGGATTTTTATCGAGCAGGTGGACGATCTCCAGATCCTCAGCGGCCTGCTGCACCCGTTCCCTGACCTGCTTCTCGGGCAGGCCCAGATTGCGCAGACCGAAAGCCAGCTCATCGTAGACCTTCAGCTTACAAATCTGCGTATCGGGATTCTGGAAAATAAAGCCCACGGTGGTCGCCATCTCATTGATACTGGCCTTCGCCGTATCGAGACCGGCCACGCGCACCGTGCCGCTGGTAGGCTTCAGCAGCCCATTGAAATGCTTCACCAGAGTGGTCTTCCCCGAGCCATTCTGGCCCAGGATTGCCACAAACTCGCCGCGGCGGATCTGAAGATCAAGATCGTGCAAGGCCGGTGTCCCATCGCGGTAGACGTGGCTCAGGCCGCTGACCTCGATCACCGACTCAGCGCCTGGGCTTGCTCCGCCGGCCCTGTCCGGGCCAGAGCTGAAGCCGCAGGTAGAGGCTGGAGCAGGAAGACTGACCAGGGCCGGGCCATCGATGAGCGGTTCCAGCAAGGCCACGGCCTCACTGACATCCAGAGGCAGGCGTGGCAGGGGCCAGCCGGCTGAGCGCAGGCGGGCCGCCAACAGCGTCACCTGGGGAACGCTCAAGCCCACCGAATCAATGTACTCGACGTGCTCCAGCACCTCACGCACGCTCCCACGGTGCAAGACCTGCCCCCGGTCCAACACCAGCATCTCGTCGACCAGATGAACGATCTCATCAAGCTTATGCTCTATCAGAAGCGTGGCCCGTCCCTCTTCGCGCGCCAGGCGCGCCACCAGGGTCAGCACCTCCTGGCTCCCCAAAGGATCGATGTTCGAAGTTGGTTCATCCAGAATCAGGGTCTGCGGATCAAAGGCCAGGATGGCCGCCAAAGCGCAGGCTTGCTGTTGCCCACCTGAGAGCTGATGTGGATTCTTGCGCCGGTGCTCGCTCAAGCGAGTCAGCTCTAGCAGCCGCTCGATGCGCTTGCGGATAGTCTCGGCGGGCAGGCCATAGTTACAGGCCCCAAAGGCGATTTCTTCTTCGACCGTTGGATTAAAGAGCTGGGTATCGGGATCTTGTTGCAAGAGACCGACCAGCTTCGAGAGGGCGCTAACGCTATAGCGCCGCGAATCGTAGCGTCCGGCGACGGTAACCCGGCCTCGCATATTCCCCTTAAACTCATGAGGAATCAGCCCATTGGCCGCGCGACAGACCGTTGTTTTCCCGGCTCCACTCGGTCCAGTGATCAACACCACCCGTCCCTGAGAGAGCTGGAGCGACAGATCGCGCACGACCTCACTATTCCCTTGCTCGTAGGTGAACCCGAATCCCTCGTAGGCGAGCGCACATACTTGCTCCTCTACTGGCACGAGTTCGTTCCTCCTTTTCCAGCTGCTAATGGGGTAAGTCAGAGAGCGCTCGCGTGCATCTCACAAGAACACGACCGACGGCGGAGAGGCTCAGACCTTCATGCAGGTGCAGTCAGTCACCCTGCGCAGGAGAGAGCGCCCATGACGAGCCAGGCCAGGCGCAACCTATCCGTATCAGCGCGCTCCTTTGCAGGGAGGCGCGCCGCGGCTCAGCCCGACCTGTCCCGCAAGAGCGCTCTCTCTTCCAGAGCGGGCAGAAGAGAGCCGACACCTGTAAGCAGGTAACTCATCAGCGCCTTCTGAGTAGGAGCAAGCCCCCTGCTCTCCTTCTCCTCTCTATCCTATCCGGTCCAGGCCGCCTCAGCTGAAGCAGTAACACCCTTAACTCAGCTCAGCGGTCTGAGGAGTCTCTTCACGTTGCCACGGCCAGCGCCACTGCGGAGCAACGAACCTTGGCACCGTTGCCAGCAAGATGGCCGGGACCAGAAAATAAATGATCAAATAGATCCAGTAGGCGTAGCCAAACTGCAGGGCCAGCTGAGCCTGGAAGGGGATAATCTTCAACACAAAGGAATAGAGGCCGATCCACCACCAATACTGGAAGAAGAGCGCCACCGCAGTCAAGAGCAAGAAAAGGGCCAGGCGCTTGGGAACACTGGCCACACGATAGACGGCGGGATAGAAGGCGGCCAGAATCAGCACATGGATAAGGTAGCCGGGCCAGCCGATGATCCCAACCTGGCCGGTGACCGAATCGACAAAGACCACAATGGCCCCGACGATAGGGCCGCCGATCATGGTCGACAGAGTCAGCCAAATACCACCGAGATTGAAGTTGACGCCGGGCAGATAACCGGGGATCGTAATCTGGAGCAGTTCGAAGGCAGCCGCGATGGCTCCGAAGATCACTGCGACCGCGATCTGGCGCGCGCTGAGGATGGGGCGGCGCTGCACCAACTCACCTGGACTATTGGTCGTCTGCTGCATATCTCTAACCTCCCCCACAGACGTCGCGGCGGCGACGTCAGGGTAGCCTACTAATGGGCGAACGACTCAACGATCTCTACCGTTGCTTCGGCTCAGGCTGGCCTTTTCCCTGGGTTGGAATTGAGGAGGAGCAGCGCGCTCGGCGACTGCCCTGCTAGCCGTATGGGAGGGGGAAGGTGCTACCCTCTGCCTGCCCTGGTCCAGGCAGGAGCAGCCTTCCACAACGATGCAGTGCCTGGCGATCGCCAGGGACCATCTGATCGACCCGCCTGCGACTGACGGACAGATGGCCTACCTGGCAATGGCCCCACAGCTGCAGATCACGAAGCTGAAAGACCCAGGCGCTCGGGATTGAGGCGGACCACGCTCAGCGTCTCCACATCCAGCTCGACGCCATAGTCCTGCCAGGCCTGCTCGCGGCTGATGTAGCCATCGCGCACATCCTCGATCACCGCCTCGACCGGACGCTCCAGGGGAGAGCCCCAACCGCCGCCAGTGCCAGTCACCAGGCGCGCCACCTCGCCGCGTTTGAGCGGGTAGCGGGCGCACTTGCCCAGCACCACCTCACGGCCATCCGCGTGCCGGATGCGCACCTCGTTGCGTGAGCCGTTCTGGCCGCCAGCCACCCCCCAGGGAACATACTTGTGGCGGCCAAAAGTAGCGGTCAAGGTCACATTGTCAGCCACAGCGCGGTACTCGCGGATGCAGCCGCGTCCGCCGCGATAACGGCCTGCTCCGGCCCGCGGCTCCGTATCCAGCTCATAGCGCTCGACCAGGATGCCGTAGCGCGTCTCCGCGACCTCTACCGGGATCACATAGGTCTCGCCATCGCCTACACACATCAGACCAGACTCGCCGTCCTTGGCGGCTCCAGCGCCCCAGCCACCGGCCTGCGGCTCAACCAGCAGAAACAGCTCATTCGTATCGGGATGGGTGCCGGCCAGGACAATCCCACAGACCGACAGGAAGTGACCAGCGCTCAACCGGTCGGGCACGATCGGCGCCAGGGCCTTCCAGACCAGATCGGTCACATAGTTCATGGTCTCCCAATAGGTCGAAACCGGAGCCGGACGCTCAGCAGTGAAGATCGTCCCCGGCGGACAAATAATCTTGAGCGGCCTGAAGCAGCCCTCATTGACCGGAATGGTAGGGCTGGTAATGGCCTTGAGCATCGTGCGTACGCCCGAATGCAGGCCCGTCAGCGTACAATTGACCGGACCGGGTACCTGGGGATGCGTGCCCGTGAAGTCGCAGATAAACTCATCGTCGCTGATCGTCACCTTCACGCGCACCGGGAAGGGGCCATGACCCAATCCATCATCATCGATCCAGTCTTCAGCCTCATAGACCCCCTTGGGCAACTTCGCCAGCTCCAGGCGCGTCATGCGTTCGCCGTAATCGAGGAGGGCCTCGATCGAACTCTGGACCACAGCCAGGCCGTAGCGGTCGCACAGCTCCTGAAAGCGCCGTTCGCCCAGGTGAAGCGAAGCGGCCTGCGCATACATATCGCCGAGGGTCATATCCGGCAAGCGCACATTGGCGGCGATCAAATCGATGAGGCTCTGAACGGGGCGGCCCTCCTCAAAGAGCTTGACGCAAGGGAACTGCAGCCCTTCTTGGAAGACCTCGGTCGAATCGGTTGTCCAGGAGCCAGGGTCCTTGCCGCCGACCTCGGTCCAGTGAGCCTTACTGGCGGCGAAAGCCACCAGCTGCCCCCCATAGAAGATCGGCACGACCAGCGAGACATCCGAGAGATGGGTACCGCCGCCGCCGTAGGGATCATTGGTAATCACCACATCGCCCGGATGCAGATTCTCCGTACCGAACTTCTCCAGCACCGAGCGCACCGCGAAGGTCAGGGTGCCCAGGAAGCCCGTCACCCCATTGCCCTGGGTGATGAGCTGGCCGCGAGCATCCGTCAAACCAGAAGCGAAGTCGAGCACCTCATAAATAATCGTGCTCTTCGACGTACGCTGCAGCGCGATAAACATCTCATCGCCGATCGCGACCAGGGCATCTTTGACGATCTCGATCGTAAAGAGGTCGACATCGGCGCGGTTGGACTCTGCCATGCGCTGAGCCATGCTCGCTCACTCCCCCGTTTCGATAATCAAATTCCCGAAAGCGTCGACGTGCAGCAGCTGACCAGGCAAGACCACCGTGGAAGCAGCCGGCTCCTCAACAATAGCCGGTCCCTCCAGGCGGGCGCCAGCCCCCAGGCGGCTGCGCTCATAGATGCGTGTCTCATAGCGCCCGAGGTCGTCGAAGTGAACCAGGCGTTGGCCTTTCAGGGCGCGCTCGCTCCCATCATGCTGAGCAATCGTCTGCAGCTCGGGCTTACGCACTCGTCCGAAGCCGGCCACGCGCAGATTCACCAGCTCGATGGGCGAATCCTGGCGGAAGGTATAAAGCTGCTCGTGCAGGTCATGGAAGCGACTGGCCACCAGTGGGCGAGCCTCCTCACCCAGGCGGCCCGTCGGCACAGGCACTTGTACCGTGTGCTCCTGGCCCAGGTAGCGCATGTCAGCGGAGCGGGCAAAGACCACCTCCTCCGGCTGAACACCCTCAGCGGCAAAGGTCTCCTGCAATTGTTGCTCCATCTCAGCCCAGATCGCTTCCAGCTCGCCCATTGCCACCCCATCGAGGCGCACCGGCCTGGTGCGGACCAGGTCATGGCGGATATCGCTCATCAACATACCCCAGGCCGAGAAGTGGGCGGGGGCAGGGGGGATAATGACACGCGGGACGCGCAGCTCACGAGCCAGAGCAGCGGCATGCATCGGGCCACCGCCACCGAAGGCCACCATCGCGAACTCGCGCGGGTCGCGGCCCTGGCGCACCGAGACCAGTTTGAGCAAATGGATCATATTGGCATTGGCCAGGCGGATGATACCCAGGGCCGCCTCCTCCACATCCAAGCCCAGCGGCTGAGCAATGCTCATCATCGCCCGACGGGCCTGCTCCACATCCAGGCGAATCGTGCCACCGAGGAAATACTCGGGATTGATACGGCCCACCAGGACATTCGCATCAGTGACCGTTGGCGCGCTGCCGCCGCGTCCATAGCAGGCCGGCCCTGGCTCAGCCCCCGCGCTGCGCGGTCCCACCTTGAGGGCGCCCGCTGGATCGATCCAGGCAATGCTCCCCCCACCGGCCCCGATCTCAACGATATCCACCACCGGCACCTTAATCGGATAGCCGGCAGTCGTTGGCGTGCGCTCAATATAATAATCGCTCGTCACGCGAATCTCGCCGCGCTCCACCAACGAAGATTTCGCCGTTGTCCCACCGATGTCCAGCGTAATGATATTATCTTCATGCAGCAGCTGACTGATGGCTGCCGCACCAATCACGCCGCCGACAGGACCCGACTCCACCAGGTGGATAGGGGTGCGACTGGCCAACTCGAACTTCGAGATGCCACCATTGGATTGCATGGCATAGCGACGCTGCTGCCCGATCCCGACCTCATCGAGGCGCTGCGAAAGGGCCTCCAGATAACGCCGCGCTACCGGCTTCACGTAGGCGTCGAGGACAACGGTACTCGTGCGCTGGAACTCGCGCCACTCGTTGGCCAGCTCGTGAGAGGCGGTCACATCGACATCGGGCCACTCCTCACGCACAATCTCCAAGGCCCGCTTCTCATGGACGGGATTGGCATAAGCGTGCAGAAAACAGATCGCCAGGGCCTGCGCCCCCTGACGGCGCGCCTCAGCCACAGCGGCCCGCACATCCTCCTCGACCAGAGGCTGCAGCACCTCACCCTTATAAGTGAGGCGCTCGCGTACTTCCAGGCGCAGACGGCGCGGCACAAAGGGCTTCGGCTTCGTGAACAGCAGATTATAAATATCGGGGCGGTTCGCACGCTGGATTTCGAGGACATCGCGGAAGCCACGGGTGGTGATCAGGGCAGTGACAGCGCCCTTGCGCTCGGTCAACGTGTTGATGATCACGGTTGTTCCGTGAGCCAGGAACTGGACATCGCGCAGCTGAGCCTCAGTCAGGGCCGTAATGACCCCTTCTTCAAAGCGAGCTGGCGTGGTCGAGGTTTTGCCCAGACCGATCTGCCCTCTAGTTTCATCCAAGTAAACAAGGTCGGTGAACGTTCCGCCGATGTCAACGGCTGCTCGTATGCTCATCGTCTTTGCCTTTCTCACATCAGTCGCGGAGTCAGCACCCAAATGGCCCGCACCACTTGATCCGTCTCGTTACGGATGGCATGAGGCACGGACGAATGGAAGTAGATGCTGTCTCCAGGACCGAGGCGGTACTGTTGCCCAGCGATGATAAAAACCAGTTCACCTTCCAGGATGTAGGCGAACTCCTCTCCCTCATGACTGTAAGGCTCCTCTTTGACATCGCCCGGCTGGATCGTCACATACAACGGCTCCAGCGTCAGGTTGGGGGCGCGTGGGGAAAGCATCTTATAGGTGCGCAGACTGGAGACCATTGCCAGTTGGCTCCCGTCCTCTGCACGCTGGACATAAGGCAGCTGGGCCATCCCTGGCCGCCCTTTCTCTTGCTCAGCCGGCGGGAAAAAGCTCGCCAGATTCATGTCAAGCGCCTTTGCAACGGTGGAAAGAGAGGTGAGCGCTAACGATGATCGCCCTCGCTCCACCAGGGAGAGGAAGCCAATAGAGAGGCCTGTTCGCTTGCTCAGCTCGCGCAAAGAGAGCTTCAACTCGCGCCGCCTGGCCCGAATAAGAGACCCGATGACACGAATCCGCTCTTCGGCTTCAGCAGCGCTGGCTGATGCCTCTTTGGCGACTTTGCTTTGCTCTTCGACGAGTCCACGACCGGCTGTCGTCATGCTGTCTTCTGCCTCACTCTATACCAGTGTTTTATATAGGTAAACATTTTTAGTGAGTATAGCATAGGGATGGCCCATTTGCAAGGGAGACGGATCAGCAAAAGATCTGACAGCCAACACAGAGAAGGACCTGGCCATTCGTTGGTCCCTCCCCCCCTTGACATTTTCCTTGACCAGGTGGTAAGATTCTGACTGTCCGGTCATGACTGATCGGTCAAAATTCTTCTCGGTGGTCATTTTCTATAGAAACAGTCAAACTGTGTACCATCGGTCAACGAACGAGGAGGTGCACTGATGCCGCCTTCGACCGCGCCGCGCTCATGGAAGGAGAAGCAGCGGCAGGAGCGCGAGGCGCTCATCTTGCAAACCGCAGAGGAGGTCTTCTGCGAAAAAGGCTATCACGAGACCTCGATCGATGAGATCGCCGCGCGGGTGGGGATTGCCAAGGGGACCGTCTATCTCCATTTCCCGAGCAAAGAGGACCTGCTGGCGGCCCTCTTTCAGCGCGATACGGAGCAGGCAATGGCCGAGGTGGAGGCCATCGCTTCGTCCCCGGGGCGCTCGGCGCGTGAGAAGTTAGAGGCGATTCTGCACCTTCTCTACGGAGAATTGTTTAAAAAACGTACCCGCCTATTCTACAGTATGTATAACAGCCCTGAGATGCGTGCCCTCCTGGCCAAGAAGGAGGAGATGCATGCCCATTGGGAGCAGCTTACTCGTCGCATCGAGAGCTTGCTCGCCGAGGGACAGGCTGCCGGTGAGTTCAATCCTGAGCTGCCGACCAGCGTCATGCTGAGCCTCTTTCTGAACCTGGTGTCGGTGCGTGGCTATGAGCGGTTGGTGGGGCAGGAGGGTCTGGCGCCCGCTGAGGTGGCGCGCTATCTCGCTCGCATTTACTTTAAAGGAATCGCTGCTTGCTGAGTACAGCCATGCTGATTGTGGCGATTGCGGAAGAGAGAGGAGAGGAGTTGCTTTTATGGAACCACTAACACCGCCGTCTGGTGCTGGTCCAGCGGCGGAGACGCTTTCCGCTGAAGGGACCCAGGCAGTGGCAGCTGCCACTGCCGCGCGCCCCACGCAGGCGATGGCTGAGGAGCTGCCGCGCTTTTCGGCGCGTGAGACGGCCCTGACGATGGCCGGAGTGCTGATGGTGATGCTGCTGGCCTCCCTGGACCAGACGATTGTCTCGACGGCTATGCCGCGTATCATCGGCGAGCTTCAGGGCTTCGATCGCTATACCTGGGTCTCCACAGCCTACCTGCTGGCATCGACGGTCATGGTCCCAATCTATGGAAAGCTTTCCGACCTGGTGGGCCGTAAACCGATTTTCTTGTTTGGCGTGGTGATCTTCTTGCTCGGCTCGGCCCTCTCGGGGGCGGCCCAATCGATGAATCAGCTGATTGCCTTCCGGGCCTTCCAGGGCCTGGGAGCCGGTGCGCTCTTACCGATCGCCATGGCGATCGTCGGTGACCTGTTTACGCCACGTGAGCGCGGGAAGTGGCAGGGACTGACGGGGGCGATCTGGGGGCTGTCCTCGATTATTGGCCCTACCCTCGGCGGTTGGATTACGCAAAATACAAGCTGGCGTTGGGTCTTCTACGTCAATCTGCCCATTGGGATCGTGGCCCTGCTGGTGTTGATCTTCCTGATGCCGGCTTTGCGAGGGAAGAACCGCCAGGTCTCGATCGACTACCTGGGTGCTGTGCTGCTCGTGCTGGGCGCTCTACCATTGCTGCTCGGTTTCTCGCTGGCTGGCAATCAGTACGACTGGCTCTCGCCCCAGATTCTCGGCTTGCTGGCTGGCGCTGTGGTCTTCTTGACGGCTTTTCTGGTCTATGAGGCCCGACTGGAGCGCCGTCAGGGTCAGCCCATTATTGAACCTGGCCTGTTTAAGAATAGCATCTTTACGGTCAGTACGATTGTGACCGTCATCTTCGGGATGGGTCTCTTCGGCAGCGTCTTCTTCATCCCGCTCTTTGTTCAGGGAGTCGTGGGGACCACGGCCACCAACAGTGGGCTGATTCTGACGCCGCTGATGCTGACTTCGGTTGCTGGTAGTATCCTCTCCGGTCAGCTGGTCTCTCGTATCGGTAAATACAAATGGATCGCCATCACGGGGATGGCCATCAGTGTGGTCGGCTCCTATCTGCTGACGCGCCTGGATGTTCATTCGACCAATACGGATGTCTTGATCGCCATGCTGGTCCTGGGCCTGGGGATGGGCTTCGGCATGTCGCTCTATACGCTGGTGGTGCAGAATGCCATGCCGGTGCAGAAGATTGGCCAGGCAACGTCGGCGATGGTCTTTTTCCGCCAGATTGGGGCGACCGTCGGTCTGGCGGCGATGGGGTCGATCATGACCTCGGCCTATCAGCCGGCCTTTGATCAGGCTCTGCCTGCGATGGTCAAGCAGGTGGTGCCGGCGCGCTTCCTCTCGGCCTTCAATAATCCAGAGATCTTGCTCTCGGATGATGCGCGGCAGCAGATGCAGCGTGCCGCGGCGGCCTTTGGACCGCAGGGGCAGCAGTTGCTGTCAACGATCATGGAGGCGGTCAAGACGGGTCTGGCTCAGGGTATCCACAATGTCTTTGTCCTGAGCTTTGTGCTGATGGTGGTGGCGCTGGTTGCGGTCTTCTTCCTGAAGGAGATCAAGCTGCGTGACCGGCGGCGCCCTCAGTCCCAAGGCGCGGGCCAGGGTGAGGGAGAGCCAGCGCCCGAGGCCGGCGAGCTGGTCGGCTTGATCTAGCAAGCTCCTTCTCTTCTTGACTTGTCTTGCCTTGCCGGTGCCTTCCCCTCATCGGTCATCAGAGAGAGGGAGGGGCGGGACGCTCCCGCTCCTCCCTCTCCTGTTGTATTGGTATTCAGGCCCTGTCTGGCGGGCTGAGGGATGGCGCATCTCGCTTGCCTGGCCTGCATCCAAGACCGGGGCGAGCAAGGCTGGCTCGGACGGGGCTAGGGGAGGTTGTTACGCAGCTTATAGACCTTGATGGCCACTTGCAAGCTGAGCCAGTTGCTGCGGTCCTGCAGATCGATCTCGCAGAGCGATTGCAGGCGCTCCAGGCGTTGTATCAGGGTATTTCTGTGCACAAAGAGGCGACTCGAGGTTTTGGTCAGGTTGCCAGCGCACTCCAGATAGGTTTCCAGAGTTGAGAGCAGATCGGTGCCCTTGCGACGATCGTAGTGGGCGATGCGGGCGATCTGGTCCTGGTAACTATCGCGCAGGTCATCCATGCGTGCGATCTTATAGAGGTAGCGATAGATCCCCAGGTCATTGAAGTGGGTCACGCCGTCGCCATTGAGGCTGCGGCCCATCTGGAGAGCCTCGCGGGCTTCGGCGGCGCTGCGGCGGTAGTCGGCGAGCTGCTGACAGGGATTGCCGATGCCGGCGGCCACATGCAAGGTCTGGTCCTGATGGAGCTGGTGGACCAGCTCGCGTAGCCAGCTCTTGAGGCGCGCGTTGCTGGCTGGGCCGGGCATGGCCGTGTGGGGGGCAGCAGGCTCGCCTTCTTGTGTCAGGCGGACCAGGCAGGTGAGTGTCCGCTCCTGCTCGTAGAGCAGCGAGCCTGGATAGACCTCCTGGAGACGGCGCCGGATCAGGCCACAGGCCCGCTTGTAGGCTGTCTGGCGCTCCTCCTCGCTCAGGGTCCGGTACAGGCCGGCTCCGATCCCGATGCTGTCCTCGGCGGGGAGCAGCTCAAAGAGGACTACCACATGTGGGCGTTCCAGATCGCAGCCGAGCAGCTTCGCGCGCTGCTTGAGTGCCTCCTCCGACTCGTAAGCGCCGCCCAGTAACTCATCGAAGAAAGCCTTGACCAGATTCTTCTGAGTCAATAGGTCGACCAGCTGGCTATTCTTAATCGCAATCGCGGCCTGATTAGCAATGGTGCTCAGGAGTGCCTGGTCTTCGGGGCTGGGGCGTCGCGCCTTGCGGAAATAGCAATTGATCAGGCCCAGGTGCTCGGTACCCGACACCAGGGGGGCTGAGAGCAGGGTACGGTGTTGGCCATCCTTCAGCGGATTGAAGCCCTCGAAGGTCAGGGCCTGATACTCGCCGCTCTGGAGGCTGACAGCGTTATCAAGCGGGCCAGTGCTGGCGGGGCTGGGGCCACCGGTGCTGGCTCCCGGCGAGGCATTGCTGACCGGTTCGTGCAGGGCCTCCAGAGCCGGGCGCTCCGCTTCCTGAGATTGTAGCAGTGAATGCTCACGCTCCGTCAGGCCCGAAGCCACGGCCCGCACCGTGAGCCGGCCTCGGGCCTGATCTACCAGCATAATCACACACAGATCGGCCTCCATGATTTGGGCGGTGAGTGCTGCCAGCGAGCGCAGCATCTCATCGAGGTAGAGGCTGGAACTAATCGTCTGGCTGAGTACCGAAAGGCTTGTCAGGATATTCAGCTTGCGTCGCGTGTGTTCATAGAGCCGCGCATTCTCGATTGCACCTGCTGCCAGGGCCGCCGTATTGCAGACAAAACGCTGCTGCTCCTCGTTGAAGGTTGCCGGGGCGGCGGTATTCATCGAAAGGACCCCGATCAGCTGGCGCTCGCGGCTGACAATGGGGACCGTCATCACCGACTGGAATTCCTCGCGGTCCAGCTCCGGCACGACGTAGAAGCGGGGATCGCTGCGTGCCTGCTCTTTGAGAATCACCGGCTCCAGCGTTGTCGCAACCCAGCCGGCGATACCCTGACCCAGGGCTAGCTCGATCTTGCCGGCGAAGCGCGCATACGGCTCGCTGGCACTGGCCAATACGAGGCGCTCGTGTTCGGTGTCGTAGAGGTAGAGAAATGCGGCGTGGCAGGAGACGGCGCGCACAATGGCAGCGACAAGACGGTGCAAGATCTCGTCGAGCTTGAGCGTCGAGCCGACAGCGGCGATGATCTCGTTAAGGAGCGCGTACTCTTGCGACTTGGTCGCCAGGACCTCGCGCAGCCGACTGTTCTCCCGGCGCAGCTCCTCCAGCTCGCGGTGCTCCTGCTCCGCCTGGCGTTTGCTCCCGGCGCGATCCGGGGCTGTTCTGGATACCATGCCGACCTCCTGATGGACAGAGATAGCTGCAGCGTCGTGCGCTGTGGCTAACAGACTGGCGCTCGTATGCCCGTGTGCTCACTTCCACACCTGTCCACGCGCGCCGCCGGCAGCCGACAGACATATGATGTCTATATGTGTGCATTGTAACTACTCTCTGTGAAAAGCGTCTAGGGTGACGGACTCCTTTCCCTGGTCAAAGCTGCCTATGAGCATTTATGGCTTTTTTATGATCCCCCCACGAGAGCTGATGACCTGTCTGACTGCTTGAGCTGGCGAGCGGCCAGGAGAGGAGACCGTGACAGGGAGGCGGCGATGCTGGTATAATAGAGCTGGAATTAGCTCATCCTTCGTGCGCTCCGGAGAGGCGGCCAGGTGGTTCAGCTTGCTCTCCCGGATACCTCTTAATCCATGCTGAATGCCGCCCAACGCAAGGTTCTCCCAGGGTGCCTCCTGCGGTGGAATGGTGCAACGCGAGCGAGGAAGGTCGAGGATGACAGCCCTTTCATCGCGCGAAACTCGCACGTGAGCGAACGAGGAGCGTCCCACTAGTTTTTCTCCAGGAGATAGCAGTATGTCTGACATCGTCACTATTCCTGAAGAACGGGGCATTGAGATTCACGGTATCGAACGGGTAGCCCCCACTGCTCGCACTCATGTGCGTATCTTTGACAACTTCACCATGTGGCTCTCGGCCAACCTGGTGATTTCAACGGTGGCCCTGGGCGCTCTCGCCAACCAGGTTTTTGGCTTGGGCTTCTGGGACGGTCTCGCCGTGATTGTGATCTTCAATGCTCTGGGTGTGCTTCCCGTCGCCTTCTTCTCGACCCTTGGTCCCAAACTCGGTCTGCGCCAGATGACCATTTCGCGCTTCTCCTTCGGCTGGGTCGGGGGAATTGTGATGGCCCTCTTCAATGTTGCGGCCTGTATCGGCTGGTCGGCGGTCAATGTCATTGTGGGCGGCCAGTTGGTCGCGGCCCTGAGCAACGGCGCGGTTCCGCGCTGGGCGGGTATTCTGGTCATTGCTCTGCTGACGACCCTCGTCAGTATCTATGGCTATCGCTACGTTCACCGCTACGAGCGCTTTGCCTGGATTCCGATGGCCATCATTTTTGTCATCATGACGGTGGTGGCGGCCCCGCACATGAAAATTGTGCCAACGCCAGTGGCCAGCGCGGCCTGGTTTGCCTCGCTCATCTCCTTCGGCGGCGCGATCTATGGCTTCGCCACCGGCTGGAGTTCCTACGCTGCCGATTACAATGTTCGCCAACCGGAGGAGACGCCGGCTAGCCGCGTCTTCTGGCTGACCTTCCTGGGGGTCTTTCTGCCCTGTGTGGCGCTGGAGACCCTGGGCATGCTCTTGACGAGCTGGATTCCCAAGGGCGGTGGCGAGCTGTTGGCGGGGGTGTTGCAGCCCCTGGGTGGCTTCGGGACCGTCTTGCTGGTCTTGCTGGCCCTCAGTGTGGTGGCCAACAACATTCCCAACGATTATAGCCTTGGCCTCTCGATCCAGGTGGTTGGCAAATCTCTGCAGCGGGTGCCGCGTGCTGTCTGGACCCTGATCGGCGCGGTGATCTATGTGGCAATCGCCCTGCCGGCGGCAGAGAATTTTAACCAGACCCTGGAGAATTTCCTCTTGCTGATTGCCTACTGGCTTGGCCCGTGGTCGATTATCTTGATCCTGGAACACTTTGTCTTTCGCCACAGTGTTTATAATGTCGATGACTGGAATAGACCTGAGAAGCTGCCCATTGGGTGGGCGGCCCTGGTGGCGATGGCCATCGGCCTGGTTGGCGTGGCTCTGGGGGCCGCGCAGGTTTATTACGTCGGCCCACTGGCGAAGCTAGTCAACCCGCCTTACGGCATGGATATCGGCTTCGAGTTAGGCATCGTCCTGGCCGCAATCGCCTATCTCCTCCTGCGCCCCATTGAGCTGCGACAGACGGGGCGCTGAGTGCTGGGGTGACTGGCGGAGCGCGTCAGAGAGAGAAGGTTTCCCTGCCTTCGAGGGCCTCTTGAGGAGAGTGGAGGGAGCCTGAGCCGGTCAGAGTATTGCTCAGCAGGGGCAGGCGGAGAGCAAAAAAGCTGAAGCAGCTGCAGCAGGCCGCCTGCCCCTTGTTTCTTGTCCCGAGACGGCCTCAGTGCTTTCTGACGGGAGCCGCTTGCTCGCTGCAGATCGTATGGTGCCGTCCTTGTTTCTCGCTCCTGGTGAGTTCCATCACGCACTAGACGAGGAAGAACGATGCATTATGACTTGATTGTCCGTCATGCGCGCCTTCATCGTAAAGAGGCGCTCGTTGATATCGCTATACAAGATGGCCGTTTTGTGCGTATCGCTCCTGAGCTAGCCACCGACACGGCCACGCGTGAGATCGAGGCGGCAGGGCGCCTGGTCTCGCCGCCGTTCATCGATGCTCATGTTCACCTGGATGCTGTTCTCACTGTGGGCCAGCCTCGCTACAATAGCAGCGGCACCTTGTTGGAAGGGATTCAGATTTGGAGCGAGCGCAAGCCGTCCCTAAGCCGCGAGGATGTCAAGCGTCGTGCTCTGGAAGCGATTCGCTGGGAGGTGGCTCAGGGCACCCTCTACATTCGCAGCCACGTCGACGTCTGCGATCCCTCTCTGACGGCTTTACGCGCGCTGCTGGAGGTACGTGAGGAGGTACGCGATATCTGTGAGCTGCAGCTGGTCGCCTTTCCGCAGGATGGCATCTTCTCCTTTCCCAATGGCCGGGAGCTGATGCGTCGTGCGCTGGAGCTAGGCTGTGATCTGGTTGGAGGCATTCCCCATTACGAGTGGACGCGCGATCTTGGCGTTGAAGATGTGCGCTATGCTTTTGCCCTGGCGCGCGAGTTCAATCGCGATATTGACTGTCACTGCGATGAGACCGATGATCCCCATTCGCGCTTCACGGAAGTGATGGCGGCGGAGACCCTCAGCGCCGGCTGGCAGGGGCGTGTGACGGCCAGCCACTGCACGGCTATGCATTCCTACGATAATGCCTATGCTTTCAAGCTCTTGCGCCTGCTGGCGCGAGCCAGAGTCAATGTCATTGCCAATCCCTTTGACAACGTCGTCCTGCAGGGCCGCTTTGACACCTATCCGAAGCGCCGCGGCCTGGCTCGTGTCAAGGAGCTGCTGGAGGCTGGGGTGACGGTGGCGCTTGGCCACGACTCAATTATGGACCCCTGGTTCCCGCTTGGACGCGGCGATATGCTGGCTGCTGCCCAGCTTGCCCTCTTGCTCTGCCATATGAGCGGCTACGAAGAGATCAATACGGTGCTCGACCTCATCACGACCAATGCGGCCCGTGTCTTGCGCATCGAGGACCGCTATGGGATTGAGGAGGGGAAGCCTGCCGATTTTGTCTTGCTCGATGCCCCTTCGGCTTTTGAAGCCCTGCGCCTGCTGCCGGCGCGCCTGCACGTCTTCAAAGGGGGGCGGGAAGTGGCGGCGACGGCGCCGGCCCGCAGTCTGTTGCGCCGCGCTGGCGAGAGCGAAGGGAGCGAGGTCGCCTTTCGTCTCCCGCCGTCCTGGGCCGTTTCCCCGGCGGATTAAAGAATGTTGACAGCTCGCGCCGCGAGGATGGCCAGGACGAGCAAGGAAAGCAAGGATTCCAGCATCATCAGGGCCTTGGCCCGGCGCGTCAACGGCATAGTATCCGTTGGACTAAACGCGGTGGCTGTGGTGAAGGCCAGAAAGAGATAGTCGAGGAAGTGGGGCACCCAGCCACCGCTGTTCCCATTGGCCTGCTGCGGAAAGAGGAAATCGGCGGCGCGGTGACCACGTCGGTGCCGTCCCACTGGTCCCCCTCCGTCGATTTCCCAATACCAGAGGGCAAAGACTAAGATATTGGAGGTCCAGAGCAGGGCGGCGGCCCGCAGCAGGATATCAGCTCGCGTGCTGCGCGGCAGATTGAGGATGAGCAAGGCTACGGCACTGCCAAGGGCCAGCGTCACGATCGCGAGCAGCCCAAAAGCCAGGTGGCGCTGCAAGCGGTGGATGTGCTGGAGCTGCTGGCCCGACCGAGCGAGAAGCCTGAATACGACGGCTCCGAGCACGATCATTCCTTCTAGCACCAGCGGGAGCCAGTTCGGTCCGAGGGTCAGCCAGGATGGTAAGACGGCGTAGAGGAGGCCACAGAGCAGGGCCGTGACCAGAGCCAACCAACGCGGCGCGACCTTGCTCTCTTTCTCCACTTCCTGTCGCTCTTCCTCTCCTTGTTCTCTTCCTATCACTCCGTGCGGTGTTCTATGCTCTTCCATTCTTGCTTCTCTCTTGCTTAATTGCCGCGACTCAGTCCGCGCTCGCCTGACCAGGTTCGGTCAGAGAAGGCGGTTGCTCGCCTATCAGGGTAGCGGAGTTGTCTGCCGGTTGCAAGCCCTGTTCTGCTCCAGGCTCTTGCCTTCTTTCCGGGGGCCTTTTGCTGCACAAGAGAGAGGCAAGATTTTTTTCTGGTGATTTTACACAAGATTATGAACTATCAGTCATAATAGTAACAGGGCAGGAAGGAAGCCAGGCAGAGATAATGGCAATATTTTCAAACAAGACCAATGACAGGTGCAAAATAGGCTAGCATCTGCTATAGTAGAAAACAGGAGAAGGCGCAGGGGGGAGAAGGTTGCCGGTTGGGGTCGTCGAGGCGGGGTCTGGTTGTGGGCTGGGCTAGCGGGTGGGGGGAAGCTGGCATATCCGGGATGGCAGTGCTGGCCCTGTGTACGGGAGGAATGGGCAACGAGCGGACAGGTAGCGAAATGGCGAGAAGAAAGGCAAGGGTGAGACCATGAAGCGGCCAGAATGCCTGTGGAGGCCGGTGGGTAGTCGTCTATCCACTGTGGCCCCTTCAGAGGTGCCAGGTTGCGGAGAGATTGCGGAAGAGGTGTAGTGTGGTCAGCAAAGAGAACCTCCAGGTGAGCACTCAGCAGAGCGGGCAGCTAGTGGGGCCTGCTCGACAGGGGCACAGCGGACTGGAGCGGTCAGGAGAAGGGGGGAAACATGCGTACTGCAGAGCATGATTCGGGCATCTTCGCCTCGCGGTCCGGAGCGGGCGAGGAAGCGGAAGAGACTGCTGGAGGGGAAGGGAAGGGAGCGGCCTCAGCTCCCGCGCCGCTGAGCGCGTCCATTCTTGTCACCACCATCCTCGACGAATTCAGTGCCATTGGCGACTACCGTCTCTTGCAGGACAGTCTGCCGCGGCGGCTGGCCTCGCTGCTGCGGAGCCGCTATGTCCTGCTCTACAAGCGCATTGGCGAGACACTGCAATTCGTTTCAGGGACCTTTGACGACCGGCCAGGCTGGTCCACCTCGCTTCTGGCGGTTGCCCAGATCAATCCTATCGATCTCAATAGCGAGCGGCCCGAGGCGCGGGCCTGGAGATTGCGGCGTGTTGCCACTGCGCCAGCAGATCCGGGGGGGCCGCAGCTAGTTGCCGTGCCCTTGATCTATCGCCAGCGGGCCACTGGCGTCCTGGTAGCCATTCGTGATGGTCACGAGGGCCAGCCCGAGGCTGGAGGTCAGGCTGCTGGTCTCCCTGGTAGCCGTCTACCGGCCTACTGGGCCGAAGAAGAGATCCAGGTCCTGGAAGCCGTCGCTGGCGTCAGTGCCATGCTCCTCGAAAACACGCTCTTGCTGGAGCGGGACCGTGAGCGCATTCACGAGCTTTCCTTACTCAACAGCATCGGTAGCCAGATCAACAGTGCCGTCCACGATCTTGAGCGTCTGTGCACCATCATCATGCAGCGCAGCCGTGAAATTGCGCCGCTTGATCTCTGCGACATTCTCCTCTCGCCCCCGATGGGGAGGCAGGCGCCCTGGATCAGCCCGGCCCTGAGCGAAGCGCTCTTCCGCTATGCCCGTGAGCAGGGGGGCCATCCCACGCCCCTCCTCATCGAGCGCCCGGGCAGTCCGCGGACTGCCGACTATCTCAGTCATCTGCCTGCGAGCATCAACACCTTCATCGCCTTGCCGCTCATCAGCGGGGGCGATCCGGGGCGGCGTGGTCGGCTCTATGGACCTGAAGAGAGAGAGCCGCGGGTGCTTGGTCTCTTAGTAGGAGGCACCTATCGGCCCTGGAAAGTGCGCCATGTTGAACTGATGATGTTGCAGGTGCTGGCCAGTCAGGCCAGCGCTGCCCTTGAGAACATCCACCTCATGACAGAGGTTATCGAGGCGCGCAACGAAGCGCGCAAGCTCCTGCGCCAGGTTCTGGACGACCAGCGCCTCAAAGAGCTGATCCTGGAGAGCATTCCCAGCGGATTGATGACCATAGATCTCAGTGGGCAAATCACCACCTTCAACCGGGCGGCCTCACTCATCCTGGGCTATCATCCCTACGAAGCGCTGGGGCAGCCGGTTCACAAGATTCTGCCGCTCAAGAATCCCCAGGCTCTTCCAGGCGAAGCCCTGCAGTCTGGTGGTGGCCAGCGCTCGCCGTCGGCCTATCACGAAACGCTCATCACGCACGATCGCCAGGGGCAAGACCTGGTCCTTGACATGACCTGGCAGCCCCTCTGCAACGACCGGGGGCGGCAGATTGGGACCCTGCTCACCTTCAGCGACGTCACCTCTATGCATCGTCTCCAGGAAGAGAAGCGTCGGCTAGACGAACTGGCCTCACTGGGCAAGATGGCGGCCAGTGTTGCGCACGAAGTGCGCAATCCCCTGGCCTCCATCAAAATCACCATGCAGATGCTCATGGACGATCTAGAGAGACTCATCCGGAGTGAAGCCAGCGAAGCCGGTACTGGTGATCAGGGAGATCGGGCCCAGCCGCCTCTCGACGAGCACCGTGGTGCCCAAGAATCGATAGCCGTTGTCCTCAAAGAAGTCGAGCGCCTTGACAACATCGTGCGCGAGCTGCTCCTCTTTGCCAAGCCGCGCCAATTACATCGTGTCCCCTGTGACCTCATTGCCCTTAACGAGCACGTCCTACAGACGCTCCAGCCCTGTCTCACTGAGGCTGGCATCGTCGTCCATCGTGTCTATCAGCGCGATCTGCTGGAGCAGCCCCAGCGGCAGCAGGTCGTTGTTCTTGCCGACATGGAGCAGATGGAACAAGTCCTGTTCAACCTCTACACCAACGCCATCCAGGCCATGCCAGAAGGGGGGATTCTTACCATCTCGGCTCAGGTTGTCCAGCGTCCGCGATCGGGGGTTGGGGCGGGCTATGTCTTGCCGCGGGTGCATGTTGCGGAGAGCCAAAGTGGCTATTTAGCGCAAGAAACACAGAGGTGGCTAGAACTCTCCATCAGCGACACGGGCATAGGTATTCCCCCAGAGCAGCTAGACCTCATCTTCCAGCCCTTCTTCACCACCAAAGCGCACGGTATCGGGCTGGGCCTGGCCATCACCCAGCGTCTCATCGAAAGTCATCAGGGGCAGATCAGCGTCGAAAGCCGTCTGGGCTACGGTGCCACCTTCACTGTTCGTCTGCCTCTAGCCCCTGTTGACGATAGCCCGGAGAGCGAGAGCGGGGCCGAATCTCGGACCACAGAACCAACGAGCGGGAGAGCACAGACATCATGAGCCTGTTCATTCTCATCATCGACGATGAGCCGCACCTACCGCACCAGATTGCCCGCTACCTGGGCAGGCACGGCTACGAAGTTGAAACCGTCGCCGAAGGCGAGGCCGGTCTGCGAGTCATTCAGCAATGCTCGGTCGACCTTGTCCTGTTGGATCTGCGTCTGCCCGGGCTAAGCGGGCTAGAGGTACTCAAGCGCATCAAGGCCAGCGAGCCGGAGCTGCCCGTAATCATGCTGACGGCCTATGGGGACGTGCGCAGTGCTGTCGAAGCCATGAAGCTGGGAGCCTCTGACTACCTGCTCAAGGGCTTCGACCTTGAAGAGCTGCTTCTCGTCGTGCAGCGTGCTCTAGAGACCAGCGCCATGTACCGTGAGCTGCGCCAACTGCGACGCGAGCGCAGCGACAACTATCACTTCAACTACATTGTTGGGCACAGCGAGCGCATGCGCCAGGTCTTCGAGATGGTGGCCCGTGTGGCCCGCAGCGACACTGCCTCTGTCCTCATCACTGGCGAGAGCGGGACCGGCAAAGAAGTTGTCGCCCATGCCATTCACGAGCAAAGTCCGCGGGCCTCCGGCCCGTTTCAGCCCCTGAACTGCGCTGCCATTGCGCATAACCTCCTGGAGAGCGAACTCTTTGGCTACGAGCCATATGCCTTCACCGATGCGCGCAAGCAGAAGCGCGGGCTCCTGGAGCTAGCCGATGGTGGTACACTCTTCCTTGACGAGATCGGCGAAATGCCGCTTGATATGCAGGCCAAGCTGCTGCGCGTGCTGGAGACGCGCTCCTTCTTTCGTCTGGGAGGCAGCAAGGAAGTCAAAATCAACGTGCGCGTCATTGCGGCCACCAATCGTGACCTGCAGAAAGCTATGGCTGAGGGAATCTTTCGCCGCGACCTCTTCTATCGTCTGGCGGTCATGCAAATCAACCTGCCGCCGTTGCGAGAGCGTCCGGGGGATATCCTTCTCTTCGCCTCACGCTTCGTCGAAGACTTCAACAAGTCGTTGGGGCGCAGCGTGCGTCGTATCTCGCCAGAAGCTCAGCGTCTCTTGCTGGCCTACAGCTGGCCGGGGAATGTGCGTGAACTCAAGAATGTCATTGAGCGCGCCATGATTCTCAGCAACGGCGATGAGATCCAGCCGATCCATCTTCCCCAAGAGATCGTTGGCTACAGCGAAGGCCGTCGATCTGGGGCCTGTGATCCCTGGGAGGAGTGGCTGACCAGCCATCCAGCGCAGCCCCTACCGCTGGAGCGCATTGTGGAGCGTGTAGAACAACATTTCATTCGTCAGGCGCTCTGCGAAGCGGGGCACAACCGCACGAGGGCGGCGGAACTGCTCGGCATGAGCAAAGTCGACCAGCTGCGTTACCTGATGCGCAAACACGGCATTGAATGAGGGGGGGAGCGAGGTCGCGAGGTCGAGTCCGCTGGCCTTGCTGTCGAGGTCCTGGCTGCACCTGGGAGCTATTACGGCGCGCAAGGAGAGCAGGAGGGAGTAGCAAGGAGGCGTCAGCGTCGGAACGGGGCCAACCTGGGTCTCTGGCCGCTGCTGAGGGCGAGAGCTGTGGGAGTGCAAGCGCCAGCGAGGCCAGCCGGTGAGGTGTACCACCTCAGTGGTGGGGAAAGGAGGAGGGGCGGGCGGCCTGACAAGGCAGAGGCTGGCTCAACAGTCGAGCACGGTCTCGTTCTCCTGTTCTCCCAGGCGCAGCAGTTCGGCCTCAATCTCTTGCCAGGCCTCCTGTTCGGCCTCGGCGTTAGAGAGGCGGCGCTGGTGCTGCAGCCGGGCCACGCGCTGGCGGAAGGTTGCCAGGATCGGACGTTGTTTTTCAGGGGAGGGCATTGGCCGCAGCTCGATCTGCGAAGGGGCATAGAACTCGCTGGGATCAAAAGCCAGCGAAGCCAGATCGCTAAAGATGGCCAGCAAACTCATCCGTTGTTGAGAGAAATAGCCTACCTCGGTGCTGGAGGCCAGCAAGCAGCCGGCGACGCGCCCGCCGAGCCAGATGGGGTGAGCGGCGGCGCTGATCTCAAACTCGCTCTGGTAAGCGGGGACGAGGTGGTACTTGCGCAAGTCTTCGATGCTCTGGACGCGCCCGGACTCCACCACGTAGCCAGCCAGTGACTCCATGCCCAGGAAGAGGGCCATTTGCTCCAGGTCGGCGGTCCAGGGAAGCGTACCTTTCCCCATGCGTTCGCGCAGGCTGCGGATCTTGCCATCGGAGTGGGGAGGCATGCACTGGATCAGGGTGATAGACATGCCCAGATGATTCGGATCGAGCTGGGTCAGGGCCTGACGCAGGACCATCTCACCGATCTGCCAGAAGCGCAGCGACTCGATTGTCGTGGTGCGGGCGCTGAGCACCTGGGCAAAAAATTCAGAAGGCACTTGCTCGACGGTGCTCTCGCGCAGGAGGGCATCGATGTCGGGAAAGCTACGACGCAGGGCTTCCAGCAGCTCCTGGCGATACTGGGGGTGAACGGCCTGGACGAGGCGGATCAGGTGGGAGCGATGGGGTCTTGACTCGCCGTTCGCCCAGCGAGATAGCGTCATGGTCGTTACTCCGAGCGCCGTCGCGAGGCGTTGGCGCTCCGCCGTTGTTCGGATGAGCCGCTGCAAGACGGACTGCCAGGACGGGGATTCGCTCACGCTCATACTCGCCCCCTCAGACTCCTACTCTCTGTTCCTGTATTGATGCTCTTCTGGCATATGATAACAGAGGGAACAGGCAGAGTCAACCAGAAGACGCCAGTTTCGATTCTGCCTTCTCACAGGAGTGGCGTGCGCCCTTCTAGTCATCAGCTGTTCGTTTGTGTCGAGCCAGGCATGCTCAACAGCCTTGTGGGGCAGCTCTTCCATCAGAGACTATACTGTAAGGTGGGGACAGTTGTGAAGTCTACGACGCTTATCTATCTATCCGCAGGCATCGGCGTGTGTCGGCGTGCGTTGTGTCAGCCCTACTGGTACGCCAGGGGAAGGGCCGGGAGAGGCAGGCAAACGATGAAACATATTATTGTAGTAGACGATGATAAAGAGACGCGTGAGATTATCACCTTTGTCCTGAGCCGCAATGGCTTTGCGGTCACCACAGCGGCGGATGGGAAGCAGCTGGCGGCGCTCCTGGAGGTAGAGAGGCCGGACCTGATCATCCTGGATGTCATGATGCCGGGCCTAGACGGCTATCAGATCTTCAACCGCTTGCGTCATGATCCAGCCTTGCGTCAGATACCGGTAATCATTATGACGGCTCACGCTGAGCACATCTATGAGCGCATTAGTGTTGATCTGGGGGCGGCGGATCATATCACGAAGCCATTCCATCCATTAGAGCTGGTGGAGAAGGTCAAGAGTCTATTTCGCATGCTGTCGTGTGAAGGCCAGGTGGGATGAGATGAAGTGAGGCAGGCGGTCTGGTTGTAGAGGCCAGACCGCTGAGCGCGCCTGGTGTCGAGGGGTGTTGGCTGGTATGTGTTGGGGCAGGCAAGCTGGCTGTGACCTTGCGGGATGGCGGAGAAGTTGGTATCATTATCAGCAGGGGCGTTTTTGGCAAGTTCCTTCAAGGAAGCAGAACAGCCATGCCAAACAGATATGAGCGCGAGATTGAGGAGATCCTCCGGAACTTAGAAGAGGGCGAGTCGCAGGATTCGCGATGGGCGCGCTTTGCCGGTCGCTCCCGTGCAGGTCGTCGCTGGCGTTTCTCGCTGCCCCGTCTGCGTTTTCCTGCCGTTGCCTGGACGCTGGATGCCTCTCAGTGGTTTCTCCTCCTCAGTATCATTGCGGCCCTGATCGCGGGTGGTTTTGCTTATGCCCTGGAAGGCCCTGGGGTCTTTACCGGGCTGATGGCGATTGTGAGTCTGATCTGCCTAGTGGCTGTCTTGTTCGTCCAGCTCGGGCGGCGTCCGCGCTACTCTTCGGCGACCTTTTATGGCAGGGGCCGAGTCACTCCTTTGCGTCAGCAGGGACTATCGCGGCTAACGACTCGCTGGCAGCTTTTCCTCTTAAAGCTGCGCTATCGCCGCAAGCGTGATTTATAGGGGCAGGAGGTGCGAGCTGCTGCGGGGCGGAGCTTTGTCGCTTGGGGCACTCTCGTGGTGGGGCGGATGAGATCCTACTTGACAGCGAGATGAGGCCGTGCTATAGTTGCAGATGCACAGTCGTAAGCGGACGCTCACCTGTAGCAGGCTGGGCAAAGAGCGTGAGCAGCAGAGGCGAGTAGGCTGGTCAGCTGACGGGGTGTGGCGCAGTGGGTAGCGCGCATGGTTTGGGACCATGAGGTCCGCGGTTCAAATCCGCGCACCCCGATTTGTGGTAGCGCCGTGGCTGGTCCCTCTTTGCCCGGAATGCCAGTTTTGTGATGGTGATTGGCGGGAGTAACTCAGGTGGTAGAGTACCTGCCTTCCAAGCAGGCTGTCGCGGGTTCGAGTCCCGTCTCCCGCTCCCTCGATTCAGGAAACCAGTTCTCAGGTGGCTTCTCTGCCAACAGGCCCTCTACCTCCCGCGGGGGATCAGTGGTAGGGCTGCGCTCTTGCGTGCCTGCCTCAATGCTCGTTGAGTATCTGTCTCCTGCAAGTCTTCCCTCATGGGTGAGTGCCTGCCTGGCTAGAAGCTCTTTCTCTGTGAAGGAGGTTTCCTGTGGCTGCTCGCATCAGCCAACAGCGAGGCAGGCGTTCCCCTCAGATCCCTCGCCAGACGGTGGTTCCTCATGATGCACCTCCTCCCAAGGGAGGACATCTGCTGTGCTACTGCATTGAGGAATATCCCCTGGACCATCGCAGTCAGAACCCTGGTTCCAAAACGCTCGAATGGCACCAGCTCTCGCTGAGCAAGTTGGCGCGGTTCCTGGTGCGGCAGGGCATCGCCATCGTGGAAGAGATCGAGCGGGTACATCTGCTCTCCTGGCTCAGTGAGCTGTGTATGCGAACGGGAGCGCATGGCAAACGATTGGCTGCTCGTTCGGTCAACTCCTACGCGCGGTCCGTGCGGGCTTTCTGCAATTGGCTGGAAGCCCGAGGCTATGTCTCGCGATCCCCGGCAGCAGATGTCAGAATGTCCAAGGTGGGCAAGCCCCTTATTCGGATCATTGAGGAAGCAGAACTCAAGCACCTGCTGAAAGCATGTGCGTCGCTTGATGAATCTGGCCCCCAGGCGGACTGCCATGCGGCGCGCAATCGAGCGATCCTGTGGCTCCTCTATGATACAGGCATTCGCCTTGCAGAATTATGCGGCCTGCGTCTGGTGGGTCTGGATCGAAAAAAAGGAATGACTCTGGCTCATGGGAAAGGCAGTAAGGAGGAGCGGCGGATTGCACTCGGGAGGAAGGCCCTGCAGGCGTTGCTGCTCTATGTGGACCACTATCGCCCCACTGCCGACCAGCTCGTGGAGATGGGGAATCCACCAGAGAATTCTATGCTCCCACATCATCGTCTTTGCCGTCGTGCTCATCACTCGTCCTTGACAGGCCCTTTGGGCCATGTCCCAGGGCCGCAGGCGTATGAGCCGGCGGTGTATTGCTTGCATAGGTGGCTTCCCCTTCGGCAAGGGCCGGCCAGTGCTTCTCGTGTCTGCCTTTCCGGGGTAGACAAACGTGTCCTCTCGTCCTGAAGGTCTTACTCATCTGCCGCTGCTTCGACGAGCCAGGACTTGACTTGCCTGCGCTCTGACAGCCGCGGTACAGTGGCTGGCCTCCCGCCTGGGCCCAAAGAGCGACCCAGAGGCGACCTGCGATCTTCCTGGTCGCTTCCCGGCTCGCTCCTGAGACAGGACAGAGAGAGGCTCCTACACTACTTGCTGCTGGGACTGGGTGGACTCGCTGTTGCCTGTCTCAGGGATTTCCTCAGCAGACAGACAAGATAGGTAGACCGATGACTGGCGTGCCCTGCGCAAGCAGCAGAGCAGCCTTGAAAGGAGATTGCACACCGATGGGCCAGACCTTTCCTTCGTCCTCTCTCCTCTCTCTGGCAAGTAAAAGGACAAGGGCCAGGCGGAGGCGGGCAGGGAGAGAAGCTTCTGCGAGTGTGACGGAGCGCCGAGCACTCGCCCAACGGGCCAAACTGGAGAGAGCGGCGAAGGTACGAGCGGGACGCCAACAGGAGTTGGCACGAAAAAGCAAACAGCAGAGCAGACACGCGCCAGAGCTGCGTGTGGGGCGCCAGCCGGGCCGACGGAGCATCGAGGCACTCGTTGAGGCCTATCTGCAAGATCAGATTGGGGGGAATCGAAGTCCTAAGACCGTTGAGTGGCACCGCACCGCGCTCACGTTTCTGCAGCAGTTTCTCCAGCAACAGCGGGGAGTCACGGAGATCGGGGCGGTGGAGGCTGAGGATATCAGTGCCTGGTTTACCCACCTGCGCACAACTCGCGGCGCCCACGGCAGGCGGCGCACGGATCGCACAGTGCAGACGTATGCGCGTTCGGCTCGGGCCTTTTTCCGCTGGCTAGAACGTCGGCATCTGCTGGAAGAGAATGTGTTTGATCTGGTCCTGTTTCCCCGTGTGGGCCGTCCTCTGATCGAGACGCTGACCGATGAGGAGTTCGAACGATTACTGTCCGCCTGTGTGACGCCCAGGGAAACTGGTCGGCTGGCGGAGCGGGCTGTGGCGCGCAATCAGGCCATCCTGTGGCTGTTGTACGATACGGGTATACGGGTCTCGGAACTGCTCACCCTGTGCCTGGACAAGGTGGACCGCGAGCAGGGTGTGATCACAGTCTGGGGGAAGGGCGATAAGGAGCGGCGGGTGGCTCTAGGAGAGAACTGCCAGAAACATGTGTTCGCGTACCTGGATCAGCATCGACCGGATCAGCAGGAACTGGCACGGTGTGGCTGTTCCGGAGAGAAGCATCTGTTCCTGGCGGAGACGTGTTGGCCCCTGACCAAGAATGGAATAGAGCAGCTCTTCAAGCGGCTGCGAAAGCGAGCCGGGATCACATCCAAGCGAGTGAGTCCGCATATCCTGCGACATACCTTTGCCGTAAAGTATCTGCTCCTCGGGGGGGACCCATTCAGTCTCCAGCGCATATTGGGACACGAAGATATGGACACGGTCAATCATTATATGCACATGAATGATACCATGACACAGGCGCAGAAGCGCAAGTATAGCCCTGGAGATCATCTCTCAACGCGCCAGCTAGAACCGGGCCAAAGCGCGCCTGGCGAGTTGGGGGCCAGTGATGGGAACTGAGGCAGGAAGCGCTGCCTGGCTGCTGGCGTTGCCTGTCGGACAGATGGAGGCCAGGTGCTCGATCAGGAGCACCTGGCCTCCATTCAGGCAGGTGGTGTGCCCTGGCTGTGATCCTTGTCGTGGCCACCTGGAGAGCGCAAACGGATCCCTCACGCTGGTCACCCGCATGCGGCTTGAGCTCACGTGGAGCACTGGCTCTGCCAGCCGGAGAGGCGGCCCGGTAGCCGGACGATGCCTGGTGAGGCCGCGCAACCAGTTCCCTAGAGCAGGAGATGAGCGGTACTGGTATATGACCTGGCCTGCTCTATCGTCTGCAGCGTTTCCGGGCTGGGACGCCACTGGTCCGAGGAGAGGCGCCGCATCTGCTTCACGTAGGCTGTGTAGAGTTGATCCAGCAGGTAGGGGGAGCCGAGCCAGCCATAGAGCTGGGCCGCCCGCCGCAAGGCGCGCTCACTCATGATGACCCGTTCCCCAGGAGCGCGGCCTGGCTGACCAAAAGAAGCAAAGGAGAGCTTGGTGTCAAACCGGTGATTCACACTCTGTAGTGCGTATGCCTGATAGAGCTGGGCTGCACGTCCGTAATGTTCGCGCTGCAGATGACGGAGGGAGGCGTCTTCGCCGCGCGACTCTTCCAGAGGCGCGTCAACCAGTTGCAGTCCCTGGTGAAGTTCGTACTCAGCGCTGTACCAGAGCGCCTGCAGATAGTAGTCGCGAAACAGGGTGAATGGTTTGCGTACCCAACTCGAAGGCCAGGGATCAAAATCGGCGGGGAAGTCCCGAATCATCTCTTCCAGAAAGTCTCCGCGATAGGCTTTCAGAAGAACATCGCAGGCGCGCTTGACATCTTCGGGAATACCATTGGCCAGGCGGCCATCGTGATGTGCGGCTTCGATGAACTGGTGTGAGCTAACCACAGCTTCCAGGTCGATGACGCGACAGGTAGAAGCCAGGCGCCACATGCGCTGCCTGGTGCTGAAGACGTCCAGGTCTGCAGGAAGCAGTTCCGTGCCTGCGGCTGCATTCAGATGAGTGATGGCTTCTCGCAGATCCTTGCGCAGGAACTTGCGATGAGAATCGAAAGCTTCCCCCAACCGCTTTGGGGTAGCTTCCTCGTCGGGAAGGCCGTGGCCGAAAACGTCTTCTAGCAGCTTTTCGCGGCTGACCTGCTCCCCGCGCAGCCAGGCGAGATAGGCCAGCAGTTGGACCCGTTTGGCGCTGGGAGCAAGCGGGACCAGAGCGCTTCTGCCATCGGGGGCTACCAGTTCTATCCGCACTTCCTTCAGCAGCCAGATCCTGACGTACTCACCTTCCCTGTTCTGGAGAGGCGCAGATAGCTGATCAGTCGGAAGGTCAGCACTCTGAAGAGTAGAGAGAGGAACGGCGAGAGGAAGCGAGGAGCTTTCGGGGGATGAGCCTGATCTGGATAGTTCAGTGAGGATGGGACGGTGAATCTCCTGCTCAGAGGCCGGCTGTTTTGGTTTCGGCAGGTGCCCCAGCTGCTCTCGATAGGGAGGGGGAGGCCCCTCCTGTGCTGGCTGTGGGGGGGGCAGCGTGGGAAGCAGCGGCGCTAGCCGTGGCTCTGATGGCGTTTGACCAGGAGATACTACCGGTTGGCGTGGCGACGGGTGTTGGGCCTGCTGGGGGGAGAGGGGCGTAGACCTGCCTGGTAGGGGAGGAGGTGCCTCAGCGGCAGATCCACGCCCGGGGAGTGGGGGGGAGATAGCCCTCCTGATGCCGCGGACCATCCGTGAGCGACCCGGAGAGGACTGCCTCGTCTGCCTGGTCGGAGCGGGCGCTCTCTGCTTGCCCGATAGCTCTTCGGACAGGATCAAGCGGAGGGTCAGGAAGAGCCAGGAGCCGATAAACACAAGCGGAGCGATGAGGAGAGGAGCTATGACCTTGATGACCAGGATTATGATCACGCTGCGATTGCTCTCGAATTGCCAGAGAGCTGGAAAGTGCGACACGTTCTTGCTGAATAGTGCCCAGTTTGGGAGCGTCCAGAGCACGGTCGAGAGCAGAGAGACAGCCAGGGTGATCAGTGTGGTGATGAGCCAGATCCGCCTGGTGCTGCGAAGCTGATCTCCCTCTGAATGGTGAGGCATAGCGTGCTCTTTTCCATAAAACTGGTCCAGCAACCCTCTCGACGCAGGGCCTGCCCTCTGGCATGAGCTAACAGAGGGCACTGGAAGGAACTGTCCAGGAACATCCCGGGAGCCGTCACCGTTCGACTCGTCGTCGCAGCGCCTCCATCCCTGGTCCATGCTGGCGGCTCTCGCGCTGGCTTCTGCCTGATCAGGAAACAAGAGAGGTGGTCACCTTCCGGTGTCATCACAGCCCTCTTCGATCCTTTCATATGTGAAGAGTATACAACGAACACACGACGATTGTTGCTCTTCTCCGATGCCTGCCCTGTACTGAGACATAGCAGGAGACGTGGACGAAGCTCACAGGCAATGGGGGATCAATCTTCCCACAATCAGATGCTCTTTGAAGCCACGTAGCGTATCGCTCTGCCCTCGAAGCGCTGCGGCAGTCAGGATACGGGGGGTCTCTTGAAAGGAGGCTGCCGCGAGCCAGGAGCGAGTGACCAGCGCAGCTTTCGTGATCCCAAGCAGCACCGGCTGAGCGATGGCTGGAGCACCCCCTTGGGCAAGAATCGCCGCATTGGTGGAAAAGACTGCGAAACGGTCCAGGATGGTGCCTGGGAGCAGCGTGGTGTCTCCTGGATCACCGATCTGCAAACAGCGAAGCATCTGGCGTACCAGGCATTCAAGGTGCTTCTCGTTGAGAGCAACTCCCGCCTGTCGTCGGTAGATCCGATGCACCTCATGCACCAGATAGCGACCGACTGCTTCCCGGCCACACACGCGCAGCAGCTCATGCGGACAAATGGGACCAGTCGTGAGTGGCGTGCCAGCGGTCACCTGTTCGCCCTCCTTCACCAAGACCCCCCTGCTCGTGGGACAGTCATAGCTGCGCTCTGCCAGGAGTGCAGACCGCTGCTCCCTCACCCGGATACGGACGCCTCCGTCCTGGCCGTGCTCCAGGTGTACCGTCCCGCTGATTTCCGCAAGCAAGGCGGGCAGGCGTGGCTTTCGCGCTTCAAACAGTGCTTCGACATGTGGCAGGCCGGCAAGAATGTCTCCCTGGACCTGAGCAATGCCGCCGCTATGGAACGTGCGCATGGTGAGCTGGGTTCCGGGCTCGCCAACAGACTGTGCCGCGATGATGCCGACGGCTGTGCCCTGTCGTACCAGCTCGCCGGAGGCCAGATCGAGACCATAACAGCGCTGACAGAGACCGTAAGGGGCTTCACACCTGAGCGGTGAACGCACTCGTACGGCACGCACACCGCGTGCGCACAGCTCCGCGACGAGCCGCTCGGTGAGGAGCGTGCCCCGAGCCAATCCCGCCTGCTCGTCTGAGAGCACGCGCCCAACGAGGCGACGTGTCATCTCTGGAGCGTCTGGCTCCTGCTCCTCATCGCTGGCGATGGAAATAGCCTTCTGTGTCCCACAGTCCTCCATCGTGATCCAGACGTCCATGCCAGCCTCAACGAGCCTGCGCATCAGGTACCCAGCACGCGCCGTATTGAGGGAGCGATCCATAAAGCCTTTTCTTGCCCCCGACGCTGCGATGAAGACTTCCCAGGGCTGCAGTCCTTCCAGGTAGTTCCCTTTGATGGGGATGGGGATGATTTCCCCTGCGGGGTTAGCCAGGAGACCCCGGATACCCCCGAGCTGGCGAATTTGTTGTAACTTCGCCTTGGTCGCACCAGACGTCAGAATGGTTGCCAGGTTTCCTCGCGGGTCAAGATGGCTTTCAAGGCTGTGGCTGATCGCCTCCGTGGCTTGTGACCAGAGCGAAATCAGCGCTCGATCCCGCTCTTGTTCTGTAATCATGCCAAGCGCTACCTGCTCCTCTAGAGCCGCTGCGTCTACCTCGGCCTGTTGCAGCTTCGTGTCTTTCTCCGGGGGCACGGTAATATCGCTGAAGGCAAAGCTGATGCCACTCCTGGTGGCGTAGGCGAAACCGAGCTGTTTCAGCGCATCGGCGAGGTGCACGGTTGCCTCTGAGCCACAGCACTGAAGGCACTCAGCGAGCAGTTGTTTGAGCAGCTCTTTAGTCATGGGATAATTGCGAAAGCGCAAGGAAGAGGGGAGGGTCTCGTTGAAGATGAGACGTCCGACCGTGGTCTCCACGCGCCGCCGGTGAGGCAGAGCGCTCCTCTGCCCGGGCTCCGTATAGAGACAGGCATCAGAGAGCCGCACCACAATAGGGGTGTGGAGCGTGATCACCTGGTGGGCCAGAGCCAGCTGAGCCTCATTGGCGTCGGCGAAGCAGTGTCTGGGAGAAGAGGCGGCCCGCTCCTGGGGCTGGTCCTGCGTCAGGTAGAACAACCCCAGAACGATGTCCTGGGAGAGGGCGATAGAGAGCTCGCCGGTGGCAGGTCCGCGCAGGTTGCGTGTCGAGAGGAGAAGCTGGCGGGCCTCTGCCTGGGCCCGCTCTGACAGCGGGAGGTGGACCGCCATCTGGTCTCCATCGAAGTCAGCATTGAAGGCAGCGCACACCAGCGGGTGCAGCCGGATAGTCTTGCCCTCCATTGGCAGGACCTCGAACGCCTGAATGTTGAGACGGTGCAGTGTCGGAGCGCGATTCAGCAGGACGACCTTCCCTTGCAGGACCTCTTCGAGCACGTCCCAAACCACCGGGTCTAACCTGAGGGAGGGCTTCAGCAGCCGCCTGGCCGCGGGCACAGTCGCAGCAAGGTTGCGCTCCAGCAGCTTTCGAATCAAGAATGGCTGAAAGAGCTCCACGCACATGCTTTTGGGCAACCCACATTGATGCAACTTGAGCTGGGGATCACCCGCCACGATAACGGAGCGGCCAGAGTAGTCGACGCGCTTGCCAAGCAGGTTCTGACGAAAGCGTCCCTGTTTGCCCTGAAGACGATGGGCCAGACTCTGCAGTGGCTTTCCTGTCGGTCCGAGTGCGGGATGCGCCATCTGTTCGTTGCTAAAGAGCGCTGTGCATGCCTCCTGCAGGAGGCGTCGCTCGTGGTTCAGGATGAGATCGGGAGCACCAACAGTCAGTAACCGCTTAAGACGGTTATTGCGATAAATGATGCGTGCATAGAGGAGGTTGATATCCGAGGTAGCATATTTGCTGCCATCGAGTGAGACGAGCGGGCGCAGGTCAGGAGGAAGGACTGGCAGGACAGAGAGGATCATCCAGGCCGGATTGATTCCAGCAGCCCGCACGGCCTCGACCAGATGCAGGCGTTTGAGCGTATGCTGCCTGGTCTGGACAGAGCTGGCACTTAAGGAGTGTCTCAAAGAGCGAGCCAGTGCTTCCAGATCCAGCGAGGCGAGTAGGGCATGGACAGCTCCTGCTCCGCACTCAACCCGGAGCAGAGAGGGAAAGCGCTGTGTCAGCGTCCTCACCTGTGTGTCATCGAGCATTGTTCCCACGGTAAGCGAGCGAAGCCAGATCACATCCCCAGGCTCTGAGAACGCCTGTGCCGGCTGGGCGAGGAGGCGTCTATACTGCTCTTCGTCAATCTGGGTCACGAGTGCCGCAGCATAGGTGAGCACCGCTGCCAGGTGTCTGGGCGAGAGGTTGAGCAACGCGGCGATGGCCTCGACAAACCAGGGGTGAGCGACCGGGGTGCACAGCTCGATATGTCCCATGCGTTCCCGGCGCACGCGGCGTTCGGTGAGCTCCACACCACAGATTGCGCACTGAAAGCCAGGTGTCCGTTTATGGGTGTATGTGTATTTGCCACAGGAACAGGTCCAGTCCTGGCACGGTCCGAAGATGCGCTCGCAAAAGAGTCCTCCTGGAACAGGTTTCTGGGTCAGTGAGTGAATGGTCTCGGGACGAGTGACTTCCCCAAAGCTCCACGAACGAATGTGCTGGGGAGAGGCCACGGACAGGCGCAGAACGCTCATGCGTTCATAGACAGACATGGGCATGACTCCTTTCTCTACGCGAGGGACAGCACGACAGCACCTGCAAGCAGGATCAACCAGGATGCCTGGTGCCGCCCTTCGATTTCTCATAGTCATCAGCCACGGATGCTGCGCGTTGGCTGACATGTGCCAGCCTGATCGAGTCTACCCAAGGACCACGGGGAACCGGCGGGAACAGCGCAGGAATCTGACGGGAGGAGGGTGGGAAGGGAAGGGCCAAACGCTGGCACGATGGCGGGAGCGGCAGGGAGAAGATCCTCCCTGTGAAGGCGTCGTGCAGGAAGCCACTGAGGAGCAAGGGGCTGGAGACATGGAGGACGGCAGTCGACTCCCTCCAACTGCTCTGGCTGGGCCAGAGGGCCATCAGGCTTCTGAGGAGGGAGCTGGCCCGAGGCCGGAGTGGAACAGGAAAAGGAAGAAGAAATCAGCACACTGAGGACAGGCTCGTCAGGGCAAGGAGTTGTGGGAGGAGGCTGTGAAGCCCTGTGCGCCTCACCTCGTCTGCGAGCAACAGCACGACTGGGAGCATACGCGCCTGGATCTCTCGAAGCACGCGCTCTATGGTGACGCACGTCTGCTCGCTCTGAGCAACCACGACAATTGGGGGCAGAATCGTTCGTGTCTCATCCTGGTAGTCGGCGTATGCGGCGAACTTCTGTGTATATTCCCGTGCAGAGGTGGTGCCGCGATCATATTCGAGCAGGAGGCGGTAGAGGGCTGAAGACTCCCTGACAGTGTAGAGCAGTTCCGCATCTGGGCGAATGAGCAGGCTGTGGGAACCAGGGCAATTCCACGGCCAGCGGATAGCCTCGCGGGCACTGCGCCAGGCCAGGATCTCATAGGTTCCTGTTTGTCTTCCGGCGGCAGTGATCTGGCGAACACACCAGTAAACGCCCTGGGTATGCGCCATCTGTCTGTTGAGATCGCCTACGCCACGCTGGACCCAGCCGCTGCTCTGCTCAAGAGAAGAGAGCAGCGGTGCCGGCCTTGTCGACAAGCCAGGCGAAAGGTACTGGGTTGACGGCACACCATGACGGACGGCCAGGTAACGCAGCCCGGTCTCGGTGAGCACGTAGCGTTCACGCTCTTGCCAGGAGCGACTTCCCGTCCATGTGGAAAGACTAACGAGCTCTTGCGCCAGCAGCGCTTTGAGGTGGCGTTGTATCAGGCGTGGGTCAGGATACCCCGGCGAGAGCTGCATTTGTATATCTGGCAGAGACATCCAGGGGTGACGTGCTAGAATAGATAAAATTTGCTTCTGCTGTGCGGAGAGCTGGAGGGTCAGGAGGGCAGCCATGCGGGTGCGCTCTACTGGAGCGCCGGCAAACTCGCGGGCAATTTCCCGGCTGATGGCAGGGAGGTCCTGACGTTGCTGTGGGCACAGCCGTTCGGCCTCTGCTTGTAGGGATTCATAGACATAGCGAGGGAGCCTGTGAGCGTGCTCAGAAACGGCGCCACCCTCCTCGGCAAGACACTCTGGGTGACGGGGCAACGGGCGAGTAAGACCCTCGATCAGGGTCAGCGGACCTGCGGCACCCTGCTGGCAGAGCGCCAGGAGCGAAACACGACTCCGAGGGGCCGTGCTCCTGATCTCGCTGGATGAGCCTGTCTCAATGGGAAGCCACAAAGGGGTAAACGCTCCCTGCGAAGAAAGATCGTGGTAATCGGCAAGGGCACAGGGAGGCAGGCTGCTCTTCAGCGCCCTGAGCTCCCAGGCCTGCTCAAGCTGCTCAAGCCAGAGCGGGATGCGGACGCGCTCCGTGAGAATCAGCTGGGGAGGGAGACTCTCCCCCACCAGCCGGGCCGCGGCCTGCAGCTCTGCCAGGCGCCGGAGCCAGGCGAGCGCTTCCTTCTGACTCAACTGCCGCTCTGGCTGGTCAACCCACAGAGAGAAGGCATGGTGGGTCCCGTCAGGAGCAGCCAGGAGGAAGGCCGCATCAGAGGCCCAGCGGTGCCGCCGACTGGATGCTGGGTAGCTCTGTTCGCAGGGGTGCTGGTAGCCAGTCAGCTGGTAGCCTGGAGGACACTCGGCCAGCAGACGGCTGACCAGTTCAGACAGGATCAGGTGAACCGGGAGTCTGGCCAAACGCGCCAGCAGGTCCTGGCGCGTTACCGGATAACTGCGGGCCAGTTGGGAAGCTGTGACCTGAGAAGCCTCCGGATAGAGAGCTGCCAGGGTGTACAGCCCCAGATCAGTGAGATAATAGCGGTAGTGGCGCGGTGACCACTCTGGCTCGTCACAGACCACATGGGCTACCAGCTGGAGCCGCTCTAACTGGAGCAGGTGGCCTCGCGTGGTCTGCCCATCGCGCCTGACCAGCCGCGCCAGTTCGAGAGCAGAAAGCAGCGGGAGCCAGGTAAGCCAGTAGAGAATCTGGCGTGGCGTCCGGGCATGCAGCGCTGGGGCATGGCACGCAGCGGAGATCACCTGCTTCTTGAGGGAAGAAGGGAGGCCAGGGAGCGTGGTATGCAGGCCCTCTGCTGCTGCCGTTCCTCGTCGCCTGGTCATCAGGCCCTCTCCCCGCGCTCTTTCCCTTCCTCCTCGAAGGAGCCATGTGTGCTCTCCCATGAGATCGAGGGGCGTCGCTCCTGCGGACCATTCCGGTCCGTGTCCATCCGGTCGCGGTCATCAGGGACCTCGTCTGGCAGAATGGGGGGGGGCAGTCCCACGGGCGTTTTCTGGATGGCAGAGAGGCGCTTTTTGCGACGGCTTCGCGGATGGCTTCTTCGCTTACGCTCGCCCTGCTCTCCCGGGTCGGAAGCCTCTCCCCTTGCGGGGGAGGGACTCGTCGACAGCGATCCCGTGGGGGCATCGACCTGTGTCCTGGTCTGTATGGGAACAGAAGAACCCCTCCCCTGAGCAGGCGCAGCTGGGCACGCCACGGACGAGATGCGGGGAGGGGCTGACCCGCCAGCAAGAGTGGACTGAGGGGAGCGTGCTGCCAGAGAAGCAGGAGGCAGGCCCTGCTGTCCGGCAAGGGACGTTGTCTGAGCCTGGAGCTGCTGAGCGGCGAGCTGATCTGCTGCTGCCCGACGCTGGCGGTACGCCTGCGTTTTGCGCACTTCCTGATCAATCTTGAGGGCGAACGATTGGACATCCAGGAAGCGACGTATATGGTCAGCATGGGCACGGTCTATCTCCCCGGCGGACTGGTAGCGGCGC
This sequence comes from Thermogemmatispora carboxidivorans, assembly GCF_000702505.1. Taxonomy (GTDB): domain Bacteria; phylum Chloroflexota; class Ktedonobacteria; order Ktedonobacterales; family Ktedonobacteraceae; genus Thermogemmatispora; species Thermogemmatispora carboxidivorans. The sequence continues at coordinate 3,053,995 of NZ_JNIM01000001.1, read as the reverse complement.
TGGTTGACGTGTCGGATGGCGCGTGCTCGTCCCAGCTGTGAAGGGGTCCTGTTCCAGGAGGGAGGCCGGATGAGCTCGATTGAAACAATCTGCAGCGGGTGGCCTGGCAACGCGAGACGCGCGTAGCAGTGCAGCCTGGGCTGGGAAATGATGTGCCTGGGCGTCACCTTATTGTGTAATTCCTCTTCCAGAATCCTGGCATCTGAGGCACTGACGTTAAAGGCCCACAGGTTTTCACAGTTGGCCAGCACCGTATCAAGCAGGCCCTTTTTCACGATGTCCAGCTCCTTGAGGAACTGGGTCGCCAGCAAGGCGGCACAGCCATACTTCGCATCCTCCGCCAGAATCTTCGCAATGTCTGCCCCGCTAAATGCCTGGAACTCATCAATCGCCAGGAAGATGGGCCTTCTCTGTTGTGGCTCGGTCGCTTCCTGGAGACGGAAACTGCGTCTGAGGAGATTGATCAGCGTGCTCCCCAAGATGTTGAGGCTGGTATCATCCATATCGCGCGCTGAAAGCGCGCACAGCACAATCTTGCCGGCTGTGACCGCTTCGTGGATGGGGGCGCGCGTGACCGGCTGGCCCACGATCCTGCGCAGGTGTTGATTGTCGTTGAAGCTTCCCAGTTTCGTCAAGATGGGCATGATGATTTCCTGGCGGAAGGTCGAGGCTTTTGGCAGCAAAAAGTACGTGTTCTGCCACCACGCGAGCAGCTCCTGATGCCAGGGGTCGGCTGGATCGAGCTGGTGCAGCACGGCCAGGGCATAGTCCTGATACTGCAACAGCGGGTTGATGTCGAGGAGCGTAAACTGCTCTTCTGCTCTGCCGGCGTTGACCAGGTGCTCATTGAGCGTGTACAGCAGCAAACACACATTCTTGAGAAAATGCTCCATCCGTGGTCCCCAGGTGTCAGACCAGATCTGCTTGAAGCTGGAGACCAGGTTGGCAATGGCCTGGTCGCGTGTGAAGCCCATACTGGCGTCAAGGGGATTGAGGGCCACAGGAAACTGCAGGTCGGTCATATCCAGCAGCAGAACGTCTCTGGCTCGCTGCTCGGGAATCAGCAGCAGCAGCTCCTCGATCAGATCACGGTGGGGGTCGATCACAAACACGCCAGGCTGCGTGCTCCCATCCTGCACGGGCTGCATGACAGCCTGGATAAGAAGAGCCATCAGCGTGGATTTCCCATATCGGGATCTTGCCACCAGGAATTTGTGGGCGAACAACGTGCTGTAGGGCACGTAGACTGGGACGCAATAGCCCCGCTGGCGGGAGTGCCCAATCAGAGCTGGTGGGAGAGGGGCGGGCTGGTGTTCGATCTGGTAGGCAATCTCGGGAGAAGCCAGGAGGCGTTTGACTGTGAGGCGTCTGACCAGCGGCAGATCTGTTACTTCCTGTGGGAGGTGGAAGGCCCCCGACAGCTCTAAGCCATTCCATACATCTTTGGTTGGTGCCCCATGCAGCAGGCGGAGAAGGGGGTGGTGATAAGGAAACGCGGAACCAGGGTCAAGAAGCGACTTGGCTCGCCTCTGTGTCGCTGTGAGGTGCCGGACATGCTTGAGATAGAGGCTGTTGGCGGAGGCCAGGGTAAATTGCCGATATGCCACCTCCAGGCGAGCCAGATGTGTGCGGAGCTGCTGCTCGGAGGAGAGTGTGACCTGTCCAATGACGATGACGCGCAATTGACAGTAGAACGCTGCCCGCACCAGCTTCTCTGCGACCAGCTTCATATCATAGATCTCGCCGCGTTTCCGCCTGAGCCGCCACCAGGCAAGGCCGACCGCGGCGAGAAACGCCAGAACTGCCAGGGTGACCAGAAGAGGCCAGAACCCCGCCTGGTACCACCGTAAACCAACGATGATCGCGAGTGCCCCGAAGAGGCCGAGCAATACTTTCAGCCCTTCCCTGCTCTCCGCCACGTCAGGGCTTGTTCCGTAGCGCAGGGCCGTCTGTTGGTTGCGTTCTTCCTGAAGCGGGTGCTCGACGCTCTTGCGCACATAGCGGGAGATCCACCCCTCTGGAGCTCGCATTAAGGCCAGTTGAGAGACAATCCGCTCCCCGGAAGCAAGAGGCTCCATTGCTGCCAGAATGCCGGCGAGCGGGTCATTGCCTGGCTCAGCGAGCGCCTTCCCGCCAAAATGCTTCAGCGGCATCCAGGCGGGCTGAGCCAGAGCGAACTCACCGACCACTGCATGTTCTCCCGGACGGAGCAGCAGCGGGTCGGCCCCGGACACCACCCGCTGCTGCTCCGCCTGTGGGTATTGGGCATGGAATTGCTGAGCAAGGAGCGTCAGTTGCTCATGCGACGAGGCGCGAAGCAGAAACACCTGCTCGCGACGAGTTCCTGCCAGCTCCAGGGCAAACGCCTCGTCTGACGAGCACGCCTGAAACCAGTTCTCCATCGCGGCGGCCTGACGTTCGCCTTCCGCATGCGGCACAATCATGAGCAGATGAGGGGAGCCACGTAAATGACCCTGCCTGGCTAATAGCGCTTCAGGCGGGCTGCTGCCTTGCTGCGGCAGCCCCGATGATGTTCGCATGATCCTGCCTCTTTCCCTATACACTGATGTTCAATGAAGCCGAGAAAGACCCGGCTCGCAGCGTGACCCCGAACAAGTGTGGGAGGCCATCGGCCTGCAGCCGGGCATGATCTCCGTGGGTCCCACCGGGAGGGGCGAAAGGAGCAGCCATCCCGGTAGAGACCTCGGATGAGGTCGGGCGAAATGAGAGAGGTCATCATCTGTGTTCTCCCCGGCCACGCTCCAGTACCGCGTTCCGTGCCTCCCTGACCCGGCAGAACGTGCACCGGAGCGTGTGGGTGTTACCGCAACACAGCTCTTCCCACACTTCCCACCCAGCAGCCGATCTTGCCCGCGAGGAGCAGCGCCTGCGAGGGAAAGGAGATCCCGGGGTTTGCACGCCACAGCGTCCATCCAATCGCGCCGGCGAGTAGCGTGATGAGCACCAGCCTGATCAGATGCTGTACAAACGGCTTCTTGAGCCGCTGTAGCACGTAAGCAATCAGGCGAAGACAGGGGATCGGCTGAGCGTCTCCGGCCTTTGCCTTAAGAGGGTTTCGCATGCACCTCGTCCTTTCGTGGGGAGCGATTCGTGCCAGCAGACGCTTGCTCTTCCCTCCTGGCAGGCACACGAATCTTCTTGCGCTCCTGGGGATCGGTGGTGAAGAGCGTGCGGTGCAGAGGAATGGCTGCAATCTGGATGGCCGCGTATTCGTTGCCGCAGCGCATGACTGCCTGGCCCGGAACAGCTTCGGTCAAGGTGCGCTCCAGCTCTGGCGAAAGATGGAGCTTTTCCGCACCGTTGCGCTGCATGCCGAGGAAGAACGCTGTACCGGCGTTGGCCAGGATGACTTGCCCCTCCTCTAGAAAGTCCCGTGGATGCTGCGAGAGCGTGAATTGAGCGATCCCGAGCTTTCTGAACCCCCGGGACCCGCTTTCGAGGTATCTGCGCCCTGCTGGATGGCGCAGCATGTAGGATGCCTCCTCAACGATGTAAGCCAGGTAGCGCTCATCTCCTCGCAGCGCCCGGTGACGATACAGGAAGTTCTGGACTACGAAGGTCATCAGCGGATACCACTTCTCGTCGAGGTCATGGATGGAGAAGATCGTGAGCGGTGTGTGCAGCCGAATACTCGTTTCGCTGCGAAAAAGATAAGATGCCTTTTCCAGACGCTCGATGAGCGATTGGCGCATCGTCTTGGACGACGCCGGCATCTGTTTCATAGTCTGCAGAAAATCGGCGAGTGTCGGAGCTGGGAGCAGTAACGTCGTTGGATCGCGTCGGATCGCCTCGCTGGTCAGGCCTTTGGCGGCATACGTTGCGCGCGCCACGGCCATCAGATACGCCTCTTCGAGTTTCGAAAGCGTGGTCTCGGTATCGCAAATCAGGAGAGCCAGTCCTACCAACAGGTGATTATCCAGAAACTCGGCCAGTCGATCCAACGGATCGGCTGGATCGACATCGCTGGGGGCAAAGGGCAGATCAAAAAAGTTGATCGGGCAGCCGCGCGCCAGATTATAGCGCTGGCACTCCTCTCCCAGGAATTCGTGCAGCGGCAAGTAATCATCGTCGCGGTCCAGGACCACCACGTCAGCGATGCCCATGCCCATCAAGCCGGTCACCAAGGTCTTGCCCAGCCAGCTTTTGCCCATGCCCGTCTCGCCGACCACGACGACATGGGGATTGGGAATCTTACGCTCCTCCGACCAGGGATTGAAGTACACCGGGCGGCGGCTGAACCCAGAGCCGATGAACCCCAGAAAGACGCCCGTCGGCGTGCCCACCACGCCTGAACTGGCGTGCAGGAACGTGGAGAGAGCGTCGCTGGGCAAGTTCACCGTCTGGGAGAGGTCTAAAGGCGGGCAGACCGGCAGACTCAGCTGAAGGCCGACATCGTGGCGTCGGCGACACGCGCGCACGCGCAGCTGCTTTTGGCGCAGGTGCGAGAGCAGGTAATGGGAACGTTGTTCCAGGCGCTCTCGGCTTCCTGCATGGATGCCAATGATGAGGTTCGTGGCGAAGACCTTCATGCGCCGTGCAGCCAGCTCACGCAAGACGCGGCGCACCTGCTCCGCCTCGACGCTCTGATTGGCCTTCGTGATCTTGAGCATCTTTTGGTCCGAGAGCCGCTGGCTCTCTAGCTTGACCAGGTGCAGCTCCAGGCGTGCGATCATGAAGGCGGTATCGAGAGGCTCAAAGGAACTGGAGATTACCATCGGCAGCCCCAGCTCGGAGAGATCTGCCAGCCAGCCGCAGTGCAACTGATGGCAGTACCCGGTCACGCTCAAGTAGCGCTGGTAGCGCGTCTTGCCCCGGACGGTGACCTCCAGCATGTCTGGGTGAATCTTGATGCGGGATGGCGCTACCAGATCAGCCAGGTGGCGGGCTGCGGCCTCGAAGCAGTCTGCTTCGCCTCTGCTTTCGTAGACCACTGTGCCATGAAGCCCACGAAGGGACTTCCAGCGGTGTCCAGGCCCGAACTGGCCTGATCCCTTTGCCCCTCCGGGCCTGGCCAGAGAGCAAGCCGCTTGAGCAGCCTCATCCAGGTCCTCCGCGCGGAAGGTGGGAACCTCGGCCCCAGGCGCCAGGCAGGATGCAAACAGGCGAAGGAGGTCCGGGTCATCGAGCAGCCACGCCCGAACTTCGAGCTGCTGACACAGCTTTTTCACGACCGACGTGCGGATGCGCAACTGATCGAGCACCTCTTCGCGAGTGATGACCCCCTCTGCCTTGGGCACGAGCAGGCGGAGCAGTGTACTGATCAGGCCCCGCCTGGCTCCATCGGTGCGACGCCGAAGCACCTCCTCACGAGCCGAGACGGAGATGACCACGAAATGGCGCGTGATGGTGCAGCTCTGCAGGTGCCGCTGCTGGAACGCGACGCTGGCTTGCTGGAGCCTCGCCAGACGCGGTGTGCTCCTCTGAAGAGCAAGCACAGCCTCCCGCTGCGCACTCAGCGCCGGGTAGGCTGCCGGCTGTACCTGCTCGATCAACGAGATGAACTGGAGCCGGAACTCGCAGCCCGTCAGGAAGCGCTCGAAGTGCCCGTAGATCCGAACCTGTTCTGCATCCGGCAGATAGCGGATGTTGCGACCTTCCACCTCCAGGACTACCCAGTAACGCCCTCGGTTCCTGCTTGTGCCACCTGGCTCGCTGTATCCCATCATTCCCCCAGACAGGTGATCCAGGTGAATCCAGGTCGTCTGAACGGTAGGGACCTTGCTCGATCTGTTCAAGGCACGTGCCTCGGTAGACTGCCAGCTCGTCTCCTTGGGGAGAAACAGGAACCGGGCATACAGGTAGAGCCATTGTAACAATGGCTGGCCGTCAACCTGCCCATGCACCAGAATGAGTACTGGCACTGCGAGCAGTACGCACACCACGATGCGCGTGACCACTGAGAGTTCTGCAGTGAGTGTGAACAGGCCCACCCCTGCACCAATGTCAGTGAGCAGCTGCTGCAAAGACATCCCGAAAATCTTCTCTTCAAACTGGAAGAGGTGGGTCGGGACAGCTTTGACCAGCGGATTCCCTTCGTGTTCTTGCATACGATGTGCCGCGGGTGCCCGCCCTCGGCGCCTGCATGTGACAGATGAGCCGGCGGCGCCGAAGGCACGGGCATTGTCCGCATCTCTCCTTCCCGCTTGTTACAGCATTTTTCCCAGACTCGTTGCCGCCGTCACGAAGGCGCCGGTGCCAGCGATAATGCCGGCACAGATGAAGACGCGCTTGAGCTTTGCCCACCGCTCGGTCCGTGCTGCCGGGGACTGATCGTTGTCGAGCATGATGGCGATCGCATACACCGCCACCATCAGGCCAGCGACTGTGATGCCAACCCTGGCAGCATTCTGCTGCAGCAGGCTCACAATACCGTTCAAAGCGTTGAGTGCCTCCATAGTTCCTCCTTTCTTGCTTTCAGGTGTGGTCGATCTTCTACCAAGAGGGGGGCGACGGCCTGAGCCTGTGCTCCCTCAGACCGTGGCCAGCAAGGCGGCGGCCCTGATGGCAATCCCTACCAGGTTCCCAATCCCCGTTGTGGTCGCGCCAGCGGTGGCAGCAAAGCGCGAGAGCAGGCCCGGAATCTCCGCCGTCAGATTGAGCAGCGCAATGGCCAGAATCATGCCTGTCAAACCGGTGCGTTCGGTGGCAATGAGAAATTGGAAACCCAGCTCGAATGTCAAAAATTGAAGAAACTGAGTAAATACTGTGACGACATAGGTTCGGGCCCAGAAGGCGAACCAGGGGGCCGTCTGGGGATGGAACGATAGAAGGAAGGCGGGACCGCTGAGAACGAATAATACATTAAAGAAGACAATGCGTTTGACTGCCTGAAAGATAACACGGATGAAGCTGAGTCCAAAGACCAGTGTGAGTACAAAGGAGAGGCTCAGTAGTTGGGTATTGTTGAACGATTGGCCGCCGTTCATCTGGCGGATCAGGTCCTGAACGTTTGCTGGGAGCAGGGCGCACAGCAGGTTATTCAGCATGAGAAGATCCTGTCCAATGAAGAAGCTCAGATGAATCAGCAACGCTGTCACGATGGCTTTGGCTATGAACTGACTCACCGGCATGGAGAGCGTACCGGTGCTCTGGCTGTACATGATCTGGGTCGCCCCGATGATGAGCGTCAGGACGAAAAAGGCATCGGCCACGGCTGTCATGGTGGTCCATGTTCCGATGACCACGCGGTTCGCCGTGGTGAACTCTGGAGGAGTCGTGATAAGGAGATCGACCAGGGTCTGCATGGTCTGGAAGAGCGATGTCACTGGGTCCACAGCTATTCCTCCTGCTGCGTTTCGAGTGTTTGCAGGTGTTTGCAGGCTGCAACGTGAGTGTCGCGTCTGTTGCGACAAACAGCGTAGCGAACAGACTCGGGAAGCGCCTGGGATAGGTGACGGCCTGAGCTGGGAAGATGTTTGGTAGCGGGCAGGAGGCAGACAGGACAGGAGAGGACGTTGGTGGAAGCCATGTCTGATCCCTGGCGCCCCTGGTCCCAGGCGTGGCGATGCTGACCTGCCTGGGTGCAGGGAGTGGGAGTGCTCACGTGGACGCCTGATCGCCTGGCTGTTCGCCTCAATGGAACCCAGGCACACTGGCAGTGCAAGGTCCTGCGCTCTTCTGGTGTGGCTGGCACGCCTGGCCGATGAGGCGAGTGTGGCATGTCATCAAGAATGCCATTGCAGAGAAAGAGAGAGGAGCCATTCCCATCCTGTGCGTTCTGGTGGGCCTTGAAGGACAGGCTACGGGCGTTGGTACTCCCCAGGTAGAGGGTTCAGGTGAAGTCCCTGAGTCGGGGGCCCCAGTCAGGTGCACCTTCTGCTCCTGCACTCGCCCCGTTGTGATTCCCGTGGAGAACCCTGCACTGCTCCGGGCCGTTCCCGTTCCATGCCAGTATCCTTCCTGTCCTTGTCTGCTACAGTAGCCATGTCCTTGCAAGGGCAACAGGATGTTGGTTTGTATGAAGCCTCCCCTGCACAGGGTTGACACCTGGAGGAGTGTCCCCTGTGCACGGTGGAAGCCGGGCAGCACGAGGGGACACGGTGCCGACAGGGTGAACCTGGTGGGGGAATGAGCACGGTATTCAGGAGGGGTTCTATGTCTCATCTGCTGCTCGTTGAAACGCTGATCCTGCTGCTGATGGCGTGTGCCAGTAGTATCCAAGCGATGCTGCTGTGTCGTCCGCGTTGGCGCTCGGCCAGTGCGCAGAATCTGCGCAGCTGGCGAGACCGGTGCCTGGGCTGGTCCAGGCGAATGAGGCAGGTATTCCGTGCACCATGTCAGAACGACCGGTCTCAAGAGGAACTGCGTCGGCTGCACGAAGCGATCTGGGAGCTCAACTGTCGCCTGACCCCGCTGACTGATCTCGAAGGGGACCGCGCAGCCAGAGGATGTACTCAGGAGCTGCAAGATCTGGTCAAAGTCCTTTCCCACCTGGAGGACAGCGCGCGGGTCCAACCGGGGGATGTAGAGTTCTTGCAGACATGGCTTTCAGACGTTGAGCGGCGTTCCCGTTCCCTTGCCTGCCTTCAGCAGAGCCGGCAGGACCGCCAGGAGGTCTGGAAGCTCCTCTCTGCAGCCCAGGAGGATCTGTCGGCCCTGGGAACCCGGTTCTGTGCTACCGGACAGAAGCGATTCCGAGAACTGGAGGGAGCGCTCTGGTTGCTCTCCCTCCAGAATATGGAGGAGCGCGTCCCAGCGGAGCTGTGTCTGCAGTATGCCCGGTCTCTGCAGCAGCAGGTCGCTCTCTTCTGCTGCTCTTATGCACAGGGGCTGATCTGACAGGCACGCTGATTGTTCTGTTCATACATTTGTCACGATGATCCTGTAGTGTTTGTGCACTGATGTGAAAGAGCGTACCACCTGCGCGATGGCGACCCGGCGTCAGACTGAGAGCGCATGCAGGTGGTACGACTCCATCGGCAGGGAACCCTCGTCTGGCAACGGAAGCGCCTGCTCAGCGTGGACCAGCGCGAAGAAAGCGAGGGGAATCCATGTCTGATCTGGCACATCGACTCTCTATCGATCTACAGCCGGCGTTCGCAGCCTTCTTGCAGACCATTGCTTCCCAACAACAGGGGGCGACCCAGGCCATGCTGGAGCGGCTGCGCGATGAGCAGCTTGCGACACTCAACCAGCAACGGGCGGTCTTAGAGCAGCTGGCGCTGCAAGGCAACGAAGCTGCTCTGCCTGCCGCGCTCGATGTGCTGCTGCAGGAATGGGCTGTGAAGCAGGCGTGTGAGGTGCTCCTCCTGAGTCCGGGCGACTCAATCGATCCGGCAGACCAGAACCTGCGTCAGGGGTTCTGGCACCGGCTGGAGCGTCAACGGGCCAGCCTGGTGGCAGAACTCGCCGTTCTGCTCTCCCAGGGACATGAGGAACGAGCACGGGCCGAGGTCCAGCGGAACACCCACTGGGAGCCGTTCATTCGCCAGCTCATCCAGGACCAGGCTGCTCACCAGCAATTCTGGCAACGGGCAGCCTACGACGGCCTGCTCCAGCATCGTCAGGTCCTGCAGGAGGGTCAGACCATTGCGGCCCGCTGGTCGGATGTCGCCCTCCAGGGCATCCAGCAGGCACAGGCCGGTGTCTCACAGGCCCAACAGGGGGTGCAGCAGATGTATGCTTTCGCCGGGCAGGTCCAGTCCCGCGCAGTCGACCTGCTGCGCGCAACGCACCAGCGGCAGCAGGTCGAGGTCGAAGAAGCGGTCTGGCGGCTGAACAGGAGACGATGGGGCACCAGACTGGGGTGTGCCTGTGCGATGGTGCTGGCCATTCCACTGCTGCTTCTGCTGTGCTACCTGATCCTGACTCATCTCTACTAGTCTCCTCGCCAGAGGATGCCCAGACCAGGGCTATTCCTGGCGGCTCCCTGAGCCGGGGGAGTGAGGGCGACCGTGCCCACGGTGCCATCTCGATCCTGGGTGGAGGCGCGTGCCTGAGAACAGGATCTCCAGTGCCTGTGCAGCTCAGAGAGCGGCGCAGTGCGCGCCCGTGAACAGGGTGGACGGGAAGCGTCCAGATCGTTCTCCCGAGATGCTGGGAAGGCGGCAACGCCTGCACGCTCCCCTGAGCCTGGGCAGGCAGGTATGCCTGAATGGCTACTCTGACTGTGCGGATGAGGTGTGTGGTTGAGTGGAGCAATGCGCTCTTCGGCAGAGGCTCGTTGCCAGACGGGGTCTGTCTTGAGTCGAGCGTGCGTTGCTTGCGCTCCCTCTCTCAGATGCTGGTCCTGCTGCAACCATTTCAAGAGAGAGTGTGGTTGAACCCGACAGGGTTCCTCCTCTTCTCTTGAAATGGTTTGTCTTGTCCTTGTCTGTCTGTATCCTGTCGCTGCCTCAAGAGAGGCAGCCAGGAAAGGATGCGTCTCAGTTCCCATCTCTCTTCTCTCTTGAAGTGCCCTGCTCCCCTCTCCTCTGTCTTTTCCTCAACCGGAGCGAGATGTACCAATCTCACTGCCCACGGTCCTCCTTCACGGGCAGCCAGCTCAAAGATCCCCTGATATTGCGACTGCTCCAGCAGCCTCCTCAACTTCCGATGACCCACCCCATGACTGATCGAGGGGGCTGACGAGCGGGAGGGAAGCCGCTATCACCGCCCGCCGGCCAGGCAGGACCGCCGCAACCCTGGTGAGAACAGCTCGCCAGCTTCCACAGCATCCATCGAGCGAGCGATGTCAACGGCGTTCCTGGCGAAGACGATCCGTGGCGCCTGGATCGAGCTCTGTTGCGAGCCAGAGCAGGATGCCACGCTGCTCCACGAGGCCTGCGCTCCGGGAACCAGTCATCAGAGACCCGGCGGATAGCTACGTGACACGTGACCGAGCTGGCCGGCTGGCTGGCGATGGAGAGCAGGGCCATCGCCCATCCTGGACCGACGGTCTCGCCATCGATCAGAGCGGCCATGACTCAGGGCCTGCCGCTCCTGCTGGAGCCAGGGAAGAAGGCTGTCAGCGCAGGGCTGATCAGGTGAGGGGCATCGGTGCAGTGCAGGGGACCCCCTTTCTGCTGGATGGCCTCAAGGAGGCTTTGTCCTTTGTCCTGTCTCCGAATCGGGGCCGGAAAAGGAAGGTGCTTCTGAGCTGTACGGAGGCCCGATGGGTAGAGGGCTCCTTCTGAGCAGCGCATGGTGTCCTGTCCGGCAGGCTGCCGGCGAGTGCGGGCCTGGCGGCCTGAGCCTGCCTGGGGCAATGAGTCGGCCAGGGCCGGAGCACAGGGCCCCGCCCAGGCTCTCCAGCCAGGGGCTTCGATGCAGCAGGAGGGCTATCCCCAGCGCCCTCGCCTCGACGGGGCCGTGACGGGCCCCCCGGATCACTATGCTCCAGGCCCTGCCTGGAAGCAGAGGAGACCAGGCGGAGGAGACTGCTGGCTCAACGCTGGGATTGGACCTGCCCGGCACAAGTGAGGGCAGGTCCAGTTCAGGCGACGAGCCGGGGTGGACGGACCCAGGCCCCTCGCTGGTGACCATCCTGTAATTATATGTTATTTTTATGTTATTCATATAATGAATATCATGTTCTTGATAGAATTGCATCTCGCTTCGAGGATCTCGGCACCCGGCTGCTCACGCAGCGATCCTCGAAAGGCTCTTCAGGCCGTCGGAAGGCCACAGTGGCTGACATCATGACCGCATGAGAGCGGTCACTGCTGACCGCTTTTTTGGGATGCTCGAAATGGCTTGACGGAGACCGCCTGGAATGCTATTCTAGAGGGGGTACCGTTAGAATACCTGTGAAGCCCGCTGTGGGATTGAAACTTTCACATGGTAATAACCATGACAACTCACTAGCGGCTTCGTTAGAATACCTGTGAAGCCCGCTGTGGGATTGAAACACTTTTTCACCCAACACGCCATTTTTCCCCCGTCAGGGTTAGAATACCTGTGAAGCCCGCTGTGGGATTGAAACTTCGTTACCCCATCGGCACTAAAGACATCGGTCTCCGTTAGAATACCTGTGAAGCCCGCTGTGGGATTGAAACTAAATATTTGCATAGATTGAATATTGCATGTTCGAGTTAGAATACCTGTGAAGCCCGCTGTGGGATTGAAACGATCCCTGGATGACTCCCCCTATCCCCAGAGGCGCGGTTTGAATACCTGTGAAGCCCGCTGTGGGATTGAAACGCCGGCGATAAAATCTCTAACCGGTTTTTCGTCCCTGGTCAGGATCAGCTTTGCTGACGTCTGGTGCTCAGTGTTGACCAGGCCGGCTGTGGCGTGCTTCCTGAAGGCTTCTTCCCCTCTGCTGCCCTCTGTAGTCGCCTCACGCTCATCACGCTGGCGAAGGCCGCCCTACCCCTGGTATGAGCCAGTGCCTCCCGCCTGCTTCCCGCTCTCTTCCCGTCTGCTTCCCAGGAGCTTCCCCCTGCCCTCGGGTAGAGTGGGGGTGATGTGATGATGGACGGCCCCCACGAAGGGGCAGCACCTTCGTGGCGTCCATCCAGCAGGCGGATGCACGCCTGCCTCGCCTGAGAGAGAGGCAATCCCCGTGTCCCCTCCGATTTGGACGGACACGACTCTCAGTCATGGTCCCGAAAAGCCGCGGGCTCTCTGCGAGCATGCACAGCGCTCTGCGGCGCTCGCGTGATCTGACGACAGGGCGACAGGCGACACGATGACAGCGATGCAGGATGGCAGGTCGCTCACGTGCAGCGATCTCTCCTGACCTATCGCCTGGCTTCTGTTGCTGTTGCCTTCACTCTTGTCTCCTTCTGTGTCCTGTCTATTGATGGCCTCCTTTCAAGGAGGCGAGCAGCAGGCCGGTAACGTGGCCTGTGGGCTGCTATCTACCGTCTACCGCGCATCTGGTTGCTGGACGAGAACAGCGACCAGCAGGTGCTGAGGAGATCGTGGCCAGGAGGGTTCCGGCTCTTGTGCTGCTCCGGAAGCCGATGCTTGCTTGATCGATTGGTCTTGCTGTGCTCACTCACAGCAAGCGGTCCCTTCCCTGCGGAGGTGAAACAGAAAGGAGAAGCAACCTGATGTCTGGGATGTCTTCCTGTTCGTCGCAGGACACGGCAGTCGCACTGGCCTATCTGCGTCATGCCCAGACACTCCTGGCGATGAATCAAACCCGATGCGCGACCGCCCTGCTCGAACAAGCCACGGCCTGGCTCCAGGCCCGGTTCGCAGAGGCCCCACTGCACCTGCCCTGTCGCTGCTGGTCGGTAGGGGTCGGCCTTGATACAGGCCAGCGGTCGGTCAATGAGGATTATCCGTTTGCAGTCACCTTTGACATGCCCGACGTTCGTCAGGTCCAGTCTCAGGAGCGGACGACGGTGGGAATCTTTGCCGTTGCGGATGGCATGGGAGGCCATGCTCACGGGGACGTGGCGGCAACGTGTGCCGTCCATACGTTCATCGAGACGCTCCTGCCACGTCTGCTCGAGTGCCGCGCAACCGTCTTCCATGAGCTGCGTACGCTGCTGACAGAGGGAGTGCAGGCGGCCAATCGCGCCGTCTATGCGCGCAATCGGCAGGCGGGAGCGGACGGAAGAAAGTTGATGGGGACCACTCTGACAACGGCGCTCTGTGTCGGCTCGTTGGCCCTCATCGCCAATGTGGGGGACAGTCGAACCTACCTCTTCCGGCAAGGAGTCCTCGCGCAACTATCGTCGGATCACTCGTACGTCTTCGACCAGGTAGCTGCCGGACGGCTCGCGCCGGATCAGCTCTACACGCACCCGCGCAGGAACGAGATCTACCGTTGCCTGGGAGAGACGGAAGAAGTGGCCGTTGACCTCTTCCGCCGGCAGCTTCTGGCAGGCGATTGCCTCTTGCTGTGCTCCGATGGCCTTTGGGAAATGGTGCCTGACCCATCGCAGCTGGCGGCTGTGCTTGCCTCTCCCCAGCTCTCGCCCGCGCAGATGGCGCAACGCCTGATTCAACTGGCGCTGGCTGGTGGGGGCAGAGATAACATCGGCCTGATCGTGGCTCGCTACCAACCCGATCCGTGTGGAAACGAGTGCGTTCCAGGCGCAGCCCCTCATCCGTGATGGCCCCATCTCGTGGCATCGCATGGGGACACGACCTCAAGGAGAAGCATCCATGTATCTACAGCTTCTGGCGGCGCTGCTCTTGATCCCAGCCTTCCTCGTTGTCCTGGGCATGGGGGTGCTGGTACTCTTTGAGCATCTGAGGCGCTCCAGCCATAACGGTGGCCTGCTCGACCTCGTCATCCGGGACCAGCGTTGCCGGCGAAAAAGGAGGAGGTGAGCGAAACCGTCATGCCGTATTCGCCTGCCTCTCGCTCTGCTGATGCCTCGCCTGTCCTGCAAATAGCCCTGACGGCATTGGAAGAGCGTCTTCCATCGTCGCTCGGGCCTCGGGGGTCGGTGGAGGGCGCTGCCTGCTTTCCGCAGGAGGAGGCAGCCTTCTCTGCATCGCTTGCGCTCACCCCCCTTGCTCATCCCTTGTCCCTCCTCCGTCGAGCCCGGAACTCCGCTTGCTCTCCTGCACTGCCGTCAGATTCATCCTGGTCAGCCGGTGACGCGCTGTTCTCTCCCATTTTTCCTGCTGCCGTATGGGGACGATCTGGCTGATGCCAGCCACCATACGCTGAAATCACTGGAGGCAGCGATGCAGGGATGAGGGATCTCACTCCCCCTGATCCTGTTGGGGAGTGAGATCCGCCCGCCTCCCGGGCTTGTGTCTCCCGGGCACCTGCTGCGGCCTGCAAGGTGTCTCTCTGAACTATCCTGTCCTCGAACTATCCTGTCCTCGAAAGGAGCACTCGTGTATGAGCCATATTGAAGAAGGAACAACGAACCTTGTCTTTGCCGATGTGCCTGAACTCATTGGCCAGGGGAACCATCAGGCGCTGGCGCAGCACCCCTGTCTCACGCTGCTGCGCCAGGCGATTGCTCTGGTCGCTCAGCAGTATGAGGGGGCGGTGACCGCCTCCTATCAAGACTACTGGGGCAAGGCGTATCGAACCAGCCTCGGGCTGGCCATCTGCATCCCTCGATCACCCCACCGTTCTCCCAGTCAGGCACTCCCACGTGGCCTGGGGGTGGACATCACCTCCTCTGGTCAGCTCGTCTTCCAGGGCGACCTCTGGGGAGTCGATACGAACTTCTGTCAGGACGTGCAACGCGCCATTGTGCAAAAGTACATTGCGCTGGCCACACTTGCCGCCCTCCGCCAGATGGGGTATCAGGTGACTTCGGAGGAAGAGGCAGAGACAGGACGCATCCTGATTACAGGAGTGAGCTATGCCTGAACGCATTACCATTGCCGTCCTGCCAGATGGGCAGACGCGCGTCGATTACCAGCACTTTGAGGGAGCAGCCTGCCTGCAAGCCGGGAAGGAGCTGCATGCCAGATTGCATCAGCTGGGCATTCACGTGCAACGCACAGCGTTTATGCCCAAGCCGGAACTGGGCCTGCTCACCGCTCTGGACCAGGCGACTGCCAGCGAGCAGGCTGCTACGATTGATCAGACGACCACGCTGGAGAAGCATGAGGAGCATAACGATGACCATGGAACCCTTTTCTGACCTGACACCGGACGCATCCGGCGCCTGCCCGGCAGCCTCTCCTCGTCAGGCTGCTGCACTCTACCTGGCGCTCTCGGCGGATGGGTCCTGGAAAGTCGGGACCTGTCGGGCCTGCGTGCTGCAGGAGAGAGAACGCCCGGAACGCGCCTGGGATGCAGCTGGTGACCGGGAGCTCGACTTTGACCGCGAGGCCCTCTTTGCGCACCTGGAGGCGTTCGGTGTGCAGATGGCTCGCCAGCAAGCCTACATCTGCCCGTAACGGCCCGGCGTTCCCCGCGACGCAATCCACCTCTGCCCTTGTTGTCTCCTTTCCCCTGGCCCTCTGCTTCGTATCGGCAGCGAGCTGAGGGCAGCGGGAGGGAGGTGGGCAGGGAGGCCAGCTGATCAGGATGATCACGAGCCAGTCATCTGGGAGGCAGACGAAGAGGCTGCCTCCCAGACGGACAGGCGGGCTCCACGCTGAGCCTTGTCCAGGGCTGCGGCAGGGGTCTTCTCGGGCTGAGGGACTGAGGGACTATCGTGGGGGGGAGTAGCGGCCTGGTTGAAGACCATCCTGTCCGCTGCTCCTGACGCTTCCAGGGTATCCTCTGGGAGCGGTGATGGGGGTGGGGGATGAGAGGTCTTCGGGTCTCGTTCCGCCCCCGCTCCTCCCTGGCTTGCAGCCCACGTTCATTTCACGTCATGGAAGGAGTGTCCCGTTATGGAACTTTCCAGGAAGGCGCTTCCCACCTGGTACCGGGAATTTCTCACGCTCTTTCGATCAGGAGCAAGTCACGGCTTCATTCTCACCGGCGATGTGCAGGGCGTCACTGCCCTCCAGGGAATCTCTCACCTGCGGTTTCTGCAGGGCACACTGCATACAGACGCTCGCGATATCGTTCTGACGTATCACCGGGCAGTTGGCATTACCTTTGCCTTGCCTTCGATGCGCGAACGGGCCCTGGCCCTGTTGGAGCCAGCCCTTGCTGCTCCTGCCGGTCCTCTGGTCACCGCGCTCAACGCAGGACTACCGGCAGCCGCAGCGGGAGGAGCCGTCCACCAGGAGGATCTGTTCAGCAGCGCGCGACGCCCGGCGCAGGCGCTGGCGATCATTGATCAGCTCCTGCGTCATCCTGCTGCCTGCGGACGGGTCGCAGTGATTCTGGATGGAGTAGACCTCATCTGCCCAGGCCCGCTGGTGGCACCGATGAGCGAGGAGCGGCTGGCCCTGCTGGCAACGTTGCTCTACTGGGGCCAGGATGTCAGCCTGGGGCGGCAGAACAATCCGATCTTCCTGCTCAGTCCCCGGCTGAGCAGTCTCCACCCAGATTTGCGCGCGAATGCGAGCGGCTATCGTGTCATCGAGCTGGCCCTCCCTGACGAGGCAACCCGCCGGGCCTACATTACCTGGTACCTGCAGGACTATCGCCAGGAGCAGCCCATTGCCTTGCTCGATCTGACGATCGAAGACCTGGCTCGCAATACCGCCGGCCTCAATCTCCGCCAGATTGAGGATATTCTCTTAGTCGGCGCCATTGGGACGGAAGGAGCAGCAGGAATTGGGAGCCTGGGGCCAGACGCGTCCCAGAGGCTGTCAGCGGGGGCTTCGGAAAAGCCATTGGAGGGAGGAGGGGAGACCCGGCGGCCAGGAGTCACTCGTCAACTGGTCAAAGCGCGCAAGGATGCCCTGATCCGTCAGGAATATAGCGAGACCGTGGTCATGCTCGACCCCCTGCCGGAAGGGTTCGCCGGTCTAGGCGGCCTGGACACGTTGATTGCCTGGACGCGCCAGGAGGTCATTGCACCGTTGCGTGAAGGACGACTGCGCGACGTGCCCAAAGGAGTCTTGCTGGTGGGACCTCCTGGGACGGGCAAGACGCGCTACGTTGAGGCTGCAGCCAAGGAACTGGGCTACAACGCGATGGCGCTCCGCATGGCCAGTATCCTGGGAGGAGTGGTGGGCACCTCCGAGCGCAACCTGCAGGCCATCTTCGACCTGGCCATGAGCCTGGCCCCCATGCTGCTCTTTATCGATGAGCTGGATCAGACCCATCTGGCACAGCGCGGCTCCCACTCTGGCAGCCCGGTGGCGGCCAATCTCTTTGGGGCGCTCTTGCAATGGATGGGAGACGAGGCCTTGCGCGGGCGCGTGCTGGTGGTAGCGGCGACCAATCAGCCGCATCTGCTTGATCCAGCCCTCCTACGGCCTGGACGCTTCGATGTCATCTTCCCCGTGCTCTGCCCGGATGAGGCCGGACGGCGCAGCGTCCTGCAGGTCCAGGCGCGTCTCCTGCAGGTCACGCTGAGTGAGGAAGCGCTGGAGCTGCTTGCGCGCGAAACGGACAGCTATAGTCCCGCTGATCTGGAAGCGGTCCTCAAGGAAGCACGCTTTCTGGCCAACGGCAGTGACACCTCCATTACGCTCACTGAGGCCCAGACGGCTCTGGAGAATATTCGACCGGTGACTCTGGCCCAGGTGGAACAGTTCACACGCCGCGCATTGGAGGCCTGTAACAACTTGCGCTTCCTGCCACCAGCGCTCGCCGCTCAAGAGCGGGAGCGTCGTCATCTGGCCAGACTGCACCAGCGTGCTCGTGGGCACACGCGTGAAGACGAGGGGGCAGAGGGACAGGAGGGGGATGCCCGTCAGGCCCGTTATCTCTAACTCGCTTGGTCAACTGATCGCTCAGCGGCTCTCCCATCTGCTCCAGGCTCCATCCTCCACTTCCGTTCCGACTCCCCTCATGCATCTTACATCAGGAGGTGTTCTACTCATGGATCATGTACTGATTCACTCCACGCCCGTGAACCCGACTCAGGCTGGGCCCGCTGCTTCCAGTTCTCGACGGCAGGTGGTGGCCACGCTGCTAGGAGCACACTCGTTCGAAGCCATCAATTGGCGGGCTCTGCTCCAACAAGGCGTCCTGGTTCGTTTGCGTATCCGGCGCTGCCGCTTTACTGCACGCCTCACGCTTGATGATCTGGGGATTCACATCTCAGATGAGGAGATCCGCCAGAAACTGGCAACCTGGCTGGTGCTGGGCGAGAAACGGTTGCTGCCCGAGCGCTACATGAGGGCGCTGAGTCGGATCGAGAGTAGTGCTCGCTATGCCTTACGAGAACGAGCCTTCTGGACCGAGCTGGGAGCCTTTGTCCCTGTCACTGCCTATGAGGGCTGGCGCACGACTGCAGCGCGACTCCAAGAGGAGTACTTCGCCCTCCGTGACGAGATTCTCCGTCTCTACCCTGTGCTGCTCCGCCAGGTCATGGACGAGTACGAGACCATTGCTCGGGAGATCTACCAGCGGTTGTCTCTCCCTGGAGCGCTCCCTGGCCAGGCCACGGACTCTGTCCCCCTCTCCTTTCCCTCGAGCCAGGAAGCCTTTGTCAGCGCCTACTGCGGTCGCATCCAGCAGCAAGTTCCTTCCTTGCAGCGGATCGAGCAATCCTTCGCGTTCGAGTACATGGTCTCGGAGGGAAGCGCGCAGCTAGGGGGAGCTGGCACACCGATGCCCGGTCAGGACACGGCGACTGACAGCCAGGGGGAAGCAATCGCAGCAAGCATTCAGGGGCAGGAGTACGCGCGCCAGCGAGCGGTGATGAGGCAGGACCTGCGCGCCCAGGCTGAGACGCGTGCAAACGCGCTAGAGGATGTTCTCGCCTCTGTGGTTGGTCACCTGCGCACGCTCATCTATGAAGCGGTGACCGATCTGCTTGCCACCTTGCAGCGGCGTGGGGGCACCTCGTTCTCTCCTCGTTCGGTCGTCCAGCTCAAGCACCTGATGACGCAAATTCGCTCCCTGAATTTCTACGGCGATCAGGAGGTAGAGCGGATCATGGAGCATCTCCAGGAGATCGTCGAGCTCCGTCCGGCGGAGCGACAACGGAGCCTCCCAGAGATTCAACGGGTGCTGCGATCGATCGCCATCACCACCCGGCAGACGTTGCTGGATCTGGAAGAGGAGCCACGAGCCCCTCATGAAGTGGAGGTGCCTGATCTGCTCCTGGTGCCTGAGGCCGCCGTCCGTCAGGCCCGCGCAGAACTGGGGCTGGATCGTGCCATGCTGCCATCCGCTGGTCTGTATACGGACGAGCTGGCATTCCGACAACAGCGCGCCGAAGCCGCTGCTCCTGGAGCTGACTGCCCCGAAACGCTGTGGCAGGAGCCGCCGCGTGCGCCGCGGATGAGTGCTTCCTAGCCTGCTGGTCTGCTCAAGCCTGGCTGCCGGGGAAACGGGACGTGTTTCTCTCGATAGATCAGGCTTGAACTATCAAAAGCCGTTCGAAAGGAGCAACGCATGAAATTTGTCACCAGTATTGAAAGCCTCAAACGCTCTGTCGCCCTGGCCTCGCGGGCCATCGACAGGAGGGGCCCCTGGCCTCTGGCTGACCACCTCTTGCTCTCGGCGGAAGCCGGTGGCAGGGTGACGGTCGAGGCGACCGGCTTCCAGCTGAGCCTCTGCGCCTACCTGCCCGCCGCTCAGGTGCAGGAGGAAGGCCAGATTGCGGTCCCTGCCCGCCCGTTGCGGGAAGTGCTCAGATCTTTCCCCTCCTCTGGCTTCCTGACAGTGGAAGCCCGGTTGCTTGATGACAAGGCCATCTTCTCCGATGCTTCGTCCAGTACCGGCATGTGTGTGACTTTGCAAGGGTCCGATCCCAGCGAGTTCCCCCGTCTGCCGACTATGCCTGCCAGCCCGCTGCGACTTCAGGCCTCCCAGCTTCGCCAAGCCATCCAGCGTATCATCTTCGCGGCAGCCCGAGATGCATCAAGACCCGCGTTACAGGGGGTCCTGTGCCAGCTTGGGACCACCATGACCCTCGTGGCGGCTGATCCGTTCCGGCTTGCCTGTACGGCGCTTCCCTGCGTCGGCAAGGCTGACGAGACGGAAGCGGGCCAGGAGCTGCTGATTCCTGCCTCGGCGCTGGCGGAGCTTGCCCGTCTGCTCCCGCATGCAGGAACGATTGAGATGGGCATGCTCCCCTCCCGGGTGCTTTTCCAGACTGAGCAGATAGCCCTGGCTGCTCGTCTCCTGCCTGACACCTACCCGGCGTATAAGGGCATCCTTCCCAAGGATCCCTACCCGTTCCGGGTCGTGCTTGAACGCGAACCCCTCCTGGCACAGCTCAAAACGGCAGCGGTTGTTGCGCAGGAGAGCGCGCTCATCGTGCGGCTGCGCTTTGAAGCGTTCGATGCAGAAGAGGCAGAATCGTCGGGGGAATCAGGGCTGCCAGGGAAGGTCGTCATCACCACCACCGCAGACCAGCTCGGAGAGACCAGCAGTTCCCTCAAGGCCAGGATCGAGGTGAAGGGGCTAGCGTTCCCTGCGGCCACCGAAATCTGCTGTAACATCCTCTACCTCCTCGAGGTGCTCGAGGCACTGGCCTGTTCCAAAGTGAAGCAGGTGGCCATCGAATGGATCACGCCCAGTCGTCCGATCGTGCTGCGTCCTGTCGATTCCTGCGAGGCCGCCTACCTGATCATGCCCATGATCTCCTCCTCTCCTCGGACCAGCTCTGTTCCCACCCACGGCGGGGCAGAGCCGGGCAGGTCCCCCTCACTCTGAGGCCGTCTGGCAAACAAGCAAGAAAGAAAGGAGAAGCAAAGGATGGAGCAGAATCAGCCAAAGTGGCCTGGTGTGGCAGCAATTGTGGGGGATGCGGACCTCTACTGCGTCTCCTGTGCGCTCAAGCGGTATGGCCCTGGTATTCAGGACCTGGTGGAGGACAGGGACACTGCTGGCGAGCTCCTGGATGACGAAGGCAACCCTCTCGGGGTCGTGCTTCGCTTCAGTGAGGACCTCCACGCCCAGTACTGCGGCGCCTGTCACACGCGGCTCTGTGACGAAGATTGCTGCTGCTACCAGACTGAAGTGGCCTGGGAGAGTCAGCAGGATGACGAGGGGGAGAGCGAGGAAGCAGAGGAATGACGCTCCTGCATGCAGGGAGCGCTGCTCACGGACCCGCGCTGGCCTTGCTCCTGAGAGTGAACACCGTGAGCGCCTTCTGCGCAGCTGCTCTTCCCTCCCAGCGCAGGAGCAGGCCGGTCTAGCCTCTCCTTGTGCGCTTGTCCCCATTGGGGTCATCTTCTTTTGTATGTTACTGCTGCTGACCAGGAAAGAAGGAGGTGGCTATGCGCATCGCCATCGAGCTGGTGATTCCCTCCTGGAAGGAGGCCCAGCAAGACCCGAACATTCCCTTTCTCTTCGATCTTCCCTGGTTGATCACACGCCCGGACTTTTGCTGGCTCACGCTCACTCTCCCAGACACGACCTCCTGGAGCGTGCAGGTACCTCCTGCCTGCCCCGATCTGCGGCAGGACTATCTGCTCCAGTACCGGCAAAGCGGACGGCCTGCCTGGAGCTGGACCCTGGACGAACAGCAGCTGGTGGGCCATCCCGTCTTTCTCCGGCTCGGGAGGGAACTCGACCGGCTCCTCCGCGAAGAGCTGCGTGGGGTCTTCCATGCCCAGGTAGGCCCGATGATAATCTGCCTTCGCCACGAGCCCGGACGCGGTTGCTGAAGAGCAAAGCGGAGCACTGCTGTCCTCCGGGAGCGATGGCGCGAGCGTTTGCTCATCCTCAAGGCGCGCTGTCCGGCCCCAGAGCATGCTGAGAGAGCAGCCAGCGGCCAAATCGTGATCCTCGAACAGGCCGCCGGGAACCCCTGGATGAATCCAGGGGAGGAAGGCGACTCTCCCTCTCTGCCCGAGCCATTCCCCCAAGCGCACACCGTGTGCTCTCGATGCCAGCGTCTGGGCTGATTCGGTCAGACGCACGATCATCCAGCCCGGCTCGCACGGGGTGCCTCACCGTCCGACTCCTCTCGCGCGGGCCCGGCATTCTCAACGAGACTCGCTCTCCTGAACCAGAAAGGACCATCCCTATGAAAGCACCAACACGCCCAATGCATCATGAGGCCCTATCCCCTTTCATGCCACCACTGTCCGAGGCGGAGGCCCAGGAGCAGGCTCGCCTGCTCAAGGCGCTGGCGGACCCGCAGCGGTTGCGTCTGCTGAGTCTGCTGCGCCAGCACGGGGGGGTGATCTGCGTCTTGGAGCTGGCACGCGCCTGCACCCTGGAACAATCGACCATCTCTCATCATCTGCGCCTCCTCCGCGAGGCCGGGCTGGTGGGCTGCCACAAGCAGGGGCTGTGGGCCTACTACTACGTGAAGCGCGAGGCGCTCGAACGGGCTGGCAAGATCATTGCGGATCTCTCCTGACCTCCTGGGGTCTCGTGCGACCACCCCCTGCCCCACCACCCTACCCAGGCTTCCCAGCGGAGCTCGCCTGGCAAGAGCCTGGGTGCGTCAACGTCGCTGAGACGAAAGGGAAGAGGCGATGGAAGGAATAGCCCAGCGTCTTGGTCGGAGGACCACTGATGTGCAGAGAGAGGCGATCGCAGGAGACCAGTGCCGTATCCCTTCTGCCGCCTGATTGCTGCACGAGACAGGCTCTGAAGGAGAACTATCTCCCCCCTCTCTCCTGCTTCCGAGGGCCTCTTCCTGACAGAGCGCGCTCTTGAACGTTCCCTGGGACCATCAGGCCCCAGGGAGGATACCTGGAAGACCTGAAGGAGAACAACGATGCACGACTCATCATCCTGGTCCTGTCAGACCCATCAACATCTGCTCCTCGTGGAATCGCTGGAAGCTCTCCTACTGGAAGCAGCACCCGCAGGAGCCTGCTTTGCGAACGCTCTGCGGGTGCTCCGGTCCTCACAGCGGTCTGACCTGCGCTATGTGGAAGGATGGTACGTCGTCCTGGTCCAGGAGGCCCAGTACCATCCCCGGCTTGGATCGCTGATGGGCTCGCTCAGCGTCACGCTCAGCCAGCATGGCTGGTTGGAAGTGGAAGCCGACGGAGGATCAACGGGCATTCTGGACCCAACGCTGGCGCAAGAGCTGCTGATGCACCCCCTCCCTATCTGGACCCTCTACTTTCCAGGGGTGCGCTACTGCCAGCCCAAAGTGGAGCAGTTACTCACGCAGACGGACACCCTCCCGCTGATCTGGACAGACGGTCGAGCAGCAGCGTTGAGAAGCTATCAGAAGGCGTATCAGAGGAGTTGTCTGGTAGCTGCAAGTGTGTTGGCCTGCCAACGCACAGGACTGGCTGGTTCCGCGTCTGTTGCAGCCCAGGCCGTCATAGCGGAGTGGCTCCGGCTCCCTCCCTTGAGCCTGCCTGTTGGACCCCAGGATACAGGCGGCTCTGGAGGAACCAGACAAGAAGAGCAGGAAGCGTAAGCGATGGAACCTCCGAAACGTTCTCCATTGGTCCAACTCGTTCAGCGCACTCGGGCCATTGTGGAGGCTGCCGGACTCCTCCCGTTCCTGGATGCCGTGCCCGCGTCCCCGGCCCATTTCTTTCGCCTGGATCTGGCCCATGAGCCCTATGAGCCTCTGATCATCGCGGCGTGGATTCTACCAGCACCCCTGCCCGGCGAGCGCTATCGGCTACAGGTGGCCCATGTGGGCTGGACCAGCCGAGGGCTGCCTTTTCCTGACCCTGAGCTTGAACTGGCCGTCATGGCCGCTGGGGAAGCGCCGCTGCCCGTCCGCATGAGGCAAACAGTGCTCGGCATCCGAGAAACGCCGTTCCTCCAGCCTGATCTCTCTCAGGATCAACGGGCAGTGCGAGATGCCTCCGAGCTGTGGAGCGCCTGGGCACGAGCACTCCGCTGGCAGCGCTGGGAGCAAGCCGCCGCGGAGGCCCGGCCCCGACTGCAGACCGTGCTGGTGTCACCTGATGACGATGCGGATGCGCACTGGCTCGAAACAGCGTTGTGCCAGACGGTGCCGCTCTTACGGGAGGACCAGGCCCACCTGCTGATCAGCGCCCCACGCAGTGCCCTCCGACAAGGAGGGGCTGATGTCCAGCTTCTCTGCTGCAACCAGATGGACAGGCTGGCATCTGCCCTCCGTTCGTGGGGCGTTTCCTTCCGGGTCGCGGCACGGAAGGAAGAGGGATGACCAACGCGCTCTGGGAGACTCACCAGTCCTGTGCTCTCAGGACCGCTTTGCTAATGCTGATTCACCAGAAAAAAGGAGGGTACTTACTTTGCGCATCACCATCCACCTGGCCGTTTCCTCCTGGAAGGAGGTCGAGCGGGACTCACAGCTCCAGTTTCTCCTCGATCCTTCCTGGCTCTGCACACGCCCTGACTTTTGTTGGCTCTGCCTGACGCTCTCGGACATCGACACCACCTGGAGCTTGCAGGTGCATGCTGACAGCGGTCTCCGGCAGGTTCCTCGCAAGCGGAGCATGCTGCTCCAGCGCCAGAGGATCGGCCAGCTTCCCGAGCACTGGCTCCTGTGCGGCGAAGCCGTTCTGGCCCATCCCGTCTTCCTCCAACTTGGGCGGGCGCTGCACCGTCTCTTGGGCGGAGAGACGCAAGGGGTCTTCCGTGCCCAGGTCGGCACGATGACAGTCTGCCTTCAGCAGCGGCCCGCGAGCGCAAGCCGCTCCCGAGGGGCGGGTCAGGATGCTGGGACTTCCTGAGCGTGCCGTGCCCGGCAGAGGCTCCGCCGCTCTCTGCCGGTGTCATCTGTTCCCCTCCCTGCCTGCCAGCTGTGGGGGAATGGTTTGCTGAAAGAATCGAAAGGAGCTGCTATGACGATTGAGGAACAATGGCACGGGCTTTCCAGCCAGCTGGGAGGGCGTCGCCTGCGCCTGCCCACACCGCCAGCCTGTCTCTCCCTCCTGGAACGGGCCCGGCAGGCGGGCATCCAGGTGGGAGACCTCTTCGTCGTCTCTCGTCCCCTCGTTCCCCAGGCGCAGGGCGGCTATGAACTGTCCACTGGCCGCCTGTGGTGTCACGATGATGCCCGTCTGGAGGAGGCGGAGCGTTCCCTTACAGCTTTCGCCGTCAGCAGGGGCGCCTGTGGCCAGAGGAGGTGTGGGGAGGTGAGGCTGGCAGGCTTGGCGAGGCAGCAACCTGATTGCGCGCTTTTCCTGCTCTTGCCTGCTCGAAGGGGATCGTTTGCTGAAAGGAACCACCCTGCCTGTGAAAGCATAGCGGAAGCGGCAGCCCGCCATGAGAGTCAGTGATCCCCCAGGCGGGGTCCCAGCAGGAGTGGATCTGGCGGGCTCCTGTGCTATACTGAGCTGGTGAATGGAAGATGGAAGAGAGAAGGGGAAGAAAGGAAGGAGTGAGCGATGCATTCACAAGAACCACCCTGGCTACCGTACCAGGGGTGGCCTAACAGCCCCACCTGGGACTGCTGGACGGTGCTCACCTCTGACGAGGAAACCCGGCAGCAACTCGACTCGATCGCTGATGCCGCCGCGGCAGCTCAGTGCCTCCAGCGGTGGGTGAAAAGCCAGCTCCAGCGTTTTCTGGGTGCCGAGCCTGTGGCCCACGGAGTAGTGCTCCTGGCAGCTCACTGGGCGACCGATCCCGCGCGGCGCATCGATTGGAGTCGCGTGGCAGCGGCCCTGCAGGGAGAGGGAGCTGACTGCTCCTTGACGCCCCTAGAGGCGACAGCAGTAGAGGCGCTCCGCTCTGCCAGGCAGGAGCTGCCCTCAGATCCATCGCTCTCCCTCTCCTTCTGGTGGGACAGCCTGGCTCGCCGCTGGGCTGAGCAGCCAGAGCTACGGCTGCAGACCAGCCCGCTGGGAACATTGGCCCGATCCATCATTGAGAGCTATGCTCATGCAGTCGACTGGTCTCGCCTGGTGCAGGCGCTGCGGGAGGAATAGGGTGGGGGAGAGCAGGACCGATTGCGGTCGAGTCGAGTTGCTCAGAGCACGGCTGTCCAGGGAGAAGGAAAAGCCCAGTGGCCTAGTCCAACTACCGTGATGACGAAGCGGTCAGAGACAGGGAGGCGACCTGTGGTGTGGCGACGGAGGCCAGCTTCCCTGTCCAGCCGCCTCTCCTCCTCTCCTGCTGTAGGAGTCGAGGCTTTTTTTTATTTTTGGGAGGCGACCTGTTCGCTGGTGGACCGGACCAGCAACGACAGGAAGCAACTGATCCTGGGAAGACAGAAACCGGCATGGCACGATCAGAAGAGAAAGCAGCAGTCACAGGAGAGGACTGATCAGGTGGGGAACCTTACCAGCAGACGCTGGCATCCCCTTATCCCTCTCTCCGAGTGGCCCCAGGCGCTGGCCCTCCTCAAGCAAGGAGTCTCCCTGCGCCAAGTCGCAGCGCAGTTCGGCGTCTCCTATGAAAGCGTGCGGCGCGTGCAACGTGCCTGGCATGAGCTGCAACAGAAGGGGTCTCTCTTGCAAGGAGAATGGTCGTAATAGGCCTCTCCTTGGTCAGAAGAGAAGAGCAGCAGGGCAGAGCGGTGCCCTGTCCTGGCCGAAGCCATAGATCCGGCCCTTGCAGGGAAAGGCCGAAACGCTCACCGATGGAGGAGTTCGCGAGATTACCCAGCCCCACCGGCAGCGAGCTTGCAGGGAGGAGGAAGCCCAGGCAGGTGCACGAGAGAGAGTCCCTTTCTGAGTCTCTCTTCAGAAGGAGGCTGCTGGTTGATGACCAGCTCTTTGCAGACCCTTAGCCAGCGGCCTCTTCAGAGCTGGCCTGGCAAGGTCCGGCGCAGGACCCAGCGAATCAGAAGCGAAGCCAGGATCACCAGCCCCAGGAGCACCAGCGAACCAGCATAGGCTTGATGGATCTGATACGCATAAGGACTCAGGGTAAAGGTGAAGATGCGGAGCGGCAAGGCATCCATTGGCAGCGCCAGGTTCGTGTTCAGAAATGGGCTGCCAATGGCGGTCATCAGCAGAGGAGCAGTCTCCCCTGCTACCCGGGCAATTGCCAGAAAGAGGCCGGTCAGGAGGCCATTCCGAGCAGCAGGGAGAATGACCCGTAGCATGGTCTGCGTCGGCGTGGCTCCAAGCGCCGCTGAAGCGTGACGGAGCTCAGTAGGGACCAGCCGAATGACTTCTTCGGTCGTCCGCGTCATTAGGGGGATCATGATGATCGCTAGCGCCAGTGCCCCGGCCAGCCCCGAGAAGGAGTGAGCTGGGACCACAACCAGGACCCAAACGAAGAGACCGACAATAATCGTCGGCAAACCTGCGAGCGAATCCACCAGGAAACGAATCACCATAGCCAGGCTCCCGTTGCCAAACTCCGCCAGGTAGATCCCGGTCAGTAGTCCGAGCGGAGCTCCTATCAGGGTCGCAGTGCCGACAATGAGCAAGGAGCCGATAACCGCCGTTACCACTCCACCCCCTGGGTCCCCCAGCGCTGTGGGTGGCTGGGTAAAGAAATCCAGGTTTAAGAAAGGCAATCCTTCATGAACCACATATAAGATGAGATAGAGTATAAAAACTGTGATTGAAATAGCAACGATCATGCACAGGCAACGAAACAGGACTGAGAATCCTCGTCGTATCAGAGCACGCCCTGAATCCCTTTGGAGAAAGGGCATGCGCATGCTCTTGCTTGTGTTCCTGCCTTTCATCTTGATCATCACACTCCTCACGTCCTGGGAATGCCCCGGGTCAGCCGAGTAATCAGGAGCCGAGCCAGGATATTGGTCAGCAACGTGATCAGCAGAAGCAGGCAGCCTGCTTCAAGAACAGCGGAGAGAAACAGGCCGGGAGTCGCCTCTCCGAACTGGTTCGCGATGATGCTGGGCAAGGTATAGCCTGTCTGAAAAAGGCTGAGGCTGGGGGGAGCCGCCTGATTCCCAATGACAAGTGTCACGGCAATCGTCTCGCCGAGTGCGCGCCCCAGCGCCAGCATGGCAGCGCCGGCCAGGCCAGAGCGCGCCGCGGGCAGCACGGCATGGCGAATGACTTCCCAGTCTGTAGCACCCAGCGCCAGCAGCGCCTCTCGTTGTTCTCGCGGGACTGTCTCCAACACTTCCCGCCCGAGAGAAATCAGAATGGGCAGAATCATGACCATCAAGATGCAGATTGCCGCCAGCAGTCCCAGGCCATGAGGGGAGCCCTGGAAGAAGGGGAGCCATCCCAGATGCTGCTGCAGCCACGGCTCCCCATTTTGCTGCAGCCACGGGGCAAAGGTGAGGAAGCCCCAGAGACCCAAAACCACGCTTGGGATGGCAGCCAGGCTATCCACCAGAAAAGTCAACACCACTTGCAGCTGGCGGGGGCAGAATTCGGCCAGATAGATGGCCGCGCCGATCCCTAGCGGGAGAGCCAGCGCCAGAGCCAGGGTCGATGTCACCACCGTGCCGAAGATGGCAGGGCGCACCCCATAGCTCTGATGAATGGGGTCGAAGGCCTCATTTACCAGAAAGCGCCAGCCAAAGGTGCTAATCGTCGGCCAGGAGTTGCTGACCAGCACCAGGATCAGACCTCCGACAATGACCAGGACAGCCAGCCCAGCCAGGAGCACTATTCCCCGGAAGAAACTGTCCCCTGGGTACCTGCGCCCCAGACGATACGCCTTGCGAAGGCGGCTCTGCAGCTCTTGCCATTTGCTGCCTGTGCGGGAAGAGTGAAGGAGCATCGCTTTCTCCAAACAGCTCTGATAAACTTGCAGAGAGCAGAGAGGCAGCAAGCGCCAGTTCCTGCCGCCGTGGGTGAGGAGGGGAAGGAAACGCCCAGAGGCAGCATGAGAAAGGGCACCCTCTGCCTCTCCACCAGGATTGATCTTGTTAGCCGTGATAGCAGCCCTGATCACCACAGCGCATCTTTCTGATCTGAGCCTCGTCCCGCTGCACGATCGCGTCTGGCAGCGGCACATATGCCAGATCAGGCGCATAGCGCTGACCATCGTGGACCATCCACCAGAGCAGATTGGCTAGTGCCTCTCCCCGGGCGGGATCACGCTGATTTTGATAGACCAGGGCCCAGGAGTAGCCAGTAATCGGATAGGAGTCTTTCCCTGGCTCATTCACAATGTAGAAGCGAAGATCTGCAGGGATATTCGTCGCATTGGCAGCATCAGCTTTGGCCGTCTCAAGCGAGGGCAGCGTGAAGACCCCATCGCGGTTCTGGACCATGCCATACTGCATATTGTTCTTCAGGACATAGGCCAGCTCATTATAGCCAATGGCTCCCGCGGTCGTGCGCACCGCTGCTGCAACTCCTTCATTCCCTTTGCCCCCTACGCCCACCGGCCAATTGACAGTTGAACCCGCTCCCACCTGGTTAGCCCAGGCTTCGCTGACTGTCGCAAGATACTTTGTGAAAATCGCGGTCGTCCCACTTCCGTCAGAGCGATGGACCACCGTAATCGCCTGATGAGGCAAAGAGAGATCCGGATTGAGCTGCTTGAGCGCCGGATCATCCCAGTAGGTGATCTTCCCTAGATAGATATCTGCCAGCAAGGGACCAGTAAAGCGAACATGTTGTGCCTCAGGCACACTGGCCAGGTTATAGGAAATGGCCTCCGCCCCAATCGTGACAGGGATATGCAGAATGGGACCATTCTGGCTTTTGGCCATTTCCTCGTCTGTCATTGGGCCGTCAGAAGCTCCGAAGTCGACAGTCTGTTGCAGAAACTGGGTTTTCCCAGCACCGCTACCGACCGATTGATAGTTGACCTGCACATGACAGCCGATTTTCGCATATTCGGTAAACATCTTTGAGAAGAGAGGAAAGTCAAAGGTTGACCCTGCTCCCGTCAGCATGCTGACAGAGGGACAGGTGCCTGAACTCTGGTTCCCTGCCGAAGGACTGCCGCATGCTTCCAGGACTAGTGAGAGCAGCAAGAGAGCAAATAGCCATAGGATTTTTCTGTGTTTTAGACGAAAGGCGCGGCCTATGCTACCTTCCATGACTGATACTCCTCCTTTGATCGCGTCGTCTCTCTGGCCACAACGAAACCGACACGCCGTCCTGCCGGGCAGGGCGATGAGCTTGCCCCGCCTGGCCTCATCTCAACTGTAAGGAGTAGGAGTTAACTCTGCCCAAAGGATTGGTAAAGTCTTCTGGAACAGATGATCACCTGAGCACGCCTCTCTTGTTAAGAGGATGTTAAATAACGGTGCGAACTCCCTCCTTGTTACCTATCCCTTGTTTTTCCCTTGCGCAGGGCCTATACTCTACAAAGGAAATTGCCTCAATCTCATTTGTAGGAATCTGGGAGCATCAGGCCCCCAAACCGAAAGGAAGTCAGGAGCGACGATGGGTAAGCGTGTACTTGTTCTCTGCACAGCGAATTCCGCCCGGTCTCAGATGGCCGAGGGACTGCTACGGACTCTGGCAGGGGATCAGCTCGAGGTTGCCAGTGCTGGGATTGCCCCTTCTCGGGTCCACCCTCTGGCGCAGCGCGTCATGGCCGAACGTGGGATCGATATCAGTGCCCAGCGAGCCAAGTCTGTCGATGAGTTCCGCGGACAATCGTTTGATGTGGTGATCACCGTGTGTGACCAGGCAGCAGAGCAGTGCCCGATTTTCCCTGGCAAGGCGCAGCGACTGCATTGGGGCTTTCCCGATCCAGCGGCAGTTACGGGCAGTGAGGAGGAGCAGCTCGCGGCCTTCCGGGCTGTGCGTGATGGCCTGGAGCAGCGCATTCGCGAGTGGCTGGCCCAAGAACACCTGGGGGGAGCAGCTACTGTATGAGCGAGTCGAAGAAACAGCGACCAGGACTACTGCGTCGTGCAGGAGCCGAGCTGCTGGGGACGGCGATCGTGGTGATGGCAGGATGCGGCTCAATCGTGGTTGAGGCTCAGACGCGAGCTCTCACCCATCTGGGAGTGGCCCTCGCCTTCGGCCTGGTCATCTTTGTCCTGATCGCTGCCTGTGGACACCTCTCTGGAGCTCACTTTAATCCTGCGGTGACGGTGGCCTTCGCTCTCACGCGGCATTTCCCCTGGCGTGAGGTTCCCTGCTATGTCGGCGCCCAGCTCGTGGGAGCCAGTGGTGGCGCCGCGATCTTACGTCTGCTCGTAGGAACCGCTGCCCAGCTCGGTGCCACCGTTCCCCATGGGAGTCCCTGGCAGGCTCTGGGCATGGAAGTGCTGCTCTCGGCAGTCCTCATGTTCGTTATCATGGCTGTTGCCACTGATACCCGGGCTGTCGGTCAGACCGCAGCGCTGGCGATCGGGGCTGCTGTAGCCTTGGATGCACTCTGGGGCGGGCCGATCAGCGGCGCCTCGATGAATCCTGCGCGCTCGTTCGGTCCAGCACTGCTGACTGGCGCCTGGCAAGATCACTGGGTCTATTGGCTTGGCCCTCTGCTGGGTGCCTGTCTCGGTGCTGGCCTCTACCAATGGCTTCGCGCTCCTTCCCGCCCAAGATCTTCCTTCCACTCCCCCGAAGACTGCCACGCCAGGTGGATACCTTCGTCATTCCCTGGTACCCAGGAGTAGCAGAGCAGGTGTCCGAGCGAGTCAAGACATGGGCCAGGCTCGCTGAAGAGCGCAGTGCCGGCAGAGGCCCCCTTATGGGCGCTGTGGCCCTTGTGTCTGGCGCTCCCCAGCGCCAGGCAAGGCCTCGGCCTGGGTGAAGAGGCGCGCAGACCACAACAGTGCGAGCGTGGCCAGGGCAGAGAGCATCGCCAGGTAGGTGAACGCTACGAATGGTGAAAAGATGCTTCAGAGGAGTCCTGCGCAACTAGAGGCCAGAATATTACCAAAGCTCTGAATAGCAGCCAGGAGGCCAAAGGCCGAGCCACGCCGCTCCGGAGGAGCGAGCGTAGCGATTGCCGCATGCTCGCTGGTCTCGACTCCACCGATGGCCAGACCTGCCAGGAGAAAGGCCGGCACCAGGAGCCAGACGCTGGCCTGGCTGCCGGCAAAGCACAGAAAAGCCAGGGCAAAGCAGGCGGTGCCCGCCATCAGGACCGCCAACGGCCCCCAGCGATCACTCAGGCGCCCGGCAGGCAGCGATGCCAGGGAGGCGGTGACATTGTATCCCAGGTACAAGACGAGCCCGACCTGTGTGGCCGCTTGCAGCCCGAGACCTGGCGTCAGGAGCTGCGTCGCCTGCAAGATCAGGAGCGGGGCCGCGACGTTGCTCGCCTCAAAGAGGCCAACCCCCAGCAGCACCTGTCTGAGACGGAGGCGCTTCTCCAGGAGGGGGCGGATGTTGAGGGAGAACGGCACTCGTTCGAAGCGTGTGACCGGCGGGAGGAAGCGGAGAGCAAACAGGATAGAGAGCGCGGCAAGCAGGCCAGGAATCACAGATAAGAGGATTGCAGGACGAATGCCGACAATCGCCACCAATCCCAGGGCCAGCAACGGCCCGCCAATGGCGCCCAGATTATCCATCATCCGCTCGAAGCCATAGGCGCGCCCATACCTGTTCTCTGGGACCAGATCAGCCAGGAGCGCATTCCGAGCGGGCACACGCAGGCCGCGCGCCACCCAGGCCCCTATGCGGAGCAGCGCGACTTGCCAGACTGCCCACGCAGCTCCAATGAGGGCGGCACAGATCGCCGTTGAGGCATAGCCTCCAACCGCAATGCGGCGACGTCTTCCAGGCTCATCCGCAAGCAAGCCGCCTCCGAGACGGGCCACCCCTGCCAGGCCATCGGCCAGTCCCTCTAGCAGACCAAGGATCGCTGCCGATCCTCCCAGCAGGCCCACGATCAGGCTGGCAAACAGAGCTGTCGGCACTTCATGCCCCAGGTCTGCCAGGAAGCTGGCCAGGCCGATTCCCCACACGCCAGGAGTCAGCCAGCGATCCCGCGCCAGCTCTTTCCCCTCTTCTGTCGGATGTGCTTCGTTGTTCTCCTGGTCTCCTGCTTGAGACATGATGATACTCCTCCCACTTTGCTCTTCATCGGTATTGCCTGAAACGGTATCATAATACTACTATGAAAATCTAGCTACCGGGCATCATCCGGCAGAATCTGCCCATGACGCGGGTTCGCTCAGCGAGCGAGCAGCTGTTCATCTCTTGCTCTTGACGGTTCATCAGTGGCAGGTATACAATCCTCTACTGAGATGACGACTGATCTCACTGACAGGTGCTGACCGACCACAACACTGAGTGGCCCTGGACGAAGTCAAGACCTCAGCCGGGGCGACGTCGAAGGTGTGGGCGGCAGTGCAATTGAGACCCAGGGAGGATCATCAAACCTATGGACCCGGCTAGTCGTTGCTCAGAGCCGCCGCAACGTTCCCTGACCATGAGCAAGGTGGTGCTGGTGAGCTGGACATGGGAGGGCCGGACGAGGGAGGTGAGGGCAACCCGAAGGTGATCGGCACGTGAACCCGATCTTCCATGATATGCAGTGGCTGCCCCTCATCACTCCTCATTCCTCGCTTCCGCCCCTTCGCCCCCTTCCCTGCCTTCGCCACCCTTGTCTCAACCCTGTCCATCGGGGTGGGTCAGCCAGGTAGTCACTTTCCCTCACGGTCCAGAGTCGTCTGCGAGTAGAGGGGACGCTGCCCAGTCCTCCTTTCCGAGGATGAGGCATCCAACGAGCCTGCTTGTGCCCACCCGTAATTAATGCGGCTGCTCCCGGCGCGCTGGCGCGTTGGTTTGGGCCTTTGTAGGAGGCCTAATGGCAATCTCGTGCGCGCCAGTTCCTGTTTGGGCTAGAGGAGAGAATCTTGGACTCTGCCTCATCCCGTGCCCTCTAGCCCCCACGGCAGCCTGTCCTGCAGTGACGGCGTGCCGAGCTGTCGCTCCGCCACAACTGTGCTCATGGCGCCGGGTCCAGCTCTGGTTGAGCCTTCCTCCCTGGGGTCCTATTCTTACCCACCCAGGAGAGACGTGATGGCTCGCATCCTCTCGACACAACCGCTGCTGCAGCAACCAATGCGCCGTCAGCCTGGACGCCGCCGCTGGTCCTGGCTGTTCGATGTCATCGGGGGCGGCAGCTTTCTGCTCATCGTGTGCGCTCTGCTGGTGCTGGCTGCTGCTCGCTGGAGTGCTCCCTTGACGCCAGTGGTGACGCTCTCGCTCTCACCGCTGGCGCTGCCGCTCTACGCCGGCTATTCCCTGCTGCGGATGCTGCTAGCCTATGGGCTGGCATTACTCTTCACCCTGCTCTATGGCCACGTGGCTGCCACTCACCGTCAGGCTGAGCGCGTGCTCATTCCTCTCCTCGATGTACTGCAGAGCATTCCGATCCTCTCCTTTCTGCCAGCAGCCGTACTGGCTCTGGTGGCGGCCTTCCCCCATAGCAACCTGGGGCTGGAACTGGCCAGCATCTTGCTCATCTTCACCAGCCAGGTCTGGAACATGACTTTTAGCTTTTATCATTCAGTATTAACGCTCCCTCGCGATCTCACGGAGGTTTGTCGGCTACTGCGCCTGCGCCCCTGGCAGCGCTTTCTTACACTGGAGCTGCCCGCCTCCTTGATCGGACTGGTCTGGAACAGCCTGATGAGCTGGGCTGGCGGCTGGTTCTTCCTGATGGCCGCTGAGCAGTTCACGTTGGGAGCGCAATCGTTCCGCTTGCCCGGTCTTGGCTCCTACTTGCAGCTCGCTGCTGATCGCGGCGATCTGGGAGCGCTGGCGCTCGGCCTGCTGACCCTCATCGGCCTGATTGTGGCGCTTGATGTATGCCTCTGGCGCCCACTCGTAGCCTGGGCTGAGCGCTTCAAGCTGGAAGAGCAGGCCGAGGTAGCCCCCCCGCGCTCGGTTGTGCTGGAGCTGCTACGGGCCTCATCCGTGTTGCGCTGGCTGCGACGTCGGCTAGGGCGCCCGCTCTGGGAGGCGTTCACGATGGTGCTCAACCGGCTGCAGCCGTTGCCGACTATGCAGGAGATCCCAGCCACCACCACAGCCGGATGGAAGCGCAGGATGCGGGTGGGGGTCAGGCGTGGGATGACGGGCCTGGTGCTCACCTTGCTGGGGTTGCTGGTGGGCTGGGTGCTCTGGCAGGGCGGGCAGTTGCTGCTGCAGGTGCCCGCTGCCACCTGGGGGCGGTTGCTCCTGGCAACAGGCGCCACCTGGCTGCGTACGCTTGCGGCCCTGGCCATCGGAGTGCTCTGGACAGTGCCTGTAGGAGTCGCCATCGGCCTCTCGCCGCGCTGGTCGCGCCGCCTGCAAGCCCTGGTCCAGATTGTGGCCTCCATTCCGGCCACTGCCCTTTTTCCGGCCCTGCTAGCCGTGCTGCTGGCTCTACCGGGCAGCCTCTCCCTGGCCGCCATCCTGCTGATGCTGCTTGGAACGCAGTGGTACGTGCTCTTCAACGTCATCGCGGGCGCGATGGCTATCCCTCGTGATCTACTGGAGGCCGCAGCCCTCTTCGAGGTGAAGGGCTGGCGCCGCTGGCGCACGCTCATCCTGCCGGCCATTTTTCCCTTTCTGGTCACGGGACTGATCACAGCCAGCGGCGGCGCCTGGAACGCCAGCATCGTGTCAGAGCTGGTACAGTTCCACGGGGAAACGTTCCAGACATTCGGCCTGGGGGCCGAAATTGCCGCGGCTGCCGCTGCTGGTAATTACTCTGTGTTGCTGGCGGGCACTCTCTTGATGGCAGCGGCGGTGGTCCTGCTCAATCGCCTGATCTGGAAGCGCCTCTACCGTCTGGCCGAGCAGCGCTATCGGCTTGCCTGAGACAAGGAGCGGCTCTGCACCCGAAACAGGCAGGTGCTTCTCCGCTCGGCTTGCAGATGAGCACACGAAAGAAAGGAGGCAGTTCATGGAACTCATGGGACAGCAGCAGACAGGACGGATGAATGGCGCGCTGCTGCTAGAAGCGCGCCACATTACCCATCTCTACCAGGCGCGTGGGGGAGAGGCGCGCGGGAGTCGTCCCCCTGTGGTGTTAGAAGATGTTTCGCTGCAGATCCATGCCGGCGAACTAGTGGCCTTGCTTGGCCCGTCCGGCTCCGGCAAATCGACGCTGTTACGCATTCTGGCCGGTCTCATCCGCCCAACTCAGGGAGAGGTCCTGGTACACGGTCAGCGGCTGCTCGGTCCGACGCCCTCATGTGCGATGGTCTTCCAGAATTTTGCCCTCTTCCCCTGGCTGACCGTCCTCCAGAATGTCGAGCTGGGCCTGCAGGCGCTGGGCCTGCCACGTTTGCAGCGTCTCAAACGTGCCCTGGCGGTCATCGACATGATCGGGCTGGATGGTTTTGAGGAGGCCTACCCCAAGGAGCTGTCGGGCGGCATGCGCCAGCGCGTGGGCTTTGCCAGAGCGCTGGCTGTCGAACCCGAACTGCTCTTGCTGGATGAGCCATTCAGCGCCCTGGACGTGCTGACCGCCGCCAATCTGCGACGCGAGCTGTTGCGGCTCTGGACCGAGGGCCAGATCCCTACGCGCGCGATGCTGCTGGTCACCCACAACATCGATGAGGCGGTCAGTATGGCCGATCGCCTGTTGATCCTGGGGGCTGACCCGGGCCACATCCGCGCCGAGGTTCGGGGGCTACCACGTGAGCAGCGGCAGCCCCACCAGCCGGCCTATGCCCATCTCGTGGAGCTGCTCTATCGACTGATGACCAGCCCGGACGAGGATGGGAGCGCCCTGTTGGAGGCCAGAGAGCCAGCGCTGCTGCGCCGCGGCAAGCCGCGATCCGCCCGCCCCTACCAACTGTTGCCGCATGTGGCACCGGCAGACATCATCGGCCTGCTGGAGCTGGTGCAGGCCAAAGGAGGACGAGCAGAGCTGTCAGAGCTGGGGCGAGCATTGCAGCTGGAGCTAGACGAGTTGTTGCCGCTGGTTGATGCAGCGGACTTGCTGCAGCTGGCACGCCCGGAGGAGGGCAAGCTGGTGCTGACTGCCGTTGGGCAGCAACTGGCTGAGGCCGATGTGCAGGAAGAAAAGCGCCTCTTCCGCCAGCAGGCCCTGGCGCGTGTCGCCCTGCTGCGCCGCATCGCCGAGGACCTGGCGACGGCTCCCGATGGGCGGGTCGAGGAGGAGCGCTATCTGGAGCGACTGCGCGAGCACTTCAGCGAGGAGGAGGCCGAGGCCCAGCTGCAGACCATTGTCGAATGGGGGCGCTACGCTGAGATCTTCACCTATCTGGAAGAGGAAGGGGTTTTCGTGCGCGAGGCGGAGGAAGAACAGGGCAAGTCAGCCGCTGCAGGCTCTCAGACGACCTCGTCATAGGCCGGGCCGAGCGATCAGCAAAGCCAGGGAGAGCGCAGCGGTGACCACTCATGCGCTGGCCCTGTCTTTGCTCGTCAACGTGCAGGGCAGGGAGCAACGAAGCTCTCTGGCCCAATCACACCAGGGCGAGCGGTCCTCGACAGTTCTCCCCCCACCCTTGACAAGCATTTGAAGGCTGTTGTACCCTTAATATGGGTGACTGGTCACCCACAATCGCCAGTGAGTGGCGAAGCAGCAGGAGTAGGCTATGCCAAAGATCGTCGATGAGCAGATGCGCGAAGCCACCCGTCAGCGCATTTTG
Organism: Thermogemmatispora carboxidivorans; assembly: GCF_000702505.1. GTDB lineage: Bacteria > Chloroflexota > Ktedonobacteria > Ktedonobacterales > Ktedonobacteraceae > Thermogemmatispora > Thermogemmatispora carboxidivorans. The sequence continues at coordinate 3,016,316 of NZ_JNIM01000001.1, read as the reverse complement.
CGCGTTGCTGCCGCGGAATTTGCGCGCCTGGGCTTTGAGCAGGCGAACATTAATGCGATTGCCGAGCAGGCCGGTATCGGCAAGGGGACGATTTATCTCTACTTCGAGAATAAGCGGACGCTGTTTGTCGAAATGTTACGCGCTATCGCCCAGGTCCATTTGCAAGAAATTCGAACAGCTCTCAGCGAGGGAGGGTCACTGCGCGAGCGACTGAAACGTCTGTTTCTCACCTTTGTCAGGTTAGCGGAACAGGACAGCGATAGTTTCCATGTCTTCATGAGTGCACTCTATGGGGTCAACCGTCTCTTCCAGCAAGAAGCCACTGCGCTCCTGAGAGAGTATGTGGTTGCCATCGCCCGGTTACTTGAGGAGGGGCAGGCACGTGGCGAGATCGCTGTGCAGGAACTGGAAACCAGCGCACTTCTGGTGCTGACGGCCACTGAGTCCTATGTGCTGGCAGCGCGTGTCCTGGGTTCTTCTCCTGCAGCTCTTGCACGTCAGGCTGAAGTCGTCGCTGGCTTTATCTTGAATGGCCTGCAATCTCCAGCGACCTAGTGGCAGGCGAGGCGCGCCCTCTCTTTTGGCTACGTTTTTGACTGACCAACCACTCATTATCGTAAGGAGGATCTGAAGTATGTCGGTGAAGAGTATCGTTGGAGGGTTTCCGCTGAAAAAAGAGCGCGGGAGGAGAGGGAGTGGTTGGGAGCGTCCTCATGTGCTCTGGAAATGGCTGCTGCTGAGCACGGCTATTGGCCTGGTAGCAGGTCTGGGGGCCATCACCTTTTTCCGGGCCATTCAACTGGTAAGCGCCATTGTGCTTGGCCGGCTGGTGGGATATCAGGCGCCTGATCCGGCAGGAGAGGGAAGCACTACCTGGATTCCTCTGTGGGCGGCGCCTCGCCCCTGGCTCTTACCAGTGGTGACGACGCTGGGAGGTCTTCTTGCCGGCCTCATCGTCTTCCTGTGGGCCCCTGAAGCTGAAGGGCATGGGACAGATGCTGCCATTGCGGCTTTCCATCATGGCCAACCTATTCGGGCACGTGTTCCCCTGATCAAGCTGCTCGCTTCAGCGCTCACTATTGGCTCGGGCGGATCGGGAGGGCGCGAAGGGCCATCGGCTCAGATCAGTGCTGGTTTTGGATCTCTGCTAGCTTCCCTGCTCCACCTCGATGTTCGTGATCGCCGGCTGGCGATTGCGACTGGGATCGGGGCCGGTATTGGCGCGATTTTCCGGGCGCCATTAGGCGGAGCGGTGCTGGCTGCCGAAATTCTGTATCGGAATGATCTGGAGGCGGAGGTCCTGCTGCCAGCCATGATTGCCTCTATTGTCGGCTATAGCGTCTTTGGAGCCTTCTCCGGTTGGAACCCGATCTTCGCTGTGCCATCCAACCTCGGCTTCACTTCGCCCCTGCAGCTTGCCTGGTATGGCTTGCTGGGGCTGCTTTGTGGACTGGTCGGAAGGGCCTATGCGAGTGGTTTCTACGGTATAACGCAAGCTTTTTCGCGGCTCATGTTCCCGCGCTGGCTCAAGCCAGCTCTCGGAGGGTTGCTTGTCGGTCTTATCGGCCTGCTCGTGCCTCAGGTGCTGGGCATGGGCTATGGCTGGGTCCAGCTGTGGATGGGGGAGGGCCTGGCAGCTTGGCCGCTCTGGATACTGCTGCTGTTACCCTTTTTGAAGATCATCGCGACAGGCCTTTCCATTGGGTCTGGTGGTTCGGGAGGGATTTTTGGGCCTGGAATGGTGATCGGGGCTGCTGTGGGAGCAGCTTTTTGGCGTCTGGGCTATCCGCTATTGCCAGGGCTGCCTGCTACACCAGCGCCACTGGTAATCGTGGCCATGATGGCGCTCTTTGGAGGAATCGCTCACGCGCCGCTGGCTGTGATGCTGATGGTTGCCGAAATGACGGGGAATCTCTCCTTACTGGCTCCGGCGATGCTGGCAGTGAGCCTGGCGCTGCTGGTCGTGGGCCAGCAGTCCATCTACAGGAGTCAGCTAGCGACACGGGAGGGCTCGCCTGCCCATCGCAGGCATTCCAATCTTGCAAGGCTTGCAGTGCAACAGGTGCAGCAGGCCCTGTTGCCTCCCCAGCCTGTCCTCACGCCCAACCTCCCTCTCTCTGAGGCCGAAGCTCTGCTGAAAACCCTGCAGATCCCCGTTATCTCTGTTGCCGATGCCCAGGGACGCTGGCTTGGTATGCTCACGCTGGCTCAGGTGCAGCAGGTGGCTCCCGCCGAGCGGGGGCAGCGACGGGTGGCCGAGGTCCTGGGACCCCAGAACCAGACAGCAGTGACCCTCTCAGATTCATTGGATCGGGCGCTGGCCTTGTTCAGCCAGCATTGTCTCGAGTGCTTGCCGGTGATAGAGACCCGTAATGGTTCTTCCCACTTGATCGGCTATCTGACCGCCCAAGTCATTCTGCAGGCTGATCGTACAGCCTCGGCTGCCGCTCAACCCCAGGAGGGCAGGGGGCGACAAAAGGCCCAATCAGCCTCTCAGGCACAGGAAGCAGGGCATGGCTAGCAGCACGCCTGGCCTGCTCTCCCTTCCCTCTGGCATGTCTGACAGGGGCAGCTTTGCCTGCAAGCGAGATAGCACGTCATCAGACTCGGTCGTCAGGCTAGCCTGCCTCTAGCGCTTCGAACGACAGCGAGGACAGTCCTGCCATAGTAGGCAGTTCCCCTGAGCAAACAGATCCTCAGACGCGAGTCTTGCTTCTGGTGCTATTACCCTTTTATTTGACGATGACTGTCAGATTCATACCCGGGTGGATCGTACAATAAATGTGATACGTTCCGGCGGTGGTGAATGGGCCGATACTCACGCTTGACGAGGTCACCTGGACATCCTTCAGAGGAGGTGCCCCGGAGGGGGTGGCAGGCTCGGCGGAGCCGTTCTTCCATTGGCCATAGTCCAAAATGTGAAGAGTGGAGCCCGGACCTGGGACCACCTTCAACGTTCCCCCTTTGCTCAGTGTAATACAAGATTGCGCGAAGTTGTCCACGGTTGTTTGCACAGTGTCTCCACCTGGGCAGGAGCCGCTACCAGCAGTTGGCGATGAAGACGCACTACTACTTGTATTACTACTACTGGCACTGGTAGCACCTGGGCGAGTGCATGCCACCAGGAGAACGCTCCCGAGAGTGAAAATGGCCAGGAACACCACGAGCACGCGAACCGTTTTTTGATCCATAATACAGCCTCACGAAGAATGTATTGCCTGCTTATGAGATCAGGAAGAGCAAGGACGCTCTCCTGAAATCGAGAGCCTGCTGATGCTATAGTTGACTAGCAGAGTACTTTCTCCGACTGCACTCGGGCTCATCTAAAGCTATCATAGGCCCACCTTTCTACGGAGCAATCAGGTGCATGCCTGATTTCCCTGGCACACGAGTCATTATGGCCTCCTTGCCGGAAAGAGCGCTGCCCCTGCGGCTAGTGGACCCACGCCCCGTGGCTGTTCAATGGGAGGAGAAAGTACTAGAGAGCACCTTAGGGGATCAGGCGAATACCTGATTTCCCAGAGAGCAAAGTGACTATGGCTCTCTGGCCACCGAGCGGACTGCGTTTGAGCTCCACAACACTTTTGACGCCCTGCTCTGCGGTGCTCCTTCTGTACCTTCCCTGATAAAGAGCGGATCGCCTCCGAGATCTACCGAGTGCTTAAGCCAGAAGGACGGCTCGGCCTGAGCGATCTCGTGCGCAACGGGGAAATGTCAGCAGGATTGCAGGGCTTGCTTCCCTGGATTGCTTGCATTGCGGATGCACAGCCAATTGAGCATTACGGGACCATTCTGAGGAATGCGGGCTTTGTGCTTGAGGTCGTTGAGCGGCACGACGAGGCGCTCCATGCACTGGTACGTGAGATCCAGGGGAAGCTACTCAGCGTAGAGCTGCTCATGAAGCTCCGGCGAATCGCCCTCCCCCCTTTCTGGATCTGGAGCAGGCGAAGATGCTGGCAAAGGAGGCGTCGGCTGCGATCCGCGCCGGCCAGTTTGGCTATATAGCGCTGCTGGCCAGGAAACCGATACAGTGAAAGCAAGCGTACAGGCCCTTGCCTCCGGGACCGGGGGGGAAGCCATCTGCAGAGCTTTCCCTGAGTCGCTCGTTTGGACAGGGACGATTGCCCTCTTGCCAGCTCTCACTGGGCCGAGTACAATAATAGAAATATAGCTACGACCTCATAAGGAGCGCCGGGAAGCCTGGTCGGCACCCGGCGTTTTTTTGTTCTTCGTCTTGTCTCCCCAAGAGGAGGGATATTGTGCGGAACCTTTGGCATAGGCAGGGAGCTGAAGATCAGCGCTCTCTTGTGAGGCGTCTTCCTCTGCTTCCTTTTCAGGAATTCGCTCAGACGGAAACAGCCAGCGGCTTCTTACTCGTCAGCGCCCTCTTGCTCGGCTTTCTTTGGGCCAATTCGCCCTGGTCTGCAAGCTACTTTCACCTACTAGAAATTCCCCTGACGGTCGGCGTGGCTGGGACCCAGCTTGATTACCCATTGCACACCTGGATCAACGACGGCTTGATGACGATCTTCTTTCTGCTAGTGGGCCTGGAGCTCAAACGTGAGATCCTGGTCGGAGAGCTGTCGACGCCGCGGCAGGCTGCCTTACCTGTTCTGGCAGCTATTAGTGGGGCTACCTGTCCGGCAGTCATCTACCTGCTCTGGAACGCTGGTTCGCCTGCGGCGCGAGGCTGGGGCATTCCTATGGCGACCGATATTGCCCTGGCGCTGGCTGTTCTGTCTCTGATGAGTCGCCGGCTCCCGCCGGCTCTCAAAGTTTTTCTGAGTGCTCTGGCCATCGCTGACGACTTGATCGCTGTGCTGGTGATCGCCATCTTTTATACCCAGGGGCTGAATTGGGTGGCTTTGGCCATCGCTGGGGGAGTTGCTGGTGGGCTGTTTCTCTTAGGCCGGCTGGGATGGCGTCGACTCTGGCCATACACGCTGCTGGGCCTGGTGCTGTGGCTGGCCTTCTTTCTCTCGGGAGTGCATGCGAGTATCGCTGGCGTAGTCTTGGCCTTCCTTATGCCCGCCCGGGCGCAGCTGGATTTGCCAGCCTTTATGGCTCAAACCCAGGAGCTGCTTGCCCAGGGGTCCCGCGAGGTCGTTGGAGCCTCACCACAGTGGTTTCTGGATCAGCGTCAGCAAAGCCTCATCCATGCACTTGAACTGGTCTGTAAGGATGTACAGGCACCGCTGCAACGAATGGAACACCTTCTGCAGCGGTGGGTCCCCTTTGTGATCATTCCGCTCTTCGCTCTGGTCAACGCTGGCGTCCGTCTGGAGGGATCTCTTGCTCAGCTCCTCAGCCCTGTGAGCCTGGGTGTTGCCCTTGGGCTGCTCCTTGGTAAGCCCATCGGTATTGTCTCGGCCTCGTGGCTGGCCAGCCGCCTGGGCCTTGTCCAGTTGCCGGAGGGAGTCCGCTTTCGCCACCTGCCAGGTCTGGGCACACTGGCCGGCATTGGCTTTACCATGTCACTTTTTATCGCCAACCTCGCCTTTGAAGAGACGCAGGCGCTGGCGCTGACCCAGGCCAAGCTGGCGATTCTGGTTTCTGGAGTAATGGCCTCCAGTCTGGGGGCTCTGCTGTTACGTCTGAGCGGAACGACCCATCCATCACAGGCTTCATCTCCAGCGACTACTGAGGCCAAAGCAACACGGTGAGACAGTGAAGCCCTTGAGCGAGGGAGAGAAAGCATGCCCATATTGAAGCTCGAAGAGTACGCCATCATTCTCCTCATTATTGCACTCCTGACCATTTTCCTGACGCGCAGGATTGCCGTGCCCTATACGTTAGGTCTGGTCATCATTGGTTTCATCTTGAGCATGTCGGGGCTGCTTCCAGACGTCCATCTGATCCCTGATCTTGTTCTGCTCGTCTTTCTGCCAGCCCTGCTCTTTGAAGGAGCCTGGTCATTACGCTGGGACCTTGTACGGTCTCAGTGGCGTGTCATTTTTTTCTTGGCGGGGCCAGGCTTGCTGCTCTCACTGGTGATCGCTGCCAGCATTCTTCATCTCCTTGATGGATTAGACTGGGGGACAGCGTTCCTGCTGGCGGCAATCCTTTCTCCCACGGACCCGGTAGCTGTCCTATCCTTATTTCGTCAGCTCCGTGTGGATGAGCGGCTTGCCGTCATCATTGAGGGAGAGAGCCTCTTCAATGATGGAGTGGCCGGGTCTCTCTATCAGACCTTTCTTGCGGTAGTCCTGCTGAGTGTGCACGGCGAGGGGAGCGCAGGGGTTGAAATCTGGGGAAGGGGCCTGTTGCTCTTTGCTCTACAAGCTGGGGGAGCCATTGCGCTTGGCCTGGCCTCTGGCTGGCTCATCAGCCAGACGGTTCGACACATCGATGAGCCGTTGGTGGAGACGACAATGACACTGTTGACTGCCTACGGGGTCTATCTGCTGGCTGATCTGCTCCAGCTCTCTGCGATCGTAGCAGTGATCGTAGCAGCGCTGGTCGTCGGAAATTATGGTCGCAGCATCGGCATGTCAGAGCGTACGCGGATGGCAGTCGACAATTTCTGGAGTGTGCTGGCCTTTCTGGCTAATGCACTCATCTTCCTGCTCATAGGCGCCCAATTAAACCCTCTTTCCCTTCCTTCGAGGTCAGGGGGAGAGCTGGCCAGCCTGCTCATCGCCCTCTTTGCTATTGGGGTCGTCTTACTCGCGCGTTTGATACTCGTGCTCTTCCTCGGACCATATTCGCTGCTGGCTTCACCCATTCAGAGGCGGGAGGGGAAAGAGCGGCGCCAGCCATCGTTTCCTCGCTCCTGGCAGCTTATCATCTTTTGGAGCGGACTGAGAGGAGCGCTCTCACTCGCCCTCGTCCTTGCTCTCCCTGCAGAGATACCGCAGCGATCCATTTTACTCATCTCGTGCTATGCGGTGGTCTTCTTCACCTTGCTTGTGCAGGGGATGAGTCTACGCTGGCTCTTGATACGCCTTCCCAAGATGCATCAGCCTGATGCCACTTCGCTCCCTCCTGTCCACTAATTCCTTTTCTGATCGCTACCAGCTCAGCTCACAGGGAGCGCCCCTCTAGGGAGCACTGGCCAGAACAGCTCTCGCCTGAACAATCTCTTGGAGAATGGTCTATACTACTCTCACAGTGAGAAACTCCTGATAACTTATGGCGATGAGGCTCGCCTGACGCATCCCGATCGAGATGCTGATAGCCTCTACCTGTGCCGGGTACGAGCGCCGGCAGGTAGAGGTTTTTTCATTGGGTAGCGCACTCTCCTCCCCCTCTCCCTCCTGCTGGCTCGGAGCGGCACAGCAGTCCCTTTCGACATTCGTTCGCAGCTTCGTGTTGCTTGCTGAAGCGAGAAAGAAGGGAGGTCTGGTAGTCTTGTCTGGTGTGCTGTCTCTGGCGATCCTGCAAGTGTTCCAGATAGGAACAGTGCTGCTCTGTGCGCCCCTCTTGCGGGGGATCATCAATCGTCTCAAGGCGATAGTTCAGTCAAAGCACGGCCCGAGCATCTGGCAACCGTATCGCGATCTATGGAAGTACTTGCACAAGGGCAGTGTCGTTTCTGAGCACGCCACCTGGGTTTATCATGCAGCTCCTCTTCTGACCTTCATCACGCCCCTCATTGTGGCCATGCTCATTCCTGTGCTGACAGCCTATCCTCTCCCCTATGCCTTTATGGGAGACATGCTGGCTGGTGGTTTTATCCTCTCGCTCGGGGGGTTTTTCTCCGCTCTGGTGGCCCTGGATACAGCCAGCACCTTTGGCGGCATGGGGAGCAGCCGTGCGCGTGTCGTCTCCTTACTCGCCGAGCCGGTCATCATACTGGTGCTCTTCTGCGTCGCGTTGATCGCACACGTGACTATCCCCTTCGCTGTCAACCAGACACTCATCTCACCTCCCTACCTGTATAGCCCGACTCATTGGCTGCTGGTGGTGGCCTTGTTGCTCGTCATTCTGGCTGAAGGTGGGCGTATTCCGGTCGATAATCCCTCAACCACGGGCGAAACCACAGCCACCACTTTTCCACCAGATCCTGATTGGATTGGACAGCTCTGCACTGAGCTGGCAGGCGTTTCGCATCGGCCTTCAATTAGCCAAAGGGCTTGCTGCCTCGCTCCATATTGCCTCAGTGATTGAAGGGCCGATGAGGCCTCCAACGAAGGCGTTAGGAGAGGCACCTGCCGAAAGGCTGCACTGGGATTGGGAAGCTTACATCACCTCTCTTCAGGCACTGGCCGAGGCTGAGGCCCACCTGGCCGGGATCGATATTGACAGCCTTGCTCGTCGTGGCCATGCCAGCAGTGTGCTGGTGGATCTTGCCAGAGCGCTGAGGATCGATCTGCTCATTGTCGGTGCCACAGGGCAGGAACACCCCTGGAGTACCACGAGCGGCGGAACGGCTCGCCGCGTGGCCAATGAAGCATCCTGCGCAGCGATGCTGGTTCGCCCACTCATACTACAACGGCAAGTGCAGCATATTATGACACAGGCGACCACGGTCACTGAGGAGACATCGCTGCGAGAGATTGCTCATCATCTCCTGGAGCGGGAAAGCAAGCTGCTGGTCGTTGTTGATCCAACCCAGCGGGTGCGAGGTGTGATTACGCTTGGCTCCCTCCTCGACCAAACCGGATTGCTCCAGCAGCTTGACTGGCGGCAGATTAGCGATGGGCCACAGCTAGCCGCCGCGCTCCAGCAGCTGTTGACTGCGAATCGGGTGGCCCGCGAAGTGATGCGGGAGCCTCTGGTCCTGAGAGAAGACACTCCGATTGAGATCGCCGCTCCTTGGTTAACAGCCCACCAGATCACACGCGCCCCAATCGTCGATGCCCAGGGCCGACTGGTGGGGATGCTGGATCAAGAGACGATCCTACGCTACTATGCCGATCATTTGACAGATGAAGCCGCTGTTTCTGCCCGTCCTGAGCGTCCTCTTCAGAAGAAGAGACTGCAGACGGTCGGCGAAGCGCCCGTCACTCCAGTACCAGCGGTGACAGCGGATACGCCTTTCTTCGAGCTACTTCGCCGTCTCCAAGAAACGCCCTTACGCCGCATCATCGTCGTTGATGAGGCTGGTCGTGCGATTGGGGTGATTGGCGACAGCGATGTGCTCGCAGCCCAGCGACTGCCCGTCCGGCGTAATCCGCTCCTGGCTCTTGCCCAGCGCTTTGGTCTTGCCTTCCCAGAAGAGGCACTTCAGGGTCGCTCGAAAAGTCTGCTTGCTCGCCAGGTGATGCGCCCTCGACTTTTCAGCGTGACTCCTGCTACCAGGGTGACGGAGGCTGTGCGACTGCTGGTAGCACATCGGATCAAACGCCTGGTGGTTGTTGATGAGCAAGGAGCGCCATTGGGGCTGGTAGATCGGCAGCAACTGCTCCAGACGCTCATCGCCTGGAAAGGAGAGGCAGATTGACAGAGGGAATCATCCTTCACCCCCTTTCTACTTGCCTCGTCTCGTCATGCCTCAATGCAACACTTTCCGGGGGAAGAGGACTCCGGCTTACCTGAACCGCTTGCTGCCAGTTTGACTGGCTGACTGGCTGGTTGTCTGCCCTTTCCCCCTGTTGCCCCCGAACCACTCTGGTTTGAGGGGACCAGAGAGAGCCAGCGTAACCTGGCGGGTACCCCCTTGCTTTCTGATGAAAGATCAGATAAAATTGAATCAAATTTATTTGAACTATCAATGACCGAGGAGAAACAGAGATGCAGTCGGCCCTGAGCATCGAAGCGCCGCCGGAGCTCTTAAGACTGCTCGCACACGACGTACGCTGGCGCCTCCTCTGGCTGCTGGCGCGCAGCGATCATCGTGGCAAAGAGCTGGCCAGGTTGCTGGACCTGCCGCAAAACCTGGTCTCGTATCATCTCCAGCAGTTGATCCGTCACGGATTGGTCAGGGAACGAGCCAGTAGCGCAGATGAGCGGGTCCGCTACTATAGCATCAATCTAGAGCAGCTCAGCCAGGCCTACTGGCGTGCAGGAGGACAACTGCATCCCCTCTTGCGCGGGGGGAGCGAAGTGGCTGCTGTCGGCAAGGTTTCCACTGCCAGCAGCACTGGCCTGCCGCTAGCCAGCCCCTTGAACGTCCTTGTGCTCTGCACACACAATAGTGCCCGTTCTCAGCTTGCTGAAGGCTGGCTTCGCCAGTTGAGCCAGGGACGAGTACGGCCTGTGAGTGCCGGCAGTCAGCCCCAAGCGGTGCATCCGCTGGCCATACGTGCTGGCGCGCTTCTGGGCCTGGATATCACTCACCAACGCAGTCGTTCGCTGGCAGAGGCCCTGACGGAGGCTGCAGGGCAGCCGTTTGCCTACGTGATCACGGTCTGTGATCGCATGCGGGAACGTTGCCCTGTCTTTGCTGCTCCTACTCAGGTGCTGCATTGGAGTATTCCTGATCCACTTGAAGCGGAGGGCAATGAGGAGGAGAGGCTGGCGCTGTTTCTCACGGTAGCGCAGGAGCTCCGGCAACGCGTGCAAGCCTTTCTGCTCCTGGTTGCCGCGCAGGAGCAGCAGCCAGGCCCGGTCAAATCCTGACTGATTGACTCATGCGAAGCGGGCGCAGGAGCCATTCTGGCGACGAGCTGCCTGCGCAACACTGGCATTGCCAGAGGGAGAGAAGAGCGATGGACCAGCGACCTCGATCATCTCTCAAGCTGGAGCCTGTTTCCTGGACGACTTCCGCCCAAGCTCCCTGGTTGGCAGAGCAAGATCCAGGCCTGCCAGATGAGGAGCAACCGCGTCTGCTCCTGGCAGTGAGTGATCCCCAGCTGCGTGACCTGCTCGTGGAACATCTACATGCGGAGCGCTATCCTCTGCTGGTGGTCAACAATGGAGAAGAGGCCTGGCAGGCTGCTCAGCAGCGGCCGCTGCTCGGTGTCGTGGCAGAACTCACGCTGAGCGGGAGAGACGGCCTGGAACTTTGCCGCTTCCTGCGGAGCCGGGAAGCGACGCAGGCGGTCCCTATCCTCTTGATTGGCAAGCAGTACGACAGCATGGATGCAGTGGTCTCATTGGAGGTAGGCGCAGATGGTTACCTGGCGGCTCCGCTCTGGTGGCCGCTGGTCCGCGCTCAGCTCAAAGCGCTGCTCCGGCGCTGTCAGGCCTGCTGTCCCTCTCTCACACTCTTCCCACGTCAGTACCCACCGCGGGTGCTCACCATTGCTGATCTGCAGGTCGATCTCATCGGACGAAGAGTTTTCCGCGGTGGGAAGGAGATCCAATTGTCAACCCTGCTGTTCGACCTGCTAGTCTACCTGATCAGGAGACGCGGCAACGTGCTTCAGCGCAGCGAGATTGCCCTGGCCCTCTGGGGCAAACAAACAGCGGCGGAAGAGCGTCTTGTTGATGCGGCCCTCTATCGGCTTCGCACCCGACTCGAATCTGATCCATCCCACCCATTCTTTATCCAGACGGTGCGCGGCATTGGCTACCGCTTCCTGGGGGAGGAAGGCGCAGACGACGATCTTCCTCTGCAGACGAGCCCGTCTGAGCCTGATCGTAGCGAGAGCATGCGGCGCTGAGAGCATGGGTGCAGGGCAGAGGAATCCGAAGCGACAGGAAGAGGAGGCCAGAGCAACCTGTATCACGTGTGCGATCGCTGGAAAGGTGCAGCCTATGACGCCGGGGGCCCTGCTCAGGAGGAGAAAGCAATCCATACCTTCCTCTCCTGAGCAGGCGGAGAGCATGGTCACGTCCCTTCGCTCGCGCTGCTGATCCTCCTCTGATGCCTCGCAGGCTGTTCACAGCGGCAGCAATCCCGCCAGACGTTCGGCCCCATCCTGCTTCAAGATGCGTACCCAACCGCAGGCAGTCAGGCAATACGCTGTAACAGCAAGGCCCGCCGCTCCTCTTCTGAGAGGAGAGCATACTCGCCGCTGCTGGCCTGATAGAGAGCGATCTCCCGCCTGGCGGCGGCTAGCCTCTCCTCGGAAACAGGATTCCTCCAGAGCGCAGCACTCACCAGCAGGGCCACAGCGATGAGGGAAGTACTGATCTCAATCCAGAGTGGGGGAGCAAAGAAGAGCCAGACCAGGAACACGAGAAAGATCCCCAAGCCTAGCCCAACCATTCCCCGGAGGCGCCACTGATGACGGCTGTATCGTTGTTCCTGGAGCCTCACCCGCCCGATCGCCGTTCTCACGGCCTCTCTCGCCGGTCGCTGCTCTTCTTGCTCGCGAATTTCCCGCTGCTGTCGCTCTCTTTCCTCCTGCAAGTACTGGAAAATGGTCCGATCCACTTGTTGCCGGGTCTGTTCGAGGAGCGTTTGGTGCGTGCTGAGCAAATCGTCCCTGGCCGCCTCATGAGTGCTGGTCAGGTCCTCCTTGATCTGCTGAGCAAAGCGCTGCAACTCGTCGGTGTGCTGCTGCATCAGGTCACGCAGCAGGCGCTCCGTCTTCTGCTGCTCCTGTTCCAGCTGCTTTCTGGCTTCGATGAGTTGGAGTTGGCGCGCGTGCTCCTGCGCCTGGTCCAGGAAGCGTTGCGCCAGCTCAAACACGCGATTGCGGGCGAAGGTCTCGGCGAGAGCCGCCCCTCGCTTCGCCTCTTCCCTGCCCACCTGCTCAATGAGCGCCTGATAGTCCTCATAGGAAAGTTCCCCAGCACCATAGCGCTCAACCGCATGTTTGACTGTGGACTCAGCTTGTCGATCCAGTAAGTGCCCTGCCTCAGCAAGGAAGCTCCGAATCGCCTCATTTCTTTGACGGTGAGTGGTTCCTGGGTATCCCCCCATTGTGGTGACGTCTCGCAGTTTCTCGACTGCCTCTGGATTAATAAGCATATTCTCTCCCCTCTATACTTACCAATAGAGAATGGAGTTATCTACTCTAACAAATATAGAATCTTTCGCACTAAAATGCAAGTTCGAGAAAATCACACGTGAAGGTAGACAGAGAGGTACCTCGCACCTGTGGCGACCTGGGCAGCGCAGGGCTGATCACGTCTCTGCCGACATGCGCTGTACCGGAGGTACAGCTCGCCTCTCGGGTGCGCGCGGCAGTCTTGCGTTCCTGACACGGTACGGCCAGGGAGCCTCCCAAGTCGGCTCGTTGCAGAACGGAGGGGCGAGACAAACGGGAGCGGGTCAGTCACGGCTTCTGGTCGTCAGCACCATCGTGAACAGGCGTCTCTTCTGAGTGCCTTGATCTTCTGTGCAGTCTTCTCTTCCTTGTCTTCCTTGCTAGCCTTCCCTTATCCTCTCGCCATCAGCATCCCTGCTGGACCTATTGGCATCTTTCTGTGAACACTGCCTTCTGAAGGCAGGCTCCCTTGCCGGCAGCACAACGATGAGCGGCGGGGCACCAGACACATCTGGGAGTCTGGAGCCTTGCTTGCTCACCAAGCTTCTTGATCATAGGAGGAACCATGATTCCTGAGACGTTCCAAACACAGCCCCTCTTGTCGGAAGGGCAAGGGCAGCCGTCTTTCGACGCGCTTTCCCGATGTCTGCTCACTCTCCCTGACCGTCCAGGAATGCAGCTTTCCGTCTACTACGCCCCTGCAAGGCACTCCCCTGCCGTGGGAACCGTGCTGCTTGTGCCGGGCTTCCTCCAGCCCGCCTACTGCTGGCGCAAGCAGATCCTCCCACTGACCGAGGCCGGATGGAACGTGCTGACGTGGGACCCTTCCTGGTCGCTCCAGGGCGGCTGGACGGAGAGCCTGGGTTGCTGGACAGCGGAGCTCGCTACTGTCCTGGCGGCTTCGCCGTTCTCGGCCCATCTCCCGATGGTCCTCGTCAGCTGGTCGCTGGGAGGGGTGCTGATCGGTGAGTTGCTCCGTCAATCGCCGCCCAGGCCAACGATTGCGGGCCTGGTGTTCGTCGGTACGCCTCTCTTCCTCGAATACCTCACTGAGGTGTTCATAGGGACAGATGCGCCCGCGCCCTTTGACCTGTCTGAGCCGTTGACTGCCCAGTGGTTAGTGCGCTTTACCACCGGGCTGACGATGAATCCGCCGACGTTCGGCGAGTTTGAGCGACATCTGGGCGGAAGCTGCCTGGCGCTGACCAGGCTCCTCGAGTCAGTGAACGAGCAGCGCCTTTCTCTGGCCGGCCTCCTTCCTCCCTTGCCAGCCGTCCAGGCGAAAGAGAGCCTTCCCTGGCACCACTTCCGGTTGCCAACGCTCATCATCCACGGCGAGTATGACAGGCTCGTCCCTCAGATGCTGGCTCATCAGATCGCCCGGCAGCTCGAGGACGCGGGAGCCACAGTCACCCTCTCGCTCTATCCCACTGGGCATGCCCCGTTCATCGAGGAACCGGAGCGCTTTAATAGGGATCTCACCCTGTTTCTCCGGCAGCACTGTTGTCACTCATCGTCCACACCAATCCGGCTTCCGGTCTAAGTGAGCGCTTCCTCAAGCTCGTGGTGGTCACGCTCCAGCTGCTCACGCCTGTCAGTTCCTCAGGGTGGCAACCATCCCGCCGCTTGCGGGCAGACTGGTCCTGCACCAGGTCGGGTCTGCTCGCAAGCGGGCCTCCCTCGTTGGTCAGCACGCTGGGCTATTCACCTGCCAGAAGCTTCCAGTCGCTGGTTGCTCTCGCTGCAAACCACTGCAGCTCTCTGTCATGGTTTCCTTCTCTCTCTTCTTATCCATCGCTAACCATTGTTAGCAACTGTTAACGATTGTTATCAATATCTAATTATTCTACCTCTTTGATAAAGTTGACAAGGTTTTACGTACCGATTATAATGATTAACGTCAGTCAATTTCTATCTATCTATTCACACCAGAAAGGGTTATTTCTTCATGCCTGTCGAATGCGATAAGGATGTCTTACACTTCTTGGAGCGTTTCACTCCTCCATTGGAGTTAGAGCTTGATCGCGAGAGGTGCCAGCGTTTGGCAGCGCTTATTCACTGGCCCCTGCGTGAAGAGGATTTCCTTCTCCTGGAAGCGCTCTTTCAGCCGCGGGAGCAACGCCCCGCCAATAGCCGGCGGCGATTCTCGGAGAGAACGTATGAGTTTCTCTCTCTGCTCTCAGGCCGGCTGATCCACGAACAGGTGGTAGCGGCACGGGCCGCGCTTGAGTGGGGCCTGTTCCGCCTGCTGCCCCGAACGAATGAGCAAGCATGAGCAGCTCCTCTTCCCTTCTCCCTTCCTGTGTGCAGCAGCCTGCACCGTGACACGAAGGCTCAGTCAGGCCTCGGGTGCCCTTGCGTGGGGGAATCTCTGAGCCACCGTGACTTCAGGCATGAGGGGGGCTGATTGGCTGGCTGGTTAGGGGCCAGGAAGTCCCAGGGAGTCGTGTCCCAGGACGTGGGCCAAGCGCTCTCTCCTCTGAGGCAAATTGCTCTGGCACGGAGGGGATCTGGTGACAGTGGGTCCACAGCAGCAACACAGGAGGTCTCTGGCCTGTTTCTGCCGTGGACCCACAACACAGCAGCACAGGATCAATGCAGATACGAGCTGCAGTGACGAGCCGGTTGTGTTGCAGCCTGGGCCAGTGTATCAGCAGCAGGAAAGCTGACCATAGCCGCCAACCTCAGGCATCACGCCTGAGCCGGCCTGGCGTCTGAAGTGCGTCTGTTCCGCTTGGGGAAACGACCAGAGGAGCGTCTCGCGGCCCTGTTGGGGAGGGCGTTGGTTCCTCCGCGCGTCGTTTTCCTGCGTGGCCAGCCGCTAGTGGAGCGGCCAGCCCCCGTGTTCGTCGATGACGTCGTCAATCTGCTCCATCAACTGGATGGTTTCCGCCAGCGCTGCCACGATCTGCTGATACTGCACGATGTCCTGGAAAGTGAGCACCCGCCCTTTGCGGTCCTTGAGCCACTTCGCGCAGACCTGATAGCCGCCGACTTCGAAGGTCCAGACCTCCTCGGGGACGCCCGCGAAATATTGGGTGGCGTTGATGAAGACCCGCCCCTGCTCCGAGGAGGGGTCAGCAACGAAGGCCATCCGCTCGACCCGGTTGGAACCGGCCACGGGATAGCTGGGGCGACGCGCCGGGTCACTGGTGCGCAGCAGGTGCAGGGCGACCAGCCGTTCTCCGAGCTGGCAGAGGGCGGCAAAGAGCTCGCGGTTGCTGGTGAGGGGCACACGCGGGAAATCGCTCTTGAGGAATTCAGCGTAGCGCTCACGATAGCTGGGTGCGTGGAGGATCGCGTACAGGTAGTGAAAGACATCCTCAGGGCCGAACGTCTGTTCGCGGTCACCGACTCCCTCCTGCACAAAGGTCAGACCCAGTCGGGCCGACCAGTCCGCCAGCAGCGAGGGAGCAAGATTCGGGCGACGTTCAGCGGAGAACGCTTGCTGCTGAGCACCTGCAAGGTTCTGATTCCCTGAATACAAGTAGAGGGGAAAGACTTGGTTGGCCTCACGACTTGTTGTAGAAAGAACGCAGTCATTGGCAACCCTATGAGCGACCCAGACATGCCGATACTGAGGTGTCGCCTGCTGCCTAGAGGAGAGCAAGCAGATATTATCTCGCCACGCAACATGGAGAAGCAGCTCTTTCCGTGGACGATCCATAATGGCGTCGTGCAAGTAGCAGTACCGCCAATCAAATGGTCGATACAAGCAAGGGAGCAACCACCGCTGCCAATCCTGCTCGCGACGCAAACGTTGTCGAGCCAGGCCGACATTCCACGCAGGCCCCTGATTCAGGCCATATTTTGCTGCATATTCCTCGTCAGAGAGGGCTCCCTGGCGAAGCTCTTCGAGCCGCTGCAGCAGCCGTTCCCGGTCAAAATCAATAGCAAAGTGATCACGATGGGTCTGAAACCCCAGGACATTCACTGGCATGATTTCAGGCAGCCGTGGCCACTGTTCATACTCTGCTCTCAGCGTGCTCCTTTGGGGAATAAAGAAATAGAAAGGCGAACAAGGGTACAGCTCCTCCCACTGTGTCGTCTTCACATCGTGCTCCGCCAGCCAGGCGTACTTCCCCCCCACCAGCCGGCGCTCCTCTCCCTGCTGCTCGTAGATCTCGCGCGGCCCCCACAGATCTGCGTAGAAGACGCGCGCCGGCGGCTTCTGTTCCCCAATTGCTGGTCGCTGCCGCTTCACAAAGATGCCGATGGCCACCCCTTGTTGAATATCGAAGACATTCTCATCGCGCGAGCCGTCGGGAGCACGTTCACGCTTCTTGCTGTTGCCATGCAGATTCAGCAGGTAGATCTCGTCAAAGCTCTTCAGCAGACTCTGGCGCATGCCGCGGAAGGTCGGATTATCCAGATAGCCGTGGTTCGTGATGAATGCCAGAATCCCATAGCCGGTCTGCTCGATGCGCCACTGGCCGAAGCGGATAAACTTCACATAATCATCGTTGAGCCACTTCGGATTGCGTTCCCGCAACGGCTGCCCATCCACCTCGAAATAATTCGCACTCCGACGCTCGCTGCCATGCTCCTTGCCATGTAGCAGGTCTCTGATCCAAGCCCCCTGGTTCGCCGAGTGGCCCGAATAGGGAGGATTGCCCAGGACGACCATGACCGGATAGCCTCGCTTGACCGACGCAGCCTGGTTCGCTTCCTCCGAAATATAATGGCCGAAGGTCAGCTCGGCCCGCTTGAGGGCCTCCTCCAGCGTGTTGGTCAGGTAGATGCGCAGACGATCCTCCGAGCGGAAGTCGTAAGCCCAGGTGGCCCGTTCCTCCGGCGGCAGATCCAGCCCCGAGAGTTGCATGCCCAGCTTCAGATGGGCCATGGCATACGGCGCCATCAACAGTTCGAACCCGAACAGGCGCGGAAGCAGTGCCTCTCGCACATAGCTGGACCACAGTCCCGCGTTGCCCGCGTGCCGATACTGCTCTCGAATGAGTGCGATGGTGTGATAGAGAAAGGTGCCCGTCCCACAGGCCGGGTCCAGGATCAAGACCCGTGGTACGGTCTCGCTGCGCGGCTCGCCCTGTTCATCGTGCAGGGTCACCTGGACCTGGCTGGCGTCCGCTAATCCCTCCGCGCACCCAAACTGCTCGCGCAACAGCCGATCGACGGAGCGCACGATGTAGGAGACCACTGGATCGGGGGTATAGTAGACGCCGCGCACTTCTCGCAACTGGGGATCGTACGCTGCCAAAAACGTTTCGTAGAAGTGCACCATCGGATCTTCGCGCCGGCTGCGCCGGCCAAAGTCGGCCAGCACCTGCTCCAAATCGGTGAGCGCCAGCAGCTCCGCTAGCTCATCCACAAAGCCGACGAAAGGTTCGTCATCCAATTCGACGCCTGCAATCGTGCTGAAAAGCTTGCGCAGAAAGGGATTCGTGCGTGGAATCTCTCGGGCCGCATCAGTGCGGCGGAAGGGCTGTGGCCCCTGGTGCTGAGCCCGCGCGGCGAAGAGCCCATAGGTCAGCGTCTGGGCGAACATGTCCGCAAAGGCTGGCTCCGTCAAATCAGGCAGCAGGACCTCACGGAAGGAACGATACAAGTCCCGGAGCAATGGAGAGGCCTGCCTGCCCCGGAAGGCCTCCACGACCACGTCGCGGATCAGATGGGCCAGCCGCGCCATGCGCTGGGCCAGCTCGGCAGGGTTCGTGATCGGGGCAGCCCGATGGGAAAGAAAGCGCTCCAGCAGGGAGCGGACCTCCTGCTGGCTCTGGGGAAGAGCGGTCTGGCGACGCTGCTGGTCCACTGGCACCAGCCGGGCCTGCAGGCGGAGGGACCCTCCCACATACCAGCGAAAGTCAAGATAGTTCGTCAGCACCAGGTTCTCCAGGGACCGCAGGTAGCGCTGGAGCTGACGTCCATTCTCGGTCCGGGGCCGGGACTGGGCCGCATCGCGCTCGATGCCTTCCAGATCCAGCCCCAGGTCTTTCGTCTCCACATAGCCAATGGTCAGAGAAGTGGCGCCCAGCGTGGTCGTCACAGCCAGATCAGGGGCCCCACAGGCGATGCGACGGGGCTCGTTGATCACCCTGATCCCTGGGACGAGCGCTTCGAGCAGGCGAGCCAGTGCGGCGCGATAGGTGTGCTCCGTGGCCACACCGGTCTGGGCAAGCTGGGCAATAGTGTTCCGATACATTCCCAAGGGGTCCGCCGGCATCTGTTGCTCCTCGTTCCCATCCTCATCGGGCTTGAGCGGCGTTCCGACCAGGCCCTGATTCTTTCATCCATCTCAGTCAATCCCAGTTTCAACCCCAGACGGACAGTGTCGCTGATCCTGACGGTACCCCTCTACGATAGCATCTGGAGCCGCCTCCGTCAAGCCGTTTCGTTCCGATGCTCCCCCACGCAGTCACTGCTGACCGCTCTTGCGCGGCGCTGCTGCCAGCCACTGTGACCCTCAGACGGTCAGGAAAGCCCTCCGAGGATCGCTCGCTCGCTCGCTCGCTGCGTGGACAGCCGGGCCGGGTCTCTCAGCGATCCCCTTCCTGTCCCTCCTGCCGGCCCAGGCCCGCTGGCAGGAGCTGCAGGATCTCCTCACAGGCCTGCTCTAATTCAGGATAGCGCCCGGTCAGGCCACGCTGGCGCCAGTCCTCCTGCACGCGCTGCGCCATTGCCGGGATCGCTTCCAGCGGGAGGGCCAGCAGGCGTTCCAGGAGGCGACGCTGGGCTTGGTGGTATGCCAACAGATGGTGCTGAGCCATCCAGGCACAACTGGCCACATAATGCTGGAAGGCCTCCTCGACACGCTTCTCCGCCAGGGCCAGGTTCCCCCAGATCTCTTCGCCATGCCCCAGCAACCAGCGATCCCCTGCCTCCTCAGCGATCGCGCGGGCCTCCTGCCAGGCTGCCTCGGCTTCTTCATGCCGGCCTAGCTGTTCCAAGGCTCCCATCAGCTCCACCAGGCCAGTGGCGAGCTGCGCACGATCCTGGACCTGGCGCGCCTGCTCACAGGCGCGCTGGAAGCGCCCCACCGCCGTCGGCCAGTCTCCCTGCGCTGCCGCCACCCGACCCCGCATCAGCTGACTGGCGATGGAGACCTCCGCATCGAAGCCGCTCACCAGCGCCTCGGCCTGCGTGGACAACGTATCAGCCTCTTCCAGTTGGCCTTTGAGCAGAGCCACCTGCCCCAGGCGGTTCAAGGTCGCAGCCAATCCGCTGCGGTCGCCCACCTGCGCGTAGCACTCCCAGGCCTGGCGGAGATGCTGCTCAGCCTGGGGCAGGTCCCCGGTGGCCAGATACAGCGGAGCCAGGGTGCTGTGGGAGAGGCCGACGGCCCGTTCATTCCACTTGCCCTGCCGCCACAGCTCCTCTCGCACCCGCAGCCCCAGTAAGCAGTAGCGCAAGGCCTCGTCAATGCGCCCTTGCAAGCGGGAGACATGCCCAATGCTATTGAGCAGGTTCGCATACCAGGCCCGACTCCCCTGCTGCCGGTGATAGGCCAGCGAGGCCTGATAGCAGCGCAGCGCCTCGTCCCACTGCCCCAGCCGACGGTAGACATACCCGAGCTGGCCCTGCAGCGTGCTGACCTTTTCTTCATTCCCTCGGCGCCGGGCCAGCTCCAGACACTGCGTGTAATAGTGAATCGTCTGCAGCAACTGCTGTTGCTGCAAGGAACAACGCGCGAACTCATAGCAGAGCGCTTCTTGCTGGGTTGCCAGCCAGGAGGGGTCGGCCTCTTGCTGCAACCGTGCAAGCAGCGTTTGCGCCAGCTGAGGCTGTTCTTCAATGCGCAGCAGCTGGGCCTCCCAGAGCCGGAGCTGCCAGCGCTGGGCAGGCGTCAAGATGGGCTCCTCTTCCCGCACGGTTTCCAGCAGGATGCGAGCAAAGCCGCTGCGCCAGCCGACCGTGGCGGGTCCAAAGAGCTGCTGAAAGTGCCGTAGGCCCTCTTCCAGGTCCAGCGTGAGCTGATGATGCAGCAGCTCCACACGGCTGGCCTGCCAGGCCGCTTCCGAGCGGGCCTGCTCCTGCTGCAGCGCAGCGGAGGCGATGACGAGCCGGCTGAGCGCGCGGCGGAAGCGCCGATCAGGGTCGTGCTGCTCCCACGCCTGCCGCAGCAGCTGGCGCAGCTCCGGCTGCAACGCGAGCCAGCCCGGCTCGCCGTCGGCGTCGGGTCCGGCGGCGTCGTTGCCGCGCTGGCTCAGGCGGACTCCCAGGACGCGGGCCAGCGCCTCCAGCAGCTGCTCAGCCTCGGGCGGCTCCTGCCCTGGGAAGGGCGGGAGCTGCTGGAGGACGCTGAGCAGCCTCCAGGCAGGCACGGGCACATCCGCCGCCGGCTGCAGGTGGGCCAGGACCAGCAGCCACCAGGAGCGGGGTTCCTCCAGCGCGGCCACCTGGGCGAGCAGCCGGCTGGCAAAGGCCGCCGGCTCCAGGCGCTGCAGCTCCTCCAGGGAGAGGCCCCCCTGGGCGAGCTGCTCGCAGGCCAGCTGGACCAGAGCCGGATGCCCCCCGGTCAGCCCGTGCAAGCGCTCGCCGGCGGTGCCGGCCTGGAGTCCCCCCTCCAGAAGCAGGTGACCGATCTCCGCGGCAGACCAGGGGGGCAGGGGGACCGTCACGATCTCGGACTGCCGTCCCCACCAGAGCGGCTGCTGCCAGTCGGGGGGCTGGCGGCTGACCAGCAGGGCGATGACACGGGGCAGCCCGAAGCGCTCCGGGAAGCGCTCCCCGGGCGCGAGCACGAGGGCCTGTGGACCGGGCTGCAGTTGCAGCTGCTCCAGGTGATCCACCACCACCAGCAGGGTGGGTCCCTCCGCGGGCAAGTGAGGCCGCAGGGCCGCGATATCCTGGGCCAGGGCCGCCCACAGCTGCGTCCGGGTGTCCAGATCCAGCACCTGTCGCCGGACCCCGGCTGCCACCGGCGGCAGGCGCCCCTCCGCCTGCCGCCGCGCCCAGACCGCGTGGAAGCGGTTTGCCCGCCAGGGGGCATAGGCCGCTTCCAGCTGGGCCACCACCTGGCGCACCCAGCGGAAGCGCTCCTGGGCCGCAGCCTCCAGGCCATCCAGCAGCACGATGGGCAGCCGGGGGTGCTGCTGACGCAGCAGGGCCAGCACCTGCCGGAGGAGGGTGCTCTTGCCGCATCCCCCCGTGGAAGGGGAGGCCGGCGCTGCGGCTGCGGCTGCGGCTGCGGGCGCCTCCGCCTCCTGGTCCTGGTCATGGAGCCAGATGATCCAGGGGCTGGGACGCGGCGCTCTGGGGGAAGCGGGGGAAGCCTGCCAGACCCAGCTCAGCTCCTCCAGCAGGAACGCCAGCACGCGCTCGGGCGTGCCGGGCCGGGAGAAGGGCTTGGGGGCCTGCCACGACCACCACCGCCCCCGCGGCAGATCCTGTTGTTGTTCCATCCAGACTGATTCCTCCTTTCTTGTACGCTGGTGGGTCGTTCTGGTGGGGCGCCGCTCTCAGGATGGGGGAGGCTGCAACGCCCGCAGCGCTGCCTGCCAGGCTGACGCCTGCTCGCCCAGGGCAGCCTGGAGATCCTGGTCCTGCTGGAGATCCGCCACCACCTGCAGGCTCACGGCCTGTGGTTCCTGGCGCAGGGATGCCAGCACGCTGGGCATCTGCTCTACTCGCCGCGTTGGTTCCTCGCCCAGGAGACGATAGGCGAGCTGATCAGCCAGGGAGCGAATGCGTTCGGGGCCGTTGGCTTGTTCTGTCAGGCGCTCCTGGAAGGCGGCCAGCCAGCGCAGGATCTCCTGCCAGCGGGCCGGAGCTTCTTCCTGCCAGAGGACCTGCAGCAGGTGGCGGACCGGGGCGACGACGACATAGCCAGCGCGCTCGGATTGCCAGCGCAGGGCGTGGGTGCGGTCAGCGAGCTGCTGTGGCAGGAAGAAATAGGCAAAGGGAGCGCCTTGCCTCCATTCGGGGGCAAACTGTTCGATGAGGTCCTGCAGCAGCATGGCCGTGAAGCGGCGCGGCACGGCGAGCAGGCGCAGCAGCGTTTCGATGGCAGGCCGCTCCTCCGGCGGCAGCGCGCCCAAGACGCCCTGGCGGAGGACGCGCTCGGTGAGCTGCTCCCGCAGCCGGGCCCGGTCTGCTGGCTGACGGGGGTCCAGCGTCCCATCGCGCAGGGCGGCAGCGAGCACGACCAGGGCCAGCGGATAGCCGTCAGCCCAGTCCAGCGCCAGGGCCCGCGCCTCGGGGGCGAGCGTCGGCGCGTGGCGCTCGAGCAGGAGGGCGCTGCTGACGTGGTCGAGTGGCCCGAGCTCCAGAGGCAGGACCGGGCGATTCAGCACGGTCTGCCAGGACCAGGGGAGCGGCCCAGCCGCCGTCTGCACCAGGAGCAGGGGAGCCTGCTTTCCCAACGCATCGAGCAGCGCCACCAGCCAGCGCAGCTGCGACGCATCGCCGATCTCCACGTCGTCTAGCAGCAAGACGGCGGCTCCCTGCTGGTGCACAAGGAGGCGGAGCCCTGGAATGAGCTGAGCCAGACCCGGGGGGCTGTGATGCGGCGCTGAGCCGTGCTCCTCTCCAGGAGAGGGGGAAAGGGGTGGCGACGGCAGGTCTGGCAGCAGCTGGCTGGCGACGGCATCGATGTGCTCTCCTGGCTGCACCGCGCCCCAGAGGGCTGGCAGTCCGAGCGCGCGGGCCTGCTGCTGGATCTGACGCAGCAGGGTGGTCTTGCCGATGCCGGCCACCCCGAACAGGTGCACGATTGGCCACGGCTGATCTTGGGTGCCGCGCGGCTGCCTGAGTGCTTGCAGAATCGTCGAGATCTGGCGCTGTTCGTCCTCGCGATTGATGACCGGCTTTGTGTTCATGGCCATTGGTCTCCTGCTTCTCTCTCCTGTGAGCTGTGACCAGGACAGGACGCGGTCAGCGTGCGCCTCTGGCTCTGGTCTCCTGGTCTCCCCGGCCCGGGTGCACACCCCCAGACGGTCAGCAGGGGCCAGAGGGCACAGAAGTCCTCCTGTTGCATCTCGGCCACCGCCTGCTGATACAGCCGCTCCAGCTCCTCGCGCGTCGCCACCCCCTCCTCCTGCAGAAAGCGCAGCGCCAACTCCAGCCCGATCAGATAGTCCTTGAAGACCGGGTAGTGCCTGTCCGTGCCCATCGACCACTCGATGACAGTGGGCCGCAGGCGCACCTCCAGGAAGCCGGCCTGCCGGACCAGCCGTGGCAGCATCGGGGTGATGCCCAGGTGGCGCCCATCGGGAGACAGGCTCTGGCCCGCTTGCTTGAGGGCCTGGCAGCCCCAAGCCATCAGCCGTTCGAAGGCAGGGCTGGTTGTGAGCGGCTCCTCCATCTCCGTCAGGCGCAGGATGCCGCCCGGCTTGAGCAGGCGGCGGCACTCGGCGAGCAGCCGCGGCCAGGCCTCCGGCAGCATGAAGCCCCACAGCAGCCGCCCATTGATCAGGTCAAAGGAGCCGTCCTCGAAGGCCAGCGGCTCCATGACATCCATCACCTGGAATGAGACGTTGGAGAGGCCGCGCGAGCGGGCCTGGGCGGTGGCATACTCGACCACCGCCGGGCTGAGGTCGACGCCGATCAAGGTGGCCCGCGGGAAGCAGAAGGCCAGTTCCAGCAGCCAGCCGCCCGGGCCACAGGCCAGGTCGAGGACGCGGCCCGTCTCGGGGAGGCTGATCTCCTCCTCGGGCAACAGGCCGCCCAGCGTCTCGGTGAGCAGACGATCCTGCTGCATGAGGCGGGCCAGCTCCCCAGCGTTCTCCGCGTCGATGATGTAGGTCGAGCGTCCGCGCTGCCGGCGGAAGGAACTCGGACGAGACGGGTCATCCAGCGCACTCATGGGTGTCTCCTTTCTGGGGCGGCAGGGCGCAGGGGCCAGGCCGACCCCACGGGCAGCAGGGGCAGGCGACCCGCTCGGCCTCAAGCGCCTGCCGGATGAGGGGGGCATGGTCGAGAAAGAGCGGGTGCCGCTCCGGAGCGGTTACGAGGAGCACCTCCAGACCCAGGACCTTGCTGGCAGGACCGGGCCGGGCGGCGTTGACCTGGAGCAGGTCCTGCCCGATGGCGAAGCGGGCATCGTGGTCACGAAGCGGCATGGCGCGCACCTCCGTCTGGCTGGAGTGGCTCGTCAGCGCGCCGGGTCTGCGAGTGGGAAGGACCCCAGGCGGTGGCAGGCGGGGGCCCCTGCCGCCAGCGGGCCAGCAGCCGCGCGCAGGCCGCCTGCTGAGAGGCCGTGAGCCTGGGGGCCGGCACCGACGTGGACGCCGGCGTCGGCAGCGGGGGGGAGCTGGCAGAGCAGGCCCAGGTCATGGGTTCTCTCCTCCTCCTCCTGCGGCTGCCGAGGGCGGCGAGGACCCGGCTGCCGGGTCCGGGGGCACGACCTGCAGGCCGTACGGGGCCAGCAGCACCTGCCAGGCTTGCGCCGGCGACAGGTGCTCGAGCTGAATGAGGGCCTGCTCGATGGCTTGCCAGGCTTCGAGAATCACTTCGCAGCTGAGAGCGCCGGCTTCGGCGGGGCTCTCCTCGGGGAGCTGCACCAGCAACGGGGAGGCCGAGCCGCTCATGGGCAGCCTCCTCGTCGGCAACAGGATGCCGTCAGGACGGAAGCCAAAGGCCAAAGCATGATGGCAGAAGATCCTCCTTTCTGAGCTGATCTCATGGGTCAGAACGGGAACAGCCACCCAGCAGCAGCAGGAGACCAGGAGGCTGGACGGCTTCAAGAGGAGCCGTCCTCCCAGCCGAAGAGCGGAGCCAGAACCTGCAGCTCGCGGCGCCAGCGGTCCCGCAGCGCCGGCTGCTCGCGGATCACCTGCAGCACGTGCTGCAAGCTGCCTCTCTCGTCGGGCAAGAGACTGAGCCAACACTGGCTGCCCGGCGGGGGCGCAAGCTCGTGCAGCCAGCCCAGGAGCCGCTGGGTCTGGCGCAGCCGCTCGTTGCGCTCAGTGGTGGGCAAGAGCTGGCAGAAGGCATACGCCCGGTAGCCTTCCAACACCGCCCGCAGGGCGGCCACCTGCTCCTGGCTGAGGATGAGCAGGACCCGCCCAGGGCCGGCATGCACGCCCGAGGCCGAGGCGGCCTCGCCAGAGCGACTGCGGGGATCAGCCGGGTCCCCATCGCGATCAGGGTGGCTCATGGCTGCGGCCTCCTGCCATAGGCGGCATGAAAGACGTAGCGAGCCTGCTGCTGTTCCCACTCCTGGGCCGCCTCCTGCAGCATGGCGTCGACGACCGCCGGCGGGGTGGTGGTACGGGCACAATACGAATCCTTGAGCGCGCCCAGCCCGTGGAGCACGTCGGTGAGCAGGAGCTGGCCGGCGGCCCCGGCCCAGCGGCCCAGCGGCACAGGGATGTCCTGGCTGGTGACCTCCACGCAGCCAGCCTGCTGCAGGAGCTCGCCGAGCTGGCGCAGGACGGCCATCTCAAATCCGAGCTGCTGGCTGATGCCAGTGAACCAGTCGAGCAGGCGGCGAGTGGCCGGCCCGGCGGGCTGGATGACATCGCTGAGTTCCAGGAGTTCGATCCAGCCACCGGGGCGGGTCACGCGTACCAGCTCGCGGACAACGCCGGGCCAGGAGCGGGAGGGAATAGCTGCCACCAGCAACCGCTGATGGGTGTAGCAGAATTGGGCGTCCGGGAAAGGCAGGCCCTCGAGCACGTTGGCGCGCACGAAGACGCAGGTCGGGGGGACCGGCTGCGGCAGGGACTGCAAGGAGACGTCGACGCCGACGATACAGGCATGGGGGAAGAGGGCCTGCATCTCGAACGCCCAGATGCCAGTGCCGGTCCCCACGTCCAGGATGGTGCGGATCCCTGGGGTCAACGGGGCCAGGTAATGGTTGCTCAGGGTCCTCGCCAACGCGTGATGCTGGTAGTTGAGCCGCTGATCCTCGAGGGGATCTTTGGGCAGCAAATACGGGATATCGTCCAGATAGCGACGCTGTGTCAGGGGGACGGGTCCCGCCTGCTCGGGCGCCGCGGGTGCCTCCGCTGCCGCTGTGGTCCCGGCAGGGACGGGAGACGAGGCGGCGCGGGCCTGTGCGCGGCGGCGCTTGCGGAAGAGATGATGCCAGAACCCCATGTTAGCGCTCCTTTCCAGATTCAGGATCTCTATACATCTCCTCGTCAGGATGAGCAGAGGTAAGCTGGTCATCTCCAGGATGAGCGTCAGCGGCAAGGGGATGCGCCAGCGCCTGCACACGAGGGGGAGGCGCTGCTCGCTGGGCCTGCCGCCGGCAGCAGCGGGGGCAGGAAGACGGGGGCAGCGTCTGCACGTCAGTCAGCGGTTGCGGAAAGGTCGCCATACGAGCAAATACTCCTTTCGCCCTCAGATAGAGGCTTCCTCATCTCTCGTTTTGGATCTCTGGAGAGAATACTACCAGGAGAAAAAGGCTCGTGAGGAAACCCAGAACGATATTGCACATGTTTTGCACATAGCTCAACCATTCTGGGCGCTCTTAGCACGCCATTGGCAGGGAAAGAAAGAACCTTCCATTCAGAGGGGAAGAGGTGACTGCTTATCAAACACGATTGATGATCTCGATGAGCTCCTGGACACGGTGATCTTTGGGAAAGCGTGCCTTCAGCGTCAGGGCCAAATCTTTTACCTGCTGCATATTATAGTATGATTCAATAGCTTTTGCTCTTCGAAATCCTTCAGTAGCGTAGAAACAGCAGCTCATATCACGATTCTGGTAGAGTAGCCGAGCGCACTGGATGAGCATCCGAGCCTGCCTTCGTGGCATTGCTGAATCTCCCTGGTACTCAATATCACTATAGTATTCCAGGGCCGGCTCAATGTGCCCAAGGGCAGCCCGGCAGGCCATCCAACAATCTGTCAGCGTCTGTTTTGAACAGCGCGTCGAGCGATACAGGAGGAGAGGATCGTCAGCGGGATCGAGAAGACGGAGCCAACGGTGAGCTTGCTCAAGAGCGCGGAAACACGCCTCATCTTTGAGCAAACTCTGTGCTTCAGCGGCACCGATAGCCAGGTAGGCTTTTAATGCTGGAGAAGCATGCCGTGCCATAGCGTGCGCCGCGTCATAGCATTGGAGAGCTACTGCCTCCCGGCGCTGCCTCACAAAGAGCACCGCGCGGCAAGCGAGAGCTAATGCTTCCAGCTCTGGGCAGCTTGCCTCCTGAGCCACAAGTGATGCCTGCTGGAAGTCAAACTCAGCAGTAGGATAATCGAGAGCATCACGGGCAATCATGCCATCCAGCCGGTAGAGGTGACTGAGAACGATCAAGAGACGTTTGCGAGTGTGAGCAGATCCCCCTTGCTTCACGAGGGTTGTCACATATTCTCGTTGTTCTCGCAAGCCTTCAGCGGCGTAGCGTGCATTCGTGAAATAATACAAGTCGAAGCGCAGACGGACATGATCGAGGAGAGTGCGCATTTCCATCTCTCCCAAGGGAAGCCCTGAGGTGGTTGAGGGAGATGAGGGGGGAGGAGCAAAAGACCATGCTGCAAGCGACTGCTCGGTGAGATCAAGCAAATGGGGAGGAATACTCAGAACAAGTGCTAAGGCCCGTCTTAAACGGATGTTGGGGATAGAATGCTGTTGTTCTAAGGAAACAATAGTGCGGCGGCTTCGGCCAATGCGCTGAGCCAACTCCTCCTGCGTCAAGCCCCGCAAGCGCCGATACGCCTGAATCACTTCTCCATGATGGATGCTTTCTGAAGCCATCTTCTTCCACCTGTTGAAGACAACGCTTGCCTCATCCCTCTGGCGGGAGCTCACCACGAGGGCGCTGATGACCCATTGCGCTCTG
This sequence comes from Thermogemmatispora carboxidivorans, assembly GCF_000702505.1. Lineage (GTDB taxonomy): Bacteria > Chloroflexota > Ktedonobacteria > Ktedonobacterales > Ktedonobacteraceae > Thermogemmatispora > Thermogemmatispora carboxidivorans. The sequence goes on along the minus strand of NZ_JNIM01000001.1, from coordinate 2,987,866 downwards.
CTCACCGGGGTGGTCGTGTGAAGCAAGCACGCCTTTGCCAGCGTAGAGCCAGAGAGCGAGAGCAGCTTCAGGGTCACAGCGATCGTCTTGGCTGGTGGCAGCAAGCGCCTCAGCCAGCGTCATGGTTCTGACCCGGATTTCTTCTCCCTCTTCCAGCTCCAGCGGGTCCCACTCCAGATCAGAGGCCACAAACAGATGGACGCGGTGGCTCACATATCCCGGATGGCTGTAGCATGAGAGCAGTTTCTCCAGACGACCAGCCCGATACCCCGTCTCCTCGCGGAGCTCCTGCTGGGCGTGCTGCTCCAGTTCCTGGAAAGAGGAAGCAGTAATCCGTCCACCTGGGAGACGGAGCTGCCAGGCGTCCACAGCCAGGTCCCGCTCTTCGATCAGCAAAATGGTCCCTTGCTGACCAACAGGCAACACCAGCACGCTTTCAGGCCGCTCGACCACGTCGCGTGTGACCGTGCGACCACTGGAGAGCAGCAGCTCATACTGCTTCACCACAAAAATGGGACCCTGATAGACCACTCGCACCCGCTGGGCTTGTTCACGGCGCGGAGCCGCTTGCTGATGGGAGGGGCCAGCAGGATACCAGGTGACGTGATGCCGGCGAGTATTCAGATGAATCCAGGCTTTGCCGAGAAAACGCGCGTAGCTGGCCATATCTGCGGTGCCGCCTTTGCCTGCAGCAGGGAGGCCATTCCAGGCCAAGACCAGCAGATCGCTGGTTTCTACAATCCACTCCCCAGCGGCGAGATAGGCCTCGTCTGAGCATGGCGAGCCAGAGAGCTGATGGATCTGCCGGGCACGGCTCAGCCACAGCTCATACGCTGCCCGTTCCTCTCCCTGGAAGAGCTGCTCATACCCCTGACAGGGGATCACCACCTCGACGGGAAGCCCAGATTGAAAGGCGAGCTCGAGAAAGAGGCGGTCCGCTCCACGTGCTACGGCAGACCGCAAACAGGGAACGCGCCCGTCTGCCTGCGCTGCCTGCTGCGCATGGGCCAGGATCTGGGAGAAGTGCTCGGTCAGAAACCGGACCGTCGCGTCATCTCCAAGCTGCTGGTGCCCACCAACACCGATCACGAATGAAGAAGCATGCGCGTGTGTCACATGAAGCTCCTGAGAGAGAGACATATCATTTTGAGTATAGCGATCGACAAGGGAAAGGACAAGGGGGATCTTTGGGCAACAGAGAGGGCACATCCTCCAGCGAGAGACGCTGCTGAGTGGAGCGCGGTGCGTCCGAGGCAGCGAGGGTATCGAACAAAGCCGCGGGAGCCGCCGCTGCCGCCGTGGTCTCGGCGGGAACGGAAGAGGCCGCCAGGACGCGGGACCGGCGACGTCTGCGGAAGAGATGATGCCAGAAGCCCATGTTAGCGCTCCTTTCCAGATTCAGAATCTCTATACATCTCCTCGTCAGGATGAGCAGAGGTAAGCTGGTCATCTCCAGGATGAGCGTCAGCGGCAAGGGGATGCGCCAGCGCCTGCACACGAGGGGGAGGCGCTGCTCGCTGGGCCTGCCGCCGGCAGCAGCGGGGGCAGGAAGACGGTAACACGAAAAAACCTGTGAGCGGTTGGACGGCAGTCGCCATCAGATACTCTTCCTCACATTGCTTGGCCGCAGGCATCGCTGATGCGGCCTCGTCTCCGTTTGTTTGCCGATTGTTCTTCCAAGCGGCAGAGGCTGGAAAAGTCGCAGATCAGCCGTCTGCCCAGCCTTCATGAGTCAGACCCGAGTTGGTGTGAACACAGGCAACTCATGCCCAGGCAACCAATGAGAAGTATAGTGAGAAAGGAGGAACTTGAGCGATTGCAGGGGGACAACAGCTTGCAGGCAACTCGTTCCCCACGTAACACGCTGTTACGTTACGCCGCCAGGTAACAGCACACAAAGCAAACAGCACCACCGACCCTCCAGAGGGAACGGTGGTGCTGTCAGTTCTGACAGAGGCCGACTATCGGCGGACAAGCAGCTCACGCAGTTCCTTCACGCGCCTCTCGCCGGGCCACGCCGCACGCAGAGCGGTATACGCTTGAATCGCTTCATCAAAGCGTTGCCGACTTTGTAGTTCTCTTGCGCCGTTTACTCCCTTCTGCCACAACTCAAGGCATCGATCCAGATTCCGGGGTTGGTCGTCGCGACTTGTCTCGACCATCACTTGCTCAAACGTGGCTTCAATCAGGCATGACCGATGTTGGTCGTCCTGAGCATACTGTATCTCAATCTGTTCGAAAGAATCAAGCGCCTCTTTATAGAGTCCGAGCTGCAAATGCGTGCTGCCATCGTGAAGCAAGAGGTTTCCAAGGCTGTGATCAAGCCAGATCGGCGGTGTGTCAGTTTGGGCGAAGAAGGTCTGATGTGCCTTCTGGAGGGACGAGAGCGCTTCTTCCTTGTGCCCGCTGGAAGCTTGATAGAGCGCCAGTCCAGCGTAGAGATAGCTCTGTGCGAGTGGGGGAATAGGCTCCGTGGCGGCCTGCGCGACCGAGGCTTGTTTCTGCCTGTCTCGCTTCTCTCGTTCCTCTAAGAGATGCTTCGCTTTCTCGGTCGCCTGCAAGGCTTCACCCCATCGGTTGGCATAATAGAGCGCAGCAGCCTGCATCTTGAGCGCCACAATCTGAAGAAGAAGGTTGTCGGCAAGCATGCTGTAGTGCTCGGCCTGCTGGGCATAGCCCACTGCGCTGCTAGCCGTAGAGAGGTGCCAGGCGAGCGGCGCTCGCAGTAAACAGCACTGCGCAAGCAACTCGGCGGCAGCCTTGCGTTCAGGTGGGGGAGCTGTCTTCAGGATCGCCTGGAGCGTCGGTATATATGCAGAGACGGCCAAGTCAGCAAAGGCTCGCTCGTGCTCCTTGCGGAGCTTCCAACAGGCAATGATGCCCGCTGCGCAGTGTTTCAAAATATCCTCAGACGAGAAAGGCCGCTTGAAGACTGCCCTCTCCCGCGAAAGGCCCAGCATGTCTAGGGGGACCAATGCCAAGAAGCGCAGGGCGTCGCGGCGACTGAGTTCATTCTTCATCGTGTGATCCTCTAGCTCCGCTGTGATACCCCACTGGAGCCGCTGATACCTGGTGTCACCTGCTGGCCAGTTCCAGACATGAATCATCAGACGTGAGATGAGGTGCTGTTGCCGAAAAGTGACCAGCGCATCCTCCTCCTCGGTCGCCTCCTGGTGGCAGTCAGCGTTGGCCGATGCTCCGCTGACGCTTGCTGTCAGGTCAACCAGCGGTTCTGGGAAGCCAAGATCTGCGGCTGATTTGCCGAAGAGATCGCAAAGCTTCCGAAGGTGGAGCGGCTGCGGAACAGCACCTGCTCTCTCCCACCGATGGACTGTCGTTTTACTCACTCCCAGTCGTGCCGCCACTTCGTCCTGGGAAAGATGGCACGCGTACCGAGCTGCGATAAGGGGCGTCCGTTCCTTTCCGGTTGCTGTAGCTCCCTGTGACCGTTCCATGAGATCTCACCTCTCGGCCCTCCAACGTAATTTCTGTGGGCTAGCCTGGGTTCTTTTCGCGTATCATACCATAGTGGAGCGGCGTTGTCGAAGGGACGCAATTCGAAGCGTGGCAATCTGCAGAGGGTGTCCGTTGTATACCAGTGGTCTGACCATTCGTTTTTGTTGGCGGAGCCGTAACAAATCGCGAGTCAAGAAAGGAAGAAGCGCTATGCGTGTGATGCGCATCAGGCGTCCCTCCTATGACGCTATCATGGCTGGCCAGAAAACACTGGAGGTTCGTGTCGGCTATGACCATATCAAGCGCTATCAGGTAGGTGAGATCATCCAACTCGAGACATCGGGAGCCTCGGCGACGCTACGGATCAAGGCGATACGGACCTATGCGAACTTTGAAGAGATGCTGGCCGTTGAGGAATGGCAGAAGATTGCCCCAGACGCCAGTGATGCGAGCACGGCGTTACGCTTGATCCGAGAGATCTACCCGCCAGAGAAAGAAGCCCTGGGGGTGTATGTCTTTGAAGTGGAGCCAGTGACTGGCTAACGTCAACATCGGCTCGCGACGATGCTCGATCCCAGGCCGGTGTCCTGCTCCTCCTCGCCTGGCGGGGTGGGGGCCAGTTCCGTGTGTCGGGGAAGTCTCTACCAGGGCACCACCGTGCTCTCCCTCCTGATGCTGGGATAAGAAGGAGACACTGGATCAGGGTGTCACAGGCAGACAACAGATCATTCTGACGGCCATATGGCATCGTGCCCACTCCTGGAAGGGCAGCATGGGTCGCTGTCGGTCGCAGACGGTCGTGAGCTGCCTGTGGGGCTGGGGCCTGCCCCCGCTGCCGGCAGTAGTGGGACAGGAAACCAGGGACAACCCCCGATGAGCTGATCAGGGGTTGTCGGACAGGGCAGCCGCCTCGGGCTGGGCCTGCCGCCGGCAGCAGCGGGGGCAGGGCGACGGGGGCAGCGTCTGCACGTCAGTCAGCGGTTGCGGAAAGGTCGCCATTGGCTCGCACTCCTTTCGAGAAGAGGAAGGAGAGATACCTTGCTCCCTCTTCTGGTTCTGTCGATTCTGTCGAAATCCTCCACGTTGGTGACCACGGCAACTATAGCTCAGGGAGAAGCGAGGTTTTTCCAACCTTTCTGTGACTCTTCTCCGAAGTTTCTGAGAACCGTCTCTGCCATCACCCTGTGCCAGGGCAGGAATGGCCGCGAGCCGCCTCTTCCCTCGTGGAGAGCGTTCACGAGCGAGGGAAAGCGCTGTACTTATAGGGAGAAGAAGAGCGGTAGTCAGGAGAGAGAGATCTATGGTATACTCTGCCTGATGAAGGCGTATTCTGAGCACAGACAGATTTCTCATCCGCGGGGCTTGCTCTTTGACATGGACGGTGTCCTCTTGCTCACGAGCCAGAGTCCGGCTCAGAGCTGGCAAGAAGTGGCTTGCTCCTTTGCTCCGGCACTGGATCTGTCTGCTGAGGCGCTGTTTGAGGCCCTGCAGAGGAGTTATCAGAGCTACCAACGTACCATCGCGCATGATCCCGAGCAACAGCGGAGAGATCGCCTGGCACCATTTGAGACGCGGCTAGAAGTGGTTGAAGATGCTCTGGCGAGCCTGCATCGGGTTCACAAAGAGATGGCGGTGGAAATGGTGCGTGCCTACGAGCGGCTCCGAGATACGCATCGCTTCCTTGCCCCTCATGCACTGGAAGTGCTTCAGTTCTGCCGCCAGCGCTCGCTGGCTCTGGCTCTTGTGACCAATGGGAACGCGACCTATCAACGCCGCAAGATCGCGCAGCATGGATTAGCCTCATGGTTTGATGCGGTGCTGATCGAGGAAGAGGTAGGCATCGCGAAACCAGATCCGCGTATCTTTCTGCAGGCACTAGAGCGGCTCCACCTTCGTGCCTCTGAAGCCTGGATGATCGGCGATGATCTGACCCGCGACATTGCAGGCGCTCAGCAGGTCGGTCTGTTGACCATCTGGTACGACGCCAGCGGCAGCGGGTTGAGCAAGGAGAGTCCCGTGCACCCTGACTGGATGGTGCATGACCTTGCCGAGCTCTGTTCTCTCCTTACCCCTTGAGAGAGAAGGGGCGAAGCTGTTCCTTGAGTGCTCTGACAGCGGCCACATCCTGATAGGGTTGCAACAGCTCTTGGACCTGAAACAGATGCTTCTGAGCGGCTCGCGGTTGTTCTCCAAGCTGAGCCAGCAGCGCAAGGCACTGCGTCACATAGGTACATGCGTGCTCGATCTCTCCCTGGCGAGCATAGGCGCTGGCCAGATCGCTGAGATAGTACAGTTTGCGTCTGGGTGGTGGAGTCGTGGTTAAGGCCTGCTCCAAAGCCCCTTGGGCCTCACGCAAGAGGCCAAGCGTTGCGAGCTGTTGCCGCTGATACAAGAGTTGCAGGCACACCCCTTTATAGCCCAGGAGTAAGCCAGGTTGAAATTCGACCAGGAAAGCGAGATCAGATCCCTGGGCAGAGGAACCCTCCTGCTCAAGGAAACGAAGGTTTTGGAGACAGGCATCACGATGACCCAGATGAGCAAGAATCTCAGCCTCGACTGCTGTTAGCCAGACGTAAAGCAGCCGATCAGCCCGGGCGGGAGCAAGCTGACGTGCGGCCTGGATGCAGTGAAGCGCTTTCCGATACTGAGATGCGTAGGTCCAGGTAAAGCTTTTCCATCCCCAGATGACTGCTTGCAGAGCAGGATCACCGGCCTCAGCCGCTGCGCGCATGGCCAGTCGGTAGTAAGTCCGAGCTTTCAGAGAGTGTCCTCTATCATACAACAAGACGCCCGCAAGCAGTGCCGTCCGGCTGATGGTGGCACAAAGCCGTTGGCGACAGTCTGCTGTCCGAGCACTGGCAAGCACCAGCGTGAGGCTTTCCAGATATTTCACGACAGCCGAGTACAGCACGGGTGGCGGTAAAGCCTGTTCTTCTCGAGCCATCCAGTAAAGCCGTGTCTGCTGGTCAAAATATCTGATTTCTCTCTGTCCCGTCATTGCTGGCTGAGCGAGCAGCGTTGTCAGACGATCACACAGCTCTGCCTCAGTGACGATGACAAGATCAGAGCGAACTGACTCATCGGAGGTGTGTGGGAAGGGAGGAAGGAGCTGGGGAAAAGCGAAGGGTATGGAAAAGGACACCTGCTGAGGAGGAAGTGCCTGGGCATCGAAGTGAAACGAGAGGGGGAACCCTTGAGCCTCGGCAGCTTCCTTAGCCAATTGGTAGCATCTCAACGCCTCTTGAACTCTTCCATGCCGGAGGAGCATCGTGATCCAGGCCCGAAGCGCTTCTTCATCTGGTGGAAGAGCGTGAAATAATGCTCGATACTGTTCTCCTGCCTGCCAGAGTTTCCCTTGCCGTTCGTAGGCCACAGCGAGCCAGCGCCGGCATTGTTTCAGCATCTCCTCGCCGCGTTGTCGAACGCCATAGACCCAGGTGCCGTCCTCTCCTTCTAGCAACTCGCCTCGCTCCTGATAAGTCAGAATCTGCTCTAAAAGAGGCACAGCCTCATCCGTGGTGCCTCCCCAATTCTCTGCTTCAGCAAGCAGTCCTCGGCAAGCGTCGTGATCGACCCAAATGATCGATTGATCTGCCAGTGCATAGCCCGTTTCCAGCGTGCGCACCAGCTCTTTGCCAATGGCCCGGCGGATCTGATTGACCGCGCTGTAGACCATCTTATCGGCAAAGGCAGCCTGATCGATATCTGGCCACAGATCCTCTTGAAGAGCAGCGCGCGAAAGATGCCGTCCAGGGGCGGTCAGCAACCGCTTGAAGACAGAGCGAGCTGGTCGGCCTTTGCCCCAGGCGGCCTTATCAAGCAGGCTCCAGGAGTCATCGGGATTCCGCTTCCAGACCTCCAAGGGGCCATACAAGTAGACTCGCAGACGGCATGAGGAGGAGACATGAGGCACAAGAGATATAGCTGGATGACCCTGCATCTTCGGAACCTCCTACCAACCTGCTGGTAGAGACCTCCCTCATTCACTCTTACGTGGGTCTCGCTGCTTCACCCTCAGCATGGCTTGACCCTTGCCGTCTGATCTCCTCGGCCACAGTCTAGCACGAGAGGCTTTTTGACCCATGCGAAGGAGAGCTGCTTTCAGGATAGCATTGCACATCGTGCTCGTCAAGATGAGGAAGGTAGAGCCTTCGTCGGCCTCCTCAAGAGACCTCTCTAGACGGGAGATGCTCAGCGCTTGCGCAGGGGAAGCTTGGAGAAGAGGAAGATAACGGCTCGATAGGGAGAGGCAGGCTCTCCACGAGGTGAGCGTGCACAAACACACAGGTGGGCGGCACCGGCTGCGGCAGGGACTGCAAGGAGACGTCGACGCCGACGATACAGGCATGGGGGAAGAGGGCCTGCATCTCGAACGCCCAGATGCCAGTGCCGGTGCCCACGTCCAGGACGGTGCGGGTGCTCTCAGGGACGAGTGGCGCGAGATAGTGATTACTGAGCGTGCGATACAAAGCATGATGCTGGTAGTTGAGCCGTTGATCCTCGAGGGGATCTTTGGGCAGCAAGTAGGGCACGTCGGGCAGATACTGGCGCTGCCGGGCAGACGGCGGCCCGCCCGAGGCCGCCAGGTCCGTGGGGACGGCCTGGGCGAGGGCCGCGCGGGCGCGGCGGCGCGGGAAGAGGCGGCGCAAGAGGACCTTCTCCGTGCTCCTTTCTTCTCCTGCCTCTCATCCTATCATACGGATGAGTATGCTCATGGAGCAGCAGAGCACGCTCGCCTTGCAGTCTCCTCGTGCGGATCGATCTCCCTGCCACTGAGCCAGCCTGAAGAGCGGCGGGGACGCTGCTTTCCTTCCATCAGTGGTCAGCGAGTGCTCCTGAGCCGGTGGCACTGTCCTCTGAGCAACATGGTCGTCAGAGACGCTCGCCAGGGCATGAAGGAAACATCGCTCTCGCATTGCCAGGCCGGGAAGATCAGCCCCGGGACACTGATGGCGCGCTCCGTTGGGCCACGTCTGGAGCGCTCGAGCTGACCGAGCGCAACAGAACTGGCTTTTCCTCCTGTTGAGACCTGCTGCTCACCGGGCCTGGCTAGCTTTTTGCTCGTCTGCTGAGGCTGCTTCTCAGAGCACGACTTGACAGGAGGAGCACGTGTGACTATACTCTTTCTGTATTCACAGACTCGCGTGCATTCTGCTGCAGAAAGGGAGCGGCCTAGTGGTCGACCAGCCCTCCTGTCCCCGCTCAGGTGTTCTCCCTGCGCGAGGCACGTGTGGACCTGGAGCACGAGCAGATGACTGCTTCTCACCTGACGCATGATCCAGAACGGTTCCCCCTTCCTTTCCTGCTTCACTACCTGGAGCCAGTGAGCGAACGGGACGATGATCTCACCATTTCGGAAACGCCCTACCAGACCGGTCCTGATGGACCCACTCATACGGACTATCTGGACGATGAGGATATCTCTGGAGGGGCACCCACCAACACCGGGCAGCGAGCGGACTCGAATCCGCAGGAGGACGTGGAGGGATGGTGGTGAGGGGAGGGCAATAGACGGGGAGGACCTGATGGCTCGATCAACTGTGCTGATCCTCACTCGTGAGGAAGATGCCCATGCACCTCCGGTGATCCAGGAGCTCCGGCGGCGCGGGATACAGTCGGTCTGCCTGGATCTGGCAGATCTGCCGACGCGGCTGGCCCACGCTCCCCTGGTGGCCATGCTCAGCACTGATGCATGCGGCTGGGAAGGAACCTGTCACTGTCCCCCAGGGGAGGCCTGGGGAATAGAGGAGGTGATCAGCGTCTGGTGGCGACGGCCTCGTTTCCCGCAGGCGGCGGGAGCCTATGCCCCACCTGTTCAGACCTTTATCCAGGACGAGACCACCCGTGGGTTCCTGGGAGTCCTGGCGGAACGACCTGTCGTGTGGGAGGCAGCGGGCCAGAACCGGGAGGCAGAGCCAGCAGCCCATCGGCTTCGCTGGGGGCTCCGCCCGTGCTGGGTCAATCAGCGCGAGCGGCTCCAGGCCGCGGAGTATAAGCCGGCGCAGCTGCAGGCCGCAGCGCAGCTGGGATGGCGCATTCCTCGCACGCTGCTGACGACGGACCCGGCAGCGGCCCGGGCCTTTCTCGAGCAATGTCAGGGGAGAGTCATTTGCAAAGCGCTGGCGCGTGGTCTGTTGCCAGCAACGCCTCCTCTCACAGAGACGCAGGTGATCTATACCCAGCGGGTCCTGCCTGAGCATGCTGGTTGGCTGGAGGGAGTGCGAAGTGCTCCCACTCTCTTTCAGGAGGAGATTCCCAAGGCGCTGGAGCTCCGGGTGGTGGTGATGGGGCAGCAGGTCTTTGCCTTCGAGATCTATTCGCAAGCGTCCGAACGCACGCGCCTGGATTGGCGTCGCTGCTATACTGATCTCCGCTATGGACGGCGCCAGCTTTCCTCCGAAACTGAGCAGCGCGTGCTGGATCTGCTGCATCACTTTCACCTGCAGTTTGCCGCATTGGATCTGATCGTTTCCCCCGAGGGAGAAGAAGTGTTCTTAGAGTTGAATCCTGCAGGTCAATGGTACTGGTTGGAACAGCAGACGGGGGTCCCCCTCGCCGCGGCGATGGCCACCCTCCTGGCCTCGCCCGAGGAGGTGGGCTTGTGGTGAGCAAGGAGGAAAGCTGGCGGAGCCGCGAGCTCCGCCAGCAGCTCGTGGCGCACCTGCGGCACTGCGGGGTGCTGCGGTCAGCGCGAGTGGCTGCCGCGTTTGCCGCGCTGCCACGCGAAGTATTTGTCTCTCACTGCTACGTGCGTACGGAGGACGGTCGAGGCTGGCAGTGCTGCCAGGCAGAGGCCTGCGGGCACGAGCGCTGGCTGGAACTCGTCTATACCGATCAGGTGCTGGTCACGCGCCTGGATGGGGACTGGCCCAGCAGCTCCAGCTCCATGCCTTCCTATATGGCGCGCATGCTGGAGGCACTGGAGGTGCTGCCGGGGCAGCGGGTGCTGGAGATCGGGACGGGGACCGGGTACAACGCCGCGTTGCTGGCCTGGCTGACGGGGGAGCCCCGGCGGGTGGTCACGCTGGAGGTGGTGCCGGAACTGGCCACGCAAGCCCGGCAGGCGCTGTTACGCACAGTGGGGCCAGTCCGCGTGATCGGTGCCGATGGCTGGCTGGGGTATGCAGCGGCGGCGCCCTATGAACGCCTGCTGGTGACAGCCAGTGCGGCCTCGCTCTCGCTGGCCTGGTTGCGCCAACTGGCTCCAGGGGGGCGGCTCGTGTTGCCGCTGCAAGGGGGGCTGCAGGAAGGCCGGCTGCTCGTGGTGGAGCGCACAGAGGCCGTTGCGGCGGAGCCGGAGCCGGGCAGGCTCCAGGGAAGAGGACGGTGCCTGCCGGAGCCATGCGCCTTCATGCCCTTGAGCGGGGAGCGCTTCGGCTTGCAGTCCCTTCACGAGCTGAGTCGCCAGCCGGCTCGCCAGTGGCGCGAGCTGGCTACGAGCCTGGTGCCTCAGGCCCTCCAGCAGCCTGCTGGACGATGGTGGCTGCAGTGGGCCACTGGGGCCTTTGGCACAGTGGGGCGCACGAGGGCAGGCCAGTGGATGGTGAATTGCTTGCACCCGCAGCAGCGCGCGCTGGTGCATCTGGAGGAGGAGACGGCTTCTCAGTGGCTGGTGCGAGCGCATGGCCGTGAGGCGGCGCAGTGGTGGCAGCAGCTGGAGGCCGCAGCAGCCCAGTGGCAGGCCCTGGGGTGTCCGCCTCCGGAGGCCCTGGAATTGCGCTGGGAAGGTCCCACGTGCTGCTGGCAGCTGGGGACGGCTACCCTGTCCGTCGCTGTACGAGCGGCGGAACGGCTCGCCTCATCCGGGACGGCAGAACCATCCTCCTCCTAAGCAGCCCGCTGGGGAGGGAAGAACGGGGGCAGGCCAAGGCACACCCTGCACTGCAGGCAGTGCGCAAAGACAGGCTGCAGTGCAGGTGTGATCCTGAGCGTGTGCGATTTGCGCTCCGTGCTGGAACACCCAGGAGAGTCTGTCCGCAGACACACGATCGCTGTCTGCACGTTCCTGGCAGGGAGTCAGTCAACCGCTTTCCCCTCTCAGCCGACGCCTGGTCAGGAGATCCCGGAGGGCGATCTGTTCCCAGGAAGAGAGCAGTGCAGATGGCTTCCGCATCCGCTACCTGGAAGCGGGTCAGGGCACTCCCCTGGTGCACCTGCACAGCGCAGGAGGACTCTTCCTCTCCCCTGCCCATTATTTGCTGAGCCTGACCAACCGGCTGATCGCTTTTGAGATGCCTGGTTTTGGGCACTCGGCTCCGAACAACCAGGAAACGATGGACGAATTAGCTGCCACCATGGGGCGAGCTATTACCAATCTCGGCATCGATACCTTCAATCTCTGGGGTACCTCATTTGGAGGCAAGACGGCCTTAACCCTGGCGTTACAAGCTCCCGAGCGCGTGCAGGCTCTGGTTCTGGAAGCTCCGGCCGCTATTCGTCCAGACGAGGCTGCGCCTCCAGCAGTGGACGATCCCGAAGCCTTGATGCGCGCTTTCCATGCCCACCCCGAACGTTTTGCCTCGGCTCCAACTCCCGACCCGGAGGTCCAGGCCAGGACATGGCCAATGGTCATGCGGCTGATAGGGCCAAACCGCGATCACGCTTTTGAGGAACGGCTCAAGGCCCTCTCGGTGCCGGTACTCGTCTTGTTCGGCACACATGATGGTGTCATTCCGCCGGAGATGGGCCGCATCTACAAGTCGCTGCTTCCCAACTGCCACTTTGTGCTGATCTACGATGCAGCGCACGCGCTCACCGATGATCGGCCTGAGGCCTTCACCGAAGTGGTAAGTGACTTCCTTGAACGGCACGAGCAGTTTGCCGTCAGTCGCCGCTCCACGGTGATTTATCCCTAGCTAGCTCACCTTCCTTTCCTGGAGTGCGCCGGGGTGGGCAGCATGTCTTGCAGGACATGGGAGGCCTACAAGGTTAAGACGAAGAGGATCCACGGGGCCTCGCGGCGCAGCTCCCCGAGCCAGGCGGTGAAAAGCGTGAATGCGTGCTCTCGCCCGATGAAGGGCTCAGGCCAGACCCATTGCCCCAGGCTCACCGCTCTCCTCCTGATGGTGATGAACCAGTGCTGCCAGCGGATGCACGCGCCTGGCTGGCGGGTCCTGCTGCGGCTGGACCAGCACCAGCAGCCGACCGGGCCCCGAGAGCACGCGCAGGAGCGACAGGAGCGCGGGCCCCACCAGGGCCGGGTCGGGGCGGGCCAGCACCAGGACGACGACGAGCGGCCCGGCGCCCAGCAGGAGCCGCCAGAGCGCCGGCCAGGTGGCCGCCGCCTCCTCTGGAGAGGAGCAGCGCTCGCCCTCCTCGAGGAGCGGGGCCACCTCGTGCGGGGCGGCGGCCGGCGTGATCGGAACGACGGGGAGCCAGAGCCAGGGCAGGCCTGTCTGCAGGCAACCCTGGGCCAGGGTCTGCCGCAGGGCGCTCAGCTGCGTCGCGGGCACGAGCAGCCAGCAGGGCGGGAGAGCCGATGCCAGGTGCTGCCGGATGGCCTGCAAGAGCGCCTCCAGCTGCGGGCGCAGCGTCGGGTCCAGGGGTCCTGGAAAGTCGGTCTGGGTCATACAGGCTCCTCCTGGGCCTGCTCCAGGGCCCGGGGCGGCGCAGGCGCCGCTCCGGGAGTCGGCGGCAGGGACGAACGACGGCGCCGGCGGAGGGCTGGCGGAGGGCGTCATCGGACCCCTCCCGCAGAGGCTGGCTCGGCAGGCACAGCAGCCGGCCCGTCGGCCCTCCCCTCGGCCCCCACGACCTGCAGGCCGTACGGGGCCAGCAGCACCTGCCAGGCTTGCGCCGGCGACAGGTGCTCGAGCTGAATGAGGGCCTGCTCGATGGCTTGCCAGGCTTCGAGAATCACTTCGCAGCTGATAGCGCCGGCTTCGGCGGGGCTCTCCTCGGGGAACTGCACCGCCAGCACCGTCTGACTCATGACACTGAGAATCTCCTTTCTTCCAGAATGCTCTCGAGAGAGAGGCAAGCGGCACAAAGAGGAAGCGGTGAGTCACGCCGCGTGTTCATCAATTCAGCCCCTCGCGTCGGGGCTGGAAGCGCACCGCCCGCCCCAGGCGCCGCAGGAGTGGGGGACCCTGGCGCAACTGCGCCAGGGTCTGGTCCGAGAGCGAGGCGCGGGGCCGCCGCAGGAAGCGGCGCAGAAAGCGTTCCACCAGCCCCAGCAGCCAGCGCAGCTCACGGGCTTCCAGCTCATCCAGCAGCAGCCAGTCGCTCCCCAGGTCTTCGGCTTCGCGACAGCGCGCTTGGAGGAGGGCGTGCGCCAGTTCGAGCTGCTGCAGGACTGATAGCAGGTTCGTTTCCTCTGGGTCCCCCAGACGGATCGGCAGCAGCAGCGCTTCCGCGGGTCCCTGGGTCCGGCAGGTCTGCAGCCAGGTCAGCCAGGACTGCTGCCCGGCAGCCGAGAGCAGGGGCACCAGCAGCCGTGAGACATCGCCCAGCAGGAGGGCGGCCCGTCCCCATTCCGAGCGGGGGATCAGCGGCAGCGGGGCCGTCCCCGCCAGCAGGCGCCCTCGCGCGCGGCGTCGAGTGTGGTTCATGGCTTGCTCCCCCAGGCAGCGTAGACCTCGTAGGTCACCTGGCCCTCCTCCCACTCGCGTGCCAGGCCCTCCAAGACCTCGTGAAAGCGAGCCACGGGCACGCCCAGCCCTTCAACCGGCGCTTCGAGGGTCCGAGCCGCCGCCAGCAGGTCCTGAGCCAGGAGCTGGCCCAGCCGTCCTCCCCAGCGGCCCACCGGCAGCCAGAGGGTACGCTGCTCGACCTGGACAGCACCGGCCTCGCGTAGCCAGCGGCCCAGCAGGAAGAGTTGGCTGGCATCCATGCCCCGGGCGGCGCTCAACTGCTGCCACCACGCCACCACCTGCTGTAAGCATGGCCCCTGGGGCCAGAGGCCCAGCCCCAGTTCGACCAGCTCGATCCAGCCACCGCGGCGGGTGACCCGCAGCAGCTCTCCCAGCACGGCAGGCCACTGCTGCAGGGGAATGCCCGCAACCAGGAGGCGCTGATGGACATAGCCGAAGGACTGGTTGGGGAAGGGCAGCCCCTGCAGCAGGTCCCCTTGCACGAAGTGCACGCTGGGGGGCAGAGGTTGCGAGGAGCGAGGCGGCTCGCGATCGAAGCCGGTGACCTGGCAGCGGGGGAAGGCCTCGGCGACCTCCATCGCCCAGCGGCCTGTGCCCGTACCCACGTCTAGGAAGGGAATGTCCTTTACTCGTCTCCGTCCGGCGGCATCGACAGCCACGGTGGCCATTTCCCTGTCCGCGGCGAGGGAAGCTGACAGCAGATCGGCTTCCGATCGGCGAGCGCGCCACCACCAGGGCATGAGCCTCACCTCCCTGCAGGAGCTGTTGGCACTCGTGCACTGCCAGAGGGAGCCATCGCCGGCGCAGGCAGGCAGGAAGGTTGGGCAGCAACAGACTGGACGACCCGAGGCTGTCCCGGCTCGCCAGGGACGAAGAACACGGGTTGCACGGCGGTTGCCATCATGATCCTCCTTTCTCTTGTCTCAATCGATAGCGCCGCTGCCGCTGTGGTCTCGGCGGGGACGGGAGACGAGGCGGCGCGGGCCTGTGCGCGGCGCCGGCCCAACAGGTGACGCAAGAAAGCCATGTCAGTGCTCCCTTCGTTGAGACATAGACGGCTTCTCATCAGCATGAGCGGACGGTATGATAGAAGCACCCTGCCTGTTGTCTGGAACCAGGGAGGGGGCTGGTGCCCGGTCGGGCAGGGCAGCCGTCTCGGCCTGGGCCTGCCGCCGGCGGCAGCGAGAGCAGGAAGACGGGGTCAGCGTCTGTACGTCAGTCTGTGGCTGCGGGAAGGTCGCCATTGGCTCGCACTCCTTTCTCTGGGTGGCCTGTTGTCCTCTCTCTCGATCGGGGTCTTGATCCCTTGGGGAATTTGATCCACAGATCCTCGTGAGCCCCATGTGATCATCCGTTCCTTCGAAAGCCTACCACCAGGAGTGTGCGAAGCAGGGGAGAATCCTGTGCGATCCATGAGAGAGTGGAGGGAGAGAGAGGGAGAGTGGCGCACGCTCAGATCCCCCACTCCGCCAGGGACGGAGGGCCGCACTGGTCAGAGGGAGAGGCTGCTGGCTCAGCTTGCGACCGGGGCCTCGCTCGTGCACAGGAGAAGCAGAGAGGGCAGAGGCGCACGCGCCTCGTGCTGAGCGCCGAAAAAAGCGGGCCTCTGCAGGGCAGGGGAAGCAAAGACAAGGACAGGAACCGAAGGGAGGACCTGGAGCAGCCACTCTCTCGCACCGATTGCCGGCTAGTGAGCACCATGCCCTTGATCTGTTGCAGCTCCTGGACCTGGGCGAGCACGTCTGGCAGCCAGGACCTGCTCCAGACGCTGCAGGATGACGGGTGGCGGAACCTCATTCTTGGGAGGGTAGGTCTCGGGTTCGTAGAGCACCTCGACCCCGTAGGAGCGTAGCCGCTCCAGGCTCTGCGGGAAAGCCGGATGCGTGTCTAGCCCGGAGTGCGTTCGCACGCAAGGCACTGCCACAATGGGCATCTGTAATCCAGTATATTCGCAGAGCAGTCCGAGCGCTAACGTATCACTGATGCCAAGGACCCATTTATTCACCGTGTTGAAGGTGGCAGGAAAGACGATGATGGCATCAGCACGCGGCAAGACATCTGGTTCCTCTGGGTGCTTGTACTCGCTGCGGACAGGATAGCCGGTCAGCTGCTCCAGGAGGGGACGATTGACGAACTTCACCGCATGAGGGGTCACAATGACGCAGACGGTCCATCCTGCTGCCTGGGCAGCACGGACCAGATCAGGCACATGCTCAGCCGCTCCACTCGCACAAGAGATAATGTAGAGAACCCCCCACTGCTGCGCATCCATCTTCAGCCTCCTCTCTAGCGCCACACCGGGCCGCGCTGGAACGCCGAAGGCTGCTGCTGACCGCCATCGACAGCAATCACTGCCCCATTGATCCAACTCGCTGCTGGAGATGCCACAAACACCACGACGCGAGCCACCTCCTCGGGCGTACCGAGTCGCCCAAACGGGAACTCCTCTTGCACGAAGCGCGCGAACGCTTCGGGATGACGTGCTTGAAAGCGTTCCCAGCCTCCTCCGGCGAACAGGATCGACCCGGGGCAAATGGTATTGACACGAATGCGCAAGGGCGCCAGTTCCAGCGCCAGCGCCTGACTGAGAAAGACCTCTGCTGCCTTGGCTGTGCCATACTGCACGGATGGAGAGGGCTTCCTTCCTGAGATCGAGGAGATTATCACGATGGCACTCTCTGGCTGCTGCTGCAGGGCAGGAACGGCTGCCCGAATCACCCGGACCGCATGCAAGAGGTTCACATCAAGGGTGGCCAGCCATTCTTCATCGCGGGAATGGAGCAGCCCTTTGCCTCCTGATCCGCCGACATTGCAAACGACACAGTCCAGCCGCCCCAGGGCTGCGACGCTGGCCTGGACAAAGTGCTCCACCTCATCGAGGCGGGTCACATCGGCCACCTGGCCGAAGGCGCGAATGGGATAGGAACGCAATTCCTCAAGCGTGCGCCGCAAATCCGGCTCTCCCCGCGCACAGCAAGCGACATGTGCTCCTTCCTGGGCAAAGGCCAGGGCACAGGCGCGCCCGATCCCTCGACTGCTTCCCGTGATGAGGACCCCTTTCCCTGTTAAGCCCAGGTTCATGGATCTCCCCTCCTCTGTCTTGATCTGGCTAGCCCAGGTGACCGAGAAGAGCGGCTCCCTCTCGCCACGTGCTCCACCAACGCTGGACACACGCTTCTCCAGACCAATGGCTCAAGACAGGTAATAACTGCTGCAGTCGTATGAGACCGCGAGAAGAACGGGTTTCCAGAAGCAGCAGGAGTGCTTCCTCTCCTGCCGCGCAAGCCATATCGATCTCTCCCTGGTACGCGCGAGCCAACGCGAGATCTATGGAGAAAATCGCCTGTTGTCGCCTTGAAGGGGCGGCGAGCTGCTTCGCGCGTTCTAGCGCCTCTGCTGCCAGTGCTGGCTCGTCAAGCGTGAGCAAGCAGGCACCCTTAAAGCCCCAGAGTAATGCCGGGTCGACAGCAGTCCAGAAAGGATCAGCAGCCTCGTGCAGATCCAGGCTTTCTGCCTGGCCCAGAGCGGTAAGGCAACGTTGTTTCTGCTGCAGCCTGGCATATGCTTCTGCCTCGTGAAGAGCGATCCAGGCATGCAGCTTCTGATCAAGCTGGGCAGACGTGGAGGAATAGAGGCGACGCGCTTCACTCAGGAGTGAGAGGGCCTTTTGGGGATGATGCTCGTGCAGATCGCCACCGATCCGGGCAACGACCAAACTTTCGAGTGGAGCAGATGTTGCATCACGAGCGTAGGAAAGCGCCTCCTGATAAGCGTGGACAGCCAAGGAAACACCTGTTTGATCCAGGGCAATCCTGCCCGTGAGCAGAAAAACACCGCTCAGAAAGGCGCTGGCACGTTGCCGAAGGATGTTGGAGCGGGCCTGCTGCAGTAAGAGCTGCCCGGCTTGCAGAAGGCCCTGGACAATGGGCTGGAGATTGGTCGAGGCCATGTGGTAATAGAAGAGCGACCACGCCTTTTGAAGCATGCTGTCCAAGACCTGGAACAGTTCTTCATTGAGAGCATGAACGTGTTCCTCGAAGAGAGAAGTCGAACCAATCCCAGGGAGAGCTAGCAGGCCCAGGCCTTCCAGCGTTGTCTGAAGCAGTTGACGACGTTGACGATCCGTAGCAGTACTCCAATGCAGGGTATTCACTTCTAGTATACCCTGAGCAGAGCCGGAAAGGAAGCCTGCCAGGGGGTCTGCTGCTCTTGGACCTGGCGACGGCTGACCTGCCGTCGGCTCAGACGCCTGCAGCAACTGCTCGATCGCCTGCGCGCTCTGCTCATCGAGCGGCTCCCCGCAACGGGCAAGCAACTCCCTCCACTGCCGAGAGCAGCGCCTGGCCTCCTGCCGTCTCCCCTGGCGTTGCAGCCCTGCCACCAGCCGGACCACGACCTCCCCATCCGTCGGGTCTTCTTCCCACAGCTCGGTGAGCACCGCTTCAGCTTCGGGCCATTTGCCCTGCTGCTCATACAGCTCGCTGAGCCACCAGCGCGCCCGGTAGAAGGCGCGCTCCTGCGTCGCGCGGCGTGCCAGCACCCACTCTCCTTCCTCCCCCTCCAGAAACGTTCCTCGCCGCCAATAGCGCACGGCTTCCTCCAACTGCCGTGCAGCGGCGGTGCGGTCGCCGCTTCGCTGAGACGCTTCCGCCTGCTGGAGCAGCTGGAGCGCCGCCTCCGCGTCGACCCAGAGCACAGCTTGCCCGGGCAGTCGATACCCTTTGCCCTCGTTCAGGCTTTCCAGCAGGCTGGACCTTTCAGGGAGCTGGAGCACTTTGCGCAGTTTGGTGGTTGCCGTATGGAGGGCACTGGCGGCCTGCTCGGCCTCGGCGTCAGGCCAGAGCCAGGCCAGCAGCCGCTCGCGATGGGCCTGACGTCCAGGACAGCACAGCAGGGCCTTGAGGAGCTGCCGGGGGTAGGCGCTGCCGCCCCAGGCGCTCACGGGGAGGGGTGCATAGCTGCTTCCCTGGCGGCGTTCCAGGCAGAAGGGGCCGCAGAGCCAGACGCGAAAGAGCGGACCAGGTGCCAGTTCGCAGGAAGGGCGTTCCATCACAGACCTCAACGCGTCGCGTGCTTGTTCTGTCATGGTGTGGCAGGCATGACAGAGAGCTATCACGAGCTACCTCTTCTGGCTCAGAAGTATACAGCAACCGCGTATGAAAGGCAAGAAGGGAGGGAGGCAAAGCCAGGTGCTCCTTTCTCGAACGCTCCGATGCCGGTGCCGCTGTGGTCCCGGCGGGGACGGGAGACGAGGCGGCGCGGGCCTGTGCGCGGCGGCGCTTGCGGAAGAGATGATGCCAGAACCCCATGTTAGCGCTCCTTTCCAGATTCAGGATCTCTATACATCTCCTCGTCAGGATGAGCAGAGGTAAGCTGGTCATCTCCAGGATGAGCGTCAGCGGCAAGGGGATGCGCCAGCGCCTGCACACGAGGGGGAGGCGCTGCTCGCTGGGCCTGCCGCCGGCGGCAGCGGGAGCAGGAAGACGGGGTCAGCGTCTGCACGTCAGTCAGTGCTTGGAAAGCTGTCGCCATCTCGATCGTTCCTCCTGTGTTCGGATCATCACCATCTGAGTGAGCTGGTCCCGCCTCTCTCCCCTCAGAGCAAGCGCTGCTTCACCGTTCTGCTGCTCCTCGGAGCCTCTGGCTTCTTTCTCTGTGCCAGAAGTACTCTCGCAGAGCAGCACCATGTGCTGTGACAGCCGGGCACGACCATGAAATATGAGGTGCGGTTGAGAAATTGCAGATCCAGAACTTGTGCAGGCTGGCAGCAGGTCCAGACAGGAATGGGCCTGGCAGCGCGTCGTCTCTTTGAGTCAGCTCAAAACCGATCCTCATGGTTACCTGGCTGTTGCCATCATCAAGCTCCTTTCTTGCGAGCGCTTCTCAGCGGAGTATAGCTGACGGCGGTCAAAGGAGAATGAAATCTTCACGAAGAGGAGGCAAAGGGGCCAATAATGGCTGGGTTTATCTTGAGCTGCTCGAAAGAGCCAGGTCAGAAGGCAATCAGCCGTGGAGATGGAGAGAGTCCCTTGCGCATTGGTTCATACCTGGCTATACTGGCTGAAAGAGCCAGTCCTATGCAGGAGGAGCAGGAGAACCGATGGACCTGGGACTACGCGGCAAACGGGTGCTGGTCACTGCTGCCAGCCGTGGGCTGGGCCGAGCCTGTGCAGCGACATTGGCAGCAGAAGGAGCACAGGTGGTGGTTGCTGCCCGTCGGCACGAGACGCTAGAGCAGTGTGCTGCCTCGCTACGTGAAGCGACGGGAAGCCAGGTAATAGCCATTCCGGCAGATCTGCGTGTGGCCGGACAAATTGAGGCCCTCGTCCAGCAGACGGTTGCGGTGCTGGGAGGACTAGAGATTCTGGTCCATAATACAGGAGGCCCCCCAGGGGGAGGCTTTGAAGACTGCTCAGATACTCACTGGCAAGACGCCTATGACCTGGTGCTGCTCAGTGCCGTTCGACTCGTGCGGGCAGCGCTCCCATTCTTGCGACAGCACCCGGGCGAAGGACGCATCATTTTCCTCACGAGCTCAGCGGCAAAGCAACCCATCGCGGGTCTGGTGCTCTCCAATGCGCTCCGCCCGGGAGTGGTGGGCCTGGCGAAAACGCTCTCACGGGAGTTGGCTTCAGCAGGCATCACAGTCAACAGCGTCTGCCCAGGGCGGATAGCAACCGAGCGGCTCCGTCAGGGACAACAGGTGCAACGAGCACTGGCCCGGGGATGCACTGAAGAAGAAGCCTTCCAGGAGCTTGCTCGAGAGGTGCCACTTGGGCGGTTAGGACGCCCCGAGGAGGTGGGGGCTCTCGTGGCCTTTCTGGCATCGCAACAGGCGGGATATATCACGGGAGCTGCTATTCAAGTCGATGGGGGGTTTATTCAGGGACTGTGGTAGTTTGGAGCGGAGGAAGAACGCTCCCCCGAAGAAAGCTCTTCGGCTTCTACCCAGGCGAGTAGAGCAAGCAGATCCTTGACGGTGGAGTGAGGAAGCAAAGCGAGCAGAGGTTGACGGAGAGCAGACAGGCGTTGGAGGACTTTCCGCAAGCGGAAGTGCTCTGCAAGGAGGGCCGCTTCTTTTGCCAAGAGGCAGGCTTCCTCGAGGTCAAGAGGAAGGGTGACGATCGCCAGATCCGTCAGGAAGGTGGGTTTGCGTTGCAGGAAAGCTGGATCAAGGGACTGAAGAGCGCCCTGGAGAGCGGCTTGGGCCTGTGAGAGAACCTGATGCCCAGCTTGGTGAGGGGGCTGAGCTAGCACACGAAAACAGGCGCCCTGATAGCCAGCGCACAGCGCCTTGTCAAAATGCACCAGATACGCTTCACGCGGGTCGCCTTCAGGGCCTTCGCAAGCTCGTGCTTCCTCAAGTGCCTGCAGGCACTCATGCACTTGGCCATAATGGGCGTGAATTTCTGCAGCAATGGCAGCGAGCCATCCCTGGAGTGAAGGCGAGGAAAGACGTTTGGCCAGAGCCCGGGCATACTCAATGGCTGAGCAAGCCTCATGATAGGCTTCCAGATACAGGCTTGCCAGGCTGATCCTGCCCCAACAGATGGCAATGAGCAGGGGATCATTTCCCTCTTCAGCGGCTGTAAGAGCGACATAATGCGTCGCACGACCTTGCGCGTAGCGTCCGAGATCCAGCCAAATTTCTCCCAACAGCTGCAGCGTTTGGCTCAGCAAACGGCAGACCCGCTGCCGTTCAGGAGGGAGAAGCGAAGCACCGAGCATGGCCGTGAGGAGGCGAGCATCTCGACAAGCCGGACGAAGGAGATCGGAGGCGGAAAGGATGCCCCCATGTCGATGACACCAGAGGTGCTCTACCCGACCCTCCCAGTACTGGAGCATGGTCTGATCAGCCGGCGTGCTCTTCAAGAGCAGTGGGATCAATGGATCAAGGCTGTTGTCTCCCTTGAAAGGTCCTACCAGGGAGGAAATTGACCACGATTCGATGGCCTTCCAGCTGGTCTCAAGCAAGTGCCGGCGCAAAGCATTCATCGTTGAGCAGTGATCCTCCCCGGATTGTTGGGACATGATTCTTTTCGTCTTCGAAGAGACCTCGTGAGAGTCTGCTGGAGCAAAGAACGCGCACAAGGATAACGATGATCCTTCGTCAAGGACTTGTTTCAGAACGTGTTGGACTCGTATCCCTGGCTGTCTTCCTTCTTCTTGCAAGAGTGTCTGCTGGAACTGTTCATAAAGCCGCCGGGCCCGATGCCGCATTCCCTGTCTTCCCAGAAGCCTCAGCAGAAGCCCCAGGACATCCTCATCAGTGGGATCTTCTTCCAATACCCCAGTGAGCAGCTGCTCTGCTGCACTGAGAAGCCCCTGTTGCTCATAGAGAGCTGCTAACCACAGCTTTGCTCGGTAGACTGCCCTTTCGTGAATTGCTCGTTTCGCCCAGACCCAGTTTCCTTCCTCTCCCTCTAGAAACGGACCCCGCTGCCAGTAGCCCACGGCCTCCTCTAACAAAGGGATCAGCGTCTCAGGCAACTGTGGCTGCCGTTCTGCCTGCTGAAGCAGCCAGAGTGCCGCCTCCGCGTCTACCCAGAGCTGTTCCTGACCTGGCAGCCGGTATCCCTGCCCGTCAGGTTGGCTCTCCAGCAGTGAGGGAAGGCCTCCACCAGGCTCTAGAACTTTGCGCAGCCGAGTTGCGGCCAGATTCAAGTAAGAGGCTGCCTGCTCAGGTTCCACCTCGGGCCAGAGACGATCAAGCAGGACCTCACGGCGTGCTTGTCGTCCGGGGCTGCAGAGCAACCCTTTGAGGAGCCGTCTGGGGTAGCCACTTCCACCCCAGATCGTGGCTGGCAGCACCTGGTAGCCTGTGCCATGCCGACGTTCGATGACCAATGGGCCACAGAGCCAGACACGGAAGAGCGGACTGGCCGCCACATCCCATGCATCGCCTGCCATCATATCCCCTCTCTCTGCACACTGTCTGCTTGTTCCGCCTACTCTGAGAGAATGAGTGCCGATCTGTCGTTTTCCTCACTCCAGGAGTATACAGAAACCGGACCCGAAAAGCAAGCAGAAGAAGGAGGTCTCAATCGACAACCCTTCATTCGGTAAAGAGTTGATCCGGATCGAGTCCGTGGCGTCGCAACCAGCGCCGGGTTCTGGCGGTGGCCAGCGCCTTCTCTCGATCTTGCTGAGGAATCGATCGCTGAACCCCTGAGTGACGACTCGATCGTGCCCTCCACTTCCCTCCTGCTGCTTCCAGCATAGATCGTTCTTCCTTTCCTGCAAAGGAAGATTGAAGAGAGAGGAAAACCTATCTTCCTGTAAAAAAACTTCTTGTATAACTTCTGCTCACGTTCCCTGGGGTATCCGCCTTGATTCCCTGGAAGTGGGTCTCCCTCCCAAAGCAGAGCGGAAGAACAACTTCCGCGCAGTCCATCGCGGTGAGCATCAGCAGGGCCGCAGGCCTCTCTGGGTGGAGGCGGAGCAACCGTCAGGCCGAGCAGATCCAGCGCTGCGGTGAGCACGTGATGGAGGAAGAGCAGGAACCAACCATCATGGGGGGCGTGTCCTCACTTCATGGCTTCGCGTGAGAGCACGGGAAGACAGGCGTCATGCTCAGCTCATGAGCAAATGAGCAGACGATTCGTCGCCTGCAGTGGACAGCCGCAAGGGAATTCTTGGGGCTTGCGGCTGTCAAGGAGCCGCTCACTGGGGAAGGCCGACCTGGGCCAGGCTCCCAAGGGGCTGGGCCAACTTTCCCGCTCTTGACATGCTGCACTTTCCTGGGTAGATTCCTTATGATATGATCTTCCGTCAGCTGTAGCCACGTTCAGAGTCCTGTGCTTGTCTCGCCAGGTGTCGCAGCGCGATGTCTCCGGAAGCGCTGTGCCGGCGAACGGGCACATGGTCGCTTGGCCCGTGTCACCCCAGAGGAGGCGAAGCATGGTGGCCGAAGGTCCCACTGTCTCTGTCCAAGACTGGCCCCCTGAGCTGTCCATGCCGTTTCTGTTACGCTTTCTCGTGCGGCCTGCCTGTCGAGCGGAAGCCCCAGGCGGAGGGACTCTTTTCGAGAGCCCCTATGAAACGGGGCACGATAACCAGGTCGTCGAGGATTATGCTGATGACGAAGATGAGGAGACCCAGATTCCACCGCAGACGGGGCTGTTGACCGATTCTGACCCAGGGGAGGACCAGTGAGCAAGGCGACGGTCCTGATCTTGACTGAAGCGACTGACGCGCACGCACAGCCGGTTCAGGTAGCCCTTCGCCGACATGGGGTGCAGGTGGTACGGGCTGCCCTTTCCTCGCTGCCTGGCCAGTTAGCGCTCACGGCCTGGCTGGGGAAGCGAGACGAACCGCGTTCCCCTGCTTCATCCCCATGCTGGGAGGGCACCCTCTGGCTGGAAGGAGAGCCGCTGGCCCTGGCCGAGCTTCGGAGCCTGTGGTGGCGACGGCCTGGTCGGATCCAGGCTCCGGCGGCCTATCCTGCACCGATTGCTCGTGTGATTGAGCGTGAGACGAGACGGGGCCTGCTCGGCCTGCTGTATAGCCAGACCGGATGGGCTGCCTCTCCTCCGGCGCTGTGGGTGAGTCCTCCAGAAGCTATTGAGCGAGCCGAGTATAAACCCCTGCAACTGGCCACAGCGCAGGCGGTTGGCCTCCGGGTTCCCCGGACGCTGCTGACGACTGACCCTGCCGCTGTGCAGACCTTCTTCGAGGCATGTGAAGGACAAGTGGTTTGCAAGGCGCTGGCGCGGGGGGTGGTGGAATGGCCTGAAGGCTCAGCAGCGTATCTGTATACCAGTGCGGTCCAGGCGTCGGATCTGGCGGCACTGGGGGGCGTCCAGGTCATGCCTCACTTGCTGCAGGAACGCCTGCCAGCCGCTTGTGCGCTGCGGGTGGTGGTGATCGGCCGACAGCTCTTTGCCGTCGAAATCCATCCACCCGCAACAGAACCAGCGGTACTCGATTGGCGCCGGGCCTACTCCCAGCTCCGCTATGAACTGCATTCCCTGCCCAAGCAGGTACAGACACAGCTCTTGAAGTTGACGCAGTTGCTGGGATTACAGTTTTCTTCGCTGGATTTGCTGCTGACTCCCGAGGGGGAATATGTGTACCTGGAGCAGAATCCCAACGGGCAATGGTACTGGCTGGAAGAGCGTCTGGGCGCCCGACTCCCGCTGGCGGAAGCCATGGCCAGGCTGCTTGCCCATCCAGAGGAGGAAGCATTATGACGCTCGATTCCTCGGTTCCCGCGGTGCCTGACTCTGCCCTGGACCTGGCTTCCCGTTCGCGTCCGTGGCGAGAACGGTTGGTGGCTACGTTAGTGGCCCAGGGCAGCCTGCATACGCCGGCTCTCCGCGAAGCCTTCCTGCGGGTGCCGCGCGAAACCTGGATCAGTGCCTATTATGAACCGATGGCCTCCTCTGATCACGCGGGACGCTGGCAGCGCCGGGAAGCCGACCCGCAGGCGCAGGAGCACTGGGCAGCGTGGTTGGAGGCACTCTATCGCGATGTGCCTCTGGTGATCAGACTGCAGGGGGACCTGCCAGTCAGTTCCTCTAGTGCGCCGACAGCCATGGCGCGCATGCTGGAGGCGCTGGAGGTGCAGCCGGGCCAGCACGTACTGGAGATCGGGACAGGCACCGGCTACACTGCCGCCGTGCTGGCGGAACTGGTGGGGCCAACAGGACAGGTCTGGACGGTCGAGCTGGAGGAGGAGCTGGCCCACCAGGCGCGGGTCCGCCTGCAAGCGGCAGGCTTCGGCGAGCGCGTCCAGGTGATCGCTGCGGATGGCTGGCAGGGCTATGCGCCAGCCGCCCCCTATGAGCGCCTCATCGCTACCGCCAGTGTGCCTGGGATCCCGCGCCGATGGGTAGAGCAACTCACGCCAGCAGGCCGGCTGGTCGTCGAGGTTCGTGGAGAACTGGCAGGGGGCTTGCTCGTCCTGGAGCGAGCGCGGCGGGGTCCAGGAGCGCGTGGGCGGTTTCTGCCCCCCCCGTTGCACTTCATGCCGTTGCAGCCAACACCACAGGCGTCTCCGCTGACGCGCCGCTATCTGTTGCTGCGCCAGCAGGCCGTACGAGAGACGGCAGTGGTCCAGGATGACCCCTTTCCCCAGGTGCTGCAGGAGCCGGCCTTCCGATTCTGGCTCCAGTGGTGGCTGCCCACGGCTTTTGTACGCGTCCATCGGCTGCCTGGCTCGGGCCAGCCAGGGGTGTGTCTGGTCGAGCGAGCGAGCGCTACCCTGGCCCTGTTTGAGCAGCAGGCCGAGGGGCACTGGCGGCTGCAGGTGCATGGGCCGCGCCCTCTCTGGCGGGAGCTGCAGGAGGCGTATGGAGCCTGGGAGCGGGCAGGCCGACCGGATCAGGAAGCCTACGAAGTGGAGCTGAACGAGCAGGAGGGGCAGGGCTGGCTGGCGGTCCCCCAAGCGGGGGCGAGCCGGTGCCTGGTCTGCCCGGTACTCGACGGTCCCCTGCTGGGAAGCGAGTCCCGATCAGGGTAAGGAAGCGGACGATGTAGCATCCGGCGGCAGCCGTGCGCGGTAGCCGCCTGGAGCTGGGGACAGGGCTGTCCGGTCCAGGCTGCCAGTGGCGCTCCGCTCAACGGCCTCCCGCCAGCTCCTGCCTACCAGGCGGCTGCACAGGTGACCGTCAGCGGAACCCGCCTGTGTGCCGGGTCCATGACCGCTCCTGAGGATGCCCCAGCCCAGATGCCTGGCCGCCTCGACGACGGGGCAGGGCATGATGGGATGTCCCCACTGCTTGCTGCCCGCCGTGCAGTGGGCTGCCCGGATCTCGTTGGCACGTTGTGGCTCCACCCCGTGTGGCTATCGAGCTGGGGCGGGCAGCCAAGGACGAGGATATGTTTCTGGAGCTAGACCCCAACGGCTAGTGGGGGGACAGGAAGACGTCACGGAGCTGCCCTACTGGCAGGTCAGGCCAAGCCACACCCCAGGCTGGTCCTATTGTAGGAGCAGCGAGTGGGGAGAGGCTAGCTCTACTGGTGGCTGGCAGAGCAGCCGCGTGGGCTGGTCTGTTGGAGCCGGGCAAGTGCCGGGCGAGAGTCGGCAGTCGAGATGGAGCCATGAGAGGTCCCGGAGGAAACGGCAGCTTCCTGCAGCCGCTGCAGGAAGCCTGGGCGCTGTGGCAACGGTGGCAGCCGGGGCTGGAACAGGATCGGCTGGAGGCGGATGCGCAGGGGCAGCGTCTATGGGCCGAGACCGCAGGCGGCTGGCTGATTGCCCGGGCCGCCTCCTGGGCGGAGAAGGAAAGGAAGCTCGGGCAGGCAGCACCACCGCGCCGCCCGAGCAGGTGAGTGGACGCAGGGACATCCGTTGCGCTGCTCTGACAGCGCAACGGGACCTGCCACTCGGAGCGGCCTCGCTGAAGGGAGTGAGAACCATGAGCCGTGGGGACCTGGCCCGGGGCCAACCAGCCTAGCGGAGCGTCTCTTCGGCCCCGGGGCAAAGCCAAAGCCGCTGGCGGGCGGAGCGCTGCTCCGGGTCCTGGTGGTCACCAGGCGCGCTCCCTCCGCGCCTGGCAGGGCAGCCGGTGTCGGGACCCCCAGCGGCATTCCGTGGAGGGACGGCTCCCAGGGCCAGGAGCCAGCCGGCCCTGCTCCTCCAGAGGGAGCAAGCCACACTGGGACCGCTTGCTCTCCTCCCCCTCACCAGGCAGATCCTCCAGAGGTGGCTTCCAGTCGGAGCAGACCTCGCCTCGTTCCGCGTCATTCAGCAGCAGCAGCAGCAACGGGAGGCAGGGACAGCGCCTGGGATCGCCCAACGCCAGCGAGCGGGCCGCCTGCCCTGCCCGCACAGCGGCTGGTCCCGCGACCACTCCTCGTGCCTCGTGCCGACGGCGCCGTCCGTGGGTGACCGTTGACTTGACGGCCAGACACCGCCCCCAGCATACCGCCCCCGATGGCTGCTCGCTGCTCCTCTCCTGGTCCAGAGAGAGGGGAGCTGCTGATGCCCGTGATGCCCACGCCTGCTGGAGAGAGAGCCAGATCCCCACTCGACTGTCCCGTCTCCTCCTGGCTCCCCTCCCCTCATGGG
Organism: Thermogemmatispora carboxidivorans; assembly: GCF_000702505.1. Lineage (GTDB taxonomy): Bacteria > Chloroflexota > Ktedonobacteria > Ktedonobacterales > Ktedonobacteraceae > Thermogemmatispora > Thermogemmatispora carboxidivorans. The sequence goes on along the minus strand of NZ_JNIM01000001.1, from coordinate 2,959,804 downwards.
GCACCCACTCTCCTCTCCGGCTCCCTCCCTGCTGGCCCCCCCTGCACTGCAGCGCCAGCCAGCATCTCAGTGGCCTGCAGCCTCGCACTGGCACCCGACCAACGCGGTGCCCCGTGCGACCGATCGAGCAGCAAGCGCAGCGCTGGCCGGCTGCTGAAGCACCAGGTCCTGTCTGGGTGACCCCTCTCCCCAATCCCAGCCGGCCTTCTTCGCTGCTTCTGACAGACAGAGGTAATCTGTCCAGTTCCGACGGCAAAAGTTTCAATCCCAGACGGGCTTCTTCGCTGCTTCTGACCCAACACGTGCAGACAGGCCGCGAGTGACCATTGTGAGGTTTCAATCCCAGACGGGCTTCTTCGCTGCTTCTGACCAGTGGGCGTAGCGGGACAGTCATACCCGGTCCTGCCGTTTCAATCCCAGACGGGCTTCTTCGCTGCTTCTGACCGGGAAGAGATCCGCGCGCGGATGATAGAAATAGCCCGTTTCAATCCCAGACGGGCTTCTTCGCTGCTTCTGACGGGACTCCCCGGATAGCGATCCCGGGATATAGATATAATGTTTCAATCCCAGACGGGCTTCTTCGCTGCTTCTGACGCTTTTGGCCTGGACAGGTTGGCAAATTCGGCTGTTGGTTTCAATCCCAGACGGGCTTCTTCGCTGCTTCTGACCGAGGTAGGGGTGAGAGGCATCCCTGTGTCTACAAGTTTCAATCCCAGACGGGCTTCTTCGCTGCTTCTGACCGAGGTAGGGGTGAGAGGCATCCCTGTGTCTACAAGTTTCAATCCCAGACGGGCTTCTTCGCTGCTTCTGACAGCCCCTCCTCCACGATAGCATCTGGAGCCGTCTCCGTCAAGCCGTTTCGAGCATCCCAAAAAATCGGCCAGCAGTGACCGCTATTGTGAGGCCATGATGCCAGCCCCTGTGGCCCTGCGGCGGCCAGGGAAGCCCTTCGAGCATCGCTGCGTGGGAAGCCGGGTGCCGAGATGCTCGAAGCGACGAGCCTGGGCAGCGAGAGCAGCAAGAACTATTCCTTGCAGTAAGAGCAGCATGGAGGGCAGCAGCATGGCACAGCCCGCCCGCAGGAGATGCCGCTGAGCGGTCCTCCCGAGTCAGCTCCCCGCCAGGGTTTGTCCCTGCAGCCACGGTGGTGGGCTATTCGCTCCCATGAAACGCTCCCCCCTGCGGATGGCATGGCAGCAGGCTCCCTCTGCCAACAGCATCCTGAGTGCTGGGACCGTAGAGCCACGGGGTCGGACCATGCGCTGGGGAAGACAGGCAGGAGCCGGCTTCCAGGTGAAGGGATGAGGGCGACCGCGTCACTGAGAGGCCTCCAGGCGTCGGAGGCGCGCCTGGGGGCAGGCAGGGTAGCCCAGGGAACCTGGGCGAGCGACCACACAGCACGTTGCCTGATGATGCGGAGCGCTGCACCGTGCCAAGAAGCAATCGGTTGAGCAGGGCACTGCTGGCGTTGCCCGATCGGGGCACACACGGGACGTTCGCCGGGAATAGGCTCCTCCTGATCAGGAGGGACATGGACGGTGCCGTTTTCGTAGCAGCATCAGGAGCGGAGCGGGGGAAGCCGGGAGAAGATGCCCTGACACGTTCCCCGAGGGGGTGGAGGGCTGGAAGCAGGATGGCGGCAAGGCGACAGAGCACTGAGCATCTCGCGGAGGCCTGTTCACGCCCGCCCGTCGCCCTTGGGGAACAGGATGGCCAGGATGAGACTGGGCGGCGAGGGGCAACGGACAGGTGGCTGCCCGGGGGTCAGCCAGCTCCCTGAGCGGAGGAAGAGGCTGCCCGTGACAGGAGCGACCCCTCTGCAGGCGTGGATGCCGTCCGCGTCCTGTCCAGGCAGCTCGCAGGAGCACCATCCCTGTCCTAGCAGATAAGGAGCGTCGCGGTGTAGTGCTCGTTGCTCAGAATCCGTGCCGGTCGCGTCCTTCATCAGCTCTGTTCCCGGTGGACAGGTGGCAGGCCATCCGGGCAGACGAAGTGGCCAGGGCAAGGAACTCAGCATGAGCAGGAAACACGGGAAGAATCTCTGTGCGACAAGGAGGAGCGGTGCGCGTTCTTCTTTAGTGGAAGAGACGCTGATTTTTGCACGAGGGAGGCCCCAGTCATGGATACCCCTGCCAGGACCCCTGCGTCCGAACCGGCTCCTCCGTTCACGATCCTGGTGGCCTTGTGCGCCGACTCGGAGGAGCACCCTGATCCCGCCCTCATCCAGACCGTGGGACAGGAGGCCATGACCCTCCTCTGCCAGGAGGGCTTGACTCTACGGCCTGTGCCCACAGGGCAACAGGGCGGCCCATTGCTGTTTGAGTTGCTCGCAGCGTCGCTGCAGTGGGTCTGGGAGCACCGCATGACCCTGGAAGAGGTGCTCAACGACGCGAGCGCGCTGCTCACGCTGGCGAGTGCTCTCTGGACGGTGGCGACGCGCGTGAGAGAGCGGTATGCCCGGCACGTGGGCCAGGCACAGCGCCAGGTTCACCCGATCACGGTCACCCTCCAGCTGGGGGACATGACCCGTTCCCTTGACGGGGCTGACGTAGCACAGGTGCAGCTGGTGCTCACCGACCTGGTGCGGACCCAGCGCGCCAGGCAGCCGGCGATCTTGGGGGACGGGGGGCTGCAGGTGACCCTGACGCTGCGGCTGCCGCGCAAGCGAGGGGGGATCGCCCGCCGGCATACTCCCTGAGCGCAGTCGCACATCATCTCACCTGGTCCGTATTCGACGCGGGGACAGCAGCGCACGAACAGGCCCAGGGAGCAGGCTGGTACCAGTGCCTCTGGCCGGCTCTCCTCCTCCCAGCGAGGGCATGCAGAGCGCGCGATACATGCCACCTGAAGGAGGTCTTCCTCCCAGAGAGAGGCAAGGAGCGAGGGCCCGGATGGCAGAGGCCCCATGAAGGAACCAGGCCGATGATGACTGTCTCTGAAGAGACGTCCTGCTGCCCACACTGATCGGGCAAGTCCGTCCAGGAGGTGACAGCCGGATGCCCCCAGCGGGAACGCAGATGAGCACATCCGGGAATCCTTCTCCAGGGGAGCGGCGGGCCCTGGTGGTAGGGGTCAATGAGGCCCCTCGTTCAGGCCAGGCCCCCCTGGCCACTGCGGCCAGGAGCGCTCTGGCGCTCGCCACTGCCTTGCAGGAGCACGGCAGCTTTGCGCTGGTCGGGGGAGGACCGCTGCTCAACGAGCAGGCGACCACGGAGCGGGTGAGACAGGCCCTCTATGCCCTCCTCCAGGATGCCCGTCCGCAGGATCTACTGCTGTTCTGCTTTTGCGGTCATGGCGTGCCGTGGCTGCTGCCGACAGAGCAACGCGAGGTGTATCTGGCGACGCACGATTTTGACCCGGCAGTGCTGCCGTTCGATCAGCGGGCGCACCTCTCGCTGAGCTGGCTGCGAGAGATGCTGCTGGATACCCCCGAGGTCCAGGCAGGGACGGTGATGGTACTGCTGGACTGTTGTCATGCCGGGCAGGCGACGACGCAGGCGCAGCGTGAAGCACAGCCGCTGGAGGGACTCACCCAGGCGGTCCGGCACCTGTGGCACGCCGCTCTCGGAGGAGAGGAGCGGCCCCAGCGAGGAGCGCGGATCGTTCTGGCCGCTACCTCAGCGCAGGGCACAACGCAGGAGCAGCGGGCGCAGGGCTGGACCCAGCTGGTCAGCGCCCTGCTGCCGGCGCTACGAGGAGCGCGTCCTGATCTGCTCGATGCGCAGGGGCAGCTCACCTATGAGCGGTTAGTGGATGACTTGCGCCAGCGACTGCCAGGGCTGACGACGGAAGCGACGGGGCAGGGGCGTGTGGTGCTGGCGACGTTTCACCAGGGAGACCAGGCGGTACAGCAGGCGACACCGACAGCGCTGCGGGAATACGCGCGGCACCCGTTCAGTGAGGCCTGGCTGCAGGAGCGCGTGCAACAGGTGGTCGGTCGAGAGCAAGAACTGCAAGCGCTGTGCCAACGGATTGAGCGCTTGCGGTCCACAGGCGGGTATCTGGTCGTCACGGGCGTGGCTGGGCAAGGGAAGAGTAGCCTGTTGGCCAGGCTGGTCACCACCTTCCCCTGTGAGCAGGAGGGAGGCCAGCCAGCAGCCTGGACGGTGCTGGCGCATTTCATCCCCCCTCAACCGGGGCCGGGCTATCAGGACATCTTGCTACGACACCTGGTCGCCTCGCTGCTGCTCAGGTCGGGCCTGGAGCCGTTCTCCGTGGAGCATGAGCCGCTGGCAGGGCTGCAACTGGCGCTGCGGCGGCTGCTGGAGGAGGTGGTCAAGCGAACAGGTCCGGTGCTGTGTTGTCTCGATGGGCTGGACCAGCTCCCAGAGGACAGCGCAGGCCGGGTGGTTCTCCCCTTGCCTGAGGGAGGGGAGCCAGTGCCCGGGGTCGTGTTTGTGCTGGGGACACGGCCCAGCCTGCTGCCCGTCCTGCAGTGCTATGAGCCGCTGGAGGTATATGCGCTGCCAGCGCTGAGCAGGCCAGACTGGCAGCGGCTGCTGCACCAGCGGCTGGCGGCCCACTCGGGTATCCGGCGAGCGCTGACGCCGGAGCTGAGCGAGCAGCTCTATCTGCACATGGAAGGAACACCGCTCTTTCTGGATCTGGCGGCCCGCTTGCTGGCCACATCTGGTTCTGACGAGCTCTCTCCGGCAGCGCTCGCCCGCCGGGTAGCGGCGAATCCGCACCAGCTCTTCTCACTGGCGCTGGATCAGTGGGGACGCCGCCATCCTGGAGCGCAGACCCGCTGGGGCCGGGTGATCCAGCCCCTGCTGGGGATCTTGCTGGTAGCGGCAGAGCCACTAGAGCGACGGCAGCTGAAAGCGCTGGTGCAGCTCTGGCAACGGCGTGAAGGGGGAGGCAGGTCCATTGACGGACAGGAACTGAAGCTGGGGCTGGAGCAGCTTGGAGGAGTGCTGGTAGAAGAGCGAGTGGATGGCGTGATTTCGTACCGTCTCTATCATGAGAAGTTTCGAGAGTACTTGCGCCGGGACCCGGACCAACCGGAGCGAGACTATCTCTTTGATGAAGAGGACGAGCAGCGGTGGCACGCGCTGCTGGCGGCCTGGTGTGAGGAGGAGGGGCTGGCGCGAATCTGGCAGGAGAGCCTGGAGAGGAGTGAGCAGAGACGGCGGCACTATGCGCGCCGACATTACGTCTGGCACCTCTTCCAGGCGGGTCCATTGCAGTGGGGACGGCTCCTGGCCCTCCTGGATGCAGGCCACTATGGACAAGAGAAGGTGCGCTGGGAGGTGAGTGGGCAGCAGTATGCACAGGACCTGGTGCTAGGACAGCGGGTGGCGGCCAGTGCGGGGGAGAGCGCGGAGGGGCTGCAGCGGTTGCCAGCGCTCTGGCGCTCCACGCTCTTACGTGCCAGCTTGAGTGGGATCGCAGACCGCTATCCGCTGGAGGCGTTTTCGCTCATGGCGGCGTTGGGGCAGGAGAGCAAGGCGCTGGGGCTGGCTGCATTGCGGAGTGACCCTGGAGAGCAAGCGAGGGCGTGGCTGGCGATCGCCCAGTGGTGGACCAGGGAGCCGGGGCGAGCCAGCGAGGTGCTGCAGCTTGGATACAGGGTGCAGCAGACAGCGCAGCGGATCGAGAGCGATGAGTCGCGGACCCAGGTGATGGAGGAGCTGGTCAGGGTGCTGCTGGAAGCGCAGTGCTACCAGGAAGCGGAGGAAGTCAGTCGGGCCATGGGGGACAGCTGTCTGCGGGCAGAGACGCTGGAAGCACTGGCGAAGGCGCTCAGGCAGGCGCAGCGTGAAGAGGAAGCAGCGCGGGTCGAAGAGATGAGCCGTGCCCTCTCGGACCGTCTCTCGAGGTCGTGGGACCTGCTGAACCTGAAGAAAGCGCTCGCGCGGATGCACCGCACTGAGGAGGCGACGCAAGCCCAGCACGAAACGGAGGAAGGGAGTCGTTCCACCCCGGACCGCTTCAGGCAGGCGGGGGTGCTCCTGCAGGCCCGGCGCTATCAGGAAGCGGAACGAGTCATCCGCGCTCTCCCGGACCGCTTCGGGCAGGCACGCGCGCTGACCAGACTCGCCGAGACGCTTGCGCGGGGGTCGTCCCTTGAAGAGGCGAGGAGGATCTGGCAGGAGGCGGAGGGGATGGTCCGGGCGAGTGAGGCCAGCTTCAGGCGAGCGCGAGCACTGATCGACCTGGCGGAGGCGCTCGCGCTCGCCCAGCGCACTGAGGAAGCGGAGCAAGTCTGGCGTGCAGCGGAGGACATGAGCCAGGCGCTTGCCGATGGCTTCTGGCGGGCGAGGGCCCAGGCGGAGCTGGCAGCAGCACGGGCGCGGATACAGGCTCCTCAAGAGACAGCGCAAGCCATGCACCTCGGGAAACATTGCCAGGAGGTGGCGCTGGTGAGGAGGCTCGGGGAGCTGCTGACAGAGGGCCAGCGCTTCCAGGAGACAGCAGAAGCGATCCGCGCACATCGGGATCACGGGCTGCAGGCAGCGCTATGGAGACAACTGGGAGAGGCACTGGTTCGCGCTGACGCAGCCGCACACGGGTTCCTGGCTCTGCTGCAGCGTGCCTGGCTTGAGGCCCGCGGAGAACCCGACGCCCTCGCCCGCTTCTCCCTTGTCACACCCCTGGTCGTGCGTTCTCCCGAGCTGGGGCTGGCCCTGTTCGAGGCCTTCGGCTGGGTGGATCGTTTCCTGCAACATGCTCTGTGACAGGGATGGGGACCCCTCACTCGCCTGCCCTGGCTACATGGCAATCTGCTCAACTGCACACCGTTGATCCCAGTAGCCACTATATTCGCGTCCGTCGGGCTCAAGCCGACCGAAGAGATATTTGCGGTGAAGGTTGCGGTTGAAATATTCACAGCTCATCTCTGAGATGTGCATACAGGCATGGCAGGCTCCCGTCTCTTCCAGGCAAACCGGATCGTCAATGCAGATCTCTCCGGCGTTCATGACGGCTCGAAGATGTTCATGGAGTGTCTGCTCAAAAAGGGTATACAGACCTCCAATCGTAAATGCCGTTCGGTTCTTGCTGTAGAGAACAAAGGAGAGCGCGCGGGGAAAGAGATACTCACTTACGCTGGTCCGATCGAACCCGCTGAGAATGACAGCCTGACGGAGTACCAGATGACGAAACGAGAGGACCAGCCCGAAGATTGCCTGGGTGACCGGGTGATCCCTGGTGATTTCCCGGAAGGGATTCACGGTCTTCATGCGGTTGAGAATCCAGGCGTGCAGGGTTGCCTCGTCGTCTGCGGCAGGCTCCTCTGTGATCAGCCCATTGAGCCTGAGCCAGCGCATCACACGCCGGAGATCCAGGCGGAACAGCAAGGCTTCGGTTTCCGTCGTCTCGGTATAGAGAGGCGTACGCGGGTCCTTCGGCTGGAGGCCGGGAAAGGCACGAATCACGGTCTCATCAGCCTCACGCTGGTTGCGGGTACATCCGATGGGAACCGTTGTCACCGGAACATCCCCGATCAGATGCAGATCGGCCAGTCCCGTACTCAGCAGAGCCTGGCGATAGGTTTCCTGGTAGAGAGGGAGTCGGCTGCTGTTCTCCTGACGTGCCTTTTGCTCAAGGTCCTTGATGGTCACAACGTGCAGCGATTCTCTGATGCGAACGAACTCCAGTAGCTCCCTTCCTGTCTCTTCAAGATCCTCTCCCTGCAGCGTGATCAGCTGCCTGACCTGAGCGAGAACCCGGCGACGATGATCCCCCCCTGCTCCGGCAAGCCCCTGTTGGACTGCATCCAGGTGAGCCTGCAAGTCAGCCTGCTTCTTGGGGGGGCCATGCTGATCAGCCGCGCCAGTGTGGCCAAAGCTTCCTGATCCGCAGGCTGTCCCTGAGCACTGACAGCCAGATCGCGCAGACGGAGATCAGGTCCGTGATCAAAGATCCGCAGGCAGGCGGCAATGGCCAGCCAGTGGCGCTCCGGGTCCTTCAGAATGAGGTCGAGCTCCTTTCCTGGAAGATTGATCAGTGTCCGATACTGAGGGTGGTAGGAAGCGGTGGCCCGATGAACGATGGGCCGCATTTGCCTCTTGGGGAGATTGCAGTCATCGCAGTTGCCCTCGATAATGGGAGACTGGAAGGAGCAGAGCCGGCATTGCCAGCGGAACTGAGCATACTTCTGACTGTCGCCTGTATTCAGCCAGAGGTGCTCGCGCTTATGACGCGGACAGGAGGGCAGAATGAGGGGTCGGATATGACCACAGCTATGGATCAGGACATGGTGCAGCTGAATCAGGCGTTCCTTACAGTGAGGGCAGCGCAACTCCGGGTTGTACTGACTGACTTCTCCAAGGGTATGGTAGAGGACAGCCCGTCTGCAGCCTTTGTTGGTGCATTCGAAGAGCAACGGAAAGATTTCTGCCAGGACTGCCCTGGGAGTGACCAGCACGTAACGGTCCTGCTGATGAATATCCGGAAAACCTCGACGGCGCTCTTCTGGCCATTGCTGGAGCAGCCAGGCAACTCGATCAAGCACATAGGGTTTGTTCAGCCGTCGCTCGGGATCATCACTCGCCTGAATATTAGTGACCTTGCAAATGAACTGCCCCCCCTCAAAGTCGAAGGTTTTCCCGGGCAGGAAATTGAAGAGAATCTGCTGTTTTCCTCGCCTCATTGCTCTTACCCCCTGCTGGCCTGGCTCATGAGAAGGCGCGAGTCCTTGTCTGGAATAATATCAATCTGCTCATCAACATCCCGCAGGCTCTGCATCGGCTGTTCTGTCAGATTCTCGGAGGTGAATTTCTTCTGAGGATTGCGCAGCATATCGAAGTACTCGCTGACCTTTTCCTGGATCACCTCTGCGAATTCCTGGCCACTTTCCCGCCTGGTGGTGCAGTAGGCCTCATCCAGGCAGGCGATCATTTCATCCGGTCGCAGTCGGCGGCTTTCCAGAAGCTGGCGCACCTGCTTGCTGAAGTAGAGAGACTTTTTTCCACCTCCTCCCAGCCTGAGATTATACTCATTCAGTAACAGAGCCATGAAGAGCCCCGGGATGGTACGCCGGATGGCAAACTTGCTCCAGCGATTCACTGGAACAGGTTCTACCAGCCGATCAAGGTATTCGTGATATTTGATGAAAAGGTGGTAGTGACTCTGATCCCGCTCTCGGGCCGGGTTGAAGCAGACGAAGACCAGGCCAGGGTGGTCACGTCCAACCCGGCTGGAGGTCTGGATATATTCAGCAGTTTGACGGGGCATCCCAAAGAAGCACAAGCAATTGAGTCGCTCTACGTCCACGCCATGGGAAATCGTACTGGTTGCTGTCAGTGATCGCAGGCGCCGGGCAAAATCTGGATCAGGTTGTTCCAGCTGATCCAGGATCCTGGCGACCTCGGCAAAGGTGGTTGCACTGGTGATTGAACGGCTGTAGACCTCGCTGTAGCCGGCCTCGGTCAGCTCTCGATTGAGTTGCCCTTCAAAGCTCTGATCAAGCCGGTCTCCCTCCCGTTTGGACAGCAGATACGTGACAAAGACTTCATAGTGAGAAAGCATCTCCAGGAACGCGGCAGGGCTGTCCACCGAAGTCAGCTGCAGGTGGACAATGGCTCCTGCAGGGTCACGCCGCAGATCCTCGATAGCCTTGTGGTAGAGCTCTGCGATGCGAACAATGGCATTGATATGGGTATAGTTATGCGGCATGATTCCGATGAAGAGGCGTCGGACATTCTGAGCCTCAGTAGTGGCATAAAAGGATTCTCCTAACGCGGGACCGGGGACGGGAAACCGACGAGCCTGGCGGTTGCCCGAGGAGTGTTTCAGCGGAGTGGGGGGAGCTCTACCCTCAAGACTGGCAGGGAGGTTCCTATCCAGCCAGGTTCCCCCTTCCATACAGCAGGGAGTGATGAACGTTGACATATCCTGCGTTGTTGAGGCGGAGCGTCTCGCAACTGGTCTCAAACACCTGAAGTATCTCAGTTGCATTCCCTTGACCCAACCTGAGTACTACCACAGAGCTATGGCAACCATCCTGCCGCTCCTCATGCTCCAGGTGTTTCTGGCTATTGTAATCAGTCATCCATTCCTCATGAGCTGAAAATCGCCTTCACATGTTTACTTTTTATGATCTACATATATATTATTTTATATGAAAAAATAATTTTTTTACATTATATATCAACTATACAAATATCAGTCATGACTTATGATGTAATGATACTGTTGCCATTGATACATCAGATAATTTACCTGCATCACCAGATGAGCAGAGGAAAGTTGCGATGTGATCTGGGAAAACGTGCAGAGTGAGTGTGAACTGATCAGTTGTTTCACTACGGGCATTGCGAACAAGCCGTTCTGACCAACTGAGGCGATGGAGCAGGCTCAGCCTGCTGCACGACGGTTCTCTCGATGGCGGGTACCAGCAGGGGTCGGATGATGAAAGTATCGATCAGCACACCCGCACTGATCGCGAAGAACGATTCGGCTGAAGCATCCCTGGCTTTTTGCCAAGGTAGAGATTGGGGAAGCCAGGGATACTCGATCCGGCTCGGGTGTATGACACCCGGAGTTGGGAGACGATCTCTCATGTTTACGAGACACCGGTCACTTATAGCCTTTCTCGGAAGGCATCTGCACGCTGTCTGGCTATAGCTGTACCGGGCGTTGAGAACGGCCTCATCCGCGATGATGGCTGTGTCTAAATAGGGAGGCATCCTTCTCTGTCCCTTGACAACGTGTGCTGTCGCTTCTACAATGCGTACAAAACATGTGGAAAAGCCTTGCGAGCAGCTCAGGCCGGATGGGAGCACGAAGTATAGAGTACTCTTTCATGATTGATCTCGCTATTTATTTTTTTCTGCTTTACAAAAAGCGAGGTGAGCGATGTGCGCGGATGATCCAACGAGGCTGCCGCAAGAAATGACCCAGTCTCCCACGAGCAATGATCTCCCCGACGCGACAGCTGGTGCAGGTCCCTATCCGTATAAGGAAACATGGGAACTTCCCCCACTCCCGCCGCCACCTCCTGCTTCAGGGCATGCAAGAAAGCGTCTCATGACCCTGCTGCTGCTCTGTCTGGTTCTCGTCTCTGCCAGTGCTGGGGTGCTCGTGGCAACGCTGTACTGGCGAAGTCAGCCAGGTGCACTTGCTTCCCGCTCCACGGGACCCAGATCGGTGTCGTCTCCAGGGGCCAGAGCGAGGCCGTCCTCTCTTTCCTCTGCGACTTCCCTGCCAACCCTGCTGCCGACCCCGACGTCGGACCTGAGCTACACCGCCGAGGACATTCTGCGAGACTTTATCGCCGCCGGTGCTCATCCTTTCACTATCCAGCAGAACGGAACGATCTCAGCATGGACCGGCGGCGCCTTCTCCGTTGTCCCGACGACCATCTTTCTTCATGCCCGCTGCCTGCTGTTAGGGGCTGATACCTTTTCGATCTCTATCCAGGTAGTCAAGCAATACTGTACCTGAGCAGCCCGAGGAAGGGAGGTACGCCAGTGCGTGAAGGGGTGTTCCTCACCCTTGTGGAGACAGGCGTTTGCCACTATTCTCTCGGGCCTCTCTTCATGGCTGTGCCTGTGCGGCGTGAGGGGGAAGCCAGGGGGCCGGGAATCCTCTCCCCCGCCACTGACGGGAACGGGCCTCGGCAATCCCCTGTGTGCTGCCAGAGGAAGACGAGCTGCCGCGGAAGCAAGATCTCCTCTCTCCAGGGACAGCGGAGATTCAGACGGACTGATGGTCTGCCTGGTCCAATAAGCCGCGTCTGCTGAGTAGATGCCATGACTTGCCGCTGCAGTCCACCAGGCGAGGGCGCTCGCTCGGCTGTGCGCAGGCAGCCTGAAGAAACAGCGGCTTGTGCACCCGGAGACTGCTGCCTGACCGATCAGGAGGCGCTCTCTTCTTGGGGGCAGGAGGACGATCTTGCGGCTCCCCCCTCAAGAGAGAGAAACTGGTGAGCGCGGAGAACAGAGAGAAGTAGCTCTCTGTCCCAGAGCAACAAGCGGCTCGGCTCAACCCCCATCTTCTTCAGGAAGGGACAATCGATGATCATTCGAGCAATTTCGGTGAAACACTTTCTCTCTTTTGACTCTTTTTCGTGGCCGGATCTTGATCCCCGGCTGAACGTGCTGGTAGGTCCGAACGGTGCAGGCAAGACGAATGTCTTTCGTGCCCTCAAGTGCGTGTATGATGCTTTGGCCCTGGACCGATCCCAGGCTGCCACAAGGTGGGAGCATGCAGGGTATCAAGGCGCTGAGGCGCAAACGATCGAGATCACCCTGGAGATTGAACTCAATACCGTCCAGGAACAGGATTGGTGTGTGCGCTTCTTCGCGGCGGTTCTCTGTGACCAGCCGTCTATCGATCAGGCTCTGAAGGCCCGGCAGCGTTCTGTTACTCCTGCTGGCCTCAAGCGATTCGATGCCTGGGTCCACCAACAGCTTTCCCGTGATCTGCTGACCTGGTTCTATCGAGGACGGCTTGTGCTCACCTATGATGAACAGTGGGGATGGCTCTGTCGCTATGAGGCGCCTCGCCAGGGAGCACCATTCTTCTTCTGCCTTGATCTCAGTCGGGGAGGGATTCTCTACGGGAGTGCTTCGCCAGCCTCAACGCCCATAGCTTCGTTATTTACTGCGTGGCTTGCTCACCTCGACCCGGCACAGCAGGAAGAGCTGTTGACCACGCTCTCTGGCACAGGAGGGTGCGCATTCCTTTCTGAACTCAATTCCTTTGACGTTCCTGCCTGGATTCCTGCCGATCAAGGCATTCGCCTCCAGGTGGAGGACTATCCACGACTTGTTCACCCCTCAGAGCTTGCTACGCACCGAGCGCTCCGCGAATCGCTGGTGATCCCTGCCGGCTCGCACCAACTGAGGAACGCGCATCTGCTGTTCCAGCAGCTGATGCAGCAATCCCTTCTGGCGCTCGATGAACTCCGTCTCCCTGCCGACCGTTCCCTGCTGGGGACAACAGCGGATAGCTCCTGGTCAGGGATAAGCGCGGGCGAACACCTGGCACGGTTGCTGTTTGCTAAGAAGAACGGTTCCATGACGGAGCGAAAACAGTATCAAGACATACAGAGGATTTTTACCTGTTTGACAGGTGAACACTGCGAAGTACGGCTGGCTTCGGGGGGGGATCACTCTGCGTCCTCAGACCAGGAGGTGGAAATAGTCATCCTCAATCGCTGGGGGGATCTTCCTCTCCGCTTCAGTGGAGCGGGCAGAGCTGAGGCGCTTTTGCTGGCTACCATCCTTGGAGAAGGTCCTGGTCGGATCCTCCTGCTGGATGAACCGGCCTTGCACCTGCACCCGTCGGCCCAGGTTCGCCTGCTCACTCTCCTGGGGCAGGACGGAGAAGACAGGCACCCTGGTCTTGTCCTTCCAGCGAATCAGGTGCTCTTGATCACTCATAGCCCCTCCCTGGTACCTGATAACAGGCTCACGTGCGTGAGCCGTTTCTCTGCTGGAGGCGGGGCGAAGAGCACAGTTCGCTCGACCTTCGGTGGCAGCCCGTATCTTCCAGAGCCGAAATTGCAGCGGTTCCTCAAAGAGAATCCCTCAGCCAAAGCGCTCCTGTTCAGCCAGGCCGTGCTGCTGGTTGAAGGAGAAACCGAGCAGGGAGCTTTGCCAGTCTGGTACCCAGACCTGCTGAACCGGGGTGGTGTCGTGCTCTCAGTGGACGGCAAGGCGAATTTTGCGCGATGGGTTGCCCTTCTCCAACCGCTCTCCATTCCCTGGGCCGTCCTTGGCGACGGGGATCTGTGCTGGGACAAGGCCAACAACTCAAAGGACCCCATCTTCTGGATACGGAAGATCCTGGAAGTGGCTGGTCGAACTTTACCTGCTCCTCCAGAAGGGGTGGAGAGCGATTCTCAGGCGTTCCAGCGCTGGACTGAACAGCTCGAATCTTTCGGAGTGTTCACCCTGGCCACACGCGCTAACGAGGGTTTTGAAGTGGCTGTGGAAGCAGAGCTACCGCAGGAGGTACGTACTCAAGCCGGGCAGTTTTCAAGCAAGGTGGCTCGGGGGAGGTTCCTTGCCACCCACTGCTCGTGTCCTGAGCGGGTGCAGAAGGTGCTCAAAAGGATTCTGCGTTATCTTGAGACAGGGAGCACGTATGGGTCGTGAGGCAGGGGGTTCCCGGGTCCTTCCGCCTTGTCATCACGTCGTGGTGATGCGAGAAAAGCGCGTCCTGGCGGGTTTCAACGCCTGCTGGTTGGACGCTGGATGGTTCACCCTGGTGAAGAACGGGAGTCGTTGCGAGACCAGGCAAGTGCTGCACGCTTCAGCTGAGCAATCGCCGAGAGGCAGATGCCACGCCTGGAACGGTGCCTCCCAACTGGCCACAAGGTTGCGTCTGTGGGCAGCCCTCTCCTCCTCTGGACTCCCTGGATGCTCCGACCAGCGGCAGCCCTCAGTCTGGAGGGGCCACCACTTCCATCAGCACCCCTTCGCTGCTCCCCAGCTTGTTGGCGTCTGGGGGCCTGCTTTGAGAATCGCCTCCACGTGGTTTGCTGCGAGGGCACGATGAGCGAGCAGGCGCAGGGCGCGCCACCTGTCAGCCTCGCCAGCCAGTCCGCGGCAGTGTTTCGTCAGCACGACCCTCCCTGCGCTCTCCGCCTCCGTGCGATCTTCACAAGGACCGCTGATGAGCATCAGCGGTGTATAGCCTCGCTGGTTACTCCTCTTGCGATCCAGCTTCCAGATACGGTAGGAGAGGGTAGTGGCGTAGAAGTGCTCTGGGGAGACCTCAGTACGTGTGCATCTCGAAAAGCGCGCATATCTCAAATCATACAGGGTTTTTGTCTCCATCGTTGTCTGCCCCTTTTCTCCTGCGAGTTGCTCCGAAGAAGGATATCACCGCGCATGGCAGCACGTGTGCCATGCTGATGGGTGAGCAGCGGAAGCACAGCCAGGCTGGCTGCTGATCGCTGTGTCTTCATACTCCTGGCCTCTTGTGCTGCCCCTGCTTGCCGACGTCCGCTCTCGACCCCACCTGGTGCATCACCAGGACCCCGTGCTGTGGCCCCGGCCCGGTCCTTCCCGCCTGGCTCCCAGACGCTTCCTGCCTGGCTCCCAGGAGATTCCCAGGGCGCTCCCGTTGTCCTGGGGGTCCAGTGCGCTAGACTGTCCCATGAGTGCGGCTGGCCCTCCGATGCCCAACCTCACCGATGAGATGGAGGAAGGGAAGGCTGCTCTTGGAGAGGAGGAAGCCACCCGCGACAAGGAGTCTTGCGCTGGCCCTTCTGACGGGCAGGCTGAGAAGCTGCTCCTCCGCTGTCAAGCCAGCAAGAAAGGAGAACTATCTGATGACAGGCGAACCACCTGGCGCTTCTGCAGGGCCGTCCTCTGGCCCGTTGCACCAGGCCGATCAACATGGGGAGCGACCCCTGTCGCCGACCCCCACTGCGAGCCCACGGCCTGTCGACGCCAGTGATAGGCGTGACCCGGCTGCTATGAGCGATCCTGTGGACCCGTTCACCTCCTTCGTCCTCCAGGAGGGGGCTGCTCCCGATCTGGAGACAGAGGTGGACCATGAAAGCTGGAGCGATGCCTTTCCGCTCCCGTTTCAACTCTCTGAGCCGCTCCCTGCTCTGGCCTCCGAGCAGACGGCCCCGGCGGGGGCGCCAGGAGCAGGGAGAGCGCCGTCTTCATCCCGTCCAGGAAGCCCGTCTCCAGGAGGTACGCGCTGGCGGATGTGGCTCAAGCCTGGTCTGATCAGCGTTGTCGTCGTCCTGACAGTAGGGTTTCTAGGGTTCACTCTGCTTGCTCCCGCTGCCTCGCCCCATCCACCGGCGACGCACGCAACGACGGTTGCGCAGCAGCGCTCTACTCCTGGAGGAGCCACACCCGGGACCCGTCGTGGCTCGTCGCCGGTGGCTACGGCTCCTCCGTCCCGGCTCCCTCCTCAGGCGCTCTCGCCGACGGCGACTGGCGCCAGCGACCCGGGCAACTGGATACCGGTTTCCCTCCCCACTGGGTGGACCAGTGCGGGGCTGACGCTGGGGGATGCGCTGTTTGCTGAACGGACGGCTGTCACGTTTACGGATCGCGAGATGAGCCTGGATTATCGCTCTGTCGGGACTCGCGCCCAACATGGAGGAACGCTGACAGCAGCAGTGTTCCTGCTCACTCCGGCGGCTCGTGAGCGGTTTCGGCAGCAAGATGTCCGGGTGACGACGAACCAGCTCTACGATCTTGTGGTAGGAGAACGCCTGATTCAGGCGGTCATCGATCCACAGCCTCGCCTGATGGCCTTTGCCGTTCGCGGGCAGCAGCAGTTTGCGTGGGTAGAGGTCACGTTTACGCTGTGGCAGTCTCTGACTGATCCCCAGACAGGCCAGTCCCAGCAGGGGCTGATGAAGGACCCGACCAGCCAACAACCGCGTGTCCATCGGATGGGCGTCCTGCTCGTGCGTGTGCCGCCTGCCAGCCAGGGAGCCAATGCGCCGATGGGGGGCACAGGCTGGCTGGTCTCCAATTATGGGCTGGACACCCCTGGCAAGGCCCTCCCTCCCCTCTTGCAACCGGCATGAAGTGGCGCCTCTCCGCTTAGCGCGGGATAGCTGCCTGACATGCCTGTCGGAATCATTCAGGCTGCCAGGCAATCCCGTGCCTGCATCGGTTTAGGATGGGCTGCCTGCCGACCGACTCGTTGAGCCAGCTGGCAGCCATAGAGGGAAGAGGTCACTTGTCGCAAGTGCCTGCTCCCTTCCCGGTAAGGAGAGAGAGAGCAGAGCAGGGCAATCGATGGTCTTTATCCGATCGATTGCTGTCTGAACGCTGCTGGCAGTGCTGCTTGCCCGGTATGTGCTACAAAGACACTCCATTCTTCTGTAATTTGTTATCATGTCATCGAATAGAGTATTCCTTGACACAACTGGGAAGCCTGTGCTACAGTAAGAAGATCGCTTATGTGATACAACAGGTGCCAACATTATCTTATCCTCCTTGCTGCGATTGGGGACGGGAAGGGGAGAGAGGGGCCAGTCGTGTACCTCCCTGGAGTGTTCCCATCCGCTTGCAAGATCCGTCTTCCTCGGAAGATCGCGTGCTGCCACGCAGGCCACCTCAAGCGAAGGGCAGGATGCGAAGCGACGCAGCTTTGATGTCGCGGCCTGGAGAGCGCAAAGCATCGGTTTCCTCCTGTTGCTCTCCTTGCTCTGTGGACGAATCATTCGTAGGCTGTTCATCTGGAACATCCAGGAGTCTTTCTGCGATGACGCTTGCACGAATGACACTCCATGCGTGCCTTCGTCGGCTTGATGATCCTGTGGTCGTCGCCGATCCCTTCCCGTGGTATGCCTTCCTTCGGCGCTGCGGGCCGCTCGTTTTTGAGCCAGACGGGCACCGCTGGGTCTGTACCGGTTATCAGGAGGCCAGAGCGATTCTGGGCGACCAGAGAGGGCGTTTCGGAGCGCTGCCGGTTCGCTGGCAAGCGAGTGCCAGGGAGTGCGCGCCGGTGCAACTGCCTCCCCTGCACCAGGTGCTCAGGCTCGCTGCGCCGTTCCTGGAAGGCCCGCTTCATCGCCAGGTCCGCAGAGCGCTGCAGCCGCATTGCAGCCCCCAGATGGTCGAGCAGAGGACGGCTGCACTGCAACAGCTGATCGATGAGCAGGTGGCTGTCCTGGCGCCTGCCCCCCATGAGGCCGGCATCGATCTGCTCGCGGATTTTGCTGAGCCGCTCGCACGCGCGGCTCAGGCCCGCTTCCTGACCCTGCCCTCCGACTCGCTGGCATCCCTCTCCCGCTGGGGTGACGCTGCTCAAGCGGCTCTCGCTGGGTGGGCTGGCTACTCAACGGCTCAGGTGGAGCAGCTGTCTGAATGGTTGACCGAGGCCCTGGAGTATTTCGCTCGTCTGGTCAAGGCCCGCCGGCTCCATCCTCAGCGCGACCTGGTCAGCCACCTGCTGCAGGTCCTGGGAGCGAATCGAGGCGTCCCACGCTCAGCAGAGCAAGAAGCCGGCTCTGGTGCGATCGTGGTTGCCACGCTGCTGGCCATGCTGGCCGCAGGTTCTCACGGGGTGGCTCACCTGATCGCCATGACGCTGCTGTGGCTCTGGCGAGAGCCAGCTCTGCGCGAGCAGCTTGAGCACGAGCCGGCGCTCTGGCCTGCGTTCCTCAAAGAGGTCGCGCGGCTTGACGGTCCACAACACGTCCTCGCTCGTCAGGCGCTGCAGGATGTCGTCCTGAGCAACAAACGCATTCGGCGAGGGCAGACTGTGCTGATCGTGCTGGCAGCAGCCGATCGTGATCGGTTGGTGTACGCCCCAGAGCCAGATGCCTGCAGGCTTGATCGCGACCAGAGCCATCCGCCGCTCGCTTTTGGTTGGGGACCACATGCCTGCCTGGGAGAGGACCACACGCTGCATCTGGTGCAGATGGCCGCCTCGTCATTCCTCCGGCAGTTCCCGGCAGCTCAGCTGGCCGTCTCAGAGCCAGCGCTGTGCTGGAAGAACCTGGGGGGCCTCCGCCTGCTGCAGCAGGTGCCAGTCGCTCTCAGGGCTCCTGCGCCAGGTCATGTCCCCATTCAGACCAGCCCGGTGAGCAGAGAAAGGAAAGAGGGTTCAGCGAAAACGCAGCTCTGCCGGAAGCCCTATACCCTTGATCTGACACCAGATGGTTCGACGGCGGTCCTGTCGCTGGATCTGGCGCACCTGGAACACCACACGGTGCACATTGAGGTGCAGCCAGAGCAGGTCGTGGTCACCGCCGGGGAAGCCGGCTACCAGGAACGCGCCATCGTGGCCCGGTCCCGAGCTGGCCAGGAGGGGTCTGCCTCACCGGTAGAGCAGCAGGTCCACCATGATGGCGTCGAGCAAGGCATCCCTCTTGAGAACGGTCAGCAGGAGAGACAGCGCTGGAGCCAGGGCGTCGGGCGCGCGTCCAGCGAGCTGGAAGCGCACCTCTGCCACCTGTTCAGCCAGATTCTCGATCGGGATCCAGGCCAGGTCGATCGAGACACCGATTTCTTTGAGGCCGGTGGCGACTCTCTCGATGTTGCCATCCTCCTGACCAGCATCCATGAGCAGTTCCAGATCGATCTTGATCCGTTCGTCGTCTTCGACCATCCAATCCTGGGGGAGCTGCTGACTATCATGGAGACGCTGGTCGTGGCCCCGCAGAGAGATGAGTCTGACATCTGCAGCCAGGCTGAGGAGGCCCCGCGATGATCTCGCTAGACCCTGCACAGTGGGTGCGCCGTCCACGGCGCCTTGACCAGCCCGCACTACGGTTGTTCTGCCTTCCCTATGCCGGTGGTGATCATACCCTGTTTCATCGCTGGCCTGATCTCTTGCCAGAGGCAGTGCGTGATCACCTGGAAATTTGTCCGATCCAGCTCCCCGGTCGTGCGCATCGGGTTCGAGAATACCCCCTATTCACCTCTATGCCCATGCTCATTAACACACTTGTCCCGCCGACTCTGGCTGCTTCTCCGCTCGCTCCCTGGCTGGATCGACCATTTGCGTTCTTTGGGGCAGGTCTCGGAGGGCTGATTGCCTTTGAACTGGCGCGGGCGCTCTCTACGCGGCATCAGTTGTCACCAGTGGCACTTTGCGTTGCGGCCTGTCGCGCACCGCATCTTCCAGGCCCCCATCCACTTGAGGGGATGGAGCACTTCTCCGATGAAGAGGTCATCGAGCACGTGCGCGCTCTGGGTGGAACTCCTGAATATGTTCTGGCCGATGCGCGGCTCCTGCCGGTGATCCTCCCCAAGCTGCGGGCCGACGCGCTGCTGGAAGCAACCTATGCCTATGTCCCGGACATTGGACTCGATTGCCCAATCACGGTCTCTGGTGGGGAACAGGATGGGTTCGTAGGCATCCCCGAACTGCTAGCCTGGCAGGCGCATACGCACAGCACGTTTCGGCTCCAGCAATTTCCCGGGGATCATTTCTTTGTACGTGATGCGCCCGCGAGAGATCGCACTCTCCTATTGGAGCAGATTGGCAGGACGTGTTGCAAGACGTGCGGACAGCTATCTGCCGACGCAAGCTCTGCTCCCGTGCAGCGATGAGTGCCTTGTTCGATCTGCCTGATGACTTTCCTGAGAGGTATGCAGGAGAAGAAAGAGAGCAGTACGTATGCAGATAGATGATGTGCACGCGCTGTTGACAGAGTGCGCGCAGCAAGACCTGACACACCTGGCGACCATGGTTGCTCCAGGAGCATTGACTCTGCTCCAGGTTGAACCGGAAGATTCCTTCGAGATCGTCCGAGCGGGAATCGCCCAGCAATCACAGCCGATCATCCTGGCGCTCCCCGAGCATGGTCCCGCCCTGAGTTGTGATGAGCATTTCGCGCGTCTTGCTGAGGTCCCTGCACCGCCCATTGTCGGGATCGTTGTCCCGGACAGCCGCTTGGAGGCGCTGGCTCCCCTTGCTCATCAGTATGGAATGCACCTCTTCCCTTCGCTGGAACTGGTACTGACGACTGACGCCGCGCTGCGGTCGAGGGCTGTTTTACCAGGTGGAGCATCGCAAAGCACGCCTGGCGTCAGGTTGACTGGGGCCTCGTCTCCTGTCGCCTTAGACCCAGATGCAGGAACTGAAACAAGCCCTTCCGGGCAATCCCCGTCTTTTCAGAATCAGAAACCGATGTCTGGGTACATGCCGGGTGCTCTCGAGCCGGAGGATGCCAGCCGGTTTCCCGCGGGGGAGACCTTGCTGCCGAAGACGATCCTGTCGCCGTCTTCAGCTCCCGGGCAGACACAGAAGCGACGCCTGCCTGGCCTGGTCCCTCGTACAAAACTGGCGCTGCTCGCGCTTGTTAGCATGATCACGCTGGTGCTCTTCACGTTCCTCTGCTCGGTGCTGGTCGCTTCTCCATCGGCCACGCTGGTGGAGCCTCCAACGACTACGTTCGTAGGGACTCTGGCATTTGGCAGTAGTGGTCAACTCGATCCATTGGGTACACGGGGTCTCAACGATGTAATCACCCTCACGCTCCAACAGCTTCCCGCAGTGCCGGCGGCCAAAGCCGGGTACGCCTGGCTCCTTCCTGACCGATCAGATGATCAGACACCGCCGCTGCTGCTGGGCACCCTCTCGTCAACGAGAGGCAGAACCGTCCTGCTGACCTATCGCAGCCCTTCTCACCAGAATCTACTCGCTCAGTATAGCCGATTCCTGGTGACCGAGGAGGATGCGGCCAATCCGCCGATCACGCCCTCTCTCGACTCGACCACCTGGCGGTTGCTTGGAGCGATCCCTGACACGCCCACGCCGGGGGACGAGCAGCACTATAGTCTCCTCTCCCACCTGCGTCATCTGCTGGCCAGCGATCCTGAGCTGCAACACATTGGTCTCTCCGGAGGGCTGGCCCTCTGGCTCTCTCGCAATACGGAAAAGCTTCTGGAGTGGTCAAGTGCGGCGAGGGATGACTGGGCCTCCGGGACCCATACGGGGCTGTTGCGCCGGCAAGTGATCCGCATCCTGGACTACCTTGACGGCACCGCCTATGTTGGGCGTGATACTCCCGCTGGTACCCCGATCCTGGTTGATCCGAAGGCAGGGCGTATCGGTCTCCTGCAGATGGACCCCAACCAGGCACTCCCCAGTTATCTCGCCCATATCAGCCTGCACTTGAGTGGTCTCATCAATGCTCCTGGCCATGAGGCTTCCCAGCAGCAGATTGCCACGAGCGTAGACAGGCAGTTACAGGCCATTGCTGTCCTGATGCACCACATCCGCCAGGACGCAGTCCAGCTTGTCTCCATGAGCGATACGCAATTGCGGCAGGCAAAGGCACTCTCATTACTGGATGAGATGCTGACCAGCGCGAATACAGCCTACGTCGGGCAGCAAGATCCAACGACTGGTCTGGTGCAGGGGGGCGTGACCTGGATTCAGGGACAGCTCCAGCGGCTGGCTGTTGTTCCCATCAGGGCAGTGACTCCTCCACAGCGCTGATCAAGCCGTGAGGCGGGGAATGACTCCGATGAACAAGGCTGGCGTCCACAGGCAGGTGGCTGTCCGCTCCCTCCGAGGAAGTGAGTGCCTCGGGACGCTCCAACGGATGGGGCGCTTTGAGGCGGTAGGCAGACAGGCAGGTCGTACTGGCAAGGGACGAGACGAGTGAGAGCAGTCGGCAAACGTGTGTGAGGAGTGTCGGTGACTATGGGGAAGAGTGGAGCGGAGGCAGCCGCCTCCTGCTCCTGGTCTCACCGGTGACGGAGACGAACGGCTGCAGGACGGTAGGACGGATGCAGGCAATAGCGCCGGCGTGGTCCCGCCACACGAAGCACATAGTCCTGTCGTTCCAGGGCCTCTACCAGATGACGTGCCTGGGGATACGAGCAACATATCACCTGCTGGATGGTACGAAGGTCTAAATCAGTGCCTTGTGGAAGAAGGGTCAGATAGTTGAGCAGCGCACGCGAGCGTCTCCCTGGAGGCCCAGATTTCTTCCGGAGGGGGTAGGGGGGACCCGACCTCCGCAGCGCAGGAGTCTCTGCGCTGGGACGTGCTGCCTGCGTGGACGTCTGGTCTGGCGCTTTCCCGAGCACAAGGGGCAGCACAGCAACACTGGTTAGCAAACCACACAGCCACCAGAATCTGGGAGCGTCCCAGGAAAAGGCCAGGGTCCCCAGCGGCGGCCCGACCGTCTGGGCGAGGTTCCAGGTGAGCTCCCAGACACCCTGGTAACGACCACGCAAGTGCGCTGGCGCCAGATCGGCGACGTAGGCTGCAGAGGCGGGGTGATGGAGGATCTCACCCACACTCCAGAGTATCACTGTACCGGCCAGGAACACCAGGTTGGAGGCAAAGGCGACCAGCCCAAATCCCAGGGCGGTAAGCAGCCATCCTATGGCAATCAGTGGCAGCAAAGGGCATTTGCTGGTGACCTGGCTGAGAGGCAGCTCGAACACGATGACTACCAGGCCATTGAGCGAAAGCAGCGCTCCATAGACGGCGTTGGACAGACCCAGACTGTGCACCTGCAGAACAAGCGTGGACTGATGCTGGAAGTACACCATGGCCACTGCCAGGGAGCCGAGCAGGAAGAGCAGAAAACGAGGATCGTGATGAAGGGCTTCCACGAATCCGGCTCTTGTGGGTGGCTGCTGCTGAGCTGCACCACTGCTCTCAGCGGGCAAAGCGACCAGGGCCAGCACGCCGAAGATGACGGAAGAGAGCGCATCTGTCAGGAAGATCAAGAAGAAGAAGGCATGGCTGGCGAAGAAGCCAGCCAGGAGCGGACCGGCAGTAAAGCCGACATTGAGGACAAACCGGTACCAGGCGAAGGCGGACAGGCGCTGCTCCCTCGGCACCAGCTCGGTCAACAAAGCGCTGGCCGCCGGACGATAGAGGGCAGCACAGAAGCCGGCCAGGGTCGCCAGGCCCACCAGCGCCGGCATGGCACGCGCCTGTGATAAGGCCAGGGTGGCTGCGGCGGAAGAGAACATGGCGACCACGATAGTCCACCGTCTTCCCCGGTGGTCTGCCAGAGAGCCACCGAAGAGAGCTGCGGCCATGCTGCCCAGCCCATAGGCTCCTGCAGCGAAGCCTGCTTGCGCTGTGGGGTAGCCTTGAGCCGTCAGATAGACCAGGAGAAAGACCCCGACAAAGCTGCCGAACCGGTTCACGAAGATACCGCCTACCAGAATCCAGAAGGAGGGGGGGAACGGTGCCCCTGGCACCAGGATGCCTCTTCGTCGTCGTTGCATGGTGGTGATGGCTCCTTTCTCCTTTCCTGTACGGGAGGGAGATAGCCGGGCTCTCTCTTGGGAGAAGCAGAGGCGAAACTGCTGGCTGGCTCCTCCTTGGGTAGCAGAAGCCACCAACTCTCCATCTGCTGCGAAGAACATTGCCCGTGCTGACGTGTCTTGCCCCCTGAATGAAGATCGTGCGGCCTGATCGAACGCTGCTTCCCAGGTGCCCTATCGCCTGTGGACGAGGCAGGAGGAAGGCGACGGCCATTGAAAACAGGAGCGGCCCCAGGCCGCGGTTGAGGCCGGCGCCGTGTGCGAATGCGCCGAGTGGGTCAGCATGGGGCTGATGGCAGAAACCCAGAACGTGACCTGATAAGCTCTTCCTGAGACCAGCGGCACGGCACTGGGAGATTCTGGCCAGGGCCATGCTGGGAGTAGAATGAAGCAGAAACGTCTGCCCTCTTCCCTTCCTGGTCCACACCGGCAGCCAGTCATCGGCCCTCACCCCAAGAGAAGCTCGCGTCAGGAGTGTCGGTTCGATAAGCCGGGGCAAGACTGGCATCTGATAGACTCCCTCTGTGGTTTGGCGGAGGAGGAGAAGGCCCTTCCCGGCCATGTTGCACATTCTGCGTGACCTGGATGCGCTCGACGAAGAAGAGCGTACACGACGGTGGTGGGAAGCGTCTGGGAAGGAAGCGGGAAGGCAGCGGGAAAAGATCGGGAGGGTGGGAGAAAGGGAGTGGATCTGCAGCGGGAGGGAACAGCTTCCTTGGGAAGGCAGCAGGCGGAGACCTTGGTCGTGGTTCCATTGCGGCAGATCTCAGAAGAGGTTCAATGACAACAAGGCCATGTCTTGTAGTGCTTGTTGCTCTGGCTGGAGGTACTGATTGGCTCTTTGTCAGGAGAGCGCTGGAGTGAGGTGTGAGTGTGGATCTTGTCATTCGCCGTGCCGAGTATGAGAGGATGTTCTCTGAGGCGGACTGGGGAGAGTCGTTCTCTTTGCTTAATCTGGTGCAGCGGGTGTAGAGACTGACTTCTGGGGGAGGCCCCTGGAGCAACGCTGGGGACGCGCACCGCTCGCAAGGCTGCAGGAAGGTCAGTCAAACGAGAGCCTCTGCTCTTGCTTTGAGGCAACGCCTAGGTTATACTCTTTTCAGAGTGTCTGCCTTGGAATGCAGCATTCTGTCGATGTATCCCTGTCTCTTTTCATTAAGCTTGTAGATGTCATTAAGCTTGTAGATGAGTTGTGTGAACTGGCTTCTGGAGTCGAGTGGCAGCATTGATTTCTCTTTTGTTGGGTACCTGCCTTCCAAGCAGGCTGTCGCGGGTTCGAGTCCCGTCTCCCGCTCCCTCTTCCCAAGCCACGTGGCCGGCTCCCCACCATAGGGGAGCCGCCCTTTGTCCTCAAGACAGCTTAAGTGACAGTTATTTTTCCTGCTCTCTCCTCAACAGCTCTTCCATTTTCCGCAGGGCCTCCCCTTGCATCCCTGGCAACACATGTCCATAGATGCCCAGCGTGACCGTCACCTGGCTGTGACCGAGGAGCTCCTGGATCACATTGATAGGGACTCCCAGCGCGTGCAGGATGGTGGCCGTGCTATGCCTCAGATCGTGAAAATGGATCCGCGACAAGCCGGCCTGGTCCAGGATCTGGTAATACTGGTGGCGCACGAAGCTATCGGTCAGGAAATTGCCGTGCTGCGTGCAGAAGACCAGATCCTTCTGCTGCCAGCGGGCGCCCGCCTTGCGGCAAGCCTCCTGTTGCCCTTCCTGGTGCGCTTTCAAGGCGTCAATGGCGAGCGAGGGGAGCACGATAGAGCGCTTGCCCTTGCGGGCCTTGGTCTCCGTCTCCACGAAGCCATAGAAGCCATTGCCAGCCTTATAGCTAACGGTGCGCCGCGCCTACGCGCGGTCCGTGCGGGCTTTCTGCAATTGACTGGAAGCCCGAGGCTATATCTCGCGATCCCCGGCAGCAGATGTCAGAATGCCCAAGGTGGGCAAACCTCTCCCTCGGATCATTGAAGTAGACGCTTGTAAAAGCTATGAGACCCTCAAGGTCCACAACATGCGCAACGGGTGCGTACTCAAGGATCTTTACCGTTTTTGATTAGCTACATGAGAATGGTTTGAGGCGAACGCTTGGAATCAGCAAGTGCATTGCTGCGATATTCCTTTTAAGGAGATGAATATGGCCAAAATTGTTGCTTCAATGTTCGTGTCTCTAGATGGCATTGTTGAAAATCCTAACTGGACTTTTCGATTTACATGCGAAGAATCGCAAAAGTATAAATTCGATGAGCTTTTGAGCTGCTCTGCACTTCTTCTGGGGCGCAGAACCTACCAGGGATTCGCTGCCAGCTGGCCGAGCATGCAGGGAACTGGGGCATATGGAGAGCGCATGAACAGTTTGCCTAAGTTTGTGGTCTCTACTACGCTCTCAGAAGTGGAGTGGAACGCCAGCTTGCTCACGGGCGATCTCCCGGAAGCAGTCTCCCGGCTCAAGCAGCAGCCAGGGCAGGAGATATTGATTTTTGGCAGTGGGGAACTGGTCCACAGCCTGATGTCCCTGGATCTGATCGATGAATATCGGCTTATGGTCTTCCCTGTTGTGGTGGGCAGAGGCAAGCGTCTCTTCCGAGAGGGAAGCGAGATGAAGGTGCTGAAACTGATCGAAACCAGGACCTTCAGTTCCGGTGTCGTCGTCCTCACCTACCGACCAGAGCGGTCTTAGCCGGAGCGAAGCTGTCAGCCGTCGGCGATCGCTACGGGCCCGTGTGATGTTTCTGGTCCTGGAGTATGAAACGGTTTGTTCCTCCTGCAGGACCCAGAGAGGCAGAGACATCTGCCTCTCTGATCAATGCCGGCGACATTGGTGCCGGTCATGCGCTATACCAGACGTGCATAGGACAGCAGCAGATAGGGCAGGCGTGCTCCGGCTCCCCATATGATGCCCATCCATAGGGGGCCGGCTTTTCTGATCAGGTCAGGCGGGGCGATTGTGCTGATCAGGCTTATGTGGACATTGTGAGCGATGGCCTTCCTCTCGGCGTATCAGTGCAAACCAGCCAGCAGCATCGTCTCTGTCGCGAGCCAGCTCACTCCTGTAGTCAAGAGGAGAGCAGAATATCTCTCAAGAGTATACGCCAGAACACGCCGATTGTGTACTTCTTCTGCGCCCTAATGAAAGGAGAAGTAAAGGAAGACCCGCCCTGGACCAGGCACTCATATGCAAATACAGCTCACCACGAGGGGCCGTTACCTTCCTGGATAACCCTGGGCGGGATCACACTTTACCCTTCCGCCGGCTTCTCGTCTGCAATCCTGCCTGACTGCCTGGACATAGATCGAAGATAGACGATTTTGGGGGATCATCGAGTCAGCTTGACCGGCGCGGCACGGCTCCAGATGCTCCCCTACGGGGGTACCGTCAGCATTAGAGAAGTTGCCCATCTGGGATTGAAACGCTATTACGAGATACCATCCTTTTACATAGTGCAGGGTCAGAATCAGCCAGGTCGCTCGTCGGGGTTGAAAGAAAGTGGCAGGCAGGCTATCGGCGTCCACGCCGAAGCGCAGCCGGCGGGATCAGCCAGGGTTGAGAGGGCGCGTGAGGAGAGGAATGGGTGGAGTGGACTCCTTCAACCGCAAAGATGAGCCGTTCGCAGAGCGTGGCAGCGTGAGAATTGAGGGTTTCAAGAGCAAAGCCAGGGCGGACAGAGAGGCAACCCAGGGCAGTGCCGGGGCATTGACCCCCGTGGAGGTGAGCACGCTGGCTGGCATGGTCAGTTCATGCTGAAGACGGTGTTTCGGAAACTGGGGCGGGCGCGTCGGCTCCTTGCTCACGCAGGACTTCCGCGAGTTCGCCCTGGCCCTGAGCGGGGTGGCGACGAAACGCTTTCAGTTGAGTCCACAGCAGTATCAAACGCTTCTCCAGACCATGCTCCAGGAAGGCAATCAGCTGCAGACAACCTATCAGTTTGTCGCCGCCTATGGACAAAAAAGTGATCCCACTCGTACCTTGGAGCAGGAGTCTGCTGCGCGAGCATCTCGCCTTTGCAGCGGTGTGAGGCTCACCAGGGATCACCCAGGAGAGCACGCTCACCGCTGCTGTCACTCGCAGTCGTCCTGTGCGGTGCGACTGAGGGAAGCCCATCCAAGTCCATCAAGAGGAACCAGGGACCTCCTCGCCGTGCCTCTCTGGAAGAGAAGATCCATGCCTGGAGGGGGCCGCCGCTCGATGAGAAGGCTGCCCAGTTTCCTGCATCTGCTGGCGGACCTGCTCCATCTGCGCCGCAAAAGCTGGATCGTGCTGCTCGGCAGGGAGCCTGGACGTGAAAACGATCTCGTGTCCGTCGGGGTCGCGGGCGAGCACATCGAACGTATTCCAGGGCGTCGCGTAGGGCCCCTCAATCGTCCCCTCGCCTACTGCCCGGGCCGTCGCCGCCAGCTGAGCCAGATCAGTACCGTAGGCGGCGAACGTCAGCCGGATGCGCGGGCCTGCCGCTGGCAGCGCCAGCGAGGATGGCGCTCGCTGTTGCTCCTGACGGGCCGGAACCAGCAACAGATCTTGATAGCGCCAGCGTCGCAAATGGATGAGCGCCGGCTCGCCTGTTGGCCCCGGGATGGTTGCCAGCACCACGAAGCCCAGTCCGTCAACGTACCAGCGCCGCGAGCGTTCCAGCTGGCTGACTGTGAGCGTGGCGAAGAAGGGCATCACATAGATGCTCAGGTCAATCTCAGGCGTGGGCACCTCCACAGCGGCCTCATCGTGAGGCTGCTCAGCATCAAAAGCCGAAGACGTCATCGGTCATCTCCTCTCTCGCGGACGCTCCTACCCTCGCATTCGCATAGATGGCGGTGCGCAGATACTGTGCGAGCTGGGGGGCAAAGCGCTGAAAGCTCTCAGTAAAGCGTGCATCGCTCACATAGAGATCGGCCAGTCGACAATGTAGATGGACACTACACGGGTAAAACCAGCGCTCGATATACAGGCGATGGGCTTCGGCCAGCCGCCTCGCCTCTGCGCTCGCAGCAGGCACCCCTTGAGTGGAGGCGGCGGCAAGATCACGCATGAGCGCGCTGAATTCGGCCTGCATCGCTTGCCAATCCGCCCGGCTAAAGGATGCAGCGCGCCGTTTGGCCTCGGCCCAGGCGGCTGTCTCTTCCCAGCGCTGTTGCACTTCTTCGGAGAAGGCAACAGGATCATCCTCACCGAAGGCAGCCTGCATCTCGTCCGGCTCCAGCATAATCCCCAGTGAGCGGGCTTTGAGCAGCTTGTCGACGGCCTCCAGCATCCGTTGGAGCGAGGCGATCCGCTGGCAGAGCAAGGCACGTTGTTGCCGCAGATCAGCGAGGGAGTCGGTCGCTGGCGCTGAGAGCAGCGCTTTGATCTGGCGCAGCGAGAAGCCAAGCTGGCGATAGCACAGAATACGTTGCAGGCGCTCCAGGTCCTGGCTGGAGTAGAGGCGGTAGCCAGCTTCTGAGTGAGCGCTGGGATGCAACAAACCGATGCGATCGTAGTGGCGCAGGGTGCGCACGCTGACGCGGGCCAGCTGGGCGAGCTGCCCGATCGTATAGTCCACTGCTGTCACCTCCTTCTTGAAGGTATGCTACTCCATGACGTTGTGTCAGGGTCAAGGTCTGTCTGCCGGCAAGAGCAGCCCTGGTCGCTGTGACCGGCCCGGCCACCGGCCTTCCCCGCCGCATTCCAGCGCTTGCTTCACCTCCTAAGAAAAGGGCTTGCCCATCGTTCAGGAAAGAGGCATATGAACCTGCCTGCCCACAAGGAGCGCTATAAACAGCGCTGCCAGGGATCTCCCTCTGGCGGGAAGACGCTGTTCACAGCGGGCAGGTTTGAAAAGAGGAGCATCTGATGGAGGCACTGTCGACGTGTTTCATCTGCCAGAAGGTCCAGGGCGCGATCGCCATTCCTGGGGGACTCATCTACCGGATGAGCTGGTGCAGGCCACGCACCTGTTCCCGGGTCCTGATGGGTCTGTCTCTCTGGGATAGCTGATGATCGAGCTGCTGCGCCATGCACCAGGGCTGGCGGATCTGACCACTGACGAGGCCCAAGCGGTTGGCCTGCTCATGGGGCGGCTCAGCCAGATGCGCAAGGAGGTCCTCCCTCCAGGCCAAGCACGTCTACGCCTTTCTCCTGGAGGATCACATTCCACACCTGTATCTCCATCTGAGTGCTCGCCATCCCTGGGCACCGTCTCAGTATTGGGGGTACACGTCACTGAGTGGCCCCAGGCACCACAAGGCGGGGCGCCTGACATCGCCGCGCTCAATGTGCGCCTGCGTACCTCCCTCGCTGACGGCCAGGCGTATGCTCAGCGTTGGCTGCCGTTGCGTTGGCCTTTCTCGGGGACGGCAGGTGACCTTTCGTTGCCAGCTTGCCCCTAGTGCTCGGAAACAGCCAGCGGCGGCGTCTCGCTCGCCTGGGCACGCGCCCGTAGTCGGCTCAGTGTCCGACCAACCGAGAAGAACCAGCCTCCCATCACCAGTAGCCAGGCGCTGAACGCAACCCAGGTGAAAGGGGCTGCCACTGCCTCAAAGAAGGCTATACCCGGAAGCTGCCCGAGCAGGTGCAGGGCTGTCGCATACATCCCCAGCGGAAAGACGATGCTCCAAAGTGCCGGCTCGTAGCGCAGCGGCTGGCGCATGATCCCATACTTCCATATCCCGATGAGGACCAGCAGGGGCAACCACCAGGTTCCCCAGGCCCACATCATGAGGGTGAACCCGGTGATGTAGGAATGGACGCTGACGAGCAGCGGCGCCGGATGGGGCGCCTGCAACAAGCGGATGCCGGCTACGGTGGTGATCGCCATTGTCCCCATGTTGATCCAGTAGGGAGGTGTTAGATCGGCGGGCAGGATCTTTCCAAAGAAGAACCGATAGACAATGAAGGTGATGAAAATCAGATAGAGCAAGACCCCCAGCGTCCAGAAGGCATAAGCCACCAGTTGCAGTACCGAGGCCTGTTCCGGCCAGAAGGTGGCCAGCACCGTCCAGTTAATCGCCAGCGATTCGGTCCCCACAATGCTGATGAGCCAGCTCCCATTGACAGCCCGTTGCAGAGGCCGCTCATTGCGGAAGAGGAGCACGGCGAAAGCCCAGTAGATCAGGAAGCACCAGATTCCTGCAGCAAAGGCGATCAGCAGTACGGGCAGCCCGATCCAGTGGCTCAGGGCGGCCCGGGTAGCCAGTACTCCCGGAGCCGCTACCGCCGTAAAATAGCCAAAAAGCTTGCCCGGATCGGTGGCATCCTGGAGCACTTCCCGAGGATAACGCACAAGGCGCAGGAGATAGAGGGCGAGCAGCAAGAGAAAGAGGCCACCACCGAGCCAGCCCAGGATCACCGACACGAGCACAGCCCGATTCAAGAGGAGCGCAATGGAGACAATGCCCGTCGCCATGACACTGGCAAAATAGCCAGGATAGAGCTGCCTGACCCAGTTCCACCAACGTACCTGGTAGTCACTCAGAGGCCGTTTCTTCACAGCACCCTCCTCTGCACATGTGCACTTGCTTTCCTGAATGATGCTCAGCCTGGGCACGCTCCTTGCTCGCTCGCCGCGCCGCACACGGCACCGGGCTGGCCGGCTCTTCTTCGCTCAGCCAAGCCCGAGCGCTCCCTTCCTCACTCTGCCAGGCAGACAGAGCGGCCACCAGGCTTGCCCCTATTCTTCCGCAAGCTGGCGGCGGGGCCAGAGCGTGATCAGCAGGGCCAGCCCAAAGCCCAGCAAGCTGACGAGCGCCAACCAGGGCAGCAGGCTGGTCCTCCCTGAGAGCAGCTCGTAGAGCGCGTCGGTCACCAGCCACAGCTGCACAATGACAATGAGCGCGACGAGTAAGACCTGCCCTTGAACGATGGCTGCACGCCCGGGAATGCCCAGATAGCGCGGACCGGGGAGCGGACCATACCGACCGCGCGGGGGCGGCTGAACTGGCGGGTCATCGGGATTGGCCCGCGCTGGCCCCAGCGAACGACGCAGGGGCCGGGCTGGACCTGTCCCGCTGTTGACTGTCTGACTCATCGCAGCACCATCCTCACGGCGTAGATCATCCCCTGATGCTCCTCTAACTCGATCACCGGCAGCGGGCGAGTGGGCGGTCCAGCCAGCACGTTGCCCGTGGCGGCATCAAAGAGACCCTCGTGACAGGGACAGGAGAGCCGCTGGCTCTCCGGCTGGTAGGTCACCGCGCAAGAGAGATGGGTACAGACATCGCTGTAGGCTACCAGCCCCTTGCCTGGCAAATGGATAAGGATGCCCTGAGCGTACTCGTCCGGGTAGGCGAAGACCTTCCAGCGATTCTCTGCCAGCTCGCCCACGCGCGCGACGGGCACCATCTTCGCAGGACTGCCTTCTGAAAGCTTGCCGATGAGCGCCAGCGTGCCCGTTGCCAGACAGAGCGCCCCCGAGCCGGCGAGCAAGAAGAAGAGCGTATCTCGTCGTGTCACGACTTCGTCTTCGCTCCAGACATACGGGAACTCCCGGCGCCATTCGGCGGCAGGTCCAGGGGGGTGAGGCGCCGACCCGGGCTGATCCTGGCGCCGGACCCGAAAGCGATGCGTTGCTGGTTCCATAGGCAGAATCTCCTTCCGTCTGCGTTACTGGCACGGTTGTCAGGCAGGCCGGTTAATCTGGCTGCACCCTTTCAGACAGGGCCTGCCGGACTGGCTGGTATCGGAGCAGGAGCCGGCTCGCGTGGCGTCCACGGCTGAGCAGGTGCAGCCCGCTCAGGGATGCCTGCCGTCCGAGCGTCTACCCAGCCAGCAGCGTTGCGGCTCGCTGTTGCCGCGGTGGCCTCCTGTCGAAGGCCCAGAGAGGCCTCGTCCAGCAGGGCGAGCAGGTCGAGAGCCTCGTCATCCTCGGTGAGCACCACGTAGTTGCGGGTCCGCACGCGCTGGCGCCCAAAATACCTGCTCGTGCAGCTCGACCCAGGGATAGGGGGCCATTTCGCGCAGGAAGGGAATGCGCCGCGTCTGGTTACCCGAGAGGTAATGGTAGATCACCCGCCCTGTGGTCAGGACAAAGGGATAGGTCTCGTCTGGCTCCTCCGCCGGCGGAATGTAGGGCACAGCGTGAAAGCGGGCGCGCCCATCGGGAAAGCCAAAGCGCTCCTCGTACAGGCGCGGCGTCCCCGGATGCTCCTCACTGGGGCAGGGCCAGAAGACCCCTCCCTGCGCTTCGATCTTCTCATAGGTGATCCCCCAATAGTCAGACCTGGCGCCGCGTGTGCAGAGGCGCAGCTCATCAAAGATATCACGAGACGAGCCATAGGCGAAGTATTGCCCCTTGCCCAGGCGCCGCGCCAGCTCGCAAATCGTTTGCCAGTCCTGGCGTCCTGCAGGCGGGTCAACGGCCTGATTGTACTTCATGACCCGCCCTTCCAGCGAGGTTGTGGTGCCCTCTTCTTCGGCCCACAGGCTGCCCGGTAGCACCACATCGGCCAGCTCAGCAGTCTCCGAGAGGAAGGGATCGATGACGACAAAGAAGTCCAGGCCGCGAAAGGCTCGCTCGGCGGTATGTAGATCGGGTAGGGACACCAGAGGATTCGAGCAGATCAGCAAGCAGGCGCGAATTTCTTTCCGCAGCATCGCCGGGATCATCAAGGTGGCTGGATAGCCAGCGTGGGGCAGCTCCTCCTCACGAATGCCCCAGACCGAGCAGATGTAGGCCCGGTCTTCAGGATCTTCGATCTCCCGGCAACCTGGCAGCTGCGTGGCCTTTTGACCGACTTCCCGCCCTCCTTGACCATTGCCCTGCCCGGTCAGGGTGCTGTAGCCTGCGCCTGGTCGGCCAAAATTGCCGGTGGCCAGGGCTAAATTGATCGCCGCCAGCCCATTATCAACGCCCTTGCTCTGGTGCTCCAATCCGCGTGCCGTGTAGATCAGGGCCGCGCGTGCCTGCCCGTAGAGACGTGCCGCTTCGACGATCGCCTCCGGACGCAGCCCGCAGACGCGCGCGACCCGTTCCGGGGGATACTGCTCCGCCAGCGCACGGGCCTCCTCCCAGCCTACGGTGCGCTCGCGAATGAAGTCCTCATCGATGATGACCTTCCTTGATGAGGACGTGCAACATGCCGTTGAGCAGGGCCGAGTCGGTCCCGGGGCGCAGTGGCAGGAAAAGATCAGCCGTACGGGCAATCGGCGTCTGGCGAGGGTCGGCCACGATGAGCTTACAGCCGCGATCGCGCGCCTGCCAGAGATAGCTCGTGACGATCGGGAAGCACTCACCAACGTTGGCACCGATGACGAAGATGCAGTCGGCGTGCAGCATGTCGCTGATGGGATTGGTGGCCCGATCGATCCCCAGCGCGCGCTCGTTGGCCCCGGTGGCGGAGGACATACACAGACGCCCGTTGTAGTCGATATGACGGGTCCCGAGAGCGACCCGGGCGAATTTCCCCATCAGATAGCATTTCTCGTTCGTCATCGTCGAACCGCTGAAGACTGCCACCGCATCCTTACCATAGGTGCGCTGTACCTCCTGGAAACGCTGGACGATGGTATCAAGCACCTCGTCCCAGCCCACAGGCTCTAACGGGTTCTCCTTGCCTCTTGGCCTGGGTACAGAAGGCCGGGCACGAATTGCTGGGGCTTTCCCGGAGCAGGGATATACCCGTTTCGTTGTCCGCAGAAAACGCTAATGCCAGGCAGGCCGAGAGGAGGGCCTACCTATGCCTCGACAGATTATCATCATCGGTGGAGGAGTCGGAGGGACGGTCACGGCCAATATGCTGGCGCGGCAGTTACGCCCGCATGAAGCCGAGATCACCCTCATTGATAGCACGGGAAGGCATGTCTACATGCCTTTCTGGCTCTATATGCCCTTCAACGACAGCGATCCGCAGAGCCAATTGCTGGTCCGTGATGAGCGGACATTGTTGCACCAGCGCGTTCACCTGCTGATCGGGCAGGTGGAACAGATCGATGTGGCCAATCATCAGGTGCACGTCTCCCAGCGCAGTGGCCTCGAACCAGCCGGTGGAAAGAGGAAGAGCGTCCTTGTCTACGACGATCTGGTGCTGGCCACAGGGGCGCGGCTCGCCTTCGCCGATCTGCCAGGATTGGAAGAGGGGCCGGGGGTATGGCATCATTTCTACGATACCGAGGGAGCGCTGCGGCTTCGTCAGGCCCTGAGCACCTTTCCCGGCGGGCGCATCGTGATTGCAGTAGCCGGTATCCCCTACCGCTGCCCTCCTGCCCCCCTGGAATTCACCTTTCTGCTCGACGACTGGCTTCGCCAGCATTGCCTCCGGGAGCACACCGTCATCGAGTACCTCTATCCGCTCCCGCGCGTCTTTACCATCGAGCGGGTGGCGGAAATGGTGGCTCCTCTGCTGGAAGAGCGTGAGATCGCCACACGGGTCTTCTTTATGCCGGAAGCTATCGACCAGCAGCGCCGGGTGATTCGCTCGCTGGAAGGCGAAGAGGTCCCCTTCGACCTGCTGATCCTGGTCCCACCGCATCGAGGGGCGCAGGTCATCGAGGCATCCGGTTTGGGAGATAGCCAGGGATGGATTCCGACCGATCGCTACACCCTGCAGGTCAAAGGACAGGAGCATGTGTACGCTCTCGGGGATGCCACCGATCTGCCGGTGCCTAAAAGCGGTTCCGCCGCCCACTTTGAAGCCCGCGTCCTGGCCAGGCGTCTGGTGGCAGCGATCCGTGGAGAGGCACTTGAGGGGGATGAGGCTCTCTACGATGGAGAGGTGATGTGTTTCCTGGAGACAGGGAACCGCCGGGCCACGCAGCTGGTGTTTAACTACGAGCACCCGCCCGAGCCTCCGCGCCCAAGCCTCTTCTACCACCTGGAGAAGCAGTTGCTGAACCATGCCTACTGGTACCTGATCCCCCAGGGTCTCATTTAGGCTGAAGCCGGCGCGGCGGACCGACGATCATCAACGAGAGAGGCGTGCCATCTTTCCGGGCACGCCTCTCAGCGTCAAAGCTGGACGCTCCAGCCCCAGCCGGTCGAGGTCAGATCAGAGGAGGCCCGTCCAGCTGGCGGCCCCTGACTCGTCAGCTGCTGGCGGCTTGTGCTCCTCTGTCTGGCCCGCTGACTCCTCTGCTGAGCCTTCGCCCTCATGCAGCATCCCAGGACGAACAATAAACAGGGGGAGCTTACTGCTCGCAAGCAATTGCTCAGTGACGCTACCGAGCAGGAGACGGGCCAGGCCACTGCGTCCGTGGGTGGCCAGCGCGATCAGATCGAAGTGCTGGGCCGGGTCCTGCGCATCCTCAGTCGCGGCATGCTTGAGAATGGCCCCTGGGACATTGCTCCTGGCGATCACCGCAGACGTGATCGTCACAGCGGGGTCGGCCAGTTGCTCCTGGCGCACGCGCTGTATCACTCCCTCCAGGTAGCTCCTGGCTTCCTCCTGGAGCTGCTCGCGCAGGCCCGGGTCCGGGATACGCAGTCCCCCCAGCGTCCCGTAGCCAGGAACATCGACGACACTCAACAGCTGTACCAGGCTCAGCTCGGGTGGAGCAAGCAGGGCCAGGAGCTGCAAGGCCGGTTTGAGGGCGGCCTCTGCGGTCTGCGAGCCGTCCAGTGGCAGCAGCAAGCGCAGCGGGCGCCCTGGCCGTGGGAACGGCAGCAGTGGCCCCTGCTCATGGAAGATCAGCAAGGGGGCCGGGCTGCGTCTGACGGCCTGCTGTGCCATACTGCCAACAAGCCACCGTTTGAGCTGACTGGCGGCGTGGGTACATAGGATGATGAGATCCGTTTGCTCCAGGCGCGCTGCCGAAAACACCGTCGAGGCCGGAGGGCCAAAGGCCACCTCCTGCTCGACTGGCAGGCGCTCAAGGGCCTGCGCGTAGTTCTGGACGGTCTCGTTGAGGTAGCGCGTGGCCCTGGCAATCTCGTGCTCTGCCAGGCTGCTGGAAGGGTCGAAGAGTGTGCTGCTGTCGGCGAGCACCCCCGGGGGAGGCCACTCGATCACGCGCAACACCCTCACTGACCCCTGGGCCGCACGCGCCAGGTGCGCGGCGATCAGCAAGGCTCGCTCAGCGGCGGGGGTGCCATCCAGGGGGACAAGGGTGCGGCGAAACATGGGTCTATTCCTCCTTTCTGCTCTGTGCTGCCAGCGGCGTTCAGTGGTCTGCTGCTCTGCTGCTCGCTCATCCCCACAGCGCCACCCGGGCTCCGCCTCGGAGCATACCAGACGCACTGGCTGGAGACCGCTGGTCATTGCATCGTCTGACTGGTGCTCTACCATCTGCCTGTCTCCTCCTTGTTTCCGAGCATACCTGATCGATCTCACAAAAGCGTTACAGGGGCGTGTGCCTGCCTCACAAACAGCCCTCCTGAACGCAGCAGAAGCAGAATAGGAAGGAGGGAGCTGCCACCCCGGTGCAACGAGCGCGCTGTCGCGCCTGCATCCTGTAACCAGGCTGTGAAGACGACAGGGCCTCCTGAGAGAGGCTCGTGAGCGGTCCGTTCTAGGCTTTTCTCAAGAAGAGAAAGCTAAAGCATAGTCGGTTGTCAGGGAGATGCCCTATGCAGCAGAGCCGATACTATCAGGAAATCAAGACGGTGCTGTCGAGCGAGGATGCTCCGTGCCTCTCGCTCTATCTGCCCACGCCCAGCAAAGGTCAGGGCTATTACCTTGGGCCACGGCTGCTGAAGCGCTTGCTCCACGAGGCGCGTGAGCGCCTGGCGCAAACGCAGCTCAGTGTGGCCGAGCAGCGGAGTCTCCTCGCGCCCATCGAGGCCCTGCCCACTGAGCCCTCGCTGTGGAACACCGTTTCACCCGGGCTGGCGGTCTTCCGTTCAGCTACCCTTTATCGGATCTATCACCTCTCGTATGCCCCTCGCCCCCAGGTAGTGGTTGGAGCGCACTTTTTCATCAAGCCGCTGTTACCACTATTGAGCCACAATGAACATTTCTATCTCCTCGTGCTGAGCCGCAAGCACATGCGGCTGCTGGTCTGTCACCCATTCGGCCAGCAAGAGGTACCTTTGCCCGAGAGCCTCGCCAGTC
Source organism: Thermogemmatispora carboxidivorans (assembly GCF_000702505.1). GTDB lineage: Bacteria > Chloroflexota > Ktedonobacteria > Ktedonobacterales > Ktedonobacteraceae > Thermogemmatispora > Thermogemmatispora carboxidivorans. The sequence continues at coordinate 2,922,227 of NZ_JNIM01000001.1, read as the reverse complement.
CCCCAGGCTCCTGGCGGGAGCGTTGGTCACGAGTCCATGCGCTCCAATACCATAGTGGTAGCCCTGTGACTCACCACGGAAGGCGTGGAACCGTGATGTATCACGGCCAGGGAGCGGGCGAACCGGAGGAGCAGGCGGATGAGTTACGGTATATCCGGCAGATCGACCATGCAGTGCATGCCCTCCTGCGCAGCCAGCAAGCTCCACTGGTGCTGGCCGCCGTTTCCTCACTCCAGGCGCTCTACCGCCGTGTCAACACCTATCCGTTTCTTCTCAAAGAGAGCCTGGAGGGGAATTTTGATGAGGTGAGCGCCGCTCTGCTCCGTCAGCGAGCCTGGCCGCTGGTCGTCTCTTCCTTGCGGCAGGCGCAACAGAAGACCCTGGCCCGCTTTCGCGAGCGTGAGGGCACCGGGCAAGCGTCTGCTGACCTGGACGAGATTGCTCGGGCGGCCTGCAGTGGGCGCATCCAGCTCCTCTTCATCGCTGAGGAAGCCACTATCTGGGGACGGTTGGATCCCGTGACACAGACCATCAATGTCCACGCCGAAGCACGGCCCGGCGATGAAGACTTGGTCGATCAACTATCCGAAATAGGGTATACGAAACAGAGATAGTAATTGCCAAGGGAGAAGGGTCATCAACTCGCTCGGCGGCAAGAGCTGGCGCCGGGCCTGGATAGTGACCTCCAACTTCCCGAACCAGCTCTGCTCTGGCCACGGCCAAGGTGTGCGAGGTGTCAGTCAGGGGAGTGTGGCGCCCTCACCTTGGGACTCGATGAACGTGACGAGGTCTTGCAAGGCGCTGCGTAACGCTGCAAACCGCTCGTGGCCCAGGTACTGGGCCCACTCGCTTTCCAGTTCCGCGATGGCAGCACGGGCGACCCGCTCCACCTCACGACCGCGCGGCGTCAAGCGAACGAGCCGTGCTCGTCCGTCTCTTGGATCAGGAATCCGCTCAATATACCCTCGTTCCTCAACGTAGTCGACAATTGCTCCCATCGATTGCTTGGTCATCTGGGCCAGGCTCGCTAATTCGGTCACTCGCATGCCCTCCGGGCGCAGCTGCTGTAACAAGACGAAGTGAGTGGGACGGAGGTCGGTATATCCTGCTTCCGTGAGGCGCTGATAGACTCGCGCCACTGTCTGCTGAAATGGGATGCGGAGCAAAGCGCCAATCATCCGAGGTAAGGGCTGAATGCTCTCCATTGTCTTCCCTCTTGCATTTCTGGTAAGTTTAGCTTATTCTATAATTAGTAAGTTTAGCTTACTAGTTTGCTGGATGGCCCTCTCACGTTCAGGCTGTGGCCTGCTGGCTGATCCGTGGAGGCGAGAGGGTGCAGCCAGATCACCCGCTCGCTTCTGGAAGGAGAACCATCCGATGACCTCAAACAATGTACCCTACATCCTCACCCGCGAGGAAGGCCAGGCTGTCTGGTTTCTCGGCACGCTCATGCTGTTCAAAGCGACCGGGCAGGAGACCGCTCAGAGCTTCAGCCTGATCGAACAGACCTTGCCGCCGGGCTTCGCTCCACCGCTGCATGTGCATCATGCCGAAGATGAGGCTTTCTATATCCTCGAAGGGGAACTCACCTTTGTCTGTGGCGAACAGCGCTGGCATGCTGGTGCTGGTGCCTTCATTTTCCTGCCCAGAGATATCGCTCATGGCTTCCTGGTCGAGGGGAGTCAGCCAGCCAGGCTCTTGCAGTTCACCGTTCCAGCCGGCTTCGAACAGTTTCACGCCGAAATGGGCGAGCCGGCCCAATCGTTGACGCTTCCAGCACCCACCCCGCCTGATCTTGCGAAGATGCAGGCCCTTGCCGCCAAATATCACTTTGAGATCGTCGGCCCCCCTGTAGGACCAGAGTAACGCTGCAGCGGGGGGATGCACTGATCGGATAAAAGCTTCTCCAGCTGCATCAGCCGTGATTGGTCTCCAGGCCAGGAGGAAGCAGGAAATCGGGGGCCATCTTTTCTGGCGTCGCCCGGCATTGCGTGTAGGTCTGGGGGTGTGCGACTGACTGCGTCCGCTGTCGAGGCCGTGACCACGGGGGAATGAAGCTGGCCTTGTTCAGATTGCTGGTGCTGGATTGGAAAGACCTGCCAGCGCTGGCAGGTCTCACTACAGGCGCCCATGCCGGTCCAGATCAGCATCCCACCGCTTCGCCAGGCTGATGAGCGTGTTATCCTACTGGTTGGGAAGGATGACCAGCAGGAGACGAGCATTGGCCAGAACATATTCAGGAGTTCCACCCAGAGCGCGCACGTGCTCGGAGACCTCTTCGTCGGAGAAGTGTTCCATCCCCTCAAGTGGATGGGGGCCTGGAAGATGCGATGCGCAACAGGCAGCAACCCAGAGGGCCGCTGGTGACAACTGATGCCGCGTCGAGAGCGCTCGCACCAGTTCAAACGAAGCTACGGCGTTGAGGTCTGCAAAGCTCCCCGGGCACCTTGTCTTCCTCTGGCATCACACACAGGGGATCGCCGGGGTCTGTTCCAGTCAGTAGCGGGGAAGAGGATTCCCAGTCACCTGGCTTCCCCCCCACGCCGCACTGGTACAGTCATGAAGAGAGGCTGGAGAGAACAGTGGCCAACGCCTGCCTCCACAAGCGTGAGGAACATCCCTTCACGCACCGGCGTATTCCCTGTCCTCGGGCTGCTCAGGTACAGTATTGCTTGACTACCTGGACATAGATCGAAAAGGTATCAGCCCCTAGCAGCAGGCAGCGAGCATGGATAAAGATGGTCGTCGGGACAACTGAGAGTCCCTGGGGAGGATGCATCAAGGCCTGGTTGTTCTCCTCACTCACCTCATCGTAGGCCTGATCCGCCGTTGTATTATCCTGGTAGACCCACAGGCCCATATTGCGAGGCTCACATGGACCGTTACAGTCGGAGGCGTCGCCAAATGTCACTGAGCTGGTCGCCGGGACCGAGACGGAGAAGGCACCGCCAGTCCACGCTGAGATGGTGATGTTGTGTTGGATGGAGATAGGATGAGCACCGGCGGCGATAAAATCTCGCAAGATATCCTCGGCGGTGTAGCTCAGGTCCGACGTCGGGGTAGGCAGAGGAGTCGCCGGAGCCGCTGCAGCCGCAGTGGTGCCCGGCGATGGCGCCCATCTGACAGCCGTGGAAGAGGCTGTGTCGGTCCTCCCCTGACTTCGCCAGTACAGCGTTGCCGCAAGCGCCCCAGCACTGGCGGAGACGAGCACCAGCCAGAGCAGCAGTAGCAGAGTCATGAGACGCTTTCTTGTATGCCCTGAAGCAGGAGGTGGCGGCGGGAGTGGTGGAAGCTCCCATGTTTCATCATACGGATAGGGACCTGCGACAGCTGTCGCGTCGGGGAGATCACTGCTCGTCGGAGACTGGGGCGTTTCTTGTGGCAGCCTCGTCGGATCATCCGCGCACATCGCTCACCTCATTTTTTATAAAGCAGAAAAAATAAATAGCGAGATCAGTCATGAAAGGGTGCTCTATACTTCGTGCTCCCACCCAGCCAGCCTGAACTGCTCGCAAAGCTCTTCTACATGTTTTGTACGCATTGTAGAAGCGACAACAAGCGCTGTCAAGGGGCAGAGAAGGACGCCTCCCTGTTTTATGCCCAGCGAGAGGGTTGCTGCGTGCTCAGTAGCCTGTGACGTCGCCTGTGAGCTGGCCCAGCCCACTGTTCCTTCCCCGAAGCCGTTTGCTCCAACAGAAGAGGAGCCGGCGGTCTCCCCTCCTGCAGGGCACCGTCTCGAGGCTGCTGGGGCTGGTAGAACGCTTCCTGCGCCGCTTCCTGCAGCGGTCCCGCTCCTCGCTTTCAGCCCAGGCTCTGGCGCAGCTGCGCCAGGGTCCCCCACTCCTGCGACGCCTGGGACGGGCTGTGCGCTTCCAGCCCCAACGCGAGGGGCTGAATTGACGAACACGCAGCGTGACTCTCCGCTTCCTCTCTGTGCCGCTTGCCTCTCTCTCGAGAGCATGCTGGAAGAAAGGAGATTCCTGGCGTCATGAGTCAGACGGTGCTGGCGGTGCACCTCCCCGACGAGGGCGGCCCCGCCGAAGCTGGAACCATCAGCTGCGAAGCGATTCTCGAAGCCTGGCAAGCCATCGAGCAGGCCCTCATTCAGCTCGAGCACCTGCCGCACGGGCTGGCCTGGCAGGTCCTGCTTGCTCCCTTTGGGCTGCAGGTCTGCCCCGCCAGTTTGCTGGCACCAGCTGCCTCAGTCCCATCCCAGCACGATCCCTGCACTCCGTCCCCCCGGCAGCGGGCAGCGGAGAGAACGGCCATGCCGCTTCGTGACCAGGACACCCGCTTCGCCATCGCCCTGGACCTGCTCTTTGTCGACGCCACCCGCCAGCAGCTCGTCCTGCATGGCGAGCAACTGCACTGGGTAGCGCTAGCCGCTACTGGCCTGCTGCACGCGCGGCGCGAGGAACTCGCCATCGAAAGCCCCCGGAGCCTGCCGTACCTGGCAGATCTGGGAACGCATCAGCTAACATGCCCGACCTCGATCGGTTCTGGTGCAGAGACCACCCCCCACATGTGCACTCAGGCGAACTGATCAGCACAGCCACTCAGCAGGCACTGTGCAGGCTGCAGCAACAGAGAGGCTCGCGAGAGGTGGCCAGAAGAAGATGACAGACAGACGAACGGACAGGCAGAGTAGAACACCCTCAGCAGGACAGCCTATGACACACGCTTTTTGTAGACCCTCAGCGCCAAGAAGGAGGCCACCAACAGCATACCGACGCACCAGGCCAGCGCAATCCAGATCTCATGAGGGGCAGGCTCCCCAGCCAGTAAGGCGCGGATCGTATTGACGATCGCCGTCATTGGCTGATTCTCGGCGAAGGCGCGCACGACCGGCGGCATCGAGCGGGTGGGCACAAACGCCGAACTGATAAACGGCAGGAAGATCAGCGGATAGGCAAAGGCGGCAGCACCATCGATCGAGCGAGCCGTCAATCCCGGGATCACCGCCAGCCAGGTGAAGGCCAGCGTCACCAGGGCCAGCATGGCAACAACGGCCAGCCAGGGCAGCAGGCCTGCCGACGAACGGAAGCCCATCAGGAGCGCAACAAGCATGATCACCAGCAGAGAAATCGCGTTGAAGACCAGCGAGGCCAGCACATGGCCCCATAGCAGGGTGGAGGAGGCAATCGGCATGGAGCGAAAGCGCTCCATGATCCCCCGCTGCACATCGGTGAATAAACGCAAAGAGGTATAGGAGGTCCCGCTTGCAATCGCTACTAAAAAGATTCCTGGCAATACGTAATTGACATAGTTGCCTGCCCCGCTTTGGATAGCGCCCCCGAACACATACACAAACAGGAGCATGAGCCCGATCGGCGTAATCGTTGCCGTGATGATCGTGTCCATACTGCGGAAGATATGCCGCAAGGACCGACCAAGCATCACACTCAGATCGCTAAAAAAGTGGTGCTGTGCAGCATCTTGCTTCTGTATCATTTCCATCTAACAGCTCTCCTTTTTGCCAATAATGGCGAGAAAGATCTCTTCCAGCGTTGGTTGTTTCTCCACATATTCGACCCGAGCCGCGGGAAAGAGCTGTTTCAGCTCCCTGAGTGTGCCGCTGGCGATGATTTTGCCCTGGTGGAGAATGGCGATATGATCGGCCAGCTGTTCTGCCTCATCCAGGTACTGCGTCGTTAAGAAGACGGTCCTTCCTCCTTCAGCCAGCTCCTTGACCACTTTCCATACTTCCAGGCGACCCTCTGGGTCAAGCCCGGTCGTTGGTTCGTCAAGGAACATGATTGGAGGTCTGCCCGCCAGACTCATGGCCAGGTCCAGTCGGCGACGCATGCCTCCTGAATAGGTCGCCACCCGGCGGTTGGCCGCTTCGCTGAGGCCGAAGCGCGCCAGCAACTCGTCGGCCACCTGGCGCGGCTGTTGGAGATGCCGCAGTCGGGCGATCATCATCAGGTTTTCTCGCCCGGTCAACAGCTCATCAACAGCGGCAAACTGCCCGGTCAGACTGATGGATTGCCGCACCTGGGCTGGCTGGGACACGACGTCAAAGCCGCCGACGATGGCTGTGCCCCTGTCAGGTCTCAAAAGCGTACTGAGGATCTTGATGAGCGTCGTCTTGCCTGCCCCATTGGAGCCAAGCAGAGCGAAAATGCGCCCCGGCTCGACAGCGAACTCTACGCCTTGCAAGACTGCGAGCTGCCCATATGCTTTGTGGAGATCTGTCACGCGAATGGCGATGTCTGTCATGCGATCCTCCTCTTTGGGGTAGCAGCGTGATCTTCCCCAAACAAGGGACGACACTGGGAGCCGCCGCCGTAAGCTGACCCACTATGGCCCTTGCGCCTTAGCATGACAGGGAAGATCTGCCTATGGTATACTTGACTACTGACCTAATCAGTGGTCATTCTCACACTTTTAAGAACGAGTCACTGAGTTGTCAAAAATTTAGGTGACTCAGTCAGATAAATAGAAGATACCACGGAGGAACCGACCGTGTCAAGCGGCTCTCAGGGAAAGCGTGTGGAGATGCTCGCGGCCCTCAAGCGCGAATTGAGGAAGAGCAGCAGTTTTGGCGCCTCTTTCTTCCGGGTGGCCGCCACACAGACAGGCTTAGCGGCTGACACAGACATCCAGGTCCTGGACCTGCTCGATCTGACCGGTGAAGCTTCTGCGGGTCAGCTAGCCGAGCTGACGGGCATGACCAGTGGGGCCATTGCGAAGGTTCTCAACCGTCTGGAGGCCTCCGGGCTGGTGCAACGGGAACGGGACAAGAGCGATGGGCGCAGAGTCATTGTCCGGCTTGCCCAAGGTCAGGAGGCGCTGGATAAGGTTCGCGCTATCCTGGCCTCACTTGAAGAGACCTGGGATGATGTCGTCTCGAGTTATGGCGAGGAAGAGCTTGCTCTCCTCTTCGCGTTTCTCCAGCGCAGCAACACCCTGGCTCGTCAGAGACTGGCCGAGTTGCAGACAGTGGCGACAGTGGCGCCGGACGAGAGAAACGTCTTCTCTGCCCCCCTGGATGATCTTTCATGTGGCCGACTGGTTGTTAGCTCTGCCGGTATCCGGCTGGTCTTACGGACGGAGGAAGGCCTGACTGACCTCTATCAGGCCCGTTTTGAGGGAGCGGTGCCCACAGTAACGGTTCAAGACGGCGTGGTGACGATCCGCTATCCGCGACGCTTTCTGATTTTGACGGGGGAGCAGCGTCAGGCAGTCATCACGCTGAATCGCGCCATCCCCTGGCAGATCGCGGTCCAGAGCGGGGGGTCAGACATCATTGCCGATTTGGGGGATCTGGAACTGACCTCCTGCGAGATCAGGGGAGTCGGCAGCAGAATCCACGTGGAGCTTCCTGTGCCCTCGGGAGTGATTCCTGTCCGGCTGGGTGGAGGAGGGGCAGAGATGGTGGTGCGACGGCCTGCTGGCATTGCCATCCAGGTGCATCTCAAAGGTTGGGGGTCTGCCTGTACCGTTGACGGCCAGACTCATTTCGGTAACAACCTGTGGCTGCAAAGCGCCGGCTTTGATCCGACAGCTCCCTGTTATTACAGCCTCGAGGTGGTCAGCTCTGGAGGCATGGTCACGATCACCTCTCATTGAGGCTTTTTTTCTGCTCGCCTTGCTGGTGATGGAAGGCTGGTTCTTCTCGCTTAGGTGGACACTGAGCCGGCTGCCGCCTGGCTGGGCGAGCCAATGATCAGCGGTCGTCGGATATAGTCACGTTGGGGGCGAAATGGGGGTAGGGGTGGTAATTCGGGAGAAAGTCAAGGACTATCCCTTTGACTTCGGGATTATCAATCAATGATGACCTTCTTGAGATAGTCCAGAACGAGGTCCTGGAGATCGCGCGCCGCGCCCTCTCGACCTAGCGCCTGGCAGATGAGGACGCCATCCATGCGGTGCGGATGCTGCGTAGCATGGTCCACGGCTTCGCTACCCTGGAGCGCGGCGGCTTCGGCCTTGCCCTGAATCTCGAAGAGGCCTTTTATCGCCTCCTCAATCGAGGCTACCTCATGGCGTTGGGCCTGGCTCGAGAGTGGTCAGCCAGGGCCTTTCTTCTGCCAGCTGACGGAGGGATCAGCTCAGCGGCCTTTGCGCCTCCGGCGTGGGGGAACCGAGGCCGTGATGGTGAGCTTGTTTGGCTGCTTTGGAGGCTTGCCGGATCTGGCTCGATCGCGGGCGAGCGCTGCCTGCAGCTTTTTAGCGAGCTGCAGCGCCGCCTTGGCCTGCTCAAGATCTGTTGCCTCCAGCGTCAGGCGGGCGCCTTGCAGCTCGATCGTCCAGCTGAGTGCTCGCTCCTGGCTGACCCCCTGACCAACGAGCCTGGCATGGTGCTCGCGCAGGCGTTTAAGGACGGGCAGCAGCTTCTCGAAGAGGGTGACGAGGGCGCTCAGGTCGGCCAGCCCTTCGGCGATAGCGGCATGGCGCTGCCAGACGGCGCCAGCCACCTGCTGCAGGATCAGCCAGGCTTCGGTGAAGAAGTCGGGCGTTCCCTTCTGGCCGGTGGGGGCAGGAGGGTAGAGGACAAAGCCTTCTTGCTGGAGGTTGGTCGCCAGCTCGTGGTGAAGGGCGGTGAGCAGGGCGAGATCGGCGGCTCCCTCTGCTCCAGGGGCGGGCACCAGTTCGAACAAGACCTGCAGCCGCTCAGAGGGTTGCATCTGATCGGGGAGAGAAGACGGTTGCTGCTCGCTCATACAGATTCACTGCTCCTTGCTCGTAGAAGTGAGAGGGAAACAGGACCTGACGCGCCACCTTGCAAGAAAGCATCGGCCCAGCAGATGGCGTCATAGAGAGCTGATCCCAGCTTGGGATATCTGGTCAAGAGGGGGAAAGCGGCGGGGAGGTACCAGACTGCCTCGTTCAGTCTCATGTCGCGCAACCAGGCGTGTTGAATGAGGCGGATAGCCTCAGCCTCGTGACCGTAGCTGATCAGTACCCTGGTCAGGCGGGTCAAGGACTTGGCTTCCTCCCACCTTGCGGGAAGGACGATAAGCATCCGTGCAACCTCTTGCAAGCACTGCTCAGTCTCTTGCCCTTGCCGGGCATTGGCCAGCGCTTCGATCAACGCAGTCAGAGCTACGGCTTTCTCTGAGCTGTCTTCAGGAAGAGAGGCGATGATACGTTGAGCATCCTGCCAACGTTCTGCTGTGGCCAGGGAAGCTGCCAGCTGGCTGAGCGCCTGCATTTTCCTCGGGCTGTCTCCTTGATCGGACATGACGGCAATGAGCTGCTCGCTCTGCAACCAGCACTGTTCGGCCTCTTTCCAGCGTTGTATCGTTGCGCATGCCGTGGCAAGCTCTGTTAGGACTTTCACTTTGTCGCTATCCTCGGCAAGTAGAGTGACGAGCCGTTGGGCCTGGACCCAGCACTGTTCGGCGTCCTGCCAACGCTGGGCCTTGGCCAGGGCCTTGCCCAGCGCTATGAGTGCCATAGCTTTCCGCCAGTCGTGCTCGGGAAGAGAGGCGATGACCCGCTCTGCCTCTAACCAGCGTTGAGTTCCTATAAATGCTTCGGCCAGGCTGCTGAGCGGCTGAACCTTCCTCCAGCTATCCTCCTCATCAGGAATGGCGGTGATGAGCTGTTCAGCTTGCTGCCAGCACTTTAGAGCCTCCTGCTGACGCTGGGCCTTGGCCAGGGCCTTGCCCAGTGCTATGAGCGCCTCAGCTTTCCGCCAGTCGTGCTCGGGAAGAGAGGCGATGACCCGCTCTGCCTCTAACCAGCGTTGGGCGTGCGCTAACGCTTCACTCAAGCGGCTCCGTGCCGCTATCTTCTCATCGTCTAGGGAGGAGATCAGGAGTTCAGCCTGGGCCCAGCACTGTTCAGCGTCCTGCCAGCGCTGGGCTCTCATCAGTGTCCTGGCCAGTTGGACGTAAACTTCTGCTTTGCTCCAGTTGTCAAGGGTATAGGATGCGACGGCTCTTTCCGCTTGCTGCCAGCACTGTTCGGCCTCTTCCCAGCGCTGCACGCTGATCAGCGCATTGCTCAGTTCAGTCAGAGCTTCTGCCTTGTCGATAGGGGAGACAGCAATGAGCCGTTCGGCCTGGGCCCAGCACTGTTTGGCTTCTTGCCAACGTTCTGTCTCCGCCAGTGCTTTGGCGAGTTCTGCAAGCACCTCCACCCTGTCACTGCCATCGGACAGGATTGTGACGAGCCGTTGGGCCTGGACCCAGCACTGTTCGGCGTCCTGCCAACGCTGGGCCTTGGCCAGGGCCTTGCCCAGCGCTATGAGTGCCATAGCCTTCCGCCAGTCATGCTCGGGAAGAGAGGCGATGACCCGCTCTGCCTCTAACCAGCGTTGAGTTCCTATAAATGCTTCGGCCAGGCTGCTGAGCGGCTGAACCTTCCTCCAGCTATCTTTCTCATCAGGAATGGCGGTGATGAGCTGTTCAGCTTGCTGCCAGCACTGCTCGGCTTGCTCCCAGCATTGTGCACCCGCCAGAGCTTCTCCTAGTTTGATCAGCGCATCCACGCGGTTCCAATCCTGATCAGCGAAGGAGGCAATAAGTCGTTCCGCCTCTTGCCAGCAGCGCTCGGCCTGCTGCTGTCGTAGTGACCACTTTGCCAGCGCTTCACCCAGGCTGATCAGGGTCCACACTTTCTCCCTGGTGTTAGAGTGCGAGGAGCTAAGCCGTTCGGCCTGGAGCCAGCATTGCTCGGCTTGCTGTGGCCGCGTTGCCGCCAGAGCTTTCCCCAGCCGCACCAGCATAGTCGCTTTCTCTGCATCTTCAGACAGACTAGCGATCACCCGCTCCGCCTCCTGCCAGCAGCGCTCCGCCTCCTGTGGTAGCTCTGCCTTCGCCAGCACCTCGCCCAGCCGAATGAACAAGTTCGCTTTGTCCCACCCATCCGCCAGCAGCGCAATCGCCTGCTCTGCTCGCCGGTAGAGCTGTCGTCTCTCGTCACGGCGTTCCGGCTGCCTCAGCAACCACTCGGACAGGTCGATCAGCAGGTCCGCCCGTCGCTCCTGCTCCGTGAGCAGCTCCACCAGCCCCAACGCCTTCGCCTCCTGTCCCAACTGGCACAACAGTACAAACGCCGCATCGGGATAGGCATCCGCCCGACTCCCCAGGCTGCAGCGTAGCAGCGTGTAGCCCCACAGCCGCGGCAGCTGCTCCAGTTGCTCCTCCAGCGTCTCCCCTGCTTCCGCCGCCGCTCGCCGCCCCAGATCCAGATCGCGCGCGTAGTCGCGCATGCTCGGGTCTGCCTGCACCTTCGCCCGCCCATAGCTTCCCTCGTCCAGCACCGCAAAGAGCCGCTCCCACTCTCCCGCCTCGTAGAGATGGCGTACGTAGTGCCGCTGTCCGTACTGCCTCCGGTAGCGCTCACGCTTCTCCCTGGCCCCGTCTTGCCAGAGCCGGGCCAGTCTCCCCTGCTCGCACCAGGCCGCCAATACCCCATGCCAGCGCCGTTCCTCCTCCTCATCAAACAGCCCCTCCGGCTCCTTCTGCGGTCCGTCTGCCTCTCCCGGCCCGCCTCGCAGATAGTCGCGAAACTTCAGATGAAAGAGGGTATAGCCTCCCTGCTGATCCTGCATTACCAGTCCACCTAACCGTCGCAGTCCCTGCCGCACCTCATCCAGGTCAATCGTCTCACCCCTGGCGAGCGCCAGCAGCTGCCGGAGCGCTGCGATCGGGAGCGGCTCCTGCGCCACCAGCAAGATCCCCAGCAGCGGCTTGATCACCCGGTGCCACCGTGCTGGCTCTCCCCGCAGCCGATCCAGCGCCAGCGTAAACAATTGCTCCGGGTCGCTGCTCAGGCGCGCGATCAGGGCCTCCACCTCCGCTGGTGCCTGCCCACGCCGGGTCGCCAGCTCCCTGGCCAGGAGATCCAGAAAGAGGGCGTGCCCATCCAGCACCTCATACGACTGTTCCTCTAGATCGGCAGAGAGATCTACCTGCCGCTGCTGCAGCAGCTCTGCAAAATCGGCCAGGGAGAGCCGCGGTAGCCGATACTCCCGCCGTGGCTTGCACAGCTCCAACGGACGCAGCGTGTCGTTGGGGCGCGTGCCCAGCACGAAGACGATCCCGGGTGGCGGATTGGCTGGACCCTGCGGCAGAAAACTCAGATCCCGCCAGCCGCTCTGCGGATCAGGCTGCAGCTGGTCCAGCCCATCGATAAAGATGACTTCCTGCTCCCCACGCCGCGCGATCTCCTGCAGGACCGTCACCAGCGCCTCACTCAGCGTCGTGCGACTCTCCCCCGCCAGCCACCAGGCCGGCAGCTCATACTTGAGGACCAGGCGCGCCAGCAGCGCTTTCAGTAAGGTCACCTGATAGTCTGAGGGAGGCACCAGCGGAATGAAGTGGAAGGCCACCCGCTCCTCGCCTCCCTGCGCTCGGGCCCGCTCTTCGATCAGCCTGGCCATCAGGCAGCTCTTGCCCTGCCCAGCCTCCCCAGTGATGGTCACATAGCCCCCTGTGGGCAGCAACTCCTCTACCAGGCGCCAGACCGCCTCTTGCTCGGTCCGTCGCCCCACGCAGCTGCGCCGGCGATCCTCGTAGAAGCCATCGCGACGCTGCATCAGCGACAGCAGCCGCTGTCGCTCCTCATCCTCTGCCCGAGATCGTCGCCGCGCCTGAGCCAGCTGTGGATGGCGCGCCAGCACCAGATCATCGCCGGCCCCGTAGAAGCGCGGTGGCTGCTCCCGGAGCGTCTGCGCCAGGGAGGCAAAGGCCCGCGCGAAGGTCACCCTCCCCTGGGCATCCGCTGCCTCCGGTACCTCGCCCCGCAGGAGCTTGAGCAGCTGCCCCGTCAGTAGCCCATGCCCGTCCTGCTCTCTGGCCGCTTCCAGACCGGTCGCCGTCAACGCCAACCGCACGCCACCCGCCGGCGCCGGACTGCGCTCGCCTGGCTCCCCAAAGTAGTAGCTCAGGCGCCGCTGCAGTTCGTCCCAAGAGGGATCGGGCGCGCTCTCTGCAAACTTACCCCCATAGCAACAGTCCAGGATGAGCAGCAGCTGAGCTGCCCGCTCATGCTCAAAGAGCACCTGCCGCAGCCAGCGAAACGAGAGGTGGGCCTGCGGATCGACCATCAGATCAGCAGGATCAAAGTCCGCCGTCACCAGATAGACCTCATCCAGGTCGGCTTCGCGCGGCAGAGCTTCGGCATGGCCGCTAAAGAAGACCAGCCCGAAATCGCCCGCCTGCAGCTCGCGGGCCAGTTGCACTACGGCCTTGCGAACCTGCGCCGAGGTGGCCTGCGCACCCAACACCGGGGGAACCACCAGCGTGAAGCCACAGCAGTCCTGTGCCAAGACTTCCGCCATGCCGCAGGCATCGGCCTCTGCATAGGCCAGCGGCGCTCGGTAAGCCGCCGGGGGCCCATTGACCCCGATAACCAGCGCCAGCCTTTGGCCTGAGCCGGCCATAGCAAACGCAGGAGAGGACGGTGTGGACATTGTGAGCGACGGCCTCCCTCCCGGCATATCAGTGCAAACCAGCCAGCAGCATCGTCTCTGTCGCGAGCCATCTCACTCCTGGGGTTCAGGAAGAGAGCGGCGCATCTATCAAGAGTATACGCCAGAACAGGCCAATTGTGTATCTCTTCTGTGTCCTCATCAAATGAAAGAAGAAATAGAAGAAATAAAAGAAGACCTACCCTGGCCAGGAAGCATGGACAGGCCAGCTTGCTCGTCTCTGCCAGTAGAGCAGGGATTGCTAGCCGCTACTAAGAAGGCGCTCGTCTTCCTGCCGCATTTATCCATGCCTGGCCCGGGCACTCATAGACAGATACTGCTCGCCACGAGGAGCCGTTACCTTCCTGGATAACCCTGGGCGGGATCACACTTTACCCTTCCGCCGGCTTCTCATCTGCAATCCTGCCTGAACCTGGACATAGATCGAAGATGGTCGATTTTGGGGAAGCATCGAATCAGCTTGACTGGCGCGGCTCCAGATGCTCCCCTACAGGGAGTACCATCAGAATCAGCCAGGTTGCCCGTCTGGGCCTGAAAGAAAGAGGCAGATCAGCGACCTCCACCCCAAAGCACAGCCGGCGGGATCAGCCACGACTGAGAGAGCGCGTGAGGAGAGGAAAGGGTGGAGTGGACTCCTCCAACCGCAAAGATGAGCCGTTCGCAGAGCGTGGCAGTGTGAGAGCTGATACGTTTCAAGAGCAGAGCCAGAAAACCCGCTCGCTCCAGCCTGGCCTGCCGGAGCTGTTTTGCATTAAAAATCCATAAAAATCGAACGATCAGACGTGATCGCCAGCGCGGCTCATTGACATCTCCTTCCTCTTCCCCTAGACTGGACAGCGTTCGATCTCCATGCTGCGCTCACTGCCTCATACTCACATAGCTCTCAGACAGAGCGGGACCACATGCCAAGGAGGTAGCTGTATGCCCTGGTGGTTTTTCAGACGCAAGAGTCCAGCGGTGCCCTCTAACAGTGCTCCGCCGGGCTCTGACACTCCTGAAGCAGCCCGATCCCTTCGTCGGACCAACGCGGTCACTTCTCCAGACAACGTCGATGGCGACCAGCGCCGCTATCTTGATGAGCAGCCCTATCTACTCCCCAAGGATCTACAGGAAGTTAACCGTCTCGACTTTCAACACTACGTCCTGCGCGCTGTTCTGCACCGCAACTACCTGGCTCCCATCCAGGCACCGCGTCAGATCCTTGATGTTGGCTGTGGCACTGGACAATGGGCCTCAGAGCTGGCGCGTGAGTTCCCCCAGGCGAACGTGATCGGTCTAGATGTTGAGGAAGCCAAGCAACAGACAGCTCCCCCACCTAATTACCGCTTTGTCAAAGGGGATGTGCTGAAAGGCTTGCCCTTCCCAGATCACTCCTTCGATTTCGTCCATCAGCGCTTCTTGTGGACGGCTCTGCCGCTGGCGGCCTGGCCCCGCGTGGTCCAGGAGTTGGCACGGGTGACCGCTCCTGGCGGCTGGATTGAACTGCTGGAGCCTGGCCTGGAAGCAGCGCCTATGGGACCAACCCATCGGCAGCTGGATGCCATGATTAAGGAACTGGCGGCGCTCAGGGGGCTGGATGGAGAGGGAACAGTCACTGCTTCGCTGGATCGTTACCTCTGGGAGGCTGGCTTGTCACAGGTGCAGCGACAAGTGATCCAGGTTCCTTTCGGAGACTGGGGTGGGCGCATCGGCTCCTTGCTCGCCCTGGACTTCCGCGAGTTCGCCCTGGCCCTGAGCGGGGTGGCGACGAAACGCTTTCAGTTGAGTCCACAGCAGTATCAAGCGCTTCTCCAGACCATGCTCCAAGAATGCAATCAGCTACAGACAACCTATCAGTTTGTCGCGGCCTATGGACAAAAACAGTGATTCCACCCGTACCTCGGAGCAGAAGTCTGCTGCGCGAGCATCTCGCCTTCGCAGCGGTGCGAAGCTCACCAGGGATCACCCAGGAGAGCACGCTCACCGCTGCTGTCACTCGCAGTCGTCCCGTGCAGTGCGACTGAGGGAAGCCCATCCAAGTCCCTCAAGAGGAACCAGGGACCTCCTCACCGTGCCTCTCTGGCAGAGAAAAGACTCATGCTTGGACGGGGCCGTCGCCCGATGAGAAGGCGGCCTGGCCTCCTGCATCTGCTGGCGGACCTGCTCCATCCGCGCCGCAAAAGCTGGATCGTGTTGCTCGGCAGGGAGCCTGGACGTGAAAACGATCTCGTGTCCGTCGGGGTCGCGGGCGAGCACATCGAGCCTATTCCAGGGCGTCGCGTAGGGCCCCTCGATCGTCCCCTCGCCTACTGCCCGGGCCGTTGCCGCCAAAGGCACGTTGTTGCCGCAGATCAGCGAGGGGGTCGGTCGCTGGCGCTGAGAGCAGCGCTTTGGTCTGGCGCAGCGAGAAGCCAAGCTGGCGATAGCAGAGAATACGTTGTAGACGACGCTCCAGGTCCTGGCTGGAGTACAGGCGGTGGCCAGCTTCTGAGTGAGCGCTGGGATGCAACAAACCGATACGATCGTAGTGGTGCAGGGTGCGCGCGCTGACGCGGGCCAGCCGGGCGAGCTGCCCGATCATATAGTCCACTGACGAAGCAGAATACGAAGCTGCCCGCCTGCAAGGCGTTGTTCACGGCAGGTGGGCGTGAACAGAGGAGCATCTGCTAGCCATCATAAATGGCTAACTCTCTCCTCCACATCTTACGTGTTTTCCCCGCTCTGTGCTATACTGTCCCTGTATGCCGACTCCGCAGCCTGCGACTTGCTTATAGGCTTGAACAGTATGACCTCTGTTGCTTGAAAGGAGAGCTGCCTGATGCTCCCGGATCTCTCCGGTCAATCTCTCGATCGCTATCAGCTCGTCCGTCTGCTCGGTGCCGGCAGTTTCGGTCAGGTCTATCTTGCCGAGGACCAGCGCCGCCCCTCTTCCGTCCCTGTGGCCCTCAAGCTCCTCACCTCCTGCCCGCTTTCCTCAGCCGACCTGCCTGCCTTCCTCAACGAGGCCCGCACCCTGCTGCGCCTGCGCCATGCTTATATCCTGCCCTTGCTCGATCTCGGTTTCGACCCCAAGCATTCGCTTCCCTTCCTGGTGATGGCCTACACCCCCAGTGGCTCCCTACGCCAGCGCCTTTCCCGCGGCTCGCGTCTACCCTTGTCCACCGTCCTGCGTGCTGTCAGCCAGCTCGCTTCCGCGCTGCAGTATGCCCATCAGGCCGGAGTTATTCACGGCGATCTCAAGCCCGACAATGTCTTGCTCGATGCGGCGGGCCGCCTCCTGCTCAGCGACTTCGGCATCGGACTCCTGGCCATCCGCTTCTCTGCGGCCCCCAAGCCCGACGCCGAAGCAGAAGGCATCGCCGCCTACATGGCTCCAGAGCAGTTTGTCGGGCAGCCGCAGCAGGCCAGCGATCAGTATGCGCTGGCCATTATGGCCTATGAATGGCTCTGTGGAACTCCCCCATTCCGCGGAACCTACCCCGAGCTAGCCATGCACCATCAACACACGCCGCCGCCGTCCCTGCGCGAGCACACCCCGAAGTTGCCCCCGGCGGTGGAAGCAGTGATCTTGCGCGCTCTGGCCAAAGAGCCTGCAGAGCGCTTTCCCTCCGTCGAGGCCTTTGCTGCGGCCCTCAAGCAGGCTGTCGCTCACCAGCAGAGCCTTGACCTGTCACAGGCCATCTCTGCCTCTGATGCCATCGCCTATCGCTACCGTGGTGCTCTGCATGAAAAGCAGGGCGACGCCGAGCAGGCCCTGGCTGACTATACCGAGGCCATTCGCCGCGACCCCACTGATGGCTCCGTCTATTATAGCCGTGGCCTCCTCTACGCCGAACGAGGCGACGTCGAGCGGGCCTTCGCCGACTACAACGAGGCCATTCGCCTCGATCCCACCCTGGCCGTCGCTTATGTCAGCCGAGCCGACCTCGATGTCAAGCAAGGTAACTTCGAGCGGGCCCTGACCGACTACAGCGAAGCTATCCGTCTCGATCCCACCCTGGCCGTCGCCTATACTAACCGCGGCCTGGCCCATGACTACCTGGGCAAGCTTGAGCAGGCCCTGGCCGACTATAACGAGGCCCTGCGTCTCGATCCTGCCTACACCGCCGCTTATATCAATCGTGGCATCCTCTACGCCAAGCGGGGCGAGGTCGAGCGAGCCTTCGCTGACTACAGCGAGGCCATCCGCCTCGATCCCTCCTTTGCCCGCATCTACTGCAACCGGGCCAATCTCTATGTCAGGCAGGGCGACGTCGAGCGGGCCCTGGCCGATTATAACGAGGCCCTGCGCCTCGATCCTACCTATGCCATCGCCTACTACAACCGTGGTAGTCTCTACGAGCGGCAGGGTAACATTGAGCGCGCCCTCGCCGACTATACCGAGGCCATCCGGTTCAATCCCACCTTTGTCCTTGCCTACTACAACCGTGGCAACTGCAACTACCGCCTGGGTAACGTCGAGCACGCCCTGGCCGACTACAGTGAAGCTATCCGCCTCGATCCCACTTTCGCCGCTGCATACAACAACCGTGGTGCTCTTTACGAGCGGCAGGGCGAGGTCGAGCGGGCCCTGGCCGACTACAGCGAAGCTATCCGCCTCGATCCTCTCGACCTCGATCCCACCGCCTTCGCCGTCTACTACAACCGCGGTCGCCTTCATCAGAAGCAGGGTAACCTTTCCCAGGCCCTGGCCGATTTCACCACAGCCCTGCGCCTCAATCCTACCAATCCGGTGCTTCAACAGGCGCTGAACGAGGTCCAGCAGGCTATCGATGGAGAAGGGCGGAACTGATTCTGATTGCTACGCGGACTGGCTGGTTACAGGAGGAGCACGTCGGTAGCAGACGGGAGCTGTTGGTGTAGGCTCCCTGACAACCTCATTGCTCCCGTGTGCCACCGGCGGCCTCAGCGGCCAGGTCTTCTCTTTCCGCATCCGTTTCCAGCGCAAAGATCCCCGCTTCTTCCTGGTAAGTAAAGATTTCAGCGTAGCGCCCCCACTCGATGAGCGTTTGCAGCTGGGCCTCTGCCTCTCCCTCACTGAAATGCTCGCGCAAGCGCTCGAGGTAGCGCTCCTTATCCATCCGCTGCTCGGGTGCTGCTGCCAGGTCTTCCGCGATGCGACACAGCAGTGCCACGCGTGCTAGCGCCTGCTGGCGGAAGAGTTGCTTCTCCTTCTGGAGATCGGCCTCGGCGAGCTGCTGGCCCACCTCCGTCAGAACCAGATCCCCCGCTTCCGGGCGGGCCAGTTGGAGCAAAGCGGCGGCATCGACCAGCGGGAGCAGCTCATCTAGCTCCAGCTGCAGCTCGCGACCCAACTCGGCCAGGTCGGCCCGGCTCCCGCGGGCCTGGACTAGCTCCAGCAAGCCGATGATATCGGCTGGTGCAACGTGGGGCAGCATTTGATAGGGGCGTGACGGGCGGCGCTGCCCCCGTCGTACCAGTGCGGGCTCCTCCTCCAGCAAGGCAGCCCCATCCTCATCCGGGCTTGTCATCAGTCGATAGATCAGATCCACCAGCTGTAGATAGGCGGGGCTATGTGGCTCCCGCCTCCCACGGGGCAATCCCCGAATCTCCGCGCGGATGTGGCCGGGGTCGGCCCCCAGGATCAGCAAGCGATCGGCCATGCTCACAGCCTCATCGATATTGTGGGTGACCAGCAGCATGGCACGCGTTGGAATACTTGCCTGGTACCAGAGCTGCAGCAGCTCGCGGCGTAGATTGGCAGCGGTGAGCACATCGAGCGCGCTGAAAGGCTCATCCAGCAAGAGCAGCTCTGGTTCGACCACCAACGCGCGGGCAAAGCCGACGCGCTGCCTCATCCCGCCCGACAGCTCTTTGGGATAGGCTTCCTCGAAGCCATCCAGCCCAATCTTATCGATAATCGCCAGAGCGCGCTTCAAGCGCTGCAGGCGGGGAAGCCCCAGGGCCTCCAGTCCCAGCTCAACATTCTGGAGCACGGTCAGCCAGGGGAAGAGGGCAAAGCTCTGGAACACCATCGCGCACGAAGGAGTAGGACCCTGCAGTGGCTGGCCATGCACATAGACCGCTCCCTGTGTTGGACGGATCAACCCCGCCAGGATGCGCAGCAACGTGGACTTTCCCGATCCCGAGGGCCCCAGCAGGGCTACCAACTCACCAGAGCGGATCTGCAGCGAGATCGCTTCCAGCACGACCGGAGCGTGTCCTCCCCGTCTCTGCTCTCCCCGCCCCTGGTACAGATGAGTAACCTGCTGGGCCTCCAGGATCACCGAGCCGTTCGCCTCAATCGTCTGTCTCTGAGCCATTGTGTTCCTCCTTTTGTCCTTTCATCTCATGCTAAGGAATCGGGGGCCTTTCATCGCAGTCTGCCTGGCCTTCCACGAGAGATGGTGCTAGGCCAGGCGATAGCGCCGCTCGGCCAGCTGGTAGAGCCGCCGCCACACAAGTCGATTGAACAGGACAACTACAGCAGCCATGAGCAGCGTACCTGCCAATAGCACCGGATAATTGCCGGCCCCAGCCGCTGCGGCAATTTCGGCGCCCAGCCCAAAGGTGTGCAGCGTTTGGCCATGAAACTGCACCAGCTCGGAGACGATGCTGGCGTTCCAGGCACCCCCGCTGGCGGTAAGTAACCCAGTCACCAGGAAAGGAAAGAGCGCGGGTAAAATCAGCGTGCGCCAGCGGCGCCAGCCAGTCACGCCGAAGAGGGCGGCAGCCTCCAACAAATCGCGAGGGATGGCCATCGCCCCGGCAATCACATTGAAGAGCACATACCACTGGGTTCCCAACAGCATGAGCAGGATCGCAGCCAACGAGAGGCTGCCCGGCAGAGCTACCAGAAGAGCCAGCAGCGCCGGGAAGAGGGCTGTGGCCGGGATCGAGGCAACGATCTGGACCAGCGGCTGCAGGCGGCGTGACCAACGGGGTGAAAGGCCAATTGCCACGCCAACGGGAACTGTCCACAGCGTGCCGATCGCCAGAGCGCTCAGCGTACGGAGCCAGGTCGCTCCGGCAGCCAGCACCAGGCGTCCCCATGTCACAGGTGGCACCTGCATTAGCAATAACCCTCCTTGCCAGCCGATCCAGAGCGCTAGCAATACGAGTAAGCCCAGGAACAGCACGCCCACGCCGCGCCGTGTCCAGTGGAGAAGCTGATCTCGACGGGCCTGCTCCACTGCGGACAGGCATGCTGACCTGTCCTCCGGCTGTGGTTGCAGGCGGTTGAGCAACCAGGCCAGTCCCTCCCCGAGCGGCTGGCCCAGGTGCTTCCACAGCCAGCGCACGGTTGGCGAGCCTCGAAGCAGATCGAGCACCAGCGAGCGCGGCGGAGCCGTCTCCGCCTGCTCTTCGACCTTAAAGCGTTCGACCCAGGCCACCAGAGGGCGCCAGAGGCAAACATCAAGCAGGACAATCATGCCGACCAGCGTGAGCAGCCCAAGAGCGAGCGCCTGCGCATCGCCTCGGTCAGCGGCGAGCTGCAGATAGGAGCCCAGGCCGGGCAGCCGGAAGGAGCGTTCTCCTAATGAAAATTGCTCGGAGGCCATTAGAAAGAACCAGCCGCCGGCCCAGCTCATCATACTGTTCCAGACCAGGCCAATGACCGAGGCCGCCAGTTCAAGCTTCAAAAAGCGCTGCCAGGGTCTCAGGCGCAATAAACGACAGACATCTATGAGATCGCGAGGCAGTGTTAAAACAGAATGGTAGAAGCTAAAGGTCATATTCCAGGCCTGGCTCGTAAAGATGAGCAGGATGCTGGCCAGTTCCAGCCCAATATTGCTGTGGGGAAAAGCCACGACCAGGGCCAGCACCACTGCCGGGAGAAAGGAGAGAATGGGAATACTCTGGAGCAGGTCAAGCAGCGGGATCAGAACGCGCTCGGCCTGACGATTGGTAGCGGCCACATGGCCATAGAGCAAGGTGAACAGCAGCGCCAGACCGTATGCCAACAGCATGCGCAGCAGTGAATAGCCGGCATAGAGGGGCAGCGCCAGCGGCGAAAGCGAGAGAGCCACCAGCGGGGTGAGTGGAGCCGCCCAGCGTGAGGCAGCCAGCACGAGCAAGGCGCAGAGCAGCAGCAGGAAGCCTCCTCCCAGGATCAAGTCCCGTAGCCAGAGCCAACGATGACCTCCTGACTCTGACGGGCCCCGTCGCTGCTGTGGTAAGGAATGAAGCATACGAGCCATGATGTCTCTCCGGTGCCGGTGAAAATTGGCCAGGATGATCGATCGTGTCCATCGCTGGACAGCCGACAAGCAGGCTGGCTTACGCAGGCCACCGGGAAGACAGAGGGGGTCGTCCGCATGTGGGCAAAGGCAAAGCTTCCCCGCCGGCAGTCACCGAGAACCTGCTTCGGCGGTGCCGCTCACAGCCCACAATGCGTGAGCCCAGAAAGATGACCTTCCAGAGGCAGAAGCAGAGCGTATGTGTATCCTCTGCAGCATCTAGCTCTAGCCGCAGATGCCCAGTGAGCGATGAAGAAAGGGAACAGCCAACTTCTGACCTGGAGCGCCTGGCGCACAAGGCTAGAAGGAAAGAGCTGCCTTCACGTTCAGACGATGAGAAAAGAACGAGGCGGGAAAAACAGTGGGGGAGAGACGAGAGGGAAGGTGAAAGAGTCGATAAACACAGGTGATCCTTCAGCCAGTCTTCCACCTCCCCTTCTCGTCAGCACCCACCTTTCTCGCGCCCAGGCAAACCGCTCTGCGCGACGGTGGCTCTGCGCATCTACTCGCCGGTTCCATAGATGGTCACAATCCTCCTCGACAATGACCCAGTTTGATGGCTGTTGCTCCCTCTCCTCTCACGATCGACCTTTGAGGTCAGGAGCTTCCAGGCGGATCAAACCAGAGGTTCTCTTTCTAGTGAAAACAATCTCTGCCGAGGATTATATGGCTGCCAGAGGAGGGTCGTCAAGGGGTTGGCCGATCATAAAGATTTTTGTCGGCTCCCTGGTAAGCCCTGCCAGGCACTTTCCATGATGGTGAGGCCGGGCGGACGCTCGGAGCTGATCACAGAATCGTTCATCTGTTATCGCTGCTGTCGACTTGCCCAGCCGCTCCGATGACGAGAAAGCCACTGTGAGGCAGACCGTGCCTGCTCTTTGCATCGAGCATCGGTCCCTCCCCTTTTCTTCACTAAAGAGTACGAGCCGCCCGTCTTGTATACAGGTGGCGTGGGAGCTGGCGAGAGAGGACGAGAGATGTAGAGGACAGCAGGCTCCTACACCGGCGTGGCGTCGTAGGCATTGCTGGCGCGAAGGCGAAAAGCCAGTACGCTGAGCATGACCATCATCACCAGTCCCAGCACCACGAGTCCCAGACGATCAACGGTGGTCTGAGTGAGGACAAGCGCCCCAAAGAGCGTGTGGGCAATGAGCGCCCCACTTGCCAGGGCCAGAAGATGAAGGTTGCTCCAATGCTGACTTCGTGCCCAGTGCTGTACCAGCCAGCCGACCGCTCCGGCCATGAGGACCGCGAGCAGCATCGGCAGCACTACCCAGGCTCCTGTGAACAACACCGGCAGAAAGTGTCTCAGCCAGATCAAGACAAACTGCCAGGCAAAGCCGCTGATCCCAGCTACCAGCAGGACGACCCAGGGCGAAGGGGCCTTCGCTGGCCGCGCTGCCTCGGGCCTGTTCCTGGGCAGCAGACGCAGCGCGGCCAGGACGAGCAGCGCTACGGCAAGCACGGCGAGAGCGAGCAGGGCAGGGGGAGCAAGGTAGTGTGTCGAGCGGAATAGGAAGAACCCGATCAGCGCGACCCCCAGAACATAGAATATGCCGGTAACGATAAGGCCAACCGTGCCCAGGTAAGGCTGTTGCCGTTGCGCTGGAAAGAGCAGGTCTGTCAGTAAGATAGGGATGGCGACACTCCAGACGGCATGATAGCCGACGGCCCAGAGGGCATAAACGCCATTGATGCCGAAGATGCGTGCTCCCCAGTCGGATGCGCCAAAGAGGGTGGGATGAAAAAACGATTGAATGGCAAGACCTTCCTCGACAATGCCGTAGGCGACGCCCAACAGCAGCACACTGGCCCATCCGCGGTCACTCCTGCGCACCACCTCGCGGATCAAGAGCGTCCCTGCTCCGTACATCGGCACCTGGCTGATGAGATAAGCGGCGCGGCTGATGGGGGTCGATCCCCATAGCAGTTCAGCGATCACCGGGGCCATCACAACCAGGGTGAGGACAGGGAAGAACCGACGCATACAGGTAACTCCTTCGCTGAAGCTCTCTTCTTCCTACAGATCGATCGCGGCCAGGCCATGCATGCCGAGCGAGAATGAGAGTTCTCCACCATGATGCAGATCATGTTCGAGCAAATGCCAGATGACCCACTGGCGCGTGAAAGTCTCTTCCTCACCAGTCTCCTCATCAACATCGTACAAGATCTCCTCTAAATCGGCGGACGTCCAGCGCTGGAGGGCTGCTTCAATCACCTTCCAGGTAGTTTCGAGGCCGTGGACGATTTCAGCAGCGGACCTGTCAGGCTGGCCGGGACGGTCCCACCGGCCAATGGCGATGAGTTGTTCATCTCCCTCCTTCAAGACCCAGTAGAGCCACCTGGCGCGCACGGCGACGATATGAGTCGCTATCTGGCCAATCGAGCGAAGATCACCTCCTGCAGAGAGCGCCAGTTGCTCAGCGGAAAGCGGAGCAATCGCACGAATGAGATGGTTCTGATAGACATCCCAGCCCTTGTAGAAGGGTGCAATCACGAATGGATGGTCCGTCATGGATAGTCCTCCTTTTTACCTAGAATGTTATACGTCCCATACGGCAATTGGTTCACCGCGCTATCGTCGCAAGTCATAGCACCGCTATCCTCCTATTTTACCGATCAGCAGTCGTGGCCTCGCGACCCTGTCGCTATTGTCTGGGCGTGGTTCACGTTTTGCCTGCCCATGTCCTCAGCACGCGCTGCCAGTTGCGCTGCTGCCGCTGCGGGGCGTCGGCGTCGGGCAGCAATGGCGGAGGGCTGAGCACGGCGGGTGGTGGTCACAGCGACACGATTGACGAGCCAGACGAAGCCGAGGAGCAGAAGCCAGTTTAATATACCCAGCACTATCAAGAAGATCATCTTAGGTAGCCCGAGGCCATGCAGGACCAGGAAAACCAGGGCCGTAAACAGGATATTGCCCAGGGTGATGGGGATAATGACGGAAACCAGGAATACTGCCGGAGCCAGCGAGAAGAGCGCTTTATCGGTGAGACTGGAGATGACGCCTGCTCCCCATCCGAAATCGACCTCTTCGCCGAAAGCTGCCAGGGGTGGTCAAACCAGGCGCCCTCGTTGCGAATGTACTGAGTACAATGCATGCGCGAGTCTGTGCTCAGGGTATGCCTGGAGGGAGAGAAATGGCGGAGCGACAGACGACGGCGAGAAAGCCAGCCAAAAAGAGGGCTGGCCAGAGCTAAGGAGTGGCGGCTCCCTGGCTCAGAAGACGCAGCGTATAACCGAGTGCTTGCCCACTCAGCGGCCCGAAGCGTCCCGCGGGAAGAGCCGGGGCCTCGGGGTCAAGCGCCAGATCAACCAGCTCGGGTGCGTAGAGATACTCCCCGAGCAGGAGCGCCAGGCCAGTAATGCCAGCGTGGATATCCAGGCGACTGGTGGTAATCTGCAAGGCGCGGGTTGCCAGCGGCAAGGAACGCCGATAGACCACTTCGCGAATGCCGGCGAGCAATGGCTCATCGGCATGAGCCAGACGACCGCCTAAGACCACCAGCGAAGGGTTCAGCAGACTCACCGCATCGGAGATGGCCTGACCCAGCACACGGGCCGCCTGACGAGCCAGATGGACCGCGTCCTGCTGGCCGGCTCGAATCAGGCGGACCACCTCGTAGGTCGAATGGACCTGGTGGCCGAGTGCGCGGAGATCGCGCAGCAATGCCCAACCGCCAGCATAGGCTTCCACACAGCCATGATTGCCACAGCGGCAGAGGGGAGGAGTTGCCAGATTAGCCAGGTCGCCGCTGTAGGGGATGTGGCCGAGGTCCCCAGCTGCTCCTTGGGCGCCACGCAGGATCTGCCCATTCGAAATGATGCCGCAGCCGACTCCCGTCCCGACCTTCACCATCAACATATGCGGATGCTCTGGCCAGCAGGCCTTGTATTCCCCAAAGGCCATCACGTTCACATCATTGTCCACCAGCGTCGGACAGGCAAAGCGCTCGAGGAAGTAGCCCGGAATATCAAAGCCATCCCAGCCGGTCATAATCGGAGGGCTGACCACCCGTCCGGTGGCGAACTCCACGGGGCCAGGAACGCTAATCCCGATTCCATGCACCTTCTGGGGAGGCACCTGCTGCTGTTGCAGAAGGTCCAAAAACGTCCTCGTCACCCGCTCAAGCACAGGATGGGGCCCGGCAGCGACATCTAGCTCACTGGCTTCCTCTGCCAGAATAGTCCCAGCCAGATCTGTCAGGGCACAGCGCAAATGGCTGGCTCCAACGTCGGCAGTCAAAAATACCCCACGTGCCGCATTGAATTTGAATTGCGTCGGAGGACGGCCTCCCGTCGAGGCGCTGGCTCCATCCGGTACCAGCAGGCCGGCAGCGAGCAGCTGCTCCAGGCGCTGCGTGACTGTCGAGCGTGCCAGGCCGGTCAGGCGGATCACATCCGCCCGCGTGCGCGCCTGGCCAGTGCGAAACAGCGCGAGAACAGTTCCTGACCGAGAGGCATCGTTGCCCTCAAGTGGCGATTTCATCAGCGTGGCACTCCTCACAGCTCCGAAAATAGAGAAGGCTACCTGCGCCTGCAGTCCATGCTAACCACAGGTGTATCTGACATATTCGCCTTTATTCTACCAAAGAGAGGGAGCCTTCTCAAGATTATCTGCCAGGATTCTCCTCTATTCGGTCGGAAGATGCCAGACTTTTGCTTGACATAATACATAAGTGTGACTATAATTTGCCAATAGTGAAGGGGCCCCTCGACTCAGTCCGGCAGAAGTCATTGCTGAGTCGACCAAAGCGGTTGGTTCATCGACTATTTTTAGTCCTGTCGAAGACAGACAGAAGGAGGCGCTGCAGTGTGCAGGCAATCGCTGATAACAAAGATGAGCCTGATCCTGCTGGCGGTGCTTGGCGTGATCGTCACAGCCTGTGGCGGAGCCAGCAGCGGTGGGAGCGGAAGCAATGGAAGCACGCAAGTTGCAGCCGTGATCAAAGGGCTAGACAACCCGTTCTTCCAGGCCATGCAGCGGGGCATTCAAGACGAAGCCGGGACCGTGGGCGTGTCTGTTACTATTCAGGCTGCCACGAGCATCACCGACACCACTGGCCAGGCGGACAAGCTTCAGGCTCTCGCGGGTCAGAACTATGGCTGTTACATCGTCAACCCTATCAGTGGCACCAACCTGGTTCAGGCGCTGGCGCCGATCGCGCAGGCTGGCAAACCGATTATCAACATCGACAATCCTATTAGTGCCCAGGCAGCCCAGGCGGCTGGCATCAAGATCAGCACCTACATTGGAACAGACAACGTCAGTGCCGGGCAGCAGGCGGCCAATGAGATGGCCAAGCTGCTGCCGACAGGGGGCAAGGTTGCCCTGATTGGGGGCATCGCTGGGGACGTCACCAGCCAGCAGCGTCTTCAGGGTTTTAGCCAGGGTATTCCTGCGACGATCCAGATCGTGCAGACAGTGGCAGCAGATTGGGATCGCCAGAAAGCGCTGACAGCCGCTGGTGATATCCTGCGCGCTCACCCGGATCTCAAAGGCTTTTTTGTCGCCAACGATGACATGGCTCTTGGGGTTGTTCGAGCCATTGCGGACGCTGGGAAACAGGGCCAGGTCAAGGTGGTCAGCGTCGACGGCATCCAGGATGCCCTGAAATCCATTCAGGCGGGTCAGCTCTCGGCGACCGTTTCTCAGTATCCCTATACGATTGGAGCAATGGGGGTCGAGGCCTGCAAAGCAGCCTTGGCGGGCAAAACCCTGCCAGCCAAAGTCACTGCTCCGGTGCTCGTCGTGACCAGCGATAATGTTGCTCAGGCTCTGGCCAATTTCCCCAAGCCGTTCAGCAGCTATGTCGATCCCTTCCAAGACCTCCTGAAGTAGCCGGGAAGGAAGCAAGTCAGTGAGTGAGTGGAGTGTGACGGAGCAAGCAGGTATCCGCACGGGCCTGCAGGACTGGCTGCGCGACGCTCCCTCACTCACGCGGGAGGAAGGAGACAGCAGATGGAACAGAGCAACACCTCAGTGACAGCGCTTCCGGTGCAGGCTGAGCGACTGAGCTGGAGAGAGCGGCTCAGTGATCCCGAGTTCTGGATCAACTGGACAGCGGTGATTGCCCTGGCGGTGCTAATCATCATCTTTGGGATCGCCTCACCGGCATTCTTAAGCTTCGGCAATATCCGCGCTGTGCTGGTGGCCGCAGCTCTCCTGGTGATCCTGACGGTGGGGCAGACCTTTGTCATCCTGACGGGAGGCATCGATCTCTCTTTGGCATCCACCATGACCTGGGCTGGCGTGGTCCTGGGGCAGGTGGTCGCCCACGGAGGCCCGATCGGACTGGCCTGCCTCTCGGCCATCGTTGCCGGCCTGCTCGTGGGTCTCATCAATGGCCTGCTGGTTGCCTGGGGGCGGATTCCCGATTTCATTGCGACGCTCGGCACGCTCAGCGCCGCCTCTGGGGCAGCCCTGATCTTCTCCAATGGTGAGCCGGTGACACTTGTCAGTACCTTCCTGCTTCAGCTCGCCACAGGCTCACTTGGCCCGCTGCCCTACTTTGTCCTGATCGCCCTGCTCGTGGTATTGCTGGGACATTTCTTACTCTTTTACACGCGCTTTGGGACCCACCTGCTAGCCACTGGGGGGGATGCCGAGGCGGCACGCGCGATGGGCATTCGTACTGCGGGGATCAAGCTGGCTGCCTACCTGCTGGCAGGGGGCCTGGCTGGTTTGGCTGCCATCCTCTTCACGGCGCGCATTGGCGCTGCCGAACCGGCGGTCGATACCAGCTACTTGCTCAACTCTGTCGCGGCAGTAGTCCTGGGAGGCGTCAGTCTCTTTGGGGGGCGTGGCACAATAGCCGGTCCTGCTGCTGGCGCGCTCTTACTCACGGTGCTCGTCAACGGGCTGACCTTACTTGGACTCTCACAATTCTACCAACCGGTGGTGGTTGGTTTGGCGGTCGTGTTGGCCGCCTTGCTGGTGAGGTACTGGCGATGAGTCCTACGGAATTTGAACGTGTTTTCTCTGCCCCTCAGACTCCGGAGAGCAGCCCCACGCCAGGCGCTCCGCCTGGCTCTGGAGTGCCTGGTCCTGCTGAGGTGTTGCTCCTGGTGGAGCGGGTCAGCAAGCATTTTGGGGCCATTGTGGCGCTGCATGAAGTGACGCTGTGGGCGCGACGTGGAGAGATCACGGCCATTGTCGGGGACAACGGGGCAGGCAAATCGACCTTGATTAAATGCATCTCGGGCCTGCACTCTCCGAGCAGCGGGCGCCTCTTCTTTGAGGGGAAAGAGGTCCATTTTGCCTCTCCCCAGGAGGCGCGTCAGGCCGGCATCGAGACCGTCTATCAGAACCTGGCTATGATTGAAGATCTCACCGTCTGGCAGAATCTCTTTCTCAACCGCGAGCGAGTCAAGCGTCTGGGACCCTTAGCGATCCTGGATCGCCGGACGATGCGCCGCGAGGCCCTGCGCATGCTTCGGCAATTTGAGGTTCATCTGCCCTCCATCCATGCCCGACTGCGGCAGCTCTCCGGCGGACAGCGGCAGGCCATTGCCATCGCGCGAGCTGCAAGCTGGGGGTCGCGCCTGTTGATCATGGATGAGCCAACGGCAGCGCTGGGGGTACGGGAGACGCGACGTGTTGAGGAGCTGATTCTTCGCCTGCGCGACCAGGGGCTAGCCATCTTGCTGATCAGCCATAACTTTGAGCAGGTGCTGCGCCTCTCTCAGCAGGTATGGGTCATGCGCAGCGGACGAGTGGTCGGAGGGCGCCGGACGAACGAGACGACCAGTGATGAACTGGTGGCGATGATCACCGGCGTCAAGAGTGATGAGTGATCGCTAGAACAGCTGTGGAGATGCCATGAAACAGAAAATAGGTATTCATGCCTTCGTCTGGGTGGGTGGCTGGAGCGAGGAAGAATGTCGTCAGGCGCTCGAAAGTAGTCGCGCGAGCGGCTATGATCTGATTGAAATCCCCTTGCTTGAGCCTGCCGCGATCGATGTGGCGCTGACCAGAAGCCTGCTGGAAAAGACTGGTCTCGAGGCAACGTGCACACTGGCCCTGACGCCCGAGACAGATATTTCCAGCACAGATGAGGCAATAGTAGCACGTGGCGAGCGGTTGCTGCATGATGCGCTGGCTGTGGCCCGGGATCTGGGGGCCAGCTATCTTGGTGGGGTGATCTTCGGCGCCTTGACGCGCTATCGGGAGCCGCTTGCTCCTGCCGGGCGGCTGAACAGCATGCGCGTCCTGGCTCGTCTGGCCGAGCAGGCGGCGGTCAATGGCATGCAGCTAGGTCTCGAAGTGGTGAACCGCTATGAGAGCAATTTCCTCAATACAGCGGAACAGGCGCTGAACCTGATTGAGGAAATCGGTGCGCCCAATCTCGTGGTTCATCTCGATACCTATCATATGAATATCGAAGAAGAAAACTTTGTGAAGCCGGTAGTGGCCTGTGGCAAGCGGCTGGGCTATGTCCATGTCGGTGAAAGCCATCGCGGCTACCTCGGCACAGGCACGGTGGATTTCCCCGGGTTTTTCCGGGCGCTGCGTCAGGCTGGGTATCAAGGGCCGGTCACCTTCGAGAGCTTTTCTCGGGCGCAGGAGATTGCGAACCTCTCTGGCTCTCTCGCAATCTGGCGTCATACCTGGACCGACCGTTTTGACCTGGCCAGGCAGGCCCGGGCTTTCATTGCGGCAGGCCTGGAGGCGACGGACACCCAAGAGGACTAGTTAACCATCATGGAAGACGGAAGAGGGAAGACACAGACCAGGGACAAAGCGCTGTTAGGCATTGATTTAGGAACCAGTGCGGTGAAAGCACTGGTCCTGGATGCTGCCAGCGGGCGACGACTGGGCGAGGGGCGCGCTGAGTATCCCTTGCTGACACATCGGCCTGGGTGGGCCGAGGGAGATCCTGAAGAGTGGTGGCGGCAGACAGTGGTGGCGGTGCGTATGGCCCTGCGTCTCGTGGAACCAGGGCAAGTAGCGGCGATCGGGGTCACCGGGCAGATGCACGGCGTGGTTCCTGTCGATGCAGCAGGGAACCCTGTGCGCGCTGCCCTGCTCTGGCCTGATCAACGAGCTATCGACCAACTGGCGCGTTTTGAACAATTGCCTGTGCAGTTGCAAGAGCAATTGGCGAATCCCTTGGCCCCTGGCATGGCCGGCCCGCTGCTTTGCTGGCTCGCGGAGAAGGAGCCTGAGACGTTTGCGCGCATGCGGTGGGCGCTTCAGCCCAAAGACTGGCTCCGCTGGCGTTTGACCGGGGAAGTGGCAACCGAAGCCAGCGATGCCTCGGCGACGCTGCTCTATGATGTGGGGCGGGATCAGTGGGCGACGGAGGTGATGGAGGCCCTCGGGTTGCCAAAGGAGCTGTTTGCTCCCTTGCTGCCTGCAGGGGGGCCAGCAGGATATCTACAGCCGTCAGCAGCCAGGGAGTTAGGACTGAGGCCGGGCCTGCCAGTGGCGACGGGAGCAGCCGATGTGGCGGCTTCGCTGCTGGGGGCTGGCGTACTGGCACCGGGCTCACTCTTGTTCTCGCTGGGTTCGGGAGCGCAATTTGTCCTCCTCTGTCAAGAGCCGCGACCTGATCCCCGGCGGAGAATCCATCTCTATCGAGCGGCGGACGGGCAGCATTGGTATCGGATGGCGGCGGTGCAGAATGCCGGGCTGGCTCTGGATTGGGTACGGCGGACCCTCCAGGCCAATTGGACCGAGCTATATGCCAGCAGCGAGGCGGAGGTAGCCGTCCAGGAACCGCTGTTCTTCCTGCCCTGTCTGACGCCAGAGCGACCATATCATCCGAGACCACAGGCTGCCGGCTGGCTCCATCTACGTCTTGGGCATGAGCGCCGCCACCTCCTCCACGCCGCTCTGGAAGGGGTAGCCTTTGGAATGCGTCTGGCTCTAGAGGCGCTCTCTGAGGGGAAGGAGGATGGCCAGCTTCTTGTTGTCGGTGGAGGAAGCTTGCACCCTGGCTGGCGCCAGATGCTGGCGGATATCCTGGGACGGGAGCTTCGAGCTGTCGCTGAGAAGGACACGGCGGTGCGTGGGGCGGCGCTCCTGGCCGGACTGGCGGCAGGCTATTGGAAGGATGCCGCTGCTCTGGATGCGTGGCGCCCGCCGGTTCTGACAGTGACCGCTCCTGGAGCACGTCAAGCCCTCTATCAAGAGCGCTACCTGCACTATCGCGAGCTGCTACTCTCATCTGCGGCTGCCGTGCTAGAGGAGCACGAGGCAGGTGGTACAAGATAGATAAATCATCCCAGCCTGGCAGAGGCGTCGTTTCCTATATTCTTGGTCTGCCCTGTCGAGCAGGGCGTGCTGACACCCGGCAAGCGCCTGCCACCGGAGCGGGGGGCGCTGGAGATGCGCGCGACGGAAGAGGAGAGCGTAGCATGCATCCGTCAGCTCTTCGCGATTCGGCGTGAGATCGTGCCCTCCGCGCTGCCGAAGAGCTTGAGCGCGCTCGTCAGTGAGCTGAATAACAGGGGCAGGCTTCCTACCTGTCCGTCTACCCGTCTGCCTGCAACCCCATCGCTCTCGTAGCGTGCCAGGCATGCGGCTGGAGCTGGCAGCGGTAGATGCGCATTGCTCCCAACTGCCAGACTGCGCCCCGCTGCCAATTCTCTCCTCGCAGCGGCGCCTTGCCGCCGTGCTGGCACTTCTACTGGCAATGAAAGACTTCCTTCATCGTCAGCCACCATTCCCCGGGATCACGCTCCGGAAGAGGCTCCTGCAGTGGCTTGCAGAGACTCCACCAGCGCTGCGTTACCGGGTCAGCGGCCATCTTTTCCATATCGGCAGCGAAGTTCTCGCCCACGTATTCGAAATAAGCGAACAAAAGTGTATCGTAACGAAAGATCGAATAGTTACGGATATTACAGGCTTGGATTGTGGCCAGCACGTCTGGCCAGACAGCCGCGTGCAGCCGCTCATACTCGGCAATACAGGCGGGCTTCAGGCGAATCAACTGTCCATAGCGTTGCACGATAACAGAGCCTCCTTAGACGATGGAGATCAGAGACGGTAGAGGCGCAGAGCCGTTGTACTCAGGATTGCCTCCTGCTCTGCCTGACTGTAACGGGCTAGCGCACGGCGTGTCTCCTGCCAGACCTGGGCATAGTCTCCTGCCAGCGTACAGACCGGCCAATCGCTGCCAAACATCAGGCGCTCGGGGCCAAAGCACTGGATGGCGAAATCGATGTAGGGCTGCAGATCGGCAGCTGACCACTGGGGACCAGCGGCTGTATTCAGGCCCGAAATTTTCGCATACACGTTCGGATACGAGGCCGCTGCTGCCAGCTGAGAGGCCCACGGTTCCCACAGCTTCTCACGAATCGGAGGCTTGGCCAAATGGTCAATAACCAGCTGCAATTGAGGCAGGTGCTCAGCCAGCAAAGGCACATGCTTGAGATGGTTAGGGAAAACTGCCACCACCTCGAAGATCAAATGATGGGCCTCCAGCAAACGCAATCCCTCAATGACGCGGTCTTGAATCACCCAATCCGGATCAGGCTCGTTATGGATCAAATGGCGTACCCCTCGAAAGCGCGGATGGCGCTCATAGCCTTCCAAAGCTCGTGCAGCCTCCTCCGGTTCCCACAGGGGCACCCAGCCGATGACTGCCCCGATCCACTCGTAGCGGTCGGCCAGACGCAGCATCGAATCGGTATCCGCATAGGAATTAGCCGACTGTACCAGCACCGTCTGAGCGATGCCAGCCGCCTTCAGTTGCGGCTCCAGCTCCTCTGGCGTAAACGTCCGATAGATTGAGCCGGACTCAGGAGTCAGCCAGGGATAATCAACCTCGGCGAGATTCCAGAAATGCTGATGAGTATCGATGTATCTGCTCATCGTTACAGCTCCTCCTGTTTGCTCGCCTTCTGGGGCGCTCTGCCTGTTGCCCAGGCATATCTACAGCCGATCAGGAAAGTATGGATGGTACCACTAGAGGAATAGCTCCCTGAGCGTGCCTCTTCCCACGCTTGTGCTCGGGCCTAGAGAGTTGCCGGATCAATAGGGCAACGTTGTCGCATTGACTCATAAGCGGCCATCACCAGCTGCAGTGTACGCACATTATCGCGTATTGACGTTTCGGGGGCGCCAGGCTCGCCCTCCAAGCCACGCATCACACTAGCCATCGTACCGATGAAGGCATCCGGGAACCAGGAGCCTGGTAAGCGGGGACTAATCCAGGCGCCTCCATATATATGGGAGCTGCGGTAGCGAAAATGGTCGGGCACTCCTGTTGGATAATGTTTCAAGAGACCCAGCTCGGCTACCGCTGTTCCCTCTGTTCCCTCAACGCGCAGCGTTGCATATTGATCCTCCAGTCCCCCGCTATTATGATGGTTATCCAGCACTGTTGCGCGCAGATGGCCATCGAAGATCAGATGAAGAAGCGTGCGCGTCTCCCCATTGCTCGCATAGCCTGGCAGAGTAGTGCCGTCGGCGAAGAGCAGGCGCGGCTCCTGTTGGACCAGGCTCCGAATGGTATCCAGATAGTGGATCGAATGATACATTACCTCGACGGTAGGTCCCTCCAGAATCCAGGGCCAGAGGTGCCAGGGAGTCTCGACATTGATCAAAAACGAGATCTGATAGACCGTACCGAGCAGGCCCAAGCGCATCAGCGAGCGAATGGCCAGAGCCGCAGGCATCCAGCGAGCTTGCTGATTGACCGCTGCCACGATCCCGGCCTCTTCAACACAGGCTAGAATAGCGCGGGCCGTAGCCAGATCCTCAGCGAGTGGTTTCTGCAAGAGCAGAGCCTTACCGCTAGCTGCCACCTGGCGAGCGATGGCCAGATTCTCACGTGCCGGTACAGCCACATCGACAATAGCAGCCTCACTGGCAAGCAGCTCCTCCAGACTCTGGTAAACCCTAGGAATAGCGAAACGCTGAGCGGTCTCCACGGCTCGCTCATGTCTGATATCATAAATGCCAATGACCTGGAAACCGGCCTTATGATAAGCAGGCAGGTGGGCATCATTCACAATACTGCCTGCGCCAACCACCGCGATCGGATAGTCGCGTCGTCGCGGCAGGGGAGGCTCTACCGAGAATGGCAAGCGCTCCTCTTGAGCCATGCGCAGCGTCTCCTTTCTTGTCTTGCCAGTTGAGTTGACCTCGATCAAAGACACTCATCGGTGCGGATCGACGAACCGTGAGCCGGTGGCTGCGTAGATTGACGAACGATCAGCTGGGTAGCGTAGCGTGAGACCACCGGCGCAGCCTCAATCTGTTCCACCGCGGTGGGATCGTGCAGGGCACGAATGCGCGCCAACAGCGTATGAGCTGCCACTACGGCCATCTGCCTGATCGGCAGCGCCACAGTAGTGAGCGAAGGGCGGAGCAGAGTGAACCAGTCAGCGTTACCGAAGCCAACAAGCGAGATCTCTTCGGGGACGCGCATCCCGCGCTCTGCCAGCGCCTGCAAAGTACCAATGACCAGCTCGTTGCTGGTCGCGATAATAGCCGTAGGGCGGTGAGGCCGGTCAAGGAGTGCCAGCGTCACACTGTAGGCGACCTCGCGCCGGTAGGGGCCAGAACAGATCAGGGCCTCATTGACTGGCACCTGCGCGCGCTCAAAGGCTAGTCGATAACCTTCAAGACGCTGACGCGCCGTCTCCACGCTCAAAGGGCCGAGCACAATAGCAATCTCGCGATGACCAAGCTCCAGTAGATGTGCAGTTCCCTGAAAACCGGCCTGCACATCATCCAGCAGGACAGCGTCGAACTGGTGGGAAGAGCTGCGGCGCACCAACTCTACTACTGGAATAGGGGAAGCCCTGAGCGGAGCCATTTTCACAGCAGGGTCTTGCGGAGCTGGAACGCGGATAATCCCAGCAACGCGCTCCTCTCGCAAGACGCGCATCTGCATGGCTTCGGTGCGAGGATCATCGTTAGTGACACAGAGCATCACCCGATAATCCTCCTCAGCTAGAGTTTCCTGGACCAGCGTCGCCGCTGTAGCATAGTAGTCATTCATAATATCGGGAATAATCAGCCCGATCAGCCGCCGCTGGTTGGTCTTCAAGCTGCGGGCGATGCTGTTAGGGGCATAGCCCAACTCGGCAGCCAGGCGGCGAATCTCCTCGGCGCGCTGACGCGCTTGTGGCCGCTTCAAGTCCTGTCCGCTAAGGGCGCGCGAAACGGTTGAAGGGGAGATCCCCAACCGTCGTGAGATCTCCTTCAACGTAGTATTCTGGTCAGCAGGTGAGGTACTCATCTCCCACAGCTTTATACAGACTCTCCAAAGAAAGTGGTAACGTTTGCAAGTATAGTCGGAGCGACCAGCCTTGTCAATAGGCAGCAGGAAAGGTGGCCGCTCAACTGCGCAGAGCATAAACGACTATCCTCTTGAGCTGATCGAGGGGTTGACTTCTGCCGCCGGGTTGATTATAGTTGATTCCTAGAAAATGCAATCGTTTTCAAAAAGGCTGCCGGCAGAGCCATCGATGCTGATGGCAGGTGAAGGCGATTGCAGCGCCCACAATGGCGCATGTTGCAGCATATGGCTTGCAGTGGAGGGAGCCAGGGCGCGCGTGCTGCTCGGGCTGCTGCGGTGTGTTGCAACAGGTAGCGAAAAGCGTTGTTAGCTTTCTATTTTGCGGAGGGCACCAGCGTGATGAAGAACAAGCGACTATCGACGGCGATCCTCCTCGTGCTGGTTCTGCTTCTAACGGCCTGTGGCAATAGTCAAGGCCAGGGTGGAGGTGGCACCAAGCTTGTCATCGGCGAATCGAATCTTGGGCTGAGCTATCCTTTCCCGGCAGCGATTGCGCGTGGCATTAAAAAGCGGGCGGCTCAGCTGGGTGTGCAAGTGATCGAGCTGGACGCGCAAGGAAGCGCTGACAAACAGAGCAACGATGTACAGGATCTGATAGCGCGCAACCCCAACGGTATCCTGCTCTTGCCACTTGACGCGGGGCTGGCCCAACAGCTGGTGGATCGTATTTATGCGGCCCATATTCCGGTCATTGCTGTGGCCTCGGCGGTCGGGAAAGATCGACCGCTCAAAGATGTTTATCCAAAGCTTACGGCCCTCATTACGCAGGATGAGATCAAGGCTGGGGCCCAGGCTGCCCAGATCGCCCTCAAAGCTTTTCCCCAGGGAGCCAAGGTTGCGATCATCGAAGGGCAGGCTGGCTTTGCAGAGGTCCAGGAGCGCGAGCAAGATTTCAAAAGTATCCTGAGCCAGCAGGGCAAATTTACGTTTATAGCCAGCCAGCCTGGTGACTGGCTTCCTGATAAAGGGCAAGCCGCTTGTGCAAACATCCTCCAGGCTCATCCTGATATCGACCTGTTCTATGCTGAATCGGACGACATGGCGGTCGGTTGTGCTAAAGCAGTAACGGCTGCCCACTCGCACGCGCAGGTGATCGGTATTGGGGGATCACATCTCGGCATCCAGGCTGTCAAAGAGGGGCAGATGCTGGGTACGGTCTGCTACAAGCCGGAGACGATGGGTGAGCTGGCCTTGCAAGCGATTTACGATCAGCTGGCGGGGAAGCAGCATTATAGCCACACGTTTCTGACCTATGACATTCCCCCGATTACCAAGGACAACGTTGATCAGTGTGTTCCCCAATGGTGAGCGACTATGTCCACGAAGGAGCATGGGGCTGGGGCGCCGCTCGTTGAGCTACGCCAGGTGACCAAAGTCTACCCGAATGGGACGGTGGCGATGCGCGGGGTTAACCTGCGCATCC
This sequence comes from Thermogemmatispora carboxidivorans, assembly GCF_000702505.1. Taxonomy (GTDB): domain Bacteria; phylum Chloroflexota; class Ktedonobacteria; order Ktedonobacterales; family Ktedonobacteraceae; genus Thermogemmatispora; species Thermogemmatispora carboxidivorans. The sequence continues at coordinate 2,884,982 of NZ_JNIM01000001.1, read as the reverse complement.
ACCCCCATTCAATTCATGGCCTGGTAGGGGCCAATGGAGCCGGCAAGTCGACGCTCATTAAGATCCTGGCGGGTGCTCTGGAAGCCTCCTCGGGTGAGATTCTCTGGAAAGGGCAGCGGGTACGCTGGCGTACCCCTGCCGATGCGCGTACAGCCGGAGTGGCGGCGATCTACCAGCATATTCCGCTGGTGCCGACGCTCTCAGTGCTTGATAACCTCCTCCTCGGGCGCCGTGGCTGGTGGCGCACCGAGCGGCGCCATCTGGCTGAAATTGAGCGGCTGCTGTCGCGTGTTGGCTATACTATCGATCCCCTCGTACCAGTGAGCGAACTCTCGATCGGTCAGCGTCAGATGGTGGCCATTCTCCAGGCTTTGATGCGTGGGGCTGAGCTGGTCATTATGGATGAGCCAACCGCCTCGCTAGCCCAAAGCGAACGTGAGCTGGTCTTTCGCTTAGTGCGCCAGCTCTGTCGTGAGGGGCAGACTACCTTCTTGTATGTTTCTCACTTTTTGGAGGAAGTACTGCACCTGACCGATCGTGTGACGGTCTTACGCGATGGCCAGGTAGTAGCCGAGATGGAGACGGCCACCTTGAGCGAGGAGCAGCTGATCGAAGCTATGGTGGGCAAGAAACTGCTCAGTCGGAGGAGTGGGCCGCCATCTGGAGGGCAAGAGGCTCCGATCCTGCTGGAAGTGGCTCATTTGCATTCGCCCAACAAGGTGAAAGATGTCTCCTTTACTGTGCGCAGTGGGGAGATTGTAGGTCTGGCTGGCTTCCTGAGTTCAGGGCGTTCTGAAATTCTGCACGCCATTTTTGGGGCTGATGCTGAGGCGCGTGGCCTGGTGCGTGTGGCAGGGCGTCCGGTTCCGCGCTCGCCGGTGGGTGCCGTGCGAGCCGGCCTGGCCCTGGTTCCTGAAGATCGGACCCGTCAGGGTCTCATCCGGGACTGGCCGATCTGGCGCAATATCAGTCTGCCCGATCTGGCTCATCTTGCTACTGCCGGCCTGATCCCGCGCTGGGAGCGAGAGCAGGAGCGTGCTCTCCGGGCTATGTCCGCCCTGCGTATTGTTGCTCCTTCCACTGCTGTTCCAGTTGACTCCCTGAGTGGGGGGAACGCTCAGAAGGTCGTCTTTGCCAAGTGGATGTATGGTCCGGTCAAAGTTTTTCTGCTGGATGAGCCGACTGTCGGTGTGGATGTGGGCGCCAAAGCTGAGATTCTGGAGCTGATTCGTCGCTTCGCCCGTGAGGGCAAGGCCGTTGTGTTGGTTTCTTCAGAGTTTGAAGAACTCTTAGCGGTTGCTCAGCGCATTCTGGTGGTGCACCAAGGCCGCATCGTTGCGGAGCGCCTGGCTGCTGAGACTTCGGAAGATGAGCTGGTCCGGCTGGCCAGCGGTTTAGCCAGAGAGCGGCAAAGCAGCGGGGCGACTCCACTAGAAGACGAAGGGTGACAAGGATGAGCACAGATCGTAGATATCGCTTTCTCTTCGAGAGAGAGCGCTTCTCTCTGCGGAATGCCGGGGTAGTCTATGCCTTTCTCACTCTGGCGGCACTCTTGACTGTCGCTACAGCCATCAGCAGCCAGTCCAACTATTTGGACCCGCGCAATATAGCGAACATCTTCGATCAGTCCTCCCTGGTAGGTCTGCTGGCAATCTCTATGACGGTGGTCCTGATCAGTGGCAATTTTGATCTCTCTGTTGGCTCGGTGGCAGCCCTTGGGGGAGCGATTGCCCTCAGCCTGGTTGACCGGTACGGGGTACCAGTGGCGGTGATGGCTGCCTTACTCAGTGGCGTGGTGATCGGATTGATCAATGGGCTGCTGGTGCAGGTGGTTGGCATCAATGCTTTTATCGTCACTCTAGGCACGTTGACGGCTATTCGTGGGTTGGTCTTGATCCTGACCAATGCCCGTACCATCAGTGCGCAAAGCGATGCTTTTAGCGTCTTAGAGAACGATTCCTGGACCATTCCCCATGTGCTGTTGGTGGCTGGTATCGTGTTGGTGGTGGTGGCTGCTCTGATGATTGTGCTGGCCTCGCGACGGGCTCATCAACTCTCTTTGGCGCCGGAGAGCTGTCTACTGGCGGTGGCGGGGCTGGCGGCGCTGGCGGCCAGCTTCTTCGCTGATTGGGATTGGAGCCTCTCGCATCCGACCTGGTTCCTCTTCGGCTATATGTTTCTCGTCTGGTTGCTGCTCCGCTATACGGTACTGGGACGCCACCTCTACGCTGTCGGGGGGAACGCTGAAGCAGCCCGCCTCTCTGGCGTCAATGTCAGCCTCTACAAGATTGGCACCTTTGTGCTGAGCGGCTTCACGGCGGCTTTTGTGGGCATTCTCTATGCCGGCAAGCTGGGAGCTATCAACCCCAACGCGCTGAGTGGCACGGAGCTGACGGTCCTTGCCGGCGCGATCTTGGGCGGCACCTCTCTCTTTGGGGGATCTGGAAGTGTGGTCAAGTCAGTGATCGGCACCTTGATCCTCTTTATGCTGGCCAACGGCTTCAATATTCTGAATCTGGGAGCCAACTACCAGGGATTAATCGAAGGAATCGTGCTCATCGTGGCTGCCGGCGTCTATACCGTGGCGGATCGCTCTCGACGAGGAGGACGTGTGCATCTGCGTCAGGCTGGTCTTGCCCCCGCTCTCAGAGAGCCTCATCGCAACAATGCGCTGGTCAGCAGCAAGGGGTCAAGGGAGTGAGGAAAGAGGAGGAAACGGTCTGCCTGATCTTGGCCTGTTTGCTGCCGCGTTGCTACGCGCGACGGTGGAAGGCGCGGTATTACTACTGGGCGGAGCATGAGGTTCCGCCAACATTGTCAGTCAGTGGAAAGAAAAGGAATAGTGATGGGAGCACACCTAATCGATTCAACGCTTTTTGGTGATCAGTTTGGTACGGAAGAGATGCGCCGTCTCTTTGACGATCGAGCGATGGTGCGCGCCTGGATGGAGGTTGAAGCGGCGCTTGCCTGGGCCGAAGCCGAAGTGGGACTGATTCCTCGCGAGGCGGCCCAGGTGATCGCCGAGCGCGTCGAGCGTGAGCAGTGGGATTTCGAAGTGCTAGCCCGCGGGATCGCCGAGACCTTTCACCCACTGGTGCCGGCCATTCGGGTCCTCTCCGAGGCCTGTGGAGAGGCTGGGGCCTATGTCCACTGGGGAGCAACGACTCAGGATATTATGGATACAGGCCTGATTTTGCAGCTGCGCGAGGCTCTGGCCTTGCTGGAAGAGCGCATGCTAGCGGTGCGTGATGCCTGGCGCGAGCTGGCGATCCGCTATCGAGATACCCTGATGCCCGGTCGTACTCATGGGCAGCATGGTCCCCCTATTACCTTTGGCTTCAAGGCCGCCGTCTGGGTGGCCGAGATGAATCGGCATCTAGAACGGCTCCGCGCCTGCAAGCCGCGCCTGCTGGTCGGTCAGCTTGCGGGTGCGACTGGCTCGCTTGCCTCGCTGGGCGATCATGGCCTGGAGGTACAGCGTCTGGTAATGCAGCGGCTCGGGTTGAACGTCCCGCCTATCTGCTGGCATACGGCTCGCGATAATCTGGCTGAATTTGTCGGCCTGCTGGGCCTGGTCTGTGCCACTTTGGGCAAGGTGGCGATGGAGATCATTCATCTGCAGGCGACCGAGGTTGCTGAGGTGGAGGAGCCTTTTATCTGGGGCAAGGTAGGCAGTAGTACGATGCCCCATAAGCGAAATCCGATGATCTGCGAGCTGATTGCTGCACTAGGGCGCATTGTGCGTCAAGATGCTGCTCTGGCTCTTGATACTATGGTACAGGAGCATGAGCGTGATATGGCGGCCTGGCAGGCCGAATGGGAGTACATCCCTCGCTGCTGCATCCTGACCGATAGTGCTCTTGTATATGCGCTACACGTGGCGCGAGATCTCTCTGTCAATGCCGAGCGTATGCGAGCCAACATCGAGCTGACAGGTGGCCTGGCGCTCTCGGAGGCTGTCATGCTACAGCTAGGACGCTTTATTGGGCGTCAGAAGGCTCACGACGTAGTCTATCGCATTGCTATGGCGGTGGCTTCTGAGGGGAAGGTCTCTTTCAGTGAAGCCCTACAGAACGACCGTGAGGTCCAGGCCTATTTGTCGCCCGAGCAGATTCGCTCGTTATTGGAGCCGGAGCACTATCTGGGATCAGCTCGGGCAAGTGTTGATCGGGTGGTTGCTCTGACCCTGCCCCTGTCTGAGCAGCAAGAACATTGACCGGGGAGGTAGGGCGAAGGCCGCTGCTACAGTTCCTTGTTTGAGAGCGGAGAGGAGCAAGCCTAGCCATGCAATGGAGCGTCGAGAAGCTACTGAAGCTCTATCGTCTGATGTTCTTGATTCGTACTTTTGAGGAGCGTTGTTTGCGCTTAAGCTACCAGGGACAGATTGCCGGCTCGATTCATCTCTGTGTAGGGCAGGAAGCGGTCGCTGTTGGGGCTGCTGAAGCGCTGCAGGAGGAGGATCTCACCGTGACCACCTATCGTGGTCATGGTCATGTACTGGCGCGTGGTGTTGATCCCTATCGAGCCTTTGCTGAGATGCTTGGGCGGCGCAGCGGCTTATGTGGGGGCAAAGGTGGGTCAATGCATCTTACCGCTGTTGCTCAAGGAGTATTGCCTCCTAATTCGATCGTTGCGGCAGGTCTACCGATTGCGACTGGTGTGGCCCTGGCGCAGCGCTACCTGCGCCGCACGAGCGTGGTTCTCTGTACCTTTGGTGAGGGGGCGCTGAATCAAGGTGCAGCTCATGAGGCTCTCAATCTAGCGGCCATCTGGGATTTGCCGGTGATCTTTCTCTGTGAGAATAACGGCTATGCTGAGATGACGCCGGCCTACAGCATGATCAAGGGAGAGAGCTTTGCGGCTCGCGTGCGCGCCTATGGCATCGCGACGTATGAAGTCGATGGCATGGATGTTTGTGCCGTTGCTGAGGGGACTATGCAAGCCGTCGAGCAGGCTCGTGCCGGTCAGGGACCGATCTTTATCGAGGCCCGTACCTATCGCTTTCTGGGCCACTATCAGGCCGATCCGGGCACAGCTTACCGCTCGGCGGAAGAGGTTCAGCGCTGGCGCGCGCGCGATCCGCTCAAGCTGCTACGCGCTCGGCTCTGCGAGCAGCAGGTCGATACGGAGCGCATGCTGACCGCGCTGGAAGAGGAAGTGAAGGCCTATTTGGAGGAATGTGAACGGCGGGCGCTGGCAGATCCGTGGCCGGAAGCTGAGGTTCTGACGGAGGGAGTGTATGCATCCATCCAGGCTTAACGAGACAGCTGGGCAGGGGTCAACGGCGGCATCGTCGCAAGAGATGCGTGAGCTAAGCTATGCCCAGGCCATCAATGTAGCGCTGGCTGAAGAGATGGAGCGAGATGAGCGTATCATTCTCTTGGGGGAGGACATCGGTGCTTATGGTGGGGTTTTTCGCGTTACCCAGGGGTTGCAAGAGCGCTTTGGGACTCATCGTGTGCTCGATACGCCTATCTCTGAGGCGGGGTTTCTTGGCTGTGCTGTCGGGGCTGCCATGTGTGGCTTGCGACCCGTGGTAGAGATCATGTATGTCGACTTCACCGGCGTTGCGATGGATCAAATCATCAATCAAGCTGCCAAGCTGGCCTATGTTTCTGGAGGTCAGGTACGGGTCCCCTTGGTGATACGTACACAGCAGGGAGCGCGCCCAGGGGCTGCCGCTCAGCATGCTCAGTGTTTTGAGGCCATTTTTGCCCATATACCGGGGTTGCGTGTAGTGACACCCGCAACGCCGCGTGATGCCCGGGGCCTGCTCAAGGCGGCCATTCGTTGCGATGATCCAGTGGTCTTTCTCGAACACAAACTGCTCTATTCTACTACCGGACTGGTGCCGTTGGCGGAGGAGGTGATTCCTCTGGGACGTGCCAGCCTGGTGCGTTCTGGAAAGGATGTTTCGCTTTTCTCCTATGCTGCTATGCTGCCAGTGGTCATGGAGGCCGCGGATCGCCTGGCAGAGATGGGCGTCTCTGCCGAGGTGGTTGATGTGCGCTCCCTGGCGCCCCTGGATGAGGAGACTCTCCTCTCTTCGATTCGGCGCACCAATCGCGCGCTCATTGTTCATGAAGCCTGGCGGCGCGGTGGCTTGGGGGCAGAGATTGCTGCGCTCTTGCAGGAGCGAGCCTTTGATTATCTCGATGCTCCTGTTGCTCGTGTAGCTGCCTGCGATGTGCCGAAGCCCTTCTCTCCTGCCTTTGATGCGTTCTATCTTCCTACTGTCGAAAAGGTAGTACAGGCGGTGCTCACGCTGCTGCGCTAGGCACATCTCGGCTGAGGACCTGCTCTACAAGATAAGGGGGAGCTGTCAGATGAGTAGTGATACTGGGGAGGCCGTCTTGATTACCGGAGCCGCCCAGGGGTTGGGACAGGCCATTGCGGCCCGCCTGGGGCGTGAGGGCTATCGGCTGGCTCTTCTGGATCGTCAAGAGACACGTCTGCATGCGGTGGCCCAGGAGATGAGCGCTCAGGGTCAGGGCCTGGTCAGCGTCTGGCCGACCGATCTGCTGGCCGCCGAGCAGCTCAAGCCGCTGGTGGAACGCATTGAGCAAGAGTGTGGTCCGCTGGTGGGACTGGTGAACAATGCGGGTATCTGCATCACGCAATCCTTTCTCAGTGCCACTATTGAGGATTGGCAGACGGTTTTTGGGGTCAATGTGCTGGCGCCTTTTGTGTTGATGCAGGCTGTGGGAGAGCGCATGGCTATGCGGGGGAGAGGGGCTATAGTGAACGTTGCAAGTGTCGCGGGACGCTCGGCGCGTCCTGATCAGCCTCTGTATGGCGCCAGCAAGGCGGCACTACTCCATCTCACCAAGTCGGCGGCAGCCTACTTTGGTCCCCAGGGGGTACGTGTCAATGCCATCTGTCCAGGGGTCTTGCCGACTGAGATGACGGAACGTATCTGGCGTCAGCGTCAGCCCGAAGCCGTGCAGCGCGTCCTGCAGGCCATTCCTTTGAAGCGCCTGCCAGCGCTGGAGGAGGTTGCTGCAGTGGTTGCCTGGTTACTCAGCGATGAGGCCAGCTATGTCAATGGACAGGCTTTGAACGTCTGCGGTGGCCTGGAGATGGATTAGCTGCCGATCAAGGAAAGGAAGACGACCTATGATAAGTGGCGTGTGGCATTTTTCGTTTACAGTGAGTAATCTGGAACGCTCGCTGGAGTGGTATACAACGGTCCTGGGACTGGAGTTTGTCCGTGGACAGGTTCAACAGAATGAATACACGAGCCGGCTGGTAAACTTCCCGAATGCGCATTTGAAAGTGGCACAGTTGCGCATTCCAGGGGCAGGGCCGACGCGCTCGCAGCATCACCTGGAGCTTGTTGAGTATGTGTGGCCGCAGGGGCAGCGGCTGGAGTTAGCGACGAACAACGTTGGGATTGCGCACCTGGCTTTTGAGGTGGACGACATTCATGCCGCAGTAGCCCGCCTGCAGGGGATGGGCGTGCGTTTCAAGTCTGAGACGCCCAATGCCATCACCGAGGGAGTCAACAAAGGTGGTTACTCCATCTATTTGCTAGATCCGGACGGCATTACCCTGGAGCTGGTGCAACCGCCGCCTTCCTCGTGAGAGGCTCGCTGTGGCAGTAACTTATCGCTTGCTTTTTGAATAAAGAAGCTCCTTATTATAAAGGAGATATCCTTTCTTCTTGAGGTATGTGCTCGTCACTTTGAGGATCATTGCGCCTGGCTGGCTGCTGACGCAGTGATCCTCGAAAAGAATAGCTCTCCTGTTATCTCGTCAGGCGAAGCACCCGCTTGCCGATTGCGCGCTGGGGCCGTTACCGGCCAAAGATCCCAGTGACCCAATCGTAGACCAGGGCTGAGGTCAAGGCAATGTTGTTGAGTCCACAGTGGCCATCGGCCCCATCAGCGATGGAAAGAGCGTGAAAGGATTTCGGGCACTGCAGTGCTTCATAAAATTGCTGGGCCTGTGCTCTCGCTTCAGCTCCTTCCCCTTCTGCTGACAGGACCAGGGTGGGACAGGTAATCTTCTGTTCTAGTCCTTCCAGGGTGTAGGCCCAGGCCTTGGCGACAAAATCTGGAAACGAACTGGCTCCATTGTTCCAGAGCATATAGTTGTCTATCATGGCCTCCCAGGCCCAGTCTGAGACCGGCGCCTGCTCGCCGCGAGCCTCCGCTTCCTGCGCCTGCTTGCTCAACAGATCGTAAAAATTGCGGATGGGGGCGTTGGCGATCAGGGCTTTGATTCGTGCATCGTGAGCGGCGGCTCGGGGTGCGAGATAGCCCCCGAAGCTCATCCCATAGAGCGCCAGCCTCCTGTGATCGACGTCGCGACGCGAGAGGGCATACTCAACCACAGCTCCAAAGGGGATCTCTGCGTCGACGCGCATGACCTGGTCGGGATGGCGATGCAGAAGACCTCGCTGACCAGGGCCGTGAAAGAGCAGAACGTTCAGGCCCCGTGCAAGGGCTTCGGGAACGCCGCCAAGAAAGTAGGTCTCCTCTCCATGCCCATCGCCTCCGCCGCTCAAGATTACCGTCGCGCGGGGTTGGTCGTCCTTCCCTGCCTTGAAGAAGTACCCGGGCATGCTGACGCCGTTCTCGAAGGGAATGTCGATTTTCTCGACCGGCATCTCAAACAGGGCAATGGCTTGATCGAAGGCGGCGACACTTTCAAAGTAGATGGCGTCGAAGTTGGCTCGGTCGCGCCGGTCGAAGAAGAACTCTGCAGCGCGCAAGTAGTTGTACGCTCGCAAGAAGTGGGTCCGTGCCGTCTGGTGCTGCCCCAGCGCCAACGCTTCTTGTGCTCTCCTGGCATTGTGCCGTCCCTGCTCGGCCCAGGTGTCGATGTAGACGTCTCTTGTCCCTCCCTTGCGGGCGATGTCATGGGCGGCTCTCAACACCTCGCCAACCGATGCCGCGCCATACAATTCGTAAGCCAGGGTTCGAAGATACTGGAAATCGACTAACTCACTGGCCGCCAGGTGCAGACGACCGTCACTGGCTTCTAGCTGCAGTGGATTTGATGACATGAGGTTCTCCCTTTCTCGTTTCTCTCAAGGCTCAGGTGGCCCTCAGCTCACAACATCACACAACAGTCTGTCGGATATTTGCTATACTGTTGTGAGAAACAGTATAGCCTTGGAAGCCTTTCCTCTCACTCATCAATTCTTCAGATCTGTTGAATATTCGACAAGGAGGACATTTTGACGAGAAAGAAGACCGATTTGCGAGTGAGGCGGACGCAGATGATGTTGCGCAAAGCGCTTATTGCACTCGTCGAAGAACGCGGTTTTGATGCGGTGACCGTGGGTGACATTGCCGAGCGAGCGATGGTCAATCGCACGACGTTCTATCTCCATTATCAAGATAAGTATGACTTGGTGACGAGCATCTTCAAGGAAGCGATTGATGAGCTTTCCCAAAGCCTCGGGATACCGCAAGAGGGGCCAGGGCGTGTTGATCCTGAACAGCCCCCTCAGATGTGGGTCAAGCTCTTTGAGCACTTCGCTGAGCATGCCAGGATGTATCGGGCTCTGCTCGGTAAGCGTGGGAGCCCCTGGTTTGTGGCGCAGATGTGTGAGTATATTGCAGACCTGGTGTACAAGCGCCTTGAGGCATCGCGGCAACCATTCCATCGGTACAGAATGCCTTCCGCAATCGCCATTGCTGCAGTATCGAACGCCTTTATTGGCATGGTTACCTGGTGGCTCGAAGGTGAACAGCAGTATACCCCCACACAGATGGCAAGTTGGTTTCTCCGTTTTGCCCTTTACGGATACTATCATGCCCTAGGCTTCGATGCATTTCTTTTGCCCGAGTAATATAAAAAGACAAAAATAATTTTAAAATTTAAAATACTTTGATAGTAATCTATATAAATAATTATCATATTTTGTCTAACTTTGTTGTGGTTGACTGAGTACAGAGTTGCTGACAAATGCCAATAATGCATCTTTTTTAATTATTGGAGTAGTATCTCTATAGAGAAGCACCAGCACTTTTTTTTTGACCATACAACCCTCATTTGTGCGGTCCTCGACGCCGAGCGAGCGAACGACCAGGGCGCTTGCCCCTGCTGCCCACGTCACCTACTGGAGAGAGCGGGAGCGGCTTCTATGCTGCGTGACCCCAAGAAAGCGCCCTGGAGGCGCCCGTCGGGCGAAAGCCGGTGCTCATACTGATAGCAAGAGATAGCAGACAACGGGCGCATCGATCGACTATACTAGAAACAGCGGTGACACTCACCGTAACGCGACTTGCCCTCTTCCGAGGGGACAGAACGACCAGCATGCAGAAAGGAGCCTTCATGAACGAGCCAGATGCAGCAGCCGCCCCGGTCAGCCAGGCGGGGTCTCCCCCCTCGACAGCTTCCACGACCGTCAGGAACACCTACATCATCGATTCCGAGCAGACTGCCGAGCTGGCCCGCCTGATGCAGCAGGATCGGCTACTCACGGAGGCGATGGGGGGCCTCTTGCCGGAGGAAGGGATCAGCCTCCCCGAGACGGGCCGTGTCCTCGATCTGGCCTGTGGCCCGGGCGGTTGGGCCTTAGAGCTGGCCTTTCGCTTCCCCAAGGCGGAGATCTTCGGCATCGACATCAGCCCGTCAGTCGTCGAGTATGCCAACGCGCAAGCCTGGTCACGTGGCCTGGAGAATGCCCACTTCCAGGTGGGCAACGTCATGGACCCTCTGCCTTTCCCTGACCACTCCTTTGACCTGATCAATGGGCGGCTCCTCTTCGGCTTCATGCTGCCAGCGGCCTGGCCGCGACTGCTCGCCGAATGCTTCCGCCTGCTCAGGCCGGGCGGCATCCTGCGCTGTACCGAAACAGAGCCGCCGCTCACCAGTAGCCTCGCCTTCGAACGCTTCAGCGCCTTGGGAACCGAGGCCCTTAAACGGGCGGGCCAGAGCTTCTCGCCCGATGGGCGCCACATCGGCATTACCCCGGTCCTGCCGCGGCTGGTGCGGCAGGCTGGTTTTGAGCGCGTGCGGCTCCGCGCCAGCGCTATCGAGTGGTCAATGGGAACCGAGGGACACTATCCCGTCTTTAAGGACTATCTCATCGGGCTGGAGCTGGTGCAGCCATTCCTGGCGAAGATAGGCGTAGCGACAGCCGAGGAGCTGGCCGCCCTCTATCAGCAGACCGTTGCCGAGATGCAGGCCGATGACTTCTGCGCCCTCTGGACTTTGCTGACCGTCTGGGGTCAGAAGCCGGCCACGCATACGCATCCAGAAACCTCCCCAGCAGCCGGCTAACGGCTGCCCGGTCAGCCTGTGAATGCGCGCCGTCTGAAAAGAGGCTGTGGCCATCGCGAGACAACAGCGTCCGTTTTTGGCGGGGGTCGCGGCACGGCATGGCAGCGCCGCCGCTCACTGCGATCTCCGCCTGGCTCTGGAGTAGACATGGTCCTCGTGGCCACCCACGACCCACAGATCGCCACGATAGCCGACCGGCAGATCCACCTGGGCTCTGCCGGCGAAGCTGCTTCCTAAAGACGCCAAGACCGTGCATGGGCTGTGTGCAGGGATCTTGGGGCTGCCCAGGCCCTTAGCTGCACTGGCCGCCTGGTCCAAGCAGCGGCGAGTGTACCACGTTCGGACTGGAGACGAGCACCCCGCCCGGCTCGGGGAAGGTATGATCAGCTGGCAAGGCCCCGCTCCAGGTGAAGGAATAGGTCTGCGTGGTGACTCCTGGGCCAACCGTGAGCGTCTGCGTCTTGTCGCCGCCGCTGCGCCCATTATCAACGGTATAGCCAAACTTGATGATCCCGCCCTCGCTCCCGGGAGCGATATGGAAGGTGGCCGTATAAGTCACCGTCAGCTTCGTGCCGCAGTGGACACCACTGATAGTGCTTGGGCTGACGCTCATACTAACCGAGGTCACGTGAAAGGGTGCCGGCGAGCACTGTCCGGCTGGCTTCACCAGCGTTGAGATGAGCTGATTGGGGCTGATGACAAGGACGCCCCCCGCGCCGGGTGCCGTATGATCAAGCGGCAGGGAACCATGCCAGCTGAAGGTGAAGGTCTTGGTCGTCTCCCCTGGCGAAAACTGCAGACTGGCGCTCTGTTCGCCGCGCCCGTTATTCATAGTATACGCGAATTGCACAGTATGAGGAGCGCTCTGATCAGGAACGGCGTGGAAGGTAGCCTTGTAGGTCACCGTCAGGGCAGTACCGCAGGTCTGGCCCGCGATCGAGGCCGGGCTGACTGCCATATCTACCGCTGTGATTTTGAAAGGAGTCTGCTGCCCTGTCGCGGTCGATGTAGGGGTCGTGCTGGCGGTCGAAGAGGCACTTGTGGGCGGCGGAGAGGCGGCGCCTCCCGTGCTGGGAGAGCTGGCCGGGCTCCCGCTGCAACCCGCCAGAAAGGCCAACGCCAACAACAAAAGAACGATTGGCCGGGTACTCTTTTTCATGAAGAATATCCTGTTCTTTTTGAGGATGAGACATGAATAAATGAGATTCTATGAAATCTGAAAAGCAAGCAAAGGAGCCGATACGGTTCGGTTTTCACGCCAGCATTATTCCTCAGCGTCGCCTTTCTTATAGATTACCACAGTGTGGCGCCCCCGCCTATGAAATAGGTCACACTCTGCTGACAGCCCTGGTTGACGGCAGCGACGGTAGCGACCGCCCGTTCTTCCCTGGCCGGCAGCCTGACCAACTGGCCGCGGAAGCGCTCCCAGCCAGCCCCGAGGGCTTCCCGCTCAGGAACTGGCTGGGGTGGAGGCTCCTCCTGGCAGGGAGGTGTCAGGCAGCCGGAAGCCGGGAGCGCAGGCCAGCAGTAGGGCTGTTCTGCCCTTAGCGCTCTGATCGTTGGTCAGGGGCAGGAGTTCCCAGACGCTGACGTTGCCTTATCAGCAGGAAACAGGCCACCAAAAGAAGATCGAGGCCCAGCATAGCCACATAAAAGCCGGCCCCCAGCACGCTGCGCTTAATCGAAAGGGCCAGTGACCCGCTATAGAAATCGAGCACGTCCTTGAAGGTCACCACGGTGATGATCCCCAGCAGCACAGCTGCCACGGTCTCCCCGATGGCGCGCCAGCCAGGCGCCAGCCAGCGCCTGAGTGCCAGCAAGAGGACCAGGACAACGATCGCCAGCAGACAGAGACCCTGGCCACCTGACAGGCCGGTTTGCCAGCCACTGAGCACCAGCACAGGCTCGCCAGGGCGATTGAGCACGGTCGAGCGCCAGGGCAGAAAGACCGAAATCAGCAGCGCCAGCGTCCCCAGGGCAAACAGGCCCTCGGCAACGCCCAGCAAATTGAAGCTGGGTCGGCCCTGACGATCGCGGCGAGAAGAAAGCGGAAGCAGATTCTCGTGACTCACGAAAGGGACTCCTGGAAAGAAGCTGATGGACGCTGACGGCGAAAAACGGAAGCGGGACGTGAAGCCACGCAACAGCCGCCCTTGAAAACAGCCTCGATCTGCCTGAGATTGCCGGGGTGCTCCAGTGGATTGGCCCGCAACAGCAACAGATCGGCCTGATAGCCGGGGCTGAGACGGCCCAATTGCGCGCTGCGCCCGAGCTGCTCCGCGGCGCTGCTGGTAGCTCCAGCGATAATCTGCGCTGGCGGAATGCCTGCCGAGAAGAGCAATTCACACTCGCGCAGCAGCCCCGTCCCGAAGGGGACGCCTGGATTGCCGGCGTCACTGCCTACACCAATGAGTACCCCATGCTCGGCGAGATACCTGGCGTTGTGCATCGCCTGCTCCAGGAAGCGAGGCGCCAGTTGCTCAATAGCGGCCAGCGTCGGCACATAGCAAATCTGGCGCTCTCGCAGCTGGTCGATCAGCTCCGGCTCGCAAGCTGCCTCGACAGCGTCGCAGACGATGCCGTGCTCGATGCCATCGCAACCGACCTGCACCGCCTCACGTACATCTGCCGCCGTCATAGTATGAGCAACGACCTTCAGGCCGTGGGCATGGGCCGCGGCGACGATCGCCGCAAAGACCTCGGGGCGCAGCTTGGGGACCTGTGTCTCCTCCTGGGGAACGATCAAACAGGCTGTGGAGACGACCTTGATGAAGTCGACGCCACTGGCGGCGAGCTGGTCGACCACAGCGCGCGCCTGCTCTGGCTCACTCAGCTCACGGGTGGCCGCTCTCCGCAGCGCCGTCAGTCCGTGAAAGAGGCTGGTGGTGGGATGGCCGCCGGGTGCCGTCAGGAAAGGACCAGCCACAACAAGATTGGGAAAGAAGGGGCTGCGCGCCGCGCTCGCCCGCAGGCGAAGCAGCACCTCCGGCCAGCCTCCCAGATCGCGCAGCGTGGTCACCCCAGCCCCCAGCGCCTGGCGGCCATGCCTGGCCAGTAGGCGGCGAAAGTCATCGCTATTCTGAATACGCTCCTCGCCGGGCGAGGTGACGTGCGTGTGCATATCGATCAGGCTGGGCAAACAGTAGAGGCCAGAACAAGGAATCTCTTCCCCTTCTCCCCGGAGCGGCCAGCGCTCGCGGGCCTCCGTAATGGCCTCGATGCGTTCCCCCTGCAGCCAGAGATCGCACCCTTCCCTGATACCTTCCTCTGCCGTGCCCTCAATCAGGCGGACGTCGCGCAGGATCGTGTAGCTCATCGTCGCTTCCCCTGAAACCTTAGCGCAGCATGCGGAAGAAGGCCGCCGACAGGCCAAGGGCGGCGGCGCAGTACAACAGACAGCCGACGATATCGGCGAGCGGCGCGCTCCCTGCGTTCCCCTGCAGCATCGCACTGCGCAGCAGCTCGGCAACCATATAGGAGGGAGTGAAAGGGGCGACTTTGGAGACAATATCTGGCAGAATCTGCAGAGGGAGCAAGATACCTGTCAGGAAGGTCAGAAGAATATACAGGCCCTGGCTGATGATATTGCCAATCTCGACGCGATCCGTGAAGGAAGCAATAACCTGCCCCAGCAGCAGAAAGACAGCTGAACCGAGGACGATGAACAGCAAGCTCAGCGGGGCATAGAGCGGGTTAAAGGTGAAGTGAAAGACCAGACTGCCGACAATGATCGCCACGATGGTCTGAACGACGATCACCAGCACCTGGGTGCAGGCGCGGGCCAGCATGACCTCCCAGGGCGCCGTTGGCGTTACCAGGATGCGCTGGAAGATGCCGCGCTCGCGCCAGGTAATCATGGCTGTGGAATTCCCCATAAGACCGGAAGCGATCATGTTCATGACGATGATCCCCGGCAGTAGCCAGACCGAATAAGAGACGCCGCCACTGCCCGGCAGTGGAATGACGTTCTGGCCGAAGACGAAGCCGAAGAGCAGCAGCGAACCTGTCGGGACGAGCAAGCTGAAGAAGAGCAAGGTGCGGCTGCGAAAAGCCAAAATGGTGAAGAAACGAAACTCAGTGACAAAGCGACGCATAGGCGATTCCTTTCTCTCTCATCTTGGATGGCGAGGCCGAACGAGGCAGCGTGGAGCCGAACGTAAGGGGGAGCCAGCCATTAGTCCGCTGGTCCAATGCTGCGGCCCGTCAGCGAGAGAAAGACATCTTCGAGATTGGGCTGGCGGATCGAGACGTTTTGCGGGCGGCTTCCTGTCTCCTGGCCGATCTCCTCCAGCAGGGCCAGGACGCGCTGCGGATCGCTAGTCTGCACACTCAGCAGGCCGTTGTCGCTACTCACTGCCTGGACGCAGTCCGCCGTTTGCAGCTGCTGTAGCTTCTCGGCTGGCAGATAGAGGCTGGCGCGCACCGTTGAGAGATTGCCCATGCGCTCGATCAGCTCGCGCGGTGTGCCCAGTGCCAGAATCTTGCCGTGATCGATGATCCCCACGCGGTCGCAGAGGATCTCGGCCTCCTCAATGTAGTGCGTCGTCAGAATGATGGTTTTGCCTTCGCTGCGCAGACGGCGCACGATGTCCCAGATATGATGACGTGCCTGGGGATCAAGCCCGGTGGTTGGTTCGTCCAGCAAGACAATGGCTGGCCCGTGGACCATCGCCAGCGCCAGCGTCAGGCGTTTCTGCTGACCACCCGAGAGCGTGCCGATGCGGGCATTGTGCTTCTCGGCCAGGTCAAAGCGTTCCAGCAGGGCCAGGGCCTCGGCCCGCGATGGGAAGGTGTTGTAGAGTGCACCGTAGAACTGTATAGCCTCAATAGCCTTCAAGTCAGTGAAAAGCGTTTCATCCTGAAGTTGCACCCCCAGTATGCTCTTCACTTTGCGGGGATGGCGGGCGACATCATAGCCGTTGACGGTGATATGTCCCTCCTGAAAGCTGATGAGTCCTTCAATGCACGAGAGCAGGGTGGTTTTCCCGGCCCCATTGGGGCCGAGCAGACCAAAGCATTCAGCGCTGCAGATCTGCAAGGAGACCCCATCGAGGGCCTTCAGGCTCCCATAGGACTTATGGACGCTCTCTATTGAGATAATCGCGGCACTGTTCCCGCTCACGACGCTGACCTCCTTCCTTACGCTCAATGGTTGGTAGCGAGCGCTCTCTTATCCTTCTGGCCACGCTGCTGCCAGGGCTGCCACGAGCGGCAGCTCATAATATTGCCCCGCGAGTCGCTCGGGCGCGATCAATACCTGAGCCAGCGCTGTTGCTCCTCTTTCGAGGCCAAGCAACCTGTTGACTCCTTCAATGGAATAGGCCAGGCTGGTATGGCAGCCCAGGCCGAGCAGCGCAGCAGCCAGATAGAGGCGCTGAATGGCGCTCCCTGCCAGCATGTTCTGGATACGATACCAGCGGGGTCCGTAGCGGCGTACTCCTTCGCTGTACTCTCCGACTGGGAAGATATGCAGATTGATGTGATAGACATTGTGATAGCCGGTATGAGCCACGATTTGCTGTAATTGTAGACGGTTATCTCCTGGCCTGACAAGCTGCCAATGGCGAGCACCGGGCGTATAACAGTAGATGCCGGGATCGAGGCCGTGTACGTCAGCGACAAGACAATAGAGCAGCAGGCGAGGCGGACAGGGCCCGGGAAGGGCGAGATCGCTCTGTAGGGCGCGCCCAGCAGCATAGAGCAACTGTGCGCACTGCTGCTCACTGATGAGGCCGGGCTGGAAGTAGTGGCGCGCTGAATGGCGTCGTGGCGTACCCCTGGCCAGCTCCAGCCCGAGATCGTCGCTCAGAGCGATGGTAGAGGCCGCGACTGGTCCCCGCAGATCTTCCTCTGCTCCGTGATCCCCAGGCTGAGGCTGAGACTGGCTACGCGCTCTGATCAGTGAGGCGCGATGCAGGGCTGCGGAGAGCGGCAGACTACTGAGGGGCTGCAGACGTACCCGCTCGTCTGCCGCGCTGGACGGGGAGACAGCCGCTTTCTGCCAGCGCTGCCAGCCCACGCCTGGAGCGCGCGGCCTCTCCCCAAGACTGAAAACGATGACCGCATACGCACTCTCATAGGCCTCGTCCAGCTGCAGCAGTGCATTGACAGCGCTGTCGACGAAGCGGAAATGAACGCTGCTCTCTAGCCCGTAGGAGCTGCCGACCGCCAGCGCCTGGCCCAGCACGATCCCCAGGTCGAGACCTTGCAAACGGTAGGCAAATTCTCCGTACTTGAAGGCGTTCTTCCAGAAGAAGCAGCTCAGGACCAGCGCGAAGTCGGCGTTGCAGGCTGGTGGCTCAAGCAGCGTCTCCAGCAGCGCAGTCAGGGGCTGGTTGCCCTGACCAGAGCAGGTTTCGACGTCCTGGATCACGTCCAGAGCGTGGTGGACGGGGTCATAGTGGTAGACGCCGGCTGGCAGGGTCTGGCCAGCGCCGATCACGGCATAGACCTCACAGGGGTAGAGGCCCCCGCCGGAAGGCACGGGACGCAGCAGATCCTGCTTGAAGGGGTGTGTATGCGGGTCAAGGATCGGCAGCGTACTCCCGGCGGCGATAGCGTTATAGCTCTCGGCCCCGGTCCAGCGCTGGCGCGTCAGACCATAGATAGCAGCCAGCATCTGGCCGAACTGAGCGGCTCCAAACGGCTGGCGCTGGCGAGCTTTCTCCTGGCTGGCTCCTGGTAAGGGTGGTCTCAGATAAGCCAGGCGCAGGCAATCACCGCCGCGATAGACTTTATATTTCAGCGGAGCGTGCTGCCAGTCCACCACCTCGCGCTCCGGAAAATGCTGGGCCTCCGCGATATAGCGCTGGAGCGCTGTCAGCGGCGCTTCCTCTGGCGGCTGCCCGGGCAGCGAGGCCGTGCGCTCAGCCTCCAGCATGCTGTCTCCCTCCTTCTGCTGGCCAATGTGTTGGCCCTGACCAGGCTCCAGCGCTGAAGGCGCTCACCATCTCAACGGCATCGATCTTGAGAGCCTCCTCGACAGCATTGGCAGCCAGGTGGCAGAGCAGAAAACGATCGAGCGGGCGCAGACCCAGACGACTGAAGTGCAGGTAGAGCAGGTTCAGTACCAGACGGTAGCTCTGGAACCAGGGATCGCTGTAGAGCGCCTGCTTGCGCTCCTGATCACGCTCCAGAGCGCTATGGAAGGCGCTGGCGGCCAGATTTCGGCGTACAGATGAGCTGTCCCCCTCGCCTGTCTCCAGACTGGCCAGGCTCAGATCGATCTGACCGGTGGTGATCAGCTGAGCGGCGCGTTCCTGATAGCGCTGCATCAACTGCGACCAGGCCAGAGTGAAAGGAAAGGTATCCTGCGCCCGATCCAGGGCGGCCAGTAGCTGCCGTAGTCGGGCGACCAGCGTCCTGGCCTGCTGCTGATAGCGGCTCTCAAGAAGGGCGCGTGTCCGAGCAGGGTCGGAGCTGGCAATGATGAAGCCCTCGGCATGAGAGCGATAGGAGAGAAAGCCGCGCGCCAGATGCTGGCCTTGCCGATGGGCCACGGTGATCATCAGATCGAAACAGAGAGTTAGCAGCGAATGGCCCTGACGCAGGTAGGCCAGCATAGCAAAGGCCAGGTCGTTGGTGTCGACGTAGAAATCTTCCAACAGGCTTGCCAGGGCCTCGGAGCCGAGCACCTGCAGGCGACGGTCGTAGGGCAGATACTGGATCGAATTGTCGGGGTAGAGCGGAAAAAGCGGCCCGGTCTCCTGCTCCTGGCGCGCCAGCGTGGCATAGAGGGGCTTCAGCTGCTCCTCGTCCAGGCGAGTGGTAGAAGGATGCTGGCGCAGGTAGCCGCCGACGGTCGACTCGATCAGCGGCTTGAGCGTGGCAGCAAACTGCATCGACGAGCAATAAAAGCGCAGGCGCAGGTGTGGACCGCGCAGCCAGTGACGCACGAAGAAGAGTCGGGGTGTAATGGGCCTGGCCTGCGCGAACAGCGGCTGAATGCAGTCGAGGAGCAGAGCATCTTTCTGCTCATCGTAGTAGTACACGTGGGCACTCTGCCAGGCGCAGGCTTCGGGACGAGCGACGCTACTGCCAGACATGGCTTGCTCCTGTCTCTAAAATGGGCTGCCAGCGAACGGCTCGGGCTGCTGATTGGAGTCGCTGGTCCAGTCCTCCTCGCTGAGGGCGCGCTTGAGAAGGTGAAGGACGTAGGCCTCCTCGAGGATCAGCAGCCCAAGACGGTTATTGTGCATATGGGCACAACGGAGCACAATACTCAACGGCGTGCCGATCGTGATCGACGACGGCCTCGCCGGCCTGGCGGACAGCGGTTGTGGCAGCAGCAGGCCGGCCTGATCCAGCTCCTGGAGCTTGCGGTAGAGCTGACGAATGCTGTGCAGCCAGCGCCCGAGGGCCGTTGAGAAGCCGTCGAGGTCTGGCTCTTCCTGGGCGGAGAGCTGCAAGAGCTGTTCGCTGAGCCGCTCAAGACGCTGGCGCTGCTGCTCGTACTGCTGATCAAAGCGAGCCAGCAGCTGGGAGCGTAGACTGACGGGCATGCGCTCCCAGGAAAAGTAGAAGTGCTCGATCACCCGGGCCGTTGCGGTGCGCGTCGGATCTGCCAGGGCGGCGGTCAGTAGCATAGCCGCCGTACTATGAGCCGTGCGCTGCTTGCGGTCGGCGCCCTGGCACAGCAAGGCCAGGGCGATGGCGCTCGACTTCCAGAAATGCTCTTCGATGGAAGGCATGGCCTGCTGCCCACCGTAGTGCTCATATTCTGGCATATAGGGCAGAAAGTGCACACTGTTATTCGGATAGAGCGGCCCTGACTCAGCGCGGCCATACTCCATCAAGGAGAGATAGCTGCTGATCTCCTGGTAGTGCCCTGGGTCCAGCGAGTCGGGAGCTGGATGCTGCTGAAAATAGCCAGCGGCGGCCCGGCGCACCTCATCCATGATCGACTCCGAAGCATTGGCCGTCTGTGGCAAGAGGCGCAGGCGAAGGTGTGGTCCCCCTTGCCAATAGCGCACGAAGAAATAGGACGCGATCAGGCCACGCTGCTCCAGGCGCGTAAGCAGGGGCTGGACGCAGTCCACCAGGAGCGCACTCAGATCGCCGTGATAGAAAAGATGGGCGCTGATCCAGCGGGGCTGCTCCGTCATCTCAAGCTCCTTGGCGGTTGACTTCAAAGACATATTCACAGACGTAGCCACCCTCATGAGCAGGCAGCAAATCGGTCTCTGCTGGCAGGGCCTCCTCCAGCAGGAGACCGAAGCTGCTCTTCTCGATCAAGTGCTCGAACATACTGAGCGAGAAATAGCTCTCGAAATCAAGGTAAACCGGCTTACGTTCCTTGCTGAGCGAATAGGCGGAGCCGTCAGGTCCTTCGGCAGCCTGGAAGTCGAAAGGATTGACACGCAGGAAGCAGCGCGCCGGCAGGCGGTGCTGCGCAGACCAGCGCTGCACCTTCAGGAAGTAGTCGAAGTGCGACTCGCCTTTTTGACGGACTGGTAAGCAGGCCGGCGGCAGGTACCAATGCGCGCGGTTGAGGCAGATCCTCCCTAAACAGGTGCGTGGCTGGTAGCGCGGCTGTGGCTCCCGCGCGTCCTTGCTGCCGCGTGTCAGGGGAGGATCGAGCAGGAGCAGACGCAGGCTCCACAGGCGCTCACCAGGCGTCTCACCGCAAGCCCACAGCAGAAAACGATAGAGCGGCGGCAACCAGTAATCAGACATCAGACCCAGGTGCATCGGCAGCAACTGGCGGTTCAAGCGTCTGGAGCGCAGTACCAGCCGTTGGCTGACCGAATCGTGCTGGACCAGCAGGTCACTCAGGGGGAGCAGCCGCTCCGGACTGCCGCTACTCGGGCTGCCGGGATAAGCGATCTCGTATTCGCTGCCGGGCAAGCGCAGGTTCAGATTGGAGCCGAAGATGCCCTGGATGGCAACGGGCAGAGGCCCTGCCGTGTCGGCCAGAGCAGCACCTCCAGCCTGCATCTCGCTCTCCCGGGAGGCGGGAGCAAGCTGAGCCTCCAGGTAGCCCAGGCGGCGCAGGTGGCGCCCGAAGCCGCTCTGAATAGAGTTCAGCACCAGGCAGCGCTGGCCGTCCTGCCAGTAGAGCTGGCAATGGAGCGCCAGCGAGGAGGGTAGTTCCACAGAAGCGGGACAGCGCTCCAGTAGGGCATGCAGCCGCTGACGATCGAGGGCGCGAATGCCGCTGATGCTGTCTGGTGGCTGGTCGGCCACAACGCGCGCTATCTCCTGGCGCAGGGCCATAACGCGGGCCAGTTCCTCTTGCTCAACGCCGTTCTCAGAGAGGAGTGCGCTGAAGAGCTGCAACGCCTGAGCCGCACTGGGAGCAGTCGATGGCCCTGGGCGCATCCCTGCGGGCTGGCTGAAGAGTGCGGGCGCCAGCTGCTGGCACTCTCGATAGCAGTCTGCGTAAAAGGTCATCAGGTCCACTGTCGCCCCTACCCCATAGCGCCGCCTGAAGAAGGAGGCCAACGCCAGGCGCCCGGTGAGCAGCGGATCGTAAAGGCTGGTCAGTCGCTGAACGAGGGCCAGATCGGCCAGGAGATCGCTCTCCAGGGCAGGGAGACTGCTGCCGGGCGCCGTCTTCAGCAGAGTATGCTCGTAGATCAGATTCTTAGCTGGCAGGGCAAAACCAGGCCGCTCGCTCAGCCCCAGCTCAGAGAAGAGACGCTCCAATAGAGCGCGCAGCTGCTGCAGAAGCGCATAACGCTGGCGTGCCTGAGCTGTCCGCTCGTAAGTGGCCAGGGACTGGTGTAACTCCAGTAACAGCCCTCGTATCGCCTGAACGGGCCTCTGCTCGATAGGGGCGAGCGCCTCACAGAGGCGGAGCAGATGGTCCTGAGCCTGCTCAGGGATAGCGAAATCGAGCTGCAGCAGGCCACGAGCACAGAGCTGATCAAGTGCCTCCGCCAGCTCCTGCCGTCTTCCCTGCGGGTCCAGAGCGCTCAGCGCCTCGAGCAGCTCCCCATAGCTCAGCGGCTGTCGGCCTTCGACAAGCTGGAGCACGGCGCGCAGCGATGGCGTAGCGCGCACCGCTGCCAGGCGCTCGCGGCCCAGCTCATCCCGGCTGATGAAGCGCAGAACGCTATCGCTGCTGACGAGAGAGGGGTTCACGCTCACGCGCAGAGAGTGGCGAACCGCGGGCCACTGAGCCAGTGCTCGGGCGATATGGTCCACCAGCAGCAGATTCAGCTCAATGACACTGCGCCCCTCCCCTGACTCGCGTCGCTCAGTGCCAGCCGTCGTGAACTCGTCCTGCTGCTCCTGTGCTGGGGCAAAGTGACCGTGAGCAAGGGCAGTAAAGGTACTATAGGGGCTGGTTTTGGCGGCCATGCGCGTGAGGTAGTTGAGCAGCCCGTCCTCCAGCTTGCGATCGAGAAAGCGACCGGCCTCAGCCGGAGCTGCCGTCAGCCAGCGGCTACAATCCAGATAGAGGCTTGGACTGGCGAGGAGCACGCCCTGGAGAAAGCGCTCTCGACCGGCCAGATCGCGCAGGGCCGCCCGGCGCTCGTCCAGCTCTGCGACGAACACGCGTCGAACTTCTGCCAGCAGCGCAGCGCGTTGCTCAAGCTCTGCCTGCCAGTGTCCAATCGCGGCCCGCAGCTCAGCGGGTAAGCAGGCCAGCAGATCCGGCGCCAGCAGCGCCGGTGCTGGTTGACGACCCTGGAAGAGAGCGCGCCGCAATTCGATCAGCTGCTGGCGTGGTCGGCGCTGCTCAGCGCCCGTCAAGGTGCCGATCACCGCGTGCAGCTGCTCCGAGAGGTGGGTGCCGCTGCTGCTCAGCCTCTCCTCAAGGCGTAGCAGCTCCTGAATCAGCACCAGGCTCCGCTCGAAGCGCAGCACTGCCAGGGCCGTCAGAGGCAGGCCGGCGACCCGTACGACATAGTCCCCTGACACACTGCAGAGATGCTGCTCTTTCATGCCTCCTCTTCTTCTCTTCAGAGACGAATGCTATGCCGATAGCGTGCCCCGGCTCCCGCGCCGGGGCGCTCATAGCCAAAAGCGATCAGAAACAAGGGCGTCTCTACCTGCTCGCTCAGATGCAGCAGCTGTGCGCAGCGATCGAGATGATAGCTATCGCTACAGCGTGCCACCAGGCCAAAGGCCGCACTCAAAACAGAGAGGCGCTGCGCCACCAGGCCGCACTCCATGTGCATGATACGGTAGGCGCGGTTTCCCAGTGTAGCGCTGAGTGCGCCGTAGTTGGCAACCGGATAGGCGACAAAAGGAGCGCTGCCACAGTTAACAGCCGGTGTACTGTGAATAGCCTGGAGCTGAGAAGCTACCGCCTTCTGCTCAATCACATGCAACGCGCAGCAGCGCTGGCAGAAGCGGTAGATCCCCGCGGGGATCTCGGCAACGTTGTTGATGGCTATGAACAGCTCCAACGCGGGCGATGCGCTAGCGCCGCCGAGGTCGCTCTCGTAAGGGGCCAGGCTATAGCGCACGGTCTCCCAGAAAGCGGCCTGGCTCACGGGTCTGTACAGGGGGAGGAAGAAGGCGTCGCCAGAGCTGCGCCGGTAGAGGGCCTGCACCAGCTCAAGCTCCTCTGGCCAGGGTGCCGGCGCCTGCAGCGGGGTGGCGGTCTCAGCACAGGCCGGCCTGGTGGGTGGCAGCGAAAGCGCCAGCTCGGCGCTGCTCTCCAGCCGTGAATGCTGGTCGATCTCCAGCAGCTTCTGACAGTGCTCGCGGTCAAGTGCGCTCAACTTAATATGGGCTGGGGCAATGGCCTCGATCTCCGTCAGCAGGGCCTCGGCGCTGACTGCGGGAGCGGGTAGCTTTTTTCTCGCCTGCCGCTTGCTGCCGGCGGGGTAAAGCACTAGCGTGGCGAAAGGACTCTCCTCACCCTCTTCCAGGCCGAGCAGGCGGATCAGAGCACGATCGAGAAACTGGTAGTGGACCTGGGCAGCAAGGCCCAGCGCGCCGCAGACCAGCAAAATGTTGCCGATCACCATCCCCACTTCCTGCGAGCACAGCCGATAAGAAAAGTTGCGATAGCGAAAAGCATTCTTCCAGAAGTAAGCGCTGACGAAGAGCACACCCAGGCTGTCGGCCAGCTCGCAGCCGAGAGCCGTGCTCAGCACGGCGCGGTAGTCGCCCTGTCTGAGAGCGGCCAGGCCGTGATGCAGGTTGTCATAGTGGTAGAAGCCCGGAGGGATAGGGGCCGACGCTGGCAACCAGGCGTAGAGTTCCGCAGGAAAAAAGCAGCGAGCGGAGGCGACCAGGCGGTGGAAAGGCCAGCGGACATCGAGGCCACTATCGTGGCGCGAGAAGCCATAGCTGTAGTAGAGCAGGCAGGAAAGCGTCCGTTCATCCAGGGAGCGAGGTCCCTCCTCGTTGGGCCTTTCCTGGCTGGCGAAGGCCCGTCGTAGATCGCCCAGGGAAAGGGGGAGGTGCTGACTGAGCGGATAGTGAGGGATGCCACGATAGATCTTGAACTTCAGCGGCTCGCCGGGCATGCCCTCCTCACCCTGACCCTCGGCAAGGAGGGAGGATAGGCCGTAGTAGGTAGCCTGCAGATAGCGCAGACCGATCTCGCGATCTTGATTGCTCATAGACGCTCCTTCCTTCCGCTCGCTTACGGGAATGGATGAGGATAGGGGTTGAGATCGGCGTCGGTCAAAGGCCGTGCTGCGTAGCCAAGCTCGTAAGGCAGCTCATAGAGGCGCTTGAAGCCATAGCAGCGGCGGGCGTGATGGCCAAAGGTCATCGGCAGCATGCCTGGCATCAGGACGCGCACAGCGCAGAAGCCCTCCAGCGCCAGCTCGGGTGTTGTCTGATCAACGGCGATCACATCGATGCCGCTGCGCAGATAGCGCGCCATTACATCGAGCACATCCGCGCGCAGATCCGCATGAGCGGGCGGCTTATCGCCATCGAAAGCCTCAGCGAAGGTCTGCGTCTGTGGAGTCTGGTACAGGAAGGCCAGGCGCTCAAAGGCTTCCGGCAGACAATAGAGCAAAGCGTGGTCGCGCATCTGCATCACGAGCGAGGAGTCGGCCAGCATGCTGCGAGCGCGCTCCCGTTCCTGACGATAGAGACTGATATGGCTGCCGACGATCGGCGCCAGCTCCTGCAAAGCATTGATAAGAGCTTTCTCCGGCAGCAGGTGCGAGCCTGCGGCGCACAACACGTATGGATAATCCGGTCGCTGCTGTTCATCGACGGCCATCACCCAAAAGCAAGGAATGCGCTCCGGCAGGGTAATGTTGAAAGCATGCACCTGATAGCCTGTCAGATGATAGAGACGCTCGCACATCAGCCCGATCAGCGGGTCGCGCGCCGACTGCAGTTCGATACGCGGCATGGGCAGGCGGGCATACCAGGTCAGTAGAAAGGCGTCGCGTTCGGCGATCTCTAAGATGCCATGCAGGAGAGCCTCCTCCAGGCAGTTGCCGATCGCGCAGCCATTGGAGATCTCATAGACATAGGGTCTCTCACCTGACCACTGGTGAAGGCCATAATAGACGTTGCACTCGGGCACCAGCACCGCTTGCTGACGCGCGAAGGAATAGCCCCAGACCCAATTGAGTACCAGATCGTCGCTATAGCGTACATAGGGAAAATGGGGCAGATTATACTGTGCCTCGCTGTGCAAGCCCAACGTGCGCGGATCAAGAGCCACCTCGCCTAATTCGCGTCGGCTCGCGCGCACTGCCGTGCGCTTGCCGCCTGGTCGCATACCGGCGTAGCGTTCCAGGGCCTCAGCAATGGCTGCCACCTGGCCCTGTTCGTAGTTGAAGGCCCTCCCGAAGCCGACCTCTTGACGCCTTCCTTCCTGCAGAGGAATGTGAGCAGCGAAATTCGCATAGAGGTTGCTGGTATCCTTGGTCAGGCCACGGATCAAGCCGCACTCCGGGTCGACGTAGCGCGCCAGCAGCCGATCCTTGAGAGAGAGCAGATCGCGTACGCGGTAGGTCTGGGGAGCGAGCTTCTGCCGCGCCACAAGTCTCATGGCGGCCTGGACAGCAGCGGCGCTATCGGCTGGCAGTGCCGCGCAGTCAGGGCAGTGTGGTTCAGGCAGGAAGGGATGGCGGCTAATACTCAAGGTGGCCAGATCGAGATAGAGCAGGGCGTTGTAGGTCAGCATTGTCTCCGGGTCGCGTCCAAAGCGAGCGACCTCCAACGCGACCAGCTGTGACAGGATGGTCTGGACGGAAGCAGTCAGCCAGGCTCTGGCCTGAGTTGAGGCCGGATCTGGAGGCAGCTCCGAGCACGCTTGCTGTGCCAGATAAGCGCGCTCCGCCTGAAACTCTTCTGCCTGTTTCTGCGCATTGGCCCGTCGCCGCTCAGCGCAGGTGGCGCAGGCGCTGCGTCCTGGCAACACACAAGGGCCAAGCACAGCGCACCCCGGCTCGATCGAAAGCCCCAGCCAGGGCGTCCCGTTAGCCAGACTCCAACGATTGACCTCCTGGAACAATAGCCCGTGCCAGCGTTCACTGATGACCAGCAGCAGCGTGTAGGCTGGCCCCGACGCTGCCTGCAGATCGGCCCGCGTTACCTCCACAGGCTGGCCCCACTCCTCCCGCAGGCGCTCGCGGATAGTCTGTCCCAGACTGCCTTCGGCCAGCAAACCCAACAGCGGCCTAACTTGTGTTTCCTGCCAGCTAGCAGTCATTGGCGGACCTCCCCAGAACAACACGTACAATATAGGGCAGCGCCGCGCAGAGAGCGGCATCGTGATCGAGCGGCACAATCAGCGCCCGCCGTCCCTGGGCCTCGAGAGCGGTAAGCAGCGCCTGCTGCATCTGCTCCCACGATTCTGCGGGCGGGTAGTGGGGAACGATTGAGGCTGTGCTGCGCAAAGCCATCGGCAGGGGCGCGACTGGTGGCAGCGTGTAGTCAGGCTCTCCATTATGAAGAGCTTGGGCGTGCTGGAGGCAGAGCAGCAGGCCCTCCTCAATAGCTGCCTGGGCCTGCAAGTGACAAGTATAGGCCCAGGTCTCTCCGTCGCAACAGAAAGCGAAGGCCGGCAGTCCCCAGTCAGAGAGCAAGACTGAGAGATCATAGACACTAATAGGAAAGCCTTGCAGAGTCAGCAGGTGCTCATAGCGTCGCGCTGCCTCAGAGAGAGCCAGGGCGCCGACTGCGACGCGGGGGAAGGGTTCGCGACTCTCCGTCAGTCGCTGCTTAAGCTCTGCAAGTCCGTGCGTGAAGAGTGCCCGACAGAGCGCCTCGGGCCAGCTCATACCGGCGGCCACTCCAAGTGGCAGGGATTGGGGCAGCTTTTCCTCTGCGGACAGCCTGAAGATGGCTGCTGCCGGGACCAGGGTGATCCGCTTACTGGGCAGCTCCCAGGCCCAGAGATAGTCTTCCTCCGGATCGAGAGAGGCCGCAGGCTCCAGGCTGCGGGTATAGCAGATCAGTGATTCCCGCGCCAACCCGGTCAGCTCTGGCGCGCTCCCGCTCAGGCTGCGACGAGCATCATAGCACCAGGCTGCGTAGTGTTCGCAAGCCCGCAGCGTGGCAGCCCGGCGAGCCGCGCCAAAATCGGTGCCTGCCCCGAAAACACGCCAGGTCTGCACTAGGGGGAGGTGGGGTCCTGGTCGCCCCAGATCGACGCATGCTATATTCAAAGGAATCTGAGTGTAGTTATGTTCATCCAGCCTGCTGAAAAGCCCGAGCCTGGCATCGAAGAGCTGCGCCGCCTTGCGAGAGAACTCTTCCTGTGAGAGCACCGGTCCGGCGCTG
Source organism: Thermogemmatispora carboxidivorans (assembly GCF_000702505.1). GTDB lineage: Bacteria > Chloroflexota > Ktedonobacteria > Ktedonobacterales > Ktedonobacteraceae > Thermogemmatispora > Thermogemmatispora carboxidivorans. The sequence continues at coordinate 2,857,082 of NZ_JNIM01000001.1, read as the reverse complement.
CGCTCTGTCAGCAGATCTTGGAAGTGCTGGGCTGTCAGCGGAGCGGCCTGGCAGCAGCACTGGCAGTGGGCAGAGGCATTGAAAGAATGGCGCTGACTCTGGAGCGTTTCCAGGTCGATCAACAGCAGGTGACCCCTCGTCTCCAGCGGCCCTGCTTCTGTAATATATTTAAATAGTTCGAAGTTAAGAGTATTGGCGACCACGGCGGCGGTTGGCGCGGCCAGAGCATAGCTGATCACCGCCTCGGGGTAGTCGGCGAAATCGTAGGGAGCGGTGACCGTCTCGGCAGAAAGATTGGCTTGTAAGCGAAGCCAGGCGCATTCCCAGCAGCCGTGTATCAGCTCCTGGCCCTTCTGAGGAGGGGAAACCAGCGGTCCCAGCCAGGCCTGAGTGTCAATGATCGTCGCGGCGAGGAAGAGCTTACCAAGTTGATAGCAGAGGCGGTTGAGCAGAACGCTGCGCCGCATCATTGGTCGATCTGAGAGATGCAGGACGGCCTCAAACGGCGTGAGAGCCTGTGTCACAGCCTGCTCGTCGTCCCAATCGAGAGGTTCGAGCACGTGCAGCTGTTGGCGCGGATCGTGTTGATGGCGCAGGGTCAGATAGTCCTGTAGGCGCTGGTGCTCTAGTGAGCATTCGCTGGTTATCAAGACGTGGACGTCGGCCAGGCCACACTGCAGTGTGGCCTGCACGAGTGCCTGTAGCGTCAGACCGGAGCCGATCAGCAGTACGCGGCTCCGGCGGTAGCGTTCGAAGCGCCAGGCGCTTGAATCCTGAAAAGCCTCGATGAAAGCGATCTCCGCGGCGTAGGTTGCCTGTTCAGCCGGGCTCAACTGATGGGGGCGATCGAGAGCCAGATCCTTGATGAAGCCGCGGGTAGCCAGTACCTCAATGAGCCTGTTGATCAAGGCGCGGTGCTCTGTTGGGGCCTGCTGAGTGATCTCCTCGAGGGTATGCTGACCGTCCAGATAGGGCAAAAGCAAGTCGAGCAACCGGGCAAGACCTTTCCCTTTCATGTGGTAGGCGCCCTGATTGTTGCGCAAGTAGACCCCTTCGGGGGTAGGAAAATAGAAGACATCGCCTCTCATCCTGGGGCGCATGGCCAGTTTCTCCCCTCAGCGTGCGCATAGATACTCTACAACGACGGGCTGATTTGCAGAGAGGTGCAGGCATAGTGGCGCAGCAACTACGAGCAACTATGCTGCACCTCGGATAGGCCGAATTGGGCCGCCGTGCTTCTTTTCTAGCGGCGCTTAGGATCTCTGTCCTGTAGCTCGTTAGCAGCAGCAGCAGCAGGGTATGCAGCAGCTGCAGCAGGCGGTGGGCAGGATAGAGGCGCCTATCTCGATCATACCGTGGCCAAGCGTGAGCGCTTCCAGCCCGCTGTGATCTGCCTCGAGTGGCTGAATGCTCAGGTCATCCAGTTGTAGCTCCTCGAGGTTCAGGTGAGAAAGTTCTTGCTTCAGGTCTTCCATGTGACGGTCTCCTTTCTCCCGGCGGGAAGGTCGTGTATCGCTTCGGGCGGCGCGTAGAGAGAGCAGTGGGCTATGCCAGGGTTAGTCTGGAACTACCAGCAACAGCAGCAGACGAGGCAGCAGCTGCAACAGGCTGCCGTGCCGGAGGAGGCGCCGATCTCTACCATGCCGTGGCCGGTGGTGAGCAGCTCCAGACCACCTTCGGAAGAGAGCTTCAGGTCCTCGATCTCCAGATCGTCGAGGGTGAGGCCATCAAGTTCGAGCTGAGCGAGTTCGCCGTGCAAATCTTGCATGAGTAACCTCCTTGTACATCATGTAGATAGGTTGGCGTCTGTGACATGAAGCAATACTTGCCCTATTTGTTCCTTGTCTCTAACCCGCACGGGAGGCCGATCGGGAAACAGACCGGCGCTTGCTATCTTCTAAGGCTGTATGCCTTAGCCTAAACAGGGACAACAGCAGCAGAGGAGGCAGCAGCTGCAGCAGGCGCCCTGGCCAGAAGAGGCGCCGATCTCTACCATGCCGTGGCCGGTGGTGAGCAGCTCCAGGCCACCTTCGGGAGAGAGCTTCAGGTCCTCGATCTCCAGATCGTCGAGGGTGAGGCCATCGAGTTCGAGCTGAGCGAGTTCGCCGTGCAGTTCTTTCAATTTTAGCTCCTTTCTCTTCAAGTGCTTTTTTTGCTCCTATGTGAAGGCAAAACTGTCCCTCTAGCGCGCTCGGCGAGCGATACACGACAGGGCCGAAGAGGGCAGTATCGCCTCATGCCCGTAGTTTAGGCGCCCGGACTCGGATGCGTGAAGGTGGAAAGGAGTGGCATGCCTCTAACGAGGTGGTAGGCGCAACCTTTAGCGTATTATCTTGCGGAGCCGGCGCTGGCAGTCTGCCAGACTGGAAAGGCACTCACTCCCGTAATACACCTTGGTGATGCTAGATCGATGCTCCTTCACATCCAATCACCGAGCAGCGTTGCTCTTGAGTGAGCTGTCTTCTGGCATGGTAGATCAGCCTTGTAGCACGGCTCAGGCCCGCAGATCGAAGCGTTTCTTTCTCTCGATTTATTTCCTGCCACCCAACCTGTCATCCAGTATGACTGAGCCTGCCTGAGAGTGATCTACCTGACTATGACCTGAGGAACTGGGCGCGAGCATGGCGAACTCTTTTGGGTTCCCCCTGAGCCTTCCCCCCCAGGAAGGAGCAGGTGGGTTGCTGTTCGCTTTCAAACACAGGGACCGGACGATCTACGCCAGGTCTGAATCGGTGGCCAGCTCTCGCTGGCTGGGAACCATCCATCTCGGCAATTTCCTGTCGAGATGGTGGCTGTGCATGCTCACGCTTCGAATATACCATTATAGTAGAGTTACTGTCAAGTGGGGTAGGGAGCCTGGAGAGGGAAAGTGATCAAGAAGACGTTCAGTAGCCTACTTAGAGGTTTTGCCAGCCCCGCCCGGGGGTAAGGTGGAGCACCTTCTATTTGATAAACGTGAAAGTCAGCGATGGCTGGCTATGCCTATTTCCCCGATTCTGCAATCTCGTGCGTCTCTCTTCTCTCTGGGGAAGGTCCCCTTGACAGGTGAGGCCCGGCATCTTAAGATTGAACATATCAGTATAAGCGGATATATTGGTATCCTGAACAGCCGAATGCTGTTGGCTCCCAGGGCTATCCAGCTGGTGCCTGTTTGGTCGGGGCCAGCGAGCTGCTGATCCCTTCCCCGTCACCAAGGAAAGGAAGTATCCGAGCAATGACGATCGTGAGCGAGCCTGATCTCTTAATCCTGGGCAGCGGCTCGACCGCCTTCGCTGCGGCGCTACACGCTGCTGAACTGGGTAAAACCGCCCTGCTGACCGAGGAGCGCACCATCGGGGGAACCTGTGCTAATCGGGGCTGTCTGCCTTCCAAGAATCTGATCGAGGCGGCGCGCCTGGTGCACGAGGCGGCTCATCCGCGCTATCCTGGCCTGACCCCTTTGCGAATGCCGGCCAGCTGGAGCGAGTTACTGGAGCAGAAGGATGTCCTGGTCCAGGCCTATCGCTGGGAGCGCTACGAGCATCTGCTGCACGAGATTGCGGGCCTGGGTCTGGTGCGGGGGCGAGCGCAGCTGCTCTCGCCGCACGAGGTGGTAGTGACTGGTCCTGACGGCGCGCGGCGCCTGCGTGGCCAGCAGCTGCTGATCGCCACCGGCTCGCGCCCGGTCGTCCCGGCGCTGCCGGGATTAGAGAAAGTTCCTTTCCTGACCAGCGATCTGCTCAGTAGCGCCGATGATCCCTGGCAGACGTCGCTGCGCCAGCAGCCGCGCTCGCTCGTGATCCTGGGTGCTGGGGCGATTGCCCTGGAGCTGGGTCAGCTCTTCGTCCGGTTGGGGACGCAGGTGACTCTCCTGACGCGGGGTGCGCAGCTACTGCCTGGCGTGGAGCCAGAGCTGGCGTGGACACTCGCCGGGCTGCTGGAGGCGGAGGGGCTGCAGTTGCGAACGCGGGTCCAGGTGCAGCGAGTGGCGCCAGGGGTCAGAGGCGTGGCTGTCACCTTCCAGTGGGGAGGGCAGAGAGAGACGCTGGAGGTCGAGCAGCTGCTGGTTGCGACTGGACGGCGTCCCAATACCGACGGGCTGGGGCTGGAGCGGGCTGGGATAGTGCTGGAGGCCGATGGAGCGGTGCAGGTCGACCGGACACTGCGGACAAGCGTGCCACACATCTGGGCGGCAGGTGATGTCATTGGCTGGGCCTGGGGCAATCAGTTCGCCACGCCGGTGGGGGCTGCCGATGGCAGGCTGGCCGCACACAATGCCCTCTCTGGGGAGCCACCACGTCCGGTGGACCATCGGGTGATCCCACGCTGTATCTTTACTGATCCGCCGCTGGCGATGGTGGGCCTGACCGATGCGCAGGCGCAGCAGGAAGGGCTGGCCTGTGCCTGTCAGGTGCTGCCGCTGAACCTGGTGCCGCGGGCGGGAGCGATCCATCGGACGCAAGGGCTGGTCAAGATGGTCGTGGAGCGGGCCAGTCGGCGCGTGCTGGGGGTCTCGTTGCTGGGGGAGAGTGCGGGGGAAGTGATCCACGAGGCGGCGATGGCGCTGCGCTTTGGGGCCACGCTGGAGGATTTCACGGAGTTGATCCATGTCTATCCGACGATGGCGGAGGCACTCAAGCTGGTGGCGCTCTCCTTCACGCGGGATGTCCGCCTGCTCAGTTGTTGCGCCAGCTAAGCTGAACTGAAGAGGGCTGGCCGTTGGCCCGGCCTTGTCCCCTCCTGTAACTCGCTCGTGGGAGCCGGCTGCGCTCAGTAGCAGGCACTCCGCTGCTCGGTGGTGTATCCGCTCCAGCGGTCGCCAGGCCAAATGGACCCCACGATCATCAGCGTGCTCTGCGCTGCCAGCGCAAACTGACCCGTTGCCGCGAGGACCTCTGTTGCGGCGACGCACTACAGCGTTCCTGCTGTGTTCAGGCCGCGAACCGCCAGCCTATCCCTCAAGATGACGCCGGCGCAGAGAACACCAACGCCCGATACTACCTGCACGGCGAGCCGATCTCACGCCTCAAAGCCAGCACCTTTCTCTCCCCTGACTCCTGAGCATTGCGCGTCTTACGATTGCCGCTACTATCGCACCCGTGCGAAAGAGCTGCGCTTAAACTACGGTTCATGGAGGCCTAGAGGTATAATCTTAGTTGTGGCCGGGTTGACAAGAGGATCCTGCGCCCAGGCTCCGTGACTCCTTGCTCGCTTGAAACGAGGAAGGCGCTGGTCTGCTGGCAGAGGACAGCGGCCTGGCACTGCCGATGGATGAACCTAGTCGAACAAAGGGGAGGCTCTCTATGGCTTCTGAGAAGATCCGCTTTTCCAAAGAAAAAGAGACAATGCTCATGACCTTGAGTGGGCGAGCCCTTCAGAGTCAGTGGAAGCAGCCCATCTTGCGTGACCCCTGGGCTGAAGCAGCGATGACGCAGATCGATTACGATATCCGCAAACAGTATCGAGGTCCCGGGTCGTGGAAGATGTGGGAGAAAATCGGCTGTACCATCATTGCCACACGAGCGGCGACCTTCGATCTGCTGGCGAAGCGCTATCTGGCCGAGCATCCCGATGCGGTGGTTCTCCATGTAGGTTGCGGCATGGACAGCCGGGTGTTCCGTCTCGATCCGCCGGCCTCCGTTCTGTGGTTCGATATTGATTATCCCGATGTGATCGACCTGCGTCGCCGCCTCTTCCCTGACCGCGAGACCTATCGCCTGATTGGGGCTTCACTCTCAGATCTGCACTGGTTAGACGAGGTTCCTCGGGAGCGGCCCGGCCTCCTGATCGCTGAGGGGGTGCTGCACTATCTGAGTGAGCCAGAGGTGAAAGCGCTGCTCAATGCCGTGGTGGCCCATTTTCCCAGTGGCCAGCTGATCTTCGACATCTGCAACAGGTTGATTGTGAAGCGAGCAGGCTCAAACGTCGGAGGGACAGGAGCCGCCTATAGGTGGGGCCTCGATGATCCCCAGGATATCAGGCAGCTGGAGCCGAAGCTTGACCTCGTCAAAGAACTCAAGCCCAGCGAACTCGTTGCCTTCTCCCGCTTCCCGTTCTGGGTGCGAGTGCTGTTTCGCCTTATGGAAATCAGTCCCACGCTGTGGCGGACCGAGAGGATCATCGTCTATCGCTATGGCCAGGCTGGCGACCTGGACGAGGCTCGTGCTCTGGCTCAGGGAGATAGCGTCACTAAGGACGCGGCTGGCTAAGAGAGTGCACCGTAGTCGGATCGATCTTGCCGGCGAAAGGACCGAGATCACGATCTGATCCTCCGCTTGCGATCAACCTCCGCTGAGGACTTGGGCAGGTTCTCAGCCTCCTTCTCGTGACTATTTCATTACCCACGCCTTGGGCAGTTCCTCAAAGATGATACAGCATCTCGTGAAGACACTGCTGAAGCCTCATCGTCTCTGCACGAGATAAAGCGAGCGATCTTCCCGACCAGCTCTGATGTAGAAGGTCCTCTCTTCGATCGCTTCCCCCATAAAAAATTGATAAAAATTAATAGGTCTACGCTTATTCCTTGCTAGCTGCGTTGACAGATACACATCTCCTTATTTACACTCTTCACTGAACTATCTACCTTCATGTGCTACAGCTGATAGAGTTTGGGAAATGATTCAAGAGCTTTTTGCCTTCCCAGGAATACGACACCGGATGATAGCAGCATGGGTGATATGACTAGGAGAGCAGAAAGGAGGAGTAGATGCCCTGGTGGTTTTTCCGTCGGCGGGGTGGGGGCACGCTGTCGACGGGAGCGACAGGACAGGCCAGCGGAACGGGTTGGCGCCTGGGGGACGTAGCCTTGCCGCGCTTGCAGGGCCGGCGCCGCTACCTGCAGGAGCAGCCCTACTTGTTGCCGAAGGATCTCGGCGAAGTCAATCGACTCGATTTCCAGCACTACATGTTACGTGCCGCGCTGCGTGGAAACTACCTGGCGCCGATTGGGCAGCCGAGGCGCATTCTCGATGTGGGCTGTGGGACTGGACGGTGGGCCATAGAGCTGGCGCAGCAATTTCCGCAGGCGGAGGTGATCGGGGTGGATGTGGAGCAGGCCAAGAGTACGAGTCGCATGCCCTCGAACTATCGCTTTGTTCGGGGGGATGTGCTGCAGGGTCTGCCGTTTGAGGAGAACACCTTTGATTTTGTGCATCAGCGCTTGCTGCTGCTGGCGATTCCGCTGGCGGCCTGGCCGGGGGTGGTGCAGGAGCTGGTGCGGGTGACGGCTCCTGGTGGCTGGGTTGAACTGGTGGAGGGAAGCATCAGTGCCAATGGCTTTGTGCCCTGTGGACCTGCGACGCAGCAGCTGCTCGACTGGATGGGGCAGCTGGCGGCCTTGCGTGGGCTGGATACCGAGGGCGAGGTGATGCGCTCGCTCGAACGCTATCTGGCAGAGGCTGGTCTAATCAACATCCAGCGCCGTCCCCTGGAGGTCCCGGTCGGCGACTGGGGCGGGCGCCTGGGTTCGCTGATGGCCCTGGACTTTAAAGAGGGGGCCAAAGCGGTGAGTGGGCCGATCGCCGCGCGCTTTGGCCGCTCGGAGCAGGAGGTCCTCGATATGATCGAGCAGGTTAATCACGAGTGGAACGCGCTGCAGACAAAAGGCTATTTTATGATTGTCTACGGACAGAAGCCGCTCACTGGCTAATCTGCCGGGTGTAGTCTGGCTTCCTCTCTGGCTCGGGCGTCTCGACCCTGGTCAGCAGCGTCTGACTGAGAACGCAGGCAAGAGAGCATGTCCAGGCGCGCTCAGAGGGGACAGCGTCAGCCATGCTCTCTCGCCTTCTACATCTCTCACACTTTAATTACTCTGTTGTCGGTGTATATTTCAGAAGATCGGCCTGATAGACGCAGGCGAGCTACGCTGGACAGGAGGGTAGAGAGCGACAAAGCCGTATTTTCTTTTTTTGTCTTATACATCAATTGTGAGGAATAGCGCGCTGGCAATCTGGCTACTCCCCTCGCGATACTTCCTATAGTAGTATGGGCGACCTGACAGCCAGAGATCAACCAGCATCACTCACCCTCCCATCGGCGGCCTCTGCCCCGTTACAGAGAAACCACAGCGCTGGCCGTATAGCCCGCCACCTGCTCCACTATACCTCTGGCTGTATGCCAGCGTACCGACCAGTGGGCCGGGCGCTTGCCTGTAATCTGCAGCTGCCAGCCGTCTGAAGCGGTGGGCAACAGCTGCCATTCCGTAGCTGCGCCACTGGCATCCCAGACAAGGCGCCCGCGACCTGGAGCGCCAGGGTAGACCTCCAGCGTCACCTCGTCGGGGGCTTCCTCATGCAAGAAAGCCCGCTCCGGTCCGAGCGGCAGTACGCTACCAGCGCGCACATAGACAGGCAAGACCTCCAACGGAGCCAGGCGCGTCACATAGCGTCCACCCTCCAGGCGCTCGTCGCTCCAGAAATCGATCCACTCCCCAGCAGGAAGATAGAGGCGGCGAGCCACCGGCTCACGGGCCTCGCTAAAGACTGGCGCCACGAGCAACGCCGGGCCGAGCAAGTAGGCATCATCGATCACGGCGGCAGTCGGATCTTCAGGGAATTCGAGCAGCAGCGGGCGCAGCATCGGCAGGCCGTGGGCATGGGCCTCCCAGGCCAGGCTGTACAGATAGGGATTGAGGCGCAGGCGCAGCCGCGCGTAGCGGCGGAAAATGGCCAGAGCTTCCTCTCCGAAGGCCCAGGGTTCCCGAGGCGTAGTCCCGTGTGCCCGCGCCAGCGGCGAGAAAAGGCCAAATTGGGCCCAGCGAATATACAGCTCCGGCGATGGCGGCGGCCCGTAAAAGCCCCCGATGTCATGGGCCCAGAGGCCCGGAGCGCTCAGGGCCAGATTCAAGCCGCCGCGCAGAGAGCAGGCCATCGCCACCGCATCGGTTTTGGGATCACCGCCCCATTGGGCTGGATAGCGTTGCGTACCCGCCCAGCCCGAGCGCCCCCAAACGAGACCGGGGCGCCCCGTCTCCTGGGTGATCACCTCATGGACGGCGGCATTGTAGAGCAGCGGATACAGATTGCGCAACTCGTGGCCGCGCATGCCGTTGGCCGCGCATGCCTCCATCGGCACACCCTCGCCGAAGTCCGTCTTGAAAACCGCTACTCCAGCCCGTAGCAGCGGACGATGCAGATCCTGCCACCAGGCGCGCGCCGCCGGATTAGTAAAATCGACGATCGCACGCTTGCGACCATCGGGCGGCGGCCCCCCAAAATCGGCCCCAATCGGCTCGCCCTGCTCATCGTGCAAGAAGTAGCCTGCCCTGGCCGCCTCCTCATAGCGCGGCGCCTGCTCGGAGATATACGGCAGCTCCCAGAGCGAGACCTTAAAGCCGCGCTCACCCAGCTCGCGGATCAACCCCGGCAGATCCGGGAAAGCCTCCTCGTTGACCGTGAAATCACAGGAGAGATTTGGATGCGCCAGCCAGGCTGGATCAATATGCAGCACGTCGCAAGGCACGCCCTCGGCCCTGGCCCGTGTTGCCACCTCCTCTACCTCTGCCCGGCTCTGATAGCGACAGCGCGAAAGCCAGACGCCGAAAGCCCAGCGCGGAGGCAGCGTCGCCCGTCCAGTCAGGCGCGTGTACTCTTCCAGCACCTCGCGCGCCTCTCGCCCGAAAAATACAAACAGATCAAGGCTCGGCTCCGCGCAGCGCACCAGCGCAGCCCGGGCTGAAGGCGTCCCCAATGCCAGGGTCACAGGCGCAGCTGTGTGCATGAAGAGGCCATAGCCGCGCGACGACAGCAGAAAAGGCACATTCTTATACGATCCTTCGGTCGTCGTCCCCCAGGCGTCAATATTGAAGAGGTGGACCATCGTGCCGCGATGATCCAGGCGCGCAAAGCGCTCGCCCAGGCCATAGAAATGCTCAGCGGGATCGATGGCCCATGACCAGTAGGCGGCAGCGGCGGCCTGCTCCCCTGGCGTCGCATGCAGGCCCGGTGGTGGCGTGCAGAGGAGGCCATGCACATTGCGATCGTCCAGTGCTGTACGCCAGGTGACCTCGGGAGCAGCGTCGCTGCTCATTTGAAGGGCAAAAGGGTCGCGCTCCAACGTGATCTTGATTCCCTCCAGAGTCACGCGAAGCCCTGTCGCCGTCTCCTCAAGAGCAGGGAATGGCGGCTGAGAACCGTAGGTTGCGGCCAGTACCTCTTCCAGGGCGCCGGGCGCCAGCATCTCCGAGGCCCGCACCTGCCGCAAGGTCTCGGGCGTTCCTAGCCGCAGGCGCACAATGCGAGGAGCCAGCACCTGTAGCTCTAGCCTCAACTGAGCCTCAGCCGTCAGCAGGGCGTCCTGAGCGCCGGCCTTGGCCTCACCTCCGGTTCCGGCCAGGTTCCCGGTCTCTGTCGGGCGATTAGGCACCCCTGTCGTCGTCATCTGCTGGGCCAGCGGCTCGGCGCTCACCACCACAGGACGGAGCGGAGCGCCAAATGTCCGAAATGGAACCAGTGCCACCTCGGCCCGCACCCCTCCCGGAAGAGGCGTGACCTGAGCCAGACGCCTCAGATAATGGCCCTGCGTCACCATAACCGGCCTGTCGCTGCTCACCACCTGATCAGCTCCGCTCATTGTTCCTCCTGGCTCCGTCGGTAGTCCTGCAAGAACGCCTCAAGGCCCGCTGTTGTCAGTGGGTGCTCGATCAACTGCGTCAGGATCGTGTAGGCCATCGTCGCAATATGGGCACCGGCCCTGGCGACCGCCGTCACATGCACAGGGTGGCGCAAGGCTGCCGCAATAATCTTCCCGGGTTGCTGCTGGACGCGCAATGTCTGGGCCAGATCAGCCACCAGGGCCACCCCATCCTCGCCGACAGCGTCAAGGCGACCGACAAAAGGACTCACATAGCTCGCACCCGCCGCCAGGGCTAACAGGGCCTGATTGACTGTAAAAATCAGCGTCGCGTTGATCTCAGGTCGGCGGGTCAGTTGCTGTTGCTGAGCGAAACGGGCCCGGATTGGGCAATCAGTCAAGTGGGCGCAGCCCTGGCAAGAGGCCGTGACCTCGCTCCGACTCAAGCGTGCCATCGCCTTCAGTCCCTCCGGGGTTGTCGGCAGCTTCACCACCACATGGGGCGACCAGGTCGCAAAGTCCAATCCCTGGGTCACCATCCCCTCGGCATCGAGGGCCACCACCTCAACGCTGATTGGCACGTCGGCGATCCAGCACAGCTCTTGCACATGGCGTCGCATCTCGCTCTCGCGCACACCGGCGCGCGCCATATGGCTGGGGTTAGTCGTCACGCCACGCAGTACCCCCCAGGCGGCAGCCGCGCGCACTTCCTCCAGCTGCGCCGTATCAAGATAGAATTCCATAACCGGGCAACCTCCTTTTTAACCTTTCAAACCGCCGGCGGTCAGACCTGAGACAATGCGTCGCTCTAGCAACAGAATGAGTGCCACCAGGGGCACCACCGACATCACCATTGCCGCCGACAGCACGCCAAAATTCGTCGTAAATTCCGTCTGGCTCAGGATCACGATCCCCACAGGCAGCGTGTACGTCGCCGTCGTCGTATAGTTCAGCGCGAACAGGTATTCATTCCAATCCCCGACAAAGACAATCACCGCCGTCGTGAACAGTCCGGGGATGATCATAGGCAGCACGATGCGCACGAAGGCTCCAAGACGGCTCATGCCATCGAGAGCCGCCGCCTCCTCATATTCGAAAGGCACCTCCTGTAAAAAGGCCATCAGAATGAGGATCGCCATCGGCAGGCCAAAGACCGAATACGGAATAATCAAGGCCAGGAGCGTGCCGATCAAATGCACGCCCTGCAGCATCATATACAGCGGAATCACCTGGGAGAACGGTGGAAAAAGAGAGAGCGAGACGACGAAAAGCAGCGCCAGCCGCTTCCAGCGAAAGCGCAGGCGAGCAAAGGCATAAGCGGCCAGTGTGGCCAGGACCATCGTCACCAGAGTTGAGACCAGCGAGGCAATGATGCTATTGAGATAGTAGCGCCCAATATCTCCCTGGAGAGCCTCGATATAGCTGCTCAGCGTAGGATGGACTGGCCAGAGCGTCGCCGGGATCGAAGTGGTCTCCTGGGGGGTCATCAGCGAGGTCAGGAGCGCCCAGATCAGGGGCAGAAACTGCACGACGATGATCACCGCCAGCGCAAGATAGAGCAGCGTCTGTCGAGTCAGCGGCTTCAGCAGAGGACCGCGGGACCTTGCCGTTGGGCGAGAGGATTCTGTTGCTGGTGCTGTCGTCGTAGGAGCCAGTGCCATGCTCGTTTCTCCTTCAGCGACACCCCTGTTATCTCGTGCCTGTCCGCAGAAGCGTCCGCATATAGAGCACGATGAACAGCAGCGTAATAGCTGTCAGTACCACAGCGATCGTCGAGCCATAGCCGAAATCGCCGAACTGTTGGATCTGCAGATAGATATACAGGCCAAGGTTCTGGGTAGCGTTGCCCGGGCCGCCGTTCGTAAAAGCGCTGATCAGATCAAAAGCCTGCAGCGACTCAATGGTGCGCAGAATCAGCGTCACCAGCAACACTGGACGCAGCAGCGGGAGCGTGACACGCCAGAGGAGCTGCCAGCGTGAGGCCCCGTCGACGCGTGCCGCCTCATAGACCTCCTCGGGGATGCCCTGCAGTCCCGCCAGCACCAGCAGGGCCACCAGGGAATTGGCCTTCCAGATCGCCAGCACATAGATGAGCAGCGTCGCCAGCTGAGCGGAACCCAGCCAAACGATCGGGTGCGCCGGGTTCAAGAGGCCCAGGTGTTCCAGCAGGCTATTGATCAGGCCGTACTGGTCGTTAAACATATAGGCCCAGATCACCGAGTTCGTAGCGGTAGGAATGGCCCAGGGAAAGAGAATAGCAGCCCGCGCCAACCAGCGCCCACGAAAACGACGATTGGCAAACAGTGCCAGGGCCGTTCCGCAAAGCATCTGGCCACAGACCGTCACGAGGCTATAGAGCAGCGAGAAACGCAGAGCGCTCCAAAACTGCTCATCATGGAGCAGACGCAGATAGTTGGCCAGGCCTGCGCTCGTCGTCCCCAGGCCGAAAGAGCCACCCTGCTGAAAGGAAAACCAGAGCGTACTTAACACTGGGTAGACGCCCAGCGCAAGCAGGGCCAGAATCACAGGCAGCAGCATCAGCCAAGCCAGCCGCTCCTCACGGCGCTCCAAAGGACCGCGAGGACTACCTTCTTTGGCTTGCAGCAGCGGCGCCCCGATCGTAGCCATGAATACACCTCGTTCTTGCTTTGGGCAGAGTCACAAAGGCCAGGATCTCGATCTCTGGCAGCAAGGGACGGACAAGAGGACAGGAGAAGCCGATGGGTTCTCCCCAGCTCGTTTGGAGACGGGAACGAGGGCCAGCCTTTGCCCGGCGGTGCTGGCCCCCGCCCTCTCCTCTCTTCTCCTTCCACTGCCGTGCGCGGCTTACCTCATGTCAACGAGGCCACCTGTGTCTGGACACTATTGAGAGCTTCGCCCGGACTGGCCTGGTTGCTCAGCACAGAGTTGATCGCCGCCTGCAGCGGAGTGGTGAACTGGTTATAGTTCTTCAGCGTCGGGCGATTCTGACCGCTGTTCAGGATACTGCCGATCTGCTTAAAGTAAGGCACCTTAGCCTGGACCGAGGCATCACTGACCACATCGGGGCGGCTGGGAATCAAGCCCGCGTTGAGAGCCATCGAGGTCTGCGTCTCCTTGCTCAGCATATAGTCGATGAAGGTCCAGGCGGCATCTTTATATTGCGAATTGGCGTTGATCGCCAGGACCCAGCCGCCAGTGCAGCCGTGACCGCTGTGACCACTGGTGGCCAGCGTGGGCGCCACGCCGACCTTTCCAGCCACCTTTGAGCGCGAAGGCGTATTCGCGATTGCATAGGCGAAGACCCAGTTGCGCATGAACGGTGCCTTCCCCTGGCTGAAGAGGGCCAAAATATCATTGGGGGCATAGGTCGAGGTCCCCGTTGGCGCCAGCCGGAACTTATAGATCAAGTCATGCATATACTGCAGAGCATCGACCTGGAGCGCGCCATTGACCTGCAGCTTGCCCGGCTCGCCAATCGAGCCGCCGGCGCCCCAGAGGAATTCTAGCCACTCATCGACAATGGCCTCGATCTTCTTCCCCGGCATCAGGTAGCCATAGCTGATGCCCTGCGAGGATTCTGCAGCCAGGATGCGTTCAGCCATTGTCTGCATTTCTTCTCGGGTTTGTGGAACGCTCCCGCCATACTTCTCAACCAGATCGGTGCGGTAATAGAACATGCCGATATCCATATAGCGCTGAATGCCATAGAGATGGCCATTAACGCGGCCCACGGCGCGCGCGCTTGGCCAGAACTGGCTCAGATAGCTGGAGGAGACGTACTGATCGATGGGGGCCAGCCAGCCGGGGAGGGCGAACTGCGCGGGCCAGGTCACATCGATCTGGACCACATCGGGCGTGGCTGACTGGGCGCGGAAGGCATTGACGAACTTACTATACTGATCAGTTGCTACCGACGGCAGCTCGACATAGTCCACATGGATCTTGCCGGCATGCAAGTCATTGAAACGCTTGATCTCCGCCGTCTGCTCACCGGTGGTATCGACCAGAGCTGCGAACTGGATGGTCACAGGGCCGCTTGTAGAGGCCGGAGCGCCGCCACAGGCGGCCAGCCAGGAGCCAAGGGCGGTCACCCCAAGGCCAGCCTTGACCCCCTGGCCGAGCAACTTGCGCCGGGTGAGCCTGGGGCTGCTCACCTGGTCTGGCTCTGCCTCAAGCCGGGAACCGGAACCAGCCGCTGGTTCCATCTCAGATCGTACAGACTGCATCTGCAGAGCATCCTCATTGATTGCCATGTGACATACCGACCTTTCTGTTGTGCTAAGAGCAAGACAAGTCATGGGGATCAGTGCTTGCCAGTAGCCCCACGTGGGCGCTGGGCAGCCAGCTCCTCGGGCTGCCCCGACTGACCCCCACCTCTCACCGGTCGCTCTCTCGTTCAGCTCTGGCGCAACTGGCTAGAGCGCGACCTGCTCAATCTCCAGCAGCTCTGCCAGAGCCTCAAGCGCCGCTGCCTGATGGCCCTCAACAAAAGCGACGTGGTGCTCCCAACCGCCTTCAATGAGGGTATCGAGCACCTGGCGAGCAGCACAGCCAGGACGAAACACTGCCGTGTTGCCCGCAAAGCGGTTGACCGGCTCATCAAGCAGCTCGCCCTCGACATACAGCAGGCGATAGCCGCGAGGGCCAACGCCGAGGCGGGCCAGTGTAGCCGGTCCGGGACGAATAGCGAAGTTACCGGCCACCCCGATCCGACGGTTGCAGTGGACGGTGAGCGGGACCTCCTCACCCGGGCGGGCCAGACAGGCGGGAGCATTGCCGCAGTGCCAGAGTGAGATCGTGCCTGCCTCCTCATTGAGCGCTACGACATCGGCCAGCAAGGGAGCGGCTCCACTCAACCACTGCAGGATCAGCAACGTGACGGCCCCATGAAGATCGGCTTCGCAGGCGCAGATAAAACCATCGTCGGCCAAACGGCCTAGCGTGGCACAGGGCATCAGACCGAAATCCTGGGGAAACTCTGGCCAGCAACGCACGGCCAGCCCATCAAGCTGCTGCTCCTCAAGCAGGGTGCGCAAGGTCACGTAGGCGGCTCCAAAACGCTGAACCTCGTCCGGGTGAAGCATCTGCAGACTGGGAGAGCGCAGCTGTGTTGAGGTGATGGCTGCTGCGACGGCCTCCGCTGGCGCCTGACTGGCAGCCTGGAAAATCTGAGCCAGATTGATCCGGCTCACAGTGGTCCCGATCACCCGGGCGAGTTCCAGCTCATCGAACTGGCAGCTATAGAAGCCAGTAGGCGCCTCGCCGACAAGACCAAGACGGCTCGTACGCAGGCGCTTGCGGGTGGCTGCAGCTTGCGCCAAAGCCCTGAGCGGCTCAAAGAGACCGGCCTCCCCCGGATCACCATAGATATAGCGTACAACCTTCCCTGCTTTGTGCAGGGCATGAGCTGCCAGATGGACCCCACAGAGCGAGTTGAGCCAGAGGCGCTCACCAGGAGACCCCGGCTCACGTAAGGCCCACAGACAAACAGGGGCGGAGATATGTGAGGCCAGCTCAACGGCCATACTGGCGTCGCTGAAGGTCGCGCATAGCAAAACGAGCACGTCGGGAGTCTGTTCTTGGAGGCGGGCAGCCTGCTGGAGTGCGGCCTGGGCATCCATCAGCAGGCTGCTGTCGCCGTAGACTGGCCACCCTTCTCGTTGAAGGGCCGCCAGGGCCTTCTCCGCCATCGATCCGGCGTACTCAACCGCGAAAGTAGGGCGCGCAATGCTGGCAAAGGCCAGCGCTGGTAGCGGCGCTTCTCGTCGATTCTCGCTGCTCACATTCACGTGCTTTGTCCTTTGCTCACTCGACCTGGAAAGACGATAGCTCTTCCCCGTTGGTGGTTAGCGCTCTCGCCCAGCTGCCCGTAGTACCAGGGCTTCAAGGGCCACACTGGCAGCACCAACCAGACCGGCGTCTTCCCCGAACGTGGGGGCGACAAGCTCTACAGATTCGTCTCTGGTCAGAAAGGCCCGCTGGTGGAGCGAGACACTGACGGCGGAGAAGAAGAGATCACCAGCCTCGGCGATCGCACCATGCAGGACGATGCGGCTCGGATTCAAAATATCGGTCAGCGTCGAAAGGGCGATCCCCAACGATTCGCCACAGGTGCGCACAACGGCGCGGGCCGCTTCGTCTCCCTGGCGCGCAAGAGCCGCCAGCCACCGCACGGCTTCCTTGGGACTGGCTGCCTCCTGGAGGAGAGCCAGGCCCTGGGTGCGAGCCAGGCGCACAATGGCCGGCTCGGCAGCAATGGTCTCCAGACAGCCACGATTGCCACAGGCACAACGTTCGCCCTGTGGGTCGACAGTGATGTGGCCGATCTCGCCGGCGCTGCCGTGGGCCCCCCGATAGGGATAGCCGTTGACGATCAGTCCAGAGCCGATGCCGGTGCCGACATAGACAAAAGCGAAGTCGGGCCAGAAACGCCCCTGACCGAGCAGCGCCTCGCCTAGCGCCATTGCACGCACATTGTTTTCGATTGCCACCGGACAGCTCAGCTGCTCTGCTAGTAGATCCCCCAGCGGGACCTTTTCCCAGCCAAGACGCGGCGCCCGCTTGACCAGGCCCCGCTCGCTGTCCACCAGGCCAACGACGCCCGCTCCCACACCACTAAGAGCGGCTTTCGTATATCCGTTGGCGGCCAGGAGATCGGCCAGCTGCTGGCCAATCAGGGCGACCGTCTCGTCAGGACTGAGGGGATACGGGGTGTTGACCTGGCTGCGCGCTAGCACGCGCCCGCGCAGGGTGCATAACGCCAGACGCAGCGCGCTTACTCCCTGGTGCACTGCTCCAATGAGAGGACCATCGTCCGGCAGATCAAGCAGAATAGCGCTCGCCCCCACTCGTTTGCCTGGCGCTGGTCCGACCTCTCTCAACAGCCCGTCCTCGATCAGTTCGCGCGTAATGTGGCTGATGGCCGCAGCGGTCAGGCCCGTGCGGTGTGCCAGATCGATCCGCGCCAGTGGCCCTTCCCGTAAGATGATGCGCAGGGTCTGCTCCCGGTTAACCTCGCGTAACCCATGCCGCGTCAGACTGGTGGTCATCGCTCCTCCTCGCGCCACACCTTAAATTGATTTAGTTAATTAATTTGAAGCCTTGTCCAAGACTATACCCGGCGATGGCGCCCCTGTCAAGGGGCGCCGCCCTGGAAGCGAAGAGGTGATGCGGATAACCTATGTGTGCGAGACTGAGAGGAGGAGGCTGCCAGCCGCTGGCAAGCGGCGCGAGAGCCACAACCCTTGACAGCTCTCTGCTCGGCGACTATACTCCTCAACGTGTGGTCATACCTCCTACCTCTTGCGCCAGTGAGAGAGTCCGGGGGTGTTCGGCGGTTTCCCAAGCCGCCACTGCATCGCGAAACGGGAAGAGAAAGAGGAGCAGGAAAGCCATGAGCATGAGCCAGGCTCAAGGTCAGGCCCGAGAGGAGCGGCGGAGCCCCTCAGCGGCGCCGGGTTTCCTCATTCACAACGAAGGCGACCATGTCGCTGTTGCCGTCCAAGATGTGCAGCCAGGTCGCCACAGTGCTGTCTACATGGACAGCGAGCGTGAGATCACCATCACCGTGCTGGAGGCCATTCCTCTGGGGCACAAAGTGGCCCTCAGCGACCTGAACGAAGGGCAGGCCGTGATCGAATATGGTCTACCCATTGGACTGGCGCGCCGGCCTATCCAGGCCGGGCAGCATGTGCACACTCACAACATCAGGAGCGCGCGATGGCAGAAGAGCATCTGACCGGCTACCGTCGTCCTGACGGACGGGTTGGCATTCGCAATCATGTCGTGATTCTCCCTGTCGATGACCTCTCAAATGCCGTGTGCGAGGCCGTGGCGCGCACCGTACCCGGCACGTTAGCCCTGCCCCATGCCTATGGGCGGCTGCAGTATGGTGCTGATCTCGAATTAACCTTTCGCACCCTGGCGGGGACCGGGGCCAACCCCAACGTAGCGGCGGTGGTCGTCATCGGCATTGAGCCGAACTGGACCCAGCGCATCGTTGAAGGTATCGCCCCAAGCGGCAAGCCAGTCGAAGGTTTCTCTATCGAGCGCTTTGGCGACCTGAAAACGCTGGAGAGGGCGGCCCGAGTAGCGCAGCTCATGCTGCAAGATGCCTCGGAGCTGCGTCGTGAGCCGCTGGAGCGCGAAGAGATCGTCATCAGCATCAAATGTGGCGAATCGGACACCACCACTGGGCTGGCCTCCTGCCCGACGGTGGCCCAGGTCGTTGATCGCCATGTGCAGGCGGGGGGCACTGTGATCTTTGGTGAGACCTCAGAATTGACGGGTGGGGAACATCTGATCGCCCAGCGCTGCATCGACGAGGCCGTGCGAGCTCGCTTCCAGGCCATGTATGAAGACTACATTCGCGAAATTGAAGCCAGTGGGGCCAATCTGCTGGGATCGCAGCCAACACAAGGCAACATCCGCGGTGGTCTGAGCACCATTGAGGAGAAGGCCCTGGGCAATATTGCCAAGACCGGCACTGTACCGGTAGTAGATGCCCTGGAGCCGGCCCGGGCCCCGACCAGGCGTGGCCTCAATTTCATGGATTCTTCCTCGGCGGCTGCCGAATTCATCACCCTGATGGGGGCTGCGGGGGCTGTAGTGCATCTTTTCCCCACGGGACAGGGCAACATCGTTGGCCATCCGATTGTGCCTGTCATCAAGATTACGGCCAATCCCCTGACGGCGGAGACGATGGCCGAACACATCGATCTTGATGTCTCGGGGCTGCTCCGGCGTGAGTATGGCCTGCGAGAAGCCGGGGACCGCCTGATGGCTCTCATCGATCGCACCATCAATGGTCGTCTGACCTGTGCCGAAGCCCTGGGCCACCGTGAATTTGTTCTGACAAAACTCTACCGCAGTGCCTGAACAGGCCCACTGATTTTGCTTGATCGAGGAGAAAGCACTGCTACTGCGAACGGAACAGAAGGACGATCTATCGCTATGGCTGATCACAGTCTTTCGAGGCCAGCCTCGCTCTATATTCGGGGAGAGTGGTGCCTGCCTGATGCCGGGAGCCTGCGGGAGGTACGCAACCCTGCCAATGGCTCACTGGTGGCGGCTATTGGCTATGGCGGTCGAGCCGAGGCCCTGGCGGCAGCCGATGCGGCCCAGGGAGCCTTTCCTGCCTGGGCGAATCTGCCGGCGCGGGCGCGGGCTGACCTGCTCTTGCAGGCCAGTCGCTTGTTACAAGAGCGAGCCGAGCGGATCGGCTATCTACTAGCTCTGGAGTCGGGCAAGCGCTTGCCCGAAGCCGTGGCGGAGGTACGTTTCGCCGTTGAATATCTGCGCTGGTTTGCCGAGCAAGTACGGCGCCCGGCGGGGGAGCTGTTGTCTCCTGAGAGCGCTCGGCGGCGGCAGCTCACCCTGCGGCAGCCCTGCGGGGTAGCGCTCTGCTTCACGCCGTGGAATTTCCCGGTCTCGATTCAGGCGCGCAAAATTGCAGCGGCCCTGGCGGCTGGCTGTACCGTCGTCTCGCGCCCCTCGGAGAAGGCGCCGTTAGCTGTGATGGAACTCTTTCGCTGTCTAGACGACGCTGGTCTACCGCCTGGCGTGGCCAATCTGGTCCACGGGCCGGCGGCGGAGATCGCGCAGACCTTGCTGAGCCATCCCGCCGTACGGGTCGTGAGCTTCACCGGTTCGACCGAGGTTGGACGCCAGATTATGCGACAGGCGGCGGAGCGGGTGGTTCGTCCCCTGCTGGAGCTGGGAGGGAACGCCCCCTTTATCGTCTTCGCCGATGCCGATCTGGAGCGTGCAGTCGAGGGGGCCATGCTCGCTAAGTTCCGCAACAATGGGCAATCGTGTATCGCGGCCAATCGCTTCTTCGTAGAGGCCCCCATCTTCGCCGAGTTTGTCGAGCGCTTCGCAGCCCGTATCAACGCCATGCGGGTCGGCAATCCCGTTCAGGAGCCGATTCCCGATCTCGGCCCAGTGATCGACGAGCAACGTCAGCGCGCGCTCACCGGCCTGGTGGAGGAGGCTCAAGCGCAGGGGGCCCGTGTTGTCACCGACGCGGTGGCGGTTCCTGTCCAGGGAAGCTTCGTCGCGCCGGCCCTCCTGGTTGATCTCCCTATCGAAAGTGGGCTTGCTCAGGAGGAGGTCTTTGGGCCTGTGGCGCTCGTTTTCCCGTTCGAAACGGAAGAGGAGGTCATTGCGCAGGCGAATGCCAGTGAAATGGGGCTGGCGGCCTATTTCTATACGCGCCAGCTTGAGCGGGCCTGGCGTGTAGCGGAGGCGCTGGAAGCGGGAATCATTGGGTTGAACGCGCCCTTGCCTTCGGTAGCCTATGCGCCGATGGGTGGTCTGAAGCAGAGCGGCCTGGGGCGTGAAGGCTCGCATGAGGGCCTCGATGAGTTTCAAGAGGTCAAATATCTCTGCTGTGAGTGGTGAGCGCCTGCTGGCAGCCTCGATCAAAGGAGGAAGCACGGTGTTGATTGTTGTCAGCGAGTGGCTGGCCTCGCCCGGTCCCGAATTGCTGGCGGCCTCTGGCCACACGATTTGCTTTGATCCCATCCTCTGGCGAGATCCTGAGCGCCTGCGGGAGCTGCTGACCGACGCTGCGGCGCTCATTGTACGCAACCAGACGCGGGTGACGGCCTCCCTCTTAGAGGCGGCGCCTCGCCTGCGAGTGGTTGGGCGCCTGGGGGTGGGACTTGACAACATCGACCTGGAGGCACTGCGATCCCGGGGGATCGAGCTGGTGACGGCGCGCCAGGCCAATGCCATTGCCGTCGCTGAGTATGTCATGGCGGCCATGTTGCATGTGACGCGCAACCTGGCGGCAGCGGATGACAGTGTGCGGGCCGGCAAGTGGGAGCGGGAGCAGCTCGGGGGGACGGAGCTATGGGGGCGTACCCTGGGCCTGGTTGGGGTAGGGGAGATTGGGAGGCGGGTGGCCAGGCGCGCCCTGGCCTTTGGGATGGGCGTGATCGGCTATGATCCCTTTATCGGTCCCTACGACTATGCACCGGCGGAACTGGGGATTCGTCTGCTCCCGCTCGCCGAGGTGCTGGCGCAGGCCGATGTAGTGAGCGTGCATGTGCCTCTCTCGCCGGAGACCTATCATCTGCTTGATGCCTCTCGGCTGGCTCAGATGCGCCCCCAGGCCGTCTTGATCAATACGGCACGCGGTGGCATTGTCGATGAAAGCGCGCTGGTCGAGGCGCTCGCAGCAGGACGGCTACGGTATGCCGTGCTGGACGTCACTGAGCAAGAGCCGCTACCGGCGGAAAGTCCTTTGCGCTCCTGTCCTTCTGTGCTTCTCACGCCGCATATCGCTGGTCTAACGGCGGAGGCCCAGGAACGAACCTCGCGCCTGGTGGTCACGGAGGTCGTGCAGCGCCTGGCGAGTCTCCAGAAGGGGGAAGAGAACCGCCCAGTCAGCTAGTCGAGAGAGCAGTTGGCTGCGACTGGTCTGAGTGGGGTCTGTTGCGAAAGGAGGGACAACAATGGCAGATACGGCTAGCGCGGCGCCAGCTCTGGTGGAGGCCTCGGAGCTGGAGCGGTTTGCCGCAGCGGTCATGGAGGCTGTCGGTCTGCCAGATGCCGATGCACGTACGGTGGCCTGGGCGCTGGTGGCGGCCAATCTGGAAGGGATCGACACGCATGGGGTTTCGCGCCTGGCCCTCTATGCACGGCGGGTGCGTGCTGGTCTGGCCGCCGCCCGTCCCCGGTTGCGCTGGAGTCATCCGGCGCCGGCGGTGGCCCTGCTCGATGCAGATAACGCACTCGGCCCGGTGGCTGCGGTGGCGGCGATGGACGAGGCCGTGCGTCTGGCCCGCAGCCAGGGGAGCGGCATGGTGGCGGTTGCCCATACGAATCATGCGGCGGCGCTCTCGGCCTATGTTGAGCGCGCGACCGAAGCTGGTTGTCTGGCGCTGATGGTCTGCAATACGCCGCCAGCCATGCCGCCCTGGGGTGGGCGCCGGGCTTTTCTCGGCACCAACCCGCTGGCCTTTGCTGCACCCGGCGCGGCGCCCGATGAGCCACCGGTAGTGGTCGATATGGCGACGACCGTGGTAGCGCGTGGTAATATTATCATGGCTGCCCGTGAGGGGCGCTCGATCCCCGAGGGGTGGGCTGTTGATAGCGAAGGGCGTCCGACGACTGATGCGCAGGCCGCTCTCGCGGGGGCTGTCTTGCCGATGGCTGGCCCCAAAGGCTACGCGCTTGCGCTCATGATCGAGATTCTCTCGGCAATCGTCCCCGGATCAAGCTGGGGGCCGCAGCTGCGTTCGCCGTATCAAGACTGGACGGGGCCGACCGATGCGGGCCTCTGGTGTCTGGCGCTCTCTCTACCAGCGCTGATGCCCCTGGAGATCTATCAGCAGCGCCTGGGGAGCCTGTTGGAGGCGCTCCAGCGGGAGCCTGCTGCTCCCGGCGAGCAGATTCGTATCCCCGGGGCACGGCGGGCAACGACGCGAACCCAGCGCCTGGCTCAGGGCATTCCCCTTGATCCAGCGACACGCGCCGAGCTGGACGCGCTGGGTGCAGAGCTTGGCGTCAGGCCGCTTGTATGGAGAGCACCGTAGAGCAATGGGTGTCTTTCAACCGGTACAGGATGATCATCGCAGCCTGGAGGGACGCATCGTTTCCTATATTCGTGACCTGGTCGAGCAGGGTGTGCTGACGCCTGGCGAGCGTCTGCCGCCTGAGCGGGAGCTGGCTGCCCAGCTGCGGGTGAGCCGCACGGCGCTGCGGGAGGCGCTGCATACGCTGGCGGCACTCGGCCTGGTGGAGGCGCGGCATGGCCGTGGGGTCTTTGTGGTTGGGGGATCGCTGCAGGCCACGGCGCAGCGCCTGTCGCTGGCGCTGGAGGCTCGCGAGACGGAAGAGGAGAGTGTGGCGCGCATCCGTCAGCTCTTCGAGATCCGCCGGGTGTTGGAGGGGGCCGCGGCGGAGTGGGCGGCCCAGCGGGCGCAGCCGGAGCAGATTGCTGAGATGCAGGCCGTCCTCGCCAGAGATCGCGCTCTGCGCACGGCTGAGGAGATCGATCGCGCGCTCATCAGCGAGCTGGATGGGCAACTCCACGCCTTGATTGCCGCCAGTACGGCCAATCGCCTGCTGGTCTTGCTCATGGCATCCCTGCTTGATGAGCTGGCGACGGCGCGCAGTCGCAGTCTGGTCTTACCGGAGCGTATCAGGCGCTCGCTCGAACAGCATGCGGCCATCGTCGAGGCAATCGCCGCCCATGATCCGCAGGCAGCCCGTGCCTCTATGATCGCTCATCTCGACGATGTTGAGCAGGCCATTGTCCACAGTCTGGAGACCCAGAGCAGTCCGCAAGGGCGGCAGGTGGTCCAGGACCAGACCCAGCCCGCTCAGAGGCAGGGCGAGTAAAGCCTTGGCTGGGCGACTGGTGCTGTGCGGCTGAGGGAGAAGCCTGATCGCATCGAGCCAGCTTTCCCAACCTGGGTATAGGGATCATCCGATGAGCAGCCAACGCCGTGATTTCATAGGTAAGACCGCTGCTGCCTCTTGCCCCCTCTTCATCCCTATGGACCTGCTAGAGGCAACTAAGGCTCTTCTGGCAGTTCGTACCAGCGCACGCGCTCACCGATGATAGCCCGCCAACGCCAGCGCCAGCCTTTGCGGGCGCTTTCGATCGCCTCCTGCAGCTGCAGGAGGCGATCATGCACTAGAGCGAGAGCGTCATTCCTCTCGACCAGAAGAGGCGCGCGTTCTCTTAGGAGGGAGAGATTCGTCGTCACCGTTTTCCAAAGTCCCCAGTCGCGGGCAAGCAGGGCGGCAATGCGACTGACATTCAACATGCCTGCTTCATCGCGTGTGCCCCAGGAAGCCGCTAGCATCAGAGCGAGTGCATCCCGCATATCTTTCTCCGTAAGCTCCACGATCTGAAGCTTCGTCAGTAAAAGGTCCGCGAGCGGCAGCGTCACGGGCTGGAGGGCGAGGCGATCGGAGAATGCAAGGCGGTGGCACATCTGAAATTCATCAATGAATATATCTACCTTTTCGCCTTGAGCGAAATACATCAGGCGGTAGCGGCCATGCAACACATTAAAAGCCTTGTTTGGGAAAAGGCCCAGCTCTTCCAGCCACTGCTGTGCACGGCGACGTTGAGAGCTTGTCGTGAAGAGATCGAGATCGCCGGGCTGTCGGAGTAGAGAAGGGGGGACCTGAGCGCGAGCGGCATGGAACTGCACTGCATGCCCGCCGAGCAACCGTATACCGATGTCTGGTCCCGTCACGAGGGTTTCTAGCAGCGTCTTCGACCAGTGGCTCGTTGGCAGACTTGTCTCCATTGGTGTTTGCTCCTGGCGAAGTAATCGAGAGTGTCGACAAAGCTTACTCTGGCGGAATTTCCTGGAAAACGAGATCGAGATCGATGCCCTGGCGCGCGCGCAGCCAGCGCATGGCGGCATAGTAGAGGAAGCCGGACAGAAAGACTGCGATATTGATCAAGAGCATGGTTGGCTGCGCGAAGCTGATACCCGAATTGGGGTCCAGAAGGAAAGCCCACTCAATGAGTAAGAGGCCCGCCACGCTGATCCCTCCCAGCACAGAGAGCAAGGGCAGGCGTCCCAGACGCCAGTTTACCGGTGAGGCCTCGAACATTTCCCGCTGCCGGAGTGGGAAGACGATGGCCGCGATTGAGGTCAAGAGGAAAGTAAACACCTGACCGAAGAAGCCGGCAATGGTCGCGAACGAAGGGTCGTAGGCATAGACTGCCAGCAGCGCCAGACCGAGCAGGCCCGAAAGCCCGATTGACCAGATCGGGGCATGCGTGCGCTCGCTCACCTCGGCCAGACGTGCAGGAGCCAGGCCATCCAGGGCCCAGGCCATCAAATTGCGCGTCGTTGTCAGGATATAGATCGGCAGCCAGGCAAACGTCCAGAGAGCGAAGCCGACACCCATCAACACGATCAGAAACAGATTATGCGTGAGCATCGTCGCAATTTCTGCGAACGTTGGGATAAAGCTCAGATGCAGCGCTGCCAGATCGGCACTGTCCAACGCACGCCAGAAAGGCAGAGCAGCGGCCTGCAAAGCGGCCCAGACCAGCAGCAGAATCCAGACGGTCGAGTAAATGAGTGAGCCTGGCATGCCGAGCATCTGGGCGCGGTTCGCCCCTTTGATTTCGCCGCCGATATAGGCCGAGGCGATGCTGAAGCCAAGCACACTGAAAGGCCAGGTCATGCCAGCGATGGTTGACAGCCAGTTCAGGGAAGGAGATGGGGAGCTTCCGGCATTCCTGAGCAAGTAGTGGTAGGTGTCGCTCAGGCCAGTGAAAGGAGCCAGATAGCTATTGAAGGCAGTGACCAGGCTGTTGGCATGAAATAGGAAGACCAGGCAGATCGCCACCAGCCCGGCAGAGGCGATAATGAAGAGCCAGCGCTGCAGGGTCATATAGGTGTTGATGCCGATCGAAAAGACGACCACGTAGGCGAGGATCAGCAGGCTCCCTGTCAAGAAGACCCCGGTGGGAGTCGTGAACCAGTTACCGATGGTCGCCAGCACTGGAGCGTGAAAATAGACACTCAGGCTACGGCAGAGGGCGGAGATGCCATACTTGCCCAGGAAAGCCGCAGGCACGCCAATATAAAGAAAACTCCAAAGCGTGTAATTCCAGTTGGCGACGAAGCCCCAGACCGGTGAGAGCGAGCGGCTGACATAGACGTATTCGCCGCCGGAGCGTGGCATCGCGCTGGCGAACATGGCATAGACCAGGCTACAGGGCAGGACTGCTACGAAGCAGAGCAGCGTGGCCAGATACATGTTAGCACCGGGGTAAGCGTCGGTCGGGAGGAAGAGGAACATAAAGGCCACCCCGATGGCAATGTTGATGAAGTTCACATTGTAGATGAAGACATCGGAAGCTTTGGCCTGCCGCACCAGCCCTGTAGCTTTACGAGAGAAAGTGCTGACCATATGGAGACGCTCCTTCGTATGTACAGTCATCCAATCAAACGGGTGACCGTCATGCGGTCACCAGTTGGTAGCCAGCCACGCGGTCCCGGGCGAGCTGAATGATTGCGCCATGCAGCACGCCCTCGCCATACTCGCTACCTGGATTCAGGCACAAGGTACGGCCCAGCTTGCGTGCGCCGCGCGACTCGTGGACATGTCCATGCAGTCCTAGCAATGGCTGATAGCGCTCAATGGTCCGACGCACAGCCAGGCTGCCCACTGGGGTCATCACCGTGTGACCGGCGCGTGTGACCACCTGTCCATCGCGGAGCAGGGGGGCATGATCCAGTCCTGAGCCGTGGGGGGGAACGTGCAAGGTAAAGATCGCGCGTTCTGGATGAGCCAACTGATCAGCGAGGCGGATGATCAGGGCTTCCAGCTCCTCCTCCGGCAGCTCGCGCGGGCTATCAAAAGGGGTGCGATTGCTGTAGCCAACCACGATCATCTCATGTTCGTCGTCCAGAGCAGTGACCTGCCCGTCAGCGTTCTTCACGTACTGTGTCTGTCCCAGGACGCGATCCACTATCCACTCATCATCGTTGCCCGGGTTGATGAAGCAGCGCACCCCCAGGTGTTGCAGGCGCTCCTCAGCGATGGTCAGCCAGCGTTCAAGGGTTTCCACGACGAGCCGTTCGAAGAGGGCGCTCTGTTTGGCTTTATCTGCCAGAATAGCCTCATACTCATCCTGTTCCAGGCGCACGGGGTAGAAGCCATTGAAGCGAATAGCCTTTTCCAAGGCTTGCACCTCGTCGCTGGTCTCGGCTCGCTGGGTGCGTCCCAGGAAATTGGCCTCGTAGCCGCTGCCGCGGCGAAGGAGAGGCACCACGATCTTTCCTGTGATATCGCCGCCAAGGATGAGCACGTTGGCCTTATAGAACTGAGCAGCGTTGAGGAATTTCAAAAAGCAGCGTTCCGAGCCGTGGATATCGCTCGCGTAGAAGATCCGCGTTCCGCGAGTCATCCTTTGCCTCCGTTATCGAACGCATCATGTCACTGATCCTGAACGGCAAAGCGGCGGCGCAGGATAGCTCAGCGGCCCCCGATCTTGCCATGAAGAACCATCGTAGCGATCACGTCGACAATGGCGCGTACTGCCATCAGGGCCGTCGTATCGCTGATGTCATAGGGGGGCGAGACCTCTACGACCTCCATGCCACAGACACCTTCCCGGGCCACCAGTTGCAGCAGCTTCAAAGCCTCCCTGGGAAGGAAGCCGCCAGGCTCTGGCCAGCCGGTGCCAGGCACAAACCCGGCGTCGAGCGAATCGATATCGAAGCTTAAGTAGACTGCCTTTGCTCCTTTCCAGGCCACCTCTAGGGCGATCTCGGCCACTTTCTCGATGCCCAGGCGTTCAACATCATTGATAGTCAGAATGGTTGTTCCTCGCTCGCGTGCTACCGCGACGCCGGCGCGGGGGACCTGCCAGCCGCCGATGCCAATCTGAACCAGGTTTGCGGGGGGAGCATTGGGGATATTGGTAGCGTGAAACCAGGGGGTCGTGTGCATGCGCTCATCCATGTCCTTTTCTTGCGTGTCGACATGGCGGTCAAGGTGGATAATGCCAACGTTGCCTTCGATGTTCTCTGCTATTCCTCGCAGGCATGGGTAGCCGATGGCATGATCGCCGCCCAGGATAATGGGCATGGTCCCTTTGCTCAGCACAAACGAGACGGCCTTGCTGATCTGGTCGAAGCTCTTTTCGATATTGGCCACTGTGAAGACATCGCCCAGATCGCACATTTTGACCTGCTCGCGCAGGTCAACGCCCAGCTCGTAGTTATAGGTGGTGTAGAGGGCTGAGATGCGGCGGATGGCCTGCGGTCCAAAGCGAGTGCCTGGTCGGTAGGTCGTGCCGATGTCAAAGGGCACGCCCAGAATGGCGATGTCGTATTGATCCACCTCATGGACATTCTCAAGGAAGGGCATCTTCAGAAAGGTATTGATGCCTGCCCAATGAGGGAGCTCCCCGCGACTGAAGCAGGAGATCGTTCGATCCTCGATGCTCTGGGCCGCTTCTAACCCCAGAGCAATGGCCCGGCTTATCTCCGCCTCACTACGGGCTTGAGGTAACTTTGCCTCTGCCTGGGCTGCGCTATACCCGTCAAAATCTTCTCGGCTAAAGGAGGCATCCTTGCTTTCCCGATGGCTGAGGCCATGATTGTGAAAGAAGCTCATGAAACCTGTTCCCTCCCTAGACATGGTCTTCGTGATCGGCTGACGCTCCGTCGGTTTCACGTCCAAAGTCGAGGTCAGCCCTTTACTGCACAGCACCCTGACCGGACGGACCCATCTGGCCAATCGCTGGCAATAGAGGGAGAGCCGGCAAGCGCAGAGAAGGGCGTCGAGGACACTCGCCTCTCTCAACAGGTAAAACAGGCAAGAAAAGAGCGCTACCTCTCTTCTAGTCACTATCCAAAAAGAGCGCCCTTTTTACCGATAAAGTTGAAAATGTAGTAAAGGTTGATGACGCGCATTGATGCTGCTGGCTTGCTGTTGGTGGTGGCTGATCAACTTTGACAGCGATGCTTCCCCGCGTGAGGTCAGTTGTTTAGGACAAAGTGCCCAGATCGTGCGCCGTCACTCCCTCTGTAGAGAGTATAAGGAGGCAAGGAGGCCGGAGGCTATAGCCACTTTAGCCGAGGATCTGCCGCTGGGTTTTGGGCAATATATACAATGTCTCGCTGGTGAGCCTGGGGGAGGCGAGCGCCGTCACTGGCCATCGGTGCTGGCCTGGGCTGGGCTGCCCGTTCATCTTCCCCTTTCATTGCCAGGCCGGCTGCTGTTACACTTGAAGAGGCAGCTTCAGAAACGGGCAACAGTGGTCTGAAGGTGCTCCTGTTAGAGACCTTTCTCTGCTCGGGAGCGCCTGCTCACTGAAGCGAAGGGGGCCTTCTCCTGGAAGAGGGGATCAACCTGCCGGCAACGGGGCGAGTCCTTGATCTGGCCTGCGGTCCCGGTGGCTGAGCCTTATGGGCTGGCCTTTTGCTTCCAGATGGGATGGGCAACGTCGTGGAGTCTCGGCCTTTCCCGGAGGCCGCCTTCGACTTGATTAATGGTCGGTTGTTGTCTGGTTTCGTGCTATTGAAAGCCTGGCCCAGGCTGTTAGAGGAGCGCCCCTGCGTCAGGGGTGACCGCTCCCTTTGGGCACGGACGCTGGCCTGCTGACGCCCTGGCGTCTGAAGAGCCGGAACTCCTGGGGACTCTCCAGGAGCACTTTTCTCCTGTCTGCATAACAGAAAAAAAGAGGATCGCCAGAAGAGGGGCAGCGCTCTCGGAAAGTGGTAGAGGAGACATTATCATCTGGCAGGCAGGAAGGGCGATCTTCGGAGAGGATGCTCCGCGCGCCAGCTCCTGCCCTGCCCGTGCTCTCTCCTTGTTGCTCTGGCGAGTGAGGCCCCTCAGCATGCAGGAAGAAAACGATGCGTATCCTGATTCGTCTCATTGCAGCTCTCATCGGCGGTTGGAGGCGACGAAGAAGGCTGTCTCAACTGGACCGCCGGCAATTGGTGATGGCTCTTCTCGTCGATGGGGAGAATATCGGACCAGAGTGGGCGGCGGCCATTGTGGTCAAAGCCAGCCAGTTCGGATGCCTGACCGTCCGGCGCGTCTATGGGGATTGGACTACAAGCTGCATGGCTTCATGGCGCACCGTCGCGGAGTGCTGTGGCTTCCAACAGGTCCAGGTTCCACGAGCCGTGACCGGCAAGAACACCGTGGATCTCGCGCTCGCGGTCGATGCGATGGATCTCCTCTTTGTTGAAGGACTGCGCAGCTTCTGTCTGGTGAGTAGCGATAGCGACTATGCGCCCCTGGTCAGGCGCCTGCGCGAGGCAGGCTGCTTTGTGGTGGGTATTGGCCATCCACCGGTCTCTCAGATGCTCTGCGAAGCCTGCCACGTTTTTATTACCACTGATCAGCTGCATCGGCTGCGGCTCCCCAAAACAGCGCTGACCACAGCCCAGGAAAGCCAGCTCACCACCAGGGAGCAGCCAGCTCCTGTGAAAGAGCCGTCCCCGCCCCTGCCCTCCCCGACTGTGCCATCGAAGCAGGTCCAGCCTCAGCCTACTGCTGAGAAGGAGGGTCAGCAGGCCCGAACGCTGCCTAGAGAGCTGTTGCTGTTGGCCTATCAAGATGCCACTCAGACGAGCAAGCGCCAGGATGGCTGGATGAGCGAGTCCCAGCTCGGGCAGCATCTGCACAAACGGGCGCCTCAGTTCAAGCCCAAAACCTATGGTTTTCGCTCGCTGAGGGAGCTGTTAGAGCAGGCGCGAGCCGAGGGTCTCTTTGAGATCCAGCGCAGCGATGGCAAACAGTGGTATGTATGTGTGCCTGGCTCTGCCTCCTCAGTGCCCCAGGAGCCTCCTCCGCAACCGGAGGGCTGACTGATCGAGTGTTCCCGGCTGCCGAAAGGCGTCTTTGGTGCTGGGCGGAGGAGAGAAAGGCCGGGCGAGCTGGCTGACTAGGTGGCTAGCGAGCTAGCCTTGTGTCACTTGTTGAAGGAGAAAAGCTGATTCATGCAGGAATCTATTCAGAGCAGCTGGCAGAATTTTTACGTCATTCTCGGCTCGGCCTCTGCCACCTTGATCGGGCTGATGTTTATTGTGATCACCTTGCTGGCCTCAAGAAGAGCACATCAGGCCAGTGAAGAGGCCATAGGAGCTTTTGGCACGCCCACAGTGGTCCATATGTGTGCTGCCTTCCTCGTCTCCCTGATCCTCTCCGTCCCCTGGCCGGCGCTCTGGCAGGCGGCCTTGCTAATAGACATCGGTGGCCTGGCTGGCCTCATCTATGTGCTCATCGTGATTCGACGGGCGCGCCGCCAAAGGAGCTATCAGCCTGTCTTAGAAGACTGGATCTGGCATGTGATTCTCCCCTTCCTCGCCTATGCCTCCTTTCTCGGTGCAGGGGTAGCGCTGCTAAGCAGTGCCTGGCCCGCGCTCCTGGTCATTGGCGCTGCCGCTGTTCTTATGCTCCTCGTTGGCATTCATAACGCCTGGGACACAATTACCTACTTAACTTTTCAAGACATTCACTTGAAGAGCAGCCAGCAAAAGGAGGAAGATCAGCAAGAGGTTTGAGCAAGAACAGGGGTCGGCGAGCACTCTTCCCCTTCTGTCTGGCTGCTCGCCGGCTCCTGCCCTATGGATGTGCGCCTGCCGCATCTGTGGCGCCGGTCCAGATTGGAGCGCTACATGCCTGGATTAAGGATGTACTTTTTGTCTTGAGATTGTTGAGTTTATTGTCATTGACTTTGATTTATGGATTATATACTATATAGTTGTGAAGATCGACTTTTGATGAGTTTCTTTCTGAAACGTGGTAGGGGCCTCTCAAGAATGGGCGCGGCTGAGCAATCTGCAGCGCCTATCGTTCTGGTCGCAAGAAGACGTTGTCGGGAGCTTGCTCAGTCTGACAAACGGCGTTGTTTTGTCTGTACTACGGTGTTGTAGTGTCATGCCTGGCCAGTGTGGGGGCCAGGCTGACGTCACGTTGACGAGAGAAAGGACGCCAGAGATGAAAGCCGTCGTCTACAAAGAACCCTTTAAAGTAGCGGTCGAGCAGGTCCCTGATCCCAAAATTCAGCATCCCAACGACGCGATTGTCCGCATCACCTCGACCTGCATCTGCGGCTCTGACTTGCACATGTACGAGGGGCGCACCGCGGCGCCGCCGGGTCTCATCTTCGGTCACGAGAACCTGGGCATCGTCGAAGAAGTCGGCTCGGCGGTCACGACGCTCAAAAAAGGGGATCGCGTAGTGATGCCCTTCAACGTCGCTTGTGGCTTCTGCAAGAACTGCGAGCGCGGCTTTACCGGCTTCTGCCTGACCGTCAATCCCGGCTTTGCCGGCGGTGCCTATGGCTATGTGGCGATGGGACCCTATCCGGGTGGGCAGGCAGAATATTTGCGGGTACCCTATGCGGACTTCAATGCGCTCAAGCTGCCGCCTGGCGACGAGCACGAAGATGACTTTGTCTTGCTGGCGGATATCTTCCCCACGGGCTATCACGGGGCCGAGCTAGCGCAGGTCTCGCCCGGGGAGAGCGTGGTGATCTTCGGAGCTGGCCCGGTGGGGGCGATGGCCGCCTATAGCTGCCTGCTGCGGGGCGCCGCCGAGGTCTATGTCGTCGACCGCGTGCCGGAGCGCCTGAAGAAGATCGAGGAGATCGGGGCCATTCCAATCGACTTCAGCAAGGGGGACCCGGTCGAGCAGATCCGTCAGATGCGGGGAGGCGATGGCGTTGACAAGGGCATCGATGCCGTCGGCTATCAGGCCATCCAGCCAGGTCAGGACAAAGAAGCTCCTTCGGCAGTGCTGGAGGCGCTTATTCAGATCGTCAATCCGACCGGGATTCTGGGCATTCCTGGCCTCTACGTGCCAGCCGATCCGGGAGGCGTTGATCCGCACGCCAGAGAGGGACGCCTGCTCATCTCCTTTGGCAAGCTCTTTGAGAAGGGCCTGCGCCTGGCCACCGGGCAGTGCAATGTCAAGCGCTACAATCGTTATCTGCGCGATCTGATCATTGCAGGACGAGCCAGGCCCAGCTTCATTGTCTCGCATCATGTACCCTTAGATAACGCCCCCACAGCCTATGAAAAATTTGATAAGCGCGTCGAGGGCTATACCAAGGTCGTGCTCAAGCCCTGAGCGAGGCAGCAGAGGCAGCAAAAAGCCACACGCGAGGAGGGTGGTGAGAGCGAAAACAAAGCTCTTGCCTACCCTCCTCTGTTCTACTCTCCCTGGGGTCAAGATCAATGCAGAGAACCAGCGGGGCTGAGAGGTGCCAGGGCTGGCCTTAGCTTAGCCGTTATCCGTTTCTGGCAGCACGGGCAGAGGACGCACCCAGCGGATCTGCAGGTGGCTGGCGCAGAGCGGACAGCGCCGCTCGGCAGGCAGGGGCACGGCGATCAGCGCCGTATAGCGCCAGGCGCCGTCGAGATTGCGCTCCCATATCAAACTGCAATCGGGACAAAGATGACGTTCCCAGATCACCATACGCTTATGCTTTCCAGAGAAGCAGGCCGCTTCTCTTGTGTTTTGCCTATTGGTCGCCATCTGGACAAAAGCGGCCCCAGTTGTCTAAGGGCCGCCTGGCAGATAGCTATGTGTGAAAGTATAGCAGACCCAAGCTGAAAAAGAAACCCTGGCTGGCTCAACAGCGATGGGAGGGGGTAGCCCCAGACAGCAACAGACTCCGCTCTGACGACTGGCGCCGATGCCAGGGCATGGCGCAGCTTCCTCTGGACCTGCCACCGCGGCACGGGTGCACGGGACCAGCCGCCGGGCGCTGGACGGCGCGGCCCGGTCAGCGTCGGGAGCCGCCGCGTCGGAAAAGCTTTGCCTGCTTGGCTGCGAGGCGGCTCCCGCTCGATGATGATAGAACGAGCGAGCTAGCTAGCTGAGGAAGTCAGCAGGGCCTGCAGCAGCAGCGCGCCATCGGGCGTGCCCAGGCCCGTACAGGCATCCCAACCGGGGCCGGCGCTGTAGCCGCCGTTATTGCCGCTCGTCACGTCGCGCAGCGCCTTTTGCTGCAGCAATTGGGTGTAATGCTGATAGAGGAACGGGTTCAGGTACCCAACGGACTGGCCGCGCCGCTGATTGAGCAGCGCAATCAGGCCGGCCCATAGCGGAGCCACCGCGCTGGTGCCACCGACGGAAATGCTCTGGCCATCGACAAGGATCTGGTAGCCCGTTTGCGGGTCTGCGTTGCCGGCCACATCGGGTACGCCGCGTCCCTGGTGCTGATCGTTAATCGAGGGGGGAACATGAGCGTTCGCCTGCCAGGTGGGGAGCGGAAACACATCGCTGATGCCGCCGCCGGTCGCGCCAGCGCCGCTGGCGGTCTCATTCCAGACCACTTCGCTGACAATCTGTCTGTTCTGGGCCTCCAGCCGGGTGCCGCCGCAGCCAAGCACATAGGGACTGGAGGCCGGAAAATCCACATGGGCCTTCTGATCGTTTACCCCATCGCTTGAGCCGTTATCGCCGGCAGCCACACAGATCGTGATCCCCAGGGAGGCCGCGGCCTGAAAAGCCTCGTTCATGGTAGTCAGCGCCTGGCGCGTCCAGCTTCCCTCGGGGGCGCCCCAGCTAATGGAGATCACCGACGGCGTGTTCGTAGTATCGTGGATGGCCTGGGTGATAGCATCCAGAAAGCCGCGGTCGGTATTGGGCGCAAAGTAGACGGCGATGCGGGCTGCGGGAGCGATGGCACCGGCAATCTCGATATCGAGGGCGACCTCCCCATCCGCGCTATTCGGGTCACCTGTTGGGCTATTCTCTCCGCCGTCGACAGAGACGCTGACGACCGTCGGAGGCTTCAGACCGAGCTGCTGGAAGTAGGTGGCCAGATCCTCGCTGTTGTAGCCTCCGCCCAGCTCGATCAGGGCGATACACTGGCCGCTGCCGGTCAGGCCGCTCGGAAAGTTATAGAGCTGGGCGACCTGCAGCGGGGTATAGCTGACGGTGGCGGTTTCTACCGGGGCGCTCGCCCCGGCAGGTGCGGCAAAGCGCAGATGAGGCTGGGCCTGGGGACGATCGTCCAATCCAAAGACACCGACCACAATCGGCTCAAGCTCTTGGGGGATGTGCAGGGGACCGGAGCGCCCGCGGAAGGTCTCCCCCTCGTGCTCGTAATAATGCAGCTCGGTGCCAAAAGCAGAGCAGAGTTGGCTGACTGTACCGGCCAATACCAGCCGGCGGGCCGCGCGATCGACCGCCAGTACGCTCAGCTGATGGGCGCGAGCGAAAGCTTCAACTTTCGCCACATCCTCCGGACTGGCGCTATGCTGAGTCAGATACTCCTCTCGGCTCAGGCGCTGGCCCGGCTGGCTGAGGTGGTGCTCTACCTGACTGGCCAGGGTGCTCCCCGCCGGATCTCTGAGATAGAGGCTGACCTCGAGGCGCTCGTTGGGATCAGCCGGTCCGATCTGCCGGGCCTGAGCTGGGAGGTGACGCTCGCTGCCGGCCAGTCGAGTGAATCCTTTAGGAATCTCGGGCATAGTCTCTTTCCTTCTGTCCTCTCATCGCAACGCACCCCTTCTGGGGACGTGCCAAACTTCCTGCAAAGAAGACGCTCGTACCCCCTCTTCGTGGATGGTGACTTCTTGCCTCTCAGCCGGAGGAAGAATATGCTTCCTTCCTCTTAGACGGTCTGCAGCCGCAGACGGATCAGAAGATCGTTCAGGCCCGCTTGGGCCTGAGCATCTGGCTGAACAGGCAAAACGCTGCTTTCCACAGACTGCTCCAGATCGCTCATCAGGCGCCTCCACTCCTCCTCGTACAAGGCGACAGCGCTCTCTTCCAGCTGAGCCTTCTCGCCGCTGGCCGGTTTGCGCGCGAGCAGATCCGCCACAGAGGAGAACCTGAACACTTCGTTGAGGCGCCTCAGATTGGGCTCCAGCTCTCCAGTGCGCATCAGATGCAGGCCAGTCAAAATGACGCGGTAGGTGTGGAGCGCAGACTTGATAGACAGCGGCTGTTTGTGGCTGGCCTGTTTCAGGCGATTGCGGGCGAAGCCCAGGTAATGGTAGGCATAGTAGCGTGTAACGCAGCGCATGGCCAGCGCCTTCAGCTCTTCGTGCCCGGGCGTAGTGTAAATCACCAATGGTGAGTAAATGGCTTCTAGAACGTTTCCACTCTTCCCCAACAGCAGCGTAAAGCATTTGCGGACATCGTGTGTCACCAGATCGACTTCCGTCCCGCCGTCGTTGAAGTGCTCTTCGAAGGTCTCTGCTCCCTCGCGCAGCCCGATCACCTCGCGCAGCGGCAGAATATGGGAGCCGCGCAGGTCATAGTCGGAATCGGGCGACGCGAATCCGTAGAGGTGCGATCCGCTCAGTGTCATGAAGAGCAACGGATAGCGCTGCCGTGCCAGCACGGTCCTGAGTCGTTCACGTTCTTCGTCCAGCATGTTACTTCTCCCATGCAGCATCATCCGTTGCACCTGGAGAAAAGAAAAGGCGCGTTTTCTCGCCTCGATCAGCAGAGCTGTTCCACTGCTCTCTCTTGCTATTCCGTCCCCGCTCTGCTTATGCCTTGTGGCAATGGCCCAGGCCGGGCCAGGCGGCCAGAAAGCCTGCGCCACTGCTGCAGTGCTCCTGGCAACAGGCATAGCAAGAGCGGGGCAGGCAGCTGTGAGAGTGAGTCAACAGAGGAGAGTGCTGCTGGATTGAACAGCAGCCAGAGCTGTCGCGCAAAAGCGAGGCGAAGCAGGGTTCACAAGGAAAGTCGAGTGCTGCGCTTGCAGTTCCAAGTACAACGCTAAAGAGGTTTCCTTTCCACTTTTCACCCTTAAGATTAAGAATAGCACTGTCAGCAGCCTTTGTCAAGGCAGAAGCGTCTCTCAAGAAGATGTCTGCAGTTGGGTGTACTATCGTCGATATGCTGCTGCAATGGCCCCAGTACATTGGAGCCTTTCCAGAGAGGTTCTGGAAAGGCTCCTTTCTTCTCCGTAGAGAGAAGGGCTGCACGAGACGGACAAGGCCAGGAGGGCGCTCCCAGCTGCGTCCTGGTTGCCTGGTTGCGGCGTCGCTGCGGGCGATCTCAGCTCAATATTGCCAGTTCACCGTCACGGCCCCGGTGCCGCTGCAGGGCGCGCTATAACTGTGGTTGCTGCCATTCTCCCACTGAACGCTGCCGTCAGCGTGGATGATAATAAACTTGAACTGGATATTCCAGCAGGCGGGCACACTGGCCATCACAAACCAGTTCGGATAGTTCGGGTCGTTCAGCGGGCCGATGGCGGTAGTGGTCGTTGTTCCCCAGTTGCCCAGCTCGTCGAATTGCCCGGTCAGATAGACATTATCTCCGTAGTTGGTGGGAGGCGCATTATTGACAGTGAAGGTCACAGCTACCTGTGCTGCACTGGAAACGCGCGTTTCGTAGACATTGCTGCAGCTCGAAGTACAGACCTGGACACCGTAGAGGCCGCCGGCCACGTTCGGCGTCGTCACCGTGATCGAGTGGGGACTCCAGCTCACCACACTCGCCGCAGTCGTACCAAACTTGACGCTGCCGACGCTGTTGCCAAAGCCCTGACCATCGATGATCACCTGATCGCCGGGCCGGCTCAGGTTGGGTCCGACGCTGCCGATCTCTGGCGTGCTGCTCTCGGGAGCCGTATATTGCCAGACCGAGACCTGGTTGGCGCCCAGGGTAAAGGTGCCAACGGCGCCGTTCGTGACCGTGATGGTCGTGCCGCCGTGAAGCAGCGTGCCCAGATAGTCGCTGTAGGAGCCATTGGGCAAGGCCGTGTAGAGGCCAGAGATGCTATAGCTGGAAGACCCTTTATTGACGGCCACGAGCACCACATTATTGAAAAACTGGCGCTCATAGATGAACACGTCGCTATTGATCCAGCGCTGCTGATAAGTGCCGTAGGCCAGAGCCGGGTTGCTCTGACGCAGCGCCGAGAGGGCCTTGATCTCGTTATAGGCCGTGGTCGTCGTACCGAAGCTGCTCATCATGGGGCGGTTATAGGGGTCGCCGCCGCCATTGGTATCATTGTGCAGATACTGCTCGGTGCCGTAGTAAATAACAGGAATGCCGGGCAGCGTCAGCACTGCGGCCAGGGCCTCATGCAGACGATCGTAGCTACTGTTGAGCGTCAGGAAGCGTGGCATATCATGGTTATCGATGAAGATCGCCTGGTCGTTCAGCCACAGAAAGCCACTCTCCTCCTGGGTGAGGACGCTGTCCACTTCGCTAGCGCCATTGCCGGACGCATAGACATCGCGCAGCGCCGTCGTCAGAGGAAAATTCAGCAAATTGATGCCGCTGCGATTGGCGAACTTCAGCGCGTACGGATAGGTCGGATCGCTGATGCTGCTCAGATACCACTCACCGACCATGTAGTGTGGTCCCTGAGCCTCCACGCTATCGCTGAGCGTGCGCAGCCAGCCGCCATCGGGAGCGGGCATATGCTTCACCGCATCGACGCGCACCCCATCGACGCCATGAGCGAGAAACTGAGCCATTGCTCCCTTGAGATAGCTATCGACGCTGCTGTTCTCCTGAGCCAGATCGGCCAGGTCTGCCAGATTGTCGTACTCGTCCTGGTAAAGATTATTGTAGTCCGAGATGCCGCCGTTATGATGAAACCAGCCGTTCGGATCGTTGTTGTAGGCCGCCTCGAAGGTGCCGTTCTGGTAGAGGCTGCCGTACTCACCGGTATCGTTCGGATTCGAATGGTTAGGAGCGAAA
The DNA here is from genome assembly GCF_000702505.1 of Thermogemmatispora carboxidivorans. Classification (GTDB taxonomy): domain Bacteria; phylum Chloroflexota; class Ktedonobacteria; order Ktedonobacterales; family Ktedonobacteraceae; genus Thermogemmatispora; species Thermogemmatispora carboxidivorans. The sequence continues at coordinate 2,818,409 of NZ_JNIM01000001.1, read as the reverse complement.
TCGATGATCACCTTGAGGCCGTAACTATGAGCCGTCGCCACCAGGGTATCGAAATCGCTCCAGGTGCCCAGATGAGGATCGATGCGATAGAAATCGCGGGCCCAGTAGCCATGATACCCGGCCTCGGGGACCGAGGAGCCTGGTTCATAAACCGGCAAATGAACATTATCCACGGGTGACGAGATCCAGATAGCCGTGATGCCCATACCGGCCAGATAAGGGATCTTCTGGGTCAGGCCGGCCAGGTCGCCGCCCCAATAGAGCTTCCAATTCGTCTTCGTGCTATCGTACAGGCCCGTATCGCCCGCCGGATCGTTATTCGCTGGATTGCCATCGAAGAAGCGGTCGAGCACTACCTGGTAGATGATCGCTGGCTTAAAGTCGGCAGTGTTCACGGCCACATTTGGTGTGCTCTGCGCGTGGATAGCTACCGGCAGAAGGTGCGGGAGCGGTCCGCCGCTCAAGAATGTTGAGCAGAGCAGCACTAGTACCAGCAGGAAAGGGAGGAAAAGAGCGCGCTGACGGCCAGTTTGTTCCATCAAAGACCTCCAGATCCGATCTCAATGCTGAAGGACACTTCACGGTGTGAAGCAAGTCTATGGCAGACAGCGGAGTGCCCACCGCGGGCCCGGGGTCTTCTCTCCTGGCTTCTCCCTGGCGGTCTCAGCCGTGGCGGAGCGGGAGAGAGGGAGGGCAGCGCAGGCGTGGTGCGGTCAGCCGCTAGTTAGCGAGGCCACCCTGAGCCAGGCCGGAGCGGAAGTAGCGCTGAGCGAAAAAGAAGATCAGCATCAGCGGGATCGAGACGATCACCGAGGAGGCGGCAAAGATTCCCCACGGTGTGCGGAAATCGCTCTGCAGGCTATAGAGGCCCAGAATAAAGGTCAGATTGCTGCCGTTAGCATTGGCGTTCAGCACCAGATTGGCCAGGGCGAACTCATTCCAGCCCGTCATAAAGGTAAAGAGGGCCGCGACCGCCAGCGCGGGCGTTGCCAGTGGTAAGACGATATGCCAGAAAGCCTGGAACGGCGTAGCGCCGTCCAGTAAGGCCGCCTGCTCCAGCTCGATCGGCAGTCCGTCGAGATAGGTTTTTGTGTTCCAGCAGCAGAAGACCACAGCACCGGCTGAGTAGATCAGCACCAGGCCAAGCAGGTTATTGAGCAGATTCAATGCATTCAGCAACAGATAATATGCTGTCAGCGCCAGCAGGCCGGGGAAAGCCTGCAGCGTCAGCAGCGCGCGCAGCGTCAACTCGCGGCCAGCGAAGCGGAAGCGTGCCAGCGCATAGGCGCCACTGGTCGAACAGACCAAGCCGCAGAGAGCCGTCAGACCGCAGACCAGCAGCGTATTGCCGATCCAGTTCAGCAGCGGCTCCTGCGTAAAAGCCGTCACATAGTTGGCGAAAGTAAAGTGGGCAGGGAAGAGATGCAGATCGGTCGTGTAGAGATTCTGGGCCCCGGCAAACGAGGCCTGAACCACATAATAGAGAGGGAAGAGCGCGAAGATTGCCATCACCACCAGGAAGACGTAGATGCCAACCAGTCCCAGGCGAGCGCCGAGGCCGGCGGCGGCCCGTCGCGCCAGCAGCGGCTTTGCTTCTTCCCTGGCAGGTGTGCTGAAAGGGGTGGACCTCTTCTTCTCTTCTAGTGCAGCGCTGGGCAGGTGCTGACTCATGCTTGTGCCTCCCTGAAGCGGCTCGTCTGTGGGGACCGTGTTCCCAGGCCAGAACCCAGGTAGGTCAGGGCCGCGAGGATCACGAACAGCGTAATTGCGAAGGCGGCGATAAAGCCGTAGTGTGGGTTGGCTACCGTGGCCCCCAGGATGCGATTGTACATATAGATCATGACAAATTCCGTGGCCCCGGGCTTGAGAGCGCTGACCACCGGTCCCCCCTGCGTGATCAGGAAGACCGTATTAAACATCTGGAAAGTCGTAATAGCGCTGAGAATGGTAGCGGGCACCAGGGCTGGCGTCACCAACGGCAAGGTCACATGGCGGAAGTATTGCCAGGGGCCGGCCCCATCGATGCGGGCCGCCTCGCGCAGCTCGCCGGGAATGCCCTGCAGTGCTCCCAGGATGACCACCGTGAAGAAAGGGTAGCTCAGCCAGACGTTGACGATCACCACTGAGAGAAAGGCCAGCGTCGGATTGAGGAGCCAGGGGATGCCGAAATGGGGACCGAAGATCAGGCGCCCAATCTGGTTGAACGGGCCAAAATCGTACTGAAAGAGAAATTTCCAGATCAGGGCTGTGATGCCCGAGGGAGCGGCCCAGGGCAGAAGCAACAGCACGCGCCAGAAAGGCAGGCCCTTAACGCGAGGATTATTGAGCACCAGGGCGGTCAGCATCCCAACGATCAGAAAGCTGCCCACGCAAACAAGCACGTAGAGCAGTGTCTGCCAGAGCACCGGGAAGAGATCGCTATCGAGAGAAAAGAGCAGCTCTCGGTAGTTCTCCAGGCCAATGAAGCGATAGTTATCCGAGGTAAACTCGCTGTAATTGGTGGTCGACAGATAAAGCGTATACAGAATCGGCCACAAATTGATCACTGCCATCATGGCCAGCATTGGCAGCAGAAAAGCCACAATGGTGCGCCGTTTGACTCGGAGCATAGGCATCCTCGCCTCCAGTTCATGGCTCTCTGCTCCATCCCTTCCTCCCTTTCCAGCACTGGAAAGGGAGGAGAGACGGGCAGAGAGGGCATCCTTTTCAGCGTCGGAACGGTCAGCTTGTAAGCCAGGCTTTCTGCCTGGTGAGCGGTGAGCGTGCAGCAGGCTGGAGCGAGGCTACGAACTGATCTGAGCGATCCCTTTGGTAGCCGCGGCCTGGGCATCGCTGAGGGCTTTGGCTGGCGTCTGTGTGCCGTTCCAGACTGCCGTCAGCGCATTCTGCACGGGTGTCCAGAGAGCGGACATGTAGGGAGTATTGGGCAAAGCTACGCCCAGCTTCACCTGAGCGGCATAGCCGGCCACGGCAGGCAGCTGCTGAATGGCCTGATCATCGGCGGCAGCACTATTGGCCGGAATTTCGCCATCCGCGCGCGACATGGCGATCTGATTGGCCTTGTTGGTATAGAACTTCATCAGATCGGCCACCAGCGCTGGATTTTTAGCGGTTTTGGCCATCCAGAGCGATTTGACCCCCACAAACGGCTTGGCCGGAGTGCCGGTAGCGCTCACAATCGGCAGCGTGGCAAAGCCGATGTTGATCTTCCCTCCACTAGCGTAATCGGCATAGGACCAGGGACCATTAATGATGATGGCGGCCTTGCCCTCGGCAAAGAGCGAGGAAACCACATCGTACGTCGGCTGCTTTGGGAGATAGGGGCGGAAGGAGGCGATATACTCCATTGCCTGCAGGGCCTGTGAGGTGTCGAGATGGGCTTTGCCGTCGGGCGTCACATACTGAGCCCCAAAGCCGTAGAACCAGGGAGCATTGAAGTAGGCGTCCTCGGTCGGCCAGACAACGCCGTACTGACCCGGATGGGCCTGCTGATAGCGCTTAGCGAAAGCCAGCAGATCATCGGTAGTTTTTGGGAGCTGGTCCGCCGAGATCAGGCTCTTGTTGTACATGAGGGTGACGGCTTCGACTGCCTCTGGGACACCGTAGACGTGGCCGTTAAATATCAGGGCCGAAGCTGCTGCCGGGGTATAGGTCCGGTTGAGGTAGTCCTGACTGATGTACTGATCCAGGGGGACAACGACATGCCCGAGGGCCAGCGATCCCAGATTATCGTCGGTGAAGGCGATGATATCGGGTCCATTGCCGGCCTTGACCGCGGTAGCTGCTTTGCTGGCAATATTGTCCTGGTGAACCAGCACAATCTTTACTTTGGGGTGCAGGCGCATATATTCATTGAAAATGGCCTGCTTGGCCTGCAAATAGGCGCCTTGCCAGCCGTGCCAGATAACGATCGTACCGCTATAATCAATGCTGCTGCTGCTGTTACTATTGCTGCCACTATTTTCGGTGCCGCCGCAGGCGGAGAGCAGCAGCATGAGTACGATGCTCAGCAAGAAGGTGGCCAGCAGTGGCCGGCTGCCAGATGCACGCGAGGCAAGAATCTTCTTCATATCTCTCATCCTCTCTGATAAGAGGGAAGATCACTGGGAGGAGGCGGCTTACTCTGCGCTCTTCCTCCTCTCGGACTGCAAACCTAACAAGATCGTGATCGTCTCGCTGGTTCTCTGAGAACGTCTGCGAGCGTGCTACGCTCTTCCTGCGCTAACGGGTGCAGGTGATCAACGAAGAAGATAGCGGCTCTCATCCTCCTTCCTGCCACGAGAAAACGGCTCCGCTCAGCGGCTCACTGGATATAGCAACCTGACGTCGGGACCTACGTACGACCGGTTCTGGACCGCTGGCCAGCAGCGTAGTGGCTGCTGGTGGAAGCATGGCCTCTGGCAGCACGATTGTTTGTGGCTGCTCGCTCAGGTTGAAGAGTACCAGGGCATCGCCCCGCTCCAGGGGCTGGCCGCTGGCCTGGGTGCGCGCGTAGGCATAGGTTGCCTGGCTGGCATCCAGGTGAACGAGGCGGCGCGCGCCGTAGGTCAGAACCGGCAAGGTGCGCCGCAGGCGGATCAGGGACCGATAAAAGGCGAGCAGCTCCTGATTCCAGTCTTCTGGACGCCAGGGCATATCGGCGCGGGCCTCGGCGTCTCCGCCGAAAGCTTTGGACGAGACATCAGCACATTGGGACATACCGATCTCCGTCCCGTAATAGATGATGGGCACCGGGGCCAGCGTGAATTGGCAGAGAGCGGCCAACCTGAGCAACTCTGGACGGTTGCCGGTGATGAAGAGGAAGCGATTCATATCATGGTTATCGAGAAAACTCGCGCGCGCGGGGCCGTCCGCCATATAGCGCTCATAGGAGCTGAGGAAGCGCTCGAAGCGGCCCAGGTCCCAGGTGCGGACGCCGAACGTCGAGCGTAAGGCCGCCGCCAGTGGAAAATCGAGCACCGCATCGAGTCTGCCGTGATAGCGGTGTAAGGCGTCGGGCGTATCGGTGACCTCGCCCAGCAAGAATGTGTCGGGGCGCACCGAGCGTGTGGCCAGACGAAACTCGCACCAGAAATCCATGCTGTGGCCGATGGCATGATCAAGACGGAAGCCAGCGACTCCGTACTCGCTTAGCCAGTGCAGGGCGCTGGCGATAATATGGCGTCTGGCCCCTTCGCTCTCTGAGCGTAGGGAAGGAAGGCTGGGAACTGCGTCGAGGAAGGTGCCGTAGCGATCTGGCCAGCGCTCGAAATAGAACCAGTCATGAGAGGGGGCCTGGCGATCCATCTGTGCGGCCACGAAGGCAGGATGATGCCAGGAGACGTGGGCCGGCACGAAGTCGAGCAGGACGCGCATGCCACGAGCGTGGGCCTCCTCGATGAGAGCCTGGAGATCGGCGTTGCTGCCCAGACGGGGATCAACGCGAAAGTAGTCGAGGGCGTCGTAGCGATGGTAGCTTTCGGCCAGGTGCAGGGGAGAGAGCCAGAGGCAAGTCACGCCCAGCTCTGAGAGATAGGGCAGAGCGGCGCGGACGCCGTTGAGTGTGCCACCGTGCAGGGCATGTGGCTCGCTCGCGGGTGGAAAATGGCCATCGGCGGCATCGCTGCGGAAGCGATCGAGAAAAATCTGATAGATGACGGCCTCTGTCGCCCACGAAGGCGGACGACGCTGCTGCTCTTCTTCGACGAGGTAGGCGAACGTGGTGAAGGCCCGCTCGCCCGAGAAGTGGAAGGCAAAGCCCTGGCCGTCCTGGGCCCAGATCTCCGGCTCTTCGGCAGGAGACGAGCCGGGACGGGTCAGCCAGCCGGCGATGCGGTAGCGCACGCGCGTGCCGGCTGGCTGACCAGGAATGCGAGCCAGCCAGTGGGTGATATAGCCAGCGTGTGGGTCCCAGCTCACGCGGGCGCGCTCCATTGGCAAGGCCGTCGACGAGCGATCGGGGCGGCTACCGTCGACGGTGTAGTAAAGCACGGCGCGCTCGATGGGCAGTTCCTCACCGCTGGCTGCCCAGACTTCGACTGGCTCGCCGGGGAGAGGGGCCAGGGGCAGAGTGGTATTATCATGGCGAAATTGGGTGCGTTGAGCTGTCCAACGGATAAGAATCTCGCTCAAGGGCAGGTCACCGGGCACCGCCGCCATCTGCTCGGCGTCCGACTGCACAGGTACTGCATCCGTGGCCGACTCAAAGATGTCTGGCATCGTAGCTTTCCTACCTACCTACCTACTAGCGCAAACTAGGATGGGGTGCTGCTCGCTTCGGGCGAGGCTGTTTCTTTCTCGGCGATCTCGGCGCTCACAACAGCGCGCAAGCGCTTGAGCATGGCAATAAGCTGCTGTTCCTCTTCACCGTTCAGGACGCTGAAGCGGCGGTGAATGGCCTCCTCAATGGCGGCCTGGGCCTCGCGACGCCGGGCAACGCCTGCTGCTGTCAGCGTGACGCGCTGCGAGCGGCGATCGCCAGGGTCAGGGCTGCGGGCAATGAGACCCTCGCTTTCCAGATAATCTACCAGGCGGGTGACCGTGCTCCGTTCGCACAGCAGGCGTTCGCTGAGATCCGTCAGCCGCCAGCCCTCGTCAGGGTCGAGCAGGAGCAGGGCATTGTACTGCAGGGTGTTCAGTCGGAACTGGCGAAGGACCAGGCGGTCGGCGTGGTCAAGCAGCAAGCTCAGCTCTTGAAAGAGACGGTAGTCCTGGTAGTCCTCCATGTGCTTGGCGTGCCCCTTTCCGCAGCTGCGCGGCTCGCTGGTCCAGTGCCTTACCAGACGAGGCCGCAATTTGTTGCGATTGCAATTGTTGCTGAAAATATTGTTGCAATAGCAAGTATATATGAGGGACAGCCCTTTGTCAAGCCTTGGGGGCACGGTCTGCCGATCTGCGTTCCGTGGGGCAGGTCCCGGGGGCGGTCATCTTGGGGACGGTGCTGGTCAACATCTCAACCAGCCACTTTCCGGGCTACCTACCCCCAGAGGCGCAGCGCCTTCCTGCCGCGCTCCTGACGCAGGCTGCTGATCCGCAGGTCTTAGCGGATGCGCAGAAGCAGCGGCAGATCGTGCAGGTGGTCACACGGGTGCTGGTGGAGCAGAACAGGGCTGGCTCTGGACAGGGGCAGGATCTGACCCACCTGACGGCCCAGGCGACGGCTCTCTGCGCGCAGATCTTCGGGGCTGCGCGGCATGCTCTGGCAGACGGCCTGCATCTAGGCTTTCTGATCCTGCTGGGAATGAGCCTTGTTGTGGTGTTGCTGACGCTGCTCTTAAAAGATGTGCCACTGCGTGGGCGCGCAGAGCGACCAGCAGGACCGACGGCAAGATAACAACCCGGCCAGTTGCTGGCTTGTGCCGTGGCTCCATAGCGCTGTAACCCATCGAACGGCCAGGGGATCAAGGTCACGGCCCCTGGCCGGCAGACGCTGATCGAGGGCTGCTCTCACGATGGCTCCTCCATCAAGGATGGCGGGCATGTCAGTTGTCAAGGATGGCAAGATGCACCTGCTGCAAGCGCACAGGATCAGTAATTGCAGTGAAAGCAATGATCTTGCCTTCTCTGATCACGAGGATGCCAACGGCGCGCAGCTTGCCGTAGGGGGCCACGACGATTCCCACAGAGCCGTTTACCAGTGCCATTCCGCAGGACCGGAAAAGCTGGGCATGCTGCACGATCACTGTGGCCGCCGCTACCGAGCCGTGCAGCTCTCGCCGTGCGCCCTCTCGCAAGGCCTGGGGTTCGATACGGAAGGTGACATCCGGGTCGAGCACTGCGAGAAGCTGATCAAAAGATCCCTCGCGGGCGGCGGTAAGGAAGGCTTCTACCACTTCTCGTTGTGCGACCAACTCCGCATCTTGCACTGAGACCCCTCCCCGTACCCTGCGGCGTGCACGGCTGGCGAGCTGCCTGGTCGCTGCCTCAGAGCGCTCCACCAGTGGTGCGATCTCATCGAAAGGAACGGCGAAGATGTCGTGCAACACGAAGGCGAGACGTTCGGCGGGCGTGAGCCTATCGAGTACCACGAGCAGAGCTAAGCCAATCGCATCGGCCAGTTCCATCTCTTGCTCCGGGTCGCTCGATAGGTGCCCGCCTAACATGGCTTCCAGATCCGGGACTTTGGCTTCCAGGGAGTCCTCGGGCCGAGACTTGCGGGCACGCAGCATGTTGAGGCAGATGCGTGCCACCGTTGTCGTTAGCCACCCTTCCAGGTTTGAGATGGTGCTCGTGTCGGAACGGCTCAGATGAAGCCAGGACTCCTGCACGGCATCCTCCGCTTCAGAGAGTGAGCCAAGCATGCGGTAGGCTAAGGCTCGCAAACGAGGGCGCTCAGCCTCAAATTGGATGGCTAGCCTGTTAGGAGTGTTCATCGTCGGTCACATTTCCTGATTTCTTTGTGTCATAAGTATGACACAGAAATCCTGACCAGTGTGACAGGAAGAGGCACTTCTGCATCCGCCTCGCTGCGGTGAGTTTGACAGAATGAATCGCAATCCACCGGGTCAGACATTTCTGATTGGTATCATGTTTTTCGGGAGGATCAACAATGGAGAGAATTAATGCGAACACACCTTCACGCTCATTTTGCTGATTATATCATGTTTTATCAGCAAGATAATTTACAAGACTGTCTAGCTGGTTATACCGTCTATACTTCTCTTGTGGAAAGCGCGCTCTCAAGGGGCCTGTATGGCGGCACTGGCGATCTATCATGACATCTAGTTGAAATGACGACCTGTCGACCGGTTGACATATTGCAAAGGTTGAGCAGAGACCTGTCGACGAATTGGGATCGTACGTTTTCATTTCTCAGAGAGGGGAACATGATCTATCAGTGGCTTGTCTTCGCCCATATCCTGGGCATCTTCGGCTTTCTGATCGCTCACGGTGCTGTTGCTGCCGTGACCTTCGCTCTACCCAGACAGCGCGAGGTCGAGCGTGTTCGTGTTCTGCTTGATCTCTCCAGGAGCGTCTCTGTCGTTGCCAATGTCTCCCTGCTGGTGCTGCTTGCTGCCGGCGTCGCCGCCGGCTTCATGGGCAAATGGTGGGGGCAGGGCTGGATTTGGACCTCCCTGGCCTTGTTCGTGCTGATGAGCGTCTCCATGTCGTTTCTCGGCTCGCGTCCGCTCGATCCTGTCCGTCAGCTCGTATATGGCGGCAAACCATCGCGCTCGGGGGCAAGCGGTCAGATCTCTCCAGATCCGTCTGCAGAGAAGCAGCTTGCCGCTCTGCTGGCTGCCACTCATCCCTGGCTCCTCACGGTAATTGGTGGTGGTGGTATGGTCCTGATCCTCTGGCTGATGATGTTCAAGCCGTTCTAGCTGATGAGAGAGAGGGGATCAGCGCATCTGAACATTGAACATGGGTGAGGGCCTTGTTCCAAGGCGTGGATGCGCTGACCCCGAGGAGTGGCGCAGCACTAAAGGTGCGCAGGTCGCTTTTTGCGGCTCAGCAGACCGGTACTGGACCAAGGCCGCCATAACCATGATTCCTGATGGATGGACCGTGCTGACCCGACGGCTTTTTCCCGCAGGTCGGCACAGGCGGCACGAGAAGAAAGGAGAAGCGCGGCTCTGCGATGGACAAGACGAGCGCTCCCAGGCCATGCGGCCTGGGAGCCTGGGGGGCCGTCACGCCCGCTGATCCAGGATCAACGTGAGCAGCTCCGGGTCATTGGGGATCATTCCGGCGGCGGCCAGGCGTGGAAGCAGCTCCGTCCAGCCCGGTTGACTGGCAAAGACCTCCCGAAGCAAGACAAGCGCCTGCGGGAGCTCTCCGGCCTGAAACAGGATTGCCGTCCCGTGAAACTTGAGATCTGCATTGTCGGGATCAAGTGCGAGGGCCTGCCGGAACAGTCTGACCGCCTCGTCGGGCTGCTGCGCCAGCAGCCGCTCGTTACTCTGCTCGAACAGGAGCCAGGCTTTGCGGATAGTGGCCAGGCGCCTTAATTCTTCAACAGGGTGAGGATGATCGTCGACGCGCAGGTCGAAAAGGCGTTCGCGCCACGGCTGCTCTGTCCGCCTGCCCGAGACGATCACCAGTCCTGCTGCTTGCTGACCACGAATGTCACCGCCTGCGGGCTGGGCTGCCTCCAGGGCTGTGAGCAAACGATCGCAGAGGTCGCCTGTACTCTCCTCGTAGGCCCGCTTCATCGCTGGCCAGACGCCCTCATTAAGCATCATATTGGCCTGGACTGCGAAACCATCGCCGCTCAGGTGGCCGGCAGCAGCCACGCAGCGCTTTCCCGTGTGAACGGCAACGCCTCCCTGGGCATCCACCAGAGCAACCTGGCGGATCTCGCGTTCCTCATCACGCTGGAGCAGGCGCTCCAGCGCCTGAGCGGCACTCAATCCCTGCCGCATGAGCGCCAGCCCCTCGGACCCGTAGTCTGTGTTGACAAAGGCTTGCGTAGCAACAGCTCCCACGCCTGCCTCAGCCCAGGGAACCACGTTCCCGACGCCGAAGTAGTACGATTGCATGGCAACACCAAGCTGCCTGGAGGCGCCATCGCGTTGAAGATGCTGCGCAGATGATTGGCGACCGTGCACTCGCTGATCACCAGGATCTCTGTGATCTGGCGGTTGCTCTTTCCCTGAGCGACAAAGCGCAGGGCCTGGACTTCGCGTCGGCTCAGGCCCGCCAGCAGAGGTGGCAAGGTCGGGCGAGTGAGGCTTGCCGCCTGCTCACGTTGACAGGCCCGCTCCTGCCATTGGTGCTGCAAGAGCTGTACCAGGGCAGGGTTACCTGTGCTATTGCTCAAGGCAACAGCTTTCTCCAGAAGCGCGTGGGCCTGAGCCATCCCCTGCGAACCGTCGCGCGCAAGCATGAGGCAGCGTGTGACTGTGACCTGTTCTGCCAGAGGGAAGCGTACTCGATGTCGAGACGAAAAGCAAGCCCGGCGCTCCGAGGAGTGCGCTACCCCGGGCCACAGACAGAGCCAGGTTGACGAAGGTGCCAGGCGAGCAGCTGAGGTTTATCAGTCTGCCCGCTCCCCAAGGTCCTGTAAAAAGGAGAGAAGCTTATGCCAGCAATCCTGTGATGCATGAGCGTTGAGGAGCGCGCTGCCTCCAAAGGCCACGATTGGCCCCCTGCCTGCCGCCGAGCCGCGGCTGACCCAAGGGGGGAGAGAAGGTACACCGTAGGGGCAGCAGATGAAGTGACCGGCGCCCTCATAGCGAAGATAGGTGCAGGAGTGACTGAAACCGTGCTTCTCGAGGCGTGCTCTGATCAGCTCTGCGAACTGGCAGGAAGGCCAGACCTGATCATCGGTTCCTGCCACCAGCAGGATGGGGCCAGCGATACGCTCTACGGCGATACTAGCTCTGGCGATGGCCTCGGGATCAGCCTGCTGCAGCTGCTTCAGAAAGACCCTGGTGAGCCTGAAGGGCTTCCGCCGCAGCATACCCCACAGAAAGCTCACCACACTCAGAAAAGCAGCGAACTTGCCCGAGGAAGAGGCCAGATAAGGGAGAGCCTCACCGTGATACGTCCAGGCCGGCTCATTGACGCTGCGATAGCCTTTCAGGCCGGGCCAGAGAAGACTGCTGGGAGCGCCGGCGATGACAGCCTTCACCGCTGGAAAAGTAGATGCCAGGAGCAGGGCCAGTTCGGCCCCCCGGGAGAGGCCACAGATTGCCAGGCGCGTACTGTCAATAGCTGGTTGATTGTCGAGCCAGCTGAAGGCCTGTTCAAAATATTCAAGAGGGATGGTAAGAAGATGGGGCGGACAATTTTCGACGCCGAAATAGGCCAGAGCCAAGGCTGCAAAGCCATGAGAGGCCAGGAGCGCGGCGCTATGGGCATGGAAGCCGCCATCTGAGCCATTGAGCAGAATCACACAAGGGTGAGGTCCTGGCCCTGACGGAAGAAAGAGCGTGCCCACCACATCCGGCCCCTCAAGGTTGATCCGCTGCACTCCTGGTGCTGCAAAGAGACGCTGGATGCGGGCCGAGGCGACCACCTGATCGCCGCACATTGCATTGAGCGTAATGGTGAGGGGCGTAGCTGTGGTCTTCACAAAAAGGTGACTCTCGGCGGGATCTTGCAGTGTCATAGACCACAACAGGCCCAGTGCATCCACTCCCTCGTAGCTGCCTGCCAGCGGCGCCTGCTGGTTGACATCGACTGTTCCCTCCTCGTCAGCGACAAAGGTGGCCCACGATGCCCAGGAGCAGCGCCAGCCGTCGAGAGTAGAAGCGTGGAGCGTGACTTCCTGGCCTGGCTCCAGACCCTGTAGCTGGATAGAGAGTGGTGCGTCGGCAAGGCTCTCTTGCGGTTCAACCACCAGGCGAATAGAGGAAGGCGCATCTTCCGTGGCCATAGTGAGGCCCTCCTTTCAGGAGCCGAGTTGTCAATAGTATAGGCCAGCACAGCTCAGTTGCCAAGTCTATTCAAGGAGCGCTGAGTGAAGGTTGTGATCAAGGCGATTTCCACGAGCAAGCCGATGACAGCCTCACAAGAAGCGAGCAGGGGTAAGGGACTATCCAGCGGGATGCCCCCGGGGATGAAGCCGCGCCCGTGAAAAGCTGACAGGCTCAACACCAGCGCTGCCAGCGGACTCAGGTGGGGTGTAATCATCTTCTAGGCGATGGCCGGGGTCCTCCTCAAGGATTCGCTGCTCGCTCTTGGCCTGCTGGTCCTCCTCTTTGGCTTTGTGCTCTTCGCTGTCAGCAAGCTCCCAGTGCCCGAACGCTGCAACCTGAAGCAGGGGGGACTTGTGTTCCTGGCCCTGCTCATTGCTGTGCTGCTCATTCGCAACTTGCCCGCCTTTGGTGGGCTGGTGCTGCTGCTGCTGGCCCTGCTTGGAGCGATCGTTGCCTTCCTCCCGGTGCGGCTCAAGGTCAGTCTCAGAATGGCGCTCTCTCATCTCAATCAGCAGCGTGCGCGCACCAGTACCACTCTGCTGGCGCTCTTCATCGGCGTGGTCGCCATTGGCCTGATTCTGGTGCTGCGCGAGGACCTGACCGATCTGATCAATCGGACAGTCGCGAACAATATGACCTTTAATGCTATTGCCATTGCGCAGGGGAGCGAGGCTGATAGGCTGGCTGCCGGCCTGTCCAGCCTTCCCGGTTGGCAGAAGAGCGTGCGTCGCCTTGACAGCAGGGTGATTCCTCTCAGCATCGAGGGAATTCCCTTGCAGCAGCTTATTCCGGCGAATGCCGCCTTGAAGGGAAGGAGCATTCCCGCCAGGGCTATGATTGCCTGTCTGCTCTCTTGCTTGTCTCCTCGCAAGGGAGGCCATCAGTGTGCTCCCCTCTGCCTGGGTGGGGACGTTGCAGGCTAGGCCGGCTCGGCCTGCTCTGGCCTGCGTCCCCACTCTGTGGTCTCGAGTTGTTGTATCTGTCTTTCCCATAGGTGCAGCTCTCGACGCTGGGGCGGGCTAAGCTGTCCCTCAAACTGCTGGAGGATGGCAAGCAAACGGCTACCTTCCGCTGGAAGGCGCTGGGCCAGGGCCCGAGTGAGCAACAGCTTCCCATGTCGCCAGCCTTCTTGATGCTCTATGATCAGGTGATGAAGAAGCTGCAGTCTCTGCCAGGCTCGCCAGTCGGGTTCGGGCAGCACCTGGCCGGCTTCCAGCTCCAGGGCTGCGAGGCTGTGGGCGAGTACGAGGCGGCTCAGCTCGCGACGGAAGCGTCCGTCAGGATCGAGGAGCCTCCAGCCGACCTGCACGAGCAGGTGACGGATCTCCTCTTGTAAAGACACACTCTTCCCGTCGCAGCTCAGGCGGACACCTGGCACCGTCAGCAGCGATGCCTTACTAAGGGACTCCTGCCCTGGCGCCCGCGCCGAGAAGTGGCTGAGTAGGTGAGCCAGCCAGGAAAGGGTCAGTCCTGGCTCGCTGGACCCCGGCAGCAGGTGGGCCAGGACCAGCAGCCACCAGGTGAGCGGCCCCTCCTGTCTGAAAAACCAGGCAACCAGGCGCTCGTCAAAGGTGCGCTGGTCCAGACGCGCCAGCTCCTCCAGGCGGAGCTGATTCGACTGCAACTGTCTACAGGCCAGTTGCACCAGAGCAGGATGACCCCCAGTCAGCTCGTGCAGGCGCTCACTGGCGGCTGTGAGCCGTGCTGCGGCGGCGCCGGTCGCGCTGGTCTGGAGCGCACCCTCCTGAGCGAGCAGACGGCGGATCTCTTCGGCAGACCACGGAGGCAGGGTGACCGTCACGATCTCACAGAGCGGCTGGTGCCAGTCAGGCTTTATATAGAGGGTAGTGACTGCGATGAAATATTTATAGCAATATCTATTTGCAATTTTGTGTATTTTGTTGATTAATCTATAGATACATTTTGCGCGACAGTAGGCATCGAGGAAATCCTCAAGGCTCGGGAGGGGATGCCGGCAACAAGATAATTGGGGAGGAGCGCACCGAGAGATGGGCGGTTGACTGTGCTTCAGTCGCAACAACCGTTTGCCAGAGCAGCTGCCCATCTCGCAGGCGAAAGGCGGACACCACGCCGTTATTATCGCTGATATAGACCCGTCCAGCCGCTCCAACAGGCGATGAAAGCCAGGTCCCACTGAGGTGAGAAGACCAGAGAAGAGCCCCGTCGGCAGGCTGATAAGCGGAGAGAATGCTGTCCGGGCCGCTCTTCGCGCCAACACAAAGCACCCCGCCAATCAGCGCTGCTACTGTCGGCCATTGGGCCGCAGAGATCCCACCGACGGCTTGGCGCCAGAGGAGCGCGCCATCCCGTGCCCGCAGAGCGCAAATGAAAGCCTGTTGCTCGTGCTTCATCTCGTCCGAGAGCGCAACGGAAGGAGCAGCTTCCTCAGAAAAGCTGACATACACCCTGTCATCCATGACTACAGGGGCAGACCACATCTGACCCTGTGATCCAAGCTCGTGGCGCCAGAGCACGGAGCCGTTGTGTCTGTCTATAGCGAGACATCCCCGCGTGGTACTCAAAAAGATGCGTTCATCGGCAGCGGCCAGTGGAAAGGAGCTGCTGTCTGGTAGCGGGGTCTGCCACAGGCGCCTGCCCTCCTTCGTATGAAAAGCAGTGATAAAACAATTAGGCGATTCTTTGGTTATATATGTTATATAAAGTGTTTCATTTATGATAAAAGGCGAGGTATAAACTATTGCTCCAAACGATGATGAAGGATCAGGGGCAAGGGAGGAGCGCCAGAGGAGCCTCCCAATCCTTGCCTGCAGAGCGTAGAGGACCCCTTCGACCGTACTGACGTAGACGCCGTTACGGGCAAGGGTAGGGGCGTGAGCAAGCTGGCCTGCGGCCTGGTAGCTCCACAAGGTCGAGCCATCGTGTGCCCGCAGGGCCTGGACGGACGAGTCTGGATGACGATTTACATTGAGATAGAGTGTCCCTCTGGCGAAGGCAAGGGCGGCAGTCCCTGAGACTGCATACTGACGGCGCACCTTGCCCGTCGTCGTATCGAGTCCGTAGATGCTTCCCTGGCTCGCATAGAGTGTCGAACCGGCGAGCACCAATTGTGGGGGCAAGGTCGTGCTAAGCGTTTGCATGCTCTCTCTCCTTCATTCAGGTCAGAACAGCGGCCTCATGAGTGTCTGAGCGAACTCCTGGTCTCTATTCACCTTTGTTGTCTCGTACAACGTCCTGCGGCTCCCCTTGTTTCCTCTTCCCTATCAATGATACCAGCGTGAGCCATCAGTCGAGGGTGTTGCTGAGGAGATTCCACGCCCTTCCCTGACAAGAGTAGGAAAGGAAGGGCGCGAACCACAAGCTGGCTTGCCCGGGACAGAAACCGGAGTTCTTAGGGGCAAGGTGGTACAAAGGGATGTGGGTTATTTGACAGCCTCACGTTCGCAGGACCTGCATTATTGGATGACGCTTGGAAGTTACCACCACGGGTGTGGACGGTGCCAAAAGCAAAAGCGGTGACCCTGACTGTGAATGGAGGGAACGCTGTAGGCACATGATTGGTACATACGACACAGCCCCCCTGCACATTCACGGAAATCGCTGCTGTTTGTCGGTCCCTGAGTGTCACGGTAAAGGGATTGCTGCTACTGGGAAAGGGAAGGCAATCGGTGATGGCATTATTGATGCGTGTGGTAACGTCAAACGTAAAGCCACAGCTATTCGTTGTATGGGCTACCACGGTAAACGTTTGCGAAGTGATATTTTGTATCTGGAAAGCCACAACCAGGCATTGCTGGGGGGGTAGTGCATGAGGTGGAGGGACGTAGGGCGAAGAAGAATGTGGAGCTGCAAATACGGAACTACTCGCAAAGAAAACGCTAGTGAGAACCATCACAGACGCGAGGACAACTTTGAAGGCGTTTTTGTGAGCCATAAGTTCCTTCCTTTCTTCCTTGCCTCTAGATAGAGCACACTACGGACTCTACACCATCTTGCCTTTCTTAATTTTAATATAGTTATCTATTTTTTTTCAAGATTATCAACCCAGCGGTCTTCCAGCTTCCCTGCTGCATATGAGCATCAGAGCTCAGGTACGCTCGCTAGTAGTGCAAAACTGCTCACTCAGGGCGGTCACCGCCGCAATGGTCGCCGCCAGCTATCCCGACCACGTGCGGGCCATTGTCCTCGAAGACCCTCCCCTCCTCGACGCCCCGCCCTTGCAGACTGACGTCACCAAAGCCCTCATTGCCACCCCTGACGGCCCGGTGTCCCCCTCGACCTGGCAGTGGCTCTTTGAACTGCGGGCCTTGCCGCCCGAAGAGCGCCTGATCAAGGCCCGGGCCCTGCAACCGACCTGGGCCGAAGAAGAGATCGGCCCCTGGGCCGCCTCCAAAGGCGAAGTACAGATCGCCGTCCTGGATGCGGCCCATGCTGCAATAGGTGCCTTCCCCTGGCGCGACGTATTTCCCCGTATCCAGTGCCCCATGTTGCTCATCACCGGCGATCCCTCCCTGGGAGCCATCGTCACCCCCGCAACAGCCCGGCAAGCCGTCGCGCTGGCCCAACAGGGACAACTCGTACAGATCCTCGGAGCCGGCCACAGTATCCATCGCGACCGCTATGACCAGATGCTGCGAGCCGTCAAGGCCTTTTTAAGCAGTGTCGAGTACGAATAGAAGCAAGAAAACAGCGTCCACAGCCTGGCGAACGCCAGGGAGAGGCTCCAGACCCTCCCTGGCTCGCCTCTCTACTGAGCGCTGACTCCTCTCACAGCTGCGCAGCCGTCAGCAACTCGTTAAGCTGGGCCCGGATGGCCGCTAGCCGTCGCTCTGCCTGCCCCGGGATGAGTGGAAAAGCCCTGATATGTCCATCATCCTCTTCTTGCAATTCTGTGCCCGGGTAGAGGATAGAAGCACTGGTCACAATCCGTTTGCGCTGAAGCTGAACATTGCCAGAAGTACGCCTCAAATACTGGTATCTGATATTGATGCGATAGCTGAGCATCTTATTGATATCATGCTCCTTAGCATAGTACTGGCCGCTGGGCGAGCGCTGCCAGCGATATTTCGCATCGAATACCAGCACGCGCCACGGCTCGCCCTGGCGATAGACCTCGATGGCCATATCGGGCGTCAGCGGGCCGCCACTGGAGAGCGTCGAGACCAGTGCCGGATCTGTTCCCATCGTTGAGGCGTGAGGATAGTACGGCTCGTACTTAAAGACCACCTCTCGATCACCTTTGACCAGCACAATACTGGCCACGTTCTTGCGCACCTCGAATTCGAAATAGCGCTTCTCGACCTCGTAGAAGGTCGTATTCGAGACCAGGCGATAGCCACGCTCTTCCAGTAGCTCCACTGCCAGATGGGTGATCGCGAAGACACTCCACATCTCGTACAGCTCGCTCACTTTGCGCTGCCCCAGCTCGTTGATGTAGCGCTCGGTATTGACGACGATCAGGCGCTGCTGAAACTGCAGATAGAGTTGAAAGAAGCGACTGTAGGCGGGATGCTTTAAAAGGACCTGGGTGGCTTTGCTGGGCAGTGCCGCTGGCTGTACCGTCTTGAGAAACGGCTCACTGCTCCAGAACAAACAACGCTGCCGCATCTGCTGGCACTCGGCAATCACGCGCTGTAGACGCTCTAGCAGGGCGCGGTCCTCCTCGTTGTGGTAGCGCTGGTAGAGGGCGGCTCGACGCTGAGCCTCGGCGTTGGCTCGCTCCTCGATCAGGCTGAGTCTGGCCGGCAGTTGCCGCTGCAGAAAGTGCTTGAGCAGGCGATTCTCATACACATCGTAGGAGAGCTGGCTCTCCTCTACCTGCCATTCCTGGGGGAGAGAACGCCGCATAGCAGCCAGCTCCAGAGAGGGGCCGGGCAGCGGCTGCGCCTCTCCTCCCACGTGCGCCAGTGTCCGCCAGTCGCAGCGCCGCTTGACCGGCTGCAGGCTGCAATGAGGCCGACGGCGGATGTGCAGCATCACGGGACGGAGCTTCTCCATTAAGCTGCGAATTTGCTTATAGTCGTGTAGAGGAGAAGTCTCCTCCAGGCGGCGTGCGAAGACGGCCCGCTCAACGGCAGGCGAGAGCAGGCGGAACCAGAGATCTAGCGAGAGCGCCGCCAGTTCGCTTCTCATTTGCTCATAGAGGCGCTGAGTGAGCTTTTGGGGGAAGACGCGCAGCCAGGCCGTGCGCGGCTCCGCGCCGGGGGCGCTGGCCGTCAAGCGATAGAGGCCGGCATAATGCTCGGGGCGCCACTGCCAGAGGCCATAATGCTCGGTGTGTAAAGGCACCTCGTCGATCACAATGCTGATGGGGTGCGGCGCCGCGGACGTCACCTTGATGTAACAGACACGATATTCCGAGAGATTGAGCGCTGCATTGTCATCGTCGGGTGCAAAGCTGAGGGGCTGACCGTTAATCGTGAGCCAGGCGGCATCAGCGCCAGAAGCTGGTGTAGCCATCGCGTTTCAACCTGCTTTTCATCTCCTCCAGACGCTGGTAGGAGCGCGGCAGCCGCTGATCACGGGTCAGAGCTAGCAGCTCGTTCAGCACGCCCTCTATGACCTCCGTCCCCCGCACGCGCGGCAAAATGCGCTGCTTGATCTGCAGATCCAGCGCCACCTCCGGCTCCAGCAAACCAGCGCTGTTGGCGAGATACAGCTCGATCTCACGGACAACACGGTAGCCTATGCCGATCTCGACTCGGTTGAGAATGGCATTGATGGCGCGCAGCAGCTCACGATAGCGGGTATCCGGCTGCTGCGCCTTGTAGCTCTGCCAGGTGAGGGCGGAGAGCGGCACGGGGTCCGGCGGGACCGTGGGCTGCGGAATCTTGTCCAGATCGATCGAGAAAAATTCGATGGTGTTGGCGCGGTCCAGCACCTTATCGCTAATCGGCTGGGTGGTCTCGTCGACGTTGACGGTGCCTGTAAAGAGCAGGTTGGGGGCTAGCTGCAACTCCGCCGGGACCGTCAGCGGCTGCCCCTGCCGCTTCCGCTCCTCGTAGAGACGCCGGCTGACCAGGGTGATGCGCCGGTCGGCGGGACGCTCCTCTTCAAAGGCACTGAGGAATTGCGAAAAGTAGTATTCGACATGCGCCAGGTTCATTTCATCTAGACAGAAGAAATA
The DNA here is from genome assembly GCF_000702505.1 of Thermogemmatispora carboxidivorans. Lineage (GTDB taxonomy): Bacteria > Chloroflexota > Ktedonobacteria > Ktedonobacterales > Ktedonobacteraceae > Thermogemmatispora > Thermogemmatispora carboxidivorans. Next base: position 2,798,960 of record NZ_JNIM01000001.1, on the reverse strand, counting down.
CAGGTCTTGCTCATGTTCACTGGCCTCCAGCAGGAAGTCAAGGGCCGGCTCACTGATATAGCTGCCGCTCAAGGTGTTGAAATACCCAAGCAAGTAGCGGTCGTCGTTCCAGTTGGGGCGCACGGCCAGCCGTAGATAGCGCTCGCGCGGTACCCCCAGGGCCTCGGCGTAGAGCTGCGTCAGCTTCGATTTTCCTGTCCCCGAGAGGCCGGCGAGGAGCACGAAAGGGCGCGTCTTCAGGCAGATGTGATAGTTATAGAGCGTTTCCTGATCGAAGTAGTAGCCTCGCGCCAAGATATAGCTGTGAATATGCCTGAGCAGAGCCTGCTCTTCTAGCCTTAATCCTCCCATCGATCCAGTAATAGCCTCCCAATTTGCTTTTGATAATGGAAAAAGAAAAATAGGATTGTAATCGTATTGCGGTGCCTCTTCCGCTACCAACGTCCTCCGGGAGGGCTTGCTCTGGTTGGTAGTGCCGTTCAAGGCATCGAAGTCAGCGGCGTGGTTATAGCGTTCGGTCACGGCGAGCGTGGCCGTCTGTGCGGGGCTGTTGACGGAGATGACGCTCAGGACCACAGGTAGCACGCCCGGTGAGGAATCTTGCTGGGCCACCAGGCAGCGGTCGCCAACCTGCAGGCTGGGAGGGGGAGTCTGCTGGATCGTCAAGCGTGCCTGCCCGGCTGTGATGGCCTGCAGGTAGCTACTTGTCCTGGGCAGAGAGAGCAGGAAGTACTTGGCCATGCGGTGCAGTGCCTCACCGGCTGAAGTTGTTAACGTCAGGCCCTTTCGACACGAAGTGAACCATGCTAGCCCTATTCTAGGCCAGTGCCAGAGTCAACGTCAAGTGGAATGTACCCGGACCTGATGGCCTGTGTCTCTAGACATCAGGTTTTATAATAAGTGTCACAGGCGAGCTGCTCCAGGAGGTCAGTAATGAACATCTTCGAGCTGCGCGAGCATCTGATCGGCGACTACGCTGCCTATGTCCGAAGCTTTCTCCAGATTCGTGATCTCCGAATTCGCAACCATGTCGCGCAGGAGTTTGAGCGTGGGCTGCTCTGGCCGGAGCCGCTTATCCAGCTCAATCCGCGCTTCAAGCCTGGGGCCACCATCGACGAGCTGGTCGCTGAGGGCCTACTCCATCCCGACTGTGCCCGTATTTTCCGCCGTGGCAAGTCGATACAGGAGCCACGAGGCCATCCGCTGCAGCTCTATCACCACCAGGACGAGGCCATTCGCGTTGCCGTTGAAGGCCATAGCTATGTCCTTACCACGGGTACCGGCTCCGGCAAAAGCCTGGCCTACATCATTCCGATCGTCGACTACGTCCTGCGTCATCGTGACCAGCCGGGCATTAAGGCCATTGTTGTCTATCCGATGAACGCCCTGGCCAACAGCCAGAAAGGAGAGCTGGAGAAATATCTGGGCCTGGAAGCGGGTGATCATCGAGTGCGCTTTCGGCGCTACACCGGTCAGGAGACCGCAGAAGAGCGGAGCGAGATCATTAAGAATCCCCCCGATATCCTGCTGACCAATTACGTGATGCTGGAGCTGATCATGACGCGCCTGCGCGAGCGCTCTCTCCTCGATGCTGCCAGGCTGCGTTTTCTGGTGCTCGATGAGCTGCATACCTATCGCGGGCGCCAGGGGGCCGACGTCGCCCTGCTCGTGCGCCGCGTACGCGATAGGCTGACGCCGCCCGGCCAGACGCTGCAATGCATCGGTACCTCGGCCACACTCATCAGCGACGAGGGTCAGGAGAAGCAGCAGCGCAAGATCGCCGCGATGGCCTCTCTGATCTTCGGCACGACTGTCCAACCCGAGCACGTCATCGGCGAGACCCTGGAGCGGGTGACCGAGGAGGTCGATACCTCTACGCCGACCTTCCGCGAGCGCCTGAGCGCCTGTGTCCGTGATCCCGCAGGTAGGCCGCCTGAGCGCTATGAGGACTTCGTGCGTGATCCTCTGGCCATCTGGCTGGAGGAAACCTTTGGCATTACCAAGGGCGAGCATGGCGACTATGTACGCTCCCAACCGCGCCGCATTGCCGGCGAGGGCGAGAGCGCGGCGGCCCTGCTGGCGCAGCTGACCGGTGCTTCGCCAGAGATCTGCGCCGACAAGATTAAAGCCTGGCTCCTTGCAGGCTACGAGCGGGTGCGCGATCCCGAGACCGGAAGCCCTCCCTTTGCCTTCCGCCTCCATCAGTTCATCAGTAAAGGCGATACTGTCTATGCCTCGCTCGCCCATCCTGACGAGCGCCATCTGACGCTCCAGCCCCAGCAATATGTGCCTGGCAGCCGTGATCAGCTGCTCTTTCCGCTGGTCTTCTGTCGCCAGTGTGGCCAGGAGTATTATTGTGTGCGCTGGCTGAACGACCAGACGCTGATCGCGCGCGATATCCAGGATCAATACGAAGAAGAAGGTGATGCTGGGAGCGAGACGGATAGCGGTGGCAGCCGCAGCCGCAAAGCGGGAAAGGCCGGGCGTGGTGGTCAGATCGGCTTCCTCTATCTGAGCCAGGAAGGCGCCTGGCCTGTTGACAAGGATGAGATCGAAGAGCGTCTGCCGGGTGATCTGAAGGAAGTGGTCAATGGTCGAGAGCGTGTCATTCAGTCTGCCCGTCGCTCGGTTCCGCTGCCGCTCTATCTGCGGCCCGATGGTACGCTGGCCCAGCATGAGGGCGAGGGCCTGCTCTGCCACTTTATTCCGACGCCCTTCCGCTTCTGCCTGCGCTGCATGGTCACCTATAGTGTTTCTCAGCGCAACGACTTTTTCAAGCTGGCTTCCCTCAGCTCGGAAGGGCGCAGCACGGCGACCACCCTGCTCTCGCTCTCGACCATTCTCCACCTGCGCGAGGGCGACCGTCAGGGTCAGGCTGCCGACCAGCCCGAAGGCCAGCGTATGCCCGCCAAGCTGCTCAGTTTCACTGATAATCGTCAGGACGCTTCTCTGCAGGCCGGGCACTTCAACGATTTCGTCGAGATGGTCCTCTTACGGGCGGCGCTCTATAAAGCGGTCAAACGAGCGGGTGGAACGGGCCTCCCGCACGATGACCTGACCCTCCGCGTCTTCGAGGCCCTCGAACTGCAACGGACGCAGTATGCTGCTAACAGCGAGGCGGCCTATACTCCCTATAGCGTCCGCCTCAAAACCGACGAGGCTCTGCGCAACGTTCTCGGCTACCGCCTCTATCGCGATCTCCAGCGTGGCTGGCGCATTACCTCTCCCAACCTGGAGGAGTGCGGCCTGCTGGTCATTGACTATCCCGATCTGCCCGATATCTGCAAAGATGCAGCGCTCTGGCAAGAGAGTCATCCAGCCTTGCAAGCTGCCTCATCCGATGTGCGTCAGAAGCTCTGCCGTACACTGCTCGACGAGTTGCGCCGCGGCCTGGCCATCAAAGTGAATTATCTGGACCCCCATTTTCAGGAGAAGATCAAGCAGCAGAGCAGTCAATACCTGGTCCCGCCCTGGGGACTGGATGAAGATGAGGAGCTGCTCTATGCCAGCCGCGTCTTTGCCCACCCGCGCAGCCGGACCCATGAACGTGAGTCCGTCAGCAATCGCTATCTGTCTGGCTTGAGTCGCTTCGGGCGCTACGTGCGCCAGGAGTTAGCATCGGCTCTGGGTTCCAGTCCGCAATTGACCGTCGAAGACCGGCAGCAGATTATTCGCCACTTGCTGGCTGGCCTCTGCAAGGCCGGCCTCGTCGAGGCCGTCACGGAGGACGAGCGTGGGATGGGGCGCGGCTATCAGCTCTCCGCCGCAGCTATGCGCTGGCTCCCCGGCGATGGCCGCACGCCCTACCATGATCCGCTGCGCATCCTGGAGCTACCGCGGGATCAGGCTCTGCCTGTCAACTCCTTCTTTGTCAACTTCTATCAGCGCTGCGCCGAAGATATTCGCGCCCTGCAGCAGATCCAGGCTCAGGAGCACACTGCTCAGGTACCGGCAGCACGGCGCCAGGAGCGCGAGGAGGCCTTTCGCCGGGCGGATCTGCCGATCCTCTACTGCTCGCCCACGATGGAGCTGGGGATCGACATCGCCGATCTGAACGTCGTCAATCTGCGCAACATCCCACCCACGCCCGCCAACTACGCCCAGCGCAGTGGGCGGGCCGGACGTAGCGGCCAGCCGGCCCTGATCATCTCCTACTGCTCGACTGGCAGCTCGCACGATCAATACTTTTTCCGCCATCCCGAGGAGATGGTCAAGGGGGCGGTGACGCCGCCGCGTATCGACCTGACCAACGAAGACCTGATTCGGGCCCATATACACGCTATCTGGCTGGCCGAGACGGGCCTCTCACTGGGTCAGTCGCTCAAAGATCTGCTGGACCTCTCCGGCGATCCGCCGGCCCTGACCATTCAGGCTCATGTGCGTCAGTCGCTGGAGGATGAGCAGGCCCGGGAGAGAGCACGGGCGCGGGCAGCGCGTGTCTTGGAGACCTTGCGCCGCGACCTGGCAGAGGCGCGCTGGTATAGCGAGAACTGGCTCGATGAGGAGTTAGGCCACATCGCCCAGCGCTTCGATCAGGCCTGCGAACGCTGGCGGGGCCTCTACCGTGCGGCGCTTGCCCAACGCAACACCCAGGACCGCATTATCACCGATCCTTCGCGCAGTCACCAGGATAAGGAGATCGCCCAGCGCCTGCGCGCCGAGGCCGAATCACAACTGCTGCTACTGACCAGTGGCGATCACGATAGCGATGTCAATGTCGAACAGTCCGACTTCTATAGCTATCGCTATTTCGCCAGCGAGGGCTTCTTGCCGGGCTATAACTTCCCGCGTCTGCCGCTCTCAGCCTACATTCCCGCGCGCCGTACCAGGCAGCGCGATGAATATCTCTCGCGTCCGCGCTTCCTGGCGATTGCCGAATTCGCGCCGCGGGCGATCATCTATCACGAAGGCTCACGCTATGTCATCCATCGCTCGCTGCTGCCGCGGCAGGCCGATGGCTCGGGCGTCATCACTTCCTCGGCTTACCTCTGCTCGCATTGTGGCTACCTGCACCCGCTGGCAGCAGAGCGTAGCCTGGAGGTCTGCGATGCCTGTCAGCGTCCGCTGAACCGGCGCCTGGACCAGCTCTTCCGCCTGCAGAACGTCTCGACGCGACGCCGTGACAAAATCACGTCCGACGAAGAGGAGCGTTTGCGTGAGGGCTATGAGATCTACACCGCCCTGCGCTTCTCCGAAAGCCGCGGACGTTCTTTGCGTATGGTCGCACGCATAGAGAGGGACGGCCAGACGCTAGGGTACCTGACCTACGGGCAGTCGGCGACGCTCTGGCGCATGAATTTCGGGCGACTGCGGCGCAAAAACGAGGCGATGCGCGGCTTTGTGCTCAACAAGGAAACGGGCGAGTGGGGCAAGGAGGATGCCATTGCCAGCGATCCGACCGATGCCCTGCCAGCTGGCACCATTCGCGTCATTCCCTACGTCGAAGATACCCGCAACTGTCTGCTTTTCATGCCGGAGCAGGAGCTGGATGTGGCGCAGATGGCCTCGCTGCAGTCGGCGCTCAAGAGCGCCATTCAGATCTGCTACCAGCTTGAAGATAACGAGCTGGCTGCGGAGCCGTTGCCGCACGCCGATCAACGTCAGATACTGCTCTTCTACGAGGCTGCCGAGGGCGGAGCTGGAGTCTTGCGCCAGATGGTCGATGCGCCGGAGGCGCTGGCACGAGTTGCGCGCGAGGCCCTGCGGCTCTGCCATTATGATCCCGAGACCCTGGAGGATCGGCGCCGGGCCGAGCGCGCCCGCGAGGACTGTGAGGCGGCCTGCTACTACTGTCTGATGACCTACGCCAATCAGCGCGACCATCGCTTGCTGGATCGCGCTCGTATCCGTGATCTGCTGGCCGAACTAAGAGCGTGTCGCGTTGTGCTGACTGAGGAGACGGGTCCCGCGCTCGCTGCGACTGCGGCAGAGGCGGTGTCTGCCGCGCTGCTGGATGAGGCCCGCGAGGAGATCGAGCGCGAGTGGTTGCGCTGGCTGCAGGAGCAGGGCTATCGCCTGCCGACCCGCGCCCATTGGCAACCGCCGTACTGCTCGGCTACCCCTGATTTCCTCTATGACGGGGATGCTGCTGCGGCGGCCATCTATGTCGACGGCGATGGGCCTGCTGGAGCCGAGCGCGCCGCCCGCGATGTGGAGAGCAGTGAGGAGCTGTACGATCAGGGCTATCTGGTCTTGCGCTTCGGCCCTCGGGAGCAGTGGGGGGAGCTATGTCGCCGTTATCCACACATTTTCGGGAGGGAGCCATGAATTACGCCGTCGGTTCTCTGGTCAAGGTGCGAGGGCGTGAGTGGGTGGTCTTGCCGGAATCGAGCGCCGATCTGCTGGTCTTGCGTCCCCTCGGAGGGACCGATGAGGAGGTCACCGGGGTCTATCTGCCGCTGGAGCCGGTTGAGCCGGCGCAGTTCGCGCTGCCCGATCCGCGCCAGTGGGGTAACCACCGCTCGTGCTCTTTGCTCCGTGATGCCGTGCGCTTCGGCTTCCGTGCCAGTACGGGGCCGTTCCGCTCGTTCGCCCATCTGGCGTTTGAGCCGCGGCCCTATCAGCTCGTACCGCTCTTGATGGCCTTGCGCCTCGATCCGGTACGCTTGCTGATCGCCGACGACGTGGGGATTGGCAAGACTATCGAGGCGGGGTTGATCGCCCGCGAGCTGCTGGATCGGCGCGAAGTCAGGCGCCTGGCGGTGCTCTGTCCGCCGCATCTGGCCGAGCAGTGGCAGGCTGAGCTGCGCGAGAAGTTTCACATCGAGGCGGAGCTTGTGCTCTCCAGCACGGTGGCTCAGCTAGAGCGCAGGCTGCCTGAGCGCGACCTCTCGCTCTTCGAGTACTATCCCTTCGTGATTGTGTCGCTGGATTTTATCAAGGCGGACCGGCGGCGCGATGAGTTTCTGCGTACCTGCCCCGAGCTGGTGATTGTCGACGAGGCCCATACCTGTGCCTTTCCCGGCAGTGAGCGGAGCGCGCGTCATCAGCGCTACCAGCTGGTCGCCGGGCTGGCGGCTGATCCAAATCGCCACCTGATTCTGGTCACGGCCACCCCTCATAGCGGCAAAGAGGAGGCCTTTCGCTCGCTATTAGGCTTCTTGAAAGAGGAGTTCAAGGAGCTGCCGCCGGACCTCAGTGGGAGGGAGAATGAGCGCCACCGCATTCGTCTGGCGGCGCATTTTGTGCAGCGGCGACGCGCTGATATTCGCTCGTATTTGGAGCGTGAGACACCGTTTCCAAGGCGCGATGACCATCTGGAGTCTTATAGGCTTTCCGATAGTTATCGACGCTTGATGCAGAAAGCCCTCAGCTATGCCAGCGAGGTGGTGCGCGATCCTACTGGCGGGCAGACGCGGCGTCGGGTGCGCTGGTGGTCGGCGTTGGCCCTGCTGCGCTCGCTGGCCTCGAGTCCGGCGGCAGCAGCGGCCACGCTGCGGAGCCGTGCCCAGGTGGCCGGGGCCGAGAGCGTAGAGGAGGCCGATCAGATCGGACGCCATACGGTGTTGGATCTGCTGGACAGCGATGCAACCGAGGGCCTCGATCTGGTCCCGGGCAGCGACTTCGAAGAGGGAGATGAGGAGGGGGCAGACATCAGCGAAGAGCAGCGGGTCCGACGTCGTCTGCTGGCGATGGCGGATGAGGCCAAGGCTATTACCTCTGAACAGGATACGAAGCTGCAAAAGGCGATTGAGCTGATCAAGGGGCTGGTGCAGGATGGTTATCAGCCGATCGTCTTCTGCCGCTTCATCCCGACTGCCGAGTATGTAGCGAGGGCGCTGCGGGAGCGTTTGCCGGAAGCGATTGAGGTCTCGGCCATTACGGGCCTCTTGCCGCCAGCGGAGCGCGAGAGCCGGGTCCTGCAACTGGCTCAGCACGAGCGGCGGGTCCTGGTCTGCACCGATTGTCTGAGTGAGGGTATCAATCTCCAAGAATATTTCAATGCTGTGCTCCATTATGATCTCTCCTGGAATCCGACGCGCCACGAGCAGCGAGAGGGGCGGGTCGATCGCTTTGGGCAGGTCAGCCCGCTGGTGAAAGTCATAACGCTCTTTGGGGAGGATAATCAGATCGATGGGGTGGTGCTGCGGGTCTTGCTTGAGAAGCATCGGGAAATTCGCTCCAAGCTGGGCATTTCGGTGCCGGTGCCGCTGGATGCCGAGCAGGTGATCGAGGCCATCTTTGAGGGCTTGCTCTTGCATGAGAGCCTGACCGGAGCGCATGCGGGTCAGTTGCTGCTGCCGGGCTTTGAGGACCTGCTGAAGGGGGAACAGAGGAATCTCCACCGCGAGTGGGAGGCAGCTTCTGATCGAGAGCGCCGCTCGCGGACGCTCTTCGCGCAGCATAGCATCAAGGTGGAGGAGGTCGCTCAGGAGCTGCGCGAGGTGCAGGCGGCTATCGGATCGGGCGAGGAGGTGGAGCGCTTCACGACCGAGGTGCTGCGTGCCTACGGGGCCTTTTTAAAGCAGCCGCGCGGGGAGCCGGATGTGCTGGAGGTGGATCTACGGGAGACGCCTATGCCTTTGCGCGATGCCATCAATCTGCTGCGCTATGCCGGGCCTACTGGTCAGCATCTCCGCCTCAGTTTCCGGCGCATGGGGCTGCCGCGCACGCTCTATCTGAGTCGTACCCATCCGCTCGTTGAGGGACTGGCGGCCTATGTGTTGGATACGGCCCTTGATCCAGTTGATGATGTGAATAATCGCCGCATTGCGCGGCGTTGTGGGGTCTTTCGTACCAGCCATGTTCAGGAGCGCACGACGCTGCTACTGGTCCGCCTGCGCTTCCATCTACGCACGTCGACGCGCGGCGAGGAGGAGGCGCTGTTAGCAGAGGAGTGTCAGCTCTATGCCTTCCGTAGGGCGCCTGCGCAGGCGGTTTGGATTGAGGATGCTGGCGAGATTGAGGCGCTGGCGCAGGCACCTGCTGAGGCCAATCTGGCGCCGGAGCAGATTACGGAGTTTGTGCAGCGAGTCATCGATGGCTACTCGCAGCATCTGTTGCCCTACCTGGAGGAGCGGGCCCAGGAGCGCGCCGCGGCGCTGCGTGAGTCGCATCGGCGCGTACGTCAGGTGGCGTCGTTGAGTCTGCGCCATCTGGCCGTTGAACCGCTGCTGCCGCCCGATGTGCTGGGCATCTATGTCTATCTTCCTTTGCCGGCCCGGTGAGGTAGGAGGCCCGGGCTCGAAAAAAAGAAGAGGAACGGGCAAGTTCTTGCTCTGACAGGCGACCATCGATTCTCTCAAGGAAAGGCGGAGGCATCTATGCAGCAACGGCAGGAGATCACTTTCTCGACGATCGAGTCTGAGGGGGCTTTGCTGCCGCCGGATCTTCTGGCGCGCATCGATCAGCGAGATGAGTCGTTGGGAGGGCTGGGGGCGGCTGCTTATCACCAGGAAGGGGAGCAGCTGAACGAGGTAATTAGCGATGCCTGGACGCGCGTTCGCCGCTCGTGGCTGCGCTTTCAGGAGGCGCTGGCCCGCTCGCCGCAGGGGGATGAGACACGGCTGACGCGCGAGCGCTGGCTGTTGCCGCTCTTCCGCGAGCTGGGCTACGGTCAGTTGGTGGAGGCACCTCCGCAGGTGATTGGGGAGAAGAGCTATCCGATCGCTTATTTCTGGCAGCAGCTGCCCATTCATCTGGTGGGCTATCGGACCGATCTTGATCAGACCCAGCGTCTCGCCAGCGGTGGCCGTAGCAGTCCTTTTAGCCTGGTGCAGGAATGGCTCAATCGTTCGTCTGGCCATTGGTGGGGCATAGTCTCGAATGGGCTGCGCTTGCGGCTGTTGCGCCGCAATGTCAGTTTGACGCGCCAGGCCTATCTGGAGTTCGATCTAGAGGCCATGTTGCGCGGGGAGGCCTACGCCGATTTTGCGCTCTTCTGGCTGCTCTGTCATCAGTCGCGCTTCGAGGGGAGGAATCCCGCTGACTGTTGGTTGGAGCGCTGGTCACGGCAGGCGCACGAGGAGGGGGTGCGGGCGCTGGAGCATTTGCGTCAGGGGGTGACTGCGGCTATCGAGGAGCTGGGGCGTGGCTTTCTGGCGCATCCGGCCAATCATGCGCTGCGTGATCGCTTGCGCTCCGGTGAGCTGAATGCGGAGGATTATTATCAGCAGTTGCTGCGGCTGATCTATCGTTTGATCGTGCTCTTTGTGGCGGAAGATCGCGATGTGCTGCTGCGGCCCGATGCCGATGAGGAGGCGCGGAGGCGCTATGTGAACTATTATTCGACGGCGCGGCTGCGTCGTCTGGCGCGCGCGCGGCTGGGGACGCGCCATAGCGATCTCTATCGGGCGCTGCGTTTGGTGATGGAGCGGCTGGGGAGCGAGCAGGGCTGTCCAGAGCTGGGGCTGCCGGCGCTCAATGGCTTTTTGTTCTCGCGCGAGGCCCTGCCCGATCTGGCTGACTGCGAGCTGACGAATTATGCGCTGCTGGTGGCGGTGCGGGCCTTGGCGACGGTCCAGGATGAGCAGAAGGTCCTGCGTGTCGTCAACTACAGAGACCTGGGGTCCGAGGAGCTGGGCAGCGTCTATGAGTCGCTGTTGGAGATGCATCCTTCCATCAATGTGGAGCAGACGAACTTTACGTTGGAGGTGGTCGCGGGCAGTAAGCGCAAGACGACGGGGACCTACTATACGCCGACCAGCCTGATCGAGTGCCTGCTTGATTCGGCGCTGGAGCCGGTGCTGGAGCGGGCCTGTGCGCAGCCTGATCCTGAGCAGGCTATTCTGAGTCTGAAGGTCTGCGATCCGGCCTGCGGGAGCGGCCATTTTCTGATTGCTGCAGCCCATCGCATTGCGCGCCGGCTGGCGGCGGTGCGCACGGGCAGCGAGGAGCCGGGACTGGAGGCCCGGCGGCGAGCCTTGCGCGATGTGGTGGGGCGCTGCCTCTATGGGGTCGATGTGAATCCGATGGCGGTGGAGTTGTGCAAGGTGAATCTCTGGCTGGAGGCGCTGGAGCCGGGCAAGCCTTTTTCTTTCCTGGATGCGCATATTCAGTGCGGCAATAGCCTGATCGGGGCGACGCCGGCCCTGCTGCGCGAGGGTATTCCCGATAGCGCTTTTGAGAAGGTCGAGGGCGATGACTCCGCGCTGTGTGGGGAGTACAAGAAGCTCAATCGGGCCCAGCGGGCGGGCCAGCTCAGTCTGTTTACGCTGGATGCGCAGCTCTGGCAGGACCAGGGCCGGATTGTGGAGGGTCTGACGCGCATGGAGGCGATCGGTGATGATGATGTTGAGCAGTTGCATCGTAAGCAGGAGCGCTATCGTCAGTTGCTGAGGTCGCAGGAGTATCAGCGGGCGCGCTGGCTGGCCGATGCCTGGTGCGCGGCCTTTGTCTGGCGCAAGCGACGAACGGCTGAGCTGCCGTATCCGATTACGGAGGAGGTCCGGCGCAAGTTTGAGGAGGCGCCCGAGCAGGTGCCGGGCTGGATGAAGGCCGAGATTGTGCGCTTGCGCGAGCTGTACGGTTTCTTTCACTGGCACCTGGCTTTTCCAGGGGTCTTCCGTCTGCCGGAGCCGGGCGAGGAGCCGGAGAACCCCGAGACTGGCTGGTCGGGCGGCTTCGATGTGGTGCTGTCTAATCCGCCCTGGGAGCGCATCAAGCTGCAAGAGAAGGAGTGGTTTGCCTCGCGTCGGCCTGACATTGCCAATGCGCCTAATGCGGCGCAGCGGCGGAAGATGATCGCGGCTTTGCAGGACGAGGACCCTGCCTTGTACGCTGCTTTTGAGGAGGAGCTGCAGCGGGCGGCCTACGAGAGCCATTTCGTGCGCAACAGCGGGCGCTTTCCTCTCTGCGGACGGGGCGATATCAATACCTATTCGATCTTTACTGAGACGATGCGCCTGCTGCTCGCCCCGCGCGGGCGTCTGGGCTGCATTGTGCCCTCCGGGATTGCGACGGACGATACGACGAAAGCGTTCTTCCAGGATATCATGACTGCGCGCTCGCTGCTCAGTCTCTATGATTTTGAGAACAGAGAGCGCCTCTTTCCTGATGTAGATGGCCGTGCCAAATTCTGCCTGCTGACGCTGACCGGTTCCGCGGAGCCGGTGTCGCAGGGGGCGACCTTCGCCTTTTTCCTGCACAAGGTGGAGGAGCTGCAGGAGCCGGAGCGCTGCTTTACTCTTTCCGCCGAAGATGTGGCCCTGATCAATCCCAATACGCGCACCTGCCCCGTCTTTCGCTCGCGCCGCGATCTGCAGCTGACGAAGGCTATCTATGAGCGCGTGCCGGTGCTCGTCAGGGAAGGCTCTGCTGAGGGGAATCCGTGGGGGGTGAAGTTCATCAGGATGTTTGATATGACCAACGACTCGCATCTCTTCCGCACGCGCGAGCAGTTGGAGCGCGAAGGCTGGCGGCTGGAGGGGAATGTGTTCTACAAAGATGGGCAGAGATGGCTGCCGATATTTGAGGGGAAGATGACCGGCATGTACGACCACAGGGCTGCAAGCATTGAGATACATCCTCAGAATCCTTTTCGCCAACAGCAGCCTCACCCCAGCTCGATAGCGGAGCGTCAGGACCCATACTTTGCGACGCTGCCTTATCTTTGGGCCCCGGAGCAAGAAGTCTATAAGCGTATTCCTGGAAGCTGGCAACGAGCATGGTTCCTGGTGATCAAACAAATAACAGCATCGACCAATGAACGCACGCTTATCGGAGCTATTATTCCAAAAACAGCGGTAAGCTATACACTTTATATTGTAACTTCTAATTCAGATAAGCAACATTTCATAAATTGCCTGCTTGCGTGTATGTGTAGCTTCGCAGGAGACTATATCCTTCGTCAGAAGCATGCCAAGCCATCATTACCTATGGGGGTCGTGTATGAATCTGCCTATCTGCCACCTTCCATCTTTCTAGAGAAAGCGCCGTGGGCTGATGAGCCACTTCATTCCTGGATCACCCGGCGAGTGCTCGAACTCACCTACACCGCCTGGGACCTGGTCGCCTTCGCCCGCGACTGCGGCTACGACGGGCCGCCCTTCCGCTGGGACGAAAAGCGGCGCTTCCTCTTGCGCTGCGAGCTGGACGCTGCCTACTTCCACCTCTACGGCATCGCCCGCGACGACGTCGACTACATCATGGAAACCTTCCCCATCGTCAAAAAAGAAGACACCAAGCGCTACAACGACTATCGCACCAAGAGAGTCATCCTCGAGATCTACGACGAACTGCAGCGCGCCAGCGCGACGGGCCAGCCCTATCGCACGCGCCTCACACCACCGCCCGCCGACCCCGCCGCCGCCCATCCCCCGCGGCCCTACCAGTCCTAGTTATCCGCCCAGCAGCCAGGCCCGGCCCGGATCAGAGGGGCCTGGCCCTGGTGGGCCACTGCCACCGCTCTCCCGCCCTCCCGCCTGCCCACGCTGCTGGCCTCCTCGCCCGCTGTGTGCCCTCGCTGCCAGCTACGCCCTGCTCTGCAGAATCCGCCAATCATTGGCGAAGATTATTCTATTACCTGGCCTCAAAGCGTCTCTATAATACCCAGCGGATAGAGAGAAGCAAAGCAAAGACGCACTCCTCACAAAAGAAAAACTCAACTGTAGTAGAGACGAGCCAACAAGCGAAGGGAGAGATACACGTGAAAGCTGCCATCTTTCGTGGCGCTGGCAACGTCGTCGTAGAAGAGCGACCCAATCCAGTCATTCAAGAGCCGACGGACGCCATCGTACGCATCGTCCGGGCCTGTGTCTGCGGCTCCGACCTCTGGTATTATCGAGGCATTGCACCCCATCCCAGTGGCCCCATCGGCCACGAATTCATCGGTTTTGTCGAAGAAGTCGGCCCCGAAGTCAAGACCATCAAGCGCGGCGACTTCGTCATCGCCCCCTTTGCCATCAGCGACGGCGCCTGTCCCCACTGCCGCGCCGGCTTCCACACCGCCTGTGTCCGAGGAGGCTTCTTCGGCCAGGGCGTTGAAGGAGTGGCCGGGCAGGCCGAACTGGCGCGCGTGCCCCTGGCCGACGGCACCCTGATGGCCGTCCCCGGCGCCCCATTCTCCGATGAAATCCTGGCCTCGCTCCTGACCCTCTCCGACGTCATGGGCACTGGCTACCACGCCGCCGTCTCAGCCGAAGTCAAGGCAGGCGATACTGTCGCCGTCGTCGGCGATGGCGCCGTCGGCCTCTGCGCCATCCTTGCCGCGCGCCTGCTTGGCGCTGGCCGCATCATCATACTCAGCCGCCACCCCAAGCGTCAGGAACTAGCGCGCCAATTCGGTGCCACCGACATCGTCGCCGAGCGCGGAGACGCGGCAGTCAAGGCTGTCCTGAGCCTCACAGACAACGTCGGAGCCGATGCCGTCCTGGAATGCGTCGGCACCAACGAAGCCAACCAGACCGCCTTTGCCATCGCGCGCCCCGGTGCCATTGTCGGACGCGTCGGCGTCCCCCACGAGGTCGAGATCCCAGCCGAAACGACCTTCTACCGCAACATCGGCCTGCGCGGCGGCCCGGCGCCTGTGCGGGCCTATCTACCCCAGCTCGTGGAGGCCGTCCTCTCCGGCCAGATCAACCCGGGCCGCGTCTTCGACTTCACCACCGACCTCGACCACATCGCCGACGCCTACGCCGCTATGGACCAGCGCCGCGCCATCAAATCCCTGCTCATCATTGGGCAATAGATCCAGCGTCCATCTGCCCGCGTGCTGTCCCCTGGTCACAGGTCACAGCCTCGGGCCCTCATGACAGCGCCAACCAGGCCGCTGCCAGCAGAGTGAACCACCTTCGTTTCCCCTGAAAAAGGAGGGGACAGCAGCATGAAGCGGCTGCCCCCTCCTCTTCTGGCCTAATGACCAGCCTGGGGCCAGCCCTCGGCGGGAGCATCGCGATCATAGATCGTGAGCGCGTAGCCATCCGGGTCCAGAAACGTAAACTGCCGACCGAAGCGCCCATCCGTAGGAGGGCGCAGAATAGTCACCCCCGCGGCCACCAGCGCATCATGAGCTACCTGGCTATCGGCCACCTTAAACCAGATCGCCGGCGTATCGATCGGGCGCGGCAGGGCCTCCCAATTCGTATCGGGCGGCGCTTGAATCAGACCGAAAGGAATAGGATAGGTCAGAAAAGCGATCCCACGAGGAAAGACTTCAGGGTCGCGGCGCAGTCCCAGAACAGATTCATAGAATCTCGCCGACGCCTCCACATCACGCACCTTCAGCCCAACAAAAGCAGGTCCTTTCAGATCAAGATTTCTCGACATGAACCCCTCTCTTTCAGACATACTGCCTGCAGCTTCAAAGAACAGCTCGCCCCCCAATACTCGCAGCGGGCGCCTGTCCACCAACCAATAAGACTGGCAGCAGCAAGAAAACTGTGCGCTGCAAGAAAGAGCATGCTGGCATCTCCCGAGAGCGACTGAAACCTTCCCAGATGTGTTAGAATAGAGGGCAGATCAAGCACTCGTTGCAAATTGAGAGCCTTGAGCAAGCAGTTGCTGGGTTCCTACCGGCGTAAGAGGAGAGCCGATGAACGCATCAGAAAAGCAGCAGGCCCAAGCCCACGGCACGGATACCATTCGCAGCCTCGACCCAGGCTCACCCGAGGCCGACAGCAACGTCACCCGCCAGCCGGATATCGGCCTGCTCTTAGAGTCTCATCGTCAGGAACTGCTCACCTACTGCTACCGCCTCATGGGATCGCTGCACGATGCCGAAGACCAGGTTCAAGAGACCATGCTACGCGCCTGGCGCCACTACCATACCCTCAACGGCTCTGCCTCCTTACGCCCCTGGCTCTACAAAATCGCTACCAACACCTGCCTCGATGCCCTCAAGAAGCGTTCTTCCCGTACCCTTCCACTGGCTGCCTTCCCTCCTGCTGATCCAGAGTCTCCCCTGCCGGCTCCGCTCACCGAAGCTCGTTGGCTCGAACCACTTCCCCATCACTGGCTCGCCGCAGAGGCCGAGAACCCTGAAGCACGCTACACCCGGGCCGAAAGCATCTCCCTCGCCTTCCTGACCGCCCTGCAATGGCTACCCCCACGGCAACGAGCCGTCTTGATCCTGGCCGACGTCCTGGACTGGCGCGCCAGAGAAATCGCCCACCTGCTCGGCAGCTCCATCGGCGCCGTCAACAGCATCCTACACCGCGCACGCCTCACCCTTGAGCAGCGCTATCGCGCCCAGGAACCTGAGACTGCCCGCCAGCAGCCAGCGGACGAAGAGATGCGCCGTCTGCTCGCCCGCTACATGTATGCCTGGGAGCATGACGACATAGAAGGACTCATCGCTTTGCTCAAAGAAGAAGCTACCCTCTCAATGCCGCCCTATGCCGCATGGTATCAGGGGGTGGCCGCCATCCGAACCATCCTGGCCGCCTGCCCCTTCCAGTCTGGAAAACCCCAGCAGTGGCGTCTCCTGCCGACCGTAGCCAATGGGCAGCCCGCCTTTGCCGTCTATCGCCTCAACGCCGCTAGAGATGCTTACACGGCCTACGGCATCCAGGTGGTCTGCCTGGAGAGAACCGCCGCCGCTGTAGCCAGAGTCATCACCAGCGTCATCATGTTCCTTAATGCCACACTTGTCGTCAGCTTTGGCCTGCCGGAACAGCTCCCTCTCACTGCAGACCAGCCTTCGCACTCGCACCCTGTACCAGCTCTCCCCCAGGCGTCTCACTCACCAGAGCAGGGCAGTGACAACCGGTAGCAGAACCGATCACAGCGCACCCGCCGCCCGTCCTCCTGATCCCCTGCCTTTCGCCGTTTCCGAAAGAAAATATCCGTCCACCGCTGCCCGCGCAGCGGAGAGCGGCAGCAAGGACGGGTGTCAGAACCTGCTCACCTGGGGCTCTATCTCTATCCTGGTCAACCTGCTTAACCATGAACAAAGATAGGCAGGACTGTCCCGCTCTCCCCTTCTCCTCTCCACCTGGCTGCTGGCCCACCCGCCCCGCGTGCTTCTGTCGAGAAGAAGAGGGCAGGCAGACGAACAGGTCCGCCTGCCCTGTCATTGCCATCTGAGGGAGCGGCCCCTGCCTGCCAGGTTGGGGCCAGTTCTTCTAGCGAGCTGCTTCCGTCTAGCTGGCCTCTTGATTTTTGGCAGCGAAGCCAGTAAAATGTCATTATGTTATAACATTTCAGAGAGCGGCGGAGGGAAGAGAGCGATGGCGGAGCCTCGCTATCGAGCGGCATCCAAAAGCAGCCCGCTGCCCATGCACTTCCAGGTAGAGCGTGACATGCGCGAGCGCATTCTCAATGGCACCTGGAAGCCGGGGCAGCAACTTCCAGGAGAGATGGAGCTGTGCAACCTCTACGGGGTCAGCCGTACCACGGTGCGTCAGGCCCTGGCGGTCCTTGTCGACGAGGGACTGATCGTACGAGAGCGAGGGCGTGGCTCCTTTGTCCGTGATCTCACCATTACCGCGGGTGCCCGAGGGCTTACCTCCTTTAGCGATGAAATGGCGGCCCGAGGTATGCACGCTGGTGCTCGCGTTCTTAGCATTGGCCTCGAACCCTCCACGCCAGAAATGGCCCAGCGCCTGCGCCTGGCTGCTGGCGAAGCCCTGGTGGTCGTTCGCCGCGTGCGTTACGCCAACGACACCCCGATCGGCATTCAGACGGCCTATCTACCGGCAGCCCGCTTTCCTGAACTAGAGCGAGCTGACCTCAACGAGCGCTCGCTCTACCAGTATCTGGAGGAACGCTACGGCGTTGTGCCGGCTGAGGCGGTAGAAATCTTCTCGATGACCTCCATTAGCGGCCAGCAAGCCCAGCTCCTACAGGTTGGCGAAGGAACCTGTGGCTTCCACGTTGAGCGCCTGACCTTTGATGAAGCCAAGCAACCCTTTGAATTTGTCGTCTCGATCCTGCGCGGTGACCGCTATCGAGTCCAGCTCTTTCTACGAGCCTCGCGGCGGCAGCGCTAGATCCGTGCTGCGCTCGGGCCGGAGCAAACGCGGGAAAGCCTCTCTATTTCAAACTGATTCTGCCAGACTCGGCAAGCGTAGCCAGGCTCCGGGCCATCTCTTCCCTAGTCAAGGAGTAAGCATGCAACGCGAAGTGACCTATCTGTCAGCAGTCGCCCACACCATTGACAAGCTTCAAGAGCAGAGCGAACAGATCCGCCTTGTAGCTGAGCGTGCCGCCGACGTGATCGCTGGTGGTCACTGGGTGTGTTTATTCGGCAGCGGGCATTCTGTCCTCCCGGTCCAGGACTGTTTCCCACGCTATGGCGGCTATGTTGGGTTCTACCCAATGATGGACCCGCGCCTGATGTGGACCGCTGTCAGCGGGCCAGGAGGAGCAGAAGAGCTGCTCTGGCTGGAGCGCCAGGAGGACTACATACGCATCTTCCTGCGCCATACACGCTGGGACCCTGCTGACATGCTGATCGTCATCTCGCACGGCGGACAGAATGCCGCACCCGTAGAAATGGCCCTGGCTGCCAAAGCCGCTGGTCTCTACGTGGTGGCGATCACCTCCGAGGAGAACCATCGCCATCGGCCTGCCACCCACTCCAGCGGGAAGAAGCTGGGGGACATTGCCGATGTCGTCCTCTTCAACGGCGTTCCCGCGGAGGATGCCGTCGTCGCTGTCCCGGGAGTCGCGGGCAAAGTAGGCGGCGTCTCGACGCTGGCCGCGATTGCCCTGGTGCAGGCCATCGTCTCCGAGACCGCCCTGGCCCTCGCTCGCCGCGGCTACCTGGTCCGGCCCTTTGCCTCTCCCAACACCGAGGGCGTGAGCCCCAACAACAACGAGGAGGTCTACGAGGAATTCCGTCGTCGTTTGTATGGCGCTTGAAGGCGCTATCTGCCAGCGCTGTTGCCGGCTTCTCTGCCTGATTCCCAACAGCGCCCACTCATGCGATCGACCGGCGGCAGAGGCCAGCACTCTCCTGGCCCGCCTGGCCTGCGAAGGAGGCTGTCCCCCGGCCCAACTCGTGCATGAGATACTTCTCTGGAGGTAGCTATGCTACGCTTTTCACTTGCGCGCCCAACACTGAGAGTTACCCTCGTGCTGGTCTTATTCTCCCTCCTGCTGGCCGCCTGCGGCGGCACCAGCACAGGCTCATCCTCCGGTAAAGTGACGATTACCTACCTGACGCACTGGTCCGGTCCCCAGGTTGACCAGCTCAACCAGGCTATCAGCGCCTATGAAAAGTTGCATCCCGAAGTGACGATCCAGGTGCGCACCGTGCCGTTTGGCAACCTCTTGACGACGATCACCACCCAGGGGGGCAGTGCCAGCGGGCCAACGATCATGGGGATCTACAACCTCTGGCTGCCGCAGCTTGTCCAGGACGGCCTGGTAGCCCAGGCTCCAGCCACCTTTGTCCAGGATATCCAGCAGGCCTATCCGCAGAACGTCGTTTCCGCCGTTCAGGTCGATGGCAAGACCTATGGCTATCCCAACGAGGTTGATCTCTACGCCCTCAATTACAACAAGGCCCTCTTCCGTGAGGCCGGCATTGCCAACCCGCCGGCCACCTGGGACGAACTGGTGAGCGATGCCGTCAAGCTGACCAAGCGCGACAGCTCCGGCAAGATTCTCCAGCAAGGCTTTGGGGTTATCACCAGCTGGAATAGCGGCGTTGTCCACCCGTGGCTCTCGCTCGTGGATTCGGACGGCGGCCAGCTCCTGTCTTCCGATCACAAGCCCCTCCTGACCAGCCAGGCGGCCCTTGATACAGCGAACCTCTACTATCAGCTGATTTTCCAGAAGAAGGTCACCGATCCAGCGATGGGCCAGGCCAACGCCTCGACGACCGGACCCTATCTTGAGAACTTCGTCGCGGGCAAGACCGCTATGATTATTATGGCCAACTGGTGGGAGAGCAACCTCAAAGCCGGCATGGGGACACGCTTTAACGATGTTGGCACGGCTCCTATTCCTGTGGGACCGCACGGCAGCGGCTCCCATAGCGTGTCGTATTCCTGGAGCACGGTTGTCAATGCCAACGCTGACCCGGCTCAGCAAGAGGCGGCCTGGCAGTTCTTACAGTGGCTCAATGGCCCTCAGAGCGGCAAAAATGGCTCCTCGGCAATGGGTGATATCCTGATGGGGATGGGTATCCTGCCAAGTCGCACCTCGGATCTGACGGCCCATCAGGCCGACTTGAGCGAGCCGTTTATCAGCACCTATGTCCAGCAGCTCAAGAACAGCGTCCCGTTCCCCACGGTGCTGGGCGGCGATGAACTCACCACCAGCCTGCAGAAGTCGCTGGAGGCGCTCATGTACGGCCAGAGTTCGCCTCAGCAGGCGATGACCCAGGCGCAGAACAACCTCAGCCAGATTCTCAGTCGCTACTATTCCTGATATGGTGTCGTATAGGTGGGACGGAACAGTATTCCTGATACTGGGGTAAGGAGGCCCTGAGAAAGGAGAGCCTGTCGGGGCCGCTGGCGGACACTTCGATCTCAGCAGCGCTGGCCTCGTGCAGGCTGCCAGGCTACGCACGCCCGGGAGAGAGAAGACCCCTTCTCTCCCGGGATGGCTACATCTCCTTTCTCTCTCGCTCTTCAGGGTTGTCGATGGGGGAGTTGAAAGCTTCCTGTGAAGGGAGGGTCTGCAATTGAGACAGGGGCAGCGCTCGCTGATTCGCTCCAGGTCGCTGGCTACCGTTGGTTTCCTCAGCCCGGGCCTGGGCTTACTCATCGTGTTTGTGGCGGTGCCAATTCTCTTAACGGCCTGGATCAGCTTGCATCAAGGCTCGATGGCCATTCCTTACTCACGCATGCGCTGGGTCGGTTTCAGTAACTACGCAGCCATCCTTGAACAGCCGATTTTTCGCACTGCTCTGCTCAATGTCTTTCTCTATTCGCTGGCCAATCTTGTGATCATCCTGCCGCTCGCGATTCTGCTCGGTCTCTTTCTGTACCAGGCGCAGATTTACGGGCGTAATCTGCTGCGCACCGTGCTCTTCCTGCCCTACATGATACCGACGGTGGCCGTGGCCATTGTTTGGGGCTATCTCTATGAGCCCCAGTATGGCCCCCTGAATGAGATCCTGGGCTGGCTGCATTTGCCTGCGCAGGGCTGGCTAGGCTCCGTCCATGAAGCCATGCTCTCGCTGGTCATTTTAAATGTCTGGCAGACGCTGGGCTACTATGTGGTCATGGTGGTGGCGGGCCTGACGGAGATCCCCCAGGAGTATTACGAGGCCGCTGCTCTTGATGGCGCTGGCTGGTGGCGCCGCCACTGGTCTATTACCCTTCCCCTGCTCAGGCGGACGCTGGCCTTTGTCTTTGTGATTCTGACGATCAATACACTGCAGGTCTTTGATCCTGTCTATGTGCTAACGCAAGGCTCGCCAGTCAATTCAACCGATGTCGCTGCCTATGAGATGTATATCACGGCCTTTAACTATGGACAGGCAGGGTTAGCAAGCGCGATGGCGATGGTCATGCTGGCCATTGTACTGGTGCTCTCCCTGCTCCAGCTGCGTCTCTTCCGCTCCCTGTGACGGCCAGCCAGCAAGGCATGGAGTGGGGAGCGAGCCGCGCGAGGGCGGGAGGGAGCGGGCGCAACCTGACGCGCGGGACCCCGTGGGGGCTTGAATCCAGACGACGAAGGAGAGCAAAGATGTCGGTCTATGTCAAGAGCTATCGGCGCTCCAGCCGAGGGCGGCGCTGGCTCTCGCTGGCGCTGCAGTATCTCTGTATGGCGCTCATCCTGGTGGTGATGCTTTTCCCCTTCTTCTGGCTGCTTGCTTCTAGCCTGAAGTCGCCGGAAGACCTGGAGGCGTTGCCGCCGGTCTGGTGGCCTGAGCACCCGGCCTTTTCTTCGTATCGGACCGTCTTCGAGGTTACGCCTTTTGCGCGCGCTATACTCAATTCGCTGGTCGTGACTGTCTCCTCAACAGTGGGCATTCTGCTCACCAGTATCATGGCCGGCTATGTCTTTGCCAAACATCAGTTCCGGGGAAAAAATGCGCTCTTCGTCGGCGTTCTGGCGACCATGATGGTGCCCCAATTTGTCATGTTGATCCCGCTCTATCGCATGATGGTGGCCCTGCATCTCGATAATACCTATCCTGGCCTGATTCTGCCCAATCTGGCTAACGGCTTCGGTATCTTCTTGATGCGTCAGTTCATAGCCGGGATTCCCGATGAGCTACTGGAGGCTGCCCGTCTGGATGGCGCGTCTGAGTGGACGCTCCTCTGGCGCGTAGTGGTGCCGTTGCTGCGTCCAGCGGCGGCGGCGCTGGTCTTATTCGCCTTCGTCTTCCAGTGGAACAATTTCCTCTGGCCTCTTTCAATGGTCTACTCGCGGGAGATGAGCACGGTGGTCCTCTCGCTCAATGGGCTACGGACCTATACATCGAGCGTCACCTTCACCAATATTGTCATGGCGGGCACGGCGATCGGCATTCTGCCCAGTGTGGTCTTGACGCTGTGGGCGCAGCGCTACTTTATCGAAGGGATCTCGCTGACCGGCATTAAAGGCTAAGCTGGCCGGACTTTGAGCGTCGCAGTGACAGCGCAGCAGGAGGTCTGCAGATACAATGGAGCTGGGCATCGATGTCGGCGGTACGAAGATCCAGGGCGCCTATCTCAGCGCGACGGGCGAGGTGGCCCTGACGCCCCGTATGAGAACCCCGGCAAACTATGAGGAGTTTCTGCGTGTACTGGTGGAGCTGGTTGAAGCGGTGGCTCGGCAACAGGGAGAGCCAGTGATGAGCCTTGGCCTGGGACTGCCAGGTACCTGCACCCGGCGCCGCTCGCTCTGGGTGCCGAATCTCCCTTTTTTGCATGAGCGCGAGCTGGCCGCGGAGTTAGAGCAGCGTCTGGGGGCGGCGGTGGTCTTGAGCAATGATGCTCAGCTGGCGCTCCTGGGTGAAGCCTGGCGGGGAGCGGCGCGCGGACACCAGCAGGTCGCGCTGGTTAGTGTGGGCACTGGAGTCGGTGGGGCACTCATGCTGGGGGGCCGGCTGGTCCAGGGTGCACATGGGAGCGCCGGCGCCTTTGGCTGGCTCACGCTCGATCGCACTCATCTCCCTGATCCCGATCATGGCTTTCTGGAATTAATGGCTTCCGGCAGCGCCCTGGCTGCGCGGAGCCAGCAGCTCGACCCGCCTCTGACTTCTTATGAGGTCATTGCTCAGGCCCGGCAAGGACAGCCAGCCTGTCTGGCCCTCGTCAAGGAGATGGGCCACCTGCTAGGGCTGGCCCTGGCAAGCATTGCGAGCCTGTTTGATCCCGAGCTGATTATTATCACTGGGGGCCTCTGCGAGGCGTTTGATCTCTTCTCTCCTTGGTGGCGCGAACATCTCGCGCGCTATGGTGCTCCAGCGGTCCGGGAGACGCCGATTGTTCCCGCCCTTCTCGGGGACAAGGCCGCCGCCTATGGCGCCCTGCGCGCCGCTCTCTCAGACCCTGATTTCCTCTGATGGCCCCGTCTCCTGGTCTGCTGGTAGGGCCGCTACTGCTCAGCGAGCGAGAGGCAGCGGCGCGGGAGGCACCGCCAGCGCCGGCGAGGAGGATTCTCCATCTGCCTCTGGGGAGAACGCATAAACACGCGCTTGCAGACTGGCAACAGACCCTTCCTTCGGTATATGCTGTCTCTGAACCTCTCCTGGCGAGGTACGACGCAGTTGTCTGGCTAGACAGACAGCCATCGAAAGGAGCAGAAACAATGGCGATTCCTGATGTCAGTCAGAAGACGCTGGCAGAGCTGATCTCGCTGCGCGGGCGCAATGCGGTCATTACCGGAGGCGCTCGCGGCATTGGCCTGGCCATTGCCGAGCGCCTGGCGGAGGCCGGAGCAGGGGTGCTGTTGGGCGATGTGCGGGCCGATGAGGGTCAGGCCGCGGCTGAGCGCATCGCTGCGCGCTATCAGGTGCGGGCATTGTTTGCCTCTGTTGATGTCACGGACAGCGATTCGGTGCGCAATCTGGCGCAGCGAGCCTTGCAAGAGCTGGGCAGCCTGGATATCTGGGTCAATAACGCCGGCATCTATCCAAGCAACCAGGCGCTGGAGATGTCCGATGAGCAATGGGATCGGGTGCTGGCAATCAATCTGCGCGGGACCTTTCTGGGAGCGCGCGAGGCGGCGCGTTGCATGATCCAGACACAGCGCGGTGGCGTGATTATCAATCTGGCCTCGACTGCCGGCTACCAGGGAGGGGCTGGCCTGGCGCACTACGTCGCCTCGAAGCATGCGGTTCGGGGCCTGACGAAGAGCCTGGCCATTGAGTTCGGCCCGTACAACATTCGGGTACTGGCTCTGGCGCCGACGCTGATCCGCACGCCGGGCATCTCCGAGTTGCGCCAGGAGATGACGGCTGCCGGAGCACCCGATGTGCTCGGCGACTCATTCGGCGAGAGCCTGCCCCTCGGACGGGCGGGCGTGCCCGATGACGTGGCACGGGTGGCGCTCTTCTGCGCCAGTGATTTGTCAATCTTGATGACCGGCAGCACACTGCTGGTGGATGCTGGCGCCCTTGCTGGCTAGCCTCCTGTCTATCTACTTGCTTGCTTCTCCATCCTGACCTCCATTGCTGGCCAGGAGGGCGGGCGCAGCTCTTTCCTTTCTCAAGCGGGCCTGGTCCCAACAGAAGCGGCCAGTTGACCTGCCAGCACAGGACCAGACCCGCGCGAACCTAGCTGCTGGCTGGTTTCTGACCGTAGGCGACCACGAAGGGACAGCGGGTCTGCAGCGCGTTCCATTCCTGGCTCGCGCGCTCAATCAGATCCAGCACCTCCTGCTCCGAGACGTGGGCGATGGAGGCTATCGGCCCGCTTACGGCTTTAGAGGCTTCGCGGAGGTCGAGCGCCAGCAGAGAGCCAAGCCGTCCCCCCCAGTCGCCGACAGGAGCCTCAACCAGCTGACGCTGAGTATTGATGAGGCCAGCCTCCACCAGATAGCGCTCCAGAGAGCGCAGCACAACCCCCTCGACATCCAGCCCGCGCAGGGCTGCCAGGGGCCTCCCCAACTGATAGAAGGCGCGCGTGGCCGGTCCCGCCGGTGTGAAGTCCTGCATGGTGCTGGTCTCAACCAGCTCAACCCAGCCACCAGGGGCCGTGACGCGCGCAAGCTCCTGCACCAGACCCGGCCACGAAGGCAGAGGCACGGCCAGGATCAGTAGCCGCTGGTGAACAAAATCGAACGAGCCACTTTCGAAGGGCAGCCCCTGCAGGGCATCGCCTTGCACAAAGCGAAAGTTCGCCGGTGGCGTGCTGGTGACCTTGACTTGCTCCAGATCGAAGCCGATGACTTCAGCTTGAGGGAATTGCTGGGCCAGTTCAAAGGCCCACTGACCCGTGCCGCACCCCACATCGAGGATACGGCGCGGCTGACCGATAGGGGCCAAATAGTTGCCGCGTAGCAGGCTGCGCAAGACATAATGCTGGAAGTCGAGCCGGTTCACCTCGCCGAGGTCTTTCGGCAACAAATAGGGCTGCTCCTGGAGATAACGACGGTTGCCCTGCAGGCGCGGTAGAGCACCCTCGCCAGGTTGCCTGCCAGGCACGGACGGAGCCGCACCTGTGGGGCCAGCGGCAGCAGCTGGGGCGCGGCGGCGACGGAAGAACCACCAGGGCATCGGCAGCTCCTTTCTCTGCTGGTGTCAGATCTCCTGCGAGGACGCTCCTGCTCTGCTCGCTGCCCTCTCAGTCACCTGCTCCTCAACTGCCTGCCTACTGGCTGGCCAGCAGCGCGATCAAGAAAAGAAAGCAGGCTGCAACCACAGAGTGCAGGCCAGGCCGCCAGGCCAGACCTCTCAAGAAATCAGGATCGCTTCCCTCTCAAGCAGGAGATGCTTCTCTGCCAGGAGTGTAGAGAAGCAGATGGGTCCCTGTCAATGTGTAGGAGAGGGAAATGCGCACTCCCTTCTATTTTTATGAGTTCTTAATGTGAGGCTTGCCTTATCGGCGCTGCTTTCAAGAGAAGACGAACCAGCAGAGAGCGTTGCGGGCCCGCTGGTCATCAAGAACCAGCTCGCGAATGGCGTCGGGCAATTGATCGCGCTGCCACTGGCACTCATCCAGGCGTGCGCGCTCGCCCTCACCTGCCGGCGCGGCGGCACGGGCGGCCTTGATCGCATAAGCCGCAGCACCCAGGGCGTGGGCGGCCACATGGGCAACGACGGCGGCCTGACCAGCGGCATAGGCAGCGTAGCGGGCAGCTCCGCGCAGGTCTCTGGCGGCTGCCATTGCATGCCCGCCAGCGGCGCGGGCCTCCATCATCTTCATCTCACCGCGGACCCAGGCACGTGCAGCGGCGATGGCCTGACGCGGGCGCGGGTCCTCTGGACGGAGCGATTCGAAGAGCGGCAGAACGTGTTCTGCGCAGGTCGCCGCCCAAAGGGCGAGCAAGTGATGATGCTCATCGGTGAGTGTCCCCCCGCGGCGGATAGTCACCAGGCGGCGATCGCGCTCCTTTGGCAAAATCATATCTCTCGTTCCTTTCCAGCCAAATGTGGGCAGGAATCTACTGAGGTGAATCAGATCCACGTGGGCCGCCTCTCCAACGGCCTTTGCCCAGCCCACCGGAAACCTGATCGCGAGTGAGCGAGATGGCTGATGGCTGATGATTTGTTTGTCTACTCACGATGTGCTCGAGACTCAACCTGGGCGTGCGTCGCTCTCCGATCCACTCAGGTTGGAATCAGCCTCGTCGGGCCTGGCTGGCAAAGCCTTGCTTTCCTGAAAGCCCGGCAAGGAACGGACCATGCGCTGAAGCTCGCGCCACTGTTGGTGTGCCGAGCGCAGACGGCAGCGCATAAAATCAATACTCATGCTCAGGTCCTGCTGGGTGCGTCGCTGCGCGGCATCGCGGATCACCAGCGTTCCCACAACCGAGGCAGTCTCTCCCACCAGAGTGCCAGCAACCTGCCCGATCAGCGAGTAGAGCAGGCCGTTGTTGGTCAGTGTGACCTCAAGGAGCGCTCCGGCGATATTAAAGACGATCGCTACTACGGGGGACCAAACCCTCAGCTGGATATGCTTTCTTCTCTCCTGCATCAGATGGACAATTTTTCTTGTCAAGCGCATGTAACTCTCATACACATGAGCGGCGCCCCCGTCAGCGAAGGTCTGAGGGTGGGCGAGCAGGGTCCGCAGCTGCTGCATATAGTGTTGCCATTCATCCATGCG
The DNA here is from genome assembly GCF_000702505.1 of Thermogemmatispora carboxidivorans. Taxonomy (GTDB): domain Bacteria; phylum Chloroflexota; class Ktedonobacteria; order Ktedonobacterales; family Ktedonobacteraceae; genus Thermogemmatispora; species Thermogemmatispora carboxidivorans. The sequence continues at coordinate 2,771,925 of NZ_JNIM01000001.1, read as the reverse complement.
GCGGATCTCGGCCACATCCTGCAGGCTGAGCAGATGCAGAGACGGAAGGTTCAGTCCTTGTTGGACGAGATCAAAGGCCAGGCGCTTCAGGAGCTGGACGATCTCCTCGCCGGTAATCAACGGCAGCCGTTGGGGGGCAGCCAGCTCCTGCAAGGAGACACGTGGCAGGCTATCGGCGGGCGTCAAGAGATAACTGCCCAAAGCATCAGGCAGATTCGCATTATAGCGCAGATCGAAGAGCTGCTTCAACTCTGCAGCGAAAGGCTTGCGGCGATCGTAGCGCCGCTCTGCCGTATTTGGCCCGGCGACCACAAACTCCTTATAGAGGGCATCGCGTGTCACCTCCTTGTCGGCGGCGGTCAGATCGAGACAAAAGCGTTCGACCTCGACCAGGCGCTGGCGAAAAGGCTCCCTGGCGCTTTCCGGCAGGCCGAGGTCCTGCAGCCAGAGATCGAGATCATGCTGGGTAATGGACTTGGCGAAACTAGCAAAGGGATGCACCAGCAGCCGCCTGGCCCGGCGTTCATTCTCCTGATCATCCCAGGAAAGGCGGAGGCAGCGAGGACGTACCTCCTGGCAAATCTCCCGCCACTGCTCGAAGGCATCCGTGACGCCGAAAGCTTCTCCCTGGCCTGCTGGCAAGGACCGCGGCGGATCTGCCGGACTGCGCTCGTGGAGCAGGAAAGGGACAATGACCGCCTTTTCGAGCAACTCCTCGAAGATCAGGCGCATCGGATTACGTCGACCGACGTAATCCTGGGTCACTGCTGACGAGTTATAGAGATAGGCGCGATTAAGAATAAGCTGTTCGCTGTGGATCAGGAAGCGGATATACTCCGAGCGCACCTGATTTCTCAAGATTCGCTTGTGGGCCGATGTCATTTTCCCTGCCTGAAACGCTGGCTCAAGCAAGCTGCGCGGAAGCCACTGATTATCGAGGGCCTGAGCTACCACTGGAATATGTTCCAAATCATCGATGTTCAGACGCTCGAACTCAACGTTGTCCTCGCGTCCAATTCTGTCCAGCTGCTGGGGCTGCATTGACTGGGCCTGGTCCCGGATCAGTGGTAAAGATGATTCGGGAGACTCATTCAAGGCCAGACTCCTTTCGCTCAAAGAAGTAGCGTTCTGCTCTACCGTCCTATGCGTCGCCACTTGGATGAAGGATAAGGCTGAGTTCCCTCTAAGTAGTCCTAAACGTTACTGCTGGCTTCATTCTCCAATGGAGCGGCCAGGCTCTCCGCTACCGAGGCTATAAAGCAGCCCAGGAGAAGGGATTGCCAGGCTGGCCCCTCTCCTGGGGGCCGACTGCCATGCTGGCTGAAGACCTGGAAAGGCTGGCTGCCCGGCTTGCAGTAAGAGAGTGGACGGAGAGGGATCGAAAGCTTGTCTTCGGGAGGGGTGTCCTGGTGGAAAGGAGCCGGGCCATTGATGGAGGAGAGACAAGGTCAGCGAGTGATCCAGAGCCTTGGCGTGAGTCAGCCTGCTGCGCAACTGGCTGAAGGCCCGCCGGGGAGGAGGCTGGAGTCAGAGGGGAGCCGGAGCCGGTGCGCTGCAAGGCAGTCATGGGCCTTTGCTCCGTAGCGAATCAAGGAATTGGCTCCTGTGGCCACGAGTACACGCCCAAAGAGAGTTACGGGGATTGTATCATACTTCCTTCTTCTGCGTCAAGCTATGATCGGCCAGGGCGGTAGAAGCGAAGCTGGCTGAGAGAGGGTCTGGCCGGAGGCGCACCTTGACAGCAACGAAAGGGCTGGACTATTCTGGAACGTGTTGGGCATCGTGGGGTCTGCTGAAGGCGCGGTCAAGCCTGCTTGCTCATGAACCGAGCTTCTGCGCACGGCCTGGCGCCTTCCCTGACGTAGTGACTGAGGATCTTGCCAGGTTTTTGCAGGAGCAAGAATGAGATGAAGAATCCAGAGCAGTACTTCGAACTGGTTCAGGAGCGTCCCCAGCTCTTCAGCAATCCCGCAGAGACAGCCATTACGATCCTGCTTGACCAAGGAGCGATTGCTCAGGCCGAGGCCGTCATGCGAGAGGCGCTCATCGAGCAAGGGATAGACCCAGCCAGGGCCAGGGAATGGTCGCAGGCAGGCCTGGCCTATCGTGATCAATACCTGCTCGTGCTGCGTGATGCGGTACGTTTCCCAGATGGCGCGCTCGGTACCTATCTCCGCCTGGTGGAGCCGCGAGAGCATACGCCTGGTGTCGCGATCCTCGCGATGTCTCAGGGAAAGATCCTGCTGCTGCGTCATTTTCGTCATGCCACGCGCACCTGGCATCTGGAGATTCCGCGAGGTTTTGGCTGGCCTGGCTGCACCAGCGAGGAAAGCGCCTATAGAGAGCTGGAAGAAGAGTTAGGGACAAGACCTTTATGTCTCGTCCCTCTGGGACAGATCCACCCCAATACCGGCATGACCGCGGAGTGCGACGAACTCTTTTACGCTGAAGTCGCGGCCTATGGCGAGACAGACAGGCGGGAGGCCATTCATGAGATTCTGCCCACGCCGCTCCCCCTATTTGAGCGTCTCCTCCGTGAAAACGAGATCACCGATGGCTTCACCCTGGCGGCCTATGCGCAAGCCAAAGCCCGGGGACTCCTCTAGTCATCCCAGGCAAGCTGCTGTCTCCGGTGGAGGCGCCGCTCGAAGCGAAGGCGGGGACTCCGTTCGCTGCGCTGCTGGGTATGGTATACTCTGCTTCGGAATGCTGCCTGTAAAGAGGTCGCTGCTGATCGAACAAGGAGGGCTGCGCAATGATTCGCGTCCTGATAGCCGACGATCACAAAGTAGTGCGTCAAGGCTTGCGCCTCTTTCTCCGTATGGACCCGGATATCGAAATTGTAGGTGAGGCAGCGAACGGCGCCGAGGCCGTCGAACTGGCGCGCCAGCTGATGCCCGATGTCGTCCTGATGGACATTCTGATGCCTGTTATGGATGGCATAGCGGCCACAGCAGCCATTCGCCAGGAGCTGCCCGAGATCGAAGTGCTCGGGCTAACCAGCGTGCTCGAAGAGAAGACCATTATCGAGATTATGCGCGCTGGCGCCATTGGCTATCTACTCAAAGACCTTGACGGCGAAGAGCTGTGTCGCTCCCTGCGCGCTGCCGCCGCCGGTCAGGTGCAGCTCGCGCCCTCGGCCCTTACTCATCTGATGCACGAACTACACGGACAGGGTCAGGTTGAGAAGCTGACCGGGCGCGAAAAGCAGGTCCTTCAGCTTCTCGGTCAGGGCCAGTCGAACAAAGAGATTGCGCGCTCACTCCGCCTCCGCGAAGAGACAGTCAAGACCCACGTCAGCAACATTCTCCATAAGCTCGGCGTACAGAGTCGCACTCAGGCCGTCCTGTATGCCATGCGCAATGGCTTGATGCCCGCGCCCTAGCGCCTTCCTCGTCTCTCCCACCGGGGAGGTGCGCCTCAAGGGAGGTACCACCATGTCAAGTAGCTCGCGACCCGCCCTGACGTCTCGCAGAGCAGACAACAATCACTTGCCCCTGCAGCATCTTTTGCATCTCAGTCGGCTGGACCCGACCATCGTAGCGCCTTTGCTCGATCTGTCCCCAGACGGCTATCTGATCAGCAATGCCGAGCAGATCTGTCTCTATGGTAATCGGGCTGCTGCCGAGATCTTCGGACGCGAAGCCAGCAGCCTGCAGGGCCAACCGCTGAGCGTTCTCTTCCCCCAGCAGCAAAGCGAGGGCGCCCAGCTCTTCAGCCTGCGGGCCGGGCGCTGGTCGGCGGTCATCCTGCGTTCCAGTGGAGAGAAGCGGGAAGTAGAATGCCAGCAGAGCGTCATTGAGAGTCAGGGAGAGTGGTTCACCATCATCATTGTGCGTGACCTCACCTTCCAGCGCCAGCTTGAACGCAAAGCTGAAGTGCTGGCTCAGTTTGCCAGCACACTGGTTGGAGCCGGCTCGCTGGAAGCCACCCTCAACGCCCTGGCGCGGAGCGTGGTCCAGGCGACAGGAGTCATGGCCTGCCTCGTACCACTCATTAACGGTGATCCTCCACTCTTCCGGGTGGTTGGCAGCTACGGTCTCCCGCCAGGCTATGCCCCCGGCCTGGTGCGGCTGGTGCAGCAGGGCATCTGCCTCCCTACCATGCAGGCGTACGCGGAGCGGCGGACGGTCGTGGCGACTGGCCTGCGTCAGGCGTTATTAGCCGACCCCCATTACGAGCCTGTTCACCCTTTCCTGCGTGCCTCCTGCTGGGAGACCATCGTCTGTATCCCTTTGATCTATGGCAGCGAATGCCGGGGGGTCTTTACCGTCTATTGTCCGTCGGGGCCGCCGCCCGATGAGAGTGAGATCGCCTTCTTCTCGGCCATTGCCGATCAGGCAGCCGTTGCTGTCGAGAACGCGCGGCTGCTCCTGACCGCCCAGGAAAAGGCCGCCCTGGAAGAGCGTCAACGCCTGGCGCGTGAACTGCACGACTCAGTTGCCCAGGGTCTCTACGGCATCGTTCTGGGAGCGCAGGCGGCCCGAGCTGCTCTGGAGACCGATCAGAGGCATGCGCACGAATCTCTTGATTACGTGCTTTCCCTGGCCAGAGCTACCCATGCTGAGATGCGCTCGCTGATCTTCGCCCTCCATCCTGAAGCCCTGGAGAGCAATGGCATCGTCGAGGCGCTCGCCCGGCGCGCCGCGGCCATTAAGGCCCTGCACCAGCTGGATGTAGAGACCCGACTCGATGCTGAGCCAGTGCTTCCCCTGGAAACCAAAGAAGCGCTCTATCGCATTGCGCAAGAGGCGCTCTACAACGTGGTCAAGCATGCGCGCGCTCACCGCTGTCAGCTGGCTCTTTATAGGGAGGCAGGGACGATAGTTCTGGAAGTAGGCGATGATGGCCTGGGCTTCGATACCACGGCCACCTTTCCCGGCCATCTTGGGCTGCACTCCATGCGCGAGCGCGCCAGTCAAATCGGGGGCGTCCTCGAGATCATCAGCGCGCCAGCCCAGGGCACACTGGTCCGCGTCACACTCCCCCTGGCAACGTAAGTACGGCCTCCTTCCCCTTTTTGGGGGAGGAAGCCATCCCTCGAAAGTCTCTCCCTCCAACCATCCTTTGTCTGATGTATTCCTCCCTGCCAGGATGCTACGCTAGGAAAGGAAACGACGGCAGCATGGACTGACATTATGGCTGTTCTTTAGCAGGAGTGTGCGCTGTGATGGACATCCGTCGAGCCGACCATGTAGCTCTGCTGGTCAAAGAGGTGGACCGCTCACGCCAGTTCTATAGCCAGGTACTGGGTATGCAGGAGATTCCTCGCCCTCCCAACTTTGACTTTCCCGGCGCCTGGCTGACCGGAGGAGATTTTCAGATCCACCTGATTGGCGAAGAAATTGCCGGGCGTGCCTTGGAAACTCATCCTGGCTACCTGCCCGAGGAGCTGGCCCTCGGGCGGGTCACCCATCTGGCCTTTGAGGTCACAGACCTGGAGGTTGCCAGACAACACCTGCAGGCTCTGGGCGTGCCCATCGTCGGAGGGCCGCGACCACGCGGTGACGGTGTCATGCAGCTCTACATCTGTGATCCCGATAGCCATGTCATCGAACTCTTCGCCTGGTCATCGCGCCCTTGAGCGAGCAAACGAGCAATGGAAGCGGTGATCAGAACAGGCAGCAAAGACAGTCGCCATTGCCCCAAACGAGATCACAGGGCTGCCGCCTGCTCTCCAGCTGACGGCCCCTGACCTGAAGGACCCCGAGAAAGGAAGGAAACTGCTCATGAAGTCAGCGCGTTTCCGCTATTTTGCCCCACATACCATCGCTGAGGCCGTGCAATTGCTCGACGAGCAGGGCGATGAAGCGCGTCTTCTGGCTGGTGGCCAGAGCCTGCTTCCCTTGCTCAATCTCCGTCTGGCGCGCCCCTCAGCCCTCATTGACCTCAACGAGATCCAGGCTCTGGCCTTCATTCATCCGCGGAATGGCGGCCTGGTCTTGGGCGCTCTGACACGCGATGCTACCCTGGAGCGTGATCCACTGGTAGCAGCCCGGCAGCCCCTCCTGGTCGAAGCCGCCCACTACGTCGGGCACCCCGCCATTCGCCATCGGAGCACACTGGGTGGCAGCCTCGCCCATGCCGACCCGGCGGCGGAGCTACCCGCCGTGATGCTGGCCCTGGACGCTGCCTTCACTCTGCAGAGCAGCACCGGCAGTCGCACCATCGCGGCAGCGGCCTTCTTCAAGGGACCATTTCAGACGGCTCTGCAACATGGGGAAATTCTGACCGAAGTCCACCTGCCTGGCTTGCCGCCCCGCAGCGGTAGCGCCTTCCTCGAATTCGCACGGCGCGAAGGCGATTACGCCCTGGCCGGTGTTGCCGCTGTCATCTGCCTGGCCGAAGATGGCACCATCGCCCAGGCTCGCCTGACTCTCTGTAGCGTTGCCCCTACCCCTCTGCAGGCGACCACTGCCGAGGCCCTCCTCCGAGGTCGCCATCCCGACGATGCGGCCTGGCAGGCCGCCGCGGAAGCTGTTGTCAATGAACTCAAGGAGCCTCCCGCAGATATCCACGGCTCTGCCGATTATCGTCGTCACCTGGCGGGCGTGCTGACCCGGCGCGCCTTGGCGCTGGCCGCCCAGCGCGCAGAAAGGAGTCACTCATAATGGAAGACGACTTTATCCCGGTGCGCCTCTCTGTCAACGGCGTTCCCCATCGCCTCTTCGTCGAGCCGCGTCGCACCTTGCTGGATATGCTACGAGAGGACCTGGAGCTGACAGGCACAAACGCTGGCTGCGAGCACGGCAGTTGCGGCGCCTGCACCGTCCTGCTCGACGGCCAGAGCGTGCGGGCCTGCCTGTTGCTGGCTGTGCAAGCCAATGGCCATGAGGTGACGACTGTGGAGGGCCTGGCCCAGCATGGGCGCATGCATCCCTTACAAGAAGCCTTTTGGGAAAAACAGGCGCTCCAGTGCGGCTTCTGCACGCCGGGTATGCTCATGACGGCCTACGAGCTACTTCAGCAGAATCCTGATCCGACTGAAGAGGAAATCCGCTCTGCTCTTTCCGGCAATCTCTGCCGCTGCACGGGCTACCAGCACATCGTTGAAGCTATCCGTCTTGCAGCTCAGCGCCTGCGTGAGGGGGCGGAGGCTGCCACCTCTTCGGGGACGACGGCTTGATCTCATGAAAGGAGCGTGCACCCATGACCACCACCGTCAGCGAACGCGCCTGGATCGGCAAGGACCTCAAGCGGCGGGAAGATCCGGCCTTGCTCATGGGAACGGTCACCTATATCAACGATTTCAAGATCGCAGGCATGCTGCACGCCGCCGTTCTGCGCAGCCCCTATGCCCATGCCCGCATTCGGGCCATCGACACCAGCGCGGCGCGTGCTCTGCCGGGGGTGCAGGCCGTACTCACGGGCAAGGAGGCCGCCGAGGTCATTGGTCCTGTCCCGGCTTTCTGCGCTGAACCCGTCGTTGAACACGCCATTGCCGTCGAGAAAGTGCGCTATGCCGGCGAGGCAGTGGTCGCCGTCGCCGCCGAGAGCCGCGCTCTCGCTGAGGACGCCCTTGACCTGGTGGAAATTGACTGGGAGCCACTGCCAGCGGTGACCGACGCCCTCAGTGCTATGCAGCCCGGCGCGCCCCTCGTCCACGAGAACCTTGGGACCAACGTCGTCTATGACCATGTTTTTACCTTCGGCGATGTTGATGGCGACTTTGCCCGGGCTGATCATGTCATTCGGCGCCGCTTGCGCTGGCCACGAGCCACAGCGGCCCCGCTGGAGCCAAATGGCGCCGTCTGTGCTTACGACCCGGCCAGAGACACGATGGAGATCTGGTCGAATACCAACATGCTCAACTCGGCCTCCTGGGTCATGTCCAGCATGCTCAAGATCCCCCCCCACAAGCTCAACTTCTACCCGATGTATACCGGGGGCAGCTTTGGCAGCAAGCATTTCCTGGCCAAGGTCATCGGCATCGCCGGCGCCCTCTCCAAAGTCACAGGTCGCCCAGTCAAGTTCATGGAAGATCGCCTGGACAACCTGATGGCCAACGATTCTCAGGGGCCAGAACGTCTCTACGAGGCTGAGCTGGCAGTGACCAAAGACGGCCAGTTCCTCAGTCTGCGCCTGCGGACTATCGACGACTACGGTGCCTACTTCATCTTTGCCATTACCGGCAACACCAACATGATGGCGCAGATTACCGGCCCCTACACCATTCGCAGCGTGGAAACAGGCATCAAGGCCGTCTTGACCAACAAAAATCAGCAGACCGTCTTTCGGGGAGCTGGCTCCGACGTTGGCAACTGGGTGCTTGAGCGCCTGGTCGATGCCGCCGCCGAGCAGTTGGGGATCGATCGCGTCGAGATCCGCCGGCGCAACTTCATTCAGCCCGACCAGTTCCCCTACAAGATCCCGACCGGCAATGTCTACGACAGCGGTAACTATCCCGGCGTCCTCGACCTGGCCCTGGGGCACTTTGACCTTGACGCCTGGCGCCAGCAGCAGGCGCAGGCGCGCCAGGAGGGGCGCTATCTGGGCATTGGGCTGGCGACCGCCCAGCAGCGCAGCACCTACAGCTCGACGGAGTTCTGGTTTCACAATCCCGCACCAGCCACGGGCCTCAACTCGACCCCGGAAAGCGTGCGCATCAGTGTTGGCCCCACCGGAGGAGTGACGGTCACCATGTTCTCGCCGTTCTGGGGCAACAGTCCCGAGACCGTGGTGGCGCAGGTTGTAGCCGAGGAGCTGGGCATTGATCCCCGTGACGTCAACGTCACCTACGATAGCACCGCGCACGCCCTGCCGAGCGCCGGCCCGGGCGGCAGTCGCATGACGGTCATGCTGGCTGGGGCTGTGCATGGTGCTGCTGCCCGTCTCAAAGAAAAGATCTTCAAGATTGCCGCCCATATGCTCGAAGCCAGCGTCTCCGATCTGGAACTGGTTGGCGGTCAGGTGCGCGTCAAGGGCGTCCCCTCCTCCTCTGTCAGCCTGGCCGATATCGGCATGCGCGCCTACTGGTTCAAGCTCGACCTGCCGCCCGAGCTGGAGAGCGGTCTTGAGGGCACCTTTACCTACGATCACCCCTATACCACGAAGCCGCACGACGACCGCAAGGATCTGGGGGTCTTCTATCCGATTATGGGACACGCCGCCCATCTGGTGGCCGTCGAGGTGGATATTGAGACGGGCGCGGTACGCTTCAAGAAGTATGTGGCCGTGCACGACGTGGGCACTGTGCTTAATCCGCGTTCGCTGCAGGGCCAGATCCGCGGCGGCATCGCCCAGGGTATCGGGCTGGCGCTCTTAGAAGAGGTGCGTTACGGGCCAGATGGGCAGAATCTCACGTCGACCTTTGTCGACTACCTCTTGCCCTCGGCCAGCGATGTACCTGCCATCGAGGTCTACCATCACGAGACGCCCTCGCCCTTCACCGCCTATGGCGTCAAAGGTGGTGGAGAAGGCGGGCGCATGGTGGCGCCGCCAGCGGTCACGAGCGCCATCGAAGATGCCCTCAGACCCTTCGGGATCAGCATTGACGAGATGCCGATCACGCCCGAGAAGATTGTCCGCTGGGTCAAGGAGGCCCAGAGCCGCCACCAGAGACAGACAAACTGAGGCGAGGACCATATCACCGCAGGCAGCCCGCTCCAAAACGAGCGGCTGCCTCCTCTTTCGTCTGGCTCTGCAGGCCGTTCCGCTGAGGAGGAGGCGCTGCATATGCTCTTGCAAGAGAAAGTTGCCGTCATCACCGGTGGCGGACGTGGCATCGGTCGCGCGATTGCCCTGGCCTACGCCCAGGCGGGCGCTCGGCTGGCGCTGGCTGCTCGCTCTGTCACCGCCCTTGAAGAAACGCGCCGCATGGTCAGCGACCTCGGTGGCGAGGCCGTGGTCATTCCAACCGACGTCAGCGAGGCGACGGCAGTCGCCGGACTTGCTCAGGCCGTACAGGAGCATTTTGGGCGGGTAGATATCCTGGTCAATAACAGCGGGGCTGCGGGACCAACTGCCCCCCTCTGGGAGATCACTCCTGACGCCTGGGAAGAGACCTTTGCTGTCAATGTGCGCGGAACCTTTCTCTGCTGCCGGGCCTTGCTCCCGCTGATGATCGCTCAGGCTTCCGGCTGCATTCTCTGCATTGGCTCGATGACCGGCAAACGGCCCCTCTTCGGACGCACACCCTATGCGGCCAGCAAGCTAGCGCTGGTGGGGCTGGCGCGTACACTGGCCTGGGAGGTTGGTCCCTACGGCATCCGCGTCAATGTGATCTCGCCCGGCCCCGTCGAGGGTGAGCGCATCGAGCAGGTCATTCGCAAACAAGCGGAAGTCAAGGGCATCAGTCTGGAGGAGGCGCGCGCAACCTTCCTGCGCGATGCCCCCCTCGGGCGGCTGGTAACAGCGGAGGAGGTCGCTGCTGCGGCGGTCTTTCTGGCCTCGGAGCAGGCGGCTTCTATCACGGGCGAGGACCTCAATGTCTCAGCGGGTATTGTCATGTATTAAGGGCGAGAGCGCCATCCGGCCAGCTATTCTACACGCGGAGGGATCGCAAGCAATGACACGCCTGATTGATCTATCCCAGGAAATCTACCAGGGCATGTACGTCTATCCGGGCCACCTGAAGACCGTGATCTGGGAGCACCATTCGCATGAAGAGACGCGCAAGAACTTCGAAGGAGGGTTCTCCTACCAGTCGCGCGGACTGCTCATGAGCGATCACGGTCCCACTCACGTTGATGCCCTCAGCCACCTTGATCCGCGTCCCGAGGCTCCCTCGATCGACCAGATGGCGCTTGATCTCTTCTATGGTCCAGCGCTCTGTCTTGATGTCTCCTTTAAGGAGCCGCAGACCTACATTGGGGCGCGCGATCTTGACCTGGCCCTGGAAGGCTCTGGGAGCGAGCTGCGGCGCGGCGATATCCTGCTGCTCTATACCGGCACCTACAACCGTTACCACGGTACCGCCGCCTATCTAAGCCAGTATCCCGGCCTCGATGAGGCAGGCAGCAACTGGCTGCTCGAGCATGGAGTCAAAACCTTCGGCGTGGATGCGCCCAGCCCGGATAATCCCATCAGCCGGACCTATCCCTGTCATATGATGTGCCGTGCCCACGGAATCACCCATTACGAGAATCTGGCCAACCTTGAGCAACTGGTAGGGCGGCGCTTCATCTTTGTCGGCTTTCCCCTGCGCATTCGCCAGGGCACCGGCTCGCCGGTGCGCGCTGTTGCCATTCTCGAAGACGAGATCGAGGACAAGCGGTGAAATGCCGCCCGGAACGAGGCCCAAGGCCAGAGAAGGGAGATGGCTGAATCACCAAGGAAGGAAAGGAGTAGTGAGGAAAGATGAGGCCGAAGCCGTCAGTTGCGTCTGAACCTCTTCCAGAGCGCACGCGCGAGACCCATTACGGCAGAGCGGTCCTGACCTATGCTCGTCGCCCACGGCATTTCAACGAGGTGCTGCGTCGCTCGGTGGAGACCTTCCCAACAAAAACGGCGCTGATCTTCGAGGGCCAGCGCTGGAGCTATCGTCAGCTCTGGGAAGAGGCCTGTTCGCTGGCGGCAGTTCTGCAAGAAGATTACGCCTTCGACGTCGGCGAGCGTCTGGCGGTACTTACCGGCAACCTCCCCGAGTTCGTCATTGCTGCCGTCGGCTGCTCGTTGCTGGGGGGTGTGCTGGTACCGCTCAATACGCGCCTGCGTGGGCCGGAGCTGGGTGCTTTGCTGGCGCACTCTGGCAGCCGGGTGCTGATTACGACAACAGAGCACTGGGAGCAGCTGGCTCCGGAGCCAGCTGCCTTGAAGGAACTCCAGGGCGTCTTTGTGATTGGCAGCGGGCAGGCTCAGGGGCAGGCGAGAACTCGCCCCTGGCGCGACCTGCTGCGTGGCGGTCACCCGAGGCCGGTCGAGATCGACGAAGACAGCCCGCTCTACCTCTGCTATACCTCGGGCACCACCGGCTTGCCCAAGGGCGTCATCTGCACCCACTTTAACCTCATCCACACCCTCCTCAACTACGAGCTGGTCAAAGGACTGAGCGCTGACGACGTCACTCTGCTCGGCGTTCCCATCTTCCATATTACCGGGCTGGCGGCCCAGTGCGCCCAGTTTCTCTACCAGGGCGGCACCCTGGTCCTGCAGCGCCTGCCTTTCCGACCCGGTCCGGCGCTAGAGCTGATCGAGCGCGAGCGCGTGACCCACTTTTTCGGCGTGCCCACGATGTACATCATGCTCATGAATCACGGCGATTTTCAGCAGCGCGACAGCTCATCGCTGCGCCTGGCGGCCTCGGGTGGGGCCCCTTTGCCACCAGATGTCGTGCGGAGCTGGACGCAGCAAGCCCCGCAGGTGCGGTTCTTCAACTTCTACGGCCTGACCGAGACCACCTCGCCTGCGACCTGCCTGCCGGACCGCTACAAGCAAGAGCGACCCGGCTCGGCGGGGTTGCCGCTGCCGGTCAGCGAGCTGCAGGTCGTTGACGATCATCATCAGCCAGTGCCGCCCGGGACGGTGGGCGAGCTGGCCATTCGCGGCCCTATGGTCTTCAAAGAGTACTGGCGCAATCCCGAGGCGACGCAGGCGGCCTTTCTCGACGGCGGCTGGTTTCTGACGGGCGACATGGCCCGCCTTGACGAGGATGGTTTCGTGCACATTGTGGACCGCAAAAAGGATATGATTAACAGAGCAGGGGAGAAAATCTACTGCGCCGAAGTCGAAAACGTTCTGTATGGCCATCCCGCCGTGCTGGAGGTAGCCGTCGTTGGGCAGGCAGACCCCTTCTACGGAGAAATCGTCAAGGCGGTAGTGGTGCCGCGTCCAGGTCAGGTGCTGGATACCGAAGAGCTGCGGGCCTTCGCGGCGCAGCGCCTGGCCTCGTTTAAAGTGCCAGCACTGATCGAAGTACGGGACGAGCTGCCGCGCAATCCTGGCGGGAAGGTCATGAAGCAGCTACTGCGAGGGAGATGAACCATCATGGGGTGCCTCGACGTTCCGAACGAAACCGTCTTTGTCATGGAGATGACTCCCATCAAGTTTGGCATAGGAGCAACTGCCGAAGTGGCCTATGACGCCAAACGGCTGGGTATCCAACGGGCCTTGATCGTCACCGACCGCGGTCTCATGCAGCTCGGCCTGCCCGAGCGCGTGCGCCGTCTGCTCACCGAGGCGGGCCTCCAGGCAGACATCTACGATGATGTCCACGTCGAACCGACGGATCGCTCGTTTGAGGAGATCGCCCGTTTCATCGAGGGCCGCAACTACGATGGGATGATCGCCATTGGCGGAGGCAGCAGCATCGATACTGCCAAGTGGGCGCGCCTCTATGCCACCTACCCGGCGCCGCTCATGGACTACGTCAATAAGCCCATCGGCAAAGGGCAGCCCGTCCCCGGACCGCTCAAGCCGCTCATCGCCATCCCGACAACCGCCGGCACAGGCAGCGAAACAACGGCGGTAGCTATTCTAGACATCCTCGCGCTCAAAGTCAAAACCGGCATCTCCCACCCCTTTCTACGCCCCACGTTCGCCATTATCGACCCCCTCAACACAGTCACCCTGCCACCTATGGCGACGGCCTACCCTGGCTTCGATGTCCTCACCCACGCACTGGAGTCCTACACCAGCCGGCCCTACCAGGCCCGCCCGCGCCACAAGCCGGAGGAGCGCCCGGTCTATGTCGGGAGCAATCCCATCAGCGATCTCTGGTGCGAGAAGGCCCTGGAATATCTCGGGCACTACCTGCGCAGAGCCGTCCTCAACGGCATGGACGTAGAGGCCCGCACCTATCTGGCGCTGGCAGCTACCTATGCCGGCATCGGCTTTGGCAACGCCGGCGTCCATATTCCGCATGCCCTCGCCTATCCCATCGCCGGCATGGTCAAGCGCTTCTCGCCGCCCGACTATCCGCACGAAGAGCCGCTCATCCCGCATGGCCTCTCAGTGATCGTCACCGCGCCGGCAACCTTCCGCTGGACCTATCCCGCTGACCCGGAGCGTCATCTGCGAGCGGCCCAGTTGCTCGGAGCCCAGGTCAGTGGCCTGAATGAGGCGCAGCGACGGGAGATCCTGCCACAGACCTTGCTGACCCTCATGCGCGATACGGGGGTCCCCAGCAACCTGGGAGCGCTCGGCTATACAGGTGAAGAGGTGCCAGCCCTCGTCGAGGGCGCACTCAAGCAGCAGCGCCTGCTCGTGAACAGTCCGCGCGCTGTAGGAGCCGAGGAGCTGCGTCAACTGATCGAGCAGAGCTTTGAGGCCGCTCCCTGATCCTGAGCGCTCATGACCTGATGGCCTGGTGCTTTGGCCCTCAAAGATCCCTCTGGCTTGCTGCCGCTCTCGCCCGCTGTCCCACTCTTTCCTGTGCTCGTGCCCAGCAGCGGGCGACAGGGCGGCGACCGGAGGGCCGACCCTTGACAATCAAAACGTTTTCCCTTATACTTCCCCATATCAAAATCAAAACGTTTTGATTACCAGGTGAAAGGGCCGAAGCGGAGCAGGGATGACCACTATCAAAGATGTTGCGCGGGCGGCTGGAGTCTCGGTGAGCACGGTATCGCATGTGCTCTCAGGACGGCGACCGATCAGCGAACCCACGCGCTTGCGGGTAATGGAAGCCATCGAGCGTCTCGGCTATCGTCCGAATCGGCTGGCCCAGGGCCTGGTGAGCAAAAGCAGCCGTTCGCTGGGGCTGCTGGTGCCGGACCTGGCCAACCCCTTCTTTGGCAGCATGGCTGAGGCGATGGAGATCGCAGCGCACGACCGGGGCTATAGTGTCATTCTCTGCAACACGAATCTTGATCCGAAGCGCGAGGCCGACTATCTTTCGATGCTGCTCAGTCGTCAGGTTGACGGCCTGCTCTATTTCCCCGGGACGCGCGTTCCCAATCGGGCGCTGCTGGAGGCGGTAGCTGCCGGGGTGCCCGTAGTGGTGGTTGACGAGCGTATCGATAATCTGCCGGGCGTCTTTGTGGACAACTTTGATGGGGGGCGCCAGCTTGGGCGACTGCTTGCACAGTTGGGGCACCGCTCGCTCCTCTTTATCGGAGGGCCGGAGGGTCTGCCCACGGTGACGGATCGCCTGAATGGTCTCCGCGCTGGCCTGGCCGAAGGCGGGAGGGCGTCCGTGAACCTGCTCCTGCGCTTTGGCGAGTATCGCGCCAGCCACGGCTACGAGATCATCCATGCCTGTGCGCGTGAGGGGGTCTTTGCCGCCGTGGGGGACGAGCGTCCGACTGCGGTCGTGGCTGCCAACGATATGATCGCTTTGGGAGCGCTGCGCGCCTTGCGTGAGCTACAGCTACACGTGCCGCGCGACTGCTCGCTTACTGGCTTCGATGGCGTTGAGTTCACGGCGATGATCACGCCATCGCTCACCACGGTCCAACAGCCATCGACGCGGGTAGCCACCGCTGCCGTGGAGCTGCTGCTCCAGCGCATCGAGGCTCATGAGAACCATCGTGACCGCGAGCGCGCCGCTCAAGAGCATCAGCCCTACGCGGATGCTGCGCCGGTGATCCCCCATGTGGTTCTGCCGGTCACGCTCGTGGTACGCGAATCGGTGGCGCCACCGCCGCGAAACTAGCGACTTTCATCCAGTGCCGCTTGCCCATACGATCGCTTTCGTCTCAGGAGGTGGGAGCAGCGCTACAATCTTTTTTCTTCCTTTCCTTGCCTGTCAGGCCAGTCATATGTCCTGATCTCTGGACATCATTGTGACCTGATTCTCTCCCACGGTGAGCTGCTTTTGCCGGGAGGGACAGCTATCGTGGTCGGCGCAGCCGACCGCTGTTGTCCGCTGTTTGCATTCCCCTGCATCTGGAGGGAGGATCTGATGTCTACCGTCAGCAAGGGAGCAGCAGGCACCACGACGCATTTTGTGCGCAATGCTACCGGTCTGGTGCGCGAGCTGTCGCCGTTTGACGCCTTCAACCTGGTCTTTTCCGCTGTCCTCATTCCGGTGGGGATCACGCAGGTCTTCTCATTTGCGCCCACCTTCTGGCCTGGCGCGAATGTCCTGATCTCCTTTCTGCTCTCGCTGCCGCTAGTCTTCTGCTTTGGCATGGTCTACCTCTATTTCACGGTAGCGATGCCGCGCTCCGGCGGTGACTATGTCTGGGTCAGCCGGGTGCTGGGGCCAGGAATTGGTTTCCTGACCAATCTGACGCTGACCTTTGTCTTCACGACCTGGATTTCCTTTAACTTCACGACCATGCTGACACTGTTGGGTCCCAGCCTGGGCTTTGTAGCCGGTTTTACCTGGGCCCCCGACCAGCTCACGCAATTTCTGATCGCGACTGTGCTCACCGTGGTTTTTGCTGGCCTGATGGTGTTGGGAGCCCGGCGGGTGGCGCGCTATATGCTGGTGATGTTTGTCGTGGTCTGGCTGGGTATGCTGGTCTGGCTGATTGGTCTGGCGATGACCGATCACAGCGCGTTTGTCAGCAATTTTAACGCCCACAGCGGCACCACCCTTTCCGGTGTGGTCAGCGCGGTGGCGAAGGCTGGTTTCTCATCGGGCGCAGGTCTGGATTGGGCCGGCACGATCTTCGCCATGATCTACGCCTTCCAGGTCTTCACGGGATTCCAGTGGACCGGCTACTTTGCGGGCGAGATCAAGAATGTGCGGCGGACCGCGACCTTCTCTATTCTGGGGGCCTTGCTCATCAGTGCCCTGCTCTACGTCTTAGGGAGCGCTCTGATCTATCGCACCTATGGCGCGGAATTCAGTTCGCTGGTCTATCTGGGCTTCAACGTCTCGCCCTCGCCCTTGTCATTTGCTCCGTACTTGCCATCGCTGGTCAAGTTCCTGTCGCTGCCCACTGTCCTGCAGGTATTTGTGACGGCCTGCTTTGTGCTCTCGGTCCTCTGGTGGACGCCGACCGGCTTTATGATCGCCACGCGCAACCTCTTCGCCTGGTCCTTTGATCGCCTGGCGCCGGCGGGAGTGGCAGAAGTAAGTGAGCGCCTGCACACGCCGGTGATTGCCACCGTGGTGATTGCCCTCTGGATCGAGCTGCTCAATTACCTCAACATTTATCAGGGCCTGAGCGCCCTCCTGATCAATGTGATTGCGGTCATGGCGCTGGCCTTTATTGCTGTGGCCCTGGCAGCGATCCTGATGCCCTTCACGCGCCCGTCTCTCTTTGAGGAGGCGCCAGCAATGGTACGGGTTCGCTTGTTTGGTGTCCCCGTACTGACGCTGGTCGGCGTCGTGATGCTCTTGAGCTGGGCCTTTGTCCTCTATGTCACCTTTGCGACGACTGCCTTTGGCAAGGTCTCGCCGCTCTCAATGGCGGAGGCCTTCGCTGTCCCGGTGCTGGGCCTGATCTACTATCTGATCGTACGGTTGATCCGCCAGCGCCAGGGCATTCAGCTCAGCGCGGCCTTCCGTGAGATCCCGCCTGAGTAAGGGCAGGAGAAGGAGCGGGGCGCGCGTGGAGAGAGCAGAGCAGTCCCTGCCCAACCAGGCAGAGGGCGATAGATCTGTCCCGCGCCGTCCCCGGCTCTCCTCAAGAGGCTGGGTCTCGCCCTGCGCATGAGTCTTATGGGTCCGGCCCTTTGCCTGGACCAGGGCCGGAGGCTCAGGCTAATCGCGAGGACATTTGGCCAGGTGTCTGTTGCCTATGTACTTGTGTGGTGAGTCGCTCTCAGGGAGGAAAGAAGAAGATGTCAGAGAGAGCAGCAGGGTCGGGTTCTGTGCTAGAACAGCTCTTCGGACGCTCGCGTCCGGTAATCGCCATGATGCATTTGCCGCCCTTACCGGGGCGACCGCTCTATGACAGTCGCGCTGGAATGGCGGCCATTCTCGACGCCCTCCGGCGTGATTTGGAAGTTCTCCAGGAGGGGGGGGTAGACGGGCTGCTCTTCTGCAATGAAGGCGATCGCCCCTATGCCCTCCAAATCGATCGCGCTCAGGTAGCGGCGATGGCTGCCGCCATTGGCGAGCTGCGTCCCTATCTGAGCTTGCCTTATGGGGTTGACCTGCTCTGGGACCCGCTGGCGGCGCTGGCGGTAGCCCAGGCGGTACGGGCCAGTTTCGTGCGCGAGGTCTTTACCGGCGTCTATGACAGCGACATGGGCCTCTGGCAGCCTGATGCCGCTGCCGCCCTGGACTATCGCCGGCAGATCGGGGCCGACACCATTCGGCTCTTCTTCAACATCGAGCCGGAGTTTGCCCGTCCACTGAGTCCGCGCCCCATTGGAGCGCTGGCGCGGAGTGTGGTCGTCTCCTCGCTGGCCGATGCCATTCTGATTTCCGGTCCAATGGCTGGGGCTGAGGCCGATCTCAGTCACATTCGCGAGGCCAAGGCCGCTGTTCCTTCCACCCCGGTGCTGGCCAACACTGGGGTGCGCATCGAGACTGTCCGGGCCACGCTGGCGGTTGCCGACGGCGTGATCGTCGGTACTGGTCTCAAGCGCGACGGCTACACCTGGAATCCGGTTGATCCCGAGCGTGTGCGGCGCTTTATGGATGAGGTGCGTGCTGCGCGCGAGGAGGCCTGACGATGGCCGCTCAGAAGCGCTACGCGCTGGGGCTGGACGTGGGTACCACTGCCTTAAAGACTGTCGCTCTCGAGCGTGAGCGTGGCCTGGTGGCGCAGGTTGAGCGCCCGCATGAGCTGCGCTCGCCTCAACCGGGCTGGGCCGAAGAGGATGCCGAGCAATGGTGGCAGACCTGTCAGGAGGCGCTGCGCGAGCTGTTGAGGCAGATCCCTGCCGACGAGATTGCGGCGATCGGCGTCTCGGGCATGGTGCCAGCGATGGTGCTGCTAGATCAGAGCGGGCGCCCGCTGCGCCCGGCTATTCTGCAAAACGATGCCCGCTCGGCTCTGGAAGTCGAGGAGTTGCGCGCCGCCGTCGATGCGGACGAGTTTTTCCAGGTGACCGGAGGCGTCGTCAACCAGCAAAACATCGATCCGCGCTGGCGCTGGCTGCTCAAGCACGAGCCCCAGGTGGTAGCGCGCACCGCCTGCCTTTGCGGCTCCTATGACTTCATTGTGTTTCGCCTCACTGGTCAGCTGTCGCTCGAAGAGAACTGGGCCGCGGAGAGTGCGCTCTATGATGTGCGGCGGCGGCAGTGGCATCAGCCCTATCTGGATCATGCTGGCATCGCGCGCGCCCTGCTGCCGCCGGTGCATGCCCCTACTGAGATCGTGGGAGGAGTCAGCACGGCGGTGGCGGAAACAACGGGCCTGCTGGCTGGAACGCCGGTGGTGGCTGGAAGCGCCGACCATGTGGCGGCGGCGCTGGCGGCAGGTCTGACTCAGCAGGGCGATATCTTGTTGAAGTTCGGCGGGGCGGGCGACATTCTCTATTGCTCCGATCAGCCGGAGCCTGATCCCCATTTCTACTTTGATTATCACGATATCCCTGGGCTGACGCTCATCAATGGCTGCATGGCGGCCAGTGGCTCGCTGGTGAAATGGTTTACGGCCCAGCTGGCCCCCGGCTGCTCGCTGGCTCAGTTAGATCAGGAGGCGGCTGCCGTTCCTGCCGGTTCCGATGGCGTGTTAGTGCTGCCCTATTTTCTGGGGGAGAAGACCCCCATTTTCGACCCGACGGCACGTGGCGTCTTCGCCGGTGTCATGCTCCATCATCGGCGTGCCCATCTCTATCGGGCCGTGCTGGAAGCGGTCTGTTATGGCTTTGCCCATCATCTGGAGCTCCTGCGCGAAGCAGGGCGACCTATTCGGCGCATCTGTGCTGCTGATGGGGGCAGTCGGAGCGCTCTCTGGATGCAAATCGCCGCGGATGTCGTCGGTCAGCCAGTGACAGTGGTAGCGGGTGAGGCGGCCTCGGCTCTGGGCGTAGCCTACGTAGCCGGAATGGGGGCCGGCCTCTTTGAGCGCTGGGAAGAGATCGCGCGCTTCATCGCTCAGGGGCCGACCTACTGGCCCCGCGCCGAGCAGGTGGCGCTCTATCGTCGGGGTTTCTTCCTCTACCGCGATCTCTACCGTCGTCTGCAGCCGCTTTTCCCCGAGCTGGCTCAGCTTGCGGATGTAGCGCGTCTAATTCAGGACCAGGCAGATCTACCCGTCCAGTCTGGTGGTCTCAACTCAACTCAGACTGAACCGAGAAAGCCATAAGGAGGACCAAGGGAGATGCTCTTAGCTGGTTTGCGCGGTTTTATCACTGGTGCAGGTACCGGGATTGGGCGCGCCATTGCTCTGGAGATGGTGCGTGAGGGGGCCGATCTCTATATTACCGATCTGGATGGGGAGGCCGCTCAGCGCACCGCGGCTGAAGCGAGGACGCTCCGACCAGAGGCCCGTCTCTATGCTGCGGCTCTCGATGTGCGACAGGGCGCGGCAGTGGCAGCCTGTATTGAAGATGCTCAGGCTCGTCTGGGGGGCCTGGAGCTGGCGGTCAACAACGCCGGCGTTTCTTCGATGGCCCGCGTGGTGGACCTGACCGAGGACGACTGGAACTTTAACATGGACGTCAATGCCAAAGGGGTCTTTCTCTGCTGTCAGGCCGAGGTACGCGCCATGTTGCGTCGTGGAGGGGGAGGGAGCATCGTCAACATTGCTTCGATGGCCGGCAAGAAGGCGGCGCCCTTCCTGGCCCACTATTCCGCCTCCAAGTTCGCTGTCGTTGGCTTCACCCAGGCTCTAGCGCTTGAGACTGCCGAGGCCGGTATTCGCGTCAATGCTGTTTGCCCGGGCTATGTGCGGACCTCAATGCAAGAGCGTGAAGTGGTTTGGGAGGCCCAATTGCGGGGTATCACGTCCGAGGAAGTCATCGCCGACTATCTGCGGGCGATCCCACTGGGGCGCCTGGAGGAGCCGGAAGATGTGGCGCGGGTGGTGGCCTTTCTATTGAGTGAGCGCGCAGCCTATATGACCGGTCTGGCGGTCGATGTGAACGGCGGGGCGTTCATGTCCTGACCGACCGCTGGGCTGGATAGGAGAAGGTATGTCATCCGGTCTGGTGCGCCTCGCCTGCCGATGGCCTTGGGGGGCATGTAGTCGCTGGGCGTAGTCGAGCTGGCTGGCCTGGGGCAGAGCGCTAGAGGGAGTGGGCCGGGCCGCTGCTCTGGAAAGGGAGTTGTCTCGCTGATGTTTGGCACTCGTCGAACCACGATCTTCTTTGCTACCGATATTCACGGCTCCGAGCGCTGTTTTATGAAATTCATTAACAGCGCCAAGTTTTACGGTGCCAATGTCCTGATCCTCGGGGGCGATATTACTGGCAAAGCACTTATTCCCATCGTGCGCGATGGCCACAATAGTCGCTATCGGGCCACCTTTCTGGGGGAACGGATGACGCTCGAGTCCGAGGAGGCCATTGCGGCTTTTGAGCGTCAGGTGCGTCACGCTGGGGCCTATCCATTTCGGACGACGGTGGAGGAGCTGGCCGCCCTGGAAAGCGACCGGACGCTTGTCGATCGTCTGTTTACACGGCTGATGGTCGAGAGCGTGCAGCGTTGGTGTGAGCTGGCGGAGGAGCGCCTTCGCGGAAGTGGTGTGCGCTGCTTTATTGATGCGGGAAACGATGATGAGCCGGAGATCGTGGAGGTCTTGAAGCAGGCCAGCTATGTGGAGATGCCCGAGGGCCAGGTGGTGCTGATCGATGATGAGCATGAGATGGTCAGTGCGGGCTTTGCAAATTTGACGCCCTGGCATGCGCCGCGCGATATTCCCGATGAGGAGCTGGGTCGCCTGATCGAATCAATGGCCTGTCAGCTCCAGCATCCTGAGCGAGCGATCTTCAACGTCCATGTTCCACCGTATGGCTCCGGTCTGGATACCGCTCCGCAGCTAGATGAGCAGCTTAAGCCGGTCGTGGTTGGCGGTGAGATTGCCACGGGGCCGGTGGGCAGCAAGGCCGTGCGCACGATGATCGAGCGCTTCCAGCCCCTGGTCTCGCTGCATGGCCACGTTCATGAGTCGCGAGCGGTGAGCAAAATCGGGCGCACGACCTGTATCAATCCAGGCAGCGAGTACGGTGACGGGCATCTGCGCGCTGCGCTGGTCACGCTCAAGGGGCCGAAGCTGCTCAGTTATCAACTGATCACTGGATAAAGCCCACTCACTCGATCCGTCAGTCAAGACGACCAAGGAAAGGCGGTGGCCATGACAAGGCCGGGAGACTTTGAGGCTGGCTTGCCCGCATCGGCAGAGGCGGGGAGTGCCAACGGGCCGGGGCCGACTCTGGCCGACGGCGTGGCGGAGGCCCAGCGTCTGGTGACAGCGCTGCAGCAAGAGAGTCTGACGCTGCGCCTCCTGGGTGGCCTGGCAGTGAGGCTGCGCTGTCCCAGCGCCAGGCATCGCTCTCTCGCGCGCTCCTATGCCGATCTGGACTTTGTGGCGCCCAAGAAGCAGGCTCGTCCGTTACGGGTTGCTCTGGAAGCCAACGGCTATGTGGCTGACCGACGCTTTAATGCCCTGCACGGAGAGCGGCGTCTGCTCTTCTACGATCAGGTCCAGCAGCGCCAGGTTGATATTTTTCTGAGCGTCTTTGAAATGTGCCACAGGCTCGTACTGGAGCCGCGTCTCCAGTTACATCCGTTGACGCTATCACCAGCTGATCTCTTGCTGACGAAGCTGCAAATCGTCGAGCTGAATGCCAAAGATATTCAGGATCTGCTGGCACTGCTGCTGGACTTTCCTCCCCAGGAGGCGGCAGCCAATCCTGGCGAGCAACTTGATATGCGCATCGTGACGCAGGTCTGCGCTCACGACTGGGGCTGGTATACGACCGTCACTGATAATCTGCAGCGAGTGGCTCAAGAGGCGGGCCAGCTTCTACCAGCCGAGAAAGCGGCTCTTGTCCAGCGGCACATTGAGGAGATGCTGCGCCTGTTGGATCAGGCGCCGAAGTCTAGCGCCTGGAAACTGCGGGCCCTGGTCGGGCGGCGTCTGCAGTGGTATGAGCTGCCCGAGGAGGTGCATCGCTAGTCTCTTCTCGTCTCTCTGGGAGCCGCTCGCTGCTTCAATCTGAGAAAAAACATTTTCCTTGTCAACCCTGCACCTCAACCGATTGGAGGCAATAGGAGCTTTCAAGCTCCTATTGCCTTTTTGTTCTTCTTATTCTTCTTCTTCTTATCTTGGCTCTTATCTGGAGACGAAGAGGCCATCTCTCTTCCAATGACGACGAGGATCGGTCTGCTGGGGGCCGTTCCTCTTCCATTGCCGGGCCAGTGTCTGCTACACTTGAAGAAGCAGAGTGAGAAACAGGCGTCATCACTCTGGACGTGTGTCGATGCGCTACCTTTCCCAATCCAGGCCAGGGGTGCGCTAGGGGCGAGGTAAGGGCCTGATGCTCTGTTGTGTTTGGGATAGTAGCGGTCTGGTTGGCTGGTTGGCGCCCCTGTACGGTAGTAGAAGTCTCTTCGTTGGGCAGAGGCGCCAGGTGGTGAGCAAGTCGTAACACAAAGGCCCGGTCTGATCTGGCTCAGGGCCAGATGAGGCGGGGAACCTGACGAGCGAGGAGCAAGAGGCATGGAAGAAGCCGCGAAGCATACCTATATCATTGACCCGGAGAATGCGGGCGAGCTGGCGCGCTTGATGCAACAGGACCGGTTGCTGACCGATGGCATGGGGGGACTCTTTCCCGAGGGGCAGCAGTTGCCGGAAGGGGGGAGAGTGCTCGATCTGGCCTGTGGTCCTGGTGGCTGGGACCTGGAGGTCGCTTTTCACTATCCGCACGTCGAAGTCATTGGCATCGATATTAGCCAGCAAGTGATCGAGTATGCCCGGGCCCAGGCGCAATCGCGTGGACTGGAGAACGCCCACTTTCAGGTGATGAATGTGATGGAGCCATTAGCGTTCCCCGATCGCTCCTTTGACCTGATCAACGGACGCTTGTTATGTGGCTTCATGCTGCCGGAGGCCTGGCCCCGCTTGCTGAAAGAGTGCTTCCGCCTGCTCAAGCCTGGAGGGATCGTGCGCCTGACCGAGATGGAGTCCCCTTTGACCACCAGTCCGTCTTATGAACACTACTTTCATCTTGGTACCCAGGCCCTCAAGCGGGCCGGACAGAGCTTTTCGCCCGACGGGGGGCACGTCGGCATCACGCCGGTGCTGCCGCGACTGGTGCGTCAGGCGGGCTTCGAGGACGTGAAACTGCGAGCGAGCGTGATCGAGTGGTCGATGGGGACCGAGGGGCACTATCCTGTTTTCAAGGATGCCCTGATCTTCCTGGAGCTGGTGCAACCGTTTCTGATCAAGATGGGGATGGGGACAAAGGAAGAGCTAGAGCGCCTCTATCAGCAGGCTGTGGCAGAGATGCAACAAGAGGACTTTTGTGCGCTCTGGAACCTGCTGACGGTCCGGGGACGCAAGCCCGGCACGGCAGACGAAGCCACGTTATAAGAGTGAGTTCCGAAGCTGGCGGGGTGTAGTTGGCTCGGGCCAGGCTGGTCGATGTTCCTCTACTGAGCAGGCCAGCCCAGCCTGACCCGAGACCTGGGCCTGGCTGACTTAATCAGTTCTTTGGCGGGATAGCTGAGACAATACCTCCGCGATAGGCAGCGAAGTGTTTTGTACTAGCCCCCTCTCCCTCTGTCCAAGAGCGAGCTGCCTGTGAAACAGGCCATAGGAGGTCAAACCTGATGGTATATGATTGTTCTCCAAATGCCGAGTGGCATGCGAAACATCGACTGCCTCACCATCCGACTTTGGAGCAACGCATGCAGTGGCATATGGAGCATGCCCGCAGGTGCCCCTGCCCTGCTCAGGATGAAGATCTCCTGGAGCATCTTAAGAAGCGATATCTGGGAACGCACCAGGACTTTTGGATTGTTTATAATACAAACGATCATCGGATCTTAGGTCTCTGGGCGGCAGACTGCGCGGAGCATCTGTTGCCCTTCTTTGAGGAAAGATATCCAGATGATCCTCGCCCTAGGGAGGCGATCAGAACTCTTCGCGCCTGGGCCCAGACCGGCGAGTTCCATATGAAGGCCATTCGATCCGCTGCTCTGGCCGCTCATGCCTCCGCCAAAGGTGTCAAGAGGGACGAGCCAGCAGCGGGCTTTGCCGCCCATGCTGCAGGGCAAGCCGTAAGCACTGCTCATGTTCCTACCCACGCGCTCGGTACTGTGGTATATTCGATAAAACTGGTAGCTGCGTTGCATCCGCTCGATGTCAAAGCGGCGGTTACACAGGAACGCACATGGCAACTGCAGCGCCTACCGGAACATCTTCGGCCCTGGGTTGAGACCTGGATTGTAAAAATGTATCAGATGCTTCCCAAACCGCTACGAATGCGATTAGGCTGAGATACGCTTGTAAGTAAGGCGAAAAGGTAGCATCGTTGCTAAGGCAAATCAGAGGTAAGAGAACCTGGCAGCTGATGATACCGATGAGGCCAGTCTGCCAGGTGCTCCTGATTGGTTCGCTTACTCTCGCTTATGAACTGAGAGAGAGGGGGTATGTACATCCGCTTCCAGCGAATGGCAGGCGCGATACCAGCCATCCCCTTTCACCACGTCCTTCCCCACGTGAATCAGCTCCCCCCACACGAGCAGCTCCCGCAGCTCCGCCAGTTCGCCGACGAAAGTCGCTTGCCCCACCAGACCGCCAATGGGGGTGGCGCGCCGCAGACGACGCGAATAACTGGGCATATCCTGCCAGCGAGTGGTATGCTGCTCACAGCGCACGGCTGACGCCAGCTCCAACAGGCGCCCACGCTGCTGGGCCAGGGTGCGGGCCTCGTCAGCGTTGCCGTAGGCCAGCCCCAACAGCTCCAGGCGCTCAAGCAGTCGCTGTGCCAGCGTCGCGAAGTCTGGCTCTTTGCAGAGCGTGCCATGCCGTATCAGGCGCAGGGGCGTCAGAAAGGTCAGGGACACGTGTCGCTCCGGCAGCGTCTGGGCACGCTGGCGCACGTCCTTGGCCTGCACTGCCAGCGTCGGCGTGGTCACCTGGCGTGCTCCTGCCCGGTAGAGTAGTTGCCGCTCTCCGCTGAAGGGGTGGTAGGCTTCGATCTGTTCGATGCGCAGCTGACCACGTCGAGGAGGCGAGCCGTTCTCGGGCAGAGGGCGCCCCAGACCCTGGCTCTCCAGTTCCTGGCTGCTGAGCATGACATAGGGCAGCAGCTCCACGCGCCGGCCAATGAGCGTCATCCCAAACACGAGTTGCTCACCTGGCTCGTAGCGCCGCCCACCCTCTAAGGGTGGCTCCAGCACATAGGGGCGAGGAATGTCGCGCCCCCAGGGCTGCCCGTTAAGGCGCTGCAGCGTTGGCGCTTGCGGGTCATCCGCTGGCGCTAGCAGCGCGCTGACAGGACAGACCTGCAACAGGGGACATTCCAGGCAGGTGCGCGCCTGCTTGTTCGTACAGAAACGGCGCCAGATTGCCGTAAAGAGGGCGCCGCGCAGCGCCGTCCCGGGAGAATCGTTCAGCTCTAGTGGCGTCTCGACGCGCATGGTCCATAGCAGGTGATAGGTTGTCAGCATATGCCCTCCTTCCATGTAAGTATGTGTGCGCGTCCGTCGGTGGAGCCTCTGCCCTTCCCTGGCAGGAGCAGAGGACGGCGCTACGCGGCAGCAGCATCGCCGCTCGTATGCTCTCCTCTCATAAGGATGGCAGGAGGCGATACCAGCTATAGGCGTGTGAGGAGCGCCAGCGCTGATAAGGGAGCACCACATGACGTAGCACGCGATCTCGGTTCAGCACGATGCGCTCAGTCGTATAGATGTTGGCCTGAGCAAAGGTCAACTTCGGGCCGCAGTCGTCGAGCACCTGCAGCGTCCCCTGCATGGGGAAAGTCTCCTGCCGTGAGGCCGTCAGCAGCAGAAAGCCGCCCGCGGGCAGCTCCGCACTTTGCGCAGGAGGCTGCAGGATCTGGATGAAGCCGCCGCGCTTACCCAGGTAGTTGAGGCCGACCAGCAGCTCCGGCAGCACTGCCGCCAGGGGACTCCCTTCAGCTACCTCACAGGCCAGACGCAGGCTTCCATAGTAGCTAATGTACTCACGATAAGCGATTGTCGGCTGAAAAGGATACTCTTTTTCTAAACGCGCGCGAGCGGCCTTTTCGGGATTGCTCTTGTCCTTCAGCTCGCGGCGGATCTTGCTGAAGCCCTTGATGACGACCGCCTGCTCGGGTGGTTCCAGGGCGATAGGCAGGTCGCGCAGGGCGGGGAAGAGGCGTTCCCCCTCTGCCAGACCGCGAGTGCGGATCAGGGTGCTGAGCAAGGCCATCTTGATAGCGAAAGGGGTCGGCACCAGCAGCGTCTGACCGCCCGAGGATGTAGCGCTGGCCGGTCGCAGCGAGAAGAAAGAGACCGGCAAGTAGTGCGCGACGATCCACATTGCTCGTCTGCCTCCTTTCTGTGTGATCTGCCAACTGACCTACCGATCTAGGCCGACGCCGCCTCGGGGGTAATGCTGTCGATCAGCGAGCGCATCTGCTGCGAGAACTCGGCCAGCGTATCGAAGGTCTGCAGGCGCACATGCTGGGGACCAGCGCCGTTCAGGGCGTGAACAATGGCCTCCGCCTGCTCGCGGTAGGCTTGCGGCTCGTCGCTGCCGCCCAGCAGCGGACTGACCAGCGGCGCCGGCGTGGCGGTGTCGCTGGTGCTGATGAAGCCTTCCAGGGCCAGCAGGTGAGGGAGCTGGGTCGAACGCATGGCGCCGTTTAGCTCCAGGAAGCTGTAGAGCAGGCTTTCAAGCAGGACGCGAGTGCGGCGCTGGCGCTCTTCGACGCTGATGGCGTAGTTCTGCGCGATATCGTTGTAGCCCACCCGGCTCAGCTCGACGTGGCAGACCACGGCGTAGACGCCGCTGGAGGCCGGGCGATGGAAAATGCTTTGCCCAAGGTTGGCCCCTTTGTGTTCGTTGCTCTCATCCTTGCGCGTCGCGCCCGGGCCGCGCTCCAGGGCGTACTTGACGTGGAAGTAGCTATCGGTCCGTACGCGCTCGGGCAGGGCTACAACCCAGCCGAATTCACAAACCGACTTGCGCGGGACCGAACGCCCACCTTCAGTCACCAGAATCCCACCAACGTCGTCCATAGCGCAGCGCTGCAGCAGGCCGTCGATGAGGGCAGCGCCAGTACTGCCGGCCCCCTGAATAAAGTCGCTGTCGGCATTGATGCGGTTGGCGTCGAACTGCTGACAGCCAGCGCAGAGGCTCAAGCCCTCCTCACGTGCACGGCGATAGAAGTGCTCCATAAGGACATGCTTGAGCATGTCGCCAGAGATGGCGTTGACGGTGTGCAGCAGACCATCGTCGCCGACGATATCGACCATGCGCGTCTGAATCTGGTTCCCCTCGCCACCTTCGTTGTTGAGGCTGTGCATGTTCAGGGTCATGCGCGCAGCAATTGAGAGCGAGACCGGTGTGTTGGCCATAGTTCGATTCCTCTCTTTCTTTATGATGAGTTGTCGTTGCGGTTATTCTTGCTTGTAGGAAGTGAACGATGAATCAGGACTGTGAACTTTGAGCGGCAGCCGCCTCTGTGCCCTCCTCGCTCTGGCTGCTTTCTGCGGCCTTGCCCCAGCGGGCATAGCCATAAGAGAGCAGCATCGAGGCCACCAGCTCGCAGGGGTACTGGTCGAAGAGGGTCGCGAACTCGTCGATATCGCTGGTCGTGACGGGGTAGCGCAGATGATGCTGGCTGTAGTCCTCTGAACGCAAGGCGCGTCCCAGCTTCTGTGCCACTTTCTCCTCTTCGCGCGCGGTCTCGGCGTTGTAATGCAGCAGAAACTCGCTGAGGGCTTGCATGAATTCGTCGCGGCGATGGATCTTGCGCAGCAGTTCCTGCCCCAGTCCGTAGCGCACCTCGTAGGGATAGTTGTTATCCTGGAAGCGGCGGCGCTGGGCGTTGACCGTTGCCTCGCGGATGGCTGAGGCGATGCGCTGGAAGCCTTTGTTCTGAAGGATGGGAGTCAGTTTCAGGTCCTGAGTTCCTTTTTTCGTTTCCATTGCAGCACTCTCCAGTAATAGAAGTTTGTCCAATCCCTGGCTGGCAAACTGCTTGAGCCAGCGCTTCTCGTTTTTCTCGCGTTCCCGCTGACGGAACAGGTAAGGGCCATAGCTGGCGGCGAAGCGCCAGAAGAGGCGCAGATCGTGACTGGAGAGAAAGTCGCGGTAGATGCGCAGCAGCTCTAGCTCTTCGCTACCTTCTTTCCCTTGCGGTCCCTCGATGCGATTGATGATGGCGATGTGCTCGTCCAGCAGCTCATCGATCTGCGTGGCCTCGGCGACGGAGCGCGGGCGCGGCGGCAGCCACGAAGGCAGATTGATGGTCGAGACGTTCATCACCGCGTGGGCGCTGCCCATGTCCTTGTAGAAAGCCACGTCAAGCCCGTGGGTGATACTGACCAGGGGAGGAAGCTCGTCCGGGTCAAGGTTCTGGCTGCTCGCCAGCTCGTTGCGCCGGTGGTTCACAAGAACCTGGGCCAGGCGCAGGGCGGCCAGAATATCCTGTTTGATGGCCGTACTGGACCAGCAGATCTCGCGAAACTTCTGCATAATGGTCCTGAGTGTCTCCAGCTCGACCTTTTCGGGCAGCACCACGAAGGTCTTGCGGTCCTTGCTGCCGCTGAGCATATAGGGAGCGGCGCCCAGCATGAAGCCGCGGAACTTGACCAGCTCCAGCAGCCAGAAGCTTTCCAGGCCGCCAACTGCCAGACGGTTGCTTTTGGGGGCATTGGCCCCTTTGCCACTGGTCGGGTTGAGCAGTTGCACGGCAGTGGCCTGTGTCTTGCCACCGAGGCCCTGCTCCTTGGCCCACTTCTCCCAGGTGCGTTGCGCCTGCTCGACGTCGTTGAGCGGCTCGGAGAAAAGGCGGAAGAGCAGACGCATGGCAAACCATTGCTGCTCGGCGCTCAGGCTCTCCCAACGCAGCGCCAGCTCATTGAAGGTGTCGGCGACCTTCATGACGTTGATGGCCTTGTAGTGCTCCAGCTCAGGGCTGGGGCCGTTGCTCAGGATCTGCTGCAGCTCTGGAGAAGGGTTGAGGCGCGCTTTTGGCGACCGCTGCTCGGACGACAGTTTGGCGAGCTGTGCCTGTAGCTGACGCTGTTTCTCTTGCTCGGCCTCGTAGTCGAAGATCTCGACCTCGCTGAATGTGCGCCCCTTCTTCGCCTGCCGCTCCTGCTGTTTGGCGGTGCTTAGGGGGCGCAGCAGGGGGAGGCGGTTACTGCTCGCCAGGTCGCTTTCTTCGACGGGAGGGAGCTGGATCAGAAAGCTCCGGCCGGCGTCGTAGATCTCCAGTGACTGCTCCAGACGGCCCAGGCGCGTCAGGACGAGCCGCATGAGATCGGCTACGCCCAGGGCGAGCAGGGTATCGGCGAATGTCCCGCTCGCTTTGTTGACATAGAGCGTTGTCATGTTGAGTTCCTCTTCTGAATCTGCTTGATTGTCCGATAACTAAAGATCCCAAGAGCATCATGAATTCTACTAGCTGGCTGAATTGGGTAGAGTTTCCTATGAAGACCAGCACAATTAGAACGAGTGTCACTGTTGTTACACACAGGATAAATAGCGCTTGGACGCCGGGCTTGACGTTTAGCATGCCCTCCCCCTTTTCAAAGCACTACTAGGTTGATTTGCCATATATTATATGGACCTTGTCAACATGGGGACAGCCATGCTAAACTAAAACCCGACGATCTGCCCGCTGCTGTTCTCATAGGCTTCGGGGTAAGAGGATACTGAAAGAGTAGTGCTTTTAAACCTCTTTCACCTCCTTTCTATTCGATCCGACTTGAGGATACTCTCATCAGCGATACGCGTCGGCGCGCTGGTCGGCCAGGCGCAAAGCCCGTGTCATGACAAAGGCCAGCCAGGTTTCGTACTGAGGTTTGTGCAGGTCCAGAGCGGGCTGACTGAACTTCCCTGACCTGGCATTCTCGGGGAAGAGATCTCCTTGCTGGCACTCTGGCTGGATCAACTGCAGGTTCATGGGCCGAGGCGAGGTCTCGCGCTGTACCAGAGCTAAGGCTCGCCGCACCGCCTCTAAGGCTCCTGGCGCCAGCCTGCTCGCACCATATTCGTGAGCCCCTGTGGTATGATGACGGGCAATGGCATAGCAGGTTGCCCGCACCACGGGTGCAGAGGGGCTTGCCGGCGTTGTCGCGCCAAGGCAGTCCACGATGAAGCGGCGTGCCAGGGCCACACTCTCACAGGCGTGGTTAGGACGGCGTTCTGCTAGCTCTTGCTCCCACTGTCGCTCTTCGCGGGCTCGCACGTCATAGGTCGTCTTGGCAAAGAGATAATCGGCTGCCGGCTCCTGATAGTGCAGACCCTTCTTTTCGTGATAGAGGCGTTCCCAGGCGCGGGCCCACCGCTGCCAGCCCTCAGCCAGTTTCCCCAGATCGTGCAGAGCCAGCGCTAACTGAATGGCCTGATCAATCGTGCCCGTTGCCAATCCCATGCGCTCCTCCAGGCGACGCAGCGCATAGGCCAGCTCATGATAGAGGCCGTAATGGTAGGCGTCGGCCAGTCCCCCAATGTGCTCCTCGTAGCGCTGGCGTGAGACCGTCTGACTGGCCGCACCTGAACGCCGCCGCTCCTGCGGACGGCTCTGGTAGCGCATGCCCTCAAGGCGCTCTTGCCAGCGCGCTGGCAATGGCAGGCGCCCGTCGCGGAAGACCAGGCCCAGATCGCGATCGTAGGTCACCAGGGCCTGCGGCAAAGCCAGCACCAGGGCACTACTGATCTGGGCCGGGTTGGTCACCGGCTCCCACGTATACAGTGGCTCGCGCCGGCTATCATCCTCGCCCTGGGCTGCTGTCTCGCTCCTGGTCCGGCTATGGTCCTCGCCCTGGGCTACTCTCCCACTCCCGGTATCCATGAGCATCGCTTGTTTGCACACCCAATCGAGACCCAGCGCGGCGGCCCGCTCCTGTAGGGCCTGCCAGTGCCGACCCTGCAGCAGACTGGGACGCAGTGTGAAAAGCTGCCATTGCCAGGGCGCTGTGACGATCTCCTCTTCGGGGGCATCGTGCACCAGCAGCGCCACTTGCAGATCATCGCGAATCAGCGTAGAGCGCACACGTGGATCGGGCTTCCTCAAGCTGCAGACCATCTTCTCAAGCAGATGGGGCCGTTGCTCCTCATAGCGCGCCAGCAACTGGAGATCACTCTCACAATGGACCATATCGAGCAGGCGGCGCTCCTCCTGAAAGCCCACGACCTGGCCATCGTACTCGGCCAGGGCCTCCCACGTGCGTTGACAGGGTTCCGGCTCGTAGGGCAGTGTCTGCGCCTGGCCCTGATCATCGACGGGAAGGGAGTAGACAAAGACCTGCCCCTGCTGGTGAGGGAAGCGCGCGCAGCGTCCAGCGCGCTGGATCAGGCTATTGGCCGGTGACAGCTCGCTGTGCAGCGTCTCAACCGAGATATCAAGGCCCACCTCGACCACCTGCGTCGCCACCACAATCGCATTCTCGCCCTGATAACGCTCGCTCTTCTCATCCCAGGCGGCGGGGCCAAGCAAACGCTGCAGTTCCTCGCCTTGACGGCGCCGGTCCTCATCGCTAAAGCGGCTGTGCAGCAGTTGCAGACGGATGTCAAGGCCGCGCGCTTGAATCAGCTCATCAAGCTGCAGATACAGCTCCTGGGCGCGCTCGACACGGTTACAGACCACCAGAGAGCAGCGCTGGTGACGCGCAAGCACCTGCTCAGCGCTCAGTGGCTCCGCCACGCGCTGAAAGACGCGCTGACGTCCCCTGGCCAGGGCGGCCAGCTCCTCATCGCTCGCCTCAATCACCTCAGCGTCGATCATCTGCGCCAGTTGCTCCACCAGCGGCCTGGAGAGCGTCGCACTCATGAAGATAAAGCGCGCCAGGCCTTTGAGCTGGCGCAGCAACTCGATCGTCGTTGTCAAGGCGCCAAAGCAGCTCTGGCCCTGCCGATTTAACGGATAGAGATGCGGCTCATCCAGAATCAGGTAGGTGCTGGCGAGCAGACCAACATTGATATTGGCCCGTGCCCCGTCGACGCTATAGGGCACGCCGAGAGCGCTGGCCAGCACCTGATCGATCGTGCAGGACGTGATCAATGACTCGAACTGGGGATCGTCTGGCGACTCGCCTGTTTGCAAACTGAGCAGTGGACGCCCGAACTGGGCATAGCGTTGGCGCAGAGGCTCGATCAAGAGCGGGTTCAGCTCCTCCTCCAGTAACTGGCGGCAGGTTCTGGTGAACTGCGTGGCCAGCACCCGCATGGGCGAAACGTAGAGCGCCTTTCCGGGCAGCGTCCCATCGTTGAAGGCGCAGCTCTGTAGAAAGGGCAGCAGGGCAGCCAGCGTCTTCCCGCCGCCCGTCGGAATGACCAGAATCACATTGCGGCCCTGGGCCAGCACCTGTAGCACGCGCTCCTGATAGGGATAGAGAGTCTTCATAAGGGGAACCGCTCACTCCTTTCTTTCTTTCTTTCTTTCACTTAAGCCTCTTCTGGCCGGGTGGGGCGGCGGAACAGATCCGCATTGAGCCTGCCTGGCTCGTGGGTAGAGAGAGGGGCGGGCTGCAAGCCGTAGTTCTGGCTGGCTCGTTGGACGTGGCTGATGACACGCTGGCGCAACTCTTCCGGCTCCAACACCACACAGTCGGCGCCCCAACCGCGAACCCAGGGTTCGATCTCGACCAGATCACCGATCAGGGCCGTCCACTCGCAGCCGTCGCGCGTCAGACGAATCTCCTGCGACGGATGCCAGCGCGTCTCACGCACCCGCTTCACCACCTGGCTGCTGAAGTGCAGACGCACCCTGACCGGTTCCTCATCGCCGTACATCACGCCCCAGGCCCGCTGCAGCAATTCCTCAGCCTTAAAGGAGGGATCAGGGACAAAGGCCTCACTGGTTAGCTCTGCATGCCGGATGCGCTCCAGCTTCAAAGTACGCAAGGACCGCACAGTATGACTGTAGCCGAGCACATAGATGGTCCGTCCGATAGCTGATGGTTCCAGCAGATAGGGATCGAAAAGCGTCTCAAAACGGTTCTTGCGCGGCGGCTCGTAGATCAGGCGGATGCGCCGATGCTGGACCCAGCCACAGGCCAGCGCGAGAAAAATCGCTGAAAAATCCTCCCTTTCGCTATCCTCCGTGAGCAGCAGCGCGGCGATAGTCTCCTGTTGCTCGCGTACGGGAGCAGGCAGGGCCTCTACTAACTTATGCAGAGCCATCGTCAGATGCCAGTTACGCTCATCGCGCGTTTGGGCCAGGAGGCGACCAGCCAGATAGAGGCCCACCGCCTCGGGATAGCTCAGGGAGAGCTGCAACCTGGGGATGACCGCCCCTTCCGGCAAAAACCAGTAGAGGCCCTCTTTTGTGAGAGGCAGCAGGCCGGTCACCTGCAGCTCATTCAGGTACTTGTTCGCCGTATCCTCATTGATGCCCAGCCGCTCAGCGATCTCGCGGGTACGCCAACGCCGCTGCACCTGGCTCTCGAACAGGTGAATGATCGTCTGCAGGCGGTGGACCCGCTTCATGGTCTCGATATTCAAGGCGGCATCTCCTTTCCCTTGGTGCTCTTGTCTTAGCCTGGCAGAGGAGTGGGGCCAGGGGGCCTGCTGCTGCTCTGGGGAGCAGTATAGCCAGGCGATTCCGCTAAATCGTCGGAATCCCGCTCTCTTCTCTCAGACAGGCCCCTTGCCTTAGCTTTCTACTCTCCTGCTCCCCTCCCCCTTCACTCACACCACGTCGTTGCAGAAGCGTCGGAACTCGCACAGCGGACAGCGCCGCTGCTGAGCCGTAGGCCCTGGCAGGCGCTCTGTCTGCAGGCTCTGACGGATCGCCGCCACTGTTGTCTCAACACGGCGACGCAGCGCGCGTGTCAACGGCACCGGTTCGGCCTGGCGCAGAGGGAGGCTATATAAGAACGCGCCCCTGATAGGGAGACCCAGCTCTTCCTCGACCATCAGGGCATAGGCAGCTAGCTGGAGCATAAAGTGGGCCTGGCTCTGGCGCTCCGAATCCTTATACTCGACAATGGTCGCCTCGCGCAGCGGGGCGGCCAGCGATGGTGACACAATCAACAGATCAACACGCCCCTTGAGACCCAGCCGTCTGGAAATCAGCGGCTGATGAAAGAGCCGCTCACCTTCAGCGAGGCCGTAGCGGCGCAGGCTGCGGCGGACCTCGTGGAGCGGAGCCTCTGCGCGATGACTCTCCTTGCCGGCCTGCATAGCCAGGGTCAGGGGGCGGATGGTTGGCCAGGTATAGCGATAGTAAATCAGGCGAGGACAGCAGGCAAACTGTTTCAGATCGGTCACATCCAGCCACCACGTTTCTATCTCTTCCTCAAGAAGATGCAGACTCCTCTCCTCCATCACTTGCCTCCTTCTGCACTCGTTGTGACTCGTCTTCCACTGGCATCGGCTCAGCGCGGATAATCACCCGGCGGCTGGCCCAAGCCCGTTCATCAAGAGCAAAGAGCTGAATATTCGCCCCGTGCCGTCCCAGGCGCTGGCGCATCTTGAGAAACAGCTCACGTTGCTGGCTGGGAGATAGCTCCCCGATAAAAGCGCTCTGCTGCAGACGCTCCAGGCCATAGTCGAGGCAGGCATCGGCGATCTTCGTGCGCGTGCCATCGTGAGAAATGTCGTAAATGACCAGCGTGCGCATGAAAGAAGCTCCCCTTCTCTTCTCCACTGACTACCAACCGGCGACAAAGGGCGTATAGGTCTCGCGATCGCCGCGCAAAAAGGAGGCCAAATGACGGGCCTGCTGCTGTAGAATGAAGCGAAGAGCCTGGCGCTTCCCTTCATACAGCTCGCTGCTCCCGCTCAGGCGCTCCAATACCTTCTCAGCTACCTTACGACGCGTCTCTGCAGTCAGCAACCCCTCGCTATCCTGCTCCAGCGGCACGCGCCGATTCAGCAATCCGACCAGCGTTCGGTCAACGGTACACTGACGGAACTCCTCGATCAAATCCAGCACCAGGCTAGGCTTGCCGGGACGGTCGGCGTGAAGAAAGCCTGCGTAGGGATCAAGTCCCGC
This sequence comes from Thermogemmatispora carboxidivorans, assembly GCF_000702505.1. Lineage (GTDB taxonomy): Bacteria > Chloroflexota > Ktedonobacteria > Ktedonobacterales > Ktedonobacteraceae > Thermogemmatispora > Thermogemmatispora carboxidivorans. Next base: position 2,736,084 of record NZ_JNIM01000001.1, on the reverse strand, counting down.
CAAGAGGATGGCCTGTTCAACTTGAGCATACAGCACGCCGTAGCCGTAGTTGAGGAGGGCATTAAAAAGATCGGTTGCTCCTCGCGTCTGGCGTCCGGGCCAGTCGATCTGCTCCGGCAGAACGTACCTGACGCCTGCCCAGTAGTGTTGAGCGGCCCGACCTTCCACTGAGAGCAAAGAGGGGCGCAGCTCCTCAACTCCCTGTTGATAGATGGTAAACCCGTCAATTTCCCCAAGCAGATCCTGGATGGCTTGCGCCGCCTGGTGCAGCTTCTGGCAGAGCTGTGGCTGCTCATCTTTGCGGCTCCGCGTCCAGTAGCGCAGCAGATGAAGCTGATTCGCCAGTTTGCCACGGGTGAAAGCCCGGGCAAGCTCGCCCCCCTTCGCGGAGCTGAAAGCCAGCAGTTGGGCGCGGCGGGTGAGCACAGTACCTGTCAGCCCGGCGGCGTAGAGTGAGGCCCTCACCATGCCATTTTTCTCCAGGAAATGAAGTGGAATCCCTTCCTCACTGCAGAGCTTCACCACATCACTAGAAATCCCGACGCCTGTATCGATCACAAGAATTTGATTGAGATGGATCAGAGGTACTTCCTCCACGACCTGCGAACCCTGGACCAGGCGAATTCTCCCTTGATGTTTACTAATAAAAATGCCTTTCCCTTCCACAATCAGATTCATAGTTTCCCTATCCGTCAGACGATAGCCATTGGCATTTTTATCGGAATAATCTGGCGATTATACTGCAGCTACCAGGCCGAAACGGCCTTAGCAGCAGCGCGCTCATATCCACAAGAGTAGCGAGGGGATTCCGCTAAAGCATCGGAATCATCGGAAGTACTCGAAAAGAGGAGAGAAACAAAAGGAAGAGTGCTGGCACCTCTTGCCAGCACTCTTCCTCTCTCTAGCTCTGACGGCACTAAGGCCTGGAGCCTGATCTAACGAACTGACACGGGCGAAGAAACTGGCAGGTCCGCGCTGACTACCTGAGTACCTGGCGAGCGACCGGGACGAGCAGCGAGAAGGTCGCGGGCCTGCCTGCAGCTCACAGCCGGTCAGCAGCCTCCTCGTCCGGCTCCTCCAGCCAGGAGCCTGGCCCTCCCTCAGCGGCTTCCGCTGCCAGGCGGATACTCAGCTCTTGCGCCTCAGCCTGCTCCTGCACTGTCACCAGCAGGAGGCCCTGCTCCTGGTCATAGGACCACGCGACCTGACCGGCGGAGTCGCCGTTTCCGGTGCGTTGCTCGACGCTCCGGGGAGCGCGCTTGAGAGCACGCAGCTCCAACACGATGCGCTGGCGCTGCGGCACAAAGCTGCCCTCGCGGGCGCCGATGAAGACCCGAATCTCATCGCCTTCGACCTCGCAAATGATGCGCCGGCGAGCGTATTCCCCTTGCAAGTAGCCATAGCCATCGCCGGCATCCTCGTAGAGACTGCTTTCGCCGCTCCCTTCGGCTGGGTAGAGCAGCAGCGTCAGCGGATCTGGTGCACGCTCTCCCACATAGTTCATCTCCGGCCAAAGTGGGACTGCAGTATTGGCCCGCACATACAGCGCCGGCTGCCCGAGCGGGGCATAGGCTACCACATGAGTCGGACCGCTCAAGCGCTGACCGCTCCAGAAGTGGAACCAGGTGCCGGCGGGCAGATAGACATGACGGTGACTGACACCTGGGCGCAAGACAGGCGCTACAAGCAGCGCAGGGCCGCAGAGCGCCTCATCATCGTAAGCCCAGGCGGCGGGATCTGCTGGCGCCATCCAGAAGAGCGGGCGCAGCACTGGCGCACCAGTACGGTGACACTCCTCGAACAGCGTATACAGGTAAGGGAGCAGGCGCTGCCGTAGCTTGAGCATTGCGCGACAGACCGACTCGTACGGCTCACCGAAGACCCACGGCTCTTGATGGCGCGTCTGCTTCTCCGAGTGGTTGCGGCAGAAAGCCTGAAAGATCCCGAACTCTGTCCAGCGAGCCAGCAGCTCGCCGCTACAATCGCCGTAGAAGCCACCGATATCGCTGCCGCACCAGCTCACGCCGGAGAGGCCCAGATTAAGCAACTGCGGCACACTCTGCGCCAGATCCTCCCACGTTGAAGCATTATCGCCGGTCCAAAGCAAGGCATGGCGCTGAATGCCAGCGTAGCCGGCGCGCGAAATCACAAACGGGCGCATCTCCGGGCGCAGGCGCTCCAGACCCTCGCGCGTCGCCTGGACCAATAACGAGCCATAGGCATTGTGAATCTCAACATGCAAACGTGGAGTCCCGCCGCCAGGATGGATCGTCTCAGGGGGCAGCGTCCCATGTACCGGAATAAAAACAGCCGGCTCATTCATATCGGTCCAAATGCCGGCGACCCCAGCATCAAGCAGCGAGCGATGTTGCTCGCCCCACCAGGCGCGCACCGCCGGGTTGGTCACGTCGGGAAAGACACAGAGGCCCGGCCAGACCGCATTCTGATAGTCATGGTAGTCTGGAGTCTTACAGTACAGATCGCGCCGCTTGCCGTCTACATAGACCGCGTAGCTCTCATCGACCTTGATGCCCGCATCAACAATGCTCACCACATGGAAGCCTTGGGTGCGCAGCTCGGAGAAGAGGCCGGCGGGATCGGGAAAGCGCTCCCGGTCCCAGGTAAAGACACGGTAGCCATCGAGGGCATCGATATCCAGATAGAGCGTATCGCAAGGAATATCGCGTGCCCGGAAGGTCGCCGCCACCTCGCGCAGCTCTGCGGCGGAAGCATAGCTAAAGCGGCTCTGTCCATTGCCGAGCGACCAGAGCGGCGGCAGAGGCGTGCGCCCGGTCAGAGCAGTATAGCGCTCCAGCACGGCCTGTGGAGTCGGGCCGCAGAACACATAATAGATCAGATCGCCGGTGCTGGTTCCGAACCAGGAGCGAGCTGGGTGCTCGTGAGCCAGATCGAAGGCCACGCGCCCCGCATTATCCACGAATAGCCCCCAGGCCAGGCCATCGGCCAGGACCAGCGTAAAAGGGATAGAGACGTACAAGTTATTGTGGAAAACGCTGTGCCCGGGTTGCGGATCGGTGTTCCAGAAGATCTGGTAGGTCCCTGTCTTATCCAAACCGCCGAAGCGCTCACCGCAGCCAAAGTAGTGCGCCTCAGGCGGGTGCTGCTTATAGACACGCAGCGGCAGACCAAGCGTCCCCGCCACGTTGGCCAGTGGCACCAGCGCCTCATCGAAAGGCTGCTCGAACCAGCCCATTCCCAACTCAGGATCATCGGCGGCAAAGACTCGCCCACTCGGATCAGAGAAACTGATGCGCAAGGGATCAAGAGAGAGGTGCGCCGTCGCGAACGGAGTGGCCATGCTCACTTGTCCCGCTGCTGGCTCTGTGATAGTGACAGACTCAGGCTGCCAGGCTTGTTCCACCACTGCTGGCGACTCGTAGCGGCGGGGACGGCCATCCAGAAAGAGACCAACGCGGAAGAGATCTGCTGCGAGCGCCGTCACCTCCACCGTGGCCGGGCCACTACGCAAGCAAAGACTGGCCTCGGTCCACTCGCAGACCTGAGCCTGGCCCAGGGCCTGATAGCCCTCGGGGCCGTATGAGCCGTGTGGATCACCCGGACCATGTGTCCAGATGGCAACGGAGTGAGCACTGCTGGCTCCTGGCTGTTCCCTCTCCATGAAGCTCGGTTCCTTTCCTCTCTGGTTGCTTGTTTCTATAATCTGACCGCTGATCATCGATTCACTGAACAACGGGCAAAGAAGCGCTGTTGAACTGGGCCGAGTCAGTCTGTGAAAACCTGACCCCTCCGGAGGCGGAGCGAGCGCTCCGCGCTCCGAGCGGGGTCTTATCTATCCAGCAACCAGCTTCCTTGCTCGTCTGCTTATCCACTCACCTGTCAGGGAAAGCGATGCTGTATCCCATGCAGGCAGATCAAGCCTGAAAGATCTCGATGCCATTGATGAAGGGATTGTCGGCGCTTCCCTGGCTAAAGGCAATCACGATCTGGCCACTGCTGTTAGCCTGAACCGTGAACTGCTTCTGCAGAGCCGTTTTGTAGCCCGCCGTCGCATAGACATCGAAATTACTCAACACCGTCTGTCCATTGATTGCCACATTGAAGACGCGCTGGCCGGCGGCCTGGAAAGTCAACTCAGCCCAGTCCAACTTCACCGTATAGCGTGCCCCGGCGAACAGCCCAGTGATGGTGTACGTGAAGGAGCTATTCCAACGGCAGGATTGCCAGACCGCCTGTGGGGCCGGATTGCTCACCCCGCTGGTATTGATCGCCGTCGAGGTATCGCTATACTGGTTCCCCTGGTTGTAGCCCGTATCGGCCACAAAATTGCCTGCCGTCGAGCCGCCGGCATTAATGGCGGTGATCAGCGTTCCTGCCGGTGGTGGTGTCGGCGAGCTGGCCGGCTTCCAGATCTCAATACCGCTGATGAAGGGATTGTCGGCCTTGGCTGTTCCCTGAGTGAAGGCGATCACGATCTGGCCGCTGCTATTGGCTGCCACATTAAACTGGCGCTGTACGGCAGTCTTATAGCCCGCCGTGGCATAGACGTCAAAGTTAAGCAGGGCTGGGCTCCCGTTGATCGTCACATTAAAGACGCGCTGGCCGGCGGCCTGGAAAGTCAACTCGGCCCAGTCCAGCTTCACCACATAGACTGTCCCTGCCGTCAGGCCGGGGATGGTATACGTGAAGGAGCTATTCCAACGGCAGGACTGCCAGACCGCCTGTGGGGCCGGATTGCTCACCCCGCTGGTATTGATGGCCGTCGAGGTATCGCTATACTGATTCCCCTGATTGTAGTCCGTATCGGCCACAAAATTGCCCGCCGCGCTGCCGCCGGCATTGATTGCCAGGACCAGCGTCCCCGAGGGGGCAGGTGTTGGGGTTGGCGTGGGCGTACTCGTTGGCGTCACCGTCACCGTTGGAGTTGGGGTCGCCGTGCCGCCTGACGGCTGCCAGATCTCGATGCCGCTGATAAAAGGATTATCGGCCCCGCCCTGAGTAAAGGCGATCACAATCTGACCGCTGCCGTTGGCCGTCACCGTGAACTGTTTCTGCAGGGCCGTCTTGTAGCCCGCCGTGGCGTAAACGTCGAAACGGCTCAGCACCGTCGTCCCATTGATTGCCACATTGAAGAGGCGCTGACCGGCAGCCGTCCAGGTCAGTTCCGCCCAATCGAGCGCTACCGTGTAGGTATTGCCCGCGCGTAGGCCGCCGATCGTGTACGTAAAGGAGCTATTCCAGCGGCAGGACTGCCAGACCGCCTGCGGAATGGCCTCAGCCACACGGCTGGTATTGATCGCCGTCGAGGTATCGCTGTACTGATTGCCCTGGTCGTAGTCGGTGTCGGCCACGAAATTGCCCGTCGCGCTGCCGCCGGCATTGATTGCCAGGACCAGCGTCCCCGTTGGCGCTGGCTGCGGCGTTGGCGTCGGCGAAGGAGTTGGCGTCGGCAGTGGGGCCGTGGGTGAAGGCGTCGGCGTTGGGGTACCCGTGGGGAAGCCGCAGACCTGTGAGCTGGGACTCCAGCCGGAGTTACCGCTGCCCAGAGTAATATTCCAGGAGCCGCTGCTCTCGCAGCTCTGGATGCTGGCCACCGTCAGCCCGCTGGCCGTCACATTGCTTGCCGAGCCGGTCACCTGGCTCACCTTGTTCGAAAAGGCGAACTCAGCGCCACTGATGTTCACCCCATTCATATTGACCGTACTGATGGGGTTGCCGCCATCGAACGAGATCGCCATATACTGGCTGTTATCGATCTCCACATTCGAGACTGTGAACGTTGCGTTCATCGCACCGCTATCGGCCCAGAACATCAGGGCGCCAAACTGCTGAATGCCCTGGTCGCCGATACCCGCCGTCTGCCGGATCGTATCGTTGCTCACCGTCGTTGTCCCGGCGAAGGGAGCGGTAGCGTTGCCGAAGTCCTCGTAATCGATCATGATGCCGCCGCCGCGATACTGCGAGCCGGTCACCAGATTGTTCGTCACGCTATTGCCGTTGCCGCCGTAGATCGCAATCCCGTTGGCCAGGTACGGCGACTGCACCGTATCGTGATCAAAGGTATTGTTACTGTCGCCGGTCGCTGGCACATTATCGGTCGCCGACCACATCGCCAGACCATCGTCGCCGGTGCCACGGATGATGGTCTGCGTCACACTAGAGTTGGTCACGTTGCGATGAAAATTGATGCCGTCGGCCAGCACACTATCGATGCGGCAGCCGGTGATCTTCAGACCGCTGAAGGGACCATCGAACCACATCCCCACCTTCGTGTGTTCGATCCAGATGTTCGAAATTGTCGAATTGTTCAGGGAACCGCCGATACCGTTATCCTGGAGGCAGTCGATGCGATTCGTAATCTGCCCCTCGATCGCAAAATTCGACAGCGTCACATTGGAGCTGGTCTGACCATCGTAGGCATCGTAGCCATAGACACCAACGCCAGTGCCGTTGCTCCCAACGGGAGCGCCTGTCAGCACGGTATACCAGGGGCCAGCCCCGGTCATCGTCACGTTATTGACCAGGATGTGGCTGGTCACCAGATAGGTGCCTCTGGGCAGCCAGACTGTCTTACCCTGGGCCGAGGCGTCATTGACGGCCTGCTGAATAGCGCTCGTGGCATCGACCTTGCCCGTCGGGTCTGCATTGTAAGGCGAGGCAGTCACCGAGAGAGAGCCGGCGGGCTGCGTCAGCGGGGCCGGCACCTGCTCGAAATCGGCCACGTCGATGGCATACCAGGGAGCCGTATTATCGGGGTCGACCTGCAACTTCACCGTTGTACCGGCGCTCATCTGCGGCAGCAGGAGATGCACCTCATCGAACTGATGATGCGCTGTGCCGCCGGGCGTGTCAGTCCAGTCGTTAGCGTTGCAGTTCGAAAAATTCGGCTGCCCGTAGAGCCAGCTATACTTCGACGTCAGTGGTAGCTCTTGCGACTGCTTCACCCCATTGATATAGATACTCAGCGTCGCCGAGATCCCGCCCCCGCTGGCGGAGTCCGGGATACTATAGCGCAGATTCAGAGCATTAGCAGGCTGCGTCAGCGTAAACTGTACATACTGACCACTTGTCAACAGTACGGCCTGACGGTCCACTGCATCGGAGGCCAGGCTCCCAAGCGAAAAATCGGGTCCCAGGATACTCCCATTGGTGGTTGCCTGATGGGCCTCCATCTCCACATAGGGCAGCGTGGCGCCGGAGCCTCCGGTCACCGCTGCGCTGCTGGCCCAGGCTGTGCGCGTCAGGCGCGGCAGCATCAGCGCTATGCCCAGGCTACTCAGCACCAGTACCAGCGCTGTGAGGAGCAGCACCGCTCGACGGTCTCTACTGCAGCGGAGCATGGCGATCGCTCGCCGCTTAGCATCCTGCATCAGATACCTCCTTTCATGACAACTCCATGTCTCACCGGAAGGCAAGAGCGTTGGAGCTGGCCCACCACCCGGGGCAGGCAGACCACCCAGAAAGAACGCTCCTGACCTCCCTGAACCTGTTTGGCCGTCCTGGCCTAACCTTTGAGGCCGGTCAGATTGACGCCACGAATGATCTGGCGCTGGAAGAGCAAGAACAGCACAATGGGCGGAATGCTGGTAAAGACCAGACCGGCCATCAAATAGCTGAAAGGCAAATTGGCGTTGAGGCTCGACTCGTGGTACAAGGCCACCAGCAGTGGCTGCAGATTGCTATTCGAGAGCACCAGCAGCGGCCAGAGGAAATCTTTCCAGGAAGCGATCACCGTAAAGATGGTGATCACAGCCAGAGCCGGGCGTGAGAGTGGGAGCACAATGCGTAGAAAGACCTGCCAACTACTGGCCCCATCCAGACGGGCGGCGTCGATCAGCTCGCCAGGGATCGTATCGAAGAAGCTCTTCAGGACCAGAATATTGAAGGCGTTGGCCGCCTCCGGCAGCCAGACCCCAGCCCAGTTATTGATCAGCGACACATGGATCAGCGGCAGATCGCTAATGTTGACGAACTGAGGGATCAGATAGACGACCGAAGGCACCATCAAAGTCGCGAAGAAAGCGAACTGAATCGCCTGCTTACCTCGCAGACGCAGCTTCGAAAGCGCATACGCTGCCGTTGCCGAGACCAGCAGCTGCAGTACCACGGCCCCTGCAGCCAGAAGCAGCGAATTCCACATATAGAGCGGAAGCTGCAGAATCTGCCAGGCATTGCTATAATTGCTCCACTGGGGATGAGTGGGCCAGAAAGTGGGAGGCGTCTGAAAGATCTCCACATTGGACTTCAGCGCCCCGCTCACCATCCAATAGAGCGGGCCGAAGGTTGTCGCAGTTGCCAACAGCAGCAGCGAGAAGACGCCCCAGTAGAGCGCGCGCACCGAGGGGCGGCGGAGCATCAAGGGAGAGATCAGCGTCCGCTCGCTACTGGCTGTCGGGTCTCCAGAAGGGCGGCGACCGGCCAGGCGTAGTCGCCAGACGAGCCAGCGCTGCCCGCCGGTAGTCACCGGCGACGGCTCATCCTGCCGACGCTGGGTTTCAGACCGATCCATCTCCATAGTCAATCTCCTTGCAGCAGGCGACTGGTCATTCGCATATACACCAGAGCGAAGGCGGCCAGCACCAGGAACAGCATCACACTCAGAGCGCTTGCCTCACCGAAGTCTGCATTCTGGAAAGCATAGGTATAGATCAGCAGCAGAACGCTCAGCGTAGCATGCTGGGGGCCGCCGCCGGTGATTGTGAACGGCTCAATAAAGACCTGCATCGTCGCAATAATCTGCAGCACCAGCATCAGCAGCATGATAGGGCGAATGCAAGGAAGGGTCACGTGCCAGAGGCGGCGCCAGAAGCCGGCCCCATCGATCTCCGCCGCCTCGTAGAGCGAGGCAGGCACTCCCTGAAGAGCGGCCAGATAGACGAGCATCGTTGAGCCGGCGGCGCTCCAGGTTGCCACCACCACCAGGGCAGGCAGAGCCGTTTGGGGGTCTTCCAGCCAGAGTCGGCCTGGCAGATGGACGAGGCTCAACAGAGCATTCAGCAGGCCCGAGTCGGGATCGTACATCCAGCGCCATAGAAAGACCGTCACAATCGGCGGCAGCATCACCGGCAAATAAAAAGCCAGACGGAAGTAGCTTTTGCCGTGGCGCATCTCATTGATTGCCAGTGCCAGCGCCAACGGCACCAGATAGCCGAAGAGCAAAGCATAACCAGTAAAAGCCAGCGTATTCCGCCAGGCGATGGCGAACAGGGGATCTGCCAGGACGTGGCGGTAATTTGTCCAGCCGACCCAGGTCGCAGGGTTGATCAGATCGACACTCTGGAAGCTCATCACGAACCCCAGCACCACCGGATACCAGACAAAGAGCGCAAAGATCAGGAGTGCCGGCAAGAGAAAGAGATAGCCCTGGACCTGGCGCCAACGGGCCTGGAGTCCTCGATTGAGCGGACCCTGGCGACGGCGAGCGTGCTCCCCGCGGGCGGCCACCAGTCCTGTGCCTGGCGTCGAGGCCGGCGTCGACTCGCGAGGGGGCGACAGCGGCGATGGTGATGACGAAGAATATGACATGAAGCCCTCCTTCAGCGCGCCGCGCCGGCGCAGCGCCATCGGCCCAGACCTTCCCTTCTGACGGCACTGCGCTGGCGCGCGGCGCAGAGACAGCGCGGGCAGCCTCCCCTAGGACGCGCTGGACTGATCGAGGATCTGCTGGAACTGATGAGCGGCCTGGTTCAGCAGCGTTTCCGCATCGGCTTTCGGATCGGTCAAAATCGCCTGCATCACCGGATCGAGGGCAGCATACATTTTCTGCGTCTGATTGCGCGGCTCCGGGCGGAGCTGCAGCTTCGCATTCATGAAGGACGTATAGTTCTCCAGGGGCACCGTGGCGTACTTGCGATAGAGGGCCGAGAGCTGTTGCTGGAAGGCTCCCTGGAACAGCACCGCCGTTGGCGCACCCACGGCCTGGCCGGAGGCAGCCTGTTGAGCCAGACTGCGCTCGACAACCTCCAGATTGAAGTTCGAATAGATCACGTAGTCAAAGGCGGCCTTGATCACCTCGGGAGCCGACTTCGGATTGAAGACCCAAAGATTGCCGCCAGTGAGCGCCGCGTTCCCCCCGTTCTGGGGCATGGGCCCAATGCCAAAATCCTTCAAATTGGCCTGATATTGGGCCTGGAGCGCATTGAGCTGGTCCGGGGCCATCACCACCATCGCTACCTTGCCGGTTGCCAGCAGCTGCAACGTATCGGCCTGCGTCAGCAGCTGCTGCTGGGTCATCGAACGATCGGTGAAGCGCATGGCCTTCAGGAAATTGAGCACGCTGACCCCTTGGGAGCTGTTGAAGACGGCCTTCGTGCCATCGGAGGACTCCAGGTCGCCGCCGGCGGTGTACATCCAGTTGGTGAAGTGCCAGCCGCCCTGGTTAGCCGTGCTGGTTTCAGCAAAGCCAGCCACCTTCGAACTGGTGAGCTGCTTGGCATAGCCGCGGAACTCCTCCCAGGTAGTGGGCGGCTTATCGGGGTCGAGGCCAGCCCCGCTGAAAAGCTTGCGGTTATAGAAGATGCCGAGAACATAGCCATTGACCGGAATCCCATAAACGCGATCGCCGCGGGTCACGATCGAGGCGATGCTCGGGATATAGTCCTTGAACGAGGACCAGCTTCTAGCCAGATTGGTAATGTCGGCCACAGCATGGCGAGCGATCAGCAGCGGGGGCTCAGTAAAATAGCTCTGGACGCCATCCTCAAGCTGATTAGCGGCCAGTTTCGCGAAGTAGGTTGTTGGGTCGTAGGGGTCGTTCTTGCCGACGATGTGCTCGTGAGGATAGGCCTGCTCGAAGTCTTTGACAACCTGGTTGAAGACGTAGACGGCTCCGGGATTGGTGGACGGGGGAAGCGTATTGACGGTAGCTGTGACGGTGGTAGAGCTGCTGCTGGTGCCACCGCAGGCCGCGAGCAGCTCCAGGCCCGCGACGCCGGCCCCCAGCGCCAGCGAGCGCTGCAAGAAGCGGCGGCGATTCAGAGGGGACCCTGGTCCTTGCGTGCTCATAGGATGACCTCCTTGGTAAATAGACAGAATATCCCTATGTCATGCCGTCCGGACGTCCATATAAGCCACGTCCGAGACACCACATGACAACTGATCCCGACCTGGCCACAGAAGAGCGTAGAAAAGAGGGCCTGCTGCGTCTGACCGCGCAAGCCGGCTGGGTCAAGAACTCGGTCCTTCCAGCCAGGGATAGCGGTCAACGCGGAAGCGAGGCGAGCGATGCCAACGTGAGGGCGGCTCAGGATGAGCGTGTTGGTGCTGGTGGGGGAGAAGCGAAGAGCGCCATAGCTGAGTGACCTCCTTAAGCGTATCTGTCGCTGGCAAACATTGGCAGGCACTGGCTCCCGTCAAGCGCTGACGAGCTGGGTGAGCCGAAGCAAGACAAGGTTAACGTTTACTCTGCCTTCTGAGGTAGAAGGTAGCATAGAAACTGAGGATTGTCAAGGGAGGTCTAAGTACTCGTTTTCCTTGACCCGGGGGCGCTAGCAGCTGTGTAGGAGCCTTGTCTGTGCAGTGAACGCTTGGGGCGTGCGTTGACATGGAGGGCAGAGCGTGGTACCATTGAAATGATCTCTCTGAGTTATCGTTTACCTACTGGGACAGGGGAGGGGCCGACACTGGAACCAAAACGACCAAAGCGCTTAACGATGGTAGAGATCGCCAGGCGCGCAGGCGTCTCGACCACAACGGTCTCCAAGGTCCTTAATCAGCGGCCTGGCGTCGGTGAGAAGACACGTGCCCGCATCCAGCGCCTGATCGAGCAGAGCGATTATGTCCAGAACCACGCTGCGCGCCATCTGCGCCGGGGGCGTAGTGGCTTAATCGACCTGGTGCTGATGCGCCTGGAGGGTGGCTATGATCTCGGCATCATGCAGGGGGTGCAGGAGGTGCTGGAGCAGAGCGGCTACCGCCTCGTGGTCTTTGCAACTAATGAGGATGAGGCAACCGAGCGTCTCTGGTTACGGCGTATCCTCGATCAATCGAGCGATGGCGTTCTGCTCTTGCTCCCCTACGAGCGAGTCGGGATCGCTGATACTCTCTTAGAGCAAGGGATTCCTTTTGTGGCCATTGGTGACCGCAACGAGCCGACAACGGCCTTCCCGACGATTGGCTCGACGATCTGGCTCGGTGGCTATACCGCTACGGAGTATTTGCTCTCGCTGGGCCATCGGCGCATCGGCATTATCACCGGCCCGCTGCATCTGACAACCTCGCGGGCGCGGCTGGCGGGCTATCGCGAGGCTCTGGAGCAGGCGGGAATCGCCGTTGATCCGGCCTTGATCTGTGAGGGAAGCTATTTGCTGGGTGATGGCATCCGGCAGACGGAGGCTCTGCTCGACTTGCCGGACCCGCCGACCGCCATTTTTGCTGGGAACGATGCCCAGGCGACTGGGGTCTACCAGGCGCTCTACCGGCGCCATGTTCGCATTCCCGAAGAGATGAGCGTCATCGGCTTCGATGATGTGACGTACTCGGCCCATCTGGCGCCGCCGCTGACGACGATCCGTCAGCCTTTGGAGGAGATGGGGCGGATGGCTGCAGAGATGCTCTTGCGCCTGATCGCTGGCCAGTCCCTGGAGACCCATCATGTGGAGCTGGCGACCTCGCTGGTGATTCGCGAGTCCTGTGGGCCACCACGCCAGGGACGGCTTGGCAGGGAAAAGAGCTAGACTACGAAGGTAGCCTTTCCCCTGCCTGTACCCAGGCAGGGCAGGGCTGGCCTAGTCCTCGACGCTCTTTCCCCTTCTGCTTGACCCTGTCCTGGTACTTCTCCTGAACCAGAAAAGCTCTTCCGGCTGGCCTCTCCAGTCGGTGTCTCCATCTGCTGCTGCTTCGACTAAGCCTTTATGCCTTGTCCTGTCTTGCTGCTCTCGCTGGACACTAAGCAAGCGTTGAGGAAGGAGCAGCCCAGGTTTGCTGGCGACAGCAGCAAGGTGTGTGCAGAATTTGCCAATTTCTGGCGAGAATTCTCCTAACGCTGGCCGCTGCTGACTGGATATACTCTCTCTGTGGAAGGCCCCCTTCCTTGCGGCTCAGGCCAGATTCGTGCTAGGTTATGGGGGATCGGGAGCAGTCCGGCCTGGGGCTGTTAGCCTTAATCAGGCCGTCTCTCCGGTTCCCATCCTTCTGCTAGCACCGTTATAACAATTGAGAAGGATAAGAGGGAAAGATGCCAGATCATCAGGTGCATGCCGATATTCCCTGGGTTACCTTGAACAACGGCGTACGCATGCCGCAGCTTGGTCTCGGAGTCTTCTTGACGCCGAAGGAGCAGACAATAAGCAGCGTGCTGGCGGCCTTTGAAAACGGCTACCGTCTCATCGATACCGCTGCCGCTTACCGCAATGAAGAAGAGGTTGGCGAAGCGATTCGGCAGAGCGGGCTGCCGCGTGAAGAGCTGTTTATCACCAGCAAGCTCTGGAACACAGATCATGGCTATGATCAGGCTCTCAAGGGCCTGGAGACAAGCCTCAAGAAGCTGGGTCTTGATTATCTGGATCTCTATTTGATCCACTGGCCGCTGCCTATGAAGGGTCTGACGGTCCAGACCTGGAAAGGACTGGAGCGCGCCTACAAGGACGGGAAGGTGCGAGCGATCGGCGTCAGCAATTTTAAGCCGGCCCATCTTGAGCGCCTCCTGCAGGAGAGCGAGGTGGTCCCGGCGGTGCTCCAGATCGAGCTTCATCCCACTTTTGCCCAAGAGGAAACACGGAATTATGCCAAAGCGCATGGCATTCAGGTTGAGTCTTGGTTTCCTCTGGGTGGACAGGGAAGCAAAGACACCCTGCTCAGCACACCGCTGCTCAGGCAGCTGGCCGACAAGTATGGCAAGACCCCGGCGCAGATTGTGCTGCGCTGGCACGTACAGCTTGGGCTGGTGGTCATTCCTAAGTCGGTGCACGCTGAGCGCATCAGGGAGAACTGCCAGATCTTTGATTTCGAATTGAGTCAGGAAGAGGTGGCCGCCATTTCGGCCCTCGATACCGGGGTGCGTCTTGGTCCTGATCCTGACACCTTCGGTGCCGAGTAACGGCTGATCAAGACTGCTGGGGACCATCTGCCGGTGGAAACACCATAGCGGGGGAGATGGCGCGAGAGGAGGTCGGAGGCGCTGATGGGGAGCGGCTGTCCTCCCTGTAGGGGCCTTTCCCTCGTGAGAGCGGAGGGTTACTACTGCGGGCGCCCCGTGCCACTGTTCCAGCCTGCAGCAGGAGGGAACGGAGAACGCACCACGCAAAGAGGGCTTGCTTGTGCTCTGTTGGCAGAGGCAGAGCAGAACAGAGCGGACGAGCAAGCCCTCACACGCAGCCAGTCTTATAGAAATCCGCTCAGGCGGTTGTCTCGGCGGTTGCCTGAGCCGTTTCAGGCGTCTCCTCTTGTGGTCCACTGCGCGGAGTAATGCGCAGTGTGACGAACGAGGCCAGAGCCAGGAGCACAATGGTCAGCACCACCACCACGGCATAGGAGCCGAAAAAGCCCGCCTTAGCTCCCAGCCCGGTGATGATGCCGGCCAGGCAGAAATCGGTATCCCCGAAGGTCGTATTCGCCAGGCCGAACGATCCCATGAAGGCCAGCAGCAAGGCTGGCAGGAGCGTAATCAGCAGGCCATTGATGAAGGCGCCGACGGCGGCTCCCAGCCAGCCGCCGCTAGAATTGCCATAGACGCCAGAGGTGCCACCGTCGAAGAAGTGGGGCACCATACCGGGAATAATCAGGGCCAGGCCCAGTGGTCCCATCAAGAACAGACCTACGATGCCACCCAGCAAGCTCATGATGAAGCCGATCAGGACCGCGTTGGGGGCAAAGGGGAAGGTTGTCGGGCAATCCAGGGCGGGCAAAGCGTTGGGCACCACTTTCTCAGCTATACCGCGGAAAGCCGGCACGATCTCCGCCAGGATCATGCGTACACCGACCAGGATAATGGCCACGCCCGCCCCGAAGGTCAGAGCCTGGGTCAAGGCAAACATGATATAGTTCCCACCGCCAGCGGCCTGCGCCAGCGCTGCTGGTCCGGCAATAATGGCCAGGACCAGATAAATGATCACCATTGTCAGCGTGGTCATCACCAGCGAGTCACGAAGGAAAGACAGCCCTTCTGGCACTACCAGATCCTCCGCGCTGGCCCGTGGCGCCCCCAGGCGGCGCACCAGCTTGCCCACCAGTCCCGACGTAATATAGCCGAACGTATTGAAGTGACCCAGGGCGAAGCCGGCATCGCGCGTCACCTTGCGCGTAAAGGGATGGACCAGGGCCGGCATCACTGCCCCAATTGTCCCTAGCATCAGCGCGCCCAATATGACCTGATGGATGCCCGTGATACCCGCGCTCCCCAGAACCACGGCCAGCACCGTGGCCATGTAGAAAAGATGATGACCGGTCAGGAAGACGAACTTTACCGGGGTCAGGCGCGCTAAAATCAGGTTGACCAGAAAACCGAACGCCATGATGAGCGCTGTTGGTGCGCCAAAGGCTTTTTGGGCCAGACTGACAATTGCCTCATTGGTTGGTACCACACCCTGCAGGTGAAAACCGGCCTGCACCATCGTTCCCAGTGGGGCCAGGGCGCCGATCAAAATAGTGGCTCCGCCTGTCAGAATCAAAAAGCCCACGATGGTCTTGAGCGTTCCGGCAATCAATTCGCTGACGGGGCGTCGTAGCACCAGCAAGCCCAGAAGGGCAATCAATCCCACCAGCAGCGGTGGCTTGCTCAAAATCTCCGAGACAATGAACTGAACGATCGCAAGCACAATGTTCATCGTTCACCATCCTTCTTCTGGCTGGCTCGTTAGCTAGCTAACGAGTGAGCCTGGAGGTCTCTCTCCAGGCCACAACAGTGCTTGTTCGCTGAAGGCAGATGCTCGCGCTGAGTTCGGCCTCAGCATCAGCTAGCTGCCTTTCACCAAGGGCAGCAGCTTCTCTTTCATCTCCTTTCGATCGACATAGTTCTTGATGACGACGATAGGGATGCCTCTATCGGCTAACAGGCGCGCAAATTCGGCAGAAGTGACAATAATGTCAGCCTGCTCCGAGCGCGCGGTTCCGATATCGCTCACGACAACCTGGGCCTTGAGACCGGCGGCCTTGAGAACGTCCTCGATGGTCATGCGCAGAACCAGGCTGCTGCCAAATCCCATGCCACAGACAGCTAAGATCTTCACAATGCATTCCCCCTGAGCCTCTGCTGCGTTCTCGCTCACGAAGCGGGCGAGGCAGCTGCAATGATGTGCATCACTTCCTCGGCGGAGGTACTGGCCTGAATCGCTGAGAGCGCCTGCTCATTCGCCAAGAGTTGGGTCAGCATGGTGAGTGCCTGCAGGTGCTTCTGACGGTCCACCGCGCCAAAGGCAATGGCGATCTTCACCGGGTCATTGTCCTCGTTGCCGAAGGGCACGGGAGGCTCCAGCGTCAGCAGGCTGATGCAGGGACGTTTGACCCCATCGCTCGGGCGCGCATGTAAGAGCGCCACGCCTGGCACAATGACCATGTAGGGGCCGTAGGTCTGCAGAGCCTGCCGCATGGCCTCGATGTAGCGCTCCTCGATGGCGCCGCTGGCCAGCAACAACTGACCAGCCTCTTGGATGACCTGCCCGGGATCGCTGGCAGCAACATGCAAGCGAATGGTGGCGGGCGTCAGCAGATCTTTGAGCTGAAACGGCGCGTCTGATGAAGCCACAGCGGATCTCTCTCCACGCTCGAGAAGCGGGCGAGGCGGCGCGCTACCGCAGCGCTGATCAGTCGTGGCTCTCGCCCCGCTCCCTCACACGTGTTCAGCTAGTCTTGCGCTGCTCCTCCGAATGGTCCGGCGCCTGCGCCTGGCCTCAGCTCTGCGCGCCAGGTACCAGGTGGGCGCCTCGTCAGGGCTGGGACCTGGCTGGGCCGGCGAAGCTGCCGTGGCTATGCCAGGCACTGCACCCGGCTGGACGGAAGAGCCTGCTTGCTACTAGGATAAACTTTGCCGTCGTGTGAAAGTCAAGCGGTTGCCCTGGCTCTTTCCCCTTCGCATTGCTGCTACTGACCCGGGGTTGGTCGTCAGCGCCGAGGGTGGGGAGCTAGCGCCGACGCAGCTCTGCCCTTACCTTGACTTTCACGTCGCGGCAAGGTTTATCCTAGAGGGAGGAGAAGCGCCTGTTCTCTCTATGGATGCCAGGCCAGTGCGCCTCCTCAGAGACGAGGAAGGAGGGGAGCAAGCTGGTGCTCAAGATCAGCGATTTTGCCAGGCTCGGGCAGGTCTCTATGCGGACCCTGCGCTACTACGACGAGATCGGATTGCTCAAGCCGGTGCAGGTTGATACCCTCACGGGATACCGCTACTATGCCGTTGAACAGCTCACGCGCCTTCACCGCATCCTCGATCTCAAGGAGATGGGCTTTGAGCTTGCCCAGATTGTCCAATTGCTGGATGAGCAGGTGACCCCTGAGCAGCTCCGTGCCGTGCTCCAGCAGCGGCTCGTCGAAGTTCAGCAGCAGATTCTCATCGAACAGGAGCGTCAGGCACGTATCGAGGCCCGTCTCAAGCAGCTGAGGCTCGATGATCAGCAGAGCAGCTATGAGGTTGTCCTGAAACGCCTCAAGCCGCAGCTCGTGGCCGCCAGTCGCACCACAGCCCCCAGCGTCGCACTCCAACTGCGCTTTGCCAGGCAGATGCTGCGATTTTTAAAGGACAGCGGAGTCAGGCCGGGTGAGCACATCCTGCTATTAACGCTGGATGCCAACGGCGGAGAAGGCGAGGGAAGCATCGTAGAGGTCGCCATTCCGGTGGAAGGGTCGTCACTCGGCAATATCGTCGAACGCAGCGGCGGCCACATCACTATTCGAGAACTGCCCGCGGTGACTGCTGCCACCTTGCTCTATCGGGGAGGCCCTTACGGCCTGAGCGAGGTCTATCAGTCGCTGGCCATCTGGATCGAGGCCCACGGCTACACCGTCGCCGGCCCCTACCGTCATCTGCTCCTGCACGACCAGGGTGAGGACGAACCGGAAGGCTGCCTGACCGAGGTCCAGCTCCCGGTCGAGCGCAAAGAAGGGGGAACCGGTCGCCTCTTCTTCCATAGTGGTAGACGCCCGGCAGGGGCAGAGAGCCTGGCCCTGTCGACACGCACCACCTGGCGAAGGTGAAGAAAAGGGAGGCTCAGGGCAGGAGAGGGAAGGGCAGGCCTATTCTCCTCTCCTCGCTCTGGACGCTGACCAAGAGCATAAGCGTGGTGACCATACTGACTATGTGCTTGACGTGGCTTCAGAGGCTGTGCCTCTGGGCAGCCTTGAGAGAGGAAGGGCTGCGTGATCGGTGTTGTCCTTGTTTCACATGGCTCGTTAGCCGCCGGTTTGAAGGACGCGGTCGAGATGATCGCTGGCCCCCAGGAGCGCTTTGTCGCCATCGGTATGCCCACTGGTGGCTCGCTTGAGCAGCTCAAACGGGAGGTCGAAGCCGCGGTTCGCGAGGTGATGAGCGATGGCGGGGTGCTGATCCTTATCGATATCCTGGGCGGCAATCCTGCCAGTGCCTCTCTGCAGTTGGCGCTGCAGGGAACTCAAGTCATCTGCGGCGTCAATCTCCCAATGCTGCTTGAAATTCTTGTGCAACGAGAATATATGAGCTTGCGCGATCTCACGCCTCTCGCCATTCAGGCCGCGAAAGAGGGCGTGATTAATCTTACCCAGCGTCTGGCTGATCGTGGCTAGCGGCTCGTACCCGTATTATGGCCCAGATCAGCCCGGCTGAGCAGGAAAGGGGATAGGTTTGGCTGCATCAACAGAAGTGGTTGTTGCCTACCGTGACGGCCTGCATGCCCGTCCGGCCACGCTGCTGGCCAAAACAGCGGCGGCCTTCTCGTCGACGATCACCATCGAAAACCTGACGCAAGGCAGTAAGCCGGTAAACGCCAAAAGCCCGCTGACAGTTTTGTCGATCGGCATTCAGCGCAATGATCGGCTGCGCATCGCTGCCGACGGAGAAGACGAAGACGAGGCCGTAGAGACCATCGCCCGGCTCATCGCCGACAATTTCGGCGAGGCCGAGGAGGCTGAGCAGCAGGAGCAAGTGAGCAATGAGTGAGAGACGAATCCGTGGCATAGCAGCCTCTCCGGGGATTGCCATCGGTCCGGTCTACCGCTATGAGCCGCTCCTCATCACAGTCGAGGTGGAAGCGGGCCAGGATGTGGCGACGGAGCTGGCGCGTCTCGAAGCGGCTCTGGCAGCGGCTCGCCAGGAAATCCGGCTTCTGGCCGAGGAGGCTGGCAGGGCCGTTGGTCCCAAGGAGGCGGCCATCTTCTCCGCGCACGAGCTGTTTCTCCAAGATCCCGAATTGCTGCAGCAGGTACAGGGACGCATCCGCCAGCAGCAGAGTGCCGCCTCTGCCTGGCAGGCGGGATTTCAACACTATATTCACCAACTGCAAGCGGTCCAGAACGAATATTTACAGGCCCGGGTCCTTGATCTAGAGGATGTGGCGCAGCGGGTCCTCCGTCACCTGACGGGGCAGGCTGAAGAGAGCTGGCAGCTGAGCGAGCCGGCGGTTATCGTTGCGCACGAGCTGACCCCTTCGGCGATCGTGCGCTGTCCGCGGGAGCAGGTGCTGGCTTTCTGCACGGCCCAGGGAGGGCCGACCTCTCATGTGGCCATTCTGGCCCGGGCCTTGGGAGTACCGGCGGTAGTTGGCTTAGGAGAAGAGCTAGCGGGGGTGCGCTCTGGGCAGGCTGTGATCGTAGATGGAGAACGGGGTCTTGTCATTGCTGAGCCAGAGGCTGAGGCCCTGGCTCGCTATCGTCGGCAGGCCCAACGGCTCCAGAGGCGGGCCAGGCAGGCGGAGGAAGACAGGCAGCAGCCGGCCTGCACCAGAGATGGTCGATGCTACCCCGTGCGAGCCAATGTCCAGACCCCGGAAGAGGTGGCCGCTGTGCGGACCTGTGGAGCCGAGGGAATTGGTCTCCTACGCACTGAATTTCTGTTTCTCGAGCGCCGCCAGGCGCCCAGCGAGGAGGAGCAGCGAGAGATCTATCGCGCTCTCATCGAGGCGGTCCAGCCGGCGCCTGTCGTCTTCCGTACCTTTGACATTGGAGGGGACAAGCCGGTGCCCTATCTCTCCCTGCCACGCGAGTCCAACCCGTTTTTGGGCCTGCGGGGGGTGCGCCTGGGCTTGCAGCGCCCGCCGCTCTTGCGCACCCAGCTGCGGGCCTTGCTCCGCGCGGGCGCGGGGCGGGAGCTGCGCATTCTGTTCCCAATGGTCAGCAGCTATGAGGAGGTCGAAGCCCTGCGTCGCCTCGTGCAGGAAGTAGAGCAGGAGCTACGTCAGCAAGGGCAGGAGCTGGCTGAGCGCGTCGAGCTTGGCATCATGATCGAGGTGCCAGCTGCCGCCCTGCTGGTCGACGTCCTGGCCGAAGTCGTTGACTTCTTCAGCCTGGGCACCAACGATCTCACCCAGTATGTTCTGGCTGCCGATCGCACCAATGAGAGCACGGCCTCCCTGGCCGATCCTTTTCATCCCGCCGTCCTGCGTCTGCTCCAGCTGACCGTCGAGGCGGCCCACCGTTGCCAGCGCCGCGTAGAGATCTGCGGGGAACTGGCGAGCGAGCCGCTGGCGCTGCCCCTCTTACTGGGTCTAGGGATCGATGAGCTCAGCATGGTGCCCCGGGCTGTTCCACGTTGTAAAGAGGCGATCCGTCGCTGGACCCTCCAGGAAGCTCAGCAGGTAACCAGGGAAGCTCTCCACCTGCGCACAGCGGCAGAGGTCCGCTCATATCTGCATACCTGCTCTCCAGATGAAGCTGCTTCTTAAAAAAAGAAGAAGGGAAAGAAAGCGAGAGCCGTAGGACGTGCAGGTGCCGATAGAGCACCTGCACAGGGCCGGTCAGTGCTGTGCTTCTCTATGCATTGTGGGCTTGGCCATACGTGGGGGAGGTGGAGGAGCGATAGAGGGAGCGGTCTCTGTCAGCCTATTCCACATCAGGGCCGGGAGCCACAAAGCGATAGCCTACCCCTGGTTCGGTCAGAAAGTAGCGTGGGTGAGCGGGGTCAGGCTCAAGTTTCTGGCGCAGGCGATTGAGATAGACGCGCAGATACTCCACCTCACCGCCATACTCTGGTCCCCAGACCCGTTGAAGCAGCCAGCGATGAGTCAATACCTTGCCAGCCTGGGTGATCAGCTGCTCCAGCAGAGCAAACTCTGTTGGAGAGAGGCGGACCTCCTCGCCGCCGCGGCGGACGATGCGCTTGGCCAGATCCACCTCGATCTCTCCGAAGCGTCGCGCCCTTAGCGTTGCCTGTGTCGCTGTCTCGCTCTCCCACTGGGCGCGTCGCAACGCGGCCCGCACTCGTGCTAGCAGCTCCTCTACTCCGAAGGGCTTCGTCAAATAGTCGTCGGCTCCCAAATCCAGTGCGGTCACCTTGTCCCGTTCGGCGTCGAGGGCCGTCAGCACGATAATGGGAACTGTCGACTGCTCGCGCACGCGCTGGCAGACCTCTAACCCGTCCATCCGGGGCATCATCAGATCAAGAATCAACAGGTGCGGTCGCTCCCGCTCGAAAAGTGCCAGCGCTTCCAGGCCAGTACTGGCCTCCAGCACTTCGAAACCGCGTACGCGCAGATTGCGACTCACGAAGTCGCGCAGCGCCAGCTCATCCTCAGCGAGCAAGATGCGTCTGGCCTTCCCTATTCCTGTGACCATCGCTGGAATCTCCTTCTTCTTCGTCGACTGCCTCATGAAGCGCCGTCAGTGCCGACTGCGAGGCGCAAGGCAACGAAAAACACATCACTGTGCCTTCTGGGCCGCTCTGCGCCCAGATGCGTCCCCCATGTGCCTCCACGAAGGCTTTGCAAATTGCCAGGCCCAACCCTGTCCCGCCGGCATGCTGGCGGCGTCCGCGTGGGGCCCGATAGAAGCGTTCAAAGATATGTGGCAGCTCCTCGGAGGCAATACCTGGTCCATCATCGAGCACAGCAAAGGTCAGGGTCCCCACCTCATCCGTAGAGAGCCAGGCCCTGACCCGCACCTGGTGCGCCCCATAGAGCAAGGCATTGCTGATCAAATTGTGCAGAACTACTTCGATCCGCCCGCGATCCACCAGGGCCGGGGGCAGCCCTGGCGGGATCTCCACCGCTAGCGTCGCCGCTCCCGGCTTGATGCGCTCGCCGACCGACCGCACCAGCGCGCGCGGATCGACAGGGACGCGCCTGAGTTGCAGCAGGCCGGCCTCTTGCCGTGAGAGGTCAAGCAGATTGCGCACCAGCTGCGTCAGGCGATCGGCCTCTTGCATGATAGTTTGCAAAAACTGCTGCTGCTCCTCTGGAGGCCAGACCACGTCTTGCTGCAGCAAAGTCGAAGCGTAGCCCTTGATGGCTGCCAGAGGCGTGCGCACTTCGTGGCCGACCGCGGCCAGCAGCGTCGTCTTAAACTCATCCAGCTCTCGCTCGCGGGTGACGTCGCGTACCAGCAAGCCGCGCCCAATGGTCTTACCGCTCTCGCTCTGCACAGCGAAGAGCCGCATCTGGAGGGCGCGGGCCTGCGTTCCCTCGCCGTTCTCAATCAGAAACGTGGCTGGCTCCGTCCGGCTCAAAGCTTGCGCGCAGGCCGCGGCCTCAGCCCCAGTCGCCTGTAGGGCCTCATAAAAGGCCGCAATGGCGCGCCCCTCCAGAGCCGTGCGTGGCAGACCGGCAATGGCGCAGGCTGCCTGATTGGCATAGAGAATCTGGCCATCGATGCCCAATAAGAGCAGCCCATCCTGCATACTCTCCATGATAGCCGCCAGCCGCTGTTTCTCCTCCGTAGCTCGCCGATAGAGGCGTTCGTTCTCCCTGGCGACCTCGCGCAGCCGCTCATCGCTGCGCTCGTAGAGGACGGCATGCTCCCAGGCGAGCGTCGCATAGTTGGCGAAGGTTGACAGCAACTGGACCTCATGCTCCTCGAAGAGGCGTGGCTCACGCCGGTGGACCACCAAAACGACGCTGCCGACGTGATGGCTGATGATAGGTAAGGCGAGAACCGCGCGAAAGCCGTCGTCGTAGGCAAAAGAGGGCTGACTGCCATCAAGCAGCTTCTGCACCGGCTGGCCGCTATTGAGAGCCAGCACTGCTGCCGAACTGACGCGCTCAGGCGAAAGAGAGAGCTGGCGATCGTAGCGCTCGCTGTGACCACTGCTTTGCAATACCCGCAAGATCCCTTGCTCGTCGGGTAGCAGCACGGCCACCGCCTGGACATCGACCAGGCGCTGTACCTCGTGCATGATTTCTGCGATGACGGCGCGAGGATCGAGAGAGCGAACCACGGCGCTCGAAGTCTCTAGCAGGGTACGCAGCTCACTCAGCTTGCGCAGGCCGTCGCGCTCCAGGCGGATCAACGAACGTGCCAACTCACCAATCTCATCGTCCTGGCGCGCGAGCAGGAGCGTGGCTGTGGGGATGGCTTCACTGCTGGCTGGCAGCGCCTGATGCTGACCAGCCAGCATCTGTAGGGGACGGATAACGCGCAAGTGGAGGAGCAGCCAGAAGAGCAGGCCGCCTAGACTAAAGAGTGAAGCCACGAGCAAGAGCCAGAGATGGAACTGATCGACGACGGCCAGCGCCTCACTCGTCGGACGCTCGACCACCACCGCCCAGCCGATTTTCGGCACCGGTACAGAACTAAACAGCCAGTCCTGGCCGTCCGGTCCAGGCCCGGTACGTGAGAGGCTCTGACCCTGAAGCGCCTGGGCCGCTCCGGGCAACTCGCCGAGGGCCGTCTCAAGCAAGCGCCTGCCCTCGGATGCGGCCACCACGACCCCGTTGCCATCAATCACGGCGATCATCAGATGCTTGCTTTGTCGCTGCTGGGCCTGGACCACGTTGGCCAGCGGCAGGCTCAGCTCTGCCAGCGAGAAACTGGCGGCAACCAGTCCACGCAGGCGGCCCTGAGAGCGTACGGCCTGGGCCACGATGACCCCTGGGCTGGCAAGCCTGCTGGAGGCCAATCCGACGATGCCCACCTCAAAGGCCGGCTGGTCGCTCTTCAGCGCCTGCTCAACGACCGTGGGAGGAGAGAATTCGGCCCCTGCAATGATGTGGTCAGCCGGCCAGGCCACCAGTACTGCGCCGAAAGGGTCAAGCCAGTAGACATGATCGACATCGTTCCGGGCGCCATGCCAGGCCTGGAAGAGCTGTTCAAGCCTGGCCGGGGCCGTGTTCGGGGAAGCCAGCACCAGCCGGCCCAGGTTCTGTAACGCTTGTTCGGCTCCCAGCAGCTGCAGGCTCGTCTCCCGGGCGATCTCTTCGGCCAGGGCCTGATCTGCAGCCTGGACATCGCTACGCAGCCGCTGCTCAACGAGCATGTTGATTCTGGCTCCGCCGAACAGGACAACCATGACGAAGAGAAGATAGACCGTGAGCAGACGAGTCAGTAGGGAGCGACGAAGCGCAGGCCGCATAAGCCTTTCTCCACAGTGAACCTGGCTGGCTTCTCTCGGTCACAAGGCGCTCCGCGGTCCCGCCCGCTCTTGCGGCGCGTCTCTCTGGGGCCAGGCACCCCAGTGTTACGGCTATCTGCCTGTCTTCCGACCAGGGACAAAGACCGGGACCCGGGCGCCTCGACTCTGCCCGGCAGGGAGCGGGTGCGCTCCCGTCCAGCTCGGGAGGCTCTGCCCTGCTCGGTTTGCTGATACTCTCGAAGCAAGGACAGAGCCAGCATCACCCTATTATACTATCTCGATCCTCTTGATCCGTCTAGCGCTCAGACCGCTCTCTCCCCTAACTGGCCTTGCTGGCGAACTCATTGGTGTAGGTCGTACTCAGATCGATCTGCTTCCCCTGCACCGAGCTATTTGACTGCTGCTCGGTGCTCAGAACAAACTCCGGTCCACCGGCGGGCATCAGGCCATCGGGACTGAAAATCGCTAGCTGGTTCTGCAGCGCCGTCACATACAGCTGCTTGTTGCCGGCGTAGTAGTCGGCAGGCATCATGTCGGCGATCTGCTCCGCCGTATGGCTATGGATCCATTTCAGGGTCTTGACATAGGCGTTGACGAGCTTCTGCACCACATCCTTGTGAGCATTCACATAGTCGTTGCGCATGAAGACGCAAATGAAGGGGTAAGGGCCACCGAGGGCGGCTTGCGTGGTCTGGGGCGTGCGCAGATCGACCAGGACCTTACCGATACCGCTGGCCATAATGCGTGAGATAGTCGGCTCTGTCGTCATGCCGGCGTCGATCTTGCCCTGCTGCAGGGCGGCGATAAAGGTATCTCCAGCCCCCACGGGGACGAAGTGGACCTGATTGGGAGCAACGCCTACCTTGTGGAGAAGGACAGTGGTCAGGGTTTGCGTTCCCGAACCCAGCTCGGTGACCCCGAGATTCTTTCCCTTGAGGTCGCTCACTGAGCGGATCTGGCCGGCCTCGCGCGTAGCCACAATCTCGGCCTCACCTGGAGCGATGTCGAGCTGCACCACACACTCCATCTGCTTCCCCGCCGCTTGTAACTCAATAGTGTGGTTATAGGAGCCGGAACCGGCATCGACCTGGCCGGCGAGCACCTCGTCCTCTGCGGACTGGCCAGAGGCTTCATCAATGAGCGTAACTGCTAGACCTTCCTGAGCAAAGTAGCCGAGCCGTTGGGTCAACATGTTAGGTAAATAAATCTGCTTGCTCAAGCCACCAACCATGATCTTGAGCTGAATCTTGCCATTGCTCACCGTTGGGCCGCCGCTGCCGCCGCAGGCACTGGCCAGCACGGCCAGCAAGAGGATGAGCGCGGTGATGGGCTGGCGTAGCCACTCTCGCTTGACACTCATGGTCTTTCTCTTCCTTTCCCTTCGTGCGTTCCGTTCGTTGTGCTGTTCTGGTGGTACCCAGACAATGCCCCCTCGTGGTGCTGCTGCACCTTGCTTAGCCGTCTCAGCTGTGGGGGCGTGGGCACTATATCCCCTTGCAACTGGATCGATCTCAGAGTGTGACCTCACTCAGAGCGGTTGGGCGCCAGCGCAGCAGGCGCCGCTCCAGGGCAGTAATCACGATCTCCGAGAGTAGAGCCACTGCAGCCAGGATCAGCATGGCCGCGAAGACTCCGTTGGCGTTGAAGGTGGCGCCGGCATTCTGGATCATCAGACCGATGCCCTCGATCGAGCCGACAAACTCGCCGACCACAGCCCCCACCAGCGCAAAGCTAAAGCTGGTGTGCAGGCTGGCAATAATCCAGGTGAGCGCCGAAGGCAAGATAACCTCGCGGAAGAGCTGCCAGCGGTTGGCCCCCAGGATGCGAGCGTTGGCCAACAGATTCCGATCGACCTCGCGCACGCCCTGGAAAGCATTGAAGAAGACGATGAAGAAGACCAGGACGACCGCCAGGGCGATCTTTGACTGGCTGCCCAGGCCCAGCCCAATGGCGAACAGCGGCGCCAGAGTCACACGAGGAATAGAGTTGGCCGCCTTAATATAGGGGCCAAGCAGCTCGGCGAGAAAGGCGTTACGACCCAGGAGAACGCCGAAACTAATGCCGAGGACGACGCCGATCAAGAAGCCAAACAGGGCCTCCTCCAGCGTCACAGCAATCTGCACCCAGAGCGGTCCCTGAGCGGTCCCGTGGACCACCCAGGTCACAAGCTGCTGCCAGATCCCAGACGGGCGCCCCCAAAAGAAGGGATCGATCAGGCCGAGCCGTGTCCCCAATTCCCAGCCGCCGATCAGAACCACGAGCAGCAGCAAACGCAGGGCATTAATGAGCCAGCGGCGGCGGCGACGTCGGCCAGTCAGGGCCGCCAGGATAGCGCTATCTGCCTCCATTGCCTTGGCTGCGCCATCGCTCTCTCCATGTTCAAGACGATTGCTTCGCTCGCTCATAGCTAATCATCACCTCGTCGCGGAGGTCCTCCCAGATATCGTGATAGAGCCGCACAAAGCGTGGATCAAAGCGGATCTCGGCCACATTGCGCGGGCGGGGCAGATCGATAGTATAGATCCCCTTGACCGTGGCTGGACCGGCGGTCAGAACGCAGACGCGGTCGGCAAGGGCGATAGCCTCCTCCAAGTCATGGGTCACGAAGACCACCGAAGCCGAAAGCGCAGACCACAGCTGTAGCAGCTCGTTCTCCATCAGTGTGCGTGTCTGGACGTCGAGCGCGCTGAACGGTTCATCCATCAGCAGAATCTGCGGCTCATTGATGAAGGTCTGGGCAAGGGCCACACGCTTGCGCATACCGCCCGAGAGCTGGTGCGGATAGCGGTCCTCGAAACCGGCCAGACCGACACGAGCAATCCAGGCGCGGGCCCGCTCCAGCGCTTCCCGCTTGGGAAGGCCGCGAAAGAGAGGGCCAGCGGCCACGTTGGACAGCACGTTCTTCCAGGGGAAGACGGCGTCGGTTTGAAAGACATAGCCGATGCGCGGATCGGTACCGTGCACCTCTTCCCCCATGACCAGGACGGTGCCAGCGCTCGGCGTATCCAGTCCGGCGATGAGACTCAAGGTGGTGGACTTGCCGCAGCCAGTAGGGCCGATAAGAGCGCAGAATTCGCCCGGGGCTACAGCGAGGCTCAGATCGCGCAGTGCGGTGTAGCTCTGGCCACCGGGCGTGAGAAAGCGCTTGGTCACCTGACGCAGCTCGATGACTGTTGTGCTCCCCTTAGAGTACCGGGCGCTGGGTACCTCTTGAGCCGGTGAGCAGGGCGTAGGAGATGAAGCGGGTGGGACGTTTCTCTGTGAGTGTTGCATTCTTCATTCTTCTCGCTGCCGGAGAAAATGCGACCTCTATCACAGTCTCGGTCGACTAGCCGACCAGCCAACCAGTGGGTGTGCCAGGCTCATAGATCAGGCAATCCGACTGGCTGGCTGGCTCCGTTCTCAATGGCTCGTCTCTGAGTGGACACTCTCAATTTACCCGATGATGCGTAAATGACGCATAAATGACCAGGGGAGAGAGTTAAACATTGCATAAATGCTCTGGCGCTCTTAACGGAAGACTGCTTCGAGCAGCGACTTCCCTCGGGAAGAAGGCAACTCCTGCTTGCTAACTGTGGCAAGACAGAGAGAGGTGAGAAACTATGTGATCAGTTTTTTGTGTCTTTGCCACGTATTTCGCGAAAATCTGTCGGAGAGAGACCAAAGGCTTTGTGAAACGCCATTGAAAACGCTTTGGGATTGCTGTAGCCGACTTGCTGAGCGATGTCAGCGATGCGGAGAGCTGGGTCCTGTAAAAGGGAGCGTGCGCGCTGCATACGACAGGCAACAAGATATTCTTGGAAGCCCTTTCCGCTCTCTTTTTTAAAGAGTAAGCTCAGATAGCCGACAGAATAGTGGAAACGGTGTGCCAGATCGAGCAGGGTAATCTCTTCATGCAGATGGTCATGAATCCAGCGGCGGATTTGCTCAATGATCAGGCGTTCTTGTCGCTCACATGTTTCGGGGAGAGGGGAGGCAGGGAGGGAGCGTAAGACCACCTCCTCAACCAAGCGAAGCACATCGGACGGATTAATGGGTTTCAAGAGGTAGTCGACGACTCCGTAGCGCAGAGCCTGGCGAGCATAGTCAAAGTCGCGGAAACCAGAGATGAGCGCGATCTTCACAGGCAGATCGGCCTCTTTCTTCCTGGCGCATATCTGCAATCCATCCATCTCCGGCATCCGAATATCGATAAATGCCAGCCTAATCTGTGGCTCACGCTCCAACGTGTGCCAGCATTCTAGACCATTGCTGGCCTCCAGGACAAGCAGATCTGGGTAGCGGCGCGAGATGAGCATCTGAAGCCCTTGGCGAAGGGCACGTTCGTCATCGGCCACCAGAATCACATTCTCTTTCTTTATCTGCTGCTGATTCATATAGATCACCTCTTCTCTTGCGAGGAGTGTGCTTCTAGCACGCGCAATGGCAAGCGAATGGTCACCTGAATCCCCTGGCCTGCTGATCCAGCGCCAAGGGTCAGCCCATAGTTGGGACCAAAGATGCGTTGGATCTGCCCCTGGACATTGAGAATCCCGATATGGCGGGAGCGAGCGAGGAAATTTGTCTCATATCGGAGCCTCTCCTGCCAGTACTGCAATTGATCTGGTCTCATGCCGATACCATCATCACAGATCGTGATGACCAATTGTTCTTCTTCTTGCCATCCCTGGACCCAGATATTTCCCCCTTCGGCTTTGGGATCAAGGCCGTGGTAAACAGCATTTTCGACGAGCGGCTGCAGAGTAAAGCGCGGGATGCTGTAGATCAGCAGATCCTCTGGAATCTGAATAGTATAGTTCAAGCGTTCTTCATAGCGGATCTTGATGAGGGAGAGAAAATGCTCGATGTGTTCCACCTCCTGTTGCAGCGTTGCCAGGGGGCTGGGTTCCAGCGCGTAGCGCATTAACCGTCCGAGGTGGTAAGCCAACATAGCCAGACGCTCCTGTCCTTCCATCAAGGCGAGCATCTGGAAAGTGCCAAGGGTGTTGTAGAGAAAGTGGGGGTTGATCTGGCTGTGCAGTGCTGCTAACTCTGCTCTTTGACGCTGCAGCTGTGACTCATAGTTATCCTGGATGACCTCCTTGAGGCGAGCCACCATATGATTGAAACTACTGCCGAGCGACTGAAGCTCACCGCGGCCCCGAGGCAGGAACCGGACATCGAGATTGCCGTTTTCAACCTCTTTCATCAAGGTGCGCAGCTGAGTGATCTGCTGGCTCAGTCGTTGGATGACGGTGACTGTGCTGCCCAGCACTACAAGGATGGTCAGGCAGATGATCAGCACGGTCGTTTCTTTGATTGCCTCGATGTCTTGCATCAGGCTGGAGCTAGGAACAAGTGCGGCCACCGTCCAGCCAGAGAGTCCAGAGGTATTGCTAGAGAGGAAATAATCAGTCTGGTTCCAGCTCAGCTCCCCCTCTTGACGGTGGAGGGCCTGCAGGACCGCGCTGATCAGCGTGCGTGTCTGGTCTGGTCCCCCTGCCGTTTGGCTTGCCAGAGGAGAACTGTAAATCAATTGCCCAGAGGGGCCGTAGATGAGAAAAAGTGTTTCATCCTGACCGGAAGAATTCGAGATGATTTGGTCGATAGTCGTCTGGGTGTCAATGTTCAGAACAATCGCGCCCACCGTTTGGAAGGTTGCCGTATTGACCAGTGCCTGGGCCACCGAAAAGACCAGGCGCTTCCCCTGATCCGAGGGCAGGGGATGGGCCGGGAGGAGCAGCGTGCGAATGGTGGAGGAATGCATCAAGGTCTGGAACCAGGGCAGAGATTGCCAATGATCGAGCGGTTGAAGGTCGATGAAGCTCTCCGAAAAAACTGTTGAGCCAGCAGTATAGATGTCGACTGAATCAATGTTTGTATTACGAATGAGGATATCAAGACAAAAATTCTCAATAGCCTCAATATCGCTTAACGAGACCGTGTCAAAGGTCAGCTCAGGGTGCTGCGTATAGTAGGTGACAATGCGCTGAATCTCTGGCTGATACAGTGGAGTCTTTGCCAGCTGGATGGCCTGCTCTAGCGTTGTGTCTAGATTATGATTGACCAGAGAAGCAATTTGGCTAACGTTCTGGGCAGAGCGATTCTGCAAAGCCCGGTAGGATATTTGGTACGATACATATCCAATGAAAGCCAGAGGGAAAATAATGATTGGCAAGAGAAACAGAGATAGTTGTGTGCGGAAGGGAACCACTCCATTGCTGTGCATTCTCATCGCTGAGTTTCTCCCGCTCATTTCACTGGGCAACAGCGAGGCATGGCGGCCTGGCAGCAGCTGAGCTGCCTCGGCTATTGATTGTAAGCAATCGCTCCTGGCTCTGTCTATGGTCAGGTAAGTGGAGGTAACAGTCGCTCAGCGCTGTTGTGAGCTGCTCTGAAGGCCCATTTACCTCCGCTGAACGTGGAAGGAAATCTAGCCCTCTGTTTTCAAGAGCGTAAAGTAACGAACCTTTTCTGAAAGTTGCTGCCTTGTGGCCGGTGGAGGGAATTCCTATACTCTGCTCTAGAGTGACAGTGGCCCTCTTGTCTGCCGGCAGACGACAGGGTGGAGTCGGAGATCTCATCGGCTTTCAGCGCAGAAAAGGAGTTTCCTCATGGAGTGTATGGCTGGTTCTCCTCCGCTCACGCGGCGCCGCTTCCTGTCCAGGTCGGCCCTCTTCGCGGCGATGGCTCTCAGTACCAGCTCATGGTTAGAGGCCTGCGGTGGCTCCAGCGCAGGGAATGCGGGCCAGCAGCCAGTGACGCTGAAGTTTCTCCATTGGATTGGTACTGATGCTGGCCCTGTCGTGGCCGAAATCAACAAGCGCTTTCATCAAGCCTATCCCAACATCACGGTACAGTTCTCCTCGCTTCCCACGGATCAGTATGAAACCGTTCTAAAGGCTCGCCTGGCTGGCGGGGATGCGCCGGATATCTTCGGGGTCTTCCCGGGCGTCAAGTTTTACCCTTATGCCAAGGCCCACTATCTGGCCGATCTCTCCAGCGAGTCATGGGTCAAGCGCCTGTTGCCGGGCGTCAAGCGAGTGATTTCTTACACTGATGGTCGCATCTATGCCTTGCCGCTCGACCAAAATGTCATCGGCGTTGTCTACAACAAGCAGATCTTCAGGGAGTATAATCTCTCGGTACCGACGAATTGGCCTGACTTCCTGGCGGTCTGCGAGCAGCTCAAGCGAGCTGGGGTGACTCCTCTGGCCTTGGGTATCAAAGACCAGTGGGTTGATCAACTCATTCCCTATGCTATGGCCCCCTCGGCGATCTACCGTAATGACCCCGACTTTGATAAGCAGATGTTCGCTGGCCGGCGAACATTTTTCGCTTCTCCTTGGAGGCAGATGATGAGGGACTATCTTGACCTCAATGCCCGCGGCTATTTCAACCAGGGGGCTCTGGGGACAACCTATGTGCAGACAACTCAGATGATGGCTGCAGGCAAAGCCGCGATGGTCGTCAATGGCAACTGGATTTTGGCGCCGATCCGGCAACTCAATCCCAAGCTTGACCTGGGGATGTTCCCCCTCCCCTATGGAGAGGCCGGGCAATCCATCTGGGTCTCTTCCGCCGTTGGAACTACGCTTGCTATTTCCTCCACGACCAGGTATCCTGCGGAGGCACGCCAGTATCTCCAGTTCTGGGCCAGGCCCGACATTATGGCCCTCTATCTGAAAGAGAAGGTGGCCTACTCCTCTTTCCTCGATATCTCTAATCCGGCCCTTGATCCTGCTGCCCAGGAGATGGTCGCCCCTCTCAAGGTTGGCTCCTATAACTTCCTCGATCAAAATTGGCCTCTTGGCGTGCAAGATTCCATGTTCAAGGACATCCAGGCGGTTTTTGCTGGTTCGATGAGCATTGATCAGATGCTTCAGGACATGGACTCGGTCTTTCTGAAGAATAAAGGATCGATCAGCTAGCTCTTTGCTTCGGCTCGTGTTGCATGGCGGGTGAGCTCCTCGGCGCCCGAAAGTAGGAGGGACCCAGTTCGCTAGCGCGAGGTCTCACCCGCTCGCTTTCCTTCCTCTCCTTGGCGCTATTGCTCTTCTGCAACGGCTGCCGTGGCGAGCAAGAAAGGGGCTCATTATGGAACCAGGCTCTTTGGTGATGATGCCTTTGGAGAAGCGCCAGAGGCGACCGTCACAATGGGGGATTCGTCTGCGGCAGCTCTGGACGCACAGTTTCTTCTGGCTGCCCGCCTTGGTCATCTTTACCATCTTTGTTATCTATCCCATCGTCGGCAGCCTCTACTATAGCCTGACCGATTGGGATGGCCTTGCCCCAAATCTCCAGATGGTGGGCCTGGCCAATTTCCGTCAGCTGATAAGCGACCGTTCTGTGTTTACCGATCTGAGAAATACGCTTCTGTTTGCCACAGGCGTGATGATCCTGCAAAATGGCGTCGCGCTGCTCCTGGCCTTGATCCTGGATGGGCCGCTACGCCGACTGACCTTCCTGCGTGTCTTCTTCCTCATTCCCGCGATGCTGAGTCCGCTGGCCATTGGCTACATCTGGAGCTATATTTACAGTCCACAGTTCGGCTTTCTCAATGCTCTGCTGGGCCATCTTGGCCTGGCAACCTGGCAGCAGGACTGGCTTGGGAATCCTCGCTTAGTTCTCTGGAGCCTGGTTTTTACCAACTCCTGGGAGTTTATGGGCTTCAGCATGGTAGTATTTCTTGCTGGTCTGCAGGCAGTGCCTGCTGAGCTATACGAGGCAGCTCGGGTTGATGGGTCCTCAGTCTGGCAGCGCTTTCGCTATATTACCTTCCCCTTGATTGCGCCCGCTGTGACAGTCAATGTTGTCCTGACTCTGATTGGTAGTATGAAGATCTTCGATCTTATCTTTGTGATGACTAATGGGGGACCAGGGGACGCCAGTGAGTCATTAGCTCTGAGAATCTACAAAGAGGCCTTTACCCTCAATCACTTTGGCTATGCCACTGCGGTGGGTATTGTAATGGCCCTGCTGATTCTGACCCTCTCTATCATCAATTTGCATTTTCTACGTGCACGAGAGGAGGAACTGTGAAATGCGCTCGATTGCTCTTTCCAGGCAAGGGCGTAGGTGTAAGTCCTTTGCCTTCTTCTGCTCCCGAGGAATGGCCTTGCTGCTCGTACTCTGGTGGAGTGGGCTGGTGCTTGTCCCCCTGCTGGTGCTGCTGTCGGTGGCTCTCAAGTCGCCAACTGAGCTGCTGAATAATCCTCTTGGCTGGCCTCAGCAGTTCATCTGGTCGAACTTTGCTGATGCCTGGAGCAATGCCTCTCTGGGACAAGCCTTGTTCAATAGTCTCCTCATCACCAGCGCCACCGTGCTCGGCCTCATTGTCTGTGGCTCTTTGGCGGCTTATCCCCTGGCCCGTCTCGGCGGCCCCTGGCCCCAGCGCCTCTATCTCTATTTCGTCGCTGGCCTGGTTGTGCCGATCCAGCTTGGTCTCTTTCCGCTCTATAAGGAGATGCATGACTTGCAGTTGATCAATACCTATCAGGGGGTGATCCTGCTCTATATTGCTGTCAACCTGCCCTTCGCCATTTTTCTTTATACTGGTTTTATCAAGACTGTGCCCCGTGAACTGGAAGAGGCGGCGCGTTTGGACGGGGCGGGTCCAATGCGCATCTTCTGGACCATTGTTTTCCCGCTCTTGCGTCCCGTCACAGCCACAGTCGCCATTACGAGTGCCCTCTCAACCTGGAATGATTTCTTTATTCCTCTCATCTTCTTGCAGCGTGATGGTATGCAAACGTTGCCTCTCGCCATTTTTGCCTTTGTGGGGCAATTCAATAATAACTGGTCCCTCATTTTTGCGGCGGTGATCATCTCCTCGCTGCCTTTGGTCCTTGCCTTTCTCTTCTTGCAACGGTACTTTATCAAAGGGATCGCTGCGGGGGCCTTGCGTGGCTAGGACCGGTACAAGACGCAGTAAGCTCTTGCTACCCTCTGGTCTCGCCATTGTGACAGCACTCAGTGAGGCTGCTCGCTGATGATGGAGCGCTTCCCTGGAGTGGGCAGCGTGCTCTCAGGAACTCGCTCAGGATCACCATCAGCGAGCAACGTTCTCTTCTCCTAGACGGTAGCGTCGGGCGTAGTTGTAGGCTTGCGACCCCAGACGGTGAGCAGCGTCCAGATCGCGCAGAAATTCTCTTGTTGCATTTCGGCCATCGCCTGCTGAATCAGTGTTCCTAGCTCCTCTTGGCCGATTAAGCCGACTTTTACGAGAAAGGGCCGAATCAATTCCATCCCGGCCAGGTGATCTTTGAAGACGGGATAGTACGTCTCGGTCCCCATCGACCACTCGATTGCGCTTGCTCGGAGCCGTACCTCCTCAAAGCCAGCCTGACGTACCATCCGTGGCAGCACCGGCGTAATACCGAGATGGCGCCCATCAGGGGAAAAACTCTGCCCAACCCGCCGGAAAGCTTCAGCGATCAAGGAACTGAAACGCTCGTAGGCTGGGCTGGTCGTCAAAGGAAGCTCTCCCTCGGTCAGGCGCAGGATACCACCGGGCTTGAGGAGGCGGAAACACTCGGCCAACAGACGAGGCCAGGCGGCTGGCAACATAAAGCCCGACAAAGCTCGCCCGTTGATCAGGTCAAAAGAGGTATCTGCGAAAGCCAACGGCTCCATGACATTGCCCACCTGGAAACGAACGTTTCTAAGTCCGCGCGACTGAGCCTGAGCCTGGGCATACTCAATCACTGGCTGGCTGATGTCGATGCCGATCACCTCGGCATGGGGATAGTGAAAAGCCACCTCTAAGGCCCAACCACCGGGACCACAGGCTAGATCAAGCAGGCGCCCACTCTCTGGCAGGAGCTGGCCCTCGGGAAGAAGACCCCCCATCCCTTCGGTCAACAGCCGATCCTGTTGCATCAGGCGGGCTAGCTCGCCGGCGTTCTCTGGATCAATCACATAGGTATGATCTGCTTCCGCCATGCAATTGCTTCCTTTCCAATCTGAAGAAGCGCGCCACCTTGGGCGTCTCCAGGACAATGGTATCTCTTGGGCATATTCCTTTCTCAAGTGTAGCAGAAAGCGTTTCCCTCCTGGAAGAGAGGGAGAGTATAGGGCGTCGGGCAGGAGTCGCTCAAGGGGTGACGGGCGTAGCTTAGCAGGACCCGCGCCAGATTCAGCGCGGGTTCGCCCTTCCGGGGATACCGCTGGCTGCTCTTCTCGCCTGGCTGGGTTAGCTTCTGATCTGAAGGCCAGGATGTGAAAAAACCATGAAAATCAGAGAGAGTGCTCTTTATCTATGCAAAACATCTTGACAGCAGCTTGTCTGCTTTTCTACACTTTCCTCTGAACTACGCTTTCTCCCGAAGAACCCGCCAGCTTCATGCTCTGTCTGCCTGTCTCAGGGAGGAGGCCGCGCCGGTCTTGCTGCTCGCTCCCTTGTCTGGCAGACGATAGAGGCGGGGTCAGGAGGATCTTCTGTTTTCCTGAGAGTACGGGGCAGAAAGGAGGAGTAGATGCCCTGGTGGTTCTTCCGCCGTCGAGCCAGAGCGACTGCCAGCGAGGCGGAGCTGGTGAGTCGTCCGCCGCGCCGGTCTCTTGGTGAGGTAGCCTTGCCGCGTTTGCAGGGGAGTCGGCGCTATTTGCAGGAGCAGCCCTACTTGTTGCCGAAGGACCTGGGAGAGGTCAATCGCCTTGATTTTCAACACTATGTGCTGCGTAGTCTCATGCGGGGCAACTATCTGGCGCCGATCAAGCAACCGCGTCGCATTCTGGACGTTGGTTGTGGGACGGGGCAGTGGGCCATCGAGCTGGCCCAGGAGTTCCCGGAGGCGGCAGTGGTGGGGCTGGACGTGGAGCAGACCAAGGTAAGTAGTTCGCCGCCAGCGAACTATCGTTTTGTGAAGGGCGATGTGCTCGAAGGGCTTCCGTTTGACAGCAACTGGTTCGATTTTGTCCATCAGCGTCTCCTCTTCCTGGCTATTCCTTTATCTGCCTGGCCGGGGGTAGTGCAGGAGCTGGCGCGCGTCACCGCCCCTGGCGGCTGGATCGAACTCGTTGAAGGAAGCCCTAGCTCTAGCAGCTTCTCCCCTGCAGGCCCAGCTACCCAGCAGCTGATCGGCCTGATTGGACAGCTTGCGGCTCTGCGCGGCCTCGATAGCGAAGGCGAAGTAATGCGCTCGCTAGACCGCTATCTGTTAGGGGCAGGTCTGATCAACGTCCATCGCTATCCGCTCGAGATTCCGGTCGGCGAGTGGGGTGGGCGCCTGGGTTCATTGATGGCTATCGATGTACGTGAGGGAATTAAGGCTGTCAGCGCTCCTGTTGCTGCCCGCTTTGGCCTCTCTGAGCAAGAGGTGCTCAATTGGCTGGATCAGGCTAGTCAAGAATGGAATGAGCTGAAGACTTCCTACTCCCTGGCTGTTGCCTATGGGCAGAAGCCGGCAGCTAGCTAAAGAATCGCCGCCTGGGGCGAGCAATGGCACCAACAGGAGGATCTTCTGTTTTCCTGAGAGTACGGGGCAGAAAGGAGGAGTAGATGCCCTGGTGGTTCTTCCGCCGTCGAGCCAGAGCGACTGCCAGCGAGGCGGAGCTGGTGAATCGTCCGCCGCGCCGGTCTCTTGGTGAGGTAGCCTTGCCGCGTTTGCAGGGGAGTCGGCGCTATTTGCAGGAGCAGCCCTACTTGTTGCCGAAGGACCTGGGAGAGGTCAATCGCCTTGATTTTCAACACTATGTGCTGCGTAGTCTCATGCGGGGCAACTATCTGGCGCCGATCAAGCAACCGCGTCGCATTCTGGACGTTGGTTGTGGGACGGGGCAGTGGGCCATCGAGCTGGCCCAGGAGTTCCCGGAGGCGGCAGTAGTGGGGCTGGACGTGGAGCAGACCAAGGTAAGTAGTTCGCCGCCAGCGAACTATCGTTTTGTGAAGGGCGATGTGCTCGAAGGGCTTCCGTTTGACAGCAATTGGTTCGATTTTGTCCATCAGCGCTTTCTGCTAGCGGCTGTGCCTCTCGCTGCCTGGCCGGGGGTAGTGCAGGAGCTGGCGCGCGTCACCGCCCCTGGCGGCTGGATCGAACTCGTTGAATTCAGCATCCATGTAAGCAACTTTGTTCCTGCTGGACCTGCGACCGAGCGCTTTCTTGAGCTGGCCGGTCAGCTGACTGCTCTGCGTGGTCTCGATAGCGAAGGCGAAGTGATGCGCTCGCTGGACCGCTATCTAGAGGAGGCGGGCTTATTACAGGTCAAGTCTCAGCGCATTCAAGTTCCCCTCGGCGACTGGGGTGGACGCCTTGGCTCTCTCCTCTCTCTTGATGCCCGAGAAACCTGGAAGGCGATTAGTGTCCCCATTGCGGCCCGTTTCCAGCTAGCAGAGCAAGAGGTACGGAGCCTTATCGAGAGGGCAGGTCAGGAATGGAATGAGCTGCAGACAAAATGGAGCTTTGCTATTGCTTATGGCCAGAAGCCGGCAGCTAGCTAAGGAATCGCTGCCCGGAGCGGGCAGAGAAGCCGGGCCTTCTGGGCCAGAACGGAGCGGGCTGCCGAAAAGCGCGAGGCGAGGCACGCAACACACTCGCCTCGCGCAGGCTGGTGGCAATCAACTGATCCGGCCTTGCCGGGGAAGACCTCTCTGGCCTGGCTGCCGACTGGCGATCAAGCTTCCGAGATCAGCCTGACCCCTTCCCAGAGTGCTCGTAGCTCCCCCTGGGGGTCCTCCGCCAGAGAAGGTACCTCATCCCAAATCAGCGTTGCGCGCCGTTCCAGATCGTAGCGTGGCCACGCTGGTAGAGCAGGAAGGTGCGGATTCCCATCGCGAATGAAGGCTGCCCAGGCGGCATGCATGAGATCGGCCAAGGTCTGCCGACTGGGAGCTGTGCCTGTAAACAGGCGTGAGAGTCCCACATCAAGCGTATTGAAGACAAAGGGAATATCCATCGCATGCGCGGCCCCCAGCGCCCCACCAAAGGCGGGTGACTTCCAATCAAAGCGGTACACCCAGACAGGTGCTCCCTGTCGAACCTGGGCTTCTGCTAAGCGAAGAGCCGGAATACGAAAAACGAGATCACCCATCAGGTCGATCCAGGCCAGCTCGGGAGAGTGGTCCTCGCGTGCCTCCGTATAGCGTGCGAGCACCTGCTGAGCGGCATCGCCAAAGAGACGTCTGAGCAAAGCCTCGTTGATCTGTGCTCCGCCGCCCATCAGCGCAAACAGCCGCCACTCATCGCGATTCGTTCCTGCCAATACAGTCACATCTCTGGCCAGACCCTGGGCCAGCATCTCCAGCGGATGCCGCGGCAGCGTCTCCCCATCGATGACCGGGCTAAAAGCGCGGACGCCACCGAACTCCTGTCCCAGCTCCGGCTGAACCTTGAGCAGAGCCTCTAGCGGCACCTCGGCCAGGGCCTCGACCTGTGAGAGACCAAGCTTGCTCAGCAGAGCCTGAGCCACACGCGTGGCCTCGGCGCCAGTAGGCAGATCGCCAGCGGCGCCGCTCTGCAGAATCGCTCGCTGAAAAAGGCCGCGCGCTGCTGGCATCCCCAGCAGCGCGGCGATACTCATGGCCCCTGCCGATTCGCCCATCACTGTCACATTCTCAGGATCACCGCCAAAGGCTGCAATATTCTCGCGTACCCAGCGCAGCGCGGCGATCTGATCGAGCAGGCCACAGTTGCCACTGTAGCTGGAGCCGGCTCCGGCTAGCTCCTTAAGATAGACGAAGCCCAGAATTCCCAGCCGGTAATTGAGCGAAACCACCACGATATTGTGACGCTCTGCAAACGACGTGCCGTCGTACCACGGGTCGGAGGCCGAGCCGATGGTAAAGGCCCCGCCGTGAATATAGACCATCACCGGGCGCTTCCCCTCATCCGCAGCGGGGGACCAGATATTCAGATAGAGGCAGTCTTCGCTGATCGGGCGCGGATCGACAACGCGCTCGGCCCCGATGGCTCCAACCATACTGGCCCCCATCTCGGCAACCTGGGGAGCCATCGGACTAAAGGCTGTCGTCGGACGCACACCCGTCCACGGTTCAGGTGGCTCAGGGGGGCGGAAGCGCCTGGCCCCCAGCGGAGGTCGGGCAAAAGGAATACCCTTCCAGACGCAGATGGCGCCTTGCTGATAGCCCTGAACCTTTCCGTAGCGAGTTTCGACAATGCATTCGCTCATGTTGCTACTCCTACTCATCGATGCTGATAGACTTTAGTGAAAGCCTCACTGCCGCCGCCAGCTCCTACCTTCGTAGAAAGTGAACCCTGCCAGCGCCACATTGTGACCATCCCGCCGAAGCGCTAGCGGTCGCCTTATTGTTCTCTTCTGCAGAGGCCAGGTCTGGTAACCAAAGAGGAAGTGGCATCGTGGCCATCATCATCTTATCACCCGA
The DNA here is from genome assembly GCF_000702505.1 of Thermogemmatispora carboxidivorans. Lineage (GTDB taxonomy): Bacteria > Chloroflexota > Ktedonobacteria > Ktedonobacterales > Ktedonobacteraceae > Thermogemmatispora > Thermogemmatispora carboxidivorans. The sequence continues at coordinate 2,696,389 of NZ_JNIM01000001.1, read as the reverse complement.
TCGTCCCTATTCCCGGCACCACCTTGCCTGATGATTGCCTGTGTGCGGTGAAATGCCTGGCGAGCAGGAGGACAGTCTCCTCTCTCCCTTTAGCTGTCGGCGGCTGCTGCCTCCGGCTCGACCGTGATCCCTAGCCGCTCCAATAGCGCCCGGCAGCGCCAGGCCGGGTAACCGACAGGCAGACGACCGGGGGGACCATGCGAATCCGAGCCGGCGCTCATCACCAGTCCATGACGCCGGACATACGCTTCATAGATCGTCTCCAGCTCCGGCCCGTGGGTGGGATAGCAGACCTCTATCCCATCGAAGGCGACCTCTGCCCGTACCCGATCCAGTAGCTCAGGGCTGTAGAAAGTGAACTCTGCCGGCTCACGCAGACCGCGGCCCGGATGAGCAATCAAGGCCAGGCCCCCACTGCGGTGGAGCGCGTTGACTGCCGCCGCCAGATCCACCTTAATCTCCCGATAGCCCGCGTCACGAATCACGGCGAGGGCCTCTTGCCAACTGGAGACATAGCCATGCTTCAACAGGAGAAGCCCGCAGTCGCCAGCGACTCGCAGCCGGTTCTCCTGTGCTGCAAGGAGCCTTTCCCGCTCAGGAAAGGAGTAGCCGCGACGGAGCAGCTCAGCATAAACCTCCTCTGCGTTAGCTCGCTGCCCCTCACGTACTTCCTCCACCAGCCGCCGCAGGTCCGGCTGCTCAGGATCAAAACCGTAGCCAAGCACATCGGCCATCTGGCCTTGCCAGGCAGCGCTGATCTCGACCCCGTTGAGGACGGCCACCCCCTGCTCTCTCGCCAGGTGCTGCAGCTGGGGAATCATATCAACCCGGTCGTGATCCGTGACGGCAATCAGCTTAAAACCCCGCTCGCGGACGTGGGCTAAAAGATCTGCTGCAGTCCAGCGCCCATCGCTCCAGGTCGTGTGCAAATGGAGATCGATCGGAGCCAGCTCAGAAAGGCGTTGGTGCAATTGATACCTCCTTCTTCTGATCTCAGCAACGGAGACGAACCCCCCTCCTGGCATAGCTCGACAGCTCTTTGCTGGAACGAGCCTCGCCGTCGCCGACAAGCAGCGAGTCATAGCTCATATTGTTAGCTCGCTTGGAGGAAAAATCATCAGCTGAGATGGTACACGGCTGTTTCTGCAGGAGGCAAGAGCGAACGAGGGCCCTGGCTGTGCTTACAGTTGACAGAGACCGCTTCTCTTGCCTGCGCGCTTTATTCAATTGGGCGATCGCTCGCGGATAACGACGCCGCGCTTACCTGGCACCGGATCTGCTCCCTTCCTGCCCTTAAAGGACAGGCAGGCGGGCCTGCTTCGCCCGTGGTAGCAGGCAGCGACGTCTGAACTCTGCCAGCGGCTCCCTTCCCACAGGCGAAAGCGGTCGGGGTCGACCCGGCAGGTCAAGGCTGGCCACCCCTGCAGGATCGGCAAACGAGAAGCTCCTGTAGCTGAGCATGGGGATGGACAGGGGAATTCTATGGGCTACGCAGCCAGGGTTGTTAGCCCTCTGGTTGCACAATACAGTAATCTCCGTAGAGCGTCAGACGATAGCGCCGGTTCTGCTGGGTCAGCAACCCTTGTAGAGCGACCTCGTAGTCGCCACGTGGCAGCACGTAAGCCGCCTGACGATCGGAGTGGGTAGCCCAGTAATAGGGCCAGTAGCGAATATAGCCCGGCTGCAGCTGCTGATTGACAACCCCACAGGTCAAGCGCTCCTGGCTGAGAAAAGCCACCTTGTAGCAGGTCCAATAATCGCTATAGAAGTGGGTCACGCCCAGCTCCTCCAGTCGATGTACAAAAGCCATATCCTGTTGATAATACACCTGAGCTGTGGAAGTTTGACTAAAAGCCTGGGCCGTACCAATCCCATAGAAGAGCAACAGTAACAGCAGCAGAGCGAGGCAGATCGCACGACCAGGCTGGTGCAACCTGGGCAGAAAAGACCACGTGGCCCGTGCGCCCTGCCAGAGGGGCCAGAGGATTGCGGGAAGCGCAATCCAAAAAATGATCAGATAGCGCCCGTGAAGAGAGGGCCACTTGAGTGGCGCGAGACTATGAATGAAGAGCACCAGGGTGATGGCGGCGGCGATCAACAGCAGCAGGCGGGCACTGGCCCGGACCAGGTCAGCCTGCAGATCGGCCTTGCTCTCCAGACGGGGGCGCCGTCCGAGACGCCACAGATCCCAACCGGCCAGCCCCAGGGCGACGAGAAAGAGCAACAAATAGCCAGTACCCCAGCCGAGATGGATCAACCGGCAAGCCAGCGTAGGGGCGCTGGTGGGGTCTCGCAGGACCGGCACTTCGCTGACTGGACAAAAAGGGTTACCGCTAATCGTGGGCAGAGAGAGCAGGATAGTAGCCTTAATCTGCTGCCAGACCAGGGCTGGTGTATAGTGCAGCGGCACTGGTCCTTGTTGTTGCACAGTCACAGCGCTAAGCGTATCAAGACCTGGTGGTGCGTGCAGATTGTAGGCCAGCAGCGGCCACATTCCCAGGGCCAGGCCGCCCAGCATGCAAACAATGGGGAACAGGCGTACCAACTCACGCCAGCAGAAAAGTACGATCAACAGACCAGAGAGGCCCAGCAGCGGTAAGATAAGCATATCGCTCCAGAGGCCCAGGCCCACCACGATGCCCCAGGCCAGGTAACCCCCACAGCGGAGCAAGAGGCGGCGCCACGAGAGCGTAGAGCTGGTGGAAAGTGCTAACCAGGTAGCGATCAGGAGGGCCAGCGTGCCGCAGAGCAGGATCTCCAGATAGCCCCCATAGGAGCGCAATTGATAGGTGAGCATATAAGGTGAGCCAAGGCTCAGCAGCGTCAGCGTCAGCAAACCCAGCCCTGGTGTATACAGTGTACGGACCAGAAGATAGAGAGCAACTAGAAAGAGAACAAAGAGCATTACCAGGCCAAGTCGCAGAGCGAGAAGCGATGACCCGAACAGATGAAAGAAAGCAGCGCCCAGGTAAGCCTGGAGCGGTCCCATATAGAACGAACCATACATGAATGTTGGGTGCTCACCCTGATAGGCAATATGGCGCGCCATCAGGCCGAAGACCCCCTCATCGCTATCGGTCCAGGGCCAGTGCTGCTTGAGCAGCATCAGGCGCAGGCTGACCCCAGCCAGAATAAGGCCGAGCGCGACCAGGTTCCACTTCTCCAGAAGGGCCAATCTACGCAATTTTCCTTCAACAGCCGCCATACTCATGCACTTTGATAGAGAATATAATGATAAAGGACCAATCTTGCCGTTGATGGTAGCATGGATAAAATAGGGTGTCAACTGACCAGAGACAGGGAGGCTAGGCGCTGCGCGGCATCGGCTAAAAGCTTCTGGGCTAGCAATGAAGCTCAATGGTGATAAGTGATAAAACTGCCACCATCAGCAAAGGCCTGGAGACCTTCCGTTGAGGCCCGGAGATCGCTGGCAGGCTCAGGGTGCGAGCGGTAACACCAGCACCCGAGCGAGCTTGACAGAGGGGTTTACGCTTAGAAATAATGAGCAGTGTTTTCTTGCTTCCGCTGATAAGGAAAGGGCGAGACCATCGATGGAGAACTTACTAGCAGGCGCTCGCTCCTGGGTCAAGGAGCATGCCGGTGGGCAGGCTCTGCACCTGCTCAAAGCAGAGGAGTGGCTCAGGCGCATCAACCCGGAAGCCTCGGAGGCCATGCTCCTGGCGGCCCTGACTCACGACATGGAGCGAGCCTTCCCTGGACCCGATAGCCCAAAGCAAGATCTCTCGCGTGGAGCAGATGACCCGCTGTATCTACAAGCGCATTCCGAGCGCTCAGCGCGCATCGTGGGCGACTTTTTGCGTGAACAACAGGCACCAGCCGACCTGATAGAAGAGGTAATGGCCCTGATCCGCGTGCACGAGCTAGGAGGATGGCCCGAAGCGGATTGGGTTCAGGCGGCGGACAGCCTCAGCTTCCTGGAGGTCAACGTCCAGCCCTTTCTTCACATGATGAGCAATACCCAAACTGGCTGGACACCTGAAGCTGTTCGCGCCAAGTTTTCCTGGATGTACTCACGGATACGGCTGCCAGAGGCCCGCCACTGGGCGACGCCTCTCTACCAGCAAGCCCTAGAGCGGCTGCAGCAGCAGGAAGATTTGCTGAGACATAAAGGCAAAGCAGGGATAGAGGCATCAGGAGAGATATAAAAACGCCCCTCACAAATTGCAGGAACCTGGCCTGACTGTGGCCCATGCCGCTGGCTGCAGTTCCTTGAACTGAGCAGGCTGTCCAAAAACACCACACACCATCTCAGAGAGGGTCAGGTCTACCCTCTAGTGCCGAGCTCTGGCCTGGCGGCTACCGTCTTCTGTCTCCTCGCAGCAGGTCTGAGCCCGCCGGGGACTTTTACACGCTCCCTCTCTTTCAGCTATACTATCAGCAGGTGGGCGCATCTTCGTCCAGTCGAGCAAGCACCGAAGGACCTGGCTATCAACCCACTCAGGGCGACTGCTGCGGCGAAGGTCGGCCACAAGCGCTTCGTGGAAAGAACCATCGAGAGCTAATGTTTCCTTCTTCTCCTGTCCTTCAAATAGATAAATGTATATGTAGAGAGCAATCGAGCGAATGAGACAGCCGTCAATTAACGAGAGGGAGCAGTCTACGCAGCGAGTGGAGACCATTGCGGGGTGGCGTTACATCCTGCTCATCATCATTCTGGGATCGCTAGCGGCCTTTGGTCCACTCTCGATTGACATGTATCTTCCGGCGCTGCCCCTACTCAGTCGTGACCTGGGGACCAGCACCGCGGCGGCCCAGCTGACGCTAAGCGCCTGTCTTGTTGGCCTCGCTCTTGGTCAACTGCTAGCGGGGCCGATGAGTGATAGCCTTGGGCGACGGCGGCCATTGCTCATTGGGCTGCTTGCCTATATTTTGGCCTCCCTCTTATGTACCGTCGCGCCGTCGATCACGCTCCTGATTGGCCTGAGACTCATCCAGGGCCTGGCGGGGGCTGCGGGCATCGTCATCGCCCGAGCGATCGTACGAGACAAATACAGCGGAATCGCCCTGGCCCGTTTCTTCTCCATGCTCATGCTGGTGAGTGGCATTGCTCCCGTAGCGGCTCCGCTCATTGGTGGTCTCATGCTGCGCCTTACAAACTGGCGTGGCATCTTTCTCTTCCTTGCGCTGCTGGTAGCCCTGATGTGGGTGGCGGTCCTTCTGGGGCTCCCTGAGACCTTACCTCCAGAGCGACGACAAAGCAGCAAGCCAGGCACGACCCTGAGCACCTTTCGACGCTTACTTGCGGACAGATCCTTCATAGGCTATGCCCTCTCTGGAGGTCTCTCGACGGCGGCCATGTTCGCCTACATCTCTGGCTCTCCTTTTGTCACCCAGGAGATCTATGGTCTCTCGCCCCAGGCCTTCAGCCTGGTCTTTGGCACGAATGCCCTGGGCATTGCCATCGTGGGGCAGATCAATGGCCGGCTTGTTGGGCGAGTAGAGCCGCGCAAGCTGCTGGCCGGGGCCTTAACAGCCGTGGCCCTCGGCGGCGGAGGTCTCTTCTTAGCGGTAATCAGTGGCCTCGGACTAATCGGCATCCTGCCTGCCCTCTTCGTCGTCGTCGCCAGCCAGGGCATGGTCTTCCCCAATGCAACCGCTTTAGCACTGGCCGACCATCCGCACTCAGCCGGTAGCGCCTCTGCCCTCCTTGGATTACTCCAATTTGTTCTGGGCGCGCTGGCCTCGCCGCTCGTTGGCATCGCAGGGTCTCAGACAGCTCTACCGATGGCGACGATCATCGGCTTGCTTGGCCTGGGGGCCCTCAGTGCCTTTCTGCTCCTTGGGCGACGGAAGCCCGTCAGGACTGCCACTTCTCTGGGGACGGGGGCCGACGGTCTGGAAGATCGCTGAGCTAACCTGCTTGGAAGTCCTGGGGTCAGCGCGCTGCTGACCCCGCACTTATTCCTCGCCTGTGGCCTGTGGCTGACGCGGGCTTCGTGAAGGATCGAGGCAACAGTAGAGGCTCTGACCGTGGCAACAGCTCTGGCGATCCTTCTCTGACTCGAGCTGGATCGTCGCGTGATCGATATGGTACTTCTCCGTCAGCATCTGCGTCAGCGCGCGGCGAATCGAGGCGCTGCGGGCGGGGGTTCCATCCTCGATTGTCGCATGGCAGGCCAGCGCTGGCATCCCGCTCGCGATTGTCCAGACATGCAGGTCGTGAACCTCCCGGACTCCCTCGACCTGCAGCATGTCGTGAGCAAGCTGGGTCACCGACAGGCCACGCGGTGCCGCCTCCAGCAGGATATCGGTTGCCTCACGCACGACCTGCCAGGCACCCAGGGCCAGTAGCAGGGCGATTCCTACCGACAGCAGCGGGTCAACCGCGCTCCAGCCGGTCAGGAGCAAGACCAGGCCGCCAGCAATCACCGCCAGCGAGGCTCCCACATCGCCGAGCACGTGCAGTAAGGCAGCGCGCGTATTCAGATTATGATGGCTCTGGCGCTGAAGCACGACACTGATAAAGAGATTGATAGCGATGGCGATCAGCGGTGTCACGAACATCGCCAACGGCTGCACCTCAGCCGGATGGCGAAGGCGCCCGATAGCTTCGATCAGGATAACCACCGCGATGGCGATCAGCGTCACCGCGTTGATCAGCGCGGCCAGAATGCCGACGCGATGGTAGCCGAAAGTACGGCGCGCATTGGCAGGACGTTCCGCCTGCACTGCAGCAAACCAGGCCAGGCCGAGCGCAAAGAGGTCCGTCACCACGTGGCCGGCCTCCGAGAAGAGCGCCAACGAGTTAGCCAGCAGGCCACCAACGAGCTGACTGAGCAGGATGACCGTCGTCAACAGAAAGGCCAGACGGAGGCTCCGCCGCGGCAGAGCATGAGCATGGGTATGGGCATGACCGTCATCGCCCTGGTGAGAGTGGTGCTCTGGGTGGCTCTGCCCACTTGCGCTGTGCGCAGGCATCTTTTCTTTCATCGCAGACTCTTCACAATGACCAGGATGCATAGTTATGCGGATACCTCCACCGCCTGTGAGACAGCGGCGGGCCGGCCCGCCGGCTCGTTTGCGTGAGCCAGGCCAAGCTCAAGCAATTGTCGCACATGGTCATCAACCAGGCGATAGTAGACCACCCGCCCGACCTTGCGCATACTCACAATACCTTGCGTGCGTAGGACACGTAGCTGGTGAGAGATGGTCGTATCATCCCGACCAAGGCCAGCAGCCAGGTCACAGACGCAAAGCTCGCCAGCCGGCGCCTGCAACAGGGCAAAGAGCACCTGCAAGCGCGTTGGATCATTGAGTACGGCAAAAAAAGCTGCTGTGCGCATAGCGCTCTCTAACGGCAGCAGACTTTGGCGCACGGCTTCCACCTGCTCTGGATGAATGGCCCGCACCTGACAGAGATCTGCCTCCTCTGTATGCCTGCTTGCCGTGCGCGCTCGTGGACGGGCGGTCATCGCGGCTTGCTCCTTTCGTATCCGAAAACCTGTACAGCTATGCAGCTTTCTTCTCTTACTACTATAACATCGATGCCGCTTGCTTGCAATCCAATGCCAGGGATGAGTGAGCCTGTACAGGACTGAAAGGCTATGCTATCGTAGAAGCCGCCTGACCTTGTGGTTGGGCCTGGGCCCTCTGGTCGCTTCAGTGGGGCTGACCGGTCAACCAGGTGGGGCCATGCGTTAGAGCGACTCCGCCTGTGAAAACGAGAGAGAAAGGACTGAGCTTGACAATGCAGTTGCTGGTAGCCGCGCGTCAGTTAGCCATTTGTCGGCTTGCCCCTGGCAGTCCGCTGCCGAGCTGGCTCTCTGCCGCTGGCCTGGAACGGCAGTCCTTGCTGGCGCTCACCTGGACCGCCGATGAGCTGTCGGTGGTTTGCCCTCAAGAGTGGGTGCCCGAAGGTGTCCCCTGTGCGCCAGGTTGGGCTGCACTCAAGGTCGTGGGACCCCTCGATTTTGCTTTGACTGGGATCCTCGCCACGCTGCTCAGGCCGCTGGCCGAGGCCGGCATTCCGGTCTTTGCGCTCTCTACCTACGATACCGACTATCTTTTAGTGCGCGAGCCGCAGCTAGAAGCCGCGCGAGCCGTGCTTCTGGCTCACGGCCAGCAATTCTTATAGCCATAAAGAAAGAAAGCAAGAGGCGTTCGTGGCTTGGGCGGCCTGAAACTTGCGGTGCGGGAAGCACGTGTTTTACCCAGATGCTGTAGAAGCGAGCATCCAGGGAAAGCCGGGCGAGACCGGCTCAAGCAAGGAGGTGCATGTCAACATGACTATCAGCCTGGAGCAGCTCATCATCTGGGTCATCATTGCAGCTATTGTCGGAGTAGTGGGAGAATTCATCGCTCGTCGTCACGCCCCTGGTGGCATTGTCGGCGCCATTCTTCTGGGGCTGCTGGCCATCTTTCTGGTTGATGGTGTCCTCCACTGGCACATCAGCGGTGAGCCATATCTCAACGGCGTCCCGTTGGTAACGTCAGTCTTGGCGGCGGCAGTGCTCGTCTTCATCTGGAGTGCCTTCGCCTATCGTCGTCTCTCCCCCTACTACTATCGTCGCGGCAACTATGCCCATCGACCGCGCCGCTGGTGGCGCTGATGACGAAGCTGATGACGAAAAGGAAGACCCATTTTTCTCATCGGGCCTCTGGTGTCTACGCTTACCTCAAGCTGGGCTCTGCCAGACCAACTTGTCAACACGCGCACAGCCGTGGCTGGTCCCGCTAGCAGACAGTGGTCACCATGCAAAGCTGATGCAAGGTTTGCCTTCCAGCGCAACACAACAGAGGAGGGTAAGGCCATATCATCTGCGCCAGTTAACCCCTCCTCTGCAGCGAGCCGAACTGCGTAGCCTAGCGGTGTGAGCGCCGGATCGCCGCCTCTCCCAGCCGTCCAGCCAGCAGCAGGGAACTGAAGCCGGCCATCGTCAACACCTGTTGGGCAGCCAATGAGTCGCTGGCCTCTGCTCTCTTCTCCTCAGTGCCGATAGTGCTGCGGACAGGCTCCGGTCTCCCAAAGCCGAAGCTGAGACCGGCGGTTCCGCCGCGGGCTGCCGCCGAGGCTTCGCGCAGTTCGGTCGCAACCAGCTCCAATAACTCGGCTACCTCCAGATCAAGAGCTGCGGCCACACTCTCTAGCACTCGGGCCGAGGGGTACTTCTGCCCGCGCTCAATCTCACCGACATAGATCTCCGAGAGACCAGCGCGCTCTCCCAGCTCGCGCATCGTCAGCCGGCGCTGCTGGCGCTCCCGGCGGATCACCTTCCCGAGCGTCTCTTGAAGATCGGCCATCCCCACGCTCCTTTCTGTGCTCCTCCCTTGCAGAGGAGTCTGTGGCCTCTCTGCCGCTTTCGACAGCTATGCTGATAGCATAGCCTGGTAAACAGCTATGCTGATAGCATCGCTTTTTGCTATCACTATACCCCTCCACTTTGCTATATTCAAGGTGTTCTCTCCTGTCCTGCTTGCCCGTCGCAGCAGGAGAGGAGCAGACGAGGCAGGAACCTGAACCTGACCTGATCAGGCCGAGGCTGCACCAGAGAAGAGAAAGGAGGACCTTCATGCTACCACGTCCTATGGCTCCCTTCCTGTCATATACACAAGAACACATCCAGTCAACCCTGCATATTCCCATTGTTTATGAAGAGCATCAGCTAGAGCCTCCCCGCTGGGAGTATCGTCTCATCAGCCTTGATCTGCGCAAAGAGCCACTGCTCTCCGAGGCCAGCCTGGCCAGGCTTGGGCAAGAGGGCTGGCTGCTTCAGGCCATTGTCGACGAGCGCGCCAGCGGAAGCGGTACCCAACTGCACTACTACTTTGTGCGTCGCCTCCTTGGATCAAGGCAAGAGACAGCCGGAGAAGAGTAAGCTCCGATGGAACGAAGGCCAGACAGAGGGCAACTGCAAGAAAGGACCAGTGTGATGAGTGCTACCCTTTACGTACCAACCGTCATCGAGGCCACGGGACGCGGAGAGCGCGCCTACGATCTCTACTCTCGTCTGCTCAAAGAGCGCATCATTCTGATCAACGGCCCTATCGAGGAGCAAATGGCCGGACTGGTCATTGCCCAGCTCCTCTTTCTGGCCGCTGAGAGCAGCGAGCGAGAGATCAACCTCTACATCAGCTCACCCGGCGGAGTCATTACCGCTGGACTGGGCATTTACGATACCATGCGCATGCTGCCCTGCCCCATCGCCACCACCTGTGTCGGCTATGCCGCCAGCTTCGGTACCATCCTGCTAATGGCGGGGGACCGTGGACGGCGCCGGGCTCTACCGCATGCCCGCATTCACCTGCATCAACCGTGGACCGCCAGCGGCGTCAGCGGCCAGGCCAGTGACATCGAGATCCATGCCCGTGAAATGCTCCATACTCGCGACATGCTTAATGAGATCATCCAGCTGCACACTGGCCAGCCATTGGAGCGCATTAAGCATGACACCGACCGCGACTTCTTCCTGAGCGCCGCAGAGGCCGTGGAATATGGCATCATCGACGAGGTGCTGGAGCCCCCCATCAAGGAGGCGAAAGACTCGTCGGCTCTCTAGAGGGGCTCGATCCGTACGTAGTCGAGATCGAGCCACTGGCGGCCCGTCGCCATCGTGCCAAAGCGCAGGGTACCGCGCGGCGTGGCGATGGCATACTGGTTGTCTACCCAGGCGACGAAGCCGAGAGGACGGAGTGGTGGAGCAGGGGCAGTAAAGAGAAGGTTGCCATCCACGAAGAAACGGGCCTGCGACGACAGCCACTCAAGCGCGTAGGTATGCCACTCTGTCAAAGCAACCTCCTCCAGCAGACGCTCCTGGGTCCCGGTCAGACGCTGCAGCCAGCGCGCCGCGGGACCCAGCTCGCCGCTGAGCCGCCCCCAGAGAGCGGCCAGCGCCGTGGGCACGACTGCCGTCAAGAAGCCCGGACGCAGCGCATGCACCACCTGCGCTTTCCATCCCCAGCCCGGTATACCCGGCACCAGGGCCATGTTGGAAGGGGGCGAGGCGTAAAAGAACCAGACCGCCTCGGGAAGCATCAGGACGTCGCCGCGCAATGAAAACGGATAATTCCAGAAACCGAAGCCTGCAGTCCCACACAGCAGCCCAGGCGTCTCCGCGGTGCTGGCCAGCGTCGCTGCTGGATGGGAGAAGCTGGCCCGAACTTCCAGACGCAGCGGCGGACGCCAGGGGAAAGCACGCCGCGGCAGCTCACCATAGTCGTCGATCTGCGCGTCGCTGTACTCCCCCTGGCGGCTGGCCTCCAGCTCCAGACGCAGACGCGATTGCTCCACGCTCAGGCGCCCGCTCCCCAGACAGGTGCGCCGCCAGCGTGGGTCAAGCTCAGCCTTTTCCTGCTCCCGCCGGATAAAGTCATCGAACATAGATGATCTTCTATGCTAGAACCTTCTCAATTAAGCCGCAGAGACAGTTCGAGGAGCTTGTCTTCCAGTTCCTGCCAGACCCACTGTTCCGCCTGCAGATTATTGAGTGAGTGGCCTGAGCGAGTGGCCTCCATCATCACCTCTGAGACGCGGCGGCGGAACTGCATGAAATACTGCCGCTGGATGCTCTGATCGGGCATGACTCGCAGCTCGATATCTTTGGGATCATAGAATTCCTGGGGGTCGAAGGCCAGAGCCAGCAAGTCTGCGTATTGCTGAATGAGGGTCAGGCGAGCCTGGGAGAGGAAATAATAGGGTTGGGTGCTGGAGACCAGGAAGCAGCCGGCGACGCGCCCAGCGTAGAGGATGGGGTGGGCGGCGGCGCTGCGCTCGTGGGGGTCGCGATGGGCGGGAATGAGAGAGTGCTCCTCATCGATATTCTGGATGGCATTCGGGCGGCAGGAACTCACCACATAGCCCGAGAGCGACTCAGCGCTCAAGAACATCGCCTTATGTTCCAGCTCGCCCCCCCAGGGATGGGTACCCAATCCGAGCCACTCGCGCAGGCTGCGGATTTTCCCCTCCTTGGGAGGCATACAGCGCACCACGCGCACGGCCATTCCCATATGATCGGGGTCGAGCTGTCCCAGCGCCTGCTGGAGAATCAGGTTACTCAGCGACCAATAGCGCATCGCCTCGGTCGTCGTCGCGCGGGCCCGAAAGATTCGCGCATAGAAAGCGGCGGGAATCTCAAGAGACGAGTCCTCGGAAGGAGCGGTGACGAAGTCCTCAAACTCGGCCTGAATTAGCTCCTGCAGCTGCTCGCGATATTGAGGCAGCGCCTTGAGTAACAGGCGAAGATTCTGAGGGCGGGGATCAGAAGTGCTGGAGACCCAACGACCCAAGGTAGTGGGTGTCACTCCCAGCTCCTCAGCGAGGCGCTGTCTCTCGTGGGTATCAGAGATGATGGTTCCTAGCAGTTCGCGCCAGGTGCGTGGTTCATCCATAGCGTGTTGCCTTGCTGCTGAAATGGCTCTTGCACCGATCTTCCGTCATGATAACAGCTTAGCGCCTGACCGTCAACTCTTCTGCCGCCTGAGTCAACGCACCTTGCTCTTTCCTCCCCAACCAACCTGCTTCGCCCCGCCGGACAAGGTCCAGCTGATGCCAGAGGGCTGGCGAGCTATGCCTTCCTGTCCCGCTTGCCCTGCTCCATCGATGGCAGTACAATAAGAGCAAGATGTTTAAAGGTGTCTGATCCTGGATCACTGAGATGCTGACCGAAGCGGCTGTCACCGCCACCTGACTCGCAGCGGGCCGGCCCACCCGCTTGCGCAGGCAGGGCGAGAGAAGAGAGGGCAGAGAGGGCCGAGCAGATCTCTGTCTTCTCCTTGCCGAGGGCCGGGGTCAGGCGGCCTCTGTCGGCCTGGGGTCAACCAGCCATTGCTCTGAGGGGAGGCGAGCCATGTACGTCAGGCAAGCAACAAGCGACGAAGCTCCTGAGATGCTGGTCGAGCAGAAGCTGAGCGCCTTCGCACGCTTACGTCCCGAATTTGAAGCGGCGTTCCTCTTCGTTCAGCAGGTGCAGGGTCAAGAACGCTTTGCAACCTTCCCCGTCGAGATGACGGTGCGCTATTTCCATGCCCTCTGGATCTGCGAGTGCAAGGACCGCCTGCTGAGCGTACCCAAGACGATCGAGCGCTACGAGGGCGAGCGCTGCCTACAGCTGCTGCGTGGCTGGCAGGAAGGCGAGACCGCCGAAGTAGTCGCTTTCCTGCAGCGGCGGCTGGACGCTATGCCTTTCGCCGATCTCACGCGGCAGATCCAGGACGCGCGCCGTTCTCTCCAGGAGGGGCTGAACCTGCTGCTACCTCGACTCCGTCATGGTCGGGCGGTGCTCCTGAATCGCGTCATGAATCTGCTGCAGGCTCTGGACGCAATCTTCAGCCCGGATGAAGAGACGTTGCGTGAGCAGGTACGGGAGGCCTGCCGCCGCTATGGCCACCAGCCGGAGCAGATCGAGGCCCAGCTAGCGGAGGCGCGTTCGCCGCTCTATGCCTATCTGCCTCATCGCCTGCTGGCCCGTGAGAATATGCTCGTCATGAACCGCCTGGGAGCAAGTGCCTGTGCGCGCCAGGAGCAGCGTCTCTGGGGTGAAGCCCGACTGCAGACAGAGATGGGACCACGGGCCCTCGTTCTCATTGATGGCTACCGAGATCTCACTTCGACGCGCAACCCTGTGCGCATGAGTCGCACAATCAGCCAGCTTGTTGGGGCCAGTTTGCCGCTGGCCGCAAGCACGGCAAGCACGAGCTGAGCGTCCTGGCCTGGAGAGGGGGAGAGCAGGCTTCTGCAATTTAAGGGCTTTGCCTGCCTCGACTCCTCTCACCTGCCTCTATCTCATCCAGTGATTGGAAGATCAGGCCATCCACTGTCTCATCCGCGCTGGGGCCATCCGGCACCGTCTCAGCCCTCGCACCCGCAGGGGCCGAGCTGGCGAAGGCATTGAGGACATGCCCGATCAGCACCAGCAGCAAGCTATAAAAGATGGTGGTGGCAATGGTGCCAAAAAGGAAGGCCAATGGCCCTGTAAGGTCGAGCCAGCTCACGGAGCTGCTGGAGATCATCCGCACATACGGAGAGCCATCCGGGCTGACAAAGATGGTCCCACTGCTGCCGGGAGCCAGCCCAAGCTGGATGAGACGCTGATAGCTACTCCAGATCAGGTATACCTCCACTGCAGCGGTAGCCAGCCCAAGAACCATGATCAACCTGGCAGCTAAATGACAGAGCCGTGCAAATTTTCCTTGAGCAAGGAGATCTTTCCACATACGCTGCGCCTTCCCTCCCCGGTAAGGGGAGGGATCGACAAACCTAAATTTCTCCGCGAAGCCGTTCTTGCTGACTGACGGCGGTGCATCGTGCCCTCGCCAGCTGCAGCAGAACGATCAGTATTAGTATAGTACACGCGCCGGGATTGTTGCGTGTCCCTCCCTGTCGCCTGGCCTACTTCTCTCTTCTTCCTCGCGGGTGAGTTACCATCCACAGGCTGGTCTCCAGGTCGCTTTCCTTGACGTATACCTGATCGAATGATATCATCCTCCTATCAGCCTATACGGATACATAGAATGGCTGAGCGGTAGTAACGCCTGAAAAAGGGGCGAATGTTTCTATGAAGAGGAAAGGAGAGAGTAACAGCGCCGGCGCCACGTCGCAGGGAGTGATGACGGCTGGCCTGGCGAGTCGGCGGCCCACTGAGACGAGTGAGCAGCCTGAGAGCGCGGGCCTCCTGAGGCCCGAGGCTGCAGAACTCTATGCGCGCTTCTTCAAGGTGCTCAGCGATCCGACTCGCCTGCGTCTGCTGGCGCTGCTGCTGGAGGCTCCCGTTGAGGGGCGCACGGTCAGCGAGCTGGTCGCCGTCCTGGGCGTCCCCCAAGGGCGGGTCTCGACCCATCTGGGCTGCCTGCGCTGGTGCGGTCTAGTGCAGGGGGTGCGTGAGGGAAAATATGTCTATTACCGTCTCAGTGACGAGCGTGTTCGCCTGCTCCTGACCCTGGCGGGGACCCTATTGCAGGAGCACGCTGCCAGTATTGCCTCCTGTGGCGTTATTCGCTAGTGGTCAGGCGACGGGCGAGGTGGGGAAGCTGGCTGGGCGAAGGCGGGGAAGAGGAGGCAGAGCCGTCTGAGGCCGGGGCCAGAAAGCAAGTGGCCCAATCTCCCGAATCAGCAGACTGGGCCACCTGTGTGGGCGCCTTACATTGCGACTGTGTCGGCTTCGATAGCGCTTGAACACTCGGTCGTTGGAGAGGAGAGGGGAAGATATCTGCTTGTCCGCCTCTGCCTGTCCGTTACTCGTAGCAGCGAATCGAAGGCAAAGCCCGGCCTTGACGATCAAAGAGCGTCAGATTGTCCCAGGCATCGCCGGCCCCTGGCTCCCAGCCCACGCCGGGTATCCAGGCCGATTCCCAATAGACCAGGCCACGCCCTCGACCCTGCGGCACCTGCTCGACGATAGCCCGCACGGCCCGAATATAGGCGAGCTGGCCATCGGGCGTGGGAGGGTAGCCCGGCAATAGGGTGGTCTGGGCGTTGACGATATTCGGCTCGCTATCGCCGTCGGTCAGGGTCCAGGGATAAGCCGTTTCCACAACCACCAGATCCTTGCCATAGCGCGGCGCCAGATCGTTGAGATTGGCCTGCAACGCCGAGAGCGGCCCATGCCACCACGGGTAGTACGACAGGCCAATCACGTCGAAATCCACGCCCTGGGCCAGCACATGATCGAAAAAGTAGCGGCTGCCGGCATTATCGCCGCCGCGATCGATATGGATCATCACCTCGATAGAGCGGCTGGTAGCGCGCACAGCGGCAATGGCCGCGTTCAGTAGCGTTGCGAACTGGGGCCAGCGCTCTGTCCCGTTGACATAGATCTGGCCTTGGGGCCAGAGCATGCCCGCCGTCACCTCGTTGCCTGTCTGCACTATCTCTGGCAAAGTCCCCTGACGCGCCAAAGCTCCCAGCACCGAGCGCGTATAATCATAGACCGTCTGTGCCAGCGTTGCCAGATCCTGGCCCTGCCAGCTCTGGGGCGTCGTCTGGTGGCCGGGATCGGCCCAGAAATCAGAGTAATGGAAATCCAGCAAGAAATGCAGGCCGGCGGCCTTGATGCGGCGCGCCATTGTCAAAATGTGCGCTAAATCGTTGTATGGCAGCGGAGGCTGGACCCACAGTCGTTCCCGGATAAACGTCGCGCCGTGGCGCGCCACGATCTGCTCGGCGGGGAGCACGCGCCCCTGATCAGAGAAGCGCTTGCCGACATCCTCCAGTTGCTGCAAGGTTGAGAGGTCGTGACCCAGTACCCGCGGGCGAGGTCCACTGCTCTGGCGCGGAGCCGGATGCGGGGCTGCCAGGGCCGCTGGCAGGCCGTTGCCGAGGGTTAAGCCACCGGCCAGCGCTGTCGCCGACGCGATCTGGCCAAGGAAGCGTCTTCGGCTAACACCTTCTCTCCAGAAAGCAGAGGTGAGCCGCGTGCCCCTGGCCAAGGAGAGGAGATAGCTCTGCTCTTCGCGATCCATCGATTCTGCCTCCCTTCCTCAAGTGACATCGAGAGGTCTGAAGGTCTGAGGGCATCCTACCCTGTCTGCTGGCCAGCGCGCGTGAGGCCCTGGGGGGCACACATCTTGCGACGCCTGGGCCAGCAGCCTCAACGCAACAGAACCTACCAGACTGGCAGAGACTGGCAGAGACTGGCAGCGCCTGACAAGGAATGGGGGAGCACATGCTTAAGATCGCAGGCTCCCAAAGGTCAGGCCGCCCTGCCAATAGCGCTGCAAGAAGAGAAAGCCGATGATCAGCGGAAACACCGAGATCAGCGAGCCAGTGATCACCAGTGTATAGAGAATGCGCGACCCACTGAACGCCTGGGATAGCTGATTCCAATTGGCCAGACCAACGGTCAGCGGATAGTACGCCGGGTTGTTGGTTACCACCAGGGGCAGGAAAAAGTTATTCCAGGTCCCCACGAAGGTCAGCAGCAGCACCGTCACAAAGCCAGGAGCCAGCAAGCGCAGGGCAATCCTCCAGAAAATGCGCCACTCGCTGGCTCCATCAACACGCGCCGCATCCAGCAAATCATCAGGAAGCGCCTGCTCAGCGTAGACGCGCATCAGATAGACCCCAAAAGGGGTCACCAACGACGGCAGGATAATGGCCAGCGGTGTATTGACCAGGCCGACCTTGCTCAGCAGCAGATAGGTAGGGATAGCCAGGGCCGTATTGGGAACCATGATCGTGCCCAGGATAATGGCGAAGACCAGCTCTCGCCCGGGGAAAGGGAGCTTGGCGAAAGCATAGCCGGCCAACGTTGCAATCAGCGAGGCCCCCAGGGCACTGACCACCGCATAGTAAGCCGAGTTAGTCAGCCAGGTGACAAAGATACCATCATCGTAGGTAAAGACATCGTGCAGGTTCTGCAGCAGGTGGAAATCCGGTGCGAACCACAGCCCAAAGGTTGAGAACAGCTCATCATTGGTCTTCGTCGCCGAAACCACCAGCCAGAAGAGCGGAATCACAAAGTAGATCAGCACCAGCACCAGGAAGAGCAGAACCAGACCGCGCAGCGTCCAGCCGCTGCGTCGACCCACTGCCCGGGCCGGGGTCTGCCGTGTCGCAGTGACAGAGCCGCCAGCCGGAAGCGATCCAATACGAGCCATCAGCGTTGCCCCCTGCGATAGGTCACAAGCATGAAGACGTAGGAGAAGACAAAGACCACGGCGCCGAGCACGAAGGAGACCGCGGCGGCGTAGTTGTACTGCTCGTTCGTGAAAGCCAGGTTATAGGCGTAGAGGTTTGGCGTATAGTGATCCTGGATCAGATTGGGAACGATGGCCGTCATAATCTGCGGCTCATTAAAGAGCTGCAGCGTCCCAATGATCGAGAAGACCACCGTCAGCACAAGGGCCGGGGCAATCAGCGGGATCTTAATGCGCCGGGCAATCTCCCAGCCGCTGGCCCCGTCGACGCGCGCCGCATCGTACAGCTCCGGCGGGATGGCCTGCAGGGCGGCATAAAGGATGACCATATTGTAGCCAGTCCACTGCCAGGTCAAAATGTTGGCAATCGACGGCAACAGACCAGCAGCGCTCAAGAAAGGAGGTGGTGGCCAGTGGAGCAGCTCCGCCAGTTGAGCGAACGGCCCGATATGGGCACTATACAGATAGCCCCAGAGGAGGGCGCCGATCACACTGGGAATCGCATAAGGGAGAAAGTAGCCCAGACGGAAGATCGTCTTGAGGCGCACAATCTGGCTATCGAGCAGCAGGGCCAGTAGCAAGGACAGGCCGAGCATCAGAGGTACCTGCGTGAACAGGAGCAAGAGCACGTTGCGCACCCCCTCCCAGAAATTGCCGTCGTGCAGGACCTCCTGATAATTCTGCCACCCGACAAAGGTGATCCCTCCGATCAAGCGCTCCACAAAGAAGCTCGTCCAAAAGGCGTACAGTAACGGCACCAGGAGGAAGAAGGAGAAGAGCAACAAGAACGGAAGCAGGAAGAGGTAAGGGATTACCACCCGCCGGCTCCAGCCTCGCCAGAACCGCAAAGCGCTGGGGAGATGGCTAGAAGGAGCTGCCAGATCCTGGATCTCGATAGCTTGCTGCCTTAGTTCAGCCTGACTATGCTTGGCCATATCTTGTGACGGTATCATCGTACAAGCCCCTCATTCAGGCGCGGAAAGCACAAGAGAGGACGCAGACTCAAGCGAAACGAAATTGTGGACCAGGGATAGCGCCGGGAAGAGCGACCAACTCGCCAGAGTGACTGGCCGACATCTGGTCCCTGGTCCCGGCGCCTTCCTGACGCGCCTGCTCACGAGACGACCGTAAAGCCCTGTGAACGCGCGTAGGTCACCACCGCATTCTGTGTATTGTGCATGGCCTGCTCGAACGAGATCTTACCGCTCGCCGCCGACGCCAGCTGATTCTGTAGCGCCGTCACATACAGCTGCTTATTGCCGGCGTAGTAGTCGGCTGGCATCTCTCCTCGTGCGCGTCATTGCCAGACGCATAGACATCGTGCAGGACCATCGTCAGAGGAAAATCCTGCAAATTGAGGCCGCTGCGATTGGCGAACTTCAGCGCGTATGGATAGGTCGGATCGTTGATGCTGCTCAGATGCCATTCGCCGACCATATGACATGGTCCCTGAGTTTCCACACTATCGTTGAGTGTACGTGACCAGCCGCCATCAGGAGCGGGCATATGCTTCCTTACATCAACGTTGGGTGCTCTCTCTGACTGATAGGCAATATGGCGCGCCCCCAGAACCACAGCCAGCACCGCCTGCTTTAGGCGCCTAGGCAGCTGCTCTACCAGTGTCGCCAAGCCTGGCTTTTTCTGAGTGCCTGCAGGGGTTACGTTCTCAGATCTCTCTATCCCGAAAGGCCCTCCCTTACTGCTCCCCTGGACTTTTTCCCTTCTCATTAGCTTGCTTCTGTTCAATACATTGCTGGAATTCCTGGATCAGCCGTGACGGGTTGGGCTCCCAAAGGTCAAGCTCAAAGGCGTCAGGCGCCAGGTCACGTCGGGGGGCAAAGTACAGGTGTTTGATCAGCAGCCAGCCTTCTCGGCTCCACGGGAATGTGTACAGCCGTCGGAGTCTAACCTGCGGATATTGGTCACACCAGAACTGCACCAAGCTGTAGAGCAGTTGACGGAGGTGAATGCGAGCCTGGGGACGGACTACAGTTGAAAGTACAAATGCGTCATACTCGCCTGGCTCATAGGTCAGGATAGCTTCAGGGGGGATATCCTGCTCCTGGATTTCTCGCCGCAATAGTTTCAAGATGGTGTCCATCTCTAGGGGCATGATGGTAATAGCCCCGAGGACGTTCCTGCGGTCCTGCGCGTCGAATAAGATCCTGCACATGTATGGGTTTTTCTGCCACCACCGGTATGTGATCTTGGGATCAACTGTTCCTTCCGGGCCATACATCTCGAAATCAAGGGCTAGTACGTAGGGAAGATCTCCCTCTCTGATCCAGTCGGTGGCAACGGTAATGGGAGGCTGCTGTTCCTCACCCTTTGTCTTCGTCTTGCCTTTGGTTTGAGAGGAAGAGAGTTTCTCAATATCCGAGCGCAGATATAGTGCGCCTCTGTTTTTCCCTGGGGGCAGTTGCTGTCGGACACGCTCCTTGTATCGGAAAAAGGACCTCCCTGACAGACCGGTTACCTCGACAAAAAGGGGGACGGCCTCTTTCGCCTCCAACCATTGCTTTTCTTGCTTACTCATAGATTTCCTTATCTGGTTTTGTCAGGAGCTTTGTCAGTAATTATAGCACAGAGGTGGCTCAAGGCAAGCAGGCTAAGTGCGTCAGTCAATTGTCTTGTGTTATTGACAATGTCACTTTTAGCTGCTATAATTACTGACAGATGCGTCGTTTGTCGCTAGATATATTGTTGTTGGTGAAATTTGGAGGCCATTTTGTCACTTTACGGAAAAGGTGTCAGTGACATGGCACGGTTGTTGGCAGAAGTACTTTGACAACTATATGCAGCTTGGGGGTGTTCTGCAGGGGAGCCAAGCACCTGGGCGACATGTGGTAAGGAGAGGAAGCAAGGCCGGCGAGCTGGAGGTGACTGTTCTACGGTTGAGAAGGGGCTGGCTCGCTCGGAGGTGCGCGGCATCTTCCCTGTATATGCCTCTGCCTCGTGGGGACAGTAGTTCCTGGGGGTCTGCCTCTCTCCTGGGAGAGCATGCCACACAGCAGTGGTTGCCCGGCCCTTTCTGCCTCTTTTGTCTGTCTCTTCAGTTTACATCGGTGTCTTGTTCTCTCCAAGGAGGTCCTCATGTCTGCCTTCCCGTCGTTCCCTCCTGTCGTTCCCTCTCGATTGCGTCGGCGACGCAATCGGAGAGCTGCGCGTACACCCTGGGCAGTGCCCTATGCACATCTGGTGGCGCAGGCGCGTCGTCTGTTCTGTGGGCATACGGTGCTGGTTCCCTCTCCTGTCGGCCTTCATCCTGACGGGACCCCGGCCTTCCGTTGGGGTCGGGGAGTCGTGACTTCCGTCGCTGACGACGGAAGTGTCTGCGTGGTGTTCTTCGAGTCGGGCAGGAGCCACAAACAGTGTTTTGGCGTCTCCTTTGCCCTGCAGCAGTTTCGGGTGCTCTCTTCCTAGCCCCCTATTCTGATCAAGGAGGTGTTCTATGTCCCCTCTGTCTTCTCTCTCGTGGCGGGTTCGCTGGCGTGGACGGGTATGGTATCCCAATGAGCTGGAGGAACTCCTGCGGCTGTGTGGACGTGACCCTGCAATCCTGCAGGAACCCGCAGCGGTCGTCATTGATCCTGACTTGGAGGACGAGGTCGTTTGCGACACGTTTCAGAACATTCTCTTGACAATTGCCACTGCCCTGGGGACTAAAGATGCTCTGCTCTTCTTCCATCCCCAGAATACCGAGGAAGACTGGTACCTCGCGGGACGACTTCACTATGACCTTGGGGGAGAGCATGGGCCGCATGCGCTGCTGCTGGCTCAGCAGCGCGCCCGGACGCTGGTGGGTCAGCAGCCGGAGCGAGAGAAGCTGATCACTGCTTTCCTGACTGGGTTCGTGCGACGTTTTCTGGAGGACCAATGTCTCCCTCCCCAATACTGTCCCTTGCTGGTCCCTCAGGGGGTGTTCCTGGAGGTGGTGCCTGTGCGCTCGGAGGGGACTCCACCCACACGCATGGACCAGGAACCGACGGAAGCTTCCTCAGGTTCCACCGGCTGGTTGTTGCTGCAGCCTGGGAAACGCTCCCCCTATGTGGTATGTTTCCCTGCCCCAGCTCCTGGGTCCGTCCAGATTGACGAGCGTGGGTTGAACCGCCCCTATCCCTGGTGGTGAGAAATCAGGAGGTGAACGCGCATGGCTTCTGCCTCTGATGAGACAGGAAAACCGTGCTCCTCCCTCTCAATGGAGGAGGTGGAAGCAGTGGAACCGGAGGACCCCGAGGGGTCTTGCGCTTCCCTGACGATGCTCCTCGCACAGGTCAAGGCATTGTTGCGGCGTCCAGGTCGGCTCTACTGGATCGGGGCCTCTCCTGCCCTGCCAACCCTGTGGTTCTTCTGGCCCCCCTGGTTCGCCCCGGATGGGCGGGGCCGCTTCCTGAAAACCCGCCGGGCGTACCTGGAGGCCCTGCAGGAGGTGCTGTGTCGCATTGAGCGGCTGCGCCGGGTGCCTGATCCTGCCCGACAGGGCCGGGCTTTCTGGCTTGCTGAGCACCTGCGGGCGGAACTGCAGGAGCGGCTCACCTGGTATGAGATCCGTCCAGGACCAACCTGGCCGCCCTGGGATGTGCCTGTACGCTCCTCACGAGCAGGCCGCTCACGAGGTGCTGATCCTTCCAGTGCCCCATAGGCCCGTCTACGCCACGGCTCCTGTCCCTGCCACGTTCGGCAGGGCGGTTTTCTTCCCTCCGTCTGTCTGTGTTGCTCCTGTCGTGCTTTTGTTGTCGAACATGAGAGGAGGTTTTTTCTTGTCATGACCGCTCCATCCCCTTCCCAGTCTTTCCCCGCAGGCATTCCGCTGCGCGCCAGTCGCCAGCACCCTGCGGCAGCGGCGGCTCCTGCGACCGCGGACCGGGTCCCTCTGGCAGAGCCGGAGATGTCTGCGGATGGGTCTCCTGGCTCCGGTCACTCGCGCACGCTTCAGACGCCGCGCCGGGGACAGGTACGGGCTACTCTGAGTCTGGGGGCAGGGATGCTGCTGGCCCTGTGCTGGCTCGGGTGGCTTGGCCCCACCCTGGGGGCCTGGTGGAATCAGCAGCAGGCCCAGTATGTCTATGGCACCGCTCGGGTCAGTCAGCTTGATGTCGTGGTACGTGGCCAGGTCCATCACTTCCTGGGACAGGACTGGCATGGAACCATCCTGGTGGTGGAGATTACTGCCCCGGTGTCGGCCTCGGGTCCTGGCTCGGCTGTCGCTGGGGCGGGGGCAGTGCGCCTGTGTACCTTCCCCCAGGTGGTGCAGGAGGCTCCCGGTGATCCCCCGCGCGTGGTGACCCTGCAGGTGCAGCCATCCTCGGGATCGAGGCAGGTGCCTGTGATCCTGGTCCGGGTCGACGGCGTCCCCTTCCAGCTCGTGTGTCATCTGACGGCACGAGTTCCTGACGAGCCCGCCTCTGCAATGCAGGTCCCTGGCCCTGGTGCACGGCGGAGTGACCTTCCAGCAGGCTCCTCGGGGGTGGGCAATGGCTGAGTCTAGCCCCCTGGGGCCTTCCCCTGGTTGCGAGCCGCCCACTCCTGATGCTCCCTGGTCCCACTGGCTGGCCTGGCTCTCCTGGGCCAGCCACCAGGTCGGCGCCTACGAGGCCGCTCTCTCGCTGGCGGATCTGCATCGCCTGACCCGTGGACTGAGACAGCTCTGTCTACGGCTGGAGACGGAGACGGTGCACGCGCACGGCGGGTCCCCGCACATGTCTGCCGGCGCTGTGGAAGCGGCCTCCATCCACCGGCAGCATCTGCTCATGGACGCCTGCCAGCACTGTGATGAGACCCGCCTGCTGGTGGGCACCCTGGCCCGGCGGATCAGCAGCGAGGAGGCGGAGGGCCTGCCCTCCTGGCGCCGGCCAGGGGTCAGCAGCCCGGATCGCCTGCGCCAGCAGGTCCGGCAGCAGCTCCAGCTCCTGCAGGCTGCTCTAGGCCGCCTGGAGGCTAGCCGGAGTCCTAAAGCGATCAGCAAGACTGTCCTGTTTCCCTGCCCGACAGAGGGAGGAGGTGAGTACCAGTGATCCATGCCAGAATGGGCCGGTTCCCCGCAGGAACCTGGCTGCTCTACGCGCGTCCTGACGGGCTGAAGGCGGCGGCCATTGTCCAACAGTCAGAACAGCGGCCTGGTGAGGATTTCCAGGCGGCCCTGGTTCTGGATGGGCTGTCCGATCAGGAGGTCGAGGCCCTGATCCGCCTGCTCGGGCTGGCCCCCTTTCCCGAGTGGCTGCCAGCCAATCCCGCCAGGACTCGGGCCTTCTTCTCCGTCGACGAGGCGCGGGCTCCTTCTTGCCGGCCTGTCTCAGACGAGCAAGCCTGAACGCGCTGCTTGTGCCAATTCCCGGTCATTTCCCTGTTCACGCCTTCACGTTGTTCGTTTCCTCGTCTGCCTACAGATGTGGGTGGGGACCGCTCCCCACCCATCCAGGAGGAAAGGTCATGCAGTGGATGAAAGGACTGTTCCATCGAACAGCTACCCACCCAGAGCGTTCCCTGCGCCGGCTGGAACGCCAGATTGCCGCCTACCAGGCCCGTCAGATGCGCCTGGAGGCCACGATCCAGCAGTTGTGTGCACAACACCTTGCCCTCCAGCTTGCCTGGCGGCGGTGCCAGCAGCACCCAGCGGAGGCAGGCCAGGACGCTCGTGTCTCCCCAGGAGGTCGGCATGCCCCGCGCGACTAGCCACCTGTCTTCCGGGAGCAGGTCCCGCTCGCCTGCTCCCTCTCCCCATCTGACCCCCCGGCGCATGCGCGCCTACCGGACCGACCTGACCCCGGTCACCCTGTATCTGAACGATCTGTCCGTCTCCCCCCGGGACGGTGCGGGGAGCTCCGAGACAGGAACGGCTCCCCGTGCTCAGCAGACGCAGGCGATCATGGCTTTGGTAGAGAGAAACCTGCGCCTGGTGGTCAGCGTGGCGCGGACCTATGCGCCACTGCTCCGAGAGCAGGCAGCCCTGGACCTGGCTGATCTGATCCAGGAGGGCAATCTGGGGCTGATTGAGGCAGCCAGGCACTATGACCCAGAGCGAGGGACCCAGTTCAGCACGTATGCCACCTGGTGGATCAGACAGGCGATCCTCCGGGCGATCCGGGCAGCGGATACCATCCGGTTGCCTGAGTATGTCCAGGTCCGTCTTCACACCTCAGCCCCAGGGGAGACAGAGAAGGACGCCCAGCCAGTTCTCCCCGGCTCACAGCCGGTGCCCCGGACGGTCTCCCTGGACACCCTGACACAGCAAGAGCGCTGGCAGATAGAGGAGCGGTGCGATCCCCGAGCGCCCGATCCCGCCGAGGCTGTCTGCAGTCCCGACGGGGCGGAGGAGCAACGACGCTGGCTGGCAGAGGCGCTGCGGCACCGGTTGACCCCCAGACAGCGCATCGTGATGGAAGCCCTGTTGGGTTGGGGGGACCACTGGCGTCCAGCCACCCTGGTAGAGATTGCTCGTGAGCTGGGCCTGCCCCCCAAGCGCGTCCGCCAGGTGCGCGAGGCCGCACTGGCCCGGCTGCGAACCGACTGGCAGGCTCACTGCCAGCGCCAGACACAAGCAGATCAGAAGAGGAAGGAGTGATCGATGAGGACCCAACCGGCTTCTTTTCCTGCCTTCCAGGAGAAAGTGTCTCTCTCTCCATCAGATGACCGGAAAGGAAAACGAGCGTGGAAACACGTCTTGTGAGAAGGAATACGAAGAGGAAGGAAGAGGCCGATGGCCCAGGTGCAGCGAACCATCCCGCTGCTGCTGCCAGCCGATGAGGACGTGCGTGAGACGCTGGCCGTCTTCCAGCGGGTGCAGCAGCAGCTCTCGGCCCCCTGCTTCAACGGGGGCAAGCCCCTCTCTGCCGTGGCCCTGCAGCGAGCTTGTTATCACGAGGTCAAGGGCCAGCTCAACGCGCAGATGACCTGCACCGCCATCCGGCTGGTGGCTGCCGCTTACCAGAGCGCCCAGAGCAACCGCCGCCCGCCACAGCGCCCCTTCCAGTTCCGGCACAGACGGGCGTTGTTCCTCATCGGCCCGCGGGGACGGGATGCCCGTCTGTGCCCCGATGGCACCCTCTCCATCTGGACGGTCGCCGGGCGTAAGCGCCTGCCCTACCAGGTGCCGGAGGCTTCTCAGCCGCGGCTGGCGCAGGCGAAGACGATAGACAGCCTCACGGTGCTGGAGCGCAATGGGCGGCTGCTGGGGCGACTGACCATCACGCTGGAGGTGCCAGACCCGCAGCCCCTCCCACCCTCGGATGAGGCAGCAGGAGCGAGCCGGGTCGTGGGGATCGATCTGAATGAGACGAATGCGGTGGTGGCGGTAGATGGACAGGAGCGGGTGCTCTTCGTGAGTGGGAAGGCGGTGAAGGTGCGCAATCGGCGCACGGCGAAGACACGGGCGAGACTGCAGCGGAAGCTGGCGGCCCATAAGGCACAGCACCGGGACACGCGCAGTGTCCGGCGGGTGCTGAAACGGCTTGGCCGCCGGCAACGGCACCGCACCCAGACCTTTGCCCAGACCATAGCAAAGCGCCTGGTGGAGTGGGCACCACCACAGGCGGTGCTGGTCTTCGAACAGCTCCAGGTGCCGCCGCCCCAGAAAGAGCAGGTCCGGGGGCGAGCGCTGCGGCGGCGGCTCGCGCTGTGGCAGCGGGGACTCATCCGGCGCTGGACAGAGCACAAGGCCCGAGAGCAAGGATTGCAGGTGACAGAGGTGAACCCGGCCTATACCAGTCAGATCTGTTCTCGCTGTGGACAGCGGGGGAACCGGCGCCGACATGCCTTCACCTGCCCGCAGTGTGGCTGCCAGGAGCACGCAGATATCAACGCGGCCAGGAATATTCGTGATCGCTGTACTCAGTTACGGCTGAGTGGGCTGCCGTCAACCAGCCCTGAAGCCCGGGCCGACAAGGCTGCGGGCAAGCCACCGGCTTGATCCCGGGGCTGTTGACTGGAAAGAGGTATTGACCTCCTGAGCGGACTCTACAAAGATGCGGTTGACCTGCTGACCGCCGTAGAATGAGTTGGCCGTATCGAAGCTGGGGTCTTGCAGAGCGCTCTTCTGAGAAGGGAAGAGGTAGAGCTTCTGAGTCAGGACCTTGACGGCCTCGGGGTTCGTGTTGAGCCACTTGACGAACTCCGCGGCCTCGGCAGGATGCTGGCACTGCGTCGTCACCGCGTCGGTCGAGCCGCCCCAGTTGGCCGAGGCCTGCTCGCCAGCGGTCCACTGAGGCAGCGGCGCCACGCGCCACAGGCCGGCGGACTTTGGCGCAAAGCCCTCCAGATCGGACGGCGCCCAGGCGGCGGTGATCCAGGTAGCCAGCGTGCCATTCTGGAGCGCGGCGTACCAGTCGTTGTTCCAATCAGCGGCAGTGCTCACCGCCCCGCTCTTGACCAGGTTGCCCCAGTAGTTCGCCACCTTCAGCGCCGCGGCATCGTCCAGATGGATCTTAATCGTCGTCCCATTGACCACAAAGGGCTGGGAACCGGCCTGCCAGAGCAGCGAGAAGAACCAGGGGCCATCGCTGGGAGAGAAGTCAGTGATATAGATCTTGGGATTGGCCTTATGCAGCTGAATGGCTTCCTGGGCGTACTGGTCCCAGGTGGTGGGAACGGGGAGGTTATATTTCTTAAAGATATCCTCGCGGTAGAGCAGGCCCATCGGGCCAGTATCCTGGGGGATGGCATAGACCTTACCACCGCTGGAGACCTGGGCCCAGGTCCAGGGGACAAACTGATCTTTCACATCGTTAGCCCCGTACTGCGAAAGATCGACCAGCTTCCCACTAAGAATATACTGGGGAAGATAGGCGTACTCGATTTGCACCACATCGGGGGCGCCTGAACCCGCCTTCAGGGCCGTCGTCAGCTTGGTGTACTCCGTGCCGCCCGAACCGACGTTCTGCCACTTAATCTTGATGTTGGGGTGACTCTTCTCGAAGAGGTCGATCGCTTGCTGGAGGTTGGGCACCCAGGACCAAAAGGTGAGCGTCACCGGCCCAGAGCTGGCGGGCGTCCCACCACAGGCCACGAGATAGCTGCTGATGCTGAGCGCCAGGAGCAGCAGCAGGCCGGCCTTAGCCACCCCCCTGGCATGGCAAAATAGGAGACCGCGGTTCATCTCTCGTTTCCTCCTTGACTGCACTGTAGGAGCTGACGCCTGCTCAAGACACTGCAGACGCACTTAACCGAGTGACCGATTGACCCGGCGACGTTGGTTCATTGCTGCGTTCGCCCTCTCGGCGTTAACTCGGTCGTCCATCTCCCATCTCCCCATGTGCCTACCCAGTCGTCTCTTCATCCGCCTGTCCCATCTGCCCATTCGTTCGTCCGCCCGTCCGTTCATCCCTTCACGGATCGCGCCCTCCCTTCCAGCTGCTCACTGGTGCGGAGCACCGGCTTCCTGCCAGGCCGACCGCCCTGACCGCTTTCCTTGCCTGCCCAGACCGCCGCTCGCCGGACACTCAGCCTGCCAGTCCTCTACCTGGACTCCTGGGAGCCGACTGCTCTCCTGCTTCGGCAAGGGGGAAGTGGAACGGTCCACACGCGAAAAGTATAGAAGATGGACCGGTCCATGTCAAGGGAGAATAGCTGTTACTTGACATGGACCGGTCCATCTTCTATACTCTAAGCGAAGGGATGAGGATACGCTTTCGATGA
This sequence comes from Thermogemmatispora carboxidivorans, assembly GCF_000702505.1. Taxonomy (GTDB): domain Bacteria; phylum Chloroflexota; class Ktedonobacteria; order Ktedonobacterales; family Ktedonobacteraceae; genus Thermogemmatispora; species Thermogemmatispora carboxidivorans. The sequence continues at coordinate 2,668,171 of NZ_JNIM01000001.1, read as the reverse complement.
AGGAATCTCGCTTTCAGCAGCAGTCGCAAGAACGGCCTGCGGTGGCCAGGAAGGGGCATATGGTCACGATTTACGACATTGCGCGGGCGGCGGGGGTTGCCAAAAGCACCGTTGCCAATGTGCTGAGTGGCAAAGGCAAAGTCAGCGAAGCCACGCGCCAGCGTGTGCTCTACTATGCCCGCGAGCTAGGGTATCGGCCCAATCTGTTGGCGCGCAATCTCTCACAGCACCGAACCTTTACTGTGGCCCTGATCCTGCCCACCGTTGCCAACCCCTTCTATCCCGAGATTATGGAGGCCATTGAGAACATTCTCCGCCAGCGGGACTACCAGACCCTCTTCTGCAACACGCACGGAGATTTTGCCCTGGGGAGGCAGCAGATGGAGCGGCTGATGAGCCGCTGGGTTGATGGCTACATCATCATGGGGTCGAGCATGGACATTGCCGACATCACGCACTATTTCCGTCAGGGGGTGCCCATTGTGCTCTGCGACTGGCAAGAAAATGAGTCGCCGTCGGACATCCCCCAGGTGACGGTAGATTTCTTCCAGGCGGGACAGCTGGCTGCCGAACATTTGCTGGCGCTGGGGCACCGGCGCATTGCTGTCATTGTCGACGAACCTCAGCAGCATCTGCGGTTAGAAGGTTTCCGTACGACATTGCAGCAGGCTGGACTGGAGCTACCCCCGGACCGTATTGCCCTGGGTGACTCCTCGCTGGAAAGCGGCTATGCAGCGGCGCGCCAGTTGCTGAGTGCCGGGCAGGAGCTGGCGCCGCCAACGGCGATCTTTGCGACCAACGATTGGATGGCCCTCGGGGCGATGGAGCTGGTTCTTGACCGCGGGCTGCGTGTCCCCGAGGATGTCTCGATCGTCGGCCTCGACGATATTGTGGTCTCTGCCCATCTGCGTCCGCCCCTGACAACCATTGCCATTCCCAAGACGCGCCTGGCTCAGGAGGCGACGGAGCTGCTGCTGACCCAGATTGAGGCAGCCAGCCAGGAGCAGGGACGCGAGCCGCTGCCTGCTGATGGGCGTAGTGATGGCACGGCCCAGGGCCAGGGAGTGACGGCCCCGCTGCGTCTGGTCCCGCCTTCCCTGGTGATACGCCAGTCCACTGCGGCCCCCGCTTCGTCTTGGTCGCGATCCTGACCCTGACCGGGCGTCCTGACCGGCACTCTGTCCGCGTCCAACCAACCTATCGTCACGTTGGCCAACTCCGCTCAGACCTCTGGCGCCTCTACCCATGCCTGTGGTCGCTGTCCTGGTGCTGGCTGTCTCTCGGACAACGATAGTTCCTGACAACAGTTCAACCTGATAAAAAGGCGCCCTTGTTCCTGCGCTGATAGCGCCAGGGTCTGAGCGATCGGCGAAGTCGAGCAAGCGATTCTGTAAGAGAGAAGAGCAGGAGGAAGAAGCCCATTGTCCGCCACATCGTTGCAGCCACATCTACCTGCTGATGATCGTTCCTACTATCGACTCGATCTGCGCGCTGCGGAGGAGGCGGAGGGGGGGCTGCCGGAGCCGCGGCTCCTGGCGCGCTCGCCGCAGGGGGAGACGCTGGCGCTGACGCCGAGCTATTTGCTCCGCAACGGGCAGCCTTGGATTCCCATCATGGGCGAGTTCCATCCCTCGCGCTATCCGCGCCGCTACTGGCGTGAAGCGCTGCAGAAGATGCGTGCCGGTGGCCTGACGCTGGTCTCAATCTATGTCTTCTGGATTCACGTTGAGGAAGAAGAGGGCCGCTTTGATTGGTCGGAGAATCGCGATCTGCGCGCCTTTGTGCAGCTCTGCGGAGAGATAGGGCTGGAGATCCTGCTGCGTGTGGGGCCATTTGTGCATGGCGAGTGCCGCAATGGTGGCTTGCCCGACTGGCTCTACGGGCGGGCGGTAGCCGTGCGCTCGAACGATGAGCGCTATTTATTCTATGTGCGTCGCTACTTTGCCGAGATTGCGCGTCAGGTGCGAGGCTTCTTTTTTCAGGACGGGGGACCGATTCTCGGCGTGCAGCTAGAGAACGAGTATATGCATGCTGGGGCACCCTGGGAGCTGACCTTTCGGCCCGGCAGCGAGTGGGTGCCGCGAGGCGACGACGGGCCGGCCCACCTGGAGCGCCTGCGGGTATTAGCCAACGAGGTTGGTCTGGTGGCGCCACTCTACACCTGCACGGCCTGGGGAGGGGCTGCCGTGCCTGCGGAGGGCTTTTTGCCCATGCATGCCGCCTATCCCTTTACCCCTTGGGAGCCTGATCCCGCCTTTGAACCCTCGCCCAGCCGCGAATTTCTCTTTCGCTCGCCCCAGCAGCCTGAAAACGAGTGGTGGCAAGCCGGGGCTTTCCGCTATCCTGTCGATCGCTATCCGTATGTCTACTGCGAGCTGGGGTCCGGCATCCAGATGACCTATCTCCATCGTCCCCAGGTGCCGCCTGAGTGCACGCAGGCCCTGGCCGTGGTGGCTCTGGGCAGCGGCTGCAACTGGCTGGGTTATTACATGTACCACGGTGGCTCGAATCCGGTCGGTCGCCACGGCTTCTTCAACGAGTTTACGGTGCCACGTCTCTCTTATGATTTCCAGGCCCCTCTGGGGGAGTATGGCCAGCTCCATCCTTCCTATCATCATCTGCGTCTATTGCACCTCTTCCTGGAAGAGTTCGGCAGCCAGCTGGCTCCGCTGCCGGTGGTGCTACCTCCGGGGGCCGCTGCCGTGAAGCCGCAGATGACTGGGGTACTGCGCTATGCGGCGCGTGCTCAACAGGGTCAGGGCTTTCTCTTTGTCAATACCTATCAGGATCATGCCGGGGGCCAGGATCTGGAAGGGATCAGCCTGGAGCTGCTGCTGCCAGAGGGAAGGCTGCGCGTGCCGCGCGCGGGCGGTCTGACGCTGCGTCGTGGCCTGAGCGCAATCTTGCCTGTCGGGCTGGAGCTTGGTTCTGGCTTGCGCCTGCGCTATGCGACGGCCCAGCCGCTGACGGTCCTGCGCACCGCTGGACGGACAAGGATGGTCTTTTTTGCTCCCGAGGGACTCCAAACCGAGTTTGCTCTGGCGCGCGAGGGGTGCCGCACTTTGACGCTCCAGGGCGGCAGGATAGTGGAAGAGCAAGAGACGCTCTACGCCTGGCCGGAGCCGGGTCTGGGAACGCATTTGGAGATGACCAGCATGGCCGGTGAGACTGTGGAATTGCTCGTCTTGTCTCAAGAGCAGGCCCTGCGCTGCTGGAAGGTGCCGCTGGCCGGCGATGAGTACCTGCTGCTTACTGGGAGCAAAGACGCTGCCTGGGTAGATGCTGATGAGGAGGGACTGAGAATCTGCTGGCAGGGCGAGCCACAGCTTGAGGTGCTGAGCTATCCGCCTCTGCCCGCCTCGATGGTGATCTCTGGCTCTCTGGAAGAAAGCGGCCAGCAAGGCTTGTTCTGGCGCTATCGTCTTCAGTGTGCTCCCTGGGCGGCGCGCTGGTCGCTGGAGCAGCCCGAGCCGCAGGTGGTGCGCCTGCGGCTGGCAGCGGAGGCCCTGGAAGGAGTGCACGATCTCTTTCTGCAGGTGGATTGTGTGGCCGATGTAGGACAGGCTTTCCTCGATGGGCAGCTGGTAGCCGATTACTTCGGCTCTGATCAGCCGTGGGTGATCGGGCTGAAGCGCTTTCTGCAGCCTGGGCAGGAACTGGAGCTGATCCTGCGTTTTACTCCTTTACGGGCTGATGCACCGGTGCTGCGCTACTTCTCCAGGGAGCGGCTGCCAGCGCCTGCCAGCGATGGTACCTTGCCGGTGACGCTGCGGGCCATCCGCCTGGTGCCAGAGTATAGCGTCCAGCTCGAGCAACATTGCTGAGAGGCTCTGGCCCAGCGCCGGTTTCTTCCCTCTGCCCGACCGCTTGGCATTACTTCCTTGCCTGGAAGGAGCCTCATCGCTCTTGAGTTGAGGAGGCTCCTTCTTGCTCATTACGCTATCCCCACAAAGAGGACCGGCAGCGTTTTTAGAAATGAGCACTTGGCAGTCGCCCGATAGCGACAACTAGCGCCAGCAGAAGCAAGATCAAGTTGAGGCCAATCTCGCGATATTCGCCTTGCCTGGCGTGGAAAATGGCGGCAAAGATCATGATGAGGGCCAGACCACTGGCAGCGGCCACCGTCAGCCCGGGGAGAATGCCGGTAGCCAGCGGGAGGACAAGCCCTATGGCCCCCAGAAGCTCGCAGATACCGATAAAGCGCACCAGCATTGGTGGCACCCTGCCTACCCAGGCCATGCTCTGCTTGAGTTGCTCTAGTGGGCGAACACTCTTCATGACTCCCGCCGCCAGAAAGGAGAGGGCTAGCAGACTCTGCACGATCCAGAGAAGCCAGTTGCTCAATGTTCTCCCTCCTTGTCTTAAACAACAGCTATCTTGAAAGCATCGGCTATTGCCTAAGCAATAGATGTTGCTTATCATACTACTGTGCTCTGGAACTGCAGGGCAAGAGACAATCTAGCCTCTCTGTTGTCTAGGCAACAGGAGGCTGCCCTCTGTTGGCAAAGTCGTGATCACAGCGACTTGGGGCAGTTGGGCGCCGAGCGTCGAGTTAGTCCACATAGGAGGCTGTGAGGAACAGTTATGAGCACAGCGGAAGGGCAGCCCTTGGGAGAATCAGCAGGTGGGCACGTTGATCCGCGCGTCCGCCGTACCCGGCGGTTGCTGCAGCAAGCGCTGCTAGAACTCTTGCAAGAGAAGAGCTTCGCCGATATCAGTATTCAGGATATAGCTGAGAGGGCAACTGTTAATCGTACTACATTTTACGCCCATTTTGGCGACAAATATGCCCTGGCTGATGCGGTGATCCACGAACGCTTTCTGGAGGCTGTTACCAGCAAGCTGCCAGCTACCCCAGGCTGGCAGCTGGAGAGTCTGCGCCTGCTCATCAGCGCTGTCTTTGAGTTCCTTGGCGGGTTGCATGAGTACTGCTCACCGGCGGGAGGGCAGTTTGATCCCCTGATGGAGCGGGCGGTCCAGCAAGAGCTAGCGCGCATCTTGCTTCAGTGGCTGCGACAAGCTCCAGCGAGTAGCTCAGCTCATCGATGGTCGTCGCGCCCGGTGCCTCTGGAGACATTGGCAGAGGTCATGAGCTGGGCCATCTTTGGCTGTGCCGCCCAGTGGAGCAAGCGTGAAGAGGGGAAACTGACGGCAGGGGAGATGAGTGAGCTGGTGCTGCGTATCCTGGTGGAGGGCACGCGTCGTCTGGTTCCTGGACTGGAAGAGTGAGGCTGGCCAGCCTGGCTTCCTGCTGTCTGCCGCAGATTACCAGGGACGGAAAGTATGCCCGGGCCAGAGCTTTACTGTCCAGCGACGGACGGGACGCCAGGTCTAGGCAGCGGCATTGGGAAGCACTGGCAGCAGCGCGCGCCAGAGCGTACCTGGCTCCCAGGTGGCCCGGTACCAGACGGCGATCTGCAAATATGCCTGAGCGCTGCTGAACTGCGGCGTCTGCTTCAGCAGGTCGCGAAACTCGCGAATGATCCGCAGCAGGTTCTCGGCGGTATGGTACCAGACGGCATGCCTGACCCCGCTGCTGTCCGTGTAGACCAGGTGGGCGGCGTAGGGGTCGTTCAGGTTGCTGGCCTCCTGGTCGATCTGGGCGGCGGGAATGCTCTTGACCAGGGCCACCGCATCGGCGTAGTTAACCCCTCCGTCAAAGATCCAGTGCCCGTCGGCGGCCTGATGCCAGCGCGCTCCATAAAGGGGAAACTCCCAGATGGTGCGAGGCAGCATCTGGGGCATGGTCTTGAGGGCATAGGCCAGGATCTGTTTCAGCCAGGGCACGCTCACTGTTGGCCCCGGGGTGAAATAGGACTGATCCAGGGACATGATGACGATAAAGTCGGCGCAGCGTCCGAGCAGCGACCAGTCCTCAAAGCCGTTCAGATTGTAGTAGTCGTCCTGGTCGGCCACCTTATGAATGAGGGCGATGCCGTAGGGCTTGTCGAGGGCCTGCATGGCTTTCCAGACCAGGCGGTTGTAGTCGGCGAAGAGCTGCTGGATCTGGGGATAGGTGCGGTCCGCTCCCTCCAGGTCCATAATGACCCCGTCGTAGCTGCCCTGCTTGACGACATTGACGATCGCCTGAATATAGGCCGGCTGCTTGATGGCTGCTTTGATGTAATCCGACTGCTGCTGCGCCGTCCAGCCGTTAGCGTCGGTCTCCATTGTGACCGTCAGGTAGGCTTTGCCTCCCTTGCTATGGATCAGGCGGACTACGCTCTCCATGCTGAGCGTGCCTGGCTGGCAGTTATTGCTCTCCCCGTCCATCAGCTGCCCCGTCAAGGGATTGACCCAGCCGCTGCCGACCAGGGCTGCATCGGGATTGATGTCGGCAGTCTGCAGATAGGCCTGGATGCCACGCTGGCAGTCGCGCCCAACAATCCAGCCGAGAGAGGCTAGCCGGCCATTGAGCAAGTGGAGCGTCTGCGGCGTTCCCTGTCCCTGTTGTTGGAGTGCCACATTGTTGCCAGACCACAGAAAGCCAAGGGGAGCGTGCGCACGCGCCGCACCCATCAAGAGGGCCAGCACAATGGCCAGGGCGATAAGCAAGAGGCCGGTCAGCACGCCGCGTCTGCTCTGCTGCATGAGATGTCCTCGCTGTTGCCGCTGCTGAAGAGCTGAACCACCTTGTTTCAGAGCGTACCATATTTCAGACCCCAAAAGGAAGAGCCTGGCCCGAATGCCTGCCTGGATTGTCCAGTGCCGGAGCCGGCACTATACTTGAACGGAAACCCTCTCTAGCTGGACCTGCGCTACGAGCCAGATGGCGGGGTCCCGAGAAGATCCTACCGCAGGAGGTTGCTATGAAATCGCATACAGCCTATCTCACCTTTCATACTAAGAAACGCAAGGAGATCATCCCTATCACAGATCAGGTCGAGCGCATCATTCGCGAGAGTGGCATTCAGGAGGGCCTGGCCCTGGTCTCTTCGATGCACCTGACGGCCAGTGTCATTATCCAGGACGAGGAGTCTGGCCTCTGGCGCGACATCATGGAGTGGGCCGAGCAGGTGGCTCCCGAGCGGCCCGACTATCACCACCATCGCACCGGCGAGGATAACGGCGATGCTCACCTCAAGAACCTCTTGATGCATCTGCAGGTTGTGATTCCTATCACACGCGGACGCTTCGACGCCGGTCCCTGGCAGCGCCTCTTTTATGTCGAATTCGACGGCCAGCGCGATAAGCGCGTCATTGTGAAAGTCATCGGTGAGTAGCCACATCTCTCTGATTCGCTCAGGCAGAGACAAACGGGCCGGGCCGGGATCAGACGCGCGCTCGTGCTCTCCGGGCAGCGCTTCCCCGGCCCCTTGTTTTCCTGAGAGATCGCTGGTATACTTGTTAGCAATACGGTTGGTGTATTTGATACACCTTTTTCTTTTTTGAGGCCAGTTAGTGTAAATTTTACACTTAATGGCTATGGACCGAGACAAGAAGGGACCAACATGGCGAGCTGCCAGAGATTTGACGTAGCCATTGTGGGCGCTGGCATCGCCGGCCTGACCGTGGCTCTCAGCCTGCCGCCTGACTGGCGTGTGGCCCTCCTTACCAAAGGGCGGCTGGGGGAGAGCAACACGCGCTATGCGCAGGGGGGGCTAGCGGCGGCACTGGGGCCGGACGACAGTCCCGCACTTCATTACGCGGACACCCTGGCGGCGGGGGCTGGCCTCTGTGACACGGAGGCCGTACGCCTCCTTGTCGAAGAAGCGCCGACAGCCGTGCGCTGGCTCATCGAGCTGGGCGTCCATTTTGATCGGGCGGCACCTGGCGAGAGCGCTGAGGCTGTGACTGCCGACGGTCTGCTTTTGGGTCAGGAAGCGGCTCATGGCCGGCGGCGCATTCTTCACGCCGGCGGCGACGCCACGGGGGCCGAAATCGAGCGGGCCCTGCTGGCCGCCCTCAAGGCTTGTTCCCACATCTCCATCTATGCCGACACGCCTGTCTGCTCCCTGCTCGTTAACGAGGCTGGCTGCTATGGTCTGCAGGCCCTTGATCAGCACGGGCAGCCCTTTGTTATTGAAGCGCGCGAGACAGTGCTGGCCTGTGGCGGTACGGGCAGCCTTTGGGCATACACCTCCAACCCTGCTGGGGCTACTGCTGACGGCCTGGCCCTGGCCTGGCGGGCTGGGGCTGCTCTGGCCGACCTTGAGTTTGTCCAGTTCCACCCGACGGTACTCAAGGTCAATGGGGCCAGCCATCTCATCTCGGAAGCCGTCCGCGGCGAAGGGGCCTATCTGCGCAACCATACCGGCGAGCGCTTCATGCCGCGCTATCATCCTCTTGCCGAGCTAGCCCCGCGCGACGTGGTGGCGCGGGCCATCCTCAGCGAGATGCAGGCTGAAGGGGTGGACTGCCAATACCTCGACCTGACCCATCTTCCTGATGAGCGGATGTATGCCCGCTTTCCGACCATTGCCGCTCTCTGCCGTCGTTACGGCCTGGACCTGGCCCATGATCTCTTACCCGTTGCGCCGGCGGCCCATTACTGCATGGGCGGTATTCTGGTGGATCAGCAGGGGCGCAGCACGCTGCCGCACCTGTATGCCGTCGGCGAAGTCGCCTGTACTGGTGTGCACGGCGCCAATCGCCTCGCCAGCAACTCCTTGCTTGAAGGACTGGTCTTTGGGCGCCGTCTTGCTGCCGCCTTGCGGGGAGCGCTCTCTGAGCAGGCTCCCCGGGCTGCCGGACGGCGGCGGCACGAGCTAAGGCTCTCACTCGTCGCTACCCAGGAGCAGGCCCGGCAGTGGCCGCTGCCGCCGGACTGGGTTGGGCCAGAGGAGCTGGCGCGCGTGCTTCAGCAGGAGCTGCGAGACCTGATGTGGCGCTCCGTCTCGCTCTGCCGCGACGAGGAGGGACTGCGCGCCGCCTGGCAACAGTTGCTACGGCTGCGGACCCGCTTTGCTGAGGCGGCCCGACCACGCGCCCCTCACGAGGCCGTGGCGTGCACCTGGCTAGAGGCCGCCAACATGCTTGATAGTGCTGCTCTCGTCGTGCAGGCCGCCCTGGCGCGACGCGAAAGTCGTGGCAGCCACTGGCGTAGGGACTATCCTCAGCCTGATCCAGCGCTGGCTGGCGTGAGCCTTGTCCTGCGGCCCGCTCTTCCGGGCGCCGAGGCCGCGAGCAGCGTTGCTCTCCAGCACAAAGGAAGACCGTATGTCTGAACTCCCGCTTGACCTGATCAGACAGGCTCTAGTCGAAGACGGAGCCTATCGCGATCTCACCACGCTGTGTACAGTGCCCGCCGAGGCCCAGGCTCGGGCTGTTCTGCTGGCGCGGCGCGAGGGGGTCATTGCCGGCCTCCCTCTTGCCCTGGCCGCCTTTCGCCTGCTCGACGAGCGTGTCCAGGGAGAGGCCCACGTCAAAGACGGGGAGGCGATCGCCGCCGGTCAGCCGTTAGCGGATCTACGCGGGCCGGCGCGCGCCCTCCTGAGTGCCGAGCGTGTGGCTCTCAACTTCCTCGGCCACCTCTCCGGCATTGCCACCCTGACTGCGCGCTGTGTGCGGGCCGTGGCTGGCACCGGCGTGCGCATTCTTGACACGCGCAAAACCACCCCTGGTCTGCGGTCCCTTGAAAAGGAGGCCGTGCGTCTGGGAGGGGGCTACAACCACCGCTTCGGTCTTAGTGACGGCATCCTCATCAAAGACAACCATATCAAGGCTGCTGGTGGCCTGACTGCTGCCATCGACGCGGTACGTCGTCAGGTGCCCCATCTCCTCAAAATCGAAGTCGAGTGCGAGACCCTTGGGGAGGTGCAGGCCGCCGTCCAGGCTGGGGCTGATGTCATCCTGCTCGACAACATGGGGCTGGAGCAGTTGCGTCAGGCCGTTGCCCTCGTGCGGAGCGAGGCGCCTGGCATCCTCCTCGAAGCCTCGGGCGGTATCGGCCCAGATCCAGAGCGCCTGGCGGCTGTCGCGGCCACGGGGGTCGACTTCATCTCCCTGGGCGCGCTGACGCACTCGGCTCCCAATCTGGACGTTGCCCTGGAGTTTCTTGCCTAGCGCTTGCCAGCGGGAGCGTTCCTGCAGCCCGCAAAGTCGAAACGAGAAAGGAGGAGCGAAATCTCATGGCTCTGCAAACAGCCTGTGAAGCCAGCCAGGAGAGTCGCATTCTACCCTTGCTGCATCCGGCCACGCGCGACCAGTATGCGCACGGAGGGCGCGCCGACCACATCCCGCGTCGCTATGCCGAGATGGATGGGGCCGAACTCGATCGGCGCATCAGTCAGGCCAAAGCTGCTCTTGGCCAGCGCCTGCTGATCCTGGGGCACCACTACCAGCGCGACGAGATCATCAAATACGCCGACCTGCGCGGTGACTCCTTCAAGCTTGCTCAGCAGGCGGCAGCGCGGCCTGAAGCCGACTACATCGTCTTCTGTGGCGTGCACTTCATGGCCGAGAGTGCCGACATTCTAAGCGCCCCTCATCAGCAAGTCATCCTGCCCAACCCGACCGCTGGCTGCTCAATGGCCGATATGGCCAGCATCGCTGAGGTTGAAGAGTGCTGGGAGACGCTCAGCGAGGTCCTGGGAGAGGAGGCCGGCCTGGTGCCGATCACCTACATCAATTCGGCGGCCAGTCTCAAAGCCTTCTGCGGCCAGCATGGTGGTATTGTCTGTACCTCCAGCAATGCCTTCAAGGTGATGGAATGGGCCTTCAGCCGGGGGCAACGGCTGCTCTTCTTCCCGGATGAGCATCTCGGGCGCAATACTGGCCACGCCTACGGCATTGCCGAAGAGGAGATGGTCGTCTGGAATCCCAAGAATCCCCAGGAGACCCTCGACGACGAGGAGCGGCTTCAGCGCGCCCGCCTTATCCTGTGGAAAGGCTACTGTTCGACCCATATGCGCTTCACCGTCCAGCAGATCGCCAAGGCGCGCGCCGAGCACCCCGATATCACGGTCATTGTCCATCCCGAGTGCCGGCGTGAAGTGGTCGAGGCCGCCGATCTCTACGGCTCGACCGAGTACATCATTCAGCAGATCGAGCGGGCGCCGGCGGGCAGCAAGTGGGCCGTGGGAACCGAGATCAATCTGGTTCATCGCCTGGCCCTGGAGCATCCCGACAAGCTGATCTTCTGCCTCGACCCGATTGTCTGCCCTTGCTCGACCATGTACCGTATCCATCCAGCGTACCTGGCCTGGGTCCTGGAGGCCCTCGTCGACGGCCAGGTGATCAATCAGGTCAAGGTGGACCCAGAGGTGGCCCATTGGGCTCGTGTAGCCCTTGACCGCATGCTGGCCCTGAAATAAAGACTGAGCTAAGGCGACCACCAGGGTGGCCGCATCAGTGACGGCGCGCAGGATGCTGCTCTGCAGAGCACGCGCCCGCGCGCCGTTCCCTTCTTGCTCTGATTCGCGATGGCCTGCTGGTCGCTCTCGGACAGCGCGCTCTGCTCTTCCCCTCCTCGTGCTTGCCAGCAGAATGCGCTGACTGCTATCCTTCTGAAGAGGTAAAAACGGTGTGCTCTCCCTGGATCTGCTCGGTTCAACTCAAGGAGTGGAAACTGCCTTCTCCTCCTTCCCCGGATCTGGAGAGGCGCTTGTGGTAGCTGGCTCCAGGGAGAGAGGGTGTGACTTCAGCCGGATTCTCTCCTGCCAAAGGAGGATGGCATGCAGCAGAGACACGCAGCGAGCAGAGATCTTCTGGCAAGCAAGGATCGCTTGAGCGCCCTGAGCGACGGGATTTTTGCCGTCGCCATGACCCTCCTTGTCCTCGATATCCGCCTGCCAGATGGCCTCGGATCAGCAGCTGTTCCCGACGCATTTCTTGATCTGCTACCGCGCTTCTTAATTTATGTTATGACTTTCTTCTTGTGCTCCTCCTACTGGTATGGTCAGCATCGCTTGATGGATCGAATGACTGTAGTTGATGGTGGCTTCTCTGCGCTTTGTCTGCTCTTTCTCTTTTTCATTACCCTCTTGCCGGTGACTATGAACAGTTTTGGTCGCTATCCAGGCATACCCCTGGCGATTGCGTTCTATACGCTTAATCTGGCCTGCTGCGGCCTGGCCCTCGTGATGCTGACCTGGTATGCCGTCTTTCACCGTGGATTGCTTGAGCGTGCGATGGGGCGGCAGGTCTGGGAGCATGCCCTCTATTACGGTCTCCCTACCTCGCTGCTGTTGCTATCTTCATTGCTACTGCTGTTGTTCACACGCACCACGCTGCCAGTGATGGTCTGCTGGCTACTCATTCCTGCGGTCACTGGCCTGACGCGTCTCATCGGGCGCAAGCAGCACAGGCAACAGAGCTGAGCCACTGGTCACAACCCACCGGCAGAGGGACGACGAAGTGAGCGACCGCCTGCGGTCTTGGCAGCAGGCTCTGGCACGTCAGCCCTATCATCAAAAGAGAAGGGTGCTGGCAAGAGAACGCTGGCCTCTCCTGCTTTCGCTGGCCGCGCGGCTGAAAGCGGCGACCGGACTGTTGATTGAAGGAGAAGGTGAAAGATATGCGTATCATCGCACTTGAAGAGCACTTTCAGATTGCAGAGATCAATCGAGCTGCTGCGCAGTGGCAGCCCCAGGAAGAGGGCTTCCGTCCCGTTGGCTATCCCCCACCTGAACGCGAGCTAGAAGATCTTGGCGAGGGGCGGCTTCGGGCAATGGAGGAGATGGGCATCGATATGCAGGTGCTTTCCTACACGGCTATGGCTCTCCCGACCATTCCTCCTGTCGAGGCGGTCGCGCTCATGCGCGAGGTCAATGATCGGCTGGCCGCTGCCATCCAGGCCCATCCCGAGCGCTTTGCCGGCTTTGCCACCTTGCCATTGACTGATCCCGAGGCGGCGGCCCGCGAGCTCGAGCGCACCGTTTCCAGGCTAGGCTTCAAGGGGGCCATGATCAACGGGCGCGTCGCTGGCCTCTTTCTGGATGATCCTCGCTTCCGTCCTGTGCTAGAGGCCGCCGAGGCCCTGGACGTGCCCATCTATCTCCACCCAGCTCCGCCGCCAGAGCCGGTGATTGCCTCCTGCTACGCGGGACTTCCCCCCAACGTCACGACCGTCTTTGCAACTGCAGGCTGGGGCTGGCACCTGGAGACCGGCATTCATGCGCTGCATCTGATCCTATCCGGCGTCTTTGATCGCCATCCGCGCCTGCAAATGATTCTCGGGCACTGGGGCGAGATGATCCCCTTCTACCTGGCGCGCATCAATCAGACGTTGACTCCTGCTGCCACTCACCTGCAGCGCCCCGTCGCTGACTATTTCTTGGAGCACTTCTACGTTACTCCCAGCGGCATGTTTACCCTGCCACCGTTGCTGCTGACGCTGCAGATCGTGGGGGCCGATCGTATCCTCTACGCCGTCGACTATCCCTATATCCAGGACAGGCAGGCACGAGCCTTTCTTGAGCAGGCGCCGCTCAGCCCTGCCGACCGCGAGAAGATCGCCCACGGCAATGCTGAGCGTCTGCTCAAGCTCAAGCCCGGGGCCTAGGGTGGGCAGGTCTGCTGCGGCCCAGGAGCAGACGGTGCAGTTAGCCTTGCCAGCGGGAGGGTGGCGGTGATACTGTGTAAGCAGCGCCTCGGGCGCGAACCCGCCGTACCGCCTCTCTCGGTGGACGCCGGGTCAGACTTTCTGTGTGACGAAAGGACCAGCCATGAGCGAAACAATAGAGCGTGTTGTGCTAGAGGAGGGCCAGCCGGCCCCAGACTTCACGCTGCCTGTCGTAGGCGGCGACGAGACCAGCGGTGATCAGCTGCATCTGGCCGATCTACGCGGGCGCGTCGTTATCCTCTACTTCTACCCGAAGGATAATACTCCTGGCTGCACTACTGAGGCCTGCAACTTCCGCGACATGCATCCCGAGTTTCGCCGGCGCAGCATCGCCGTGCTGGGCATCAGTGCCGATGAGGTTGACTCGCATCGCGACTTCGCCGAGAAATATCATCTGCCTTTCCCCTTGCTTGCCGATGTGGGGGCCGTGGTCGCGCGCCAGTATGGGGCCTATGGAGAGAAGACCCTCTACGGTCGCAAGTATCTCGGTGTGCAGCGCATGACCTTCCTCATCGATCGGGATGGTATCATTCGCAAGATCTGGCGCAGCGTCAAGCCAGATGGGCATGCGCAAGAGGTGCTGCGCGCGCTCGAGGAGCTGCAGCTTGCCTGACGGCTCGGCTCGACTCTGATTGGATCGGGGGCGAGACGCCGGCCTGAGAGAGTCGAGCCTTCTGGCAGGACATACGTGCCCTGCGCCTGTCTGCCACCGACCCCAGGCAGGAGGGCAGGAGACGATGCTATTGCCTCTGCTCTGGGGGATGGCAGATCTGGAGCTGGCGCTCGACCCGTTGCAGAGCACGAATGTCCCGCTGCCCCTCGACCAGGTAGACCAGTCGCTCGCAGAGCGTGCTCCCGTGGAGACTGATGTCGCGCAGCGAGGAGACGAAGCTCCAGAGGAGCATGAGCCAGCGTTGACTGCCTTCGTGGCCAGGCTCTAGTGGCTGCGCTCCTGGCTCGGGAGTACTCAGGCTGGTGAGCAGATCGTGCTGCAGGCGGGCAAGGTGACAGCGAAAGTAGCGTTGCCGTCGCCAGAGGCGCTGAGCCTCCTGAGTATCCCAACGGGCCAAGGCTCCAACGCTGGCCGTTGTCAGCGCGCTGGCTTGCTGGCCAAAGACCGTGAGGCGTTCGAAGAGTGTCGCCACGAGCAAGGCCGAAGCGGCGGACGTGTTAGGGCCTTGGGCTCTGCTAACCGCCATCGGCGCTGAGGGGGGGAACTGGAGCCAGCGGAGGAGACGGGCCAGCTCGCGCGTCTCCTCCGCTAGCTGCAAAAGCGTGCTCACGAGCAAGGGTAAAGAGCAGAGATAACGAAGTTGACTCTCACTCTGGGCTAATCCCTTGCCCGACATGGCTAGCCAGCGACCAATCTCTTCCTCAATGCTCTGCCCAAGAGCAGCGAGCTGGGGATCGCTCTGTTGCAATGTGCTGGCAAGCGCAAGATCCACATTGGCAACTGCCGTCAATGCCAGTCTGAGGCGTTCGCTGGTTAGGGAACCCAACTGAACCAGGCGAATCCAGGTGGCTTCCAGTGGGGAAACAAGAAAGGGGGAAGCTATTTCATACATAGTCTTCTCTTCTGACATTGCCGATCTGTCTCCTGTTGCATCAGGTTGTAGCTGAAGGAATCTCTGGCCCTTGCGAGAATGGCCCTGTCCTGGACGATAGGGCAGGCAGTTCTCGGCGAAGACACAGCCAGGGCGTTGATTCTCACACTCCGAGCACAACTGTGGTGTCGGTGATCAGGTGGGGAACGAACCGACCCATAAAAAGCCCGGGGAGAGGCGTTATCATCGGCATAGAACGGGGCCGGGGCGGGCAAAAATGGGCCACGTGCCTGGTCCGTTCTGGCAGTGGCTGCTATAATAGGCGGCACATAGGCTGAGCAGTTTACGCGCCGATCATCAGTATACAAATATCGATTGTGGAGGGCTGCCCGCTGATGGAGCACTTGATCAAACAGCTTACACGTCTCTTCCTGGGCGTCGGTTGCTCCCTCATCTTGATGAGCGTCTTAGGCGCTTGCAATCTCTTTGGGGGCGTGGAAAGTGCCCCAACGCCGACGCCGACTCCAACGAGTAAGCCGAGTGTGGCCTCTAGCACTGTCCCGACGGGCGATTTCCTCAGCTACCGTGGCGATGGCTATGTCATCAGCTATCCTCGCGGTTGGAAAGTAGACACGAGTAAAGCAGGCTTTGTCACCTTTTCTGATCCGCAGGGCATCGCCTATCTCTCGGTGCATGTCCAGCCCAATCCGAACGGTGTCATCTCAGCAGAGGACCAGGTTTCGGTTGGCCTGCAGCTCTTCCGCTCGCAGGTGACTCACTACCAGCCAGTCAGCGTCGCCCCGACCACGACTGTCGCTGGCGAGTCTTGGAACCAGGGAGCAGCCACCGGTGACCTGCGTGTTGAGGGCCAACCGAATCCTGTCACGGTCAAAATTGTTGTTCTGGCCGCCAACCATCCGGCGAACTCGCCCCAAACCCAGGGCTTTACCATTGCCTACGCTACTGCCCAGGAGATCTTCGATCTGGCTGATCAAGGGGAATTTCAGCCGATGCTGCGCTCCTTTGCCTTTAGCTCGTGAAGGTGCGACCCTGGGCAAGGGTCCGCCTCCAGGCGGGTGTCGGGTGGGGCGTAACCATCGGCCACCAATGCAGGGAGTGAAAAGAGCGCATGGAGCTGTTCGACAAGGCGAAAGAGCGAGCAACCTCGTTCCCGGCAATCGACAGTAGCCAGGGGCATACCATTGCCTACTCACGTACCACCAGCAGCCGTCTCATGGGTGTTCTTGACGCCAATGCCAATGGCAATGTCCACGGCGGCGTCATCATGCGCATGGTCGACGAGGCGGCGGCAGTGGTTGCCATCAAGCACTCACACCGCAATGTGGTTACTGCGCGTGTTGAGCGCTTTGACTTCCTGGAGCCGGCCTATCTAGGTGACGTTGTCTCAGTACACTGCGAGCTGCAGTATGTGGGGCGCAGTAGCATGGAGGTAGGCGTGCGTGTCACGGCGGAGGACCCGCTGACCGGCGAAGTGCGGCACGTCGCCAGCAGCCGGGTGATCTACGTTGCTCTCGACGAGCATGGTAAGCCCACGCCGGTCCCGCCGCTCGTGCCTGGCAATGACGAGGAGCGCGCCATTATCGAGCGGGCCCGCCTGCGCCGTCAACGGATGCAGAAGCTCGAAGAAGAGCTGGCGAAGCTGGAGGCAGGCAGCAGCGAGTGAGGCCGGGCTATCCATCGTGCGCCTCGGTCTGATCGCCGCTGGTGGAGGCCAGCCTTGGGGTCTCGGGCTTCGGCTGCTCATCCAGAAGACGTACATCGTGCATCAGCAGGCGCACCGCCGCGCTACCCAGCAGCACCAAAGCCCCGATGCCACAGAAGAAGGTGTCTACCGGGCCAACAGCCAGGCCGAGTACCGTGCCCCGGAAATCGTGTAGCACTGTGCTCACCAGGGACCCGGCCAGCGCTGCGCTCAGAACCGAGGCCAGGCTACCTGCCGGCGTGAGCACCGCTGTCACGCGACCCACAAATTCACGGGCCGTCAGCCGCAGCACCAGCGGCTCGACAGCCACATTCACGGCGATCCAGGTTGCTCCCACCAGAAAGATCAGCCCGAAAGCCGGGCCGACGCTGGTCATGCGCGCCAACAGCAGTGTGGTCAGCCCCAGCGCAAAGGTTGCTCCCCACAGCAGGCGCGGCAGTCCCAGACGATTGGCGACCAGACCGGCAATCAAGGCGCCGGCGATAGCTCCCAGACCAAGCACTGTGCCCAGCGGGCCATAGAGATTCGGCTGAGCATGCAGATTATCGGTCACAAAAAAGATGGCCAGAGCATTGAGCGCTCCGAAGGCGCTCATGCTCAGCAAGCTGGCCAACAGAATCGCCAATAGCCCACGACTGCCGAACAAAACACCCAGACCGGCACGGAAGTCCTGGCTGAAGCTAATAGGATCGCTCTCCAGACGCTTCTCGACCGGAGCGCGGATCAGGGCGATAGTCAGAAAGGAGATGCCGAAGGAGAGGGCATCGGTGATCACGGCCCACTGGATGCCGACGTTGAAGACCAGCAGTGAGCCGATGGCAGGTCCAACGATGACGGAGAGTCCCATCGTGGCCTGACTCAGGCTCGTGGCCCGTGCCAGGTCCTCTGGTTCAACGATGTCGCCGATCAGAGCCAGGCGTGCGGGATTAAAAAACTGGCCGCAGCTTTGGTCGAGCAACACTACGGTATAGACTGCGCCGAGCTGCCAGCCAAGCGGCAGCTCCAGCGCTCCGAAGAATGGCACAGTCGGAGAAAGAACCCAGGCCAGGCAGCCGGTGAGTGCCATGCGCAAGCCGTCGGTGCGCAGCATGGTCAACCGTCGTGACCAGCGATCGACGAAGACGCCAGCCGGTGGGCCGATGAGCGCCACCGGCGCGTACTCAGCGATGAAGACCCCACTGACCCCCACTGGCGCCCACGAGCGACCCCGCCCCAAGTCGTTAGCGATCCAAAGTACAAGCGCTGCTCCGAGAATCACGTCGCCCAGGTTAGAGATGGCCTGGCCGAGCCAGAGCAGCGCGAAATTGCGATTGATCAGGACTCTCATCGACAGTCATGATAATCAAGCTAGTCGTGCTGGGGGAGAACGATGCTCTTGAATTAACCCCGCACGCCAGTGCTACTATTCTCTTGCAGTAAAGAAAGCGAGAGGGCGCAGGGGCCTTATGGTACTGGCCCCTGGCTCAACTTGGGCGCCTTTGCTTCTGCCTCCCGTCTGCTTGCGGGTCTCTTCTCTACAGCCTGTCACAGCGAGAGGAGTACTGTCAAGGTGAGCGGCGCTCAGATAGCGAGCGGATGGCCAGGGGAGTGGGGCGAGATGGGAAAGCGGCTATGATCTTGTGAAAGGTGAAGAGGAGGAGAATTCTCTTGACATACCACTATCGTGGCAAGACAGCCCTGATTACGGGGGCCTCATCGGGTATTGGTCGCGCGTTTGCCCAGGCCCTGGCGGCGCGTGGCATGCATCTCATCCTCGTGGCGCGCTCGGAGGAGCGCCTGCGGCAGCTCGCCAGTGAGCTGCAGGAGCGGCATCGTATCCAGGCTGAAGTCATCGCCAGCGACCTCAGCCGTGAGGGGGCGGCGATCCAGCTGGCCAGCGTTGTGCGAGAGCGTGGTCTCACCGTCGACCTGCTCATTAACAATGCCGGCTTCGGCACCTATGGTCCCTTTACTGAGCAGTCTGCCGAGCGTGAGCATGAGGAGATCATGCTCAATGTGGCGGCGCTTGTTGATCTCACCCATGCACTGCTCCCCTCGATGCTAGCCCGTGGTGGGGGGGCTATCATCAATCTGGCCTCGCTGGCGGCCTTCTTGCCCATTCCCCATATGGCTGTCTATGCCGCCACCAAAGCTTTCGTGCTCTCTTTCAGCCAGGCGTTATGGGTTGAATATCGGCGCCGGGGACTGCGGGTTCTGGCTGTCTGTCCCGGTCCTGTCGCCACCAACTTCTTTGCGGTCATAGGCACCTCCCAGGAAGACATGCCTGGCGGGATTCTCTCCCCTGAACAGGTGGTAACCGCCAGTCTCCGCGCTCTGGAACGGGGACGTAGCCAAGTTGTCCCGGGCCTGCTCAACAAGCTCATGGCCTTCAGCACGCATCTGGTGCCACGGACGCTGGGGGCGCGCGTCGCTGGCAGTTTCCTGCCCCGTCGCACGCAGCCTGGCAGTGCTGCTGGCAGCGATCGCCCGCTTCCCTCGGCGCCCGAGCCGCAACCCCGCTAAGCTGGCTGGAAGTGGAACTTCCCTGGCCCTATCCGATCCTGGGAAAGGCAAAGGAAGAGCGCGACTGCGCTGCGCTGCGCTGTGGGGGCCGCTGGAGCTTGCCCTGTCGCTCTTCCTTTGCACTACGCTACTCCTGGCCGAGCGGTGCGGCGATCTTGCCTTCTGACGAAGGAGCCTGCTCGGGCGAAGCTGTGCTGGATGCTGAACCGACCAGAGCAGCGCGCGATCTGTGTGGCCAGTGCGAGAAAATACGCGGGAGGCGCCCCCGTCGATAGAGTTGCCAGCCGGCCAGCCAGAGCAGCAGCACCAGCAGAGCGAGTACCGAGAGAACTGCGCCGCGCGCCACTGACGCGGGCTGGTAGCGGTAGCTGAGCGTATGGGTCCCCGGTCCGACGCGGATGGCCGGCATCAGGCCAGCGAAGCTCTGCACTGGCACACGCTGCCCGTCGAGGATGGCAATCCAGCCCGGGTAGGCTGTCGTAGCCATCACCAGGTAGCCGCCTGTGGCGCTGGTCACGCGAAAGCTCTGTTCATCGTCCTGCTGGCGCAGCAGCTGGACCGTTGCCGGTAGAGGCCGGTAATGGGCCAGGCTTGGCGGCTGACCATCTGGTCCGGGGCGCAGCAGGTAAGCCGACCCGGCGTCAAGACTATTGCGGTAGAGGAAGGTCCCGTCAATCTCGCCGACGAGAAGCAGATGACTATCGTGAAGCGGGCGCTTGGAGACCAGTACCGTAACGTGGAGCAGGCCGAGTAGACGCGGGTCAGGGTGGACCCAGGGGGCATCGTAGGGAATCCGCTGCTGATAGCCAGTCCCGTAGTACCCACCGGCGCGGTCCATATACTGGACGTAAGCGCCGACTAGCAGCGGATCAGCTCCATCGGCCAGGCGTAACTCCAGCTCAGCAGCGGTCAGCTGTGGAATATTTTCCTGCAGGCTGTAGATGCGTCCATCTCCGGCCAGCTGCTGCGCGGCCAGAGCGAGGCGCGAGGGTCTCGTGATGAGGCTCACGGAGCCAACCTGCGAGTAGTGTTGATCGAGCAGCACCAGGTTCGTGACCACCAGAGTCAACAAGAGTGCTCCTGCGCCCAGACTCGCGGCTCGGCTCAGTCGCCGCAGAGCTTCTGTCACGGTACTGGCGCCCAGACCGGCCAGCAGCGCGATCCCCAACAGACCCAGGAACCAGATGCGGGCCAGGCCGCGGAAGCGGTCGAAGTCTGGCAGAAGATGCTGGACCACATGGTAGACCTTCGAGGACTGCCCCATTGCCAGACTGGCGACCAGCATCACGGCCAGCGCCAGCAGCCAGGCTTTGCGCGTACGGCTGGCCGTGCCGAAGGCCGCCAGGCAGAGCACGCTCAGGCCTGGGGCAATCATGCCCTCCCAGGTTAGCCAGCCCGGTGGGGGCTCGTTCACCAGTGAGTGAAGAAACTGCGTCAGCGTAATCTGATCCTTGGGATGCAGAGCGTAAGCCCTCGTCGAGTAGCGCATCAGCTCCAGCAGTGGCAGGAGATGGATGCCAGCCAGGGCTACGCCCAAAGTGCAGGCCACGAGCAGGCCGGTGGCAGAGAACAGAGCTGGACGCCGACCCTCCTGCCTGGCCTGCTGCAGCAGGAACCAGGCCGCGACAGCGACCAGCATCAGCAGGCCATAATAGGCCATCTGAGGATGGCCGGCCAGCAAGGTCATGGCCACACAGAGGGCCAGGGCCGGCCCCCAACGTAGGGGCTGACGGATGGTGGCCCAGGCAGCCAGCGCCAGCCAGGGATACCAGCAGACCGTCTGCATGATGGTCACATGGCCGGCCCCCAGATGGCTGATCAGGCGTGGCGTGGCCATATAGCTGACCGCCGCCACCAGCGCCGGCCAGCGCGGCAACGCGAGGACGCGGCGCGCCAGCAGCAGTGTTCCCAACCCCGCCCAGAAGAAATGAAGAGTCATCAATACAAAAAAGTAATTGCGCAGTGAGAAGAAGTGCACCAGTTGTGTGGGTGGATAGAAAAGAGCTGCCAGGGGATCGGCCCCCAGAGGCAGGCCACCGCCGAAATAGGGATTCCACAGTGGAAGGCGGTGCGCCTGAGCAACTGTACGCTGTAGCTCCAGAACCATCGGCCAGTGACTCACCACGAGATCGCTGCCAGGCCAGGCGGCCACCAGTTGGTCGTCACTCACCGGGGCGGGCCACTGGATCAACAGCGCCACCAGCAGCAGTAACGCCACCTGACCAGCGCCAGCCAGCCAGCGCTTTAGCCTCGGCCCGAGTTTGCTAACTCTCCTCGATGCTTGCTGCAGATACCGTAAAGCTAGCTGGGGATAGTCCATTGCTTTCTGCGCCTTTCTTCTTGCAAGCATTCCCGTAGATAGAGTGACGCTTGGAAAGGGGTAAATGTTCCTCCGTAGGATTCAGAACGACTTATAGGGAGAATGGCATCAGAAGATGGTAAAGATAGCTAGGAAAGGGAACGAGCAGAGCAGGCCAGATCAGTAGAGCATTCAGTTGAAAGGCTCTCCCATCAGGGCAGACGCAGAGTGACATGAGGCTGCGGAACAAGAGGAACAGGGAGGCAGAGGTGTATGGGAGTCGAACCCACCAGGGACCGCGCGCAGCGACCCCCCAACCGTTTTGAAGACGGCGAGGCCCACCGGGACCCCTACACCTCCATCGTCGCCAGTCCAGGTACTGGCTACAGAAAAGCCAGGAGAGACGAGGAAGAAACCTCGCCTCACCCTGAGTGAGAGTATAGCCGATTGCGCAATGAGCCGCAAGCCCGTCTTGAGCTTGAAGGCCCGCCAGCGGATCGGGCGAGCGGGCCCAGAGCCTCCAAGGAGCTGGGCTCTCAAGAGGCAGGAATCAAAGCGCGCAGGCGCTCTACGTTCAGCTCGGAGAGCGAGCGCACTACCAGGTCGGCCTCGTACAAAGCCTCTGGCTCGCGCGTGGTCGCGACCGCCAGGCAGCGCATGCCCGCGGCGTGGGCCGCCTCGATGCCGGCTATCGCATCTTCAATCACCACACAAGCGGAGGGTGGCACCTGCAGCGCTTCGGCGGCCTTCAAAAAGATATCTGGGGCGGGCTTGCCACGCTCCACCATTTCTCCCGAAATCAGGACCTGCAGATAGCGCTGCAGGCCCAACAGCTCGCTGATCAGCGCGATATTCTCAGGTGGCGTGGACGAGGCCAGAGCCTGGGCGGTGCCGGCCTCATGCACGGCCTGGAGTAGCTCTAGTGCTCCCGGCAGCGCCAAACTTTGGGGATTCTGGCGCACCAGCTCACGAAAATAGGCTTCCTTGCGCTCCGAGAGCGCGCGAACCCGCTCGGGAAGCTTCTCTCCCCACAGCAGTGGGATAATATGGTCATTGCGCATCCCAAAGGTTGTGCGGAAATCCTCCTCACTCAGCGTCCACCCCTCCTCTTGAGCCAGGCGCTGCCAGGCCCGGAAATGAGCCTGCGCGCTATCGATAATCACCCCATCCAGGTCCCAGATCACGGCCCGAAGGCCCTGTTCAGCCATAGAATGACCCCTGCTCCTTCCTCACAAAAACAGGTGGAATAAAAAGGGGAAGAGTGCACCAAACCTGGTGCTGTGTGCTTGGCTTGACCCCTTCCCCGGTAGCGTTAGCGTTCCGCCAGACATGATACCATATCGGCTACCCGGCTTGCCGGGCCAGGTAGGCCAGCGCTCTCGCTCGCATAGACGCCTGCAGAGAGCAATGGTAGAATAGTGGCGGAGGTGCTGCCCATGAGCGATCGGAAATATTTCAACGAAGAGATCGAAACTCTGCCCCGCGAACGCCTGCGCGCGCTCCAACTGGAACGCCTGCAGGCGCTTGTCGCTCGGGCCTATAGACAGAATCCGTTCTATCGCCAACTCTATGATCAAGCTGGCATCAAGCCAGAAGATATTAAAAGCCTGGAAGATATTCAGAAGCTGCCATTTCTTGAAAAAAAGAGCGTACGCACTGCTTACCCCTATGGTATGGCGATGGTGCCGCCCGGAGGCGAGCAAGGGGCCTTAGAGGTGCACGCCACCAGCGGCACCACTGGTAAGAGCGTACCTGTTTTTGCCACCCGGCGCGATCTGCAGAACTGGGCCGAGCTGAACGCCCGCGAGCTATGGATGGTCGGTTTACGGCCTGGTGATATCCTCCTGAACTGCTATGGCTATGGACTCCCAACGGGGGGCTTTGGCTTCCACTACGGGGCCCTGGAAATGGGCGTCATGGTCATCCCGATGGGTTCGGACGCGCGCCAATACGAACGCATCTTTGAATTCATCACGGATTTCGGGGTCAGTGCCATGTGTATGACCCCTTCCGTCGGCCTCTATCTGGGTCGCAAGGCGCGAGAGTTAGACATCGACTTCTCTCGTACCAGGTTACGCATCGGCCTCTTCGGAGCTGAGCCCTGGCCCTGGGAGACTCGCCTGAAGCTGGAAGAATACTTTCATATTACGGCCTACGACGAATTTGGCATGACCGAGTTTCTTGGGCCAGGCATGACCTGCGAATGTGAGGAACGCAACGGTATGCATGCCTGGGCCGATACCTTCCTGGTCGAGTGCATTGATCCCGAAACCGGCGAATGGGTCGAAGAAGGCCAGGAGGGAGAGCTTGTCTGGACCTGGCTCACGGGCGATGGGACAGCCATGATTCGCTACCGCAGTCGCGATCTCTCGCGTCTCTGGTGGGAAGAGCGTTGCCCTTGCGGGCGCACCCATCCGAAAATCGGAGCCATCAAAGGGCGAACCGATGACGCGGTCTCCATCCGCGGCCTGCTGGTCTTCCCCAGCCAGGTAGAGGCGGCCCTGCTGCGCTTTCCAGAGACCGGCACGAACTTCCGCATCATTGTTGATCGTCGCGATGAGCTGGACACCTTCTTGCTCAAAGTCGAAGTCAAGGAGCAGCAACTGTTAGAGCAGAGCGAGCGCTGCCAGGAACTGGCCCGCGCGATGGCGGAGGCGGTCAAATCGATCACGGGCAATACACCCAAGGTAGAGTTGGTGCCACCCGATAGCCTGCCGCGCGCTACCGGCGGCGAGTCGAAGACGGCCAGCGCACGGGTAGAGGATCGGCGGAAGCTGCGTGCTGGCGCCTAGCCGGGCTAGCCAGGCCGGTCATCGGAGCGGCATGCGCTACGCTTGCGGTCTGCGGGGTCCCTTCTTGTGTTTTCCTCTGGCTGAGAACGCTCTGAGGCAGGAAACGGGAAAGCCCTTCTCCTCAGCGTTCCGTTGCCGGTCAGGCCGCTGGCGTACCTGCCGCTCGCTGACTGAGAAGTTAGTGCAGTCGGCCCAGCATATAGAGCAGAATCACCGTAGCGCTGATCCCGTTATTGAGCATGTGCAGCAGCAAACCGGGGTAAATGGAGCCGCTCCACCAGCGCAGCAAGGCCAGGAGCAGGCCAATGACGATCAGCACAGGGAACGAGCCGAGGTCGGCATGGGCCAGGCCGAAGACCAGGGCACTCGCCAGCACGGCCCAGCCGGTAGCCAGGCCGCGACGCAAGCCGGGAAAGACAAAGCCGCGAAAGAAGATCTCCTCACACAGTGGAGCTACGATCACGGCCAGCACCAGCAGGGTCGCGGTTGTGATCGGCTCCAGACGACTACTTTCCAGGATGACCTGATCATTGGTCTGTAGCGGCAGGTGCAGGCCCTCCAGCAGTGCCGAGTAGAGGCTGTTGACCACATAGAGCAGCGTCAGGAAGGCTACTACCAGCCAGAGAAAGCGCGGTCGGAAGCGGCGCAGGCCAAGGGCCTGCAGCACGTTCCCCAGAGAAACACGCTCTGCTTTGGCCGCCGCCAGCGCAGAGGACGACCTGATCTCGTCACCGGCGCTGGCCTTTGCTGACTCAGCAGCCCTAGACGCAGCCTGGCGACGTAAAGCGCGGCGAGCAAAGAACAGCGCCACTAACAAGAAAGCTCCCTCCACCACTAGCGTCGAGAGCGCCGCCGCCAGCGCCCCCTCCAGATCTTGCTGGAGCGAGAGCGGCGCCTTCAGCCCAGGCGAGCGATTTCCCTGGAGCTGGGCCCCGAGCGAGAGCAGCAGCGAGAGCAGCAGCCAGGGTACCAGGGGAATGAAGATCGCCAGCCAGGTCTCGCGAAATGACCAGGGAACAGACGCCTCCGCTGTTCTCTGGGATGGACGGTCTGGCTGCGGACCCCTGTCGGGATGTGACAATGAACTCACTAGATCCTCCAACCAGGTCGGGGCGATATCGCCAATCTTATCTATCGAGAAGCCAAGAGGGCGAGGACCGGCCCCCGTCCACCCGCCCAAGAGCTGGGCGGACACCTGACGCCCGCCAAGGGAGGAGCCTCCCGGCCTCTTGCGCCAGTATAGCGGATGCCAGTCCTGCTTTGCAAGCGCGGCTCGCCCCGGTCCTTACACGTGAAAAACAACAATAACTTCTCTGAATGACTATTCATATAAAAAGCCATTCTTATTATCTTTGGTTGATCTTTGAGGCATCATCACCTTGACATAGCAGCCCTTTGCGCAGTAGGATGAGACCACCAGACCGGCGAGGGAAAAGCTTGTCAGAAGGAAGCAGCCACCTCATCTGTACTGTGCCTTGAGAGGCAACTCAGAAGCAGATGAGCGGGGAAAGGTACCAGTCCCTTGTCGGCCTCAGTGAGCAGAACGCTTGTCGCGCATCTTTCCTGTGCAGTGAGCGAGTAGAAGAAACGAAAGCGCGTTTGTTGAGAGGAAGGAAGGGATTCTTGGCAGGTACACTTGAAAGTAACCCGGCGACCAGTCCAAACTGGCGAAAGCACCGTAATGGCTGCCCATTCTATCGCGAGCGCTGGTTTTCTGACAGCGACATAGAAGCGGGGGAGCCGCTGTATCAGGTATTCTGCATGAAAGGCACGCCCCCGCTGACGCTGGAAGAGCAGAACCGTTGCTTGCGTAGCAAAACATGCTGCTGGCGCCTTGCGGAAAAGGCGGAGAAGAAAGAAGCTGTCAAAGGAAAAGGGGGCCAGAGGAGCAGTCCTGACTGATCAGCCAGTTGCGAGCTGAGAGCTATCCTGGCACCTTGCTCCCTCAGCGGGTGGCCCGCGCCGGTTCCATCCAGGCCGGGTGCAGCGGCCTGCCCCTGCCACTTGTCTTGTCTTCCTCTCTACCTGCCTGCTTGCTGTCCCTTCCCCTCTGGCGTGTTGCATGAGCCGTATAAGCGGGAGCCAGGCGTACAGCTGAGCGGAAGATCTGGCGGATGGCCCAGCCGGCGGGCGGTGCTAAGCGAGCAGCCGCCCGGCCATGCAGAACAGGACAGGTAGAGAGAAAGCGCGAGGCGCGCATGAGAGCCAGGTGAGGAAGGAGAGCGGTGGCGCTGCGACTTCAGCAAGCGGAGAAGGCCGGGCCGTAGACCTGGACCTTGCCAGCCGACTCAGCGAAAGGGTAGGCGCTACTCAGGAGCAAAGGCGTGCTTACTGGTGCGCTTCCTCCTCATAGAGCCAGGACTCGCTGGCCAGGCGGTAATCGAGCAGCTCCTCTGGCTTAAAGAAGAGGCTGATCTCCCGAGCCGCCGTCTCAGGCCCATCGGAGCCGTGAATGATATTGTAGCCAATCTCCAGAGCGAAGTCGCCGCGGATCGTACCAGGAGCGGCCTCAGCCGCGTTCGTTGCCCCCATCATTGTCCGCACCATTTTGATCGCGCCGCGGCCCTCGACCACGCCGACCACCACGGGGCCAGAAGTAATATGCTTCACCAGGCCGGCATAGAAGGGCTTCCCTTTATGGACAGCGTAGTGCTCCTCTGCCAGTGCGGGAGACATCTGCAGCATCTTCAGGCCAACAAACTTCAATCCCCGCTGCTCGAAGCGGGCAAGAATCTGCCCGATGAGGCCGCGCTGGACCCCCTCGGGCTTAATAATAATCAGTGTTCGTTCCATCGCTTGCAGCTAAAACTTCCTTTCCACCAAATTACAGACCAACGCTTTGGTCAAAGCGAAGGAGGGAGAGGCTCCTACTGGCTCGTCACCAGAGGGAGAATCTGGCGACAGGCTTTCTTCATCTCCAGGCGTACACGTCCGAGATTGGGAGAGCGGGTCTGCTGAGTAGTCACGACGAGGATCAGGTCGCCCACCTCCGCCATCTGGATCGTCCCCTGTTGCGTTTCAATTATAGCATGGCGAATCTCGCCCTGGTTCACTTGCTTAGTATAGGTACTGAGGGAGCCAAAGGCGGTAGCGGACAGGGCACCGATCATTTCCTCATCCTCGCTATGCAACGTTCCACTGACGATCAGCCCGTCCTTACCCACCAGGATGACGCCTGTGACCTCATCAAGCTCGGTCAACCGCTGTAGAATCGTCTCCACTGATGACTCCTTTGGATGGTAGCTAGATTCTTCTCTGAGATGAGCGATGCTCATCTCAACGCCAGAGCGCAGCCAGGCGGCTGGGCCAGCCCGGTCTCAGTTCCGCCCGGCCCAGCCTGACCTGGCCTGGTCGAAAAATCTGGTGGCTGGGAGCCCGGGCCAGCTGAGGTCGGCCAGGCATGCGCCGGCTTGCTCTCCTGACGTCTTCCTTCACCTGTCTGCCTCTCTTCCCGATCGTCGGGCGGGCCGTCTGCTGTTGACCCTGGACCGTGCCAGTCCGCTTACTCCCTGTCGGCGGCCCGCGAGCGAGCCGGTCGCTACTCCTGGTCAGCGAGTGGCTAGGAAGAAGCGCCCTGACCTCTGGCGCGGCGCGTCATGGTCAGTGCCTTATTGTAAGCCTCCATAGCCTGGAGATACTCGCCCTGGCGCATGTAGGCGTCACCAAGTACGCGGTAACCTGGTGCATATTTCGGCGCCAGCTTTAGCAGAGCGCGCGTATTGCTGATCACCTCGCCCAGCAGTTCCGGCTGATTGCGGATCACAATGCGATACTCTTGCATTGCCTCGTCGTAAGCACCGGCGAGCTGATACTGATAACCGCGGATCAGGTGCTCCTTGTAATTCGCCTCGCCCCCTTCTGAGCTTCTGCCTGCGCCGGCGCTGGGGCCACTTGGGCCAGCGCTGGGGGTCTCGCGGCTGGCGGGGCGAGGAGCTGGAGAGGAGGGGCGTCCGCCCGAGGCCGAAGGGCGGTTCTGTGCTGGCTGGAGGCGGAAGACCGGGCGCTTCATAGTTGTCTCCAGCTCGTCCTCCAGCAGGGCATCGGGCCGATAGCTGGGTAGCGAAGGCCCCTGAGGAGAGCCTTGTGCTGAGGGCGAGTTGAGTCCTGGGCCGGGCGTAGCGGGCCAGAGCGGCTCAGGCATGTGTCTTGGCTCCTCGTAGCGAGGAGGCTGAAGTGGGGGCTGTCCCAGCGGGGCGCGGACCGTTTCCTCCAGCTCGGAGGGGGGGGGCGGAGCTGGAGGAATCGTTGGCTGCTGGGGGGTATAGGTGGTCCGTGGTGGCTGTTCAGGCGCCGCGGGCAGGGGAGATGTTCCTGGCCCTTGCTGCGCAAAGGCTGCCAGCTCGCCTGGTTGCAGCGGCACGAAGCCCTGGGCATACAGCTGCTGTTCAAGGTCCTCCAAAGTTGTCAGCAGTCGTTGCTCAGCGGCTGCTGGCGGCCCACTCTGCTCGGCGGCGGGACGCTGCCCAGCCCCGGCGGCCAGCTCGGCCAGCCATGACGAAGCAGGCAGCTCCTGAGATTGTGCCGAAGGGGCGGGGGATGGCTCAGGCTCAGGGCGCATGCTCTGAGTCTCGTAGGCGGACGGAGACGGGCTACTCATCGATGAGCCTGCGGATACCTCGGAGCCTGTCGACCAACCGGCCAGTTGCTCAAGCCAGGGAATTCCTGCCTCCGGGTGAGAGGAACTCTGTGGAGAAGCGGCGGGCGTCGTAGGAGTGGGAGCGGGAGACTCCTCGCCCCAGATTGAAGCTGCTGGCGGGGTGGCAGGCACGCCGGTGTTAGAGGAGGCTGTCGGAGCAGAGGGTGGCCAGAGCGGACCAGCCGCCGCCTCCGGTTCCTCGAACGCGCTATGACTGGCTTGCAGCTGTTCCAACCAGGCTGGCTTTTCCGGGGGGGCAGAGAACTCCTCGCCCGTCAACTCATCCCAGGTTGTCGGGGCAGAGTAAGCCAGCTCCGAGGCGGCGTAGTCCTCCGTGCGGTGAGCGGCTGGCTCGCCGCGCCAACCCTGTTCCAGGCGTGCATAGCCATCGGCCTCTGCTGAAACGGACGTTACCGAGGGTCCCTGTCCTCCCTGGTCTGCCGGCCAGGCCGCCTCTCGTTCCTGCTTTGGTTCTTGCTCCTCCTCTGGTTCGCCCCAGACTGCTCCATGTGAGCCGGAGCTGGCTGGTGAAGAGGCTGGTGACACCTCGGCGGGCTCCTCGGACTCCTCCATCGTCTCCGCTCCCAGGGACTTCAGCCACTCTGGCCAGCCCTCCTCTGGGTCGGCGCCCTCCTGCATAAACGGAAAGATCTCTTCCTCTGCTCCCGGCCGCTCGGCGAGCGACTCCGCCTGAGCAGCAGGCTGGGACCAGGCGGCCTCTGCAGTCATCTCCTTATGGGAAAGGTCCACCGACTCCAGCTCGGGCTCGGGCGTTGCGGCAGCCTCGGCCCCTTCAGCGGCCTCTGCCGCTGGCTCAGGCGAGGAAGCAGGCGTAGCGAGGGGACCGGATGGCTGGCGATAGAGCGTTGAATCGAGGGCGTCTAGCCAGGCGGGATGGGTAGAAGACTGGCTGACAGGCAGGCCCAGGTCTTCCTCGGAGTCAGCCGCTGGGGTAGGCGGCCAGACCGGCTGCTCCTCCCAAGAGGGTCCCTGCTCTCCAGAAGAGAAATCACTACCGGAGAGAGACCAGGAAAGGGAGCTGGCATGATAAGCCTCGCTGCCACTGGACCCAGGTGCCTCTAGCGGCTGCGAAGGCATCGAAGGCGGTGCAGGCGTGGGGGAGGGAGCAGGGGTTGTCGTCAGAGCCAGCGGATACGGGTCGGGCGTGGTCCAGCCGAAGATCGGCTCGCTCTCATTGCTGGCTGCTTCCTGCTCCTCTGCTGAAGTCGAGCTGGGTCGGGATAGGGTTGACTCAGCAGCAGGAGCCGTGGGCCGTCCAGGAGGTGGCATCAAGACGGCATCCTTGCGCACAAGTGTCAGGAAAGGGTCATTAGAGGAAGCCGTCAGCAGGTCGCTGAACAGCTCGCGAGCCATTGTCATCTCGGGGTCAAGCGCCTCGGCTCGCTGGAGCAGCTCGCGGGCGCGAGCCGGATTGTGGGGAAAGGTCATATGGGCCAGGAGCAGCAAAGCCTTCAGGCAGCCGGGGATCTCCTCCAGCAAGCTGGTTGCGATCTGCTCAGCGCGCTCATAATCGCCATCGTGCCAGCAGGCTTCGAGCAGGCCCGTGCGGGCATCCAGGCGATCGGGGGTAGTGGTCAGCACTGCCTCCCATTCCTGAATGGCCTGAAAGAGCAGGTCGCCGCGCATATAGAGGCGGGCCAGGCCGGCGCGCGAGAGCATAAAGCCGGGCTGGCCGCTGCGAGCACTCAGCTTATTAAACTCCTGACGGATCTGGCTATTGCCCCGGCTCAGCTCATACGCCTGCTGATAGCAGTCGAGTGCGGTTTCCACATCCCCCAGGCGTTCGCTTGTCAGCGCGCGGTTGCAGTAAGCGAGCACATTTTCGGGATCGTTGGTCAAGACCCAATCGAAGGTCTGCTGGGCCTCAGCCAAACGGTTCTGAGCCAGATAGATCTCCCCGAGGAGGCGATGAGCCTCTAGAGAGTGAGGGAAATGCGAGAGCACATACTGGCAGTGTTCAAGAGCCTCCTCGATGCGCCCGGCGCTCAGGGCATCCTCCGTATACTGCAAATACTCACGCAGCGTAGACATCGTTTTCAGCATAGAACCTGGTCTCCTCTTCCCGCGTTAGGCAGCTGTGAGCAACTTCTGAAAAAGATTGATCTGTCGAGGGTTTTCGGGGCCAATCAACGCCAGGCGGCGCCATTCGGGGGCGAAGCAAGTGCGCGCCACGCGTTGGAGATCCTGGGGAGTAACAGCCTGAATCTGGCGGATCATCTCATCCACATCGACCACCTGGCCAAGCAGGCATTCCTGACTGGCGAGCCAACTGGCGACCTGCTGGGTGCTTTCCAGACCAAGGATCAGGCCACCGCATACATAGGCCTTAAAGCGCTCCAGCTCTGCCTCAGAGACAGGTACTTCGCGGAGCGTATTCAGCTCCTGCACGATGGCCCGTACAGCGGCCTCCGTCTGGGAAGGATCAACCCCCGCGCTTACCACCAGATTGCCTGTTTCATAGTAACTGCTTGTGTAACTGCCGATATCGTAAGCCAGCCCGCGCTCCTCACGAATACTCTGGAAGAGGCGCGAACTCATCCCCTCGCCCAGGATGGCATTCAAGAGCATCAGTGCATAATAATCAGGAGAAGAATGAGCAACCCCCAGGGTACCGAGCGAAAGATTCGTCTGCTCCGTCTCCTTATAGACCACGGCCACGGGCGGCACATCTCGCGGTGGCGGGCAGGGCGTCCAGGTTCGTAGCGGACGCGGTTCCCAGTCGTGGAAGAGCCACTCGATCAGCTCCCGCACCTGGGCGTGATGAATATTGCCCACGACGCCCACCACCAGGGCATTGGGGCAATAGGATTGCTCCAGGTACGTCAACATATCCTGGCGGCCAATCGCGGCCACTGTTTCATCGCGTCCCGCATCGTCGCGCCCCAGCGGCAAATTGGGCCACATAGTCTGATCCAGCAAAAGGCCCGACCACTCCTGTGGATCATCGCGCGTCGCGCTCAGCTCCTCGATGATCACCTGCCGCTCCTTTTCAATCTCATAGGGATCGAAGAGTGGATAACGGATCATATCGGCGAGCACCTTGATCACTGTGGGGAGGTGCTCGCAGGGGACGCGCGCAGTATAACTGGTCAGCTCCTTCCCCGTACTGCCGTTGAAGACCCCCCCTACCCCCTCGATTGTTTCCGAGAGAATACGTGCACTTGGATAATTTTTTGAGCCTTTAAACAACATATGCTCAATAAAATGGGATATGCCGGCCAGGTGATCCGGTTCGTAGCGTGAGCCGGCGGCGAAGAAAAAAGCGATGCTGGCCGAGCGGATGCCCGGCACGCACATCGTCAGCAGGCGCAAGCCATTTGGCAGCGTAGTGTGCTCGTATTGCATCGATGCAAGCGTTTCTTCATGAATTAAGCCGCTAATGAGCCAGTCAGAGAACAGGCAGGTGAGGCACGCCCGCGCGGCTTCTCTTGAGAATGATACCCCCTGTTGCCAGACATTATAGACCCTTTATGGGTGTGTCGCAACAAGGCAATAGAAGAAGTTAGGCGGACTAGCCCATCTGGGTACAGTCGGAAGTGGGGTATCGGCGGGCGGGCCGGGCAGGGCCGAAGAAAGGCCGCCCGGCCCTTGATCTTGGCCGGTGCTCGTGCTCGTTGGCAAAGAAAGGGACATGCTGGCTGGAGAGGCAGGGTGGGCAGTTCATTCAGATCAAGCCCACGTCGTCTGCCAGGCGACCCAGATCACCCAAGACCCCGCCCTCATCTTCGTGATGATGGCGGTGGTGTGGGTAGCCGTAGTCATTGCCCTCCAGGGAGCGCTCCAGGCCATGCAAGAGCATCTCGCCGCCGATGACGGCTGCGGCTCCGCCCAGGGCCCCCATAGCCAGTTTGCCGCCGTCTCCCTGGAACAGGCCACCGAGGCCGCCGCCCTGCTGGTTAGGTGACTGCTGCGCAGCGGTGGCGGGGATAGGAGCGACGCCGACCAGGCTCGTGCGGCAGCCTGGGCAATTGCTGGTCCCGGTGGGAGAGACCGCCCAGCAGACCGGACAACGCAGCACCAGTGGTGTCTGTGGGGGATAGGAGCCAGCGGGAACCGCGCTGCCGGGCCCGGGGGCTGGCTGCCCGGCTGTGGAGTAAGCCCCTCCATACTGAACGGGCATCTGAGCCACGGGGGGGGCAGAGGCGGGCGAGCTAGGAGCGGGTACTGGGTAGGGGCCGGCTCCGGGCGCGCTGCTGGTAGCTGGTGGCGGTGGCACAGGGTAGGGGCCTGCCGTGGTTGCTGCTGGAGCGGAAGCCGCCGCCACGGCGTTCAGATCCGTGCCGCAGGAGCTGCAGAAGCGGGCTCCGCTCTGCTGGGGCTGGCCACACTGTGGGCAGAAGCGTGGCGTGGCTGGCTCGGCCAGAGCAACGCCGCAGTGCGTGCAGAAGGCATAATGAGCGGCCACCTGCGCGTGGCATTGGGGACAGAGCCGCAGGGTCGGCCCTGTCGAGGCGGTGGATGGCGCTGGGCGCAGTGCCTGCCCGCAATGGGAGCAAAAAGCCGCCCCAGCTCGCACCTGGCCGCCGCAGCGTGGGCACCATTCCCCGTTGGCCGCCGCTGCTCCGCCTGGAGCTACGGTCGGCGGCTGCGGCTGCAGAGGCTGGGCCTGTGGCACGGGTGCGCCACACTGCGGGCAGAAACGCTTACCGCTCACATCAGTACCACAGGTTGCACAAAGTTGCATGTGCCGAAATCTCCTCTCAGACAGAAGCAAGCGCTTTGTAGCAAACTCTCATCTCTTGATGTCACTCTTCCGCAGTCTACCACAGGGCCAGTCTTTTCGTCGAGAGTGGGAGGAGAAGTCACGGCCTTCATGAGGGGCAGATGGCCTGAAAGCGGGGAGGGCAGGAAAGCCAGGCTGCCTGAGCAGCAAGCAAGTCGGCAGCAGGAGGAGAGAGACAGAAAACGAAACGGAAGGAAGAAGAGCGACCGCGAAGGGCATGGGTCAGCCAGCGAGCCGGCCCATGCCCCCGTGAGCGGGCAAAGGGAAGGATCTATCTGCTCGCTTTGCAGCGCGTCAAGCTCATTCTACAGCCATCGTTACTGGACAGGCCCAGCTGTTCCGTTCCTGTCGGGTTGCCCAGGCAGACAGGCGGTCACACGCATTCGCGCAAAGAGGTATTGCCGCTGAAATTGCGCAGCTTCATCAGGGCCACCACCTCGAGCTGGCGAACACGCTCGCGTGAAATGCCCAATTCCTTACCGACTTCCAGCAGTGTGCGGCTCCGTCCATCGCCAATGCCGTAACGGAGCGTAATCACAGCGCGCTCGCGCGGGGTGAGCGTTGAAAGAGCGCGGTGCAACTCCTCGCCGAGCAAGTGCTGTGAGGCGGTCTCAGCGGGAGCGGGGGCAGTACTATCCTCCAGCGTATCGGCCAGCGAGTGGCGAGCCTCATCGTCAACGGGGGCATCCAGAGAGACGGGTTGCTCAATCACACTGAGGAGATCGATGACTTCATTGACGTCAATATTGCAGGCTGCAGCGATCTGCTCAGGCTCGGGGTCCAGCCCATTCTCCTGAGAGAGCTGAGCGGCAACGCGGCGTACTTTGCGTAAGCGGGTGGCGACATGTTCAGGCAAATGGATCAGGCGAGACTGCTCGCCGGCGGCGCGGCTGACGGCCTGGCGAATCCACCAGGTCGCATATGTACCAAAGTGGCAGCCGCGACGGTAATCGAACTTCTCGGCGGCGCGCATCAGCCCCAGGTTACCCTCCTGAATCAGATCGACCAGAGGAACACCGGTGCTGGTATAACGACGGGCAATAGCAATGACCAGGCGCAGATTTGACTCAATCAGCTTGCGACGTGCCAGCTCATCGCCTTCGGCGGCACGTCGTGCCAGCTCAAGCTCCTCCTCATGGGTCAGCAGCCCCAGGCCACGGATATCGCGCAGGTAGCTCTGAAAAGCATCTTCAGAGCCGAGAGCCTGGCGCACATTCGAAGGTCGGCGCTCAGGAACCTCATCCGTCAGGTCGGCCTCAGCGCTCTCCATCTCTTCTAGCTCATCGCTGCTCTCCAGCAACGGGTCAAGGGCCAGGTCGGCAACAGTCGCGCTCGTGGGGAGGGCTGCTTCGTCCTCGCCCGTGGCCAGCAGAGCGGCCTCGCCTTCTATCTCCAGCG
Organism: Thermogemmatispora carboxidivorans; assembly: GCF_000702505.1. Taxonomy (GTDB): domain Bacteria; phylum Chloroflexota; class Ktedonobacteria; order Ktedonobacterales; family Ktedonobacteraceae; genus Thermogemmatispora; species Thermogemmatispora carboxidivorans. The sequence goes on along the minus strand of NZ_JNIM01000001.1, from coordinate 2,633,029 downwards.
TGGCCGCCTTCCGGCCTGCGCGCCGCCTCGCTGACTGGCTGGCCGGTCGCATCCTGCGGCCATCGCGTACAGGATCTGCTGCAGCTATAGCCATGATTCCACGCTCCCTTCGGGAAACTCACCGACAAAAACCAGCTTGCCGGCCTCCGTACGGCCTCGTGGTCGGCATTTGGTGCCGGGTAGGCCCATTCCTGGCATCCATCCAGCGGCTTCTATTCTACCCGGGACCCAGGTTAGCCTACATCAGGTGTTTACCTTAAATTCTCTCAGGTTCTAACCGTATCTTCCTCTTGGCCGCTTGCTTCCTTTGCCAGCCTGGCGACCTCGCCAGTCCTGCGGGTGTACCCTCTAAAGACGCCCGGCGGGGCCAAAGCAGGTAGCGGACGCGCGAGCGATCAGTTGAGCGCGCTGGCTCAGCCCTCGTCGGGATCAAGGGGGTCCTCGACGCCGTGGCCGCGATCGTAGAAGGTCTGCAGGACATCGCCCGGATGTTTCTCATAGTCTGGGCGTTTGCGCCACTGCTGATCCTCGGCTTCCGAGGCCCGCATCGTCAGAGTCAGGCGCTGGCCCTGGCGTTCGGCGATCGCGGTATAAGGGTAAAAACGGTCTGTCCAGAAGAACAAGGGCCCACGACGCACTCGCACACTCTCAGGGTAGACGGCGACCACCCGGCCCAGGCGGTGCTGGTCAGCGCTGTAGACGCTCAGGCCTTTCTCAATATTGGCGGCGCTCCAGGTTGCCATGAAACACTCTGCTCCTCTCCAGGCAACAGCTGATGAGATAAGGCACGACCCGAGGATGGCTTGAGGTGTTTCTCAGTCCCTTCCTCGTAACCTGCCTGATCCTGTCCATCCCTATCACGCCCTGCTGCCAGGGAAGCGTTTCAGCCCGGCAGTGTGTGGGAGCAGGGCGAAGCGCCGGGCCTGAAAGAAGGTTCAATAGGGGAAAGACCGCTACCCCGCAGCTTCGCCCCTTCGCCTTCTCGCCGTTTGGTGAGCGCGTTGCTCGCCTGAAATTGGAAGATTGTAGGACCGATCGTGTCCGCTATTCCTGCTAATCTAGGGGGTGTACCCTTCCCCTTCACCCCACTGAAAGGGACCGATCTTCACAAACAAAGGATGAATCATCAGAGAGAAGGAGCAAAGCATGACAGAGGCCGAGCAAACCCGACCCCGAGGAAGAACGCTGACAGAGATCTATCGTGGCTGGGGCCGCTATCAGCAGCTCCTGGTCGAGGCACTGACTCCCCTCAGCGAGGAGCAGCTGGAGCTACGTATCGCTCCTCACCTGCGCAGCATCCGCCAGCTTGCCGCCCATATTGCCGCGGCGCGAGCTGGCTGGTTTGGGGGAGTCATGGAAATAAAGCCGGAGCAGCTGCTGCCTTACATGAGCTGGAGCAGGCAGGCTCCCGGTGGAGCGGTGACCGTGCTTATCGAGGGCTTAGAGACCACCTGGCGGATCATCGATGAGCAACTTGGGCAGTGGACGCTCGCCGACCTGGAGACCACCTTCTCGGGTATCTGGCGCGACGAACCCTACAGCTACGTGTGTCAGGAAATCATCTGGCACCTCATCGAGCATGATCTCCATCATGGGGGAGAGCTTTTCTTCATTCTGGGAGCTCACGGCCTGCCAGCGCCTGACCTCTAGGTGAGGTGGCTGAGGCTGCGACCGGGAGCGCTGGTCACCTCGCTTGGCGCTGGCAAGCAAGCCAGGGTGGGGAGCCAGTCTATCTTAGTGCTCCCAGTAAGTACTGACGCGCCAGTAGCGGCGGGTCGTCAGGTTGTCATCTGGCTCCCCCCTTGTCGCAGCCACATAGCCGGCAAACTGTAGATGGCGCAGGGCCTGTAGTAGCACTGCTGGGCGCTGATAGGTGGGACTCAGGCGGTAGTGCTGGGCCAGCGCCTGACGAATCTCGCGTAGGGTCAGCGCCTGGGCCTGCTCCGTGGGCAGGACCATCAGAATGCGCTGGCCCAGCTCGCGCATCGCATTCTGGTGGGCCTGCTGCTCGAAGGCGTTCGCGCGCGCCTGTTCCGAAAGCTGCTCTGCGCTGCGCGTCCCGTGGGCAAAGGTGGCCCCAATGCGGCAGACAGGATCACCGCGCTTCATGCAGCTCTGCTCGTAGATCACCACTTCCTCGCCATAGCGCTCGGCAGCGCCCTCAATGGCTCCCAGCAGGACCGGGCATAGCTGTCTTGGACTGTCGTAGATCAGGACAACGCTGCGCTCATAGGGAACGAACTCATAGTTGAAAAGCGGCGGGGTCAGTCCCGCGGCAGTCTTGCGCAGACGACTATGGACATCCCGCATCGTCAGCAGCAGATCATAGGCACTACTGACGCTCGAGAGGATATACTTGCAAAGATGGCCAGTAAGACTGTTCAGAATGAAGTAGTGCCCATATTCGCGCAGCAGCTGCTCAGGAGACAGGCCACTGAGACGGCTGGCCGCCGCCACGCCCTCTAAGAGCACTTCGTCCTCGTAAAAGTGGCTAACCAGGGGGGTGGCGCTCGGCGACTCACCGATGGTTTCGCGGTAGGCACTCAACAGACCGCCACCGAAACGCTCACCCAGATACTTTTCCCAGGTGGTAAAAATGAGACCGTGCATATCTGGCTCCTTCTCTCTCCAGTCGCAGGTCCAGCCCCGCCACCTTCCTCGGCACAATCGAGGGGTCTGTTCGATCCCCTCAACTGGTGGGCACTGACAGGGGCTGGACTCTGTAAGCCTGATACGTAGGATGCTTGCTATCTGGATGAATAGATAGGCCACTAGTACTAATATTTTTTGTGCGATCGATGATTGACAGATAGTAGAAGCGTCATCGGAAATGAAGCTATGCTCCTAACTCTGCCTTATTGTGGGGAAAGGAGGCAGCCGGGGAGTCTGGCGGGCCAGATGAGAGGGAGGGGCTGCGGATCTGGGAACTTCATATGAATATTTCTCAACTTCGAAGCGCGACTTCCGCTAGATCTCCATTACATCTCAACAGGATATTTACCGGGATCGGAGCCAGTCGTCGCTATCGTAATGCCTGGGGGGTTGACAATGGGAGGCGAGCCCTGGGGGGACTGAGATGTGACGTGATCCTGTAGGCGGGTTTGTCGTGGGGAACAGGGAAAAGGGAGGGAGAGACGCGGCCCTGAGCGCTCTCCCTCCCTCTGTTTTTGGCTCTTTAGCGGTGAGGGATGGGAACGGCTCCTTTCTAGCTGGAGCGGAGACGCCCCGTCCCAGGACGAAGGTGGGTCTGCTGTCGGGCCAGCCTTGGCGCGGGGCGTCGCCATTGTGGCCAGGTGACTTACTCCTGGCGATGGATCGTCTTAAGGGCCTCCACCTCCTGAATCAGATCAACCCACTGATCCAGCGCGGCCTCGCGCTGGGCCTGCAGATTATCGAGCTGCTGGCGCAGGGCTTCCGAAGTATGCACGCGCTCGGTCAGGTGGCTATAGAGGCGTGTCACGATATCCGAGAAGGTTCCATTCTGTGACACTGGTTGGGCCTCCAGGCGATCGCTATCGTAGACCTGGCGCTCCTGAAGCTTATCCAGCTCGTAGCGGAAGAGGCGCGCGATACGCTGCTCGGTGCTGCGGGCCAGGCCATTACAGATCGTATCAAGAATTGGTGCCATCAGCCGGCGTGCCTGCTGAATGATCTCCTCGGCCTTTCCTTGAGCGTTCGTCAAGCGATAGAGCGCGCCCACGGCAGGATTCTCGCGAGTGGGAGCGTATTTCTCCTCATTAAGCAGTTCGCCGAGCGTCACGTAGAGACAGATATCGCGGGCCTTCTCGCGGATGCTGCGCTTCAGCTTATTGTAAGCCTTTTGGATCTCATCCAGCTCGCCGCCGAACTCACCGAGAGCTACCCGATTGATATCGAGCGAGCCGTCGACTTCCTCCTTGTAAGCAATTGGCATCAAGAAGGCTTCGGCCAGCGTGCGGGCGGGGTCATTCAGCTCGCGCTCCAGGGCCATGCACAGGCTTTGGCGCAGGGCCTTAATCAAGCCCCAGCCGTCGATATCCGTCCAGCGATTGCCGATCTCCATCGCCGGCGAATCCTCGGGGCGGCGATTGCCGACCTTAATATAATGATCGAAGTGGCCCTGAGTGATGCGGATCTTCACGCGCTGAGCGGCGCGCTCGTGGGCCGTTTGCAGCACGCGCTGGAAGACGCTCTTCTCGCTGCTGATAGCTGAATCGAACTGGCGCAGGGCGTCATTCCAGGCATCCTGCATGGCGTTAGTGCGGCGCTGCAGGTGCTCGAAGCGAGCGGCGCTGCGGCGGGCGTGGCGCGAACGCATCTCCTGCTGCAGCTCCTGCAGATCATGGCTTTCGACGCCGAGCTGGCTCATCTGCTCCCAACACAGATCTTCCGTCAGCTGCAATGCCATAGCCAGCTGCGTCTCCGCGTGGCGCAGTTGCACCTCATAGCGGTTCTCTGTCAAAAAGACCTGCAGGTCATGCGTCAGCTCGGGCAGGCCGCTATACTGCAGCATAGCCTCATGCTGCTCGCGCGTCACCTGCTCGAACTCCTGAGCGCTGGTGGTTGGTGGCAGCGAGGGCGCGACCTTCAGCAGCTCGGGGTAGATGCCCAAGAGGCGACCGGCGTACTCGCGGCCCTCCTGCAGGCGTTCCTCATCCAGGGAGGTGCCGGCCAGGCCCAGGGTAGCCAGCAGGGCGTCGAGGGCGCGCAGTGGGTAGAAGAAATAAGTATTGCGTGGGCCGTGGCGGTGGTAGCTGGCGTAGCCGGGGGGCAACTCGCGCAGGAAGGGGCGCAGGCTGCCGAGGGCTTTCTCCTGGCTGGCAGGAGAATTGATCTCATCCCAATGTGTCACCACCAGGAAGAGCATGCGGCTTGCCACGTCGAAGGCGCGGTTTTGCAGGACGGCCTGGCGCACCTCCTCGAAGATGCGCTGGATGCGCTCGTCGTCGCCGAAGCGGTTATTGCCGATCACCAGCAGCAAGGCGTCGACCTGCTTTAGCTCCTCGCGCAGCATCAGGTCATGATAGATCTGGCCGGCGGCGCCGCCGGGCAAATCGACCAGCACGCTGTTAGGTGGGAGCACCGAGCGTGGTCCGGCGTGGACGCGGTACTCGACATAGTCGATGATGCGTGTCAGGCGTGGTTCTTCGCTGTCGCGGGCTGGCTCCTCGATATAGCGGCGGCTTTCCGTTTTCCAGCGCTCGCGTGGCACGACCTCTACGTGGGGCTGATCATCCTTCAGATAGGTATCGCCGAAGGCTTCGCTGGCTTTGAGCAGGATAGTGAGCTCGGCGGCCAGGGCCTCGCGCATCTTCTGCGTTGGGGCTGTCTTGATGGCCTGCTGCGTCTGGCTGAGCAGGTGGCCGAAGGCGGCCCGGGTCAGAAAATGGACGTGCATCTCCTCTGGCTCGTCATCGCGGCAGAGGCGCACGCGGGTGCGTACCCCGGTAACGGCGCCACCGGCCAGGCGAGGGAAGATATCCCGCCCGATCAGCGCCGCCAGCAGCGTGCTCTTCCCGGCGCCGGCGTGCCCGACCAGCTTGACAGTATACTCGCGTGTATAATCCAGGGCGCGAGCTGCCTCGGCGATGTGGTGTCGCAGACGCAGGGCCTGCTGCGACTCAATCTGCTGGATCTGGGGGCGTTCCAGCAGGCGAGCGCAGGCCGAAGCGCGCTGGAGCTGCTTTTTCCAGGCATTGATTTTTTGCGCTTTATCGGGGAGGCTGGCCGGAAAATAAATGTCGATCTGCCCGACCTGCTCCTCCAGGCGCTGGAGCAGACTATGGATCTCTCCGGGAGCGGGAGGGGGGGCCGCGGTCTGGGAAGCCTTGCCGCTCTCCCCTTCCTCCTCTCCCTCCTCCCCTTCCTCTTCATAGTCGTAGTCTTCTTCCTCTTCGTCTTCCTCCTCGTCGTAGGTATTGGGCGGTACTGGAGCGGTTGGGGCCGCGCCAGGCTGAGCAGGGGTGGCGCTGGCGGGGGCCGCGGCGCCGGTGGCAGCAGCTGCTGCTGAAGCCTGCGTGGTCGTGGGCGGCGGATAGAGACGTGTCCCGCAGATATTGCAGAAGGGTGCACCAATGGGCACGACGTTATCGCACTGGGGACAGGTCATTAATTGTTGTGGTTGCTGTTGAGCCTGTCTAGTAAACTGCATACGTCTTTTTGTGTACTTCCCTTCCACAGATTTTGACCGTTAAGGTGAGATAGCATTGAAATAGGATGCTTTCATGTTAATAGATTTTTGTGGCCCCCGGCCCTCTCTAGCAGGAAAGTACCACTTGGCCTGTGAAGCTCGCTGCCCTCTTGGGGGATAGGAAGAGAGCTTTTTTTGACGGAGGTCCCACTCACTGTAGGGTCTCTAAGAAGGGGGTGCTCGTTGCCGGCGAGAAGAGCCTTGAGGCGGCTCAGCAATAGGCAGAAAGAGGCGGGCGTGGTACAATAGGGCCGGTTTCTCCAATGCCTTTTAAGGTCTGAGAGGAGCGTGTCTTCTGATGCAGGGACAACAAGAAGTAGTTGAGACATCGAGAGAGCAAGCCAGGCGTGCAATGGTGATTGTGGCCCATCCCGATGATGCGGAATTCGGCTGTGGTGGGAGCGTGGCGCGTTGGGTGCGTGAGGGGTGGGAGGTCTATTATGTTATCTGTACCGATGGGGGAGGTGGCGGGCCGGATGAGGCTCAGGATGTCAGTGTGGAGGCGCGGCAGCGTACGATCGAGACGCGCAAGGCCGAACAGCGGGCCGCCTGTCAGATTCTGGGAGTCAAAGAGGTAATTTTCCTTGGCTATCCTGATGGACAGCTCCAGCCGACGCGCGAATTGAAGCGCGAGCTAGTGCGTCTCCTGCGTACGTATCGTCCCACGCGCGTGGTCTGTCAATCGCCTGAGCGCTCGTGGTCGCCGGTTCTTATGTTGGGGCGCTATCATCCCGATCATTTGACTGCCGGGCGCATGGCGCTGGAGGCGATCTATCCCGCTTCGCAGAATGCCTGGGACTTCCCCGAGCTATTGGCCGAGGGACTGCAGCCGCATCGGGTGCGCGAGGTCTATATTGCGGGGGCGCCCGTGCTTAATCATGCCGAAGATATCTCCGAGACCATTGAGCTGAAGCTGCGGGCACTGCAGGCTCATGCCAGCCAGGTTGGCGATCGTTTCGAGCAGGTGGCGGAGCGCGTGCGTCGTGGGGCTCAGGAGTGTGGGGCGCGTCATCAGCTGGCCTATGCCGAGGAGTTTCACCGCACGGAGAATGCTCGCTAGCGCTTCCGGCTGGCTGAGCGGGCCGGCGCGGTGGAGCAGTGAAGCTGATCAGAAAGGAAGAGAACGGTGCCTATGCAGGAGTCCAGGGACGTTCTTGTTGTGGGGGGAGGGCCGGCGGGGCTGGCCGCCGCGGAGGCGGTGGCGCGTCAGGGGGTGGATGTGCTGGTCTTGGAACGGCAGAGTGAGATCGGCTATCCGGTCCATACCAGTGGCGGAAGCTGGATCAAGGATATGCGAGAGCTGGGCATACCTGCCCAGCTCTATCATCCGATCCCGCAGGTGTTTTTCCTCTCGCCCCGGCAGCAGGTAGCGCTGCGCTACGATCCGCCGGTAGCCTGTGTCCTCGACGTGCGCGGCCTCTATCAGTACCTGGCGGCACGCGCCATCAGCGCAGGCGCGGAGCTGCGCTTGCGCCATGCGGTCGATCAAGTGCTGCTTGAGGAGGGGGAGGTACGTGGCGTAACGGTGCGCGACGAGCGTGGACGTCGTCTAATGGTCAGAGCCAAGGTGACCATCGATGCCAGCGGCATGGCTCGTCATATAGCCGTACGAGCGGGACTCGGCGGGGCCTTCCGCCGCTATGGTTACGGAGCCGAGTACGATCTCTACGCGCCGCACTATCCCCAGGAGGAGCTGTATTTGCTAATGGGGAGTGAGGTCGCGCCCAGTGGCTACGCCTGGATCTTTCCACGTGGGCAGGGGCGGGTTCGTGTCGGGGTGGGGGTGATCCATCCAGATAGCGAAGACGATGCGCGTCTCTATCTAGAGTATTTGCTCCGCGAGGAGCCGCGCCTGCGGGAAAAGTTGCGCGGTGCCAGTCCTGTGGAGTATCACACGGGTCTCTTCCCGGCGGAAGGGCCGGCGGAACGTTTCTCCACCGCGGGCCTCTTGCTGGCGGGCGATGCTGGGGGGCAGGGGTCGACGCTGGTAGGCGAGGGCATTCGCTTTGCCATCTACGCCGGGCGTCTGGCTGGAGAGGTGGCGGCGGAGGCGATCGCGGAGGGCAATACCTCGGCGGCCTTCCTGGAGCGCTTTGACCGTCGCTGGAGGGCGCGCTTTGGGCGCGAGATGGAGCTTGCCTATCTGATCAATCGTCACATTGCGGCCTACCGCGATGAGCAGTGGGACGATGCCTTAGTCCTGCTCCGGCGCCTGACACCGGCCCAGTGGGCCCAGGCTATGCGTGGCGAGTTCACCGCGGGCCTGCTCATGGGAATTATGGCGCGCAGCCCGCGTCTCGTCGCCAGCGGTGGCCGGCGTCTGCTGGAGCGTCTGCTAGAGCGTCTGGGTCAGGGGGCCAGCGCGAGCTGAGTGAGCGCTGGCTGGTTTTCCCCTGACTACTCGCTGGCAAGACTGATGTCTGGACTCCCCGGGGGGGCAGGACGGCAGTGCTGGCAGGGGCGATAGCCAAGGCGTGCCGCCTCCTCGGGCGAGCGCAGGGGCTGGCGGTGTTCTGGGGCGATCCGGCGTGCGTAGCGACAGGTCGGGAAGCAGTAGACATGGGTTGTCGTACTGCCGATATAGCGCACCCCCCTGGCAGAGAGCTGCTTTAGCAAGGCCAGGTCGATTCCTTCGGCTTCCAACAAGGCCCGTTTATTGAGCGGGCCGCCCAGACTGTAGTTGCCGATCTGGCAATCGCTGCGCACCACCCGGTGGCAGGGGATCAGCAGCGGGATGGGGTTGCGTGCCAGGGCGTTGCCCACCGCCCGTACGGCGTGTGGCTGCCCGATCTCGCGTGCTACCCAGGCGTAGGGGCGCACCTCGCCGCAGGGGATCAGCAGCGTCCGGCAGAGGACGGCCTGTTCAAAGGGGCTGCAACCGCGCAGATCAAAAGGCAGATGGGCCGTCTGACCGGTCTGTAGGGCTGACTCGATCTGCCCGACCCAGGCTGGAGCCTCGGCGGGATCGAGTGGAAAGATGGCCCGTCCAAACTCCGCGCAGAAGCGAGCCTCGAATCTGGAGGCATCTGCAGCATGATCCACAGCGGAGATCCCGCGCGCATTCAGTGCCACGAAAACCGGTCCGATCGGTGACGAAAAGCGCAGGTAGCCGTCAGCCAGTCCGACTCGAAACAACACGTAGGAGCGCAGGGCTGGTGGGGATGAGGCCTCCTGCTGGAAAGTGCGCAGCTCGCGGACCAGTTGTCGCGCTTGTGACAGGCTGCGAGACTGTTGCTCAGCCATAGAGCACCTCACGAGCATGATGTTGGGCAAGCACCTGGCGCAGCTGCGCCAGGCCACGATGGACTCTGGCCTTGACGGTGCCAATCGGTTGATTGAGCAGGCGCGCCAGCTCTGGATAGCTCAGCCCCTCGATGTGGCGCAGCACAATCACCTCACGATAGGCGAGCGGTAGCGTCAGAAGCGCCTGTTGCAGCAGGAGCTGACGCTCGCGCGCTTCCAGGTGGGCCTCGGGCCCTTCAGCGCGGGCACCCTCTAGCTCCTCATCCGCGTCAGTGCTGACCTGTTCCAGAGAGACACAAGTTGGCAGATGACGGAGCTTGCGCAGTCGATTGCGTGCCACATTGAGCACGATCTGATAGAGCCAGGCACGCAGAGCCAGACTGCGCACCTGCTCGCTGGAATAGCCGCCAAGCGCATGATAAGCGCGCACAAAGGCATCCTGGGTGATTTCCTGCGCCTCCTCGTAACTCCCGCTCAACCGCAGAGCGAAGGTAAAGAGACGCTGCTCATAGCGTAGCACTACCTGCTCGAAGCAGTGGTCGAGGTCGACGAGCAAGCTATTCAACAACGCCTGCTCTTGAGGAAAGCCTGCCTCATCAGCGTGATTCATGGGCATGGATCTGCTCCAGACCCCTGGCCTACTCTGAACTCCTGCTTCGCCAGGCCCGATCTCAGGTATTTGCTAGCTATGGGAATGAAGGTGAAAGCCGGCTTCACTGCTTGTACTGGCCTCCTCTCCTTTTATGCCTCTCTCCTGTCCAGGCAGGTGTGCTTTCTCGCTTGACTCTGCTCCTTATAACACCTGGTCGGAGAGAAAGGTTGCAGGCCAGACCGCGGCGCCTGTCTGCTGATCTCGCTCTGCCGTTGCCTCCACATGGAGAGGCTTGGGGAGATCTCTGGCTGGGAGAGTAGTCGCCCTGGTGTCTCAGAACTGGGAGAGCAGGACCAGACCAGAGCAGCCACGCGTCGCTCTGGGGTCTGGAGGGCAGTCTCAGGAATAGAGAAGCGCCCCGGCTGTGTTTTTATAAAATGTAACTCGGGGTTTTGCACTCCACTATCACCCTATTCCCAAGGAGCTATCTCAGTGGAAAGACACGCTACCGCTTCGACTATTACCCAACAGCAAATCAAGGTATATGCGACAAGCTGGTGTGGCGATTGTCGTAGAGCAAAGCGCTGGCTCGACGAGCACCACATCGCCTATGACTACATCGATATAGAAAAAGACGAGCAGGCTGCCGCCTACGTCATCCAGGTCAATGGCGGCCTGCGCAGCGTTCCCACCATTGTCTTCCCCGACGGCTCCATCCTCGTGGAACCCTCGAATCGTGAGCTGGCGCAGAAGCTCGGCCTCAGCTAAAGCTGGCTCAAGCGGTTGATCGTTGCTGATCGTTGCCAGGTAACCAGGCCAGGGCTGGCCGCTCAGCGCCATCTGTTTCTGAAGTCTACTCGTTGCTCCGTGTTTTATCCGGGCCTGTCGAGGATTTCACGACAGGAGGCGCTGGCAGCTAGCCTGCTGCCTGCATCCCCTGCTCGCTGGACGGGGGCGAATCTGTCCCACCTGGTGGCCAGATGTGATAAGATCTAAACGACCGGTCTTCGCCCGTCTCCAGAAGTCTGGTGCCGGCTCTGGAGATGCGCCAGCAGGTTGCTGCTATTGCCTTCCCAGCAAGGTCCCCGGCGCCCGCGGAGCCGACCCTCCAGGTGGGGAACCTGTCAGGCTGCAGAGGCGGGCCGATCGATGTTGAGAGGAGCAGAAAATCTGGCAATGGACGAACGAGAGCAGAAGCGGGCAACCCTTGATCCCGCCCAACAGGAGCAAGCGACCGGTGATATGGACCCGGCCAGCTTTCGCCTCTATGCTCACCAGGTGGTCGACTGGGTCGCTGATTATCTGGAGCGTGTCGACGACTATCCCGTGCTTGCGCGCACGCAGCCGGGCGATATCCGGCGGGCTTTGCCGGCTCAACCGCCGCTGCAGCCCGAATCGATGCAAGCCATCCTGACCGACTTTGAGCGCATTCTTCTCCCTGGCATCACCCACTGGAATGCGCCTGGCTTCATGGGTTTCTTTGGCATTACCGGCTCTGGCCCGGGCATCCTGGGCGAACTGCTCACCGCGGCCCTCAATGTGAATGCTATGCTCTGGCGCACCTCGCCGGCGGCCACCGAGCTAGAGCAAGTGGCGCTCGACTGGCTGCGCCAGATGCTTGGCCTGCCCGAGTCGCTCTTTGGGGTCATCAACGATACGGCCTCTGCCGGCACGCTCTATGCCCTAGCGGCGGCCCGCGAAGCCCTCAGCGATCTGCAGATTCGTCAGCGGGGCATGAGTGGGCGGCCCGAGGTACCGCGCCTGCGTTATTATGCCTCCCAGGAGGCCCATTCTGCCGTTGACAAGGCTGGTATCGTCCTGGGTGTGGGACTGGAGGGCCTGCGCAAGATCCCCGTCGATGACGAGTATCGCCTGGATGTCGCTGCCCTGGAGCGAGCTATCAAGGAGGACCTGGCGGCGGGCTGGCGGCCCTTCGCTGTTGTGGCAACTGTGGGAACGACCTCGACCACCAGTGTCGACCCGGTTCCGGCTATTGCCGATCTCTGTGAGCGCTACGGCCTCTGGCTGCACATCGACGCCTCGTACGCCGGCTCTGCCGCCCTGCTGCCGGAGTATCGTCATATTCTGGCTGGCTGCGAGCGCGCTGACAGCTTTATTGTCAATCCCCACAAGTGGCTCTTCACACCGCTAGACTGCAGCGTCTTCTTCACCCGCAAGCCTGAGATTGTCAAGGCCACCTTCAGTCTGGTGCTGGAGATCTTACGCACCGAAGAGGAGGCTCCCAATCTCATGGATTATGGTATCTCGCTCGGGCGGCGCTTCCGCGCCCTGAAGCTGTGGATGATTATGCGCTACTTTGGGCAGGAGGGTCTGCAGGCGCGTTTGCGCGAACACATTCGCCTCGGGCAGCTCCTGGCCCAGTGGATCGACGAGGCGCCCGATTTTGAACGCCTGGCGCCCACGCCCTTCAGCACCGTCTGCTTCCGGGCCCATCCGCGTGGCCTCGACGACGAGGAGCAGCTGGCAGCCCTCAACGAGCGCCTGCTCAATCGCATCAACGGAGCGGGCCACTACTTCCTCTCGCATACCAGGCTGCGCGGCAGATATAGCTTGCGGGCCGCCATCGGCAATCTGCGCACCAGCGAGGAGACTGTGCGTGGATTGTGGCATGAGCTGCGGGAGGGACTGGAAGCCGAGCTGGCCCAGCGCCCGTAGAAGGCCGGTGGGGGAAAGCGCCAGGCTGTAGGAGTAAGAGGCGAAAAGGAAGGAGGCGGACGGCCAGCATGAGTTTGCGGCATCCAGGGCTACGTAGCGATCTGCTCTATCTGGACTACAATGCCACCACTCCGGTTGACCCGGTCGTTGTCGAAGCTATGCTCCCCTACCTGCGCGAGCATTTTGGTAATCCCTCCAGTGCCCACAGCTATGGCTGGGCGGCCCATCAGGCTCTCGAGCGCGCGCGGGCTGAGGTTGCCATGCTGCTCGGCTGCACCCCAGGGGAAATTATCTTCACTGGGGGCGGTTCCGAGAGCGACAACCTGGCCATTCGGGGGGTGGTCCTGGCGCGCAGGGAACAGGGTAACCACATCATCACCCAGGTCACCGAGCATCCAGCTGTTCTCAACACCTGTCGTGCATTGGAGCGGCTCTACGGCTTCCGCGTCACCTATCTGCCGGTCGACGAGTATGGACGGGTCTCCCCGGAGCAGGTCGAGCGGGTGATCGATCGGCGCACGGTGCTGGTCAGCGTCATGCACGCCAACAATGAAACCGGCACCCTGCAACCGCTGGCCGAAATCGCCGCCATTGCGCACCGCTACGGCGCGCTCATGCATAGCGATGCTGCGCAGAGCGTCGGCAAGATCACTACCTCTGTGGCCGACCTGGGGGTAGACTTGCTGACGGTGGCTGGCCACAAGCTCTACGCCCCCAAAGGCGTCGGCGCGCTCTATGTGCGCCGTGGTCTGGGCTTTGCCTTAGAGCCGGTCCTCTATGGCGGGGGACAGGAGGGTGGCCTGCGGGCTGGAACCGAGAACGTGGCGGCCTGTGTGGCTCTGGGTGCCGCCTGCCGCCTGGCGGCGGAGCGTCTGCCGTCGGAGAGCGCGCGGCTGCGGCGTCTGCGTGATCTGCTCTGGCAGCGCCTGCGCGAAAGCCTGGGCGAGCGAATCCAGCTCAATGGCTACCCCGAGGAGCGCTTGCCCAACACGCTTAACGTGAGCATCAGTGGTCTCAGCGGCGAGGAGATCCTGGCGGCCACGCCGGAAGTGGCCGCGTCCACCGGCTCGGCCTGCCACGAAGGGAGCACCGACCCATCGCCCGTTCTCCTGGCAATGGGCCTGAGTCGCGGGCGCGCTCTGGGCGCTCTGCGCCTCACTCTCGGGCGCTGGAGCAGCGTCGACGAAGTTGAACGGGCGGCGGCCTCACTGCTGCGGAGCATTGGTGCACTGGCCCGCGCGGCGCGCTCCTAGGACTGGAGAAAGCCGATCTCTGGCGCCGTCTCCCTCTCCCCCCTGCTGGTCGTGGCCTGGCAGGAGGTGGGAAGACAAGCAGAGGCGGATCTGCTATACTCTGAGCTAGCGGCAGAGAGGGCCTGCACTGGCCTGATAGCGGGACTGAGAGACGCCGACAGGGCGCTGCCAGCGTCGGTTACTCCTGGGTGCCAGGAGCATCGCTAGAATAGAAAGAGAGCAAGAGCAAAGACAGCAGTGCGAGCGAAGCCACAGTCTGGCCGTAGTCAGAGCCAGAGCGGCCCGACAACGGCCATGCTCAGCGCGCTGGCGGCTGGAGGAGTCGGGGCTGCCAGGCTGTTCGTTGCTGAAGCTCCCCAACTGTTGCCCAGAGGTAACCCGCACAAGATCAAGCAGAGATAGACACAAGCAAGCAAGCAAGGAGCAACCAGCTATGACCACGGATGCGTCGCGTGTGCCGTATCCGGCACCGCCTGCGGTAGAGCATCCTGAGCTAGAGGCTTACCGAAAGGAATTTCCCATTCTCCAGCGCAAGACCTATCTCAATAGCTGCTCGCTGGGGGCCCTCTCGCAGCGTGGGATGGCGCGTCTGGCTGAATTCATGGAGCGCTGGAATGAATGGGGAGCGCACGCCTGGTATGAGATCTGGCTGGGCGAGCTAGAGCGGGCGCGGCGTCAGTTTGCGGCCATCATCGGCGCGGAGCCACACGAGGTTGCTCTCGCCCCCAATGTCTCCGTGGCCCTTGGGGCCATTGCCAGTGCCTTTGACTATCGTCAACGCAACAAAGTGGTGCTGGCCGACATGGATTTTCCAACCCTGGCCTATCAGTGGCTGGCCAAGCGGCGCCTGGGCGTCGAATGTGTCTTTGTCGAAAGCCCTGATCGCATCTACACGCCCCCCGAGCTGTTCGAGGAGAAGGTAGACGAGCGTACCCTCCTGGTTGCCACCTCGCGCGTCTTCTATACCAGCGGCTATATCCAGGACGTACGGGCGGTGGCCGACATTGCTCACAAACAGGGGGCCTACCTGCTGATCGATGACTATCAGGGCACTGGGCAGATTCCCATCGATGTCGGCGCAATGGATATCGATATTCTGGTCAGCGGCACCCTGAAATGGTTGATGGGAGGCCCGGGCCTGGCCCTCGTCTATATCCGCGAGGGGCTGCTCTCGCAGCTAGAGCCGACAATCGCTGGCTGGTTTGGCCATCGCGAGCAATTCCAGTTCAAGACACGCGAGCTGGAATTTCGCTCCGATGCGGCCCGGATCGAGCTCGGGACGCCGGCGGTCCCGTCGGTCTACGCGGCTAACGCCGGCATGGAGATGGTACGCGAGATTGGCGTTGAGACGATCTGCGAGCGCACACGCTACCTGACCAACGACCTGATTGCGCGGGCGCGCGAGCATGGTTGGCAGGTGCGTGCCCCCCGCGAGCCCGAGCGACGCAGCTCGATCGTCATGCTAGAGATGGAGCAGCCCGAGCAGATTGTTGCCGGACTGATCCAGCGCAATATCATCGTCGATTCGCGTCCTGGCCTTGTGCGTATCTCCCCGTATTTTTACAACACCATTGAGGAGAACGCTATTGTGATCGCAGCGCTCGAAGAGATTCTGGAGGAACGACGCCGCGGCGGCCTGAGCTAGAGTAGAGAGGAGCGAAACCGGGCCTTGCAGCAGCTCGTTATATTTCTGTATGCAAGAGGTAAGCAAGCACGACAAGTATAAAGGACGCAAGGGAGGAGAGCGATGGTCTGTCCTGAATGTCATGCCAGCTGCGCGCCGGAGGATCAGCGTTGTTCGGTCTGCGGTGCTGAGCTGGTCATACCGGTCTCGCGCAGCCTGGTAACCAGGCCGCGACCAGCCCTGGAGCCGCAGCGGAGGCAGTGGCCGGCGGTTCTGCGCGGCCCGGTCCAGGGAGTGGCCGCCGGAGTAGGGGCCCTGGCCGTAGGAGTGGGTCTGGAGCTACTCCGGCGTCGCCTGACTGCACTACTGGCGCGCTCTAGCGGGGCGGGGCGCCAGGCGGCCCAGGCCCTGCCACTGCTGAGCCAGCTAAAGCCGCTGGGGCCGGTAGCATCCGGGAAGGCTCCCAAGCTGGCACGGGGCTATGAGATTCACGAAACGGTTATCTACGTTGAGCGGGTCATTCGTCGCCGTTCGTAGAGGGAAGAGGCGACGAGCGCTGTGCTTCTTCCCCCTGCGAGTGCTGACGTTGGGGCTATTGCTGCTTCTGGCGGCCTGTGCCCCTAGCAGTGGCATTCTCGCCGGCGGCGCCTGGGAATCCACGGGTCTGCAGCGCGAACACATTCGGGCGCTGGTCGTGAATCCAGCTGATCCCGCCCAGCTCTATGCCGGAGATGCTCAGGATGGCATTTTTGCCAGCAGCGATGCCGGCCAGCACTGGCAGGCTCACAACCAGGGGTTACCCCTGCCCCTGGCCGTCAATGCCCTCAGCTTTGATGCTAGCGAGCGTCGCCTCTATGCGGCCACCAGCCGCGGCGTTTTTCTCAGCAGCGATGGAGGAGGGCACTGGCAGGCGATCGATCAGGGACTGCCAGCAGATAGCTGCACATCCCTGGCCATCGACCTGGAGCATGCCAGTATGCTCTATGTCGGGACGGCCCACCACGGCGTTTTTCTCAGCAGCGATGGTGGAGAGCACTGGCAGGAGGCCAATCAGGGACTGCCAGCGAATCTTCCGATCAATGACCTGGTCTATGTCAGCGATCGAGGTCAACTCTGGGTGGCCACCGTTGACGGCATCTATCGCTCGGACAACGGTGGCCAGAGCTGGAGTCTGCTGAGCCGAGGTCTGCCAGAAGGGATCACCGTCTATCGCGTCCGTCCCGCGGCCCTCAGCGGAGGAGAACCAAACCTGGTCTTGGCCGGCACTGATCAGGGCATCTTCCTCTCGCACGACGACGGTGCGAGCTGGCAGCGCAGCAAAGAGGGCCTGGCGCGCGTCAGCGTGCGTGCCATCCTGATCGACTTTCGCAGTCCGACCACTCTCTATCTGGGGACCAGCATCGGAGTCTTACGCAGCAACGACAGTGGGCAGGTCTGGAGCGCGGTAATCGGTGGCGATCTCCCCAAGAATCGCCAGGTCTATGCCCTGGCTTTGGGGGCCAGCGACTACAGCCAGCTCTACGCTGCCGTCGATGACGTCTATATCTTCCCAGGCAGCAGCGGTGGCTGGAACACCAACGCCTTTGTCCCTCTCCTTCTAGCTGTTGCCTTCTTCGCCTTCCTCTACTGGCTCACGCGCAGCAATCGCCGTCATCGGCGCGGGCTCCTCGGCGTGCTACGGACCTCATCAGCGGGACAGGACGAGCAGCCCCAGTCGTCTTCTGCACAGCGGGAGGAACGAGAGCCGCCGCTACCGTCTCCCCTCCCTCCGCGTCGGCAGGACGGCCCGCCTGCTCCTGGCCAGCAATAACATGGCCAGGGCAGCAGGGGGCGCCTCTCCCTGTCCTGCCCTGCTGCAGCGCAGCGCTGCGTCTCCTATCGGCACAAGACCCTCATGGGTGGTGACTACCGATATAGGCCACCAGTAAATAAATCAGATAAAGTAAGATGCAGACCAGGAGGATGGCGCCATAGCAGGTCAACGTCCAGGCGCGGCGCGTATTGAGCGCCTGGCGCAGCTGCTCCTCCATATCGGGAGGATCGAACTGGATATGCGGGGCCAGCTCGCGCAAGCGCGGCAGCATGGCCCGAAAATCGCGCACATTACTCATCCCCTCAGCCAGCATCACGGTCTCATGCTCGTCAAGATCGGCCAACAAGATCAACTTGGCGGGATTCGGATCGCCCGGCATCAGAATCAGACGCTGGATCTGTGCCAGTGGAATGCGCGTCTCCTCACCCTCCTCGCGTTTCACCACCGCTAGCTCCTCTGGGTAGAGCTGAATTTCCTTCCCCAGACCGAAGCGGACCACACTCAGGGGGTGCATTTGGCCCTGTTCCTGTTCGCTCTCGCTCATAGGTTCCTTGTGACACTCGCATCCTGATTGCTGGCTCGCCCGGCGCCGTTCTGGCTCTCCCCCAGCCCTATGGTGGCAGACCACACTCAACCAGCGAGAGTCGGGGCCGGGCAGGCTCTCCTGAGCGAGAGCAGAACCCAGCGAGGGCCAGCGTGGTAACGGCGCCTCAGGGCGGCAAAACGGCAGCAGTGCAGCGGCGGACTGCCTCGTCTGAAGGCATTGTACAGCATCGGGGCCGAGCCGTCGAGGCAAGGCCAGCCCCATCTTCACCCCTCGCAAGTGCAACACTATCTTGACATGCGTCTATCAAGAACACTACAATCTTGAACGGGATGTGTTACGCGAAGGAGAACCATCACCAAAGTTGCAGGGTGTTGTCTGTATCCTTTGTTTGTTCGAAGAGCGGGCAACAGCTCTGCTTGCAGCAGTAAGAAGGTAGCAACATGGCGCAGGTTGGCCTGCTAGAAGATAATCCGCGCATTGCAAAGCTCTGCGTGACCTTTCTCGACTTTGCTGGTCATCGCGTGGTGCATTATCGACATCCCCGCGAGTGCCTGGAGGCGCTCCTTGCGGAGAAGCCAGCCGGGGAGGAAGCCGAAGGGCAAGTCCTCCATCCGCTGCCGATCGATCTCCTCATTCTCGACCTCTACATGCCCGATATAGCTGGCGAAGACGTACTCCGTCAGCTGCGAGCCCATCCCCATACGCGCAACCTCCCGCTCATTCTCTGCACCGCGGCGCCAGCCAGCGAGATTGAGCAAGCGAAAAGCATCGCGCCCCGGGCTATTGTTGTCGAAAAGCCCTTTAAGCTTCAGACGCTAACTGCGGCCATCGATGCCGTGCTGAGCGCCCCCAATGCCGTCTGAGAGTGAGGGAGAGCAGCCCTGACCGAACCGGCCCAGCGCCTGGCACGGCGGCGCTGGTGCCAGCGGTCTTGCCGGCCTTCCTCCTCTCCACGCGCTTCCCCAGCCCATGCGCTCCCATGTCTCACCAGCTCCGCCTTATCCTCACGGTGGGCTCCTGCTGTTGCGCCTCAGTGCCTGTAGGCCGGTCTCCTGGCCGTAATCTCCAACAAGCAAGCGAGCTATTTTCAGGAGCCACAGCATCAGAAATGCATTGCTTTGAAAAGGAACAATATGGTATCACTGTTAGAAGAGAGGCGGAGGGGCCAGGACGACGTGGCCTCCTGCTAGCGCAGCGCCAGCGCTGGCGTTGACAGCGCGGCAGACCTCGCAATCGGCCAATCGGCATCTTCCAGTTCAGGAGTGAGGACCTGGATGAGCACCATTCTGCTCTCAATTATTGCCTTCTGTTCCACCTGTGCAGGGGGGATCGTTGCCTTGAGGCAACGGGAACAGCTCCAGCAGGTCATAGCCTTCGCAGCCGGCGCCCTCGTTGGTCTGGCGGCCTTTCAATGGCTGCCGCGCCTCTTCAGTGTGCTGGCGCTTCTTCCAGGCGAGCGCTTTGCCGCCTTCGCGGCCCTGGCCAGCGGTTTCTTCACCTTTCATCTCCTTGAAAGGCTGGCCCTGCACTGGCAAGCGGACCAGCATGAAGCCTCTGCCAACGGTGTGCCCCGGCCCCTGCTGGGAGTTATCTCCGTGCTCTTCTTCTCCCTGCATCGCCTCCTGGAAGGGGCGACCATCAGCCTGGGGTTCGTTGTCAACCCGGCTACAGGGCTGCTCCTGGCCGGGGCCATCATCCTCCACAACCTTATTGAGGGCCTCAACGCAGTCGTCCTCTTACTGGCCAACCGTAGCAGCCGCCGACAAGCGTTTGCCTGGCTGCTCTTCTTCGCCTGCACGCCCCTGCTGGGGACCCTGGCGACCATCTGGATCAGCCTGCCGACCGTGCTCCTGCCGCGCTATTTGGGCTTCTTCAGCGGCTTCCTCCTCTATCTAGGGGCCAGTCATCTCTTGCCAGCGAGTCAGCGCCCTGGCGAGCCGTGGTCGCTGCTGTGGACCCTGGTCGGAGCTGGCACGGCCCTCCTCATGACCGTCCTGCTCCAGCCCATCTAAGAAGGTCGTCTGGCCAGAGGCGCACAGCAGCGCTATCCGCCTTCCTTGCTTAACGCTTGCTAGGCTGACGGTGACGGGGGCTGATCGCCAGAAGAAGAAGCGGCGGCGGCAGATCCCGTCACTGGCGGCTGTACCGCCTGGCGCAGATGCCAGTTTTCCGCAAAGAGATTAAAGAAAATGCGCTGGCGCGGGTGGGCGGTGACAAAGGACTCATCGAGGGTCACCCCCAGGCCCGGCCCTTGCGGCAGCGAGAAATAGCCGTCGACCACCTCGGGGTTACCTGGGGCCGCCTGCTTGACCCACTCCTCATTGAGATCGTTAAAATGCTCCTGAATCTTAAAATTGGGCGTCACGGCAGCCAGATGGAGTGCTGCCGCTGTCGAGACCGGGCCGCCGACGTTGTGGGGGGCTACCAGCATATAGTAGCACTCTGCCCAGGCAGCCAGCTTACGTACCTCCAGTAGCCCGCCACAGTGCGTAATGTCGGGCTGAATAATATCGGCAGCCTGCAGCTCAAAGAGCGGGCGGAAATCGTAGCGTGTATGCAGGCGTTCGCCGGTTGCAACCGGAAGCGTCACCTGCTCGGCTACCTTCTTGAGAGCCGCCAGATTTTCGGGAGGGACCGGCTCCTCGATCCAGGAAGGCTGAAACGGGGCCAGCTCCCGGGCCATTTCGACCGCCGTTGCTGGATTAAAGCGCCCATGCATCTCGATCAGTAGCTCCACATCTGGGCCGACGGCATCGCGCACTGCCTCCACCAGCGCCACTGCCCTGCGCTTCTCTGCCGCTTCCAGCTCGTAGAAACCCGAGCCGAAGGGATCGAGCTTTAAGGCGCGATAGCCGCGCTCAACCACCCGCCGCGCTGCCCGGTGGAACTCCTCGGGTGTGCGCTCGACCGTATACCAGCCATTGGCATAGGCCTTCATACGCTCGCGGACCGGGCCCCCCAGCAGCTCATAGATCGGGCGCCCCAGGGCCTTGCCCACGATATCCCAGCAAGCGATCTCGATAGTCGCGATGGCCGACATAGCGATCTCGCCGGCGCGGGCATAATCGTTGCGGTACATGCGCTGCACCAGATCCTCGATATGGTGTGGATCATGGCCGAGCACATGGTTGGGCACAGCCTCGGCCAGATAGCCCAACAGGGCATCCGTATGATTGAGCATACGCACCTCACCGACCCCCTCCAGTCCCTCATCGGTAATCACACGCACAAAGGTCAGATTCCGCCAGGCGGTGCCCATCACATGGGTCTTGACATCAACGATTTTCATACCGGTACCCGCTAGCTCCTCTCGAGGTGATCGACAGTGAACGGCGCTAAGAGGACTCCATCAGCGAGCAGATGGCTTGACAGAGACCGTATCCTATATTATCATATCGTTAAATTGTATGACAATTATGGAGGCCGATGGCAAGAACCTTCCGTTCGCTCAGGCGGCAAAACCTGTCCGCGCAGGTCGTGCGGGAGATCGGGTTGAGCATCATGCGCAAGGAATTCCAACCGGGAGATGCCCTTTTGAGCGAACCTGAGCTGAGCCAGCAGTTCAACGTTAGCCGTCCAGTCTTGCGCGAAGCGCTCAAAGTGCTGGCGGAGAAAGGATTGATTGAAGCGCGCCCACGGACGGGGACCCGGGTACGCCCCCGGGCGGACTGGAACCTGCTTGATCCCGAAGTGCTGACCTGGCAGTACGAGGTGGGGCCTGATCCAGCCTTTCTGGAGGCGATCTGTGAAGTACGCCTCATGTTTGAGCCGATGACGGCACGACTGGCAGCCTCGCGGGCGACTGCCGAAGAGATAGAGACCATTGAGCGAGCCTGTGGCCTGCTGGAGAAGCTGGTCGAGGAGGCCGAGCCGTATATTGAGGCCGACCTGGCTTTTCACAGCGCCATCTGTGCCGCAGCTCACAACGAGCTGTTACAGCGCATTGTGGCCACACTGGCAGCTCCTCTGCGTGCCAGTCGCCTCGTGACTGCGCGCCTGCCAGGAGCCAATCGGCGCACGATGCCGCTCCATCGGCGCGTTGCCGAGGCCATTCGCCAGGGCCAGGAACTGGCCGCCGAGGAGGCTATGCGCGAACTCATTGTCTTGACAACTGAGGATGTACACCGGGCACTGGGCTATAGCGGCACAGGCTCGGACCTGCCCTTGAGCGCTTGCCCCGGTCAGGGCGAGACGCCCACTGCTCTCAGGGAAGGAGGTGAGTGACCCGGCACCAACGCAGCGATCTCTGCTCATCATTAAATAGACAAATATCGATGTTGATAATGGAGAGCGCGGGCAGCCGTACGAGGTCGTAGGGAACCGGGAGAAAGAGAGCGCGAGCCAACCAGCAAGCACAGCGACTGAAGCGAGGAAAGCAAGCAAAGTGCAAGGAGGAAGCTCTCCTTGTCAAGTTTCGTCGCTCGCTCGGAGTGAGCCTTCCCAGGCAATCGCTCTGTCTGTCAGGCGACTAGAAGGAACTGGAGGTCCAGCCGTGGAAGGATCAAGCTTCTCAGCGTATTTCGAGCGTCTTCCCCTCAGACGACGGCGTCTGCTGCAGACTGCGCTAGCCGGAGGAGCCGGGGCCACGCTCGCCTCGGCGCTGGCGGCCTGTGGTGGCCAGCCATCGAGCAGCAGCTCTCCCACGGGAGTGGCGGGCAACTTCCCCAGCCATCCGAAATGGAACTTCGTCTTTATCAATCATGTCACCACTAATCCCTTCTTTGTTCCCACCCAATACGGTATTCAGGATGCCTGCGCTCTCGTTGGTTGTACCTATCAATGGACAGGTTCGGCCAACAGCCTTGTCAGGGAAATGGTAGACGCCTTCAACGCCGCCATTGCTGCCAAGGCTGATGGCATCGCCGTCTCCATCATTGACCCCACTGCCTTTGACGATCCGGTCAATCGTGCTCTGGATGCGGGTATTCCGGTGGTGGCCTACAACGCCGATGCGCCAGCTGGGAGCAAGAACCGGCGCCTGGCCTACATTGGTCAGGATCTCTATCAATCGGGCTATCGCATGGGGCAGCGCATTGTCTCTCTTGTCGGCAGTGGGGATGTTGTCGGCTTCATTGCTACTCCCGGCTCGCTCAATATTCAGCCGCGCATCAACGGGGCCAAGCAAGCCATTTTAGACTCCAAGGCGCCGATCAACTTTGTTGAAGTCGCGACGGGGGCCCAGGTAGAAGAGGAGCTGTCGCGCATCGAAGCCTACTATCTCGGTCATTCCAACCTCAAAGGGATGTTTGCCGTCGATGCGGGCAGTACCCAGGGCGTCGCCCAGGTCATGGAGAAATACAACCTGGCGTCTAAAGGAGTGCATGGCGGCGGCTATGATCTCTTGACCAAGACCCTCCAGGAGATCCAGGCTGGCAATCTCGATTTCACGATCGACCAGCAGCCCTACCTCCAGGGCTTCTATCCAGTGATTCAGCTCTTCCTCTACCTGCTCTCGGGTGGCCTGATGGTGCCTTCCGACACCGACACCGGTCTGCTCTTTGTTACCAAGGAGAACGTCGGCCCTTATCTGCGCACGCAGACGCGCTTTGAGGGGAGTTCTTCCAAGGAGCAGCTGGTGCCACGCTCGTGAAGAGAAGAGAGGCGTGCGAACAGAAGAGGCCCCGCCCAGCCGGGACGCTCACCAAGTGCGGGCTGACGGTCTACTGGCCTCCCGCTGTTCAGCCAGCAGGCAGTCAGCCCGATAGCCCTTGCGCACGAGGATAGATAGCCGAAGAATCTGTAAGTCTGGCGCGCTGGCTGCTCCTCTGGTCTAGCTTCCTGTCCTGAGTCTACCTGGCGGGTGATAGCTGCTCCTACGAGAGGAGGAGTAAGAAAGCGGCGAGGGCTTACAGATTCTTCTCCTTTAGGACATACTATTACTGTCCGCTCCTTAGCGAAGATGTGAGGAGCACCAGCGGCCCGGCAGGCGAGGTGGTGCAGCGGCGTGGAAGCAGGCCGGGGGGAGCTTGAGGGGGCGGAGGGCAATCAGAAGGTAGATAGCACGCAACAAGAAGGAGCATCGCAATGGCCGAAGATGTGCTTTTTGCTCCGCCGGTGAAGACGGAGCCGGAACCGATGCCGAAGCGGCCCAATTCCTGGCTCCGAGTGGCCCGTCTCTTCCTGCGGCAGCGTGAAGCCAGCATTGTGGTCGTGGCCATCGCCCTGATCATTTACTTCCAGTTCTCCAATCAAGCCTTTCTTTCAACGCAAAACCTCAGGACGCTCTCCCAGTTTGTGGCTGCGACCGCCATCATTTCCGCCGGCGAGGTTATGCTCTTGATCTGTGGCGAGATCGACCTCTCGGTGGGTCAAGTCTATGCTCTGGCGCCGTTCATCATGTACTTTGCCAATCAGGCGGGCCTGCCGCTCCTGGTGGGGCTCATCCTGGGGCTGATCGTCTGCGCGCTCGTGGGCCTTTTCAATGGCCTGATTACTGTCATGCTGAAGGTGCCCTCCTTCATCACGACCCTGGGCACTCTCTTTCTGATCAATGGCCTGACCCTTACCATCTCCCAGGGCTTCCCGGTCTTGACGCCCTCAGAGGGTTGGGTCAATGAGATTTTGGGGCACGCTGCCTACGCTGAGATCATCTGGGCCGTGGCCATCGCCGTCGTCATGCAGATCGTGCTCTCCTGGACGCGCTGGGGCCTTCATACGGTGGCGACCGGTGGCAACCTGCTGGGGGCCAGCGAGGTGGGGGTGAATGTGGCCCGTATCAAGATTGGCAATTTCATACTCTGTAGCGTGCTCGGTGGCTTCGCTGGCACCCTGGAGGCGTTCCGCATCACCTCGATCGATCCGCTGGCGGGGGGAACCGACATTATGTTCATGGCGGTCGCCGGCGCGGTCATCGGCGGCACGGCCCTGACTGGGGGGCTGGGCACGATCGTGGGGGCTTTTCTGGGGACGCTGGTGCTCTCGATCCTCCGTGATGGCTTTACGCTGCTTGGGGTCAGCGCCTTCACGTTTGATATTATCCTGGGAGCGGCCATCCTGGTGGCGATGGTTTTGAACGTTCGTCTGCGACTATGGCGAGAGGCAGGGCGCGAATGAGTGAGTTCACAACGACAGAGGTGATTCGCACGGAGGGACTGATCAAGCGCTTTGGCGCGGTGACAGCTCTCAGTGGCGTCAGTCTCTATCTGCGTCGGGGCGAGGTCCTGGGCCTGGTCGGCGACAATGGGGCCGGTAAGTCAACGCTGATCAAGATCCTGACGGGCTTCCTGCAGCCCGATGAGGGCCGCATCTTTATCGACGGCAAGGAGGTCCGTCTGCGTTCGGTCTCCCATGCTCGTTCTCTAGGTATCGAGACTGTTTATCAGGATCTGGCTCTCATTAATGAGCTGAGCGTCTATCATAATATGTTTCTGAAGCGTGAGTCGCTGCTGAACCCTTTCCCGCTGCTCAATAATCAGCGGATGCGCCGTCTGGCGCGTGAGTATCTGGGGCATATGGGGGTCAATATTCCTTCGGTCGATACCGAGGTGGCCCAGCTCTCGGGGGGCCAGCGTCAATCGATCGCCATTGCGCGCGCGGTCTACTCGCAGGCGCGCATTTTGCTACTGGATGAGCCGCTGGCGGCGATGGGGGCCAAGGAAGGCAGTTTAATTATGAATCTGATACGGACGCTCAAGAGCGAGGGTCAGGTTTCGATCATGATGATCGCCCACAATTATGCCCAGGTGCTGGAGATCTGTGATCGGGTGAATCTGCTGCAGCATGGGCGCATTGCCCTGGATAAGCCAGCAGCTGAGACGTCAGTGGAGGAGCTGACGGAGCTGGTGATGCGCGAGTATCGGGCCGGTGCCAACCAACACCGGCGGGCGGCGGCTGGTCTCTAGGCTGAGTGATCGATCGGTGGGAGCGGTTTCGGTCCGCCGGGAGCACTTCCCTGGTTTGAAATGGCTGCTTGAGGGGTGCTATGATACACGACAGGAGAGAGCCTGCTGAGGCTGCTCTCCTCTTGCATGAGAACTGGTAGCTGCCACGAACAAAGGCAGTGCCAGGTGAAGGAAGAGAGAAGATTGATGGAGCAACAGAGCACCGTTTCGGCTCACGGGCAGGGAAGTGCGAACCAGCCGGCGCGCGAGCGTGTTGGGCTGGCACTCTTTGGAAGCGCTGCTGTGCCTCATCTTCTAGAGAGGCTTCGTCAGGCCGAGCAGGCTGGGGTCTGTCAGTTCTGGATGACGCAGCTGCCAACCTTGCCGGATACTCTGACGCTGTTTGCCGCGGCTCTGGTGCAGACGGAGCGCCTCCGCCTGGGAACGGCCATTGTGCCGACCTACCCGCGGCATCCCCTGGTCATGGCCCAGCAGGCTTACACGCTGGAGGAGCTGGGGCCAGGCCGCCTGCGCCTTGGAGTAGGGACCAGTCATCGCCACTCGATTGAGGGGGTCTACGGCTTCTCGATGGTGGAGCCGTTGGAGCAGCTCCGCGAGTATGTGAGCATCCTGAGAGCGGCGCTGTGGGATGGCACTGTGGACGTTCAGGGGCGCTTCTACACGGCACGTGCCACCTTCTCCCGACCCATGCGCGTCCCGATACTCGTCTCTGCGCTGCGCAGCCGGGCCTTCCGTCTGGCGGGCGAAGTGGCAGATGGGGCCATTTCCTGGATGTGTCCCCATCCCTATCTCCTGGAGAAGGCCAGGCCGGCGCTGGTTGAAGGCGCCACCGCACGCGGGCGCCCGGTGCCGCCCTTGCTGGCCCACGTGCCGGTGGTGTTGGGAACGGATTGGCGGGTGGTCCTGGAGGCAGCGCGCAGCCATCTCGGCTTTTATGGGCGCGCGCCCTTCTATCGTAACATGTTCGCGGATGCGGGCTATCCCCTGGGGGCCGATGGCCTCTTGCCAGAAGAATTGATCAGGAATCTGGTTGTGTGGGGTGATGAGACCACTGTGGCCGCCCGCCTGCGTGAGCTACTGGCTCAGGGGCTTGATGAACTGATCGTGGCGCTGGTGCCTCTGGCCGATGACCGGCGCGAGCTGGTGCAGCTCATGGAGCTGCTGGGCAACCTCTAGCAAGAGAGTCCACTAGAGCGCGCGAGCAGTCAGCAGGCAGGCTACTGGCTCGCTGGAGCTGAGCTATCGCTCTGGGTCAGGCGCATTTCACTTGGCGCCTGGCCCGTTGGCTCTGCCCCGCTCTGCTCTCTGCCTTTTGATGCTGGTATGTGATACAATAGGAAGCAATCTCATTGCTTCGCGGCCTCGCACGCTTGGCGAAAAATGGGGTTCCACGTCAGAAAGCTTGCAGCGATGATGGAAACAGAAGAACGAGATGCACAGGCCCTCGATGCCTATTCGCGTGCGGTAACAACGGCAGCGGAGCGGGTGGGGCCGGCGGTCGTGCGAATTGACGTTGAGCGCGGCGGGCTGCGCTGGCCTTACCTTTCCCCGGCCTACGGTGGACCCGGTTTCGATGCAACCGGGCTGGGTTCAGGCTTTCTCTTTGCCTCCGATGGGCAGGTGCTTACCAATGCCCACGTTGTCGAGGGAGCGCGGCGCATTCGGGTGACGCTGGCCGATGGGCGCTCCTTTGATGCTGGCCTGGTCGGTACCGATGCTGATGCCGATGTGGCTCTCCTGCGCATTGGCGCCGACCGTCTGCCGGTTGCCGAGTTTGGGCGGGGGAAGCTGCGGGTAGGCCAGCTGGTGATTGCCGTGGGCAATCCCTACGGCTTGAACTGGACTGTGACGGCAGGTGTCGTCAGCGCCCTCGGGCGCACCCTGGAGGGGCGCGGGGGGCGCCGCCTCACCAATCTCATTCAGACCGATACCCCCATCAACCCAGGAAACTCGGGCGGCCCACTGGTTGACAGCTCCGGGCGGGTTGTGGGTATGACGACCGCGATGGTGGCGCTGGCCCAGGGACTGGGTTTCTCGATTCCGTTGGAGGCGCTTCAGGGAGCTATTGCCCGCATCACGCGGGGGGGGACAGTGCGAGCAGGTAGCGTCGCCTTGGGAGTTGGAGGAATGCGCATCCAGCTTGATCCTGTCCTGCGGCGGAGCCTCCAACTGAGCCAGCCCAGCGCTATGGAGTTACTGGAGGTCCACCACGACAGTCCTGCTGAGCGAGCTGGTCTGCGCCGCCTCGACATCATTGTGGCTGCCGACGGTGAGCCAGTCACTGAGCCACGCGACCTGCAGCGCATTGTACGGCGCCATGTGCCCGGCGATCGCCTTGTCGTGAACTTTCTGCGCGATGGCAAGCTGCGCCGCGTGACCGCGGTCCTCTAAGGGCAAGCGCCTCGTCGTGGACTCTGCTGGTGCAGGCTGTCCCGTTCCCGTTTCTCAGCCAAGAAGGTGGCCCCAGTCCAGGCGCTTTGATTTTGTGCTCAAGCTCATGCCTGCTCGCTTCCTGGGGTCACCCGCTGCTCTTCCCGTTCGCTTCAAGGCGTGGTCTTGGCGCTGACTGCGGTGTTCTTCGCTGTGGGCCTGGCTCATCAGGTCCGCGCCTGATCCTCCTTGACTACCGGGGTGTACTCCTTCAGCAGTTTCTGTACCTTGGGAGTAATGACAATCATGCAGTAAGGTTGATTCGGGTGGCGATCGTAATAGTCGCGGTGGTAATCTTCTGCTGGATAGAAGTTGCTGAAGGGCACAATCTCTGTCACAATCGGGTTGCGGTAGGTCCGCGCCTGCTCCAGAGCCTCCTTCGAAGCCAGGGCGATGCGTCGCTGCTCATCGTTGTGGTAGAAAATGGCCGAGCGGTACTGCGTCCCGACGTCGTTCCCCTGACGATTGAGGGTTGTGGGATCGTGGGTATGCCAGAAGATGTCGAGCAGCTGCTCGTAAGAAATCAGGTGCGGATCGTAGCGGATCTGGACGGCCTCAGCGGCGCCAGTCTTCCCCGAACAGACCTGTTCATAGCTGGGATTTGGAACCTGGGAGGCGGCATAGCCTGGTGTCACACTCACCACTCCTTTAACGCGCTTGAAGACGGCCTCTGTACACCAGAAGCAGCCGCCGGCGAGCGTGGCCGATTCCAACTGGTCGTGATCACTCATAGAACACCTCGTTTCAAAACACGTTCTCTCGGCGCCCTTGTACTGTATCACAGCCAGCGGGGCGGCCACAATCTCAGCCGTGGTGTGTGGTGGAGGTGGTCCATGTGGTCCTCTACCGACCTGGCCGTTCTGCCTGCCTTTCGCTGCCTGCCTCTCTGTCCAGCCAGCGAGGAGAAGGGTCTGTCTCGGTGGAAGCTGCTCAGCTCGTGAATATGGGTGAAGACCCGAGCGCTTGTTTTTCACGGAAGCCAGCGGTCAGCGTCCTTACAAGTAGAGGTGGGGTCAAGTGATCAACGCTTTTCCTGGGGTAACAAAAAGAAGGAGTATAGGTGCCGTGAAAAACAGAAGGAGCGAAACCCTATGCTACCCTTGCTCATTCTGATCGTCTGCATGGTATTGCTCGGCGGCCTGGTGGTTCTCTGCTATCTCTACCTGCGTTGCGGCCTGGGCCGGCCACGGCTCCCGCATCTCAGGCGCTGGTCCCCCGATGCGAGCGCTGGGAGGGGGGGCTATTCAGCAGAGCCGCTGCAGCCGACCACAAACGATGAGAGCCTGCTGCTGGCCATCAACATTGCTGTCGACGAAACCAGCCGTCAGGCCCGACTCATCGCCTTCCTGCTGCTCAGTGGTCTCCTCCTGAGCATCCTTCTGCTCCTGCTGGTGCTTGGGGGCCAGCTCTAACACAAGGTCAGGCTGGCGAAGGCGCTGTTGGCTTCTGGCCCCAGACGGTTACCAAGGTCCAGAGTGCGCAGAAGTCGCCTTGTTGCATCTCGGCCAGGGCCTGTTGGATCTGACGCTGTAGCTCCTCGCGTTCGATTAAACCGGCGCCCAGCAAGAACGGTTGAATAAGCTCCAAGCCCATCAGGCAATCTTTAAAGAGGCTATAGTAGGCGGGGGTATCGATCGACCACTCGATGGCGCTCGCATGGAGGCCTACCTGTTCGAAACCGGCCTGGCGTAGTAAGCGCGGAAGGACGGGGGTGATCCCGATGTGGCGCCCGTCGGGCGAAAAACTGCGTCCAGCCATCTTCAAAACGCGCGTTCCCAGCTCGTGCAAGGCGCTTAGCGTCGGGCTGGTTGTGAGAGACAGCTCGCCCTCGGTCAGGCGTAGCTCTGCACCTGGCTTCAGCAGGCGATAGCCTTCGGTCACCAGACGCGGCCAGGCTGGGGGCAGCATGAAGCCGGATAGCAGACGGCCATTCACCAGGTCGAAAGTCGCCTCTGGGAAGGCCAGCGGCTCCATGACATCCATGACCTGGAAACTGGCATTTGCCAGATGCCGTGTCTGAGCCTGGGCCGTTGCGTACTCTACGACAGCCGGGCTGATATCGACCCCGATCACCTCGGCATCGGGATAGGAGCGTGCCAGATCCAGGACCCAGCCACCTGGGCCGCAGGCCAGGTCGAGCACCTTGGCCGTCGGGGGAAGCGTCAGCCCTTCGGGAAAGAGGCCGCCCATGCCCTCGGTGATGATGCGCTCCTGCATTGTCAGGCGAGCCAACTCGCCTGGATTCTCGGGATCGATCACATACGTATGCCGACGCCCAGAAAATGGCCTCTCAGGCTGGTGCTCGGCAGATTGCTCCGCTGAACTGCTCATGATTTGCTGGTCCCTCATCAATACCTGACAGAGCAAGAGGAGTGCTGCAGCTTCAGCCTGAGCGAGAAAGCGAGGCTGTGGCGCTTGTCTGGTCCTTGAGAAGCAAGCGCTCCTCCTGCTCGCCGTTCTTACTCTGCCCTACCAGGATAGCATTACTGCAGAACCTGCGCCAAGCTCAGCAATTGGTGTAAATGCAGTCGGAGCATGCAGAAGCCGAGCAACGGTGTGAAACGCAAAGAGCTGCAGTCTCCATAACAAGGAGGAGAGGAGCGCGGTGGTAAGGTAGAAGCCAGCAATAGACCACCGCGCTCACTGGAACTGGAGTCAAAGCGGAGCCAGGGGGAAGAGCGGAGCAGCTCAACGCCATTGATCGCGCTGTCCTTGACGAACTGCGTCAACTGGTAGATGAGTTGGAGCAGGATCACGAGCTGATGGTGGTCATTCTCTTAAAACCTTCTCCGAACCGAACCATGTACGTTGCTTTCGCCCCTTTCTGCCTGGCTGAGCGGATGAGGTCCGACCAGACGAGCGCAGCAACCTCTCAACGTGCTCCTTTCTCGCAGACGCTTTAGCTGGCCGCAGACGACTACCCTCTCACCTTTGCCCGGTATCCTGGATGTCCTTGGAGAGTCTGCACCTGCCGGAGAGGCTTTAATCAGACTCAGATAAGGCGTTCTTGTATATGGGAACCAGCAGCGGAAAAACAGGTTTCCTGCTCAAGGGCACCCTTGCTTGGGCCTCAGTGTAGTGTGATCCTCTTCCACGAGCAGAAAAGAGATGCAAAATGTTCGAAAGGCTTTTCTCCTCTCTGTGGAATGGATGTAAGCCGGTGCTGCACACTATGGCCCTATTTCTGTGGCTGTTCATCTCCCTCGCGCTAGCGCAGTGGCTGCTATCTGCGCTCAGCCCCGGCTGGGAAGATTCCAATCCGTTTACTGTGGCCTGGCAGCGTAGTAGGCAGGTCGAGATGGTGCTCTGGATGGCGATTATCTGCTTACCTTATTGGATCGGAGCGCTGTTTTTCTATCTCTGGAGCGTTCTGAAAGACCCAAGGAAGGCAGACCTGTTCTGTCTGCTTATACTCGCATTCCTGGCCTGGCTGCTGCTGGGCCTCGGCTTAATCAGCTGGTACTTCCCCGGCTGGCCCCTCCACACCTCCGAGCCGTTGACTGGCCTAACCCTCGTTTGCTGGCTAGTGGGCTGCTGGAGCTTCTTCTATCCTCCTCTCATAGCCTGGGATGTGGCCAAGGCAGAGGCAGCTGAACCCGAGAAATAACGCGAGCATCGCAGCCCCGAGCCTCTGCTCGCCTATCGCTCATGGAGAGGGCGCACTGAAGAGATCGGTGAAGAGCAAGCTATCGATCTCGATAGTGCTACCCTCCCCTGGTGGGATCTACTCTATTGCGGACCTGGTGGCGAGATAGCTGCCCGTGAGGGGGGAGATGAGGATCACGAGGAGACAAGCCAGGGAGCCTCGCACCTCCGGGGTTTCCAGACCTCAGACAGCGGTGAAGAGATCGGGCGAGGCCTGGCCCTGGCTGCAACTCCCCCCATGCAACAAAGCGCGCAGCGTCGACGATAAGCGCTTGACCCCCTCGCGCAATTGCTCTGGCGACTTATCGGCAAAAGTCAGGCGCACGCTCGGCGGCTGTTGCTGGCTGTTCTCGACGCGAAAAAGCTGACCAGGAGCCAGCAGCAGGCCACGATCAGCGGCCTTCTCAATCACCTCATATTCTTGCAGCTGTGACGGCAGCACCAGCAGCAGATTGAAGCCTGCCGTTGGTACCGTCCAGCGGCACTCAAGCCCGGTCAGCTCCTCCTCTAACAGGTTCAGCAATGTATCGCGGCGCCGCCGATACTCCTGACGAGAGAGGTTCAGCTCTTCCTCGAAGGCGGGATCGCTCAGGTGCTCCAGAAGAGCACGAGCCAGAGGCAGCGAAGCGCCACGCGCGAACGCCTGCTTGCCCTCGACCAGGCGCGCCAGGATCGGAGGAGCTGCCACGATACAGCCGAGACGCAGCGTTGGAAACAGCAACTTGTTGAAGCTCTTCAGATAGATCACGCGCCCCTCGCGGTCGAAACTCCGCAGGGCCGGTAGTGGCTCGCATCTTGACTCATCGTAGAACAGCTCGCTGCAGTAGTCATCTTCGACGACCAAGAGATTGTAGCGACAGGCCAGCTCGACCAGCTGCTGGCGACGCTGGCATGACATAGTAGCACCCGTGGGCGAATGAGCTGTCGGCACGATGCACAGCAGACGAGGACGGACCGCGGGCGCCTCCAGCGCCTGCTCCAGCAGATCGAGACGCAGACCCTCCTCATCGACCGCGATCGGATGACAGACCGCACGCTGCTGCTCGAAGATATCCAGAGCTGCCAGATAAGCCGGTTCTTCGATGAAGACCGGATCGCCCGGCGCCAGCAATACACGCGCGACCAGATCCAAGCCTTGCTGATTGCCGCTTGTGAGCAAAATCTCCTGTGGCTCTGCCTGGAAGCCAAAACGTGCGAAATAGTGGCTCAGGTAGCTGCGCAGGGCCTCGTCGCCCAGGGTCGAACCATATTGCAAAACCTGTAAGCTGGCCGCCCGCCGCGCCTCCTCGGCCAGAAGCTGCCCGGCACGTGCCATTGAGCGCTCCCAGCGCTCGATCGGAAAGAGACTGACATCGGGGTAGCCACTGCTCAGATTGAGCAGGGTTGAGGGATCGCCCCAGCGCTCCAGTGCGCGCTGAGTCAGCCACTGCAAGCGACCGGCACGGCTGGCCTGCGGCGCTAATCCCCCGAGCCAGCCTGCGGCCCAGTCCAGCCGTTGCCGTTGGCAGGTCGAGAGCGACGAACTGCTCGCCTGGAAATCCCCCCCGAAAGGGGCGCGTGCCCGTGCCAGGGCTGTCAGCGGGGAAGAAAGAATATAGGTGCCGCGTCCAACGTGACCGCCGATCACCCCCTCGCCGGCGAGTAGGTCGTAGGCTTGGGCGACCGTCGTCGTGCTCACACCCAGCTCCGCCGCCAGGCGACGTACCGGCGGCAGCTGCATGCCTTCGGTTAACTCTCCCCTCACAATAGCGCTTTTGATTTGTTCGGCAAGCTGCTGATAGAGCAGAGTGCGCGTGCTCTTGTCCAGTGAAAAAGTGATACTCATAGTCCCTGCCTGGCTTCGTCCTACCTGCTATCTCATGGGAAATACTATAGGTTACAGATGGGGTTCATTTCGCCATTTGGAGCCTTTAAAGATTGTATAGCCTAGTATATGCGAATCCACAATCGTTGTCAATTCAGCAGTTTGCCGCTCTCTCCCTTACGCAAAGGAGAGATTGTACACAGATGACCATCATCAGATGATGAGCAGCAGGCCACTTCAAGTGATTGTATGTGGCAGTCATACAATTGGAACGATTGACCGGTGAAGAATGGCGCGAGGGAAGGAGAGAGCGAGCGGCGTCGATGGTATAATATCGTCTGCCGGCCAACGAAGGCAGGAAGCGAAGAAGAACCTGTCGCATCCATTGTGAACCCGGTCGGCGAAAGGCGGGAACGCACTTGACATCGCTACCTGAGCGCATGCAGACGCGCTTTACCGAACTCGTCGGCATTCGCTATCCCATTGTCCAGGGAGGGCTGTCCCATCTCTCCTTTGCCGAACTGGCGGCAGCGGTCTCCAATGCCGGTGGCCTTGGGCAGATCGGCTGTGCCTGTTTTGCCACGCCTGACGAACTGCAGGCCGAGATCCGAAAAGCGAAGCGGCTGACCGACAAACCATTCGGGGTCAACTTCCCCATCGGGCATATTCCCCTTGAGCCATTTCTCGATGCTGCTCTCAGCGAAGAGCCGGCGGTCATCAGCATCACCGGTGGTAATCCCGAGCCGCTACTCAAGCGCATTCAAGCGAGCGGTGTAAAGGTGCACACGATGGTGCTTGTCGCAGGTGTGCGGGCCGCGCGCAAAGCGGAGGCCCTGGGAGCTGATGCCATCATCGCTGTTGGCTTTGAAGGTGGGGGGCACCTCGGGCGCGACGATATTGGGACACTGGTCCTGACGCCGCGCGTAGTCGAGGCCGTCAAGATCCCCGTCCTGGCCAGTGGTGGCGTTGCCGACGGGCGAGGTCTTGCTGCGGCGTTAGCCCTGGGAGCTGAGGGCATTGAGCTGGGCACGCGCTTTGTAGCTGTGCGAGAGAGCAACGCTCACCCGCACTATCAGCAGGCGCTGCTCGAAGCCCAAGAGACAGATACCATGATCATCGAGCGCAGTATCGGGCGCCCGGCGCGCGTGCTCAAAGGGCCGGTAGCCGAGCGCATCCGCCGGGTTGAAGAAGAGCTGGAGCGTGAGCAGGTGCCTGCTGATGAGCGCTTGCGCCGATTGCTGCCCCTCATCAGCGGATCTGTCAACAAGCGAGCGGCTCTGGAGGGAGTGCTCGATGAAGGCTTTGTATGGGCTGGGCAGGTGGTGGGCCTCATCCATGATATTCCGACGGCTCAGGAACTGATCGAGCGCCTTGTTCGGGAAGCCTGGGAGATCAGCCAGCGCCTGCCGGGCTTCTTTGTCGAGCGCGCTGACTGAGTCAGATGCCTGACTAAGCGGCGGGGGCGAGTGGAGGTCGAGCGAGGACAATCTCCGCGCCGTCTGCGGGGGTCAGATCCTGCTGGACGGAGCGGTCGTCTGATCGGCCTGGCTCGACCTTCCTCGGCCTCGTCACCTTTCAGGCTGCTGGTTGGCGGGACTGGTGGCCATATGCGTCAGGAACTCGCCGATTTCGGCGAGAGCTGCCATAGCGCGACAGGTGATCTCAATCGACTCGTAGTAAGGAATGCCCTCCTCGCGTAGGAGCTGGAGAGCTGGGATCTCCTTATCGTAGCGAGCGTAGATCGTTTGGACCAGGACCGGCTTGGCGTACTGGCGCACGAGGCGACCCAGCTCGCGAGCGGCCTCCTCCTCGCGGGTCCCGAAAGCCTCTGAGAGCAACCAGCGGTAGCCGCCGAAGAGGCCCGTAATAATGACGCCATCAACAGCGGGATCAGCCAGGCAGATCTCGCTCAGGCGAGCGAAAGCCAGCGGGTCCTCGTCGGCGGCGCCGGCGACATCGATCGGATTGGTGGCAGTGGCCCGGGCGGGCATCAGGGCGCGCAGCTGCTGCTGCGTCTCCTCCTTGAGGAGAGGCACCTCCAGGCCACAGCGCAAAGCGGCATCGCCAGAGGCTACCACACTGCCGCCGCCGTCGCCCACGATGGCGATGCGCCGTCCGCCGCCGGGCGTCGGTGGCTGGAGTGCCAGGGCGCGTGCCACCGGATACAGCTCATCCGAGCGAATGACGCGCACCACGCCGCTGCCGAGTAAGGCTGTATCATGGTCGGGGCGCACCGTTGCCAGGCTACCGGTGTGAGCCAGAGCGGCGCGCACCCCGACCTCGGTGGCTCCGCTCAGCAAGATGACCACTGGTTTATAGCATCCCTGGCGATAGAGCTGGCGGGTCACCTGTTGGAGCGTCTCTTCGTCGATGGCTTCAACGTAGCCAGCGATCACCCTGGTCTCGGGGTCGTTGGCCAGGTACTGCAGGTACTCGGGGAAGCGTACATCGGCGCCATTCCCCATGCTGAGGAAGGTTGTGAAGCCCAGGCCGTCGAGCTGGGCCTGGGCGTAGAGATACATCCCAAGGTTGCCGCTTTGGGAGACCAGGCCGATCGGTCCCTCTGGCAGGGGGAAGGCCATGCCCAGGGCATTGAGCCGGGCGCGCCGTACATAGACCCCCATACAGTTGCTGCCCAGGATACGGATGCCGTGCTCGTGGCAGCGAGTGACCAGCTCCATTTCGAGGGCGCGGCCCTCGGGGCCGGTCTCGCTGAAGCCGGCGGTGACGATCACGATGCCTTTGACCCCGTGAGCGATGCAATCGTCGACGGCGGCAGGCACATGCTGGAAGGCAGTCGTAATGATGGCCAGATCGACAGGTTCGGGCACAGCGCGCAGGCTGGGGTAGGTGCGCTGGCCAAGGATCTCGGGGGCGCTGGGCGTGACCAGATAGACCTCGCCCGGAAAGCTCGCCAATAGCTGGCGAGCGGCAACGTGTCCCCACTTCTGGGGGGCGCGCGATGCGCCGATGATGGCGACAGAGCGCGGGTGCAGCACTTCCTCAAGCGTATACAGCCGGTTGCTCATTCAACCCTCGTCCTTGGAATCGTCGGTATCGGTGGGTGGCCCCTGTTCGCGCTCACGCCG
The DNA here is from genome assembly GCF_000702505.1 of Thermogemmatispora carboxidivorans. GTDB lineage: Bacteria > Chloroflexota > Ktedonobacteria > Ktedonobacterales > Ktedonobacteraceae > Thermogemmatispora > Thermogemmatispora carboxidivorans. Next base: position 2,596,303 of record NZ_JNIM01000001.1, on the reverse strand, counting down.
CAGCAGCTCCTCAACGCTGCGAATGAGCACATCCGCGCTCGGCAGGGGGCCAGTGCCGGCGGGATGGTCGAGGTCGGTGGCCAGGCCGCGGGATGTCTCTACCGTGGGTGGCTCCTCCTCGTCCTCTGGATCATCCTCGTCGTCCTCATCCTCCTCGTCTGCCAGGGCATGGATCTGTTCTTCCAGACGGCGGACGTAGGCGCTGGCTTCGGGATCACGGGCTACCAGCGCGGTAATTTGCTCCTCGAAGCGGACGGCGTCCGCCTGGATCTCGTTGAGGTCGAGGTCGAGGGAGAGGAGGCTGTTGACATAGGTTAAGAGGGCCGCCGTCACCTTGATGTTCGGGGTGGCGGCCAGGTAGTGGGGCGCTGCCGCCCAGAGACTGGCTGCTGGGATGCTCGCGCGGCGGCAAGCGTCCTGCAACACGCCGATCATGCCGGTGGGGCCCTCGTAGCCAGAGTTGTGAATGTCCAGCTCGCGTAGCCGCTCCTGAAGCTCGGGCGTCGACGAGGTGCCAGTAATAGGAACTGCCAGCGAATGGGGGATGTCCGCCAACATGGCCCCCAGCAGAATGACCTCCGAGACGTGGAAGTGACGACAGATCTCGAGAAAGCACTCGCTGAAGGTGCGCCACTTGAGCTGCGGCTCTACCCCCAGGTAGAGGATGATGTCGCGCTCTTGCTCGGGAAGGCCGTGGGCGGAGAACTGGTTGACGGGCCAAATCAGGGAACGCTGCGTGCCGTCGACAATGCGCACGATAGGCCGCGTCTCAGTGAAGACGTAGAAGTCTTCGCTGTCAATTTCGGCAATCTTCACGGGCTTCCAGCGATCTATCAGGAATTTGATGGCAGTAGTGGCTGAGTCGGCGGCGTCGTTCCAGCCGGCTAAGGCGGCGATCAGCACCGGGTTGCGTAGTTGCAGGTGTTCACGATAGTACTGGATCAGAGACATGCTCATACCTCTCTCTGCCTTCCCTGGACCGTATCCTACACATTCTATCATGTCGGGGAAATTGTGGGCAGTCTCCCCTCTTCCTCGACGGACTCGCCCGGGGCTGGCTCTTGATCCTCCCAGGGGCGCGGTCTATAATACCCTGACAATGTGAGCCTGCCTGGAGACACTCGCTGTGCCGAGCGCGCGGGAAAAAGAGCGGGCACGCTCTGAAGCCGGTGGCAGGAGGTGGTTTTCTGTGATGGAGCTAGACCCTGGTCTGATTCTCTATCAGGATCATCATATGCTGGCCGTCAATAAGCCGGCGGGTGTGGTGATTCATCCGACCTATAAGCATGCTGACGATACGCTCTGGAATATGATCCTGGCCTATCTGGATCGGCAGGGGCCGGAGGAGTGGCAGCCACCGGAGCTGCCCGATGAACCAGGCTGGGAGCGGGCACCCGAGGCGGTACGCTTGATGCTGCGCGAGCGACGGATAGCACGCTTGCGAAAGCAGGAGGGACCGTTGCCCAGACCGGTGCTCTTGCATCGCTTAGATAAGGATACGTCGGGGGTGGTCTTGTTGGCACGAACGGAGAACGCCCGACGCTATCTGGGACGGCAGTTCAATGAGCATCGGGTGCTCAAGCGCTATCTGGCGGTGGCCTTCGCCGGGGCGCCAGACTGGACACGACCACTGCAGCCATTGCGGGTGCTCCGCCTCTCATTGGCTGAGCTGGAGCAGGGAGCAAAACGAGAGATGGCCAGCCTGGCTGAGGTAGGAGAGCAGCCCGACTCGGCTGTGCTGGCGATCGCTGGAGAGGAGCCGCTGCCATTACCCGTTGGGAGCCTTTGGCTGCTCGATGGACCGGTTCAGCGCGACCCCCAGGATCGTCGACGCTGTGTGGTGGGACCAGAGGGCTTGTCGGCTCAGACGGTGGTCCGTGTGCTGACCCAACAGGGATCGTTTCTCTTGCTGGAGGCCCGCCCGATTACGGGGCGGATTCATCAGATCCGGGTCCATCTGGCATCTCTGGGCTATGCTCTGGTCGGCGACCAGACCTACGCTCCTCCTCCACTGCCAGGAACACCCCAGGCGACTTTGCGGCGCCAGTTTCTTCATGCCTCTAGCTTGACTGTGCGCCGCTATCCCGATGAGGCGCCGATGACCCTGGGGGCACCGTTGGACGAGGAGCTGCGCCTCTGGCTGAAGGCACACTTCCCCGCGGCCCTGGCACTGCTCGCTGACCAGGGATGGATAGCCTGACTGCCTCCCCCCTCAAATTTGTGTTTCCTATAGTCATAATGCAATGCTCTGTAGCGGCAGCCAGAGCCAGCGACAGGGCTGGCTGCCAGGGCTAGGAGATTCTGGAAGTTTCTCCCCAGTCGCGTAGCAGAGCCTGTGCTGCGTTGTGGCCGGGTCCTCCCATGACACCCCCACCGGGATGGGTGCCTGACCCGCAGAGGTAGAGGCCGGCGATCGGGGTGCGATAGCGGGCGCACTCGGGTGCCGGACGCTGACCGAAGAGCTGGTCGGGGGTGATCTCACCGTGGAAGATGTGCCCTTCGGTCATCCCATAGCGCTGCTCGATGTCCACTGGACTGAGGATCTGACGGTCGATGATGGCGTCGGCGAAGTTGGGAGCGAACTCACACATGGTGGCGATGACGCGCTCGACCATTGCTGCTTTGACTTCCTCGCTCCAGGATTGGTCTTTCAGATGGTAGGGAGCGTATTGACAGAACATCGAGATCAGGTGCTTGCCCGGCGGTGTGAGTGAGGGGTCGGTGGCCGACTGCATGTAGGCCTCGATGTAGGGATGGCGCGACAGCTCACCGCGCAGAGCGTCCTCGTAGGCTTGCTGCACCCAGTCGGGGGTCGGCGAAATCTCGCATGAACCCGCGTGCTGCAGCCCGGGTTCACTGCCCGGCAGACAGGTAAAGCTCGGTAGCTCTTTGAGGGCAAGGTTGATCTTGATGACGGGGCTTTCTGTTCTAAAGCGCTTGATGCGCGCCAGGAAGCTGGGATCAAGGTCAGCGTCGGCACACAGCTGCAAGAAGGTCCGTTTGGGATCGGCGTTAGAGAGGACAGCGCGCGCGCGCAGCTCTTCGCCGTTCTCCAGACGCACACCCTCGGCTCGCCCATTGTGGATCAGGATGTTGGCAACGGGGGCACCAGTGCGGATCTGGGCGCCGTGGGCAGTGGCAGAGGCCGCCAGGGCGAAGCTGATGCGGCCCATGCCCCCACGGACGTAGCCCCAGAGGCCGCGCTGGCCGTTCACCTCGCCAAACATGTGGTGCCACATTACATAGACGGACCCCGGCGTTTTGGGTCCGATGAAGCTGCCAATGACGCCTTGACCGGCAAAAGCGGCTCGCACTTGGTCGGATTCGAAGTACTCGGCGAGCAGATCATAGAGGTTGCCGAACATGAGCCGGCTGAAGATTTCTTCATCTTCGCCGCGAAAGCGCGCCGCCAGCTCAGCCAGGGTGGGTGGCTCCTCTAGCAGGAGCGGCGTGAGGATCTCCGAGGCGCGTTCAAAGAAGCGCAGAAAGCGAGGGTAGGCGGCGGCATCGCGCGGCGAGAAACGCCGTATTCCTTCGGCTGTTTGCTCGCTGCTGGCGCGAATGAAAAGGTAGCTGCCGTCCAGGAAGGGAACGAACATCTGGGGGTCTTTGACGTAGGCTTCGAAGCCGTAGCGCGCTAACTCAAGATCGCGGATGATTTCCGGTCGCAGGAGACTGACAACGTAGGCACAGGGGGAGACGCTGAAGCCTGGAAAGGGTTCTTCGAGTGTGCAGGCGCCCCCTACTCGGTCGCGCTGCTCAAGGACAAGAACGCGCTTGCCAGCACGCGCCAGGTAGCCGGCAGCAACAAGGCCGTTATGACCGGCTCCGATGATGATGACGTCGTAGCGATGGGAGTGCTCGCTCATTGAGGATTTCCTTTCTGCTCTGCTCTGCTGGCGACGCGACGCGCCAGGGGAACGATCCGCCCTTTGAGACGCTCGCTTTGCTTGGGATGATAGCCGTCAGGCTCGCGCCGCGTCAAGTCACCCAGCTCCTCTAAGATGAGTTTTGCTTATAGCCAAGAGAATGGGCCAGTCCAGCTAACAGAGCAGGGAAATTGTTACCAGTTCGGAGATTCTTATAGTCATGAAATACACCCCCCTACCCGACAAAGAGCGCAGCAAACGCCCAGCCGGGCACTGGACGCAACCAGCACCGCACCCAGCATAGACAACAGCCTCTTTCTCTCAGCCTGTTACCAGTTGCTGCCTGTACCGTCCGAACCCTTCGGGGGAGAGTTATGCTAAGCAGCAGAGAGCATATCGACAATGCTCACCACCCGCCACGCCAAAGGCTGACAGGTACAATAATGAAGAAAAAGATTTTGGTTACCAAGAAAAAACAAAGTATCCCCTATATCGTTATATGTGCATTATTGCTTCTTTTGGGGGCCTGTGGCCCAAGCAGCGAAGGGGCGAGTCAGCAACCTTCGGCCTCGGCAACCGCGATCTCGCGCCCTGCACCGGCCCGACCCGACTGGCGAGGGAGGAGCCAGGAGAGCGACCGGCAGCTAGTTGCCAGGGCCCAGCAGATCCTGGCCAGCATGACCCTTGACCAGAAGCTTGGCCAGCTCATCATTGTCGAGTATCTAGGCCATGATTACCAGGGCAGCGGCCTGCAGGAAATGGTCCGCGATCAATACGTTGGCGGCTTCATGTACCAGGAAAGCAACCACAACTTCGACGCACCCTATGACAGCATTGACGCCGTAGCAGCCTTCTCGAAGCAGGCCATGCAGGACGCCAAGATTCCCCTGCTGATTGCCACCGACCAAGAGGGGGGGCTTGTCAACAGGCTCTACAAATTTCACGGTCCTCTGCCCTCAGCGGAAGAGATGGCCGCCACGGGACAGCCCTCTTATGCCTACCAGCAAGGCAGCCAGGCTGCTGAATGGATGAAACAGCTTGGCATCAACAGTGACCTGGCGCCAGTCGTCGACGTCCACACCGTGGACCCGCCCGTGCTAGAGACACGCATGTTCGGAAGCAATCCACAGACAGTAGCGACCTATGCTGGTGCCTACCTGCAGGGACTGCAAGACCACCAGGTTGCCGGCTGCCTCAAGCACTTTCCAGGACTGGGAGCAATCACCTCGGACCCCCATAGCGGCCTCCCAGTAGTCAACCGCAGCCTGGCCACCCTGAAGCAGATCGACCTGGCGCCCTACCGCCTTATGATTCCCAAAGACCAACCAGCCATGATCATGGCCACCGACGTCCTGATGCCAGCCATCGACCCGCAGCTGCCAGCGGAGCTCTCGCCAAAGGCCATCGACGGCGTGCTCCGACAACAACTCGGCTACGACGGAGTGGTCATCACTGACGGACTCTACATGCGAGGCATCAGCGAACAGTGGTCACTGAGCGAAGCATCCGTCATGGCCATTGAAGCCGGCAACGACCTCATCGAAGGTCCCTACACACCAAGCCAGGTGGCAGACGTCGTCAGTGCTCTCAAGGCTGCACTGCAGCAAGGCCACCTCACAGAAGCGCGCATCAACCAATCAGTCGAGCGCATCCTCCTGCTCAAACTCCATTACGGGATCATCCACTAGAAGAAAAAAGGGGAGGAAGGAGAGAGAAAGCCAGGAGCCTGCTCTCTCCTTTCCCTCTCCCAACCTTCTACTCACTCCTTACGCCAGGCCAGCAGCCTCATCAACAGCCCGCGCCAGAGTTGTCCAGTCCTCCTCGCCTCGCCCACGAGCAACGCCGCTGAGCAAGCGATCATGGAGGAGACCAGCCAGGGGCATGGGCACCCGAGCCTCATCGGCAGCATCCAAAACCAGACCTAGATCCTTAAGAGCCAGGCGCTGCGAGAAACCGGGAGCAAAACGACGCTCAGCAATCATACGTCCATAGTTCTGATAGACCGAGCAGGCGAAAATCGTCTGCGCCAGCATCTCCATCAGCGCAGCCCGCTCAACCCCCTGCTTCTCAGCCAGAGTCAGCGCCTCAGCCAGAGCCTCCAGAGCCGAACCGACTAAGAAATTGGCCGCCAGCTTCACAACATTCGCCAGAGCCGGCTCATCGCCAAATGGAAAGACAGCCTGGCCCAGCAACTGCAAGAAAGGCAAGACCCGCTGCCTGGCCGCCGGCTCACCAGCCAGGCAGATCCAAAGCTTCCCGGCAGCCGCAGCATCAGGCCGTCCCACCACAGGAGCCGCCACATAGGCACAGCCCCGCTCTGCATGCCAGCGCTGCATACGGCGCGCAATGGCAGGCGAAACGGTACTGAACGAGACATGCACCCCGCCAGGAGCCAGACCAGCCAGCAGACCATCGTCCCCTAACGTCACCGCCTCCAGCGCCGCATCATCCGCCAGCATCGAAAAGACGACCCCCCCCGGTTGGGCCAGATCACGAGGGCGCTCAACGCGCTCTGCCCCCTCAGCCACCAGCTCCCCAGCCCGTGCAGGCGTACGATTATAGACGCGCAAACGGTAGCCAGCACGAAGCAGATTACGAGCCATAGGAAAGCCCATTCGCCCCAGACCAGCGAAGCCAAGCACGTCTAGACTCTCAGTCACCTTCTGCAAACCTTCCTTTCCATTGCTGTCCGTAAACCAGTGCCCGGAACCAGATTGGAACCAGAACGGCAGCAGAGCAACCTGCCACCATAGAGCATCTTACCATTACCAGCAGGAGAGAAGCCCCAGAATCGAATCCGAAAGCGAGCAAACGGTAGCACCCCCCAAGTTCGCCAACCCCTACAGCCACCACTCTTGCAACAAAGCCACATACGCCATACATTATGATATGGACATGGCGGAACCAGAGTAAGGGAAGGGAAAGAGCCAGAAACCAAAAAAAGAGAAGGGTCCCACACACCCCCAGACAAGCCAAACGGAAGCAAGCAAGCAAAGAGAGAGACATGAAACAAAACATCCCTCAAGAACTCCGCCAGGCCCTGCGCCAGGCCAGACGGGTCACAGTCCTGACAGGGGCAGGGATCTCAGCCGAGAGCGGCATCCCCACCTTCCGCGACGCCACCAGTGGCCTCTGGACACGCTTCAACCCGGAGGAACTAGCGACGCGCGAAGCCTTCGAACGCAACCCACGTCGCGTCTGGGAATGGTACGCCGAGCGGCGCCAGCAAGCCGCCACCACCCACCCCAACGCCGGCCATCGGGCCCTGGCAGCAATGGAGCACTACGTAGAAGAAGTCACCATCATCACCCAAAACGTCGACGGACTGCACCAACGTGCAGGCAGCAGCCGCGTCCTTGAACTGCACGGGAACCTCTTCCGCACCAAATGTTTCGCCCAGGGTCACCCAGCCACCCCCCCAGACCCAGCCAGCGAAGAAGAGATCCCCCCGCGCTGTCCCCAGTGCGGCAGCTACCTGCGGCCAGACGTCGTCTGGTTCGGTGAACTGCTGCCCGAACACACCTATTACCAGGCACTACAGGCCGTCCTCAGCTGTGACGTCCTCCTGGTCGTCGGCACCTCCGGCATCGTCGAGCCAGCAGCCTCACTCCCCCACACCGCCCTACGAGCAGGAGCAACAGTCGCCGTCATCAACCCCGAAGCAACACCACTGCTGAGAGAAGAAACCAGCTACGGCCTCAAACCAAGCCGACTCTACGACCTGCGCGGCAAGGCAGGCGAAATACTCCCCACCCTGGTCAGCACCGTCTGGCACAGCACCACCGACCCTGACCAGCCAGCCGACCGCGACCCAACCAGAGGAACTGATTGAAGAAGACAAAGGGACCTGGACAAGAGGGTGTATACTGGAATCATCTAGTTGTCTAGATCAGTTTCAGCCCAGGGGAGGAACAAAGGAAACCGTGGCCCGCATCAAACTCGCCTACATCGGAGGAGGCAGCACACGCGCAGCCGGCACCCTCGCCTCCTTCATCGCTCAAGGAGAGAACTTCAACGGCTCCGAGATCATCCTGATCGACCTCAACAAAGAACACCTGAAGATCGTACAAACCATCGCCCGCAAACTAGCACAGGCCCGCGGACTAGATCTCACCATCAGCAGCACCACGGACCGGCGAGCCGGGCTGCGCGACTGCGACGCCGTGCTAACCAGCTACCGGCCAGGCGGCTTCGAAGCCCGACACCTTGACGAAAGCATTCCACTCAAGCATGGCATCATCGGCCAGGAAACCCAGGGGCCCGGCGGCTTCTTCATGGCCCTGCGCAGCATAGCCATCATGCAAGAGATCATCGCCGACATGGAAGCCGTTTGCCCGCAGGCCCGCCTCTTCAACTACACCAACCCGATCAACATCATCTCAGAAGCCGTCACCCACCACAGCGCCATTCCCACCATCTCCTTCTGCGAAGGCCCCATCATGGACGCCGCCCGCTTTGCACGCTACGCCGGCCTGGACCCGGCCAGGCTCAGCGTACGCTTCCGCGGCCTCAACCACGGCTCCTGGGGAATCAACCCACGCTACGACGGACAAGACATTCTCCCACTGCTAGAAGAGACCTACGAGCGCCTACAGCGCGAGCATCCCGAAGGAGAAACCAGCCCCGACCCCGAGCTACGCTACACCCTGCGACAACTCCGCCTGGCCGTAAGCATGCAGGCCCTTCCCAACCATTACCTGCAGTACTATTACTACAAAGACGAACTCCTGGCCGAGCTGCAGGCCAAGCCAACAACGCGCGCACAGGACATCATAGCCAGCGTCCCCACCTACTGGGCCCACTACCGAGAGCAAGCCGAGCGCGAGACCCCGGCCCTCGACCCAACACGCTCACGCGGTGGCCTCCACGAACTAGAACTAGCCATCGACGTCATGGACGCCATCTACAACGACCGCGGCGAACTCTGGTACGTCAACGTTCCCAACCGGGGCGCCCTCCCCGGACTACCCGACGACCGTGTAGTTGAAATCACCGGCTACATCGACCGTCAGGGCGTCACCCCACTGGTCCACGAACCACTACCGACCCACCTGCGAGGCCTCATCGGTCAGCTGGCCGAATACCAGGCCCTGACAGCAGAAGCGGCCTGGCACGGCAACCGACGCGACGCCATCCGCGCCCTGGCCAGCCACCCCCTGGTCCTCTCCCTAAGCAAGGCCGAAGCACTCTACGACGAAATGGCCGCCGCCCATCGCGCCTATCTGCCCGAGCGACTGCTCCACTAGGCAGACACAAGTCCACTAGGCAGACACAAGACAAGAGAGGGAAAAGAAGAGAAGAACAATGAGGAGAAACTACGTCCTGGCCGTAGACGGCGGCAACACCAAAACCCTGGCCCTAGTGGCCACCCTCGACGGACAGATCCGCGGCTACGGACGCGCCGGCTGCGGCGACATTTACCACATTTCCCCAGGAGAGCAAGCCAGAGCCCACGAGCCAGCAGCCCTGCTCGAAATCGAACGAGCCGTCGAAACTGCCCTGAGACGGGCCGAAGTTCACCCCACAGACCTGGAGGCAGCCATCTTCAACATGGCCGGGGCCGACTGGCCAGAAGACTTCACCCTCCTGGAGAGCGCCATGAGAACCAGAGGCTACGGGCAACGGCTGCTCATCCAGAACGATGCCCTCGGGGTCCTCCACGCCGCCTGTATGGGAAGCACAACCAACAGCGGCGTCTCCATCATCTGCGGCACCGGAGCCGCCACCGGAGCCAGAGGGCCCGACGGACGCACCTGGCACTCCAGCCACTGGCAGGACAGCGTCCAGGGGGCCAGCCACCTCGGTCAGCAAGTCCTAACCGCCGTCCTCCACGCCGAACTTGGCATCAGCCCACCCACCACCCTACGCGAGCGCGTCCTGGCCTACTTCGGCGCCAGCAACGTCGAAGAGGTCCTCCACCGCCTCAGCGCACGCTTGCCACAGGAAACTCGCCCGCTGGGCGGACTGGCCGCCGCCCTCCTTGACGAAGCTGAGGCCGGAGATAGCGTCGCCCGTCACCTGGTCAGCAAGCACGGCAGCGCACTGGGCGACTTTGCCAACGTTGCCGCCCGGCGCGTCGGCCTCGAAGGCCAGCCCTTTCCCCTCGTACTGGCCGGCGGCGTCCTGCGCCATCCCTCTCCCCTGCTGGCCGAGGCCATCACTGCCCGCGTCCACAGCCGCTCACCGCAGGCGCAACCTATCCGCCCCCGCTTCGAACCAGTGATCGGCGTCCTCTTCAGCGCCCTGGAACTGGCCGGCCAGCGCATCGACGAGCAGCTGATCTCACGCCTGCCACCAACGCTGCCACCAGCCAGCTTCTTCGACACCCTCGGCTGACCGCACGACACGCACACCAACGCCAAAGCCGACGGAATGACCCTACTTTATCTTATCCAGGGCCACTACCGTGACCAGGAAAACAGTAAAGGAACCAGCGCCGAAGCTGAGCCAGGGCATGGCGCCCCCCACAATGACCAGACAGATCACCGCCAGAACGAGGATCGTCACCATCGCCATCAAAACGACCAAGAAGCGAAAAAGATTGACCTGCTCTGCCCGAGGCGGATAGACCTTTGAAGGCTCTCCGACCGGATGCAACTCAGGCCCACCACCAGAACCAGCAGGCTGCGGCTCCCCTGCATAGTGCCCGGAGGGGATATCACGGAAAGCTTCACCCTCCTGCCGAGACATCATCCCAAGGGTACCTCCTTCTCCAGCACTAAAACTGAGAGATATACGGGCGAGAGACCCAGGAAGTTACACGAGCATGTCCCTCCCCGGAGAAGAGTGACAGCGGTCAGCCAAAGTGCATATGCGCCACCGCTGTATGAGCGAGCAGCTTCTGAGCATTGCGCCACAGAATTTTCTCGCGCACCTCGGGAGTGAAATAATCAAGCGCCTCGAAATCGCGCAGCCAGCGCTGTGGCGTAATAAAAGGGTAGTCTGAACCGAAGAGGATACGGTCTTGCAGGCGGGTGGCTGCCTCGCGCAGCAATGACTGAGGGATATACTTGGGAGACCAGCCAGACAGATCGTTATAGACATTGGCCTTATGCTGCAGAATCGCAATCATCTCCTCATGCCAGGGCCAGGAAGGATGGGCTCCGATAATCGTCAAGCCCGGGAAATCGGCAGCCAGCGCATCCAAATAAATCGGGCGCGTATAATCAAGCTTAATCCCCATCCCCCCCGGCACCCCGGCGCCCAGGCCATTCGTCCCCGTATGGAAGAGAGCGGGCACCCCCAGCTCCTGAATTTTCTCCATCAATGGATAGAAAGCCCGATCATGAGGATAGAAGGCCTGCACACCGGGATGGAACTTCACCCCAGCCAATCCCAAATCCCTAATGGCCCGCTCGACCTCCTTCACAGCCGCCTTTCCCTTATGGGGATCAACGCTCGCGAAGCCGATGAACTGCTGTGGATAGCGCTGCACAATCGCCGCCACATAATCGTTGCCCAGAGGAGGCAGACCGGTCGCCGTCTCAGCATCCCAGGCCAGCAGCACCCCGACCATATCCACCGCAGCATAATCGGCAGCCAGCTGCTCAATATCCTTCAGCCTGACCTCCGTCCGGAAAAAGCGCTCGGCGGCCCTGGCATAAGGACCAAGCGTCACCTGGATAAACTCAGTCGTCGGCAGATGCACATGAAAATCAATGGCACGTGGCATGGCCTGCACCTCATCACGCAAGACTCTTTGCACAGCCGCAACGCAGCGCACCCCATCCCCTATTGTAACACAAGAGGTCGCCGCCGAGCCGGGTCCAGTTGAGAGCGCTGAGCAGGCCCATCACCCACCGAATTGACAATCGTCCCCACTCCCCCTATACTTGTCTGCAGGCTCACCCAGGAAGAACAAAAGGGACGTGGCTATGTCGTTCACCGAAGATGAACTGCAATCCTTCAACACCATACTCGAACGCCGCCTGACCATCCACCGCCAGGAGATGGAGCGGAGCATCGAGCAGCGCCTCAGCACCCTGAGCCGCGACTTTGAGCAGCGCCTCAACCAGCTACAGCAGGAGCTGCTTCGCAGCCTGACCCACAAACTCAACGACCAACAAAACGAACTCAACATTGCCCTCAGCCAAAAGCTCGGCACCCAGCAGACCCGACTGACGCAAGCCCTGGGCCACGAAATCGAGCAACGCCAGCACCAGCAGCAACAGCACATCGAGAGCACACTCGACCGTCTGCTGGCCGCTCAACTGATGGGCATCGAGCAACTCCTCAACCAACTCCTCAACCAGCACCAGCACCCCCCAACCCCCAGCCCCAGCGAGAGCATACCTGACGGTTCCCCCGCCCCCGGGTCCAGCGGCGGAGAAGAGCCAGCCCCACCTCCCTCAGCCGAAACCGAAACCGAAGCCGAAGCCATCGAAGTCCAGACCGAACTCTCCTGGGACGACCTCATGGAAGCCATTGGCAGGGTCCTCGACGAGCGCCTGGAGCGCCTCTACAGCGCCCTGCGCGAGCTGGCCAGGAACTGGGAGCAACATCTGACCATCCAGCGCAGCAACAGCGCCAGCAGCGCCGTTGAACCCTACCACGGCAACCAGGCCGCCTTCCAGCAGGTCTTCCAGAGCATCGAACGACTGGAGCAGCTCGTCGAATCCCTCCAGGTCGCCATGACAGCCAACCACGCCCTGCTCTCAAACCGCCTCTACCACCATCAACACCTGCCCCTCGAGCGGGCCCACCCAAGCAGCCGCCAGCCTCACCACTCAGCCTCCCCCCCAGGGCCAGAACCACACGTCTCCCTGGCCGAAGAGGATGAGCACGACGAAGCAGAGGACTGAACGGACCACCCAGGCCACCCCGCTCGCCCCCCTCCCCTCTATCCCACCACAGCCGCAACAAGCAACAGTGGCCAGCCTGTAGAGAAACAGCTGGCCACCGACCCCAGCCCCAGCCACACCATCAGACCAGACCCAACCGCGAACACCTCGCCATGCCGCCCACCCCCTCGCTGGCCGCGCTGAGCGGCCCCCTGCGCCGCGCCTGGGCACAGAAGGGCACGAGCAAGAGAAAGACGCAGCCAGAAAGCAGGAAGCAAAGCAGCGCGCCAGGAGCAGGATCAGGAATACTCATAGAAGCCCCGACCACTCTTACGGCCTAGCATCCCCGCCGCCACCATACGACGCAGCAGAGGCGGCGGCGCATAGAGCGGCTCCTTATACTCCTCATAGATCGCCTCCGCCGCCCACAAGGTCGTATCAAGGCCCACATAATCCAACAGCGTAAATGGCCCCATCGGATAGCCACACCCCAACTTCATCGCCGTATCGATATCATCGCGCGAAGCCATCCCATTCTCCAGCATCCGGATGGCCGAGAGCAAATAAGGAATGAGCAAGAAATTCACAATGAAGCCGGCGGTATCCCTGGCCAGAACCGGCGTCTTGCCTAGCGACTCCGCAAAGCGACGCACCGTCTCAATCGTCTCCTCCGAGGCAGTAATCGGCCTGACAATCTCCACCAGCTTCATCACCGGAGCCGGATTAAAAAAGTGTAACCCACAGACCTGCTGTGGACGCCGCGTCACCGCCGCCATCTGCGTCACACTCAGCGAAGAGGTATTCGACACAATCAGCGCCTCCGGCTTGAGCAAGCGATCCAAGGCCGTAAAGAGACGCAGCTTCTCCTCCATACGCTCAACAACTGCCTCAATCACCACATCGCAAGCAGCTAGCTCCTCCAATGCAAGCGTCCCGCGCAAACGCCCACGATACTCCTCAGCCTGCTCACGGGAAACCCTGCCCTTACTCACCAGCATCTCCCAGGCCTCGCCAATACGCCCAAGCCCCTTCTGCAACAACTCCTCATTGACCTCACGCACCACGACCTCATAGCCGGCCTGCACACACGTCTGGGCAATACCACTGCCCATCAGGCCGCAACCAACGACACCAACGCTGCGAATCGTCGTCATCGCCATGAACACTTTCCTCCTTTCACACAAGACAATAGGAAACGAGCAACCGGCCAACAAAATCCTCCCGAGGCCGGCAGCGTGCCCACTCGGCACCACCTCACCTACTATAGCATTGAGGCCCGGTCCCGAGACAAGGCCCGCCCCTTCTTGACTTTTGGTCAAATTTGAACTATATTCAATAGTGGGCAGGGCACTGACGGGCCGAGCAAGCAACTACCGTGTCCCGATCAGCCTGAAGGGCGGCCCGACGCTCGGCCCGGGCCGGTCAAGGGGTTGACCGGCGCAGCAAGCCGTCACCACCAAAGGAGGAACACGCATGGCATCGCGCTACTGCATCATCGGCGCTGGCTACTCAGGTTTGGGCATCGCCCGCGCCTTCCAGGAGGCCGGCGTAGCCTTCGACATCATCGAGAAGAACGACGACGTCGGTGGCAACTGGCTCAACGGCGTCTACGACGCAACGCACATCATCTCCTCGCGCAACAGCACCGGCTACGAAGAGTACCCCATGCCGGCCAGCTATCCTGACTTCCCCAGCCGGCAGCAAGTGCTCGACTACCTGCGATCCTACGCCGACCACTACGGACTCCGGCGCTTCATTCAATTTGGACGTCGCGTTGAACGCATCGAGCCGCTCGACCCCCGCGGCCTCAGCGGCTGGCGTGTCACCCTGGACGATGGGCGCAGCCTGGAGTATCGCGGTGTCATCGTCGCCAATGGCCACCACTGGGACCGGCGCATCCCCCACTATCCAGGGAGCTACAGCGGCAAGACCCTACACTCCAAGGACTACAAAAATGCCGACGACTTCGCAGGGGAGCGCGTCCTCGTCGTTGGGGCCGGCAACTCCGGCTGTGACATCGCCGTCGAAGCAGCCCTCAGCAAGCGCATCAAAGAGGTCGCCATCTCCATGCGCCGTGGCTACTACTTCCTGCCCAAGACCATTGCCGGCATCCCCGTGGCCGAAATGGAAATGCCCTGGATGCCGCTCTGGCTCCAGAAACGCATCATCAAAGCCGCCCTGGCGCTCATTGTCGGTCCCAACTCACGCTACGGCCTCCCCAAGCCGGATCACGACCTCTTCGACCGCCACCCGATCGTCAACTCCCAGCTCCTCTACTTTATCCGCCACGGCCTGATCCAGCCCAAGCCCGACATTGCCCGTCTGGACGGCAAGCAGGTTCACTTTGTCGATGGCAGCAGCCAGGAGTTCGACACCATCGTCTGGGCCACCGGCTTCAACGTCTCCTTCCCCTTCCTTGACCACAAACTCTTCACCTGGGAGCACGGCTATCCCCGCCTGGTAGCGCACCTGATGGCTCCCGACCTGGCCAATCTCTACATCTTCGGCCTGCTGCAGCCTCGCGGAGGAGCTGGTCCTCTCATCAGCCGTGGGGCCCGCCTGCTGGTCGAGCTCATCCACTGCCAGGAGCGGCTGGATACACCCCTTGTCAACCTCATAGCCCGCTGGGAACCGCCTTCGGCCCACTACCTGGTCGGCGTCCAGGAAACCATGCGCTCCATCGAGCGCCTGCGTCGTCGGCTCCAGCGCCTGGCTCCGCGCGGTGGCCGGCCTGGGAACCTCAGCCGCGACCAGAGCCAGCCGCAGCCCACAGCTGAGACCACGCCTGGCTACGCCGTGCCCGCCGCCGGCCATGCCAGTCAGTCCTGACCACCAGGCAAGCAGCACGGAGGGAGGAATACCATGCAAAGCCACCAGCGTGGCCCATTAACTGGCAAGCGGGTAGTGGTCACCGGTGCCGCTGGGGCCATCGGCAGTGCCACCGCTGCTGAGCTACGCCGGCGAGGAGCACGTGTCATCGGCCTGGACCGGCGCGGCGGCGAAGACATCATCCAGGCTGACGTCACCAGCAGCGAGGCTGTAGAGCGCGCTGTCGCCCAGGCTCTCAACGAGCTAGGAGGGCTGGATATCCTCATCAACCTCGCGGGCATTGGCCTCCCCCAGGACGCTGGCGCCCCGCCGAGCGAGGATGTCGCCCTCACCCTCGAGGTCAATCTGCTTGGCCCCTGGACGGTGACCGCCTACGCCTTACCGGCCCTCTTGACCTCGCACGGGCGCGTCATCAACGTTGCCTCCGGCCTGGCTTTCGCCACGGTCCCCTTTGCCTCGGCCTACGCCGCCAGCAAACGCGCCCTGGCGGCCTGGTCGGACGCCCTGCGCATGGAATATGGCCGTCAGATTGGCGTCACCACCATCTACCCGGGCTACGTTCGCACGCCCATCCACGCCCCCTCTGAGGCCGCCGGCCTCTCCCTGGCCGATCTGGTACGCGAGGAGCCACTCGAGGCCGTCGTGCGAACCATCGTGCGCTGTTGCAGTGGCCGCGTACGCCGCGACGTCGCCACCACGCGCCTGGGCGCCCTGGAGATTGGCCTGGCACGCCACCTGCCCGCCCTCGTCGATCTGGTGATTCTGCTCCGCCTGCGCCGCCTGGCCCGCGCCCACCGCTACGACCGCTCGCCGCTGGCCCGGAGCATGATCAAGCGCTGGGGGATGACCTGATGCTTCATAAGCACAAACGCAAAACACGCCGCGAGCGACTCATTGAGGTCGGCCTGGATCTCTTTAGCAGGCACTCCTACGACGAGGTGGTCATCGACGACATTGCCGCCTCCGCCAATATCTCTAAGGGCCTGCTCTACTACTACTTCCCGACCAAGCACGACTTCTATCTGGCCGTGCTCCGCCACAGCACCAGCCAGCTGCTGGAGCTGACCGAGCCAGATGATTCACTGGAGCCGCTGGAACGCCTGCGCGTCGGCCTGCTGGCCTACTTTACGTTCGCAGAGATGCATGCTCGCACCTACGTCGCCCTGCTGCGCGGCGGCGTCGGCGTCGATCCCGAGGTCGCGGCCATTCTCAACCACGTGCGCCAAACCTACGTCGAGCGCGTTTTGCAGGGCTTACCGGAGAGCGAACGCCACCTGCCCGCGCTGCGCCTGACCATCACCGGCTGGGTCGGCTTCGTTGAGGCCCTCAGCCTGGTCTGGCTGGAGGAACGGCAGCTGAGCAAGGAGCAGCTCGCCGAGCTGGCTATTCGCACCCTGCTGGCAACTATCAATAGCTTGCATGAGCTGGGCAGCTCTTCGCGCTAATGGGTGGCCAGGGCCAGGCGCGAGGGCTGCTGGCCGCCGCTTACTCGCATCCAGGCACTCGCGCGACTCTTTTCGCTTGCCTGTAGCAAACCACAGAGGAGGGAAATGGGCAATGGCCGCCTTTCAGACACGCAGCCAGGTCGTCACTGTCGATGGCATCCCGGTGCGCTATGAGTACGCCGGCGACGGCGAGCCAGTGGTCTTCGTCCACGGCCTCTCTGGCTCCACCAAATGGTGGGCCAGAAACATCCCTGCCATCGCCCAGCACTATCGCGTCTACCTGGTCGACCTGCCCGGCTTCGGCGCCATGCGGCGCTTTCGCCGCCAGTTTCATCTGTTGCGCGCTCCCCAGTGGCTTGACCGCCTCTGCCAGACCCTCGGTCTGGAAACCTTCTCTCTGGTCGGCCACTCGATGGGAGGCTACGTCTCTCTGGCTCTGGCCGCCCAACGCCCCGAACAGGTCAAGCGCCTGGCGCTGGTGGCCTCCATCGGCATCCCTTTTGAGCGCTCGGTGGCGCAGCTCCTCTGGCCCACGGCTCTGGCTCTGGCGCGCACCACACCCGCCTTCTGGCCAACCTTACTCTACGACGGGGTCCGGGCCGGTACCTTGATGATCCTGCGCGCCGCCCACCAGATCGTGGCACTGGATGCCCGTCCGCTCCTACCAACGCTGCGCACTCCAACTCTGCTCATCTGGGGCGCCCAGGATGACCTGGTCCCGCTCGCCTTCGGTCGCCAGCTCCACGCCGCCATTCCACAGGCGCGCCTTTACGTGATCGAGCGCGCCAATCACATTTGTATGTACGATCAGCCGCAGCTCTTCAATCAGGCCCTCCTGGCCTTTCTTCAGAACCAGGAGGTCGGCGAGCTGGCTCCTGCGCCCGCCACCAGGCACTAGCCCTGCCTGGTCAACCTGAGCCTGAGTCGTCACGCTGTCTGTCTGTCTGTCTGTCTGTCTGTCTGTCTGTCTGTCTGTCTCTGGAAAAGGGGGAATCGCTCTCTATGGTACAAGCGCACGCGCCTGAAACACTGCGAAGACACCGCCAGCCCGCCAGCCCAAATGTGCGGGAAATTCTGGCCCTCCTCTCACGGCGCAACCTGCCGATGACCTTTCTGCGCCTCGCCCGCAAGTATGGCGATGTTGTCCACGTCAAGGGAGGGCCGCTAGAAATCTTTTTACTGAGCCACCCGGAAGATATTCGCGAGGTGCTGGTCGTCCAACACGCCAGTTTCCATAAAGGGCAAGGAGTGCGGATGACCAGCCGCATGCTCGGTCAGGGACTGCTGACCAGCGAGGGCGACTTCCACAAACGACAGCGCAAGCTGATCCAGCCCGCCTTCCACCGCCAGCGCATCGCCTCCTACGCTACTACTATGGTTGAGGAGGCTACACGTCTGGCTCGCTCCTGGCAGGATGGCGCGGTCGTCGATATGGCCGACGAGATGATGCGCCTGACCCTGGTCATCGCCGGCAAGACCCTCTTCAATGTCGATGTCGAGCGCGAGGCCAGTACCGTCAGTCAGGCGATGGCGGTCGCGATGGAGGCTTTCATTAAGATCGGTCTCTCTCCCTGGGCCGAACAGCTCGAGCTGCTGCCTCTGCCGATCCGTCGCCGCTTCTACCGCGCCCGCGATGAGATGGACCGCGTCATCTACCGCATTATCGAGGAGCACCGCCGCAGCGGACGCGACCAGGGCGACTTGCTCTCCTGGCTGCTGGAGGCCCACGATGAGGAGGGTGCCATGAGCGACGAGCAGCTGCGCGATGAGATGACAACGCTGCTGCTGGCTGGCCACGAGACAACAGCTAACGCTCTGGCCTGGACCTGGTACCTGCTGGCCCAACATCCCGAGGTGGCCGCCCGCCTGCGCCAGGAGGTGACCCAGGTTCTCGGCGACCGCCTGCCTACCGCCGACGACTTCCCACGCCTCACCTACGCCGAGTGGGTGCTGGCCGAGTCCATGCGCCTTTACCCTCCTGCCTGGGGGATCGACCGCACGGCCATCCGCAACTGCGACATCCGCGGTTTGACCATCCCCACCGGGGCCCGCGTCATCATGAGTCAGTACGTCGTCCATCGCGACCCGCGCTTCTACCCGGAACCGGAGCGCTTCTTGCCGGAGCGCTGGACCCCCGAGGCCCGCGCCGCTCGCCCGAAGTTCTCCTACTTCCCCTTTGGCGGCGGCCCTCGCCTCTGCGTTGGGGAGCCGTTCGCCTGGATGGAGGGCGTGCTGGTGCTGGCCACCCTGGTTCGCTCCTGGGAGGCTGAATTGCTACCAGGACAGCGCATCGAACCCGAGGCCGCGGTGACGCTCCGCCCACGCTACGGCATCCGCATGCGCCTGCACCAGCACCAGCAGAGCACGGTGACGGTCTGAGCTGTACCGCGCTGAGATTCGCCAGGAAGGCGGAGATGGATGAAGGCCCACAAGCAGGCTGGACTCTCTCTTTCTTTCCCCTTCTCCGTCCTCCATCCGCTTGTCCTGGCTTGTCTTGGCTCTCCTGACCTTGCCCCACTATCTCCACACACCCCACCCTGCAGCCCGCCCAGGCGCTGCCAGGGTGGGGCCCCCACCCCGCAAGACCCCCCCAGACCCCAGACCCCAGACCCGACGCCCTCGCTCGCCCCTAGCGATCGGACTGGACTACCTGGCCCCCAGCCAGAAAGGCTCGGATGGCCTGCGCCGGCCCAGGGTCGACGCCGAAGATGATGGTATAGTGGTTGAGCGCCGGAAACTCGATCAGCTGCGCCTCTGGCATATGTGCCACCAGCTCACGAGCCGCCTCCTGGGAAAGCAGCTGGTCATCTGCGGTAAACATACCAGCCCCCGCCCGCAGAACCAGGGTCGGGGCCTGCACCCGCTCCCACTGCTCAGCCGGACGCGCCTCCTCCAGCCGCTGCCCCTCCTCTAGCACGCTTCCACGATAGACGCGCGAGCACACGCTCCCGTCTGCCAGCCGCTCAACGTCGTGCTCCAGATAACGATCGAGATAGGCATTCCACCAGGGACCCAGAAAGGGCAGCCCCTGCAGACGCCGGCGATATTCCTCGAAGGACGCTACTGGCGTCCCCAGACGCGCGATCGAGGCTCTCAGCCAGGCGGGCTGCTCCTCGGGAGTACGCCAGGGCAAGGGCGCCCCTGCATCCACAAGGATGAGCCTGCTAACACGCTCTGGACGCCAGGCCGCATAGAAGAGGGCAATGAGGGCCCCCAGGGAATGCCCCAGCAACGCCACTCGCTCCAGACCCAGGACCGTCAGCAACCGGTCCAGGTCAGTCGCATGGATCGGCACACTGTAGCCCTGAGCCGGGCGCTCACTCCTGCCTCGCCCGCGCAGGTCATAGGCGAGAACACGATAGTCCGTGGCCAGGGCATCAGCCAATGCCTGGAAACAGAAGGCATTGGCCGTCAACCCGTGCAGACAGACCACTGGCGGGCCTGCCTCTCCCCACTGCACAACGTGAAGGCGTAGCTCTCCCGCAGCAACGAGTTCATCCCGAACGGGTTCGATCAGGGTGGGCATGCCTCTTCTCCTCGCGACAGAATTGCTCCCACTTGCGCGCGGTGGCCGCTGGCCACCTGGCCCCTTCCCGCAGGCGCACCTCCTTGCGCTGCCAGCCCTGCTGCTGCTGCTCAGGGCTGAGGCTCTTCCAGAGTACCTCGTAGAGAACCTCCCGGTAGCAGCGCGGATCTGGCGGAAAGAGCAGGGCCTGCTGGCTGTCTTCAAGATAGAAGTAATGGCCCCGCTGACGGTACCAGCGGCGGATCTCCTCTTGCTCTCGCGCCGGGATGGCCATCTTCGCAACCTGCTCAAGACGAGGCCCATAGCTGGCAACGCCAAAGGGAATGCAGTGCAGGTGGGCGTGAAAGACGGTCTGACCAAAGACCCCATGCTCCCAAAAGAGCAACGGGGCGTAGAAGCAAGCGGCAAAATGGCTGACCAGACGCTTGAGCGCCTGCAGCTCTTCATCAAGGCCTGCCGGCACGGCACCGTAGCAGGCATAATGTTCTTTTGGAATGATGAGCAGATGCCCCTCAACCAGCGGAGCGCGATCGGCGACGAGCAGGAAGGCCGACGTCTCATAGAGAACCGTGGTCAGGGCTGCACGATCACAAAAGACACAGGCAAGGTCGGGCCGGCCCCCGTTGAACGCGGGAACATGGAACTGCTGGTCCGCATCCTGTGACGACATCACGGAGCTCCTCCTCTTTCGAGTCACGGGCAAGCCCCTGGCAAGCAGAGCGGGAGGGAAACCTCCCGCTGACACCGGCCCAGGCTGCTCACGGCAGGACCGGAACCTCAGCCGGCATGGCGAAAACCGGTCTCGGCCATCGTCAGGGGCACCCCTTCCCGCTGGAGACCGGCCTCCACGACTTCAGCCACCAGTACCGTCGAATCTCCGGCAGGCACAGTGTGCCGTACCTCACAGGCAAGCCATCCCAGGGCCTCCTCCAGGATTGGGCTGCCCCCTGGTCCTGGATGGTAGGCCACTCCCTCTAGCTTGCGCGGATCGCGTAGGGCCGATTTGCCAAGCTTGCCCGCCAGCTCGCGCGCCCCAGACGGCAGCACGTTGACGACAAAGGTTCGACTGCGCAGGATCATCGGCAGCGAACGCGAGTCGTTCTCTACCGAGACGGCGACCAGCGGCGGCTCAAAGGAGACTTGTGTCAGCCAGTTGGCCGTGAAGGCGTTGACTTCTCCTCCATCGGCACAGGACACGGCATACAGGCCGTAGGTAAATAAGCGCAACACCTGTTTTTTGGCTGCCTGATCCATAAGGCCAGCGCGCTCCTCCTCTTCTTCTGGGTTCCTTGCTTCCTGGCGTCCTGCCTCTACTCTATCACGACTTCTGCTTGATGGTCACCACTCGTCCCCCTGTCATCGCCTGCAGCTCGGCAGGCGTCAGCGCAAAGAGCGCCGAGGGCGTACCGGCAGCTGCCCAGATGCGTTCATAGCGCAGCAGGTCCTCATCGATAAAGGTCTCTAGCGGCTCCTTATGCCCCACGGGCGGCACCCCACCAATGGCGAAGCCCGTCCGCTCTTTGACAAAGTCAGCATCGGCTCGCTCGATCGGCTCGCCAACGAACTCCCCCAGACGCCCCTCATCAACACGGTTAGCACCGCTGGCTTCCACCAGGATTGGACGCCCACTCTCCCGACCACGGAAGACCAGCGACTTGACAATCTGCCCCAGAGCACAGCCCACAGCCCGCGCTGCTTCGCTGGCCGTGCGCGTCGAAGTCGGCAGCTCGATGACTTCACAGCGGAACCCACCCGCGGTGAGCACCTCCTGCACACGACGCGCCGCCGGACTCAGATGTGCAAACTGCTCAGTAGACATCGCCCCTCCGTCTGTCCTTCTTTCGTTCCTTGCCCGCCGACAGGGCAGAAGCAACACAAGAACTCTTCCCTCTCACTCAGGCCAGCACATCCTGCAGCTGGATCGTGCGCCCGCGCTGGGGGCTGACCGAGATCATCGCAATCGGCGTCTCCAGCAGCTCCTCTAGACGCTTCAGGTAATGCCTGGCTGCGCGCGGAAGGTCGTCGTAGTCGCTGATACCGCTGGTACTGCACTGCCAGCCCTCAACTTCCTCGTAGACTGGCTCACAGGCTGCCAGATCATTCAGATTGGCCGGCAGACTGTGGATCGTCTTGCCATAGAGGCGATAGGCCGTGCAGATTTTGATCGTGGGAAAGGTATCCAGCACATCAAGCTTGGTGATGACCATCGCATCCAGGCCGTTGAGCTGAGCAACGAAGCGTCCAGCCACCGCATCGAACCAGCCGCAGCGCCGCGGTCGACCGGTGTTGGTCCCATACTCGTGACCACGACGCCGCATCTCTTCTCCTGCATCGTCGAAAAGCTCCGTGGGCATCGGCCCGCTGCCTACGCGCGTGATATAGGCCTTGTAGACTCCCACCACACGATCGATCGAACGCGGGGGCAACCCCGCCCCACTGGCCGCGTTGGCCGCCAGCGTCGAGGAGGCCGTCACAAAGGGATAGGTGCCAAAGTCGATGTCCAGCAGTGCCCCCTGGGCCCCTTCCAGCAGGATGGTCTTGCGCTCGAACAGCGCTTCGTGAAGCATGGCCTGGATGTCGGCAATATAGGGACGCAACCGCTGACCATAACGGAAGTACTCGCCGTGGATCTCCTCCAGTGAGAGCGGCGGCTGACCGTAGATTTGGGTGATCATGCGGTTCTTCTGCTGCAGGATCGTGGCCAGCTTGCTCCGAAAGGTGTCTACATCCAGCAGGTCGGCCATGCGGATGCCGCTGCGGGCATGCTTGTCGACATAGGCCGGAGAGATCCCTCGCTGGGTACTGCCAATCTTCTCTTCACCGCGCGCCTCCTCCTCCAGCCGATCTAGCAGGAAGTGATAGGGCATCACCACATGGGCGCGCTCACTGATGTAGAGGCGCGAGATATCAACTCCCTGCCGCTCTAGCTCTTCCATCTCCTCTAGCAGGCCGCGAGGATCAACAACGACGCCATTCCCGATAATGCAGGAGGCCTGCGGGTAGAGAATCCCCGAGGGAATGAGACGGAAGACAAACTCCCCCTTCTCATGGACAACACGGTGACCCGCGTTGCTCCCCCCCTGGTAGCGAACAACGAAGTGCGCCCGCGCCGCCAGCTCATCGACGATTTTCCCTTTCCCCTCATCCCCCCACTGGGCGCCAATAACTGCAACTACCGCCATAGCGCTGCTCTTCCTCTTCTTCTGCTTCCTGATTGCTCTCGTAAGCTCTCCTGTATCCAGGATACCACCCCAACCCATCTTTCTCAACATCGCAGGTCGCCCGGAGTCGCCCGGAGCGCCCCCCGAACCAACCCTGCGCTGTTCCCTGTCTGCCTCTTCACCTCCCCTCCCACCTCACCCACCCCCAGCCCACCCGCTGCAGTCAGCGACAAGCCCCTGACGATGCGCACCAGGCTCATCGCGACATGGGGCTGCCCTGTCCCCAACAGGCATGCTGCCCTTTCCTCCCGTCAGCAAGCCTCCGCTTCGGCAGAGACAAGATCGCTCTCCTGCCCTGTCCGTCCCCCCCCCTCCAAGCCGGCCCACTCAGCCAGCTCCACCACCTCAGCCGGCTGAGTGGCTCCTCTCGCCTGTCTGCCCCTCGCTTAGACAAACTGGAAGGTGGCCAACATGGTCGCAAAATACTGCGTGTTCATCTGATCAAACTGATCCCGCGGCGCCTGAATCTCGATCAGGTAGGCCTTGCCTTGATAGACGGTGGCATAGACCTGAATGTGATCCTGGCTCTGGCTCTGCGGCTGATAGTCAGCGGAAGCTGTACGCCAGGTCGTCCCTCCGATCGTCGTGGTGGTCGTCGTGCTGACGTTGGCTGCTTGTGGCAGCTGCGAAATCTCGCTGGCCACCAACTGATCCGACGTCTGATTGGTAGACCCCGGCACTTTGAAGGAGGCTGTGATTTCGCTACTGGTTGGACTGATGAAACGAATACCTGTCCCGTCAGGTGTGGAGCTTTGGCTCCAACCGAGGGGGTACTGGGTGGTAAAGCCCTCGTTGGTGCATTGATCACACCAGGCGAAACCAGGATTGGGTGGGGGCGTCGGTGACACCGCCGGTGAGGGCGTTGGGGTCGGACTGGGCGTCGGACTGGGCGTCGGCGTTGGGCTAGGCGTCGGACTGGGTGTCGGACTCACCTCCGTTGTGACCGTCGCCGTCGGCACCGCTCCCGTCTGGGACCCCCCCCGCATCCAGACAAAGGCAGCGAGTAAGATGAAGAGGAAAAGCACGACCACTGCCCCCACAGCCGTGACGACGACCCAGGTGTTCCGCTGATTCGGCCCCGGGCCACCACCTGGCTGCGGACGCGGCGGGAATCCCCCTCCATAGGTCTGTCCCGGCATGACCGTCCCCGGGTAGGTACCGGGGGGAGCAAAGCCTGTCTGCCCTGGCTGATACGTCGGCATGGCCGGCGGATAGGATGCACCTGTCCCTGGGTAGGACTGCTGCATCCCTGTGCCATATGGCCCTCCCGCCGGCGCCTGGTAACCTGCCTGGTAACCGGGGGCCGCCGGAAATTCCGCCTGCGGCGGCTGACCAGGCTGCCCATATCCAGCCCCCGCCGCCGGCATGGCCTCGGTCGCATCTTGATAGAACTCTGTTCGCTGGCCCGGCGCCGGCGTCCTCGGCCCTCCACCGAGCGCACTGCTGGACATCGGTTCGGTCGCCCAGGGCGAAGGCGGGCCCGGCGTCGCGCTGCCCGCGCCTGATCCTCCTCCAGTCCCCGCCGGATAGTGCCCGGGCGGTGGTGAGACCCCCCGGCTGTAGCCCTGTAAGAGTCCGCTCCTCGACCCCGGTGGGGGCGGCGTTCCCGTCATCTGCGTCGGCTGCGCCGGCGACCCCGGGGATGCGAGCGCCGCACCACACTGCCCACAAAATGCCTCATCTGGCCCCACCTGGCTGCCGCACTGCGGACAGACACTGTATTGAGACATTGAGTCCGTAATCCTCCTGGGTAACGCTGTTAGTGCTGCCTGTTTGCTTATGAGCCAGCCTCTCGCGATTTCTCCCTGAGTGTAGCAGATCTGCCAGGAATTTGCCAGATACTTCCCCTTTTGAGTGAGTGTATGGCCTCCCTCCCCTCTCCTCCTGCCTGGCGCCTGCTACTCCGCTCGCACCGACTGCCCAGCCTCAGCAGACTGAGGGCCTGGCTCTAGCACCGCGACGACCTGCTGCAGTCCCTCGCTGGGATCGTGGTAATAGGCCAACAGCTGCTCTGCGAGCCAACGGGCACAGGTTTCCTCGGCTGCTCGCTCACCAGCGCTTGCCTCCACCACAGGCAGGTCGGCTGTGAATGGCCCGCAGACAATGAGCCAGACCCAGGGGATCTGCTGCTCCTCGTTGACACGCCGCATGGTCGCTCGGTCAGTGCGACTGGCTCCATGCAGCCCTCCCGGATGGCTATGGTAGACACCGATGATCTGTCCCGGATAGGCAAGCTCTAGCTGCAGGACATCCTCCGGCGCAAATTCGAAAAAGACGGGCGACTCGGCAATATTGGGGAGGGGATGTACAGCGACCACATGCCAGTTTCCCTCAGCATCGATCTCCCCTCGGAGCAACCCACAGGCCTCGATCTCTCTCCTTCCCCAGACGTCTCTCAGCAGCGCGCGCTGCACTGCACGGGGAAGGACAACGCTGCCTCCCTCCCTCTTCCTTGCTCCAGGCTGTCCTTTTCCCCTCGCTTCCTGCGGCATCTCTTTCCTCCTCCGTAACTGCTGACTGTCTTGTTCCCTCCCGCTTGCAGATGATAAAGCACTGCGCCGGGGCTGACAAGCCTCTGCTCACGAGTGCGACGCTCGTTAGTGGGGCCAGCCCTCTAGCAGGAAGTCCGTGGCCTTGTAATAGCGGAGCTGGCCAATGGCCTCAACGCTTCTGTCTGCCTGGTAATGTCCCGGCTGCCGCAGCCCCTCCTCCGCATGCCTTCCCTGCCGCACGAAGATCGTGGTCAGCCGCTCCCCTACCTGGGCCTTGCAAGCGGCTAGCAGGTCCAGCCGATCGTCGACGGCGACATAGTGCTCGCCCGGGTAGCGCCTCATGGTCTCTTCAAGATGCCGCTCCTTGTGGTCATAGATGAGGACACGTCCCCCCACCGCTTCGGCCAGATGGCTGTTGACGATCTTTTCGGCCTGGAAGAGATGGTCACCATCAGAGACAATGACGGTGAGACCAAGCTGGCTCAGGTGCGCGAGCGTCTCCTGGACCTCGGGATAGAGAGCTGTTGCAAATGGGTACTGCGCGAAAAGGTCACAGGCTTGCTGGAAGATCGCTTCCGGCAACTCCTGCAGTGACGTCTCGGCCCGCAGCCGCCTCAGTGCCTCGGGAATGTCGACGATGCTTCGCTCATGGCGCACCGCTTCGTAAAGACTCCAGAAACGTTCCGTCAAGGCATCTCCGAGCATGGCCCGCAGTTCGCCCTCAAGCTCGGCTTTGACATGGTCATTGTCGAGCAGGGTATTGTCGACATCGATCCAGAAGACGAGCGTGAACATGCTTTCCTCCTTGCCTGGCTTGTCGCTCTTGCGTGAGACCTGGCCCCGTACCGACGGCGCTCCGGCTCCCTCCTGCCTGGCTGCTCCTCCCTCGAACACCCGGAAGACAGGAGTAGTACGCCCGAACTGGCCTCCTGGTTACAGAGAGACGGTGCAGCTGCCCGCCCCCGCTCCTCTCAGCCAGCTGCCCCCTGTCGCTCGCTGGACCAATTGGGCTATAATGCCAGAGGAGCACCGCGGATCTGATCGCCCTGCTCTGGGTGATGGCGCTCCGCCGTGCCAAACTCACCCTGGCCGCTGGCAGCAGACCGCCCAGTCAGGTCTGTTGGCAACACGTTCGAGGCGATCGGGAGCGAACTGGCTGTCTCTGCTGATAACACGAGCTGCCTGCTCTGTCTGTGATAAAGAGATGACGTCTGCCATGAATACTCAGCCATTGCATCGAGAGGAGCCTCAACGTATCCTCCTCTTGATGACACCTGCGACCTATCGGGGAGGCGCGTTCATGAGCGCCGCTCGTCGTTTAGGGCTGGAGGTGGTCATTGGACTGGATACGCCGCCGGGCCTGACCACCAGCCAGTCGCCGGTGAGTCTGCCCCTCGACTTCAAAGCGCCAGAGGAGGCCGTGCAACGCATCGTCTCCTTCGCTCGGGCCCGCCCGCTGCAGGCTGTGCTCTCGGTGGATGATAGCGCCGTTGAGCTGGCCTCTCTGGCCTGTGCAGCCCTTGGCCTGCCCTGCAACTCGCCCGCTGCCGCCGAGGCGGCGCGTGATAAGTATCTGATGCGCCAGCGCATGGCCGCTGGGGGCGTTCCTTGCCCGGTCTTTCGCCACTTTCCACTGACCGCCGATCCGGCGGCTGTGGCGCGCACCGTCAGCTATCCTTGCGTACTCAAACCCCTGCGTCTCTCGGGCAGCCGTGGGGTGATTCGTGCCAATACTCCCGAGGAGTTCGTCAGGGCCTTCTACCGCCTCAAGCGCATCGTCCTCGCCGAGGGCTTCGATGAGGCAACCACAGGATTCCTGGTTGAGGACTTTATTCCGGGCTTCGAGGTGGCCCTGGAAGGACTGCTGACGGCTGGACACCTGCAGGTGCTGGCTTTGTTCGACAAGCCCGATCCGCTCGATGGGCCATTTTTCGAAGAGACGATCTATGTCACTCCCTCGCGCCTGCCCGCCGCTGTCCAGGAGGCCATCCGCGCCTGCGTCGAACGGGCGGCGGCCTCAATTGGTCTGCGCGAGGGCCCAGCCCATGCCGAGCTGCGCATCAATGACCAGGGACCGTGGATGCTGGAGATCGCCGGGCGCTCAATTGGCGGACTGTGCTCGACGATCCTGGAGTTCGGTGCGGGCATGTGCCTGGAGGAGCTGATCCTACGGCACGCCCTGGGAAGAAGACTGCCCACGCTGGAGCGCCGTCCGGAGGCCGCCGGGGTCATGATGATCCCTATTCCTCGGGCCGGCCTCCTCAAGGGCGTCCAGGGCATCGAGGAGGCCAAACAGGTCCCGCTCATCACGGGGGTTGAGATCACTGCACCCCTGAACAACCCGCTGGTCCCGCTGCCGGAAGGCGCCAGCTACCTGGGGTTCATCTTCGCCCGGGGAGAAGCGCCTGCCGCAGTAGAAGAGGCCCTGCGGGCGGCCCATCGCTGCCTGCGCTTCGATATCCGCCGCGAGCTACCCGTGCTCAATACCGTCCTGACTTGAGGCCGCCTGCAGCACCGGCAGCTTCTGCCTGCGCCCCCTCGACCCGATCGAGACAGATGGTGAGCCGAGGGGGCGCGGCGCGCTTCGTCTGCTGGACCTGATATTGCTCAGTGCCCTACGCTGCAGCAACCGCTAGAAGCCACCGCTGTGCTCTCTTCCTGACGAGAGGACCCACAACAGGAGCCGAGACCGAACTGGTCCCGGGTCGGCTCTGCACAGCAAAACCAGCTTTCGGTCAGGCGCGGCGGTCGCCTGGGTACCCCATAGCGCTGCTGCGCTGCCTCTTGGTCGAAGGAACGCCCACAGGCGGCCAGGGCCGCTGCTTTGATGCGGAAAAAGGTCTCCACGGGATTGCTCTCCTGCTGCGCCGCCTCCTCGGCGAGAGCAGCCACCCGCTCGTACAGGCGGTCCATGCGTGGATCAGGATGGTGCCAGCGGTAGCTATAGGCAGCCTCATCCAGCTCTCCGAGCCAGGCAGGATGGCCCTCGCTTTCCAACAGTGCGGAGCCGGGGGGAATGAGCAGCCGGATGGAGAAATGCACCGGGTCCACCTGCTCTACCAGATGGCGCTCCTCAAAGAAGTCGAGCAGCGCGACATAGCTCTCCAGGGTCTCCCAGGGTGAGAACGGCAGCAGCGACGGGCGCAGGGTCAGCCCTACTTCCTCCAACAGTTCAAAGGCCGCCACCGCATCCGCGGCACTGTGCCCTTTGCGCAGATGGCTCAGCACCTCATCGTTGAGCGACTCTACGGCAGAAACAACGAAGAGACAGCCGAGATCGCGCAGCTCCGGCAACAGGTGACGATGCTTGAGTAAGTGCTCGATCTTGATGGTGGCGTCGAAGGTCACCGTCGGGAACTCGCGGTGCAGTGCCCGCGCGATGCGCAGTGCATGGGTCGGGCCATTGAAGAAATCTGGATCACCAAAGGTGATGTGCTCTGCCCCCTGCTCCACTTGGGCCCGAATATCGGCTAAGACCACCTCCTGGGGTACGGCAAAGAAACGCCCTCGGTAGACCGGGGTGATGGGGCAATGCAGGCAGGTATGCTTGCAGCCGCGCGTCGTCTCACTATAGCCGGCCAGACGGTACTGGCCGTTCCACTCTAGCCGGGCATAGCGCTGCAGTGCCGGCAGACCATGTCTTTGCGGCACGACAAAAACCGGACGCTGGAGCCAGGCTCCCGCAGGCCGCTTGCGTGTGCCTACCCCTGGTACCTCTGGCTGCTCCTCCCCCCGCTCCAAAGCCCTCACCAGCGCCAGCAGAGGCTCCTCATATTCACCTCCTAGCACCGCGTCGGCAACCTCGCGCAGGAGGTAGTCCGCGTTCAGGAGCGCATAGAGGCCGTAGAAGCAGAGATAAGCCTGGGGCTGAACGGCCCGAATGCGGCGCGCCAGCGCTTCCCCCAGGCGTAGGGCAGTGTGCATGGGCACAGAGATCGCCACCAGACGAGCAGCCCGGATCTCTTCTTCGCCGAGCGGCTCGACCGCACTATCGATCACTCGGGGGTGATAGCCAGCCTCGCGCAAACGGGCCTGCAGGGAGGCCAGAGCCAGGGGCTGGTGGCCCAGCTCATAGCAGGAGAGCAAGAGAATAGCACCAGGAGCTTTCATTTCTTGCGCGCCGGCCCGCCGCCTTTTCGCCCTGGCCCTACGCCAACCCCGGCATCCTCGGGCACCCAGCCCTCTGGCTTCTGCTCTTCCTGGCCGCCAAAGAAGAATTCTTCCATCTGCTCGCGCAGGAACTTGCGAGCCTCGGGATCAGCTAGGTTGAGACCGTAGTGATTGATCAGCAGCGTGCGCTGGGTCTCCCACATACGCCAGGCTTGCTCGGAGACCTGTTCATAGATCCGCTGGCCCAGCTCGCCCGGCATCGGCGGCTTCTCTAACCCGGGGAGCTGACGACCCAGCTTGACACAGTTGACCATTCGTGGCATGGTAGATACCCCACGCTTTCCCTGAAAATGCTGTCTGGCTACATGGTATCCAATGCTGAGAACAATGTCAAATACGCCTGATTCTGCTGCCCCTCTCCCAGGGGGACCGCGCGTGCTCTTCTTTGGCATGGAGGGGGTCTTTTCGGCCCTGCCACTCCAGGCCCTGCTCCAGGCTGGCATTCCTGTCTGCGCGTTGGTGGTGCCCGCTCCGCCGCTCCCCCCCGCGCACCCGACCCAGAGCCAGCGTCAGCCGGCCCCACCCCGTCCCCCTTTGCGCCCGCTGCTGGCCCCGACCCTCCAACGCGGCGCCCGCCCCTTGCTACCCGTTGTCAACAGCTCCCTGACGGCTTCTCCGGTGACCCTGGCCCTCGGGGCTGGCCTCCCCGTGTGGGAGGTCGCTCGTCTGCAAGCCGAGGAGACTCGGTCCACCCTGGCCTCATACCAGCCCGATTTGCTCTGCATTGCCTGTTTCCCGCGCCGCCTGCCCGCCTCTCTCCTGACACTGCCCCGCCTGGGTGCTGTCAATCTTCATCCGTCTCTACTGCCAGCCCTGCGCGGACCAGAACCATTGTTCTGGGTCTTTCGCGAGGGACTGAGGGAAACAGGGGTCAGCGTGCACCTGGTCGAGGAACGCCTGGACGCCGGGCCGATCGTGGCTCAGGAACGGATCAGTGTGCCCGACGGGATCACCTATGCGGAGTTAGAACGTCGCTGTGCCGAACACGGCGCCCGGCTCCTGGTGCAGGCTGTGCAGGCCCTCGCACGAGGAGCGGTTGCGCCTCTGCCCCAGGACGAGCAGCGCAGTAGCTATCGGCCTGCCCCATCCCCGGAGGATCTGCACGTGCCAGCCTGGCACTGGCAGGCTCGCCACGTCTATAACTTTATTCGAGGAGTAACTTCCTGGGCGGGCCCACTCCTGGTCTCGGGTCCCCAGGAGGTGCTACTCGTGAGCGATGCGCTGCAGTGGTGGGACCCCCAGGAAGGGCGCCCTTTCCTCCCTCCGCCCGCTCCACTGCCAGCAACCGAGCGCTTGCTTCGCTGCAATAGCGGCCTTGTTCACCTGCGCCTCGCTGTCAACGAGGCCGGGGGGACCAGGCCAGACCAGGGCTGAGGAGGAGACCGACACAGTGTCCTTAGCGCGAGGCAGGGTCTCCCCCAAGCAGCCGCTCAATCGCTTCCAGCAGCTCATCCAGCTCTAAGGGTTTGCTCAGTCCCACGATCTGGCGCTGGCGAATCTCCTGCTCTGGCAGACGGGCACTGACCAGAATGGTCGGGATCGCGGCCAGATCCTCCATCGTCTGCAGCTGGTCGAACAGTTCAATGCCGTTCATCCCCGGCAACTGATAATCGAGAATCAGCAGTCCGGGCCTGATCGAGCGCACCGCCTTGAGCGCCTGAAAGGCATCGTGGACCAGCAGCACGCGGTGCGGAGTCTCTTGGGAAATCGCCTGGACCAGGAAGGCACCGATGCCATCGTCATCTTCCACAATCAGTATGGTTTTTGCCCCGGCTCTCTCCTCCGGCTGCTGCTCCTCATGCTTGTGTGACATAGGCTCATCTCACAATCACTGCATGGCGCAAGAGCCTACGGCTGCGCGGATCGCCTGCCACTCCCTGGGGGGCCGACGCTGGAGTGGTGCCATCTCTGCTGGCTCTTCTCGCCCGGAATGGTGCGCCCTATTTCGGTAGCGACCGAAATTTCCGAACGCTTTACGATTATATCACGCTCAGACAATCCTTCTAGAGCCACTTCCTCTGGCAGAGATCACTGCGCAAGCCAGCCCGGCCCTCCTCCGGCTGCGACTCCACCCTCCTGGTCGCCTGGTACCGTCGGGGGAGAGAGCGCGCTCACTTCCCTGGCTGCTGCAGACCTGATCTGGCTGGCAGGAAGAGGCCGCCAGAGTCTTTCACGCCCGGCGGGCGCAGGCTGTTTCAGCCTCAGCCACTGCCTCACCGTTGCCGGCAGCCCAGAAAGCTGCCCGTGCAGCCGTCCGCTCAAGACGAAGCAGGAGGAGCCGACCAGAGAGAGACGGCAACTGGAGGAGAGGAGCCAGTGCAGCAGAAGAGAAGCGCGTTCAGGAAGCCCCCGTGGTCTCGACGGAGAACCGTCCACGCAGCAACAAGACAGGACAGCCTGCATGATCCAGGACAAAGCGTGCCACCCGACCCACCGAAGCTGGCCCCTGCTCAGGTCCCCCCCCGTTGCGCGGCGAACGGGCACAGAGCATGATCAGGCTGGCACCCCATTCCCGAGCACAGCGCACAATCTCCTCCTCGGCCCTGCCTTCGCGTTGAAGCAGCTCCGCCCCGCCCACATAGCGCGCTCCTTCCTGCAGGATTTCTTGCGCCGCCTCTCGCTCAGCCTGTCGCAGCTGCTCCTGACGCACCGGCGGCAGATGGGGAGGGCGCAGGAAACGCTCTCGCCTGCGCTCTAGCTCTCCCAAAGGGCGCGTATCAATGACATAGAGGAGGCCCACCCGCAACTGGTCGCCAGCAAGTGGCCAGAGCCGGGCAAGTGCCTGACCCAGCACCTCGGCATTTACCCCATCAAGGCAGCAGAGCACACGCATAGCAGACACAGCACGACACCTCCGTTGCTTCTGCTCCGGCGGGTCCCCACTGCCAGCGCACCTTCTTCTTTCTTCGTGCGCCCAGGGAGACGCAGCCGTCGCAACAGGATCACGTTGGGAGGAGCAGCCAGATCAGCACCGCCCCGACCAGCAGCATCAGGGGCGTGACCAGGATGCCCACCTTAAAGTAGTCCAGACCCGAGACGTCAAGCTGGCGCTGGCGCAGGATCAGAAGCCAGAGCACCGTCGCCAGCGAACCAACCGTCGTCAGATTCGGCCCCAGGTCACAGCCGAAGATGGTCGCCGCCACAAAGGCTAGCTCCCTCGTCGGCGAGAGCTGCCCGTGAAGCGCCTGCAGCGAGGCGCTCAGCACCACCGCCATCGGCACATTATTGATCAGATTCGTCCCCAGCGCTGCCCCAAGCGTCCCGACCAGGACGGCCCCCAGGGCACTGCCTCCCGAAAGATGTAGCAGCAGTTCACCGAACAGGCGCGTCAAGCCCGTTCCTTCAACGGCCTGGACAATGACGAACATGCCTGCAATAAAGCCGAAGAGCGACCAGGAGATGTGACCTGCCAGCGCGCGCGGTCGGAACTGCCGCCAGCGCAACGCCCCCACCAGCAAGAGCGCTGCCCCCGCCAAGGCAACGCAGGAGAGGGGGAAGCCACTGGCCGAGGCCACCACATAGGCCACCCCTACTGCTCCCAGCACCAGACAGCAGTAGCGAAAATAGCCCGGCTCCTTGACGGCTTCCTGGGCCGAAGGGAGACGCTTCGGGTCAAAGCTCCCCCGCACCTGACGACGGTACAGCCAGAAGAAGACCCCGATGTTGATGGCAATCGCCGCCAGGGCCGGCAGCCAGAGCAGACGCACAAAGGTCCACAGGTCAAGCTGAAAGCGGGAAAGGACCAGAATATTGATGGGATTGCTCACCGGCAGGAGAAAGGAGGCCGTATCGGCAATGAAGGTACAGGCAAAGAGAAATGGGATCACCGGCAGCCGCAGGCGCGTGACCAGGGTATAGACCACCGGAGTCAGAATGAGGGCTGTCGCATCGTTCGACAGAACCATCGAAATGAGGCTGCCAAGCAGAAAGACGTTGAGCAGGAGCAGACGCGCCTTCCGCCGGGCCAGACGCGCAGCGACAATCGCCAGCCAGTCGAAGAGGCCAGCCTGATCGGCAAAGGCGGATAAGGCCATCATACCGAGAAAAAAGAGGAAGACGTTCCAGTCTCCCAGCAGCGTCTGCAGCGCCGCCAAAGGACTGATCAGCCCGAGCAGTAACAGGAGGGCCGCGCCGGACAGAGCAATCAGCGCCTCATTCCAGCGGAAGGGCCGTGTCATGATCCCGACGAGCGTCAACAAGGCGATCAGCGCCGTCAGGAGTGTCCGGGTGAGCGCCGGCAGCGGAAAGAGTAAGAACATGCGTGCTTACCAGGGGTGAGTCAAGAGACAGCAGGATACAGAGAGGGAGGAACGACGGCCCCAGCGGGCACGCCTCTGCCCCCACTCAGATCTGGGAGACCACCAACAAGGCCCACGGCGTCGCCCTCGCCTCTCTCTCCTCCTCCGCTCGCTGACTCCTGCTTTCCATCGGCCCGGCAGTGTCTCTGCCTGCAGGATAGCAGACAGCCAGGTTCCGTGTCAAGCCAGCCAGGGCCTGCACTCAGGGCCGCGGCCCCAACGAGGATGGTCCCGAGGGCGGCCTCAAGCCAGAGTGACCACTCCCCGCCGGCCCTGGCCTGGCCGGCAGACGCAGCGCTGGCCCCAACGGCGCCAGCGCTGGCTCCTCTGATCGGGACCTGTGCCCCGACGTGGTCTGTCCACCACCTCGCTCCCTGCGCCACCTCCACAGACTTGCCCCTCCCCCCAGCACAAGAACCATCCCCAGCAGGCTCACCCCCCCTCCTAGCGGCCACTCGTTTTCGTAAAAGCCCTGGGGATACTGGCGGTAGAGGCCGCTGGTGAACTGCTGGGTCACCACCCCATTGAGATCATAGAGCGTCACGGCCACCACGGAATAAGCCGAGCCAACGAGATGGGTTCCCAGCCGGGCGCGCACATCAATCGCTGTGCTCTCGTCGGGACGGTAGAGCACGGCCACCAACATCAGATCCTTGAGCGTGGCTGTCCCTTTGATGGGGGGCGTAAAATCCTGCTCCCTGAGCAGATAGAGCGTAGAACCGCCTTCCAGCTGCAGATACCCCTCATGGGTCTGCGGGTCCGACAGATAATGGGCAATCGCCGCCCGCCCGCTACTGCGGTACGTAACCTGGTGCGATTGCCAGCCCACCACCAGGCCCAGGCCCACAACCAGCAGGCCCGTCAGACAGATCAACCAGCGCAGCATCTCTCCCGGTACTCCTTCTTATCGGGCGGCAGTGATGCTGCTCGCGCCCCACGGGCGCACGAGCACCCCCCGCCAGTGCAAACCATCTCGCGGTTGTAGATCTATAGAGAAAAGTATAGCTCATGGAGGCCCGTTGTGGAGAGTAGCCCCCTACCATCGGCGCCGTCGGAGGTCCCTCCACCTTCACTCTGTCTGCACTTGCTGGCGTGCTGCCTTCCTCGTGCGTCCATGCTCTCATCTACTGGCCCCCTGACCGGCGCTCGCTCTCGACGACAGACCCACGGCTATGGTATCATCGGGGACACACCACACGAGTCAACCGTGGTACCACAAACCAGGAACAAGCGGTGTATCTGAAGCGTCTGGAGCTACTCGGCTTCAAAAGCTTTGCAACACGCACCTGCCTCGAATTCAGCCCGGGCATCACCGCCGTCGTCGGGCCGAATGGCGCTGGCAAGTCTAACATTGCCGATGCCATCCGCTGGGTCCTTGGCGAGCAGAGCATGCGCCAGCTCCGGGGCAGGAAGAGCGAAGATATCATCTTTGCCGGTGGGCATGGCAAAGCCGCCCTCGGGATGGCCGAGGTCTCGCTGACCATCGACAACAGCACAGGCTGGATGCCCTCCGAATACAGTGAGATCACCGTCACGCGGCGCAGCTACCGTTCCGGCGAGAACGAATATCTGATCAACAAGCAGAAAGTGCGTCTCAGGGACGTCCTGCTGCTGCTAGCGCAGGCGCGCATCGGTCACGATTCCTATACCGTCATCGGGCAGGGCCTCATCGATGCTGCTCTGAGCCTGCGCCCCGAAGAGCGGCGCAGCCTCTTCGAGGATGCCGCCGGTATTCGCCCCTACCAGGTGCAGCGCGCTGAGGCCGAGCAGCGCCTGCGCCAGACCGAGGGCAACCTGCAGCGCCTTCACGATATTGTCAACGAGATCGAGCCGCGCCTTGGGCCGCTGGCGGAGCAGGCCAGACGTGCACAAGAGTATACTCAGCTGCAGGAAGAGCTACGCCAGGCTTTGGTCTCCTGGTATCACCTCCAATGGTGGCGACTGCAGGCTGCTGCCACGCGCGCCGAGGCCGCCGAGAGCGAGCAGGCCACCCGCCTACAGCAGCTAGAGCAGCGCGTGACTGAGGCCGAAGGCCGGCGCGCGGACCTGCTCCACCAGCGTCAAGCGGCCCAGCAACAGATCAGCGCCGCCCGCCGCGCCGCCGGCGAGGCTAATAGCCAGCTCCAGCGTCTGGAGCGCGAGCTAGCCGTCGCTGAGGAGCGAGTCACCGGTCTGCAACGGCAGCGCGAAGAGCAGCAGCGTCAAGAGCGCCAGCTGCGCGAGCGCCTCATTGCTGCTCAGCAGCGCCTGATCGACCTGGAGGAGGCCCGCGAGCAGGCCCGCGAAGCCCTCGACGAAGCAGCCCAGGCCCTCGCCTCGCTGGAGGCCACGGTCGCCCGCGCCCAGAAGGACTACGAGCTGGATGAACGCCGGCTGCGGGCCGCCCAGAACGACCTCATCCAGACACAGGCCCGCCTGGGCGCCACTCAGACCGAGCTGGGGCGCCAGCAGAAGCACCTGGGCGAGCGCAATCGCACGTTGGCAGCGCGCCGCGAGGCACTGGCCCAGGCCCAACAGGCGCTGCGCTCCCTGGAGACGCGCCTGGCAGAGCAACGCTCACAACTGCAGGTAGCCCGCGACGAGGAGCAGCAGCTCCTGCAGCGCAAACAGGCCCTCCAGCGCAGCTTCCAGGAAGCCCAGCAGGAGCTGGAGCGCCTCAAGGGACTGCTGGCCGAGGCCGAGCGCACACGCCGCTCGCTGGCCGACCGCCTGGCCATGCTACGCACCTGGCAGCGCGATCTCAGCGGCTATAGTGAGGGCGTTCGCGCCTTGCTCCGCGCCCCACGCGAGCAGGTACCTGGCCTGCTCGCTCCCCTGCCGCGTCTGGTCCTGGCGCCCGCCGGACTGGAGCGCGCCATCGAAGCCGCTCTCGGTGAGGCCCTCCAAGGCGTTGTGGTCACAACGCGCGCCGAAGCTGAGCGCTGCCTGGCCTATCTGGAGCGCAGCCGCGCCGGGCGCGCCTTGCTCCTCTGGCTCCACGAGGAGTCGCCTCCCTCTGGCAGCCTTCCTAGTCTTCCTGCCTCTCCAGCTCTTCCCCTCCAGGCCGAGCAAGAGCAGGCCGCCCTGGAGCAGCTCCTTGAGCAGTCGCCCACCCTACGCCAGGCCGTGCTCGGGCTGGCCTGGCAACTGGTCGAGAGTGAAGATCAGTACCAGCTACTCTGCTACCGCTTGCTGGCGGGTGTTCTGCTGGTGGAAAACCTGACCACTGCTTCCCAGCTCCTGGCTCAGGCGCAGCCGTTCAGCACCGGAGCCGCCTGGCCCTTACGCGCCCTGGTCACGCGCAAAGGCGAAGTGCTTTCGCTCCAGGCAGGTTGGCTGAGCGGTGGCGATGCCCAGGGAGAGCAACAAGGGGGGCTTCTCCACTATGAGCGCGAGCTCCGCGAGCTGCCAGCTCAGCTTGAGGCCCAGAAGGCCCATATCGATCGCCTCAATGGCCTCATCAGTGAGATCCAGCGCGCGCAGGAAGGGCGACGCGCCGAGCAGGCTGCCCTGGAGCGCGAGATGCAGAAAAACGCGGCCCGCCTGCAGGAACTGGGCCGGGCGCTGGCCCACAGCGAGCGTGAGCAGGAGCGGCTCCAGACCGAGCTGAAGCTGGCTACCTCGGTCGAGCAACAACTTGCAGCGGAAATCGCTGGTCTGGAGCAAGAGGTTCAGGCCACCCGCGAGCGAGTCCAGGCTCACGAGCGAGCCCAGCAGGAGCTGCAGGGTCTGGTTGAGGAGCTGCAAGCCCAGGTGGAAGAGCGCGCCGCCTCCTATCGTCGCCAGCAGGAGGAGCTCGGGCGCCTGCGCACCCAGATGGCCGTCAAACGCCAGGAGGCCAAGACGCTGGAGCGCCAGGTAGCAGAGCTTCAGGAACAACAACAGGAGCTGAGAACCCAGCTTGAGCAGCAGCAGCTTCGCCTGCGCCAGGCCGAGGAGCAGCAGCTTCGCCTGCGCGAGAGCATCACTCGCCAGCAGCGCGAGCTGGAAGAGGCCCGCGAGCAGGCTCGGCAGGCTGGTCTACTCGTCCAGCAGCGCGAGCAGGCCCTGCGCGAGCTGGAGCAGCAGCTCACGACCAGCGAGCTGGAGCTGACCACGCTGCGTCAGGAGCACGGCCAGTGCGAGGTGCTCTATCG
The DNA here is from genome assembly GCF_000702505.1 of Thermogemmatispora carboxidivorans. Taxonomy (GTDB): domain Bacteria; phylum Chloroflexota; class Ktedonobacteria; order Ktedonobacterales; family Ktedonobacteraceae; genus Thermogemmatispora; species Thermogemmatispora carboxidivorans. Next base: position 2,557,558 of record NZ_JNIM01000001.1, on the reverse strand, counting down.
ACGCTGCCTGCTGGAAAGCCAACGGGCCCGCGATGCTCTCGAAGCGTTGCAGAGCCAGCTGCAGGAGGACCTGGGCCTGAGCCATCCCCAGGAGTTAGCCCAGCTTGTCCCCCACCCCCAGCCTGCCCCAGCCGAGGCCGAGGGAACCGGCCAGGAGCGGGATGAGGAGGCCACGCTGCGCCGCCTCCGTCGCCAGATCGAGCAGACCCGCAGCCGCCTCAAGGCCCTCGGGGGCTGCGATCCCGATGCCCCACGCCAGTACGAGGAAGAGCGTCAGCGCTTCGAGTTTCTCAGCTCCCAGATCGCCGACATGGAGCAGGCCGCCGAACAACTCCACTCCATCATCAGCCAGCTCGACGCAACCATGACACGCCAGTTTGAGGCCACCTTCGAGGCCGTCAATGCTCGCTTCCGTGAGCATTTTCGGACTCTCTTCAACGGCGGTCAGGCCCGCCTGGAACTGGTCATCAGTAAGGGGGGAGAGCGCTCTCCAGAAGGCCAGGCAGAACCCTCCTCGGCTAACGGCTCCCCGGTCCGGGGAGGCAACCATACAACAGCCCACAATGGCCATCGTGCTGGGGCGGCAGGAGAGGCCCCTTCCTCAGAGGAGGCCGCCAGCACAGCCCGCAGTGGCCTGCCCTTCGGGGTCGAGGTCATTGTCCAGCCTCCCGGCAAAAAGGTGCAGGATCTCGCCTTGCTCTCCGGCGGTGAGCGCGCCCTGGTCTCGGCGGCCCTGCTCTTCTCACTTCTGGAGATCAATCCCCCACCCTTCTGCCTCCTGGACGAGGTCGACGCCGCCCTCGATGAGTCCAATGTCTCGCGCTTCTGCGATATCCTCAAGCGCCTGGCTGGACGCACCCAGTTCATCGTCATTACCCATAACCGGGTGACGATGACCGCCGCTCAGGCCATCTACGGCGTCTCAATGGGCAGCGACAGCGTCTCTCGTCTGGCCTCGCTGCGCCTGAGCGAGGCGGAGGCCGTAGTCGCCCGCCAGCGCTCAGGCTGAACAAACCAACCAGTCTTCTCGTCTCTCTACCTCAGCAGCCAGCAGGAGGGGCCGGAGCCGCTCCGGCCCCAGCCTTCTCTCCCAGTTTTCCCCGCAGTGATATTTGCCTCTTGACAGGTGCGGCGAGGCTATGCTATTATACCTGACGTCAAGCGCAGACGCCTGTGAGTGCAGGTGAATCGGCGACTGTAGCGGAGAGGGTACACCCGTTCCCATCCCGAACACGGAAGTTAAGCTCTCCAGCCCCGATGATACTGTGGGAGAAGTCCCGTGGGAAAGTAGGACGTCGCCGCTTCACCCGCGCTCACGGGCGTTTCCTTTATCAGCCCCTCGTTGCTCCCTCGATCTGGCAGCACCAGCGAGCGGGTCCTCCTCCCTTCCAACCGCGGCACCTTTTCCCGCTTGTGTGGCCGCTAGGGCCAGGCCCGCAGAATCGCGGCCACTCGTTCTAACTCTTCTTCGGTATTGTAGAATCCTGTCGAAAGGCGCAATGCCTGACGCTCATGAATGCTGCGAATCAGTACGTTATGCTCCTCCGCCAGGCGACGGACGACTGCCTCTGGCTCGGCCCGCGTAAAGGTGAAGGAGAGCAGGCCGCTCGCTCCTGGCTGGGGCGTGAGCACCTTGACCCCCGGTACCTCGCTGAGCAGCTCGGCGGCAGAACGGTTGAGGGACGCAATGCGCTCCTGCAGCCAGCGCAGGCCAACCTCCTCGCCTAGCCAGCGCAAGGCACGACTCTGCCCCGCCAGGGCCGCTGTCTGTCTCCCTCCCAGCTCGAAGCGCTGCGCCGTTTCGTGGAGTTCCCAAGCGCCGCTTTGTTCGTGCTTGAGCGAATAGTAACCAACATAGGTCGACTGCACCAGGCCCAGGGCTGTGCGCCGGACATAGAGGCCTCCTGTCCCGTCGGGACCGCAGAGCCACTTGTGCATCGGGAAGGCATAGAAATCGACCTCCAACTCCTGCACATCGACGGCGATCGCTCCCACGGCCTGGGCTCCATCGACCAGCACCGGTAGCCCGTGGCGCCGCCCCAGCGCTGTCACCGCGCTGACGTCGAAGCGCGCCCCAGTCATAAAGGAGACGTGCGAGAGCACGATCAGGCGTGTCCGCGGGGTGATCAGCCTGGCGATCTCCTCTTCCGCCGAGCGCTCCCCACGCTCGCCCAGGTCAGCGATGCGCAGGCGTACCCCATAACGCTCGCGCAACTGGTAGAGCGGAGCCAGGGCACTGATATGCTCGTGGTTGGTCGTAATCACTTCATCACCTTCCCGCCAGTTGAGACCAAAGGCAATGATGTTGAGCCCCTCACCGGTGTTATCCGTCAGGGCAATCTCGTCAACGCCGGCGTTGAGAAGCTCAGCACAACGCTGCCTGGCCTCCTGGTAGTGTCTCAAGAGAGAAGCGTGCGCCCCCGCCCCAAGACGCCCCTCCTGCCACTCCTCCCGAAGCCGCTCTTGCATGGCCTCAACCACGCAGCGCGGCAACGGTCCAAAGGTGCCGGTGTTCAAATAGGTGTGGGCTGTCGTTGCCGGCAGGGCTTCCCGAATCGCCTGGAGCTTCTGAGCAGCAGCAGAATCGCGCAAGACCATCCTCCTTTGCTCGCTGAATCGCGGTGGTTATTGCTTGTGGTAATGCCCCCTCTTGCCCCCCCTTGTCCCATGAATAGAAATGTATCTATTGAAGAGGGTGCGGGCAATCCACATTATATGACAGGCTGCCGGCGAGAAGGAGGATCAGGTGACAGGCTCCACCGTTACGGCGAACGGAGAAGGCAGGCCGCGGTCAGCATTGCCGGAAGCAGAGGAAACGCGCTATTATAGGAGAGGGGCGACCTTGCCTGGCGGCTCGACGCCCCCAGGGGGCGTGGCCTGCGCCAGACGGACACCTCGCACCCCAACTCAGCATTGGCAGCAAGGGAGGGAAAGCCCGTGCGCGTTCGCGAGGCACGATCAGGCGACCTGCCGCGGCTCAGAGATCTCCAGCAAGAGGCCCAGATGGTCGACGGCTGTCTCTTTTCGCGAGCCGCCTGGGAGGACTGGCTGGCGAAGACGGAGGGCAGTGAGCCAGGCCCCACGCTCTTCGTCTTGCTTGACGACGACGATGAGCTAAATATGTGGGGACAGGGAGGGACGCTTGAGGGAGTGGAGGGCGAGCTGATTGGCTATACCCTGCTGCATCTTGTGCACGATGGGGAAGGGTACCACCTGCGCTGCGAAGGCACGGTCCATCCAGATCATCGCCGCCGCGGTGGTGGCAGGGCGCTGCTGATTTGCGCCCTCAATCGGGCCCGGCTCTGGGGGACAGAGCTAGAGGACGAGAGCCAGCTGCAGGGGCTGCCGCTCTGGTTCGAGGTCCTGCTCCCACACCGTGATCCGGCCTCGGAGCGGCTGGCCGCCCGCTGTGAGCTGGAGGCCGTCGCTGACGCCACCTGTGCGGGGCAGCGCGCCGCCGACGACGGCTTCCGTCTCTATCGCCATCCGCTGCTCTAGTCTCCAGCCAGCACACCGCCTCGGCGGAGCCTTCACACCTTCTCGTAGGGCGTGCGCACACTATAGGTTCCGTCCGGCAGAGGCTCTAGCACATAGTCCCCGAAGAGGACGGGATCAACCAGCGCCAGGCAGACAAAGATGCGGACCAGCAGCTCGCGGATCTCAATCTCGGCGTGCGAGGCGGTTCGCTCCTCGATCACATGGCGCCAGGCCCGAGCATTGGCCGTCACCACCAACGGCGCTTCTGTCTCATTCGGGAGAAGCGAACGTGAACACTGCTGCACACGCTTGCGCAGATCCGTACGCGCCTCTGCGCTTAGCAGAGGATCACCTGCCCGCTGGCGGGCTAGCAGATACTCGCTCAGCTCGGCATACTCAGCCGCAGCGCGCTCGATGCGCTGCACAAAGAGGCGGTGCAGATGCTCATCCTGGCGATACTCGGGGCGCTCAACAAAGCGGAGCGTGCGCCCATCGACAAAGCGCTGACTGGTCTGTGAATAGCTGAAGCCGGCACGGTGGCGGATCAGTTCGTGGGTCACACTACGCGAGATACCGTAGACAAAAAAGCTAAAGGTGGCGTGCTCCAGCACCGAACCGTGGCGCGATGCCTTCAGATGATCGAAATACTGTGTAGCCTGGGCGTTCGGCGTGCGCCTCGGCCCAAAGCTCAGATAGCAGGTCTGGCCCGCCACCTTGCAGAGCTGGGCCCCGTCGGGCAAAGCCGTCGGATCAGTGACATACTCCGGAAAGCGATAGGACGGCTCAAAACCCTCTAAAAAAGTGGCCAGACCCTGCAGGCTCGTCTGCGGACGAGCCAACAGCACTACCCCTGGGGCGGTCAGATAGGGGACGCCTGCGGGCGAATGCTGGACCGGAACATGAATGGCCACAAAGCCGTCGTGCTCCTCACCCTGCAGCTCGTGAAATAACTCTTCGGCGGATCGCTGTGCCATGTGCTCTCTCCTCCTCTGCTCGCTGATGTATGACGGATGGTGGTCGCCTTGTGCTCTGGGCCTTCCTCTCGGTGGCACCCATTGGCTGGCGCCTCTCTTGGCCTTTGCCCGCCCACCCGTGCCAGCGTTGGAAGGCCATCAGCCTTCCTTCGCTCGCCTGTGGCACGAGGCGCCACTGCGCCACCAGTCTATCACATCCAAAGAAGCAGGGGCAGCCCCGAGGGCAGACCAGGGAGCAAAGACAGCGACTGACTGGCGCGCAGAGGCAGAGCAAGGATTTACCCACCAATCATAGACATGGTGCGGTTCGCGCGCCTGAAACGCTTATCGCCAATATAGTGCTTCAGCTCCTTATGCCAGACAGCGCTCCGAATAATCGCCATCAGCTCCTCATCGGAAGCACCCGAGCGCAGCGGCGTTCGCAGGTCGGTTTCCTCGGTTGCAAAGAGGCAGGTGCGCAGCTGCCCATCGGCGGTCAAGCGGATGCGATCGCAGGTGGAGCAGAACGGCTCACTGACAGGATTGATAAAGCCTACCTCGCCGACGCCATCGCTGAAGGTATAGCGGCGGGCGGTTTCAGAGGGATCACCCCGGAGGGGTACCAGCGGGCCGTACTCGGCCTCAATGATCGCCTTAATCTCTGCGCCCGTCAGAATATCCTCCTTACGCCAGATCTGGTCGGCATCGAGTGGCATAAACTCGATCCAGCGCACCACATAGCCCTTGCGCCGGGCCAGGCGCACGAAATCGAGCACCTCCTCCTCAGTGAAACCGCGCATTGCCACCGCATTAATCTTAATGGGACGAATCGTCGGGTACCTCTCCAGCTCCTCCAGCCCTTCGAGCACACGGTCGAGCTGATCGCGCCGTGTCAGACGGGCGAACTTCTCGCGTAGCAGCGAATCGAGGCTGACATTGATGCGCGTCAGGCCGGCCTCCGCCAACGGACGGGCCAGTTGCTTGAGGAGCACCCCGTTGGTCGTCAGGCTGAGGCTGCGCAGGCCCTCGATCTGGCGCAGCCGGCGCACCAGATCGGGAACATCACGGCGCACCAGTGGTTCGCCACCAGTCAGGCGAATCTGCTCAATGCCCATAGAGACCGCCAGGCGGGCCAGCCGCTCAATCTCCTCGTAGGTGAGAATCTCGGCCTTCTTCAGCCAGGGCAGCCCCTCAGCGGGCATACAATACGTACAGCGGAAATTGCACTTATCGGTAATAGAAATGCGCAGATTGCGGATGCGCCGGCCATAGCTATCAACAAGCGGGTCCATAGAGCGCCTCTCCAGACAGAGCGAGGATGACATCATACCGCGTGGGTAGGGTAGACACTCAATTATATCACAGCCAGAGCCAGGCCAGTCAGCCGGGCGGGCGACCCAAACCTGGTCAGGCGCCTATGCCCGCCGGCCCGTCCCGGCAGGCAGCACCGGGGGAGCCTTGCCGTAGGGGAATGGGATGAGGAGGAAGGGGAAAAAGAACGGACCCCGGGACCCTGCTTCTGCTGCAGCATCCCGGGGTCCGCTCGCTTGTGCGTACGATCAGCTCAGAAGGATCAGGCGTCGTAGTAGAGGGCGAATTCAATCGGCACGGGGCGCATGCGCACCTCATTGATCTGAGCGCGCTTCAGTTCAACATACTGTTCGAGCACGTCAGTCGTGAAGACGCCGCCCTCCAGCAGGAAGGCATGATCATCCTCCAGAGCGTTGAGAGCCTCCTCCAGCGAGCCCGGAACCGAGCCAATCTCGCGCAGCTCCTCCGGGGAGAGGTGATACAGGTCGCGGTCAACCGGCCCGAAGCCGTGCTCGCTGGGATCGATCTGGCGACGGATGCCATCGAGGCCAGCCATCAGCAAAGCAGCGAAGGCGAGATAGGGATTGGCCGTCGGATCGGGCGGACGGAACTCGATGCGCTTGGCCGATGGACAATCGGTATTCGGGATACGCACAGCGGCGCTGCGGTTAGCCTTCGAGAAGACCAGGTTAACGGGGGCCTCGAAGCCGGGCACCAGTCGCTTGTAACTATTGGTGGTCGAGGCAGCGATCGCCAGCAGCGCGCGAGCGTGGGTCAGCAGGCCGCCGATATAGTAGCGTGCTGTATGGGAGAGGCCAGCGTAGCCCTCGGGGTCGTAGAAGAGCGGACGCTCACCCTTCCACAGGCTCTGGTGCACATGCATACCAGAGCCGTTGTCGCCGAAGATCGGCTTTGGCATGAAGGTCACAGTCTTCCCATGCCTGCGCGCCGTGTTCTTCACCACATACTTGTAGATCATCAGGTTATCGGCGGTCTTGACCAGCGTGTTATAGCGAATATCGATCTCGCACTGGCCGGCACCGCCGACTTCGTGGTGCTGGGCCTCGACCGGAATGCCCAGCTCCTCTAGCGTCAGAACCATCTCGCTGCGCAGATCCTGCAGCGTGTCGCTGGGTGGAACCGGGAAGTAGCCCTCTTTCGGGCGCAGACGATGGCCCAGATTGGGGCCACCATTGCGGCCACTATTCCAGTGCGCCTCATCCGAATCGACCTCGGCGTACTGGACATTCTGGGTCGAGGAGAAGCGCACGTTGTCAAACACGAAGAACTCAGCTTCGGGACCAAAGTAGCTCACATCAGCGATCCCGGACGAGCGCAGATATTCCTCCGCCTTACGCGCAATCGTGCGCGGGTCGCGGCTATAGGGCTGCTTGTGCGCGCCCGGCCCTGGGTGGGCGACAGTGCAGATGAGGCTCAAGGTGGGGACGCTGGTAAAAGGGTCCATGAAAGCCGTATCTGGATCGGGGATTACCAGCATGTCGCTGTCGTCGATGGTCTGGAAGCCACGGATGCTTGATCCGTCAAAGTACTTCCCCTCGACAAACGTCTCCTCATCTAGCTCGTGTAAGGGGACGCTAAAATGCTGCCAGGTGCCTGGTAGATCCACAAATTTGAAGTCTACCATCTTGGCACCGCGCTCCTTGGCAAATTGCAGAACTTCTTCAGGTGTCATGCCGTTGAACTCTCCTCTTTACTGGTCTCTCCCCAGCTTCTTTGCCGGACACGCCTTCGGCTCTCGTCGCCACACCGTGCTCTTGACTGCTGACTGCTCGTCGCTATCCTGCTGAACTGATGCTAACTGGCGCGCTGGTGCTCAGCACACCACTCAGGGCAGCTGCCTCTCTGTTCCGCCCCCTCGCTTCCGCCTGCCTATCTGTCTGCTCACCTGCCTGCCCTTCCCCTCCCAGTCTCAATCGAGGTCAGCCCCCCTCCTTGTTTTTATGATACGTCCCCCTTGCGGCTGAGACTACGGGCACTTTGTCTGAAAGCAAGGTCCTCTCTTTTGTGTAATCTGCCCAAAAAGAGAGCCTCTTGCACAGCTGGGGCCGAACAGCTATGATACTGTGCAGGTTCGCTTACTAAAGGAGTGTTACCAGCCATGTCCTGGTTTGCCAAGGCCAGCGCTGACGATGATGATCAGGCTGACTCAACCTCTGAGAGCGTCCCTTCTCCTGCCTTCGGGAGCACTGCCGACCTCTCCGACCTTGACTTTGCAGAGCCTGTGGAGGCCGGCCAGTTGTTGGCTGATCCGCCGGTCTGGGAACTGACTGAGACAGAGCCGTCCGCCGCCCGGGGGACACGTTCGACGAGGCATCTCCCCGACCTGCTGCCCGACATCGAGGCACAGGAGCCGCGACCTCCCTCAGCGCCGGAGCGCCGCCGTCTTCGGCGCTGGCTGCCAATGGGAACGTTCTTGCTGGGTCTGCTCACTGGCTCCTTGGCCCTCTGGCTGGTGGCGCTGCTCTTCCTGAGCCCGGATCGTCCTCCCCTTTCCTCTCCATCCCCTTCCTCCAGCGGAAGCGATCTGGTGCTCCAGCTCTCTCCTGCCTATCTGGCGGCCCTCGTGACGCGCAATCTTCCCCGCGCTGGCCTGCCGGGCCAGGTGAGTAAGGTGCGCGTTACGCCCCGTGCTGGAGCTCTGATTGAGATCACGGGTGAGGAGAGGCTAACACTTGCCGGGATGGCGTTGACGCGCCCCTTCTTCCTGCAGGTTCAGCCAACCATCAAGACCTGCCATCTGCAGATGCGCGTGCTGCGTGCCGATCTGGGTGGGCTGCCAGTGACCGGGCTGGCGGCCCTGCTCGAAGAGCGCTTGAATCAGCAGCTGGCCCAGCAACCCGCTCCCACGGGTCTGCCTGCTGGTTTTCGCTACTGTGCCACGGCGACCTGGACCACGCCAAACGGCCTCTGGATCAGCTATAGTGCCCAGCCAACGGCCCTGCACCGCTCCCTCCCTTCTGGTTGAGAGGCCAGCCGGACCGGCCCGGTCCGTCCTGACGGTAGGTAGCTTGCTTTAGCGTTTCTGCCCATAGGCTACGGTGAAGGAATAGCAGGTCTGCAGATCGCGGCACTCACGCTGCATACTCTGGAGCAAGGCGACGAAGGCCTCAGAGGGTAGCTGGAAACGCTGGGCCACGCGCTCGCGGAGTGCCAGAAATGTCTCGTGGAAATCCCTGGCGATCAGGTGACCGATTGGGCCTCCCCACTCGCCTACCGGCAGGGCAACCGTGCGCTGCTGGATAGCATCCAGGCCCGCCTCTTCGAGGTAGCGCGCCAGGGTGCGAGCGACTCTTCCCTCCCCGTCCAGGCCGCGGGCCCGCAGATAGTGCCCGATGAGAGCGAAGACCTCTTGAGTTGCCGGGCCGGCGGGCGCGATCTGTGTGCCTCCTTCGACGAGCTCAAGCCAGCCTCCAGGGGCGGTGACACGCGCGAGGTCTTTGACCAGGACCGGCCAGCAGGTAATGGGTAGGGAGAGAGCCATGAGACGCTGGTGAACGAAGTCAAAACTGTTGCTGGCAAAGGGAAGACCATCCAGGAGATTGGCCCGCACAAAGCGGAAGTTGGGTGGTGGGGGGGGGGTTGGCCTGATCAGCTCCTGCTCCAGGTCGAGGCCAATGACAGTCGCCTGGGGGAATTCCTGACACAGTTCATAGGCCCAGCGGGCGGTCCCGCACCCAGTGTCGAGAATGTGACGCGGCCTCCCTATGGGGGCCACATAGTTAGCCCGCAGCACTGCCTGGAGAGCATAGTGCAGGAGATCAAGCCGGTCAATCTCGCGCCAACCTTTGGGCTGGGGCAGCCGGTAGGTCGAACCCCATTCGAAGGAACCGCTCATGAACTGCCCGGCCCCTGCAGTTGACTCGCCCTTCTGCTGCTCTGGTTCGCCCCCTCCTCCCTGCTTGAAGAACCACCAGGGCATGGCTCCTCCTTTCTCACGCGCATCTCGCCTTGCGTAACCATTCGTCTCATCTGATGTCTGTTGCTTGGACCAGATTGATGGTTCGCCATGACTAGGGCCTCCTTCTGACGAGACATCTTCTGCAACTGGTTCAGTGCGTTGGCCTGCTCACCTCTGGCCCGCCTCGGTGGTAAGAGACCGGCCCCAGCCAGCATATAGACTGCGCTCTGGGATCTGTAAAGTCGCAAAGCAGGCAGACCAACGAGAGCGGACCTGTCTTGCTCGTTTGCCTGCTCCATCTAGCACGAAGGCAAAACCCTCCTCATCCACAGCCCTCTCTTACGAGAAACAGATCGCTCGCCCAACGACTGGCCAGTCGAAGACACGAAACCCTGCGCGAGCGCAGTTGGATAGGTCCAAGACCGCTGCTGCGAGAACTACCAACGCTTCCCTCTTCTTTCTTTCTTTCTTTCTTGCCCTGGCACTCAGGGCTTGCGCCCGTAGGCGATAACGAAGTGATGGCAGACGTTCAGCTCGTTCCACTCCTGCATCGTAGCCTCAAGCAGCGCTAGATAATCTTCGCGCGGGAGTGCCAGGCGAGCAGTGACCGGTCCACACATGGCCAGAGCCACTTCGCGGAAATCGCAGGAGCGGTCACCCGTACCAGCTCCTTGATCTCCTCCGGCCAGGCTGCTAGAGGCAAGGCCGAGTGCAGCAGCCGCTGATGGACAAAGCCAAAACTGTGATCAGCAAGAAGAACCACCAGGGCATGCTTTCCTCCCTTGCTCGTTTCTGCTGCCAGGTCCTCCCTCCAGTGCCTCTGCGGGAGAGACGGCTCGGGACCGCAACACTTCTCAGTTTAGAAAAGAAGGGCTGGATATGTCAATTCGAATATATGGAGATAGTGGGTGGCCTTCAATTTTAACGGATTTTTAATGCACGCTTTGGCAATGGTGCGAAGGAGCGTCACGAAAGTCAACCTGCCCCTTGACAAAGTAGATTAGCCCATGCTAATATCCGAGTACAGCACTAAGATATTAGCCTGCCCTAATATTGTGGGGCAGGTGGGCAGTAAGCGGATAGCGGAATGACGAGACACGTCACCACCGGGTAGACAGAAGAAGGAAGAGACGAAAGGACTTGCTGGAGTGAGGTACCTACAAGCCTACTTTTCTGGGAGTCTTCTACAGCGCATCTTACGTGCAGTACTCCTGCTGGCAGGGCTAGTGGTGGTCACAGCGCTTGTCTGGCAGGGCGTCACGGCGCAGGGCAATCCCGACCCCACTGTGCCGCATCTCAGTCCGGGCGCAGCTATTTTGGATACTGGTCTACTGGTATTTCGGGAGGGACTTGAAACCATCCTCGTGCTGGCGGCGATCACGGCCAGCATGATGGGGAAGCATGACAAATATCGCCGCCCGATTGCGGTTGGGGCCGGGTTGGCGCTTCTGGCGAGCCTGATCACCTGGTTCGTGGTGGTTGGCATTCTCAGTCAGGTGAACGCTCCTGAGCTGCATATTCAGGCTGCCACTGGTCTGCTGGCGGTCATTGTTCTCCTCATTATCATGAACTGGTTCTTCCACCGTGTCTACTGGACCGGGTGGATCTCCTTCCATAATCGCCGACGGCGCAGCCTGCTGAGCCTGGGTGAAGACGAGGAAGCGCGGATTGTCTGGGGGATGGTTGTGCTGGGCTTCACCTCAGTCTATCGTGAAGGCTTCGAGGTTGTGCTCTTCCTGCAGAATCTGCGTATGCAGGTCGGTTCAGGCATCGTTCTCATTGGCGTCTTGATTGGTTTGGCCTTCACGGCCACGGTTGGTGCACTGACGTTCGTGGCTCACCATCGGCTACCCTACAAGAGGATGTTGGTTCTGACGGGCGTGATGCTGGGGGTGGTCTTGATCGTAATGGTGGGTGAGAGCGTTCAGGAAATGCAGCTTGCTGGCTGGATCAGTACTACCTCTCTTCCCTTGCCCATTCCTGACTGGATGGGTCTCTGGTTCGCGGTCTTCCCCAACGTTGAGGGGCTGGTGGCCCAGGCTCTGGCGGCGATCCTGGTCATCGGGTCTTACTTCCTGGCCGAGTATGTCCGCGTCTGGCGTCCGCGCCGGCTCGGTGAGCAACCCGCCATACGCCCCGAGGCTCCTCCGGCTGTCGAGGCGTCAGCCCCGGCTACCGAGGTCACCTCGTAAGCCGCAAGGGGTCGTTGATGACCGAAGTCTGAAAGGTCACACATCACAGCCTCCCTACCATGCCACGGGGGAGGCCAGAGGGTGGGAACACGTTCCGTTCCATTGCTCTGGCTTCCCCCGTTTGTTTCCTGGGTCTCCGCTCCGTTCTGCCCCGCCGGGCAGCCATCCCTTTCCCTCTCCCTTCCAGCCACTGCCGCGGCCTCATTGGAGACTTGCCCCTGAGCAGGGTGCTCAGAAGTGTTCGAGGACCTGCTCGCAAGAGAGCCGCACGGTCACACGTTGCTCCCTGCTGAAGCGCTCCATCTGCTGGCGCGCTTTTTCCTCGCCATCGTAGTAGCGTGCCAGGCGATAGATATCGGCCTGAGCTACCGTCGGGTCCTCGATGAAGCGCACCCGACCGCTGATGGTGATGTAGCGATAGCCATCTTCGACGCACAGGGAGACCCGCGGATCACGGCGCATGTTCCATTCCTTGACTCGTCCCACTTTCGTGTTCATGAGGATCTCATCCCCGTCGAGGAGAAACCACATGGTGGTCAAGTGAGGAGAGCCGTCGGCGTTTACTGTACCAAGGACGCCGAAGCGCGGCTGCTCTTGCAGAAAGGTGCGTGCGCGCTCTGAGAGCGCTGCCATTCGTTGTCTTCCTCCTTCACTGGATGGTATTGGCAGGTGCTCCCACCTGCTCAGGAGGTGGGAGCGTGAGACGAAGGGATCGCCGGCTGATGCAAGGCGGGGATCACCGCCTCGCCGTAAGCCCGGATAAAGCTGCTCTGGTCCCGCCCCACATTATGGACATGGACCTCGTCGAAACCGAGATCAAAGAAGCTCTGGATGTGGCGTCGGTGCTCGTCTAGATCGGCTGAGATCAAGACGCGGCCCTGGAAGTCCTCGGGGCGCACCAGTTGGGCGAAGGCCTCGAAGTCCTCCGGCGAGCGAATATCTTGCTTGGGGGCCTTGATGCCGCCGTTGGGCCACTCCTTGAGGGCGTTGTTGGCAGCCTCTTCGTCGGTGGGGGCCCAGGAGACATGCAGCTGGAGCAGGCGCGGCATCGTGCTCGGGTCCTTCCCGGCCTCGCGCGCCCCCTTCTCGAAGCGCTCGAGCAGCATCTTGAGTTTCTCGGGCGGGGCTGCCGGCGTAATCAGCCCATCGCCCAGCCGTCCGGCGGTCTCCGCCGCCTTGGGGCCGGAGGCCGCTATCAGAATCGGGGGCGGTGTCTCCGGGCGCGTGTAGAGGCGGGCGCTCTCCATGCGCAGGTGCTTACCGCTATAGCGGACCTTCTTGCCGCTGAAGAGCAGTTTGATGATCTCGATCGACTCGATCATGCGCTCCAGGCGAATCGGCGCCTCGGGCCACTCACCGCCGACGACGTGTTCGTTGAGCGCTTCACCGGTGCCAATCCCCAGCCAGAAGCGCCCTGGGTACATGGCCGCCAGGGTGGCTGCGGCCTGGGCTATGATGGCCGGATGGTAGCGGTAGGAGGCGCAGGTGACGCCCGGGCCAAAGGTGAGCTTCTGGGTGGCCAACCCGAGGGCGCCCATCCAGGACCAGACAAAGGGACTCTGCCCCTGGGTTGGCGTCCAGGGATGAAAGTGGTCAGCGGCCATGACGCCGCCAAAACCAGCTTCCTCGGCCTCCCGGCACCAGCGCAGGAGGTCACTGGGATGAAACTGCTCTAAGGCTGCGGAATATCCAACGACTGGCATGGTGTTCTCTCCCTGAGACAGTGCAAGGAGGACCGTGCGCTCAGCCAGCGCTCAGCCAGACCTGAACGCTGCAGGTCCTCCGGCGTATCGATGTCGAGAGCCAGCCCCGGACTCTCATAGCAACGGTAAGCGAGGCGGCGACGCTGAGCTGCCTCACAGTAGCGCTGCAGGCTCTGCTCTCCGAACAGATAGGGCACCAGCAGGGGAGGACGCAGGAGCAGGGCATTGGTGCCCTGGCCGTCGTGGGCCGGCACCAACACCACAGGATAGCGCTGGGCTTGCGCCAGCAGGGCTGCGACCTCCTCAGTCTTGAGCCAGGGCAGGTCGGCGGAGATAGTGAGCAGGGCGGCCACTCCCTCAGCTTGTAGACGCCGGGCCGCGGCCTCCAGGGCGGCATTGTGGCCCGGTTGCGCTTCGGGCCACCCTTCTGCTCCCCAACTGACCGCACAGGCGCGCACGCGCTCGTCGGCGCTCACCACCACGATTCTGGAGAGCCGGCCAGTGGCCTGCAGGGTCGTTACCACGTGATGGAGCATGGTCAGCACGAGCTGGGCGCGCTCCGCTGGCGTCAAATAGCCCGCCAGCCGGCCCTTGGCTGCCGCTAAGGCTTTCACCGGGATCAGGGCGCTGCAGCTGGACAGCAAGGCCCCCGTCTGCTCGCTCTCTTGCTCGTGCTCTGGATGAGCCGTCACAGTAGTCGCCCCTCCCGAACTGCAGATTCTCCGACTAGACCGCGCGTGCACAGCTCTGCAGCACCTCGCGCGCCAGGCGGGCTTTGGCCTCCTGATCACGCATAATGGTATCAGTGACCAGCACATGCGGGCCCAGGGCCTCAATGGCCGGGGCCAGGGCCGCGTCCTGCTGGTCAATGACCATGACATCCAGAAAGTCGGCGTAGCAGCGGGCCACGCCCAGGGCAGAGACCTCGTAGCCGAGACCGCGCATCAGCTTATCTGCTGGCCCCTTGAGCGGGGCGCCGCCCACAATGGGGCTGACGGCGGCCACCGTAGCAGCGGTCGTCTGCAATGCTTCGCGCACGCCAGGCAGGGCCAGGATGCTGCCGATGCTGACGATGGGATTGCTTGGAGCAAGCAGCACAGCCTCGGCCTGATGCAGAGCCTCAAGGACACCAGGGGCCGGTCTGGCCTGCTCAACGCCCACAAAGACGACGCCCTGCACCTCATCCTGACAGCGGCGCTTCACCATATATTCTTGGAAGTGCAACAGGCCGACGGGGGTCTGGATATGCGTCGCCACCGGATCATCGCTCATGGGCAGAATACGCAGCGTCAGCCCAAAGAGGCGACGTAGTTCATCGGTCACCTCACTGGGCCTCTGTCCCTGGCGCAGGCGCTGGCTACGATGGATATGCGTCGCCAGATCACGATCCCCCAGGAGAAACCAGTCCTCGTGGCCATAGCGGGTGAGCTGCTGCATGACGTGATAGGTGTCGTCTCGGATGCCCCAGCCGTGGCGCTCGTCAACGATGCCGGCCAACGTATAGATCACGATGTCGATGTCGGGCGAGACGTGCAGGCCATAAAACTCGCGATCGTCGCCCGTGTTGACGATAGCGGTAACCTCTGCAGGCGAGACTACCTGGACGACTCCCTGGAGAAAACGTGCTCCCCCTACGCCACCGGCGAGCACAACGATCATGGCTCTCTTGCTGCTCCCTTCTCTTTTCTTGCTCTGGCTGGTCCGACAGAGCACTGTAGCACGGGTTGTCTGCTTCTCTCCACGCTCCTCGCTTTGCTCACTGTCCTGGCTACCCGGCCTCGCTCTGACTATCGAGACGAATAACGAGGGCTTCCAGGGGCAGACGTGGCCGCCGTTTGGGGTCAGCCGCGGCGTAGCCCAGCGTAATCAGAGCCTGGGGCTGCAGGCGCTGATCCAGATCGAGAGCCTCGCAGACCACCGCGGGGCAGAAGAGAGGGGCGCACATCCAGCCCGTATCAAGGCCCAGCTCGTAGGCCATCAAGAGCATATTTTGTATGGCCGCTCCCAGGCTCTGAATCGCCATAATGCGCTCGTTCTCTTGACGCTCAGCATCGGGATAGCGATCCAGATCCTCCAGGTACAGGCAGGGAAGGATCAGGACCGGGGCCTGCCGGATGCGCTGGCGCGATTTCTCCAGACGCACAGCAATGATCTCCTCTGGCTGCTGGTCTAGCCGCAGCTGAGCCTCCCAGGCCGCACTCATCCGCTCAATCAGCCGCTCCTTGCGCTCCCGCTCGCTGAAGACGACAAAGCGCCAGGGTTGCCGACCATGCGGTGAGGGCGCCCAGCGAGCAGCCTCTAAGACCTGCTCTAGCAGAGGCTCGGGAATCGGGCGCTCCTGGAGCGCGCGCACACTGCGTCGGCTGCGCAGCAGCGTCAGCAGGTCACCGGTTCGTTGGGAGATCGTCACAGCTCGTTCGCAGGCAGTTGTCACGGCTCGTTTGCTCTACCTTCTCTGGGTGTCATCAGGCCGACCCGACAGCAGGGCCCCGTCCATCTCAGACAGCTCGATCGCCATCAAGAGCAGGGGACAAGTCATGCCTGGCAGATCTGGCAGTGGTCTCCCTCGCGGCCAGGTTCGGCAGATGGCTAACGAAACAGATCGCTGACGGCATCGCGCAGTAATGGCCTGACCCCGTCTTCCGCGGGGAGAAAGGCATAGCCACGGATCAACGCGACGGGCACGCCAGCACTCTTCTCCATCACCAGCTCGGCAGCCGCCGCCAGCTCATCGGCTACAGCAATGGCACTGACGCGCAGCTCGCGCCCATAGGCATCAGGCTCGCCACGATAGTCCCTGATGGGGGCCAGCCCGGCCACGCCAATCGCCATATTGACCTGGCCATTGCGCCAGGGCCGCCCCCAGGTGTCGGAGATGATGACCGCCAGCTCCTCTAGCGGCTCGCATTCCGGCGACCAGCGAGGGGCCGTGGAAGACGCCAGTGAGAGCAAGCGCTCCCGCAGCAGGCGCGCCGAATGGTCGGGATCGCGCGGCAAGAGGCTCACCTGATGCTGATCAGCAAGATTGGATTCATCCACCCCGGCATTGGCGCAGACGAAGCCATGATGAGTCTCACAGATCAGGACGCCGCGGTCCATGCGCACCAGCCGGCGCGTCTCCTGCAGAATCACCTCGACATGGCGGGGGTCCTTGCCAGTCTCGCGCGCAATCGTCAAGGCGAAAGGCGAAGGCACGACCTTCTCCAGGTCAACCAGTCGCCCCTCGGCCTTCGAGACAATCTTTTGGGTGACCACCAGAATGTCGCCGTTGGCCAGAGCCACCCCCTGGGCCTGCAACGCCGCAGAGATGATAACCCCCAGGTCACTCCCTGGGGTAATTTCGCCAATACCTGTGATGGGGATGATCCGTAGTTCCGCGCCCATACATCCTCCTGGGTGAGTATTATATTTCGCAACTCGCTCTCCCTGCAAATACGCCGCTGTCGGCTGCCGGGCGCTGGCAGCGCTGTGAGTCAACGGACTAGAATGAAAGAGGAGAGAGGAGCCAGTGGGACACTGGCTCGCTCATCTCTTGCGTGCGCCAGTGAGCGGAGGAAAGGGAGACCGGCAGGGAAGATCAGCAGCCTGTCTCAGTTCCTCGCTGGCGCCCCCTGCTCCTTCCTGGGTACACCCACCGCGCACGCTACCGCTAGAGAGAGGAGACGAATATCGCACCCATGATCCGAGCACTGGCACGTTTGCTGTTGGCCGTGATCTTCATCAAGGGGGGAACAGAGGCCTTTCTCAATCCGGGAGGGCGCCCGGCGCGGGTCGCGCGCTTTGGCATTCCTCAGCCAGAGCGCGCCGTCGTGCTCAACGGCGCCACAATGGTGGTTGCTGGCAGTGCCCTTGCCCTGGGCTGGTTGCCACGTCTGGCCGCCGCCGTCCTGCTCGCCTCGTTGGTCCCCACAACCATCGTCGGCCACCCGTTCTGGCAGGAGCACGATCCCCAGACCCGTCAGGCTCAGCAGACGCAGTTTTTCAAGAACCTGGGGCTGATGGGGGGCCTGCTGCTCGTGCTGCTCGAAGAAAGCGGGACGAGGACGGGGCAGACCCGCGCCCAAAGCTAGGCACAGCAGCGGCGCGCCGCGCCGCACCGGCGGCCCGTCTGGTCGTAGCCAGGAAGAGAGCAGCCCTTCAGGCGGGTCGCGCTGCTTGCTTCCTGGCCTCACACACGCGCCCTCTTGCACTGCTTCTGCGCTCTGTGTCATAATATCGACAGAGACGAAAACAAGACCTTCGGGGCAGGGTGCAATTCCCGACCGGCGGTATGGCGGCCACACGTCAGCATGACAGCAGCGCAACCCGCTACCTACCATGCCACGGCCATGTGTGAGCTGCCGAGCCCGCGACTCGTTGCGTGCCGTTGAGGGTGACCGGGCTGTCACGATCGACTGACAGGCCGGCGTTCGCCCAGACGCTCTGGACAGCCTTGAGGGGTCACTCCAACCAGTCCAGTGAACGGCACCCAGCGATGGATTCGGTGAGAGGCCGAAGCCGACGGTAACAGTCCGGATGGGAGAAGGCTTGGTATCTCGCGAAACGGACGAGTGATCCTCCGCTTGCTACCAGCAGTCGGCGCCTGGAGCAGCGCAGCCAATCGGTCACGCTCTCCGTCAGCGCTTTCCTGCATCTCCCTCACATGCCCCCCGGGTCGGTTGAACTGACGGCCTGGCTCTTGCCTCCCTGGCCTGGACATGACGGAGCAACCCCGTGCCTGTCGCCGCCGCCAGACGGGAGCAGCAGCAGCGAGCGCTGTCACGAGAACAGATCACCGAGGGCCATGATGGGTATCGACACTTCCACCTCCGCCAGAAAGCATCTCTCGCTCGACCTGCCGCGCCGGGACCGCCAGAAGGAGGCAGGCGAGCAGATAGGTCCCGCGATCACACAAGCCACCAGGGTCAACGGAACTCACCGTCGGCGGACGACTGTCTTGACCGTGCTGCCTCCTCTGTCGGTGGCTGTCGTGCTGCTGAGCCTGTGGTATCTCGGCAGCGCCTACTGGCACGTCAATCCACTCTTCTTACCGTCGCCTGCCGACGTCTGGCAGCGCCTGCTGGACGGCTTGAGCTCGGGGCTTTTCGAGATCAATGCCCTGGCTACTGTTGAGGAAAGCCTCCTTGGTTTCCTGCTGGCGGTTGTTATCGGGCTGCCGCTGGGCTATGGCCTGGCCAAGTCGCGCCTGATCGCCGCCACCGTTCAGCCCTACCTGGCTGCCGGTCAGGCCATCCCGGCTATTGTCATTGCACCTTTCCTCGTGCTCTGGCTGGGCTATACCTTGCTTCCGACAGTCATTCTGTGTATGCTGGTAGTGCTCTTTCCTATGGTGATCACGACAGCACTGGGTGTGCGCACCATCGATCGCTCCATCGTGGACGCGGCGCGCGTCGACGGGGCCGCCGGCTGGTCAATGCTGACCGCCATCGAGTTTCCCCTGGCGCTGCCGGCCATCCTGGCAGCGGTGCGCACCGGGCTGACGCTCTCGATCACCGGCGCCCTGGTGGGCGAGTTCGTTGCCGGCGGCAATCAAGGGCTAGGGGGCCTGATCTTGCAAGGACAGCATCAGTACGATACACCGTTTATGTTCGCAACACTGGCGTTGCTTGCCGCGCTGGCGGCAGTCTACTACGGTCTTGCCTGGCTGCTGAGCAAACTGGCTGAAGCTGTCTATTGAGGGTCCCGCTTCGGCTTCCCTACCACACTGCTCAGCGCCGCTGGCCAGCCAGCGTGCCGCTCCTATACCCTATCGCTCACTCACGACAAGCAAGCTTTGTTGTGTTGTCTGTATGGGGGAATTGTGCGCCTTATGCGGAAAGTCACGCATCTTGTGTTTGTTAGTTGTCTCCTTGTATTTTCCCTCTTGCTCGGCGCCTGCGGCCAGTCGGCAGGGCAAGGCTCGCCCGCATCCAATGGGGGAAAGACGGTGACGGATGTCACCATCGGTCTGGGCTACATTCCGGACATCCAGTTCGCGCCCTTTTATGTTGCCCAAGCCAAGGGCTACTATAGCCAGGCTGGACTGAACGTGACCTTCAATCATGGGATCGTTACCGACCTGGTCGGTTCGATGGTGGCGGGACGCAATACCTTTGTCTTCGCCAGCGGCGATGAGGAGCTGACGGCCCGGAGCAAGGGGGTGCAGGCCGTCAACGTGGCCACCATTTTTCAGCGCTATCCGGTCTGCCTGATCGTGCCGGCGGATTCGCCGATTCGCACGCTGGCCGACCTGAAGGGGCACAGCGTTGGGGTACCTGGTCCCTACGGGGCGACCTACGTTGGGCTGCTGGGGCTGCTCTACCACGAACATCTGAGCGTCAACGACATTCGCCTGCAATCCATCGGCTTCACCCAGGTCGCCGCCCTGCTCGGCCACAAGGTCGATGCCGTGATGGGCTATTCGAACAATGAGCCACTGCAGCTACGCCGTCAGGGCTTCCCGGTGCGCACCTTTGAGGTCTCGGACTACCAGCCGCTGATCTCCAATGGCATTGTGACACTGCAGACCACCTTGCGTCAGCAGCCGCAGATGGTGCGGGCCTTTGTGCAGGCGACCCTGCGGGGACTACGCGAGGTCATTGCCAATCCCGAGGAGGCCCTGCAGCTCAGCAAGAGCTATGTGCCTGGCCTGGATCTGGTTAAGGCCAGGGAAGTCCTGCAGGCGACGATTCCCGTCTGGCGGGGCAACGGCCATCTCGGCTACAACGATCCCGCCACCTGGCAGGCGACGGCCACCTTTATGACCGCCCTGAAGCTGATTCCTGCCGTGCCCGATGTCAGTGCTGCCTACACGAACCAGTTCGTAGCCTAGGCGAGCCGGGTCGCACCCAGGCCGTGGTGAGCGAGACCTCAGAGCCAGAGGCTCTGGGGCCTCGCTCTGGGCCAGGACCTGACGCTGACGGGCAGACCGCCCGCTTGATGTGGTATGCTTAAGGCAGAGCTACCAGCCTTTTCCGACCAGCGCTGCTCAACTCAGATGGGCGGCAGGTCGGCCTATTTTGCCAGTGATCGGGCCTGTTGCCCCGCACGGACGAAGCGTCGGCTGGCTCTGCTCAGAGCCGCGTCCGAGCGGGGGCACTGCCCCCAAGGAGGACATGATTACCGCCCTGATTTTCGACTTCGACGGTCTCATTCTCGAAACAGAGGTGCCGGAGTTTTTGGCCTGGCAGGAGCTGTACGAGCGCTATGGCCAGCGCTTCGAGCTGGAGGCCTGGCTCCCCTACATCGGCATTGGCCCCACCTCTAGCCCCTTCGATCCCTTACGCGAGCTAGAGCGTCGGCTGGGCCGCTCTTTCTCGCTAGAGGAACGCGAGTCACTGCGGTTGGCACGGCGGGAGCGTTGTCGCCAGCTCTTAGAGGGACAGGCGGTCGCAGAGGGAGTGCTAGACTACCTGGAGGCAGCCCAGCGGCTCGGTCTGCGTCTGGGCGTTGCTTCCTCCTCATCGCGGCGCTGGGTTGTCGGCCATTTAGAACGCCTTGGTCTGCGGTCGCGTTTCCAGTGTATCTGCTGCGGCGACGATGTCCAGGTAACCAAGCCAGACCCGGCAGTCTATCTGGCAGTCTTGAGCTGCCTGGGCGTCAGAGCCGAGGAGGCCATCGCTTTGGAAGATTCGCCCAATGGCGTACGGGCGGCACGGCGAGCGGGCATCTTCTGCGTAGCCGTCCCCAGCGTGCTCACACGCCAGGCGGCCTTTTCCGAAGACGCCACGCCCGATCTGCAATTGGAGACCTTGAGCGCCCTCTCTCTGGAGGAACTCCTCCAGCGGGTCATCGCCTTACGAGCCAGCTAGCAGCGCCGATCTCTGCTTCTCGCCTGCGTGAGCAGGATCTGCCGCAGACGGTGGCCGGTCAGCGTTTCGCTCCCCGCTCGCAGTCAGACGGAGCGCGTCGCGCCAGCGCGGCTGGTTGGCTGGCCAGGCCAGGCCAGGAAGGAGGCGCGAAGCCGGCGATCACTCCGGAGGCTCCGTATGGATGGCGACCGAGCCGAGGCGGGGATACTCTTGACGCAGGGCGCGCTGCACCTCCTCGGCTTTGAGATGGGCCTGGCTCAGGGGTATCTCGGGAGCACAGGTAATATGGAGAACAAGATCTAGCTCCTCCTCGCGCCCGTTCGCGCTTGCCAACCGTTCTCCTTCTCGCCGCTTCCCCGCCTTGCGCGGCCCTGCCCCAGCGACCCGCTCCTCGGCTCGGCAGGAGCGATAGAGATGGATGTCATGGGCACTCCCCAGGCCAGCCACGGCATCGGCCAGCTGGCGAATGTGCTGGACCATTTCAGGGTAATCGCTCGTGACGTCCTGGCGGCGCTCGATCGTCGCCGTTGGTGCCTCCAGGTGAGTGGTGACTCGCTGCAGCTGGGCGTTGCCGCGCAAGACTGCCTCTTCCAGGCGTGTGGCCGCCGCATGCGCGCTGGCGAGATCCATATCGGCTTCCACTTCGATATCAAAGTCAGCTTCCAGCTTGCCCCCTACCTCGCGCACGCGAATATCGTGGGCCCGAATCCCTTGCTGTTGAGCCAGATAGTGAATCTGCTCGCGCACCGTCTCCTCGGCGGTCGCTACCGGCTCCAGATGAACGACGACGTCGGCCTCCGCCTGGGGTGCATGAGCATGCACCCCCGTGATAGCGGCCTGCTCGACGCGCTCGCTCAGGGCATGCGTCTCCTCAAAAGTGAAAGAGCGCGGTGCCGCCACCACGACATCGGCGAAAATCTTGTTGCCGGCGCGACGCACACGCACCCGGCGCAGCTCGCTTACTCCCTCCACCTGCCGGATGGCCACCTCCAGCCGCTGCAGGAGCTCTTCAGGAGCACGATCGAGCAGGGCATCGACCGTTTCGTGTGCCAGACGCAGGGCTACGTAGATCACGATCAGGGAGACACCAAGTGCAGCAACGGCGTCTGCTTGTCTGAACCAGGATGGCAGGTGCCAGACCTCCGCCAGGCGCAGGACCAGCAGACCCCCAATGACAATGGCGGAGCTCCAGATATCGGTGCTGAAGTGGAGGGCATCGGCCTCCAGGGCCTGGCTACCCAGACGACGGGCGACGCGCAGCAAGGCCCGCGAGCGAGTGACGTCGACAGCAATCGAGATGGCCATTACCACCAGCGCCAGGATGCTTGCCTCAACATGCCCTTCACCCAGGATGAGACGGCGCAGGGCTTCGTAGATAATCCAGAGCGCAGTGATCAGCAGCAGGATGGCCTCGAAGAGCGCTGAGAGGTTCTCGATCTTGGCATGGCCATAGTTATGGGTGGCATCGGCGGGCCGGTCAGCGACCCGCACGGCCAGAAAGGTCATCAGGGCCGCTGCCAGGTCCAGACCGGAGTGGGCCGCCTCAGCCAGGATACCCAGACTGCCGCTGAGCAAACCAGCCACGAGCTTCAAGGCGGTCAGCCCAACCGCCGCCCCCACCGAGGAGAGCGCGACAAGCATCTTCTCCCGATGCGCCTCTCGTGCTGCTAACATGTGTTTTATTCCTCATCCTCATCTGTTGGTGCTCAAGATGGACCTGGGTGGGCCAACTGCGACACGGCGGCTGACGCCGCTGCCACCTGGTGGCACACCCCCAGTAATATACCCGATTGTCGGCTCAGTAGGAAAGGGCAGGAAAGAAAGGAAAACCACAGCTCGTTCATCCAGTGGTTGACAACGCCAGCCACTGCTGTTATCCTTAAGAACAATAACAAGTGCATACAAGTCTGTCCCGCGTTGAGCGAAACTAGTATGAGTCCGACGGCCAACAGCGAGCCGAAGAGCGGTGAGAGTTCGGCAGGGATGCGTCGGCTCAGAACCCGTTCGTGAGCGGCTGGCCGAAGAAAGCCCAGGTGACAGCCATCCTCTTTCTCTCCAGAAAGAGTAGCCTGCTCAACTGTGGGCAAGTAGGCCAGGTGGGTGGTTCCCACGCAGCAGGATAACCGGCAAGAGTGGTCACAGCACAGTTCATCACGATGAGGTGAGGAATCTCTGGTGCTGGCATGAGCAGAACTGCAGCAGTGGTACGTTCGTCGCGTTGCTGACTGATGGAGGGCCCGGGAGGAGGCGAACTGACCACAATGGATCAGGCGGCAACGGCAGGCCGGACCGTGGTACGGTCCAGGCCCTCGTGAATGAAGAGAGCAAGGCAGCAGGAAAGGCGACAGCCGAGAAAGGTGCTGCTGGCGCCTGAGAAGAGTGGAGCTGCAGGTCGCTGCGCTGCCAGACCGAGGCTGCGCTGCAGGTGGTGACAAGCAGGGTGGTACCGCGGGAGCGTTTCTGTCGGCTCTCGTCCCTTCGATGCATGTTGGTCAGGGACGAGGGCGTTTTTATTTGGTCTCTCTCTGACCGGCTGGCTTCTTGGAGGCCGGCGGGTAGGTGGCTCGGCCACCGTCAGGCCAGTCAGCCAGCGCGTGTGTGTGCAGCCCTCGTTCCTCGCACAGCCCAGGAGTTCAGGAGCGCGTTTCAATGGTGAGTGTTTCGATTCTCAATGTTACCAGCTATACCGGTCTGGAGCTGCTGAGGCTGCTGGCCAATCACCCTCACTTTCGCGTCACGTCGGTGACAGGACGCAGCGCTGCTGGCCAGCGCCTGGGTCAGGTCTTTCCCCAGCTGTATGCCTTGGCCGGGGGCGCCTGCCAGGAGGAGGCCCGCCACCTGGCCAAGCTGGAGATTACGGAGGAGCCAGAGAGCGCGGAGCTGGCCTTTGTCTGTCTCCCTCACGCCGCTGCCGCTGAGGCCGTGCAAGCCCTGCTGCAGCGCGGTACGCGGGTGGTCGACCTCTCCGCCGATTTCCGCCTGCGCAATCCTTCCCTCTATCAGGAGTGGTATAAGCATACGCATCCGGCTCCCGCCTTGTTGGAGCAGGCTGTCTATGGGTTATGTGAGCGCTATCGCGAGCGTATTCGTACAACAGAGCTGGTGGCTAATCCCGGCTGCTACGCGACGGCGATCATTCTGGCCCTGCTGCCAGCTTTGTCGGCGGGTCTCGTCAGCCGGGACGTCATCGTCGATGCCAAGTCGGGAGTGAGCGGAGCCGGGCGTGGCCTACGCCTGGATACCCACTATGCCGAGGCCAATGAGGATCTGAGCGCCTATAGCCTCGGGGGACACCGTCACTGGCCCGAGATTGTGCAAGAGCTAGACACTGCGGCCCGCGCCGCCGGCCAGTCCTATGAGCCGGGCCTGCGCCTGACCTTCGTTCCCCACCTGACGCCTATGACGCGAGGCATTCTGGCCACGTGCTACGCCGAGCTGCGGCCTGATGATTCTGGCCGCCTGCCGACTGCTTCCCAGGTTCAGGCGCTCTACCGTGACTATTATGCGGGCGAGCCATTTGTGCATGTGATCGATCAGCCGCCACATACCAAGTGGACCTATGGCAGCAACCACTGCCTGCTGTACGTCACCGTGGATGAGCGCAGCGGGCGGCTGCTGGTGCTGTCCTGTTTGGATAATCTGGTCAAGGGAGCTTCCGGGCAGGCGTTGCAGAACGCCAACTGTATGTTTGGCATCGACGAGCGCTGTGGCCTGCAGGGAGGAGCAATCTATCCTTGACGCTCTTCCGTAGGGGGGAAAGCTCTCCCTCCCGGACTCCGGCCCGGTGCCGTCCCAGGCTGCCCAACCCAAGGCCCGCGCGTGGCCGGGTGGCCGCGGGGAGAGTGGAGGAGCGCCCCACCAGCGATGCAAGGACAGGCAAGGCAACGTTGCTGCGCTGCCGGAGCCGGCTGAAGCGTGTTTGACGACGGTCTGACGAGGAGTTAGCAGAGAGATGGCTATTGCGTTTTCAAGAACACCTGACGGGGATATCATTAGCGATCATCATCTTATCGCCGAGGTTTTACGCGAGGCGCTTCCATATATCGATTACCTCAAGGGGAAAATTCTTGTGATAAAATTGGGGGGGAGCACGCTGGAGCACCAGCAGGTGGTCTTGCAGGATATTATTTGGCTCAGCGCCCTCGGCGCCAGGCCGGTTCTGGTGCACGGAGGCGGCCCCTATATTAATGAGTGGCTCAAGCGCTTGCAGATCCCTACACGCTTTGAAAATGGCCTGCGGGTGACCGATGCTCAGACGCTGGAGGTCGTGCGGATGGTCCTGCTGGGGCAGGTCAATCAGGGGTTGGTCCTCATGGCTTCGCAGATGGGCGGCAAGGCTATCGGCCTGTGCGGGACCGATGCCGGCCTGGTGCGTGCGCGGGTTGCGGACAAGCGTCTGGGCTTTGTCGGCGAGGTGGAGGAGGTCGATCCCACACTGGTCCAGGTGCTGGTCGAGCAGGGGTACATTCCGATTATTGCCCCCCTTGGCCAGGGGCCTGACGGCACCTGTCTGAATATCAATGCTGATGTGGTTGCTGCCCACCTGGCGGGCGCCCTCAACGCCGAGAAGCTGATTTTCTTGAGCAATGTGGTAGGGATTTGTCGCCCCGACGGCAGCCTCATTTCGGAGCTGACGGAGGAGGAGGCGCTGCGCTTGATCGATGAGGGCGTGATCCAGGGCGGCATGATCCCCAAGGTCGCAGCCTGCCTGGATGCCCTGCGCTCTGTGCCTCGCGTGCATATCGTCGATGGGCGCGAACCCCATGTGCTGCTGCGCGAGCTGTTCACAGACCAAGGGGCAGGCACCATGATTGTGCGCGGAACACGCCAGCCATCGGCCTAGGCCAATGGTCCCCTGCCTGCTCTGGCTGATCGGAGCAGACGGAGCCTTGGGTGGATGCGCTGGACGAGCAGCAGCGGTAGGAGAGACTGCGAGCGCATCCACCTGCCCAGAGGGAGACCCAGGCTGCCGGTCTTGGGAGGATGAACAGCGATGGCGCCCTCGCGCTCCCTGGCGCGGGGTACCCCGGGCCGGGCCTGGAGCGGTCCGCCGGTCAGCAGGCATGGTTTGGCGTTACGGTGGACCAGGAACCGGGCATGACTCTATGAGGGGAACGAGAGTTTCTATGAAGAAGCGTATTGAGCGCCTGCGCGGGATGCATGATCTGTTGCCCGAGGCTTACCGTCAGCAGACGCAGGTGGTGGGACGCGTGCGCGCTCTGTTAGAGAGGGCCGGCTATGAGCCGGTGGATACGCCGGTGCTGGAGCGCAGCGACCTCTTCCAGGCGAGCTTCGGGCAGGAGGCCTGGCAGAATCTCTATGCCTTCCAGCTCCACCAGCGTGAGCTGTGTCTCAGGCCGGAATACACCGCTTCCATTTGTCGCCTGTATTTAGAGCAGTATCAACAGTCCCCCCTGCCACTGCGCTTTCAGTACGTCGGTCCAGTCTTCCGCTACGAGGCGCCAGGACGGGGACGCTATCGTCAGTACACGCAGCTGGGCATTGAACTCTTCGGCGGGCAGCCGCTGCGCGGGGATGGGGAGATCGTGCAGTTGGCCTGCGATATTTTGCATGAGCTGGGCATCGCCCGCTACCGCCTTGAGTTGGGGCACGTCGGCGTCGTCAGCAACTTTGTCGAGCGTCTGCACCTGGATGCCCAGACGGCGCGTCTCCTCTTGAGTCTGATGGAGCAGATCAGTCGTTCGCCAGAGGGGGAGCAAGCAGCTCAGGCCCGCCTGGAGGCCCTCTATCCAGAGCAGGTGCCCAACCCAGCGCTACCGGCCAGTGAGGCTGGTCGATGGCGACGCCTGGCCAGCTCCGACGGGTCAAACCAGCTGGTGGCGGCGCTGCTGAACAGCTTCAGCCTGCCCTTTGGCGATGAGGACAGCCGTCGCGAGATTGCCGAGCGCTTTCTCTGGAAAATCGGGCGCAGCGAGCAGCGGACACTGGTTTTTAGCGCCCTGGAGTTTTTGCGCAAGTTGCGCGCCCTGGCCGGTCCACCGCCCGAAGTCTTCCAGGAGCTGCGCCAATTGCTCCAAAGCTATCAGCTTGATGACGACCCGCTGGCGGAGCTAGAGCAATTGGTGACCACGCTGATGGAGGTGACGGGGATCGACCGTCGGCAGATTACGCTCAATCTGGCCCTGGGGCGCGGAGTGAGTTACTATACGGGCTTGCTTTTCGAGATCCATGCCAGCGATGACGAGGGCCTTGACCTGCAGTTGTGCGGCGGAGGACGCTATGACCATCTCGTTGAGGCCGTCGGAGGGACGCGCGCGGTCAACGCCTGCGGCTTCGCCTTTGGCCTGGAGCGGCTCATCTCTTTGATGCCTGCCAGCCAGTGGCCCCAGACGGCGCGGACGCAGGCGCTGGTGATCCCCGTTAGCAAGCAGGATCTGGCTTATGCTGGTCGTGTGGCGCGTCTGGCACGCCGCGAGGGCGGTATCATTGCAGAGCTGGATATGAACGCTCGTGGAGTCAGCAACGCTCTGCGCCAGGCCGCGCGGCGCGGTTTCCGGCTGGCGCTCATTGTCGGTGAAGAGGAACGCCAGACCAATACGGTAAAGCTGCACGATCTGCTCTCGGGCAGCGAATGCCTGGTCGCTGACCATGACCTGGCCGCAGCCTTGCGGGAAGGAGGCTATAGCGCATGAGCGAGTCGCGAGCGACTGCCGGGTCACGATTGGCTCAGCTGCGCCTGGCCTTACCCGGCAAGGGGACGCTGGAAGGGGCCACCCTGACCTTCCTGGCTGAATGCGGCCTGAAGGTGCAGCGAAGTAACCCACGTCAGTACCTGGCACGCATCAGCAGTTTGCCGGAGCTGGAGGTGGTCTTTCAGCGCGCTGCCGACATTCCAGCTCTGGTGCACGATGGGGATGCTATTCTGGGGATTACGGGCTATGATCTCCTGGCCGAGTTCCGCGGCCACGCTGAGGAGCCAGACGAAGACGAAGAGGGTGACGACAATTTGGTGGTCCTGGAGCGCGATCTCGGCTATGGCTCCTGCCGCCTGGTGGTCGCGGTTCCTGAGACGTGGATTGATGTCAATACCTGTGCCGACCTCTGGCATCTGGCCGGCTATTACCAGGAGCATAAGAGGCGCGGGCTGCGGATCGCGACCAAGTACCCGACGCTGACACGACAGTTCCTGCGTCGCCAGGGCATCTCTCACTGCCGCATCGTGACTCCCCACGGTGCCTTAGAGGCCGCGCCTTTGACGGGGGCTGCCGACCTGATCGTCGATCTGACGGAGACAGGCACGACGCTACGCGAGAATCACCTCAAGTTGCTTGAGGATGGCGTGGTACTGCGTTCCCAGGCATGTCTGATTGGCAATGTGCGCTTACTGAGCCAGGACCCCCAGGCCCAGAGGGTGGCGCGTGTGCTTCTGGAGCTGATCAATGCCCGTCTGCAGGCGCGCAACCGTGTCTTGCTGACGGCCTATGTACCGGGCAGTGGCGAAGAGGTGCGCTCGCTCCTGAGCATGCATTTAAAGCGGCTGGTGCCAGGCTTCGAATACCATATTGGCAGTTCAGAATCGACGGACGATCCCCAGGCCCAGCGCTGCCGGGTCTCGGGCGTGCTGCAGATGGGGACAGCGGTGGCCGACCTGGTGGAGATTATTACGGCTTTGCGCAGTGTGGGCGCCGAGCATATCGATGTGACGCCCCTGGCGTATCGTTTTGGTCAGGAGCCGGCCAGTCTGCGCTTGCTGAGCGAGAGGATGGCACGACGACAGTGAAGACGCTGATTGTCTTTGATTTGGATGGGGTCATCACTAGCGAAGAAGCCTATTGGGATGCAGCAGGTCTGACGCTCCATGAGTTGCTCTACAGCCCTCGCTATTGGAATGTGACGGGTCAGAGCGGCTACGCGCCGGTGACCGACCCCGAGGAGAGTCGTCGCCTGAGCCGGGCCACGCTGCCGGAGGAGGAGATCCTTCTCTACAAGGCCCTGGCGCTCAACTCGAACTGGGACACCTGCTATGCGGCGGTCTGCTGGCGCCTGATTGCCCTCCTGGAGCAGCTACCGCCCACCACCCGCGAGCCACTCCTGCCGCTGCAGCCCTGGGAAGAAGGGTGGTTGGCCCGTTTGCGGGAGGCGCTGGCCCTTCAACGCGCTGCCTTTGGCCAGGAGTGCCAGCTCTTGCCAACGGGTGGTCCTCCCTTTGCTGAAGCCCTCTTCGCTGGCGCCGTTGGGCTGGACCTGCTCAATCGCTATGATGCTTTTGCCAGCTCCAGACTGGGCCTCCCTATCGAGGGGGTCTTTTCGCGCCTCAGCCCTTTTTGGGATTTCTGCCGCTCGCTTTTCCAGGAATGGTACCTTGGGGAGGCGCTCTACAGCCGTACCTATGGCCACCCTCCTGCTCAGACAGGCAAATCGGGCTGTATCTCTTTTGAGCGCCCATTGCTGCCTCCCGAAACGCTCAGGGAAACGTTAGATACCCTGCGTGCGTCGGGCTACGCGCTGGGTCTGGCAACAGGGCGGGTTTATCAGGAGGCCGCGCTGCCGCTGCAAGCCTATGATCTGCTCTCGCGCTTCGAGGCCGAACACATCTGTACCTATGACGCTGTCGAGACTGCGGAGGCCGCGCTGCGGCTCCGGGGCGATACCACCCTGCTGGGCAAGCCGCACCCGTTCCAGTTTCTCTACGCCCTCGACCAACGCGGCCCCTCCGCCGACGAGCTGGCTCGCAACAAGCCACCCTTCATCGTGGTCGGCGATTCGTCGGGCGATATGCTCGGTGGGCGGGCCGCTGGCGCTGTGACAGTGGCGACCCTGAGCGGGGCACGCAGCGAGGAGGCCCGACGACGCTTGCTGGCCTGCGAGCCGGATTTTGTGATTGAGGATGTGCGTCATCTGCCGTCGCTCCTGGCCGAGGTGGAGCGCCTGGAGACCATCCAGCGTTTGCAGTTTGAGGCCCGGGCCAAGGCCGAGCGTCTGCTGCGTCTGTGGTTTGTGCGTCAGCTCGATCTGTTGACTGAGCAGGTGACGCTAACGCCGCGGCCTGTCTCGCTCAATTCCTTCAATGGCACCTACGAGCAGGACGGCGAGCGCTACTTTTTCAAGACGCATGTGGAGGAGCAGGGCACGCTCTCCGAGTATTACCATGCCGAGCTGCTGCACGAGGCGGGCTACAATATGGTGCTGCCCCTGCGCGTGGTCCGCCAGGAGGGGCGCCAGATGGTCATTTATCCGCTGGTGCGCTGGCCGGTCATGTTCGATCTGATGCGCGCCGTCGAGACAGGGGCCCCCGCTCCGATCTCGACGGAGACCCTCGTGGCCGCCGAACGCCGCGCTTGTGAGCGCTTGCTGGAGATTTACCGTGCAACTGGGCGCTTCAGCAGTGCAGATGAGCATGCCACGGCGCCGGTCCATCAGCTCTTCTGGCACCGCCTGACCGGCGGGCGTCTCAGCAGCTTCTACCGTGGTCAGGCCCTTCCCTTGCTAGGGCCGGCTGGCCTCAGTCAGGACGAACTGCGCTTTGAGGATCTGCTCCGGTGCCGTTGGGTAGTCAATGGGGAATTGTTCTCGCGCACTCTGGGCGAGCTGCTGGAGGAAGCACAGGAGCGACTCCATCCACGGCAGGCGGCGATGACGATCATCGGGCATGGAGATGCCCACTTCGGTAACGTCTTTCTGGAGCACGAACGCGACTATCTCTACTTCGATCCAGCTTTCGCGGGGCGGCATGCCGCACTGCTGGATGTGGTCAAGCCGCTCTACCACAACGTCTTCGCCAGCTGGATGTACTTTCCCCGAGAGACAGCTTCGACCCTGACGCTGAGCGTCGTCCTGCGCCGCGGCTCGGATGGCGAGCGCCTTGAGGTCACCCATAGCTATCAGCCGGCCCCCATTCGTCAGGCGATTCTGGCCACAAAGCTACGAACCTTGCTGCGCCCTCTGCTTGCCTGGCTAAAGGATGAGGGGGCCTTGCCCACCGACTGGGAGCGCTGGCTGGCGCTGGCGCTGCTCTGCTGCCCGTTGTTGACCATCAATCTCCTGGATCGCGGGCGCATCCCGACAACGGTCTGCTGGCTGGGGCTGGCCCAGGCGGTGGCCCTCGGCAATCTTGGCCTGCTGCCCTGGCCTGAGTTGCTGGCAGCCGGTGCAGAAGATGGCGCCTGAGTTCATCGCTGGCGCGCGAGAGAGGTCTGTTGAAGAGCTGCTGGACAGTTTGAGGAGAGAAGAGGAAGAGCGACGACTATGATCGCTATTATTGACTACGGGGCTGGCAATCTGCGCAGTATTCAGAAGGCTCTGGAGCATGTCGGGGCCCAGGCAGTGGTGACCGCCGATCCGGCCACGGTGGCACGCGCGCGAGCTGTGGTGCTGCCGGGTGTTGGCTCCGGTGGGGCCGCCATGCAGCGCCTGAAGGCCGCTGGCCTCGATGAGGCTATTCGCGAGGCCACGGCCCACGGGCAGCCTTTCCTGGGCATCTGCCTGGGGATGCAACTGCTAGCTGAGCACCACGCCGAAGGCGAAGTTGAGGGCTTACGCCTCTTCGCCGGTGAGGTGCGGCGCATTCCCCAGGGACCCAAGATTCCGCACATGGGCTGGAACCAGGTACAGCCACTGCGCCCGGACCTGCCTATATTTAAAGGAATACCTGACGGAGCCTTCTTCTACTTCGCCCATTCCTATTATGTTGAGCCGCGTGATCCTTCTGGGGTGGCTGCTGTCACCGACTACGGTACACCCTATTGCAGCGTCATTGTCAGCGACCACCTGTGGGGAACGCAGTTCCATCCCGAGAAGAGCGGAGCAATGGGGCTGCGCCTGCTGGCAAACTTCGTGCGCTGGGTGGGGGAGCGTGTTCCATGATCATCTTGCCTGCCATTGATCTACACGACGGACACTGTGTCCGTCTCTACCAGGGCGACTATCGCCAGGCCACGGTTTACAGCCACGACCCGGTGGCAGTGGCTCAGCGCTGGCAGGAGGCCGGGGCCCGCTGGCTGCACCTGGTTGACTTGGATGGCGCCGCCCAGGGACAGCCAGTCAATCTGGCCACAGTGGAGCGGATTCGGGCCGCGACCACGCTGCAGATCGAGCTAGGCGGCGGCCTGCGCGATCTGGCCAGCATCGAGCGCGTGCTCTCCCTCGGCATCGAGCGGGTAGTACTGGGGACCAGCGCAGTGCGCCAGCCCACCCTGGTTGCTGAGGCCGTGAAGCGCTGGGGAGAGCGCATCGCGGTGGGATTGGATGCCCGGGCCGGCCTGGTGGCGATCGCCGGCTGGCAGCAGACGGAAGCCATCACCGCCGTAGCGTTGGCCGCCCAGCTGTGTACACTGGGAGTAGCACGCTTTATCTATACCGATATCGCTCGCGATGGAACACTGGGCGGGCCGAATCTGGAGGCGCTACAGGCCATGTTAGAGGTGGTGAAACAGGCCCAGCCAGCGCGAGCCGTGATTGCTTCCGGGGGCGTACGCTCGCTGGAAGATATCCGCTCGCTGGCCCGTCTGGGAGTCGAGGGGGTCATCATTGGCAAGGCCCTCTATACGGGAGATGTGGAGCTGGCGGCGGCCCTGGCCTGCGCTGCGGCCTGCGAACCGACGGCGGAGGCCGGCGCCTGATTCAGCAGGCCAGACGAACCCTGACCCTGCGCCTCACGTCAGATCGACGGCGAGCCAGGTGCTGCGTAGTGGAGCAGAGCACAGGAAGGGGCAGCGATCGATGTTAACAAAACGAATCATTCCCTGTCTGGATGTGGACGCCGGGCGCGTTGTGAAGGGGGTCAACTTCCTCAACCTGCGCGACGCCGGCGACCCGGTCGAGTTGGCGGCTTTCTATAATAGTGAAGGAGCCGACGAACTGGTCTTTCTCGACATCACGGCCTCCTATGAGCAGCGCAAGACCATGCTCGATGTGGTCGCCCGAACGGCTGAGCAGGTCTTTATTCCAGTGACGGTCGGCGGGGGCATCCGTAGTGTCGAGGACATTCGTGCCACGCTGGGAGCAGGGGCCGATAAGACCTCGCTAAACACGGCAGCGGTGCAGCAGCCCGAGCTGCTGCGGGCGGGAGCCGAGCAGTTTGGGGCCCAGTGCATCGTGCTCGCCATCGATGCCCGCAGCAATCCTGCCATGCCCAGCGGCTACGAGGTCTATATTCATGGAGGGCGCACGCCAACGGGCCTCGACGCTGTTGAATGGGCCTGCCGCGGCGTCGAGCTGGGCGCGGGCGAGATCCTGCTGACCAGTATGGATCGCGATGGAACACAGCAGGGCTATGATCTCACCCTGACCGCTCGCATTGCCCAGGCCGTCAACGTGCCCGTGATCGCTTCGGGCGGTGTAGGAACCCTTGAGCATTTGTATGAAGGACTGACCAGCGGGGGCGCCGATGCCGTGCTCGCCGCCTCCATTTTCCACTTTGGTCAGCATCGCATCGCCGATGCCAAGCGCTATCTGCGCCAGCGCGGGGTGGCCGTGCGCTGGGATGAGGCAGAGGAGGAGAGCCACAATGACGCTCAGGTTTGACCGCCAGGGCCTGATTCCGGCGGTAATTCAGGATGATGAGAGCAATGAGGTGCTGATGGTGGCCTTCATGAATGAGGAGGCTCTCCGCCTGACGCGCGAGACCGGCTATACCCACTTCTATAGTCGCTCGCGCCAGGCCATCTGGCGCAAGGGCGAGCAGTCGGGGCACACCCAGCAGGTACGCGCCATCTTCGTCAATTGCGAGGAGAACAGCCTGCTCATCCGCGTTGTCCAACAGGGTGGAGCCGCCTGTCACGAAGGCTACCGCAGCTGCTATTATCGGCGTCTGCTCCCTGACGATCGTTATGAGGTGGTTGCGACCCGCGTCTTCGACCCAGAGGCGGTCTATGGTCTCACCACCTTGCAGTCGCAGCCAGAGCCGGCAGCCCCGCCAGAGGGGGCAAGCGCGCATGAGCAGAGAGGGGCCGACCAGGTGGGGAGTGCTGAGATAGACGCGACCGTCGGCGGGCAACTGGAGACGCTACTACGCCAGCTCTACACGGCCTACCAGTACCTGCGCGACCATGATCTGAGCGAGCAATCGCATACCTCGCGCCTGCTCCAGGAGCCCAATCCGACCTATCTTCTCGGACGACTGGCCGATGAGTTGCAGGAGCTGGCGGGTGTGCTCCTGGGGACCCATCGCCATCGGGAGCCGCAAGCCGACATCATTCTGGAGGGCAGCCAGGTCGGCTACTGGCTGATGCTGCTGGCTGCCACCTACCGACTGCCATATGAGGCGTTCCTTCCTCATCAGGCACTGCTGGAAGGCTACCGCCTGCCTGTCGAAGAGGAACAGGCCGTCGAACAGCAGCAAGCCTGCTTGAGTGCCCTCGCCAGCACCGAGCGTGCCCACCTCATCGAGGGCCTGCAGCTCGGCTTTTCTCTCATCGGACGGGCCTGCGCCCTGGCTGGCCTCAGCCCTCTGGAGCCAGCACGCGACGACCTGGAGCAAATGCGCCGCAAAGGCCTGGTCTCCTAAAGCCAGGGAAGTCCGGCTAGATGCTGGTTCAGCTGCGGAGGCGCAGATAGCTGCCACGTTTGGCCTTGTGCAACACCACCTGCTGCAGTGCCGCCAGGTCGCCATCGAGTGCCGAGCAGCGGACCAGCCGCCCATCTTCCAACAGCACCAGCGGATCGACCATCCGCGGCTTCACCCGGGCATAGATGTCAAAAGGTTGATCTGCCGAGACCTCCACCACCTCCAGGCCGGGCTGCAGCAGACTCAGGCAGCGGGCGATCGCCGGGTGGGCCGAGTGACGGAGGCGGGTGAGCAGCTCGGCATCTTCCAGAAACAGATCCGCCTCGCGCAGCAGGCCCTCATCCAAAGCCAGGCGCAAAGCCCGTGCCAGCTGATAGTCGGCGAACATCTCCAAAGGATGCATAAACAGGTCCGTCACCAGACGCACATATTGTCGCACAAACCAGATCGCTGCTTCTCGTCCGGCCACCACTATGCGCCCCTCGCGCACGCGAAGCGCCTGCAGAAAGCTCTCCACCTCCGCGTGTGTCAGGTAGCCTGCATGCCACAGATCGCGGAGCGTGTAATCCACCCGATCGGCGCACAATTCAGGAGTCGGCTGCTCTAAAAGCGGCCAGCGCTCAAACGCCAGAATCCGCCCAAGGTCCAGCCCCAAGGAACGCAGCAGCGCAGACAGGCCCGAGCGCTCAATCACCTGGCGCAGGTGTTGCTCATGATAGTCCTCACCGTAGCAAGCAAACAAATAGTCTGCCACGTGAGAGAAGGCAGTGTGGGAGACATCATGTAACAGGCCGGCCAGCTGCTCCTCTAGCCCTCCGCCGAGGCGGCGAATCAGCAGCATTACCCCCAGAGAGTGCTCGTAGCGCGTCGTATCGCGTCCCGCGCGCACCAGATAGGAGGCTCCAGCTTGATGGATCCCCTTCAAGCGCTGCAGCGGTGCTGAGTTGAGCACCGCCAGCAATACAGGCTCGCTGAGTCGCTGCTCACCCAGCAACGGATCACGGATCAGTTCTTCGGCCACGCTCTTGCTGCTCCTTCCACGCTTGCGCTGCTTGCCCTTGTCCGCCAGCCTTCCTTCATCATCTCTGGCGACCCGCCCGGACTCCTTCCTCCGCTCCTATCGAGGCTTTTCCCCTGGGCGAGCCGGGGAGCTGGCAGGAGAGCAGAGGTACTGTAACTATAGCACCTTGCGCCTTCTTTTACCAGGCCAGCCAAGCAGGCTGCCAGCAGCGGCAGGCCGGTTGGCAATCAGCCGGCCTGCCAAAAAGGACCTGGCGTACGAATTAAGCAACCCAGTAATGCAGCGTAAAGAGCAAAGCATTCAGCGCAAACAGAGGAGCACAGAACCCGCCGTAGACCAGGTCGAGGCTGGGGAAGCGCTTGCTCCAGCGGGCCAACACCAGGAAGAGCGGGAAGGCCATCATCATATAGCGTGGCTGCGAAGCCAGCGTCTCGCCTGCCACCAGCGGAAAGCAGAGAGCGAAGAGCGCCAGCGCCAGCGAGAAGAAGCGATACGCCACGGGCATCTGACGCCAGCCGGCCGCCAGCACTCCCAGCGGGAGCAGGGTAAAGAGCAGATCCATCAGATTGCGCACTGCCATCTCGGTATGTAAAGGGCCAGTCAGCAAGGCTCCCAGAGCCGGCCCGAAGGCCACCAGGGGAAATTCAAACTGCCGTCCCCAGACCGTACGCTCCATGCGGCTGTAGATGAAGGGATCACCGAAACGCAGCCCGAGATAGCCCATGTAGGCAGCCAGAGCCGCCGGGATCAGGAGAGCCGGCAAGCCAGCCAACAAACGGCGCAGCCACAGGCGCCAGCGCTGAGCTGAAGCCTGAGCGATCTCTCCAGGAGCCGCCGCTGCCGCCAGCGAGTCAGCTCCCCAGAAGCGTTCAACATAGAAGAACAGGAAAGGTACTAGCAGCACAATTGCCGTCGAGCGCGTTAACGCGGCAATGCAACCCAACAAACCCGCCAGCCACCAGCGCCATAGCGCTGTTCCCTGTAGGAGAAGAAAGATCGTCAGCGTGAGCAAGAGGAAAAGAGACTCGCTATAGCCAGCGAAGAAAAAGATCCCGTAGGCATAGAACGTCAGATACCAGAGCGCCTTACGAGCCTGGGCCGGATCGAAATGGAGCCCCTCCCGGGCCAGAACGTAGAAGGCCACCAGAGCAGCGAAGAAGAAGAGATTCGATAGCAGGAGCTCGGACAGGAGGAACGAGAGCGGGAAACGGTTGCCCAGGGCGGCGGCGCCGAGGCGGATCAGCCAGGGCCAGAACGGGAAAAAGGCCACATCGGCCACGGAGCGATAGCCCACATGAGCGATGCGCCCGAAGGCATCAGCATCCCAGTGGTACCAGCCGAGCAGGCAGAAGCGCAGCCCGTTCTGCACACAGGGGATCGAGGCCATATTTTTGGGGCGGAGCAGGACCCCCCCCACATAGGTGATCAAGAGCAGCAAGAGGCGGCTGAGTCCAAAGACCCAAGCCGCCTCTTTCCACGCAGATCGCAGCGTACCCATTGCAGTGTTCCCAGACCATACCAATATGACATAGTTGAGCTTGGCTCACCGTTGCTTAGGAACGGTTGAGGCAGCGGTCTGGTACTGAGCTGAACCGATCAGGCTATATTGACCTGCCTTGTGAGCGATCCTGCGCAGGCAGAGTGGGCCAGCAAGCCAGGCCAGTGACAGCCCCTTGCTTCAGGAGAAGCAGTCGGGCTAGGGCCTGGCCGCTGAGGATGGCGAGGTTGAGATCGTCACCTGGACCGTGTAGCTCTCCAGCTTGCGCGGTGAGGCAGGCGAGAGCGTCTCTCGATAGAGTTCGCCGGGCAGCGGATCAGCGAGCGGAGTCGTTGCGACGTGCAAGCTGTCGGCGAGCGTCTCCTCTTGGATCTCGGCGGTATGGCGCTGCACCATTGCAGCCAGCTCCTCATCTGTGCAGAGGGTCAGCTGGATATGGTCCTCAATCTTGAGATTGGCCCGCTTCCGCATGTCCTGGATATAGTGGGTCAAATCGCGGATCACCCCCTCCTCGCGCAGTTCGGGCGTGATCGTTGTCTCCAGAACCACTACCGCGCCGCGCTCCTCGGCGGTGACATAGCCAGGGCGGGCTGTAGCGATCACCTCCACCTCATCTGGTGTCAAAGTGATCTCGCGGCCCTCGATCGTCAGCGTTAAGGCCCCCTCTTCGCGCAACTGGCGGGCGGCCCCGCTGGCAGCCTGGGCATCCAGGCCCTTGAGCGTTGCCAGAATCTTCTGCACCAGCGGCCCATACTTCGGTCCCAGGACACGAGCCTGGGCGCGCAGGGTATAGGCCAGCATCTCACTATCGTCGCTGAGCAACTCCAGGCGCTTGATATTCAGCTCCTCCAGCACCTGATCCTTCAGGCGTAGTACCGCCTCCTGATCGGCCTGCGACGGCAGGCGCACATAGAGCGTATTGAGTGGCTGGCGCACGCGGATCTGTGCCTTCTCGCGGGCGGCGCGGCCCAGGCCAACGACGCGCATCACCAGATGCGTATCGTGCGTCAGCGTCTCATCGATGAGCTCCTGGCGGGCCTGGGGCCAATCGCAGAGATGGACGCTGAGCGGTGCCTCCTGCTGAACACTGCGCACCAGGTTCTGATAGAGGCTCTCCGCGAAGAAGGGCACGAAAGGAGCCAGCAGGGTCACCAGCGTTGTCAGGCATTCGTAGAGCGTCAGATAAGCGCCGAGCTTATCGTCATCCAGTTCAGACTTCCAGATGCGCTCACGGCTGCGGCGCAGGTACCAGTTTGACAGATACTCAATAAAGTCTTGCAGGGCCTCCGTGGCGTGGGCGCTATCGTAGCGCTCCAGGCCGGCGGTTACCTCCAGAATCGTCTGCTGCAGCTCTGAGAGAATCCAGCGATCCAGATCGCTACGGCGCTCTACCGCCAGCTGGTAGCGCGTGGGATTGAAGCCGTCGATATTGGCGTAGGTCACAAAGAACCAGTAGATATTCCAGACCTTATCGAGGGAGCGCCGCACCAGCATCCACTTCTCGCTCAGGCGCACGGGAACCCCCTCGCGGGCGGCCCGCTCGACATCCTCGCGGGTAGGAATACGTGGAAAGCGCAGGTTCTGCTCAGGGTCCTGGCTGGTATAGAGCCAGCGCATGGTATCGGCGCCCACGCGCTCGGCGGCGTCGTCGAAGTCGATAGCATTCCCCTTCGACTTATGCATGATCTCTCCGTCCTCATCGAGGACCGTCGCGTAACCGAGCAGAGTCTTAAAGGGTGTTGTCTTTTCCAGAACCGTGCTCATCACCAGCAGAGCGTAGAACCAGTTCTTGAACTGGCCTGGGAAGGACTCCGTCACGAAGTCCGCAGGGAACCACTGGCGCCAGTAGTCGCGGTTGTGGCGATAATCCAGCGTTGAGAACGAGACGATGCCGGCATCCAGCCAGGGGTTGCCCACATCTTTGATGCGAGAGACCAGGGAGCCGCACTGTTGGCAGCGGATCTTGATGGCATCGACCCAGGGACGATGGGGAGAATGGCCTTCGAACTCCTCCCATCCCTCGACAGCCCGCTCGCGCAGCTCCTCCTTACTGCCGATGACCTCGAAGGTGCCGCACTGCTGGCATTCGTAGATTGGCAGCGCCAGCCCCCAATAGCGCTTCTTCGAGATCATCCAGTCGTCCATATTGCGCAGCCAGTCCAGCTCGCGCTCCAGGCCGAAAGCAGGAATCCAGGTGACCTGGCGGGCAACCTCCATGATCTCGTAGCGCAGCTGCTCCATCGAGATATACCACTCATCGACCAGGCGGAAAATCAGCTCGGTCTTGCAGCGCCAGCAGACTGGATAGCGGTGGCGATAGTTCTGCGAGCGATAGAGGAGGCCTTTCTGAGCCAGATTCTCGGCGACAGGCCGCGCCACTTCCAAGACCGACTGACCGGTGAGCCAGTTGTAGCCCTCAACATAGACACCGAACTCATCGACTGGGGCCAGAACGGCTAGATCGAACTCCTTCGAGAGCGCGAAGTCCTCGCGACCGCAGCCTGGGGCGATGTGTACGATGCCCGTTCCCTCGCTGGCGCTGACCTCCTTCCAGGGAATGACGCGATGGCTGACGCCCTGAGCGGCAGGCAGCTCATCGAAAGGACCGCGATAGCTCCAACCCACCAACTGCTCGCCCTTGAGGCGCTCGAGAACGCGATACTCGCCCTTATCGCGTCCGCGCAGCTCGCGGAGCAGATTCAGGCGCTCCTCCGCCAGATAGAAGATCTGGCCATCTTGCTCGACCTTGACATAGGTCAGTTCGGGATGGACGGCGGCGGCCACATTAGCGGCCAGCGTCCAGGGAGTGGTCGTCCAGACCAGCAGGTACTCGCCGGAGCGCTCGGCCAGCGGGAGGAGCACATACAGGCTCAGATGGCTAATCTCATGCCAGTCCTCCGAAAGCGTCTCCATATTGGAGATGCCGGTGCCGCAGCGTGGGCACCAGGTCATGACATCGTGCCCCTTGTAGATCAAGCCACGCTCGTGGCAGCGCTTCAGGAAGTGCCAGATCGTATAGTTATTCTCATCGGAGAGCGTATAGTAGTCGTTGCCCCAGTCCATCCAGTAGCCCAGCCGGATCGACTGCTCGGTGATGCGGCGGGAGAAGCGGAAGACGCGCTCCTTGCACAGCTCGACAAAGCGCGCGATGCCAAACTCCTCGATCTCCCGCTTGTTCTTGAGACCCAGCTCCTGCTCGACATTGACCTCAACCCACAGGCCCTGGCAGTCGAAGCCGTTCTGATAACGCTGCCGATAGCCCTGCATGGTTTTGAAGCGCTGGAAGAGGTCCTTATAGGTGCGGCCCCAGGCGTGATGGACTCCCATCGGGTTGTTCGCCGTCATTGGGCCATCGAGAAACGAATATTGCTTGTCGCTGTGATCGTTGCGATGCAAGTAGTGCTGGAGCACGTCGTGCTC
Source organism: Thermogemmatispora carboxidivorans (assembly GCF_000702505.1). GTDB lineage: Bacteria > Chloroflexota > Ktedonobacteria > Ktedonobacterales > Ktedonobacteraceae > Thermogemmatispora > Thermogemmatispora carboxidivorans. The sequence continues at coordinate 2,516,809 of NZ_JNIM01000001.1, read as the reverse complement.
ATCCCACCAGCGCTGAATCTCGTGCTCCAGCGCAGGGTAGTCAACACGGTCAGCCGCGATCACTGGCCGAAAGACGCTTGCTTCACCTGACACGTCAGCTTCCTCCTCGCTCACTGAGAGATTGCCTTGCCTTATCCGGCATCGGCAGGACTTGGCTGAGCCAAGTCTGGCTTTGGTGCTTCCTTGTTGCTCCGTTGCTCTGATGGCTTATGCGCGTTGTCCGCTTCCTTCTCCCTGCTGAGGGGCCAGCTCCTGTGTGAGGTCCCAGCCAACTATGGCAGCGTTCCCGCGGTCCAGAGGATGACCCGCACACTCAGGCGAGCGGCTTGGCTCGCCGGCGCAGGGCCGAAGCGGGAACGTGAGCGGGCAAGAGGCCATTCTGCCAGCGGCCTCATGGGAAAGTCGCGTTGGGGTCGGAGCCAGGTGGCTCATCAACAAGCTGGATCTCCAGGCGCTTATTGAGCCGCCCCTTGTTTTCGGCCCGGACAATGCGAATGCCGCCAACCTCTTTGGTATGGCGAACATGGGTTCCGCCATCGGCCTGTAGATCGAGACCGACGATTTCCACGATCCGCACCTCCTCCAGGTCTGGGGGCAACAAGTTGCTGCGTGTACGGATCAAGTCGGGGATGGCAAAGGCTTTCTCGCGCGGCAGGGTATAGACCCGAATAGGCAGATCGGCCTCGATGGCCTCATTGACGCGCTGTTCAATAAAAGCCAGGCGTTCCCTGGTCAGGCCCTCCATCGCGAAGTCCATGCGCGCCCGGTCGGGATACATCTGGCCGCCGGTCACCGGGACGCGGAACTCCTGCCAGATCACGCCGCAGAGCAAATGGAGAGCGGTATGAGTGCGCATCATGCGATAGCGGAAATCCCAGTCGATGCGCGCCGTTACCTCAGTGTCCACGGGAGGGGGAGGACTATCGAGCAGGTGCCAGACCGTCTCTCCCTGCTTGCGGAGGGCAATGACGCTGGCCTGCTGGCGCCCGTGATCCCAGGAGAGCGTACCGCGGTCGGCCATCTGGCCTCCGCCGCCGGGATAGAAGACGGTGGCATCGAGGGCCAGCTCATCGCCCTCCGCGGCAACGACTTTGGCGCTGCATTCAAAGGTATAGCTATTCTCCAGGTAGATCAGCTTCGTCTTCATCCTGCAAGCTCCGATCTCCGTATGAAAAAAAACCTCTCATCCGCGCAGGACGAGAGGGCTTCCCGTGGTACCACCCGCATTAGTCACGACCGGGCACCGCTAGCGAGCCAGTCCAGGGAAGTGCGCCCATTCCACTTCAGCCGTCAACCGATCTGCACTGGCCTATCTGGCACTCGTCGCGACTCGCTCCATGCCGCCATCTCCCTCGATGTGATATACTATTTGTCGGTCCCCCGCCCTCAGTCTGATCGGGCCAGCGTGGCACGCATGAGCTTGTTCTGCTTGTCTCTTCCGTCAGGCGCTCAGACGTGCCGCCCGACTCGACTGAAGACCGTTGCCGCGACGCGGCTCGGGGTGGAGGCGGGATCACTCATCGAGAGGTTGAGACAGGCGGCCCTCTCTGGTAACGGAGAGGCGCCGGCTAGCTCTACTCGCTTGCGCGTTCTGCTAGCTGCTCAGGAGTGATCTTCGGCCTGCTCCTTAGCATCCGGCTCTCACCTGGCCCGGACTCTCTGTAACCAGGGAAGCGGCCTACTGGCTCCCTCTTCGCATCTTGTCTGGACAGTGCTTGTCTTTACTCTCGGTGGATAGAGGCTACCGCGTTGAGTATGCCATATTCATCACTCTGTGTCAAGCCGCATAAAGGAAACCGATGGATAATTTACAGACATTTTATGGTCCAAATGCAGGCTATGTGCTCGATCTGTATGAACGTTATCGGACTGATCCCTCGGCAGTAGACGAGAAGACGCGCGCCATCTTTGCTCGCTGGAGGCCGGTGATCGTCGAGGAAGGGGGGACCCCGGCTTCGGGGAAGGCAGAGGGGGTGCCGTTTGCTGTAGAGAAGGTGGTAGCGGCGGTGGCGCTGGCTCATGCCATTCGCGAGCGGGGTCACCTGGCGGCTCAGCTTGATCCTCTTGGGCGCCCGCCGCAGGGTGATCCTGCCTTATTGCCCGAGAGTCATGGCCTCAGCGAAGAGGACCTGACCCAGCTGCCCGCCTGTGTGGTTGGTGGGCATGCCGCCGAGGGGCGCGCCATGCTCTGGAGGCCATCCAGCGTCTGCGGGCCATGTATTCAGGAACCATCAGCTACGAGTTTGACCAGGTCAAGAGCCCCCATGAGCGTCTCTGGCTGCGCGATGCCGTAGGGCTGCAGCTCTTCCAGCGCCGCCTCAGCCCCCAGGTCAGCCGCCAGTTACTGCAGCGGCTGACCCAGGTGGAGGTCTTTGAGCGGTTCCTGCACCAGACCTATCCCGGCCAGAAGCGTTTCTCGATCGAGGGCTGCGATGTCCTGGTGCCGATGCTTGATGAGCTGATCCGCTGTGCGCTGGAGTCGGAGACGCGCGAGGTCATCATTGGTATGGCCCACCGGGGGCGTCTGAACGTGCTGGCTCATGTCCTGGGAAAGTCCTATCAGGCTATTCTGGCGGAGTTTGCCCACACGCGCCACGAGGAGGGAGTGCCACTGACCGATACCTTCGGCTTCGGCTGGAGCGGCGATGTGAAATATCATCTTGGCGCGGAGCATCTGCTGGGTGGTGAGCGCTCGCTGGCTCTCAAGATCATCCTGGCGCCCAATCCCAGCCATCTGGAGTTTGTGAATCCGGTGGTGGAGGGGATGACGCGCGCGGCCCAGGAGTATCGCGACCGAGCCGGGGAGCCACGTCAGGAACTGGATGGCACCCTGCCGATCCTGATCCACGGCGATGCCGCCTTCCCGGGCGAGGGGGTGGTCGCGGAGACGCTGAACCTCTGGCATCTGCAGGGCTATTCGGTCGGGGGAACCATCCACATTATTCTCAATAACCAGCTGGGCTTTACCACGGAACCCCAGGAGAGCCGTTCGACGCTCTTCGCCAGCGACCTGGCCAAGGGCTTCAGTATTCCCATCATCCATGTCAACGCTGACGATCCCGAGGCCGCGCTGACAGCCATTCGCCTGGCCCACGCCTACCGCGATGAGTTTCACAAGGATATCCTGATTGAGCTGGTGGGCTATCGGCGCTGGGGCCATAACGAAGGCGATGAGCCGGCCTTTACTCAGCCGCAGCTGTATGAGTTGATCCGTGCTCATCCGACAGTGCGCGAGCTGTATGCCCGGCGCCTGCAGGAGCAGGAAGTGGTGACGGCCCAGGAGTGCGAGCAGATGGTGGAGGAGGCCTTTGCGACACTGCGGCGGGCGAAGCAGGAGGTGGACGAGGACCCGCGACGCTTCGAGCAGCTGGGAGGCAATGGCCAGAACGGCCTGGCGGTGGAGTTGGAGCCAGCTCCACCCGTTTCGGCAGACCAGCTGCGCCAATTCAATCGCGAGTTGCTGCGCTGGCCCCAGGGCTTTACTGTGCATCCGCGCCTGGCTCGCGTGTTGCAGCGTCGTGCCGATGCGCTAGAGCAGGATAGTATCGATTGGGGCCATGCCGAGGCCCTGGCCTTCGCCTCGATCCTGGCCGACGGTGTCCCCATTCGCCTCAGTGGCCAGGATTCTGAGCGGGGCACCTTCAGCCAGCGCCATGCGGTCTTGCACGATAGCCATACGGGCGAGCGCTATGTGCCACTGCAGCATCTCTCACAGGCCCAGGCCAGCTTCGCCATCTACAATAGTCCGCTCACGGAGACGGCGGTGCTAGGCTTCGAGTATGGCTACAGCGTGCATGCGCCGGAGGCGCTCGTGCTCTGGGAGGCCCAGTACGGCGACTTCGCTAATGTGGCTCAGGTTATGATCGATCAGTTCATTGCTGCGGGACGCGCCAAGTGGCGCCAGCAGTCTTCGGTGGTGCTGCTGCTGCCTCATGGCTATGAGGGCCAGGGGCCAGACCATTCGAGTGCGCGCCTGGAGCGCTTCTTGCAGCTTTCGGCAGGCCATAACTGGCGCGTGACCAATTGCTCGACGGCAGCCCAATACTACCATCTGCTGCGTCAGCAGGCGCATAGTCTCCAGCATCATCCATTGCCACTGGTGGCCCTGACGCCCAAGAGTCTGCTACGCCATCCGCTGGCGGCGGCAAGGCTGGAGGAGCTCACGACCGGGCGCTTCCAGCCAGTGCTCGACGATGCTGAGGCAAGGCAACGGGCCCAGACTATCCGCCGGGTGTTGTTGTGCAGTGGGAAGATGGCCATCGATCTGCTGGCGAGCGAGCAGCGGGTCCAGGCTAGCGACGTGGCAGTGGTGCGCGTGGAGCAGCTTTATCCTCTGCCTGCCGAGGAGTTGCTGCAGGTGTTGAGTGGCTACCCGTCCTTGCAAGAACTGGTCTGGGTCCAGGAAGAGCCGCTCAATATGGGAGCCTGGACGTATATGATGCCCCGTCTACAACGGTTGCTCGTCTCGCTCCCCACGCCCCAGGCAGTGCTGCGGGTGCTGGCGCGCCCCGAGAGCGCCAGCCCGGCCACCGGCTTTATGGATCGCTATGAGGCCGAGCAACGCGCTTTGATCGAGGAGGCTCTGCTCGGCGAGGGCGGCTCTCTGATCGAGAAGCGCGCTCCTGAAACGCCAGTAGGCAAGCGTCGACGCTAGCGTCGACGCGAGGGGCGAAGGAAGCCAGGCGAGCTGCGCTGAGCTGTGCCGAGTTGCACCACGTCGGTTAGGGCGTACGGGCAGGCCATGCCTGGCAATGCTATAATAGGCCAGGAGAGGCCAGCGTGCGCGAAGAGCGCCAGTGCGCTGGCTCGCCTTTGGCTTTCTTCAGCCCCTGAGAGGAAGGCTCTGCACTCATCAAAAGCAGCAGTCAGCACTGCAGCAGGAAAGGCAGAATGAGAAAATGGCGATAGATATTCGTGTTCCTACCCTGGGCGAATCGGTGGTTGAGGCCACGGTGGCGCGCTGGCATAAGCGCGAGGGGGAGCAGGTCCGTCAGGGCGAAGTGCTGGCGGAGCTGGAGACCGACAAGGTGAGCGTTGAGGTGACTGCGGATCATGACGGGGTGTTGACGGAGATTCTGAAGCGTGAGGGAGAGGATGTGGCGGTTGGTGAGGTTCTGGCTCATCTCGAGGAGGCCGCTGCTGCGACAGGGGAGCGTGCTGTGTCGACCTCGCGTGAGGAATCGGCCCCATCCCGGCAGGTGCAGGCAGAGGTTCAGCCCGAGAGCACACCGTCGGCTTCGCGTCTTGCCGATGGGCAACGTCCTCCTTCTCCGCTGGCGCGTCGCATTGCCGCTGAGTACAACATTGATCTCTCGCAGGTCAAGAGCAGCAGTCCGCATGGGCGAGTGACCAAGGACGATGTCCTGCACTATCTGGAGCAGCAGGCGCTCCAGCAAGGCCAGGCTCAGCCGCAGTGGCAGCCATCGCAGTCTGCAGCACCAGCCACGGTGACTGCGCCTCCAGGTCGAGGGGATGGAGCAAGCGCGACGGCGGGGCCAGCCTTGGAGCCGCCGCCGCTGCTGACCTCGGAGCCGCGGCGGGAGGAGCGCATTCGGCTCTCGCGTCGGCGTCTGACCATCGCCCAGCGTCTGGTGGAGGCCCAGCATACGGCGGCTATGTTAACCACCTTCAATGAGGTTGACATGAGCGCTATTCTGGCCGTGCGGGCACGTCACCGCGAGGAATTCAAGCAGCGCTATGGTATCTCGCTGGGCTTTATGTCCTTTTTCACGAAGGCAGTTGTGGGAGCGCTCAAGGCTTTCCCCTATCTGAATGCGGAACTGCAGGGGCGCGAGCTGCTGGTCAAGTACTACTACGACATTGGCATCGCCGTGAGTACGGATGAGGGGCTGATCGTGCCCGTGGTGCGCGATGCTGATCGTAAGAGCTTTGTGGAGATCGAGCGGGAGATTGCGGAGCTGGCGCGGCGGGCGCGCAGCAATGAGCTCACGCTGGCGGATCTCCAGGGAGGGACCTTCACCATCACCAACGGCGGGGTCTTCGGCTCGCTGCTTTCGACGCCGATCCTCAATGGCCCCCAGGTAGGCATCCTGGGAATGCACAAGGTCCAGGAGCGTCCCGTGGTGGTCGATGGACAGGTGGTCGTGCGTCCTATGATGTATGTGGCGCTCTCCTATGACCATCGCGTGGTCGATGGCCGTGAGGCTGTGCAGTTCCTGGTCCGGATCAAGGAACTCCTGGAAGATCCGGAGCGGCTGCTGCTGGAAGGATAGCTGACAGACATGCCTGTACGTGACGGAGGGGGCAGGTTGGGAAGGGACAGCCCGGCAACCGGGCTGTCCATCTCCACTTGCGGGAGGCGGGCGTGGGGAGGAGACAGCCGGACGGATAGCTCAGCGCCGCAGGCAGGGTGTTTGCTTCGATTGACAGGGACAGCCTGTTAGGCGATAATCAGAGCTGTGCTGTCCGTACCTGGTCCGCCTTGCTGACAAGGAGGTGGGGGAGAGGAGAAGGACCCTGCCCGTACCGTATCTTGTCGGGGAGCGAGGGAGGCCGGAGCGGACAAGCCTGACTGGCTGGGGAGAGGGGGAGAGGGGGCGCTCTGGAGTCGTTCGACTGATGGCAGGAATTGAGGAAATGAGCCGGTTATGCAACCACCAGAGAATCCCTATGCTCGGCAAAAAGGGCATGCCGATGATCTCCAGGCCCTCGTTGGGCGGTCCCTGGGTCAATTCCGTATCGTAGAGCCGCTTGGCGCGGGCGGGATGGCTGCGGTCTTTAAGGCCTATCAACCCTCGCTCGACCGCTATGTGGCGGTCAAAGTGCTTCCAGCTCGCTATGCCCATGATCCCGTCTTTGTCAAGCGCTTTGAGCAGGAGGCCCGTTCGGTCGCCAAGCTGGTGAATCCCCATATTGTTCAGATCCACGACTTCGGCGAGCAAGAGAAGATTGCCTATATTGTCATGGAGTATGTTGACGGCGGCACCTTGCGGGAGCGCTTGAAGGCTCGCTCGCTGTCCCTGGTGGAGGCCGTTGACTTCTTGCTGCAGGCAGCGGAGGGACTGCGCTGTGCTCATAGCCATAACATTGTCCATCGTGATGTGAAGCCAAGTAATATGCTCTTGCGTCGCGATGGCCACCTCTTGCTCTCTGATTTTGGGATCGCCAAGATCTTGGAGGGGACAACGCACCTGACACGGGCCGGGGTGGGCATTGGGACGCCACAGTATATGTCTCCAGAGCAGAGTACAGGCCAGGCTGTCGATCAGCGCAGCGATATCTACTCCCTGGGGATCGTCTTCTTTGAATGCCTGACGGGACGGGTGCCTTTCAGCGCAGAGAATCCGGTCAGTGTGACGCTCAAGCATTTGCAGGAACCGCTGCCGGTTGAGCCGCTGCATCAGGCAGGTGTGCCGGCAGTGATTGAGCAGGTCGTGGTGAAGATGACGGCCAAGGCACCCGTTGATCGCTACCAGTCGATCGAGGAGATGGCGGAGGCTCTGGCAGCAGCGATGAATGCGGCTCGCCTCCCGCTGCCGCGCGTCTGGCGGTTGTCAACAGTGGCTCCTCCATCGCCCGAAGGCAGTGGGTCGGCCTCTACCTTGCTTTCACCTCAACTGGGGGCGTGGCCGGCTACCCCTGGAGCCAGACCGCAGTCCGCTCCTGCTTATGGTACGCCCGCCGCCACAGGCGCTGGGGGCGGCTTCACCTCTGGCCAGGGCCAGGGGGAGTCGTTGGCACCCCGTGCCACGTCGGGAACGCCATTCCCGACGGTGACGCTGTCGTGTTTCCGCTGCGGCACTCCTAACCCGAGTACGCGCCTGTTCTGTACGACTTGCGGCTATGAGCTGGCCGATCGGAAGGCGGCCAAGGATTGTTATGTCGATGCTCAGGGGCGCGTGGTGCTGGCCAGCTTGACTCTGCAGAGTGGACCGCTGGCTGGTCGCTCTTTCCGCTTCCACCAGGATGTGACAACGATCGGGCGCACCAATGGCAATGACTTTATTATTGCCGGTCGTACTGTCTCGCGTCGCCATGCCCGGTTGTGGTTCGATAACGGCTTCTGGTACCTGGAGGATCTGCAGAGTGCCAATGGTACGCTGGTGAATGGCGAGCGTATTCAGCAGACGGTGCTGCGCGATGGCGATGTGATCCAGCTCGGCGATGAACGCTTGATCTTTCATATAGTTTATAAGTATAAGTAAAGGAACGTGGTTCCCAGAAGGCGGGACGGACACCGTCGCCTGGCGGATTCGACTCCTGCTCAGGCTGATTGGTCTGTTGCTCGCCCGGAAAGGGTGACAAGTGATGGCTTCGTTGAATCCCTTGAATGCTGTCATGCAGCAGTTGCTGCTGGGCAGCGCTGTACGTCAGAATCATGCGCTGGAGCATGCCACTATTGTGCTGCTGAGCCGTAAGTTTCCGGAGGTGCGTTTCTCTGGGGTGTCATCGGCGCTGGGCTTTCTGGTTTTTGGCGATGTGCCGACTGAGGAGGTGCTGCCGGCGGCTGAGGAGGCGCTACACTTGTTGCGCACGACGCAGCCGGAGCTGGCGGTCCATGAGCGTTGCGGCACGAATCTGGCGGTGGCAGGCTTGCTGAGCGGGCTGTCGGCGATGACGGTGGCGCGTATGCGACGCCCTTTCAATACGTTCAACAATGTGGTTCTGGCGACGACGGCGGCCCTGGTTCTGGCGCGACCTCTGGGCTTGACAGTGCAGCGCTATCTGACAACTCAGACGCCCTCGCAGTCCATGCGCATCACTGGGGTGAAGCGCTTCGAGGTGCTGGGAACGCCGGCCCATTTTGTGAGTACGGAGAACCCGGAGGCGGCTCGGTTGTTCTCCTGGTGATGGGAGAAAGGAGGCTTGGTGACAATGATGAGTGAGCAGCGCGAGCGCTTGCTGGTTGAGCCGGCCTGGCTGGAGGAGCACTTGCGCGATCCCCGGCTACGTATTGTGGATATGCGTGGCTATGTGCGCACTGTCGAGCGTGGGGCTGGCGAGCAGGAGGCGGTCTATGAGGGGGCGCGCGCTGAGTACGAGCAAGGGCACATTCCGGGCGCGGTTTATCTTGACTGGACGAGCGATATCGTTGATCCCGCGAGCGAGGTGAAGGCACAGGTGGCGCCGCCGGAGCGCTTTGCGGAGGTGCTGGGACGGTTAGGCATAGGGGATGAGCATGTGGTGGTGGCCTATGATGCGCATCCGGCCTCGCAGTTTGCCACGCGCCTGTGGTGGGCGCTGACCTACTATGGCCATCGCGAGGTACGGGTACTGAACGGAGGCTTCCCGCGTTGGCTGCGTGAGGGGCGTCCGCTGACGACGGAGGTGCCGCAGTTCCCGCCGGCGATCTTTACGCCACGGGTGCAGCCGGAGCTGCGGGCGACGGCGGAGGAGGTGCTGGCGGCTCTGGGGCGGGCAGGAGTACGTGTTATTGATGCTCGCGATGTGGGGCAGTACAGTGGTCAGGTGGTGCGCCAGCCGGGTCGTCGGGGGCATATTCCGGGAGCGATCAATATTCCGCGTGAGGAGCTGGTTGATCCTCAGACGGGCCAGTTTCGCAGCAACGAGGAGTTAGCGGCTGTCTTTGCCCGCGCCGGTGTGCACCCAGAGGAACAGGTGATCGCTTACTGCAATGGCGGCGTGGCGGCGACAGTGGTGCTCTTTAGCCTGGCATTGCTGGGGTATCCTCATCTGACCAATTACGATGGCTCCTGGAACGAATGGGGGGTCCGTCCTGATCTCCCTACAGAAGTGTAGTGCTGTAGTGCGGCTCTATGTGCTGTTTCGTGAGGCGTGCTGATGGAGGGGTTTTTCTCCGCTGATGCTGGTGGGGGCGAGCATTGGGAAGGGGCTACGCAGACCCCTTTTGATCTGGAGCGGATCATGGAGGGGTTCGGCCTCTCATCCTGGCAGTCCCTGGGCCTGTTGACGTCTCCTTATAGCCCCGAGCCGCTGGGCATGCTGCTGGAGATCGAGGGTGAGCGCTATCTGTTGCGCCTGCGCCCCGAGGGTCCGGCAGGCGAGGATGGTGAGCATTGCTATCGCTTTCAGCGCTTTTTGCGCCTGGCAGGTTTACCCGTGCCTGCGCTGCGCCAGACCCCGACGGGGACCTACTGCCTGGCTCTGGGGGAGGAGCGCTTTGAACTGCAGCAGTGGGCAGGTGGGGAGGACTTCGCCAGCGCGGGACCGCGGGGGCTGCGCTGGGTGGAGGCCGCGGGCGGTATGCTGGCGCAGCTCCACGAGGCCTCGCTCCGCTTTCCGGGTCCGCAGCACCGCTGGCCTTCGGAGTTGCAGGCTGGCGGCCTGGTAGAGGGCTGGCTCAATCTGGCCCGCGAGCGTGCTGAGCACTGCCAGGTGGGAGCAATTGCCAGCGCCTTGCAGACATGGGTCGAGCAGTGGGAAGCGGTGCTGCCTGCGGCGATGATGACGCTCGGGGCAGCTCGTGGGCTGCCTGAGCTACACATTCACGGCGATTACCAGGCCCTCAATTTGCGCTTCGACGCCCGGGGAGTTTGCTCGGTCGCTGGTTTCTATGCTTCGCGCTGGGAGAAGCGTATTCTGGAGGTGGCGGCAGCCCTCTTTGCCTTCAGTGCCCTGGATTGGCAACCTGCGACGGGAGAGACGCGCCCGCTGGTGGCCCGAGGACTGGAGCCAGAGCGGGCCCGGGCCTTTCTGCGTGGCTATGGGGTGCGCGCGCGTCCCCAGGGGCAGGAGGCCGCCTGTCTGGCAGAGGCGCTGACGGTGACGGTACCGATTCTGACAATCAATGGTCCTCTGGAGGATCTCTTCTTTGCCGAAGGGGTGGAGCTGGATGAGGTCGGGCGTCAGGAGGAGATCGATGAGTTGCTGGAACGGCTGGCCTGGGCGAGTGCCTGGCCGAGCTGGCTACGGCGCGCGCGACGGTGGCTGGCCGAGCTGTGGGAGGAAGCCGCCACCGGTTGAGCGGGCACAGCGACTTCCTCCCGTGGCGCTCTGGCCGTGGCAGTGCCGTTCCGACTTACTCCGGGCCAACGACAGGATGCGGCACGTACGGCCCTTCCAGGTAGGCAATGTCCTCGGCACTTAGGTGGACATCGAGGGCGCCGACGGCCTCTTCCAGCTGACTGACCCTGGTGGCCCCAACAATAGGAGCAGTCACCGGCTCCTTCTGCAGAAGCCAGGCCAGGGCAATCTGGGCCCGTGCGAGGCCGCGTTTGCCAGCAAGCTCTCCGACGCGATCGATGATACGCTGATCAGCCTCGGCAGTGGCGTCGTACTTGATCCGGGCGACCTGGTCCGTTTCCGCGCGCTTGGTCGGCTGCTGTGAGACCTCGCGGGCCAGCCTGCCAGACGCCAGGGGACTGTAAGGGATCACGCCGATGCCCTCGGCGCGGCAGAGCGGTAGCATCTCACGCTCCTCTTCACGGTAGATGAGGTTGAGATGGTTCTGCATGGAGACGAAGCGCGTCCAGCCATGCCGCTCTGCCACGAACAGGGCTTTCTGGAATTGCCAGGCGTACATGGCTGAAGCCCCGATGTAGCGCACCTTGCCTGCCCGAACGAGATCGTTGAGCGCTTCCATTGTTTCCTCAATCGGGGTCTGATAGTCCCAGCGATGAATCTGATAGAGATCGATGTAATCGGTTCCCAGGCGCTGGAGACTATGGTCGACTTCGCTGAAAATGGCTTTGCGCGACAGGCCGGCTCCGTTAGGTCCCTCACGCATCCGAAAGAAAACCTTCGTGGCAATGACAACCTCGTCCCGTCTGGCAAAGTCTTTGAGGGCACGCCCAAGGATTTCTTCGCTGGCCCCAAGCGAATAGATGTTGGCGGTATCAAAGAAGTTGATGCCCAGGTCAAGGGCCCGCTTGATGATCTGCCGGCTCTGCTCTTCATCAAGGACCCAGGGATGAATCCAGCGCGTGGAATCGCCAAAGCTCATGCAGCCGAGGCAGATACGCGAGACCTCCAGACCGGTCTTTCCTAATCGAGTGTATTGCATAATTCACCTCAGTATTTTTCTTGTCTTTCTATTCCTCTGTGGGTGGCATTGCTCTCCACAAGCAAGTATAGCGCTCCGGGAGGCCAGGGACCCAGGCAAATCCTGGTTGATCTTTGGCCGATTCTGCAGACCCGGTCAGCAGCGCCATCAGTACTGGCCAGTCTGCCTGGCGCTGAGGAGAGGGCAGCGGGCAGCAAGCAGGTTGGGTCTCGGCTGACTCCGGGCTGGCTGTTACTGCGCCCAAAGACGGCCCCGAAGCAGGCGGCTGGCGATGGCGGTGGCAGCGATGGCGTGGAGGCAAGGAGGCGTTTCTACGGCCCGTCCCCAATTTCGTATTAGTCGGGAAAATACGAAATTTAATCCCGTAGTCCTTCTCCGCCTTGCCCTTTGGTGGTTTCAGGCCGAGCCTTGGGAATCCCCTGCTTCATCCGACAGAGGGTCAGTTTGGTAGACCGAGTGGATACCTGGTCTCCGCCTGCCATGCAATCGAGGCGGGGAGCTTCTGCCTGCAGCCTCTGGCCTCCTGGGGCAACGCAAGCAAGAGTCGATTCTCCGTATGCCTCCTTGCCTCCGCCCTCTCTCCGACCCCTGCTACACCCTCCTGCTCTGCCAGACTCACACAGGCATCAGCAAGCCCCCTCAGTGCGGGTTACCAGCATGGCGAGAGAGCGAGTACAGCAGAGCGTGCACCTTGCTGACGAGTGGGCCCGCTGCGGCAGTCTAGACTATAAGATATCTGGTGTTTCAGGGGGATCGAAGCCCGTATACGGAGGGTTGACTGCTGGTGGCGCATCTTGCTCTGCTTCGGCGGATGTCTCGAAGCCTGAGTACGGTGAGTTATCTATCGGAAGAGTCTCCCGCTCCTCTGGCTCCCCTGGAGAGCCTCGCCGGGTGGCCCGCAGTGCTGCCAGATACAGAGGGTGAGTCCGCAGGCCAGCTGCGTCTCCAAATGCGCAGGCTCTCTGATAGAAGCGCCGGGCCTCAGCGGGCTTGCCAGCCATCTCGCAAATCCAGGCCAGGGTCATAATGCAGTCGAGCAGGCGTAGAGGCGATACTGAGGAGAGCTGTTCTGTTATCGTCAGCGCCCGCTGGGCATACCTTTCAGCAAGCGTATAGCGTTGGAGGTAGGTATTAAACACTCCTACATACAGACAAGCGCCAGCTATCTTAGCGAGGGTGGCATCGGTGGCCACCTGCTCCCAGATCATGACTGCCTGGCGCAACAGCGACTCAGCGGCACTGAAATACGCCTGCGCTCCCAGCAGAGAGGCAGCCCAGGCGTAGGCATCTGCCGTTTGCTCTCCCGAGAGGAGCAGCCGCTCATCAGCAGCGGCTCCTTCGCGAATGCACGCGGCCAGCCGGAACCAGAGCGCCAACGACGAAGCGCTCGGAGGGCCTGAAGCCTCAGCCAGACAGAGACAAGCAGCCGCAATCGCTTCCCGCAGGATGACCTCTCGTTGCTGAGAAAGGGCCTGCAGAACAAGCTCGCGCAGCAACGGATGCAGGTCCAAGGCCTCATAGTTGCCTGGCACCTGCACTGCGCTCAAGAGTCGCCCCGTCAATAGGGTATGGAGGGCATGCTGGAAGCGCTCCTCTCCGGCGGCCCCCTGCGTGCCAAAGACAGCCTGGAGAAGCGTATCCTGCTGAAGCACCGCCCGAGGCACCGGGGGAGGAGCAAAGAGCGCGCAAGCCTCAAGCAAGCGCAGAGCATCAGGGTCAGCCCTTTCCAGATGCACCAGCAGCAGATGACAGGCGACCCTGGCAGCGGCGGCATGGCGATCGCCGGCATCAGAGAGCCGCAAGGGATCACTCCGGCAAGCAGAAAGATAGCACTCAAGCGAGCAACCGGTCAGCGCCAGATACCCAGCCGCCAGCGTCAGGGCTAGAGGGGAACCCACCAGCTCACGGGAGATCTCCAGAGCAAGCCGCTGGCGCTCCCCCGGAGCTTCCTGAGCCTGAGCTTCCTGCAGTGAGGCCGCCGCCGTCAGCAGGCCAGCCTGACCCAAGAGCAGGATAGCGCCATCCTCTGCCTCCAACGGCTTGAGCTCGAAGCCCGCCGCTACAGAGGCCGGTAGTTGGTCCTGAGTCAGGACCAGCACCGTACCCTTGGGGAAGCGCTCGCTGGCCATAGGCAACCCCTCGCTTGTCAGTGTTGCGTGATCAAGCACCAGCAACAGACCATCTACCGTCAGGAGCGCCTCAATGATCTGCCGAATGCCTTCTACTCCCTTGCCTAATCCCTCCCTCACCGACGGAAGGACCTCAGAGTGAGCCAGCAGATCAGCGACCAGTGTTTCAGGAGCAAGCGCATCAAGCCAGATCACCGACGAATACTGTGCGCCGAAGCGGCGCACATAGGCGCGGCCCAGCGTCGTCTTACCGCTGCCGGCCAGACCGGTCAGCAGAGCCACATGGCAGCTGCGCAGAGCCGCATGCACGTCGCTCAGGAGTTGCTCAGACCTTGCGCAGAGAAGATCAACTGCGGCGGATGGGCTCGCGCCCTCGCCGCTCTGACCCCTCGCTTGACTATCTCCAGGATGATCTCCAACCATCGGCGGCCTCCGTTCCCCTTAGTCCTCCAAAGGCCAGTAGGCCAGTTCTCCTTGTCGCCTCCTCACGTACCAGGGCTGCGCCACAAAGATCCGCTCGCCGCCTGGCAACACCTGCTCCTGCACCTGCAGCCGCCACCAATGCCGCGCCTCTTCAGACACCTCCAGCGGCTGCCCGAAGCTCGCCAGTGCCGGTGTGCCAGGAGCTGCCTCTCCCCAGCTCAGTTCCCCACGACAGGGCTGGCAGACCACAAAGAGCGTCTTGGAGCACTCCCAGAGCAGCCGGAGCCGTTCTTTGACCGTCTCGGGATCGATCTCATCCGACCCCAGATACGCATCATCGCACCCCAGCGAGACGCTGAGAGTGGCAGCGTCCCCCTTCGAAGCGATCAGAAGATCCAGGGGAAAAGGATCAGCACAAGAGGACCACAGCGACACCATGACCTGGGCCTGGCGATCCACGATCCTCTCCCACAATTCGCGGAAGGAGCTACACACAAAGTCGCTGTCCTCCTCCTGCACGTAGGACCGGTAGAAGTAGTAGCCCACCCCGGCGGGCTTGCCCGGCGCGGTAAAATGAAAGCCGTGCCAGCTGAGCGCCTCGAACAGTAACGGCCACCAAAACAGCTCCCCTCTCTCCGTCTGCAGCTCAAAGGTGCTGTTCAATGTATCCCCCATACTTGTACCTCCCTCTGTTCTCACATTCCTGATTCGCGCCTGCAGATGGACTGCTCGCTCCAGCAAGGGCCAACAGGTTGCCCAGTGGAGCGGCGACCTGGTCCTCACAGCACACCAGGCCAGGCAGACAGTCACCACCCCGTTCTTAGGGGAACTCGACAATCGTCACACCCCAACGCGCCGCCTGCCTCTGCAGCTCTGGAGGGACTGGTGCACCCGAGCTCTTATCCCACAGGAAGTAGACCCGCCTTCCCGTCTGGGCAGCGATTTTACTATAGACGGAGAACTGCTTCATTTTGTCATTCAGCAGCTTAGCACTCAGGCGAGGGCCCCCTGATACTTCAATAATAGCCTTGCTCGTCACAAAATCTGCCTTGGCACTCGCCCCTTGCACGGAGAGCTTCACCTGCTCTTGCACACCGCCGCCGTAGTCTGGAATCAGGGTATCAAGATGAGACTTGACATAGAACTCTCGCAGCGCCCCCACGTTGCCGACATCGGCAGGATGCCCCCCTTGAATCCAGCAATCGATCAGCTGAGGGTCTGCTCCCTGGTCAACAAATTGGGCGACCCGGTCCAGATCAGCACCATTCGCCTGAGCCAGCGCAATGAGCGTCTGACCTTCTTCTTCGCCAAGCTTGTTGATAATCCTCTGACCAGCAGAGCTGTTGAAGGCCCCAGAGAGGTCTCCGCTCATCCTCATCATATGCTGGTCAAAGGAACCAGGCGCAAACGTTGGGTAGCGGTTGCCCGGCGTAAAACCTGTAGCGCAGGTACGTGGCCAGGCATCATTAAGGGCCTTGATGAGCTTTGCAGCTCCATCCAGAGCTATACTGATAGTATTGAGCGCATTGTTAAAATCGTCAATATCCTTCTGTACGTCAGAAGCCACCGTTCTCGGCACTCGCCCGCTATTGGTCTGCAGATCCGTGATGAGACTCATACCACTCTGAACGGTCTGGACCTGCTCCTGGAGGGATAAGAGAGGACTGCTCAGGTGCGAGGCCACGTCGCCCATACCGCCGTGAGACTGCGAGCTATCGTTGAGAGAAAGCAGCCAGGTCTCTAGCAAGGCTTGCGTACTATGTCCCTCGGAAATGCTTGCCACGTACTCGACGGCCTTGTGCACCTGGTTGATAAAATCCTGCATCCGGCCAGAGAAACCCTGCAGCTGGCCGCTGCTGGTCTGAAGGGTTGTGATCAAATCACTCAGCCTGGTTGCCAGATCGGACGGCACCTCCGGATAGGAAACCGTCACGAGCGGAGGAGGCACAGGTGCTTCAACCATTCTACTGCTCCTCTCATGTGGCTTCGAGAAACAACAAGCAGAACGTGGAATAAGGAGTCGGCAGGCCCAGAGACGGCATGGAAATGGAATCGGCGAACTCAGGCTTAGAGAAGTCCCGGCTTTGGAGCAAGAATGAGCACACCCACAAAGACTACCCCCGCGGCCAAGGCAGCGGTTGCGCTTGCCGCCCACGGGGGAGCGCCAGCGGAAGAGACGTGGGAGTAGACCCAGTCGTGAGCATCGCTCGCCCAACTAGTCACCGTGTGCCAGGCCTGCGAAAAAAAACTGCTAATCGGATCTGGCTGATACGCTGGGTGGATGGTCAGCGGGCTAAAGGTGGACACCACCGTCGGCGTCAGGGTCGTTCCTGTCGTAAAGTAAGGCAATTGCTTCTGCAGATCGGCCCACATGTTGGCCAACGTCTGATCCTGCCCCGCGAAAGCCTGAGCAGCTCCCAGCAGACCACTGGCAACGACGCTTAAGTCGACAGCAACACACCCAAGAGACAACCCGAGATTGTCAGAGAAGTCGGACAGAGCATTCGCCAGATTCACTGCCCCCTGGAGAAAGGAGAAGGCGTTGAGCGCGTCAATGACACCGTTGAGCGCCAGCATGACTGCCGCCTGAATATCCTCATTCTTCTGGTTTCCAAAGCTCACCGTGTGAGAAGCATCTGTCCACGTGCCAGGCCAGACTTTAATGTTCCCATCGGCAGAACCGCTGTTATCAGAGTCTTCTGGTCTCACGTTGTTAACTCCTCCAACTATCTTTTACACACTATACTCACTCTAGGCGCTAGCATACCTCTATCAATGCCTGGGGTCAAGTCCCTCTTTGACAGCTCATCGTTACTCCACTGTTGCCTACCTGCCCCCCAACAGGCCACCTCCCCTTAACCAATCTTCTCCAGAATACCGCTGGTCCGCCTTGCACCTGAGCCTGATGCACGCCCTAGAGCCTCCCGCACGTCGCATCGCGAGCAGCAAGCAGTCTCTGTGGACCGGACTGGTGGCAGGGCTTCGCCTGACTGATTTCTCAGCAATCAGCCCTTGACAAATCTTCTCTTTACGTTTTACAATCCATATAAGCACAAAAATATATTTTGAAAGAATAGAGAGCAATATGAGCAGGAAGAAAACGGCCTCCCACCTCTCCGACCAGAAGGCAGCAGCCCTGCTCCCGTTGGCGCAGCCTGTCCTGGTTGGGGTCGTACGCGAGCGACAGGGAACACCACCTGCTCCTGAAGAGGAAGGCACGGGCGAGGGCCTGGGCGCCCTGGCGGGGG
This sequence comes from Thermogemmatispora carboxidivorans, assembly GCF_000702505.1. GTDB lineage: Bacteria > Chloroflexota > Ktedonobacteria > Ktedonobacterales > Ktedonobacteraceae > Thermogemmatispora > Thermogemmatispora carboxidivorans. Next base: position 2,499,065 of record NZ_JNIM01000001.1, on the reverse strand, counting down.
AAGATCTGGACCTACTGCGACGCATCGCCGACATGGCCGATCTCTATGCCCAGCACGAGGTGTTTGCCCGCTATCATCGGCGGCAGGCCCACAACACCCGCATTCGCCAGCTCTGGGATCTCAAAGCCTTCGCCACCTTCTGCCTGGAGGCCGGAGCTCGTGCCACTGGGGTCAGCCTGCAAACAGACGTCGCCACCCTTACCCAGGCCCTCTTTCTCGAAGCCTCGACCTGGCGCTTTGTCAGCGCTGGCCTGATCCAGCTCTTCCTGAGCTGGATGGAGCGCCAGGGCTACGCCATCGACACCATGAACGTGCGTCTCTCCACCCTCAAGCGCTACTGCCGTCTGGCCGCCGACGCCGGCGTCCTCTCTCAGGAGGAACTCTATCGCATCAGCCGCGTCCAGGGCTACCGTCACAAGGAAGGGCGCCAGATCGACCGCCAGCGGGCCATCACCCGACGCGGCGCCAAAAAAGCCGAGCCGAACCTCCTGACCGAGGAGCAGGCGGCCTGGCTCAAAGGCTGCCACGACCTCAGCACCCCCCAGGGGCGGCGTGCCCGCGTCATCCTCTGTCTCCTTCTCGACCTGGGGCTACGTGTCGGCGAGCTCGTAGCTCTCCAGGTCAAAGATGTTCGGCTCAGTCGTGGCCTGCTGCGCTTCTACCGCGAAAAGGTCGACAAAGAGCAGACGCATCGCCTCTCTGCCGATTGCCTTCAGGCCCTGCGCGCCTACCTGCCCGACGTCGCCAGCGAGCGCTATCTGTTCCCCGGGTACAAAGGCCGCCACATCAGCGCACGCCTGGTCGAGTACCTGCTCAAAGACCTCGGCGACCAGCTTGGTATCGACCACCTCTCTCCCCACGACTGCCGCCACTACTGGGCAACCTACCATGCCAGCCGCCAGCGCAATCTGGCTCAGCTTCAGCAAGCTGGTGGTTGGAACTCGCCCGCGATGGTCCTGCGCTACTACGTCGCCTCCGAGATCGCCAACGAGGGCCTGTTTCCTTCTCCAGGGCCAGAAGACTAAAATAGCAAGCAGTGGCAAGACCGAGAAAGTCTAACCATTCAACAGACAACAGCAAAAGGAGGAGGGCAGGGAACGATGTCCTACAAAATTGGCGTCTACGGCTCCAACATCGTCGAGAGCGAGCACGCCCTCAGCCTGGCCCGCCAGCTGGGCCAGGCTCTGGCTGAACGCGGCTGCATCGTCATCACCGGTGCCTGCAGTGGGATGCCCTATGCCGTCGCCCGCGCCGCCTTCGAGCGCGGGGCCGAGGTCTGGGGCTTTACCCCGGCGCTCAATCTTGACGAGCACCGCCGCGCCTATCCTCGGGACGACGTCGGCATCTACCACCGCCTCATCTACGTTCCTCCTGGCTACCACGATCTCTTCGGCCTGGCTCCGGCAACGCCCGACCGCGACTGGGGGGCACGCCTCAAATACCGTAACGTCATCTCAACCGTTAACAGTGACGCCGGCCTCATCATCAGCGGCGGCTGGGGTACCCTCAACGAATTTACCAACCTCATTTATGAGGGGAAACCCATTGGCGTCCTTGTCGGCAGCGGCGGCCTGGCCAATGAGCTGCCCACCTGGTATCCCCGCTTGCGCAAAAAAACAGCCTCGCCGGTCCTTTTCGCAGAGGACCCGACGAAGCTGCTCTCGCTCGTCCTGCAGTGTCTGGAGGAAGCCAGCACCGGGCAGCACCAGCAGTGACACAGGAAAGGAAGCAAGGGTGTGCAAAGAGATCGGCGCCAGGGGAAGTTTATTCCCCCGCGCTTCCTCTCTTGCCACCCTCCGCCAGGGCCATCTCCAGCTCGGCCCGCGTTGGAGTCGTCGCCGGCCCAGCACGCTCCACAGCCAGCGAAGCAGCCACATTGGCCTCATAGGCTGCCTCCTCAAGGCTCCGACCCCGCGCCAGCGCTGCCAGAAGAGCCGCCACATGCGCGTCGCCTGCCCCCGTCGTATCCACCACGGCTCGCGCTGGCCTGGCTGCAATCCTGGACGGCGCCCCCTCAGCGCTCACCAGCCAGCAGCCCTCAGCCCCCACCCGCGCCACAACAATGCCCTGCGGAGCTACCCAGGCACGCAGGAGCGCCGCCCCCCGGGCTGGCTCCTCCTCTCCAGCCAGCAGCCGCAGCTCACGCGCGTTCAAACTCAGGACGTCCACCCGGCATAAGACCCGCTCCAGCCGCGACCTCGGAATGGCAGTAACCAGCGGCCCCGGGTCCAGCACCAGCAGGCAACCAGGCGCTAAACCCGGCAACCAGGCCTCAAGAGCCGCTCCCGAGAGGGGGTAGCAGAGATCATAGCCCGAGACATAGACCGCATCTCCTTCCTGCAAGGCCAGCCCTTCCAGCTCAGACGGACTCAGCTCTGCCTCCACCCCTGGCGCCGTCACAAACGTCCGTTCACCATCCGGTTCAACCAACCCAATATCAAAGCCAGTGTCTCGCCCTTCCACCGGGGGCAGCAGCACCGGGATGCCCACCGCCGCTAACTCAGCGCGCACCCGCTGCCCCATCGGCCCATCCCCAATGCGACCCGCATAGGCCGCCGGCAGCCCCAGCCGCAGCGCCCCAATCAGGACATTGAAACCTCCTCCCACCGCCTGCAGCGTGCGCTCCGCCAGCAGATCGCCACCGCGCTCCGGCAGGCGCTCCACATAGAGCAAGAGATCCACCAGCACACTGCCCACCAGCACCAGCCGCCTGGGTCGCAATCGCAGCCGGCTCATGCTGATCCCCCTCCTCCCGGCAACTCCGAAGCCGGCTTGGCCTCTGCGGCCTCCAGTATCACCTCCCGTCTGCTCACCAGTACCAGCAGCCAGTACACAAGTGCGCTCACCACGAAGCCCAACAGATAGCCCAGACTGCTAGAGGCAAAGATCCCCCGTGCCAGGGGACCGGTAAACCAGGGCGAGACCGTAAAGAGCAGGCCAACGCCAATGCCAAGCAGCCAGGCTACTATCGCGCGCCAGTTCACCCCAGCGCGATAATAGTAGCGGCTCCGGGACCCGGTCTCTACCAGGCTCTGCGCGTCATAGCCACGACGCAGGAGCATGTCGACCAGGAAGACCGCCGCCCAGGCTGTCAGTCCATCCGAGAGCAGCTGCAGAAAACTCTCGAACGGCCCGAAGAAATCCTGGGCCACCAGCATCACGTAGGCGGCCCCCACTACCATCAGCACCCCGTCGATCAGCACCGTCTTGTAGCGCTCGAGCCTCACCCCCAGCGCGAGCAGATTCAGCCCCGAGGAATAGATCGACAGATCTGCCGAGGCGATCAGGCCACCGACCGCCGTCAGTAGATAAGGGGCCGCCATCCAGGGTGGTAGCTCCTGGCCAATGGCCGTAATCGGATTCGTCGCGCTCGTCAAATCGGGCAAGCGGCCCGACAGAAACACCCCTGTCATCATCAGCACCACTAGCGGGAGGGTGGCGCCCAGCACCGTCCAGCCGACAATGGCCCGGCCACTGCTCGCCCGCGGCAGATAGCGGGTATAGTCCGCGCCGGCGTTTGCCCAGCCGATGCCCGTCCCGGCAATCACAATGCTTAACGTTGCCAGCACTCCACTATCCCAAGGGCCTGGCGGAGCCGCCAGCGCCTTAGCCCAGTCCGTCTTTGCCAGCAAGAAGAGCACCACCACCAGGGTCAGCAGGCCAAAGATCCAGGTCGCCGCCTGTTGAATCCAGACCAGCGTGGCATGACCAAGCAGGCCGAAGAGCACCACCAGCAGCGCCACTACCACTAGACTGACTAGCGTCCAGGCAGGGGTCGCGGGCAGCCCCAGCAGCCCCAGCAACCCGAGCAGCGCATAGGCAGCCGTAATCACCGTCACCGTTTCCCAGCCGACCAGACTGATCCAGCTGACGAGCGTCGGCCCCACATTGCCGCGTGTCCCAAAAGGAGCGCGTGATAATGTTAGCATAGGCGCGCCCCCCCACTTGCCAGCTACACTCAACACGCCAACGAGCACAAATGACCCCGCGGAGCCGACCACAGCAACCAGCAGGCTCTGCCAGAGATTGAGGCCAGCAGCAGTCAAGATACCACCGTAGACGATTCCCAGGATTCCAATATTGGCGGCAAACCAGACCCAAAATAGTTCAGTGGGCGCACCGTGACGCTCATCGTCCCCAATGGGCTCGATCCCGTGCAGTTCAATCGCCCAAGGACGATCAGCTTCCGGCTGTAGCTGTTGTTGCACGCTCACAAGCGTACCTCCTCTTGTTGCAAGCGGGTCCGCAAAGCCAAGAGCTCGCTGACCAACCCGTCGATGTCTAACGCATTGACCTGCACCACCGTGGTGCGTGCCTCGACCGGGAAAACCTCCAGACCAGAGCAGGCACCAAGCATAGCCCCCACCAGCGCCGCAATGGTATCGCTGTCACCCCCGAGGCGAGCCGCCACCAGACAGGCTCGCCAGGGATCGCTCCGCCAGCGCATCGCAATGGCAAAGGCCGCCGGCACTGCCTCCTGTGTCGCTACTCCCGTTCCAACCAGATCTACAATCGCATCCTGGGCACTCTTCTCATCCAATTGGCTCACCAGGTCCATAGCCCAGACCAGCCGCTCCGCCACCGAGGCCCCCGCCACATAGGCCCCACGTTCCTGCCCCAGACGCGCCACCCGCCGCGCCTCGTTGACCGCCTCCCCAAAGCTTGCCCCCGCCAGACCTGCACTGATAACCGCCGCCACCGCCGCCGCCCCACTGATCCCCAGACCTGTAAAGTGCGTCGGACGACAGACCTCCTCCACTCGTTCTAGAAAACGCTCTACCGGCTCCAGAGGCACGGCGATCCCCACAGGCGCAATGCGCATAGCAGCCCCATTCGTATCGCCCCGCCGCCCGGCGTCCTCTGGTGCCGTTCCCTGCCGTACCGCTTCCAAAGCTCGCCGCGACGATGGCCCAAGTTGCTCGCTGCCGTCGGCTTCTGCCTGCTCGGCCCAGCGGAGCAACTCCTCCACGAACCGCGCGCTCTCAAGATGGCCCCGACCTTCCACCAGCAGGCGCGCTACGAGGAGAGCCTGCTGGGTGTCGTCAGTCACCCGGCCCGCTGGCTGGCCGGCACTGATAGCGTTCTGCGGAGGTCCAGAGGCAAAACCTTCCAGGGCCGGAAAAAGCCGGGCCACCACCGGTCGGGGCAGCATCTGCGTCGGCATCCCCAGGGCATCACCAATGGCCAGACCCAGCAAGGTCCCCTGCGCCCGGCGCACCATCTCCGGCTGGTCGCATCTCGCTGCTGCGCGCGCTTCATACATGGCTGTTACCTCCGCTGTCGCTCGTTCGCACTCAGATCAAAGGTCATATAGAGGCGGAAATGCAACGGGTCCAGCAAACTGACGACATGCTCGATCACCTGCCCCGTGCAATCGCGCGTTACACGCCGGCTCAGTAAGAATGCCTCCCCAATTGCCTTCCCCAAGAGATGAGCCTCCTCAGTGCGCAGGCGCGTCACTTCTACCCACTCTTCTCCAGTCGCAGGTACCAGTCCTAAGCGCCCCGTCAGCACCTCCATCAGCGACTCATGGGCGAAATCAATATCTAACAAAGCGCTCGTCTGCTCCGTCAGGGGCATGCGGCTGCGCTCCAGCGAGATCGGCTCGCGTCCCTCCAGCAGACGCAGGCGGTCCAGCGCAATGAAACGCTCCGCCTCTACCTGCAGGCGCTCCCGCAGCTCGGGGTCGACCACTGCTCCAAAGTAGAGCACGCGCGTCGTGACCTGTGCCCCCTGGCGCGTCAGCGCCCGAGACCAGCCCTGGCTCCAGTCCAGGGGCCGGTGATCAAAGGTAATATAGCTGCCCGAGCCTGCTCGCGTCTGAATCAGCTGTTTACGCGCTAACTCCGCCAGCGCTTGCCGCACGGTCATGCGACTGACTCCGAAGCGCCGCGCCAGCTCATACTCACCCGGTAGTCGCTGGCCTGTCGGCAGGCGTCCGCTGCGGATCTCCTCCTCAAGGGCAGCACAGATTTGCACATAGGCTCTATTCTGTCTAGACATCTTGTAGACAAGTGTAGCTATTCCTGTCTAGTATGTCAAGGGGAATGCTAGGAGCTTTCTCCTGCGGTATTTGGTGAGGCTCTGTATAGTGGAAATGGATGGTAACACCATTCCCATACACAATGCGGCAGCATGGTGAGTCGCTGAGAGACCAAAGACGCTCACCGAAACCGGGAACGTGTGTTGCGTCAAGCAGCGTTGTGAAGGGGCGCCCTGCGGCGCACTGGGCCTTCAGCAGCGCCATTTCGTTAGCACAAGGAGGGAATAACCGATATGACCACTGTCTCGTCTGAAAAGCATCACAGTGTCATTGGCAAAGACGAGCTGATTCACCAGACGGCGGCCAGGGCCGGCCTCAGTCTCAAGGAGACGGGCAAAGTGATCGACGCCTTCACCGAGGTCGTGCGCGAGGAGTTGGCCCGTGGGCACGAGGTGCGTCTGATGGGCTTCGGCACCTGGAGCTTGCGCACCGTTGCTCCGCGCAAGGTCAAATCCATCCGTGGGGGGCAGCAGATTACTATTCCCGCGCGCAAACGAGTCGGCTTCTCCGTGGGGGCTGTCCTGGCTCAGGCGGCCAGGGGGCAGCAAGGACGAGCACATGGGGAGAGCGAGCGGCAGGGAGAGCGGCGACACCACTAACGTGCCCTCCCTCCCCTCCCGCGGTTCTCTACGCTTGTCTCACCTTCCACACTGCCGGAAGAGAGAACCAGCTCCCCGGACCTTGCCAGCGGTCCGATTGGCCAGACGGCCAATGCACGCACGAGGCTGTCAATGAGCCTATCAGGAGTTTGTTGACGAGTCGGCAGGTCCGGTTCCGTAGTAGCCGACTGGACTGACTGACCTCGACCTCTGATCGCCAAGCCTGGGTGGACATCGAGGTCAGCGTCAGCGCACAGATCGATAGGGCGAATCTACGGCTGAGCTGGCCGGACGCTTCCCCAGCCTGGCACTGCCTCAGCGCAGCGTACCGGGCTGAGTGGAGCCCAGGCGCTGCGGCCAAGCCCATACTCATACCCAGGCCGGGACGAAGGGACTGGCTGCCGTGAGCTGCCCTTGACACCACAACGCCAGCAGCTCGCGACAGCGGTCCCTTCTCTCGTTCCCGCGGTGGCCCCTCTGGCAGGGACGGCTTCCTGCTTCTAGAGATTGGGATGGCGCTCGAGATACTGGAGCACAGCGGGTCGCTCATCAGGGCGCAGCGGACGGAAGGCGTTGCCATCGTTGATGAAGACCAGCCGCGTGCTCTGGAAGTGCACCAGCATATCCGGCCTGCGATCGCCATTGACATCGGCAAAACTGAGGGTCACCGGTACCAAATCAGCATCTGGGTCATAGAGCTGGGGACCACCATAGATGCGGGCATGAGCTGGATCACCTCCTGGCAGTTCAATGATCTCGATATGCCCATTCAGATTGAGCGCGATGAAGTGGCTTGGAATCCCCGCCGCTTCATTGTGGCCCACAAAAGCATCGATCTGGAAGGTCCGCGGACGACCGTAGCGCAGATCATCCAGGGTCGTCTGACCCCAGGAGACCAGCGGCAGTAACACGCACCAGAGGAGGAGCATGCAGAGCATACCCAATCCAAGATAGAGCAATGGGTGAGCCCGGAACCAGCGGCGCATCTGCGGCTGCCGCCCAGCCGTGGTCTTCCCCTCCCGGACTGGAGCAGAGCTTGCCACCGGGCCGCGCTGCCCGCCAGGAGCTGCTGTCGTGGTGGCAGCAGCCGCTGTGGAGGCTCCACGCGATCCGCCCGTCGTCCGACCTGGCCCCCTGAGTGAGCGCCTCGACCCGGTTCGGCGTTCTCCTTCACCCTCGACCCGCCTCCACTCCGCAATCTCTTCGGACGCTACATCGGCCAACGTCGGACGCGGACGCGAGGCCCGCTGCACCACTGGTTCCGCCGCCCCCGTTGATCCGGCTGCTCGCTCCGACCCGCTCTCTGATTGCAGAGGACGATGACGCAGGGCACTCTTGGGAGTGAGCCTGTCAGTTGCTTCAAGTACAGGCATGGCCTGGTTCTCCTTTCGTCTCGTCAAGCGTCAGTCTCTCAGACAAGCTCGCACTGCCAGGGACAGTGCCTCAGAAATAGCGACAGCGGTCGGAGCACGGTCTCCAGCTTCCGCCGGTCGGCCCTTCTCTTCTTCTCCTGCCAGAGTAACATAGAACATAAGTTCAAGTCAAGAGGGACGAGAAGAGCTTCCTATGAGCAATCATCAGGAGGAGCAAGAACGCTAGTGCTGTATCCGTCTCACCGATTTGAGTAGTAGGGCGAGGCACGCGCTCACGGCGAGCTGATCGAGGCGAGGAGCTCCTGCCGAGGCGCTGCCACCGGAAGCAATCGCATCATGGATGGATAGGGCGAAGTCCAAGGTCAAGGCACGAGATGGGCGCTCGCGCTACGAGCGGCGCTGAATCCACCGGCCTGGCCAGCCGTGGCTTCTCACTCACTCACTCACTCACTCACTCAGGTGAGGGAAGCCCGACTCCCTTCGCTGAGGATAGTGTAGCATCCCCCCCTGCTTTTTGCCAGGGGCCTATAAGCAACTTTCCAGGGGGTGAGCCGGAGGGCACGAGAGCGCCTGGCAAGCCGAATCATCTGCTCTCAGAGCAACTCTTCTCTGGCCAGAACGGCTTGCAGATCAGTGGGGAGCGGGGCCTCTAGCTTCAGTGTTGCCCCGGTCATTGGATGGGGCAGAATCAGCTGCGCGGCATGCAGGAACTGGCGCGTCAGGCCCGGCAAGCGGTGGCCGCTGCGCCCATAGACCGGATCGCCTGCCACAGGGTAGCCGATAGCCTTCAGATGCACGCGAATCTGATGGGTGCGACCTGTCTCCGGCTCAACCGATAAGAGCGTATGCTGCGCGAAACGGCGCACGATCCGGAAATGGGTGCGCGCCTCGCGGCTGTGGTGGGCTGTCACCGTCATCAGCTGGCGATTGCGCGGGTCGCGTCCAATGGGGGCCTCGATGGTGCCCTGGTCCAGCGGCACCTGGCCTACTACCAAGGCCAGATAGCGCTTGTGGATCTGGCGCCGTTGCATCATTTCGGCCAAGGCGGTCAGGGCCTGCTGGTGCTTGGCCACCAACAGCAGCCCCGAAGTATCCTTATCCAGGCGATGGACCAGGCCAGGACGCTCCCCACTGCCAACCTCGCGTAGCTGAGGGCAATAGGCCAGCAAGGCATTGACCAGCGTGTCCTCTTCATGGCCAGGAGCAGGATGCACCACCATGCCAGCAGCCTTATTGACTACCAGCAGGTCACCGTCTTCGTAGAGGATCTCTAACGGTAAGGCCCGCGGCGCCACCTGCGTCAAACGCTGGGGCTGCTGCCAGAGAATCTCGACCACATCTCCGGCCCGCAGGGCATAGCCCGCCTTCTCGCGCTCCCCATTCACGAGCACCGCCCCTTCGTCGATGAGACGCTGCACCGCTGTCCGCGAGAGCGGTGCCAGCTGTTGTTGCACAGAGCGATCCAGACGCTGGCCGGCCTCTTGGGGACCGATCTCGTACCTGCGCACTTCATGGCGATCTGCTGACATGGCTTCTTGCTTTGGCTGGGGGTGAGAGAAGATAGATTCAGTGGCTGACATGCTCCCTCCTCTGCTGCCTCGTGGCCAGCTCATCGGAACCAGCGGTCCGCGGGAGTGCCCCCGTCACCATCAGCAAGAGCAACAGGACAACCCCCACCGTGATGGCCGCATCGGCCAGGTTAAAGACCGCGAACCGGAAACCGATCTGAGGAATGCGGAAGAGAATAAAATCAACCACGTAGCCGCCATGCCGCACACGATCAATGAGGTTGCCTACTGCCCCGCCGATAATCAGGCCGAAGACCAGCTTGTAGCTCAGCGGCCCCGAGTTCAAGCCGCGCAGATAGAGCGTGATGACGACTGCAACGGCCACGGCAATCAGGCCCGCCAGGACCACACTGTTGGCAAACAGCCCGAAGGCCGCTCCGCTATTGCGGGTATAATAGAGGGAGAGATAGTCACCCAGCAGCGGAACCATCCGTCCGCTATCGGGAGGACTCAGATAGCTGACTACCAGCGCCTTGGTCCACTGGTCAAGGCCAACAACCAGGGCCATCACCAGCAGGGCTAGCAGATCATAGAGACGTGCGCGACGCGCGCTCACTGCTCTTCGTTCTTCCTTTCTTGCTCTCGTTCGCTCCAGCCTTTTCTTCAGGCACCTAACGCTCTAGAGAAGTTGCCCTCGCCCTCCTCTGCTGAGGACTGGCTTTTCGTTCCACCGGTCTTTCTTTGGACGTGCGTTCGTGAGGACTCTTGTATTGTAGCCGATTTTTTCTCACTTGAAAAGGAGCGTCCCGCAAGCAGGCTCGCAGACATTCTGCAGGATGCAGGAACCGCTCCTTGACGGTCACGGGCACGCCAGCTGAGCTGCCGCTCTGGCCTCCCCCTCTCGGCCCAGTAACCAGCACAGCGGGCAAGGTCTGCTACGCCGAGATTGCATGTGGGGCCTGAGAGGCCAGGGCATTGCCGCTGCACTGTACGAAGGCTAGCCCGCGAAGCTCTCACGGCCAGCCTGGCGCTGAGACTCGCACTGCACATCCCGCGCTGCCCACGGAATAGCCTCCAGGCGCTTCTCCGGAATGGGACGCCCGCAGCTCACACATCGCCCATAGGTCCCCTCCTCAATGCGGGCCAGGGCCGCTTCGACCTCGGCCAGTAGGGCCTGTTCGTTTTCGAGGATTGACTGCTCCTGCTGATAGGTCTGAATCTCGGTCGCTGAGTCCTCATTATCCTGGGGCAACAACTCCACCGGGGCCGCAGGAGCGGTCAACCGGGCGATATCCTCCCGCAGCTCGTCACGTTTTGCCTCCAGCAATGCTTTCATTTTTGCCAGGTCGATGCTCATGACTTGGCCTCCTTTGTGATCATGCTATGCTCCTGAAAACCAGCCACCGACCTCCCCCTATCACTGGCTCGCCAACCAGACAGCGCAAACTCTGATGTGTGCTTGCTTCATCGCTCGCTCATGATCCTGGCCTTCCTCCCGCAGGCGCGCCCTCTCTCCCTCAGCAGAGCGCTGATCCCCTTCCGCTTGCTTCATCTGGGGAGCGAGTAGCCGACCTCTCAACAGAGGTTGTCGCCTCCGAATCACTCACATGTCCTCAAATTGTACATCAAATCCCGAGGAAGGCAAGTCGTTCTCTCCTGGCCTCCGAGCCTTGTTGGCCGCTCTCCAGCCAGGCCCTCAGCTCCGAGTCCCGGCAAGAGAGAAAGCTAGAGAGAAAGAAGGAAGGCCCTCTCTTGCCTTTTGTGTTATGCTAGAATTGTTCTCTGTGCTCTGGATAAGGAGCGCCACGACCACCAAGAAGCAGCATTGAGCTGGAACCAATCTCGCGCCTGGATGGAATGCAAGGCCATGTCAACAGTCTCTGAGGATGGAGCGAACGCCCAACAGCCGACCAACCATCAGTCAGTCCCCTCGCTCTTCAGTGAGTTTGATCTCTACCTCTTTGGGCAGGGTCGGGAGTATCGCCTCTACGACAAGATGGGCGCTCACCCACGCCTGGTCAACGGGGTCAGCGGGGTGCACTTTGCGACCTGGGCCCCCAATGCCGAGGCTGTCTCGGTCATTGGCGACTTCAACGGCTGGAACCGCTTCGCCCACCCCATGCAGCTCCGTCACCGCGAGCTGGGCGTCTGGGAGTGCTTTGTCCCCGGCGTGCAGGTGGGTGCGCTCTACAAATACGCGATTGTTTCACGGGTGAACCAGCAGGTGCTGGAGAAGGCCGATCCCTACGCCTTTGCTGCTGAGCTGCGCCCTGCGACCGCCAGCATCGTCGCCGATCTGCATCGCTATCGCTGGCACGACGAGGAGTGGATACACCAGCGAGCTGAGCACCAGCGCCTCTCTGCTCCCCTCTCGATCTATGAGGTGCATCTCGGCTCCTGGCGCCACGTCCCCGAGCGCCACCGCCCCGGCGCCGTTGAAGAGGATCGCTTCTTGACCTATCGCGAGCTGGCGCATGCCCTGGCTGCCTACGTCAAAGATCTGGGTTTCACCCACGTCGAGCTGCTGCCGATCGCGGAGCACCCGTTTGATGGCTCGTGGGGCTACCAGGTGACTGGCTACTATGCCCCCACCAGTCGCTACGGCAGCCCGGAGGATTTCCAGTACTTTGTCGATTATCTCCATCAGCAGGGTATTGGCGTCATCCTCGATTGGGTGCCGTCCCACTTCCCCAGGGACGCCCACGGCTTGCGCCTCTTCGATGGGACCCCCCTCTACGAGTACGCTGATCCCCGCAAGGGGGAACATCGCGAGTGGGGAACCCTGGTCTTCAACTACGGTCGCAGTGAGGTGCGCAATTTTTTGATCGCCAACGCGCTCTTTTGGCTACGCGAGTACCATATCGATGGGCTGCGCGTCGATGCCGTGGCCTCCATGCTCTATCTGGACTATATGCGCGGCCCCGGCGAGTGGGTCCCGAATCGCTACGGCGGACGCGAACATCTGGAGGCCATCGAGTTCTTGCGCCAACTCAATGAGGCCGTCTACGCCGAGGAGCTGGGCGCTCTGACCATCGCCGAGGAGTCTACTGCCTGGCCGCTGGTTTCACGCCCCACCTATGTCGGAGGACTGGGCTTCAGCATGAAGTGGAATATGGGCTGGATGCATGATATGCTTGAATATATGCGCCTTGATCCCATCTATCGCCGCTATCATCACACTAATATTACGTTCTCTCTGACATACGCTTTCTCCGAGAACTTCGTGCTGCCCCTCTCTCACGATGAGGTGGTCCATATGAAAGGGTCGCTGTTGACCAAGATGCCAGGCGACCTCTGGCAACGTTTTGCCAACTTGCGCGCCTTCTTGGGCTACATGTGGGGGCACCCGGGCAAGAAACTGCTCTTCATGGGCGGCGAGTTTGGCCAGTGGCGCGAGTGGAACTATCGTGAGAGCCTCGACTGGCACCTGCTGGAACCACCCAGCGACCCACACCATGCTCAGCTGCGCGACTTCGTACGCGCCCTGAATCGCCTCTATGTGCAGGAGCCAGCCTTGAGCAGCCTGGACTGCGAGCCGGAGGGCTTTGCCTGGATCGATTGCCACGATAGCGAGAACAGCGTCATTTCTTTCCAACGCCGCAGTGGGCGCCCAGAGGAAACGCTCATCTTTATCTGTAACTTTACACCAGTACCGCGCTTCGGCTACCGCGTTGGGGCCCCTTTGGTCGGCGAGTACTACGAGGTACTCAATAGCGATGAGCTGTGCTACGGTGGCAGTGGCCTCGGTAATCCTCAGCCGCTACCCAGCGCCCCCATCGCCTGGCAGTCCTGCCCACAGTCCATTGTGCTGACGTTGCCGCCGCTCTCCACCATTGTCTTGAAGTGGCGCCCCTTCGGCTCGCCCTCCGCCGCGGCTGCAGCAGACGCCAGCCAGCCCGGCCAGTATCCAGAGCAAGAAGCAGAGGGACCGCACTATTCGTGAGGAAGAAGGACGATGAGTCGCAATCACAATCATTCACCGTCGCAGCACCAGTCACCGAAAGGAAACCAGCTTCATCAGCGGAATCGCAAGGTGGAGGAGCGCTTCCGCTCGTTCCAGAGCAAGCGCCGGCCCATGACCGAGGATGAGCGTCTGCTGACGCGCCCAACCCGCCCGCTAGTGAGTCCTTCGGAGCCACCTCCGAGCGAGCAGATCCAGGCCGACGAGCACGCTCTGGAGCGCGCGCTCCATTTTGACTTTACCATCACTGACCCCTGGCGGGTCTTTCGCATCATGAGCGAGTTTGTCAATGGCTTCGATGCCCTGGCCCATATTCCTCCAGCAGTGGCCATCTTCGGCTCGGCCCGCACACGGCCCACTGATCCCGCTTACGCCGCCGCTGTCGAGACCGCTCGCCTGCTGGCTCAGGCTGGTTTCGCGATTATCACCGGGGGAGGGCCAGGTGTGATGGAGGCCGCTAACAAGGGGGCCCAGGAAGGGGGCAATCTCTCCATTGGCTGCAATATCGAGCTGCCTTTCGAGCAGGCCTCCAACCCTTACCTGGATATCTCAATCGACTTTCGCTACTTCATGGTCCGCAAGACCATGTTCGTGAAGTACTCCAACGCCTTCGTGATCTTCCCGGGCGGCTTTGGAACAATGGATGAGTTGTTCGAGGCCCTGACACTGATACAGACGCGCAAGGTCAGCCATTTCCCGGTGATTCTCTATGACTCTCGCTACTGGGGCGGCTTGCTGCACTGGCTACACCACACCATGCTGGCCGAGGGCAAGATCTCCCCAGGCGATGCCGAGCTGCTCCGCGTCTCAGATGATCCCCAGGAAATCTGCCGTCTGGTGCGCGAAGCCTACGAGACCTACCGTCAGGAGCGCGAGGACCCGAATCGCGAGAAGTCGATTCGCTGAGTCTTCCCCGGCTCCCGACGGCCACTCCTCTAGCCTCGGCTGGCCCCTTCCCTCTCCTCAACCGCGCCGTTCCTGATCCGCTCTAGCCCTCGGATATCTGACCGACAGCCAGGTCACGCGGGCCCTCCCCCCCTCGACCTGGCTGACCGCTCTCTCCTTCCTCCGCGCTGGCTGGCGGTAGCGCTGGTTGTGGGAAGGAGTGGCCAGTCTGACGACGTAGCTCCTCGTAATGAAGCAGCCCCACTCCGAGCATAACAAGCAGACCGCCGAGGAGCTGATCAAGGGTCAAGGCTTCGCCAAGCCAGACGTAGGCGATGGCGCTGCCAGCAACCAGCTCTAGCATCGCAGCGATGCCCACCCTGCCCGCGTCCAGATAGCGCAGGGCCGCCAGCTCGCCCAGGAACGGCAGCGCCATGCCCAGGACCCCAACCGCCGCCAGTGCTGGCCATAGGCTCGGTTGCAGGCTGGCCAGCGGCATGCGCCAGGGCGGCTGCACGAACAGCCAGAAGAGGGCGGCGATAATCGCCCCCCAGGTCGTGGCGCTCAGGGCCGGTAGCACACGCCCGATGCGTCGCCCCAGCAGCAGGTAGGCGGCAAAGGAGAGAATCGAGAGCACGGCATAGAACAGCCCCAGGGGGTCCAGCCGCAGGAATCGCTGTTGCCAGGCTCCCGTCACCAGCACCAGGCCACTTCCCGCCAGGAGCAAGGCCCCCAGGACCGGCAGCGCCGGCCAGCGGCGTCGCCAGAGCGCCCCACCGAGCACCAGCCAGGCCGGTGTGCTGAACTGGATCACCAGGGCAATGGCCACCGGCAAGCGGCTAATCGCCATGAAGTAGCTATAGGTCACCGCCGCCATCGCCAGGCCCAGGGCCAGCAGCCAGCCCCAGCTTCGAGGCGGTGGCAGCACTTTCCCCCGCTGGACCACCCCCAGTAAAATCAGCAGACATGCCCCCCCGATGAGCATGCGCCATTCCACCAGTGTCAGCGGCGTCAACACGCTTTCATCGAACAGTTTGCGCGCCAGGTTTCCATTGAGGCCAAAGAGGAGCGAGGCTATACCCACCAACAGATAGCCCCGGAGGCGCCCGCGCCCCTCACCTTTCGTGTCCAACACTTGATCATCCTTTCTCAGCCATGTCATCTCCTCCGCCGCAACCCAGGTGCTCCCCCCGCTCGCGCTCAGCACCCGGGCGGGTTGCTCTTCTGCAGCCTCCCTCTCTCTGCCGCCATAGCTCATCTCATAGCGGCCACCATTGACGGTGCCAGCGCCGGGCCTGCTCCAGAGCCTGGCGCGTCGCGCGCGTAAAGATGGTCGCGCTGCGCTCTAGCTCCCAGGCACCAGCATAGAGGTCGACAATGCCAAGGTCGACCCCAAGCAAGGCCTCAACGATCGCCGCGGTGCAGTAGGGAACGTACGCCCGACTGTAGCCTCCCTCTTGCAGGACCACCAGGCGACCGGCACAGACCTCCCCTGCCAGGGCAACCACCAGCTCAGCCAGGCGCCGATAGCCGGCCCGGGTGAGCATCATTTGCGCCAGCGGATCGAGCCAGCTCGCATCTTGCCCCGCCGAGACGAGGATGAGCTGCGGGCGATAGTGCAGGCCGATCGGCAGCACCAGCTGCTCAAAGGCTGCAATGTAGCCACGGTCACCCGTCCCCGGTGGCAGGGGAATATTGACGGTGTAGCCAACGCCCGCGCCCGTGCCAACTTGCTCCAGCTCACCCGAGTGACGGGGATACCAGTTGTGCTGGTGCAGAGAAAGAAAGAGGACCCCCGGGTCCGCATAGAAAGCCTGCTGGGTTCCATTGCCGTGGTGGACATCCCAGTCGATAATCAGAATGCGCTCCAGCCCATACCTGCGGCGCGCGTACTCGGCAGCAATGACCGCGTTATTGAAGATGCAATAGCCCAGGGCCCGCTCACGCTCCGCATGGTGACCAGGAGGCCGCAGGAGAGCGTAGGCATTACCTACCTCGCCGCGCATCACAGCCTCCACCGCCTGACAGGCCCCACCAGCTGCCCATACCGCTGCCTCTAGCGAGCTGGCGCTCACTGGCGTGTCTTCATCGATTTCGCCCCAGTCTCCTTGCCGCGGGCCGCCCGCTGCATGAGCTTGCAAGCCATTGAGATAGGGGCGCGTGTGATAGGCGAGCAATTCTTCCTCACGGGCAGGTCGCGCCTCCAGAGACCGCATGCGCCCCAGCAGGCCGGCACGCTCTAAGAATTGCCAGGTGCGCCTGGTAATGGTGAGATCCGAAGGATGCGGCTCGGGGTCCAGCTCAAAGCCCCCCTCGCGCATCTGCACAATGGTTTCAACCCCAGCGTCGTGGGCCAGAAAGCGCTCATCAAAGAGGAAACCACTGGTCAAGTTCGCCGCAGACATTCGTTCACCCCACCTTTCAGGTCAGGTCAGGTCAGGTCAGAAGGCTCGCCCACCGGCTGCTTCAGGAACAGTCGAGCAACCGGCTGCGACTGGGACAACAAGAAAATAAGAAAAAGGGAATATCTCTAGCATAGCACGTTCAGGTCACCTCAGCACCAGCCAATGGGCAGGTATCTCGGTGCACTGGCTGAGCCAGGCGGCAGAGCAGCTACACAGGATGGCTCAGCACAGCACCGCTGCCCCCAGGGAGAAGTCCATCGGCAAGAAAAGGGGGAGAAGGGCGTTTCTCTCTCCAGGAGAATCTTGGAGGACATGGCTCCTTCTTTGCTCCTGGCGGTCACTGTACGCTTGCTTGTCTCTCCCTGCCAGCGAGCTAGCCATTGTAGCGCGTGTTCATGACAGTGGCGCGACGGGAGTGTTATAATGCAGCGGGGCCTCATGGGGCGCCGCCTCTCCCTTATTCTTAGCCGAGCGATAACTGGAGGAAGAGAGAGCACTTATGATGATCGAAACCATCCCGCCGGGGACGATCATGCGTGGCCAGTACCGCATTGAGCGGGCCCTGGGCAGCGGCGGCTTCGGCCATGTCTACCTGGCAGTGGACCTGCGCAGCAATCAACCTTGTGCGGTGAAAGAATATCTGGTCACCGGTGCCAGTGGCCAGGCACAGCTCCAGCATGAGGCGCGCGTACTCAGCCGCCTCCACCATCCCCATTTGCCCAGCTTCATCGATGCCTTCAGCGAGCGCGGACGCTACTATGTTGTGCTGAGCTACATCGAAGGGCGCGACCTGACCGAACAGCTGCGCCTGGCCCGCCAGCGTGATGAGGCTATTCCTTTACCTGTGATTCTGGGCTGGCTGCTGGCGATCTGCGACGCCGTCCAGTTTCTCCACAGTCAGCAGCCGCCGGTGATCCATCGCGATATCAAGCCCGACAATATCCGCATCACGTCCGATGGGACCGCTTATCTGGTCGACCTGGGCAATGCGAAGGCAGTGGCTGACGGAGCACGCACGCTCTTCTTCGCCCGCCATCAAGGTACGCCCGGCTATGCTCCGCCCGAACAGTATCCCGGCGGGAGCGGCACCGACCCCCGCTCCGATGTCTATGCCCTGGGTGGAACACTGTATTTCGCCTTGACGATGCAAGAGCCAGCCAGCGTTTCGGCCCGCAATCAGGCGCTCCAGCAGGGACATGCTGGCCTGCCTTCGCTTCAGGAGCTGCTGACCCGTCTGCTGGCCGAAGAGAAGGCGGGCAAATCTTTCCGCTTCGAGGCCGCGCGCCCTTCGCGCGGGGCACGCATGCCGCGTCACGTAGCTCAGCTCGCCGTGCTCCCGCCGGAGATTCTGCAGCGACTCAATGCCATTATCCAGCGAGCAATGGCGCTCAAACCTACGGAACGCTATCAATCGGTGGCAGAATTCAAGGCCGAGCTGAGACTGGTCCTGGAGCACTTACAAGTAGCGCGCCAGGAGCCGCCTGCTCCTACCGCGGAGAGAGGACGCGCAGTTGATCCTCATAAGACGCAGCCAGATCTGCCCCAGCTCTACGAGGATCTGCACCAGCAGGCCCGCACCAGCACACCCGGCGTTAGCTGTCCAGTCTGCCAGATGCCACTGGCCTCTTCTCAGCCAGGCTGCCCTCGCTGCGGCTGGAGCAACCCCCAGGCCGCAGGTGCTTCGATCCGTTCGCCACGCGCCGGCAGTCTGACCAGCCAGGGGCAACCACAACGCCTGGTGCTTCCTTCAACTCGCGTTCAGGCCGCTTCCCCAACGGCCCCCCCAGTCGTCAGCGACGCCAGCGGCCAGGCAGGATCAATACGCCCACGGCGCAGATCTGCTGCTGCCTCCGCTGCCCCCCCTCAAGGATGGCCGCTCTCCCTGCCCGAGAAGGGCCTGAGCTTGCGGACGGCGATCCTGTTGACAGCCATTGCTCTGGCAGTGCTGCTTCTGGTCTTTGTCTTCCTCTTCCTGATTGCCTCCGCCCACAGCGCCGGCAGCCTTCCGCTCCCCCTGCCCGGCGCCCTCCTCCTATTACCACTCCAGCCCCCCCTCCCCCCGCGCGGCTGACGACCGCTGCCTCATCAGCAGACCAGGCTTCCCCCCCCTCGCCCACCACTCTCCCCCTCTACAACGTTGCCCACACTGCGCATACCACGGCTCGCGCTCCTCGCCGGAGCATGAGTCCTGTCTTTGCACTATAGATCGATTTCTGATATTGTTACGGTACCGGTACCGTAACAATGTAGAGAAGAATGTCGGTAAGAAATTCAGGTGAGTAATCGACCATTTAGGAATTCTATGACTACTGGTATTGTATACTTAGCTCAACATCGCCGGCAGCGTTTGATGTCATGACCCATGACCGCGTGTGGTCCTGCAAGCAGCAGAGAGAGGCGCGACGGAGCCGAGCGCAAGAGAGGAGGCCAGGAAGATGCCGAGATGGATCAGTAACACGCCGATTTCCCTACGGCTCTTTGCTACCTTCGCCTGGGCAACCATCATCCCCTTTATTGCTATTGTCTTCCTCAGCAGTATCTACTTTCATGCCCTGGAGTCGGGAAGGCAAGCGGTCTTGATTAGTAACCAGACCATCAAGATCACCACCACCGAGCTAGCGCGTCTGCAGAGCATGCATGCTCTGCTTGTGGCCCTCCTACCAAGTGTCACCACCAATAGCACCAGCGACGCCACCGTGACGCGCGCCGAAGAAGAAGTCATTCTTCAGGTGCTCAGCATCGAAGGGAGCTTTGATGTTGACAGTGTGGCTTATCAGGAACAATACCAGCTCGCCACCGCCCCGGCGATGGCCGACATTCGGCAGATTCTGCTCGATAATGACCCGCACACCCCCATTATTCGCGAGCAACAGCAGCTACTGGACCTTATTTTGGAGCATCAATGGCCCCAGTACAAGGCCGCGCAGGATGACCTTTTGATCGGCCTCGACACGCGCATGCCTCTGGCCCAGGCCGCCAAGCTCCTCCAGAAGGCTGATCAGCTCTATACCCCGCTGTTAGCAAGCTGGCAACGCATCGTAGACATTGCCGAGCGAGTCAATACTGAGGTTGTGCGCGTTGGTCCTTCGCAGACCGTCCCGATGTTGATTGGAACGGTAACCGCTATCCCCCTGTCCATGCTCTTTGTCTTCACGATTGGCTACCTTGTCAACCTGACGATCAGCCGCCCTCTGCGCCAGCTCATCCAGCTGACCCGACGCATTAGCGCTGGCGATACGATGGCGCGCGCCAGGCTAAGCGGGCGCGACGAGATCGCCCACGTAGCCGCCTCGATGAATACCATGCTCGACACCATTGTCCAACTGATGGAGAACACCCAGCAGCAGCGCGATCTCCTGCAGACGCGCATCGGGAACCTGGCGAGCGAAGTAAAGGGAGTTGGCGAGGGTGATCTGCGCATCCGCGCCGATGTGACCGGCGATGTGCTGGGCGTGCTCGCCTCCTCTTTCAACTATATGATCAGCGAGCTGGAGGGGCTGGTGCTTCGTATCAAGCAGGTGGCCCGCGAGGTAGAGACCTCTACCCGGCTGACTCTGGAGCAGATGACCCACCTCAGCCAGATCGGGGAATTTCAGATTCAGCAGATCAGTGAAGCAGCAGGCGGCGTGGAGCAGATGGCCCTGGCAAGTCAGGAGGTAGCGCAGCTTGCCCAGATTCTCGAAGGCATCGCCCAGGACACGCAGCGTAGCGCTACTGGCGGACATCAGGCCACCTGGGACGCGATCAATCGCCTCGGTCATATTCACGCCCATGTGCAAGCAACGACACAGCGCGTGCGCAGCCTCGGAGAGCGTTCGCAGGAGATTAACGATATCGTGGAGGTCATTTTCAGTCTGGCCTATCAGACTCATCGCCTCGCTCTCGATTCGGCTATCCAGGCGGCGATGGCCGGCGAGGGACGCAAAGAGTTTGGCACGGTAGCCGTGCGCATTCGGCGGCTGGCTGAGCAGGCCAAGCTGGAGGCCAATAACATCGCGCGCATTGTGCGCAGCGCTCAGGAGGATATTGCTGAGGCGGCGACTTCTATGGAGCGCACCCAGCGCGAGACCACGCTGGAAAGCAAGGTCTCTCAGGATGTCGAGCGGACCCTGGAGGGCATTTTTGCCACCGTTGAGCGCCAGGCCCGTGATATCGCCGATATCACCAGCCTGGTGACCAGACAGATGGAGCTGGCCACGGCAGCAGTCCAGATTATGCAGTATGTGGCCGATCTGACGCAAACGAACAAGGCCCGGCTGAGTGAGGCCACTCATCATATGCAGCGTCTGGCCTCGTTGGTTGAGCATCTGCGAGTCTCTGTCGATGCCTTCAAGGTCTCGCGCGAGCAGTCAGCTGCAGCTACTCCGATCTCGGTTGCAAGTGAGCGTCGCAGCCTGACAACAACGGGTTCGATCTCCCCACTTGGCTCAGGTACGCGGCCTGTCAGTGCCTCGCTTGGCCAGTCTCAGCCTGGGTTGCTCCCTCTCCCGCCCCAGGCCCCTTTACCTCCCGCTGGAGCGGTGACCCCTCTGCCACCGACAGGGCTCGCTGGGTCCAGCCCTCACACCCCTTTGCCTTCTTCTCAGTTGTGGGTCCCGCAGCCGCCACAAGCACCCGATGGTGAGTCCTATCAGTAGGATCTGATGTCAAGGAGGATGCACCATGCCCATCGCTGTCCCTGCTCATGCTCGCCCTACCTGCCAGTCGCATCGTCTTACACTCTCTCCCAGGGGCAGCTCCTCGCCTGGCCCCTGCCCGCTCTGGGAGAGGCAACACCGTGACAGGCGTCAGCTCTCACTGGCCCTCTGGCTCTTGACGCTGGCTGTGGCGCTGCTGCTGGTGATGACAGCTTGTGTGCCTGGCAGTATGCCCGGCAGTAGCGCCCAGCCAGGGTCGCAGATCAAGTACGGAGGGGCTTTGACCATTGTGCCCGGCCCCTATGGACGCTTCCAACGCTTCTTCAATCCCTTCGCCGCCGATAATTCGACGCTCAGCGGTACCAAAGGGATGATCTACGAGACCTTGCTCTTCTTTAATCAGGAGACCGGGCAGGTGAAGCCCTGGTTAGCGACTGGCTTCTCCTGGTCCAGTGACCTCAAGACGCTGACCTTCCAGCTGCGTCGCGGAGTCGAGTGGAGCGACGGTCAGCCTTTTACGAGCGACGATGTGGTCTTTACACTGAATCTGCTCCATCGCTTTCCTGCCCTCGATCTCCATAGCATCTGGACGACTGTTAAGGAAGTGGCAGCCCCCGATCCTTCTCGCGTGGTCGTGACCTTCAAGCAACCATCGTTTCCAGAGGAGTGGTACATCGGCGGCCAGACCTACATCGTGCCGCGCCATATCTGGGAGCACTTCAAAGATCCCGTCCATGAGGCTAATCCCAATCCAATTGGCACTGGCCCTTTTGTGCTGAAGTCGTTTGATCCGACGCTCTACATCCTGGAGCGTAATCCGCACTACTGGCAGCCTGGCAAGCCCTATATCAGCCAGCTGCGTTATCCGGCTTACGTCTCTAACGCCAGTGCCGATCTGCTTCTGGCCCAGGGCTCCATCGACTGGACTGGCCTCTTTAGCTCGAATCTTCAGAGCTTTGTGGGGCGCGATCCAGCCCACAATCGCTACTGGCTGCCACCTATCGCCATCGTCATGCTCTATCTCAATACGGCTCGCTATCCCTTTAATCTCCTCCCTGTGCGCCAGGCCATCAGTCTGGCGATCAACCGCGAGCGTCTCTCAAAAGAGGGGGAGAATGGCTATGAGCCACCGCCTCATCCAACGGGCATCGTCCTGCCTGCCTACCGCTCCTTCCTGGCTCCGCAGTATCGCTCGCTCTCGTTCCAGGTCGATCGGGCCCGGGCCATCCGCTTACTGGAAGGGGCCGGCTTTGTGCGGGGAAGCGATGGCATCTTTGTGGATCGTGAGGGCCGGCAGCTGGCTTTCAGTATGGAAGTCGTCTCCGGTTGGACCGACTGGGAGAAGGACTGCAAGTTGATGGCCCAGGATCTGGCCGCGATCGGCATCTCGGTCACTGTCAAGCCCCTCTCGCTCAATACCTATATCTCGGATCTGCAGCTAGGTTCCTTCGAGAGTGCGATCTCCTGGACCAATAGCGGCCCTTCTCCTTACTATCTGTACGATGCTTTGCTCGATAGCACTAACACGGCGCCGATCGGGAAATCTGCTCCCTCAAACTGGGAGCGCTGGAGCGATCCCACGACCGATCAGCTGCTGGCTCAGTATGCTCACTCGACCGACCCCGCTGTCCAGCAGCAGGCTCTCAATGGATTGCAGCGCATTATGGTGGAGCAGTTACCCTCGATTCCCTTGCTCTACAGCGTCAACTGGTACGAGTATACAACGGCCCGCTTTGTGGGATGGCCCGATGAGCACAACCCCTACGCCGTGCCTTCCCCCTATAGCTATCCCGATAATGAGCAAGTGGCTCTCGCTTTGCACCATGTCTGACTGCTCTGAGCGGTCCGAGTGATCCACGTGGTCCAAGCGGCCCACGTGTCTCATCCCGACCCAGGTCCCTGTGTTGAGGACGAAGCAATGCCGCAAAGCAAGAAGGGAATGTGAGCATGATGGTTTCGATGAGATGGATCTCGCAGGCGCCCATTGTGCGGCGCCTCTTCCTGGCAGCCATGTTGGTGGCGGTGATCCCGGGCCTCATCCTCTGGCTGCTCGGACGCGCCTATATCGATACGCTCAATGGCCGCAGCGAGGCGGTTCAGGTCAGTACTGACGCCGTCCACGTAGTCACCACGCAGCTGGCAAACTTACAACATATGCACGCCGACCTGATCGCGTTGCAGGCCCAGACCTTCGTATCAACGACGATCGCCGGGGCCCCCAACACGGATCTGGCCGCCCTGCGCCAGCGCCTGACTGCTGAGATCAAGACCCTGGAGTCGAGCTTTGCCCAGGGCCTGACAAGCTACCAGCGCAGTTACTTGCTGGCCACTTCACCGCAGATGACCCCTATCCGTACCTTGCTCGAGAGCGAGAGCAGTACCCGCGGTCTGGCCAGCGACCAACAGCAGACGCTGCAGCGTATCCTGTCAGGTGAGTGGGAGCACTACCTGCAGGCCCAAGATCGCGAGCTGGCTGCGCTGCAGTCCTCGAGCACGACAGGCAAGACAACCCAGCTGCTACAACAGGCCAATAGTGCCTATACCCCCCTGGAAAATGATTGGAAGCATCTTGTCGACCTCACGGAGACCGTAGGCGATAAGGTGGTCGAGGTCACTGGACCCCAGGCCACGCAGACGGCGATTGAGATCGCGCTGGCCGCCATCCTGATTATCACGGTTGTTTTGCTGGTCGGGACCTTTGTCTATTGGACGATTGCGCGCCCCCTGGGTCAGTTGGCTCGCCTGACGCGCCGTATTGCCCGTGGCGATACCAGTGTTCGGGCCTCGGTTTCGGGCCGTGATGAGATCGCTCTGGTGGCGCGCTCGCTCAATAGTATGCTCGACCATATGGTGCGCCTGATTCAGGAGATTCAAGCTCAGCGTAATGCCTTGCAGAAGCAGATTGAGGCCCTGGTGGGCGATGTCAGCGGGGTCAGCCAGGGTAACTTGAGCGGACGCGCTCGCATGACCGGCGGGACGCTGCAGATTATTGCCAATGCTTTTAACTACATGCTGGCCGAGCTGAGCAGCCTGGTCATGCGCGTCAAAGGGGCAGCACGCGAGGTGGCCATCTCGACGACCGTTGTGGTCGATGCCCTGGCCCGCCTGGTGGAAACGGGTGATCAGCAACTGCAACAGATTGCCCGCGCGACCCGCGAGATCGAGCATATGGCCTCATCGAGCCACCATATCGCCGATCGTGCCCATATGCTCCAGACAAGTACTCACGAGTCGCTCCAGCATGTGCGCCAGGGTCGACAGGCTGTTCAGCAAGTGCTTGAGGGGCTGAAACGTATCTATGAGAATGTGCAGGCCACTGCCACCAAGGTCGAGAAGCTCGATGAGCATTCGCGTGCCATTAACAGTACCGTCGAGGTGATCTCGGCCATTGTTGAGCAGACGAACCGCCTGGCCCGGGATGCAGCGACTCTGGTCGCCTACGAAGGGGAGTCGGTGCGCGGGTTCGGGGCCGTCGCGGCAGATATCCAACGCCTGGCCGAGCGTGCCAATAGTCAGGCTCGCTCGATCGTCCAGATCGTCGAGGGCGTGCGACAGGATATCAGCGCCGTGACCAGTTCGATGCGCACAACAGAGCAAGAAAGCGCCTCCGGGGCAGAGCGTGCTCAGGAGGCTGACTCCGCGCTGGAGACGATTTCAGCTGCTGTCGAGTTGCAGGCACGCGAGATTGAGCGTATTACGGATATGGCAGCCCGGCAGCTGCAAGCGTTTACGTCGATTGTGCAGATTATGCAGCGCCTCTCTCAGGCAACGCGCCAGATGAATGCGAACACGCGCCAGGCCTCACAGCATGTGGAGGCGCTGGCGCAGCGGGTCGAGTACTTGCGCCGCTCGGTTGAGGTCTTCCGCCTGCGCGAGGGCAGCACCGCCTGAGCAGGGCGGAGCCTTTGCCTGGAGAGAACGACGGTCGAGGTGGGACCAGCAAGGAGTGGAAGCTCAAGCCTCTGCTCCTCTGGTCCCGCGACTGGCCACGACCCGGTCGCTGATTTTATTCAGGAGGCAAAGTCTGGAGAGGGCAGGTACTCGAACCAGTCGAAGTCGGCGACTGTGGTACCAGTCCCCCCGTTGGTCGTCGCATAGAGGGCGAAGTAGACGCCGGTGAAGCCGCCGGCGATCTCTGACGCCAGATAGCGGGCTTCGCCCCGGACCAGCTCGCGCGCCCCTCCTTCGCCCTGGGAATACGAGAAGAGATAATGAGAGGAGGCGCTAAACGCCGGCTGCGTCGGCTGAATGGCTCTGACGCTCAGCGTGACCGGTCCGGCCTCCACCTGTTCGCGAGCGACGATGACCGCCAGGCCCCCAAGGCGCTGACGCACGATGACCCAGCGCCCCCCGTTCTGGCGGACGACGGCGATTTCATAGTGGTGCTTGCAGTTCATCCAGACAGCCAGGCCGGCTTCATGTCCCTCCTGCTGGGATGCAAATTCGAGTCGGGTGGACACGGTGCACTGCCCGTGCTCCTGCCGCCTCCCTACGAAGGCCACCCCAAAGCCTTGATCCAGCGTGGCAGCGTTCCCGAGCAGACGCAAGAAGCCTGGACGAGCGGTCAGCGACCAGCTGCCGGGCGGGGGCCAGCGCAGGAAGTTCCAGTCGAGGCCAAGGGTGGGCTGATCAAAGTCATCGCGCGTGGTGGGAGCAGGCCAGGGCACAGAGGGAAGCTGTGGCCCGTCAAGGGTGAGCCTGATCTGTCCCTTCTCACCGACGTGGGGCCAGCCGTCGCTGTCCCAGACCACTGGGGCGAGGAAGGTTTCTCGCCCTAGATGATGGAGTCCGGTGAAGGGCTGCGGCCTCACTCCCAGACAGACGAGCCACCAACTGCCATCTTGGGCCTGCACCAGGTCGGCATGGCCAGTGGCCTGAATCGGGCTGAGCAGGCTGCGATGACTCACAATGGGGTTGTGGGGACAGGCCTCCCACGGTCCCCACGGGGTTGGGCCACGGGCCAGTGTCTCCATGTGGCCGTAGGAGGTGCCTCCTTCGGCGATCATCAGGTAATAGCGACCAGCGATCTTATAGAGATGCGGCCCTTCAGGATAGGCGCCACCAGTGCCTCGCCAGAGGAGACGCGGCCCCCTCAAGAGCTTGCCTGTAGCCGGATCGATCTCACTCTGCTGGATAGCCTGCTCCTCACCCTCGGCGGTGCTTGTCAGATAGACACGGCCATCGTCGTCAAAGAAGAGCGACGGATCGATTCCCCCTTGCTCAAGCCAGACCGGATCGGACCAGGGACCGCGCGGGTCGCGGGCAGTGACGTAGAAGCTGCAACGCCCTCCTCTCTCTTCATACAGGTCCATGTTCGTGGTGACCAGGTAGAAGATGCCCTGGTGGAAGCGGATGGTAGGGGCAAAGATCCCGAGCGACGGCTCGCTCCGCGGCAGGGGAAGCTGCTCAGGACGGGTGAGACAGTAGCCAATGCACTGCCAGTGGGCCAGGTCGCGGCTGTGAAAAACCGGCACGCCAGGGACATATTCGAAGGAGCTGGTCACCAGGTAGTAGTCGTCACCGACGCGGCAGACGCTGGGGTCGGGATGGAAACCGGAAATAATCGGATTCTGTACCTGCATCGTCTCCCTCGCCTTCCGTAAGCTATCAGCAAACGCTGGCCTGAGCGCTGACCCCCTCTGGGGAAGCTGTCCCGAGGCTATCCCAGGACTGGGGATCAGCGCCCACGGGCTATACCATCGCTGGCTTTCTCTCTGAACAGGATCAGGAGTCGGCCCGACCGTCAGCCTGCACACTGAACTCGGCGTGCAAGGAGGCCAGCGACGAGCCGCCCACCCAAACGTCAAAGACGGACTCATCGAGAACAAAGGCCCCCGCTGCAGCGCTCCAGTAGCGCCGCGCCTCTGGTCCAAGGATGAAATGGAGCGTGCGTCTTTCTCCTGGGGCCAGGCTTACACGCTCGAAGGCCTTTAGCTCACGCACCGGACGGGCTGCCCGCCCATAGCGCTGATGCAGATAAAGCTGCGCCACCTCTTCGAGAGGACGCTGTGAGCGATTGTGAAGCACCACGCTGGCTTCCAGCGTATCGTGGAGGCCGATTGTGCGAGCGCTCAGTTGGAGATCGCTGTACTCCACCTCGCCATAGCTGAGGCCAAAGCCGAAAGGATAGAGGGGCGTGCTCTCCTCTTCCCAGTAACGCAGACCACTCGTCTGCGGCTGGTGCGAGCGCAAATGCGCATAGATCAAGGGCACCTGCCCCACGCTGCGCGGCCAGCTCACGGGCAGTTTTCCCCCAGGCGCTACCTCACCAAAGAGCAACCTGGCCACCGCATTGCCTCCTTCGCTGCCAGGGTGCCAGGCTACCAGGATGGCCGCCGTCCGCTCAACCACCCGACGCAGGTCAAGAGGCCGGCCACAGAGCAGCACCAGAACCAGCGGCGTCCCAGTCTCGGCCACCGCTTCCAACAGCTCCAACTGACGGCCCGGCAGATCGAGCGTTGAGCGCGATGCCGCTTCACCACTCATGTCCGCCGCCTCGCCCAGCACGAGCACGGCCACATCGGCAGAACGGGCCAGGGCAATAGCTCGCTCGAACTCCGCCCGCTCATCAAATGGCGGCTCCCCCGCTAGGGAAGAGTCGGCAGCGAGCTGGTCGAGAGCCGCAAACGGCGAGGGAATAGGTCGGGTTGGCAGCGGCACCCCCGGCGCATAGTCGACCTGCAGAGTGGGGCCTGCCATCTGCTGGAGTCCCTCCAGCAGGGTGACCGTACGCTCCAGATCCGGTACAAACACCCACGGACCAAGGGTCGCCCGCTTATCCACCGCCAGCGGCCCAATGACAGCCAGCCGGCGCAGCGCCGCGCGATCGAGGGGCAAGATCCCCTCATTGCGCAGTAGTACCGCCGAGCGCTCAGCAGCCACACGCGCCAGTTCACGGTGAGCAGGCGCTCCCAGGACCAGGCTGGCACGCGCCTCGTCGACATACGGTTGCTCAAAGAGGCCCAGACGGAACTTGAGGGCCAGCACCCGCCTCACCGCCTCGTCGAGCAGACGCTCGTCAACCTGGCCAGCCCGCACCACCTCCGGCAGCGTTGCAAAGGCCGCCGGGCGTGCCGCCGGACCAGTCTCGCCCGCAAACTGCACCCCCAGGGACATCTCCATATCCAGGCCAGCCTGCAGCGCCCGCAGAGCCGCGTCGCGATCGTCGCGCGTCAAACCGTGGGTGGTCAGGTCGATCACCGCATTGGCGTCGCTCACCACAAAGCCTCGGAAGCCCAGTTCGTTTCGTAGCACCTCAGTGAGCAGCCGGCGATCTGCCGCCGCTGGCACCCCATTGATCCCCACATAGGAACTCATGATGTTTTCTGCTCCCGCCTCCACTGCCGCCGCAAACGGCGGCAGATAGACGTTTCGCAGCTCACTCTCAGAGAGATTGACTTCATCGTAGTCGCGCCCGCCAAGCGCCGCCCCATAGCCAACGAAGTGCTTCGGCCCCGCCAGAATACGCTCGGCTGCTCCAGCTCCCTCACCTTGAAAGCCACGTACGTGAGCAGCAGCCAGGCGCGCCCCCAGATAGGGATCTTCGCCGGCCCCCTCGACGATGCGGCCCCAGCGCGGATCACGAGCAATATCCACCATTGGAGCAAAGGCCCAGTGAATACCAACCGCCCGCGCCTCACGTGCCGCCACCGTCTGCACCTGCTCAACCAGCGTCGGGTCCCAGGAGGCCGCCAGCCCGAGCGGCACGGGGAAGATGGTGCGCAGGCCATGAATGACATCGAAGCCGAAGAGCAGCGGGATACCAAGGCGACTCTCTTCAACCGCAAGACGCTGGAGTCGATTGATCTGAGCCGGGTCGGCCACAAACAGCAGGCTCCCGACCCGCCCGGCGCGGATCTCCTCCTCTACAAAGGCGCTCTGGAGCGTGAAGCCTGGAAAGTAGAAATACTGCGTGAGTTGCCCGGCTTTTTCTTCAAGGGTCATCGAGGCCAACAGCGCATCGATCCGTTGTTGGACCTGCCCAGCGTGTTCATCTCGGCTCATGGTCAGCTTCTTCTCCTCCGTCATCAGCCTTGATACGAGACAGTATAGCTGAATTGGCCCGCCAAAATCTCGCGGTCGCCCCCAGTCAATCACCCCCGCCTTGCCTCGCTACGGTCAAGCTGGGAGACAAGGAGAGCAATCCCGCTAAGGCCAGTATTTTTTGTCCAACCGTCTAGGCAACATATCACCCGTCATCTAGAATGGAGCCACCTGAAGTAGTGAGCCAAAAGGTGAGTCCTGCCTCCGGACCAGACAGGCAGGTGTTGCCCGCCTCTTCTCTCGAGAGAGAAACGATGGCTTCTTTGTCGATCTTGCGCATCCAGCAGTGGAGAGCAGCGCGTCTGATCGCCGCTCCAGCCCTCGTCGTCACCATGCTGGGAATACGCCTGGGTTTCAGCCTTGCTGGCTGGCCCGGCACCGACAGCGAGGAAGGGACGATGGGGTTGATGGCCCTCCATATCGCTCGCGGCCAGGACTGGCCTATCTTCTATTATGGGCAGAACTATATGGGAGCCGGCGAAGCCTATGTGGCCGCCGTCTTCTTTCGCCTCTTTGGCGCTTCCTTGCTTTCACTGCGCCTGGCCATGCTGGTCTTTCTCCTCCTTTTCGCGCTCGCCCTCTACCAGCTCGCACGACTGCTCTATGGGCGCCTGGTGGCCCTCCTCTCGCTGGCCCTCCTCTGTCTGGCACCTCGCTATATCTTGACGCCCGAAATGCGCGCCGTTGGGGGGGCCGTAGAGACGCTGGCTTTTGGCACTCTGGCCATGCTCCTGGCGACCTGGCTGGCCCAAACTCAACCGGCAGAGCCAAGAGCACCCTGGGTCCGGAGCGGGAGCCGTCTGCTGGCTTCTTTTGCCTGGGGATTGGTGGCGGGCCTGGGCCTGTGGAGTCATTGGCTCGTCCTGCCTTTCCTCTGCTGCTCAGCTATCTTACTGGTCCTCTTTAGTTGGCGCGAGTGGTTGAGGCGCCCGGCCCTGCCCTTACTCCTGCTGACCGGTCTGGCACTCGGCGCCTTCCCCTTAATTCTCTATAACCTGCAGGCTCCCCCCGGCCAGGATTCGCTCAGCATTTTCCTGGCCCTTTACAGTCAGAACCGCTACCCCGGAGTTCCCCCCACGGGCCTGCAGCTCTGGCTCAAGAAGCTGGCCGGCACTTTTCTTTACAGCCTCCCCCTGGCGACCGGCATGACCCCAACCTGCCCTTTGGAAGCACTGCCCTTCTATGGCTGGAAGCACGGAGAGAGCCTGAGCTGCGCTGCACTCTATGGCGGCTGGAGCCTGGCCTACCTCTCCCTTCTGGCCAGCGCTCTCTTTCTCTCCCTGCGTCCGCTCTGGAGGCTCCGGCTGTTCTCGCAAGAAGGCTGGCCTCTGCAACGAGCAAAGCGAGAGCGGCTGGCCCTGCATGCCAGTCGCCTGCTTCTGCTGCTCGCAGGCCTCATCACCCTGCTGAGCTACACCTCCAGCTTGACAGCAGCACAGCGCCCACAGAGCATGCGCTACCTGGTGGGCCTGCTGATCGTAACGCCAGCCCTCATCTGGCCTCTGGTCGCTCTCCTTCAACAGAGCCTGCGCCCCGTCACCACCCACGCCCTCCAGGGCCAGGACCGGCCACCAACGCTCACACCCACAGCTGACCGCGCCCGTGCCCAGTGCCTGCTCGCCGGAACGATGCTAACGCTGCTCTTCCTGGCCTTTCTGGGGGGGACACTGGCTAACTTCGCTGACATCCCCGCTGCCACCACCCGTCAGCAGCAATACGTCGATCTGGCAATCACCCTGGCGCGTTGGGACATTCACCACGTCTATTCCGGCTACTGGATCTGCGACCGCCTGACCTTCGTGAGCCAGGAGCAGGTGATCTGCGCTACCATCAATCCCTGGCTGACGCGCAATGACCTGGTGCGCTACCCACCCTATTACGAGGAAGTCAGTGCTGACCCCCAGGCCGCCTATCTTTTCAGCGACGCCCAGAATGGAGAGTTCCCTTTGCTCAGCAGTCAGGCCCATCTCCTTACCAGCCGCCACTACCAGCGTGTGAACCTTCCTGGCTTTGTGCTCTATCTACGCCAGGGACGACCCTGACCAGGCTTGCTCGTCCCCGTCCCCCCGCCGCAGGTCAATTTATGGCGGGGAGAAAGTCACAAGGGGGCTGCCTTTTCTGAGTGAAATAGGGTATCATTAGGGGAAGAGAGGCTATGATGAAAGGTAGACGCATGCAGCGGATCAGCAAAATTCTCATTGTTGGCCTTCTGCTTCTCCTCTTTAGCGTTGCCTCCCTTGCCTCGGAGAGCGCAACACTGCGGGCCGCGCCGCAGCCAGCCAGTGTCTATGTCCTGGCGGGACCACCCTCTGTCAGCCCTGCACTGATCGACCTCGTGCTCACGAGCTATCACTCACCAGCAGCCGGCAAAGGCCAGGCCCTCTACGACGATGGCATCCAGTATGGGATCGACCCGGTCTATGCCCTGGCTTTCTTCTTCCACGAAAGCACCTTTGGAACAGCAGGGATCGCCCGGACAACACTGTCGCTGGGCAACCTGCGCTGCATCCCCGATGCTGCCTGCATCGATGGATTTGCCGCTTTCCCTAGCTGGGAAGCCGGCTTCATCGCCTGGTATCGACTCATCCGCACTGTCTACATTGAGAGCTGGGGGCTGAGCACTGTCGAGGAGATCATTCCGCGCTATGCGCCAGCGGCGGATCACAATGACGTGGCGGGCTACATTCGGGCAGTGGAGACGGCTGTCGATACCTGGCGCAACGAGCAGGTACGGCTCTTTGGCCCGGTCAGCGGCGTTTCCCCGACAACGAGCGGCACAGGCCAACAGCTGACACCGGTGCCTACACCCACGGCAGTCGTGCCCTCAGCCAGCGGCAGTGCCACTGCCACGCCCTACCCTGCCGATGGTTACCCACTCCAGGGACACCCCACGGTCACAGTCGATTTCATCGCGAGTTTGCTGACTCACTATCAGTCACCGTTGGCCAGCGATGCCCAACTCATCTACGAGAGTGGCAAACAGACCGGCATCGACCCCGTCTATGCCCTGGCCTTCTTCCTGCACGATAGCACCTTCGGCACCGTGGGGCTGGGCCGCGTCACTCACTCGCCTGGCCTGTTGCACGCCCCTGTCACTGCTGATTGTCGCTGCCGCTCCCTGAGTGGCTACCGGAGCTATCAGAGCTGGGAGGACGGCATCCGCGACTGGTTCCGTTATGTACATGACTACTACCTGGACCAGCAGGGTCTCACCACCGTTGGGCAGCTGGTCCCCGCCTATACCCAGAGTCGTGACCCCCTGGTCGTGAAAACCTTTATCCAGATGGTTGAGCGCCAGGTCACGCTCTGGCGCCAGCAGAGTAAGCAGGCCGGGCAGAATTGAACAGGGGCAAGCCTCCTGTCCCTGGCGGGAGGGAGGGCCGACGAGCGATTGGCGCTTGTGCCCGCGCCTGTCTCCTGCCTCGGCCCAGGCTTCACTGGCCTGGGCCAGCCTTTCTTCTCCTTTCATGATCTCAACTAGCCACTCGTACTAGTCGAGAGCGGCTTCCTGCCTTCTGCTGTTGACGTCCCCGGGCTGGCAACATATACTGAGACCAGCGGATAGCTGGAGGCAGTTGCTTTCATGTTCGAGGAACACACAGAGGAATACTCGCCTGCAAGGACAGAAGAAGCCGTGAAGCAGGAACAACTCGTCGATGAGCTGGCCAGCCCCGAAGATCGCTGGCTCACCATTAGCCAGGCTGCTCGTACAAGCGGACAGAGCGAGGCGACCATCGAACGCTGGATCAGCCAGGGTCTCTTGCCAGTACGTCGCCACTCGTCAGAGGGGAGAAGCCAGCTTCCTCTGATCCGCGCCAGCGATCTGGCCTTGCTCAACACCAGCGTTGCCGCACCGGCAAGCAGCGTGCCAACTCCTGCCCCGGCCAGAAGGGAAGTTGGTCAGCCTGAGCAACGCTCATCACCCGAGCGACCAGCCACGGGAGCCGCCCAGGAGGTCCACCCGGTCTCTCCCGAGTTTGTCACACATGAGGTGGCCGCCCTGCGCAGGCTGATCCGCGAACAGTCACTGCGCCAGCATGAGGCGTTAGAGCGCTTGCGCAGCCGACTAGAGGCCCGTTTTCAACAGCAGCAAGAGGCCTCTGCGCAAGAGCGTCTCTCTGTCGATGAGGCCCTGACCCGGCTGCAAACCTCCTTCGAGGATGAAATCG
The DNA here is from genome assembly GCF_000702505.1 of Thermogemmatispora carboxidivorans. GTDB lineage: Bacteria > Chloroflexota > Ktedonobacteria > Ktedonobacterales > Ktedonobacteraceae > Thermogemmatispora > Thermogemmatispora carboxidivorans. The sequence goes on along the minus strand of NZ_JNIM01000001.1, from coordinate 2,465,442 downwards.
CCGCCCTCCAGATCCAGACCAGCACCCGTCAGACTGAGCTGGAGCAGCAGCTTGAAGAGCTGACGACGCGCTTGCAGCAAACGAGCGAACAGTGGCTGCAGACGCTCGCGTTGCTCCGTCAGCAGATCGAGGCCCTTACAACTCATGTGCAGCAGGAGGTCGAAGTCCACGAGCAGCTGACACGAGAGATGCTGCATCTGACTACACAACTGGCGGAGCAGCGCCTCCAGCAAGAGCAGATGGCGCATACCCTGGGGCAGCTCACCCAGCAGATGACCTTTCTCACGGCTCAGGTCGCCGAACAGCGCCAGCGCATGGAACAACAGCACGACCGGCAAGATCAGCAGGGGCTTCAGCTCAACTATCTCGAACGCGAGCTGGAGGAGCGCCGGCAAGTCCAACAGGAGGAGCAACAGGAGCTGCTGGGGGTGCTGGCCGGCCAACAGGAGCAGCTGGGAACACTGCTGCTGCGGCTCAATGAGCAGACCCAGCGCTATGAGTTGCTCTCACAGCTTTATTTGAACGTCGAACAGCAACAAGGAGAACACGAGCGCCAATTACGACGCCTCTACCGATTCTTGGAGCACTTCTCTCCCAGTCCCCCCTCCGTCGGCTTCGATAGTCACGACGGCTCGCTCTGATCTGAGCGAAGTCAGCTGGGAAGGAAGGAGGGAGCTGAGACAGCACCTGTCTCCTTTCTCCCCATCCGGCTCCTGGCCCGGCGCCTGCCCACCGCGGGCAGCAGCCTCGCACCCTTGCCGGATGCTTACCTCGTCCTCTCTCGGCACCCCAGGCCGCGCTCTTGGGGCCTTTATGTCCCCCCTGGGGCGCACGAGTAGCGCATGTGTACAAAGCCGTACAGGTCTGGTTCTTGTTTTCCCTGCTGTCTGATTGCTCTGCCTCTCCGCCTGGTCACCCATACAAGCAGGCAGTAGTACTTTGAGCCAGCAAGCGGCGCGCCTTCCGGGAAGCGAACGTATTACTGTACGGCAGAGTTCCCTTCTGGCTGGCTAGCGAGGGTGCTAGCTAGGGTTGGGGCACCGCCCTCGCCTCTGAAGCAGAATGGCGGTGCCCGGTGGAGTGGCTCATTCTCTTAGCGGTCGTGAACAGAGCCGGGACCGGCCCCGTCCGGGCCTTTCCGTTCTCTTGCCCACCTCCCTGAGATGAAAGCCCTCCTCCGTGCGTCTTTTCTCTACAGATGGTCGAATCTTTCCGGTCGCGACAGACGCAACTCCTCTCGATTAGAAAGGAAAAGCAAGCGATATGCTCATTGACACCATCCGATTTGCCCATCTTCTCGAAGAGCACAACCTCCACGATCTTTCCCATTTTCTGGCCCACACCGCCTTCATCATCTCCCACAAGTCCGAGAGCCTGGAGACGCTGGCCGGAGTACTCTGGTATCTGCCGGCGGACAGTCCGATCATTGTCGTGACCAACTGCCCCCCAGAGGAGTATGAGATGCTCAGGTTGGGCCTACGGGCCCGGTTGGCCTCCCACCGTCAGCTGTTCGTGGTGCACCAGAAGGACGAGGTTCTGGCCACACTGCTGCGCGCCCACGGCGTAGCCCACATTCTGGATAGCAGTGGCCATGTGCGCGATGGGAAGGGGGAAGGCATGTATCTCGGAACGCTGCTGGCGCACCTGCTGCGTTTTCCCCGCTGGCTCATTTTCTATGACGCCGATAACCTGGTCCCCTGCGCCTTGCTGGAGTATACACTGGCGATGGGCCGCCTGTTCATGGCCGCCCATACGACTTACGCCTACCATGCCAGTGGGACCTTGCATAATATTCGCATCTGCTGGGCTGCCAAGCCCGGCCTGCGTAATGGCATGCTGGTCGAGGCCAGCGCTGGCCGCTGCACGAGCGTGGTCTCACCGATTATCTCCCTCCTCTGCCAGTCCTGGTCTGGTCTTTCAGAGACGATTACCTCCCCTAATGCTGGAGAGCAGGGGATGACTTTGATGACAGCGCAAACCTTGCGTTTCGCCTCTGGTTTCGCCGTAGAAACCTTCTTGCTCCTCGATCTGCTTTCCAAGGCCAGCCCCTTTCATCCCACCCCTATGGCAGCGCTGCTGCAGCAGTATCATTCTCACAGCCCCCACTTCCATACCAAGCGCGATGAGGAACACATCCGCGAGATGATCGCGACGAGCCTCGGCTCTCTCCTGCTCTTTCAAGAGCAGCTCCCGCTCCAGGTGGAGCAGGCCCTGCTACGTACCTGCGAGGAGCTGGAGCTGACGTTGACTCCTCCGCTGGTCTATCCTGCTCTGCAGGATCTGGACCTCAGCGGCGAAGAGGATCTCCCGGATCGCTACCGCTTGCTGGAGCCTGTCGAAAGTGCTGGCCGTGGCAGCGACAGCCTCCTGGAGACGTCTCTGAGCTAGCTCTCTTCGTCTGCTGGCCCGGCTGGCGCGTGAGGGCATCGGAGGGCTGACCGGCGACCCGGCGTCCGGCAGTTGGGAACGTGCGCCTGTCGGGGCGGGAGTACTGGCCCCCGCTCGCCCCTTGACAGGCTCTCTTTCGAAAGGCCACAATGAAACGAGCTGCAACGTGAGAGGTAAGGAAGGAAGTCACACGCTATGCCTGGACAGATGTTGGCAGCGATGTTCTATGCGCCGGGCGATGTGCGGCTGGAGGAGCGCCCTATTCCTGAGCCAGGTCCCGGCGAGCTGGTTTTGCAGATCGCGGCGGCTACTACGTGTGGTACCGATGTCAAGACGTATGTGCGCGGCCATCCTCTCTTGTTCAAACATCCTCCCGCAGGCTTTGGCCATGAGGCCGCTGGCATTGTGGCCGCTGTCGGCCCAGGAGTCCAGGGCTGGAAGGAGGGCGATGCCGTGGTGGCGGCCAACTCCGCCCCCTGCGACCGCTGTTTCTACTGCCGCCGCGGTCGCTATAGCCTTTGCGAGGATCTGCTGTTACTGACTGGAGCCTACGCCGAGTATCTGCTGGTTCCTGCTCGCATTGTGCAGCGCAATCTCTATCGTCTGCCACAGGGCCTCTCGTTTACGGCGGCAGCTCTGACGGAGCCGCTGGCTTGCGCCCTGCATGGAATCGAGGAGAGCGAGATCCAGCCCGGTGATACGGTGCTGATCATTGGCGCTGGCCCCCTGGGCCTGCTGCTGACGGCAGCCGCCCGATTGGCAGGGGCCAGGGTCCTGGTCAGCGGGCACGGCGAGCAACGCCTGGCCCTGGCCCGCCATTTCGGCGCTGCGCAGGTCTTCGAGACCGGTTCCCTCTCCGCTGAGGAGCAGCGCGCCCTGCTCCGGGAGGCCACTCCCGAGGGACGCGGGGCCGATGTGGTCATCGAGGCCGTGGGAACCCCCGAGACCTGGGAACTGGCGACCTCTGTGGTGCGCCGCGGCGGCCTGGTCAACTTCTTCGGGGGCTGCGCCTCTAGCACACGCATCTCCCTGGAGACCCGCCCGCTGCACTACGATGAGCTTACCCTCAAAGGGGTCTTTCATCATACCCCTACGTACTTCGCACGCGCTCTGGAGCTGATCGCCAGTGGGCAGATCCCCGTCGAGGCCCTCATCACGGCTCGCTTCCCTCTGGCTGAGACCGTGACGGCTCTTCACCTGCTGCTCCAGAAGCAGGGAGTAAAGTATGCACTGATTCCACCAGACTTCGCTCGGGATCTCCTTCGCAGAGCAGACCCTGCAGAATGAGCTGACTGTAGAGATCTATGACCTGCTGTACGCTGAGTCGCCCGCCCGGATGGAACCAGGTGGCGACTTCAGTGCACATGGCAATCAGGGCATAGGAGGTGACCTTGATGTCGCTCCGCTTGAAGATCCCCCGCTCCATGCCATCGTGCAGGATTTCCTGAATCAGGTGCTCATAGTGGTCACGCAGGGCAATAATATAGTCACGGTTGGTCCCTTCCAGCGCGCGAATCTCAGTGTCAATGATGAAGAATTCGTTCTTAAAGCTGGTGTGGAGACGAACATGGTTGGCAATGGCCTCCCGTAGCCGCTCCAGCGGCCCCGGTTGCTCCCGTATGATGCGCTCCAGGTTGGCGTTCAGGTGACGCATGTAGGTCTCCATGATTTCCACAAGCAGCGCCTGCTTGTTCGCATAGTGATAGTAGATGCTGGCTGCCTGAATGCCGGCCATACGGGCAATGTCGCGTAGTGGGGCCGCATGGTAGCCGTAGCGCGCAAATAGCTCGACGGCGGCGGCCAGGATGGCCTCTCTGACGGAGCGGGGTTCGCTGTGGCTGACCTGGCCACTCGGCGCCTCGCTGCTCTGTCGCTTGAGCTGGCTGTTTCTCACGGTGTTTCGATCCTTCCTCTCTGGCTGCTGATCACGAGATGGCTTCATGCCCTTCTCTGCCTGTCCTGCCCAGACATACGGCCCGGCGGCGCTCCGCCGGCAGCCGCTGGCGCCTGGGGCACAATGCCCTTGTCCTCTCTCTTGCCCAGGCTTTGCCCCTATTCTAGCAGAGCAGCCCAGACCTGCCCAGAGCACAGGAGCCAGGGAAGAGCCGCAGCTCTCTCGGCCCCCTCTCGCCCCCTTCCTCTCGCTCTGGTCAGAAAGCCTTGGGCCTTCCTGCTGCCAGCCAGACTGCTGACTCGCGCCTCCAGGCGCCATCTCGCATTTGGGGCCAGAATAGGGTATAATCTAGGGAAATAGGCCCTGCCTGCTCGGTTTGCGGTCAGTCACCTCGGTCAGCTGCACCGGCCTGCCGCGCAGGTGCCAGAAAGGAGGCCATAGCGCTCACGGATTGTCCCACCGATCTGGTCTGAACCTCAGTCAATCACCCCAGCGTTTCGCTCACACCCTGGGTAGCACATTCAACAAACTACCCTCTTTTTTCTCTCTAGCGATTCTGGCATCCACCTTTGGCCAACTGTTCCTATGAGGAGGGTTTTCCGCATGGCAACAGGCGACACCGCGGAGAAACGCGGCTATTTCAGCGGTTGGACGCTCAAGACCGAAGGGATTATTGCGCCCGATGAGCGTCTTCCCTGGGGGCAATCTATCCTGGTGGGGCTGCAGCATGTGCTGGCTATGTTTGGCTCGACCGTGCTGGCTCCAATTTTGATGGGCTTCGATCCGAACACGGCGATCTTCTTCTCTGGGATTGGCACACTCTTGTTCTTCCTGGTCGTGGGCGGGCGAGTGCCGAGCTACCTTGGCTCTAGCTTTTCATTTATCGCAGTGGTGCTGGCAGCTACTGGCTTCGCCAGCGGCTTCCACGGTCCGGGTCTCAATCCCAACATCGGGGTTGCTCTGGGCGGCATCATTGCCGCGGGGGTAGTCTACGGCATCATTGCCTTGATCGTGATCGCCGCCGGCTATCGCTGGATCGATATCTTGATGCCCCCCGTTGTAACCGGTGCTGTCGTCGCAGTCATTGGGCTCAACCTGGCCCCAGTGGCCGTGAGCGATGTCAGCGGCTCAGCCTTCGATACCTGGATGGGCCTCATCACCGTGCTGGCGGTCGCGTTTGTGGCCGTTTTCCTCCCCAGTCCCTTGCGCCGTTTGCCCATTCTGCTCGGCGGTATCATCGGTTATCTGATCTACCTGCTGTTCGCTAATGGTCTGCATCTGGGCAAGCCTATCGATTTCTCAGGACTGGAAAAGGCGAGCTGGGTCGGCTTGCCTCACTTCTCAACGCCCACGTTTTCACCCGGAGCCATCGCATTGATCGCCCCAGTGGCGGTCATTCTGGTCGCGGAGAATACTGGCCACGTCAAGGCTGTAGCGGCCATGACTGGGCGTAATCTTGATCGCTACCTGGGCCGCGCCTTCCTTGGCGATGCCCTTGCTACGATCGTCGCCGGTTTCGGCGGTGGTACCGGAGTGACAACCTACGCCGAGAATATTGGGGTCATGGCCGTTACTCGTATCTATTCTACTGCTATCTTCATTATTGCTGCTATCGTGGCCATCTTGCTGGGCTTCTGCCCGAAGTTCGGCGCCTTGATCATGACCATCCCCTCCGGCGTGATTGGCGGGCTGGCGATCGTGCTCTTCGGTCTGATTGCCGCCACCGGCGGTCGTATCTGGGTCGAGAACCGCGTGGATTTTTCGAAGAGCCGCAATCTGATTACCGTGGCCTTTGCGCTGATCGTGGGGGCTGGGAATCTGGCGCTGACTATTGGAAGCTTCCAGCTGAGCGCCATTGGCGTGGCCACGTTTGGGTCAATTATCCTCTACCAGATTCTGCGCGAGCCAGCGCCAGAGCCGGAGGAGGCGGTGACAGCAGACGCCGCTGTGGGCCTGAGTCCAGCCGGAGAGCGCTCCCTGGAGCCAGAGCCACCGGAGCAGGGTTCGTAACCCGGCCCCGGCTCGGCTGGTTCGCAAGACTTGGCCCCAGGGCAGCCTCTTGCCTTTGCTCCCCCCTCCATTCACGCGAGGAGGAGAAGGTTTGTGCCTGCCCACGCCGATACGGTGGAGGCGCCTTGTCTTCCGCAGATCTGCAATGGTACAATGACCAAAGGAGCGCCGTAGAGACACTTTGCTGCGATCCCATCCTGCCACCTGGCAGGGAAGGAAGGCCATTGGGGCGGCGCTCCTTTAGTTGTTGCTTTCGGCCATGCATGAGCCGCTTGACAATCTTGCCCAGGAAAGAAGCAGACACCTGCTATGCACCGCTATGATCTGGCACCCGAGCTGACTCCTACTTACGTTGAAGAGGTGTGGCAAAGGTTGCCGCGTTATCTGCGTCCTACGCTCCTACTGCCCGCTCCCCGCCTCTCCGAGGCTCTAGGCTGTCAGCTGCTGCTTGCCAGTGAGACCTTTCAATATACGGGCAGCTTTAAATTTCGTGCTGCCTACCATCTGCTGGCCAGTGTTCCTCAGCGGCAGATTATCACTGCCTCCTCTGGTAACTTTGGTCAGGCCGTGGCCTATGCGGCACGCTTACTGGGAAAAGAGGCGACGATCGTTATGCCTTCGACCGCGGCCCATGTGAAGATTGAGGCCGTCCGGGCCTACGGGGGGAGAGTCGAGCTGACCGATGTTCGCCGTGTTAGCCGTCAGGAGCGCGTGGCACAGTTGGCCCGCAAGCAGCCCGAGGCTTTCATTGCCCCAGCCTACGACGACTACCGCGTGGTCGTGGGGAATTCGACCCTCGGACAGGAGATTCTGCGCCAGGCAGAGGTCGATGTGCTGCTGGTGCCGGTCGGCGGTGGTGGACTGATCTCAGGTCAGATCATTGCTCGTGACCTTCTTGGACGTCCGACACGCATCATTGGGGCAGAGCCGCTACCTGGCAACGATGCCGCTCGCTCGCTGCACAGTGGACAACTGCTCACGAACGAGATGGAGCCGGAGACGGTTGCTGATGGGGCGCGCACCCTCTCGTTGGGGCGACTCAACTGGGAGATCATCCGCCAGGGAGTGGAGGAGATCATCGAGGTCCCGGATGAGGTAACGCTGGATGCGCTGCGCCGTCTCTTCTTGCTGGCAAATCTGAAGGTTGAGCCGACAGGTGCTCTGGCCCTGGGAGCCTTGCTGCTCCAGCCGGAGCGCTTCCGTGGTCAGCGTGTCTGCTGCATTGTGAGCGGCGGCAACGTTGATCCGGCGCTCTATGCTCAGGCCCTGAGCGACTGGCCCTAATCTGGAGCTGGCTGGCTCTCTTCGGCTCGCTTCCTTCCTTCTCTTCTCCGCCGCAGACAGGGATGGGCCTGGTCGCCCTCTTGAGGCCAGCGCCGCGGCTCTGGACGGAATGGGCCGAGCCTTCCAGGAGCAGGGTACGGGGGCGTGACTCACTTCCACTGAGACTCGTTCCTCTTTTCTTGGGAGGGACATGGCAGAGGGCAGACGCTGGCTGGGCCGGCTCGCTGGAGCATCCGCTTCTGGCCTGCCAGGTTGCTCCTGCTCAGCTCCTACCATCTTCAGCAACGGAGATCCGGAAAGAACGATGCTCACACATCAGCTCGCCGTCCCAGTGCAGCGTCCTCAGCACACCAGAGGCCTCTCTCGCTCTGTCTTGGAATGGCTCGCCGTGGCACTGACCCTGCTGCTGGCTCTGACGCTCCGCTTCCTGCTGATTCGCTCCCCCTGGCCCGTCACCAACAGCGATGAGGCTAATATGGGCCTGGTGGCGCTGCACGTCGCTTTCCAGGGTGACCACCCTATCTTCTTCTATGGCTTGCCCTATATGGGACCGGTTGAAGGATATGTGGCTGCGCCCCTCTTCCGCCTCTTTGGCCCTTCGCTCTTCACCTTGCGCCTGGCCTTGCTGCCATTTGTCGCCGGCTTCCTGCTGAGCAGCTATGGTCTGGTGCGCCTTCTCTACGGTCGAGCTTTTGCCCTGGCCTGCCTGCTGCTCTTTACTTTTGGCTCGGGGGACCTGCTCTTTCTCCAGCTGCGTGCGGTGGGAGAATACCCCGAGATGCTGATGTTCGCCCCTCTGATTCTGCTGCTCGCTACCTGGCTGGCACTCTCCTTCTCTGCCAGCAGCGCGCAGCGCCGATCAGCCTCCTGGAGGCGGCTGGCGGTGTATGTCCTGCTTGGGATGAGTATCGGTCTGGCCTTGTGGATTGACTTTCTGATCGGCCCCTTCGTGCTGGCAGCTCTGGTGCTGCTGGTGCTTTTCTGCGGGCGCGAGCTGTGGGGGCGCGCGGGTCTGAGCCTGCTCCTGGGGACAGTGATCGGAGCTGAGCCGCTGCTCTACTACAATCTGACAGCCCCTTTTAGCCAGAACTCATTAGCTGTGCTCTTATCTATCCATCACGGCGGCGCCGATCAGTTAGCCGCTTACCATCTGACCTGGCTGCATCAGCTCAGTGGGACTTTCTTTATCGCACTGCCATGGGCCACAGGCTACCAGCCACGCTGTCCGCTCAGTGCTGTTCCTCCCTGGGACTGGCCGACGCCGTCGACCTGGCTCTGCGTCTCGGCGCAGATGGGCTGGGGACTCGCCTATGTGGTGCTCGCCTTGCTGGCAGCCCTGTTCTGTTTACGCCGCCTGCAGCGACTCCGGTGGACCCATGCTTTGTCACTACCCTGGCCCGGTCACTGCTGGCCTCACCTCCATCTGGGGCGCACCGAGCCAAAGCCGCTGGAGGCTGGAGCGGCCCGCGAGGAGGCAATACGCCTGTGTGCACAACTGGCCTTGCTGGCGAGCGTTGGCCTGACGCTCTTCCTTTATGCCGCGGCGCCCGTAGCCGCCGTCTCGCCGGATACCACCTTCCGCTACTTGACCTGTGCCCTGGTGACTCTTCCGGTACTGCTCTGGCCGCTCTGGCAGCGGAGCGCCCACGCCCTGGAAAACCTTCGCCAGACCAGGTGGCCATTTCGTCCCGCCAGCACCGGCGCCCGTGACCACGGGGCCAGAATGGTCACGGCTCTTCCGCCGATACTTCTCTTGTCGCTAGTAGGAGCGACCTTCCTGGTCGGAACCGCTCGCACCTTTGCGGACATTCCCGCCTCCCAGGCCGACTACCAGCGGCGTCTGGCCTTAATTCGCGAGTTAGAAGCTATTGGAGCCACACGGGTCTACTCTGAATACTGGACCTGCAATTGGCTCGTCTTCCTGAGCCGGGAACAGATCATCTGCAGCGTGCTCGACTCCAAACTACAACCAGGCTTTAACCGCTATGGACCGTACCGCCAAATCGTCGAGAGCGCGCCTGCACCCGCCTACGTCTTTCCCGTTGCCAAAGGGTTACTCGATGCCGCTACGGGACGTCAGCAGGCCAGCTTTTTCCAACAACATGTACTCTCCTCTCCCGAGGCCAGGCAGACCTATCGCCTCTACCAGGTTGTTGGCTACCTCGTCTACCAGCCTCGGCCTGCACCTTCACCACCAGCCTCACCTTCAGCAGCCAACGGCGCCGACCCTGAAGGCAGAACCTGAATGGTCAAGGCCCAGGACGGTGTCAGCTTCTGCCACCAAGGCTGGCCAGCTTACCAGCTCCCAAGTCCCCTGCCGTTGTCAGCTACCTGGAGCGGCAGGGTACAACTCCTGCCAGCTCAGGCAGCAGGATAGATCGCCAGATTCGAGTAGGCCACCACCACGCCCTTGGGCGTATCGGGTAGATTCGAGACATAGAGGGCGATCGAGCCACTCTTATAGCTGGTATCGGTCACGCTGTTGAGCACCTGACCATTCACCGAGAGCGTCATCGTCGACCCCTTGGCAACGATCTCAACGTGATTGACCTGGCCAATCGGCTTGAGAGCCGTGGTCGACAGATAGCCCACCAGCTTCTGGTCATCGAGTGGCTGACCCGAGGAATCAACGACGCCTTTAAAGATGGCGTAGGTTGAATCGCCATACATCGCGAAGCGGTAGTAGGTCGCCAGCTCAGTATTCTGGTTGGCCGAGGCGCGGATATAGATCCCGAAGCCACTGTTCTCCTGTGTTCCCTTGGTAATGGCGGCGTCTACGTCCAACCTGAAGTCATCGAAGGTTTTGCCAGGCACAAACTCTGGCAGGATGCGATTGTTATCTTCTTCCAGAAGCAGCTGTCCGTTCCCGAGCTTGACTGAGTAACGCCCCGGCACACTGGTCAGGTCCCAGCCGTGGTTGTTATTCGCAAAATTGTCGCTGAACAGCGGCGTAGCAGTCGGGGCGCTAGTGCCCTGGGCAGGCGTTGGGGTCTGGGTGCCCGTGGTTCCTCCCCCACCGCGATGCGTGAGGGCGAAAACGCCGATCCCGCCAAGCACCAGCACCAGGACCACGACCACAATCAGGGCAATCAGGCCGAAATTCGGCCCCCTGCGAGGTCGCTCAGGCGGCTGGGAAGGAGGTAGGGGTGGTACCTGATACCCCCCTGCCTGGGGGTAGCTGCCTGGGGCCGAAGCAGAATAGGGCGGAGCACTGCCCTGGTCAGGAAAGGAGTACCCCGGTGGTGGAGGTGTCGCGGACGGCACATCTCCATAGTAGCCCGGCGCGGACGGCGGCGGAGGCGTCGAGGCAGGAGTCGCCGCCTGACCCCACTGCGAAGGCGTCCCACCGCCAGGATATGGCTGACCATAGATTGTCGGCGGATAGCCTCCCGCTCCTTCTCCCCAGGGCGTCCCCGGATTCGATGGCGCCGGCTGGTTGCTGGCAGGTGCATTATAGTATCCGCAGTTACTGCAATAGACCTCGTTGGGTGCTAACGGCATCCTACAGCGCTGACAGAGCTGACCTGCGGCCCCTCCTCCATACGGAGGATACATTGAGGACATGAGATAGGACCCTCCACTCTTCTTGGTTGGCATACTCGGCTCACACGCATGGCTAGCCACGTTGAGTATCGCATATCGCCGCCTGAATGTCTACCGGTAATTTTTCACAAATCGCGGTATCTCACACGATCCATGCGCTTCAAGTATTCTGACGCTCTCTGAGCAGCTGCAGCAAACGACAGGGATCGAGAGGCATCTCACGGATGCGCAGGCCGAAGGGGGCCAGGGCGTCGTCGAGGGCCGAGGCAAAGAGGGCCGCCACCGGAATGGTGCCGGCTTCACCTGCCCCCTTCACGCCCAGCGGATTGAGCGGTGAGGGGGTCTCTACATGCTCGACCTGCAGTGGAGGGATCTCCTCGACCGTCGGCAGCAAGTAATCCATAAAGCTGCCGTTGAGCAGCTGCCCCTCTTCATTGAAGACGAGGCGCTCGTAGAAGGCGCCGCCGATCCCCTGGGCCACGCCTCCATGCACCTGACCCTCAACCACCAGCGGGTTGATCACTCGTCCGCAGTCGTGGACAGCCACATACTTGAGGAACGTGACCAGGCCTGTCCGTGGATCAACCTCCACAATGGCCCCATGCGCTCCACTGGCAAAGGTACCGCGCGGGGGGCTATAGAACGCCGTTGCTTCCAGCCCCGGGCCACCACGTTCCTCCGGCAGCGCCGGACCAGGACGCGGCCCTGCCAGCTGCATCTGCATCAGCTTGCGGGCATTCTCTCCATACGAATAGCGCAGGGGATTCGAGGCGATGGCCACCTGACCAAGGGTCAGTGCCCGCTGAGGCGCATCACGCACAAAGACCTTGCCATCGGCCAGCTCGATATCCTCCGGCGAGGCTTCAAAGAGGTCCGCCGCTATCTGCTTGGCCTTCTCACGGACCTTGACCGCCGCCAGGTGGATCGCCGAACCGGCCACTGTGGCGGCCCGACTGGCGAAGGTGCCAACGCCCCAGTAGAAGGCTTGCGAATCTCCGGTCGTCACCAGTACATCCCGTGGGTCAACCCCCAGCTGGTCAGCCACGATTTGGGCGAAGGTCGTCTGATGGGCCTGTCCCTGGGTCGTCACGCCCGTCGAGACATAGACCCGTCCATCCGACTCGACGCGCACCTGGGCCCCCTCGTACGGACCGATCCCCGTGCCCTCGACATAGCAGGCAACTCCTACCCCCAGATAGCGCCCCTCCTCGCGCGCCCGGCGCTGCTCTGCGCGAAACTGTTCGTAGCCCAGGGCCTCCTTGAGGCGCTCCAGGCCGGCCTGGTAGTTGCCACTGTCGTAGATCGTTGGCCCGCCGTCTTGATAGACCAGGCCGACATCCCAGGGGAACTCATCGGGCCGAATAAAGTTGCGGCTGCGCACCTCCAGCGGATCAAGTCCCAGCTCCTCCGCAATGCGGTCCATGATGCGCTCCATGACAAAAACCGCGTGGGGGCGACCTGCGCCACGATACGGACTGACCGGCACCTTGTTGGTATAGAGGACCGTGAACTCGCTATAATAATGGCGCAAGCGATAGGGGCCGGGCAGGGTGCAGGCTGTAATAATCGGGACAATGATGCCATAGGGCGTATAGGCCCCGGTGTCGTGCAAGAAGACATCGCGGACCGCCAGCAGGATGCCCTCATCATTAAAGGCATATTCCACGTCATGGATCTGGCCCCGCTCCTGGTTGGCCGAGAGGAAATGCTCGGCGCGGTCTTCGATCCACTTCACTGGACGCCCCAGCCGCAGCGCCGCCAGCGGTGTCAGGATCTCCTCCGGGTAGAACATCATAATCTTGGTACCAAAGCCCCCACCCACATCGGGAGCCACGACGCGCACCTTATGCTCCGGCAAGCGGAACATCGCCGCCAGGCCATTGCGGATGGGGATCGGTCCCTGCGTTGACATCCAACAGGTCAGCATGCCCTCATGGGGATCCCAGCGGGCGACTACCCCACGGCCTTCCATTGGCATAGCCGAACCGCGCTCCATCACAAAGCGCTCGCGCAGCACATGAGGAGCGGAAGCCATGACTCCCTCGGGATCGCCAACCCGTTGCACCAGGTGCGCCGCTACGTTGCCGGGCACATCGGCATGGACCAGCGGCCCCCCCTCAGCCACCGCTTGCTCCAGGCTGGCCACGACTGGCAGTGGCTCGTAGTCAACGTCGATCAGCTCCAGCGCGTCCTCAGCCAGATAGCGATCCTCGGCGACCACAAAAGCCACGGCGGCCCCAGCATAATGCACCTCATCGCGGGCCAGGGGGAGCTGGGTGCGCGGCTGCGTCAGCGCCGGGTGAGGCACCAATAGGGGCGATGGCTCCAACAGCTCGCCCAGATCCTCCGCCGTCAAAACCAGGTGCACGCCAGGCAGGGCACGCGCCGCCGAGGCGTCGATGTGCCTGATACGGGCATGAGCATAGGGGCTGCGCAGAACAGCGGCATGCACCATTTCTGGCAAAGCGATATCATCGACGTAGGTTCCCCGCCCACGCAGCAAGCGCGGGTCCTCGGTGCGCTGAACCGGAGCACCAAACCAGCGTGTTCCCATAGGCACTTAAGCCTCCTCCCTCTGAGACTGAGAGCTGCGCAGATAGTGGGCAGCCAACTTGACCGCCTCGACAATGTTTTGATAACCCGTGCAACGGCAGAGATTCCCCGCTAATCCCTGGCGAATCTCGCGCTCGTCCGGGTCAGGATGCTCGTGGAGGAACGCGTGGATCGACATAATGAAACCAGGGGTACAGAAGCCGCACTGAAGCGCATGCTTCTCCTGAAAGGCCCGCTGGATCGGATGCAGCTCCTCGGCACTGCCCGCCAGCCCCTCGATAGTGGTCAGAGCCATGTTATCGACCTGCACAGCCAGCAGCAGGCACGAGCGTACAGCCTCCCCGTTGAGCAGCACCGTACAGCAGCCGCACACGCCATGCTCGCATCCCACATGGGTCCCGGTCAGATGCAGTTCATGGCGCAAGAAATCTGACAGGAGCATGCGCACCGGGATACGGCGCTGATAGAGACAGCCATTGACTGTCACCGTCAGATCATACTCCTCACAGAACTGTGGAGGAGACCCAGGCTCTTCGAAGGCATACATAGGCAACAACCTCTTTCTCGTTACTAGCCAGACCGCCAGCCGGCTGAAACGATCGCCGCGCCCACTGCGCAGGCTGGAGAGATAGCCTGACTGCTCGCTGCCCGACCCGCTTGATGCCTGAGCAAGGTCTCATCTGCTCACTCTCGCGCAGGCCGCGTGCGGACGCTCGTGAGACAAGGCCATGACCTGCCGTCTTGTCCTGGCCTTTCGCGGGCTCTTCACTGATTGGCCGATTGGCTGATGGATTGAGCGCATGCAAGAAAAAGAACAGAGAAGAGGAACGGCCCCTTGACGGGGCCTGTGAGATGCTGGACAGCCTGCCACGGACACCGGAGAGCATGCCTCTCGCAGAGAAAGGCTTCACCTCAAACTGGCCCAGGACGAGCCTGGGAGCAGCGCGACCAGGCCAGAGGCAACAGCTGGCGTGTCAGCTCTGCGACGAGTTCGCGTCGGTACTCAGCGGTGGCGTGAATATCCTGCATCTCCTCGCTGACAAGTGCGCGAGCCGCTGCCGCAGCCTCCTCCAGAGTGGCCGCGTCCAGGGAGCTACCAACCAGCAGCCTCTCCACCGCGACGGCGCGCTGCGGCACAGGGGCCACCCCCAGATAGCTCAAGCGGGCCGAGCTACAGCGCCCATCAGGTCCCGCTGTCAGCACCACAATGGCCCCAGCAAGCGCATAATCACCCGAGCGGCGCGCGAACTCTGCAAAGGCCCAGCCGGCAGCCGGAGGCAACCAGGGGAAACGCACCTCGGTCACCATCTCATCAGGCCGCAGCTCGGTGGTCAGATAGCCTTGGAAAAAGTCAGCCGCCGGCAACAGGCGCTCGCCGCGTGCGCTCTGCGCCACCACCATGCCATCCAGACAGACCAGCAGGGCAGGCAGCTCTGCCGCCGGATCAGCATGGGCGATGCTGCCTGCTACGGTCCCACGATTGCGAATCTGAAAGTGGCCGATATGGCGGATAACCTCAACCAGCAACGGATGCTTCTGCTGCACAAGGGCTGAGCGCTCAACCTGCCGCTGCCGGGTCACGGCCCCAATCGCGAGATAGTCTGTCTCCTCCTCAATGTAGTGCAACTCCGAAATATGGTTAATGTCTAGCAGATAGGCTGGTCTGGCCAGGCGCATGTTCAAGAGCGGCATCAGGCTCTGACCGCCCGCCAGGACCTTCGCTTCCTCCGCAGTGCGGTCCAGCAAATCCAGCGCGTCGTCAAGGAGGCGCGGCGCGCAATATTGAAAGCGTGGTGGTTTCATCGCTGCTTGCTCCCAGTGTCTTAATCGTTTCGCGCTCTCTCCTTCGAGTGTGACTTCAGAGAACGCCAACGACTTCGCCCCTGCGTGCGGATCGCTTTGCCCAGGGGGCGCGCCAGCCAGCTCCGGGCCGCCAGACCCAGTCTGCCGCCTGCTGGCCGGCTCAGGTCCTGACTCACCTGAACCCAGGGTTGGGGCCGGGCCAGCCAGCGCTTTCTCTCTCTTCTTGCCTCGCTCCCAGCGCTGACCCGGCTTGAAAGGGTGAGGGAATACCCAAAAGAGTACCCCCATTCCCAATCGCTGTCAAGCCTCACAGCTCACCACCCCTTGACCACCGCTTTCCTGCAACACTGTACCCTTCTCCCGACATCTTCTCCTCTCTCGACTTTCACTGCTTTTGCATATGTATATGTTTGCGAATCAGTACAATAGAATAAGAGAGTATTTACATTTACGTGGCGCGGTTGCTTGCCTAAGCATTAGAAAAAGGAGAACGAGTAGTGGATAGCGTTATCGTCTGTGTGCATGGAAGAAGCGAACAGTGGCACTTGAAGGACCAGATTCTGGCTGACTTTCAGGGAGGAATACTGGAGGGTCTGGGAAGGCTCCCTGCGCCAGTCGCGATCGGGCGTGAGCGCATCCTGTTGGCCTTCTACGGCGACCTCTTTCTCCCGGATGCGGTCATTCCCCCGGCAAGTGGGGGGACAGCTGGTCAGCGCTGGACCGCGGCAGCCCTCTGGCCAAGCGAAACAAGCAGCTATCGAGGGCAACCGGCCCCGAGTGCGCAGCAGACCGCTCAGCTCACAGCCCACACAGCAGCAGACCCGCTCTACCAGATCAATGTCGCGCGGGCGATTCTGCGCGAAGCGAGCCGGCGCGGACTGATGGGGAGCGGAAGTGTTGAGGGAGAGCAGGCCCCACAAGCGATCACCCCTCATGCTGGGGGGGGCCTTGTCTGGCTTCACTCACTCCTGGTGCACATTCTGCAGGGACTAGAGCACATCCTTGGCGCTCCCCGCGAGCTGCTGCGACTCTTTGTCAGCGATGTCGATCTCTACCTGCACAACACCGCGCTACGAACCCAGGTCATGGGGCGTCTGCTCGCGCTTCTACGCCAGCAAGCGGGTCGCTCGATCATCGTGGTAGCCCACAGCCTGGGAACGGTCGTCGCCTACGACGTCCTCAACACCCATCGCGAGATTCCGATTACGGCCTTCATCACCCTGGGGTCACCTCTGGGACTGAGCCCTTTCATCTACCAGGAGCTGCTACCGCCGGTGGCACCTGGGCAAAAGCACCCCTTTCCATCGAATGTTGCAACCTGGCAGAATTTCTACGACCCTAACGATATTGTCGCGCTTGTTCCTGCGCTTGCCCCGCTCTTTCCCGGGCCTCCCGGGCAGGCAGTGATCTGCACGCCGGTCCAGAATAATCCTGCTGATCCCCACTCGCTGACCGGCTACCTGATCCAGCAGGCGGTAGCACAGGCGATCAACAACGCGCTTTTGAGCAAGACACCCCTCCCTTCAAAGCTCAAATGAGCTTTTGTTTGCGTTTCTGCGTTTCCTTTCCTTGTACCTCGCGTAGGTGCTGAGGGGAACGGTCAGCCAGGCCGCCCCTCAGCACCCACCGAGACGCTCACCGGCAGGGCGCTTGAGAATGGCGGCGTTGCTGCGAGGAAAATGCGGTGGACAGGGCTGATGCTGACGCCAGAGGAGCAGATAGCGCCCATCGTCGAGACCGGGCAAAGAGATCGGTAGCTGGGCCTCAAGCGTCAGGCCCAGCTGCTCAGCTGCCCGTAGGCCCTGTGCCATCTCCTCGGGGCTATCGCCCTTACGGGGCAGGACGATGGTGCCGCCTACCCGGCAGTAGGGGGCCGCGTACTCCAACACAACCGGCAGGGCCGCCACTGCTCGCGCCGTTACCAGATCGAAGGAGCCGCGGTAGCGCTGATCATGCCCCAATTGCTCGGCCCGTCCATGCACAACCGTCACTCCCTGCAACCCCAGCACCTGGCAGACATGACGCAGAAAGGCCACCTTACGGGCGGTCGCCTCCAGTAAGGTGACCGCCCAGGCAGGACGCACGATCTTGAGCGGCAGACCGGGGAAGCCCGCGCCGCTGCCGATGTCCAGCAGGCGACAGGCTGGGGGATCGATCGCTGTCAGGATCGCTAACGAATCGAGGAAGTGCCGCGTCAGCACTTCCTCGGGATCGACAATCGCGGTCAGATTCACGCGCTCATTCCAGCGCAGCAGCTCCGCACGATAGTGCAAGAACCATATCAGGGCCTTTGCAGCTTGTGCGGACGCCTCGGGCGTCTGCGCATAGAGCTGCTGTACAAAGGCTTGCAGCGTCTCCTCTGCCTCGGTCATCACGAGATCCGCTTGCGTTTGCTATTGAGGTAATCGACCAGCAGGTACTCACCCAGGTTGTTCTTATCGGCGTAGAAGGTGCGCCCGTGGTTGATCTCAGCCATCTGATTGACGAAGCTGACCATCCAGCGATCATCTTCGAGCATGAAGGTGTTAATCGTGATCCCCTCACGGGTACAGCGCTGAACCTCTAGCAGTGCCTGCTGCTCGGCCCAGGGATTGGGAGGGTAGGCGAATTGCCAGCCACCCAGCTCCTCTTCGTACCAGACCGTCGGGCCTCCATCAGTGACCAGGATAATCTGCTTGTTGACGCCGTGATGGCGTGAGAGCAACTGGCGAGCCAGCATCAAGCCGTGGGCCAGATTCGTCCCCTGGCTATGATCGTAGCGCCCGATCTCGATGAGTTCTTCCGGCTTATACTCACGTGCCACGAACGCGAAACCGACGATGTAGAGGTTGTCGCGCGGGAACTGCGAGCGAATCAGGCTCTCCAGGGCCACCGCTACCTTCTTGGCTGCCTGCTGGCAGCCATTATAGATCATACTCATACTCATATCGAGCATGAGCACCGTTGATGACTGCGTCGTGAACTCCGTGCGATAGACCTCGAAGTCCTCCCGAGAGAGCCGGATGGGCGTACCGGTACCATTGCGATAGACGGCATTCATGACCGTCTTTTGCAGGTCCAGCAGGAAGGGGTCGCCGAACTCATAGCGCTTGCTCTCGTCAGTGCGCTCGCCGCCGGGGCCGCGGAAGGGGCTGACGTGACGCCCGAAGCCGTCGCGCTTGAGCTTGTCAAAGATGTCCTGGAGGGCCTTCTGGCCAATCTTGCGGATGGCGCGCGCAGTCAGCTCCCAGCGGTTCCCTTTCTTTTGAATATAGCCGGCCTCCTCCAGGACCCTCATCAGTTCCTTCAGCTCTTCCAGTGAACGATACTCCTCAGAGCCAAGCAGCTCGCGCACCTTCTGGCTATCGATGGCCTCCAGGTCATCCAGGCGCCGTGCCTGCTGGAGCTGCTCCTCCAGGCCCTCCATCTGCTGCAACCGGCCCATCATGCGTAGAGCCTCGTTGAACGGCAGGGGTTCGCTGCCACGGAAGGGGAAGCGCATACGGTAATCATCCAGGGGAGCCAGAGCCTGCAGATTCTGGGCCAGCTCCATCAAATCCACCCGGATGCGGTCGTCGCTGATGAGCTGCTCCATGAGGTTCGCCAGCTCCTGGCGCTGCTCCGGCGAGAGGTTTTCCATCAGCGCCTGCATGGCGGCCATACGCTGCTGCATCTGCTCGATGAGATCATCGAGCGTATTTACTCCAGGGAAGTACTCGCCATACTTCTCCATGAAGGAATCGAAATCTGGATTGAGGCCCTGCTGTCGTTCGCGCAGCATGCGATTCAGCTCGCGGATCATCTCGCGCAGGCGAGCGATATCCTCCGGCGTCATGCTCTGCAGCGATTGCTGCATGCCCTCAAAAAACTGCTGCATCATCTGCTGTCGCAGGCTCTCCAGCAGCTCATTGAACTTCTCGCGTGCCGCCTCCTCCATGAAATCATACTCGGAGAGGGCCTTAATCTGCCCTGGCAGATCGTGAGGCAGGTTCTCCAGGTACTGCCTTTTGCGCTGGGCGATAGTCTCCAGCATACGGCGCTTCTGCTCGGGCGTCAGGGCGTCGCTCCCGGCACTATCCTCGCCAGGCTGGGACGGAGTTCCGGCCTCGGGCTGGCGGGTCTGCTCGGCCTCGGCCAGCTCCTGAGCCTCTTTAAGACGGCGCTCGATCCCCTCACGCTCCAGCTGCTTAATCTCCTCCAGTTTCTGGCGCAGATCATCCATGACGCCGGAGGCCATATTATAGCGATTGAGCAGTTGGCTACGCTGAGCGCGCAGCCGCTCCAGCAGTTCGCGCAGACCGAGATTGCGCCTCCCGTCGGGCAGCTGCATACCGTCCTGCATCAGGCGGCGCAGGGCCTGCTGGAGATCGCCCTGCTCCAGGTAGTCATCTGCGAGGGCGCGCATGATGTCATCGGCATCCAGACCCTCGATCTCTTGGGTACCATCCCAGCGCGAGTAGCCGTAGCGGGTTCGGAAAAAGCGCTTCAACATGGGAAATCTCCCTCTGCTCCCCGCTGCCCCCCAGTTTCAGCTGGGGCGAGGGCACCGCCGGCAGGCCACTGCTGCTCGCCCATAGGCGCAGACGCAGACCAGTTAGCCGGATCAGCGGCGGCCCCCAACAGGAGAGGGGAAGCCATAGTGAGCCTCTTAGCGTCGATAACGGATCTTGCCACTCATCTCGTCTTTATTGAGGCGGCGATTCAGGTGGAGGCCCTCAAGGATAAACTCGACCGCCGAAGCGATGGTCGCGGGATGCCCGCGAGCCTGCAGCTTATCGATGGCCTTGCTCAGCCCGCCGACGCGCGAGAGCTGATTGACATATTCCATCGCAGGCAGGTCGTCACCGACCTGCACACTCAGGCCGCGCTCAAAGCCAGCCAGGAGCTGATCGAACTCGCGCGGCTCAAAGTACTGGCCAAAGACCTCCACTACCGCCCCGTTGATCAGGCGCCCAACGACGCGCTCCTCCTTAACCTCGCCAACTGTATCTAGCTCGATCTTGCCGCTGGTTGAGGCGATGATGGCCGAGAGATCGCTCACACGCGGCGCTGCTACGCGCTCGCCCAGCCGGAGGGCCCGGCGACAGGCGTTGCTCACCACGTTCTCATAGTTGGTGATCGAGACACGGACACTGACGCCAGAGCGCTGGCTGATGTCGCTGCTGCGCCGCGCCAGGTGGGTCACCGTGGCCACGATCTCCTTGATGAAGCGCGGCACCACAACCTCCAGCCCGTCGGATGGGAAGCGGCTGCTCTCCGCCTCCATAATCTGAATCTCGTGCTCGATCTCGAGCGGATAGTGGGTGCGAATCTCGGACCCGATGCGGTCCTTCAGCGGCGTAATGATCCGCCCTCGATTGGTATAGTCCTCGGGGTTGGCACTGGCGACCACATAGACATCGAGCGGCAGCCGGATCTTATACCCGCGGATCTGGACATCGCGCTCTTCCATGATATTGAGCAGACCGACCTGAATGCGCTCGGCCAGATCGGGCAGCTCGTTGATACAGAAGATGCCGCGATTGGTACGTGGGATCAGGCCATAGTGAATGGTCAGCTCGTCCGAGAGATAGCGCCCTTCGGCAACGCGCACGGGATCGACCTCACCGATGAGGTCGGAGATGGTGATATCTGGTGTGGCCAACTTCTCACTGTAGCGGCGATCCCGCGGGAGCCAGGCAATTTCTACCTTGTCGCCTTGCTCTGCTACCTTATCGCGGCACGCCTTGCAAATTGGCGCGTAGGGGTTATCGTTGATTTCACAGCCAGCAATGACCGGAATCTCCTCGTCAAGCAGATTCACCAGGCTGCGCGCCATGCGCGTCTTGGCCTGACCACGTTCGCCGAGGAAGATGATGTCCTGGCCGGAAAGGATCGCGTTCTCAATCTGAGGGATCACCGTGTCCTCGTAGCCGATGATCCCGGGAAACAGCTCCTCCCCTTTGCGAATTTTCTCGATGAGATTTTTGCGCATCTCTTCTTTGACGGAGAGGACTCTGTAGCCACTTTCACGCAGTTCTCCGATTGTGCGCGGTTGTGTTGTGATGGTCATTCCGCTCTAAGCTACCTTTCTCGGGGGTGGTTACGTGTGCGCTCTGCGCCTCCGGCGCTTGCTCTCTCGACTCGGCCCAAGGCCGCGCTCATGGGTGGCGCAACGTGGGCCAATGCGCTGGCTGCTCCAGCTAAGGAGCATCGCTGCTGCAAGCAGCCGGTCGAAGGCAGCCGTTGCGTTGCCGCCCGCCGCCAATGCCCTTGCTTGGTCGAGTGACTCAGGCAGACAGACTGGCTGGCAACGGGGCAGAGACCCCACAGCGCATCGCGCCCCGCCCTGTCGGCTGGCTACGGGCCCGGGGTTCTCCAGACGCCCACTCACCAGGAAAACGTGTGGAACCTATCCTATTCTATCTTCTGGAGAAAGAAAGCGCAAGGGCAACGGCAGTGCGCAGACGGTCCGGGGAAAAGGCGCCTATCTTGAGCTGCTTTTGAGCAGGAGCTGCTTTTTCTTGAGGCTTCCTTGAGACAGGCGCTTCTATAATGAGGATAACGCTCACAGGACAAGACTGCAGGGGCTGAGACACGGCGCTCCCAGCTGGATCAGATGGGAACTGGTCCAGCTGGGAGCGCCGTGAAGAGAGGACAGATCAGCCAGACCCCGTGGCCTCGCCCTGCAGAGAAGGAGGGAAGTCTCATGCTCGGCAATCAGTCAGCGCGAGCGCCGCTCGCCTCTGCTGAGGCCGATACGCACACTACTCCCACAGCGACCCAGGAGAGCGTGGGGCCGGGACTCAGGCGCGCGGTGGGGATCTGGGGTTCCTACACCTGGGGCTACGCCGACGTGGGGGCCGATGTCTATGTGGCTCTGGGCATCGTGATGGCCGCGGCCCAGGGCGCGACCAATGTGGCCTTTCTTTTCGCCGGCCTGGTCTATGTGATGGTTGGCCTGGCCTACACCGAGTTAGCGGCTGCTTACCCAATGGCTGGCGGTGGCCAGTTCTATGTGTTACGCGGCCTGGGCGATTTCTGGGGCTTTGTGGCTGGCTGGGCCGTCCTGCTGGATTTTACTATCGACATTTCGCTCTTCGCTCTGGCTTCCGCTGGCTACATCAATTTCTTCGTGCCGGTCCTGAATACGCGCGTTGACCTGCACCTGGGAGGGCTGACCCTGCCTGGTGTTCAGCCGTGGCTCATTCTGGAAGCAACCATCTTCGTCGTCCTGTTGACGATCCTCAATATTATCGGGGTGCGCGAGTCTTCGCGCTTCAACGAGCTGCTGGGCGCCCTGGATGTGATTAGCGAGTCAACGATCCTCTTCTTTGGCTTCCTGTTCGCCTTTGATCCACAGCTCTTGCTGCGCCAGATGACGCAGTCCTGGCCCAATCCCTATCATCTGGCCTATGGGGCGTCCCTGGCAATCATCTCCTTTGTGGGCCTGGAATCGATTAGTCAGGCCAGCCAGGAGACGATTCGGCCCGGCAAGGTGGTGCCGCGCACTTCGCTCGCCCTGATCTTAACGGTGCTGATCTACGCCCTGGCCTTCTCAAACCTGGGACTGGCGATGCTGCCCTGGCAGTCTTTCGCCGAGCACAACGGAGATCCCATCGCCTGGCTCGCCAGCCATATTCCTTTTCTCGGGCTGGTCGCCGGCCCCTACGTGGCCCTGCTAGGGGCCACCCTGGTATTGATCTCGTCGAACGCAGGCGTGTTCGGCTCTTCGCGTATCACCTATTCGATGGCACGCTACGACCTGCTGCCGCGGCAACTGGCACGAGTGCACCCGAAGTTCCGCACGCCTGTGCGTACACTGGTGATCTTCTCTGGCTTTGCCCTGCTGGAGCTGTGGCTGGCGGGTCTCTCGCCCAATGCCTACGACGTGCTGGGCAATATGTACGCCTTCGGGGCTGCGACGGCTTATATTCTGGTCTTCATCTCCTTGCTGGTGCTGCGTTTCGTCGATCCCTGGACGCCGCGCCCTTTCAAGGTACCGCTGAATATTCGCTTCCGCGGGAAGGACGGCGAGAGCCGCTTGCTGCCAGTGGTCGGCATTCTGGGCTTGCTGGGGATCAGCAGTATGCTGGTGATGGTGGTGTTGACACACGCGATCGGACGGCTCGCCGGACCGGGCTGGCTGCTGCTGGGCTTGCTGGTTTATGTCTGGCATCGCAAGCGCTCGGGTCTGCCGATCTTTGGCAGCGTGCCCCGCGACTGGCCCGCGGAACAACTGGCTGTCTATGCGGATGCCGAGGAGTATGACCTGGTCGAGGAACTGCGCGAGAATCTGGCGCGTCAACGCCACCTGGCAGGCGAAGAACCACGGGCGCCTCTGGCTGCGCCTCCCACTCGCGTGGTGTCGATACCGCTCTCCCCCCAGGAGAGCCGGAGCAATGGTCGACGTACAACGACAATGGCTCGTGAAGAGGAGCAAAGGAGAGAAGGATGAGTGGACGCCGCAGCCGAGAGAGAGCGCACGCTCGTATCGCTCAGACAGGTGAGGGACAAGAGCAGAGGATGCAGAACAGCCGCAACTGGCGGGGACGCTACCGCCAGATGGTCAGCGTCCTCTTTATTCCCTTGGGAATGATCATGAGCTTGCGGGCACTCTGGCTGGGCTGGCAGGCCTGGACGCTGGTGCTGCTGGGCCTGGCCTTTGTGGCACTGGGAGTGGTCCGCCTCCAGCTGCTCCCTCTCCGACACCTGGCCCCAGCCCGCCAACGGAGAGGAGGGCCTTCATGTTGGTGATGCTGGTAGCTACTCCGATAAATCCCCCCGTGATTACTCCCGCCGGGGTAGTCATCGCGCTCCTCTTTGCGTCCTCAATCATAGGGGTTCTCGGCTGGATGCTTCACCTGCCTCCAGAGACTGAGTTGAGCCGTACCGCCAGCCGGGCCGTGCGATCGATTAATAAGATGACACGGATTCTGGTGCCGCTGCTGCGCTGTAGTGAGGAGACCGATCGGGCCCTGGCCCTGGCCCTGCAGATGGCTCGCCATCGCAATGGGAGTGTCTGGGCGTTGGCCGTGATTGAGGTGCCCTTTATGCTGCCCCTAGATGCAACCCTGGGCGCAGAGGAGGCGCGCGTCCAGGCCCTGGTCGAGCGCGCACGCTCGGTGGCCCGCCAGACGCCCTCAGCCTCAGCACTCACGGTGCGGGTGCTCAAGGCCCGACAGGCCGGTCCGGCTATCGTTTATGAGGCGACGCAGATCGCCGCCGACCTGATCATTGTGGCCAACTACCCCGTGCGGGTACGCGGCAGCCTGCAGCAGATTGATCCCGCTGTCGAGTACGTGCTGAAGCATGCTCCGTGCGAGGTGCTGGTACTGAGCGGCGCTCGCCTCCCTCTCCACCACGAGCAGGAGCCTGCTCAGCTCTCCCAACACCCCGCCACCGCAGAGGAGACTGGGACTGGGCAACGCAGCCCCACTCATGAGGCTTTCCAGGAGCTGAGCGGCAGCAGCCGTTAGGTTCCTGACATCCCCTTTCTTCAAGTCGTGCCCGCCCGCCGCAAGGCAAACCGGGCGGGCACCTGGGTGATATTCAAGCATAAAAGATACATCGATAAATAGATATCAATCACTTTGATATCTTGCAAAGACGTGTTATAATTACACTAGTAGTTCTCTGTTCAACAGGGGCTACAAGCTCTGGCAGATACCGCAAGCTAGCTGGGAATGCTGGAAAGGAGTGCAGTTGATGAAACGCTGGGTTCTTGCCTTGAGTGTTGCCCTGACAATGGTTGTCTCCTGCTGGTTTTTGTTGCCAGCTCATGCCCAGGCCGCTGCCCTGGCCCATAAGCCAGCTACGGCGACACGGGCGCAGCTGCCTGTCCTCCGCTCACGTCTCTATTATAATAGCCCCGATCAGCACTATAGCTTCGGCTATAGTTTTGCGGCAGTGACACGCACTGACGAGTACTACCTGGATGCTGGGACGCACCAGTGGGTCTTTACTTCCTACAACTATCGCCCCGGCTATGCTATGCTGCTGACTCTCTATCTGAATGATGTGCCCATTGGAACGGTCTGGCTGCCCGAGGCCGGCGGCACAGTGACGGTGACCGGTGGTGCCGGATACTATTCGTTCCTGCTGGAGAAGGCGAACGATGGCTTCTATGTGCAGGGCAGCGTCCAGAATGCCTGGCCGCTGATCTGGGTGAGCATCTAAGAGGCTCTGAAGAGCCTCTCTGGTGTCCTACACAGGTGGCATCAGATATTGGGAAGTCTGCAGGGAGATAGAACAGAGAAACAGACAGGCAGGACCAGGAAGAGCCTCCCAGGCCCGAAGAGTGATTACCTGCTGCGTCGTCTTGCTCTGGCCAGGGCTATCGCTTCCTTCATAACAAGGGCTGTGGAGAGCGCTCGACGGCTCTCAGGGTCTCTCTTGCTCCTGGGTTGTCTCTGTGCTGGTACGCCCGACGCCGAAAAGGCTATCTGCCCGGAATCAGGTAGGATTGAAGGCGCGCCAGGTTACCTATTCCCCTGCAGGCTTCCCCCTGTCGCTGGTCTTTTCTTTCCCTTCCTCTGCTTCTTCGCCTGCTGTCTCTTCTTCAGCAGAGAAACGATAGCCAACACCGGAGATGGTGAGAATAAAGCGAGGATGAGCTGGGTCCGGCTCGATCTTGCGTCGGAGCTGCCCAATGTAGACGTGCAAGTAGTGAGCCTCGCCTCCATAGCCGCTTCCCCAGACACGGGTCAGGAGCATCTGGCGCGTCATAATCTTGCCTCTGTTCTGCACCAGGACCTTGAGTAGCTCGTATTCTGTTGGTGTAAGCTTCACCTCTTTGCCGTTGAGCTGCACCAGCCGACGCGCAAAGTCAATCCATAGCGGGCCGGCCTTGAAGATAGCGGCTGTCCCTCCCTGCAGCGGCGCTGCGTGACGCAGCGCCACCCGAATACGGGCTAGCACTTCGTTCATACCAAAGGGCTTGGCGACGTAATCATCGGCCCCCAGATCGAGAGCCAGCACCTTATCACGCTCACTGTCTTTGACTGAGAGAACGATGATCGGGAGATTCGAGTGAGCACGCACACGCTTACAGACCTCCAGCCCGCTGATCCCTGGCAGTCCCAGATCCAGCAGCATGACATCTGGACGAAAGTGGCCAAGCGCTTCGAGGGCCTCTTCTCCGCTGCTGGCGGCATAGACTTCATAGCCGTAGGCGCTAAGGCTGCGCTGGAGCGCGCGGACAATCTCGATCTCATCATCGACCACCAGGATACGTGCCCCTCCTGTTGCATTCATGAACGTGATCGTTCCTCCTCCTTCTGCTCTCTCTTACCAAGACGAGCCAGATTACTCGTCTCTGCCCTCTCTTCGTTCGAGGCAGGCGCCACCACAGGCGAGGTCGTTGGCCTGGCTCCTTCTGGTAGAGGAGGGACAGGGATATCGGCTTGCTCCCCCGCGCTCTCCTGCTCCTGGTCGCTGAGCGGTAAGGTAAAGTGGAAGATGGCGCCACCGCCTTGACGGTTCTCGGCCCAAATGCGCCCCCCGTGGGCCTCAATCAGACCCTTGCAGACAGCCAGGCCAAGGCCGGTGCCGCTAGCGCGTCCGCTCCCGCTGCCTGGACCGCCTGCGCGCCTCACACGATAGAATTTGTCGAAGATGCGCTCTAGATCAGCGGAGGGAATGCCAGGCCCGCGATCAGCGACACTGACCTGCATGTATCCGTTGCCACTTCTGGCCTTGATCTCAATCGGGCTGCTGGCAGGGGTATGGCGCACAGCGTTTTCAATCAGGTTCGTGAGCACCTGACTGAGCTGCAGATAGTCGACCGGCACGGGCGGCAGGTTCTCCTCCAGGTCAACCTGTACCGGGCGCTGCTGCAGCAGCGGCTGCAGTTGCAGCAGGACATCGTGAATCAATTCGTCAAGAGGATACCACTCCTTCTCAGGCTTGAGAGCACCGCCCTCGATGCGCGACATGTCGAGCAGATTCTCGACGAGGCGGTTGAGACGGTCGGCCTCGCGCTCGATGGTGAGGGCAAAACTGCGGCGGCTCTCCTCGTCCCAGACAATGTCTTCCTGCAGGAGACTACTGGCCGCCGCTTTGATGGAAGCCAGGGGAGTGCGCAGGTCATGCGAAACGGAAGAGAGGAGGGCTGTGCGCAGTGCATCGGTCTGACGCAGCAGCTCTAGCTGCAGGCCCTCTTGTCTCAGACGAGCGCGCTCGATGATCGCCGCGGCCTGATCCAGAAAAGCTGAGAAGAAAGGTCCCTCTAGGACCGCTGCCGATCCATTGAGGCGTGGCTGCCAGGTCCTGACTCGCCCCAGGTGTGGCCACTCGGCCTCTTCCATGAGGAGCAGGAGCACGCCCAAGACGCGCCCGCTCGTCTTGAGCGGCAGCAGCCGGGCATAGCGGCGTCGGCTCCAGCCACGCAGGGAACTCTGCAGGGTAGCGCGCAGGCCCCGCCCATAGGGTCCACTTCCCTCCAGGGGCACATCGTGAAGCTCGGCAGCCTGACCATTGGCCATGACCCAGGCCGCGGTGGCCTGCTCATCCGATGAGAGCCGGAGCCGCTCCCGCGGCATGCGCGCACTCGCAAGTACTTCCAGTCGTCCTTGCTCATTGGGCAGGAGCAGCACGCAGTCGCAGACACCCCAGGAAGCAAAGACCTGGACAACGGCCTGCGTCACAATGGTCAGCTGGTGCTGGAAGTCCTCTTCATGGTTGGCTGCTCGCACCAGATCATAGAGAATGCGTGTCTCCCGCTCACGCCTCCGGGCTTCGTCCGCCTGCCTGCGCAGCGCGTTGGTCATCTGCCCGGTAATGATGGCAGCGGTGAGAAAGACGAAGAGGGCAAGCCACTCTTCGAAACGGTTCACAGTCAGACTGTAGAGCGGCTGAACCAGGAAGTAGTCAAAAAAAAGGAAGGCCAGAACGGAAGTCAGCACCGCAGCGTAGAGGCCACGTGTGCTGGCCAGCGCCAGTACCACGAGGAGATAGAGCAGTGAAATATTCGGAATGCGCGGATAGAGCGCGCAGGTATAGATCACAGCAGTGACCAGCCCCGCGGCAGAACAGGCCAACAGGGTATCTACCAGCAGGCGTCGCCAGCTACGCTGCGGTCGCTCCAATAACGGTGGAAAGTGGTCACTCGAACGGCGTTGCTCTCTCATGGTCGCGATGCCTCTTGCTCTGCACCAGGCGCAGGCACGGCCCCAGAGCTACCTCACCCGTGCCGGGCCGGAATACAGCTCCCGTTCCTCCAGTGGGGCAGGGAGGGATCTCTCCCTGCTTGACGCTTCCCTTTATTATAATGCTTTGCTTGCTTCCCTGCTAACAGATAGGGGGGACAAGCGGGACTGGTGTCAGTTCAGCCGAGCCGGGGATGAGCGGAGGCAGAGGCTCAGCCTGATCGCCCAGGGCATCCGCCAGATGGAGCCGGCTGGGGCGTCTTTTCTAAGGGGGAGGGCAGAGCGGAGCCACCCGGCGCGCTCTCTCTATGAGAACTCAAGGCAAAGGAGCAACGCTGATGCAACAAGCTCGTTGGAGGGTCACTTGTGTGACGTGGGGGATCTTCCTCTTGCTGGTGCTGCTGAGTGGCTGTCAAGGGAACAATGCTTCAGGCACGCTCAGTGGTAGTGGAAGCTCACAGAGCAGGAACAGCGACCAGGCGACAACGGCTCCGACGGTGGCGAGCCAGAAGAGCCCAGGCTGCGGACAACCTGCCCCGGCCCGCGGTACAACCCTGGTGGAGACCCTGCAGTCAGGCGGGGTCACTCGCAGCTATCGCCTGCATATCCCCCCAGGCTACCAGCCGGATCAGCCCCTGCCTCTCGTGCTCAATTTTCACGGTCACGGAAGCAATGGCAAGCAGCAGGAGACCTATACGGGTTTTTCTTCGCTGGCAGACCGCGACGATTTTCTGGTGGCCTATCCTGATGGGGTCCTGGCCCCGGACGGCAAGACTGGCTGGAACGCCTATGGTCCCCATCCCACGCCCGTCGATGATGTGCGCTTCACGAGTGACTTACTCCAGACGCTGGAAAGAGACTGGTGTCTTGATCTGCGGCGCATTTTTGCCACTGGCCTCTCGAATGGAGGGGGACTGACAGCATTGCTGGCCTGCCGCCTCTCGACCCAAATCGCAGCCTTCGCAGCTGTCTCGGGCGCTTTCTACCCGCTGCCCGGGGGCTGCCACCCTCAGCGGAGCGTGCCTATCCTGGAGATTCACGGGACCGGCGATTTTATTGTCCCTTATGAGGGAATGCCGAGCGTGGGTCTGCCACCCATTCCACAGTGGCTGGAAGAGTGGGCCAAGCGCGATGGCTGCCAGCAAGGACCCACGGTCTTTCTGACCCAGGGCGATATCACCGGCGAAGCGTGGTCCCACTGCACCGCGCCGGGCCTGGTGGTCCACTACCGCGTGACGGGGGGCGGCCATACCTGGCCTGGCTCGCCGATCCCCGTCCCCTACCTTGGGAAGACAACCCATACCCTCAGCGCCACAGCCGTGATCTGGCAGTTCTTCATGGATCACCCACTGCCCAGTATCAAGGCGGCCTGATCACGAAGGGAGAGCGGCAGGATCATGAGCTGCCGCCTTCGTACAAAGAGCAGGTGCACAGGCAAGACCCTTGCGAGCTTGCCTGTGCACCTGCCTGATCAGTGGAACAAGACTCACTCGCCTGCCGATTGGTAAGCGACCCTAGCCGTTACGTCAGCATTCAAGCAGGCCAACGCTGCTCTCTTAGACAGTGCTGCCGCGCCCACGAGAGAAGAGGCGCAGGAGAAAGATCAGGATGCAGGCTCCAATCAGGGCCACAACCAGACTGCCCCAGAAGCCGAAGCTGGCGCCGGGTGCCAGCAGATCCATGATGAGGCCACCAAGAAAGGCCCCGATCAGTCCAACGATGATGTCTCCGATGATACCGAAGCCGCCTCCCTTGACCAGAAAGCCGGCAAGCGCTCCTGCGATCAGACCGATGATAAGCCAGGCGATGATGCCTCCAGGATTCAAGGTGGCAGCAAGCACAAGTGAAGCTGCTGTCATGATAGGTGTCCCTCCTTCGAGTAGAACAAAAGAAGACTCAGTCTGGTGAACGGTAATTCATGCCCGGTAGCCTACTTTACTTGCCTATTCGGTGACTGGCACAAATCACACTCACCATCCCTAACACGGTGGAGGGATCAAAAAGGGATACAAGCTTCGTCCTTCAGGGGAGAAGCCAGGGCGTCTCTCCCAGCGGCCCCCCAGACGAGGTTGACGAGCAAAGGAGGGAGCGCTATACTTTGGGGCATGAATTGCAGCAGGCGGCATATGGTGACTCTGGTCCTGCTGAGCTGTATCGCGCTGGTTGCTCTGGGGCCAAGCGCTTGCAGCCCGGGCTACAGCGGCACGGCCCAAATCGCCTTTGTGCGCGATGGTCAGCTGTGGACCATCTATCCCGACGGCAGCGGCGCCTATAAAGTCGTTGACAACACCCCTCCCGTGGTGGGAGTAGGCTGGTCGCCCGATCACCACTTGCTGGTGTTCCGCACGCTGGATAGTGATTACGCGGCGAGCACAGCGGGACGCCGTCTCAAAGCAGACTCTCAGACCGGGCTGGTGCCTGATGTGCCTGCCGGTTTAAATACCGTTGGCGTTGATGGCGGCTCGCCCATTCCCATCTTCTTCTCCAGTGCCGCCGTGCGCATCAGCGACGCCTGGTGGGACCCCACGGGGAGCCGCCTTCTCTATCGTCTCACCCTCAGAGGAGACACATCCCTGCTACGTTGGGAGTTGGCCCAAAACGACCAACCCGGCGGCATCGCAACGCGGACGCTACCGGCCAGCCTGGCCATTCCCTCGCTTAGCAGCGCTGGCGGGAGGATCGTGGGAGTCGACCGCCAGGGCCTGTTTACCATTAACCTCACTGGCACTGAGCAGCGCTGGCTCACCCATACCCTGCCGCCCGGTCATCCACTGCCAGCTACGCTGGAGCGGGTCCTCTGGCAGCCGCGCCAGACGCAACCAGCCCTTCTCTACGCCATCTCTGCCGTACCCAACGGCTCAGCAAGCCAGATCTCCTTGATCCTGCAGCAGCCAACTGGCGAGACACGGACGCTGCTCACCTGTAGCTGCCGACAGTTTGCCTGGTCAAGCAGTGGGCGGCAAGTGTTGGCCTTGACAGCCGATGGCCGCTATCTCATTGTCAACCTCGACGGAAGCCTTCGCCTGAGCCTCCGTGCGGAGATCGATAGCGTCCCCTTCTGGTCACCTGACGGACGCTTCTTACTCCTCGATGGACGCCATAGCCTGTGGCTGGTCGATGTTCAGACAGGACGACAGCAGCTGCTCTTGAGCGACCGGACGCCGCTGGGGTCGATGAACGCAGCCAGCAATCAGCTACCAGCCGTCAGCGCGCTGTTAGCGCCTGTGCCCAATAGCCTCTGGGGGAGCGATAGCCGGAGCTTTCTCTTCCTGACACGCGAACGGCTCTGGTGGCAGGGAAAAAGTCTCCTTCGCGAGGGCAACGGCCTGTACCTGGCAACGGTGGATGCCCAAGGTCAACCACTGGCAGCTCCCCGCTTGCTGACCACCGGTGCCATCACTCAGGTCGGCTGGAGCTATCAAGATAGCGCTGTCTCTTTTCTCTTCTAGGCCCCATTGCTATAATGAGCAAGTGGTTCACCTGCCGCCGGCTGAGCCGGAGCAGCAATTTCAGAAGGGAGTATCACTATGACCGATGATCTTGAACAGGAAGAAGAGTTTGAGCCTGAAGAGTATGACGATCTCGAACTGCTAGAGATTCTGGAAACAATCCGTGATGACATGGAGGAACTGGGGCTTCGGACCCTCGATGAGGTGATCGAGCGCATCGAAGAGCTTCATCGAAAACTGGAGAACCAGCATAAGGAACTCTAGACGGGAGAGTCTCACGGGCCTGGGTGGGCAGCGCTTGAGCAAGGCCAGGCTACCTTACCTGGCCGGGCTGGACAGCAGACAGAGATCAGGACAGCAGCCCGACTGATAGGAGGGCAGGCCGGCCAGAAAGGCCGGCTCTATGTTCCTGTTCTCTTCGCGGGAAGGGAGAGCGCGCCTCACCTGGCGCCTTCAGGAGGAAAACGTTGACAGAAGCGAGCGAAGGCACCAGCAACCTGGCGACGAGTCTCCTCCAGTGAGCCACTGTTATCGATCACCTCGTCGACCAGCGGAAGACGTCGCTCGACCGAAGGCTGAGCGCGCAGGCGCACCAGGGCCTCCTCCTCGCTGAGCCGATTGCGTTCCATCAGGCGGCGAAGCTCCTGCTCTGGCGAGCAGATGACCAGCCATTTGCTCTGACAGAGAGCGGCAGTCTTTCCTTCCAGCAGCTTGACGGCATCGACCACCGCGATGCCAGAGGGGCTGACCTGGCTCAGCTCACCCAGCAGGGCCGCGCCAACCGCTGGGTGAACGATAGCTTCCAGCCGTTGCAGGGCCTCGGGATCACGGAAAACGATATTACCAAGGGCCCGACGATCAACTCGCCCTTCCGGTGTCAGAATGGAGGGGCCAAAAACATGAGCAATGCTGGCCGTAACCGGTTGGCCCGGTTCATAGAGCGAGTGGACCAGGGCATCAGCATCAATGTAGCGCTCGGCACCCAGTTCCAACAGCATATTGCCCACGGTTGTTTTGCCGCAGGCAATATTTCCTGTTAGGCCAATGACACGAGGCATAGAGACACAATGCTCCTCTCGCAAGATGATCGAGGCAAGCAGGTGCCTGCCGGAATGGCTTTCGACTCAGTCGATAGCAGCAGAGCAAGCCAGGCCCCTCATCTGGGCCTGGCAGCTTCTCGCCCGATCTCAGACCAGCCTTTGTCTTCACCCTGCCAAAAGTACCGACGTACGCCATTTCTTTCCAGGCTGGCGAAATTTATCGTACAATAACTCCGCAATCTTTGCTATCACAGTAAGGAGCGTGCATGGGCAGACGCCTGGGCCTTCTGATCGGCATTAATCAGTACCAGGATAGTTGCTTTCAACCACTTCGTTACGCCGAGACAGATGCCAGGGCCATTGCGCACTGGCTGATGAATAGCCGGGGAGGGCGCTGGAATTCCTCTGACGTGCAACTGCTGCTCGGAGCGCAGGCCACACGGCAGCGCATCGAGCAGTATCTCACGCAGCTCTGCCTCCAAGCAGCAGGTCCCGATGATACGCTCTTCTTCTACTTCGCCGGGCATGCTTTTCTCGATGAAGGGCGAGCTGAGGGGTACCTTGCACTGGCAGATACGTTCTATCAGCAGCCCGCCAGCGGCCTGCAGCTCGCCACGACGCTACTGCAGCTGCTCGGGCGCAGTCCGGCGCGAGCCATTGTTTGTATCCTTGACTGCTTCCAGACAGGGCGCCTTTGGGGGCAGCGACGCGCCTCGCCTTTCGATTGCAAACCGCTGCCCGGTCCCATGCTCCTGGCCGCCTTGCAGCAGCTGCCTAACCGCTTTCTGCTCTGCTCCTGTCGCGGGAACGAGTTCGCGCCCGAGCAAGGCGAGCAGAACGTAGGCATGTTGACCCATCGTCTCCTGCTCGGATTGTGCGGAGGAGCAGCAGATCCCACCAGCGGGCAGATCATTTTTCAGCGCCTTGCCCTCTACCTGCAACAGAGCCTTGGCGAACAGCAACGCCCACAACTCTTTGGTCAGGGCCTCGGGCCAGTGGTCCTGGTAGGTGAAGAGAAGAAGACCGAGACGCCGGCAGCAGCCGCAGCCAGGATCGGCATAGGCCCAGACGGTGATCAACCCGGTCTACAGCAGCAGCCAATAGGCCCGAGGCCAGCCATGCAGGCGGTGCCGCACCCGCCCCAGGCTCCCACCGGCATCGCTCAGCTCTCTCCTCAGCAGCCGGCCCTGCCGATGGCGGCATCAATCGCAGAGCAGCAGGCAGCACTGCTGCTCCAACAAGCACGGGCCTTGCTCCAGCAACAACGGACTGCTGACGCCCTCTCCCATTTGGAGCAGGTCCTGCAGCTGATGCCGACCAACACCGAGGCGCTCCTTCTTAAGGGCCAGCTGCTCGGGACGGCGGGCCGCTTTGCAGAGGCTATGCAGGCGGTCGAGCAGGTCCTGCACCAGGAGCCAGGCAACGCCCTGGCCTGGAGCATGCGCGCAGCTCTCCTGGCTAACCTGGGACAATTCGAGGAGGCCCTCCAGGCTGTAGAACGCTCGCTGTCCCTTGATCCACACAATGCGGAGACGCAGACGATCAGATCGGCGATTCTGGTCAAGATGGCAGTTGCCCAGACACCAGCCTCGCCCGCTGGCGCGCCCTCGCTCAGCTCCAGCGCTGGGCCGACCTCGCCCGCCACGGCTGGCAGCCCTACCGGGCGAGGTCGAGGCTCTCGTCCTCGGGGACGGGCCTTGCTGATGAGCCTGGTGCTGCAGGTGATCGGCCTGGGACTGGGATTGCTCGGGGCCTGGCTGGCTATCAAATATCCGGGTGCGCCTGGGGTCCTCCCGTTGACTATCGAGGGCCTGGGGCTGGCTCTCCTCTCTGCTAATGCGCTCTCCGGCTGCTATTTCGATGGTTTCTGGCGTTTTCTCCCCATCCCCCTGATGAGCCTGCTGGCTACCGCACTGCCAGTCTACCTGCTTTTGACACAGAGCGGACGGACGCGCCTGGCGGCGCTGGTCGAGGCCGACCCACGCGGCTTCACGGCCATCCAATTTGCTGTGCTCTGGTTCGGCATGGCGGCTGTCTTGCCGTTGCTGCTGGCTTTGGTTGGGCTGCTGAGCGGCTGGCTGCGCGGTGTGCGCCGCCACTAAGCCCGCTCGGCTGGGCGACGCTGTGGCTCGCGGCTCCAGACCAGCCCTTAGTGAGGAACCTCAGCCTGGGCCTGGCTCTCCGCCAGCTGCTCCCATTCGGCAAGCAGCCGCTCTAGCTCTGCTCTGGTTGCCTCGTAGTCGCTGGTCAGCCGCTGCAATTCAGCGACGTCTCCTCTGCTGGCGGCCTCATTGAGGGCCTCCTCCAGCGCATGTGCCCGCTGCTCGCGCTGTTCGATCTCCTGCTCAACCTCGCTCAGGCTGCGCGGACGTGGCTGCCCCACCCGGCGGCGCCGCTCACGACCGGGACGCCGCCCGACCTGGTCCGGCCCGACCTCCGCGAGCGTGGTCTCTGGCCCAATCGCTTTCTGAGAGCGCGCGTGAGCGCCTTCTTCTTCGCGCCCGCTGACGAGCGGACGCCCATGCTCGCGCTGGAGATGCGCGCGATAGTCGCTGTAGTTGCCCTCATAGGAGAGCAGTAAGCCCTCAACGACCACCCAGACCTTGCTCGCCAGGCGATCAATGAAGTAGCGATCATGCGAGACAAAGAGCAGGGTACCGCTGAAGGTGGTCAAAACCTCCTCCAGGAACTGGCGAGAGGGCAAATCAAGGTGATTGGTAGGCTCATCGAGCACCAGGAAATTGGGTCCCAGCAGTGTCAGTTTGGCCAACACCACGCGGCTGCGCTCGCCGCCGCTCAGGCTGCCAATGGCCTTGAAGACATCATCGCCTTCGAACAGGAAACGCGCCAGCAAAGCCCGGGCACTTTCCTCGCTCAGAGCCGCTACATCACGAATCTCATCTAGAACTGTACGAGCAGGATCAAGGTCCTCATGCGTTTGCGAGTAGTAGCCGATGTGGACGTTGTGGCCGAGGGCCACTTTGCCACGCAGCGGCGGCAGCTGGCCAATGAGGGTACGTAGCAGCGACGTCTTACCGGCGCCATTGGGACCAAGCAGGCCAATGCGCTCGCCACGAGTGATCTCCAGGTCGGGCAGGCGCACCAGCGCCCGCGGTTCGTGACCAGGCTGGCGATAGCCGACGACCAGCCCGTGGGTAGAAAGCACCATACGCCCGCTTTCCTGCGAGGGCTTCAGCTCAAAGCGCAGCTCCTGGAACTCCTGGGGACGATCGAGACGTTCCAGACGGCTGAGGAGCTTCTCCCGTCCCCGGGCCTGTCGGCTGCGTTGACCGGCTTTATAGCGACGGATAAATTCCTCGGTCCGCTGAATAAATTCCTGCTGCTCTTCGTACTCTTGCAGGCGGCGTTCAAAGCGCTCGGCGCGCAGCTGGAGATACTTGCTGTAGTTGCCGGGATACTCCTCGACGCGCCCAAAAGCCAGCTCCAGAATACGGGTGACAAGCTTATCGAGGAAGTAGCGGTCATGCTCGACGACGACCAGGGCCCCTTTCCACGCCTGCAGATAATCCTCCAGCCACTCCAGGGCTTCTAGATCAAGATGGTTGGTTGGTTCGTCCAGCAGGAGCACGTCGGGTTCTTGAAGGAGCAGGCGAGCCAGGGCCGCTCGCCGCTGCTGACCACCGCTGAGCCGGGCAACGGGCAGGTCGTGCAACTCACGGCTGAAGCCCAGGCCATCGAGCACCTGCTGAACGCGCTGCTCGTAGGTATAGCCACCAGCATGCTCGAAGCGAAGCTGGAGCTCGGCGTAGCGCTGCAGCAGCTGCTCGCGTTCAAGGGTGTCGCCACGCTCACTGGCACTGGCAATAGCCAGAGCCAGCGCCTGCAGCTCCTGCTCCCAGGAGCGCAGATAGTCGAAGACTGCCAGGAGCTCCTCGCGGAGGGTCCGCTCTGGTTGTAGATCGAGCGTCTGGGAGAGGTAACCGACACGGGTCCCGTGCGCGACAAGAATGGTGCCCTCGTCTGGTCCCTCGCAACCAGCCAGGAGCTTTAACAAGGTGGACTTACCGGCCCCGTTGGGGCCGACCAGCCCAATGCGATCCTGTTCGTTGATCTGGAAGGTTACATTCGCAAAGATCTGCTCGGCGCCGTAGACTTTCCTGAGACTATTGACGCTAATCAGTGGCATAGGGCTATGCAGTTGCTTCTGAGTGAGAGTGAGCGAGTGAGTAGGAGTGTGAGGCCACTGCGCAGTGGCCCTCTCCGCCGCGACAGGGTCTGGCCATCCACACCCCCCAGCGAGGCACAACCCCGCCAGGCCAAGTGGACGCGCCACCAATTCCTTCCTGGCGTCGGGGCCCCGGCTTTAGCCGTGGAGGGGGTAAGTAAGTATCTCCTCTCCTGAAGGTCCTGCGTCGCGTCCCGCCCGGATCAGCAGGCAGAGACAGGGTATCATAAAAGCAGGCCGGGTGCAAGCACTCTCAGGCGTCCACAGCGATCCTCTCCTCCCTCGCCTTTTGCAAAGACGCAGAGCCCCCGCGGCAAGCCACCGTCTCACCACCCCAAAGATAGAGCGGCTGACTGGATGCTCGACAGCCTTTTCTCTGCGCATTGTCCAGAGAGGACCGATCAGAGCAGTGTCCAGTCAGCCGCATGCTGAAAAGAAGATTGCCCGTGAGCGATGCCACCTCTCTTGTCTCAGTCTCCTCCCTTGCCACCCGTTCTCTCACATGTCCCCATTTGGGATAAGCCCAAATAGCGATCAGTTTTTGCTTGCCCTTACTCGTTTCCTCGGTGCCGGTGATTTCGCTCTCTTGTCCCTCTCTCCACCCTACGACCCGCGCTGCGCCATGGACTTTTGCCCTATACAGCGCATTCTCGTCCCATCTATCCCACCCACCTGCCACGCCGCTGCGCATCCTCGAACCCTCGCCACCTCACTGGCCACTACCAACCAGCTCTATCCAGCATCCTCCTCGCCCCAGCTTCCAGCGCTATCCCTCGCCACCTCTCCAGCCGCCATATCCAAAGATGCATGTGCTTGCATAAGGCACGGGCAACCATCTACGTCAGAGAGTATAGCTCGTCGTCATGAACTCTGCATGAACTGCGCGCTCAGTTAGATGAATATTTTTTCACAGAGCTGGGAGGACATAGAGGGAATTGCGCCAGTAGCATGACAGTTTTTTCATTGAGGAGGCAGGGCTGGCAAAGAAACAGGCAAGCAGAGAGCCTTCTTCTCTGGTCGATGTCTTGCTCCTCTGCCTTCTTGTTCTAGTGGTATGGTATACTGTGCTCAAGCGAGAGGCCTATCTTATCCTCCTACCACCCAACTCTTCGTCGCAAGGAAGGATGTCACGTGGTCAAAGAGCAGTCTCTTGATAACCTCTGGCTAGCCCAGGCTCTATTCGACCTGAACGGAGTCCAGTTCGGGAACTTCACGGTCAGCGAATCGGCAGTGAGTTCCCCAGTCTTCGTCAATCCCAAGGTGCTGATCAGCAATCCGCTGGCGCTGCGCGTAGCCAGCAAGTTGATGCAGCAAGAGATCAGCCTCGCCCAGTCGCTGCGGCGTCCGCGCGTTCACCCCTTCAACGTGGTTGCTGGCGTGCCAGTCGGCGGGCTGCTGCTGGCAACGGCCTATTCACTGGAGACGAACACGCCGCTGATTTATGCACGTATTCGCCCCGAGGGGACAGGCCAGCGAGGGATCGAGGGTCGCTACACACCGGGGGATACCGCTCTGATTATCGATGACCTGATCACGCGGGGGGGCAGTGTGCTAGAGACCGCAGCCCTGCTGGAAGAGCACGGTTTGAAGGTCAAGGATGTGATTGTGCTGATCGACCGCGAGCATGGAGCAACCGAGCGTCTTCGTCAGCATGGCTATAATCTGATCAGCATCCTCAAGCTCGATGTGATGCTCAATCACTATATGTCACGCGGGCTGATCTCTGAAGAGACCTATCGGGTGTGCTCCGAGTATCTCCAAAGCAAGCGCGCAGAGCTGCGACAGTCGTAGCCAGCGAGGACTGGTAGCAGGCCGCCAGGTGGGACCTGACCAGCAACCGTAGAGCACGCTGCAAGGCGAAGGGAAGGAAGAGGCCGGGGGGCTTGCGCCAGTAGAGTTGTGGGCCAGGGCCTCTTCTCTTCGTCTCTCGCCTGCTATTGGCTGCTCCCTGCGCCGCTTCGCTCAGCCCTGAGAGTAAGGCGAGGCCGGTCTAGGGCGTGGACCATCCTGGGGCGCTGGTGCAGCCCGACCCTCACGAGCAGCATGCAGCGTCCTGAGCAGCGGCTCGATGAGATCAAGTGGCAGTGGGAAAATGATGGTCGAGTTCTTTTCCACCGCGATCTCGGTCAGGGTCTGGAGATAGCGCAGCTGCAGAGCACCCGGCTCGGCGGCAATGATGTTAGCTGCCTGGGCCAGTTGCGTGGCCGCTTGGAGCTCGCCTTCAGCATGGATGATCTTGGCGCGCTTCTCGCGCTCCGCCTCTGCCTGCTTGGCCATAGCACGCTGCATAGTTGCTGGCAGTTCCACATCTTTGATTTCGACCGCAGTCACTTTGACGCCCCAGCGCTCCGTGAACTCATCAATGATGGCCTGCAGCTCACGGTTGATCTTGTTACGTTGGGCAAGTAGCTCATCCAGCTCTGACTGTCCCAGGACATTGCGCAAGGTGGTCTGGCCTATCTGTGTGGTAGCCTGCAGGTAGTTCATGACGTTGACAATGGCAGCTTCAGGATTGACCACGTAGAAGTAGATGACAGCGGTCACCTTGACGGTGACGTTGTCGCGGGTAATGACCTCCTGCGGGGGTACAGTCAGGGTAACGATGCGCAGGTCGACTCTCAGCAGGCGTGCGATCACGGGGGGAATCCAGCACAGGCCAGGACCCCGCGTGCCGCGCAGGTTGCCAAGGACAAAGAGGACGCCGCGCTCATACTGCTGGATGACACGCAGGCCAGAAAGCAAGATGAGCACGACAATGAGACCAATGACGAAAATGGCACTTATAGCGAGAGAGTTTCCCATGGGGAATCCTCCTTTTCTGAGGGTGGGACTGTTGGTGTGCCGTCGGTGGGTGGGGCCGGCGGCAGGCTTGGCCGGACATAGAGGCGGAGGCCCTCGACAGCTACAATAGTCACTTCGCAGCCTTCATCGAGAGAAGTATACGGCTCAACCAGGCTGGCGGCCCAATTCTCACCGCAGTAGTTCACTCTGCCACTCGGTGTCAGCGGCGTCAGCGTGACTGCGCGGGACCCGATCATGCTCTCAACTCCCGAGGGGCGGCGCTCGCGCTGTGCCCGCACAACAACGCTGACCAGAGCCAGGCTGAGCAGACCAACAACTCCCGCCATGAGGTAGACGATCCAGGGGGTGACTCCTGGACCATGCTCCGCCTGATCGCTGTTGAAGAAGAGCAAAGAGCCGATAATGAGCGAGATAACCGCTCCCACAGTCAGGACACCATGCGAGGGAAGGCGGACATCCAGAACCAGTAAGACGAAGGCCAGACCCATGAGCAGCAGGCCAGTCCAGTTGGGAGAGAGTGATCCCGCCCCCAGCAGGAAGAGGATGAGAGCAATGCCTCCCACGACGCCGGGCACAATGGCCCCAGGGTGGGAGATCTCCAGGTAGAGGCCAATCAGTGCGATAATGAAGAGGAGAAAGACCACGTTGGGGTCGAGAAGAAAGCTATAGAGCGCCTCGAACAGCCCCGGATTGAGGGTCGCGAAAGCGGCTCTGGCTGTGTGTAGCACAACGCTGCGTCCGGAGGCCAGGGTAACGCTTCGTCCGTCGGCACGCTGCAGCAGCTCGGAGAGTGAGCGCGCGCCGAGGTCGACGATGTGCTCGCGCAGAGCAGTCTGATCATCGTAGGAAGCGGCTTCGGTGACCATTTTCGCTGCCAGGGTGGCGTTGCGTCCGTAGCGGTTCTGGGTGCCGGTGATCTGGGCAACGAGGTCATTCTCGATCTTCTTGAGCAGGGTGGAATCGAGGTTGCCACCAGTGCTGCTCACTGGACTGGAGGCGCCGATGCGTGTGGTGGGAGCCATTGCAGCAATTGGAGCGGAGAGCGCTACAAAGGCCCCCGCTGAGGCAGCGCGCGCCCCTGGCGGATAGACATAGGAGAGAATGGGAACCGTGCTGGCCAGCTCAGCCTGGGTGATCTGCTTCATGGAATCCAGATCACCACCTGGGGTATCGATGACAATGACCAGCGCTTGGGCCCCATCGCTAGCTGCCGTGCTAATGGCCTGCTGGAGGAAGCGCGCCGCGCCCGGGTTGATGTCGCTGTTGAGGTTGACCACATCAACGTGTGGGGAGGCGGCCCACGCGGGTTGTGCGCCCAGGCTGGCTGTTCCTGCCCCAGCCAGGAGGACCGTGATCAGGGAGGCAAGCCCGAGCATCAGGGACCGCACGCCGTTCGGCGCTCGTCGATGATGGCGCATGTCCATAGCTTCTGTCCTTTGTGGTGGAAGACTGCAGCGCCCTGCTGCAGCTCTCTGCTGCTGCCGATCCCAGGCTCCAGGCCAGTTCGATCCAGAGGGGCCTGCGCTTAGCTAAGAGGGAGATCCGCCTACCGGTCACCTCTCCTTCTGCTTTCTTTGTGGCCTTCCCTTTCCCTTCGCGTTCCTCTCACCTCCCTCCGCTCCCTCATTCGCTCGCTACGCCTGGGACTGAGCCAACCCGACCCGGCTGGCGTCGCGTTCGCCCTGGCCGTGCGCGCCTCCTCTGACTGGTCTGGGATATTGCTTATTGCTATAGGAGATGATAGCGCAAATTCTTCGGTACGTCAATGTGCTCCGTCCGGTTGCTCTTGTGTGGATGGAATAGGGCGGAGGGATCGCTCTCCAGTCAGCCAGCCTGCCTGCCCGAGCCGCTTTGCAGGTGCCGGCGGCAGCCACTGGCCGGCTGACTGGGAGGAGGACGCTCCAGGCCGGGCTAGCTTGCCTGGGCCTGGAGCGTGCGCAGGACTTCGAAGAGCTTCTGGTTATCAGGCAGGTCGGAAGGACTCGCGGTGACCTCGATGTGACGGATGAGGCCTTCTTTATCAATCACGATGACGGCGCGCTCTGCCATGCCTGCTGGATGGCGCACTCCATACAGGTCGGCAACGGCTCCCTGGGGATAGAAGTCAGAGAGCAGTGGAAAGGAGGTGCGCATCGCCTGTGACCAGGCATCCAGGGCATAGACGCTGTCCATGCTGATGGCAACAACCTCGGTGTCGGCGCTCCGGAAGCGCTCCAGCTCGCGCTCATAGGAAGGCAGCTGTGCTGAGCAGACGCGGCTGAAAGCAAATGGCACAAAAGCAAGAACGACGTTTTTCTTGCCGCGGAAGTCGGCTAGATGCCAGTCTTCGCGGACGTGGCTTTTAAGGGTAAAGTCGGGAGCGACATCGCCGATCTTGAGTGTCTTCGTGTAGGAACGGGCGGACTCAGCCATCTGAATTGGGTCCTCCTCTCACAAGCAGTGCAATAATTGCTTCGGCCTCTGACCCATCCGGTGAGGGCTGGGGCGACGAGCGGGCAGGATGCTTGCCCCAGGCTGCTTGACAGACCAGAGCCATTGCTCTATCCTTGGTGCAAGCTGCCTTGCCCGAGGAACCTCTGGCCCTGGCCTCGGTCTGCGCTGATCAGGCGAGGTCGAGGCCGACACGCGAGGAGAGTGGGCGCGCCCCGAGCTGAGCACTGCGCTCCCAATGCCTCCCGATGGGATAAGGCAGGCAGTTGTCAGGTACTTCTGGGAAGAAAGCCCGCCCCCTTGTCGGGCGGTTCCCCTCTGGTGCTGTTCCGAATTGTAGTCTGGTGAGAACGGTATGTCAAATGTGCGCAGCAGTTCGGGAGGCCTCCCCGCTGCGGAGACCCCCCTCTCCGCTCTCTTGGGCGTTACCCAGGGAATCAGACGCGGGCTAGAGCGCCTGGCTAATCCCACCGGGGGAGCGCTCTCCTTCCTACCGCTGGCGCTGGCGCTCCTGGTCATGCTGGCACTTTCTTCCTGGCAGATGGTCTGGCCCACCTCGGACGTGACGCGCTACGAGTGCTATGCGCTGGCGTTCTGGTTCGGAGGCCAGGCTCATGCGCTAGCCCCCCAGATCGATTGCTCGTTTTTGCCCGCTCAGGTGGAGAAGCTACCGCCTTTGCATACGCTGCCCATCGAGTACCCTCCATTGACGCTCATCCTCTTCACCCCCGGCCTGCTTGTGCCCACGGCCTACTATCCCCTCGTTTTCGGGCTGTTGATGGCGCTGGCTGCGCTCTTTATCTACTGGCTCCTGTTACGTTGGGGACCACGCGGGGCGGCCCTGGCCTTCACCTGCTACTTATTCCTGGGCGAGTGGGGCCTCGCCTTGTTGCGCTTTGATCTTGTGCCAGCGGCCCTGACTTTGCTCTGTGTCTTGGCCGCGGAGCGCCGTCGTTGGAGAGCAGCCTATGGCGCGCTGGCCCTGGCCATCCTGTTGAAGATCTATCCCCTCCTGCTCTTGCCCCCGCTGTTCTTTGCGGAGCAGCAGGCTGCGAGGGCAGCAAGCAGCAGCGGCCTGCAGGGAGCAGCCAGGACTCCTCTAGGGATCTCAGGATGGGTGATGCATGCGCTCTCGTGGCTGCGGCGCTGCCACTGGCGGAATCTGCTGCTCTGTCTCGCGCTGCTGCTCGGAACGACGGGAGTCTTTGCACTGCTGGACTTTCAGGGAGCGGTGGCCAGTCAGCTTGCTTATTTCGCTCAGCGTCCTGTGCAGATTGAGTCTAGTGGTACGCTGGTGATCTGGCTGGCGGCCCTGGCCGGGCAGACGGTGCACGTCGTCTATACCTACGGCTCGATTAACCTGCTCAGTCCCCTGGTCCCTGCCGTCTCGCTCGGCAGTACGCTGGCGCTGCTGGCCGGCTATGGGCTGGTGCTCTGGCAGAGTGCGCGTGGACGGCTGGCCTTTGCAGAGGCGGCCCTGGCGGCCCTGCTGATCTTCGTGGCGACGGGCAAAGTCTTTAGCCCGCAGTATCTGATCTGGTTGATGCCGCTCGTGGCCTATCTGACGGCGACGCAGCGCCGCTGGTTGCTGTGGTTCGGGCTGATCGCCCTGCAGACCTCGCTCATTTATCCCTTCCTTTATACCCGTGTCCAGGATGCTACCCAGGTCTGGCGCGTACCGGGTTTTCTTCCTCTGGTCGAGCTGCGCAACCTTCTCTTCTTGCTGCTCACCATCGGCTACCTCTTCAATTTGCTGGGGCTGCGCCGACGCTGTGAGCCACGGCTGGCGGCTCAGATCGAGGAGAGAGCAGAAACCATACGAGAAGCAGAGAGGTACCGCTGAGGAGGGACGAACCAGTCAGCCGGGAAGCGGGGCAGTCCTCAATCCAGCGCTGCCTCTTCCCGGCTGCATCGCTCTATCCGGTCGTTGGGGAGGCCGGCCCGCTTATCCCTTGACGACGATAATGGGACGCAGCCGAACAACAAGCCTGGCCAGGCCGGCGTTGTGGACAACGCGCACTACCTGCTCAGCGTCCTTATAGGCCAGGGGAGCCTCTTCAGCCAGCAGACCTCTGCTGTGCACTCGTACCCTGATGCCTTTTGCCTCCAGCTGGGCCATCAAGTCTTTGCTGCTGATCGCCTTCTTGGCCGCCGTGCGGCTGCGCTGGCGTCCGGCACCGTGGCAGGTCGTCCCAAAGCTCTGTTCCATTGAGCCAGGGGCCCCAACCAGCACGAATGAGTAGCGTCCCATGTCACCTGGGATCAGCACCGGCTGGCCAACGGCGCGATACTTCTCGGGGACGGCGGGATGCCCTGCGGGGAAGGCTCGCGTCGCCCCTTTGCGATGGACGCAGACACGCCGCAACTGACCGTCGATGCGGTACTCTTCTATCTTCGCAATGTTGTGGCACACGTCGTAGACGAGTGGCATCTCCGCAGGCCGGGCCCGGCGCCCAAAAACCCTGGAAAATGCCTGGCGCACGCCGTGCATCAGCAATTGGCGGTTGGC
The DNA here is from genome assembly GCF_000702505.1 of Thermogemmatispora carboxidivorans. Lineage (GTDB taxonomy): Bacteria > Chloroflexota > Ktedonobacteria > Ktedonobacterales > Ktedonobacteraceae > Thermogemmatispora > Thermogemmatispora carboxidivorans. Next base: position 2,420,445 of record NZ_JNIM01000001.1, on the reverse strand, counting down.
CCAGGCGAAGTTTGCCGCAGCGGCCATCGCCCCCAGATAGGCTTTCGCCTCCTGGGAGATCAGCGGCAGATAGGCGAGCTGCTTATCCACTATCTCACTATGCTCTCTTGCTACCATTAACTCGGCGATTCTGATAAAGTCGTCAGCGACCTGATGCCCGAATCCTCTCGAACCGCAATGGATGGTAGTGACAACCTGGTCCTTGGGATAGAGGCCGAGGGCTTGGGCTGCCTCTTCATCATAGATCTGATCGACGACCTGAACTTCGCAGAAGTGGTTGCCTGCGCCCAGGCTCCCAAGCTGGTTAGCACCGCGCTGGATAGCCGTCGTTGAGACGGCATCGGGATTGGCACCGGTCAGACAGCCTTCTTCCTCGGTAACTGCCAGATCTTCCGGGAAGCCATAGCCCTGCTCAACGGCCCAGGCGGCACCGCGCACCATCACTTCGCGCAGCTCCCTTTCACTCAAACTGCGCATACCTTTGCCTCCCACACCCGAGGGCAGGCGCTGGAAGAGTTCATCGGCCAGACGGTCGGCCTGCCCTTTGACTTCCTGGTAGCTCAGATCTGTAGCGAGCAGGCGCACTCCGCAGTTGATATCGAAGCCGATTCCTCCGGGCGAAATCACTCCTGTCTCTGCGTCTGTCGCAGCAACGCCTCCTACAGGGAATCCGTAGCCCCAATGAATGTCGGGCATAGCCAGCGAGTAACCGACAATGCCCGGCAATGTGGCCACATTGGCTACCTGCTGGAGCGAGTTGTCCTGGCGAATCTGTTCCATGAGAGCGTCGTCGGCGTAGACCATGCCTGGCACGCGCATCTTCGGCTGGTAACTCTGAGGAATGAGCCAGCGATAGGCATCAATCCGCTGGAGGGGAATCTTCGCCCCGGTGTCGCTCATCGTGAATCCCTCCTTCATCTCGTATCAGCGCAAACACTGAGATACTCGCGCTGTTGCTGCCAATCGAACCAGGAACGGGTCAGCGCGAGCTCGCCCGTTCCCGTTCTTCTCTGGTCTCCAGGAGGCGGCCCGTATGGAAGACGATGCTCCTGGACCGGTCGAATCCCGGGCGCGGCAGAGGGTCGACGGAGCGGGCGAAGGACCAGTCTCCGCTCCGTTCGCTTTGGCCCGTCCCGGAGGGAGGCCGAGGGGAGAGCGGCAGCAATGGACAGCGAGACGCAGTCTCCCTCCTACAAGCAAGCAAGCACCTAGATAACTGGGGAGATGGCGAGGCCGCTGGGTAAGCCAAACAAGAGAGCGGCGGGCGAAGGCAGAGAAGCGGGAGACTTTCGACGAGCTGAGCCGGGCCGAGCGCTAGATGTCGAAGATAATTCGTGCCTTGTAGCCGTCGGCGGTAGGGACAACCTCGGCCTGATGCCTGGTGACCGCCTTGATAGCGCTGCTCAGCTCGTGGCGCCGCTCATCGTACGGCTCGCCGCTGGCGCGCGCCTTCATCTTCAGTTGGGTCTCAGAGAAGTCCTCGATCTCGAACTGGCGAAAGAGCAAGAACTCAGTGTCGAACAGGAAGATCAAGCGGCTGAGCCAGGCAATCAGTAGCGAGACCAGATCATCCCCTTCAACCTCCACCTCCTGACTGACCCTGGGCTCGACCTGCTCCAGAGGCACCACCAGGCTCTCCATCCCCTCGGCTGCATGGATGAAGAGTTCCGGCAGTGTCCGCCCGTAGACCTGCAGCCCGACGTCTGCTGTGTGCTCGAAGACTTCAAACGGCGGCTCATCCATAGCTAGGCCCGCTCTCTACCGCTCAGGATCGTTCGCCCTGGCTGCGTCCGGGCGAGCCCTGGCTCGCTGGTGGCACTCCTGCCCCCCGGGGACACTGCACTGGCGTTGTGCTGCATGGTTGCCTCCTTCCCGAATGCCGGCCAGTCCGCTGCTTTTAAGCACCACGTTTTCATGGTAGCAGCAGATTTGCGCTTTGTCAAGCTAAAGGAGAGCGCGGGGGAAGCCATGCCACGCTCTCCCTTGTCTCCTGCTACGCTGCTCAAGCGCAATCTAGCTTCCCGAACCAAGAGAGTGAGGGAGAGATGCGAGAGGGAGCTAGCAGGTTCGCTCGCGGCTGTGAGCCCAGAACTCCAGCAGGTCGCTGCGGGTGACGATGCCTTCGAGCTGGGAGCCTTGCATGACGGCCACCGCTGACTGACCACTCCGAAAGAGGGTATAGGCCTCCTGGACGGAAGCATCAGCGGGCAGCTCGGGGAAAGGCGGACCCTGGAGCGAGCCAACGGTCTTCTCGCTTAGCGATTCTCCGCTGGCCAGATGCTGGAGCAGCAGATCCTCAGTCAGGCTGCCGACCATGCGTCCGTGCTCCATCACAGGTGTCTGGCTGATCCCATAGCGGCGGAGCAGCTCAACGGCGTCGGCAATCGAGTCCTGGGGTGCGACACTCACGACCAGGGGCATGCTGCCCTCATGCATGCGCCGATAGGTGAGCACGTCTCGCAGCGTCGGCTGTTCGCTCTCAGCCTGCATAAGCAGGTTGTTCTCGCGCATCCAGGTATCGTTAAACTGCTTACTCAGGTAGCCGCGTCCAGTGTCGGGGAAGAGCACAACGACGACATCGTTGGGGGTGAGCCGACGGGCATAGGTCAGGGCTGCCGCCAGCGCTGTGCCCGAGGAGCCTCCGACGAGAATCCCCTCTTCGCGGGCCAGGCGCCGGGCCCAGTAGAAGGAGATGCGATCCTCAACGCGAATGACTTCATCGACAACGGAGGGATCGTAATTCTTCGGAAACACCTCCATGCCAATGCCCTCGACCTTATAAGGCTTCGGGGTGTCGCCCGAGTAGACGGAGCCTGCCGGGTCGGCCCCAATGACCTTGATGGCCGGATTCTGCTCCTTGAGATAGCGGGCCGTACCAGTGATGGTGCCGCCGGTGCCAATGCCAGCAACGAAGGCCGTGATGCGCCCGGCGGTAGCGCGCCAGATCTCGGGTCCGGTGCTGGCGTAGTGGGCTGCTGGATTGGCAGGGTTGGAGTACTGATCGGGGCAGCAGGCCCCAGGAATCTCCCTGGCAAGCCGATGGGCTACGTTCTTGTAATGCTCAGGCGAGTCGGGGGGCACGGTGCTCGGGCAGATGACGACCTCGGCTCCGTAGGCTCGCAGCAGACTGCGCTTCTCCTCACTGACTTTGTCCGTCATGACAAAGATGCAGTGGTAGCCTTTGATGGCGGCAGCGATGGCTAGGCCGTGACCGGTGTTCCCGCTCGTGGGTTCGACAATGGTGCCACCGGGTCGTAGCAGGCCCTGGCGCTCGCAGTATTCGATCATGGCTGGTCCGATGCGATCTTTGACGCTGCCGCCAGGATTGAGCATCTCGATCTTGGCGAGCACGAGAGGAGGAACATCGGCAGCCACTTTACGCAGGCGCACCAGTGGGGTGTTGCCGATGGCTTCGAGGATGGAATCATAGTAGCGCATGTCTCCTGGTGCGGGTTCAGCCGCTTGCTTCTCCTGCATATCTCCACGCTTCCTCTCTGCAGCAGTTACTGGCGTTTTGTAGCTGGGTGGGTACGTGCCAGGTAGCGAGATAAGACCCTGCCCGGCCCAGCTTGCAGGCAGCGCTCCCAGTGGACCGGGCTATTCTTACTCGCGTAGCCACAGTATAGCATGAGGCATCGTGGACTGGCCAGAGGCCCAGGAGCATGGCTATCAGCAAAGCCAGGCCAGGCTGACAGAATGGTCTTCCTGGCCTGGCCTGGCCTGGCTCCGCAGACTAGGAGCCGCTGCGGCCACGCGAGTAGGCCGTGGGCTGTCCCGCAGGAGAAACAAGGCGCTGGCCAGGCTGCCAGCCAGGTCTCAGGCTCACAAGCAGACGCAGGCTGATGAGGGCGCCGAGAGCAAGAAGCGCCAGACTCACCAGGCCCATAGCGTAGCCGCCACTCAGCTGCCTGGCCTCGCCCAGCAGCGATGGCAGCAGGAAGCCTCCAAGCCCCCCACAGGCCCCCACGAATCCAGTCGCCAGCCCAATCTGCTGGGGAAAGCGTAGGGGGACAAGCTGGAAAACAGCGCCGTTGCCTGTCCCAAGCATGGCCAGCAGGCAGAGGATCAGAGCGGCCCCCAGGCCCAGCGGTGGAAGACAGGCGAGCAAGGCATAGCTGACAGCCACCAGGCTGAAGACGAGGTGCAACATGAAGGTGCCGCCCAGGCGATCCGCGAGGTAGCCCCCCAGGGGACGCGCCAGACTGCCAGTAAGGCTGGCGAGCGCCGTGAGGAGACCGGCATTAACGGCATTCAGGCCGTACTGAGTATGCAGGAAGAGGGGCAAGAAGGTGCTCAGGCCGACAAAGCCCCCAAAGGTAATGCTGTAGAAGAAAGAGAACCACCAGAGATCGGCGCTCTTGAAGACAGCCCCCACCGGCTGGGCGGGAGCGGCAGCGCTGGTCAGTGCCTTCCCGGCCTCGCGGCTCAGGGCAACAAAGACGAGGAGGACAAGGGCCAGAGGGATCATGGCAAGTCCCATGACGGCATGCCAGCCATAGCTACGCGCCAGAGTAGGAGCGGCAAGGTTGGCAATCACGGTCCCCATGTTGCCCGCAGCGGTGATCCCCATGACCAGCCCCTGCCGCTCTGGAGGATAGCAGCGGCTGGCTAGCGGCAGAGCAACGGCGAAGGAGGCACCAGCACAGCCCAGCAGGAGACCAACGACCAGCAGGGCTGGAAAGTTGAGGGGCAGAAGCCAGCCGGCTAGCAGAGGAAGAAAGAGGAAAAGCAGTAGAAGAGTGCCGACGCGCTTGTAGCCAAAGCGGTCACCAAGCATACCCATCGGGAAGCGCGCCAGCGAGCCGCCAAGAGTAGGCACGGCTACGAGAAAACCCTGCTCGGCAGGGCTGAGCTTGAGGCTTTGGGCAATGAAGATGCCCAGCGCTCCAAGCAGAACCCAGAGTGCGAAGCAAGTATCAAAGTGGAGAAAAGACGCGATCAGGGTAGTGAACGGTGTACGAGGGATACGCATAGTTGTACTGACCTCCCTATGATAGGATGGCAGGTTGACTACTATCCAAGGGAAGAAAGCCCCCCATTCACCGGGCTCCACTACTTGAGGGCCCGGCGTGGAGAGTGGCACGAGGCCAGGCAAAGGGAAAATCTCCTGCCTGTCTGTCTGCCTGCCGATGCAGACTGCGCCGGGAGCCAGATGCCGCTTTGCCTAGCTCCTGGGTAGAGCCTGGCTCTGGCGCTCTAGGTAGTCTGAGAGGGCTTTGACAAGGTGGCCCATGCGAGGATGCGCTGGTACAACATGCGGCCTGACGCCATACTGCTGGAGGGCCTCGCTGCATGTGGGGCCGATCGAGGCGACCGTCACCCGCTCGCGCAGGGCCTCAGCCAGCCTCTGGCTACAGCCCTCACGCTCCGCCAGCTGGAAGAGATGCCGCACCTGGACCTGACTGGTCAGAACAAGGGCATCGACCCGTCCAGCGCAGAGGTCGTAGACAAGCTGGCTGAGAGCGCTGGTGTCTTCAGGAAGCTGCCACTCATAGAGACAGAACTCTGCAACCTGGGCGCCGCGCTCCTGCAGATAGGCCACCAACCTGGCGTTGCGTTCGCCGTAGTGCAACAGCGCCAGCCGTTTGCCATGCAGTTCGATGGCTTCCAGGGCGTCGAGAAGCTCCTCAGTGGTGTGAGGCTCAGGCGCGCTGATATGGACTGGCAGGCCATGTTTCTTGAGGACGGTGGCCGGTTTGGGCCCTCGGCAAATGATAGTGATCCGCTTGAGTTCATCAAGCAGCTCTGGAAGCAGGCCCTGACGCTCGACTTCCCGCAGTAGGGCGTTGGCTCCCACGCCAGTCGAGAAAATAATGGCGTCCAGGCGATGGGTGCGTAGCTCGTGTAGTAAGGTCATGGCCTGCTGGGTTGCATCTGTCGGGGGCACCTCGCGCACGGCAGGAATGCAACGTGCATGCCCGCCATGACGTGCAATGAGATTGGCAAGCTCCCCGCTCATGCGGGCCTCCAGCACTGCAATTTCGGCCTCTGCAAAGCGTCTCGTCATAGCTGGTCCTTTTCCTCTTTCCGCGTTCCGCTGCCGCTTGCCCCGCCCCTCTTGCGCCCGGCTTCCTGGCAGCTGGCAGCTCACTGGCTGGCCTTAGCTGCTCGTTCGTCTGCCGTCCGAGCAAGCCGAGCGCTGGACTGAGGAGGTAGGGGCAGGCCCTGCCCGCCCTTTTCTTATGAGTCGTCCACAGTGACCAGGATGTTCCCTTTGGCATCAAGGCGAACGGGATAGGTGTGCAGCTGCGGGCAGGTATTCCCAAGCGGGGCGCCCGTGCGCAGGTCGAATTTGAAGGCGTGTAGCGGGCAGATCACTTTGCCATCCCCGATGATGCCGTCGGCTAAAGGCCCTCCCCGATGGGGACAATCGGCCTGCGTCGCGAATAGCTCGTCGTTGCGGCTGCGAAAGACGGCAATGAGCCGATCGTGCAGCCGGTAGGTGCGACCTTCGCCGCGTGGAATGCGGCTGATGTGCCCTAGATTATAGCACACGGCTCCAGGTGATAGCGGCGCTTTCATGGGGCTTGCTCCTTCTCTCCTTTCTGCTCCAATCTGTCCCCTGGCAGGATTGCCTTCGGGTGTGGCCGCCCCGAGTGCGTAAGTCGTGATCGGGTGATGGTTGGGCTGCGCTCAATCGCCGGCTCCCAGCGGGACGGGCATGGCCTCCAGGACCTGGCTAAACTGGGTGGACGTGACCGGCTGTTCGGCCTCGCGCTGCCAGGGGTCAACATAGGCCTCGACGGCGGCCTGGATCTCGCGATCGAGTCGCTCACAGATGCCCTCGGCATCCTCCACCAGGACGCGCCGCAGATGCTCGATGCCAACGCGCTCCACAAAGTCGTAGCTGCGCTCCTGGTACTTCGCATTCTCCCGGTAGTACTGCATGAAGCGTCCCATGTAGAGCAGGACCTCCTCATGGGTATCGACGGTGCAAAGCAGGTCGCCTTTCCGGACTCGTGAGCCGGCGGCTCCCCCAACGTAGATCTCCCAGCGTCCCCCTTCGATGGCCACCGCTCCCAGGTCCTTCGTCGTAGCCTCGGAGCAGTTGCGTGGACAGCCAGCGGTGGCCAGCTTGACCTTGTGGGGCATCTCGATGCCCTGATAGCGCTTTTCAATTTTGATCCCCAGCGTGGTGCTGTCGCCCAGACCATAGCGACAGAAGTCGCTCCCCAGGCAGGTCTTGCAGGTGCGGAAGGCCTTGGTGTAGGCGTGGCCTGAAGGCATCCCGAGGTCTTTCCAGATGGCCGGCAGCTCCTCCTTGCGCACACCTACCAGATCGATGCGCTGCCCGCCGGTGATCTTGACGAGTGGCACGCGATACTTTTCGGCAACGTCGGCAATGCGGCGCAATTGCTCTGGCGTGGTCACCCCCCCGTAGATGCGCGGCACGACACTGAAGGTGCCGTCTTTCTGGATATTGGCGTGCACGCGGTCGTTGATAAAGCGGGCATCGCGCTCGTCCTGGTAGTCCTTGCCCCAGATGGTTTTAAGGAGCGAGGCCAGGCCAGCTTTGCTGGCTGGATCTTCTTTGCCGTCGGCAAGCGCCTGGAAGACAGCAGAGACACTGCGCAGCCCGCGCTCTTTGATGACGCGTACCAGTTCGGGCTTGGTCAAGGGGATGGCGGGGACGTAGTAGTGCACCGCGGGATCTTCGGCCACTTCGCCTTCGCAGGCCAGGACGAGGAGTTCCTGGACCTGGCCTTTGCAAGAGCCACAGCCAGTGGCGGCACGTGTGGCCTCGCAGAGGGCCTGGAGGCTGCGTTTACCCGCGCGCGCGGCGGCGAGAATGGTCCCTTTGGAGACGCCGTTACAGTTGCAAATCTGGGTATCGTCGGGCAGGTCGGCCACCGATAACGTCTGCTTGTTGCCGGTTGGGCACGGGAAAAGCAGCTCGGCGCGGTGAGCGGGCAGGGGATCACCGCGATGGAAGAGTTGCACCAGACGGGCGGCAGGGACACTGCCCGGTAGGTCGCCCAGCAGGATAGCGCCCTGCAGGCGCCCCTCGCGCACAATCAACTTCTTGTAGATCCCACGGGCAGGCTCGGCGTAAGTAATGACTTCGTCACTGTTGCTAGCTGGCTCCTTGTCGCCCATCACCGTCAGATCAAGGCCGCTGACTTTGAGCCGTGTGGAGAGAACTGAGCCAGTATACTGCTTGCGACTGGCCCTGTCAGTCAGACGCTCTGCCAGGATGCGAGCCTGCTCCCAGGCGGGGGCAACCAGCCCATAGGTCTGTCCCCGGTGCTCGGCGCATTCACCGAGAGCGAAAACATCGGGGACACTGCAGGCCAGGTCGTCGTCGATCACGATGCCGTGCCTGACAGCCAGACCTGCTGTCCGAGCGAGATCGGTATTGGGGCGAGCGCCAGTGGCGATAATGCAGAGGTCACAGGCGAGTTCGCTGCCGTCGCTGAAGCGCAGGCCGCAGAGCCGGTCTTGCCCAAGGACAGCCACCGTCTCCTTGCCGAGGTGAAGCTGGACCCCCTGTTCAGCGATGAGCCGTGCTAAGATAGCGCTGCCTGCCGCATCGAGCTGGAGATTAAGCAGGTGGGGAGAGCGATGGACGAGATGAACCTCCAGACCTCGCCTGACCAGGCCGCTGGCGGCCTCCAGTCCGAGGAGGCCCCCGCCGATAACGGCAGCCCGTCTGGCCCGGCTGCTGTGAGCCAGGATGGCCTGGCAGTCGTCCAGGGTGCGGAACGTAAAGGCGCCTGCGATGAGTTGACCATCCTTGCGCACGAGGTTGGCCAAAGGCGGCAGGCAGGGACTGCTGCCGGTGGCAATCACGAGGCAGTCGTAGAGTTCCCAGGAACCATCGGCGGTCTGTACACGGTGCCCCTGCCAATCGATACCGACGGCGGCCCGACCGGCGCAGAGCCTGACATTGTGCTGCTCGTACCAGGTCAGGGGATGGAGAAAGATATGTTCGGGGCAATAGCTGCCGTCCAGGACTCCTGAGAGAAGGATACGGTTGTAGTTGCCGTAGGGCTCGGCCCCCAGCACGGTGATGTCGTAGCGTTCTCCTCCTGGGCGGCTGACGATCTCTTCGACAAGGCGGGCTCCGCCCATGCCATTGCCGATGACCACAAGTCGCTGTTTTCTCGTCATCTGCGTTGCTCCCTCCCTGTGCTACTTACCTGGATTGATTGGCCAGGCGCTCGATCCGCGCGGCACAGATCTTGAACTCGGGCATACGGCTGGTCGGATCGAGCGCGGGATTAGTGAGACGGTTGACAGCCTGGGCATCTCCCCAGTGGAAAGGGACGAACAGCGTATCCTCGCGAATCGTCTCGTTGATCCTGATACGGCCTTGCATGCTTGCCCGGCGCGTCGAGAGCAGAGCCAGGTCCCCGTCAGAGAGACCATACTCTCTGGCTGTCGTCGGGTGAATCTCGATCAACGGCTCAGGGCAGAGGGCTTGTAGCTGGCTGATGCGCCGGGTCTGGCTGCCCGACTGATAATGGGCCAGAAGACGCCCCGTGCTGAGATAGAGGGGATAGTCGCGGTCAGGCTCTTCGCCAGGCCCCTGGTAGTGAGTGACATGAAAGCGAGCGCGTCCGTCAGCAGTCGGAAAGCCATCGGAGAAGAGGCGAGGAGTGCCCGGGTGCTCCGGCGTAGGGCAGGGCCAGAAGACTCCCTGCTGAGCATCGATCTTTTCATAGGTGATGCCAGCATAGTCGGCCAGGCCCCCAGCGCTGGCACGCCTGAGTTCTTCGAAGACATCACGAGCGTTGCTGAAGGGGAAATACTGGCCTTTGCCCAGGCGTCTGGCCAGCTCGCAGAGCAGCGTGATCTCATCCCAGACGCCTGCAGGCGGCTGAAGGACGCGCCGTCGGTGGATGACGCGGCCTTCCAGATTGGTGAGCGTCCCTTCTTCTTCGGCCCATTGGGTGACGGGCAAGACGATCGTCGCCAGGCGCGCGGTCTCAGATAGGAAAAAGTCACAGACGATCAGACAATCGAGGGCCGCCAGCCGCTCTTCGATGTGCAGAGCGTTGGGGGCAGAGACAACCAGGTTGCTGCCCATGACGAAGAGGCAGCGCACCCCTCCTGGGGTACCCAGGCTGGCTAGCAGCTCGTAGGCAGAACGGCCAGGACCGGGCAGCGCTCTCTCGTCAATTCCCCAGACGCGAGCAATGGAGGCCCTGGCCGCCGGGTCGTCGATCCGGCGATAGCCTGGGAGCTGATTGGCTTTTTGACCATGCTCGCGTCCGCCCTGGCCGTTCCCCTGGCCAGTGAGGCTACCAAAGCCGCTGCCAGGCTTGCCAACGACACCAAGAGCCAGGGCCACGTTAATGTAGGCCAGCACATTGGTCACCCCCTGGCGCTGTTGCTCGACGCCACGTCCGGTCAGAATGATGACTGAGCGAGCCTGACCCAGCAGGTGAGCTACCTCGGTCAGATCTCGCTCGGGGACACCGGTCAGGCGCTCGACCCGCTCAGGCCAATAGGCTGCGGCCATCGCTCGCGCTGCCTCAAAGTGGCTGGTGCGTTGGGCGATGTATTCCTCGTCGAGCAGGCCGTCGCGGATCAGAATATGCAGCAGGCCATTAGCCAGCACCGCGTCGCTGCCGGGTGTGAGCTGTAGGTGCCGCTGCCCTGAGCGAGCAGTGACACTGTGGCGGGGATCAACCGTGATGAGCAGGCCGCCGGCTCGCTGTTGCCGGTCCAGATACTGCATCAGCGGGGGCATGGTCTCGGCGATATTGCTTCCCGCCAGAAGGATGACCTCGGCCTGAGCCAGGTCCTCTAGAGGGAAGGGCAGCCCCCGATCGAGGCCGAAGGCGCGATTCATCGCCTCCGCTGCCGAGGACATGCAGAAGCGCCCGTTATAATCGATCTGGGAAGTATTCAGAGCAAGGCGGGCAAATTTGCCGAGCAAATAGGCCTCTTCGTTGGTCAAGGCCCCGCTCCCGAAGACGCCAACAGCCTCCTTCCCATAGTGCTGCTGAGTGGCCTGGATCTGCTGGACAATGCTGTCCAGCGCTTCCTCCCAGGAGACCGGCAAGAGGCGCCCATCAGGCTGGCGCTTGAGCGGTGTCTGGAGGCGCTCAGGATGAGCCAACGTCTGGGGAGAGGTCCATCCTTTGAGACACAGCCCTCCTCTGTTCACAGGAAAGCTCTTGTCTCCCTCGATCCATAATTGTTGCGGGCTGCCCCCAAGGAGCATGCCACACTGAAAGGCACAGTATGGACAGTGAGTTGCTACGCTGTTGCTACTGCTGTTCTTCTCTTCTCGCCGCTGCTGCAAGGCCACTCTCCCTCGTTGTGGAAGCAAGGCAGTCAATCAGCCAGGCCAGAGTCAGCCTGGTCCGGGCAGAACTGCCCTTGTACCGGCAGGGTGCTCAACGTCGCTCGTCGTTCCTCCCGCTCTTGACACGCGGTTTGGCTCATGACAGGGGAACGGGGCAGCAGCAGCGCTGTGGGATCTGCTCCGGTCGGCTCGCGCGACCCGCGGTCAGCGACCGTCTGCGGCTCTGCGATCTCTACCTGGATAAGGCCGATCACTCGCAGAGCTGTTGGTTAATATGCACAGTTCCCGTTTGCGAATCTAGATTACCATGCGTTTTTTAGGGCAGTCATTGGCAGAATAACTGAAGATTCTCCCCAGGCTACTAGTCATATTGCACAAAACTAGCACAGAAGACAAGAATGGGGACCACTGGGCGGGTTCCACTGGTGGCAGAGAAGCGCAAGCGAGGTGCTCGTGCATCGGCGCCAGTATAGCCGCGGGGCACACCTCCCCAAAAAAGAGAAGAGCGCCGGCCAGGAGAGAAGAGTGGCGACAGGCGGCCTCTTCGGCAGCACCTGAGCGACCGTGGCCTCCCCAGGCCTGGCGCCCAGCTCGCTCCCCCTTCCATCGGCGTTTCGTTCCCAGGGATGTTTCAGGCCATCAGGGGAAGAGGAGCGAAGAGAGGACGGTTCTACTTGAAGAATTTTGGCACATTCACATTATAAAATTCGGCCTCCAGGAACTCCAGGAGGAGCGCGAAATTCAGGATAGCCGCATCGTTCTTGAGGGAGGCCGAGGGATCAGAGCCACCATTGAGGCTGGCGATGAAAGGCGAGACAGCCCTGACAATCTCGGCCTGCGAGAGTGGCTTGTCAAAGGCTCCGTTGGCGCTCAGCGGCTTATTGAGCAGCGCATCGAGAAAGCCGGCATGGCGCGCCTCCACTGTCAGAATAGAGCCAGCGGCGGCCAGATAGGCTTTGGTAGCGATGGCCGGAGCCGCCATCAAATAGGCCCCCACGCCCACGTTCTCAAAGGTCTGTGCCACCTGAGCAAAGGACTGAACATCCATCTGCTCCAGATTTTTGAAAGTCGGCTTGGGACGGGGCTGGACTCCCGCCTTGGTCAGGGCCTGCTGGAGAAACGTCACGTGGGCATTCTCATCCTGCATAATCTCGCGGAAGGCTGAGCCACTATCAGCCACCGAAGCCAGCGAGAGCAGGCGCGTGGGAGATGTAGGCGCTGAGGTGGCCGCACTGGTCGGTGTTGAGGCCGCCCCTGTCATTGTTGAGCTGGAACCGCAAGCCACCAGCAAGCCCCCAACGGGCACCGCCAGCGCCATGCCCGTCAGCGAGCGGCGCAAAAAGGCCCGGCGTGCCGGGATCCCAGTCTCGCCAGCAGTAGCCCTCGCCCCCTGAGCGTCAGACCGCTGGCTCGTTATCTGCACATCGTGCTGTCGTACAGGATCGAACATGCTTCGTCTTCCTCATCTCCTTCAGAATAGTGAGCAAGCTGGCTGCCAGCGGTTGCGCCCCCCCGCTGGTCAGTCAGTCCGGCAAAGGCAGAGAGAACAGGGACAGCCGCACCATAGGCCGGCCTGTTGAGCTGCAGCGGCCCTCTCTATCTTGACACTGAGCAGATACGCGCTGCGCTGGCGACTGGATTACCGTGGTACTCATCCTGGCTGGGAGTGTGGCGACTTGCACTGGTCTGTATACTGCCTCTCAAGAGAAGGAGAAGGAGACACTGGAAGGAGGAGCTTACTCAAGAGTCATGCCAGCCTTCAGAGCGCGCTGGCAGGGGCGTGTCCGCCACCTGCGGCAAGAGATTCAGGCCCTGATCCTGGCCTATCGCGACCCACGCCTGCCCTGGTACCATCGCCTGCTGCTGCTAGGTCTCCTGAGCTATGCCTTCAGCCCGATCGACCTGATCCCCGACTGCATCCCTATCATCGGCTATCTGGATGACCTTGTCATACTGCCGCTAGGAATTCTGCTGGCCATCAAGCTCCTGCCGCCCGCCATTCTAGAGGAGAGCCGGGCCCGCGCACGCGCCGCTGAGGCTCAGGAGCAGCCACGCTTTCGAGGGGGGATCGTGCTTGTGCTGGTCATCTGGGGACTTGGTGTCCTCTTCCTCTGTTGGGTCCTCAGCAAGCCCCATCTCGTGCCCAGTCACTAGAGAAGCCAGCTGAAGCTGAGGCCATGCCACTGTTTCTGCCAGTGCACAGAAGAGAAGCTACCCGGCTTCGTCGCCAGGTAGCATTGAACCTCTTGGCCCGAAAACAACAGAAGCGAACAATCAGAACGCAGCAAGATTGTTCAGGGGGTGTTCCCTGCTTCGCTTCATCATGGTCGCTCTTGCCTCCCTCTCACTGCTGGCAACAAAACGACTCGATGCCACGGCAACCAGGAGACACGCCCCCTCACACAAACAGCCTTTCCTCAACCGAGGAGAGAAATAGTAGAGAGACACAGACCACAATGACCAGAGTCCCTCTGACCGCGATCGCTGGTTGCACCTCGTTGCATTTCGGAGGGGCAGCCATCCCAGCCACAGCCGTCACAAGCATCAACAACCATCAGCCCCGCCACCCGCTATCAGCGGCCACCAGCCACCGTGCGACGCCTGACGCTACTTCTGACCCTCTCCTAAGAGCCGTTCCAGCGTTGAGCGCTTAATACGATAGCTTTGGCGCTGGCTGGCACGAGGCAGGCGCACCCCTTCCAGTAAGCCCTCCTTCACCCAACGCCGGACCGTGGTAGCATCGACCCGCAAGAGCTGTGCGACTTCGCTGATTGTGAGCAGTTCTTCCACTTCCAGATGTCGATCCATAACCTTCTCTCCTTCGCAGACAGCCGGTCCGCCACAGCCACTTTCCAGGGAAAAAGGAGGAAGAGAGGAGAGGAGACAGACACCCCAGGGCTGTCCCTCGCCTGGAGCCCCCCTTTGGACCTGGGGATACCTCTTCTCTTATTCACCGGCACTCCACTGGGCCGGCTCCTCTCGCGCCCTGGAACCGCTATGACGGTATTCTGTGTCTGCAGCATTGGCATCGAGATGCGTCTATCATACCGTTTCCAAGAGCCGCTGACAAGCCTCTTTCCAGCCCCTCTTTGGCCCCCAAGCCCCAGGCCACCCACCCTACTTTCGGAAAGGGAAGCCTCTCCCAGGCGCTCTACGGCTCAGTGGAGGCCAGGAGCGTCACACTGTGAGTGATCGGGGCTGCTGCCCGCAGCATAGCACTCACAGGACAATATTTAGTTTCGCTGAGTTCAATAGCGCGTTCAATCACCTCCTGCCCAAGAGCAACGCCAGTGATACGATGCTCTACATGAAAGGCGGTAAAGACACGTGGGTGGTGCTCTGCCCGCTCACTATGAACAACGACCTCATAAGAGGTAATTTGCAGACGTTTTTTGCGTAGAATGGACAGAACCGTGATGCCAGTGCAAGCCCCCAGAGCCAGCGGTAGCAGCTCCATCGGGCGCAGCTCCTCCTCTGTTCCCCCCTGGTCAGCCGCGGCTGACAGCCGCAGCTGCTTTCCCCTGGCTGTTTCCGCCAGAAAGGTCATGTTCTCCTGCAAGCGCAGTCGCGCTACCAGAGTCAGTGGCATAGCTGTTCCTCCTTGTCATCCGCGCCTGGATGGTCCAGACATGGGCCGTGCCGGGTTATCGCGCGAGGTTCTTTCTGGTCACTGAAAGCGCAGCGGCGTGATAGGAGACGAGCAGGCTCCCGCCACACGCAGCCTGGCTGCCCTGTATTGTAGCATGCCTGGCCGTCACAGCCTCTCTCGAGGCTCCTGAAGCAGGCCGGTGCGGGGAGGCTTCCCTTGCCCCTGGCCACTGTCGTGCAGATGACTGCTACCTGCTCTGGCTATGACGGCTTCTGTTCTTCTATACTGGGGCAGAAAGACCCTGAGCCGGGGCTGCAGACGGCGTCACAGGTCCGACCTGGCCGGGCCTGGTCATGAGCGCCCTGTCCCCGACTCACGACTGGCCGCACTGTGCAAGGAGAAGCGGAATGAGGAGTATTGGACGCTCGCGCCTCCTATTGATCGGCCTGACCGTCGTCGTTGTCTGCTCGCTGGTAGCCGGTCTAGTCAGCCGGGCCAGGGTCAGCTACGCCGCTGCGTACTGTCAGGTCACCTACACTATTACCAGCCAGTGGCCCGGCGGTTTCGGGGCCAACATCGTCATTCAGAACACGAGCGGCTCCGCCTGGACTAGCTGGACCCTGACCTTTTCTTTTCCGGCGGCGGGCCAGAGTGTCACCCAGGGCTGGAATGGGACCTTCAGCCAATCGGGGCAGAATGTGACAGTCACAAATGCTAGCTGGAATGGGAACGTCCCGGCGAACGGGACAGTCACCCCTGGTTTCAACGGTGCCTGGACCACCAGTAATCCCGTGCCGACCACCTTCGCGGTGAACGGTACCGCCTGCAGCAGCGGTGGCAGCGCGACAGCCACACCGGGCAGTAGCCCGACACCCACCGTCGGCACAACCCCCTCCCCGACGCCGACCCCCACGCCGGCCTTGACGCCGACAGCAACGGCGAGTACAACGCCAACGCCGGGCATTCCCGGGCTTCCGACCACACCCCTGCCACTGGACGGCGTGCATACGGGAAATGCAACCTGGTTCTCTGGAGTGGGAAGCCCTTATGGCGGCTGCGGCGTACCCGATGGCTACATCGATTCCTCTTACTACGTGGCCCTTAACGTGCAAAATACGCCGGGCGACTACAGTACCTATCTCTCGCGCCCGATCTCGGCCCAGAATGCCAGTAAAATCGGCGTCTTCAACAACGGCCTGAACTGCGGGCGCTGGGTGCGCGTGACCATCGGGGCCTACTGCACTGGCGTCAACGATGGTGCCCCAAACCAGCCCTTCTGTCGCAATGGAAGCTGGGTCAACGACCAGTACACAGGAGCCACGCTTGACCTGGTGGTGGCCGATAGTTGCCAGGATGGCAATGCCTGGTGCCGTGATGATCCCTATCACCTGGACATTGTCCAGCGCGCCCTCAACCAGTTCCAGCTCAATGGCCAGCCAGTGGGCAATATGTACCCTAACGCCTGGAACAACCGCCAGATCAGTTGGCAGTTCATTCCCGCGCCCAACTATACGGGCGATATCCATATCGCCTTCCTTCAGGGGGCCAATCCCTACTGGTCGGCAATCTCCATCACGCACCTGGCCAACGGCATCCACGGCGTCGACTACTATCAAAACGGGAACTGGGTCCACGCCCAGATGGACGCCGACATGGGCAACGATTATGTGATTCTGCCCACGACGCCAGGGGGCAGCCAGTATGCTATCCGCGTCTATGACGCCACCAACCAGCTGATTAATAACGGGCGCATCTACTACTTCAGTTACCCCAGTAGCTGCGGCTCGTCCTGTCCAAGCGCCTATATCCCTGTCACCTACACAACAGGCTAGCCGTTCTGTTCTGCTCACTCGTTTGCAGGTAGACAGGACAGCAGCCTGCTCGGCGTTGGCTGCCTGCTCTTCTCCGCCACCTGAACAGGGGAGGCTGGGAGGAGCAGGCATTGCTCTTTCTGCTCGCCTTCCCCCTTGACAGAGAGCCTCGTCTGCCGTATACTTACCCAAAAGTTGATTTTCTTGATCCAGTAAGTCAATTTTGGAGGACCAGGTGAGTACATCCGCGACGGTCAACGGCGTCGATACTGCCGCCATCGCAGCTCTGCGCACGAAGCTGCAAAACGAGCCAGCGGCTGGTGATACGCTCTGGAGAGCCGAGGTGACCTGGAGAGGCGGCTTCCTGAATGAGATTCGCATTCGCGACCTGCCTCCCAGCTATGCCGACGAGCCGAAGGCGCTGGGCGGCAGCGATACTGCCCCCAATCCAGTAGAGCAGCTGCTCGGCGCATTGGGAAGCTGCCTGGCCATTGGTTACACGGCCAACGCGGCTTTGCGCGGCATCCAGATTCAGGAGCTGCGCGTTGAACTCGAAGGCCACATCGATTTACCCGTATTTCTGGGCCTTCACGAGGGGCACGCCGGCTACACTGGGATCGAGGTGCGTGTCCATCTGAAGGCTGATGCCCCACAGGAAGTGCTTGAAGAGCTTCATCGGCATGTACTGCATACTTCACCAGTGGGGCAGACGATCGAGAAGGCTATTCCCTTACACGCCACGCTTCTCTCCGACTGAGTCTCTGTGCCCTGCTCTCTCGACACGCTCAGTGGTTCTCAAAGCCTTGCTCATCCGTAGGGGTGCGCAAGGCTTTGAGCATCTTCAGCGCTGCCCCCCTGGCCGCGGAGCGCTTGGTCTTGCCCTGGGCAGCTGCCGTGCGCGTTTCCCCGGAAGGCAAGGTGACTGTGCAGGTACAGGTGAAGAGTGGTTCTTGCGGCGATCCACTCTGCACATAGGTATACTCGGCCCGCTCGATGCGTCGGCGCTGGAGCAGCTCGTTCAACAGACGCATCGCCGAGCGCTCGGATGGCCCCAGTAGAGCCTGGCGCTGCGCCGGAGGAAGAGGCAGGCGCAGTAAGAGATTTCTGGCGGCGGCCTGTTCGGCGCGCGCCCGGCTTGAGCCATGGCCACTGGCGCTGTAGCGCTCGCCAGCGATGGTCAGCTCACACTCCGCCATAAAGTGAGGGGCATGGGCCGGCCCACTATGAGCGAGCAGACGGTAGAGCGGCGTTCCCCACCGATGACCATGCGCCAGCTCCTGCAAGGTCCCCTTGTAGTTGCCCTCGGCGGGCAGAGATTCCGGCCCTTGATCCTCTTGATACGATTGCTGCTCCACCTGCTTCTTCCGTTCCTCTGGCTCCCCAGGTTGTTCTTCAGCTCCAGGAGTGGGACAGCGCGAGTTGGAAAGCTCCTGCAGCAGGGGGGCGCTCTCCTCTGACCCGAGGCCGCTCACTCTGACCAGCAGATCGGCACTGGCCAGTTGACGCGCCCGATCTTTGCGTTGAGCCTGATAGGTCGCCGAGCGATAGTGCTGGTCGGTCAGGCGCAGGCTGGCGCAAGCCATGAAGCAGGGCTGTCCTCCACTGCTAAAGAAGGTCTGCTCCTCATAGGTCGGGGCCTCCCAGCCGAGTATTTGCTGGCCCATAGCCAGCAGGCTGATGGCGTGCTGCGGCTGACGACAGAGGGAGGAGAGGGCAGCGCGCTTGAGGCGCTCCCAGCTCTGGCCGGCAGTCGAGAAACGGAACAGCAGCGTAAAGAGGTCATGAGCACCGAGGGCGTCTTCCTGCAGGCGGGCCAGAATCTCTGCTTCAATGACCGGCGGCAGCAGCTGCGATTGCGCCGCGATGCGCACCAGGCTGTGAAAGCGCCGCGCGTCCAGTCCGGCCAGAGGGCGGGAACCCTCTCCTCCTTGAGCAAGAGCATCTTCAACCTGTTTTTGCAGCTGCTGCTCGTAGAGCGACAGGAAGTAGGCTGGTTTTGCCGCCTTCAGGCTGCGTTCAACCTCGTTGAGGTGGCTGGCAATCTCCTCCAGCTCCTCTCGCGCAGGGAGAGGCTTGCAGCTCTCGCCTTGCACGAGGGAGAGCAGGATGCGCTGATTGACCAGGTCGGCATAGCGTCGCAGCGGCGAGGTCAGGTGCAGATAGGCTGGCAGCTGGAGGCCGAAATGCCCGCGCAGGGTCGGCGCGTAGGTGGCGCGCTCCACTACCAGCTGGATGGTGGCGCTGACCTGCTCCGGTCTGACGTGGTCGGGTCGCAGCAGGGCTGTCTCAAGCATCTCGCGCAGGGCTTCACCCGTGGGAGCAATGGGCTTGGAGCAGTGGTTGCGGTAGAGAGCCGGCAGGCCGCGCTGAGCCAGGAGCTGAGCAAAAAGCTGGTTGGCCAAAATCATGCACTCCTGAATCAGGAGATAGGAGCGATGCCGCTGCTCGCTGCTGAGGCGCAGAAGGAACCCCTCTTCGCTGGTGGCCCACCCCCGATGCAGGTCGTAGAGAGCCAGCGAGCCACGGGCACGCCGTAGCTGAAAGAGCTGCTCGGCCAGGCGATAGAGGCCACGCAGCATCGCCCCAAGAGGACGATCAGGCTCGTTCAGCAAGGCATCGGCCTCCGCATACGAGAAGCGTTTGACACTCACGAGACAGGTGAGGCCGAGATGCGGCTCACCTGGTTGCCAGGAGGTGTCGAAGGGCAGGGTGAGGGTCACCGCCGGACGCCGCTGGCCCTCCAGCAGACTGAGATGCTCCTCGCTCAACAAACGCGGCAAGAGTGGTACCGTGTGATTGGAGTAATAGCGTGTAAAGGCCCGCTCTCGCACCTCGCGCTCCAGGGCCGGCGTGAGCTGAGGAGTGAGCAGTGAGGCGACGTCGGCTATGCTGATTTGCAGGAGAGCACCCCCTGTGGGTAGGGGTTCCAGCCAGAGAGCATCATCAAGATCGCGCGAGGCTGGTCCATCGATGGTAATCCCCTTGACCAGTGGGCGCCCCTCCAGGAGGGCTGGCACCCGGCTGACGGCTGCTCTGGCCTCAGCCCGGGCTTTCTCCGAAAAGCTCTTACTGCCTCTCTCTCTCTCTGCTGCGTTCGTTGCCATCCTTTTTCCTCACATTTGCCATCGCTCGGCAGTAGCAGACTCAATGAGTATATTGTATTGTATCACCTGCTCAAGATCTGCAGACAGAACCAAAGGCTGTATACGGGGATAGGGCCTATCTTGCAGTATATCCACGGCACTTTTACGTTGGCTCACTCTTTCCCCGCTTGTCGTCAGTCAGGCCGACGTGGTATCATTTCCCCTGAGAACGACGATGGAGCAACGCGTGTGAGTCGGCAGAAACAGCAGCCCTCGCCACAGGTGACCTTCTATACGAAAGCTGGCTGCCACTTGTGCGACGAGGCCCGCGAGATGCTCGAGGAAATCGCTAGCCAGATAGACTTCGATTTGACCGAGATCGATATTCGCGGCAATCCTGAGCTGTTCGAACTATACCGCTATCGCATTCCGGTGATTGTCGTTAATGGGCAGATTCTGGAAGGGCGCCTTGAATTCCGCGATCTGCTGAGAGCCTTCCACTTGCCCTGAGTAGTGAACGAAAAGAGGAGGACCAGGCTCATGGCCGTCGATCAGGGAGTCTCTCCACTCCCTCAGTCGCTCACCCGCCCTGCTCCCATGCCCCATAGACGTCGCCCGAGCCGCCTGAACACGCTGATTGACAGTCTAGGGTCCTGGCTGTTGCGCTATTGGGCTTTTGTGGTGACCACCCTGCTGGGAAGCATTGTGCTGCTGGCACTGAGTGTGCCCTTTCTCTTCTACTTTGGCCTGGACACGCTCGCCCGTCCCATTTACTTTGCGCTACATCTCATCTGCGCCCAGATACCGTCACACTCTTTCTACATCTTCGGTCACCCACTGGGGATGTGTGAGCGCAACTTTTCCATCTATGCATCGATGTTCGTTGGATCGCTGCTCTTTGTTTTGAGTAAGCGCCGCCTGCCTGGCATTCCCTGGTGGCTGTGGGCCTTAACCCTGGTGCCAATTGCCCTCGATGGCTTTACGCAGATGTTCGGCTGGCGTGAGAGCACGCCCCTGTTGCGCGTGTTGACGGGCACCATCTTCGGCCTGGGCAATGTACTCTTTGTGCTGCCGCTGATCGAGCGCAACCTGGTCGTCACTCCCGAAATGAGCGCGGCCTTGCAGTTGCGCCGTGGGCTGGCCTACCAGTCTTTCGCCTCATTGGTGCCTGCCGGGTCTAGTCTGGCCAGTGCACCCGCCTTCGTCAACGGGCAGGTCCCGGCGCCTGCCTCTGGGCCCGTGGCGTTTTCGGTTCCCGTTCCGCCGGCAGTGAGCAGTCGGACCACGGTGCCGCTGCCCCAGCAGCCCAGCGCAGGGGAGTCCAGTCTCCCCCAGCACGAACCGGAGGCTTGTCCCTGACGCCGGGGAGCCGAGCGAGAGAGACGAGAGGCGGCAGCGGGATCGGCGTTGAGTTTTTGAGTTGAGAGCCACAGGAGCGGCAGCAGAAGAGGCCAGATGAGTGCTGAGAAGGGCACGCTGTCCTGGGTTGCTTGACAGCGAAAGGCGCTCTGTTAGATACTCTCTCTGCACAGGGAAAGCCGCGCCGTGGTTCTCTGCCTGTTTGTCCACTGCCAGAGCTACAGGCAGACCAGAGCAGACCGCCAGCGGGAAGCTGTTGGCGGTCTCCAGTGTGGCAGGAATGGCGTGAGCCCCTGACAGGGGGAGGCCAGCCAAGTCAGGATAGATAAGTCAGCATTGGAGAGCGTTGGGGATCGTATGAGTCTTTCAGAACGTGGACCGGCCACCTTCGCCATCGCCACCTTGGGCTGCAAGGTCAATCAGGCCGATAGCGAGGCAATCAGCGAGCAGATGCACGCTGCCGGCTTTGTCCAGCAAGACTTCAACGAGCCGGCAGATGTCTATATCGTCAATACCTGCACAGTGACCCATCTGGGGGACCGAAGCTCGCGGGCATTGATCCATCAGGTGCAGCGTCGCCAGCCTCATGCTCTGCTCGTGGTAACGGGCTGCTATGCTGAAGCCAACCCCCAAGCAGTGGCCGCACTGCCTGGCGTCGATCTGGTGGTCGGTAATAGCGGCAAGACTGCCTTGGTGGAGGCTATTCGTCAGCGCCTCCGCGAGGGGAAGCAGGCTGCTGAGCGTGAGGCCACTACCGTGGTGCCCGGCTACCAGCAACAAGGTCGTGGCTCGGGGCGAACTCTGCCCATGCTGCCGCTCGATAGCTATCATATCGGTAGCGACTGGACTCCCGATGAGGAGCCGCTCCCCGAGAACGCCGATAGCCTGTCCGCGCTAACGCTGCCTGAGAACTGGCGTCCTCCCTTCTCGCGCACGCGGGCCCAGATCAAGGTCCAGGATGGCTGTGATAATCGCTGCACGTACTGTATCGTCCCATATGTACGCGGTGGATCGCGCAGTCGCAGCATCGCTTCAGTTGTCGAGCAGGTTCGGCGCAAGGCCCGCGCCGGCTACAAGGAGGTAGTGCTGACTGGCGTCCATCTGGGTGATTATCACCCCCCGGAGAATCCGCAGCAGGATCTTGGCCATCTGCTGGCGGCCTTGCTGCGCGAGACCCCGATCCCCCGCATTCGCGTCTCTTCGCTGGAGCCGGAGGATTTCCGTCTGGAGTGGCTAGAGCTGTGGGAGAATCCGCGCCTCTGCCGTCATCTCCACCTCCCCTTGCAGAGCGGCTCGGATGCTGTTCTGCGCCGCATGGGGAGGCGCTACACGACCGAGCGCTATCGCACAATTGTCACTACGGCCCGTCGCTTGATCCCCGACATCGCCGTGAGCACCGATATTATCACCGGTTTTCCAGGGGAGGGCGAGGAGGACTTCGCCCAGACCTACGCGCTTGCGGCTGAGCTGGGCTTTGCTCGCTGTCACGTCTTCCGCTTTTCGCCGCGCCAGGGCACGCCGGCAGCTCGTATGTCTTCCCAGGTGAAGGAAGAGGTCAAGAAGGCTCGCAGCGAGCGTATGCTGGCACTGGCAGGGAAGCTATCCCGCCAGTTCCGCAGCCGTTTTCTGGGCCAGACCGTTCAGGTACTGCTAGAGCAGCGCAAGCAAGGCTACTGGGAGGGGCTGACCGATACTTATGTGCGCGTCGAAGTGGAGCACCTGCCGGAGGCCGAGACACGCACCTGGCAGAATACTTTTGTGACAGTTCGCCTGGAGCAACTGACCGAAGACGGGGCCCGGGGAATGTTCGTAGGGGAGGTCGTTTAGCCTTGGACGGGGATGGGCCTGCTGCTCATCGAAGTACCGGCGCATCTGGAGAGCCATCGTCCCGAGCCAGGCAGGCGTTTTATGTCTTCCCCACCCGCAGCCGTTGGCTCTCCTGGCTGCTGCTTCTCCTGCTGGCGGTCCTGAGCGCCTGCAGTGGCTTCTCGAGCGCCAGCGGTCAGCCATCTGCCGCAGCGACGACGGTCGTCCCCACCCTGCTGAGCCGTCCAGGGTCGCTGCCGGCCCTGATCCAGATGGGTACCTTCCACGAGTATGCGCTGACACGTCGTGCCGAGGGCGACATGCTCATGCGGCCCGCTATCGATCAGCAGGGGCGTGTCTGGTTTGGGGTGATGGCCAGCAATCGCATTGCGATGTTTGATCCCCAGCGAGCCAGCTGGCAGACAGTGACTCCTCCCCGCGGACGGGGTGGACTGATGGGCCTGATTGTGGCCCCCG
The DNA here is from genome assembly GCF_000702505.1 of Thermogemmatispora carboxidivorans. Lineage (GTDB taxonomy): Bacteria > Chloroflexota > Ktedonobacteria > Ktedonobacterales > Ktedonobacteraceae > Thermogemmatispora > Thermogemmatispora carboxidivorans. The sequence goes on along the minus strand of NZ_JNIM01000001.1, from coordinate 2,397,063 downwards.
ACGGCTCGCTGTGGTTTGCGGAACAGTACGCCAACTACATCGGCCACTATCTGCCCCGCCTTGGCCGCTTCCAGATCTATCCCTTGCCTACGGTCAGTGCCCCTGATCCGGCCCACAAGGGGAAGCAGCTGACCTTGCCAGTCGCGCCCAATGAGCTGCTCATAGATCGGCAGGGCCTCATCTGGTTCACTGAGATGAATGCCGACGCCCTGGGACGCCTCAATCCCGCAACCGGCGAGCTGCGCCAGTATCCCCTCTCGGCACACCATACCGCCCAGCAGCTTAATCCCTATGGCCTGGCGCTCGATGCCCAGGGCAACCTCTGGTTCACAGAATCGAGCCAGAACCGCATTGGATATCTTGACCCCCGCACCGGAAAGCTAACAACCTTCTCGACACCCGATCCAGGAGCGATGCCGATGGAGATCGCTGTCGACCGGCAAGGCCAGGTCTGGATCACCACCTTTGCTCACAATCTCCTGCTGCGCTTTAACCCTGCCAGCCACCAGTTCACTCGCTACGCTGCCCCGACCCCTGATGGATCGTCAGGGGGCCTCTATGGCCTTGCTCTGGATGAGAGCGGCGGCGTCTGGGTAACGGTAGCGGCAGCGAATGCCCTGGCGCATCTGCTCCCTGAGCAGCAGCGCTTCCTGTACTACCCAGTGCCAACGGCCAACAGCTTTCCTTTCGGGATCGCAGTAGCTCATCGCCAGCAGGTCTGGTTTACAGAAGCCGGTGCCAATCAGCTCGGCCTGCTGACGCTGACGTGAGGGGAAGGTGAGGAGGAGAAGGCTGCCTGGACAGGTGGCCTGCCTCTCCTGAGAGCGCCCGCGGGACGGATGTCCGCATGTGCGGATAGATGGTCTACAACCGTTCACCGCCCTGCGGGCGCGCGACCACGGATGGAGAGAGCGCCAGGACACACCGGCAAGGCTGGCCAGCAGAGGCCGTGCGCGCAGCACAGCTCTCTTCCGCCATCCCATGCCAGCTGGTCTGGCATGGCCTGCAATCAGCATTCCTCGTTCCGTTCTCGCTCTGGTAGGTAGCAGCTCGCGCAGGCAACCGGCTCAATATGAGGCGGGCAGGCAGAGCTTTCTGTCAGGCCATAGATATGCGAGCCGGACGTTGAGCCGCGACGAGCCGCGCAAGCTAGTCGCTGTAGATAAAGGCGACACCAGGGCCGACGCTGTACACAACGTACTGGACTTTCCAGGGGGCGGCACCCCAATTCATGGTGCTGGCCAGTACACGCCCCTGGCCCAGTACCTTTTCCACCACCGCCACATGTCCCAAGGCATAGGCTCCTTCGACCCCCGGCTGCAGCACGATGATGGCCCCCGGCACAGGATCACGCGAGACGTGCCAGTGAAACTCATAGGCCCGTGCCACCCACTGCCAGGCATCAGCCTGGGTGCGCCAGGGGACATAGCTTCCGTGCAGCTGGAAATACCGCTGATTAGCCCACCAGGTGCATTGTCCATAGGGGAAGACGTTGCCACTGGTCACTGGCCTGCCGCTCCCTCCCGCTGGTTCTGCGGGCAGCGTTGGCGGCGGCTCTGGTGGCCCCGCTGCCGGTGGAGTGGCATCCCCCCGGGAAGATGGTCCACTCTCAGCACTCGATCCCGAGGAGATCTGAGCTTGAGAGGCTCCTCCTCCAGCGGAGAGCTGCAGCGAAAGCTGGGCCGGTTCCTGCCGACCCTGTCGACGGAGCAAACGGGCCAACACTGCTCTGTTGATAGGTCGCGGGTACTGAGTATCTGCACTCGTTGGCCGAGGCTCTTTGTAGGGGAAAAGATGCTGGGATCGCTGTTGCTGTTGGCCAGCCTCTGCACCAAGCGGGGCAGGCCCCCACACGCGGCAGGTCTGCACCGCCCCACGGACCAGAGCCGGCTGGTGATGCAGGCAGCTGACCTGAGCCGCCAGCGGCATCTGCGCCGCGCCGGCGGCTGTTCCCGAGAGGAGCAACACCAGGGTCGCTAGCGCCCGCGTGCTTCTCTGAGACTCCGTCCGCTGCCGTTGATACAGGTAATGCCAGATTCGTTGGTGTACTCGCAATGTCTCGTCCCTTCGCAAGTTGCAACTATCACTAGCCAGTCAAAGCATACATGCTCCGCCTGGCCGGCATGACATACCGTCGCAATTGCAGGCCGATACTGATTCGACATCCGCGATCTGTTACGGTTTTACTATAAAAGTGCCCTCCAAATTGATTGGATCAATTTTATAATGTATGCGATTGTTTGCTTGCCTCTGTCGGTAGACCACATAGTGTGCCTGACATGCCTCTTTCAGGGGAGAGAGGGGAAAGCAAACTACCACTGACCGGCCAGGGGGAGAAGAGAAAGCAAGGCGCCAGGAGGAGCAAGCAAGCGAGCCAGTCGTCTGACCTGACTGGCTCGCTGAGGTAGCTGGGCTGCTGAAGCGACGCGGCTACGGTTGCCGCTCAGGCTCTCGCAAATGGCGTTCGAACCAGTCGACGATGAAGCGCAGGCGCTGCAGGCGGAGGTAGGGATGGCCGCCGCGTGAGAGGCCGTGACTCTGGCCCTCGAAGCGCACATAGCGCACCTCGCGCCCCAGATACTTGAGTGCAGTGAAGAGCTGATCAGCTTGCTCGATATTGCAACGCAGATCCTGCTCACTATGGAGGATCAGGAGCGGCGTCTGCACGTGCTGCACATAGGCCAAAGGCGACATGCGCCAGTAGCGTTCCAGATTCTCCCAGGGTGTGGTATCCAGCTCATCGTCGGCGAACGTCCAGCCAAAATCACTGCTGCCAAAATCGGAGATCAAGTTAGTAACGCTGCGATCGGCCACCGCAGCGCGGAAGCGCTGGCTATGGCCGATCAGCCAGGCGGTCATAAAGCCGCCGTAGCTCCCGCCGATCACCCCGATGCGCTGCTCATCAAGACCGCCCTGTTGCAGCGCCGCGTCGATGCCGGCCAGAATATCCAGTGAGTCCTTCTCGCCCCAGGCCCCGCGCACGGCCAGGGCAAACTCACGCCCGTAGCCGCAGCTTCCACGCGGGTTGGTATAGAGGATCACATAGCCCGCGGCGGCCAGGACCTGCATCTCATGGAAGAAGCCGTAGCCATACTGCGTATTGGGACCCCCGTGGATCTCCACAATCAGCGGGTAGCGCCGGGCAGGATCGTAGTCGGGGGGACGCAAGAGCCAGCCATCCATAGGCCAGTCGTCGCAGCCACGGTAGGGCAAATACTCCGGCGTGGCTAGTTTCAGCTCGCTCAGCAGTTCATCATTGCAATGCGAGACCTGTTCCAGCTCGGCGCGCTCGCCGACAAGCGAGCAGCGATAGATCTCTGGCGGCTGTGTGGCACTGCCCATGAGCAAGGCTACGCCCCGGGCAGCCTGATCCAGGGAGAAGTCGCGCACATGCACTGCTCCGGGCGTGAGGGTCGGCGGCTCCTGGCTGGACCCGCTGACGGGAAGAGCATACAGGCGCGTTGCGCCGCGCCGCGAGGCCAGCACATAGAGCGTTTGCCCGTCGGCGGACCAGCCAGGGGAAGGCATCAGATGCTCGTCCCCCAGATCACTATTGGTCCAGTCGACGCAGCTCCCCTCAAAATCATTGGTCAGGCACAGCGGCTGGACCTGGCCGGGAGTTGCTCCATCGAGCGAGAGCACATACAGATCGACGTGGTTCGCCGAGCGGTACTTCTGCATAGCCAAAAAGGCGAGCTGGCGGCCATCTGGCGACCAGGAAGGCGAGGCACAAGAGAGCGTCCCATCGGTCCAGCAGCGCAGCTCGCCTGGCTGGCCGGAGATGATCCTCAGCGTATAGAGATCGGGGCAGGGCAGGCGCCAGCGATCTTCCGCCCGGCTTGAGACAAAGGCGATTTGTTGACCGTCAGGAGACCAGGCCGCGTCGGAGTCATCCCAGTCGCCATCGGTCAGCTGGACGGGTTCACCGCCCTCAACAGGGATCAGAAAGAGGTGGCTGCGACGCTCGTGGATAAAGCCGACCCCATCGAGGCGATACCAGAGGCGCTCGATGACCCGCGCCTTTGGCAGAGGCTTGCCCTCTGGCGTTTTCTCGTCACTTGGACCAACCTGGGCCGAAAAGAGCAGGAAGCGCCCATCTGGCGACCAGACGGGGCGCTCAGCGCCATGTTCCATCCAGGTCAGCTGGCGCGCCTCACCGCCGTCCGCTGGCAGCAGCCAGATCTGAGCAGGGCGCTGCTCCCCGCGCTCCCCAGCAGGAGCTGTTGCAGCACCTCTCGCCGGCTCATCGCTCTCGCGATCGGAGACGAAGGCCAGCCAGCGCCCATCAGGTGACCAGGTTGGGCTGTGAGCCCTGGTGCGCCCGCTCGTAAAGCGTCTGACCTCGCCTCCTGGCAGGGCAACCCAGATTGCCGAGCGATACTCGTGCTCCCGCTCATCGATCGTCGTGACCACGAAGGCCACACGTGAGCCATCGGGCGAAAGACGCGGCTGGCTCACAAAGCGCAGGCGATACAGATCCTCAATCGTAATCGTTCTGGTCATAGACAACTTCTTCTTACAGAGGGAGCTGAAGCGGCCCCGTTCCAGGCAGCGAGCCACCCCAGCCAGCTATTCAGTCACAAAGCAGGAGGGCTACCTGCAGCGCGCGCCAATCCAAGCAGGAGGGAACGGCCCCATTCCCACCCTGCCGCCGTTCGCTGGGAGAGCAGAGCAGGCCAGTTGAGCGTCTCGGCCTGGAGGCTGCCTTTCAGTCAGGCAGGAAAGTTCTCCGCCCAGGTCAGCAGGTGAAACCACTGCCCACAGAATTCATCGAGCAGGAGCTCGGCCATCGCCTGCTGATAGCAGCGTTCGAAGGTCTCTGTGGGGACCTCCGCCCAGGAGCAGACAAACTCCTGTATGAGCCTCCAAAACACCATAAAGTGCTGGTAGCCCCCAGTCTGAGCGGGGGCGCCGGTCGAGAAATCCACGACAAAGGGATGATAGCCAACGTTGCGCCAGCCTGCCGAGCGCAGCAGCTGGCCCAGGACGGCGGTGATTCCCAACGTGCGCCCATCGGGAGAGAAGCTATATCCCTTGCGCCAGAAGGCCCGTGCCAGCCAGGCTGAGAGCTGCTCAAAAGCGGGGCTGGTGGTCAAACACAGCTCGGCCTCGGTCAGACGAATGCTGCCCCCTGGACGGGTAACGCGACGGCACTCGCGCAGCAAGGGCAACCAGGCCGAGACGGGCATCATCCCCATCAGAAAGCGGGCATTCACCAGATCAAAGGCATCGTCAGGGAAATCGAGGGGCTGCAGTGCATCCATCACCACGAACTCGACATTTCCCAGGCCTCGCGACCAGGCCTGGGCCTGAGCGTATTCCACAACCGCCGGGCAGTTATCGATGCCGATCACTGTCACATGCGGATACGCATAGGCCACAGCCAGCGCCCAGCCACCGGGGCCACAGGCTATATCGAGGATCGTCTGTACAGTATTCAGGTCACCACCGCGCTCCGGGAAAAGGCCCCCCATCTGCCGCGTAATCAGCTGCTCCAGCTGCATCGCCCGCGCCAGCTCAGCAGCATCATCGGCCTCGATCACGTACGTTCCCCGCTTCCAGCACGGTCGGGGCCCACGCCTCGTGCGCTCATCACTCATACAGGTCAAGCTCCCTTCACAAACACACCACGCAGGCCTGCACGCTGGCAGGCAGAACACGGCAATAGCTAGAGAGCTGCGACCTCTCCTTCTCTGCTGTGTCTGCCAACCGTTCCCAGGAGGCAGCGAGTTCCAGCGCAGAGCAAACGTCTGAACGGCCCTGGTCGCTGCTGCCTCTCACCCCCCTAGACCCGTCCCCATTGTAGCAGATCAGCAGTCATCTGACCACAGGCATGGCCGTGTTTGGTGCGAGATTGACCAGGCCGGAGATCGAGCAGAGGCCCATAGGCAGCTCCTCAGCCGGCAGAATCTTCCCCGGTGGAGGACCATCAGAGAAACATGAGCAGGAGAAGCACCCTGGCCACATAATCACCCCACCAGGCAGCGCGAAGCGGATGAGGAAGAGCAGAGAGAAGCATCGGCGAAACCCAGTTCAGCCCGGCCTCATCTCCGAGCAGGGTCCAGCATCAGCAACGAGGGTACAAGCGAGCGGTGCAGTCAGGGATCGGCGGCCATCCTCCGTGAGGTAGCGAGCGAGTGACTCGGCGCTAGCGACGCCGGCGATTGCGTCGCCCACGCTCAGAGGTCAGATGAGAGGAGCTGCGCCGGCGGCTGCGCTCCTCGCGCTGCAGCGCCATATCCAGCGTCTCATGCAGGCGTTCGAAATCGTCGACGTCGAGCTGCAACTCCACAGCAGGCGGATCGTCGGAGCGGGTGCGCCCCTCCTCAAAGAGCTGCAGGATCATCACCAGCTCCACCTCAAACTCCACCACCTCCTCTTCTCCCAGCTCGGCCTCAATGTCTTCTGCCTCCAGCTCCTCGACCTCCTCCTCTGTTGCCTCCTCTTCCTCCTCTTCCTCGGGGAGATCGGCCTGAGTAAAGATAATGTTGGTGCGCGCGCAGCGGAATCGCCCGTTGAGCTTGAGAGCATCGGTGGCCATCTCCTCGGCCAATTCCCGCACCACATCCATCATCTGCGTAAAAGCATCTTGCAACTGCTCCAGGGCTCCCTCTTCCTCGGCGCTCAATTCTCCCTCCTCCGCCAGCGACTCGCCACGATCTGTAGCGCTAGAGGAGGAACTGGCCTCGGGTAAGCGCTGCCGTGCCAGTTCGTTCAGACGATCCAAGGCTTGGGCGAGGGAGGGAGAGAAAGTACTTGCGCTGCTCTCTCGCTCTGTTGCATCGTCAAAGTGCTTTTCATCAATTGAACGACTACTGTGCTCCTTCTCAAGATGATCGTCATCGTCTTCAAGCTCAACATCCAAACCAACAGCCGCCTCCACCGCGAGGATCTGCTGATGCAGCTGCTCAGCGACCTCGCGGCTCATATACGCCTGGATACGGGCCTGCCGGGAGGCGGCCACCAATTGGAACGGGGGCCAATCGCGGTAGCGCTCGCGGCCACGCAGATAGCGCACCTCGACCACCCCGAGGGTATCCAGCCGCAGCGAAAGCTCCATGAATCCCTCCTCGCAGAACGAACCGGCTGCGACACCGAGCTTCTTTGACGCCTCTCGCAGCGTTCTCAGCCAACAAACAGCCCAGAGTGCAGCCATCATGTGATCCGCGGCTCCGCGCTAGCTGGCGAGCGCTCTCAGCCACCCTTCACCCCAGCGCTGGAGGAGGAGCGGGCTTGATCTGGCGAGCGAGTGAGCAAGCAAGTAGGCGGATGCCGCTGGTCTCAGGCGGCCCAAAAGGACCCGGAAGGTCGTACGCTTCAGGGTTGCAGTACTCTCTCGGGAGTTGACATCATCATACCACAAACCGCTCCCTTTAGCATCGCGCCTGGCTAATCTCTGCTGTCTGAATAGGAGACCTGGTTTATCGCGCTGTCTCTAAGGTTCAGAGGCCTGCAGCAGCCGCAGGCTTGCGGCATTGGAGGGGGCAGCTAGCGCTGTGGCAGGTGAGTGGCGCCTGTCCTCCTGGCTCACAGCCACCGTCGGCAGGCGATATAATAGTGTGTAGTAGTGGGAAGGAGGGAGCGAGAGTACGAGAGTACGAGAGTACGAGCGCCGTCCTGGTGGGCGGCGCTGTGTGGGGCGTATCCTTTCCAGTCCAGGTCAGGTAGAGACCCGGCGTGGCTAGAAACCCCGATCTATGGAGCCAGAGCCATCTGTGCAACTTGAACAAATTCTGGGACATATTGCGGTCGGAGCCGCAGTCCTGGATGGTACTGATTTGCGCGTTCTCTACATCAACCAGTACCTGGCCTCGCTGCTGAGCGAGCCGTGGCGCTCGCAAGGAGTGCTTGGTCATCGTCTGTCTGAGATCCTGCCCCCAGAGCTGGCTTCCACGGCTGTGCCTCAGCTGCAGCGGGCCAGTGCCATGCGCCAGAGTCTGGTCTTTCAGGATGTTCCCTATGAGGGTCTGCTGGCCAGTCGTGGGCGCACCTACTGGCGCATCTCGCTGATTCCGGTGTCCTGGGAACGTCAGCCAGCAGAGCGGAAGGGGGCGGGCCAGAGAGACGCGCTGTTGATCACCGTGGAGGACGTGACCAGCCAGGTACGCTCGCGCTTATTGCTGAAGGCGATGCAGCACATCTCTGCGGCCATCGCAGGCCCTTTTGCTCTGCCCGAGGTTCTTGATCGTATTCTGCAGGCTGTTGAGGAGATGGTCGGTTCGACCCGGTGTGCGATCCTGCTACTGGAGCCGGTCACCGAGGTTGAGGCGGTGCTGCCCGATATCGCTCAGCCGCGTCCCTCGGGGCAGCAGGAGACTGGTGAGAGCGAGCCACTGGTCACACTAGCGGCCCAGAAAGGTCTGCACCCCAGCGCCCAGCACTGGCGCCCTCGGCTGACTGAGCGTCTGCTCCTCAGTCGGATTCTGCGCGAACAGCGAGCGCTGATCATTGAGGATACCAGCAGTTGCCCAGAGCTGGAGCTGCCGCTCCTTGACGACGACGGTTTCCCACGCCGACCCGGTTCCGTGCTTTGCGTGCCCATCTTCGACCCTCATCCCGAGCAGATGAAGCTACGGGAGGGTCGCGCAGATCGTCCGGCAGTCGTAGGGACGATCGAGGTCTATCACCGGCGGGCTCGTGGCTTTCCCGCCGAAGAGGTCGAGCTGTTAGAACAGTTTGCCCGCCAAGCTGGCCTGGCCATTCATAACGCTCGCCTCTTTTTCAGCATCGACAGCCTGGCCCGCACGGCGAGTCGCAATGTGCGCCAGCGCGAGAATATCATGCAGGCCATTCCCGATGGAGTGGTGATCTATGACGCTCGCTGGCGCGTGGCCGACATCAATCATGCCGTGCGCCGTCTTTTCGGCTGGAGCGATGAGGTCCTGGGGCTGCCGATCTGGGAGGCCCTGGCCCGCAGTCAGGCTCGCTTTGAGGAGCCGCTGCCCCGAGGGCCGGAAGATCTGCCAGACCTGGAGCGCCGCGCCCTGGAGCAGAGTGTCGATGAGATGAAAGTCATCGGTGCCGACGGCCATCCCTATGTCATCCGCCGCTCCTACGCCCCCATCCACGACGCGGTCGGCGATATCTTTGCCTTCATCGTCATCTATCACGACGTAACCGAGCAGGCCGCTGCCCGCGAGCGCATCGAGGCTGAGGTTATCGCTCGCACGCTGGAACTGGCCCAACGCAATCAAGCGCTCCAGGAGGCCAAGGCCGCCCTGGAGGAGGAAGGCGCCCGCATGCAGACGCTGCTTGAACGGCTGCCCTCGGGTGTGCTTCTGATCTCCAAAGAGGCTTGTGAGGGCCCGCGGATCAGCATTATTAACCGCCAGGCCGCCAGGCTCCTGCGTCGCATGGGAGTGCCGGAGGCCCAGGTGGATGATCCCGAGGAGGTCATGCGTCGCCTGGCCGGGCGGGCCAGCGAGGAGATCATCGACCCCATCCATGTCTATGGTCCCAATGGCGAGCTGGTAGCGACCGAGGAACGTCCGCTAGCGCGCGCGCTCTTCCGCGGTGAGGCCAGCGAGAGTGAGCTGCACCTGAGCCAGCCCGATGGCGGTCTTCTCTTCCTGCTGGCCAGCGCGGCGCCGCTGCGGGCGACCGACGGGACGATCAGCGGAGCGATTCTTGTCTGGCACGACATCACGCGCATGAAGGAGCTGGAGCGCGAGCGTGAGGATTTCTTTACGACAATGGCCCACGAGCTGAAAACGCCCTTGGCCAATATCCGCGCGCACCTGAGCGTCCTGCAGGCCGACGACCTGCGCTGGTCAGTGGAGGAGCAGCGCGACTTTCTGCGGACCGCCGATGAGCAGGTTGAGCGCCTGGTGAGTATGGTGAATCAGTTCCTGGACGCTGCCCGAGTAGAGGCCGGCGCTCTGCGCCTGGAGTTGGAGCCGGTGCTGCTCTCCGAGCTGGTCGAGGATTTGCAGGAGCGCCTGGAGGCCCTGATTGCCAGCTCGCACCGCAGCCTGGAGGTGCGCGTCCCTCCTCAGTTGCCCACCGTGCTGGCGGACTATGAGATGATCATTCGTGTGCTGACGAACCTGCTCAGCAATGCCTTTTACCATGCGCCAGAAGGCGATACGGTCCTGCTGGAGGCCGAGCAGGTCAGCTCCCGCGAGGTGGAGATCCGCGTGACCGATCACGGCCCCGGCCTGACGCCTGAGCAGCAGGAAGAGCTGTTCACCCGCTTCAGTACGTTCGCTGCCAGCCGTCGCCCGGCGGCGGACCGCCCTGGACAACCGGCTCGCGATCGGCGTCGCGATAGCGCCCGCTGGAGTCCCGGTACGGGCCTGGGCCTCTACATCAGCCGCGGCATTATCGAGGCTCATCAGAGCACCTTAACACTCCAGAGTAGCCCCGGTCAGGGCACAACCTTTGCCTTCCGCTTGAGCATTGCCGGCGAGCCAACAGCCGCCCAGCCGCTATTGCCCGCCTCAGCCCCACGCGGCAATACGACCGGCTCCAGGGAGGGTGCACATGATGTCAGCTTCTGAGCGCGAGAAAAAACCGTGTATTCTGTGTGTAGAAGATGATCCACAAATGAGCGCCTTTCTGCGCGCGCAATTGAAAGCGCGTGGCTTCCAGGTCCAGACAGCCCGTGATGGAGCCCAGGGGATCGAGCTGGCGGCCCTGGTGCAGCCGCAGCTGGTCTTGCTCGATTTGTCTTTGCCGACGCTGGATGGCCTGGCTTTCCTGCGCCGCCTGCGCGAGTGGAGCAATGCCCCAGTGATTGTGCTCTCGGCACACGACGAGGAGCCGGTCAAAATCAAGGCCCTTGATCAGGGGGCCGATGACTATCTGACCAAGCCATTCAGTATCAACGAGCTCCTGGCACGTGTGCGCGTGGCGCTGCGCCGCGCCGCTGAAACGGAGCGACTGCTGAGCAGCCTGGGACAGGGGAACGCCAGCCCCAGTACACCCGTGTATCGCTGTGGCGGGCCTGATGGGCTGGAGGTGGATTTTGCTCGCCGCAAGGTGCGCTCTGGCGGCAAGGAGGTGCATCTGACCCCCACCGAATATGATTTGCTCTACGAGCTGACGCGCAACGCTGGCAAGGTGCTGACGCACCGCGAGCTGTTACAGCGCGTCTGGGGCGCCGATTATATTGGAGAAACGACCTATCTGCGAACCTTCATCCGCCATCTGCGGCGTAAGCTGGAACCTGACCCTGCCCATCCGCGCTTCTTGCATAATGAGCCGGGCGTCGGCTACTTTGTTCCTCCACCGGATGCCCCTCTGCTCAGCAATTGGTCATAGACAAGAGCATCTCTTTGGGGCAATTGATTCATCAAGATCAACCTTCACAGGATTTTCACAGGCTCCCTGGCCGTGTTCACACATTTGTCACTCGCAGTAATGTATACTCTGTAGCAGAGAAGCTGATAGTGACCTGCCTGTTCGCTCAGTGAGAAGAAAGGAGCGTAGCGCCTGCTTGAGCGCCCACATGCAGGCTTCTTGGAAGACTGGGGAAGGCGCTCACTGCCAGGAGGAGGGAAGGAAAGAAGATCAGTGTCAGTGGCCTAAGCCTTATGATGCCAAGCAGGCTCTTCTGAGACGGGTCGCAGCTACGCCTGTTGGCCCCGCCCCGTTGGTGAATTTGATCACCCGCCCGCTTGCCAGTGAAGAAGGAGGACCACATGCAGGACCGCAAAGATGATCGTGAGATACTGCGCCGTGGCGGTTTTGATGAGGTGGAAATGCGCCGTCTGGCCAGGCTCCGTGAGGAGTACGCCGAGAGGGAACAACAACAGGCTCTTGCAGAACATCGCCGCCTGGAGTTTGTCCGCTGGCTTGTCGCAAGGGGGAAGTTGAGCGATCAAATTGCATGAGGCAAGGCGGCGCCGATCACTCTCAGTGAGAGAGGCCCGCGCCAGAGAAGAGAGGGCAGGGAACCGGAAGAGTCTGCTGTAGCAAAGAGGATTGGCCCGCGCTACGCCAAGCAAGATCAGGCATTCGTCTCATCCTCTTCGGTGCCATGGACCTTACAGCCGAGGGCAGCCCCGGCCTTGCCGATCAGCAGGGCTGGTAGAAGCTGCCCTCGTTCGTTTGCCAACCGTCGCTGGGAGTCTCGCCTCTCTCTAGAAGAACTTGCTTCCTTCTCCCCCTTTTACTTGCTGCGATGATCCTTTTCTCGCTCGTCCGCTCGTCTCCGATTTTCATGAGAGTTGTCCTTCCCTTGCCAGCTATGAGGCATCTGGTGCCCGGCACTAGGGGCCACTGGAGGAGGCGACTGACGCGCGAGCGCGAGGATACGCTCAATGACCTCCGGCGGGGGATCAAGGCGCGGCAGGTGCTCTACAAACAGACGGTCTAGCTCATCGAACTCTTCTTGCGGCTCTTCCCCTTCCTGCGCTTCTGTCGCTGGTCGAGGCGATCGCTCGCGCTGCTCCCGCATAAGTACATTCCCCTGGATGTTGTTCCTTAGCTCGCTCGTGCTCTGCTATGTACAACGAACAACATCCAGGGGAAGTTTCATCAGGCAGGGGTTGCTTGCGGCTTCTGCCCCGAGGGATAGGCAGAGCGTTCAGGCCAGGGCCGCTGTAGCCTTGCCGGTGTACTCACGCAGGGCCGCCCGCAGGAGCGGCTTGGCGCGCTGGAAGTAGGTTTTGGCCGTTGCCTCGGGCATCTGGAGCGTCTGGCCAATTTCGGCGAAGCTGAGCTGGGCCAGATAGCGCAGCAGGACCACAGCCCGGAAGCGCGGTGGCAGGGTCTGAATGGCCTCGCTCAGGAGGCGCTGGAGATCGTGGCGCTCAGCCAGCTCCTCCGGCAACGGATTGCCATCAGGGAGAGCATCCAGGGGCGACGGCTCATCTTCCTCCGTGTTTCCTTCTAGCTCGGAGAAGTGGACGGCGCGCTTGCGCCTCAGCTCATCGAGGCAGCGATTCCGGGCCACCTGGAAGAGCCAGGCTTTCAGCGGCTCACCGGTGCGCAGATTCGGCAGGGAGATGTAGAGCTGCAAGAACACTTGTTGCAGAATATCGCATGCCTGGTCGTAGTCGCCGAGAAAGTGATAGATAAAGCTGAACAGAGCTGTTTGATAGCGCTTTAAGAGCATTTCAAAGGCCTGCTCATCGCCGGCCAAGGCTTTTCGGGCCAGAATGCCATCTATATTGACCGCAGGGCGTTCTTGCTTTGTCATCGTTTCGTTTCCTCGTTGCTCTTCGTCTTTTTTCCTTCTTGCTAGACAGAAGAGTACCGTTTTTCCGAGTGGATTACAAGGCATTCTGGCCCCGATAAGCTCTGCAGTAGCAGGCTCTAAGGAGAAACTAAACCAGAGCCTGCCTTTCTTAGGGCTTTTTAAGCTTTGTCCGAGGGCTGCTGGTTCGCGCGAGCTAGATATTGGAACGAGATTGGGCGCCGTCGACAGGGATGCAGGCCCCACTGACCAGCGAGGCCGCGGAGGAGGCCAGAAAGACCACAACAGCGGCCACCTCCTCAGGGGTGCCAAAGCGGCCTAACGGCAACTCGCTTTTGACAAAGGCTTCGATGCTCTCAGGATCAGCCTGGCGTCGGCGGTCCCAGGAGCTACCGGGGAAGAGTAAAGAGCCGGGCGCAACGCTGTTCACCAGGATGTTGTTGGGAGCAAACTGGCGAGCCAGCGACTTGGTGAGGCTGATGGAGGCAGCTTTGAGGGCATTGTAGGCCGGTCGTCCGCCCGATTCGCGCCCGAAGATGGAGGAGATGGCAATAATGCGACCGCCTCCCTGGCGGCTCATAATGGGGGCCACGAGGCGAGCAAAGTGACCGAGGGCCAGGACATTGAGGGCCAAAGCATCGTGCCAGTCTTCATCACTGGTGTCAAAGATGGTCTGGCCGCGGGCCCCCCCAGCGTTATGGACCAGGACGTCGATACGCCCATAGCGATCCATCACATCCTGTACAATGCGCTCGACGTTGTGGGGGAGCATGAGATCCGCAGCGATGGTCAAGACTTCAATCCCGGTGCTGCGCAGCCCTTCAGCAGTTTCTTCCAGGGCCTTGCGCCCTCGGGCAACGATAGCCAGTCGACAACCTTCAGCGCCCAGCGCACGGGCAATGGCTTGGCCGACTCCCCGGCTGGCGCCTGTGACAATGGCGACTTTTCCATCCAGTCCCAGATCCATAGAAGAGCCTCCACAAATGATCAGGAAGTGAGCCAGGTGCTAGGTGAATGCCAGTCCCCGCTGAGCGGCGAAGAGGCAGACGCACAAGCGAGCAAGCCAAGACGGGCGAGGGGGCACCCCTTGCCGCCGTCAGAAGAGGGATACCTCCCCGTTGTTCCAGATGGCTCAGCTCAAACTCAGAAGCGGGGCAGCTGGGGTGTACTCAGCACCCGGCTGAAGAATTGGCTGACGATGCGCTGATCAGCCCGGCTGCCGACGCGGACCAGCAAGACATTGGCCGGGTCCATAGCGATATTCGGCTCATTGGTAGGATACTCCTTAAAGCCCTGAGAACCAAAGAGCTTGATAAGCATCTCCCGATAGCGATAGATCGACAAGCCAGTGCCCTCGATATCCCAGTGCCAGGAGAGGCCAACGGCAAAGAAGATCAAGTCCTCGCGAGCTTCCAGATCGAGGGCAAAAGCCAGCAGATTGCGCGCGATGCCCAGACCACGCCAGTCTCGGCTGACCTCAATGGCCACCTCATAGATCTGCTCCAACCCTTCCCACCAGGCGTCACCAGGGGCCAGGGTCACCTCGCCGATGATCTCGCCTCCCGGGGTATGGGCGAGCGCGAGCGCGCAATCTGCCCGCTGCGCAATCTCCAGTAGCAGACGGTGCTCACGCTCGGGCAGGCGCGTGAAGGAGCAGAGGCCGCTGGAGGGTTGCAAGCGTTCGACAAGCGAGGGTGGACAGAAATCGCGCAGGAGGATCGGGCCGCGCGCCGTTTGCAAGGTCTGGCTACGCGAGGGCGTATCAGCGCCGCGCAGGTGGAGCAAATCGAAGAGGCCCGCCAGCGGTGAGCGCTGGCGCAGCGGTGGAAATGCCGGTCGCACGGCAGGCGGCACGGCTAGATGGCGAACGAGAGAGGCCGTATGGCGGTTGGCCCGCGTGATTTCCTGGATACGCGGCACCGGCGGGAAGTGGGCAGGCTGGTCCTCGAAGGCTGTAGGGAAGCTGCTTTCCTGTTGCGGTTTGCCCATCACCTCCCAGGTTTCGCGCTCGCGCTCGCGCATGGCCTCCCACGACGGGCGCCAGCGCTCGATCCAGTCGGCGGGGAGCTGTGTGGGGAGCGGCTGACCGGACATTTCCGCCCAGACCAGGGTCCAGGCCCGCGGCACGACCCGATAGGGATCATAGCCACCGCCGCCAACAGCGACCCAGCGCCCACCGCAGTAGCGATGGGCCAGCTCGTGCACCAGCCGCACCTGAGCCTGTAAGGCCCGCGTCGTCAAGGCCAGATGGGTCAGCGGGTCCCAGGCATGCGTGTCGCAGCCGTGGTTGCTGATAATTACGTCGGGAGCAAAGGAGAGGGCCAGGGGTGGCAGCAGATTCTCAATGACCTCGATGTAGGAGTCATCCTGTGTAAATGGCTCCAGAGGCACATTGACAGAGTAGCCGCGACCAAGGCCATTCCCGAGTTCCAGGACATCGCCGGTGCCGGGGAAGAGGTAGCGACCCGTTTCGTGGAGGGAGACCGTCAAGACACGCGGTTCATCATAAAAGGCTCGCTGTACCCCATCGCCATGATGAGCGTCGAAATCGACATAGAGGACTTTGGCCTCACTGGCGCGCAGCACATGAGCAATGGCCACAGCAGCATCATTATAGATGCAGAAGCCCGAGGCACGACTGGCCCAGGCATGATGAAGGCCGCCGCCGGGATGGAAGACATGCACGGGCCGCTCCTCGGGCGAAGAGAACTGGCCGCCCTCGGGCAAGCCGAGCACGGCGCTCATCGCGACCAAGGTCCCGCCGGCGATCATCGCCGAAACCTCATGCATTTCAGGCATAATAGGCGTGTCGCCATCGCCGAAGCCGTAGCGGAAAGCCTGTTGCTCCAGCTCCTGTCGTTGCTGGGGAGGAAGAGCGGGCAGCTTTGTCGCTGCGGCCCCGAGCCGTTGAACCGCGGCCAGGTAGTCATCGGTGTGGATCAGCCGCAGTTCATCGAGGGAAGCGGGGCGGATTGGAAGGTGCAACTGGGGATCGTCCTGGCGCCAAAGCTGGCAGGTCTCCAGCAGGTCCAGCAAAGCGCGCATGCGGTCTGCCTGCAGGGGGTGGGAGGCCCCAAAATCGTAGTGGAGTTCCAGCGGGTCAAAAGCCAGGCAAACGCGGGGGTGGGAAGAAGCAAGATCAGGCTTGGTCATGGCTGCGCTCCTCTAGAGCAAGATCAGGAAACGTATAGTTGATGCCCTCATCCTGCAGGCGCATCAAGAGAGGGGCCGGGTTAATGGTGCCCAGGCGTACGGTCGCCATGTGTGGCTGGCCGTTCCTGGGCGGAACGACGACCAGGCTACGGACCTGAACATGCAGCTCAGCAGCCAGGAGCAGAAGACGGGCCAATGGGGTCGGGTTGCCAGCAGTGAAGGGGATCAGGAGCTGCATGCCTGGCTCGAAGGCTCCCAGAGCGCGGGCGAGCGCAATGAGAAGATCGCTGCGGGTCAACAGACCCACCAGGAGGGGGCGCGTTCGCTGCTCCTGCTGCTCATACTCGACGACGGGCAAGCCGTTGAGTCCGCGCTCAACCAGCAGCTGGGCGGCAGCGGCGACGCTGGTCGTGGGAGTCACGCAGACGGGGCTATGGTCCATGACCTCCTGCACATGTCGCTCCTGCCAGGGCTGCTGACCCGAGGCGGCGACAGCCAGGTCGATATCCTGCGAGGTCAGCAGCCCTTCCAGGTAGAGAGGCTTCGCCGCTCCCGTGAAGCCGAAGATGGCAGGCTCCCCTTGAACCACCGGCAGATGATGAAACTGAAACTGGCGCAGCAGCGTGGCAGCGTGCCCAAGGGAATCATCGGGGGTCACTGTAATCAGCTTTCTGGTCATGACATCTTTGACAAGCATAGCGTGCCCTCCTCCTTTAGCGGACCGCTCCGGCAGCGTTCGTCACGCCGGGAAATAGAGAGAACGACCGTCAGCCGTCTTTATGATAGCATATGGTTGCCGAGAGGGAGCCATATCCCTGCCCACGGCCTGCGCCTCGCCTCCTTCCCCAGGGGAAGTAGCCTATCTGGGGGAGAGCATCCCGAATCCTGCCACTGCACCGTTTCCGTCTATAGTGTCCTGTTCAGGAGGAAGCAAACCGTGTCTCCGGGGCACCTCGTGACCGTCCATGTACAGGTATCGCCATTGGTCGTTTCTGGAAAGAGAGCAGGGGTTTTTGAGGAGGACCTGGATCGTCATGATGACTCCGACAAGACGCTCCAGCCGGGGGGAGGCGCTCAGCACCATTCCGACCAGGCCCCTGGGGGGAGCCAGAAGGGGCCCTGGTCCACGTGGCACCAGGAGAACCTCAGTCCTGATGGGGCTGCTCTTTGGGCTGCTGCTGCTGCCGCTGCTGGTAGCTGGGACGGTACTGGCCTGGCAATTAGTGGCCCGTCAGCAGCAGCCCTCGGCGCTGCTCAATGAGGAGCGCCTGGGCGAGCGGGCGGAACCAATACAGCCCTTTGATCCTAATGTGGGGGCGATTCTCCCTCGCTATCGGGTGGTAGCGTTCTACGGGATTCCCGGGGCGCCAGCGACCGGACCGGCTTACCAGCTCAACGCCCAGATGTTGGCCCAGCTCCAGGCCCAAGGAGCAGCCTATGCCCGGCTTGATCCGAGCCACCCCGTAAAGCTGGCCATCGACCTGGTGGCCAGCGTGCCCGACCGCTATCCTGGGCCTGAGCAGACCTACAGCCACCGCCTGGACCCGGCAACCATCGGGACCTACATCCGCTTCTGCCAGAAAAACAATCTGCTGCTGTTTCTGGACCTCAGTTTCGGTCAAGCTCCTGTGATGCAGGAGTTGCGCTTCTTTCTGCCCTATCTGGAGCACTATAGCTTTGTGGAACTGGCCATCGATCCCGAGTGGATGTTTCCGCGCCACAACGGGATTCCAGGCGTCAACCTCAGCAATGTACGGGCCGCCGATCTGAATCCAGTCATTGAGACGCTGGCCGCGCTGCCGATGCAATACCATGTCCCGCGCAAGATCCTGGTAATTCATCAGTATCGGGGTGATGGAGATGGCCTGAAGAATCCATACGATGCATCGATGGCAGAATTTGCAGATAAGCGCAATTTACTCTATGATCCGCGCGTTGACGTGGTGATCCACGTCGATAGTGTTGGCGGCTATCGCGGCGATCAGCAGGATAAGATTCGCCAATATGCGACGTGGGTAGAGCAGGACATGCAGAAGTATCATAATTTCCGCTATGGAGGCTTCAAGCTCTTCTACCATATCGAGGCGCGAACGTTGATGACTCCAGCTCAGGTGCTGGCTTTACAGCCGCCGCCGATGGTGATCTCCTACGGGAACTAGCCTCGCCGCCCCAGGCGGCTTGCTGGGTGCCGGTGGAAGGCCGGCACTCAGGTACTTTTGGGCCTGTTCGCGCGTCGAAGGCATCCTGATCCCGTCACCCCGGGCCAATTTGGGAATGAAGGAGCGTGAGTCTCGGCAGCAGCCCCTCATCCAGACTTCGGTAACCTGTAACCTGCGAGCGTAGGACTTAAGCGGATACCTCGATAGCTGGGCTACTGTGCACCCAGCTTTTCATCCCTACTTTCGACGCTGGAGGGTCAATGATGCAGTGGTTTCGCACGAATCCGCTGAAGTTCTTTCTGCCAATATTAGCCGCAGGGATCGTTTTGGCATCATGTGGCAGTAGCAATCAGAGTACAGGCACGAGTAGTGCAAGCGGCTCGATGAACGGGACGCCGACGACCGTCAGTATGTCTGGCAGCGTGGTCGTGAAGATTGCCACGGTCTCCCTCAACGGCCAGTCGACAGCGATTCTGACGGATAGTCAGGGGAAGACGCTCTACTACTTCACCTCGGATACGCCGACGCAGTCGGCCTGCACAGGTGGCTGTGCCAGTACCTGGCCTCCGCTGCTCTTCCAGGGGAGTGGCTCGCCTCAGAGCGCCTCTTCTCTTCCTGGCAAGCTTAGCGTCGTCCAAGACGCCCACGGTCAGCAGGTGGCCTACAACGGGCACCTGCTCTACACGTATGCCGGCGATACCGCCCCGGGGCAGACACAGGGCAATGGCATTGGAGGACGCTGGTTCGTGGCCACCCCTTCGCTTTCCGAGCTGGCAACGCCGACGCCCGAGGGCAGCCCATATAAATACTAGCCAGGAGCAGCGGCTGGACAAGCGGTAGCTCGAGAGGATAGAGTAGGGGGTGCGGTGGGCTGTGCGAGGCCCGCCAAGAGGTCTTGTGAATTCTCATTGTGCCCATTCGCAGAAGAAGGAGAGGAGCAACGATGTCCGAGCATGCTGAGACCACCACGGCGGGTACTCCCAACGAAGCCAGGCCGCTGCTGGTGGAGCGTCAGGGGGCGGTGTTGATCGTGACGCTGAATCGCCCACAGAGCCGCAACGCGATCACGGTTGAGCTAGCCCGCGCCTTACTGGAGACGTTCCGCAGCTTTGACGACGATGCGGAACTGGCCGTAGCGGTCCTGACGGGAGCCGGCGGTAGTTTTTGCTCCGGCTTCGACCTGAAGGAGCTGTCAGCAGGAGAGACTCCCAGGCTTGAGAGCGAGGGGGATGGGCCACTCGGCCCCACGCGCCTGCTCTTGCAGAAGCCAGTGATTGCGGCTATTGAGGGCTATGCAGTGGCGGGCGGCCTGGAGCTGGCACTCTGGTGCGACCTGCGCGTGGCCGCTGAGAACGCCATCCTGGGGGTCTACAATCGTCGCTGGGGCGTGCCTCTCATGGATGGGGGAACAGTGCGCCTGCCCCGCCTGATTGGCCAGAGCCACGCGCTTGACCTGATCCTGACCGGACGCGGTGTCTCAGGTGAGGAGGCCTGGCGCATGGGGCTGGTCAATCGCCTGACTCCGCCCGGCGAGGCTTTGCCTACAGCACTGGCCCTGGCGAACAACCTCGCATGCTTTCCTCAGCAATGCCTGCGCTCTGACCGACGCTCGCTCTATGAGCAATGGTCTCTCCCCCTGCCAGAGGCCCTGCGCCATGAAGCCAGCTATGGCCTCAAGACACTCCAGTCGAATGAGGCCCAGGCCGGGGCCAGGCGCTTCGTGGAGGGACATGGCCGCCACGGTCGCTACGATGACCTGTAACGCCCACTGGCGCCCCGGCTGCTTCTCAGACGGATGCCGGCCCTCTGAGGCAGAGGAACAAGGAGGGATGCCCCCTTGCCCCCCTGCCTCCTTTCTCTCCCTCCCTTGACAAAGCGCGCCCCCTACAGGTATATATTTATTCGTAACCGTTTACGTAATCGTTTACGGTACCGCTTGCGGGATGCAAGCGAGGGGAAACTCGCCCTCGCGATCCGTGGAAATCAGGGACGGTTTCGCGGAGCGGGGAGCGCAGGAGTAGTAGCACAAGGAAAGGAAAGCAAGGAAAGCTATGGCATCACAGGTACCCAGGCGTCAGCGTCTGTGGAGGCGCAAGCAGCTGCTGGTGCTGCTGGCCCTGCCCGTCCTGCTGCTGACGGGGCTATTTGGCAGTCAGGCGCGAGTGCATGCAGCCAGCTACTGTCAGGTCAGCTACAGCGTCGTCAGTCAATGGCCTGGCGGTTTCAGCGTCAACCTGGTGTTACAGAACACCGGCAGCAGCACCTGGAACGGCTGGACCCTGACCTTTACCTTCCCTGCCAGCGGCCAGGCGGTCACCCAGGGCTGGAACGGCAACTTCAGCCAGTCGGGTCAGAACGTGACCGTCACCAACGCCAGTTGGAACGGCACTGTAGCGGTTAACAGCTCAGTCAGTTTAGGCTTCAACGGCAGCTGGACGACCAGCAACCCGACCCCGACCACCTTCGCCGTCAATGGCAACACCTGCGGGGGAAGCAGTGGCGGTGGCACCCCCACACCGACCCCCTCGCCCTCGCCGACCCCGGGCAGCACTCCGACCGCGACTCCCACGCCTAGGCCGACGGTAACGCCCACGCCAACGCCGGGCACCACTCCGACCCCAACCCCCACAGCGGCGCCGACGAGCACTCCCACGCCGGGCGTGCACGTGGACAACCCCTACGCGGGGGCCCAGGGCTTCATCAATCCCTACTGGGCGGCGGAAGTGAGGGCGGGCGCGGCCAGCGTTGGGGGCACGTTAGGTCAGAAGGAAGCCCAGGTAGCCAACTACTCGACGGCAGTCTGGTTGGATAGCATTGGGGCGGTCACGGGTGGGACCGGCTACCCGACCAACCTCTCCGGCTACCTGGACGCTGCCGAGCAGCAGGCGGCCTCCAGCAGTCAGCCGATCGTGATCACCTTTGTGGTCTACGATCTGCCTAACCGTGACTGTGCGGCCCTGGCCTCCAACGGCGAGCTGAGCGTCTCTAACAACGGGCTGGCCACCTACAAGTCGCAGTTCATCGATCCGATTGCGGCCACCTTCAGCCAGTCCAAGTACAGCAACCTGCGCATTGTGGCGATCATTGAGCCGGACTCGCTGCCCAACCTGGTGACCAACCTCAGCATTGCCAAATGTGCGGAGGCCAATTCCAGTGGGGCCTATGTGCAGGGGATTCAGTACGCCATCAACAAGTTGCATGCGATCCCCAACGTCTATCTCTACGTCGACATTGCTCACAGCGGCTGGCTGGGTTGGAGCAGCAATTTCCAGCCGGCAGTGACCCTGATCAGCAACACGATCAAGGGAACGACGGCGGGGGTCAACAGCATTGATGGTTTCATCAGCAACACGGCCAATTACACCCCGACGACGGAGCCGTACATGACGGCCAACGAGACCATTGGGGGCCAGCCGGTGCGCTCGGCGAACTTCTACCAGTGGAACAACTACATCGATGAGCTGCCCTACGACATTGACATGCGCAATGCCTTCATTGCGCAGGGGTTCCCGAGTACGATCGGGATGCTTATCGATACCTCGCGCAACGGCTGGGGTGGGCCAAACCGTCCGACGGGACCGAGCACAGCCACGGACCTGAACACGTTCGTGGATCAGACGCGCATTGATCGCCGCTACAGCCGGGGGAACTGGTGCAACCAGCCAGGCGGGATTGGAGCGCGTCCGCAGGCCAACCCGTCGAGTGGCTTTGACGCCTTTGTGTGGATCAAGCCACCAGGGGAGTCGGATGGGTCCAGCAGCTTGATCCCACAGGGTCCGAATAACCCAACGGGCAAAGGCTTCGATCGGATGTGCGACCCGACCTATGGGGGCAACTCGATGAACAATAACCAGCCGACGGGAGCGATGCCGAACGCACCGGTCTCGGGGGCCTGGTTCCAGGCGGGCTTCGACACCCTGGTTCAGAACGCCTATCCGCCCTTCTAGGCCGGTTCGATCGGTCAGCAGGATCTTTGCTCTGGCGGCAAAGCTCCATTACCTGCGCAGCAGCCTGGTGTTGCGGCTGAGGGACCAGCCGCGGCACCAGGTCTGTTTTGTGGTGACGACAGACGTGCCTTTCAGGGCTGATGTGCTGTACTGGCGTCCTGCTCCTCGCGTATGGTATCCTTAGTGGGGAGCATGGGGAGCAGGAGCACCAGGATGGGGAGGAGTCTCCCCAGAGGAGAGAGGGCGCGCCCGCCTGAGCACAGGAACGATGGCCCCGACCGCACCGGCACCCTATACCGGTAAACAACTTGGGAATTACCGCATTGGAGAGCACCTAGCAAGCGGCAGCTTTGGCGAGGTCTATCTGGCCGAGCATCTGCTGCTGCCGCGCCGCGCAGCGATCAAGTTTCTCAGTAGCGCGCATGGTGTCTCCGCCAAGGAGCAACAGGCTTTTCTCCAAGAGGCCCGGCTGCTGGAGGCGCTGCGCCATCCCCATATCCTGCCGCTGTATGATGCCGGCCTCGCCCAGGATTTCCCCCCTTATTTGATCGCTGCCTATGCTGCTGGTGGATCGCTGCGTGAGCGGTTGCGTCAGCAACCGAGTGGCTTGCCAGTGGAGGCGGCGCTGCAGATTCTAGAGCAGGTCGGACAGGCGCTCGAACATGCCCATTCCCAGGCAAAGCCAGTGATTCATCGCGATCTGAAGCCAGAGAATATTCTGTTTGATGCAGTGGGCAATGCCTTGCTGGCTGACTTTGGGATCGCGGTGATTCTGGATGTCGCGGCGACGCAGCGTCTTTCGATCGCGGGGACGCTCCCCTATATGGCCCCGGAGCAATTTGAGGGGCGGGCATTGCCGGCCAGTGATCAATACGCGCTCGGTTGCCTGGCCTATGAACTGCTGACTGGTCGCCAGCCCCTGGCTGGCGCACGTGGGAGCTGGTTCAGCTGGGCTTTGCAGCATCGTGAGCAGCTGCCCCTTCCTCTCTCGCATTTTCGCTCGGAACTACCGCTGTATATCGAGCTGGCTGTGTTGAAAGCGCTGATGAAGGAGCCGGGGCAGCGCCACACCTCGGTAGGAGCGTTCCTGCAAGCGTTGCGGACGGCTCCGCCTGATCCTGCCCACTATGAGGACCTGAAAGCCTGTTGGCTGCAGCGGGCTCACGAGGAGGCTGTTGGGGGTCAGGCAGAGACAGCCTGGCTGCGCTATCAGCTGCTTGAGCGACTTGATCCTGGTGATCCCCAGTTGCGATATGAAAGCAGGATGCTCAAGCCAGCTCCTCAGCAGGGAGTGCCCGCGGCAGCCTCTTCCTCCTTGCGATCACAGGTTGCTCCTGTTCCACCGCTTGATTCTCCAGTCGGCTCCGCTGGCTCGGCGGTCGCGGCGCCTGGCCCGTCGCAGGAAGAGGAGCCGAAGCAGGTGCAGGCTCGGTTACAAGCTCAAGCCCTGAAGGAGCGCGGGGACCAGCTCGCCCGGCAGGGGCAGTATGCTGAGGCGCTTCAGAGCTATCTGCAGGCGACGGCCCATGATCCGCAGCTGCCGTTGGATTGGCGTGGGCTGGGTGATAGCTGCTGGCAGCGAGCCCATGTCCAGGAGGCGCTGCTTGCCTATGAGCAGGCGCTGCGTCAGAATCCGCGAGACAGCTCAGCCCAGAGCGGGCGCGCAGCAGCGCTGCAGCGACTTGGTCGGATGGCGGAGGCCCTGCGAGCTTACGAGCTGGCGCTGGAAGTCGATCCAGGCAATGTGGCAGCTCACTATGGCCGCGGCCTTCTGTTGCTGGCCCGTGAGCAATATGGGAAGGCCCTGGCTGCCTTTGAGCGAGCTATCCAGCTCCAGCCGGGCTTTGCTGCGGCTCACGCTGCCAGAGGGGATGCGCTCTACCAACTGCGCGATTACCGAGGGGCTTTGACGGCCTATGAGGATGCGCTGCGCTGCGATCCCTGGCTGGTGGATGCGCGCTATGGTCAGGCTGAGACCTTGCTGCGACTGAAGCGGGAGCCGGAGGCGCGTCGGGCTTATGAGCTGGCGCTTGAGGCTGAGGAGCGCAGCGATACGGCCACAGCCTCGTCGCGGCGCGCCGATGGGCTGTTTGTGCTCGGACGCTATGCCGAGGCGCTTGCACTCTATGAGCACCTGCTGCAGCAGGTGCCAACCGATCCCGATTTGCATGAGCGTCGCGGCAATGCCCTCAAGAAGCTCGGGCGCGAGCGGGAGGCGCAGGCGGCCTATCGGGAAGCGGATCGGCTGCGGGGCTATGTCTGAGTGCTCACCAAAGCGAGCCGCTTCCCGAAGGGAGCGAGGAGGGTGGAGTTAGGCGGCCCAGGCAGTTGGAGGCTAGCGTAAGTGGTTCGCTGGCCGAGTTCAGGGCTGGGGAGCCGAGCGTCGCAGGGTCAGGAAGATGGAGCCGCCCAATAAGGCCATTCCGGCTAAAGCCAGAGCTGGCCAGACGATGGGAGCGCTGTGAGGGTTGGTCAGGGTATAGACGACCGCTCTGATTGCCCCAGCGACCACCAGAGTAGCGCCCCCCAGGACGAAGAAACGGACACGCACGGCGATACCGAAGGTGAAGAGGCTCAGTGACTCTGCCAGGGCCAGCAGGAGCGGCATCAGCTGCTCATCCAGTTGTTGTGTGACGATGCTCAGAATGAAGGCGGGCATCAGCAACAAGCAGGAGCCGACCACGGTCAACACCCGTCCCAGCTGTTGGCTGCCCGCGGTCTGGCGATCGCGGAGCAGGAAGGGACTCAGCACGATGAGATAGCTGGCCGGCGGCAGGCAGAGAAGATCAAGCGATGGTTGCCAGAGGCTGCCCATCTCCCAGGAAAAGGCCAGGGTCAGGAGCAAGCCCGCAGTGTACCCTATCCAGAGGCGTGGAGCGCGCCGCGTTTGGAGCAGGGCCTGCCAGATCAGGAGTCCGCCCAGGACGGTCAAGGCCAGCGGGCCCATCTGGAGAGAGAGGTCGAGGAGGCGCGCCAGGGTACCCGGTGAGGAGTGGGACTGGCTCCTCACCAGTGCGGCCCCGCCACAGATGACTACAATGGCCAGCTGGCCGACGAGCGCCAGCAGCTGGGCTGGTGTGGCCGGCGTCAGCCAGAGTGGCCTTGGTCTGATGAGGAGCCAAATGAACTGCGAACAGAAGAGCAAGACGCAGGCCAGGCTAGCCAGGAGCAGCGTTTCCTCCAGGGTCCAGTGTTGCGTCTGTGGCAAGAGGCCCAGCAGCCAGGCCAGGAGAGCCGCCGGCCAGACCAGCGCCTCGGGGAGCCGCTCGCGGAGCATCACGAGTGCGGAGAGCAAGGTGAAGAGGGCCAGTCCGGGCAGTCGGAAAGAGGTAGAGCTGAGTCCGACGATGATGGCGGCCAGCAGCGCCAGCAGGTACCAGGGCCAGTTCCAGAGCAGGCGGCTGACGAGAGGAAGGGTCCTCATAGTGTTTCCTCCTCATGTGGCTGGGGATGTGCGCCAGGCGACTGACGCCGTTTGGCCGGAGCGCTGCCTGTCGAGCGATGGAGGCCGAGGAGGCCCAGCAGTGTGGCAGCGGAGCCGATGATGACGACCAGCAGCATCTTCTCTGGCTGATCCTGTTGGTCATTGAGTGCGAGCAAGGCCAGGCCCCAGACGGTCCACAGCCCGGTGAGCAGCGTGAGCAAGGGCCAGTCCAGGCGGAGGGCCAGGAGCCAGCTCAGGAGGCCATAGCCCAGCAGGAGAGCCGAGGCCAGGAAAAGGGCCGCTCCTCCCTGTCCAGTAGTGCCCACCATGCCCAGCATCAGGACGCCAGCGCAGTTGGCAGCCACGAGCGGGAAGAGGTAGGCACGCAGCGGCCAGCGGCGCTCGAGCGAGGCTTCTATGGCCAGCGCGAGCGTGCATAAGAGGCAGAAGAGGGCCAGCTCACCGATGCCTGGTCCTGACTGGCCATGTTCTGAGGCGAGGCTGACCTGGGCGAGGGCAGAGAGGACCAGTGGCAGTGTCAGCCAGCAGACCAGCAGCTGGCGCAGTAGCAAACCGGAGCCATAGACGAGGAACGCGGCCAGGGAAGCGCCCCAGAAAGCCGGCGTAGGGAACAGCGCCAGAAGGAAGGCCACCGGCTGTGGGCGGAGCCAGCCCAGCGCGCTCCAGGTCAAAACAATGAGCGGGACCCAGGCCAGGGACCAGGAAGGACGGGCCAGCTTCGCCAGGGGGGCGGGCCAGCTTCGCCAGGGAGGCGGGCGCAGCAGCAAGTCAGCCGCCAAGGCAACAGCAAGCGCCCCGACGCCTAGCGGCAGGAGCAGGTCTGGAGCGCGCCTGATCAACAGTTCCAGCCCCCACAGTCCGAAGACGATGGTCGCCAGGGAAAGCCACGGCCATTGTTCTTGCAGCGCCGCGAGGAAGGCCAGCAGGGCATAGCCGAGGAGTAGAACAGGCACGATGCCCGGCCAGGGCATTCCCTGCTGGACAAAAGGGAACGTTGCGGTGGCGCAGGCGGCGAAGGTTGCCGTTATATACCAGGGGCCCGTCAGCCGGAGGAAGAATTCGGAGAACGAGGCAGCAGCATTTGTCGATCCTTGTCCCAAGCACCTCCGTGCAGCGCGACTCAACCCGAGCGCCACGAGGGTGCAGAGCAGCACCAGGCCGGGCGGGAGCAGAGCGTGCCCGAGATCGGCCCTGGCAGTGAGCTGAGCCGCCACGGTGGCGAGGACAGTCAGGAACGGGACAAGCCAGAGGATCTCGGGTAGGGCCTCGGCCAGGCCTACGGCGGTGGCAAGGCCGGCGAAGCCCAGCAGCAAGTATGGTCCCGCCTGGGCCAGTGCTGGCAGATGAGCTGTCCAGATTCCGGCGAAGAGCGCCAGGCTGGTAGCGGCTATGCCCACCAGGGCCCCGACATACCAGGGGCCGCTCCAACGCCAGCGCTCCCAGCTCCCAGCGGCTGCGGGTTGGTGCTGTCGCTGGCGCCAGGTGCTCAGGCCAAACCCGAGGAGGGCGGAGAAGGGAACCAGTCCCGGGACGAGCAAGGCGTTCTCCAGCCGACTTGCTCTCGCTGGCAGCAGAGCCACCACGCTCACCCCGATGAGCAAGAGCGGAGCCAGCCAGAGCGCCTCGGGCACCTCTTCCAGGCAGGCAATGACCGTTGTCAGGCCGGCATAGCCCAAGAGCAGGTACGGATTGCCCTGCCAGGGTGTCAGGGGCGGTTGAGAGAAGAGCGCGAGGCTGACCACTCCCAGGGCCAGGAGGGCGGAGGCATACCAGGGGGCAGCCCAGCGCAGTCTCAAGAGGCGCTGGTGCCTGGACAGCCGGCTCAGCAGGAGCCCTAGCAGCGCGCAGGCCGGTCCCAGGAGGGGCAAGAGCAGATCCGGTACCATGAGCTGAGGCTGGCCCAGCGTGGCAGTCCAGAGATCTCTCAGAGCCAGCGCGCAGACTTGCAGTATCAGGACAGGCACCAGCCAGAGCAGCTCGGGGGTGCGTTCTAGCCATGCGACCACAGTGGTGATAGCAGCAAAGCTCAGCAGCAGGTAGGGCCCCACCAGCCACAGAATCTGTAACGGGTCCGCCTTCCACGGCCCCCCGAAGGCGACCAGGCTCGTTGCGCCCAGGCCGACTAATCCCCCCACGTACCAGGGGAGGGACCAGCGCCAGCGTTGCCCGCTGCCCGGCCTGCCTTGCTGCAGCTGACTCCACCTGCTTAAGCTCAGGCCTACCAGCGCGCTCAGCGGGAGCAGCGTGGGCACCAGGAGCATATCGGAGAGCCAGAACTGCCTGTAGAGTAAGGCCACGACACAGGCTTCCAGCAGCAGGGGAGGAACGAGCCAGAGCGCCTTTGGCTGCCCCTCCATCAAGCCGACCACCGTCACGACGCCTGCCAGCCCCAGCAGGACGTAGGTGCCATCTTCCTGGACAGAAGGAAGCAAGGCGTGCCTCATGACCAGCAGCAGACTAAAGAGGCTGGCGACATACCAGGGGATGGCCCAGCGCAGGCTTCGCAGGCGGCTGACCAGCAAGCCCACAGTGGCGGTACCGACGACCACGCCGACCAAGGCCCAGAACTGGTTTTGGACCAGCCAGAGCGCAACCAGGGCAAAGAGGGCCGCGGGAACCAGCCAGAGGCGTGCCCTGGCCCACAGTCCAGCCAGGTAGGAGGCCAGAGCCATCAGCAGTGCCTCATCCACAGCTACCCAACCAGAGTGCATCAGTCCAGCCAGCCAGGGCCAGTCGGCTATCCCCGCCAGAGCCATTGCGCTCCAATGAACTGGATCAACTAGCAGCAAACTAGCCAGCCAGCCGCTGGCTCCCAGAGCCAGAGCGGTCAACGGCCAATCCCATTCCCAGGTCGTCAAGAGGCGCTCGCTGCTCCAGGTCTGGGCGAGCGACTGCACGAAGTTCGTCTGACCGGCTGGTAGCAGGCGCCGCAGTGTGGCAGCGAGAGGAGGCAACAGGACAGCACTCCCTAGCAGAACGACGGCCCAGGCATCGTTGTCCTGGAGATGCCTGATCCAGAATCCAAGCAGCAACAGCCCGACGCCGAGGAACAAGCCAGGCAGGAAGAGCCACAGCGAACGGCGCTGTCCGATCAGCAGTCCATAGCTCACCGTTCCTAGCAGCAGCGGCACCAGCGTCATGGCTACCAGGTCTTGCTGAAGTGGGAGAAGGGCCAGGATCAGGATGGCCCCAGCGAGCGTCACGATCTCCCAGGGAGCAGCATGCTGACGTCCGGCCAGGCTGCGCATGAGGGAGGAGAGCGCCAGCAAGGCCCCACAGAAGAGGCCAAACCACCACAAAGGTCCGGCGGAGCCCCAGTTGAGAGCCTGCCCGAGGGCGGCATAGCCCCAGAGGAACATCCCCCCAGCAGGCAGTTGCAGCCAGGGCAAGCGGTCAACGCTGAGGCGACGGTTGCCCTCGGGGGAGGCCTCCGGAGCGGGCCAGAGCGCCATTAGCAGCAGAAAAGCGGCGCTGGCAAAGACGAGCAATGAGCCAGGCAGCAGATCGCTTGCCTGACCAGTGATCTGTGAGGGTAGAACGGCCAGGAAAGGAAGCAGGAGCAAGAGGAGGAAGCGCAGCGTCGTCACCTCGTGCCCGGGACGCAGGTAGAGCCAGAGCGAGGGTGGTGCCAGGTGGGCATAGCCTTCCAAGCAGGCTGCCAGGAAGAGCAGACCCAGGCAGCTCATCAGCCGGGCGGCTTCTGGGTGGATCAGGCTAGCAATGAGCAGGACGGCCAGGGAGAGCAGGCTCATGAGCGGGTACTGTTGCGCCCCAGGCCGGCGTGTGCGCGCGCTCACGCGTAGGAACCAGGCACAGGCCAGAAGCAAGGTCACAGCAACCGACGCCGCGAAGCGCAGAATCCCCTCCAGAGGCGCCGAGATCCAGAGGAGCAGCAGCAGCACGGGGCTGACGATGAGTACCAGTCCAGAGGTCACGTAAGCCAGGGCTTGCGATGAAAAGGCCAGCGGCAGTCGCAGGACATCCCAGGAGCTATGAAGCAGCCGGACCAGAGGCGAGCCTTGCGCCCCGGTGGGCGGGTCTCCCAGAGCAGCCCCCTCGATGAGGGCCAGCACCAGGAGGCCAGCCGGCGCCCATTGCCACCAGAGGTTTCCGAACAAGGCCCACGCCAGAGAGACAGTGGAGACTATAAGGGCTACAGTACACAGGATGGCAAAAGGAGCAAAACGCTGAGAGACGGCCAGCACCCCGTAGGTCACGGCTCCGTAGAGCGCCGTCAAGGCCAGGAGCCAGGGTCCATATTGACCGAGCAGCACGCCCAGGTCGGGGAAGAGGAGTGGGACAGTCAAGGCGAAGAAGAGGGCATAGATGCCCCTAAACTCACGGAAGTGGCTGGAGCGGCCCGTGATAACGATCATCGCAGCAAAGAAAGCCTGCGCGCAGAGGGTTACCGGAAGCGCATACTGCCGCGTCGCGATGTGGAAGACCAGCAGAGCGGCCAACAGCAGGAAGGTTCCCAGAGCGACCATCAGGGCCACTGGAGACTCAACCAGCGGTCGCAGGGTAGCAATGGGGCCGAGACGCGGTGGCCTCGGAAGGGGGGCCAGGACAGCCGGTTGAGCTGCAGGCCGAGGCGACGGTCTTTTCTCCTCGCTGGGTCCTCGCTGCTGGGGTCCCGCCTGCAACCCGGCCACACGCGCGGCAGGCGTCTGAGGCTGCGGTGCCGGAGGCCGTCGCAGAGGCTGTTCTACACCTGCACCAGTCGCCTCGCGCTCGCCGGTGGGCGCTGGCTGGTCTGGGGAGGATTCAGCCGAGGAGGCCACCGCAGCGCGCTGCACTGGGGTGGGGGCTGGTGGCTGTGGCCGGGGAGCGGGCTGGACGACCGCCGGGCTTTGGCTCGGCACCTGTTGAGATGAGGCGGCGCTGCTCAAGCGCTCCTGCCCGGCAGCTGCTCGCTGCTGCACCTCAAGCAAACGGTGCCGGTAGTAGTCGACAGCCTGGCCAAGCGGCAACCTGGCTGCCCCAAATTGCACCTCGCGTCGCAGCGCGAGCAACGACGGCACAGAAAGCGTGGTCAGCGCCCCCAGAGGCAGGAAGGCTGCCCCGGCTTGGGCCAGGCGACTCAGCTCACTCGTCAGCTGCTCCAGGAAGCGTTGCTCCACGTGGAGATCTGCCGGGTAGCCGCAGGCAGGACAGGCCAGGAGGCTGCTGCCTGTCGGGAGGGGCTGACCGCACAGCCGGCAAGAGGGAGGCTGACCTATCTCCCCCCCTCTTTCTCCTTCTTGCTGGTGGAGTACCAGCTCCGCAGGGGTGGAGGGAGGGACCGGGGCGGGTGCTGGCTGGCTCTGGCTGATCGCCCCACGCAAGGCCTGGGTGCAAGCCTCCACGAAAGCCGTGATGCTGGGGAAGCGCCTGCCAGGGTCCTTCTCCAGAGCGCGCCGGAGCACCATCGCCAGTTCTGCCGGCAGAGGGGTTCTGAGCGGCGGGGGGAGCGCATGCAGATGTTGGAGTCGCACTTCTCGCGGTGAGCCAACAAACGGCGGCTGTCCGCACAACCACTCGTAGAGCAGGCAGGCCAGAGCATACTGGTCGCTGGCCGCCACCGGCAAGCCCAGAAGCTGCTCGGGAGCCAGGTAGGCCACGCTGTCGATCTCGGCAGCCAGGCGCTGGTGAGCCAGTGCTGGCATGCTCGGCCAGCCAGCATCGCTCAACATCACGCTTCCATCGGCTTTCAACAAGATGTTCTCGGGCTTGAGGTTCAGATGGAAGGCGCCCTGACGGTGCAGATGCTGCAGAGCCGCCCCAATCTGCGAGACAGCCGGCAGCACGATCTCAGGCCGGAGACGTGTCCCGTGCGGATAGCGCTGGCGCAGCGAGCCGGCGGCTGCATACTCTGTGACCACAAACATGGTATTGCCACGCGGACCGACCTCCAGGATACGCACCAGACCGGGATGCAGAATACGCGCGTAGGCGCGCAGCGTCTCCAGGAGCTGAAGATGATCACGCTCGGAGAGAGGGAGTGTGAGCAGCTTGAAGACAATCGGCGTTCCGCTGGCGCGTTCTTCGCCGAGATAGGTCTCTGCCAAGCTCGTTCTCCCGAGGAGGCGGCTCAGGCTATACCCGCCCGACGCCCCTTCTGGATGATGTGATGTTGTCATAAGGCCACCTCACAGAACAGAGGTGCAATAATACCAATGATATCACAGGATAGGCAGCGAATGAATGAATCAACAGGCTACCTGCTGTGGCTGACACACCAGTTGGATGGGCCAGGAGATCTTATGCTTCTATCGGAACACTTCCACGGGACAGGCAGACAAGGCCAGCGTGACAAACGCAGCCAGAGAGCGCATTTGAGCCTTAGCTAGCGGTCTCGCGGGAACGGTGAGCAAGAAGCGCTGCCAGTTCTCCTCTCTGCAAGGCAAGATAGTCCGGTAGAATGGTCGTTACCAGGACGCAGCTCACAGCGCTACTGTGATCTCCTTCACAGCCTGCAGGCAAGGGAGAGCCAGCCCGCCTTGCCAGAAGGAGCCGGAGGAAGGAGGGAGGGGGCGTCGGCCATCCCAGATGGGGGAGGAAGCGGAGAGAGAAGCAGTCCAGCAAGGAGAGGCAAGCGCTGGATAGGATGCCCAGTCGAAGTCGGGTGCGAGCGTTTCCCTATCCAGCGCCCGCAACAGCCAGCAGCCAGCCCAGCCCAGCCCAGCCCTGTCCTATTGCCTTATGCCCTCAGATTCGAGTCTGGCGCGCTCTCCAGGCGGGAGCGCACTGCCTGCACTGCCTGAGTCAAATGGGCCAGGGCGGGTCTGACCTCCTCCCAGCGGCGCGTCTTCAGGCCGCAATCGGGATTGACCCAGAGCTGTTCAGGGGGGAGCACCTCCAGGATACGCAGCAGGCGCTGCTCGTACTCGCTGGCCGAAGGGACATGCGGCGAGTGGACGTCGTAGACGCCTGGCCCGATCTCATTCGGATAGCGGTAGTGGACGAAGACATTGAGCAGTTCCAGGCGCGAGCGCGACGCTTCGATGGAGAGGACATCGGCATCCATTGCAGCAATGGCCTCGATGATATCGCCGAACTCGGCGTAGCACATGTGCGTATGGATCTGCGTCTCATCCCGGACCGAGGCCGAGACCAGGCGGAAGCAGTCGACGGCCCATTCCAGGTAGCTGGCCCACTCTGAGCGGCGCAGGGGCAGGCCCTCGCGCAGGGCGGGTTCATCGATCTGGACGATGCGAATGCCCGCCGCCTCCAGGTCCTGCACCTCGTCATGAAGCGCCAGCGCCAGCTGATAGCAGGTCTCTGCCCGTGGCTGATCGTCGCGCACAAATGACCACTGCATCATAGTCACAGGACCGGTGAGCATGCCCTTGACGGGGCGCGTCGTCAGCGACTGGGCGAAGGTTGACCAGCGCACGGTCATAGGGCCACGGCGCTGGACGTCGCCGTAGATGACCGGAGGGCGCACGCAGCGCGAGCCATAGCTCTGCACCCAACCATTGCGTGTGAAGAGGAAGCCGTCGAGCTGCTCAGCGAAGTACTCGACCATGTCGCTGCGCTCGAACTCCCCATGCACCAGGACGTCGAGGCCGATCTCTTCCTGGAAGCGAATGGTGCGCTCGATCTCGCCGCGCAGAAAGGCCTCATAGCCAGCCGCGTCGAGGCGTCCATTCTTGAAGGCAGCCCGGGCCGCCCGTACCTCGTCGGTCTGCGGGAAGGAGCCGATGGTCGTGGTTGGCAGGGGTGGGAGCTGCAGCTGAGCGCGCTGGCGCTGGCGGCGCACAGGGTAAGGATTCTGGCGCCGCGCAGGCTGGGCCCGCGCCTGGCGCACGCGCTGAGCCACCTCCTCATTATGGATGCGAGGCGAGGTGCGCCGCCGCTCGATCGTCTGACGGTTGCGCTCCAGTTCTTCGGCGATGGCCTGCCGTCCCTCGTTGGCCGCTCGTGTCAGGAGGGTGATCTCCTGCAGCTTCTGGTTAGCGAAGGCCAGCCACTGCTTCAGTTCAGCGTCCAGCTCGCTCTCCAGCTCCAGGTCGACCGGCACATGCACGAGTGAGCAGGAGGGGGCCAGCAGGATGCGCTCCGAGCCGAGTCGCGCCAGGGCTTGCTCAATGAGGGTCAGAGCCTGCTCGAAATCGGTGCGCCAGACGTTGCGTCCGTCGACGATGCCCAGTGAGAGGGTCAGGGTCGAGGGGGCTTCGGCCAGGGCGCGCTCCAACTGCTGGGGGGCGCGCACCAGGTCGAGGTGAACGGCGGCCACTGGGAGGCGTACGACCGTGGAGAGGGCGGGGCCGAGATCGCCGAAGTAGGTCGCCAGCAGCAGGCGCAGCTGCGGCGCCGCCTGACTGAGGCGAGCATAGCTCTGTTCGAGCGCCTGAAGGGTAGCGGGCTCCAGGTCCAGTACCAGACAAGGCTCATCCAGCTGCACCCACTCGGCGCCTGCAGCGGCCAGGCGCTGGAGCAGCTCCTCGTAGACCGGCAGCAGCTGCTCTAGCAGTGTCAGGGGGGAAAGGTCCTCGCGGTGCGTCTTGCCGAGCAGCAGGAACGAGACCGGCCCCAGCAAGACGGGACGCGTCTGGATGCCCAAGGCTCTGGCTTCATTGAACTCATCCAGTGGCTTGGTTGAGGCGAGGTGAAACGAGAGATCATCCTCAAACTCGGGCACGATATAATGATAATTGGTATCGAACCATTTGGTCATCTCCATCGGTGGCACGGCCTCGCCACCCGGGCCGGCTTCAACGCCGCGGGCCATCGCAAAATAGGTCGACAGATCCGGTGCCAGCGCTCCATTGTCGCTGGTGCGGCGATAGCGCCGCGGGACTGC
Organism: Thermogemmatispora carboxidivorans; assembly: GCF_000702505.1. GTDB lineage: Bacteria > Chloroflexota > Ktedonobacteria > Ktedonobacterales > Ktedonobacteraceae > Thermogemmatispora > Thermogemmatispora carboxidivorans. Next base: position 2,362,433 of record NZ_JNIM01000001.1, on the reverse strand, counting down.
CCCTACTACCAGTGCCATATCCAGCACGTGGTCATACAAGGAAAAGTCGTTGGCCGGGATCTGGTCCAGCCCCAGGCGCTGCTGGAGCTGCCAGTGTTGCCGGCGCAGCGCAGCGGCCAGCTCGCGCAGTCCTTGCTCATCCAGTTTTCCTGCCCAGAACTGCTCGAGCGCGCGCTTCAGCTCGCGTTTCGCGCCAATGCGCGGGTAGCCGAGATTGGTAGCCTGCACCATACTCCTCCCTTGTCCTTTCCTCGCGTCTGGTTCGGTTTGGTCCGGTCCGCTGCAGTGGCAAGCGGGACAGGGTATGCACCCACCTTAATCCCATTCGAGCGTTGCCGCCGACCGGTACTCCGTGACTCGCGTCTCAAAGAAATTCTTTTCCTTGCTCAAGTCAATGGTCTCGCTCAGCCAGGGGAAGGGATGTGGCTCGTGATAGACCGCCGGCAAGCCGATGCGCTCTAAGCGCCGGTCGGCGATATGGCGAACATAGCGAGCAAAGGCCGGGGCATGAAGGCCCGCGATCCCCTCTGGCAGACAGTCGTACGCATAGGCAATCTCTAACTCCACCGCCTCTTCAATCAATTCCATGATATGCCGCTCAAACTCGGGTGTCCAGAGGCCAGGATTCTCGACCTTGATCCCGTTGATCAGGTCAATACCGAAGTTGAGATGGATGGTTTCGTCGCGCAGAATATACTGGAACTGCTGGCCAATACCGGTCATGAGGTTGCGTCGGTGGAAGGAGAGGATCATGGCGAAGCCACTGTAGAAGAAGATGCCCTCCATGATCACATAGTAGCCGATGAGGTTGTCCAGGAACTGCTGGGCCTGTTGCGGCTCGGCGGTCGAGAAGGTGGGGTCAAGGAGGGCGGAAGTGAGCTTCATTTCGAAGGCGTCCTTGCGCTGAATGGCGGGGATGCGGTGATACATAGTGAAGACTTCGCGTTCGTCCAGGCCCAGGCTCTCGACGATATAGAGGAAGGCATGGGTATGGACCGCTTCCTCAAAGGCTTGCCGGAGCAGGTACTGGCGACATTCGGCGTTGGTGATGTGCTTGAAGATGGCCAGGACCAGGTTATTGCCCACCAGGCTCTCGGCGGTTGCAAAGAAGCCGAGGTTGCGCATGATGACCAGGCGCTCGGCCTCGGAGAGGCGCTGACTGCGCCAGAGTTCGATGTCACTGGCCATCGGGACCTCGTTGGGCATCCAGTGGTTGGCGCAGCCATTGAGGTAGTGCTCCCAGGCCCAACGATATTTGAGCGGCATGAGCTGGTTGACGCTGACGGCAGGTCCATTGATGAGCCGCTTCTCCGCAAGAATGTCCTGTTCATTGAAGGCATGCGTCGCCATTGGTTTGCAGTTCTCCTCCTAGGGTGCCTTGCTGGTGCGTGGCCCGGCACCGGGGCCGGACAGTGGGGATGCGTGCCTCACCGTCAGGGCAGCTGGCTCAAGCGGTGGTGCACTGGATCGGAAACAAGATCAAGTCAGGCAGTGCCCGGCCCCTGGCTCACCCAGCAAGAGTGAGCCGGGCACTGCCGCTTTACTGGCACGCTTCACACTCGTCGTCGAGGGAGCAGGCGGTGACCGGACCGGTTGCCGACGAGGGAGCCGGTAGCATCGACTCCGCGCCGTCGTGGTCAGCGCCCGAGGCTGGGCTGGCCTCCTTGAAGGCTCCGCGCCTGACCTGGACGGTACTGGAAGGGCTGGCGTTCTTCATCCAGCGTGGCTGGATGCCCCAGCGATTGATATCCACCGTCGACTTTTCGACCTGGGTAGCGGCCAGAGTACGCAGGTAGTAGGTGGTCTTCAAGCCCTTCTTCCAGGCCCGCAGGTAGATCTCATGGAGTTGCTTGCCGCTGGGCGAAGCCAGATAGAGATTGAGGGACTGCCCCATGTCGATCCACTTCTGACGTCTGCTGGCGCACTCGATTAGCCAGCGTGGATCAATCTCGAAGGCCGTCAGATAGCGCTGCTTGAGTTCCTCTGGCACCATCGGCAGCTCCTGGAGGGAGCCATCGTAATACTTGAGGGCCTCCAGCATGTCGGCATTCCAGAGGCCAGCGGCCTTGAGATCGTTGACCAGGAAAGTATTGACGGTTGTGAACTCGCCAGACAGGGTGCTTTTGACATAGAGATTCTTGTAGATTGGTTCGATCGAGGGGCTGACCCCAACGATCAGGGAGATGGTGGCTGTCGGGGCGATGGCCAGAACGTTACTGTTGCGCATGCCGTGCTGGCGGATGTGGGTCCGGACGACCTCCCAGTCCATCGTTGTGCTGCGGTCCATCTCCAGCGATTGGCCGCGCTCCTGCTCCAGTAAAGCAATGGTGTCGCTGGGCAGCAGGCCACGGTCCCACTTTGAGCCGTGGTAGCTGGGGTAGGAGCCGCGTTCGGCGGCCAGCTCGCTGGAGGCCAGGATGGCGTAGTAGGAGATGGCTTCCATACTGCGATCGGCGAACTCGACCGCAGCTTGCGAGGCATAGCTGAGGCCAAGCAAGAAGAGCGCATCCTGGAAGCCCATAACGCCCAGGCCAACGGGACGATGGCGCAGGTTAGCCGTACGTGCCTCGGGCGTGGGGTAGTAGTTGACGTCGATGACGTTGTCGAGCATGCGCATGGCCGTTTGAACGGTTGACCGTAACTTTGCATGGTCGAGCTGACCATCAACGATGTGGGCCACCAGGTTCAGGGAGCCGAGGTTACAGACCGCCGTCTCCTCTTCCGAGGTATTGAGCAGGATCTCAGTGCAGAGGTTGCTACTATGGATGACACCGGTGTGATCCTGGGGTGAGCGCACATTAGCCGGATCTTTCCAGGTCAGCCAGGGGTGGCCGGTCTCGAAGAGGCGAGTCAGCATCTTGCGCCAGAGTTCGACCGCTGGCAGGCGCTTCCAGAGGCGGATCTTGCCCTCGTCGGCCAGGCGCTCGTAGTGGCGATAGCGCTCGGTAAAGGCGCGTCCATACAGCTCGTGGAGATCAGGGACCTCGTCCGGGCTGAAGAGGGTCCATTGCTCGCCGCGCTCGACGCGGCCCATGAATTCGTCGGAGATCCAGCAGGCGGTGTGCAGATCATGAGTGCGTCGTCGCTCATCGCCTGTGTTGCGTCGCAGGTCGAGGAAGTCCTCGATGTCCAGGTGCCAGTTTTCCAGGTAGGCGCAGACAGCGCCCTTGCGCTTGCCGCCCTGGTTGACGGCCACGGCGGTGTCGTTGACGACCTTGAGGAAGGGGATGACGCCCTGGCTGCGGCCATTGGTGCCACGAATGTGGGCGCCCAGAGCGCGCACGCGCGTCCAATCGTTGCCCAGGCCGCCGGCCCACTTGGAGAGGAGGGCATTATCCTGGATGCTCTTGAAAATGTGCCAGAGGTCGTCTTTGACGGTAGTCAGGTAGCACGAGGAGAGCTGCGGATGGGAAGTGCCGGCGTTGAAGAGGGTGGGGGTTGCCGGAGTGAAAGAGAACTGCGAGAGGACCTCATAGAATTCGGCGACGCGCTGCTCCTTGTGGGTCTCGTTGAGGGCCAGGCCCATCGCCACGCGCAGCCACAGCAACTGGGGCAGTTCGAAGCGCTGGCCCTCATATTGCAGCAGGTAGCGGTCGTAGAGGGTCTGCAGGCCCGGATAGGTGAAGAGCAGGTCGCGCTCGGGGCGAATGAGGGCGGCGATGCGCTCGAGATCGAAGGTGGCCAGGCGGGGATCGAGCAGCCCGGTATCGATGCCCCGCTGGATGTAGCGCGGCAGATAGTGCCGATAGGCATTGTCCATCTCGGCAAAGCTGGCGGGAAGGTGCTCATCCGGGCTGAGCGCCTCGCGATAGAGCGAGAGGAGCAGGATGCGAGCCGTGATGAAGCTGAAGGCTGGCTCTTGCTCGATATGGGCACGCGCCACCAGGAGCAGCGCCTGCCACAGCTCCGTTTCGGAGAGGTCGGCGCTCAGGGTGGCCTGGACCTCCTCCAGGAGCTGGGCGCGGTCAGCGCGGTCCTCGAAGCCGCGACAGACCTCGGCGAGCACCTGCTCGGGGTCGATGGCCACGGGTGTGGCCGGGCGCGTCTGGTTCGCTGGGAATGACATGCCGTTGTCCCTCCTTGAGATGAAAAAAGCCTGCTCCCTCGACGGAAACAGGCTGACGCACACGGACAGCCTCACAGGTGGGCTGTCCACTGGTCTTCCCTTTCACGCGAAGGGATCGAGCCAGATCCCACAGGTGGGCATTCGGGCTTAGCTCCTCCGTCCTTCCGTTGGCTGTTGGCTCATTTGCTGGGGCCGTTGCTGTCACTCTCCCTGGGCCCTGACCTGCTTTGACTGCGAGCAGGCCAGGTCACGCTGGAGATCAGGACGGGGCAGCTTACCGCTGCGCGACAGCGCCGGATTCTCACCGGACTTCCCCCATCTTTCAGCGATGCCACGACAGCATCGCCCTGTGGGTGTCTTTCTCTCTTCGGTTGCCAATGAGCAAGCACAAGATATAGGCAGGTACGGGCGGTAAGATACCATATGTTGTGTCGGAAGTCAAGCAGGAGAGGCCGGCTCTCCCCTGGTACTTCTTTCCTGTTCTTCGGGAAGAAGTTCAGGATGAGGCGCCACTGTAGTGGCGCACGGCGAAGCGCCAGAAGAGGCGGGTCACCAGCAGGGCCAGGGCAGCGAGGGCGAGGGTGCCCAGGAGAGCCAGCCAGGTGAGGCGGGCGGTCAGGGCCTCAGCGGGGACGGTGACGGCGAAGGCCACCGGCACGATGAAGGTGAGGGTAGCGCGCAGCCAGCCGGGGTAGATATCGACCGGCCAGCGCCCAGCTTCGTACATGCTTTCGAAGATCACCAGAATGTTTTCGACGCGCACGTACCAGAAGGAGAGGGTAGCCAGGAAGAGCACAAAGCTGTAGACGATGATGGCCCCGGCCAGCAAGGTCAGGGCGAAGGCTAGGATCTGCAGCGGGCTAGGCCAGCTGCCATGCCAGCTGGCAGCGGCCACGAGTAGGGCCAGTCCGAAGAGGAGGTCCAGTAGTTTCCAGAGATCGAGGCGCTGGATGCTGACCAGGAGCTGGGCCTCTTCAGGCTTGGTGAGCAGATAGTCCAGGGTGCCCAGACGGACCTGCTCGATGAGGCGGCTCATGCCGGGTGTAATGATCATATTGATGGCGCCGCCGATCAGAAAGTAGGTGCCGATGAGTATGAGCAGCTCAGAGGCATGCCAGCCGTTGAGGCTCTGGGTATAGGTGAAGACGACGCTGACCAGGGCCAGGGCCGTTCCTAACTCGATGAGGGATTCGATGGCCTGCAGCCAGAAATTGGCCCGATAGGCTAGTTCTCCTAACAGGCTGACGCGGAAGAAGGTGCCCAGGAGGCGCAGGTAGTCGCGCATGGTGTTTCGTTTCATCCTCCTACTGCTGTATAGCGTCTGATGCCAAGGCGCCAGGTGAGGGAGAAGAGGGCGAGGCCGACCAGCAGCCAGGCGAGCTGAGCGAGGAGGCCGGTAAGGAGGGCCGGAGGGCTGAGGCGATGGACAAGCAGCTCCGCCGGGAAAGCGACCATCCACTGGAAGGGAAGCCAGGCTGAGGCCACCTGCACAGGGGTGGGCAGAAGGGTCAGCGGAACGAGCTGCCCCGAGAGGAAGAGCACCACGACCACATAGAGCTGATTGATCACGTTGACTTGAGTCAGCCAGAAGGCTAACAGGGCCAGGGTCCACTCTAAGATGAAGCGCAGGGCGAAGGCCAGGACCAGGGCCGGTAGGAAGGCAAGGACGTTGGCCAGGGTGAGGGCAATGCTGGCGTGAAAGGCGAAGAAGAGGATCAGAGTGACGAGGGTGATGACGGGCAGCATGAGGATCTTGTAGGCCAGGTTGTCTGCCAGGTCGGCGTGAATCGGGTGGATGGGGCGCAGGAGCAGCGGCGAGAATTCGCCTTCACGCACGCGGCGGCTGAATTCCCAAAATACCCAGGTCTGGGTGGCGTAGTTGACCAGCATGGTGGCAATGAAATAGGCGGCGAAGCCTGCCGAGCTGTAGCCGTTGACTGCTCCTCCCTCATTGCGAGCTACTGTCGACCAAACGCTGACGGAGACCGCCGGTCCTAGTGCCACCTCGATCAACCAGATGATGAGTGCAGCCCGGTACTGGAGCTGCTCGGCCAGGGCTGTTTTCAGTTGCTGGCGGTAGACGGCCAAAAGCTGTCTCATGGGGGTCAAACTACCTCCTCTTGTTGGGTAAAGATGTGCTCGATGACGGCCTCGATGGGGGGATCTTCGACGCTGAGGTCGATCACTGCCTGCTCTGTGAGCAAGCGCGCGGTGACGGGGGCAACCGCACTTTTGGGGACGCGGAGGGTGATCCGATCTTCGCTTTGGCCGATGACTTCGCCGTAGGGGTCCAGGCTGGCCGGCTCCTGCAGGCGCACGGCGATGGTCTTATAGGGCGAGAAGCGTTCGATCAGGCGTGTGAGTTCGCCGTCAAAGAGCATCTTGCCATGATGGATCAGAATGATGCGCTGACACAGGGCCTCGACGTCGGCCATGTAGTGGCTGGTCAGCAGGACCGTGGCCCCGGTGCGACGATTATATTCGCGCACAAAGTCGCGGATACGGCGCTGCATGACAACGTCGAGGCCGATGGTTGGCTCATCGAGGAAGAGCACCCGGGGACGGTGCAGGAGGCAGGCAGCGATCTCGCATTTCATCCGTTCTCCCAGGGAGAGGTTCCGTACAGGCTTCTGAAGGAGTGAGGCAAGTTCGAGCAGGTCCGTTAGCTCGTCCAGGGTCTGGCGATACTGAGCTGAGGGAATGCGGTAGATGGCGCGGTTCAGCTCGAAGGAGTCGATGACGGGGATGTCCCAGATGAGTTGCTGGCGCTGGCCCATGACCAGGGCGATCTGGCGCAGGAAGGAGCGTTCACGGCGCCAGGGGAGATAGCCCAGGACCTGAAGGGTACCAGCGCTGGGATAGAGCAGGCCGGCGAGCATCTTGAGGGTCGTTGTCTTGCCGGCCCCGTTGGGACCGAGAAATCCCACGATCTCCCCCGACTCGATGCGAAACGTGAGGTCATCGACTCCAATGACCTCCTGGGCGTGACGCTGGATGAGGCCACGCAAGGCGGCGCGCAGACCGGCCTCGCGCTCGTAGACGCGGTAGACTTTGCGCAGATGCTCAACGCTGATAGTGGCTGAGATGGTCATAGCCTGGCTGGCTCCTTGGGTGGAGCAACGACTCTCCTCTCCCGTTGTAGTGGTTGCTGGTCTCAGTATAGCGGGTAGCCTCCCAGGGGCGTCAATGCCCTCAGCGGCCTGGCGCCTGGCTGCTGTCCTGTTGCTGGTGCTCCTGCCGCAGGAGGCGGGCCAGTCCGGTGGTGAGCCGTTCGATGATGTGCTCATCGGTATAGGGGTTGAGGAGGACAGCCCGCAGCCAGCGCTTGCCCTGGTAGAGGGGCAGGGAGAGAAAGATGCGCTCCTGCGCCAGCAGTGCAGCCTGAACCCGAGCGTTCAGGGCATCGTGAGCAGCGGGGGGCAGCCAGGCAGGCTCGAGGCGGAAACAGAGGAGATTGGTCTCGGGGGGATGGGCGAGATGAAGGCTGAGATTGGGAGGTTCCTGAGATCCATAGTCGGTAGTGGATTCACTCCTCATTCTAGAGAAAAGCGTCTGGCCAGCAGAGAAGGCTGAGAGAGGGAGGGACGATGACCGTTCCCTTTCTCTCAGCCTTCTATTTTGCCCCCTGGCCAGTCCGAGTGGCAAGGCCCAGTGATGGGCAGGCAGGGCGGGTCAGGCTAACGAGCGATGATCTCCAGGGTGCGCCCGGTGCTGGGGGGACCAAGGAGGGCAACGTCCAAACAGAGAAAGACGAGCAGGACGGCCTCGCCGGCGAAGACAGCAACTGGCCCCAGCGATTGGAGCACGGGGAGGGCGGCGAAGGGCAGGATGGCGCTGACCAGGCGACTCAGGCTGTAGGCGATGCCGACCGCGGTGCCGCGCATGCGCGTGGGGAAGATCTCGGCCTGGTAGATGTGAAAGGCGTTGGAGAAGAGGTTACTGACGGTGGTGAGGAGGAAGCCCGAGATGATCAGGACGATGGCGGAGGTGGCGAAGCCGAAGCTGAGGCCGAAGAGGGCAATGAGCAGAGCTGAGGTGACGATGAGCCATTTGCGCTCGATGCGCTCGACGAGGAAGATGGAGATGAAGGAGCCGAGGGGATAGCCCAGGAAGCTGAGGGCAGTGTAGCCCAGCGAAGTGACGATGCTGAAGCCCTTGGCCGTGAGGACGGCGGGGGCCAGGGTGGCGAAGCCGTAATAGCCAACGGTCTGGAGGATCTGGAAGATCCAGAGCATGATGGTGCGTTTGGCGTAGACGCCGCTGAAGATTTCGGCGATGGTGGCCCGCGTCTGTGGCTCGACGATGACCGGCTGCGGCTCGGGCAGCTCTTTGAGACCATGCTCGTGCATGACCTGCTCTTCGATGCTGGTGAGGGCTGCGTTGGCGGCGGCTTCGTCCTGGCGGATTTCGTGCCAGCGCGGCGACTCAGGCAGGTGGCGGCGCAGGAACCAGACGATCAGGGCTCCCAGTGAGCCGACGATGAGGAGCCAGCGCCAGCCGTCCAGGCCCAGGAAGCTGCCTTTGACAACGAGGCGTCCGACGAAGCCGGCCACAGGGACGCCGAAGAAGCCCAGGGTGTAGGACCAGGCGGTGTAGCGTCCGCGGGCGTGGCGTGGGATCATTTCGCCCATGTAGATGTCGATCAGGGGTGGCTCGGCTCCGAGGCCAATACCGGCCAGGAAGCGAAAGATAACGATCCAGATGAAGTTTGGGGCAAAGGCGGCGATGAGGGAGAAGAGGGAGTAGATGAGCAGGTCAATCATGTACATGCTGCGCCGCCCGATGTAGTCGGAGATGACGCCGAGGGCGATGGCACCGATGAACATGCCGAGGAAGCCGGAGCCAATGATGAGGGCGGTCTCGAAAGTGGAGAGGTGGAAGAGGGGGGTGAGGACGGTCCCAAGTAGGCCGCCCAGGAAGATGTCGTAGAGGTCAAAGAAGGTACCGATGCCTAGCACGAGGCAGAGCCTGCGGTGCAGTGAGGAGAGGGGCAGGCGATCGATGCGTGAGGCTACGGTAATGCGACGTTCTGCTGCATCCATGAGCGCTTTGCCTCCATTGCAGTGATGGTGAATGTGCGTCTGCTCGGCGCACTGCACTGCAGGCTACTCGGAGCGCTGGCCGCCAGCGAGTAGCCTGGGTTCGCCCGCCAGTGGGCGCCGTGGCAATGAATGCATTGCCTGATGTGATGCTGCTTCTATGAAGTGGTGGCGCTTGAAGGGTCTCACCTCCTTCTGGTCCATTGCTGCGGATTTCGCCATTCCTCACGCTCCCACTGGTTTTCATTGTACCTTCTCTCTTTCCATATGTCCATATGGAGATAGGGCTGTAGAGCGTGTGGGCGGCGCGACCGCTGCTGGGGCCTGGGCCTGGCCTGCCGATGAGGGCTTGTATTTGCGGGGGCGTGCTGCTGTGCTATAGTAATAGATTGTGCTCACTCACTGGGAGCGGGTGGGCAGGCAGCCGCCACTGATCAGGCCAGGGGGCAGCTCTGTCCGGCTGGCCTGGTGGGGGAGGGCTGGAAGAGATTTCCCGGAGGGAGGCGTCAGTTCGGGAGTGGTGGCAGAACTGATCTGGCAGCAGAAGCATAATCCCTATGCAGCGGGGCTGCCGCCGGCTCCGCGCCTGCAGACCTGCGAGCGTTTTCCGGCGCTGACTGGTTCCGGTCCTGGGTGTGAGGCTGAGACGGCGGCTGAGTGGGAGAATCGCTTGATCCAGGGTGATAAGCGTCTGGTGCTGCCGGCCTTGTTGGCGGAATTTGCTGGAGCCGTTGATCTGATCTATATCGATCCTCCGTTTATGAGCGAGCGGACCTATCGCGGGGGCCGGGGCCTGGCCTATGACGATCGCTGGCAGGGCAATCTTGATGGGTATTTGCAATGGCTCTATGAGACCTTCTTGCTGCTCTATCGTCTGTTGGCTCCTCATGGGAGCCTCTATGTGCATCTGGACTGGCGCGCAGTCCACTTTGCCCGACTGATGCTGGATGAGGTTTTCCGCGAGGCGGCCTCGGCGGGTGGCGGTTTCCAGAATGAGATTATCTGGCATTATCATTCCGGTGGGCGGCCCCGGCGTTCCCGGGGGTTTGCGCGTAAACATGATACGTTGCTGCTCTACACGCGCTCGCGTCAGTATCGTTTTCATGGTGAGCGGGTCGGCCCGCCGCGGGGGCGTGAGCGGCGTAATCATATGCGGCGCCAGGTGGAGGCCGATGGGCGAGTGTGTTGGACGATCCGTTCCGGGGGTCGTCTCTATCGCTATTACGAGGATGAGCCAATGACGCCCGCCGACGTCTGGTGCGATATCAGCCACCTCCATCAGCGTGATCCCGAGCGTAACGGCTACGCGACGCAGAAGCCGGCGGCTCTGCTGGAGCGTATTCTGCTGGCTTCCAGTGAGGGGGATGATCTGGTGCTCGACTGCTTCTGTGGGAGCGGCGTGACGCCGGCGGTGGCCGAGCGCCTGGGTCGGCGCTGGATTGCCTGCGATAGCAGCCCGCTGGCGATCGAGGTGACGCGCGAGCGCCTGCTGCAGTTGGCTCCCCGTCGTCCTTTCTGTGTGCAGCGTCTTCTTGGTCAGCCGTAGTCGGCTCCCTCGTCGTTCCCTGGCGGTGGGACCGGAAGACTTGCCGCAGCTGTGCTGCTGTGCTATCCTGTAAAGGAGCTGCCGCGCAATTCGATTTTTCTCTCCTTTTGAGGGATTTACATCTTTGCGATGGGATTGTGGTGAGAGGGTTCGGTGATCGTGGAGGTTATGTGGAAAGAGGTATGTGGCGTATGCAGATGAAGAAGACACTTGTTCCTGCAACTCCCCGCTATGAGAAAAGCCTCGTTGGGCGCCCGCTGCGGTTGCCGACGCATAACTATGGCTGGACAGGGACCTATCTGGTGACGTTACGGGCGGAGCCGTATGCGCCGAGCTTTGAGGACCCGGCGCTGCGTCGGATTTTAGAGGAGACCTGGCAGGCGTTGCCTCGTCCTTTTCCTGGGCTGATGCTGGATACGTTGGTGATCGGGCCGCAGCAGGTGCAGTGTATTCTTTCCCTGGAGGGGAATACGAACCGGACGATCACCCTGGGGCGAGTGGTGGAGGCTTTTAAGTCGCTGGTGGCGGTGGCCTGGTTGGCGCATCTGGAGCAGGTGCGCGCGCCCGGTCCGACGCCGCCTTTACGGATCTGGCAGCGCTCCTATAGTGAGCGTGCGCTCCAGGATGAGCGCGAGATAGAGGAGGTGCGCCGGGCGCTGCGCAGCGGGACCCTGTTGGTGGAGCCAGAGGAGTCCTGAAGCAGAGGTGGAGGGGCTTAGCGCTGCGCTGGCTCGGGGTGGGCGGCGCCGCAGGGGGTTCTGGGACGCTGGCAGTAGGGTCTGACGCCTGGCAGGTACTGGCGGTGGGCCGCGACCCAGCGATAGAGGTGCTCGGAGAGCGGCCCCAGGCCGGGCAGGTGGTAGAGGTGCTGCCAGAGGGGGAAGCCGGTCAGCAGGTCCAGGATGGAGGCGAGGGCCTGGGCGCCGCGGTAGCGTCGTCCGTCGGGGAGGATGGTCCAGACGCTCTCTTCGCACTGGCGGACGCTGAGGCCGTAGCGCTCGGGCAGGCCGGCGATCTGGAAGGGAAGGCAGGTGAGCCGTCTCCGGCGGTCCAGGCGGCGCAGCAGTTCGGCGATGGCGGTACAGAAGTCGCAGCTGCCATCGAAGATGACGATGGTTTTGACGGGATGGCGATAGTTGTGGTCAGACATGGTCAGGCTGGTCTCGGCTCTCTCGCTCCTGAGGCGGTGTGGCAGGCCGGGGCCAGGTCGTCTGGCCCTCCTTTCTTTTTTGGGTGGTGTCTCTTGCTGATTGTACTATAGCACATCCCCGGGGTGTCTGGGTGGGCAGGAGGGCCGAGGCCCTCTGAGTTTGCTGACTCAGGGGGCCTCGGTGAGCGGTGACCATACATCGTTATAGAAGGAGACGCTGCAATACACAGAAGGCTATGCCGGTTCGTCTGTTTCGCTAGACTGATAGATGTCTTCGAGGCTTTGCTGGCGTGCGCGTCCGATGCGGTCGAGGCGCTTCTGAAACTGGCTGGTGGCGTAGGAGAGGTAGTCGTCAAGCTGCAGTTCGAAGGGCGGGTTCTCTTGGCTGGCCCGGGCTTCGAAGAGTTCGTTGATGACGCCGAGGGCGTAGGTGAGCAGCTCGCTCATGTAGGCTTGGATGACGTCCCAGAGGCGTGGCTCCTGGGCGACCAGACGCGAGAGGAGGAAGACCCCGTAGGCCAGGTGGCGCGATTCGTCGCGCTTGAGGTAGCCGACGCCTTGACGCAGGCCAGGCAGGATGTTGAGGCGTTCGAGCATGTTGAAGTAGGCGTGATAGCCAGTCTCGGCCAGGACGCCTTCGACGATCATGTTGTAGACGACGCTGGCGCGGGCCTGGGCTTCGGGCGAGGGGTCGCTGAGGAGGGCGTTCATGCGCTGCGGTAGCTCTTCGTAGAAGATTTTGCGGTAGCTGGGGGTGTGGTAGCGGTGGAGGTCGCTGTGCTCGTGGGCTACTTCGTCGAGGAAGCGGCGGAAGAATTCGGTGTGTTTGGCCTCCTCCCAGAGGAAGGTGGTGAGGTACATCTCTTCTTCGAGCCGGCCCTCGCGGGCGATGGTGAGGATGAGGGGAAGCAGGTCAAGGGTGACGCTCTCTTCTCCGGCCTGGAAGAGGGAGCTGAGGTAGAGCAGGGTTTCGCGTTCGTCCTCGTTGAGGCGCTGCCAGTCCTGGATGTCCTGGGAGAAGTCGATGGCGCGCGGGTCCCAGATGCCCAGTTTCTTGGCTTTGTGGTAGAGTCGCATCGGGAGGATGTCATGGCGCAGCCCGCGCTCGCTGGTGGTGACGAAGGCAGCGTGTGTGCTCTGAGTCTGGGTCATGCTTGCCTGCTTTCTGTCCGGGTGCCCTCTGCTCTCGGTGAGCGGGGTCCCTCTCTGCCTGGTTGTGTTGTGTAACTGACTGAATACCAGTCAGTCATCATGTTCAATGATACCTGTGGGGCCGGCTGGCTGTCAAGGGTGGGCTGGACCAATTTTGCCCGCTTTTTCTTTTTTTATTGGTCGTTGATGACGATCTGGATCTGGTCGGCTTGCTGGGGCAGGTTGTGGCTGCCAAAGGGCAGGCGGATGTCGACGGAGGCGACGCCCGGCTGAGAACGCAGGTAGGTCTGGGCGACGTCGCTGCTGGTGCCGCGCAGGTCTTGCTGCCAGCGGGCGATGGTCTGGGGGCTGATCTGGTAGCTCCAGAGGCCGTGGACAGTGACGCTGAGGTAGACGATGCCGCGGTTGCCGTGGGCGGTGACGGTGGGGGTAGAGGCGCTGAGGCTGCGGGGGCGCAGCTGGTAGGCGGAGCCGAGGGCGCGCTGGGCCTGGCGGCTGAGGAGGGCGCTGGCCAGTTGGCGGGCCTGCGTTGGGTTGTAGGCGGTGGCGCTGGCGGTGACCTGGAGCTGGATGCGCACCTGATCGGCCTGGCTGCCGAGCGGTGGGTTGGCTGTGAGGGTGACCTGGTAGGTTGGGGTGCCGGCCAGGGCTTCGCCGCTTTTGAGGGCGGCCTGTAGCTGTTCCTCAAGCTGGTGCTCCAGTTGGGGGAGGAGGGTCTGACGGGCGCGGTCGAGGTCGGCCTGGGCGACGATGTGGATGGTCTGGCTGTTGCTGCCGCCGCTGAAGGCAGCGGGGTTGGTGACCTGGAGCTGGGTCGGGCGCCCACAGCAGGGCTGAGCGATGTCGCCAGCGGGGATGTTACCCTGGGGACCGGCGTTGATGGCCTGGGCGGTGGCGCTGGCGGTGCCGTCCTGGTCTCCCTGGCGCGGTGGGACGACAACCGTGGTGAGGAGGCGCACGCTGATGCCGGAGGTGCCGGTGAAGATGCTGCCTGCGGGAACGGTGACCGGTTGCAGGCCGTGGTTGCTGAAGAGGAGGCGGCCCTGGGCGTTGCTGCCCTGGGTGGTGCGTGTGCCGCTGGTGGCGAGGGTCTGGGTGAGGCTGCGGCTGGCGCTGAGGCGGCGGGCGGGAATGGTGCGCGTGCCAAGGTCGACGGTCTGGACCTGCGGCGCGGCTGTCAGCAGATAGGTGTCCTGGAGGGTCTGGCTCCGGGCTTTGATGGTGACGACGACGGTGGGATCGGCGCCAAGCAGGGGGACGCCCGGCGGGAACAGGCCGATGTTGAGGCTGCGGGCCGCGAAGAGGAGGAGCAGGAGGATGGCGATGACGATGAGGGCAATGGCGACGAAGAGCGAGAGGGGGCGCCTGCTGCTGCCGCTGGTCTGCTGACGGCTGCTTCGTCCTCTCAGTGGCGGTTGTGGCTCTTCGGTGATGCGCTGGATGGCAGGGTGGGCCTGTGCGGGCGGACGGCCCCGGCGTGGGATGGTGAGCGGCTCGGGCATGGGCAGGGCGATGGTACGCAGCTCCTGGCGCGAGCGGTAGTCAGGCTGGGGCCTGGGCCGCGAGAGGGCTTCGGCGGTGACGTCGGGCAAGGTGGTGGCGGCGGCGATGTCTTCGTCGGGCGGCAGTTCTTCGATCTGCGGCTCGTTGGGGCCGCTATAGACGTAGTCCAGGGGAGGCAGCTCCCGCGAGGGGTGGGCCTCTCGCGGTTCTCGTGGTTGCTCGATTGGTGCTTCGGGCCAGTCTGGTTGCAGTTCCTGCTGTTCTTGCTGTTCTTCTTCCAGGGCCAGCAGGACGGCCTCGCGTAGGGCGGCGATGTTCTGGAAGCGTTCGTCGTCGCGTTTGGCCATTGCTTTGCGGACGACGCGGTCGAAGGCGGGCGGGATCTGGGGGTTGCGCCGCGAGGGGCGCGGGATGGGGGCGCGTAGTTGCATTTGGATGACTTTGATGTCGTCGGGGTCGTCGTAGGGGAGTTCGCCGGTGAGCATCTGGAAGAGGAGGACGCCGAGGGCGTAGATGTCGGTGAGGGGGGTGACGATGCCGCGCGTTTGTTCGGGGGCCATGTACTGGGGGGTGCCGGGTACCTGGTCGAGGGGGATGGGACGGCCAATCTGGTGCTCGGCCTGGCGCGCGGGACGGACGAGGCCGAAGTCGGCCAGGTAGACGTGGGGGACGCCGCTGCGTGGTAGCTCCAGCAGGACGTTGGAGGATTTGATGTCGCGGTGAACGAGGCCCTCGTCGTGGGCGTATTCGACGGCGTCGAGGAGCTGCAGGTACATGTCGATGAGTTCGTGCAGGTTGAAGGGGAGAGGCTCTCGTCCAGTGACCTGGGGCCGGTAGATGCGGCGCAGGTAGCTGGTGAGGGTGCCGCCGTCGATGAAGGGCATGACAAGGTAGAGCAGCCCTTGCTCTTCGCCGAATTCGATGAGCGGCAGGATGTGCGGGTGTTGCAGGCGGGCGATGGTGCGCGCCTCGCGGGCGAAGCGCCGCCGCATGTCGGGGTCGCTGGCGTAGTTGCCGAGGATGACTTTGATGGCAACGCGCCTGCCAAAGGCGGTGCGCTGGCGCCCTTCGTAGACGGCGCCCATACCTCCGACGCGGATGCGCCGGATGACGTCGTAGTTGCCGAGCTGCCTGCCTTCCAACGCGAGCATGCCTGCTGTCTCTCTATCCTTTCGTCTCATCTGTGGCTGTGTCTGTGGATGGGGTCAGGAAGGACCGGCCCCGCTCCGCTCTTTGGTCGACGGACGCACCGGCGACAGGCCGGCTTGTCTTTCCTGTCGAGTGCTTCGTTGCTCTGGCTGTCGTTTTATTGTACCACAGCCGTCGGCTGCTGACCTACTAGTCTAGACGTTTTCCTCAGTGGCGGTTTTTCCCGCGCGTTGACTTCTGCGAGTGCCGCTGATGGTACCTCTTGGGTCGCTAGGTGCTGTTTTCGATGATGATGGCGATAAAGACCGGGTTGCTGGGAAGCCGGTCGCCGTCGCTGCGAACGATGCTGATATTCGCCTGGTTGACGCCGGGCTGCCGCTGCAGGAGTTGCAGAGCCTGGCTGCGGCTTTTGCCGACGATGAGTTGGACCAGGCGCTGTTGTGTTCCTTCTGTGAATCGATACGTCCAGCGCCCCTGGGCTTTCACGGTGATGATGAGGCGCCCGCTCTGGGGATCGCTGAGGCTGGTGTCGATGATGCTGCTGCTGATCTGGCCAGCGAGGGCGTAGGCCGGTCCGGGATCACGGGCGGCTTCCTGGCGTAGGAGGGCTGTGGCCAGGTCAAGCGCGGCCTGCGGCGTGTAGGCTGCGCCGCTGCAGGTGACCGCCAGGCTGACGGTGACGCTGGTGGCATGGTCGCCAACGTGGTGATTGCTCCTGGTGCTGGTGCTGCAGTCGGGACCGACGACGCGCTCGCCGCTGTGAACTTGCTGCTGAAATTGTTGCTGGGCTTGCTGCAGGAGGCCGGCTTTGAGCGGGTTGACGACGTTGTCGAGGTCGCTCTGCTGGACATAGGTGTAGGGCTGTGGGTCTTGCCCACCGGTGAAAGGGCCATTGATAGCCTGGATTGCTAGCGCCTCATTGCAGCAGTATTGGTTCAATGCCCCAGCAGGTAGATTCCCAATACTGCCTGGCTGTAGAACATGAGCAGGGACGGTGCTGGTAGCCCGGTGGTCTAGATCAGGGCTAGGAGGCATTGAGGCTGTGTCATCGGTGACGATGCTGATTCCTTCCCTCACTGCTAGAATGGTCCCCTTGGGGACAGTCTGAGCGAGACCTGTGCCGTTGTAGAAAGTAATCGTCCCATGTGCTTGCGTGCCGGCTATCACGCCGTGGCCGGTGGCCGGCACCGTCTTCGCCGGTGAGCTGACCGTCACGCTCAGGCGGCGCGCCTGAATCTGGCGCTGGGCCGGGTCGGGCCTCCCTGTCACGCCTGTGATCAGGTACTGGCGCGTCAGCAGCACGCTGGTCGGCCTGATGTGCACCGTCGCCAGCGGGGCCCCAATGGGCAGGATCGTTCCCAGGGGGCCGAGGGCCGCCGGATCGCTGTAGGCCATGACCAGCCCGCTCGCCAGAAGGAGCACTAGCAGCGCTACGGTGGACAGCAGCAGTCTGCTCCAGCGAGCTGCAGGACGGCGCCCGCCTCTTTTGCCTGGCGGCTGCTCTGGCGGCGGCAGGTGTCTGGTGGCCACTTGCTCTACCGCGTTGGGGCTTCTTGGGAGCATGAGGGGCGGGGGAGTAAGGGCAGCCAGGCTGGCTCTCTCCCGCAGGGGCACGCCTGTGGGTTCAGGTCCGGCGCGGCTTTCCTGCCTCTCTCTCTGCTGCCGGCGCTGAATCTGTGAACGGCGCAGGTGGGGAAAGCGCTGCCATGAGCGCTGCTGCTCTGAGCCGGATGTCGGTGGGGGCGGTGTCGCCAGCTCCTCTGCCTCTACCTCTACCTCTTCCTCGTGGGCAGCCAGCCGGCTGGTTGGGAACTGCGCCAGCGGCTCTGGCTGCTGGTCTTCGCTGGCCTGCGCTGCCTCCCTGTTCTCGTCCTCGCCCCAGATGGCGCCTTTCCAGGGCGAGACGCGGGGCCTGGCCGGTGCTGGGCCTGCCGGTGCGCCGCTCAGCAGGGCCGTTATAAAGTCGTTCACCGAGGGGTAGCGCTCCTGACGCTCTTTGGCCAGCCCGCGCAGGATGGCGGCCTCCAGTGCCGGCGGTAGTGCTGGATTGAAGTGGCGCGGCGGCTGCGGCTCACGCTGGGTGTGCCAGTACATCAGGGTTACCGGGTCATGGTGTTCGAAGAGGCGGCGACCGGTGCAGAGTTCGTAGGCGATGCAGGCCAGGGCGTACTGGTCGCTCTCGCGTCCGACCTGGCCTCTGAATTGCTCGGGGGCCATGTAGGCCGGGGTGCCGCTGATGCTGGCTGCCTCCAGGCTGCGCGAGCCGAGCTGCAGGGCAAGGCCAAAGTCGGCCAGCAGGGCCGTGCCGTCAATGGCGAAGAGGATGTTCTCAGGCTTGAGGTCGCGGTGGATGATGCCGCGCTCATGGGCGTACTGCAGGGCGGCCCCGATCTGAGCCAGGATCTGCAGGCTCTCACTCAGCGGGAGCGGGTGCCCAGCCGCCGAGCGCAGGTGCTGGCGCAGCGAGCCGCCTTCGGCATAGGGGGTTACCAGGTAGGGGCAGTCTTGCTGGTCAATGCCGGCGTCGAGCAGTGGGAGAATGTGGGAATGGCTGAGCCGCTCCAGGAGGCGAACTTCGGCCCGGAATTGCTCTCGGGCTTCGGCTGTGTCAAGTGGGGTCTGGAGGCGTTTGAGGGCTACCGTGGACCAGCGGCTGAGCAGGCGATGCCGTGCCAGGTAGACTGTGCTGAAGCCGCCGCGTCCCAGTTTGCGAATCAGTTCATAATCGCCGAGGACCGGTGGACCAGGCTCGTGGCGCTCCTCTGGCTTCCTCGGCTCCTTGCTTTGATCCATAGACGAGACCCTCCCCGGTTCGTCTCGCTGCCACGTTTCTTGCTCTTAGGCAATTGGATTGAGAATAGTATGCCTTTCTACTGCCAACTGTTCCTACGATGATGGCCCAGTGCTGGCACTGTAGCAGGCTACAGGAGCCGCCTGGCGCCGCTTCGATTAGCCTTTGCCAGAGGTTGGGGTGTTGTTGCCTGGGCTGGGCGCGGTCGGTGCCGCTGTGGGCGAGCTGGTCGGCCCCGGCCCGATGCTGGCACTGGGGGCCGGCGTCAGCCCGCTCACACTGTTGATGGTGATGCTGATCTGGTTGGCATCGCTGGGCAGGCGATCGCTGCCGTGGGCGATGGCGATGTCAGCCTCTTTGATGCCGTTCTGCCGCTGCAGGAGCTGCAGGGCTTCACTTCTGGTTTTGCCGGCGATGAGGCGCGCCAGGCTCTCTTTGTCTGCGCTGTCGAACTGGTAGGCCCAGCGGCCTTCGGCGGTGACCGTGATGGAGATGCTGCCCTTACTGGCTCCACTGCTGATCGGGGTCGCCCCGCTGATGTTGGTCATGACCTGGCCAACGGGCGCATAGCCAGCACCCAGACTCTTGCTGGCCTCCTGGCTGAGCAGGTTGGCCCCCAGACGGAGGGCAGCCTGTTTGTCGAAGGCTTCGCCGCTGCAGCTGGCCGAGACAGTGACGGTGGCGCTGGTGACGTGGTCGCCGGCCTGGTGGTCGCTTTTGACGTTGGTGCTGCAGGTGGGCTGGCTGATGAGCTGCTCGCCCGCGCGAAGCTGGCGCTGAAATTGTTGCTGCGCCTGCTGTGCCAGGCTGGCTTTGAGCGGGTTGGCGGCGCTGTCAATGTCGCTCTGCTGGACAAAGGTGTAGCTCTGCGGGTCCTGCCCACCGGTGAAGGCACTGCTGGTGGCATAGATGTCAGTAGCGCCGCAGCAGAGTTGGTTGCTAATAGCCCCAGCGGGCAGGTTACCGACGCTTCCCGGTTGGACAACATGGGCCGGGGCCGATCTCGAAACAGGCTGAGATGGGCTGGGTTGGGGTGGCAGGTCAACGCGGGCATCGGTGACGATTTTGAGCCCGTTCTGTAGTGTAAAGGTTGTCCCACTCAGCACGCTTTCCCATGTGCCTCCGCTATGAGTGAACGTAATCGTTCCCCTGGCCTGCACGCCGGGTGTCTGGCCGTGGCCCGTCGCCTGAACCGTCTTCGTCTGCGCCGCCGGGGCCGCCGTCAGGACGCGCGCCTGAATCTGACGCTGGGCCGGGTCGGGTGTTCCCGTTACCCCGGTGATCAGGTACTGGTTCTTCAGGTCGACGCTGGCCGGTGTGATCGTCACCGTTGCCCCTGGCGTCCCAAAGGGCATCATGGCCGCCACCGGTCCCAGCAGCTTCGGATTCACTGCCGCCAGCGCGCCGCAGCCGATCAACAATAGCAACAGGAGAATCGCCACCAGTGCCAGCCAGAGCACTCCCCGTCGCCGCTGCCTCCTCCGCTGTTGACGTGGCGGTGTCCACGGCGGTGGTACGGTCGACACTCCGCTGGCCGACA
The DNA here is from genome assembly GCF_000702505.1 of Thermogemmatispora carboxidivorans. Lineage (GTDB taxonomy): Bacteria > Chloroflexota > Ktedonobacteria > Ktedonobacterales > Ktedonobacteraceae > Thermogemmatispora > Thermogemmatispora carboxidivorans. Next base: position 2,342,497 of record NZ_JNIM01000001.1, on the reverse strand, counting down.
TCGCTGCTGCTCCTCCGGCGGGGCCGCTGGCGGTTCCTCCTCCTCCTCCTGCTCCGCTGCTGCTCCCTGCCAGGGCCATACCAGCGGCGGCCCCGGCCAGGGCCCCGGCGCCTGCTGCGGCGGCGGCTCCTCGCCCGGACTGCGGTGAGCTACCGCGCCGCGCCGCTTCTGCATCGGGCGCATAGGCGTTGCTGGCTGTGGGCAGCTTGGCCGTAATGCGGCGCGAGTGGGGGAATTGGATAATGCCCGGTCCCGCGTTGGCGGCTGGAGTGCGTGGTGGTGCGGCGCTGGCCCTGGCCTCGTCTGGCCCCTGCTTCTGGCGGCCTTCTTCAGCAGCCACTGCCGCCGCTCCCGCGGCCAGGCCCGCTGCTCCTGCCGCCGCCGGTGAGATCGGTGAGGAACTCTCTTCCTCGGACGGCGTCGCAGGGGCCGGCTCCTGTCTTGCTCCCGTGCCCGTCCCTGCAGGGGTAGCCGCTGCCGGTGCCGGCGAGAAGCGCGCTCTCTCAACCGGCGGCAGCTCTTCGTCTTCTTCCTCTTCCTGGAAGGGTCCCGCTCCTGCTCCCACTCTGTCAGGACCCTGCTCCTCCGCAGGTTCTTCCGCGGGTTCTGCCATTCCGCCTGCGGTTCCGGCCTTCCGCTCCTGCTCGCGCTGCAGGGCGCTCCAGCTCAGGCCCGCAGCGGCTCCGGCAGCTCCTGCCGCTGCCGCGCCACCCAGTGAGGTCCCACGAAAGGCCGGTCGTGACGGTTCAGGACGAACATCGCTCGCTTGCTGCTCGGCCCCCGTGGCTGCTCGCTCTCCCTCTCCCCCTCCCCCCCCTGCGCTCTCGCGCTCGCGGAGCCGCAGGAGGCGGCGCAGCCGCTGTGACCAGGCAGGCCCTTGACCTTCTTCCGCCTTGCCCTCTTCCCACATGTCTTGCAGTGAGCGCACGTAGTTGTCGAGAGATGAGTAGACCGGAAAGCGCCGCTGGCGCGCGTACTCCGCTGGCTCCGAACGCGGTGGGGCGATGAAGATGAGGCGCGCTTGCGGGTTGCGCCGCATCTTGAGCACTTCAAAATCAACGCGGCGCTGGAAGGCGCGATTCTGCTCCGGCAGGACAATGGCAATCTGCTTGCGTCCAAGCTTCTCCTGGGTCAGAATCGCTGTCAGTACATCTTTTCGCTCGTCCGTAGGCGCAACGTAGATAACGCCGATCTCTTCTGCACGCGGGTCGCCTGCACCGAGCAGCTCTGAGCCATCTGCCTGTCTCATCAGCCTTACCCTCGCATGTCCCAAGAAATGGCCTTTTCGCCTGAACCTGATACATTGTACACTACCTTCGCGGTGCGCGCAATCGCCGACGCCCCCATTTTGGGAAACAGACGTCCGCTTTCTGGTTTCCGGCGGCACGGGCCAGGACGGCACGCTCTGCTCCAGGTTCGCTTGTCTCTCTGTCAGGAGGAAGGAAAGGAAAGGAGGGAGGGAGCTGGCTCTGCCTGCCGCCTGCCCGCTCTACCCGCCCGCTCGTCTCTCTGTTCCCTGGCCTGGCCAGGTCCCCGGGTGGTCGAGGAGAGCCAGCAGCTCGCTGCGCCATAGCTCCCATTCTAAGAATCCCCCCACGGTTAGCTCGCCTCCTCGCCCTTTGAGATCATCCTCCGTCGCTTTGCGGTTGAGGACCGCTCTGCCAATGGCGGTCTCGATCAGAATGTAGCGGTGCCTCTCCCATTCCCAGTCAGGGTCAATGATGCGCCCGGCCACGGGATGATGCTGCAGGATGATACGCTCACCCGAGACTCCCCGGGCGTCGCGCGCAATTTGCCGCAGGGCCAGGGCCGCCAGACCCGGCTTGCTCGCTCCCGCTCCTGCGCTCTCCTCCGGGCGGCGATACTTGAGCTGCCGCGGTCGGATGAGGAGGAGCAGGTGGTAGTTCCTCCCTACCTGGAGCTGCACCCCCGGCTTCCCTTGTGATCCGCCCATTCGGGAGGCGCTGCTGAAGACCGGCAGCAGGATGCTGTTGCGCAATAGAAAGGTGAGGTGATAGAAGGAGTCGTAGTCGCATTGCTTCTCGATGAGGAGTCCCTGGACAAAGGTGCCTGCCTGTCGCTCTCGTTCGCTCACTGTCGCTCTCTCCTGTCGTCTCGTCTGTTGGACAACACTCGACTCGCTCGTTGGCTGCTTTGTTTGGGTAATCTGGTCCCTGCTCTTCCAGGCTGGCTTCGGCGACGACAATTCGGCGACGGCGGCGGCACCAAGACAAGGGTCGTGCGCTTGCTCGGGGAACGTCCCCCTCCCCGCTTCTCACTCAGGTGCTGCGCTCGGGGTGAGAATGCTCCTGGCACGATGCTCGTTTAGAGGTATATATACCCCATCCGGGGCGCCTACGGCAATGGCTGGGTTCGGGATCTGGCAGGAGAGGTAGAAAATGAACTGGCGGACAGCAGCCGAGGAGCTGGCCCAGGTCAGCCCAGGCCACAGGAAACAAGCAGGCAGCTCTCAGTCAGGTCTTTTGATTGGTTGCCCGCTTTTTGCCGCCTGCAGCTACCGTAGATCCTATGGCTATAAGAAGGTCTGCCGGGGCACGCTGGCGGACAGCGCTCTCCCCCGGCAGACCGGCGCTCGAAAGAGACAGACAAAGGCAAGCGGACCACTCGGTAGTTAGAAGAGAGAGGTATCTGGCGTTGGTTCGGTCCCCCTAACCCGAATGCGCTCACTCGCGGGCAATGGTCCGCATGGTGAGATAGTCGCCTTCGACGATGCTGCCGTCGGAACGCACGTGGATGCGGCCACGATAGCGCCCATAGGGCACGCCAAAACCGCTCGGCAGCTTGCGCAGCGAGAGGAGACGGCAGCGGCGCCCAGCCTGCTCCATCTTGAGGTCGGCGATGATTTTGGCCTCCTCGTCGCTGATGGCATAGAAGAGATAGAGCAGGTCGGCCTCTTCTTCGCCGTGACGATAGGCCAGCAGCCAGAGGATCTTTTCGATGGGGCGCTCAGGCTCTTCTTCGTCCTCGTCTTCCTCAGCCTGGGCCTCAGCTTTGCCCTCGCCCTGAGAGCGCCAGGCGGAGACCGGCAGCGCCCCTTTGCCATTGACGCCTCCTACCAGCGTCCCCGCCGCAGGCGCCTCCACTTCTGCCTCGACCTCGACCTCCACCTCCACCCGCGCCTGCGCCTCTCCACCCTCCTCGCCCCCCACAACAGGAACGACTGGCCGCGTCGCTCGTTCCTGGTCACGGACCTCGTCGATGACTTCGCAGACGATGGCCGCCGCTCGCTCCTGCCCAACCAGCCGGGCCAGCTTGCTCTGGTATTCTTCCATGTTGCGCAGGCGACGCTGAATATACTCGTGCTTGGCCCAGCCACACGCCAGACCGTATAAGGCCCAGCGCCCGGCCAGATACTCGGCCTCTAGCTGACGGCGCAGGCGCGCAATCTCACTTCCACTCATGCAAGTCTCCTCTCTCCTGTGTTTGTTTACCACCCTTAGAATGGTGGTGTATTAGAATCTACCATTACGGTCGCAGTTCTGTCAACCCTGGTACTCTGATACAATCGCCTTACCTACTACGGGTCTGGTAAGGCAGGTCAAGCATATGATTCGTCTGCGCGTTAAGGAGGTCGCTCAGGCTAAGGGCGTAAGCATGTCGCGACTCTCCCGCATCTCAGACGTGAACTACAAGACGATCCAGCAGATCTGGCGCGATCCCTTCCGCGAGGTCTCGATCAAGACGATCGAGAAGCTGGCGAAGGCTCTCGAGGTCCCTTCCCATGAGCTGATCGAAGATGTACCCGACGAGGATCAGCCGCCGGCGCCGCCCCAGACGTAGCGCAAGGCTCCTTTGAACGATAAGAAGCCAGTTGAAAGGGTTGTTTATGTGGCCATTGGTGCGGCTCAAAGTGAAAGAGGTTGCCGAAGCCCGCGGCTTTAATATGTCTTCGCTGTCCCGGGCAGCCGATGTCAACTTTCGCACGATTAAAGGCATCTTTCGTAATCCTTACAAAGATGTGAATATCTCTACGCTCGCCAAAATCGCGCGGGCGCTGGGCGTTCCCACCCCCGAGCTGATCGAAGACGTGCCTGACGAGGCGGACCTCCCCAAGTCTTAGCCGGCCAGGTCAAAAGTCTGGGAAAATCACCCAGTCCGTGCTTCAATTTTCTCTTGTATCATCGTCTTTAAAGATAGGAGAGTTGGCTCTCCCAGAATGCGCCAGAGCCGTACAAGCATGCCCTCTGCGTTTGAGACCGGGAGACCCGACGCAGGGCGCTGGCGCTCTGAGCGCCTCTTGCCGCTGTCAGCGCTGCCTTACACCGTTGACGGCAGTCTGGTTTGAGTGTTGTCCTTTGAAAGGAGCCAGTCGAGGTGCGCGGATGATCGAAGGGAGAAAGGTCCGCTTTTTGATTCTGAAAATCCTCTTTAAGCCTGCCGACGATATTCTTAAAATGGCACAGCTCGACGTGTCGATGGTACGCCCGAGCAAAAGGTGCATCCACGTTGGTCGCCCGCGTACGTGTCCTTATCGGCGCCATCCCGAAGCCAAGGCTCGCCCGCGTTGATCAGGAAGGAGCTGATCGTGTTCAGGCTGCGCATCAAGGAAATTGCCGAGGCGAAGGGCTTTACTCCTTCCGCCCTCTGCAAGGCCGCCAACCTCAACGATCGCACCGTGCGCCGGATCTTCCGCGATCCGTATGCACAGGTGAATTTGCGTACGCTCGTCAAGATCGCGATGGCACTGGGGGTGCAGGCCCATACCCTGATCGAGTTCCTGCCCGATGAGGAGACACCCCCCGGGACGCCTCCTAAGCGCGCCCGCCCCCCTCGCCGCTATCAGCCACGGAGCAGATTCTCTTTCCCATCGTCCTAACTGTTCCTCCCTTACTCCGGAGGGCCTGACCGCCTCTCACTCCCTCGTTTCCCTCCCCCGCGGAGGACGAGGCCGGCGGCAGGCCCTTTTCCTTCTTCCACTTGCCTCTCTTCGGCTCCCTACTGCGGCTTCTCCTCCTTTCCTTTGTACCTATATTTGCCGTTTCAAAGTCGCCATTTTGATGTCGCTTTCAGAATAGTACCATCCTAAGCACTCTACTGTCAAGTCCTTAAATAGGTTATTCTCATGCCATGAAAGTCCGGCTGCGGGTTAAAGAAGTAGCAAAAGCAAAGGGCTTCTCGATGACCAGGCTTCATATTAAGTCCGAGGTAGCCTATAACACCATCCGCCGTATATTTCACGATCCCTATGTCGAGGTTACGACCACTACACTGGCAAAGCTTGCTGAGGCGCTCAATGTTCGTGTCGAGGATTTGATAGAGACCGTAGACGAAGATGAATCAGCGCAACGGCAGGAAAGCAGGGCTTATGTGAAGCCACAGAGGAAAAGGCAGCAGGATCACCGATCATCACACTCAGTTACAAAACAGAGCGAGCAGACCGAAGGGGGATGCGCCGTACCCTAACGGACTTTTGGGTAGGGGCAGTAAAGGGGGTGCTGGTGGAGCGTGATGAACAGTAGCCGGCGGTGAGGCCAGGTGGCGCGCCGTCCGGCTGGCTGGCTTTCTGATTCTGGTTCTGGCGATGGCGGATTGTCGATTGTGGATTGCAGATTGCAGTGTCAGAAAGAAAAAGGAGTGTGTGATTCGATGCGTGGAAGACGTTTCCCCCACACAGCGGCCCTGCTACTGATGGCTGGTGCTCTCTGCCTCTTCCTGCTGGTTGCCTGTGGCAGCAGCAAGCAAGTGGCGACCACGACAACGGCCTGCTCGCTGATCACGACAGACGAGGCGCGGCAGGTGTTGGGGGCCGCGGTGCGTTCGCAGCCGCAGGAGGTGGTGAGCAAGCCCAAGAACGCCACGGTGAGCGAGTGCCTCTATACCTCGTCCTCGGACAGCCACGTGGCGCGGGCCTCGTTGGCCCTTTCGATTACCGCCGATGCGGCCAGCGCCCAGCAGCTCTACAATCAGGCCAAGAGCGCGGCCCTCGACCTGAGCCGGCAGACAGCGACGGTCAGCCTGGGCGACGCGGCTTTTCAGACGCAGCGCAGTTCGTCTTTCGGGCAGGAGACACTGCTGACGGTGCTCAAGGATAACACGGTGCTGGTGGTCGAGGCGCTCAGCCCGGGACATCGCCAGCTTGATCTTGAGCAGAGCCTGGCGCAGATCGCCTTGAACCGTCTCTAGAGGAGAGCGGTGCCGGGAGTGGGCCGGCGCGCGCGGAAGAGCATGCTCGAGAGCGGCGTCGGTATGCCTGCCATGAGGCAAGGCATGCCTGGCGCCGTTTGTCTGTTTGGTGGCACGGTGAGGCTGAGGCCGCCCAGGTTGAGCCGGGAGAGCGTACGGACAGACGAGGCGGCTGCTCAGGGGGTAGCTCTGATGGTGATGCGCGCGGGATCGCCGGGCAGGGTCTTTTGTCCGAAGGCCAGGCTGAGGGTGACGTCGGCGATGCCCGGCTGGCGGCGCAGGAGGGCGCGAGCCTGCTCGGGATCGCGGCCCGCGATGAGCGCTTTGAGGGCGTCGAGCTGGCTCGGGCTGAACTGATAGCGCCAGGTGCCGCGCGCCTGGACGGTGAGGACGGCGCTCTGACCGCCGGAGCGGGCGGCGCTGATCTGTGTCTGGATGGGCTGCGTCGGATGGTAGCCGCTGCCGTAGCTGCGGGCGATGTCGGCGTTGAGCAGGGCGGTGACGAGGGTGATGACACTGTTGCGGTCGTAGACGAGGCCGCTGCAGGAGGCGGTCACGGTCACAGTGACGCTACTGGCGCGCTCGCCGGCGCGGTGGTCGCTGTTGACCTGGCTGGTGCATTGGGGATCGCCGACGCTCTCCTCAGCGCTGTCCTTGAGGCTGGCGAAGGCGGTGCGGGCGCTGCCGATCAGGGCCGGCTTGAGGGCCGCCGCAGCGTTATCGATATCGCTCTGCTGGACAAAGGTGTAGCTCTGCGGATCTTGCCCCCCGGTGAAGCCTGCAAGATTCCTCACAAAGATAGTATCGTTATTACTACAACAAGCCTGATTAATATCTAAAGCAGGGATATTGCCACGTGCTCCGCCGTCTATAGCATGAGCAGGAACATCCACCTGCCCATAGACAGGAGCTTTCGCAGGAGGGATATTAGCCTCAGCATCTGTTACTACTCTTACCCCATCAGAACCTGTTATAATCGTTCCTTTACCCACTGTTTGAGAAACAGCCTCACCATTATAAAATGTCAGCGTCCCATGTGCCTGCGTTGCAGGTGTAGAGGCGTGGCCGGAGGCGGTCGTCGTACGAGACTGAGACTGGGGCGGTGTCGAGAGCAGGCGAGCGGGGACGACCAGGCGAGCGGGATCGGCCTGGGCGCCGACGCGGGCGCTCAGCGTATAGGTGCGTTGCAGCGTATGGGTGGCCGGTACCAGCGTCACGGTGGCCGAGGGATGCAGCAGGCCCAGGCCGAGCGGCAGCAGCGTCAGCGCCAGGACTGCCACCAGCAGCAGGGCCAGCGCTGTCAGGCCCAGGCGCGAGAAGGCCCGGGCCGCGAGCCACGGCAGCCAGGTAGCCGATCCCGCAGCAGCGCGAACGGGTGCGGAGGCTGCCGGTGCGGAGGCCGCCAGTGCCGCCGGAGCGCTCCCCGTACTCGGGCCTGCGGGCGAGATCGAGGGACTGCGTGACGGACGGTTGCGCTGTGCAGGCGCAGCGGACGCCTGGCGCGAGGGTAGTGCCGTCCGGGTTGGCGGCGACGAGCGCGAGCGGCGAGGCAGGGCAATAATAGCGGGGCCGTCAGCCGGAGCGGGCGACGAGACAAGCGGAGAACCGGTCTGCCGTTCAAGCTGGCCGGGTTCTGGAGCCGGGGGAAGCAACGTCGCCCCGTAGCCCGGGTCTGGAGGAGTCCAGCGCGGCTCGGCCTCCCACTCGTCCGAGCCGGGGCCAGCAGCAGCCGGGGCGGCCCAGGCCCAATCGGGAGTCAGCGAGCGCGTCGCCAGCTCCCCACTACCAGTCATCTCCGCCTCTGGGGGAGGCTCCTCCTGCCTGGCCGCCGGCCACAGCAACGCCCGGCGAGTGCCCTCGCGCCAGACCGTTCCCGTCGCATCCTCAGCCGCATCCCACAGCGAGCCATTGCCGCCGGGATCGTCCCCCAGGCCCGCGGCGGGATCGTTCCCCTCTTCATCGTCAACGCCGGCCATCGGCGCGGTTACTCCGAGATCCGGGCCGGGGCCGCCGAAGGGGCGGAAAGCATGCAAGGCCCGCACAAAGCTCAGCACATTGGGATAGCGCTCGGAGCGCTCCTTAGCCAGGCCGCGCAGAATCGCCGCCTCGATCGGAGCGGGCAGATGCGGATTATAGGCCCGCGGAGGGCGTGGCTCCTCCTGCGTATGGCGATACATCAGCACCAGAGCATCGTGATCCTCAAAGACGCGGTGGCCGGTCGTCAGCTCATAGGTCAGGCAGGCCAGGGCGTACTGATCGCTCTGGCGGGAGACCTGGCCGCGGAACTGCTCGGGCGCCATATAGGCGGGGGTGCCGCTCACGCTGGCCTGTTCCAGGCTGCGCGAGCCGAGCAAGAAGGCGATACCGAAATCGGCCAGCAGGGCCTCGCCGTGGTCGGTAAAGAGCACATTTTCCGGCTTCAGATCGCGATGGATCACGCCGCGCTCGTGGGCGTAGTGGAGGGCCGAGCCGACCTGAGCGACGATGGCCAGGGCCTCCTCCAGGGGCAGAGGGCGCCCGTTGGCGCGTTGCAAGCGAGCGCGCAGGGAGCCGCCGGCGGCGTAGAGCGTCACCAGATAGGGGAAGCCCTCGTCATCGATGCCGGCATCGATGAGCGGAAGAATATGGGGATGGCGCAGTTGCTCCAGCAAGCGGGCCTCATCGATAAAGAGGGAGCGCGCGCGTGGAGAATCGAGGGGTGTCAGCAAGCGCTTGAGGGCCACGGGGGGGCGCGACTGCAGAATCAGATGGCGAGCCAGATAGACGGTACTGAAGCCGCCGCGTCCGAGGCGGCGCAGCAAGCGATAATTGCCGATGCGGCTGCCTGTTCCCTCCTGTTGCCGCCCATCCTCGCCAGGCCCCTGATCGCGTGTCATAGACGAAAGCCCTCCCCGGCCTCGCATACGAGCACAGCCAGATAGATAGACAGAGATAGATAGAGAGACAGAGAGACAGGCGGACAGACGCGGCTGGCTGGCGCTGCCCGAGGCAGTTAGCCGGCGAACGAGAGGGGCAGAGCCTGGTTCGTCATCGTCTCCTCTCCTGGTGGCTGCTGGCTGAGCTGCTCAGCTGTCGTTTCAGTTGCGCGAGCGTGTAGGATGGAGCAGCCGGGAGCCTGGGCTATTGGCCAGGGCAGGACAGGGCAGCGTAGCGTCGTCTGGCCCAGTCCTGGTTATGGCCACGGGAGCGGCCAGGCGGTCAGGAGCGGACAACGATCCGCGTGTGTGCCAGTCAAATCAGTATTGCCTCTCACTTCTCACTATCTTGTAGTATACCACGTATCGCGTTTCAGTATCCTCCTTCGGATCGTCCCCCCTGCAACTCCGGGTGCCCAATGCCACCAGCTATAACGTCTACGTCTTTCAGTATCCTCTCCCGGATCGTCCCCTCTGCAACGACGGCACAGTGAGATTGCCGTTGCTTGGAGAAGCGCCTTTCAGTATCCTCTCCCGGATCGTCCCCTCTGCAACAGCCAATTGTCATGACAGACAACTCATTGGAGGCAACTTTCAGTATCCTCTCCCGGATCGTCCCCTCTGCAACCTGATTGAGCCGCTTGATGATCAAGATCCGGCAAGCCTTTCAGTATCCTCTCCCGGATCGTCCCCTCTGCAACTTTTGAAAACCTCCTCGATGACGAAGAGCTATCGGCCTTTCAGTATCCTCTCCCGGATCGTCCCCTCTGCAACCGCGGGCGGCAGAAAGAGGTCAGGAATAGTGCTTCACCATCCACGAACGATTGAGGCCCCATTTTTGGCGTCTGAGAGGCTCGTTTTCCTCCCTCTCCCGCGCGCAGAACATATCGTCCCACGACCTTTCTCGAAACTCGTCTTCTGCAAACCGCAAGGGGCGAGTTTCGAAGAGGCAGCATCGCATTTTCGAGTATACCACAGGCAGAAGCTCCACGTCCAGAGGTCAATGCGGTCAGAATCTGACCGCATTTCCCGGGGGCACTCGCCGGGTTTCGAAGCGGCCCCGCGCAAGGGCCACATGAGCCGAAGATTGCCCCAGTGCACCCTTCCACAACCAGTGCCTCCCAGGTCGCCAGCCAGCGAGCAGCACTGTCAGCAGCGGTCCTATATCGACAAACATATATTTGGAGCATCGCGTACAATATAAGTAATCCTTCTGGTTACTGGAAGGCTGCACCCACCGGCTCCGGCGGAGTGGGGGCTCCGCCGGAGAGGCCGGTGTGGGACGGGACAGGACGGGACAGGACGGGACAGGACGGGGGAAGCCCCAGGCAGGCAGGCAGACAGGCAGTCGGTCAGCGGGGTAGCGAGCGCCGAGCCAGCGGGCGGTCTCTCCTCCCGAAGGGAGGCAGTCTCAGCGCACCGAAGGAAGGAAGGAAGGAAGGAAGAAAGAAAGAAAGAAAGAAAGAAAGAAAGAAAGGAGCCGGCCCATGGTGACCTACCTGGAACGACACGTCGTCATCGACAGGGGCCGCTTACTGGATTACGCCCTGTCCTACGCGCGGCACGGCTGGCGCGTCGTGCCTCTCTACGAGCGCCTTCCCGACGGGCGCTGTACCTGCGAGCGTCCGGGCTGCAGTGCGCCTCACCCGCGGGTCCCCACGCTGGCCTGCGCCACCACCGATGAAGAAGAGATCCGCCGCTGGTGGCGCCTGGCTCCTCGCGCGGGCATTGGCGTCGTCATCATGGGCCGCGATGGCCGCGAGACCCTTCTTCCCATTCCCGGCACCAGCGGGCCATAAGCCTGGCCCGCCCTGATCTGATACCCGGCCTTAAGCACAACGGGAGGGCCAGCAACCACAGCTCAGCAGGTTGGGCAGGGACGCCCGCCCCTTGCAGCGCGTTCCTGGCGAACGAACAACCTCCCGGCCTCCTCTCTTCGTTGCTGAGATCCCTGCCCTTGCTCAAGGGCGGGGATCTCTTTCTCTTTCTCCGCCAGCCGCTCCCTCCGGCCAGACCCTCCCCCCTGTTCTCCTCTTGCCAGACGCGCTATCATCTGATCAAACGGGAAGCGTGCCCAGGCAGACCGACATTCACGGCACGCCCTCCCAAGCGCCGCCCGCCTCCGCCCGAGTCCTCGCCAGCCGTCCGACCGTTCGCCCGTCCGCCCGCCGTCCCAGGGGTGCCGCGACCCGGTCCGGCCCGAGTCAGAGCGCGCGGCGGCCTGATCACAAGCCCTGGCACAGACAGAGGAGCATCGCCTATGCATCCCGAAAAAGCCGCCCGACTGCAGGCCCTCCAGCGACACGAGGAGCGCCTGCTGCGGCGCATCGCGCGCCTGGACACGCGCAGCAACCGCTACTCATGGCTGCGCGTCGCCATCTTCGCCGTCGGCCTGGCCAGCGGCCTGATCCTGGGCCTGGCCCTGCACTGGTGGGCGGGCCTGATCAGCTTCGCCCTGGCCATGCTCATCTTCGGCGGCCTCGCCGCCCAGCACCGGCGCATCGAGCGCCACCTGGCCCGCCTGCGCCTGCTCGTCTGGCTGACCCGCGACGAACGCGCGCGCCTGCTCGTCGACTGGCAGACCATCGCCCCCCTGCCCGGCGGGCGCGACCTCTCCGACAGCGACGCCACCCACCCCTTCGACTTCGACCTCGACATCAGCGGGCCGCGCTCCCTGCACCGCCTGCTCAACACGGCCACCACCCGCGAGGGGAGCCTGCTCCTCAAGAGCTGGCTGCTGGCCGAGAGCGTCGAGCCGGCCACCATCCAGCGGCGGCAGGCCCTGGTCGCCGAACTGAAGCCGCTGCGCCTCTTCCGCCACCGCCTGCAGATCGAAGCGCGCCTGGCCGGCGGACAGAGCAGCCTCCTGCGCGGCGCCCAACTGCTTGGGCGTCTGCGGCAAGAAGCGCCCCCGGCTCGCCTCAAGCAGAGCCTGGCCCTCATGGGCAGCCTCAACCTCCTGACCCTGCTTCTCCTGGCCGGGCAGCTCCTCCTGCATCTGCCCCCCTGGTGGCCCATCAGCGCCGCCCTCAGCCTGCTCCTCTTCCTCCTGCGGCGCGGCGACGCCGGCGACCTCTTCGACGAAGCCTTCGCCCTGCAGAGCACCTGCGCCCAGCTCAGCGCCACCTTCGCCTCCGTCGAACGGCGCCGCCATCCCCAGCAGCCCCACCTGCAGCAACTCTGCCAGCCCTTCACCGGCGCCGGCCAGCTCAGTCCCGCCCGCGCCCTGCGCCATCTCTCCCTGCTCCTCAGCTTGGCCTCCTTCGGGCAGAACCTGCTCCTCACCCTCCTGCTACACCTCTTCCTCCCCTGGGAATTCCTCATCGCCCTGCGCCTCAACGCCTGGAAAGCCCGCCTGGCCCAGCAGATGCGGCGCTGGCTGGAGACCTGGTTTGAGCTGGAAGCCCTCTGCTCACTGGCCACCTTCGCCGACCTCAACCCCGACTACCACCTTCCCGAGCTCCTCGTCGGTCCCCAGGCTCCGGCCCTCCTCTACGAAGGCCAGGGTCTGGGCCATCCCCTCCTGCCGCCCAGCAGAAAAATCCTCAACGACTTCGCCCTGCGCCAGCCGGGAGCCATTGCCATCATCAGCGGCTCCAACATGGCCGGCAAGAGCACCTTCCTGCGCACCGTCGGCCTCAACCTGGTCCTGGCCAACGCCGGCGCCCCGGTCAACGCCGTCCGCCTGCGCCTGACCCCCCTGCGCCTCTTCGCCAGCATGCGCATCAACGACGCCCTGACCGAAGACGCCTCCTACTTCTACGCCGAAGTACGACGCCTGCGCGCCCTGCTGGACGCCGTCGAACACCCCGACAGCGCGCCGCTGCTCTTCCTCATCGACGAAATCTTCCGCGGCACCAACAACCGCGAACGGCGCATCGGCAGTCGTGCCTACCTGCGCGCCCTCGCTACCACGGGCAAACCCTGCGCCGGCCTGCTGGCCACCCACGACCTCGACCTGACCCGCCTCGCCGAGGAACTCCCGGGGATCAGCAACTACCACTTTCGCGAGGAGATCAGCGACGGAGCAATGGTCTTCGACTACCGCCTGCGGCCCGGCCCCTGCCCAACCACCAACGCCCTCAAGATCATGCGCCTCTTCGGGCTGCCCGTGCCGGAGGTGCCGGAGACAGAGACCAGCGAGAACGACAGCCAGCAGGCTGCCGCCGGACCGCCCGCCGACAAGACAGAAGCCTCATGAGGGACAATCAGCCAAAGAGAGAGGGAACAAGCAGACGAAGCAGAGCGCTCAGGAGGAGGCGGACGACGGACCAGCGGGCGTCTCATCCTGGCCTGTCGAGAGCGCCTGCTCCTCCTCCCCTGCCGGGAGCGGCTGCGTAGGAGCCGTCGCCAGGCTCTCACTCGCCGAGGCAGGCACCTCCCCGGCAGGAGCCTCAGCCAGCACCACCGTTGGAGGAGCGCCGGCGAGCGGCTGCGAGGTCAGCAGAGCCGTCCGAGCCACCGCCGCCAGCTCCAGCGTCGCATCGAGAGACAAGGCCCGCTCCAGATCGGCCAGGGCCTCAGCTCGTCGCCCCAGGGCCGCCAGCACCTGACCGCGACAGGCCAAAGCCCAGGCATAGTCTGGGCGCAGGGTCAGGGCCCGCTCAAGGCACGTCAGCGCCTCCTCGTAGCGGCCCAACAAGCGACAGATCTCCCCGCGCTCGCCCCAGGCCCGCGCCTCATGCGGACTGAGCGCTAAGGCCCGCTCCAGATCGGCCAGGGCCTGCTCATAGTTGCCACACAGGCGGCAGGTCTCGGCACGATGCACCAGCGCCCAGACATAGCCCTCATCCAGCGCTAAAGCGCGCTCAAAATCCTGCAGCGCCTCCTCATAGCGCCCCAGGCGCGTATAGACCTGGCCGCGACTGGCCCACGAACGCGCATCGAAAGGATTAAGAGAGAGAACCTGCGCCAGATCCTCCAGGGCCTCGGGATAGCGGCGCAGGCGGCGCAAGATGCGCGACCGCTCCACAAAGGCCCACACATTCGACTCATCCAGCGCTATAGCCCGGCTGTGATCGGCCAGAGCCTCCGGATAGGCCTGGCGGTAACGCTGCACCCGTCCGCGAAAAAAGTAGGCTGCCGCGCGGGCCCGTGGAGACAGGCTCGGATACTGACAGAGCCGATCAAAGAGGCGCAGGCCCGTCGCCCAATCGCCTTCATCCATCGCCCGCAGCCCGGCCTGCAGCAGCTCCAACAGCTCACGCTGCTCCTGCTCCAGACCGCGCCGCACCTCCTCCAAAGCCGCCATCTCTAGCAGGCGAGTAGCAAAGCGGCGCTCCTGATAGAGGGCCAGCGTAAAGTATTCAAGCAGCTCCCGCCAATACCTGCCGGCATCGGCGATCAACCCATGATAGAGCGCGTTCAGCGTTGCCTCCTGCCAGCGGGTCGCCTGCCAGTACTCCTGCCCCGGCACGTAGAGCGCATCCCGCTGCTGCAGGTAGAAGGTCGCCAGGCAGGCATGCAGCTCGCGATACTCGACGGGACTGCGCCGGCGCAGGTACTCCAGCATCATGCGCCGGACCACCGAATGATAGCGCCAGCCCTCGCCGCGCTCACTGACAAAGGGCAGAGCAATCAACCAGCTAAAGACCCGCTCGACATGGGGAGCCTGCTCCCCCAGCGCACAGCGCAGCAGGCAGGCCAGCACATCGCGATTGAGCAGACGCGGCAGCGCCCCCAGCAGCGCCGTCTCGCGCAGCGCCGGATCGCTGACCCAGCGCAGAAAGCGCTCCACCATATCGCTGGCCGGCAGCACTGTATAGGTCGCCCCCGTCTCGCGCGGGGCCGCCAGCCAGCTCATCAGCACCGGCAGCCGGCCCGAAACCTCGATAATCTCCTGGCGTCGCAACGGATCGCGCACATGATAGAGATCGAGAAAGGCCTCGGCCTCCTCCTCCGTGAAGACATCCAGGCGAATCAGCCGCGTCACGCCCCGCAAGACGCCCCACTCGTTTTCCAGCGGATCACGACCGGCCACCACCAGGCGGATACGCCCCGAGGGGCGATACTCAGGCAGGCGCAGCAACCACCAGAAGAGGGCCGGGCGCGTCGCCTCGAAATTATCGAGGCAGAGCAGCACCGGCCAGCGCTCAGCCACCCGATTGAGATCGGCGAAAAAGAGCTGGCTCAGAACCTCCTCCGGCTCACGCAGCAGCTCGATTTCCTCGCGATTGCCCAGCTTGCGCAGCAGATAGCGCCCCCACTCACTGGCCAGCTCCTCAACCTCCTCCAGCGAGAGATAGGAGAAAGCCGGCCCAACCACCGGCAGCAACTCGCCGGCCACAAAGGCCAGGCGCAAGAGCGTTCGCACCGACAGGCCCCCCTGACCGTGCGGCGCCTGGGGATCAGACTCAATTTCATGCAGACGCTGGTAGTAGAGGCGATGACGATCCTCAAAGGCTTTGAGGCGCAGCCCACGCTGATCGAACTGGGCCGCCAGATGGCCCAAAACGGCCAGGACATCGCGCTGGCGCTCGTCACACTCAGCCACCAGAAAGCCCAGCTCGCGGGCCAGGGCCTGAAAGCGGCGCAGCAGCGTCGTCTTCCCAACGCCAGCCTGGCCAGTCAGATAAAAGATCAGCGTACGCGGCGGCTCGCGGCGAAGCTCCTCCAGAAAGAGCGCCAGCTCCTGCTCGCGCCCCACAAAGCGCTCACCCTCACTCTGGTGAATAATCTGGCTCCAGTCCTGGCCTGACGCCATCAGTATAGTCCTCCCCTGGAATCAGCCATCAGTACATCAGTACAGGGCGGCGCTGAGCACCCTGGCCTCACCGCTCTCTCGAACAGAACAGCCGGGCCGGGCGCGCCGGCAGTCAGCAGCGCCCCCTAGTGCTCCTCTATCGACGAAGGAGCGGCAGCGGCCTGCCCTGCCGACAGCGCCGCCGCCCCCTCCTCAGCCAGCAGGCCACCGGCATAGCGGCACTCGCTCAGCAGCGGGCACGCGGGACAGCGCGGGCGCTGCGCCAGGCAGACGCGCCGTCCGTGACGGATCAGATTAACATGCAGCGCATAAACCCAGGCCGGCGGCGTCATCTGAGCCAGCAGCACATGCGCCTGCTCGGCGCTCACCTTCGGCCCCAGCAGACCCAGGCGGCGCGCCACCCGGTGCACATGCGTATCGACCGGCATCACCGGCCAGCCCAGCGCAAAGAGCAGCACACAGGCCGCCGTCTTCGGGCCTACGCCCGGCAGCTCTTGTAAATACTCCCAGGCTTCCAAAGGCTGGCGGCGGCGCAGCTCGGCGCACAAGAAAGCCTCCAGCGACTCACCGCCAGCCGTCGCCGGAGCGCACTCAGCCTGAGCCTCACGCCGACGCGCCAGCTCAGCCAGCACCTCCTGAATGCGGCGCGCCTTCAGATTGGCCAGACCGCCACAGCGAATCACCGCCGCCAGCCGCTCCGTCGGAGTTGCCAGCAGCTCCTCCCAAGCCGGAAAAGCGGCTCGCAACTGCCCATAAGCCCGCTCCGAATTCACATCCGAGGTATGCTGCGACAGGATCGTCCCAATCAGCTCCCCCAACGGCTCACCGGAAGGCCGCCAGACAGGCTCACCATAGACCTCCAGCAGCCGCTGATACACCCGCGCCAGGTGCACCGGAGGAAGCCCTCCGCCATCGGCAGACTGCGATTCTGGACCAGCCGCATCAGGCCGCACAGGCTGCATCATCGTCAGAGAAACCCACCCTTCAGGAGACTGCTGACAGCCCTTCGTCCACAGAGAGACGAGACCGTCTTTCGCTGTATTGTAGTACACAGCTCGCCATACAGCAACCGCCGTCCCGGGCCGACTCGCCGTCTCCTCACGGGGCCAGGGCCAGCCCCCACTCAGGCTCAGGCCACATTCCAATAGGCGGCATCGAAGCCTTCCAGCAACGGCGACGTAGCCGCCTGCGGGACCACCACCAGCAGGGCGCGCATGGCCCGCGTCATCCCCACGAAGAGCGTCCGCCGATCGATGGCCTGCAGCTCGCTCTGCTCCTCCGCGCTTAGAGCCGACAGCGCGCTCCGCGGCCAGCCTTCCTCAGTAAAGCCAGCCAGGGCCACCACCGGAAACTCCAGGCCCTTGGCCGACTGCAGCGTCAGCACCTTCACCCCCGCCGCCTGCAGATCCAGCTCATGGCCGCGCATAAAGCTGGCCGGCAGTCCCTGAGCCTGCAGCGCTGCCGCCAGCCGCTGGCCAGCCCGCCTCGTCGGCGTCAGCACCGCGCAGGCCCCAATTCCCAGCCGCAGCTCATGGGCCGCCGCCGGCAGAAAGCGGCGCAAGAGATCGACCTCCTCAGCCTGCGAAGCCACGCGCCGCAAAGCCGGCATCGGCCCACTATGCTCATAGCGCCGCTCGCCCGACTCCCCATCCAGCTCGCCAGCCACCTGAGCCTGCAAATACGTCCGCGCCGCCTCGCCGATCTCGCGCGTCGAGCGATAATTGACCGTCAACACCGCGGTCCGCCCGCGAAAGCGCAGCAACTCATGGACCTCCGTCCAGGCAAAACCGCTGCCATAGATCGACTGATTGGCATCCGCTGTAATGAAGAGCAGCCGCGGATCGCGACAGAGCAAGACCAGCAGGCGCAGCGCCGCCGGATCAAGATCCTGAGCCTCATCGATCAGCACCGCATCATAGCAAGGCGCCAGCCGTCCAGCCGCAGCCCAGGCTGCCGCGCGGGCCCGCACCTGCTGCCAGGTCTCCTTACCCCGCAGACGGACCAGGGCCACAAAGCGCTCATAGAGCGCCCACACCGCCCGGCGCTGCAGTGGCGAAAGGGCCACCCGCCGGCCCGGACGCGGCGCCCGCAAATACGCCTCCAGCGAAGGGATCTGACGCGCCAGAATGACCTGAGTCAGCTCGCGCCTCAGATACTCCGCCCCAAGCTGGCCCAGCACCTGACGCTGCGCCCGCTGCTGAGCCGGCGACCCTGTGAAGCGCACCGTCTCCAGGGCCTGTGCAAAGAGCTGCTGCTCCTCCTGCGGCGTCAGCGGCCTGGGCGGCTCCCCCAGATCGCTGAGCAACTGAAAGATCAAACGATCCGCCGTCTGCACCTCCACAAAGCGCAGATCCACCCCCGGCAACTGACGCAGCAACTGCTCACACGAGCGCACCAGCGCATTGGTATAGGTCGTAAAGAGCAGGCGCGCCTCCCGCCGCCCCTGGCGGCGCAGCTCCTCCTGCAAAGCCCGCACCCGATAGAGCGCAATCGTACTCTTCCCCGTTCCCGGACCACCCTTGAGCAGCGTCGGGCCGCCCGAGCGCAGGCCCCGCAGCACAAAGGTCTCTTGCTCCGGCGAGAGATGCAACAGAAAGCCAACCAGCTCCCCCTCGCGATAGCGCAGCAGATCCTCAACATCGCTCAGGAGATAG
This sequence comes from Thermogemmatispora carboxidivorans, assembly GCF_000702505.1. Classification (GTDB taxonomy): domain Bacteria; phylum Chloroflexota; class Ktedonobacteria; order Ktedonobacterales; family Ktedonobacteraceae; genus Thermogemmatispora; species Thermogemmatispora carboxidivorans. The sequence continues at coordinate 2,324,081 of NZ_JNIM01000001.1, read as the reverse complement.
TCCGGCTGCTGGAGCACCGAGACCAGGGGCCGCTCAAACATATGCTGATCGATCAGCAGCAAATACTCATCGGGCACGCCCGGACAATCCAGCAACTCCTCCTCGGTCGCCAAAGGCAAAAGGCGGGCATGGAACTCCGGCGGCACCCGCAGGCGCGTCAGCAGCTCGGCAGTGATCGGCTCGGGCAGCGGGCGCCTGGGCGCAGGCTGAGGCGCCAGCCAGCGCTCCCAGTAGGCCGGAGCCGGGGCAGACGGCGCCGCCTGCCGGTTCTCCTCAGCGGCGCCTTCGACGGCAGCCACCAGCGCGAGGTCCAGCTCCTCAGCCGGGACAGCGGCATCCAGCTCGCCGTCGTAGGTTGCCTGATCGCGCCGGCGCAGGGCCAGCACATAGATATACGGACGTTTCAGCGCATAGAAAATGCGATAGACCCCGCAGCGCAAGCGATAGACCGGTATCCCCATATGGCGAACCTGACAGCGCGTGTAGCCATCGGGATAAGGGTCCTTCAACAGGAGATTGAGCTTCTCGATAACCAGGCGGATCTCTTTAGGAGAGAGAGCTTGCAGCGCACGGAGAAATTCAGGTTTTTGCAAGAGACACCAATCACCAGCGGCCATCAGCGTACCCTCCAAACAAACGTACCCCGCGGGGCGGCAGACCTGGCAATCAACTGCTTTATATCAAAGTATATTACCACTATTTTCACTAGAAATAAAACGCGCCCAAGCCACAGATTTAGCAGATCGCACCACGGCGACCAATCCCTCAAGAAGAGGCGCCTTCGGCCAGGCCACCACCGAGGGGAGAGAGAGCAGGTCAGCCGGGCAGGACAGACCAGCCGGCACCAGAGTCAGAAGAAGGGGCTATCAGAGGGAGGCTCAGCCCTGGCCCTCGTCGTGAGAGTCAGGGCTGAGCCTTTGGGGAGGGAAAGCAAGCACAGGGACAGAATGAACAATCTGGCCTGTCCCCGCGGTTTCAGGCGCCGCCTGCGCCGTCGACAGGGCAGGAAGGAAGGAGCGGCAGCGGGCTGTCAAGCTCCGTCGGACCCACCCAGGCTTAGCAGCAGCGGGCGCGTGTGCGGAAAGCCTGCAGCAGGGCCGCATACCAGTGGCCACTCTCCTTGATCACCCGTCGCTGCGAGGCATAATCAACATAGACGATGCCAAAGCGCTTACGGTAGCCCTCGGCCCACTCGAAATTATCGAGCAGGGACCAGACAAAATAGCCACAGAGCGGCGCCCCCTGCTCCAGCGCCTCAGCACAGGCACTGATATACGACGCCAGATAGGCCACGCGGCGCGGATCGTGGACCGTCTCGCCTCCATCCCACTCATCGGGGAACGCCGCCCCATTCTCCGTCACATAGAGCCGCTGCACCGGATACTCGCGACTCACATCGAGGAGCAGATCGCGGAGGCCCTGGGGAAAGATCTCCCAGGCCATATCGGTATAACAGGCATTAGGGACCGGTGAGACCGTTCGGCACTGATCGGCCAGTGGCGGCTCCGGTGACCCGCGCACCACCATCCGCGAATAGTTATTGACCCCCAGGAAATCCAGAGGGGCCGCCACCAGTTCCAGATCGCCCTCCTCGATCGGCGGCGGATTGAGGCCCAAAGCGGCAAAGAGGCCCTCGGGATAGCACCCGTGATAGAGCGGGTCAAGGAACCAGCGATTTGAGAACGCATGGGCCAGAGCCATATCGCGCAGCGTTTCCGGGCGCTCATCGGCCCCATAGACCTTCACCAGCACCTGGGCCGTTCCGATCTGGGCCTGCGCTGGCAAGACTGCCCGCAGGCGAGGGACAGCCAGCCCATGAGCCAGCAAGAGATGATGGGCCGCATCGACCGCCGCCTGCCGATCGCACAGGCCCGGGGCGTGCACGCCGATACCGTAGCCCAGATAGGCGCTACACCACGGCTCATTGAGCGTCATCCAATGCAAGACGCGATCGCCGAGCCGACGGGCCACCACCTCCGCATAGTCGGCAAAAGCATAGGCTGTCGAGCGCGCACGCCAGCCGCCCTCACGCTCCAGGGCTGACGGCAGATCCCAATGATACAGCGTCACAAACGGCTGAATGCCCGCATCCAGCAGCGCATCCACCAGGCGATCATAGAAATCCAGACCTGCCGGATTGACCGGGCCACGCCCCTCGGGCAGCACTCGCGGCCAGGCGATAGAAAAACGGTAGGCATTCAAGCCCAGGCGCGCCATCAGAGCCACATCCTCGCGATAGCGACGGTAATGATCTGCAGCCGGCGCCCCGCTCTGGCCATCGGCGACCCGGCCCGGCGTCGCCGAAAAATCATCCCAGATCGAAGGGCCGCGGCCATCCTCAGCGACCGCCCCCTCCACCTGATACGAAGAAGTCGCGGCTCCCCAGAAGAAGCCAGTGGGAAAGCGTGCAGCCAGGTCCTCAACCGCCTGGAACGAGACAGTGGGGATACTCGTCATGCGTTCTCCTGTTCTCTATCCTCTCGGGAATGATGGTCTCTCACTCAAGCAAGAGAGAGCAAGCGGCCAGTCGGCGGAGCCGGGAGAGAGGCCCTGGCCTCTGCCTCTGCCAGGCGGCGAGAGCGAGCCCGCAACGACACAGGCCAGGGCCCAGGCAGTGCGCCCGCCACCGCTAGCCGAGACTACGTGAGGCACCGACAGGAGCCGTCTCGGAGCCAGGGCCTCCCCCGAGGGAGCGGGCCAGCATCTGGCGCAGCAGGCGCTTGCTCGGTCGGGCCTCGCTGCGCAGGCGAGGATTGGCCACCTCATCGATGCCGAAATTGATCAAAGCCAGCCCGGCCCCCAGCAGGGCAATACAGAGGCCCGGGGCAGCGAACCACCACCAGGCCCCCAGCAGCAAAGCATCGTTATTCTGGGCCCAGTAGAACATCGTGCCCCAGTCGACCACCGTCACATCGCCCAGACCCAGGAACTCCAGGCCGGCGGCAGCCAGAATCACATAGATCGCCGTGCCCACAAAACCCGCGGCCACAATGGCGATCTCATTCGGGAAAATCTCAAAGAAGATGATGCGCCAGGTTGACTCACCGCCAGAGCGGGCCGCCTCCACAAAATCGCGCCGGCGCAGCGACAGCGTCTGCGCGCGCAGCACCCGCGCCTGATAGGCCCAGCTTGTCAGGGTGATCACCACCGCCACCGTCAACGGCCCCTTAAAGGGCACGTAAGCGGCCAGCAGCACCGCCAGCGGGAAGCTCGGCAGCACCAGGAAGACATTGATCAGCAGCGAAAGCACCTCATCGACGATCCCCCCCAGGTAGCCGGCGCACAGGCCCACCAGGACCGAAATAGCCGTCACCACCAGGCCCGTGGCCATGCCCCAAAGGATCGAGACCCGCGTGCCCACCACCAACTGACTAAAGATATCCTGACCAGTCTGCGTCGTCCCCAGCCAGTGACTGGACGATGGCGGCACCAGCACATCGTTCGACAAAGCGCTCGGGTCCCTATGGATAAAAAACGGCCCAAAGATCGCCACCAGGAAGAAGAACCCCACAATGCATATCCCCACCATCGCCTTGCGATTGAGCGTAAAGATGCGCCATAGACTCATCCAGGGCCGCTCAGACACCGGAGTCGGAGCCAGTGCCGGGCCAGGCAGAGCAGCCGGTCCCAGCCCCGCCGTCGTACCCGCCCCTGCCCCCTGCTGAGGCTGGCTCAGGGGCGCGACCACTGGCTCTGGCGATTGCGGTAGCATAGCCATGATCGATCTCTCCTTCTCTCTCTCCGTCTGCGACTCTCACAGCACTGCTGCGCTCGCTGCGGACCACGTGGTTGCAGCCAACCGACCGCACCGTCGCCGTCCCCTTGCTGCGCTCACCACTCATCCGCCCCGAACCAGCCAGGCTAGCGCACGCGCGGATCAAGCACCAGATAGGCCAGGTCGGCCAGAAAATTGGCGCCCAGGACTGCCAGGGCAATCAGCAGGAAAATGCCCTGCAACAAGGGATAATCGGAATTCTGCGCAGCCTGCAACAAGGCGAAGCCCACGCCGGGATACGAAAAGACCACTTCTGTCAAGAGCGAGCCAGCCACCACAAAGCCCAGCGAAAGGGCGAAGCCGGTCACATTCGGCAGAATCGCATTGCGGGCCGCATAGGAGAACATCACCCGCCCCTCCTTGAGGCCCTTGGCCTCGGCCAGCAAGACATAGTCCTCGGTCAGGGTCGTAATCATGGCGTTGCGCATCCCGAGCATCCAGCCGGAGATCGAGGCCAGGACGATGGTAAAACCGGGCAGCAGAGCATGATTGAGCGCGCTCAGCAAGAAATCCGGTGTCAGCGCCACCGTCAAGGACGTATCGTAGCCGCCGTTCACCGGGAACCACCTCAAAGTATAGGCCAAGAGATAGAGCGCAATCAGCGCCAGCCAGAAGTAGGGAATGGCCGAGAAGAACGTCAAGAAAGGCGGCAGGACATTATCAAGGAACGAACCTCGTCGCCAGGCGATAAAGACGCCGAGCAGCGACCCCAAGACAAAGCTGATCAGCACAGACATCCCGACCAGGGCCAGGGTCCAGGGCAGCTCTTGAGCCAGGACCGTAGCCACGGGCGTCGGGAAGTAGGTAAAAGAAGTACCGAGATCACCGTGGAGCAGATTCCCCAGGTACTGAATATACTGCACCCAGAGCGGATCGTGCGAAATGCCAAACTGCAGTTCCAGAGCATGGATGGCCTGGGGTGTCATGCGCCCCTGGAAACGGGCCATCAGCGCCCCTGCTGGATCGCCCGGGATCAAGCGCGGGATAATAAAATTCAAGGTAATCGAGGCCCACAAGGCCACCAGGTAGAAGCCAAGGCGGCGCAGTACATGCCTCATTCTGGGTCCCCTTTCCTCCCAGCCGAGAGAGGCGGCGCAGCGCACAGCGAGCAACGGTGACCTGAGCGCTCACCAGCTGCTCTGCTGGGCGTGTCGGTGCGCACTGCCAATGCCTGCCGGGTGTTGGCCAAAGTCGCTCCTTTATTATCAGGAAAGCAAACCCGTTTGCCTGTCCGTTGCCATTTCGTTACCATCTCAATTCATGGCCAGTGCCAGCGGCCAGTGCCAGTGGCCAGTGCCAGTGGCCAGTGCCAGCGAACGAGCGAAAGCGAAAAGGAGCGCTATCGGAATAGGTGCCGAGCCGAAGGCTGATGGTCGGTGCCGTGCCTGGCTGCCGCCTGCTGACGAAGCCAGAGCGGCGGATTGGTCCAGGCGCTCCTCGGGAATGGGAAGCGGAGCGCCGGGCGGAGCGGGCCGTTGCGGAGGGAGGTGAGAGAGCCGCACCCGATCGGCCCGCTCACCTCACCTACGCACGGGGTTTCAGGCAACGGGCTTCAAATTCAAGGCCACCACTTCGGCATCGGGGAAGTCGAAGGGAGCCGGGGAAGCATAGGCATTATTCGCATCCGGCCAGCCGGTGAAATTGCGGCTGCTGTACTCGTACCAGGTTGCCCCATAGACCAGCGGAATGCTCGGCAGCTGCTCTACCATGATCTGCTGCAGACCATAGAGCGCCTGCTGCTGCAGCGTCTGATCAGTGGTTGTCGCGTACTGAGCCAGCAGCTTATCGGTCGTCGAGTCGATCCAGCGCTCCCAGTTGGAAGCCGCCGGCTTCCCGAGGGGAGCACTGTTCGTGCTATTGAGCAACGAATTATACAAGTAGAAGGGCGTCGGTCCTGGATTCGTCCAGGAGATCGCCATATCGTAGCTGCCCATCTGCAGAGCGCTGAAGTAGGCGTTGAAGGAAATCGAATTCACCTTCGCATCGATGCCGATGGTCTTCAGATTGTTCGCGATGATCTGGACCGCCGTCACCCAGTCAGTCCAGCCGGTCACCACATTGATCTGGAACGACAACTTCTTGCCGCTGCTATCGGCATAGATGCCATCCGACCCCTTATGGAAGCCAACGCTCTCCAGGAGCCGCTGTGACTGATTGGGGTCCTTGGCGAAGGAGACATTGGCGTACTTCGGATTCAGGTAGCTCTGGTTCTCGGGGAGCACCAGGCCAGTCGGGCTGGCCACCGGCTCGTAGCCGCTCTCGGCCACCTTGTAGATCTGCTCGCGATCGATGGCCGCGCTGATGGCCTGACGGACCGCCAGCTGATTGAACGGAGCCTTGGCCGTATTCAAATACAGCATCACAATATTGCGGTTGGGGAACCAGTAATGATTATGCGCAGGGTCCTTCGCCACATAGGTCTGCTGGATATTGGGCGTATAGAGGCCCGTCCAATCGACATCACCGCGGCTGAGCAGCAGCTCGGCGCTGGTATTCGAATCGAAGGCGGGATAGCGGATCTCGTCGACAGCCGGCTTACCGGGCTGCCAGTAGTTGGGGTTCTTCTTGAGCGTAATCAGCTGCGGCGAGAAGGACTTCAACATGAAGGGGCCGGTACCGACGGGATTAGCGTCGACGAACTTGGTTGGGTCGCCGGCGCTGGCATACTCATGCTTCGAGACGATCCAGGTCTGACCAGCCAGATACCAGAGGAGCGGCGTATAGGGGGCCTTCAAAGTAACGGTCACCGTCTGGTCATCGGGAGCCTGGACGCTCTGGAGATACTGCCAGAGGCCATTGCCGTCGGCTGTCGGATACTGCTTGAGCATCTGCAGCGTAAAGACCACATCCGCCGACGTGAAAGGCTGGCCATCCGACCACTTTACACCAGGGCGCAGGTGGAAGGTCAGGGTCTTGGCATCGTTGGAGAAATCGTAGCTCTGCGCCAGCCAGGGCGTGATCTGGCTATTCATGCGATTAAAGAAGAGCAGCGTCTCGTAGATCATGCCCTGCGAACCGTAGTTCGCGTTGGCCGAGTAGGGGCTAAAGCCGTTGGTGAAGTCACCTTTCGGGCTGGGCACGACCGTCAGCACGTGCGTCTTACTGGATGAGCTGCTAGTGCTTCCCTGCCCACAGGCAGCCAAGAGGAGCAACATGCTCAGCGCCAGCAGCGAGAGCACAACGCGCCCCAGGCCAGCCACAGAGCCAGGTCGTGGAGAAGAACGAGTGAGGCCGGTCTTATCGCACATAAGCGCACCTCCTTGGAAAGCGAATCGGACGTCGATTGAGCGAACAAAGCATCGTCTCATCGCGGTCAGCATTGGACCAGCCAGCCCTCCTGATCGGACTTCCAGGCCGAGTTCCTCCTGAGCTCAGCGGACCGCATCCGGCATCAGCCCCGAAATCAGCCGGATCTGACACCACCGCCATCCCCACTCGGCGCTGCCCCTCTGTCTGGCCGTCTGGCTCTCTGCAGCGGCAGCCCTGATGATAGCAGCGCCGAGCAAGGGAGAGGTGAGGAATCAACTCACCGCAAGCAAGGACGAAGGTCACGAAAGCGGGACAGCTTTCACGGATGAGTCCAGGTATAGGTGGACGTATCGTACTGCAACCCGTTCCTCTGGTAGGTAAACGAGTACGTGATCGTCTGCCCCGAACTCATCCCACCAGCCGTGTACTGCCACTGGCCGGCGCTGCTGTTGTAGCTCATCTGCACGTTCTGCTGGGCCTGGCCGGGGACCGTATAGTGCACGATCACATAGCCCGCCGTCCAGCCGCTCGGTTGAAACCAGAACTGCGCCTGAGTAGCACTCACGCTGTTCACTCCCTGGCTGAAGCCGCTGCCGCCCGAGGGCGTCGGTGTCGGCGTAGGGGTGGCAGCCGAAGAGCCTACCGTATAGGTATAGGTGGACGTATCGTACTGCAGCCCGCTCTTCTGGTACGTGAAGGAATAAGTGATAGTCTGTCCCGAGCTGACCCCACTGACTGTATACTGCCACTGGCCGGCGCTGCTGTTATAGCTCATCTGCACGTTCTGCTGAGCCTGACCGGGAATCGTGTAGTGCAGGATCACATAGCCCGCCGTCCAGCCACTCGGCTGAAACCAGAACTGCACCTGATTGCTACTGATGGCTTTGACTCCCTGTGTGAAGCCGCTGCCGCTGCCGCCGCTGGCCGTTGGTGTTGGGCTAGGGGTAGGAGTCGCAGTCGGCGTCACTGCCGAGCCATTGGCAGTATAGACGCGCACATAATCGACCAGCATAGGCACGCCGGGCTGAGTAGAAGAGGTCGGGCCGCCGCCGAAGGCAGCGGGGAAGCCACCGCCGATGGCCAGATCGAAGATGATGTAGAAAGCATGATCCACAGCATTGGCCCAGGTCGTGGCATCCACCTGATTGGCACTGACCGTAAAGTAGTTATTGCCATCCAGGTACCAGCGGATCTGCTCAGGCGAGACGCTGCGATCGATGATGACCGTATAGGTATGGAAGCCTGTCTGGCAGCCGGAGCAGGGCTTCTGACCGCTGCCGATACCATTTGGCTCATTGCAGGGGCCGCCGGGATAGGTGCCACAGTGCATCGTCCCGAAGACCGAGCTGAGGCCGTTGATATCCTCCATAATGTCGACCTCGCCATCGTTGGGCCAGTTATGGTCGGAGCGGTAAGGTGTACCGAGCATCCAGAAAGCCGGCCAGTAGCCCAGGGCAGCATTGCCGGAGACATTGGGCTGCTGCAGGGAGGCCGTCACCTCCAGCTCGCCGCCGGGAGGAGCAGCAAAGCTATCGTTAACCGTCTCAATGCGGCCCGAGGTCCAGTTGCCATTGGCATCGCGCAGGGGCGTGATGGCCAGGTGGCCATTGCCATCCAGGGAGACATTGGCCGTGCTATTAGTCGTCGTCTCGATCTCCCCAGTGCCATAGCCAGTGCCGATATCGTAGATCCACTGCGACGTATTCAGCGGAGAGCCTGCCGAGCCGCTAAACTCATCGCCCCAGACCTGGGTCCAGGTAGCAGCATGGGCCTGGGGGACTGTGCGGGCCACGAGGAACAGCCCGGTCGAAAGGCAGACCACCAGGGCACAGACGGCGAAGAGGAGCCACCTGAAGGGCAACCGACGGAAAGCGGAGCCGGAACGAGCAGGCTCATCAACATCCCTGTGAACTCTACGCTGAGATATCCGCATCCAATACTCCTTTCTTCTGCGGAAAAGTCATCAGCTGCACTGCAGCTGAGCTGGCAGCACGCCGTCGGCCAGAGAGAGAAGAGCCAGCGTCGCCGCGCCTGGCGCTCTGGCGGGCAAGCAGCGAGCGGACGCAGCCAACAGCAGTGCTGCAGTGCCGGCAGCAGCAACTGCGCCGGCAAGAGTGGCCAGCAGCCACAGCGCACTGGCCAGCCATCCACCTCCTTCCACCCCCTCCTTCCAGGCGGTACACTGGATGGCCAGACCAGCAGCGTGGTTGAGCCAGATAGCTGGTCTCCCTGCTTGTCCGTCTGTCTGTCTGCCAGCCAGCCAGTCTGTCTGGCTGCCGTCTGGCGGTCAGCAGAGGGCAGGACCCGGCGAGCCGAGCCGGGGCAGGCAAGACAGAGTCCCAGGCCCTGTATGCCTGAGCCGCTGCCAGGCGGCCCGGCTCACCGGCCAGCTTAGAAAGCAGGACAACAGTACGACAAGACATACTGTTCTCCGGCAGAGAGACGCATCCATGCGACTCAGACAAGACATCCTCTGGCAGAGCAAGCAAGCGTTATCTGGATGAAGCGCTCGCCTCGTGCGGTCCAACGCAACGCGGAAGGGCGAGCCGGTGTCAGGCAGGTACACTTGACGCTCGTACCACCAGGCTGGTATCGAGTTGTATATGAATGGCCCCGTCCAGGCGATAGGGAGCAGAGGCTTCGAGTACAGCTCCCGCGCGCGCACCCAGCTGATGGTCGGAGCCAGCGGCGGCAGTGGCCAGAGGCCCACCTGCCGGGGTCATCCCTGCCCCAGCCTGGCTATGCTTCCCGTCCTGGCTGGCCCGCGTGCGCGGGAGCACATGATCGGGATCGACCATCATCAAGAGCAGCTCGATGGCCTTCGCCCCCATCTGAGAGAACGGCTGGCGCACCGTTGTCAGCGGCGGGCGGACATGGGACGAGACCAGGTTATCATCGAAGCCGACCAGAGCGACATCCTGGGGAATCTGGATGCCCTGCTCCTCGGCTACTTCTAGAAAGCCGTAGGCCATCTGATCATTGGCCACAAAGATCGCCTCGGGCCAGCGCGTTCGCTCGCGGGCGAACAACTCGCGGGCACAGCGGCGGCCACTGGCGGGATCAAACTCGCCCTGCAGCAGCAGCTCGGGGTCAGGCGCGAGCCCGGCCTCATGCAGCGCCTGACAATAGCCCTCATAGCGCTCCTGGGCGCAGTAGTAGCGCTTCGGCCCCATCACATGGGCAATGCGCCGATAGCCCAGGTCGAGCAGGTGGCGAGTTGCCTGATAGCCCCCAGTGCGATTATCCACCCCCACCCACGGGCAAGGGAAATGCTCTGGCGGCTCCTGGTCATTGATCATGACCATCGGCAGCCCGCGCTCAAAATGCCTGAGCAAATGGGGGGTCAAATCGCAGGGCAGGATGGCCAGCAGGCCCGAGACCATACGCAGAGAGAGAATGCGATCGACGACGTCCGTGTGGGTAGGATTCTCAAAATTGATGCTGTAGAGGACCATCTCATAGGAGGTACGCTCGATATACTCCGCCACCCCACGCAGTATCTCCGGAATCGCTGGCCAGGTCAGCGGCGGGGTCAATACCCCAACCAGGCGCGTCTTGCCGCCGGCCAATCCTCGGGCCGTCACATTCGGCACAAAGTTGTATTCGCGCACCACCCGCATCACGCGCTCGCGCAGCTCCTGGCTGATCGCAGGATAATTATTCAGGACGCGCGAGACGCTCGACTTCGAGACCCCGGCCAGGCGGGCGATATCCTGGATGGTGAGCTTCTCATCCATTGTCCGTCTCTCCAACGTCTAAGGCTTTGGTTGTGCACCTGGTTCCTGCGCGGGTGGTGCCAGCTTCTGGAACCGGTTTCTGGCGAAACTATAACATTGAAACCGGTTTCCGTCAAGACTTCCGGGACTTTTTTTTCGCAACATTTTCGAGATTCGAAAGAGGAGGGAAAGAGGAGGATGAGGCCAGGGAAGCAGGCTCACTCTGAGCGGAGGCCGAAAGGGCCTGCTCTCTACATCCGCAGGCAGGTTGAGGGAGGGGGATGGGCCAGACTCCTGCCTGGCGACCGGTGGTGGCAGGGCTGGCCCAGAGGGTATTACTGGGTGCTGCAGGTTACTCCGTTCAGTGTGAAGCTCGTCGGGGGTGAGTTTGTGCCGTTCCAGGTACCGTTAAAGCCGGGGGCGCTCCCCAGCGTCGCTCCCGCCGGGATGGTGGCGTTATAGGACAAATTGGTAATGGTGACGGTGCTGCCTTGCTGACTGAAGCTGCCATTCCAGCCCTGGGTGACCGTCTGCCCGTTCGGGAAGGTGAACTTGAGCGTCCAGCCATTGATGGCCGTACTGCCCGTATTAGTGATGGAGATGCTGGCCCCAAAGCCACCAGGCCACTGGGCGGTAATGGCGTAGTGCACCCGGCAGCTCAGCCCGCTGGAAGGTGTCGGTGTTAAGGTCGGCGTCGGCGTGACAGCCGGAGTTGGTGACGGGGTCGGCGTCGGTGTCACTGTCGGCCTGGGAGTCGGCGTCGGGCTGGCCGCAGCGGTTGCTGTAGCGGTCGGCGTGACACCCGGCGTCGGCGTCGTGCCCGTGCCTGGGCTACCACCGGACTTCTGTTGCTGGTGCTGTGAGTGCTGCAGGAAGATGGCCAGCTCGGGGGCTCCGTGCGTTACACCGTAGATGCTGTCAGGATTACACGCAACGTACATCCAGAAGTTGTCTCCGTCGGCATCGTCCTGCTCCAGTGTGTTGTAAAACATGGTCCACCAGCCTGTCCGGTTGCCAACATCCGAGCGGCTGTTGAACTCTCCAAGGATAAACGGCTTGCCGACGACGTTGTGGGAATCGCTGACCCACTTGTTGATGACCTGCTGGGCCTGGCTCATGCTCAGGTTCGCCCAGCTCTCGGTCGGGTAGAAGTGGGCGGAAGTGAAATCGATATATGGAGATTGATGGATATAGACAAAAGGGTTACCGGAGTTGCCGCCGTAGCCGTATGCTGTTCCCTGGCCTTCGAGGCCAGTCCCCAGCATATGGTTCGGGTCGATGCCCTTGATGAAAGCGCCCATTGTGTCGACCCAGGCCCGCAGGGTAGTACCGGTTGTGCTCTCATCGGGGGTAGCGTTCTCGTAGCGTGGCTCGTTCATCAGCTCCCAGGCGAAGATGGTCGGCTCATCTTTGTAGGCAATGCCTGAGTAGTGATTGACATGATTGAGGGCATATGAAACGTAGTTCTTGTACTGGGTGAAGCAGCCTGGACACTGCTGCTGATTGAAGAAGCGCCAGCGGTTGGACTGGCCGGTGGGCAATCCTTCCCATTGCAGGCGGGTATCGATACCGCCATACGCCTCCCAGTAATTTTCGAAGACCGGAATAAGGCGGATGTTGTGCGCCTTGGCCGATTGGATGATGTAGTCAAATTCATCGAACTCAGCGACGTTGTAGACGCCCTTCGAAGGTTCGAAGCCGTGCCAGGTCTCGTGGTCAAACATCCAGGTACGCACGACCGTAATGCCGTCGCTCTGGGCGTTGCTAAAGTAGGCATCGATGGCAGCCTTGTCCATATATTTGTTCTCGATGTCATCCTGCGTGCTGCTACTGCTGCCATCGCCAAAGGTGAAGATGTCGTAGCTATTGGCTCCGGCGTAGTAGAACAGCTGGCCGTTGAGGCAGAAGTGGATGCCACAGCGGGTGACAAAGCCGGAGGCTGCTTGCGCGGCATGGCGCGGGCTTCCGATAAGCAGGAGGCTGCTGATGGCGGCGAGCACTGTGATGGTCGCACAGCCAAGCAGCGAGGAGAGGTAGCGGTAGGCTGGCTTCTTGTTACTGTTGCTGAACATACTGCGTCCTTTCTGGGCGGGGAGGTCCCTTTTGGCATTCCTTGCTAAGGGAGAGCATAGGGCTGCTTGCGCCGTAAGGCCAGAGCAGGTAGCGGACATCTGGCAGTCACTGTTTTGACAGCCAGGGCGGGAGCGGGAGGTCGGCCATGCAGGTCATCCTGCTTAGCCTCTCTGCTCTGGCAGCGTTAGCGTTGAGGACTTGACGGGAGCAGCGCCGTTGGCATTCAATGAAAAGCGGTACCGCTCTGCCTGGTACGAGCGGGCGAGCTGGGGCCCGGCGCTATTGAGACAAGCCTGGTTTTCCTCTTTCTGCAGGAGGCGAAAGGAGGTCTGTATCGATGTTGCATGAAGCACAGAGGCAGGCGTCATCTGTCTTGATTGGGACGGCGCTGCCGCGCCAGGACGGCGAGGCTAAAGTCAGCGGGCGTGCTCGCTATGCGGGCGATCGTTGGCCAGCGGGACTGCTGCATGCTCGTCTGGTAACCAGTCCCTACGTCCATGCCTTCATCCGACGCATCGATCCCGCAGCGGCCCTGGCTTTGCCGGGGGTGGTTGCCGTCTTCACTGCTGCCAATCTGGGCCTGCGGCCCTCGGACGGCAGTGTCCGCTCACTGGAGCCGCTGGCCAGTACCGAGGTCTGCTGGTGCGGCCATCCTGTGGCGCTGGTCGTTGCGGAGACGGAGGCGCTGGCCGAGGATGGGGCCGCTGCCGTCGAGGTTGATTATGAGCCATTGCCGGCTGTGCTCGATCCCGAGGCCGCCTGTCAGCCAGATGCTCCACGTGCCTGTTTGCAGCGCGATTTCCGCGAGACCCTGCGGCAGAGCCATGCGCTCTTTCTGCCGCCTGGCACTTCCCTGGAGGAGGAAGGTCTTTCGTTCAACGCTGCCGTACTTCCGCCGCTGCTTATGGGGAACATCGAGGAGGGTTGGCGAGAGGCAGAGGTCATTGTGGAGGAGCACTATAAGACTGCGCCCGTGCATCAATCCTACGTGGAACCGCAGACGGTCCTGGTTGTCCCCGATCCGCGCACCCGGCAGCTGGCGATCTATTCCAGTACGCAGGGGCTGCTCAACGCTCGTCGGGCAGTGGCGCTGGCGCTGGGCTTGTCCGAGCGGCAGATCCATGTAGAGCCGGTGCCGGTCGGTGGCGGTTTCGGGGGGAAGGAGGTGCTGCTAGAGCCACTGGTAGCGGCAGCAGCGTTGCAGTTGGGTCGACCGGTGCGCCTGGTCTACACGCGCCAAGAGGAGCTACTGGCCGGTAATCCAGCACCGCAGACCGCGATTACGGTAAAATTAGGAGCGCGCCGGGACGGGACCCTGACGGCCATCCAGGTGCGCCAGATCCTCGATTCGGGCGCCTATCCTTACCCGCTGGCAGGGTTGAGCGGCTTCCACTTCAGCAATCTCTATCGTTGCCCGCACCTTGCCATCCAGTCTTATTTGGTGCAAACGAACAAGCCGGGCAGTGCCGCTTACCGGGCCCCGACCGGTCCCCAGGCTTATTTTGCTCTGGAGTCGACGGTCGACGAGCTGTGTCGCCGTCTTGGGCTTGATCCGCTGGCATTCCGTCTGCGCCATGCCCTGCGTGAGGGGGACGCGCGTGTTTTGGGAGGTCGCTGGCCCCGTATCGGTCTGGTAGAGTGCCTGGAGGCAGTCGGAAACCATCCCCTCTGGAGCGAGCGCGAGCGGGCTCGGGGTGAGTTACCAGCGGAGCTAAGTGGCTGGAGAGTCGGCATCGGCCTGGCGGCTGGTGGCTGGCCGGGAGCTACCGAGCCTGCAGCGGCTCTCTGTCGCCTGGAGGACGATGGTAGCCTGACAGTCATCGTTGGCAGCGTGGATATCTCAGGTTCCGACGGCTCCCTGGCCCTGATCGCAGCGGAGATCTTGGGCCTGCCAGCGCGCTCGATTACGGTGATTCATGAGGGGACCGACACGATGCCTTACAGCGGCTTGACGGCTGGCAGTAAGACAACCTACGCCCTTGGCTCTGCCGTCCTGGCGGCGGCCCAGGATGCCCGCGAACAGATTCTGACCATCGCTTCGGAGTTGCTGGAGGCGGCGCGCGAGGATCTCGACCTGCGCGATGGGCGGGTCACGGTGCGCGGCGTTCCCGACAAGTATGTGACGCTCCGGCAGGTGGCGGCCAGTTCGACCAATTTCGGCGCTCGCTATGCCCCTGTTTTTGGCCGTGGTCGCTCGGCAAACGCTACGTCTGGTCCGATGTTTGCTGTGCATCTGGCGAAGGTGGCCGTCGATCCCGAGACAGGCGAGGTACGGGTACTGGACTACGTCGCGGCTCAGGATGTGGGACGCGCTTTGAACCGCGGCGAGGTGGAGGGCCAAATCTACGGAGGCGTGGCGCAGGGTATTGGCTGGGCCTTGCTGGAGCGGCTGGCCTATGGTGAGGAGGGCCAACTGCTCACAGGGACTTTGATGGACTACGCCCTGCCTCACTGCCAGGATGTGCCTCCGATTACACCGCTGATCATCGAGGTGCCGTGCGAGCTTGGCCCCTTCGGGGCCCGCGGGGCTGGCGAGCCCCCGGTCGTCCCAGTGGCCGCAGCCATTGGTAACGCCCTGCGCGACGCACTTGGACTACGCTTGACGGAGCTGCCTATGACCCCAGAGCGCATCGTACGGGCCTGGCAAGAGGCCAGCCAGCGGTGAGAGCAGCAGCAGGATGAAAAGATGGCCAGCCGTGGCGGAGGGTACTCTTCCCTCGCGGCCCACGGCTGGTTTTGCCCTGGCTTCGAATGCTTCTTCTCCTTCTCCTTTTTGCTCCTAGCGCTGTCCAGGTCGTATTTCGCCTCTCACTGGGGCCGGCGAACAATGGGTAGCGGCGCTATCAGTCCTAGCGCCGTTGTCGGCAGATCTGACGGCAGGCTGGCAGATGGCGCCGGGGTGGGAGCATAAGGTGAGCGCGGCAGCTGCTTTTCGATAAACTGGATATAGGAAGTTTTACAGACGCTTGCCGGCTGGTCTTCTGTGGCCACGCAGATCGCAGCGGTCAAATAGTTAGCGACGCCCAGGATATTCTTAGCCACGGGGGTGCCGGGATCAGTCAGTTGCAGGGCAATGTCGCGCTGGGACAGTCCGGTAAGGATGCCTGGATCAAAGCTCTGGCCCCGCACCAGGTAGAGGTTAGCAATATCGAGGAAAGGGATGCTGCCGTCAGGATTGAGGGAGCTAATGATCTGCTGCTGCGTCACTGTCGGCCCTTCTAGAGGGTGGCCTTCGCGGTCCTCCAGCTCAACCGGGGCAAAATCGAGGTAGTTGCTCTGGTAGGCGCTGCCATGAAAGGTAAACGTTGCGGTATTTGGGTAAGCATCTGTATCAGAGGAAGTTGTCTCTGGCAGCTGGCTGAAGGTGCCAAAGCGACTGAGGGCTACGACGACTGGCCAGCGCTCCGCGGCACAGTAAGGGCAGAATTCGGCCCCCCAATAGAAGAACTCCGGCTTACTGCCAGATCCGCGCAGCATTGGGCGATCAGCAATGACGCGCAGAGGGTTCGACAGGTCACCGGTGCCTACTTTAGAGAATTGGCTGTCATTGATGAGAGCCAGATTGTTCATGACCTGCGGGTCTGTCGCAGAGCGGCTAGCGTTGGTGTGAGTGGTCAAGTTCTGGTAGCTGAGAAAGAGGAAGAGGCCGACGATGGCACCGATCAAGATCAAAGTGGCACCGACCAGCCACCAACGGTAGGCGCGCCAGCTTGAAACACCTCGCCGTCGGCCTGCCCGCTGCAGCTGCCTGGGAAGCGTCCCTTTGGGCCTGGCCTCAGTTTGCACATGCTTGCTGACGGAACCGGTGGAGGCTTGAGATGTGCGCCCCAGCGAGCGCGTTTGTGAGGTGGGAGGATTTGCTCGCTTTCTGGATGCGGATGAAGACATAGTTCTCTCTTCCCTGAATGCAGAATTGTCGACTGTCCTTCCTTGAACAAGGCTCGCTTTTGCCTGAGCAAGCGGCGTCAGCGAGATGGTAGGCGATATTCACATTATAGCATGAAGACCCTGCCTGGTGATGCGTCTGCCGGGCAGTTGCCTCTGTTTGCGCGGACGACGGCCACTCTTTTCTTCGATTCAGTCTGGCTGCCTGGCTCCGTTTCTGCTTGAAGGCAGGTTTCCGAGTGTGGGCCAGGTCTTCGCTTGCCCACCCTGGGGAATTGGCGGATTGGCTCGGGCAGAGGGCCGTCCTAGCCAGAGGGCAGCAGCTGCCACCAGGGAGTGGCGCAGCGATGCAGGACACGAGCGATTGTCTGTAGGGTAGCCACTCCCTCCTGTGCCAGCCAGCGCTCCAGAGCGGCACTTCCCTCCCTGGCATAGAGAGAGATCCCTTCTTGCCAGAGGGCGCGGCCACAGACCATGCCGCAGAAGGGAACGCCGGCCTCAGCGGTTAGCTCCAGCAGCTCGCAGACAGTAGCGGCGCTGTAGCCTGCGCTCAAGTAGACAAGAGGCTTCGAAGCAGCAATTCCCACGGCACGTAGCAGCTCGATGGCCTCCTCACGCGAGTAGGCCGGCGTGGATGCCCTGCAGCTCCGCAGCCCGGCGGTGTAGGTCGGTACGATGGGCCACTCTACTTTCAGAACATCGACGCCGTAGCGTGGCTGTCCAAACTCGGCCACGGTGAGAACGACGTAGGTCGGCTTGGCCTGGGCAAAGTTCAGCTCGGCGTCCTCCTCAGCTATCTCCTTGCCAGGATAGACGAGCGGCTCCAGGAAGAAAGGCACTTCCAGGGCCTGGCACTCGGCCCCTATGCGCTCGACATAAGCCTGCTTGACGCGATTGATGTCTGGACTATCGAAGGGATTATAGTGCAGCAAAACCTTGATAGCCTGGGCCCCAACCTCCACCAAGCGTCGTACGCTATAGTCAGGGATCACCTCGGGAGGTTCATAGCGGCCATTGGCGCTATAGCCAGAGCGCTCGTAAGCGAGTATCACGCCTGTGCTGGGATGGCGTACCGCCAGGGCATCCAGACCATACTCGGGATCAAGTAGGACCGCGCTCGCATAGGGAGAGAGAATGCGCGTGACCAGGCGCTTAAAGGTGCCCAGGTCAGAGGCGCTGACCTCCTCGTGCGAGCCGCGGGCCACGGCCAAAGCCTGAGCCAGATTCGTGCGGTGGTCAATGGCTAGGGCAGTAATGATGCCGTGCTCATCGGCACAGGACCGCAACCTCTTCAGCTTATTTCGCATGTTTTCAATGCTCGTATAGTTCAGATCTTCTCTTCTATACACAGCGACCTCTCCTCTTTCTACCGTGAGACTCTCCATTGCGGTTTTACTGCGCGTTGCCGAATAGCTGCTTCTCAGTTTACCTCACGTAGGCAGACTGGGCGATGTTCCTGTAAAGAGCGTTGCGCTGCCAGGGCGATAGCCACCGGGGCGCGGCCATCGTAGCCGCTGACAGGCACAGGCTGGTCACTCAGGACCGCATCGACAAAGGCTTGCAGCTCGGCGGCGAAGCTTTCGGTATAGCGCTCCATGAAGAAATGCAAAGGAAGATCGCGTCGCACACCGTGATGGTCGCTGATGACTGCCGTGTTGGGATAGGCATTGTCGATGGCGATGCTTCCTTCACTGCCGAACAGCTCGATGCGTTGATCATAGCCATAGCGAGCGCGGCGGCTATTGCTGATCGTGGCGATCGTCCCATTGGTGAAACGCAGCATCACGGCAGCGTGGGCCACGTCCCCAGCCAGGGCAATTTCTGGTTCATTCAGGTTATGGGCCAAAGCAAAGACCTCCTCGACCTCGCTGCCCAGCAGGAAGCGGGCCATATCGAAGTCATGGATTGTCATATCGAGGAACAACCCGCCAGAGGCCCGGAGATAAGCAGCCGGTGGGGGGGTGGGATCACGGCTTGTAATGTGGAGCATCAACGGTAAGCCGATCTCCCCTTGCTCAACAGCCCGCCTGACACGGCGGAAATTTGCGTCAAAGCGGCGATTAAAGCCTGTCTGTAGTTTGACTCCTGCTTGCTCAACGGTAGCCAGTGCTCGATCGATCGTCTCCAGGTCAAGGGCCAGCGGCTTCTCGCAAAAGATATGCTTCCCAGAGCGAGCAGCTTCCTGAACAAGCTGGGCATGGGTATCTGTCGGTGAGCAGATCAGAACGGCCTTGATCTGTGGATCTGCCAGGATTTCCCGATAGTCTGAGCAGAAGCGAGGTATACCGCACTCGCGAGCGCAGGACTCGGCAGCCTCAGCACAGGCATCGGCTACGGCCAGCAGCCGAGCGTGTGAAAGACGTCTCGTCACATGGTGAGCATGGAGGCGTCCGATCCGTCCTGCACCGATTAAACCAACGGTCAGCTGTTTAACAGTCATCCCGTCATCCTTTCCTATGGTTTGCCTGCTCTTGTTCTCTCATTGCTCGTTTCGGCAGCGGGTTGACAAGTCTTGCTGAGGGCGAGTATCTTGCTCTCCTTCCCTTTGACTCTCTTCTAAGCAAAGGGTCAGCCAACTGAGCTGAACTAGAGGCCAAGCTTGCGCAAGTACTGGCGATTGCGCAGGGCACTGAGATAGGGGCTGCCCATACCGGGCAACACATCCTGCTCGACGACGATCCAGCCCTGATAGCCGTGCTGGCGGAGCCAGGTCACCACTGCCGGGAATGGAACCATCCCTTGCCCTAGCTCGCAGAAGAGACCGTGGCGCAGTGCGGTAAAGTAGTCCCAGCCATGAGTGCGGGCCTCTTGTGCCACTGCTGGTGAGCAGTCTTTAAAATGGAGGTGCCAGATGCGTAGACCAAAGCGGCGCAGGGCCTCCTCGATCAGCTCTGGCTCGCTGCTGCCGCTGCCGTAGAGGTAGTGGCCGGTATCGAGAGCCAGACCAATGAGGCTCGGATCTGTCAGCTCCAGAAAGTGAGCGATCTCCGCGGGTGTTTCCACATAGCCAGCGCAATGATGATGGAAGGCTGTGCGTAGTCCTGTGGACTCGTAGACGACACGAGCAACGATCTCGCTGTTGCGTGCGAAGATGCGCCACTCGCGAGGGGTCAGTCCCTGGGCAGGGGAAATGCGTCCAGCGCAGGACGTTCGGAGAGGATCACGGCCATTCTCGTCGGCCAGGAGCAAGAGCGGTCGCCAGGCGGCTCCCGTGGCCTGGGAGACTGCGGCGAGCAAACTGGCAATGCGCAGGACCTGCTCCAGTCCTGCCCGCAGTGCGCTCATCTTCTTGAGCATCACGGGGACAAAGGCCGCCACGAGTGTCAACTCGCGTCTGTACAGCTCTGCGGCCAGGTGATCTGCCACCGTAGGCAGATAGCCCCAGTCTCCTAATTCTGTTCCTTCATAGCCAGTGGCTCGTAGCTCATCCAGCATCTGCCCCCAGGGAATGGCCGGCTTCTGCGTCTGGGCCTCATCGAACTCCAGCGTTCCCCACGAGCAGGGCGCGTTTGCGATGCGAATCTGCTCCGTTGCCATTTCTTCCCACCTTGCAGCAAAAGATCGATCGGCGATCGTCATATGCTCGCCATATGCCCGTCATATGCCATCCAACCCGCGCTTCAAGACCACGCACTCGTTCTCCCGCCATACATCGGTAGCACCTTCTTCATCGTTGCCGGCAGACACCTGACTTGCACCCCCATACCGACAAGGGCAATCAATCAATCGGCAGAGGAGCAGCAGCCACCCTTACATCTATTCTCTGGCTATAGGAAGCAGCGTTCCGTAGCGCGCATGGTCTCCCATTCGAGGCGAGCAGCCTGGACCTGGGGGTTGGAGCTTACCTCTGCCACAGTCACATCCCACCAGCTTTCATAAGAGGGGACACCCTCATAGCGGTCGCACGGCACATAAATCACTGTCGTGCGATCCATTGCATGAGCGGTTTCCAGGGCGGCGACCACGTCGGCGGTATTGCGGCAGCGGATCACATAAGCGCCCAGGCTACGAGCATTTTCTGCCAGATCAACGGGCAGCGGCACTACCTCGGAGCCGGCTTCATCGCCGGGCAAGCGTCCATTCTGGGGATAGACATAGCGTGTCCCGAAGCCTCCCTGGCCGAGCGAGCGGCTCAGCGAGCCGATACTCTTGAAGCCCTGGTTATCGAAGAGCACGATAACCAGCTTATAGCCCTCCTGAATCGAGGTGACAATTTCCCCATTCATCATCAGATAGGAGCCATCGCCGACCAGGACATAGACCTCCCGTTCGGGAGCAGCCATTTTTGTTCCGAGGCCACCGGCGATCTCGTAGCCCATGCAGCTATAGCCATACTCCAGGTGAAACTGCTTCGGATGACGTGTTCGCCAGAGCTTATGCAAATCACCCGGCAAGCTTCCGGCGGCACAGACCACGATCCCTTCGGGAGAGCCATATTCATTGACAGCCCCAATCAGCTCGCCCTGTGAGGGTAGCGGCCCATGACGCAGGCCATAGATGCGCGAAACCTCAGCCTCCCACTCGCAATGCAGAGCCTCGGCACATTGTCGATACTCGGGCGGCACCCGGTAGCCTGCTAGCAGCGGCAGCAGCTCATCGAGCGTTGCGCGGGCATCTCCCACCAGCGAGAGGGCCGAGTGCTTCGCTGCATCGAACTCCGATACATTGATATTGATGAAACGCACTGCTGGATGCCGGAAAGCGGTCTTGGAAGCTGTCGTAAAGTCGCTATAGCGTGTTCCAATCCCGATAATCAGGTCGGCCTCGCGGGCCAGGCGATTCGCCGCGAACGTACCCGTAGCGCCGATTGCTCCCAGATTGAGTGGATGATCAAAGCGCAGGCTGCCCTTCCCAGCCATCGTCTCGGCTACAGGAATGCCCGTCTCAGCTATCAAGCGTTCCAAGAGCGTCCAGGCTTCAGCATAGATCACGCCGCCACCGGCGATAATCAGAGGGCGCTGGCTGGCCCGTATCCAGGCGGCGGCCTCCTCTAGCTGTCGCCGATCTGGCCGCGGGCGGGGGACAGGCCAGACCCGTTTACGGAAAAAAGCCTCCGGGTACGTATAGGCCTCCGTCTGCACATCTTGGGGCAAAGCCAGGGTCACCGCGCCCGTCTCCACGGGACTCGTCAGCACACGCATTGCTTCAGGCAAGGCAGTCAGCAGCTGCTCCGGGCGCGTGATACGATCCCAGTAGCGACTCACTGGCTTGAAGCAGTCATTGACCGAGATATCCTGGCTATGTTCTGACTCCAACTGCTGCAGCACCGGAGCCACATTGCGTCGGGCAAAGAAATCGCCAGGCAACAACAGCACAGGAAGCCGGTTAATGGTAGCGGTGGCGGCACCGGTGACCATATTTGTGGCCCCTGGCCCGATCGAGGAGGTGCAGGCAAAGGTTTGCAGGCGGTTCTTGACTTTTGCGTAGGCAATGGCCGTATGGACCATTGCTTGCTCGTTACGCGCCTGGTAATAGCGGAAATCGGGCATCTCCTGGAGGGCCTGGCCAATGCCCGCTACATTGCCGTGGCCAAAGATCCCAAAGCAGCCAGCAAAAAAAGGCTGCTCTACACCGTCGCGCTCTACATACTGATTGCGCAGGAAAGCAATCAGCGCCTGGGCCATAGTCATGCGTCGGCCAGTGTGCTCACTCATCGTTCTCCTCCGAGTAATCGGCTCGCTCACAGTCAACGCGCTCGCTGGCAAGGAAACAAGGAGGAGGTGCAAGCAGGCGGCTGGACTCCGCGTCTTGTCGCAACCGCTCCCTGGTCCCACATTCGTCTGACACTTGCCCTGCTCATGTGTTTCCCCCCGTTCTATGGACAGCTCAGGACAGCTCAGGACAGCTCAGGACAGCTCAGGACAGCTCAGCAGTTCTTCCTAGAAGCCACCGTGTTCCTCGATGAAGGCCAGTACCTCAGCGTAGGTTGGCATAAAATCGGCGCAGCCATGCCGCGTTACCAGGATCGCCCCGCAGGCGTTTCCCAAACGTGCAGCCCGATACCAATCCCAGCCCTGCAGTAAGCCGTAGAGCAGGCCGGCAGCGAAGGCGTCACCAGCGCCCAGAATATTCCGAATGACTACAGGAAATCCAGGTATCTCCAGGCAGCGTGGAGAGCCGTGCCGGTTCTCCAATGGTGCCAGATGAACCCGCGAGCCGCGAGCGCCCCGCTTCTCCACCAGCGCTTGTGGTCCGCGACGCAGCATCTCCTGGATGGCCTCCTCGACATTGCCACACACGCGGGCGTCGGAGATCTGCGAGTGCGCCACCTGCACCTGTCCAGGATCGCGCAGCAAGGCCGCTTTGATCTCATCCTCAGTACCGATTACCAGATTGACCAGCGGCAGCGTCGAGCGGATTGCCACCCCGAAGGCGCGCTGGTCATGCCACTGGTCAGGACGATAATCGATATCCAGAGCTACCATCACACCCTGCTCGTGAGCCAGCTCGGCAGCAAAGAGTGTGGCGCTACGACTCGGCTCCTTGCTCAATCCGGTACCAGTGATGAGCAAGACGCGGCACTCACCGAGCGGTGTCGCCAGCACATCGTCGATCGTCAGTTCAATGTCAGCGCAGTGATCCCGATAGTAGGTGAGCGGGAAGCGGTCTGGCGGCTGGATTCCTAGCACCACAGCGCTACTCCGATACCCTGGCTTGCGCGCTACATACCGTGTCTCCACGCCCTCGCGAGCCAGGAAACGGAGGATAAAATTGCCCACCTGATCATCGCCAACGGCAGTCAACAGCGCCGAGCGCAATCCCAGCCGCCGGACCCCCACACAGATATTTGTGGGACAACCGCCAACATAGGCAGCAAAACTTTTAATTTCCTCAAACGGCGCTCCGATGTCGTTGGAGTACAGGTCGAGAGAGGAGCGCCCTATAGCAACGAGATCATAAGCAGGCTGCTGTCGCTGCCCTCGCTCCATCGACAAGCCTCCCTTGTGATCTGATCACCTCTGGCCGAATGGAGACGCTCACGCCCACCACACTGGCCTATCTCAAATAAGGAGAGCCTGACTCAAGCTTGCACCGCATCTTTATGATCTGACCACCAGTCTCATACACCGCGCTCCAGACCCCTGGCTCTCTGCCGTCTCCCATTTGTCTCAGATCGCCTGCTTGATCTGTCCTGCGGACAAGCGTCTGTACGATCAGGCGAGCGACGGCGATAGCTCTTGCGCTCTTACCTGCCCTACAGCGCTCTGGCCAGATCTGAGCCGGCCCAACGGTCGCCTGGTCTTCCTCTGCTCTCTCTTTCTCTTCACCTTCTCGTCGCAGGACGAGAGGTCGATGGCTGAGCGGTGCTTTCACGCACCACCAGCATCGGGGAAAGGACATGATTGCAGCCCTCCTGATCCTGGAGCAGATCAAGCAGCACCTGCATTGCCAGACGCCCAAGCTCGATACGCGGCTGACGCACCGTGGTTAAGGGGGGGCTAATATAGCTGGCCATCTCGATATCGTCAAAGCCAACGACGCTCAGCTCAGCAGGGACCGCCAGGCCACGACGATAGCAGGCCATCAGGATTCCGACAGCCATCATATCATTCTGGCAGAAGACAGCAGTCACTCCTGCATCGAGCAGGCGCTGAAGCGCGCGGCGCCCACACAGGACATCTTCCTGGGGAGAGGCTTCTTCCGCCGCCATGACTATCACCCACTCCTCGCGTGGCACCAGGCCGGCACTGGCTAGCGCGGCCTGATAACCTTCCCGCCGTTGGCGGCAGGAGCGTGGGCGGCTATTTGTGCCCAGATAGCCAATGGCGCGATGACCGAGAGTCAGCAGGTGCTCAACCGCCAGCCGCGCCCCTGCAACATCATCAACTGCTACCCAGTGAAGCAGCTCGTACTGCGACTCAGCCTGACTGTTGATCAACACCGTCGGTACGCGAATCTGATCAAGTCGCTGCTTATATTCCCCTGTAATACGCGAAGAAGCCACCAAGATGCCGTCAACGCGCCGGCGATGGAACGTCTCAATCACCGCAATCTCCTGCGCGGGATCGTTATGCGTCGCGCTCAAGAAGACGCTGAGGCCAGCCGAACGCGCAACTTCCTCGACCCCGCGCACAACCTCACTCAGGAAGGGATCGGCAATTGAGGTTACCACCAGGCCAATCGTGCTGGTGCGCCGTGTTTGCAAGCTTTGGGCGATCGCATTGGGTGTATAGCCCATCTCCAGCGCCAATTGTTGGATACGTTTCCGCGTCTCTTCACTGATCAAGGGGCTATCGCGCAAGGCTCGCGAGACAGTGGTATGGGAGACGCCGGCCACGCGCGCAATATCGGCAATGGAGATCTCACGCGAGCGTCTCGTGTCAGTAACTCGACGTGTGGCAGACGAACTGCTCACTCTGTTTCTCTTCCTCCTGCTTCCCGCTATCAGCCGCTCTGCTCTGGCTTTGATCTTTGCACACGTGTGCATTAGCAGTATAGTGGATGGCCTGGGTTACTGTCAAGGGGGATTTACCGCTTTTTTTTGCCGGGGGCAGAAGTTTTTATCCGAGGGTGTGCTATTCTGAATGAATGGGCGAGCTCGTGCTTACGATAAGGGGGAAACCATGCATGTCTCTGGTGTGGAGGCCAGCGGCATCCTTACACCGCAGCGTGGGGGTTTTTTGGTCGCGCCTCCCTATCCGTTTACACACGCCTTGTCGGCTTATACAGGCTGCGCCTATGGTCAGACAGCGTGTGGTCAGTATTGTTATGCCCGCTTTTTGCCAAACTGGAAGACTGCTGGCCTGGGTGTTCCCTGGGGTCTGGCCGTGCAGGTGAAAATCAATGCCCCGCTGCTATTGGAGCAGACACTGGGTCGTATGTCCCCCGAGCGACGGCGTGGTCTGCGCATTTTTATGAGTACAACCACTGATCCATATCAGCCGCTTGAGCGGCGCTATCAGGTGACGCGCCGCTGTCTGGAGGTCTTTGCTTCTTACCCTGACCTTGATTTGTTGGTGGTGCAGACGCGCTCACCGCTGGCAGAGCGCGACCTCGATCTACTGCACCAGATTCCTTATGCCTGGCTTTCGGTGACGATCGAGACGGATGACATGGCCTATCTGCGCCAGTTGGGGGGTGGGCCCGCGCTGGAACGCCGCTGGCAGCTGGTAGGCCAGGCCAGTCGCCTGGGAGTAAAGACGCAGATTACAATTAGCCCTTGCCTGCGTTTTACTGATGTCAAGACCTTTGGAGGTCAGCTTCTTGAGAGTGGTGCACGTCGTTTGGTGGTGGATACGGTTGAGGGCGACGGCGCAGACGGTGAGCGCACGGCACGTACTCCTTTTGCGCACCTGGAACCGGCCTGGCAGGACACGCGACCCGCAGATGCTCTTTACGCCTACCTGCGTCTGCATGGACCCGGTCACGGCGTGGCTGTCGGTTGGGGCGCAAGCGGTTTCTGCGGCATCGCTCCCCGCTCCTAGCCTGCTCCCTTTTTATTGCTGTTGCGCACCAGCTAGTAAGGGCTTTGGCTCTTTTGTCTGTGCCTGCACCGATGGTAGAGAAATGGATGCTTGCTCGCCAGGAGGAAAACATGTTATAATCCGACATCCCTTTTGCAGCCATATGATTGCTATATCACGCTGTAATGAGGGCTTTTTCGCAAGAGACGCTATGCGTCGTTACTGTCCCGGTCTCTCTTTGACCAAGGAGTAAGGAGGCGCACCTGTGGCTGAGTTGATCAGTACGAGCGACTTCGCAAGCGAGGGAGAGCAGCGGGCAGCTGCGGTCTTGCGCCAGGGGTTGCCCGCCTCGTGGCTGGTGATCTGTAATAAGGTCTTTCCCGCGAAGAATGGGAGATCCTTCGAGATTGATTTTCTAGCAATAGGCCAGCGCTGGATCTTTGTGATCGATGAGAAGTCCTGGCAGGGTCCCTTGCGGGGCAACGAGGAGTTCTGGCTTCGGGCCGATGGGACATCAGAGCAGAGTCCGCTGGCAAAGGTCGATTACGTGGCTAAGGTGGTGGCCGGCTCCCTGCGAGAAAAAATCCCTTCGCTGAAGGGGAATGAGCACTTCGTGCATGGCGTTGTCCTCCTCTCTTCGCCAATCGCTCAGCCGATGATTCGCGATGTGCGGGCCTCTACGGCCCTTTTTAGGCTGGACGAGGTGTGCGAGCGTCTGCTGGAGTTAGATGAGCACCAGGGCAATCCTTTGATCGGTCAGTTGCATTCGCTGCTGAGGACCACGCTGACGGGCCTGCGCACGCGCCCCCAGCTTCCACGTCAGATCGGCGACGAGCTTCAGATCGAGGAGGCAGAACAGGTACGCCCGAAGCTCTACCGCTGCCGCGCCGTTGAGAAGGTTTCTGGAGCCAATCGCCCTCGCATTGTTATGCTCTATGAGCTTGATTTTGATCCACTAGAACGCCAGGAGACGAAGGAATTCTATACGCACACGTATAAGGCGCTGGAGCAATTGCAGCCAACGGGCCTGGTGCCGCGAGCCGAGACCCCTTTCCCTTGGTCGGATAGGTTTATGGTGGTGCCCATTGTTCCACCCGAGGGCGAGGGCCGTGCTCTAAGCGCTCTGCCGCTACCGGAGACGCGCGAGGAGTTTCTGAAAGACCTGCAAATGGCGGCGATCGCCTTCAAAGGGTTGGCCCAGATCCATGATCAGGGCGTCCTTCATCGCGCGTTAACTCCTGCTGCGCTCATAGTGCAGTTTCCAAAGGGTCAGCCGCCCCGTGTGCTGTTCACCGACTTTTATGCAGCGCGCGTCAGTGGTATGTCTATTGCAGCGAAGCTCGATAAGACTGCAGTCGACGACCCCTACGCTGCCGAGGATGTACTCATCAGCTACGAGTTCGCGACACGGCAGACGGATACCTTTAGCCTGGCTCTGGTAATGCTTGAACGCCTCTCCGATACTCCTATTTCCTTGCTGCGCCCGACGGTCAATGAACCACCACGTCTGCCCGATGCCCCCCGCTGGCGGTCTTTCCTTCCTCCTGAGCCATCGGCAGCCTTGTCAGAGCTTTTCCGCTCAGTCCTGCTGCCCTCGCGGGAGGAGCAGCCCCCCAGCGCTGAGGAGCTGGCTCAGCGCCTGGAAGAGATCCTACGCCAGGCTCAGCAGCCCCAGGTCAGTGAGCTTCCTCAAACCCTGGTGAACGGCAAGTTTGTCGTCCACCGCTTGCTCGGCCAGGGAGCAATGGCCCGTACGTATCTGGTGAGCGAGAAAGACCAGCCAGGACGGGGACAGTTGGTGCTGAAACAGTTCCTGCAGCCAACTGAGGCCCACGATCATGCAATTCAAGAATACAAAGCTTTAAAAAATATAAAGAGCAAGTATTTTCCGGCTATCGATGACATCTATGAGCCAGGAGAAGACCCTCACATTGTGATGGAGTATATCCCTGGCCCAACGCTGCAGCAGCTCGAAGGAGAATTCCCCTGGTCTCTAGAGCGCTGGTGGCCCTTCGCCCAGGACCTGCTGAAGGCTCTGGCGACACTGGAGGAATATGGCATTCTTCACCGCGACATCAAACCTGCCAACATTATCTTGCACGAGGTCGATAACCATCCGGTCCTGATCGATTTCGGCTTTGCCATCCGGCGAGGTGAAGAGCGTAGCCTGGCTGGTACGCCGCTCTATCTGCCGCCCGAGGCGCTGACTGCTGCTAGTCCGCCCGCCGATTGCGATCGCTATGCGGCAGCTGTCGTGCTTTTTAAGATGTTGACAGGCCAGTTGCCTTTTACCTACAGCACGGAGGGACAACGTATTCTGCGCCCTGTAGAGGACTTGCCAGGTGCTGATGAGCATGTGGAGCGCCTGGCTGCCGTGCTCTTGCGCGCGCTTGATCCCGATCCCCAGCGGCGACCTGTCAGCGCTCGTCAGTTTCTGGCAGAGTTGGAACAGGCCGAGCTGGCGGCAGTGGTGGCGGCAGAGGAGACAACGCCAGCTCTTGAAACTGGTCAGGAGCGGGAGGCGCAAGTCAATCCCTGGGTGGAGCAGGTGCGCGGTCTCTATCGCAAGAGCTCCAGCGGCAACGCCGACAATCGCGGCCTGGATAGTGACTTTGTGCGGCAGACCTACGTAGAGACGGCCCTCGATCGGAAGCTGCTGCCGCTTGTGCTGGCCCAGCGCCCGCTCGCGCTTTTCCTCTCGGGCAATCCTGGCGACGGCAAGACGGCTTTCTTAGAACAGGTGCGCCAGAAGCTGGTCGAGCTAGGCGCCAATCCCGTAGTAGAGCGCTCCGATCAAAGCGGCTGGGAGTTGGTCTATCAGGGCCATGTCTTCTGTAGTTGCTACGATGCTTCTGAGGCTCACGGCGAGTTGAGCGCCGATGAGCAGCTTACGCGCCGGCTCCAGGAGTTGGAAGGCTCCGAGCGTCCAGCAGCAGCGCTGACGGTGCTGGTGGCTATCAATGATGGTCGTCTGGCCGATTATTTTGAGCGCTACGGCGAGCGCTTTAGCTGGTTAAAGAGGCAGCTGAGTCGGGCCCGCCGCAGTGAGTCGCTGCGAGAGCAAGAGGTCTGGCTGGTTGATTTGAAGCGACGCGCTTTTGTGGCCTTGCCCGGCGAGCGGGATCGCTCGCTCTTCCGCCGCGTGCTGGATAGCCTGGTGGCAAAGGAGCGCTGGACGATCTGCCAGTCTTGCACTGCCGAGGCCATCTGTCCGATTTACCAGAATGCAGAGACGCTGCGTCAGAACCGCACCAAGCAGCGGTTGGAGTTCATCCTGTTGCTACATCATCTGCGCCATCAGCGCCATATGACAATGCGTGACCTGCGTTCGGCTCTGGCCTTTTTGATCACAGGTAATCTGAGTTGCAGCGAGGTGCATGCTGCTCGCCAGGGCGAAGATGGGGGAGCGGCTTTGCTCGAGCGCGCGTGCTGGCAGAGCGCTTTTGCTGCCATCGAGATCGACGATGAGTTGTTGCGCGATCTGCGGGCGTTTGATCCTGCACGCTTTCCTCAGCCTCATCTGGATCGCTTCCTGCATTTCCATCAAGGGTCATCGGATGCCCTGCTGCGCGTTGAGTTGATGGCTGATGGAAAAGATTTGCCGCGCCAGCGTTTCCGCGAAGAGCACGATTGGCTGGCTGCCTGGAAGCGCCGCCTCTATTTCTATGGCCCGCGTCTGGATGATGAGGATCTGAGTCCAGACCTGCCTTCTGTGCGCTGGCCCGACCTTCTGCCTTACCGCTATGCTCTGCTCTACCTGCAGTTGCTGAAAGGTGAACAGGAAGAGCTGGAGGAGACGCGCCGCAAGCTAGCCCTTGGCATTTTGCGATCGGATGGGATTAACGCCGATTTGCCAGATGGCCATTTGAGTGTGGTGGTGCGCGCTTCGGAGGAGCAGCAACTGATTATTCTGAAGCAGCTCCCGCTGGAGCAGTTCATTCTGGAGCCAGTCGGCACCAGCGATAATGAGGTCGTTGAGACTTTGCCCGAGTTTCTGGTACTGCGCCATCGCTCGGGAACGCCTCGCCTGGAGATCTCTCTCGATCTGTTTGAGCTGCTGCTGCGCCTGGCGGATGGCTTGCAGCCAGAGGCTCTAGAGCTGCAGCCGTTGCTGGAGGATCTGCGCCATTTCAAGCATGCGTTGCTGCTGATGGAAACAAAGGATCTCGTGTTGATCGAGAAAGGCCAGCACCTGCATCACTTGACGCAGCGCGACGGTAAGGTGGTCAGAACAGCCATTGCTTGATCCGCTGGAAGGAGGGCCATCGTGAAGGTCAAGTTGCCGAAGGAACTACGCGGAGTCCGCTTTTCTCTGGTACTACCCATTGAGCTGAATGATTTCGATATCGAGCTGTTGCTGCCTATCCTCTTCTTTACTATTCTGGCCGAGGGCCGGGGACGTGCTCGCATACCAAACGACCCTCGGACCATCGATGTCTATATTAATAAGCTTAGCCAGCATCCCGCACTTGAGGGTTTCACCACTCTTCAAGAACGACGTCTGCTGGAACGTCTGGTACGCACTGCCCTGATCACCGTTGGGCGCGTTGGCCGTGGTCATAAAGAGGAGCAGATTACTTCTGTCATACCGCACAGCCTCCTCTGTTACAAGCCCGGCTTCCCCAAAGAGGGCAGCCGCCTGCGCAACGTCGATACCTTTCTCTATCAGATCCTGCGCGGCTACCTGAAAGGCGATCAGGCCCTGCGCCAGCTTCTCAAAGAGATTTTCGGTCGCGGTGTTAAACTCGGCAAGGCGGGCGACCTGGGCGGGGAATACGATGGCATTACTGAGGTAGATACGCTGACGCGCCTCTCGCTAGCCTTTCTCGATGGCTTTGAGAGCGCCCGACCAGGCTTGAGTCGTGAAAAAGATGCCCATCCCGGAGCCTGCCCCGGACTGACCTACGAGCTAGCGGCTGACCTTGTGCAATATATGTCGGCTTACCACAGGGCAATGCCTATGCCGGCTTTTATTCATCATCTCTTGACCTTGATCAATTTCGAGCTGTTTATCTACACCCTGAAGGTCGTCTACGCAGTGAATGCATTGGTCGCGCAGCCAGAGAGCTTGCCCCCCGCGATGGGCGAGCCTCCGGCCCCATCGCCTCCAGCTCTCTATGTGGACTTCACCGGCCAGCCTGGCCCCAGCCAGGAGATGGCCCATGCCTGTGTACGTCGCGATATCGAAGCCTACCAGAGCTTTCTCTCGGCGAATCTGCTGCTGCGCCAGCTGCAAAGCTATGTGGAGCAACTCAGACGGAACAGTCGCCGTCGAGCTGTCATAGAAAGCCTCCTTGGAGGCGCAACCGCAGGCCCTCTTTACCTGCAGCGTTTACTGATGCTACGCGACCAATCCAGTATCTGCGCCGATATTCAGGCCCAGGCCCGTGATGATACTGACAAGATCTTTGAAGAGAATAAAGATCCAGAAGACCCAGAAAGCAAACTAGCAATAAAATACCTGGATGAGCTGCTCGACAGCGCTGAGAGCGATTTAGATGGTCTGGTCATCCTGCTGAAAGAAGGCCAGCGCGATGCCACCCAACAGTTTGTTAAGTGGTACTGGAGCACCGGAGGACTGACGCGCGCTGAGGGGCTGCTTCGCGGGCAGCTCAAATATCGCCCATCCTGGCAATATGCTCCGACCAACGATCTGTTGGCGGTTCTGGTGCAGCTTGCCGCTGCCCGTCTGAGTGGCAGCGAGAATGGCCTGAATGGAGACCAGAGCAATCATGGTCCCATGCCCATCCGCCTGCAGGACTTCCTGCGCTTCCTCGACGAGCGCTTTGGGCTGCTGGTTGACCGTCCGCCCGCTCCTTTTGTGGGCGCCGAGTATACTGCTGCGGCCCAGGAGAATCTACGGGCCATGCTGCGCCGCCTGCGCCAGATGGGTATCTTCCGCGACCTCTCCGACGACTTCACGGTCCAGCGTCTGCATCCACCCTATGCGGCCACATCCGCGCCAACCAGCTACTACTAAGAAGAAGCATTGAGCCTGGAAAGGGTCTAGCTATGGTCATCTCTTCTCCACAGAGTGAGCTGAAGATCGAGCTACTGGCCGAGGCGCTGTTAAAAGAAATCAGGGGGACAGGCGCCGGCCATTGTGCTCGTATTGATTTTCTGGAACTGGACGATGCGCTGCCCCTTTGCCAACGGCTACGCACAAGCGAGCAGGCAAAGCAGGGAACCATGTTCCATATCCTGGCTACTGAGCACCAGCCTGGCGCCGACGACTCGCTCTTTATCACGCCTGACCGCGCGATTGAGCTACGCAACCGCAAAATTGGACGCTTCTGCCTCTTCATTCCTGCTGGCAGTGTAGACGCCACCGCCAGCTCGCTGGCCAATGCCTTCGCTCCCATCGATGGACGGGCGCTCTATGAGGCTGCCCTCCAGCAGCTACGGCGCCGACTCCAGGAGCGCTCTCCCGAGGCCGCCGCCCAGGTGCAGGCAGTTTTTAGCCACCTGCGCCGCTGGCCTGGCTTAAGCTACGAGCGACGTCTGGACTTCGTTACCGCCGTCTATGCCCATGTACAGGATGGCACAGCGGAGACGATTGGTCTGGAACTCTGGCGCGTCGGCCTCATCAGCGATGCACGCCCCGATTTCGTCAATTTTCTGGAAGCCAATCGGCGCCTGACAACGTTGTTAGCCCGTCCCAAGAAGTTCGATGCCACCTTGGTCGAGCGCGTGCAAGAGCTGAAGGTTGAGAGCACAACCGCCACAGAGCTGCTGCGCTTCCTCCAGGGCAAAGCCCTCAGCGATGTGCATAACTGGTCATGCGCTCTGGTAGAGAAAGAGCTGACGCTTGATCGTTGGGAATTCATCCAGCATGAAAAGAGCGACCTGCATAAATTTGAGATCGAATCTTTCGTCAATGCCAAAGGAGCAGTTGAACACTTCTGCCACCTGGCTCAGCCAGACGGCATCGGTGGCGCCCTCTACGCTTACTACGGGAGCAACGGCGATGTGGTGGTACGCTGGAAATGCAAACCCGATAAGCCGCGCAACCTCGGCGGCTGGCGCGTGGCCATCGTGCCCGATGGCAGCGAGCCAGGTTTCCGCGAAAGCCTGTGGGAGCAGGACTTCACCCCTGGGCGACGCAAGGTCACGATCAAGCTAGAGAAGCTGGGACTCGATAGTGAGGAGCTGCCCGATTACCTGCTCTGCGTGCGCATCGCCCCCCTGGGGCCTGATGGCAATGAGATGGTGAAGGACAACGATGGAGAGAAGCAGCTCTATTACGAAGATAGCCTGGCGTTCTACCTGACCCTCGATCCAGCCCACCTGCCTCCTGAGCAGACTCCCCGCGAAAAGCGCCAAATAGTTCCGACCCTGGCCTTCGGACGGCTCAAAGTCGGTAGCAAGGTCCGCGAGACAATCCTGGAGGAAAGCCTGCCCCAATGGCAGAAGGAGCGCGCCTATTTCAGCCTGCTGCTCAATGGCAAGCACCGACTGACGCTGACGTTGAGCGAGACGCTGCAGCAGCTGGAGCAGCGCGTTCTGAAGGAGCCGGCTCAGGGTGGCTGTTTCCTTCTGGAAGTTGATGATCTGCAGCCCGTCGATGGGGAAGCTATTCAAACGTTTCAGCTCGCCCCAGGCGAAAGCGAGAGCTGGCAACATTTCTGGCGCCAGCGCGAGCTGTTCTTCCGACGCCTGCGCCAGTCTGAGGGACGCGACCTCATCGAGGTGGCCGATTGGAGCAGCAGCCCTGAGCTGGCCGATGCCGCTGTCCGCTATGCTCAGGCTTACCACGACTTGCTCCAGGACCTGCGAGCACGCGCGGCTGATGAGAGCGAAATCAAACAGGCTCTTTCGATTGACAGCCTGCTCATCCGCTTTCTGCATCAGCGGCAGGCCGAAGAGGCCCTGGTCATCCTGCCAACCCACCCGCTGCGCGCCGCCTGGTTCGCCGGCTATACCCGGCTGCTTTCCTCCTGGGAGGAGGAGCTGCTGGAACAACAGGAGAGTCAGCGTAAACAGAAAGTCGATCTGGAAGCACTGCGCCTGCTCGTCCCGGCCAACGTTCCTCCCTTTGCCTACCACGCTGCCACATCGACGGTCTTCATTTTCTTCCAGAATCTGCTCTTCTTCCACGGAGTGGCACTTCCCGCCGATGCCCCTGATCCGCATCGGCGCTACACCGACGTCGCCACCGTGCTCAAGGCCAGCCCGGATCAGGCCGTCCCGGGCGATATTCGCCCTGAGCGGCTTGGCGAGCATCTCAAGCTCTTTCAGACCCTCCATCCCTATGCCAATCCGCTGGTCTTAACGCTGGTGAACCCGGACCGCGGCGCCCTGCTGGGCGAGGCCCTGAAGGGTCTGGCCCCCTCGCAAAATGAAGCGGAGGAGACAGAGCTACCAGTCGGCACCCTGCCCCTGCTCCAGATCACTTCATACAGCGAAAGCTGGCAGAGTGGCACCTTGCAGACTCTGACCCAAACGCTGCAACAGCATGGCAACTGGCTCTTCCGAAACGCAGGCTACCAGACGGACCATTTCCTGCCGGCCATCTCAACCACCGCCCGCCCGCTGCGCCTGTTGCAGGAAGGAAAGCAAGAGCCACCCGAGGCTCACCTGGCCATCGTCAGCGACCTGATGCGTCCGCGCGTCGTTGCAACATCGACGCCGGGCGCGTCCTCGCCGAGCAGCACAGTTAGCAGCTTCTCCCTCTATGGTCTGCTCGCGCGCTTTATCTCCCAGTTCAGCCAGGAGAACGGTACCTTGCTCTGGCACTACCAGGTCAACACCTTCGGCGGCAGGCCCCTTCCGCATCCCGAGGGACCACGCTATAGCGAGACACTGGTCAATCTGCACACAGCGCTTCTGAAAGCCGGTGGCTACTTACTTAGCGGTAGGGCGGAAACTCAGCCCACTCTGGAGGTCGCGCTCACAGACGAGCGCCGCGCCCTGCTGGAGAAGCTGCATCAAAGAACGAACTGGGTTATTACTTTGGACCGCTTCTTTACGCTGGACTACTACGACTCGCCCCACTTGCCCGGACTGGAGGACATAGCCCGTAAGTATGTGCTGGACTATTCGCCTGAGTTCACCGAAGGGCTGGGCCACCGTATGATGGTGACCACCTCCTGGCATCAGGAAATCAGCTCGATGCTTGCCCGAGCTATGGACGAGTTGGGTTTCTCGCAGATCGAGGAGAGTGTCAGCCATCTGCTGCACTACTTGAAAATCATCTCGGGACGCCTGGCATTGGAAGCGCTGGAGTCCCCAACCAGCACCGCCGCCGCCGTGGGCCTCGGCGTGGTCACAGCCTGGCTCCAACGTCAGGGCCGCCTCAAGCAGGCTGTCCTGCTACCCGTCGACCTCTACCCGCGCATCTTCTACCCGAACAGTACAGAGCAGCCCGTCCAGAGCGAGCGCCGCTGCGATCTGGCCCTCATCACCCTGAAGCGGAACATCGTCGAGACGACCTTTATCGAGGTCAAGTGGCGCCGCGGCACCGCACCCCTTGAGCGCCTGGCTGCCGATATGGCCCTGCAGATGCAAACGACCGCCGAGACGATGCGCCAGCGCTTCTTCGATCGTCGGCAGCTCGATGGCGCTCTGCAACGCGCCTATCTGGCCAATGTCCTGCGCTTCTACTTCGAGCGCGCCCGTCGCTACCAGCTTTTCAATCCCGAGGCCGAAGGCACTTTCCTGGAAAACCTGGCCCGCTTTGAAAAAGAAGAGCTGGACTTCCGTCCCAGCTATGAGGGCTATATCGTCAGCCTTGAGAGTGAGCCACGTAAACCACTGATCGTCGAAGGCGCGCGCATCCGCCTGCTGACTGCCAGCGACTTCCAGAACCTGCCCGAACTTCTACAGGAGCCAGCCCTCAATCTCCAGGAAGAGGCCCTGGTCTCCGAGGAGCAGGCAGAACGGGGGCAACAGACGCCTTTCGCCGAATCTGAAGAGCAGCTGTCAGCGGCCACACCTTTAGGAGAAGGAGAGGCATTCACCGCAGAACCAGCGGGCCGGCCAGCCGCTGAGCCTGCTCTTCCACCCAGGCTTGAGCGGCAATTAGAGAAAATCGGGCGGGCAGAAGCAGAGCGCACGCTGCTCATTCGCACCGGCCAGGAAGAGGGCCAGATGCCAACCGGGCCTGTCTCTATGTCCGCACGCATTCAGCTGGGGCAGGCCACCAGTGGCCCGGTTTACTGGAAGCCGGGCATTCAGGGTAGCCCGCACCTCTTCATCCTGGGTATTCCCGGACAGGGGAAATCATGGACAATTGAGCACCTACTGAGTGCACTCAGTCAGCAAGGCGTCCCGGCCCTGGTGCTGGACTTCCACGGCCAGTTTGCCGATCCCCAGGGGCGCTACTTCCAAAGCGTTCAGCCGCAGGTCCTCGACGCGGCGAAGGGCCTGCCCTTCAGCCCCTTTGAATGCAGCGTCTCCGGGCCAGCCTGGCGATACAACGCCCTGGCAATTTCTGAGATCTTCGCTCAGGTCGCCGGGCTTGGAGAGATGCAACGTGATGTCGTCTACACAGCTATCCGTGACGCCTACCGGCTCCACGGCTTTGAGGACGAACTGAGTGCAGAAGAGCGCAGTGCGTTGACTTATCCATCGCTTCACGAGGTCTTCCATCGTATTGGGCGACTGGAGCAGCGGCGCCGGGTGGGCCACGTGACCGCACGCTGCCGGCCATTACTGGAAATGGACCTCTTCCAACCCGCAGAGTCCCCCGTCAATCTCTCCTCGCTGATCGGGCATGGGCTGGTCATCGACCTGCATCAGCTCTACGCGGAGCTGCTGCAGCTCAGCGCCGGCGCCTTCCTCCTGCACAAGATCTATAAAGACATGTTCCACTGGGGTCCTGCCGAGCGGCTGCGCCTGGCCATCGTCCTGGACGAGGCCCATCGCCTGGCCAAGGACAAGACCCTGCCCAAGCTCATGAAAGAGGGACGCAAGTTCGGCATCTCAGTGATCGTCGCCAGCCAGGGCCTGGGCGATTTTCACCC
Organism: Thermogemmatispora carboxidivorans; assembly: GCF_000702505.1. Taxonomy (GTDB): domain Bacteria; phylum Chloroflexota; class Ktedonobacteria; order Ktedonobacterales; family Ktedonobacteraceae; genus Thermogemmatispora; species Thermogemmatispora carboxidivorans. The sequence continues at coordinate 2,287,015 of NZ_JNIM01000001.1, read as the reverse complement.
CGAGATTCTCAACAACGCCGGCACACGCATCATCTTTCGCCTGAACCATCCCGAAGCGCGGAAAGCCGCGGGCTTTATCCGCGCTGGCCAGGTCAACCAGGTCGCAGAACAGATTGAGCAACTGAGCATCGGCACTGCCTACGTTCAGACACCCGAAATGCGGCAGGCCCTGATTGTGCGCATGGGAGCTGGCTCCTGACAAAGAAGCTCCCGCATCAAGCGCGGGAGGAACAACGGACAGGCGGGCCCTGTAGCAGCAGAAAAGTAGTCGTACAAGAGCTGCTCACCAGCTACCAGCAGGGTCCGCCTGCTGCCTGCTCCCTCCCCAGCAGCCGTGGAGCATATCCGTCAAGGTCTCCGTTCACAGAGGCCGACGCACCACGTTGGAGCCGATCCCCAGACGCCAGCCGGTATAGGGATCGATCACAATCTCCTCCAGCGCGCTGCGATCAAGGCCGTTGAACTGCTCAGGTTCCGCCTGGATCTGCTGTAAATCAGCACGCACAAAGAGACTATTGGTCAGCACTGCCCCGGTCAGACGCGCCTGCTGCAAATTGGCGCCGCGACAATCGGTAGCGTACAGATAGGCCTCGGAGAGGTCGGCGCCTTTGAGCAGTGCCTCTACCAATGAGGCCCGGCTGAGATCACAGCCACCCAGATCAGCACGCGAGAGATTGGCCCTGGCGCAGTCGACCTTGCTCAGATCGGCCCTTCTGAGCACCGCCTGGAACAGATAGGCGCGATTCAGGCTCGCCCCTCGGAGATTGGCCTCATGCAGGGCCGCATCAACCAGATTGGCGCCATAGAGCGAGGCACCACAAGCATAGACCCCGTTCAAGTTCGCCTTGCTCAGGACAGCCAGATTGAGACGCGCCCCGCTGAGATTAGCCCCACTCAGGTTAGCCTCGCGCAGATGAGCACCGACCAGATTGGCCCCACTCAGATCAGCTCGACTCAGATCGGCCTCATCCAGAATTGCGCCACTCAGATCGGCCCCACTCAGATCGGCTCCAGAGAGATTGGCACGACTCAGATTGGCCAGACTCAGGCGAGCCTGGCTTAAATCACAGCGCCGCAGATCGACCCCAATGAGGCCAGCCTCAACCAACATCGCCCCATGAAGATCGGCCCCCCGTAGATCCACTCCTCCCAGATCCGTCGAGCGCAGGTCAGCCTCACGCAGCGAGGCCCCCAGGAGATTCGCCCCAATCAGATTGACCCCGATCAGAAAGGCCTTACTCAGGTTGGCCCGACTGAGATTAGCATGACTGAGATCAGCTTTACGTAGATAGGCCCCACAGAGATAGGCCCCACTTAAATTGGCCTCCGAGAGATTGGCCCCGCGCAGATTGCCGCCACTGAGATCTACTTTCTGCAAATCAAGCCGACTCAGATCGGCACCATCAAGCATAGGAACACGCTCCTGCCGGTAGGCCTGGACGATCTCCACCAGGGCCTCTTCTCGTCCGAGTCCCCCTAACTGCGGCTCAACCTCAAGCATACAACCTACAATCCTTTCCTCTGAATGATGCCACGTTGCTCCAGATCACTCAGTAGCTGGCCCACCACCTGCGGCTCCTTGCCCATCAGCTGAGCCAGATCGAGCAGCCGGCGTCGGCCATCAATCAGCAAAAAGAGCTGACGATGGGCGCGTGAGAGATGATACTGCTCGATCAGAAGCAGGGCTTGCTGGAAGGGCAGCACGGGATAAGGCACCGCGTAGTAGGAAGCATCCGAGGAACGAGCGCCCTGCTGCCCTTGCCCAACCACACCCGCCCCCGACTGGGAGCCACGAGCCGCGACAGAAGGCGGCCCTGACGAGGGCGCTGGCGTCGCTGGGCGCGGCGGCTGTGTAATGCCAGCAGCCAGCCAGGCCAGTAACTGCTTTGTTGCCTCATCAAGCATCGCGGGAGTAAAACTATAGCGACACCTCCCCCAGGTACTCAGCCAATTGAGCGCGGCATGATCCTTGCGGCGACCAGCACTGGCCTGGGTGACCTGACCTTTCACAAAGGTGATCACCCCTTCCTCAAAGAGGTCGCCAGTCCCCCGCCAGGTCGTAAGCGTGCCGCTGCCACGCGCGAGCTGGATCAGCTGAATAATGGTGACCAGGTGATCCGTCACGCCTTCCTGCTCTGACATAAGCCTGCTCCCCAGAGAAACCAGCCATAACCGTCACACCCCAGCTCAAGACATCCTTGCCAAAGGACGTACGAGCCTGGATAGCACCCTCGTAGCACAACCAGACCATCCAGAAGAATCGAGAAGAAAGGGAAAGCGATGCCTTTGCTCAAGCAACTCCATTCTGCCGACGCAACATGCTCCTTTCTGACCTGGAGCCTGCTTTCTCTGCGTCGCTCCTTCGCTAGCCCTTGCGCTAGCCAGCCAATCACAAGGGGTTCTAGCGATTGGCCACCCGCTCGTCCTGTAAAGGAAACGCTCCGGCAGGAGAGGTTTGACGGAGCTGGCTCGCTTGCTGCAGGAGTCGCTCCTCTGAGAAACCGGTTACTGGGCGGATTGCGTAGTCAGTCGGACTGGTGTTATCCTGCCCACGTGGCAGACCGAGCAGGTCAAAGAGGGGCGTCAGAGCACAACACAGGACCAGATTGAGCACTAGCCCGGCGAAGGCAGCGTAGACATGGAACGAGAGGCCTCCCAGGGCCAGGGAGTAGACCGTCCCAAAGTTCTGGGTAAGGACCATCCAGGTGCCAAGGACCATACCCCCAGCCCAGCCACAGATCAGGGCTAAGTGGTGGAACCAGCGCGTATAGAGGCCCAGAAGCACCGCAGGCAGGATTTGAATGATCCAGACGTTGGCAAACAGCTGCAGATTAATGGCGAAATCCGTTGGGAAGAAGAGGATAAAGAGCAAAGCCCCAAACTTAATGACGAGAGAGGCCGTCTTGGCTACCGCCGATTCCTCACGCTCTGTACAGTTAGGATGGAAATATTCACGATAAATGTTGCGAGTAAAGAGGTTGGCCGCCGCAATCGACATGACACCAGCAGGAACCAGGGCGCCAATGGAGATGGCCGCAAAGGCGAAACCGGCCAGCCACGGCGGCAGCATGCTGGCGAAAAGCGCTGGCAGAGCACTATTGGTCTTGTAGAGAGGTGAGGGCTTGATACCAGCAGCAATAGCCATAAAGCCAAATAAGCCGATGAGCGACTGCAGAAAGGTGTAGGCCAGCAGAAACGGCAGGGTCCGCTTCAACGTACGGCGACTATTCGCGCTCAACATCGCGGTAAAGGCGTGTGGATAAAGAAAGAGAGCCATTGCAGAGCCAAGAATGAGCGTTGAAAAGGTGCTATACTGTGTAGGAGAGAGTGTTAGCTTGTCAGCGGGGACAGCGGCGAAAATACGTGGCAAGCCTCCCAGGCGGAGAGAGATGATGACGAAGCTTGCAATGGCTACCAGCCAGATAGAGAGGTCCTTAAAGATAGCGATGAGGGCCGGTCCCCGCAAGCCGCTAACATAGGTGTAGAGAGCCAGGATCAGGAAAGCGATGAAGAGAGCCAGCTCGACATTGATCCCCATCTGGGCAATACAGACCTGGATACCGTAGATCTGGATGGCGATATAGGGCATGGTGGCCATGATGCCGGTGACCGCCACGATCAGGGCCAGGGTACTGCTACCAAAACGCTCACGCACAAAATCGGCCTGAGTAACATAGCCGCGATGGCGCGCAATGACCCAAAAGCGAGGCATCATGATCAGAGCAAAGACAAAGGCCAGGGTCAGATAGGGTGAGGCAAAAAAGCCTTGTGCCCCCTGGGCATAGACCAGAGCTGGCACCGCCATGAACGTGTAGGCAGTGTAGAGATCACCGCCAATGAGGAACCAGGACACCACTGGTCCAAAGCGCCTTCCCGCCAGAGCCCACTCCTGAAGCCTGTTCAGATCGCCAGGCCGCCAGCGCGCGGCCAATAGGCCCATGATAGTCATTACCATGAAAACGCCTACGAAGGCCGCTAGCATTCCCCATTGAATCATATGTCTCTTCTCCTATGGCACGTGTCTTTCAGGAAAATATCACATCACAACACTGTGTCCGCCAAAGATGCCTGACCCGCTCCTACTATTCTCCTGCACGAAGAGCTACTCAACTGTAGTGCTTCATTTCCTTAACTGTATCTTGTGTACCATGTATCCAGATAATTCAGTCTGTTCTATCCTCTCTCTGACTGGTTCGTTTTTATCATGTTGTACGCTCTTCGATAAGTGTCAGTATAGCACTACATCAAAGTACGGCGGGGGATCATAGCCTTTCTTTCCTAATTCTGTCAAAGTAAAGCTGCTTGGGCCTCTCTCACGAGCCTATACTAGACTTGAGTGATCCAGCCTTGAGGAAAGAGGCAATCTTCATTCCTGCACAAGGCAGGGCGATTATGACCGGGGAGAGTGTGACGACGATGCTACCTGAAGAATCGCTCCAAAGGCGGGGGCGTCTCTGGCCTTTCGCGCTCTTGCTCATTCCCTTTCTCACCGCCGTCTGTCCAGCCCTCTACAACCAGGTGGAGCCAACGCTCTTCGGCATACCTTTCTTCTACTGGTTCCAGATGCTCTGGATTGTTGTCACCGCCACAATCGTGGGTCTGGTGGCCTTGTTGACCGAGTAATCTTGCAGGTGAGAGACCTTTAGGCAGCGGGCAGGACGGCGTAGGCCCTGCAGAGATTCGTCTGGGTAGGGTTTCTTTGTGCCTGGCTGGCGAGTAGACAGCTACTCTCTCGTTCGAGGTCCGACCGTGCTCTCTTCTCCATCTTATTCCGGCCTGCTTGCCTTCCGAAGTCTCTGGGGAGCCATCTCTGGCGAGGTCCTCTCTGCCCTGAGTGGCCCCTTTTGCAGGTCGCTGATCTTGCTCTCTCTCGATGGCCTCTCCCTGGCCGTCGGCAGCCACCCTTGCGTGGCAGTTCCCCATGTGGTATCACATCCCTATGATAGGGCTTACCAGTCTGCCAACAACGAGCTTCGCTCATCAGCAACGACCGCGGGCACGCCGTTCTTCCCCTACTTTCGGACTCGGTAATCGCCGCTTTTCTTCCTCTGCATGCGGGCCTTGCCAGGCTTCTTTCTCACTGCGAGATTATTCCTCCTCCAGGCCGATCACAGGCGTCATCACCCTCGCGCTGGCAGAACTACTTTCTCGCTTTCCTCTCCCTGGCCGCCTTCTTGCTACCGTTTATTCGTATCAATGACGATGTTTGTCTTGAATAAGTATTGGAGCGAGCGATGTTAGAAGAGCAAGATGAGAACAAAACGGTGCCGCGCCCGGTGTCAGCACAGGCGACCGCCTCCTCCGAAGCTTCTCACCAGGCAGAGTTAGATCAGGGCGAGGCCAGCGGCAAGATCAGCCAGCAGGAGGTCGCAGATCCGGCAACCGTCCAGGGTGGAGACGCTGCCGCTGCTGGGGCATCGGTCTCGACTACAGTTACGGTATCAACGGGGCTAGCTCCTGTGACAGTAGAGGAGCTGCTGGATCTGCAGATTGCCTGGGACCCACAGCTTTCGCCCGATCATTCCCTGATTGCCTTCACGTTGCAAAGGAACGATCGGAATACTCAGAGCAGTAAAAGTGCTATCTGGCTGGTCCCGAGCCGCAAAGAGGCCATTGGTGGGGCGCGACAGCTCACTGCCGGCGAGCACCAGGACTTTCTGCCTCGCTGGTCGCCACGAGGTGATGACCTGGCCTTTCTGAGCACGCGCCACGGTGGTCAGCCTCAGCTCTTTCTGCTCTCGCTTCATGGCGGGGAAGCGCGCCAGTTGACGCACCTGCCCAATGGGGTCAGCGATTATAGCTGGCGTCCCGATGGTCAAGCCCTGCTGGTGCATAGTCCTTGGAAACCAGCCGATGACCAGGAAGCCGGTCCGAGGGAGGAGGAGACAGCCCTTGTCTATACACGGCTCGACGAGCAGTGGGATGGCATAGGGCATTGGCATGGACGCCGGATACAGCTCTGGCTCGTTCCCCTGGAGGGCGAAGCTGTACGCCTAACCGCCGAGCCGGTACATCTGGTCCAATCATGCTGGTCACCGGACGGCAGTGAAGTCGCTTTCTGTGCTAATCGCCGCCCACAGCCCGACCTCAGTACCAGTATGGCCCTCTGGGTCCTGACGCTGGCAACGGGCCAGCTCCGTCGTCTGACCCCCGAGGAAGGGCTAGCTCAGATGCCTTCGTGGTCGCCAGATGGCCGCTACCTCGCTTACTATTATGCCCCTGATCAAACCGAGACCAGCAATGTTACCCTGTGGATTGTGGCAGCCGACGGCAGCGAGGCGCCGCGCCCTGCCTTTCCTGAGCAGGCCGACTACACCTGTCAGGTCACCATTACCGATGAGTTGCGTCCCCCCAGCGAGTGGCTCGTCCGCCCGCAGTGGTATCCCGATAGCCGCCATCTCCTGGTGACAATCCATGAGCATGGCCAGGGCCATCTCTACCGCATCGATCATGAGACGCAGCAGATGACAGCTTTGACCAGTGGCCCAGGGCGCTACCTGAGTCCTCATCTCGCAAGCGATGGCTCGCTGATCGCTGTCGTGCGGGCCGACTGGTTTACGCCTGGCGATATCTGGTCCCTACAGGGCGATGGGTCGCAACTGCAGCGGCTGACAGGGGTCAATGAACGCTTTCTGCGCAGCCATCGGCTGATTCGCCCGCGGCGCCTGAGCTGGCAGGCTCCCGATGGCCTGACGATCGAGGGCTGGCTCTATCTGCCGCCACTGGCAGCTGGTCAGCAGGCCCCACTGATTCTGGCCGTTCACGGTGGCCCAAGCTGCGCTTGGGGCGAAGCCTATGTCCATGAGTTCCAGGTATTGGCTGGCCAGGGCTTTGCCGTTCTGGCGGCCAACCCACGCGGCAGCGATGGCTACGGCGAGGCTTTTCGCCGCCATATCCTCAATGATTGGGGCGGTAAGGACCTGGGTGATCTGCTGGCAGGCCTGGATTATGTTATCAAGACCGCACCTATCGACGAGAGGCGCCTGGGCATCACTGGTCTGAGCTACGGGGGCTATATGACTGCCTGGGCTATTACTCAGACGACGCGCTTCAAGGCCGCTGTCTGTCGCAACCCGGTGATCTACCTTCCACTCTGTCGCTTGCTCTCGGATCAGGCCCTCTGGTTTGATCTGGCTATGGGCGGCGCCGGGGAGGAGCGCTTCGTGGAGCGCTCGCCACTGGCTTTTGTGGAGCGGATCACGGCTCCTCTCTTGCTTCTGCACGCCGGCGATGACCTGCGCTGCCCCTTCAGCGAGTCATTGCAGCTGTTTACCGCTTTGCGCAAACGTCGTCAGCTGGTTGAGCTGGTGCGCTATCCCGGTGCCAGCCACTGGATGGATTGGCCAACAGTTGGCACCCCAGCCCAGCGCTGCGATCGCCTGCGCCGTACGTTGGAATGGTTTCAGCGTTTCTTGCGGCAGGAAGCATAGCAGTGCAGGCAGCTAACGCCGGCCTGACAGACGCAGGCCCGGCCTCACCCTGACGGAGACCGGCAGCAGCGAGAGGGGAAGCATTGCTTCCCCTCCCCTCTTGGCTCGTCTTGTCTTGCTCGTCCAGGATGTGCTCAGCAGCCGCCTCCTGGCTGGGAGTCGCTCCAGGCAGCCAGACAGGCTTAGCGACCCGGCAAGAAGATGAGGACCATGCAGACAAGAGCAGCAACCGCCAGGAGTAGACAATAGAGTCCCCCCAGCAGGCGCGAGAGGGTCTGCGAGCTTGGAGTCCAGCCCAGGCTCCGCCAGGCCATGACGCCAGCCACCAGGACAACGCCCAATAGGAGAAGAAGAGCCAGGACATGGCCTTCGATGATCTCAACATTATTGCCGGTCAGCAGGACGAGCGGCGTTGCTACCGCCGAGAAGAGAAGAATACCCGCAACGATATCCAGGGCCGCCATCCCTAGAAAACCAGCTTCATCGAAGCGATAGTAGCGCAATCGCGCTGTGGCCCTCGTAAGGACAACCAAGGCCGCGATATATACGAGCAGGCCGAGCAGGATAAAAAGAAAGATAGACATATCTCTCGTTAGAAACGAATCTTCCTCTTGGAGTATTCTTCGTTACCAGCGCTTTCCTGTCCTATGAAGCTGAAACTGAGTTCACTAGAGTAGACGCGCGAGCAACGCCCTGGGTTTCTGGTGCCCCTCTTTTCCCCTCAATGCCCACCTGGCTATGAGCCAGTGTTGCCCTCCTGATCTCTGGTGCTGGAGTTGCTCACAAGAACGGAATTGCCTTCCGAGAAGACTGGAGGCCTCTGGCATCCTGTAGTTCAGAACTTTACCCTCCCGAGACAATCTATCTTAAGCGAATGGGATAAGATGCCCTAAAGCATTGACATTTCGAAATATAACGGTAGACTTCTATTAAAAGCTCTGCTTTAGGCTCTCCCCACCAGAAGGTAACGATAAAGGAAAGGAAGGGACCTTATGGAAGTGGAAAGCTCTGCTGCGCAGCTAGCAACACATCCACCATCAGGCCGCGCATTACCTTCCGAGCATTACGTGGAGCGGGTGATGCCTCCTGTCCTTGGGACGGCGGACCTGACAGCGATTTTCTTCGCAGCTATCTTCTACCTGACAAATAGTGCCACAGCTGCTACAGCTGGTGTGGTCTCCTTTCTCTACTGGCTAATCTGCGGAGTAGCCTTTTTTCTTCCCTGCGTCTTGAGTACGGCTCAGTTGGGCCTGTTGTTTCCCTACGAGGGCGCCCTTTACAACTGGACCTATCGCACTCTGGGAACCTTCTGGGGCTTCTTTGCCGCTTTCTGTGCCTGGCTCCCAGGTATTCTGGCCCTCGTCAGCGGCTTCGGTACTGCTATCACCTATCTCCAAGGCTTGCATCAGGGCTGGCTGACCGCCCCCTGGCAACAGGGAGCCGTGCTGGCCTTGCTCATCCTCATCGGCACCGCTCTGACCGTGCAGCCTCTACGGGTGCTGCAAAGCGTGCTGAATGTCACCGTAGGTCTGCTGCTACTGGCGGTGCTTCTGATCACTGTGGCCGCCTTTGTCTGGTTGTGGACAGGCCATACCTCAGCCACTACCTTTGGCCATCTGGATGACTGGCGGCCAGGACCAGATAACTTCGTGCTCTTTGGCTTTCTCATTCAGTCATACCTGGGCACCGAGGTTCCTCTGGCACTGGCTGGCGAGGTTCGCCCCGAGCAACGTCGGCAGGCCATTCGCTCCCATCTGCGCTGGGGCAGCCTGCTCGTCGTCGCCAGCTACCTCTTCACCACCCTGGCCGTGCTCGTGGTTCGTGGCCCACAGGGAGCTTCTGATCCCGTCGTCTTCATTAGTCTGGTCGATCAGGCTTTGGGAAGAATCGCCGGTAACGCGACAGCAGTCTGTCTTCTCTGTTTTTTCGTGATTGCTCCGCTGATTTACAATTATACCTTCGCACGCCTGTTGCTAGTCGCAGCTATTGACGGCCATTTACCGACAATCCTGGCCAAGCTCAATCGTGCACGCGTCCCGGCTAACGCTATTTATTTCCAGTCGGCAGTAGCCCTGGTTTTTACGGCGCTCAGCTATTTCCTCCTTCCCTACCTTTTCCCCATTGGTCAGCCAGCTGACTTGTCGACAATTATTTTCACGGTCTCCCTGGCTGCGCTTACCCTTGTCTGGCTGATCTCGATCCCGTTTCTTTTCATCGACGTACTCGTGGCTGCACGGCGCCAGCCAGCGCTCTTCCAGGAGCATCGCATTCTTCCTTATCCCTTCTTCTGGCTCCTTGCCCTGTTGGGTACCCTCTCTTGCTTGTTGGCTATCGCGGATACGTTGCTGAATTCCTGGATTCCCGATCTCTTGACCCCTACAGCCTGGTGGATGGCAGTCGGCGGTACAACGCTCGCTTGCCTCACGCTAGGATTGCTAGGCAGCATGGTGGCACGCGGAGAGGCAAGCTGGGAGCGCTGGCGAGGGCAAGCTGGTTTATAAGCTTTGAAGGTCAGCTGCTTATCTCCAGGGAAGCAGGCGCCTATGACCAGCCCACCGCTTGTCTTCCCTGCTTCCCTTGACGATACATCCAGATTCGGCTGATGATACCAGACAAGATCACTCTGAAGGAGGCTTGCTATGTTAGAGCCGCAACCACTGGTGTTGAGTGAGGCAGCCCAGCAGGAAAAGCGCAAGCTACGCAAGGAGCTCTCGCTCTTCTTCATGGTCTGCTTCACATTGACAGCTATGATCAACATCGATACGCTGGGGGCCGTCTCTTCCCAGGGAGGCCAGGTCTTCCCCTGGCTCCTGATTACGGCCCTGACCTTTCTTATCCCGTACGGCTTGTTGACGGCAGAGCTGGGCAGCACCTTTCCAGAGGAGGGCGGCATTTATGTCTGGTGCAAGCTGGCAGGTGGACGTTTCTTTGCTGCCATCGCCTCGATCTTCTATTGGGTCTCTAATCCACTCTGGGTCGGCGGTACTCTGGCAGTGACCACCATCGCTGCTTTGAAGACGTTCTGGTTCGGGAATAGCGATTTACTCTTCGGCGGGAATAAGGTGAGTGATGCGATCGTTGAGATCTTGATCGCATTGGTCTTTATTTGGTTCACGACCTGGAGCGCGATTGTTTCCTTGCGCATCGGTAAGTGGTTTTCAACAATCGGGATTATTTTGAAGCTTTCCCTGCTGGGGCTGTTCGTGATCCTGGCTTTGGCCTTCTTCTTCGAAGGACAAGCGAGCGGCGCTCACTTGAGCTGGGGGGATCTGCTGCCTACTACGAACCTGGGTGTGATTTTCAGCAGCATTATCCCGGTACTGGTCTTCAACTGGGCTGGTTTCGAGCTGCAGAACGGGGCCGGTGAGGAGATGTTAGAGCCACAGCGTGATGTTCCTCGCTCGCTGCTGCGTGCCGGCGTGATTGGCGTGCTGGCCTATGCCATCCCGATTCTGGTGATTCTGTTCGCGCTACCGAAAGACCAGCTCTCCAATGTCGGTGGCTTCCTCGATGCCTATCAGGCAGTGGCCAGCGTCTTGCCCGCGCCAGTGGCGACGGTCCTCGGCTGGCTGATAGCCCTGGCGCTGATTCTGACTCTGGCCAGCGCTGGCGGCACCTGGTTGATGGGAGCCGACCGCACCTACGCCGTGACGGCACTCGACGGGGCCGCTCCCCTGATCCTGGGACGCTTCAGCGCTCGCTTCGGTACCCCACTGGCCACGAACTTGCTTTCGGGTACGGTGGCAACAGTGGCGATGGTGGCAGCGATTCTGGTGACTGCTTTCGGCTCCGGCGAGCTGTCAACGCTCTTCTCGCTGGTACTGGGCTTCACGATTTCGACGACCGCTCTGTCCTATGCGTTCATCTTTATCTCCTATATTGTTTTGCGCTATAAGTACCCGGATGTGGAACGTCCATATCGGGTGCCTGGGGGGATGGTCGGTCCCTGGGTGGTGACGTTGCTGGCTCTAGCTTCGGTCTTGGTGACGGCCTATTTTACGCTGGTTCCAACGGACGAAACGGTCAGCGGCTACCAGATCAGTCGCTTGACCTATGAGTTGACTCAGCTGCTGCCGATCGCCATTGTCTTGGTGGTGGCAGTGATCTTCTATCTGTGGGGACGCTTTGAGCAGCAGCGCTCGACTCTTGGGAGTGTCTCCGGCGAACTAGTGACCGACGAGGCTGCTCCCAGCGCCAACCAATAGCTAACGCGGCAAAGGAAAGGGAGCGGTCGTCAGCAGCCGCCCTGTCAATGGCAGGCTGCTCTCTGGCCGCTCCCTCCTCTTTTGAGGGGGACAGCCCTGCACCTGAGCTGGCTGGCCAAGGAGATAGGGCCGGCTTTCAGGTGGCTTCTGGTAGAGGTTCTACGTCTGCGAAAGCCCAGCGTAACCAGAGCGTACTTTCTGTACTCCAGCCAAAAAGGTGGGTTTGCCCTTCTTCTGGTCTGCCCCAGATCACCCCTTCGCTGCTCAAGAAGCCCCCAAGCGACAGGTGGACACCATCCCAGTCGCTCACCACAGCTCTCCAGTCCGGCTCAATGAAGGTTCTTTCAGCTTCAGCCCTGTCAGGGGGACGCTCAGGCCTGGCTGATGGAGATCTGTGACCCGTGAGCAGCCGCAGCCAGGATGCGCCTGGTCGCCTGAAGGCAAGTTCTGGTCGCCTCCGTGACAACTTTGTTCCTCTTCCCCGCCTCGCGGCCTGTGGAGAGGCAAGAAGCGGGACAAGCTCAACCAGTATCGGCCTGCTGGCGTGGTCCGCGGGGAGTTGCCTGGCCACAGGCAGAGAGGAGGGCGCCGGATAGGCCCGACAGAGATCATGCCAGTCCTGTGGCCCGCGAATCTCATACACTCGCGCTGAGGGCGCGACGTAGAGGCGCCAGCGCCTGAAGGGAGGGTCCAGGAAAGGAAGCTCTGTTCTCAGGTGGAGGTAATGCAGCCAGTTACTGCTCGATTCACTCAAGCTGGTGGAGGTCCACAATGCCCGACGTGGCTTGGTGATCCCAGCTCCCCAGGGTCGCAAGTCGGGGACAAAAGCAGCCGCCTGGGGAGGCTGGCCTGTGGTAGAAACCCACTCCTGGCGCTGGCGATCAAGATTGCTAAACCAGTTGGCGGCTCCGGGAGCAGCCAGCAGGTGCGCTGCGAACGGCTTGAGGGCAGGGCCAACGCTGAGCAGTACCTTGACTTGCTGCGGATAGCTGACAGCATAAGGAGTCAGCTCCGCCCCGCAATGGGCGATCAGCTGAGAGAAGCGCTCGGTGGAGATCCCGTCAAAGTACCCCTCGTGTAGCTCTCTCAACGCAAGCGCGCGCAGGCACTCAGCCAGGCTGGAGGCTTCAGTGCTCCCCAGGCCCTCAGCTTTAACCCAAGGCCTGTCGGCTGGCGGGCCGCTCACTTCGATAATGCAGCTGGCAAGTAACAGCATGGCCAGCGGTGAATGCAAGAGATCATCAGGGTTCGGCTGCATCTTCGCGGTTTCCCTTCTTGTCTTGTCCTGGGTTACAGGGAGCAGCGATTACCTGATCGCATACCCTTGAGGATCAGAAAGCAGCACGCTGCTGATATACCGGCTCCCGATCCCTGCTTCATCACTTAATCACAGGGAGGGCCTGTTGCTAGTCAGAGGAGCCGATGGGCCTGCCAGCCAGACAATCCGCATCTTGGCCTTCCTTTAGTAGAGCGGAGTTGTACAGCTCCCGACATCTCTCCGGTTCTTGACAAAGCGGGGTCAAGAAGAAGAGAGGGGAGCGGTCAAGCGCTGACCCCACCATCGGCGTGGTAAGGGCTAATGACCGATCCCCGTCTTCTTCTATTTTGCGCTCAGAAGAGCCGCCAGCGCCCTCTCAGGCGCCTTCAGGCACCAGAATGCCGCGCCCGTGCAGGCGCCCACTCTCCAGATCGTGAATGGCGTCCAGGGCCGCCTCTAGCGGGTAGACCGCCGTATGCAGCCGGACCTTCCCCTGTGCTGTCAGGGCCATTAGCTCGACCAGATCGTTGTAGGTTCCGACCAGGTTGCCGATAAAGTTGATCTCGGTCGAGATAATATCAATGGTCGGCACGACCAGACGACCGCCATAGCCGATGACGTAGTAGTAACCGGCGCGGCGCAGCATGGCAATCCCGCTTTCCAGAGCACCGCCCTCGCCCACGAAATCCAGGATCACCTCGGCGCCCTGGCCCTCGGTTATCTCGCGCACCTTGCTCACCTCACTGCCATCGGCGAGCACCGTGTGATCCGCTCCCCAGCCACGCGCCAGCTCCAGAGCTTCCGCCGACCTGTCGACAACGATCACTTCAGCGGGAGTCAGAGCCTTGAGACACTGGACGCCGATATGGCCCAACCCACCAGCCCCGATCACCACTGCTCTGGTACCAGGGTAGAGCAGAGGGACAGCCTTCTTGACAGCGTGGTAGGCCGTCAGGCCGGCATCAGCCAGAGCGGCGATGTCCTTGGGCGCCAGCGAAGAATCAAGCTTCACTACCGCGCGCGCCGTAGTCTTTAGAAAAGTGGCCATGCCACCATCGGTAGAAATTCCTGGGAAGGCTGAGCTGGTACAGTGCATGTCATTCCCAGCCCGGCACGCCCGGCAGAAACCACAGGTGATGAGTGGATGCACAATGACCGTGTCGCCAACGGCGACGGTGCTGACCGCCGAGCCAACGGCATGCACCCAGCCGGCGTTTTCGTGCCCCAAGGTATAAGGCAGCGTTACGCCCGATTTCTCGACCCACTGTCCTTCAATAATGTGCAGATCTGTGCGACAGAGGCCGGCCCCCCCAATGCGCACAATGACGTCGAAGGGGCCACTGATGGTCGGCTCAGCAACCTCTTCAACCACTGGCGATTGATTATAGGCATGGAGACGAACGGCTTTCATAGGGGATTCTCTCCTTCCTCGTTGTGCGCTGTCTCTGCGCTCGCGTGCTGGTAACGGGTGCGAAAGAGGGCACTGCACATGGCGGTATTGAAGAGCAGACTCAGGCGCACAGAGCGCAGGCGTCGCAGAAAGCTCTGGAGATCACCGGCAGGGATAGGCTCCCCCTGCTCGTCAACAAAAAGGGGACCTCCTGCCCTCAATAACCCTAAAGCCTTCCCACGCTCGACATAGGCCCGGGCAGATCTGCCCAGTGCCGCTAGCTGCAGGGTAGCTCCGGGCAGGCCGAGGCAGGCCATATCACCCGCTTCATCCCACGAGAGATCTTCTAGAGACCGCGTCCGCAACCCCTCCTCGCTTAGGCCAGCCCGCAGCAAGCGACGCAGCAGGAGATCCTGCCGCATGAGAAAGCCTTTCTTCAGAAAGGTGCGGCGCAGTTCCTGCAGATCATTGTCCGCCGTGACCTCATCGGGAAAAGCGGCAGCAAAGCTGAGACCACTATTGACCGCCTCCGAGATAGTTTCTCCCTCACAGTGGTCGAGTAGATGCACTTGAACGCTGCTTACCCCTGGCACGGTTCGCGCTCTCTCGGCCAGGTCTGAGGCCATCAGATAAGCAAAGTTGGGAGCACACCAGAAGGTCGGTAACTTCAAAAAGATGTCGACCTTCGTCCCGCTGATTTCGATACGGTCGACGAAACCCAGGCGCACCAGGGGCGTATCTAGCTCGGGATCAAGGACATCGGCGATGGCCGCCCAGATCTGGTCTGGCCCGACGAGGGGAGCGTCTGCGACTTCTTGGGACGACATAGCTGTTCTCCTCTTGTCTTGCCATCGATACGCGCCATATCTTCGGGGAGAAGCGAGGCGGCAGCCAGGACAGCAATTCCAGCAGTACCGCTAGCTTGCCTCCAGCAAGGAGGCCGGGCCTCAGCACCATCTGCGCCATCTGGCCGCCGCTCCCCTTCGCTCAGGCCCCTGTCTCAGCCCGGGCAGAGCTACTGGCCTCCCCCGCCTGGGATTGACTCATCCCTTCCGCCCTGGTGCTGGCTAGCTGATGGGCCAGCTCGTCGTTGCTCAGCTTCTGCAGTTGTTCTTCGGGATCAATACCATAGAGGCGTGCCGCATTCAAACCCATAATCTTGCGCTTCACATCGAGCGTCAAATCGACCTTGAACTCGTCCTTGAGATCTTGGGGCAGCTCGAAGGTCATGAAGCGCTCAACCAGCCAGCGGGGTTCCCAGATAGCGTAGTCGCTGCCGAAGAGGATCTTGTCGGGTCCCACCCAGAAGAGCAAATTGGCCATGATCTCAGCAAAGTAGCGGGGACGCGGATAAATGAAAGGCAGAGCTACCGCCAGGCCGGCATAGACGTTTTTCTCCTGGACAGCGATCCAGCAGAAGTCTTCCAGACGGGGCAGGCCAACATGCTCGACGATGAAGTTCAGCTCGGGGAAACGGGAGGCCGCGTCGTCGACATCAGCCACATCGAAGGCATCACGGTTGAGCGGGTAAATGGTTGGGCCTTTATGCACGTGAATGTTGGTGATCCCCAGTTTGGCACATTCCTCCAGGTAACGATAGGCTTCAGGACTAGAGAGCTTATAGCCTTTGGAGGAGCCTCGCCACTCCGCCGTGTAAAGCTTAACTCCCTTGATATCCCATTCTCCCTTTTGACGCCGTAGATACTCCAGACCGGCTTCGCCATCGCGCGCATCCCAGGCGCCATTGAGGATAAAGCGCTCTGGATAGCGCTGCTTCATGACACTGTTTTGCTCGATGGTGTTGAAGCCATTGATGAAGAAATCGGTGAGATAGGTGGGCTGAAGGATGGCCATATCAATATAGCCCCTGACAAATTCATCCTGGGCCATACGCTCCGGGCTATAACGCTCGAAGTCGCTGAGCGGCCAGACATACTCAGCTGGGGAAAGGTTGCGATGATAGTCATAGAAGCAGTCGATCCAACCGCGCCCGTACTGATTGCGCTGATTGGCGGGACTGGCATCCCAGAGGTGCGTGTGGGCGTCAATGATGAAGATCTCTTCGCCCGTCGAGGTGCGAAACATCAGCTGGCCTCCTTTGTGTCCAGCGGGTCAACAGTGACCCGGTCAGGACCCCCATCGCTCGCTTCGCCGACGCCAGCCTCAGAGCCAGGCTGAGCCTCCAGTGAATCACGAGCAAACGAGGGAAATAAAACGCATTACGCTCCCTACTCCTTCAGAACAGGCGAATCCTTTGACTTGTACGCTTGTCATGCCGTGCTGTGACGCGAGACCTTGCCTGCGCAGGCTGATCCGATCAATCGGACAACCGACCGGACTGGAAGCGGTCTGGACTCAGCCGGACCGCTTCCAGTCCCTTTGCCTACGTTGCCAGCATAGCATAAAACGATATCAGTGTGTAGGTTGCAATTTCATTATTTGAAATATTGTCTCAACCTGCTTGACACTAAGACGCAGCCCAGTATAATCCCAGGTAAGGAAGGCCCTGCTTTAGTTAGAAGGAAGGAAGGAAGGAAGGATCGTAGCCACTCCAGGCCAGCAAGCCCAGCGTGGCCCGTATCCTCAGCCATGCAAAGGAGCAACTGAGTCATGGCCAAGCGCTCTCACGCCCACCCTCAAACCCCGGCACTGCCGCTTTCCGAGTCCAAGCGCGATATCCTGCGCTCGGCGCAGCGCGTGCTTGCCATCCTTGACCTGATCGCCCGTACCCCTGGTGGACTCACCGTCCGCGCAGTGAGCGGACTGCTTCAGCTCAATATCAGCACCTGCTACCACAGTCTGAATACACTGCTGGCCGCCGGCTATGTCGAGCGCCTTCCCAGCGGCCACTATGTGCTCGGGCCACAGATCCCGTATTTGAATGATGCCTACCTGCGCACCCTCAGTCACGATTGGCCCACCACGGAGTCGCCGGAAGGCTGGACAGCCGTCGCTTTCCCGCCAGTCCGGCAGCCCTCGCTTCCACAGCGGCTGCGTCCCATCCTTCACAATTTGAGCGAGCGCAGCCAGGAGCCGGCTTATCTGGCAAGCTGGCGCTACGGCGAGGTGGAGTTACAGGCCATCGTCGAGCCAGCCCACGCTGAGCGTATTCCAGGCGTCTACATCGGCTACCGTGGTCAGGCTCATGCCCATGCCTTGGGAAAGGTTCTTCTGGCCTATAGTTCAGCAGCTTTTGTCGAGGACTACCTGGCTCGCCACACCTTGATCCGTCTGACGCAGCGAACCATTGTGGAGCGCAGCCGTCTCTGCGAGGAGCTGCACACCATTGCTCATCAGGGCTACAGTATCGATCGCGAAGAGCTTCACCCCGATACGGCCTGTTTAGCAGCGCCTGTGAGGGATGCTCAAGGTCGTGTGGCGGCGGCTATCGCTATTTCGTTTCGCAGCACTTTGCTCTCGCGTCGCGGGGAATGGCTCAGCGCCCAGGTTCTACGTGCCGCGCGTCAGGCCAGCGCCGAGCTGCGCCTCGCCAGGTAGCTCACGCAAGGTTCGCCAGCTTAATCACTGGTATGCTGGAACCGGAGCAACCTCTGTCGCCTCCGGCTGGCCACCGGGCCCCTCCTCCCTCGCAAAAGTCCTGGTCAGCAGACAAAAATAGACCGAGACGTACGTAGTTGTTTATAATAGGGGACACAGGAGCTGCTACCATTCACAATAGTGCGGAGAAGAGAGATCAAGCCAGGAGTCTAGTGCTATGGTCGTAACGTTGATTATTGGGGGCGTTATTGCCTTCTTGCTGGCAGGTGGCCTGGGAATCGTCCTCGGCTTGCGTGTTCAGCGCCTGTTCATCGAAAGCGTCCGCAAGCAACAAGCAGCGTGGGAGCGGGCAGAGGAGGCTCGACGCCAGGTCTGGGAGCAGAAGCAGCAGCGCGAGATGGCCGCTCAGAAGCAGAGTCTGGCTAACCAGGTTGAGCAGCTGCGCAAGGCTTACGAGGAGCGCCTCAATCAGGCGATCAGCCAGTTTGGAGTAGAGCTAGAGCTGGCACGCCTGCCTCGGGTGGATGAGACTCCCATTCTCTCGAAAGCTGCCGAGGAGGGGAGGACTATGCCCGCCCATTGGCGGCCTGCGAACTTATATAAGGCCGATCTTTCGCAGCGTGACCTTTCCCATCGCTATCTGGGCCGTGCCGACCTTCGTGGGGCACGTCTGGTTGGCACTAATCTTTCGATGGCCGATCTCTCACGCGCCTGCCTGGCTGGCGCCGATCTGACAAGGGCGAATTTGACAGGAGCCAATCTTTCGTACGCCGACCTGCGCGACGCTAACCTGAGCGAGGCCACGCTGCTGGTCGCCGATCTGCACCAGACCAATCTGACTGGGGCCCGCCTGGATAATATCTATAGCCTGACAGAGGAGCAGCTACGCTCGGCCATCCGCGGTTCGCAGGCCCACCACAGCGAGGCCGAAGTAGAAGAAACCTCGCCACGAATGCCGGCGGTCCGTCCGACGCGCATTATCCCCGAGCGTCCAGCCCCTACTACAAGTACAAGCGCCTCCCGCTCACGAGGTCAGGACAATTCCGCCCCAGCGGCAGAGACCACTCCTCCCATGAGCTCAGCCGACATGAGCAGTTCGCACTCCGGCTCTGTTAGCACCTCCCCGCGTGTAGAAGAGGCCGCATCTTCCTTTGCAAGTGCCCTCAATTCGTCGACCTCTTCGCCACTGTTCACCGCCAGTACGGCGCCTGAACCAGCTTCGGCAGCAACTTCCTCCCCGAGCGCCGAGGAACAGGACAAGCCGCTGGCGTCGGCTGGTTTGCCTGCCGAGGAAGTGGGTGGAGGAGAGATAGACCAGGAGACGGAGAACGGCGAGGACTATTTCTCTCCCGAGAGCCTGGCCTATATGATGGAAGAGAGACCAGCCGGCCAGCAGTCTGAGATCCCTGCCTGGTTGAAAGCACTTGAGACCTCAGCAGGGGGCACACCCTTCGGTTTCACTACAGGTTCTGAGACTGAGACCGAATCCCAGAGCTTCGCCTCGCCAGGGCTTGCCCATGAAGAGCAGCCGATGACAGCCGCGGAGAGGCCTCTAACTTCCCTCTACTCTTCCGAGAGCCTTGACCAGCAAGAGGAGTTTCCTTCTTCCGCCACTCTCCCCTGGACGGCCTCTAGCTGGGAACGCGCCTGGAAAGAGGCCGTTGAACGCTTCGGCTCCTTCTCGCAGCAAGAGACAGGCACCGCAAAGGAGGAAAGCCACCAGGATGTTGAGGAATTGAGGGTCAACCCAACTCCGTTCGCCTTCCGCGTGCCGGATAGCGCCTACCAGACCCAGGCCACCAGCGCCAGCGAAGCCCAGGAGGCCCAGGAGACCCAGGAGACCCAGGAGGAAGCCACCAAGTCTGAGTCTGAGTCCTCCACGGACTTCCCGCAGGTCCCGGAAACGCCTTTCTCCGTTCCTACCCTCGATACCCTACCTTTTATCGAACGCCTGGTTGATCCTCTGCCTGAGTCAGAGCACACCAGCACCGAAAGCCTGCTCGATCCCCAGGTGACCGATCACATCGTTGACACGCAGGAGCTGCGCGCGATCAAGCAGAAGTCACCAGCCCCTGGAGAGCAAGCTTCCTCGTAAAGCGAGGTGACGCTGTCTCTGGCACCTCCTCCAGGCTCCCTGTGCTTTGCAGCGCTACCAGGCGCTGCAGGGAAAGTGGCACGCACGGCGGCGCCCCGAGGACGAGTGAAGTGCTCTTGTCAGCTGGCCCGCTCCGCTCCGCTATTCCAGCACTTCACAGGCAGCACAAATATGCTATACTAGAGCGGCAAACGGGCGGGGACGCCAAGGTATTCGACAAGGAGTAGACGTTTTATGGCCAGAGAACAGCATCTGCCACTGGAAGGCAAGATCGCACTTGTGACTGGAAGTAGCCAGGGTATCGGGCGGGCAGTGGCTCTGCGTCTGGCTCAGGCGGGAGCTGATGTCGCCGTGAACTATTATCGCCACGCAGAAGCCGCCGAGGAGGTACGGGACCAGATCGAAGCCCTCGGCAGGCGCGCTATCGCGGTCCAGGCCGATGTCAGCCAGGAGGAAGAAGTCAGCCGGCTCTTCGAGCAGATCAATCGAGAGCTGGGACCGGTCACCGTCCTGGTGAATAATGCAGGAACCACGCGCGATAAGCTGATTCTGCAGATGTCGCTGGCTGATTTCGAAGATATTTTGAACATCAATCTTCGCTCCGCTTTTCTTTGCACTCGCGCCGCCCTCCGTTCGATGATGAAGGCACGTTGGGGGCGGATCGTCAACGTGACCTCGGTTGCCGGCCTCCTCGGCAATGCCGGCCAGGCTAACTACAGCGCCTCAAAGGCCGCTCTCATCGCTCTGACGTTGAGCACCGCGCGCGAGATGGCGAGCCGCAATATCACCGCCAACGCCGTGGCACCCGGGTTTGTCCCGACGGAGCTGACCGCCAAGCTGACAGAACAGCAGCGCAAGCAGATGCTCGACCTGACTCCTCTTGGGCGCTTTGGGACCCCCGAGGAGGTCGCCGCCACTGTCTCTTTCCTCTGTTCGCCCGAGGCTGGCTATATCACCGGTCAGGTCATCTGCGTCGACGGAGGCATGGCCATGCATATCTGATCAGCCGGCCTCCCTCTCTCCATTGGCTCCTCGGTTTCGATCAATCCCTCTGTTGCTGGCTTCTTTCTTGCCGCCCTGCTCGACTCTCCCTCGCCTTCACCGGAGAATTTTCGGCGCAGGGCCCCTGATCTTGAAACAATTTTGGGGCGAACTTGCTCTAATTCGATAACACCGACACCAGCTCAGGAGGCTCAACTGATGGGCTTGATTGAAACCGAGGAAACTAACCAGTTTACGTTTGAACCGTTCGCCGCACACCACTTCTATACCGAGATTAACCGCGCACTCGTGCAGCAGGCCCTGGCTCACCTGGAGGATCAACCTCACGAGCAGCCCTTGACTATTGTCGATATGGCTTGCGGCACCGGCGCGGTCACCCGCCTGATCGCCGAGGAGCTGACTCGCCGCGGACGACAGGCGCGCCTGATCGGCGTCGATCCTTCGGCGGAAGCCCTGCGTCGCGCCCATAAAAGCATGGAGGCCCTGGGTATGCAGGCCGAGTTTATCCAGGGCGAAAGCGAAGACTTACCACGCATTGTGCAGAACGTTGATATGGCCTTCTTCTGCAACGCCATCCATCTGGTCGCCGATAAGCTGACCGCTTTCCGTCAGATCGCAGCTATTCTGCGCCCAGGCGGGATCTTCGCTTGCAACAGCGCCTTTTATGAGGGCACGTATGTCGCAGGAAGCGAGCGCTTCTATCGGATGTGGACTCGCCGCGCTGTGGGCTGGCTACGCAAGACCCACCCGGATATTCGTCCCTCGCGCGAGACCAAAGCTCAGGCAATGCAGTGGCTTTCTCCCGAGGAATACGCTGCGCTTTTCCGCGACGGGGGGTTCAGCCGTGTGGAGATGACACAGAGACAGGTGTCGATCTCACTCGACGCCTGGAAGGACCTGGGTCAGTATTGGCTCTTTATCGAAGGGGCTCTGCCCGGTGTGCCTCTGCCCATCGGCGCCCAGGCGCTGGCAGTGGCAGTCTATGAGGCTGGCCAGGAGCTTGGAGTACAGGAGGTTCCGCGCATGTGGCTCCAGATGGTGGCTATCAAGGACGCCTGACCAGGCAGCCGGCAAAGCGTTTCTACGGGCGCGGGCCGCCACTTTGTCATGGTTCTCCCCCGCTCTCGCCAAGCCGCCGACAGCCTGCGTGTGCTCCTTATCTTCAATCAATCGCCGCTCAGAGAGGCTCTTCTGAGTCAGCGCTCCGGCTCCGGCTCACCCCTCCCCTGCCGTGGCTTGAGAGAGAGAAGCCACCCCAGGCGTCGAAACGCCTGCTCTGCTGCCTGTCCGTTCGGTAGGCATCAGGAGGAGGCGAGCGGCGCCTGGAGTACGGCATCGTAAAACTGTAATTCGTATTGATGGCTGAGATGTATCACGCGGGCCAGATGCTGATGCTCTGCCAGCCCCAGGTCTTGCTCGCTGAGCCAGCGCTCCAGAGGGGTGAGCTGTTCGCTGATGGCCAGATGGGCACTGAAAAAGGCTACCTGCGAAGCCTCCAGGTTGTAATGTCGCATGAGCGCCGGGTAGATACGCAGACAAAGCCGGGCAAAGACTTCTTCGCTGGCCCCTACTGCTGCCAGCCATTCTATAGGGGTACCCGTTTCGAGAACCCAGTAAAAGAAGTTGAGCAGCGCCTGACAGGCGGCTAACGGCTCAACCTGGGCAAAGGCCGTCCGTGGTACGCCGACCCCCGTGCCGAAGCGCAGCAGCAGCTCAGGGCCCCCTTTCTTAGCTGCTAGTTTATCGATGAGCATCTCCTGTAGCTCTAAATGGGGAGCGGCCCGCGCAATGGCCAGACCATCAAGACGATAGGCATCGCGGACAATGAGCCAGTCCTGTAAGGCAAAGAGGCCTAGCCTCTCCCTGGCAAGCGTGCCCGCTTCAATCCCGCTCCAGAAAGGATGATGAAGTATGCGCTCGCGCAGCGCCCGTAGCTCCGGTGTGAGCCATTGATCAAACCATGCCATTCCTTAGCCCCCTGTCTGCGACTCTCCTTTTTTGTATATCGACAACCTGGTCAGACGGCTCGTGCCGCTTCATTGTTGTCAGACAGCCCCCGATCAGCTACACTGTAAGTAAATGCAGTCGCCGCATGATGCCTGCGCCTGAACAGGATCGGGAGGAGATGGGAACAGAAGCATGCTGGATAACCTGACGCTGATCCCACTGTTTGCCTTCACCCTGGCCGCGCTTATGTTCACAGGACTGGCAATCGATAGCTTTGTTGAGCACGGCTTCTCCTTGTCTAGCCTGGCCCGCTTCTGCCTGGAGCTGGCCCTGAGCGGTGTGCTGCTGTTACCCGTGGCCTATGTGCTGCTGGACGCCAGCGGCGAGTGGTACCTTTTCATCGCGATCACTGCCTTGCTGCTGATAGCAGCACTCTGCGCCCTTCTTGGACAGCTGGCCCGACTGATAAGCTCCAGGCGTTGAGCCCCCTAAACAAAACATAGGGGAGCACGCCGGCGCGTGCTGGTTACACCCACCAGCGCAGTCAGAGAACAGTACCAGACAGAACCGGGAACCGCGACCGGCGTGCTCCTCCCTTAGCTCCCTGGACGCTTCTGCCTTTCGGCTGCCAGCCACGCTGAGAACGAATGACCACTATCTCAGCCTGTCTTTTGAGAGCCAGAAGGGCCGGGCCTAACTCAGACCAGCCAGGGCATGAAAGACGGTCCTGAGAGCGGGATAGAGCGCACGATATTGCTCATAGAAGCGAGCGTAGAGCGAGACCAGCTCAGGCCGAGGAGCTGTGCTTTCGATCACTCTGACCGTGGCCTCGCAGGCTGCCTCGAGCGAGGGATAGATGCCTGCCGCCACACCCGCCAGCAATGCCGCTCCGAAGGCTGGCCCCTCGCTGGCATTGGTTACAGCCAGCTCCACACCCAAGACATCGGCAATAATTTGCCGCCAGAGAGGACTCCTGGCGCCTCCCCCGGTGGCCCGCACCTGCTCTAGCTGCAAACCTTGAGCCGCAATAATGGTGAAGCAGTCCTTGAGACTAAAGGCCACTCCCTCCAGTACGGCCCGAATGAGGTGGCGGCGATCATGAGCAGCAGTCAGGCCAATCCAACCGCCACGGGCGTAGGCATCCAGATGTGGCGTGCGCTCCCCTTGTAGATAGGGCAGGAAAAGTAGTCCCTCGCAGCCAGGTGGCGCACTCTCCGCTTCACGCGTGAGCAGCTCATAGGCATCCAGACCGCTCCAACGCTCCAGGGCCCGCTCAGACAGCCCCAGATAGTCGCGTACCCAGCGCAACGAGAGACCTGCCCCCTGGGTGACCCCCATCAGATACCAGGCTCGCGGCACGGCATGATTAAAAGTGTGAATGCGGGGTATCGGACCTGAGCGATCGACATGTGGGGCCTCAGCATGAGCCAGCACAACCCCACTGGTGCCGATCGAAACCAGGGCCAGGCCAGACCGCACCACACCATTACCAACCGCTCCACAGGCGTTATCAGCTCCCCCACCGGCAACTGGCGTACCAGCGGGCAGCCCCGTGAGAGCAGCCACCTCCTCTGTAATCGTACCAGCGACACCATCCGCCGGCACCACCGGCGGCAACAGTGCAGGGTCCAGCTCAAGAGCCTCCAATACTTCAGGTGACCAGCTTCCCTCAGCCACATTCAGCAAACAGGTCCCAGCAGCATCGGAGATCTCCATCGCCATCGTCCCAGTCAGGCGATAACGGAGATAGTCCTTGGGTAACAGGACAGCACGAACACGCGCAAACAGCTCCGGCTCATGCTCGCGCACCCAGAGAAGCTTGGGCGCCGAGAACCCCGTCAGAGCTGGATTAGAGACCAACTCGATCAGCCGCGTAGCCCCCACACGCTCGGTCATCCAGCGACATTGCGGCTCGCTGCGCTGATCAGCCCAGATGATGCAAGGACGAATCACCTGAGCTGCCTCATCCAAGAGCACGATGCCGTGCATCTGGCCAGAGAGACCCACGCCACGCACCTCTGTGGGCTGCACCCCAGCCCTGGCCGCTTGCTCCAGACAGGCGCGAATTGCCTTCAGCGTCGCTTGCCACCAGTCAGCCGGATTCTGCTCGGCCCAGCCGGGACGTGGATGAAAGAGCGGATAGTCCACAAAAGCCGAGGCCAGAGGACGGCCATCCGCCGCCGCAAAGATGGCCGCTTTCACGCCAGTGGTGCCTAGATCAATACCAAGTAGCGCTTCCATTGCCATGCATCCTGGGAAAATAGATCAGCAGAGCAGGGTCTTGCGTCTGCTCGTCGCACCAGGATCAGCCTCCTGGCAGCCAGATGAATGCAGGTCTTTACCTGGCTGTCAGCCTGGTACGGTCAACCACACAAAGACCCTCCTCTGCTGTCACCTTTCAACCCGTGTCGTGCTCCTTAGCGCCTCTTACGCTGCTGAATGATGCGCTCGATATAGGCCTGGTCCAGACCTAGCGTCTCATAGACGATGCGATAGCCCTCAACAGCATCGGCACGCGCCCGCGCCTCGGCAAGCGCCTGACGATCGATTTTGCGCGCCAGGTCATCGATAAAGGCCCAGTGCAGGACCGAGCGACGCACCGCCGCAATCTGGTCTTCGGTGTAGGGATAGAGATCGTAGCCGATGCGCTCGCCATGCTGACCATAGCCGACATCTTGCAGGGTCATAGCCAGTTCCAGGGTCTGCATAAAGAAAGAAGCGCCAACCATGTTATCGTCGTCAAAGGTACCCCAGCCCGAGTTGGCATGCTGATGACCCAGGCGCCCCTCAGCATGTAAGAGGGCAGCGTACTCCGCCAGGTTTTCCCCATTCATGATCAGGTGCTGCCAATCCATATTGACCAGCAACCGCGAAGTATCGACACCCAGACGCCCGATGCGCTCGATGGTATAGAGACAGGCAGCGATATTGCGCATCAGGATATTCATGGCTGGTTCACTATTCTTATGCTCCAAGAAGACCTTGACACCCTTGGAAGCAGCATGGGCGACAACCTCACCCACGCCTTCGACAAAGAGGTCCCAGGTGCGGGCATAGTCGCGCTGGAAGTTATAGTTATAGCCCTCAGCCCCCGGCCAGATAATGAAATTGGCGCCCAGAGCGGCGGCCAGATCGACCCCACGCTTGAGGGTTTCGATACCACGACGGCGTAGAGCGGGATCAGGGTTAATGAAGGCCCCGAGCTTATAGGTGGGGTCGGTGTGAAGGCCAGCGGCAATGCAATAGATATCCATTGGGCCTAAAGCGGCCTTAATGGCCTCGACAGTGTCCTCGTTGATCTCACCCGGATAATGGTACTCGAGGCCATCAACCAGATCGGCCAGTCCATCAACCACGCGCTTCGTGCGCGTGACCATGTCCTCATCAGCCACCTCGGGATGGTAGCCAGGGGGGACAAAGCGTGTGACGTTGGGGCCAAAGGCCCAAATCCCAACGCTGTTTTTGACGGCTTGTTGTTCCACTGCTCCCTCCTTAGAATGAGATTCCGGTGGACTGTCTCCCGGTACGGTTCTGTCTGTCTGGCCCCCGTTGCCCAGGAAGCAATCGCCGATCCATCTTTAAGTATACACCCCACGGGCCAGAAAAGGGATGGGAAGGCGCGCTCAAGACAGGCCCACCGGGTCGAGTGAAGCGAGGTGGGAAAGGATAGAGCAGAGTGAAACAGAAGTTCCAGAATGGAAGCATAAAGAAGATATTGACAGAGAAAACTGGGGTTCTTTATAATCAGCCCATCTACCAGCCTGGTTGATCTTGCAAGCCACATATCCTGCTGGAGGCAAATCCAGGTCAGGTCAGCAGAAGGGTGATGGGACGGTGAAAGCAAGGCCGTGTGAGGTTTTACCAGGACCATAGCGTAATGTCTCGTAGGGGGTGAATTTGTGCGCTCCCCAAAAAGTTGCGCTCACCGCCCTGCTGTCACCCGCTTTGCGCGGTGCAGACCTGGTATTTGCGAAGGAGGCTGTTCTTCCATGAAGAGAAACTGGCTACGCTTCATGGCTCTGACGATGGGCATACCCTTGCTCATAGCAATGCTGGTAGCCTGCGGAGCCGGCACGACGACAACAGGCACGGGCACCAGCACGTCGCAGGGGTCCACCATCATCAAGGTGGCCACTGATTTTCCAGTCAGCGGCTCGGATGCTGGTATTGGCAAATCGACTGAGAACGGAGCGCACCTGGCTGTTGATGAGGCCAATGCTAACAATGTGATCCCCGGCTATAAACTGCAGTTCGATCCCCAGGATGATGTTGGTGCCTCGGGCGTCCACGATCCGACGAAGGGCGCCAATAACATGAAAGCTCTGGTCGGCGATGCCCTGGTGGCGGGCGTGGTCGGCCCGCTCAACAGTAACGTGGCGCAGGCGGAGATGCCGATCGCTAACCAGGCCCCGCTGGCAATGATCAGCCCGGCGAATACCAACCCCTGTCTGACCAAGGAAGGGGCCGATGTGGGCTGCACCGGAGCGAATGACCTGGTTCCGAAGCTGCGCCCCACAGGCAAGGTGACTTACTTCCGCGTCGCAGCCACCGACGACCATCAGGGACCCGCTATGGCGGACTACCTGTATAATACGTTGCATCTGCGCACGGCCTACGTCATCGACGATACCGAGACCTACGGCGCCGGCCTCGCCAAGTACTTCGTCCAGGAGTGGACAAAGCTGGGCGGCACGGTGGTCGACGGCAAGAGCCACAGCGTCAAGAGCACCACTTCTTATTTGAACCTGCTGACGGCAGCAGCAGCCTCCAAGCCCGATGTGATCTACTTCGGTGGCAACTACTCCACCGGAGGGCAGTTGATCCAGCAGCAGATGATGACTATCCCCACGCTGAAGAACTCAGTCTTCGCGGGCGGCGATGGTCTGACTGGCAGCTCGGATTTCTATAAGCAGATCGTCACCTCGGGCGGCAAGGCCTATATGACGGTGGCCGCGCCAGATGTCTCCAAGATCGCTGCCGCGCAGACCTTCATTAAGAACTACACGGCGAAGTACGGCGATGTGGGACCCTATAGCGCCGCCGCTTATGATTCCATGAATATCCTGATTCAGGCCATCAAGGTGGCGCTGACGAAGACCCACACGCCGAAAGACTCAAGCGATGCGGCTCAGGCTCAGGTCTTCCGTCAGGCGGTCATCGACGCGCTGAAGACGATCACCTATAACGGTATCACCGGCAAGATTTCCTTCGACCAGAACGGCGATACGACCAACAAGATCTTCACTGTCTATCAGGTCGCCAATGTGAATGGCAAGCCAGACCTGGAGGCGAAGGAAGTCGTCACCGTTCAGTAGTAACACAGCACAAGAGCAGGCAGGTCAGTCAGGCCTGTGCCGTCCAGTCGGTCCAGACCGCTACTGACCTGCCTTTCAGACTCCTACTTGCTGTAGCTGTTGCTGTCCTCGGTTGGCTGAAGTTTCTCCCCAGGCTGGTGTCTTTGTGGCTCCTGTCGCTCTTGCAGCGTTTGCTGCTGTCCCTGTAGTCCTCATTGCCCACTTCAGCCGACCTTGCTGGATAAGGCAGGAGAGAGCCAAGTCAGTCAGGTAGCTCGCTAGCCCATCAATCAGCCAACTAGCCCCAAGTATTGACTGGTGCTATCTCTTGCCTTGCTCCTACCCGTCAGGTGCTGGTATCATAAACTGGCAAAAGGTGAGGTGCAGGTTTTATGACCCTGTTTTTGCAACTGCTCGTCGAAGGGCTTGTCATCGGGTCGATTTATTCGCTGGTCGCCCTGGGCTATACGATGGTCTACGGGATCATCGAGTTGATTAATTTCGCTCACGGCGATATCTTCATGATGGGCACACTGGTAAGCCTGTTCATGGTAACAAATGTCTTTCACCTGTCCGACGTCTCTAAGATGCCTCTGGGCAGCATGCTGCTCATGCTGGTCGCAACCTGCCTGGTTTCGATCGCTGTCTGCGCCCTGTTGGGCGTGCTCATTGAGCGTGTCGCTTACCGTCCGCTACGCAACGCTCCCCGCCTGGCACCGCTGATCTCAGCTATCGGTGTCTCGCTGGCACTGGAAGACATTGCCAAGGCCATCATTGGCCCTAACCCGGTTGCGGCGCCTTACCTGGTCCCCCTGGTCCACTATAGTGTCGGCTCCGTCGACATCACCAATACAGATCTCATTGTGCTGATCGTGGCCCTGATCCTGATGGTGGGCCTGCAGTGGCTGGTCACCAGTACCCGCATCGGGCGCGCTATGCGCGCTGTAGCCCAAGACCGTGAGGCCGCGGCCCTGATGGGAGTCAATGTGGACCGCGTGATTGCGATCACCTTCTTTATCGGGGCAGGTATCGCAGGGGCAGGGGGCTTTGTGTTCCTGCTCTCGACTAACAATACGGTCTTCAACATTGGCTTTGAGCTGGGCCTCTTCGCCTTTACTGCTGCTGTGCTGGGAGGCATTGGTAATCTGGTTGGTGCTATGCTCGGCGGTCTCTTGATTGGCTTGATCCGTGCCCTGGTGACCTACATCCCCGATCGCGACCTTCCTTTTGGTCTCCCACACGGCGGCGTTGCCTGGCAGGATGCCGTAGTCTTCGCTATCCTGATCTTGATCCTGGTCTTCCGTCCCACTGGCCTCCTCGGGCAGCAATTGGCAGAGAAGGTCTAGCTGCGAAGCGTGAACAGGCGCACGTTGTTGTAAGAGGTATAACACAATGGCTATGTTGGTCCCTTCCCAGATCCTGCCACAGACAGGCGAGACCCGCCGGTTGCTTGTGAAATGGGTTGTTGCTCTTTTGGTGCCGGTGCTCGTCTTTACGCTCGTCTGGAGTGGCGAGGCGATTCTGAATGCCGCCTTGGTGACGATCTTTTTCGGCGGCAATGCTCCGGGAGACGTTTCCCCAACAGCAGCAATTGCCGCCGGCCTCTTTATGCTGTTCTTTTACGGCGTCATCACGGGGCTGACAGGCTACCTGGTCGCCGCCGATAGTGGCCGTCAGGGCCTGCTGGATCTGTGGATCTCGATGTTCTTCTTCACGGTGGTGCCGATCCTTTTGATCTACATCACCGCCAATCTCTTTGTTGGCCTGGCCGCCTCTGTTGTGATCTGGGCCGTCTACTATTATGGGCGCCGTCTCGTCCAGCGTTTCTTCCCCCCTGCTCCTCTCCCTCCCCTCCCGAGCCTGAAAGTGCTCGATGCTGAGATGCGCGAGACGCTGCTGACGCGGGCCCGCCTCGGAAGTTTCTGGTTTGCCTTTTCCTTCTCTCTGATCTGGTTACTGGCCGACCTGCTCTTCTACTTCACTGGCCAGTACGGTCAGGCTTCGCTGGTGCTCCTGATCTGGATTCTGTTGCGTTCCGTCTTACTGCCTGCGGCAGGCTGGCTACTTGGCAGCCTGGGCGGACGGGTGGCAATCCACCATGCTGTGCAGGCCAACGGCAATGGCAGCAACGGAGATCGCGCCGGCGCCTCGGCCAGTACACGCCGACTGCGCCTGCTCTCGGCTACCCGCGCTCGCGAGGAGGCACGCGATCTGGTCCCCAATGATCTCCCCCTGCGTAGCACAGGCGCGCGCAATTTCTACCTCCTGTTGCTCCTCGCCTTGCTCTTGTTCTACCCCATGATCGACCCCTTCCTCTTTGGCCCGGGCACAGACTCACGTCTGGATAACTACGGGAACGCTGGCTACTATGTGATTCTGGCATTGGGCTTGAATATCGTCGTGGGCTTTGCCGGCCTGCTAGACTTGGGCTATGTGGCCTTCTTCGTGATCGGAGCCTACACCTGGGCCATGATTGGCTCACCTCAGTTAACGGTCCTGACAGGGATTCACATTAGTCCCGATGTCTGGCCCTGGCTCTTCTGGCCAATGCTGATTGTGGCCGCCCTGATCGCCGCTCTCTGGGGCGTCTTGCTGGGTGCCCCCACCTTACGCCTCCGTGGCGACTATCTGGCTATCGTGACGCTCGGCTTCGGTGAGATCATCCCTATCGTGGTCCAGAACCTGGATAAGTATACGAATGGCACCAATGGCCTGACCGGGATCTACTCGCCGGCTTTCTTTGGGGTACGCTGGAACGTCTCGACTTCGGAGCCGTACTACTACTTGATCCTGGCGCTGATCGCCATCGTGTTGCTGGCCAATCTGCGCCTGCGCGATTCGCGCATTGGACGCGCCTGGATAGCAATGCGCGAGGATGAGATCGCCGCCTCCTCCTCGGGGATCAATTTGACGCGGACAAAGCTTCTCGCCTTCGCGGCGGGCGCCTTCTTCTCTGGAATCGCCGGCGCCTACTACGCTGCCAAGCTCAGTACGGTGACGTCCGGCAACTTCAGCTTCAGCGACTCGGTGATCTATCTGGCAATGGTGGTCCTCGGTGGCCTGGGAAGCATCCCCGGCGTGGTTGTGGGCGCCCTGGCTGTCTATGCTGTCAACGTCCTGGTCTTGCCCCAGCTCGACGCTCTGGGGAACGATCCAGGCAGTATTATTCACCCGCTCTATACACAAATCCTGCAGGTGATCCCCAATTTCTCGTTCAGCAATATTCGTAACCTGATTTTCGGGATCATCCTGGTAGTGCTCATGATCTTCCGGCCAGAGGGCCTGATCCCCAGTACACGCCGACGTCGTGAGTTGCACCGCACCGAGGCCGAAGGTGTAGAGGTCACCTCGCTCGATACTCCCCCCGGGACCCCAGGCTTCGAGTCAGAGATGCGGGTCGAGTGAAGCGTGCGAGTATGTGTGACGAAGTGCGACGGAGCAGAGATACATGCTACCAACTATTGAGGTTGTTCCTAGCTGGAGGCTGCAATCATGACCGCTGAGCACGATCAGGCCCCTCAGTCCACGCGCCAACCTTTGCTAGAGCTGCAAAAGGTGACCAAGCACTTCGGCGGCCTCGCCGCGGTCCAGGACCTGGACCTGGCCATCTACCCACAGGAGATTGTCAGTATCATCGGGCCGAATGGCGCGGGGAAAACCACGGTTTTCAATCTGATTACCGGGATCTATCTCCCCACTTCGGGAGAGATCCTTTTCGAGGGCCAGCCCTTGAAGAAGCCAACTCCCCATCAGGTCGTGCAGCAGGGTATCGCACGCACCTTCCAGAACATCCGTCTGTTCAATAATATGACGGTGCTGGAAAACGTGCTGGTGGGCGAGCATCTGCGTCTGAAGGCTTCGATTCTGGATGCGGTCTTCCGTCCCCCGTGGGTCAAACAGGAGGAGGAGGAGGCCCGCCAACGCGCCATTGAGCTGCTCAGTTTCTTCGGTCAGCATCTGGTCGATCGCCAGGACGAGTATGTGATTAATCTCTCCTACGCTGATCGCCGCCGCGTGGAGATCGCCCGCGCTCTGGCTTCGAGCCCTAAATTGCTGTTGCTCGATGAGCCAACCGCCGGTATGAATGAGGCGGAGACGATGGAGGCTGTGCATTATATCCGCCGCCTGCGCGAGGAGCTGCATCTGACGATCTTGCTGATCGAGCATAAGCTGATGGTGACAATGGGCATTTCCGACCGCATCGCCGTACTCGACTACGGACGCAAAATTGCTGAGGGGCTACCTGATGAGGTCCGCCGCGATGAGCGGGTAATTACGGCCTATCTCGGAAAGGCAGCTGCTGCCGATCGCCAAACCTGGCAGGCAGCGCTCCGGCCCCAGCCGGAGGGGGAGGCAAATAACCATCATGAGTGAGATGCTGACTGTGCCAAGCGCTATGCCGCTGTTCGTTGATTGCCAAACCGCTGCATGTGTGGGAGGGGATCGATGAACGATGTGATGCTGCAGTTGGAACATGTCGATACGTTCTACGGCCCCATCCAGGTGCTCCATGATATCAACCTGGAGGTGCGCCGCGGAGAAATCGTCTGCCTGCTCGGCGCCAACGCCGCCGGCAAGACGACCACCATGAAGACGATCTTCGGCCTGATCCGCCCACGTCAGGGAAGGATCACCTTCGACGGACAGCGTATTGATAACCGGCCCGCTAGCGATATTGTCCGCCTGGGCCTGGCCCTGGTCCCAGAAGCGCGACGCATCTTCCCGCGCATGACGGTCTTGGAAAATTTACAGATGGGCGCCTACACGCGCGCGAATAAGGCTGAGATCCAGCAGGACCTCGACCACGTCTGTCAGATTTTCCCTCGTATTAAGGAGCGCCTGAAGCAGATTGCCGGGACTCTCTCGGGCGGCGAACAGCAGATGCTGGCTATGGCCCGCGCAATGATGTCGCGCCCACGGATGATGTGCATGGATGAGCCATCGATGGGCCTCTCCCCTCTTCTGGTGGAGACGGTCTTTGAGACGATCGTGCGCATCCGCTCGGAGGGGGTGACCATCTTTCTGGTGGAGCAGAACGCCTCGATGGCCCTCGGCCTGGCCGACCGCGGCTATGTCCTGCAGACCGGGAAAATCGTGCTGAGCGATACAGCCTCTAATCTGCTGCAAAACGACCTGGTACGGCAGGCTTACCTCGGGGGCTCTTGAGCTGCAGACATCCCTCTGCCTGGCCGCTGTGCGCTGCTCCCCAGGCGCCTCTTTTGGCCAACAGGCCAGGCACCGAGAAGGATGGCCCGCAAGGCCCGCAGTGCGTTCTCCTGCAGGTCTCTGCGGGCCTCTTTTCTCTCTGTAAGTCCACTCACGATGGGATGGGAAGCTAGCGTCTCTTTCTTTGATCAGAGTGCCACAGCGCTCCCTAGCATGCAGAAAAGCAAAGGAGGCCCTACGATTTGGAGGTTCGCAGTTACGATTATGTCCATCGACGGGGAGTGCGCTTCCTCTCGTGGGAGGAGTTCGCTTCCTTGGGGCGCAAGCTGTGTGAGGCCCTGGCCAGCGAACGGATCGAGACCATTGTTGGTATTGCTCGCGCCGGCCTCTTCCCAGCTACGTTGGCTGCCTGTGCCCTGCGGCTCGACCTCTATCCTGTGCGCGTGAGTCGACGCCTTCAGGATGAGGTGCGTTTTCCTTCACCGGTCTGGCACGTACCGCTAGTCGCGGCTGTCGCGGGCAAACGTATTGCCGTTGTCGATGAGACCGCCGATAGTGGGGAAACGCAGGCATTGGTGGCAGAGCAGGCGCGCACGCTCGGAGCAACCGAGGTGATCACAGCCGCCCTGGTCAGCCATAGTTGGGCGAAGCCCCAGCCCACATGCGTGGCCCTGACGACGGATGAGCTGGTGATCTTTCCCTGGGATCAGCAAGTGTTGATAGATGGGAGCTGGCAGCTCCATCCAGAGATGGTCACCGCTATCGCGGCTCAACAGGCAGATTCCAAACCCGAATAGGTATCGGGCCATCCTCACCTTAGCCAGCCAGGAGACCCGGGCGGGGAAATCAGGCCTGGCGCCTGCCTTGTGATCCCGCGTGATCCCGCACCCGCTCCTAGATCCCCAGGACAGGCTGGTATGGGAATGACGGCTAGTGCCATAGAGGCACTAGCCGAGCCCGTGGGCAGTGTCCAAGCTCAATGGCTCACTCGCTCGCTGGGGCCGCGCTGGGATTGGTGGCCCAGGCCGTGAGTCCAAAGCCAACGATGGTGTAGTCTTCGGCAGCCATCTCCTGCAGCATCTGCTGATAGAGTTGTTCAAATTCCGCTTCGTCAATGACGCCACTGGCCAACAAGAAAGGTTTCGTCAGGCAAAAAAGGGCTTGCATATCTCTGTACCCGCTTTCATGCATGGGCATGCCATAGGAGCCATCGTAATAGAAGGCACGGCGCTGGATGTTGATAAAGCCGGCTTCGCGCAAGAGGCGCGCCAGCATGTAGACAATCCCCGTTGAGTTGCCGTCGACGGAAAAGGTCCGCTTCTGTTGGGCCAGCGCGCGGTTGAGACAGGTGTAGAGGCGTTGATAAGCCAGGCTATTGCTCACCGGGGTCTCAATCTCGGTGAGACGGATGATGCCACCGGGCCGAAGGATACGCCGGCATTCTCGCAGCAGGGCTGGCCAGGTCTGCTGATCCATAAAGGCCATAATCAGCCGCGCATTGACCAGGTCAAAGGTGGCATCCTGGAAGGGAAGGCGCTGACGGGCATCCGCCACATCGAAGGCAACGTTGGCAAGCTCGCGCACACGAGCGGTGGCAAGAGCATAATCGATCATGGTCGGGTTGATATCGATACCTACGACCTCTAGATGAGGGTAGCGTGCCGCTAGCTCCAAGGCCCACCCTCCGGGACCACAGGCGATATCAAGCACACGCCGAAGCTGGCCAAGATCCTCCAGTTCTGGCAGTAAGCCCCCCATCGCTTCGCTAAAGAGCCGCTCCTGCTCAAGCAGTCGAGCGGTCTCCGCTCCCTGCTCAATATCGATAAAATAGCGGTTCTCTCCTGCGGAAGAGGTGGAATCGGCAGTCACGTGCTGTTGCCTCCTTTCCCTGCGCTGCTCTCGCTGCCAGGAAGTCCTTCAGGCGACAGGCCGATCCACGACCAGCAGAGCGATCGCTCATCGGCCAGCACCGGAAAGACGGCTCCAGACAGTCAATAATGATCTTTCTCTATATTATCGCAGCGGAGGCAGGCACAACCAGCAGGGTTCAAGGTGAAAGAGGGATCTGGGCGGACAGGGGCCGCCTGGGCTGAGGCTGGATGCTTCAGGTCCAGGCAGAGGGATGGCCTGCCCCGCCTTGATGAAGACCGTGCGCCAGACCACGAGCCGCGAGAGTCAGGTGGGCCGGGCGCATGGTGGCACTCAATGGTAAGGCTACGATCAGGACCCCGTTCCCATAGGTGACGTTTGCCCGCTCGCCATCAACTGGCTGCGCGAGTTGCAGCTCGCGATGGTAAGCCCCGATACTCCATTCGTCGATGAGCAGCTCTTTGACCTCTTTGAGAAGGGCGCGTACATCCCCATGCAGGATCAGGCGCCCGTCTTCTTGTAACTCGATGTGAATGTCCTCCGGCTCCATACCTGGCATGGGAGCCGCCACAACCAGACGCTCGTCGCTCCGGTAGACTTTGACAGGGACATGGTGGATCTTCAGTCGCTCTTGCATCGCCGATTCTCCTCCTGCCAAGCTTAGAAACATGCTCAGCTAC
This sequence comes from Thermogemmatispora carboxidivorans, assembly GCF_000702505.1. Lineage (GTDB taxonomy): Bacteria > Chloroflexota > Ktedonobacteria > Ktedonobacterales > Ktedonobacteraceae > Thermogemmatispora > Thermogemmatispora carboxidivorans. The sequence continues at coordinate 2,251,181 of NZ_JNIM01000001.1, read as the reverse complement.
GTTCGATCACTTCATTTGCTGGCTCTCTTCGTCTCCTTCTAAGAAGAGGCACGACGCGCAGCCGGTCAGAGTGTCAGGCTGAGCTTGCAACATAGCTCAGCCATCGAGCTGTTTCCAATTTGACGCAGAACGAAAAGAATCCTTCTACAGAGCACAACTTCCATCACATCCTCCGCAGGAAGACAAAGGAGAGAGCAGGAACAAGACAGTGGAGCTGGTATTAACACCTGAGACTCTCGCAGCCCTTGCTCCCGACGAGCAAGTAATGAAGGCCGGACAGAAGCTTGCCGACCAGAGACACTGGCAGTCCCTGGGTCAGGATGAGGAAGCCCTGTGGGGAGAATGCCAGGGCAGTGCCCTCTACCGCGTCTGCGTAGATAGGCGTTCGCTGAAGACCTCCTGTAGCTGCCCCAGTCGCAAGACCCCCTGTAAGCATAGTATCGGGCTGCTCTGCCTGGCAATCTCCGAGGCTGACAGATTGCCAGCAACCAAAGCGCCAGAGTGGGTTGAGGCCTGGCTCCAACGCCACGCTGCATCATCCACCAGACAGTCAGGCGCCCAGAGACAATCAGCACCGGCAAATGGAGAAAAAGGAGGAACCGCTAGCGCCGAACAAGAACAGCGGGGACGCCAGCAACGTATGCAACGACGTCAGCAGCGGATGTTGCGGGGTCTGGAGCGCTTCGATCTGTGGCTCAGCGATGTGCTGCGCAATGGTCTGGCCGATGTGCAGGGTGAGATGCTCCGTCAGTGGGAACAGGAGGCCGCCGCCTTGGATGACGCTCAGATTCCGGGCCTGGCCTCCCGCTTACGGACATTGACGACCGTGCCGTATAGCCGCCCCGACTGGCCAGCAGCTTTGTTGCGCCAGCTTGGACGGCTCGCCCTCTTAAGCGAGGCATTTCGTCATCTGGAGCGACTGGATTCCGGGCTACAGGAGGATGTGCGCCAGGCCCTGGGCCTTTCCCTGCCCGCAGAGGAGCTGCTCACCCGCGGCGAGCGAGTGCGAGATCGCTGGCTCTTTCTCGGTCAGCGTCTGGAACAGCGAGATCAGCTCTGGCAGCAGCGTACCTGGGTGCTTGGGCAGCAGACAGGGCGCCAGGCTCTGCTCTTGCAATTTGCCCCAGGCAAACAGCAAGCTTTCACCGAGCAGTACCCTCTTGGCTGCGAACAGGAGGCGGAACTGCTCTTTTGGCCCGGCGCCTATCCACAACGGGCCCGACTGTTAGAGCACCTTAGCCCCGCTACACCTTTGCCCAGCAGTATACCAGGGACGGCCAGTTTCGCCGAGTTTCTGGAGACGGTGGCAAGAGCGCTGGCACGTCAACCCTGGCTAGAACACTTCTTGTGCATTCTTCAGGAGGCTCTCCCGGTTTGCCTCGATGATGGTCAGCAGTGGTATCTCCGCGATCGCCACGGGCAGGCACTACCGCTGAGCCACGGCTCACACTGGCAGTTATTGGCTTTCTCGGGCGGCTACCCACTGACGTTCATCGGCGAGTGGAACGGAGAAGAGCTGTTTCCTCTAGCCGTGCTTGCTCCTATCGAAGGCTTTTGCTTGCTACAGCCCCCGCAGAAGTAGACAGAGCAGCCCGTCTGAGAGAGGTGAATCAGACATATGAGTCGTATGAGTCGCATCGAATCTCTGGTCCATTGCGCCTTGATCGGCACACGTCAGGAGCCGCCACCGCCCGCTCTTGCTTCAACACCTTTCGAGCGGCTGCTTGACGAGCTACCGGCGGCCATGCTCCTGGAACGCAAGCTGCTCTTGCTGGCTGGCGCGGAAGCAGTCTATGCCTTGGCTGGAACCTCTCCCTTCCCTTTGGGGGTGGCAGTCATTCCGGCACCTGCAGAGAAGCTGCCCCCTTGCTCACCCCAGGCCGCAGCCCTGATCAAGAGTGTCCTGCAGGAATCGCATAGCGAGCTGCTGCCTCTGGCACTGGAGTTACTGGCCCGTCATGGGCGTCGCCTGCCCTTTTCCTTGCTGCCGACCGTCTTTGCTGCTCTAGCCAGGCCATCCGCAGCTGCCACATGGCCTGTTTTAGCGCAGGTGATAGGGGAACGCGGACGCTGGCTCATCCGCCAGAACCCTTCCTGGCGCATCCTGCTCAGCAGCTTGCCTGTGACCGAGTTGAGCGAGCAGGAGCTGAATAGCCTCTGGTACGAGGGCAGCTTTGCGGGACGTCTGGCCCTTCTGCGCCAGCTACGAACCTACAACCGTCCCCTGGCCCGCCAATGGCTGGAGGAAGTCTGGCCACAGGAGCAGCGAGAGCAACGGCTAGCCCTCCTAGAGACATTTGAGATTGGCCTTGAGCAAGATGATGAGGCTTTCCTAGAAAAGGTACGTAATCGCCGCAGTTACCAGGAGCGCCGCCTGGCCGTCAGCCTGCTCCTGCGCTTGCCTTCTTCTGCCTGCCGCCGTGAGCTGCCCGTGGTGGCTCATGGCTTGCTTCAGAGAGAACAGCAATCAGAGGAAGGGTACGTGGTGCGGGTCGTTTTGCCGGAAACACCTCCACCCAGCTGGCAGCGCTTTGGTATCGAACAGAAGAGCTTATCCGAGGGGCAGAAACAACACGTCTCCTGGCTGCAAGAATTGATCAGCCTGGTCCCCCCTGGCTATTGGGAAGAGCGGCTGCAGCTCTCCCCCGCTAGCATCGTGCACTCGCTTGAGAGCACCTGGCGCACTGAGGTACTGGCTGGCCTTGTGCAGGCAACCCGGCGTCATCGCCTACCCTCCTGGGCCCGGGCCTTGCTCTCGTGGGCCGACGCCGCTACGCACGAGCCGCTCGCCGGGGCCGAAGATCTCCTCTCTTGCCTGGAACAAGAGGAGGCAGAGCAGTTTCTGCTACAGGCCCTGGCCTCTTCTCAGCACGCCTGGCATGCACGCTGGCCAGCACTACTGACCAGGCTACCTAGACCGTGGAGCACCTCTTTTGGAGTCAGCTTTCTTGAGCATATGCAGAAACGGCTGCAAGAGCTGGCAAACCACCCAAGCATGGATAGAGGATTTGCCGAGCCGGAGATCCGACAACTAGCCCGCGCAGCTATGCAATGGCACCAACAGTGGGAGCCGGCTCTCAAGATCGCTGCCCGAGCCTTGCCCGCAAACTGCCTTGAACTTGCCCTGCAACTGGCTCAGCCCCTTCAGCAATCAGAAGAGCTAGAAGCGAGAAATATATACTTCATCAAGCGCGACGTCAATCGTCAGATCATCACCTTCATCGAAGAGATAACCTTTCATCATAGATTACTCAGGGAGTTTGAGAATCAATGAAAAAAGATTCCAAGCAGCATATTCAGCAGAGAGCAACAGAGCCTTTTGTCCCAACCGAAGGACAGCAAGAGCAAATTTCGACCCATGCCGAAGGACAGAGCGGCAACAGCGTTCTGCGTCAGCACGCCGAGCAGCAGTTTGCCGAGGAGCTGGAGGAACTGGCCAGGGCGGATCGGCAGCAGCGACCGCCCAATTGGCGCCTCTCACCCTGGGCCGTGCGTACCTACCTGCTCGGCGGACGTCTACCGAACGGCTTCCAGGTTTCGCCCAAATATATCGGTAACGCCCGCCTGATCGAGATCGCCATCAGCACCCTGGCGACCGATCGCGCCCTGCTGCTCTACGGTCTGCCTGGTACGGCCAAGTCTTGGGTCAGCGAGCACCTGGCAGCGGCGATCTCCGGTGACTCAACCCTCCTCATTCAGGGGACAGCAGGCACCGATGAGAGCGCGCTACGCTATGGCTGGAACTATGCGCGCCTGCTCGTCGAAGGACCATCACCGGCGGCCCTGGTGGCCAGTCCGCTGATGACGGCCATGCAGACCGGAAAACTGGCGCGCATCGAGGAGCTGACACGTATCTCCAGCGAGGTGCAGGATACGCTGATCACTATTCTTTCGGAGAAGACGCTGCCTATTCCTGAGCTGAACAGAGAGGTACAGGCGCGTAAGGGATTCAATGTTATCGCGACGGCTAATAACCGCGACAAGGGCGTCAATGACCTGTCTAGCGCCCTGATGCGCCGCTTCAATACAGTGGTGCTTCCGTTGCCCCAGGACATAGAAGAGGAAGTACGTATCGTTGAGCGGCGTGTGGCAGATCTGGGCCAGGTTCTGGAGCTACCTGCCGAGAAGCCCGCCCTGGAGGAGATCCGACGCGTCGTGACAATCTTCCGCGAGCTGCGCGAGGGCAAAACGCTCGATGGCAGCCTCAAGCTGAAGATTCCCAGCGGGACACTCTCGACGGCAGAGGCGATCTCGGTGATTAACAATGGTCTGGCGCTGGCCGCTTATTACGGCGATGGAACGCTCAGAGCTGGCGATCTGGCCGCTGGTCTGACGGGAGCCATCGTGAAGGACCCGGTCCAGGACCGCATCGTTTGGCTGGAGTATCTGCAGACGGTGATGAAGGAGCGTCGCAGTTGGCAAGATCTCTATCGCGCTTGCCGGGAGGTAGTGTAAGCTGTGTGCTTTCATTTCTTTGGCATCCGCCATCATGGTCCTGGTTGTGCACGCAGTTTATGCCTGGCTCTGAAGGAGCTGGCTCCCGATCTGCTGCTCGTCGAAGGCCCAGCTGATGCTCAAGAGATTGTGCCATTGCTCAATAACCCGCAGATGTCTCCTCCAGTAGCTCTTATTATCTATCGTAAGGATCAGCCACGTCAGGCAAGCTACTACCCGCTGGCGGTCTTCTCACCCGAGTGGCAGGCGCTACGCTATGCTCTCCAGCACAATATTCCAACGCGCTTCATCGATCTGCCGCTGGCGCTACGCCTCGACAGCAGAGAGCCAGAAGAGGAAGCAAAGGAGGAGGCAGCTGACCCGTGCTCTCCTTCCGAGGAGGAACCAGAGGCGTTTGAGGAGATCGCCGACGACCCGCTGAGCCTGCTCTCTCTGGCAGCCGGCTATCAGGATCATGAACTGTGGTGGGAGCAGCAAATTGAGCAGCGGCGGAATGTCCAGGGGATCTTCGAGGGGCTTCGCGAGGCGATGCGTGTGCTTCGTGGAGGAAGGACGCCACGCCATCGCGAGGAGGCCCAGCGCGAGGCCCACATGCGTCAAATGCTGCGCCAGGCCCGCTCAGAGGGTTTTCAACGCATCGCCGTCGTCTGCGGCGCCTGGCATCTGCCCGCCCTTGAAGACCTCGACGCTTTCTCGGAAGTTGATGATCGCGCCTTGCTGCAGAGCTTGAAGCCCGTGAGTGTCGTGGCAACCTGGATTCCCTGGAGCAATGACCGTCTGACCTACGCCAGTGGCTATGGCGCAGGCATCGCCGCCCCCGGCTGGTATGAGCTTCTCTGGTCGGCGCCGGCACAGGCCGGTATACGCTGGCTGATACGCGCCGCCGAGCTGTTGCGTCAGGAGGGCTTCGATGTCTCATCTGCCAGTGTGATCGAGGCCGTACGCCTGGCCGAGGCTCTGGCAGCGTTGCGCGATGTGAGCGCTCCGGGCCTGGCAGAGCTGCAAGAGGCCATTCAGAGCGTGTTCTGCCGGGGAGAGACGGCCCCTATGCAGCTGATTGAAGAGCGCCTGGTCACTGGCTCGCGTATGGGAAAAGTCCCGCCGGAAACGCCTGTTGTTCCTCTTCAACATGATTTAGAGCAACAACAGCGACTTCTCCGTTTGAAGCCTTCTACCGAATTCAAGGAGCTTGAGCTGGATCTGCGCAACGAGACCGACCGCGCCCGCAGCCGCCTGCTTCATCGGCTACGCCTGCTCGGTATTCCCTGGGGTGAGCCGCTGGCTGTCGCGGCCAGCAAGCGTGGCACCTTTCATGAGTGCTGGAAGTTGCAATGGCAGCATGAGTTTGTCCTCCTCCTGATCGAGGCTAACGTTTGGGGCAATACGCTGGAGAGCGCCGCTACGAGCTTTGCTATCAGGGAAGCAGAGCACTGCCAGGAGCTGGCAAGGCTCACGGAACTGCTGGATCAAGTGTTGCTGGCCCAGTTGCCATCAGCCGTTGCTGGCCTGCTGGATCAGATCCACGCTCGCGCCGCTCTGGCCAGCGATGTGCGCCATCTGATGGATGCTCTGCCCGCGCTGGCTCGTGTTGCCCGCTACGGCGATGTACGCGGGAGCGATACACAGCAGGTGCAGACTGTCGTCGAGGCTTTTTTCGCTCGCATTCTGATCGCTCTGCCAAGCGCCTGTCTGGTTCCCGACGAGGAGGCCGCCCGCGAACTGCTCGCCAGTATCCAGCGCCTGGACAGCAGTATCCTGGCACTCGCCGACGAGGAGATGTACACGGCCTGGTGCTCTTTGCTGGAGCGCTTGAGCGAGACTGAGGGCCTCCATCCCCTTCTGCGGGGCTCCTTCTGCCGACTCCTCTTGGATCGACAGGTCCTGGAGACTGCCAGGCTCTCCAGGTTGGCTCATCAGCAACTGTCTCCCGCTGTCTCGTTGGAAGAGGCCGCTCTTTGGCTGGAGGGCCTGCTGGCTGGTCGAGGCCAACGTCTGTTGGCCATCGATGAGCTGTGGCAGGCTCTCGATGGATGGCTACAAGAGCTTACTGCTGAGCAGTTTCTGCCACTGCTCCCCCTGCTGAGACGTGCCTTTCGCGGCTTCAGCAGTGCCGAGCGGCGCGCGATGGGCGAAAAGGTCCGCTATCTCTACCGTCCTCGCCCGGAGCAGGCCAGCAGCAGCGCCGCTGACCTTGATGAAAAGCGAGCTAGCCTTGTCCTGCCTATTCTGAGCCAATTGCTGGAGGTGACTCTGCATGCCGATTGAAGAATACGAGCGTCTGCGCCGCTGGCGCCTTATCCTCGGCCCCCAGGCCGCCACTGCGCTGGGGATCGGTGGACCAACAGAAGATCAGTCCGGCTTCGGCGAAGATGACAGGAAGATCGATCAGGCCCTGGAGCTGCTCTATGGCGTTGAGCGTTCTGGCAGCCTGGATGGCTCAAAGCCCTATATCGCGCGCTGGTTGGGAGACATCCGCACCTACTTCCCCACTTCAGCGGTGCGCATCCTTCAACAGGACGCCGTCAAATTACTCAATCTGCGACAATTGCTGCTAGAGCCAGAGCTATTGACAACGGTCGAGGTCGACTTGCAGCTCGTCACGACGCTGCTTTCGCTCAAGAGTGCTCTGCCCGAGCACACGCGCGAGACAGCGCGCAGCGTTGTGCGCAAGCTTGTTGAGGAGCTGGAGCGCCGTTTAGCCCTCCGTATGGAGCAGGCAGTACGCAGTAGCCTTCGTCATATGAGCCGTAGCACGCGCCCGCGCCCTACCGAGATCGACTGGGACCGCACGATTCGTGCCAATCTCAAGCACTACCAGCCTGAGCAGCACACCCTTATTCCCGAACGGCTGATTGGACATCAACGGCGGCAGCGTCATGCTGCTCTGCGCGATGTCGTGCTCTGCATCGACCAGAGTGGCTCTATGGCGGCCTCGGTCGTCTATGCCTCGATCTTCGGGGCAGTGATGGCCTCGCTGCGAGCTGTTTCGACGCGCATGATTGTCTTTGATACGGCGGTGGCTGATCTGAGCGGGCATTTGCAAGACCCTGTCGAACTGCTCTTCGGCGCTCAGCTCGGCGGGGGCACCGATATTAACCAGGCCCTGTGCTACTGTCAGCAGATCATTAGACGTCCTCAAGAAACGGTCTTGGTTTTGATAACGGACCTCTACGAGGGAGGCGACGCCCAGGAATTGCTCAAGCGCGCTGCCGCGCTGGTGGGCAGCGGTGTGCAGCTCATCTGCCTGCTGGCCCTCAGCGATCAAGGGACGCCGGCCTTTAATAGTGCGCTGGCCGGGCAGCTAGCAGCTATGGACATCCCGGTCTTCGCCTGCACACCGGACCTTTTTCCCGAGCTGATGGCCGCCGCCCTGCAGCGCCGTGACTTGAACCTTTGGGCAGCTCAGCAGGGTATTCCCACCGTGCGCGCCGCCCAGGAGTAAAGCTCGGGACGTGCTGGGGGCGCATTAAGCACCGAGGCAAGGGCCGACCTTGCTCTCTGGCTCTCCACGCCCAAAAGCTACCTTTCGTCAGCAAAGGAGCTGAAGAGATTGTTGAGGGCCTCGGAGAGCGTGGGATGCGCAAAGATGGCGTCGCGCAGAACGGTATAGGGGAGCTGGCCGAGCATGGCCAGCTCCAGCATGGCCATGATCTCACCTCCCTCAATCCCGAGAATAGCCGCCCCCAGGATCTGCCCACTTTCGGCCTCGACAATGGCCTTCATGAAGCCACGGGCCTCATCTACTTCGAGCGCGCGAGCGACGGCGCTCATGGGCATTTTGGCCACGCGAATGCGCCGTCCGCTGGCCCGCGCCTCAGCTTCGGTCAGGCCAATGCGTCCGAGCTGGGGATCAATGAAGATGGTGTAGGGGACAAGACGGTCACGGGTGCTTGCCTGACCACCCTCCAGGAGATTAGTGCGCAGGATGCGGAAGTCATCGTAGGAGATGTGCGTGAAGGCAGGACCGACACGGGCATCGCCGATGGCATAGATGCCGGCTACGCTGGTTTCAAGACGCTCGTTCACCAGGATGTGCCCACGCTCGTCGGTGTGCACACCACAGGCTTCGAGATTCAGGGTATCAGTGTTGGGCTGTCGACCAGTGGCCAACAGCAGATGCGAGGCGCTAACCTGGCGCTCGCCCTGGGGCGTGGTTACGCTCAGGCGCAGCTGGCCATCGGGGTCCTGCTCTACTCGCTGAGGGGTGCTCTCCAGCAGCAGCTCGACGCCATCTTCGCGCAGAATCTGAGCCACCGCCTCGGCCACATCCTCATCTTCACGCGCCAGCAGCTGCTTGCCACGATGAACGAGTGTGACACGGCTGCCAAAGCGACGAAACATCTGGCCAAATTCGAGGCCCACATAGCCCCCACCGATGATGAGCAGATGGGATGGTAAGCTATCCAGCTCCATCACGGAGGTCGAATCCAAGGCTGGTACACTCTCCAGTCCTGCCAACCTTGGCCGGGCCGATCTGGCCCCGACATCGATCACGATGGTCTCGGCCCGCAGACGGCGCAGGGCTCCATCAGCGAGCCTCACTTCCAACTCTTTGGGGGCGACGAAGTAGGCCTCCCCTTTGAGCAGGTCGAGACCCGCCGCCTCTCTGATTCGTCGCTCGCTTCCTTGACGGAAGCTCTCAACGATGGCACGCTTGCGCTGGCGCACTGTGCCCATCTCTACCTGTACTTCCCCTTCAGGAAGACGCACCCCATAGCTGGCGGCCCGGCGGACAAGGTAAGCGACGCGGGCGCTGGCAATCATGGTTTTGGTAGGAGTGCAACCCGTATTGATACAGGTGCCGCCAACGTGCTCGCGCTCGATCAGGGCCGTCTTGCGTCCAGCCCGGGCCAGTGCCGTAGCCAGGGGGCCACCTCCCTGGCCAGCACCGATGATGATGGCGTCATAGACTGCCAGAGATGCGTCAGTACTTGTCATGATTGCTCTTCCTCTTTCTTTACTCGGGCAAGCCTGTCTGTTTGATTGCTTATCCGTTTTTTTTCGCTCATGCCATGCCTTGCTCTGGTACTACAGCCAACACGCATGGCGGCTGGGCACAGTGTCAGCTGATGTGCATCTCTCAGCGGGGACACTGACGCAGTTCACCTCGACTCTCCCGGGGGGATGACGCTTTCCTCCCCCTGGCCGGACCAACAGCAAGGCTGTGATCGTCTGGCAGACTTAGCGCACCTGAGTCCAGACTGCAATGCAAAGCCAGCTTGTTCTGTAGCGCTCCCACTCAGCCGGCAGCTCGTTGAGGGCCTGGGCCATTTCCTGAGACGTTAGCCCGAGATGGGTCACCAGCGCTGGCTGCAGGTGGCGCAGGGCCTGGAGCACATCACAGCAGAAGAGTCTCCCAACGGCTGACCCCCAAAGCGGAGCAACGATCCTGCGTACATGGGGCACCAAGCCAAGCGCGGTAAGGAGCTCAGGCAGCTCCAGGGCCAGTGAGAGCTGAATGCCCCGGCAGAGGAAGAGTCGGCGCAGCCAATGTTGGACCAGTAAGGTTCGGGGACCTGGATTCAGGCAGCGATCGCTCAGTTCGACCAGTTCGATCCAGCCGGTGCTAGCCGTCACGCGCCTCAATTCCTTGAGGACCTGGTCCCAGGCCGCCAGAGGAATGGCTTCCGCCAGGAAGCGCTGATGGGTATAGTCGCTGATGCCATCGTCTACGGGTAGTCCTTCAAGCAGGCTGGCCCGCAGTACCTGGCAGTTACGCGGTAGCCTGCGCAAGAGGGTCAGGTCGCTGTCAACTGTAAGCACGGCGGCCTCTCTCCAGTAGCGCGCTGCCTCCTTCGCCCAAATACCTGTTCCTGTGCCTACGTCAAGAATGACGCGCGGACGCTCAACTGGCGCCAGAAAATGGGTGCCCAGAAGACGGTAGAGGGTATAGTGCTGAAATTCCAGGCGATCCTGCTCGCTGGCTGTGCGAGGCAATAGATAGGCATCGTGTACGTCGGGCCGGGCCTGCTGGCCCTGATGAGAATCATCAAGCATGGCCGAACCTGCCTCTCCACAGTGATGACTGCTACGATCAGACGAGGACCTCTGAGCAATACACGCTTCCAGTCTTCTTGCCTTTCATCCGTGCGCGCCCCACAGCCAGGCGCCTTGATAGCCACTTGGCTCGAGGCAGGCTGCTCGCGCATTTTCGCGCTCAAGGGTAGTTCAATACAGGAAGGGGCGTCAAGAGCATTGATGCTACCCGGCTATTGCCAACACCAGCCAGTGAGGCTGCTAGCCCGCCTCACCTCTTACAACTTCCTGGCTTTACGACAGGCGCTCTTCTGGTCAGGATAGTCAGGTCGCTCTATAATACTACAAGGCAGTGCTTTCGGACGGAAGGCCGCTCGCTTCAGCAGGGCGGCCTTTAGCTTGCCGCCGCGGCCTTCGCGCCGTGATCAGCCCCCTGTGCTCCCAAGTCATGAACTGGGCGGCGACGCCATTACTTTCGCTGGATAGGAATGATTCTGAATTGATGAGAAACGCCTTTAGCAGCACTCTGGGCACAAGCACAGAGTCAGAGCCTGCGTTTTTCCTCTGGCAGCGACAGCGCCTGCTTCCTCTGCTGATGGAAGCCCACGAGCGCGCTTTGCACACAAGGCATCCCGTGCTTGTGAGCGTCAGCGGCCCTCTGGCGCTGGCCAGGCAGCTTTTGCCTTTCTCCATAACCCACCAGCCGCCGGCGGACGAGAGCACCGACGCCCATCCGCATTCTGCCAACGAGAGCGAGCGAGCAACAGCAATAGCCTCAACTGGGCTTGATCCCTTGATCTGTTTCGCAATCGGGCCAGCGCTGGGCTTCACAGAACGCTTCTACTGGCAAGAGCCAGGGGAGCAACGGATTCTGGTCGGCCTCGGGAGTGCGGTCACGCTGGAGGCCCAGGGATCTGAGCGCTTCCACCAGTTGGCCGGAGCCTGGCAACGCCTGGCGGCGGAGGCCCTGATTGTGGCGGAGCCAGCGCCCGCCGGTCACGGCCAGCTCCTCCTCTTCGGAGGCTTCGCTTTCGATCCAGAGCAGCCACGCTCAACGCTCTGGGAGGACTTTCCCGATGGGCTGCTGATGCTCCCCACCTTCTTGCTCACCTTTGCTACGTCCGAGCCCACCCTAACGGTCAACGTACTGGTCGAAGCAGCAATGGACCCGCTACAGCTGGGGGACACTGTTATGGCGCAATTGGAGGCTCTGGCCCGGGCGTTGGCCAGTCTTCCTGCTGTTCCTCTCTCTACAGCTGCGGTAGCAACGCCATCTTCTCTGCGCCTTGAGCCGTTGCTGCCGCCGGCAGCCTGGAAGGCACAGGTCGCCCGGGCTGTCGACCAGATCCGCAGTGGCGCCTATGACAAAGTCGTCCTTGCACGCGCCATGCGCCTGCTGCGCCAGGATGGCATCTTTGAGCCAGAACCGGCCCTTCAGCGTCTACGCGAGGGCTATCAGGAGGCCTACCTCTTCGCCTTCAGTCGCGCCGGGAGCTGCTTTCTGGGAGCTACGCCTGAACGCCTGGTCCAGGCTCAAGGCGGCGCAGTAGAGACCATGGCCCTGGCTGGGTCCGCTCCCCGTGGTCGCTCTCCTCATGAGGATGAGCAGCTCGCCCGTGAGCTGCTGGGCAGTAGCAAGAATCAGCGCGAGCATCAGATTGTAGTGGAGATGCTGCGGCAAGCCCTTGGACGCCTGTGCACCGAGATTCATAGCGATCCCGAGCCGCGCCTGCGTCGCTTGAAGAATATTCAGCATCTGGAGACGCGCATTACCGGCAAATTGTCATCTGGTCGTTCAGTATTGGAGGCCCTAGAAGAACTACACCCCACTCCGGCGGTTGGTGGCTTTCCACGGGCCGCCGCTCTGGCAGCGATTCGCTCTGGCGAGCAGCTTGATCGTGGCTGGTACGCGGCCCCTATTGGATGGGTGGATGCCGCCGGCAATGGGTCTTTCGCTGTGGCTCTGCGCTCAGCCCTCCTGCGAGGTCAGGAGGCGACGCTCTTCGCAGGCGGCGGGATTGTGGCCGATTCCGATCCGGCCAGCGAATATGCTGAGACCCAATGGAAATTTCGCGCCATGTTAGGGGCGCTGGGAGTGGATGAAGACGATGACGAGAGCAACTTCCGATAGATCGACTCCAGCCAATCCACTCTACGCTTACGTAGGAGCCTTTGTCTCCGAGCTCCGGCGGGCTGGTATTGCTCATGTGGTGATCTGCCCCGGATCGCGCTCGACACCGCTCGCGTTGGCTTGCGCAGAGGAAGAGGGCCTGCGCGTCTGGATGCACATCGACGAACGTGCGGCAGCATTCTTTGCCCTTGGGATGGCCAAGCGGCTGGCCTCGCCCGTGGCTCTGCTGTGCACTTCGGGGACTGCAGCAGCAAACTTTTTTCCGGCCATCATCGAGGCCCGGCTGACGCGCGTGCCGTTGGTGATCCTGACCGCTGATCGCCCGCATGAATTGCGCGATTGCGGAGCCCCCCAGGCCATCGATCAGATCCGTCTCTATGGCGTCTACGTGAAATGGTTTATGGACGCGGCCCTGCCCGAGGCAACCACGACAGCCTTACGTTATATTCGCACGCTGGCCAATCGGGCAGTGGCACTGGCACGCGCCAGGCCCGCCGGCCCTGTCCATCTCAATCTGCCTTTCCGTGAGCCACTGACGCCTGAGCCACAGCCCCAGCTGCTGCCCCCCACCACTGAGCGTGATCCGTTCGCCTGGGAGGGACGAGCCGAGCAGGTTCCCTATGTGCGGGTCACGGAGTCGGAAGGCGCTGGCCTGCCCGCGGCAGAGGTGGCACGCCTGGCAACCCTGCTGCGTCAGCACCGCCGCGGCCTGATTATTGCCGGGCCACAGAGCCAGCCAGGTCTGGCCCCGGTTCTCCAACGCCTGGCCGAGCGCTGCGGCTATCCGCTCCTGGCTGATCCCCTCTCACAGGTGCGCAGCAGCGGGCAGTCCACCGGTTCAGTCCTGTGCAGCTACGATGCCTTTCTGCGCAGCGAGCGCTTTGTCACCAGCGCCGCCCCTGAACTGGTGCTACGTTTTGGCGCCATGCCTACCTCTAAGCCGCTCTTGCTCTATTTGCAGCGCTACGCCGATCGACCACTGCTGGTGGTCGACGAAGCCGGCGGCTGGGAGGAGCCGACGCAGCTCGCCAGCGAAATGCTTCATGCTGATCCTGTGGTCGTCTGCGAGCAGCTGGTCGAGGCCCTGGCTCAGACAGGCAGCAACGAAGAGCATCAGGAGGGGTGGCTTGACCACTGGCAGCAGGCCGAGCGGCTGACCCAGCAGGTCCTGCGCCGGACAATGGAGACATTTCGCCCGCTGTTCGAAGGCCGCGTCTTTAGCGAGCTGGCAGAGCTGCTGCCCGACGGCAGCACGCTCTATGCGAGCAATAGCATGCCTGTGCGCGACCTGGATACCTTTTTCTGGAGCACCCGGCGCATCCGCTGCCTGGGCAATCGCGGCGCCAATGGGATCGACGGCCTCCTCTCCAGTGCCCTCGGGGTGAGCGCCGCTCAGCAGACCCTGGCCGATGCGGGACCGGTGGTGCTGGTCATCGGTGATTTGGCTTTTCTCCACGATCTCAATGGTCTGATCGCTGCCCATCTGCACCGGTTGCCGCTATTGGTTATTCTGATCAATAACGACGGCGGCGGAATCTTCTCCTTCCTGCCCCAGGCAGCCTACCCGCAGCACTTCGAGCAGCTTTTTGGGACGCCCACCGGTCTGAATTTCGCACCCGCTGTAGAGATGTATGGCGGGCGGTTTCGCCGCGTTCGCTCCTGGGAGGAGTTCCGCCACGCCTGCCGGGAGGGGTTGAGAGACGGCGGGCTACAGGTGATCGAGGTTGTCACCGAGCGGGCGAGCAATGTACAGCTCCATCGCCAGCTCTGGCGAGCGGTGGATCAGGCATTGCCTTCCGTGGCCAGCGAGGGGGTATAATGGGGAAGGTACAGGTTGAGCGCCTTCTTCTTCAGGTCAATGGGCTGCATCTCAGCCTGCTTCAGGCTCTCCCGCTAGACCAGCAGAGCCAGCCGACGTTGGTTCTGCTACACGGTTTCACTGGCAGCGCTCTCAGCTGGGGTGCACTGCTCGAGGAGTTTGCCGGAGCAGGTTTCAAGGTCATCGCCTTTGATCTGCATGGCCACGGCCTCTCAGAGGCGCCCGCCACTCCTGAGCGCTACAGCATGGAGCACTGTCAGGCCGACCTGCTCGCCGCCTTGCGACAGCTCGGAATCGCCCCCCGTGAGGCGATTCTCCTCGGCTACTCGCTAGGGGGACGGATCGCGCTCTACTGTGCTTTCTCTGGCTTCTTCCGCGCCCTCATTCTGGAAAGCGCCTCGCCTGGCATTGCTGATCCTCAGGAGCGTGCAGCGCGCCAGCGCCAGGACGAGGAGCTAGCCGCCAGCATCGAGCGCGAAGGAGTGGCGGCCTTTGTTGCTCGCTGGGAGCGGCTGCCGCTCTTCGCCAGTCAACAGCGCCTGCCCGAGGGACAACGGGCTGCCCTGCGGGCTCAACGCCTGGCCAATCGTCAGCAGGGCCTGGCTGGCAGTCTGCGCGGCCTAGGCACCGGCGTACAGCCCCCCCTACATGGGCGGCTGCCGGAGTTGAAGCTGCCGGTCTTGCTGATCTGTGGGGCCTTGGACGAAAAGTTTTGCTCCATTGGCAAGGAGATGGTTCGTCTCCTGCCCAAGGCCACCTTAGCGATCGTACCAGAGGCCGGCCACACGGTCCATCTGGAGCAACCAGCCCGCTTCACTGAGCTGGTTCTCTCTTTCTGCTCCACCCTGGCACTCGCAGGAGAGCAGAGGAGCTGAGGGGACAACAGCGCCGTGAGTAACCTCAACGAAGAAAGGGGAATAGTGCAAAGCTATGCCTGTTGCTTGGCAAAAGGTCTGCGATTATCAAGATATTATTTTCGAGAAGGCCGAGGGAATCGGCAAGATCACAATCAATCGCCCGGAGGTCCACAACGCTTTCCGTCCCGAGACCCTGAGCGAGATGATCGACGCCTTCAACCGCTGTCGCGAAGACCCCGAAATTGGCGTGGTGATCCTGACGGGCGCCGGCACGAAAGCTTTCTGCTCCGGCGGCGACCAGCGCGTGCGCGGCGAGGGCGGCTACGTTGATCAGGGCGGCGTGCCACGCCTCAATGCCCTGGATCTCCAGAAAGTGATCAAGTATCTGCCCAAGCCTGTCATTGCGATGGTGGCCGGCTATGCCATTGGCGGCGGCCATGTGCTGCATGTGCTCTGCGACCTGACCATCGCCGCCGACAACGCGCGCTTTGGTCAGGCCGGGCCGCGCGTAGGCAGCTTCGATGCCGGTTGGGGCGCGACCATGCTGGCGCGTATCGTTGGCCATAAGAGAGCCCGCGAGATCTGGTATCTGTGCCGTCAGTATACCGCCCAGGAAGCCTACGAGATGGGCCTGGTCAATAAGGTGGTACCGCTAGAGGAGCTAGAAGAGGAGACCATCAAGTGGGCTAAGGAGCTGCTGGAGAAGAGTCCCACGGCCCTGCGCTTCCTCAAGGCCTCTTTCAACGCCGATACGGATGGCCTGGCTGGTCTGCAGGATTTGGCCGGCAATGCGACCATGCTCTTCTATATGACTGAGGAGGGCAAAGAGGGACGCAACGCTTTCGTGGAGAAGCGTAAGCCGAATTTCTCCAAGTTCCCACGCCTGCCCTAGTGCACCAGGCTGCCGAGCGAGGACAGAGCCGCGATGGTCGCCGATCTCACGCTTGAGCGTATCCGCTGGCAGGTCTATTGTTTGCCGCTGCGCGCTCCCTTTCGCACCGCTCACGGCCTGCTCAGTAAGCGCTGGGGAGCCATTGTCGAGGTGAGTAGCGTCGGCGGGAGCCTCCAGGGCTACGGCGAGCTGGCTCCCCTGCCGCCCTTTAGTCCGGCGCTGAGCAGCGTTCTGGCAGCTCTGCCTGCCTTGGTGAAGAGCCTGGAAAGGATCTCACTGGGTGAGGCCCTGGCCCTGCTCCAGGAACAGCAAGCGGCAGGCAGTCTACCAGCCCCGGCGACCTTCGCGCTGGAGGTGGCCCTGCTCGATCTGGACGCCCGCGCACGCGAGCAGGGCCTGCTCGCTCCCTATGCCCGCCGCGCTGTACCCGTCAATGCCGTCATTGGCGCCTCCGCACCTGACGAGGCCGCGCAGGCTGCTCGCCAGGCAGTGGCCGCCGGCTTTCGCTGCCTCAAGCTCAAGCTAAGCGGCAATGAGCAGGAGGACGACGAGCGCCTGGCAGCGGTGCGCGCCAGCGTGGGAGAGGCCATCGCCCTGCGCCTGGATGCTAACGCCAGTTGGAGCCTGACGCAGGCCCAGCGCCTGCTACGGGCCTATGCCCAGCATAATATCGCCTACGTCGAGCAGCCCCTGGCAGCCAATGACCTGGAAGGGCTGCGTCAGCTGCGTCGTCGCAGTCCTGTTCCTATCGCCGTCGACGAGAGTCTGAGTAGTCTGGAAAGCGCTCGCCAGGTGCTGCGCCTGGAGGCCGCCGATGTGCTCATTCTGAAACCGCAGTTTTTTGGCGGCCTCCGACCAGCCCTCCAGCTCATTGAGGAAGCCGCCGCCCACAAGGTGACCTGCGTCATCACCAGCGCTCTAGAGGCGGGCATCGGCGTCTGCTCCGCCCTGCACCTGGCCGCCGCGCATCCCGCCCTGACCGAGGCTGCCGGCCTGGCGACCCTCTCGCTACTGAGCACAGACCTACTCGCAGAACCGCTCGCCCTTAATACCGGCCAGCTCCAACTACCGCCCGGGCCGGGCCTGGGCGTGAGACCGGATCAGGCAGCTCTGGCCCACTATTCAGTACTATGAGAAGAAGCGCATCGAAAGGAGGGAGAAGAGAGAGAAACATGGACCCGGATACATCCCAGACGGCAGCGGGGTCCGTCCACCTGCCCGACTGGCTGCAGCGCTGCGCAGAAAATCGTCCTCAGCATCTGGCCGTTCAGAGTGGGGTCTTGCGCTGGAGCTTTGCAGAGCTGGCCCAGCAGACTACCCAACTGGCCCAGCAGCTCGCTGCCCTTGGCATCAGCAGCGGCAGCCGCGTTGCCCTGCTGGCAGCTAACAGCCCGGCTTACGTCGCCTGCGTCCACGCCCTGACCCGCTTGCAGGCCATTCTTGTCCCGCTGAACACGCGCCTGAGCGAGGCCGAACTCAGCTGGCAGCTCCAGGACGCCCGTGTCAGTCTGCTCCTGAGCGATCCAGGACAGGCGGAGCGAGCGCGCCGCCTGGTCGCAGCACTGCCACAGCTCTCCTCGGCAGTGTTGCAGTTACGACCGGAGGGCAGCGTGGCGCTCGATCCTTTCCCCACGCAGACGCAGACCGGCGGCTTGACCCCTGCCCCGTTGATCGATCTCAACGCGGTACAAGCGATCATGTACACCTCTGGCACCACGGGCCAGCCCAAAGGCGTGCTCATTACCTATGGGATGCACTGGTGGAATGCCATCGGTTCTGCCTTGAACCTGGGTCACCAGCTCGACGACTGCTGGCTGGCCTGCCTGCCCTTCTTCCATATCGGCGGCCTGACCATCATCATGCGCAGCGCCATCTACGGCATCAGCATTAATGTTCACGAGAAATTCGACGCCAGCGCCGTCAATCGCTCCATCTTCAGCGAGGGCGTCACGATCATCTCAGTCGTGGCCGTGATGCTCCAGCGCATGCTAGAGGCGCTGGAGAGCGAGCAGCCAGGAGCGCGCTATCCGGCCCACCTGCGCTGCGTCCTACTGGGTGGAGGACCAGCCCCACGCCCCTTGCTCGAAGCCTGCGCCGCGCGCGACATTCCCGTCGTCCAGACCTATGGCCTCACTGAGGCCTGCTCGCAGGCCGCCACGCTCTCGCCCGCCGATGCCCTGCGCAAGCTTGGCTCTGCCGGGCGCCCGCTGCCTCCAGTACAGTTGGAAATCCGCCAGAATGGCCGATGCACTGCTCCCAGAGAAGCCGGGATGATCTATCTCAAAGGCCCAACTATTACCCCGGGGTACCTCGACCGTCCCGAGGCTACAGGCGAGGCATTGCAAGATGGCTGGCTGGCAACCGGTGATATCGGCTATCTCGATGAAGAGGGCTATCTTTATGTGCTCGACCGCCGCTCCGATCTGATTATCTCGGGCGGTGAAAACATCTATCCTGCCGAAATTGAAGCCGCCTTGTTGAGCCATCCCGCTGTCGCGGAAGCCGGCGTCTGCGGCCAGCCCGACCCGCACTGGGGCCAGGTACCGATCGCTTTTGTACGCCTGCGTCCAGGCCATTCAACGAGCGCCGAGTCGCTGCTCTCCCACCTGCAAACACGCCTGGCACGCTATAAGCTGCCGCGCGCTGTCCACTTTGTGGCCGAGCTGCCGCGCAACTCTTCCGGCAAATTGCTGCGCCGCCAGCTTCCCTCACTGCTGCAGCATGCGCTAGACTGAGAAGAAGGAGCCCCTGGCAACGCTGGCACTCTGCCAACTCGCCAGCGACCACGGTGCGCCTATCTACCGGAGAGTCAACAACGAGAAGGGAGAAAGGAGCCACCACCATGCAACGCATTGCCTTCTTGATGAGTGTGAAGCCCGGCCACGAGGAGGAATATAAGCGCCGCCACGACGAGATCTGGCCAGAGATGGTGGAGGCGCTGCGTCGCGCCGGCGCCCGCAACTACAGCATCTTCCGTCACGGCACGCAACTCTTCGCGTACCTGGAAACCGATGATTTCGAGCGCATGGCCAAAACCCTGGCCGAAGACCCGGTTAATCAGCGCTGGCAACAGTGGATGGCCGACATTCTGACCCAGGAGATCGATCCACAGACGCAGTGGCCGCCACTACTGCCTGAAATGTTTCATATGGATTAACCATCTAACTTACTGCTTATACAAGCCATCACTGGTTTCGGGGCCACTGGAGACCATGAGGCGCTCAGTGGCCCCTCTGGCCAGAAGATCGCCACCCTGACTCGCTCCTCCTGTCTCTCTCGTCCCCCGCTCACTCGTGTTGAGGGAGGTGATGCATCGCTCACGGCCAAGAATGGCATCGTTGTCCCAGCAAGTCATGGAGGTTACCATGCCAGACAAAAAGCCCCTCAAAGGGGTAAGCGAAAAAGAAGAGCGGCAGTACGAACACATCAAAGAAGAGGCCGAGAAGAGTGGGCGCTACGGCAAGCGAGCACGTGAGGTCGCTGCCCGCACCGTCATGAAGCAGCACCACGAGAAAGGGCACAAAAAAGGCGAGTAGCAGCTCGCTTTTCCACTGCCCACATCCAGGCAGAGAGGGGCTGCTCGCCCGACGCCCGAGGCCAGGACCGAGCCAGTTCTCTTCTTTGCCTGGCCCTGCTAACGAGGAGAAAGGCGATGGCATTGACCGCAGGAAAGGTCTCTGCCTCACTCAGTTTCCCATCCCTCGAAGCTTACCCCCGGCCAAACCGCCTCTGAAGCCATTCGCCCTTGACACACCCATAGCCATTGCCTATAACTAAACCAATAAGAAAGGTGGAAGCTTTCCCCTCCATCCCTTCTTGAGTAGTAGGGCAGGCCAGTAGAAGCACAAGAGTATAGCCACAACTCAACAACCAGAGAGCAGCGGGCCGGTGCAGGCTCAGCAGCGCGCGCCCTCTACACTCACAGGAGAGCAGCCGCAGGACCCAGCAACAGCTCAAACCAAACACAGCACACGGGCGACAGGAGCAGAGAGCGATGGTCTCAGCAACAACCCAGCCACTGGTTCTGCGCAACCCTATCGGCAGTACCTGGCACCAGGCTGATGGCAGTGACACCCTGGAAGCACGCCATCCCGCCACCGAGGCAGCAGTGACCAGCGTCCCTCTCAGCAACGCCCGAGAGATTGGGGCCACCATCTCCAGCACCGCCGCTGCCTTGCCGAGCCGGCGCGCCACACTCCCCCGAGGAACGCGCTCGCTGCCTCCTCAAACGGCGCCCATACGAGATGAGCCGCGCAAAGAGCTGGCCCGCCCCATCACGCCCAACACGGACCAACCCACCGACCGTGGCCTGGCATCCTCCATCCCCCAGGCCAGGACACCGCGCGTTTCTTTAGCGAGAGCAAGGTGGTCATCTCACGCCGGGAGAGCGGCGACGACAGCCGCCTAAGTGGCACTGGCGCTAACAGAAGGATAAATGGCATGGCGCGATTGTGAGCCTGCCAGCCAGATCGCGCCCGGTAGCGCGGGTGTTCCTCGTCAATTTTTGGTCTAGTGGTCTAGATGTCTTGACAGATCGCAGGAAAGGGAGTATAGTTTCTAGAGAACTGGTCTAGACGATCTGTCATATTTCTCAAAAGAGGGGTCGGAGGCAGAAGGGCTGCGCCGACCGGGAAAGGAGTGACGAGAGGAAGGCAGGGCGGCGTCGTGGCGCCCGCAACGGGGAGCGGGTAAACGCGCGCGCTCGTGGCACCGATCCGCAGAGACACGAGACGAGAGGGGCGACCATCACCTTAGCTTAGCAGTATCGACAACCGAGAGAGCGGCTCAGCTTGGGCCGTGCCGAGGCGAGCAGTCAGGCAAGGAGCAACTCGGGCGGCGCGGCAGAAGCCAGAGAGCGCAGGCATTCATTTCCTCCCTGGCCAGGGGCAGGCTGGGCTGGCGTTCAGAGACAGCGTTTTCCAGCCTGCGCTGATCAGGCCCACGCGGAGCACCAACAAGCGGTAAACACTCACCGTATTTCAAGAGCCGTTACAGGAGGTTCTTTGTGTTTGGCAACCCAGAGCGCACAACAGGCATGAAGCGCAAGGTCGGCACCCTGTGTCTCAGCCTCCTGGCCATCCTTGCGCTGCTGCTCACAGCCTGTGGCGGGAGCAGCTCGCAGAGCAGCCAGTCCGGCAAGAAGGTCCTCACTCTGGCTGCGCAAGCCAGCGCCTTCACCGACCAGGGTTTCAACCCTTATGCTCCCACGCCGAACATCGGCATCAACGGCTTCGTCTACGAGCCACTTGAATTCTGCAACGTCAACGACAACACCTATCATCCTCTGCTAGCCCTCAGCCATCAATTCAACAGTGACTACACCCAGGTCACTTTCCACCTGCGGCAGGGCGTCAAATGGAACGACGGCCAGCCCTTTAGCGCCGACGACGTCGTCTTCACCTTCAACGCTCTCAAGCAATATCCTGCTGCGGACCTCAATGGCGACTGGGGCTATCTCAAGAGCGTCACGGCCCCTGACGCCAACACGGTTGTCATGACCTTTCAGAAGCCCTTCCCCGGGGCGATCTATTACATTGCCGGCCTGACCGTCATCATCCCCAAACACATTTTCGAATCGGTCGGCGACGTTACCAAATATTACAGCAGCAAGCCAGTCGGCACTGGCCCCTTCGTCGTAGGCAAATATACCTCTGATCTTCTGGTACTGGACAAGAACGCCAACTACTATCAGGCCAACCTTGTCAAGGTCGATCAAATCAAGGAGCCGCGCTACAAAGACAACGATGCCTTCAAGCTGGTCATGCCCAGCGGCCAGGTCGACTGGTCGGGCTACTATGCAGACAACCTGCAGCAGAACTTTGTAGCCAAGGACCCGCAGCACTTCCACTACTTCATGGCCCCAGTTGACGAGTTTGGCATCTTCATCGACGTGCATGATCCACTGCTGAGCGATGTGGCGATCCGCAAGGCGATCAGCGTAGCTATCGACCGGCAAGCGGCGGCCCAGCAGGGCGAGTCGGGCCTTGTGCCCCCCGCACCACAAACAGGTCTGCTCCCCACGCCTGGCAATCAGCAATACGCCTTGCCAGAGTATGCCAACCTGTCTACGGCTCCCAATGCGAGCCAGGCTCAACAGATCCTCAAGAGTGCCGGCTATACCCAGGGAAGCGACGGGATCTTCACCAAGAATGGTCAGCGCCTCTCCTTCGAGCTGATCTCGGTCGCCGAGTACTCTGACTGGAACAAGTGGGCCCAGGTGGTGCAGAGCAACCTGAAGGCCGCGGGCATCGATATCCATATCAAGCTGATGCCGGAGGCCCAGTATCTGACCTTCCGAGCAGCAGCGAAACCGTACCAGCTGATGATCAGCGGCGTGGGAGGTGGCCCCACTCCCTACTCCATCTACAATGGCACGCTGAGCAGCCAGAACATTCCGCCCAATGGGCGCAACAGCAGCTACTGGAAGGACGCCCAGACCGATAAGCTCCTCCAGCAGTTCGCTTCGACGATGGACCCCTCGGCCCAGAAGCAGGCGATCCAGGGTCTGGAACGCATCATGGTTGAGCAGGTGCCCTGGATTCCGGTGGTGGCCGGCGCTCGCTGGTTCGAGTACAACACGACGCGCTTCACCGGCTGGCCCGACCAGCAGAACCAGTACGCTGTCGGCTCGCCTTACTCCTATCCCGATAATGAGATCATTGTGATGCACCTGCAGCCCGTTTCGTAGGCTCCCTCCCCTACTTCCGGGACCTGCCGAGCAGCGGGATGGCCTCTCGGCCCTGGCCAGAGAGGCCATCCTCTTGTCTGAGACCAGTCCAGGTGAGAGGAACGGCAGGCGCAGGCGAGTCATCTCTCTACGTTGACCGTTGTTCTGCTTCAATCTTGATGGTATACTCCCCCCAGATGGGGAGAATCTCTGAGGAGCGCGCCTTGCCTATCTGCGCTGCCCGCGAGCCTCGATAACAGGTCTGGCGCAGCGTAGATCATGGAAGGTACGAAGGAGTCCCTGAATGCGCCACTTGCTTCGTCGCATTCTGTTCTATCTGTTTGCTGCCTGGGCGGCAATTACTCTGAACTTTGTGATTCCGCGCCTGGCTCCAGGTGACCCGGCAGCGGTGCTGTTAGGCAATCTGCAGAGCCGCGGTATTCACGTGGGCGCCGCCTACTTGAAGGCCATCCAGGCGGAGCTGGGCTACAATACCAGCGACCCGCTCCCTGTCCAGTACCTCGACTACCTCAATAGTTTGTTGCACGGCAACCTTGGGGTGGCAGTAACCTCCTCCTTCGAACCGGTGACCAACGTCATCGGGCGCGATATCTTCTGGTCGCTGGGTCTGGGCCTGGTCTCTGTGACCCTCAGTTTTGCCCTCGGCTGCCTGGTGGGCATCGTTGTGGCCTGGAAACGCGGCTCGCTGCTCGATACGATCCTGTCGCCACTGCTGAATTTCCTGTCGGCGATTCCTTACTTCTGGATGGCCCTCTTGATCCTCTACATCTTCGGCTTCGAGCTGCGCTGGTTCCCCCTGACCGGTGGCTACGATGAGCTGAACGTCGACCCAGGATGGACGCTTGATTTCATCGCAAGCGTGATATATCATGGGATCTTGCCAGCCCTGACGATTGTTATCGCTTCCGTCGCCGGCTGGATGCTCACCATGCGCAACTCGATGATTACGACGCTCTCAGAGGACTACGTGCTGATGGCGAAGGCCAAAGGTTTGCACACCAGTCGCATTATGTTCGCCTACGCGGCCCGCAATGCGATTCTGCCCAATGTGGCCGGCTTCGCTATCTCGCTAGGCTTCATTGTCGGCGGCCAGTTGCTGACGGAGATGGTCTTCTCCTACCCCGGCATCGGCTACTCCCTGCTGCAGGCGGTCCAAAACCAGGACTATTCTCTGATGCAGGGCATTTTCCTGGTCGTCGCCCTCGGCGTGCTCGGCGCCAATTTCCTCGCCGAGTTGAGCTACGCCTTCCTCGATCCCCGTGTCCGCCTCGAAAGGAGCGCCTGACCACCATGAGCCTGGGCAAGGATCTTCAGCACGTTGCTACTCTAGAGCCGGAAACGATCCCGTCAACGTTTCCAAAAAAGTTTCCACGCAGGGATTCGCGGCTGGCCCGCCTGAGAGAGGGCCTTCGGCTCGTCTGGCGGGTCTTGACGAGCAATCGCAAGGTGGCGATTGGCAGCAGCATTGTCGCCTTCTTCTTGTTGGTGGCCATTTTTGGGCCACTGTTGGCCCCTTATGATCCCACCGCGACCTCCAGGCTCTCGGAAACGCCGCCCTCGGCAGCCCACTGGCTGGGCACGACGGCCACGGGTCAGGACATCTTCTCGCAGCTGCTCTACGGCACGCGCAGCAGTGTCTTCTGGGGTTTCCTGACCGGCCTGCTGGTGACACTGGTCTCGGTCGTGGTCGGCCTGGTGAGCGGCTACTTCGGCGGGATCATCGATGAGCTTCTCTCACTGGCGACCAACGTCTTCCTGGTGATCCCTGCGCTCCCGCTGGCCATTGTGGCGGTCGGCTACTTCCCCAAGGGGCCGCTGACGATCGCCCTGGTGATTATCCTCACCAACTGGTCGTTCAATGCCCGCCTGTTGCGGGCTCAGACGCTCTCGATGCGCAGCCGGGAGTTTGTCACTGCGGCGCGGGCCAGCGGTGAAAGTGTGTGGCGCATCATTTTCTTCGAGATTTTCCCCAACGAGATCGGCATTGTAGCGGCGGCTTTTGTGAGCACAGTGATTTTTGTGCTGTTGGCCTGGACGGCACTGGAATTCCTGGGTCTGGGTGATATCAATACCGTAAGCTGGGGAAGTATGCTCTATTGGGCTCAGCAGTCCGATTCGATCTTCTCCGGCCTCTGGTGGTGGTTCGCTCCCCCAGGCTGCTGCATCGCCTTGCTTGGTGCCGCCCTGGCGCTGATCAACTTCGGTATCGATGAGATCGCCGATCCGCGTCTGCGCAGCGAGGTCAGCGAGCATGTGCCGAAGGAACTCAAAGAGAAGGCGGTAACGTAATGCCTATGACGGACAACCAGTCTCTCCATACCCCGAACAATCAGAGCAGCGGCAATGGTGTCCTGCTGGAAGTCCGCAATCTGAGCGTTGACTACTACGCGGTCAACGGCATCGTGCACGCGGTCAAAGAGGTGAGCTTCGAGCTGCGGCGGGGCGAGATTCTGGGGTTGGCGGGCGAGAGTGGCTGCGGCAAGTCGACGCTCGCTTACGCGATCTCGCGTCTTCTGCGCCCTCCAGCTTATATCACCGGCGGCCAGGTGCTCTATCATCCGCGCAAGGGCGAGAAGCTCGAAAAAGCCTCTCAAATTGTAGCGGTGAGCGATCTGGGGGCCGATCATCAGTCGGGTCAGCATGCTGCTGCTTCTCTGGAGACGATCGATGTGCTGCGGCTCTCTCCTGCTCAGCTGCGGGCCTTTCGCTGGAATGAGATGGCGATCGTCTTCCAGAGCGCTATGAATGCCCTCAATCCGGTGATGACGATTGGCACTCAGATTATGGATGTGCTGAAAACGCATTGCCCTGAAATGAGTGCTGCACAGCGCAGGGAACGCGCTGCTGAGTTGCTAAGGATCGTCGGTATCGCTCCCGATCGTCTCCGCAGCTATCCTCATGAGCTGAGTGGCGGTATGCGCCAGCGCGCAGTGATCGCCATTGCCCTGGCGCTGACACCAGAGCTGATCATTATGGATGAGCCAACGACGGCACTCGATGTGGTGGTCCAGCGCGAAATCCTCGATCTGGTCAGCTCGCTCTGCCGCGAGTTCTCAACGGCGCTGATCTTTATTACTCATGATTTGTCACTGCTGCTGGAGCTGGCCGATACGATTGCGGTAATGTACGCCGGCAGGATGGTGGAGAAGGCGAGCAGTCGGCAGTTCTACGCTCACCCCTGTCATCCGTATAGCTACGGCCTGCTGAATTCTTTCCCCAAGTTGCACGGCCCTATTCGCCGCATGGCCGGAATTCCTGGCTCTCCTCCCGATCTACGCGCTGTCCCCGCTGGGTGCGCCTTCCATCCTCGCTGCCCCTTTGCCTGGCAGCCTTGCCAGCAGCTTGAGCCCCAGTTGCAGCCCTCGACGGCTGAGACGCCAGATCAACTGGTGGCCTGCCATCTCTACGATGTCCATCAACGTCCAGAAGGACCGCCGAGCAGCGCCGAGTTCGCGGCACGCTACGAGGCTCTAGCTGAAGGGAGTGCAATCGCATGAGCGTTTTCGAGCAGCTGACAGTGCAAGAGACTCCTGAGAAGGTTCTGGCACCAGTGCTGGAGGCGGAGCATTTACGTAAGGATTTTCCGCTGCGCTCGATCCGCCTCTTCGGTCCCCCACGCGCTGTCCATGCCGTGGACGATGCTTCGCTGGCCCTCTACCCCGGACGCGCAACGGCAGTGGTGGGGGAGAGTGGCAGCGGCAAGACGACCGTAGCTCGTATGCTGGCCCGTCTCTACGATCCAACGTCGGGGGTGATCCGCTTCCACGGCCAGCCTGTCGATCTGAAGGCTCGTGGCCAGGCTCTGCGGGCTTATCGCCGCCATGTGCAGTTGATCTTTCAGGACCCCTTCGCTTCTTTGAACCCGATCCACAGTGTTCGCTACCATCTTAGTCGTCCTTTGCGAGTGCATGGCCACGCCCATAATCGTCAGGAGGAGACGGAGCAGATTCTGGCGCTGCTGCGCCGCGTGAGCCTGACGCCCGCTGAGCAGTTTATTGAAAAATATCCTTACCAGCTTAGCGGTGGTCAGCGTCAGCGTATCGCCATCGCTCGCGCCCTGGCCGTGCGCCCGGAGGTTCTGCTGGCCGACGAGCCGGTCTCGATGCTCGATGTCTCGATCCGTCTCGATATTCTGAATCTGCTGCTACGCCTCAAGGATGAGGAACGACTCGCGCTGCTCTATATTACCCACGATATTGCCAGCGCTCGCTACTTCGCCGAGGAGACGCTGGTGATGTATGCCGGGCAGATGGTGGAGGGCGGCCCCAGCGAGGAGGTGACGCAGCGTCCGAAGCATCCGTACACTCAGTTGCTGCTGTCAGCGGCTCCCGATCCCGATCGTATGATGGCTGGTCAGCAGGTGCAGCTGCCGGCCCGCGGCGAGATCCCCAGCCTGATTAATCCTCCCAGCGGTTGCCGCTTCCATCCGCGCTGCCCTCATGCGATGGAGGTCTGCCGCCAGCGCTTCCCACGCCGCACCCAACTGGGCAACGGCCATTGGACACACTGTTTTCTCTATGGCGATGGCGAGGGCGAGCCGGTGGCCAGTGCACCAGTGAACGCCACTAGCAGCGATGGAGCGACGACTCCGACGGCCCTGAATGGCACTGGCCCCGGCTCCCCTCCGCTGACGACTCCTCCGAGTAATCCCAGTTCTCAGTCGTAGAGGCTGGTGGTAATGGGAATCTGACTGCCTTTAAGGCCCGCAAGCGCGACGACTCGCTCCGTGAGTCGTCGCGCTTGTTCAATGACTTCGCTTTCGTTAAGGGTGAGAAGGCGGCGATTCTCCATGACCAGGGTGCCGTTGATGATGCTGTGCTTGACGCTGCTCCCAGTGGCGGCGTAGACCAGGGTCTGCACGGGATCGTTGCAAGGTACCCATTCGACCTGGTTGAGATCGAAGAGGATGAGGTCAGCCCGCTTGCCAACTTCGACGGAGCCGATTTCATCCTCCCAGAGCAGGGCACGCGCGCCTTCGATGGTGGCCATACGAATGGCTTGCCGGGCTGGGATCATGGCGGCATCCATGCGCGCGTCTTTGAAGAGGCCCGCCGCCAGGTAGAGCTGGCGTGTCATGTCAAGGGCACCAGCAGCGGAAACGCCGTCGCAGCCAAGGGCAACGGTGACACCGGCTGCCAGCATTTCGGGATATTTGCCGATGCGCGTGGCCCCTTTGGCAATCTTGAGTGAGGTGCCGGGACAGAAGGCAACTTTGGTTCCCCGCTGAGCCAGCAGGTCAATCTCGTGATCTTTGATGGCCACAACATGGGCCAGGACGAGATTCGGCCCCAAGGCGCCAATGCGCTCCAGGCGCTCGACTGGCCAGAGTCCATATTTCTGCTCGCTGACACGCGCCTCTTCGATGGAGGAGGCAATATGATAGGTGGTGCCGACGCCAAGCCGCTCGGCTAGCTGGCGGGCGCCACGGTGCAGCTCGGGACTGCATGGCTCTTTGCCTTCGATGTTGACCCAGCAACGGATGCGTCCATCGGCATAGCCGTGCCAGCGCTTGACACAGGCTTCGAGGGCGGCCAGGGCTTCGTCAGCGTCGCGGAAGAAGTGATGGGCGACCATTTCAGGAGTCCAGTAGGGCGGGATGACCTCCGGTTTGACGTCGGCAGCGTGGCGGCCCGTGATGCCGCGCATGCCAGCCTGAGCTGCCGCCTGGACGGTGATGCCAGCATCGTTCTGGGAACCCATGTCCAGGAAGCAGGTGGTGCCCGTTTTGATCATTTCGAGGCAGGCTAAGAGGACACTCCAGTGTTCGGCCTCTTCGTCGACGGCAGCGTAGAAGGGCTTGGCCCAGTTGAAGACCCAGGGCCGCGTGGTGAGGCTATCAGGAAAGAGGCCGCGACTGAGCTGCTCAGAGAGATGGACATGGGCTTCAATGAGACCGGGCATGAGCAGGGTGCGTCGCCCGTCGATGATGCGGTCGAAGTGGCTGCCGCGGTAACGGGCGGCGATGTCGTCGGCCCGGCCCACGGCGGCGATGCGTGTGTCTTCGATGACGACCGAGGCATGTTCCAGGACACTGTCGTGTTGGTCAACGGTCAGAAGATAGTCGACGTTATCGATGAGGATGCGTGTCATCGCTTTCTTCCTCGCTGTTTTCTGGCTCTCTCGTTCGATCAGCTGACGAGACTGCAGGCTGCTACCGTTGGGCCGCCGACTGGTCTGGCCAGCAGCCCTCTCCTCGCTTAGGGATAGGAGCGCAGGACGCGCCCGATGCCTGGCTTGACAAGCAGTTGACCGTCGCGATAGACAAGCTGGCCCCCCTTGATGGTGAGGACCGGCCAGCCTTTGACTGCCATACCGTTGGCCGGCGTCTTGAGCTTGGAGAAGGTGGTTTCGGGACTAACAATACGCTCGGCTTCCATGTCGACGAGGACGAGATCGGCGTCTTTGCCAATGGCGATTGAGCCTTTGCGGTCATCAATGTGGTAGAGACGAGCAGGAGTGAGGGCGGCAACGTGAACCAGTTGCTGCAGGGTGATGCGTCCTTTGTGCACGCCTTCGGAGAGCAGCAGCGGGAGGGCGACTTCAATGCCGGGCATGCCCGCGGTGACGCTCCAGAGGTCATCGGTTTCGTGCTTTTCGCAGGCGATGTGGTCGGTGCCGACCGTGGCAATGGCTCCACGGCGAATGGCTTCCCACAGGCGTTCACCGTTGGCTCGATCGCGCAAGGGGGGATTCATTTTGCCGATGGCGCCAATGCGCGCTCCCGCCTCCTCGGGGAAGACCGTCAGGAATTGGACGAGGGTTTCGAGAACGGGCGGGACTTTGGTCCAGCGGGCGGCAGCGTCGACGCCGTCGGCGGTGCTGAGGTGCAGGACGACGATGCGGCAGCCGGTGAGTTCGCTGAGGTAGGCCATCGTGTGGATGTCGGCAACCTCGCAGAAGGCAGGCCGCCCATCACTCCAGGCTTGCAGATCTTTGCGCCCAGTGGCCTGGATGGCCGGCAGAGTGTAGCGCACGATCTCGACATCTTCGCAGTGAAGAGCTACTAGCCCATTGAAGGGTGCGCACTGCTTCATGGTGAGGTAGGCATCACCGTCGTCTAGGGGTTCGATGTCTAGCTCGGCAATCGCACGCGCACGGTAGTCAAGATGGAGCTTGTAGCAGAGGACGCCAAAACGTTCGTGGTAGAGAGGGATTTCGTCGATGTGCTGCCGATTCTGGATCTGCAGGTGAATAACTACGTCACAGTAGGAGTGCTCGGCGATGCTACGCTCCCAGCGCGGGTAGACCTCTAGATAGGAGGCCTTGGCCCGGTTGTGCGGCATCATGACGGTGGTGCCTCCGGCGATGGCGGCGGCACTGGTCTGTTCGACGTCTTGATCAAAAGGATAGTGCACGCCAAGGTGAATGTGAGGCTCGACTCGCCCAGGGAGTAAATAGTGACCGCGTCCGTCGATGGTCTCTTGGGCCGCTGGCGGGCTGTCGTCGTCACTGAGAGCGCTGATTTTGCCGTCGCGCACAGCGAGCCAGCCGCGGAAGGTGGTGGTGGGCGTGACGATGTGACAATCCTTGATGACGAGGTCCGCTTGTGCCATGATGTTGCTCGCTCCTCTCTTCTTGCTCTCTGTTCTCTTCTAGTCGCCTGACGACGTTGTCGACCTGGCCTTTGGCGAAGCGCTCGGCGTGGATGGACCGCCCGCCACGGTGGCTTAGCTCTTTGGCTCGACTTGAGTGGCAACTTGCCCCAGGACAGACAGCAGCTCGTTTAGGGAGACAACGGCCCCAATGTAGCGCTCCCAGACAGCCAGGGCCATCTCGTGCCAGGCCGGGTCAATCCCCCCAACGCATTCGCGGACAACGACGATGTCGTAGTCGCGCATGTAAGCCTCGCGGACAGTGGTGTCAATACAGGCGTTGGTGGTGGTGCCAGTGATGAGCAACAGCCGCCGCCCAAGGATTCGCAGAAGCACCTCTAGCCGCGTGCCGTAAAAGGCACTGAATTTATGCTTTTCGATGAGATGGCTGCGCTCGTCGATAAGGGGCTGCAGTTCGGCAACGATCTCAGCGTCCCAGGTGCCGGGCTGACAGGCGATCCGGGTCCGCTTCTGAGTGTGCGGGGTGATACGGTGCAGCTCCCGCGTGCGATCTTCGGCAAAGTGATGCTGGATGGTCCAGATGTCGGGGATGCCGCAGGCTTTGCACACCTCTACCAGACGGCGAATGTGGGGGATGATGGCCGCCAGCGGCCCGGTGTCAACCCCGCTGAGACCAAGCGTCCCCTGCGGATGACAGAAGGCGTTTTGGACGTCAATGACGAGTAGGGCAGTTGCGCGAGGGTCGATCTGGAAGTTCATCTCGCTCCCTCTCTTTCCTGGTTGCATGTTGCTGGGCTGCGCCAGACCCACCTGTCCGAGGGTCGGGCCGCTTCCCATGCTGATCCGATCAGTTGGGCTGGCCAGGGCAAGGGCTGGCACAGACCGACCTTGCTCTCCGACAACCCTCTCTGCTTCCTTCTCTCCCAGGGCCGCCCCGACCACGGGAGCGGCGAGAGGCTTGACGGGTTCCGCAAAAAGTGGTATAGTGATTATACCACATTGGCAGCCGAAAAGAGAGCGCCCACCCCTGTCCTCCCCAGTCGAGGACCGGGTTGATCGCTGCCAGAAGTGGTATAATCACTATACCACATCGATGGAAGCCCAGTGCAAGCAAAGGGCGCCAGCGAGAGGATGGCACCATGCAGTACATTGCCATGATTGAAGCGATAGCGGAGGCGCCGCAGTACCAGTTTCTCTGGCGCGAGTTGCCGGTTGAGGAGCGCATCAAAGAGGCGGCGTGTGCGGGTTTCGCCGGTGTTGATTTCTGGGACTGGATTGACAAGGATATTGACCATCTGGCTCGGGTCGCTGCTGATCACGGCATCTTTATCAATTCGGTCTTTGGCTCACGGCGCGGCTCGCTGAGCAATGTTGCTGACCATGCCCGCGTTCTCGACCAGTTTCGTGAATCGCTGGAGACGGCTGGGCGCTGCGGCATCCGGGCCCTCTTTGTCCAGAGCGACGAAGTTGGTCCTGGGGGGCAGGTAGTGCCTCCAGCCCGTCCTCAGAGCGAGGGAGAGCGCTGGCAGGCGCTAGAGGAAGGACTCTGGCGCCTGGTGGAGCTGGTTGATAGCTCGGGACTGGAGGTGACGCTCTTGATTGAGCCGCTCAGCAAGCTGCACGTGCATGGCTATTTGCTGCGCAGCGTCCTCGACGCTGCTCGTCTGGTCCGGCGTCTCAATTCACCCCGGCTGAGGCTGGTCTTTGATCTTTTCCACCAACAGATCAACGAAGGGAATCTGATCAATAACCTGCGAGCGACCATTGATCTGGTCGGCGCGATCCACATCGCCGATGTCCCCGAGCGTGGTGCTCCGGGTACGGGGGAGATCAACATCGCCAGGATCTATCGTGAGATGCTGGCCCTTGGCTATGATGGCCAGGTCGGTTTCGAGTGTGTGCCGGGAGACAGTTCTACTGCGGAGGTATTGGCAGCCATCCGCGCTATTTTCCCCTTCCCCGATCCTGATCCTGACGCTGAGCGGTGCTAGCTGGCACGGTCATCGCGCGCTCTCGCCTGCTGTTGTTGTCCGTGCATTCCGTTCCGTTCGGTTCGTCCTGTCAGAAGTCGCTGGCTCCAGCTCATGGAGCGAAAGGTTGGCTGGCTATGCTGAAAGGTTCTCGGCTTCCCCGGCTTCGGCTCTTCGGGATACCTCTATTTCTCCTCCTCTTGCTTTTGCTCAGCGCCTGTGGCAACCAGGGGTCTTCTTCATCTTCCTCGGGGACCTCTGGGAGCTCGCAGCCAATGCGAGTGGCAATGGTCACCAGCGGTCCGGTGAATGATCACAGCTGGAATGAAGATGCCCTCAAGGGGGTACAGCTGATTAAGGAGCAGCTGGGCTGGACGTTCGCCTATTCGGAGAACGTTTCGCAGGCAGAACAGGCGAACGTGCTCCGTCAGTATGCGCGCCAGGGCTACAATCTGATCTTCGCCCACGGCTTCGAGTATGCCGATTCGGTGAAGGCCGTGGCTCCGGAGTTTCCCAATACGCACTTTGTGATCATCAATGGTAAAGGGTCGCTGGCCAATCTGAGCGGAACGGAGTTCCGCTATGGCGAGCTGGGCTATTTTACTGGCATGGCCGCCGGCCTGGTGACAAAGAACAAGAAGATTGGGATTGTGGCCGCAGTCGATGCGCCCCAGGTGACCGCCGATATCGATACCTTTAAGAAGGGTGTGGCTGCGGTCAATCCGCAGGCTAGCGTGAGCGTGGCCTTTGTTGGCTCTTACGATGACGTGGTCAAGGGTCAGCAGGTGACGCAGGCTCAGCTTGATCGTGGCGTGGATGTGCTCACGATTATGGGCAATGCTTTTGATGGGCCGGCCATCAAGCTGGCCCAGCAAAAGGGTGTGAAGGTGATCGCTGGCTGGTCGACGGATGCCTATTCGCTGGCCCCCAATACGATTGTGACGAGTGGGGTGCAGGAGGTGCCGGGCCTTTATCTGCAGATCGCCAAGCTTTTTAAGGAGAGTCAGCTGAAGGGTAATACGACCTATCAGTTCGGCTTCAAGGAGCAGGTACAGCACTTGGGACAGTGGGGCGACTGGGTGCCCCAGGATGTCCGTAGCCGCGTGGAGGCGGCGGTCCAGCAGTATCTGGCCGGTAAGCTGGATATTGGTTTAGCTGCCTCCGCCTAGGCCGGGCTGTCTGACGTTCTTGCACTTTCGACGCTCCTCCAGTGTGAGCAGCTGAGCGAGAGAACGAGGGAGGCAAGGGCTGCGGTTCCTACAGGCACCAGCTTGCTCCCTTCCTCGCCACTCTCGCTCTTCGGGGGCAATTGGCTATGGCTATGATGCGTGTTGTGACAGGTGCTCGCTTCGGCCTGGGGCGGCTGAGGCGCTGGTGGCTCTCGCTCGTGCTACCGGTGGTGGCCATTGGGCTGGCGCTGCTGCTTGGGGCCGTGGTGATGCTCAGCAGTGGCTTTAGTCCGCTTGATGCTTACTCGGGCCTCTTTCAAGGTGCTTTCGGGACGCTGCCCCAATTCGCTGAGACGCTCAATGAGGCGACGCCGCTACTGTTGATTGGCCTGGGGATCACGGTCGCTTTCCGAGCTGGGGCCTTCAATATCGGAGGCGTCGGTCAGGAATATCTGGGCGCCCTGGCCGCTGTGGTGGTCGGCGGCAAGTTCGCTGGCCTGCCAGGTGGTCTGCATCTGGCGCTGGCAACCCTGGCCGGCTTCGTGGCCGGGGGGCTGTGGGCCGCGCCAGCCGCCTTGCTGAAGGTCCGCTTCGGCATCAATGAGGTCATTACGAGTATCCTGCTCAACTATATCGCGATCTATTTTATCGACTATATGATCTCCGGCCCGATCCATGCTCCGGGTTTTACGGCTGCTCCGACCTCATTCCCGGTCCAGCCGAACGCCACTTTTCCCATTCTGGTGCGAGGCAGTGATCTGAACGCTGGCTTCTTCCTGGCGCTGCTGGCCCTGGTGGTGATCTTTGTGCTGCTGCGCTCTACGACCTGGGGCTATCGCATCCGCCTGGTGGGTCTGAACCGCGAGGCGGCCCGTCACGCTGGGGTGCATGTTGACCGCGTCTACCTGCTCTCCTTCTTCATTAGCGGGGCGCTGGCCGGCCTGGCCGGGGCAATCGAGATCCTGGGCTATCGCTACCAGCTGATCACTGGCTTTGCTCCCAATACGGGCTACGACGCCATCGCTGTCGCGCTGCTTGGTGGTTTGAATCCCGGGGGTGTGGGACTGGCAGCCCTCTTTTTCGGAGCTTTGGCCAACGGTGCTTCGGCTATGGAGGCCATCGCCCAGTTGCCATCACAGCTGGCGGATATCGTGCGGACGCTGGCGATACTGGCAGTGCTGGCCGTTTCGTCGCCGGTGATTCTCGACCTGGTGCGCCGGCGCCAGCATGCTGGCGAGGAGACGGGCGGAGGCGACCTATCATCTGTCAGGGCTGCTGGCCCAGATGGGCAGCCGCCGACGAGTCGTCTTGAGCCTGAGACCTTTGTTGCAGAGTGAGGGAGTGCCTATGCGCAAGCAACCGTCTCGACGGTGGCTCTGGATCGGCCTGGCCATCGTGCTGCTGCTGGCCTGTCTGATGATTCTCAATGTGGTGACGGGCCACCGATCCGCCGCTGGCCAGGGGGCCGGTGGTCTGATTGCGCTCCTCACTTCGCCTGATTTTGTGGTGGCTTCGCTGGTGGCCATGACGCCGCTGTTGTTGGCTGCACTGGGCGGGCTGTTCAACGAGCTGGCGGGAGTGCTGAATCTGGCCCTGGAGGCTATCATGCTCTGTGGGGCCCTGGCGGCTTATATGGGCGCGCTGGCCGGGCATAGTCCCTGGGTCGGTTTGCTGCTGGCGATGGTGGTCGGCATGCTCGTCGCCCTGGTGCATGCCTGGTTTTCGGTGACGCTGCGCGTCGATCAGATCGTGAGTGCGGTCGGCCTTAACCTCTTTGCCCTGGCGGCCACGGCCTATGTGTTTCGCCTGCGCTTCGGCAACGTGTCGCAGTTTCCTTCGGCTCCTGGCTTCGGCTCGCTCTCTTTTCCGCTGCTCAGCTCGCTGCCCTATCTTGGGCCAGCCTTCTTTCAGTTGAATGCTCTGGTTTACCTGGCCCTGGTCCTGGTCCCGGTGACCTGGTTCGTGCTCTACCGCACAACCTGGGGCCTGGCCGTGCGGGCGGTTGGCGAGAAGCCGCTGGCGGCGACCACGGTCGGCGTCGAGGTACAGCGCGTACGCTATCTGGCCTTGCTGGTCTGCGGGGCTTTGGCCGGCGCTGGCGGCGCAGCTCTGGTGAGCGCCAGCGGTGTGAATGCTTTTCAGGAGAATATGACTGCCGGGCGCGGCTATGTGGCCTTTGCGGCGATCGTCTTCGGGCGCTGGCATCCTCTGGGCATTCTGTTGGGGGTGCTGCTCTTCGGCTTTGGCGATGCCTTGCAGATTCGCCTGCAAGCCTACGGTGTCAATGTGCCTTACCAACTGCTGGAGACGCTTCCTTACGTGATCACGCTGTTGGCGCTGATGTTGCTGATGCGCAATGCACGCGGCCCGGCGGCCAGTGGCCAGCCCTATAGCACCGAAGGAGCGCGCACGTTGCTCAAGGGTGCCGCCGCCAGCGAAGAGCAGGCGACAGAGGAGACGACGCCAGCAACAGCGGGAACTGTGCTGGAGCTGCGTCAGATCGTGAAGCGCTTTCCGGGAGTAGTGGCAAACGACCATGTGACGCTGGCCATTCGCCGGGGAGAGATCCATGCTCTGCTTGGTGAGAACGGCGCTGGTAAGACGACGCTGATGAATATTGTCTACGGCCTCTATCGCCCTGATGAGGGCCAGATCCTGGTTGAGGGGAAGCGCGCGCAGATCAGGACACCGCGCGAGGCTATGCAGCTGGGTATTGGCATGGTGCATCAGCATTTCATGCTGATTCCCGCCCTTTCGGTCCTGGAAAACATTGTGCTGGGAACGAGGCCGGAGCGGGCACCCTTGCTTGACCTGCGCCAGGCAGAGCAGCGTATTGCTCAGCTCACTCAGAGTCTCGGGCTGGAAGCCTCACCCTATGAGCGCGTGCAGAATCTGACACTCGGGCAGCAGCAGAAGGTCGAGATCATGAAGGCACTTTATCGGGGGGCACGTCTGCTGATCCTCGATGAGCCGACGGCGGTGCTGACGCCCCAGGAGAGCGAGGAGCTGTTTGTCCTCTTGCGTCGTCTACGTGCTGAGGGAGTGACTATCATCTTTATCAGTCACAAGTTGAAAGAGGTGATGGCCATCAGCGATCGCGTGACGGTGATGCGCCTGGGGCGAGTGGTGCGCACGCTGGAGGTGCAGCAGGCGACGCCCTCCGAGCTGGCGCGGCTGATGGTGGGGAGGGCGGTCGCGCTCAGGGTGGCCAAAGAGGAAGTCGAGGCGGGCGAGGTCCGCCTGCGGATGGAAGAGGTGCAGGCACGCGGGAGCAATGGTCAGGCTGCCTTGCGCGGCATTTCACTGGAGCTGCGCGCTGGAGAGATCCACGGTCTGGCAGGTGTCGATGGCAATGGTCAAAGTGAGCTGCTGGAGGTGCTGATGGGTTTGCGTCGTGTCGAGAGGGGCCGCATTCTTTTCGAGGGACGCGATATTACGCTGCTCGATACGGCGGCACGTCTGGATCTGGCCCTGGCTCATATTCCAGAGGACCGCCATCGGCAGGGTCTGATTCTGGATTTGAGCGTGGCCGAGAATATGGTGCTGGATGTCTTTGACCATCCACCCTATACGCGCTACAGCTGGCGTCGCTTTGGAGCAGTAGTAGCCCGGGCACGGCAGCTGATGGCGGCTTTCGATGTGCGGGCCCCGGGTCCGCTGACTCCCATGCGCCACCTGTCGGGCGGCAATCAGCAGAAGGCGGTGTTGGCCCGTGCCCTGGGCCGTGAGCCACGCTTACTGATCGCCATGCAGCCGACCCGTGGTCTGGATGTAGGGGCGATCGCCTATGTCCATCGGCGTATTGTCGAGGCCCGTGATCGTGGCTGCGCGGTGCTGCTGATCTCCTCTGATCTCGACGAGATTCTGGCTCTGAGTGACCGCATTAGTGTGATCTATGAGGGGCGTATTCTGGAAACGCTGCCAGCAGCAGCGGTCGATTTGACGCATCTGGGCCTGCTGATGGCGGGCACGCGCCCGGAGCAGGTGCCGCAGTTACAGCTCCAACCGCAGCGGCTGGTCAGCGGCGACTGGCCGGTAACCTAGCCTGCATTGGTGGTCGAGGCCAGGGACAGGCCCCTGGTAGGGTCTGGGTCACAGAACTGGCTGGCTGAATAGGCTGCGCATGTCGCGGGATGTACTTGCAAAGGGGGAAAACAATGATGTTGACGTTGGAAGGACACACGGCTTTGGTGACTGGCGCCGGGCGCGGGATGGGTCGCGCAATCGCGCTGCGCCTGGCACGCGAGGGGGCACGGGTAGCAGTGGCTGATATCGATGAGCAGGGTATCGCCGCTGTGGCTGAGGAGATTCGGGCCGCTGGCGGCGAGGCGCTGCCGGTGCAACTGGATGTTAGTCGGGAGGAGAGCGTCAATGAGGGGGTACAGCAGGTCCGCGCGCGGCTGGGTCCGATCACGATCCTCATCAATAACGCTGGGATCTTCCGTGATACTCCTCTCCTGGAGTCTTCCTTGCAGGATTGGTCTCTGAGCCTGGCTGTCAATCTGACCGGTCAGTTGCTCTGCGCTCGGGCAGTGGTACCCGACATGATCGCCCAGCGCTGGGGACGTATTGTCAACCAGGCGTCGATGATGAGCAGGGTGGCTTTTGGGCGCGACTATGCCTATTGCGCTTCGAAGACGGGCGTGCTGGGCCTGACACGCTCATTGGCGGTAGAGCTGGCCGGCTACAACATCTGTGTTAATGCCCTCTGCCCGGGCAATATTATGACCGCTATGCTGGAGGAGGTCGACCGCGCGGTGGCAGTGCGCGAAGGGAAGCAACCGGGCCAGTTTCTGAGTGAACGCCCCCGGGATATCCCTTTGGGACGGTTGGGCAGGCCGGAGGATATCGCCGGCGTAGTGGCCTTTCTGTGTGGGCCTGACGGGAGCTACATCACCGGTCAGGCGATCCATGTCGATGGTGGCCTCTATATGGCCTGACCCCATCTGACACGGGCAGATCTGGCAGGCCAAACCAGGAAGGAGCAGAGAGCGTGCAATCGTTGGCTGGCTATTCGCCTGCTTTTCTGAAAGAGCTTTACCGCAAGATGGTGCTGATTCGCCGCTTCGAGGAGCGGGCGGCGGAGCTGCGCAGTCTAGGCTACATTCCGGGCTTCTTGCATCCCTACATCGGCCAGGAGGCGGTGGCAGTGGGAGCCTGCGCCGCGCTTGGTTCGCACGACTATATTACCAGCACCCACCGTGGACATGGCCATATTTTGGCGCGCGGGGGCGATCCGCGCTACATGTATGCCGAGCTGTTCGCCCGCCGCGATGGCTACAACCGCGCGAAAGGTGGCTCGCTGCATATTGCCAACATTGAGCTTGGGATCATCGGCGCTAACGGCATCGTCGGGGGCGGCATTCCGATCGCTGTAGGCGCCGGTCTGGCCCTCAAGCAGGCGCGCCAGATCGCCGTTCATCGTCCCGACGATCCGCGGGCGCGACGCGCCAATGGGGTGGCAGTGACCTTCTTTGGCGATGGGGCTTCCAATCAGGGAGCCTTCCACGAGTCGCTCAACCTGGCCGCCCTCTGGCGCCTACCGGTGATCTTCGTCTGCGAGAATAACCTCTATGGCGAGTTTACGCCACAGCACAAGCATCAGCCAATCCGTGATATCGCCACACGCGCCAGCTCCTACGCCATCCCCGGTCTGATTGCCGATGGTAACGATGTGCTGGACGTCTATCGTGTGGTCAGCAAGGCTGCCGAGGATGCGCGCAAGGGGCGGGGGCCAGCCCTGGTCGAGTGCAAGACCTACCGCCACCGCGGTCACTACGAAGGGGATATGGGCCAGTACCGCCCCGCCGAGGAGGTGGCTTTCTGGCTGGAAGCCGATCCCATCAAGAACTATCGCCGCCTGCTGTTGGCCGGAACAGTCTGCTCCGAGGAGGAGCTGCAGGCGCTTGATGAGGCGGTTGAGCAGGAGCTAGAGGAGGCCGTGGCGTTTGCCAAGGCCTCGCCGCATCCAGCGCCCGAGGAGGCACTTGAGGATGTCTTTGTTGAAAGCTATGGGGGGAGGGCCTTACTATGACTGCTACGCCCAAGGCTGAGAAGGAGCGCCGCCTGACCTATGCGCAGGCCATCCGCGAGGCGCTGGCCGAGGAGATGGAGCGCGATCCGTCGTTGCTGCTGCTTGGCGAGGATATCGGTGAGCCAGGGGGGGTCTTCGGCGTGACGCAGGGCCTGCTGCAGCGCTTTGGGGAGGAGCGGGTGCTCGATACGCCGATCTCCGAGGAGGCTGTCATCGGGGCAGCACTCGGCGCGGCTCTCCTCGGCGTGCCAACGGTGGCAGAAATTATGTTTAGCGATTTTGCCACGCTGGCTATGGACCAGATTGTCAACCAGGCCGCCAAGTTTCGCTACATGACCGGAGGGCGGACGAGCGCGCCGCTGGTGATCCGCATGGTGACGGGCACAGCAGGTGCAACGGCAGCCCAGCATTCGCAGAGCCTGGAAGCCTGGTTCACGGCTACACCCGGGCTGAAGGTAGTGACCGCCTCGACGCCCGCCGATGCTAAGGGCTTGCTCAAGAGCGCTATTCGTGATCCTGACCCGGTCCTCTTTTTCGAGCATAAGCTGCTCTACAATAGCCGCGGGGCAGTGCCAGCAGAGGACTACCTGATTCCACTGGGCGAAGGGCGGGTGGTTCGCGAAGGTACTGATGTCACGCTCGTGGCTTATCTGTATATGCTGCCGCGCGCGCTGAAGGCGGCTGAGATGCTGGCCAGCGAGGGTCTCTCTGTCGAGGTGTGGGACCCGCGCACGCTGGTGCCTTTCGATCGCGATGGCCTGCGTCGCTCGTTGGAGAGGACTGGGCGCCTGGTGATTGTTCAGGAGGCCCCACGCCGCAATGGCTTTTGTGCGGAGATCGCCGCCATTGCTGCTGAGGAGTTTTTCCCGCTGTTGAAGGCGCCGATCAAGCGCGTCTGTGGCACGAATACGCCTATGCCCTATGCCCCTGAGCTGGAGCAGTTTGTCATTCCCGATGAGGAGCGCATCGCTGCCGGGGTACGCGAGACGGTACACAGCACGGTGCGCGCGGTATCAGGTGGCTGATGTCAGTGTCAGGGCAGTGGCGGCGCCTGATCAGCCAGCCAGACGATATGGACGTGAGGCGCCGCAACGGATGGGCGAGGAAGAAAGGAGTCAGCCGCTATGGCAGAAACCATTGCCATGCCGAAGTGGGGTCTGACGATGGAAGAGAGGACCATCGTCGAGTGGATGGTCGGCGAGGGCGATACGGTAGAGAAAGGGGATATCCTGGCAGTTGTGGAGACAGAGAAGACCTCTGTCGAGCTGACATCTCCTTTTAGCGGCGTGGTGGCCCGCGTCCTGGTGGCCGATGGGGAGACGGTCCCGGTGGGCACGCCGCTGCTGATCCTGGCTGGCAGCCCGGAGGAAGCCGCTCAGCTCCGCTGACGGCGCGCGAGTTCGCCCGGCCCGCTCTCAGGGGAGAGGCCATTGCCGTTCCTGCCCCTCTTCGGCCTGCAGGCGAGCGCTTCGGAGTGGGGAGCAAGGAGCGCCCGCCAGAGTCTGTACGTGTTGCGGGGAGTCATACTAAGATATATCTGCCAAGGAGTATAACCGCATATGAGACTACACAGATAGAGGAATCTCAGAGATGAGCAAAACTGAAGCGGAAGCGGCTATCAGGCCACTTCATTTGTCCACCGCGCGCAGCAGCGCAGCCGAGCAGTTACGGCAACTGATCGAGGGCGGCCACTTCGCCCCTGGCGATCGCTTGCCCAGTGAGCGCAAGCTGGCGGAGTTGCTAGGTGTCAGCCGCACAATGGTGCGCGAGGCTATCAGTACTCTAGAGGCCATCGGCCTCATCGAGGTGCGCCACGGCAGTGGCAGCTATGTGACTGCGGAAGTGCCTCAACACAGCGTCTCTGCCATGTGGAGCGCCTGGTACATCGCCCATCGTCAGGACTTGATTCACTTGCTTCAGGTACGGGAGGCCCTGGAGAGCAAGGCCGCTGCGTTGGCCGCGCAGCGCTCTCGTCCGGCACTGGTCACGCGCCTGCGCAAAATTCTGGAGAGGATGCGCAGCGCCGGCGAGCATGGCCAGATCGATGAGGTTTCAGCCCTCGATAGCGAGTTTCACAGTGCCATTGTCAAGGCAAGCGAGAATCCCATTCTCATTCAGCTGCTGCTCTCGCTCAATGCCGTACTCGACAACGATCGGCTGGTCGTCTTCAGTCTGCCCGACCGTCTCCAGCGCTCGCTGCACGACCACGAGTGCATCATTCAGGCGATCGAGGAGCGTGATCCTCTGGCAGCTCAGGCGGCACTTCACGAGCACTTTGAGAGTGTCCTGAAGGATGTCGAGTCGCCACGACGGCAGGCTCAGGCAGGTAGCGCGCATAACCAGGACCAGGAACGGTCTCGATCTCGGTCGAGGCCGACAGTGCCTGAGCCTGTTCCGGCCACAGGAGGACGAGAGCCATGCCAGTCGTGATCATCGAGATGTATCCTGGGCGCACGCCCGAGCAGAAGCGGGCCTTAGTGAAGGCGGTCACAGAGGCGATGGTCGAGCATGCTGGGGCGCGCCCCGATCATCTGCATGTCATTTTGCACGAGGTTGCACCGGAAAACTGGGCCCTGGCCGGGCGCCTGGGTACTGAACGCGACTCGGCCAGCGGCCCACCTGGCGGCGGTGGCGACGCGCCATCTACGCCTGAGAAAGGAGGAGGCTAATGGCAACGATCCGCGGGGTCTCCCACCTCTTGCTGCAGACCAGCGATCTGGCGCGCGCCGAGCGCTTCTATGTGGAGGTGCTCGGCTTCCATGTGCGCGAGCGCACAACCTTCCGCGACGGGCGCCCACTGGTGGTTATGCACGAGGGCCTGGGCCTGACTGAGCTGTCCGAGGAAGGGAAGCGCCTCCGCCAGGAAGCGGGTCAAAGCCTGGAGCATGTGGCCTTTCGCGTCGAGAATATTGCTCAGCTTGAGCACGAGCTGCGCGCCGCCGGGGTGCCGATTGTCGATGGACCGAAGCCAACCGCTTATGGGATCTCCCTCTATTTTCTCGACCCTGACGGTGTCCGCATCGAGTGCCACGATTAGGTCGCAGCCAAGGCGACCAGACCGAACGCCGACCGCGACGCCCACCCAGCGTTAGCGGCGGTGGGCGGTATGGCCCGTATCATTCGGTCAGCCTGTACTGGCGGGTGACCTGATGGGCAGACAATCGATCTCCCGTCAGGAAGGCTTCCCGTTCTCAGGCCGGCTAGCTGGCTGCATATCAATCGCATCACAGGTTCAAGATAAGAACAGGCAAACTGCACATATTATGCACAGTGCCTCTCCAGTGGAGCAACGTCGCTCTCATGCGAGGAGAAGGGCAGGGTGCAGTCTTATTGAGGAACAGCTCTATGTCCAGCGAGATTATTGCCAGGCAGCGCGTCGCCATGCAGGAGCGTGGGCTAGACGCACTGGTCATCGCTTCGCCCGAGAACATCGCTTATACAGCCGATGTTGTCGTGCCATCACAGACCATCGTGCGCCATCGCCTGGTCTACTGCCTGGTGCCACTGCAGGGCGCACCCGA
This sequence comes from Thermogemmatispora carboxidivorans, assembly GCF_000702505.1. GTDB lineage: Bacteria > Chloroflexota > Ktedonobacteria > Ktedonobacterales > Ktedonobacteraceae > Thermogemmatispora > Thermogemmatispora carboxidivorans. The sequence goes on along the minus strand of NZ_JNIM01000001.1, from coordinate 2,208,116 downwards.
AATCATTGTCGTTGACATCGAGGAGAGCTTTGTCAGAGGCACAGCCTCGATTACTTCGGTCATCGCCTACAACGAATTTACCGAAGATCCCACGCGCCTGTTGGCCGAGCGTTTGCGCGCCGCCGGCCTGGCTCAAGGGCGCATCGGTCTTGAACTCACTGCCATTGCCCAGAAGAGCTACGAAACACTGCGCGAGGCCCTGCCACGGGCCACGTTTGTGGCCAGCGACACGCTGTTGAGCGAGTTACGGATGATCAAGACACCGGGGGAGCTGGCAAGGTTGCGCGCAGTCGGCAAGGCGGCAGAGCGGGCAGCTCGTCAGGCTTTCGAGCAGGCGCGCGTCGGTATGACTGAGATGGAGCTGGGCCAGTTGATTACCGATGCTTATCTGGCCAATGGCGGCGATCGTCTGACGATGCTGGTCGTTGGCGCCGGCGAGCGTAGTGGTCTGGCCAATGCCGCCCCGACACGCAGACCTCTGCGCTACGGCGACCTGGTACGCATCGATGTCATTGGCACCGGTCAGCTCTACTATTCCGATGTGGCGCGGACCGCTGTCGTCGGGAAGGCCAGTGAGGAGCAGCTACGCACCTGGTCGCATATGGTTGAGGCCCGCCAGGCCGCCCTCGATGGGATTCGTCCCGGCCAGAGTACGCGCGCCCTCTACCAGCGCTACGCGGCCCAGATGGAGCGCTGGGGACTGCCTCCGATCAAGTTTCTGGGACATGGTCTGGGGCTGACTCTCCATGAGGAGCCGTATCTCGGCCCCTATACCGATATCACCTTACAGCCGGGCATGGTCCTTTGCATCGAGCCGCTCTGCTGGTATCCCGACCGTTGGGGCGTGCAGTATGAGGATGAGCTGATTGTGACCGAAGACGGCTACGAGCTGATTACGGATCAGTATGACGCTTCGGAGCTGTTCGTGATCCCCGCTTGAAAGGACGAGCAGGCCGGTGAAGATTACTGCTTATCGCTGCTATCTGGTGACCTTGCCGTCGCGCCGGGTTCATAACTGGGCGAGTAAGATGGAGACGCCGATCGGGAGCCATCTCCTGCTGCGCCTGGAGACCGACGAGGGCCTGATCGGCTGGGGTGAGGCGCCCGCTATTGCGACCTGGGGCGGCGCTCATATGACCTACTTCGGCGAGACGCCGCGGACGGTACACCACATCATCGCCGATTATCTGTTCCCGGTCATTGTCGGCCACTCGCCGTTAGAGATTGGCCCGCTGCATGCGGCGATGGATCGGGTGGTCAAGGGCCATCCCTATGCGAAGGCGGCGGTTGATATGGCGCTCTACGATCTGGCCGGTCAGGCGCTGGGGGTGCCAGTCTACCAGCTGCTCGGCGGGGCTTATCGCGATCGCCTGCCGATCGCTCACAGCCTGGGTATTATGGAGAACCGCCAGGCGGTGGCAGAGGCCGAGCGTGCGGTTGCTGAGGGGGCGCGCACCATTAAGGCCAAGACGGGTCTTGATCCAGAGCGCGACATCGAGCTGGTGCGCTTGCTGCGCGAGGCTCTGGGGCCTGGAATTCAGATTCGCGTCGATGCCAACGAGGGCTATCGCTCGGTGAGCGAGGCGGTCCGGGTGACGCGCGCCATGCAGTCCTTTGATCTGGCCTTCACCGAGCAGCCGGTAGCTGATGTTGAGGCGCTGGCCCTGATTGCGCGTCAGGTGGCGGTACCGGTGATGGCGGACGAGGGTGCCTGGACGCCGCAGGATATTCTGCGCATCCACGCTTTGCAGGCTGCTGAGCTGATCTCGCTCTATGTCACCAAGCCAGGGGGCCTCTTTCGCGCGCGCGAGGTGGCGACGGTCGCCGAGGCTGTTGGCCTGCGCTGCGATATCGGTGGCTCGATCGAGATGGGTGTGGGCAATGCGGCGAATCTGCACCTGGGAGCGGCAACGCGCATTGCTGAGCTGGCCAGTGTCTGCCCGGTGAGTCGTCCGGCGGAGGCTCTGGAAGGGCAGATCGCTGGCGTCTACTACCTCGACGACATTATCAGCGAGCCTCTGGCCTACGAAGATGGTGCGGTGCTGGTTCCGCAAAGCCCGGGCCTGGGGGTGCAGGTTGATGAGCGCAAGCTGGCGAAGTATGCTGTGGCGCTCTGACCTTTTTTTGAGCCACCGACACGCCGTGCGGCCTTACGGCTGGGGGTGGGCGCCAGGCTGGGCCGGTTGTAGGTGGAAGGGTTCTCGCCGGCCCAGTCCGCTCGCCTGGCAGGAGAGATGATCAAGCTGAAAGGAGCGTGTTGAGAATGGCAACCATTGCAGTGCTCGGCGGCGGCAATGGAGGTTTCGCCGCTGCTGCTCATCTCACTGCGCTCGGTGAGCGAGTCCACCTGTATAGCCGTTCACCGGAGACGCTGCGGATGGCGCGCGAGCGCGGCGGTATTGCTTACAGTGGCGCTGCTGGTGAGGGCCTGGCGCCGGTGGCCTGTCTGACCAACGATCTGGCCGTGGCGCTGGCTGGGGCTGAGCTGGTGATGCTCTGCGTACCGGCCACGGCCTTCGCCGATCTGGCGCGGTCTCTCGCTCCTCTGTTGGGGCAGGCTGGTGGGCCGCCCGTGCTGCTCAATCCCGGCAACACGGGGGGTAGCCTGGTCTTCCGCCGCTTGCTCATCGAGGCCGGCTGTGCCGACCCGCCGCCTATTGCTGAGACCAATACGCTGACCTACATCTGCCGGAAGCAGAGCGAGGGCCAGATCTACATCTCTTCCCTGGTGCAGCATGTGCGCCTTGCTACACTGCCGGCGTCGGCGATCGAGGTGCTTTGGCCGCTGCTGAGCCGCCTCTATCCCTCGCTGCGACCGGTGGAGCATGTGCTGGTGACGGCCCTGAGCAATGTCAATGCAGTGTTGCATCCGCCAGGGATAGTGTTGAGCGCGGCCTGGATCGAGCATAGCGGCGGCGATTTTCGCTACTACTACGACGCCGGGACACCGGCGGTGGCCCAGGTGATGGCCGACCTTGACCGCGAGCGCCTGGCTGTGGCGGCGGCCTGGGGCCTGGCTTTGGAGCCTTTTCCCAAGCTGTTCGCCGATCTTGGCTCGACTTCGCCGGAGGCGGGGGCCAGCGGCTCATTCCTGCGTATGTTGCGTGAAAGCGCACCCAATCAATTTATTAAGGCGCCCGCCAGCCTGGATAGCCGCTATTTGCATGAGGATATGCCCTTTGGTCTGGTGCCGATGAGCGAGCTGGGGCGGGCTTTGGGAGTGGCGACGCCGGTGATGGATGCCTTGATCACGCTGGCCTCTTGTATCAGCCGGCGCGATTACCGGGCCGAGGGCTGGACACTGGCGCGTCTGGGTCTGCCGCCCGTACGCGAGGCGGCGCTCGCTTTGCTGCGTTGAGGGAGGCAATGGATCAGGGTCGGGTTGGTTCCTGCCCAGGTTTCGAGCCAGCGCAAAGCTGAATGGGGGATTGTCTCACTATGGAGCATTTGACAATGGGAGCAGCAGCAGGCAAGGAGAGACGTGGAGAGCAGGCTACGCTGAGCGGACTGCAGGCCGCCGTGATCGGAGGCGATGGGCGCGAGCTGGAAGTGTTGAAAGGGTTGCTGGCCGCGGGGGCTGCGGTGCGGGCTTGCGGCTGCCCGCCGGCGGCTGCTGAGGTTATGGGGCGGCCCCAGTGCCGGACGCTGGCCGAGGCCATTGCCGGCAGCGATGTCATCATTGCTCCGGTGCCGGTGATCGCCCCGGATGGCAGTCTCTACGCGCCTCAGTGGCCAGAGCCGCTTTTTTTGGATGCGACGGCCCTGACTGAGGCGAAGCCGGGGGCGCTTTTGTTGATCGGTACCAGTACGCCGCAGTTGAAGGCCCTGGCGCAAGAGCGCGGCTTGCGCATTCAGGAGTACGGCGATGACGATGAGCTGATGATCCTGCGGGCGCCGACGATCGCCGAGGGGGCCATCGGTCTGACCATCGCCAACACGGAGGTATCCATCCACGATGCCCAGGCGCTGGTGGTTGGCTTCGGGCGCATCGGCTTTACGTTGACGCGGCTGTTGCTGAATATGGGGGCTCATGTGCGTGTGGCGGCCCGCAATCCGGTGCAGCGCGCGCGGGCCTGGGAGTTGGGGGCGCGTCCTCTGCCGCTGGCGGAGCTGGCGACAGCGGTGGCTGACTGCGATATGGTCTTCAATACGGTGCCGGCTCTGGTACTGACGCGCGCGGTGCTGGAGCAGATGCAACGCGATGTTTTTGTGCTGGATATTGCTTCGGCCCCAGGTGGCACCGATTTTGAGGCGGCGCGCGAGCTGGGCATCAAGGCGATGCTGGGGCGTGGTCTTGGCAGCCGGGCGCCGCGGACCGCCGGACGCAGCCAGTGGCAGGGACTGCATAAGCTGATTCTGGCGGCACTGCCCAGCCTGCGGCGAGGTGAGAGACATGGCTGATCTGCTGTTGCGTCAGGCGCGTCTGGCGCTGGATCAGGCCGCCTGGCCAGCTCCAGTAGATATCTTGATTCGCTCTGGCCAGATCGCAGCCCTGGCTCCCAGCCTGCCGGTCGCCGAGAGCGACCTCCCTGTCCTCGATGTGGCTGGGCGCCTGGTGCTGCCGGGGCTGGTCGAGGGTCACATTCACCTTGATAAGGCCCTGACGCGCGATCGCGTTCTCAATCGCTCGGGGACGCTGGCCGAGGCCATTCGCTGCAATCTGACATTGTCGGCGAGTGTCAGCGAGGAGGATATTGTAGAGCGGGCGACGACCACGGCGCTGTGGGCCTTGCGCTGCGGAACGACGACCCTGCGGACGCATGTCAATGTCGATCCACAGATTGAGCTGCGCGGTCTGCATGCGCTGCTGCGAGTGCGCGAGCGGTTGCGCCCGGTGCTGGATATTGAGATTGTGGCGCTGCCCAATCGCTTGCTGGGAGAGCAGGGGCGGCGTGGGCGAGAGCTGCTGGAGGCGGCCCTGGAGGAGGGGGCCGATGCGATCGGGGGCACTCCGTTAGTCGAGGAGGATCAGCGTGGGTTCATCGATGAGGTCTTTCGCCTGGCCCGGCGCTATGGTCGTCCTCTGGATCTGCACATCGATGAGTCGGAGTCGCCCGCTGACTTCGTGCTACCCTATCTGGCGGAGCGCACGCTGCAGGAAGGGTACGAGGGACGGGTGATCGCCGGTCATTGTTGCTCGCTGGCAGCGGTTGACGATGCTACGGCAGCGCGCACCATCGAGTTGGTGGCGCGGGCGCGCATGGCGGTAGCCACCTTGCCAGCAACGAATCTGTATCTGCAGGGCCGCCGCGACCGTCAGCCGATACGCCGGGGGATTACGCGTGTGAAGGAGCTGCTGGCGGCGGGGGTGACGGTCTTCTGCGGCTCAGACAACATTAAGGATATGTTTAATCCCTTTGGCAGCCCCGATTTGCTCCACATGGGGCAGTTGCTCGGTTACGCGGCGCAGATGGGGAGTCCCGAGGAACAGCGCTGGCTGCTGGAGAGCATTACGACGCAGGCAGCGGCAGCCCTGGGTCGGCAGGCCGGGTTAGGTGTGGGAGAGCCTGCCGATCTGGTGGTGCTCGATTGTGAGCGCGGCGAGGATATTCTAGCGGATCTGCCCGCCCGTCTCTATGTGATCAAGGGCGGGCGCATCGTCTGGTCAGCCTCTGGGGCCGGACGTGATCCGCTGGCGTAGGAGGCGCGTTGAGTTGGCCAGGATGCCCAGGTCGGGCAGGGACTGCGCCGCCGCGGCGATGATGGGCGGGAGCAGGCCCCAGGCGGCCAGGCTCAGCCCAAGCAGGTTGTAGAGGAGAGTGAAGACCAGGTTGAGCCGCACTACACGCATGGTGCGCCGCGCGATCTGTACCAGCGCTGGCAGAAGCCTCCAGTCTTCACGCAGGAGCGCTATATGGGCCGCTTCGAGGGCGACATCTGTTCCTACCACGCCGAGCGCGACGCCGACGTCGGCCTGCGCCAGGGCTGGAGCATCATTGATGCCGTCGCCTACCATGATGACGCAGTGCCCCTGGGCCTGATAGGCTTTGACGATGGCGATTTTGTCTTCGGGCAGCAGCCGGGCGCGATAGCTGATTCCCAGTGGTTCCGCCAGGCTGGCGGCGGCCTCCTCGTGATCGCCGGTCAGCAGTTCGATCGATTGGAAACCAAGGGCGCGCAGTTGGGCCAGGGCCTCCACCACCTCGGGACGCAGCCTATCGCTGGCCGCCAGGATGCCGATCAGCTCTTCCTCGCAACAGACAAAGAGCAGGCTTTTGCCCGCCGCGGCCAGGTTTCGGGCCTCAGCGAGCTGCTGTCCCTCTGGCCGCAAGGAAGCATTACCCACACTCACCAGGCGGCCCTCGATGCTGGCGCGGACGCCTCGTCCTGGCAGCACTTCGAAGGTCTCGGGATCGCTCAGAGTCACCCCTTGGTCGCGCGCTGCTTGCCGTACGGCCTCGGCCAGCGGATGCTCCGAGTAGCGTTCGGCGCTGGCGGCCAGGTGCAGCAGCTGCCGGCGCGTCATCCCTGCTAACGGCAGCACATCGCAGATCTGCAGTGTGCCGCTGGTGAGCGTTCCTGTCTTATCGATGAGCAGGACGTCCGCCCGGGCTAGGCGCTCCAGATGGGCGCTGCCCTTGATCAGCAGCCCGTGCGAGGCGGCGACGGCGATCGAGGCCAGCATGGCGACCGGTGTCGCCAGCGCCAGCGAGCAGGAGCAGGCCACGACAAGCACCGCCGCCGCGGCCAGTGGATCGCGCCTTAGCAGCAGGGCCAGCAGGGCAACGGCGAGAACGATCGGCAGGAACCAGGCTGAGAAGCGATCGGCCAGGCGTTGCACGGGGGCGCGCTGGGCCTCGGCCTCCTCGACGAGCGTCACGATACGGGCAAAGGTGGTGTTGCTACCGGCTCGCGTCGCGCGGATGCGCAGGCTCCCCCCTTGCACGAGGGTGGCAGCAAAGACCTGGCTGCCCGGGGTGGCTTCCAGAGGGAGGGCTTCGCCCGTGATGGCAGCCTGGTTAACGGTCGCCTGGCCGGCAACGACCTCGCCGTCGACGGGGATGGCCTCACCAGGACGCACGACGACAATTTCGCCAGGGGCTACCTCTTCGACCGGGATAACTTGCTCTTCTTCCTCTCGGATGACGCGCGCCTGCTGGGGCGCCAGAGCGGCCAGGCGTTTGAGGGCCTGGCGCGAGCGCTCGCTGGTCAGGCGTTCGCTGTATTTGCCGACGTGCATGAAGAAGACCACGACGGCAGCCGTGGGCCATTGGCCGATGAAGAGGGCCGCCAGGACGCCGAGCGACATCAGGGTATGCGAGATGATGCGTCCGCGTCGGGCCGCTTGCAGCACGTCCCAGAAGATGGGGACCCCGGCGAGCAGGGTCAGGCCGACCCCAATCGGCCAGGGCAGGCGATCGGTGAGGCGATCGAGCAGGCCCAGCCACTCGCCAACGATGATCAGCAAGAGTACGGCCCCGAAGAGGAGGCCATAGAGGGTGAAGAGGGTGCGCGTCAGACGCCGCTGGGACTGTTCGGCGAGGCTTGTCGCTGTTTTCTGCCGAAGAAGCGGGGGGCTGGCCTGGTAGCCGGCCTGCTCTACAGCCTGGCAGAGGGCTGGCAGGTCAACACGTGTGGGATCGACTGTGAGAAGGGCCTTTTCGGCGCTCAGGAGGACGGTCACTTCGTGCACGCCCGGCAGCGCTTCCAGAGCCTGGCGCACCTGTCCGGCGCACTCAGGACAATCCATCCCTGTCACCGCAAGTTCGATCCGGTGCTCTTCTGCTGGCTTCATCTTCTGTCTCCTTCCGCCCTTTGAGAGTGCTGCTCTCGTCCGTCTTTTCTATAGAAGCACAGCCAGGGCAAGGGGTGCAAGGCTTGTCGCAGGCTGTCCTTTTCCCATCGAAGTTGTACGCTGTTTATCTCTGACTATTTCGTTTCTGTCAGAAAAGAGAAGCATGAGGAGAGAGAAAAGCCTATGAAGAAGCTGGTTGCCTTTCCCCTGGAGGATGGTGGGCAGGTGGTGATTGAGGTTGAGGAGCCGGAGCCGGAAGGGGGCAAGCGGACCCCGGTTGCCCGCTCTCTGACGAGGCCGGAGCAGGCGCCGGAAACGCTGGAGAAGGCGCTGCAGAAGGTCCTACCGGCCATTAAGGCAGTGGCGGAGAAATTACACCATCTGGATCTCAAGCCCGATGAGGTTGAGATCGCTTTTGGGATCAAGCTCAATGCTTCACTGGGCGCTATTCTCGCCACGGCTGGCAGTGAGGCCAATTTTGATATCACGCTGCACTGGTATGGCAAAGATCGCCCAGTGCGCTAGCGACACTTTGCGGGCCGTGGGAGCTGTCGCGCCGTTCCTACGGCCCATTGACATCCAGGCTGACAAGCTGTATATTTGAGACGCATTCATCAGGAGCAATACCGACCTGTCTGGAATGCTGAGTCATCTCGATGCCAGCTTTCGAAGATGCTATTCGGTGCGCCATTGTCCGCATCCTTGTTGCGTCTGAGCAGACAAGTGTCTGCGGTGCCGGTTTTCTGATCGCCCCACGTCGGCTTCTGACCTGTGCTCACGTGGTGAGCGCAGCCCTGGACTGCCAGGAGCCAGAGGAACTGAAGAGACGCACCTTACTGCTTGACTTCCCCTTCCTCAATGCTCGCGAGCCGTTGCGTGCCTCCATTGTCCACGTGGACCCTTCTCCACAGCACGATCTGGCCGTCCTTGAGTTGCGCGATCGGGCGCCGGCGGAGGCCCGGCCCATGCCTCTGAAGCGGCTCGGGACTTTCTGGGATCACCCCTATCGAGTGTTGGGCTTCAGCGATCAGTCTGGAGAAGGCGTTTGGGCCGAGGGCCAACTCAAGGGAGAGGATAGGACGGGCGGCGTTCAGATGGCCAGCGATCCGGGTTCTGAGCATATTATTCGGGAAGGTTTCAGCGGCGCGCCCATTTGGGATGAGACAGAGGAGGCCGTGGTTGGGATGGTGAAAGAGGTCATTTGGTGGGGCTCGTATACCAGCCGCCCCGTGATGCTGCCTCTCGGGAGCCTGTGCCAGAGCTGGCCAGAACTCACTACCTACCTCATTCGCGAGCCGTCTGCGCCTGTTGCAGCGCCCCGGCCTCCCGCCGATCCTTTCGTAGAGGAAGAGTGGCAGCCTGGTCAGCTCATCACAATTGCCAGCGGGCAGTATCTGCTGACCGAGCGTTTGCGAGAAGAGACCAGTTCCGACCCGCCAGCCGTGGAGCGCTGGTATCTGGCTCGCCCTTTTCTGCCGAAGGAGCAGAAACGACGCCGGGGCATTGAGCATGTGCTCATCAAACAGATCGTCCTTCGCCTCCCAATGGCAAGGGGAGAGCGTTTGTTACAGCTATTGCAAAATGAGAGAAAGCTTCTGATGCAGCTTCCAGCGGGTACGATTTTCCCTGCTCTCCTGGTGACCGAGACCGGTTCTCAGAGCTGCACGCTCGTACAGCGCTATCCTCCAGGCCGACCTGTAAGTCGCTGTTTTCCCGAGCAAGATCAGCCGGCTGACCTTTTTAGAGCGCGGGAGCTGTTACGTGCGTTGCCGCCTTTCTGCCGTCACCTGGCCACTCTGCACCGGCTTGGGGCTGCCCATCGCTATCTTTCTGGTGACAGCCTGATCATGGAACCGCGCCGGCACGGCCCGCCTGTCTTGCGCTTGCGTGACCTTGGACTGGCCACACGACCCGCCCGCATTGGTGAGGGGCCCCGAGGGTATGCCGCCCCCGAGCAGCTCAACGCCAGATATTCAACACCTGGCACCGACCTCTACCAGTTGGGGGCCTTGCTCTACCATCTGCTGACCGGCAAGTTGCCCGGCTCCTTCATGTATGGGTTAGCGCCTCCTTCCAGCTTGCAGCCGGAGCTTCCCCCGGCGCTCGATTCTGTCATCATGCGCGCGCTTGAACGAGAGCCGGCGCAGCGCTGGCCGGACCTGGCCACTTTTGCCAAGGCTCTCAACGGCGTCTTGCAAAACTGGTCTCGCGCGTGAGGAGGAGGCAGCCGGGGAATGCAGGAAAGCAGCTTCAAACTCCGTGTCCTTGTGCTTGTCGTTGGTAAGCTCGCCCTGATCTTGCCGGAGCTGCGGCGGCGCTATCCCGCCTGGCCTGCCAATGTGGAGCGTCTCCAGGAGGAGCTGCAGCGCTCCTACACTCGGATTCCTGTTCTGGTGCGCCCTGATCGGGAGCGCGGACAGCCGTATCTTTTGCTCTGCACCAGTACTTATGCCCTGAAAGTGGTCCCCTCATCCCAAGGCGACGCCTATATCGCCCTGAGCCTGCAGCCGCTTGGCCACCGGGAGCATGACGCCCTGGCCCGCGGCGAGGCCCTCATGCTGGAAGTGGAAAGGTGGTATTTTGTCAACGGGTTTGAGGAGATCCCGCGGGCATGGCAAGAGTGGCTCAGCAATGACTATAAGCAAATCATCAAGGCCAGTCAGAGACACCAGGCGAGGCTGCGCGCCCAGCAGGCGGCTCTGGCAGAGGCCCTGCTCGCTCAGGCAGAACAGGAGGCTCTCACGCCGGCCCAGGAATCGCTACTAGCGACCCTGGAGCGCACCATCAACTTGACCCACGAGATTGAGAAGGCCAACGAGGAGAGCAAACGGCCCATCTTCTACAGGCAGGTCGACGCCGCCGGTGAGGCTCGCTACAGCAGTCGCGATATCTATATCTTTAGCCTGGTTGATCCGTCCCAGGCAGCGCAGTTAGAGCGCGGCCTCTTTCTGGCGCTGGAAGAGCGCAGAGAGCTACGCGGCCATGTCCTGGACGTTCAGGGCGACCGCTTCATCGTTCAGTTTGAGCACGCCATCGACCTCGACGATCTGCGCCCGCCGCAAGCCTTTCTACCGCTTGGCAGTGAGGCGGCCTTTCGCGTGCAGCAGGAGGCGGTCGAGAGGCTGCGCTCCGGGGGGGCGGAGAATCCTGCTCTGCTGGCGGTCCTGGCAGAAGGTCGCTATCGGCCCTATTCAGAACCTCTGCCCCAACCTCACCCGCACCTCAACGCGGCTCAGGCGACTGCCTTCCGGCGGGCTTTAGCTGTCAAGGATCTGCTGCTGGTGCAGGGACCGCCGGGGACGGGCAAAACGCATACGATCAGTGAGATTGTGCGCGCCTGTGCCCGCCGAGGTGAGCGCGTGCTGGTCACAGCGCGTACGCATAAGGCGGTCGATAACGTGCTCCAGAGCCTTCCTTCAGAGCTGGATATCTTGCGTGTTGGTCAGGAGCGGCTGGTCTCGCCAGAAGTGAGATCGCTCTTGATCGATGAGCGGGCCCGTTCGCTGCAGACTAGCCTGCTCACGAGAACGGCAGAACTGCACCAGGCGTTTGAGAAGCTGGCCGCACACCAGGATGAGATCGATCGTTTTGTGGCGCTGAGCCCTCGGATTCAGGCGCGGCTCGCGGAGCTGAACGCTGCCTGTAGGATGAGCTGGATGCGCTATAGTCAGGAGCAGCAGCGCCTACAGGCGATGTTCAACCAGGAGCGCGAGTCTCTCCAGCAGCGTTATGCCACGAGTCAACAGCGGCTAGAGACGATCCGCCGGCGCGGTGAGCGTCTGACTCGCAGCATCACCAGGGCCAGGAGTCGTCTGCATTGGCCGCTGCTGGGCGCTTTCTGGCGCTGGCGCCTCCCTCGCTTGCAACGGCGCCTGACAGAGCTGCAACAGGCTTTTCAGACCACCAGCGGGCAGTTACAGCAGCTAGCTTCTCATCTGGCTGTCCTGGACAGACGCTTTGCTCAGCTTGAGCAGGAGGAGCCGCTCAGCTCTCTGCGGCGCCGCTACAATCAGGCAGCGAGCGCTTTCCAGCAGGAGCAAGGGGCTGTCGCTCGCCAGCTCCAGCGCTTTCTAATGGAGCTGAGGGCGCTGCTTCCTCCTGAGGAATTACCCGCGCCGGCCAGCGATTATGCTTCGTTGCTGCAGTCGCTACAGGACTTTGCGGAGGGCTGGTCGCGTCGCCTGCGTTCTCTCTTCACCCACCGGCTGCAGTTGTTACGGGACTGGCATCATACGCTGGAGGTTCGCCATCAGGACCTTTATCCGTCTCTGTTGCGTATGTCTAACGTGATCGGCGCTACCTGCATTGGCTCGGCGACGGCACGCATCCTTTCAGATGTGACCTTTGATGTGGTGCTTGTCGATGAGGCGGGCCAGATTAGTCTCGCTGATCTGCTAGTACCGCTGGTGCGCGGCAAACGCGCTGTGCTGCTCGGCGACCATCAGCAGTTGCCGCCGATCGTCGATCAGACGGTGCGCCAGCGCCTGGCTGCTCTGAGCCAACAGGCGGCGATAAGCGAAGAAGAGGGCGCTGAGGAAGCGGTGAGTGATATTGAAACCCTGCTCTCTAAGAGCATGTTCGAGATGCTGGTTGAGCGGGTCGATGAGCAGCATTTTGTCATGCTTACTGAGCAGTATCGTATGCCCGAGCGCATTGCCCGCTTTGTCTCAGCGCAGTTCTATGGCAACAGGCTCCGGACTGCCAGTCTCCCTCGCTTGTGGCATGCTCACTGCGAAAGCGATCCTTTGTTTCCTGCCTCTTTTACCTTTATTGATACGGCGGAGATGGAGAGTTCCTATCGTATGGAGCGGGGCCACTATTACAACGAGGCCGAGGCCAGGATCATTGTTGAGCTGGTGCTACGCGCACAGCAGCAGGGGCGGGATTGGCGCATTATTGTGCCCTATCAGGAGCAGGCCACTTACATTCGCGAGTTACTCAGGCAGGCGGCGAGCGAGGACGGTCTTAAGCCGCAGACGCTGATTGCGACGGTTGACTCGTTCCAGGGGGGCGAAAGTGATCTGGTGCTCTATAGCTTTACGCGCAGTAACCGCCGTCATGCGATCGGGTTTCTGCAAGAGCACCGGCGCTTGAATGTGGCGCTGACGCGGGCGCGTGACCAGCTGATCCTCGTCGGGGACAGCGATACGTTGCTCAATGCGATGAGCGGAGGCAGGCCCGCCGAGGATTTTCGCCGGTTGATGCGGGATCTACTTGAGTATGCTCGCTGTCAGGGGGAATGCTTGAGTTTCCGCACCTGCCGGGCCCGCCTGGCGCGCGGCAGCGTGGCCTGAATGAAGCTGGGCGGCACTGTGCGGCAGGCGGGCGAGAAGCAGGAGAGGGGTCCGTCTGATGGAGACAAGAGGGGAGCGTCTCAGGAATCTTTTTGTTTCTCCCAACCGCGTCGTTGAGATCGTGCAGGCTATGGGGGAGCTGGTGCCGCTGCGCCAGTTTCGCCTGCTGTTGCCTTTGTGGCGGGTGAGTATCAGTGGTCGTCAGTATGAGAAGCGTCCTTATGAGCTGCTGGAGCGTTTTCTTGAGCGTGCGATCGGTGAGGCGGAGCTGCGAACAGCAGCAGAGCTGGTGCGCTTTTTTGGGCTGCCACCGGCAGTCGTTGCGAAGACGCTGGACTTTCTGCGGACGGTGGGCCACGTCAGCGGCGATGATGCGGATTTGCGTCTGACCGAGCTGGGACAGGCTTCGCTGCAGAGTGGGTTGTTTCTGCGTCCGTTGGAAAGTCAGCGCTTGCTCTATTTTGAGGCGTTTGATTCGCAGCCGCTGCCGCGGAGCTACTATGAGCGTGAGTCTCTGATTCTCTCGGAGGTGGAGGCGGTGCGATTGGGCGACCGCACGATTACGCGCCTGTACAGTGGCTCGTACTTCGATCCTGAACGGTTGCGGCAATTGGCCAGGCGAGGTGATCGGGAACAGTATAATTTGCCGTCTGAGCTGGAGCTGGGGCCTAATGCAATCCGGCAGGTGGCGCGGGCCTACTTTCCGTTGACGGTGGTCGAGGCTCACGCTTATGATGAGCACTATCGGCATGCTGTAAAGAAACGCTATCTGGCGTTCTCTCTTGTCGCTGGTCATCGTGATCTCTTTTTCGAGCGACTGATTCAGGAGAAGCCGGCGATTGCTTATTCGTTTCCTGAGCTGGACGAGGACAACGTTCCCAAGGTCATCGAACGTTATGCTTCGCGTCAGGGGTTGCAGCTTCCGGATGAGGCGCGGATTGCGCGCAACGCTGCCGGCTTGTGGCAGCTTGTGCTCTCGCCGCGCCTTTTTCAGGCGGCCAGCACAGGCGAGCGGCAGCCTTTGCGCCCGAGCGATGTGGGCAATGTGCGTCAGGAGGATGGGTATTTTTTCCAGCTCTGGTGTAAGGACGAGCAGCTGCGGCGTCGCAGTGCTCTGGAGCAGACGCTGCTCTTTGTGGAGCGCGAGCAGCGTCGGAGACAGCCGCTTTTCCGCGGGTCCTTGCTTCAGGTAATGGGGCATATTTGTAAGCGTCTGGCGGTGCCGGTGCTGGGGTGGTCAGAGCTAGTGGAGTTTACGCGGGAGCAGGGGCGCGAGGATCTCCTTGAGGAGCTGGAAGCCTAAGCTGTGTCTCTGGCAGGTGCTGCGAGGGCTAAGGGAAGCTAATGGCTGGCCGGCAGGCGAGACCCTTGCCAGGGATCAGCACCATCCGCCATTGCTGGCCGATGGCTATGTGCAGACAGTGATCTCTCGCCTTTCTGCGGGCATTCTCCGATGGAGCGTTCTTATTTCTTTCATCAACTGTTCAGCATACTTCTTTCGAGATATCCCATTTAGTATCTTCTTTTGAGTATCTTCGTACGGATCACCCCCTCTGCAACTCTCGGAGTCCCCGCCTAGCAAGGATCTTGCAGGCTCTTCTTTCAGTATCCTCGCGCGGATCGTCCCCTCTGCAACCAAGTAAGGCGGCTTCTCGGCCATTACAGCGCGAATTTTCTTTCAGTATCCTCGTGCGGATCGTCCCCTCTGCAACTAAAATATCTAAATGCGATGCCGCCGGCGGATTGATCTTTCAGTATCCTCGTGCGGATCGTCCCCTCTGCAACGTACAAGTGACTCCCCTAGCCCAAGCGTAGGACGTATCTTTCAGTATCCTCGTGCGGATCGTCCCCTCTGCAACTTGCGGCAGTTTTTCCCAGTGCGATATTGCTCCTATATCGCTTTCAGTATCCTCGTGCGGATCGTCCCCTCTGCAACGTGGTTTAATCTCTATGCTGTCCATCATGAACGAGCGACTTTCAGTATCCTCAGGCGGATCGTCCCCTCTGCAACTGTAAAGAATGGAGCCTGGTCTTGATGGGAGTCTGCCCTTTCAGTATCCTCGTGCGGATCGTCCCCTCTGCAATGTCACAACCTGTACTATCTGGAATACGAGCAAGACCTTTCAGTATCCTCGGTACAGATCGTCCCCTCTGCAACACTCGCGTGAAGCCTGCCACACTCGCTGGCTACAACCCTTTCAGTATCCTCGGTACGGATCGTCCCCTCTGCAACATTTCTGCAGCCAGCAAGTAGATGCTTCCTTTAAGTCTTTCAGTATCCTCGTGCGGATCGTCCCCTCTGCAACGCCAGTATAGAGAAGAAACAACATCCTTACTTTGACGAACTTTCAGTATCCTCGTGCGGATCGTCCCCTCTGCAACTCCCTGACTCACCTCAACAACCATCCGAGCCAGGACTTTCAGTATCCTCGTGCGGATCGTCCCCTCTGCAACAATGCTGCCAGCCTGGATCAAGTCCAGAAAACTTACCGCTTTCAGTATCCTCGTGCGGATCGTCCCCTCTGCAACTTCATGAGCAATACCTCTCGCCAGGTATTCATTCGTCTCTTTCAGTATCCTCGTGCGGATCGTCCCCTCTGCAACCGCGCCCAACGAAAGCGAACCCGGGATACTTCTTCCATAGACTACAACGATTGAGGCCCCGTTTTTGGCATCTAAGAGCCTCGTTTTTCTCTCCCTCCCCCTCTCAAAATACATCGCCTTACGATATTTCTCGAAACTCGTTTTTTGCAAGCCGCAAGGGGCGAGTTTCGAGAGTGCATAAGTCTTATCTTTATCATATAAAGAGTAAAACATGCATGCTTTCACGGTAATGCGGTCAGAATCTGACCGCATTTAGTTGCTGGCTCCGGAGAGTTTCGAATCGATCGCTCAAACGGCCCTCATCGCCAGGGGTCTCGGCTCAGCCTGCGACTTTGAAGGTGGAGGAAGGAGCCTTCGGCCTCCCCCTCAACCCTCTCCCGCCAGCTTAAGCCCGAGACGCCCTGTTCTGATATGTGATAGATACCGACTATGTCTATCAGAAAGGGAGAAACGCCGGCGTGGAACACCAATATCGCTTTGCGAAGGCTTTCCAGCACGTGGGTATCTGACCGAAGCAAGGGAGTGCTCCCCAGCGCATCACCTTCCCCCCAGAAACACCGCCTGCCTCTCTCTCCCCTTGCCACCTCTTCTCTCCCTCTCCACTTGACAACTCCCTTCCCCCTCCCTTATCGTATGTCCATACTTCTCTTCGCCTATCCAACAATCCGTCTCACGAGCGCGCCCGCTCCCGTTCCGGCGCTCTCGGCTCGTCCGTTCTCTGAGGAGGTTTGTGATGGTCTCGGCTCACTCAGCCTCTCCCTCACCTGCCTGGGAGCCTGCTCCCTCGTGCCGCCTTCGCGTCTTCCTCTTCGGCCCCTTGCTCGTCCTCCAACGCTCCCCTGACCTCTCCTGGCTCCCCCTCCCTAAGCACGCCTGGGGCAAAGGCCGCCCCGCCCGCTCCGTCTTCAAACGCCTCTTACTCTCCCCCTCTCGCCGCCTCTCCTGCTGCACCCTCCAAGACGACCTTTGGCCCTCCCCCGACGACTCCCTCTCTCTCGACAAAACCCTCTACAACGCCATCAACCAGCTCCGCCGCGCCATCGGCAAGGACCTCGTCCTCACCATCGAGTCCTCCTATGCCCTGGCCGATCCCTCCCTCATCTGGACCGACTATGACGCCTCCCAGGCCCTCCTGACCGCCGCCGAGCAGCATGGCCGCACCACCGAAGCAGCTCTCCCTCTCCTGGAGCAGGCCCTCACCTACCTCACTCGCGGTGAGCTGCTCGAAGAGGAGGGCGGCCTCTGGGTGCATGCGGCCCGTCTGCACGGTCAGGCCATGCTGCGCCAGTGCCGCCGCTGGCTCGCCCAGATCTACACCCGGCAAGGACGGCTCTGGCTGGTCAGCGAGCACTTCCGCGCCTTGCTTCAGGCCGATCCTGCCGATGAGGAGGCGCTGCGCGACTGGCTACACGTGCTGCTGCAGCACAGCCAGGAACGGGAAGCCCGCCGCTGCTACGAGGAGGTCCTGGCCCTCGCTGCCCAGCAAGGTGACTCCCTCCCCTCCTGGGAGCAGCTCCGGCTGGTCAAGCCCCCTGCCGATATGGTATGCTTGACCCAGACAGAAGATGCAGCCGAGGAAGCGCAGCCCAGCCTGCTCATCCCCGCTGCTCCCCTGCGCCAGCCTGGCAGCCTCGGGCCTGCAGCGTCTCCTGATCCGGCCCTGCCGACGCTGCCCTTGCCCGTTGGTAGCCCTCTGTGGTTTGTCTGGCAACAGCGGCGCGTCGAAGCCCTGCTGATCCATTTCCAGGAGCGCAGCCGGGGCAGGCTGGACCCAACCGCCTGGGCTGAGCTGCGCCGTCGTCTCCAAGAGGAGCTTGCCACTGTGCCACCACACGAGCATGATCGCGATTACACCATCTCGCGCCGGCAGATGCTGGGCGCGCTGGCAGCTTTGCCACTGACCACCCTGACGGGAGCTCGGAACGCTCTCCCACCTGCTGAGGAGCTGCTGCCCCTCTGTGCGGCAGCAAACACCGCCTGCTGGCAACTACTCAACAGCCAAGGCATTGGCATCGTCCAAGAGATCCTTCCCCGCTATCTGCCATTACTAGAAGGCCTAGCCCAGCCTGGCAAGCCACAGCACTCCCTGGCAGCCCGTCTGGCTGCAGAAGCCAACCGTATTGCGGGCATCGCCGCCAGCCACCATCAGGGAGACCTTCGGGCCAAACAGCTCTTCTCGCGAAAGGCGGCACACCTGGCAGCCCTGAGCGGACATGCACCGGCGCAGATAGCAGCCTTACGCGACTTGAGTCTAGCTTTCTACTATGATAGGCTCCAGGTATCCTCTATGCTAGCCCATCTGGAGCCAGCCACACCATTGCTGGCAGCATGCCCTTCAGTGATGCAAAGCAGTGTGCTTTGTCTGCAGGCAACGGCTTGGGCCTATCTGGGCCGCGAAGAAACTGCGTTGCATCTTCTCGGAGAGGCACACGAGCGGTTTGAGCTGGAAGGCGAGAGCGAAGCTCTCCCCGACTTCCGTTTTCGCGAAGATAACCTTATACTGTGGACTGGCCGGGTCTACCTCTACCTAGCCATGCGTTTTCCCGAGAAGGGCTATAGTCGGCGAGCATGGGAGACGTACAGCCAGCTAAAAACCATGCCTGTGAGGGTAACGACTCCTGCCCGCCTGGAGGTGGAGATTCTCCTAGATGAAACCAAGACAGCGCTCATTCAGCAGGAGCGAGAGACCTTTACCTGCCTGCTGATAGAGTGCATGCACAAAGCGACCGCGCTGAAAAGTCTAAGCCTGCAGAGAGAAACCTTAGCCCTGTATCGCCGGGTGCGAGCAGAAGACCACCCCTGGCACCACGAACGTTCTCTGATCGAGCTGGCTGATCTGTTCATCAACCGATAGGGGCAGCGACCGCCCGGCCTGCCATCGCCGGCAGGGGATGGTACTTCAGACCAGGCAGCATCGGAGAGGGGTCTACCGCTAACGCCCCGTTCTCTGGTGTCTGATCGACCGTGATCTCTCTGCTGCTGGCCTGACCGATTCAGCTCGACAGACGCGTCCGCTATGCACCGAAAAACGCGCTTGTGCCTTCCTGAGCGGCGTTTATCTGCTCAGCGGCGGGTGGTCCTGGACAGGCATCTCCCCCTGGCAGTAACAGCTCAGACAGGAATAGCACAGGCGTTTTTTTCTCACCCCTCCCCTCCTTCGGAAAAAGTTCGAACAGGCTCTGAGAGGCTTCCTTTCCTCTCCTGACTATCCTGTTCTAGGAGCTTGAAAGGAAAGGAGACATACAACCTATGGCTACGTCACCCCAGCCTTTAACAGATGCGCACGGGCGGTCTTCACATGCCTGTGCGCGCTGCCATCAGCATCAGCGCCTGCTCCTGCACCAGGCCATCGACCTCAGCCAGCCGCACCTGATCCTCTTGCCGCGGCATCCCTCGCCACACTGCTTTCAGCAACTACGCCGTCTGCTCTGCTCAGAGCGAGAGGAGGGCCGCGCATGATCCGCCACTGGCTCAGGCACCTCTTGCAGGCCTCTCCTAGCCCTTCCACCACTGCAGCCTCAGCCGCGCCGTCTCCGACGGCTCCCGGCGCCCTGACCCCAACCGGTCCCGGCGACACCTACGTGCTGCCGCGCACCCGCCAGGAACAGAACCGCCTCGACCTGCAACACTTCGCCCTACGCCAGTTCCTTGGCAGCCACTTCCTGGCTCCCGTCCGCGACCCGCGCGCCATCCTCGACGTCGGCACCGGCAGCGGCATCTGGCTCCGCGAGGCCGCCCGCTGCTGGCCCCAGGCTCGCCTCATCGCCCTCGACAAAGACCTCTCCCTCCTGCGCACTCCCCTACCGCCAAACTGCCAGCCCGTGCAGGCCGACCTGCTCAGCGGCCTCCCCTTCCCCGACGCCTCCTTCGACTACATCCATCAGCGCCTGCTCGTCGCCGCCATCCCCCTCACCGCCTGGCCCGGCGTTCTCAGCGACCTCCTGCGCGTCACCGCTCCAGGTGGCTGGCTCGAATTCGTCGAGGCCACCGGCCAGGTCTTCCACGAGGGACCACACCAGGCCCGCGTCCGCGCCTGGTTCGAAACCCTGGCCGCCCGGCGCGGCCTCCATTTGACCGCACCGCTCCAAATCCCCGACTGGCTGCGCTCCCTCGGTCTCCATCCCACCGTTCGCGCCTATGAGACCCCCCTCTTTGGCAAAGCCTACGGCGCCCCCCTCTTTCGCCGCGACCTGCTCGCCTCCCTGCAGAGCGTCGCCCCCATATTGGCCAGCGTCAACCAGGTCCCTCTGAGCCTGGTCGAAGAGACCTTGAGGGCCCTCCCCGCCGAATGGGAGCGCCAGCGCACCTGCTGCGGCCTCCTGACCGTCTGGGGGTGCAAGCCATGAGCCGCCATCGCCACCGCCATCGCCGCCAGCGCTCCAGGCGCCCCACCAACGACCTGCTGGCCGGCCTCTCTCCCGTACTCATCCCCGGGCCACTGGAGTGGGCCTTGACTGGGCGCACCATCGAAGATCTCCAGCTCCTTACCATCACGCTCCTCTCGCCACGCGCTCAACAACTCTGGCAGCACTGGCAAGAGAAGCGCGACCCACACTTTGCCACGTCCACCAGCGGACGCCTGGGCAAGGGCGACCGCCACCTGCTCAAACTCCTGGTCGAGCTACAACAAGGTCTGGAGCTGCTCCAGGCCCGCTGCCAGGAAACCATCGCGCGCGACCCCGACCAACCCATCTATTTCCACACCAGCGAGATCCCGCGCCTGCGCCGGCTGCTGAGCCTGACAGACCGCATGCTGCAGCAGGTGCATAGCGTGAGTCCCGAATCAGCTACCCTGCAGCTGAAGCTTGGTCAGCGGCTCATCCGCTACCTGGCCCGCACCTTGCGCGACCATCCCCGTCGCGAGCACCTTAACTAAGCCGCCGAGCAAGGCCCTCGCACGTGGGCCAGGTTGCCGGATGACCATAAAGGGGGTATTCTCTGAAGAGAAAAGGGAGCGTCAAGCCCTATCAGCTGAAAGCAGTTCAAGCCGCGCTCAGGAAAGTGAAAGGCCCCTCATGAGCACAGTCGACCCAAGGCATTATGCGCTGTCCATCCAATGGAGCGCAGAGGACCAGGCGTACGTAGTGACGGTACCAGAACTGCCCGGCTGCCAGACACATGGGAGCACCCACGAGGAAGCCGTGAGACGAGGGCAGGAAGCTATCGCGGGCTGGCTGAGCGCCGCTCTGGCCACGCAGGCAGCGCCCCCTCCACCCAGGACCCTGGCCTCTTCCTCAGCCTGACCCTCGGCTCCTGGGATGACGCCTTCCCCCTTTTCATGGGCTGCCCCAGGCCAGCGCCCCGGGTAGCCCCTCACCAGGCATGTAGAGGCAGCCTGGCCCACCTGGTCAGAGTCCGCACTACAACCCTGCCTGCCGGCCCCGCAACGCAGAGCGAGCAGGCGCCGAGCCACCGTCACAACAAAGGAGCCACCCGCCACGGACGAGCCTCAACTCAATCCGAGGCCACCGTGAGCAGATAGCTCCTCGTTCTGGCTCACCTTGCCCTCTAGCGAGAGCGAACCGCCTGATTCCTGCCGATCAGCATCAGGCTCACGCCAGTTTGCCAGCGTGCGCCTCCGCGCCTCGCCTCTCCTCCTACTCGACCAGCAACTCCTCCAGGCAGCGCTCAATCGTGCTGGCCGAAGGATAGTAAGCCGTCTCCTCCGGCTCGTTATAGGGGGCCGCCGGCGCCGGCAGGGCCGAGATCAAGCGCGGCGTTGCATCCAGATCATAGAAACAATGCTCTACAATCCATGAATGCACATGGCGCGCGAAGCTCGTCAGATCTGGCTCCTCCGTCACCACCACCACCCGATTCGCCTCGCGCACCGCCTCCCGCAGCGCCTCCTCATCGAACGGCATCAGCGTCCGCAGGTCCACAATCTCGATCGCTCCGCCATACCGCTCGATCACACTGGAAGCAGCAATACAGGCCTCCAGCACCATCGTCCCCCAGCTGACAATCGCCACCCGCGGCGTTCCCTCGCCCAGGCGCAGCCGACGAGCCTGGCCAATCGGCAGCGTATAATAGCCCTCGGGCACCTGCCAGTACTGGGCCATCACCTCAATTGGGCGCCCGTGGCGATCCTTCGGCGGCTCCGAGCGATAGAGGCGTCCGCGCTCCAGAAAAACTACCGGCGACTGTGAGCGCGCTGCCTCCAAGAGCAGCCCCTTGGCATCGAACGGCGTCGCCGGGCAGAGCGTGATCATCCCTGGCACATTCGTAAACCACTGCTCGCCCGCATTCGAGTGGCCAAAGGCCCCACCACCGGCGGCACTACTCGAAATGGGACCGCCTCCTCCACTCCCCGACTTCGTGCGGATCAGCAACGGCACCCGCCAATCGCCAAAGTTCTGGTAGGAGATACGCGCCGCCAGGCGAATCGTCTGCGACGCCGACTGATGGTAGTCCACAAACTGGATCTCGGCACAGCGCGCGCGCCCGTCAATCATGGCCGCCCCGGCGGCGACTCCAATGATCAACTGCTCATTGAGGGGGCTACTGATGGCTCTCCCAGGGAAATGCGTAACCAGCGAGGCAGTGGCGCCGAAAACGCCCCCTTTCGGACTCCCCACATCCTGACCATAGACGAAGAAATCGGGATCACGCTGCGCCAGCTCAGCCAGCGCCTCATTAATCGCACCCAACATCGTCGTCGGGCGCTTAGTACCACGTGGCGTATTTTCCTGCCACTGCGGGACATAAACCACATGCTGCAGGACTCGCTCGGGCGTCGGTTCCGGCTCCTGCAGCACACGCTCCTCGGCCTGTTGCAGCTCGGCTCGTACCTCACGGCGCAGGCGCTCAAGATCAGCCTCCTGCAGATAGCCGTGTTCAACCAGCCAGCGGCCATAGTTAGCCACCGGATCTTTGGTCGCCTTGGTAAACTCGACCTCCTCCCGCTTGCGGTACGAATAGATGTCCGTACTGCTGGAGTGTGGATCGAGCAGACCAAGCTTGAGATGCATCAAGGCCGGGCCTTGCCCCGAGCGCACATACTCAGCCAGACGGGCCGTCGCCTCAAAGACCGGAATCGCATTCGTGCCGTCAACCTCCTCGGCAAAGATTCCGGCAGCGCGCGCCCACTCGACCAGCGAACCAGCCCACTGAATCGCCGACTCAGTCGTAATGGCCCACCCATTATCCTCAACAATCATGAGGATCGGCAGGCGATGGACCGAGGCCAGACGGAACAAAACATTGAAATCGTTGGTCGCCACGCCGCCATCGCCGGTCGTGAAGACCACAATCTCCTTGCTCTCGTGCCGCTTGAGCGAGAAGGCCACCCCGCCGGCAAAGGGTGCCAGCGCCGCCACCTCGCTAAAGGTCGGCAGAATGCGATGGCGTCGGCTGCTGTAGTGCGAGGGCATGTTGCGACCAGCACACATCGGTCCTGTCGTGCGCGAATAGGCTTCCCGCAGCGGACCATAAATGTCACCTGTCCGCTGCAGCCACGCCGCCAGGTCACGATAGTAGAGGGAGAGCCAGTCTTGCGGATCAACGGCAGCTACTACGGCGGCCATGCTCTCGTGCCCACCGCACCCAATATAGAAGGGGAACTTCCCTTGCGTCTTGCGCACTTTCAGCAGCTCGTTGATGCTGCGCGCCATCAGCATGGTGCGGTAAAGCGCAACGGGATCGTCAGGCCGCGCGCCCGTTCTGGATTCCGCTGCCTGCACTTCCAGAGTCATTGCTACTGCCTCCAATCGTCTACGCTGACATCTCGACCCGGCTCCATTGTCCAGGGTTTTTTTCACTGGCATTATAGAATCGACTTTCGCGAAAAGCAACCACTGGAGCCACAAGCCCAACCTGAAACATCGGCCAGAGCAGACAAAACAGGCAGCAGCCTAACCCCTTCTCTGTTCGTCTGCTGATCAGCTGGAGGCCCTCAGCAGGCCAGCTTGACCCCCTTTGACCCTCCCCTTCACTAGCCGCGCTATTGCTAGCCCGCGCGACGAGGGCGTATAATGAGCAGTGCATCTGGCGATGCACCGGCTTCCTTCTACGATCCAACAAGAGAAGATCAAGGCGTGAATCGTATGAAAACGCATCTGGTGGTGTCGACGTGGAGCTAGCGACTACTCAGCCTTCACTATCCACGACGCAGCTACGCGACCTCTATCAGCGCATGCTACTTACGCGCCTGGTTGACGGCTACTGTTGGCAACTCCACCAGAGTGGGCGCATCGGCTTCGTGGCCAGCTGTCGTGGCCACGAGGCGGCCCAGGTCGGCAGCGCCGCCTGCATCCGCCCGAGCTTCGACTTTACCCTGCCTTACTATCGCGACCTGGGGGTCGTGCTGACCCTCGGGATGACTCCCTACGAGATCTTCCGCACCTACCTGCAGGGCTGGCCAGGCAGCCTGACCGACCCCGACCAGCGTCTCCATCGCCCGATCCAGCACTGGGGCTATCATAAGCACAATATGATTAGCGGCCCCGTCCCGGTGGCAACCCAGATTCTGCACGCCGCAGGCATCGCCTTCGCCTGCAAGCTGCGCAAAAGCTCAGCCGTAGCGATTGCCTACTGCGGCGACGGCGCCACCGCCGAGCCGGATTTCCTGGAAGGACTCACCTTCGCCGCTCAGCAACGCCTGCCCGTCCTCTTCATCTGCGAACAGGATTGCTCTCTCGACGCCCAGGTGTTCCGCCTCTCCCCCGCCCGCCTCCCCTCCGGCCTCACCTATCGCTGCATCGACGGCAGCGATATCCGCGAGGTCTACGCTTTCACCAGCGAGGCGCTGGAGCTGGCTCGCGCCGGTCAGGGGCCAATCCTGCTGGAGATGCTGGTGACGCGCGGCTCCCCCGAGCAGGATGAAGCCGAGTGTGATCCGCTCTCCCATTGCCGGCGCCTGCTAGAGAACAGCGGAGCCTGGGACGAGGGGTGGCACGCTCAGCTGACGGCTCGCCTGCGCGCCGAGGTCGAGCAGGCTCTAGAGGACGCACTGCGCGATAGCCAGCAGAGCGAGTCTGCTGAGACCCAATCCGCCAATCTCGCACCCCAGCGCCGCGACCGCGAAGGAGGATGATACGCCTTGCGACGTCAGAATAACCGTCCCAGCGCGCTCTTTGAAACGCTGCTCTACGGGGCCGACTATAACCCCGAGCAGTGGCCCGCCTCCCTCTGGCCAGAGGATATGCGCTTAATGAAGCTGGCGGGTCTTAATATGGTCTCGATCAATATTTTCTCCTGGGCCTTGCTCGAGCCAGCCCTGGATCAGTACGATTTCTCGCAGCTCGACCGCGTGATGGATCTGCTGGCCGAGCACGGCATCGCCGCCGATCTGGGCACGGCCACTGCTGCCCCCCCTCCCTGGATGAGTCGGCAGTATCCCGACATCCTGCCAGTGACCCGCGAGGGCCTGCGCTTCTCCCACGGCTCGCGGCAGCATTTCTGTCCCAACAGCAGGAACTATCGCCGCGAGGCCGCCGAGCTGGTCCGTCAGCTGGCCCAACGCTACCGCAAGCATCCTGCGCTGCGCCTCTGGCACGTCAACAATGAATATGGCTGCCACGTTCCGGCCTGCTACTGCGATAACTGTGCCGAGGCTTTCCGCTCCTGGCTCCAGCAGCGCTACGGCTCGCTGGAGGCCCTCAATGAGGCCTGGGGAACCACCTTCTGGGGCCAGCGCTATTCCCACTGGGAAGAGATCCTCCCCCCGCGCCTGACGCCAGCTCAGCCCTCTCCCAGTCTCTGCCTGGATTACCAGCGCTTCATGTCCGCCTCCTTGCTGGAGTGCTTTTTGAATGAAGCCCGCATTCTGCGCGAGATCACACCCCACGTCCCGGTGACGACCAACCTGATGGGGGCCTTTAAGCCGCTGGACTATTTCGCCTGGGCCCCCCATCTGGATGTGATCGCCTTCGATAACTATCCAGCACGCACCACACCGCCCAACGAGGTGGCCTTCGTCCATGACCTGATGCGCTCGCTCAAGAGCGGTCAGCCGCATCTGGTCATGGAGCAGGCCCCTGGCCCCGTCAACTGGCGCCCGCAGAATCCCCAGCGCCGCCCTGGGGAGCTGCGCCTGCAAAGCCTACAGGCCGTAGCGCGCGGCGCCAATGGCGTTCTCTATTTCCAGTGGCGCCAGTCGCGCGCCGGCGCGGAGAAGTTCCACAGCGCCATCGTCTCCCACGACGGCAGCGAGCGCGCGCGCACCTTCCGCGAGGTCGAAGAGATCGGCGCCGAACTCAAGCAGCTCGCCCCCATCGTCGCTGGCAGTCGCGTACCGGCTCAGGCGGCCTTGCTGATGGACTGGGAAAACTGGTGGGCAGTGGAATATCAGCCAGGCCCCAGCGATCGCCTTCGCTACTGGGACCTGCTCCTGGCCTACCATCAGCCTCTCTACGCCGCGAATATCCCTGTGGCAGTAGTCTCGCCAGAGAGCAACTGGCAAGGCTACCGGCTCTTGATCGCCCCCTTGCTCTATCTGCTGCGTCCCGGCCTGGCTCAGAGGCTGGAGATGTTCGTCGCTGAAGGCGGAATCTTGCTGACGACCTTCTTTAGCGGCATCGTCGATGCCAACGACCGCGTGGTGACTGGGGGCTACCCGGCTGAACTGCGGCGTTTGCTGGGCCTGCGTGTGGCCGAGTTCGATCCCTGGACCGCGGAGATGCGTAACACGCTGGTGATCGAAGAGGGTCCGCTGCAGGGACGCTACGCCTGCAGCCTGTGGGGCGAGGTGCTGGAGCTGGAAGGCGCCCAGGCCCTCGGGCGTTTCGCCAGCGACTACTATGCTGGCGGCCCTGCGCTGACCGTCCACCACTTTGGCCAGGGCCGGGCCTACTACCTGGCAACCCAGCCGGAAGAGGCCTTTCGGCAGCGTCTCCTGACCCAGCTTTGTCAGGAGGCGGGCCTGACCCCCTTGCTGGAGGCTCCTCCCGGCGTCGAGGTCTCGCGCCGCCTGACCTCAGATGCACGCAACATCTACTTTCTTCTGAACTATAACCAGCAGGAGGTCACGCTCTCCCTGCCCAACGGCCATTTCCGACGGTTGCCCCAGGGAGAAACGTTCAGTGGACAGGTACGCCTGGCTCCACGCAGCGCGCTGGTGCTGCGAGAAGAGGACTAGCAGGCCGTGGCACCGGCGTCGGTCGGGCGTCTCGCTCGCCCGCCTCCCGGCCTGTTGTTCTTCTCTACGTTGTCGTGCCGACTGACTTACTGCGTCAGCCCCTGATCCTCGGCGGTACTGCTGCGCTGGGCCCGCAGCACGGCCTCGGCCTGGTTGAGGAGCGCGTCCTCGATGCGCTGTCGATGTTTGGGCAGAGTGTTGGCCGGCAGAGCCTGGGGCGGGAAATAGCGACAGTCGCGCGCCTCGTCGGTAGGAGTGAGCGCCCCACCTACGACGCGACAGCGGAAGGTCAAGACCACCTCCTGCTTCTGAGGCTTGGAGTAGATACCCACCAGCCGCTCGACGACCACCTCAAGGCCGGTCTCCTCGCGCACCTCACGCTGTACCGCCTCATCGACCGTCTCCCCCAGCTCCATCCCTCCCCCAGGAAGGTTCCACCAATCGATGTCGTTGCGATGCACGAGCAAAACTCGTCCCTCGTCATCGAAAATGAGGGCAAAAACCCCCACACGGAAGCGGGCAGAGCCGCCCACCAGTGCCTCTGCCCCAACCTCGGCGTTCTGCATTCCTTTCCTCCCTGATTGAGCGTGCGTGGCCTACGCCCACATGATCCCAGCCTCTCATTCAGGTGCCCGGCGGAGCAGGGTGATCTTTCGCGCCCTAGCTCAGCTCAGTCGCTGAGGCCATAGAGCTGCCAGGCATTATCGTGGAGGATGAGCTGGGCCATATGCCGGGCCTGTTCGTAGTCCAACTCGTCCGCATCGATCATCTCCTGGAGAACCTGGGCCAGAATCGCGCGTCCGCGCAGGGCCGCCGCCCAGTGCATTTCTGGTAGATGAATACCATCAGAGCTATAGACGAGCTTACTAACAGGGGCTACTCCAAGGGCCTGGCGCGTAAAGGCTAGCATCTCCAGCCGATCGACAAAGGGGATACAATATGAAAGATCGAAATAGACATGAGGATAGATTGCCGCCAGATAGGCACCCAATTGAACATAGGGATAGCTTTCATGCAGTAAGACGATGGCCATCCCCCGATAATCTTCGCGCTCCATAATGTTCCGCAGATGCAGCGGGTTACCCAGGAGCAGATTCGTATCGCTATCCCCATAGCCCGTATGGAACTGCACCGGCAGTTTTTGCTGAGAAGCATAGTGGAAAGCAATATGGAGCAAATAATCAAGCAACGGCTTATGATTGATGCGCAGCGTGCCCTGACGCAATCCCTCGGCTCGGGCCTGAGCAAAGGCAGCCACCGCCTCATCCTTGGTCCATTCCAAAATATTCAGGCCCGAGCGATAGGCCACGATACTTTTGAAGCCGCAGTAGCCACGCTCGCGGATGGTGCTCACCTCCTGCTCATAGTGAGCCACCATCTCATCGAAGTCGCTGTAGGCCATGACCAGGCGCTGCATGAGCGGCTCCAGACGAAAGAGCCTGGCGGCGCGACAGTGACCCAGCTCGCCCATCCGC
The DNA here is from genome assembly GCF_000702505.1 of Thermogemmatispora carboxidivorans. Classification (GTDB taxonomy): domain Bacteria; phylum Chloroflexota; class Ktedonobacteria; order Ktedonobacterales; family Ktedonobacteraceae; genus Thermogemmatispora; species Thermogemmatispora carboxidivorans. Next base: position 2,179,931 of record NZ_JNIM01000001.1, on the reverse strand, counting down.
TCCGGCGAGTAGACATGAGGGCCTTCAGGGAAGCCCGTGTCGATAACCAGGGCGGCAAAGTTTGCTGCTTGCAAGAGGCGCGCTAGCAGGGCATCGCTCTCCAGGGTATTGCGAGCTGCGATTAGCTCCTCCTCGCTCGCCGGACAGCCATAGAAGGCTGTCGCCTGGCGTACCAGCCAGAGGTAGTAGACCGACTCGCCAACATGACGCTGGACGAAGCCAGGATCGGCGGCTTCAGTGAAATAGCTGCGGAAACGTAGCAGATCCATTTGCTGATCGAGCAAGACCGGATGGCAGTGATTATCAACGAGCGGTATATCGCTGAGATCGAGCATGGTAACCCTCGCGCGCTATCTTATGAACTGGAGTTATCCCGCTCATGATAGCAGCCTCGGGGGTCAACAATCAAGCCCTGCCGGGCCAGCGCCCGCCCGCTTGCGAGTGGCCCCCTTCACGATGAGGCACCACCCGCAAGCGAGGGGGCCTCTCAAAAAGCCGACCTTGTTGGCGTCCGATCAGCACAGGCTCACTGCCAGCCTCTTGCTGTTCAGACTTCCTTGCCGACCATGACCTCGGTCGACTTGATGACCGCCACCACCTGATCGCCTGGCTGCAGCTGCAGTGACTCCGCTGAGGTGCGCGTGATCGCTGCAACCAGCTCCTGACCATCAGGCAGAGCGACCGTCACCTCAGCCATCACATCGCCTAGCTTGACAGCCTTGACCGTGGCCTGCAAACGATTGCGTGCACTAAACTGCAAAGTCATGATGCATCGTCCCCCTTTCGCCTGGCGTACCCGGTCAGCGAGCACGCTCCAACGTATCGCCTGTCCGCTCCGTTGCCCACACAAACCGCGAGCATGGCAGCGCCTCCCTGCTCGCGAGGAGTTCCGCCATGCTCGCTCGTCGTTTCGTTGCGCTTACACTATCCAATACGGCGCCAGTGCGCCCGAGGCTTCAGAGTCCAATACAGACCGATTTCAGCTCGGTATAGTTCTCCAGGACCTCGTGGCCCATCTCGCGCCCCCAACCGGATTGCTTGTAACCACCGAAGGGCAACGCGGCATCAAAGACATTATAGCAGTTGACATAAACCGTACCGGCGCGCAGCTGCTGTGCCAAACGATGGGCCTTACTGATATCGCGCGTCCAGATGCCTGCCGCCAGCCCGTAGACTGTATCATTGGCCACCGGCGGGATCTCGTCCAGTTCCTTGATGGGCATGGCCGTGACCACCGGTCCAAAGATCTCCTCCTGCACCACCTTCATATCCTGGCGCACATTGACCAGGACCGTCGGCTCGACAAAGTACCCCTGGTCGCCGTGCCGTCTGGCCCCACAGAGCGGCGTCGCACCATCGGCCAGGCCGGCCTCAATATAGCCCGAGACACGCTGCAGCTGCTCCTCGGAGACTAGCGGCCCCATCTGCGTCTGCGGATCAAAACCCGGCCCTAGGCGGATCTTCTTGGCCTCCTCGGCCACGCCCTCGACAACGCGATCAAAGACCTCCTGCTCCACGTAGAGGCGCGACCCGGCGCAGCAGCACTGCCCGTGGTTGAAAAAGATGGCATGGGCCGCCCCCTTGATAGCAGAGTCAAGGTCGCTGTCCTTGAGGACGATATTCGGCGACTTGCCGCCCAGCTCCAGCGTCACCTTTTTGAGATTACCAGCGGCAGCGTGGACGATAAGCTTGCCAACCTCAGTCGAACCAGTGAAGGCAATCTTATCGACGTCGGGATGGGCCGCCAGGGCCGCACCTGCGGTCTCCCCGAAACCGGGCACAATGTTAACGACCCCATCGGGGAAACCCGCCTCCTGGATTAGCTCGCCCAGGCGTAGGGCCGAGAGCGGGGTCTGCTCAGCCGGCTTAAGGACGATGGTACAGCCAGCGGCCAGAGCCGGGGCCAGCTTCCAGGCCGCCATCAAAAGGGGGAAATTCCAGGGGATAATCTGCCCAACCACGCCTACCGGCTCGCGCAAGGTATAGGCGAAATAGTCGCCCGGCGTGGAGATCGGAATGGTATGGCCTTCGATCTTGGTCGCCCAGCCCGCCATATAGCGGAACATGTCGACGGTTAGCGCCACATCGCCGATGCGCGCAATGCGCAAGGGCTTGCCGTTGTCAAGCGATTCAAGCTGGGCAAACTCCTCGCTGTGCTGCTCAATGAGATCGGCCAGCTTCCAGATCAGGCGCCCACGCTCCGAGGGCTTCATCCTGCGCCAGGGACCACTCTCGAAGCTGCGCCGGGCCGCCTGCACCGCCCGCTCAATATCCTCTTTGTCTCCCTCGGCAACCTGCGCCAACACTTCGCCCGTGGCAGGATTGTAAACGGGAAAGGTCTTGCCCGAAGCGGCCTCTTCCCATTTCCCCCCAATAAAGAGCTTCTTCGGCCCACTTCCGACGAAGGTCTGGACTTCCGGTAAGACAGCGACATTGCTCTCGGCCAGCGTCATGATAGTTCTCCTTCTTCATTGCTGCTGGTTGACCGCGCCGTCCGTAACGCCTCGCACGCAGCCCGTTCTTCAGGCCCGTCCCAAAAAATGCCGCACAAAAGAAGAGTCCCAATGCGATGAGCGTTAACCACGCTGAAACTCGCTCTGCTGGTGAAGACTGCCGTGACGACGAAGCGCGAAGTGGGCGGCAGTATCTTGCTCATCGATTGAGTACTCAATAATTGAGTATAAACAAAATGCGGAGAAAGTCAAGAGCGACCGGCGAGAAGAATGGTGGAGAGCCAGCGGATGAGGGGAGGGTCAGCGGGCGCTCAGAAGCGAGCGCCCGCCAGCTAACTATCGAGCGATAACGCAGCCAGCGTGGCCACCATGAGAGCTTTGATGGTGTGCATGCGATTTTCAGACTGCTCGAAGACAATGGAGGCTGGCGATTCAAAGACCTCGTCGGTGACCTCCAGAGCCTCCAATCCATAGCGTGCCGCGATGGAGCGACCCAGGCCCGTCTCGGTATTGTGGAGAGCTGGCAAACAATGCATAAAGAGAACCTGCGGGTTGCGAGTGAGGGCCATGAGCTGGGGCGTCACTTGATAGGGCGTGAGGAGCCGGATGCGCTCCCCCCACAGTGCCGGGTCCTCACCCATCGACACCCAGACATCAGTATAGATGACGTCGCAGCCACGCACAGCCTCCGCGACATCCTCGGTCACCGTGAGGCGGGCACCGCTGTTTGCCGCCAGGGCCTGTACCTCCTGCAGGCGCGTCTCACCGGGCCAGAGCTGACGCGGCCCGGCCAGGCGGACATCCATCCCCATCAAGGCCCCACCCACCAGCAGCGTATCGGCCATGTTATAGCTCACATTCCCCACAAAGCAGAAGCTCACCGCCTCCAGCGGCTTCGCTACATGCTCCTGTATCGTGAGCAGGTCGGCCAGGACTTGCGTCGGATGTGAGTGGGCAGTCATGGCATTCCAGACCGGCACCCCGGCGTAGCGGCCCAGCTCCTCGACCGTCTCCTGAGCCTGACCACGGTAGGCGATGCCATCGTAGAGCCGCCCCAACACACGCGCCGTATCCCTGATGCTCTCCTTCTGCCCGACATGCGAGCCGCTGGGACCAATATAGGTGACATGGGCCCCCTGATCAAAGGCCGCCACTTCAAAGCTTGTGCGCGTGCGCGTCGAGTCCTGTTCGAACAGCAGGACAATATTCTTGCCGCGCAAATACTGCTCTTCTTTCCCGGCAGACTTGGCCGCCTTCAGCCGGCTGGCCAGCGCCAACAGGGCGCGAATCTCCTCAGCGCTGAGGTCCTCCAATTTTAGCAAGTGCCGCTTGCTCAAATTGCAGGCCACGGTTGAGCTAATCCTCCTGAAATAACAGAGCAACAATCTTCTTCGTTCAGCCCAGTCTCCCGCCACAAGGGCGCCCCGCCCAGCCAGCACGACTGGGGGCTGTGCTCATAGGCTACCACGTTTCCACCCCCCAGCGCAAGCCATAAGCAGAGCTATCCGTCAAGCAGCCGCACACTCGAGGCAGCCTGACCGGAGAGGAGAAGGAAGGAGCTTATCACCTTCCAGGCGCCAGCGCGACAGAATAGAATCAGAAGGAGGGAGAGCATCCGTCTGTCTCTCCCTGCATCAGGGTCAGGTCTCGTTTCACTGAGGAGAGGATGCGGACCATGCTCGTCGCCTATGGACCAGACGGTCAGCCCGTGATAGCTGATGAGCGGGCCTTGAATCAGCTGCAGGAATGGTCGCAGCAGCGCCAGCTGTTCTGCCCCAACTGCCGCGCTGTGCTGCACCTGCGCGGCGGTCCGGCACGACGGACGCAGCTCCATTTCGCTCACCGCAAAGGAGAATGCCCCTGGAGCACCGAAGAGGAATCAGAGCGGCACATGCGTGGCAAGGCCGTGCTGGCCGCCTGGCTGGGCCAGCAATTTCCCGCCGCTCGCGTCACTCTGGAGGAACGGCTCCCCGAGCCGAATCGCATCGCCGACGTCTTCGTGAAACACACCGATGGCCGCCAGCTGGCCGTTGAGTTCCAGTGCGCTCCGCTGGAACTCGAAGAGTGGCAGCGCCGCCACCTGGCCTATCAGCAGGCCGGCATCACCGATCTCTGGATCATCGGCAGCAATCGGCGCGACAAGCAAGAGGCTTTCCAAGAGGCCATTCTCGAGGTCAGCGGCACCCTCGTCTTTCTCGATCCCTTGCTTACTCCCGCCCGCGCCTGGCTGCGCTGGCCCCTGAGCGCCCAAGCCCTGCAGGCCTGGCAGGAGGAGAGACCCAGCTCCTCCCAGGCCCCCAATCTGAGCACTGGCGGCTGGGTCGGGCGCCTGGGCTACGGCATGACCTTGAGTACCACTCTTGGCGAGTTACGCCTCAACGACCAGGGAGCGATCAATCATCCGCTGCGCGTCGAGCACGAGCGCCGCCTGCGCCTCCGCCATCTGATGACCTTCGCCGACAGCGTTGATGAGGATCTTCTTGCAGCTTATCTCTATAATACAGTTAGTGCTGAGATGATTCAGCGCGTGCTCCGTCCCCTGCTGCGGGCCTATCGCAGCGATCCCGACCTGCTGCGTCGCTATAACTATGGGCGAGGAACTCCTGAGCAGCCGGTGCGGGAAGCGGACCGCCAGCGCGTCGCTCGCGCCTGCTCCTGGCTGAGACAGCTGGCCAGGCAGGGCTTTCCGCCCGTACGCTTGCGTGAAGTGACGCAGGAGATCCCTTTCGTCGGACCTTACGCCGCCTTCGTCCGCTATATCGAAATGTTAGTAACGCTCGCCCAAACTCACCGTTGAAACCGTTTGCCATACTCAGGCGTGTTGACAGAGAAGAAAGGCAGCAGTCGGGCAGTCGCGACCATCAGCAATGATGGCCCAGCTTGGACTGGCCATGCCTTCTCTATCTGGCAGGAAGGAAGGAGGGCAGGATGAACAACTTCTTTAGAGGAGTTCTGGTCGGCGTTGGCATCGGCCTGTTGATTGCTCCTATGCGCGGCGAAGAGATGCGCCAGCTACTCGGCGAGCGGCTGCAGCAGTTGCGCGGCTATCTCCCTGACAACGAGCAACTGAATGAATACATGCAGCAGGTCTCCAGCCGCGTCTCGCAGACCGCTGGTAACGTCAAGGAATACGCGCGCCAGGCCGCCACGCGCGTGCGCGACACTGCCGAGGAACTGGGCAGCCTGGCCCAGAAGTCGGCGCAGGATGTCAGCGAGACCGCACGCTCCCTCAAACCATCCAATCAAAGTTAGCCCAACCTGATCGTTCTGGAGTCGGTCCGGCAGCGCCGCATCTGCACCTGGGTCGAGCATGCCCAACCCAGGTCAGCTTGCGGCCCGCGCAAAGCCTTATCCCAATAGCGCCTGCCTCTTTCGAGGGGCAGGCGGCTCTGCTCCTGGCTCCTGGTGACAGCACCCTCCCCCCAGCCAGGCCGGAGGCTCAGGCCCGGCCCTCCAGCTCACGCCTCTGCCACCGCCGGCGTACGATAAGGAATCCGCTCAATCTTCAGGTTCATCGCCGCCAGCCGCGGCACGATATTCCCATAACCCCGCTCCAGGAAGTGAATTCCTGTAATGACCGAGGTACCGCGCGCAATAGCCGCCGCGATCACATAGGCCAGACCAGCGCGCAAATCGGGAATCACAATCTCCTCATCGACCGCCGTAAAGGGCGTCGGGCCAATAATAATGGCGCTATGCTCATAATTCATATCGCGATAGCGACACGGTACGCTGCCCAAACAATGCGTCGTCAGCTGCGTCCGCGCCCCCAGACGATTGAGGGCCTTAAGATAGCCAAAACGCTTCTCATAGACGGTCTCGTGAATAATCGAGATGCCATCGGCCTGCGTCAGCAGCACGGCAAAGGGCTGCTGCCAGTCTGTCGAGAAGCCCGGATAGACATCGGTCTCAATGATGGCCGGACTGAGCATGCGTCGGCGGAAAAAGCGGATACTGTTCGCGTCGACAAATTCGAAGCCCCCACCCACCTGCTGGTAATAGGAGAGAAAATTGCCGAGACTATCGGGGCGAATCCCATGTACCGTCACATTGCCGTCGGAGGCACAGGCCAGCGACGCCCAAGAAGCCGCCTCGATGCGGTCTCCCAGCACCGTCATGCGCGTTCCTGTCAGACGCCTGACCCCCTCGACCCGAATATCACGCCCCGGGGAGGTGAAGATAATCGCCCCCATCGAACGCAGCATCGTAATCAGCTCAAAGATTTCCGGCTCGATCGCCGCATTCGAAATCAGCGTGCGCCCCTCGGCCAGCACACTCAAAAACAGACAGGTCTCGGTCGCGCCCACACTTGGATAGGGCAGATGAATATGGGTCCCGCGCAAGGACTGCACACGCTGCGCCACATAGCCCTCGGGGGTCTCCTCCACCAGACCACCAAAGCGCTGAATGGCATCGAGATGGAAATCCACCTTGCGCGCCCCAATCTGGCAGCCGCCCACAACCGGCACCGCGACGCGCTCGAACCGATGGAGTAAGGCCCCCAGCAGCAAGATCGGCGCCCGGTTGCTGCCAGACTGAGCCAGGGGCACCGTCGAAGCATGGACCGTTGTCGGATCGATGAGCAGCGTTGTTTCATCAAGCTGTTCCACCCGTGCCCCGATCCCCATCAGCATCTCTGCCGTGATCTGGACATCCCCAATGGGCGGCACATTGGTGAGCACCGTCGGCGTCTCTCCCAGCAGAGCCGCCACCATCGCCTTCGTCGCAAAATTCTTCGCTCCCAGACAGGTAATCTCGCCCACGACAGGATAGCCGCCCTCAATGCGATAGGCGTAGGTCGTCTGCTGTGATGTTCCTAAAGCGTTGGGCATAGGCATCATCATTCCCAATAGCACACACTTCCGCTGAGAACGCCTCGTCCTCAGCTCATTCTTCCCTGCACATGTTCTTGTAACAGCGTAACAGAGGCAGAAAAATGCGACAGCCTGCACATTATTGTATCATCCCTGCGCAGACTATCGCCTTTTCCAGCCAGGGCAGGCAGGCTGCAGTCGCCGCAGCCCTCCACGATCAAGCGGATCTTCAGCGCTGCTCCGCCCGCCTGGCGCTACCAGTACTTTCGGCTAGTACTTATAGAAATGCTGACTGGCCACCTCCTCCGGAGTCTTCTCGCGGAAGAAATCGGCTTCGGCCCGTTTCACGGCCACATAGGAACCTGCCAGCAACGGCCCCAGAGCCTCCACGAGGACCGTATCGCGCTCCAACTCATCGAGGGCCTCATCCAGCGTCGCCGGTAGCCGACGAATGCCCCGCCGCTCGCGTTCCTCATCGCTGAGGTTGCCCGGATCAACCTCGACCGGCTCTCCCGGATCAATCTGCTGCTGGATGCCGTCCAGACCCGCAGCGATCAAAGCCCCCAGCGCCAGATAGGGATTACCACTATGATCAGAGGGCTTCAGCTCCAGATTGACCGATTCGGCCTCCCGTCCCCAGAAAGACGATGGCACGCGAATCGCCCCCTCACGGTTATCGTAGCCCCAGGCCGTATACGCCGAACTCCAGAAGTGCGGTAGCAAGCGGCTATACGAGTTAGGACTGCCACAGGTCAGCGCCACCAGCGCCGGCAAGTGACGGAGCACCCCACCAATGAAATATTTGCCAGTCTGGCTCAGGCCACCACGCTGCTGCGGGTCATAGAAGAGATTCTTGCCAGCCTGGGAACTCCCCTCAGCGCCCCACAGACTGAAGTGAATGTGGGCCCCACTGCCGGCCTGATCCAGAAAGGGCTTGGGGGCAAAGGTCGCATACAGGCCATAGTGACGCGCCGTCCCACGCACAACCTCACGCACCAGGCAGACGTGATCAGCCGCCGTCACGACCTCGGCGTGGCGGATCGACAGCTCTTGCTGGGCTGGTCCCAGCTCCGTATGAAACAGCTCCACCGAGAGCCCGACCGCTTCCAGCGCGGCAAGAATAGCATCGATCACCTCTGCTTGCTCATCCAGGCCGATACTACTGTAGCAGAGACTCTGGTCCGCCGGCACAAAGCGGCCTCCCACGTCACGCGCCAGATAAAACTCATGCTCGATGGCCGCCTCGGCCCGCATGCCCTGCTCAGCCAGGCGCGCTACCATACGCTTCAGAAAGGTGCGCGGACAAGCCTCCCAGGGCTGACCATCCAGACGCACCATGTCGCACAGCATACTGGCACTGGCCGGAACATAGGGCAGCACCACAAAGGTCTGTGGATCAGGAATCAGGCGGAACTCACCCACCGGCCCCATCCCCTCGACTGTCGCCAGGGTCTCAACCGCCGTGAAAGCCTGCATCGCCAGGGTCTGCCCGATGCCTTCGCGCATGCGCGTCGCCAGCTTCTCCACATGCGTCGCCTTGCCCCGAATGATCCCCCCGTTATCACAATAGAGGAAACGCACCAGGCGCACATTGGCCGCCCGAGCCTGACGCACCACATCGCTGATATCCATAGGGACCCTCCTTGCTGGTTCTGAACACAGCTCGCCACTGAGCGGAACGGGAGGTCCATCTAGACAACCTCCGCTCCGTCAGCTCGTGCCTGCTCTGCTGCTGCTAGTATACAGCAGGCGTGGCGTCTGTGTCCGCCCCTGCGGAGGCACTTTCTTAGCGCAGCCTGGCCATACACTCGTGAGCAAAGAGACGCACCGATTCAAGCTGGGCCACATCAGGGAGATAGACAATCACTTCCTGCGCCCCAATCTCCTCATAGGCCGCCAAACGCCGGCGAATCGTCTCGGGACTTCCCACCAGCTCACGCTCGCACAGCTGCTCAGGTAGCACATTGCGCCCCATGTAGGACTGCCGAGCCTTGCGCATGGCCTCCTCATCGGTCTCCGCAATAGCACAATTAAAGAGCACCGTCCTCTTAATCGCCTGATAATCGCGCCCAATAGCCTCGCAGTGCTGCCTCAGTACCGCGAATTTGTGGGCAATTCCCGCCGGATCGAGATGGCCGACATTGCAGGCATCGGCATACTGAGCTACCAGCTTCAAGGTCACCTGCTCACCCCCACCACCGATCAGCAAGGGAATATGCGGCTGCTGCACCCCCTTGGGCTGATTAATGGCGCCATGCACCTGATAATAGCGCCCCTCAAAATAGGGCTCCTCCTCGGTCCACATCTTTAGAAGAATCTGCACGGCCTCGCGCAACATGCGCAGGCGCACCGGAGCTGCTGGAAAGCCATAGCCATAGGCGCGCCACTCGTGCTCGTACCAGCCGGCCCCAATCCCGAAGTCCAGTCGTCCGTGACTGAGTACATCGACCGTACTCGCCATCTTGGCCAACAGGGCCGGATTGCGATAGGCGCTGCAGGTCACCATCTGCCCAATACGCACCCGCCGCGTATCGCGGGCCAGGGCCGCTGTGCTCGTCCAACACTCGAAGGTCACCTCTTGCAACGGCTGCGGCACTGTATGGAAGTGGTCAAAGAGCCAGATCGAATCAAAACCCAGGTCCTCAGCCTCACGGGCCACGCGCGTCATCGTCTCATAGGCTTCAATCGGATCAGCAATACCTACCAGATCGAGGCGCCAGCCCTGGGGGACCAATAGGCCAAATCGTAACGCCATGATAGCTCTCTCCTCACGTGCGTCTCTCCGTCAAGCAAGCCAGGGAAACGGCTCGCTTCTCCAGCAGGGTCTCACCAGCCTCTAGCCTCGGCTTCTCCCTGGCAGGCCCTGCCCTTGCCCATTATATACCACGTTCAGCGCCCCTCTGCCTGCCCCATTCTTCCCTCTCCCGACCTGCGATCAGCGCTTGCCTCTTGACACCCCAAACTATCTTTTCTATATTATACAGACGTCTGGACTAAACAGTACAGTCACTGTTATTGGATAGTACAGTATGCTTGCTTCTGGGGAGCCGAAGTCATCATGGCTGAGCGTGATCCTGATCCTGGCGACGCCAGAGCCAGGGGCAAAGAGCGCCTGATTCAGGCAACGGAGAGCTTGCTGCGCAGCCGTCCCTTTGAGGAAGTGACCGTTGAGGAGATCGCCAAAGAGGCCAAGCTATCGCGTCCGGCTTTTTACTACCACTTTGCTGGCGGCAAAGAGCAGCTGCGGGCGACGCTGGTAGAGCGCGGGCTACTACGCGAGAGGCCGGCCCAGGATACGCGCGAGCTGATCCTGGAGACAGCGCTGCGAGCCTTTGCGCGCTCGGGGATCTCGGCTACGACGATGGATGAGATCGCCGCTGAGGCTGGGGTCTCACGCGGCACCCTCTGCTGGCACTTCCACAGCAAAGAGGAGTTGCTCGCAGCCCTGATCAGGCATTACATTCCGCATGGGACGCTGCAGTCCGCTATTGCCGAAGCCGTGCAGCAGGCCGAGGAAGGCCAGATTGACGACCGTACGGCACTCTACCGCATTGTGGCGGCTTTCCACGATACGCTCATGGCTACTCCTCAGCGCGACTTGTTGCGCCTGGCCATGCTGGTGATCCATAGCCACCCTGACGCGGCTCAGATTCTGGCAAGGGTGCTGACGGAGAATCGCAAGATCCTGATCAGCTTTGTACGCAGGCGGCAGGAGCAAGGTCGCTTTCGCCGCACCTTTGCCCCGGAGCTGATCGTGCAGATCCTGGCTTCGATCTTCGTCTCACGGGTCGTGGCCCGTGGCCTGCTCAGCCAGCTGTCCGTGAGACAGTTTTCTCGCGAAGAGCTGATCGAGCAGGTGGTCGATCTGCTCTTTTACGGCATGGTACCCTGTGATCCAGACAAGCGAGTCTAGCTAAAAAGGAGTCCTGCAAGCCAAGATTGGTTCCCGCTCTGCGTGAGTGAGTGAGTGAGCGAGTTTCGCGATAGAGAAGAGGAGCTTTGCTATATGCAAGCAAGCGAGCAAACAAGGGGGCGTGGGGGTGGTTTGGCCTATAAGTGGATCGTGGCGATTGTGGTGATCATCGGCGTCTTCATGTCGATTCTGGACCAGACCATCGTCAATATTGCTATCCCCCATCTGCAAGCGGCCTTTGGAGCCGATCTGCACACCGTCCAGTGGGTGCTGACAGCCTATATTCTAACCCAGGGCGTGGTCACGCCAACGGCGGCCTTCTTCGCCGACACGTTGGGGATCAAACGCTTTTATATCATCTCTCTGGCAGCCTTTACACTTGGCTCGGCTCTCTGCGGTCTGTCCTGGAGTCTGCCAGCCCTGATCTTCTTCCGCATCCTGCAGGGCATCGGCGGCGCCTCGCTCTTCCCGCTCTCAATGGCTCTAGCCTTCAGGGAGTTCCCTCCCGAGGAGCGCGGGATGAGCATGGGTCTCTTCGGAGTGCCGGCTCTGCTGGCGCCCGCCATCGGCCCAACCCTGGGCGGCTACCTGGTCACGTATGCCGGCTGGCAGCTGATCTTTTACATCAACGTGCCCGTCGGGATCGTGGCTGTACTGCTGGCGATCTTCCTGCTGCGCGAGCAGCCAGTGGAGCGCAGGCCGCGCTTCGACGCAGCGGGTTTTGTCTTTGCCGCTGCTGGCCTGGCCTCCCTGCTTTATGCTCTCTCCGAGGCCAGTACCTACGGCTGGGGCTCGACACTGGTACGCGGCTTCTTGATCGCTGGCGTACTGGCACTGGCGATCTTCACAGCCATCGAGCTGATGCTAGCAGCGCGCGGAGGCGAGCCACTGCTCGACTTACGCATCTTCGCCAATGGTCCTTTTACAACCAGTACCATCGCCCAGGTCTTCATCATCTTCGGCATGTTTGGAGGTCTGTTCCTTTTCCCGATCTACTTGCAGGATTTGCGTGGACTGAGCGCCTTCCAGGCCGGCCTGCTCCTTCTGCCACAGGCTCTGGCCTCGATGGTGAGCTCGGTGTTAGGTGGGGTACTGGTCGACCGGCTCGGAGTGCGCCCGGTGATGATTCCGGGCCTGCTGGCCCTGGCGCTGGCAAACTGGGAGTTGACGACTCTCACGGTCCACTCGCCTTTCGGCTGGTTCCAGTGGATTCTGGTCCTGCGTGGCGTGGCCCTCGGCCTCTCGGTGCAGCCGCTGGCCGTGGCCAGTCTCTCGACGATTCGCCCCGAGAAGCTGGCTCAGGCCTCTTCGATCAGCACGGTCACCCGGTCGGTCTCTAGCTCCCTGGGCATCGCCGTGCTGGCAACGCTGGTCCAAACGCAGAATCAGATCCATTTCGGCCACCTGGCGGAGATGGTGACGCCCAGCTCTCCCCTGGGACAGCTGATCCCGCGCATCCAGGCGCTCTTTATCCTGCATGGAGCTGACGCTCGCTCGGCCTATAACGCGGCTCTCCAGCTGATCGCTCAGCTGCTGCAGCAGCGCAGCTACGTGCTGGCCATGCAGGATGCTTTCCGTGTGACCCTGCTGGCCACGCTGCTGGCTATGGTGGCGACACTCTTCGTACGCTCGGGTGTTCGTCCTCGCTGGGCACGCCGTCGTGGGACCCCCCAGGCCAGCGAGGAGCGCACGGCTGCCGCTATGGAGACCATGTTTGCCGGCTAGCCTCGCTCGCCCTATTGACAGCCTGATTCTTACATGACTATCCGACCAACACAACCCGCACGGAGTTTGAGCTTGCTTACTTCGCCTCACGCAATCCAGAAGGACTAATTGGAGGAGTGTGATTCAGATGAGACGCTTGATTCTGATCCCCGTCCTGACGGTGGTCGCTTTATTTGCGATTGCCGGCGGGATCGCTTACTGGATTTACTATAACTACACGTACTATAGCACCGACGACGCTCAGGTAACTGCCCCGATTGTTACGATCAACGCGCCCACTAGCGGCACGCTGACTACTCTGAGCGCTAACCTGGGTGACCATGTGAATGCCGGTCAGGCCGTAGCCCAGCTAACACCTGTGGCGACCACGACCACTAGCGCGAGCGCAAGCGCTGCCTCACCAGCACAGAATGCCTCTGCGTCTACGGCGGCTACTCGCACAAACGCAGCCCGGGCTGTATCTCTGACCAGCCCTATCAGCGGGACGGTGATCCAGGTCGCGGCTGTCCCCGGCCAGCAGTTGGTCGCCGGTTCCCCACTGCTGGAAATCTATGATCCCAGCCACTTGACGGTAACGGCCTACGTCGACGAGAATGCTATCAACAATATCCAAATTGGCCAGAGTGTCGATATAACAATCGATGCCTATAAAGACACAAAGTTTACGGGCCATGTGAAGCAGATTGTCCAGGCTGCCGCTTCGGAGTTCTCGCTCCTGCCGGTGCAGGATAACGCTAGCGGCAATTTCACCAAGGTCGGCCAGCGCATCCCGGTGATTATTAGCCTGGATGGCAGCGCCGGTAAGACCTTGATGCCCGGTATGAGCGCTGAAGTGACGATCCATCTTCACTAAAGGAGACTCCGCGGGCGAGCTGCTGCCGCTCACCATTGGCTCAACAGCTGCGTCCAGGCGAGCGGAGCGATGATGGAGGCAGATACTCGCCCGCTGCCGATGCGAGGCCAGATCCAGCAGCCTGGTTTTAGCGGCCAAGACTCCGACAGCCAAGGCCGGGCTGGCTCAGGGGAAACACTCCTTCCCTCAGTTACTGAGGACGCCCTTAACAGTCGTCTGTCGCGTCGCAACGCTAGCCCGCCAGGGGACTGGCCTCGCCTCCGTTACAGAGCAACTAACTCAGCCCAGTCTGGAATTGCTGTGCTGGAGGGGAAATCAGAAAGCAAAAGATAAGAGGTAGAAGAAGCTTACCTATCAAGGCTTCGAAGCGCTCAAGAAAAGGAGCAAAACAGTGGTCTTGCTCATCTCAGGAGGCTTACTTGTCCTCGGTCTGCTGGCCATTGTGGCCCTGATCTGGGTAATCAGAAGCACAGCAGCCGAGGAGCTTCCAGCACGAGGCTCGACCTCAGCTGCACCGCGCGTGGAGGTGGCTCCCGCCCTCGAGTCTGAGGAGCGGGAGGCCCTGCCCGTTGGCGAGGATCACCATGAGCACTCTCGGGCCCACGAACTGGCTCTGCTGAACCCGGAGCTGCATACCCTGGCGACCCAGCTCCGTACTCTTCATCAGCAGTCAGCAGAGCTAGAAGAGCACCTGAACACTCTGATACAGGTCGTGGAGCGTATCGAGCGCTCGCTGCCAGCCCCAACGGAGGCCGGAACTGGCGCCGGAGCCGAGTCGCCAGAGTATCGGCCCAGTCAATCCTGACGTCTTTATGCCTCACAGGGCCAGGGGCAAGGAAACGAAGCATGAGGCCTCTCACTCCTCATCGCCATCGACCTGCTCCCTGGTCCTGGCTTAGAGACCCTGCGGACCCTGCGACCTGATCCCATTGATCAGCGCCTGCCAATCGCGCAAAATGACATAGTCAAAAGGGAAAGCCAGCTCAGGCATCGCCACAGGCCGGAAAAAGGCCAGTTCGCTAACTTCGCTCGCCTGGGGAGCCAGCTCCTCTAGCGAGCCGGCGAATGGACGCGCTCGATAAGCGACAAGCAGATGGGGGCTGCCCTTCCGACTGTAGAGACCGAGCAGGTTCAGCAGCTCGACGCGCAAATTGGTCTCTTCTTTCACTTCGCGCAGTGCCGCCTCTTCCAGCTCTTCCCCGCGCTCAACATAGCCACTGCAGAAACTCCACTTTCCCCTCCCAGGCTCGATAGCGCGCCGGCCCAGCAGGAGTTGCCCCTCATGCTCAATGATAACAACTGTCACTACCTTTGGACCAAGATAGAGCACAAAGCCACAGGCCGGACAGCTCGGTCGCGCCACCGCTCCTACGGTCTGCTCCCGCAAGGGCGTAGCACAGAAAGGACAGTAGCGATACACAAACTCAACCATCGATGACCTCGCGTTTCCAGAGGAGAGAAGAGCGCATCGGGAAGAGCCTTTGCCAGGCGGACCCCACTCTGCTTTGTCTTAGCGATCAGCAAGGGCCCGCGCCAGCATGACAACCGCCACAAACTGGCGGTAGATGTCTAACAGATTCTCGCCACTGAGGCAGACCGTACGCGCTGCTCTCCGCTCAACGCCTCGCACACTACAGGCCATCTCAGCCATGTCAGCCACTAAGAAAGTGACCTCCAGCCGCACTGGCAACTCGAAACTGGGAGGGACCAGACGCTCATCACCGCGGGCCAGACGCTCAACGGCACGTTGTGCTCCCGCGCGCAGCAGTTCGCAGGCTTTGTCTGGATGAAGGTGAGCAGCGGCAAAGCGTCCAAGGGAGTGCTTGACGACGATCTTTTCGGCGGCAGGCGCCACACTTTCAGCCTCCTGGGCCGTCACGTCGTCGCCACTGACGAGCACGATCGGGACCCCATAATGAGCCGCTACCAGGGCGTTGATGCCCACCTCACCTACGATCTGCCCGTTGAGGCGGACCTCCAAAATGGCAGCCGGGCTATAGGTATGGCCGAGGACAGCTCGCTCCGCTCCAATCGAGCCATGATAGCTGACAAAGCAGAGGCCCGCGAAACTGCTGTCGAGTCCCTCCATCATATAGAGAGGTTTATGGCGACCGCTGATGAGGATAGCTTCCCCAGCCAGCTCCTGCGGGTGGAGATTGCGCATAAAATGATGAGCATCATTGACTACGAACTCGCTGGCTCCGGCCTCCTGGGCCCCACTGATGACGGCATTGACTTCACGTGTCAAGAGGAGACGCCCTTGCGCGTATTCCGGCTGCCCTTCGATGATTTGTTCCCAGGCCACAATGCCACTGGTCCCTTCAAAATCAGTCGAGAGAAAGAGCTTCATCGTCAATTGGCTCCTTAGACTGTGCAATTTACGCCGGCAAGGAGAGAGCGCCCGGGCCAGCAGCCGCCCGACAGATCTCGACACTCGCCTGCCGCCCGGTCTGGCGCGGGTATTCGCTCAGGATCGCCTCTCTCAATCGCTCCACTGCCGCGCTACGCACCAGATTGATGGTGCAGCCCCCAAACCCTCCCCCCATCATACGCGCTCCCAGCACCCCCTCAACTCCACGCGCAATCTCTACGAGCGCGTCAAGCTCCTGACAGCTCACCTCGTACTCATCACGCAGTCCCGCATGCGTCTGCCAGAGGTAAGGGCCAACGGCCTCCACCTCACCACGCTCTAGCAGACGCGCGACCGCCAGCACTCGCTCATTTTCAGCTACGACATAGCCAGCCCGCCTTCGGAGCACCTCGGGCAGCCGAGAGGCATAGCGCGCGAACAACTCCGGCGTTACATCGCGGAGAGAGGTGATCTGCGGCCCGGCAGCTTTGCTGTCAGATTCCTGCTCCGTCTCAGCCTGCACCAGCGCTGCGAGCAAACGCGCCGCTTCCTCGCACTGCTGCCGCCGCTCATTGTAAGCCGAAGCCGCCAACTCACGCCGCACCTGGGTATCGGCCACTAGCAGAGCCACCCGCTCGCTCTCAAAGGGCAGATAGCGGAAGTCTAGCGAGCGGCAATCGAGCAGCAGGGCCTGACCGGGACGCCCGAGGCACGAGGCGGCCTGGTCGAGAATGCCACAGCGTACTCCCGAGGCCAGATGCTCAGCCCGCTGACAGAGACGAGCGACCTCCAGGGGGGACAGGCTCGTTGGCGCCGCCACCCCTTCCTCGATAGCAAAGCGGCCACCTGAAAACAACGAGGCCGCCCAGGCCGTCGCTACTTCCAGAGCCGCAGAGGAACTCATCCCCCCTCCCAGGGGAACATCGCCATGAAGCACCGCGCTGAAGCCTTGCAGCTCCAGACTAGCCGCCTTGAGTTCGCTCAAGACCGCCAGCACGTAGCGCGCCCAGGACGGCAGCCGCGCAGCCTGAGCGTTGAAGGTGGCTGGCAGACCTTCTAACTCGATCTCAGCCAGCTCCTGAAACTGTCGCGACCAGAGGCACACTCGGCCATCACCCCGCGCTCGCCCGGCAAAGGCAGCCACACGGTCAACCGCCAAGGGCAGCACAAAGCCCTCATTATAGTCGGTATGCTCACCTATCAGATTGACCCGCCCAGGCGCCCAGGCCACACCCAGAACAGCCCGTTCGTTAGTCTGCTCCTCGTCCGCGCCAAAGACCGTCGAAAAAAGTTCCAGCGCTAGCCGCGCGGCAGACGGTAACTCT
Organism: Thermogemmatispora carboxidivorans; assembly: GCF_000702505.1. Taxonomy (GTDB): domain Bacteria; phylum Chloroflexota; class Ktedonobacteria; order Ktedonobacterales; family Ktedonobacteraceae; genus Thermogemmatispora; species Thermogemmatispora carboxidivorans. The sequence goes on along the minus strand of NZ_JNIM01000001.1, from coordinate 2,162,498 downwards.
TTTGGATCATTCGCCACCATGAGCAATCCTCTCGATCGCTTCTCGCAATTCCCGCGCCTTTTGAAGAGGAGATGAATCGTTGGTCCACAGCGACCAGAGCATCTCGGAGGAGGCTGCATACTTTAGCTTGCCCGGCGCTCTTCCAACCGCCAGAATTTCAATATGGAGATGGAAACGCTCATCGGCCAACTGATGAACGCCAAGCATATAGGGCATGGGGGCCATGAGGCCATTGCTGAGGGCATTGTAGGCGCGCACCACCTGCAACAGCAGGGCCGCCAGATCGGCCAGCTCCTCATCGCTAGCCGCCGCCAGATTGGCAATATGGCGGCGCGGATAGAGATGGGTTTCGTAAGGATAGCGCACATAAGGAGGGAGAAAAACGTGCCAGCTTGCGTTAGACACTATTTCATAAGGACCGTTGTCCAGCTCGGCTCTCACTCGGCAGAAAGGGCAGCCGCGCCCCGCCTCCAGCTCCAACCTCACCGTCTCCAGTTCCCGCTCCAGTAGCGGCGGCACCACCGAGACCCCATAAGCCTGACCATGCGGATGCAATTGCGTCTGGCCGATGCTCGTGCCACTGTTCTCGAAGATCATCACCGCGGCATAGCGCTGACTCAGATCGCGATACAGCTCGCGCCAGAGCTGCATTACGGCACAGACCTCCGACACACTCAGACGGGTAAACGTTCGCTCGTGATCGCGGTGGTAGATGACCACATAAGCCTCTCCGACCGGCGGATGAAAGGGAGGGAAATCGTTAGGGTGAAGCCACACCTGAGTTTCAGGCCCAACCCGCCCTTCGAGCACATCGGCACAGAAAGGGCATTGATCCGTCCCCTCCCGGCGATGCATTCGATGCGGTGCGTTCACCACATAGTGACGCAAAATAGGATTCCATACCAGAGCCTTCGCATCGTCGTACATATCATCCCTGCCTGCATCCTGAGAAGATAGCGTTCACAGATAGCGATGGGCCGTTTGCGTTCCCAGCAGCACGCAGCGACCGGCCTGGGCCAGGGCAGTCAACAGCGCGCCCTTATCGACCACTCTCTGCGGCGGCAGTCCCTCATCCGAGCCGAGCAGCCACTCGTTCCAGGTCTGCCAGTCAGTAAACAAGGCCCAGGCCACTGGAGCGACCAGAGCATGAGCCGCGCGCAGAATAGCCAGGCCATCCTCATAGCCCGGCTCCAACTGATCCACCGCTTTCAGGCCCGCCGCCCGTAGGGCCTCAAACGTACGCAGCGAGCGGACCTCGCCCTCCACCACCTCACAAACCAGGCCCAGCATGAGCTGTTCAGCGGCCTCCCCCCCCGGCGTCTGAGCAGAGAGCTGCTCCGGCAAGGCGGCCTGCCACACAGCCACCACCAGGCAGCAGGGCGAGGGCAATCCACGTAGGAAGGCCTCGATCTGCCCTTTGGTCCAGCCATGCCAGACATAGCCCTCATCATTCTGCTGCTCTAACAAGAGAGCGGCATTCAAGAGGCCCCTGGCACGTTCCCAGAGGGGCGAATCCCCATCAATCACAGCTACCTCTTGTGCTAACACAGAGCACACCTCTCCAAGGAGAATAGATCTGACCTCCTTATCATATCATCTTCTCTTTCGGCGGGCGACGTCGTTGGCGCGAGTAGGATTGGCGAGCCGCGGGCGAGCCGGCAGCCGAGCGAGGGTCCTCTCCTCTAGATTCAGAGCCGGCAGATAGGGTATAATGCAAACAGCCTGGGCGCAGTCTAGCCGCTCAGTCATGTTTTCATCTCATCACACGCGCAACAAGGAAGGTACCATACCGTGCCCTGGTGTAAATTTTTTGTGCCTAAGATCGCTACTGCCGGGATCAGGCCCGATGATCCTGCGCTGAATGAGCATATCGAGTACGCCAAGTGCATCAAGGGGCATGTCCTCAGAGATGCCAATGACTGGATTCTTTGTGAAAACCTACCGGCCCCCGATGCCCGCTGTTGGCAGGAAGGTGGTGAAACACTCTTCTCGCTGGCGGGTCGTCGTGGAGGAGCTGCAGGTTCCCCCAACGGCTCCGATAGGCGGGGAAGATCTGACGACACCGTCGTGCAACGCGGCTAAGCAGCCGGCGGCTGTCAGCATCAGAGGCTGATCCGCCAGGGAGGAAGCAGGTAGGGGACTATGCGTCGAAGCTCACCGTCATCCTCAACCGCCGTGCAACCCGCGCCCGAACAGCTCGCGCGGGTTCATCATCTTCTGCTAGAGTGGTACGCCCGCGAGCAGCGACCGCTGCCCTGGCGCATGACAAACGATGCCTACGCCATCCTGGTCTCCGAAATCATGCTCCAGCAGACACAGGTAGAGCGTGTCATTCCCAAATATCACGAGTTTCTGAGCCGCTTTCCCACCATTGCGGACCTTGCCGCCGCGCCAACGGCAGCAGTTATCTCAACTTGGGTGCCCCTGGGCTATAACCAGCGTGCTGTGCGTCTGCAGGCCATTGCTCGCCAGGTGGTCAACTACTACCAGGGGCGCATTCCTGACAGCCTGGAGGAGCTGCTCAAGCTCAAAGGGATCGGACGCTACACTGCCGGGGCCATTGCCTGCTTCGCTTACCGTCAGCAGGTTGCCACTGTTGACACGAACATCCGCCGTGTGCTCCACCGACTCTTCATCGGCCTGGAGCATCCTGAGCCACGCCTGAGCGATGCCGAGACGCTGACCCTGGCAGAGCAGGTCTTGCCTCCTGGTCGGGCCTATGAGTGGAATCAGGCCCTCATGGACCTGGGAGCCACGATCTGTACGAGCGCCAGCCCACAGTGCGAGCGCTGTCCCATCCGCGAAGCCTGCGCGGCCTACCGCGAGCTGAGTGCTCAGAGCCTCTTTCCTTCGGGAGCAGTCCTACGCACCCTGCGCAAAGTGGCCGAGAAGAAGGGCGGCTATCAGGCTCAGCCATTCACGCAAAGCGATCGCTATTTTCGGGGCCGCATCGTCGCCCTGCTGCGAACCTTGCCACCAGAGCAGCGCCTTCCCCTGGCCGAGCTAGGGCCACGCATCAAGCCATCCTACACGGAGGCCGATCTCCCCTGGCTCCAACGGCTCGTCAGTCGCCTGGCCCGCGACGGCCTGGTTGATTACCAGGAGGAAGAGGGGGTACGGCTGCCATAGTCTCGTTTCCACTCGCTCGGCGCTTCTGAGGGCCGCCAGAGGTGCTGGTCTCGCCGCAGCGTCAGCTCCGGTCGGTTGGCCCTCCTGCTGAGGCAATAACTGTCTCCATTGCATTGCAACATAGTGTATGATATGTTGCGTGGAGACCGCGGCCCCACCAGCATCCCGCGGGGCCACCTGCATCCAGTGGTCTTGATCGAACTACTCACGGGAGGGCTTACCCTTGCAGCTACAAAGTGTTGCCGATATCGCCAAAAAGCATCGACATATATTTCTCTCTCCTCATTTCGATGACGTCGTCTTCTCCTGCGGTGGAACGATCGCCCTGCAGGCCAGTTGCGGCCTGCATCCTCTGGTCATTACTGTCTTCGCCGGCCTGCCACCGGCGAACCAGCCTCTCAGTGCGCTGGCCACCGCCGTTCACCAGAGCATGGGCTTCGGCCACGATGTGCGAGAGGCAGTTGAGACCCGCCAGCGCGAGGACGCTCGCGCTCTCGCCTATCTTGGAGCAGACTATCTCTGGTTGGACTACCCCGACGCCATTTATCGCGGGAATCCCCCCCATTATACTCGCGAAGAGGAACTGTTTGGCGCCATTCATCCCGCCGATCTGAGTATCGATCAGCAGCTCGGCCAGTTGCTGGTCAGCCTGAGCGAGCAGCTCCCCGACACCGTCTGGTATGCCCCTCTTGGCGTGGGTCACCACGTCGACCATCAGCTGGTCTGCTCGGCAGCCGATCGTCTGGTGCAGCGCCACGCCAATGTCAAGTTCTATGAAGATTTCCCGTACGTTACCCGCCTGGGCGAGCTGGAGCGGCGCCTGCACGAGTTTGGCGATACGCTGGAACCAGCCTACGTCGAGATGTCTGAGCTGCTTCCCCTGCGCCAGGAAGCCTCCCAGATGTACGCCTCGCAGATCGCCGCGATTTTCGGCGATAAAGAATCCATGTCCAAATTGATGGACGAGTACACCCACAACATTCGCCCGGTGGAAACCGTCCATCTCGAACGTTACTGGACCCCCCGCTACCGCTAGACCAGCAGAGCGGTACTTTCCTGCAGGCAGGTGGTGCGAACCACCTGCCGGGGGCCTTCCATATGGTATGATGGTCATAAAATGATCCATACTTGTTCCGAAAAATAGATATAATAAGGCCCGATCATCAACAAGTGCGTTATAGGCCAGAGGGGCTTTCTAGCCTGAAAAGAGCAAGAATAGAACGGCCAGCTTGGAGGTAGCCATCATTTTACCGGAGCGAGGCAACGGATCAGGAGTCATAGGATGAAGGGGATCGAAGGACTCACGCTTGGGCGCTATGAGCTACGCCGCCGCATCGCCCAAGGAGGCATGGCCGAAGTCTATGTGGCTTACGACCGCCGTGTCAAACGACAGGTCGCTATCAAAGTCCTCTATGGACGAGATGAGTCGTTTATTCGCCGTTTTGAGCGGGAGGCCCTGGCTGTCGGTGCTCTCTCGCACGATCACATTTTACCGCTTTACGACTTTGGAGAGCAAAGTCCCTGGTATTATCTGGTGATGCCCTATGTCGAGGGAGGAACGCTGCGCGACTATTTGCACCGGCGCAAGCGTCTGACTCTGGAAGAGGCTGCAAGCTTCCTCGATCAGATTGCGTCAGCATTGCAGTATGCCCATGATCATGGTGTGCTCCATCGCGACGTCAAGCCGTCGAATATTCTGCTGCGGCCCGACGGCTATGCCTATCTGGCCGATTTCGGCCTGGCCAAGGCCATCATGGGAGCCGAATCGCTGACCAGCGACGGCACCATCGTCGGCACACCAGAGTACATGGCCCCAGAGCAGTCAAACGGCATCAGCGACTATCGCAGCGATATCTACTCATTGGGGGTCGTGCTCTTCCAGATGCTCACCGGGCGCGTACCCTTTACCGCCGAGTCACCAGTCGCGATTTTCTTGCGCCATATCCAAACGCCACCACCCTCGCCACGCGAATTCAACAGCGAGATTCCTCCCGCTGTTGAAGAAGTGATCTTCAAAGCTCTCGCCAAAGATCCGAACGAGCGCTTTCAGGAGGCCCAGGAGCTGGCCGCCGCTTACTGGCGCGCCCTACAGCAGGAGCGCGGTCGCAGTCCACGGTCTCGACCTGGACCATTGACCCTGAAAGACCAAAACGTTGCCACCGCCACACCAGGCAACGATGATTCAACGCTGATCGCCGAGGAGAACCAGGCCGAGGCCACCCCCAGCCCTTCCCGCCTGGCAGAGCAAGAGACCTTTATTGTTCCTGACGAAGAGCGGGAAATGGTGCGCCCTCCGGCCACACCTCAGCTTTTTCCTCTCACCGATCTGCCAGAACGGCCCGAGCTTGATAGCCAGATCGAGGAAAGCGATAGAGAGAACGCTTCAGCCGCCCATCCTCCCCAGGAGGTGGTTGCCAGCGAAAGCACCTTGCTAGCAGCGAGCACCACTATCAGGCGCTTGCCCAGCCGCCGCTTTCGCCTGCTCTCCCTTATCGCTGCCTGCTTGTTATTAGCCCTGCTTCTTGTGCCGCTGGTCAGCCTTTGGCGGGGTTCACCGTCCGCCGGCAAAGGTACCAGCCCTAGTGGCAGCCCACTCAGCCCTCAACAGCTCCAGGCCACGCAGACCGCTATTGCTCAGAACAACTCGATGGCTACTCAGCTGGCACGCTCGCGGGCTCAGGCGACCGCCGGTATCTCCTCCTCGGTCGGAGCTGGAAACCTGCTCTATCAGTACGACTTGCGCAGCCCCGGTGGCGGCTGGGCCAGCTCCGGCAGCCAGTGCTTCTTCTCGGCTCAGGGCTACCATGTGCAGACACTGGGACCACATGAGGCCGCCTGGTGCTTTTCAAGCCAGGAGCATATGACTGATGCCGTCATCAAGGTTCAGGCCCGTCTGTTACGCGGCGACTTCTGCGGCCTGGTCTTCCGTCTCGACCCGACTACTCCTAGTTTCTATGTCTTTGAAATCAATAGCCAGGGGCAGTATCGCTTTGTACGTGCCACGGGAACGAATCCCCAGGCCTGGCTGACGCTCATCGATTGGACCCACTCCAACGCCATTCAGACTGGCTATAACGTCCCTAATATGCTCATGGTTCTGGCTCACGGCTCTTCATTCCGTTTTTACATCAACAATCAGCTCGTCATCAACAGCTACTCAGATTCCGCCTACAGCGAAGGTCTGATCGGGCTACTCGTGGGAGGCGACAGCAATAGTGGTAGTGAAGCCGTTTTTAGCGACATCTGGGTCTTCGAATACCGGAACTAGCCTCGCTCACTTCACCCACGTTCCGCTCCTGCTCCACAGCACGCCCTCCCTGACCCGATCCAGACCCATGCCCCTCTCCCCAAACGTTGCCAGCTTGCCCGGGTGGAAGGAAAACCTTCCGCCCGGTGTTACAATACGATGAGGATGCTATCCGTTCAACAATGGAAGGGGCTTCCAGGAGGATCACTTTTTTTATGAGCTTAGACCTGACTGCCTCAGCCGGGTATTCGTCGAATGGCAAATCTCCAGTCAAAACACATACCGTCTATCTGGCACTTGGTTCAAATCTAGGAGACCGACGGGCGAATTTGGCTGCGGCACTCCAACGATTGCGGGAGGTAGTGGAGATCAGTAGGGTCTCCTCGGTTTACGAGACAGAGCCGGTGGGGTACGCTGAGCAGCCCCGCTTTTTTAATATGGTCTGTGCCGGACGCACCGCCCTCTCCGCTGAGCAGCTGCTGGCCTATGCCAAAAGCATCGAGACCGCCCTGGGACGCCGTCCAACCGTGCGCAATGGACCGCGGCCAATAGATATCGATATCCTTCTCTATGATGATCTGCAGATGGACAAAGAGGATCTGATTATTCCTCATCCAAGAATGAGAGAGCGCGCCTTTGTGCTGGTGCCGCTAGCGGAGATTGCTCCCGAGCTCATTGACCCAGGTAGCGGGCGCAGCATCAGCGAACTGCGGGATGCGGTGCCCCAGGATGGCGTCAAAAAGCTGGCGGAAAGCCTGCGTGTTCCACTGGAGCATGATATCCAGAATAGCAGACCAGCAGTACACGTGCGCCTGGGACGGGTAGGTGTGACTGGCCTCCAAAGGGCCATTCTGGTCGGCGGAGGCGAGCGAGCCCAGTGGTTTCACGTGGTCTTTGATCTCTATGCCGACCTTGGTCCCGTCAAGGCGGGCGTGCATATGTCGCGCTTCAGCGAGGCCCTGGAGGAGGTTCTGGACGAGATCAGCCTGACAACCTGGCCGCGAGTCGAACTGCTCGCTGAACACCTGGCACGCCGCATTGTCGAACGACAACAGGTGCTACGGGCTGAGGTTCATCTGCGAACGACTTACCCGCTCCAGAAATGGACCCCTATTTCGGGACGCCCTACTCAGGAGATCTACGGTCTGCTGGCCCAGGCCGTGGCCACACGCAAAGGAACACGTTGTCTGGTGGGCGTCGAGGTCGAGGGTATGGTCGCCTGCCCCTGCGCCCAGGATATGGTGCATTCCCTCGCCCGCGTGCGCCTGCGTGAGGAGGGCTTCCCGGACGAGGCCATCGAGAAGATGCTCGATGTCACGCCGCTCGCTACCCATAATCAGCGTGGACGAGCAACGCTCATGGTCGGGACTCAAGCCCTGATCGATGCCCAAGAGCTAATCACTATTGCTGAGAATGCCATGAGTTCGGAGAACTATGCGCTGCTGAAACGGCCTGATGAGCTGTATGTGGTCAATAAAGCCCACGCTAATCCGCGCTTCGTCGAGGATGTTGTGCGCGAGATGCTACGCTTGGTTATTGAGCGCTATGAGCATCTCCCGCCCGATACCTTTGTCTGGGCCAGCCAACGCAATGAGGAGACCATCCACAAATATGATGTAGTGGCCGAGGGCTGGGGCACACTGGCTGAACTACGAGCAGAAATCCGTGAGCAAGCTACGCTCGAACACCATACCACCCGCGAGGAGTGGCTCAGGAGCATCGAATAGACCCAGCCTTGTGGCCCCCCGTCGTGGTTCCCCGTCCTCCGGCAACTTGCAGCGATCCCTCCGGGGAGTCGCTGGCGGCTTCCAGCAGGAGCTCATCAGTCACCGGCCAGCCCGGTTCTCTCCGGGCTGGCTCTCTTTTCTCCCTCCCCCAATCGGTTGAGTTTTCTTTTTCTCGGGGCTAGACTCTTAACAACTGCTCTCCAACGTGTTATAATGCCGTTACAATAGAGCGCACAATGAATTCGAATCAGTCTGAGAGGGTCTGTCTCACCCTTGGCTGCAGATAAGACGGAGGTCCTGTAAGAGTCACTGTGGAACAAGTGCTTCTCAACCCAGGTAAGCTAGCACGGACGGCGGTCGACGTGGCGTCTGATAAAAAGGCGTCAGATGTCGTCCTGCTCGACCTTCAGGGCCTGAGCAGTATCGCCGACTACTTTGTCATTTGTAGCGGAAGCAATGAGCGCCAGATCCAGGCTATCGCCGACGCCCTGGAGGAGGAGCTGGAGAAACAGGGCGCTAGCCTGCTCCATCAAGAGGGCGATGCCGCCACCGGTTGGGTCCTCTTGGATTTCGGCGCCCTGATCGTCCATATCTTCGGGCCAAGAGAGCGGGAGTACTACCGGCTCGAACGCCTCTGGAACGAGGCGAAAACGGTAGTCTACCTGCAATAGCAGACTTTACTCTAGAAAAGGTGGTCAATGATGACGTTTCTGCGCAATCGCGTCTTCCTCGAAGGGGTAGCCTTCGGCGGCATCTGCGGCTTCATCATCGGCTCGGTGATCGCTTTTACACTCGGAGAAAGCAGCGTCGAAGCTCTGCGTAAGCTGCTGCACCGGCGGCGCACTATTCCGTTTGAGTACCTGTATCAGTGATTTTAAGAGCGTAGCGCTAGCGCCACCGCACCGCGGCTGACGAAGGAGATCGAGCCTGCCAGGCTCCCCCCAGCTGGTCCAGCTTGTTAGCTCATTGCCTCCGCAAAGATGGCTGTGGAGGCCGGCCCTGGCCAGTTATTCGATTGTTCTCCTCTTCAATGAGTTTACTAATGTATATCCGCTCATAAGCATAGCGAAGAAGGATAGTAGGGAGGCACATGTGCGGTATACGGTAGTCTTACTTGCTCTGGCTTTTTTTCTTTTTTTGTCTGCTTTGAGCGCGAAAGGAGGTGAGGCTGCCGCCGTTCATGGTTGCGCCTCCCTTCCCCCCCCAGCGGTCTCCAGCGCTCTTCCTCCACCGCTTCGCCCTCATGCCATTCTGCTGAATGAGGTTTTGACCTGGCCCGCCAGCTCCTGGAACTGCTCTTCAGCCAGTCTGACAACCCCAAATCGCGATGCCTGGGTGGAGTTGTATAATCCTCTTAACCAGCCGGTCGATCTGTATGCAGTCCATGCTGCGCTCGATACTGGCCCTCAAACTCCGCTGTTTCTGCTACCGCTCTCTTCGGTCTTGCCAGCTCACGGCTTTCTGGTAGTTTTCCCAGACTCACAGTTCTTTTTCCCCAATGTCCCCTTTACGCTTCGGTTGCTCTTCAACGGCTCGGCTGTCATTGATGAGGTGAATGTCCCCCTACTGAACAGCGATGAGTCATTCGCCCGCATCAGCGATGGTGCGCCGGTCTGGCATTCAACGACCGACCCCACGCCCGGTAGTAGTAATGCCCCTTCGCTTCAGCCCTCACCACCACCTACTTCTAAGGCGGCTAGTCCAACGGCCTCCTCAAGCTCCTCCCAAAGAACGAGATCAGGAGGGACCGCAGCCTCTTCGAGTCAGGCCACTCCTACACCCGCCATTACCGGTACCCAGCCAGCCTGGGACACGCTGCGGCTGCCATCTTCCGCTGCTACGGCTACAGGGACGGCTACCGGCACGAGCGATGCTGACCGCTCTGCGTTGTCCTCTCTCTCTTCCTCGTCTAGCATGACTCCACAGGAGGAAGAGTCAACCAGTGGAGCGGGCTTCGTGCACCTGGTGGTAGTGGCGGGCCTGGCGCTGGCTCTTGTTGCTAGTTGTTTCTGGTGCTGGCGTCTCTTCCGCTCTCCTCCTCGCACGGGAGGATAAAGCTGCTGCCTTGGCCGCGCTCTACCAGCAGTTGCCAGCTGCCGGTGGCGGCGGGTGGCAAACCAGCCTTCTTCCTCAGCTTCTCTTCCAGATTGTCCACCAAGGTGATATCATTCTCTTGGAAGGATGAGCAAGCAAGTGCTCCTCATCCTTCCCACGGCCTCGTTGCAAGTTAGAGCAAGCACGGAGCTTGAGCGAAACACAGAAGCAAGGGCGCAGCTGTGCAGCGGCGCCTCTGGAAGAAGGGCCTGGCTTATGAGCATTAGAGAGTTGCCAGCGACTACTACCACCCAGGAATCGGTAGCCCCTCCCTTTGAGCGCCTCTCGGAGGAGCGCAAGGCCAGTGTGGTGCGCGAGCTAGGCGCTCTCCTGGGGGAGCGCTATGTGCTCCATGATCCCTATGATTTGATGCTGTATGAGTATGACGCCTCGATCGATCGGAGCCGGCCAGATATTGTGGTGCTTCCTTCCTCAACTGAGGAGGTGGCAGGCATCGTGAAGATTGCGGCCCGCCACCGCGTTCCCGTGGTACCGCGCGGCGCCGGCACTGGCTTGAGCGGTGGGGCGCTCCCCCTCTATGGGGGGATCGTGATTGCCTTCGCGCGCATGAATCGCATTCTGGAGGTCGACTATGAGAATATGCGCGCCGCGGTGCAACCGGGCCTGGTTAACCTCCACTTGAGCAATGCGCTGAATCCGCGCGGTTTTTACTATGTACCCGATCCGAGCAGTCAGCGCTCGTGCACAATCGGCGGCAATGTGGGAGAGAACGCCGGCGGGCCTCATACGCTGCTGTATGGGGTAACCACCAACCACGTTTTGGGCCTTGAAATTGTGACCGCCGATGGCGAGGTTGTGGAGGTTGGTGGCTGGACACCAGATCGGCCAGGCTACGATCTGACGGGCCTGATTACTGGCTCCGAGGGCACTCTGTGTGTGGTGACAAAGATCATCACCCGCATCGTTCACCTGCCAGAGCAGGTGAAAACGATGCTGGCGGTCTTCAATAGCATAGACGATGCCTCAAGTACAGTCTCTGAAATTATTGCCAGCGGGATGATCCCCGCCGCCATTGAGATGATGGATCAGATGATCCTGCAGGCTGTGGAGGCAGATATGCACGCCGGCTATCCGCTGGATGCCGCCGCTGTGCTGCTACTGGAGGCTGAGGGCCTGCGTGAGGAGGTGGAAGATCAGACAGAGCGCATCGTCGCGATCTGCCAGCGCAATCATGCTCGCTCTGTACGCATTGCCGCTAATGAGACAGAACGCCAGCTGTTGTGGGCCGGGCGCAAGAATGCCTTCGGAGCCGTTGGTCGCATCAGCCCCGAGTTCTATGTACAGGATGGGGTCGTACCCCGCACGAAGCTGCCTTATGTGCTGCGCCGTGTGAGTGAGATCTGCACACGCTATGGCCTGCGTGTAGGGAATGTCTTTCATGCCGGCGATGGCAACCTCCACCCGCTGATTCTCTTTGATTCACAGGTGCCCGGCGAGGTCGAACGAGTACGCCAGGCCGGCCATGAGATCCTGGCGGTTTGTGCAGAGGTCGGCGGGTCAATCACCGGCGAGCATGGTGTGGGTGTGGAAAAACAGGAGGAGATGGCCCTGATTTTCAGTGCCGTCGATCTGCGTGTGATGCAGCAGGTTCGCGAAGCATGGAATCCGGAGCAGCTCTTTAATCCGGGTAAGCTCTTCCCTCGCCCAGGACGTTGTGCAGAGGTGAAGCAGCTCTGAGTACAAGGAACTGTTCGAGTTCTGAGGTCGATAGCTCTGTCGAACTCAACAGCCTCTTTGACGCTCCGGTCAACTTGCTCGCTTTTCTTCTGCCTTCATGCACTTGCCTATACGCGCTTGACTGCCCTCATTAGCTTGTTTGCCCTCTAGCAAGCAAGCTGCGTTAGAGCGCAAGGCAGAAGCCAGAGATGGGCCGGCAAGCTGGCCTGAAAGCTGACTCACCTTTTGCTTCCAGACTCAGGTCTGCCCGTCCTGATTCTGCCGCTCCTCAGCTGTCGCTGAGATGCCCGGGATGTTGACCGGCGCACCCCCTTCGGCACTGCTGAGAAGCGAACGGGAAAGAGTGCGCATATGCTCCAGGATCAGCCCACAGTGACGGATCGCTTGCTGCAAACAGGCTCGCGCAGTCATTGAGGCCATGTGCGCAAGCCCCCCCGGCGCCAGGGCAAAGGCTAGCGGCTCATCAAGCGCTTCGTCCGAAAGGCTATCAAGTATGTCGTGGACTTCCTTGAGCCAGCGCTGATAGCGGGAGACCAGCGCCGGTAAGGTTCCCGCGGCGCAAAATTCGGCCAGGCTCGTGGATGAATAGGGCTTTTTGCCAATTTGGCCGACGATCCAAAATTCCCCGACTTCGACTAAGTAGGTGGCCAGCATGAAGATGGAGTAGCTTTCAGGTGTCGGGAAAGGATGGTCAAGCAATGCCGCAGGGACCTGTTGCAGCAGTTGAAGCACTTCATGCGCAATGCGATCAAACTCACTGGAAAATTGCCGGGCCTCGTTCGTCATAGCTTCCATTATAAACGCTCTTGGCCTCAGTGGCTAGCAAACCAGGCAAGGTAATGGAGAGCAGGTATGGCCGCTAGATGGCTCGCTTGCGCACAGTTGTCGCTCTGCTGCTGGCAGAGCCGCTGCGCCCTCTCTCAGAGTGAGGGCCACCACTGGGAAGAAGAGAGAGAAATGGCGATTATGCTATAATGTCGGCGACGGCGCCAGGCAAAGCCAGCCGGCTGGTCCGGTGACTGGGCTGGTGGTTCCGCCCCGCGCCGTGGGTTTGGCGCTAACTTTTTCTTTCTGGAGGAGCAGAGCCTGATGGGTGACTTCGCCAGCTTCATTGCTGCCCTTCAAGAGCAGGCACCCCAGACAGAGGTCCTTCTTGATTCTGCAAGATTGCAGCGCTATGCGGTCGATGAGAGACAGCCCCGCGCCGTAATCTTGCCGCCGAGTACGGAGGAGGCAGCGCGAGCAGTGGCTTTAGCTCACCAGTATCAGGTGAGCCTGCTGCCACGTGGGGGTGGTACTCACCTCGGCCTGGGAGGTATTCCTACGAGCCTCGATGCTGTGATTGAGCTTACTCGCCTGTCACGCTTGCAGGAACACGAGGCAGCCGATCTGACTTGTCAGACCGAAGCCGGGATAACGCTGGCAGCCCTCCAGAGTCAATTGGCTACTCGTGGTCAGCGTCTGGCTTTGGACCCCCCTCATGCCGAGCAGGCTACCATCGGGGGTATTCTGGCTACCAATGCCAGTGGCCCCCGTCGCTTGCGCTATGGGACCGCTCGCGACCTGGTCATTGGGTTGCGCACTATCCAGGCCAATGGTGAAATCGCCCGTAGCGGGGGCCGGGTCGTGAAAAATGTGGCAGGCTACGATCTGAATAAGCTCTATATTGGCTCGCTGGGAACGCTGGCACTCATTGTTGAGGCCAATTTTAAGCTCCACCCTTTGCCAGCGGCGGAGCGCACGCTCTTGCTCACTTTTCCAGCCGTGACCGATGCGATGCGCCTGGTATGCGCGGTGCTCGGCTCTGTCTTGACTCCAACAGCCATTGAGCTGCTGGATGGAAGCGCTGCCAGGGCAATTGCGGCTCGCGCCAGCCTCGCCTTGCCAGCCAACGGTTATACACTGGCTTTCGATTTTGAGGGGAGCCTCAGCTCTATTCATCGTCAAATGGATGAGACACGCCTGTTAGCTCGCCAGCATGGGGCCTTGATGGGGGAGGATTTGTCGGGAGCGGAACAAGAGGCGTTTTGGGAGGCCGTGCGGGCCCAGACAAGCGGCGAGTTGACCTGTAAGGCGACTATGTTGATTACTTCGATTGCCCCCTACCTGCAGTTCGCAGAGCAGCTCTGTCGGCGCTTAAATCTGGAAATGGCTGCCGTGGCCCATGCCGGAAGCGGCATCGTTTATCTCGAACTGCGCCCCGTTGAGGTGAGCAGCGAACTGCTAGAAGCGCTCAGGCTTTTGCGGCAGCAGGCTCAGGAGGGTAAAGGGAGCCTGGTCATCGAACGCGCCTCCACAGCCTTAAAGCGCCAGATCGATGTCTGGGGACCAGTCGGCTCTGATTTTCCGCTGATGCAGCGGCTTAAGCAGCGCTTCGATCCCAGTGGAGTCTTTGTCACGGGTCGTTTTGTGGGAGGTCTCTAGCCAGCAGTGAAGGCGATGCTTTTCAACGCTTGTGATTACGATGGAGAGCAGGTGATTGCCACGGCTCAGCCGGAGTTCCTTCAGCCTGCACTGGCTGAGCTGCAGTCGCTCTGTAGCGCGCTGACAGTGGTGGAGGAGCTGGGTCCAGGAATCGCTTTGTGCGCCGTTCCGGCGATGCGGAGGTTATTGCGCCAGGCAATGGAGCATCCGCCCGTGTTTGTGCGTCATCTGGCACCAGCACAGGCCATTGTTGAACTGAGGGGGACGATAGAAGACGATTGCGCCCGCCTTGCCCTGGCTCTGGCCACTTTGCCGGAGTTCGCTTGGCTGGGACCAGGACAGTATTTCGCGGTCCAGGCACGCCTGCTGCCTCCCGCCAAACAGCCGCCAGTCCGCTCACTGGCCTATACGAGCGGTCAGCTCAATCAGAAGCTGGCAAGCGTGATCAGCGAGGAAACAAGAGCTATTGAGTCGATTCGTAAGCCACGTATCGTGCTGTCAATAGCCTTGACCGCTGAGCGGGGCTTTGTCGGGATCTCTCTGGCAGAGGAGAATCTCAGTTCGTGGCCAGGAGGCGAGCGCCATTTCGCCCGCTTGCCTGAGCAGATCAGTCGTGCGGAATTGAAGCTGTTAGAGGCGCTCGAGGTTTTTAACCTGACTCTGCCAACGGAAGGCGAGGCCCTCGACCTGGGGGCTGCTCCTGGCGGTTGGACTCGCCTTCTGCTTCAGGCTGGCCTGCACGTGGTGGCCGTTGATCCCGCCGCGCTCGCCCCGGCTCTGCACGAGGAGGCTCGGTTGCGCCTTGAGCATAAGCGTTGCTCCGCCGAGGTTTATCTCGCTGAGGCCCTACATCGATCGCGGCGCTTCGCTGTCATTACCAATGATATGCGGATGGATGCTCGCGATGCAGCCCGTCTACTGGTCCGAGCCGCAGACCTGCTCAGAGGTGATGGCTTTGTCCTCAGCGTGCTCAAGTTGCCACATGCCACGAAGCACATCCAGCCGCTACCTGTCCTTCGCGAGGCACTGGCGATTCTACAGGGAACATACGCGATCGTGAAGGCTCGTCAGCTCTTTCACAATCGCCAGGAGGTCACTGTTGTGGCTGGCTCGCCTCGTCAGAGCCGACTTTTTGCGGGTCGTCACCGATCACGAGCAGAAGCCTGGGGCGCGCAACGTGGTCTTCCGCTCTTGACTCGACATGACTCAGCTGAGACCGGTTCGCGAGAGAGCGATAGGTAGACCCTTTATGAGGCCGAAAGGCTGCAGGGCGCCGCAGGGCTGGCCGCCCTATCAAGGAGGAGAGGCGTCCCTGCCGCGGAAAAAGTGCTCCCGACCCTAACCGTCTTCATCGGTCGGTCCTCTGCAAGTAAGACTACTCTGGGAGGAAATTATGTCCAGTCACTCCACGGCGCTGGCAACGACGCTGGCTGTTACTGCGCCTACTGAAGGCCCACTCCGCCGCCATACGCATACCTACCAATTAATGCGTCAGTGCATCCATTGCGGCTTCTGCCTCCCCACCTGTCCCACCTATGCGCTGCTTGGGGTCGAGATGGATTCACCACGTGGGCGCATCTATCAGATGCAGGCGGTGGCAGAGGGTCGAATCGCCATCAGCCCAGAGTTTGTGGAGCACATGTACTGCTGCCTGGGCTGCCGTGCCTGTGAGACCGCCTGTCCGTCTGGCGTGCAGTTCGGGAAGCTCATCGAGGCTGCGCGCGAGCAGATTCAGCTAGAGATCGAGCGAGCCGAGCAGGAGCCAGCGGGTCTACCAACTGCGAGGGCTGCCACAGCAGCTCTGGAGTCAGGTACTACCCGCCTCCTGCGTCAGGCTTTCTTCGATGTATTGTTGCCTTCGCGCTTGATAACGACGCTTTTTTTTGCTGCTCTTAAGGTTTACCAGCGCAGCGGTCTACAGGCTCTGGTCCATGCTACTGGCTTACTGGACATGGTGAATGCGCTCCCGACACCCTTTCGGGGTCGGCTGAAGACTCCGGAAGCTTTAATGGCCCCAGCACGCGGCCCTCTTTTCGCTCGCCCCCTGCCGGAGATTACGCCGGCCTTGGGCCAGCGTCGCTATCGCGTCGGCTTCATCAGCGGTTGCATTATGGATCAGGTATTCCGCGATGTGAATGAGGCTACTATCCGCGTGTTGGCTGCTAACGGCTGCGAGGTCATTACGCCACCACAACAGCGCTGCTGTGGTGCTTTACACGTTCACGCCGGAGAAGCACGACGTGGGCGGGAGCTGGCGCGCTACAATATCGATGTTTTCGAGGCCTATCAGTGCGATGCGATCATCATTAACTCGGCAGGTTGTGGCTCCAATCTGAAGGAATATGGTCACTTGCTGGCAGATGATCCGCTCTATGCCGAGCGCGCTGCCGCTTTTAGCGCTAAGGTAAAAGATATCAGCGAGTTTTTGACTTCGATCGATCTCAATCGAGAGATGGGCGAGGTACCGCTCACGATCACCTATCATGATGCCTGCCACCTGATCCACGGTCAGAAGATTAAGCAGCAGCCACGCCGCCTGTTGCAAAGCATTCCAGGGCTGCGACTGGTGGAGCTGAAAGAGGCCGATTGGTGCTGTGGCAGCGCGGGTATTTACAATATCACCAACCAGGATCTGGCTGGCAAGCTGCTGGCGAGAAAAATGAACAATATTGCAGCTGCGGGGGCAGAGGCGGTAGTTACCGGTAACCCTGGCTGCATGATGCAGATTGCACTGGGTATTCGCGAGCGCGGCTTGAGAATGCAGGTTCTGCATCCAGTCGAGCTACTCGATCAGGCTTATCGAGCCGCTGGTCTTTACCGCTGGCCCGCTACGGTAGCGGTAGCTCGTAGGCGGAGACGGCGGCAGCGCGCGTTGCTAGCTGGGGTGGGAGCTAGTGCTGGTGCCGTGATCGGCTACTGGCTGGCACGTCGCTTACGCTAAGCGATCGAGTGACTCCCGACAGGCGTGGTTGATCTTTCCTCCATGAGACAGGTTTCTTGCTCAGCGCCTGACGCGAGCCACCTCCAACGGGGCAATCAGCGATAAACACAACGAGAGGGGCCTACCAGCTAAGATACCAGTAGGCCCCTTCTCATTATACAATGAGTCAAACGACAAGCTCTTCTTAAAGAACACTTAACAACTGCAGCAATTCTTGCCTCAATTTTGCCGAGAGGAGCCGTAGACAGCGTAACACGGCAGAGCTGAGACAGATAAGAGGCACAAGCCGTTCGGTCATTAGGGCCGGTCAGCTGCACCTGTTACCAGGTGTCCACCTCCGGTCTATCGACCAGGTGATCTGCCTGGGACCTTATCTCCGGCTGGGGGTCCAGCCTGGAGGGGGAAGCGGCTCTTGGGGTCGGCTTCGCGCTTAGATGCTTTCAGCGCTTCTCCTCACCTGACGTAGCTACCCGGCTCTGGCCTGGGCAGGCCAACCGGCTCACCAGCGGTCAAGCCCTCTCGGTCCTCTCGTACTAGAGCGGACTCCCCTCACGCTTCCTTTCGCCCACGACGGATAGAGACCGAACTGTCTCACGACGTTCTGAACCCAGCTCACGTGGCGCTTTCATGGGCGAACAGCCCAACCCTTGGGACCTACTCCAGCCCCAGGATGCGCCGAGCCGACATCGAGGTGCCAAACCCTGCCGTCGATGGGAACTCTTGGGCAGGATCAGCCTGTTATCCCCGGGGTAGCTTTTGTCCGTTGCGCCACACGCCTTCCACTCGGACATGTGGGATCACTCAGCCCGACTTTCGTCCCTGCTCGGCTTGTTGGCCTCGCAGTCAAGCTCCCTTTTGCCTGTACACGCCTCAGGTGATGTCCATCCACCTTGAGGGAACCTTTGGGCGCCTCCGTTACCCTTTAGGAGGCGACCGCCCCAGTCAAACTCCCCACCTAGCCCTGTCTGCTGGCGGGTTCTACCGCCTCAGCATGAGTCCCGACAACACACCAGAGTGGTATTTCACCGGCGCCTCCACCGCCCCCACGAGGGCGGCTTCTTCGGCTCCCACCTATCCTCCGCAGGTGTGCCCTCGGCACCAGGCCAGGCTAGAGTCAAGCTCCACGGGGTCTTTTTGTCCTGTCGTGGGTAACCCGCATCTTCACGGGTACTGCAATTTCGCCGAGCCCTCTGTCGAGACAGCGCCCAGGTCGTTCCTCCTTTCGTGCGGGTCGGAACTTACCCGACAAGGAATTTCGCTACCTTAGGACCGTTAGAGTTACGGCCGCCGTTCACCGGGGCTTCCCTGGCGAGCTTCGTGCACCCGCCAGCTTCACCTTCCGGCACTGGGCAGGAGTCAGCCCCTATATCTCCGCTTCCGCGTTCGCAGGGACCTGTGTTTTTGGTAAACAGTCGCCTGGGCCTATTCCTGCGGCCTCCTCACCAACCCTGACCTGCTTCGGATGCCCTTGCGGGCACCCCTCCGGTCAGCGCCAGCTACGAAGGCGCCCCTTCTTCCGAAGGTACGGGGCCAAGTTGCCGAGTTCCTTGACAGAGGCTCACTCGTTCACCTGGGGAGATTGCCCCCCTGCCTACCGGTGTCGGGTTGCGGTACGGGCAGAGGTACGTCTGGCTAGAGGCTTTTCTTGGCGGCCTGGGGGTCGATGACTTGTCGCCTCCTCGCGGAGGCTCGTGCCTGGGGTCACGTCTGGTGGCATCGGGCTTTTCCTCGATGCCTCGCTTCCACCAGGCAGCCCATCCTGTCCACTCGATGGGTTCACCTTCCCTACCGCGTCCCCCCTTCGCTCCTGACGACGTCCTCTGGGGCAGGATTGTCCACCTGCTCTCCATCGCCTACGACCTACCGTCCTCGGCTTAGGGCCCGCCTAACCCTGGGTCGATCAACGGTGCCCAGGAACCCTGAGGCTTTCGGTGGGAGGGATTCTCACCCTCCTTGGCGCTACTCATTCCGGCATTCGCACTTCCGTCCGCTCCACCGGTCCTTGCGGTCCGGCTTCTCGGCTGACGGAACGCTCCCCTACCAGCCTCTCATCTCTTGCGAGAGGCTCCACGGCTTCGGTCGGCTGCTTCAGCCTCCTGGTGTTCTCGGCGCCAGCTCGCTCGACCAGTGAGCTATTACGCACTCTTTCAATGATGGCTGCTTCTAAGCCAACATCCTGGCTGTCTGGGCCAGCTGACCTCCTTTGCCACTCAGCAGCCCCTTGGAGACCTTAGCCGGTGGTCTGGGTTGTTTCCCTCTCGTCTGACAAGGTTATCCCCGCCAGACTCACTCCGCCGCCCCGCTGCTCGCGCTGGGCATTCGCAGTTTGCATGAGCTTGGTAACCAGCTCCTGGCCCCGCACCCACACAGCGCTCTACCTCCCAACGCTGCCGCGGCGGGCTGCACCTCCATGCATTTCGGGGAGAACCAGCTATCTCCGTGTTCGCTTGGCATTTCACCCCTACCCACAGCTCCTCCCCTGGTTTTGCAACACCAGTGGGTGCGAGCCTCGACGGATTGTCACATCCGCTTCACTCTGGCCATGGGTAGCTCACACGGTTTCGGGTCCCATCGCCGCTACCTGCCACCAGAGAGCTGGTGGCTGCGCCCTGTTCAGACTCGGTTTCCCTCCGGCTCCCCTCCTCTGTGGGGAGGTTAACCTGTGGCAACGACGATGCACTCGCCGGATCATTCTACAAAAGGCACGCCATCAACCCGCACGTGGCGCCTGCTCGGGCCGGCCCCAGTCGCCTGGGACCCGCTCGCCGGCCTGCCACGGCATGGGTCTCTGACTGCTGCTCGCGTCCGCGGTTTCAGGCACTCTTTCATCCCCCTCTCGGGGTGCTTTTCACCTTTCCCTCACGGTACTCTGTCCGCTATCGGTCGCTGAAGGTCTTTAGCCTTGGAGGGTGGTCCCCCCTGCTTCCCACCGGGTTCCTCGTGCCCTGTGGTACTCAGGGTCCGACGTCAAGCCCTGGGGTTGCTGTCCCCCTACGGGACTCTCACCCCCTCTGGTGTGGCGTTCCAGCCACTTCGGGTCCAGCATCCCAGCGCTCGGGCCTGGCCCCACGCCGGCCCTACAACCCCGCCTCGGACCTGTTGCCAGGTCGCGTGACGGTTTAGGCTCTTCCCCGTTCGCTCGCCACTACTGAGGGAATCTCGGTTGATTTCTCTTCGTCGGGCTACTAAGATGTTTCAGTTCGCCCGCTGCCCCTCGTGCGGTCCTGTCAGACCGCCGATCTCCGGCCATCACGCCGGAGGGGTTGCCCCATTCGGAGACTCAGGGTTCATCGCTTGCCAGCAGCTCCCCCTGAACGTTTCGCCGCTCGCCGCGTCCTTCTTCGGCCTTCAGCGCCTAGGCATCCCCCGCGTACGCTTCTCGCTTGTGCGTCCTCTATCTATCTCTACTCGGCCTTTGCTACAGTTGTCTACGACCTGTTTACTCTCGGCAAAATTGAAACAAGAATTGCGCTCAGTTGTTAAGGTGCTGGTGCCAGTGCCATGCGGCTCGCGCTGCTCTTCCCCTTGCTGCACAGCAACCACGCAAGCCACCGCCCCCGACACCTGAAAAGTGGAAAACCTGCAGAGGCTTGTAACTGCATTCGCTCCAAGGCCCTGAACTCACGCAGCGCCCATCTATCTCGGTAGAACTCTGGACACGTCTCACAGAGCTGCCTTTCGAGAGACTCCTCCTCGAATCAGCGAGCCAATGAAACGGATCGACCTGGAAGGGAGCGGGTTCATCAGGAAGCAAGGTCTCCCTTACCGTGAGCCACCACGCTCCGACTCCCTAGAAAGGAGGTGATCCAGCCGCACCTTCCGGTACGGCTACCTTGTTACGACTTCACCCCAATCACCGACCCCACCCTCGACGCCTGCCTCCCCTCTCTTGAGGGGTTCGCCCAGCGGCTTCAGGTGTTGCCGGCTTTCGTGGTGTGACGGGCGGTGTGTACAAGACCCGAGAACGTATTCACCGCCGTGTGCTGACCGGCGGTTACTAGCAACTCCTCCTTCATGCAGGCGGGTTGCAGCCTGCAATCTGCACTGAGATCGGGTTTAAGGGATTGGCTCCCCGTCGCCGGGTCGCTGCCCGCTGTCCCGACCATTGTAGCGTGTGTGTCGCCCAGGATGTCAGGGCCATGCTGACTTGACGTCATCCCCACCTTCCTCCGCGTTGTGCGCGGCAGTCCCCTCGGAGAATTCCAACCGAGAGCGGGGGTTGCGCTCGTTGCGGGACTTAACCCAACACCTCACGGCACGAGCTGACGACAGCCATGCAGCACCTGAGCGCGCCTCCCTTGCGGGCCGGCCCATCTCTGGACCCTCAGCGCGCTTGTCCAACCCTGGTAAGGTTCTTCGCGTTGCATCGAATTAAACCACACGCTCCGCTGCTTGTGCGGGTCCCCGTCAATTCCTTTGAGTTTTAGCCTTGCGGCCGTACTCCCCAGGCGGACCACTTCATGCGTTCGCTTCGGCGCGCAGGGGGTCGATCTCCCCACACACCTAGTGGTCAGCGTTTACGGCTAGGACTACCGGGGTATCTAATCCCGTTCGCTCCCCTAGCTTTCGCCTCTCAGCGTCAGGTACCACCCAGGACAGTGCCTTCGCCTTCGGTGTTCTTCCCGATCTCTACGCATTTCACCGCTCCACCGGGAATTCCCTGTCCCTCTGTGGCCCTCAAGTCGGACCGTCTTCCTGCCTCTCCCGCAGTGAAGCCGCGGGCTGTCAGCCGGAACCTGCCCGACCGCCTACAGGCCCTTTACGCCCAGTAACTCCGGACAACGCTCGCCCCCTACGTCTTACCGCGGCTGCTGGCACGTAGTTTGCCGGGGCTTCTTCCTGGGGTACCGTCCTCTCTCTTCCCCCAGAAAAGCAGTTTACAACCCGAAGGCCTTCTTCCTGCACGCGGCGTCGCTCGGTCAGGCTTTCGCCCATTGCCGAAGATCCCTCACTGCTGCCCCCCGTAGGAGTCTGGGCCGTCTCTCAATCCCAGTGTGGCTGGTCGTCCTCTCAGACCAGCGACCGATCGTCGCCTTGGTAGGCCGTTACCCTACCAACCAGCTAATCGGGCGCAGGCCCCTCCTGCAGCGCCCCACGCCCTCCGGCGCGGAGCTTTCCTGGCGCCTCTTGCAAGACGCCACCGTATGCGGGATTGTCGGCGCTTTCGCACCGGTATCCCCCACTGCAGGGCAGGTCACCCACGTGTTCCTCACCCGTCCGCCACGCCCTCCCCTCGCGGAAAGGACGTTCGACTTGCATGTGTTAGGCACGCCGCCAGCGTTCGTCCTGAGCCAGGATCAAACTCGCCATCCAGTTCTTAATTGAACGTACGATGTCGAGCTTCTATCTCCAGCGGCTGGCTCCTCAGCCTCTGCTGAGCGAACCACCCGCTATACTGTTCTTCTGGACGTCAGGGCTATCTGCGCTGCCTCGTCTGACGAACTGATCTGCGTCGACTGGCGAACCTCTTCTACAGAGGATCACCTCCGCAGCAATTCATCAGTAGCGAACACAGCACATCCGCCTCTGCTGTTTTCCACTCTTCAATTGTCAAGGTGCAGTCACCTGGCCTCACTCAGGCCGTTACCTCACCGCCCACTCCCTTCCGGCGCCGTCTCGCTGAGGGCATAAACCCCCACCACGTAGAACACCTGGGAAGAGAAGGTAACTGGCAATGACCGCCAGTGGTAGATCTGGACGGCCCACCAGCGATGAGCGGGATGGCCGGCTTTCGCTGAGTGGCCTCGCTCGCTGTCTTTTTGTTTCTCTCTGCGAGGCGAGTGAGATTATCTCACAGCCTGGATCTGTTGTCAAGAGGGTATTGGCCAATTTGGCAGAAATTTTCCCTAAAAAGGGAAGCGAGTCCCGAGAAAGGACTCGCTTCTAGCAAAGGAAAAGGGAGCAGGGCAATGGGGTTAGGCCGTGGTTACGATCTCCTGGGCCTCAAGTGCTCCACGTCCGACCTTCGCAGGAGCTGTCTCTTTGAGGCCAAAGGCCAGCAGTGCGCTGACTAGCATGCCAGCGGCAGCAATCCACATTGGAGCTACTAACCCCCAGTGATCTGCGGCCACGCCGCCCAGCCAGGGGGCGAAAGTACCACCCACCAGCTCCCCAATGAATTGGGTCAGGCCGACCGCGCTGGCCACCAGTCGATACGGGAGGGACTCGCCAGGAATGATCACCAGGAACAGCGGGAAGACGGCCTGACCAACGGTCGTCAGGAAAGCAACGACCATCATGATCCCCACGGGGGCCCGCAACAACGCCAGGCAGATCGGTGACAGGCAGGCAATGAAGGCGAAGAGGATTAAGGTAGGTTTGCGACCCAGGCGATCGGAGATGGCCGGTCCAACGAAGCCCCACACGAAGGTTCCCAAACCTACCGCCGACATGATCAGCCCCATCTCATCGGGCGAATAGTGGCTTACTTCTGTCAGGAAGGTCGGTGCAAAGGTGGTAAAGGCAAACAGCCAGGTCATTGAGAAGATCGCGATGAGCACGCAGAACCACATGTTGCGATGGCGAAAGACTGCCCCGATGTCAGCCAGACGTACCTTGGTGTGCTCAACCGCTTCGGCCTCCTGAGCCGTCCCCCGACCCGGCTCGCGCATCCACTTGAGCAGGACAAAGAACATCACCAGGCCAGGGACACCGACCAGATAAAAGGCTTCATGCCATGAGTAATGGACAGCAATCTGCGTGACGATGATCGGCGTCAGAAATGAGCCAATCAGCCCTAACGAGCTTTGGACAAAACCCAGATTGAAACCACGACGCTCGGGCGTGGAGGCAGCAATGACGCTCGCTTGCGCCAGCGGCAGCACCGGCCCCTCAGCAACCCCCATAAGACCGCGTACGAGGATCATCTGCCAAAAGCTGCGAGCCAACCCTGAGAGGAACGAGAAGAGCGAAAAGGCAAGGGTGATGGGTAGCAAAACCTTCTTCCGCGAACCAACGAGATCGGAGATCGAGCCAAAGATGAACCCGGAGACCGCCCAGCATACGGCAAGCACGGAGGCGATCATGCCAATCTCAGCATTGTTGAGTTTCAGATCAGGAGCTATGAAGGGGAAGAGGTAGACAATGCTGAGTCGCTCCATAAAGACGAAGCCAAAGGTGAAAAACATCATGAGAACGACACCGTTCTCGTAACGGAACCAAGACCTCTTCTGCGGCGAAGCCATACCGGCAAACTCCTTTTTCTTATCTGCTCGTTCACTTGTTCACTTGACCCGATGAACAATCCTCTAAGACGCTGCTCGTCTGATACGTAGTGTGCCCTTGCTGATCTGGGCATGCCAGCCACGGAAGCCTCAACCCTGGCTCGCTGAATTCCATCAGGCTGGCACCTCGTCTTTCAGCATCAGCTTACCTGGCCCGATCTGCAGCTTCTTTCCTCAGCACTGAGGAAGACCAACCATCGCCTATGATGAGACTTTCCTCCTCTTACTATGGAGCATATCATCTGCTTACCCTGCCTACCAAGATTTGAATGTCTGCTGTTTTTGCACCTCCTTTCCGCTTTCAAGCATTGCTGAGTTGGCGCAATAGGGTACGATAGCCTCCATCCTGGGTGCCTCCACCACCCACCTCGGTCTCGGCCTCGGACGGAGCCGCCAAACGAGTCAGTCGCTCAGCCGACCAGCGCAGGCGTTGAGCAGCTCCCTCGGAAACGAGGGGATCAATCTCGAGACTGACCAGGGTCGCTGCTGCTTCCTGCATCTCATCGGCCCGGCGCTGGGCGTGAAGCCGATGCCGGTCAAGCAAATAGACTCCGAGGTCACCCAGGGGTTTATTGGGGAAAGAGGCATTGAGCGATGTCAGCACCTGCTCGGTCAGACCTTCCTGCTCGGCTGCTAGCAAGGCTTCTAGAAAGAGGGCCTCCAGGCCCTTGAGCACAATACTGCGACACATCTTGAGCGTAGCGGCTGCGCCCAGTGGCCCTTTCAGAACTTCGATGTTCATGCCATAGGGTTCCAGAACTTCACGCAGGCGTCTCGCTCCCGGCCCGTCAGCTACAAGAGGAACGCGGTGCCGCAGCGGAGGTACAGCAGACATGACAGCAACACTGGCATAGCTGGCTCCGGGAGCCAGCTGGGCAATCACCTGGCCGATCTCAGCCTTGATTCTCGGAGCACACGAGTTGAGATCAGCATAGAGCGTTCCCACTCGCAGGTGCGGGGCAATCTCGCGCGCTACCGTCAAGGCGACCTTCGCTGTAACCAGCGAGAGCAGAAGATCAGCCTGGGCCGCAAGCTCAGCTAGACTGGTCACAAGGTGGACGCCGCAGCAGGCCGCCCGTTCCATAAGGGCTGGGCCACAGACCACATCATAGGCGTATAGCTCACGCAGCCCTTCCTCGGCTAGCCCAGCGGCAATCGCCGAGGCGGCCTCACCAAAGCCGACGAAGCCGAGACGCATGGCTCACCCCTCCCATTCGTCATAGCGGACGTATTCGACACCTAGGGCCTTGAGTTTGCTGCGCAGATCGTAGAGATCGAGACCTAGCTCGCCAGCAGCCAGACGCTCGCGGGTGGTATTCTCTCTGGCAGTACGGGCAGCGGCCTGGGCAATGGTTTGAGCCAGGGCCTGGCGAGGAACACATACAACCCCATCGGCGTCGCCCAGGATGACATCACCTGGCCTGACAAGCGCACCACCGCAGACGACCGGAATATTGACTGCCCCTGCCGTTTCTTTGACGGTTCCTCGCGCCGAGATGGCCCGCGACCAGACAGGAAAGCGCATGGCGCTCAGCGCCGCTACATCGCGCACTCCCGCGTCAATGACCAGACCAACTACTCCATGCGCTCGCGCCGAGGTAGCCAGTAGCTCACCAAACATGCCATCGGTCGATGGGGCTTCTGTCGCCACTACCAGTACATCACCGGGCCGACAGACCTCGATCGCCGCGTGCACCATGAGGTTATCGCCAGGAGGACAGAGGACAGTCACAGCGCTCCCCGCTACCTGCGCTTCGGGATAGATAGGACGCAGATACGGCTGTAATAAGCCTTCTTTGCCAAGGGCTTCGTGCACGGTAGCTACGCCATAGGCCGCTAGTTGCTCAACCAGGGCCGCTTCCGGTCGTGGCACCTCTGTGACGACGACGGGACGCTTCATACAAACTCACCTCCAACGCTGGGATAGATACGCTGATAGGCCTCCGCGTAAACGACACGCTGGCCGGAGTTGCGTCCCGCCTGTACGCCACGTCGCTTGGCAACGTCAGTGTAATAGGCCCAGAGGTGCTCTTGCGCGGCCATACACTCCATAGCTTGACGCTTCTTGTCAAAGACCGGTGTGATGTCAAGCAGAAGATCTATGCGAAAACCACACTGCTCTGGCTGATGCGGCTCGTAGAGAAAGACCTGGGGCGCCCCAATGACGGGATAGGAAGAAGGATAGCCATGCGCCTGAGCCAGAATGCGGCTCTCCAGCACAAGCTGGGTCGTGCGCGGATGGTCCATGTTATAGGGATCTTGCAGAGAATGGGTCAAGATGATGTCTGGTCGATGCTGGCGAAACTCCTGGACAAGGGCATCGCGCAGCTCAGACGTCACGTCGAGTGGATAATCGCCGGCGTCCAGGAAACGTACCTCTGCTCCTAGAATCGCCGCGGCCCGCTCGGCTTCAGCCCGGCGGATGGCTTTGATCTCCTCCAATGTTTTGCCTTCTTCCCACAGGCGCGCCGATTCGCCCCTCTCTCCAAAGGAAAGACAGAGAACCCGTGCGCGCCAACCACGCTGTACATAGAGGGCGATGGCTCCCCCAGCACGCCAGACAAAGTCAGCAGCATGGGCACTCACCACCATCAAGGTACCCGTATCTGCAGCCTTCGCCATAGATGTTGTCTCCTCACTCAACACAAAGGATTTGTCACAATGCTCACTACCTGTCGGCCTTGCCCGGCTCCACTACACTGCCCTCCGTCCCCTTACCTGCCCGACGAGGGGTCCACCCAGGGTCGCGCAGGCCCAGAGATCGCGCTTATCCGTCTACCACCAGCCGGGCCGGATTCTCAACGAGCATGCACTGCACCTCTCGCGGCGTGAAGCCAGCCGCAAGCAGACGAGCGGCAAAATCGAGGAGGCCGGCGACGATCGGTGGATTCGAGCGCTGGCCAAGATCGGATGAGAGCACGGTTCGCTCGGGACCAACGGCGCGAATAGCCGCGAAAAGTCGTTCCCACGGGCATTTGTTGGTATAGAAGGTGGTATAACAGCCTTCAATATAGGCTCCCATGTCGGCCAGCCGTCGCTGCTCCTCAATGGAGAGAGCTTGTGAGGGGAAGAGAGCGTGAGTAACCACAATGCGCTTCACGCCGCTCTCTCGCGCCGCTGCCACGACGGCAAAGATTTCATCCCTCGCCAGGTGCCCTGTGGCTAGCACCATATCGTACTCGGCAACACCGGCAAGGCAGGCCCGCACTTCGCTCCGCAGCTGGCCACGTTCATCAAAGACGCTGAGCGGCTCCGGAGCATAGCCTTTGGCTCGAATCTCTTGCTGAATGCGGGTCCAGAATGGTTGGTGACGCTCGCCACGGGCCGCTTGCCTCTCTGGCGACTCATTGGCCGCATCAACCGTCGGCAGCCAGACGATGCGCGTGCCAGCCCGGCCAGCGATCTCGACAGCCACCGGATTGAAGCCGCCCACGGCATGGTTCAGAGCGATCGCTCCAAAGACCTGAACCCCCGGAACGGCAGTGGAGACCACCCTGGCGCGCTCGGCGGTGGGAAAGTAGTGCGACTTCAGAACAAAGCCGCCCCAACCGAGAGCGAGAAATTCGCGAGCCAGCGAGAGATCATCCGTGCTGCGCTCAATCAGGTCTGGCTCAATATGAAGGTGCATATCAAGAGCGCCAGCCAGTAAGCGCACGAGATCGTCACGCTCTCTGTCGATCAACCGGTTCACTCTCCTCTACGCTTTGACTTGTGATTTGCTGAAGCCTCTCTTACCCTTTTCTTTCTATCCAGCAGGCCGGACTGCCCACCTGCCCATACGGCATGACCTCAGCATCGGCATCAGACAGCCGCCCATAAGCAAGCCCGGACCGACTGTTGTGGCTGGGGGTCCTCAGAGACCCTGTCTCAGACGTCGCAGGGCTTCACAGACGCCTGAGAGGTGGGCGCGCATAGCCTGCTCGGCGGCATCAGGATCATGGGCAGCAATGGCCTCAACAACTGCCGAATGCTCGGTCAACGAGGTAGCAGGACGACCGGGCGCCAGAATGGTGCGATACTGATAGCGCACACTCTGCGAGCCAAGCGTCTCTAGTAATCTGGCCGCTGTACGATGGCGAGCGGCCTCCGCAATTGCCCGATGCAAAGCCGTATTCAGGGTTGAGTAGGAGACGAGGTCTCCATGCTCAATGCAGGCCCGCATCTGCTCCAGTAGGTCGCGCATCTGGGCAACATCTGCCGGTTGGGCTCGCATGGCAGCGAAGCGGGCCAGGAGCGATTCGATGGCGGTGCGCGCCTCTAAGATCTCCAGCGCCTCCTCGTGCGAAACGAAACGAACGCGCGCGCCACGGTTCGGCTCGCGTACCACCAGCCCTTCCTGCTCCAGGCGGGCCAACACGGTGCGGATGGTCGCCCGTCCGACTCCCAGCCGCGCCGTCAGCTCAAGCTCGATCAGCCGCTCATTCGGCTGCAGCGTGCCGTCAATGATCCAGTTGCGAAGACGCTCATAGCAGGTCTGTTCATTCAATAGTTGCGTTCCCATCTTCCTCAAACCACCGGTGTGCCATAGGTATGGAAGGTCTCAACGGTCTTGTTCCCCCAGGCTTGACCGCGCGCACGCTCCTCCTCTGTCCAGGTAACAGGCTTCCAGTCGGGAGCCAGAACCAGGTAGCCGCCAGAGCAAACCTCAATGCGATTCTTGCCTGGCTCATAGACATAGACAAAGTAGGTCTGGTTAATAGCGTGCTTGCTAGGCGCGAACTCGATGAAGACGCCGTAATCCACAAAGAGATTGGCCGCTCGCCAGATCAGTTCGTTGGATTCGACGTGAAAGGCGATGTGGTGGAGACGCCCCCTGGCACCTGTGGCATCCTGTGTATAGACCAGGTCGTAGGATTTGTTGGTGGCCCGGTACCACAATCCTGGGCGCCGGCCATTGTTGAGGAGAATCTGCTCAGTCAGGCGCAGACCCAGATAGCGCTCGACGAACTCACCGTCCTCCTCGGCATACGAAGAGAGAAAATTGACATGATCGAGCATCTTGACTCCCACCCCTCGCCCGGTCAACTTCTGGGGCTGGTTCTTTAAGGCAGGACGTAGATGGATGGGAGGCTGATAATACTCGGTCTCGTAATAGAGTTCTAGCAGATGGCCGTCGGGACCACGAAACTGATAGGCCCGACCATGACCGAAGTCCCCTTCAATCCATGTCCCTCGTACGCCTCCTTGCTCTAGCATGGCCACGCGCCGCTCTAACGCCTCCGGACTCATGGCCCGCAAGGCTGTATGACCAACGCCAGCGTGCTCATGTGCGGTTAGCTTGAGCGAATACTGCTCATAGTCGCCCCAACAGCGGAGATAGGCCGAGCGCCCAAGCTGGGCTACTTCCTCCATGCCCAGGACCTCGACGAAAAACCAGAGGCTCTCGTCAAAGCTCGGGGTCAATAGCTCAACATGCCCCAGGTGAGCAATGTCAAAGCAGAGCGCTTCGGACATGGCTCCGGAACCTCCTTTGTAGCGGGTCACGACTCCCGATGACTGCGCTGTGCTACCTAGACGCCAGGCCCCTTCACCCAGCAGAGTATTGTCACCAATCTTGTCCACAAAATTGTTAACAATAAAAGCGCACACCCCCACCACCTGCTCGCTTGCCCCGCGCACCTCACTGGCACCTCTTCGCCTCACAGACCACCCTTCCATACTCAACAATTTTGTCTACAAGATTGTTAACAACACCCACACCAAAAAAAAGAGAAAAGGACCACTTGGCATGAGGAGCAGCGCCGACCGTGGCCCGCTCCTCAGTGCTTTTAGCAGTATACCATATTTTTGCTGCTTTGTCAAGGCCAGGGCCATAGAGCAGTGTCTAGCGATCCGAAGAGGCCTTGTGGTCGGGCTCGCGACGCCGTGACTCGGCGGTGTCTGGCGCGCTAAAGGCGGCCTGCCATTGCAGGCGCAGCTCCTGGGCCCGAGCAAAGACCTCATTCAAGTGCGGATCATGGGCCGCGATGCGATCGCGTAGCCGCGTGAGTGCCAGGAGATACTCATTGAGGCTGCGCACCAGCGCTTCGCTATTCGTCAGGCAGATATCGCGATACATCTCGGGATTGCCGGCGGCCAGGCGCGTCATATCGCGGAAGCCGCTAGAGGCCAGCAAGGCTGCATCGCCCCAGGATGGAGCCTCGACGGCGGTTGTCATGAGGGCAATGGAGGCTACGAAAGGCAGATGGCTGACATAGGCGACCTGGCCATCGTGCTCTGCCGGTTCGAGGAAACGGATGCGGGCCCCCAAGGCTTCCACGAAGGTCGCAACCTTGTTGACAGCGCTCGGGCGGGTCCGTGGCGTTGGCGTCAGGCAATAGATCCGCCCCTGGAAGAGGCCGGCATCGGCAGCCTCAACTCCGCTGACTTCCTTCCCGGTCATCGGGTGTCCACCGACAAACGAGACATTCTCTGGCAGAAATTCCTCCGCCCAGCTAATGACCTGGGCCTTAGTGCTTGCCACATCGGTAATGACGGTTCCAGGGGTTACGCAGCTGGCAAGGTGCTGCAGGAGGGCCCGCATTGCCCCCACGGGTGTCGCCAGGACCACCAGCTCGGCGCCTCGCACAGCGTCGGCCAGCGAGTCATAGGCTTGATCAATCGCTCCGACCTTGCGAGCTTGCTCGCAAACTCCACGCCCCAGGTCATAACCGGTGACCTCTCGGGTCGCCTTCGCCTTATGGAGGGCCAGCCCGATCGAGCCGCCGATCAATCCTAATCCGACAATCGCTACACGCTGAAACATGGATTATCCTCACATTAGTGCAGCCAATGATACTGTTGATCGATGAGCACACGAAGCCAAAGCTACAGGAGCAATGGCGAAGTCAACAGCGTTAGAAAGAAGGCCGCGTCCGCTCTCGCGCTGGCAGGTTGAGCGAGAGGAGTGTCGCGCGATGGGCCTGCTCACTCAACTAAAAGTAGGGTAAGCTCTCCAGCCAGACTACTCCACCAGGGCCAATAGCAGCCCCTAACATGGTAGTGACCTCATCGCTGAGCAAAGCGCGCTGCTCTTTCCGGTACTCACGTAGAAAGCGCGGCAAGACTTCGGGGCCAGCGCGCTTGAGGAGGTCGACGGCAAAGCGCTCTAGCAGCAGATCGAAGCATAGGTAATCCTCTGCCGAAGTCTCCTCATCCCAGCTGAAGCTGCGAATGGTGACCGGCGTCTTTCCATCTTCTTCGGCCAGGAAGATCTCTCCATACAACTCATGCAGATCACGATTGACCACGTCGTGCTGGCCATCGAGGCGATGGGAGAGCCAGAGGGCTGCAAACTGCAGTTGCCATTCATCAGCCCAAAGCGGATAGTCCTCCGGCCAGGGACGCGGGTCCTGCTCTAAAAAAGCATAGGCCAGCTCGTGGTACAAGAGGAAAGTCAGCTTCTCGGCTGTCGGCTCGCCAATGATGGGGTCAAGCTGCGTCGGTATAACCAACGAGGGCGGCTCAGTCGCATTGGTAAAATAGGGCAGCCGGGTCTGCGCTTTCCCCAGATCCTCATCATGAGGCACCTTCTCCCAGTCAGGTGACGCGACCAGGATGATCTCCAGCTCCGGCAGCGGCAGTTTGAGCAACCGGCCTAGCTCTTCCGCCGCCTGATTGAGTTTCAGCAGGAGATGCCGCGCTTGCTGCTCATACCCCCGCGGATAGTAGAGCAGAAAGCTATCGAGCAGTGTCCGATAACGCTCATAGGGGAACGACATGATTTTCTTTCTTCTCGTCGTAGTCTCATACCAGGCCAGGGACCCTGTGACGTCAGGCTCCTGGTAGACTAGCCAGCAGGCTGTATAACTGCTGCCCCGTTGCCATGAGATGAGCACGGGCCGACCGAGAGCGAGCGGAGCGCTTTTCTCTCCCTCTTACTCGGCCCGACCTGGCTCCGGTCCCGTCCCGGAGGGCGCTGGCTCTCTCCCTCCCGGCAAAAGCCGCTCATCTCTTTCTTCGCGGGCATAGCGCTGCAGCTCCTCGATGGTCCTCTCTTGACGGAAACGCCGATAGAACCGCCGATAGAGCTGTTGGAGCCGCCGGGGCGCGAGCTGCTTGCCGCTGTCATAGTATTCCAGCGCTACCTGACCAATGGCCCACGTTCCGGCAGCCGCAATGGCACCAGCTACCAGGTCACCCCCTATAGGCACTACTTTGGCCGCTTGCTCCGCCAGGTAGCGCAGGCCCGCTCCGCCTATCATTGTCAGGATCAGCTCGCGTGCATGACGCATCGCTTCTCCGGAGGAGATCGGTTCCCCATAGAGAGCGGCCAGGCGCAATACTAGACGTACCTGCGTTCCCAGAATAATGGGAATGTCAATGAAAGGGACCGGCTCCAGACCAGCAGCCAGGCTGAGGAGCGTGGCGTTGCGGATGATCCGTTGGGCTGCACTGCGACGAAAGGCCGGCAGCTCTCGCCCAATAACCAGAGCGGCCTCGGGGCTGGCTTCAATAATGGCCGGAATCAGCTCCTCGGCAATGTTTTGGCCGTTTTGGGCAGAGATCGGAATGACTCCAGCAGCACCAAGGCGCACGGCGACCTCGGTCGCCAGGCGATCGCCATCTGATCCCGCTGGCAGCGCATCAATCTTGTTCACCGCCATCACCGTGGGCTTATTCAAGGCCCTCACTTCGTTGTAGAGCTCACGGTCCTCTGCCTGCAGCCCTCGTACACCATCTAGCAAAAGCACAATCACGCTCGCCTGCTCCAGCGCTCCCCTGGTAATGTCAGGGAGATGGCCAGGTGTATCAATGAGTGTAAATGGACCAAATTCGGCAGGGACCAGCGCCCGCGTGGTGCCTGCCTCGGGAGATACCAGGGAGATGTCCTTCCCCATGATCTTGTTGAAGAGGGTGCTTTTGCCAGAGTTAGGCCGCCCGACAATGACCACCGTGTTGCTGAGACCAGCCATCACTTCCTCATGGGCCTGCTTCCAATTGACCGCTCGCATGAAAGCCTGCATGAGCGCCAGATTGGCCGGTAGGTTTTTGAGCACGCTGAGACCTAGCTCACGCACGCTCTTCGGGCGCTCACTTTTGCGAAAGGCTCGCGGGAGCAACTGCTCCACAATATTCTTTTTGGTCGTTTCCTCACTCGCAGAGGAGCTTAGCTTTTTCTGGGCCACGCGCGTCGTCCTTCCCTGTACTATTTGTGCCTCGATGAAAGAAAAACTGCGATCGCAGCAATGCCGCTTTTCGTAACCATTATAGCTCTCGCTCTCAGGCGAGGCAACCGCCAGGCCCCACGCTGACAGCCGCATCCCCTTCTCACTCACTACTACTACTACCACGCCGATGGCAGAGATAGAGAGACGATCCCCAGCTCGCTCCTATCTTCAGCAAGCCCTCCGTTTTTTTCTTCTTTGCATCCTGCATTCTCTAGCCGTTTGTCTCTTCTGCAGGAGAAGCTGCTGTCAAAAGCAGCCGACCAGGTCGGTGGCGGTGGGCAAGGCCAGCGAGATCCTTCAGATCTTCGCTTCAGGCTACCGTTGCAGCGTAGCCTCAGCTTCTTCCTGGAGCGGAAGCACGACCTCCTCGGCCAGGCGTGTGATGATCCCCGATGGATAGGGAGGGCGCAGATTGAGAATCAGGTGCGTGGCACCAGACTTAATGAAGGTCCGCACTGTCGAGCGGAGGGCCGCCAGCGGATGGGCCAGATCAACAGGGAATTGAATAGAGCGCTCAATCTCCTGGGGATTGCGTCCAATGGCCGCACAGTGAGCATCTAGCACGGCTTGCTTGCGGCGAAACTCGTCGACGTCGCTGCCGTTATAGTTCCAGATCGAGGCGTAGCGCGCTACCACCCGCAGCGTCAGGCGCTCTCCGCTGCCGCCAATGACGAAAGGCGGGTGGGGTTTCTGCTGCGGCTTCGGCTCGCATGGCGCCTCATGCAAGTGGTAGTAGTTGCCTTCGAAGGTAACGCGCGGCTCTGTCCAGAGCCGCTTGATCACTTCACAGGCTTCGCCCAGACGACGAATACGCTCGCCCGTGGAGTAGAAGGGCAGTCCATAAGCCCGATGCTCGCGCTCAAACCAGGCAGCTCCCAGACCAAAGTCGAGCCGCCCCCCCCGAGATCAGATCGAGCGTCGCGCCCATCTTGGCCAGGACGGCAGGATGGCGGTAGGTATTGCCAGCGACCATCAGCCCTAGGCGCAGTCGCTGCGTCTGCGCCGCCAGGGCCGTCAGCAGGGTCCAGCCTTCTAGAATGGAGCCTTGACTCTGCTCTTCTGGCCCCAGCGGGATAAAATGGTCGAAGAGCCAGGCATGTTCAAAGGCCGGTTGGGCATCTGCCTCTTGCCAGATCTGCCGGATCTGTTCATAGCTCACAAACTGCTGCGCCGTCTTGATACCGAAGCGCAGCCTTCCCCTTGTCGCTGCCATTGTTACCTGCTTCTTTCTTTCTAGCCGGTGCTTGTCGTGCGCTGCCTTTGTGACTCAGACACGCTCTAAGGGAATAAAGCCAAGGGTGCGCAGGACATTATTCATCACCTGCGCGGTGGTCCGCACAATCCAGGCCCGAAAAGCCTTGACGCGCTGGTCCTCTTCCTTGACAATGGGAGGCGTGTGCTCATAGAAATCGCTGAAGTGAGCGGCCAGATCGTAGGCATAGGCGGCTAGCAGATTGGGAGCCAGATGGTCGGTCGCCTCTGCCAGACGGCGCGGGTAGGCGTCGATATGGCGCAGCAATTCCCACTCACTCTGCTCCAGAGCCGATGGCAGCTCCTCCAGGTGCTCCGGGACCTCATAGCCGCTCTCTTGCAGACGGCGCAGGATACTATTGGCACGCGCATAGGCATACTGAAGATAGACGCCCGTGTCCCCCGTTGGCCGGAGCACTTCCTCCATATCAAGGGCGATGACCTGCTGCAGGCTAAAACGGATCATAAAGTAGCGGATCGCCGAAGCTCCCAGAATAGCCGCGGTCTCATCGGGTAGGTCCGGCTTGACCTCTTTCATACGCGCGGTGGCCGCATTGATCAGGTCGTCGGCTTTGATCTCCAGGCCTTTGCGCCCCGACATCGGATAGAATTCGCGTCCATCGGAGGTATCTACTCCCAGGCTGGCAGCAGTCGCAGCGGAGAGGGTGACGATCTCATAGGCGAGGTGGGTCGAGTTCTTGGCCTGTTCCTCATAACTGAGGCGACGCAGGCTCTCGTAGACTACCTGCTGGGCATAGGACTGGCGTACATCGATGACGTTAATGACGCGCTGAGCATGGCCAAAGCGGAGAGGATCACCCTCGCTGCTCGCCTCCTCCCGGAGCGTCGGGGTGCGCATGGTCCAGAGCAGGCGCCCATCATGCTGGCGGCCCCACGGCACAAAGGTGAAGTGGACATCGAAGGCCGGATCATCGGTCAGACCGAACTTCCAAAGCTGGTAGGCGATATCCTTGGCGGTGTAGGTCGCCGTTCCATCGCTCTTGACCAGTACCTTGTCTAACGTGTGCTCACCCTCTTCGTCCTGGGACTCGTTTTCGCCAAATGGCAGAATCCAACAACCAGCCAGCTTGCCGCTCTCAGGCTGCCGTAGCAGGCCGCGATTTTTCAGGACCTCGAAGGTTTTCCTCCAGAGGCCGCTGTGAAGAATGGCTGACTCCCAGGTGAGCAGGTCGTAGGAGATATTCAGCCGGGACATGGTCTTCAGGTGAGCCTGTACGATACGTTGGGAGAGGTCGGCGGCCAGGGCCGCATAATCTGTCCCCTCCTCTGACTGCCCGGCTGCGGCCTCGCTGCCACGCTCAATGGCCTGCAGCACCGCGCGACGCCGCTCCAGCAGCTCCGGCTGCTCGTCGTAAGCTTTGCCTACCGCAACATAGACCCGCGAGCAGTAGTAGTCAAACGATTCGCCTGGCAGAGGTTCATCGCCTTCGGGAAGGTGCAGTCGCCCCTCCTTGAGGAGGGCGAAACCGACAACGACGTCGGCCACCTGCACTCCGGTATCGTCGATGTAGTTCTGGGCCTCAACCTGGTAGCCCTGAGTCCGTAGCATACGGACCAGGGTGTCCCCTAAGCACGAGTTCCGCAGGTGACCAACATGGGCCGCTTTGTTGCTGTTAATATTCGTATGCTCGACCACTACCTTGGTGCCCACCCCTGTCTCGCTCTGCCCAAAGTCAGGGCCAGCCTCCAGCACGCGCACCATGATGTCATGACTCACCAGCGGGCGGTTCAGGCGAAAGTTGAGATAGCCCGGGCGCGTGGCCGTGACTTCCTGCAGCGTCGGTAGATTCAGCGAGCGCAGATAGTCGGCCAGGGCCTCGGCGATGACCAGCGGTGGCCGCCCCAGGCGATTCTTCGCGGCCCATGACATGAGTGGAACGGAGTAGTCCCCAAAGCTGGCCTGAGCGGAGAAGCCCAGGTCGATGGGGAGTTCCTCAACAGGATAATCGATTTGTTCCCGGGCCAGGTAGCTCCTCGCCGCTTTTCTAACCAGTGCGCTGAGATACTCATGGAGATCTCTCGGTGCCGCTTCGGCGGTTTCCTGTGCCTCTGTGCTTATTGTCATACGGCCTCACTAAACAATCCGCAACACGGACGAATGAAGTAGCGTGATCCTAGAGTGAACGTTTGCGTTACACTATAGCGTAGCTCTCTCGCCCGGTCAAGGCCCGGGGGACCAGTCCATCTTCTTGGCCTCGCCCTCTCACAGACAGACAGAGAGCCGTACCAAACGGGGAGAGATGGGTGAGAATACAAGCACACTACCCAGGGATCGAGGGAAGGAAGGAGAACCGCCAGGAACTACTTCATTGGAACCAGAAACAAGGAGGCGTGACAGGTGGCTGGCCTGCCACGCCGCTACCACCCTTTGCTCTGCTGCGGCAATCCGAAAGCCCTTGTCTCAGGCAAGCTTCAACGAGCTCGCTAGCCAGCTCAGGACATGGGTCCAACCGGGAGACGGAACAATCCCTGACCGCTCTCCAGAATGCCTGCCCAGGAGCGGTACCAGGCCAGCAGGGCGGTCACGATGCCAAGCCAGCCACCAACGTTGGTGATCACTGAGTTGCCACTGAACTCAGCGATGCCTAGCACCACAAAGGTCAGGAAGAGGAAGAAGAGTACAGCCATCAGAGCCAGATCGGTGCGCAGGGCGCTCAGGAAGAAGAGCAGGGTGATCAGCCCCCAGGCCAGCATGAACCAGCCCAGAATGGGACCAGTCACTAGCAGCTTCTGCCAGGCGCTAAAGCCAAAGGCCAACCAGAAAGCGCCGTAGGTCGAGAAGGCCGTGGCTCCAAGGGTGTTGCGGTTGCGGAATTCCCACATGCCCGCCAGGAACTGCGCCAGACCGCCATAGAAGAGTGCCAGACCAAGAACATCGTTGATACCATTGCTGGAGACAAGACCGGCATTGACAACACTAAGGACAAATGTGGTCAGGGCAAATGCGGCCAGGCCAAGTGGAGCGGGATTGGCAACTGCGGCGGCAGCGGGTTCGCTGCGCTCTGCTGCAATCTGGGCCATTGACGTTCCCACCTTTCTGTCGAGATATGATGATGATCAGGCACACTGTGCCTCGCTTACTGGCCCCGGTACTCAGTTCGCTTGTCGCTTCGCTGCCCGGGCCCGCGCTCTCCACAGGCGACTCTGCCTGCTACCTACCAGGTAGGAGGTCGCCACCACCAGATGTCGCAAACACCTTCTATCTGCCCTCGCACCCGCTCAGGTGCGCCCTCACTCACAAGCTTCCATAAACAGGCATATCTCTATTTACGGATGAGATTGGCGCCCAGCAGCCCCCTTTCTGCAGTTGGCTATTGCTCAGTAATTATGGCCGCATCAGAGGAGTGGTGTATGTGATTATTATAACACATTTCGCGGGCAGACGGAACGTGGTTCTATGGCTTTCTAAAGGCCAGACTGGCTCTAGCAGCCTCCTTCGCAGGCTCGCTCTTGCGACAAGGGCCAGGAGCACGCCGCGTGAGAAGAAGCCCCGAAAGGAAGCCGCTTCCTGCCAGACTCAGACCCTGTGTCAAACCGCTTGTCGCGCTGCACCCCCGGTAGCAGTGATCTGGCCGCCCTCCTGCCTGGGCACTCGCCTACCGATGTGGTACACTGGCAAGAGAACGCGCGCCAGGGCAGGCTCTTTCTCTTCGACCGCGCCCTGCGCCTTTGTCTCCATCGGATGCTAGTACATATATGCTGCTTTTCTTTCACCATCAAAGATGAGGTGATTCAATGCCGCAAGATATCTTTATTATCGCAGGAGCACGTACGCCGGTCGGTGTTTTGCAAGGCTCCCTTTCGGAGATCAGCGCTATCGATCTGGGTGTGGTCGCTGCCAAAGAGGCCTTGCGACGAAGCAAGGTTGAGCCAGCGCTGGTTGATCAGGTGGTGATGGGCAATGTGCTGCAGACCAGCAAGGACGCTATCTATTTTGCCCGTCATATCGCTTTGAAAGCCGGCCTCCCGATCGAGGTGCCAGCTTTGACGGTCAATCGCTTGTGCGGTTCGGGTCTGCAGGCTATCGTGAGTGCGGCTCAGCTCCTCCTGCTTGGCGAGGGGCAGATCGCCCTGGCCGGCGGAGCGGAGAATATGACTCAGGCTCCTCATGTGATTCGCGGCGCCCGCTTTGGGTTTAAGCTGGGTCAGGCCCCGCAGCTGGAAGATAGCCTCTGGGAGGCTCTGATCGATACCTATATCGGCTGCGGGATGGCCATGACGGCGGAGAACCTGGCCGAGCGCTACGGGTTGACGCGCGAGGAGGTCGATGCTTACGCGCTGCGTAGCCAGGTGGCCGCGCGCCGTGCTCAGCAGGCCGGTTGGCTGGCAGAGGAGATTGTCCCGGTCACCGTGCGAGACCGCAAGGGCAATGCAGTGGAATTCAGCCAGGATGAGGGCATTCGCGATACTTCAATGGAGGCTCTAGCCAAGCTGCCAGCTCGCTTTCGCGAGGGCGGGGTGGTGACTGCTGGTAATGCCAGCGGGATTAACGATGCGGGCGCCTGCGTGGTCCTGGCAACCGAGGAGGCCGTGACGCGCCACAATCTGCAGCCAATGGCTCGCCTGGTCTCCTGGAGCGTGGTGGGCGTCCCCCCCGAGATTATGGGCATCGGCCCGGCCCCGGCGATTCGCCAGGCGCTCAAACGGGCTGATCTGCGCCTGGAGGATATGGACCGTATCGAGGTCAACGAGGCGTTTGCAGCCCAGTATCTGGCGGTGGAGAAGGAGCTGGACCTGCCACGCGAGAAGACGAATGTGAATGGAGGAGGCATTTCAATCGGTCACCCGCTGGCCGCCAGCGGTGCTCGTTTGACGATTACGCTGTTGCACGAGCTGCGTCGCCATCATTTGAAATACGGGGTGGCTTCGCTCTGCATCGGCGGTGGTCAGGGCATTGCCGCCGTTTTCGAGAATGTTGCTCCATGAAACGGACCGGGAACAATAGCCGGCTCTGACCCTACAGTCTTGCCTGTCGCTGGCGCTCCTGCCCCCTCCAAGCCGAGCCGAGCCGGGGACAGAGACAGAGCGTCAGCGACCAGGGGTCCATTCCTCGCTATTTGTAATAACAGCAGAGGACTGTACCGACTTCGCTCTCGCACGCCTGAGCATTGGAGGAGGCAGCAGGACCATGTACACCCCCTCTCATCGCTTCTTCGCTGATGATTCGTCTTGTTCTGGTTCATCCAGAGACTCCCAGGCTCCTCCTTCAGCAGCTGAGTCGCAGGCTGAGGCCGGACCAGGGTCATCGCCCACGACAGCTGATGAGCTGGAGCTTGTTCCTTTGCCCGCTGCCTCTCGGGCGCCGTTCCCCTGGCTGCGCTGGTGGGAAGAGGCTCGTGCTCGCCGTTGGCTGTTGGGCAGCGCCTTGGGCCTATTGCTGCTGACATTGCTGCTAGCCGTGATTCTTCCTCTACTGCGGGAGGCTTTCCTGTTTGGAGCGAGCGCTCCGCCCAGCACTGCAACTTCTGAGCCGGCTGCCCTTCTGACGAGCAGCCAAAACCTCCTGCTGACAGTCAACGGCGATAGGCTCTACGCCTTCTCTAGTAAGGGCGTACTCTCTGCCGTAGAGGCCCACGATGGACGTCTCCTTTGGCGCTATACCCTACCGGTTGCGGCTTCTCAGTTCCTGCCTTCTTCGCCTTTCGTGGCCAATGGAGTGGTCTATATCAGCGGCGCTTGCTTTGCAGCTTCTCCCCCAGGGACCCCACACGCCAGCCTTCCTTGTCTCTCAGGCTCCGGGGCGAGAACAATTGTAGCGGCTGTACGTGCCAGCGATGGTCATCTGCTCTGGCAGCGGGCAGAGGAAGGCCGCCTCTTCGCGAATACGCTTATTGATGGGAAGCTCTATCTGGTCCAGTCGTTGACCTCAGCAGCGTTGATCGAGGCCGTGGAGGCCAAGACTGGACAGGTTCTTTGGCAACGGCATCTTTCTGGCTCACTGAGTGGGGTGCTGGTGGGCGGTGATCAGGGGGATCAGATGGTGGTGGCTCTCCCTCTGGGAGCACAGAAGCAGCCGGACACTCAGTTGTTTGCGCTGCGGCTTGATGATGGTCAACCTCTCTGGAGCCAGATGCTTCCAGGCTCTTTGAGGCCCGTCTTAGAGGAGCAGGGTCGCATCTATCTGGCCACGGATGCCCAGGGAGCCAGCGCGCCCCTACCGGAAACGTTGCTCTGCCAATTGGATAGCCGAAGCGGCGCCCAGCTCTGGCAGCATACCATTCCAGGCCAGTTGGTCAAGCTCAACCTGTTCGGGAGTCGCACCGGCAACAAGCTGCTTGCGCTGACTGATGTGGCCAAGACCGCCCCCAGCAATACCTATGGCGGCGATGTGACTCTCTTCCTGGCACTCGATGACAAGAACGGCCAGCTGCTCTGGCAGCGCCCAGTGAATGAGGGACTCTCTCTTGCTATCCTGGCCCAGGAGCACAATGGCATGTTCTATCTAGCTCTGGAGCGTCAGGATCAGCCGCAGGCCCAGCTTATGGCAGTCTCTGTCAGCAATGGTCAACCGCTCTGGCAACAGCGCTATCCTGGCCAGGGGTTGATGAGCGCTCAGCCGAACGGTACGATGTTGTATGCTGCGGTGAATGATAACGCGGTGCTGGCTCTCGATGGCACTACCGGTCAGTTTCGCTGGCGAACCCGTTTTGCTGACACTATCAGCGATCTCGCCCTGGCGCCGAGCAATCCACTGCAGCTCTATGTCAGTACCTCTAGCGGACAACTGGCAGCTCTGGATAGCAGCAGCGGCCACTTACACTGGTTGCGCTCGCTGGCTGAGTAGCATCTGGCCCATAGGGAGAATTGTATGCACTATGGATTAGCGTTACCTTTATCCGGCATCGATGGCTCTATTGAACGCCTGGTTGACTATGCCTGTGCCGCCGAGGCTGCCGGCTGGGACGGCGTCTTTTTGGAGGATTACCTGGTCTACTGGGAGGGGACACAGGTGACGTTTGATCCCTGGCTGGCCCTGACAGCAATCGCTATGCGCACCAGTCGGATACGCCTCGGGATCACAGTGGTGCCGCTCCCAGTTCGCCAGCCCTGGAAAGTGGCTCGCGAGGCGGTGACGCTTGATCACCTCTCTCAGGGCAGGCTGATCCTGGGCTGCGGATTGGGCGACCTGCAAGATTCCTACTTTGGAGAGAACAGCGACTTGAAGCAGCGAGGGGCTATGTTGGACGAAGGGCTGACGGTTCTGGCGGGCCTGCTCAGTGGAGAGCCTTTCTCTTACCAGGGGACTTACTACCAGGTGCGCCCTCTTACTTTTAGACCAGCCCCGCTCCAGCAGCCACGCATCCCGATCTGGATCGGCGGTTTCTGGCCCCGGCGCGCGCCAGCTCGCCGAGCCGCGCGCTGGGATGGTTTTTGTCCCGCAAAGTTGTCCACCAACGGCGAGTTTGAGCCATTCACACCTGCCGAGATTGCCGCTATCAGAAGCTTTCTGCTGACCGAGCGCGCCAGCCTGGATGGCTTTGATCTTGTGGCCGGCGGCATCAGTCCCCACGACCCTCTACAGGCCAGAACCCAGGCCCAGCAGTTCACGGAGGCTGGGGCCACCTGGTGGATCGAGTTCGTGCAGCTTGCATCAAGCAATGCGCAGGAGCTTCTGCAGCACATCCAACAGGGACCCCCCGCCTAAGACAATCTTTTCCACTTCACCCGTTTCCCTTTCCTCTGACTGGTGACTGGTCCACTCTGGCCGCGCTATGCTTGCTCTCTGGCTTCAAAGATGCGTGAAGCCTCGCACGAGGAGGGCCAGCACCAGCAGAAGGACCGCGAGCAGGTTGCTGCTCATGTTCTGAGCCATGAGGGCCAGATATTGCTTCAGCTCGCCCCGGCTCCGCCGTAGAACCAGGTAGACAGGGATGACGGTGAGGACCGCCAGGATGCTGTACCAGGGGAAGACCCCGAGGAGAACGTCGATGATGATGAGCAAGGCTGTGAGACCCAGCAGCACCGCCCCTAAGTGTCGCGCTCTCTCTTCGCCAAGGAGTACTACCGGCGTCTTTTTCTGCGCTTCGCGATCAGCTCGCCAATGGAGAAAATGATGG
Source organism: Thermogemmatispora carboxidivorans (assembly GCF_000702505.1). Classification (GTDB taxonomy): domain Bacteria; phylum Chloroflexota; class Ktedonobacteria; order Ktedonobacterales; family Ktedonobacteraceae; genus Thermogemmatispora; species Thermogemmatispora carboxidivorans. The sequence continues at coordinate 2,119,537 of NZ_JNIM01000001.1, read as the reverse complement.
AAATATAACACAAGAGTGGTGTAGAGACCTACAGGCAAGGCGGCGAGAATAGCAGATAAACTCATATTCCCTGCTTGAACGTAGTAGGCTCCCACCAGTGGAAGTAGACCAAATGAGAGGAAGATGTCTAGCTCTCCAAGACCACGGCCAATATAGGCGAGACGCAAGGGGGGTGCGACATAAAAGAAAGCCAGCAGGAAGCCAGCCCCCGCCAGGACAAGAACCCAGGGACGCCAGAGACTGAGAATGAGACCACACAGTAAGGCTACGGCAAAGAGAAGTACCCAGAGCCGGCGATATTCGGCCAGCGAGGCACTGCCACTGAAGAGGGCCTGTGAACCGGTGACGAGCGCCTCGCCCTGGCTCTGCAGCTGATGTGCCTGGGCATCAGTGCCCGCAGTGAAGTCAAAGACGTCATTAACTACGTTGGCGCCGAGATGGGCCGCCAGCGCTCCTATCAGGGTGAGCAGGAAGAGACCCCACTGGAAGCTGTAGCCCTCCTGCCAGGCCAGCACGGCCCCCAGGACTACCGGGGCCACCATGACGGGCAACGTACGGGCCCGCGTCACCCGCGCCCAGATGCGTACCTGTTCCATAGGCCAACGTTCGTACCTCCTTGAGATTTGCTCTTTCTTGCTCCTTGCTTTTCTTCAGCCCGACGCCGCTCCTCGCCTGGGCTTAGAAAGCAATCCGGCGGTCTCCTCTCTCTCCTCAGACTCTCGCTCTTGACTGCCAGCAACGCTAGTATAACACGCCACCAGGCTGCAGGCCCAAGAGCCGGGTCTTTTCTCTTTATTGCAGGCCGCTTCTTCCTCTGTTGCCAAATGATACACAAGACATTGCCTGAGTTGACATAAAAATCCGATTAAATATTCTTGTATAATATTCTTTTCTATATTGATAAGACAAAGAGAGAAACATATAATATCATTGTGTCAAGAAATCGCCGTAAGCGAGAGATGTTGGACGGTGACGAGTTCTGTTCCGCCCTTCCTGGAAAGGAGTAGAGAGAAGAGAAGATCCAGAGGCCGACAGGCCAACTCTCAACGCTGTCTGGAAGACCATGCTTTGGGCTGGGAAAGCCGACAAAGATACAAAATATCCTTCCCTTAAGCATTTCCAAAGACGTTCTATCGTCCGCTTCACGAGGAGCGCGTTTTCGCGAGCTGCCCTGCAGAGAGGCAGGAAGAAGAGTAGACAAGCAGCGAGGCCCGCGAGGAAGGCAGGCAGGTCAGGCTCGCCGTAACCAGACCTGCCGTGAGGTTCTGTCTGGAGGAAGGTGTATTATGCAAGGGTTAATCGTTGTGACGTGGGAGCGGTATCTCTACGAGCGCTTCGGCCAAGAATTTTTAGAGGTCTACCGCAAAGCCATTGGTTTGCAGAGTCGCACTGTTGCATTGGCAAGTCGCATCTACAAAGATGAACAGTGGCTTATCGGCGTCGAGGCCGCCAGCAAGCTAACGAAGCTCAGCCCTGATACGCTCCTCCGCGAATATGGGCGGTACTTCTTGCTCAATGGCCTCACAGGGCACTTCTGCGCCTACCTGTTAAGCCAGGTGCGCAGCGGGCGTGCGCTCCTACTGGCCATGCGCGATGCCCATGCGCAGATGCGACGCGCCTCACCTCAGATCATCCCTCCACTCTTTCGCTATGAGAGCATTTCCAGCAATCCCAATGAGCTGTTGCTCATCTACGACAGTCCCCGCCATCTCTGTTCTCTGCTGTGGGGCGCCATTGAAGGAGCTGCCGAACGCTACGGCGAAGGTGTCCGTATTATAGAGGTAGCCTGCATGAAGCATGGTGCCCCGGAGTGCAGACTAGAGGTGCAGTTTCTCCCAGGCAAGGGACAACCTGCCGAAACGCCCGCTCAGACTACCCAACGGCTTGCACGCCTGCGCCTGGCCCATCTGGTCTTGCTTGCTCTACCTGAGCGCGAGGGCCTCACGCTCTCTGAGCTGGCTGATCGACTGCGTCAGCGCCAGGTCGAGACCGAGCAGCTGCGTCCTCACTTCTTGCTAGAGGCTCTGGAGCACCTGCAGTTTGCCGGGCTGGTGCAGAGCAACGCCAGTCAGGGCAAGGAGCTGTTTCGCCGGCGCTACTGGCGCGCTCCCACCTCGGGGAAGTAAAGGTAGGAGGGCACTCTCGCCTTCTTCGCGGTGGCTGGCTGGCTTCCCGCTCAATGCCCCTTTGTGATGTTCCCCCGGCCCCTGGCCAGCCACCGCCACCGATCGCCCGATCCTTACCACCTCCCCTGGAGGGGGGATTGTTCTGGGCCAATAATAGGTAACACATGTTACCTATTATGCCTACTTCTATCGCCCTGATAGGTGCTTCTGACAGCAGTCCCTCCAGATCAGACATAGCCAATCTCGCAGCTCTTTCCTCTTAACAGCTACAAGGGATCAGTCTCTATCGGAGGAAAGAGCCATCGAGGGGCGGTCCGTTTTGTTCCCGCTGCAGAGCGAAGTCGCGCGGGAGAGCCACGGTGAGCGTCAGGTCAGGAACTCCACCTTGCTGACTTGCCCCAACAGGTCCCCCCAGGCTCTCACGGTGCCAGATCCGGCATTCTTTTCCTTGACCTGTCTCGCCGGGTCGCCTGTGGGCAACAGCAGCTTGCTTCTTCACTCTTCCAAGAGAGCAATCGACACATCTCCTCGTTGATGGCAAGAGGGCAGGACAAGGCAAGGTCGGTCAAGATCAGATCAGCCCTGATCGAAATTCCTGCGTCTCCTCTTGCAGGGCCTGGGGGAGACTGTCCCTGCCAATGAATGGAGCGCTTGCCCATCTCCTTCCTTATGGTGATTTTCTGGCCGAAGGGCGTCCCCCTTGACTGCTCCTCAGCAAGAGGCCACCGCCAGGGTATCAGGCAGCGGAACCCCCTGGCTTCTTCTGCGCTGGCTGCTCTGGATGCACCCCATTTCTCCTTGTGCTTGACTTCCTCTCCCTCCATCGAGTAAGATAGCAAATGCCAGTAACATATGTTACTGGCATTTCCTCCGGGGGGATAGCCTATGTCTGAGCGCAGTGGTATGCGCTGGCTGCAACTGACGTATAAAGTTCCAAGTGAGCCTTCCCAAAAGCGGGTCTGGGTCTGGCGCCGTTTGCAACATCTTGGGGCCTACCCGCTCCAGCATTCGGTCTATGTCCTGCCTTTCACCGAGGAGGTTGAAAAGCAGTTTCGCCAGCTTGCCAGTGAAATACGAGAGCTGGGAGGAGAAGCCTGCCTTTTCGCCCTCGTCGCCCTTGATCCTGCCGACGAAGAGCGGATGCTGCAGACGCTGCTAGAGGCCCGTCATCGCGAGTATGACCAAGCGATTCAACTGGGTGAGCGTTTCCTGGCACATGCCGCCTCTCTGGCAGACATTGAATGTCACAGTGAGGTCGTCCAGGCTGAGCTCGGTGACTGTCTTGAGAAGCTGCACGGACTCTTTCGCAGCGCGCGCCGTCACGACCTCCTTGGCCCTTTGACCGCCGCCAAACGAGCCACAGCGGCAGAGCTGTTGGCTAGCTGTGAACAGCTGTTCCGCATTCTGGCGGAAGGCGATTATCCAAGAGCCCGTCGGCTGTTAGCTCTTTATGGAGAGAAGATAGCGAACACGACGGAGAGGGGCCGGCAGCTCGCCGATTCCTCGACGGTCGCTGGTCAGCTCTAGGCAGGAGCAGGAAGAGCTGCTCCAGGCTCCGCTCCGTGGCAGGCTCTAGTCCTCTCCAGTTGGCTGGGGTGAGTCTTCCAGCCAAAAGGTTCAGAGTCTCCAACTCTGAACTGCTCTTATCCGTATCTATAGCAGGATGAGGAATGCACGGGCAAACAGGTGCTCGACGCTTCCTTGCCACTATTGCGCTCGCCGCTTGCGGCGGGAGGAGAGGTTATGCAGCACCAATCTCGAAGGCGTGCAACAACAGGTGACGCGAGGGTTGAAGCTCTGACGCTCCGGGAGACTTTGCAACGCTATCGCCTGCTCCTGGGCTTGCTGGCAAGCGCGGCATCGGCGCTAGGCACCTATCAGCTGCTGCGGCTGCTGCTACTGAAGTAGGAGATCCAAAGCAAAGCTCCAGCAACGCTTCACCTCTGGCAGAGCAGGCCACCTCGGTCGGGCCGGCCCCCGATGCCGCGCCTGCTCGCCCACCAGCCAGAAACGGTGCAGACCAGGCAGAGTGCTCGCGGCCAAGAGGGCCTGCAGCGTGCCTCAATGGCGAGGCGGCCCGGTATTAGTTACCGCTGCTCCTGCGTTCGCCCAGTCCTCAGCCAGATCAGTCCCCCTAGATCCCCTAGCCCAGTAGGCCCTCAGTCCCCCGCTGCCCCCAAACGGATCCTGGCCCTCTGAGAAGCGCCGTGGAGGAGGAATGTCCAGGCCAGGTGACCAGGCGCGGTCTGGCAGTGGACTTGCGTCTCTCAATGAGAGCAGGTAGAATCAGCTACATATGGCCGGGTCAAAGCTTGCCGCGGACAGGGGGACACAAGAAGAAGAGTGAACACACCGCTCTCAGGGCCAAATTCTTCGATCCCTGCGCGGCCCGTGCGCGACAACAGCCCCCGCCGTTTGATGGTCACCGCCGGCGTGGTGATCTTTGCCATCCGCGATTGGACGCTGTGGGTGCTGCTGCGCGAAGGGCCGTGGGGACCGCCTATGCGCCTGGTGCTCAGCAATGAGACCGTGACCGAAGCGGTGCTCCGCACACTGCAGGCGGTGCTGCTCTGGCCTGATGAGGCCTCCCTGCTGCAGTTAAAAGCGGGTTGGGTCGAGCAGCAGGTCTATGTCTGGGGAAGCGCCGAGCAAGGAGCGGCTGTCTCCCTCATTCATAGCGTCCTTCTGCGTGCCAATCGCGATGAGCTGCGCCCCAACTTACATCGTCATCCCGTCCCAAGCCTGCGTGTCCAATGGACTCCCGTGGCCGAGGTCGAGTCTGGCCAGCGCCAGCTTGATCCCGAGGCCCGCCCCGTGCTGGAGATGGCGCTGAATACCTTGCGCTCGGAGATTCAACGCAATCCTGAACTGGTGCTGCGCTATCTGGCCGATATGGCCACCCCACGCCGCGATAGTATTGAGTGGTGGCGCCAGGAGACCCATACGGCTCTCAGTAAGGAGACCCGCCCGCTGCGCGCTCTCCGCGAACCACCCAGCGGCGATGGCACGCTGACACTGGCAGAGGCGACGCTCCTCTACCGTGCATTCTTCCCTCCCGATGAGCCAATCGATCTCTCCAATCTCCGCCGCCGCTTTCTGGCCACTAATACCTTGGAACCTTTGGATGAAGAACGCCCAGTACGCGGGCGAGAGCTTGACTGGCGCCGCGTGAGCCGCGCCTATCGCTACCGCGGTCGCACCGAGGAGAACTGATTGTGCTATAGTTAGGGAGGGAGGAGCGGAGATCAGAAGAGCTGATGATGCCGGGGCACCGGTTGAACGCTTTCTTGAGCCCACATAGAGCAGGGCAGGCAGGAATAGGCGTGTGTGCGCGAACAGAGAAAGAGAGAGGTAGGCCGATAAGAGAGGAGAGTGGCAAGCAATGGCCAAAGTGACGACCCACGGCGGCGATACAGGTTATACCGGGTTGCTTGGAGAGCAGCGCGTCCCAAAGTACGATCCGCGCCCCGAGACCTTCGGCACGGTCGATGAAGCTACATCCGCGCTTGGCCTGGCGCGCGCTGTGGCCAGGGATCAACGAGTCAAGGACCTCATCTACCACCTCCAGCAGGACCTCTATCTGCTCATGGGCGAGCTGGCTACCCCCCCAGAAAATTATGAGAAGATCGGGCTACGCATTACCGCTGAGCATGTGCAGCGCCTGGAGGCCGAGGCCGAGCAGCTGAAACGCGAGGTGGAGATCCCTAATCGCTTCATTATCCCCGGTGATACACCCGATGGGGCGGCCCTCGACTTCGCCCGCACTGTAATCCGCCGCGCCGAACGCCTGGCGGTGAAATTGCTCCACGATGGCGTGATCCACAATAGCGAGGTGATCCGCTACCTGAATCGCCTTTCCGATGTGGTTTTTATCCTCGCACGCTCTGTTGAGGTACGCTCTTCGCTGGCAACGTTGCCAGGAACAGAACCACACCAGGCACCTGACTCATCCTCAGCTGGGTAGACCGCTTTCAACTGGTGGCATCCTTTTTTCCTGGCCAGGTTTACCTGACTGCAACAAAATGGCTCGCCTGGGCATTACTTCCTGTGAGGGATCTAATTTTTCCTTTCACCTGGTGATGGGAACATATGAAGACTCTGGAAGATGAGTCTCGGCTGACGATCGAGGCCTGCCACGGCTCAACAGCAGCCTTCGAGGCTCTGGTACTCTATTACGAGCCGCGCATCAGGCGCATGCTCTATAGTCTTACACATGATATACAATTAACTCAGGATCTCTGCCAGGAAACCTTCCTGGCAGCTTTTCGTGCTCTGCCACGGATGAAAGGGGAAGAGCTGCAGTTTGCTCCCTGGATCTATCGTATTGCCTTGAACCAGCTGCGCAGTGAGTGGCGCCGCCGTCGTCGCATCACCTGGGTTCCCTTCACCAGTCCAACGGGCCAGGGTGATGATTTCTCAGAACCGCCGCCCGAAGAAGCCCTCGTCAGCGACGAGCACTTTGAGGAGCAGGTGATGGAGCGCGATCTGGTGACCCGTGTGCTGGCTCAGCTCCCGCAGGCTTCTGCAGCTTGCCTGCTCCTGGACGCCGAGGGCTTCTCTTACCGCGAGATCGCCGAGATTATGCAGGATTCGCTGTCAGCCGTGCGCAGCCGCCTGGCTCGCTCACGTCAGGCGTTTCAGCAGGTCTACAAGCGGCTTGATCGAGGAGGCCAGTCATGAAGCGAAAAGAGCGACCTGACTCACCATCATGTCCTCTCAGCATCCACTGTCTGCGTCTACTCGATGAGCTGGATGCGCCAGCAACGCCGGCCAGCGCTGAGGGCGAGCCAGCCCCCCCAACTCTCCAGGGGGACGAGTCTGAGCTGCTGAGTCGAGTGCGGCTTCACCTGCCCGAATGCCAGATCTGCTCTCGCCTTGTTGCTCAGGCTCGCTATGAGCGTGATCACCAGCGCCAACTGCTGCGCCAGTTCCTGGAGGAGGCTGAACGCCGGACGCCTTCAACTCAGGAGCGCATCATGCAGGCGATCCGCTCTGGTCAGCCACCAGCGAAGGCCGACCAGGAGTCGCTGGCGATGATCAATCACGCCGACCACGGTGGGGAGAACCAGCATCGCCCGCTTCCTTTCGCTGTCTTCAGCCGCTTTCCCGAGCTGACTGCCCAACCGCCTTCGCTGGTTCGCTCACCACGGCGTTCCCCACTCCTGGAAACGCTGGCTCTGGTGGCTACCATCCTGTTCGTGCTCCTGTCAACCGGAAGTCTCGGCTATCTTTTGCTGCGTCAGGCTTCTTCCCAGGCGCCCGCCTCCTCACCTCCAACCGCTATTTCATTGAAGGCTACTTACCAGAGTCTGGCCTGGAAGGCAATCGCGGTGGTCTATCCCTCTCCTGACGAGGTTGGCCGCTATCTCCTCTATAATTACGATCCCTTCAACGGCCATAAGCGTCTCTTGACTAGCACCTGCTGCGATGCTTCTTCCGCTGTGGACGGCATCGCTCACAGCGGACGCGATCTCCTCTATCATGAGACGGTGGGACAGTTACGCCTCTTCCGTACACTTCTCCACCCTGAGCCAATCTTCAGCTGCAGCTGTAGCCAGAGCAGCGCTGTCTGGACAACCGATGACAGCCATCTCTTGATCAATGTTGGCAGCGAGCTTTTCCTGGTCGATCTGGCAGGCAAGGAGGAACCTATTTATTCCTCACCGCTCCTACAGGATAGTACGCTTACATTCTACTACAATGATTTTCTGTTTTTTACACATCAGGAAAGAGCTAAAGAGGTGCTGTATCGCCTCGATCTGGCCAGTGGAACACTAAGCTCGATCGCTTCCCGCCCTCTGACAACAGCCCAAGATACTGCCACCCCTACAAGCAGCTCGCCTGCTCCCTGGCTGCTTAGCCCAACCGGCTCAGCGATTTACTATAGTGCAGGTAGTGGTCTAGGGGCAACCATCTATATGGTCAACAGCGATGGAAGCAACCTGCACTCGCTCAATCGACAAGGCATCCCGCTTGGCTTTACCGACGACAACCACCTGCTTTTCTTGCAGGAAGCTCAAGGGGCCTTTGCAGTGCGCAGACTGGGCAACACTCCCCAGCAAGATCAGCTTGTGGTGGTCAATGCTGCCCCGGGGGCTAGAAGTATCCTAACCAACGGGCTGGCCCTCGCTCCTTATGGCTGGGCCTTGCTGACGGAGGCTCTGTATCCTGATCATTCGCTGCGCATCTGGGCCACAGACCTGACAACGCACGCCCAGAAGCTATTGCTCTCGCTGTCAGCCACTCAGGTCACTCAGCTCGGCACGCCACAACTGGTTGGCTGGGACCAGCTCCCAACGAGCAACGAGGCTAGCCCCGTTCCCTCCACGGCCCAGGCCTCGGGGAATGTCCCTACCGATGATTGGAACGGTCTGGTGCTGGCTTCGAATACCCAGAACGGACAGATGGTCGTCAGCAATTATAACTATGCCAATGGCCACCTGCAGCAGTTGCTCTTGAATCTACCTGCCCAGACGGAGATCGATGGGATCTCCCCCGACGGCAGCTCCCTGGCTTACCATGTTCCGAGCACTACTCAGACAGACTACTATATCCTGGATCTGCGCGTGACGCCACCTCTCACACGCTTCCACTATCATGTCTCTGGCAGCGGGGGTAACGCCATCTGGCTGAGCGCTCAGACGCTGCTGCTCAATACACCTCTCGCCCTGCTGCGGGTCAATTTGCTGCAGCCGCAGCCCCAGAAGGTCATGGCCTCGCTGGCAGACGCACGCCTGGCCTTCTACAGCGCGCCGTACCTGTACTTTGTGCAGCGCGTCAATAACAGTCAGGAAGCGCTTTTCCGTCTGCCCCTGGGGGGCACATCTGAGGCGCGGCAGGCCATCACGCCGCCGGTTCAACGGGCCAGCACCGATTTCTGGCTGAGTCCCGACGGGCGCATCATTTACTACGTCGATTATCAGTCCACGGCCCCGGGCCTCTACGCCGTTGACAGCGATGGGTGGAACCGTCATCGGCTACGCTCCTGGGGGATCCCCATCGGCTACGCGGCAGATAATTCGCTGGTAATTATGCGCTATCGCCAGAGTGCCTTTGAGGTGGTAAAGCTGGGTCTGACTCCAGCTCAGGACCAGGTGCTGCTACAGGATGCTGCTCCTGGCGCCTTTACTCTCTGCGCTGATCGCAATGCTCCGGCGACCTCGGTCGATGCCACGCTGATCTGTCCAAACAATGTGGCTCTGGCCCCCTATGGCCACCACCTGGTCGTGTTGGCCCACTATCCCAATGGGCAAGCCACACTGCTGAGCTATAATCTGGACAATGGTCAGCTGCTCCTCACTCAGACTATCATGACAAGTCGGCTGATCGGCTACAATCGTTATCCACCCGCCTGAGCCGACGCAAGCCCGAGCATCTCCTTCCGTCTACCTCTCGGGGAGGCTGATTGATCTGATCCGATCAACGGAGATCGGACCAGATCGATCAGCTCTCCCCACCGACACCGACTCTCTCCGGCTGGCGCTCGCCTCTGACACGCCGGGGGCTCTCCTTGTGTGCACTCCCGCTTTCAGATTTGGTATTCCTCAGCGCTCATGTTGCGCCAGATGCGAACCCGCTGGATACCAGCCTCGCGCAGTAGCTGCTCACTGGCCTCGTGACTGTTAGCCAAACTCGACGGGTAATGAGCATCTGAGCCAACGCTCACCGGCGTCTCCTGTAAGGCACAGGCTCGCACAAGACGACGCACGAGCTGGGGATAGGTGGCAACGTCGAAGCCATTGATTTCAAGGGCCACGTCACAACGTCTGGCTTCAGCAGCGAGCTGCTCTAGTTCCTCATCGATAGTAGCGGGCAGGTGCCGATTCTCGACGAACAATCTCACCGGATGACTGACAACACTAAAGAAGCCCGAGCGCACAGCCTGACGCAGCAGCTCCATATAGCGCTGCCAGGCTCGCTCTGCCTGGGGCGGCTCCCCCCAGCCCTCTTCGTTCTCTAGCTGCTTCCCATCAATCTCATGAACGGAGCCAATGAGAAAGTCCCAGGGATAGCCCTGCAGTAATTCAAGGACTGCCTCAATTTTGTCAGGAATAAAATCAATCTCCAAACCCAGACGGACGTCACACTGCAGGGCCTGTCTGGCCTCCTGCACGCTTTCAATATAGTCAACAAGGGCCATCTCTGGCCCTTCTAGTGGCATATGCGCAAGAAGTGGACGCACTTCGCGCATCTGAAAGACATGCTCTGAGAGACCCAGAACACGTAATCCTCGCTCTCTGGCCTCCTTCACCATCGCCCGAGCCGAACTACGGGAAACATGGCTATGAAAGTCCGTATCGATCGTCATTGCTTCTCCTTTGCTTAAAGCAGCCGCGTCGCAGGGAGGAGCCGCCCCTCCCGGAAGCGCTGAAGGCTGAACTGCTCGATCGCGAGCGTGCTGCTTTTGCCAGTGGTCAGATAGTCGATCAGGAGCTGTGCCGCCAGTGGAGCATGCATGAAGCCATGCCCGGAAAAACCACAGGCGCAGAGGAAACCCTCAACCTCGGTGGGACCCAGCACCGGATGCTCGTCCGGCGTCATTTCATAGAGACCAGCCCAGGCCCGCCGGAGACGGAGGCCCGCCAGCACCGGAAAGCGGCGGGCACCGACGCGCTCGATCTGGGGCCAGACCCCTGGATCAAGCGTCAGGTCAAAAGCCGCCGCAGCCAGTGCACGGCTGGCAGCTTGCTCCTCGGGAGAAGGCTGATGGGGCAGCCCCAAGAGCAGGCCGCCATCGCGCCAGCGAAAATGGAAGCCCGTTGCCTGGTCCACAACCATCGGCAGCTCAGCTGGCAGCCCAGCAATCGCCTCACAGAGATAGAGCTGACGCCGCAAAGGATAGACCGGGAGATCATTGATCCCCACCAGGCGCGCTGTGAGGGCCGCATAGACGCCGGTGGCATTGATGACCAGAGGCGTGGCCAATCTCCCCTGCGGGGTCTGCACGGCCTGCACGCGCCCTCGAGCGGTCTGAATAGCCACGACAGGACTCTGCTCGTAGACCGCTACCCCTAGTCGACGTGCTGCTCCCATGAGAGCATGGGTCATGGCTGCCGGGTCCGTGTAGCCATCGGTCGCGCAGAAGCTGGCACCACGCAGATCGTCTGTGATCAGGCGGAGGCCAGACCAGCGCCCCTCTATCTCTTGCGTCGTCAGTAGCTCGCTGGGAACGCCAAGTCGGCGCTGGAGGGCAACGTAGCCCTGCATGGCCTGCCAGCCTTCATCGTCGCTGACCAGGAAGAGGTAGCCATACTGGTAGAAAGGAGGAGGGAACGAGGAGGCGGGGACTGCTTCGGCCTGCATCTCGGCTATGAACTGCCGATAGAAGCGTAGTCCCTCGCGCGCGAAGATAATATCTAGCTCATCGGCGAACTGTTGGCGTAGTCCTCCCGTGGCGCGCCCAATCGAGCCAGAGGCCACCGTCTCGCGTTCCAGCACAACCACCTCACGTATTCCACGCCGGGCAAGCTGATAGGCCAGGGCCGCGCCCATGATACCGCCACCGATAATGGTGATAGCCGCCGTTCTGGTTGTGCTGTTTACCACAGCACTCACCCCTCGCGCACCAGGGTTACGGTGAAGCCATCACGATAGCCCTCATCAATATTGAGGGCCAGCGAGAAGAGACGGGGATCGCTCGTAATGCGCCGACAATATTCGACGATGCCCGCCGTGACCTCATCTCCTGGCTCTCGGCTGAAGCGCCCATCGCGCAGACAGTTATCGGCCACAATGATGGTACCAGGACGGCTGAGCTGTAAGGCCCAGTCGAGATAGCGCGGATAGGGCGGCTTGTCAGCGTCGATAAAGATCAGGTCAAACGGCCCTGCGCCTTCACCGACGAGCGCGGGGAGCAGCTCCAAGGCCCGGCCAAGCCGGATCTCTACCCGTTCGCTGACCCCAGCGTACTCAAAGACACGCCGCGCAACGCTCGCATGCTGGGGATTCATCTCCAGCGTGATCAGGCGCCCATCCGGCGGCAAAGCGCGCGCTAACCAGAGGCCGCTATAGCCCCCAAGCGTGCCAATCTCCAGCATAGTACGCGCCCGGGAGACGAGCGCCAGGAACTGCAAAAGCTTGCCTTCGATCGGGGAAATATTGATCTGCGGCAGCCCAGCCTCGGCACTGGCCTGCAGGGCATAGCGCAGCGCCTCATCCTCCGGGGCAAAGACACGATTGATCTGCTCCTCAAGCTCATGCTGGATCTGCACCAAACGGCGTAGATTCAGCAACTCTTCCTCAGCCGTTGGCTGTTGTTCACGAACTTCGCTCAAGTTGCTCTGCTCCTTTTCGCTGGACGAGATCAGCCGCCGTCAGGTGAACCGACGCGCCAAGCACGCCCACGACAATAGCGCCCGGCTCTTCAGAGCAGCATCAGCGCGACAGGCAGCCTGGCGTCGAGGAAGCTCCCTGTCCTGGCCGTGTTGACGCCTTCGCTCCTGACCTGCCCTCATTGTATGTTTGCTAATCAGGCAGTGTCAACCTGCTCTCAGAGCACAAGCAAGCGATAGCGCGCTCAAGGCATGGCCTTGAGCGCAGCGGCCAGGAAAGGCGATGAGGGCCAGCTAGCCAGGAGGGCCTCGACCCACTGGAGATCGATCGCGGCCTGCGCTCGCGCAAAGAGCTCCTGGGCCTCTCTCAGGTAGGAGCAGGCTCTTGCCTGCTGCTCTCCTCCGCTCTGCCTGGCGCTTAGCAGAGCCAGATGGACCCCATAGCTATGAAGGGTGCGAGCATAATCGAGGGTTAGCTCGCTTGCCTTAAAGATCCGGGCCGCTTCCTCAAAGTGGGTAGCTGCCGCCTCTGCCTCCCCCTGGACTGCCAGGATGCGAGCCAGCAGACGGTGAGCATGACCGAGAGTCAGGCGATTCTCCTGGCGATCGGCACTCGTGACCAGCTCCAGGGTCGCCTGCCTGGCGACTTCTAAGCGATCGAGCAGGAAAGCTACGCTGGCCTGGAGATAGCGCCCTTCTAAAGCCACCTCAGCATCCAGTCCTTCGTAGTGCAGCGCCCGCTCTAAGGCTCGCTCTCCTCGCAAAAGCAGACGGCGATAGGCACTGCGCCCGCGACAGCCAGGCCCCCATTGATCCAGGCGCGTGCCAGCAGCGGAGCGCTGGCGCTGCTGCAGGGAGGCCAGACAGGTGGCGCTGGCCTGAGCCAGCCGTACTTCGGCCAGCACGATGCGCGCGTGGGCGACCGTGCGCGCGTGTCCGATCGCCCGGCCCGTCAGTAAGGAGCGCTGGACGCAGCGCAGGGCCTCGTCGAGCTTGCCCGCGCTCTGCAATGTTTCAGCCAGGGCAATATTGCACCAGGCCATGTGCTCGCGCTCCTGAGTCCGCTCGGCCAGGGTGAGGCTGCGCCGGAAGCAAGCTTCGGCCTCGCGCAGATCTCCGCAGCGACGGGCTAATTCGCCCAGGTTGCCCGTGACAAAGGCCATATTGGGGAGATCGCCCGTGCGCTCCGTCAACTCCAGTGCCCGCCGCATGTAGGCCCGCGCCGCCTGATGATCAGCTACCAGCGCATGGGCCGCGCCCAGATTCCCACAGATTTGGGCCATAGCCATCAGACACTCATGCTGTTCGTAGATGGTCAAGGCCGTATGCAGGTGCTTCAGCGCTTCGCTCGGATGGCCTAGTCGCGCGGCGATCACCCCGAGGGTCTCATGGGCATGGCCCAGCTCCAACGGGTCACCAGCTATGGCGCGTTCGCTCAGGGTCGGCAGCTCCTGACTCGCCGCAACCGGCGCTGATCTCTGCTCCATTGCTCTCTCTAGCATGTCTAGCATCTGCTCAACCTGGCGGCGCGCTTCATCATAGTTGCCCTCCAGGGCCGAAAGGTTCCCCTCTTGCAAGAGCAGACAGGCGCTGGCCGGACTCTGCAAGGCATCGGCCTCGTGCAGGGTCCGTTTCCCTTCTTCGAGGCAGTGGCGAGCCTGGGCAAAATCACCGGTCCTGAGCCAGGCCAGGCTCATTTCTCGCCAGATGATGGCCTGAATCTGGGCCTCGCGCTGACGCCGCTTGCGCAGCTGCTCGCCGTCTGGCCGCTCTGGCTGATGGCCCTCCCAGGTCTGTAACGAGCGCTGGCGCAGAGCCAGAACGCGCCCATAGAGACGGCGCGCCTCGCTGTAGTTTCCTTGCATCATACAGCACTCGCAGACATGCTCTAAGAGGCGCGCGAAGTGAAGCAGCTCCTCCTCACCAGCGCTTGGCAGGAGTTGATCGAGCGAGGGGATCGGATCAGCGTCAGCCTCGGGCGACAGATAGTCGACGCTGACCAGGGCCTGGCGTTCCACAGGCGGGGGAGGGGGCGCCCCGGCCAGGGCCAGCAGCGCCAGACGGTAATAGTATTGGGCTTCACCATAGGCAGCCAGCCGATAGGCGCGGTTGGCCGCGCGCTCAGCATAGCGCGCAATGCGGCTGCCATCGCTGGCCCCGCGGATTAAATGATAGGTGACCGCCGCCGCTACTTCCTCCTGGTGCTGGGGATTTAAGGTCAGCAGGGCCTCCGCTGCTCGACGATGGAGCTGGATGCGACGCATCACCGAGAGGCTCTGATAAAGGTGACTCTCAATGAGCGGGTGCCAGAAGTGATAGCTCACCTGCCTGCCGCTCTCCTCTTCAATCAGAAGGCCAGCGCGCAGAGCCTCCTCCAGGAGATCCAGCACGTGCTCCTCTTGCGGATGAGGTAGCTGGCCGCTGTCCATGAAGAGCAAATGGCTGAATTCAAAGGGTGCGCCAAAGACTGCCGCTTTGCTCAGCAGCGTCTGGCAGGCCGCGCTGAGCTTGCTGAGCCGCCGATCCAGCACGGCGGCAATGGTCGCAGGGAGCGCAAGTCGGCTCTCCCCAGCACCTGCCGCACTTCCTTCGCTGGCTTCGCGCTCCAGGTAACGCGCCAGTTCTTCGGCAAAGAAGGGATTCCCATCAGCCTGGATCTGAATACTGTGTACGAGACGGGTCGGCAAATGAGCAACGAGCTGCGCGATCTGTGCCGCTGTCAGTGGCTGGACTGGCAGCGTCAGGAGGACCTGCTCACGCTGGAGATCGCTAATGAGAGTGCGCAGGGTATGCGTCGGCAACAGCTCCATGTCGCGACAGGTTCCCAGAAGCAGAATCGGCTGCTCGCGCAGATGACGCGCGAGATAGCTCAGCAGCTCCAGACTGCTCTCATCGGCCCAATGAAGGTCATCGAGCACTAACAGGAGAGGCGTACGGCGGCTGAGAGCCGAGAGCAGGCTATGCGTGGCCTCCCAAAGGAGCAGACGCTCCTGCTCTACCGGCAGGACCAGCGGCGCTACTCCTGGCTGCAGCAATTCATGTAGTTCGGGCAGCAAGGTGCAGAGGCGCTGCAGGTGAGAGGGAGAGAGGCCTAGCTCCATCAGGACCTGGGAGGTTGAGAGAGCCTGAGTGGTCAGCCGGCTCTGCAAGAGGGTGCGCAGCAGCTCGACCCAGGGGCAGTAAGGAATGGCCCCTTCCTGCTCATAGGAGCGGCTCCAGACCACCTGCCAGCCCTGGCGCCCAGCCTCGTCGCTCAACTCCTCGGCGAGGCGCGTTTTCCCAATGCCCGCCTCGCCAGTCAAGAGCAAGAAATGAGGCGACGAGAGCGATGGCTCTGCTATTAGGATCTGCTGGTCAGCTGCTGACGCTGGTTCAGCCTTCTCCTCAGCGTGTGAGCTTCCAGCGGACTTGATGGGGTCCAGAGTGGAGAGGAGTTGTCGCATGACCGCTAATTCACGCTCGCGTCCGATCAGCGGCGTCCGTTTATGGCGCCCCGAAGGGAAGTGTGGATTGCTCACAGCGCGCGTCGGCCCAGTCGGACCGGAAGGACGAGCGGGAACGGGAGCCTGCGTAGTGTCGGGGCTGGCGCTGGCCCGCAGCGTTCCAGTAGCAGTAGCAGGCAAACGGGGCGAAGCCGTCGCGGTTTCGGCTCCTGTGTGGGCTGGCGAGGCAGTGCCCACGGCCACTGGTCCCAGCTCTCCGTTGCGGAGGGCTTCATAAAGACGGCGCGTCTCGGGCAGCGGCTCGCTGCCATACTCGCGCTCCAGTACCTCGGTCAGGCGCTGATAAGCCTGCAGAGCCTCGACACGACGATCCAGGCCCATCAGGATCATCATCAACTGGCGCACCGCTGTCTCATGGGTGGGATCGCTCATCAGCAGCCGGTCGAGTGGCTCAATGGCGCTGGCCAGGGCACCACGCCGGACTCGTAGCTCGGCGAGCTGCAGTAGCACCCCCATCCAGCGACGACGCAGCGCTTCGCGACGCGGCTGGGCCCACTCCGAATAGAGTTCCTCAACTAGAAAGTCTCCGCGGTAGAGGGTCGCCGCCTCCTCCAGAAGCCGCTCAACCTGCCAGGGATCAGTAGATTGCTCGGCCTGCCTGATCTTCTGCTCAAACTCGTCGGCATCAACCCAGATGACGCTTGCGTCGGCTAGCTCCAGCACTTCATGCTGAAGGCGTAAGAGCGTCGAGGAGGCCGGACGCCGAATCTCTGGCTCAAGCAGCAGGCGCAACTCATGGACGGCTCCGTTGAGACGATTGGCCGCCGTCTCACTGTCGAGATCTGGGTCAGGCCAGAGCGCTTCCATGACCTGCTCCCGTCCCATGCGACGCAGGGGATGACACAACAGGCAGCCCAACAGGGCACGGGCCCGCCGCCGCTGCCAGCGCCGTCCATCATCCTCAACCCAGCCACTGCCGCTGCGTCGCTCTACCCGGAATTGGCCCAGAACATAAATGCGCAACAGCGGCCTGGCTTCGCCACGCCCACTACGACGCTCACGCTCCCCAGCAGCAACCGCACGACCTCCCGCGGCAGCCGACGCCCGCCGCGCAGAGACAGAGACCGCCGATAGCCGCTGGCCTGCCTGCTCCACCTCCGCTGGCAACTGCGCCCCAATATACTTGCTCACAGTGCGCCCGTTCTCACTCCAGTAGGCGTACCAGTAAGGGCCATGCCCAGCCCCCTCGCGGCATTTCCGGCAACGCTGCTTGCCGCAGCGCGTATACTGCTGGCGATAGGTCACCTTGCTCTCCATTGAGTCCTTTCCCTCTGGCCCAGGCCATTGGTCGAGGTCAGTCGCATCAACGCGCTACCCTTGCCGCTCTACGAGAAGTACTAGCAGCGTAGGCATAGTAACCAACAGGAAGAAGGAACATATCCATAGCCTTTTTTGCTGACTCATCGGACTTCACAATGAGAGCTATCCCGTCATCAAGAAATATATACGAGTTCATTATAAGACGCCGACCGTCCTCATCAGTATTGGTTCCTTAACCAATAGCCCGATTGGACAGCTCTCCTCATGGAGGAAACACTTCTCTCTTCAGACCGCCGCCAGGGCCGTTGACAGAGCCACGGCAGCAGGCTAAGATAGAGAGGACACGCGGTGACTCACACCCTTGCTCACGCGCTCAGGCACCAGCACCACTACACCATCAGCAGTCTGACGACTGGACGGACCTGGAAGTACCAGGTATGCCAACACTTGAAGGCTCTATTGAGAGCATCGTTTTTCACAACGAGGAAACACACTACACCGTTGCACGTTTTCGCCCCAGCACCAGTACTGGCCGCGACTCGTCTCGCTCGTCCCGCGATGGCTTGCTGACCATCGTCGGCACCTTGCCAGGGGTGCGCCCCGGCGAAGTGTTGATCGTGGAAGGTGTCTGGGAATACGATCCACGCTACGGCCACCAGCTCCATGTGACGAGCTTTAGTCAGCGCCTGCCCACGAGTACCGAGGGCATCATTCGCTACCTCAGCTCCGGCTTGATTAAGGGTATCGGCCCCAAAAAAGCCCGCACGCTTGTCGAACACTTCGGGGAGCAGACGCTGGCCATTATTGAGCAGCAGCCCGAGCGCCTGGCCGAGGTACGTGGCCTTAGTGAGAAGGATCGCGCACGCATTCTCGCCGCCTGGACTCAGCAGCAGGAGATGAAGGAGGTGCAATTTTTTTTGCAGACTCATGAGATCTCGCTGCACCTGGCCAATCGCATCTACCGTCAGTATGGGGGCGAGAGCGTCAAGGTGGTGCGCGAGAATCCTTATCGGCTGGTCCAGGATATCTATGGAATCGGTTTCCGTACGGCGGATGAGATCGCCAGCCGGCTGGGTCTGCCGCGCGACAGTCTGCCACGCCTGGTGACGGGCCTGACCTACGTGCTGGCGCAGGCAGCCAATGAGGCCGGCCATTGCTATTTGCCAGAGAATGAGCTGCTGCTACAGGCAGGGCGTATCTTGCTGGTCCCCCGCGCTGCGCTCGAGCAGGCTCTGGAAGAGGGACAGCGCGAGGGCGAGCTTTTTATTGAGCCAGCCCTGCCCGAGAGAGAGAGTAGTACGCAGAAGGCCGGCGAGTACTCCCTCTTCCAGGACCTCGCTTCAGCTTCCGCTCCCCTTGTTGAGTCAGAGACCGCTTTACCCCAAGACTCACCAACAGCCGCCGCCGAAACGGCTCAGCGACGTATCTATTATGGCCCTTTCTGGCACGCCGAACGCGGTTCCGCCCGCCTGCTCAAGCGACTGCTGCACACGCCCAGCCGCCTGCCGGCAGTCTCGCCTGCTCTTTGGGAGCAGGTCTTTCATCATCTGGAGGTCAGGCGCCAGCTTCAGCTCACGGAGCGGCAGCGCGAGGCTGTGCAGACGGCTTTTACGCGCAAGGTGAGTATTCTGACGGGCGGCCCCGGGACCGGCAAGACCACCTCGCTGCGCGCACTGTTGCTGCTCCTGCGCCGACAGCGGGTGGAGGTAGCGCTGACGGCCCCTACCGGACGCGCCGCTAAGCGCCTGAGCGAGGCCACGGGTCTTCCCGCCCAAACGCTCCACCGCTTGCTCGAATACACCCCCCACGACGGTACCTATCAGCGTCACGAAGAACGCCCCTTGAGCTGCCAGTTCGTCATTGTCGACGAGTGCTCGATGGTCGATATTCTTCTCTTCTACCATCTGCTGAAGGCTCTGCCGCCAGAGGCTCACTTGCTGCTCGTCGGCGACGCTGACCAGCTGCCGTCGGTCGGACCAGGCAACGTGCTGCGCGATCTCTTGCGCAGTGAGGTCATTCCGACCACCCATCTGACCGAGTTGTTTCGTCAGGCCCGTCAGAGCCGGATCGTGGTAAGCGCCCACCGCGTGAATGCTGGTCTCTTACCCGCGGTCAAGAACGAGGAGGGCAGCGATTTCCTCTTTCTGCGCGAGAGCAATCCGCAGCGGGCACGCTCCCTGATCCTTGACCTGGTAGAGCGCCGTCTGCCAGGCCGTTATCATCTTCATCCACAGGCCGACATTCAGGTGCTCTCGCCGATGTACCGCGGGCCACTGGGCGTCATCAGTCTCAATGAGTCATTGCAGCAGCGCCTGAATCCGCGCAGCGAGGGTGAGCTGCTGCTGGGCCGGCATCACTTGCGTATCGGCGATAAGGTGATGCAGGTGCGCAACGATTACGATAAAGGGGTCTTCAACGGCGATCTCGGCTGGATACGCCGCATCGATCACCAGGCCGCGACCGTGACGGTCGAATTTCAGGAGGAGGCCGGCCCCCTGCTGGTCGAGTATGAGTTTGCGGAATTGGATGCTTTGACGTTGGCCTACGCGGTTACGATTCATAAGAGCCAGGGAAGCGAGTACCCGGCGGTGATTATTCCTCTCTTTTTGCAACATGCTCCACTGCTGCAGAGAAATCTTCTCTACACCGCCATTACACGCGCCCGACGGCTCTGTGTTTTGGTGGGGCAGCCCCAGGCCCTGGAGCAGGCCATTCGCAACGATCGGGTGGCTCAGCGCAATACTGCTCTGGCCGAGCGCCTGAAGGCTTTGCTGGAGTAGCGTCCCGTTTTCTCTCTGCTTATGCAAATAAGCGCTTCTGCTTCAATAGCCCGCGTCCGGCTTGCTTTGGGTCTGACGCTGCGGTAGAATAGAAACTGAATTGACATAGTCAACTACCGCCTGAGTGCGCCGGTTGTCCAGTCCATCTCGTGCGTGGTCACCGACGCGCCAGGCTGGCAGCTCTCTTGTCACTGTTGCTGTCAAGGCTTCCAATACTATCTGGAGGAGGGAGGACGATCCTATGCCAGAGACAGAGGCCACAACGGCGGGCCAGGGTCAGAGCACGCCCGCTGGTTATGCTCATCCCGAAGTCTTGGTGGAAACTGACTGGGTGGCGGAGCATCTCAACGATCCCAATGTGCGTATCATCGAGGCCGATGAGGATGTGCTGCTCTACGAAACCGGTCATATTCCTGGCGCTGTCAAGCTGGACTGGCATGTCGATGTCCAGGATCCTGTGACGCGCGATTTTGTCGATCGTGAGGGCTTCGAGCGTCTGATGCGCCGTTGGGGCATTCGCAACGATACGACGGTGGTGCTCTATGGCGATCGCAACAACTGGTATGCCTGTTATAGCTTCTGGCTGTTCACGATGTATGGCCATAAGCCTTTGAAGATTATGAACGGTGGGCGCCAGAAGTGGGAGGCCGAGGGGCGACCGCTGACGAAGGAGGTGCCCCATTACGAGCCGAGCGATTACCGGGCGCCGGAACCGGACGAGTCGATTCGCGCTTTCCGCGAGGATGTGCTGGCGACTTTGCACCAGCCCGGCTACGGTCTGGTTGATGTGCGTTCGCCGCAGGAGTATACCGGCGAGTTAATCCATATGGTAAACTATCCGCAGGAAGGGGCCCAGCGCGGTGGGCATATCCCCGGGGCGAAAAATATCCCCTGGTCGACGGCTGCTAACCCCGATGGGACCTTTAAGTCCGCGGAAGAGCTGCGGAAGCTCTATGGCGAGCAAGGGATCACACCCGACAAGGATGTGATCACCTATTGCCGCATTGGTGAGCGCTCCGCCCATACGTGGTTTGTGTTGACTCACTTGCTCGGCTATCCGCGCGTGCGCAACTATGATGGCTCCTGGACAGAGTGGGGCAATATGGTGCGCGCGCCGATCGAGAAGCCCTGACTGGAACTGGCTGCCTGGGCCTCAGCGGCGCTAGCCGATCTGCTTTCCGCCTGGACAGAGACTATGCCCAGGATGGAACGGGACGGGGCCTTCCTCCGGGCAGTGGGAGACGGGGCGCCCAGCCGCGGCAGTCCTTCCTTTGAAGAGCGTTGGTTTGTCAGGCCGTGGTTGTCCGCCTCTGCTGCAGCGGTGGAGGCCCCGTTGCTTTTGTTGGAAAGTTTCGTGATGTCCTATGGATAGACAAGAAGCCATTGAGTTCCTCCTCGATCATTACGAGAACCCGCGCAACTATGGCCCTCTTGAGGAGGCCGACGTCAGCCTGAAGGGCGGCAATCCGGGCTGCGCCGATGTGATTACCATGTACGGGCGCTTCGACGAGCAGGGTCGCCTGGCGCAAGTACAATGGGAGGGTGAGGGATGTACTATTAGCCGCGCTGCCGCCTCCTACGTGACCGAGTTGACGCGCGGGATGACAGCGGAAGAGATTGAGGATCTGAGCTTCGAGGATCTGATCGAGGATCTTGGGCGCGAGGTGGTGATGACGCGCCCAACCTGCGCGACGCTGGCTCTGGGCACACTGAAGCGCGGCGTGCACGAGTATCGCATGCGTAAGCTCTCGCAGCGAGACGACGCCCCGCAGCAGGCCCAAGAGCAGCAACAGCCGCCGCAGTCTCCACCGCCGAGATCAGAGCAGTAACAGCCCCTCGTAAGCGGCAATCAGCTCGCTTCCTGACCTGGCCCACAGCTCCCTTGCCTGTCTCGAGCGAGCAGGGAGTCTGACCGCGACGAGGCCGGTCGCGGCAGGCGGACGAGGCCGAGGGCTATAGCCCTAGCTCGCGGCGCCAGTCGGCCAGGAGCGCTAGCGCGCGTTGAAGCTGCTCCCGATGGCAGGGGGTATTGAGCCAGCGGCTGACTCCCGAGGGGTGAGGTAAGGGAAGCCAGCGCCGGGTGTCCTCTACGCGCCCTGTCCCAATGATCTCTTCCAGCTTGACTGTGCCCCAGAAGGCTTCTATGGCCATGACACCTACGAGCAGGATCACGCGGGGACGGAGCAGGGACAGCTCGGCTTCAAGAAAAGGGCGGCACAGGGCTAGCTCCTGGGGCGAGGGGCGGCGATCACCTTGCCCACGGGGAGCCGGTCCAGGATAGCAGCGCGTGAGCGAACTCAGATAGGCGTGCTGATGCAGGTAGCCCGGGGGAAAGCCTGCCTGCTCTAGCCAGGATTGCAGGATGCGCCCGCCCGGGCCACCAAAGGGAATGCCGCGCTGCTGCGAACGCAGTCCGGGCGCCTGCCCTATGATCATGAGGCCTCCGATGAGATCTGCATGCAGTACCGGATTGACCACGGGCAGAGCCTGCGCTAGATAGCCCTGGTCCTGGCAGCGTTGGCAGCTGCGCAAAGTCGCCTGCAGTCGCTGCAGCGCTTCAAGCCGCTGGAGGCGCTCCTGTTTCGGTTCTTCTAGCGACCCTGCTTCCCCAGGCTGAAGCGAATGGGATTCAGATAACATCGCTTGGCGTTGACAAGGGTGAGAGGCTCGGTTGAGCATAATCGTCCGCCAGATGACGATAGCGGCCCCGGTAATAGGCCAACGGCTGTTTGCCTCCAGGCCGACCAGGCTGCCCGCTGCCATCCTGAAGTGTTGTCCCGGCGACTGCCGGGCACTCATTGGCGGCGGTGTTCGCGTCGCCTGACGCAGGTTGATCATTGGCCCCGAGAGCCACGACCTCGCCCAGTAGAATCGCGTGGTCGCCACCGGGATAGTCGGCGACCAGCTGCGCTTCGACAAACCCCAGGGTCCCTTCGAGTAACGGCGCCCCGGTTACGCCCAGATGATAGGGTGCATGGCAGAAGTAGCGATAGCGCTCCTCTGAGGGCAGGGCAAAACAACGGGCTAGCTCTTCCTGTTCCTCGCTCAAAATATTGATTGCAAACATGCGGCTCTCGCGAATGGCCTGCAGCGTTCGGCTCTTGAGGTCGATGCAGACAAGGATCAGCGGAGGGTCCAGGGAGACAGAACAGAAGGCGTTGACTGTCAGCCCCACCAGGCCGGCGCTGCCCCTGGTCGTGACGACCGTTACTCCTGTGGCGAACTGCCCCAGGACGTGGCGAAAGAACTCTCTGTCGATAGACATTAACGGCTCGATCCCTCTTCTTCGTTCACCTTCAGAAGCGAGCGAGGGGATGATGAGGCCATCTGTGGCACACCGACATGGCCTTATCGCCTCGTCTCACGCACACTAGCATCTTTCCCTCGCCTGCTCATGTGTAGTATCCGGGGCCTGTCGGCGCCTGACACTGGCCTTTCGGACAGAACTCCGTAGCAGAATCGTAGCATATACGCCGCTTCTCTGCCAGCGAGCAGGGATGAGGACAGCTCTGCTGACCGCCCCCCTTCCATTGACAGGCGAAGTTCTAGCGCGTATAGTTACAGCGAAAGCGATAAGCAGTAGCCTACGGATAGCCCCCCGACAGAATGAAGATCGAGAGCAGAACGACCGCAGAATCGCCTGCACCAGCGACGACTATCGTCGATGCTAAGGCCGTGCACGTTAGACACCGCTTGACTCCCCTCATCTTTACCGCTCTCCTGCTTCTGCTACCGCTCACACTGCTGGCGGCGGTGAGCGCTGGCTCAACGGCCATTCCTTTTGCAACTGTTCTGCAGATTTTGCTCAACGGGAGCCACCTGCTGCATTTCCGGGAGAGCTGGGACCCAGCTCTGACCATCATTATTTGGGATCTGCGCTTGCCGGAGGCGCTGGGGGCAGCCCTGGTGGGGGCCGGGCTGGCGGTGGCCGGGGTGCTCTTTCAGGGGATGCTGCGCAATCCGTTGGCCGATCCTTTCCTGATGGGGACCTCTTCGGGGGCCGCCCTGGGGGCGGTCATTGCTTTCATTCTGCCGCTCGATACGACTTACGGTCTCTTCTTCTCTCTGACGCCTTTGTTGGCTTTTAGCGGGGCGTTGCTGACAGTGCTGTTGGTCTACGCCATTGCGCGCGTCGGGGGACGTACGCCGGTGGTGACTCTCTTGCTGGCTGGCGTTGTGATGAATGCCCTGCTGGTGGCCGTCCAGACTCTGATTCTGACCTTGAGTCCGCAGGCGCAGTTTAATCTGCAGGCTCTCTTTAACTGGCTCTCGGGAGGGATTAGCGTCAATAGTTGGTGGCCGGTGATGATTGTAGGCAGCCTTATCATGGCGGGCATCGGTGGGGCTTTGGTCTTGGGGCAGGTGCTGGACGCCTTTGCGCTGGGCGAGGAGGGGGCCGCTCACCTGGGCCTACGGGTTGAGTGGTATAAGTTTTTGCTGATTATGCTCGGGTCGCTGCTGACGGCGGCGGCGGTCTCGATTAGCGGCTTGATCGGCTTTGTGGGTCTGGTCACACCCCATATGCTGCGCTTGCTGATTGGTCCGCGCCACCGCCCTTTGATCGCGGCCTCAGCCCTGGGGGGGGCTTCTTTTTTGACTCTGGCCGATTTGCTGGCACGCACAGTGATCGCGCCGGCGGTCTTACCGGTTGGGGTCTTCACGGCCCTGATCGGGGCACCGTTCTTCCTCTATCTGCTGCGTCAGAGCAAGAAGGAGTATCGATGGTCGTGAATCTTAGGCCCGAGAGCGGGAATGCGCCTGCAACAGGCGACTTTCCCCTGTTGGACGTGCGCCATGTGACCTTCGGCTACGGCCTGCAGCCGGTTTTTTTTGATGCCTGTCTGCAGCTGGCGACTGGTGAGATGGTAGGTTTGCTGGGCCCGAATGGCTCGGGTAAGACCACGCTGCTGCGCCTGCTGAGTGGGGTGCTGCGCCCGACTCAGGGGGAGATCTGGCTACAGGGGCGAGAGCTTGGTCGCTGGCGGCGGCGCGAGCTGGCGCGTGTGGTGGCGGTGGTGCCCCAGGAGTTGCACATGCCTTTCGATTTTACCGTTGAGCAACTGGTGGCGCTGGGCCGTCTGCCTTTTGTCGGTTTGCTGGGTAGCTACGGGCCGCAGGATCGCGCTCGGGTCGAGGAAGCGATGCAGGTGACTGGGGTGGCGACGCTGGCAGAGCGGCCTTTCAACGAGCTAAGCGGTGGTGAACGACAGCGCGTGCTGGTGGCGATGGCTCTGGCTCAGCAGCCTCGTTTGTTGCTGCTCGATGAGCCGACCGCCCATCTCGACATCAGATATCAGATCGAGGTGCTGGAACTGGTGCAGCGCCTGAATCGCGAGCACGGGCTGACGGTGCTGGCTGCAATGCACGATCTGAATCTGGCCGCCCGCTATTTTCCGCGCCTGGTGCTCTTCCAGCGCGGCGTTGTGGCGGACGGGACGCCGGCAGCGGTCCTGGAGCCACGTTTGTTGAGCCGTGTCTACGGGATTGCGGTTCAGGTGGGGATTGTGCGCGGCACGGCCCATTTTAGTGTGGTGCCACCGGGCAGCCGCGAGGAACAGGAGGCCACGGAGGAGACAGCGGCCCAGGAGCCTCCCCCGCGGGTGTTTGTGATGGCTGGAGGCGGCTCCGGCGAACGGGTAATGCGTGCTCTGGCAGATTGGCATATTCCTTTTCTGGCCGGGGTCCTCAATATCGGCGATAGCGATCATACGCTGGCCCTGCGCCTGGCGAGCCGCGTGCTGACGGAGCAGCCCTATGCTCCTCTCTCTCAGGCGGCATTGGAGGAGCTGCGTGCGGCCCTGGCAACGGTCGAGACGCTGATTATTTGTCCAATGTACGTCGGACCCGGCAACGTGGCTTTACTGCGCGAGGCCCTGTCAGTGGCCCGTCAGGGCCGCCAGGTGCTGCTGCTGACTCCTGAAACAGTTGGGGCAGAACCCTCGGGCACGCTGCAAGAGCTGCCAGCTTTGCTTGAGCAAACGGGAATCGCGGCGCGCGATTATACCGGCGGCGAGGCAACACGGCTGGTCGAGCAGCTCTTGCAAAGTGGGACACGCGTGATCAGCCATCCGACCGAGGTCCTGGGGCTGTGCGCTGTTCAAGCTTGAGTGAGGACCTGCGCCGTCCGTCGAGCCGAGGCAGGCAACGGGCGCAGCACCGAGCACGGTGAGCTTGAGGGCAGACGGAAAGGACCTCGCAGGCCCACGCTTGCAAACGGGGTTTTGTATGTAGTATATTGCTTTGTACAGCATGATAGAGTCTCGGAATGCGAGCCTTGTTCTCGATGAAAAATCGATGCCATCTTCAAAAGGCAGGGTAGACGGCATGGGTGGCACTGAGCAGGCAACTGTGACGCTGCGCTTACCTTCAACGCTGAGCGCCTGCAACGGCGGCAAGAGCCAGATCGTTGTGCGGGCCAGCACGGTAGGCGAACTGTTCGAGGCGTTGGAGGCCCACTATCCGCAGGTCTGGCGCTGCCTGTGCGATGAGCATGGCTGGGTGCGCGCCCAGATCCAGCTTTTCGTGAGCAACAAGCTGATTACTGGTCCGCATGACCTGCAGACCGCCTTGAGGCCCGGCGAGGAGATCATTGTGCTGCCTTCTGCTCGGACCCCCTAGGCAGTGCTTGCATCGGCCCGCTGGCTTCTGGCCATTTTATCGGTGGGCTTGCAAATGTGGAGCTACCGCGCCATAATATGGGCTATCTTCTGCTATGTGGAGGAGAGGAGGTTTTTAAGGAGACGGGATGCTGGCGCAGGTTCGAAGTTGTGCTATTGTGGGTCTGGAAGGCGCCCTGGTCGAGGTAGAGGTTGATCTGGCCAATGGCCTGGCGGGTTTTACGATCGTGGGCCTGGCCGATACGGCTATTCAGGAGGCGCGCGAACGGGTGCGCGCCGCTATTAAGAATAGTGGGGCGGTTTTTCCTTATAAGCGGATTACGGTGAATCTGGCCCCCGCCGATCTCCGTAAAGAGGGGCCTGTCTACGATCTCCCCATCGCTATCGGTATCCTGCTGGCTTCGGGCCAGCTGGTCCCCGCTGAGCCAATCACTGATTGCCTCTTCCTCGGTGAGCTGTCCCTCGATGGGAGTGTGCGTCATACGAATGGGATTTTGCCAATGGTGGCGCTGGCACGCGAGCGCGGCCTCCGCGCGGTCTTCGTGCCGGCGGTGGATGCACGCGAGGCGGCTTTAGTGCGCGATGTGCCAATCTACGCGGTGGAGACGCTCGCCCAGCTGGTTGCCCACTTGAGTGGCGAGCAACGCTTGACTCCCTTCCCACCAAATTCAGCCCTGCTGCAGGAGGTGAGCCGCTATTGCCCGCCCCACGATCTGGCGGCGGTGCGCGGCCAGGACCATGTGAAGCGGGCGCTGGAGGTGGCGGTGAGTGGCGGTCATAATCTGTTGATGTGTGGCCCTCCCGGGACGGGCAAGACGCTGCTGGCCCGGGCGACGCCGTCGATTATGCCTCCGCTCTCGATTGAGGAGGCCCTGGATGTGACACGCATCTATAGCGTGGGCGGCCTGCTGCCGCCCGAGATACCGCTCATCATGGAGCGCCCTTTCCGCGCGCCGCACCATACGATCAGTCACGCCGGCCTGGTAGGTGGGGGACGCCAGCCACGCCCGGGCGAGATCAGTCTGGCTCACCGCGGGGTGCTCTTTTTGGACGAGTTGCCTGAGTTCAGTCAGTACGTGCTGGAGGCCCTTCGTCAGCCATTGGAGGATAAGGTGGTGACGATCTCGCGCGCTCAGGGGTCGGTGACGTTCCCAGCCAATTTTATGCTGATCGCGGCGATGAATCCCTGTCCATGCGGCTATCTGCACGATGTGGCGCGCGAGTGCACGTGTTCGCCAGCGGCGGTGCGCCGCTATCAGAAGCGCGTCAGCGGTCCGCTGCTGGACCGCATCGATATTCAGGTGGAGGTGCCGCGTGTGGCTTATGAGAAGCTGGCTGGCGCTCCAGCTCCAGAGAGTACGGAGCGTATTCGGGCCCGCGTCGAGGCTGCCCGCACGCGCCAGCGCCAGCGCTTTGCGCAGACGCGCCTGACCTGCAATGCGGAGATGGGGCCGGCTGAGGTGCAGGCTTTCTGCCGCGTGGATGAAGCCGGGCAGCGCTTGCTGAAGGCGGCGGTGCAGCAGTTGGCACTGTCAGCACGCGCTTTTCATCGCCTGTTGAAGCTGGCGCGCACGATCGCCGACCTGGAAGGAGCGGAGTTGATCGGTTCGGCTCACGTGGCGGAGGCGGTGCAGTACCGCCCCCGCATCGCTCCTTGATGGGCGCCTGGCTCTCCCCGCGCACTCGGCCTTTGTCCGCTCACCTGCCGCTATAGCCCTGCCCTGTGCCTCGGCCCGGCCTTTGCTCCCGCCCGGACCACAGGCAAGCCGTTGCGTTGCCTCTCTATTCACTGCCTACTAGCTTTCTGGCTGGTCAGCCAGGAATAGACAGGTCTGGGCCCGGATTGGACGGGGCTTCCGTGTTCGCCTGTGCCGGCTTTTCTGCTCTCGCTTTTCCTCTCTGGCGGCGCTGGCCGGGCCGGGGCCAGGGTCAGTAAGCTTTTCTCTTTGCCCGTACGCGGGTTCTCAAGGCGCATGGGTGAGGTGAGATGTGCTTCCGCATGCCGCCTCAGTCTGGCTCTTGATCTGCTTCTGCTCCGTCGTCGTTGCGCGACCTGGGCAGGCGCCCGGGGCCGTAGCGATGGGCCTCAAGATAGGCCTCGATGTCGCTGCGTTTGAACCTCCAGGCCGAGGCAATCCGATACCCCGTTATTTCTCCTCGCTCTACCATCCGTACCATTGTTCTTCTCGTGACCCCTATGAGCTTCCCGGCCTCGGTGGCAGTAAGCCACTCATCGTCCTGGATTCTCCGATCCGTCATGTATGGCTAACTCCTCTGACGCTGTCTTGCTCTTAGCTCCGCACCGTGTTGCCCTGCTCATCTGCTAGTGAAGCCAGCCAGCAGACGGCAGCGTCCGGCTCGCGCAGCGTGGGGGCTTGCTTAGGAGGACTGTTCAGTCGTTCCCTCAGCAGTCGTGCCCGGCTCTTGCTGTGCATCCCCGTTCCTTTTCCCCTCCTGGCGTGTCCCGAGTGGGCGCTCAGGACCATAGCGGTGCGCCTCAAGATAGGCCTCGATATCATGGCGCTTGAAGCGCCACCTGGAGGCTACACGATACCCCGTTAATTCTCCCCTCTCAACCATTCGCACTACCGTTTTCGGGCCAATCCCTATGAGCTTGCTCACCTCGTTAGTGGTCAGCCACTCATCTCCGTGGTTACTACGCTCTGTCATCTACGCCTGGCACCTCACATGCTGTCTTCTTCTTTGAAATTGTATCAGCTTTGCTTAATTACGTCAAATAGTCTCTATTGACTCAATATTCTATATAGACTTTTAATTACCATTAGACCATAGAGACCATAGAGACTTTATCTTACGATTAAGCCATGCTATACTCATAGCAAGGCAAGGAGCCGGGCAGGTTATTCCTGACCCTGGTTGCCGGGTCCGCCAGGCCAGAGGCGCTCACTTGCCCGAGCTTTCGCGATCAGGATTGCTGTTGTTGGAGGTCAAGTCGATCGAAAGGAGCTTTCTGCATGGCAGAAGAACTGCAGTGGGGACAGGCCAGGCTTATCCTGAATCTGGAGGCTTTTGCTCGTGGCTATCACCAGGGGCGAAAATACTACTTTGAGGAGCGAGAACTCTCGGAGCGCGCATGTCAGTGTCTGGCAGCCAGCGACCTGCTCTGGCTGATCGCCGTGCCCGACGAGAGCGGCCACTATCAGCTCGTGGACGAGAGCCGTCTGCTCACCGAGCTGCCCGAGGGCATTGCCCCGATGCTGGGCCTGATCGTCGGCTACCTGAGCGGACCGTTGCAGCCCGAGAGCGCCGAGGAGCGTCAGCAGCGCCAGGCCGAGTTTCAGGCGCTACGCCAAGGCGCTGGCTCCCTCTCTGAGAGCCGTCAGGCTGGTGCTGCTTCCTAGCGGATGCCGGGCCGTCAGCTGGGCCTCAGACCGCTCACTGTCAGAACAGTACAAGGAAGGGAAGGTCTGGCTTTGCCCCTTCCCTTCTTTACGGCAGAGTATCAAACGTGCTACAATCCGGGCGCACGACATTTCTGCCGCCTGGAGGCCCTCAATGGAGATCGCTTCTGCCGCTTCACCCTCATCCTCCTCTGCCAGCCGCCCGCCCCTCGTTATTCTCAATCCTGCCGCCAACCAGGGTCGTATGCAGCGTCACCGTGCCCTGGTACGCCAGCGCGCCGCTGCCATAGGAGCCGACTACTGCGAAACCGCGCGCCCTGGTGAAGCTGAAGAGCTGGCGCGCGCGGCTGCCCGTCAGGGACGGCCCATCGTCATCGTCGGCGGCGATGGCTCCGTTCACGAGGCTGTGAATGGTATCCTCAGCAGTGGTCAGCGTGTCCCTTTGGGTATCATCGCCGCCGGCTCTGGCAACGACTTCGCCTGCAACACCCTGGGGCTGCCTCGCCGTCCTGAAGCCGCCATTGAGCACGCTTTTGACGGCAAGCCGCGAGCTGTCGACGCCGGCCAGGCTAACGAGCGCTACTTTGCCAACTCCTTCAGCGTCGGTCTCGACGCCGACATCGCCGCCGGTGCTCGCCAGCTCAAAAAGATTCCTTTTATGACCGGTATGCGCCTCTACTACAGCTCCACCGTCAGGCAGCTTCTTTTCGGCTATCGACAGTGTCCCTGGCTGTGCTTCAGTCTGGAGCCTGCCGATCCCGAGGCCCCGTCTGCCGAGACCTTCCAGCGCTACGTGTTGCTGGCCGTCACCAACGGCCCCACTTATGGCTCAGGCTTCCGCATCAACCCCGAAGCCGACGCCAGCGACGGCCTGCTCGACCTCTGCACCATTCGCTACGCTCCCTTCGGACGCGCCCTCAGACTGCTGCCTGTCGTCAAGCGCGGCCAGCATGCCCACCTGCCCGAAGTCCACTTCTACCGCATCCAGCGCCTCATCATCGAAAGTCGCCTGCCGCTCAACGCCCAGATGGACGGCGAAGTTTTCCACGGCCAGCGTTTCGAGGTCACCGTCCTTCCGCAGGCGCTGCTTGTGAGATACTAGCCTGAGCGACCGGGCGTCCGTAGTGTGGGTCCATCTCGCTTCCGGTTATCAAGACTATAAGAATTTCTCCAGTGCGAGCCACAGCATCACTCACCCGTCGCAGCGCCATCGGCTCCCGCCCACGCGGGCCAATCGATCAGGCTGCGACGGGTGCTTGTCCCTATCGCTGTCAATGCCTCTCATAAAGACGAGCGTGCAGCGGTGCGGCGCGAGCGCTTTTTCGTGGCGACTGTCTCCCCATTGGCCTGGAAAGCCGAGGGACAGAGCGGTACCAGTGGGCACTCCTCGCAGCGCGGATCGCGAGCGCGGCAGAGCGCCCGCCCGTGGAAGATCAAGAGATGCGACAGATCCAGCCAATCCTCACGCGGCACAATGCGCATCAAATCGCGCTCAATCTGCTCGGGGTCCTCGCTCTGCGTCCAGCCCAGGCGGCGCGCCAGCCGCTTGACATGAGTATCGACCACGATGCCCTCGACGATGCCAAAGGCATTCCCCAGCACCACATTGGCGGTCTTGCGCGCCACGCCTGGCAGCGCCAGTAGCGCCTCCATGCTGCGCGGCACCTCGCCCCCGTAGTCAGTGATCAGCCGCTGGCAGGTCAGTCGCAGATTGCGCGCCTTATTGCGATAGAAGCCCGTCGGCTTGATATCCTGCTCCAGTTCCTCGGGATTGGCATTCGCGAAATCCTCAACCGTGCGATATTTGCGGAAGAGCTGAGCTGTCACCTCATTGACGCGCTCATCGGTGCACTGGGCCGAGAGCTGGACCGCAATCAGCAACTGCAGTGGATTCTCATAATTCAAAGTGCACTTTGCATCGGGATAAAGGCGCCGCAGCTCGGCGATGACCGCACGCACATGCTCGGGCGAGCCGGGGGCCGGTCCCTGATAGGTCGGTGGCAGATTTGCAGTACTCACGAATCGTCCCCTGCCTTCTTCTGGTCTTCCCCCTTCAATGGTAGGCCCATTATAGCACAGGGCGAACCCAGTCAGTCACGGAGCCAGCTCCAGCCGGCGCTGCCAGGTGATATGATGAGAGCAAGGGACAATGGGGACTTGCCAAGGAGGATCACCACATGACCGTACCTCTTGACCTGAGCGCCTACCGTCGCTATTTTCCAGCCCTGCAGCAGGAGATGAACGGTCAGCCCGTCATCTACTGGGATAATCCCGGCGGCACCCAAGTCGCCCAGCAGGTCATCGAGGCTATGACGCGCTACCTGCGCGAGGCCAACGCCAACGCCCACGGGGCCTTTCTCACCAGCCGGCGTACCGACGAGACCATCGCCGCCGCGCGCCAGGCGATGGCCGATTTCCTCAACGCCGCCAGCCCGGCAGAGATCGTCTTTGGTCCCAACATGACCACCCTGACCTTTGCCTTCAGCCGCGCCATTGGGAAAACACTGCAGCCCGGCGATGAGATCATCGTGACCGTGCTCGACCACGATGCCAATGTCGCCCCCTGGCTGGCCCTGCAGGAGCGCGGCGTGGTTGTGCGCACCGTCGATATTCATCCCGAGCATGTCACGCTTAATCTGGAGGATCTGCAGGCCAAACTCAACGAGCGTACGCGCCTGGTAGCCGTGGGCTATGCTTCCAACGCCGTGGGAACCATCAACGATGTGCGGCGCATTACGGAGCTGGCCCACGCCATCGGCGCCCTGGTGTGGATTGATGCCGTGCAATATGCTCCGCATGGGCCGATCGATGTCCAGGCTCTCGATGCCGATTTTCTGGTCTGCTCGGCCTATAAATTCTTTGGCCCGCACCTGGGCATTCTCTACGGCAAGCGCGAACACCTGGAGCGCTTCCCAGCCTACAAGGTGCGCCCGGCCAGCAACGCGGTCCCCGATCGCTGGGAGACCGGGACCCAGAACCATGAGGGACTGGCCGGTTTGCTGGGAGTCATCGACTACCTGACGCTGCTCGGAGAGGAGCAGGCCGCCCATTATGGCAACGATCCCGCGCTGCAGCCCTACGCCGGGCGGCGACGCACACTGAAGGTAGCGATGCGCGCCATCAGCGACTACGAGCGCCAGCTTGCGGCCCAGTTGCTGCGGGGCTTGCGCGAAATTCGGGGCCTGCATCTCTACGGTCTCAGCGGGACCACTCCCGAGGAGCTGGCACAGCGAGTCCCAACGGTGGCCTGCACCATCGATGGCCGTCACCCGCGCGAGCTGGCTACCGCCCTGGGCGAGCGCGGTATCTTTGCCTGGGACGGCAACTATTATGCCCTCGGCCTGATGGAACGCCTCGGCCTTGAAGGACGTGGCGGCGCCCTACGCCTCGGCCTCTGCCACTACAATACGTCCGCCGAAATCGAGCGCGTCCTGGGCGTCCTGGAAGAGCTGGCCTGAGTTGGCGCACACTGGCTGGCCCCTATCGGGATCTGCTGGCCAGGAAAAGGCCAATCCGATCCCTTTCCAGTGAGCAGCAGCAGAGCACGGCGCGAAGAGCAGCACGGCGGCAGCCTGACTGAGCTACGGGCCTGGCGGCGAAGAGGGAGCGGGTAGAGTCGCGCTTCGCCGCCCAGGTCCCCTATGCGGCGAGAATGAGATCTTCCCAGCCTAGTGAGCGCTTGTATTTTTGTCTGCGCTGATCTACACTAAGGTAGGTAGAGAATACAGGCGTTCGATTTACCTGGCTTTTCCTGCAGAAGCTTATAGTTTTTTATTGAGCACGGACAGGGGCCAGGCACGTAAGGAGATTACTATCTGATGGCACAGAAATGGATCTACGGTCCGGACGACCTGTACGGCATCTCAGCCTACCTGCAGCTCATCCAGCAGTGGGTTGCCACGGCCTTTCCCCAGCCGCGCGACCCGGAGACCATCGCCAGGCTAGGCGGCCTGTGGGCTTCTCTTGGCTGGGCCCTGCAAGGTCGTGCCGTGGCTGAGGAAGCCAGACGCCTGGCAGCCAAGAAAAGGACCAGGGAATTTTCTCAGGAGGACGCAGAGCGGCTGCGCCAACAGCTTCGTGACCTGACTTTTGATGAGGAACAAGAGAGCCTGGCCACAGCGGGACGGGCCGGTGATCCTCCTGTCCAGGGTCTTGAGCGGCGGCTACGTGCACTGACAGTCGTTGGTGTTCGTGAGGGCTTTCTAGCTGTGGCGATGCGCGAGGCCACAGAATCCTACATTGCCAGAAGCCTGCCGGCGGCTCTGGATCAGTGGCGACACCTCGCCGATCAGCTCGTCCCGCGCTCTATGTGGTTCGCCAGCTCCTATCTGGAGATGCTCACGAACACGACCGTTTATGGGCCAGACAGCTAAAGGGTCCCGCCTGTCCCAAAGAGAGATCTACCCCTTGGGCCTGTGTCATCCAGGCCTCACGCTTATGGTCTCCCCGGCCTGGTCCTGGACAGAAGTCGACAGCTTTCTTCGCCTCGTGGCCAGACAGCGCAGCCCTGCACCCGGGCATGGCCCGCTTGACTAGCGGGCGCGGGTCCCTACGGACCGGCATTCTCTCCGCCCTCTCCATCGCGTTGCACCGTGATCGTGAACGGTCCCCACTCACCGATCAGGCCCTGGCCATGCAACGAAACGCTGCGCCCGTCTTCAATGCTCTTCTCCGTCATCAGGCCCAGCGCCAGAATGCAGCCGTCCACCTTGCACGGTACCTCGCTGTAGCGGCCTACCTCCTGCCCATCCAGGAAAAAGCGCACCTCATCGCGTGCCTTGCAGTAGCTGATGCCGTAGCGATGCCACTGCCAGGGGGCCGTCTCTACCGGCAGCTCATTGAAGTCGCAGAAGTACTTTGGCTTGACGGCACGCTCCGGCTCAGGGTCGGGCGGCGCTGGCACCCCTGGAAACGGCAGGAGCGCATAAACCGAGGCAATCGTATCGTTAGAGACGAAGAAATCGAAGGCCATACCGGTGGCGAAATCGAGCAAGTGGGCTGACACAAAGCCATCGTAGAGATCATGCGGGCGTGTATTGATCCCACGGGCCCGCATCTCCCATTCGAAGCGAATGGTCCCATCCTCGGGCATCGTGAAGCGCCGCGTCGAGAAAAACATATTTTTGGCGTTATCGAGAATCTGCACCTCGTTATGGAAGCGCGTTAACGGAACCGCCGCCACGCGCAGACGATTGCCCTCGACCACCACCACGGCGTTTGGCTCACGATAGCGCCAGAAACTGCCGTCAGGCAGCGGGAAGCCTCCGTAATCCCAGTGGCGATCAACGCCGCTGATGATACTATGGTAGCCCGCATAGACGAAACGCTCCTCTTGCTGAGCGCTATCTGTAGCAGCCCGTCGAGACTGCAGGATTTGCTGACTCTGCTCCTGATCGATCTCTTGTCGTGCATCTGTCATTGCTGCGTCGCTCCTTCTCCTCTCCTCACAGACAATCAGCGCTGATACATCCATGCATATCTGACCTGGATACGCCCGGCGCACAGACCCATGCATCCGCGCATACGTAGACCTATGCCTGCGGCCACCACCCTGGCTGGCCAGCTCTCCGCCACTCTCGCTATGGCGCCACACTTCCTCTTTTTACGCGCAGGACTGTTGCCAGCGGAGAGGCTACTTGCTTCATGCTATCACCGCTGCCCTATTCGGGCAAGGCCCACGCGGCCAGCATCAGCAAACGCCAGAGGCATTGCAGCGCTATCAGCTCAGACCCTTCTTGCTGGAAGCCACTCACTGCCGGCTCGCAGTGCCAGTTTTGTGATGCGCCAGTGTCTGTGCACAGTCAGCCTCCGTAACAGATAATAGAAGAAGAAATACAGAGACAAGCGAGCAATCAGCCATCCGAGAGAGCCGCAGAAAGGACAGCGCACATCATGAAAATTCTGGTTTTCAACGCCGGTTCCAGCAGCCAAAAGACCAGACTATACGAATTGCAAGTCCCATTGCCAGCGGAGGCGCCGTCTCCCTTATGGGAAGCAAACGCCGACTGGTCTCACGAACCAGGCAAGACCGAGCTGGTCATACGCAACGCTGAGGGACAAGAGCAACACGAGACTCTTCAGACCAGCGAGCGACCAGCCATCCTCAAGCACATCCTGAGCAAGCTCAGCCAGGGAGCAACACGTGTCATCGAGCGAGCCGAAGAAATTGGCGCCGTGGGGCATCGCGTTGTCCACGGTGGTGCCCACTACAGCGAGCCAGCACTGATCACCTCCGAGCTAAAAGCCACTATCGAGCGACTACAAATGCTGGCGCCTGCTCACAACCGTGCCAGCCTCGAAGCAATGGCCGCCGCAGAAGAAGCCTTCCCCCAGGCGCGGCAGATCGCCGTTTTCGACACCGCCTTTCACAGTCACATGCCCCTGCCAGCCCAAATCTACCCTGGACCCTACGAATGGTTTGCCCAGGGCCTGCGCCGCTACGGCTTCCACGGTCTGAGCCACCAATACTGCGCGCGCCGTGCCGCCCAACTGCTGGGGCGCGACCTCGCCAGCCTGCGCCTCATCACCTGCCATTTGGGCAATGGCTGCTCTCTGGCGGCCATTCTAGGAGGAGAAAGCATCGAAACCACGATGGGCTTCACCCCTATGGAGGGGCTGATGATGGGCACCCGTTCCGGCTCCATCGACCCCGGTTTGCTCCTCTACCTGCTGCGTCACGCTGGTTACAGCGCAGACGACCTTGACCGCATACTCAACCGTGAATCTGGCCTATTGGGCATCTCTGGTCTCTCGGGAGACATGCGTGTCATCCTGCAGGCACGTGCAGAGGGGAATCGGCGGGCCAGGCTGGCCTTCAACACCTTCGTCCACCGCCTGCGCCTCCAGATCGGCGCCATGCTGGCAGTCTTGGGAGGCGTAGACGCCCTGGTCTTCACCGGTGGCATCGGCGAACACGCCCCCGAAGTACGCGCCGCCGCCTGCGAAACGCTGAGCTTCCTCGGATTGGCCATCGACCCCACTCGCAACGCCGACCTGGGTGGCGATGCCGACATCGCCAGTCCTCACTCAGCCGTGCGTGTGCTGGTTGTACAGACACAGGAGGACTGGATGATCGCCGAGGCTTGCTGGCGCCTGCTCGAACAGCGCGCACGCTCATGAGCGTTCGCCCTGGCCCTGCCGCTCTTCCCGCCGCTCCTATCCCTCCCAAAAAAGAGTCAGCTCCTTGAAGCTCGACAGCTTCCAAGGAGCTGAAACAGCCCGAAGACACGGCGGGAGAGCACGCCAGCGCGTTCAGCTCTCCAGCTAAAGAAGGAGCGCCGCCCTACTCCGGCCTCCTCTGGCTTGCTCAGCAGAGCAGGACCTATGGGAGGGCGGCCCCAACCAGTTCAGTCACGTTCTCGACGCCGTGCGCCTGCATAAAAGCCTCGATCCCCTCCAGCACAAGGACCCCTGTACGCGGATTCACAAAGTTAGCCGTGCCGATCTGCACAGCGACCGCCCCGGCCATGATAAAAGCCAGCGCGTCCGAGGCCGAGGTAATCCCACCTATGCCAATGACTGCCACCCCGGGCTGCCGCTCGCGTAACTCACGGGCCACCTCGTAGACCATGCGCAAAGCCAGCGGTCTGATAGCTGGTCCGGACAGCCCGCCGGTCCCGTGGGCCGGCAACGGGCGACGAGCCTCAAGATCGATGTCCATCCCAGTCAGCGTATTGATCAGGGACACAGCATCGGCCCCAGCCTCAGCCGCCGCCAGGGCGGTCGGACGCGCATCGCCAGTATTAGGCGAGAGCTTGACAATCACCGGTAAGGTCGTGCTCTGACGGACCGCCGCCGTGACCGCGGCCACCGCTTCAGGACTCTCCCCGAAGACGCGGCCCCCGGCACGGACATTAGGGCAAGAAACATTGACTTCAACGCCCGCTACTCCCGGCACCCCTTCCAGCCGCTGCGCCAGCTCGGCGAACTCCTCGACCGTCTCGCCAGCGATGTTAACAATCACCGGCGTCTGCCAGGTGGCCCAGATCGGCGCATATCGACGGATCACAGCCTCAATGCCAGGGTTCTGCAGTCCAATGGCATTGAGCAAGCCCGCCGCGACCTCGCGCGTGCGTGGCTGCGCGTTGCCCCGCCGCGAGCGCAAGGTCGTTCCCTTGCTGACAATGGCTCCCAGGCGCTCGATCTCAGCGATTCTGGCGTACTCCAGGCCGTAACCGCAGGTCCCGGCAGCTAACATCACCGGATTACGCAGCAGCAGACTACTCTTACGCCCAGCCGCCAGTTCGACCGTGAGCTGCATCTAGCTAGCTCCCTCTTGCCTGGTTAATCGCAGCACGCAAACGCCGCGCCGCCTCGCCCGCCGCCAGCGCGTAGTCGCTTCCCCCATCAGCATAGAGAATAGCCCGCGAGACCGCAATCAGCATGCCCTCACCATGCTCATCCAGACCGGCTCGTACCGCCGCCTCTAGCTCGCCTCCCTGGGCTCCCACTCCGGGCACCAGCAGCGGCAATGTCGGGCAGCGCTCCCGAATGGCCGCCAATTCGCGCGGATAGGTTGCCCCGGCCACCAGCCCACAATTGCCATGACGTTCCTGCCACTGACGCACGCGCTCCGCTACCGCCAAATAGAGCGGCGTGACCTGCGCCCCGCCAGAGGCGGACTGCACCAGCAGATCCTGAAAATCGCGCGCACCCGGATTCGAGGTACGACAGAGTACAAAGGCCAGCTTCTCACGATAGGCCAGAAAGGGCTGGACGCCATCGTAGCCGAGATAGGGCTGGACCGTTACGGCATCACAGCCAAGCTGCTCAAAGATGGCCGTGGCATAGGCACGGGCCGTGTGCCCAATATCACCGCGCTTGGCATCGGCAATCACCGGCACCTCCGATGGGATAGCCGCCAGGATCTCGCGCAGCAGCGACCACCCCTGCGGCCCAAGAGCCTCAAAAAAGGCCAGGTTCGGCTTGTAGGCACAGGCATAGGGCAAGGTTGCCTCTACGATCTCGCGACAGAAACGCACCAGCGCCTCCGGCCCACCTCCCTGCAGCGGCTTCGGCAAGCGCTCCAACTCGGGATCAAGTCCAACGCACAATAGACTCTGACGATCACCACTCGCCTGCTGCCACTTCTCTAGAAAGCTCGGCCCGCTCATGACGGCTTCCCCCCGGAGGCACTCAGGCCGCGGCTGCCGGGCTTGGTCAGCGGCAGCCCCTGGGCACAGAGAGGACAGGCACCTGGCTCATAGGTCCGTGCCGTCACTGTCAGGAGCGCCTGGCAAGGGAGAGACAACCGCTCCGCCGCCGCACCGCCGCTGCGATCCAGTAAGACCGCGATGCCCACCACCGTCGGCTCATAGGCCAGCAGGGCCTGGAGCGTCTCTTGCAGCGACAGCCCTGTCGTCAGGACATCGTCGACCACTAAGACGCGCTCGCCTCTCCGCAGGCTAAAGCCACGGCGCAGCTCACGCCCACCTCCAGCAGCCGGCTCCACCACCAGACAGCGCCTCCCAAGCTGACGAGCTACCTCCTGGGCTAATAGCGCTCCTCCAGTGGTAGGACCAGCCACCGCCTCGATCTCCTCACGGCTATAACGCGCCACCATCTCAGCACAGAGGCGCTCTGTCACCCGTGGCCATTCCAGCAAGCGGAATTTTTCCCAGTACTCATCGCTATGCCGACCCGACGTCAGCACGAAATGCCCTTTCGAAACAACCCCTAGACGCTCAAAGAGCGCCTGCAACTCTGTTTCATCCATCTTTCTTCAACCTACCAGCGAGCTTTGCACCACCCTGCAGCGCCTGACAAGGCTGACCGTGGGAGCCTCTGCCAGGCCAACGGCCAGCCAGCCAGCCAGAATGAGAAGATCCAGACTATTTGACACTGAGTACGATGACATCGAAGATCAGGTCCGAGTTCGCAGGAATCGAGCCTTGCGCCTGGTTGCCGTAGCCGAGCTTCGCCGGAATGTAGAGGCGGCGAATCGTCCCCGGCTTGACCCCGACCAGGCCCTCGTCCCAACCCTTAATGACCTCCCCCTTGCCCAGTGTGAACGAGAAGGACTGGCCATTGCGATCATACGAACTGTCGAACTTCTTGCAGGTATTGGCCAGCCAGCCAACGTATTCCACCTGTAGGGTAGAGCCGTTCTTAGCCGCCGTCCCACTGCCCGTGCGGATGTCAAAATACTTGAGTCCATCGCTCTTGACCACCGGCGTTCCATTGACCGCTGGCGACGTTGCCGGCCCCGCTGTTGGGGTGGCCGTGGCACTGTAAACCGAGGGAACCTGCGCAGACGCGCTACTATCAATGAAGCAGTTACGCGCCAGGACCGTCGCCGTGGCATTGGCATGGGCCTTGCTGACGGCGGTCGCTGTGGCCTCGCGCGAGGCGGCCTGTTGGGCATTGACACGCTGATACTGCCAGAAGCCCAGCCCAGCTAGAATAATGATGACGAGAGTAACAGTGCTGGCAATAATGAGCTGCTGACGCCTCCGACGCCGCATCTGCCTTCTGATTCGCTCTTGTTGGCGCTGCCCCGGACGGTGCAGTTTCTGCGAACCTCCTTTTTTCCCCTGTTCTGTCTGCGTCATACACTCTCCTCTGTGGATCTGTGATCGATGCCTGCCCCGGTGGTGATGGTGTGCATTGTTACGCTGAGATTAACATGTTTCCTCCACTCTGGCAAGAGCAAGCCTGTGCAGGCTGCCACCGGTCTGCCCCAGCGTTTCTGATTACCCACTCGGACCTCTCTCCTCCGCCTACGCCACAATCTCCCCGAGACACCCGTCCACTCCCCTCCCTCACCTACTACATGCCCTCGCCACTGGCTCCCCCTGCTCGTTCGCCTCTTAGCTAAAACTCGACAATTGAAGCAAGCTATGCTAGAATGCTCCTGGTAGCTTCAGTAGAGTCTCTCTACTACTGCACAGCAGCATAGCTCATCTCATATAATATGGCCAAGGTGCTAGGCGCCATTCTCTTGCCATACAGAGGACTCAGCAGCGATTGATTCCTGATCTAACCAAAGGAGAGAGTATGCCTTCCCAGGGATATGTGCGCTTCCCTACGATCTACCACGACCAGATTGTCTTTGTCGCCGAAGATGACCTGTGGCTCGTTTCCAGCGAGGGCGGACGGGCCGAACGTCTGACGGCGAGTATGGGCGCAATCAGCTATCCTCACTTCTCTCCCGACGGCACCCAGCTTGCCTTCGTCGGCCATGAGGAAGGTCCCAGCGAGATCTTTCTGATGCCAGCAATAGGTGGACCAGCCCGCCGCCTGACCTATCAGGCCGCTTCCTGTAAGGTTTTGGGCTGGACTCCGACGGGTGACGCGATCCTCTATGCCAGCAGCGCCGGTCAGATGAGCCACCACTACGAGGTGATCTACGCCGTTAGCCCCGCCGGCGGGCTGCCGCGCCAGCTACCCTATGGCGCTGCTAATGAGATCTCTTTCGGCCCCCACGGCAGCATCGTTCTCGGTCGCAACATCCGTGAGGCCGCTTATTGGAAGC
Organism: Thermogemmatispora carboxidivorans; assembly: GCF_000702505.1. Classification (GTDB taxonomy): domain Bacteria; phylum Chloroflexota; class Ktedonobacteria; order Ktedonobacterales; family Ktedonobacteraceae; genus Thermogemmatispora; species Thermogemmatispora carboxidivorans. The sequence goes on along the minus strand of NZ_JNIM01000001.1, from coordinate 2,078,145 downwards.
GCTATCGCGGCGGCACCGTTGGTCATCTCTGGTGCGACCGCGATGGGAGCGGACACTTTGAACGCTTGCTGCGCATCGATGGCAACATTAGCTCTCCCTGTTGGGTGGGCGAGCGCATTTACTTCCTTTCTGACCATGAAGGAATCGGTAATGTCTATTCTTGCACTCCTGAAGGGGAGGATCTGCGCCGCCACACGCATCACGAGGATTTCTACGCGCGCAATCTCGCCAGCGATGGCCAGCGCCTGGTCTATCATGCTGGGGCCGATCTGTATCTGTTCGATCCTGAGAGCAACCAGACGCGCCGCCTGGAGGTCCTGCTCCCAAGCCAGCGTCCGCAGCGCAATCGCAAGTTTGTGTCGGCAGCTCACTATCTCGATACCTATGCGCTCCATCCCCAGGGACATATGGTAGCGGTGACGACCCGCGGCAAGGCGTTCTCTTTCGGCAACTGGGAAGGCCCGGTCATTCAGTATGGCGAGCCTGATGGCGTGCGCTATCGCTTCCTGCAATGGCTCAACGATGGGCGCCGCCTGGTGGCGGTCTGCGACGCTATCGGACGCGAAGCACTGGTAGTCTTTGATCCCGAGAACGCTGCTGAGCCTCGCCTCTACGCTGAGATCGACTTTGGGCGGGCGCTGACCGTCGAGGTCTCGCCGGTCGCCGATGAGGTGGCGATCACGAACCACCGCAACGAGCTGCTGGTGGTCGATTTGGACGCGGGTCGCGCCCGTCTGCTCGATCGCAGTCCATTCGGCCAGATCGAGCATGTGGCCTGGTCGCCTGACGGGCGCTGGCTGGCCTATAGTTTTCCCTCCAGTGCTCAGCAAACGGCGATCAAGCTCTGCAATCTAGAGAGCGGTGAGCTGGCTTTTGCCACTCGTCCGGTGCTACACGATCTGGCACCTTCCTTTGATCCCGAGGGAAAGTTTCTCTATTTCCTGGGCTACCGCATCTTTAATCCCGTCTACGATGCCCTGCAGTTCGATCTGAATTTTCCACGTGGGGTGAAGCCCTACGCCATTATGCTGAGCCGTGAGCAGCGCTCGCCCTTTGTACCAGAGCCACGGGCCCCCCAGTCGAATGGGCGCGAGAAAGAGGAGAAGCGAACCGCTTCCGGGGGGACAGAGGGCAGCTCTAGGGGAGACCATAAGGAGGAAGGCGAAGAGGAGAGCAGCGAAGAGGCCCAGCGCCGTCCTGCTCCTATCACCATTGATCTGGAGGGCATCACTGAGCGGGTACTACCCTTTCCCATACCAGAGGGTCGCTATCGCAAGATCCGTGGCCTGAAGGGCAAAGCCCTCTTTCTGAGCTTCCCCATTGAGGGAGCTTTGCACAGCCAATCCGAGAGCCAGACACCGCCAGTACGTGGCCATATCGAGTGCTACAATCTGGAAAATCATAAGTATGAGTGGCTGATCGACGGTGTCGATGACTTTGAGCTGGCCCGCGAGGGGCGCATGCTGATCTATCGCTCCGGCCATCGCCTGCGCGTAGTGAAGGCCGGCGAGAAGGCCCTTAAAGGGGAGAACGGTGAACGGGCCAGCCGTGAGACAGGCTGGCTAGATCTGAATCGGGTAAAGGTCTCGGTGCAGCCAGCTGCTGAGTGGCGCCAGATGTTCAATGAGGCCTGGCGCCTGCAGCGTGAACAGTTCTGGGACGAGGATATGTCAGGCATCGATTGGGAGGCGGTTCATGCCCAGTACGCACCGTTGCTAGAGCGCGTCGCTTCGCGTGCGGAGTTATCCGACCTCCTCTGGGAGCTGCAGGGCGAGCTAGGTACCTCTCACGCTTACGAGATGGGCGGTGAGTATCGCCACGGACCGCAGTATCGACAGGGCTTCTTGGGCCTCGACTGGCTCTACGACGCTGAGCATGAGCGCTATCGCATCGCTCGCATTGTGCGGGGCGACCCCTCTGATAGCCGCGCCACTTCGCCGTTGACCGCTCCCGGGCTGAATGTCTCCGAGGGCGATGCGGTGCTGGCAATCAACGGTCAGCGCGTCGGTCCACAGCGCAGCCCCGAGGAGCTGCTGGTGAATCAGGCCAATACTGAGGTGCAGCTGACTATCGAGAGTGCGGCCAGCGGCGAGGTGCGCACGATTACGGTGAAGGCCCTGGCCAGCGAGCGCCAGGCTCGCTACCGCGATTGGGTCGAGAGTAACCGACGTCTGGTGCACCAGCTCTCTGAGGGACGAGTCGGCTATATCCATATTCCCGATATGGGAGCCGAGGGCTATGCCGAGTTCCATCGCAGCTATCTGAGCGAGTATGACCGCCCGGCCCTCTTGATCGATGTGCGCTGGAATGGTGGTGGCCACGTCTCACCACTGCTGCTGGAGAAGCTGGCCCGCCGCCGCCTCGGCTACGATTTCCCCCGCTGGGGCCAACCTGCCCCCTATCCCCCCGAATCGCCGCGCGGCCCAATGGTCGCTTTGACCAATGAGCAGGCCGGTTCGGACGGCGATATCTTCAGCCATTGCTTTAAGCTGATGGGACTGGGGCCGCTGATCGGCAAGCGTACCTGGGGCGGAGTGATCGGTATTAGCCCGCGCCACCGCCTGGTCGATGGGACCCGCACAACACAGCCGGAGTTTGCTTTCTGGTTTAAAGATGTCGGCTGGAATGTCGAGAATTACGGCACTGACCCCGATATCGAGGTCGATATTGCTCCCCAGGACTATGCGAACCAGTGCGATCCCCAGTTGGAACGCGCCGTTACCGAGGCCCTGCGCCTTCTGGAGAGCTATCCAGTCCTGGAGCCAAAGCCCGGCGAGCGCCCTCGTCGCTCCCGCCCCCGCCTGCTGGTCTCTTCGCCAGCCACGGCCCCAGACTCCAATAGCGCGACTTTGCCCGCCGGCGACGCTGATCCGGCTGCCGCGACTGAGGAGTAAGGAAGAGAGAAGAGTACCCCTCGCCTGCAGGCGCAAGGGCCGGCACCAGAAGGCAGCCCCTGCGCCTCTCTCCGCTTTAGTCAGGCTAAAACCGACTACCTCTCTCGGACGGGGAAGAGAGGATCAGCTGAGAAGCCGCCAGACGCTCTTCTCTGGAGGAGTCCATCAAGGATGAGCAGGCCCAGCAGCGGCGTGAAGGACCTCAAGGTTACGATGTGCACAGCATGTCCGTGAAGATATTGAGGATAAGGAGAGCATTCAGCGGACATAGACCTGCTTTCCCGCTACCCAGACAGCCCTGACGACCTCCGCCGAGGCACCGAAAAAGAGGCTGTCGAGCAGGTTCTCGGTGGTCCAGCCCTGAAGCATGGGATGCTCCAGATCAATGGCGACCAGATCAGCCAGGCGACCGGGTTCGAGGCGTCCGCCCTCGACTCCCAGGGCTGCTGCCCCGTGCTCACAGCCACAGGCCAACAAATAGGGACCGGGCGAGGCCGCTGCCCCGGCCACCAGCACACGCCGCTCACCGTAGCGCAGGCGAGCCGTGTACTCGGCCCAACGCAGTTCTTCAAATGGATCAAGGCGCGTATTGCTGTCGGAGCCGATGGCCAGGGGAATGCCCTGCGCCAGGAAGTCGCGGTACGGTGGGATACCATCGCCCAGATCGCCTTCGGTCGTGGGACAGAGGCAAACACAGGTCCGGGAGCTGGCCAGGAGAGCCAGCTCCCGCTGATCAGCATGCGTGGCATGAACGACAGTGGTCAGCGGCCCAAGCACCTCACAGCGTGCCAGCAACTCTAGCGGACGACAACCGCAGGCCGCCAGACAGCTTTCGATCTCCGCTGGTTGCTCATCGGCATGGATATGCAACGGAAGCCGCTCCCGACGACTGTAGGCGGCAATAGCGCGCAACCAGTCCTCGGGAACGGCCCGCACTGAGTGGGGCGCCAGCCCGACAGCCGCACCCAGAGCACGCAGGGCCTCGACCCGCCCCAGATAGGCAGCGACCGAGGGATCGCAAAAGCGACGCTGCTCCCTTAAAGCCGGTTGACCGAAGTCGTTGCGCGCATAGGCAGCGAGCAGGATCACCAGGCGAATACCCGCATCGCGGGCCGCTTGCAGCAGGGCCTCGGCCATGAGATTGGGGGAAGGATAAGGCCGGCCATCAGGCTGATGGTGGACATAATGAAACTCGCCGACAGTGGTGTAGCCAGCAGCCAGCATCTCGCGATACGTGGCCCGGGCCAGCGTGTAGAGACGTTCAGGATCAAGGCGCTGGGCCTCCGCATACATCGCCTCCCGCCAGCTCCAAAAGGTATCGTGCCCGCTGACAGGCCGCTGGGCCAGACCACGGAGCGCACGCTGAAAAACATGGCTATGGACATTGACGAAGCCGGGCAACAGGGCTTTGCCCGGCAGCGGCTCCACGACAGCCCCCTCTGGCAAGGGAAAAACTGCCCCATCGGCGGCAAAGCGCGGCTGCAGTCCCGCAATGCGCCCCTCCTCATCCAGGGCTACCAGCAGATCACGCTGCCAGCCACGGGGGGTATAGACATAATCGGGCCACAGATACCGCATGGCCTCCTCCTTAATAAAGACAGAGAGTATTGCCCACCAGCTACTCGCCCAGGCTCATCGCTCACCAGAGGCCACCTGCGCTCAGCCACAATGCACGCGCGGGGCACTGGAGCCGCGAACGAGCAGGCGCCCCTTGAGAATAACACGCCGGGTCGCGCGCTCTGGCTCAGCCACCCGCTGCAGCAGCAGCTCGGTGGCCGTCTTTCCGATCTCATAGGTTGGCTGCTCGATCAAGGTAATCGGTGGCTGAACCAGCGAGGCCCAGGTCGTCTCATCAAAGGTGACCAGCGCCACGTCATCAGGAATACGCAGCCCACGCTCGTGGATCGCCTCCAAGGCCCCCGCCGCCAGCAGACTATTGGTCGTGAGCAGGGCCTCCGGCGGCTCAGGCAACTCCAACAGTCGCAGAGCCGCCGCATAGCCAGCCTCAATCTGCGGCGGCACAAAGCGCACCAGCTCCGCGCTCGGCAGCAACCCATAGGCGCGCAACGCCTGCTCGTAGCCAGTACAGCGCTCCCGCCCCGTGGTACTGCGCTCGCCACAGATGGCGGCAATCCGCCGATAACCATTCTCCAGCAGATGACGGGTCAGGCGATAGGCCGAATCAACATTGTCCAGTAAGACCATATCCACGTCCGCATCGGGAATCGAACGATCAATAACGACGACGGCAAAGCCTGTCTCTAGCTCGCGTAGCCCCGCCGCCGTCGGCCCAGTCGGCGAGAGAATAACACCCGCGACGTTGGCATCGCGCATCACATTGAGATAAATGCTCTCCTTCTTGGGGTCCTCGTCCGTGTTGCAGACAATCAGACTGTAGCCTTCCTCGTAAGCGCTATCCTCAACGGCACGGCTGATGGCCGTGAAAAAAGGATTGCGAATGTCTGAGACAATCAGACCGATGGTGGTAGTCTGCTGAGCCCGCAGGCTGCGCGCAATCAGATTGGGCCGATACTCTAGCTCCTTGATGGCTTTCAGGACACGCTCGCGCAGCGCCGGACGTACGTGCGGACTGTTGGCCAGTACCCGCGAAACGGTAGCCGTGGATACACCCGCGGCCCTGGCTACCTCTTTGATGCTCGCCATGCACGCTCTCCGAAATGCCTCCCAGTGATTGGCTCGCTGGCTGACTGACTCGCTCCAGCCGATTTGAATCTTACTATACCACAATTTTGTATCTCGGCATATCACCATGCGGCCATCTCAGTAATCATCTTGAAATCGTTTACAAAGATCTCTGCCATTCTCCAGCCCAAAAGGCCAATTTTTGGGCCTCTGAAGCCGCGGGAAAGGGGGAGATACTTGACAAACTTATTGTAATCGTTTACAAATAAGAGAGAGTGTAGGCCCTGGCTCCTATCCCCTGGAGGCAACAATGATTCGCATAAGTGAGCAGCAAGTCCGGCTGCAGGCGCAGGCTGAGAATAAGCAAGGAGCCATTCGCCAGGCGGGTGATCTCCTGGTACGCAGTGGCTGCATTGAGGCGGGCTACATCGACAGTATGTTGCAGCGTGAGCAGGTCGCTAACACCTATCTTGGCAATGGTATTGCCATCCCCCACGGTTTGCCCCGTGACCAGGAGCTGATCCACCGTACCGGCATCGCTGTGCTGCAGCTTCCTGCCGGCGTGACCTGGAACTCTGGCGAGATTGTCCACCTGGTCGTTGCTATTGCCGCCCGCTCCGACGAGCATATCGATGCGCTGCGGCGGCTGACGCGCGTGCTCGGCGACGTGGCCGCTGTCGAGCGCCTGATCCACACAACTGACCCCCGTGATATTATCGAGGCTCTCACTGGCGAACGGCCCGTCGCTCCGAGCACCGTGGCCGACTACGCCTCTTCTTTCGAAGTAGTGATTCAGAATCGGACCGGGCTGCACGCCCGCCCGGCGGCGCGCTTTGTGGAGCTGGCCCGTGGCTTCCAGGCCGCGATCCGGGTACGTTACGGCGAGCGCGTTGCCGATGGAAAGAGTTTGATTGCGTTGCTGCAGCTGGGGGCCGAGCGCGGCGCCACCATCCGGGTCTCGGCAGAAGGTCCTGATGCGCCCCAGGCTCTGGCCACTCTGCAGGAAGCGATCGCCGCTGGCCTGGGTGACGAGCTGGAGCCACTGCCAGCGCGCGACGAGACAAGCTCTGGCGCCGTGCCGCGCTGGGCTCCGCGCTCGGCGGCGGCCACCTACAGCGGTCTTGGTGCTTCTGGCGGTCTGGCAATTGCGCCGCTACAGCGCTACCGCCGCGAGCGCCTGGAGGTCTTTGATCAGCCGAGCGATCCCGCTAGCGCCGGTCTGGCTCTCCAGCGCGCCCTCGATGCCGCTCAGGCCGAGCTGGACCAGCTCTATGAGGAGGTGCGCGCACGCCTCGGTTCGAGCCGGGCCGCGATCTTCCGCGCCCACCGCGAGTTTTTGCAAGACGCTGAGCTGATTCAGGAGGCCATCCGTCTGATTTACGCTGGTCACGGCGCCGCCTGGGCCTGGCAACAGGCCATCAGCAGGCGCGTGAACCAGCTGCAGCAGCTCGATGATCCTGTGTTGGCGGGCCGCGCCGTCGATCTGAGCGACGTTGGCGAGCGAGTGCTGCGCCACCTGCTGGGTGTGAGCGCCTCTGGAGCCTTTCCCAGCGGTGGGCCGGTGATTCTGGTGGCAGACGATCTGACCCCTTCGGATACGGCGGCTTTGGACCCGGATATCGTCCAGGGTCTGTGCACGGCGCGCGGCGGCCCAACGTCGCATACGGCCATTATCGCTCGTTCGCAAGGCATCCCGGCGGTGGTGGCTGCTGGTGAGGCGGTGCTGGCGCTCGCCGACGGAACACTGGCGATCCTCGATGGTTTCAATGGACGCCTTTACGTGAAGCCCAGTGAGGCCGATCTGGCTGAAGCGCGGGCCCTGCAGGAGCAGTTGCAGCAGCAGGAGGAGGCAGCTCAGCGACAGCGCTTTGCCCCCGCCGTTACCCGCGATGGTCACTCTGTGGAGATCGCAGCCAATATCAACCGCGCCGAGGAGGTTCCCCAGGCCCTGGCCGCCGGTGCTGAGGGCGTCGGTTTGATGCGCACGGAATTTCTCTTCCTCGGACGAGCCACGCCCCCTTCGGAGGACGAGCAGTATGCAGCGTACTGCGCAATGGCCCGCGCCTTGAACGGGCACCCGCTGATCATTCGAACGCTGGATATTGGCGGCGATAAGCAGGTGCCTTATCTAGAGTTGTCTGCCGAAGATTCTTCTTTCTTGGGTTTACGCGGCATTCGCCTGTGCTTTGCCTATCCAGACCTCTTTATAAGACAGCTGCGCGCTATCTACCGCGCTGCCTCCTGTGGGCCGATCAGTATTATGTTCCCGATGATTGCGACACTGGAGGACTTTGCTCAGGCCCGCGACTATGCTGAGCGTGTCCGGCGCGAGCTGAATGCGCCGCGGCTGCCGTTGGGCATGATGGTGGAGGTACCTTCTGCAGTCCTGCTGGCCGAGGAGTTCGCCGCGGAGGTCGACTTCTTTTCGATTGGCACCAATGATTTGACACAGTATACGCTGGCAATGGATCGCCTCCATCCCCAGCTCGCGCGCCAGGCCGACGCCCTTCATCCCGCTGTTCTCCGGCTGATTGCGCGCACGGTAGAGGCTGCGCGGGCGGCTGGCAAGTGGGTTGGCGTCTGTGGGGGAATGGCCGGCGAGCCCCTGGGGGCCGCACTCCTGGTCGGACTGGGCGTCTCGGAACTGAGTATGACCATCCCCGCCATCGCGACGATCAAAGCTCAGATCCGCAGTCGTTCGCTGGCCGAACTGCAGCAGCTGGCCCGGCAGGCTTTAGGCTGCCGCTCAGCAGAGGAGGTACGCGCCCTATGAAGGTGGCGACGGTGACGTTGAATCCAGCAATCGATCAGACGGTGCGGGTGGCTTCTTTGGAGCCGGGCCACGTCCACCGGGCACGGACCATGCTCTCACAGGCCGGTGGCAAAGGGATCAATGTGGCCGCTTTTCTGGCCGCAAGCGGCTGCCCGGTCATCGCCACAGGCTTTCTGGGAAGCGAGAACGCCTCGCTCTTCGAGCGCTTCTTTGCTGAGCGCGGGATCACCGATGCGTTTGTGCGCCTCCCAGGCCAGACCCGCATCGATATCAAGATTGTTGATGAGGAGCGACGACAGACCACCGATATCAATTTGCCGGGCCTGGCTCCCTCGGAAGAGGCTTTGAGCGAGTTCTGGCACACCATCGAGGCTCTGGCCTCGGAGTGCCGCTGGTTTGTGCTGGCGGGAACCCTGCCACCTGCCGTGCCTTCTTCTCTCTATGCAGCGCTCATCGCTCGCTTGAAGACCCTGGGCCGGCTCACGGTACTCGACGCCAGCGGCGAGGCTCTTGCTCAAGGTCTCCTCGCCGGGCCGACGCTGGTGAAGCCGAACCGCGCAGAACTGGAGCAGCTGGTCGGGCAGTCCCTGGTCGGCCTGGATGAGGTCGCTCAGGCCGCTCGCTCCTTGCTGGAACACGATATTCGGCGTGTTGTGGTCTCGCTCGGCGAGCAAGGAGCGCTGTTTGTAGAACGCGAGCAGGTTCTGCAGGCCCTGCCTCCAACGGTGAAGGTTGAGAGTACGGTCGGAGCCGGCGATGCAATGGTGGCCGCTCTGGTGCTGGCCGAGCTGCGCGGTCTCGATCTGGCGGCCACGGCGCGCCTGGCTACAGCTTATTCCCTGGCCCGTATTACGCGCCTCGATGGGCAGTTGCCACCCCCGTCGGTGCTGGAGCACTACAGCGAGCAGGTGCAGCTCACAGCGCTGGCACAGCTGACCGCCGAGGGCTAGTGGCGAGCGCTTGGGGCAGTCGTTACGTTGGTTCGCCTGAACTGCCTGCCCCCCACCTTGCTCGCCCGGATGGGCCGACCACAGACGAGCAAGGCGTCCCAGTCAGGTTGGCAGCCAGTCGGCAAAGACAAGAGCAGTGAGCAGTCTTTCAGCCCCTATCTACCTATGCGTATGCGCTGAGCAACGAAGCAGCGTCGTTTCGTCAACACCTAGCACACACAAAGGAGTTCGCTCATGGCACGGATTGTAGCCATCACCTCATGTCCAACGGGCATCGCCCACACTTTTATGGCCGCTGAGGGCCTCCAGCGTGGCGCCGAGGCTCTGGGCCATACCATCAAGGTTGAGACGCAGGGATCGGTCGGCGCCCAAAATACCTTGACACCCGAGGAGATCGCTGCTGCCGATGTGGTGATTATCGCCGCCGATACCAAGGTGGATCTGAGTCGCTTCAACAGGAAGACGGTCTATGAGACCTCGACCAGCGCCGCCATCAAGGACGGCCCGGCGGTCATTCGCGAAGCGCTCGCCCGCGCCGAAGCAGTTGCAGGCCAGGCTTCCATCAGCACAAGCGGCGCCGCCACTCAACCGGAGTCAAGCGAGGGTCACGACTATCTGGAGCGCGTCCAGCAGGCTAAGGCGGCCCGGGTCCAGGCTCGGCGCGGTCCTTACAAGCACCTCTTGACCGGCGTCTCTTACATGATCCCCTTTGTTGTCGCGGGCGGTATTTTGATCGCACTGGCTTTCGCCATCGCTGGCTACCGCATCGCCTTCTACGATACCTCCAATCTGACTACTCTGACGACCGGCTTCAGCGCTAACCCGCTGCAGTCGGTAGGGGCGGCGCTCTTCGTGATTGGCGCTAAAGCGGGCTTCCTGCTCTTCGTGCCTATCCTCTCGGGCTTCATTGCCTACTCCATCGCCGACCGGCCAGGCATCGCTCCAGGCATGATCGGTGGAGTACTGGCTAGCCTGACCGGCTCGGGCTTCCTGGGCGGCATCATCGCCGGTTTCCTGGCTGGCTACCTGGTCTATTGGATGAACCGTAGCCTTCGCCTGCCCAGCAATCTCGCCGGCCTGATGCCGGTACTGATTCTGCCTCTGTTCGGTTCGTTGATCGTGGGCTTGCTGATGCTCTATGTGGTCGGCACCCCTGTGGCTCTGCTCAATCAGGCCCTGGTCAGCGGCCTCAAAGACCTGCAGGGCGCCAACGCCGCTGTGCTGGGGTTGATCATCGGTTTGATGATGGCCTTCGATATGGGAGGCCCGGTCAATAAGGCAGCCTACGCTTTTTCGACGGGCTTGCTGCTCGATCCTCACAACCCCGTCTATCTGCCAATGGCTGCCGCAATGGCCGCCGGAATGACCCCACCGCTCGGGCTGGCGCTCGCAACGCTGCTCTTCAAGAACCGCTTTACCCCTGACGAGCGGGAAGCTGGTAAGGCCGCTTGGGTGCTGGGCCTCTCCTTTATCACGGAAGGCGCTATTCCTTTCGCCGCCAATGACCCGTTCCGCGTTATTCCTTCGATCATGGTCGGTTCCGCGGTGACCGGTGCGCTCTCGGCTTTCTTCGGCTGCCAGCTTCATGTCCCCCACGGCGGGATCTGGGTCATGTTCCTCCCCGGGGTGGTCGGCAATCTGCCACAGTACCTGCTCTCGATTGTCGTGGGCACCCTGGTGACAGCCGGTATGCTCTTTGTGCTCAAGCGCCCCATCGCGGTCGAGCAGGAACGCCTGGAGCCAGCCCTGGCCTGAACAGCGATCGCCAGTGCGTCACCGGCAGGGCGAAGCAGCCTGAGCGTCTTGCCGGTAAGGTGAGCCGGATCAGCACAGCGACAAGGATGAGACGGCGCTGGCCCCCCACCAGTCCGCCGTCTCATCGCTCCGTCCGTTGTGGATACTTCACCACTCAAGCCGTCGCCTGGAACAGTAACGCCGCCCGGCCAGTCATCAGCTATGGCGAACACAATGCCGATCTTGCTGGCCGGAGCAACCGCCTTTCTGGTCTGGATGAACGGCAGCGCCTTGGCAGGCATAGGCCGCCGCGCCGGCCCTTTTCGGGTACGCGTTTCCTCTGCTTAGCTTGCTCCATAGGTCCCATTGCCATAGACTTCGTTGCCAATCTTCTAGAATTTGCTATCATAGTGGTGGGTGATGTCGGCATACTTCATCCAGCCAGCAGCCTCCTGGGATGTCCCGCAACCGTAGTTGACGGCGATGATGGGCGCGGCTCCCCTCTGGCGAACAATTGCCTGCAGCGGTCGAAGGTGACTGGCCCGACCTCAGTGTCGCCTGGCTCAATGGCGTTGCTCCGCCAATGAACAACGTCCGCGCATGAGCCGCCCTGGTGGCGCATGACTCGTGTACCGTCCGCTCGTTGGAGCGCGGCCACTTGAGGGATCAAGGAGACCCCCATCCCAGAGAGCTTCGTTGACGCTAAAGGCGATAGACGCAATGAGGCCCACCACCTGCTGTGGGCATGGCGAACAAGGCAAAGTACTAGCAGGGCAACAACGGCAATGGGCATGAGCCAGCCGCGTTGGCTCCGCCTCGCCTCGGAGAAGGTGAGCTTTTCTGTCATGCTCTTTCCGCTTCCTGCGGTGAGTCTGCCCTGATACGTGCGCCTTTTGCTGGTTGTCCACTTGTCAGCCCGCGCTGCTCGCCCACCAGCTACGCGCTATGACGCGCCAGACGTCGCCTCTTCGACAACCGACAAAAAGCGCATGGCTGCTGGCCTTCTTTTGTAACCGTTGCCGTAATCGTTTACGAAAGTAGATCTATTGGGAAGATTGTTGATTGTCAACAGTGGAACATTAGCAGGCAGGATGGAACCATCGGGATGCTTGTGCTTATGCCGGCGTTTCGGTATACTTATCTCGTAAGCAGGTAACCGAAGCAGGTCACCTGTGATCTCTCACAGAGTAGCGCAGGAACCCGGAGCAGCAAAGCGGAGTAGAGACGACATGAAGGCAGGTTTCCACCGGCCTACCTGCCTTGAGGCAGTTATGTTCCACATGCAGCGGAGGCGAAAAGCAAACACCTATGGCCCACAAAGTCACGATACTCGATATTGCACGCCTGGCGAAGGTCTCCACGACCACCGTCTCGCGTGTCCTCCATAACAAGCCGGATGTCGACCCGGCGACGCGCGAGCGCATCCTGCGCATTGTTGAGGAGCAAGGTTTCGTACCCAGCATCACCGCAGCCGGGCTAGCAGCTGGACGCAATCCCCTGATCAGCGTGCTAGTACCGGCCCTGACCTGGCCATTGATTCCCGAACTGCTCCTGAGTGTGGCGTCTGTTGTCGAGAGCACCTCTTATGAGATGGTGCTCTACAGCATTAGCAGCTCTAACCACGAGCGAGACTGTGGCAAGATCATCGACCGTATTCTTGCCACGCGGCTGACAGCCGGGCTGCTGGCCGTCTTCCCTGGCCAATCCAGCCAGCACCTGACGCGGCTGCGTCGTCAGGGCTTTCCGGTTGTGCTCATCGATGACCAGAGTCCGCCGCCGGAGGGCATTCCCTGGATTGGGGCCGACAATCGGCGTGGTGCCTACGAGGCCACGCGCCACTTGATCGAGCTTGGTCATCGGCGCATTGCGCACATCCAGGGGCCGCTCAAGTACTGTGTCTCCCACGAGCGCTATCAGGGTTACTGTGACGCGCTCCAGGAGGCTGGCCTGGAAGTAGACCCCTCGCTAGTCCTGGAAGGCGACTTTATGCCTGCTGGTGGTCAGCGCTGTGCTCTGGCGCTCCTTTCGCGACCCATCAGCGAACGACCCACAGCTATCTTTGCTGCCAGTGACTACATGGCCTATGGCGTGATCGCTGCTGCCGAAACGCTCGGCCTGCGCATCCCCCAGGATCTCGCCCTGGTCGGCTTTGACGACAACCCTGCCTCGGCCCATGTGCGGCCCTCCCTGACGACGGTACGTCAGCCGGTACATGCGATGGGTGAGCAGGCCATCAAACTGCTGCTGGAGATGATCGAGCAGGAGCAAATGCCGCGGCGCCGCCGGCAGAGCATGCCCGCTACCGCCGAGGAGCCGCCGCGTGAGGCACCGCGTCTTGTTCTGCCCACCAGTCTTGTGATCCGCGAGTCCTGCGGCGCCCTGCAGCGCCATCCTTCCGCGCTGCTCCCAGAGATCTAGCTCGCCGCTTACTCGCTTGCCCGCGCGCACGCGCAATGTGGTGGGCCTCTTCTCCTGCCCGTCTGTCTGCCTGGTCCGTGTTGGCGTTTGCCACTGTCTCTGTTCTTCTACCATACTCTCTTGCTCGCAGGTCTTGCCAACCGGACCAGGCGGCACCCTCCCTCTCAAGTCCGCCCCGTCCCGCTCTTCCTCGCTGTCCTTTTGCTCGCGCTGCTGTCCCTTGACCCTGCAGACTGCGCCCGGTAAGATTCTTCTCGAAGAGAACCCCAACCCCCAGGCAGGAACGTGTTTTCTGATAGAGAGGCGTTTTCAATGGCGGAAGGGAAGCAACCTTCCTGTAATAGCGGGAAGCAGAAATGATAAGGAAGGCCCGATGAATACACCGTTTGTCTTCGGCTGGCAGCAGCTCTTGCTTTTTGCCATCGCAGCCCTCGGCTTGGCCCTGCTCATCTACGCCATTCACGGCGTGGTCCGTGGCGAGAAGGTCTATTACCGTCAAAAGCATCCCTACCGCAGCGAGAAAGAGGCCTGGGAGCACGGATGGTATGACCAACCTCATCGGCGTTTCTTTCGCTATCGGCGGCGCTATCGCGTGGGTCACGGCCTTGGGGGGCTGGTTCTGTTACTGTTCGCGATCCTGCTGCTTTGGCTGACCTCACTGATGCAGACCTATATTGGGCTGACCGGCGACATTAAGGTGGCCCAGGTCCGGGCCCATCCGGTTGCCAATATGCCCCACACGATGAATGTCGAGCTGATTCTCTATGGCCAGGACGGCAGCCAGCTCTCCGACAATTTTTATATTGTGGCTGGCGATGAGTGGATGCTCCAGGGCGACATCATCAAGTACCCCTCCTGGCTGAATGTCCTGGGCCTCCATTCGGGCTACAAGCTGACGCGCCTGGAGGGACGCTTTGATGATCCCAACCTGGAGGCCAATGCCAAACACACGGTCGTGGTCTTGAACGGGGGCGATGATAATTTCTTCCAGACGATGCGCACCCAGCGCGGCGGCTGGCTCTCGAACTTCGTGGAGGCCTCCTACGGCAATGCCGTCTTTAATCCAGCTGATGGCAGCTACGATGTCTTTGTCTCGCAGACCGGCCTATGGGCGAAACGCACGTCCTCTTAGCTGAGCTGCAGCGAGCCAGGAGAGCGCTTCAAGGAGACGGGCGCCCGGCGACAAGGCAGATCTCTTGCGATCGAAACCTCGCCAGAGCCGCAGCACGCCTTGCCTCGCGATCGCGCTCGTTCGTCTGGCTGCCTACCTGTCCTTACCAGCGCTGACGAGAAAGGGAGAGCACCAGCTCACGGGTCCTCTGCCAGGCTGCCGAGTGGGAATCGATGAGGGCAAAGTGATCGACTCCAGGCAGCTCGACAAGCGTGAGCTGATCTCCCGCTGCACGCGCCTGAGTGCCATAATCGCGGCTGATCTCCACAGGAACACGATCATCCGCCGTTCCATGAATCAAGACCTGGGGGACGCCGAGCGGCAGCAGGGCCGCAGGCGAGGCCAGCCGATAGCGTTCAGGCACTTCGTCGGGGCTTCCTCCCAGCAGCTCAGCAACAGCGTCACGCCCTAGATGGAGCCTCCAGCCAGCCTCCAGGTCGACGACACCCGCCAGACTGACCGCGCCCTGCAAGGACACGGCCCCCTCGCTGGCAAATAGCGCTCTTCCAGGGCCACTGGCTCGCTGCACGAGCAGGGGCCGCGCGGCTAGCCAGAGAGCCAGCTGTCCACCTGCCGAATGACCAACAGAGACAAGCCGTTTGAGATCAAGATGGTAGCTCTCTGCTATCCGGCCCAGGGCGTCAACCGCCTGGGCGACATCCTGCAGGGTGCCTGGCCAGCCCCCTCCTTCGTCTCCCAGACGACGGTACTCGATGTTCCAGGTGGCCAGGCCGTGGGCCGTCAGATCCTCGGCCAGCCCTTGCATGAGAGAGAGATCATAAGGATTGCGCCAGAAGCCACCGTGAATCAGCACCGCCACGGGATGAGGCCCCGGAACAGACGGCAGACGTAGCTCGCCAAAATGCCACGAGAGAGGTCCATAGCTTAGGCGCCTCATCGGCTCTCCCCCAGCAGACGGATTCGTTATGCCCATTGCTGCTTGCTCCCACTCACAAGATGAGATAGCCTCGATTGGAACTACGCACTTTTTCAGGATAACAGACGGGCTGGCCTGGAGACAAGCCAGACTCCTCATATAAAATGAGGAGCTATCCACTCGTCGCAGATAGCTCCTCAACCGGGATGAATGCCCGGACGAGACTGGCAGTGAAAGGCCGCGGCAGCACTCCCCGGCCTCTGGTCCTTGCCTTTAGGACACCTCCGTCGTCAACCTGGATTCGTCCCGAGCAGCCTGCCTGGCACGACGGGCCGCCATCGCTTCGGCATAGCGCACCGGATCGGGCGTATCCGGACGCAGCGAGCGGGTGGCACGGACCACAAAATGGGCTTCGACGTCCTCAGTCTGGAACATCTCTTTGGCATAAGCAATGGCGTCTTCCTGACTGAACTCCTTGCAGGAGCAGATATCTATATCGACCTCGCCGTACTCGGGCCAGGCATGCAGGCTAATATGGCTCTGGGCGATGATCACAAAGCCGGACATGCCGGAGTCGAGCGGATTCGGTGTCTCGATGTCATAGAGGTGCACCGGACTCACCTTCTCCATCCCCACCCGCGCCGGGAATTCGTCCAACACCCGCCTGAGCAGCGGCTCGCTGGTCAAGAGTTCCCGCTTGCAGCCGTACAACTCCAGCATTAAATGCACAAGCATCGGGCTACTCCTCCTGTAGACGTCAAAAGTATGAAATCTGCGAGTCTTCACCCTTACTCGGCCCAGATTGCCAGGTTAGCGACTCGCTGCAATCAATTCAAGTGCCGTTTTGAGCACAAGTGATATTATACGGTAGCAGGTCAACGGAACCACAAGGCGCCTGCGTTCGCGCCCAGCCCGTCGGCTCTCTTCTCCCAGGAGAGGGATCTCAGAGCCGGCGTTGAACCAGAAATGCATCCAGCTCCCAAATGATTACTAAGGGGAGCCGTTTCATTGGCCTGCCTCCTCATCTGAACGAGCAATCGAACTCGATCGTTACAGTATCGCTACGGTTGAGCTTAATTTTCTCTCTACCTACAAGCAAGCGCCCCTCGATCACTGGCCAGCACAGCCCCTCAGCCGGTTCCGGCTGAGGAGGCATGAGCAGACACATTGCCCCAGAGCAAGCAAGCGGGGAAAGATCAGCTCAGCAATGTGGGGAGGAATGGCGGCGCTGCATGGCAACCGTTCAACTGGGGCGCAGAAGCCCAGAGCCACCGCTCCCCAGCGCTCAACAAGCCTGGCGACGAGAGATCTGCCTTGCCCCGGCCAGCAAAAGGGCCACCTTGCTCCCGTGGGCGCGAGTGATCCTTGCGCTTGTGCCTCGCTCACGCCCAAGCCCGACGATCTGCCAGGCAGCTATCTCTCTAGAGGGCAACCTCTCCCGGTCATGCTTGCTATGCTGCGAGCCACCCCGATGGAGCAGCCTGAGATCCGGCGCCTGCTCAAAGACCCGCGCCTTGGGCACCAGCTGCCCTCTCCTTAAGGGCGGACTGCTCTGGCGCCTCTCGATCACGATCACGGGAGAGGCTAAGGCAGACCTGGCTTTGCCAACGATGTGCCGGCTCCACTGGGGCACTCTCTGAGCTGGCCAGGCCCGTATCTTGATTGTGAGGTCGTCGGTTCCCTCCTGTCGCGCCGCTCTCAGCGGCTGAGGGAGCACGTGGCGAGTAATGGCACCGCTGCTGCTGAGGATGTGCTGCTGCTGCTGCTGCGGTATATCTGTGCCATCCACCACGCTTGTCACCACAAAGAAACGTGCTGCCTCCTGCCAGCACGCCATATGATCATCTTCTGAGACGTGGTGGTCACTTGCTACTGCTCTGCCTGCCTCTTTCTGCCACCACCAATAAGGAGACAGATGAGGACCACACCACCAATCGAAGTGGAAGAGACGTTCTTCCGACTGCTCGGATTGTTCAGATTGCTCAGACTGCCCGGATTCCTGGGTCGCTGTGTGCTGACCACGCTGGGTCTGTTGCCGACAATGTGGACTCTGCTGGGCCATAGCTACTAGTGTTGCCAATCCTTTCCTTCCTGGTCGGGTAGGTAGTGGTGCCGGACTCCGGCAAGCCTGGCTTTCAAGCAGGCATACATGCAAATAACTCGCTCTTTGCGGGCCAGACGTTGGGACCCGGCAAAGAGAGGAGCGCAGCATAGACCTCGCTCCCTTTCTCCCTTTGCCAATCCGTTGATCCCAATAAAAGCCTGACAGGCGGCTGGCTTACTCAATCATCGCGCGCCGAATCTCGATGATCTGATCACGTAGCTCAGCGGCTTTTTCAAATTCCAGCTGCTTGGCCGCGGCACGCATCTGAGCCTCCAGATTCTTTATCAGGCGCAGGGCCTCCTCCTTGGGGATACCAGCAGCCAGCGCTACAGAGGCTCCCTGCTCCTGCCGACCCCCATCCGCTTCCACACCGCTCATTGCCTTGATGCGCTCAGACAGCGCCTTAACCCCTTTCTTAATGCCTCTCGGGGTTATCCTATGTTGCTCGTTATAAGCCATCTGCAAGCGACGCCGGCGGTTGGTCTCATCAATGGCCCGCCGCATGGAGCCAGTGATCGTATCTGCGTACATGATGACGGTGCCCTCGACGTGGCGCGCAGCCCGTCCGATCATCTGAATAAGCGAGCCTTCCGAGCGCAGGAAGCCCTCCTTATCCGCGTCCAGGATCGCCACCAGCGAGACTTCTGGTAGATCCAGGCCCTCGCGTAAGAGGTTGATGCCCACCACCACATCATAGACCCCCAGGCGCAGATCGCGCAAAATGTCGACTCGCTCGATGGTGTCGATCTCGGAGTGCAGATAATGGACTTTGATATTCAGCTCCTGCAGGTAGTCGGCCAGATCCTCGGCCATCTTCTTGGTCAGGGTGGTAACCAGAGCACGCTGCCCCTTTTCGACCCGCCGGCGAATCTCGGCTACCAGATCATCGATCTGGCCCTGCGTCGGGCGCACAAAGATCTCAGGATCAACCAGCCCCGTCGGGCGAATGATCTGCTCGACAATCGCCTCGCTGTGCTCGTACTCATAGCGACCAGGCGTGGCTGAGACAAAAATCGCCTGCTTGATCTGGCGCTCAAACTCGGCGAAGGTCAGCGGGCGATTATCAAGCGCCGAGGGCAGGCGGAAGCCATAGTCAACCAGCACCTGCTTGCGCGAGCGATCGCCCTCGTACATGCCACGCACCTGGGGCAAGGCAATATGCGATTCATCGACCACCAGCAGGAAGTCATCGGGCATGTAATCAAGCAGCGTCCAGGGCGGCTCACCTGGGGCGCGCCCCGAGAGGTGCCGCGAGTAGTTTTCGATGCCCGAGCAGATGCCGGTCTCGCGCAGCATCTCGATGTCGAAGTTCGTCCGCTGCTTCAGACGGGCCGCCTCCAGCAGCTTCCCCTGGGCCTCCAGTTCAGCCAGGCGCTCCTGCAGCTCGGCCTGAATCGACTCAATGGCCCGGTTGAGGCGCTCGCGCGTCGTAACCCAGTGCTTGGCCGGATAAATGTCGAGACGCTGCCGCCTCCCCAGCACTTCCCCAGTCAGCGGATCGATCTCCGTCATGCGCTCAATCTCATCGCCAAAGAACTCAACCCGTACCGCCACATCCTCATAGGCCGGAAAGATCTCTAGCACGTCGCCACGGACACGGAAGCGCCCCCGCGTAAAGTTGGTGTCGTTGCGCTCATACTGAATCTCGGTGAGGTGGCGCAGGATCTTATCACGCCGCCGCTCTTCTCCAACACGTAGCGTGAGCACTACCTCACCGTACTCTTCCGGGCTGCCCAGACCGTAGATGCAGGAGACCGAGGCCACAATCAGGACGTCGCGCCGCTCAAAAAGGCTCCTGGTCGCTGACAGACGCAGCTTCTCTATCTCTTCATTGAGGAGGCTCTCTTTCTCAACATAGGTATCGGTGCGTGGAATATAGGCTTCTGGCTGATAGTAATCATAGTAAGAGACAAAGTACTCTACTGCGTTATTCGGGAAAAATTCCTTGAACTCACTATAGAGCTGTGCCGCCAGGGTCTTATTGGGGGCCAGCACTAATGTTGGTCGCTGCACCTGCTCGATGACCTTGGCAATCGTATAGGTTTTGCCACTGCCCGTGACTCCAAGCAGGGTCTGCATGTGGCAGCCTTTTTTGAGACCCTCGACGAGAGCTGCTATGGCCTGCGGTTGATCACCGGTTGGTGTGAATGGCGCTTCTACTCTGAATTCCGACACAGGTCTTGACCCCTTCACGTCTCTTGGCGCTCGCCTGCCGCTTCTTCTCTCTTGGCTCTTCGTTTTCCCTGGCTTGGGCTTATGGCCAAGTCTCCAAAAGTCTTCACCATTATATCACCTTCTCTCCGCAGTAGCGACCCCCTCTTTTATCCGGCGCTGACTGCCCGGCGCTCAGCTCGCCCCTTTCGCTTGAGTCTGTGGTCTGGGACTCTGGGGGCAGGACCGATGCATACTGGCCCTACAAGGCGTTATGCTACAATGGTAGCAAAAGGCCAGGGGAAGAAGCCCTCAGCGCCTTTTTCACTACGCCAAGCCTGGAGAGAGTACCGACCCAAGGAGTCTTTGGTTATGGCGCAGGATTCGCCATTGTCGTTTTGCCCCCGCTGCGGCGCCCCAACGAGACCCAGTCAGCGTTTCTGCCCTCACTGTGGCTTGAGCGCAGAAGAGGCTTTCTCTTATCAGAGCGTCCAGCCGCCACTGTCCAGACCTGGACAGCAGACACCGGAAACGCCTGCTGTGGCCCCACGCCCGCTCGTCAGGCGGCCCCGCCAGCAACGCTGGCTGCTCCCTGTGCTGCTCGCCCTTGTCCTCCTCATCGCCCTCGGTTACGTCACAGCCGGCCTGGCTGGGGTCCCTGTCCCTGGGTTCCGCAGCGAGGCCCAGGAACCAGTGACGACGTTGCGGCTCGATACTACAGTGACTTACGCAAGCGCGCGCATGACCATCCAGCGCGTTCAGCAGGCGCAGACCTTTGCCGACGATCCACATGCTACTGAGGATGGAATGGTGCGCGTCTTCTTGCATGAGGAGAATCTCACGGCCAGCCCAATTGTGTACAATCTTTATCAGTGTGCCCATCTGCTCGTGCCCGGCAAAGGCGAGCAGGCCCCTCTGCTGGTGACCGCTAATGGCTCGCTCGCTCCCCAGGCGAACCGCAACAATCTGCTGGACTTCGCAGCACCGCAGGATATCCCCCTCAGTAAGCTCACGCTACGCCTGGGTACGGATAACGAGGCCCAGATGGATATTCCTCTGACCAGTAAGCCGGATCTCTCACGCTACGCTCCCCGTAGCGTGAAGCTGAATACGTCACTGCAGTACTTCGGACTGAATTGGACTGTGACCGGGGCCACGCTGGCCTGGAGCACTGAGGGCCAGCAGGCTCCACGGGGGAAGATCTTCTTGACTCTGACGCTGACAGTCGATAATACCCTGGCTCAGACCGCGATTCCCGGCTCCCCGTATGATTATATTCGTCTCCAGACAGAGAACGGCGCCAGGATCACCCCAAGCTATAGCACGCTGCCCGTGGCCTTCTCCCAAGGGGCCAACAACCAGGGCGGTACGGTCACTTTCAGTGTTCCTCAGAAGGATCAGCAATTTACCCTGATTATGGGCCAGTCCGGTAGCGGCATGGAGAGCACAAGCGCGACGATTCGCCTGCCATCCTAGCCTGCATCGACTGCTCAGACAGGCTGCCGCTGGCAGAACAGGCCATGTGCTCATGCTTCCTTTAGAGTCCCGCACGGCTCAAAGGGACGCAAGCACGGCACGGAAACGGGGAAGAGATCTCACGGGCTAGCCCGGTCACTGACCAAAAGTGGTCGTCCCTGGAAGGAGGTTTTACCTTCCAGGGACAGCCAGCATTGGTGTTCCACAAGAGCAGCGAAAAGCAGCGGTTTCTGGCTCACTGCTGGTGCTTAGTCCAGCAGGAAGCTGCCCATCAGTTCACGTCTGAGGGCCGCTTTGCTTTCTTCGTCAAGGGTCGTGGGCGTAGGACCTGCCGGTCCGCCCTCAGCCGAAGCCGGCGCCGGCCTTTGCTCGCGTGGATGCCCTGCGCTCGCGGGTCCGGTCGACCCAGGCCCAGTATCCCCGCGGGCCGCTGTCCCCAACGGTCCCGTGGCCGCGGCAGCGAACTCATCAAGCAGCATTTCTTCAAGATAGGAAGGGGAGAGTCGCGGCCCCTCTAGGGGCGCGGCCTGGGTCAGGGGCAAGGATTGGGCCATCTGCTGAGCCTCCAAGGGACCGATGGAGGCTCTAATTTGCGTGATCTCCCCGGGACGCTCTTCCGTCGGCGTTATTCCTCGCTGCCCCTGTCCCCCAGGCTGCTCTTCCTGCCACTCTGGTTCCTGCTGGTAGGACGGTGTGGCGCTGTATTCAGGCTGCGCAGCAACCGCCGGCGTAGGCGCGGTGACCTGCCGCTCTACCGCCCCCACAACAGCCAGGGGATAGCGCACCCCCAGAATCTCCACAAAAATTCCTCGCCCCTCACGCAGATCCTGCAGCTGCTGGCGCAGCTCGCGATTCTCTCTTTCAAGCTCTTCTAATAGACGCTGTTGGGTATAGATTGCTTCTAGAAGACGATCAAAGGTATCGCCACTTACTGCCATAGTATTCAGTTTCTCCTCTCCAGTTGCAGACCTGACGATCCGATCAGCCACGACCAACCGCTGCCCGCGAATTCTGGAGACAGACAAGATAGAGACGGACCATATACGTGCGCCTGACCCGCTCTCCTCCACTCCCCAGCTTGAGACAACCGCCGCCCTCTTGCCTCGCCCAGGCGCTGCCCTCGGCCCCCCTCCCACCACACCACCAGGCCTGCATGCGCCTATCACCAGGTCTGTCCGACCAGTGAAACAACGTGATTACCCGAGAAACATTTCTTTGGCTTAGAACGGTTGAGCGGCAGCGAAGTAACAATGGCTGCGCTTTAGCCAATGGCCCCGACTGAGACGTTTTCCCCTTGCCCCGGGTTAAGATTGCATGTTACAGTTATAGCCGGAACCACCGACGCGGAGGCTCAGGCACCTGCCCCTATCGGGTTAACCCAAAAAGGGGATGGCATACTCCAAGATCCTCTGAGCTCAGCTAAGGACTCTACAATGCAGGAATCGGTGACACAGGCAACAACAACAGACCAGTCGCAGGAGCATCAGCCAGGGCGGGGCCGCCTTGGCCCTCTGCTTTGCTGGGCAGTCGTCTTTGCCGACATCGGCACCTCAGTGTACTATACACCCGGCATCCTCTATGTTACCGTGGGGAAACTGGCCGGGTTCTTTGTCCTCCTCACGATGGTTGTCTTCGTACTGCTCACGCTCAAGTACGCTGAGGTCTCGGCACGCTTCCCCCAAGGCGGCGGCGTTGTCAGTGTGGCAGCCCACGCTCTGAATCCCTGGTTCGGCGCCCTGGGCGGTATGTTCATTCTGGTGGACTACTTCTTGACGGCGGCTTTGAGCTGCCTCTCGGGCATCTTTTATTTCAGCGTCGTCTTCCCAGCCCTGGGGCCTAATGCTCTCTGGATTACGATCGCTGTGCTGGCCCTGTTGGGCTTTCTTAACTGGATCGGCATCACAGAGAGCGCTACGGTGAGCTTGATCGGCGCCTTGATCGCCTTCGTCAGCGATCTGGCCATTCTCTTCACAGTCTTTAGCCATCTCTCGCCCGCTGAGGCCCTCCAGCTCTTCGAAAGCATGTTCGCCGGCAATGCCGTGACCCCGGTCAAGCTATTGGTCGGCTTCGGAGGGGCCTTCCTGGCCTTCTCGGGACTAGAGAGTATCTCTCAGCTGTCGCCGGTCATGAAGACACCGCGCAAAAGGGTCGCCGGCCTGGCTCTGCTGCTGGTCGTCGTTACGATCGGTCTCACCAGCCCCCTGCTCACGACTTTCTCTACGCTCCTGCAATCCCAGGAGGCGGCTGACCCCCTCAAGAATAGCCAGCTTGTCTCGCTGCTGGCCGGCCACTGGGGCAATATCTGGCTCCAGAGTGAGGTGGCAATTAGCGCTAGCGCTTTGCTGGTCTTCGCGAGTAACACTGCGATTATCGGCGCTTACCACGTTTTTATGGCCCTCTCGCGCATGGAGTTCTTGCCCTCCTTCGTGCTGAAGCGGAACCGCCTGCGCGGCACACCTCACTATTCGATCGCCCTGGCTACCGGCGTTCCAATTCTGGTCTTGCTCTTGGTTCACGGTCAGCTGGACTTGCTCGGCGATATGTACGCCTTTGGCCTGCTGGGAGCTTTCTCGCTGACCTGCCTCGGCCTGGACGTTGTCCGTTGGCGCGAGCGACACGCGGCCCAGAATCGCGCTGCCGCCCTGGCAGAGTTGCATAGCAGCAGCCAGAACGGCCATGCTCCCGCAGAGACGGACCTGGCGCTCAATGCCGAGAGTGGCCTGGCCCTTAACGGCCACCATGAGCTTCAGACCCCACGACATCCCACTCACAGCGAGATCGTGGAGAGCGCCGAGCGCTCGTACGAGGGCTGGCGCGGCCTCTGGTATACCATTGATTTCTATCTGGGGGTCATTACCACTTTCCTGGTGACTCTGGCCTGGTCGATTAACCTGGTGGCCAAGCCCCTGGCTACAGCCTTCGGCGGCTCGGTCGCCTTACTGGGCATGGGCGTGGCTTTCTATAACTACCGCAGTCACCGCCTGATGGGTCGCCTGCCCGTGCCAGTAACCACGATTGAGGACCACCTCCACGGCTCCATTCTGGCTGTGCTGACAGCCAACAATCCTCATAACGAGGATGTGATCCGTACAGCAATCCACAGCGCCGACGGGCGCCCGGTGGTCTTTCTCTATGTTGGTGAGCCGCGCGTGGCCCGCACGCCGCGCCTCTTCGAGGTGGTCGATCCCTACCTGGAAGATGAACAGGCGAAGGAACTCTTCGGCAAGGCTGAGAGCCAGGCTCGCCGCGCTAAAATCAGTACGCGCCGCTACGTCTACCGCCCCTACGAGCCGGGAACGATCGCCCGCGTCTGGCAGATCGTTCACCCTCACGATACAATCGTTCCCGCTAACGAGGTGCCCAGGATCGAGGACATCAATCCCGATCGCATTAGCTACGAGATTACGCCCGGCGGCGGCATGCAGGTGGCACATATGGTGAAGCGCTGGTAAGGTAATGAGATCGGCAGGCGCTCAAGAGGCCCTCAGATAGAGTGCGCCGCCGCTCGGCTCAATGAGGATTGTGCATAGAGCTATGCCCGCTCGTAGGGGAGCAGGGCCCAGAGCCTGACCGGGCGACTCGCGCGGTCGCCGCCGTCCGCCTCGCTCGGGCCGCGGCTCTAGCCGTGGTACAATAAAGGTTGTGAACTCTCTCTAGCTGAGCTACGCTGACAGATCCTGTTTACCAACGTATTTGTCGCTGTTGATGGAGGAAGGAGCAACACGTATGAACGAGCGCATTCGCGAGATTCTGAGCTGGTACGCCGGCGAGAACCCCGGCGTCTTAACGAACCTGGCCCGTATTCTGAATCACGGTCGCCTGGGAGGAACCGGTAAACTGGTGATCCTGCCAGTCGATCAGGGCTTCGAACATGGCCCCGCGCGAAGCTTCGCGCCGAACCCGGCTGGCTATGATCCTCGCTACCATTTCCAGCTGGCGGTCGAGGCGGGCTGCAATGCCTACGCTGCCCCCCTGGGCTTCCTGGAGGCCGGCGCCGCCGAGTTCGCTGGCGAGATCCCTCTCATTCTGAAGTGCAATAACCACGACCTGCTCTACGAGTCACGCGATCCTCTGCCAGCTGTGACCGCAAGCGTCGAGGATGCTCTGCGCCTCGGTTGCTCGGCAATCGGCTTCACAATCTATCCCGGCTCGGCTGCTCGCGACACGATGTATGAGGAGCTGCGCGAGCTGACCCGCCAGGCTAAGGCTCACGGTCTGGCTGTGGTGGTCTGGTCCTATCCCCGCGGCAGTGGCCTGAGCAAGGATGGCGAGACAGCCATCGATGTGGTGTCCTACGCCGTCCATATCGCCGCCGAGCTTGGCGCAAACATCATTAAGGTGAAGCTCCCCAGCGAGAAGATTGAAAAGCCGGAAGCCCAAAAGGTTTACCAGAAGTACGAAATTCCGATCGCTACCCTGGCTGACCGCGTGCGCCATGTGGTCCAGAGTGCCTTTAATGGCCGGCGCATCGTGATCTTCTCGGGCGGGCCGGCGGCTGCCGACGAGCAGGTCTTTGAGGAGGTGCGCGCCATTCGCGATGGCGGCGGCTTCGGCTCGATCATTGGTCGCAATTCCTTCCAGCGCCGCAAGGAGGAAGCCCTCCGCTTCCTGAGCACCGTGATGGGCATCTACGAGGGGTCGATCCGCTAGGCGCAGCTGCTCTGCTCACAAGAGCGCAGGCTTGGCGTTGACCAGCGATGCTGCCTGAATGCATACCCGGGGCTGGTCGCCTCGGCTGGAGGCCGACCAGCCCTATTTGTCTTGCCCCGGTTCAGCGCTAGAATGAGCCACAATCTTGCTTCTTTTCTCCTCGTCGGGATTGCCCCCTGAGTGGGCCTGTGCTGCCTCGACCGCTCTGCTAGCGCGCTCCCCGGACTTGCTTGATGGCAAGGGTGCCGATGACAAAATAGAACGTGGTCACCGCAAAGAGGACAGTGTAGCCGAGATGATTGGGCAGGCTCTGCAGGAGCTGGAGGATGACCCCCCCGATGGCAGTTCCGATGACCTGGGGGAGAATGCCCATCATTGACCAGAAGCCCATAAATTTGCCGGCCTCGTTGGTTGGTGGCAGCACGTCGGTTGTTAAGGCCCAGTCGACGCTCGTGTAGGCCCCGAAGCCTATGCCGAAGATGAGGCCCGCTACTAAAGCTCCGTATTGGCTCTGAAAGAAGATGAAGACCAGACAGACGATGGCCATCATCGCCCCAGAGAGATAGACCAACCCTTTACGGCCCCAGTGGTCCGAGGCCCAACCACCGACGATCGAGGTCAGCAGGGCCGTGAGCAAGAGCGCCGGCTGAAAGACGAGGCCGTTGAAGAATTCGCCCGAGAAGGGTGTGTTGTAGATGATCGTCCGTACCCCAGGCCCTCCTAGAACGTTGTCAAAGTAGTATTGCAGGAAATAGTAGACGGTCCAGATCCCCATCATGACAAGGAGCCTGGCAAGCAGGACCCAGGCCATGTCGGGATAGTGGAGAGGATTGAAGAGAAAGCGTCTGATGAAGCGCCTGAAGCTGAAACGCTCCTGATCTACGAGGGAAAGGGGCGTTTCTTTGACGGTGAGGACCGTGTAAGCGACAAAGATGATCTGGACGGCAGCAATAAGGAGGAAGATCTGGACAATCTCCTGACGATAAACGGGAAGGGGATCATGCTTGTTGACAATGGCTCCAGCCACAAGCGAGCCGACGGCAGTTCCAAGGAGCGAAAGGAGTCCATTGAAACCAGCAGCGAGACCTCGCTGGCTTTGGGGAACTTTGTCAGCGATGATGGCGCTCCAGGGAGAGTTGGCGACGTTGTTGGTGATCTGGAGAAGAATGAAGAGGACGGCGAAGAGGACGAGCAAGGCCGTCGAGCTGGCCCAGCCCGGCGCGAAGGCAAAAGCTACCAGGACGACGATATTGAAGATGGTTCCGATGATCATGAAAGGACGTCGCCGCCCCAGGCGAAAGGTGGCATAGTCGGAGATGGCTCCGATGAGCGGGTTGACAATTACGGCGACAATGGTCCCCCAAAGAACAACGGTGGTGAGGTTGATGGCTTCCTGACTGACCGGCAGGAATTTGGCTACCATACTGGGAATGACAATGGCCAACAGCGCCTGCCAGTGAAAGTTGTTGGCAAACCAAAAGATGTTGATGTTGATATGCTCGAGGAGCGACACCCGACGGATGGGAAGCTCCGTAGCCGCTGCGGCGCTCATGGCCACTTCGCCTGAGTCCTTGCCAATTTCCATGAGGTTTCTCCCCCTCTCTTCTCCTGGCCTTGGGTCCGACCTCTGGTCTGGCCAACAGCTCAGACACGGGCAAGAAGCCAGCTCTTCTGCCTTGCCAACGCTGGCGGCACTACCTTGCCTCTCGCTCTGCCTGTGCTTATAGCAAGACTGTACCCGCTCCTCTGCACATCTGTCAAGTCTTGACTCTCTATGCCCTCTTCTGCCCGCGTCTGACTCGGCTGCCAGGCACTTGACGTCCCGCTTCCTGGCTGGTACCTTTCTTCTGTATGGGCAGGGAGATGATCCTGGCAACAATCGCCGGCGCAGCCCCAGAGAAACTGCGTCGCCAGGTTGCAGCTTCGCTCTGCGGTCCGTAAGTCAGTCGGATGAGCAAGGAGGATTTTTGATGCACTTTTTCCCGTTTGAACGGCGAAGTAGTGCACCCTGGCGTATTTTTGCAGCTTGTTCGACCTTATTGATCCTGACAGTGCAATACACGAATTATAGCCCGCTGATCCCTGAGCTGCAAGCCACGCTACAGATCAGCGCCGGTGAGGCCGGCCTCTTCTCAACCCTCCTCTTCCTTGGCCTCACCCTGGCCTATCTACCAGCAGGGGTGCTGATCGATCGCTACGGCGCTCGTCCGGTGCTGCTGGCCTCGACGCTGCTGGCCACGGGCGGGGCCTTGCTGCTCCCCTTGATTCCATACTTCGGCTGGCTGTTGGCGATGCGGCTTGTAACAGGATTGGGAATCGGCGGGGCCTTCGTGGCAGGCGCCAGCGTGGCAGCAGGGACTGAGCGCCTGGCGGCTCTCGGCCAGGGCCTCTACGGCGGCTCAACTCAGGTTGGGGCCGGCCTCGGGCTGCTCTTGACTCCTTATCTTGCACGGCTGCTCGGCTGGCGCGGCGCTTTCTTTTGCTGGGGCTTGCCAGGCTTGCTCGGAGCGGCAATCTGGCTGCTGGTGGACGTTGAGGAGCGGCGTCCGCTGCGCCAGGGAGGATTACGAGACGGGCTACGTTCTGGAGCTGTTTGGAGCCTGGGCCTGGCCCATATGGGGACGTTCGGTTTGGGAAATGCCATCGCTACCTGGATCGCACTCTACCTGGTGCAGGTGGATCACTTGCCGCTAACGCTCGCAGCGACCTGGGGCTCGCTGGCCCTGCTGAGCGGCATGCTGTTCCGCCCGTTAGGGGGCCTGGTCCTCGGACGGCGCTGGCTGGGAAGTATCACCCTCCTGCGCCTGATGGCCTTGCTCTGCTCGGCAGGCGTTATCTGCCTGGCTCTGCCCTGGCATAGCGCCCTGCTGAGCGGAATCGGCATTACTTTGACGGCGATTGGCTCTAGCGCTCCCTATGCGGCCACCTTTAATGAGGCCGCTTCGCTGCCTAGCGTTGGCAAAGGCGTGGCCCAAAGCCTGGTGAGCGTGATCTCTTCGCCTACAGTGATTATGGGACCTCCCTTGATCGGTTTCTTGCTCGACCAAACAGCCAGTTACAGCGACGCTTTCGGGACAATGCTGCTCTTTAGCGCCGTGGCTATTCTTGCCGCGCTGGCCGCTGGACCTGCTATCGCCCGCGAGCAGCAGAGCGCCTACTATCCTGCGACTGACCCCATTCAAGCCACAGTAACGATTTCAAACGAGCCTTCTCCTTCCCCTCGCAGCAGCGAATGAGTGGCTGCAGTCTGCAGCCAGCCAGTTGACCTCAATTTCAGTCGGCACGCGCGCTGGCCGCCCTTCTCTGAGAAAAGTACTTGACAAATGGCAAAGGCTGGGGTATGATAACTGCCGTCAGCAGGTGAGCGCCTGCTGACGCAAGTACATGGCTCCTGTGGCGCATTCGTCTAGCGGTCTAGGACACCGCCCTCTCAAGGCGGAGATCACGGGTTCAAATCCCGTATGCGCTACCCCTTCTTGCCCGAGGCATGGCCAGCCAGTGAGCCTCGGGCTTTTTGCTTGCCCACACCTTTTTCTTTCTCTGCCGCCCGACTCTCAGCAGTCAGCCATGCTCTCGCATCCAGACCTCCGGCCCACTCCAGCAGGGAGACCGGGGCTTCGGCTCAGACAGCGTTCGTCAACCTGACCGCTGGGCTTTCTCACCGGAACCCCTTGACAGAGGGCGACGAATAAGGTATGATAACCGCTGCCAGCAGGTGAGCGCCTGCTGACGCAAGTACATGGTTCCTGTGGCGCATTCGTCTAGCGGTCTAGGACACCGCCCTCTCAAGGCGGAGATCACGGGTTCAAATCCCGTATGCGCTACCCCTTCTTGCCCGAGGCTCGCTGGTCGGCTACGCCTCGGGCCTTTTACTTTTGCTTGCGCGGCAGCTCCGGAGCACGATCTTACGCAGGGAGAGGTCCTTTTCTCTTCTCGCTACCGCTGGCTTTTGCTATAGTTATTAACGGGGCACCGCACCTGTTCATGTAGCGGGCACTGCACTACCTGGCCAGCGTCGCTGGCTACCGGATCAGCCAGCCCGCACCAGGCCGACGACAGCAGGATCTCGCTCGCCTGCTCCTTGTTATCTCTCCATGACGAAAGGGATGTCTTTCTATGTATAAAAAGGTTGTCACGGGTCTGGTACTTCTGGGACTCCTCACACTGGTTCTGGCAGCCTGCGGCATTCGCGATACCGCCGCGGGTGCCGCAAACACTGGTCCGACGGTGAAGATGAGTTCAACTGCGTTCGAGGTAACGCAGATTACCATCAAGAAGGGCCAGGCGCTTACTTTGGTGGACGATGTGGCCGTCCCTCATGTGATTAAAAACGGTGTCTGGAAAGGCTCCAACCCCGCGGAGGCAAAGGAGGCTGGCGCCCCCACGGTGGATCTGAACTTCAATGGAGTTCAGGGCGAAAGCGCCACAACTCCGCCCTTTACCACCGCTGGCACCTATCATCTACTCTGTACTATCCATCCCAATATGCAGCTCACTGTGATCGTCCAGTAGCAGGACCAGCGAGGCCGTTCCCAGACTAGCCAGAAACCGCCCGGTTTGTCCATGAGCAGGAAGGCCGCTGAAGGCACCCCTCCGATGTGGAACAGCGGCCCACCGCATAGAAGCGAAAGGGCCGGGTCGCCGGAGATCGCTCTTACCTGCCGCTGAAGACAGGAGGCTCTCCGGCCCGCCGGCCCTCGCCTTGAGGTCTTCTTCCCCCCAAGACTGCCCCGCCACCGGCTACCATTGCTATCCTCCCCCCTTCCCTTTTTACTGGCTGGCTCCCCCTCCGAGCTATCTCCCCAGGCGATCAGCAGCTGCTACTGCCGGTCCTACCCACTCGCTAGTACTTTTTGTCACAAGCAGACGCTGATCTATAGCTGGACAGGGGCAGTATGCTATACTCAAGTCAGTCTCAGGCCAAGCAGCGGTCCCTCCTTCGGCAGCCTGAAACGTTGGCTAAACAGAAAGCAGTTGCAGCTTTTTTTTGTAGATGATGACTGATGAAGAGGACAGCTTTCCCTTCTTCCATTTATAAAAGTGTATTGAAGTTTGGCTCTCTGGGTCTGTTTTTGGCTTTTTGCGCAGTGATTGCAGCCTGCGGCACTAATAGCTCACAAGCGAACCTGGAGAGTCCGAGCGCAACGGCAACCATTGTTTTTGGCTCAAACGATTCTCCCACACCATCCCTGCCAGACTACCTCTGTGGAGCGTGGGCAACCGATACTTCGCCACGGCTCGGCAACAGCAAGATGATCATGGTCTACGCAAAGTTTGTGCACACCGTCGATGGGAACCCCGTGGGAGTGGGAGATGCAACTGCGACAGCCACGGTACGCTGGTGGGATGGCAGCACGATGACACAAACGGCGCAAACGACAAGCGACGGCCTGGCGGTATTTTCAATTCCACCCAGAGCGGACGCTATCGGTAAGCTGACACTGGTGAACGTGACCTTCAGTAAAGCGGGAACGCCAAGCTGTACTGTGCCTCAGCCCGCCTACTTCACCATCAGTAGCGGATCACAAGCAACGCCAACCAGGACGGCCAGCCCGCAGGCGACCAGCAGCCCAACGCAGGAGACACCCACACCTACGGCAACTTCGACGCCTTCGGCGTCTCCAAGCGTGACGGTCACAACGACGCCTCCTCCTGGTTTCCCCCGAGGAACGGTCACGCCTCGCCCGTGAGACTGCCCTTCCCAGTTGCGCTTACGATGCTCGCCTGTCAGTTAGTGAGTTGAGTAGCAACCCCGGCCCAGCGCTCGAAGCCACTCAGGCATAAGATGCCAGGAGCGTCTGGGACCGGGCTCTTTTTTTGAGCTTGCCTTTCTCTTCGATCAGGAGCGTTCTCTGCCACTGTCCCAGACGATGCCAGGCTAGATCCCTTGAAACCTCTCTTAATTCGAGGCATAATTGATGTAGAGAGAACTGTACCGGCGTGATATGCTTCTATCTTGCTGCTCCTTCAAGCAGGTTAAGAAGCGTGCTATACTATCATGTGATAGATAGTGTTTGCTGATATCTCTCCATAGGTCAAGACGCAGACTGTTTTAGGCGTATTTAGATATAGGAAAAGTACCATGACACGCTCTTCAGAGGAGAGACCACCCGAGCGGCGTATTCCAACCCCCGCCGAGAGTCAGCACTCCGCCAACGAGCACGAGACCGCTTCCGCCAACACGCTCAAGTCCTGGCCAAGCGGCCAGAACCGCGAGATCAGCCTGGCCCAGGCCCGAAATCTTCAACGCCAGCTTGTCGTACTGCGCGAGGAGAATAAGCGCCTGCGTGACGAGCTGGCCGAGCAGCGTACCGAGCTGGAACGCCTGGTGGCCGCTTATAACACCCAGCAGGCTAGCTTCGATGAGGAGCTGGCCGCCCTGAAAGAGGGACACCAGCAACAGATCGAACAGTATCAGGCCCATCTCCGCGATATGCTGGCTGAGAATCGCCAACTCCAGGCTG
This sequence comes from Thermogemmatispora carboxidivorans, assembly GCF_000702505.1. Lineage (GTDB taxonomy): Bacteria > Chloroflexota > Ktedonobacteria > Ktedonobacterales > Ktedonobacteraceae > Thermogemmatispora > Thermogemmatispora carboxidivorans. The sequence goes on along the minus strand of NZ_JNIM01000001.1, from coordinate 2,045,840 downwards.
AGAAGCAACACATTCAAGAGCAGTATAAGGATCTACAGAGGAATTTTCAGCAGTCAGTCGAGGAAGAGGCCCACAAGATGATTGCTGAGGCGGCCAACACGATCATCATGCGTCCTGAGCATGTCCCTTCTCTGCTTCAGGATGTTAAAAAGACAATTGAGCTGCAGATACGTCAGGAGGAAGATGAACAGGCCGCCGCCACGCTCTATCTGATCCGCAATGCCCAGCGCCGGGCCCGCGAGCTTGAAGAGGAGCTGGCTCGCGAACGCCAGCAAATCGCCAGCGAGCGTCAGCAGCTTTTGCAGATGCAACAGAGTATTCGCGAGCAGGCCGAGCTCCGCTACAAAACCCTGATCTCCCACCTTGGCGCCCGCTGGTCGCTGGCTATGACTCTCTCGGTCCTCCTGCTTATCTTGCCCCTTCCAGCGCTTCAATCACTCTTCTATTTCTTTTTACACTTTTCAATAGTAGTTTCCCTCTATGTCCCTATCATTATCTGTTTAGGATTGGTCGCCATCTTTGCCCGCCTCCGCGTCGCAATGGCCACATACTACGCCAGCGCCCCTAGAAAATCCTCTGCTCCTAAAACATGATATACTGCAACTATAGGAGATGTAGCCAGCAGCAACAATCTTTCTTGTGTTCTCGCCGCTATTTTTCTTGTATAACAAGAAAAAACCTGAATTGCTCTAGACAAATTTTTGTCTTTCATGTACCCTATTCAGAGGGAGCAGTATCGCTCCCCAGCCTACAGTCGCTGCCCCCGTTCGTGGCAAGGAAGGAACGGAAAGGGGAAAGTTATGTCGAATCAGTTGCAACTGGTACAGGCCACCGAACAGGATGAGATCATCAACGAGGTCTGCGACTTAGCCAGCAAGCTGGCCAGTGCCTTCCACGAGCCTCCCTGCTACTGGACCGCTGCCATGCTCCGCAAGTGCTATCAGCAATCATACCTCGCTTTCTCCGAGGCGCAGCGCTCGCCCAGGGAGCAGCGTCGGCGCTGGTGGGTCATTCACTATGCAGACATGGCCCTCTATGCCCTCTGTTGCCGCGCTGAAGGAAGCTTTGAGGAGCTGGAGGACTTTCAGGACGTTACCCAGGCCCTCAATCGCACCTATGGGTACCGCATCACCCTCCGGCAGGCCGCGAATGCCGCTATTGCTCGCCATTCGCTCTACCTGCGCGGCTCCCTGCCCTCGCGCGAAGACATTCGGCGGGCCGTGTTAGAGGCTCTTCACATTGAAGCCTGACGCAGCCCCTGGCCCGGCTTCTTCTCTCCTTCTCGCGATCCGAGCATGCCGTCAGTTCGCCTGTTGCCCGGCTTTCTCCTGCACCGCACCGCTCCGCGGAAACCGGTCGAGCTGACGGCGGCCTCGATTGCTACCTACGCCAACACGCTGAAGCTTCGCCGCCCTTTTGTGAGTGTATTACTTGGGGTCAGGCCAGGCGGGACTGCGAGCGCTGCACACACAGCCTGCTCGTTCCTTATTCCGCTACCACCTGGCCCTCCTACCGATCCCTGCCGCCGACCGTTCCGTTGGTCACTGGCCTAACGGCCTGCCCGTCTTCGCAGGCAGAGCGCTTAGACGTTCCTGGCCAGATAGCGGCTGGCCAGCCTCTCTGCTACAATGAGGGTAGGGAACACAGAAGACCGCTGGCCGGCCCTTTTTCTTATCCGCAACGTGCCCCCTGATCTGACTTAAAAAGACCGGTCCAGACGCCAAGGAAGCAGGAGAGACCTCGATGGCAAATAGTACACAGGCACAACAACCCTCCCTTCAGCCTCACATCATCTGGCAGGATGGCGTTCATCCTGAGCCTTGCATTGTGGTCATCTTTGGAGCTACGGGCGACCTGACCCGACGCAAGCTGCTCCCAACCCTGGCCCACCTGATGCACGCTCACCCGCAGCCAGAGGGCTTTGTGGTGGTAGCTTTCGCCCGTCGCCCTTTCACACAGGAGCAGTGGCGCCAGTTTGTTGCGCAGGCCCTCGCCGAAAATAGTCCACCCGAGCTGGGCCTGGATGAGGAGACCAGACAGTCCTTCGCTCAACATACTTTCTACTGCCAGGCGAGCTTGAACGAGTCCGCGGGTTATCAGAAGCTTGCTCAGCTGCTTGAACAATTGGATCAGCAGTATCAGACCCACGGCAATCGCCTCTTCTATCTGGCGATCCCCCCCGATCTCTACGCCCCGGTGGTGCATCAGCTCGGCGAAAACGGCCTCGTCCATCGCCCCCACGGCGGTCACCGCTCAAACCATCATGGACCCTGGAGCCGCGTGATCATTGAAAAGCCGTTCGGGCACGATCTCCCTTCTGCTCAGAGACTCAACCGCGAAATCGCCCGTGTTCTGCACGAAGATCAGATTTACCGCATCGATCACTATATGGGGAAGGAGACCGTGCAGAATATTCTGGCAATGCGCTTCTCAAATGGTATCTTTGAGCCACTCTGGAACCAGAAGTATATCGATCATGTGCAGATCCTGGTCGCAGAAGATATCGGTATCGGTGGACGGGCCGAGTACTATGATAAGGCTGGGGCCATTCGCGATATGGTACAAAACCATATCTTCCAGGTGCTCTGCCTGACGGCAATGGAGCCTCCCGTCGCCTTCGAGGCTGATGCGATTCGCGACGAAAAGGTGAAGCTGCTGCGAGCTATTCCTCCTCTGACGCCCGAGCAGGTGGCACGTCAGGTGGTGCGCGGCCAGTATACGCGCGGAACGATCAACGGCCAGGAGGTCCCCAGCTATCGTGAGGAGGAAGGGATTCCTGCCGATTCGTCAACCGAGACCTTCGTGTCGCTCAAGCTCTTTATCGAAAATTGGCGCTGGGCCGATGTACCTTTCTATATCCGTACAGGAAAACGCCTTCCGAAGCGCAGCACCGAGGTGACTATTCAGTTTAAGCGTGTGCCTCATCTGCTCTACAAGCCAAGCGAGGCCCGCGAGCTGGTTCCTAATCGTCTGACGGTACGTATCCAGCCCGAAGAGGGGATCACTTTGAAGTTCGGGGCCAAGGTGCCCGGCGCTGCTCAGCGACTGAAGTCGGTCGATATGGCCTTCTCTTATGCGTCAGCTTTCCAGATGGAGCCGCCCGATGCCTACGAGCGCCTGATCGCTGACTGTATGCTTGGGGATTCGACGCTGTTTATCCGCCGCGATGAGATTGAGACTGCCTGGCGTATCATTGACTCTATTACGACGGCCTGGCAGCAGATGCCGGCGGAGAGCGTGCGTCCTTATGCCGCCGGGACCTGGGGGCCAGCCGAGGCGGATGAGCTGATCCGGCGCGATGGTCGCGAATGGGATACCCCTTGACGGCAGCGTCGCTATGCTGGCCGCCCATCGGTCCAGTCCGGGGCCTGGCAGTGTGAACCAGGCCCCTCTCTGGCTCGAGGTAGAGCGCTAGCCTGGCCAGGTCCAGGTCCTGCCGTTACCTCACCAGTCGCCATACCCTTCATCGGAACACTCAGTCACTGAAACAGGACGAGCGAGCCACCTTCTCTAGCGACTGCCGCTCTACATCAACTCCAGACACCATTTCGATCCCCCAGCTGCCACCATGACGACGGCCCCCCGCAAGTAGCCGAAGAAGACGTTGACGGCCTGGGCAGACTGGATCAGTAGACTCAATTGGGTCTGTGTGACCTTGTAGCGATGAGGGCATCTGGCAACCAAACCACTCCGTCGATCTTCCCAGACCCGGTTTCAGCTCCTACTCGTGTTGTCGGATGGCCTCGTGAGCGTCCTCCAGAAACCAGCCGGAGTCTATCTATCTGCTGCCTTCGTCTGTAGTCTGCGCAGTCTGCCAACCATTTTATGGTATCATGTATACAAACAGACATGCTCGCCTCGTGTGCAGGCCGGCTATCTCAGTCAGCCCACTGAAGGGCAAGGAGAAGAGACGCGCATATGAGCCACTCTCAAGGGGGAGATCAGCTTCCTGAGCTGAAGCTGAGCCAGGAGCAGCTGGCGGAGCTTCGCCAGCGCTATGCCGAGCTGATTGGTTTTGTCCCCCCACGTGTTCAGGCCCGAACTGATCTGCTAGCTCGCCTCGATCCCGACTTCCTTCTACTCCAGGAAGAGATTCGCCGGCGCGCTATGTACCCCCCCTGCTTCGACACGAAGACAGCCCAGTTGATGCTCTTTGGCATGTTGCTGGTGTTGCTCTCCGATGCGGCCCATCTGCATGCACGCGCCGCGCGGCGCGCTGGCGCCACCTGGGAAGAACTCAACGCGGTGGTCAATCTGGCTTTTCTCTTTCGCGGGTTGCCCGCCGGCAACCTCGGCGCTCAAATTCTTCAGCAACTGGTCGCGGATGAGGACCAGCACGGTTCACAGGAGTCGGAACCACGCTGATGCAACGCGAGACGGCAGAGCAGGAGATGAGCCTTGTCAGCCACAGGTCTCCATTCCGCGCTGTGCTCAGCGAATGGGGCCTATCGCATCCGCAGGCAAGGCCAGGGCCTGTTCTCCGCCGCGCTGCGCTGCAATGCCGCAACCAAGAGAGGAGATGGCCCCATGACGGATTTTCAGGAGCCAATCAGGGACGTTGCCCACTTGGGCCATGTTGAGCTGCTTACCCCTCGACCTGCTGAGAGCCTCTGGTTTTTCACGGAGGTGCTCGGGATGACGGTGACCGACCGCCAGGGCCAGTCGGTCTACCTCCGCGCTTACGGCGATTATGAGCACTGTACCCTCAAGTTGACTGAGGCACCGCATGCCGGCCTCGGTCATGTCGGATGGCGCACAGTTAGCCCCCAGGCGCTGGAGCGACGCGCTCAGGCGCTGTCTTCTCAGGGCTACGGCCAGGGCTGGATCGATGGCGATGTCGGCCACGGACGCGCCTACCGCTTTACTGATCCCGATGGGCATGTCATGGAACTGTACTATGAAGCGAAAAAATATCTGGCCTCGGCAGAGCTACGCTCTCGCCTCTATAACCAGCCCCAGAAGTTCACCGGCCACGGTGTGGGCGTGAAGCGCATCGATCATGTAAACCTGATGTGCCACGATATCACTCCTAATCGCCTCTTCCTGCAGGAACAGCTCGGGTTCCGCCTGCGCGAGCTATTGCAACCGGAGGAGAACGGCGTTGAGGAAGGGGCCTGGCTCAGTGTGACGCCGCTGACCCATGACATAGCTTACATGCGCGATTTCAGCGGTGCACATGGGCGCCTGCACCACCTCGCCTATTGGCTCGATAGTCGGGAGGAGGTGCTGCGCGCCGCCGATATTCTTGCCGAGCACGATATCTTTATTGAGGCCGGGCCTGCGCGCCATAATGTCTCTCAGGCGTTCTTCCTCTATCTGTATGAGCCTGGCGGCAATCGGATCGAAGTCTACTCGGGCGGCTACCTCGCTTTTGCTCCCGATTGGGAGCCGATCGTCTGGCGTCGCGAGCAGCGCGGGCGCGGCGTCTATTGGGGCGGCGCCTTGCCAGAGAGCTTTAAGACCTACGGCACGCCGGTCATCGAAGCTGTGCAGGCCGGTCAGGGCGGGCAGACACCAGCTCCTGTCTTCGATCCTCTTTGACCTTCGGCGAGAGTATCCTGCTCTCGCTTCGCCGCGACCGGCCCCGCCAGCGGCTATGTCACTGATCTCCTTCGGTTCCTGCCTGGGGCACCCGGGCCAACCAATGGCCCGGCTTGCTACCTGCTCCAGAGCTGCTTCGTTTCTTGATCGGGCCTCCGAAGACAGGATCTGATGCGACGGCTGGCCGCTCATCCGCCGCTCAGGTCCGGTTGAGATGTTCTGTGCCGACTGTTCGCCTTTTCGCGTTCGCCAGGCCGGCCCTGGCCCAGAGGGCAGGCTGTTCTGTTGGTCGTCAGTTCAGTGGCAAGCAGCTCGATCATGACCGCCTGCCAGAGGGAGAGGGCCAGCCAAGCGCCGAGAAGTGCATGAAGAAGGAGATGCGCCATGATGTATCATAGCGAAGTCATTGGTAGCTTGCTACGCCCCCCCTATCTCCATCAGGCTCGCCAGCAGTTCGAGGAGGGAGCAATCAGCGCCGCCGAATTTAAGACGATTGAGGACCGAGCCGTCGATGAGGCGATCGCGCTGCAGGAAGAGGCCGGGATCGAGGTGATTACCGATGGAGAGCAGCGACGCTATGCCTTCTTCGGCCATCTCATCGAGGCCCTCGATGGCTTTGATAAGTATGGCGGCTGGGCTATTCCTTTCCGCGATGAGAGTGGTGAGGAGTTAGTTATGCGCCGCCCGGTGGTGGTGGACCGCTTGCGCTGGCGCCGCAATATGTGCAGCGAAGAATGGGTCTATCTGCGCGCGCGCAAGAAGCACATGGGTAAGGTGACCATGATTAGCGCCCAGCAGGCTGCAGCCTACTACGATCCGGAGAAGTCAAAGGGCGCTTACCCTACGCTCGATGCTTATCTTGCCGATATCGTTGATATCTCTCGCCGCGAAGTTGAGGAGCTGATCCGCCTGGGTTGTACTTATATCCAGATCGATGCCCCTCAGTATGCCGCCTTGCTCGATCCGCAGATCCGCGAGGGCTATCGTCAGCGTGGCAACGATCCTGAGAAGTTGATCGATCGCTGCATCGAGCTGGATAACGCCATCATCGACGGTCACCCGGGGATTACCTTCGGTATCCATATCTGCCGCGGCAATAATCAAAGCAAGTTTTATGCCAGCGGCGATTATGGGCCAATTGCTCGCATTTTCCAGAAGACGCATTTCCAGCGCTTCTTGCTGGAGTATGACGATGAGCGCTCGGGCGGCTTTGAGCCGCTGCGTCACATGCCAGAGGACCGCTTCGTGGTCCTGGGCTTGGTGACAACGAAGAAGCCCCAGCTGGAGAGTCGCGATGAGCTGCGTCAGCGCATCGAGGAGGCGGCGCGCTATATCCCGCTGGAGCGCCTGGCGCTTAGCCCACAGTGCGGTTTCGCTTCTACGATCGAGGGCAATCGCCTCTCACTTGAAGATCAGCGCCGGAAGCTGGAACTGGTGGCGAGCGTGGCACGTGAGGTCTGGGGCTAAGCCTCCAGGTAAGGATTGATGACATCTCGCGCTGCTCTTCCTTCTCTCTCAGCCAGGCGACGACGGGCCAGAGGATCTGTGACTCTGCTTCTTCCCCGCCCCTGACCCGTCGTCGATGCCCCTTTTCTTGGACCATCCACCTGGCTCGGGCGTGAGGGGGCCTGCTCCCTCCGCCAGGGCCCACTTTCCCGTCTTCTTTCCTGCTCTCTTCTTTCATTGCGGGAAACCTCCTCCCTGACTCGACGGGCTATAGCTGTCTGCCTGCTTTCCAGAAAGTGCTGTGCCCAAGCGGAAGCGGTTCTTTTTTGAGGAAATCCTGAGACCTGCCTCCGAGCTCCTGCCTGTTTTTTGACCGTTCTCAGGCTATACTGGCCTTTGCCGAGGGGAGGTAAGGAAAAACGGTGCGGCGGGAGGTGCTATCCGATGGCAAGCTTTGGGGCCACCATTCTGGTGGTCGAGGATGAGCCGGAGCTGGCTGGCGCTCTGGAGCGCAGCCTGGTTGCTCATGGCTACCGGGTTCTAAGTACTGGCAGCGGCGAGGAGGCGCTGACGCTCTTCACCCGTGTTCATCCTGATCTCGTGCTGCTCGATTTACTATTGCCCGATATCAGTGGCCTGGAGATCTGTCGACGTATCAGGGCCGTTTCGTCGACGCCGATGATCGTGCTCTCGGTGAAAAATAGCGAGCACGATAAGGTCGAGGCCCTGGATTTGGGGGCCGACGACTATGTGGCTAAGCCCTTTGGCATCGCCGAGGTGCTGGCCCGTATCCGTGTGGCTTTGCGCCGGATGGAGCGGCAAAACGACCAGGCTGCGGAGGAGCAGGTACGTATTGGGCCGCTGGTGGTTGAGCTGGGGAGCCACCGCGTGCTGCTCAACGGACGCGATATAGCACTGACTCCCACTGAGTATGAGCTGTTGAGGATCTTCGTGACGCATCGTGGTAAGCTGCTGACACGCCAGATGCTCCTGCAAATGCTCTGGGGTGCAGCTTCGCATGATCGTATGCATAGTCTCCATGTCTACGTGGCACAGCTCCGGCAGAAGATCGAGCCTCGCCCCACTGAGCCACGCTTGATCTTGACTATCCCTGGGGTGGGCTACCGCTTCAGCGACGAGGTCGAGGCTGCCCGTGAGCTTGATTCTCCCGAGCCTTGAGTTTGTCTTGAGGAGTTGCTCCGCTCTCTGGAGGAAAGTTTGAGCAAAGTGAGCCAGATTCGGAACGCATCCTGAGCGTTCTTGCTCTACACTCTGGCTGAGAGCAAGCCGAAGAAGGGAAGGGACAGATCAAGATGTCTCGACGCTGGCTCCTCCCCTTTAGCTGGGAGGTCGATGTAGAGGCAATCGATGCCATTGTGCGTCTCGCCGCTCTGGAGGGCGCAAGTCTGATCGCGCTCTCTCTGCTGCCAGGAGCCACGACGCGCTCGCCCCAGCAGCTGCGCGCTGAGTATTGGCAGCAATCGCTGGACTTTCTGGAGGTGGTGCGCTGGAAGCGCCAGCGCTATGGGGTCCAGGGCGAAGCCTATGAGCTATTGAGTGAGGATCTCGGAGAAAGCATTGTGAGCTTTGCTCACGAGTTCGCCTGCGATCGGGTACTTGTCATTCGCCGCCCGCATGGTGATGCGTTGTTGCCCGCTCCACAGGTTCAGCGACTCCTGCGCGAGGGCCTGGTGCCCCTGATGCTCTTGTATTGGCCGGAGCAGCCCGCCGGTCTCTCGCTCGTACAACGGCTCCGCTCCTGGCTGAAAGCCCACAGGCCAGGAGCGCTGGTGCGCCTTGGCAGCGCTCGTTGAAGAGCGGGACCGTCCATGACTCGTTGGCTCTTTACGCTCGATAGAGGAGAGGAGTACATTCAGCGATGCAACAAGGTAATATCGTGATTGCGACAAGTGATGCATTCCTCGGCTCGCTGTTGCAGCGGGCGCTGCAGGCTCAGGGCTATGAGACTGTGCTTTGTAATAGCGCGGCGGCGGCTCTGGCTCAGCTTGCTGCGCGAAGGTCCAAGTTGCTCATTGTCGATTTAGCTTTGAGCGATGACACCGCCTGGGGCCTGCTCCGCCAGGCTCGCGCGCGTGCTCTACTCGCGCCAGACGCTACGAGACGAGGCGCCTGCTGTCTCCCTGTCATCCTGTTGTCAGCTAATCCTCTCCAGACACACGCTAGCCCAGAGCTACGTCCGTTCGCTTGCCTGCCTCGCATCTGTCCACTCGGCGCCTTGCTGCGATTGGTGGCACGGGCTTATGACCAGGGAGAGCAGGAAAGGGGAGAGGAGGGACAGGCTGGTCAGGTCGCCCCGGCTCACGAGGTGAGCTTTCCAGGGGAGGAGAAGCTCTATGCTTGATGTCGTGATTGTTCTGGTGACACTGTTCGCGTTCTTGCTTTTCATCGGCTTCACACTGGCCTGCGAGCGCTTGTGAGCAGGTCCCAATGATCAACCACAAAGGAGCGCTTCGATGAATACCCCTTTGGAATACCTGCTGACCGGTTTGAGTGCGCTGCTGCTGCTGATCTATCTGGTCATCGCGCTGCTGAAGCCAGAACGCTTCTAAGCAGCTCACTCATCTATAGAGGATGGCTTTTGCGATGTCCATTACGCTCAATAGCCTTGTACAGATTGCTCTCTTTTTAGGGCTTGTTTTGGCGCTCACGAAGCCGCTTGGCCTCTACATGACCAGGGTCTTCAACGGTGAGCGCACCTGGCTGTCGCCAGTCTTTGCTCCGCTCGAGCGCTTCCTCTACCGCGCCAGCGGTATTGATCCCGAGCGTGAGCAGCGCTGGACCGGCTATGTGATCGCCATGCTGGTCTTTAATCTGGCTGGCATGCTCCTGCTCTATGGGCTGGAGCGCACGCAACAATGGCTGCCGCTCAATCCGGCGCACCTGGGACCGGTAGAGTCGCAGCTGGCGTTCAATACAGCCGCCAGCTTTACGACGAATACGAACTGGCAGAATTATGCCGGCGAGCAGACCATGAGTTACCTGACCCAGATGGCCGGCCTGGCTTACCATAACTTTGTCTCGGCGGCCACCGGTATGGCGCTGGCTGTGGCCCTGGTGCGCGGCCTGGCACGCCGCAGCGCCGAGCAGCTTGGCAATTTCTGGGTCGATCTGACGCGCGCCACGCTCTATATCCTGCTGCCGATCTGTGTGGTCGGGGCCCTGGTATTGGTTTCACAGGGCGTGGTCCAGAATTTTAATGCTTACACGGTCGTCCATACCCTCGATGGCGGCCTCCAGGTCATTGCCCAGGGACCGGTCGCTTCCCAGGAGATCATCAAGGAGCTGGGCACGAACGGGGGCGGTTTCTTCAACGCTAATTCTGCCCATCCTTATGAGAATCCAACCGCACTGAGTAACCTGATCGAGATGCTGGCCATCATTGGCATCGGCGCTGGCATGTTTTACATGTTCGGGCGCATGGTTGGCGACACCCGACAGGGCTGGGCTTTGTGGGCGGCTTCGGCCCTCATCTTCGTCCTGGCCGTGGCCGTAGCCCTACCCGCCGAGCAGGGTGGCAACCCTCTGCTGGCTCATCTGGGGGTCAACCAGCAGACTTCCGCTCTGCAGCCCGGCGGCAACATGGAGGGCAAGGAGGTGCGCTTCGGCATTACGGACTCCGTGCTCTTTACGGTAACGACGACCGCTACTTCCTGCGGCGCGGTCAATAGCTTTCTCGACAGCTATACCCCGCTCGGCGGCATGATCCCGCTGGCCAATATCGCCCTGGGCGAGGTGATCTTCGGCGGCGTCGGCTCGGGTCTCTATGGTATGCTGATGTTCGCCATCCTGACGGTCTTCATCGCCGGGCTGATGGTAGGGCGCACACCCGAGTATCTCGGCAAGAAGATCGAGCGTAAGGAGGTCATGATGGCCGCCCTGGCGCTGCTGATCGGCCCGGCTACGATTCTGGGCTTCGCAGCCGTGGCCAGTGTCTCGCCCCTGGGCCTGGCTTCGCTGACCACCAATGCTGGCCCGCACGGCCTCTCGGAAATCCTCTACCTGTATACCTCTTCGAATGGCAACAACGGGTCGGCCTTCGCCGGCCTGGCTGGCAATACGCCTTTCTACAATTGGACTGGGGCTTTTGCCATGTTGATCGGGCGTTTCGTCTTCCTGATCCCTATTCTGGCCTTTGGCGGATCGCTTGTCGGGAAGCGCGTGGTGCCCGCCGGGCCAGGAACCTTCCCGACGACGGGACCGCTCTTTGTCTCGCTGCTGGTAGGGGTCATCCTCATCGTGGGTGCCTTAACCTACTTCCCGGCCTATGCCCTCGGACCCATCGTTGAACACTTGCTGATGCTGGCAGGAAGGACCTTCTGAAGAATGAGCAGCCACACACTGGAAGTGCGACCGTGGAAGACACGGCGCAAAGGAGCTGTGTCTTCCTTTGATCCGCAGATCGTGCGTCGCGCCTTATTGGAGGCATTCCGCAAGCTTGATCCGCGCTGGCAGATCAGGAATCCGGTGATGTTTGTAGTAGAGGTCGGCAGCCTGATCACAACGATTGAGTTTGTGCGCCTGCTGCTGACCACTCCCGGGCCGGCCTTCTCTGCCGAACGCCTGCATAACGAGACGCTTTTTGTGCTGGCCGTCAGCCTCTGGCTCTGGTTTACGGTCCTCTTCGCTAACTTCGCCGAAGCGATGGCTGAGGGACGGGGCAAGGCTCAGGCCGAGACGCTGCGTCGCGCGCGTACGACCACGACGGCCAAGCGCCTGCGCCGTCCTGAGCGCTCGGCCCCCTGGGAGGAGGTGCCCGCGCCCGCTCTGCGCAAGGGCGACTATGTGCTGGTGGAGGCCGGCGATGTCATCCCCGGCGATGGCGAGGTGATCGAGGGCGTGGCCGCGGTCGATGAGTCGGCGATTACCGGAGAGTCGGCCCCGGTTATCCGCGAGAGCGGGGGCGACCGCAGCGCCGTGACCGGCGGGACGCGCGTGCTCTCGGACTGGATCGTCGTGCGCATCGGGGCCAACCCTGGCGAGACCTTCCTCGATCGGATGATCGCATTGGTTGAGGGGGCCCAGCGTCAGAAGACCCCTAATGAGATCGCTCTCAACATCCTGCTCGCCAGCCTGACGATCATCTTTCTGCTGGTCGTGGTTTCACTGGAGCCGTTTGCCATCTACTCGGGGAGCCCGGTCTCGATTGCGACCTTGATCGCCTTGCTGGTCTGCTTGATCCCTACGACCATCGGCGGTTTGCTCTCCGCGATCGGTATCGCTGGTATGGATCGTCTGGTTCAGCGCAATGTGCTGGCCATGAGCGGGCGCGCCGTGGAGGCCGCCGGCGATGTCGACGTGTTGCTGCTTGATAAGACAGGGACTATTACCTTGGGTAACCGCCAGGCGACGCGCTTCTTGCCTATGCCCGGCGTCGATGAGCAGACCCTGGCTCGCTCCGCCTTGCTGGCCAGCCTGGCTGACGAGACACCCGAGGGCCGCTCGATTGTGACCCTGGCCCGCGAGCGCTTCGGAGTCGAAGAGGAGGACGGCCTCCAGCCGCACCAGAACAGTCGCTTTGTGCCTTTCTCGGCTATGACACGCATGAGCGGCCTCGATCTCCTGGCCAATGTCAATGGTGGGGAGGTCATCAGCACTAGCGCAGAAAAGGAGACAGTTCTCCTACAGCGCACGATTCGCAAGGGGGCTGCCGATGCCATTCTGGCCTATGTGCAGGAACACGGCGGCGCAGACAAACATAGCGAGCTGCTACAGCATACGGTCGATGAGATCGCCCGCGCTGGCAGTACACCGCTGGTGGTGGCTGAGACCTGGCGCACTGGTCAGGATCACCTGGAACAGGCTCGCGTGCTGGGCGTGATTGAGCTGAAGGATATTGTTAAGGGCGGGATGCGCGAGCGCTTCGAGCAACTGCGCCGCATGGGTATTCGGACGATTATGATCACGGGCGATAATCCCCTGACCGCGGCAGCGATCGCTCGCGAGGCTGGCGTCGATGACTTTCTGGCTCAGGCTACCCCTGAGACAAAGCTGAAGCTGATCCGCGAGCAGCAGGCCGGCGGGCGAATGGTCGCGATGACCGGCGACGGAACGAACGATGCCCCAGCTCTGGCACAGGCCGATGTCGGCGTCGCCATGAACAGTGGTACCCAGGCCGCCAAAGAGGCCGCCAATATGATCGATCTGGATTCGAATCCGACCAAACTGATCGAGATCGTGGAGATCGGTAAGCAGCTACTGATCACGCGCGGGGCCCTGACAACCTTTAGTATCGCCAACGATGTGGCGAAGTACTTCGCCATTATCCCGGCGGCCTTCTCGGCCACCTACCCCGAGCTGAATGCCCTCAACATCATGGGTCTGGCCACCCCACACAGCGCGGTGCTCTCAGCGGTCATCTTTAATGCCTTGATCATTATCGCGCTGATTCCGCTGGCCCTGCGCGGCGTGAAATATCGTCCGATCGGGGCCGGCCCACTGTTACGGCGTAATCTCTTGATCTATGGTCTGGGCGGCATTGTCGCCCCTTTCGTGGGCATCAAGCTCATCGATCTGCTGCTCTCGCTGTTGCACCTGACACTCTAGATCGTCTTGTTCAAGAGGATGAGCACTATGCATCTCTCATGGAAGCTTCTCGCGCGTGAGTATCTCCGCCCGGCATTGATGCTGACGCTGCTTCTGACTCTTCTGCTGGGCCTGCTGTATCCCGGGGTGGTCACCGCCTTGGCTCAGCTGCTCTTTCCTTATCAGGCCAACGGTAGCCTGCGCTACTCCAATGGCCGTTTGGTCGGCTCGGAGCTGATCGGACAGTACTGGACCTCGCCCCGCTACTTCCACGGGCGCCCCTCGGCTACGCTCAGCGATGACGGTAGCAAGGCCCAACCCTATAACGCCGAGAATTCCGGCGCCTCTAACCTCGGGCCAACCAACAAGGCCCTGGTCCAGACCGTGCAGCAGCGTATCGCTGAGCTGAAGCGAGAGAACCCCAATGCCCCACCGGGACCGGTGCCCGCCGACCTGGTGACGGCCTCCGGCTCGGGCCTGGACCCCGACATTTCGGTAGCCGCCGCTCTCTACCAGGTGCCGCGCGTGGCCCAGGCCCGCGGACTGAGCCAGGAGACGGTGCGCCAGCTCGTGCTGAACCATGTGCAGGGGCGCTTTCTGGGTATCTTCGGCGAGCCACACGTGAATGTGCTCGACCTGAATCTGGCCCTCGATGCCCTTCAGCATTAACGTCACCCAAGCGATGAACCTTTCTATGACGAGACCCAAGGACCACCAGGGAGGAGCCTGCCCGCAATGAGTGAGCAAAGAGCCAGGCGCGAGACCAACGACGGACGCCCTTCTCCCGAGGAACTGCTGCAGCGCTACGGCCTGCGCGACGAGGATCTGGCCGGGCAGCAGGAATCTCAGCAGTGGGGCAGTGCAGCTGGCGGCGACCAGAACCCGGCCCCGGCAGGGCGCTCTCCGCGACCCTCCTCGGGCCGCCGCGGGCGCCTGCGCATCTACCTGGCCGCCGCCCCAGGAGCGGGCAAAACGTACGCCATGCTCAATGAGGGCCACCGACGCAAGAGTCGCGGGACCGACGTGGTCATCGGCTACGTCGAGACCCACGGTCGCCCACGCACCGCCGAGCAGATTGGTGATTTGGAGACCATCCCTCGCCAGAAGATCGTCTATCGCAGTCTGACTTTCGAAGAGATGGACCTGGAGGCCATCCTGATTCGCCGCCCCCAGGTGGCGCTGATCGACGAGCTGGCCCATACTAACGTCCCTGGCTCCAGGCATGAGAAGCGCTATCAGGATGTGTTAGAGCTGTTGGAGGCCGGCATCGATGTGGTGACCACCCTCAATATCCAACACCTGGAGAGCCTCAATGATATTGTGGCTAACATCACTGGCGTGCGCGTGCGCGAGACGCTGCCCGACTGGATTCTTGACCAGGCCGACGAGGTCGAGCTGATCGATATCTCGCCCCATGCCCTGCGCCAGCGCATGAAGCATGGGAACATCTACCCCCGTGAACGCATCGACGCCGCCCTCAATCACTTTTTCCGCGAGGGAAACCTCACGGCCTTGCGCGAGCTGGCGCTCCGACGCACCGCCGAGAAGGCCGAGGCTCAGCTGCAGCACTATATGGCCTCGCATAAGATCAACAAACCCTGGCCAGCTTGCGAGCGTATCCTGGTCGGCTTCGATCACCGCCCTCACAGCCGCCAGGTGATCCGCGATGCCTGGCGCCTGGCCCACAGCCTGCAGGCCCAGCTGATCGCCGTCTCCGTTGAGCCGACCGGCTTCGCCGCCCTGACGGCGCACCTGGTGCGCCTGCTCAAATATGGCCGCCGCCTGCGGGCCGAGGAGGAGGCCGCACGGCGCCGTCTTGAAGAGCATGCCCAGCTCGCCGAGGATCTGGGAGCCGAGGTGCTCCACGTGCGCAGCCACGACATCGCCCAGGCGCTCGCTATGCTCGCCCGCGAGCGCCACGTCACCCTGATCGTCCTGGGCCTCCCAGCACGCCGCCGCTGGGAGGAGCTGCTGCGCGGCTCGCTGGTTAATCGCTTGCTTCGCCTCAGCAGCGACATCGATATTCACCTCGTCCCGCGTCGCCCCGACAGCGAAGCGGAGGACCCCCCCCTATTCCACGCTTAAGCAGCTGGTACAGCTGCTTGGCAGCTCAACGAAACGGTTCGCCTGGCAACAGGCCAGCGCAGGCCAGCGCGCAGCCCAGAGCCACATCGCCTCTCCAGGGCTTGACAGCATCATACCCAGGCTGCTATACAACCTCCTATATACTGCTGATGAGACTTCTTCCCTACCCGAGCGGAGAAGAGGAGCTGTTGACGGATGGAGCTACGCGGGAAACGTGTTTTGGTCATGGGACTGGGCTTGCAGGGTTCAGGCGTCGCCGCGGCCCGCTATGCCGCTGAGCAGGGCGCCATTGTGCGTGTAACCGACAGGAAGCCGGCAGAGATACTGGCCCCCAGCATTCGCGCGCTGGAAGCCCTCCCTATTGAGTTTATCCTTGGGGAACATCGCGAAGAAGATTTCCGCTGGGCCGAGATCGTGATTCGCAATCCAGGTATTCCCCGCAATTCTCCCTACCTGCAGATTGCCCGGGCCCACGGCGCCCAGATCGAGATGGAGCTAGCACTCTTCATGCTCGCCTGCCCGGGACGTACCATCGGCGTCACTGGCACACGCGGCAAGACTACCACTACCACGCTCATCTACGAGATCCTGCGCGCCGCTGGCAAGCCCGTGGTTATCGGAGGCAACGTCGCCGGCGTCGAAACGCTCTCGTTGCTCCCCCAGGTCACCCCCGAAACCCTGGTGGTCCTGGAGATGTCAAGCTGGCAATTGGAGGGCTTCGAGCAACACCACCTCAGCCCTTCCGTGGCCGTCATGACGAATCTTTACCCCGATCACCTCGACACCTACGCCAGTATGGAAGAATACGGCGCAGCCAAAGCCAACATTTTCCGCCACCAGCGTCCCACAGACCTGGCCGTCTTCAACTACGATAATCCCTGGACGCGCCGCTTTGGCGAGGAGGCTCCAGGCCGCACCTGGTTCGCCAGCCTGGAACGCGGTGGCAGCTTTTCCCGTGGCTCCAACGAGCTGCTGCCTTTTACCTTCCGCGCTACCCCCCTGCCAGGGCGGCACAACCTGGAAAACGTACTCCTGGCCACCACCGTCGCCCGCCTGCTAGAGATTCCCGACGAGATCATCGCCAGCGCCGTGCGCCAGTTCCGTGGCGTCGAGCACCGCCTGCAAGAGGTGGCCATCATCGATGGCGTACGCTATATCAACGATACGACCAGCACTACGCCGGTGGCCGGGCGGATGGCACTGACAGCCTTCAGTGAGCCACTGATCCTGATCGCCGGGGGCAATAGTAAACATCTGCCTCTGGAAGACTGGCCAGCCCAGATTGTGGCCCGCTGCCGCGCAGTGTTCTTGTTGCAGGGCAGCGGCACCGAGGAGCTGCTGCCCGCCCTGCGCGCAGAGGTCGCCAGGCAGGGACGTCCCGACCCGGTTCAGGGAATCTTCGACCGCTTCGAGGAGGCGCTCGCTGCCGCTGTGGCTTCGGCTCGCCCAGGCGACGTCGTCCTGCTCTCGCCCGGCTTCACCAGCTTCGGCATGTTTCAAAACGAGTTCGAGCGCGGTCGCCGCTTCATCGCCTACGTGCGCGCTTTGCAGGAGCGCAAAGGGCCGCAGCCACAGCCAGAGCACCCCCACTAACAGAGAGCGACTCAGCCTCCACTGTGCTGTGGGCCAAAAGCGCCACGAAAAAGGAGGGCCGCACTGGTACAAATGTGCAGCGCAGCCCTCCTCTTCCGGCCTGGCCGGGCAGGCCCCATCACTCACCGGTAGAGTCGCTGCTCGGCCTCAGCGCGGCCCGGCAGCACGCACTTCCTCGCCCGGTAGCGTAAACTGCTTGAAATTCTCCTTGAAACGTGCCGCCAGCCCACTGGCCTGGCGATCATAGGCTTCAGGGTCAGGCCAGGTACTGCGAGGATTGAGCAGCTCCGCAGGCACACCGGGGCAGGCCACGGGGACATGCAGCCCGAAGATGGGGTCGGTGGTCGTCTCCACGCTCTCTAGCTCGCCGCTGATCGCCGCCCGCACCATCGCCCGCGTATAGTTGATGTTGATGCGTCGCCCCACCCCATAGGGACCACCGGTCCAGCCCGTATTGACCAGGTAGCACCGCACCTTGTGGGCCACAATGCGCTCGCGCAGCAGATTGGCATACTCTCCGGGACGCAACGGCAGGAAAGGCGCCCCAAAGCAGGGACTGAACGTCGCCTGCGGCGTCGTCACCCCCGACTCCGTCCCGGCCAGCTTACTGGTATAGCCGGAGAGGAAATAGTACATCGCTTGCTCGGTGGTCAGGCGAGAAACCGGCGGGAGTACCCCAAAGGAATCCGCCGAGAGGAAGATGATGGCCTGGGGATGACCGGCACGCCCCTCCAGAACCACATTGTCGATGAAGTCGACCGGATAGGCCGCGCGCGTATTCTCGGTAATCGAGGCATCCTCATAGCGCGGCTCGCGCGTCTTCTCATCGAGGACGACATTCTCATAGATGGCGCCGAAACGCATGGCGTTCCAAATCTGCGGCTCATGCTCGCGCGAGAGATTGATACACTTCGCATAGCAGCCGCCCTCGAAGTTAAAGATGCCCGCATCGCCCCAGCCGTGTTCATCGTCGCCGATCAGGCGCCGTGTCGGATCAGCCGACAGGCTCGTCTTGCCGGTGCCAGAGAGGCCGAAAAAGAGCGCCACATCGCCTTTCTCCCCCACATTGGCCGAGCAGTGCATCGGTAAGACTCCCCGGGCCGGGAGCATAAAATTGAGCACAGTGAAGACCGCCTTTTTCATTTCGCCGGCGTAGTGAGTTCCAGCGATCAAAATCAGGCGCTCCTCAAAGTCGATAATGATGGCCGTCTCCGAGCGCGTGCCGTGGGTTCGCGGGTCGGTATGGAAATTGGGCACGCAGAGAATCGTGAAGCCCGGGCGCTCGCTGGCCAGATCCTCATCCTTCACACGCAGGAAGAGCTGGCGCGCGAATAAATTATGCCAGGCCAGTTCCGTAATAACCTGCAGCGGTATGCGGTAAGCCGGATCAGCCCCGGCAGCAGCATCCAACACATAAACGTCGCGCCCCTGCAAATAGGCAGCCAGGCTACGACGCACCATTTCGAAATGCTCCGGCGCCATCGGGTGGTTATTCTCCCCCCACCAAATGCGTGACGCCGACTCCTCGTTCGAGACAATGTATTTATCCTTGGGAGAGCGCCCCGTATGCGGGGCGGTCTTGGTGGCAAGCGCGCCATTCGAGGCCAGCGCTCCCTCGCCGCGCGCTAGAGCATGCTCAACCAGGATGGCCGGGGCAAGATTCCAATGGATCTGGCCCAGGTTCATCAGCCCATATTCTTCCAGGGCCTTCCGGCTCATCATCATTGTCATAGAGTGTTCTCCTTTTAGGGCACGTTGGCAACGGCTTTGTCCTCCCGCCGTATACCTAGCTACCCAGGCTCCTGAGCGGAGACCGAGAAAAAACTAACGCCATAGCCCGATAAAGATGCCCAACAAGCACGATGAAGAAAGAGAAGCGAGGCGCTCAGGCAAGCCCGGCGCTCGGCATACAAGCGTGTGCGTATCCGTCTTTGAGCGTTCGCACAGCAACGTTGATGCCCCTACCGGTCGTTAGTTTATCAAACTTGACCGGGACAAAGCAACCCATTGAGTCGCGGGCCTGCTCCTTTTCTCTCAGCCTCTCCAGCCGCTAGACAACGGAATGGATCAGGCTCTAGTGAGCTGCGCTGGCGTTGTTGACCTAACGGTTGCTTATCCATTGGCAAAAAAATTTGAATAGGTTGTTGGCACTCACCAGCCCTCCTACAGACCGAGACAGGAGCGGCAGGCGCCAGCAGCATCTCCTGCCCGGCAGGTATGTGCTTCGTTCTTCCTCCACTCTCCCTCTCCCCTCAGCGATAGAGGCCTGCGACTTCGAGCCTATTTATTCGTTTTTATCTATAGAGAGACAGCCGGGTATCCACATGTCTTCAGGACAGCCTATTGCTCCCGCTACCTCTTACTCCTTTCTTTGCGGAAACAGGGTGCCTGGACACGCTCGCCTGCCCTCCCTCAATCCATCCAGGGAAGTGGGAGCCACCGCCAACCGCCCAGCAAAAATGTGGATCGCCTGCTGTCCAGCATCGCACCGGGAAGGAAAGAACATGGCTCGCTTTCTACCCGCTTTTCGTTCTGCCGGCCCGTCCCCTACCGTTGACAACGGCAGGGAAGCCCCTTCGCGCTCGCTTGTCAGGCTGGCTTTTTGGCGCCTGCGTCGCACCTGGGGCCTGCTTTCGTTGACAGCTCTCGGATTGCTGACCGCGGTCATCATTCTCTGCACCGTGCCTCTCTACTCCGCTCTGACGCTCTCTCTCGGCTTGCAAGACGCTTTCCGCGCTCAGCCCCAAAGCGCCGATATTCTGGTAGAGAGCAACGCGGAGCAGCTTTCTATCTCTGGACTCAGCCACGCTTCTGCACTGCTCGATCAGCAGTTCCGGCACTTGCTCGGAAGCTATCTGAGCGACGCCAGTCTCTCCATCACCACGCCCCTTGTGCCACTGGTGAATGCAGACACTCAGACGATCAGCGGCAGCGAGGTTCAGCTGGTCACCAAACCAGCGGCCAGCCTGACCGCTCACGCTTCCTTGCTGACAGGCCGCTTTCCCCAGGCAACGCTGCCTTCTCCCTCGTCGGATACCTTGGAGATCGCCATCTCTTCTCAGGAAGCCAGCCAGCTGAAGGCCCGGCCCGGCTCGACCTTTATCGCACAGTTTGCTTATGTGCAGATTCCTACCCAGCGCGTCGTCTACAATGTGACCTTGCACGTGGTGGGGGTCTTCTCTCCTCAATCCGACCCGTCGTTCTGGCAGGGCACTACCTTTACAACTTCCCCCCGGGGAGTGAGCAACGGTCAACAGCTGGGCCAGCAAGCGACGTTTCTGACGTCGACTGAGAGCCTGCTGGCACTCTTCGACCGCTTCGGGCAACAGACGCACGGTCTCGTTCTGGAAGAGCCTTTCACACTTTCCTGGCTCTATCACATCGATCCCCAGAAGATCAGCATCAGTGATCTCCAGCTGCTTTTCACGAATATCGATCAGGTCGAAAGTAATATTCTCAATAACCCGGCTTTGAATACCCCTCCTCTGATAGAGCATCTGCAGGTGAATCTGCCCAGCGCTGCTTTGCAGGAGTTTTATACTCAGATGAGTACGGCCACGATCCCTCTTTTCTCTCTTGTAGCGCTGGTGATGGCCCTGGTGCTCTTCTTCATTGCGATCATGACCGACCTGCTGATCGATCGTCAAAGCGAGGCGGTGGCGATCTTACGGAGCCGGGGCGCCAGCCGTCTGCAGGTTGCTGGCATGTTCCTGGTTCAGGCACTGCTGCTGGTGCTCCTGGCCCTGGTTGGTGGTCCTCTGCTGGCCCTTGGCCTGGCACTCAGTTTGGCTCATGTGCTCTTGCCAGATAACGAGCAGCTCATGCAGCAGTTGCTGATCAGCCAGCCGCAGGAGACACTCTTTTCGCTGAGCGGCTATGCGCTGGCTGCCGCATTGGTGGGCTTGCTGACAATGGCCATCACGATCGGGCGCGCGACACGCTCCGATGTGCTGGCCTTGCGACGTGAAGCTGCCCGCACCAGCCAGATCCCTCTCTGGCAGCGCCTCCACCTCGATGTGGTGGCCGCGCTGCTGATGGTGCCCGGCTACGGGATGGCACTCTATTTGATCCATTCGCAGGCACTCGATGATCACACTCGCCTGATCTTGCTGACTCCGCTCACTTTGCTGGGGGCACTCTTTTTGATTCTCGCCTCCTTGTTGCTCCTCCTTCGCCTTTTCCCACTCATTCTTACTGCAGGTGCGCGCCTGGCAGCTGCTCGCCGTGGTCTGGCTCCCCTGCTGGCCCTGGTCCAAATGGCACGCGCTCCTCGCCAGTCTCTGCGCATGACGCTGCTTTTGGCTTTGGCAACGGCCTGCCTGCTTTTCACTCAGGTGCTATTGGCCTCGCAGGTTCAGCGTAGTGATGATAGCAGCTCCTTTCAGGTGGGTGCCGATCTCAGCGGTCAGCTCAGACAGCCTCATGCCCCCAGCGAGCTGGCAGCCCTGAAGGCAGCCTACCGTCGCCTACCAGGAGTGGTCTCGGCTTCGCCGGGTCTGGCGACGACGCTCTCAGGGGGCGGAACCCAGGATGTATCGATCGCCCTCCGCGCTGTTGATGCTGCGACGTTCACTCAGACAGCCCAGTGGAGGCGAGCAGACTCGGCTGTGCCTCTCTCAACGCTGATGCAGTCGCTGGTCAGCGCGGGCAGAGACGCGGTCGTGACGCACGTGGTGCCTGCTATTGTCGATGCCAATGCCGCACGCTCGCTGCAGCTCGAGCCACACAAGACCTTTACGCTGAGCAGCAGCGATGGCCAACTCTCGCTTGCCTTTCTCGATGTGGCCACGATTGACGCTATTCCAACCATTGTTTCCTCATCTTCTCCGAGTGGCTCGCCGGGTGATGATGTCCCCGACGGCGGCGTGCTCGTCGACTACGGTACCTACGTGAGGGTGCTGCAGAGTCAGTTTCAGCAGGAGTTTGTCGCTCAGGAGGCCCCGCTGAATTATGTCTGGCTGAGAACCGTGGACGATGAGAGCCGGCTAGCTGCGCTGCGCCAACAACTCAGCCAAACAGGAGCGCTGGCGCTCTCACCGCTACTCGACCGGCGCGCACTCCGCGATGGGTTGTTGCGCGCTCCACTTTATCTGGATCTGGTTGGGGTGCTGACGATCGGAGCCAGCAGCGCACTGCTCCTGGCCCTTTTCGGCAGCCTGACGGCTTCCTGGCTGAGTGTGCGCCGCCGCCTGACGGCTTTTGCTGTGCTGCGGGCCCTGGGGGGCAGTCCTGGACAGCTTGCCGCGACGCTGGCCTGGGAGCAACTCTTGATCTATGCCTTCGCTCTGCTGCTCGGCATCGGCTTCGGGGCCTTGTTCTCCTGGCTGACTGTGCCGGCCCTGGTTTTTACTGCTACCAGCGGCAATGCGCCAGCGGCAACGTCGTCCGGGGCTTTCTATGTGGCGCAGAGTATGCCGCCTGTACAACTCGCCGTTCCCGCCTGGCTCCCCGCTATTCCTGTGCTTCTGCTGGTCCTCTTCGGGCTCGCCTTAAGCCTGATGATGCGCACCATCTCGCACCCGGCGGTGAGCTACGTGCTCCGTGTCAGCGAGGATTAGGGAGAGTAGGTCGTACTGGTAAGGAGTTTGTATGACGTCAGCGATTATTGTCTGTGATAACCTGGTCAAGATTTATAAGGTGGCTGATCTGGAAGTGGTGGCCTTACAGGGGCTGGATCTGGAGGTCCAGCCCGGCGAGATGCTGGCCCTGGTAGGGGTTTCTGGCTCGGGCAAGACCACCTTGCTGAATATTTTGGGCGGCCTCGATAGTCCCAGTGCTGGGCGCTGTCTGGTGGCCGGCTACGACCTGGCTCGTCTCAACGAGCGACAGCGCCTCTTCTACCGACGCTTTGTGGTCGGTCACGTCTGGCAACAGAGCGGGCGCAATTTGTTACCTGAGCTAAGCTTGCAGGAGAACATCGAGCTGCCGCAGCTTTTAAGCGGAGTTGGGCGCCGCGAGCGCCTTCGACGAGCACGTGAGCTGCTCCACTTGATCGGTCTGGAAGCGGCGGCTCAACGCTTGCCCGCTCAGATTTCGGGCGGCGAGCAACAGCGGGTAGCCATTGCCGTGGCTCTCGCCAATCGGCCCCAGGTTCTGCTGGCCGATGAGCCGACGGGGGAGCTAGATACCCAGACAGCGGGGGAGATTCTCCAGCTGCTGCGCCGCCTCAATCAGGAGCTGGGCCTGACCATCGTCCTGGTGACCCACGATCCGGCTCTGGCCGCTAATGTGGATCGGGTGATCGCCATTCGCGATGGGCGCACGAGCACGGAGACGGTGCGCCGTGAGGAGCCACTGGTTAGCGTCCCTCCTCATCTCACTACCGCCAGCGCGGTGATCGCCTTGCCCAGCGAGACCCACCGCGAGTCGGTGCTGATCGATCGCGTGGGACGGCTCCAGCTTCCCAAAGAGGCCCTGGAGCGCATTCCTTTTCACGGACGCGCTGAGGTGGTGATTGCCAGCGACCATGTGGAACTCTGGCCCGTTGGCAGCCTGCTCAACGGGAAACCTACCGTTGGCTCGAACGGTAGCGAGTCAAGGGAGGAGCAGCTGTAATGGAAGAGCAGCTTGGCTTTGATCAGCGCCCTCTGCGCAGCGAACGAGCTTTTCAGTCGCCGGCACCAGCGGTAGTGGAAGCCTACAACGTCTGGCGCGAGTTTCGTAGTGGTCACAGTGTCGTGTACGCACTGCGCGGCGTGACACTACGTATCGAGCCTGGGGAGTTTGTGGTCCTGCGCGGACGCTCCGGCTCAGGTAAGACTACTTTGCTCAATATTTTGGTCGGTCTCGACGATCCCACCGAAGGGGAGGTGATCCTGCTCGGACAGCGCTTGCGCCGCCTGAATGAGCAGGCTCGTGCTCGCTTGCGTCGGGAGGCCATCGGGATGGTCTTCCAAAACGCCCACCTCTTCCCATCGTTGACAGCTCAGGAGAACGTCGAGGTGCCGCTGCGACTGGTGCACCTGGAGCCGAGGGAGCGCCGTCAGCGGGCCCGGGCAGCCCTGGAGCGCGTGGGATTGGCCCACCGTCTGCGCCATCGCGGTCTTGAGCTATCCGGTGGAGAACAGCAGCGGGTGGCCCTGGCCCGCGCATTAGTGCATGAGCCGCGCCTGCTTGTAGCAGATGAGCCAACAGGCAACCTGGATACCACCACGGCCCGCGCGATGATGCAGTTACTACGCGAGCTGGCCCATGAACGCGGCATCGGCCTGCTGATGGCTACCCACGATCCCGAGGCCGTGACGCTGGCCGACCGCGTCCTCGAAATCTCAGACGGTACCCTACGCTAGCCGGGATGACAGCCATAGCATAGGAGAGGAGGTAGAAGCCGATGGCCACCACCGAGAGCAGCTCGCCCGTACAGAGACCTTCGCCTCAGCCAGCAGGACCACCCCGACGCGGCAGACGAGTCCCCGCCTCTTCCATTTTTCGCCTGGCCCAGTGGCGCGCACGGAGTAGCCGCGGCCTGTTGCTGGTCGCCGGACTTGGTATCCTGGCCGCGGTCATCCTCGCAGCTTCCGGGCCACTCTACTCAACGCTGGCCATGACGGCGGGCCTGCGGGCGGTCCTGCTGGCCAGCCCACAAAATCGGGCGGTGCTCGTGCAGGCAACTACACAGCAGGTCAATGCCGCTGTGCTTACTCCTATCACCAGCTCCATTGACCAGGATGTCCGTCAATATCTTGGTCCCTATGTCGGACCGTTACATCTCTCGCTCGATGTTCCCTGGCAGAAGGTGATCGCGCGCGACGGCCAGCGTCTGCATCCTGCGGTCGATGATCTGGCCCTTTTTACGCAGCCTATCAGCCAGGCCGCTCAGCATCTGACCCTCGTCTCCGGCAACCTGCCCCCAGCACTGACACCGGACCAGGCACGGCGTCAGGTGACAACCACTGGGGCCAGCCTGGCGATTGCCCTCAGCCAGCAGGAGGCCCAGCGCTGGCAGGCTCACGTCGGTGAAACACTGGCTATTCAGCTGGTCTATAATCTCCCAGGACTGACGACTGGCGTGGACCCTTTCAACTTGCGCCGCGTCCGCACGCTGACGCTCCACGTCACGGGTATCTTCGCGAACCAGTATCACGGGGCCAGCCTGGACGAAGATCCTTTCTGGCATCAGGAGACTTTCCTCAGCGCTGACCACCAGGGTGTGGGCCTCAACGGCGAGGGGGCCGACTATACGGCCCTGGCCGATACCACGACGCTGCTTACAGTGCTCGATAGTTTCTATCAGCAACTGCAACATGAGCAGAATCCCGCTACGCTTACAACTCAGCCCGTGCTGAGCTGGCTCTATGAGCTGCAGCCAGCTCAGATCACAATAGATCAGCTCCCGGCCATCACCGCCGGCGCGCATAGCCTGCAGCTCGATGTGGCCAATCGCAGCGCCTCGGATAGCCCGGACGCCCTGACGCAGGAACCGTTTGTAATGGGAACAACCGTTCTCCTTCCTTCCAATACACTCCAGGAATATCAGGATCGCATTGGATTGGTAAACATTCCTATCACTGCTGTCCTGATGCTCATCGTGGCGCTGCTGCTCTTCTTTGTGAGCATGATCGCCGACTTGCTGGTCGACCGCCAGAGCGAGGCCATTGCCGTGCTGCGCAGCCGTGGCCTGAGTCGCAGCCAGGTCTTCGCTCTTTTTGCCTGGCAGGGTCTGCTGTTGAGCCTGTTCGCACTGCTCGTGGGCCTCGGCGGCGCCGGGCTGCTGGTGCAGTTGCTGGCCGCATGTCTATTGCCTGCAGGTGGTCCGAGCGTGCTGAGCCTGGTAGCCCAGGATTGGCCGACGCTCCTGTCATCTCTCGGCTGGCCCGCCGGGCTGACCGCCCTTGCCGCCCTGGGGGCTTTGCTCACAGCACTTTGGCGCCCTCTCCGCACGAATATCGTCAGTCTGCGCCGCGAAATGGCACGCTCAACTCATCGTCCGCTCTGGCGCCGCTTTCACCTGGACATCGTCTTTCTACTCCTGATGCTGGCAGGCTACGGCCTCTCGCTCTATTTTGTGAACAGCAATGTGCTCGATGCCCGCTTGCGCCTGCTCTTGCTCTCCCCACTTTCACTGCTCGGTGGAGTCTGTCTGCTCCTGGCTGCCATTCTGGTATTTTTACGTCTTTTACCACAGTTGTTGGCCCTGGCCAGCAAGGTGGCCGCCAAGCGACGCGGGGCCGCACCACTCCTGGCGGTGGCCCAACTGGCACGCTCGCCGCGTCAGCCGGTACGCATGACCCTCTTGCTGGCCCTGGCCACAGCCTTTGCCATCTTCAGCCTCGTTTTTCTTAGCTCGCAGACACAGCGAGCCATCGATGTCTCAACTTACACGGTGGGGGCCGACTTCAGCGGTCCTCTGGCTTTCCCCGGTCGGCTCGATGATCTGGCCGATTTGACCGCCACCTATCGGCACTTGCCCGGGGTAGCGGCCTCCTCTCTTGGTTTTGCTACAACCGCCAGCGCTGGCGGCTCTCTGCAGCTCCCCATTGGCCTGCGTGCCATTGATAGCGCCACTTTCGCCCAGGCTGCACTCTGGCCGCGACAAGGCTCCGACCCCGCGCTCCCCACGCTGATCAGGCTCTTGCAGGCACGCCGTAGCTGGGGCGAGGCCCATCACCTGGTACCAGCCATCATCGATGAAGCCGCTGCCCAGTCGTTGCATCTCTCCACCGGCTCAACCCTGGTGCTCACAGTCACGGCGACGCCGGGTTCGCCGCCCATCGCGACCTCTTTTCTGGTGGTTGCGCAGGTGCAGGCGATTCCTACCGTGCTCTCCAGCCCCCAGGGCAACGTCGCCAACGGCATTCCCGCCGGCGGCGTCCTGGTCGACTACCAGACCTACGCCGATATCTTTGAGGGGCCAGCCCTGGCCGCTGGCAGCGATTTGCTCCCGCTCAATTATGTCTGGCTGCGCACTTCCGAGAAAGCCTCTGATCTGCAGCATCTTCGCCTGCTGCTGGCCAACAGCGATCTAGAGCTGACGCAAGTGTACGATCGACGCACGTTGTTAGAAGAGCTTCGCTACGAACCGCTCTATCTTGATCTCCTTGGCCTGTTGACGCTCGGGGTAACGGCAGCGCTCGTGCTGGCTCTCGTAGGAAATCTGCTGGCATCGTGGCAAAGCGCTCGTAGCCGTCTGCTTCAGTTCGCCGTGCTCCGCGCTCTGGGGAGCAGTAGCCGCCAGCTGGCAGCGACGCTGGCCTGGGAGCAAGGGCTGATCTATGTGATAGCCATCGTCTTGGGAACGCTCTTCGGCCTCGTACTTGCCTGGCTGGTGGTGCCAGCGCTGCTCTTTACTGGCGCTCCGAGTGGTAGCTCCGGTAGCAGTGCCGGGAGTACCGCCCTCTATGTTTCGCAGCGCGTTCCTACGGTTCAGCTCATTTTTCCACCGGCCCTGCTCGCCCTTCTGGCAGCTTTGGCGCTCATCTGCGTACTGGCGCTGATCTTGCTGGTGAACCTGGTGACGCGCCTGACCGTCGCTCGTACGTTGCGCCTGAACGAGGATTAGTGGCCAGCAAAGCAATAGGCGGATAAGAAGCCCGCCAGCTGTCGTCAAAACGAAAAGCGAGCGCGGACGATGCCGATCGTCTCGCGCTCGCTGCCGCTGTTGATCGTGGTCTCCCTACCTGTCGGTTCCCAATCCGCCGGAAGGAGCGACTGGCTGGGTCTCGCCGACCAGTGCACCGGCCTCAACTTCATGAATATAACGCCGGCCACGTAGCAGCGAGGCCACGGCAGCCAGCAGGCAGAGAACTAGCGAGAGATAGAAGACCGCCCGCAGGCCAACCATGAACGGCGAGGCGATGAGGTTGGGGAAGAACATTTTACCGAGCAAGTGGGCACGCTGCGCCGGCGCAATATGCTGCAGCACTGCCGCCGGCAGCAAGGTGGCCATCGGATTGTAGCCCAGGAAAGCGGCGAAGAGGGCCGAGGTAGGCGGCAGATGAGCAATCTTATCTGCCACAGCCGTGGGGACCCCTGCAGCCGCCAGACCCGAGGAGAGCGCTGGCGGGAGAGCGGTGGCCAGACCAATGGTCACCACGCTAAAGAAGATGCCGATGCTCATGACCGTGGCTGAGTTCTGGAAGGTCGATCGCATGCCGGAAGCGACGCCACGCCTGTCCGCCGGCACACTGTTCATAATGGCCGTCGTATTGGGGGCTGCAAACATTCCCTGCCCAATCCCCATGAGTAGCAGAATGAGCGCAAACCAGAGGTAGTTGAAGTTGGCTGGCAGGAACGTCAGGAACAGGAAGCCCAGCGCCTGGATAACCATGCCCAGGGTCGAGAAGAGACGCGCCCCAAAGCGGTCGGATAACCAGCCGCTTAGTGGCCCGAAGGCGATGAAGCCGATCATGAGGGGCAACATGTAGATGCCAGCCCACAGGGGCGTCTCCTCAAAGCTGTAGCCGTGAAGAGGTAGCCAGATGCCCTGCAGCCAGATGATCAGCATGAATTGCAGGCCGCCACGCGCAATGCTGGCGAGCAGGCTACTCAGGTTGCCCGCAGTGAACATGCGGATCTTGAAGAGGTCCAGGCGAAACATGGGATCGCTGACACGCAGCTCGACGAAGACGAAGGCCACCAGCAGGATGATCCCAAGCACAATCGCCAGCATGACCAGGGGATTGGTCCACCCCATCGGCTGGTTGCCATATGGTTCAAGGCCGTAGGTGATGCCAATCAGTAAGATGGTAAGGCCCAGGGCAAAGGTAATGTTGCCCAGCCAGTCAATCTTCTGATGGCCGCGAAGGGTCGCTGTCTCGCGCAGCATCCAGTAGGCCCAAACGGTTCCAAAGAGTCCAAAGGGCACACTGACCAGGAAGACGACCCGCCAGTCGATGGTCGCTAGAATACCGCCCAGAATCAGACCTATGATGGAGCCGAGGATCGAGGCAATCTGGTTGATACCCATCGCCATGCCCCGCTGATGCGGTGGAAAGGCATCAGTCAGAATGGCCGTGCTATTGGCAAAGAGAAAACCACCGCCCACACCCTGGATGAGACGGAAGATGATCAGCTCCAGGGCCGCTGTGTTGCCTTTGCCTGGCGTCAAGAAGAGGAGAATGCTCCCCAGGGTGAAGATGGCAAACCCCAGGTTGTACATGCGAACACGCCCGAACATGTCAGAGATGCGCCCAAGGGTCACCAGAAGCGTGGCCGTGACAACCATGTAGCCTAGCAGCAACCAGAGGAAATAGTTGGTCTCCCCAGGCGCTAGCGGATTGATGCCGATGCCGGTGAAAATCGCCGGGAGAGCAATCAGCAAGATGCTGGAGTTGATGGTGGCCATCAACATGCCTAGCGTGGTGTTCGATAGCGCAATCCACTTGTAATGGGGACTAAGCTGGGGTTGCTCCCCGCTCACCTGTCCCTGTCGCTGTAGCGTCTCACTCCGTGCCATACCGCTCTCGCTCACCTTCTTCCTGCTCTATTTACTCTTCATACAATACATTTCACTTTATGAATACAATGACTAGAGAAAAAGGCTGCCAGCGTCGGGGATAGCCTCCAGCCACGGATGTTGAACGCGCCAGCCCGGCCCGCTCTTGCTGGCCCTGTCACCGGGCTGGCGCGCGCCACCCTGCGCCGCTGTCACGTTGCCCTCGCTGCCTGGCAGAGCACTCCTAGCCTTTGCCTGAGGCTCGCTCGTAAGGAGGACGCAGATCGCCGGGACGTCCACTATAAGGAGCCAGGCCCGCGCCTGGACCGAGTTCCTGCTCCGGCACACTCAGACGACGCGCTTTGCGCTCCAGGGCCAGCACGATCAGCTCGACGACACTCTCTAGATCAAGCACATCCGTATTGACCACCAGGTCATAGAGATGCGCATCGGCAGGATGCCGCCGATATTCGGTCTGCAGATAGCGCTCACGATCATGGTCCTTGCTCTGGATACGCGAGCGGGCCGCATGCTCATCCAGGCCCTCACGGCGCATCACGTAGGGCACACGCCTCTCCAGCGAGGCGACAATGCGCACATGCAGGACATCCCGCCGCTCTCCCAGTACTACCTGAGCCCCACGCCCGACAATGACGACGTGTCCGACGGCAAAGGCCCCCTTGATGACGCGATTGACGGCTTCGCGATATTCCTCAGGGTTGGTAAAGAGGGCCACCGGCGTGCTCTCATCATAGATGGCCGGATAAACCGCCGGCGCAATTCCCTGCATGCTGGTCAGGATGCGCGAGAGAAGACCCTCGACGCGCTCATCCCGCGCTGCCGCCTCCTCCTCACTAACCCCCAACTCACGTGCCACCTGTACCACTACTTCGTGATCCACCAGATGCCACCCCAACCGCTCAGCCAGCCTTCTGGCAATCTCCCCTCCGCCACTTCCATATTCACGTGAGATGGTCACGGCTCTCATCTGGTCAATGCTACCAGACTCTCCGCTCATACCCTCCCTCCTTGACCTGGCCGCTGTGCCAACGCTCTTCACGCGCCAGCACGCGAAAGCGACCGGCCTTTAATTTGATATTCAAATTATCTCACTTACCAACTATACTACATTCAAACTAAATGATCAAGGTCAGCAGGACAGCGATTCCTGCAGTTGCAGAGTGGGAGGGCAGAGAGCGGATGCAAGGTGCAGGGGAAGCCGGGCAGGTGTAGTTAAGGCTGATGACGATCCCGGAGAGGTAAGCAGGGCAGCGCAGGAAAGGGAGCCCGGCGGAGAACCGGGGAGCGACGCGCCTTTCTCACTGGGTCGCTGGACTATATTCGTAGGCGCCAATATCGCAAGCACCCTGCTGGGGCCGTGGGAGGCCGCGCTGATCGGTCTTCACGTCGCAGTCGGCGGCAGGAATGCGGTTGATAGCAGGGCTACCGATCAGCAAGGCATGGGTCTGTGTAGGCCCTCCGTTAGCGCGCAACTGTGAATCAATGGCGAGCGGTGTTGAGCCTGTGCCCACAAGATCAAGATGGTGGCGTTTAAAGGGATCGAGGAAGGTGGCTCCCGCGGTCCGCTGAATGAGGTTATAGCCCCCGCTCGTCACCTGGCCCACCAGGTCGGGATCTTGATCAGCTGTATTAGCGGCCACCAGCGAGTTCAAGAGGGTCACCTGCGTACTGTGTCCGCTCTCTGTGACGACAGTCAGGCCGCCGCCGGCAGAGGCATGGTTGTCATAGATCGTGCAGAAGTCGAGACGGGCACTGCTCCCGTCGACGAGCAAGCCACCCCCAAGGCTCCCCCGTTTTCCCTGCGCACTATTCTCGGAAAGGGTGGAATTGACCAGCGAGAGCTTCGTCTCTTGCAGTCCTACCCCAGAAGTTGGGGGCAGAGCTAAGATCCCTCCTCCCTCAGCATCGTCGGCAAGAGACTGAGCCAGGTTATTCGCCACGGTGCTGGCCGTCATAACCAGGTTGCCCATAATGGCGATGCCACCGCCGCTGGCAGATCCGGAGGAGGTCGTTGAGACAGCTACGTTCCGACTGATGGTACTGTTGTTGATCACCAGTTCCCCTTCGGCAAGCACCCCGCCCCCCACAGCCAGGTCATCCTGAGTGCTGACGCGGTTGCCGGTCACGGTGCTCCCTATAAGGGTTAGCTTTCCACTCGCTCCCCCTGACAAGACGAGACCACCCCCAATCGCAAAGTGAGCTTTTACGCTGTTTCCTGCGACCAGGGTATTCTTCAGGGTCACCTGGCTTCCCGAGGCCTGGAGCCCTGCACCCGCCCCCTGCTGGGCCGCAACGATGCTGTTGTTGACCAGTCGCGTGTTCGTAAGCTGAACGGTGCTATCGAGGGCAAAGATCCCACCGCCATAGGCATGCTCCAGGCTGTCGACTTGGTTACCAGAGACAATGCTATCAGTCATGGTCAGTGTACCTTTGAGGCTCACGATGACCCCTCCGGCGGCATCGTTCCCACCACGACCAGTGTCATTGACGCTATTATCCGTGATTTGGCTGGCGCTCACGATTGTCTTGCCCCCATCGTTGAGAATGGCGGCAGCATGGGCAGCCTGCCCTCTGTTCTGGATATGCGTAATGACGCTCTGCTGCAACGTCAGTTCCCCTTGCCGGCTATTGTCAATGGCACTGCCTCCAGCCTGCTCTGAGCCGCCGCTGCCATTGAGCGGCGGGATGGCAATCTGCGCAATGCGGCAGCGCTGTAAGGTTAGCTTCCCCTGATTGAGAAAGAAATCCCCTGGACTGGGCTGTCTCTCGCTGAAGCTGAAGTCGCTGAAGGTGACGCTTGTCCGAGCCAGAATGCGGATGGCATAGCTGGCTTCAAGGCCAGGCTGGCCGCTAATGGTGAGCCTGGCAGCTCCCGGGCCACGAATGGTGAGGTTCTTGCCAATATCAAGATTGTGCGTGAGAGAGAGAACGCCGCTCAGTCCAGGCTGCACGCTGATGGTCTGGCCAGGCTTCGCCTCGGCAATGACCTGGCGCAGCGAACCCGGCCCGTCATCTTGGAGCGAGGTGACTTGCAATGGAGCTACCTGTTGATAGAGTAGCCAGCCAGCCGGAATGAGGAGAGCCAGAATGAGGAAGATAACCAGCACCAATCTGACCCGCGCCAGCGTACGCGCCCGCTGACTGGCCCGTAGAAAAGCCGCCTCTTGGGCACTGACAGGCGTGCGTTCCTGCCAGCGCAGGGCCTCCTTGAGCTGCGAGCCCCGGTAGAGACGGTCCCGCGGCTTGCCACGCCGCCACCATTCCTGCACATCAGCACTGACCCGCTGCTGGAGAGGAAGATCTTCGCCAGCCTGCCGCACCCAGTCCACCAGTCGCGGCCATTCCTGTAGCAGGGCCTCATGGCTGACCTCTAGCGTCACTTCTCCCGCGCGACGCTCAACCGTCAGCAAGCGCGCCGCCACAAAGGCTTGACACGTCTCTTGCATTAGACGAGTCTGTTGCTCGTCTGTCAGAGCAAATTCACTCTGACGAGCCTGGCGACGCAGGGGCGCCAGGCCCTCGCGCCCTGGCTGAATTAAGCGCAGGAAGAGCTGGCACGCCAGGAAGCGATGACGATCAGTGGGGAGTCCAGCGTAGGTGGCCTCGGCATGACGTGCCAGGGCTCCGCGTACCCCTCCAATGGCCTCATAGGCCCGCCGCGTGAGACGGTTTCCACGCCGCTGCTCAAAGAGCTGATCAAGGGTGAATTCAAGCAGGGGCAAAGCACCAGGCTGGTCGCGAATATCCAGCAGCAAATCGGCCACCAGATCTTCATCGAAGACGAGCTGGACGTCGGGCAGAAGAGCCGGCTGCTCGATGACGGCCCGCAGCTCATCGAGAGTCATGGGGCCTATCGGGCAATGGGCTGGCCCCTGCAAGAGCTGCGCCAGGGCAGGATAGGCCAGAGGACGATCATAACAATCGGCCCGCAGAGTGAGGAGGAGGATCAGCTTGCCGTAAGGGACAGAGACCGCTGTGGCGATCAGCTCAATGAAGCGCCGCCGCTCAGCTTCGGTGACTTCGGGAGAGAATAATTCTTCAAACTGATCAATCACCAGGACAACATAGGGATGATCAGGAGCCAGGGTCAGGGCCAGACGATGCAGGGCAGTACTATCTCCCTGGACCAGGGTGGTGTGGATCGCATCCTTCTCTTGCTGGCTTCCACCGGCGGCCAGTACTTCAGCGAGCGCCTCTAATGGCCGATAGGCCGGCCTGAAAACGGCCAGATAACGCCAGTTTTGACTGCCTGGCAGCGCCCCCGCTTGCAGCCGGGGAAGCAGGCCAGCCATGAGGAGGCTCGATTTGCCAACTCCAACACCCCCAATGAGCGCCAGCAGACGCGCAGCCGAGGAGTGAGATGGCTCCCTGCCCAGCAGAGCAAAGAGCCGCGATAACAGCTCCTGCACGAGCCGTTCACGTCCAAAGAAATCACCTTGATCATCTTGAGTAAAGGCCCGCAGCCCTTTGTAAGGATTGCGTGTCGCTATTCTTCCAGAAGTCAGTATCTCTTTTTTCTGGCTCTGTCTTCCCCCCTGTTCATCCTTGATCTGGCCGATCAGCTCATCCAGGGCCTGCCGATAGCGGAGACCACTTCCATCGCTCAGGAGGGCTGGAGGCACAGCCTCGATTAGCTGCCAGGTGCTCCCAGTGGGGGGCGGCGTGCCGACGAGGAGATAGCGTACTGGACGCCGATAGAGGTGGGCCATTTGCAAGAGCTGCTCAGAAACAGGCAGAGTCTGATCCTGAGTAGTAAGCGCTACCAGCAAGAGCTGAGCCGCCCGCATCGCCTGCCGGAGTGCTAGCTCTCCCGCTTGCTCACAGCTGCGGGCCATGATCACGGTCAGACCACGCTCCTGCAGCGCTTGCTGCAAGTGCTGACTGGCCGGAGACTGCTCATCCCCAATCGCGAGAATCACGCGCCAGTTGCGCTCACCGTCCCCAGGTCCAGGCGGCACAACTGGCAGTAGCGTTTCTAGGTCCAAGGTCAGGCTGCGCTCGACATCCGAATCCGACAGTGCCTGCTCGGCAGCCCTGCCCAGGGCGCGAGCGAAAAGGATGATGGCCGGATAGCGCTCCTCCACTTTCTTGGCCAGGGCACGGAGAATCACGCGGTCGACTGACTCTGGCAGTGAGGGATCGTGCTCGCGTAGTGATGGCGGCTCTTGACTGAGGTGCTGGCCGATCAGCTCAGCACCTCGGCCCTGGAAAGGCCGCACGCCACACAATAGCTCATAGGCGATGACTGCCAGGGCATACTGATCGCTGGCAAACGTTGGCTGACTGCGGAACTGCTCAGGGGCCATATAGGGCAGCGTGCCAACCAGAGCAGACTCCCCAGCCGACATACCATCCTTCCCTAACAGTGGCAGAGCAATCCCGAAATCGCTTAAGAGCAGCCCTTCTCTCCCAAGGAGGATATTGGCCGGCTTGACGTCTCGATGGACAATATCATGATCGTGGGCATATTGCAGAGCGCTTGCCAGCTGGTAGACATAGCTGACAACAGTTGCAAGAGGAAGACGCGCACCGCGCGCATGCCTGTCGAGAAGGGTCCCCCCCGGCAGATAGTCCATGACCAGATAGGGCTGTCCACGCTCGATGGCAAACTCATGCACGGGCACAATGTGTTTGTGGCGCAGGCTGGCCAGGATCTGGGCTTCGTGCAAAAAAGCCTGCTCATCCTCTTCTTTCAGGAGCTGTGTGAGAACCTTGATCGCAACCTGAGTTCTCAAGTAGAGGTGCTCAGCCAGGTAGACTGCTCCATATGATCCGCTGCCTAGCAGACGTATCAGACGGTAATTGCCAAGTCGCTGGCCCTGGCGTATCATTGCCAGGCTCCTCCATTGCTTGCAGATAGACCTCGCTGGTCAAGAACGAAAGGTACCCCTGCGACGCTCATTATGCCTTACTTACCCAGCATATGAGCTTGCAAGAAAAGGTTACTCCTCTTGCTTGCTACTGTCAAGTGATTCAGTTCACAGAAGACGAACCTCTTGCAAAGGTCTCTTGGGGTCGGCCCTCTCAGGCTTTTCTCACGACTTGTGCCGGTCTCTCCCGTGTCGAAGTGTGTCACACAGAAATTTGGCATGGTTGTTGCAGTAATTGAAGAGTGTCAGCCAGGGCGGCAAAAGAGTGCCTGCCCCTCGCTCCAGGTCACGGGATGGACCTGGCAACGGCTGATCGGATCGACCTGAGTCGCCGACGACCTTTCGAGCAACCAGTCAAAGCCGAACAAAGGAGAGACTTCATGGGCAGCAAGACGCATGCTGCAGCACCTCCCGACTCTGTGCCCTGGCACGCTGCTTGTGCCTGGTTCTTGCGCCTCGGGCGCTCTGGCCCGCTGGCACTTCTGCTTGTCTGTGCGTTGCTTCTTTCCAGCAGCCTTCCCCAAGCAAGAGCAGCCGGCACAGCACCCAACGGGCCAGGCTATGCCTCTACCTGGGCGCCCTCAAACAAGGCTTTCCTTGGCACCGCAGCCAACACCACCAGCGACGTCTGGTTCACTGGCTTCAACGGGATTATCAGCGAGGTCTTTTTCCCTACTGCCGATACGGCCAACACCACCGATCTCCAGTTCCTGATTGGCGACAGCGGCCATACCTGGGTCGATGAGGAGAAGGTCGCCACAACCTCTACTGTCCAGCTCTACAATGCCCACTCCCTCGCCTGGCAGGTGACAAACACAGCCAAGAATGGGCGTTACCGGATCACAAAGATTATCTACACCGATCCCAGCCGCAACTCGCTGATTCAGCAGGTGACTTTCACTGCTCTCAGCGGCACGCTCTCCAATTACTTGCTCTATGTTCTTTATAACCCGGCCATTCACAACGCCGGCAACAACAATACGAGCTCAACCCAGACCTACAGCGGTCGCACCGTGCTGGTGACAACCGATAGCACAGGCAACTACGCCAGCGCCCTGGCCGCCTCCCTCCCCTATGTCTCCGGCATGACCAGCTCAGGCTTTGTCGGGGTCAATGATGGCTGGACCGACCTGAAAGCCTCTAGTAACTGCGGCGGCAGCACCTGCCCAGACTATACGATGAACTATACGTATAGCCTGGCCAGCAATGGGAATACGGCCCAGACGGGCCTGCTCGATCTCTCAAACGGCGGCAGCGTCAATACGACTACCGCCACTTCGATCACCTTTAACCTCGTCCTCTCTTTCGGTCAGACCAGCGGCAGCACCTCCGCAGCCACAGTCGCTGAGCAGACACTCAATGCCACGCTGAGCGATACATCCAATATGCTGGCGACCTATGTGGCCCAGTGGAACAGCTTCGACAACAGTCTCACCAGCCCGCCAGCCGTCGGTAGCACGACAGCAATCCAGCAGGCTCGTCAGCAGGAGTACTACCTGGCCGCGAATGTGCTGAAGGCCTCCCAGGATAAACAGACGGGAGCCTTTGTGGCCGGTCTGGGCGCCCCCTGGGGTGACAGCAATGGCGATAGCGACGCCGGCTATCACCTGGTCTGGGAGCGCGATATGTACAAGATCGCCAGCGCTCTGATTGTGGCCGGCGACAGCGCGGATGCCCTACGTGCCGTGCAATGGGCCTTTAATACTCAGCAGCAGGCCGATGGGCACTTCCCTCAGAATAGCTATGTCAATGGGACACCCTACTGGAATGGCATCCAGATGGATGAGCAGGCTTTTCCGATCATCCTGGCCTGGAAGCTCGGCGTGACCGATAACAGCACGTTTGTGAACCACATCAAGAAGGCCGCCGACTATATCGTCAATAATGGCCCGCGCACCGGTCAAGAACGCTGGGAGGAGAACAGCGGCTATAGCCCCTCAACGATTGCGGCAGAGATCGCCGGCCTGCTCTGCGCCGCCGATATTGCCCGGATCAATGGAGATACGAGCGACCAGACGCGCTATACCAATACCGCCGACTATTATCAAGGCATGGTCCAAAACTGGACCTTCACGACCACCGGTCCGCTGAGCAGCGGCTACTACTTTGAGCGCATCGACGGCAATGGCAACCCCAACGATGGCGCCTCCATCACGATCGCCAACGGCGGGGGTACCTACGATGAGCGGACAATCGTGGATGCCGGCTTCCTGGAGCTGGTTCGCCTGGGAGTGATGCCGGCCACTTCACCCTATATTACGCTCTCTTTGCCAGTGGTCGATGCCACCATCAAGGAAACGATGAATGGTTATCCTTACTGGTTCCGCTACAACCATGATGGCTACGGCGAGCATAGCGATGGCTCGAACTACAATGGTACAGGTACCGGGCGCCTGTGGCCAGTCTTGACGGCTGAGCGCGGGATCTATACGATCGCTGCTGGCGGCGACGCCGACCTCTACCTGAGCGCACTCATGGCCGCGGCCAATTCCTCTGGCATGATCCCCGAGCAGATCTGGGATGTGGCCGCTCCCAGCGGCTACACAGCCGGAACCCCAACAAAGTCGATGAATCCGCTCAACTGGGCAATGGGCGAGTATATCGTCTTGCTCTTCTCCCAGGCCAATCACCGCGTGGCGGATATGCCCTCAATCACCTACAGTCGCTACGTGACAAACGCTTACCAGCCCCATAGCGGCTGGGTGGTCGATTACGACACCAATCAGCTCCATCCCGGCAAGGCCCTGACCATCTACTACAACGGCTGGTTGGCCTCCCATACCCATGTCTATATCCGCTGGGGAGAGAACGGCTGGCAGAATATTCCCCCCGATGCAGCCCTGGTGAAGCGTAGCGACGGCTTCTGGCAGGTCACTATCAGCGTGCCGACCAACGCTACGCAGATCAATTTCGCCTTCCATGACGATGCGAATAACTGGGATAACAACGGCGGCGGGAACTGGAATGTTCCGATCACGGCCTGAGCATGCTGACGCCGGCCAGTAAACAGGCCCAGACCAGGACGCCCCTGCTCGTTGGCAATGCTCGCTAGATATCCTCCCTTTCCCCAACGAGCACAGTTGGCCCTGGTAGGGAAGGAGCGAGAGAATTGCGCCCACTTCCTCCGTGAATTCCTCTCGTTCCTTCCCTCTCTCCCTCTTGATCCTGTCCAGCCCCAGAGAGTGAGACGGTTAGTTAATGCTCTCGCCCAGCCTGGCAGCACGCACCAAGGAGAGCATGGGCCTAAGAGGACCAGCTAGAGAGCAGCAGCGGCCTCCTAGGACACGGGCAGATAGGGACGCATCATCTCGTTATCTTCGTGATCAAGGATGTGACAGTGCCAGACATAGCCCGGCCCGCGGGTAGGATCAAAGGGGTAGAGATTCTGGCCCGGTCTGACTCCATCAACCGGCGTTGTGATCGGCGCCCAGCGCACGACCAGGCGCGTGACCTGGCCTGGGTAGGCTCTGATAGTGTCTTTCCAGCCGTCCTCACCCGCGTCAGGAAGCCGCAGCGAGCCACGCAGATACGGCGTCAGATCGGGATTGCCGCCCAGCGCGCCCCGGGCGTTTGGCTGGCTATAGGGCAATGGAGGACCATAGCCCGGAATAAAGACCCCCGGCGGATACTGTACCGGCCCCCAGGAACCATCTGAGCGGAGACCGTTATAGGTCCCCCCAGGAAAGAGTGAGTCGTAATGCGCTCGATAGCCGTCGACATCCAGCGCCTGGCGATTGAGTAGCTGGAACTGAACAAGATGAATGTGGATAGGATGAGCATCCTCCGTGAGATTGACGATCTCCCAGATCTCGGTCGCCCCAACGCGCGGGAGCTCGGTCAGGTAAAAGC
This sequence comes from Thermogemmatispora carboxidivorans, assembly GCF_000702505.1. Classification (GTDB taxonomy): domain Bacteria; phylum Chloroflexota; class Ktedonobacteria; order Ktedonobacterales; family Ktedonobacteraceae; genus Thermogemmatispora; species Thermogemmatispora carboxidivorans. Next base: position 2,006,519 of record NZ_JNIM01000001.1, on the reverse strand, counting down.
CCTGTCCCTGCCTATCAAGGTGCGCTCCCGAAACCGGCTCCTGGCTGCCTTCGCGTACGCCGCTCCACTTGGTGTTATTCACCAGCACCTCAACAGGCCCGCCTGGCCCCTCGACCTCAACCAACACCAGCAACCTTTTGGCCTCCGGTTTGACCCCAGCGGCCAGTGCTCCCGTCTTCGGGTTGGCCAGACGCACAATAGCAGGTGGTTGATTGAACCTTCCTCGCAGGGGCAGACCGTGGGCCGGATTGTAGGTCGTGTCGGGTTCCTTTAGCGGCCATGCAACCCGGATCTGCATGACCCGCCCAGTGGTGGCCGGATCAGGCGGGTCACCGTCGGGAAAAGGAGCCGGCGCACTGTTGGTCAAAAGCAAGGTGCGACCAGCATAGGGCGCAAAGTCGATGAGCACATCGGCGCGCTCTCCCGGAGCCAGTAAGAGCGCCGGAGACGCCGGGTTATGGGGATCATTGAGCTTTACTGGCCTATCTAGCAGCCCTCCATCCGTCCCAATCTGCCAGAAGATCGGCCCCGGCTCCTCAGTTCTGGCCTCTATCAGGCGCATCTGGAAGAAGCGCGCATTAGAGGCATTCAGGAAGCGAAAACGATAGCGGCGTGGCTCCACATTGAGATACGGCCAGGCCTTGCCGTTGACGACAATGACATCGCCAAAGAATTCGGGTATCCAATAGGGATGGATTGAGGGATTGGGCGGCGCTCCGTTCAGGCCTGTAGGCTGATCAGGAGGTGTTCCGTCGGGAAAGAGCAACTGGCCACGCGTGTCGAACTGGCGATCCTGGATCATCAGTTCGATCTCGTGAGCGCCAACCGGCAGGCCAAAGGGATTGTGCGGCTGCCCTGTATCATAGGCATCACGGATCAGATAAAAAGCCGCTAATCCAGAGAACAGCGTCAGCCGGGTGACGCCCAAGGTGTGATCATGAAACCACAGCGTTGTCGCCGGTTGCTGGTTGGGATAGCAGTAGACCGCAGCATTTGGGGCCGTCGGCAGGTAGGTACTGTAGCCCTTGCCATGCCGGCCATCGGCAGTAAACCAGGCTTCGGGGGCCCCATCGAAGGCGGAAGGGTTTTCTCCTCCGTGGAGATGGACCACTACCGGGAAGGCCCCAATAAACGGCTCCATCGATCCCATCTGCTCTTGTGGATCAGCCCAGTGAATGGTCTGATCAACGGTGAGCAGCGGCAAGAGCTTCGATTGCTCCGCCAACGGCAGCGCATTGACATAGGTTACCACCGTCGGGACCCCGCGGCGCGCCTCGACTGTGTAACCAGGGTAGTGCGGCGGACACCCATCTACCTGATAGCCCCAGACATAGGTTCCAGCGTTGAACGGCGGGCTAAGGCGGGCATAGAGGCTGGCTGGTAAAATGCGCTGCTGAAATTCGACGATGCGTACTTGCAAATGTGAGCCACTGACCCGGGCACCAGCAAAAGTGGGGAGAGGCTCGACAAATTGGGGGATCTCGGCCCCCAGTAAGGGTGTTTGGGCGACACGCACCGAAGCGGAGACGCGCGAAGCCATCGAGAGCGAGAGCGGCAACAAGCTCCCGAGACTCAGGACAGCCCCCATCTTAAGTAGCTGCCTGCGAGTCGTCATAGCTGATGCTCCTTTCCAAAGGACGTGTCGATGGTAAGTTCTTCCCAAGACGCAATACATGCAATTGATACAAATATCTTAAAAAGCAGTCAGATCTGCATGCTCCTTCAAGCTGCTCAAAGAGGATAGGGATATATCGAGCAGTAGTTAGGAGTGGAAAAGGCAGATTGATGTCTTGGGGGCCAGGAGAGCTGGCCGGTCTTGTATGACCTCTCCAAGGCCAGTTTCCAGAGAATGGCCACGCCGCCGAACGTGAAGAGCTGTTGTCTTGCTTCTTTCTGGCTTCTCTGTTCTCTTGGGGATAGTCTTGCGAATTCCTTTCCGCTTGGTGGAATGCTCCAGCGAGGATGACACAATCGCTACGACTTCTGCCCACTGGGTAGACACGCTTTTGACGTCTTCCAAGGCAGATCAGCCAGGAAGCTCATCCTTGCTTTCCCTGACTGACCCTGGCCCATTCAGAGAGTCTGAGGTCTGCAGACCCTCTAATGAGAGGATAAGAAAGAGAGTCGCCTGCTGTCAAGGAGTACTGCTTATACAGAAACTGTCAACCAAGATCTCCCAAGCAGGCTATGCCCTTCTCGTAAGTGAAAATGAGTCAAACATAGTTTCTGCCTGGCTGTGGCCACTCAAAGGATGGTCCCTTCTCCTCACAAGCCTTCCCGGAGAAATAGCCATAAATGGCTATCCCCCTCTCAGAAGGGGAAAGCCCGCACGCCATTATCCTCTGTAGTGGGAGGAAAGCACTCCTCCTTTGATAGGAGCATACCTGACAGCAACAACTAGTCTGGCTGGGAGCCTGGCCCGGTTCCGCCTGCCGCTTTGCGCCAACGCCCAAGCTTCCCCTCTACGACTAAGGTCCCCAACACTTCCATAATGATCCGCCCAGCAAGCAGCGCCGTGAGATCGGCCACATCATAAGGAGGGGCGACCTCCACCAGCTCCATCCCCTGCAGACCCTCACGTGCCGCCAGACGAACCATCCTGAAAACCTCACGCGGTTGCAGTCCCCCTGGTTCAGGCGTTCCTGTTCCCGGGGCAAAGGCCGGGTCCACCACATCAATATCAAAGGAGAGCCAGACCGCGCTCGCTCCTTTCCAGGCTATTTCCAGGGCGTACTCCATCACACGCTCAAGGCCGTAGCGATCGATATCGTCGAGCGTGATCACGGTCGCCTGCCGCTCATGGGCCAGGCGCATACCTTTCTTGGAGCCGGTCCAGCCACCGATACCGATCTGCACCAGGTTGGTCGGGGGCACATTAGGCAGGGCAGTGGCATGAAAGAAAGGCGAGGCGTGCATGCGCTCGTCGTAGGTTCGCTCGCTCAGGTCGCTGTGCCGGTCAAAGTGGATGACGCCCAGCTTACCCTCGACGTGCGGCGCGACCCCACGCAGAGTGGCGTAGCCGATGGAGTGATCACCGCCGAGGACAACAGGAAAGGCCCCCCGTTCAACGATGTAGCTGAGAGCGCGTGAGATCTGATCAAAGCTTTTCTCAATGTGTGAGGGGATGACCTGGATATCGCCGACATCAACCATGACCAGCGCAGCATGCAGATCAATGCCGCGCTCAGGATTGTAGCCGTAGCTCAGCGCGGAGGCCCGGCGAATGGCCGCCGGCCCAAAGCGCGCACCTGGTCGGCAGGTGGTACCACTGTCCAGGGGGACGCCAACAATGACTACATCCTGCCCCCCCAGCTGCTGCATATCATGGAGAAAGGGCACCTGCAGAAAGGTAGCCTCCCCCGTCCCTCCCCCCAATGTCCAGGGTTCGCGCCGAAAAAGGGTCAGGGTGCGATCCTCGATGCTGGCCGCCGCTTCCAACCCATAGCGCCGGGCCTGCTCTCGTCGCGCCCTGACCTCATCACCCTCCGACTGCTGAGCCTGCCAGTGCATGGCCCATGTTCCCCGCAGATCCTCGCGTCGCAGCTGCCAGTCATCCTTCTGCTGTTCTTCGCCATGACTGCGAGCGCTGTCCACCATGATAAGACCATCCTTTCCTTCCGTTTTCTCTGCAAAGCGAACGACCGTTTTTCCCCTTGTGAGTTGCGATGAGCATCGTGGGGAAAGATCATAGCTCTGGGGAGCAAAGAGCAGCCGCTGCTTCAACGCTGGGCAGGCCCTCTGATCTGGTCAGCCCGCCGTGCGTCCTCTCAGCGAGCGACACGGCGGGCTACAGGCGTTTACGAGGCAGCGCGCCAGGCCAGAGCCCGCACTGGGGAACCATCAAGGCCACGCAGCGGCAAGGGCAGGAAGGAACACTGATAGACGACGCCGCTGACCAGCCGATCCAGGCGCGCCAGATTCTCGACAATGAGCACATCATTGCCAAGCAAAGTAGCATGGGCATGCCGGGTACCCTGTACGCTGGAGTCGACGCTGAGGGCATCGATTCCTACCAGCGAAGCCCCTGCTTCGACCAGCAGCTGCGCCGCCTCCGGGGAGAGATAAGGATGGCGTAAGTAGCGCTCGCTCTTCCAATAGAGGTCCCAGCCGGTACGCACTAACACCGCACCACCCGCCGGCAGCCCCTCCAACTGAGGCCGCAGCGCCTCCGCCGTGATCGGCGCATCCTCTCCATATCCTTCCAGGGAGACCACAATGCCAGTCAGCAGAAAGCGCTCAGGGGGATACTGCGTAATGGTCTTTCCTTCGGGAACCAGATGGGAAGCTGCGTCAATATGAGTGCCGGTATGCGTCCCCAATACCAGGCGCGACACCTGCCAGGGGGGTTCAGTCTCTACCACCTCAATGCGCGGCTCCGGATCACCGGGAAAGACCGTCATTCCCTGTTCGATCGCATGAGAAAGGTCGATGAATTGCATCAGATTGACCTTTCCCTCCTTTCGCATGCCAGTTGCTTTTTCTCATCCCTCACTGGTTGATTGCCTTCGCTCAGCCTTGCCTGCCCCCTGATCACGCCGACTGGCTTTCATCTTGCGGCGCGACCAGCTCCACCTTGGGCGAGAGGGACTGGCTCAGATCCTGTAGCCTCTCCTCTGGCACTCCAGGCCAGGGGCGCAGCAGATAGCGCTTCTGTTGTTCAGGGCCAGCAATGCACGTTACATCTGCTACCGCCTGGAAGCCGGCCACTTCGATGCCTCGCCGCGAAGCATAATTGCTGGCATCAGCCCCTATCCAGAGACGGCGCAGACCCTGCTCTTGTAATACCCTGGCTATAGAGACGAGCAGAGCAGGATAGAGTCTTCGGCCACGGTATGGCGGCAAGGTGGCACAATCCCAGATGTAAGCCCTCCCTGGCCGGAGACGGATCGTGAGTTCTAGCTCACCAATTTCCTCGTGATTGAAGGAGATCCAGCCGTAGGAGGCCAGGGTCTTTCCCCCCTCTAGATAGGCCACATAACACTGACATCCCCGCGCAAAGCGCTCGACTACTACGGCAGGACTGGCCACCTGCATCGCCGCGGCCAACTCCTCAGCCCGCTCCGGGCCGGCTCGCAGGAAGATAGCCGGTAGCCGCGCCGGCAAGCCGGTCATGATCGGACGGTCAAGATCGAAGGCCCAGAAGGTTCCTGTGTGTTGCACCACAGAAGCAGCCACATGACTCATCGGGGGCCTGCCTCCACTCCCTCTTCTACCGTCACAGGCGCCCGTCGCTGACTGAGTTCGGCAATTGCTTCAGCTAGATGCTCCTCTTGAATATTGTACGCCCCCGCCGCTACACGTAACTTGTGAGCCATCGCCAGCACATCGGCAATGGTATAGCCCTGCGGCGGCTCAAATTTGTAGCAGGCCATCTCTAACAGCTGCCCATTTGGATCACGAAAATAGATTGAGTCCATAAAGCCGCGGTCAACGTTGCCTGTGTTCCAGATGCCACGTTCGTTGAGCCGCCGGGCAACCTGGGTATAGGTGGCACGTGAGACTGTGAAGGCCAAATGATGCAGGTTTCCAACGCCTTCGGGGTTGGGCGCCGGATCATTCACCCGGTCAGCCCGCACGAAGAAGGTAATCAGACGCCCATCTCCAGCATCAAAATAGAGATGGGTCTCCTCCGGTACATCAAGATTGGGCTGCTCCATGATGAGGGGCATACCGAGGAAGTCTCGATAGAATTCGATGATGGCCTCGCGATTGGAGCCAACAAAGGTAATATGGTGAACTCCTTGGACTTGAAGTTTTGCCATCTCTCTCTTTCCCTGACAATGCAATCTCGTGTTTACCAGCTTGCTATATTATATTCTCAAAAAAGATGACTTGCGAAATCAACTATCTGCGAACCAGGAGAGCGCTCCTGCTCCAAGGGGAAGCTAGCGTTGGCAGCCTCAGACAGATCCGTGTCAGACCGCCTCTTCTTGCTTCGAACCAGCCTGGGCTGGCAGAGCGGCAATCAGTGAACGAGATGATGAAGTCAACCAAAGCAGACAATGGCTCGATGAGAGCCTGGGTGGCAATTGGTGGGGATATTCTCTAGAGAGGGATCTGCGACTTCCTTCACTCGGCTTTCCTGGGAACCAGGCTGCAACCCGCTCGCCCGGACCACGGGGCTTTCTGGCCTTGCCTCAAGCAGAGAACTGGATCGCGCGCGGAGAGCCCCGCTGATCCCGCTCGGGCCAACACGAGGATCCGTCAGTAGCTCTCCACGCGCGTTTGGCAAGCTGCCATTACTTAGCATAAGCGCCAGCTGTCAACGCAGCGTCATTGCCTGGCCAGGCTTAAAATGTCGCCACCAACGGCAGCTGAGCCAGGTCGCCGCGCGCCTGGTACCTTTCCAGCGTGCTCTGCGCCTCCCGCAAGAGCAGAAGCGCTCTCGCGCGCAGTGCAGGCGATTTCTCCTGCAGCGCCGCCTGGGCCTGGAGTACCTGGATGCGTGCTAGCTCCAGCGGCAGAGCCAGGTCTTCAGCCTGCCTGGCCGCCTCACGGAAATGCCGCTCGGCCTCCTCCCAGGCCCCACATGCGGCTCGATACCAGGCCCACAAAGTCGCTGCTCGCATTGCCAGCAGCCGGCGCTGCTGCCGCTGAGCCGTGGCCAGGGCTGCCTTCAGATAAGGAGCAGCCTCGGCAGGTTGAGCACGCAGGAGCCAGACCTCAGCCAGCCACAGCTGGAGACGTGTGCGCAGATGGTGATAACCATAGTCATCGATGAGCGCCAGGGCGTCCTTCAGCAGAGCCGTCGCCTCCTCCAGGCGTCCTTGACTGCGCGCGCAGAGAGCCAGGCCCCCGCGATAGCCTGCCTGCCGTTCAAGATTGCCCAGCTCTTCGGCCAGAGCTAGCCCCTGACTCAGAACCTCGGTCGCAGCGCGCCACTCCCCGACATAGAGATGCAACTCCCCCTGCGTACTCGAGAGGTGGAGCAAGGCCCCCAGCAGCTCGTAGGTCTCAGCGATCCTTCGCCCCTCAGCTAAAGAGGTTCTGGCCGCCTCCAGCTCCCCTAGCAGGAGATGATGATAGGCAGCATTATTGTAAGAGAGCGCTAGAAAATAATAGTTATGGGTTGCCCGGGCAGCTTCAGCCGCCTCTCCATAGAAACGTAGAGCCTGACGCAGCTGGCCATATTGGGCCGCAATATTGCCCAACTCAAAGAGAGCCGCGCAGAGGTCCCCCAGATTACCACACTGACGGAGAGCACACGCCGCCTCTTGGAGATGAGCTTCGGCGGCCACCAGATCGCTGCCCTCCATAGCCAGCGCCGCCCCCAGCAGGCGCTGACCAGCAGCAAAGAGCGCCAGCCGCTCGCCTTCCCGAGGCGGATCAGGCACAGCCAACCCGGCTTCAGCACAAGCGATGGCTTCGCGATAATCGTTCATAATCAGAGCCAGCTCTCCCAGCTCGAAATAGGCACTCTTGCAGGCCACCCGATCATTCAGCTGGCGGGCCAGCGTCAAGCAGCGCCGGTACCAGTCAGCCGCCTGCTGGAGCTGTCCCAAGGCACGGTAGACCCGCCCCAGCGCCATCGTCAGGCGCAGTTCCTCCTCCAGGGCCGCTGCTGGTGCCACCAGGTCGTAGAGCTGTTGTAAGAAGAGGACCACTTCCGTGCTGACGTTTTCGCGCGCCAGCTCATCCAGAATCTGCAGTCCATAGCGTCGGGCTCGCTCACTGTCTCCCCCCATCACCGCATGCAGAGCAATCTGCCGCCGCGGAAAATCCTGCTGCAGCTCCGGACAGCGTTCCAGCATGGCCGCCAACTCACGGTGAATCTGCTGGACCCGCACCTGGCTCAGTCGATGCATGACCGCCTCACGCAAGAGAGCATGCGAGAGACCATAGCAGCGTGAAGCCGTCTCTATAAGCAAACCTCGCCAGAGCAGCTGATCCACGATAGGCATGACTGGCAAATCTCGCATTTCAGGCATCTCCTGCAAAAGGGCCAGCGGCAAGGGCTGATTGGCGATGGCCAGGATCTCCAGCAGCAGGCGGGCCTCAGCATCGAGATCGATCAGGCGCCAGAGCACTAAATCATAGGTGGTCTCGGGAAGAGCATGCATGACTCGCCAGCGCAGCCAGCGCCGCACGTCTAGCCGCCTTTCTCCTGCACTTTCGCTCAGGACCCCATCGGTCTGCAGCTGGCGCAGCAGCTCCAGCAGGATAAATGGGCACCCCCCCGAGCGCTCATATAACCACGCCGGGAAGGTGGAGGCTCCTGGCAAGGTCACAATGCGCAGGGCCTCCACCAGAGCGGTCACCGCCTCCGGCGCCAGAGGCTCCAGCGAGAGCACCTGTACATATCCATGCCGTCGCCCGAGCGTCAGTAAGCGCTGCAAAGCAGGAACCAGCTCAACCGAAGCGCTCGTTCCAATGAGCAGAATAGGCAGCTGGTGAACACGCAGGGCCAGAAAGCCAAAAAGCTGGAGCGTTGAGCTATTGGCCCAATGGAGATCGTCGATCGCCAGGAGCAAGGGAGCCGTGCGTGCCAGGGTCCGTAGCGTCTGCCAGAGCGACCATATCAAGCGACCCTGCTCCTCTGGTAGAGCGCTCCCGAGGGAGGGAGAGGCCGACGCTGGCGTCTCGGCGAGAGGATCTAAGCCGAGTCCTTGCAAAGCCTCCCAAAAAGGGCCGTAAGCCAGCAATTCATCAAACGGCGAACAGGTCCCTCGCAGCACGATCCAATCCACCGAGAGCGCTTCAAGCCGCGCCATCAGCTCATCCAAGAGCCGTGTTTTACCGCTGCCATCCTCGCCCTGAATCAAGACAGTGGCTCCCAGATTCGTTCTCGCCACCTGGGCAGCCAGCTGCAGCAGATGGTCAAGCGGCTCCTCTCTCCCAACAAACGGCAGCATCTGCCCACCAGGCCCACTGGACCCAGAGTACCTTAACCCGGCTCGGCCACCATCGCAGGCAGCAGCGACCCGACGTTTTGTCAAAGCCTCTCTCATACGCTCCTGCAGATCAGCCGGTGGCGGAAGACCAAGCTCCCGCTGCAAAAATTTCTCGTACTGCGTATATTGCAGCCAGGCCCTCCCGAGAGAGCCAGCGCGCAGAGATAGCTCAATCAGCCGGCGTTGATCAGCATCAGAGAAGGGATCTTCGCGAACCAGACGCTGCAGGTATTCAATGGCCTCGTCCCAGCGCCCTGCTTGCTCAGCATAGGTCGCCAGATGGCTCAACGCCGTCAGATAGCCCCGGCTCAGGGCCGCCTCCTCCGTCTGCAACCACTCATCGAAGAGCGGGGTTCCATTGAGCGTAAAGCCCTGCAAGAGCCGCCCGCGGTACAGCTGCACAGCCTCCGCCAGAGCCTGCCTGCTGCCCTCCTGCAAGAGCCGCCGGAAACGGCGCACGTCACAGACCAGCAGTTGCTCGGCCAGAGAGACATAAGGGCCATCGACCACCAGCGCTTCAGCCAGGCCATACGATTGGAGGGTCCGACGGATGACGTACAGATTGGAGCGCAGCGAATGGCGAGCGTTATCTTCGGGCACCTCGCTCCATAACAAGGCTGCCAGGTGCTCGCGCGGCTGAGGGCCTTCAGAGGCCGCCAGATAGTAGAGGAGCGCCTGCGCTTTCTGATGATGCCACACCAACGGTACACCGGCGATGCGCACTTCGGGAACACCCAAAAGACGGAACACCAGCTGTCTGGAAGATATGCTCATAGCTGTGCACTGCTGCTTTTGGCTTGCAATGATCCCCTCGCAGCATTGAGGAAAGTGCTTATTTTTTTACTCTATCGCCATCCCCCCGCATTCGCAAGAGCATTCTTACGGTCCCTGCCCTCCTCCCACCGGGTCCCGCAAGTGCTTCTTCGTCCGCAGCACAGGCCACTGGCCGCCTTCGCCAGTCCTGCACACTGCCATCTTCGAAACAACGGAGTCTTTACATAACTGGATGAGACAACACCATATCTTTTTCCAAATCAACATCTCATCAGCACAACTGCAAACTACACTTGGAGTGAAAATGCAGGAACTCGCTACCACGTCCGCCGTTTCACAAGAAGCTTCGTAACAGGATGCCTCTGGCATGTATAGCCCATCAGCCAGGCATGATCAGCATAACTATGTAGGTCGGGAGGTCACGCAGCAGGGGCGAGAGGAGTACATAGCCAGGCAATTGGCTAGTGGCACTCCATTATGCGCAAAAGAGAGCGTTGCCAGCATGGGGACACTGAAAGAGATGGCCTATCTCGTTCGCCAGGGACCTCTCCCACGCCTCTCTTCGCTGAGGTATATCCCACTGCGCTACCGTGGTTGGCTGCCTCAGTCCGTGGCCAGACGCTACCAGTGTCTGGTGATTGGCCTCGCTCAGGGCGTGGTTACGGTGGCCCTGGCTCGCCCGGGCAATGCCGCTTTTTATGCCTTGCTCGAGGAGATCACTTCCTGCACCGTCTTCCCTGTACTCGCTCCTCCATCCTCACTGCGCCTGGCAATCAGGCGCCTTGAGCGCGATCAACGCCGCCCGAGCCTTTCTATACCTCCCGCCTATTTTCTGCATCCTCGTCAGTTCAGCACTTTGTCGCGCCTTCCTCTTCACTTTTAAAGCCAGACGATAGCCGGTGCGGCCCCTCGGCATCACCGCATTTCAACCCGCATAAGCATCGGGCCAAAACCGGTGGGTGCTATTGTGCTTCTTGAAAAGAGCTGGGTAGCCACCTCTCCCAGCGGCGGCAAGCACCCCACTTTTCAGTTCGCTCGCTTTGGTAGCTGCCACCACGGCTCTTGCAGGAGGCTGGCTTTCTATGCGCATACCACTCGTGGACCTGCAGGCACAGTATCAGACAATCAAAGAGGAGGTCCAGGCCGCTCTGAATGAGGTCCTGGCCGACATGGAGTTATTCATTGGGCCACGTACCCGCGCCTTCGAGGAGGCTTTCGCTGCCTATTGCGGCTGCCGCTACGGCATCGGCGTCTCATCGGGCACCGATGCCCTGGCGCTGGCGCTGCGGGCCTGTGACATTGGCCCCGGCGATGAGGTGATCACCGTAGCCAATACGTTTATCGCTACCATCGAGGCGATCGCCCAGGTCGGAGCCAGGCCGGTCTTTGTGGACATCGACCCCCAAACGTATACGCTCGATCCCGCGCAGGTCGGTGCCGCGTTGACACCTCGCACGCGCGCGCTATTGCCCGTGCACCTCTATGGCCATCCGGCTGAAATGGAGCCGCTGCTGGCTATCGCGCAGCACGCCGGGTTGCGCGTCATCGAAGATGCTTCGCAGGCCCACGGTGCCACTTACCAGGGCCGCCGCGTTGGTAGCCTGGGCGACGTTGGCTGCTTCAGTCTCTACTACAGTAAAAATCTGGGCGCCTACGGCGAGGCCGGCATCTGCGTCACCAACGACGCCAGGCTGGCGGAGCGCCTGCGCATGCTGCGCGATCACGGCTCGCGTGTTCGCTATCACCATGAACTGTTGGGCAGCAATGCCCGCCTCGATGAGCTGCAGGCCGCTGTGCTGCTCACAAAGCTGCGCTATCTGGAACGTTGGAACGCAGCCCGCCAGTCTCACGCTCGCTTCTATAGCGAGCAGCTGCGCACGGCAGCGGTAGTCTTGCCAGTGACGAGGGCCTGGGCTACCCATGTCTATTGCTACTATGTGATCCAGGTTGAACAGCGTGATCAATTCCGTCACTTGCTGGAGCAGGCAGGCATTAGTACCGGTATCCACTATCCGATTCCTTTGCATTTGCAGCCAGCCTGCGCCTATCTCGGCTATCAACGCGGGTCCTTCCCCCAGACCGAGGCCTGCGCTGCTCGTATTGTTTCGCTGCCAATGTATCCCGAGCTCACGGAAGAGCAGCTGACTTACGTGGTGGAGACAATCAACAAAAGTCTGACGCTGTGCGCACCCGTCGTTGATCGCTAGGCTGTTCACACTGTCCGTGGCCAGGCCCAGCGGCGGGGCCAGCTGGTCAGCTGTCCTCAGTCGGTCTGCTGGCCTCTGTCGAGCTTCCCTGCTCTGTGGTGACCCAGGACGTTCTGGACCAACAGAGCAGCGAGCCGGACCTTTGTTTATCTGGCGCGCAAGCCGGTGACAGGCTGCCGGCTCGTGCGCAGTCTCACCATCCTGCTAGCAAAGGCAATCCTGCCTGGTCCACCTGTTGATTGATCGTCATTGGCCAGAGCTATGGCTTATGGAATGGAAGAGGTAGACTGTTATGGACACACTGCGCTTCGCCATCATTGGCTGGGGCTATTGGGGTCCCAGGCTGGCACGCAACCTTGAATCGCTTCCGTATGCAAGCGTCACCTTGATTGCCGATAGCAATCCCGCCTGCCAGTTCTCGCCCGCTCTGCGCCATCATCCTCGGGCCCGTTTCACCACCTCCGTTGAGGAGGTCTATCGCTCCGACGTAGACGCCGTCGTCGTTGCCACCCCAGTGAGCACGCACTACGCCTTTGCCCGCGCCGCCCTACAACACGATAAACATGTGCTGGTCGAAAAGCCGTTGACCGCGAGCGTAGTCGAGGCCGAGGAACTGGTCAATCTGGCTCAGGAGCGACAGCGCATCTTGATGGTTGGCCATACCTTTGAGTACAGCCCGGCAGTCAACGAGCTGCGCAAATTGATCCGCAATAATGACCTGGGCAGGATCTATTGCTTCGAGGCGATCCGCGTGAATCTGGGACTCTTCCGCCAGGATACTAACGTTATCTGGGATCTCGCCCCTCATGATATCTCCATTTTGCTCTACTTGCTCGGTGAGAAGCCGGCGTCGGTGCGCGTGCAGGCCCATGCCCATATCCAGCCGCGTATTCCCGATATCGCTCACCTCGATCTGACTTTTGCCAGCGGCATGACGGCCCATATTCATGTGAGCTGGCTCCATCCTTGCAAGATCCGCCGGGTCACGGTCATCGGAGACCAGCGTATGGCAGTCTATGATGATACTAACCCCGCAGAGATGCTGAAGATCTATAACAAAGGGGCCGATGTCCATGCCGATCCAATCGTTTCCTACCGCAACGGCGAAATTACCATTCCTCATATCGACTGGATTGAGCCGCTCCGCCTGGAGTGCGAGGACTTCGCCGAGGCGATCCGCACAGGCAGGCAACCACGAGCGAATGGCCTGGTCGGACTGGAGGTCGTTCGCATTCTGGCCGCAGCTCAGCAAGAACTGGAAGGCCAAGCCCATCAGCCCCTGACAGCGATCAGCCCCGCCAGCTAGGTCAGAACAGCACAGCAGAGATCTTGCCAGACTCTCCTGAGAGAAACGCTTTGAATCAGAGAAGGAAAGACAGCTGCCATGAATCTGGTCGCCTTTTCTCTGCGCACGAAGGGCCCGCATAATTTCCTGCGCCGCCTATGGACGGTCTTCGCTCGCTTTGGCCTGACAGAGCAGCGCACTGCCCAGGCCCTCCAAGCCCTGGTGACAACGCTGCGCCTGTATGGGGCTTATCCAACCTTCTTTATCCCCGCCGTGGTGCTGCGCCGCCACGTTCCCTTACTACGCCGAATCGCTGCCAGCGGCGCCGAAATCGGGATTCACGGCTACGTCCACAACGATTATCGCACCTTGACCCGCCAGGAGCAGGAGCGTCAGACCCAGCTGGCCATCGCCGTCTTCAGCCACAGTCAGATCTCCTTTGCCGGCTTCCGCAACCCTTACCTTGGCTGGACTGAGGAGGCTCTGGAGATCTTCGCTTCGCTGGGTTTCACCTATGAAAGCAACGAGGCAGTCATTCACGATGTGATCGATCTGACAACCCTCTCGCCTCTGCTGCGCAGCGGCTACGAGAAATCCCTACGCTTGTTTCAGGCAGTGCCTCCGAGCATCTATGACTTGCGCCCACATTGCGAGGGGGCATTAGTACGCCTGCCCACCAGCATCCCCGATGATGAAATGCTCTTCGACCGCCTGCGCATCACTGATCCAGAACGCATCGCCGCTATCTGGTCCGAGGTCATGGCCCACGTCTACACCCTGGGTGGTCTGTATGTCCTCAATCTTCACCCGGAGCGTGGCTTGCTCTGCCAGGCTGCGCTCCGTGGCCTGCTCGACTACGCCACCAGCCAGCCAGAACCGGTCTGGATCGCCCGTCTGGAGGAGATCGCTCGCTGGTGGCGTGAGCGCTGCCATTTCCGCTTCGACATCAATCCCGCCGGCCCTCAACGCTGGCAGGTTCGCCTGCTCAGCTCACCACGCGCCTACGTCAAGACCCGTCAGCTCACGGTGCTCGCTCGCTCCAGTGCAGCCACCGACGGTCAAAGGGTCCCAGGAGAACTACAACAACAAGAGTGGCTTGTGGAGGCCGAACGCTGCCCTGCCATAGCCCTCTCGCCAGCGACTCCGCCAGCAGTCATGGCCTTTCTCCAGGAGCAGGGCTACGCTGTGACTCGCGCCAGCCCCGAGGAGGCGACCAGCTACAGCCTATTTCTGGATCTGCCCGCCGGCCTGGGAGCTTCTCCCAGGGAGCAGCGGGAGCAGCGCCGCCAGCTCGTCGCCCGGCTCGAAGCGCTGTCAGCCCCCCTGCTCTCCTTTGCTCCCTGGCCCGCCCACTATCGCGCCGCCCTGGCCATCAGCAGCGATATCGATTCGGTAACCATCCAGGACTTCTTCCTCCGCATCGTCGAGGTTGCCCGCGCCAGCCGCCCCTCGCCATAACAGACAGGCCCAGCCCCAGGAGAGCATAGGGAAGGCCCCTGAAGCAGAGTGGAGCAACGGCGATAGGGGGGAGAGGATAGAACCAGGCCCAGATAACCTGCCCCAAGATGCGCCAGAGCACGGCAGGAGCCTCTTTCCTGTCCCGGGCCAGCGTTCTAGCAGGTAACACCTGGGAAAGTGCCACACGTTGGTATCGTCTGGTGCTCTCAGTCCTTAAGTCAGCAAGAATACTCACCAGCTACTTCATCTGTAAAAAACTTCGATCTACTACGTCCATACTTAGGGGGTTAACGAAATGGCACTGACTAGAGCCATGAGGAAAAGGATGAGCGTATGCCGTCTCAAGACAGACAGCAGTTGCCTTCTTACAGGAGGACTCAGCGCGTAGTCATCGCACATGAAGCTGATATCTTCTGCCGCGGGCTGCACAGCCTGCTGGCAACTAGCGAGGGGTTCGAAGTGCTGACGGAGGTGAATTCTTGCGCCGCTCTGCTAGAGACTGTAGCGACGACCGCCGTGGATACGGTTCTCATCGACTGTACGATAGCTGACGGAGATTGCATCGAACTGACACGCCGCCTGAGTGAAATGCCTTCTCCTCCTCATGTGGTCCTGCTCGCTTCCAGCATCAACGATGACTTACTCCTGCGTGCCTTGCTCAACGGTGCCAGCGGCTACCTGACGAAGGACACCCCTGGCCACCAGGTGCTCGCCTGCCTGGAAGGACTGCGCAGGGGCGAGCTGGCCCTGGCCCCCCAGGTAGCTAGCGCTGCTATCCGCCTGCTGATCTGGGAGTGCTACCGCCTGGCCGCCACCCTGTCCGCAACCATCGCCACCACAGGCCCGGCCCTCACCCCGGAGCAGACTCAGGCTGATCAGCTTCATCTCCGCTCCGAGCAAGCTTCCACAGAACCCCGCAGGCCAGCTGTCCGGCCTCATCTCACCGCGCAGGAGCAGAAGATCCTTCGCCTCCTGCGACTCGGCCTGAGCAATAAGCAGATCGCGGCCCGCCTGTCGATCTCCCCTTACACGGTAGGGAAGCATGTTCAGCACATTCTGCGAAAGCTTGGAGCCAGCAATCGCACTCAGGCTGCCTCTCATACCTCATTTGAGGGACCTCAAGTATGGGATGAGCAGTAATTATTGACAAGTTCATGCTTTTCAGAATACTTCAATTGAGGAGTTGTAAATCTGCAGGTCATTGTGTTTTAATACTAGAGAGTTGAGTGTTCCCGGGAAGGCAAAATCTTCTACTATACGAAATCCGGTAGAGTATCGGCAGCTATGAGAACGGGGTATTTTGATGAAATTGCTTATTATTGATGAAGACCGTGATCTTGTTGAAATGTTGACAGGCTGGTTAAAGACACTGGGACACGAGGTGCGACGCGCGTATTCTGGTGAGCAGGCGCGTCGTGAGTGGGAAGAGCACAAACCAGACCTGGTCCTTCTGGACACGGCACTCAAAGACACCGATGCTCTCGCTCTGTGCCGCGAGATGCGTACGCGGCACGATGCCCTTGTGCTAGTCATCTCTCAAGAGCAGGACGTACACAATGAGATCCAGTGTCTGGAGGGGGGCGCAGACGATTACCTGCGCAAGCCTTTCTTCCCGGCTCAGCTGCTGGCACGCATCCGAGCTGTCAGTCGGCGTGGGCGTTCAACCCTTCTCTTACGTCCTCCCGCCGTCATCACCGTTGGCCCTCTCTCCATCGACTCTCTTCACAACGAGGCGCGCATCTTTGGCAAAACGGTGCATCTCACACCCACCGAGAGCAAGCTACTGCATCTGCTAGGAATCAACGCCAATAACGTCTGTACAGCGGGCCAGATTGTGGCCCACATCTGGGGTTTTGGGAACGACGGCGATGCCAGTCTGATCAAGGCCCATATCCACCATCTCCGACAGAAAATCGAGCCGGACCCGGCCAATCCGCGCTACATTCTCACCGTACCGGGGGTAGGCTACACGCTGGTACGTCACCCCGAGAAGGCCGAGGCCCCAGCTAGCTCATCCGAGCACGCACAGCGAGCCTCCAGCTAAGTGCCAGGCTCATCCGGCATGGGACGCTTGTCACTGCTGGCATCGCCTCCCTGCCTGTCGCTTACCAGCTGGTCAAGCACGCGATGATCCTCTCGTCCAATGAGCGCCGCGGCTCGTTGATCACAAGCGCTGCGAGAGCGCTCGCGCCATGACCACAAAGCCAGCCGAGAACACTCAACATCAGTCGGGCAGGCAGAGGAGCTGGACGGTGAAAGGCCTTGCTCAATCCATCTCCTGGCTCCTCTGTTTGCCTCTCTCACCTGTCTTCACTTGATCGATCCAGGAAGGAGGCCAGCACCCTGCCGATCTATCGGCCTGGGCTGGCCTAGGTAGCCACCCTGTCGCTTCCTGCTCGCTTATCCCAGATAACGATAAAGCAGCCCTCCGAGGGGCCCGCTCACCTGGAGAGGCAGCAATCGCCAGCAACTTGTCAAGAGACGATAGGCGCGGCTCTCCTCAGAGGTACTGACTGGACCCGCCTGGCGCGGATAATAATAATAGGGTAGCGGCACTTTCTCAGCTCCCCAGCGACGCTTAAACTCCATCAAACCCTGATTCGCACAGGCCGTGCGCCCAAGGTCCAACACCTTGAATCCCTCTTTGCATGCCTGTTCAATCGCCTGCCACATCAACAGGTTATTGGGCGCCAGATGCAGGTAGCGCTCGTGTGACGCCCCATAGGCATAACGCAGTGTTCCACCCGCCGCCAGGAAGATCATCCCAGCAATCGGCTGCCCCTCATACTCCGCCAACCATAGCCGTAATCGTCCGCTGGGCGCAAAAGTCTCCCACAGCTCCAGGAAGAAACGCCGTGGCTGAGCAGGCAATCCGTGTTTCTTACAGCGCGTGCGCAGATGGAGCTGATAATAGCTCAGCATCTCTTCGCGGCGCGCTGCCAGCCGCACCTGGACCCCCAACTGGGCCGCTTTGCGCACTTGGCGCTGTACTGGCTTCCGCAACTGGGACCAGACCTTTTGAGCATCCTGCGCGAGCGGGAGCAGCCAACGCACGTAGAGATCGCTGGTTACAAAGTGGCTCTCCGCCTGCAGCAATTCATTGGGACCACAGCGTAGCTCCAAGCAGTCCGCCTTCTGCTCCGCGGCCAGCGCTAGAGCCTGATCGAGCAGGATCTGAGCATGCGCAGCACTGTCAGCCAGTAGCGGGCAGTAATCCGAAAATGGGAAGGCCACTAACCGCCGGCTCCCTGGGCGGTTCTGCACGAGACAGAGCGGCAAAAAGCCGCAGAGTTGGCCAGCCTCATTGCGCAGTCCCAGAGGCAGCAGTTGATAGCCATAGAGACGGCTGATCAACTCTAACCACTCAGGCATGAGATAGAAGGTCTCGCTGGCCTCCTGTGCCAGGGCCGGCGACCATGTCTGTGAAAGAGAGAGCGTTGCCTGTGTCATCATCACTGCTCCTAGCCCGTGCTAGCCTGGTAGCTACCAGCTACCTTTACTACCACCCCTCCTGCCACCAGTCAGTAAGAGGGTCCAAGCGCCCTTTGGCCAAGCATCCAGCCACCAGCAAGCGCGCGATGCACGAAGGCCATTGCTTCCAGGTCTTGCTATCTGGCTAGAGAAAGGAGCCACGGAAGAGCGGTTTCCTTCCCAGAAGCTCCTCCTCAGCGAGGAGGGCCGCCAGGCGCTCTTCGCAGCTCTCCCACGAATAGGCTTGCTCCACCAATCGCCTGCCAGCCTCCGCCAGGGCCCGCCGGCGCCTGGTATCCTCGAAGAGTAAGACAACCGCTTTTACGAAGTCTTCAGGGGTATCAGCGAGCAACAAATGGCGATCAGAGGTCACAGCCAGGCCCTCCGCTCCTAACGTCGTCGAGACCACTGCCTTGCTCATTGCCAGCGCTTCTAGAATTTTGAGGCGCGTTCCGCTGCCGATGAGTAAGGGAACTACCACAACGCTGGCCCCTGCCAGATAGGGGCGTACATCGGGCACCGTACCAGTGACCGTTACCCCTGGCAGCCTGGCCAGACGCTGTACCGAGCGAGGCGGATTGCGCCCCACAATCCACCACTCAGCGCCAGGTACTCGCTCGCGGATGAGCGGCCAGCACTGGCGCGCAAAGCTGAGAACAGCTTGCTCATTGGGATAATAGTCCAGCGAACCGGTGAAGACGATCCGTCGCCCCTCCTCCTCCTCACCCATATGGGTGGGGGCAAAGAAGGAGAGATCTACGCCGTTGGGGACGACGCCAACACGAGCCTGCGGGAGCAGTTCCTGCAAGAGCTGGCGCTCGCGCTCGCTCGCCACTAAGACAGCTGCCGCTCGCTGACAGCACGCCAGCTCGCGTGGTTTGACCAAGCGATACTCACGCCTGTTATACCACCTGCGCAACCAGCCCTTCTCAGCGAGATAGGTGCGATAGAGCAGCTCGTACTCAAGGTTGTGCTGCAGAATAAACAGAGGCAGAGAGGCAGGCAGGCGCAGACCAGCAGCGGTCAGCGCACCATCGACATAGATCGCCTGATAGTTGTCCGTGGCCAAAGCGCGATCAAGCGCGGCCTGCAAACCAGGCGGACAACGCTCAGCGATGGCGCTTGACCTTCCCCGCACTACGTTCAGCGCCTGCCGCCAGCGTCTCCAGCGTGAGGTAGAGGACGAGACCAGGTCAACGCTCTGCAACCGCTCTAACAGCGGCCCCCAGCTTGCAGTCTCCTGCGACTCCTCTCCATGACTCAGCGCGATTAGCGAAACAGAGTACTTGCTCGCCAGAGCCTTTAAGACATAGAAGCTGCGCGCTCCACCTCCCCAGGTTGGAGCAGGCAGGTAGGGGATCACCGCCAATAGCTTCATCTAGGCACCTCTCTCGCTCGGCGTTGTCTGCCAGCGCTACGGGCAGAGACACTGGCCCCTCCGAGCAGATACTCCTTCCGGTTCCGTCGCCATTGCAGCCAAACATCTTCTGGAGAGCAGACGCTCTGCATAGGACTCTCCACAACCCCTTCATTGGTATTGCTGCTTCACCAAAGGACCTGCTCAGTCAGTAAGCATAGCGCCTGCTGATCGCGGAACGGTTGACCTTCCGGTCAAGAATGTGTTCCTGAAGAGGCCAGCCAGTGCATATTCGCAATCGAGAGAGGGCCTCTGGCTATCTCTACCAATTCGCATAACCCTCTCTACCACCACGACATCTTCTTTACCAGAAGAAACATCGCTTCCCAACGCCCGGGCAGTATGCTGTCAGAGACAGTAAGATCGCGCTCGCCAGCAGGTCACCCATCGGAGTGACCTGCAATGATCAGCTGCGAGAGAGGGAGGGTGCTTGCGTGAGCAACGACACCACAGTTGTCATCGGCGCCGGACCATATGGGCTTTCGATTGGCGCTTATCTCAAGGGGCGCAACCAGGCCACCCTGGTCTTTGGTCGCACAATGGAATTTTGGCAGCAAATGCCCACTGGCTTTCACCTGAAGTCAGTCTGGAGCGCTTCGACGCTCTTCGATCCAGATGGCCGCTATAGCCTGGATAGCTATTGCACCGCTACTGGCACGCCGCGTCAGGAGCCGCTGCCGATCACGCTCTTTCTAAACTATTGCTGCTGGTTTCAGCGCCAGGCAGTTCCAGACGTAGACCCGACGTATATCACCAGGCTGGCCCGCGATGGCGAAACATTCGTGATTGAGCTGGCAGATGGCCGCTCTCTAAAGGCAAGGCGCGTTGTGGTCGCTAGCGGGATTGCCCCGTTCTGCTACGTGCCTGAGTTCGCTCGCCACCTGCCGCCCGAGCTGGCTTCCCATACGCAGGTCCATCGCGATTTCTCCAACTTTGCGAACCGCGAGGTCGCTGTGGTTGGACGGGGCCAGAGCGCCCTGGAGTGCGCTGCCCTGCTCCACGAGGCCGGTGCCAGCGTGGAGCTGATCGCTCGCGGTCCCGTGATCTGGATTAACCGCGCGCTCTACCACCGCACTGGTCCCGCTCGCCGCATCTTCTATCCCCCCAGCGATGTCGGGCCCCCGGGCCTCAACTGGCTGGTCGCCTCGCCACTGATCTTCCGCCTCTTCCCAGAGAAGACGCGCTATGCTCTCGACCGTCGCGCGGTCCGGCCAGCAGGAGCAGAGTGGCTGCGCCCACGGGTAGAGGGCCATGTCCGTGTCACAGATACGGCAGAGGTCGTGAAGGCCGTTCCCCGCGGCGAGCGCCTGGAGCTGACGCTGAGTGACGGAAGGACACGCCTGGTCGATCACCTGTTCTTGGGGACTGGCTATCGTCCGAATATCCATAAGCTGACTTACCTTGACGAGGCGCTGCGGACGCAGATTCTGGCACGGGATGGCTATCCGGTGCTCAATGAGTGGTTCGAGTCGTCGGTCCCCCGCCTCCACTTTGCTGGCGCGCTGGCTAACCACAGCTTCGGGCCGATTTGCCGCTTCGTGGCCGGGGCGAAAATTCCCGCTCGCCAGATCTTGCGCTGCGTCCAGCGCGACCGCCGCTTCGTCTAGCTTCGGCTTAGCACCTTGCCTGTTTTTGAAGCTGGTCGACGCGCTATTCTAGGTCGGTAGGTACGCTGATGCCTGGTAGATCTGTTGAGGGGGGAGAGAAGAGGCTCCCCCCTGCCTTGATCCTGGGAAGCGATTTCAAAGCTCTGGGAGTTGCTCGCCGCTTGGGCCGCTGGGGCATCGCGTGCACGGTGCTCGATGCCGTACCGCGCTCAGCCTGGTTCTCACGCTATACGCGCCAGCGCATTCGCTGGTCCGGCTCCCTCGGCGATGAGGCACTGCTGACATTCTTGCTCTCGTCTGGCCCCGCCAGCAACCTGCAGGGTGCGGTCCTCTTCCCGATGCAGGATGAGGCCGTCGAGCTGATCAGCCGCCACTATACGGAACTGGCTGGCCTTTACCGGCTCACCACGCCTCCCTGGGAGGTGGCTCGCTGGGCCCTCGATAAACGCCTGACTTATCGCATGGCCCAGAAACTGGCTATCCCCGCCCCACGTACCTGGTATCCCGCCGATGAGCAGGCCCTCGCCAGCCTCGATCTCCAGTTTCCTGTGATCGTGAAGCCGGCCATCTCGGTCCATCTGCAGTATACGTTGCGCCTGAAGGCTCTGGAAGCCAGGAACTACGCCGAGCTGCTTAGCGCCTACCGCCAGGCCCGCACAGTCCTGGATACCGATGAGATCTTGCTTCAGGAGCTTATCCCCGGTGGAGGCCAGTTTCAATATTCGCTGGGCGCTTTCTGTGAGGACGGCCAGCTCCTCTATGCGTTGACCGCCCGCCGCCGGCGGCAATATCCCATCGACTATGGCCTCGGCTCTAGCTTTGTCGAGGCCGTCGAGGTCCCAGCTCTCTACCCTCTGGCCGAGAAGCTGCTCCACTTCATGGGCACAAGTGGCATGGTCGAGGTCGAGTTTAAGCTCGATCCTCGCGATGGCCTCTATAAGCTGCTCGATATCAATCTGCGCCCCTGGGGCTGGCACACGCTCTGCGTGGCTTGCGGCCTCGACCTGCCCTATCTGCAGTATTGCCAGGCCACCGGTCAGACCCCCCCCCCTCCCGGCCCTACCCGCTATGGCGTCCGCTGGCTGCGCCTTTTGACCGACCTGCCCGCCGGCATCCAGGAGATACGCGCCGGCCTCACCAGCCCTCTCGCTTACCTCCGCTCACTGCTCGGCCCCACAACCTTCTCTGTCTTTTCTTTGACCGATCCTTTGCCCGCCGTCGGCGATTTGCTCGTCGCCTTGCTGCGCGTTAGCCGCCTCCAAGCTCCTCACCCCGCCTCCATCCCCCAAGAGACAGCCCCTTCAACACGCTAACTCTTCACTCCGCTACGCCCTTCCCCTCCAACCTATCTGGTCTATACATCTTGACATATACACCATGAATGGGTACACTCGATAAAAGGAGAGGAGATCAACCGGCTTCTGGGGCCTGCCGGGACCTCTTCATACCAGGTAGCAGTCTTGCCTCTCTGTCGACAAGCGACGTGGAGATATCAGTGATGGAAGACAAGGTCTCAGCTGCTTCCGCCGAAAGAGCGCCTGAACACTGCGAGAGATTTGCCCGGGCCTTCATAGGCAGAAGGCAGGCACTGCTCTCCCTGAGTCTGAGAAAAGGAGAAAGGAGGAGAGAGTGGCCAGCGGGCTGCGCTGCTCGCTTGCAGGCAGCGTGTCCAGCCCTACCTCGACCAGCATATTCGACGCTCAGCGCGCGGTGGGTCGGCTGCCGCGCGCCTTTGTCAGGATCTCACAGCCGAAACTGCTAGCAAGGAATGTTAGCAAGGAGAAACCATGAGACGACAGGAAAGACTCTTCAAGCTTGGAATAGCGGTGGCTCTACTCTGCTCGGGCCTGGCCGCTCTACTCTACACCCACCCGCTCCAGGTACGGGGTGCCACAGCGATTACTACACCGACCAATGTCCATGTGGTTGCTACCGGAGCGCAATCGATTACCCTGTCCTGGTCGCCTTCAACTGACAACTCCGGCACTGGTGATGTACCGGCCTACTACGTCTATAACGGCAGTAACATCGTTGCCACCTCGATGGGGACGGCAGTGACGATCAGCTCGCTGCTACCCTCGACGAGCTACACCTTCACTGTTCAGGCTTACGACAAGGACGGTAACACCTCGGCATCGAGCGCTCCGATTACGGCTTCCACCCAGGCGGCCAGTGCTCCAAGCTACCAGAAAATCGCCTACTTTGACCAGTGGAGCATCTACGGGAATGCTTACTATCCCTCGACCGTTGATACATCGGGAGCCGCCTCGCGTCTTACCACGATTATCTATGCTTTCGAGAACATCGACCCCACAAACCTGACCTGCTTCGAGGCGATCAAGGCCTCTGACTCCAGCAATGAGAACAACCCCAATGCCGGAGATGGGGCAGGCGATGCTTTTGCCGACTATCAGAAGAGCTATAGCAGCACGAACTCCGTCGACGGCAGCTCGGACTCCTACAGCCAGCCGATTAAGGGCAACTTCAATCAGCTCCGCGAGCTGAAGGCCAAATATCCCAACTTGAAGATCTTGCTTTCCATCGGAGGCTGGACCTATTCGAAGTACTTCTCCGATGTGGCTGCAACGGCCTCCTCGCGCCAGAAGTTCGTTAGCTCCTGCATCAACATGTTCATCAAGGGCAATCTGCCCACCGGCATTGGCGGTGACCCATCGGGCGGCCCTGCTGCCGCTGCTGGAATCTTCGACGGCTTCGATATTGACTGGGAATATCCCGGCGTCCTCGGGCATGTCGGCAACCACTATGGCCCCCAGGACAAAGCGAATTTCACGCTCCTGCTCCAGGAGTTCCGTAGCGAGCTTGATGCCTATGGGGCAAGCATCGGCAAGCATTTTATGCTGACCGCGGCTGTTCCTTCGGGACAGGATAAGATCATGCAGATCCAGACCGATCAGATCGGGAATTATCTGGATTACGCCGATGTCATGACCTACGATATGCACGGCGCCTGGGAAAGCAGCGGCCCAACGAATTTCCAGGACCCGCTCTATACCTCCCCACAAGATCCTTCGGCCTCTATCCCTCCCGGCCAGGCCAAGTATAGTATTGATACCTCCATTCAGGCCTGGATAAGCGGTCTCTCGGCCTACAGTATTCCTGGTGGCTTCCCTGCCAGCAAACTGGTGATGGGTTTCCCCTTCTACTACCGCGGCTGGACAGGCGTAGCCGCCGGCAGCACGCATGGCCTCTACCAGTCCGCTACCGGCGCTTCACCATCCTTCTCCTACAGCCAGACCCCAGGTATCGCCTTCTACAAGGAGCTGGCCGCCGCCGGTCTGACCAGCAACGCGAGTGTGAACTTCTTCGATCCGACGACTCAGGCTTCCTGGATCTACGACGGCACCAATTTTTACACAGGCGACACGCCGCAGTCGATTGCCGCGAAAACGACTTATCTCAAAAACAAGGGCCTGGCTGGCGCCATGATGTTCTCCCTGGAAGACGAGGACTCCGCCGATACATTGCTGAATGCCATCGTCAATGGTTTAGGGGGCAGCCCGAACCCTGGTCCGACGCCAACACCCACACCAGCGCCGACCGCGACCGCGACTCCCAAGCCGACCAGTACGCCTACGCCAACACCGACACCCACCTCTGCGCCAACGGCTACCCCTACTCCCAGCCCGACCCCGACCTCTCCCCCAGCCAGCGGGAATCTGGTCGCAAACCCTGGCTTCGAGAGCGGCTCACTGGCACCCTGGACCTGCGATGCTGGCAGTTCGGTCGTTTCCTCACCTGTTCATAGCGGCTCTTACGCTCTGCGACTGGCTCCAACCAGTTCGACGACCGGTCAGTGCACCCAGACAATCAGCGTTCAGCCGAACCATACGTATACGCTGAAGGCTTATGTGAATGGCCCCTATGCCTACCTGGGCATCAGCGGGGGAGCGAGCAACTGGACCAGCAGCAGTAGCTATACGCTGCTTTCCGTTTCCTTCACTACGGGCGCCTCAACAACCACCGTCACTATCTATGTGCATGGTTGGTACTTGCAGGGGAACGTCTACGTAGACGACGTCTCGCTTCAATAGCCTCCAGCCCAAGGCGACCAGCGGGAGAGCGAGAAGGCGCAGCAGGGCCTCATCCAGGTCTAAGCCCGCCACTCTCCTCTCCCACGCTGACCTTGCCAGGCGGCTTGGCCAGCATCAACAGTAAGCAAAGGAGCGAGGACATGCTCTCTCTCAGAGCTTTGCGCAAAAGGAGACCCCCAACGCCAACACGGCGAGTCTGGCTGCTCGTCTCTGCCACCTTCCTGGTGGCCTGCCTGGCAGCGGCAGCCTTCAGCCTCCTGCACCAGCAGCGGCCAGCCCAGGCGGCTACATCGCCAGGCACAGTCTGGTACAATGCAGCCCCCTACGTCATGCCCCTTGCTAATAATCCGCCATCTCTGACCACAGTGATGGCCGCGACCAGCGCCCGCGTTTTCACTCTGGCTTTCATCGTCGCAGACAACGGCTGCACTCCCGCCTGGGAGGCCGATAGCGGCCTGATCGATGTCTCCGCCGATACCCAGGTCGGCCCAATGATCAACGCCGTGCGAGCAGCTGGCGGCGATGTAGTGGTCTCTTTTGGTGGCTATAATGGCACGAAGCTGGGGCAGGTCTGTGGCACTCCCCAGGCTACCGCCGCCGCAGAGCAGGCGGTCATTACCAAGTATAGTCTGCGCGCCATCGATCTGGACCTGGAGGAGCCAGAATACGAGAACGCCACTGCCATTACTAACGAGCTGGGGGCCGCTCAGATTCTGCAGGCCAACAACCCTGGCCTCATGATCACCATTACTCTGCCAGGCACTACCTCGGGTACTGGCTACTTTGGGCAGCAGCTCCTTAACACCGCACGGAGCCTCGGCTATACGCCTAGCAGCTACTCCATCATGCCCTTTGATGGCGGCTTCAACGGCGCCAGCAGCCAAATCAGTGCCCTGCAGAGTTTTCACACCATCCTCATGAACACCTTTGGCTGGGATAGCGCAACCGCCTACGCCCATGAGGGGATCTCTTCTATGAATGGGCGCACCGATAGCGGGGAATACTTCTATCAGTCCGATTTCCAGACCGTACTGAGCTTTGTCAACAGCAATCACCTGGCCCGCTTTACTTTCTGGTCGGTGAACCGCGATCGACAGTGTACCCCGCCAAATAACAATGGGAACCTCTCGGCCACCTGCAGCAGCGTGCCGCAGAACGACTGGGACTTCACCCGCATCGTCACCCAGTTCGCCCAGGCGACTGCTGCGACTCCTACAGCGGCCCCATCGTCAACGCCGGTACCCACCGCCACCAGCACCCCGACACTCACTCCCTCACCGACGCCCACACCACCAGCCAGCAGCAACTGCACCGGCATCGCTCCCTGGAGTTCTACTACGGCTTACACTGGGGGCAGCAAAGTGACGTATAATGGCTATCTCTGGCAAGCCAAATGGTGGACATACAACGATGTGCCGGGCGGGCCAGCAGGCGTCTGGGTCCAGCTGGGCCACTGCTAGCAAGCAAGCAAACAAGTCTTGCGCATTCCTCTCAGGCTCACTGGATCACAGAGGACGATTCAGATCGTCCTTTGCTCCTGAAGCCGACTGGCGGGGGTGAAGGATCTCCGCCAGTCGTTTCACTGCTGCAACCGATGGTAATCAGCTTGCAAGGCCGCCCGCCAGAAGCGTTCCACATGCGCCCCCTGCTTCGGACTAATCTGGCTGCTGTAACATTCGATGCTCCGATAAAGCGTTGCGGCAGATCCAAAGTTCATGCGCACTTGCGACGCATAGAGGCTGGCAGCCTGTTGGCGTAAAGCCAGCGTATCCGAGACCTCCACCAGCTGAGGCTGCATGATGACCCCCACCTCCCGCAGGCGCCTCTTGAGCGCAGAGGGACGCAGAACATAGGGGAAATCCTCGTAGAAGACGACATCGGCCCCATATACGAGAAGCCGGAAGGCAGCAGCGGCAACCAGGCGGTGATCAAGATGACCGCCGATACCCAAGGGCGCATACCAGTGGAGCGAGGGGAGACGACGATGGAGGGCCAGACAAAGGCGAAGCAAATCCTCAACAATCCAGGTATCGGCCTGAAGCATACGCCCGCCAATAGCTCGCTTCCAGCGATAGAGAGTCGGAGCACCACGATAGATGGCGTCGAGATAATCGAACCAGAGGCAATCGGCCCGCAGCAAGGAGCAGGCTTGCTGGTCTTCTTGGCGGCGAAGCTCTACCAGGCTAAATGCTTCGTGCTGACTGCTCATCGTGCGCTGGATGCGTCGAGCAAAGGAGCTTAGCTTTAAATCGGGACCAGGAAGGCCGGCGAATACGGTTATAATCAGCGAACATTCCTTTTGGAGCGTCTGTAAGGCAATAGTTCCACCACAAGAATAGACAGCATCATCAAAGTGTGGTGAGAGATAGACATGCTGATACTCTGGACCGACAGCGTCCATAGCAGAGACAAGCAACCCTCAACTCCTTTCAGCTCACGACCAAGCAGCGCCTGAGCCAGCTGGCATGGTGAGGAAAGGGAAAGGAAGGGATCAAGCCAGGTCAATCCAATCCCTTGCCCTCAGCTTCACAGGGCGCTATCCAAACAGAGGATGAAAATGGGCCAGCGAATAGGAGGGATTGCGCAGCTGGCGCTCTCCAACCACGCGCGCGGGCACACCGCCCACAATTGCATAGGGAGGAACATCGTGGGTCACGACTGCTCCCGCCATCACAACAGCCCCTTCACCGATGGTCACTCCCGCCAGCACCGTCGCCCGCGCTCCCAGGAAGGCGTAGTTACCAATCACAATTGGCTTGTAGATATCCTTGTGCTCTGGATCATTGATATCATGCGAACCGGTGATCAGCCAGACCCCCGGCGAGAGACTGACATTTTCGCCGATCACCAGCCCCCCCGTTACATAGAGCAAACAATCATAGTTAATGACAGAACCTTTCCCAATCACGACGCGACGCCCTCGACCACGCAGACCTGCCATCTGAACGCGCACGCCAGAGAGAATCGTCACCTGGGGGCCGATCTCCCACCCTAGAACCGCACGATACCAGGCATAGCGCAGTGTATACGAAGGAATATGGTTGATAAATCGGTTCGTAAGATATTTGATCAACTCACGGATGGCATCTCTCATGTGAGCACCTCCGGCAGCGCAGCCAGGGACGCAATCGCCCCCTAGACCGGGAGCAGCCCGCCAGCGTTCTTTAGGGGACCCTGGAGCAGGCTCATCGAGCGGCTTGCGGCAGACTATGACTCCCTGCTCTGCCCACCAGCTTGGCCCAGGCCCACCAGCAACGCAGGTTCCAGCTGTCTTTCTGGCAGTAAGTCGCGCTAGTCAGGTGTGCAGCTCTCTGTCAATTGGCTTACTCCTGGTCTAATCGGGTTATAGCACGCCTTTGTAGTGACAGGATTGCGAATCCGGTAAAGAACAAGTCTTTTTCTTAGAGCAGGGTAGACGAACAGTACCCGCGCCTTCACAAGCTCTCGCCTCGGCCCATTGGTAGCGCGATGTACACATCGAACCCCCAGCGGAAACGACATCTTCACATACATGAATACCACTTTACTATCGAACCAGTAGTACCCTTGTAGCAGACCACACACCAGCAGAAAAAAACAAGAGGTTACCCGATGCTACGCGAAGCGAAGGAGGTCTGATCTTGTGGGGCATGTACTTGAAGCTATCTTCCGCCGGCCCCTGCAGCTCATTCTGCTGCTCGTGATCTTCCCGGCTCTGGCCATCGCAGTTGTCTTGATTCTTCCTCCATCGTACGAAACAACGGCTTCATTGTGGGCCTTGCGACGCTATGAGGTTATCGGAGCCACCGGACCAGAGACAAATCTCCAGGCAACACCAGCAGAGACCCAGGCTACAGCTCTGAGCGAGCTGCTGCAAAGCCGAACCTTCGCTTTAAAGGTGGCTTCTCAAACACAGCTCGCCTCGACGCTCGATGCACGCACACGCTCCGATCCGCTCCTGCGCGATGATGCTCTCTTTACGGAAATCTCCAAGCATGTCCTCGTACGCGCAGTGGGCTATAACCTGTTCACCATTACCTATGAGAATAAGAGTGCACAAATTGCCCAACAGGTGGTAAGCGCTGTCATCGAGAACTACAGTCAACAAAGCCAGCAGTTCAGCATTGCGGAAGCGCAGTATCTGCTCCAAAGTTATCAGGGCCAGCTCGTGAAGGCTCAGCAGGACGCCGCCAACGCCGCTGCCGCTGAGGCCCGCTATCTCACCAATCACCCCGATCTGGCTCATCAGGTGCTGACTTCTGGCCCCGATTACGCTGCTACCCTGGACCCCGCCTACGGCCTGCTCCATAGCCAGACCAAGCAGGCTCAGGCAACGGTGGAAAACTTGCAGTCGCTTATCGCCAGCCTGAATCAGGAGATTAGCTCTCAGGGCACTGGCACCAATAGCCTTTTTAAGGTCATCGATTCCCCAAGCGTGGGCACACAGCAGGTCTCACGAATGAAGTCGCTCCTGATCGGTGGCGCGATTGGCCTGGCGGCAGCGCTCGTTAGCTGCTCCGCCCTGGTGATCATTCAGGTTCGCCGCAATCGCGCGGTCTATACGCCTCTCGATCTGCAGAAGATCACAACCCTGCCGGTGCTGGCTCAGCTTCCGCGCCTGGGGAAGGAGGGTATTGCAGCCTTGCTCCCTTCCGCCGCTTCTGGTGAGCTGCTACCCGGCAGGGACGGTATCCCTAACTAGCTGAGGAGAGGAGAGGATAGCGCTTATGGCAGAACATGATCGACTCAATAAGAATAAAACGAAGCAGAATACAAGTGCGCACGACTCGGACAGCGATACGGTTAAGTTGCCAGCGCTCCGCTCACAGCCGACTGCTGCCGCCCTGGCTTCGTCAACATCAACACCAACAGAAGAACAGGTCCTAGACAACCCAGATGAGCCTGGGCTGGCTCTGAAAGAGACTAAAGAGACCAGGACGCAGAGCGAGGCCCTTAGCAAGGTCAAGGTGCCAGAAACACCGGTGCCAGGCAGGCCCGGAAAGACGAAGCCGGAACAGCCAGAGACTGCTGCCAAGAGCCAAAAGACACGCGAGTTGCTCAATGCCCAGGCTCTGCGCGAGCGCTGCCGCCAGCTGTGTGCCGCTACTTTCTTCCGAGAGCGCTCGACAATTCGTAGTCTCGGCTTCACGAGCGCTACCGCCGGCGAGGGTAAGACGCTCCTGGCCCTGGCAACCGCTACGGTCTTGGCTAACGATAGCGGGCGACCTGTGACACTGCTGGAATGCACCTGGGAACGCCCCTGCTTGCAGGAGTTGTTCAATCTGCCACGCCGCCAGGGCCTGGCGGAATGGCTGCGCGGCGAGTGCAGTGAGGAGGCGATCCGCTACCAGGTGTCGCCCGAGCTGACGGTTATCCCAGCCGGCAATGCCGCAGGCCAGGCTATGAAGTTGATCCACCTGCTCGCTGAACGCCAGCTTCTCTCTCGCTTGCCTACCTCCCAGGAGCTGTTCATCCTGGACCTGCCCCCGCTGGTGACGTCAGGCTACGGCGCCCTGGCTGCAAGCCTGGCCGATTCCCTCATCCTGGTGGTGCACGCCGGCGTGACTTCTGAGGTGCTGGTCAGCGAAGCCTGCGCTCAGCTGCGAGACCTCCCTGTCCAGGGGATCTTGCTGAACCAGATCGAGAGCTCTATTCCGCGCTGGATACGCCAGCTGCTGTGAGATTGTCTCACTCAGAGGAACGCCTGGCCTATGAAAACGATCGTGATCTTGCTCGGCTTTTTTCTAACGCTGAGCCTCTTTATCAGGAAATATAATGCAACAACGCGATTGATTATGCTGCTAGCTATCGCCCTGCTGGTCGCTTATAGTACGTTCTTCTAATACGCCCAGCAGAGCATAGGGGCAGCAGGCCCGGCTTTGTTGTTGTCTTCTCACAAGAGATAGTGAAAGCCTATGCCTTCTTTACCAGAGTCACCGCCACGGTCGAGACAGCTCTATCGAGCCTACCCCGATGAGCCGGAGACCCAGCCGCGAGGACGTAGCATCCTTCCTTTCTGGATCGCTCTCATGCTGGGCTTGACCGTTCTTCCTCTGCTGATGCTGGCCGGTTCCTCCCTCGGCTTCAGCATCCTCGTGGCTTTGCTCTCCGCCTGCACCGCCGGCTTGCTGATTATGCGCTGGCCCGTCACTGGCCTCTTCCTCTGCCTGGCTTGTGTGCTGCTCATCGAGCAGAATCCTTTGCAGTTCCATATCGGCACCGATCAGCTGAATATCTTCTACTGGCCTCCAAATATGGCCGGGATGATCGAGCGCCCAATCGGTTTTCTCATGCTGTTTACGCTCTTTATGAGCATTTGCCACCGCCTGGCGAAGCGCCGCCAGGGCCTGGAGGGCGGCCCCCTATTCTGGCCTTTCATGGCCTTTCTGCTCTGTGTGGCTGTTGGCGTTCTTCATGGCCTGGCGACCGGCGGCGATCTGAAGATCACTGTTCTGGAAGTGCGACCGCTCTGGTATCTCTTCCTTTCTTACTTACTGGCCTACAATTTGATCTCGCAGGTGCGACACGTTCGCCTCTTCCTGTGGTTTGCTATCCTGGGGGCCGCCTTTAAGGGTCTTCAGGGTTGCTATATCTATCTCTTCGTGTTACATGGCGATCTGACGAATCAGAACGAGATTATGTCACACGAGGAGTCTTTCTTTTTCGTTTCCATTTTATTGCTCATCATTCTCTTCTGTCTGTTGTATCGCTACCGCCCACAGCTGTATGCGGCTCTGGCCGTGCTCCCAGTCGTGCTGATTGCGCTGATCGCCAATAAACGACGCGCTGACTATATCGCCTTGATCGTGGGTGTGCTTGTGGTCTGGGCCTTTGTGTTCTACTTGAAGCCGCAGCTGCGCAAGCCTCTGCTAGCTGGACTGGCGATCTGCGCTGTTGTGGGCGTCAGCTACGTCCTCGCTTTCGCTCATGCAACGGGCAGCCTTGCGGAGCCTGCCCGGGCGATTGTCTCAGTCATTAATCCTTCGGCTTCCGATACTCGCGATCAGGCATCAAATGCGTACCGCAACACCGAAAATTATGATCTGAAGTACACAGTCCAGCAGAATCCTTTGTTAGGACTGGGCTTCGGGAAGCAGTTTTTACAGCCCGAGCCGCTGCCGGTCCTGGCGAGCGATGATCCCAATTTCGGTGGCAATCCTTACTTGTATGTGCCACACAATACAATCTATTGGATCTGGATGCGCCTCGGACCCGCTGGCTATGTGGCTCTCTGGTTCTTGCTAGGCTCGCTGATTGTGCGCGGCGGTCTGATCGCTCGCCAGCTCCACGATCCCTATCTGCGCCTGATGGCCGTCTATGTGATAGCAATCACGGTCATGGAAGTCATGGTAGCCTACGCGGACTACCAGCTTTTCTTCTATCGCAATGTGATCTATCTGGGTTTGCTGGCTGGTCTGTTGATGCGCCTGCCAGCCCTGGAACAAGAGCGCTCCGAGCAGCAGACGGCCCAGAAGGGTACGCCCACCACGCCGCAGGCTCAAGCGGTTTTGAGCGAGGTCGCCTTATGACGCTTACGACGTCCTTCGCTACGCTTCTTCCCTTGCTTTCGTGGATTCTCCTCCTGGCGGAGCTGGCGCTAGCTCTGCCTGTCGGCTATCTGACAGTAGTGACAGCAGCCGCCCTGCTGACCCGCTGGCCTCTCCAGGCTCCTGCCTCAGCTCCACCACCCAGCGCCACAGAGCCACTGCGCTTTGTGGTGCTGATTCCCGCCCACAATGAGGAGTTGGTCATCGAAACGCTCCTGGCAAGCTTGCAACAACTTGTGTATCCGCGCAGCCACTATCAGGTCTGTGTGATTGCCGATAACTGCACCGATGGGACAGCAAGCCTGGTCCGCTCTACCGGTTGGGCTACCGTCTACGAGCGCTGTGATCTTCAGCGGCGCGGCAAGGGCTACGCCTTGAATTGGGCTTTGATGCGGCTGGCCGAGGACGGCGTGATCTACGACGCCTGCGTGTTCCTGGATGCTGATGCTGTGGTCGAGCCATCTTTTTTGCAGGCCCTGGAGCAGGCTTTACGGGTAGGTCTGGCTCGCGGCGAGGACCTGCAGGCTCTGCAGGCCAGAAATACGGTGCTCAATGCTTCGGCCTCGCCGGGAACAGCGCTGCGCTGGCTGGCACTCTCTTTGATGAATCACGTCCGCCCCCTGGGACGGACCAGATTGGGCGCTTCGTCGACGCTCACAGGCAATGGCATGTGTCTAACCCGCGCTCTGCTGGAGCGCTATCCCTGGGAGGCTTTTTCACGCGGCGAGGATTATGAGTACTACCTGCAACTCGTGGAACAAGGAATTCGCGTACGCTACGTGCCCGAAGCGATCGTCCGCTCTCAGATGCCGCTGCGCTTTGCTCAGATGCGTTCGCAAGATCTGCGCTGGGAGGCCGCTGAAGCAAATACGTCCGCTCTCAGACGTGCCTCACGCTTGCTACGGGCTGGACTGCAGGCCGGCGACTGGCGCCGGCTGGAGGCGGTGGCCGAGCTGCTGACGCCTCCTCTCTCTGTCTTGCTGGCCGGGACCATGCTGGTGCTCCTGGCCAGTTTGCTACTGCGCTGGCCGCCCGCTATGGCGCTGGCCTTGCTCTTGCTGCTGGGATTGAGTGTCTATGTGCTTTCCCCTCTGGCTCTCTTAGATCCGCCTAAAGGGATCTATCGAGCTTTCTTCTTTGCGCCCGTCTTCGTGCTCTGGAAACTCTGGGTCTATCTTGTGCTTCGCCAGAGCCAGAGGCAAAAAAGAGATTGGCTGAGAACTGATCGCACACCCGCCTGAATTGTGGTTCGGTCTGAAAGGGGAGATTGGGAATGCCGCCGCTACGTATTGTTCACATTAGCTACGACTGGTATCGCTTTGATCCTCTGGTGCGCCGTCTGGCTGAGGCTGCCCGCGCCAGAGGTCACCTGGTTGATGTCATCTGTCTGCGTCATGGCTCCGAGCCTTCGTATGAAGAATGCCACGGCGTCGCGGTCTACCGCGTCCCTCTGGATCGGGGCTTCGGCCAGCCATTGCCGCTGACCGTGCTCGGCTGGCTCAGGTTCCTGTTTCTCGCTGCCTGGACAGTGACACGGCTCCATTTCCGTAAGCGCTATGATGTGATTCAAGTGCATAACATGCCGGATTTCCTGGTCTTCGCTGCACTCATTCCGCGCCTTTTTGGAGCACGCGTGATTTTGGAGGTACAGGACGCCTCGCCAGAGCTGATGGCCGTCAAGACTCGCGGACGGCTGCGCTCCTTGGCCCGGGGACTGGCCGCTTTGCAGGAGCGCGTGTCGACTTTGTTCGCCAACCATGTGATCACGGTGGGCTGGCCTTTCGAGGAGCTGCTGCTTAGGCGCGGCGTTCCCCGCCATAAGCTGTCTGTCATCCTCAACAGTCCAGACCCGCGCTATTTCCCACCCTCACAACGCACCCGCGTGCCTTCCACCGAGGAGGACGGCGATTTCATCCTGATGTACCATGGCACGATGGCGGAGCGACATGGCCTTGATGTGGCTCTACACGCCCTGGCTCTGGCTCTGCCTGCCGCCCCACGCCTCCGCCTCGATCTTTTGGGACGCGGCGAGCAAATTCCTTTTCTTCATACTCTGGCAGAGGAATTGGGGATCAGCGATCGCGTCACCTTTAGAGAGACATGCACGGTTGAAGAGGTGGCTCACTTTATCGCCCACGGGGATGTGGGCATTATCCCCTACCGCTGCGATGGATTTATGGACCTCCTCTTGCCCACTAAAGCCTATGAGTTCGCCTGGCTCCATCGTCCCATTATCGCCACGGATACTAAAGCGATCCGCTCGATGTTCCGTCCCGAGTCGGTCGTTCTCTGTGAGCCAGAGAATCCACTCAGCCTGGCAGCAGCTATTGTCGATCTCTATCATCATCCCGAAAAGCGCGCTCAGCTCGTTGAGAACGCCGCGAAAGACTTCGAACCGTTCCGCTGGGAGCTGATGAGCGAGCGCTATAACGAGCTGCTGGAGAGAATCTGCGACCGCCGTCGCTCTCAACGCTCTGTCTCCCTCTCGCAGGAGATCAGCAAGCAGCACTTGCACTAGCTGTGCCAGCAGCCACTTGCCAGCGCAGCGGGCGCCTCCCAATGGGGCTGCCGGCTGCCAGCAAGGCGGTAAGGGGAGGAAGAGGTCCCCAATAGCTCACCCCTCAGCTTCGCTTCTGCAGGGGAATATCCTTATGACTATAAGAATTCCAAGAAAGGAAGAGACGAAGGCCTGGAAAGAAGGCGATCGGTAGTAGCCTGGCAAAGCAAAAGATGAAGCGGAGACTCAGGCGCCACCGCGACCGCTCAGCATCACCAGCGGGGTTAAAGCGATGAGCTTGAGATCTTCCCAGATCGATTGGCGCTGCAGATAAGCAATGTCCATTTCTACCATCGTCTTAAAATCGACCTTACTGCGTCCATAGACCTGCCAGTAGCCGGTTAGGCCAGGCTTGCCTGCCAGGCGCAGCCAATCCCGCTCACTATACTGCTCCACCTCATACGGCAGGGGAGGACGTGGTCCGACGAGCGACATTTCGCCACGCAGCACATTAAAGAACTGAGGTAACTCATCGAGGCTAGTACGACGGAGCAGACGACCGATTCTCGTAATGCGCGGATCATCGCTCAACTTGTAAGGAGTGGCAACTTGCTGACCATTGCTGAGTCGGTCACCATTCATATAACGTCTGATGGCCTCTCGATGCAGATAATCATCGCTATCAGCATACATAGAGCGAAACTTCAGCAAAACAAACTCTTTGCCGTTTAATCCCAAGCGCTTTTGGCGGAAGAAGACAGGGCCAGCAGAATCGAGCCGGATCAGAACGGCGATCACCCCCATCGCTGTCAGGAGCAGGGGCAACAAGACCAGGGTAACCGCTACATCGACCAATCGTTTGAGACGCAGGTAGCCAGGGTCAACAGGAATCTGCAAACGAGGCTCCGAGAGAACCGCCATAGAGCATCCTCCCTCCACAGAGCATAGAAACAGTGTGTGGATAGTTGTCGTCACATACTGGCCCACGTTCTGTTTAAGAGGATAGCGCTCTGAGGTAGAGAACGGGTGCAGGTGCTCATAAAGATATGGATAAAGAAAGCTCTGACTGGAGCCGGGATGGTACACAATGGTTGAGTCCTCATTGCGGGGCACCTGTTGAGGTTGGATCCGGCCTCGTGCTCATCGGCCTCCACCAGAGAAGAGCAAACACCAGTCGCCAGACGCAACCTCACAGGCAAGGCTCAGACCTCGCCAACCGCTATTTCCAGACAGCCCTCTTGCTCAGACCAGCGCGCAGCTGTACCCAGCAGCGTACAGAGGCGCAGCATTGTCGCGACAATCTCCTCACGATCGGAGCCGTAGGCGCGCCGGGCTTGGAAGGCCCGGATCACCGTCGGATAGAGCTGCAGGCGCGTAAGCTGAGATCCGCTCACTTCGATGCTAAAGATGAAGCTGAGATCGTTACGCTCGTGCTGATCAACGGCGTAATCGTCGACAAAGTCGCCACAGCTGTAGAGCACAGGGCGCCCTCGATAGATCTCGATGCCACGTACGACATGCGAGGAATGGCCATAGACGATATCCGCCCCTGCATCGATGAGGGCGTGTGCGAAAGCTCGATGTTCTGCCGGTGGAGTATAGCCCCAATTGCCTCCCCAGTGTAGGGAGACTATTAACCAATCAACTTGAGCGCGCACAGCCTTGAGTACTGCGCGCAGCTCTAGAGCACGCGAGTCGCTCATGGTCATTGGCATATACCAGATGCCCGCTCGTTCGGGGCCAGCCTCCCAAGCCGGCTCGTTATCGGTGAGCGCCAGCAGCCCCAGTTTCCTGCCAGCGGCTTCCCAGAGGGCAGGTTGCCTGGCTTCCAGCCGATTGCTCCCCGCACCAGCAAAGTGAAGGCCAGCCCGGCGCAGTACAGAAAGCATCTGTAGCAGGGCCTCGTAGCCAAAGTCGAGCGTATGGTTATTCGCCAGCGAGACTGTCTCGATGCGCGCCGCTTGCAACACCGCCACCTTGCACGCATCTGCACGGAAATGGAAGACCTTGGGCGTCAGCGACCAGGGGCTACCTATGTCGGCAAGAACGCATTCCAGGTTACAGATCCGTGTATCCGCCTGCAACAGAAGCTCCAGCGTATTACCCCAGGGATAGGTCACATCAACTTGCTGGAGCACCTGGTTCACCAGGCGCCCTAGCATCACATCGCCCAGGAACAGCAGTCGGAGCGGCGTGGAATCGCCAGAGAGAGTCGCCATGTCTTCCTTCTCCAGTCGCAGCAGAGAGGGGTGAAGAGGGAGGTCAGGCGAGCATCTTTGATTAGGGATGAGAGCTTGATGATCTCACAGTCGTCACCTCGGCCTGATCCTCTTGCAGCATCTGAGGCTGAGGGAGATTGCTGGCCTCCTGGCGCCGAATGATCAGCCCTCCGACGAGAATACAGAGACCATAGCAAAGTCCCATCATAAACCAGGGAAAGCGGAAGTTGATCAGGTAAAGAGGAATGAACAGATTGCTTCCGACAAAGGCTCCAATCAGACCAAAGGTGCTGTAGAGGCCCTGAATACGCGCGCGCACGTGGTTTCCAGAGAAGGCCGCCAGATGCGCATCAACGGCTGGCTGGACAAAGGCATACACGATTCCATGCACAGCAAAGAGCAGCAAGGCCACCAGAGCCTGGCTCAGCATCCCATAGCAGAAGTAGAGGGGCACCTGGACCAGACCAAAGAGTAAGATCATTGTGGAACGTCGCCGGCGATCGGCTACTCTCCCCCCAAGAGGGGAGAAAATCGTGTTCGGCACCGCCCAGACGGTATATGTCAGGCCGATCAGGGCCACGGAAGCCTGTAAGTGATCGTGCATCCAGATCGGCGTCAGGGTAAGGTCAAAACCCAAATAGAGATAATCGCCAAAAGCAATCAGATAGGCAGCCAGCAGCGGCCAGGTAAATAGCTCTCTGAAGACGCTGCTGAGAGCAGGCTGTTCTGCATTGCGGGCGCGAGTCCCCGGTCTGTCCCGAATGAGCAGTACAACGAGAACAATGCCTATCAGACGAATGACGATTGCCCCTATAAAGGCCCAGCTGTAGCCCAAGGCAGCCATCAATCCCCCAAGCGCCGGACCGAGTAGAAAGCTGGCATTGAAAAAGGCGTTAAACACTCCAAACGCTTCACCTTGTTGCTCAACAGGCACAGCGTCAATGAGCAAGGCCCGCGCCGCCGGCAACAGGGAGGCCGCCGCCATGCCTTCCAGAAAGCGCAGCACGATAAAGAGGACCGGATCGGAAACTGGCAGGTAGAGCGCCGAGAGCAACGCCTGCGCCGCCATGCCGATGAGGATCACTTGCTTGCGTCCCCAGCGATCGGCAAGCCAGCCTAATGGGTAGCCGAAGAGAAAGTCAGAGACCAGATAAGCAGAGGCCATCGCCCCAATGATCGGCAATGAGGCCCCATGCGCCTGAGCATACAGGACACGCACCGGGTTGATCATCGCCGTGCCTATATAGGCCCCAAGCACAGAAAAAGAGATGGCCAGCAGAGTTCGGTTGCGGAAGCCAGGACCGTCGAGAGCTGACTTGACGAGACGCTGAAGGGCTGATGTTCGCTGGTATCGATTGTGTGCAGTCATAGGTATGCTCGTAATGGGCCCCCCTCCTGCACTCACCAATAGCACAGTGCAAAGGGCAGGGTTCTATTCTACCCCACCCTCTTCAGCAAAAGCAAGAGGAGGAAGATCCCACCGCAGCCGGTTGGTTGCTCTTGTGCACTGTACAATGATGTATTCCTGATAGTACACTCTACACCAGTAGTGCCTTTCCCCTTGACGCCAATGTTAGGCCATGCTAATATCTGAGTTGCCTACTCTGATTTGGGATCGTTCCTTGCACCGCCGCAAGGGAAGTGCGCTTCTCCCTCTCAGGTGGTGTGTGGCTGGTGGAGGTGGATCTCCCCTCTCCACTCCAGGGCGACTCCCACTCCGAGGTAGCTCTCTCTTGGTCTCTATTTCGAGCAAAGGACAAGATAGATGAGCGATTTCTGCTTTGGCATTGAACACGAGGTGGCTTTTCTCGACCACAATGGACGCTTTGTGGATTTCGTTTCAACTTCCTACAGCCAGCTTCAGGCCGTGATCGATGAGCTGCCGCTCTATCCCGGCGATGAGCAGCAGCTACGCATCGGCGATGCCGGTATCCGTCTCAAGCGCTGGTACCTTGAAGCACTAGAGCGCCTCAGCCCTCAAGGCGAGTGGCTGACCTGCCTTCCTAAGGGGATAGAAATCAGGACGACCATTCATCCTGACATCCAGAGTACTATCCAAGAGCTAGAGGAGAGCTTCGCCCTGCTTTGCCAGGTGGCTGCTCGTCATGGCTTCACTCCCGTCTTGACGAGCTACAACCCCTACCAGACTTGCCTCATTCTCGATCCTCCGCTCAATGCCTATGAGTGGCGCTTGCTTGATCGTTCGCCAGAAGATCGCACCGCTCTCAGCACCTTCCTGACCTATGGTCCCGACCTGAGTTTGTCATGCGCCAGCTGGTCGACAGCGGTGTTGATTGATCGGGGGCGCAAACTGACTTATTATAGTCCCTACATTGTGCCTTTTAGCTTCAGTTCCCCCTTTTACGAGGGCAAGCTCTGGGAAGGCCTCTCGGTGCGTACCTTTCTCCGGACCGGTCAGCGCCCGGCAGCCCTGGTCTTCATTGCCGATGAAACTCAGCTGCTCTACAGCAGCCCCTCGCTGACAAAGCTGGCGCGTATTCCGGCAGAGATCGGGAGGCTGGAGTTTAAAGCCTGCGATAGCTGTGGAGACTTCTCGCTCTATGCCGCCCTGCTGGCCCTCCTTCAGGGCCTGACCCTCGATGATACCTTGCCCGGTCGGGCCATCGTACCCGATGCTAGCCTTCATCAGCGCGCGGCCTTGCGCGGATTTGAGGACGAGGAGATTTTTGCGGGAGCGCAGCAGCTGCTGACCGCCGCTGCACGAGCTTTGGATAAGGAGGGGAGTCGCTCGTTGCTGGACCCGCTCTTCACACTTCTTGAGCGGCGTCAGACACCTGCTCACCAGATGATCGCGCGCTACCGCCAGACGGGTAGCTTGAAGGAGGCGCTGCGCTTCCCCTACCTGGCTTCACAGGGGACAGCCTGCGAAACCAACTAGGGAAGCGTAGCGCTGCTATGCAGTTCTCTGAGGGGAGAGGACCTAGGTACGGCTGCGACTATGGGCAGCAATGAAGTCGCGAACGCGCTGCCAGGCATCGGCACAGGCTTCAGCATATTCGCTGTAGCGACGGTCAAAGAAGCTATGAGGTGCCCCTTCATAGATGTGAATTTGGTGCTCAAGACCTCGCTGGCGCAGTTTTTCTTCTAGCTCGTGAACCTGGCTGACAGGTATACCCTGATCAGCTCCTCCAAAGAGACCGAGCAGCGGATACGCTAGTTGATCGGCCCGCTCCAGAGCTGTACCACCGCCCGCAAGAGGTCGGCTCAGCCCTGCATAAAAGGCCACCAGGCCGGCAAAGCCGAAGGAGCGATCACAGCCCGAGAGGATCGTTAAACTACCCCCCATGCAGAAGCCAACAGGGAAGGTCGCTCCCTCGGCGCTGGCATGGCTACGCAGGTAGTCAAGAGCCGCCCTCACGTCTAGAAAGAAGTTCTCTAATTTGAGTTGCTGGACATGGGGCCAGAATTCAAAGGAATCGTCGCGCGCTGTTAATCCCGCAGTTCTCCCAAAATAGTCGAGCGCGATGGCAGCGATTCCTATGTCGGCAAAGCGCAGCGCTAGCTCTTTGTAGAACTGATGCAAGCCACGGACATCAGGATAGATGATTACCTGCGCTCCCGTAGGGGCCGCAGGACGGGCAAAGTAGGCTGCAAAGCGGTTGCCATCTGCGGCAGTGAGAACCAGGTCTTCTCCCCGGGCTTGCCCATCCGCACCGTCTGGCACGGGTGGACGGGCATTGTCGTCGTAGCACATGGCGTGAGTGGCCTCCCTTGCTAATCTCTGTTTCCTTGTCTTCCCTGATGATAGCGCATCGCGCAAGATTTGCAATGGGTCTTCATTCAACCGGGCAACAAGCAGGGCAACAATGGGCTAGGAGGTGGCTGGCGGCTTCCGCTCATCCTGGTCGGCGCCACTTCGTACGGCCAGGCCGATCCGGCTTTGCTCAGCAGCACGAGGGACCTCTCGATCTGGATGGCGCTCAGGCAGCAAAGCCCCCAGGATCACCAGCAGCAGACAGGCGATGAGGACGGGAAGAAAGGCAAGAGCTGGTAGCCCGAAGTGGTCCCAGAGGGCTCCGCCAATGAGCGGCCCAATGAAGGCCACTGCATAGGTGAGCGAGAGGGTCATGCCGGTCAGGCGAGCAACTTCACCAGGCGAGGCCAGCAAGGCGGGCAGCGCAACCCCGAGGGTGAAGACGAGAGCCGAGCCAGCGCCAATGAGGGCCGCCCAGATGACTCCCAGCCCGGCAGGCGAGAGGAGCCAGCCAATAAGCGAGATCGCACAGACTATGCCAGCCCCAATAAAGGGCCAGCGCCTCCCCGCCAGTCGCTGGGCGAAGAGGGTGACCACTAGGCTCGATGGCAACTGGGCAGTGTTGAACACACCTAGCACC
The DNA here is from genome assembly GCF_000702505.1 of Thermogemmatispora carboxidivorans. Classification (GTDB taxonomy): domain Bacteria; phylum Chloroflexota; class Ktedonobacteria; order Ktedonobacterales; family Ktedonobacteraceae; genus Thermogemmatispora; species Thermogemmatispora carboxidivorans. Next base: position 1,964,760 of record NZ_JNIM01000001.1, on the reverse strand, counting down.
AGGGGTGTGGCCGCTGCTCGCTGAAGGGCCGCGTTATAGGGGGCAATCCAGGCATTCATGCCGAAATAGATCAGGCTTCCTCCACCAAGTAAGATGCCCAGATGCCAGGCATTGACATGCCGCTCTGGCTTTGCTCTTGCAGGATGAGTCTCTCTTTCCCGCAGAGACCGCTGGGCTGTGGCCAGCGTCGGGAGCTGGCCGCTCGCTGTGCGTGGCGCGAGCACCAGCCAGGCCAGAAGCAGGATGAGCGCAGGCACTCCCCAGAAAATAAAGGTGGCTCGCCAGTTGCCAGCACCAAAGAAGCGCTGCATCAGGGGAACAGTTAGTCCAGCGGCCAGCGCTTCCCCGATGATCAGGCCGTCGCTAAAGAGGGCCGTTACTAGACCAACAGAGCGCGGGAACCAGTGACGCGCCAGGGGCGGGACAGCTGTCTGAGCAAGCACAATACCAAGACAGAGCAGCAGGGTAAAGCAGAAGAGCGTCACCGCCGACGGCCACAAGGCCCGCAGGATCGCCCCTAGACCAAGCAGAAGCAGGCCAAGGGCGACGCAGGTCCGCTCTCCGAGACGCTCGATGACCAGGCCAAGCGACCAGGCACTGACGCCAAGAGTCAGTGGCGGGAGCGCCGTCAACAGGCCCACTTCGAAATAAGAGAGCGCCAGATCGTGCTGCACCAGTGGGAGTACTGGAGGGACTCCCAGGATGATGGATCGGAGATTAAACCCAACCAGGGTAAGCAGGCCACAGCAGAGAATCATGCCCCAGTTGGAGATGGGGCGGATCTCTGCATCAGCTGATGCCTGTTTCAATGCTCTGCTCCAGAGATGAGGTTTGAGGGGAAAGGGAGGCGAAGCTTGCCTCCATCATGAGCGGCTGCCCTTTCATTATAGGCTGCCTGCCCCCCAGATCGCAAATCTTCCCCAGCTTCTTGCAAGCTATGGTATAATTACTAAAGCAGTTGAGAGAACAAGCAGCTGCATGCAACGTATGGGAAAGGCGATGGAGTCCGCCGCGCCACCTGACTTGCGCTGAGCGAGCGAAGTGGCGAAACCGCAGCCAGCACTGCTGATGGCTCCTGATTTACGCCTGGAGGCGCAAATCAGGGGTTTTTTGTCTCTCCCGTCAGAGAGGCCTCTTCCCCACTCTTTTCTTCCTCTGTCTGCGTCTCCCAGGCCCTGTCTGTTTGCCAGCAATCACTGGTTCTGTGCCAATCAGGAGGAGAAGAGTGTCGGAAAACCTGTGGTTCATCGCGGCTATCTGGATGGCGCTGGCTCTCTCAGCCAGCTTGATCTCGATTCGCACGGGCCTCGCTGTTGCCCTGGTGGAAATCGTTCTGGGGGTCATCGGTGGCAATAGCCACCTGCTCTACTCGACGGCCTGGAGCGACTTTCTGGCAAGCCTCGGCTCGGTCTTGCTGACCTTCCTGGCAGGAGCGGAAATCGAGCCGGCGGTTTTTCGTCGCCATCTCTGGCCCAGTCTGCTTATCGGCTGCGCTTCGTTTATGGCACCCTTCGCCGGGGCTTGCGCCTTCACGTTGTTGATCAGCCACTGGAGCTGGCGAGCCTCAGAGCTGGCCGGGATAGCTCTCTCAACGACGTCCGTAGCCGTGGTGTACGCGGTGATGGTCGAGACGGGCCTCAATCGACGCGAGATTGGCAAGCTCATTCTGGCAGCCTGTTTTGTGACTGACCTGGGAACAGTGCTGGCCTTGGGACTACTCTTCGCCGGCTTCTCGCTCTGGATGCTGGCCTTGGACCACCAGGATCAGAAGAGAGACAAGGAGTCTTTCCCCCTCTCCCTGTGTGGGTGAATGAACGCATAGAATAAGGAGCAGAGGCACGGCGGTGGTCACTTTCCCCAACTACCGCCGTGCCCTGAGCCAGAAGAGCTCGTTTTGACAACGACCGGTTATTCTCACCCCGTGAACCGCCGAGGAGACAGGGGAGAAAGGTTGATTATGAATAGCCTGACGCTCAAAAGAGCGGCCTTTCGCTTTGTGCTGTTGATCGGTCTGTTGAGCTTCTTTGCGGACTTCACCTATGAAGGAGCCCGGGGCATCCTCGGTCCCTATCTGGCGCTGCTCGGGGCTGGGGCCGCCTTGATTGGGGCCGTAACCGGGCTGGGTGAGCTACTTGGTTACGGGCTGCGCCTCGTCTCTGGTCCTCTGAGCGATCGCACTGGTAAATACTGGCCGGTGACAATTGTGGGCTATGTGGTACAGATGGTCTCGGTCCCTCTGCTGGCTGTAGCGGGTAGCTGGCCATTGGCCGCTTTATTGATCATTCTCGAACGCGCCGGCAAGGCGATCCGCAATCCGCCGCGAGATGTCATGCTGTCGCAGGCTGCCCACGAGATGGGCTATGGCTGGGCCTTTGGTTTTCACGAGGCCCTCGATCAGTTTGGGGCCTTGCTGGGACCACTCGCTGTAGCTGCGGTACTGGCCTGGCAGGGGAACTACCGCCTGGCCTTTGCTTCGCTGGCGGTCAGTGCTGCCTTAACTTTGCTGCTTCTCTTGTTGGCTCGTCTGCTCTACCCCCGCCCTCACGAGCTGGCCCCCGCCCCCCAGGTGGCTACCCCCCAAGCGCTGCCAGCTACGTACTGGGTCTATCTGGTCGGGGCCGTTCTGGTGGCCGCCGGGTTCGTCGATTTCCCTCTGATAGCCTATCATTTCGCCCGTGTCTCCAGCGTGCCCTCCACGCTGGTCCCAGTCTTCTATGCCATTGCAATGGGAAGTAGCGGCTTAGGCTCGCTCCTGTGTGGACGACTCTTCGATCGTCTGGGGATGGGCATTCTGATTCCTTTGACAGTTCTGGCAGCTTTGTTTGCACCGCTGGTTTTCCTGGGGGGCTTCTGGCTGGCACTGCTCGGGGTGGTCGTCTGGGGCCTCGGCATGGGTGTCCACGAGTCGCTTATTCCCGCCGCCGTGGCCTTAATGGTACCTGGTCAACGCCGTGCCTCCGCCTATGGCATCTTCACCGCCGGCTATGGTATCTGCTGGTTCCTGGGCAGCGCCCTGATCGGTTTGCTCTACAGCGTGGCGCTGCCGCTCGCTATCACCTTCTGCTTGCTGGCCGAGCTGCTGGCCATCCCTTTCTTCCTCATCGCCAGTCGCCAGTTGCAGCGGGCTGCCCGGCCAGCCTGAGCCTGCTTCAGTGCCGCTGCCGACTCGACTCTCCTTCATCCAGCTACCAGCTATCCTACCAGCCAGCGAGAGACAAGGCTAGAGGCCAGGCCGGTCATTGTCGAGGATGGCCTCTAGCCCTTCGGCCTGCCAGCGCTTGAGGTCAAGGGGAAGGCCGGCGATGAGGAAATAGGCCCGCACGGCGGCCCGGGCCAGGCGCTGATTGACCAGTCCTAGCAGGTCGCGGTAACCTCGTCCCAGGGGAGAGAGCGGCACGATGCCTAATCCCACTTCGTTAGAGACGACGATGAGCTGTTGATCAGATCGTAGGGCGCGTGCCGCCTGCAGAAGGCGCTCAACTTCTCCCAGGACCTGGGCCTCTCGTTCGGGACTGATCACCGCCATCTCTGGCTCTGCTTGCTCATGGGCTTGCAACAGGTTGCTCAGCCAAAGCGTTAGACAATCCAGTAGCAGAACATCAGCAACACTGGCTGCTTGCAGGATAGCCCGGTCCAGTCGTAGCGGCTCTTCAAAGGTATACCAGTCGCCAGGACGCTCGGCTCGATGTCGACGAATTCGCTCGGCCATCTCCTGATCGCTCACGGTCGCTGTGGCAATAAAAGCCACAGGCCGCCTGCTGGCTGCCGCCAAACGCAGAGCAAAGCGGCTCTTGCCGCTGCGTGCCCCTCCCAGGACAAATGTCAGCTGCGCGATGACGGCTTCAGATCCAGTCTCTTCTCTGTTCACGTGGAACACGCTCCTTACCTTCGTCTAAAGAGAAACATGCATCAGGAGGAAGAGTAGCAAGGCACAAACTTCGCAGATTTCACCGAAGGCCCCACAAATGTCGCCCGTGAGACCGCCGAGTGAGCGGGTCACAGCCAGGCCCAGGCCAACGATGAGAAGATTGCTCAGCAACCAGACAAAGAGACCGATGAGATGAGCGAAGAGGAGGGCAATGAGCACAGTACCGAGGCCAGCCAGAAGGAGACGACGCAGGGTCACTGCCTGATGAAAAGCGGCCCCCAGACCATCGGGACGCGCCGCCGGGAAGAGGCCGCCAGCCAGCACCATCGCCCAACGCCCAAGGGTCGGCGCAACCAGGAGAGCCGCTAGCAAACTCCAGAAGGGGAGACTGGCTAAAATAGCGAAACGCAGCAATAACAGCGTAAATGCACCCAGAACCCCAAAACTACCAACACGGCTATCATGCATGATTTCCAGACGACGCTCGCGCCCAATACCCCCAAAGAGACCATCACAACTGTCCATGACCCCATCGAGGTGCAGGCCCCCCGTGAGCATGATCTCGGCCACGACCAGCAGGGCCGCCAGTACAAGGGCGGGAACGTGGGGGGCGAACAAGGTAGCGAGCAAACAGAGAATGGCACCAAGTAGCAGGCCGACGAGGGGGTAATAGAGGCTCCCTACGATCAGCGCGGCACTTTCCTCTTTACTGCCTGCTAATAAGCGCCGTCCAGGTAACGGCAAGATGGTCAGAAAGAGAACTGCCGCAACAAGCTCAGCATATTGATTGCGGCAGAAGCGACCCAGCCGGGTCCACGGTCGCCAGCTGGCCTGTAAGGCCAGGCCGGACCGCGACTCATCGGAGTGCGTGTGCATACCATTCCTCCTCTTCGCTTGCAGGCAGCATTGGCTAATCTCAGACTTTACACAGCCAGTCGAGCGTAGATAAGCAGCTAAACGCTTAACGCTAGCCTGTTACCAGTTTACCGCTCCCTGTCTGACCTATTATAATAGAAATTGTTCAATCTATTTAACCAGCGCAGCGATGCACTGCAGAGATGGACAGGCAGTGAAGCGAAGCAAAGGGGACAGCGTTCATGCCAGGCGTTGCCGTTGGCAGGCAGCCCTGGAAGGGGTAGTCAGGCAAGGATTGACTGACCGTGCTGTGCGACTGCCTCATCGCCTGACCCATCTCGTGCTCTCCGCGCCCCGCCTCGGGCCAGGCGCAGCGCCAGTCATCTTGTCAGGCCGGTGCTGACAGCTCCAGCGCCACCTGGAGAACCCAACGATGGGGGAGAAGCCATGACTCGCCTTTTCAGCTACCTCCACCTCCCGCGGCGCCATCTTGCGCACACGGGACACAACTCGACCTTTCAGTCCCGCAGCAACGCGGCGCGCTCGCCGCTGCCGACAGCTCTTCTCTCGCTACTTCTCGCTCTCTTCTGCTCGATAGGACTGCTGGCCTGCGGTGGGACAGCGAGCAGTAGCAATACCTTGCTCTTTGGGGCCCCGATTTCGCTCACGGGGTCCACAGCGACCGAAGGCCATCTTACTCTGGAAGGCTACCAGCTTTGGGTGAAAGAGGTCAATGCCCACGGCGGCATTAAAGTGGGGAACACCACCTACCAGGTCGCTCTCAAGTACTATGATGACGGGAGTAGTCCCACCAGGAGCGCTCAGCTTACCCAGCAATTGATTACTGCTGACAAGGTCAATTTCCTCCTCGGCCCCTACGGCACATCGGCCACCCTGCAGGACGAAGCCATCGCTGAACGCTACAAGATCCCTATGGTCGAAGCCAACGGCGCCGCCAAAGCGATTTTCTCCCGCGGCTTCCACTATATTTTCGGTGTGCTCAGCCCGGCCTCGGAGTACGCTAAGGTGATGCTGGAAGCAGCCCTGAGCCTGCCCACCCCCCCGAAGACCGTGGCCATCATTTCGGCCAATGACTCCTTCTCTGAGGAGGTGGCTACTGCCGCCCGCGACTTCGCCCGCAGCCAGGGCATGGAGGTCGTTTACTACCAGACCTATCCATCAGGGGCCACTGACCTGACAGGAGTACTGACAGCCCTGAAAACTTCAGCCCACGGCGGTGTCCCCGACATGCTGCTTGGCTCGGGCCATGAAAGCGAAGCCGTAACGACCATGAAGGAGTGCAAGCAACTCAATATCAACGCCAAACTCTATGCCTTCACGGTCGGCCCTGCTACCCCTGACTTTACCACTTCGCTCGGGCCCGATGCCAACTACGTTCTGGGGTCTTCGCAGTGGACTCCCCAGGAGCACTACCAGGGTATCGACTTCTTTGGGACTCCAGCCAACTATGAGCGGATCTACAAGCAGACCTTCGGTCATGAACCCTCCTATCAGTCTGCTGAGTCCACCGCCGCTGGCCTGGCCTTCCAGTACGCGCTCCAGAATGCTGGTTCGATCGATCCTCAAAAGGTACGCGACGCCCTGGCCCGGCTCAATATTATGACCTTCTATGGTGTCATTCGTTTCGATGCCACTGGAGCCAATACGTTTAAGCCGATGGCCACCATCCAGATCCAGAATGGCCAGGTAGTGACCGTCTACCCGAAGGAGGTCGCTAACGCACAGCTGCTCTACCCAACCCCTCCTTTCTCTCAGCGCTAGCATGCCGCCGTAGTGCCTCAGCTCGCCCTCGCTCTTAGCCAAGCGAGCAGGCTGCCCCTGGCCCACCGCTACCAGCCAATGAGGGGCAAAGCGATGCTGGTTCTAGCTGTCGGAAGCCTGCCTGTGCGCAGGCTTCCCTTTCACAGAGAGGTACTGCAATGCTGATTGTGCAGGTGATTGTGAACTGGCTGCTGTTGGGCAGTCTCTACGCCGCGGTAGCCTTGGGCTTTTCGCTGGTGTGGGGGATCATGAATATCGTCAATCTCGCCCACGGCGCTTTCATTCTGGTCGGGGCCTATGCTGCCTACTGGGCCTTTACGCAGCTGCACATCGATCCTTTTCTCGGCCTCCCTTTGACCATGCTGCTGCTCTTCTGCCTGGGCTGGATCGTGCAATATGTGGCGATTAATCGCGTTATTCGTGCACCTTTTCTGATGACGTTCCTGCTCACCTTCGGCCTCGATCTGCTCATCGCCGATGTGGTACAGCTCCTGTTCACTAGCGATCGACGCTCGATTAATACTGCGTACAGTGGCTTCGGTCTGACGCTGGGGACCCTGCATATTCCTTTTGATCGTCTGCTGGCTGCTCTGATTGCCGTGCTACTGACAGCCGCCCTGAGCCTCTTTCTGCAACGTACTCGCACAGGGAACGCTATTCTGGCCACCGGCATGGATCGCGATGCGGCACGCCTGATGGGCATCCGCATTGACCGCATCTACGCGCTGACCTTTGGCCTTGGGGCGGCCCTGGCCGGCGCAGCAGGGGCTATGCTGGTTGAGCTGTACCCCTTTGACCCGTCACAAGGGGGCGTTTTCACGCTGCGAGCCTTCGTCATCGTCGTGCTCGGGGGCTTGGGCACCCCTTGGGGCGCCCTGGCTGGCGGCCTGGTCTTCGGCCTGGCCGAAACGGTTGTGCCTTTGCTCCCAGGCATCGGCCCCGGCTATGACGACGCCATCGCCTTTGCCCTGATGGTCCTGGTACTGATTATCCGTCCGCGCGGTATTCTGGGCAAGGCGTTCTATGCCTGAACGACGATCCCGGTGAGCCAAAGGCAAGAAGGAGAGAGACAATGTCTGGACCCCGGCGTAAGCCTTCAACGTCGCCCACCGCTACCTCTGAGCCAACTGCTGAGCAGCGGCCAGCCCAGCCAAAATCAGGCACTCGCTGGCTCTGGTCGCTGCTGACGGGCTTGATCATCCTGGCTCTGGCAGCCCTGATTCCACTGAGCGGCGACGCCGCTACGCTCCATACCTGGACCTTGATTGTGATGTTCGCCGCCCTTGCCCAAAGTTGGAATTTTCTGGGCGGCTTCACCGGCTATGCCTCTTTTGGGAACGTTTTCTTCTTCGGCGTTGGCGCCTATAGCACTGGCTTGCTGGTGCTGGCTGGCCGTCCATTCTGGCTCGGACTCGCGGCCGGAGCCGGAATTGCTGGTTTGCTCGCTTTTCTACTCGGTTTACCCGTTCTTCGCTTAAGAGGACACTATTTCGCTATTGCTACGTTAGGGATCGCCGAAGCTACGCGCGAGCTCGTCGCCATTCGCAACCTTGGTGGCAGCGGCGGCGAGGTCGAGCTGCCTCTGCCAGCGCTCTCTGATACCGCCTTTTACTTTCTTTTCTGGTTGCTAGCTCTGGCATGTTTCCTGCTGGCTGCTTATCTGGCGCGCAGCAAACCCGGCTATGCGCTGATCGCCATTCGCGAGAGCGAAGAGACCGCCGAGGCAATGGGTATTCCAACTTACTGGTATAAGATAGGGGCCTTTGTGCTCAGCGCTGTGCCCACGGCGCTCGCAGGCGGCCTCTACGCCTACTGGTCGACCGGCTTTGACCCGCCGACAGTCTTTGATGTTGGCATTTCAGTAGAGATGGTCCTCCTGACCGTCCTCGGTGGAGCAGGCACCCTGCTCGGTCCCCTCATCAGCGCCATTCTCTTCGAGCTGCTCTCGTTCCAGTTTCAAATCAGTGGCTCGGCATTCCACAACTCGCTGCTGGGCCTGACGATTGCCATTGTCACCATCTTCATTCCCCAGGGCCTGGTGGGCCTTGTGCAGGAATTTTTCCGCCCGCTGGCCCCTGGAGTAAGCCGCCGGCAGTTGCTGGTAGAAGGAGTGCGACGTGTCCGACGTGTTATCGCCGCCAACGGCGTCTGAGCTAGCAGGCACAGGAAGGCAGCAGGAGCCGCAGCCATTGCTAGAGCTGCGGGGCGTGTGCAAGTTCTTCGACGGACTCCCCGCCGTCAAGCAGCTCGATTTTGCCGTTCGGCGCGGGGAGATTGTAGGCATTATTGGCCCCAATGGCGCCGGCAAGACCACCATGATCGGCCTGATCAGCGGCTCGCTCTCCCTGAGCAGCGGACAGATTCGCTACCGCGGTCAGGATATCAGTCGCCAGCCTCCTCACCGACGGGCTTCTTTAGGTATTGCCCGCACCTTTCAGGTAACTCAGCCGTTCAAGGGCCTGAGCGTGCACGAAAACGTGATGATCGGCGCCCTCTTCGGACGCCGTGGCCTCAAACAGAGGGCTGCGCGCGAGGCCGCCGAGGCGGTACTGGAGCGCGTCGGCCTGGCGGCCAAAGCCCATTTCCGGGCGGATCAGCTCACGGTCGCCGATCGCAAGCGGCTGGAGCTGGCCCGTGCACTCGCACTAGAGCCAGAGCTGCTGCTGCTCGACGAGGTTATGGCCGGCCTGACACCTACCGAGGTGGAACAAGCGATCACGCTGATTCGCGCCATCCACGCTAGCGGGGTAACTGTGCTGGTCATTGAGCACGTGATGCAGGCGATCATGGGCCTGTCACAGCGCATCATGGTTTTGCACCAGGGCAGCAAGATCGCTGAGGGTCCTCCAGAACAGGTGCTAACAGATCAGCGCGTCATCGAAGCGTACCTGGGCGAGCGCTACGCCCGTGAGCAGCAGACTCGCCTGGGCGCAGCGCGCTCGGTCTCCCAAAAGGATGAGAAGGAGGAGTAGGGATGCAGCCACCTGAGCCACGGTCGAGACCAGGTACTGCGAGCACTCACATGGACTCCGCTTCTAGACAGCTCACAGCAGCGCTCAATTCGGACCAGAAGCACGAGACAGCACTGCTGGAAGTGGAACATCTGGAGAGCGGTTACGATGAAACGCGCGTGCTGTGGGATATCTCGCTGGAAGTGCACCGCGGCGAACTGGTGGCCCTGGTCGGCGCCAACGGCGCTGGAAAGTCGACCTTGCTGGCCACCCTCTCGGGCCTCTTACCAGCCTGGATAGGCCACGTTCGCTTCGCTGGATACGATATTACCCACCGACGAGCTGAGGAGATCGTCCGGCTGGGCCTGAGCCATGTCCCCCAGGGCCGGCGCCTCTTCAGTGCACTGACTGTGGAGGAAAATCTTTTGCTCGGGGCCTATACCCGGCGCGCCGGCTCACAGCAGGCCATCAAACAGGAGCTGGAGGAAGTCTATACGCTCCTGCCCAAGCTCCGAGAGCGCCGCCGCCAATTGGCTGGCTCGCTCTCGGGCGGCGAGCAACAGATGTGCGCCATTGGCCGCGGCTTGATGAGCCACCCTGAGCTGTTGCTGATCGATGAGCTTTCACTGGGCCTGGCCCCCCAGGTTGTGGATGATCTGCTTAGCGCGCTCGACGCCATCCATCGCGAGAAGGGGCTGAGCCTTTTGCTGGTCGAACAAGACGTGCAAATTGCCCTTGAGCGAGCTGATCGCGCTTATGTCATTGAAAACGGCCACATTGTCCTGGAAGGAACAGGTAGCGCACTACTGCAAAACGAGCGCGTGCGCACTGCCTATTTGGGAGCCTGAGCGCCAGAGTAGCTCGCTTCTGACGCTCTCTCAGCCCGCCCGCCTTCAGGCAGTGACGCTGGCGTAGCGTTGTCCTCTTGACATGAAAGCGGTTTCATATTATGCTTACGTAGAAGGCAATGAAACCGCTTTCATCCTGAAAGCCATGAGAAGGTGGCGATGGAAGGCATTGAAGAGCGGGTAGAGGGTATGCCTCTGAATGCAGCAGGGAGGGAGTAGGCAGCATGAAGCCGAAGGTGACGATTGAGGATATTGCCCGGCTGGCAGGTGTATCGAAGGCCACAGTTTCGCGTGTTCTCAACGAGCGCAGTAATGTGAAGGCAGAGACTCGCGAGCGAGTGCTGCGTATCATGCAAGAACAGGGTTTTGTACCCAGCCTGGCAGCAGCGGGGCTGGCCGGAGGAAGGAGTCGCCTGGTAGGCGTGTTGGCTCCGCCTTTAACGCAGCCGACTGTTCCTGAGATACTGCGCGGCGTGGCCGAAGCGATCGAGCACACCGACTATGAGATTGTGCTCTACAGCACGAATGCCGGCCAGAGTCCGACGACGATTGTCAACCGCATTTTGGCGCTGGGACTGACCTCCTGCCTGCTGGTCATTCAACCAGGACCGTTAACCCCGCGCCTGCTGCAGCTCGCCTCTCAGGGCTTGCCGGTGGTTGTGATCGACGACCAGGGACCTTCGCCGGAGCTCCCGTCGGTCGGCATTGACAACTGCGTCAGTGCCTATCAGGCCACTCTGCACCTGATTCGCCTCGGCTACCGGCGCATTGCTCACCTGCAAGGTCCCGCCGAATTTCGCTGCGCACAGGAGCGCTACCAGGGCTATCGCCAGGCCCTCGATGATGCTGGCCTTCCCTTTGATCCTGCCCTTGTCTTCAACGGCACCTTCGAGACGAGCAGTGGGCGAACTTGCGCTGCCGCGCTGGCCGCGCTACCACCTGCGGCGCGCCCCGAGGCTCTCTTCATCGCCAATGATCAGATGGCCTTCGGCTTCTTGAGTGCTGCTGAGGCCCTGGGCCTGCGCATTCCGCAGGATCTTGCTGTCGTTGGCTTCGATGATATTCCCCTCTCGGCGCATGTGAGGCCAACATTGACTACCATCAAGCAACCATTCTATGAGATGGGGCGTAACGCAGTCGAGCTGCTGCTCTCACTGCTGCACGGGCAGTCATTGCAGCCCACCACCGGCGCGGAGGGTGGATATCAGCCTCCTATCCGTATCCAGCTTCCCACTCGCCTGGTCATTCGCGAGTCGTGCGGAGCATTGACTTTGCATCGTCGTCAGGAACAAGAGCATTCTCTGAGCGATGAGTGAGTGAGTGAGTGAGTGAGTAAGTAAGTGAGTAAGTAAGCGAGCAGCGAGAGGGCAACGGCAGCTCTCCGGTGCTTCTTTGATCCGCTTATTACCCCTTCAGCTTAGTAGGGACGCTTCTTCTCGCCTGGAAAGCAGACATGGATGTGAGTTTGACAGGCAGGGATGCCGCAGGGGTAATCGCCAATCACTAACCGATGGGGCGACTGCGCTTGCGGTCGCCCCATCCTTATTCAAACTTCGTCTGCTTCCTTGCGGCACCGGAGCCAGGGAGAAGCATTCATCAGCCTCGGTCAGCCCGGGCCTGGGCGCGGGCAAGCCGAGTTTCCATGCAATATACCACAATGGAGAATGTAACGATCTCCATCTGTTTGACGTCCTATCAGCAGCATCGGGGGGGAGACAGAGACACTACCTATGGCAGCCACAGCGATTCAGCCGGTCGCAGCCCGGCCAGAACTGTCCTATTCCAGGAAGCGGCTCCTCGCCGCTCCATCTGAACAAGGAGGATTAATGGGTCAACCAGCGCGTACAGCACCTGCTATGCAACAGCATCCAGACGCTCTGGAGGTCAGCGCCAGTTTCCCGTCTGATTTCCTCTGGGGAGTGGCCACCTCGGCTTATCAGATTGAGGGGGCGGCCTACGAGGATGGACGTGGCCCTTCTATCTGGGACGCTTTCTCAGGGACACCTGGCAAGACCTACCAGGGCGACACCGGTGATATCGCCGCTGATCACTATCACCGTATGGAGGAGGATGTCGCTCTGATGGCCCGTTTGGGCATCGGAGCGTATCGCTTCTCGATCTCCTGGCCGCGGGTGCTTCCCCAGGGCAAAGGTCCCGTCAACAGCCGTGGCCTTGATTTCTATGAGCGCCTTGTTGATTGTCTGCTCTCTCACAAGATCACGCCGCTGATTACGCTGTTCCATTGGGATCTGCCCCTGGCGCTCCAGACAGATGGTGGCTGGCTTCACCGCGAGACGGCCCTGGCCTTTGCCGACTATGCAGAGATTGTGGCCCGTCGCCTGGGCGACCGCGTACGCTGGTGGGCAACGCTCAATGAACCCTGGTGCAGTGCCTATCTTGGTCATGGCTCTGGTGAGCACGCTCCGGGCCTGCGCGACCTCCAGGCCGCTATCACCGCCGGTCACCATTTGCTGCTGGCCCATGCCCTGGCCCTGCCACGCCTGCGCGCCCATACTCGCAGCGACGCTCAGCTGGGCATTGTTTTGAACTTCACACCCGTTTATCCAGCCGATGAGCGGCCCGAGACTCAGGAAATCGCGCGGCAGGCCGATGTCTTCCATAATCGCTGGTTCATCGAGCCTCTCTATTGCGCCCGCTACCCTGAAGCGCTCTTCTCGGCTCTGCAGGTCCAACCTCCAACGATGGAGCCCACTGACCTGGAGCTGATTGCTACTCCCTTTGATTTCCTGGGGGTCAATTACTATACCCGCCTGCTGGTACGCGCTAACGCTCCGGCCACCGGTGAGCCGATCTCTGCTCGCCTGGCCCAGGCAACACTGGCCCCGGTCCCCGGTTCCGGCTATACGGAAATGGGCTGGGAGGTCTATCCTTCCGGTTTAAAGGACTTGCTGCTGCGCCTTCAACAGGACTATCAACCAAAGGCAATGGTGGTCACCGAGAATGGGGCCGCTTTTCATGATGAATGGGATGGCAACGAGCATATCCACGATGGTTGTCGGGTTGCCTACCTGAGCCAGCATATCCAGGCCCTGGGCGAAGCCCTGGCCGCAGGGGCTGCTGTGCGCGGCTACTTTGTCTGGTCGCTGTTGGATAACTTCGAGTGGGCTTTCGGCTACAGCAAGCGCTTCGGCATCATCTATGTGGACTACCCCACTCAACGGCGCATTGTCAAGGATAGCGGCTACTGGTATGCTTCCTTCATCGCCGCCCGCCGCCCCCACTCCTGATGAAAGGGCAAGGCAGGTGCTGAGCCAGAGCAGGCGGCCAAACAGCCGGTCGCTCCGCTCTGGCTCACCGCAAAGCCCGAGCTGCCCTCGGGCTAGCCCTCACTTCCTCTCCATCTGGCTGCTCAGCGTATGGCCTCCCTCCCTCTCGAACCATAGCAGTATAGCAGACGCGAGCACCAGGCTGAACGGTTGTAAGCGATAAAATCAGGAGGGAGCAGCCTTTTGTTCTCGCTCGCCATTGCCTTTTCCCCACGGTCAGATTAGAATGAAAAAGTAGCTCTCCCAGGCAGTAAAGCGGATACCCGAACCACAGGGATCTATTGTCTGCCTTGGCTGGCCGGGAGGCTAGAAGGTCAGACGCTGATCGATAGGAGGGAGGCACCTGTGGAGCCAGGCGCTCTGTCCAGGGAGGGCCTATCTCTCTTGTTTTTCCCTATCTGCACCGGCCCCCGGTGGCCGCCACGAAAGAGAGGGAAGAGAACCAACACGTTCCCTGGCTGCGGCGAGCGTTGAACCAGACAGAATTGACGCCATGCTTGCGGTTCCGTCTGGTAGCGCAGCGACCGCCGACGCCAGTGCCTGCAGGGGGTCAGGCTATGTGGCGTGCTGGTTTCTGGCGTTTGAAATTTGGGGAGGGCGCGGCCCTCATCTCTGCCGCGTAAGAAGTGCGATGAAAAGATGTTGTCCCAGCTGTGGTCGTGAGAATGATACGGCAAGTAGTTTCTGCGCCTTTTGCGGCAGTACCCTGGCAGAGGCGTACACCGATTTGACTGAGCTGCTGCCACAAGAAGAGCAGGCAGGCTATGCGAATGTCCGGCTCCCACTCGCCTCGGATCTGCCTAATCCCCTGGACGAGCGGCAGTACAGGTCTTTGACACCTCTGCTTGCTTCACCAGAGATTGCAGTCCCCTCCTATTCATTGGAAGGGGCGACCTTTGATCCTTATGCACAGGGAGCGAGAGAAGAGACGCCAGGACCGTATCCTCTCTCTGGGGCACTGCCTGTCCCCTTCGCATCAGAGCAGCAGCAACGGCGTCGGGGCTGGGGCGAGAGTCTGGTCAGCACCTTACTCTACCTGTGGGGGGCCTTTCTCGCCTTTTTCGGCGTGGCCGGCCTCTGCTTCTCGATGCCCTCGATAGTGATGGGCACCCTCATACTGGGAGTCGGCGCCTGCGAGCTGGTAATTCTCCCCTTCGTATTGCTCCTTCATCGCTATCCCCATCTGCGTCTGGGTAAACGTCTATTGGCCGAGGGCCTGACCCTGCTCATCGGCATCCCTCTTCTGCTCCTGGCTGCAGCCCTGGATGGCATCGCTGAATCCCTGGCCTACTATGCTCTGGGCCTGGTGTGTCTTCTCTACGGGGTGGTGACAATGGTGCTGGCTTTCTGGTAAGAAAAGCTCTGAGATCTGGGCGGTAGACCGCGCAACGGCGCGCCTCCACCGGCCCGGCCAACTGTTGCCCATCCTTGCCAGGCGGCCTCTCGCCATACCTTGCTTACATGCTGAAGATGTGATATAGATTTCCTGCATTAGAAATTTCAGAGATCGGGATATGAGCGCATGGATGAACCGATACAGGCACTGGCTCCGCGCGTCAGCGATTGCTTGAAGGTCATCTACACCATGCAGGAGCGCGGCCAAAAAGTCTCAACCTCGGCGGTGAGCGAGCGTCTAGGGGTCAGCGACGCCACCGTGACCTTGCTCTTCAAAGAGTTTGCCAAGGCCGGCTGGGTCCAGCATACCCCTTACCGGGGGGTCTGTCTGACCCCGCTAGGAGAGCGCAAAGCGAAAGAGGTCATTCGCCATCATCGGCTGCTAGAGCTGTATCTGGCGCGCGAACTGGGCTATAGCTGGGACAAAGTGCACGAGGAGGCCGATCGCCTGGAGCACGTAATCTCAGAAGAGTTCGAGGAGCGGCTCGACGCTCTCCTCGGCTACCCAACCGTTGACCCCCACGGGGACCCCATTCCCAGTAAGGAAGGGGTCATTGCCCAGCGCCCAGGCCAGCCCTTATTGCAGGTGCCTGAAGGACAAACGGCCCGTATTCTGCGCGTCAACGATCAAGATGCGGCCAAACTGCGCTATCTGGGACAGATGGGCCTGTATCCAGAAGTGCAAGTGCGTGTGATTGAGCGGGTACCCTTCGGTGGGCCGCTGCGCATCCTCGTTGGCGAGGAGAGCCAGGCCGCTGAGCACTTGCTGAGCGCCGAACTGGCGGAACAGATTACGGTGAGCCTTCAGGAAGACGAGGACGATTCAACGGACTGCCTCCAGCCCAGCCTCTCATCTTGAATGGAGGTAGCAGCCAGGCCGGGGCGCTGGCTGGCCGTCAGCCATGAACGTTGCCGTCACAGGCTTGTGGCGCGCACCAGCAGCAGCGGCACGCTCACGCGCCCTACGAGGCGTGGGGCCACACTGCCGCTCAGCAGTGCATCAAGGCCGGCCCGACCGTGGCTGGCCAGAACAACCAGATCTATCTCCTGGCGCTCAAGCAGTTTGACAACCTCCAGCACAGTCTCTCCTCGCAAGATTTCCCCCTGAGCCCTGACCCCCTGCTTTTGACACTGCTCGACAATCTGCTGTAGATAGGAGCGTGCCCCCTGTTCAGCCAGGTCAAGGACAGCACGCATAGTGGCAGGCAACATGGTACCTGAGACTGCCGCCTCTCCCACTAAGGTTGTGAGCGTCGGAATCACAAAGACAAGGCAGAGCCCGGCTGCAAAAGCGCGCGCCAGAGCAATGGCCGCCGGCAGCGCCGGCTCGTGTTCCGGGGTCCCATCAAGAGGCACCAGCACGCGCCTTAGCTTGAAAGACGGCGCGCTTCCATCCTTGCGCGGCTGGACTAGCCAGATAGGGCAGGGACCTCGCTGCAATACCTGCTGGGCAATGCTGCCGAAGAGAAGATCACGTACGCCTCCATTGCCATGTGTGCACATGACTACGAGATCGCTTTCTAACTCCTGCACATGTTCCACAATGCCCCGCGTAACGCTCTGCTCCCGATTCTCGTGGACATGCACAGCAACCGCCAGATCTTCCAGGCGCAGACGCGCAGCTACCTCCTCAAGGTAGATCCCTGCCTCGGCAAGGTCGCGTAGATGCCGTTCACCATGTACCTGAGACGGCGGATGTTGCTCCAGAATATGCAGGAGCACGATCTCGCCTTGATAGCGCTGGGCCAGAGCCGTTGCACTCGGGAGCACAGCCTCGGCCAGACGCGAGCCATCTAAAGGAACGAGTAGTCTTAGCCTGCCGCTCTTCCCTGCAAAGACTTTGTCACACTCGCTCCCCAGGTCCGGCCCGGCACCTTGCTCAACACCTTCCTCCGCTCCTCGCTTGATGGCCGGCTGCCGACTGCTATCGTTTTCTCCTTTCTCACTAACAAGCAACATTCTCTTAGCCTCCTGTCAAGACCTGATACAAGAGAAAGACATTGAGAGCTATAATCAGCCCGGCAACCAACCAGGCGAGAACGGTCGTCAGCCGGCTGTTGACTAATACCCCCATGATATCACGACGCTGCGTAAAGAGTATCAGTGGCACAAGAGCAAAAGGGATGCCAAAGCTGAGCACCACCTGGCTGATGACTAACGTTCTCGTCGGTTCCAGGCCGAGCATGATCACGAGTAGAGATGGCAGCATGGTCACGAGACGCCGCACCCAGACGGGAATCTGGCGGTGGAGAAAGCCTTGCATAATGACTTGGCCCGACATTGTGCCTACGGTCGAGGATGAAAGCCCCGAAATGAGGAGGGAAATGGCAAAAACCCAACTGGCGGCGCTCCCTAGGAGAGGCTGCAAGGTTCGATAGGCCTCTTCGAGCGTGCCAACCTGGCGCAGTCCAGCCTGAAAAAAGGTTCCGGCAGCCATAATGAGCATGGCCGCATTGACAAAGCCAGCAATGCCCATTGCGATCATAACATCGAGCAGCTCATAGCGGAAGAGGCGCTTGAGACGCACAGGGTCACGGACGACGATCCGCCCCTGGGTGAGGGCCGAATGCAGATAGATGACATGGGGCATGACGGTGGCCCCCAGGATGCCCGAGGCCAGGAGAATGCTCTCGGGACCGGCAAATTGCGGCACGAGGGCATGATAGGCAATGGTCCCCCAGGCAGGCCGCACCAGGATGGTCTCGATGACGTAACAAAGCGCGATGACACCCACTAGCGCACTAATGACCGCTTCCAAGGGGCGAAATCCGTAGCGCTCTAGCCCCAGGATCAGGAAGGTGACAATGGCGGTCAGTAGGCCACCAAGCAGGAGGGGAATGTGAAAGAGGAGCTGAAAACCTACGGCGGCCCCGAGGAATTCAGCAAGATCGGTGGCCATCGCTACGATTTCAGCCAGAAGCCACATGGCCCATACAATAGGACGCGGGAAATAGGTGCGACACATCTCGGGCAGATTCAGCCCGGTGGCAATTCCTAGCTTGGCAGAGAGGGCCTGAATGAGCATGGCCATCAGGTTACTGGCAACGATCACCCACAGCAGCAGGTAGCCGAAGCTGGCCCCTCCCTGAATATTGGTCGAGAAGTTGCCAGGGTCAATATAGGCTACGCTGGCAATGAAGGCCGGCCCCAAAAAAGGAAGAACTCGACGCAGCAGACCACGCCTGGTCTGGCCACTCAGAACTTCGTTGGCCGCCCTCACTGTCCCCCGGCTCTCTCCCCCTCCGTTGACTGCGATTTTCGAGGACTCGGACCGCATAAAAATCTGCTCCTATGACGTTCTCTTGATCGGTAGATCGCGTTGACCACTTCACGGACTTGACTGACAGGACTGACAGAGCCTGCCCGCCCCTAACCAGGCAGACTCACGCTCCTGCCACCGCCTACGTTGAGGGCCTGGCCCTGGTCCTGCTCCGTCCGCTCTTTGCCCAGAATTTTTATATTTTTAAAACTAATTTTTCCTTCTCTTAAAAGAGAAGTATACGCCCCAAGGTAACCGCTGTCAAGAGAAGACAAAAGCCTGGGCAGAAGAACCGCGAGAGGCTGCGCAGGAATTTGGTAGCTCGCTCGAAATTCGTCAGCCAACCCCCTTGACAAACATAAGAAAAGCGAGTATATTACTCCCAGAAGTAGTGACTGACATTTCACAAAGAGTTAGCGATTAGTCTCATTCCAGTTCTCGCTCGGCTCGCCAGCAGGGCGACCAGGGAGGTGAGCGCTTATGGCTCAGCAGTCAAGTGTGACGACCCTGCACCTGCGTTACGATGGTCGCAGCGAAGAGCTACCCCTGGCGCAACTGGGTCTGAACGGGCAGGCTTCGGACGCGGAGATCAAGAAGGCTCTGGCGCAGCACCTTGATATCGCGAGCGAGTGGCTTGCCTCTCATGTGGTGGTACGCACGAGACAGGCGATTATCGTGCGCCCGGAGGCCCTCTACGGCTGATTGGCCTTGCGGCCCGCTCTTTCGGCCTCTGCCGCTGTATCAGCGTTTAGCAGGTTTGCACTCCTATCTGAGACGCACTCTCACCGATGGAGCCTACAAACCAGCTCTGACGGTCTACCCGCTCCTACTACTCTCGCGGGTAGAAACACGAGCGGCTCCTTCAACTCGTGCGTCTCAGCCTGATCCCCTCAGAACAGTTTGGATCTGGACGGTATTTGTTCTGAGACGTGCCCCGACGCAAAGAGCGTACAAACACTCTATAGGTCATGCCCGCGGAGCTTGATCGCCAATGTTTTGGAAGCTCTTTGGACTTGCGCGTCTCAGGCTTAGTTCCTCTCACGCGCTTGCTGATGAGGTACGCCAATCACCGTGCTTTGCGCTATTTCCAGGCTGGAACCTGCCCTGACCGAGCGAGCATCCACGCCGGTCACGGGGTCGAATCCCTACAGCCTTCTCAGGCTGTAGCTCAGTGGGAGAGCCACCCTCTCAACTCGCGCGTTCCAGTCTGACCTGTACACCAGCCCGCCTGAGCCTGGTGCACCTGCCTGGCGGTAGGAGCGGCCCCTCGCATCCAAGCCCTGCTATGTCAGAGGCTGTGGTCCTGTCGCTCCCTTTCCGCTGTAACTGTCACGTAGTAAGTGCTATTTCATCTGAACGCGCTCTGACCGAGCGAGCGTACATACTCTTTGGTATATCCACCCTTTGGGTGGAAGCGGGTTCGAATCCCGTCAGCGCGACCTTGCAGCGCTGTCGTTATAAGGGCGTGAAAGCTCTCTCAACTTGCGCGTTCTGAGACCTGGTGCTCGGGGATAGCCATCCCCGGGCACTGGGTTTCTTTCTATTGGGCACATTCCCTGGGCCTGCCTTCTTGTAGAGCGCTATTAGAGCGCTATCAGGGCAGGATCATCACGCGACGCGAGGCTTACAGGTGTAACAGCCAGCCTGCCCGTCCGTCTGCTCGCCTCTGGCATTTTCTGTACTCTATGAAAGAGGGGATGATCACATCATGACTCAGTTTCGCTCTAGGCAAGAGCAGGATGCGCGAGTGCAGATCTTGAATTCATTTTTGAGCACACCGCACGGTAAGCTGGAAGGTCTGGCGTCGCTGCATCGTGATGCGCTGGAACGCGACCCGCTCTTTTACGGTCACCTGGCTCCGTGGTACTTCGAGCACGGCGAGGTGCGCGATCACAAGGTGCTCTTTGTGGCTCACCTGGCGACCAGCGCCTACCCGGAGTTTCGCGGAGCCGCCTGGGTGCTGCTGCAGCAGCTGGCCCCTTATGAGGTGGCGCGCGTGCTCGACCATACGAAGCAGGTGATCGGTAAGACTCCGCGCTCGCTGCGCAGCGCCATCCAGCACTACTTGCGGACGCGCGAGGCGAATCCACGTCAGCTCGACAGGGCCGCTCTCCGCGCTCGCTCAGCTCTGAAGCACCTGTACGCTAGCCTGCGCCTTAAGCCCGGACCACGGGCCCAGGCTCTGCTCTTCGACGAGCAGCCTCCAGCTGATAGCCCCCAGGCGCTGCTGAAGCAGCTGGCCAGGGCAGAGAGCGCAGAGGAGCAGGCTCGCCTGATCATCGAGGGGAGCATCCCGTATACTACGGCCATCGGGGCTGTGCGCACCATCACTCCAGCATTGCTTGTGGCGCTGATCAATGCAATGTCTCCCCAGGAGGTTATTAATGCCCTGGCCTCGCTGAAGCGCCGCGGAGCTTTCGATCACCCAGAGGTCAAGGCCCTGATCGACCAGAAGTTGGCCCTGGCCAGCAGCGATCAGCGTGTCTCAACGATGAAGGTCAAGAAGGCCATCGAGGCCGCTCAGCCCGATGAGGCAACCACCCGCAGTCTGCTGCACGTCGCCGATGAGCGCGTGGCCAACAAGGTGGTGATTAGACGACCAACAGCGCTCTTTATCGACAAGAGCGGATCTATGACGTCAGCTATCGAGCTGGCCAAGCAGTTGGCCGCTCTGATCAGCGCTGTCATCGAGGCTCCTTTCTACGTCTATGCTTTCGACCTGGCTGCTTTCTCCATCGAGCCGCCAGCGAGAAAGCGGCGCCCAAGGCTGAGTGACTGGGAGCAGGCTTTTAAGTTTGTGCGAGCTGACGGCGGCACCAGTATTGGTGCTCCGCTGGCCAAGATGACCCGTGAGCAGGTGTATGTCGAGCAGATTCTGGTAGTTACCGATTGTGGCGAGAATACTCCTCCGCTCTTCCACACGGCCTGGCAGGAGTATCGCCGGGCGCTGGGCATTGGTCCGTCAGTGATTCTGGTTGTTGTCGGGGAGTACGGGGAGCACTTTGAGAGGCAACTGATAGAAGCCGGTATCGAGGTAACGAGCTACCATTTCACCGGCGATTATTATAGTCTGCCCAATCTGCTCCCTCTGCTGGCATTGCCAACGCGCGCCGAGCTGGTCGACGAAATCATGGCCTATCCTTTGCCACAGCGGCCACTCTCTTCAACACAGGCGGTCACTCAAGCGTGAGTGGCTACTGTTGCATGGCGACCCTGCTCTGGTAGTGGTCACGCTCCTGCGCTACCTGCCAGCTCTTAGCGGAGCGCACGCAGGAGCGTGATCCCGCCCTTCTTTGGGCCTTCTCTGCCATTGACTGCCAGCGCTATCATGCTCCTAGAGGAGCCTGAGCTGAGTGCTGCCAGTTCGTCTGCCTGGCTGTCCTGCCTGTCCCCCACCTGGGCAGGCACCCATTCGGAATGACCGACGAGCTGCTTTCCGCTTGCACTCAAGCGCTTTCTGAGAGAAGAAAGAGGCCTGCCCATGCCAACCCCACCACCTCCATCGCCAGAGGAGCTGCTGCGCCTGATCAGTCGCCTGAGCGCAGCAGCAGAGCGCTTGCGCCAGCAGGAAATCATTGCTCCCTTGTTGCCCGGTGGACGTATTCGCACACGCATCGAAGGATTGGTTTATGAG
Source organism: Thermogemmatispora carboxidivorans (assembly GCF_000702505.1). Taxonomy (GTDB): domain Bacteria; phylum Chloroflexota; class Ktedonobacteria; order Ktedonobacterales; family Ktedonobacteraceae; genus Thermogemmatispora; species Thermogemmatispora carboxidivorans. The sequence continues at coordinate 1,942,881 of NZ_JNIM01000001.1, read as the reverse complement.
TTCAAGGTGCGGGCCTCCTTTGCTGGCTGGGGCCGCTTCCGTCCTCGCGACGAACAGGAGGCTGAACTACTGGGGGAAGCTTTGCCCTGGCAGCGTGGGGCCTACCTGGAGCTGCTGCCAGCGCTCCGAATGATCTTACTTTGGCCCGTCTCAGGGCCAAGGGCCAGCCAGGCTCAACTCTGGCTGGCGCTGCCTTTTAATCCCAGCGATGCCCGTCAGCGGTTCGGCCTTCCCGACGAACCGTTGCCAGTGCTACTCTGTGATCCGTTCAATGGGGCAGAGCCTTTTGAGCGCATTGTAGCCCGTGTTGATGGCCAGACCCTCTGGTTCGATGGTCCTGATCCGCGGGCCGATCCCACGCATGCCGTCTGGATGCGCGAGGCCGTTGCCACCCCCGGGGAAGGGCACGAGCGTTTTCCTGCCGGCTTGAGCGCTTCGGAGCGCCGCGCTCTGCTGCTCTGGGACCTCCACCGCCTGGAGGAGGAAGCTCTCCGCCAGGAATTGCGGACTAGCAGCCTCGGCCATGATCAGGCTCTCGACACCGAGCAGCGAACCAGAGGCCACTTTGTCTCTACAGCTGGCAGGTCTGTGCCAGAGCAAGTGGCGCAGGCCCAGAGTCGCCGGGCCCAACTGGCGTGGCTACAACAGGAGCGCCTGCGCCTCCAGCTCAGCGAGCGCCTGCGCCACGCCCTGGCTAAGGCCGGCGCGGTGCTACATAGCTATACACTGCTGCCAGCGTCTTCTGGCTCGACCTCAGAAATCATTGTTGAGTGGAGCGAAGAGGGACGACCCTACCGCTATCGCTCTGTGATCGATCCTGAGCTGACGATCGTTTCCAGCGGCATTTGCTTGAGTGGACGTGACCGTGACTTTGATTTGACCAGTATTGTGAGCGTGATGCGCGACTCGCCCTGGAGCGAGGAGGAGCTGGAAGAATGAGCACAATCAATCTTAACCCAAACGATCCGTTTTTCCATGAGGAGCGCCACGCCTCGCTGGCCGCAGTCGCCAGGCGTCAGATTACGATTTGCGGCGCGGGGGCGCTCGGCGCCAATCTCTGCGAGACACTGGCCCGAATGGGCTTTGCACGCCTGCGACTGATCGACCACGATCGGGTCGAGATGCGCAATCTGTCAACGCAGCCGTATCTGCGCGGCGAGATCGGCGCTCCCAAGGCTCGCGCTTTAGCCGCAACGCTCTATCGCGCCGTGCAGGCCCGCCTCGAGCCAGTAACGGCAACGCTCACGGAACAGAACGCCGCTCAGCTGCTGCAAGGCAGCGATCTCGTCGTTGACACGTTTGATAATGAGGCCGCCCGCGGCGCCGTGAGCGCTGCCAGTCGTGCGCTGGCCCTGCCCTGTCTCCACGTCGGCTTCAGCGCCGACGGTCTCTATGGTAGCGGCGAGTGGGAGCCTGACTATCAACCGCCACAGGCCGGCTCCAGCGACCCTTGTGATTATCCGCTCACTCGCCCGTTCGCTCTACTGCTGGTCGCCCTGGCCGGGCGGGCCATTGCTGATTTTTTCCGCCAGGGCATCGCCTATACCTTCGAGGTTACCTGGAATGACCTGCACCTCGTCTACCGTCCCACTACTTTTACGGAAGAAGAGCAGGGCAAACCATAGGGTCTTCTTCACCTTTTCCACCAGAAAGAGGGAAATGAGGATCGCTGCATGAGTGATCGTCTTGCTTACGAACAGGAGCTATTCACCATTGCCAACCAGACAGCCGTGATCACGGGAGGCACCGGCGTGCTTGGGGGAAGCATGGCCCGCTTCCTGGCCCGGCAGGGAGTCCGCGTCGCCCTCCTCAGCCGCAGCGCCAGCCCAACAAGCGAGATCGTGCGCGCGCTTCGCGACGAGGGTAGGGAGGTCCTGGGCCTGCCTTGCGACGTAGGCGATCGTCAAGCTATTGAGCAAGCGGCCAAAGAGATCGAGGCGACCTTCGGACGGGCGACCATCTTGATCAATGCTGCCGGTGGGAATCGCGAGGCCGCTTCGACAACCTCACAGCTGCCTTTTTTCGATCTGAGGCCGGAGGCTCTTCAGGAGGTGCTGACCCTCAACCTCGTCGGCACCTTCTACTGTTGCCAGGTCTTCGGGCGCAGCATGGCTGCTGAGGGGAGAGGGAGCATCGTTAATATTGCCTCTATGGCCGCACTGCGCCCGCTGACGCGCGTCCCCGCCTATAGCGCCGCCAAGGCAGGCGTTGTAAATCTGACCCAGTGGCTGGCCGTTTATATGGCTCAGGAGTACAGCCCCTCCATTCGGGTCAACGCCATCGCTCCCGGCTTCTTCTTGACAGAGCAAAACCGTGGATTGCTCATTGATCCCTCGACAGGGAGCCTGACCGAGCGCGGGCACCGTATTCTCGATCATACTCCCATGCGCCGCCTCGGCCAGCCAGAGGACCTCTTCGGCACCCTGCACTGGCTGGTGAGTCCTGCCTCGGCTTTCGTCACAGGCATCGTGGTTCCGGTTGATGGCGGTTTCTCCGCTTACGCCGGTGTCTGAAGCCATCGCCTATCGATGATCGTTGATCGATAATACATAGTGAAGCGAGCGTATATTTCGCTGTCACAGAAAGGGTCGATTCGCGTTGATATTTACACAGGATTGGGTTAAAATGAGACAGTCGTAGGCAGATCAGGACCGGCGAGACAGCACTCAATAATCCCTAGGCAGAGGCGATTATGGCAAAGCTGGAGACCTGGCGGAGACTGCTGGAGCAGGCCATTAGCAATACGCATGAGCTTCGGCGCCTGGCGCAGGTTGTCGGTGTCAACAGCGTCACCATCATGCGTTGGGCCAAAGGGCAGAGCACTCCGCGCACGGAGCATCTGCGGCAGCTCTATCAGGCCGTGTTTCGCTCTCACCCAGTGCTGGCGGAGCATCTGCGACAGGCCCATCCTGAGCTGTTGGGCAAGCTAGCTGCCAGTAATAATGAAGACCAACAGATCCCGTCGACCTTTTACCGCCGTATTCTCACCACCTGCCTGGAATGTGCCCCAGCGCTCCGCTCCATAACCATGCGCAATCTTATTTTGCAGCAGATGCTGAGTCAGTTTGATCCTCACGAGCTTGGGCTGAAAATCAGTCTTATCCAGTGCGTGCCCCCTGGCGTGGTTACTGAGCCAGTGCGCAGTCTGCGCATCGTTCAGGGACGTGGCACCCCGCCCTGGCGCTCGCTGCCAGAGCAGGAGCTACTCCTTCTGGGGGCCGAATCACTGGCTGGTCACTGCGTAGCCTCTGGTCACTATGCCGTCATTCCAAGCCGGGAGGATCTCACCTACTATTTCCCTACCCATAGCGAGCCTTTCGCGGAAAGCATATTGGCCTATCCTCTTTTGCAAGGGGGGAAGATCGCTGGCTGTCTCTCTATTGCCAGCACCCAGCGCAACTATTTCCATCAAGCTCAGCTTGACCTGGCCCGCGACTACGCCTATCTGCTGGCTTTGAGCTGTGGGCCAGAAGAGTTTTTCGATAGCAGCCAGATTGCGCTGGGCATCATGCCCTCCGCAGCCGAGCAGCGTCCCTATACCTCCACTTTTGTTGGTCGCGTGCTGGAGCAGTTGCGGCGGGCCGCTCAGCGTGGCATTCCCCTCTCGCATATGCAGGCCGAGATCCGTGTGCTGCATGAGATTGAAGAGGAACTCTTGCTGCTTGGTCAGCGCTGGCAAGGCCTCACTATTCACTAGAGTCCTTTGCCAGCGCGGCAGGCCAGTCAATAGGTAGGCAGACAGCTGATTCAGTAGAGCACAGCCTCCCCACCATCTCGACACCAGACCCTACCCCACCATTCAGGTGATACAATCAGGGAGGAGATAGGGGGAAGCAAGAAAGCCCATTGGCATCACCCCATCTTCAGCCCAGCCCATACCAGGTTGATCACCGCTGGCACCGTTTTCCCGGATTCATATGCGGCAGTGCTCAACCAGACGGGACCATCGACGACAAAGCCAGCGTTCAGACAAAACCACCAAAGGAGAGAGCTTTTCGATGCTGCTTGGTGAGGGAAGCACCGACAAAACACTCAATTCCAGCCAGGTAAGCAACCTGCTCCAGCGCGCCCTCGAACCACTCGCCCTGGCAGGCAAGCGCGTCCTGATCATCATCCCCGATGGAACACGCAGCGCTCCTATTCCTCTCTTCTTCCGTCTCCTGAATGAGCAACTGCACGGTCGAGTAGCGCAAGTAGATTATCTCATCGCCCTTGGCACGCACCCCCCGCTCAGCGAGGCCGCCATTACGGCGCTGGTTGGCCTCTCAATGGAAGAGCGCGCTCAGGTCTATCCCGGTCTGCGAATCTTCAACCACCAGTGGGATCGGCCCGAGATGCTGCACGTTCTCGGCACCCTCAGCGCCGAGGAAGTTGAGCTCCTGACAGAGGGACTGCTCAGAGAAGAGATCGTCGTCTCCCTCAACCGCCGCATCCTTGACTACGATCAACTGATCATCTGTGGCCCAGTCTTTCCACACGAGGTTGCTGGCTTCTCAGGCGGGGCCAAATACCTCTTCCCTGGCATCGCCGGACCGGACATTATCAATACCACCCACTGGCTGGGGGCCCTGGTCACCAGCCTACATACCATTGGCATAAAAGACACCCCGGTACGTCGCCTGCTGCATCGCGCCGCCGAACTTGTGCCCAGACCCCTGCTTGTCCTCGCCCTTGTGGTGCAAGGGCAGCATCTGCACGGACTCTACATCGGCGACTATCAGCGGGCCTTCGAGGCCGCGGCGGACCTCTCCGCCCGCCTCAACATCGTTACTCATCCACACCCCTATCAGCTGGTGCTGGCGGTGGCTGCACCGCTCTATCCCGACCTCTGGACTGGCGCCAAAGCCATGTACAAGACTGAGCCAATCGTGGCCGACGGCGGCGAGGTCATTATCTATGCCCCCTGGATCAGCGAGTTCTCCTCTACCCACGGCCCCCTGATCGAGCGCGTCGGCTACCACGTGCGCGACTACTTTCTCAAGCAACCTGAGCGCTTTCGCACGCTTCCCGGCACTATTAAAGCCCATAGCACTCATGTCAAAGGCGCTGGCAGCTACGATGCCACAACCGGGCGCGAACAGCCACGCATCCAGGTCACCCTCGCAACCGGCATCGACGCCGAACGCTGCCAGCGCGTTAACCTGGGCTACCGCGACCCGCGAACCATCGACCCAGAAGCCTGGAAGGGACGCGAGGCCGAGGGCATCCTGGTAGTCGAGCATGCCGGCGAAGTGCTTCACCGTCTCCATCACCCCTGAGCAGGCAGACGCAGCTGCCAGAACCGCCAGGCCGCAGAGACCGCTCTTTGCGGTTCACGAACCAGACAACGCCAGGAGAGAGGCCAGGATCAGCAAAGAGACATCGGCAATGCTGAGCCTGCCTCTCTCGGCCAGTGGCTTTGTCCCCCAGCTATCAGATAGTCCGGCTCTGGAGTTCCCGCCCAATCTCCTGACACTAGCGGTGCCGCAGGCCGCCGCCCAGAGCAGCGCGCGCACCTTATGCCTATCCCTATCTCAGTCTAGACCACCTCTCGCTGGGCCATATCGCCATCATAGGTCAGGCATGTGAGACTGCAGCCACGCTCACGGACATTCGAAATCTCCAACCCAAAGCGGTGCAGCTTGCTGCGCACGGATGAGAGGGCACGGCGGATCGGACGCAGCTCTTGCTGCCAGCGCTGACTCCCCTGCGCCTCTAACAGACGCTGGCGACAACGAGCGACCGAACTGCCAGTGACCGGCGCTGACGATAAACTGGCTAGCAAAACCTCGTAGGGACAATAATGAGGAAAAGCTTGCAAAATAGGTTCAAGGATACGCAACTCATTGATACTGAATTGCTGATCGAGCACCATTCTTCCATCACACAGCAAAGAGAGCGTCCGCGTGCCTAAGCTCAAGGCTAGCGTCTGCCCAGGAGGCAAGAGATCCTGAAAAGCAAAATGAAGAATACGCGTCTCTGTCCCCTTCCGACGTTTTCTCAAACGAGTTAAGGTCTGCTCTGACATAGCATTTTTCCCTCATGCCTAAGCGACAACCCAAGTCATACAAGCTAGAGAAGAGCTGACAGACCCAGGAAGGGCCCAGCACTCTCCTCCACAACCAGGACAAGTCACGCCGTAGCAGGGCTTGTCTGTCAGTACGTTTGCCCATTCCAGCGAGGGGACCAGGACCAGGCCGTCGGTTCCACCCCGAAGAGCAACTGATCCCACGCCCCGGCAGCGATTGGAGTATCCATGAGCGCATCGACACATACCAATCACAGCCTTCGCTGAAGGGATATATAGCATAGGCATCGGACGAGCCATAGGTGAGTAGCCAGAATTGCCGGGGAGGTCCTACGAGCGATCAGCGGGTTCTATCAGCTCAGGAAGCCGATTGAGGCCTTTCTGGCTACCGCCAGCCGCTGCTGAGCGGTGTGTAATTGTTAACCGACGCCGGCGGCAAAAGTTGCCAGAAAAAACGGTCATCAGTTCCTGGAAAAATAGCTATCAACGGGACGACAATTGCCACCAGGTCAGCTATACTGGTCTTTGGCAGTGTGGAAGCGCCTCTAACATGGTGCTTGCTGATAGAAGGGACTGTCTTCTCAAGACTTTTTCATTTAAGCAACTCGCCAAGAAAGAGCGTTGCTAAGTGGCGCAGGAGCGTTGAGACCACATCCTTCAGCTTATGTCTCAAAACTATCATCTGGCCAGCATGCAGGCATTGAGAAGTATTCCGCTTGCCCAGCAGAGAGAGGCCACCTCCCGTATCTTGCCGCTGACCAGTGAGCGATCCACGGCTCTAGCACTGCTCCGCTTGGTCATACGCAGGTTGATTTGACCAGCTTCGCATGATGGCGCAGTGAGAAGAAGTGAGAAAGCGATGATTCCGATTGCTCGCCCCCTGTTGGGAGCTGAGGAGGAGGCCGCCATCCACGAGGTCTTGACCTCGGGCCTGCTTGCTCAGGGCAAATATGTCGCCGCGTTTGAGCAGCGTTTTGCCGAACTGTGCCAGGTCGGTGCTGCGATTGCCGTCTCCTCTGGCACGGCAGCCCTTCATCTCGCCCTTCTGGCTCATGACATCGGCCCGGGCGATGAAGTGATCACCACAGCCTTCAGCTTTGCAGCCACCGCCAATGTGATCCTGTTGGTGGGTGCCACACCGGTGTTCGTCGACATCGAGCCGGAAACGTACACGCTCGATCCTGCACAGGTGGCGCTGGCCCTCAGTGAGCGCACGCGCGCCATTCTTCCTGTGCATCTCTATGGACATCCCTGTGACCTTGGCCGCTTGCTGCCCCTGGTCGAGGCCCACAAATTGATCTTGATCGAGGATGCCTGTCAGGCCCACGCCAGCAGCTTCGCAGGTAAGCCGGTGGGCAGCTTCGGCACAGGCTGTTTCTCATTCTATGCAACGAAGAACATGACCACCGGCGAGGGCGGGATGATCACGAGCGACGACCCCGAGGTGGCCGCTCGCTTGCGTCTTCTGCGCAATCACGGGCAGGCCAGCCGTTATTACCAGATCGGCTTAGGCTATAACCTGCGCATGACTGATCTGCAAGGCGCTCTGGGTCTGGTCCAGCTAACGAAACTGGAGGAGTTCACACAGCGACGCATCGCCAACGCCACCTACCTGAATCAGCGGCTGGCTGGCGTTGTGCCGACGCCGATTACTCGCCCGGGTTGCCGTCATACCTACCATCAGTACACCATCCGCGTTCCAGCACACCGCGATGAGATAGCCGCCGAGCTGAACCGGCGCGGCATCGGGACCGCCGTCCACTACCCCACGCCTATCCACCAGCAACCTTTCTATCGTAGCCAGGCGAACCGCTTTTATGTAGTGAACCCAGAGCAGCGACAGCGCGTACGTGGTGACAGTCCCCTGGCCCGGCTGCCAGAGACAGAGCGGGCAGCGCGTGAGGTGCTCTCGTTGCCAGTACATCCTGCCCTGACTCAGGATGACCTGGAAACCATCGCCCGGGAGGTGATCGCGCTATGCGGCTGAGGGTGGCAGTGGTCGGAGCTGGCTCAATGGGCTGGAATCACCTGCGCGTCCTGAAAGAGCTGGAGGACTCAATTCAGCTCGTCGCTGTTGCCGAAACGAATCCCAGCGCTCTACAGCGCGCCGCCCAGCGCTTCCACATCGCCGGCTATAGCGACTACCGCCAGATGCTGGATGAGCAGCGCCCCGAGCTGGTCGCGGTGGTCGTCCCAACTCATCTTCACTGCGAGGTGGCCGCTTTCGCCCTCGATCTCGGCCTCAACGTCCTGGTGGAGAAGCCGCTCACCAGCACAGTCGAGGAGGCCGAGGCCCTGATCGAGCTGGCTCATCAGCGCAATGCTCGCCTGGCTGTGGGCCACATCGAGCGCTTCAACCCCGCAGTGACAGAGGTCAAGCATCGCTTGGGTGCCGGCGCTCTCGGACGCATCTTTCATCTGCATGCCCGACGAATCGGGCCTTTCCCCCCGCGTATCCGCGATGTCGGCGTGACTCTCGATCTGGCCTCGCATGAGATCGATACAATGCGCTACCTGGTAGATGCCGAGATCAGGCAGGTTTCGGCTCAAATCCAGCAGCATATTCATCGCACCTGCGAGGATCTGCTGCTCGGGCTGCTACGCTTCAGCAACGACGCACTGGGAGTGCTGGACGTTAATTGGCTGACGCCGACAAAGGTGCGCGAGCTGACCATCACCGGCGAGAAGGGAATGTTCTTGCTGAACTATTTGACCCAGGATGTCTTTTTCTATGAGAACGACTATTCCCCCACCTCCTGGGATGCACTACGCTCCCTGACAGGGGTGAGCGAGGGCACCATGACCCGTCTCAAGGTCCAAAAAGCCGAACCACTGCGCCGCGAGTACGAGGATGTGATTCGGTCGATTGCAACCGATAGCCACCCCTCTGTTTCGGGAGAGGATGGCCTGGCCGTTCTGAAGGTGGTTCAGCAGCTGCTGGCTTCGGCACTAGCGAACAACGGTCATCCTTCTCAAACTCAGCAATCCCCTACCTCGTGTGAAGAGGTCGACCGCAGTCCGGCTCCAGGATCTACCGCGGCCCTTTCTCACGAGCAAGGGCTAAATGGTCAGGCTCTCCCTCGCCGCCTTGCCAGTCCCACCTCTCTCAATCTGCCACAGAGGCACGAGGAACATCCCAGCACTCTGGGAGACGGATAGACGAGGATGAGAGACAGTAGCGCAGAGAAGAGCATGGAGAAGAGATTTTCAAACATGTCAATAACTGCCCTGTCACCAGCTACAGTGGCCATCGTTGGCCTGGGAAAGATCGGTTTGCCCCTGGCCGTGCAGTATGCTCGCCACGGCTGGCATGTCATTGGCTGTGACGTGAATCCTCACGTGGTTGAGCAGATCAATGCTGGTCGCTCTCATGTTCAGGAGGAGCCTGGCCTGGAAGAGGCCGTGGCCAAGCTGGTCCAGGAGGGGCGCTTGCGCGCTACGAGCGATACAACGGCGGCAGTGCGTCAGGCACGCGCCGTTGTGGTCATTGTTCCAGTCCTTATCGATGCCGCCCACCGCGCCAACTTTACAGCGCTGGATGCCGCCACTCGCGCGATTGCTAGAGGGCTACAGCCCGAGACCCTGGTGCTCTATGAGACGACCCTGCCAGTGGGCACAACCGCCCACCGCCTGGCCCCGCTGCTGGAGAGCGAGTCTGGCCTGCAGGCCGGCTCTGATTTCTGGCTGGCCTATAGTCCCGAGCGGGTCTCTTCTGGCACAATCTTCCGCGACCTGCGCCTCTATCCCAAGGTTGTGGGAGGGATCAATCTCGCCAGCACGGAGGTGGCTGCGGCCTTCTATCGCTCAGTGCTCGACACCTCTGACATCATTGTCATGCCATCGACGGATGACGCTGAGTTTGTGAAGCTGATCGAGACGACCTATCGCGATGTGAATATTGCCCTGGCTAACGAGTTCGCTCGCTTCGCCGATGCCCACGGCCTGGATGTGCAGGCAGCGATCGCCGCCGCCAATAGCCAACCTTATTCCCATATCCATACGCCGAGCGTTGGCGTCGGTGGCCACTGCATTCCTGTCTACCCCTACTTCCTGCTGGCCGGCGCTGAAGAAGTCAGCGAGCAGGTCGATGGATTCGCCCCGCTGCTTCAGCTCCCTCGCCAGGCCCGCGCCATCAACGATAGTATGGCTACCTATGCTGTCCGGCGCCTCGAAATGGCTCTCGGTTCCTTAGACGGGCAAACCATCCTGATTCTCGGTATTGCTTACCGCGGCGATGTACGCGAGCTGGCTTTTAGCAGCGCTGTTTTGCTGCGCCTCGCTCTGGAGCAACGGGGGGCGCGCGTATTGGCTGATGATCCGCTCTTCAGCCCTGAAGAAATCCAGGCCGCTGGCTATACCCCCTTCTCTCCTTCAGAGGCTGCCACGGTGAGCGCCATTCTTTTGCAAGCAGCCCACACAGCTTATGGCTCTTTTGATTTTCGTCCCTTTAGCAGCTGCCAGGTGGTGCTCGATGGTCGCCAGGCCTGGCACAGGCAACGCTCCGCCATTGAGGCGCTCGGAATACGCTACCTGACCATCGGCGATGGCAGCCCAGGCAGAACAAAGCAGAGACAGCTGGCGGCCTCCCGCCGCTGCGAGGCTACAGCCTCTCGCCAGGAAACAACAGCAACCACGCACCATCACTCAGAAAGTGCTCTTTAAGAGACTGTCGACGTTGATTGACTCATATAGCTCTTATTCTTACAGTGCTAAAGATAAGGACAAAACGATTTATGGCTCATATTCTCTTTCTAACCCTGTACTATCCTCCCGAGAAAGGGGCCGCAGCTTCACGAATCAGTCAGTACGCTGAGCACCTTGTGCAACGAGGCCATCAGGTTACGGTTCTGACAACCGTGCCGAACTATCCGACCGGTGTGGTTCCACCCGAGTACCGCGGGCGTCTGCTCCAGGAAGAAACGCGGGCAGGTGTGCGCGTGGTGCGTGTCTGGAGCTACACGAGTCCCAATCGGGGCTTCTTGCGACGCATCCTGGCCCATCTCTCCTTTGGCTGCCTGGCTCCGATTTTGGGAGCGCGGGCCGTCGGTCGCCCGGATCTGCTGATTGTCGAGTCGCATCCCCTCTTTAATGCCATCGCCGGGCGCCTGCTCTCTCGTTGGAAAGGCAGCCCCTATGTGTTTACGGTCTCGGACCTCTGGCCTGAGTCAGCGGTTCAGCTTGGCGTCCTACGGAATCGCCTGCTGATCCGTCTGGCCGAGTGGCTGGAGTGGTCCTCCTACAAGCGTGCCAGCCTGGTCTGGGTCCTTACCGAGGGGATACGCGATCAGTTGTTGCGCCGCGGCCTGGCAGCTGAGAAGGTTTTCTTCTTGACGAACGGCGTTGACACCAGCAAGTTCTTTCCTCGTCCACAGGCTGAGGCCCGTCAACACCTGGGCTGGGAAGAGTCCTTTACTGTGCTCTACGCTGGCACTCTCGGCATCTCTCATGGCTTGACTACTGTACTGGACGCCGCCGAGCAGCTGCGCCCCTATCCTGCCATTCGCATTCGTCTGGTCGGCGACGGCGGCGCCAAGCCCGAGCTGCTGGCCGAGGCACGCCGCCGCGGGCTGGAGAACGTCGTCTTCATGGACCCATTCCCCCATGAGCAAGTCCCCTTGCTACTGGCCGCCGCCGATGCCTGCCTGATCATGATGCGCAAGCTTCCTCTCTTTGAGGGGGCTTTGCCCTGCAAGATGTATGAGGCCCTGGCCTGCGGGCGCCCGATTCTGCTCGCTGTCGATGGCGAGGCCCGCCGGTTGGCGGAAGAGGCCGGCGCCGCTCTTTTCGTCGAACCGGAGAATCCCACCGCCCTGGCTCAAGCCATTGTGCAGCTCTATAAGCAGCCAGCCCTGGCTCAGGCCCTCAGCGCCCGCGGTCGCGCACTGGCGGAAGAGCGCTTTGACTATGACCAACTGAGCGCTCGCCTCGACGCTCAAATCGCCGCCTTCCTGTCACCTTCCTCTTCCACTCCTTTAGCGCCTTCTTCTTCACAAGAGCAGCAGAATCAAAGACAACAAGAATACGACCCCAATACATCGATGTCATATAGATAGAATGTGGTAGATGGATAATTCAGGAGAGAAAGGGAAACATATGCTGAAAGAGCAAGAATATCCACAACAGAGTGAACCGGTGCCAAGGCGAAATTATCAGGGGAATAGCGCCACCCTTGCCTGGTCTACTGCCTCTCAGTGCGAGCAGGGGCAGCTCAGCCTGCGAACGAGACGGCGCATCTCCAGCAACGACTGGCGGCTTATCCTGATTGGCGGCGATAGCTTACTGCTGCTGATAACCTTCACCTTGCTGATAGTGCGTAATCAGCCACCAGTCGCAAGTAGTAGCCGCCTGATCATGCCGTGGGAGATGCACCTCACCTGGATCGGCTGCGCCGCTCTTCTCTGGGGCTTTGCAGCTCGCTTGACTCGCGCCTACGACCTCAATGGAATGTCAAGCCGCCTGGTAAGCCCCTTACGGGCTATCATCACACAGCTTCTGTTGGCTGGTCTCTGGTTTGCTCTCAGTGCCACGCTCGAAGGCCGCGCCTTGCGCACCATCTTGCTCACAACCCTCTCCTTTACCGGCGTCAGCCTCCCCCTGATCGCCAGTTGGCACCTGGCTATTGCCCAATGTTTGCACCTGCCCCCCTTCCGGCGCCAGGGAGTGATTGTCGGGATCAGCCCCATCGGGGAGGCGATTGCACGAGAGCTGCAGGCCGCGCCCCGGCGCTCGACCATCGATATCGTGGGCTATATCTCAGAAGAGGAGAACCGGCAGGCACAGGCTGAGCGCGAGCGAGCGCTGCCTGTACCTGTTCTTGGCGGACGCCTCATGCTGCAGCGCCTGATCGAGCAGCAAGCCATTGATGTACTGATTATGGCAACCGAGTATCGGGAGAATCCAGCCCTGGTACAGGAGGCCATTACCGGGACCCACCTGGGGATCTCACTCGTACCCGCCCTCTGCGTCTATGAGAACGTCAGCGGGAAGATCCCGGTGGAGCAGATCGGCGGCCAATGGTATATCGCTTTGCCAGGCGCCAACCTCTCCCCTCTGTACCTCTGCTGGCGAAAATTACTCGATCTCACCTTTGGTCTGATGGGATCGCTGCTACTACTTCTGCTGCTTCCTCCACTCGCGCTGCTGATCCGCTTTGACTCGCCCGGCCCCATCTTCCACAGCCAGGAACGTTTGGGGAAGAACGGACGCAAGTTTAAGATGTACAAATTTCGCTCCATGCGTGTCGACGCCGAGCCAGAAGGGAAAGCTCAATGGGCCAGTCACAACGATGCACGGGTGACGCGCGTTGGGCGCTTTCTGCGGGCCACTCACCTGGACGAGCTTCCCCAGGTACTCAATATTCTGCGCGGGGAAATGAGCCTGATCGGTCCCCGGCCCGAGCGGGAAGAGTTCGTCACCGTCTTGGAAAAAACTATTCCCTTCTATCGCTGCCGGCTGAGCGTTCCCCCGGGCCTGACAGGCTGGGCTCAGGTCAAATACCACTATACTTTTACAAGTCAACAGGCCCTGGAAAAGCTACAATACGACCTTTATTACATTAAGCATCAATCATATATACTGGATATCCTTATTCTCTTGAGAACGATCATTGAAGTAATCAGATTGCGGGGTGTCTAAGTGGCGTGGACGCCATGAGCCAGCCCTCGTGGCTGGCAACCCCTGGCGAAGAGAGGCTGGTAGGTAAACAGGAAGAGAGGTCAGGAGCCCGCGCTGTCTGGTGAGGAGGGAGAGCAGCCCGGACAGGGACCGGTACCAAATCTACTCATGCAGGGAGCAGGACCTTCTTACCACTCTTTCCCCAGAAGTTTACAATTCGTAGCCAAGATCGATACATATAACAACGAGAGCAAAGACAGGGCAAAGGTATTTGCAAGAGAGGAACACTTAGAATGACGATTGCTCAGTACGCAGCCGTGCTGGCCAAGCGCTGGTGGCTGGTTGCCATCTGCTGCCTGGCGGTCGGCGCTGGGGCCCTGATCGCCAGCAAGCTGATGACCCCCCTCTACCAGGCGTCGGTCCTTATGCAGGTCACCGTCCGCACAGGCAACAATTTAGCTGATTATAATAATCTCCTGGCCAGTGACCAGCTCGTCGATACCGAGGCAATGCTGATCACGAGCCAGCCAGTCTTGACAGAAGTGGCTTCGCATTATCCAGGTCTGAGTGCCTCCACTCTGGCTTCTCGTGTCTCTGCTACTACAGAGACAAATACTCAGTTGTTCAAGGTCTCCGTCCTGGATGAAAGCCCGACACGGGCCGCAGCTCTGGCTAATGATATCGCTCAGACATTTATCAAGCAGCAAGATGCTGCTCTTCAACAGGATAATCAACGTTCCCAGCAACAGCTACAGCAAGAGCTTACTTCTACAGAACAGCAAATCAATAGTGTCAGCAATCAAATCAGTAAGATTGAGAGCACCACGAACGATGCGCAGCAGATCAGCGTCTTGCAGTCTCGCCTTAAGGCCCTGCAGGACCGCTATTCTCAGGTTCAAGATGCCCTTGTCCAGCTGGAGCTGACAGAGGCGGAAAACGGGAATATTTTGCGGGTTGTCCAACAGGCCACTCCCCCGACGAGTCCAGCTCAGCCCCGCGTCCTGCTCAATGTTGGGGCAGGGCTGGTCACCGGCCTTCTCATCGGTGTGCTGCTGGCTCTGCTCCTGGAGCAGCTTGATACGCGCGTGCGCACCGGCGAGCTGCTGGCCCAGCTCTTTGGCTATCCTGTCCTCGCGACCGTCTGGCGAGTGCGCTCCTCGGAGGAGAAGGAGATCTTTAACCCCAAGGAGCACGCTGGCCTCATCGAGTCTTACCGCATCCTTCGCACAAATATCGGCTTCTGCTCTATTGATACACCTGTCAATTATCTCTTAATCACCAGCTCTGTGCCGGGAGAGGGGAAGAGCACGGTGGCCGCGAATCTGGCGATCTTTATGGCTAAAGCCGGAAAACGTACCCTGCTTGTGGATGCCGATATGCGCCGTCCAACGCTGCACCGCCTCTTTGGGGTCTCCGCCGCCGAAGCCGGGCTGAGCAGCGCTATTATGGCTATGAGCCAATCATCCACGACTCCTCTGCCAAGTGTCTCGGCTTCACGCAAGCGCCCGACTGAGCAAGGAGGCATTCTCGATAGCTTCCTCTATGAGACCACGACCGCCAATCTCTGGCTGATGCCAGCCGGGCATCTGCCACCCAATCCTCCCGAGCTACTGGATTCGCAGGCCATGCGTAACCTGCTGTCGAACCTGGCAGATTACTATTTCGATATTGTGATCTTCGATGCGCCGCCGCTGTTGGGTCTGGCCGATGCCAGTATCCTGGCTTCGCGGGTCGACAGTGCTCTGCTGGTAGCCGATATCACCCGCGCTCGGAAGGAGCATATCCGCCAGGCGCGTGCCCTCCTGCGCCAGACAGGCGTACGCATCATCGGCTGCGTCGCCAATAAGCAGCAACAGCAGCGCGGCAGCATCACCCCCTACTATTATCAGGCAGCCGGCGACGAGCAGAGCGAGCAGGCAGGAACAGCCCTTGCCAGCAGCCGATGGAGTCAGGATCACCCACAGGTCGCTCTGGCCGAGAGAGAACTCTCGCCAGCATCGCCACGGGGAGTAAGCCAGCCTTCGCCCACTCCACAGCCGAGAGGGCTGGCTGCAACGGCTAGCCAGCAGCGTTCAGGCCCGGGGCAGCCGCCGACGGAGCCGGCCACTCCTGCTCAGGTCCAACGGGTCATGACTTCTACGGCAGGAGTCGGATCTGGGGGAGATGGGAAAAGCTCGCCGGTGCCAGCCCGCCCTCGCCTGACACGTGAGCGTCTCCCTAGCCCCAACGCTCCTACTGCAGGGGAGGTAGCTGAAAGCCCCGCTCCCCCTCGAGGACAGCGCGGTTCCGATATCACCGACTTGAAAACGCTGGAGATGCCTTCGATAGAACCACATAGACAGCGCGGAGAGCGATAAGACGGGCTATGAGCATCGTTCAGAAGACAACACAGCGATCTGCGTCAAGCGAGCGCGGAGGGAGGAGGGAGATGCTCACTCCCTCCACAGGCTTTATTGCCCTCCTTGTCGGAGCCTTGATCCTGGTGGGCATGGTGGAGGTTTTTGCTCCTTTACTGGTTGGCACTGTGATTCCCTCAACCAGCGTGACCCGTCAGGCCGCTTCGATGGCAACCGCTTTGATCACCGGGCTGCTGTTTTTGGCTCTGCTGCTTTACTTGCGCTGCGACGAGATCCTGGCGGTGACCGTCGCCCTGGTTCACCTCTACCTTGATTTCTATATGTCCCTCATCGCGACGGCTCAGCTGCTCGCGCTCACCCTTCTGTTGGTCTTTTTCCTCGGTCGCTCCCAGCAGCGCCCCTGGGTTGAGCCTCGCCCGCTCTGGCTCTGGCTTCTCTTTCTGGGCTTGACGTTCTTTCCTGCCTTGCGCGGAGCCATCAATCTGGATGACGCCCTCTTCTACTATCCAAATATTATTGTCGGCTCCTTCCTCTTCTTCTGGCTGGGCCTAAATACGGCACGCAATCTGAAAAGCCTCTGGCTGATCCTGGAATTCTTGGCAGCCGTCGGCGCTCTGATCGCCGTTCATACGATCGTCATCGCCCTGACAGGGAAATTTCTCCTGGGCACCTCCCTCCACGACCCTTTCTTGAAGAGCGTTTCGAATTTTACTCTCGGTGATACCGGCGTCCAGCGCGTAGGGGGATTTTTTATAGATCCGAACTGGAATGGCACATTCTTCGCCTTCGTCCTCTTCATTCCATTGGGTCTCTATGCGCATAGTCGTTCCTGGCTGGCCCGCCTGCTCTACCTTGGTGAAGCGCTGGTGATCGGCCCAGCACTGCTGTTCACGTTCAGCGGCGGCGCCTGGGTGGCCGCCTGCTGCGGCCTGGTCTTCTTCTTGCTCTTTGTGGATAGCTGGGGTTTGCGCCTGCAAATCCTTTTGAGCATCTTCCTCGTCTCACTGATTCTGATTCTCTTCTTCTCTGATCAACTCCAGCTCCTCTTCGCCCACCTGACAGGCCAGGGAGAGCTATCGCTGCGCTTGGGCGCCTGGGAAACAGCTTTGAACGTGATCATGGCTTATCCGCTTACGGGCGTGGGCTTCGGCTTGAGTATCTATATGCAGGACTCGGCCCCCTATCGCTCGCCACTCCAGTATGTTCCCCTGGCTCATCCTCACGATTCCTATCTGGAATTTGGAGCAATGGGCGGCCTACCTGTATTAGCAGCCTTTCTCTCTCTCCTGATTTGCTACCTGTGGAAAGCCTGGTGCACCTGGCGATTGTGTGATCAGCGCCAACGTGCCTTGCTCGCTGGTGGCCTGGCGGCTGTTGGAGCGCTGTGCATCAATAGCATCAGTATCAATGGCTGGACCCTGCCACCGCTGGCCTGCTTCGGTTGGCTGATGCTCGGCCTGCTCTCTTCTCCTCTGCTGCTGGCCAGCCTGGCCTCTCATTCTGCTACGAGGGATGCACCTGTATCTCTGCACGAGTGATGATATACCAGATCTCTTCTATCTGACACTGGAGAAGATCAATGTCTATCTCTTATGAATATGAAAAAGTGCGTAGCGGTAGTGAGCATCAGGAAGGCGGCTGGCCTCAGCAGCCCGGCCCCTATCCTGCGGCGGTTCTAGAGCTTTGTCTAAGCCAGAGTAATCCGCTGGTTACCAGCACGACTGCCCTGCAAACGGCCTGCCGTGCTCTGATCCATTGGAACCGCTCTCTAGCAAGCGGCGATCACCAGGAAAAGGATCTCTTCCTAGAAGATGCGAGGCGCTTGCTCGCTCTGGAGCAGCCTCTCGGCAAGGAAGCAGGCGGCTGGCCGCTGGTCTTGCTCCGGTCAGGTGGGAGTCCCGTACTTTGCCTCTCCGCTCTCGTGCAGAGCTGCGCCCTGGCCGTCTTGCTGCGCGCTCTGAGCATGACCGGCGATCAGCTCTATACGCTGGCCCTGGAGCGCTGCCTGAAGACTTTCCATTGCGATATTCTGGATGGGGGCATCGGCTCCCCCCTCTATGCTGACGGGATCTTCTTTGAAGAGCTGGCCATGTATCCAGCCACCCATAGCTTCACTGGCATGGCATTGGCTTTGCTCAGCCTCCATGAACTGATAGCCTATTGGCCCGCCTGCGAGGAGGGATGTCGAGAGCTTTTCCGGCAAGCACTGGCTACCTTTGAACGGAGTCTGCAAGAGTTTGCTGGGCGCTTCTGGCCCTATCGCGACCTGGCTACGCGCTGCCTGGCTACGCCCCAGGAGTTAGCTCTCCAGATCGCTTTGCTGGATGCTCTGGCAGCCTCGACAAAGAGCGAGGTTTGCGCTCGCGCCCGCCAGCACTGGCAGCGCTATTCAAGGAGCTGGCTGAACCGTCTGCGCTCTCGCTGGTGGCACGCCCGACACTCCTTGAGTGCGCGTCTTTGGCGCTTCTGGCAACCGCACCTCTTTCCACGTCCAGTGGCCTCCCCCAGTCGATTGCGTGTCTGCGTCCCTCTTCCGGCCTTCCCAGCCATTGGCGGAGTTCTTACCGTCCTGGAAGGTATCGAAGAAGCGACTCAGGGCCACTGGCGCATGGAATACCTCACCCGAGCCATTACTGACCAGGAGACCGACAGGTACATCATCCACCGTTTTGGCCGCTCCTGGATGGGCGCCTCTCACTTTCCATTTGTCTGGTTCTATGTTTTGACTGGCGCCGCCAGGCTCTTCGCCTTGCTGCGTCAGGGGACCGCTTTCGACCTTGTACTGCCCCAGGATGCCGTCTTCTCTGCCCTGCTTTCTGCTCCTCTGGGTCACCTGGCCGGCGCACGCGTCGTTTGCATTGATCACGGCCATTTGACCCTGCTCCAGGAGGACATTCATCCGCTGCACCTGGCCGAGCGTCGGCGCCTGCTCGCCCACCGCAGCCGCCTGCGCCGCCTCATCGGACGCTTGCAGGAGTGGTGCTACTGGCCCTCCTATCGCCTGATGCTCCGCTTAGCAGCCCGGTTCGTTGACCAGTACCTGGTACCAGGCGTCCCAGGCGACGGCGTGGAGACGATGGCCGCACGCTTTGGCATCCCCGCCAGCCGCGTGGTACGCTTCGCCAGCATGGTCAACATCGAGCGCTACCCAATGCTCTCTGAGGAAGAGCGCGTGGACCGCCGCCAGGAATATGGGCTAAGACAGGACGATATGGTGGTAGCGGTCGCCTGCCGCCTCACCCCGGAGAAAGGCCTCGATCTTGCGCTGGCAAGTCTGGCTCGCGCCCTGGAGCGGTTAAAGCCTACAGCTCGAGCCAGAGTGCGCCTGATCATCGCCGGAGATGGGCCTCTGCGCCAGGAGCTAGAGCGAACGATCGATCGGCTCCAGCTCCATGACCATTGCGCTCTCTGGGGCGAGCTGGCTGCGCCAGAGATTGCTCGTCTCCTGTCGATCAGCGATATTTTTCTCTACACCAGTACCCGCGGAGCCTGCTTCTCAATGGCCGTGCTGGAGGCAATGGCTGCCGGCTGCGCTGTGATTGCTTCAACCCGCCCCCCCTCAAATGCTTTGCTACTCGCTGAGGGACGCGGCATTGCAGTGAGACCGGCAGATACCGAGGAGACGGCGAATGCCCTCGTGCGCCTGCTTGACAATCCTGCCCTCTGCCGCCAGATGGGTCGGGCAGCCAGAGCCTATATCGCCACGCAGCATAGTCCCGAGACTTTCCGCAGGACTCTGCTCCGGGCCTCTGGCTGGGCAGCATTGGAGCAGCTCCTTACAGAATCGGTGGCCCGTAGCGGCCTAGAGGGGGAAGTTGAGGATTGAAGCCAACAACACAACAGCCCTATCCAGCCTACCCGGGGCCGCAGTATCCACAGTACGCGCCGGGCTATCAGCCAACACCAGCGGTGCAGATAGCACGCCCAGTCCAGCCGGCACAGCCGGCGCTGGCAGCCCCACCAGCTGCGCCAGCCCCGCCGACGACCTCGGGACCCAGTACCCCAGCACCAGCGCAAGAGAAGAGCAATGGCTATGTGGGTCAGCTGCGTACTCTGGTGAAGAGCAGTGGGATCTATGCCCTCTCTTCTCTGGCAGGCCCTCTGACCTCGCTTGTGCTGGCCCCAGTTCTGACACATACACTCTCGCGCGATGAATATGGCGCCCTCTCCGTGCTGCTCGCAGCCATTTCGCTGATCGCTGGCATCACACAGCTCGGCCTGGGGAACGCCTTCTTCCGCGCCTACGGCTACGACTACGAATCACGCCGCGAGCGACTGCGCGTGCTTTCGACCTTAGTAGGGCTGCTCCTGGCGATCTCAATTGTGGCAACGCTGGCCATGTCACTAGGCGCAGCCTTCATCGCCCTGCTCCTCTTCCAGTCGGCCCTCTTGACAGCGCCAGTGCAGGCCGCCGCCCTGGTAGTGTTGCTGCAGAATCTGAGCGTGCCGGGCCTGGCCTGGCTGCGAGCCGAGAACCGTCCCACACTCTATGCGACCCTTTCGATCGCCAACCTACTCGTGGGCCTTGTTGCAACCTTACTCTTCATAGGGCCGCTGCATCTGGGCATGACTGGGGCCTTGTTGGGCACGGCCAGCGGATATGCCATCGTGGTTTTCAGCATGCTACCGGTGATCCTCTGGGAGGCAGGCTTGACTTTTGACCGCGAAATGGCAGGCAATATGTTGTCCTTTGGCGTGCCCCTGGTGGCAAGCTTCGTGTCTGTCTGGGTGCTGCAGCTCTCGGATCGTTATCTGCTGAGTCGCTTTGGCTCACTGGCCGAAACCGCCAGTTACTCGATTGCCTATACGCTGGGCAACGTCTTGGGGGTACTGGTCATCTCACCTTTCAATCTGGCCTGGCCTACGACCATGTTCTCCGTGGCACGTCGCCGCGATGCACCGCAGATCTTCAGATTGATCTTCCGCTGGTTCAGCGTCGCCCTCCTGCTGGCCGCCTTTGGCCTCTCGCTGGCCGGGAAGTTTTTGCTGGAAGTCCTCTTCCCAGACAGCTATCACGGAGCCTCGCCCGTGATCTCATTAGTAGCCATGTCTATGGTCTTTTACGGCATCTACAACGTTTTCAATGTGGGCATATCAATAAAGAGAAAAACATGGTATGCAGTAGTTCTTACGGCAGAGGCAGCTATTTTTAACGTGGTGTTGAATGTGCTACTTATCCCGCTAACCGGCGCCCTCGGTGCAGCCTTCTCAACACTGCTGGCCTATGCGTTCCTCTCGTTCCTCGCCTACCTGGTGAACAACCAGATGTACCCTGTGCCCTTCGAGATCGGCTTCTTTCTCAGCGCCTTGACCATTGGGATTGCTCTCTATTTCATCGCCGCATTCTTGGTCCAAGGTCTTGATCCGCTGAGCAGTGCCGTCCTTTATGGGCTGATCTGGCTGACCTATGTCGTCATCCTGCTGCTATTGGCACGCCTGCCGCTGCGGCAGCTTGCCCGCCTGCGCCATTCCTTTCCCGGAAGGAGTGTGAAAAGAAGCCTATGACCACGTTATCCGAAGCTACAGATGTGGCTGCTGGCCCCACACCGCTTTTTCAGGGGCAGCACGTTGTCATGCTCAGGTTTGCGCCGGCCCTCGGCGATGCGCGTTTGTGGCGCACCGCCACTGCTCTGAAGGAGGCTGGTCTGCAAGTGACCATTGTCGACGTTGTCAGGTCGCGCACCTCCCCCCATGAGGAGATTCACCAGGGGATCAGACTAAAACATATCGTCATGCCCGCCTGGTTTATCCCAGCGCGTTTTAAGCCCTGGTTCCTGGTCAAGCTACTTCGCATCAATATACTGAGCGCCCTCCATCTCCTTCGAGAAGAGGCCGACATCTATCATTCATTTGTGGAGCATGCGCTACTCGCCGCCTATGTGGCCGCCAGACTGCGGCGCAAGCCCCTGATCTTTGATTCGCCAGAGCTGCCACTGTCAGATCGGGCGGTCCAGCGCTGGCCGCGCCTCCTCGCCATCGCGCGCCGGGTACTGGGCTACCTCGTGAGGCGCAGCCAGGGGGTGATCGCAGTCTCGCCCCCCATTGTCTCCCTCATCGAGCGCGAGTATGGCGGACAGCGTGTCACGCTCTTGCGTAATGTGCCACCCTACCGCCAGGTTGCGCGCACCAATCTGCTACGCGAAAAATTGGGCTTATCCAGTGAGACCCGCATTGCCCTTTATCAGGGCAATCTTCAGGAAAACCGCGGCCTCGACCTGCTCGTGCGAGCCGCTCCATTTTTAGAGCCAGACGTCGTGATTGTCATGCTTGGGGCGGCGCGCGAGCCAACACATCAGAAACTGCAGAAGCTGATCTCTGAGCTTGGAGTGGAGCAACGTGTGAAATTGCTACCTCCCGTTCCCTACGAGGAGCTCCTCACCTGGACCGCCTCAGCCGATCTCGGCCTGACCTTGCTCCCTCCCGATTACTCACTGAGCATCCGCTACTGCCTGCCTAACAAGTTCTTCGAGTACTTGATGGCAGGACTTCCCGTACTCAGCTCCCAACTCGATGTGATTGCCGAGCTGATTCAAGCCCACCAGTTGGGAGTAGTCGAGCCATCACTTGATCCGGCTACCGTCGCCGCCACCATTAATCGGGTCATCCACGATCAGGAGGCACTGGAGCGCATGAGGCAGCACGCCCTGGAGATTGCTCACCGCGAGTTCAACTGGAACCGCGAGCAATTTCATCTGTTCGAACTCTATGAGGCGCTGCTGCCAGCAAGGCCAGCCAGCGCAGCAGCGCCACAGCAGGAGGGATCACGTTGAGAGAGTCGATAGTCAGCCAGCATGCCAATCAGGCCACCGAGACTTCACGGGGCGACTCCCCCGGGAGCTTATCCCCTCTGCGGGTCTGTATGCATGTGCTGGGCCAGGGCAAGAGCGATGTACGAGTAATGCGGGCCGCAACCGCTCTGAGCGCCGCCGGATGCCATGTCAGCGTGGTCGATCTGGAGTCGCAAGGGCAACCTGCGCGTGAGGAACTCCAGGGCATTGCGCTGCAGCACGTACGGCAGCCCCCCGAGTTCTTCTCGTCTCGTTTCAAGCGCCATGCCTTGCTCAGGGCCGCCTCCCTCTTCGTGCGCGGTACGTGGCAGGTGCTGAGCACAGACGCCGATGTCTATCACGCTCATGATGTTAGCGCTCTGCCAGCTTGCTACCTGGCCTCGCGCCTGCGCCGGAAACGGCTGGTCTTCGAGGCTCACGAGATGCCCCTGGAGGAGCACCCCCTTTCTTCAATGAGTCGGGGTCGACGGCTGCTTCACCATCTGCTGACCCTGCTCATGAAAGGTATGATTCCAGCCAGCGATGGCGTGATTACTGTCTCTCCGCCGATTGTTGAGGAGCTTCAGCGCCGCTATCGGATCAAACACCTGGCCCTGGTGCGCAATATTCCTCCCTATCAGCAGGTGACGCGCAGTAAGCGACTACACGAGGCCCTCGGCCTGGCACCTCAGATACGCCTGGCTCTGTATCAAGGACGCCTCCAGGCCAATCGCTCGCTGGATCTTCTCGTCAAGGCCGCCCGCTACCTCGATCCCGAGATTGTTATCGTGCTGCTGGGAAAAGGTCTGGGCAACGCCGCCGAGGAGCTGGAGCAGCTGATTGCGACAGAACAGGTCGGCGACCGCGTGAAGCTCTTGCCCGCCGTCCCTTACGCCGAGCTGCTGCGTTGGACAGCTTCGGCAGATCTGGGCCTGCTGGTCGCCTCACCCGACTATTCGCTGAACGTGCAGATGTTCCTACCCAATAAGCTGTTTGAGTACATTATGGCCGGCGTACCCGTGCTGACCTCAGCCCTGCCAGCAGTCGTGGAACTCGTGCAGCGCTACGGTCTGGGTGAGGTGGTCAGCGAGCTCACTCCTGAAGCCATCGCCAGCACCATTAACAGGATGCTTGCCAAGCCGCACATGCTGGCCACTATGCGGCAGAACGCTCTACAGGCGGCCTCCACCGATCTGCGTTGGGAGAAGGAACAGGAAAACTTGCTGCAACTCTACCGGCAGATCATCAAACAGTGAAAGCGAAAGATCATTAAAACTATCTATTCAATACTAGAAGTAGGTAGAAGAGCATTGGAAGATTTTACTTTACAGAGTTACCGTCAACTCCTCTCGGCCTTTGCGAGTCGAGGTTATCGTTGCTCGCTCTTCGATGGTCTTGAAGAGCGACTAGAGCAAGGCGAGCGTATATTGCTACTGAGGCACGATATCGATATTAGTCTAAAAGCTGCGTTAGAGCTTGCTCGCGTGGAATATGAGTCTGGCTTCCAGGCCACGTATTTTGTGATGCTGTCCTCCCCATTTTATAATGTACTCAGTACAGAAAGTGCTCGTCTTCTGGAGCAGATTCATAATTATGGGCATGATATTGCCCTTCACATTGATTTACAGGACTATCATGGTCAGCATCTCGACGTTGTTCACGAAATAGAGATCCTGGCACACTTCTACCCCTATGTCAAACGAGAGATTGCGAGTGTCCACAGTCCGCGCACACTCGCCAGCATTCCAGTAGAAGAGGCCAGGCCGATCTATGCGGTCTACCATTTAGCTCAGCGAGGCGACCTTGCTTATATCAGCGATTCGACCGGACGCTGGCGCTATGGCCATCCTCTGCAGTCAGCGGCTTTTCGGGAAGGGAAGGCGATTCAACTCCTGACGCATCCCATCTGGTGGGTAGCCGAGGGAGCAACACCCAGGCAGAAGCTGGAAAGCTGGTTCTATCACAGCTATGAGGGGAACCTGGAGCTGGCCAAAACCTTTCTTCCCAAGCTTTTCGGCCAACAGGAGGCCGAGACAGCCTAGTCACCAGAGAGGGAAGCCCAAGAGCAGCAAGGCAAGGTCGGTAGCTGAGCCAGCTCAGTAGTTGCCCAGGAAGTCAAGCAGGGAGCGACGAACGTATGAGGCAGGAGCATCACTGGCAGAGGCGCGCCTTCTTGCTGCTCAGCGCGTCGGTTATGGCTATTCTGGTAGGGATAGGTTGGCTGCTGCATCCCTGGTGGTTGATCACCCACTCGCCGCTGGTTTCGCAGCTGACAACGAGCAGCCCGCACTTTGCCAGTTCCAGCGGGCAGGATAGCCGTTTCAAGGATCTGCATCTGACCGGCGGCTTCACCGTTGGAACCCCCGCCGAGGTTGCAGAAGCCGCAGCATTGGGGATACAAGTGGTTTTTGAGTATGGTGATCCACCTTCACCAGAGAGCGAGCTAGGGCGAGCGCTCCAGGCCGCACACATGCAGGTCATCGACGGCTATATCTCTAGCTACCTGCAGTATTACGAGTGCCACCGTACCAAAACGGTCAAGCCGCCACCACCCGGCGCTCATCCTTACTGCGGGCGGGATTCGGTGCCGATTGCGAGCGAAGAGGCTTTGCTCCAGCTTGTCAGACGGCACCTCGAAGAGACTCAGTCTAATCCGCTCATTCTGGGGTATTGGGTGCTTGATGACTGGGTGCTGTGGGACCCTGGCAGCGCTCGTGAGCTGTTAATCAAGTTTCACGAATTGATCCAGCAGTATACGCCTCAGCGCCCTGCCATCTGCGGCTTTGGTGCTTCGCCACCTACAGGCTTCGATACCGGCTGGCATGATGAGGTCGCAGCTAACTTCACCGCCGAGGGCTGCGACCTGATCGGCCTCTATATCTTCACGGTCTTGCAAGCCAGGGAAGATGCCTCCGCCAGCCGCTATGACTGGTCAATGCGTAGTACCCTGAATGCTATGTTCACCAGCCTGCAGAAACGCGGCTGGAACTACGCTCAGACCCCGGTGATTGGGATCGCGCAGGCCTTCGGCGGACCTT
The DNA here is from genome assembly GCF_000702505.1 of Thermogemmatispora carboxidivorans. GTDB lineage: Bacteria > Chloroflexota > Ktedonobacteria > Ktedonobacterales > Ktedonobacteraceae > Thermogemmatispora > Thermogemmatispora carboxidivorans. Next base: position 1,917,098 of record NZ_JNIM01000001.1, on the reverse strand, counting down.
CGACTCGGGCCGGCCTGAGCTGGCCGCTGCCCAGTACCGCCGATATTGTCCAGCAAAGCCAGAGTTTCTGCCAGCATGGAGCCACCGGCATCGCTTACTACGGCTGGGACGCCAATCTCTACAGCTCGCAAACCCAAACGCCAGCCAATAATCACGCTATTCAGGAGGGCATCCGTCAGGGTATCGCTGCTTGCCAGCATATTTGGACCACAGCGGAACAGGGAACCCCCCTGACGGTAGATTAGGTCCGCCAGAAAGCGGTCATCAATGCCGGTAAAGACGGTTATCATGTTCTGCCAAAAGAGCCATCCAAGAGGAGCTTTCCAGCCAATAGAGCAGTATACTGTTATCTGGCGTCTTTCTTTCCAACTCATCTGAAGGCGCGTCCGCTCTCGCGCGCCACCTGAACAGGCAGGCTGGTAGACAGGGAGGATACCAGGCAGAAACGTAGCATTCCAGAATAACTACAACCACAACGGATTCAGCGACGTTTCAAAAGGACGTATCCTCAAGGGTGCTGCCTGTCTACACTCAATCAGCAGGCTGTTTCAATCATAGCCTCCTCCCGGGAGAGGCAAGGAATATGTGATTCAATTTGTGGCAGGAGCAAACTATTTATATGGTCTTTAAGCAAGAAGAACTGTACAGCAGCAATTTCTCAGGGCTAACAATGACAGCTAGAGATGCAATAGAGAAGATTCCCGGTAATCTTCTGCCGAGCGAAGTAGAACAGCCACTTAGCCTATGGATCGCGGTCAGGCGAGATTATCCGCGTAATGCCTGTGTCCCGTCTCTTGTTGCCCAACAGGCACATGAGCACCCACTGGCTCCAGCAGTAGTGACAGCGCAGACGACATTGAGCTACCAGGAACTGAACAGGCGCGCCAATCAATTGGCCCATTACCTGCGAGCTCAGGGGGTCTACCCCGGTGTGCCCGTCGGCCTCTACCTGGAGCGCTCGCCAGAGATGGTAGTGGGGCTACTGGCTATTCTTAAAGCCGGTGGGGCCTACTTGCCGCTCGATCCGTCTTATCCGCATGAGCGCGTTCGCTTTATGCTGGAGGATGCCCAGGCCCCCGTATTGGTTACGACTTCGCGCCTGGCCAGCCAGCTTGAGCGGGAAGCAGCGCTCCCTACTCAGCAGCGTGTTTACCTGGATCAAGATGCCGCCCGGCTGGCAGTCCAGCCAACGGGGGAGATCGAGGAGCAGCAGGCCACGCCAGATGATCTGGCCTATGTGATCTATACCTCGGGTTCAACCGGGCGCCCCAAGGGGGTGGAGGTCACACACGATAGCCTGCTGAACCTGATCTTCTGGCACCAGCGCGCCTTCTCGGTGAGCGCTGCCGATCGGGCCAGCCAGGTGACCAGTCCGGCTTTCGATGCAACCGGCTGGGAGCTTTGGCCTTATCTGACATGTGGCGCAGCTGTCTATCTGCCTGCCGATGAGCTGCGCTTCTCGGCACCAGCGCTGCGCGATTGGTTGGTCGAACAGGCCATCACCATCGCTTTCTTGCCAACCCCACTGGCCGAGCACCTGATTCAACTCTCGTGGCCTCGCGAAACGGCTTTACGCTTCTTGCTGACAGGAGCCGATACGCTCCATCGCTATCCACAGCCCGGCCTGCCCTTTACCCTGGTCAATAACTACGGGCCAACCGAGGCCACGGTTGTAGCGACCTCCGGACCAGTGCCACCAGTGAGCGAGCCACTGGCAGAGCCGCCATCCATTGGCTGGCCTATCGATAATACATCGATCTATATTCTCGATGAAGCGCTTCGCCCCGTGCCCTGGGGTGCTCCTGGCGAACTGTATATCGGTGGCCAGGGAGTAGCCCGCGGTTACCGAGGTCGTCCGGAGCTGACCGCCGAGCGTTTCCTTCCTGATCCGTTTGTTCAGCAGCCCGGGGGCCGCATGTATCGCACGGGCGACCAGGCGCGCTTCTTGCCGGATGGCCAGATCGCTTTTTTGGGCCGCCTGGATAATCAGGTCAAGATTCGGGGCTACCGCATTGAGCTGGATGAGATAGCCACCATGCTCAACCAGCAGCCAGGCATTACCGCCAGCGTTGTTGTTGCCCACGAGGAGCGGCCAGGCGAGAAGCAGCTCGTCGCTTATGTGGTTACTTCGCCCGAAACGCAACTCACCGCCTCTCAGCTGCGCACGGCGCTCGCCAAGCAGTTGCCCGATTACATGCTTCCGACGATCTTCGTGCGTCTGGAAACCCTGCCATTGACTGCTCATGGCAAGATTGACCGCGAGGCTCTACCACCACCCGAGACTGGCAAGATCCTGTCAGCAGCGTTAGAAACGAAAGAGGCAGGGATGGCAGGTCCAGCTCCGTCTCCCGTGAGAGAGGAGGCCGCGGCCCCAACCAACGCTATCGAGCAACAGGTGGCAGAGGTAGTCTGCTCGCTGCTGGGACGCCCGGCTATCGATGTTAACGCTAACTTCTTTATGCTCGGCGGCCATTCTCTGCTTGGGGCCCAGCTCATCTTGCGCTTGACTGAGCTGTTTGGAGTGCAGATTTCACTGCACACGCTCTTTACCGCTCCAACAGTGCGCCAGCTCGCCGCTCGCATCGAGCAGCTACTGCTTGAACGCCTGGCGACCATGAGTGAGCAGGAGGCCCATAGCTTGCTAGAGCAGCTTCAGAACAGCTAAGACCAGGAGAGGAGAGGGTTTGGCATGCTACGCTGGCCGCCAGAATACGGGGGAGAACGCTGCCAGCACAGTTGCCAATGGAAGGAGAAGGTACAGTCGGTCTTGTTTCTGGACAAGAGGAGCCCGAGACAATTATGCAGGAACCGAAGTCGGTGACGCCACCACAACAGCAGGAACCACCACTAAGTCTGTATCATCTACTTGATCCAGAGGTTCTGGCGAATCCTTATCCACTCTACCACCGCCTGCGCCGCGAGGACCCCGTTCACTGGGACCCGTTTTTGCACGCCTGGGTGGTAACACGCTACGCCGATGTGATCACGGTCTTTCAGCGCTTCTCTGCCCAACGTACGCCAACCCCTGAGCAGCTGGAGGCTATGGGGATGCAGGCCCTGGCACCTTTGGCCCGCGTGATGGTCAGGCAGATGCTGTTTCTGGACCCACCAGCTCATACGCGGGTGCGCAGTTTGGCCGCGAAGGCCTTTACTCCTCGCCGCGTGGCCGTGCTGCGCGAGCATATCCGCGAGATCACGAATAGCTTGCTCGATCGCGTTCAGGCCCAGGGAGAGATGGACGTGATCGCAGATCTGGCTTATCCTTTACCTGCCATTGTGACCGCCGAGATGCTGGGGGTGCCTACAGCCGATTGGCAGCAGTTGACAGCCTGGTCAGCTGACTTCGCACAGGTGCTCGGGAATTTCCAGCATAACCCGGACCGGGCGGCACAGGTGATCCGCAGCCTCAATGAGATGACTGCCTATTTTCGCGCAGCCATCAGGGAAATGGAACACCATCCACGCGAGGGCTTGATCCAGGCATTCTTGACCGCCGAGATCGACGGCGACCGCCTGAGCGAGGAGGAGATTATCGCTAATACGATTATTACGATGGTGGGAGGGCAGGAGACAACTACTAATCTGATCGGGAATGGCGTGCTGAGCTTGCTGCGCCACCCGGATCAGCTTGCTTTGCTACGCGCAGATCTCTCACTGATCCCATCGGCAGTAGAGGAGTTGCTGCGCTACGAGAGTCCCAGCCAGCATACGGCTCGTCTGGCCCCCGAGGATACGGAACTGGGTGGGAAGCAGATTCGGAAGCGCGATGCTGTGATCGCGGTTATGGGCGCAGCCAATCGCGATCCAGAGCGCTTCCCCGATCCTGACCGCCTCGATATTCGACGCCAGGACAACCGCCATGTGGCCTTCGCCTGGGGCAGTCATTTCTGCTTCGGGGCAGCTCTGGCACGTATCGAGGGCCAGACCGCTATCGAGCTGATCGTGCGTCGCCTGCCCGGCTTGCAGTTGAAGCCCGGCCCGCTCGTCTGGCGTGAGAATCTCGGCCTGCGTGGCCTCAAGAGTTTGCCGATATCTTGGGAAAGGTGAGAGGTGAACGATGAGCGAGAACCACCCTGCGGTGGATGTACGACAACTACTGCTAGAGCAGTTGCGTCAGAAGAAGTTGGCCGGCGCACCATTGGCCCAGAGGTTGCTAACCCCTCTTCCCCGACATGAGTCAGGACAGCCTGCACCACTCTCGTTTGGACAACAGCAGCTTTGGTTTCTGTCCCGCCTGGCAAAGGAGCCAGCCTATAATGAGTGCGTAACTGTCCACCTGCCAGGCACATTGGACCGCAAGGCTTTTGAGCGCAGCTTTAATGAGTTTATTAGACGCTACGAGATCTGGCGCACAAGTTTTCCCGAAGAGAATGGCCAGCCTTTTCAGAAGATTCATCCTTTCGAGCCACTGGCCTTGCCTTTCGTGGATCTGCGCCACCTCTCCCCAGAAGAGCGGGAGCAAGAGGCTCAACGCCTGGCCGCCGAGCAGGCTCGCCTGCCTTTTGATCTGGCAAGTGGTCCCCTTCTGCGCGGTTTACTTGTTCAGATCGATGATCAGCTTCATCGCCTCTACTTGACTTTACATCATATTATTTTCGATGGAGTTACTCTTTATCAGGTCTTTTTGCCAGAATTGTGGACACACTACGAGGCGTTTTGCAACGGTCTCCCCTCACCCCTACCCGAGCCAACCTATCAGTACGCTGACTATGCGCTGTGGCAACAGGTCACCGTCAATCAGGATTTGCTTGATAGGCAGCTCGCTTATTGGCAAGAGACACTTGCTGAGGCACCAGCGCTGCTGAATTTACCTACGGATTTCCCGAGACCGCCAGTTCAAAGTTTTCGTGGTGGAATGGTGCCTTTTGCGTTGAGCAGAGAGCTAACGGAGGCCCTCAAAAGTTTGGCACGTGAGGAGGGTGCAACCCTTTATATGGTCCTGATGGCCTCTCTCCAGCTTCTGCTGTACCGCTATACCCGGCAGGAGGAGATCGTAGTCGGGGCTGTCTTGGGAAGCCGCGAACAGCGTCCTGAGTTCGCCAACATGCCAGGTTATTTTTTGAATACGCTTCCGCTCTCTTGCAAGTTGACAGATAGCTTGAGCTTCCGCTCGCTGCTGCACCAGGTGAGAGAGAGAGTAATAGGAGCAATTGCTCATCAGGATATCCCTTTCAGCTACCTGGTGGAGCAGCTCCAGGTTGAGCGTTCTGCTGCGTGGAATCCACTGTTCCAGGTGGCACTGACGCTTGAGCCGCAGCTGCCAGTATTGCCTTCGGGCTGGACAATTACACAGATGGATGTGAGTGCAGGGGTATCCAAATTTGATCTTTCGCTGGAGGTTGATGACCGACCTGATGGGAGATTGATCGGACGCTTTGAATATAGCAGCGATTTGTTCGAGGAGGAGACCATTGCGCGTCTCGCCCGCCACTGGCAGACCTTGCTCTCCTCCCTCGTCTCCGATCCCGCCCGCTCTCTGGCCTCTCTCCCTCTCCTCGACGACCAGGAGCGCCTGCTCCTTCTCTCCTCCTTCTGCTCCTCTCCTCAGCCCCTACCTCCCTCCCCCGTTCCCGCCATCCATCTCCTCTTCGAAGCCCAGGCCCTCCGCTCCCCCTCCTCCTGCGCCTTGCTGGAACCGGCCTCCGGCTCCTCCCTCTCCTACCAGACCCTCAACTGCCAGGCCAACCAGCTCGCTCGCCTCCTGCTCTCCCTCGGCCTCTCTTCCTCCTCCCCTGTCGCCCTCCTGCTCCCTCCTTCCCCTTCCTTCTTCGTCTCCCTCCTCGCCGTCCTCAAGGCCGGCTCCTTCTATCTCCCCCTCGATCCCTCCACTCCCCCAGCCCGCCTGACCTCCCTCCTCTCCCAGGTCCAGCCCTCCTTCCTGCTCACCTGCCAGTCCCTTGCCTCCTCTCTTCCCTCTCTCCCCACCGGCACCACCCTCCTCTCCCTCGACGCCCCCAGCACTCAGGCGCAGCTCGCCGCCCTGCCTTCCGACAACCTCCCCTGGTCCGGCTCCCCTGACCAGCTCGCCTACCTCATCTTCACTTCCGGCTCCACCGGCTCCCCCAAGGCCGTTTCTATCTCTCACGCTAACCTGCTCGCCTCCACCCTCTCCCGCCTCCTCTTCTACCACCACCTCCCCCCTTCCCGCTTCCTCCTCCTCTCCCCCTGCTCCTTCGATAGCTCCGTCGCCGGCATCTTCTGGTCCCTCTCCTCCGGCGCTACCCTCGTGCTGCCTCCTTCCCCCCTCTCCGACCATCTCTCCCTCCTCCCTTCTCTGCTCGCTCAGACCCACATCTCTCACCTGCTCGCCGTCCCTTCCCTCTACCGCTTCCTCCTCACTCACTCCTCCCCCGCTCAGCTCGCCTCCCTGCGCTGCTGCATCGTCGCCGGCGAAGCCTGCCCACAGGCCCTTGTCCGCGAGCACTACGCCCTCCTCCCTCACACCCCCCTCTTCAACGAATACGGCCCCTCCGAAGCAACCGTCTGGGCCTCCGTCCATCTCTGCTCCCCTTCCGACCCCTTCCCTTCCTCCCCCATCGGGCGCCCTCTCCCCCACTGCCGCCTCTACGTCCTCGATCCCTCCCTCCAACCCGTCCCCATCGGCGTCCCCGGCGAACTCTTCATCGGTGGCCCCTCCGTCTCTCCCGGCTACTTCCGCCAGCCCTCCCTCTCTGCCTCTCGCTTCCTGCCCGACCCCTTCTCCTCTGACCCTCACGCTCGCCTCTACCGCACCGGCGACCTCGTCCGCTGGCTCCCCAATGGCTCCCTCCTCTTCCTGGGCCGCCTCGACCATCAGGTCAAGCTCCGCGGCTTCCGCATCGAACTCGGCGAAATCGAGGCCTTCCTCTCGGCTCATCCCGCCCTGCAAGAGGCCGCCGTCCTCCTCCTCCAGCCTTCCCCTCACGATCCTTCTTCCGCCCAACTGGTCGCCTATGTCGTGCCTCGGCCAGAAGCAGAGCTTACTCTGCCCAATCTGCACCAGTACTTAAAAGAGCACTTGCCTGACTATATGATTCCAAATACATTTGTGAAACTGGAGCGATTACCAAAGAACGAGCATGGAAAAATTGACCGTGCCCGTCTGCCAAGGCCAGAGGAGGCCCATATTCTGCGCAATGACAATCAAACAGAAGCAAGCCTTAGCAATCCAGTCGAGGCGAAGATTGCAGAGCTGGCGGCGTCGCTCTTACATAGAGAGCACATCGACCTTGAGGAGAATTTCTTCCGATCAGGAGGGAATTCGCTGCTGGGCGCCCAGCTTCTCCTTCGCATCTCCGAAGCATTCGGCGTTAATTTGCCGCTCCAGGTCCTCTTCAGAAGTACTTCGCTACGTGCGCTGGCAGCAGAGGTTGACCAGCTGCTCTTTGAGAAGATAGAGAACATGAGCGATGAGGAGGCCGAAGAGTGGCTCTCTCGCCTTGGTCTTGCATAAAAGCAATATTTAGCTTAAATATTCACAGAAAGTTTACTTGACCAAAGCTAGGAAGCAGGTGCAGTAGATATGGCATCACAGAGAGATCTTTCAGCCAAGAGACGTGCGCTACTTGAGAAGCTGCGTGAAGGGAATGTGACACAGCAGGCTGCAAGGACACTGCTGCCGCCGTTACCACGCCACAATCCAGAGCAACCAGCTCCGCTCTCCTATGGCCAGCAACAGCTCTGGTTCCTTTCTCAGCTACAGCCTGATTCTCCTGTCTACAATACACCTATTGTCATCGAAATTTCTGGAACTCTGGATGAGGCTGCCCTCGAGCAGAGCCTGCAGGCATTTCTGGAGCGTCACCAACTCTGGCGCTCCTCTTTCTCCATGATCGATGGCTCTCCTGTGCAGGTAGTGCAAGCTTGTCCTGCGCTCTCTCTCCCTGTGACCGACCTCTCGTCCCTGCCCGCTCCCGAGCAATTCACCGCCGCTCGTTCCCTGGTCGAGCAACAAGCACGCCTCCCGTTCGTGCTCTCTCAGGCTCCCTTGCTGCGCGCCTCTCTGCTCCGTTTTTCTCCACAGCAGCACTGGCTTGTTCTGATCGTTCACCACATTATCTGCGATGGGCACACTGTCCAGCGTATCTTGCTCCCTGAACTCTCCCACTTCTATCAGCGCTTTTGTCAGCAGCCTTCTTCAAGCATCGAGCCGGCCCCTTATCAGTACGCAGACTACACGCTCTGGCAACAAGCCCATCTCTCTAGCGAGCGGCTCCAACAGTTGACCGCTTTCTGGAAACGCTATTTAGAGGGCGCTCCTACTACTATCAGTTTACCAACTGATCGCCCACGCCCAGCTCAGCAGAGCTTCCAGGGAGGCATCTATCATTTCACTATTGCTAAAGATGTCATGGAACAGGCGCGTCACCTCGCCCAGGAGGAGGGTGCCAGTCTTTATACCGTCCTGGTGGCAGCGTTCCAGATCTTGCTCTATCGCTATAGCTACCAGGAGGACTTTCTGATTGGCATTTTCTCAAGCGATCGCCATCATCGCCCCGAGTTTGAGTCCATCCCAGGGTATTTTCTCAATACGCTCGTGCTGCGGAGCCAATTGAACAATACGCTAAGTGGTCACGAGTTGGTGAAACAGACGTGGCACGATCTGACAGAGGTGCTGGCCCACGGCGATATGCCATTCCACTACCTGGTTCAGCAACTTCTCCCCGAGCGTGACCTCTCTCAGAATCCACTGTTTCAGGTCGCCATTTCACTGGCCCCAGCGCCTGCCTCGCTGCCAGAGGGTTGGCGCGTCCAAGAGAGTGCGCTGTCCAGCAGAAGTAGCCGCTTTGATCTCTCACTGATTCTGGAAGAGTTGTCCGACGGCTCTCTGTCCGGCAGCTTTGAATATAGCAGCGATTTGTTCGAGGAGGAGACCATTGCGCGTCTCGCCCGCCACTGGCAGACCTTGCTCTCCTCTCTCGTCTCCGATCCCGCCCGCTCTCTGGCCTCTCTCCCTCTCCTCGACGACCAGGAGCGCCTGCTCCTTCTCTCCTCCTTCTGCTCCTCTCCTCAGCCCCTGCCTCCCTCCCCCGTTCCCGCCATCCATCTCCTCTTCGAAGCCCAGGCCCTCCGCTCCCCCTCCTCCTGCGCCTTGCTGGAACCGGCCTCCGGCTCCTCCCTCTCCTACCAGACCCTCAACTGCCAGGCCAACCAGCTCGCTCGCCTCCTGCTCTCCCTCGGCCTCTCTTCCTCCTCCCCTGTCGCCCTCCTGCTCCCTCCTTCTCCTTCCTTCTTCGTCTCCCTCCTCGCCGTCCTCAAGGCCGGCTCCTTCTATCTCCCCCTCGATCCCTCCACTCCCCCAGCCCGCCTGACCTCCCTCCTCTCCCAGGTCCAGCCCTCCTTCCTGCTTACCTGCCAGTCCCTTGCCTCCTCTCTTCCCTCTCTCCCCACCGGCACCACCCTCCTCTCCCTCGACGCCCCCAGCACTCAGGCGCAGCTCGCCGCCCTGCCTTCCGACAACCTCCCCTGGTCCGGCTCCCCTGACCAGCTCGCCTACCTCATCTTCACTTCCGGCTCCACCGGCTCCCCCAAGGCCGTTTCTATCTCTCACGCCAACCTGCTCGCCTCCACCCTCTCCCGCCTCCTCTTCTACCACCACCTCCCCCCTTCCCGCTTCCTCCTCCTCTCCCCCTGCTCCTTCGATAGCTCCGTCGCCGGCATCTTCTGGTCCCTCTCCTCCGGCGCTACCCTCGTGCTGCCTCCTTCCCCCCTCTCCGACCATCTCTCCCTCCTCCCCTCTCTGCTCGCTCAGACCCACATCTCTCACCTGCTCGCCGTCCCTTCCCTCTACCGCTTCCTCCTCACCCACTCCTCCCCCGCTCAGCTCGCCTCCCTGCGCTGCTGCATCGTCGCCGGCGAAGCCTGCCCACAGGCCCTCGTCCGCGAGCACTACGCCCTCCTCCCTCACACCCCCCTCTTCAATGAATACGGCCCCTCCGAAGCAACCGTCTGGGCCTCCGTCCATCTCTGCTCCCCTTCCGACCCCTTCCCTTCCTCCCCCATCGGGCGCCCTCTCCCCCACTGCCGCCTCTACGTCCTCGATCCCTCCCTCCAACCCGTCCCCATCGGCGTCCCCGGCGAACTCTTCATCGGTGGCCCCTCCGTCTCTCCCGGCTACTTCCGCCAGCCCTCCCTCTCCGCCTCTCGCTTCCTGCCCGACCCCTTCTCCTCTGACCCTCACGCTCGCCTCTACCGCACCGGCGACCTCGTCCGCTGGCTCCCCAATGGCTCCCTCCTCTTCCTGGGCCGCCTCGACCATCAGGTCAAGCTCCGCGGCTTCCGCATCGAACTCGGCGAAATCGAGGCCTTCCTCTCGGCTCATCCCGCCCTGCAAGAGGCCGCCGTCCTCCTCCTCCAGCCTTCCCCTCACGATCCTTCTTCCGCCCGCCTCGTCGCCTTCGTCTCCGCTCGCCCCGGCGCTCAGCCTACTCCTAGCTCCCTGCGCTCCTTCCTCTCCGAGCGGCTGCCCGCCTATATGGTCCCCGCCTCCTTCGTCATCCTGGACTCTCTCCCTCACACCTCTACCGGCAAGATCGACCGCCTCTCACTAGCTTCCCTGCTTCCGCCAGAGACAAGCGAGGCAGAGAGCGAAAAGATGCAAGCAGCCAGCAACCCAATAGAGGCAACCATAGCCCAACTTTGGGGAGAGTTGCTTCAGGTCCGCTCGCCCGGTCTCCAAGACAACTTTTTCTCTTTGGGTGGCCATTCCCTGCTTGCCGCCCAGCTCTTTGCACGTATTGAGCAACGCTACGGCGTTCGGCTGAACCTGAGCACGCTTTTCAGACATCCAACGATTGCAGAGTTGGCCAAGGTGATCGAGGAAGAACTACGCCATTCAAAAGGAGGAGCCGCAGAGGAACACCTGGAGAAGACACAGGCTGATCCCGCAACGTTGCCCGCACTGCCTCACCACAATCCAGAGCAGCCGGCCCCGCTCTCCTATGGCCAGCAACAGCTCTGGTTCCTTTGCCAGCTGTTCAAAGAGAGCCCCTTGTATACAGTTCCGCTGGTCATCCGCATTGCAGGAGACCTGAATGAGGAGGCTCTTCAGCAGAGCCTTGAGACCTTTTTACACCGCCATCATCTCTGGCGCTCATCTTTCCCTTCTTTGGACGAGGCCCCGGTGCAGGTAGTGCAAGCTTGTCCTGCGCTCTCTCTCCCTGTGACCGACCTCTCGTCCCTGCCCGCTCCCGAGCAATTCACCGCCGCTCGTTCCCTGGTCGAGCAACAAGCACGCCTCCCGTTCGTGCTCTCTCAGGCTCCCTTGCTGCGCGCCTTCCTGCTACGCTTCTCTCCTCAACTCCATTGGCTTTGCCTGGTTATTCACCACATCATCGCCGACGCGCAGACGCTCTACACAGTCTTGCCGACCGAGCTTGAGCAGCTCTATAAGGCCTACAGCCAGGGCCAGCAGCCTGATCTGCCCGCCCCCAGCTGTCAGTATGTCGACTATGTCCTCTGGGAGCAGGCTCACCTGACCCCTGAACGCCTGGAGCAGCTTTTTGCCTTCTGGCAAGAGTATCTGCAAAACGCGCCGACCACGCTCGCGCTGCCAGCAGACCACCCGCGCCCGCCAACCTTCTACCACCAGGGCGGCTGCTACTACTTCTCAGTATCTCCCGAGCTCGCTTCGGATTTACAACAGCTGGCTCGCCAGGAGGGGGTCAGCCTCTATACGGTACTGCTGGCCGCCTTTCAGATTCTCCTCTACCGCTATAGCCAACAGGAGGACTTTGTCATCGGAACATTCAGCACGAATCGTCACAAGAGGCCAGAGTTTGAGGAGATCCCTGGCTATTTTCTCAACGCTGTTCCGCTGCGCAGCTGCATCACTGATCCTGATCATCTGAGCGGACACGAGCTTATCCAGAGAACCCGCCAGGCTCTGGCCCAAACCCTGGCACATGATGACCTTCCACTTCCTCTGCTGATCAGCCATCTGCTCCCACAACGGTCCGCTACAGGCAATCCCTTGTTTCAGGTAGCGATGGCCATGAACTCTTATCGCAGGCTGACCAGTGACGTGTGGCAGATTCAAGAGTTGGCCATCGATAACGGAACGAGCAGATTCGACTTGACTCTGAGCCTGGAGGAGCGCGCCGACGGAACTCTAACCGGTTGTTTTGAGTACAGTCAGGAACTATTCGAGGAGGAGACCATTGCGCGTCTCGCCCGCCACTGGCAGACCTTGCTCTCCTCCCTCGTCTCCGATCCCGCCCGCTCTCTGGCCTCTCTCCCTCTCCTCGACGACCAGGAGCGCCTGCTCCTTCTCTCCTCCTTCTGCTCCTCTCCTCAGCCCCTGCCTCCCTCCCCCGTTCCGACCATCCATCTCCTCTTCGAAGCTCAGGCTCTCCGCTCCCCCTCCTCCTGCGCCTTGCTGGAACCGGCCTCCGGCTCCTCCCTCTCCTACCAGACCCTCAACTGCCAGGCCAACCAGCTCGCTCGCCTCCTGCTCTCCCTCGGCCTCGCCGTCAATGCACCTGTTCCGCTCCTCCTGCCCGCTTCGCCCAGCTTCTTCGTGGGACTGCTCGCCGTCCTCAAAGCTGGCGGCTGCTTTGTACCTCTGGACCCTACGGCTCCCCCAGCGCGTTTACAGGCGCTTTTAGATGAGCTGCAACCTTCTCTTTTGCTGACAACCCGGTCCCTGGCAACCTCCTTGCCACCTCTGACCACTCCTTGCCTGGTGCTCTGCCTGGATACCGCAGAGACACAGGCACAGCTCGCCTCTCTCCCAGGCGAGAATCTCCCCTGGTCCGGCTCCCCTGACCAGCTCGCCTACCTCATCTTCACTTCCGGCTCCACCGGCTCCCCCAAGGCCGTGACCATCTCTCACGCTAACCTCATGGCCTCGCTCGCCTCACGCCTGGAGTATTACAAGTCGCTTCCGCCTGGGGTTCATGTGCCCCTGCTCTCCTTCACCTTCGATAGCGCCCTGGCAGGCGTCTTCTGGACATTGTGCGAAGGAGGTAAGGTGATACTGCTGACCGAAGAGCAGAAGAGAAATCTCAGCAAACTACCTGCTCTCTTAGAGCAGGTCCAGGCTTCACACCTGCTCGTCGTGCCCTCTCTCTACCGCCAGCTTCTGGAAGATCTGGCTCCCTCTCGGCTTGCCTCCCTGCGCTGTGTCATCATCGGGGGTGAAGCCTGCCCACAGGCCCTCGTCCGCGAGCACTACGCCCTCCTCCCTCACACCCCCCTCTTCAATGAATACGGCCCCTCCGAAGCAACCGTCTGGGCCTCCGTCCATCTCTGCTCCCCTTCCGACCCCTTCCCTTCCTCCCCCATCGGGCGCCCTCTCCCCCACTGCCGCCTCTACGTCCTCGATCCCTCCCTCCAACCCGTCCCCATCGGCGTCCCCGGCGAACTCTTCATCGGTGGCCCCTCCGTCTCTCCCGGCTACTTCCGCCAGCCCTCCCTCTCTGCCTCTCGCTTCCTGCCCGATCCCTTCTCCTCTGACCCTCACGCTCGCCTCTACCGCACCGGCGACCTCGTCCGCTGGCTCCCCAATGGCTCCCTCCTCTTCCTGGGCCGCCTCGACCATCAGGTCAAGCTCCGCGGCTTCCGCATCGAACTCGGCGAAATCGAGGCCTTCCTCTCGGCTCATCCCGCCCTGCAAGAGGCCGCCGTCCTCCTCCTCCAGCCTTCCCCTCACGATCCTTCTTCCGCCCGCCTCGTCGCCTTCGTCTCCGCTCGCCCCGGCGCTCAGCCTACTCCCAGCTCCCTGCGCTCCTTCCTCTCCGAGCGGCTGCCCGCCTATATGGTCCCCGCCTCCTTCGTCGTCCTGGACTCTCTCCCTCACACCTCTACCGGCAAGATCGACCGCCAGGCCCTTGCCTCGCTACCAGCTCCCGCGAATGAGAGCGAGCAAGAGAAGCAGACAACCCCGCAGACTCTGCTAGAGCGGCAACTCGCGCAGATTTGGGAAGAGCTGCTCAACGTTCGGCCAATCGGTACGCGCGACAACTTCTTCGAGATCGGGGGCCATTCCTTGCTTGCCGCCCGCCTCTTCGCCCGTATCGAGCAACAGCTCGGCAAGCAACTGCCACTCTCCCTCTTCTTCCAAGAGCCGACCATAGAGAGGCTGGCCCAAGCCATCGAAGAGGGCCCATCTGAGGAACATTCACGCGCCCCCATCATTGCCGTGCAACGTCAGGGAAAGAAGCGACCGCTTTTCTATCTTCACGGTGACTGGACCGGTGGAGCCTTCTACTGCATCGAGCTGGCAAAGCAGCTGGGAGAAGACCAGCCATTCTACGCCGTTGAACCCTACCGCTTTCCCCGGGGGGCCCCACCACCGAGCTTTGAAGAGATGGCCGCCGCACATATTGAGGCGATCCGCCGGATTCAACCCAGCGGGCCTTATCGGCTGGCCGGTTGGTGCAATGGCGGTCTGGTAGCCTATGAAATGGCACGTCAGCTACAAGCGATGGGAGAAAAGGTCGAGCTACTCGTGCTCATTGATCCCACCGCCCCCGAGCGAGGATGGAGCCGCGCCCGCTTGGCCTGCTCCTTCATCAGAGTGCTGGGCACTCTTCTGCAGCACAACGAGCAGCAACAGCTGGAGTACTTCCGCCGCTGGCGGTACCGCTACAGTCTCTGGCGCTATCGGCTCGCCCGCTGGCGGAAAGGCCCACGAGAGAATGACCCCCCTCTACCCAATGAGGGCCGCCAGCACTGGACAAGCACGTGTAGCTGGATACTCACACGCTACCGCTCAGGCCCTTATCATGGGGACATTACCTTTTTCTGGGCCGCCGAAGAAGAGCGCTGGCGCCGCAAGCCCTGGCTCGCCTTCGCCCAGCGCCATCAGCAGGAAGGCCGGGGGCGCATCGACAGTCAGGAGCTGCCTGGCACACACATTACCAGTCGCACGACCTACCTCGCGGTCTTTGCCGCGGAGCTCAAGCGTCGCCTGGATGCTGTAGAAGAGCAAGACAATCATCCACTAGACAGAACAACGGCACGTGGTGAATGAGATCGAGATAATTGCACCTGACTACAGTACCCAGACAATAGGTATCCTTTAGAGTAGCCACTTCTCCTGAGGGAAGCAAGCCACTCCATGAGTCCTACCTTCTTGCAGAGCTTTCGAGGAATTACTATAATGGAGGTGTCAGGCCATACTAGAGGTGGCGTAGACAGAACCCAGAGATCTGCCTGGGGCAGGCTGGATTGGGACGCCAGCCGGCGATCCAGCTAGCAAGCTCCGCAGTCAGTGTCTGGGAGAAAAGATCTGGGATCACGGTTGGGGTCTGCGCAGAGGTGGCCCATGCGCAAGCCTCAACCTTTTTTCTTGGGAAGAAGCGGCTGCGAAGCAGGCTGCACCGCCCTCCACCAGAGAGGGGGAAGCTGGGGCAGAGCCAGCGAGTGCACAAAGGGAACGAAAGGCAGATGAGGCTGGGGAAGAGGGCCACGCCCCAGCGAAGAGCGCAGGGGCTGCTGCCGAGCAGGGCTTTGGCGAGGGAAGAAAGCGCGTTGATGTTTGGGGAGAGTACGAATCTGGCGGTGAGAAAGAGAGAAGTAGCGTGGACGATAGGCGAAACGTCTGCTCATGCACACTCCTCTTTTGCAGCAGAAGCCTTTCCGATCATTGACCAACCGATACAACCAGGAGAGCCAGGCTCAGGCTCGCTTGTCCGTTGAGGCTGACAAACAAGCATGAAGGGGCCTCACTACAACATACGTTGAGAGAGGCCCCTGAGTTCACAATCGCATCGGCTTTATCTTGCCAAGCGAAAGAGAAAAAAGAAAGCGCTACACTAGCGTTATTCAACGAGGTAGCGCTAGGAGCGAGCGAGGTTAGCGACTGCAAGCGCAGCCACGCGGCTCGCCGCCGCCGCTGGCCGTTCTAAAGGAGTGGCCACAGCTGCAGGTCGTCACAGCATTTGGATTATTCACCGTGAAGCCGGCGCCCATCAGGCTATCAACGTAGTCGATCTCACTGCCGTTGACGTAGTCCAGGCTCATCTCATCGATGAGGACCTTGAAATCGCCCTGGGAAATGACCATATCGCCTTCCTGCTCCTCATCCAGCGTCATACCATACTGGAGGCCGGAACAGCCGCCGCTGGCGACGAAGATACGCAAGCCCAGACTGGGATCGTTCTCCTGCTGCAGAAGCTCGCGGATCTTCTCCACTGCCAGGGGAGTCAGCGTTACCACGCCGCTTTCGCTCTTTTGCTGCTGCGTCTGCTCGATCATAAGTATCTCTCTCCCAAAAGTAGAACCTGCTTGCACACCTCAAGCCCACCAAGACAGGCCCCACGCATCCAACAGACACGTGTCAGGCCTTCTATGAAGACACTTCAAGCACCTAGTTGCCTCTTATTATATCCCACGAGGTCTACAGCGTCAAGGGAAAAGGCACCAGTCCCACGCTCTGAGCCAGCCAGGGCCGGGAGCAGAGAAGGTCAGTTCCCACACAACCCCGCCAGTCAGCCAGAGCAAACCAGCCAGCGCTAGAGACCAAAGCGTTGCCGGGCCCGGATCAGATTAGCCAGCAACGCCGGCACCTCCGGCGGGGAACCATAGAGCAGACCACCATGCCACTCGCCAGTGGAAGTCATCCGCAGCATGGTATTGGCTGCAGACCAGCCCTGAGCGAGTAGATGGGCCGCAAGGCCACTGACAATAGGCGTGGCAAACGAGGAGCCTGACCAATCTGCCCAGCCAGTGGCGTTCGGTTCACCGGTGGGGAAAGCTGGTGAAATATAGACCCCCCTGACAGCATCGGGCAGATCGTTACTATCTCTCACCCCCTCAACATCCCCCCCGAAAGTAGCCACGCCGCCGTTCACCGGCGGCATCGCAGCGGCATTGGCAAATTGGGATGGCTCGAAGCGGCTGTTGACCGAGGTCACACTGACCACCGTCGCATAGCGGGCCGGGGCTCGCGGCGGCCTCCGCCGCTTCCCCTGGCGAGTCTCCGACCACGAATCGTTTCCTGCAGCCGCAACGAGCAAGGCCCCCTGGGCATAAAGACTGTCAAACAGAAGGCGCAACCCATCCTCTAGCAGAGCCAGGACACTCATCGCACTGGCTAGCCCCCGACTTGGCCAACGACGATCATCGAACCAGACATAAGGCAAACGGCGAACATCGGGCAAGGTGGTCAAACTCAAATTGACAACCAGACGCCGAATAGCCCCGGTGAATAGCTCTTTCTCCAAACCAGTCAGGGCCGCAAATAGTCCATAGAGATCACCGCCGCCATAGTCATTGAGAACGCGAATCAGCCGAATGCGCGCCTGGGGAGCAATATCTCGAATCAGGCCAGCCACAAAGAGGCCGTGGTCAGGCATAGGATAGTAGAAAGCCTCGCCATAGCGGTCACGCCCAGTGCGCACCGCCTCCCAAAGCGGATAGCGATCATATTCGATTTGGAATAATCCGCCGCCATTGCGCAAGTCGGCAGCCAGACGCTGGAGCAGCCAGTGCCGCCGAAACTCAGGCCGCTCCGCAGCCAGTAAGAGGCGCTCGGCCTCGACCGCAGTGTCAAGAACAGCCACGAGGACATTGCCCGCTCCCTCGGGATCAAGCAAGAGTCCCTGATCAAGAAAGGAAATATGCCAGCCAAGCGGTGGCTCACTGGCCCCGATGGCTGGCAGCTCTAGCCGCGGAGCTGGTCGGGGCGGGAGAGCAGGGCCGCCAACGCTGTAATAAAAAGGGGCCGCAGTGACCAGCCAATTGGGCATAATAGAGACAAGGCGGATACCTCGCTCAGCCAGTTCTTCAAGATGCACCTGCAGATATGCAAGCGCGAGAGGCATGGGATCAATCAGCGCTTGTTCTAAATGGCGCACCTGATAGAAAATCGCCACCAGCGGCTGCTGGCGGTGATAGCCAAAGAGAAAAGCTCGCTGGCGAATCGGAGGCCGGGGGGGACTCGCCTCCTCCTGCCAGCGCCCTCCGCTCCCATACGGTTCTAGCACAAGATGATGGGGTGCCAGAAGAGCATTGAGCTGGCTCCGTACTTGCTCAGCCAGCAATTCCAAGGCATCTTCAGCCGGCCTTCTGGGCAGTTGCACCACGACCACCATCTCACCACGTATCCAGTAAAATAGCTCGGTTGGTCTCCCTATGAGGTCAGCAGCACCAGGAGTCATGCACAGATCCCCTTCTAGCTAGAGCTAGCACGGCTTGAACGAGCGCACAGCATGATACGCTGTGCTCCCTCCACAGGTAGACAGCCGCAGCCAGGATGGCATCTTTATCCCCTTCCTTGAATAGAGGAGGCCCTCCTCCCGCACTGCTCCTCTGTCTACCCGCTTCATGCAAAATGAGATGGAGCGACCGTTTTCTATCATCGGGCATTATAACTGAACCAATAGAAGATGGCAAATAGGCCCCTCCCAAAGCGCGTTTCTGGGGGAGATCAACGAGATCCGCTTGACTGAGCCGGCAACAGGAGCCACTACCACCTTTTCTTCACTGCCATAATCCCGCTATAATGGAGAAAAGAAGCCCTGGGAACCGGAATTCAGGGAGAAGGAAAAGAAAGAGTACCGCTGTGATGAGCACAGACCGTCTTTACGCCAGCTTGCTCGATCTGATAGCCTTGCCCTCGACATCAGGGCATGAGGAGCACGTCCGCCAGTACCTTGAGACTACTCTGCAGGCCCAGGGGTTAATGACCAGCGTTGATGCCGCAGGCAACCTGATCGCTCTGCTGCCCGGCCAGGGGCGCCCCGTGCTCTTGAATGCTCATATGGACCGTGTTCCTCCGGGGCGGGGGCAGCGTCCCATTCTGCGAAACGGCGTCCTCTACAGCGACGGCAGCTCTAATCTCGGAGCCGATGACGCCGCTGGCTTGGCCATCATTCTGGAAACGCTCAGGCGCCTCCAGGAGCGCTCACTTCCCCACCCACCCATCGTCGCCCTCTTCACCGTTCAGGAGGAGAGCGGTCTGCAGGGCGCTCGCGCTTTCGATCCAGCCCCCTGGCAGGTAAGCGATGGCATCGTCTTCGACAACGCTTTTGAGGCAGGCGTCGTTGTCTCGCGCGGCGCCCACTATGAAGCCTTCGATGTCGAGATTACCGGCTGCACCGGCCACCCCGGCAAAGATCTCAGCCAGACCGTGAACGCTCTGGAGATTTTCCGCCAGGCAACCTACCCCCACGGCTCGCTCGCCAATGATCAAACGCGGATTTTGATCGGACGTATCGAGGGCGGTAGCGCTCGCAATGCCGTCCCTGCTCACGTGCTGCTCCAGGGGGAGCTGCGTAGCTTCGAGGGAAGTGAGCAGATAGAGCGCTATCGTGAACGCTTGCGCACAGCCTTTGCAGAGGCTGCCCATCAGGCCGGCGGGCAGGCAGCGGTACACTTTGTTCCTCATTGTGGTTCCTACCTTGTTGATGAACAGGAGCCGCTACTGACCCTCTACCGTCAGGTGCTTGCCGATCGTGGCGAACAGCTCCAGCTGCGCCCCACCTTCATCGGAAGCGATGCAAGCGCTCTACGCCCGCGCGTGCGCGTCTTTACCATTTCCACCGGCGTGGTGAATGAGCATTCTCCCGCAGAATATGTGCCGCTTGCACCACTGGAGCAACTGGTAGAGGATACACTGGAGGTGCTGCGCCGCTGGCCGGTTGCCGGCTAAGCCGCTCAGCGCACAGCAGCAAAGGCAGACCAAAGAGCAGCGGAGGATAGGGCGGCACTGAACAAGGCCGGATCACGCCCGGAGAGTTTGGTCCGAGGTGGCCGTTCGGCTCATTGTCCAGCATCTCCCCGTCTGCGCATGCGGTCGCTCAGACAGACAGACAGACAGACAGACAGACGTTGCCTGAAGCTCGGGCGGTACCTGAATCGTATTGGAGCATAGCAACCTACAGGCTAAAGGAGGAGGCTGCAGGTGATACCTTTCCAGGACTTCCCAGGACCACGCCGACATGTGCCCTGGATGACATGGGGCCTGATCCTGGTCAATGTACTGATTTTTCTTTATGAGCTTTCCCTGGGGGATCGCGCAGATGAGCTGATTTTCGCCTATGGAGTCGTGCCCGCCGCCTTATTACATGGAATCCCTCAGACAGCGCTTGTGCAGGCTCATCTTGCTTTCCAGACCCCTGAGCCGGTCTACTTTACATTGATTACTTCTCAGTTTCTGCACGCCGGCTGGCTGCACATCGGCGGCAATATGCTCTTTCTCTATGTCTTCGGCGATAATGTGGAAGACCGTCTGGGGCACTTCCCCTATCTCTGCTTCTATCTGTTGTGCGGCATCGTAGCCGGCCTCGCCCAGGCCGTGGCCTTTCCCGACTCCACGGTGCCTAGCATTGGGGCCAGCGGCGCCATCGCCGGCGTGCTGGCAGCCTACCTGGTGCTTTTCCCCCTGGCCGGCGTGCGTACCGTCATCTTCATCTTCTTTTTCTTCACCATCGTGACACTGCCAGCGATTGCGCTCATTGGCCTCTGGTTCCTGCTGCAGCTCTTCGATGGCGTGGCCTCGCTGGCCCAGGTGCAACAGGGCATGGGTGGCGTCGCTTACCTGGCCCACGTTGGCGGCTTCCTGACCGGCCTGGTCATTACGCTGCTCCTGCGCCCCTGGCTCAAGCCCCCAGCCACTATTAGCTACCCCTCCTATCCCTACCACCCTTATGCACGCGAGAACGACTATCGCCGCTGGTGGTAAAGTGGAGCCGGAGCCATACACCACCAACTGATTGGACGCTCTCTTCTCTTCGATCTTCTTCCAGAAGCATGCGCTCTGGAATGGCGAAAACAGAGTCTCCAGGCCAGAGCGCATGCTTCGTGGCTTCTAGACTCTACAGCGTCTCAGTGGCTTTCCCCGTCCTCTTTTGCTTGGCGCAGAGGTAGTTCCAGAAGCTGCTCCTCTATCTCACGCCAGGCAGCTTCTTGGGCTTCGGACAGCGATAATGAGCGACCCGCCGCATTAGCTTCTTCCACTTTGCGGCTGACATATCTCCTGAAATTGCGAAGATACGGCAATTGCTCAGTGTAGAGAGGCATCAGGCGCAGTTCGATATCGCTATGGCTGTAGAAAGCCTCGGGGCGAAAGGTGAGAGACATCAGCTGGGCATAGCGCTCAATCAAGGACTGCTGGGTCTGAGCAAAAGCATGAGGGAAAGCGCTCGAGACAATGAGACAGCCGGCAACGCGCGTCTGCCAGAGAATAGGGCAGGCCACCGCACTCTGCTCATGCTCAACCCAGTGAGCGGGGAAGAGGCTATACTCTTCGTCACGGCTAGGAATAGTCACCAGACGGCAATGGGTCACAGCCGCTCCGGCCAGCGACTCCGCTCCCAGAAAAATCGTCTGCTGGCTGAGATCACGCGGCCAGGGAGGATTGCCGCGTCCAACAATCTCGCGCAGGCTGCGTACTTTCTGCCCCGGGGCCGGCGGCATGCAGCGCGCGACTGTCACAGCCAGCCCCTGTTGCTCAGGATCAAGCTGTCTGAGCATCTGCTGCAACAGGAGATCATAGAGCGCTTCTGGATAGAGAGCAGGGGGCGTTGTCGTATAGATGTTGAGGGCCCGCACGTAAACCCCGATGGGTGGCGCTGGCAACGCTGTCGGAGCTGAGCTTTCCCCAGGCTGCTCCAGCAGCTTCGGGAAGTCTTTGGCCAGCAGACGCATCAACTCAGGATGGATCTCACGCGGCACCGCCTTCAGCAAACGCCGGACGTTATCCTCCCGCGGTTGCACCACCCCCCGGGCCCAGCGCCGGAGCGTAATTGGCTGTACCCCCATCTCTTGCGCAAGTTTCCTCTCCAGCTGAATGTCCTCGATAAGCTGACTCAGCAGTTCCTGCCAGGTTTGCAAGTGTCCTCCCTTCCCATAGTGTTCCTGAAATATCATTAGAGCACTTTATTAAAAGAATCGATTGATCTACGTCTCAATTCCGAGAGGAAGAGCTGTTTCGTGACGGCTCTTCTATGATAGCATATCTCCCCATTGCATAACAATCTCCCATGCAAATATTAGAGGATATTACCAGGAGGGAAGAGAGGGGATTAAAGGGGGCTGGCGCGTTATTGGGGCACGTAGTCAACCGTTTCTCTCTCAGAGCTGAACAATTTTCGTGGGAGGGAGCGGGTCCAGCTCTCTTCACCGAGCGATACGCGGCTGCCGCTCCTGTCCTGATTGGGGGAGGAACTTCACAGGTTAGCCGCGCACTGAGTTCACGAGCACTCACATACCTGGGGTTCGATGATCAATGAGGATGCTCACGCTTCATCCATTCCGTTCTCGTCGATCGAGACGAGAGCAGCTAAGCCAGCCTCTGACCAAAGATGAGGCTGTCCTGCTGCTCTCACCAGTCCCTGAATCTGCAGCTGATGAGCAAATGCATCTCGTGTCTGATTGGCATCCTGTTAACCAGCGGGGGGAGCAAGAAGCTTTGCCCACATCTCTTCCTTCTGTGTTAGAGCAACCAGACACGACAGCAGGAGAGAACAGGGTGCCCGAACAGGAGGGAAAGTCCGCCCAGGCTGTCGCAGGCCCCAACGAGACACAGGTAGAGGCAGCGAGCACGGCGGCCCGCTTTCCCTGGCTCATCGCCATCCAGCAGGTCCTACCGATCTATAGCGCTACCCACCTGCTCTATCTGCTCCTGAGCTATGTCGCTTTCCTCTTTCCCGGAGACACCAGCAGCACCAGCGGCCCCGTCCTACGAGCTATGATCAACAGCTGGAGGCACTGGGACACCGGCCATTTCATCGCCATCGCCCTGCATGGCTATAGCGACTGGTGGCGTACGGCCTTCTTCCCTCTCTATCCGCTCCTCATTCGCCTGCTCAATTATCTGGCAGATAACCCTGTACTGGCGGCGCTGATCGTCTCAAACCTCTCTGGCTTCGGCGTTCTGGTGGTGTTATACCGGCTGATCTCCGAGGACTTCGGTGAGGAGCCGGCCAGCCGCACTGTGCTCTACTATGCAACGTTTCCTATGGCTTTTTTTCTGGCTGCAGCCTATAGCGAATCACTCTTTTTGCTTCTTTCTCTTCTCTGTTTCTATACCTTACGACGTGGGCAGTGGTGGCAGGCCGGGCTCTGGGGCAGCCTCGCCAGCCTAACGCGCGTCACAGCCATCCCGCTACTCATTCCCTTTATCTATGAGTATCTGCGTCAGCATCATTTTCGCCTGCGTGAAGTTCGCCTTGATGTACTGAGCATTCTTGGCGTCCCTGGCGGCCTTGCTTTGTTTGCTGGCTACTGCGAGCTGCGCTTTCACGATCCGCTGGCCTTTTCCCACGCGGAAGCGGTCTGGCAGCGCAGTCTCCAACCTCCCTGGCTTGCCTTTAGCGCCACCATTGCTGCTCTTGTTCAGGATTCCAGTCACCTCGATTTTATTACCATCCATCGCGTCATCGACCTGACGCTGCTGACCGCGGTGCTGGCCCTGGTTGTGCTCCTTTTTGTAGGACCCTGGCGCCTGCGCGGCCCTCTCGCTCCCACCTACACCCTCTACACTGTTGGAGCGTTCATCTTCTTCCTGCTGGTTCCAGCGGTGGGGCGCTATCCCACTCTGTCAATGCCGCGCTACGCTCTGGCTCTCTTTCCGGCCTTCCTGATTCTGGCGCGCCTTGGCAGAAGTGAAAGCTTTCGCCTCCATTACCTGCTGATCTCTGGAGGGTTGCTGACCTTCTCCGTACTCCAGTTTCTCATCGGTCAATGGGCCGGGTAGGAGAGTAGGGGTCTTATCGAGATGATCATCAACTTCCATCGCTCGCCGGGCCGCCCGAGGGGAGGGCTATGAGCTGAGATCCAACCTGGCACCGCGCTGGCCCTGTTCAGAGCGCTCAGGCATAGCTGGATTCACTGCTCTTTCTCGATAGTAATCCAGCCATGCTTGAGCGCATAGACAACCGCCGCAGTGCGATCATTCACAGCCAGCTTCTTCAGGATTGAAGTAATATGATTCTTGACGGTCTGATCGCTGATTTTGAGCACTTTGGCGATCTCCTTGTTGCTGCGTCCGCGGGCAATATGATCAAGAATTTCGATCTCGCGGCTGGAAAGCGGTGACGGCTCCTTCTGAGCGTTGTCGACCTCTTCCTCTTCCTCGCTGAGCGCCCGAAATGAGGCCAGGACGCGCGAGGCAATCTGCGGTCTGGCAAGCACATCATCGTTCATCAGATACTCGCCGCGACTGACCTTGCGCACCGCCTCCCTCAGTTCCTCCAGGCCAATGTCGCGTGTATAGTAGGCCGCCGCGCCTACCTTAATCGACTGGAAGAGATCTTCTTCGTTCTCGGCAGGCGTCAGCATAATCATGGCGACCTGTGGCGCAACCCGTCGCATCTGACGAGCGATCTCCAGAGGGTCGGCGCCGGTCAGGCCAGTATCAATCAAGGCGACATCGAGCCGGCCATCGCCAGCGATCGTCAGGATCTCGGCAGGATCGGTGGTCTCGCCGACGATCTCACAGTCGCCCATGCGCTCCAGCGTAGCATGAATACCAATGCGCAACAACGGCTGCTCTTCAACAATCAGGACACGTATTGTCTCCATCCAGCTTACGGCAGTCCTCTCTGTGAGAGGACTCCCCTCCTCCTTCCGGCTCTACAGCGTTGATGTTTCTTCTCACTCAAGTTCTTCCGCTCCCTGGCCAGCTCCCTCGGCGGAGACAAGGCCCGCAGGCTATCAGTTGTGTGAGGTTAGCCCACGCCTTTCCCCCGCCCAACGGTACTATTCTACCCCGGTGGTCTAGTCAAAAGTACTATCCTCAAGAAGAAAGTACTAGGCATGGTCGCGTTCGCCCTCTTGCCTCTTCTTCCCTGCCCACCTTGGGATTCGCCCTCATAGGGCGCCTGTCTCCCCCAGCTAGCCAGCCCGCCTCTTCCTTCAGGAGGGGATAAGAATCAGGTTGGTGAAATGAAGCAGCCTCGTTCTGCGTTTTTCTCAATAGGCGTAGTATGATGAGGGGGGTAGAGAAGGGACAGTCCTGGGAAGACATTTCAGGCTACCCTTTCTAGCCAGCACCCCTGGCCACTGCTCACCCTTTTCACGGACGAAAGAAGAGCGAACAGCATGCAGAACAAACGAGGAAGGGCCATGAAACATGCAACCATCCAGGTCCATGCTCTCCAGTCTCAGTCTCACAGGCAACCGACAGGGAGGTTGCTGCCGGTCGCGTTGGCTCTGGTCGGCCTGCTGCTGTTGAGCGCCTGCGGTTCAAACAACGCTAGCTCGCTGGTGAGTGGGCCCAGGACCGTGCCCACACCGTCTATCTCTCCAACGCAGCAAAATGAGGGGAAGATGGCGCTGGCGACCTTCCAGCAGTGGATTAACCTGATGCAGCAAAGTGGTGGAGATGTGACAACCTATCAGCAGCAGTACCAGAGCGACCAGCAGGCTCTGCAACAGGCCCAGACAGCCAGCGCCTATAGCCGGGCATTGACCACCCTGAAGGAGCATATCAACGCAATCCAAATTCCAGCGATGAAGGCTGAGAGCACCCATCTCCAGCAGCAGCTGGCCCAGGAAGTCAGCGCCTGGGGAAAAGTGCATACCTATCACGATGCCTACAATAATCAGACCTACCCACTGGGCTATGAATACGGCTCCCAGGGCATTGGCGGGAGCCTCTGGCTCGGTGAAGAGCTGAGCCAGGCTCAGAGTCTGGCAGGCTACCAGCAGGTGGTCGAGGACCTGCAGATGTGGTTGACGAATTTCGAGGCAATGAAGGCCAACTTTAGCGATAAGACGCCCTACAACCAACCTCATAAAACCGATCTGGATCTGCTGCGTCACTATGGCTATATGGATAAGCGGGTGGTGGTGGTCTCACTTAGCGAGCAGGCCCTGCGGGCCTACGATCATGGCAAGCTGGTCAAAGCCTTCCTGGTAACTACCGGGCAGCCCGATCTGCCGACGCCTCCAGGTACCTGGTGGATTGAAAGCAAGCAGCATCCGACGATCTTTAAGTCAAGCGAACCGAAAGGTTCGCCCCACTGGTATCCCGATACGAAGATCAACTACGCCATGCAGTACCATAGCAATGGCTACTTTCTGCACGACGCCTGGTGGCGCGCCGACTTTGGCCCGGGAACCAATTTCCCTCACCAGGACGCAACTGGCGATCCCTTTGCCGGCCAGGGCTCGCACGGCTGTGTCAACATGTCCACCGATAACGCCGCCTGGCTCTATAATTTTGTGAGCCTGTACACCCCCGTGCTGATCTATTAGGCTTAGGCCCAGGCAGCGCGCCCAGAGCCAGATCAGTACCAGCGATCAGCAGGCGCACAGCAGGGATAACCGCCGGCGGCGGCCAATGGCCTAACAGCAGAGCGAGAGAGAAGAAACGAGGATGCTCACGGTCTCAATAGGGAGACCTGAACCCCTCGCCTCTTCTCTCTCGCTTCTTGCTTAGATAGACCTGGCCAGCTAGACCACCAGGCTCAGTAGAGCTGGCTGGCTAGCGCGGCGTCACAACGGCGCTGAAATCGTTGTTGGCTCGCCACATGGCGGTGAACATGTCGTAGGTCATGCGCGTGAAGTTGGCCGGCGACGAATCAACCGTATACACATACTGGCTATCCCCACCACGGATGACAAAGATATGGCCGCCAGGAAAATAGTAGCCGTCACGAATGCTCACGATGACAGGCGTACCGCTGTTGGCGATGGAAATGATATCCTGCAGCGTGCGCGTATGACTCAGGCTGGCATTGAAGCCGAAATAGTTCGCCGTCATAGCAATCCCATCCTCTTTGAGCAAGCCCAGCTGCACATCCCACACACCGAGCTGAAGCTCGATCTGTAACACATCAGCTGCGATGAGATGACGACCATAGGCGTTCATCACTTCCTCTAAGGCGATCCCTGAGCAGGAGGAGTAAGACCAGACCTGCCACTGGTAATCAGTGTAGTACTGACTCCGCGAGGCCGAGTTGACACGGACGATGCGCGCACTAGCCGTGTCGGGCAGAGGATGGGGCGCGGTCTGCAGGTCCATCGTTGAGGATGCAGAGAAGAAACTGAATGTAGCGGTCAGAGTGCGGAAGGTGTCGCGTACAATCCCTCCCTGGCTTGCCAGGGCCAGGCCCAACATGAGCAGGAGGCCCAAGGAGACCAGCATGCGCCAGCGGCGATACCATGAAGGAGGGAGAATAAAGCCCGGCAGCGGCTGGGCCTTCTCGAAGGGAACCAGCATAGCTTCCTGCACGGGCAGGACGACGCTGACTTGCTGCTCCTCACAGGCAACGACCAATGAGCGACTGCTGGCCGTCTCTGCCCGCCGGGAGCGCCGATGGCGACGGAGCACCCAGAGTCCCAGACCGACCAGTAATAAGAGCACGCAGCCAAAGATCAGCGCCATCACTATCGAAGAGAGCATAGAGCAACCTCACGCTGTGCAGAGAATGAGGCTTCATCTTCAAATTAGTATAGCTCAGCGAGAGACGATCAGACGACTCTTCTAGGAAAAACAGCCTGATCGTGCTAGTATCTTTTGTCATCGACTTTCCCTCTCTCGCCGTTCCTGGCCGCACCTGACCAGGCGGGCCGTGGCTGGCAATCGGTGACCTGCAACTGGTGGGTTTTCCGCCTGCTCAGGCTTCAGCGATTCCCAGGAGAAGCCTGCCGGGCGGCTCACTCACAACAAACAGACCACAATAGTAGAGCGACCTGACCTCACTCTGCTGGGTCCGTAGATGAGCGAGGCCAGGCCAGAGGTAGCTAGCGCCAGCGTTTCTTTCCTACTCAGGCATGGGAAAGCTGCGCCCCTCCATTTGTTCGAAGGCGTGGCGTAGGGCCGGCGGAAGTGGATGCGGGCGTCCCGTCCGATAATCGCACCAAACCATCACGGAGCGGCCCGTAGCGAAAATGCGCTCGTGATTGTGGGCATCGCGAATCTGGTGCTCCATAATAAAGCTGGTGCGCCCAACATGTGAGATCCGTACACCCACTTCAGCACGGTCTGAGCGGATCAGTGGCAGTTCGTAGGTGCAGCTGACTTCTTTGACCAGCAGGCCATAGCGCGCCGCTCGTGGCCCTGTCTGGATACGGGGATTCTCAGCGCCCTGCCGCTCCTGAGCGGCCTCCTCTCCCGGCCACTCCTTGAGCCAGCGCTCCAGCAGGCCCAGATAATAGCTGCGCGCTTCTTCAAAATAGGTAAAGTAAACTGCATTATTCACGTGGGCGAGTGGATCAAGATCGCGAAATCTGATCTGCAGGGGATACCAGCAGGGAAAACGTTCACTCATTGGGCTCCTGTCACTGGTCCTTTCGTTGCTAGATAGGGATCGATTGAACCGGGGTTGTATGCTCTTAAAAGCATAACGAAAAGGCGCTTCTCGAAACAAGGGCGTGCTCTCGGCTGAGCCTGTTTGCGCTCACCGGCTACCTTACCTGCTCGGCCAGAGGCGAGATCGCCGACCCGCGTTCCTCTTTCCGGTTTCTGGCCCACAAGCGCAACGCAGCTAAAGGTAAGCAAGCGTCAGCTATAGAGTAGCAGCCAGCTTTGCTTGAGGGAAGACTGGACTGGTCGTTCTTGCCACCATGCGGTATGCTACAGGCAGAACCAGGCACCCCGGTTCTCTCAACAAGCAGCCCAGCGGGGCTTGAAATCATTGGGGACGACAAAATCATGGACGCAGTACAGGATGAAGTCCGACTACGAGAAACTCTTAATGAGTTCCTTGCTCGCTATGATACGCTGGCGATTGCTACAGAGGACAATGGCCAGCCGTACGTGACCCGTGTCTTCTATGCCGAGGAGCCACTGAGTGAGGAACGTAAGACGCTGACCCTTTACTGCACCTTCATTCTGACGTCGCGCAAGCTGGCGAATCTGCAGCGCAATCCGCGCGTCGGTATCTTCATCGGGCCAGGAGAGCCTACAGCCTGGCTGGAGGCAACGGCTGAGGCCCAGCTGATCAACGACGAGGAGGCCAGCGCCGCTATCCGCCAGCACCTGATCCAGAAATCACCAGCAGCAGCCTCTTTCATCGCCAGGCTGCCAGTCCAGGCCATTGCTTTAGAGGTGCGCTGGCTACGCATCACCGATCTGACTGAGCTGCCTCGCCAGACGGAGGCAACTTTTCCACTGGAGTCGCGATCGGCGGGGCCAACGACTTACTAGTCCGTCCTACCAGCATCCAGCTCTCCCCAGGGCCGACCCTCCAGCACGACAGGCACCAGGATCTGAGAGCAGCCAGCCAGCAGTCCATTGGTCAGGCGAGGGGAAGGAAGAAGCTGGCGCTGCGCCAGCACGTTGCCGGCTCCTTCCCCACCGCCTCCTTCTTCCTGGTTCCGTCTGGTCAGTCGACCCGGCTGGGCCGTAACGACCAGGCTGCTTCGTCAGTGGACAATGCTATAACCGATCTCGTCGAGCTGCTTTTCAATTTGCTCCAGCGAGATCCGCGCCGGATCATAGGAGAGCTGGATGCTCTTGCCTGCGATGTCAACACTTACCCGCTCGACTCCTTGCAGCGTACCCAGCGTGCTTTCAATCGCTCGCTGACAGTGCTCACAGGAAATGTCTGGTGAGATAAGCGTCACCGAGGTGCTCGCGGTGCTCATACCCTTTGCTCATCGTCCTTTCTTTCTTTCTTTCTTACTCTTCATTCCTCCATAGGAGGCAGCTCGCCGGCCTCCTGGGCCTTCAAGTGGTTGCCTGCAAGAGTAAAAAGTTGCAGGAGCTCGGCGACAACGGCATCCTGACGTCCACTTTTAATGCCTTCGGGAACGCAGGTATGCAGGTGCCCTTCGAGAATGATGGCTTCTACTTTCTCTAGTGCCCGCCGTACAGCATAACTCTGACGCAGGATATCAACACAGTATTTGTCTTCTTCTACCATTTTGGAGATGCCGTCGAGATGGCCCTTGATGTAGGAGAGCCGTTTCAATACTTCACGACGGCGTTCTTCTTGCACAGCGGCTGGCTCCTTTCTGCTGTCCGTCTTGCCTGTCATGGGGCTTCTTTTCCCAGTATACCATACCCCCCGGGGAGGGGTCAAGAGAGAGGCTGAGCTGAGAGCCATCGCTCCCCGACGGACGAGAGCCGTCTCGACAGCTGCTATCAGGAATCTGCCCTATTGACCTTCGATGGTAATGTTTTTCTGTAAAGACAATCGCCGGGCCAGGCCAATCCTGGTTGTCGCTCGCTAAGCAACCAGGCCGTTGCGCATCCAGGGTCGTGAGTCCGAGCGCGTGGATGAAAGAGGCACAATGGCGACTTCACAGCAGCGTTCGCAGGGTGAGCTTGTTTCGCAGGAGTCAGCATCGAAAGCAGGAGGACGGCAGAGGCGAGGGCCATATGTCCTTCTGGCCATCGTCTTGCTCGCGGTGATTGTGGCCGCCAGCTGGGAGCTTTTAAGCAATCGCCGCAGCGCGACCGATCCAACAGTGCCAGGGCGTCCACTCTCAAACCCGGAGACGCACCTGCATACGCTGGTCGTAGGCGATGGTGGGCGCAGTCTCTATCTGGGAACACATTTCGGTCTTTTTATGAGCCACGATGGCGGAAAGAGCTGGCCTCAGCCCCGCGGCGCACTGGCGCCGGCGATGGTGACCTCGATTGCTCTTGCTCCGGGCGATCCCAGTGTGCTCGCAGTGATTGCTGTACCAAGCGGAATCGGCAGCGAGCAGCCCGGCGTCTATATGAGCCGCGACGGGGGCCAGAGCTGGCGTCTGAGCAATCCTTCTCATCTGCCATCCTCGGCCTATCCTTTTTCAGTGCAAGCGGGTAGTGGTCCCGTTGGCCATTTCTATGCGTTCTTCGTCTACGCCGGCTGGTACGAAACAACAGACTTCGGAGCGCATTGGCGCCCTATTACGAGTGGGGCGCTCTCGGCAATGCAGACCCCCTTGTTCTTGACTGATCCTGTGCAGCCCCATCATCTCTTGCTCGGGGGTGATCAGGGACTCTTCGAAACAACCGACGACGGGAGTCGTTGGCAGCGCATCCAGGGAGTCAATGGGACGGTTCTCAGTCTGACAGCCACGCGGACCCAGCCACGCCTGATCTTCTGTGCCACCGATGAGGGTCTTTATCGCTGGCAAGATGGAAGCAAACAGATCACTCACCTGAGTGGTCCTACACCGAATGCTTCCCTGACACGCCTGGTCAGCTCAGCTGATGGCCACGTTCTTTATGCCCTGGCCGGTCGCGATCTGTGGTTCTCCTCTGATCAGGGC
Organism: Thermogemmatispora carboxidivorans; assembly: GCF_000702505.1. Lineage (GTDB taxonomy): Bacteria > Chloroflexota > Ktedonobacteria > Ktedonobacterales > Ktedonobacteraceae > Thermogemmatispora > Thermogemmatispora carboxidivorans. Next base: position 1,886,018 of record NZ_JNIM01000001.1, on the reverse strand, counting down.
ACCAGTTGGCAGAAACGCTTTACCTTCTCGCGCAGCGACCTGATGACGCTGCAGCTCTCGCCAAGGCAGCCCACCCTGCTGTATGCCGCTTTTTTCTATCCCGCCAGCGTGCTTTTCAGCCAGGACGGGGGACACTCCTGGCAGGTATTGACCGACTAACCTTTTCTGGGGCGCCCCCTCTGGCTGCCGATCGTCCGACAGGCGGCTTCTTCCCTGGCTGCCTGGTCCTTTCGTGAGAACACCTTACGGTGCCTGGCGGGAAGAATAGGGATTCTTCCTAATGGACAGCTGGTAAGCAGCTTCTTATGCTACGACCAGAGGCTGTCTGGCCTGAAGCTGTCCATTTGTCTGTCTATTCCTCCATGAATGGGAAGAGAGAGTCTGATGAGACAGCGATTTGGCCAGAGCAGGAGCCACTTGCGGAGATGAAAAAGTGAGGATGCTAACTATGCTCTACTCTCAGTGGCGACTCATGCGCTCGGTGCAGCTGGGCTGTGTACTGCTCTTGAGCGCGTTGTTGCTCTTCGTTGTTGATGTCAACCCTGTTTCGGCCCATGCTAAGGTCATCGATGCCAATCCTAAAATTGGCTCAACAATTAGCCAGGTACCATCGACAGTGACGGTCTTCACCGCCGAGAATATGAATCCCGATCCCAGCAAAAGTAATCTGTTCGTCTACGGGCCAGCTGGGGAGCTTATTAGCCAGGGGAATGCCTCTATTCCCTTGAACAATCCACGAGAGATGTCGGTACGCATCAAGCCGGACGGCAATGGAGTCTACATCGTCCGCTGGATCACTACTTCAGCAGAGGACGGCGATGAAGCCGAGGGGGCTTTTATCTTCACAGTACAGCCCGCAGGGGCAAGCAGCAGGACCTCGACGCCTGCTCCTGCTCCCACAGCTCAGGCTTCTAGCACGTCAACTTCGTCGACCTCGGGTGGAGCAAGTAATCTGCCACTGTGGGTGAGCGTGGCAGCCATTGCCGGTTTGCTCGTCGGTGGCGGCGCCGGCCTTGGTCTGGGTCGGAGCCTGAGTCGCCAGCCCGCTAGCTCTTCCGGTCTGGCGCAGATGCGACGTGAGATCACACGTGAAGAGGAGAAGGATACCACGCCGAGAGGGTGAGCGCTTATGCGTGTGCGCCCGATTTTTTGGCTGCTCCTGGCTTTTTCTTGCGTGGCAGCCCTGACACTGGCCGCGCTGTGGCCTGTTCAGGTTCCGGCTGTGCTCCGGGTGCACGTAACGGAAGAGCCGCCGTTGCGCGTGGGGACAACACGCTTGCAGCTGCAGCTCACCGATCCCCAGGGGACCCCCATCGAGCAGGCTCAGGTCAGCTCTTCGGCCTGGATGCCAGATATGGTCATGGGGCCGACGCCGATCCATATTCGGCAGGAGGGGCACGGTAGCTATAGCGTGCTGGTCTTTTTCTCAATGCCAGGCGCCTGGGCCATCAAAATAGAGGCGCGTGCCAAAGGCTTTACGCCGCAGCAAGAGATTCTCCATCTGGAAGTAGCCTGAGCTGAAGGCAGACGTGTAGGCTAGTACCAGGGAGGGAAACACAGCGACAGGGTGCGGCGAGTAAGATCTTTAGCTCACTGGCAGAGGGAGAATGGCCTCAACATGCGTCCCCTGGCCCGGGCGCGCATCGATAGAGAGTCTCCCCCCAAGGAGAGCAGCGCGCTCTCGCATGCTCACCAGTCCCAGGCCGTTGCTGGGCTGCCCTGGATCGTAGCCCAAGCCATTATCTCGAATAGAGAGATGGATAGCGCTGGAGGCCAGCTGCAGCGAGAGCTGCGCCCGGCTGGCGCGCGCGTGTCGCGCCACGTTGGTAAGTGCCTCCTGAGCAATGCGAAAGAGGGTGGTCTCATAAGGGGGCGGCAAGCGTTGCCAGAGCGCCTGCTCTTCGATAGTTAGCTCTACTGGCAGGCAAAAGCGCCGATGGCAATCTTCAACCAGCCAGCGCAAGGCCGCGACCAGACCGAGGTCGTCGAGCACAGGCGGGCGCAGGCGCTGGGAGAGCTGACGAACGGCATCGAGCGTCTGCTGGGCCAGCTCGCTCAGCTGCTGGCAGCTTGCAATGAGCTGCCGGCGCGTCTCGCTCGTCATACTCTCTGCGGGCAGGCTCTCCACGGTTCGCAGGAGGATCTCGCAGTAGACGAGAACAGCGGTCAGATTCTGGCTGCTTTCATCGTGCAATTCACGAGACACGCGCCGCAGCTCTTCCTCTCTGGCTTGCAAAATCAGCGCCGATTGCTGACGGCGCAGCTCTTCCAGACGGTCCAGCATCGTATTGAAGGCAGCCGCAAGCTGGCCTACTTCAGAGGAATCTGCGGGGGCCGACTCGGCCCGAGCTTCGGTCTTGCCTGCGCTGATCTGGCGAATGACTCCCAGCAGACGAAAGAGCGGTCTAAAGCTGGCACGTAAAAGGAAGGCATTGATGGCAATACTGAGCAAGGTAGCTGCAACCAGAAAGGTCGTGTCAATGAGAAAATGATGGGCTTCCAGTGCGTGGCTGGTCACCCAGAGGGCCGTGACAGCTTCTGCCAGCAAGAGTAGACTGTTAGTGAGGATGACTTTTTCGAAGAGCGAGAGCTGCCAGCGCCGCAGCCATTCCCAGATGATCCGCATCGTCATTCTCTTTCTGGCACGCTCCATGCATGGGCAGCAGAGGCGCGTTTCCTTTCGTGCTGAGTCAGCGGTTGAGACCAGCATAACTCGCCCGTCCGGGCAGGGCCAGGCCAGGTTGGCAATGGCTCTTGCTGGCCTTACACTACCTAATAATAAAACACTGTTGACAAGAGGAGGCAAGAAGGGAGAAAGCAATGGAGGACGAGCAGCCGGCCAGCGCTTGTCGTACAGCTGATCGAACGATTCGTCTGGTGCTGGCCGACGATCACGATATTTTGCGCCAGGGCCTGAAGCTGCTGTTAACGCTGCAGCCGGAGATCCACATTGTCGGGGAGGCCAAGACGGGCACAGGGGCAGTAGAGATGGCGCGCCAACTGCGGCCAGATATTGTAGTCATGGACATCACGATGCCAGAAATGGATGGCCTGGAGGCCTGCCGTCGCATCCGTGCTGAGCAGCCGGAGACCCAGGTTCTCATTCTGACCATGCATGACAGCGAGGAGTACTTTCTGCAGGCCCTACGCGTGGGGGCTAGCGGCTACCTGGTCAAGAAAGCGGCGCCAGCCGAGCTGCAGAGCGCGGTCCGGGCCCTGGCCGACAACGGGGCCTTCCTCTACCCTGGTCTGGCTCGCTCGCTGATCCGCGTCTATCTGGAACACTGCACGGCCCAGGAAGAGAGTCAGACTCAGGAGAGCGGCCAGCCTGCCCGTGAGTCGCCTCCTGGTGAGGAGGCAGAGAAGCCGACCGATGAGCTGCGCGTGCTCAGCCCGCGTGAGCTGGAGGTCCTGACACTGGTCGCCGAGGGCTACACCAGCCAGGAGATCGCCAACCGGCTCGTGCTGAGCGTCAAAACCGTGCAGGCCCACCGCGCCAATATTATGGAGAAGCTTGGACTGCACGATATCCCGCATCTGGTGCGCTTTGCCATTCGCCACGGCCTGATTTCGCCCGACGACGGCCCCTCTGGCTCGCGTCTCCGTCTCTAGCGTTAGCCCCTCTTGCTCATGCTCAGAGAGCCGCCGTCTCGCTCGCCAGGTCTGTCAGCAGACGAGCGATGAGAGCGGTCCAGCCAGTCTGATGGCTGGCACCCAGGCCACGCCCCGTATCACCATCAAAGTACTCGTAAAAGAGGACCAGATCGCGCCAGTGCGGGTCGGTAAGAAAGCGTTGTTCGCTCCCACACCAGGCAATGCTTCCTTGCTCATCGGGCAGGAAGAGACGACAGAGACGCCTGGTCAGCTCCTGGGCCACCTGCGCCAGTGTCAGCCACTTCCCTGAGCCAGTGGGGCACTCGATCAGGAGGCTCGCCCCGTAGAAGCGATGGTAGCGTTCCAGGGCTTCGATCAGCAGGTAGTTCAATGGGAACCAGATAGGGCCGCGCCAGTTAGAGTTACCGCCAAAGAGGCCGCTGCGCGATTCCGCCGGCTCGTAGTCAATGCTGAGCTGTTGACCATCGAGCACAATGGTGTAGGGGTGGTCGCGATAGTAACGCGAGAGCGAGCGGATACCATAGGGAGAGAGAAACTCGCTCTCATCGAGAAGGTAGCGCAGGACTCGCAGCAGGCGCTCACGCGAGGGAATGGCAAGGAGCCGATGCGTTTCAGAGTGTTGGCCACCTCCTTGCAGGTAGGAGATATGGCGGGCCAGATCGGGCCGATTCTCCAGGAACCAGCGCAGGCGCTTGGTGAAGCCGGGCAGAGCGGCGAGGCGCTCGTCATCGAGGATGTCGACCGCCAGGAGAGGAATGAGGCCGACCGCCGAGCGCACTCGGAGGGGCAGGCTGCGCCCATCGATGAGCAGCTGATCATAGTAGAAGCCATCTTCTTCATCCCACATGCCGTTTCCACCCAGGGCATTCATGGCATCTACAATGGCAATGAAGTGCTCGAAGAACTTGGAGGCGACATCTTCGTAGGCATGGTCCTCATGGGCCAGCTCCAGGGCAATGGAGAGCATCGTCAGGCAGTAGAAGGCCATCCAGGCAGTGCCATCGGCCTGCTCCAGCTGCTCGCCTCCGGGGAGAGGGCGTGAGCGGTCGAAGAGGCCAACGTTATCAAGCCCCAGGAAGCCGCCACTAAAGAGATGCCTGCCCGCGATATCCTTGCGGTTGACCCACCAGGTGAAATTGATGAGGAGTTTATGAAAGGTACGGGCCAGAAACTGGAGATCGCGGGCGCCACGAGCCGCCGTCATCTTGTAGACTCGCCAGCAGGCCCAGGCATGGACCGGCGGATTCGTATCCGAGAAGGCGAATTCATAGGCTGGGAGCTGCCCATTGGGGTGCATATACCATTCGCGCAAGAGCAGGATTAGCTGCTGCTTGGCAAAGTCAGGGTCAAGGCTGGCAAAGGCCACAGCATGAAAGGCCAGATCCCAGGCAGCATACCAGGGGTATTCCCATTTGTCAGGGACGGAGAGAATATCGCGATTGAAAAGATGCTTCCAGTCGTCGTTGCGCCCGCTGAGACGAGAAGGCGGCGGCACGGGTTGCGTTGGATCGCCTTTGAGCCAGGTGGCCACGTCATAGTTGTAGAATTGGCGATTCCAGAGGAGACCGGCGTTGGCCTGCCGGATCACCCGCTGCGCCTGCTCAGGGAGGGCAGACGGGATGCGCGCCGCATAGAAAGCGTCGGCCTCTTGTTGGCGCTGGGAAAAGAGGGTCGTGAAACTCTCGCCAAAGGGGGCAGTCGGCGCTTCGCTCTCGGCAAAGAGGCGCAGATGTAACTGACACTCCTGAGCGGCGGGCAAGGTGAGCACATAGTAAAAGGCGGCTTTCGTCCCCTCGTGAGCTGGATTGACCACCTCCTGACGCCCTTCGATCACATAGGCATGGAAGGCATCCTTGACGTAAGGGCTGGCATTGGTGGCACCAAAGAGGCGCTGGAAGTTCGTTTCGTTTTCTGTGAAGAGGAGACGCGGCGTCGGCAGATCCGACCGTTGCTCGGCGAGCAGCCAGAAACGGCCCAGCGAGACATGATCGGCCACGAGGGCCTGACCATCGGGGGTACTCAGACGGGGCTTGGGCCAGTAATCCTCACCCTGCTGGCCCCAGCTCCAGGTATTGCGAAACCAGAGCGTGGGCAGCAGGTGCAGCGTCGCTGTCTCGGGGCCACGATTGGCCACCGTGAGGCGGATCAGGATGTCATTGGGAGAGGCTTTAGCATATTCGACGCCGAGATCAAAGTAGCGATTTTCATCAAAGATCCCGGTATCGAGCAGCTCGTACTCCGGCTCCGCCCGAGAGCGCCGACGATTCGCCTCAAGAAGCTGCGCGTAGGGATAGGCTCGCTGAGGATATTTGTAGAGGGCGCGCAGGTAGGCAGAGCTGGGCACAGCGTCGAGGTAGAAATAGTATTCTTTGACATCCTCACCGTGATTGCCTTCGGCGTTGGCCAGCCCAAAGAGCCGCTCCTTGAGAATAGGGTCCTGGCCATTCCATAGGGCTACAGCAAAGCAGAGCCGACACTCACGGTCACAGATACCCAGCAGTCCATCCTCGCCCCAGCGATAGACACGACTACGAGCGTGATCATGGGGAAAATAGTCCCAGCAGTTTCCATCGGGGGAATAATCCTCGCGTACCGTCCCCCATTGGCGTTCAGCCAGATAGGGGCCCCAACGTTCCCAGTTGCGTTCATGGCTCGCCGCCTGATGTAAGCGCGCTTCTTCCGCCTGCGCAAGCGTCTCCTCATCCATATAGAGATAACTCCTTCCGTTGCTGGACCTGGTCTTGCCAATGGCCAGGCTCCTCCCCAGAGCTGGTACCAGCCTGCTGGCTATCCATCTGTCTGGCTGGTCTGGTCAGGGATGGGCCTGCCCGGACTGGCCGTCTGTTTATAGAACGGCTGACTGTGTCCTGCCGCTGCAAAGCGCTCCTCTGTGGCCGCGCGCTGTCACGGGAAAGGATCATCATCCATGCGCTGTTTTGTCACTTTCTTTTCCCTCATTGAGCCTTGCGCGACTGGCAGCGAGCAGCGTGGCCGGCACCTGGGCTGGACCGAGGGAAAGATGATAGACTAATACTACAAACACGTAGACAGGCTGGAGGCATGCATGTCCAAAGCATCCGCGCCGCGTAGCCCGCGCGCCGCCATTGTCGGCGTTGCCGAGTCCGACCTGGGCTACACTCCCAACAAAACCGTCCTGCAGCTGCAAGCCCAGGCAGCCCGCACCGCCCTCGAAGATGCCGGGCTGAGTTTCGACGAGGTCGACGCCCTCTTCTGCGCCGGCAACTGGTCCTGGTCTCCCACCCTGACCCTGGCCGAGTACCTCGGTCTCAGGCCGCGCTATAGCGACTCGACAAATATCGGCGGCTCCTCGTTTGAGGCCCACATCGAGCACGCTGTGGCCGCCATCGAAGCCGGTCTCATCGAAGTAGCCCTCATCGTCTACGGCAGTACCCAGCGCTCCGACCGCTCCCGTGGCCGGATCAGCCCCGCATACCGTCTCACGGAACAGTTCGAGGGACCGTTTGGGCTGCCCACGCCAGTAGGGGCCTATGCTCTGGCCGCCATGCGCCATATGCACCAGTTCGGCACCACCAGCGAGCAACTGGCCGAAGTCGCAGTGGCGACGCGGAAGTGGGCCATGCTCAACGAGAAGGCCATGATGCGCGACCCCATCACGATCGAGGATGTGCTCAACTCCCGCTGGATCGCCGAGCCGCTGCATTTGCTCGACTGCTGTCTCGTCACCGATGGCGGAGGAGCCGTCGTGCTGGCTTCAGCGGAGCGGGCGCGCCAGACTCGCAAGCCGCCGGTCTGGGTGCTGGGCCACGGTGAAGCCCATACCCATGCGACGATTGCCAACATGCCAGATCTGGCCGTCCATCAGGCCGCTATTGCCTCCGGCCAGGCAGCCTTTGGTATGGCCGGCCTGCGGCCCGAAGAGATCGACGTTGCCGAAATCTATGATTCCTTCACGATCACGGTCATCATGACCCTGGAAGCCCTCGGCTTTTGCCCGCTCGGTGAAGGGGGGGCCTTTGTCAGCGGTCAACGTACCGCTCCGGGCGGCCCTTTTCCCATGAACACCAACGGCGGTGGCCTTTCCTACTGCCACCCCGGCATGTACGGCATCTTTCTGCTCATCGAGGCCACGCGCCAGCTACGCGGCGAGTGCGGCCCGCGCCAGGTCCCCGGGGCCCGTCTCGCCCTGGCTCACGGCACTGGCGGCGTCCTATCCTCAGCGGCCACCGTCTTGCTCGGCAAAGACTGAAAGAGAGAGTGCAGCATGAGCGAGGAAGCAACTTACGCCCTCCCCCAGAGCGATCCCGAGTCAGCCCCTTACTGGGAAGGCATCCAGCACGGGGAGCTACGCATCCAGTTTTGCACATCCTGCCAGCGCCACGTCTTCTACCCGCGCACCCTGTGCCCGCACTGCCATAGCGATCGGCTCACCTGGGTCAGTGCTTCGGGACGTGGGACCATCTACTCGTATACCGTCGCCCACCGCGCTTTCGGTCCCTTCGCCGCCGAGGCTCCCTTCATCATTGCCCTCGTCGAGCTAGAGGAAGGCGTGCGCCTGATGACTCGCCTGCTCGATGCGCCACGTGAGCGCCTGCGCATTGGCGCCCCGGTTCAGGTCAGCTTTGAGCGGCTGAGTGGGCGCCCCCCTCTGCCCTTTTTCCGTCTGGCAGAATAGGTCACCCGAGTAGCCTATCCAGCCAGCCATCAGCATGACCAGCAAGCGGAGTACGCAGGCAGCAAGCGAAGTGGCCAGGGCTGCCGCTGTCGGCAGTGCTCCTGCTGCAGTTGTCGCACCAGTGCAATGTCGCAGCCCATAAAGGATGAAGGCTCATGGAGCAAGAGACCCCCATCGCAGCAGAGCGGCTGAAGGCATTTTTCCACCCGCGCAGCATCGCCGTGGTCGGAGCCAGCGACGAGGTGCGCTGGTCCACCTATCTCGTGCAAAACCTGAAAGCCAGCAACTTCTCTGGACCGCTCTACCTGATCAATCCACGGCGTCCGTATGCGCACGGACAGGCTACGCTGCCAACGCTGAGCGTTCTGCCAGAGGCAGCGGATCTGGCCTTCGTCATGGTCCCGACCTCCCAAGTGTTGCCAGTCGTTGCCGAAGGAGCGGAGCGCGGCGTACGCCATTTTGTGGTACTGACGGCGGGCTTCCGCGAGACCGGCCCGCAGGGCGAAGAGCGAGAACGGGAGCTGCTGGCCTTTGCTCAGGCCCACGACTTGCTGATCCTCGGGCCGAATGGGAATGGCTTCATTAACGCTGCCGCTGGCATTACTCCCTACGGACTGCCCATCAACTTCCCCTTGCGCAGCGGACCGGTGGCCGTGGTGCTGCAGAGCGGAGCGCTGGCCAGCGCCGTGTTGGCTTTTGCCCAAACCCACGCCATTGGCCTCAGCCTCCTGGTTTCGCTGGGCAACGAAGGGATGATCAGCCTGTGCGATGTACTTGAGTATCTGCTGGCCGACTCCACGACGCGAGCCGTGGCCATCTTTCTCGAAAGCATTCGCCAACCAGAGGCACTTCGTCGGCTCGCCGCCCGAGCGCAGGCCCAGCGCTGCGCTTTAGTCGCGCTCAAGGTTGGCCGCAGCGAGGCTGGCTCTCGGGCCGCCGCTGCCCATACTGGGGCGCTGGTCGGTGATGCAGCAGTCAACGCCGCCGCCCTGCACCAACTGGGCATCATCGGCGTCTCCTCTCTCGAGGATCTGTTAACAACTACAGCCCTGGCCGCCTACCACGGTCCGTTACCGGGTCGGCGCCTGGGCGCGGTCACTCCCTCGGGCGGCGCCTGCGACCTGATCGCCGATCGCGCTCAGGACGAGGGCCTGCTCCTGCCCGAGTTGAGCAACAGGACACGCCAGCAATTGCAGACCGTGCTCCCCCCCTTTGCCACGCCCCACAATCCGCTCGATGTGACTGGCTATGTGGTTGTCGATGGCACGCTCCAACAACGGGCCCTGGCCATCGTGCGCGAAGACCCTCAGCTTGACTTCGTGCTCAACGTGGTGAGCGTCGATGGCCTGCGTCGCCCCACTCCTGAGAGTCAGCAGGTCCTCCACAACCAATATGAGCGCCTGGCAGAGCTGGTACACAACTCGCCACGTCCGATCTTGCTGGTCTCGAACACCTGCATCGACCTGCCAGCCGCGCTGCTGCCCATTATCGAGCAGACCGGCCTCCACATCATAGCCGGCCTCGAACATGGCCTGCGCGCCCTCGGTCGAGTACTCTGGTGGTCGGAGCAGCTCCGCCAACCACAGCAGCCCGAAACGGCGGAACCAGAGCCAGGGCCGGCGCTCACCCTGGACAGGACCACACTGCCTGCCCCCGACCAAAGGAGCTGGTCAGAGGTCCAAACGCGCGCACTTCTGGAACAGGCTGGCATCCCGCTCGTACCAGCCCAGCTGGCGCGCTCTCCCTCCGAGGCCCTGGCTGCCGCTCGCCACTACGGCTTTCCCGTTGCACTCAAGATCCAGTCGCCGATGATACTGCACAAAAGCGACATCGGCGGCGTTGCGCTGAACCTCAACAGTGAAGAGGAGGTCGTCAGGGCCTTCAACCGTATCCTGAGAGCTGGCCGCCAGCAGGTGCCAGCGAACGCGATTGAGGGCATCCTCGTTAGCCCCATGCGCCAGGCGGGCTGCGAACTGCTGGTCAGCGTCCTCGCCGATCAGGTCTGGGGCCTCACTCTGACCGTTGGCCTCGGCGGCCTGTGGGCCGAGATACTCCACGATATCGCCTTGCGCCCTCTACCGCTTAAGCGCCGCGAGATTCGGGCCATGCTCGAAGAGCTACGCGGCTTCCCGCTGCTGCGCGGTCTCCGCAATCAGCCCGGCGTCAACCTGGAGCGCCTGAGCGCCGTGATCTCTCAGATCGCGCTGCTGGCCCAGGCCCTGGCCCCACACTTGGAAGTACTGGAGATCAATCCCTTGCTGGCCAACAGCGACCAGGTGGAGGTCCTCGATGCCCTGATCATCTGGCGCCACTAAGCACCGTCCAGACCTTACTACGATGCCCACGCTCATAACCGGTCAGCCCACTTTCCGCCTATGAGGCAGGAGAAAGGAGGAAAGCAAGACACCTATGGCAGCATCAGCAGAGTTCAAAGAGCAGGTGCGCCGCGCCTTCACGAGCATTCAGCCCGGGCAGCGCTATGTCTTTCGTCGCACCTTTACAGAAGGAGATATGACGCTGTTCTGCGGCCTGACAGGGGACTATAATCCCTATCATCTCGACGAGACCTTTGCACAAACCAGCTGGTACGGAAGACGCATCCTTCCCGGCTTGCTCACCAGTAGCATGATCACCCATATCGGTGGTATGTTGGGCTTTGTGGCCACCGAAATGCATTTTCACTATCTGAAGGCCGTTTATCCAGGAGAGACTATCACCTGTACCGTAACCTTCGTCGAGAAGGACGAAGAGCTGCGCCTCCTCTCGGCTGAGGCCAGCTTTGTGAATCAGGACGGCGTCGAGGTTCTGCAAGCCTGGTTCAAAGGTTTCCCGACCTTTATCCGCCTCCAGGCAGAACCTTAACCCGATCACGAGTCCCCTGAGCAGGCGAGCCAGTCAGAACGCGGCAGGCAACAGGCGCTGACTGGTCTTCGCCCGGTATAGTGGTATATACAACTATCAAAGTAGACCATAGGGGGGAGCGTGCGGTTACGGTACCGTGGGCTTCTTTAGGGGAGGGAAGGTCTATGGTCTAGACAATATACCAAGTAGACAGGCTATGTGGTATACTGTAATCTGTGTTGACCTTGATCGTCGAGGCCCTGAAAGTGAGTTCTGCCACGAGCGAGGTCCGAACGGACACATGAGTGACGTTAGTAAGCGAGCAAACATCTTCTGAACAGGAACAGCGATGAGTACGATCGTGAGAAAAAGCCCATTGCCACGTTACTATCAACTCAAAGAGATCATGCGTGAAAAGATCCGGAGCGGTGAATGGAAGCCGGGGGACCTGATCCCCTCCGAGCGCGAGCTTGGCGAGCAATACGGGATCAGCCGGATGACGGCCCGGCAAGCAATCACCGAACTCGTAAATGAAGGACTCTTCTACCGCGAGCAAGGGAAAGGGACCTTTGTCAGCCGGCGCAAGATTACCCAGCAGCTCATCCATCTGACGGGTTTTACCGAGGATATGAAGGCACGTGGGCAGCAGCCCGGCACGCGCGTCCTCTCAGCCGAGATGCGCCCAGCGGAGGAAGCCGTCGCTGAGCGGCTGCGCATCAAGCCCGGGCTCCAGATCTTCCGCCTCCACCGCCTGCGTCTGGCTGATGGGGAGCCACTGGCTATCGAGGTCTCGCATATCAGCTTTATCGGCTGCGAAAAACTCCTCGAAGAGGACCTGGAGCACAATTCCCTCTATCGCCTGCTGGAGACCAAATACGGCCTGCCCTTACTGGAAGCCGATCAGGAGCTAGAGGCCGGACTCATCGGCAGCGAGGAGGCCCAGTATCTCAAGGTTCCTGTCGGCAGCCCAGCCCTCTTCACACGGCGCGTTACCTATACCGAGCGCAATCAACCGATCGAATACGCATCTTCTGTCTATTGTGGAAACAAATACGTCTTTTATACTCATATGAAGCGCGAGCAACTGCTCTCGTAGCGTTGCCCGGGGCCGTGCCAGGCAGCCGGGATCACAACAGGCAGGGCATCCCAGGAGAAGCGGCCCAGCCCGACGGGAGAGGGGAGCTAGCAAGGCGAGCCGAGGCTGGGAGCTATTTCAGTTTGAGAGTGAGGAGCAGTCAACATGTCAGCCTCTTTACAGCCTGACCATCCCGCTGAGCCAGCCCTCAGCGCCCTGGTCACCGAGCAGGACAACCCCGCCAGCCGCGACATTGATCGCAAGAGCGCTTTAGAGATCGTCGAGATTATTAACGCTGAAGACGCCCGTGTCGCAGAGGCAATCAAGCAAGAATTGCCGCAGATTGCCCGTGCCATCGAGGCCATCGCCGATCACCTGCGTCGTGGTGGGCGCTTAGTCTACATGGGGGCAGGGACTTCGGGGAGGCTTGGTGCTCTGGATGCCTCGGAATGTCCCCCGACCTTCAACGTTCCGCCAGAGCTTGTCATTGGCTGGGTTGCCGGTGGTCCTGCCGCGCTCAGCCAGGCTAACGAGGATGTCGAAGACAGCGCTGAAGCCGGACGGGAGGATGCGGCGCGCTTCCAAGTTGGGGCCGCCGATGTCCTGGTTGCCATCACCGCCAGCGGACGCACGCCTTACGCGCTGGGAGCTGCCAATTATGCTCGTGAGCAGGGGGCTTTGACCATCGGCCTGGCGTGCAACCGTCCGACTCCTCTTGAGGCCATTGTAGAAATCATGATCGCGCCCGTGGTTGGGCCCGAGGTCATTACCGGTTCCACGCGGATGAAGGCCGGTACCGCACAAAAAATGGTGCTCAACATGCTCAGCACGGGGAGCATGATCCTGCTGGGAAAAACCTACGGCAACTTGATGGTCGATGTCCAGGCCACAAATTACAAGCTGCAGCAGCGGGCGCTGCGCATCGTTCAGCTTGCCACCGGGCTGGAGCGGAGCGCCGCCGAGGCGCTGCTGGCACAGGCCAATGGCGAGGCGAAAACAGCGATTGTCTGTGCACGCAGCGGCCTTGATCCCCAGCGTGCTCGTCAGCGTCTGGCCGAACATAACTTTATTTTACGCGCAACACTGGATTCGCTATCATGATGGGAAGCACAGCACAGCAGCACGCAGTCATGTGTGATGAGGAGTTCTATCTTGGGATCGATGGCGGGGGCAGCAAGACACTGGCAATTGCTGTTGATCGCCACGGACGCGAGCGGGGGCGCGCTCTAGCTGGAAGCGCAAACTATGCTTCCGTGGGGCAGGAAGAGGCTGTCCGCCAGGTATGGCTGGCTGCCGAGCGCGCTTTGCAAGCCGCCGGTGCCAAGAGTCGGCCTCGGGCTGCCTGGATTGGTCTGGCTGGGCTGGACCGTCCAGCCGATCATGTCGTTCTTTACCCTCCTCTGGCAGCGCTGGCCGACCAGGTCCATGTGACCAATGACGCCGAGCTTCCTCTGGCAGCCCTGGAGCAGGCCGTAGGCGTCGTGCTCATTGCCGGCACTGGCTCCATCGCCCTGGGACGAGATGCTAGCGGCTGCTTGCGCCGGGCTGGAGGCTGGGGTTACCTCTTGGGTGACGAGGGAAGCGGTTATGACATTGGGCACCAGGCCCTTCAGGCTGCCACTCGCGCCGCCGATGGCCGCGGTCCCCACACCAGTCTTCTCCCCCGCATTCTGGCTGACTGGGGATTAGAGCGCGCAGAGGATCTGATTGGCGCTGTCTACCACGGCCTGGAGACTGCCGCGGTCGCTCGCCTGGCGACATGTGTCTTCGCGGCAGCTCGCGAGGGCGACCTGGTAGCACGTCGCATCGTAGGCAACGCGGCCACCGAGCTGGCGCTGGCCGCTCTCGTAGTCAGCAACCAGCTGGAGTTTCCTGATAACGTGGTACCACTGGCACTGGCAGGCAGTCTGCTGGTACGAGAGGCGCCTTTCCGCGCTCAGATTCTGCGGCGGCTGCGTGCACGACGGCGCCTCGGCCAGGTGGTCATCGTCGAAGAGCCGGCGCTCAGCGCCGCCAAAGCAGCGATCCACCTGGAGTCGGTGCTCCCCTCACAGAACGCCAGCTGCTCTTCGCTCCAGCCTCTATCTGAGCGCTGAAAGAAGGGAGAGACGTAGATGCCCTCTCATCATTCATCACCTGATGCACGAGTCGAGGGAGCTGCTCCGAGCGCCACAGAGCTCCGTGGCCAGCTTGGTCAGCTCCTGATGGCCGGCTTCGAGGGGACGGAACCCTCGCCCGCCATTCTCGACCTCATCGAGAATCACCGGCTGGGCGGGGTCATTCTCTTTTCACGCAACATCGAGAGCGCAGAACAGGTCTATCATCTGACCAGCGCCCTGCAGGCCAAAGCCCGTGCAGCTGGCCATCGCTCACCACTACTGATCGCCATCGATCAAGAGAATGGCATGGTCCAGCGGCTAGGTGAGCACGTCACCCTCTTTCCAGGCAACATGGCCCTGGGGGCCAGCAATTCACCAGAGCTGGTGACTGCTGTCGCCCGCGCCACTGGGCGCGAGCTGCGAGCTCTGGGCATCAACATGAACCTGGCACCGGTCCTGGATATCAACAACAATCCGGCCAATCCCGTCATCGGCGTCCGCTCCTTTGGCGAAGATCCCGAGCAGGTCGCCCGCCTGGGTCTGGCCGCAGTCCAGGGCTACCGCGAGGCCGGCATCATGAGCTGCCTGAAGCACTTCCCGGGACACGGCGACACGGCTACCGATTCCCATCTCGCTCTGCCGCTCATCCCCCACGATCTGGCCCGCCTGGAACGATTGGAGCTGGTTCCTTTCGCTCGCGTGCTACAGGAAGAAGGAGCCGACTGCATCATGACGGCTCACATTGCCCTTCCAGCTCTGACCGGCGCCCCAGAACGACCCGCCACGGTAGCCCCCCCGATTATCTCCGGCCTGCTCCGGCAGGGCCTGCGTTTCGACGGCGTGGTCATGAGCGACTGTCTGGAGATGGAGGCGATCGCCGCTACTTTGGGCGTCGAGCAGGCCACGGTAGAAGCCGTAGAGGCCGGTCTCGATCTGATCTTGATCTCGCACCGTTACGACCGCCAGCTGGCCGGATTGGCAGCTATGCGCTCCGCGCTCGACGCGGGGCGGCTCTCGCCAGTCCGCCTGTACCAGGCTCTGACACGCCTGCAACGTCTCAAAGCACGCTATCTCTCCTGGGAGCAACTGCCGCGGCCCGAAGGGCTGCGCCTGCTCAAACAGCCTGAGCATCTGGCCCTGCAGCGGCAGAGCTACACCCAAGCCATCACTTTGCTCCGCAACGACGCCGGGCTATTGCCTTTACGGCTAGCCCCCGAGCAGCAGCTCCTGATCGTCCTTCCCCAGAAGGAAGGGAGCAGCCGCGTCGAAGATCAGCGCTATCCTGTCGAAGCGCTCATCGCTGCAGTACGACGCTATCATCCCAGAACGGAGGCGCGGCTTCTCTCGCTTCCTCTTTCCGAGCCCGCGAGCCAATCGCTGCGCGAGGCAGTAGCCCAGGCTCAGCTGGTACTCCTGGTGACGGTCAATGCCTACCTGGATCGCGCTCAGAGTGAATACATCAACTGGCTGGTGAGGGAAGCCCCATGCCCCGTCGTTGCGCTCGCCGTCTATAGTCCCTACGACCTTCTGGTCTGTCCCCAGCTCACTACCTACTTACTCACCTACGAGTACACCCGGCCTGCTATCGAAGCTGCCGTCGCCGTCCTCTTCGGAGACAGTCCCCCCCAGGGCCGCCTGCCGGTGAGCCTGCCATCCCTGCATGCCCGCGGCGAGGGGCTCCGCTGCTAGTCAGTCGTCAGCGACGAAGGCGATCCCGCTCCCTCACGCTGGCGAGACATCGGGCGGGATCGCCTTTTTGTTTCCCTGGCTTGAACTCGTAGCGTAGCCTCCACCACGCCTGGATGAACAGGCAGGAACCAACCAGAGAGGCAGACCGACAAGATCAGCCTTTGACCGAGCCAGCCAGGATACCACGCACAAAGTAGCGCTGCAAGGTAAAGAAGATCACCAAGGGCAAGGCCATCGAGATAAAGGCCGCCGAGGTCAGCACCTCCCAGTTCGAGCCATAGGAATTGACCAGATTGGCAATCGTCACCGTCATGGGAGCCCGATCGGGGTTCCCTCCCATGAAGACCAGAGCCACCAGCAGATCATTCCAGACCCACATAAACTGGAAGATCACCAGAGAAGCCAGCGAGGGCACCGAGAGCGGTAGCAGGATGCGGAAGAAGATGTTGATGTTGGAAGCGCCATCGATGCGGGCAGACTCAAAGAGATCGCTGGGGAGTCCAGCAAAGAAATTGCGCAGCAGGTAGACGGCGAAAGGGAGGCCGAGGGCGGTATGCATCAGCCAGATTCCCAGGTAGTTACCGGTCAGCTGCAAGCCTGTCGCCTGGGCCAGCATCGTATAGAGTCCCAGCACGGGGATCAAAGTCATCTGGACCGGGATGACCATCAGCGCCACAATGGTCAGAAAGATCCAATCGCGCCCGGGGAACTCCATCCAGGCAAAGGCATAAGCCGCAAAAGCCGCCACCAGGGTCGGGAGAATCGTCCCCGGAATAGCGATAATCAGACTATTGAGGAAAGCCTGGCCCAGACCCTGAGTATGGAGGACGTACTCATAGTTCTGGATGGTAAAACTCCAGGGAGGAACGAGAGCCGTCCACCAGCCGGTGGCATGGATCAGCGCCGGGAGGCGCAAGGAGCTAATGAAGAGGCCCAGAGTAGGTACCGACCAAACGAGTGCAATCAGAATGACGATGATCGAGACCAGGCTATGGTTGACCAGGCTCAGGAGCCGCTGGCGCAGGGGCTGGCGCCCCACTCTGGCAGCCTCCCCGGCCATTGGGAGGGCCGACGCTGCTTTCTGGGGAGCGACCAGGCTTGATTGAGCTTCAGGATTCATGGTACTCATCGCTGCGCCTCCTGCACGCGGAAACGACGAATATTGAAGTACATGATGGGAATGATCGCCAGCAAGAGCAGGACAGCCAGAGCACTGGCCACACCAAAGTTGTTGAAGTTGAAGAGCTGCTGGTAGTACTCAACAGCCACAACATTGGTGCTGTAGTTGCCCCCCGTCATGACGTAGACGATATCGAAGATCTTCAGGATGTTGATGATCATCGTCGTCGTCACCACGGCAATTGTCGGGCTGATCATCGGCACAATGATGCGGAAGAAGATGGTTACCTCTCCTGCCCCGTCGCAACGGGCAGCCTCCAGAATCTCGCTCGGAATCCCCTTAATGGCCGCCGAGAGGATCACCATACAGAAACCTGTCCACATCCAGACGTAGACCGCGATCAAGGCGAAGTTATTAAAGCGGCTATCGGTGATCCAGGCCTGCGGCTGGCCTCCGAGGGCCGTCAGCAGGGCATTGAGTAGACCAATCTGCGTCTGGCCAGGCGGCGCATACTCATAGACAAAGCGCCAGATGACGCCCGCCGCCACGAAGGAGAGGGCCATCGGCACAAAGATCGCCGCTTTCGCCACGCTTTCAAAGCGCACGCGATCGACCAGCACGGCGATCAGCAGGCCCAGCACCACCGTCGCCACTGTCGCCAGCACGAGCCAGAGCAGGTTATTGCGTAGCACCTCCAGCAGTGCAGGGTTCGTGAATATCAGAATATAGTTGTGCAGTCCAACAAACTGGGTAGAAGTGGCATTCAGGAAGCTGAGCCAGATCGTGAAGAACATCGGGTAGAGCAGAAAGATGATCACAAAGAGGACCGCCAGCCCGATCCAGAGCCAGGGGGTTAGGCTGAAGCGCTTTCTGCGCGCCGTTGTCTTCGTCGGAAGGCTCCGCTGCTCTTCGATGGCTTTGATCATAAGCACACATCCCCTGGGAACAATTGTGTTCATGACACAGTACGTAGCGGCAGGCCAGAGCAGTGTCAGCAAGCCTGTGCCTCTCGATCTGTGCCGACACACCTGACACCAGTACCACGTAAAAGGGAGCGCAGAAGCTCCATCTATCCAGCCGGACCTGTTTCCCCTTGCGGGAGGTCAGAGTCGGGCCGGCACACCGAAGGAGTTCCAAAAAGGCCTACCAGGAGGGGGCCTGTACCTCTTGTACCTCTCACCGCGGGTCATTCAGTAAGTCGAGCTGGTCACGCTGAGCGGCGCGCTCAGCCCGAGGGCGAGGCGGGGCTGGCCTTCTCTCCCCGCCTCTGGGACGTCAGCTCGGCAACCTGCCCTTTAGCCTCAGCAGCCATGTGGCCCTGCCAAGGGAGAGGAAAGCCAGCGGGCAAATTGCCAAGCAGATGAGCATGCGCTCTCAGACGAACGGGAGACGCAGCACTCACTCCTTATCAGGAAGTGTATGCCTGCTGAGCCGTTGACTCCAGCGAGCTCAGAATACTATCGAGCTTAGTCGGGTCCTTAATGAAATCCAGCATGGCCTTCCAGTAAGCTGTCTCCATCGCTGGCGGCATCAGGTCATCGGCCCCAAAGCGGAAGATCGTTGCACTGGTCAGCATCTGCGCCGAAGCGCGGGCCACATCGTTGGGATAGGCCGACAAGGAGACAGCCTTGCTGGGCGAGGTAAAGCCACCGCGCTTGACCCAGATCTCTTGCGCCTGAGCTGTTTCCAGATACTTCACCAGCTCGCGCACCCCATTGTTATCCTTCAGAGCCACGATCACATCAGCGCCCCCCGTCACAGCTCCCTGATATTGAGCAGTAATCGTCGGGAAGGGGAAGAAATTGAAGTCCTTGCCAGGCTGGGCGCTCTTGAACTGCGCCGTAATGAAGCCCGCAGTGAAATCGCCAAGGTAGTAGAGGTAAGCCTCGGGCGGACTCTTGAAGGGGGCATAGCTGGCATCCTGGAAATTGGTTGCTAGAATCGACTGCGGCGCTCCATTGATGTAGTGCTTGCCCGCGATGATTTGAGCGAAGGTCTGGAAAGCCTGCTTGACGCTGCTGTGGGTCCAGGGGATCTTGTGATTGACCCACTGATCGTAGAGATCCGGGCCCGACTGCAGCAAGAAGATCTCATCAACCCAGTCGGCAGCCGGCCAGCCGCTGGCCGAGCCGCTCTCGACCCCCATCGACCAGGGATACTTGCCCTTGCCGGCAATCATGTCAGAGAGCTTGATCAGGTCGTCCCAGGTCTTGGGAACCGCGCCGCCAATCGCCTGCAACTGGGTAGGATTGTACCAGATCGTCCCCTTGTTTGCCGCCTTGTAGAAGAGCGCGTAGAGGTGACCGTTGTAGGAACCCAGATCGACCCAGGTCGAAGCGTAATCGCTCTTCACCTTGTTCATATCCAGGAAGGAATCGAGAGCGATCAGCTTGCCCTGGCTGGCCAGCTGCTGCATCTTGCCCGGGTTGGGCAACACAGCAATATCCGGGGGATTACCGCCACGCAAGCGTGAGGTGAGCACGGCATCCAGATCGCGCGTCGCCTCGATCTTGACGGTGATCTTCGATTGACTCTCGAAAGGGGTCACCACTGCGTCAAACGATTGCTGCTCCTCGCCGCTCCAGACATTGAGCACATCGATCGAGCTGACCGTCGCTGGCGTGCCGGTGCCCCCGGTGGTGCTGGGCGTACCACAGGCCGCTAGCACCGAGGCGGCAGCGCTCGCTGTCAACCCGAGCGCCATCGCGCGCTGTAGAAAGACTCGTCTTCCGATCCGCTGCTCACTCAGATCTTCTACGAGCTGATCTAGCGCCTCGCGCTGTTGCCGATCATAAATAAACATAAGCTCCTCCTTTGGGCTGATGATGCTCGGCGCACTACAGTTGCCCGCAATTTGCAACTGTCACAGACAAACAGGGAATGGAGCAGTAAGCTGTCTGTGCAGACAGAGAGAGTGTAGCCAGGCACCCCCGTACTGGCAACGTCCCCACAGGGACAGCATGACGGCTCATAGACGGCTTGATCTAGCCAGCGCTCCCTCCTTCCTTCCTTTTCTTCTTCTTCTTTTTTGCTTCTTTGCTTGTTTTACTTGCTTCAGGACCTGAGCTGACCGCGCTACGACAGGCAGCTACAGCGGCTAGACTGTTCAGAACAGGGGACCTGGCCAGCCTCTGGCCAATCAAATCAAGCAGGCTGATTACGCGGGGCCAGAGCAGCGACCTTCCTCTCATTTTCTGAAGGTGGAGTCAATCTTGAGCATTTTCCTGTCAGATTTTTCCTGGCGCTCCTGTCTTACAGTATAGGCAGAGGGACAACAAGCGCAGAAAGGATACAGCCGTGAGCAAGGCCAGGAAAATGCCTGCCAATGACCGACTCCGCAGCGAGCGACTCCGTCGGGGCTGGTCGCGCGAGTATGTGGCAGCCCAGATTGGCGTGGCTGATCCGAAAACCATTGGTCGCTGGGAACGCGGGGATGCGATCCCCAGCGCCTACTTCCGCCAGAAGCTCTGCAGCTTCTTCGGCCTGTCAGCCCAGGAGCTGGGCCTCTACCAGGAGCCCGCTCACGCCACCGCTTCGGCCAGCGAGCCGCCCGCAGGCGGACCGATCCGAGCGCAAGAGGAAAGCAGTCACGAGTCGCCTAAGCAGCCGGGCAGCGACAAAAATCTCTTTGATCCTGCCATGCCACTGGCGACCCCCGAGAGCCTTTCGCCAATTGGCCGCGATCGGATCTTATCTCAGCTCAAATCGCAACTGATGCAGGAGCGGAGCAGCAACACGGTGGCTCTCTATGGCCTGCCTGGGGTTGGCAAGACAACCCTGGCCCTGGCGCTGGCCTATGATCCAGAGGTGCAGGCCCACTTCAATGGAGGAATCCTTTGGGGCCGGCTCGGCAGCGAACCTGATCTTCCTGCCCTCCTGCGTCACTGGGCAGCGCTACTGGAGATCCCTCCTCACATTCAGCTCCGTCTGGAAAGTCTGGAAAGCTGGGTCCAGGCCCTGCGTGCCGCCATTCAGCATCGGCGCATGCTGCTAGTCATTGACGACGCCTGGTCATACGCTGAAGCTCTGCTCCTGATGGTCGGAGGACCGCGCTGCGCCTACCTGCTGACGACCCGCTTGCCGGTGGTGGCCCTGCATTTCGCCAATGAGCGTGCCTTCCACGTTCCTGAGCTGGAACAGGAGCAGGCGCTGGCGCTCCTGGAGCGCTTCGCTCCCCTGGCCACTCGTCTGGAACCGGAGGCCAGTCGCGCTCTGGTGCAGGCCGTCGGCGGCCTGCCGCTGGCTCTGACGCTGATCGGGCGCTACCTGCAGGCCCAGACCTACTGCGGCCAGCTTCGTCGCTTACGCGCGGCTCTGGAACGTCTCCAGAATCCTCAGCTGCGCCTCTCGCTGGAGGGTTGCGACGCCACCGTGGAACCTCACCACTACCACGCGCAGGCCGCGCCACCATCGCTGGCAACGGTGCTTGCCATCAGCTACCGCCGTTTGAGCCGTGAGGCCCGCCAGGCTTTGACCTGCCTGGCCGCCTTACCTCCGAAGCCGCAGGCTTTTCATGAAACATCTCTAAGCAATCAGGTCTCGGCTCAAACGCTCGATGAGCTGCTGGATGCTGGCCTGCTGGAAAGCGTCGGTCCAGGCAGCTATACGTTGCACCCGGTGATTGCCGAGTACGCCCGTAGCGCCTCTTACCTCCAGGACCTTCCTCAACCTGGAGTCAGATCTGGCACCGCTTCTGCTACGCTGGCAGAGCGCTCGCGCGCCGGGAGCTTCAGCTCGTCTGAACGTCCTGCACGCTGCACGGATCTGACACCGATGGTGTATCATGGAGGGGAGAGATCTCAGCCGTCGCTGCCTGCGTTCCATTACCAGGACCACCAGCAGCCGGCTCATGCTAATCCCCTGGCGCTCTCTCCCTGAGCTGCCTCTTGAGGGGTCCAGGCTGCCACCTGGCGCTCTCTCTGGCTCGCTTGTCTGAGAGAGCGCTATCCAAAAGGCGGCAGGCCCAGAGAAGACGCCGGGGTCTCTCTGCAGTTGTCTTCGGCAGCTCGCTAAGGAACCTCCTATGGCCTACAGGATAGAGGACACGTCTTCATTGGAGACAAATGGCTCACCTGATGAGCTCGCTCTCGTGCAACGAGCGCAACGCGGCGACGAGGCTGCCTTTAATATACTATTCGAGCGCTACGCACAGCAGATCGCTCGCTACCTGAAACATATGGTCGGCAACGATGGAGTGAGCTGCGATCTGACCCAGGATACGTTTTTCCGCGCCTGGCGAGGACTGGCTGGCCTGCGCAAGCCGCAAAGTTTTGTCAGCTGGCTGTACCAGATCGCTACCAACCTGGCTCGTAACTATCAGGAGCAGGCCAGACGCATGCAGTACGTGCCCTGGGAAGACTACCTTGAGGACAGCCGCGAGCTGAGCACGCTGGGAATGGAACGACATATCGAAGAGCGCGAGCTGACCCAGATCGCGCTTGCTCACGTCTCGCCAACGTACCGCGCCTGTCTCATTCTGTACGTCATTGAAGGGCTACCACAGCGCAAGGTAGCCGAACTGCTGGGCATGAAAGAATCGTGCGTGAGTAAATATCTCAGCCGAGGCAAAGAGGAGATGCGCCAGATCTACCAGCGCCTGGAGAACGAAGGGCTTCCCATCAGGCAGAGAGGAGGCAAGCGGAAATGAAGCAGTCGCCGCGTCCCCCTTGCCCATCCTGGGCTGAGAAGCTCGCCCTACGCCTGGAAGACCTCTCACCTGCCGACCGAGAAGCGCTGCAGGCTCACTTGCAGGGTTGTCCAGTCTGCGCAGCAGCCCGGGCCGACTACGAGCTGCTTGATGCTCGTCTGCGAGCCCTTCCCGACCCGGTGCTCAAGCCCGTGCCTCGTCTGGCCGCTCTCATGAGCAAGTTCGCCACTGAAGAAGAAGAGCACCCTTCACAACGACGCGGAGGTCAGAGTCGTCCGGCGAGCAGCTCTCATCATGGCTCCGGACCAGTTCGCTGGTCACGCCAGCGCTTCTGGACCGCCGTAGCCGTTCTGATCGCAGCTTGCCTGATGCTGGCAATGGGCCTGCCATTGATGTACCAGCTCACGGCGAATGGGGCCACCAGCCCGGGTACGCTGCTGGTTTCCTATCACGGACAAAGTAGCGCTATCAGCTCTCTCACCTGGTCACCGGATGGCAACTCGCTGGCCTCGAGCGAGATCCAAGGCAATATCGAAGTCTGGAGCGCCCTGAACGGCACGCTGCGCTATCGCTACGAGGCTGGCGCCGGTATCGCCTATGCAGTGGCCTGGTCCCCTAATGGGCGCTATCTGGCCGCGGCCTTCGAGAATCATACCGTCGAGGTCTGGAACACCGAAACGGGCCAGCGGATCTACCGCTTCACCCGCCACACGGATATCGTCTATGCGCTGGCCTGGTCGCCAGATAGCCAGCGGTTGGCTTCCGGTGGAGGAGATAACCGCGTCTGGATCTGGGACGCCACTACCGGCGCCCATGCCATTGTCTACAACGGTATCTTCCCCGTGAAGACACTGGCCTGGTCGCCAGACGGTAACTACCTGGCCGCAGGCGACGACGGCGATATTGTCCGTATCTGGAATGTACATACCAGCAATCCGGAGACGCCACTCCTCTCCTACCCGGCCCACAGCGACGCTATTACCGCTTTGAGCTGGTCGCCGGACGGTCGCTATCTGGCTTCAGCCAGCAAGGATGGCACAGTGCGCGTCTGGAATGCTAAAACCGGTAGAACCTTGCGGGTTTACACCGGCCATCGCGGTAGTGTCAACGCTGTTGCCTGGTCGCACGACGGACGTTTCATCGCCTCCGCGGGAGTCGATGCTACTGTCCAGGTCTGGAATCCTTTCAACGGCGAGGTGGTGCTGATCTACCGAAAGCATAGCGAGGAAGTCAACGCCGTTGCCTGGTCTCCTAACGACCACTATCTGGCCTCCGCGGGCTGGGATAAAACGATACAAGTCTGGCGTGCTCCCTGACTACGCTGGGAGCCGCTGGCGCTTACCAGCGGCTCTCTTCTGCGCGGAGAGAGCAGCAACCACCTCCCAAGCGATCCCATTTCCCTCTCACCTCAAGCTCCTTCCTGCCCCTGGTCTCGACTTGACTGGCTGCCTCCGGTTAGTCAGTCGGGGCCGGGGGAGTCGTTCCGCTTCCTTCTCAATCTACCGCAATTATCCTTATGACAGCCGAAGAAGCAGGAGCAGCCCAGGTTCTTCCGACATCATCTGTTAGCACCGCGTCCCTCGGACAGCCACCATATTGCACAGAGAGCGTGAAAGAACTATACTGTGAGGTGGTTAACATACACCCCCTATTGCTAGAAGCTCAGTGCGCTGGGAGCCTGGGAGGAACGCATGCCCGCACGCATGCCCGCGCCACACCATCAACAGCAACGGTGCAATGCACAGCCGGACTGGCAGGCTCAGAATCAGCGGGAGCAGCGCAAGCAGGAACGCCTTCGCCGTCGTGCCTTCTTGCAGCGTGCTGTGACCTTGGGCCTGGCCGCCCACTCTGCACTCGCCTTGCTAGCAGCTTGCGATAGCCAGTCCGCCTCGGTCGATGTTTTGACCGTCTGGAGCAGTGAGGAACAGGACTCTTTTCGGGCAGTGGTTGCTCCTTTCGAGCGGCAGACCCAGATCAAGGTGCAAGTGGTCTCCACGCGCGATCAGGATACACTCCTGACCACGCTGTTACGGGCGAATACGCCCCCAGGAGTGGCCATTTTGCCCAACCCGGGCGGAATGCAGCAATTGGCCGCGCAGGGGAAGCTTCTCCCTCTGGATAGCTTCCTGAATATGGAGCTGATCAGACGCGACTACAGCCGTACCTGGATCGATCTCGGGAGCTACAAGGGAGCACTCTATGCGCTCTTCTACAAGGCAGCCAATAAGGGGATCATCTGGTACAACCCCCGGCAACTCCAGGCCCTTGGCCTCCAGGTCCCTCACACCTGGGATGAGCTGATCGCGACCTCTAACGCCATTGCCGCCCGGGGACGCTATCCCTGGGCCATCGGTGTCGAGAGTGCGGCCTCCAGTGGCTGGCCCGCTGCCGATTGGATCGCCGAGCTGTATCTAAAAGAGTGGGGGCCGGAAATGTATCAGCGCTGGGTCAATCACACGATTGCCTGGACCGACCCGACCATCAAGCAGACCTTTCGCCGCTTCGGCTCTATTCTCAACGGCAAGCACTATATCCAAAATGCCCCCACTTCGATTCTGTTGACGAACTTCCAGGACGCCAGCTACGCACCTTTTGAACAGCCGCCGCGCGCCTACTTTTACTATTCGGGCGACTTCGTGCTTGGCTTCGTCACCAGCCGCTTTCCTACCATTGTCCCTGGAGAAGAGATCAATTTCTTTCCTTTCCCTGAGATCAATCCACGCTACGCTGGGGCCGTCACCGGGGGAGCCGATGCCGTGGTTGCTCTGCAGAACACAGCAGAGGTACAGGCCCTGGTGCAATATCTCGCCAGCTCTCAGGCACAAGAGATCTGGGTTCGGCGCGGCGGCTTCACCTCGGTCAATCAGTCCATCCCTATGAGCGCCTATCCTAACCCGGTCGCGCGGGCTTCGGCTCAGATGCTTAGCCAGGCTCCCTATTTCTGCTTTGGAGCCGGTGATCTGATGCCGCCAGTGGTCCAGCATGCCTTCTGGAAAGGGATGCTGGCCTTTATCCAGGAGCCAGATCAGCTTGATACCATTCTGAAATCTATTGAAGTGGTCGCCCAACGTAGCTACCCTACCTAGTCTGTCCTGCTCCAAACAGGCGCGAGACACGGCGGCCCCCCTTGTGAAAAAGGGTCAGAGCGTTGTAAGCTATGACAGAGAGTGAGCCAACAAACAAGCACAACAAGAGCATTGGCCGACAAAGTCAGGAAAGAGGTAACGGGCTGATCGATTCGGCGGCGCGAGCCTCCGACCCCCTGCGCTCCTGGAGCTGAGCAGGGCCGGGTCAGCTAGCCTATCAGGAACACCGCTTTCTCCCGGAAGCGATTGTAGCGAAGGAGCACAATGGTGCCTGAACAGAACAATCCCAACAATCAGCGCAGTCTCCGTGCCTCCAACGGGAGGCCCCTCATTCTGGGCCAGTCCCGCAGCCTCTCCGATTATGAGGCGGCGATGATTCAGCGCATGATTCGTGAGGAACAGCATTCTTCACGAGCACTGGAGATCCCCAAGGAAGACCTGGCCCAGGAGGCGACTACCCGCATGCGACCAGAGGTGGCTGAGGTGGTGGCTGCCAGTCGGGTACGCGAGATTCTGCAGATGTTTAATCGCGACTACCTCTACGGGCAGGGCCGTTTCGACGAGTATGAGGGCGGTTTGCTGCTGAAGTGGGGTGATGGCTACTCGCGCAAGCATATCTGGGTGAGCGTGGAAGATGGCAACCTGCTCTTTGAGACGAGCCATATGCGCAAGTGCAGCAAGCCCTACTGCACTGGCACTCACCATGTGCTCAGCCGCGAGCAGTATACGAATATCGATCTGGTCAATCAGGAGCTGGCCGAGCTGTTCCGCCGCCCCGTTCAGGAGCCAACCGACGACTAAGAGGAGGCGGAGCGAGACGCCCACAAAGACCGGCGCTTCAGGACCGGGACCGGTGACCAGGCCCGAGCAACCAGCGCCGTCCGTCAACCAATCAGCAGGAGTACTAGCCTGTGTCACGATCAGTACTTGCTCTGGAGCGGGATCTCTTCTTCGCGGTGAAGATACGCGATACACTGCGTCATCTGGCCCTGGAGACAATCGTCGTGCGCGATCTGGTCGCCTTCTCGCGAGCACTGGCCGACGACGCTTCCCCCTCTGGAGAGCCGCGCAAGCAGCTGGCACTGGCGATTGTCAATATCTCAACACCAGGTGTGGCCTGGGATGAGGCGATCCGCCAGGCCCGCCAGCATGGGCTGCCAGTGCTGGCCTTTGGCCCCCATGTCGATGTGGATGCCCGCACGAAGGCCCTGGATGCCGGCGCCCAGCGCGTGGTCTCTAACGCCAGGTTGAACAGCTCACTGACAAGCCTGGTGCAGAACCTGCTGACCTCGCCAGAGAAAGCCGATCTCACAACCGAGGACGAGGAAGACTAATCTACCCCTCAGCCCTCTCTAGAACACGGCTGAGCTTGACAGCGTCCCCCGATAGCATGCTATAATAATCGTGTCCCGCAGAGGGATATCCTGAAGCCTATCTCAGGCGACAGCCTTCCGATAGGTGCAGCCCAGAAAGGAGGCGATACCTATGCTGAAGTTGCCTGTTCGCTTACTAGGGATGGTGTTTCAGGTGGACAGAGTTGGCCCGTAAGGGCCATTTTGCAGAGGATTAGTACATGGAGACCGAATCACCCCGATTCGGTCTTCTTTTTTGCTCCCCTGCACCCCTTGCAACTCTCTTTCCCTCATGCTATACTATATTGAACAAATTTTCTACTACCCCCTGGCGCAGCAAAGACAAGCACGAGCAGAGAGGGAAGCAGTACCTTCAGCCCTGGCTTTCTGCTCTATTGCCAATCGGAAGGTAGCCAGAAAGAAAGAAAGAAAGAAAGAAAGAAAGAAAGAAAGAAAGAAAGAAAGAAAGAAAGAAAGAAAGAAAGAAAGAAAGAAAGAAAGAAAGAAAGAGAGGAAACGTAGTCCCTTTCATTAACGATGAGAAGACCAGTCGAGGAGAACAGAACAGCAGGGAGCATAACTATGCATCATATTCTTAAACTTACCCAGACCATTCAAGTGCTGCCGAGCCGGACTGGCTACGAGCGGCAAGCGGTGCAGCAGCCGATGCTTCCCGGGCTGGAGCCGGAGCCTCCAGAGGAGCGCCGGCCTGTCCGCAGCAATCGTCAGCTTGCCGAGGTGCTGGCCAGCGTGGCCGAGCTGCTTGAGTTGCAGCACGGCAATCCTTACCGCATCCAGGCCTACCGTAACGCGGCGCGGGCGATCCTCGCTCTCCAAGAGCCGATCACAGAGATCATCGCGCGGGGTGAGCCACTGCCCATTGAGGGACTGGGTCGCCGCATGCGGGCTCATATCGCTGAGTTGCTGCAGCGAGGGACCCTGACCTTCTCTCACGACCTCCTTCCCCAGGGCCTGCCAGCAGGTGCGCGCCGCCTCCTGGCTATCGAGCATATCGGACCGCGTACAGCCCTGCGGCTCTACGAGGAATTGGGCATCGATTCCGCTGAGAGGCTGTGGCAGGCCGCTAACGAGCAACGCCTGCGTCGGCTGCCGGGCTTTGGTCCTCGCAGCGAGGAGCGCCTGAAGCAAGCTGCTATGCGCGCCCTGCAGCGACAGGAGCCAGAGCCGCCGGCCAGTCTGGGAGGGGCAGCCTGAGCAACCTCTCGCGTAACCCGTCGCCAAATCCGGCCCGTCGTGCTAGAAGCGACCTTGCTCCACCAGGGTAATAAAGCGCTGCTCCAGCTCCCAGGTACGCGGTCCTGGCTGGCCTGAGCCAATCACCAGGTCGTCGATCTGTACTACTGGCATGATCTCCTTCGACGAGGCAGTCAGAAACGCTTCGTCAACAGTAGACAGCTCGGAGAGAGCAAGAGGCCGCTCCTCTATGGGAAAGCGCCCTCGAGCCAGCTCCAGAACGACCGCGCGCGTTACTCCTGGCAGAATGCCCTCCCGCGGCGTCACCAGCGTATCACCTTGGAAGACAAAGAAATTGCTGCGCGTCCCCTCCAGGACCTCCCCTCGCTCGTTGACAAAGAGCGCATCGGCTGCCCCACGCCGCATCGCCTCTTTGAAAGCTCGCACTGCAGCAATATAGCTGGTCGTTTTGGCCTCTGGGGCCTCTCGCTGCAAGCGAGAGGTAATCAGACGCAACCCGCGCTTGAACGCCTGCAGATCGCGCTCAGGTAAGGGCGTAATTAAGACCGCCAGCAGCGGCTCCCCAGATGGAAGAATGCCATCCTCGCTCACACCTCCAGTCACCAGAATACGCAGGGAGGCATGGCGAAAAGGATTGCGCCGAATCGTCTCCTCCAGAAGCGCCTGAATCTCCGCGCGCGTATAGGGAATAGCAAGATCAATAAGCTCCGCAGAGCGATAGAGACGGTCGAGATGATCTTCGAGACGAAACGGACGACGATCGTAGGTACGCAGGGATTCGAAGACGCTGTAGCCTCGCAGCACGGCCACATCGGTGAGAGGGATGCAGGCTTCGTGCGGATGGACCCACCGTCCACCAACGTACCAGACAGCTTGCTGCTCCATAGTCGCTACCCTCGTTCCTCTTCCTCTGGGTCAAGCAGCCCTTGCCCGCGCAACCAGTGCAGAAAGCGCTCCGGCACGGCCATGACTGAGAGACGCGGCTGCCGCACCAGACTCCAATCGGCAAAGAGCTTGCTCGCCTTGATTTCGCGCAGAGTGACCGGGCGCGCCAGCCGACGCTCAAACTCGACCTCGACCACTTGACTGCGGGGATCAGCAGGATCAGGACGCGGCCAGGAAACAACGCGGGCCAGACCCACCAGCGCCGCCTGGGCCCCGCTATGATAGAGCAGCAGCCGATCCCCAGGACGCATCTGCGCGATGAAGCGCACTGCCTGGGGATTGCGCACTCCGTCCCAAACAGTGCGCCGCTCGCCTTCGAGATCGTCCAGCCCATAGTCCGCAGGCTCGGTCTTTACCAGAAAATAGGCCATAGGCTTTCGCTGATCTCTCCTTCTCTCAACTCAGACTAGCGACTTCGGCTGCTCCTTGCTCCCCCAGAGGCGGAGAGATAGCCCGCCGCCCCCTGCAGTCGTGAGAGGCCAGCCAGAGAGAGCATAACACGCCCGGCCCCGTCTGTAAACATCGTTGAGTCGCATCCCTGTTCACTTGTAGCCCATTCAGACACTTGAGGTCTGAATTATCCTGGTAGAATCAGGCAAGGTATTACAAGACATGCTTGATCATCTGGATATGGCTATGTTACAATGCTGAGGCTTCGTCGGACTTTGAGCGTCAGGTATTATACAAGACGCTCTCTGGGATCAAGTTGCAGGTCTCTTGCTGAATCATGAAAGGAGTTTATAAGGGCAAGGATTACTAAAGAGAATAAATAGCAAATGCTGTGAAGGCAGCCTGCCATATTTGAGCAGGAGTAAGCCAGGTGAAGGAGCAGGCAGAGCGAGTCTTCTGTCCTGCCCCCAGTCTCGCTAGCACTCTTGTAATGGGTGAGGGCAAGAGTTGGCCCACAGAGGGCTCCCATCATAGCAATGGGAGTTAGAGTAGCCAGCTGCTCCAGCCCAGGTCACCACAGCTTGCAACAGGCAGAGATGAAAGGAGGAGCGCCCTGTGACAACCGTTCCGCAGCTACGGCCTCGCAAACCACTGACAGCATTTGCTATCGCTGGTTCCACCATAGCCCAGATTGCTCCAGCTTTCTCGTTCTATTTAGGCATGGCGGTCATTACCCAGGGGGTAGGGCTTGGGGCACCTTTTACTATCTTGCTCGCAGCGATCGCCATGTTCATTGTGGGTCTGAGTGTAGCCGCCTTTGCCCAGCGTCATCCCTCAAACGGCTCTCTGGTGACCTTCCTTGGGCTAACCTTCGGTGGTGTTCTCGGCACCGCCACCGCGGTCCTTTTCAGCGCTGCCTATATCCTGCTTCTGGCCTCAGTCATGCTGGCCATCGGCGGCTGGGTCAGCTTCTCGCTGCAAACCTTCTACAACCTAAGCGTCCCCTGGGTGCCGCTGACAATCGTGCTGGCGTTCTTATGCTGGCTTCTGACCTTGAGCGGCATCAACCGCTCGACAGCAGTGGCCACGGCCTCGATGTTGATCGAGGTAGCCGTCTTGCTGGTGGTCTCGCTCCTGTCCTTGCTCCGTCCACCAGCGCCGCCTTCTCTGACTCCTCTTCTTCCCTCGGCCTTAGAGAATGGCCTCACCGGTCTGGGTCAGGCTTTTCCACTAGCTATTTTCTTGTTCATCGGCTTTGAAAATTCGGTGGCCCTGGCCGAAGAGAGCGAGCACCCCCAGAGGAACATTCCGCGAGCTGTCATGCTCAGTCTGGCCCTCATGGCAGTCCTCTACCTCTTCGTGAGCTACGCAACGGTGACCGGTTTCGGCAACAGCGCCAGCCGCCTGGCTCAGAGCACCATTCCTTTCATCGATCTAGCCCAGCGCTATCTAGGCCCTCTGGCGATCCTCACCGCGCTGGCTGGCTTTACCAGCATTGCTGGAACCATGCTCGCCGGCACGAACAACCTATCGCGCGTCATTTTCAACTCGGCCCGCGAACGACTTTTCCCTTATGCGCTGGCCCAGGTCTCTGAGCGCTTCGGCACACCCACCCTGGCCCTGACGCTTCCTTTCGCCCTGGCCCTGGTGCTAGCCCTGGTAGTCGGCTTAGCCAGCAGCGACTGGCTCACAGCCTTCGGCTACCTCTCAACCCTGGGAACCATCCCCCTGATCTTCATCTACGGCGCTGTCAACGTCGCTGTGATTTTCAATCCTGGCCTGGCCCTCTCACCCATACGACGCTATTTGCTGCCGTTGCTTGGGATAGCGAGCATCATCGTACCTCTCTGGGCCTTGCTGCAACCTGGCCAGCAGCCACCCTACAGCTTCTTCCCCTGGATCACGCTGGCGCTGCTGATCGTCGCTCTGCTCTACTCGTGGTGGCGCGTACGCTCTGATCCTGCCTTGCCGGAGCGGATTGGGGCTTTCGGACCGGAGCGCCTGACGACAGCAGAGGCCGCCCAGACCAGTCGCTCAGCAGAGAGCGTCACCCCGGAAGGCAGGCTTGATGCGGCTACCATCGATAGCCCAGAGTCTCAGGTCTAAGGCCAGGCACCATAGACAGGATTCTGCAGAAGGTAACTCACTCAGTTCCTGTCGTGGATAGACCAAAACAACCTATCTATTCTATCGATGATACTCTCTCAAGGGAGATAAGGTCATGCAGCTTGAGAAATCTCGCATTGGGAAAGAACTCCGGGAGGAGAATACCTATACTGTCCGCGAAACGCTGCTGCGGATCGAGCCAACCGTTGACCTGTACATTCGAGAAAAGTGGATCGCGGGACGTGATACGAAGCCGCCAGTAGTGTTGCTACATGGGGCCGGCATGGACGGTAGTGGCTACGATGTTCCCGTGGCTCACGCCTCCCTGGTCAACGCGCTGGCGCAGCATGGCTCGCGCACCTTCGCTTTCGACTTTCGCGGTCATGGCCGCTCCAGCCGCGTCGTCGATGGTAAAAGCGTCACAGTCGAGAGTTCAGTAGCCGATACGGCGGCAGTGCTCGACTTTGTGCGTCACATCACCGGCCAGGAACAAGCCATCCTGATCGGCGAAAGCTATGGAACAATGGTGGCACCAGTGGTGGCAGAGCGCTATCCCGAGCGTGTCGCCGGCCTGGTCTTGCTTGGACTCATCTACGCAGCATTGGCCACGCCGATCGACGAGATGCTGGCAGAGCTGGCCCAGGCCCCCTGCGGCTACGCCTTCACCACAGAAGAAGAGTGGGAGATGTTTGCCCCCTCGGCAGCACCCGCCGTGCTGCAGTGGCACCAGGCCCACTTTGGCACAGCCTACGCTTACCCAGTCGGCCCCTATCTTGAAGCAGGCCGGCTGCCCCATGCCCAAAATCTCAGTCGCATTAGCAGCCCCATCCTCGTGGTGACCGGCGACCAGGATCCCTTTGCTTCTCTGGAAGACACCCAGCGCTTCCTCTCCTCCGTCTCCAGCTCCCATAAGGTGCACCTCCATCAGCCGGGCGTTGGTCATATGCCCTACGTTGAACAGAAGGCTGAGGAAACCAGGCAGGCTATCTGCGAACTGATCAATCGCTGCAGCAGGAACGGTCAATAAACAAAGAACGCAGCTCCCGTCAGCCGAGAGAGAGCCTCTGACGCGACCGCTGCTGGCAGCCTGCCAGCAGCGTAGCAGGATAGCAAGCAGAGCAATAGGCCACTTCTCAGGCAAACGGACCGCAGCACCCGGCTCATCGATACGATCGCAGACTGAAGGAGAGCAGAGCACCTCCAGCCCTCCTCTCACACGGGGGAATGGCGCTCTGCTCTCGGTAAGACCATTCTGGACAGTAAGAGCTTTCAATCCGGAACATACCAGCTGTTCTCTGGCGATAAAGATATTTTTTAGTGAAATTGGAGGGAAATTATATGGCAAAGGAACTTCTCGAAAAGGGCAAGTTAACCTCGGAGTCGTATGTCCCCCAGACCATGCCCGTGCAGCTCAATACCTTCGATATGACAGCCAACTATATGCTCTTGCTCTTCAATATCACTATCTCAACCCTACTTGTGGGCAGTGGAGCTGCCGGTATCAGCTATCTATTGCTAGGTGCCCTGGTTTTCTTCTTCCCATGCGCCATTGTTACCGCCCAGCTGGCTTTGTTATTTCCTCATGAGGGTGCTCTCTATAGCTGGAGTTATAAAGCCCTCGGGCAATACTGGAGCTTCTTCTCAGGCTTCTGCGCCTGGCTCTCCGGAGCCCTCCTCATCATCGGCGGACCGGAGCTATTCGTTACCTATCTGCAAAACTTGCATAGCGGCTGGCTGAGCGAACCCTGGCAGCAGGGACTCGTGATCATCGCCTTGCTCATTTTATCCTGTGTGATCGCTCAACAGCGTGCTCGCTTCGTTCAGAACATCATTAATATATTAACAGTACTTTACTTTCTGGCAGTTCCTCTGATGGGATGCGCCTCTCTGATCTGGCTGCTGGAAGGGCACCCTCTGGCCACGAGCATTGCCCATGCTTCCGACTGGGCCATCGGCCCGGGGAACTTTATTACCTTTGGTTACGCCACCTTTGCCTACCTGAGCACCGAGGTCCCCTTGATTCTGGCCGGGGAGATGTACCCCAAGCGCAAGGTCATCACGCGGCATCTCCTCTGGGGCACCATTATCGTCTTCGCCAGCTACCTGATCACCACCCTGGCGATGCTTATCGTTCAGGGCCAACAAGCGGCCTACAATGGCTTCGCTCCGGTCCTCCTCCTGGACATCGTCTTTGGCAAGTGGATGGGGAACCTGATCCTCGTCTGCATCCTGAGCTACTTTTTCATCGTTCCTGTCTTCTTCAACTCTACCTTCGCCCGCCTGCTCATGGTGGGAGCGGTCGACAAACACTTGCCTCGCCAGATCGGCCTGCTCAATCGGAATCGCGTACCGGGCAACGCCATCATCTTTCAAACCTGCATCAGCCTGACCTTTGCCGCCGTTGTTTTCCTGGTCATCCCCTATCTTTTCGCTCCAACAGCCGCGAGTGAGTTTGCAACCGAAGCCTATAACGTGCTGATCGCTGCAGCCACCCTTGTCTGGGCCCTCTCCGTCATGTTCCTGTTTATCGACGCCTTGATCTGTATCTTCCGTTATCCGCACCTGCTCGACAGCCGTCTGTTATTCCCCAAACCCTTGATGAAACCCGTGCTCTGGCTATGCTGCCTGCCAGGACTCCTCTCTTGCCTGACGGCCATGATTACCACGGTGATCTATCCCTGGATTCCCCAGATCAGCGCCAGCTCCTGGTGTTATATCGTTGGAGGCCTGGCGCTGACCTGTCTGGGAGCAGCCGCGATCGGCGGTATGATTGCCAACAGTGGTGCCCGCTGGCAAGACTTAACGACAACAGAGTGAGATCCAGCAGAGTTCCCCTGCTTGCTCGAGTAGCGTGATAGAAAAAGGGAGCCAAAACGTCCATGTGGCCTCTCCTGCCAGCTTCCTGGCTTGAGAGGCCAGCTCTTATGAGGAGCAGGCGCGACCAGAGATGATATAAATAAGAAAGTCAGGATAGATCTGAGAAGCAGAAAGAGGACGATTGACATACCATGCAGACGTTATCTCCGTTGGAGACCGCTTTTGAGCAGAGAGAAGCTACAGGCCAGGCGCTGCCTCTTCCCTCAGACTTAGCCCAC
Source organism: Thermogemmatispora carboxidivorans (assembly GCF_000702505.1). GTDB lineage: Bacteria > Chloroflexota > Ktedonobacteria > Ktedonobacterales > Ktedonobacteraceae > Thermogemmatispora > Thermogemmatispora carboxidivorans. The sequence continues at coordinate 1,851,089 of NZ_JNIM01000001.1, read as the reverse complement.
CTCTATGGAAGGCTGGCCTTTCCACCTGCACCAGTGGAGCGCCCTTACATCATCAGCAACTTCGTCGAGACGCTCGACGGCGTAGCCGTTGCCCACGCCGACGGAAAAAGCCTGGATATCAGTGGCGGCAATGAGCATGATCATATGGTCATGGGGCTGCTGCGGGCCTGCGTCGATGCGGTAATCGTAGGAGCGGGCACTCTGCGCGATGCGTCCGAGCATCGCTGGACACCAGACTACATCTATCCCCCGCTAGCCGCCGCATATCGTCAACTACGCCAGCAGCTGGACCAGGCCCCCCAGCCATTGAATGTGATCGTCAGTAGCAGCGGCCATGTCGATCTCAGCCTGCCACTCTTCCACGAACTCGCCATTCGTTCCGTGCTGATTACCACAGTGCAAGGACAGGCTCGCCTCCAAGAGCAAACCCTGCCTCCTACCTTGCATCTGCTTGTGGCCGGCGAGCAGGGACCTCTCCAGGCTCGGGCTATCGTGGAGACGTTGAGCCGCTGGCAGCCGTGCCAGCGTATCCTCATCGAGGGCGGCCCCCAGCTGATGGGTCGCTTCATGGCCGAGCGACTGATCGACGAGCTGTTCCTGACACTGGCCCCGCAGCTCGCCGGTCGCGACGCCAATGAGCTACGTCCCGGCTTCGTCTCTCAGCAGCTCTTCCTGCCAGCCGCTCCCCGCTGGGGCGAATTGCTCAGTCTGAAGCGGGCTGGTAGCTATCTCTTCCTGCGCTACCGTTTCACCTGATTCACGACAGCTCCCCAGGCCAGCTACGCACCCACTCATATAAGCCCGGTCGAGGTCTGGCAGCCTCAATTTTTGCAAACGCCAGTGAGTCTGATTTGCACATCGCTCCAGCACATTCCCCCCCCCTTCCTCTGACCTGGCAGGAACTGAGCTGACAAGCAGTCAGCGGGACAGATCGTTCTCCTAAGGCTAGCCAGAGTGGTCTAGACATCTTGACGATATGATTACGCCTGACTATCATTGGTAATGAAGGATCTGCCGGCAGGGCACGGCTTGCCGCACAACAGAGGCAGGTCGCGGGCACGAAGCCAGCATGCCCTGCTGCGGCTCTTTGAGCATTCCACGGCAAGGAGGAAAGCCATTACTATGTCCAGCAGTCTGCCCAAGGTGAGGTCACGACCTCCTCTGCAGCCTCGCCTCCTGCTCATCCTGCTCTCAGCCCTCCTCATTGTCAGCGGTCTTGCAGCGGCTCTTTTTCTGCGCTGGACAAGCGGAGCCTTTGCAGCAGGCAGCAATCTTGTGGCCAACCCGGGTTTCGAGAGTGGCAATCTGAGCGGTTGGAGCTGCGACCCCGGTGATAGCGTAGTGAAGGCACCAGTACACAGTGGCAGCTATGCCTTACAAATGAATCCTACCGCCTCCACAACTGGACAATGTACCCAGACCATCAGTGTGCAACCCAACAGCAGCTATACCCTCAGTGCCTATGTTGATGGGCCTTACGCCTATCTCGGCATTAACGGCGGGGCCAGCAACTGGACTAGTAGCAGCAGCTACACCCTGTTAAGCGTTTCCTTTACCACCGGAGCCTCGACCACCAGTGTCACCATCTATGTACATGGCTGGTACTTACAGGGAAGCGTCTACGTCGACGACGTCAGCCTGAGCGGGCCTGCGGGCAGCGCAACCGCAACGCCATCCCCCACAGCGACCAGTAGTCCAACTCCAACCCCCAGCCCGACGCCAGCTCCGACCAGCACAGCTACGCCCAAACCTACCAGTACAGTCGCGCCGACCCCGACCCCCACGCCCTGCACCAGCTGCGGCGGCAGCCTGCCGCGCCATGTTTTAACCGGCTACTGGCAAGACTTCACCAACGGAGCCACTCCGCTCAGACTGAGCGCTATTAACTCCTACTACAACCTGATCGCCGTTGCCTTTGCCAACGCCGACCCCTCTCGTCCAGGCGCTGTCACCTTTAGTCTCGACTCCGGACTTTCCTCGGCGCTAGGGGGCTACACTACCGGCCAGTTTATCAGCGACATCGCCACCTTGCACTCTCAGGGGAAAAAGGTCATTATCTCCGTTGGTGGCCAGAATGGCACCATCACCGTAAACGACGCCACCAGCGCTACCAACTTCGCCAACAGCGTCTACCAGCTTATGACCACCTATGGCTTCGACGGCGTCGACATTGATCTTGAAAACGGGATCAATCCGACCTATCTGGCCAGCGCGCTCCGTCAGCTCTCGGCGCTCGCCGGGTCTAACCTCATCATCACGCTGGCTCCTCAGACCATCGATATGCAGTCGACGGCGGGCGCCTACTTCCAGCTTGCCCTGAACATCAAAGACATTTTGACCCTCGTCAATACCCAGTATTACAACTCGGGGACGATGAACGGCTGCGATGGCAAGGTCTATGCTCAGGGCAGCGAGGACTTCATGACCGCGCTGGCCTGTATCCAGTTGCAAGGCGGACTGCGCCCCGACCAGGTCGGCCTTGGACTCCCCGCCTCGCCCTCAGCGGCAGGTGGTGGTTACGTGGCTCCCTCCGTGGTCAACGCGGCCCTTGACTGTCTGAGCCGCGGCACCAACTGCGCCAGCTTCAAACCCTCGACGACCTACCCTGGTTTGCGCGGAGCCATGACCTGGTCGATTAACTGGGATGCCTCGAACGGCTACGCCTTCGCCAATACCGTAGGACCCCACCTCAGTAGCCTGCCCTAGGTCAGCCTGAGCAGAGCACGCAGACTGGCTCTTTCCCTCTCCGCTTGGACGGAGTGCCCCCACTCACAGTCAGTGAGCGCGGCGCACTCCGTCGCTCTCCTGGCAGAGCCTGATCTCCCCACTCACAAGCCTCTTCTTCTTCCCTAAAAGCTCCCGCCTCACAAGGACATATTGGCCAGCAAGCACTATCCCCAGGGCACGAGCCGGTCAGGGGAAGAGGGAACCTCGGGTCACAACAGAAATTCTTTACAGAATCTTTGTAATTGGCTTAGGATTTTTTGATTTCTTCCCCCTATTATAGGGAGCAGACAGACCCCTATGGTTCCTGCTGTCAAGATCAACGCCTGGGAGGATTTCCCCCACCCCCGTTCCTCCGACCAGCACTCCCAGGCGTTGATCTCCCCCCAGTTCCCAAGTGATGCGGTCTACCCACCCTGCACTCTCTCGCTATCACCCTCCCATCGCTTCTAGCCCCTCTGCCCACGGCAGAGAGCAGCCTTCACCCCGTTACGTTACAGGACCATCTGTCAGCCGCTTCAGCCTTATCAATACCAGCCTATAGACAAAGAAGGCCGGCCAGGGCCAAAGCCCTGCCGGCTACACTGCTCTGCTGCCCTCTTACTGGCGAGGGTAAGGACCCGCTGGCCCTCTCTGCCCCTCTACCGGCCAGTGTGGACGATAATCCTGTCCCTGCACAGGCGACCCCTGCCAGGGTTGAGAGAAAGGAGGAGACTGGGGAGATGGCGCTGGCGGCGGAGCCGGAGCATTCGACCAGGGTGGCCCAAATGGCGGCTGCGTCATCGGCTGTCCCCACGAAGCCCCCTGGGGGGTAGCCTGGGAAGCTGCAGTGGGCAGCCGCTGCTCACCAGGGCCAGCAGTCAATGGTCCCCGACCAGCCTCCTGCTGCTGGGCAGCCGCAGCAGCATGGGCGGCGCGAGCCCGCCTATCGTTGCGAATATGCCGCCAGACATAGAGCACGACCAGCACCAGCAGAGCCAGCACGATCACGCCATCGAGGCTGTGAAAGAGAGGGGCCAGCGTCTCCAGATGGTTACCCAGGACCGTGCCAGCGTAAGCCAAGAGCAGGCACCAGGGCAACGAACCCAGGAAAGTATAAAGGCAAAAGCGCCCAAACGGCATCTTTGTAATGCCAGCAGGCAGCGAAATGTAGGTGCGCACAACGGGCAACAGGCGGGAAAAGAACGCCGTCGCGCTCCCCCACCGCCTGAAGAATTCATCTGCCTTATCGGCATCATGCTGCGAGATCAGGACATAGCGGCCATACTTGAGCATCAGCGGACGCCCGCCAGAGGCTCCAATCGCATAGGCCAGCATCGAGCCAAGTAAGCAACCAAGGGAGCCGGAGAGGGCCACCAGCAGCAGAGCCAACCAGGAGTTCAGGCCAGGAAGCAAGCGACCCTGAGCGAGCATCACTCCGGCCAGAGGCATAACAATCTCGCTGGGTAACGGAATGCAGCAGCTCTCGATCGCCATCGCCACGATGATCCCTAACAGACCCGTCGAGACATAGAGATTGGTGATCAAGCTGGTCAAAGTCTCGATCAACTGATTCAGCAAAACACGGCCTCCTTTGTAAGGCAAGCTCCTGCACTTTTGCCCAATCCTAGCACACGCTGCCGACGGACGCCAGGGAGGGGGTACCAACGCCTCTTTGGGGACAGGTCCCTGGCTGGCAAAGCAGTTAACCAGCCAGAGCCAGCCGAGAGAGGCCGCTCCCTCCCCTTCCCAGACTTTTTTTCAAGCCCAGCTTAGGCTACTTAGTCCTCATCAGGAGCAGGAAAGCGTCGAAGGCGTGAAGAACGGCGAGTGATTGGCTCCTCGGCGAATTGACTCAACTCGGCACGCAGAGGGTCATCTTCATAGAGATACGGAGGGCGACGCACCAGAGGATTTCTCAAGCTTCCCGAAGGGGAGCTACGCAAGAGACGCTGCTCGCCCGCAGGGCGCGCCCGCCCCGGACTGCTGTCGATCGCCATAGCAGATGAGCGAGCAACAGGGTCCTTTCCTGTGTCCCTCAAAGGAGCAAGAGAATCATCATAGACCTCGTCGTCAGCCTGAGCGGCCAACGGTAAACGGCGCCCAGCCCTTTGGGATGGAGCAGTAGAGGCAGAGGCAGAGGTCGCGGAGCGCTCCGACGACTGAGCCAGCGGCTGCGAACGCTGAAGCTGACGCTGCTGCGCGGAAGCAGGTCTCTGGCCAGCCAGGCTAGAAGAACGGCGCGCCGCCAGCCTTGGCGGCGGCGGCGGAAGCATTGGTGAGACCTCAACGTTCTCCTCGTTGAGAGACTCCTCTTGTTGGCGCAATGCCTCTAGACGGGCCGTGCGCAGTGCCTCTGCAAAATATTGGCTCTGACGGCGCTGGCTACCGGCTTGAGGGCGGGCCATACCAGGATAGGCAGGCCCCGCAGCTACAGGGGGAAGGCGATACCCCCCCTGCCCTAGCGGAGGCTGCGCGCGGAGACCTTCGATGCGCGTCTGTGGATGAAGCGCAGAGGAGTTGCGTCCAGTTGAGCGCATCTGTAAAGGAACAGAAGAGGGGGAACGAGCCGGAAGCTCTCGTGATAATGAACGAGATAGACGTGATGAGAGCGGAACGGAAGCAGGCCCCCGACCACGCACCATCTCCTCTTCTGGTTCCTCGTCATCAAAGGTCACATATCCACCGTTGGAATCACTCTCCTCCTCCCCCTCAGCAAAAACCCACTCTTCTCCCTCGTCCAGCGCCTCTTCGTCGGCAGCAACCCGTGTATGGCGCGTCTGACCTCGCCAGCTTTCCCCAGCAAACAGAGCTGCCTGAGCAGCACGCGGGGAGGCAGGAGGAGGCGACTGACGTGTTGTTTCAAGGGCCATGCGCGTCTGTAACTCCGCCCGAAGATATTCATCATGACGACGAGAGAGAAAAGAGAAGAGAGAGAGGGAGATGGGGATACTAAGCAGCAAGGCTGCCAATCCGCCTATCAGGCCACCAAGCACCCAGGAATTCAGCGTATTCCCGAACCACAGGACCACGGCAGCTGCAGCAACCAGCACGAAAGCCACGGCGGCGGCTCTCATAGGAAGTATATCCTTTCAAACAGAAGTTCTCCTCAGTACGAGCAAGAGCATAATGAAAAAAGAGCACGGCCTGCCCAGGAAGAGCCATGCCTCCCTTCTCAAAAACCCGACCTGGGTATGAGCTTATCATCTTTAGTGACAGTATAACAGCGACGCGATTTCTTGGCAAGAAGCGCCCTAGCAGCCGCGCAGTGGAGAGGGAGAGGGGAGCGCCAGGCCACACTGGCTCAGCAGGCACAGATGGCTGTCTGCCCAGCCAGAGGAGGCAACGGAGGCCAACGAGTCAGTCAGAGCACGCCAAAGCGACATCGCGCCAGGAGAGACAGAGAAGGAGGACGCCGCACGGCAGGATATGTGCGTCCTCAAGTCATACGCTACTCAACTCTGGAGGAGGCCCCACCTACTCTGCGGAGGAGCAAACCTTTGAAGCCTTTTCAGGCTTAGCAGAGAAGAGAGAGGAGAGCCGGGAGGCGGAGCGCAGTCTACGCTCACAAGAACAAGCCCAAGGTGGTCGAGAGCAAGAGTAGCTCAGGCGGCACGTCCGGGGCCGCCGTAGTGGCGAACGATCGCAATCACCTTGCCCTGAATCTCCCACTCACGATCCCACTCATCGCGCGGGATATAGATCGGCTCCAGTTCAGCATTGGCTGGCTGCAGACGGACCTGCTCCTTCTCCAAGAAGAAGCGCTTGAGCGTTGCCTTACCGGGTATGCCCTCCACCAGGTGGACAGCCACCACGATATCGCCGTTCTCACAGGTGCGCTGGCGCTTAATCACCACATAGTCGCCGTCGCAAATATGGTCCTCAATCATTGATTGGCCGCGAACAACCAGAGCAAAGCTGCTTTCGGGATCGACGCCGTGCCCCACTTCGATGGTCTGGTCCGGCTCCGAGAAAATCTCGATCGGCTCACCAGCGGCGATTGTCCCCTCGACAGGAATGCCCCAGGGATGCCTGGTCAGCTTAATACCACGGCTCTTCTTGGCCTCACGGACGATGTAGCCGCGCTTCTCCAACATGCTCAGATGATAGTCGACGTGGCCAGTGCTGGCGATCTTCATGGCCTTGCCGATCTCACGATTCGTCGGAGGCATCCCCTCCCGGCGAATGTAATTGACGATGAATTCCAGCATGCGCCGCTGGAACTCGCCCAGTGGCTCAGGCATAATCGAGGTTCCTGCCTTTCTTCAAAAACCCGTTCAGCGAACTCCGTCGCTATCAAGAGTAGAACGGCTATTCGAGTCAATGATATCAGACAGGGCAAGACAAGTCAAGCTTTTTCTCGAACGTATTTTCGGAACAGTTTTTCAGAGCCGATCACAAGGGAGCGGAGCCGCATCCAGGGAGAGGAAGCCCCTTGGAATAGCCGCCAGTCTTTGCTATACTATCGGACGAGGGGAGGTGATGGCGGGTCGTAGCCAGGTAGCGCCTGCTCCTTTCCTGTCCTGACCGTAGCCAGCGAGAGAAGGGCAAGCGATTTGCGCCAGACCCGTAGATAGATGTACAATAAAGGCGTCGAACACTCGCGGAACCGGCCATGAAAGAGGGAGTCAGAGACACATGGTTGAAATGACAGTCGAGAGTGTACGCATAAATCTGGCGACACAGCAACGGGTAGTCATTTTAAAGGCGCTAAGGCAGGAGCGCTATCTCTTCATCTGGATAGCGCATGCGGAAGCCTACGCGATTGCGATCGAACTCCAGGGAGCCAGCTCCCCACGGCCTTTGACCCACGACCTGCTCAAGAATGTGATCACCGAGCTGGGCGCGAAGATTATGAGCGTCGTGATCTCTGACCTGATCGACGATATCTTCTACGCCCGCATTATCCTGGACGCCGATGGCAGGCACGTGGAGATCGACGCCCGCCCAAGCGACGCGATCGCGCTGGCTATTCGCGCCAAGGCTCCGATTTACGTCGAGGAGAGTGTGCTGGAGCGCGCCGGTGTCACGCCTGAGACGAGTGAGGAGCAGAGCCTGCCCAAGACCCCTCCGAAGAAGGAGCCGGAGCCGGATAATCTGGAGGCCTATCGCGACTTTATCAATAGCCTGGATGTGCTGGATGAGTTCGGTAAGGATTGATCTCACCTGCCGCCCCGCCGCAGCTTCTTCCGGCTCTCCGTGCTGCACTGGGCCTCGCTCTCTGCTCGCTTAAAGCCACTACTGTGACCAGGCAATGCTGCGAGGAGAGCAATCTGGCGTTTTGCTTTCCTCTGCCGACAGCCGAGCACCAGACACGCTGCTCCGGTAAGGCAGCTATTCCTCTCTCCCCGCGGACTTGCCTTCCTTTGAAAGCGCCAAGGTTGGGCTCGCCTCTATCAGTATCCTGATGATCGCTCCTTCCCGAAGCGATCAGACTCGTTTGCATATTTTAATAATATAGCACAAAAGGAGCACAAAGGACATGATCCTGATCAGCGTCGCGAGAGGATGCCTGTGATCCTCCCGTGACGCTCGCAGGGCTGAGACCTCAGCTTTCCCACTGCCCTACAATGGTCTCTGCGATCCGCTCAGCAGCTTTTGGGGACGAGCAGGATCGGTAGAGAGTCTGGCTGCGGTCGCAGCTCCCCTTCCTGGCAGCCTTGACGGCGAAGTCCCCCATATTGCTCCGGCTTGCGCCCACTGCTGAGATGCTCTCTGGGCAGTTTCCCTGCTGCGTTCCCAGGTCTTTCTTGCTCTTCCGCTCGAGGCAATGACCTCTTCTGCGCAACAACGGGTTAGTCAGCCAGCGTTTTGCCAGCAGGATCGTTGTCCTGCTCTGGTCAAGTTGATCAGGCTCTTACGCTCTGTTGCCAGGTATGGTACAATGGGGCCGTTCTTAGCCGAGAAAGAGGAGAGCCTATCGTCGCCTATGACACAGTCCGACGTGCCTATGCAGGAGGAGCAGCGACAAAAGCACGCTACCACTGCTCCACGGTTACGCTTTGCCCCAAGCCCAACGGGCTTTCAGCATATCGGCGGTTATCGGACCGCCCTCTTCAGCTGGTTATTTGCCCGCCACAGCGGCGGCACTTTTATTCTGCGCATCGAGGACACTGATCTAAGCCGCACGGTTGAGGGGGCTGTAAGCTATCTGATCGAGGGCCTCAAGTGGCTCGGGCTGAATTACGACGAGGGTCCGGTTGTCGGCGGCCCGTATGGTCCTTATTATCAGACACAGCGCAAGGCCCTCTATCAGCAGTACGCCCATCAGCTGATCGCCAGCGGCCATGCGTACCGCTGTTATTGTACGCCCGAACGTCTGGAACAGATGCGCAAGAGTCAAGAGGCCCAAAAGCTTCCTCCCCGCTATGATCGCCACTGCCGCTTTTTGAGCGCTGAGGAGCGCGCTGCCCTCGAGACCGCTGGCCATAGCTGGACGGTGCGCTTTGCGATGCCCTTAGAAGGCGAGACCGTGGTCCATGATGAGCTGCACGGCGATATTGTTTTCAAAAACGCTGATCTCGACGATGCCGTCCTCCTGAAATCGGATGGTTATCCGACCTACCATCTGGCGAATGTCATCGACGACCATCTGATGGGGATTACGCACGTCTTACGCGGCGAAGAGTGGATCGCCAGTGCCCCACGCCACGTGCAGATTTATCAGGCGCTGGGCTGGGAGCCTCCCCTCTTCTACCATCTTCCCAATGTTTTGGGGAAAGACAAGAAGAAGCTGAGCAAGCGCCATAATGCCCCCTCCTGGGATACGCTCCAGAAACAGGGGTATCTCCCCGAGGCGGTTTTTAATTTTCTGGCGCTCCTCGGCTGGGCCTACGACGATAAGACGGAGATTTTCAGCCGCGAGGAGTTGATCCGCGCCTTTACGCTGGACCGCATCGGTGTCTCGGGGGGAATCCTCGATCCCGATAAGCTGACCTGGATGAATGGCGTCTATATCCGTCAGCTGCCCTTGGAGGAATTGACGCGACGCACCTTGCCTTATCTTGAGCGCCCGGCTACCGAGGGTGGCCTGCCCGCCAGTGTGCCCCGCCCACTGGACTTCGCTTATACGCAGCGTGTCCTTCAGCTGGAGCAGGAGCGGATGAAGACCCTGGGAGAGGCGGCCCAGATGGTCGACTTTTTCTATGTCGATGAGCTGCACTACGATACAGCTCTGCTGGTACAGAAGCAGATGGACGCAGCCAATACTCGCGCCGCCCTCGAACGCACGCGCGAGATCCTGATCTCTCTTGATCGCTGGGAGCACAGCGCCCTCGAAGAGCCGTTGCGCGCCCTGGCTGCGACGCTCGGACTGAAAACAGGCCAGCTCTTCGGGGCCATTCGTGTGGCTATCAGTGGGCGCACGGTCTCACCTCCGCTCTTCCAGACTATGGAAGTTCTGGGCCGCCAGCGCACAGTGCAACGTCTCGATCAGGCCATCTCCCGCCTATCTTGACCTGGCCGCAAGGCAGGCAGGTCTGGAAACGTCCGGTCTTTGGAGTAGGTCGACGCTTCGCCAGCTGTCCTTGCCTCGGGGATATGTTCATACGTCCGCCAGCAGGCCAGCCGACGATTCTTTTTGAGCGTCGGGCCAGGGAGGCAGGTTAGTCCCGTGATTAATCGCGATTATATTCTGAGATTGATCGAGCAGTTCAGCCGCCTTCTAGCACGTGTGCTCTTCCTACGCCGGGCTAACCAGCATCAGGAAGCGCTCATACTCATTGATGAGCTTTTCCGGCAGACGCTAGGCTTGAACTCCGAGTTCTTGCTGACGATCCCCGAGGAGATGCTCCTGGCCCTGGTGAAGCGTATCGACCTGCTCGATGTCGGGAAGTGCCTCTGGATAGCTCTTCTGTTCAAGCTGGAAGGCGATACCTATCAGGATCTGCAGCGCTATGAGGAGAGTTTTCCTCGCTATCAGCGCTCGCTACGCCTCTTTCTGGAGGCCGTTCTGCTGGAGAAGAATCCGCGCCATTCCGACTTCTTTGCCGAGATTGAGGAGCTGCTGACGCTGCTGAGTCGCTATGCGCTGCCCGCCCCACTGCTGACGCGGATCATGCTCTACTATGAGAAGACGGGGCGCTATGCCCAGGCAGAGGACGCCCTCTTCGAGGCCCTGGAGGCTCCCGATAGCAGCGACGAGCTGTTTGAGCAGGGGCAGGCTTTCTACGCTCGCCTACAGGGGAAGAGCGATGCCGAGCTGCGAGCAGGCAATTTCTCGCCCGAGGAGATCAAGGAAGGACTGGCAGATCTCCATCGTTTGCAGGCAGCTCGCCGTTCCCCCCCCTCAGCAGAGTAAAGGAGGCAGAGCAGTTGGCTGCTGCGGCCCGCTCTTGCGTCAGCTGGCCCTCAGCGCTATCCGTGAGGTGAGAAAATGTCGTTAGTAGAGACGCCCAGGCAGTCGTTTGCTCCCGCCACCTATCCCCGTTCGACGGTGGCCACAACCTGGCGCTGGCTCTGGCCTGATGTGCTGATCCGCATTGTTCCTCTGAGCGGGGTTCCCCTGCTCTGGCTGGTTTTCTCTCACCTGCCAGCCGCGGAGCTGGGCCTGAGTTTGCCAGTGGCGCTGGGGGCCCAGCTGGCCCTCGGGCTGGGGCTGGGTAGTCTGATGGCCCTGCTGGCCATGCTCTACCGCAGCCTGATCGTGGGACCGCGCTTTCAGCGTCCAACGCCAGGCGACCATCTCCTGCAGGCTTGCTACTACCTCTTCATTAATGCTCCAGCAGAAGAGGTCTTCTTCCGCGGCTTTCTGCTGCGTCTGGTCTGGCAATGGACGGGCTGGGTCGGCTGGGGCTGGCTAATCAGTACTCTCGTCTACACGCTGTACCACCGCCTGGGGGGCTGGAACTGGCGCAGCATTGCAGGGGTAGGCCTGGCTGGCATGGTCTTTAGCACCCTCTACGTACTCCAGCCCACCCCTCCATCGCTACTGTCTGTGGTCATCGTGCACGGTCTCACCACCTGCGGCTTTCTGAGCTGGGGCGATGAGTTCCTTTATCAGCGCTGGCGTCGCCGCCACAGCCAGAATCTCCCTACGGCCAATGACTGACATAGAGCAAGACAAGACTCGTGCCCGGCCACAGCAAGCTCGCTGAACCGGCCCGAGGTCTGACCAGCGTCTCCTTTTCGACCTCTCTCTTTCTTTGCGCTGGGAGGTCGTTCAGATCTGTTAACCCCAGCCTCTCTGACCGCCCCTGCCCTCCCCTACCTGGGGAAGAAGGAAACAGGCTGCGAGCGCCAGGCTGGCCCCCTTATGGACGGAACCAGTCGCTGCCGGCCCATTCACTCGAAGGAATAGCGCTTTCTCCCCCGAATGGGCCGCCCCTACAGCCGGTGGCTTCCCTTGCGGGGAGAAAGTATGATATCCTTGACTCGCCAATCAAGCTAGTCCCTACCCTATCGGTTTGGAGGTTCATTCGTTGAGAGTCGTTGTCACTGGTGGAGCGGGTTTTATCGGCTCCCATCTGTGTAAACGTCTGCTAGAGGCCGGCCATCATGTACTCTGCGTGGATAACCTGATCACTGGATCAGAGCGAAATATAGCCGAATTGCGCCATCATCCTTCCTTCACCTTCCTCTATCATGATGTTACTCAGCCCTTTGCTTTTGAGGCTGACGCAATCTTTCATTTGGCCAGCCCGGCTAGTCCCGTGGGCTATATGGAGCATCCGATCGAGACCATCCTGGCCAATAGCCACAGCACGTACTTGCTGCTAGAAGAGGCCCGGCGCCAGCAGGCCCGCTTTCTGCTTGCCTCAACCTCGGAGGTCTATGGCGATCCGCTGGAGCACCCCCAGCGTGAAGACTACTGGGGCCACGTCAATCCAATTGGACCACGCGCTTGCTACGATGAAAGCAAACGGCTGGGCGAAACACTGACAATGGAATTTTATCGCCAATACCAGACGGATGTCCGCATCGTGCGCATCTTTAACACCTATGGCCCCAACAGTCAGCCGAACGATGGACGCATGATTCCCAACTTCATCACCCAGGCGCTCAAGCATGAGCCGCTGACTATCTACGGCGACGGAAGCAAGACCCGTAGCATCTGTTATGTTAGCGACCTGGTCGAGGGGCTGATCCTGGCAATGTTCCACCCACAGACGACCGGCGAGGTTTTCAACCTGGGCAATCCAGAAGAGCATACTGTTCTGGAGTTTGCTCAGACCATTATCCGACTCTGCCATTCCTCGTCACCCATTGTGTTTGAACCAGCCCGCGTCGATGACCCCGAACGACGCCGTCCTGATATCTCCAAGGCCTGTCGCCTGCTGGGCTGGCGCATTACTGTTCCAATGGAGGAGGGATTGCGACGAACGATAGAATGGTTTAGTAAGGAACAAAGTTCTCTCTCGGCGATCCCTTGACCAGCGCTCGCCAGGAGAGGAGCCACTGCAACTATGACAGCATTTGGCGCATCATGAGAAGCTTTAGCATCTTGACAAGAGAAGCTGGGGCTGCTGTTTCTTCCCCTGCCCGTTTGGGAGCAGCTTTGCGCTCCTCCTTGACAGCAGCCAACACCGTTGGCGTGCTAGGGGGAGCCTTGGCTCTCGGCTGCCTGTTCACCCTGCCCGCTCCGTGGAATATCCGTCTTCCGCTCTATCTGATCCTCAGTATCTGGGTTCTGCTCCGCCCGCAGGTCGCTCTCTATCTGCTCCCGCTGAGTGTCTCCTGGGGAGCGCTTGACTATATCGGCCTGGGTTCGCTACGCCTCAATAGCACCGATATCCTCGTGATTCTCCTGGCCACCGCCTGGCTAGCGGGCCATGTCTTGCGCAGTGGCCACCAAACCGGTGGACCCGGTCGCCGCGAGCGGCAAGCAATCCCACCTCTGCTGCTGGTGGGATTGGCAGTGCTGCTGATCAGCATGCTTGTTTCACTGACTGTGGCCATGAGCGTGAAGTCAAGCTTGAAAGAGATCTTTAAATGGATCGAGGTCCTGATTGTTGTTGTAGCAGGCAGTGGTTATATTCGAACACGCCGTCAGGCCTGGACAATCGTGATCTTCAGCCTGCTGGCAGCGCTTTCGCAGGCAGCCCTTGGCTACTATCAGGAACTGTTCAGCATCGGCCCTAGCAGCTTCGTGCGCGGTGAGAGCCTGCGCGTTTATGGTACCTTTAATCAGCCCAATCCCTATGCTGGCTACATCAATCTCTCGTTGACTATCGCTCTGGCCCTGGCCATTGCCAGCAGGAAGAAACAAACTCGCTGGTTGGCCGCCGGCGCGAGTGTTCTGCTGGCGTTGGCCGAGTTCTTCAGCCAGTCACGCGGAGGTTGGCTGGCCCTTCTCACCGCCAGCCTCTTCATCTTGCTTGTGGGCCTGCCCAACCTGCGCCCGTTTTGGCGCATGCTCATTGTCGGCTTCTGGGTACTGGTCGAGAGCATTTTGATTGGCATTATTCCACAGCATCTCTTTAATCCGTTATTAAATTTCATTGGAGTCAATGATATCTCCTTCACCCATCCGACCGCTCAGCAGTATGCAACAGCGGAGCGACTGGCTCATTGGCTGGCTGGGATTCACATGTTTCTTGATCATCCGTGGCTAGGAGTAGGCATCGGGAACTATGGCGATGCCTATCCGCACTACACGATTGGCATTTTCGTCATCCCCCTCGGTCACGCCCACAACTATTTCATCAATGTCGCTGCCGAGATGGGCCTGGTGGGTCTGATCGCCTACACTTTCTTTGTCCTTGTCATTGCCGGGCTAAGCGCTCGTGCCTATCATCGCCTGCATTGTGCCTACCGCGAGCTGGCTGCCTGCCTGACAGCCAAGAGGAGACTGAGCGCCTCCTCACTTCGTTGGCGGCAACGGCTAGCCCGCCTTGGCGATGACCAGGCCCTGGCCCTGGGGATCGTGGCCGCGCTCCTGACGGTCCTCGTGCATAACATGGTCGATAATCTCTACGTGCAAGGAATGGCCAATCTCATGGCGCTGCTGCTGATTGTTCTGCTTCGTTTGGAGCGCCTGGCGTTGGCTGAGAACCAGCAGCCGGGGCCGAAGGAAAGTAGCCCTAGACGGGCAGATATCCAGAGTGCGCCAATACTGGCCACGCGTACGTGACCTGGCTAGCCGTCTCTGCGTTTAGCAGAGAAGGAAGCGTCTGGTCAGGGAAGGCAGAAGAGAGGCCCGCCGTCGCGAAGATGGAGTAAGGACCAACGCTCGAGTAGGTAGGCTCGCTGGCAGTAAGCCAAGCTGGCCCCCAGGCCGGGCGGCTAGAGAGAGGAGGCCAAACCAGGCAGCCCGCCCATTGGGAGAGGCGCGTTTCTGCATTGAGAGAGCACGGCGGGAAGCTCTTGCTTGGGCAGATAAGGGCAGTTTTTGCCAGGCTCCAACGCCCGAAGTCCGAGAACGCTCTGCGCTTCAGCGCTCGTCTGCTCCTTTCCAGACAGGCTCGCTCGCTACACATAAGGGGCATTTGCCTGCCAGAGAAGGAGCAGAGCAGGCGAGCCAGCCAACGAGCGAGCCGCAACGTAGGGCATTGGTGGCCAATCATAAGTACATAGAGGAGAAGGATCTCCGAAGGAGTCTGCACTGATGAGTCAGTGGTTTCAGCATGGCAAGGATGAGGCCGAGAAAGAGGGCCCAGGCCGCGCTCTAGAACAGGCGGCGCTCTTTCAGGAAGGGGCGGTCAGCGAGGCCCCTCTGACGATGGGAGGACAAGACGAGCAGCCCATTACAGCAGAGCAGCTCTCGCTAGGCAAGCGTCTGCTGAATTGGCGGACCATCGTGCCTCTGGTCGTTGTGCTGCTGGCCTTGCTGATCTTCTTGAAACAAGAGAAGATCAACCTCCAGCAGACCTGGCTGGCTATTCAGGCGGCGAATCCTCTCTTTTTCGCCCTGGCCTTCGCGATCTACTATCTCTCTTTCCCCCTGCGAGCCTGGCGCTGGCGCGTTCTGCTGCGGAACGCCAGCCAGGGCCAGGAGGCAAAGATTGATAGACGCCTGCCGCCTTTCTGGAAGCTGGTCGAGATTGTCTATATCTCCTGGTTTGCCAATGCCCTGGTGCCAGCCAAGCTCGGCGACCTCTACCGGGCCTATCTGCTGCGCCAAGAGAGCGGTTTTTCGGCTACGCGCACCTTCGGCACGGTGTTGGCGGAGCGGCTGCTCGATCTGGTCGTGCTGCTCTGTCTGTGCATCCCCGCAGTGATGATCAGCCTCCATGAGCGTATGCCCTGGCAGGTGCGTTTCGGGCTGATCGTGACCCTGGCAGCTGTGCTGGTGGGCATCGCCGCCCTGGGACTGCTACGATGGCTCCATGAGCCAATTGGGAAGCGCATCCCGACGCGCTTGCGCGGCTACTACGAGCACCTCCAGGGGGGCATTCTTGGCTCCTTCCGCCATCTGCCAACCCTGGGCCTGTTGACCCTGGCCATCTGGAGTTGCGAGGCGCTGCGCTTCTTCTTCGTGGTCCTGGCCTTGCAGCTGCTGCAAGGCCCTTTGCTGCACCTGTTGGCGGTGGCGATCGTGATCGCCCTGGTCGAAGCCCTGTTGACGGTAATTCCCTTCACAGGGGGCGGCGTGGGCCTGGTCGAAGGGGGAATGATCGCGATGATCGCCCTCTTCCGCCCCCATGCTACCAGCCTGGCCCTGGCAGCCATTGTGCTCGATCGCACTATCAGCCTGCTCAGCATTCTGGTAATCGGCTTTCTCGTCTTCTTCATCGCCTTCGGGAGACAAACAGCAAAGCAGTCCTTAGATGCTTGACAGAGCCATCTCGCCAGTCTTATAATCTCCCCGTAGGCCCGCGGGATGGCTTAAACGGACATCAAGACTGCAAGGGCTCCGCTCTAGCCATCTTCAGCCAAATAGCAAGGCAGTGGAGCCCTCACCCCCACAATCCGTTTGGGGCTGCGTCCAGGTAAACAGGCCGACGCAGACACAATGGCTAACACCATCTCGAAACCAGGCCGAGAGGGGGGGGAGTCCTGCTGTCGGAAGTCAAGGTTAGCGAAAATGAACCGTTTGAGGCTGCGCTGAAACGCTTCAATCGTAAGATCCAGCAAGACGGCATTCTCGCCGAGGCGAGACGCCGAGAGCACTACGAGAAGCCAAGCGTGAGGCGCAAGAAGAAGGAAGCAGCCAAGCGTCGCAAGACGGCCCGTAAAAATAAGTAGTCCGTAACCCCTGTCGGATTACACTTGAGCGCTTGATACCCTGCAGAGCAGCGATAGAGTTGCAGGTACCGGAACAGCCTACAGGGCTTAGCAGAAAGACAGACAGAGCAGAAAATGCACGCGAAAGACAGGTGCTTTTCCGACAGGGGTTTCCTTTTGGCACGCCGCTGGCTCCAACGGTAGCCTATTCTCTGCACCAGTGCAAGCTCGGCTCGTTCTGCTTTACTCAGGCCATCTGCTTCCGTCTCTGCAAAACAACTCCTTGTGGCCGTCTCAAGCGGGTGAGCCAGCCAACCAGCCAGAAGAAAGCACACACCAGCGAGAGCGCCAGGCAAGCCAGGCCGCAAAGGCAAGCTGCTACCTGGATTACTACAAAGTTCCTGCCATAATGAGGGGCCTTATGGACGAACAGCTGTCGCAAGTTGTTGACCTGTATGTCACGCTGGAAGATATGGCACTGAAGCGCTCGTTCGACGAGGCACTGGCCTCGGTCGACCTGGATGCCTTCGCCCGCCGCGCCCTGCTGGAGGCCGGGGTACACCAGCCTGTGATGTTTACGCTGATGGTCACCGACGACGCTACGATCCAGGAGATGAATAACCAGTACCGCCAGCAGAATAAGCCAACCGATGTGCTCTCTTTCCCGCTCCTTGATCAGCCGCTGGTCGAGGCCCCTGCTGAGCTGCTCTGGCAGCCACCGGAGCAGCCTGCCGATCTCGCGCCCGAGGCCGCAGCCCCCACCCCTCCACCCTTCGTCACCCCCCCAGGCCAGCCGACCAACCTGGGCGATATCGCTATTTCCTGGCCCACCGTGCTCCGTCAGGCCGCCGCCGCCGGCCATAGTCCCCGACAGGAGTTCCTCTATTTGTTGGCTCACGGCATCCTCCATCTGGTCGGCTACGATGATCAGACCCAGGCAGGCTATGAGACAATGGTTCGCAAGCAGGAGGCAATCCTGGCGGCCACAGGGGAACGTGTTGGCGGCTTATGAGCGAGTTGAGCGATCCCAGGCTCCTGGCCCGCAGCGCCTGGGGCCGTTTCCTGGCCGGTTTCACCTACGCTTTCAGGGGTCTCTGGTACGCCTTACGCACTCAGCGCAACTTTCGCGTCCACACGGGCGTGGCCTTGCTGGTGATCGTTGCCGCTTTGCTTCTGCGCCTCTCTCTCATCGAGTTGGCACTGGTGGCGGTGGCAATCGGCAGTGTGTTCACGAGCGAGTTGGTGAACACAAGTATCGAGCTGTGCCTTGACCTGCTGCATCCCGAATACCATCCTCTGGCAAGGGCCGCCAAGGACGTGGCCGCTGGGGCCGTCTTACTGAGCGCCTTGCTCGCTGTGGCAATTGGGATCTGCGTCTTCGGACCACACCTCTGGACCTGGTGGCTGAGCCTGCGACATTAAGCCAAGGGGCCCTTGCCACTCCTGCTCGCTCGTGCTGTTTCCGCTCCGTTCTCTTACCCTGGAGGAGGCGCTCACCCTCTTCGCTCCCTGGCTTCTCCTGCTGGTCACGGCAGATCCAGCAGAGCAGAGGCTTGAGATACTTGACAGATCGCAAGAGAGATTGCTATCATCAAAGATGAAGGTGCAGACCACCCTCTTACCTCCGTAGTTGGTGGCCTGCGTCGATCCTGCGCCCGTAGTTCAGTTGGATAGAACAGCGACCTTCTAAGTCGCCTGTCGCAGGTTCGAGTCCTGCCGGGCGCGCTTCGTCTGCCACATAAAGGAGAGGGAACAGATCTCAACTGGCTTAGAGGCCAGCCGGTCTTCTCCTCTCCTTTTTTCCTTACCGGCGGAGCTAATCCCTGAAGCGAAGGAGGCAGTCAGGGAAATTTTTTTACAGTTTCCTGACAGTTTCTTGAGTATCTGCCCCTATAGTTAGCGAAGGGAAAAACAGTGTGCACCTCCGCCGACCTGAGTGAGACCTTTGCGACCCGGCGCCCGGTTGACGACACGCTGAGGCGAGCGCCTGGAACAGAGGACGGAGAGATCTATCTGGTCAGCAGCATCTTCATCTCGTGCCGATGCTGCTTCTCTCTGTGTCTTTGGTCTGGTCAGCTATCCCATTCCCGCGAAGGGAGATAATCTGTGCATTGCGATCCATGCTCCAGATGCCCTGCGTCCGGATGGTTGCGCTTTGGTCTGCTCGTCGAGCTGATAGCCGCCATCATCTTTGTAGTCACTGGCTGCAGCACAGGCAACTCATCAACGGCGATGAGTAATTCACCAGCGCCAACCCCCCGGCAGGTACTCATTCTGCCCAACGTGGGGACCCAGGACCTCAATTATCTTGACCCCGCCCAGGAGCCGGATGCCAACGATCCAGCCCAAGGACCCGATCCAAACTCGGCACTTGCGCTGAGCATGCTCTACAGCGGCCTGGTACGGATCGACAAGGATCTGAATGTCATCCCCGACCAGGCCACCTGGGAAATCTCCCCCGATGGACGCATCTATACCTTTCACCTGAAATCGAACATTGCTTTTTCGGACGGCACCCCGGTCACAGCAGCTACCTATGTCTATTCTCTGACACGCGCGCTGTTGCCAGAGGTGAAATCTCCTCTGGCCGCGGTCCTGGAGAAACCTATCCAGGGTGCGAGTGCTGTCAGCAGCGGCAAGAGTCGGGTCCTGACCGGCATCCAGGCGCTCGACCGCTATACGCTGCGCATTACCCTGACACAACCAACTCCCTATTTCCTGGCTTCGCTCACTAATGAACTCTTTTTCCCTGTGAATCAACAGCTGATCGAGCGCTATGGCCAGAGTGGCTGGACCGAGCACGCTGCAGGCAACGGCCTTGGCTGCGGGCCATTTATGGTGAAAGCCTGGGAGCATAATGTTAAAATGATCCTGGTGCCCAACCCGCACTACTATGGGGCCCGCCCGCGCCTGAGCGAGGTCGACATGATTTTTGTCAATGACCCGGCCACCGCTTATCAGCAGTACCGGGCCGGGCAGTTCAGTCTGATCTGGAACATCCCTCAGAGCGATCTTGCAGCCGCTCGGGGCCTGGCCGGCTTTGTTTCCAATCCTCAGCAGGAAACGGACATGCTCTTCTTCAACACAGATATGCCCCCCTTTGATAACGCTACGGTGCGCCAGGCCTTCGCTTATGCGCTGGATAGAACCACGCTGGTGCAGACGCTCCTCAAGGGCGCGGCCATCTCAGCCCCGACGCTGATTCCGCCCGGCCTGCCCGGCTATCAAACGGACTACCAGGGGCTGCCGTTCGACGCCGAGAAGGCGCGCGAATTGCTCCATTCGGTCTATCCCGATACGGCTCTGATACCACCCATTGTGTTGACCTATCCGACCGCGCTGCTCTCACGCAGCGAGGCCAATGCCCTCTGCAGCATGTGGTCAAGCGTTTTCAACATTCCTGTGAAACCCCTACCAGTCGAGCTGAATGCCTATACCGATGAGCTAAGCCAGCACCAGGTCCAGCTTGGCTTCATTCAATGGTATGCGCTCTACCCCGACCCCCATAACTGGCTGGCCCCCAACTTGCTTTCGAGCGCTCTCCATAATGAGTCGCGCTGGCAAAACTCAACCTTCGATCAACTGATCGCACAGGCTGATCAAACGAGCGGCGAGGCACGCTTCGCCCTCTACCAGCAAGCAGAGCAGCTAGCCATCGAAGAGGCAGCCGTGTTGCCCCTGGACCACGAGACCATCAACGCCATTATCCCCCCTTGGGTACATGGGATTAGCCTCAATGCCCGCGGTCTCTACGTGGAGGATTGGTCACAGGTCTATCTCTCCCCCCATTGAGAATCAGCCACTAGCACGCGGTCGGCAGGAGCTGGAGCAAGAGCCATAGGACGAGGATAGCCCTGACAGGTCAGTGATGGCCGCCTCGACTGGAATCGAGGCAGCCATCACACTCTCATCTCACTCTCACTCTCAGGTTCCTCGCCTCAGCTATCCACCACCGTGCCAGGCACAGCTATGCCCCAGGAGCAGGGGAGATGAAGCGCTCGGGATCACAGGCCAATAGCAGGGGAGAGCGCCGTCCTGAGCAAAGCAAGTCGCTGACCAGCTGACCGGTGAGAGCGCTCAGCATCACTCCGACGCTGCCATGCCCCGTGGCCAGAATGACATTCTGCCAGCCGGGGAGAAGGCCCACAATTGGCAAGCCATCAGGCGTGGCCGGTCGCAGTCCAGCCCAACTGCCTTCAAGAGTGGCCTCGGCCAGGACCGGCACCAGGCGCCGCGCCTGCGCGAGCAGCCAGGTTATCCCCTCGGCAGTCACACCGACCTCGAAGCCAGCCTCTTCGCGTGTCGCCCCAACCGTCAGCGAGCCATCTCGCCGCGGAATAAGGTAGATGGCCCGGCCAAAAAGAAGATGATGGAGCGCTGGCAGCCCTTCCGGCGGACGCAGACTCACAAGCTGCCCCCGCACTGGCCTCACCGGTACCTTGCAGTTCAGCCAAGTGCAACACTGGGCACTCCAGGCGCCCGCCGCAATCACCAGAGAGCCACAGCCAATCTCTTCACCAGTCTTTGTCTGGACCGCCAGCACCCGCCCAGCACGCTGGCGCAGGCCACACACTTCGCAGTCTTCGTAGCAACGAGCCCCAGCTTGACGAGCAGCCCAGGCCAGCACTTCGAGCAGCTTCCTAGCTCTCAGTTGCCCCTCTTGGGGAGCGTAGACGGCTCCCTCAACCTCAGCAGTGAGCAGCGGCTCCCGCTGTCGCGCCTCCTCCCCACTGAGCCAGCTTAGCTGTAAACCCAACGGTTGCCAGCGTTCTAACCGCCGCTGCAGACGCCCTACTGCCCGCCGCTCACAGGCCAGACGCAAGGCCCCAGATTGCTCAAGCTCGATCTGAAGACCGCTGCGCTCCTCCAACTCGGCCACCAGCTCTGGTAAGGCCGAGCAACCGGCGAGCAATAACGAGGCCAAGGGACCTGGCCCATTCAGCGGGCCAAGCGGAGCAAGCAGGCCCGCCGCTACAGCGGAGGCCCCAGCTCCTACTCTGGCCCGCTCCAGAAGACAGACGTCAACCCCAGCCTGACGCAGATAGTAGGCAATCGACCAGCCAATGACACCAGCACCGATAATGACGACCTCTGCCTGTTCAGACATACTCTTTTCCCTTCTTCTCCTGATCACTCTCCTGTGCCTGCCCACGTTAGGGAGAAGTATAGCCTCTTCCCCCGGCCAGCGCATAGCCCCGACGTTTCAGCAAGCCGATCAATTCTCTATTGTAGAGGTATATAGTGTTAAATAATCTCTACAGTTTATAACAACTTGATATACTGCTAGCTTGCATTAGTGTTTTAAAATAAGTAAGGGATGGGAAACCTGAGACCATCAAACAAAAGCTCAGCGGTGTACTCAACCAGGTTTCCCCATGAAAATGATCAACAATAAGGAGGAAGAACGAGATGTTCTTTCACGTACAGAAGCTCATCAACGAGATTGTACCAGACGAACCTGATCCGGCAGCGGCCAATGCGCTGCAAGAGGGGTTAGGTGGACAATTTGGCGAAATGCGCACAATGATGCAATATTTGTTCCAGAGCTTCAACTTCCGCGGCAAGGCCAAGCCCTATCTCGACTTGATCCAGGGCATTGGAGTTGAAGAGATCAGCCACGTCGAGCTGATTGCCACCACCATCAACCATCTCCTGGACGGCTCGCCGCGCTATCGGGGAGAGATCCCGGCCAATGGAGCCACCCCGCTCAACATTGCGCTCAAGGAGGGCAACATTCACCACTTTCTGGTTGGGGCCCAGGGAGCGCTGCCCATCGATGCCGCCGGCAATCCCTGGTCAGGCTCTTACGTCTACAACAGCGGCAACCTGGTACTTGACCTGCTCAACAACCTGGTTCTTGAAGCCACCGGGCGGCTACAGAAATGTCGTCTTTACGAGATGACGAACAACAAGACCGCACGTTCGACCATCGCCTATCTGATCGTGCGTGACGAAGTGCACGAGAAAGCCTACGCCAAAGCGCTTGAGACGCTTGGAGTCCAATGGGGCAAGATCCTGCCCATTCCCAAGTTTGACGCCAGCAAGATGCCTGAAGTCAAGCGCCTGATGGACATGGGCCTTCATAACCAGCTTCACCACTGGCGTCTCGACGGCTCGGAGATGAGCAAGATCTTCCATGGCCCCTCACCGGCACAGGACGGCACCTTGACCACCACCCAGAAGCCCCCCGAGGGAGCACCCATCAAGCTTGGCGAGGCCCGTCCCGAGGAATTTGCCCCGGGCCTGACGCCGGAGCTGGAGAAGCTGATTCAGCAAATCGAGGCCGTCAAGGTCTGAGAGCAGCTGCAAGCTCTGCTCCTGGCCAGCCAGGCAGGAGCACGAATGAAGCGAGCGAATCGATCTGAAACGAGTCCCAAAACCGGGCACGCTCTTGCCAGCGAGTGGATGAGAGCGCGCCCGGTTTTTGTCTGTATCCTGCTCATTTCCCTGACGATGTACTATAAGAAAGTGGCACGTCCCTGCTCGCAGATAGACCGCGGCCAGAACCGCGGACCGAAAGAGAGGCGCGCCATCCTACCCGCGTCCTCTCTCATCTTTGCCCGGCAGTCACCGGTTGTCAGCGCAGCGAGCGAGCGAAGGCCTCGAAGAGGCGACGCTGTTCCTCGGTCAGGTGAGTTGGCAGAACCACATTTACCTCAGCATAGAGATCGCCACGCTGATCCGGCTGACTCAGAACCGGCATGCCCTGGCCACGCAGGCGGAAAGACTTGCCATTGGGGGTCTCCGGCGGGATCTTCAGCAACAGGCGCCGGCCCGACGGTGTTGGCACCTCCACCTCGCCACCCAGCATAGCTGTTACCAGGGGGACATCGACCCGCGTGCGCAACGTTGTGCCCTCGCGAGTAAAGCGCGGATCAGGCCGGACATGGATACGCAGATAGAGATCGCCCCTTCCAGCAGCGCCCGGCAGTCCTTGACCTGGGATACGGATACGTGCGCCATCTTCGACGCCAGCGGGGATCTTCACCTCCAGGCGGCGGCGGCTACCATCGATATCCTCCAACTCGATCATACGAGTGGCACCATCATAAGCCTCCGCCAGCGAGATCTCCAGCACTGACTCCACAGCGCGCCCAAATGGAGCCTGGCGCCCGGCAGGGCGGTCTGTCCGCGCCCGCCCCCCAAAGGGAGTGCCGAAGAACATCTCGAAGAAATCGGAGAAGGGAGAAGCGCCACCGAGGAGATCCTCCAGATCCTCTTCAGTGATCGTCTGATAACGATATCCGCCAGAGCCAGAGGCACCCGGCCAGCGTCCATAGCGCTGATAGTAGCTGCTCAGCTCGTCATACTTCTTACGCTTCTCGGGATCAGAAAGGACCTCATAAGCCTCGTTAATATCTTTGAAGCGTTCTTCCGCCGTCTTATCACCTGGATTGACGTCGGGGTGATACTGACGCGCCAGCTTGCGGTAAGCCTGCCGGATAGTCTTATCGTCGGCGTTACGATCCACACCCAGGATCTTATAATAATCTTTATAATCGACAGCCATAGGTGCCTCCCCCCAGGAAGAAGTGAACTACAGGCCCTTCAAGCAAGTAAGCAACTAACGATCTACCTACCGTACCACCCAGCCATTCAGCCTTCCACGGGCCAGACAGGTCCCATACCTTCGTGGAATAAGAACGACCGCCTGCAGAATAATGGTGGGATCAACCACTTCCGACACAAGCATGCACTTCTTCCTTGCCTTCCCGTAAGGCAAGGAAGCTGCATGCGCAGGGAAGGAGCCTTTACAGGCACGGGCGAACAAGCTGGCAAGCAAACATATCAGCACCTCACACAACGGACCAGGCACCAGCACCAATCGCACGAGGTGGCAATAGAAGAAGGCCGGCAGCAATCAGCCCCAGCCCGCTGCTGAGAGGAGACAGTCTGCTTGATAGGCAGTTCCGTAGCGCAGGCCAGCCAGCTCGCCAGGCGACAAGCGAGCAGAGAGCGTGCTCTTTTCCTCTTCGTGCAGCCCAGGTCGCAGGCGAGCTGGCCGGCACTACTGCACAGATCGGTCAGCGGTCTCGCTCAGTCGAAGCAGGCGGGACGAGGCCGCCTGGTGCAGAGCAAGAGCCAGCCAGATACGAGGTACCGGGGGATCGCCGAGAAGCGGCTCAGATCTCGCGATACTCACCCTCGATGGGGCCGGCATCGCCGCCCTCCGAGGGGTTCGAGCTGGAGGGCGAGCCGCCACTCGGAGCAGCGCCGGCACCAGCCTGGCTGTAGATCTCCTGGCCGATGCGCGACAGCGAGCGCTCTAGTTCATCGAGTGTGCTGCGCACACGAGCGACATCGCTGTCTTTGAGGGCTTCACGCACCGCAGCAATCTTGCTCTCCACCTCGCTGCGCAGGCTGGCCGAGACCTTATCGCCCAAATCGCGCAGGGTTCGCTCAGCCTGGTAGGCCGCGCTATCGGCGCGGTTGCGCAGCTCGATCTCCTCACGGCGGCGCCGATCATCTTCCGCGTACTGCTCGGCTTCGCGCACCATACGCTTCACTTCCTCCTTGCTGAGGCCGCTAGAGGCAGTGATCGTGATCTTCTGCTCGCGACCGGTGGCCTTATCGCGCGCCGAGACATTCAGGATACCGTTGGCGTCGATATCGAAGGTCACCTCGATCTGCGGCACGCCACGAGGAGCGGGCGGGATACCCTCCAAGCGGAAGCGGCCCAGACTCTTATTATCGCGAGCCAGCTCGCGCTCGCCCTGCAGCACATGGATCTCAACCGCCGTCTGATTATCCTCAGCCGTACTGAACAGCTCCGTCTTGCGCGTCGGGATCGTCGTATTGCGTTCGATGAGCTTCGTCATCACGCCGCCCAGCGTCTCAACACCCAGCGAGAGGGGCGTCACATCGAGCAGCAGGACATCGCGCACCTCACCCTTGAGCACACCGGCCTGGATCGCTGCACCAATCGCCACCACCTCATCCGGGTTGACCCCCTTATGCGGCTCCTTGCCGAAGAGGCGGCGCACCATCTCGATGACCGCCGGCATGCGCGTCTGGCCGCCGACCAGCACCACCTCATTGACATCGCTGGGGCGAATACCAGCATCAGCCAGGGCCTGCATCACCGGCCCGCGCGTGCGCTCGATCAGATCGCTCACCAGCTGCTCCAGCTTGGCGCGCGTTAAGGTCATCATCAGATGCTTGGGGCCACTGGCATCGGCGCTAATGAAGGGCAGATTGATCTCCGTCTGCAGCGAGCTGGACAGCTCAATCTTCGCCCGCTCAGCGGCCTCCTTCAGACGCTGCAAGGCCATGCGATCCTGGCGCAGATCGATGCCATGCTCCTTGCGGAACTCATCGGCCATCCAGTCGATAATGCGCTGGTCAAAGTCATCGCCACCCAGATGCGTATCACCATTGGTGGCCTTCACCTCGAAGACGCCCTCACCGAGCTGCAGAATCGAGATATCGAAGGTACCGCCCCCCAGATCGTAGACGGCGATGATCTCATCCTTCTTCTTGTCCAGACCGTAGGCCAGTGAGGCCGCCGTCGGCTCATTGATAATGCGCAGCACTTCCAGACCGGCGATCTTACCGGCATCCTTGGTTGCCTGGCGCTGCGAGTCGTTAAAGTAGGCCGGCACGGTAATCACGGCCTGCGTAATCTTTTCGCCCAGCTTGGCCTCGGCATCCAGCTTCAGCTTCTGCAGGATCATGGCCGAGATCTCCGGCGGGCTGTACTCACGACCTCCCATCACGACCCGTGCATCACCGTTGGGCGCCCGGGTGATCTTGTAGGGCACCAGCTTCATTGAGCGCTGGACCTCGGGGTCGTCATAGCGGCGCCCCATCAAACGCTTGACCGAATAAATCGTGTTCTCCGGGTTGGTGATCGCCTGGCGCTTGGCAAGCTGTCCCACCAGCCGCTCACCAGTTTTGGTTACCGCCACCACCGATGGGGTCAGGCGCGAGCCTTCACTATTCTCCAGGACCACCGGCTCGCCTGCCTCCATCACCGCCACCACCGAGTTGGTTGTCCCAAGGTCGATGCCGATCACTTTAGCCATCGCTACAATCCCTCCTTCGTGGAGGAGAAGGCCCTCTCCCGATGAGGCTCTCCCCTCCCACTACTCATGCTTTCACTCACTTCGTTCCTTCAAGCTCTTTCGTCGTCTTGTCCTGTCTCGTCACTCCAGCGCCATCATAGCCACGTCTCCAGCCAGAGCAGGGCAGGTAGGTCTCTGTCAGTACTTGTATCACATATCACAAAAACTGTCAAGTCAATTTACCTAAACCGTCAGATATGGACCAAATCGTCATGGAGCAGCCGACGAGGAAGGAGTAGGCGGCGAGCCGGCCACAACAACCTGAGCCGGACGGACAATGCGCTCGCCGAGCATATAGCCGGGGCGAACGATCTGCAGGACGGTGCCTTCGGGGGCACTCGCCTGAGTATCGAGGGCAACGGCCTCATGCAAGCGCGGGTCGAACTGCTCGCCCTGGCGCCCGATCTGACGGATACCCAACTCGGCCAGGGTGCTGGCGAGACGCCGGGCCACCAGATGAAGCCCCTGAACCCAGGGCTGATGGGCCAGTTCAGGGGGCGTGGCGCTCAGAGCACGCCCCAGATCATCGAGCACGGGCAGCAGGCGCCGCAGGAGGGCAATCTGGGCACTGAGGCCGGCCTCCTCCTGCTCCTGCCCCACACGACGCCGGTAGTTGATAAAATCGGCCTGTGAGCGACGCAGCATATCCAGGTATTCTTCCGAGCGCCGCTGCTCCGCGGCCAGCTCACGCTCCAGGCGACTGACCAGTTGCGCTTTATCATCCTCCACGGCCTGCTGTGGCCTGGCTTCCTGCTGTCGCTCCTGCCCTTGATGCCACATTTCCTGCCTCCTCTAGCGCGAAGACGAGGCCGGCAGTGCCCCGGCACCCTCCGGCTGCCTCCGACCAACCGCCTCGCGCCATGTCTGACCTGTAACTTTTAACTTTATCATAGTTTGTCAAACGATCGTTGAACTGACGGGCATTTCTTGAGCAGAAGCTCGGGGAAATACGAGCCTTTTCTGCTCTCATCCCGCCATCTCTCTTCTGCCTTCCGAGACGGTGAACTCCCCTGGCGAGGCAGCCAGCCGGTTGCTCCCTCGGACTTCCCCACCGGGGGCGAGTGCCGTTGGAGCCAGGCCGGCACAGCGTGCGCACAGTCGGACCGCCTGTTGTCTCTCCTTCCCCATCTGCCTCTCTCCCTTCCACTCCGCTCACTCTCGCGCCGACTCAGAGCCGACCGTTCGCCCGGTAGAGTCGGTCTCAGCAGCGTGCTGGCCTGCCTGTGATAGCCTGATGCGAGCGAGGGGCTGCGACGACTGGCCTTCCGTGTCCGCCTGCCCAGCCGCCGTCTCCTGCAAGCTGCGCTGCTCGCCGACGCCGGCCTGCTCGCTCACCGCCCGACGCACCTCGATACGTACTCCGGAGCCCTCTCCGACCTCACCTAGCCCCAGCACATCGAAGAGCCGACGCATCTCACGCAGCGCATTTTCAGCACGTATTTGCGCCTCTCGCGCCTCCTGAATCTCTTGCTGGAGAACACGGACATGCCTGCGAATCTGCATGATATAGCGGATGCCGACCGCGTTGACTCCTTGCTCATATAATTCGGCCACCTCTTCGAGGATGGCCAGATCGCTATCGGAGTAAAGGCGATTCTTGCCGCTTTGACGCGCCGGCTCCAGGAGGCCCGCTTTTTCCAGCTCTCCTCCATAGCGTCGCAACATGTGCGGAGGCAGCCCCAGTAGCTCCGAGACAACCCCTATGGTGTACTTGTGAATCGTGTCCCTCGGCTCCCCTGGGACTCTCGCAGATGGCCTGGATCGTCGCTTCATGCCAAGCCTCCTTCCTCAACGACCTCTGACCTGGCCCGCTGTGCCACGCTGTGCTCTCAGCACCACGCCCCCCCTCCTTCATTCCCTCCCCTTCTCCTAACCAACGCCACGGAGGGTGCGCTCACCTGCTCCCCGTTCCCGGGACCTATCCATAGGATATACTTTTTAACAATTTCTGTCAAGTGATTTACCCAAAAATCAAAGGAGTTGTGACCAGGCCGGGGTAAGGCCCGGGGTAAGGCTCAGAGAGGTCGCTGCAGGCCTAGGACTGGAGCAAACGCGCCAGCGCCTCCGTCTGGTCGCTGAACCTGGCCAGGCGCTTTTTCTTGAGGTTCTCGCGCAGAATCCAGGCGACATCTTTGTCGTTCCAGCAGGCACAGGTCTGCATCAGGGCAAAGCCCTCCTCCGGGGCAGCAGCAGTGACGACGCTGAGGCTGTAGCCAAGAGTCTGACGTAGGGAGCGAAAAGCCGCCTGGTGGCGCTCCGCTGGCGCCAGCTGATGGAGTCGCTCCAGCACCAGGCGATGAATGCGAAGGGCTACTGCGCTCACGCGACGCTCCTGGAGCAGCGACGGCTCAGCCAGGGCTGCTACCGCCGCCCGCTGGTGAAGCAGGTCGCCCTCAGCAGCGAGACGGCTGAGCTGCTCCAGGGTCTCTGTGCTGGACACAGGAAGCAGCTGCTGGTAGGCCATGACTACCCCCTCGCGAATGCGCCAGCAAGGAGAGAGTGCCCGCTCTTCTAAGAGCGCCCAGGCCCACGCTCTCCAATCCGGCCAGGCCGCAGCGCAGGCCCCCAGGGCAATGAGGCCACACAGAACGGTGAATTCGGCAGGAGTGTTGCTCTGGATGTCTTCACGTTCTGTGCTCAGCAGATAGATCAGGAGCGCTTCGGCAGCTGGCGGGTCGTTGGGGACGCGCAAGGCAAGCAGATGCGCCAGATCATAGGCCAAGGCCAGGTTGGCTCGCGGCCCCGGCAGATGGCTCTGCTCCCGCAGATAGAACTCCAGAAGCCGCGGCCTCCCACACAGAGCTTTGTCAATGAGCGGTTCTAGTGTATCTTGCATGCTGTTTCAGTTCCTTTGTCTACGCTGTCAGAGTCGTTGCCCTGATTGTAGCACAGAGCCACCACTGTCTCCAGTTGCTCTTCACCAGTTCTCACGGTCGTTCGCTCCTATCCCGCCAGGTTAGCTATTGCTGGCAGCGCCACTTCCTCACCCCTCGCAGGCAATCAGGTCTCCGGCTCCCTTAACCTTGACGTAAACGGTAAGCTTATGCTATAATACTGATGGCACTTGGCTCAAGTGGCGTCGACGTAGATTGGCCCAGCTGCAACGGTCGGCAGCCCTGGCCAGATAGCCCCTCGTCTCTTTGCTGGATTCGCTCTCCGGGAGGTCGCGTCAGCGATGGCTATGGCAGATGTGGCATGCTCCGACCAGGCTGGCACTGGCAGACGACGCTTCTCTCCGCTCCTGACAATCGAGCAGGTGGCCTCTCGTACCGGCCTGACGAAGCGGACGCTGCGCTACTATGAGGAGCTGGGCTTGCTGCGACCCACTGGACGCAGCGATGGGAATTATCGCCTCTACAGCGAGGACGATGTGGCGCGCGTGGAGCGCATTAAGGAGCTGCGCGACCTGCTGGGCTTCTCGCTGGCCGAGATCCGCGCTTTCTTGGAGGCCGACGATGAGCGCGAGCAGCTCCGCGAGGCCTTCCGCCAAGAAAGCGACGCCGAGGCCCGCCTCGCTCAGCTTGAGCGCTGCGACGCCTTGATTCAGCGCCAGTTGCAGTTGATCGAGCAGAAGATCGCCGGCCTGGAGCAGTTACGCGCCAGCCTGCAGGCAAGGCTGACCCGCCATGCCCAACGCCGCACGGAGTTGCTCCAGCAACTGCCTTCTCTTGATCAGTGAGCTATTGCTCATTTTATGATTGTTGTTTCATATATAGCTATATTTCCAACTATTAATATTCAATAGCTGATGTCTCAGGGGAGCAGACCAATCCCTGAGCGTAGGCAGGTCAGGGGCACGGCCACCTGACAGATGCTTGCAGGTGCAGGGGCACATGAGGTCCCCGGCATAGTGTTTCCTTCCCGAAGGAGATGTGGACCGGAGACAGCGATAAGGCCATGCCGCCCGGTGTGGCCCGCGCCTTCCACTGGCGTCCCGGTCCACATCTTCTCCTTTCGTAGCTGAGATTGCCTTGTCTCACTGGGTCTCACTGGCCCTTTGCTGAGCGACCCTCTGTCCTCTGTCCGCAGCACTCAAGCACTGGCCACGCTCTTCCTCTCCCATGCCTCTCGCTCGATTCTGTGGTCATTGGTCTGTTCTGCTCTTTTTCCTTTAAAGGCAATTATTGGCTGTAAGCCCAGTTGATTTTCTTGCGAGAAGGGATGTGTTAGCAAGATGCGCGTTTCTTCAGAAGAAGAGGTGACCTTATCTCCCCCCGCCGCGGCAAGGGAAGCTTCCGTGGCTCCTACGACGACCGCTGCTCTCCAGCCCGCGCCGGCGCAAAGCGGGATTGTTCGAGCCTTTCGGGCTTTGCGCCATCGTAATTTTCGTCTTTTCTGGTTCGGTCAGCTTATTTCGTTGATCGGGACCTGGATGCAGACCACGGCTCAAGCCTGGCTGGTATTGGAGTTGGCCCATGACGCCTGGTTACTCGGTGTCGTTGGGGCCCTGCAGTTCTTGCCTGTGCTCTTCTTTGCTCTTTTCGGGGGCATTATCGCTGACCGCCTGCCGAAGAAGCGGATTTTGGTGCTGACGCAATCTTCAGCCGCGGTGCAAGCTTTCTTGCTGTGGGGCCTGGTAGCCAGTGGCACTGTGCAGATCTGGCACGTGCTGATTCTGGCACTGCTGCTGGGGATTACGAATGCGCTCGATATGCCAACCCGCCAGGCTTTTGTGGTGGAGATGGTGGGACGTGAGGATCTGCCAAACGCGGTGGCTCTAAACTCGTCGCTGTTCAATATGGCCCGCGTGCTTGGTCCTGCGATTGGTGGCCTGTTGATCGCCCGTCTCGGAGTAGCGCCGCTTTTTCTGCTCAATGCGCTGAGCTTCGTGCCGGTCATCGTGGGCATCGCGATGATCGATTCTCAGCGTCTCTACGCTCAGGCTCGTCTGTCCGTGGGCAAGCAGGGGCAGCCCAGTCCTCTGCAGAGCCTGCGCGAGGGCCTGGCTTATGTGGCGCATACGCCGTCTGTCCTGCTGGTGATCGTGGTGGTGGGTCTGGTCTCGCTCTTCGGCATTAATTTCAATGTGTCGCTGCCGCTCTTTGCCACGGATGTGCTACACGCCGGTCCGGAAGGCTTTGGCTTTATCTCTTCCGCCTTCGGCATCGGTTCGCTGCTCTCCGCTCTCTGGCTGGCCTGGGCCAATAAGCGGCCTACTATTCGTAGCCTCCTTGTGAGCGGTATTGCTTTCAGTGCGCTGGAAGCAGGGTTCGCCCTCTCGCCCTGGTATCCGCTGTCACTGGTCTTGATCGCTTTGACGGGCTTTACTCAAATCGCTTTCTCGGCTCTGGCCAATACCACCTTGCAGGCAGTGACGCCGGATCATCTGCGCGGACGGGTGATGAGCGTCTATATGATGGTCTTCGCCGGTAGCTCGCCAATTGGCAATCTGTACACGGGTGCCCTGGCCGACCTGTTCGGGGCCCCCGTGGCGGTGCTGGCCGGAGCGGTCCCGAGCCTGATCGCTGCTTTGGCCGGTTGGTTCCTGCGAGAGCCAGCCGAGAAGGATTTGTTGGAGTCTCGATCATTTTTCGGTTCATAGTCCTGCCTGGCGGCGCAGGTCATGCTGCGCCGCCGATTCTCTTGTGGTCGCGGACGGGTCCGGTCCAGCAGTGGGCCTGCTGATAGGTCGGTCCTTCCTGCACAGTACAGCCCATCTCTTGGCCGCCTTCTTGCCAGCGGCAGCGCTGGCGGTATACTGGAAAGAAGCAGGGCCTGCGCTTTCGCTCTGGTTCCAGCCGTCACTGACCTGGTCTTGATCGCTTGGGCCGCTATCACCCTGCAGACCCTGACGCCAGATCAGCTGCACGCGGGCGTTCGCCGCTCTGTTCAGAGCGGCGGCGACGATGCTGGCGAATGCCTTGACCAGTCTGTATGCCGCCCTCGGCAGTTCGTTCGGTTGGTTTCAGCGCGGACCAGCAGGGAAAGATTTGTTGGAGTTGCGACACGTTTATGATTGATACCGATGGCCTCGCCTGGCACGTTCTGCCGCTGACGGTCGCTGATCAGCAGGTGCACCTGGACTATGGTCAGCGGTTGCTCACCGCTGCTGTGCCACCTCCGCCGACTCTCTATTGGTCGCAGGCCAATAGACGGGGGCTGGTGCTGGGCTTCTCCCAGAAGATTACGCAGGTAAATGCCGAGGCGCTGCAGCGGCTGGCCTTACCCCTCTATCAGCGCCAGGCCGGCGGTACGGCTGTCCTGGTTGGCCCCGATTTATTGGCTCTGGATGTCTTTCTGCCTCCTGGGCATCCTTTGATTCTGACGGACGTGGTAGAGTCCTACCGCTGGCTGGGAGAGACCTGGGTGGCAGCTCTGGCCCGCCTGGGGGTGGCAGCACGCCTTGTCTTACCGGCAGAGGCCCGCGCTCAGCAGGCTCTGCTGAAGCAGCCGGCAACGGCCCCGCGCGAGGCCGTGCTGCGCCGCGCTTGCTATGGATCACTCTCTCCTTATGAGGTGGTAGGACCTGATCAGCGCAAGGTGGTGGGATTAACCATGATCCGCCGTCGTACAGGCAGTTTGCTACAGTCCGGGCTGCTGCTGCGCTGGGAGGTGGAGCCGCTGGCCCTGGTTCTGGCTCAGACGGCAGAGGAGCAGGCCCTGCTGCGCAGCGAGCTGCCACAGCGGGCTGTGGGATTGGAGACGCTGGCCAGTCGGGCGATTACTGCCGCTGAGGTGATCAGCGCTTTCGAACAGGCTTTGCTGGCGCGATCCGCCTCTCCTCAGCTTCCGGGAAAGCGCTCCACTTCTCCTGCGGAGACTTGACGAGATGTTGCTCTCGTGCCTATACTAGGCAAACTCCATGAGTATAGTAGCAGAGGTTCTCTACTATGGCAGACAGGAATGCACCAGGAGCAATTGACGTTATCAAGGTTCCCGATTACGAGGCTATGGTCATTGGGGCACATCCCGATGACGCCGATTTTGCCGCCGCGGGCATCAGCGCCCTCTGGGCCCGCCAGGGGAAGAAGATTGTCTGGGTCATTATGACCGATGGCACAGAAGGGACCGAAGTGCCAGGCATGGTGGATAGCGAGCTAAGGGTGATTCGCGAGCAGGAGCAGCGTCTGGCCTGTGAGGTTCTTGGGGTTCAGGCAGTGGAGTTTCTGGGTTTCCGAGATGGCCACCTGGTAAATAACGACGAGACGCGCCAGGCCGTGGTCCGCCTGATCCGCAAGTACCGTCCTCGTATTGTGATCACGCACGATCCGACACAGCACATTTTCGCGCCCGACCCTGATGAGGAGCCAGATGAGACGGCCTATCTGAATCATCCTGATCATCGCGCCACCGGTAACATTGTGCTCGATGCCGTCTTCCCGGCAGCGGTCAATCCCCATGCTTACCGCGAGCTGCTGGTCGAAGGCTTCCTTCCCTATCAGGTTCATGAGCTGTATCTTTTTAACAGCGAGCACGATAACACCTATATTGACATCAGCGAGACGATCGAGCTGAAGGCCCGGGGGCTGCAGTGCCATGTCAGTCAGTTTGGTCCCCAGGCGAATCTGCTCGACGGTGTGAAGCGTTGGGCGGCTGAGACGGCACGGGAGGCTCAGCAGAAAAAGGGTCTGCAGATGCAGTACGCCGAGAGCTTCCGGCGCATCAAGCTCTATATTCCCGGCAAGGAGAAAGGTGACCAGGAAGGCCCCTCGGAAGCCCAACAGGAGCAGGCTACTCACTAAGCCGGCAATTGCCATCTCTGGGGAGAACAGTCCGCCACGGAGACAAGCAGATAGCCCAGCGAGGAATGAGTGGGAGAGCGCTGGCGCTTGAGATGGTCAGGAGGCTTGTGGCGTCAGCACGGCGTAGAAGCCGCCCCAGAGCTGCAGAAAGCGCGAGCGCGCCATCGAGGTGTAGTTGAGGCGGGAGGAGTCAACCAGGTAGACCGCGCTCCCATTGCCACCACGCACGACCAGCAGGTGACCGCCAGGAAAGCGATCTGGCGGGAAGCTGACAATCACTGGGCGCCCGCTGTTAGCAATGGCCAGCATTTGGTCGAGCGAGAGGTTATGTCCCCACAATGTGTTGAAGCGGAAGCGCGCAGCGGTGCGAGCGATGCCTACCTCCTCTAGCAGGCCCTGGTCAGGGGTGATTTCGTGGATGGCAGACTCGACTTTGAGGATGTCGGCGATGCGGTAGTTATGGCCATAGGCGTTGATGACTACCGTCATGGCAGCGGCGGAGCAGGCCGAATAAGCCCAGGTCTGATACTGGGCCTGCGATTCATATTGGGCAGGGTCGAGCTGATTGATGCGCACGAGGTGACTTGTGGCATCGTAGTGGGCTGTGGAGGCTGGCGCGTTCGAGGTCATCGTTGCCGCCGGCTCGGCAGTCCACAGATAGGGAAGGACAAAGCCCACGCCTCGGGAGAGGAAGAGCTGCGAGCCGAGGAAGATGACAATCAATAGTGAGACCAGGCCGATCAGGAGGATCTTCCAGGGGATCTCACGCCAGGAAAAGGAGCCGGGGCCATAAACTCGCTCAGGAGCAACTGAGAGGGAGAGCGCGCTGGCACTGCGCCTTCGCGGCTGCGCCACGGTTGCGATCTGGCTCTGGCGGGCGCGTAAGCGGGGCGTGCTCGGAGAAGGGCTACGCAGTAGGCGCCCTGCGGGAGCA
Source organism: Thermogemmatispora carboxidivorans (assembly GCF_000702505.1). GTDB lineage: Bacteria > Chloroflexota > Ktedonobacteria > Ktedonobacterales > Ktedonobacteraceae > Thermogemmatispora > Thermogemmatispora carboxidivorans. The sequence goes on along the minus strand of NZ_JNIM01000001.1, from coordinate 1,815,603 downwards.
GGACGGCGTCTCTTCCCTGTCAGGGACGGGCGCGCGGATAGGTAAAGGCCGAACAGCAAGACGGTCAAGGCGACCGCAAAGAGCATGAGCACGAGCACAGGCATCGATACAGGCTCCTCAGCATCGCCAGGCTGCCACGTCTCTGGCCGGCTCTCGCGCAGCGGAGCGCGCCTTTTTCCTGGCAGTGAGTATGATCTAGCCAACAGTCTGGCTAGAAGGAAGTATAGCATAGCTCACGCCAGTCGGGCAAGGCGTATCCTGAGCAGGAGACAGGTTTCAGGTCTTTTCTAGACTGGTGCCTTTGTGGATAGGGACAGAGCAAGAGCCTGCCTCTAAGAGAGGTCTAGTCCCCTCCGCTAGCCAGATCTTCCCCTTCTTTCCCTCCTCGCTCTCGTCGACAGGCACCCTATGTTATGATGAGCCAAAAGTGAGCGAGTGTGCGCGCACCTGTAGTATGCCATCAGGCCGCGCAGCGAGCAACGAGCAGGAAGCAGGCAGACCAGGGCGCTGCTCTTGCGGAGAGCGTGCCTCTGGCAGGAATGCTTTTGACAATGGCAACATTGGCAGGCTGGTTAAGCAAGCAAGCCATACCCGAGGCAATGATTGAGGAACGGCTCCTGCGCATGGCTGCGGTGCTAGAGCAGCATGGTGGTGAGCGAGCGCTGGTGCTGCAACCTGGCGCGGGTCTGGTGACCTTCGCAGATCCTCTCGCGGCTGCGGCAATGCCACAGAAGACGGCGCTTTTGGACTGGCTGCCAGGCCAGCAGACCTTTGTCTACCGCCGTCCCCTGACCGGCTGGCACCCGCTCTACTATGTGCGAGACTGGCCGGAGCCCGGCGATCTGCTCTTCGCAAGTGAGATCAAGGCGCTGTTGGCCGCAGGTGTTCCCTCTCGCTTATTCCTCCCAGCGCTGGAGGCCGTTCGGCGCTACGGTTTCCTGCCAGCGCCCTGGACAGCCTTCGCTGGCATTGAGGTGGTTCCTGCCGGTTCCTTGCTGCGTTGGCAGCAGGGGCGTACGCTCGTCAGCGAGCTGTACGACTACCGTCTGGCAACTTCCCATTCAGCAGGGGAAAAAAGGGAAGCAGCTCTAGAGGCAGACCAGACAGTCCTGAGCGCGCTGGATGAGATCCTCCGTGCGCAGTGCCAACGCCTGCTACCGCTGCCAGCCGTTCCCCTGCTGGTGCTGACCGATGGAACAGGGGCAGCAGCCCTGAGCGCGGAGCTGGTGGCCGAGATGGCGCAGCAGCGAGCAGAGGAGAGCAGGCCATTGCTGCAGATCGCCACCCTGGCCTTTGCCGGTCAGCGTCGCGCCTACACAAGAGCAGAAGCGCTGGCGGAGCGCCTCCATTCAGGTTTTCTCGCTATTCAGGGTGTTGATGCGCCCGAGTATTGGCTGGCAACGTTGAGCGCCCTCGAAGCTCCCTGCGCTCTCACCTGGCCGTTGGCTTTGCATCAGGCACTGCACACGGCTGGCGTCGAAAGTGGCGCGCGCCTGGCATTGATGGGACTGGGGGCACGCTCTTTGCTGGCCCCTCCTCCTGGCTCCCCCCTTACTGGTCAGGAGAGTCTAGAGCTGCTCCACAGCTACAGTGCGCTCCTGCACGGCAGGCCAACCGGGCAGAGGCCGCCTGTCGCGGAGGAGCACCAGCTATGGACGCCGGAAGCTGCGCGTTGCCTGGCTGAGGGTCCAAGCTGGGAGGAGACCCGCTATGCACGGCGTCTGGCCCGCAAGACGCTGGCGCTGCCCCAGGTCTGGCAACGCTGGCGCTATCTTGACCTGCATCTACGTCTGCCCGACCTGCTTCTGCAGACGGCCCAGCAGCTAGCCGCCTTTGACCGTCTAATCCTGGTGGCTCCCTTTACCTTGCCGGAGCTGGCGGACATGCTGGCCGCCCTGCCACCCGGTAATGAGGAGCTGGCCAGCTCCGAGAGTCTGTCCAGCTCGCCCTTGCTGGCCGCCCTGGCCCAGCGCTACCGCAGAGCGCCAGAGCAGGAAGCCTGGCCGGTAACAACCCTTCTCAGCGCGCCGGCCCGCTCCCTGGCAGCCGCGCTGACCAGCAAAACAACCCTGAGCAGCATTGGCCGTGATCTCCTTGCTGAGACCCTGGCGCCGACGGCTTTAGCACAGACTGGCATCTTCTCCCCCGAGAGCGTAGAGGCCCTCAAAAGGCGTTCCCGTGGCGGCAGTGTGCCACGGGAACTGGTGCTGACTTTCACAACGCAGCTGCTCTGCAAGCTCTTCGGAGCCACGCCCTAGCAGCAGGTCCAGAGGCGGCTCAGCCAGCGATCGGGCAGGCAGACAAGCGGCCAGGATTGGGCCAGCGCTGACTAGGCCTGGCCAGCCAGGCGTGACTCGTACTGAGCACGCAACACCTTCTTATCGAACTTGCCCACACTGGTCTTGGGAATGGCTTCCACAAAGATCACCTCGTCCGGCAGCCACCACTTGGCGACCTTGGGGCGCAGGAACTCCAGAATCTCCTCGGCCCTCACCTGGCCGGCAAACTCCGGCTTGGGGACAACACAGGCAATCGGGCGCTCTGACCACTTCGGATGGGGCACTCCTACCACGCAGGCTTCGAGTACCTTGGGATGGCCCATAATCAGATTCTCTAGCTCCACCGAAGAGATCCACTCGCCACCGGACTTGACCAGGTCCTTGGTACGGTCGACGAGTTGGATCATGCCATCAGCATCAACGACGGCCACATCGCCTGTGCGCAGCCAGCCATCGACAAACTTCTCGCCGGAAGCCGCATCTTTATAGTACGCTCGCGCCACCCAGGGGCCGCGCACCTGCAGCTCACCGAAGGTCTGACCATCCCAAGGCACTTCTTCGCCACTTTCAATGTTGACCACGCGGAAGTCAACGCCAGGCACAACTGTCCCTTGCTTAGCGCGAGTGCGGAACTGCTCTTCGGCAGGCAGATCACGCTGATAGCTGCGCAGGCGCGCAACGGAAGCCAGCGGCGAGGTCTCGGTCATGCCCCAGGCGTGAATAATGGTTATGTTCTTGCGCGCCAGGCCCTCGATCAGCGACTGGGGTACCGCCGAGCCGCCGCTGACAATGGCACGCAGAGCAGAAAAATCAAACTGCTCCTTCTCCAAAACGTTGAGCAGGCCGATCCAGATCGTGGGCACGCCAGCGGCGAGCGTCACGCGCTCCTTCTCCATCAGTTGGGCAATGCGCAGGGGATCAAGGAAGCGTCCCGGCATCACAATGCTTGATCCCATCATGACACCCGCATGCGGAAAGCCCCAGGCATTGGCGTGGAACATCGGCACAACCGGTAAGACGCGATCCTGTTCACAGAGACCGGGGCCATCGGCCAGGCCCACCCCCATCGAGTGCAGGAAGATCGAGCGATGGCTATAGACCACACCTTTGGGGTTACCCGTGGTACCGGAGGTATAGCACATGGCAGCCGCCGTATTCTCATCTAGCTCGGGCCACGCATAGGTTGTCGGCTGCGTGGCAATGAAATCCTCGTAGTCCACCACGGGATGCAGCTTCTGAGGCTGATAGGGCGGCTGTCCCATCACCACGTAGAGCTTGACCGTCGGCAGACGATCCGCAATTTGCTCCAAAGCCGGTACCAGATCACCATCGACAAAGATCACACGATCTTCAGCGTCGTTGACAATGTAGACCAGCTGCTCGGGGAACAGGCGGATGTTGAGCGTGTGCAGGACGGCCCCATAACAAGGGATGGCAAAATAGAGCTCCAGATGGCGATAGGTATTCCAGGCGAAAGTTGCAACGCGGTCGCCCTGGGCAACGCCCGCCTCTTTGAGGGCATTGGCCAGCTGCATGGTGCGCTTGCCCCAATCGGCGTAGGTATAACGGTGGAGTCCATCCTCCGTCTGCGTCACGACCTCCTTGCGATAGAATAGGCGCGTGGCCCGATTGAAGGCATGTTGCAGCGTCAGCGGGTAGTTCATCATTAAGCCTTGCATGTGCGCATCTCCTGTCGTGGATCAAGCGTTACGACGTCGTACCGTGGCGGGGCATGGGCCGGGACCGCAACGCCCTGCTCTACAGTATTGTACGTTGCAACAGCCGCCCTCTTCCAGAGAGCCAGCGGCTTTTTTCACAACCAGCAGGCACAGCGTCAGGTCCACCCTCTAACGAAACGTCACAGTCTTAGAGACTGCTGAGAATTCTGGCGATTTTTGTAGTTTTGCTTGCCCGAGGATTTGCGCTTCTGTTATTCTGAATACAGAAGAGCCAATAGAACACGCCTGGCTGCTGTCACCACCCGGCACAGTGGCAGTGAAGACAAGGGGAGCAGAGGAGCCGGCTCCAGCAACCAGCGACAACCAGGAAAGACACGGGCTAGTCTAGATCGAGCAGAGGAGCCGACTATGATGATAGGCAAGACAGGGCGTCCGCGTGGGCTGGCCGCGCTCAGCCCCGAGCGTCGACGCGAGATCGCCAGCAAAGGGGGCCGCACCTCGCAATCGCGTGGCACGGCCCACCAGTGGACAGCAGAGGAGGCTTCAGCAGCGGGCAAGAAAGGTAGCGCCCGCTACGCGCGAAGGCGCGCCGAGCTGCAAAGCCAGCTAACCTGAGTGATCAACACCTTCGATGGTGGCCGCTACCTGCTGGTTGCCTCGGGCCGCAGCCCAGCGCAGCACTTCACCAGCCAGATAGAGCGAGCCGGCGGCACAGACGGCGTCGTCGACTTCAGCCAGCTGCACCGCCAGATCCATTGCCTGACGGCTGGTCTCTGCGCGATAGAGGGGGACATGAGGAGCATGAGTCCTGAACTGGTCGGCAATTTCCTCGATGCCCAGCGTGCGCGGATTGGCAACGGCTGTGATGACAACAGCATCGACACCAGCCAGGGCCTGGACCATGCCCGCCACGTCCTTGTTGCGCAGGGTCGAGAGAACCACAATGAGCCGCCGGAAACGGAAGGTGGTCCGCAGTGCTTCGATAAGGCGCTGCATCGATTCGGCAGTATGAGCGCCATCTACTACGACCAGCGGCTCCCGTCCAATGACTTCCAGACGCGCCGACCAGTAGACCGAGCGCAAGCCTGCTCGCAGGGCCTCCTCGGTCCACTGAATGCCTTTGTGGCGCAGGGACTCCAGGGTAGCTATGGCCGCCGTGGCATTCTCAAGCTGGTGCTGGCCCAGCAGGGATAGCTCCAGCCCACGATAGACCTGCGAGGGAGTCTCGACGGTAAAGCGCTGGCTCTCGGGAGTACGCGCCTCCAGGGCATAGCGGTAACGCAGCGGCGGCAGGAGAGCTGCCCGGACCTCTTCCTGCGCCGGATCGCCTTCCGCCGGCCCGACGCGGATAAGTTCGGCCTGCTGCCGCTTGCTGACTGCAGCAATGGCCAGCAAAGCTTCTGGGGCCTGGGCCGAGGTGATCACTGTCCCCTGCGGCTTGATGATGCCAGCCTTCTCAGTGGCAATCTTCGTCAGCGTATCGCCCAGAACCTCCATGTGATCAAAGCCAATGGAGGTGATGACCGAGACCAGCGGCATGGTAACATTGGTGGCATCGAGTCGCCCCCCGAGGCCAACTTCGATTACGGCATGCTCGACTCCCTGGCGCGCGAAATAGAGGAAGGCCAGGGCGGTCGCTACTTCAAAGGTGATGTAGGGGCCAAAACGCCCCGCTCGCTCAATGCGCTCGACGGCGGCGCGCAGCTCGGGCACGAGCCTGGCTACATCTTCTTCGCCAATGAGCTGACCATTGATACGAATGCGCTCGCGAAAGGTGTGCAGGTCCGGCTGCGTATAAAGGCCAGTCCGCAGGCCCGCCTCACGCAAGACACGCTCAATGATGGCCGCCGTTGAGCCTTTCCCTTTGGTGCCCGCGATGAGGGTGCAGCTGTAAGCCTGGTGTGGATTGCCTACAGCCTCTAGCAGACAACGCTCGCGAGGTAGATTCTCGTTACGATCGCGCGCGTAACCGCCGCCGCGCTCATAGTCGCTGAGGCTGTAGAGATAGGCAAGAGCTTCCTGATAGTTCACTTCAATTGCTACGCCTTTCTCTCAGGGATTCGGAAGAGAAAAGGCACCACGCACAATGGCATCGCTCATTTTGACAACACGCATTATTTCACGTACATCGTGAACCCGGACAATATCGGCTCCCTGGGCGATGCCGAGCGCTACTGTAGCGGCAGTGCCTTCGACACGCTCCTGGGGCGGGAGACCGCCCAGCACCAGGCCGATGGTCGATTTGCGTGACGTCCCCAGCAGCAGAGGACGCCCAAGGCTGCGTAGCTCGCTCAGGCGCCGGAGCAGGGTCAGATTCTCTTCAGGCGTGGTACCAAACCCGATGCCCGGGTCAATGATGATGCGCTCCCAGGCTACTCCCGCTGCGAGCGCGCTCTCGATGCTGCCCGCCAGGAAGCGCAGGACGTCGCTAACAATGTCGCGCTTCCGAAAGCCGCGCATGTTTGCCATGAGGACGACAGGGACGCCGCGCTCGGCAGCCAGAGCCGCCATTTCAGGGTCAGCACGCAGACCCCAGATATCGTTGATCAGGTTGGCCCCGGCTTCCAGCGCCTGGCGCGCAACCTCGGCCCGATAGGTGTCGATGGAAATAATAATGTCCTCGGGCAAGGCCGCCCGCAAGGCCCGAATTACCGGCAGGACTCGCTCTTGCTCTTCAGCGGGCGAAATCGGCGCGGCGCCCGGACGTGTCGACTCCCCTCCCACATCGATGAAGGTCGCTCCTTCGGCGACAAACTGCTGAGCCTGCGCGACAGCACGCTGCACTACCTGGTCGCGCACGGCGGGATCGCTTAAGGCGCCTGCCCCCGTGGGAAGCAGGCCGTCGCCGGCAAAGGAGTCGGGAGTAACGTTGACAATACCCATGACGTAGGTACGTCGACCCCATTCGAGGTGATAGCGATCCCAGATTGTCGGCGGTAGCGGTACAGTTGCCGCTGCTGCTACAGACATGGCTGGCTGCCCTCACGAAGATAGAGTTCTTGTCTCTGGCCCCGTCCCCCCGGCTGTCAAGGGCCGGAACGCTGGCCAATTCTGGAAGTTCAGAATCTTCACGCCGCCACAGGTGCATGGCGGCTCTCGGGTTGAGGCTGGCCGTCCTCCGCTTGCTTTGCTCAGATGCCTGGTGCTTCTATTATCTTATCGTCTAGCAGCACAAGACTGCAAACATGATTTCGCTTGTCCGTCTCTCCAGCCAGACCCACCTCACCGGCATGAGCCACCGTAGCCAGGTGACGGGCCCCGCTGCCCTCACTCACCCACCCTCTTCGCCCGGCTTGTTAGGCTATCCCGGTTACCATGCGGCACAGGTATGCCTCTCATGCTATACTACACAGAGAGATAGAGATATTGCTCTCCCATCAGGCCAGCTGGCCAGTCAGACGATCTACCCGTGATTTTGTCAGCAACTCATTGGCCGCAGCGCTTAATCAACTATAAGAAAGAGCAGAGGAAGCAGAAACAATGGAAGATCCCATTACGACGCGCCGGCGCCAACAGACGCTGAGTTTGTCTCGCCGCTGCCGAGAATGCGACCAGGAGGCCCTGGGACGCTGTCCCGACTGCCACCGTAGCTTTTGCCAGGAGCATTTTCCGAAGCAGCAACATTCACCCTGTGCTGAGCGGCAGCTACGCCTGGCCGAGATCCAGGTCTGCTACGTCTGCGGCGTCCCGGTTTATCCAGATCAGTGGTCGATCTCCCGTACTTCCCATTTTATCGATCAATACCGCTGTAAAGGCTGTGGGCGCTACGTTTGCGAAGAGCTACATACCAGGAAGAAAGACGAAGATGTCGTTATCGTTCGCGAGGGCCTGCGCGGTCATCGCTACCAGTACACGATCCGCTACTGTGATCTCTGTGCTCCGCTCTCCTACGTGGGTGGCCTCAAGGGGCTGGCACGCTGGGTGACGCTGGCAGGCACCCTGGCAGCACTTGTCTTTTTTCACTTTCACCCCTAAGATAGGGAAAAAGCTTTCTGTGGAGAAGCATGGCCAGCTCACGTACTGTTCAAACAACGCTCCAGCGCTACCGCGAGGAGATCCAGGCCGCACTCAGGGAGGCTGTGGCGCACGCCACAGCCTCTACGGGAGCAGAGGCGTTCTGGCTTCTGCAGGATTACTATGGTCAGATGCGCTATCATCTGGGGTGGGTCGACGCCCAGCTGCGTCCCATCAGCGTTCAGACGGGCAAGCTTCTGCGTCCTACCTTGCTGCTCCTCTCTTACGAAGCTGCCGGGGCCTGGGGCCAGCTGCCTTCCGAGGATGAGTCACGTCGCTACCTTCAGCGGGCCTTGCCCGCGGCGGCAGCGATCGAACTGACCCATAATTTCACACTGATCCATGACGATATCGTGGACGAGGATAGCGAGCGCCACCACCGCCCGACGGTCTGGAAGCTGTGGGGCGTGCCCCATGCGCTCAATGCTGGCGACGGCATGTTCGCGCTCAGCCGTCTGGCCCTGTGGGGTGTCCTGGAGGTCGGCGTCGATCCAGCGCTCGCCGCTCGCCTGGCCGCCCTGCTCGACCGTACCTGTCTGACGATTGCAGAGGGCCAGTATCTCGATATGCTCTTCGAGACACGCATGGATGTCTCGGTCGAGGTCTACATCGAAATGATTCGACGTAAAACCGCTGCCTTGATGGCCTGCGCGGCAGAGATGGGGGCTTTACTGGGCACCCAGGAGAGAGAGACGGTAGAGCGGCTACGTCACTTTGGCGAGGCTCTGGGCCTGGCTTTCCAGGTACGCGACGACCTGCTGGGCGTCTGGGCCAGTCTGGATGAGCTGGGCAAGAATCCCGCTGGCGATCTCTACCGGCGCAAAAAGAGTCTGCCGATTCTACACGCCCTGGCCCATGCCCAACCGGCTGACCGCGAGCGGCTGCAGACTCTGTATCAGCAAAGTGCTCCCTTGAGTCGAGAGCAGGTAGACGAGATCCTGGCAATCTTTGCACGCACGGAGACACGTTCCTACTGCCAGGCTTTCCTGGCCGAACAATGCCGCCGGGCGCGTGCCACCCTGGAAGCTGTCCCAGCCTCATCCACTCCACTCGCCAGGCGTGCCCGAAACGACTTAGAAGCCTTTGTAGACTTCATCGAAGCAGCCAGCCAGAGCTAGAGTCCGGCAGCGCAGGATTCTTCAGAGCCATTGGCCTCAGTCTCAGGCCCGGTCAGCGCCGCTGCTACTAAAGCCGCTTCTCTAGCAGGAGTGCGTCAGATCAGCCCGGTCGTGCCCCGACCAGCGCTTAACTGAGCTGCCAGAGCGTCACCCGATTACCTGCCGCTGTGGCTATGGTGCGTCCATCAGCAGACCAATGCAGGGAGAGCACTGGGGTTCCCAGGCGGACAGTGAGAAGCGGCGTCTGACTGCGCGCCGGATACCAGACGGCGAGAACGCCATCGTTACCAGCACTGGCCAGCAGCCTTCCATCGGGTGACCAGGCCAGTGTACGTAGCGGTTGTGCGTCCAGGCGGAGGCGCTGGGGTCCGTCGACGCATTGGGTTCCGAAGGTTGCTGTCTGCTGGCGCTGGCAGGTCAGGCCGTTCCAAAGACGGATCTGGCCGTCGTCCCCGCCAACGGCAAGCTGTGCGCCTGTGGGAGCGAACGCCAGTGTACGCAGGGTCAGCTGGCCATCTTGATAGTAGCCATGCACTTCCTGGCCGCCGTCAGCCCGCCAGACGCGCACCAGCCCCCCGGTGGAGGCCGTAGCGATGGTCTGGCCATCGGCAGCCCATGACGCGGCTTCCAGCGGACTTGTATGGCGCCTGAAGATCTGCAGGGGGCGCCAGAGTTTGCCATCCCAGACAATGGCCAGCTTATCAAGACTGGCCGAGACGAGGCGCGCCTGACCATGAGGCGCCCAGGCTACGGCGGTGACGGTAGCAGTATGTCGCTGGAGCGGCTGCGTTAGCGGCGCGCCGTTGTAGGGATCGAGAAACTGCACCGCCGAGCCAGCTCCCAAAGCCAGCTGTGTTCCATCGGGCGACCAGGCCAGGGTGCGCACGGCCCCATTGATGGTAAAGGCATGTTGCACCTGACCTTGTGTATTCCAGATAAGCAGTCGCCCATCAAGCGAGCCACTGGCCAGCAATTTCCCATCAGGCGACCAGGCCAACGCACGCACCGTCTGCCGGTGCTGGGTGAAAACCAGACTGGCCCGGGCAGTAGTGGGGAGTGTAGCAGCGGTCGCTGTCGGCATCTGCTTCGACACGACGGTGGCCGCCGGCCTGGTCTGGGGTGGCAGCGTTGCCAGCCACCTTCCCAGGAAACCAGAGCGGTAGGCCGCATAGCCCGCGCTCGCTCCCGCCGCTCCCAGCACTGTCAGGCCGAGCAAGCTGAGAACCAGACGCCGTGAGCGCTTGCCTCCGCCTGTCGGCTGGTCAAGTTCTGCAGCCGGAGAGCCTGGTGCTCCTACGACCGGCAAGGCCATGCCATCGGCCAGCGTCACCGCATCATGCAGCCCATCCTCTGCCGATGGCCGCCCGCTGGCTGCCAGCCCAACCACGTAGGGCCGCAGCTGTAAGGTTTCCCCCGCTTTGACTCCAGCTGCTTCCAGGCTCAGCTCGCGCGGTAGTTCCCGCCCGCTCTCCGCCAGACTTAAACGGTAGCCCAGTCGGTTGCCAGCGCTATCCTCCTGCGGCAACTTTAAAACCTTGACCAGAGCCGGCACCAGCGACCAGAGCGGTGCATCGCCCGAGACCTCCACTGGATACCTCAGTCCAGAGAGGCGATCTTCAATGATGACCTCTAGCATGCTTGTCTCCCCTCTCTCGTGGCTCTCGCTTTGCAGTGTATCCACGGCATCTCTCTGGGAGGAATCCACGAACGATCAAGCGGGCTATTTTTTACAGCGTGCGTTCCCCCCCCAAAATGGCCACTACCAGGAAAGAAGCAGCCAAACGTCCTTTTGAGCAAGGAGATGCAAGAGTCAGGCGCTCTTCTCTGCCACCTCCCACAGCGCTACAGCGGAGGAAGTGGACAGGCGGAAATGACGCGAGGGAAGGCCAGGGCTGGCGTCACTGCTGTGCTAAAGGGCACTAGCAGGCCACCCCCTTCGCCTTCGCAGCCCGGGCCGCCCTTCCTTCGCCCTGGCTCTCGCTCGCCAGTCATAGACTTCAGCTACCGTTGGGATTTCGGCGATGGTCAGAGCGCTCTGGGCCAGCGCGTCAGCCATGTCCATCGCCGGGTGGGAGAGTACCAGCCCAGACCCACGGCGACGGCATCCACCGGCGCCCAACGCCTCATCAGCAGGAATCTCGGCATCGCACTGCCCAAACCAAACAACCGGCTCAGCGACGGCGTCACTACCGTTGCCCAGGCTACTGCCTTCACCGAAGCCCCCTCAGCCATCACAATACATCCCGTGGCGCTCGTCTTCGGCGTGGCTATCAGCCTGGCACTGCTTTTTGTTATACTGATAGGCGTACTACTGTTCATCTCTCGCCGCCAACGCAACGACCGGCAGAACGCCAGTGCTCACGCCACGAGGGAGCACGGGCCTGGAGGAAGCAGCTAGCATGGCACAGCCAATCTACGTCATTGGACATAAACAGTCAGATCTCGACTCGATCGCCTCGGCCTACGCTTACGCGCGCCTGCTACAAGCTCAGGGAGAAGAGGCTGTCCCCGCGCGACATGGAGTCATCAAGCCCGAGGTGCGCTTTGTTTTAGAACGCTACGGAGTTGAACCGCCCGAGGCACTGGAGGACGTCTATCTGCAAGTACGCGACGTCATGAGGCGTGGCGTTATCAGCATCCATGTTGATCAGCCCTTGCTGGAAGCCGGGCGTCTGCTACAGGAGCATAACCGGCGCGCCATGCCTGTGATCGACGATGAGGGCCGCGTTCGGGGGATTATCGCGATTGAAGACCTGGCCAAGCTCTTTTTCAAAGACCTCGATCCCCAGGCGGTCAATCGCGTTCCGCTGGAGCGCGATAATCTGGTGCGCGTCTTACATGGGCGCGTGCTTGTCGAGGGGCGCCGCAAGCTGGGCAATCGCATCCTAGTGGGCGCTATGCAGGCGGCCACCATGCGTGAATATCTTGAACCGGGCTGTCTGGTCGTCCTGGGAGACCGCGAGGATGCCCAACTGGCCGCCATCGAGGCGGGAGCCGCAGCCCTGGTCATCACGGGCGATTTGCTCGTCTCCGAGCGCACCCTGGCTGCGGCACGCAAACAGGGGGTACTTGTCATCAGCACGGCCTATCACACCTTCACCGCCGTCCGCCTCATCAATCTGAGTATGAAGACCAGCGAGATCATGAATCGCGACTTCGACTCCTGCAGGCCGGAAGACCTGATGAGCGAAGTACAGCCGTTATTGGCACGCCATCGATCGCTGCCGGTGCTGGACGATGAAGGGCGTTTGGTCGGCTACCTCTCACGGACCGACATGCTCAACGCGCGTCCTCGCCGCATCGTCCTTGTCGACCATAACGAACGGGCCCAGGCTGTGGATGGCATCGAGGAGGCAGAGCTGCTGGCCATTATCGACCACCATCGCATTGCCGATGTTCATACGAGCAAGCCCATCATGTTCCGCGCCGAGCCGGTTGGCTGCACCGGCACCATTATTGTCAGCCTCTATCACGAGGCCGGGGTACCCATCTCGCGTGAGGCCGCCGGTCTGCTGCTCGCCGGCCTGCTCTACGATACCCTGATTCTACGCTCTCCCACGACGACGGAGCGCGATGAGCAGGTAGCCGCCGAGCTGGCCGAGCTTACGGGCGAGGACCTCGAAACTTACGGCCAGGCCATCTTTGCTGCGGCAGCCTCCGACCTCAACGAGCGCAGTCCCGAGGCTCTGCTCACCGCCGATTTCAAGGAGTACACAGTGAGTGGCCTGCGCTTCGCCATCGGCACAGTCGAGACAGCCACTCCCTCGGTCATTGAGCAGCGCAGCGCTGAGCTGCTGGAGGCTATGCGCCAGCTCTCTCAGGAGCGCAACTATAGCGTCTTCCTCTTTATGATTGTTGACATCATCAACATGCGCTGCCGGCTGTTGGTCCACGGCGGTGAGCAGGCAGTGGCCGGCGTACTGGGGGCACCGCTCGGAGACGATGGGCACTCGCTTGAGGTCGAAGGACTGGTTTCACGCAAAAAACAACTGGTTCCCCTGCTGGGTCGCATTCGGAACTTGCTTCAGGAGCGTGTTCGCTCGTAGCGCCGGCCCAGCCAGCGAGAGGATGCTCCCCTTTCACAGACCAGACCGGCAGCCCAGGCTCTCCGGTCTGGTCTCACCTTGTCTGCACCTGTCCAGAGCCAGAACTGCTCACGAACGCCCCGGTTCACTACCCTGCAACCACAATGGCCCCACATTGGTCCTGGGGAAACGCTCTGCCATTGCCTGCTCAGGCCAGCCCTCGACTGACAAGACTGCTCCTGACGCCCCTGCGGCCCCCAAGACGTGCTTATCTAGAGAGGACTGCTCTTGCACTGCTCGCCTGTAGTCTGCACAGGATATGATGAGGCTGGAGAGGCTATTTACAGTCTCCATTCTAATGATCACGGAGTCGCTTCGATGAGGATGAAAAGGTACGCCGAACGCACCGCTTCTCTCTGGCAGAAGAGCCTTTTCCTCGCGTTCTTCTGTCTCTGCTTGCTCCTGAGTGCCTGTAACATTGATATTACTGCCGGCGGGAGTACGCTGCTGGCCTCGCCGACCGCTGCCCTCACTAACGGGGTCCAGCAAGGGCTGCAAGTTTTCGTCGAGCCGGATGCCGGCGAAGGGGTCATCACCAATGCCATCAACGGGGCCCATCGCTCGGTCTGGCTGGAACTCTATCTGTTAACCAATCGCAATGTCATCAACGCTCTTGAGGAGGCGGCCAACCGTGGCCTCGATGTGCGCGTGATGCTGGAGACTCATCCCTATGGCGGCGGATCACTCTCGCCGACGGAAACGATGGATCGCCTGCGCGCGGCAGGGGTCCAAGTCAAAGCGACCAGCCCGGCCTTTGCTTTGACCCATGAGAAAGGCATGGTTATCGATGGCACCACGGCCTATATCATGACCTGCAACCTGACAAACGCCGCCCTGGGCGTTGGTAGCACTAAAAACCGCGAATACGGGATCATCGATACCAATCCTGCCGATGTCAAAGCGGTCAGCGATATCTTTGAAGCCGACTGGAACCGCACACAGGTCTCCCTCACGAACCCGAATCTCGTCGTCAGTCCCATCAACTCACGCAGCGTCTTTGAATCGCTCATCAAAGGCGCCCATAAATCGCTGCTCATCGAGGCAGAGGAGCTGATCGATGACTCCATCGAGCGGGACCTGGCCGCCGCGGCTCAACGCGGCGTCACAGTGCAGGTGATCCTGCCTTACCAGAGCAGTTCCTCCGATAGCAACCACAGCGGTATCATGGCTATCAAACGCGGCGGTGCCCAGGTGCGTGAGGACAAGCAGCTCTATATGCACGCCAAAATAATCATCGTCGATGGAGAGAAGGCATTTGTTGGCTCCGAGAACTTCTCAAGCCAATCGCTTGATCGCAATCGCGAGCTGGGCATCGTGCTCTCCGATCAACACATTCTCAGCGTGCTCCAACAGACCTTTGCTAAGGACTGGAACAGCTCACGCAGCGTCTGAAAATCCCTTGAGCCAGGCCGCGCTTCGATTTGCTCCCTGCAGGCGGACACGAGCGCGACCGTGAAAGCAGCCGGGCCGAGAAGAGTTTCCGCCACCTCCCATAGCATGCCTGACAGACTTGCAGCAGCGCAGACGGTCTGTCAGGCAGCTTCTCACGCTGCTCGGCCCGACTCAACAGCTAGCAGGCCCGCCAGGCCAACGATCCTCTCGCCTCTCTCTCCCCGTTGCTGTCATGTGATACGATAGGAAAGCCTGTCCTGTCGCTCCCTACTGTCCTTCTGCAGAGCTGGCGGAACAGCCGGGCTTGAGCAATCAACAGGACCAACAGGGTAGACGGGTAAGCATGTACCCGCACCCGCCCAGCTCAGCACGCACCAGCTTCACAACCGACCCGATCGCTCCTGGCAGAGAACATCTCTCTCTGGCCCAGGGCACTCAGTAGCAGGCAGACAGGCAGACCAGACCCTTCCTTTCCTGGCCCTTCTCAAAAGAATAAGGCAAGTGGGGAGGCACTCCAATCAGTGAGATTCTTTTCCGGGGAGGCAACTTGATGGCCGATCAGATCGAGCGCCAGAACGGACAGACCGGCGTCGAGCCGAGCCAGGAGGCAACGAGCAGAGCGAGCGAGAGTGAGAAGCTAGCCGCGCGCGTGGCAGAACTGCGCCGTCGCATAGAAGAGGCTAACTATCAGTATTACGTTCTCGACAACCCCACGCTGACCGACGCAGAATATGATCATTTGATGCAGGAGCTGCGACGCATCGAGGAGGAGCATCCTGAGCTGCAGACGCCAGACTCGCCGACGCAGCGTGTTGGGGCGGCGCCGCTCCCTGAAGTGCGGCAGCATCGCCATCCTGTTCCCATGCTCAGCCTGGCCAACGCCCGCAGCGAAGAAGAGCTAATGGCCTGGCATCGGCGCGCGCAGAATATCCTGCCTAACGCCACCTTTGAGTACGTCTGCGAGCTGAAAATCGACGGGCTGGCAATGGCTCTGACCTACGAACAGGGGAGGCTGACCGTGGGTGCCACCCGAGGCGACGGTCTCGTCGGCGAGGATTGGACCCCCAACGTGCGCACCATTCGCAGCATTCCTCAGCGCCTGCGTGACGCCAATCCGCCGCCGCGGGTCGAGGTACGTGGCGAGATCTACATGACCATCGAGAGCTTTGAGAAGCTCAACGCCTCGCTTACCCGCGAGAAACTCTTTGCCAATCCGCGCAACGCCGCCGCCGGTTCGCTCCGTCAGAAAGATCCGCGCATCACCGCCGAGCGCAACCTCGACTTCTTCGGCTACCAGATCGGCTATATCGAGGGTCACAATCTGAGCACGCACTGGGAGGCCCTGCAACTCATCGCCGAATGGGGCTTCCCGGTTAACCCCCACAATCGGCGGGCCCGCGACCTCGACGAAGTGCTGCAGTATTGTCGTGAATGGGAGCAGAAGCGCTTCGAGCTGCCCTACGAAATTGACGGGGTGGTCATCAAGATCAACGACCTTGCTCAACAGCAGGAGCTGGGTTATGTTGGACGAGAGCCGCGCTGGGCCATCGCCTTCAAATATCCTCCCATCCAGGTCGCTACACGCCTGCTAGACATCCGCATCAACATCGGGCGCACTGGCTCGGTCAATCCCTGGGCCATGCTGGAGCCGGTCAACATCCGCGGCGTGACAGTCTCGCGGGCCACCCTGCACAACGAACAAGACATCCAGCGCAAAGACCTGCGCATCGGCGACTGGGTCATTGTACAGCGCGCTGGCGAGGTCATTCCCCAGGTAGTCAAGCCCATCGTCGAGCGGCGCACCGGCGAAGAACGCCCCTACACCCCGATCGAACGCTGCCCTGTCTGTGAGACGCCCATCATGCGTCTGCCAGACGAAGCGATCGCCTATTGCCCAAATACAGACTGCCCGGCGCGCCTGCTGGAGAGCGTCATTCACTTTGCCTCGAAGGGGGCAATGGACCTGGAGACCATTGGCGAGAAGCAGTGTGAGCAATTGGTCAAAACGACCTATATTACAACGGTCGCAGACTTCTACGATCTGACGCGCGAGCAGCTGCTCAAGCTGGAGGGCATCAAGGAGAAGAGCGCCGACAATATGCTCAAAGCCATCGAGGCGAGCAAGAAACGTCCTTTCTGGCGCCTGCTCTTCGGCCTCAACATTCGCTACATTGGCGAAAAGACAGCCCAGCTTATCGCCGAGCACTTCGGTTCAATGGATCGCCTGCAGACGGCCAGCGAGGAGGAGATTATGGCCATCCCCGGCGTGGGACCGAAGAGCGCTCACAGCCTCTATACCTGGCTCCAGCAGGAGAAGAATCGTCAGCTCATAGAACGCCTGCGCCAGGCCGGCGTCAACATGGCCATTGAAGAACGGCCCAGCGGACCGCTGGCCGGCCAGTCCTTCCTGTTCACCGGCAAACTGAGCCATCTGACACGCCCGCAGGCCGAGGAGGCTGTACGCCAGCTCGGCGGGACCGTCGCCAGCGGCGTCACCCGTTCGTTGACTCATCTGGTTGTGGGCGAAGATCCCGGTTCCAAGCTTGAGAAGGCCCGGCGCGCCGGCGTCCAGATTCACGATGAACAGTGGTTCCTCGACCTGCTGCGCCAGCATGGCGTCCAGGTCTAGCCCATTGAGCTGGAATCCAGAAGCCAGAGGACCAGCCTGCCGGGAAGGGAGATCAGCAGACCGCTCCCGCCAGGCCAGACAAGTACACTGGGAGCGGCTCGGAATGCGCCTGCCTCGCGAGCCACTCCCGCTTCTCTTTTCTTCCAGCTCAGCCGCTCAACCGTCAGGCACCCGCTGTGGCCCGGACTCAGACGTAGCGCATTTCCAGATAGCGAGCGCGCAGCTGATGCACGGCCTCACGCACCTGTTTGCCGCGGATCGCATCGTGCATCAACTGGGCTAGCTCTCCCATCGCCCGCTCATCCATGCCAAACCGGGTCATCTCCTGCACTCCAATGCGCAGGCCCGAAGGATTGCGCGGGTCAGCATCGCCAGGCAGCATATTATAGTTCACGATGATATCGTTGGCCTCCAGCCGCCTGGCTACCTCGACACCACCTCCCCAGGCTGCGACATTGACCGCAATCATGTGACTGCGCGTGTAGCCAAACTCGCGCGCCTCCACCGGCGTGCCCAGCTCATCAAGAGCCTGACCCAGGGCCTGCGCGTTGCGCACAATCTGGGCCGCATACTCGCGCCCATAGCGTTTCATCTCGCGGGTCGCCACGAGCAGGGCCGGGAGCGAGAAGAGATGATGGTTACTCGAAGAGCCAGGGAAAACCCCACGATCCGCGGGCGGCCAGTACTTCTTTGCGGTCTCCTCGTCCATGTTCCCCAGAATCACCCCACGCTGCGGACCAGGAAAGGTCTTGTGCGTGCTACCGGTCATCCAGGTGGCCCCCTCCTGCAGCGGCGACTGGAACTGGCCCCCAGCGATCAGACCGAGGACATGAGCACCATCGTAGAGCACCGGGATATCACTGGTCCTGCAAAAGGCCGCTACCTCCGCCACTGGCTCGGGGAAGAGGAAGAGGCTCTTGCCCATCACAACGATCTGCGGCTTCACACGGTCGATCAACTCGATCGTCTTCTGAGCATCGACATGATAGCGATCCTCAGTAAGGGGAAGATAGTGGAGATTGATGGCTTGAGACCCACCTACCTTCAGCGATTGCCCGCGCGTCTGAATGCGCCGCCCGAAGACCCCCACAGCACCGTGGCTGATATGGCCCCCGGCATCGGTCGAGTTCACCACAATCGTATCGCCGCCGCGCAGGAAACCAAGAGCGATGGCTGTATTGGCCGCATTGCCACTGATTGGGCGGACATCCGCCTGTTTAGCCCCGAAAAGATCACAAATCTCATCTCGCGTCATGCGCTCGATCTCATCGATATAGCGCGTTCCCTGATAGTAGCGATTGATGCGCTCGCCCTCATTAGGATGGCCTTCCGCATAGCGTCCCATGAAATCAGAATTCTGGACACGGCGCACCGCAGGGCTGGGGGTATTCTCACTGGCGATCAGATTGATGCACTGCCTCTGGCGCCAGTGCTCTTGCTTGGCAAGAATAGCCTCAATATCACTGATATCAACCGTCATCAGTATTCCTCCTCCCGCACAGGCAGGCAGTTTAGCGTCTGGCAGCCAGCCAATCTGACTGATCGACTGACCGACGAAGAGCAGACGCGCCGAGCGATCAAGCAAGCATCAAAAGAAATACGGCTAGTGCGATAGAAAGAGCGCCGTGGCTCGGCTCCTTGGGTTTGGCCTGCCGGAGCCGTGGCGATCAGCAGAGCGACCGCAGGCCGGGGCAGCGCCAGCCAGAGAGCCAGACGGGGCAAGCGGCGACGCAGCGGATCAGCAGGAGGTCCACGGCAGAGAGCCAGGGGCGAAGGAGGGGTAACGAAGACCAGCGGCTGACCGGAGCCAAACCACCAGACCCCTACCTGTCATAGGGTACCCGTCTATCACGTCCAGCCCGTTTGAGCCTAGCAGACCTGTGCCTCCAGGGAGCAAGCAGGCAAGCGGGCAAGTGCAACAGTGACTGACTGGCAGACCGACCTGAGCTAATCGTGCGCAACGCTGGCGGGTTTAGTGTAGCATGGCCTCCGACATCTGTAAATGGCCGTGGCCTCTGGCCAGGCTGCACGGGGCTTGCTCAGTCATTCAGATGCGACCCTGAGCGCGCATTGCAACAATAAGCTGAACAAAAGATGAGAGAAAGTGAACCCCGATCGTCTTCAAACAGCATTGAACAAAGATGGCGATCCTGTTATACTACCACCATAGAAAGGAGAAGCGTCGCGTCTGCGCTTGCAAAAGAACGTAATACGCATGGAAAGGAGGGGCGGCATTCTGCACCTCGCAGCCAGGAGCGATCCTGGTAGGGGTTCTGCCGCAACGTTTTCATGAAGGTCTACACGGCAGAACAGATTCGCAATGTAGCGCTGATCTCGCATGTAGGAGCGGGCAAGACGTCGTTGGTGGATGCCGCGCTCTACGACAGCGGAGCCGTGACCAGACAGGGGAAAGTGGATGAGCGGACGTCGGCGGTCGATTACGACCCGGAGGAGTTGAAGCGAGGCATGTCCCTCCACGCCAAGCCGGTGCCAGTGGAATGGCGCGGCCAGAAGCTGAATCTGATCGACACGCCGGGTTACCCTGACTTCGTAGGCGAAGTGAAAGCAGCGCTGCGCGTGGCCGATGCAGCCTTAATCGTAGCGACGGCGGAGAAAGGGGTCGAAGTCGGCACCGAACTCACCTGGCAGTACGCCGACGAGCGTCGGCTGCCGCGCCTGGTCCTGGTCAACAAGCTGGACCGCGAGAACACCTCATTCGAGCAGACGCTGGAGGCACTGCGAGCGCGCTTCGGTCTTAAGGTGGTTCCTCTGCAGATCCCCATCGGAAGCCAATCGAACTTCAAAGGAGTGGTCGATCTCGTCTCCCGTCGCGGCTTCACGTTCGAGGGCGGCAACAAGGTTCAGGAGGTTGCTATTCCCCCTGACCTTCAGGATCAGGTCACCGCTTTCCGTGAGCAGCTGATCGAATCAGCAGTTGAGAACGATGAAGCTCTGATGGATAAGTTCCTCGAAGGTGAGGAGCTGAGCGAGGAGGAGCTGCGTACGTTGGTGCGCCAGGGAACGGCAAGCGGCGAGTTGGTGCCCGTGGTGTGCGCGTCCGCGCTAAGGAATATTGGGGTGCAGACCGCACTTGATGCGCTTCTCGACTATCTGCCGAGCGCCGCCGAGGCCCTACCAGAAGAAGTTCGGAACCTCGGTGAGACGCCGGCTCTCTTTATCTTTAAGACCGCTGCCGCTCAGGTCGGCACGATCTCGCTCTTCCGCGTCTATAGCGGCACGCTGAAGGCCGACAGCCATGTCTTCAATGTGCAAACGCATGCCGAGGAGCGCATCGGTCAGTTAATCATTCCTCGCGGTAAGGCTCAGGAGAGTACGACGGAGATCGCCGCTGGCGATATTGGTGGCGTGGCCAAGCTCACCAATACCCATACGGGCGATACGCTCGTGGGAAGCAAAGAGGTCACCATCGCGCTGGAGCCAATTCAATTCCCCGAGCCGTGCTTTACGGTGGCGGTCCTCCCCAAGAGCAAGGCCGATCTCGATAAGATGAGCAACGCCCTGACGCGCCTGGTCGAGGAGGATCACACGCTGCGGGTCACCCGCGATCCAGAGACGGGCGAAACCCGGATCTCGGGCATGGGCGAGACACACATCCAGGTCGCCGTCGATATGATTAAGCGACGCTTTGGCATCGACCTGGAGGTGCGCGATATCCACATCGCCTATCGAGAGACGATCCGTAGGAAGGCGCGCGCTAATGGACGCCATAAGCGCCAGACCGGCGGCCACGGCCAGTTTGGCGATGTCTGGCTGGAGATTGAGCCGCTGCCCGTCGGTGGTTCCGACACCTTCATTTTTGAAGACCGTATTGTGGGTGGCGTGGTGCCGAGCCAGTTCATCCCCGGCGTCGAGAAGGGCGTACGCGAGTCCTTGAAGCGAGGCTTTATCTCTGGCAATCCGATGGT
The DNA here is from genome assembly GCF_000702505.1 of Thermogemmatispora carboxidivorans. Taxonomy (GTDB): domain Bacteria; phylum Chloroflexota; class Ktedonobacteria; order Ktedonobacterales; family Ktedonobacteraceae; genus Thermogemmatispora; species Thermogemmatispora carboxidivorans. The sequence goes on along the minus strand of NZ_JNIM01000001.1, from coordinate 1,794,481 downwards.
CTACGTCAAAGTGGCCCTGGTTGATGGCAAATACCACCCGGTCGATTCCTCCGCCCAGTCGTTCGAGATCGCCGCTTCGATCTGTATGCAGGAGGCCGTACCCCAGGCTGGCCCCACGATCCTGGAGCCGGTGATGAATGTGACGGTGATCGTACCCGAGCAGACGATGGGCGATGTGATGAGCGATATCAATACGAAGCGCGGGCGTGTGCTGGGTATGGAACGCCTCGGCAATGGTATGCAGAAGATTATCGCTCAGGTCCCCCAGGCGGAAATGCTCCACTACGCGACAGATCTGCGCTCCCTCACACAGGGCCGCGGGACCTTTACAATGGAGTTCTATCAGTACGAGGAGGTCCCTCCTCAGATCCAGCAGGAGCTGATCGCTCGCTACAAGAAGGAGAAGGGAGAGTCTGCCTGATCCTCTCTGCCTTACAGGCAAGGCGAGCGAATGTGTGAGTGAGTGAGGAAGGCGATCTTCTCATCATCTCCGTCGTTCAACTGCAGCACGGGGCACCGTCTTTCTCAGATGAGCGGAAAGCCGCCGCCTCTGAGGCCAGTGGTTGGCTGATCCATCAGGATAGGACCGTGCCCCGCTTTCCTTTCTGTTACGGTTGAGTTTGAGTAGCTGGGCCTGGTGAAAGGAGTTGCAATGTCTCTGCACGATGGGTCTTTCGGATGGCTGCGATCCCAGGTATCGGAGCTGGACCGCCAGCAAGAGTATGCCCGCGCACGAGCACTGGTTGAGGAAGCGCTCCCCTTTTTCCCCGAACACAGGTCTACCCTGGTACTATGGCGTGCCATCCTCACGCTGCGCCTGGGAAGCCCCGAGGAGGCCCTGGCGATTCTGGAGGAGGCCATTGGCCAGGGACTGTGGTTTGGACCAGCGCAGTTGGAGGATGAGGATCTCGCTCCTCTACGTTCACTGCCAGCTTTTGCTACCCTGGAAAAGATCTGTCAGGAACGCTACGCCGAGGCCCAGACCCGCTCACATCCGGGGATTCTGGTGCTGGAGCCTGACAACCTGGTCCCGCCCCCCTATCCAACACTGTTCGTGCTCCACGGGAATCAGAGTAGCCCACTGGCCGAGCTCGAGTACTGGCAGCCAATCACGGCGCATCGCTGGCAGGTGGCCCTGCCTTGTTCTTCGCAGCTGGTCGGTTATGGCCTGGCTAGCTGGAATGATGAGGCCCGCGCAATAGATGAGATCTGCACCCATTGGGAACGACAGCAGCGCTGGAAGCGCATTGATCTCCAGCATGTGGTCCTGGCCGGCTTCTCGCGTGGCGCGCGCATCGCTTTGCGTCTGGCACTGGAGGGACGTATCCCCGCCATCGGCTTCATTGCGATCTGCCCAGCCCTGGATGCCAGCCAGACCCTCCTTCCTTACGATACCTGCCAGGTGCAACTGGGTTTCGTGCTGCTCGGTGAGCATGATCAGGGCGCTCCCACTACCCTGGCCACCGTCGAGCGCCTGCGCGCCGCCGGGCTGACCTGCGAGGTGAGACAGTATCCCGGCCTGGGTCATGCCTTCCCTCCGAGCTTCGCCGAAGAGTTGCCCACGCTCCTGGCACACTACGTCCCTCCAGCCCCAAAGTAGCAGCCAAGACTAGCACCACCGGGGCTGGCTGGACCAGATCAGGTAGCCGACAACGCTGGACGTCCAGCGTCAATACCCTGCGCTTCACCGATCCTTTACTGAATCTCACTCTCTTTTAATATAAATTTATACGCAATATCATTTTTTATCGGTAAAGCAAGGCAGTAGAAGGCGAGGTTTTGGCCTGAGCGGCTTTCTAGCGAAGGAGGCAGCTCTGCGGACTTGACAGCGGACACCAGGGTACGTACAATTCCAGAGACAACGAACAGATCGTGTTCCTTCTTAAGGACGAGAGCAGGGGGCCTGCACCAGAGCTCAGTGAGGTGGCCGTATGCCTTCCAGACCGGTTTTTTCTGCACCTTCGCTCGCAGAGGTGCTTAAGCAGCTCAGGATCTACCGGCCCAGCGGTCTGCTAACTATTCAACGAGCCCGGGGAGCGTCACCCGAGGAAGTGTATATCACGGTTGAGCGGGGCCAACCAACGCTGGTCGTCTGGAACCGCCAGCAGCAGGAGGCCAGCGAGGCTGTGCTGGCCTGGCTAAATTCATGGGGTGAAATTCGTTTTACTTTTCAATCCGCTGAGCCGCTTCTGCAGCTCCCCGCCCCTGGCCAGTCGGAGCCCCAGGAGGGCCCCACCACTGAGAGCGCGCGGAGGCCAACCTGGCCGCCGCTCTCGCTCCAGAGCGGACCTTTGCCCGCCGTCGGAGGGCGGAACGGTGGCCGCCAGACAATCTCACTCCAGGGACAGCACGGCAGCACGGCTAGCCCATCCTCCCAGACACGCCCGCAAAGCCCAGCTCAGGCCCGGCCTCAAAATGGTCGCCTGACCCCGCGCTTCGGCGACTCGCTGGTGCTGCCAGCCGTCAAGCCCACCCAGCCGTCGGGCCCACTGCCACCGGAAACCGTCGTACCCAGCTTGACCGCCCTCGGCAAGGAATATGCCGCCACCGCCGTTCCGCGCTACGACCGCATCGTCTTTCTCCTCATCAACGGTCGGCGCACGCTCGGTGATCTGGCACAGCTGACCCGGCGCACGTCCGCCGAGGTCTATGCCTCCCTTCAGCGTTTGCAGGAACAGGGACTGATCCAGCTAACGCTTCCGCCTACTAACGGGCACACTCCTTCTTCCTCTTCATCACGCTAATTCAAAAAGCTTCGATCAGGATGAATTTTTAAGTGAGCATTACGTCTTAGCACCTGTTGGACAAAAGGCACTTCTCGTCTCAAAATCTCGTTCTCCTCCGCCAGACGCTGCCGCGTCGAGGTCAGTTCCAGCAAGTGTTGCTTCTGCTCATCTCGCAAATCGAGCAGATAGGCAATGAGATAGGAAAGTTCCTCGGGATCGGTCGGCAGATGCTCCTTGATCTCCTGCTGGCTGCGCGCCTCTAGCAGGATTTCCAAATAGCTGCTGAAGAGGTCAAGGGCCCGCTCGACGTAGGGCCTGACCAGGTTGACTGCTTCGTGTGCGTCGCGATAGCGCTCAACTACAGCTGAGAGGTAGGGCTGTTGATGCTTGAGCTGGATGATGCGAAAGCGCTCAGTGCCAAAGGCGATGAGATTGTAGCGCCCGTCATCTAGACGCTCGATCTGCTGAATCGCGGCCAGGGTTCCTACACTGTAAGGTATTTCTTGAAGATAATGACTCTCAGGGCGCGTCAGGACAATGCCAAAGGGAGACTGCTCTTCAAGACAGCGAGCGATCATCAGGCGATAGCGCCGTTCAAAGATATGCAGCGGTACCACTGCAGTCGGGAAGAGGACCAGCTGCAACGGGAAGAGTGGGACCTCAATGATTCTCTCCACGGGATCTTCTCCTTAGCACACGGGCTTTTCCGCAGGATCGTGGCGTGTTCGCTCGCTTGCGCCGACGCTCTCGTATCTGCCTGGTGAGACAGAGCGGGCCGTGGCAGGTTCAGCGGCACAGCTTGCGCTGGGGTCTTGTCCCCGCCATAGCCAGCACAAACCTGGCTTGCCCGCCTGAGTGCCCTACGCTTCGGCATCGAAGGTAGGCCCTGAGCACATCGATGCCGCTTGGCGACACTGTCCTCTCCTCTGAGACGAGGCCAGGCGAGATCAGAGGTCGGCCTGCTTCGCTGGCGATGACCTCCTTCAGACCGCTTGAGCAGCATGGAGATGGGGATGGCAGTGAGCATGATCGGGCCAGTGCTGATGCTCGTGGCTATGCATGACTCCCGGCGGTGGCAGCTCTTCTGGTGTGTGGCTATGGGTGCCCTCGAGATGATAGGGATGATCATGCCCGTACCAGCGATGGGTCGGATTGCAGTGCGCCACCAGCAGGCTCTGCCCGTGATGCCAGCGTGCGCGAAAGACATCGTAGTTCTTCTTACTTTTCGTACGCCGCTCTTCCTCTGTCAGACTGTACCACTCACGATGAGGATGCCTGATGAGGCGAGCCGCGACCTCGGGACAGACTACCACACGATAGCCAGCAGCTTTGAAGAAGAAGCTGTAGTGGACGTCGGCCAGACGATAGAAACGGAACTTTTCATCGAGCCAGCCAACCTCGTGGAGCAAAGCCCGGCGAAAGGCAAACAGATATCCTTCAATGGCATCGACCTCGGGTCCACTCTCTTCGCGAAACTCGCGCAGATCCTCGCTGACCAGACCAAAGGGGCCAGTCACTCCCACCTGCGGATCGCTCAGCGTTTGCTCCAGAGGCGTCCAGATATCGCCTTCGATCTCAACCGAGGTGTCCAGCCAGACAACAATTGCTCCCTGGCTGGCACGCATGGTAGCATTGCGCCCCGCGGCAAAGCCCAGGTTATGGTCGGCGAAGAGGACACGCAGGCCAATCCGCTCGCCATTGGCTCCGATCAGCGCCGAGCGCCGGGCCAGTTCCCGTAGATAGGGGAGGGTCTCATCGGTTGAGCCATTCTCGATCACGACGACTTCCAGGCGGCGCCCACTGCTATGGCGACAGATACTGTTGAGGCAGCGCTCAAGGTCCGGGCGGTTATTGCGCGCCAGTAGATTGAGCGAGAAGGCATAGCGTGCCGGCTGCTGCGTAGCGTCAGGCGCGTCCTGCCAGCGCGAGAGGACAGGGAACTCTTCGCCGAGGCGCCGAGGCCGGACCAGCGTCCCCTCGGGCAGATCGCTCACTTTCCAGCCTCGTCGGAGTAGGTGGAGCCGCAAGGCATCGGCCCGCTCGTAGTCCTGCTGCTGGCGCAGGGCTTGCCGTTCGCGCACAACCGTTGCCAGCTCTGCCGGCAAGAACCGCTGTGAGTGCTGTGGCATCCGGCGCTGACGCGGTTGCTCACTCAAGAGATAAGATTTGAGATCGAAGCCAAGCACACGGTCGAAGTCGAGCAGCAGCCGCAGCTTCATGGTAGCATCCAGCCCAGGAGCACGCAGCATGGCAGAGAGCACCGCCATAGCCCGAGGAATATGAAGATCATTCTCAAGCTCACGGCGGAAGGCCAGACGCCACGGTTGCTCTTGATCCTCTAGCGGCCTGAGCGCAGACTCTTGATCGGCTCGCAGCCAGAGATCATAGGCGCGCTCGCGCAGGCGCTCGAGAGCGATCTGGGCCGCTTCGAGAGCGCGAAAGGTGAAGTTGAGCCGGCTCCGGTAGAGGGCGGTCGTGTAGAGATAGCGCAGGGCCAGCGGATCGAAGCCGCGCGCCTCAATTTCAGCGCAGGTATAGTCGTTGCTGACCGACTTGGCCATCTTCTGGCCGTCAGCAAGCAGATGCTGGGCATGGACCCAGTAGTTGACAAAAGGCTGACCGCTGTAGGCTTCGCTTTGAGCGATCTCATCCTCGTGATGGGGAAAGATGTTATCTACGCCCCCTGTGTGAATGTCGAAACGGGGTCCCAGATACTTCATGGACATGGCCGAGCACTCGATATGCCAGCCAGGGAAGCCACGCCCCCACGGGCTGTCCCAGGCCATGTCACGCCCCGGCTCCGCAGGCTTCCACAATGGGAAATCTTCGGGATGGCGCCGGTCAGCGTCGCTCCCCTCATGAATGCCAATTCGCATATACTCCAGCAGATTGCGCGAGAGCTTGCCATAGTCGGGGAAGCGCTGGATGTCGAAATAGATGTAACCGCGAACCTCGTAGGCGAAACCTTTGCGCAGCAGCTCCTCAATGATCTGGATCATTTCGGGGATATGCTCGCTGGCCCGTGGGAAGACATGGGCAGGTAGAATATTGAGTCTGGCCTCGTCGCGATGAAAGGCTTCGGTATAAAAGCGCGCGATCTCAGCAGAGGTTTTTCCTTCCCTGCGGGCCTGGGCCTGAATTTTGTCCTCGCCGCGGTCCAACAGCTCATGGCGCATATGCCCGACATCAGTGATGTTTTTGACATGAAAGACCTGGTAGCCGAGATACTCCAGAGTGCGACGTAGCCAGTCGGCCATCGTGAAGGTACGCAGGTTACCGATGTGGATATAGCGGTAGACGGTCGGGCCACAGGAGTACATTTTGATCTTGCCAGGCTCCAACGGTACGATTTCCTCGACGCGCCGCGTGAGTGTGTTATAGATTCTCATCGCCTCTTCACGCTCCCAGCATGCATCAAACAGTACGACGATGAACGGCCCTGATTTCCTTCCCTCTGCCAGCCACTCGCTACGCGCCCGTCCGGCTCGATCCAACCGCCGCACGTGCGCTGGCTGACACCGACAGCACTCTGCCCGTTTTTCCCTACACGGAATTATACTCCCGGCCCGGCGACTACGGCCAGGCGAGGAGATAGGGCAGTCCCGCCAGCGTATTGGCGTGTAGTCTCGCCTCTCTCCTCGCCAGCAACGCTCGTGCTCAGGAAGGCCCTCAGCTCAGGCTGTCATCTCTTTCACGATCTGTTGGACCTTGGCACCTGGGGCCTTCCCTTTCAATTCGCGAGCCGCCAGCGGCATGACTTTGCGAAAGTCGCGCCCCTGCTCCTCGATGAGACGCGCCACCACAGCGCGAATTTCCTCATCACTGAGCTGGGCCGCCTGCAGATAAGATTGCAGGATGGCCTTTTCGCGCTGGGCCTTCTCAACCAGATCGCTGCGACCTCCCTTTTCGTAGAGGGGAATGGCCTGGTCGCGCATCTTGATCTCGCGCTCCAGCACCTGATAGCAGTCGGCTTCGGTCAGGGGCTTTCCATACTCAGCATGCTTGCGGTCGGTGCGCGCAACTTCGAGGTTGTGAATGGCTCCCAGCACCATCCGGAGCGTGTCAACTTTGAGCTGATCCCGCGCTCTTTGGGCTTCCTGAATATCCTTTCGCAGCTGTTTCTCGATAGGAAACTCTTCGCGCGTTTGCGCCATGTTACACATTCCTCCTATACTCTCAGCAATTCCGTGAGCGATCCTCAGTATAGCCTTTGGCGCCAGTTCTGTCGAGTCGGGCAAGGAGGACTGCCAGGTCGCGCATCAGAAAACAGCACCCTGGCATTATCCAGCGCCAGGCCAGCCCAGTCACTCAGAAGAGGCGCCGACCAGTGAAGAGCTGGCCCTGGCGTAACAGGCGCTCGCGCCCAAGAGGGCTGGCTGCCGCCAGTGCCTCACCAATCTGCCGCAGCGGTACCTCTCCCGCCGGGAGGCGCAGGCGGAGCATAAAAGCAGCGCCTGGCTCTCCCGGCCAGGGATCACGCTGCCAAAACGAGGCATGGCGCAGGAAAGGCTGCTCGGCTAGCCGCTCCAGCAAGGCCATCACCTCATACCTCAGCATACTATAGGAAAGATCGCCCGCAGAGAAGAAGAGCGAGAGCGTTTGCGTTCCCAGCTCAGGCGTCGCGCCACCGAGCAGCTCATCGCCGAGCTGGTAGACGAGATGATAGGTGTGCGCGCCTCTGGCCACGAAGGGCAACTCGGAGACGGCAGCCAGCCCTTCACCTCCCGCCAGCTCTCGATCGCCGCGCAAGGAGGCTGGCCACCCCGCCACGAGTTGATTGAGCAAATCGAAGGCTAAGGAGCCGCGCAAGAGAAACCACAGCTCATAGAGTTGCTGCTCAGCGCGCCAGCCCTCCAGCCTGGTTCTGGCGGCCTCCAGCGCTGGTGCCAGCACACTGGCGGCTAACTCCGGTCCCAGCTCTGGAACAGTACAGACGACGAGCGCTGGGCCTTCCAGAGGCAAAAGGCCAGCCGAACCTAAGCGTGTGGCCAGGTGACGCAGCTCACGCTGTACGGCAGCAGCAACCTGGGACGGCTGAGCAGCGTCAGCAAGGAGGCCCAGACGCTGAAGGCGCAGCGCGGCCTCCTCCGCGTAGCGCGCACACTGCTCCTCGCTCCACTCCTGTAAGCGTGTAGCGATCGCCAGACAGCGTTCACGGAGCGTTGCCAGTAACGGGACCAGTTCAGCCTCTCCATCCCGAGCCAGCAGGCGGACGCAGAGATGGAGGACTGGCAGATCCAGCCCGAGGGCGCGATAGACGTCCATACGGTTTCCTCGCTTTTCCCTATCATAGTCGACACAGGCAAGAGCAACCAACACCGGCAGCGTCCTGACCTACACCAGCAAGGCGGCACCGGGCGCCTCTACCGCGGTCAGCGGCCCATCCAGACAGGCGGGCCTGGTTGGCCAGATAGCCCTCACGGGGCTATAATAGAGACATCCATCTCTTTTCTGGCAGTCTCTCGCGTCTGGAAAGGTCTTCCCGTCCATGTCTAGCACGACTTCCTTCTCTTCGCGCCCGGAGCAGCAAGGTATCCGCATTGGAGCATTGATAGCCCTTTTCCTAGGTCCAGCCTTTGTCTTTGCTAATATGTATACCACGCAGGCCATCCTGCCTGTCCTGAGCCGGGCTTTCAAAGTCGATGCGCCCACCGCGGGCCTGACTATTTCCACTATCGTCCTGGCGGTCGCCATCGGCTCGCTGTTCTACGGACCACTCTCCGACCGCATCGGGCGCAAAATTGTCATGGTAGGCAGCAGCCTCCTCATTACCCTGCCGACGCTGCTATGCGCCTTTGCACCCAACTTCACGATCTTACTCTGCCTGCGTGCCCTGCAGGGTTTGCTCATGCCGGGACTGACCAGCGTGGCCATCTCCTACGTCAACGACGAGTTTAAAGGGTCCGAGCGTGGTCTGGCAATGGGTGTCTATGTCAGCGGGCAGACGCTCGGCGGCCTCTTCGCTCGCCTCGGGAGCGCCGCTTTGACCGCCGCCACCAACTGGCAGGTCGCCCTCTTCTCCTTCAGCCTGCCGACCCTGATTGCTGCCCTGGCTATGTGGCGCTTCCTGCCCGACAGCCAGAGCCAGCGCGCTCGCCTCCTACCCAACTGGCGCCAGCGAACCACTATGCTCGACAGCCCCAGCGACCAGGCAGGTGGCAACGTCTTACGCCAGTCGCTCAGCGATATCTGGCTTCACCTGCACAATCGGCACCTGATAGGGGCCTTCATGATCGGCTTCACCCTCTTCTTCGGTTTCGTTGGCACCTTCACCTATTTACCCTACTACCTTAGCGGACCGCACTTCGGCCTCTCAACGGTCCAGCTTGGTCTGGTCTACCTGCTCTGGCTGACCGGCCTCTGTTCGCCCATTGCGGGCAGTCTGGCGGGGCGTGTCGGCTCGCGGCGCGCCATTGCTGTCAGCATGAGCCTGGCAGGCTGCGGCCTCCTGGTCACGCTGATCCCCTCGCTTCCCCTTGTCATCCTGGGCCTGGGGCTGCTAGCCCTGGGCATGTTCTGTACCATTCCCGCTGTCAACCTCTATCTTGGCGAACAGGCCCATAAAGCCAAAGGGACAGCCGCCTCCCTTTACCTCTCCTGCTACTACTTCGGTGGCAGCCTGGGGGCAGTTCTGCCCGGCATTGCCCTCCTACACGGAGGCTGGCCCGGTGTCGCGCTGCTCTGTCTTGGCACCATGCTCATTGCAATCGCCAGTGACCTTCTCCTCTGCTAAGCAGGACTGGCAAGCAGTCGTGATTTAGCCAGGCAGCCACTGCACTGGTCTCCCTTCGAGCAGCGCTGGCCCTTTCCCTACCAGGTGGGGCACTCTGTGGGATACAATAAAGGGGAAAGTTCCCGTTGAGAACACGAAGGAGTGTGACCAATCATGACCATAACCGCAGAGCACGTTCTAGAGCGTGCGCGGACTCCTTTTAGAAACGAGCCGCTCACAGACTTCTCGCGCCCTGAGAATCGCCGGGCCCAAGAAGAGGCTCTGGCCCAGGTGCGCAGCGAACTAGGCCGCACCTATCCGCTTATCATTGGTGGCCAGCATATCGAGAACCCTGAGACCTTCGCTTCTATCAACCCTGCCCAGCCCGACCAGGTTATCGGCTATTTCTCGCGCGCCACCCTGGACCAGGTTGATCAGGCCGTGCGTGCCGCTGCTGAGACTTTCGAGCAGTGGAAGCGCATTCCAGCCCATGAGCGCGCCAACTACCTCTTCGCCGCCGCCGACCGCCTGCGCGAGCGTCGCTTCCTCTTCAACGCCTGGATGATCTACGAAGTGGGCAAGAGCTGGATCGAGGCCGATGCCGATACCGCCGAGGCCATCGACTTCCTGGAATTCTACGCCCGAGAGATGTTGCGCCTGGCCGAAGAGCAGCCGCTCGTCCGCATTCCAGATGAAGACAACGAACTCGTCTACATCCCGCTGGGCGTCGGCGCTGTCATCCCACCCTGGAATTTCCCAGGCGCCATCATGGTTGGCATGACCAGCGCCTCCTTCGTGGCAGGCAATACTGTGGTTCTCAAACCATCGAGTGCCTCGCCCACCATCGCCGCTCAGTTCGTACACATTCTGGAAGAAATTGGCCTGCCAGCAGGGGTCGTCAACTTCTTGCCCGGTGCTGGCTCCAGCATCGGCGACGCCCTGGTCTCCCATCCCCTGACGCGCTTCATCGCCTTCACCGGCTCGCGTGACGTCGGCCTGCGCATTCACGAGTTGGCAGCCAAAACCCAGCCGGGCCAGCGCTGGATCAAGCGCACGATCCTGGAGATGGGCGGCAAAGACGCGATCGTCGTCGATGAGACCGCCGATCTGGAGGCCGCCGCCAATGGCATTGTTGCCTCTGCCTTTGGCTTCCAGGGCCAGAAATGCTCAGCCTGCTCGCGCGCCATTCTCGTCGAGAGCGTCTACGATCAGGTCCTGGAGAAGGTGGTAGAGAAGGCCAAACAGCTCAGCATTGGTGACGTCACGCATCCTGAGACCTTCATGGGACCAGTGATCGACGCCAACGCCTTCAAGAAGATCACCGACTACATCGAGATCGGCAAAGGCGAGGGGCGCCTTGTCCTGGGAGGCGGCCATCATGGCCCGGGCTACTACGTCGAGCCAACAATCTTCGCCGACGTCGATCCCCACGCCCGCATTGCCCAGGAAGAGATTTTCGGCCCAGTGCTGGCCTTCATCCGGGCGAAGGACTTTAGTGATGCCTTGCGTATCGCTAACGATACCGAGTACGGCCTCACGGGTTCCGTCTATACAGGCGATCCCGAGCGCATCCAGCAAGCCAAAGAGGAGTTCCACGTCGGCAACCTCTACTTTAATCGCAAGTGCACGGGAGCCCTGGTCGGCGTGCATCCCTTCGGAGGCTTCAACATGTCAGGCACGGACTCCAAAGCCGGGGGCCGCGACTATCTCCTGCTGTTTACGCAGGCTAAGGCAATCTCGGTCAAGAAGCTCTAGCCCGCCCGCCAAGTCCATGAGCGAGTGAGTGCACGAGAGAAAAATAAGAGCAGCTTGTGTCGCAAGGCAGTGCCAGCGTCGCGGCACGAGAGAGGTGTATTACGTGTCTGCAAACTTTCAACCTGTTGTTCGCCTACGGAAAGAAAGGCCGGGGACATGGCAAATCTCGTTGCCCTTCCTCGGCGAGCACGGGGTCATTGGCAGTTACCTCATCACAGATGAGCGCCAGACAGCCCTCATTGATCCCGGGCCAACCAGCACAGTGACAGCCCTGCTGAGCGAGCTGCGTGAGGCGGGCTTCGATCCCGAGACCATTACGCATATCCTGCTCACCCACATTCACCTGGACCATGCTGGGGCCACAGGCACCCTGGCCCGCCTGCTGCCGCAAGCTCAGGTCTATGTCCACAGCCGGGGTGCCCCTCACCTGGTCGACCCGTCGAAAGTCATCGCCAGCGCCAGCCGCATCTACGGCGAGCAGATGCCGACGCTGTGGGGTGAGGTCGAAGCCGTGCCCGCCGAGCGCGTTCATAGCCTTGAAAATGGCAATGTGCTCACAGTCGCTGGGCGTCGGCTGGAGGTGCACTATACACCGGGACACGCCGTTCATCATATCGTCTTCTTCGATGTTCACTCGGGGGAACTCTTCGCCGGGGATGCCGCCGGCGTGCGCCTTCAGGACGTCGATTATGTGCGCCCTCCCACGCCACCCCCCGACCTCGATCTGGAAGCCTGGTCAGAGAGCCTGAGCCGCATCAGCCGTCTGCGACCTGACGTGCTCTACCTGGGACACTTCGGGCCAACATACAACGTCACACGCCACATCGCCAATCTGCGCGAGCGTCTCATCGCCTGGGGCGAGATTGTTCTGCAGGCCATGCGCGAAGGCAAAAGCGAAGAGGAGATCCGCGAGCGCCTCATCGCCGAGACCCAGCCGGAGCTGGAGCGCGTCGCCCGCGATCCCCAGGCCATCAAGCGCTACGACCTTGCTACCAACTACCCGATGACGGTCCAGGGTTACATGCGCTACTGGCAGAAGATACACCCCGAGCGGCTCCGGGAAAGCCCACGTAGCTAGGCAAGAGGCAAGAGGAAGAAAGAAAACAAGAGACCAGCACCAGACCACGCCGCCAGTCCGAGCCGAGGTGAGCTGGCCTGCTGGGGCGTGGCTGGCTGGCTGGCTGGCTCGCTCGCTCGCACCTCCACCTACCAGACTCAGCCCCCATTCAGAAGCAGGCGATTGTCGACCTGAAAGACCCCCAGGCTGACGAGAGCCGGAGCGATGTCCCCCAAAGCACGAATAATCAGCTTATGAGCCTCCACCTCGCCGACAATGGGAGAGCAGAAATACTGACAGATGGCAATGAGAGCAGAGAACCCCTCGAGCAAGTCTTCACGCGGCATCCGGTCAAGGTGGGACTTATCCATCACATAAAGGTAGCCGTTGGGGGAGATTCTCAGACCAGAGAAGGCCGGGAAAGCGGCGGAACAATCATCGATGATGTCGCGCAGAACGTTCATGGCCTCCTTCGGCCCGACCAGCTGGGCCACGGCCAGGGAGACCCGCCTGGTGGCCTCAACCAGCAATTGCCACTCCCAGGGCGAGATCAGCTGATTGACCTTGGTACGAGCCACCACCTGGCCCTCCACAATCTGTGGACGTGGCTGGGCTGCAGGAGGCGGCGACGGCGACACGGACGGAGCCGGCCCTGAGCGCGACGCCGCCCCAGAGCTATAGCGAGCCTGCAGATGCGAGAGCCAGCGCTCAAAACGCTGCTCATGGGCCGGCGTCACATTCTCATTCTGGACCGTCACGCCTCGCTCAAAACGCAGCGTCGCGCGTGTCCAGCTCTGTAAATCTGCCAGCACAGCATCGACTGCGCCCCGCGTTCCAATCACATGCACCAATCGGCCATTCCGGAAATAGAGATGAGCCAGCCCCAGGCGCGTATTGTTCCGCACGGTCAGCCGCCCAAAGGCACGCAGGCGCTTAATACTGCTAATAATACTGGGCAGGTCAGCTAGCGAACCCTGCCACTGTGCATTGGAAGACATTGTACAACGCCGTTCTCCGAAACTGCCCTAACGATGGACAGGCCATCATCAGTGTTCGGGTGCTGTCTCCCGTGACCGTGAGACAGTGCCACGTGCGGGTTACTCACCCACTCCTCCCACTCCTCGCCCCCCTTCTCGCTCGCCCATCTGACCCTCCTCCCCTCCACTCCAGCACTTTCCCTTCCTAGCGCAGTCCAGCAATCCCGCCTGTCTGTCAGCTCAACAGGATGGGCCAGCTCCAGAGCCGCCAGGCTTCGTCGGGATTAGCTACAGCCAAACATGCGCGGCCATAAGATAGCTCGCCAGCGCAACAGGCCCGCCCCCACTCTGGGCGATGGCTCCGTCAGCGCAAGGTCGCTGAGTGCCAGACCTATTCTAACGTATACTGGACTACTGGTCAAGCTATGCGCGCTTTTGCCCGTCGGTACCACTTCCCACCTTTCTCCCTCTATATTCATAGACATTGCGTTCACTTTTGCTACTCATACCGCTATAATAACAACAGGATGGTTTAGTAGAGCAAAGGAGGCTACATGAACTTTTCACAGCAATTTCTCCACCGCCAGAGCAGGCGCCGCGCTCTCAAGCGGCTTGGGGCCTTGACCCTGGGTCTGAGCGCCAGCGCGGGTCTGGGAAGGGTCGCGCTGACCGCCACCGGACGAGCCGCGGCCAGTGCGCCGGCTCCTGCGCCGACAGAGAACCCGCTCAAACATATTCTCATTCTCTGCCAGGAAAACCGCTCTTTTGATACCTATTTTGGCTACTATGAGCGGGCTGGGCGCTTCGCCGTACCGGCCAACTACAGCCAGCCGGGCGGAGCCGGTAAGCCAGCCGTCAAGCCCTACCACTTCAGCAGCTACACCAACCGCGACATTCCCCACAGCTGGCAGGCCCTCCACGCCGAATGGAACGGTGGCAAGATGGACGGCTTTGTCACCACAGATGGCCTCGAAGCTCTCGGCTACTACACACGGAGCGACCTGCCTTACTATTACGCCCTGGCCGATGCCTTCACCCTCTGCGGCAACTACTTCTGTTACCAGCTTGGGCCAACCCTGCCGAATCGTCTCGCTCTCTGGAGCGGTACCTGCGGCGGCATCACGAACAACCGGCCAGGGCCAGGCTCGCTTGACTGGCTAACCATCGCCGACCTGCTTGACCAGCACGGCATTAGCTGGCAAAGCTATAATCTCAACAGCCACAGCCGACAGCACATCGGCAGTCCCAACGGCTTCAACGGCCTGGCCTACTTCAAACGCTGGATCAAGGATGCGCGGCTCTATGGCAGCGAAGACGATTATTACCAGGCCCTGGCCGACGGGACCCTTCCCCACGTGGCCTTTCTCATTACCAGCGGCGAGGTCAGCGAGCACCCCCCCAGCAATGTGCGCACTGGGGAGAAAAAGGTCGCAGAAATCATCAACGCGCTCATTGCTTCGCGCTACTGGAGCCAGGCGGCCTTCATTCTGACCTACGACGAGAACGGCGGCTACTTCGACCACATCGCGCCGCCACAGCTGGACGCCTATGGTCTCGGTATGCGCGTGCCCACCCTGATCATCTCGCCCTGGGTTAAGCGCGGCCATGTCGCCGGCCAGCTCTACGAACACAGCTCCGTCCTCAAATTCATTGAGCGTACCTTTGGGCTGCCAGCCCTGGCGAGCCTCAACCATCAATTTGACAGCGAGACGCCAGCCACTCATAACGACGCCGCCGCCGGGCGAAGCGCGGGACCGCCAGCCCCGCCACGCGACGGGTTGGCCCAGATCGGTGACCTCTATGAGGTCTTCGACTTTAGCCAGGACCCCCACTACTATCCCCCCCTTCCCCCGGCGCCGTGACGTCCACGGCTGCCACTTGACCGTGCGGGGTGAGCAGGGAAGCGCAGCGCACTACCCCGTTGCCTCTCCCTGTTCACCTCCACCCTTCGGAGTGAGCAGGCAGCAGGCAAAGGCGCTGGCAGGCCGAACACCAGCCAACAAGCTGCCCCCCCTCTTCGCGCAGCTCGCTCAGGCGCCGGGCACAGTGACAGACATAGCCATGCTGGCGCGCCGGATTACCGTATACCAGAGCATGAGGAGGCACATCGTGCGTGACCACAGAACCAGCGCCCACAAGGGCAAACTCACCAATGGTTACCCCACAGACTACCACCGTCCGCGCCCCCAGCGAAGCCCCAGAACGTACCACCGTGGGCGTGACCTGCCAGTCCTGGACTCCCTTCAGACGCCCATCGGGCGTGATCGCTCGCGGTAGCAGGTCGTTTGTAAAGCAGACGTGCGGGCCAACAAAGACCCCGTCCTCGATGGTCACGCCCTCAAAGACCGAAACATAGTTTTGAATCTTGACCCGCGCCCCGATCCGTACCCGCGCATCAATATAGACCCCTCGCCCTAGAATGCACTCTTCACCAATCACGGCCCCTTCACGCACCTGGGCCAGGCCCCAGATGCGCGTTCCCGCGCCGATCTGCGCCTCCGGCGAGACCTCCGCCGTCGGGTGAATAAAGATGCCCTTCTCACTCGTGTGCTCCATGACTGCGCTCCTCTCGGGATACCATCTCTTGAGCTGCCGCCCGCACTTCTTCAGGGAAGAGCAGACGCTGTCGGAGCAACCGACAGCGCGCTCAGGCCGTCATGAGCAGGCCGATTGCAATACCCAACAGTCCCCCCACCAGAACCTGTACAGGGGTATGGCCAATCAGTTCACGCAGACGCTGCTCTCCAATGGGATGGCCCTTAAAGGCTTCCTCCAGCATCTGATTCAACATCCGGGCCTGGATACTGACAGCACGCCTTACGCCCGCCGCATCGTACATGACGACGCCTGCCAGCACAATACTGATGGCGAAACTGGTCGAGGAGAGGCCCGCCAGACGGCCTACTGCCGTTGCCAGTCCCATGACCAGGGCTGAGTGGGCACTGGGCATTCCTCCCGCTGAGACTAGCCGGCGCAGGTTCAGTCGCCGCTGGGTAACAACCTCGATGAGGGTCTTGCTCACCTGGGCCAGGGCCCAGGCCAGTAAGGCTGCCAACAAGGCACGATTCTCTAGCAACGATGCCATCGACACCTGCAACTATTCGCGCCTTGCCTTCTACTCGATCTCGCCCGAGAGCTGGCTCAGCTCCAGCGGCTGCGCCACCGGCAGACCCTCGCCATCTACCGTCAGCTGTCGGACGCGCAGCTCCGCTCGCTGTAAGAGGTCGTCGCAGTAATGCACCAGACGCATACCAAGCTCGAACTGCTCAATAGCTTTTGCTAGAGGAAGTTGTCCATTTTGCAGAGTGAGCACTGCCTCCTCTAGCTGTTGAAATGCCTCTTCAAAAGTCAACTCGTCCATTGTGGATACCATTTTGCCAGTTCTCCAAGGAAAACCAATGACGAAGACAGAATCAGTCTCGTTACCAGCCAAGCGAACAGCATCGAAACGTTGGCCACTGACTGCATGCAGGCCGTTGACCTTGAGGGAGCTGATAGCCAGAGAGAGCAGCAAGGGAACGCAGATCCCCTCAAGTCAGGTCATGCGGCAGGGACGACTCACTTAGGGGAGCACCTGAACGGTCACGGAGCCATTTGCGAGCTGGAGCAGCAGGCGATCTCCCGGATGGACCTGCTCGACAGCGGTCACCAGGGCCTGGTCTTCGGCGCGTCGCACAATGGCATAGCCCCGCGCGAGCGTCTCCAGCGGAGAGAGCGTTTCCAGATGACGGGTGATTCCGCGGAGGCGTTCGCGTTGCAGCGTGAGCAGCGTCTGCATGCTGACAAGCAAGCGCTCACTCAGGTCATCCAGCTGCTGGCGTCGTTGATCCAATTGGCCGCGAGGGCTAGCGCGCCGGAGGTCGCGCTCCAGACGCAACAAGCGCTCACGCTGCTCGGCCAGATACGTTAGCATAGACCCCTGCAAGCGCTGCTGCCACTCAAGCAAGTCCTGGCGCCAACGAGCCACGTCGGGCACAGCGATGGTCGCAGCGGCAGTCGGCGTTGAAGCCCGATAGTCGGCCACCAGGTCAGCGATGGTCACATCGGTTTCATGGCCGACGCCGCTAATGACGGGAATGCGTGAGCGAGCGATGGCACGCGCCACCAGCTCGTCGTTGAAGGCCCACAGCTCTTCACGCGAGCCGCCGCCCCGCGCTACAATGATCACTTCCGCTTCTCCATGCTCATTCAAGAGATCAAGAGCGGCGGCGATCGAAGCTGGCGCCTCCTCTCCCTGGACCAGAGCCGGCGCGATCAGGACCTCCGCCAGCGGATAGCGTGTGCGGAGCACGCGCAGCATGTCGCGGAGGGCTGCCGCTTGCAGCGAGGTCACTACACCAATTACTGCTGGCGCTGAAGGGAGCGGACGCTTGCGCGCCTCGGCAAAGAGACCCTCGGCAGCCAGCCGCTCCTTGAGTTGCTCAAAGCGGCGATAGAGAGCGCCCTCGCCTAGAGGCTCGACATACTCGACATAGAGTTGTAGTCGACCATGCTGCTCATAGAACGAGACATAGCCGGCGGCCAACACTGCCATGCCATTGCGCAGCTCAGGCAAACCAGCCCGCTGGCGAGCATGCTTGAAAAAGACGCACAACAGCTGGGCAGTTTCGTCTTTCAAGGTGAAATAGCAGTGGCCTGAAGCAAGATGAACCTTATAATCAGAGATTTCTCCCTGCACCCAGAGACTGTGCAGCAGCTCATCCTGCTCCAGCAATTTCTTCAGGTAATGAACCGCCTCGGAGACCGTCAGCGGCGGCTCGTTGAGTGTCGCCAGCATCAGCGCCCTCCTGATCCTCGCCCTGACTAGGCTTCGCCAGCGCTATCGATCACCATCAGCGGCTGGCCATACTCAACTGGCTGCCCTTCTTCTACCAGGATCTCAGCGACGCGGCCCGCTACTGGCGACTCGACCTCATTGATGACATTGAGCGCCTCGACGGTGGCCACCAGCTGGCCTACCTTCACCTGATCACCCACCTGGACGGCGGGACGCTGCTCCTTGGGCCTGGCCCAGCGGTGGAAGATCCCGACCCAGGGAGAGACAATCGTGTGGCGAGTCTCGGCGGCAGTCGCCGGCTGCTCCTCTGCCGCCACCTCCACTTCATCAATCAGTTCTGCAGTCGCCAGTCCATCGGCGCTGCTGAGGCGGGCCTTGCGCAGCGCCAGGCGCAGGCCCGCTGTCGGCGCGCGTAGCTCTAGCTCGCTCACATCGCTCGAGTCGAGCAGCTGCACCAGACGCTTAATCTGCTCAACTGTTAGCTCTTCACTACTATAGGAACCGTTTTCCAGAGCAGAGCGGTTGCCCCCCCGGCGCGATCCCTTGGTCTCCATCGTTCTGGTCCTCCTCTGCGCTGGTAGGCTATGCGCGCTCAACGTACTCACCCGTGGTGGTATTGATGCGGATCAGGTCCCCAATGTTGACAAAGAGCGGCACCTGCACCACCAGACCCGTCTCTGTCGTAGCAGGCTTCGACCCACCAGTCGCGGTATCGCCCTTGACGCCCGGCTCCGTATAGGTGACCCGGAGCACGACTTTTTCAGGCAGCTCCACCGAGATCGGCTGGCCTTCGTACATGATGATATCCAGCTCCATATTATCGGTCAGATAGAGCTGGGCATCGCCAAGCTGATCCTCAGTCAGGACAATATCCTCATAGGTGGTCGTATCCATAAAATGGTACTGATCGCCATCCCGGTACTGGTACATCACATGCACCCGATCCAGGAAGACGCGCCTGAATTTCTCGCCGGCGTCAAAGGTTCGCTCAACGATGGCGCCCGTGCGCAGATTGCGCAGCTTGAGACGAACTGTGGCACCACCGCGGCCAAGTTTAATATGCTGCCAGTCGAGAATGGTATAGAGCTGTCCATCTAGCTCTATAGAAAGGCCCTTTTTTAGGTCGCCAGTCGAAATCATCGCCACACACTCCCTATTGCGGAATGATCAGATCGAGCGGTGAGTGCGTCAGCACCTCCGCCCCATCTTCCAACACCAGCACACTATCCTCAATGCGCAAGCCGCTCCAGCCTGGGATATAGACCCCCGGTTCTACGGTCACCACAGCCCCAGCAGGTAAGAGGGCCTCCTCGGGCGCCCGCTGAGATAACAAGGGATCTTCGTGGACCTCCAGGCCAACGCCGTGACCGGTACTGTGGATGTAGTAGTCAGCGAGGCCATAGCGCGCCAGCACATTGCGCGCCAGGGCGTCGGCCTGACGTCCGGCGAGGCCCGCCCGCAGACCCTGCTCACAGGTACGCATGGCCTCTAGCACGGCCTGGTAGAGGGTACGCATCCGCTCCTCGCGCGGTTCCCCCAGACAGACGGTGCGCGTCATATCGGCACAATAGCCCTGGTAGCGCGCCCCCATATCGATCGTAATCAGCTCACCGGCCTCGATAGGGCGCTCGCTGGCCCGCGCATGGGGCATAGAACCATGAGGACCAGCAGCCACGATCGGCTCAAAGGCTGGCCCATCCGCCCCCAAGGCGATCATGGTCCGAATAATCTCCCATTGTACTTCTCGCTCGGTTAGCCCGGGACGCAGCCAGCTGCGCAGATGGGCAAAGGTCTCATCAGTGATCGCCGCAGCCTTCCGCAGCCGTTCAAGCTCCTGCGCAGATTTGACCTGACGGAGACGGTCGACGATCGTGCTCTCCAGTGGCTGCAAGCTGTAGCACCCCTCCCCAGCTCGACAGAGTCGGGCATAAGAGCTGTAGCTGAGGGCCCCCGCTTCGAAGCCAAGGCGCTGCCAACCATACTGACGCGCCTGAGCCGCGACCGCTTCGGCAAAGTCGCGCCGCTCCGGCACCAGCACTTGACAGCCCGCCGCCTCCTTCTCTGCCACCTCACGGCAGAGGGCGGTCGTAATGAGTAGACACAGCTCCTGAGCGATGAGTAGCCAGGCCGCCTCGGGGTCACTCTCCAGCCAGCCGCTGAGATATGAGCGATTGTACGGCTGCGTAATCAAACAGGCATCGAGTCCCTGCTCGCGCAGCCATGCACGAACAGCAGCGACGCTCTCTTCTTTCATGCATTCTCCTCTTTTGCGCGAAAATCTTCCTCGCTCAGCATAGCGAGCAAGGCGCGCAGGGCCAGCTCGTAGCCATGCCAGCCGAGACCTGAGATCTGGCCTCGGCAGACCGCTGCTGTCACCGACTGATGGCGGAACGGCTCCCGCGCATAAATATTGCTCAGATGGACCTCGATGACCGGCGCTGCGAGGGCAGCCAGAGCATCGCGGAGAGCCAGTGAGTAGTGAGTCAAGGCCCCTGGGTTAATGATTACTCCGGCAGCCTGCTCGCCATGTTCTTGGAGAAAATCGATGAGCGCCCCCTCGTGATTCGACTGAAAATCGCGCAGTGTGACCCCGTGCTCGGCGGCCAGGTGGCGCAAGCGCTCGATAATCCAGGGCAAGGTGACCGTGCCATAGATAGCCGGTTCCCGTTTTCCCAAGCGATTCAGGTTTGGCCCATTGACCACCAGGATCGTGCGTGTCATGCTTCTTCCTGCCTCACCCTGGCGCGGGTGGTGCTCTCGCCTCCAAAGAGGGCGTGCACTAGCTTGCTGACCAGCCCATCTGGTAACGTTGTCTGGAAGACCTCGCCGATCCGGCGGGGCATGATCCAGCGCACCTGCTTCTGAGCCACTTTCTTATCAAGCTGAATGGCCGCCAGCAAAGCTTCGGCCTGTGGCTTTCCCTGATAGGTGGTAGGCAGGCCCAAGGCTGCCAGTAACGCTCGCTGGCGCTCAGCCTCCTCACGTGCCAGAAGGCCAGCCTGGCAAGCCAGTTCAGCCGCGGCCACCATACCCAGCGCTACCGCTTCCCCATGCAGCCATTCGCCATAGCCGCTCACATTTTCCAGGGCATGACCTAGCGTATGCCCGTAGTTGAGGATCGCCCTCCGCCCCTGCTCGCGTTCATCCTCCTCAATTACTGCGGCCTTGAGGGCAATGCAGCGCGCAATGATCTGCGCCAACAGAGAGGCTGGGGGCAAAGAGAAGTCGCGCAGCGCTGCTGCATGGGTTTCTAGCAAAGTAAAGAGTTCTGCGTCGAGTATCATACCATACTTGACAACCTCTGCCCAGCCCTCAGTGCGCTCGCGTAGAGGCAGCGTCAGCAGCGTTGCTGGATCGGCCAACACCAGGCGAGGCTGATAGAAGGCGCCAATCAGGTTTTTGCCACGCGGGTGGTTGATTCCTGTTTTACCGCCAATAGCCGCATCAACCTGGGCCAGTAACGAGGTCGGCAGCTGGACCAGGGGGACGCCGCGGAGATAGGTAGCGGCGGCAAAGCCAACCAGGTCGCCAACGACGCCCCCGCCGAGGGCCAGCAGGGCCTCTCGCCGCTCTGCTCGCTGCTCGATGAGCCAGTCGTAGATGGCGCTGAGCTGCTGCAGCGACTTGCTGGCTTCGCCCGCAGGGAGGACATAGCTGCTGACGCTCCAACCCGCTTGTTGCAGTGTTCGCAGCAAAGGCGGTCCGTAGAGATCATAAACATGCTGGTCGCTGAGGAGAAAAACGCGCCGCGGTAGCTCCAGGCGCGCCAGATACGCTGGTAGGCGTCCTAGCCCACCCCAATCGACGACCGCCAGATAGCCCTCGCCGGCGCGAATCTGGCGCTCCAGCGGCGCCTCTCCTTCCAGCACCCCCAGAGCAATGAGGGCCGCCACAACGGCGCGTACGACCTGCTCGGCGCTTTTTCCGTCGGTCGAGCAGCTGGCCTCTGCCTCCTCATAGAGTGCCTGCCGCTCGGCCTGCAAGCGACGCAGGGCTGCTAGTGGATCATCTCCAGCCAGCAGCGGACGCACTTCGGGAGAAAAGCCCTCTCTCCGGGCCGCCGCGTCTTGCTGGCGCAGCCGTTCAAGAGCCGTCTCTGGCTCAACGCTCAGGAAAATCCTTACTCCCCGCTCAGCCATGAGCCGGCGATTGTCAGCCTCCAGGACAATCCCTCCACCAGTAGCAACAATGGCCCCCGCGCAGGCAGCTGCTTCTTGCAAGGCTTGTTTTTCACGGGACCGGAAAGCGCTCTCGCCCTCCTCTGCAAAGATGGTGGCAATGCGCTTTCCACAGCTTTGCTCTACCAGCAGATCGGTATCAATGAAGGGCCTTCCCAGGCGCTCCGCCAGCAGGCGCCCAACAGTTGTCTTGCCACTCCCAGATAGCCCAATCAAGAAGACGTTACGCATGCGCATTATTCTACCATGAGCCTGGCGGTCAGCCCAGTAGCTGCCGCGGCTCCTTCCTCCCTCCTCTTATACTCCTTCTCACCTGGCTCAGTACAGCTCTTCGTTGTGCACTGGCGTATTCAGGACTGCTAGCAGGCTGAAGGTCGAGGTATCAACTATCTGCAGATAGTTGTCCTGCTCCTGCGCCAGACCCTGACGCACAAAAGCCTGGATGCGGTTATCGTAGAGCCTAAAGGTGGACTGGAAACGAAAGGCGTATTGTTCAAGACGCCCCGTCTGGCGATTGAGTACCAGGATGTCATCTCCAGGCACACAGCTGGCCTCGGACCCACAGTGCGTATGATCAGTGAAAGAGCCGATCAGGACCTGCCGACTCTGATCCCAGCTCGCTACGGTATATTGGTGGGTCACTTGCCCCTGACGATCGAGGGCGATGAAGGTGCTCTGAGCCTGTAGGGGATTATAGAGCATAATGCCCTCCGCAGCACCACCAAAGTGGCCGGTGTAGAGAATCGCCCCACTCCCCCACTGGCTGTAGTTCTGGCGTGCCTGAAGCTCCAGGTTGGGCTTCAGGATCAAGAGCTGAGCCTCGCCAGCAATGGGATCATAGAGTAAGAGTTGAGCCTGACCCACCCCACAAAAGTCTCCACTGTAGACTTGCCAGTTGCCCTCGAGGTCGGTCACAGCCTGATTATGGGCTACCTGCAAGCGGGCATCAAAACTGATCAGGCGTCCCTGGCCATTCAGGCGATCGTAGAGGAAAAGACCGTCCTGCTGTGCGCTTACAAAGCTTCCGACATAGATCTCCCACGAGTCTTGCGAGAGCAGATAGCGCTGGAGATGCTTGATTCCAAACTTACTCGTGAAGTCGACCAGGAGCACGTTGGGCATCAACTGGGACTGACTGCTTTGGGCGCCGCCAAGGTCCTTGCCTCCACCATCGCTGGGATTCAAGCTCAAAGCCAAACCATTCGGCATGGCCAGAGGTCCCGCCTGGCCAGACGCCAGGGTCCGGGTGATGGTTCCCGCAGTAGGCGAGGGCGTCACGCCAGCCGTAGCCGTGGGCCTGACCGTCGGACTGGGCGTCACTGTCGGCTTCGGCGTCGGACTGGGCGTCGCTGTCGGCTTCGGCGTCGGACTGGGCGTCGCTGTCGGACTGGGCGTCGCTGTCGGCTTCGGCGTCGGACTAGGTGTCGCTGTCGGCTTCGCTGTCGGACTGGGCGTCGCTGTCGGCTTCGGCGTCGGACTAGGTGTCGCTGTCGGCTTCGCTGTCGGACTGGGCGTCACTGTCGGCTTCGGCGTCGGACTGGGCGTCGCTGTCGGCTTCGGCGTCGGACTGGGTGTCGCTGTCGGCTTCGGCGTGGAAGAAGGCGTAGGTGTCTTTGTCGGTACCAGGCTGGGTACAGGCGAGACGCCTGGCCCGCCGGGCACAGTTGGGAAAGGAGTGGGTGTCAGGCTTGGCGTTGGAATGGTCGGGGCCGGCGTGTTGGCAAAGCGATTGTAGAGCAGCAAGCCCGTTGTCTGACCATCGAAGCGACCTGTGTACACTTCCCACCCAGGTCCCCAACCAGTGAGCGTAATATGCTGGCTGATTTGCAGATCAGGGCCAAGGCTCAAAATCTGTATTTTGCCTGAAGAGCGGCTATAGAGTAGTATCTGAGCGTGTCCGAGGCCAGCAAAATCGCCGATACGAATATCGAGATCGGAGCCCCAACCATGCGGTCCGACCTGGCCATCAGCCAGGGTCACCAACCGTGCTCCGGCAATCGTGCCAGAGGAGGTTGCAGGCGAATCGGGATAGGGCCAAAGGCGTCCCCCTGGGCGCCTGCTGAGCTGCTCGGCATCCAGCAGTTGCAGAACCTTCAACGTGCCCTGCTGGCGGTTATAGAGCAAGAGAGCACTTTGACCGTCCCCCGTGAAGTCGGCGTCAAATTTCTGCTCTGAGGACGTGGGGGGCAGACCAAGGGCCAGACGCGCTGAGGTCAGCGTAGCCGGATCACGCTGCTGCTGCTGATTGGCAGCCATCACCTCCGCCAGAGCCTCGCTGTCGACGCCTGGTAGACGGGCAAAGAGCTGCAGGTCTATCTGGCCCGGGAAATAGATGAAGCGAAGCTGACCATGCTGATAGCGTGGCTGATTGATGACTGAGACCTGATAACCAAAGCCAAGGTGCACAGGGGTAGGGTCGCCGTAATTCTGATAAGTTACATTGAAGGTATCGCCATCGGGGCTGACCCAGGTAACAAAAGCCACGTGGCCAGCAGAGCTGTAGGCCCAGACGCCGTCAGCGACGGGGAAGACAGCAATAGAGCCGACGCGGGGCTGCGTTCCCACAGCCAGGCCAGCTCGCTGAGCGGCGCTGATCCAATCTGCCGCATTGCCCCAATTGAGGGGCAGATCGTAATGCAGCCAGTGCCACTGTTCCCAGGCCCACCACACACAGTTTCCACCTCGTGGGAAGGGACCAGGGCAGAGAGCAAAAGGATTGCCATCGGCGCTGAAGCTGAGCTGATCACAGCTGGAATCGAGCGTTGGAGCGGTATACCCTAAGCCCTGGGCATTGGCCTGAAGCAGGTTCACTAATGAGAGCGGCTGCGAGAGCAGCAGACAGAGAACAGCAACGAGGAGAGCAGCGAGGAAACGGCGTCGCTTTGTGCGCCCAATGGGTCCACGTCTGTCATCGCCTTGCAGGAGCCTCCGCAGGAGGGCCAAAGGATGCATCTGGTCTCTTCCTCCCTAAAATAAGACCTGTATGCAGCCACGGCTGGCCGATTTGCCTGAAAACACGCTCGCGGTCTTTCTGCCATTCTGCGATTTCCTGGAGAGTATATCATTGTGAGTTCATGCGCGCAAGGTGGCCTGCCTGCCTTGTCGGTTCCTTTCCTCCTTCGGCCAGAGCACTCGCCACGAGCCAGTACCGCCGCAGTCGCTTTCCAGTTCTATTGTACCCTTTCCCCTCGATGGACAGGGCTTGCCCCGAGCATGCGGTTGGTAACTCAGCTAACCAGCAGGGCAGATAGCAAGCTAGCGCTCTCTCCTTTTCCCGCTCCGGCCAAAAAAGGGCTTGACAGGGTGTGGAAGCAATGCTATCATAGGAGCGTCCCGAAAGAAGAGTAAGGCATGGGCAATTAGCTCAGTCCGGTTAGAGCGCTGCCTTGACATGGCAGAGGTCACAGGTTCGAGTCCTGTATTGCCCACTCTGCGAGGCAACCCTGCACAAGCAGGGTTGCCTCTCTCTTTCCTCTTGAACGAGAAGAACAGGGAAAAGATCCTAGCGAGGAGGCCGGGGGAAAGGGGGAAACATGATGGCCCTCGCTTTTCACTCCGTACCCTCTCTACTTCTTCAGCACAGGGATCTCAGTGATGCCCTCATCGCGTGTGCGATGACGCCCGGCGCTTTCCTTAATTCCTCCTTCGGGATAGACCAGGCGCGCCTCATGTTCGGGGAGAAGCGAGGCCACTTCTTTTAAGACGGCGTCGAGGAACTCCTCTTCGGGCACCGTGCGTACAACCTGCCCTTTGCGGAAAATGACCCCTTTGCCGCGTCCGCCGGCCAGGCCGACATCGGCATCCCGCGCTTCACCCGGCCCATTCACGACACAGCCCATCACCGCCACATGAATGGGAGTCTGTACCTTGGCCAGGCGGCGCTCCACTTCATTGGCGACTTCGATAACATCGATCTCGACGCGCCCACAAGAAGGACAGGAAACAAAGGTCACGCCCCGGTTGCGCAGCTCCAGTGAGCGCAGGATCTCATACGCCACAGGAATCTCTTGCTCTGGTTCAGCGCTCAAGCTGACGCGAATAGTATCGCCGATCCCCTCAGCCAGCAAGATGCCCAGACCAACCGCCGACTTCACCGCTCCTGGCACCAAGGTCCCAGCTTCGGTGATCCCTAAATGAAGCGGATAGTCGGAGCGCTGCGAGAAGCGTCGATAGGCTTCAATAGCCGTCAATGGCGCAGAGGACTTCAGCGAGACCTTGATTTCGTGGAAGTCCAGCTCCTCGCACCAGCCAATGTACTCCAGGGCCTTATTTACCATGCGCTCGGCCAGCTGCTCACGCTCACGACGCCGCTCTTCAGCCGGATCGCTGCGCTCCACCACGCCATCGGCGCGGCGACGAATCTGGATGCGCTGCATCTGGGCCTGCTTGTCCAATGCATCAATGGAGCCGGAATTGACCCCGATGCGCATCGCCACACCGCGCTCCTTGCAAGCCTTGACGATCTCCTCCAGCGCCTTGCGCCCATGAATCAAGTTGCCAGGATTAATGCGCACACAATCGACCCCCTGGCGAATAGCCTCCAGGGCAAGCTGATGATTATAATGAATATCGGCGATCAGCGGGATGTGGATACGCTTCTTGATTTCGCCCAGAGCAAGAGCATCTTCCATCTCTGGCACGGCCACGCGCACCAACTCGCAGCCTACCTCTTCGAGGCGCATGATCTGGGCCACGGTGCTCTCAACATCGCGGGTGTAGGTGGTGCACATCGACTGCACCGCAATGGGCGCATCACCACCAATAAGCACATCTCCGACATGAATCTGTCGTGTCTTTCTTCGCATAAGCACTCCATAAACCCGATCCATCTATCGTAACAGCAGCGTCTTGCCGGCAAGGGCGCTGCTGAGCAGGAGTCCACGACTCAATGAGCGGGGCCGAATCCTAGCTGCCAGCCACAGGGCCTGATGGTAGATCAACCCAGACCCGCCTGCCGGCAGGCGGGCAGGTACGTGCCTGGCAAGACGAGCAGAGCAAACGGTCTCACCAGGCAACGCGGCCCTGGCGCTCAGCGGGCACTCCAATTCATGACATCGCTGATGGTAACGACCACGATCAGCATCAAGAGAATGGCCATGCCCACCAGATTAATCAGGCCCTCGCGCTCAGGGCGCAAACGCTTGCCACCGCGCAGCAGTTCGATGAGAATCAAGAGTACTCGCCCGCCATCGAGCGCCGGGAACGGCAAGATATTGATAATGGCCAGATTCAAGCTCAGAATACCCGTCAGGGTCAAAATGGGCCACCAGCCAATGGTGGGCACCGTCTGAGCGACCTCGCCCGTCATCTGCACAATACCCACCGGACCAGCAATCTCCGGTTTCACGGCCCCCGTCACCATCTGCACAATGCTAGAGATAAACTGGCCAGTCACAGAAAAGGTCTGAGAGATGCCCTTGAGTGGAGCCTGCCAGAGCGGATAGGTCACATAGCGGACCTCATTGCCGCGCTCGATCCCCATCGGTCCCTGACCAGGGGGCGGGTTCACCCGCACATTAATGGTCAGCGCCACCGGTTGCGGATCATCGACATGCCTGACCACAACGCGCACTGGCACCGTAGCCTGACCATGCGCCTGGGCAATGGCCTGTTGGACAATATTTTGGACATCAGAGAACTGCTGGACTGACTGACCATTGACAGAGAGAAAGGTATCGCCCGGGCGCAGGCCCGCCGCTGCCGCCGGAGAACCCGCTGCCACTTTGGCAATAACCGGCGGGATCACCGGCTCCCCAACACTGTAAGCGATCGAGAAGAGCACGATCGCCAGCAAGAAATTCATCGTCACACCGGCCACCAGCACGATGAGGCGCTTGCCAGCAGACTTCGAGGCAAAGCTCTGCGGGTCGTAGCGCCCGTACTCATCGTACATCTCCCCGTTCTCGCCGGGCATCCGCACAAAGCCACCGATAGGAAGCAGGTTGAGCGAGTAGATCGTCGAGGAAGGAGGAGCCACCGCCGTAACGCTGCCCTCACGCTCCTCGACCGCGGTACCAGAACCGGGAGCGTTTGGAGTCCAGGTCTCGTCGGCAGGACGGGCAGCAGCCGGCTGGTAGAGTTGAGTACCCCCATTAAACCAGATCACCTCCCATCCCCCTCCAGGGCGGCGACGAATGCCCACAATCCGCGGAGGCAGACCGAGACCAAACTCCTCAACGCGAATTCCTGCCCACTTGGCAGTCAGAAAGTGGCCCAACTCATGGACAAAGACGAGCAGACCAAAGACCGGTATGGCAGCTAACAAGTACCAGTAATTCATTCCCACTTCCCTCAGACAGCTTTGCAAGCAAAGACTAACCTGTGGCCTGGCGCACAACCCCCAGCGAGGTGGCCAGCTCCCGAGTCGTCTGCCGCGCCCAATCGCGCGTCTGGAGAATGACCGGGATATCCGGCTGCTCCTGAGCTACCGCGGCGTGGCGTTCCAGCACCTCCTCAATCAGGCGAGCGATATCGGTTAGACTAATCTGTCCCGCCAGAAAGAGTGCGACCGCCTCCTCATCGGCTCCCACTAGAGCGCAAGGGTAGGTACCACCGCGCTCGGCAGCCTCACGGGCCAGACGGTAGCAAGGGAAGCGTGCCACATCGAGGGTCTCAAAATGCAGCTGCGCCACCTGTGCCCAGTCCAGGGGGCGGATCAGACCGCGAGCCTGCGCCTCCAGGCGCAGGGGATAACTCAGCGCATCGAGGATCGGCAGATGCATACTGGGCAGACTCGCCTGCAACTTGGTCGAACCGTCAACGAACTCAACCATCGAATGGATAACGCTTTCAGGATGGATTACCACCTCGATGCGCTCATACGGGGCCGCGAAGAGCCAGTGAGCTTCAATGACCTCGAGACCCTTATTCATCAAGGTAGCCGAATCCACAGTAACCTTCGGCCCCATGCGCCAGGTTGGGTGAGCCAGCGCCTGAGCCACCGTCACCGACGGCAACTCTGAGAGGGGAGTGCGACGGAACGGTCCGCCCGAAGCCGTCAAGATCAGGCGACGCACCTCGGCCCCCTCCTCACCTCGTAGGCACTGCCACAGCGCACTGTGCTCACTATCGATCGGCAGAATAGCCACCCCGGCCCGCTGCGCTGCCTCCATCACCAGGTGACCGGCCATCACCAGCGTCTCCTTATTAGCCAGAGCGATGGTCTTGCCAGTCTGGATCGCCGCCATCACCGGCTCCAAGGCTACCAGGCCGGAAGTAGCCACAACCACCAGATCCACCTGTGGCAGCGAGGCCGCCTCCAGCAAGCCCGCGAGACCAAAGGCCAGCCGGGGCGCAGATTTTCGCTCACGCCGACGGGCCTCGACCAGCGAGCGCTGGGCCTCCTCCCGCAGCGCCGGGGTCTCCGCGAAGCAGGCCACGAGATCCGGAGCAAACTCTTCAACCTGCTGGGCCAGCAGGGATAGATTGCTATGGGCGGCCAGGGCCACGACCTCGAAGTACTCAGGGAAGCAACGCACCACGTCCAGCGTCTGCTGTCCAATCGAGCCAGTGCTTCCCAGCAAGGCAATACGCCTGGGAAAAGGCAGCCTCGCAGTCATCTGGCCCGCAGCCTGCCGGCCAGCGTCTTTCTCCTCATTCGGTTCCATTGTTTTCTTGCTGTTCCCTTGCTGGCTCTACCCAGGGAATATTGTAGCACGGCAGAGCGCATGCAGCAGGAGACGTTTCTGCTCTTTTCCTAGCTATAGTCAGGATTGCATTCCTTAAGGGAAACTCTGCATGATACCCCGGGCCGATCTCCCTGATTGGCTGCCACCGACCTCGCGCCAGCGCCAGGAGAGCCAGCCCGGAAGCGAGCCGGCCAGCTGCAGCAGATCAGCGAGGGACTACCAGGGCCAGCTGAGCGAAAAAATAGAGAACAACGGCGGCAAAAAGCAAGCTGTCGATGCGATCGAGCAAGCCGCCATGACCGGGCATGAGCTGACCGCTATCCTTCACCTGAGCCTGGCGCTTCATGAGCGACTCCGCCAGGTCGCCCAGGGTAGCAGCCAGCGAGAGAGCCAGGCCGAGGATCAGAGCCAGGTACCAGGGGACCTGGAGCAGCGAGTTAGCCAGGAGCAGGCAGAGGATCAGCGTGCAGAGCAGGCCGCCGAAGACCCCCTCCCAGGTCTTGCCAGGGCTGATCTGGGGCGCCAGCTTATGGCGTCCCAGAAAATGGCCAGTGAAAAAGGCTGCCGAATCGAACGTCCAGACAGCGGCAAAGAGCAAGAGCAGCCACCAGAGACCACGAGGAGGAGGCCAGCCGAACTGAGAGCCGCGCAACAACAGCAAGAGGCTGAGCGGCCAGCCAAGATAGAGAGCAAAGACGACCGTCAGCGCCCAATCGACAAGCGAGCCATCGAGACGCTCCCGCCAAAAGAGGAGCGGGAAGGCCACCAGCAAAGCGGCGCTCAGGCTGATCTCCAGCAAGAGCAGGCGCCACTGGGGGAACATGGCAGAAAGCAGCAGGAGCGTCCCCAGGCCGAAGCTCACCCAGAGCAAGGGGCGGCTACCCGAGTGCGCCATCATTTGATGCAACTCGTAGCTGCCCCAGGCCAGTACAAAGAGCGCCGCCCCAAAAGCCACCCAACCACCCAGCCAGACGACGAGCAAGACAATAGGGATGGCTACAACAGCGGTCAGCACTCGCAGGGCCAAAGTATTCATCCACGGCCCGCCGCTGTCAGCAGCTTTCTTCCCTGATTGTACCTGTTTCTCAGTTGCGCGCTCCACGCGATCCTTCCACCTGCTTAGCGGCCACTGGGAGAAGCCGTCAGCCGCCCAAAACGTCGCTGGCGCTGTCGATAGCTCTCCAGGGCCGCGCGTAGATCTTCGCGCCCGAAATCGGGCCAGAGTGTTGGTGTGGAATAATACTCGCTATAGGCCGACTGCCAGATCAAAAAATTACTGACGCGCATCTCGCCAGCAGTGCGGACGACGAGATCGGGATCGGGTAGATCGTGAGTATAAAGATAGGAGCTCAGCACCTCCTCGGTGATCGCTTCGGGTGGCAAGCCATCGGCAATAATACGCCGGACGGCGTCGACCAGCTCAGCGCGACCGCCGTAGTTAAAGCACACACTGAGATGGATACGATTATTATAGCGCGTCAGCTCCACCGACTCCTGGACGGCGCGCTGAATCGCAGGGGGGAGATCTTGTAAGCGACCAAGATGGCGCAGCCGCACCCCGTCACGATGCAACTTCTCCAGGTCAGAGCGGATGGTTTCCCAGAAAAGGCGCATGAGGCCCTCGACCTCTTCCCTGGGGCGTCCCCAGTTCTCGGTCGAGAAAGCATAAACGCTCAAATACTCGATATGCTCATCGACGGCAGCCTCCACCACGCGGCGGAGCGCAGCCACGCCGGCCTTATGGCCGGCCAGGCGTGGCAAATGGCGCTGAGCGGCCCAGCGTCCATTGCCATCCATGATGATGGCCAGGTGACGCAGCGGACAGCTCTGCTCCTGCTTCTGTGCCTGCTCCTGCCCCCGAGTCTGCGGGCCTGCTGCCCGCAGTCCTGGCTCCTGCCCCCGAGAGCGCACCTCTACCGCTGGTTGCGACTGCTCACTCTTTTTCCCTACGGAAGAGGGAAAAAGATCACGTATCCTGGTCAACGTCAGACCTCCAAAATCTCGTGTTCCTTGAGCTTGCCGATCTTATCCATCTCCTCGATGTAGCGGTCGGTCAGCTTCTGCAGGCGGTCCTGACCGCGCTTCAGCTCATCTTCGGAGATCTCCTTCTTCTTCTCGCGGTCACGCAACTTGTCCTGGACATCGCGACGGATATTGCGGACCGCGACCTTGTGCTCATCCAACTTCTTATGAAGGAGTTTCACCATCTCACGGCGCCGCTCCTCATTGAGAGGGGGGATTGCCAGACGGATCACCTGGCCATCGCTACTGGGATTGATCCCCAGATCGGACTTCTGAATCGCCCGCTCAATATCAGGGAGCAGCCTGCGGTCCCAGGGCTGGATCACCAGCAAGCGTGGTTCTGGCGCAGAGATCGAAGCGAGCTGGTTAATCGGCGTGGGGACGCCGTAGTAATCGACCTGAATCCGTTCCACGAGGGCAGAACTGGCGCGGCCAGTGCGGATGCTCCCCAAATCATGGCGGAGCGCCTCCACAGCTTTCTGCATCCGGCGCTCGGCATCTCCGAAAATATCATCTACCATAGCAATGCTCCCATCGTAAGGTACCTTGGATACGCACGCAGAGCCAGCGACAAAGCAGGGTAGAGCCACTGGCGAGCAAGCCAGACAGCAGCCAGGAAGCCAGGAGCCTGGGCCTTGGCTGACTGGTCGGCTGAGAGGCAGGCAGGCAAGCAGCCAGCCCGTGTTCAGGCGCGCTCACCAATAGCGCTCTCTTCAAGGTCATGAACGAGTGTCCCACGCTTCTCGCCACGCATAATCGCCTCCAGCGCACCAGGCTGATCGAGGTTGAAGACCACGATCGGCAAGCGATTATCCTTGCAGAGAGAGATCGCAGTACTATCCATCACCTTGAGGCCCATATTGAGGGCGCGCATATAGCTTAATTCCTCGAACTTACGAGCGTTCGCATTGCGCATGGGATCATCGTCGTAGACGCCGTCGACCTTCGTGGCCTTCAGCAGCACCTGGGCATTCAGCTCAATGGCGCGCAGGGCCGCCGCCGTATCGGTCGTGAAGAAGGGATTGCCACTTCCCGCCGCCAGAATGACCACGCGGCCCTTTTCGAGGTGACGCACAGCGCGGCGACGGATAAATGGCTCCGCTACCGGAGGCATCTCTATCGCAGTTTGCACGCGCGTGACCAGGCCGAGCTTCTCCATAGCATCCTGCATGGCCAGAGAATTCATCACTGTGGCCAGCATACCAACATAGTCGGCGGTCGCGCGATCCATGCCCGCGGCAGCGGCATCTGCCCCACGCCAAATGTTGCCGCCACCGATGACCATCGCAACTTCGACCCCCAGATCGTGGACGCGCTTGACCTCAGCCGCGATTCGGCGGACCGCCACCGGATCGATTCCAATGCGCGGCTCGCCGGCTTCCGAGGTATGGCGGGGGCCCAGCGCTTCACCACCCAGCTTGAGCAGGATACGCCGATATCGCAAGGACGCAGCCATCTGAGATTCAGCCATCTTCTCTTCTACTCCCATGCGCTTTTCGTGGGGGAACAGCCCCGGCCCTGTACTGCCCGAGGCTGGCGCGTGACGCTTTCGGCCAGCGACCAGAGCAGGCAGACAGGGGGAGAAGAGAGGCCGCCCCCCGGCAGGCAAGGCCGGAGTGGGAGCGGATGCCACGCCGGCCACCCAGGCCAGGTGGTTGCCCGGAGCGCATCCCGCTCGCCTCCAATTCCACACATAGCATAGCACGCCACAAGACTAGCCAGGAAGAGCCGCTTCCTTCCCTAGCCTATTCGCCCAAGGCAAAGCGACAGAAGCGGCGAATCACGATGTTCTCCCCAGTTTCCGCGATGGCTTTGCGTACCAGGTCGCCCACCACCTGGCTCTCATCTCGAATCCAGGGCTGCATCATCAGCACCTGCTCGCCGAAGAGCTTCTTGAGCTTGCCCTGAATGACCTCCTCGCGCTTTTGTTCTGGCACACGAGCCATCGAGGGGTCCTCAAGCAGTTGCTGACGGGCCTGGTCGATCACCTCGGCGGGCACATCCTCGTAACTCACATACTTTGGATTGGTGCCAGCAATCTGCAGAGCCAGCTCATTGGCCAACTGGCGAAAGCTCTCGCTGCGCGCAACGAAGTCCGTGCTGCAGTTCAGCTCCAGCAGAACCCCCACGCTGTTGTTGTGGTGGACATAGGAGAAGACGCCGCCCTGCTTGGTCTCGCGACCGGCGGCAATCATCTTCTCCGCCTTGCGGCTGGCCTTCGCATTGAGGATCTTGATGGCCTCCTCCCACGACTGCGCCTCTTCCAGCGCGCTCTTGCAATCGGCAAAGGTCGCCCCAGTCTCCTCACGCAACCTCTTCACATCGGCAGCAGCATAATTCATAAGGGTGCTTCTCCTTCAGCGTACTCTGATAGCATACTCAGGTTTCAGTCTGACTGACAATGACTCTCGGTCACTCGTAGACGGTTTCGAGTGCTTGACAGCTGCGGTACAGTAGGATTCTGGGCCTTGTGCGGCCCGTGTACAGCCTGTCAGCCTCCTCCGCCCCAAGAATCCCCCTTGAAGTGTCCCCCACCAGCCCACACCGCCAGGCCAGACGGCATAGAGAGGACCTGGCATCCACCACGGCCAGCTCCAGGAGGCGAGAAACCTTGCAGTTTTTCCGGTCTGGCACACGTGTGGTCACCAGGTCCATATCCCAACCAAGTCTCATGGCAGCTCACAGGGCGCAGCCGACAATCGACATCTGGCGCACGCAGGCTGTCCGTGCCAGGTCCCGATAGACCTGGAGCACGCGGGATAACAGAGAGAAGAGAAGAACAGGTTCGTTAATAATGAATCCAGCCCGCCGGGCCACTTGCCTTGCCACCCGCCTTTCTTCCTGGCTGTTGGGAACTGCCTGCTGCCCACTCCCGACAACCTGCCTAGGGCATTGTCACGCCTCACTCGGCCAGCCGGCTAACCAGCCAGCCAGTCCCCATCGGCGAAGCAGCTGGGGAGGCTGTTCTGCCTGGCCTGGTCCAGCGTTGCAGTTCTTCAGGCCATCCAGGCCCTCACATGCTCCTTCTCGGAGAGCCTGGACCGAGAAAGGAGGTCAGCAAAGGCCTTGCAGGGACAAGCGCAGATAGCCACTCTCGCCAGCTGGAGATCAGCTGCTGGGCGAGAGCAGGATAAGCAGCACAGCAGTGCAACCAGATCACGAACGAACGACAAGCGGCAGGATGGGATAAACTCGTAGGGGAGCGAGATGGCACTAGGATTCTCTGGCCACTAGCTCAGGCTCAGAGGCGTTCGATGAACTCTCGGCCTCACTGGCAGGGGCCGTGGCTTCACGCTCACGCTGAGACGAGCCAGCACCAGAGGCCGAGCTCTCCGCCGCCTCTATCTGGACAGCTCCTTCTTCCCCTGAAGCTGCCGCGCCCTCGACAGGCGCCTCGCTATCCTTCTGCTGCGCCTCCAGCTCGCGGCGTCCTTCAATCACCGCATCAGCGATCTTGGAGCAGAGGAGGCGGACAGCGCGAATGGCATCATCGTTAGCCGGAATTGGATAGTCGATCTCGTCGGGATCACAGTTCGTATCGGCCAGGGCCACAATGGGGATCTCCAGACGGCGGGCCTCCAGCACAGCGGTATGCTCTTTGCGGGTATCGATGATGAAGACCGCCCCAGGCAGACGCCGCATGTCCTTGATGCCTCCCAGGATACGCTCCAGACGCTCTAAATCATCCTGCAGGCGCTGGGCCTCTTTTTTGGGCAGCCGCTCGAGTTCACCCCGCTCGCGCCGTGCCTCCAGCTCGCGGAGATAACGGATGCGCCCTTGAATGGTCTGGAAATTGGTGAGCATTCCACCCAGCCAGCGCTGGTTGACATAGAACATCCCACAGCGCTTGGCTTCTTCCGCCACCGCCTCCTGAGCCTGCTTTTTCGTCCCGACGAACAACAGAGTTTCACCGCTGGCAGCCAGTTCCTTCACAAACTTGTAGGCCTCGTTGAGACGCGCCACCGTTTGCTGAAGGTCAATGATATGGATGCCATTGCGCTCCATGAAGATGAAGGGCTTCATCTTGGGATTCCAGCGCCGCGTCTGGTGCCCAAAATGAACGCCAGCTTCCAGAAGCTGTTTCATCGAGATAATGTTGGCCAAAAAACAGATCCTCCCTTTTTACCTCCGCTCTCCTCCTATCGGCGATAGGGTTCCCCTTGCTCGCTCCTTGCGCCGCACAGCTTCCTGGTTGCTTGGTCTGCTGGTTCGCTCGTTCGCTCGCGCCCCTCCCCTCGCCACGCTGGTGCCAGGGCTGTTCAGGGTTCGAGGTACGAGGGTATCGGGGCACCAGGGAAACGCCGATCAGAGAGCGTGTGTACTTGATGAATAAGAGAACGCTACACGTGCCTCGACCCGCAGGAACCCTCGTTCCTGCTAACTTGCAAGTATAGCATAGGTTGCAGATGGACGCAAGCAAGATTTCCCGGCTTATCTCCTCCCTCCCTTCCCAGGACCTTCCCACCCAACCACGCTTTTAGCCCCTGCTTCTTGGAGGCCACAGTACAGTGTAATGTGTACACATATTCGCTTATGTGTGCTTTCCTATCTGGCACACGTGCATATCTGCTTATATACTGATAGGACTTAAGACTGTACAGGAGGCAGAAAGGGTTACACGATGATTAGAGTCCTACTGGCAGATGATCATACTTTGATTCGACGTGTCGTGCGTGAGATTCTGGAGCGAGCCGGTGATATCGAAGTGGTGGCCGAGGCCTGCACTGGTCGCGAGGCCGAGGCCCAGGCCGGTGAAACTCACCCGGATGTTGCATTGATGGACCTGGACATGCCAGAATGCGATGGTTTCGAGGCAACGGAGCGGGTGCTCACCTGCTCTCCGGAGACACGTGTGGTTATTCTGACGGCCTCCCAGCAGGAACAGCTGGCCCTGCTCGCCATCCAGCGCGGAGCCATCGGCTACTTGACCAAGGATATCGAGCCAGAGATGCTGGTGGCTGCCATCCGCTCCGCCGCGCGTAATGAGATCTCGATCCCTGGTCCCCTGGCCACGCGCGTGCTGGCACACTTGCGCACACTGACTCTCAGCGGCAAGATCCGCGAAGTTCCTCCGGCTGATTTCTCTCAGGGCGCGGCCAGTCGCACTTTCTATTATAAGCTTCAGGAGCGGCTCCACGGCTCAGCGCTGAACCAGCCTAACCTCTCGCGCCCCCTGACGGAGCGCGAAATCGAGGTCCTAGATCTGATCCGTAAAGGCCGCAAGAACCGAGAAATTGCTCAGGAACTCAATATAGCGGAATCAACGGTACATAAGCACATTCAGAATATTTTTGAGAAGCTTCACGCTCGTAGCCGCACTGAGGCCATTTATCTCCTCAGTTCGCGCAACTGAGGGATGATGCTGTGGCTGAGGGCAGGGTTCAACCTGACCGGCAGGGAAGACTCGTACTGCCCTCAGCCCAGAGGCACGGCTCACCACCGCTCACTCAGGCCGAGGCTGGGCTGCTGTGTGCCGGGACGCCGAGCAGTTCGCGAACGACTTCTTTAATATGAGCGCTGGAGAGGCCATACAGTTCTTTGAGGATGGAGGGCGCTCCGTGCTCGACCAGGCGGTCAGGGAAGCCGATGAGCTTGACGCGGACGTCGTGGCAACCCTCACGGGCCAGGAGTTCAAGGACAGCGCTGCCGAAGCCGCCCGCTACCATGTGGTCTTCAATGGTGACCAGGTGCCGCGTTGCGCGGGCCAGGGACAGAATGAGGTCCTCGTCTAGCGGCTTGGCCCAGCGTGCATTGACAACTGCTACGCTCAGTCCTTCTTCTCGCAGCTCGGTGGCCGCCTGCTCGGCAAGCTCGACGGTGGTGCCATAGGCAAGCAAGGTGCACTGGCAGCGCTGGGCCTCTGCCAGGGTCGCTGGCCTGAGCAGCTCAGCCTTGCCAACCTCCAGGAGGCGTAGCTCTTTGTCCAGGGCTACCCCACGTGCCTTACCACGTGGATAACGCAGGCAGACTGGTCCCTCCATGTACAGGGCCGTATAGAGCATGTGGCGCAGCTCGTTTTCATCGCGAGGAGCCATGACCCTCATATTGGGGATCATCCGCATAAAGGCGATATCAAAGAGGCCGTGCTGTGTGGGACCGTCCTCGCCGACAATCCCAGCGCGGTCCATCGCAAAGACAACATGCAGGTTCTGCACGCAGATATCGTGGATGACCTGGTCAAAGGCCCGCTGCATAAAGGTGGAATAAATGGCAACTACCGGACGCAGTCCGCCGACGGCCAGCCCGCCGGCAAAAGTTACGGCATGCTGCTCGGCAATGCCAACGTCGAAGTAGCGCTCGGGGAAACGCTGGTGCAACTTCTTCAAGCCTGTGCCTTCGGCCATCGCCGCCGTGATGCCAACGATGGCCTGGTCGCGCTCGGCCAGCTCGACCAGCGTGTTCGCAAAGACCTCGGTATAGGTCGGGGGATCATTAGGATTCTTTTTAATGACGCCGGTGCGATAGTCGAAGGCCCCAGGTCCATGCCACTTGGTGGCATCTTCTTCGGCAAAGGACCAACCTTTGCCCTTCTTGGTCACAACCTGGACGACGATCGGCCCTTCAATACGCTTGATATTTTCCAGGACATCGATGAGAAGGGCGAGATCATGGCCATCGAATGGTCCAAAGAATTTAAAACCCAGCTCTTCGAAGATGGTCCCGCTTTTGCTATGCAAGACAAACTGCTTAAAGCTGGTTTCAGCACGTGCGGCAGCCTCCAGGGCAACATCACCCACTACAGGCAGGCGTTCAATCGAGCCTTTGGTCATCTCCCGTAAGCGCTGGTAGCCCGGCGAGGTCTGCACCCGTCGCGCTTTGGCCAGGACGGCGGCTATGGCGCCTACATTATCCGAGATGGATTTCTCGTTGTCGTTGAGAATAATAATCAGATTCTTCTTCAGGCTGCCAGCGTTGTTGAGCGCTTCCAACGCCATACCACCAGTCAGGGCGCCATCACCGATGACGGCCACGACCTTGAAGTCCTGGCCCTGCAGGTCACGTGCCACTGCCAGACCGAGGGCGGCAGAGATGGAGGTGCTGGCATGGCTAGCGCCGAAGACATCATAAGGACTCTCTTCGCGGCGAAGATAGCCCGACAGGCCTCCAAACTGGCGGATTGTGCGGAAACGATCGCGGCGTCCAGTCAGCAATTTATGCACATAGGCCTGATGGCCGATATCCCAGACAAGGAGATCACGGGGGGTATTGAAGACGGTATGCAAGGCGAGCGTCAGCTCGACAACACCCAGGTTGGGAGCAAGGTGTCCTCCTCTCGTTGCGACCGTCTCGATGATTTCCTGCCGAATCTCGTCGGCCAGCGCCTGCATCTCCGCCACGCTGAGCGAGCGGAGCTGAGTCGGGCTATCAATGCGATCCAGTATCCTTGCCAAGGCAGTCCTCCCACAGGAAAGCTTACCTCGTATTATAGGACGCCGCCAACAGTGAAAGAAAGGTCGCGATGCGACAGACGAATGCACCTGAAGCCTTGACAGGACAGCTGCTCATGCGAAAGGAGGGGAAGGCAGAGAGGCCGGGAAGCTTCCTGGCGGTTGCTTGTATGCCAGAGTCGCTCATGGTACCGATCGGCCAGGATGGAGCCGGAAGACTCTTGACAGGGTTCCACTTTCTTCTTATCATGGCCTTTCGGAAAACATTTGGGACATCCGGGTGGGTTGGAGCGTTCCCGAGAGATCAACGCTCCCCCGCAAGGGGAGGTCCGTTTACGCGCTGAAATGATGGCAGGCGTGACCCGATGGACCGCTTGACGTTGCCTTTTCCTGCCGGTATACTGATCGCATTGGGGTGGAGGCGGCTCTCCTGCTTCCCTTCAGCTCTTCGTCTCCCATCAACCCTGTCCGTGCGTGGGAATGTCCCCCTTCAGCTCGTGAGAAAGCCAGTCGACCAGAGTCAAACCAGCTAAGCAGTCATGAGGCCGGCAAGCATCAGGGCTGAAGTAACCCCGCAGCCCAACACGCCAACAGGACCGAGGGAGAAAGGGAGGGAGGGAGACGATCAGCACACCCGG
Organism: Thermogemmatispora carboxidivorans; assembly: GCF_000702505.1. Taxonomy (GTDB): domain Bacteria; phylum Chloroflexota; class Ktedonobacteria; order Ktedonobacterales; family Ktedonobacteraceae; genus Thermogemmatispora; species Thermogemmatispora carboxidivorans. The sequence continues at coordinate 1,754,623 of NZ_JNIM01000001.1, read as the reverse complement.
TCCGGGGAGAGAGGCACCGGCAGCAGCGCCCAGACGGCTTGCCGTCTGAAAGCACGGACATTACGGCGCTTTTGTCGTCATCTTCTGATACTGTTTGAGGGAAAGGAGGCGGCGCTTCTCCCCAGATTCCTGGCGGGGGTTGCTGCGCCGCAGGTCCAATGACGAGGAAAGAGAGCGAAAAGGACACCGAACGTCCGCACTACTATTCTCAGTTCTGGCTCGATGTCGCCGCCGGACGCCGGGTGATCGGCAGCTCCAAGACCACCGAGGAGAGCGAGACGGGTGAGCGGGGTGAACGCGACTCCCAGGAGTCAGGGGCAGCACGAAAGCCGGCTCGCGGCAGCCACATACCCAGTAGCGAAAGCCGCGAGCGTGAGGAGCCTCGCGCTTCTCAGGCGGAAACGCTAACAGCTCAGGCCCATCAGTCCGAGGTCACAGCACCCGCAGCTTCTTCTGCGGCAGCCTCCTCCGAGGAAACCATCGCCCCCGAAGAGGAGCTTCCAACCGTCGAAGAGGATGAGGAGAGCGTGGAGGCCGATGAAGAGGACGAGGAGCTGCTAGAGGAAGAGCCTCTGGATACTCCTCCAGAGGAGGAGGAATACGCGGAAGAGGAGGAGCTAGAGCCGGACTTCGAGGAAGAGGAAGAGGAGGAGGACGAGGAGTTTTTCGACGAGGAAGAGGAGGAGGAGGACGAGGACCTCTGGCCCGGCGGTAAAGGTAAGAAGAAGCAGCCCAAACCCGGTCGTCAGTCTAAACCCGCCAAACGTCCAAAACGCGAGACACGCCGCGGCTATTAGACCAAATTGCTACGATACGTTGCGCTGAACTGGATGCTGGCCGGACTGGAATAGCAAGTAAGAGGAGAGGCTCCCCTTAAGGCTCCTCGCATGTGGGTGAACTTGCTCTTGCCATCTCAGTCCGATCCCAGCCAGGAAGGGTCAGGGGCCAGTTTTTCTTTCGGCCCCTGGCCCTTTTGTTGATGCATACTCGCTGCGGGCCTCTCGGGCTGTCACCTACCCGTTCTTCGGCTGATCGCCACGTCAGATCAGGGGTAAATGCCGCGAATCTGGGTGGCCTCAGCCACCCGTGAAATGGCCAGCATGTTGGCCGCCAGCCGCAGATCGCAATGATATTGTTCAGCTTTCTCGACCACTGCCGCAAAGGCCCGCTTCATAATGATCTCCAGCTTCTGAGTGATTTCTTCAACACCCCAGAAAAAGCTCTGGAGGTCTTGCACCCACTCGAAGTAGCTGACCGTGACGCCGCCGGCATTGGCCAGAATATCCGGAATGACAATGACGCCCTTGCGTCCGAGAATCCTGTCCGCCTGAGGGGTTGTCGGGCCGTTGGCGGCCTCAGCAATGATGCGCGCCTGGATACGACTGGCATTGGCTTCGGTGATGACGCCTTCGGTTGCCGCCGGGATGAGGATATCACAAGGCACTTCCAAAACCTGCTGGGGGCTGATCGGCTGAGCCATCGGGAATCCAACGACGCTGCCCCTCTCCTGCTTGTGTCGGAGCACGGCAGCGGGGTCGAGCCCGGCCTCGTTGTAGATGCCGCCCCGGGTATCGCTGACGGCCACGATTTTGCAGCCCTCGTGGTGGAAGAGACGGGCCGCAATGGAGCCAGCATTGCCGAATCCCTGAATGCTGACCCGCGCTCCGCGTAAGGGCATGCCAATGCGGTGCGCTGCCTGGCGGGTGACAAAGAGCACGCCCATCGCCGTAGCATCGTTGCGCCCCTCACTGCCTCCAATGGAGAGCGGCTTGCCTGTGACAACGGCAGGAATAGAAAAGCCCTCGTGCATCGAGTAGGTATCCATAATCCAGGCCATGACCTGGGGATTGGTGTTGACATCGGGGGCCGGGATGTCGCTGTGAGGGCCAATGATGATCGAGATCTCGGTCGCATAGCGGCGCGTCAGCCGCTCCAGCTCGCCCGGACTCATGGTCTTGGGATCGCAGATGACTCCGCCTTTGGCTCCACCATAGGGAATGCCAACCACCGCACACTTCCAGGTCATCCACATGGCCAGCGCTTTGACCTCGTCCAGGGTCACATCAGGACTGTAGCGAATGCCACCTTTGGCGGGCCCGCGATTCACGTTGTGCTGCACGCGATAGCCGGTAAAGGTCTTGATCCGGCCATCATCCAGGCGTACAGGAAAGTTGACTGTCAGCTCGCGCTTGGGCTTGCGCAGAATCTCTCGCATATCCTCCGAGAGATTGAGCCGATCGGCAGCCTCCTCAAATTGCTGCACAGCCATTTCATAGGGGTTAATACGGGTCTCGCGAGAGGACTTCACGTCGTTGTGTAGGTCCACGTTCTTGCTCCTTTTTCCGTATGTTGCAGCTGAGAGCAGCTGATGCAGCCAAGATCGCTGGATTCACCCCACCCGTCTTTTGCAACCCGACAGTCTGGCCTGACTGCCAGGGCCGGTCAAGCTCGCTCAGGCCGTGGGCGTCTCGTCAAGCTTGGCGCGCAAGAGTTGCTGGACAAGATCGGCTTTGGCTTGACCACGAGTGCGCTTCATGATCTGGCCGACCAGATACTGAGCGGCGTTGGTCTTACCCGAGCGGTAATCGGCCACGATCTTGGGGTTGGCCTCAATGACCTCAACGATGATGCGCTCCAGTGCCTGCGGGTCGGTAATCGGCGGCTGGATGCCCCTGCGCACCACGATGGTTTCCGGCAGCTCACCACTGGCAAAGGCCTCATCGAGGACCTCCTTCGCCTGCTTGCCGGTGATACGCTGGCGATCAAGCAGATCTAATAGATTCACCAGCGCCTCCGGCTTCAGCGGACAAGCCGCCGGGGCGATATCATGCGCATGGAGCAGGCGAACCACCTCGCTCAGGAGCCAGTTGCTGGCTGCGCGCGCTCGGGCCTGGCGATCCTGGACATGAGGGGAAAGGATCATGACCTGATCGAAGTAGTCGCCGAGGGCTTTCTCTTCCGTGAGAATATCGGCATCCTGAGCCGAGAGGCCATAGTCGCGCTGGTAGCGCAGCCGGCGAGCATCGGGTAGCTCAGGCAGGCGGGCATGCAATTCCTCAACCCATTCACGGCTGATCACCAGCGGCGGCAGGTCTGGCTCAGGGAAGTAACGATAGTCATGAGCATATTCTTTGCTGCGCTGCGGCACTGTCATCCCCCGGCTGTCGTCCCAGCCACGAGTCTCCTGCTGAATCGCTCCGCCGGCCCGCAGCACCTCGATCTGACGACGAGCCTCATATTCAAGGGCCTGCTGCAGGGCCTTGAAGCTATTCATATTCTTGATCTCGGTCTTAACCCCGAGCGCCTGCTGTCCGCGGGGACGAACCGAGATATTGGCATCGCAGCGCAGGCTCCCCTCTTCCATGCGCCCCGAAGAGACTCCCAGGTAAACAAGAATCTCGCGCAGCTTCTGCATATAGAGCCGCGCTTCTTCGGGGCTGCGCATGTCCGGCTCGCTGACGATTTCGATGAGCGGGGTACCGGCACGGTTGATATCGACGAGGCTGTAGCCGTCCCGATGCAGCAGCTTGGCAGTATCTTCCTCCAGATGAACGCGCGTAATACCGATGCGCCGCACCTGCCCATCGTGCTCAATCAGAAGATAGCCATTGCGACTGAGCGGAAGATCGTACTGGGAAATCTGGTACCCCTTCATCAGATCGGGGTAGGGATAGTTCTTGCGGTCGAATTTGGAATACTCGGGAATACTGCAGTTGAGGGCCAGCGCCGTCATAATGGTATAGGCCACAGCCTGCCGATTGATGACCGGCAACACCCCCGGCATCCCCATGCAGATGGGACAGACATGGGTGTTGGGAGCGGCGTTGGCGTAGTCAGTGCTGCAGGAGCAGAACATCTTGCTCCGCGTGGTGAGCTGAGCGTGAACCTCGAGACCGATGACAACCTCGAATTCGGTGGTAACCTCGGTATGAGCAGGTACAGCCATCTTTCCCAACCTTCCTGAAAGCTTCTTCAGCGTCACTGTCACCCGTTAGTCTAGCCCTTTCCCCTGAATTCGTCAACTGGGTAGCCGTGACAGGCCCAGTCACAACGCGACACCGCCCGGACAGGCCGTCAGGCCGTTGCTTTGGGATAAACAGGCCGGAAAGAGACGCCGGAGTCCTTGCCAGATACGGATGACTCTGGTATACTGAAGGCACCAACATCGTGGGACGTCTTGCGCCGAAACGCAAGCTTCCCTTGAGAAATCCAGGAAATACCTTTTGTATTGCTTCGCACGAGAGAACTGTTGCTGAGATTCAAAGGCACGGTGCCCTCCTCTGGCAGAGAAGAGGAGACGATGCGCTACCACGACAAGGCACACCAGCGAGCGGATGAGGAGAATGACCACCTATGTCCCTGATTAATATGGCCAAACGCGAGATCATTTGTAAGCTCGTCTACTATGGCATTGGTCTGTCTGGCAAGACAACCAACCTGCACTATATCTATCAGGCAGTCGATCCCCGCGATGTAGGTGAGATGGTCTCAATCGATACTGAGACAGAGCGTACCCTCTACTTCGATCTGCTGCCATTGGAGCTGGGCAAGGTCAATGGCTTCTCAATCCGTTTTCAGCTTTACACCGTGCCCGGTCAGGTGCTCTACCAGCAGACGCGGATCTCGGTGCTGAAAGGGGCCGACTGCGTAATCTTTGTGGCCGATTCTCAGGCCAGTAAATTGCAGGAAAATATCGAAAGCTGGAACGAGCTTCAGGAACAGCTCCGCCGCATGAATAAGAATATCACCGAGTTCCCGCTGGTGATGCAGTGGAATAAGCGCGACTTGCAGGATATTCTGCCAGTGTCGGTGCTGGAACAGTACCTGAACCCGTACCGCGTCCCTAGCTTCGAGGCCGTCGCTGTCACCGGCTACGGCGTGATCGAATGCCTGCGCGTCGCCATCAACGCGACCCTTCGCCGCCTCGAACGTATCTAGCCCAGCCTGCCAACGGCGCTTCTCTAGGCCACGCGCTCGCTCGCTTCGCCCTCCTCTTGTGGTAAAGAGTCGCTGCTCCTCTTCTGGCTGGCAGGATGGCCCGACCTTTTTTCAGCAACTCTTTCTCCCTGTGCCTCTTCCACCGCCTATGTAGAGCAACTTTGTTCCTGTCTTACTCGTTGTTCATCGACAGTTCTCTGTGTATAATACGGCAAAACCTGGTTTGGTCGCTTTCCCCTTCCCTACGAAGGGGAATTTGGTCTTCTCTTCCCTTTGTGGATGAAAGGCCTTCACTGCGTGGCAGCCCGGATAAAAACGTCGGGCTGCCCGCTCGCTCGATCGATCGATTGTCCCGCTGCGAGGTTCTTATGGAGACTATCCGTGTCATCATCGTTGATGAGCAGCCGCTGTTCCGCGAAGGAATTCGCTATACGCTTGAGCGCCTGGGCCAGTGCACTGTCGTGGGCGAGTCGACTCAGCCCGCCGAAATTCTGGCACTGGCACGCGATCCAGGAGCCGAGGTAATTCTGCTGGATGCCGGCCTTAAGAGCACTGACGCCCTCGAGCTCGCTCGCCAACTCCGCCAGCTGGCTCCCCAGCTGGCTATCATGATCCTTACTCCTTCCGAGGACGAGGAGCGCCTCTTTCAATCGATTAAGGTGGGCGCCGCAGCCTACTATACCCGCAATATTTCGCCCGAGGAGCTGATCGAGGCTGTGCAACGTGTGAATCGTGGTGAGTATCTGATCAACGATGAGGTGTTGGCTCGCCCTCAGATCGCCAGCCGTGTTTTGCAGTCGCTGCGCGAGCTGCCAGTGGCTCCTCATAATGGCGCCGAGGAGAGCGACGGACAAGAGAGCTATTCCCCGCTCTCTAGCCGAGAAATCGAGATTCTGGACTACATCGCCCGTGGGAATAGTAATAAGGAGATCGCTAAATCTTTGAAGATTAGCGATCAGACAGTGAAAAACCATATTACATCGATTCTTAAGAAGCTCGCGGTTAACGATCGCACCGCCGCTGTGGTGCATGCTCTCCGCCACGGCTGGATCAAGATCCAGGATACGTAAGGCCAGGTGAGAGGAGAAAAGGCTGCAGGCAGCTTTGAGCCAGGCCAGTCAGGTCCATAGGCTCAGAAGCACTTTCCCGCTCTTGGCGTCAAGAAACAGGTAAAAGTCATAACTTGAGCGTGGGAAGGGCGTGGGATCAACGGAGGCATCGGCGGGCTGCAGCGGTACCTGCTCATAGAGGATCATCCAGGCGGGGACATTTTCAATCTGGGCCCGGTTGCTCGCGCGAGGAATGTAGGTAAGGAGGACATAGCGGGCAAGCACCTTCTTGGCTTTGCTGGCCACCTCGGGCTCCCACTGGCTTGCCAGCAAGAGGGCCTCCTCTTGACTCAGGCTGGCTGGCTGGGAGGGTGTGCCCAGAATGACGCCCGCGGTGTAGAGGGCGGGTAGCTGAACAGCCGAAGCTTGATTTGTCTGAGCCAGGTGAGGAACGAGCAGCCTCAGCCCTCCCTGGGGGTGCCTGAGCAGGAGAATAAAGCCGCCCAGACCGATCACCAGCAGCAGCGCTCCAACGAGGCCGCTGATCTTCCAGGTACCCGATCGGATGCGCTGTCGTCGCTTCATGCCGACATCTTTTCTCCTTCCTCTCAAGAGGTGTATCTGGGCAGCTCTGCCCTGCCTGGAGAGCACTGGCGAGCTGGTCGGCTACGACTCGCTCGCTGACAAGCAGGTTCGCAGAGGGACTGATGGGTCTGGCGCTCGCCCGTGCCGTCGCCGCCAGGCTCAGGCTTTCAGTCTGCCTCGCATTGCCAAGTATAGTCGAAGAAGCCTGGCAAAAACAAGCCTTTCATAGCAGAAGGGAGCGTACCCCTCACGCAATATGCCATAATGAGAATGAGAAGAAGAGGAGCAAGAAGCCAGGTTGAGCCTGTCTCGGGCTGACAGGCCCTGCCTGCGTCTCCGGACCTGTATGTGCAGGAGCTGACGAGCAGAGCGGGAACCCAAGGAGCAAGCTGGGGAATCTCCTCTTGCCGGCTGTGGTACCCTGAAACAAGTCTCGCCTGGCGGCGAGAGATCAGTCCCGGTGGCCTTTGATCACTCGCCGGGCCACCGGCCACAGGGAATAAGACAACGACACAGCCCAAAGGCCAGTCCAGTAAGCGAAGAAAGGGAGCTTGATTTCCGTGAAAGTATTCGGACGCATGACCGTTTTCCCCATCATGCCCGCCCGGATTAGCCGCCTCTATGAGCTTGCTTACAATCTGTGGTGGAGCTGGCACCCCGAAGCCAGCGCGCTCTATGGCTCGCTCGACCCCGAGCTATGGGAGGCGGTTGGTCACAATCCTGTCCACTTTCTGAGCGAGGTGCGACCACAGTATTTAGAGAAGGCCGCACATAATCCTCAGTATTTGCAGGTCTATGATCGTGTGCTGGAGGAATTCGATCGCTATATGCATCCGGCCCCGGGCAGCACCTGGTTCGCCCGCACATATCCAGAGCTGGAGCAGCGCGTGATCGCTTACTTCTCAGCTGAGTTTGGCCTGCATGAGGCTCTGCCTATCTATTCCGGCGGCCTGGGCATTCTGGCTGGGGACCATTGTAAGGAGGCTAGTGACCTGGGCCTGCCGCTGGTGGGCGTGGGCTTCCTCTACCCCCAGGGCTATTTCCGGCAGAGCATCACGCGCGAGGGTATCCAGGAAGCCTTCTACGATAAGTTGATCTTCTCCCAGGTTCCAGCAACTCCAGCCTGCGGCCCCGATGGCAATGAGGTGCTGGTCAGCGTTGATCTGCCAGGACGCCGCATCCATGCCAAGGTCTGGCGCGTCCAGGTGGGTCGTATTCCGCTCTATCTGTTGGATACCGATGTTGAACCAAACGCTCCCGCCGATCGTGAGCTGGCGGCCCGCCTCTACGGGGGCGACCGCGAGATGCGCATTTCTCAAGAGATTGTCCTGGGCATTGGAGGTGTACGCGCTCTGCGAGCTTTGGGCATTGCTCCGGCTGTCTGGCATATCAACGAGGGACATGCCGCTTTCCTTAATTTGGAGCGCTGCCGCGAGCTAGTCGCCTGCGGGCTGACTTTCCGCGAGGCGCGCGAGGTCGTGGCCTCCAGCTCGCTCTTCACTACCCACACACCGGTACCAGCGGGCAATGATACGTTTAGCTACGATCTGATCGACAAGTATTTCAATACCTACTGGGGTCAGCTCGGCCTTTCGCGCGAGCAGTTTCTGGAGGTAGCCCGCGAAGATCATGGCTGGGGGCCAACCTACGGGATGACGGTGCTGGCGATGCGCCTGACTGGACAGCACAATGGAGTGAGCAAGCTGCATGGCGCGGTCTCGCGCCGGATGTGGCAGTTTCTCTGGCCAGGCGTCGACCCCGATGAGGTGCCCATCGATTCGATTACCAACGGTATCCATACCCTTTCCTGGGTGGCTCCCGAGATGAATGCCCTTTTCCAGCGCTACCTGGGACCGGATTGGGCGGAGCACGTCGATGAGCCGGATCTGTGGAATCGCGTGCTGGAGATCCCCGACGAGGAGCTATGGCAGGTCCATCTGCAGCGTAAACGCCTGCTGGTCGACTACGTGCGCCGCCACTTAAAACAGCAGCACCTGCGCCTGGGCGAGGGACCGCTGCAGATGGCCGAGTTCGAGCGTATGCTTGATCCCGAGGCCCTGCTGATTGGTTTTGCCCGCCGCTTTGCCACCTATAAGCGGGCCACGTTGCTCTTCCGCAATCTGGAGCGTCTGAAACGCATTATGAATAATCCCGAGCGTCCGGTGCAAATTATCTTTGCGGGCAAGGCCCATCCAGCCGATGAACCCGGCAAGGCGCTGATCGAGCAGGTCTATCGCATCTCCCGTAGCGATGACTTCCGCGGCAAGGTCATCTTTCTGGAAAACTATGATATCGATATGGCACGCTATCTGGTGGCAGGAACAGATCTCTGGCTGAATAATCCGATTCGTCCTCATGAGGCCAGCGGTACCAGCGGCCAGAAGGCAGCTTTGAACGGGCAACCTAACTGTAGCGTCCTCGATGGCTGGTGGGCCGAAGCTTATAACGGGCGCAACGGCTGGGCCATCGGCGAGGAGCGCGAGTATCATAATCCCGAGATTCAGGATGAGGCCGATAGCCTGTCGCTCTACGCTCTCCTGGAAGGGGAGATCATCCCTACCTACTACGAACGCGACCTGACCAATAGCGGTCTGCCTCATCGCTGGATCAGCTATATGAAAGAAGCTATTCGATCCTGCGCTCCCCACTTCAGCACGCGACGGATGGTCAAGGAATATACGACGCGCTTTTATGTGCCCCAGATTCAGCAGGGCCAGCGAGTCGAGCAGAACGCCTACGAGTTGGCCCGCGCCCTGGCCCAGTGGAAAGAGCGCATTCAACAGCGCTGGGAGAGTCTGGCTCTCTACGTCGAGGGCCGACGCGAGGGTCAGCTGAGCCTGGGCGAATACATCGAGGTGCGAGCCTGGGTACGCGCGCAAGAGATTACGCCGGATGATCTGCTGGTCGAGCTGGTCTACGGTGAGAGCGGTGACGGCGAGCAGGTCTCTAATCAGCGGGCCATCCCTATGCAGTATCAGCATCAGGAACAAGATGGCTCGTATCGTTACGAAGCTCGTTTCCAGCCGGAGGAGAGCGGTAGTCTGGTCTACGGGGTGCGCGTGCTACCCAACCATCCGCTGCTGGCGGACAAGCACGATATGGGTCTGGTGCGTTGGGCTTGAGGCTTGGGGCCTGAGTCGTCAATCTGCCTGGTCTCTTTGGTCAATGAAAACGGGCGGCGCTGGCAGTGCCGCTAGAGGAGAATCCGCCCTACGCCATGAGAAGCATGTACGCTCAACTGTTTCAACCCCTTAGCATTGGGCCGCGCGAGGCGCGCAATCGCCTGATTTTTGGGAGCCACACGACCAACTTCGCCCGCCAGCATTTGCTGAGTGAGCAGCACAGCGACTACTACGCCAGTCGGGCCGAAGGAGGTGTTGGTAGCATCGTGCTGGAGGAGCACATCGTGCATCCCTCCGATCAGCCCTACGAGGCTGCCCTCCTTGGTTACTTGCCCGAAACGCCAGCGGCTCTGGCCAGGGTGAGTGCTCGTGTGCGCGCCGCTGGAGCGTTGACTCTGGTGCAGCTGAACCATAATGGTCAGCAGGGAGTAAGTGATCATCATCAGCGCGAGCTGTGGGCCCCCTCTGCCGTGCCCGATGTGGCTACGCGCGAGGTGCCCAAGGCAATGGAGCTGGAGGATATTCGCGCAGTGATCGCCGGCTTCGCTCTGGTTGCCCAGCACGCTGCGCGCGGCGAGGCCGACGGGATAGAGCTGCAAGTCGCCGATCGCTCGCTGCTGCGTCAGTTCCTGTCGCCACTGACTAATCAGCGCAGTGACGCTTATGGGGGATCGCTGGAAAACCGTCTGCGCTTCCTGCAGGAGACCATCGAAGCCGTGGCCGCCGTCCTGCAGGGACGCTTTGTTCTTGGGGTGCGTCTCTGTGTCGATGAGCTGGCACCGTGGGCCGGGCTTACCCCGGAGCAGGGGGTCGAGATTGCGCGCCGTTTAGCTGAGACAGGTCGGGTGCACTATCTGACGGTGACGATGGGTAGCATCTTGAGCACCCACCTGTTTCCTTTCCACGCTTCAATGCATGTCGCCCCCGGTTATACAGTCGCGCTAGCGGCAGCCGTGAAGGAGGCGGTCGCTATTCCTGTGTTTGCCGCTGGCCGCATTATGGACGCCGAGCAGGCGGAGGCAATTATTGCGGCAGGCCAGGCTGATGGAGTCGAGATGATTCGGCCCCTGATCGCCGATCCCACCTTGCCGCGTCTGGCTCAAGAGGGCCAGGCGGAGCGTGTGCGACCTTGCCTGGCCTGTAACCAGGGCTGCCAGGTACGTGGCCTGCTCAATGCGGCTCTCAGCTGCAATGTTAACCCCGATGTTCTGCATCCCTGGCCTGCTTCTCTCTCCCCGGGCAGCGAGCCGCCTGCAGCAGGCCGCCAGAGCCAGAGCCAACTTTCTCCAAGCAAGACGCCCTCGCTAAGCGAAGCCTTTGTTGTCGTGGGGGCTGGTCCGGCAGGCTTGGAAGCGGCGCGCACCGCCGCCCTACGCGGGCGACGGGTTGTAATCTTTGAGCGCGAGCCGGAGCCAGGCGGGGCGGTCGCTCTGGCTGCACGAGCGCCAGGACGCACCTCACTGCGCCGCATCATCGATTATCTGGTGAGCGAATGCGAGCGTCTAGGGGTCGAGCTGCGCACCGGCATCACCGTAAACGCCAACTGGCTCCTGGAGCAGCGCCCTGGCGCAGTGCTCGTGGCCACAGGTGCGAAAGCGGGCCAGGGGCTGCTGCCGATTCCTGGCCATGATCTCCCCCACGTGCTGGATGTGCGCCGTATCCTGCAGGGTGAACGAGTGCCTGGGCCTGGCCAGCGAGCCGTCGTGATCGATGAGACGGCCTCACATGGCGTGCTCTCAACGGTGGAGCTGCTGGCCAATGAGGGATGGCAGATTGAGATCGTGACCGAAGACTGGTACGTCGGGCGCGATCTGGTCGCTACCCACGATCTGCCAGCCTGGCTGGGACGGGTGCTTCCTCATGGGGTGGTCATGACCCCCCATACCAGCGCAGTGCGCATTGAGCCCGGACAGGTGGTCGTGCGCGAGCGCTTCGCTCTGGCAGAGCGCGCCCTGCCCGCCGATATGGTCGTGCTGGGGGTCTATGAGCAGCCCGACCAGGATCTCTACTTTGCCTTGAAAGGGCGCCTCGCCCGCCTGCGCCGCGCCGGCGACTGCGTTGCGCCCCGCCGCATCGAGCAGGCAATCGCTGAGGGGCGCCAGGCCGGCTTCTGGGCCTGAGCGTCAGCAGCCCACTCGCGCACAAGTGTAGCAGAGAGCAGGCAAGCATGCGCCTGAGCAGCACAGGAGGCTCCGCCGATGGCTGGCCAGTTTCAGTATTTATTTACGCCGCTGCGCATTGGCACAGTGGTGATCCCCAACCGCATCGTCTTCGCTGCCCATTTGACGAATCTGGCCGAGGAGAATCAGCCCGGCCCGCGCTTGACCGCTTATTACGTTGAGCGCGCCCGCGGCGGCTGCGGCTTGATCATTACCGAGGAGCAATCGGTCCATCCCAGCGACTGGGCCTATCAGAAATTGATCCACGGCTTCGATCCGCAGGTCGTTCCCGCCTATCGCCGTCTAACGCGCGCCGTTCACGACTATGGGACACGCATCTTTGCCCAATTGAATCACAATGGAATGCAGGCGAGCAGTATCTACTCGCGCCGCCCCGTGCTCGGCCCGTCGCCGCTGGTCGATCCGATCCACCGCGAGATGTGTAAGGAGATCGAGGCCGAGGAGATCGCCGAGATCGTGCGTGGCTACGCTCTGGTGGCTCGCCATGTGCGGGAGGGCGGCTTCGATGGGGCCGAATTGCAAGCCTCGCATAGCTCCCTCATCCGCCAATTTCTCTCTCCTTACTACAATCGCCGCCAGGATGCTTACGGTGGCTCGCTGGAGAATCGCCTGCGCTTCGTACTGGAGGTCATTGAGGCCATCCGCGCCGAGGTCGGTCGCGATTTTCCCCTGGGGATTCGCCTCTGCGGCGACGAGCTGATTCCCAGCGGTCTGACTTTCACCGATGTGCGCGAGATCGCCCTGCGCCTGGAGGCTACCGGACAGCTCGACTTCATTAATACGAGCATCGGCGAATTCCATAACCTCTATATGGTTGAGGGGTCGATGCATACGCCGCCCGGCTACCAGCTCTTCGTCTCGGCGGGCCTGCGCGAGGTCGTGCAGCTCCCTGTCTTTTGTACCGGACGCATCAAGGACCCCGTCCAGGCGGAGCGCATTCTGCGTGAAGGGCTGGCCGACATGGTCGATGTGGTGCGTGGTCAGATTTGCGATCCCGCTTTTGCCCGCAAGGCGCGCGAGGGACATAGTGAGAGTATCCGCCTTTGCATCTCTTGTAACCAGTATTGCATCGGACGGATGGGGCTGAATCTCAGCCTGGGCTGTATCCAGACGCCAGCCACTGGGAACGAGCTACGTTTCCGGCCCCTACCCTCACGGCCCCCTCTGCGGAGCAGGGTTCGTCGCCCGCGAGTGCTTGTCGTGGGCGGTGGACCAGCAGGCATGCAGGCGGCCAAAGTGATTGCGCAACGCGGAGGCCAGGTACGTTTGTATGAGCGCCAGCCAGAGACGGGGGGCCAGATCAATCTTATCGTGCGAGTGCCGGGCCGCGTTGAGTTCGGCGATGCGGCTCGGAATCTCCAGCGCGAGCTGGCCGAGGTGGGTGTTGAGGTGATCACAGGCACCGAGGTTGACGTCGACTCTGTTCTGAGAGAGCAGGCGGACGCGGTGATCATTGCCACCGGCTCGCGCCCGGGGCCAGTTCCAGTGCCGGGCGGCGATCTGCCTCACGTGGCCAATCCCTGGCAGGTGCTTCTGGGAGAGAAGACGGCGGCTGCCGGCCAGCGCGTTCTGGTCTACGATCAGGTCGGCTTCCATCAGGCGACCAGCGTGGCAGAGCTGTTAGCAGAGCGCGGTTGTCAGGTTGAGGTGGTGACGCCGCAGTTCTATGTAGGCGGCGATCTGAGCGTGACCCTGGATATCGAGCTATGGTATCGGCGTATGCTGGCCCACGGGGCGCTCTTCACCCCACATCACTATCTGGCGTCCCTGCACCCCGGAGGAGCGACCATTGTCAATAACTATACTGGTCAGGCTCGCACCATTGATGAGCTGGCGCTGGTGGTCGTGGTTGCTCCCCAGGTCGCCGATGAGGCCCTCTATCAGGACCTCAAGGGGCGCGTTGCTCATCTGTACCGTGTGGGAGACTGTCTAGCACCACGGCGTGTGGAGCACGCTATCCTCGATGGGGAGCGCCTTGGGCGGGCATTGAGGCTGGAGGGTCTGGCTCCTGTCGATGGTGAGTGAGGACGGCGTTGGTTTCTCTTGGCTCGGAGTAGGTTCAGAGGCTTGCCGATTTCGCCTTAGATGCTACAATACAAGGAAACCCGCCGTGCTGAAGCGAGGGCGCGGCGCCAGGAACTCAGCGTCCTCCTGGCTCCTGCTGGCGAGTAGCCTGGCCTTCAGCCAGCGGTGGGTCCAAGGCCAAACGCTGTTTGTGGAGTAGGTATGTCTGTTGAGCGCTCTTCCTTTTCATTAGAAGAACAGGGAAGGCAGACCCAGGCTGCCGGGTCATCTCCGTCTGATCTGGCCGCTCAGTTGAGCGCTGGCATCAATGCTAGCTACCTGATGGAGCCGCCCACCCGGCGTGCAAGCGTTCCTCCTCTTCCCCCAGAATGGGCCTTGAGCCTGGCCTGGCTCTATAGCGCGCTCCTTGGCAATGGCCACTTGCTCGTTTGTCTGGATGAGAGCGCGACCCCCGTGCAATGTTTTTATCCGCATATCGATGGTGGCCCTCATGTGCGTTCTCTGCTCCAGGGAGTACAGGTCGAGCGCGAAGGCCAAGCGCCGCAGGTGAGCTGGTTCGCTGAAGAAGGTTGGTCGCACGAGCTGCGGTATCTGCCAGCCAGCGCAGTGGTGAGCGTTCGCTCGATGCAGCCCCACCTTGGGCTGGCCCTTGAGCGACGCCTCGCCGTCCATCCTGAGCGCGATCTCCTGGTAATTGAGCTGCGCCTGGTTAATCAGGGTCAGGAGACGCTTCGCTGCGGCCTGGTCACCTACGCTGCTATTGACATCGACCTGCGCCCGGCAGGTAACTGCGCCTGGTACGATCCTGAGACGGAGCTGCTCACGTTCTTCCATGCTGATCGCTATCTGGCCCTGGGCAGCGATTGGCCCGTGACAGGTTTTGCCTGCGAGCAGAGCCGCCCCGGAGTCGTCGATGTGGCCTTCCAGATGGCCGCTGAGCAGCGCTACAGCCGCCAGGAGTTTGCCGTCGGTCAGGTGGCAGCGGCTCTGCAGCATCATCTCGGTGAGCTGCCTCCCGGGGCCAGCCGCAGCGGTGCCCTGCTCCTCTCTTTCGGTCGTACCTTGGAGGCAGTGCGCACCACTCTGATCCAGCAGCGAGGCCACAGCAGCCAGTTGCTTGAGGAGACGCTCACCTATTGGCAACAGCGCTGCGCGCGGTTTACGCTCAGTAGTGTGAACGATGAGATTAGTCGACTCTACGAGCGTTCGCTGATGGTGCTGCACTTGCTGAGCGATCGGGATACGGGAGCTATTCTTGCAGCTCCAGAGATGGACCCAACTTTTCGTTCTAGTGGAGGCTACGGGATGTGCTGGCTACGCGATGGGGCCTATAATGCCCATGCCCTCGATGTGGCCGGTGAGCACGAGCGCGCCCGGGCCTTCTTTGACTGGGCCTTACGGACGCAGGAGGCCTCTGGCTGCTGGTACCAGCGCTATGATACCCAGGGGAACCTGGCACCAACCTGGGGCCTGATTCAGTTTGATGAGATCGGTATCTTTGTCTGGGCCCTGGGCCAGCATGTAGATCTGACTGGGGATGTAGAGTACGCTCGCTCAGTCTGGCCGGCACTGAAACAGGCCGGCAGCTATATGCTGCGCGAGCTGGACCCGGAGACGGGTCTGGCGCCGATCACGAAGGATCTCTGGGAGGAGTTCGACGGTATCAGCACCTATGCCTGTGCCACGACCTGGGCCGGTTTTGCCGCCCTGGCCCGTCTTGCCAGGCTCTTAGGCACAGAGGCCGAGGCGCAGCAGTGGCAGGAAGCTGCTGCGCGCTTAAAGCAGGCCATTGAGCAGCATCTGTGGAGCGAAGCCGCAGGACACTTCCTACGCGGCGGGCGCTTGAAAGTGGCTCCGCTGGAAGGCCACGAAACAACAGCCCTGACAGCCGATGAGGTCGCGATTACGATCCGGGGTCGACGCTGGCGCGCACGCCGTAGCGATCCAACGCTCGATATCTCGATCCTGGGGCTGGCGGTTCCCTGCGGTGTCTTTGGTCCGACTGACCCCCGGCTGCAGGCCACAGCCAGAGCTATTGCCGAGCGGCTGCGCAGTCCTGTCGGTGGCATCCTACGTTACCAGGGAGATAGCTATCGCGGGGGCAACCCCTGGATACTTTGCACCCTCTGGCTGGCCTGGTATGAGGCTCTGACGGGAAACCTTGCCGAAGCCGAGCAGCTCTATCGTTGGGCCGTTGAACATCGCACGCCCCTCGATCTGCTCGCCGAGCAAGTCAGTCGCCAGGATGGCCAGCCTTGCTGGATTATGCCCCTTGGTTGGTCCCATGCTATGTTTGTGCTGGTCACTCAGGTGCTGAGAGCCAGGGGCCGGCTCCAGGCTCCTGCGCCTGGAGAGGCTTGAGAGAACGAGTGAGTCTCATCAACAACGCTGCAGACGATGCGGTGTTCATGCGAGGTGAGAGTGTGGCCGAACTTTGGGTCGTGCTACAGGAACAAGAGGGCCTGCCTCCTGAGTACAATCAGGAGGTGCTGGCAGAGGCAAAGGAGGTTGCCGCGCAATATCCTGGCCAACTGCAGCTTTGTGCGGTGCAGCTACGCGCTCCTCTTTCTTCCCCTGTAGAGAAGAGCACAGTGCCATTTTTCAAGGCTGTTGTGCCCGAACGCTTGTATGTGCTGGAGCATCCAGCACTGGGACGTTACACAACCGAGGGCTATGTTGCAGCGCTGAGCTGGCTGATCCGGGAGCGCACGCCGGCGTTGATCGTGACCAGCGCCACTGTCAATGGCCAGGACTGGGCCCCGCGCCTGGCAGCGCAGCTTGGGCTGCCTTTTGTGGCGCGCTGCCTGCGTTTTGCTCTGGAGCAGGAGGCCTTGCTGGCACTGCGAGCCCTGTATGGAGGGCGGGCGTACGTCCAGACGCGTACTCGGCTGGGGAGACAGCCGGCTCTGGTGACCTTCGCGCCAGGCACGCGAGGGACACCGCCGATGACCGGCTCTCCAGCAGTAGGGCTGCCCATGCCAGAGGTGATCACCTACCAGCCTTCGCTTGCCTTCGAGGAGCGGAACCCGTCTCTGCAGCACCTTGGGATCGAGGCCCCCTCAGCGGAGGAAGTAGAGCTAGAAGCTGCCGAGAAGATTGTCGCTGGCGGTCGGGGTGTTGGTCGCGAGGGCTTTGCCGAGCTGGCCGCCTTTGCCCGTCTGCTAGGTGCCGCCGTGGGGGCCAGTCGCGTGGCCACCGATCGTGGTTGGGTTGAGCCAGAGCGCCAGATCGGCGCGACCGGCAAAAGTGTCAGTCCAAGGCTGTACATCGCCTGCGGTATTTCGGGTGCAGCCCAACACACCAGCGGCATTCGGGAGGCTCAGACCGTTGTGGCCATCAATCCCGATCGCAATGCGCCGATCTTTGCCCTGGCCGATCTCGGGCTTTTGGGCGATGCCAGAGAGATTTTGCGCCACGCCATGCAGCTCCTGCAGGAAGAGTCGGTAGGGGTCTAAGCGCTTCCTCCGTCCTGCTACTTGGATCTATGGCGATTGGGCTGGCTGCTTGATCGATGGCAATAGTCTTCTTCCTGGCTTTGCCAGCCGCCAGACGGAATGGATACAATATATCAAGCCAGGAGCAACACATCCTGACAATTCATGAGAAGCGAGGAGCAAAAGACATCGCCATGAAAGCTGTGCAGTTTGCTCGTTACGGCGGGCCCGAAGTTTTGGAACTGCGCGAGGTCCCGGAGCCTGTTCCCGCAGCAGACGAAGTGCTCGTTGACGTAAAAGTGACGACCGTCAATCGTCTGGATCTCTTTCAGCGGGCTGGCAGCAGGCCGGTGCCTGGCTTGCCTTACACGCCAGGTCTAGAGGCGGCGGGTGTCGTGGTTGAGGAGAGCAATGGCTTCAAGGCAGGCGAGCGCGTGCTCACCACGCGGGCGCCGGAGGCACGTGGTGGGGGCGGTTATGCCAGCCGGATCGCGGTGCCTGCCTCTCACCTGGTACGTATTCCCGATAATGTTTCTTTCGAGCAGGCGGCAGCGGCTGGTCTGGCAGCTTCGACGGCCTGGGCTGCGCTGTTTGATCTGGGCAATCTCAAGGCAGGTGAGCGCGTGCTCGTCTGGGCGGGCGCCAGTGGAGTTGGAACCTGGGCCATCCAGTTTGCCAGGCACGTTGGCGCCTGGGTCACCACGACAGCCAGTAACACGGAGAAGTCTGAGACGCTGCGCCGCCTTGGGGCCGACATGATTGTCAACTATCGTGAGGAAAAGGTCGGTCAAGTTGTGCGCAACGCCCACGGCGTCAACCTGGTCATTGAATTAGTCGGTACTACTCTACAGGACAGCATCGATGCCTGTGTGAACGATGGGCGTGTCGTGCTCATCGGTAACCTGGGCGGCCAGCACTCGACCGTTGACACGCAGTCCTGGCGCCTCAAGCGAGTGAAGGTCATTGGCGGCGGCACTTTGCGCACCTCTCCTGCCAATGAGCAGCGCATTCTGCAACTGATTGCAGAGAAGGCAGTCTCACCGATCATAGCGCGTGTCATGCCGATCACCGAGGTGGCCGAAGCCCATCGGTTGTTGGCAACAGGCGAGGTCACAGGCAAGATTGTCCTTCTGCATGCCTGAGCTGTTATCCGTAGCCGGGAAAAAGGCGCGGAGGGAAGCCGGTCTGGACCAGATCGGCCCTCCCTCCAGGATCTCAGCTCAGAGCCTTTGGGACAGCGGCTAGCATTGTGGCTATCGGCAGCGAAGGCGGCAGAGGAGCACGCTCTGATGCCAGACCCGCCCGGCCAGGCTGGCACACGCTGATCGCGAAGCAGCGGTACAGGCAGTACAGCAGTACAGTGTGACAACGAAAGCTGAGACGAAGCGATGCATGCGCAGCAGCAGTTTGATGCGATTGTTGTAGGGGCCGGGCCGGCGGGCAGCAGTGCAGCGCTGGTGCTGGCACGCGCCGGTTTGCGCGTGGCCCTGATCGAGCGTGGCGAGTATCCCGGCGCTAAGAATGTCTCTGGGGCAGTCTTCTATGCGCCTGGCCTGCTGGCCGAACTACTCCCCTCTTTCTGGGATGAGGCTCCTTTCGAGCGCTATATCACGCGCCGAGTCTTGACTTTCCTGGGGAAGGAATCCGCCTTTTCGCTCGACTTCCACACTCGTCATTTCGCGCTTCCCCCTTACAATGGGGTGACAGTCCTGCGCCCCAAGTTTGACCGCTGGTTGGCCGGCAAGGCTGTCGAGGCTGGCGCGCTGCTCATTACTTCGACAGTGGTCGATGATTTGCTCTACGAGGGAGCGCGCGTCATCGGGGTTCAATGCCGACGCGACAACGGTGCCCTCTATGCTCCTGTGGTCATTGCAGCTGACGGCGCCAATTCCTTCCTGGCCAAAAAAGCTGGCTTGCAACGGGAGTTCTCCGCTGAAGAGATGAGCCTGGGCGTTAAGGAGGTGCTCCGTCTGGGAACACGGACCATCGAGGAGCGTTTTCATCTGACGGGCGATGAGGGAATGGCCAGCGAGTACGTGGGCGAGGCCACAGGCCCCATCAAAGGCGGGGCCTTTCTCTATACCAATCGTGAAACGCTCTCGCTCGGGATCATCGTCCAGATCGCCTCTCTGGCCCAACAGCGGATCAGACCCTATGAGCTGCTCGATCGCTTCAAGCAGCATCCAGCAGTCGCCCCTCTGGTGCGCGATGGCTTAACACTGGAGTACTCGGCCCATATGATTCCCGAAGGAGGCTGGCAGCTTGTCCCTCGCCTGGCACGTGCCGGCCTGCTGGTGGCTGGCGATGCCGCAGCTTTGGTCTTTGCCGCCGGCATCTTTCTGGAAGGTATGAATTTCGCTGTGGCTTCCGGCCTGGCCGCCGCAGAAACGGCCCTGGAGGCTCACCAGAAGGGCGACTTTTCTGCAGCGACTCTTGCAGGCTATCGGAAACGCCTGGAGCAGTCTTTTGTGTTGCAGGATCTGCAACGCTTTCGCCTGACTCCCGCCTTTGTCAATAACGAACGCTTGCAGAATATTTATCCTGAATTACTATGTCAGGCAGCTGAACAGGTCTTTCGCTCGGAGGGCAGGCCGCGCAAGAAGCTGGGGTCCACGATTCTGACAACGCTGCGCAGCAAGGTCTCTCTGTGGACGCTCCTGCGCGATGGGTGGCAGGCAGGCCGCGCGCTCTTCTTTTGAGCGAGCAGTCAGGTGCGCTTTGCCCGTCCTGCTTTTTTTGCGAGTGCGCTTGAGGAGTGCATGGAGTAGATGCAACTATGCAAGAGCTAGCATCTGAGCCAGTGGCGACACAGCCTATCGAAGAGCGGCTGGAACTGGTGCGTTTCAAGGTCGATAAGCGGCCACACATTCGCGTTCATACGGAGGCCTGCCGGGGCTGTGATCTGACTCCCTGTGTTTATGTCTGTCCGGCTGGGCTGTTCGAGATTCTTGGGGGTGAGATGCATTTTTCCTACGAGCATTGCCTGGAGTGTGGGACATGCTATGTGGCCTGCGAACGTAAAGCTATCGAGTGGGATTATCCCCGCGGAGGCTGGGGCGTGAGTTTTCGCGCCTCATAAGAGGCTCTCTGGTTCAGGCTTTTTCGGCGGAAAGGGTCACAAATAAAGGAGAGGCCATGCGCATCGCTGTCTGCTTGAAGCAGGCTCCTGACTGTAGTTCTGTCTATGTTGATCCCGTCAGCGGCGAGGTGGATAGGGAGCGCTTCGTTCAGACGTTGAATGCCGCTGATGCTTGTGCGCTGGAGGCAGCTCTGCGTTTGAAAGAGCAACGAGGCGGCTCGCTTTTCGCGCTCACGCTGGGACCAGACGAGAGCGATGAGGTGCTGCGCGTCGCTTTAGCGATGGGGGCCGATACCGTCGAACGCCTCTGGCACCCGAGCGCCGTCGATTGGGGCCCGTTGACGATTGCAGCCGCCCTGGCAGCCCGCTTGCACGCTGACTCTTCTTCCTTGCCTGACCTGATCTTCTGCGGGGAACAGAGCAGCGACTGGGCCTCTGGAACAGTGGGGCCAGCGCTGGCCGCCTACCTGGGTTTGCCCCAAATTACAGGTGTGATCGGGCTGGAAGCACTGCCAGACCCTTCAGGCCAGCTCCTTCTACGAGTCACTCGCCGTCTCGAACGTGGCTATCGCGAGCGGCTGCTGACCAGGCCCCCCCTGTTGCTGACGGTTCATGAGACGCTTAACGAGCCACGCTATCCCTCGTTGCCTGCGCATCTGGCGGCATTGCAGGCTACGATCGCTGTGTGCGACCCGCTGAGTCTGCCTCAGTTTGCCCCTGATGTAGAGGCCGAGGAGGCAACGATCATTGAGGTGCGTATACCGCGTCCGCGTCCACATCGCCTGGCTATTCCCGATAGTCAGTTAAGTCCTTTTGAGCGCATTGGCGAGATTGTCTCGGGTGGCACGTCCCGACGGCAGACTCGTCTGCTCGAGGGGCCGCCAGAAGAGCTGGCCCATGAATTGGTGCGCTTTCTGAAGGAACGAGGCTTTGTCTGAAGAAGCTGTCTACTGCCTGTTCATCTAGAGCAGAGAGCGAGCAAGCTGTGACCAGAATCACCCCCCTGTTCTGGCGGAGCACGTGCTCCGCCAGGAGTGAGGGTTGTCTGTCTTCATTCTCAGGACTTGGGCCAGCTCAGGGTGCGACCCCCAGGTCTTTACGAATGAGAAGCGCCATCGGATAAGAGCCAGCGCCCTCCCCTATGGGCTGACGCTGCCACCACCAGGCCCAGATGCGTTCAGCGGCCAGTACTGGATTGAATTGCGCCCCCGGCGGCGGATTGTCTCCATAGCTGAGCCACAGTAGCGGCCCTACTCCAACATAGGGAGCTGGCGGCCCACATTGCTGCTTCGCGCTGGGAATGCAGGGGGGCGGCATGTAACCTTGATCCCACCACGAGCGCATCTGGTACTGATGATAGAGATAATCGCCACTGGGACCAGCGTATTGCTGTGGGAAGCCGTTGGCGATACTATCGCCCCCCGCAATGATCACGGGAATGTTTTTAGCTGTGGCCGGGCAGCCATTGGGATACTCCAGGCAGACGTTGGGATAGTCACGCAGGTACCAGATCAGCGGCCAGGTCGCATCATCGGTGAGTCCGATGGCGAGCTGATGGCGCCCCCCATCCAGCTTGCGATCCAGCTCGTCAATCTTGGCCATCACCCTGTCCACATCCGTCGTCGTCTGCACATAAATCAGCATCTCATGCGGCGCATCCGCCTCGTGAACATATGTCACCTCGTACATATTGTGCACCGTCGGCACCAGCAACACGAACCCCACCAGCACCGTCAGCAGCCCCCAACCCAGCTTCCTTCCCCCCAGCTCCTCCCTCGGCTTCCACTCCCTCTCTCTCTCTTCGGGTGCTCCTCCTGCCTCCCTCCCCACCTGCCAGCGCCTCCAGCCCTCCTGCAGCCAGCTCAGCACCACGCTCACCCCCGGCTCCAGACCGAGCCCCGCCAGCACCATCAACGGCAAGGTGATATGGATCGTCAGCCACGGCATCTTCTCCGCCGCCCACGAATACAATACCAGGTTCCCCACACACCAGTACACCAGCCACAACCGCAGCCGCGTCGGCCTCAACACACAACGCACCAGCCCCACTATCCCAAAGATCACCCCCACCTGCTCATAGAGCGGGATCAGCAGCAGATAGTAGTACCACGGCTGCCCTCCTCGCGCGACCTGCTGTTGCTCAAGCCAGTAGTAGATACCAGCCCAGATGCCATCGCCAATGCCGCCCCTGATATTGGTGAAGAGGACCGTAAAGAGGACCAGGAAGATGGCCCAGAAGAGCAGGAGCGCAAAAAACCAGTGCGTCCAGGGCATCTTCACCAGCGTCGCCAGCACCGGCTGCCTCTCCTCATCTACCCAGCGCGCGAGACCACGCCGCTGCCGTTGACGAGCTGCCTCCACTGCCGCCTCTCCCTGGAAGATCTCCCGCAGCAAGATCCCCAGCACCACCAGGCCCAAAGCGATGCCCAGCCAGGGAATCGCCTGCACGGTGCGATCCTTCAACGCTGCCACGAAGGCGTCGGATACCTGTTGATGGGCTGTAATGTAGATCGAGAGATTATGCAGCCAGCGGAAGAGCAGGAGCGCCATCCCTCCACCGACAAGGGCGTAGGCGAGCAGCAGGAACGGCGCCCACGTCCTCGGCAGCCAGCCCGGCTCTCCCTTGACCCTCTCCCTCAGCTTCCAGCGACTCCCCAGCTCCCACATCAGCATCCCCACTCCATAACTGCCCATCACCGCGATGGTCAAAAACGTCGCCTCCTTCGTCGCATACGACAACGCCAGACCCAGCACCCCTACTAACAGCCAGCCCAGCTTTCTCTCCTGCACATACCTCACCAGTCCCACCACCAGCAGCAGCGTGAAGCAGGCCATGTAGATATCCTCGCGCGCAAACCGCGAGTAGTACACCAGGCTCGGCGACACCGCCAGCAGCACCGTCGCCAGCCAGGCCGCCACCCGCCCTAGCGAGCGCCTCAGCAGATACGGCAGCCCTACCAGCACCGTTCCCAGCGTCGCCGCCAGCAAGCGGACCGTCGTCGTATTCACCCCATGATCGGGCACTCCCACCAGCTGCGCCAGCTTGTAGACCAACGCCATCGCATGAAACTGAAATGGCCCATGCAACAGCGGATCGTAGTGGTAGCAATCACCGAAGGCGAAACAATGCTCCCAGTTCGCGAGCTGATTCATCAGCTGAAGGGAGAAGTAGGCGTGGAGACTCTCATCGTGGTGCAACGGACGGACTCCCAGGTCCCAGAAGCGCAGCACAGCCGCCACCACCAACACCACCCCATAGGCTACCCATTCCAGGATCTGCCCACGGCTAACGGCTTTTGCCCGGCCAGCACCACCATGAGCCTGAGAGAGAGGCTGGTCATCCTGACCTGCTTCGACAGGCTGCACAGCTTCTTGCGTGCTCACAGGCGTATTCTCCTGCTCTTGAGTCTCAACGGGCACCTGCTGAGGCTCAGATAACGTTGCCTCAGCGTATTCCTCTGCAGGAGATCGCGCATGCTCTCCTTTCAAGTCCAAGTGAGGTCTCCTTCCAGCGTAGAGTCAAAGTTAGTACTGCCTATTTCAGCCTTTCCCGCGTCAGGCCTCGTTGTCTCCCGCTACTCAAGGCCCTTGCTGGGTGATAGCCACTTATGGAGTAACCCCCAAACCCTTCTTAATAAAGAGGCCCATATCGTAAGCACCATCGGTCGCCCCAAAGGGCTGACGCTGCCACCACCAGGCCCAGATGCGTTCAGCGGCCAGTACTGGATTGAATTGCGCCCCCGGCGGCGGATTGTCTCCATAGCTGAGCCACAGTAGCGGCCCTACTCCTCCCCAGGTTTGCTGTCCTGCACAGTTATTGTTAGCCTTGCTCGGCAGACATGGGGGCGGTTTATAGCCTTCATCCCACCACGAGCGCATGTGGTACTGATGGAAAAGATAGTCACCCGTATGCGTGGCCGTATCAGCATACTGGGTCTCAGCCAGATAGAGATTATCACCGCCGGCAATAATGACCGGGTAGCTACTGGGATTAGGGCAATCTGCAGGGTAATTATAGCAGGCATGGGGATAGTCGCGCAGGTACCAGATAAAAGGCCAGATTGCATCGTTCATGACGCCGATGGCGAGCTGATGGCGCCCCCCATCCAGCTTGCGATCCAGCTCGTCAATCTTGGCCATCACCCTGTCCACATCCGTCGTCGTCTGCACATAAATCAGCATCTCATGCGGCGCATCCGCCTCGTGAACATATGTCACCTCGTACATATTGTGCACCGTCGGCACCAGCAACACGAACCCCACCAGCACCGTCAGCAGCCCCCAACCCAGCTTCCTTCCCCCCAGCTCCTCCCTCGGCTTCCACTCCCTCTCTCTCTCTTCGGGTGCTCCTCCTGCCTCCCTCCCCACCTGCCAGCGCCTCCAGCCCTCCTGCAGCCAGCTCAGCACCACGCTCACCCCCGGCTCCAGACCGAGCCCCGCCAGCACCATCAACGGCAAGGTGATATGGATCGTCAGCCACGGCATCTTCTCCGCCGCCCACGAATACAATACCAGGTTCCCCACACACCAGTACACCAGCCACAACCGCAGCCGCGTCGGCCTCAACACACAACGCACCAGCCCCACTATCCCAAAGATCACCCCCACCTGCTCATAGAGCGGGATCAGCAGCAGATAGTAGTACCACGGCTGCCCTCCTCGCGCGACAGCAATCTGCTCGATCCAATAGTACAGTCCTCCCCAGATGCCATCGCCAATGCCGGCCCGCACATTGGTGAAGAGGACCGTAAAGAGGACCAGGAAGATGGCCCAGAAGAGCAGGAGCGCAAAAAACCAGTGCGTCCAGGGCATCTTCACCAGCGTCGCCAGCACCGGCTGCCTCTCCTCATCCACCCACTGCGCCAGCCGCAAACGCCATCCCCCTCGGACTGCCTTCACTGCTGCCTCTCCCTGGAAGATCTCCCGCAGCAAGATCCCCAGCACCACCAGGCCCAAAGCCACCCCCAGCCAGGGGACCACCAGCGCCGTATCATCCTTCAGCACAGCTACAAATTCATCTGAAGCCTGCTGGTGAGCAGTAATATAGAGCGAAAGATTATGCAGCCAGCCCAGAAGCCATCTGGCCAGAACAGCCCCGACAAGGGCGTAGGCGAGCAGCAGGAACGGCGCCCACGTCCTCGGCAGCCAGCCCGGCTCTCCCTTGACCCTCTCCCTCAGCTTCCAGCGACTCCCCAGCTCCCACATCAGCACTCCCACTCCATAACTGCCCATCACCGCGATGGTCAAAAACGTCGCCTCCTTCGTCGCATACGACAACGCCAGACCCAGCACCCCTACTAACAGCCAGCCCAGCTTTCTCTCCTGCACATACCTCACCAGTCCCACCACCAGCAGCAGCGTGAAGCAGGCCATGTAGATATCCTCGCGCGCAAACCGCGAGTAGTACACCAGGCTCGGCGACACCGCCAGCAGTACCGTCGCCAGCCAGGCCGCCACCCGCCCTAGCGAGCGCCTCAGCAGATACGGCAGCCCTACCAGCACCGTTCCCAGCGTCGCCGCCAGCAAGCGGACCGTCGTCGTATTCACCCCATGATCGGGCACTCCCACCAGCTGCGCCAGCTTGTAGACCAACGCCATCGCATGAAACTGAAATGGCCCATGCAACAGCGGATCGTAATGGTAGCTCAAAATATTGAGCGACAGCTGAAGGGAGAAGTAGGCGTGGAGACTCTCATCGTGGTGCAACGGACGGACTCCCAGGTCCCAGAAGCGCAGCACAGCCGCCACCACCAACACCACCCCATACGCCACCCACTCCAGAACCTGGCTGCGGGACGGCCTTCGATGGCGTAGAGTCCGTCCGGGAGGCCAGTGTCTAGCCTGAGCAACACTCCTCTCCTGCTCAAGCGAGGCCGTCTGCTCAGTAACCGCTCCAGCTAGCAGCTCGCTCTGATCCGACTGACTCTCTACAGGCTGATGCTCAAATCTCTTCAAATTCAAGGCCCAACTCCTCATACAACCTTCACCGGAAGAGCGGAGGTCACACCTATGACTGCGCAACCTTATAGATTGTCACACCCTCAGCGGAGTAGACTACCTGTAAGAACGAAGGGAAATGGCCAAGATTGATCGTCTGATACTTCGCCAACTCCAGCGGTCCCACATAGACATACGTCGCATGATAAAGCGTCAGCAGCGAGCGGACCACGTTGGCTTGAGGACTGGTATAGATTGTTGCCACATCGCTGGCTCGCCGATTAAAGTCGGCGGCATAGGCCAGATTATTCAACCAATTCACCCGCCACTGATACTCATGGCCAACCCAGCCCATAATGGTCGGCAAGCCAGTAAAGGCCGAGACGCGAGCGTAGTCGCTATAGTCCGGGCCAACCGCCTCCACAATGACCGGGTCGCCATCGACATGAGTATTGAGCCAGCGAATCGCCGCATAATCGCCGGGATCGGTCTGAGAAAGATAGGTCAGCCCATCCAGGCTATTGCCCCGTTGGGCGAAATGATCCGTGCGGGCATAGCTTCCGGCCACCGGATAGACCGCTCCAGCCAGCAATAAGAGGCAAAGAGCCGCTGTCCACACCACCTGCAAGCCCTCCGAGAGCAGGCGCTGCAGCGGCGCCACCATCTCCCCAGGGCGCAGGGCCTCCAGGATAAAGAAGAGAGCAGCCCCACAGGCAATCGAGAGCTGAGCCCACGACTGGAAATAAAACTTAAAGACCGTATTCATGCGTGGGTAGCTATCGGCAAAGACATCGCGCAGATAGAACACCTCACAGCCGGCCACCAGAGCAAAAGCGAGCGAGCCAAGCAGCAGGGTAAAAGCCAAGGCCCTATCGCGCAAGTGAGAGAGCACCAGAACAGCCCCCACTGCCGCCAGAGCGCCTGCCGCCACAAAGGTACCGCTATTGCGCATCAGAAGCAGCGTCAGCAGGCCCAGCAGAGCAATCACCCAGAAGCTCAACCACTGAGCGCTGAAGCGCACCAACCACCTGAGCCAACCGGGAGCAGAAGCCGCCGAGGCCTCCTCTTTCTCCGCAGCAGCCTCCTCCTCAGCAAAGGCAGGCAACCTGGCTACGCTCGCCACCAGCAGAGAGAGAAAGACGAAAGCGAACAGGCCATAGATCAGAATCTCCTGGCCAGGGGACGAGCGATCAGCAGGACCAACCACCCCGATTCCCTGAGATGGCGACACAAAGCTCAAATAGAAAGGCAAATAGAAAGCCAGCGAGAGAATAATCAGCGGAACCGCTGCTGCAGCAACATCCACCAGGAGTGCCCCGCGGAAGCGACGCCCATGAACCAACCATTGCTGTAGGGCAATACAGACCAGAGTCAGGCCCAGGTAGGTTGGATAATCCCAGCCATTCATCGTGAAGAGGGCCCCGATGACCAGCGCCGTTGCACCCAGGGTCAGCGGCAAACGCCAGCCGCGTCCGAAGATGAAGATCCCCAACCCCTCACGTTCCAGGAAGAGATTGAAAGCCAAAGCGATCGCCAGAATCGTGAACGCTAGAGCCAGCACATGGGCATGGAAACAGGAGAGCAGAAAGCTGAAAGCGGGGAATTCATTGATCGTCTTATCAACGACCCGCGAGGGGGCAAACCAATCGAACTGACTGAGGTCGCCATGATCACGCCACCACTGCTGCGTCGCCGCCAGATTGCCCAGTACCAGGCCGAGCGCCATGGTCAGCAGTCCGTACGGGATAGCTGCCGTCAAGCGCGGGAAAGTCTGAGCAGGAGCCTCAGCGCTTCCATCATCAGGGGGCGAGCCAGCAGCGCGGACATGCCTGGCCCAGGCGATGACATTGCAGGTCACCCCGAAGAGATTCACCGCCGTCAGCCCAAAGAAGACACAGATCCCTGTATTAAAAGCGATAGATGGAGATTGCCCTAGCAGCTTTGCCAGTACCACGATCGTAAAGTGAGCGTAGTAGTAGTAATTGATCGGGTAGCCAGCGTACCACATATCGTTTGGCGGCAGATGAGGGCTACGCATAATTGCAGCAATAAAGCCCTCATCCATAAACATCTCAAAGCCGCGAATATCAGGGCCATAGGAGCGAATCCACCCGAGCAAAAAGACCATGCCCAGAAAGACCAGCTCGCAACTGACCAGATAGACCACGTTCGCGCGCAGCAGCTTCAAGAGCGTCGCGCGCATCAGCAACAGGCCCGCAAGAGCAGAGATCAGCAGGGCCACGAAGATCCCGGCGATAAAAGCGCGGCTGAAGGGCCAGGACTGGACGCACATCAAAGGCAGCCAGACACAGAAAGCGAAGAGCGCTAGCGCCAGGGCCTTGCTAAAGGCCCAGCCACGGTCAGGGAGATTGCGCAAGACCGTCACAGTCAGCGGCAGGCAGAGCAGACCCAGCAGCTCCACCAACGCCCACATCAAGAGCAAGTCAAGCATAGGAATACTCGATCAGTACCACCATAGATTTCTCAGCTCCTGAACCACCCCGCCACAGCCACTTGCAGGCAGGCGCCACCTGGCGGCAGAGCATCACCGAGGCCGCCCACAGATAGCCCGCCAGATCAGAACACCCGCAAGCCACAGAGCCGCAAACCTGGATACAGCAAGCAGCCAGCAGCATATCTGAGCCAGCGACCAGTTTGGAGCCAGCGCGCTCCTCAGTACTTTCCACTGTCTCCAATTATCAACGAATCTAGCATCCATTCTGTCCCGCAAGTGGCCTCACCCTGGGAGGATAGAGAACCTGACGCTGACTAAGGTGTCGAGAAGGCACAGCTCAGCGAACTGACGGGCTGGGGCCAGTGAACGCCAGCCACGAGCTTCTCAAAGAGCTGTTGCGGCGTATAAGGATAGGGAGTATCACGCACAAAGATGCGAGCGACCGGATGATCAAACACCGAATAACTCTCATCGGCTCCGCTGTCGTCGAGCGTAATACCAAAGAGATGCGGACGCACCACAAACTCAGCAGCCAGGCGGAAGCCTAGTTGTCCACTAAACAGGAGCTGATAGTAGCGAATCGTGAGCGGATAGCGTGCAGGCAAACGCGGGATCGACTTGTCGAGGCGATCAGTAGGCATCGTAATCGCATCGATCGTCGGCAAGAGCCTGGCCAGGGTACAGGCTTTCTGTGGTGTGTCATCCCCGTAGAGATCCAGCCCAGTTTGAGACTGGCCAGCAGCGTTCAAATAGGTTGCCTGTCGATAGAGACCGGGATCATGGCCATCCACCGGCACCGGCAAAGGATCATCCCACTGCTCGTAGGTCAACACACTGCCCGGTGGCAGATGCGCATAGATCCAACGCGAAGCCATTACTCGCGTATTTGGCTCGCTATACACATTCAACAAAGCCAACCCCTGAAAGATCGTGCCAGCCAAAACCACGCCCATCAGCCCATAGCCGACAGCTCTCGCCAGGCGTCCGTGACTCATCCCAGCCTTATCCCGAACCTGGGTCCGGCTGCTCGCTAGCCAACGCTCCAGCCAATCCTGAAGCTGCAGCAGCAGAAGCGCGGCAAGCAAGGCAAGGAAGGGATAGAGCGGTAGCATATAGCGCATGAACTTGACGTAGAAACCGCCCGTAATAGCTCCGTAGATCGCGATCCAGGAGAGCGGAACCAGCCAAGCAGAGAGCAGGCGGTGTCTGAGCAGATACCAACAGAGCCAGAGCAAGCCAGCCAGGGCGGTC
Source organism: Thermogemmatispora carboxidivorans (assembly GCF_000702505.1). Taxonomy (GTDB): domain Bacteria; phylum Chloroflexota; class Ktedonobacteria; order Ktedonobacterales; family Ktedonobacteraceae; genus Thermogemmatispora; species Thermogemmatispora carboxidivorans. The sequence continues at coordinate 1,724,568 of NZ_JNIM01000001.1, read as the reverse complement.
AGGCCCAAGGTCAGGCCCTGGCCCCACAGGACCATATTCTGCAGCTCGTAAAGATAGGGGATCGTACCAGCGAACTGGCGCACATAGGGCAGATCGATCAGGCCACGGGCCAGGTCTCCCTGAAACGAGACCTGCTGGAGAAAGTCCTGCGCATCCAGAAAAGCATAGGGCATGGCCACGAAGAAGACCAGCCCAGTCGTCACCAGCGAGAGAGCAAACAGTCCCCAGCCATGCAGGGAGCCTTGACGCCACCAACGCAGTCCAAAGGCCAGCACCAGCGGCACGATCAAGGGAGCCGCACTAAACTTGGTCGCCAGCGCCAGACCATAGCCCACACCGGCCAGGAGCGCCCAGCGGAGCGGATGCTCACTCTTGACCAGGGCTACACATGCCAGCATGGTGAGAGTGATGAAAAAGACTAGAATGGTATCGACGGCGTAAAAATGTGAGAGCTGTAACTGGAGGGGAGTAAACACCATCAACGCCGCGGTCAGCAGAGCCACCGCCCAGGAGCGAGGCCGGCCAGGCTGTCCGTCCTCCACCAACAAGAGCGCCAGCAGAGCGGTGAGCGCAATGGTCCCACTATCAAAGAGAGCCGAAATCACCCGGCCCAACAGCGTGAGCGTGGCAAAGTTTGCCAGAGCGGGGAAGAACGGTTTCAAGACCGCGCCCACCGCAGCCAGCAAATAGATCGGGAACGAGCCGTAAGCAAAGAACTGTGGATTCAGAGGAGAGTGAGCGGCGTCCAGAAACTGGGCCCAGCTGGTGGGCCGAGCGATCGCCACCACGTGAAAGAGAATCTCGCGCTCATCGGGATGGAAACTATTCCCATCATCCCAATTCAGACCATAGAGGCGGAGCGCTAAGCCAAGTGCCGTCAAGGCGATCAGCGCAAGTGGACGCCAGCGAATAACAAGCTTCACGGAGCGCCTCTGTCGTCTCTCTCTAGCAAAGATACACCATCTATTGCCACCGCTGCCTACTACAGCAAGCTATCGTCTTTCTCCTGTGGTTGTGGCCTCTAGTATAGGAGGATTGCCGACAGCGGTCAAGAGACAGGGCACGACTACCGATGGCGGGGACTCAAAACGGCGATCGCTATTGTCCAAAGTGATGATCCCGAGCGGGGCCAGAAGTCGAGAGGAGATACTGGTGAACATAGTCGGACTCCTTCCGCAAAATGGCAGCATCACTGCTCTCTGCCTAAAGGATACCATAGCCCCGCCAGTCAGGCAACAGGCACCGCATCAGCTTCACTCCCCCAACGTCTGAAGATATGCTACACTGCCTATGGGAGGTAGGAGGGAGCGCGAAGAATCGGCCTATCCATCACAAGCAGCGAAGCGGAAAGGAGGCCACGAGTGCCTGCACTGGACGAGCAGAGCCTGATGCCTGGCACCGAAGGCATAAACTTTTACGAGGCTGACCCCATCCTGGAGCAATTACTCCAGCGTCACCTCTCTTCCGAGGACTACGAGCGGGCCCGGCCACTGCTTCTGAGCATGGGAGCAGTGGCCTCCGAGCGCATGGATCAACTGGCAGCCATTGCCGACCGACACGGGCCGGTGCTGCGTCAGTACGACCGGCGCGGTCAGCGCATCGACGAAGTCATCTTTCACCCGGCCTATCACGAACTTGAACGCATCGCCTACCAGGATTTTGCTATCGCCGCCTGCACCCATCGCGAGGGCGCTCTGGGCTGGCCGGGGCGCGTCCCTCAGCCTATTAAATTTGCCCTGGCCTATCTTGGGATGCAAGCCGAAGCGGGCGTCTTCTGTCCTGTTTCCATGACCGATGCCCTGGCCCGCGTTTTGGAGCGCTACGGCGACGAATCCCTCAAGCAGCGCTTTCTTCCTCGCCTGACGGCTCTCACCCTGGACCAGCTCCAGCAAGGAGCCATGTTCTTAACGGAGAAGCAGGGTGGCTCAGACGTCGGCCAGACCGCCACCATAGCTCGTCGACGCGAGGTCAACGAGGGTAGCAGCCAGGACGAGGCCGAGTTGTGGCCCCAGTGGCAGCTTTGGGGAGAGAAATGGTTTTGCTCTAACGTCTCCGCCGATCTGATTCTCACCCTGGCTCGTCCCAGCGGCGCCCCAGCCGGGACACGGGGCCTGGGCCTTTTCCTGGTACCCCGTCGTTTGCCCGACGGAAGGCGCAACGCCTATACCATTCACCGCTTAAAGGAGAAGCTGGGCACCCGCTCACTGGCTACAGGCGAGGTAACCCTAGAGGGAGCGCTGGCCTACCAGGTCGGCGCCTTGGAACGCGGCTTCGTCCAGATGACCGAGATGATCAATCTGACCCGCATCTGGGCCGCCATTGGTTCCCTGGCCGCCATGCGACGCAGCCTGCTAGAGGCCACGGTGCACGCCCACGGACGCATCGTCTTCGGGCGCCGTCTCTGCGACCATCCTCTCATGCGGCGTCAACTGGTTGATCTCCTCCTCGAAGTCGAAGGCTGTGCCGCGCTGGCCTTCGCAACGACGGCGGTTCTGGAACAAGTTGACCGCTACGGACGTGAGGAAGATCGCCGGCTGCTGCGCATCTTGACGCCTCTCTGCAAATACTATATCCCTAAGCGGGGTGAGTACGTTACCCTGGAAGCCCTGGAGATGCGGGGAGGCAACGGCTACGTCGAGGATTGGGTGAATCCGCGCCTGCTGCGCGACGCCATCGTTAATGCCATTTGGGAAGGAGCCAGCAATGTCATTGTCCTCGATGTCGCCCGGGCCATGAGTCGCGAGGAGGGCCACCACCAGCTCTTCGCCTGGCTAGAGGAGCGACTGCATGCCCTCCAGCGTCCAGAGCTGGCCGAGAGCATTCGTGATCTACAGACCAGCCTGCAGCGCCTTGCCGCCCGCTTTGAGGCGCTAATGACCCCTGACCCCGATAGCGCTCAGCTCCCTCTACGCGGCCTGGTCGAGCGGCTGGCCCAAGTCACCATTGCCACGCTCTTGCTAGAGCAGGCAGCTACCAGCCGCAGTACCTCCCAGCCTGATGGCGAACGGCAGCGGCTCGTCGCCGAACTCTTCATGAGGCGCCATCTGCAGCCTCACCCCGACGGTTGGCAGGCGGACGACGATCGCCGACCTTTGGAGCAGTTTGAGACCCTGATTCAGGGAGCTGTACGTTTCGGGCAGGGAACCTGAAAAAGAGGAAGAAGCCTTCAGCGATGCCGGCCCGGCGTCGATGCGGGGCCGGGATAGATGGGCCGGCATCGCAACGGCGGACAGGTGAACATAGATGATCTCCGTAGCAGGAGAAGAACGAAGAACAGACAAAGGAGAGAGTGAAGCTCACTTCACAACAGGACAAGGCCCAGAGACAAAAACCTCTGCCTCTCCCTGCCCGTCAAGACAGGCCTGGCGGTTTCGGCCAGACAGCGAGGGAAAAGGCGAGACGTGGCGTGGCCACTGAAGACCTGAGAGAAGGTGATCGCAGGTACTTACTCAGGCCAAGACGCCGTCGCGCTCCCCTACCAGACGCTGGATCTCACGCAAGCGCCACTCAGCCCGTTCCACATTCTCCAAAGCCTGGGCTAGAATGCGCTCCTCCAGGGAAGAGAAGGACTGCTCGATTTCGGGATCGATCGAGCCGCCAAGTAGCTCCAGAGCGCGATGGAGCCTGGGATCTTCAGTTGCAGCTACCGTTGACATGGCGTGTCACCTCTCGATCAAGAACTGAGTCTGACAGCAAGCAAGTCCATCACAAGCCAAGAAATAAAAGACCTAAAAACCAGCGTTGACCAGTCTCAAGCTGTCTCGCTAGCTAGCATGACAGAAGAGCGGGACCACCTGAGCCTACCCAGATGGATATTCTCGCTCCTCAACAAAATACGTGTGAACGCCGAAACAGGTTGCAGTCCCCGCACCACCACCGACTTTATTCATAGTCTCCATTTCTATGATACGTCTGGCGCCAAAAACGGTATAAAGGAGCCACCAACATTCCTATCTGCAAAAATCCCAAACTGCCAGCTCTTTTCGAGAGGAGGGGTTGGGGGCAGCCTCATCTCAAGGCGTCTCCTGCCACCCTCGACCTCCTCCCCTGGCATAAAGCGCGTCTACTTGACGATCACCGTCAAGTTCATACCTTGATGGATCGTACAGTAGAGTTTAAAGGTACCAGCGGTGGTGAAAGGGCCAATTTGCTTTGTATCGTTGCCGCTGAACTGCACATCAACTTTCGGAGCGCCGGCTTCAATCCCAGGCTTGGCCGTTCCATTGACCCATGAGCCGTTTTGAATAATGTGCGGTACAGCGACAGTATTGACGAGCGTAACAGATTCGCCCTTTTTAATGGTGATAGAGGAGACCTCGAAGGTCGCGGCATCCATCTTCACCGTGTTCCCCCCACTGGCACTGTTCGCCGCCGAAGAACTACCGCCGCTGCTGCTTGTATTGGCTGCAGTCGAGCTGGTCGTCCCAGGTCGCGTACAGGCCACCAGCAGCAGGCTCACCAGCGCCAGCGCTGTCAACACCAGCCACAGCAAGCGTAGAGGTTTCTGCTCCATAGCAACCTTGTAGCCTCTCAGTCCTAGCCGATGCCGAAAGCAGAACAACTTGCACGCACAATGGAGCGCTGTAGCCCCTGGCTAGTGGAGCTACAGGTAACGCTCTCTCTGTCTCTCGGCTCTTCTTACTTTCGGGAGTATGATACGGCCACTCGCAGCCCCTGCAAATCCGGCAAATACCCGATATTGCGTCGGGTATTTACCTGATCTATTAGCTCAACTACGGGAATCGGCGCCCCACCTGCAATCGCAAGGTTCGCCCATCCTTCACCCTCCGTTGCAGCCGCCAGGCTCGTTACGAGAAGAAGGACAGACCCCGCTTCTCCCCCCGAGAGGGAGAGCGGCCATCAGCAGTATCAACAGGCGCCACAGGAGAAGTCGGTCCCACCGGCCTCACCGTCATTATCTTTCTCCAGCTTTTCGGGCTTCTTGAATAGCAGGAACGCTACAAGCAGTCTGACATTGATTTTGCAAATTTTCAACAAGCTATCCTTCTTGCCCGGGTCCTCCTTGACTTCCGTGAAACAGCATGGTATACTCTAAGTGTTCCTGGCAGGGAACATTTCCAGGGAACGACCCTGGCACAAGGCGCAGGCTTTGCTTGGAATCCCGAAAGGAGGTTGTATGCAGATGAAGAAACCGATACGCCTCTTAGGGATGGTGTTCCAAATTGACTAGGAGCGCCCGTAAAAGCGGGCTATCCGAGCCTCTGAGCGCTGCGCCATCGATCTGACAACCGCTGCAACTGCGAGGTTTATGGGCGGTCGCGACGACGGGGTGACCGTCGGGTCCTGGCAGGCGCAAGCAGAGGGTATGCGGGGCATACGTAAGATCTATTTATGCCCCGTCCTTTTGTTTTTGGGGATTGCACCCTTCTCGCTCTCTCCTACTCTCCGTCCTCTTTCAGCGAGAGCACTGCCATGAAGGCCTCCTGGGGGATCTCAACGCTGCCCACCATCTTCATACGCTTCTTACCCTCCTTCTGCTTCTCTAACAGCTTCTTTTTGCGTGTGACATCGCCTCCATAGCACTTGGCCAGGACATCTTTGCGCAGAGCTTTGATGGTCTCACGTGCGATGATGCGCGAACCAATAGCTGCCTGGATGGGCACCTCAAAGAGCTGACGAGGGATCAGTTTGTGGAGTTTCTCGACCAGGGCACGCCCGCGGCGATAAGCTTCACTGCGGTGGACAATGATGGAGAGCGCGTCGACTGGCTGTCCGTTTACCAGAATGTCCAACTTCACCAGATCAGCCTCACGGTAGCCAGCAAAGCTATAGTCCAGAGAGGCATAGCCCTGCGTGCGCGACTTGAGCTGATCGTAGAAGTCCACAATCAACTCGGCCAGCGGCATGCTGTATGTCAGCAATACGCGCTCGGCCTCAATATATTTCATCTCCTTGAAAACGCCGCGCCGGGCAGTTACCAGCTCCATAATGGGGCCGATATAGCGAGTCGGGGAGAAGATTGATAGCTCTACCCACGGCTCTTCAATCTTCTCGATCTCGCCAGGCGGGGGAAAGGCCGAGGGGTTATCAACCTTGACTACTTCCCCACCACGCTTCGTGACGTAATATTCCACATTGGGCGCCGTAGCCAGAATACGCAAGCTATACTCGCGTTCCAGCCGCTCCTGGATAATCTCCATATGGAGCAGACCCAGGAACCCACAGCGGAAACCAAAGCCGAGGGCCGCTGAGGTCTCCGGCTCGAAGGAGAGCGAAGCGTCATTGAGTTGCAGCCGCTCCAGGGCCTCACGTAGCAGCGGGTAGTCATCGCTATCCACTGGATAGAAGCCGGCGAAGACCATCGGCTTGGCCGGTTTGTAGCCCGGCAGCGGCTCAATCTCGCCCAGGGCCCCAGGAACGGTAGCTGTGTCGCCCACCCGACAATCTTTGACGTTTTTGAAGCCCGTGGCCAGATAGCCAACCTCACCGGCACTGAGCATCTGGGTCGAGACCATGCGTGGCTGAAAGTAGCCAGCTTCAATGACCTCCGTGACGCTGCCAGTGGCCATCAGAGCGATGCGATCGCCGACGCGCACACTTCCGTCGACGATGCGAACGTAGGCTATGACCCCCTTGTAGCTATCATAGTGCGAGTCGAAGACCAGCGCCCTCAAGGGACGCCCAAGGTTGCCATGCGGCGGCGGAACCCGCTCGACAATAGCCTCCAGAATCTCAGGGACGCCGATCCCTTCCTTCGCTGAAGCCAGCAGGCACTCGCTGGCAGGCAAACCAATGACCTCTTCGACTTCCTGACGCACCCGCTCAGGATCAGCGCTTGGAAGATCGATCTTGTTAATGACCGGGATAATGGTAAGGTCTGCCTCCAGGGCTAGATAGAGATTGGCCAGGGTCTGGGCCTCAATTCCCTGCGTGGCATCAATGACGAGTAAGGCCCCCTCACAGGCAGCCAGGCTGCGCGAAACCTCATAGGTGAAGTCAACGTGTCCTGGTGTATCGATCAGGTTCAGCTCGTACTGCTCACCATTGCGCGCCGTATAGAGCATGCGTACGGCCTGAGCCTTAATGGTAATGCCCCGCTCCCGCTCTAGCTCCATCTGGTCGAGCACCTGCTCGGTCATCTCGCGGCTGGATATGGTACCGGTGTATTCCAGAAGACGGTCAGCCAGGGTCGATTTGCCATGATCAATGTGCGCGATGATGCAGAAGTTACGAATATGGACTTGATCCGTCATGCTTCAATGATGCCTCCGCACAACACTTCATCGCCATCAGCGCCGCCGTAGAAGACTGCGCCCTGCCCTGGTGTGACAGCCCGCACCGGCTGCTCCAGTGTGACAAGAGCACGCCGGCCCTCTAGCGGCCTCACCCATGCTCGCTGCTCGCTGGCCTTGTAACGGATGCGGACCGCTGCTTCAAATGGTTCCGTCGGTACGTCGCCGCTGATATAGTGCATGGAGTGAACAGTAAAGTTGGTGCGCTCCAGAGCTTCCGCCGGACCAACAACCAGAGCATTGCGCTCAGTGTCGATCTTGAGTACGTGGAGCGGACGGGATGAGGTCAGGCCCAGGCCGCGCCGCTGCCCAATGGTGTAGAAGGCCAGGCCCCGATGCTGTCCCAGCAGGTTGCCTTCACGGTCATAGATCGGGCCAGGACGCGGAACCGGCAGGAAACTGCTGCCCTGACCAACAGCAACCCCAGCGGCAACCTCGCTGGCTGCATAGCGCTGGATAAAACCTCGATAGTCGTCGCGTGCCACAAAACAGATTTCCTGGCTTTCTGGCTTGCTGGCCACGGGCAACCCGCGCTCCGCCGCCATCGCCCGCACTTGCTCCTTGGTATAGGTTCCCAAGGGGAAACAGGCATGCGCAAGCTGTTCCTGGTTCAGCACATGCAGAACATAGGACTGGTCCTTCTGCCGATCAACTGCCCTTAACAAGCGATACTTCCCTGTCAGGGGATCACGATCAACTCGCGCATAATGGCCAGTGGCCAGATAATCCGCCTCTAGGGCCAGCGCCCGCCTCAAGAGCACCGTGAAACGAATAAAGCGGTTGCAGACCAGGCAGGGATTAGGAGTGTGGCCTGCTACATACTCGCGATAAAAGTAGTCGACGACCTGATCCTTAAATTCGTGCTCGACATTCATCAGATAGAAGGGAATATCAAGCAGGCGAGCTACGCGCCGTGCATCGTCAACCGCCTCTAGCGAGCAACACTTGTTCTGCACCACGCGCTCAACGCCGTCATCTTCTTCATTGCCTGGCTCGGCCCAGAGGCGCAGCATAATGCCGATGACCTCATGCCCCTGTTCCTTGAGAAGGGCAGCCGCCACCGAGCTATCCACGCCCCCACTCATGGCAACGACGATTCTCGCCATACTGCTGCTTCCTTCCCGCTACTCTCACTCGTCTCATCTCAGTCTTCTCGCCCGAATCGGCTCTTCAACCAAGGTGCGTGGCCGATACTTTTGGAGCGCCCTCTGCTTTCGATCAGCGTAGCACAGGTTGTCGCCCTTGTCAAATGGATGGGGCCAATCCTCAGCGCGCCTCGGCCAGTCATGGTGGCTGCAAGCTCCCCCTCGACGAGAGGGCTGCCATCGTGTATAATAGGCGCAACGTCAACAGACCTGGCAGCCACTGGCTGCCGGGAAGGATCAACCAACACTCGGGCAAGCTCGACTCAGCGGCAGGAGAGCGGATCGAGCCAGGCTCGTTGCGCTCACTAAAGCCGGGCTGGGGAGCAACGCAGGTCCGTACACGAACGGAAGAGCAGCCGCCTTGGCTGAAGTGAAGATCTTGCGGCGCCGCGCCGACCGCAGCCCACCTCGTTAGCAGGCCCCGAGAGACCCCAGGCTGCGGCAGCAGGCCCGTGTAAGCAGGAGTGAGTCAGCATGGCAAAGAAAGCAGGTGCACGCAGCGGGACACGGCAGAAAGCCCGCGCGCAGAAGCACATCGAGCTGGTGCGCCAGACAGGGCAGGGAGAGCAAAGCAGGGTTTCTACCCAGGAAGGCACCGCAGCCTCGCAGAGCCAGCAGAACACCTCGGGCACCACCGCCACCCAGACTCGTCCCGCGGAAACACGCACGCGGGAACAAACGGCGGTTCCCGCCGAAACTTCTCGTCCGGCCAGCGCCGCTAGCAGGCTGGCGGCTCGTCGTCAAGCAGGCCGGGCCGCTCAGCGCGGGGCCACCTTAGTGACTCCTGAGCACTACGCTTATGTCCGCCGCGATCTGGTGATGATTGCGATCCTGGCAGCTATCATGTTTGCAACCTTGATTATTCTCCATTTCGTGCCAGCTCTCGGCGGCTAGAACAGAACAGCAGCGCCTCCTCCCCATCTCGTACCCACCACCTGGCGGGCCGGGGAGCGAAGACGGCAGGGAAGTCGCTTCTTCCTCCAGAACAAGGCGCGCGCCGCTCCACTCAGCTCTCCAGCGCCAAAGAAAAGAACAGAAGCACCGAGGTTATTCCTCCTCTCCTCAGTGCTTCTTCTTTTTCTTCTCCTTCGGTGTCGAGGATCCCTCACCCTTATCCTGGATGGCTTGCCCAGAGGCCGCACAGCCGCCTAAAGCCAGACGACCGAGCAGGGAAAGAGCCGTGCACATGCAAAGCTCGCGTTGCTTTGCCCCCTTATCCTGGCTGGCCCTAGTGCATCAAGGGACCAGTATTCAGCCCGGCAGAAATACCCTGACGATGTTCAGCCGGGATTGTTACGCCCAGCACACGCTGCATGGCCATCGTGTGTGAACAATGCCCCCAGTCCTGGAAGAAACGGCAGGTGCAGTTCCAGACCCCATGATCATAATTGGTGGTATGGACATCGTTCTCGCCACGAAACTTGGCCTCGAAGCGTGTGAACTGGATACGCTCCGGCTCTTCCGCATAGCGCTTGGCTTTAGCGATCTTGCTGATCATGCTTGAATTCACGGTCGGTACTCTCCTTCAGGTATAGCAAGCACCACTTCGCAGACAGATCAACGGCAACTGCCTCACGAGGCGTGGACAACAGCTCATGCCAACAGGTATGGCCTATCCCATCCCATCAGCAATGTTCTCAAGATGCAAGGGCCGATAGCCCGGGAGCGTGTCTCACCCTCCTTTCACGCGAAGTCTCGCCCGGAGCAGAGGGACGATCAGCTACCAACACTGGCCCACTCACTCCTCTTCGCAATCAGATACGGAGGCCACCTGCGTCTAGGAGACATCTCCACGACGCCATCATGTGAAGAATCTGCGTAGAGCCTGGTGATGAGTGCATGTTGACCGTGATAAGAGAAATAAAAAACACCAGGGCTGAACCTCCCCAGTGTGTATGCATGCTAGCCGTTGGCAGTATGGGCTGACACGCCTGCCTTCCGCGACGTAACCCTTGCATCCTCTTTCTCTGAGTGCATAGGCGGCAACCCTCGTAATTGATGTCTTCCCCGTTGAAACTCTGCACCGTCCTGGTAAGACACAGTATACCACAGATCGGTGTGAATGTCCAGAGGGAGGGATGGCTCCCCAGAGACCGGCCAGAGGCGCACGCTCGCCCTTGGATAGGTTATCTCGCTGTTCAGGGAGCGTAGTGATCCGGCTTCCACCGATCTGCCTTCCTCGCTCACGGCCTCAGACGACAGGGTCGGCTGCTCCTGGCTGCACAAGGAGCTTTCGTCGTGCCGACATGGTCAGAGATCCTGCTCTGTTTCGTTTCCTCCAGACTGGCCAGGCTCACAACGGCAGTGTTAGCCACTTCACTGCATGCTCAGCCTTCTCTCGGCTAGACTGAGAAGTGTCACCGCCTGGCCGACCGGTGGAGCACTGCTTGCTTTTCCAGTGGGTGTGCGCCGCTTGCTCGTGGCCTCACATTTACCAGGCGTGACCGACGTCGAGTGAGAAGGATTCGGGCGAGCGGCCAGGTTCTCGATCATGCTCGTCGGGTTCACAGGTCTCGCAGACAGACACTGGCCAGCCTCGACCGATTAGGAGGAGGGAATTAACCAATGAGCAGCAGTGATCTGTTTCGAGCTGGTGTCTCTCTGCCCAGGCACAGAGGTGCCTTCCTGGCCAGCCTGCTTCTGATGCTCCTACTGAGCGCCTGCCTCTTCCCCGGTCCAGATTCCACAGGAGCTGTTCGTCGCGCCACGCCAACAGGGACAACAGTCGCCAGACAGGCTCCGCCCCTGCTTCCGGGCAACCATCCCATCGTTGACCGCCCCGTGATCCACAACCTTCCCCCTGGTCAAGCCCTGCCCCAGGATCTCGTTCTGCCTCTGACCATCAATTTGCTGTACAATGACACGGCGCTGGAGCGGACGCTCACGCAGATCTATACCCCTGGCTCGCCACTCTATGGGCAGTATCTGACGCCGCAGCAGATCCGCCAGGCCTTCGGTCCTAGCGAGGACCAGATTCAAAGTGTGCGCCAGTGGTTCAGCAGCCAGGGCTATCGCATCCTGGGGATCGATAGTCTGGCCACCTCCCTGCGGGTCGAGGCCTCGGTGGCCACCATCGAACACAGCCTGCATCTGCAGCTGCAGCAGTACATTTATCAGCAGGCCGCCCAGCTCAGTCAGAAGTTCTACCTGCCTACAGGCCAGCCCAGCCTGCCGGCTCACATTGCCTCTCTGGTCCAGTCGATCATTGGCCTCAGCACCTTCGGCATCTTCCAGCCAGAGAAACGCTTCCAACCGCTGGTTCCACGGGTGACAAGCAGCTCTGGGAGTTGCAGCAAGTACGGAGCCAAACAGGCGCTGACACGCGCCCAGTTAGCCACCGCCTACCAGTTCGACCAGCTCTATCAGCGTGGTCTGCAAGGTCAGGGCATGAGCATCGGCATTCTCGAATTGAATGAGCCGTTCGATCCGCACGACGTTGCCACGTATTTCGCTTGTGCAGGGGTCCAGTCCCCTTCCATCGAGGTGGAGAACGTTGTGGGAAAGGTGGCACCCGGGCCAGGTGAGGGGGAGGCCGCTCTCGACATCGAGCTGGCAGGCAGCCTGGCCCCACAGGCTCACCTGGTGATCTATCAAGCTCAGGAGGCCTCAGTCCAGGACATGCTGGCTATTTTCCAGCGTGTTGCAGCTGAGAATCGCGTGACAGTGCTCAGCGTCAGCTATGGAGCCCCAGAGAGTGCTCTCAGTGACAACGAACAACTTAGCTTGGCACGAGCGCTGCGCATTCTGGCCACAGAAGGAATCTCTGTTCTTGTGAGCAGCGGCGACTGCGGAGCTTTCTCACAGCGTGTTCCCAATCTTGCCCTCGTAGAGATGCCCAGCGCCATTCCTTACGCGATCTCCGTGGGCGGTACAATCTTGCAAATGAATGCTCATAATGTGCGTACCGCCGAAAAGGCGTGGGGACGTATGGACGGCTCCGGATCGATTTGCCAGAACGATTGGGGGAGCGGTGGAGGCGTCACTCAGTCCTCTTTCTTTAAGCGCCCTTCCTGGCAGGTCGGTCCCGGCCTGAATAGCCATTACGATGGGACAGCGGGCATGATCCTTACCCCAGATCTTACTCCCGTGCAGGCTCCGAATGGCTTGCGCCAGGTCCCCGATGTGGCCGCCGCTGCCGACAACATTGCCATCTTCTGGAATGGACGCTGGGTGAGAGTCGGCGGCACCAGCGCCGCCGCCCCCATCTGGGCCGCAGGTCTGGCTCTGCTGGATCAGAGCCTGCGCCAACAGCACAAGCCTCTCTTCGGGAGCACGCCAACTACCTACCGGCTGGCCAACCATCCTGGTAGCTTCCACCCCTTCAACGATATCGTGAGCGGTGATAACGGCTTCTACCGCGCTACCTCCGGCTGGGACTACGTTACCGGCTGGGGCTCGCCTAACTTCTTCTCCCTCCTCCAGTGCCTGTTGTCGGCCTGAGAGCAGCCAGCAAGGGCAGGGGCAGCAGAGAAGCTCCCTGCCCTTGCTCTTGCACCGGTAAGGTCCCCTTTCTTCCTCTTGACAGAAGCAACGGATTCGTGTACTCTATCCGTACAGTGTTCATTTTTCAAATGATGTTAGAGTCATGGAAAAGCAGCATCCAGGTAGGACGCGAGAGCGACGGCGTGCTCGCACCAGGCAGCGGATTGTGAGCGCAGCAGAAGAGATTCTCTGCGAGAAGGGACCAGAGGCTTTATCCATGCGTGAGCTGGCCAGCCGCATCGAATACAGTCCAGCTGCGCTTTACGAATACTTTGGCAGCAAGGAAGAGATCGTGACTGCTCTCTGTGAAAAGACGTTGATAGGTCTCGCCGAGACGCTCAGCGAGATTCCGCCCCAGCTGCCACCTGCCGAGCGCTTGCTCAGAGCAGGGCTGGCCTATCTAGGCTTCGCCCGTACCTTTCCTCAGCAGTATCTGCTCACCTTCAGTAGCAGCAGGAGCGAGCAAGATCCTCTGCGTTTCGTTGAAGCCAGTCGCGCATATAGTCTCTTGCGCCAGATCATCGCCGACGGCATCGATCAGGGCGCCTTCCTTCCACGCCCCGAGTACGGCCTTGGAGAAATGACTTACCACTGCTGGGCCGTGGTCCACGGGATGGCGATGCTACGCCTGACACTGCTCAGCAGCGAAGGTCAGGATCTCGAGGATCTGCATGAGCGAGTTCTCCGGGGTCTGATCACCGGCTTGCAGCGTCCCTGATTTTTTTGTTCTTTTCATTACCGAACAATGTTCGATTTTTGGGAGCTGTACGGAAAAGGCACAGCGTGCCGTTATTACCAGGCACAGGAGAGAGTCAATGGCACATTCCATCATCAAGCAACGGATGACCGCTCAGATCGAAGGGAGCTTTGTTGTCTTCCTAATCGGCATGCGCATCAATCGGTCCTGGCAGCTTCACAAATGGCTTCCAGCCTTTATGGCCATGCCACGCATGCTTAAGGAGCTTCAGAGCCAGCCGGAGCTTGGGATGCTTGGCTATCATCTTCACGTCGGCTTCCCCACCAGCATGGTCGTCCAGTACTGGCGTTCTTTCGAGCAGCTCACTGCTTATGCTGGACAGCGCGATGCCCAGCACTGGCCAGCCTGGGTCGCATTTAACCGGCGGGTTGGAAGCAGTGGCGCGGTTGGTATCTGGCACGAAACCTATTGTGTTGAGGCAGGGGCCTACGAATGCATCTATAACAATATGCCTCCCTATGGGCTGGCACAGGCTGGCCAGCTCGTGAGCGCTGTGGGGCGCAAAACGACGGCGGCTGGGCGGCTTGGCAGAAGCTAGCGGGCCTGCTATGCTACAATAGATTGTAAGGTCCCAAACAAGAGGTCAGGCTCAAGCCTGTCACAATGCTTGTACGCCAGCTCCAGCATGGAGGGCCAACCAGATGGCGGACCAGCTTGATGTGGCAACTGTCCTTTATGCTTACACGCGGGGCATCTTTCCCATGGCCGACTCACGGGGACAGATCCACTGGTATGCTCCAGACCCGCGTGCCATCCTCGAACACGAGCGTCTGCATGTCTCTCGGTCTCTCCGCACTACACTCCGCAAAGGTCTTTATGAGATCCGCATGGATACCGCCTTCGCGGAAGTGATGCGCGCCTGCGCAGCCCGTGAGGAGACCTGGATTAGCGACACCTTTATTCAAACCTACACTGAGCTGCACCATCTCGGTCTAGCCCATAGTGTCGAAGCCTGGCGCGCTGGCCAGCTCGTGGGGGGTCTCTATGGGGTAGCCCTGGGCGGGGCTTTCATGGGCGAAAGTATGTTCTCGCGCGCTTCAGATGCCTCGAAAGTCTGTCTGGTGGCGCTCGTCGAGCACCTCAAAAGCCGGGGCTATATTCTCCACGATGTCCAGTTTCTGACTCCCCACCTGGCCAGCCTGGGGGCCTGCGAGATCCCTCGACGCGAATACGAGCGTCGCTTGCGTCACGCCCTTCAATTGTCCTGCACCTGGTAGAAATAGACAGGAAAGAGGAGAAGCACGGCAAAGAGCAGAGTGGAAGGAAGCCAGCCATGCGTATTGTGATCGCCCCCCAGGCCCTCAAGGGAAGTCTGACGGCTCCCGAGGCCGCCCGCGCCATCGCTGATGGCCTTCAGAAAGTGCTGCCAAACGCCGAGCTGGATCTCGTCCCTATTGCTGACGGTGGCGAGGGCACTGTTGAGGCGCTGGTCAGCGCTACAGGCGGTCAGCTTTTGCAGGCACAGGTTACGGGGCCTCTGGGGGAGCCGGTGGAAGCGACCTTCGGGCTGCTCGGGGATGGGCATACAGCGGTGATTGAGATGGCCGCCTGCGCTGGCCTGCCACTGGTTCCCCCCGAGCGACGTGATCCTCGCCTGACGACAACGTACGGGGTAGGCGAGTTGATTCGCGCCGCCCTGGATCACGGTTGCCGCCATTTGATCATCGGTATCGGCGGCAGTGCGACTAATGACGGCGGGGCCGGCATGGCTCAGGCTCTTGGGGTCCGCTTGCTGGATGCAGAGGGGAAGGATCTTCCCTACGGCGGGGCCGCTCTGGCCCGTCTGGCACGCATCGTGCCCGATAGAATTGACCCACGCCTGCATGAGTGTCGTATTGAGGTCGCCTGCGATGTGACCAACCCTCTCTGTGGACCCCAGGGAGCTTCGGCGGTCTACGGCCCTCAGAAGGGAGCCACCCCAGAGATGGTCGCTCAGCTCGACGCAGCTCTCGCTCACTACGCCGAGATCATTCGACGCGATCTGGGCCGGGACGTGCGCGATCTGCCTGGGGCAGGGGCCGCCGGCGGACTGGGGGCCGGCCTCCTGGCTTTCCTTCAGGCCACTCTCCGCCCGGGGGCCGGCCTCGTGCTGGAAGCCGTCGACCTGGTCAAGCGTCTGCAAGGTGCCAGCCTGCTCGTGACTGCTGAAGGACAGATCGATCGCCAGACTGCCTACGGTAAGAGTGTAGGCGCCGTGGCCTCCCTGGCCCAGCGCTGCGAGGTCCCCGTCCTGGCTCTGGCTGGTAGCCTGGGCGAGGAGTACCAGGTGGTCTATGCGCTGGGAGTCGAGGCGGTCATGACCTTGCTGCCCACCCCCCTCTCGCTGAACGAGGCTATGACTCAGGCCGCCTCACTGCTAGCCGATGCCAGCGAACGGGCCGCTCGCCTGCTGCTGCTGGGCCGGCGCCTGCCACCCCTTGAAGGGTTTACTTTCTAGCGATATAATTCGTCTATACTAATGAGAACTCTTCTCAGGGTCGGAGACGTGAAGAAACCGCCACATCCTCCCTGCCTGCCCCTTCGTCGCTGGGCAAGCACAGCGCCAGGCACTCAGGCTGCTGGCGTAGCCCAACGAGCCGACCAGGTAGGCTACGGAAGCAACAGGATCATCACCTCTTGATTGCCACTTCCAACCCACCAGCTGAGAAATATTGGAAGGGCGAAAAGATGTTGTATCCTGTGAACGGTTTCAAGCGTCTCTATAATTAAGCAGAGCGATAACAGGAGACGCTTGCTCAATCCGTTGGTAGTCCAGAATAGAGGGAGCGCCGTTATCATGCCGGACCGTCTCTACGCGACCGATAACGCAGACTTCGAACGCCTGCTGTCACTGGGATTCACAGAAAGCGAAGCCAAGCGGCTTCTCTATCTGCGAGACCATGTCGATGAGCAAGTCGAATATCGCGAAATTTTAGAGGAAAGCCGTCGACTTAACTTTATCCGCTGGCTGATCGAACACGATCGGATTAGCAGATAATGCAGATAGATTAGGCCAGAATGTAGAGCGGAGCGGCAGGCTATGAGCCTGCCGCTTCTTCGCTTCATGACCCCACCAGCCACCGCCACTCGATTCCTCACAGGACCAATGAGGAACAGGATCACAATCCCCCCTGCTGGAGATCCCGACAACGAGAACGAGGCTCTGCCACAGCGGCCCCTTCAACCAGACAGAGCCGCCCTTGCTGGGACGGTAGGCCCGGCTCTTGGCCCCGGCGGACGTATTCAATCAGCTCGATCAACAGCAAATGAAGGCTTAGAGGCTGCAGTGAGATAGAGCAACGCAGCCAGGAGGCAAAGCAAGATGCGGAGGAAAGGAGCCAGCCAGTCTCTCCTGGCTAGGGGAACAAGCAGCAGGAACCCTCTCGCAACAGAGATTATTTTTAACGATAGAGACCCAGAAATCGCTCAAAAGGGGAGGTATAACGCGGAAGTAGCGAAACCTTCTGGGGCTTCAGCAAAAGAGGTGCTTGCAGAAAGGGGAGAAAGGCTTGCTGCACGGGTCTGAGGAGGTCATAAGCCGAATTCTGTTCCCGTGTCACCTCACGGTGGCCCGGGCGGCAATCATCCCTCTGGGGCGACGGTTACCCGCCGCCTCTAGCGACCAACCCGAGGGGTAACAGGCGAGCAACCTGCGAGCAAGTCCCTCGCGTGGCCTCCAGCGCAGCCTACGAAGGGGCATGCTACTCCCTCTGCTCGGTCTTGCTCCGGATGGGGTTTGCCCGGCCAGACGGTCACCCGCCTGCCGGTGGGCTCTTACCCCACCATTTCACCCTTACCCGCAACGGCCTCTAAGCCGGCGAGCGGTATTGTTTCTGTGGCACTTTCCTTGGGGTCGCCCCCACTGGCCGTTAGCCAGCATCCTGCTCTGTGGAGTTCGGACTTTCCTCGAGCCAGCAGCCTGCCGCTCCTTCCCTCGGCCCGCCTGCAAGCAGGGCTGGAAGGCCAATGGGCTGGGAGCGTTCGGCTGACATGGCCCGCGATTGCCTGACCTGCTCAGGCCCGCACAGCTGAATATAGAGTAGCACAGTGAGAACGGTCCGTCTACAGCGTTGACGAGCCTTATACCAAGGCGTTACAATGACTTTACACCTGATTCAAACGGGTTACGAGCACGGAACATTCCAGCAATGAGCACCGGTCGGCATATTCGCTTAACCTCGCTCGCCAGTTGCGCCGGTTGAGCGGCTAAAATGGGCCCGGCGGCCCTGGCGCAGGTTCTGCGTCCCCTGAAAGCCCAGAGCGTTCCGCCCTCTCTGCTCGTCGGTTTGAGCGCTGCCGACGATGCGGCAGTTTACCAGATCAATGAGCAGCAGGCGATTATCAGCACGGCGGACTTCTTTCCGCCCGTGGTAGATGATCCTTATGCTTTTGGCGCGATCGCTGCCGCTAACGCCATGAGCGATGTCTACGCTATGGGCGGTGAGGTGTTGATGGCCATTAATCTGGTCGCCTGGCCTGACGATCTGGAGACGGAGCTGTTGAGCGAGATCCTGCGCGGCGGAGCCGAGACGGTGGCTCATGCCCAGGCTGTCATTGCCGGGGGGCATACAGTCAGCGATCGCGAGCCAAAGTATGGGCTGGCCGTCACCGGTAGCGTTCACCCACAACGCATCTTTACGAAAGGCGGCGCCCAACCTGGCGACTTGCTGGTCCTGAGCAAGCCGCTGGGCACGGGCCTGATTACCACAGCTCACAAGCGCGATCAGGTCACTGAGGAGGATCTGGCGGCAGCCGTGGCCTCGATGACGCGCCTCAATCGCGAAGCCAGCCGTGCTCTGGCAGAGCTGGCTGCCAGCAGTGGAGGCGTGCACGCCGTGACCGATGTGACGGGTTTCGGCTTGCTTGGTCACGCCTGGGAAATGGCCTCTCAGAGCCTGACGAGTCTGCGCTTGACCTTCTCTGCGCTGCCGCTCCTGCCCCATGCTGCAGAATATGCGGCGCGCGGTTGCATTCCCGGCGGGACAAGCCGTAACCGGGCCTATTTTGGCCCCCATGTCCATCTGGGTCAGGAATTGGATGCCACGGCAGAGGCAATTCTCTGGGACCCGCAGACATCGGGCGGTCTGCTGGCGGCGATTGCCCCAGAGCTATGGCCCCGTCTGGCCGCTCTGAGGTCCTCTGTCCCGTTCTGGCTCATCGGCGAGGTAACAACCAGACATACTGAGGAGGCACAGGTGTCACTGGAGGTGTATTAACGACAATGGCTGCAGGATATAGAGCACTGGAAGAGGCCTTGGGTATCGAGTTTCACGACCCTGCACTGTTGCAACTGGCTCTCACCCATCGCTCCTATATCTATGAAACACCCGGCGCCGGGCGCGAGTCGAACGAACGTCTGGAGTTTCTCGGCGACTCCATCCTGGCTTTTGTCTGTGCTGATTTCCTTTACCGCACTTTTCCTCAGCTCAATGAGGGCGAGCTGAGCAATTTGCGGGCGGCTTTGGTGAAGACCGAGACCCTCGCCCAGTTTGCACGTGATCTGAATTTGCGTTCGTTCCTGCTGCTCGGTAAGGGCGAGCAGCAGAGCGGGGGCAGCCAGCGTGTGCTCGCCTCGGCTTTCGAGGCACTGCTGGGAGCGATCTACCTCGATCAAGGGCTGGAGGCGGTGCGTGGTGTGATTATCCCCCACGTGGAGCCACTGGCCCGCACCATTGTTGAGAAGCGACTCTTTAAGGATAGCAAATCCCTACTCCAGGAACTGGCGCAGGCTCGCGAGGGCATCACTCCCTCCTATCGGCTGGTCAGCCAGGAAGGTCCTTCTCACAACCGAGAGTTCACTGTCGAGGTGCTCCTGGGCGAGCGAGTCATTGGTCGTGGCCAGGGACGCAATAAACAGGCAGCCGAGCAGGAAGCCGCCCACGCGGCATTGGATAGCCGTGGCTGGCTGTAGCCTGGCAGCTCCCTGCGCCCTGAAGGACTGTTTGCAAAGCACGATGCTTACTCTTTCGGGAAGAAAGGGTCGGTTGGTTAGCAGGATAGGGAGGAGGAGAACGCATGCGACTGGAGCCAACGCCGCGTCCAGAACAGACCCTGCGAGTCAGCGCGCGGCTGATCACAGCGAGTACGATCCTGCATTTGTCCTCTGATGAGTTGGAGCGCTGCATTACACAAGAGCAGACCGAAAACCCAGCCCTGGAGGTTCAGGAGCAGCGCGTCTGCCTCTTCTGTGGGGCTCTGCTCCGCGGTAGCAGCAGTGTCTGCTCCTCGTGCGGCCACTATGCCCCAGCAGGAGCCTCAGAGAGTAGCGCTACGCCCCCCGGGGAGAATGGCACCAGCTCCGCCTGGGAGCGCTTTCTTCAGCCTTTCTACGATATGGATAACTATGGCTTCGTCGAGGCTGACGCCGAGGCCGAGGACGACCCTCTGGCGCGCATCGCCACCTCAGAACCCCTGGCTGAGCGCCTCCTTCAACAGCTGGAAGCCCTTATTCCTCCTGAAGAGGCTCCCATCGCTGAGCACCTGGTTGGGAATCTGAATGAGCGAGGCTATCTGGAGATCAGCACGGATGAAATCAGCCGCTACCTCGATGTCCCACTAGAACGGGTCGAGTATGTCCTCAAGCAGCTCCAGACCCTGGAACCAGTAGGCATCGGCGCCCGCGACCTACGCGAGTGTCTCTTGATCCAGCTGGAAGCGCTAGCCGAGCAGGAGACGCCCCATCCACTGGCCCGCCCGCTCATCGAGCGTTACCTTGATCGCCTGGGACGCAGCCAGTACCAGGAGATTGCCCGCGAACTAAAGGTGCCTGAGCAGGAAGTCCGCGCCGCAAGCGCTTATATCCGCAGCCGTCTTTATCCCTTCCCCGCCCACACCTACCGCCTCGATAGCCATCTCTCCCAGCGCGAGAGTAGCGCCATGTACGTGCGCCCAGATGTCATTATCCGCCGCGGTGATAACGGCTTCGAGGTCGAATTAATCGAAGAGAAGCGCTATCAGTTCGCGGTCAGCCGTGGCTATCAGGCTGCAGACGGCGAGCGCCCAAGTCCTGCCCTGCAGCGCTATTTCTCTCAACAGAGCGACCGGGCGCGCTTTTTCATCGATTGCGTTCAGCGCCGCTGGCGCACGTTGAAACAAGTGGCGGAAGTTGTTGTCGAACAGCAACGCGATTTTCTAGAGAAAGGGATTCGCTATCTGCGCCCCTTGACCCGAGCTGAGGTGGCGGCCCGCCTCGGCCTCGACGAAGGGACGGTGAGCCGCGCCACCGCCAACAAGTACGCTCTCTTACCCAATGGACGCCTGATCCCCTTCTCCGATTTCTTTGATAGCTCGCTCGGTGTCAAGGATATTCTGCGCGAGATCATTCAGCAGGAGGCACCTCAACGACGCCTGAGCGATGAGGAGCTGCGCCGCTTGCTGGCCGAGCGCGGCATTCATTTGGCCCGCCGTACCGTGACCAAGTATCGGGAGGAGATGGGCATTGGCTCCTCACGGGAGCGCTGACGGACGCACGTAGATGGTGCGCTCGTGGTCGTAGACGACCATGCCCGGGCCACCTCCCTTCATATGACGCACATGACGCTGCAGGGTATAGTCAACGGGTACGCTGCTGTCGTCACGCGCCTGACTGTAATAGGCCGCCAGACTGGCTGCCTGCTCGAGCGTGCTCTGCGGCACCTGGCGGCCCGCTGCTTTGACGATGACATGGGCGCCTGGCACGCCGCGCGCGTGCAGCCAGATATCGTTTCCACTGGCCTGGCGGAAGGTGACCTCCTCGTTCTGACGACTGTTGCGCCCCACTAGCAGAGTGAAGCCATCGCGGCTCTGGACGTAGAGCGGGGCACCTCCTCCAGGCAGCACGGCCTTCCCCCGACTGGCCTTCTTTTTCCCAGCCTTCGCTTCAGCACTTTTCTTCTCATGCAGATAGCCAGCAGCCTGGATCTCGGCCTTGACTAGCTCGATCTCCTCTGGCGTCTCGGCTAGCTGTAGATCGGTAAGTAACTGCTCTAGTGTGGCCAGCTCAGCCCCGTTGCGCTCTATTTGCTCGGGCAGAAGCGCCGCCGCCCGACGCATTTTCTGATATCTGGCAAAGAGCCGGTTGGCGTTGCCTACAGCATCCAGACGCGGATCAAGCTCGATAGTAATCTCGGGGGGATTGTCCTGGACGATGTCGGCAGCAAAGAGATCGGGCAGGCTGACCTGCGTCTGCCCTCTCCCTATCTCATGTTGAAAGGTGAGCAATAGCTCGCCTTGCCGACGATAGTTCTCTGCCTCAGCTAGCGCTCCCTGCTCTTCTTCCAGAGCGGCAGCGCGTCGCCGGCAGCGTTCGACCTCTCTCTGAAGCAACTTGCGTAGCGGCACTCTCCGGCTCTCCAGCGCATCGAGCCACTCGCTACGGGCATAAAAGTCGTCGATCAGAACATTGATCGATGACGATTCATGGATGTGCACCCCCTCTACCGCGCTATACTGCTCCAGCACATAGGGTGCAAAGGCGAGCGGCGTAGCCCGCGCCCCTGATTCCGCTCCTGCTGTGGAGGTTGGGTCAAGACGCTCCACGAGCTGCGGATGCCAGCGGTGGGTAGTATAGAGGGCCGCCAGATCGCGAATATTCCAGGCCAGTTCCTCCCATTGCTCCTGACTGAGTTCCAGCCCAGCCTCGCTTTTGCCCAGAGTGCGATAGACAGCCTCCCGCGCAAGCAGGGGACTGAAGCCAAGCAGGTGGCGAACAAGAAGCTGCCAGAGCTTCGGAGCTGCCTCTTTACGTCGCTGGACAGCCCTGGCAGCGGTCTCCCCTCCTTCTACAAGGGCTGAGTCCCCCCCCTCGTTGCCCGGAATGATGGACAGCTGGGCAGCAGTGACGCTCGTCGGCTCCAGGCGCAGCAAGAGCTGACCGGCAAAGCTACGCTGCTGAGGAGGTGGCGGCACATAGGGAACATTTGGCATGATTACACGATAGCGGTTTATATCTGCCCCAATGCGCTTATGGCAGCCGAGAATCAAGCCCTCTTCATTGCACAGCAGAATATTACTGGTGCGCCCCATGATCTCAGCGATCAGGCGCAATCGCTGATAGCTGGCGGTCGTCCCCTGTTCGGCACTCCTGGCCGGCTTGCCAGCTCCTCCAGTCTCCCCAGCGGGGGCTTCATCTGCCTCGTCATGCCAGACTCGTGCTCGAAAGAGCAGATGGAGAACACGCTCCCAGCGCGGCTGCTCGACAGCCTCAAGGCGAGCCCCCTCCAGATACTTGCGCAGGAGCATGACAAAAGGCGGCGGCTCGGGCACTGCGCGCGGCGGTTTGCGCAGGGTGAGATGTAAGCGCGCTAGCTGCGGATGGGCCGACAGATAGAGCCAGCGCTTCTGTCCCTTCTCATCCCCACCTGTCCGCGGCGGACAGTAGCATTCGATGGCAATGGAGTGCTCCGTGGGTGGGATAATGGCCTCGACACGCGCTCCAGTTAAGAGCGCGCGCAATTCATCAGCGACAGCAGCAAGGGTGATGGCATCGACATACATGCGAGAAACCTCACCGGTGGCTATAGCGTTTCGGGATATTGTACAATTATAGCAGTCCTGGTTCATCCCTTACGCCGGGCAGGCGCCAGGGAGAGCAGAGCGGCACCTCCTTCGCGCAGCCTTCTTCGCAAGCGTTGTGCCCCCGGAAAGCCTCATCTGCGCGTCGCAATGCCCGCGTAGCCAGTTGAGCGATCACTTTATCCAGTCGGCTCGGTCGTCCGAGCGGTAGCCTTCAGGTGGGAAATCTCAGCCGCCCACCAGAGAGAGCAGGTCCCTTCCAAGCACAAACGTCGATACACCAACAGACAGGGACGTCCACCACTATCCACTCGTCAGGGAACTTTCCAGGGAAGGGGGCCACGCTTCTGCCTTGCCGACCCTGCGCTGGACGGGAGACGCGGCTCAGCTCAGGCAACCTGCTAGGGATATACCTGGGACAGCAGCGCAACGGAGCATAGCACAGCACAGCAGAGCGAGAAAAGCAGCATGCACCTTGAGATGGAGCCTACAGCCGAGAGAGAAAGCATCACGCTCCGGCCAACAGAGAAGCAAGGACTGCTCTTTGTCTTATCCGCTCCCTCGGGAACGGGCAAGGATAGCGTCATTGAGGCACTGAAGCGGCAAGGTGTGGATTTCCATGTCGTGACCTCAGTGACAACTCGCGCCCCCAGACCTGGGGAGAGCGAAGGCCACCCTTATCATTTTATCAGCTACGAGGAATTTCAACAGCTCGTGGTCAACGACGAGCTGATCGAGTACGCTAACGTTCATGGTCACTGGTACGGGCAGCCCCGACGCCAGATTAAGGAAAACCTGGCGGCAGGCCGCGACGTTCTCCTCAAGGTTGATGTGCAGGGGGCTGCCACCATCCGGCAAAAGATCCCCCAGGCCATCCTTATTTTCCTGGCCCCCGAGACGCAGGAAGAGCTTGCCCAGCGCTTGAGCCGACGACAGACTGAAGACGAGGAGCAATTTCGCCGGCGTCTCGCCGATGCGGCCAACGAGTTGGCTCAGTACCACTGGTACGATTATCTGGTTATTAACCGCGAGGGCCAGCTCGCCCAGGCGGTCGAGCAGGTTCGGGCGATTCTGATCGCCGAGCATTGCCGTGTTCAACCGCGCTACGTAGAACTCTAAGGCAGCTTCAGACGATTGAGAGGAGGCCGTATGACGGATATACGTTTTGAGCAATCCGGTACCAAAGAGCGTAACTTAGCAATGGAGCTGGTACGTGTTACCGAGGCAGCGGCCCTGAGCGCAGGCCGCTGGATGGGACGGGGAGATAAGGAGAAGGCCGATCAGGCCGCCGTGGACGCCATGCGCCAGGCCCTTGACGGCGTGGATATGGATGGCATCGTCGTCATCGGTGAAGGCGAGAAGGACAAAGCCCCCATGCTCTATATCGGAGAGCGCGTCGGAAACGGCTCCCCACCGCAAGTCGACGTTGCAGTCGATCCGATCGACGGAACACGCCTGCTCTCCTTGGGCTTGCCCGGAGCGCTGGCAGTTGTTGCTACCGCCGAGCGCGGCAGCATGTACTCTGCACCGCCCGGGGTCTTCTATATGGAGAAAATCGCCGTCGGCCCCGCGGCTCGGGATGTCATCGACATCAACGCCCCAGTCGCCGTAAACCTGGAGCGCATTGCCCGCGCTAAGGATGCTCAGATCGATGATTTGACGGTGATTATTCTGGACCGACCTCGCCATCAGGAGATCATTCGCCAGATTCGCCAGGCCGGGGCACGCATCCGCCTGATCAGCGACGGCGACGTAGCTGCAGCAATTCTGGCCGCTATGGAGGACTACCGCGGAGTCGATGTCTTGATGGGGATCGGCGGCGCTCCGGAGGCTGTGCTAGCTGCTGCGGCCATTAAGTGCCTGGGCGGCGCAATGCAGTGCAAGGTCTGGCCACGCTCGGATGAGGAGCGCGAGAAGTTTAAAGCCGAAGGCATCGACCTCGATCAGGTTTTGACCATCGATGATCTGGTGCACAGTAATGATGTTTCATTTGCCGCCACCGGCATTACAAGCGGTGAGCTGCTCGACGGCGTCCAGTATTTCGGCTGGGGCGCCCGCACCTCCTCCATTATGATGCGCTCACGTTCTGGCACCGTGCGCTATATCCAGGCACGCCATAAGTGGCGCCGCGCTCCAAGCGCCTCCCACGCTCAGACAACACGCTAGCCAGCGCTTTCACCCCCCATGCGCTGCTCGGCAGCGCTCCCCATTCTCCCAGCTCTCGCCCTGCACCCCTCGCGGCTGATCTTCAGCCGGCTCCTCATCCCACCAGGCAGGCGAGCAGAATGGGGAGCGCTGCCCTTTCGTTGCCTTCACTCGCCTCGATGTAACTCCCAGCGTATTGCCTTTATAGAGACAGGTCAAGAGACGGCGCCGCCTGGCCTGGACACAACTGAGTCCCATCCCCAGAGAAAATGACCAAATCAACAAGGAGCATACCATGCCCTTACAACCCCTCCATCTGGCTTTGACTTTTCATAACAACGGGAACGACCCAGGCAGGAAACGTCAGCGACCCAGCCTCTGGCCGCTATTACTCGGATTGGCAGTTCTTGTCACTCTGCTTCTGGTAGCTTGCGGCAACGGAGGGTCCTCCACTGACAGTGCAACCACGCCGACAACCAGCAGCAGTCAGTCAACACCTGGCCCGGCCTCGACCACGACGCCACAGGTGACTCAGACAGCCTCTGGCATGGCCCCTGTCGTGCAAGTGCAGATTACTGAGCAGAACGAGCGCTATCAGTTCTCGCCGCAGACGCTGACCATCAAGAAGGGCACGCGAGTCGAATGGATTAACAAGTCGGATGCACCGCATACCGTTACGAGCAATACGGGGGCCTTCTCCGACTCCGGCACCATAGGAGAGAACGCGACCTTCACCTTGCTCTTCAACACAGCAGGCACCTATCAGTACCACTGCAGTATTCACACCTACATGACTGCCACCATTATTGTGACCGCCTGATCGGATGAGGCAGGCGTTCCAAGCAGGGAACGCTGAGCTGAAGCTGAAGAGGAGAGGAGAAGAGAGAGACACCACGAGACTGCAAGCCAAAGCCAGGGGCTCGTTTCAGGCTCCCGCTTCAGCAGTGGAGGAGAAGCTGGCCACCGATGAAGCGGAGAAAAGCGCTCTGAAGCGAGTCCCATCGCTGTCCCGTTCACTAGCCTTCACCGCGAGAGGGCAACGAGCGCCAGTGAAGGCGTTTCGTCTTGGATGGACGGAGCAACAGGCCGAACGGTTCTCATCGCTCAGAGGCGCTGGAGCTTCTCGATCACCGCATCAGCTACCTGGGAAGTGCCGACAGCGGTCGGATCATCGGGACGCGGCTTCAAATCGTAGGTGACGTTCTTTCCTTCAACGATCACCTGAGCAATAGCCTTCTCCAGACGATTGGCCGCCTCTTTCTCGCCCAAATGACGGAGCATCAACACTCCAGAAAACATCATGGCCATCGGATTGACCTTGTTCTGCCCGGCGTACTTGGGAGCACTGCCATGCACCGGCTCAAAGACAGCGTACTGGTTGCCAATATTGGCCCCAGGCGCCACACCCAGCCCGCCAATCAGGCCCGCTGACAGATCGGAGACAATATCGCCGTAGAGATTGGGAAGTACCAGGACATCGTACTGCTCCGGTTTCTGCACCAGCTGCATACAAATATTGTCGACAATGCGGTCTTCAAACTGAATATCGGGATACTCGCGCGCCACCTCCTGGGCTGTGGCGAGAAAGAGGCCATCGGAGAACTTCATAATATTCGCTTTATGAATAGCGGTGACCTTACGACGACCATGCTCACGAGCATAGTTAAAAGCGAAGCGAACAATACGGCGGCTGGCGGCCACCGAAATATATTTGAGGCTGATCGCCGATTCGGGGTCCAGACGTGCCCCTGTTGTGTGCTCTACCAGCTCAATCAGCTCCGCCAGCTCAGGCGAGCCGCGCTGAAACTCAATTCCAGCATAGAGATCCTCAGTATTTTCGCGCACAATGATCAGGTCAACATGCTCATAGCGGGAGCGGAGTCCAGGGTAGGTCTTAGCCGGGCGAACGTTAGCGTAGAGGTCCAGCTTCTTGCGGAGGGTGACGTTGGCGCTGCGCACTCCCTTGCCCACAGGAGTGGTAATCGGCCCCTTAAGGGCTACCCTGGTGCGCTTGATCGATTCAATCACCTCATCGGGCAGGATCGTGCCCTGTTTCTCCAGGGTTTCCATGCCCGCCTGGCAGACCTCCCAACGGAACTCTACCCCCGTCGCCTCCAGCACGCGGCGGGTCGCCGTGGTGATCTCCGGTCCGGTCCCATCTCCAGGGATGAGGGTTACCGCATGCGGCATGAAGTCCTCCAGAACTGCAGAGTTTGTTTGTAGCAAAGAGGTTGAGCAATCATGTAGAGATTATAGCACGAATGTCAGCCATAAGCCCACCTGTGCTACCAGGCTTGACTGCATGGGGACCGAGCATCCTGGAGGCCTGGGAGAGAGAAGGCGCAGCCTTAGCGCTGCTCTGGCTCAGCGGGCGTAGCAGCCAGCGACGCGCTCTCCGGCCCCCTGGCCCTGGCTGTTGTCGCCGCCCTCGTCTTTTCTGTACGCCTGCTCTGTCTCTTGCTACTCTCGGCAGACGCTTGCTTCTCTTGTTCTTCTGTTTTTTTTCTCTTGCTGTTACCCGTAGAGGCTTGCGCCGTACTCCGCCTTTGCCTGCTTTTGCTGGCCTTTCCATTAGAGGTTGCTTGAGAGGTTGAGCGTCCTCGCCTGGTTCTGCCTCTGGCAGCCGCAGGCAAGGCAGATTCGCCGGCGGTCGATGTCGAAGGCGACAGGGCCGTCTCCGTCGCACCATTCAGAGAGGGACTATCCTCCGTACTTTGCTTCGCGCTCTTCTGGACCTTTTTGCGTCTGGCTCCTGTGCCTCGCGAGGAGGATGCCAAACCATTCTGTTGTGGCTGTTCCTCGGGATTTTGCTGCGGTAGCACAACCTCTTCGTAGCAGACCGGCTCCTGGCTACCACGTGGGATCACCATCAGTCCGCCGCAGCGAGGGCACGGTTCCGGTACTGGGCGCTCCCAGATCGCGAAGTTGCAGGTCGGATAGTTGCTACAGCCATAGAACGTGCGCTTTGTCTGGCGCGTCTTACGCTCGACCAGATCGCCACCACACTGTGGGCAGAGAGCGCCTGTCTTGTTCACAAAGGAGCGCCCATAGCGGCACTCCGGGAAGCCCGAGCAGGAGATAAAACGCCCAAAGCGCCCGCTGCGGATTACCAGCTTCCGACCACATTCGGGACACAGCTCGTCTAGCTCCTCGACCGGCTTCTGCACGCGATCCATCTGGGCCTCAGCTCTGGCCACCATCTCCTTGAAGGTCTCATAGAAATCGCGCAGAAACTCGATCCAGGACTGGCGCCCCTCCTCAACGTTGTCTAGCTTCTGCTCCATATCGGCGGTAAAGCCGACATCAACGATCTCAGGGAAATGCTTATTGAGCAGCTCGTTGACCGTCTCTCCGAGCCAGGTTGGCACGAAACGACGCTGTTCCTGGGAAACGTAGCCCCGCTCCTGGATGGTCGAGATAATCGGCACATAGGTACTGGGCCGCCCAATCCCCAGCTCCTCCAACTCTTTGATCAGGCTGGCCTCCGTATAGCGCGGCGGCGGCTGCGTAAAGTGCTGCTGCGGTTGCAGCTCGTGAAGAGCCAGCACCTCGTCGACGGCGAGCACCGGCAGCAGACGCTCCTCCTCTTCGCGCGGCCAGACGGCGTAGAAACCGGGAAAGCGTAGATGGGAGCCGCTGGCTCGAAAAACATACTGGCCCGCCACAATATCAGCGCGTACCGTATCGAAGAGGGCCGGCGTCATAAAGCTGGCCACAAAGCGACGCCAGATCAGACTGTAGAGCTTGTACTGATCAGGCGTCAGATACTCTCGCACCTGCTCAGGCGTGAGCGTCACATCTGTTGGACGAATAGCCTCATGGGCATCCTGAGCGGTGGCTTTGAGTTTGCCAACGCGCCCCGCCCCGACAAAAGGCTGGCCATAGGTCTGCTCAATAAAGCGACGCACGCTGGCCTTCGCCTCGTCAGAGACACGCGTCGAGTCGGTACGCATGTAGGTAATCAATCCTTGCGAGCCACGTGGCCCCAGCTCGATGCCCTCATAGAGCTGCTGAGCCAGACTCATCGTCTTCTTGGGCTTAAAGTAGAGGCGCGATGAGGCATCCTGCTGCATGGTGCTGGTCGTATAGGGGAGCGGCGGCTGACGACGCACTTCGCGCTGGAGCAGGCGCCAGACCGCAAAACTTGCCCCGCGTAGCTCGGCCAGAATGGCCTCAGCCTCCTGCTGGTTGGCAATGTGCAAGCGTCGCCGCGTCTCCTCAGCGCGGCGCTCGCTCTCCCCCTCCTGTGTCCCCTCACCCTCTTCGCCTGCCCCCTCCTCTTCCCCTTCCGTTGGCTGCTGGCCAGCCAGCTCGTTGAGACGCGCCACCAGCGTCGCCTCAAAGCGCTCCTGCTCGCCTTGCTTGCTCAGTAGGGCGGTAATCGTCCAATATTCCTGGGGAACAAAGCCACGGATCTGCCGCTCGCGATCGCAGATCAGGCGCAAGGCAACCGACTGCACACGTCCGGCACTGGTGCCCGATTGCACACGCCTCCACAGCAGAGGACTAATCTTGTAGCCCACCAGACGATCAAGCACCCGACGCGCCTGCTGTGCATTGAATAGATCTTCATTTATAGCTCGCGGCTTCTGAATCGCCTCTTGTACAGCCTTCCTCGTAATCTCATTAAAGACAGCGCGACGCGGATTTTTGAGTCCCAGGGTCTGCATCAGGGACCAGGCGATGAACTCCCCTTCGCGATCAGGATCAGGAGCCAGATAGACTTCCTCGGCCTTCTTCGACGCCGCCTTCAGCTCGGCGATGACGCCCTTTCGCTCCTCGATAATTTCATACTGTGGCGCAAAATCCTTGCGTGTGTTGACGCCAAGGCCCTTCTTGGGCAGATCTATAATGTGCCCCATAGAGGCGCGCACCTCGAAATCGCGCCCGAGGAATTTCTCAATGGTCTTGGCTTTTGCCGGAGACTCAACAATGACAAGCTTCTTTGCCATTAATCAACCTGTACCTGATTTGCAGATGTTATGCGGTTGAACGCCAGGTGAGCCGTTCAATCTCACAGGATAGGATAGCACACGTTGACAAGAGGGGTGACAAACCGGATCACCGGCCAACGGCCTCCCGAGCCTGCCACTTCTCCCTCCTCTCATTACGTATTCCTTCTGAGGGAGATAACACAAGATAGCCCCCCGATCTTCCCTCGGCAGCCAGAGCGAGTGGCCTCAGTTTCCTGCCCACGCCGACCATCTTTCCCACCGGGAGTACAATAGTGGAGAATCCGACCTTTCGCTGCTCTCACGCTACAAGGATGCTCTGGCCCTCTGCCTCCGAGCGTAAGAGCGCGGGAGGAAAGTGCGGGGAGAAGATGGATGGGAGGGTTGATACATGTCGTCTGGTATTTTCGCGCGCCGCGGACCGCGCCATGACTGTCTTCATGGGAAGATGCCGTGTCCCCAGCCTCATCGCCTGCTGAGCCTGCTTCAGTCGCTCCTGCTCTATGGTCTCACCCTTGCTCTCCTGCTGCTCAGCAGCGCCTGCGAGCCGCCTGGCAGAACCGGCGCGGGGCCGGCCACTGAGCGAGCAAGCGGTGTTCTTAAACGAGCCACCGCCAGCCCGACGCCGACGCCGATCCCGCGGCCAGTGGAACAGTACGGTTTTCAAAAAGGCATTGTTTACCCCGGCTGGAGCCGGAGCGCCTATGGTCTTAGCGATCGTCGCTGGCAAGAGAGTTTGCAAGAGATCCGGCGCAGCACCGCGGCTGAATGGCTAGAGATGCCAGTACTTTTCTCCCAGTCAACTCCTGATGCCGTCGACATCGGCGTAGATCAGGCGGCACCTAGTGTGACCTCCTTCGTGGCAGGAGTGCGCAAAGCGCATGAGGTTGGTTTCAAAGTCTTTCTCGCTCCGCTGCTGACCGTACGCCAGCCGGGCGGCTGGGCCGCGCTGGTCATGCCAGCGCCCGCGAGCCAGCAGCGCTGGTTTGATCACTACTGGCAGGCCCTACGGCCCTATGTTGAGGCAGCCGAGGCCAATGGCGTTGAACAGCTCGCCCTGGCTACCGAAATGGAGTGGTTGCAGAGCAACGCCCCCGGCAGTCTCTGGCGCCAGCTCATCGAGCGCGTGCGCAGCATCTATACGGGGAACCTGACCTACGACATCAATTGGTCCACTATGGATGAGCCGCCGGCCTGGCTGCGCGATTCTCGCCTCACCTTCATTGGCGTCTCTGAGTACATTTCCCTCAGCGACGCTCCCGTGCGTCTGGATGCCCAGACCATCATCCAGCTTTGGCGTGAGCAGATCAAGACCCGGCTCGACGAGCTTGCCGAGCAACTGAACCGACGTATTGTTATTAGCGAAATCGGTTATCGCAACAGTACTGACGCCCTCTACCAGGTCTGGTCACCCACTTCGGCAGCCCCAGCCGATCCCCAAGAGCAGGCCGATGCTTACAACGCCGCGCTCACCAACGTCATGGCCGATGAGCATATCGCTGGCATCTTCTTCTGGGGCTGGGATGGAGTAGCGCGCTTCTCGATCCGTGGCCAGAAGGCCGCCGAAGTGCTCCATCGCTGGTACAGCGGCACGGGTCCCAGTCCCAGTAGCTCGTGAGGGAAGGTCCCAGAAGATCTATCCCTGGTTTGCGGTCTTGACCGCTTCACGCGCGCATGCTATGCTGCAACTAGGCAATGAGAAAAATAGATACAACTATTGACACAGGCGCTGGTTCGGAGGAGAAGCATGCAGCAACATCGGCCATCTTCAGTGATCTCTCAAGGACCCAATCAAGGCGAGTCCAGAGGGAGCAGATGGCTTCGCCCCAAGAAAGGCCGCCCAGAAGTTAAGCCAGGATCAGTCACCGGAGCGGCAAGAGCCGGCCAGCGCTCACGGAGGCGACGCCTCTCGCTGAGGGCAGCCCTGGCCGTAATCAGCGGACGGGCCGCCGGGGCCTTCAGTCGCCGTCTCCGCCTCGGCGGAGGTACCAGTATCGTGGGCCTGGTGGCTCAACGCCTCTACCCAGATATCATTAGTCACCTGGCCGCCCAACTGGAACACGGCAGCGTTCTGGTTACTGGTACCAATGGCAAAACGACCACGAGCGGCTTCCTGGCCGCGATCTTGCGCGACGCCGGCCTGCGCGTCTGGCGCAACCGCGAGGGGGCAAACCTGCTGCGTGGCGTCGCCGGTGCCCTGGTGGTGCGGGCCCTCCCCAATGGCAATCTGCGCCGTGCAGGTCAGGCGATCTCCGTCTTCGAAATCGATGAGGCAGTCATGCCCCAGGCCATACGCCTGCTAGAGCCGCGCGCCGTCGTCTTCGTAAATCTGTTCCGCGACCAGCTCGACCGCTACGGGGAGGTGGAAAGCGTCGCTGCCCGCTGGCGGCAAATGGTCAAGGAGCTGCCAGAGACAACGGCCCTGGTTCTCAACGCCGATGATCCCACAACGGCCAGCCTAGGCGAACAGGCCCGCGGGCCTGTCCTCTATTTCGGCCTGGAGGATCTAACGCTCGACTTGAGTGGCCAGGATGGTCAGGGAACTCCAGGTACTCACCAGGTCGTAGACAGCCGCAGCTGCGTGCGCTGTGGCAGCGATTACCACTATAGCGCTCGCTTCTATAGCCACATGGGCCATTATCAGTGCCCCCACTGCGGCCTGGAACGCCCTTCTCCGGTCGTACGCGCGCTCCATGTGCGCCAGGATACCTTCGATCGCCTGCGCGTGACAGTCGAAACACCGACACAGCTGGGCGAGATTGTGATCCCTCTGCCCGGGCTGTATAATGTCTATAATGCCCTGGCTGCGATCACGGCAGCCCAGGCCCTGGGAATCAGCTGGGAGCCAATCGTCTCAGGGATCGAGCAATTCAAGCCCGCCTTTGGACGGGGCGAGCGCGTGCAGGTGGCTGGCCGTACCCTACGCCTGCTGCTGGCGAAGAATCCTACAGGACTCAATGAAGTGCTGCGCACGCTCTTCAGCGAGGGCACGCCACGCCATGTGCTTTTCGTGCTCAATGATCATATTGCCGATGGCCGAGATGTTTCGTGGATCTGGGACGTCGACTTCGAACGCGCTAAGGGCCTGACGGCCAGCCTGACGGTAGCCGGCTCGCGCGCGTTCGATCTGGCCTTACGACTCAAATACGCCGGTTTCGCTCCCGAGGAGATGACGCTCATCCCGTCAACACCGCTACGCGCTCTCGAAGAGCTGACCGGCTCACAGCCGCCAGGACGCAAAGGGAAAGGCCGAGGCCGGGGCAGACGCCAGCTGCCGGAGCGCCAGGCAGCCGCCATGATGACGAGCAGCGCAGCCACTCCTTCGGCAGAGGAACAGACCACCAGCCTGCGAGAGATGGCCGTTTCCTTCCCAGGCTATGGACTGGCAGCAGCGCTGGAGCAGGCCATCGAGCAGACGCCTGCCGGGGAGACGCTCTTTATTGTGCCAACCTATACAGGGCTGCTGGAGATTCATCGCGAGCTAGAACGGCGCGGGCTGACGCCTCACTATTGGGAGGGACGAGATTAGATGCACGGTAGGAATGAGGCCCGGCTAACGCTCACGCTTGGGCATCTCTATCCAGATCAGCTCAATCTCTACGGGGATCGCGGCAATATTCTGACACTGAAGCGCCGCTGTGAGCTGCGCGGCATCGAATTGCGCGTCGTAGGGCTGGGCATTGGCGACGCCCTGGCACCAGACGAGTACGATCTGCTCTTCATCGGCGGTGGTCAGGATAAGGAGCAGGCTCCCGTGGCCCAGGACCTCTTTGAGACGAAAGGAATCGGCCTGTGGGCCGCTATTGAGGATGATATGCCGGTGCTGGCAGTCTGCGGCGGCTATCAGTTGTTGGCCCACTACTACCGCCCGGCAGAAGGCCCCGATATGAAGGGCCTGGGAGTCTTCGATGCCTGGACAGTCCATAAGGGACCACGGACGCCGCGCTGCATCGGCGACGTGGTCATCAGCTGGCATGGCATGACAGTGGTCGGCTTCGAGAATCACGGCGGACGTACCTATCTGGGAACCGCACGCCCGCTGGGTAAGGTCCTCAAGGGCAATGGCAATAATGCCGAGGATGGCACCGAAGGAGCGGTCTATCGCAACACCTACGGAACCTATCTGCATGGCTCGCTCCTGCCAAAGAATCCACACTTCGCCGACCATCTGATCGGCCTGGCACTGCAGCGCAAGTATGGCCTCCGGCGGCTGACAAGCTTGAGCATGCCGCCAGGCGAGATCATGAATGGCTCTACGCCCGCCCAGCCCGTTTCAGTGGAAGACCCTACCACTCTGCTGCGGCCCCTGGATGACCGCCTGGAGTGGCAGGCCCACGCAGCTATCCTGGAACGCCTGGGCCTCTACGAGGAGGCCGTTGCCGCCCTGCGGCACGCCGAGGCGGCGTAGAGGTTGCTTTGCTTGCTCTAGCATCGAGGATTGGGCCATTATGAGCTTTGATCGAACACTGGCTTGCTGCTCTTTCTGCGGTCGGCGCCCACCCGAAGTCAGGCGGATGATAGCCGGGCCAGGCGCCGCCTACATCTGCGAAGCCTGCCTTCAGACCTGCAATGAGATCTTGCAAGATCCAAGGCCCTTCTCTCCCAAGGCCCTGGAGCTGGCTTCACGCCCCCCCGTGGTCGTCGCCGCCCCCCTGGAACCCTCTACCAGCAGCCAGGAAGAGCAGCCAGCTCCACGCGAGGCCCTGCGGACTCTGACCCTGGAGCTGGAGCAGAAGCAGCAAGACATGACGCTGATGCTCTACCAGATCCAGTTCTACGCTCATTACTTTGATCTGCACTATCTGTGGATCAGACCGCCACTCACACCTGGCTTCGCCTTTGTTCCTCGGCTGATCTTTTTCCTGAAGGATAACCTGGGCCAGCAATGGAGCGGAGACCAGGGGGGAATGCTCCTGGCGCGGCCCGAGCTGGCCAGTGATCCCAACCATGCCGTCTACCAGGGGCGAGCGCGCTTTCGTCCCTTGCCCTCTCCAGAGGCCCACCATCTGACTATTCGCGCCGCCGACCCGCTCGGCCAGTTCGAAGACCCCCCTCCACGTCCGTGGCAATTCGAAATCACGTTCTAGCATCTCCCCCGCGGAGAAAGGCAGGAAGGCGAACAGGCAACGGGGAAGCAGCACAATCCAGAGAAAGAAAGGGCTGAGGTGGATGACTTTACTGCTGTCTGCTACACCTCAGCCTTTGCATTGGCCCATCCAGTCAATCAGCCCCAACCTGATCAGGTTAGCCTCTTCTCGTCATACAACCCACTGGTCAACAGACCAGGCTCCAGAGCGTTTGCTCTGCCGCCTTGTGACGCCCTCCTGGCAGCTCCTGCGCCGGCAATTGTGACTGTTTACCCCCTGGCGGAGGATCGTAAAAAGACATCCCAGGCAGAATAACCCGGCCAACCGGGCAGAGAGATGGAGACTACTCCAGAGCGGGGATCAACAAGCCATAGCCACCTTTCTCCAGGCGATACATAACGTTCACGCTGTTGGTGGCCTCGTTTACAAAGGGGTAGAAGGGAAGACCGAGAGCTTCCATCTGCAGGATCGCCTCTCTGTCGCTCATGGGCTTAGTGGGAAGGCTGCGGATCTCTTTAATCCTGGCCCATACGGTTTCGTTCTGCTCCTCGCTCAGACTGGTGGGAACAGGCAGATCTTCCGTCACCTCCGCCTCCTCCCTCTCCGCTGTGACCACAGCCCCCTCCTTCCCCTCAAGCACCGAGAGCTGACCCGAGCGCGCCAGCGCCAAAACCTTAACGGGCAGGCGCTGATGACGACGCGCGGCGGTCAGCCGATCCTTTTGCCGACAGAACTGGGCAAGCAGCTTGCCAAAAGCTTGGTCAAAGGCAACGGTGGCTTTGGGAGCACTCACCTCACTACGCAGGGTGGGCACAACTCCCATCAGCAAGATCTGGACCGTGTAGCGGTCCTGGGCACTGCGCGCGTGCTCCTCTGCGATTGTAATCTCCAGACGAGCGGTACTGTTGCGGGGAGAGATGAGGCGCGTCAGCTTGTGGGCCTTACGCTCAATGTGCTGTCGCAGACGAGGCATGACCTCCATCTGTTTGCCTTTGATGATGATCTGCATAGCTTCTGACTCCCTCTTTCCAAGGCCACAACACCGGTCGGTCCAGGCAGACCTGCAGGCGTCTAGCTGAACGCAGGAGAGCAAACCCTAACCGTGGGCGCAGTTGGGTCTTGCTCATTATACCACCCTTCAAATGGCCACGGCCAGCCTCACCCCCTCTGCCCGCCCCCAGCAACAGCTCAACTCAGCCTGAATCGCTAGCCCTCCAGACATTCATGAAAAAGGTGTTATGAAGTAACGACATTCCAGTCACAGGCGCATGCCCAAAATATGAACAAATTTTCATCTATAGAGGTCCCGGATTCATAAAATGTTCATCCATTACTGCTAAGCTAATGATAGCGTTGCAGCAACTCTGTACAGTGGAATGAAGGAAGGGGAGTGGCATTCATGGCGCAGATTCCGAGCGATCACCACATTACCTATCAGCTCCAGTACCGCAAGTGCGGGAAACCGACCTGTAGCACCTGCCGCGATGGTCAGGGACACGGCCCCTACTGGTATGCCTACTGGCGCGAGGGGTCACGGCTACGCTCAGGCTATGTCGGCAAGGAGCGACCGGCAGGTGACAAGCTTCCAGAGCGCGAGAGGAAGCGACGCCCGGGTGGGGGACGCACTGAACGCCAGGCCCGTCGGGGAAGCACGCCCTTACCTCTGGTCGCCGCCTTGAGTTGACAGGGTCGGCTCAGAGAAGATCAGATCAGCAGACGGGTGAGGAGGAACAACCACTACCGCCAACACCTTCTATGAGAACGGGGAAGCCGGCGAGGGCCGCTTTGGCTGGCGACACGGACCCAAGGACCAGGGTCTGGCCGAGTCCTCACGCGGAGAGCAAGGCTAGCTCCAGCCAGGAGAACAGTGCATCGCTCCGTTGTCCCTGTCGCCACTTCTGCTTCTGTGATAGAATCATCTCGACAGTATTCTACCCAGAGTTGGGAGCTGCGGGATGAAATGTCCATATTGTGGCGGCACCGAGTCACGTGTCAAAGACTCGCGTGACATCGGAGACGCAATCCATAGGAGACGTGAATGCGAACGCTGCAAGGGGCGCTTCAGTACCTATGAGCGGGTCGAACCATCCCACCTGATGGTCATTAAGCGCGATCAGCGCCGCGAGCCGTTCGATCGCCAGAAGCTCTATATCGGCATTCGCAAAGCCTGCGAGAAGCGGCCCCTTCCCGTCGGAGAGATCGAAAGCGCGATCGACGAAATTGAACAGGAGCTTTATCGCATGGGCCGGCAGGAGGTACCCAGCAGCGTGATCGGCGAGCTGGTAATGGAGCGCCTGCGCCGCATGGATAAAATCGCCTATATCCGCTTCGCAAGCGTCTACCGCTCCTTCGGCGATGTGGAAACGATGTTCGAGGAGATCCAGCAGCTGCTCAATCGCGAGAAGGCAGAATAAGCCCGCCACAACGCTTATCCCGCCTCCCTCACGACCTGAGCAGCGCCATCTCCTGACTGCCACGGCAGGAAGACCTGCACGCTTTTCCTAACTCACCACTTCCTACCATGATCTCCTCTCCGTATGAGGCTGGCCATTTCTGTGCGCCGCATCCCTCCTGGCCTTGTGCTGGCCGCACCCACCAAGTTGCGCCAGATCGGGGGGACTCCGGCGCCTCGAGCTGCCTCGTTACCCCTCTTCATCTCCCCTACCTCCAGTCCTCCACCAGTCCCCCGCTCCCGGTCCCTCTAATGCTCCGCGAGGCGCCCCTCCGCTTTTCTCAGGCGACGGCTGAGGACGCTCAGCAGCTTGAGGGCAAGCTCCGGTTGCTTCCGCAGGACAATGCGAAAGTCCCAGATCGGAAGAATGACAGCCGTGGTCTCTTCTTCGGCAATGACACTGGCCGAGCGAGGAAGATCATCCAGCAGGGCCATTTCTCCCAGCACTTCCCCAGGCCCAGCCGTCCCAATCACTTCCTCCGCCCGATCAGGATCAGTGGCCTGGACAATGCGCACTCGCCCTGCGGTGATAATGTACAGGCCAGTTCCCGTATCGCCCTGATGAAACAGCGCTGTGCCAGCGCTGTAGTGTCGCTCTTGAGCGCTCATAGCAATTTCTCTGAGTTCTTTGTCGCTCAAGCCCGAAAATAAGCTCACCTTCCTTAAAGCATCCTCATACATTGTAAATGGCTCCTCGTGCAAAATCGGCTCGCTACCCGAGCGGGCACCTGCCACGCTTTCGTCGTTTTGGCCCGGCTGTATTGTATCACAGCGGCTCAGCCTTGTCTCCTTTTTGACTTTCTGACTGGGACGCACTACAATAAGTGGGACGACAGATCGACACAAGATAAGAGTAATCAAGGCCCGAGCCACTCGCTAGAGAGATCAGAGAGCCATGACAACGCAAGATATCTCAGTGGCCCATCAGCGACTCCGCGAGGGGGTCGATGCCCTCAATGAGGGGAAGCTCGATAAGGCCGCCGAAGCTTTCAACGATGCCGAAGTGCGCTTTCGCCTGGCCGGCGATTACCGCCACGCCGGCGATAGCCGCATGCTACTCGCTGAGGTGCAGCAACAGAACAGTCTGATTGATAGTGCTATCATCAGTTACTCACGTGCACGCAATTATTACCGTCAGGCTGAGCAGCCGCTGAGCGAGGCCGGCGCCACGATGGCCCTGGGCCATTTGGAGCGACAGCGGGCCCATCTCGATCTGGCACAACAGGCTTACGAGGAGGCCAACGCTCTCTATCAGCAGCAGCGTTCCGTCCGGGGACAGGGCAATGTCTGGCTCGCTTTGGGCCATCTGGAGCTGCAACGAGGCCATATCGCAGAGGCTGCCGCCTATTACCAGCAGGCCATCGCCGCCTTCCAGGAGGCCGGAGAGGTCATCACAGAGGCGGACGCCCGCCGCAGCTACGGCGATACTCGCCGCCTTGAGCAGCAGTTTGCCACTGCTGAGGAAGCCTACAGACAGGCACTGGCCGTCTACGAGGCTCAACGGGACTACTACGGCGCTGTCGATGCTTTGAGTGGCCTCGCCCAGCTCTGCCTGGAGCAGTGGCGGCTTGCTGAGGCCGCCGATCTCTTCGGCGAGGTAATCCGGCGCTCACTAGAGTTAGAGTATGAGCTGGGGCAGGCCGATGGGAACCTCGGACTGGCCGCCGTGGCTCTGGCCAATAACCAGCTTGAACAGGCGCTGGCCAGCGCGCAACGCGCTCAGCAGGTCTACGAGGATCAGCGCAACGCGCTGGGGCTTGCCCAGGCCCTGCGCCTGTTGAGCGAGATTAATCTCCGCCGCGGACAGCTGGCTTATGCCACGTCGCAGGTGCAGCGCGCCTTGCGCACGTATCAGGCGCTTGCTCGCCGCCCCGGTACAGCAGAGGCTCAGCTCTGCCTGGCCGAGATCCTGCGGCGGCGCGGCCAGCTGGAGCGAGCCGCGGAAACCTTCGCTGTGGCCCACGAGCAAGCCCACCTCTCCGCGAACGCTCTGCTGCCAAATCAGGCGCTGCTGGGCCTTGGCGAGATCTATCGCCAGCGTGGCCAGACAGCCCGCGCTCATGAGGTCTACCAGGAGGCCGCCACACGGGCCGCCCGATTGGCCGAGCCATTCCGCTCCTATGGCCTGGCAGAAGCTACCTTGCACCAGGCACGGCTGGCTATTGCCAGCGGCTCGCTGACGACCGCCTGGGAGCAGCTCTATCAGGCCCGCCATCACGTCGAGTCAGGCTCTTCTCACTATGCGCGCCTTGCTCCACTGCTGGCCCTGGCCGAGGGCGAGTGGTATCTGACGCTGGGCGAGCCGACCCGCGCCGAGGGCCGCTTTAGCGAGGCGCGTCAGCGGGCCGAGATGCTCCAGGAGCCGTTGCTGGCCGCCGAGGCCCTGCTGGCCCTGGCCCGCGCCTATCTGGCTCGCAGCGAGCTGGAGGCCGCTTTGCTGACCTACACTGAGGCCGAACGACAGTTCCAGCAGCTGGAAAATCCTGTCGGCACGGCTGCCGCTACCCTGGGAAGCGCTCAGGTGTTGATCGGTCAGCAGCGTTGGTCAGAGGCAATCGAACGCTGCGAGGCCGCTCTGACTCGCTTCGAGCAGCATGAGGATCTCACCGGCCAGGCCGAGACCCTGCTGGCTCTGGGCCTGGCTCGTCGCAATAGTGAGCAGCTTGACGAGGCCTGGGCCAACTTGGAGGCCACTCTACGGCTCTATCAGCAACAGGGTCAGCCTCTGGGTGAGTCGGATGCTCGCTACGAGCGCGCCGGCGTGCTGCTGGCTCAAGGACGGCTCGATGAGGCCGCGGACGAGCTGCAGCGGGCGATCGCTCTCGTGGAGCAGGTGCGTCAGACGCTGCCCACTCCCGAGCAATGGACGGCCCCCTTTATGCGCCAGTATGCCGCGCTCTACGCGCAGGCAGCCATTACAGAGGTGCGCCGTCATCGGGAGCAGCAGGCCCGCGCCCTGGTGGAGGCCTATGTGCGCCTGGCCGGCTCACATGAGCTGCTGGAGCAGCTTAAAGCCTACGAAGAGAGCATTCCTACTGGGGGAGAGCACTTGAGCGAGGAGGCTATCGGCGCCAATAAGGATCTGCTGAAACGCCTCCGCCAGCTACGAAAGGGGTTGGCCTCATAGGGTCAGCCAGGCTGATCTCTCGACCGCCAAGCCGGGACCAGGCTTCACCGGCTTGGCGCTAGCTGAAAACTGGACATAGATGAGAGGCCAGGCTTGATACCTTGCCAGTAGGCTCCAAACACCTTATTATCTAGCTAGCAAGACAAGAGTCGAACAGGCCACGAGCAACGGGAGGAGACTATGGATTTGCGCTTCTTGCGTGGTGACCCCCAGGCACCCAAGGGACATGCGATCTTTTTCGCCCACAGCAGCGAGGATGAGCGGCGCATCTTCTATACCTACTGTGTGGTGCCGCCTCTCCCGCTGTCACTGGCCAGATACCTGCCCTCGATCCTGGCCGCCCACCTGCCAATGGATGAGCCCAATGTGCAGGTGATGCCAATCCCCCCGATGCTGGAGGAGCTGGAGGGGGGGAAAGGCCTCGATTATCTGCAGGTCCTGGCCCGCTACCGTGATGACGACCTCTGCGAACTGGGGGCTATTCATCCGCGTGACGAAGCGGCAAAAATGCAGTTGGCAGCTCAGGCCTGCCAGGAGTACGGTCAGCTCTATCTGAACTACAGCACTTCTTTCGAACAGGTCGCCAGCCGCCCCTCCGCCCAGGACGAGCTGCCAGCCCTGGATGACCTGGACCCCGAGGAGCTGCTCTTCCAAACAATGACTGACCGTCAGCGCCTGGCAGAGCTGGGAAAACTGGTCGGGGTCGCTCGCTACGCCCTCGAGGGCCATGACTCGCATCTCCTGCAGGAAACACAGCAGAAGATGCAGCGTATCGC
Organism: Thermogemmatispora carboxidivorans; assembly: GCF_000702505.1. Lineage (GTDB taxonomy): Bacteria > Chloroflexota > Ktedonobacteria > Ktedonobacterales > Ktedonobacteraceae > Thermogemmatispora > Thermogemmatispora carboxidivorans. The sequence continues at coordinate 1,682,921 of NZ_JNIM01000001.1, read as the reverse complement.
CCGATTCCTCCCCGAGAAGTATAAAGGAAATGCCCTGATCACTGCAGCTTGCGATGCAGGCAAGCACTCCGCTCGCATCGCCGAGCTCTACCTGGAACGGGCTTATAAGCTTCTCGATGAGGAATACGCGGACATCCCACGCATCGAACAGGCGATCCGCGAGCTGCAACAATCTGCTTGACGTGCGCCTATCTCTCTTCCGCCCCAGGCATTTCCAGCCTGTGTGCCAGTGCCCCCAGCGCCGCAGAGTCAACGGTCAGCTGCTGATCCGTCTCCTCCCTCTGTGGCTTCGCCTCTCTCTCTCCTGCACTTTTCGCTTGATTACGAGATGATAAAATACGTAAAGATAATGGAGATATTTTATGGCATCAGTCGGCATGAGGGTTGATCTCTCGGAGCTGGTCGAGGCCGCGGCAGCGGCTGATGCGCCGCGCCTGGCCAGCCTGACCCGGGAGTTGGTTCACGGCAAGGCAGATATCGATGTGTTGATCGGGCGCGTCGGGATGATCGCCGCTCATGGCGACCCCGAAGGGCACGTGATTTTGACGCTGACAGCCGCAAGCGTCTTGAGCCGCTGGCTCCACGCCTACGATCATCTGGTAGGCGAGAGCGTGGAGAATCGTTTGCGTCCCTTGCCCCTGCTGGTCCAGGCTCTCTGCGCGGCCAGTGCAGCCGTACGTGAGGGGCGCAGTAAGCAGCCGAACTATCCGCGGCCTTACTATCCCAGTGAGCTCCCCGAGGGGAAGAGTGTCGGTGCTTTGATGCGTGAGGCTATCTATCAGAACCAGGCCGAGCTGGCTGAGCGCCTCCTCTTTGGTCTCTATGCCACAGGCGCCGACTATCGCACGCTGCAGGCTCGCACCTATGAGGGGCTGGCCATGACTTTCCACCAGGCCGGTCATCCGCTGATGTTCGCCGTGCGTGGCTATCAGTTACTCGATCCAGTGGAGTGGGGAGATCGGGCCCCCAATATTATTCATTGGCTCGCTCCTCGCCTACCTGTCCGCAGCGAGGAACCGGCCTGGATCGGGACGGTGCGTGACTTCATTGCCCAGCATCAAGGGGATTTCGAGATAATCCGTCGGCGCATCTCGCCACCCAAGAATGAGCGTGCTCTTCCTCTGCGCGCGCTGCTGCTGAGCGATGCCGGGCCAGTTCAGGTTTGCCAGGCCATCCACGAGGCGCTGATTCAGGGCGAGGCTTCGCGGCGCGCAGTTGGCTCGGCCATTGCTCTCGCTGCTGCCGACATCCTGAACCAGATCGGCGATGAGGATCGGACGGCCTTCATTCAGGCAGCCCACGGTCTTCTGTACGCCGCCGCCGTGCGCCTGGCCTTTGCTGAGGTCCAGGATATCGAGGTGACTCCCCTGCTCTTTACTGCGGCGGTCTTCGTCAACGAGCTGCGCAAACATCTGGGATTGGCCAGCGGCCAGCTCCATCAGAGCACTCATCACGTCCATGTCGGCGGCGGTTTGCTGGCTCCTGCTTTGCTGGAGACGCTCCAGGGCGAGCTGGAGGCCCGCGATCTTGAAGGGGCCTATCTGGCTGCTCGCCGTTACCTTGATCTCGGCTACGAGCCCAAGCCGCTCTTCGCCACGATTGGTCTGGTCGCTGCCCAAGCGGATGCAGGCGCTGATCAAGGCCATACCTTGCAAATTGTGCAGGCAGCCGGCGAGGAGTTCATGGGCTGGCCTCGCGATCTGACAGAGGCCGACCTGAGCGTCTTCCTGCGCGCTGCGTTGCGGGCCTCAGCCCTGGCTCCACGTAATACGCTGGCCTCAGCGCTCTAGGGGAGAGGCGAGAGCCATAGAGCAGATGGGGGTCGCATAGCCCCCCCCAGGAGACAGGGGCGCGATCTGCAAAGCGAGAAGCCGGGACTCCAACGGTGGTATCTGCACGGTTGGCATGGCGGATGGGACAGGCAGATGAAGACAGATGAAGGTGAGCCGAGCAGTACCGCTCTGGGTCCCGGCTTTTTGCCTCTGTTTGCATTGTAGACTCCTGACACTCCCCCTCTGCCTCTCTTTCCTGGAAAGCAGAGACAGTGGCTGCCATTATGGCAGACCAGCCCACGCCCGGCGACGCTTCTCCCACCGTTCCGCGTTCTTTACTTGGGTAGCCTTCGGTGCGAGGATTTTGCAGGAGCATACATACAATGATGAGTCAGATCGATCAACAGAAGAAGAAGAAGAAGACCAGGTACCTTCAGCGAAGCCTGGCCGCGGTAGTCTCTCTGCTGGCTGTCATGCTCACGCTGGCCTCCTGCCAGATTGGCAGCCGCCAGCCCCATCTTGTGAAAGCTCCGGCCAGCAAGCAGGTTTATCGCGAGCCGCAGATTGGCCTTGCCGACTACACGACGCTCGATCCAGCCTTAGTCACCGACCCTTCGGCGATCCGCGCCGTCGAGCTGGTCTTTACCGGACTGGTCCAGCTTGATGATCAGCTCCAGATCCGTCCCCAGCTCGCCAGCTCTTGGAGCGTCTCTAGCGATGGTCTGAGCTGGACCTTTCACCTGAAGCCAAACCTGAAGTTTAGCGATGGTACCCCGCTGACTGCTCAAGATGTGGCTTACAGCCTTGATCGCGCGCTACAACCGTCAACGCGCTCGACAACTGCCCCCCTTTACCTGGCGCTCTTGCGCGATGCTGATAAGCTCTTAGCTGGCACTATCTCAACCTTGCTTAACGATAGTATCCTGGTACGAGATAAGCAGACGGTTGTCTTGATCACGCGCCAAAAAGCTCCCTATTTTCTGACCATGCTCACTAATCCCTGCGCTTTCGTGGTTGAGCGGAGTCTGGTCGAAAAATATCATGGGAGCTTCAGCGATCATCTGTCGGAAGGTGGGGGGGCTGGCCCTTTCAAAGTGGCCCGTTATGTCCACGGTCAGGAAATCGATTTTGTGCCTAATGCACACTACTATGGCGCTAAGCCCCAGCTGAGCCGCATCGTCTTTTCTTTCTATCGTCAGGCGAGTGACGCTTATCATGCCTACCAGAGTGGCCAGGTGGATCTGACCAGCGTTCCTCTGGCCAGCTACGCCAGCGACAAGAAGCGCGCGGACTTCCACCAGGTCCCTCAGCTATGGATTAACTACTATACCATGAACTATCTGGTGAAGCCCTTCGATAACATCCATATCCGTCAGGCTTTCGCCCTGGCGATTAATAAGGTGACCATTACCGAACAGGTCTGGAAAGGCACGGTGCTGCCGACGAACCATATCGTGCCCCAAGGTATGCCTGGCTATAACGCCAGACTGACCGGCCCCGACGGCACCCAAAATCTGACCGGCAATCCAGCGAAGGCCCGCCAGCTGCTGGCTCAGGGCCTGCAGGAAGAGCACCTGTCAAGTTTGCCGCCTATCAAGCTCACCTATGCTACAGGGCTGAATAGCCTGGATCAGGAGGCCAAGGCTCTGATCGAGATGTGGCGTCAGAATCTGGGGGCAACTGTTACAGCCGATCCCGTCGACTATAATACGCTGCTGAGCCGCGTGACGGCAGCCACGAACAACCCCAACGGTCTCCAGATGTGGGGTCTGGCCTGGGTCGCTGAGTACCCTGATCCGCAGGATTGGCTCTCGGCCCAGTTCGGTCAGGGAGTCCCTAACAATAATATGAACTACGGCCAGAACGTCAGCAACGACGCAGCGATGCAGCAGCTGGTCCAAAAGAAGCTACAGCAGGCCGATGGCACGCTGGATACGGCCACCCGCCTGCGCCTTTACCAGGAGGCCGAGCAACAGCTCGTCAATGATGTCGCCTGGCTACCATTGGAGCAGGTGAATGCGGTCTTTCTGCGCAACCCGCTGATCGTTGGCTTCAAGGACAACGGGATGAATCTGGTGCCGCCCGATGACTGGGCGAACATCTACGTTGTCGAAAATCAGTCCTGACCATAGCAGGGCCAGGCTCTCCTCACGCTAGCCGAAGGAGAGAAGGACGACAGAGACCAGAAACAGAAGAGGCTCGCGGAGCGACTCTTCTCGGGAAGGGGCAAGCCTGCTGGCTTTGCCCCTTTCCTTATTCCTTTGAGGTGGTCCTCCTTTCCTACTCGCTGTCTCTTTGCTTGCTCCCGGCAGAGGGGTCCCGTATGATAACAGCGACGGTGGTGCCAGACTTCGGATGCCGCTTGCCATCCCAACGATCCACCAGCCCAGAGCAAGCTCTACGCCGGCAGCGCGGTGCTCTCGTTGGGTGCTGACGCCCGTCACCGCCCAAAGCCACAGCCAGCTAGCCAGGCCGCCCACAGGGAGAGCATCGCGAGACCGGGCGACGTCAGGGGACCGTCTACTGCCCGGCTGGCGGCATAGCTATCCACATCAACAAGCAATGATCTCTAGCCAACAATATGGCAGCTTGCTTTAAGCAGCGATGGAGAAGCTCCTTATGTCTACCCAGCAACGTATGAGCACAGCAGGTTTCGTAGCGCTGCTCTCTCTTCTGGTCATCCTGCTGGGCGCCTGTGGAGGAGGCAACTCCGGTAATACGACCTCCGCCCGCAAAGCCCCTCTTAGCCAGCAGGTCTTCGTCGAGCCAGAGCGCGGGATTCAGGACCTGTCAACCTTTGACCCCGCGTTGACTCTCGATGTACCATCGACGACGGCGATCCAGATGGTCTTCACGGGCCTGGTGTCACTAGACAAGGACCTGGTCGTTCGTCCTCAGCTGGCCAGCTCGTGGACGGTCTCGCCCAATGGCCTGACCTGGACCTTCCACCTGAAACCCAACCTGAAGTTCAGCGACGGTACGCCATTGACCTCAATGGATGTTGCCTACAGCCTGGATCGCGCCCTGCAGCCCGCTCAACATTCGTCCACAGCCCCAACCTATTTGGGCCTTATCAAGGATGCCGATCGCCTCGTCAAGGGGCAGATTCGCACGATCATCGGCGATAGCGTGCTCACGCCCGACCCCCAGACGGTCGTCATCCTGGCACGCCAGAAGGCCACCTATTTCCTCAATGCCTTGACTTACCCTTGCTCCTATGTAGTCGAGAAGAAGCTCATCGATAAGTACGGCACGAAGTGGACCGATCACCTCCAGGAAGGCGGTGGGGCCGGCCCCTTTAAAGTCCAGGAATACACACACAACAAGCGCATTGTCTTCGTTCCCAACTCCAATTACTACGGCCCCAAGCCCCAGCTGCAGCAGGTGATCTTTCCTTTCTATCGAGAGACCGACACCGCCTATAAGGCCTATCAAGCAGGTCAGGTCGACTTTGCGATTGTGCCCAGCCAGCAGGTTGCTCGTGTCCGCAATCAGCCGGAGTTCCACCTGATTCCCCAGCTGTGGATCAGATACTATGGGATGAACTACCTGGTCAAACCTTTCGACAGCATCAATATACGGCGCGCCTTCGCCCTCGCCCTGAACAAGGACGAACTGGCACACGCCATCTGGAAAGATGTGCCGATCCCGACCAACCATATTATTCCCCTGGGGATGCCGGGCTACAATCCGAACCTGCGCGGCCCAGATAACACGGTCAACACCCGCGGGAATGGGCAGCTGGCACGCCAATATCTCCAGAAGGGCCTGCAGGACGAGGGTCTCACCAGCGCCTCCCAGCTTCCGCCAATCACGATCACCTATCCTTCTGGCAACCAGGACCAGGCGAATGAGATTACGGCAGCCATTCAGATGTGGCAGAACGTCCTGGGAGTGACTGTCAGGGGTGAGGCCATCGATTTCAATAAGATGCTGGATGAGCTTTCCAACACCGCCGGCAATCCTCACGGCCTGCAAATGTGGGCCATCGGTTGGGTGGCCGACTACCCCGACCCCCAGGACTGGACAACGCTCCAGTTCGATGCCGGCTCTCCCTACAATCAGGTGAACTACGGTCAGAATAATGCGTCCGATCGCCTGCAGCAACAGGCCACCCAGAAATTGTTAGAGGTTGCCGATACCTTGCCGGACTCCAATGCGCGCCTGCAGGCGTACCAGAACGCCGAGCAGCAGCTTGTCAACGATGTGGCCTGGCTGCCTATCACCCAGGTGCGCAGCGCCTATGTCCTGAAGCCCTACGTACAGGGCTTCGTGCTCAACGCTCAGCTGCAGGTACCTCCCGACGCCTGGTCTCAGATCTATATCAGCGTCCACTAAGGTAAAGCCTACCCACGGCCTGACGAAAGCAGCACAGCCAGCGAGCGCCAGATAGTAGCCGTCGACCAGCTCATAGACAGTCGCTGCAGCGCTCTGGCTGCGCCTGCTTTCGTCAGATCCTACCTCCAGCTTCCCTGCCCTCCTCCGCCTGCCCGGCGCTGGCCTTCCGTCTCCCATTCCCGCCGGAGAGCCTGAGAGATCAGCCGCTAAGAAGACGTAAGTAATAATGCCTTGAACCTGAACAGGGTTGAAACTCGCCTATTTCCACGGCGATTCAGCTGATCAGGGGTGCCAGCGCAACCAATACCAGGACGGCCCCGCCGTCCGGCCCTGAGCAAGGGACTGTTCTCTTCGCGTGCCGTGTTTTTCCACCAACACCGCACGTATCCTGTCTTCTGGATCGGTTAGCACTCCCTCTGCAGTCCCTGCCCGGAAAAGGGATGTGGAGGGAACTGGAACGTTGGCTGAGCAGCCACCAGCAAGCCTGGCTCGCGTCGGCTCTGCTGCCGTGGCTAGCGTTCACCTTATGGTTAGGAGCACGATCCATGTCCGCACTGCGTAAGAGAACCTACCCAGTCGGCCTAGCTCTCACGCTCTTCTCCTTATTTGTTTTCCTGCTGACCGCCTGCGGCGGTGGGACACAAACGACCTCGACGCAGAAAGCCCCAGCCAGTAAGCAAGTCCTCGTTTACCCAGAAGCGGGAGTCAACGATATCGCCACCTTCGACCCCGGCCTCTCGACCGACCTCTATTCGATTCAGGCCATTGACATGGTCTTCACCGGCCTGGTCCAGCTCGACAACAATCTGGTCATCCAGCCACAGCTGGCCTCTTCATGGCAGACCTCCGCGGATGGGCTGACCTGGACCTTCCATCTGAAGCCTAATTTGCGGTTCAGCGATGGTACCCCCCTCACCTCTGCTGACGTCGCCTACAGCATCGATCGAGCCTTGCAGCCAGCAGAGCACTCGACCACGGCCCCAATTTATCTGGCCCTGATCAAGGACGCTGACCTGCTGCAAAAGGGGAAGATCAAGACCATCATTGGCGACAGCATCCAGATCCCTGACTCCAATACGGTGGTCATTACCATTAAAAAGAAGGCCGCTTACTTCCTGGATGCGCTCACCTATTCCTGTTCCTACGTGGTGGAAAAGAAGTTGATCGACAAATACGGCAAGAGCTGGACCGACCATCTTGACGAAGGCGGCGGCGCAGGCCCCTTCAAGGTGCAATCGTACCAGCATAGCAAGCAGATTGTCTTTGTCCCCAATCCCTACTACTATGGCCCCAAGCCCCAGTTGCAGAAGGTGACCTTCCCCTTCTATCAGAAGGTTGATACCGCCTATCAAGCCTACCGCGCCGGCCAGGTTGATATAGCGGGCGTGCCTAGCTCGTACGTCGATCAGGCGCGGAAAGGGAACGACTTCCACCTGGCCCCTCAGCTGTGGATCAACTACTATACCATGAACTACCTGGTGAAGCCCTTCGACAGCATCAACATGCGCCGGGCCTTCGCTCTGGCTATCAACAAGGATGAAATTGTCCACGCAGTCTGGAAGGACATCTACATTGCCACGAACCATATCGTGCCCAAAGGGATGCCAGGCTACAACTCGAACCTCAAAGGGCCAGATGGCACGACCAGCACCGCCGGGAATCCCACAATGGCCAAGCAGTATCTGGAGGCCGGCCTCAAAGATGAAGGGCTAACCAGCGTCTCCCAGCTTCCACCGATCACCCTGACTTACCCAAGCGGCTCCGCCGATTCGGATCGAGAGGCCACAGCCCTGACCCAGATGTGGCAAAGGGTCCTTGGGATCACGGTCAAAGTCCACGCCGAGGACTTCAACAAGCTGCTGGACGATATTGTAGCCGCGACCAACAATCCACATGGTCTGCAATTCTGGGGCATTGCCTGGATCGCGGACTATCCCGACCCGCAGGACTGGCTGACGCTGCAATTCGACGCCGGCGTGCCGAACAACAACATGAACTACGGGCAGAACCATAGTCCCGACGCCGCTCAGCAGCAGGCCACCCAGAAGCTGATGGAGCAGGCCGACGCCATGCCCAACGGCCCAGCTCGCTACCAGTCCTACAACCAGGCCGAGCAGCAGCTTGTCAATGACGTGGCCTGGCTGCCGATGGAACAGGTGCAGGCTCCCTACGTGGTCAAAACCTATGTCCACGGCTTCTTCTACAATCCTCAGCAGCTGATTCCGCCCGACTACTGGTCCCAGATCTATATCACTCAGCACTAGTCTCGTCAATCAGGACGCTATCGGCTCGGACCCGTCCCGGTAGCGCTGGTACCACAAGGCAGCACTCAATCGCTCACTCAGCTGGCCTGGCCTCTCACCCCAGCCAGACGCCATCGTCGGCTGAGCCAGCAGGCCGTCAGTGAGATGAATCCTCGACCGCCAGAGCCTGGCGGAGCAGGAGCCAGAGCGCTCCTCTCCCCAGGCTCTTCCCCCTTTTCTCTTATTGCTCTCCCCCCACCTTGACCTTGCCCCGGCTGCTCCTTATAATAGCCCCTGTCTGTTCGCCTGGCCGCTTTCCCTTCTTCACCAGCCTGTTTCCCAGCCTGACCCAGCAGCCAAGGAACCACTGTCGGCCTGGTCCCCGCAGGCAGCACAGCAGCACCGGCAGGTCATCAGCCCAGACAGGGAGCAAGTTGACGGTGGGAAGCTGCTCTACGCGCATGTGAGCAATGCAGGCAGGCGAGCGTAATAATATGGTGGCAGAAGCATAACCTCTAGCTTGACAAGCCTGATAGCGCTCCTTAAAATATGGGACAAGATCCGTCATGTAACGTCTGTTGTCCGCTACAGTCCAGATTTATCTATGAGAGGGTGCCATTTCATAGATCTTCCACCTCTAGCGGAACGTGACATGGGTACACTTGTCCACGAAGGAGGCAAGAGACAGGGTGCAAAGTGGGATAAGGGGAGAGGGAGAGGGCAAGAGACGGGCCTCCTTCTCGTCAAGCGAGCGCTGACAGGACAGTAAGGGGCTTAGCATGATACAGTTTCTGATCAAGCGCCTCATCGGCTTAGTCTTCGTGGTGATCGGAGTTACTTTCATCACCTTCATTATGGGCTACTTTGCCCCGGGCGACCCAATCCGCACCATGCTGGGTGAGCACTTTTCCCCCCTGCTCTACGCTCAGCTGAGGCATGCCTACGGACTGGACTTGCCCTGGTATGAGCAGTACTGGAACTTTCTCGTCCACCTGGCCCATTTCGATTTTGGCTACTCGTTCAAGACACAGGGGCGACCGGTTTGGGACATTCTCAAGGACGGCGTCCCTGTTTCTATGGAACTGGCTCTGTGGGCCCTGGTAGTCTATCTGCTGATCGGGGTTCCCGTGGGGATCATCTCCGCGCTCAAGGCCAATACCTGGGTGGATACCCTGAACATGGGCATCATGCTGGTACTCTATGCGATGCCCATCTTTGTCTTCTGTGTCCTGGTTCAAGTGCTGATCGTCTTCATCGACCAGGAAACGGGAGCAGGCTGGCCGGTAGCAAACTGGGGCGAACCCTGGCACTATACCTGGACCGATATCCAGTTTAAGCTCGCGCCTGTACTGGTCTTCGGACTGGCCGGTGCCGCCTACTTTGCGCGTATCACTCGTACCAGTATGCTGGAAGTAATGCGCCAGGATTACATCCGTACGGCCCGCGCAAAGGGGCTGCCCGAACGTGCTGTGATCTATCGACATGCGCTGCGCAATGCGCTCATTCCACTGATCACCGTGACAGGCGTCACGTTGGGCTTCACCATTACGGGCGCCTTTCTCATCGAGAATATCTTTAACATCCCCGGCATCGGCACCATCACTGTCTCGTCTGTACTTGATCGTGACTATCCGGTCATCCAGGCGACGACGGTACTACTGGCCTTCGGGGTCGTGATGGGCAACTTGCTGGCGGATATCGCCTACACGCTGGTCGACCCCCGCATCAAGCTCGAATAGGAGGCGAGACAATGGATATGCGCGACCGAGAGATTCAACCAGCCTCCCCCCTGATCGCCCCGGATACGAACCTGATGGTGCCTGCAGAGCCGGAACTCCTGGTCGAGACGCCGGGCGTGATACCGGAGGCCGAAGGGCCGAAAGAGCGCAAACCGGTCTCGCCACTGCGCGAGTCACTGCGTCGTCTGCGCCGTGATAAGCGGGCTATGGTCAGCCTGGGCGTGATCATCTTTATGGTGCTGCTGTCGCTACTCGGGCCTTTTATCTACCAGCACCTGGGAGGTATTTACAACAGCCCCGACAATGGGCCGATTCCTGCGACGGTCTACCGCACCTTCTACCACCAGGAGCTGAGCCACCAGGATGAGCTTCCATCCGCCCAGTATTGGCTGGGGACCGATGACCTAGGACGCGATATTCTGGCCCGCCTGATGCAGGGTCTGCTCGTCTCTATCAGCGTGGCGGTCCTGGTGGAGGTCATCGACATTACGATGGGCATCCTGGTCGGCGTCCTGGCCGGTTACTTTGGGGGCTGGATCGACCAAGTTCTGGCCCGCTTAACGGACATCATTTTCGCCTTCCCGGGGCTGCTCTTTATCATCCTGCTCACCGGCATCTTCGGCACCTGGGCCGATACTACCTTGAGCAACGTCCCCATCGTCGGCCCCAACGGGAACGCCCGCTTGCTTCTGGTCTCAGCAGCCCTGGCCCTCGTCTCTTGGCCTCTGATGGCTCGTCTCGTGCGCGGCCAAACGCTTCAGATTAAGGAACAGCAGTTCATCGAAGCAGCCCGCACTGCTGGTAGCAGCAACCTCAAGATCATCTGGCGCCACATCATTCCTAACCTGTTCAGCATCGTTGTGGTGGCCGCGACCCTCGATATCTCCAACACCATTATCGGTGAGGCGAGCATCAGCCTGCTGGGTCTCGGCGTTCAGCAACCAGGTTCGAGCCTTGGCCTGATGATCTCCGAGGCCAGTAACGCAGTGGATACGCACCCCTGGGAGGTGCTGGTCCCCTCGGTGACGCTGGCCATCCTGGTGCTGGCCTTCTCCTTCCTCGGCGACGGCCTACGCGATGCCTTCGATCCTCGCACCAAAGACTAAGCAAGCGAACCATGCAAGAGCGGAGCATACACCCATGCCAGAAAACCTGCTGGAAGTGAATAATCTCAAGACCTACTTCTTTACTCGCGGCGGCGTTGTCAAGGCCGTAGACGATGTCTCCTTCACCATGCGGTCTGGCGAGGCCCTGGGAGTGGTCGGCGAAAGCGGCTGCGGCAAGAGCGTGACCGCGCTCTCCATTATCCGTCTGATCGCTTCGCCGCCAGGCAAGATCGTCGGGGGTGAGATTCTCTTCAACGGCGAGAATATCCTGGAGAAGAACAACGAGGAGATGACGGAGCTGCGCGGCAGTAAGATCTCGATGATCTTCCAGGACCCGATGACCTCTCTCAATCCAGTCTTCACCATCGGGTACCAGATCGCCGAGACGGTCAAGCGCCACCGCAAGGGCATCTCGAACGATCAGGCCTGGCAGCGGGCGATCGAGATGCTGGACCTGGTACGCATTCCCGATGCACGCCGGCGGGCCAAGAGCTACCCTCACGAGTTCAGTGGCGGCATGCGCCAGCGCGTTATGATCGCGATCGCTCTGGCCTGCAACCCACAGCTGTTGATTGCCGATGAGCCTACCACGGCCCTCGACGTGACCATTCAGGCCCAGATTCTCGAACTGATGAAGGGCCTGGCTAAGGAGTTCGGCACGGCCCTGATGCTGATCACTCACGATCTCGGCGTGGTCGCTGGCACCTGCGAGGACGTGATTGTGATGTACGCCGGCCATATTGTGGAGTCGGCCCCAGTGCGACAAATCTTCCAGACACCGGCCCACCCCTACACCATCGGACTCCTGCAGTCGATTCCCCGCCTGGACGAGAAGCGTGGCACGCGCCTGACTCCCATCCCCGGGCAGCCCCCCGACCTCTCACGCGAGATTATCGGCTGCCCCTACGCATCGCGCTGCCCGCGGGTCCAACCTCGCTGCCGACAAGAACGGCCAGAGTTGAAACCGGTAGGCCGCGGTGAGCAGCTTGCCGCTTGCTTCTATCCAAGCTAGCCAGGGAGAGAGGGAGAAGGACGCTATGGTACAACAGCAGATGGCAACCTCGACAGCCACTGGAACAACGCTGGTCGAGGTCAAGGGTCTGAAGGTCCATTTTCCAATTAAAGGCGGCCTCTTCAATCGCACAATCGCTCATGTGAAGGCCGTCGATGGCGTCGATCTGACGATTCGTCGCGGCGAGACGCTTGGCCTGGTAGGAGAGAGCGGCTGCGGCAAGTCAACGACAGGACGAGCGATTCTGCAGCTCATCAAGCCCACTGGGGGGAGTGTCAAGCTGAATGGGGTGGAACTGACAAAGCTGCCACCCTCTGAGCTGCGCAAGAAGCGCGCTGAGATGCAGATGATCTTCCAGGACCCCTTTGGCTCGCTCGATCCACGCTTTACAGTGGGGCAGATTATTGCAGAGCCGCTGGAGAACTTCAAACGGGGAAACGCTCGTGAGATCCGTGAGCAGGTGGCTCACCTGCTAGAGGTCGTGGGACTCAACCCGTATTACGTGAACCGCTTCCCCCACGAGTTCAGTGGCGGCCAGCGCCAGCGCATCGGCATTGCTCGCGCTCTGGCGCTGCGTCCCTCGTTCATCGTCGCCGACGAGCCGGTCTCAGCGCTCGATGTCTCGATTCAGGCCCAGGTGGTGAACTTGCTCCAGGACCTGCAGGCCGAGTTCGGCCTGACTTATCTCTTTGTGGCGCACAATCTCTCAGTGGTGAAGCACATCAGCGATCGCGTCGCTGTGATGTATCTGGGGCGGATTGTCGAGCTGGCGGAGAGCGAGAAGCTCTACGAGCTGCCGCTGCATCCCTATACGCAGGCCCTGCTCTCGGCCATCCCCGTGCCTGATCCCGAGGTCGAGGCCCGCCGCAAGCGCATCATTTTGGAGGGGGATGTGCCCAGCCCGGTAAATCCTCCGTCGGGCTGCAATTTCCACCCACGTTGCTGGAAAGCACAACAGATCTGCCGCGAGGTGACGCCGCCCCTCGAAGAGAAGGAGCGGAATCACTATGTCGCCTGCCACTTCCCTGGCTGAGAAGCCCTGCTCCTTCTTGCTTCGCCCCACTTCGGCCTCCCAGGGCCAGAGGCAAGCAGGTTAGGGAAGGAAACAGAGAAGGGGCTTCCAGCCAGAAAGCACAAGCAGCGCCGTCGCGCCGGCTGCCTGCGAAAACAGAGTCGGCTCGCGGCGCTGTCCCCTTTTATCAAAGGAGAGACCTCTGTACTCAGCCTCCTGGCAGAATGCTGCCGTTCTCAGCGCAGCCCAGCCAGATAACCGGGGCTGCTGCGCCGGCGAGGGCCAGATCAGCAAGGAAGCTAGTCCCCACCAGGATAAGACCGGGGAGAAGCCTGCCACCCACTCGCGAAAAGATCGTCGACTTCGAGGGGCAGCAGGCTCTCGCTGCGTTAATCCTGGTTACGTAGTTCCAGCTGCTTAATACGCAAGAGAAGACGCAGCCGGGCAGCGAGATGGCGGGCATCGACCGGCTTGACCACGTAGTCGTCAGCGCCGGCGGTGAATCCAGCGATTTTGTCCTGTACCGTCATCTGCGAGCTGAGGATCATCACAGGGAGATGGCGCAATGAAGACTGGTCGCGCACAAAGCGACAGAGATCGAGGCCATTCTCGTTGCCCAGCACAATCTCACAAATCAGCAGATCAGGTGGCTCTTCGAGCAAGCAACGACGAGCTTCTTCCAAAGAAGAGGCGCAGCGGACTGTAAACATATGCTCCAGGGCTTGCCTAATGCGTCCCTGGGTATGCGGATCATCATCAACGAAGAGCACCCGCGGCAATTGCGCTGTCCTTGGTTCACGAGCCATGAGACGGATAGATAGCATCGTCGATCAGCACTTACATGAAATAAGTGTTCAAGCTGCTCAATAATAAAACCGACACAGACAGAGGAAAACGGGAAGCGAGAGGCCTCTCCCGCGGCCATCCTTCTTCCTTGCAGCGAAGAGAAGCGGACAGCCCTCTGCCAGCAAGAGAAGCACGAGACAAAAGATCCTGGCCGTCACCTGGTCGAGAGTGGTCTGGCTTGGACCTGTTTGTCGCTTGCGCATCTGTTCAAGAGCTGTTGCAGCAGCGTACTCCCGTGCAGGAGAGCGGCCTGCGCACGGTCCCCAGCGTGCGCAGCTAGCTCGTCACACTTATCGCTGTTGCTGCTGTTCACTCTGGCTGCGCATCAATTCATCCATGCGGCGCTGGCGGTCGGCGGGAGTCAGGCGCAGAACGCGCTCGATAGCCGCATTGAGGGCGCTAGGTTTAAATGGCTTGGTCAGATACTCATCGACCCCGGAGAGAAGGCCTGTGAGCTGATCCTCCTCGCGTGTCATCGCGCTCAGGATGATCATCGGAGTATCGGCGGTGCGCGCATCGCCCCGCAGGCAGCGTACCAGCTGGTAGCCATCCATCCGAGGCATCTTCACATCGATGATGACGCAATCGGGGTGATGGGCATAGACCTGTTCCAGGCCCTGGACGCCGTCATAAGCGACGATGACCTCGTACGAGCCTTGGAGATTCACGGCATATTTGATAAGCTCTACAATAGTAGGATTATCGTCGATGACCAGCACTTTCTTCATCGTCTTTTTCGCCGTCTAAAGCCGTCTTGCTCAGGCACTGCACTTTATCTCTCCTCAACAGCAAAGACGACCCACCCCTTTGCATTGTAACACACCTGCGTGGCCTTGCCAACTGAGGCCCTCGGGAGTACTAGCCAGGCAAGCGATCAGACTGCTTGCCGCTTGTATAGTCGCTGGCTGCCTTTGCTTCGTTTGTCCTCGTGTGATACAATGGAACAGATATCAACGGGCTGCCGACAGCTCTGCCTGTCCTGGCGCTGTCAGGCAGCTACAGGATGCCCCATCCTGGGAAGGCCTCTTCTGATGGTAGCTTTCGAGCGCTACTCGCGACAGATTCTCTTTGGTCCTATTGGACGCCAGGGGCAGGAACGCCTGCTTGCCTCCTCCGTGGCCATTATCGGCTGCGGCGCGCTCGGCACGATGCTCGCCAACCACCTCTGCCGCGCCGGTATCGGGCAAGTGATCATCGTCGATCGTGATTACGTTGAGCTGAGTAACCTGCAACGGCAGATCCTCTTTGACGAAGGCGATGTCCAGGCTCATCTGCCCAAGGCGGTGGCCGCAGCCAGGAAGCTGGAACGCATCAACAGCGAGGTCAGGATCGAAGCCCTGGTTGCCGACCTTGACGTCGAGGAGGTCGAGTCGCTGGTCGAGCGTGTCGATCTGGTGCTGGATGCTACCGACAACTTCGAGACGCGCTATCTGCTCAACGATGCCTGTGTGAAGCACCAACGGCCCTGGATCTACAGCGGGGTGATTGCCGCCCACGGGGTGACGATGAACATTCTCCCAGGCGAGACCGCCTGTTTGCGCTGTGTCTTTCCCGAGATGCCCCCTCCTGGCAGTACACCAACCTGCGATACCGCCGGGGTGCTCAACGGGATCGTAAGCATGATGAGCGGCATCGCTGCGACCGAGGCCCTCAAGATCTTGCTCCAGAGTCCTTTGATCAGCCGGGCCTTGCTGGTGGCCGATCTCTGGGAAAATACTTTTGAGCGTCTGGAGTTGCCTCGTCAGAGCGATTGTCCGACCTGTGCCCTTGGACGCTTCGATTTCTTAAACGCCTCCATCCAAAGCAGGACAACCGCCCTCTGTGGGCGCAATGCCGTCCAGGTGCGCAGCAGCCGCCGTGAAGCTTCCGTCGACCTGGCAGCTCTTGCCCAGCGTCTGGAGGCGCTCGCTCCTGTCCAGCACAATGCCTACTTGCTGCGCTTCACGATCGATGGCTACGAGATGACGGTTTTCTCCGACGGGCGCGCGATCATCAAAGGCACCGATAACGAGCAAGTTGCGCGCTCACTCTACGCTCGCTATATCGGCATGTGACCAATCCCGCGCCAGCCTGGCTCAACCCAGCCCGCGGGAGAGCGCCAGGTGGTCCAGCGGAGCGACAGGCAGGTCCGGCCCCCGCCGCAGGGTCTTGTCCCTCCCTCACTCTATGCTATAATGAGGCACAATCCGCCTGGTGGTCTCTTCACTTCATCATCCGTTAAGCGTCTCTTTGCGAGACACGGCAATCAACGGCACCAGCAAACAAGCAAGCACGCAAACATGCAATTCAAAAAGGAGACAGAACAGCTGACCTCCATCAGCAAGCAAGGGAGTCGTCTTCTATGGCTGAGTATATTCTGGTCTGCGTGGCCTGGCCCTATGCTAAAACGTCGACCCACGTGGGACAGATCGCCGGCGCTTATCTGCCCGCCGATACTTTCGCGCGCTACCATCGCCTGGCCGGTAACCATGTGTTGATGATCTCAGGCAGCGATGAGCATGGCACGCCGATTCTGGTCGAAGCCGAGCGTCAGGGCATCTCGCCGCGCGAATTTGTCTCCTACTACCATCGCCAGATCTGTGAGGTCTGGGAGCGTTTGGGTATCTCCTGGGATCTCTATACGGAAACGGGCACGGAGAATCACTATCGCATTACGCAGGATTTCTTTCTGACGCTCTATCAGAAGGGCTATGTCTATAAAGATACCATGCAGTCGCCCTACTGTCCAACGGATCGCCGCTTTCTGCCCGATCGCTACGTTGAGGGGACCTGTCCTCACTGTGGCTACCCCCAGGCGCGCGGCGACCAGTGCGACAATTGTGGGCGAGTGCTCGATCCCGTTGATTTGATCCAGCCCCACTGCCGTCTCTGCGGCAGCAGAGAGCAGCCGCTGGAGATCCGCGATACCGAGCATTTCTTTCTCGATCTGCCCAAGCTTCAGGAGCCGATTCTGCAGTGGCTCTCTCAGGGCAAGGAGCATTGGCGTCCCAACGTCTATGCCTTCACGATGAACTGGCTGAAGGAGGGCCTGCGCCCGCGCGCGATTACGCGCGATCTCGATTGGGGGGTGCCCATTCCCCTGGAGGGCTACGATGAAAAGCGCATCTATGTCTGGTTCGATGCGGTGATTGGCTACTTCTCAGCTACTGTGGAGTGGGCGCAGCGCAGCGGCGACCCCGAGGCCTGGAAGCAGTGGTGGATTCCCGGCCTGACCGATCCTTCGGTGAAAGCCTACTACTTTATTGGTAAGGACAATATCCCCTTCCACACGATTATCTGGCCGGCCATGCTGATGGGCTATGGCAACCGCAATCTGCCCTACGATGTCCCGGCCAACGAGTTCATGACCATGCGCGGCAGCAAAGCTTCGAGCAGCCGGGGAAATGTGGTCTGGACGAAGGATGTGCTCGACCTCTATGGAGCTGATCCTCTACGCTACTATCTGTCGGCCACCGCCCCCGAAGGACGCGACACCGATTTTACCTTCGAGGAGCTGGTACGACGCAACAACGATGAGCTGGTCGCCACCTATGGCAACGCTGTCCATCGCACTTTGACCTTTGTCCAGAGCCGCTTTGGTGGAACAGTTCCTACGCCCGGCGCACTGGGCACCGCTGACGAGGCGATGTTGAGGGAGGTCGAGAAAGGCTTTCATACGGTCGGCGAGTTGATCAGCCGCTGCCGCTTCAAGGACGGGCTACAAGCAGCAATGGCCGTGGCCCACGTGGCTAATCGCTACCTCGACGAGCAGGCGCCCTGGAAGCGCATCAAGGAGGACCGCGAGGCCGCTGGGACAACACTCTACGTGATGCTGCAGGTGCTCAGCGGTCTGCGCTTGTTACTCTATCCCTACCTGCCCTTCTCTTCGCAGAGGCTGCATGGCTACCTCGGCTTCGCAGGAGATGTCAGCGCCTCCCACTGGCAGCTTGAGACAGTACCCGCCGGTAGGCAGCTTCCGCCACCTCAGCCGCTCTTTGCTAAGCTGGAGGAGCCTGCGGACCTCTCCCCCGCCGAGCAGTAAGTCATTGCCGCAGGCGAACGATCCTCCTCTCTCCGTGGAGAGCAGGCGGTCCAGGAGCAGCAAAAGAGAGCAAACCCGTCAGCAGAGGAAAAGAATACTACAGCCCAACAGCACGGATGGGGAGAGTCTCTTCTCTCCAGATACCAGACCAGCCGGGCGGAGGAGGAGACGCTCCGCCTGGCTGATCTTTATTCTTCGGCTGCCTGCTCTTCGCTCTCACGGAGACGGTAGCCCACCGCCTCCGCCGCCAGGCAGGCGGCCCCCACGACGCCCGAGAAGTCGCCCAGGCGGGTGCGTACGATGGGCGTCTGGCGAGCAGGAAGGGACAGCGCCACGGTGCGTGCACGCCGTACGGCACGCTCAAAGAGCAGGTCAATGGCTTCGATGACGCCTCCTCCCAGGATAATGGCCTCGGGATTGTAAAAATTGATGATCGAAGCCAGACCATACCCCAGATAGTCCGCGGCTTCGCTGACAACTTCGATCACTAGCTCATCGTTCTGCTGGATCGCGCTGGCCAACAATCCCGAGCGGATGATAGTTTCGCCGCCCTTGAGCTGGAGCAGGGCCTCGTCGGCCAGCACGGATTTGCGGCCATGATGGATCTCAGCCAGAATAGCCCGCGTGATGGCCGTGCGTGAGGCATAGGCCTCCAGACAGCCACGCGCACCACAGCTACAGATGCGTCCGCTGGCCTCCACCGTGATATGGCCAATCTCGCCAGCAGTGCCGGAGAGGCCCGTATAGAGCCGCCCGTTTTGCAGAATCCCTGCGCCAATGCCGGTTCCGATAAAGACGCAGACAAAGTTCTTGTAGGTACGCCCGGCCCCGTGGAGATACTCGCCAAGAGCAGCAACCTCCACATCATTGCCAACAGCAACCGGGCGTTCAAATTCGGCGCTGAGCAGAGCCGCCACTGGCATATCGCGCACGCCGAGATTGGGCGCCTCCAGAATCACGCCGGTCTGACGATCAATCTGGCCGGCGGCGCCGATGCCTACGGCGAGCAACTCGCGCCCGTTGCGCAGATCAGCGGCCTCGAGAGCAGCGTGGGCTACCTCTACCAGCCGGCGGGCGACGAAGTCTTGCCCTCGTTCTGCTTTTGTACGCTTGCGCGCCGAGGCGATCACTGCGCCAGTAGAGACATCGATGACTGCCGCCAGCGTCTTGGTGCCTCCCAGGTCGATGCCAAGAGCATAGGTTGCCGGATGCCCCGCGTGATTCTTGGCCATAGTTCTCTCCTCAATACAAACAGAACGGCAGCAACAGGCGGCACAGCCTGTTTCATACCGCTCGCTGATCGTCAACGTGAGCGTGGGACGGCCCTTTGAGCAGAGCATGTTCGTCGCTCTCGCTCCACGCCCCCTGCTCCCGTCCTTCTCCTCCCCCTTACTCCTGACGGAAAGGCAGGCTTAAGTTCGGCTCTACGTCCAGATCAAGATCATGCCGCTCGCCGCGCAGGAGATGGAAGAAGGCCGCAGCTGCTACCATTGCCGCATTGTCCGTACAGAATGCAATCGGAGGATACTGTAACTGGACGCCCAGCGGCGTTAGCTCTTCCTCCAGACGTGCACGCAAGGCGACATTGGCCGCCACGCCACCGGCCAGCAGCACCTGCCGCACGTGATACTCCTGGGCGGCCATGCGCGTCTTGACTGCCAACACGTCGACGATGGCTTCCTGGAAGCCTGCCGCCAGCAGACCAATATGGACTTGACCCCGCTTGGCGGCTTCGCTTCCCATCGCGGTGTAGCGACTCACCTGGCGCCCTCCACTGGGCAATGGGCGACCTGGCTGCTGATCCGCAACCAGTCCTTCGGCCAGGTGGAGCATGGCGGTTTTCAGTCCGCTGAAGCTGAAGTCATAGGTTCCTCGTAGCCAGGCTCGCGGCAGCCGATAAGGATTGCGCACCGGCAGGCGCTGCTGACGTAGCTCCTCTTCCGCCAGGCGCGCGGCCTGCTGAATGGCCGGACCACCGGGATAGCCGAGTCCCAGGATGCGCGCCACCTTATCAAAGGCTTCACCCGCCGCATCATCACGCGTCCGTCCCAGCAGGAGATAGTCGGTATGGTCGCGCATGAGGACCAGCTCACTATGAGCGCCGGAAACGACCAGACAGATCAGAGGGAAGAGCGGATCACCAGGCAGATAGGCACTTTCTGCCTCGCTCGCGTCGATCTGGAGGTCAGCGTCCGGCGCCAGCCGCAGCCAGTTGGCGTAGATATGGGCCTCCAGATGGTTGACCCCAAGAAAGGGCAGATCACGAGCCAGAGCCAGGCTCTTACCAACTGTCAGGCCAACGAGCAACGAGCCGGCCAGACCGGGACCATAGGTAGCAGCTACAGCATCGATGTCTTCCCAGCAACAGTGAGCCTGCTGGAGAGCGGTCTCGATGACCGGCAAGACAGCAGCCAGCTGCTGCCGCGAGGCGACCTCTGGCACCACTCCCCCGTAGCGCTCATGAATCTCCGTCTGCGAGGCAACCACATTAGCCAGTACATAGCGGCCATCTTTGATAATGGCAGCCCCGGTTTCATCACAAGAGCTTTCGATTCCCAGAACGAGCATAGTTCACCCCCTTTCTCATCCAATGAAAAGCTGCATAGCTGGAAGGCACCTCTCTCTGACCAGCATCTCGGGGCGGTCCCGTTCTCCTGTCCGGCAGAACGGCGGGTGCTGACCAGCCAAAAGCGGTTGAGGGCAGCAGCCATCGTCGGAGGCTAGACCGGTTGGATTGGGGCAGGGTACTCTCTCTTAGCCCTGAGCTTCCAGCTTCCGCAGCAGTGCGGCCTTCTGCTCCTGAAATTTCTGGCGATAGGCCGGACTGTGGATCTCGTCGGTCCACATGATCAGGGCGTCCTCTTGATTATCGCTGTAGTAGCGGTGGCGCAGGCCAGCCTCACGGAAGCCGTACTTACGATAAAGATTCTGCGCAACGTAGTTGGAGACACGGACCTCAAGTGTGACCCATCTGGCGCCGATGGTATAAGCAATATCGATCAGACTGATGAGCAAGAACTCGCCGAGTCCCTGACGACGATAGTCAGGATGCAGGGCAATGGTCGTGATATGCGCCTCGTCGACCATGAGCCACAGGCCGGCAAAGCCAATGATCGAGGCAAGCTGCGGCGAGGATGTCGCCGTCGACAAGCGGCCCGGCAACAGCGACAGAGGGAAGAAGCGCCTGGGTCTCTCAGCCTCAGAGGCAGAAGGCTCCACGTGCTCCTCTAGAATCTTTTTGTCCCGCAGAACAATATAGTGCGCCCAGCGGTTATCTTGCAGTTCCTTGCGATAGGCGCTAGGAGGCCAGGTCGATGGATAGGCCAGACGTTCAATCTCGATGACCCGAGGCACGTCTGACAACGTCATGCGTTCAATGATGTAACGCACGTTCTTCCCTCTCCGTCTCGCTTTGAGGTAGTGAGCGCGGCTGATCCACCGCGTTCAGCAGCGGTTGCTTACGCGCACTGGCCGTAATGGCAGGAGGGCGTAAGTAGAGCGGCTCCAGGCGCAAAGGATCATCACGCTCGCCACGCACGAGGCGCGGCCAGGCAAGCGCGGCCAGGGTTGCAGCCCTTCTCGTGGCCAGCAACGGCTCAGCGAAGGCAGCCTCTGGCAGAGAGGAGCGCAGGATCGCGCAGGTGGCCGCTTTTAGTTCCCCACAGAAGAGAAAAGGAGGAAGCTCACGTCGGCCCGGCACCGCCAGGGACGTCGTCGCCAGCTCTTTGAGATAGGTCACGAGCTGCTGGGGAGGCAGCAGGACATAGTCACCAAGTCGCTGCAGGTCCTGCGTAAGGCGCCCCTGCTCATCTCTGCTTTCCGTACTGAGATAGCAGGCGGCATACAGTTCGGAGCGTCCTGCCTCCAGCACAGCGCAGATCGGCCCTGACCAGCGATGCTGCTGAGCAGCGATGATATCCAGGGTGCCCACCCCAACCAGCGGCTTCTCTAGAGCGAAGGCCAGGCTACGAGCGGTGGCCAGCCCCACCCGCACGCCATTAAAGGAGCCTGGGCCTAACGCCACCGCCAGGGCAGAGAGATCCGCCGGACACCAGTTTCGGCTGTCCAGTAAGCGGCGGATCGCGGGCAACAGCTCAACACTATGATTATTCTCGACAAGCCAGGTCTCCTCCGCGTAGAGGGTCTCCTCCGAGCAAAGGGCCAGACTCGCCTGGCGCGTAGAGGAATCAATTGCCAAGAGCAGCATAGGTATTTTTCTGGAATTGCTGTAGCAGCTCACAATAATACGATCCAACGGCCTCGAAGAGGAGCGCCCGCTTCGTCTCGCTGAGCGACTTCAGACGGATGCGGAGATACTCGCCAGACCAGAGCGTTGGGGCCTTATCAGCCCACTCCACTACACAGACGCCTGCCGGGTGAGAAAAGTAATCTTCGAAGCCCAGATCGAGTATCTCTTCCGGATGCTCCAGGCGATAGAGATCAAAATGATAGAGCGCCAAACCTCTGGAGCGCGCCGCCTGCCCGTCTCCGCTCCCGCGTGGTTGGCCGCGGTACTCCTTCAGGAGTGTAAATGTGGGGCTGCTGACCACCGCGGTAATATCCAGACCCTGAGCCAGACCTTGGGTAAAGGTGGTCTTCCCCGTCCCCAGTTGGCCAGCCAGCAGGATGAGCTCGCCCCCGCGCAGCAGCTCGCCTAAACGCATACCAAGCCGCTGGGTTTGGGCCGCACTATGGCTGATCACATCAAGGGTGCAGCTCACCTCGTCTTGAGAAGCACCAGTCACGCCGTCTTCCTTCTCCCCTGCTATAGCCGTGGCTCAAGTATCTCTTGAGCCTTTCCAGAGAGCCTCACATTATTATAACACAGTCTTCCCTGCTTCGCCTCAGCCGATTTTCTTCCCGCAGTTAGAGCAATAGAGCGCCCGCACACGGACGAGCTGGCCACAGTGAGGGCAGGGTACCTTATCCGCTGCCCGCGGGGTTCCACCGGTACTGGCCCCCCCTGTTCCTGGGGCCTGCTGCGTTGTCGGAGCAGTGGGAGCCACCGGTGGTGGCGTATAATCGCGCGGTGGCTGCGGAGCAAACTGCTCTGGCTGATAGGTCTCATTCTTGATCTCTTGAAGCTGTTGCTCTCGATTGCGCAAATCTGCATCTAGCTCCAGAATACCGGCACAAACGCGCGCTAATTGTGGCTGAGAGAGCGCCCCCTGCTGATAGAGGGTCATAGCCGCTGTGGCAAGCTCTTCCAGCAGAAGCTGACGCTGCTTGAGCAGCTGATCAATCTCCCCCTGCTTGTTGCGAATACGCAGCTGTTTCTGGGCTTCCCAGGTAGTCCGGCTGACAGCCGCCGAGACAAGATGTTTTGCCGACTCAACAAAGTCCGCCATCGTTGGTGCTCCTTCCCTTGAGTTAGTCTGGTGAGCTGAGAACAGCGAGGCCTCCTGACTGACCGCCCTGATCGTTAAGTGGGCCAGGTGCTCAGGCCGCCATCAGGAGATCCTGCACAGGGTGCCGCTAGGCCTCGTCCTCGACTGCACTGCGATAGATACGCACGGCTTCCAGTCGACCCATGCTGTTGAGCTGAATGGCCACCACATCAATGCGCCAGGGGCGCCCGTAGGCCTCGTGCTGCTCAAGGTAGTAAGAGGCCACCTCAATCAGCTTGCGGCGCTTGCGCGGTGTCAGCGCCTCTTCGGGGCGGCCCCAGCTCCTGCCGCGGCGCGTCTTCACCTCAACAAAGACTAGCTCCTCGCCGTCGCTGGCGACAAGGTCGACCTCTCCAGCCCGGCAGCGAAAGTTACGCTCGTGAATATGATAGCCCTGCTGATGCAGGGTAGCAGCAGCAAGGCGCTCGCCAGCTCGGCCAAGCGCACGCTGTCTGCTGGCCCTGGTCAGGCCCCTCTTTCCCTGCCCCTTAGACTCCTCGTGATCTGTACCATTCATGAGAGTAATACGCCATCCTCGCTCTCAATGTTGTATGCTTCCTATGAGAGCATCGCTGAGCTAGCAGCGCTCTTGCCGTCTCTGCAAGGATAGCCTAAGACAGCGGCCAGATGCAAGCAGACAAGGAGCGTCCCTGAAGACGACACAGGAGAACATTCAGAAGAGGAGCAAGCCCAGAGATGGATCAGCAACCGATTGTCTTTCTCCACGGCGCAGGAGGGAGCGCTCGCAGCTGGAGCGCTCTTCTAGGGTACCTCGGCACGTATCCTGCCTTCGCCATTGACCTGCCGGGGCACGGCCAGCGCGCGGACACGCTGGCGGCAGATGTGAGTGTGAGCGACTACGCTCAGGCTGCCTGGCAGATTGTCAGCAAGGAACTACAGCTTCAGAGGCCGATCGTCGCCGGGCACTCGATGGGAGGAGCCATTGCCCTGACCCTGGCCCTGGAACATGGTCAGGAGCTGTCAGGACTGATCTTGATCGGAACGGGCGCCCGTCTGCGCGTACGAGCCGATCTGCTGGAGGCCGCACGGACAGGCTCCTCTGAGGCACTGCAGGCGCTGGCCACCTGGAGCCTGGTCCCAACCAGCAGCGAGAGCCAGCGCACCCGCTTTCAACAAGAGCTAGTCAGCGGCGCAGCTCAGCTTTACCGCGACCTGCTGGCCTGCCATACCTTCGATTGCATGGCCCGCCTGGGAGAGATCCAGCTCCCAACCCTGATCGTCGTAGGGGCAGAAGATCAGATGACACCTGTGAAATACAGCCAGTATCTTCACGACCATATCGCTGGGTCGACACTGCAGATCATTCCTGCTGCCGGTCACGCCTTGATGCAGGAGCAACCGGAGGAACTGGCTCGCGCCATCGCTGCCTGGCTGACAGCAGCCCCCTCGACGCCTTCCCCTGGTTCATGCTACAATACAGCCAGTGGTTTCCCTCACGAATAATAGAGCAAGCAGGGCAACAACGGCCCTTCTTCATACAGAGCATTTGCGATAAATAGGGGGCAACGGTATGTCAGGCCATTCGAAATGGGCACAGATTCGCCGAGCTAAAAGCGTGAACGATGCGCGCAGAGGACAACTGTTCACGCGCCTCGGGCGCGAGATCGCAGTTGCTGTGCGCGAAGGAGGAAGCGGAGATCCCGCCGCCAACGCGCGGCTGCGCATGGCCATCCAGCGCGCGCGCGACGCTAACATGCCGATGGAGAACATCGAGCGCACCATCAAGCGGGCACTTGGCGGCGCAGAGGGCAGCAACCTTGAAGAAGTGACCTACGAGGGCTATGGCCCCGGTGGAACAGCGATCCTCATCGAGGCAATGACCGAAAATCGCAACCGCACGGTTGCGGAGATTCGCAACGCTTTCAGCCGCAACGGTGGAAGCCTGGGCGAGACGGGAAGCGTCTCCTGGATCTTTGAATCGCGCGGGGTCATTGAGGTGGCCATCGACGGGCATGACCCCGATGAAGTCTCATTGGAGGCTATTGATCTGGGCGCCGAAGATGCGGAACCCTCAGCAGAGGACCAGGTCTTGACAATCTACACGACCCCGGCCAACCTGGAGAAAGTGCGCCAGGCCCTCCAGGAGAAGGATTACAAGATTCTGAAAGCCGAGAGCACGATGGTCCCCAAGACCCGCGTTGAGCTGCGTGATGCCAGAACTGCTCATCAGCTTATGCGGCTTGTCGAGAAGCTGGAGGACCTGGACGACGTCCAGTACGTCTATTCCAATGCCGATATTCCTGACGAACTGGTGGCCTCCTATGAGTAGGGCGGGTGGCGGCAGCAAACCAGGGACCAGAGCGACCCTTGTGGCCGCTCTGTCCTCCCCCCGAAAGCCCAGCGAGGAAGGCGGCATATCCCTATGACTCAGAAGACCCCACCGCGGCGGGTCGCCCTGGGCATCGATCCGGGGACGGCGATTGTGGGATATGCCGTCGTAGCGGCCCAGGGCGACAGGCTCAGCCTGCTCGCCTGCGATGTCATTACCACGCCCGCTGGCATGCCCTTACCCCAGCGCCTCCAGCAGATCTATGAGCGCCTGGGGGAGATCATTAGCCTTCATCAGCCAGCGGAGGCCGCTATGGAGGAGCTTTTCTTCGCCAAAAACGCCCGCACGGCGATGATGGTCGGCCAGGCACGCGGTGTGGCCATGCTGGCCCTGGCAAACCACGGCCTGCCCATTGCAGAGTATACGCCACGCCAGGTGAAACAAGCAGTCACCGGCTACGGCAGCGCAGACAAGGCCCAGGTCGGGGAGATGGTGCGCATTTTGCTCAATCTGCGCTCTGTTCCTCGCCCTGACGATGCCGCAGATGCAGCAGCTATTGCCATCTGTCATCTCCATAGCTCCCACCTGATCAGGGCCAGCCTCCTTTCAGAGGACTTCCACCCCTCAGAATCAGGAGGATGGTAATCATTCCCCAAAAAGTCAGCAACCGTTACTCAGATCACGCCAGTGGCGTTACTTCCTATACGACAGCAGAGGGAGAGATAGGCAGGCAGGGATGATTGCGAGCATTCATGGCCTTCTTGAGGCACAGCGCGAGGACCATCTGATCATCCGCGTGGGAGGCTTCGGGCTACGTGTCTTTGTGCCAGCCTCGACACGGACTCGCTTCAGTACGCCCGGCAGCGAGGTCTCGCTCTATACTCACCTGCACGTCCGCGAGGACGGCCTGGCGCTCTACGGCTTCGCTGAGGAGGCTGAGCGCGATATGTTCGAGCTGTTGATCGGGGTCAGTGGCGTCGGTCCCAAGGTGGCTTTGGCGCTGCTCTCGGTGCTCGATGCGCCCACCTTCTACCGCGCGATCGCTCAAGAGGATGTTCAGCTGTTGGCCCGCGCCCCCGGCGTGGGCAAGAAGCTCGCCGGTCGTCTGGTGCTAGAGCTGAAGGGCAAGGTCCCGGCAGTAGCCCCAGGCACAACCTCCGCCGGTGGTATCCGGCGCTCCGAGGTGTTGGAGGCCCTGGTCGGTTTGGGCTACAGTCCCGCCGCCGCCCAGGCGGCCATCGCTCGCCTGCCCCAGGATCAGAATCTGTCGCTGGAAGAACAGATCACCCTGGCCCTGCGCTCCCTCGCCCGCGAACTCTGATCTGACTGACGGTCGTTGTAGCAGGTAGAATTCGCAGAAAACGCCTATTTTCTGGAGGATGCTGATGGCAACGGACGAATTGCTGCCGCCAGCATGTGCTTTTGCTGTCTCTGTCCTGGCCGAGTATGAGCAGGACCCCGAGGCTGTGCCCGAGGAGGCTGTCGAGGCTGCCCGGCAGCATATGGCCTCTTGCCCACGTTGCAAGGAAGCCTCGGCAGCGAGTAGCCCCAAGCGCAAAAAAAAGAAGGTACGGCGCAGCTCCCCGACGGAGTCTCTGGCTGCCTCGGCGGGCGATGAGACAGCAGTTGCTGCCCCGGCCCTGGCTGGGGCTGAACCGTTCCAGGTGGCTCCCCCCGTCTCGCAGCCGCTCACCGCGCCAGGCTTCTCCTCTCCCCCACCCAGCTCCGAGATGCAGGAGCAGACCATCCGTATTGCGCCTCCCTCGGCTGGCGATGGCCTGATCGATTGCCAGCAGTGCCGTCAACTACTACCCGAGTACGCCGAGGCGATGGATAGCGGGCAGAATGTGGCCTTGCTCTATCCCGAGGTCCAGGCCCACTTGCTCGTCTGCGACACCGGCTGTCTGGTATTGCTCGACCTCTTCCGCCAGGAGGCCAAGGCCAATCGCAAGTATCGACGCCGCCCGGTGCGTGACCCGTTCCGCGTGATGTGGTGGCAGATGAGCGGCTTTTTCCGCGGTGGATTAGTACCGATCTCTCCGCGCGCTTTGGCCTTCGGGACCTTGATCCTGATGGTGTTGCTGACCTCTCTGACCGCATTTCTGGCGATCCGCTGGGACGACGCCCGCTACTATCATCCACCTAACACGCATCTGTTGCCAACGCCGGACGGTATCGGGCTAAGCGATGGGCTAAAGATCTTTGATGCCTGTAATACCGCTGGTTACCAGGATAAGCGCCAGGCCGCCCAGGCAATGCAGGCAGGTAATAGCCAGAAGGCCGAGGCCCTGCTCTCGGCAGCAGTGGAGATCAGCGATACGACGGGCTGCAACAGCGCCGAGGCGGCCATTTATCGAGAGGATCTGCGTGTGCGCCTCTCAGGCCACCCTTATGGCATTATTGTGGTGAGCTTCGATAGCGGCCCCGGTGTAGCTGATCCCCAGGGCGGCACCGATCGCCATATTCTCTACGCCGCCTATACCCAGGAGCTGGTGGGAGCCTATATCAGTCAGGAGCAGTACAATAGCGCCCAGATGAAGGTCCCCGGCGCACCTTTGCTATACCTGGTGCTGGCGAACACAACCGGCGAGGAGGAGGGTGCGCTGCAGATCGCCAATGCTGTGGCGACGCTGAACGCCAAAGGGAACTTCGCTGACTTCGGCCTGCAGGTGACCGGACGTCCACCCATTCTGGCGGTACTGGGGCTGGCACCAAGCCGCTTGACCGAGGTGGTGCTGCCAGTGCTCTGTCGCGCCGGGGTGCCTCTGCTCGCTCCGACCGCTTCGGGCCTCTTTATCATCGACTTGCTCTCCCAGACCTCGCTCTATCGCCACTGCACCCCCGGCTTCGCCTTTATTCGCTTCTCGGCGGACGATTCGGCTCAGAGTCGTGCCGGAGCCGACTATGCCTACAACGAGCTGGGAGCTCGCAATGTGGCCATCTTCTATGACCCAAGCAATCCTTCCTCCAGTAGCTCGGCCCGCTATTTTAGTCAGTCTTTCACTGCCCATCGGCATACGCGCATCGTGGCTCAGGAGACTGCTGTGGCCAGCGGTCTGCTCGATGCTAATGGACGCCCCCAGGCCTCGCGCGATGACTTGCTGGCTGGCCTCAAGGATGCTCTGCAGGCCCAGCCCCGGCCCGATTTAATCTTTGCTCCGCTGCTCTCCAACGATGTCATGACCCTGGCCGAGGCGATTGCCCAGCTCCCGCGCGATCAGCAGCCGATTCTGCTGATCGGTGGCGAGTTTGTCCAGCCAACGGCTATCCAGAAGCTGGTACCCTGGGTGCGTCAAAACCAGCTCACGCTGCCTCGTATTTACGTGACGGTCAGCAGCGCTGCTCGCCCTCCAAGCGGCGATAGCCCCTGGCCCAAGCAGTTCTACGCTGCTTTCTGCACGCTCTTTGCTTCACCAGGCAGCTTCTGCAGTGGAGCCGCAGCCCTGGATCAGGGCGCGCTCCTCTTCGGCGATGCGGTGGAGCTGGTAACTTTGAGCCTCGGCCAGCACCAGCAGTCCGGGCAACAGGCTCAGAGCAGCCAGGGACAGGCTCAGGCTACTCCCAGCTTCCCAACGCCTGCCCAGCTCGTGCAGCGCATCAGTAACCAGAGCTTCAACGGGGTGAGCGGCCCTATCGCACTGCGCTTGTGGAATAATGTCCTGATCACCAGCACACGCGCCGCGCCGGCGATCCTGGTCCTGCAACAGGATGGTAGCATCCAGATCGCTCAGTAGCGACGAGTAAAGCGGAATCAGGCAGAGTCTTGGTTGACTGGTTGATTGGTTGGCCCTCTCCCCCGCAGCCAGCGCTACCAGGTAAGAGAGCACAGGGGCGGCAAACCTGCCTCAGCTGACTAAGTTGAGACCGCCGCCCCCTCTCTGCGTTCTTCCTTCCGGCCTGTTTGTGGGCCTTCCGCCAGGGGGAGACGAAGAGCGGCTATGGCGCTGACTGCCTCTGCCCCCTCGCCACCTGATCAGTTTGATGAGATGAAGTGAGAAGAGGGCCATCAGCTAGAAAGGGATGAAGCCAAGATAGGAAGAAGAGGAGGGAAGTCAAGGAGCACAACAAGAGCTTAGGATAAGGGGAGAGCTGAGGAATGGAGCTACTCATTGTCACCTTAGCCCATATCAGGCCAGCCTATGAAATTGACGCTCAGACGCAAGTACGGCAAGTGACCGACGCTCTGCGCCCAACCCCCGGCCTGCTGAGCGTACGCAGTTACACCAGCCGCGACAGGCGCTATCACTTGCTGCTCACCACCTGGGAGAATCAGGAAGTCTGGCAAAAGGTGCGCGATCGCTGCAGCCCCGCCCGCCTGCTGCAGGAGATGGCAGGCGCTCAGCTCATGGACACACCAGAGCAGTGGGCGATGCGCTATATCTGGGGCTATGTACGCCCGGCAGTGAGTCCCACGCTGGCCGTAGCACTGCTGGCCCGCCTTCAACCAGAGCAGGCGGAGACAATCGAGCAACGCTGGCTAGAAAGCCTCCACCGCCAGGCGGCAGAACTGCTGATGGCCTCGGCCTTTCTGGCACGCGGGGAGGAGGAGCACGAGACGCGAGCCGGAGGAGATAAGGAGAACGCCAGCCGAGAGCCAGCCTATCGATGGGGAACAGTCTTCCTCAATTTTCTCACCTGGGCCAGCGAGATCGAGCAGGAGGAGTTTTATACTCAGCCAGGGTACCAGAACTTCAGCTTGCAGCTGCACCAGGCGGCACTCATCCAGATGCTGGCCCTGGAACAGCCCTGATGCCTCCGGCCCTTTTCTTCGCGGTTACTCCGTTTAGCAGGGGCAGGAGAGGATCAGGGCAACGCCTGCAGCGCCAGGCCCTGCCACCAACCAGAGGCAAGGCCGTCAGCGCCGGCTCGCGTCCGAGACCTGGCCCGACAGTGGCCCGTTGCTCCCTCCTGGCCGTGGTCCCCGCGGAGAGAACTCCTCAGTCACTGGAGCTTTCGGCCACCGGCCTGGCATAGTACTTCTGAAGCTCAGACCACAGCAGGGCCCGATCCCGCCACATGGCGGGTGTAAAGATGTGATACTCCCCATCACAAAGGGGAACCTGGGTGGGACAGACACGGTGCGGCGTTAGGCGGAAGCGTATGGTATCCTCAACCACTTCCACCCAAATATGACGCCCCGTATAACCCGAACCCCATTTGAGAAGCACTAGGGTATCGTATTCTTCAAAGCGCCCTCTCCCCTTGAGCAACTCGCGATCGAGACGACGCAAGAGCGAGGGAAGATCGCTCTCCCGCATAATGCGCCGCGCGTTTTCACGGCGCGCACGACGCTGAGCGTCTGTTGCGTCAAAGAACTCTTCAGACTGACTCATACTAGAAGCACCCAGCCATCCTTTCTTCGCTCGAAGAGCAGCAGATGATTAGCACGAGACGCTTTTCTGTCCTTCTACGGCTCAGCATTTGCAGCTTCGAAGCATGAAAGATCTACCCCCCTCTCTCGTCGCTCACTTGAGCCAGCGCTCACGCCTCCCCCGAAGAGGAGGCAGCGGCCAGAAACGGGAAGAGAGCAAACCAGCCAGCTAGCCATCGTGTTCCTTCCACTCCTAGGGCCGCAGACGCAGCTCATAATCGCTGCGCGCCTCCTCGCCACTGAAGGCATGGACCAGCTCGCGTCTGCTCAGCTCCCACTCCCAGCTGAGAACCGAGAAAGGTAGCACGGCGGCACTGGCCGAGAGAGGTAGAGCAGAGGCAAGGGACTGATCAACAAAACAATCAGCGACGTCACGAGACGACGAGATGTAATAAATATTATCACTGGAACGCTTCGCGTTGCGCTTGGCCTCGGCGACCAGATAGCTGATTTCCTGCAGGCTGTGAGTAAGATGAGGCTGGTTGTTGACGATGCCAATCGAGAGCGAGACGAGCGGGAATTGATAGGGACGCCCTTTGCGGTCCACGCCGCTGATCGTGCCACGCTTAAGGTCTTCAGGCCGATAGAACGGTTGGCTCAGCTCTTTGTAGGCGGCAATGATACGGCAACTGAGTAGGCGGGCCCGGTCAGGCGTGGTGACCACGACAAAGTCATCGCCCCCAACATGGCCGACGAAATCTTCCAGATTGCCATATTCACAGACCACACGACGGCAGATGCGCCCTACCAGACGGATCATCTCATTGCCAGCAAGGAAACCATAGGTATCATTGAAGGCTTTAAAATTATCGAGGTCGAGGTAGAGGAGGCTCCACGGCTCCTGGCTAGCAAGCTTGCACTTGATAGTCATCTCGACCTGGAACGCCCCAGGAAGGTCAATGAGTCTCGATAACACCACCTGCTGTACATGTCGCAACTGCGTGCGCACACGCTCCAGAAATTCTTCGGTGTCAAAGGGAGTGGCGATATAATCATCTACTCCCATGCGGAACGCACGCACCTTAGCACCGGGGTCGCTTGCGGCACTGACGACAATGATAGGAATATACATGGTCCGCGCATGCGTGCGCAGGCGCTGAATGAATTGCTCGCCATCGCTGCCCGAGCTTGTCATATTGAGAATGACAAGCTGAGGCATTTTGCGCAGCGCAAACTGGACAGCATCCTCGCCGTGAAGGACAGTGAGCGTATGATCTCCATCACTTTCCAGGTGTTTCTGAAGGATGCGAGAGATCAGACTGTTGTCCTCAACGACCAATACATTGCCCATAAGTGCTCCTGCCTCTACGCTTCACTAGCACAACGAAAGCACATTTTACCTTCCACACCTGATCTTCACAGGAACAAAAACAGCCCTATGCGATGAGGTGTGACAGAGGTGCAGAGGTATCTGTGTAAGAAACCTCCAGGTTCGCTGCCCGGGGTGAGCCTGAGCGCTTCCTTTGAGCGCCCCAGCTTGCTCACCGCCTTTTTTCTCCAGGCAGGATCAGTTGTCACAGATTGTAGACCCTGGCCACTGACGACCCCTGACGAAAGGGCAAACGAGCAGCTCCCCGGGCACAGGGCGAGGACTAGGATTAGAGCTAGAACTCATGCACCGCCACCACTATCTCTGCTCCCCTCTTCGATAAGGCAGCGCGCATGAGCAAGAGCACAGAGCAAACAGAGCAAATAACGTAGAGTTGCAAATCTCTTCCCCTCCACCGCCCATGAAGCCAGTCAACGTACCGACTTTGAGCACAGACGGAA
Source organism: Thermogemmatispora carboxidivorans (assembly GCF_000702505.1). Classification (GTDB taxonomy): domain Bacteria; phylum Chloroflexota; class Ktedonobacteria; order Ktedonobacterales; family Ktedonobacteraceae; genus Thermogemmatispora; species Thermogemmatispora carboxidivorans. The sequence goes on along the minus strand of NZ_JNIM01000001.1, from coordinate 1,650,014 downwards.
GCCTCCACACTACCAGTGCGCGGTGGCTTCTCGTTCACCTCGGCCTGGCCGTCAGATCCTGGAGCCCTGTGGAGCTGGACTCATGCTGCTCCCCACGAGTCCTGGCAACAGCGCCATACCTGCTTGCCCCATCATATTAAACGCTAGCACATAAAGCAAGCAGTGTCAACACATCAGAGATGAATTTTTCATCATCCACCTGAGCACGAGAAAGTTCAACATTTGTCTGCACGATCCAGTGTAATATCCCTAGATGGATCTGCAAAGAAAGTTCTACCAAATGTTCTTGTCACGTTATACAGAAGGAGATGGAAGATTATCCCTTCTACCAACAAGTGTCATGATGACTTCGTAGCTTGGCCTATCTGGTTGTTAGTCTCAGGCTCTGGAGTACTGGCACCGCCAACCGAGTCGTTTCGGCTGTCAGCTCGGGCAGGTTCTTTCAGTCCACATGCTGTGCCTGGTTCAGCAGGCCACAACCTGGCTTGATCTGATCAGAGAGGCGATCGTCGAGCAGGAGTGAGGGGGAGGGGCTTCTGGCTTCTCGCTGAGGGAGGATTTCCAGGTTTTGCAGTTGACGTGCCGCCCTGCCTGCGCTAAGATAAAAGCGCCCATTCAGGCGCGAGAAACGTCTAGCCAGTCTTGAAGGGGAGCCTATGGCCATATCCTCCGCACCGACCGAGCGCAGCGTGGTTTTCCCCAGCAAGGGACAGCCCTCTTTTATGCTAGAGGGCATTCTCCATTATCCCGGCCAGGCTCGTCAGGCCCCCGTCGCTGTGCTCTGCCATCCTCAGCCGGCCAGTAGCGATATGCAGGATGTGCTGACATTGCTCCTGGCGCGCCGCCTGGCCGAACAAGGAATGATCGCCCTGCGTTTCAACTTCCGCGGCGTTGGTCGTAGCCAGGGTCAACAGACCGATGGTCGCTTGGAGCCGCTGGATCTGGCCGGCGCTATCGATTTTGTTTTAGCTCAGCCCGGAGTCAATCCCGCGAAGCTCTGCGTGATTGGTCACGCTTTCGGTGCCTATATCGCCCTGCAGTATGCCCCCTACGATCCACGTATCCGCACAGTGGTAGCGATCAGTCTGCCACTCTTCCGAGCTATCGGCGGCTTACCTCGCCAGTTTGAACGCCCTAAGCTCTTTGTGACCGGCGAGTTCGACGAGGTCTGTCCACTCTATAAGCTGGAGCCGTTCGTTGAACAGCAAAAAGGTCCCAAGGGCATCAAGGTGATCACTGGGGCTCGCCATCTGATGCGCGGCTACGAGGAGCCGGCCATTGAGACGATTACACGCTATCTGCTGCGCTGGGCCGAGATGCCCGATATTTGATTTGAGCTAGAGAGCTAAGCAAACAGGTGCTCCTCTCTTTCTACACCTCTCTTCTCCAGCGCTCCAGCAGGAGGTCTGCAGGCAGTGGTCGGCCCGGCCTGGCCTGGCTGTGTCCCACTTTTGGGCCTTGCGCTCTTGATGCCTAGCGCTGGCCCAAACTCGCAGGCAGCCTCGACAGGCCCCTTCTCGGCCTTGACAGCGACTGGCGAGGGTGCTACCCTTGACAACGGTCGCCATCGGTCACCAACGATGTCAGGTGCTGGTGGTCAGACCCTGTCTCGCTTGCTCAAAGCTGTGAGGGGCCTCTGCTGCCAGGTCCCTCCGTTCCGTTGCTACTTGATCTCGACTGTGCTTGTTTGTTTGCTGTCTGCCCGGCTGCCCGGCTACCTGGACGTTGCAAGAGCAGCCGCCGGCTGTCTCTATGATGATTTTGAGGAGGAGTCCACGCTGTGGAGAGCGTTCATCCGATCCTCCTGGAAGCTTCGCTCCATGAGACTATTTGGGGAGGGCGGCGCCTGGAGGAGGATGGTTGGAAAAAGCTGCCTCCGGCGATGCTGATCGGTGAAGCCTGGGAGACCGAGGTGAATACCCTGGCCCAGAATCCGCCCTACGCTGGGAAAACGCTGGGTCAATTGGTGTCAGAGCTTGGGCCTTCTCTCTTCGGCCCCCAGGTCGGGGCTATTTTCGGTCCCCGCTTCCCCCTTCTGGCCAAGTTCATTGACGCTCATCAGAAGCTGTCCGTGCAAGTGCACCCCGATGATGCTTACGCCGCTCGGTACGAGGGCGGCAAGCTCGGCAAAACGGAATGCTGGTATATCCTGGCCGCGGAGCCAGGTGCGACCATCGTCCACGGCTTCGCCACCCTCACCAGCCGCGCCGAGGTGGCTGCGGCTATCGAACAGGTAACCCTAGAGCAGCTTCTCCATGAAGAGCCAGTTCAGGCAGGCGATGTCATTTTCGTTCGAGCAGGAACGGTGCACGCCATCGGCGCAGGCATTCTGCTCTATGAACTTCAGGAGTACTCTGATATCACTTACCGCATGTACGACTATGGGCGCCTGACCGCCGAAGGGAAGCCGCGCGAGCTGCACGTTGAGCGCGCTCTGGACGTGGCCCATTATGGGCCTTCGACACGCATTAAGGTTCGCCCGGTGGTGCTTGCTGGCGGACTGGGCTACGAGGAGCGTTGTCTGGTCGCCTGCCGCTACTTTGTGATGCGCGAGCTAGCGCTTAAGGGAGAGGCTCGCGAGCAGACGACGGGAAGCTGCCAGATCCTGTCATCTCTGGGCGCTGAAGCAACCATCCACTATGGCCCCTCGCTGCAGCACCACCTGAGCTTCGGGCGCGGTCAAAGCCTTGTGCTACCCGCCGCCCTTGGCCCTTATGCTCTTGAGGGTCATGGACTGCTCTTGCGCTCCTACGTGCCCGCTCCCGATGACCCGGCCTGGCTGGCCTGGAAAGAGGCCAATCCTGAGCTGGCCTGAATGAGAGCGACAGAGATAGCAAGACCGCTCACTGATAAGCTGGCCCCTCCTTACTGAGGAGGGGCCAGCCGAGTTTAGCCGAGCTGATCAGGCTCGACTCATGCGCCGCCCACAGATCAGGTTCCTAGTTGGCTCCGGGCCGACCTTCTCGCTCGCGTCGCTTCTCATCCAGGTAGACAATGGTGCCTTCAACGACGCGCGGCTCATCGCCTGCTCCGCTTTCACTGGGTCGAGAGCGGGAATCATCCTCGTCGAGGCCTAACTCTCGCTGGAGTTGCTCAACCGTGGCCAGAACTTGCGCGACCCCGCGGAGCAGCTCAACAACTTTGAGAATAGCGAAGAGCGCCACCCAGAGCACTCCCCCAAGGAGCAGGGTGATGCCTCCCCCAATCAGGCCGTTGAGCAGGCTTTCATAGAGGACACCAGCGAGTAGAGGGAGCCAGTAGAAGCGGACCACTACCCGGAGCAGCCAGTAGAGGAACCAGAAGACCGCCTTGATGGGGTCCGCTGGCATCTCCCAGGGCGGTATCCATTGTAAACGGCGATTTCTTCTTTCCATGTTCGCGGTGCCAGGCACGCTGCTGTCCTCTCCTGTCTTCCCTCGTCTAACCCGGCCCTGCTCCGGTCTCCACTCAGCGAACAGCGCAGGCGGGTGGCAGTCGAGCGTTGCTTACGTCAAGGATGAGTACCGCTGCTCTTTTGCTGACACCATTGTAACAGCCAGCAGGCAGCAGCGCCAGAGCTTTGCTGCTGAGCTACTACTCAGCAGGCCCTCACCAATCATCCTCTCGTTCCCTCGCTCACCGACAGTAGAAATTGGCTCAGTCCCTTCGCTGTCTGCAAAAGATGCACATCTATCTCCTTCGATATAGAGGTCTCTAGATGCAGCGGACCATAGTTCGGCATATAGAAGACAATGCGAGAGGACCAGATACGCAGCAGCAGGCTGGTGGGAACTTCCTGCCTATCAGCCAGGCTGAAGGTCACAAGGAGCCTCTCCCCAGCCTGTAAGCGGTTAAAAGTACAGGTCGTCTTCAGGCTTTGAGATGACGGGGCCTCAGCAGTGGCCACAAAGCGATAGACATAGGTGGTATTGAGTACAGGCTGGGCATTCTGCATGACTTGCCAGGGCGAGACAAGCCAGGTGGTAGCCTGAGAGCGATCGGCGAGAGTGAGAGAGGCAGCTTGCTGTGAGAGTGCCTGTAGGTCGCCGAGTTTCCAAGGAGTAGCCTGGACAGACGTGGTTCCCTGGGTCGCAGGCTCGATCACATAGAGAGAGAACGGCAGGCCACCCGGGCGCGGCAGCTTGCTCACCAGCGTTGCATGTGTAAAACGCTCCAGTAGAGCCGTAACCCAGGGATCGTAAGGTCCCACGAGCATGACGGCGCGCTCGGCAGGCAGGAGCAGACAGTCGGCATCAAAGAGTGTAGCTGGCGTGCGCATCTGGCGGCTGAGGAAGAAGACAGCCGTGCGAGTGGCATCATCGACCGTGATATAGGCCCGCGAGAGATGCTCTCGCTGGGCAAGCTGATCGGTAGCAGCCAGAGCCTGCTGGAGCGAGGCCAGATCATTATGGTAGGGATAGGGCTGGAACGAGCGATCATTAAAGTGCCCTGCCAGGGTATCGAGGACGCTTACAGCCGAGGCCAGACTTTGCGCAACGACTAGCAGCCCCACCAGGAGATAGCCAGCCAGGCGCAAACGCTGCAGCCAGCCCTCGCGCCGATACAGCCACTGGCAGCACTGTGCCACCGCGATGCCAATCAACAGAAATGGACCTGGCATCAAGAGCAGCAAATACTGAGTGTGTAGTTCTCCTCCATAGCGCAAGAAGACCAGAAGAGGGACAAGTTGCCAGACCAGCAAGATCAGCGCTCCACAACGCTGGCCATCCGCGCTCCAGCTCTCCCAACCTTCACGTAGTCGCAGCCACCAGCGGCCAGGTCTCGCCGCTTCCTGCACCTCTGCCTGCTCGGCAGTCGAGTCAGCCCGCCGGCGCACAATCACGACCAGCAGCCAAAGGGCGGCCAGGATCAGCAGGGCAGGCATCGCCAGCTTGAGCCAGGAGAAGAGGCGGTGGAGTGGCAAAAGGATTGCATCGCTACGATTAGGAAGTTGATCATATGGAATAATGAAAAGGCGATAGATACGCAGAGCTTGAAGGGAGAGGCCTCCAGCCTGATGATTAGAGAAGCTGAGAGTGGAGCGTAGATCGTGCAAGCCAGAGACTAGCAGCCAGAGCAACGATGGAGCAAAAACAAGCAGCAGGATCAGGAGAGCGAAAAGGGCATCGCGCCAACGCACGGTCTTGGGTGCGAGTATCAGACAGAGCAGCAGCGGAGCTGCCAGCAAGAGATTGACCTCATGGGCCTGATAGAGCAGGGCCAGCCACAGCACAGCCCACGCGAACCACCCCTGTCGCCGCTCCACCGCGCCACGGAAGAGCGCCAGCAGAAAGAGCACAACAAAAGGAGCGGCAACATTGGGCTGCCAGATAAAGCGGGCATACTTCACTGGCAACACGGCAGAGGCGTAGAGAAAGGAGCCAGTCACAGCCGCCAGGCGGCCATAGTAGCGGTACAAGAAGAAATAGGTGAACAGGACAGCCAGGACATTAAGCAGGGCCACAAGCACAGCGGCCCAGAGCGGGTTAGCGCTCAAGGCCGCAGGCAGCATGAACAAATAGACCACACCGGGTGGATGTTGGGCCCCGATCGAGCCGGTATTGCTCGTGACTGGGAGCAGGCCCTGATGGACAGCATCGTAGGCCATCCGAAAGAGCGTGGCCTGGTCGTCATCAAACTCAGTCCGATTGAGACCGTAGAGCCGCAAGGCCGATGCAAGGAGCAACAGGCCAGGGACCTCTGGCTTTAACAGCCAGGACCAGGACCCCCAGGGGCGCCGCCGCTCCGGGCGCCCCTGGGGTTGTGAAACCATCCTACCCTGATGATGAGCTGGTAAGGGGGCCAAGCGCATCAAGTGTCCTCCTGACACTGGCGAGATCAGGGTCAATAATGACCGTCTCGGCGCGCGGGACACCGGTCTGATGATCTTTGAGCAAATTACCGGTGAGGATAGCAACCACGCGCTCATTTGGCTTGATTATACCAGCCCTGACAAGCTTGCGAATGCCGGCTAGCGTTGCTGCAGAGGCAGGCTCACAGCCAATACCGGCGCGGTCAATAACGGCCTTCGCTTCCAGGATTTCTGGATCACTGACCTCCTCAACGAGGCCCGCACACTCCTCGATCACCAGGCGAGCGCGGGCGTAACTGACCGGATTTCCGATCTTAATAGCGCTCGCCACCGTTTGAGCCTGGACCGCATGTCGACGGGCGAAGCCTTCGCGGTAGCTCCGGTAGAAGGGGTTTGCGCCGGCAGCCTGGATAGCGGCCAGGCGCGGCAGGCGGCTGATCAGCCCTAGATCGCGCGCCTGACGGAAGGCCTTGCCCAGGGCCGAGGTATTTCCCAGATTGCCAGCGGGCAGAACCAGCCAGTCGGGAGCCTGCCAGTCGAGTTGCTGCAACAATTCAAAGGCGATCGCCTTCTGGCCTTCGACGCGGAAAGGATTGAGCGAATTGAGCAGATAGATGCCCAGCTCATCACAGACCTGCTCAACGAGCTGCATGGCGGCATCGAAGTCGCCATTGATCTGCACCATGTGGGCCCCATAGGCCAGCGTCTGCGATAGCTTTCCGCCAGCAACCTGGCCAGCAGGCAGAAAGACCAGGGCCTGCAGGCCGGCCAGAGCGGCATAGGAGGCCAGCGAAGCCGAGGTATTGCCAGTTGAAGCGCAGGCGACAGCTCGCGCCCCCATCAGGCGAGCCATCGTCACGCCCACCACCATTCCGCGGTCTTTGAAACTCCCGGTCGGATTCTCTCCCTCATGCTTGAGATAGAGCTGGGCCAGACCAGCATAGTCGCCGATGCGCTGCAGGCCAGGGCTGGCCAGGGTCTCCTGCTGCTGATCACTGCCCACGGCGTACAACGTTGTATTGCCCTCTGCTCGCGAGATAACGGCCTCTTCAGGGATGGGCAGAATCAGCTCGCGATAGCGCCAGACACCACTGCGCCGCGAAACAGCAGCGCCTGGCGCACCCGGCACCAGCGCGGCCCGCTCCGCGAAGAGCCGACGCCAGGCGGCAGCCTCATCATGGGTCTGCAGAGCTGCCCCAGCCTGGAAGGCGAGCGACGCAGGCAAGTGGAGAGGGATCTCGACATCGAGCACCTCACCACAATCGCAGCGATAGCGCGCCGCCCGCCCCGGCTCCAGCACCGGATAGAGCGTCTGGCAGGCCACACAGCGCAGGCGCACCTCTTCCAGCGCCTGGCGAACAGACAAAGAGGGCTGGATCTCCTCCTGACGATCAACGCTAGCGTCCAAGCGACCCCTCCTTTACCGGTCGGGCAGGCGACCAGCAGAATTGATCTTCATAGTAACGAGCGCGCGGACGGCGCACTCGCTGATGACGAGGGTTGATCACTCGCGCCCCATGCTTATCGGCCCGCAGGATCATACCGGTTCCTTCCACGCCGTGGGCACGAGCGGCCTCCTGCATCGCGCGCAGAATCTCCTGGAAGCGCGAACTTGCAAGAGCAATTAAAGAAGAACCACCTCCAGAAAGAGAAGCACCGTGGGCCCCGGCAGCCACCGCAGCCTGAATAATATCGGGCATGGCAGGAAAGAGCGCCTGCCGATAGGGCTGATGCAAACGATCCTGCATGGCCTCGCCGATCAACTCATAGCGCCCCGCCTGCAGAGCCGAGAGGAGGAGCGCCACACGCCCGGTATTGAAGGTCACATCATCCTTGGGGTAGCTGGGGGGAAGCAGCTTGCGACCAGCCAGCGTATCCATTGAGAACGAGGGAGTAAAGATGACCGCCTTCAGGGCAGCCGGGAAGGGGGTCTTGACCGCATGAATCTTGCCATCTTTGACCGTGGTCGCTACCAATCCTCCCAGGAGAGCCGGCGCCACGTTGTCAGGATGATTCCCCTGCTCACTGGCTACCGCCTGTTCCAGAATCTCCTGCTCAGAGAGCGTCAGACCCCGCAGACGCAGAAACTCGCTGGCCGCCACCACACCACCAACGGCAGCAGTGGCACTGCTCCCCAGTCCAGCCCCCGGCGGAATGTGAATCAGCATGCGAATGCGTACCGCTGGCGGCTCTATTCCTTTAGCAGTAAAGACCGAGGAAAATGCGCGGAAGAAGAGATTTTCAGGACCAGTGGGAAGACCTGCCCCCAGACTCCCTTCGATCTGGATGACAGGACGCTGCGGATCATGACCACTCGCTACAACCTCAAAGCGGTTGTAGAGCTGTAAAGCCAAACCAAGGCTATCGAAACCCGGCCCCAGGTTAGCCGAGGTGGCCGGTACGAGCACAGTGAAAGCGACAGGAAATACCGGTGCCATCGCCACGGGCCTCCTGTCTTTCAGCTGCAAGACCTTCCATTGCTCTCAGCATCTCCTTTCTGTCTGCTTTGTCAGCGGACAAGAGTGGCTTTTATTGTAGCACGCACTTGGGCTACTCGTCAGTAGCCACGGCGCCAATAAGACGGGCCTGGGAGCGAGGGGGACGGCTCCCCCCGTGTTCACCGCTCGCTCTGGCTCAGGTAAGCGAGACAGGCAACAAGAAGGGCAAGGCTCCCCCACCCGGCTCCACAGCGCCTCTCTCCCTATTCGTAAACGGGTGTCAGCCAGTGGCGATACGTGTCGTTTTCGCCGCGACAGGCTGCCAGATAGAGGGCCTGCAACTTCATCGTAAAGGGACCAGGGCGCCCGCTGCCAATCGGGCGGTGGTCGACACTGATCACCGGCGAAACCTGGACGCCAGTCCCACAGAGGAACATTTCTTCGCTGGCATACAGCTCCGTGCGATCAATGCGCCGCTCTTCGACGGTCATGCCAAATTCATCGCGCACCAGCTGAATCAGAGCATTGCGCGTGATCCCTTCGAGAATGTCTTCAGAGGGAGCCGGAGTGATCAGCTTGCCGTTGCGCAGGATGAAGAGATTACAGGAACTGCCCTCTGAGACATAGCCATCGTGCGTCAGCATGATAGCCTCGTCAAAGCCGCTGGCCAGAGCGTCTTCGGTCGCCAGGGCACTGTTGACGTAGCCCCCCGTCACCTTGGCCCGCACCGGCATGGCATTGCTGTTGGCCCGCCGCCAGCTTGATGTGCAAACCCGCAAGCCCGACTCGATGTCCACATAGTTACCCATGCCAAAGGTATAAATCGCAAACTCATCTTTGAGACCAGTCAGGCGCGGCTTGACCGTCAACGAAGCCTTATAGGCGATCGGTCGAATGTAGACATCTTGCCGATAGTTATGCTTTCGCAGCAACTCAATTGTAATACGCTCCAAATCCTCCATAGAATAGGGAAGATTGAAACGCATTACATTCCATGAGTGCATCATTCGCTCATAGTGTTCGCGCATTTTCAGCACATAGAGCTGTTCTTGAGCGGCATTCCAGTAGGCGCGGATTCCCTCGAAGCAGGCAGTACCGTACTGCAGGGCATGGGTAGCAATGCTAATCCTGGCCTCAGCCATAGGCACAACGCGGCCCTCGAAGAAGGCATAGCCCTCCAGCGGGTCCTGAATCGAGACCTTCTGCGGTGTGGCTTCCTGAGAACTCTGTGTCTGCGTCACGACCTCACTCCTTCGATCGATACAGGCAAAGCGCAGGGGCAAAGGCATCGTCCCACGCGCAAACAAGAGAATAGTACAAAAAAGGAATAAGGCGCAAGGGCGTGCCGCTCAAACCTCTGGCGGACACACCCTTGCGGGCCAGAAGCTCTCTCTTGACCGTTGCTAGACCTGTCTCGTCTGCCAGTTGGCCAGTCGGGATAGGAGCGGAGAGGGGCGCTCTTCCCGGCAAGCCGGGGCAGGGCAGGGCAGCCGTGGCCTCAGATCGCCGAAGGCGTCTCCAGGCTGCTTTCGACGATATAGATCAGATCGTCGTCGGTCACATACTTCTTCTCATCGGCGAGAGCGATGAAGCGCGCATAGGCCTTCTTCAGCTGCTCGGCATTCAAGCGATAGCCGAGCTGGCGCAGGCGGGCGTCGAGGCCGTGGCGTCCGGAATGTTTGCCGAGCACCAGGCGTGTATCGTCCCAGCCGACCGACTGCGGTGTCATGATCTCGTAGGTCAAGCGATTCTTCAGCACGCCATCCTGATGGATGCCGGCCTCGTGAGCGAAGGCATTCTGGCCCACAATAGCCTTATTGGGCTGCACAGGGATACCCGTCAGGCGGCTGACTAGCTGGCTGGCCGCAACAAACTCGTGGGCATTGATGCGCGTATCGGCCTGGAAGACATCCGGGCGCGTGCGCAGGGCCATTACCACCTCCTCCATCGCTGTATTGCCGGCGCGCTCACCGATGCCATTGATGGTCACCTCCACCTGTCGAGCGCCGCCGCGGATCGCCGCCAGGGTATTGGCGGTGGCCAGGCCGAGGTCATCGTGGCAGTGGGCACTGAGCACCACATCGTCCATGCCCGGCACATGTTCGCGCAGGTAGCGGAAGAGCATCTCATACTCATGCGGCATCACGTAGCCGACCGTATCGGGCACATTGATCGTTGTAGCACCCGCCTTGATGGCCAGCTCGAAGACGCGGCAAAGATAGTCCCAGTCGCTGCGGGTAGCATCTTCCGCCGAGAACTCGACCCGCGGGCAGAGATTGCGCGCGTAGGCCACCATAGTCTTGACCTGCTCCAGGGCCTCCTCGGGCGTGATCCTCAGCTTATACTTCAGGTGGATATCAGAGGTAGCCAGAAAGACATGGATCACTGGCTGATCCGCCTCGCGGACGGCTTCCCAGGCCGCATCGATATCCTCGCTATTGGCGCGCGCCAGACCGGCGACGGCCACATTGTGGCCACGCACGCGCTGCGCGATAGCCTTCACCGCAGCCAGGTCTCCGGGTGAAGCTGCCGGAAAGCCAGCTTCGATGATATCGACGTTCAGGCGCACGAGCTGCTCAGCAACTTGCAGCTTCTCCTCGGTGGTCATGGTGGCGCCAGGCGACTGTTCACCGTCACGCAGAGTTGTGTCAAAGACACGAATTACCGCAGGATCTTCCATTGTTGTTGTTCCTCCTTGTGACCATTCACCGGGCGACGAGAGGCCATTTGTCGGCGTCCCGCCACCCGTAGCGCAGGCAAGCCGATGAGCGCGCCGGCGGCCAGGCCAGCAGGCTCGTCACCGGCGGGCCAGCTCAGGCTGCTCCTTTCCTCACTTCTTGGTCGGCCCCGCAATTTCAGGCCGCTTGTCTACAGGTTTGAGCCAGGGCATCATCGCGCGCAGCTCGCTACCGACCTGCTCGATCTGGTGCTGCGCGTTGGCGCGGCGCATTGCCTGGAAAGCCGGGCGCCCGGCCTGATTCTCCAGAATCCAGCGTGTCGCAAAGGTGCCGTCCTGAATCTCGCGCAAGATCTTGCGCATCTCGTTACGTACCTGCTCATTAATGAGGCGCGGCCCAGAGACGTAGTCGCCGTACTCGGCGGTGTCGCTGATCGAGTAGCGCATATAGCTCATGCCGCCCTGGTACATCAGGTCAACGATCAGCTTCATCTCGTGGAGGCATTCAAAATAGGCCACCTCGGGCTGATAGCCAGCCTCCACCAGCGTTTCGAAGCCGGCACGGATCAGGGCCGTCACGCCGCCACAGAGTACCGCTTGCTCGCCGAAGAGATCGGTCTCAGTCTCCTCGGCGAAGGTCGTGCGCAGCACGCCGGCGCGTGTGCATCCCACGGCGCGGGCATAAGCCAGTGTAAGGGCTTCCGCCTGCCCGGTCGCATCCTGATGGACAGCCCACAGGGCCGGCACGCCTACGCCTTCGGTGAAGAGCCGGCGCATCATATGGCCGGGACTTTTGGGGGCTACCATTGCTACATCAATATCGGGAGGCGGCACGATCTGTGAATAATGGATGCTGAAGCCGTGGGCGACCATCAGCATCTTGCCCGGGGCCAGACCTGGACGAATATCGCGCTCAAATACTTCGCGATGGTACTGATCAGGGATCAGCAGCATAATGATGTCGGACTGCGCCGCCGCCTCAGCGGTCGTCATGACCTGCAATCCATCGGCCTCGGCTTTCTCGCGGCTCTTGCTGCCTGCTGGCAAGCCAATTACGACATTGCAGCCGTTGTCACGCATGTTGAGGGCATGGGCATGGCCCTGGCTGCCATAGCCAATGACCGCCACACGCTTGCCCTGAATCAGCTCAAGATTGGCATCTGCATCGTAGTAGATATTCGCCATTGACTGCTTCTCCTCCTATTCATCGCGCGCAATCGCCAGACAACCGCTGCGCGCCAGTTCGCGAATGCCATAAGGCTGGAGCCGCTCCAGGAGCTGCTCCACCTGCTCACCTTTGCCGGTAACCTGCAGCGTGAGCGTTTCGGGCGCCAGATCGACGGCCTGCGCCCCAAAGTGCTGGCCCAGTTCGATGATCTCGCTGCGGTTGGCCGCGGTGCAGTTGACCTTGACCAGGGCTAGCTCACGCTCGATCGCCCGCCCAGCCGGGAAGAGGAGCACCTGACGAACGTCGACAATCTTGCGCAACTGCTCGCTGAGGTGCTCGACGCCGACTTCGGCATCGTCGACGACCACAGTGACCCGTGCGACTCCGGCCTCTTCGCTCGGGCCGACGACGAGGGTGCGCATGTTGGCCCGGCGGCGACGCAGCACATTGACCACCCGATCAACTGCTCCCTGGCGATCGTCGACCAGCAGCGCCAGGGTATAGAGGCGCGCGCTTCCCTGGGGGGCATCCGCCTGCCCGGCACGCGCTGAGGCGATAGCCTGCTCTGTCATGTCTGATCCCATCCTTCCGTCTGTCCTCACAACCTGCCCGTTATTCTCGCTCGATAATCATATCGGTGATGGCGGCTCCAGGAGGCACCATTGGGTAGACGTTGGCCTCGGCCTCGATGGCAAAGTCGATGATGACCGTGCCAGGGGTCTGCATGGCCTGCTGCACGGCGGCCTGGACATCTTCGCGTCGCTCTACCCGCATGCCCGTCAGGCCATAGGCTTCTGCCAGCTTGACGTAATCCGGGCTGCTAATAGGAGTTTCAGAGTAGTTACGCTGGTGGAAAAATTCCTGCCACTGGCGCACCATCCCGAGGTAGCCGTTGTTCATGATGGCCACCTTGATCTCGACGCCCTCATCGCGGAGCGTCGCCAGCTCCTGGATATTCATCTGGAAGCCGCCGTCTCCGGCCACCACCCAGACCGTGGCCTCGGGTCGCCCCATCTTGACGCCCATCGCCGCCGGCAGGGCGAAGCCCATCGTGCCGAGGCCGCCAGAGGTAATATGGCTGTTGGGACGAGTCCACTTGTAGAAACGGGCTGTCCACATCTGGTGCTGGCCCACATCGCTGACCACCGTGGCCTCTCCATCGGTGACCTCGTAGATGGCATCCAGGATATCGGTCGGTGTGGGATAGGGCACAGGGCGGCTCAGGCGGCGAGCACGCTCTTGCTCCTCGGCCTCCCACTGGCGCAGCTCGCTAAGCCACCCCTGGTGATTCCCTGGTTCAACAGCCTCCACCAGGGCCGCCAGGGCTGCCTTGGCATCGGCCAGAATGGGTACGACAGCCGGCTTGACCTTGTTCAGCTCCGAGGGATCGATGTCGATATGGATGATCTGCGCCTGGGGAGCAAATTCGCTCACCTTGCCGGTCACGCGGTCGTCAAAGCGCAGACCAACACCGATAATCAGGTCGGTGACGCCAATCGCGCGGTTCACAAAGGCCGGCCCATGCATGCCCGGCATGCCCAGGAAGAGTGGATGATCAACCGGGAAGGCGCTCAGGCCGAGGAGGGTGGTGATCACCGGGATGTTGGTCTTCTCGGCCAGGGCACGCAGCTCGGCATAGGCATTTGAAAGGATGATGCCATGACCAGACATAATGACTGGGCGGCGGGCCTGAGCGATGAGGCGTGCAGCCTGCTGAATGGCCTCGGGTGCCGGTTGGGGCACGCGCGTCGCGCGGTAGAGTTCGATCGAGCGCACGGAAGCAGCAGGGCGATAGACGGTCTTGGCGAACTGGACATCCTTGGGAACATCGACCAGCACTGGGCCGGGGCGCCCGCTGCGGGCGAGCTGGAACGCCTCATGCACCACATCCGCCAGTTCCTCAACATGCCTGACCAGGAAGTTGTGCTTGGTGATGGGCAGGGTCAGGCCAAGAACATCGGTCTCTTGGAAAGCATCGCGTCCGATGAAGGGACGACCCACCTGGCCCGTGATGGCGACTACCGGCGTTGAGTCCATGTAAGCGGTGGCCAGGCCGGTCACCAGATTGGTGGCGCCCGGACCACTGGTAGCCACGCAGACCCCAACCTTGCCGGTGGCACGCGCGTAGCCATCGGCGGCATGGGCCGCGGCCTGCTCATGGCGCACCAGGACATGATGCAGCCGCGGATAGGCGGGGAGCGCGTCATAGAAAGGCATAATCGCGCCACCCGGATAGCCATAGAGCAGCTCTACGCCCTCGCGCACCAGGGCCTCGCAGAGAATGTGACTACCTGCCAGCTCGCGCGCTTCATCGGTAGCGTGCGCACTGGCCCTACGGGCATCTCCTGACTCCTGAGTAACCGTCGCAGTTGTTGTCATACTACCTTCCTCCTTAACCTAGGGGCGTCCCTGCATAGCTCGCTAGACTTGATTCGACGTGTGTGTGATAGACGCTTGAGACCAGATAATGCAAGTGAGACTGCTGCGAAACGCCCTGCAAGCAATAAAAAACGAGGAACCGCCCTGCCGGGAGGCCCTCGTTAGGTTACCTGCGCTGGATCGGGTTGCGTCGTTGCTCCCGCTACTCTCCTCTCGGCGTGCCAGGCGTAAGGCCCGTGGTAAGCGTTACGAGGCTAAGGCTAAGGCCCGTAAGGCTTACCAACCCGCTAAGGGTAAGGCTAAGGCCAATAAGGAGCACAAGCCCTACAAGGAGGAGCGTGGATGCAATCGCAATAGCTAGAGGGACCACAAATAAAGAAATCGGCGTCAAGACGCCGATTTTCAGAATAAGGAGGAGACCAGCCATCATAGCAGCGGACATGGTGGCCGTAGCCGTAGCCGCAGCCGCAGCATGCCCCATACCACCACGCATAGTGGCAGCAGCAGAGCGACAGCCCTTGGCAGGCTGTTCAGCCCGAGACATCGCTTCGGCCCGCTGGTTGCCGGTACGACACGCTGCTGACATGCTCACTGGCTCCTTCTCTCAGAGATCTCGCTACCTTTGTGCGTGTTTGCTGTTCCGTACTTCTTCCGCTCCGCGCGATTGCTCAGCTTAGAGCAGGGAAAGATACCCTCTGCGCCAAACAACCTTCTCAACAGCTAGAGAGATGATAGCTTGCTTGCAAGAGACGTTCAACAGTAAGAGGCCAACCGTTGCCTCAAACCTGCTGCGCTGGCTTCTCTCCACCGCGAGCTGGCCCAGTTTCTTCCTGATTTCTCACCAGCTTGCCATACAGAGAGAGCATAAGAGCATGCGCGGCATCTCGGAGGTAATTGACTGCGGGCGTCGTTGCCAGGCCGTCTTGCGAACCCCGTACCTGCTCTTCTTCCCTTTTCCACCTACCACCCTAGTGGAGCCACTTCTTCGTAGCGGGTCCTGCTGTCTGAGAGGATACACCACTCGTTGGAGTTTGTCAACCCCTGAATCGCTTTCTACTCCTGTTGGCGCGAGCTGTGAGAGCGATGAGGGCAGGCTGGAGGCTGCTCGGGCCGCTCTTTGGTTCGTGATAAGCTCTGCCAGGAGGGGATCACCAGGGTGAGAGGCAGCTCCCTCTTCGCTTGCTCTGCTCAGCAGAAGAGGGAGCCAGGTGCCTGGATAGAGCGGAGGGCAGCGAGAGAGCAGCTGGTATTGAGAAGGTCCAGCGCCAGCTACAGCTACTCCTGATCCTGTGGCCTTGCAAGGTGGGCACGATGCAAGTAGCTATAGCGGGCCCCCGCTCGCGACAGCTCACTCTTCATGACGTCCAGGGTCTCCACGGCGTGTTGTGGCAGAGAAGCCGGCACGCGGATCTCGTAGAGCAAGCGCTGCAAAGCCTGCTGCTCCTCGCGTGAGAGCGGCCTCTTGAGGCGTGCCAGCGTCAAATGGGGAGAAAAAGGACGCTCCTCGGGAGGGAAGCCCCGCGCCTGTAGCTCACGCATGAGTGCTTGCTGCAAGGCCCGCATCCGTCCCGAGGCATCCTCGAGGCCCATCCAGATCACGCGTGGCGCGCTGGCCGGTCCAAAGGTGCCAAGTCCTGTTAAGCGATAGCTGAAAGGCGGCACCTGGCGCGCTGCAGCCTCGCTGGCCTCAATTGCCTGTGCCAACTGCTCATCACTCAACTCTCCCAAAAAAGCCAGCGTCACATGTAACGAGGCCGGTTCAACCCAGCGCGCCGCGGGTAAAAGATGCGTGCCACGGGCAATGGCTCGTCCCAGAAAGGTTTGTAGCTCTGGGCTGAGGTCGAGAGCAAGAAAAGTGCGTGTCATCGCAAGCAAGCGTTCCCCTCACGCGGCGAAGAGCATGGCATCCAGCTCTTCACCATCGATGGTCTCAACCTCGATCAAGCGCTCAGCGATAGCGACCAGCTTCTCACGTTTCTGGCGTAGAATGTCGAGAGCCGTCTGATGAGCCTCCTCTACCAGGCGCGCAACCTCGGCGTCGATGCGGGCCGCCATCTCGGGGCTGATCAGGGTAGTGCCATCCTCATTCATTTTGAGGGCCACATTGCCCAAGGCGCTCATGCCAAACTCGCAGACCATCCGCCGTGCCAGTGCCGTCACGTACTCGATATCCTGACTGGCTCCTGTGGTGATGTCGCCGAAGATCAATTCTTCAGCAGCGCGCCCTCCCATAGCGCCGGCCATTTTCGCCAGCAGCTCCGAGCGGCGCAAGAGATAGCGGTCCTCCAGCGGCGCCTGGAGCGTAATGCCCAGGGCCATGCCGCGGGCGATGGCCGTCACTTTGCGTACTGGGTCTGCGCCGGGCAGCGAGCGCATGACGATGGCGTGACCTACCTCGTGATAGGCAATGATGGCCTTTTCTGCTTCCGTAATGACCCGGCTTTTACGCTCCGGCCCTGCCATCACTCGCAAAATAGCCTCTTCTAGCTCAGCATTGCCGATAGTGTCACGGTGCCGACGAGCCGCCAGGAGCGCCGCCTCATTGAGGAGGTTGGCCAGATCAGCCCCTGAGAAACCCGCCGTCTGGCGCGCTACGTGCTGCAGATCGACCTCCTCCGCCAGGGGTTTTCCATGAGCATGGACCTCCAGGATCGCCAGGCGTCCGCGGATATCCGGCTTATCCAGGACAATTTGCCGATCGAAGCGGCCTGGACGTAACAAAGCCGGGTCGAGAACATCGGGCCGGTTGGTGGCGGCGATTACGACGACGCTGCTGTTTTTCTCGAAGCCGTCCATCTCGACGAGTAGCTGGTTGAGGGTCTGCTCCCGCTCATCGTTCCCGCTGGCCGCCGAGGCATGGCGTTGACGACCAACAGCGTCAATTTCGTCAATGAAGATGATGCAGGGAGCATGGGCCCGCGCCTCGCGGAAGAGATCGCGCACACGTGCAGCCCCCACACCAACGAACATCTCGACAAACTCAGAGCCGCTAACGCTGTAGAAAGGGACGCCCGCTTCACCAGCGACAGCGCGCGCGAGCAGCGTCTTGCCTGTACCCGGCGACCCCACAAGCAGAACCCCGCGCGGCGTACGCGCCCCCATCACCCGGAAGCGCCCGGGCTGCTTGAGGAATTCAACGATCTCTTCTAGCTCAACTTTGGCCTCTTCAACCCCAGCAACATCTTTGTAGAGGATTGATGGACGACTCTCGTGAAAGCGCCGCGCGCGCGAGCGAGCGAAAGGGAGGGCCGAGGCTCCAGGACCAGCCCGGCGCAGGAGGAAGAAGGCCCCACCGACAACGAGAGCGACAAAGAAGAGATAGGCCAGTCCCTGCTCCCAGCTCGTATGCTGCCCGTTATCGACAGTCACAGTGACCCCGTCCCTCCGCAAAAGGTCGGTCAGGGTCTGCCCCTCTTCCTTCAAAGCATGGTATTGCTGACCGCTCCGATCGCGCGCGTAGACATCGCCGCCACTGATCAGGACACTCTGGAGGCGGTGATGGTCGGCCATATCAAGCAAAGCGCTGATCGGCACTTCGTGCGTGGTTACTCCCATCAAGGGAGTGCGTACGACGCGCATGGTCAGTAAGACGAAGAGCGCGGCACTCACCAGAATTAGCGGCAGAACCAGACGTAGCCAGGGGTTCTGCTTCCAGAACGCCTTCAAAGAGAATCGTCGCTTGTCCTTCGACGATGATTCGTGCTTGTGCTCAGGAGACCTATCCATGCATCCTTTAAATCCTTCTTACAACATCTACTTCCAGGGCAGGTTATGTATCCCCAGAGTATATCAAGGTAGCTCTCAGTGTTTTAGATCGGTTCAAATATGTGATTACTATAGCCCGCTACCGCCCGGTTTAGCAAGTCTGTAGCTGATTGTACCAGGAGGGAAGGGTCGGCAGGCAGACCCTTTTTCCCAGCTTCTTGCGCTCGTGCCAGAATCAGGGAGAGTGGCCCCTCTCGACGGGACTGGAAATCGTTCCCGGCCCGTGCCATAATGATTCTGTTCCTCAGTCGGCAGCACCAACGACGCTGAAGATACCGACGACAGCGGCATGCCCTACTACTCAGCATGCCTGAGCAGCTCAGCGCACGACTCGCAGGAGATGGAACGGAACGGAAAGGAAAGATCCTATGTCATCCAGGAAGCGCGAAGAAGCAGAAGAAGCAACTGCAGCGCGACCACTGCTGGTGAAGACGCTCCAAGAGGTGGCCGATGAGGCCCTGGAGATCGGTTCCAAGCGCCAACCCTTCAGCGCGGAGAGCCGTTACAAGGCGCCCCGCATTCGGGATGCGCGCGTGGTTCATAGCGTTTGCCCCTATTGCGCTGTGGGTTGCGGCCTCAACGTCTATGTGAAAGATGGCCAGGTGATCGATATTGAGGGGAACCCAGACAGCCCGATCAACCACGGGACACTCTGCCCCAAAGGGGCGGCGACCTTTCAGTATACGGTGAATCCCAGCCGCCTGACGCGCGTACTCTATCGTGCCCCCTACAGCGATCATTGGGAAGAAAAGTCGCTTGATTGGGCGATGGAGCAGATTGCGCTGCGTGTTAAAGAGACGCGGGATGCGACCTTTGTTGAGCGGCTTGCGGATGGGCGAGAGGTCAATCATACGCTGGCTATGGCCTCGCTGGGCGGTGCCACGCTCGATGTAGAAGAGAACTATTTGATGAAGAAGCTCTTCACGGGCGCCCTGGGTATCGTCTCCATCGAGAACCAGGCCCGTATATGACACAGCTCTACAGTGCCCGGTCTGGGCACAACCTTTGGGCGTGGCGGGGCCACGACCTTCCCACAGGACCTTGTCAATAGCGATTGCATTTTGATCATGGGCAGCAACATGGCGGAAGCCCATCCGGTGGCCTTCGCCAATGTTGTTAAGGCAAAAGAGCGCGGCGCCAGGGTTATCCACATCGACCCTCACTTCTCGCGTACCTCCGCGCTCGCTAACCTGTATGTGCCCATCCGTGCAGGGAGCGATATTGTTTTCCTAGGGGCCATTATTCGCTATCTGCTGGAGAATAAGGCCTTCTTTGAGGAGTATGTGCTGCATTATACCAATATCGCCACCCTGATCCGCGAGGATTTCCGCGATACCGAGGACCTTGATGGGGTTTTCTCGGGCTACGATCCCGAAACCGGGACCTATGATCCGACCAGTTGGGATTACGAGCGTGATGCCGAGGGCCGTCCGCTGAGCGATCCGACGCTGCAGCACCCACGCTGCGTTTACCAGATCATGCGCCGCCACTACGCACGTTATACGCCCGAGCTGGTCGAGCAGGTCTGCGGGGTACCGCGCGCTCTCTGGCAGCAAGTGGTCGATACTCTGGTCGCCAATTCGGGCCGCGAGCGCACGAGCGCGATCTGCTACGCCGTGGGCTGGACCCAGCAATCGAAGGGCGTGCAGATTATTCGCACGGCGGCTATGCTTCAGTTATTGCTGGGCAATATCGGGCGCCCAGGCGGCGGGGTAATGGCTCTGCGCGGCCATGCCTCGATCCAGGGGTCAACCGATGTCCCAACGCTCTACGATCTGCTCTCTGGCTATATGCCACAACCCGCGGCTCTGCTTGCCCCTGGAGAGGGAACCAGGCGTCCGCGGTCGGAGGAAGTGCAGGCCCCGGTCGCTGGCGAGGAGATGAGGCCGGTCGGTCCTTCACAACAGACGCTGGCCGAGTATATCGCTGCGGTCGGTCAGAAAACAGGCTGGTGGGCCAATCTGCCGGCCTATATCCGCAGCCTGTTGAAAGCCTGGTACGGCTCCTACGCCGATGAGGAGAACGGGGAGCGCAGCTATCGCTTCCTGCCTAAGATTATCAGTGACCATTCTCACCTGGCCACGAGTTACGCTATGCTCGATGGCAAGGTGCGCGGCTACTTCCTCTTTGGTCAGAATCCCGCTGCCGGCAGCACGAATGCCCGCATGCAGCGTAAGGCTCTGGCACAGCTCGACTGGCTGGTAGTGCGCGATCTCTACGAGGTCGAGTCGGCGGCTTTCTGGTACCGGGGGCCAGAGGGTGAGACGGTCGATCCCAGGCAGATCAAGACCGAGGTTTTCCTATTGCCTGCCGCCGCCTCCACGGAGAAAGAGGGTTCTTTCACTAATACCCAGCGTCTGCTACAGTGGCGCGACAAGGCCGTTGATCCCCCTGGCGACGCGCGCTCCGATCTGTGGTTTGTCTACCACCTCGGCAAGCGCTTGAAGGCGCTCTACGCCGATAGTCCCCACGAGCGCGATCTGCCGATCAAGGCTCTGACCTGGGACTACGAGCGCGAGACACCTGAACCCGGCTCGCGCATTCTCGATGAGCCAGATGCCCTGCTGGTGCTGAAGGAGATCAATGGCTATTATGCGCGTTCCGCCGATGGGAAGGAGTATTGCCTGCGTGAGGCGTCGCACGTGCCTGATTTCACGGTGCTTAAAGCCGATGGCAGCACGGCCTGCGGCTCCTGGATCTACAGCGGAGTCTATCCAGCACCGGAACGAAACCGCGCGGCGTCGCGTGACCCTTCCGGCTATACCTTCCCGAACTGGGGCTTTGCCTGGCCGGCTAACCGCCGTATTCTCTACAACCGCGCCTCGGCTGATCCCCAGGGCCGTCCCTGGTCAGAGCGCAAAAAGTATATCTGGTGGGACGAGGAGCGTCAGCAGTGGACGGGTTACGATGTTCCCGACTTTCCGCTGCGCAAGCCGCCAGATTATACGCCGTCGCCGGGTGCTACCGGGATCGACGCCCATTCCGGCAGCGACCCCTTCATCATGAAGCCGGATGGCAAGGGCTGGCTTTTTGCGCCGAGTGGCCTCAAGGATGGTCCGCTGCCGACACACTATGAGGCGGTGGAGGCGCCTATCGCCAACCCGCTGTACCATCGCCAGAGCAATCCTGTGGCTCGCTACTTCCGCGACCGACCCGATAATCGGCTGGCGGCGGTCGGCGACGAGCGCTATCCGATCGTGGCCACGACTTACCGCTTGACAGAGCACCATCTGAGCGGGCCGATGACGCGCTGGTTGCCCTGGCTGAACGCGCTCCAGCCGGCCCTTTTTGTCGAGATCAGTCCCGAGCTGGCCGCAGAACGCCAGATTCGCCACGGCGATGAGGTGATTATCAGTACGCCTCGGGGCGAGATCGAGGCGCGTGCTATGGTGACGCGACGGCTGCGTCCGCTGCGGCTCAATGGGCGCATCGTCCATCAGGTTGGGCTGCCTTTCCATTGGGGCTTCCAGGGCAAGACCAGAGGTAGCATCACGAACGATCTGACTCACATGGTGCTGGAACCCAATGTCAGTATCGAGGAGGCAAAAGCCTTCCTGTGCGATGTGCGTCCAGCACGACGAGGCAGGCGCTAACTCAGCACTCGCAGAGCGGCACGGCACTCCGGCCCCGGCAACCTGGCTGTGCAGATGGCCGCGCACTGGCAGTCTTGGCAATCTGCACCTGCGTCCCGTTCCCGGTGCCGCCGCTCTGGCACGCTGGCAGCAAAGGAGAGTAGACTATGGCGGTTGAAGCAGCGAGATCCCTGCCTGGGGTGCTCAAGCAGCTGCGCACCTTGCTGGAACCGCTGCGCAAGGAGGAGCCGCTGCCTCCACAGACAGCGGTGGGCTTTTTTACCGACACCAGTCTGTGTATCGGTTGTAAAGCCTGTGAAATTGCCTGTAAGCAGTGGAACCAGCTCCCTGCTCGTGAACCGGTCTGGGCGGGAACCAGCTATGATAATACGCGGGAGTTGAACGCGATCAACTGGCGCCACGTGCTCTTTATCGAACGCCTCGGGCGTCATGAGGAGGGCAGTCACGCTGGAGGGGGCACAGCGGGAACGGTCGCGGCTCCCACAGAGCTACCTTTCTTCAATCCCGATCGCTGGCTGATGCTGAGCGACGTTTGTAAGCATTGCGCTCATGCTCCTTGCCTCGAAGCCTGTCCGACCGGGGCGATCATTCGTACTGAATTCGATACGGTCTATGTGCAGCAGGACGTCTGCAACGGCTGCGGCTATTGCGTGGTCGCTTGCCCCTTCGGGGTAATCGCCCGCGATGCGTTGGGAGGAACAGCGCGCAAGTGCACACTGTGCTACGATCGCCTGAAGGATGGTCTGGAGCCAGCCTGCGCTAAGGTCTGCCCGACAGACTCCATCGTTTTCGGCCCGGTCGATCAGCTGCGCCAGCAGGCTGAGGCTCGTCTGACCCAGCTGCATGAGCGCGGTCTGCGCGAGGCCCGCCTCTATGGCGCCGACGATACCATCCTGGAAGGCGGCCTTCACGCTTTCTTCCTGCTGCTGGACGAGCCTGCCGTCTACAACCTGCCCGAACGCCCGTCACGTCCCAGCAGACACGTTCTACCCGCTTCCTTCTGGACAGCGCTGGCGGCGTTGGCCCTGGGTCTGTTCGGAATTTTCTCCTTCAGGAGGCGATGACGAGCGATGCAGCCAGAGAGGCAGAGCTTTTCCGCCTGGCTCGCCACGGGCCAGGCCCTGGCGCAACGGCTCCGGCAGATCTCGCGCGCCACTGGCTGGATGGATCTCCTGGCAGTGCTCAGCACAGGCTATCATCCAGACCCTGAACGCGAGCAGCAAGAGCCAACATATTACGACTATCCTGCTCTCAAAGAGCCGGTCTGGCGCTGGGAAATCGTCTGGTACTTTTTCTTGGGCGGCCTGGCCGCCGGCTGCTATTTCATCGCCAGCCTGGCGGCGCTCTTTGGCGGACCCGAGGATCGAGCGACGCGGCGAGCTGGCTACTATCTCTCGTTGTTAGCCTTGCTCCCCTGTCCGTTGCTGCTCATCAAGGATCTCGGACGCCCAGAGCGCTTTCTGAATATGTTGCGCATGTTCAAGGTGCGCTCGCCCATGTCAATGGGCGTCTGGTGCCTGGTCAGCTTCTCTTTCTTCAGCGGCCTGAGCGCCCTGATTCAGGCTGCACGCGACCACTGGCTGGGCCACTGGTGGGGGGCACACTGGCTAGCGCGTCTCCCTCAGCGCCTGCTGGCCCTCCCAGGAATGGCGCTCGCTCTCTTCCTGGGAGGCTATACCGGCGTTCTCCTGGCCACGACAAGCATTCCGCTCTGGTCGCGCAGCAAGATGCTCGGCGCGGTTTTCATTTCGTCGGCCATCTCTACAAGCTCGGCTCTGATCACCTTCGTGTTACGCCTCAGCGCTGCGCCTGCCGCCGCTCTGCACAAGTTGGAGCGCCTGGAGTGGGGCGCGCTCCTGAGCGAGCAGCTCGCCCTCCTGGCTTTTCTGCGGGGCTCCGGACGAGCCGCCCGTGTCCTCGTGGGTCATGGACCAGCCGAGCACGGGCCACGCTTCTGGCGCTTCGTGGCCATCGGCGGCTTGCTGCTGCCCTGGCTGCTCCAGACACGGCTGCTCCTCTCGCGCCGCACGCATAGCGAGGCAGACACGGACGGGATGGCAAGCCAGCGGCCAGAGCAGAAGCGCGTGAGCCTCAGCAGCTTGTGGCTCTCACTTCTGGTCCTCATCGGCGGCTATTTCCTGCGCCGCACGATCATTGAGGCTGGCCATCACTCCAGTCGCGATGCCCGTACCACGCTCTGGCATGCCCGAGCCGCCCGCTAACTACAAGTTCTGGCTCTTCCTCGCCTGATCAGCTTGCCCCTCCCCAGTGGCCAGTCCCACCGGCCACCCAGGGGCGATCTGACCAGGCGGACGAGAGCCTTTTTGCTTGCTTGTCCTGGCTCCGGCCTGTCCTGCCTAACCTGCCAGCGATCTTCAACTCTGAGCCAAGCCGCAGCGTAGATGTAATGAGTAAGAGGAAGTGACGGTGAGCCTGTCATTCCCCAGAGGTAAGCACTAGAGCAAGCTTTCAGCGAAAGAGTAGGAACCGAGCAATGGAGGAGCCTCAGCATCACAGCGGCAGTGGGTCCGACAAGGTGGGAACTGGAAGAATCACCAGCCGCTTAGACCCAGAGGTCTCGACCTCAGCGGCAAGCCACAGCGCAGAACCGGACACGCCAGGGGCGCAGGAAGGAACAAAGGCCACAGCCAGTCAGGATGAGGGCCTGCAGTTCGTTGTCGTCGAGGGCTTGCAGGTTGGACGTGGCGTTGCGCGTCTCGATCCACACGATATCGAGGCTTTGGGCTGTCAGCCCGGAGACATTGTCATGATCAGCGGCGCGCGGACCACTGCCGCCAGATTGTTGCCTGGCGTCCCGCAGCAGCGCGGGCAGCGCATCATCCAAATGGATAGCCAGGTACGCCAGAATAGCGATGCCGGCCTGGGCGAGCGCGTCACGGTCCGCAAAGCGCGAGTGCAGAGAGCGGAGAAGATCACACTGCTGCCGCTGACCCGCGGTGCGCCCATTCAAGAGAGCGACTTGCAGTACATCGCGCGCTACCTGGTGGGCCTGCCCGTCGTCACAGGCGACCTGCTTCGCCTCAACCTGCCGGGTACGGCGAGCCGCGAATTCTTGATTATTAGCACGGTGCCCGCCACACCCAGTTACCCTTCGCGCCGCTCGCAGCTAGAGGGGACAGCCGTCGCTCCCCTGGCCGAGCAGGACGAGCGGGCGGAAGTCGAAGCGGTCATCGTTCAGCCGGGCACCATTGTCCGCGCTCAGGCCCGCGGGGCCGGGCGCTCAGGCGGTCTGGGGCGCGTCAGCTACGAAGACATCGGGGGCCTGGGCAAGGAGCTACAGCGCATTCGCGAAATGATCGAGCTACCGCTCAAATATCCGGCGGTCTTCGATCGTCTGGGAGTAGAACCTCCTAAAGGGGTGCTGCTCTATGGCCCTCCAGGGACCGGCAAGACCTTGATCGCCCGCGCCGTCGCCTCGGAGACGAACGCAGCCTTTTTCGTGATCAATGGACCGGAGGTCATCAACAAGTTCTACGGCGAGAGTGAGTCACGTTTGCGCGAGGTCTTTCAGGAGGCCCAGCGCCGCGCCCCCAGCATCATCTTTATCGACGAGCTGGATGCGCTGGCGCCACGCCGCTCTGAAATGGGTGGCGAGGTTGAGCGACGCATTGTTGGCCAACTGCTGGCCCTAATGGACGGCATGGCCTCGCGCGGCCAGGTTGTTGTCATCGGAGCCACCAATCAGCCCAACGCGCTCGACCCGGCCCTGCGCCGTCCGGGCCGTTTTGACCGAGAAATTGCCCTGCGCGTCCCCGATCTCTACGGACGCATGGAGATCCTCCGCATCCACACACGCGACGCCGCCCTGGCTGGTGACGTCGATTTTGCTCGCCTGGCTCAACTGACCCCCGGCTTTGTGGGGGCCGATCTGGAGGCACTCTGTCGAGAGGCGGCCATGATCGCGCTCCGCCGCGTGCTGCCCTACATTGACTACCAGAGCGGCTATATTCCCTTCGAGACCCTGGTGAATCTCAATATCACGATGGCCGATTTCCAGGCCGCCCTGCGCGAGATCGAGCCATCGACGACCCGCGAAGTCTACGTCGAGGTCAGTGAAACGACCTGGGATGACATTGGAGGACAGACCCACTCCAAACAGCTGCTGACCGAGGGTGTGGAGTGGCCGCTGCGCTATCCCGAGATCTATAGCAAGGCCAAAGTTGAACCACCCCGCGGCGTACTGCTGGCCGGTCCTCCCGGCTCCGGTAAAACCCTCCTGGCACGCGCCCTGGCCAACCAGTGCAACGCGAGCTTCATCTCTATCAAAGGTCCCGAGCTGCTCTCAAAGTGGGTCGGCGAATCCGAGAAGGGGGTACGTGAGATCTTCAAGCGTGCCAAGCAGGCAGCTCCCTGCATCATCTTCTTCGACGAAATCGATGCCCTGGCACCGCGGCGCGGGGCCGAGCTGGACAACCATGTCGGCGATCGGGTGATCGCTCAGCTGCTGACGGAGCTGGACGGCATCGAGGGGCGCACGGGTGTTATCGTGCTGGCTGCCACCAATCGGCCCGAGCTGATCGATCCAGCCCTGCTGCGTCCAGGCCGCTTCGATCTGATCGTCGAGCTCACCTATCCTGATGAAGCCGATCGCCAGGCAATCTTCGCCGTGCACACGCGCGGCAAACCGCTGGCCCCCGATGTCAGCCTGGCGGAGCTGGCCCAACTGACACCAGGCCGCAGCGGCGCCGATATCGAGGCGATCTGTCGCCGCGCTTCGATGCTGGCCCTGCATGACTGGATCGAGCCGCGTTTGCAACAAGTAGGCCGCGTACAGATCAGCGAGGAGCAGGAGTCGAAGGTCTCCGGCACGGTCGGCACTCCCGGCCAGACAGCCCAGGCCAGCGGAGAGGAGAGCCACTTCTCTATCCGTCGCGCACACTTTCTGCACGCAATCGCCGAGCAAGAAGAGCGCTATCAGGCTCAGGCCAGGCTAGAGGCCGAGCGCGCCCGTCGCGACGAAGCACGGCAGCGCCTGCTTGATCTGGCCGCCAGCTACGGCAGCCTCGGGAATTCACCATCACAGACCGCTCTCCAACCACCAGCACTGCGCGGCTGGCGCCTCTGGCTCGCCCGTCTGCTCGGCCTAGTGCCGCGCCACTCTCAGGCAGGTCCCGCTTCCTCCTCCTGAAAGAAAGGGCGATGGCAAATTCATCCGCAGTGAAGCAAGAGAGCAGAAATCAGTCAGAGCGTTAGAGAAAAGACGAGGGGAGAACGCGCGAGAGAGCCGTCCGAGCCACTCTTCGCCCTCCCTTCGCGTCCTCTGACACCTGGCACGACGATTGAGGTGGCGCTCTCGTTCAAATGAAAGCTGGCCGTTTCTAAGCCGCCGAAGAGACGTCTGCCAGGAGCATAATCGCCTCCTTTGAGCAGCGCTTGCTCAATACATTGAGCAGGCATACGTATTAACACTTGATAAAGCCGGGCTGCTTCTCTCCTGGATCAAAGGCAAAGACATGTCAATACAACTACTTCGACTCCAATCAAAGTTAGCTGACCGGGATAGTTAGCGTGTGATATAATATAAAGGAGAGTGTGAGCATAGCGAAGGGAGACAACATTGTCGCTGTACTCATCAGACACCAGCTCTGCAGACTCCCGGAAGCCAGTTGTCGCGGCCTATCTAGAGGTCATTCGCCTGCTTGATGACCGTGTCGCGCCTCTCCTGGGCAAAGTGACCACGCGGGTCCTCGTGCAAGGCGCGGCCCGGCGAGTAGCGGAGAAGTACCCATTTCTTCACTTTCTTGAGCGTATCCCATATACTGAAGTCACTCCGGCGATTGCCCAGGAGCAGCTTGGTGGTCAATCTCCGCAGGAGCTGACGGCAGGTTTGAATGCTCTTCTGGAGGAGTGTTTTGCGGGCTTGAAGGAACTCACCGGCGACCTGATTGTTACCCCGCTTCACGATGAGGTGACCCGCCAGCTCCAGCACATGTCGATCATGTCGTAAAGAGAAGACGGTCTAGCGTCGCAGCGAGCAATGGAGAAGAGCAGCGTGCAGTCTCAGTCGACACTTCCAGAAGGCGCGTACCGCTCTTCCAGAGGATCGGGGGAAGATCGGCTGGCGGTTCTCCGCCATGAGATGGAATATCTGAACACCATCGGGAAGCGCTTCGTCGCCGCCAACGACCGCTTCCAGGTCCATCGGGCCCTGCTGGCTACGTTACAAGAGTTATACAGTTTCTCCGCCTGTGCTATCCTGCTCAAAGGCCAGCAAGGCGACCCCTTCGAACTCTCCATTATCCCTCGCTATCCCCTCAGCGCCTCCTTTCTCCAAGAGATGATCCAGCGTATCGCCCGCGCCGCCAACATTATTGACTTCCCCAAAGTGACGCCCGAGGAGCTGGCTGTCGCTGCCTATCTCGATGCTCCCGATGACCTGGCTTTGATGGAGCCACAATCCCCTCTTGGCGGTAGCGAAATCGGTGACTTCCTCCACCTGCCACTGGCCGTCGAGGACCGCATCATTGGCCTGCTTAGTCTCTTCCACGAGCGCGAGGGCATCTTTGATACTCAGCTCCTGCAGCTCACACGCATCATCGCCGACTACGCCGCCATCGCCCTGGAGAATATGCGCCTGCGCGAGCGTGAGCAGGCCCTCTGGCGCGAAGCCGAATTTGAGCGGCGTCGACTGGAGCTGATTATCAGCAGCATGGCCGAGGCCCTGCTGATTACCAATGCCCAAGGTGCGATCGTCTCCCTGAATCGCTTTGCTGAGCAGCTCTTCCAGCAGGCTGAGATCGACACACGCCTCGAACCTGGTGTACCTCTCCGCCAGCTTGCTGCTCGCAGCAACGTGCCCTGGCTACGCGAGCTGACCCACGTTGTCGATCAGGCCCTGACCGGACAGACCATTAAGAATCAGGAGCTGATCATTGGCGAAAGCGGCGAGACCGTCCCCCTCACCTTAAGCATCAGCGCGGCCCCACTAAGCCAGGATAGCCATCACCCGCTGCCCAGCGGCGCCGTCGTGGTACTCAACGACATCACCGATCGCAAGCAGATCGAGAAGCTCAAAGACGAGTTCGTCTCGGTGGTCTCCCACGAGCTGCGGACCCCACTGACCGCCATCAAAGGCTACACCCAGCACCTTGTCCGGCGTCTGGAGCGGCGTCTACGCCAGCAAGCGCGTGAGGGCCGCGAGCAGCCCGAGCCACCAGAAAGTTACGATTTGCGAAGCCTCTACATCGTACAAAGCCAGGCCGAGCACCTGGAGCGCCTGGTTAGCGATCTGCTCGATCTGTCGCGTGTGCAATGGGGACGCCTGGATCTGCAATACACGCCTTTCTATCTGGCAGACCTGTTGGCCGAGCAGGTGCGTCTGGCTCAGGCCAACACCGAGCAGCACATCGTCCAGCTCGATTTGCAAGTCCAGGACAGCAAGGTGATCGCCGATCGCCAGCGCATCGCCCAGGTGGTGGGCAACATCCTGGACAACGCCATCAAATACTCACCTCAAGGGGGACATGTCACAGTGCGGTTGGAGAGCACAAACGATGCATTCCTGGTCAGCATCAGCGACGAAGGCATCGGGGTCAGCCCTGAATACCTCGACCACATCTTCGAGCGCTTCTATCGGGTCCGCAACGCTGCCAGTCGCCAGTATTCGGGGATCGGCCTCGGCCTTTACGTTGCCCGCGCCATTGTTGAAGCCCACGGAGGCCGCATCGGCTACGCCAGCAATCAGCAAGGGATGGGCAGCACCTTCTACTTTAGCCTGCCGCAGAGCCCCAACTCAGCGGAGACAAGACAGCTCTGACCGCCAGTGAAGACCAAGCCCAGCCAGCTACGGGCTCCCTCCCTGGCTTGCTTCCTCGTGCCACCCGGCAGGGGTCTCGCCTAGAAGGCTTTCAACAGCTCAGTCGGGGTTGCCTGGAAGCGGTCCAGCAGGTAAGAGCGGCCAAAGGGGGTAAAATGGATGGTAGCCCAGCTTGCCCGCAAAATCTGAATATGGCGCAGGACGCGGGCCTCTCCCCAGAGTGGATAGAGCAAATCGCAGAGGGCATTCACAATATCTCCGGTACTGGTGATGAGCACACCGACCAGCATCACCCCGATCACCCAGAGGAGGTGATGGGGGAGAGTAACCGGGCCGAATGCTGTAAAGCAGCCGATATAGACCATGCTGCCTGAGACCAGTGCGGGCAGGAGCGCCTCCAGCACAATATAGAAGCGCGACGGTTCACGCACAAACAGGGTGGTGATTCCCAGGGGGCCAACAGCCCAACCGATCAGCTGATCGCGTCTCAAGAGCGCCAGCAGCAGATGGGACCCCTCAACCAGCAGCAGCCAGAGTAGCACAAAGGCAATCAAACCCGGTATCGAACGAAGCTGGATACTGGCCAGTATCCCCGGCATGCTCATCCTCCTCGAACGTCGTAAACAGCGACACCAGAAACCTCTGTTTGTATTGTACGCCCAGCGAGGGCCTGCCGACAACAGGACTTCGCTATTCTTCCCATCCTCCTTTGCCAACCAGTGGCACAAAGACACAGCCCCCAAGCGAATGTACCTCTTGCCCATTGGGCGTGCGCCGTATGACCAGCAGCTCCTGATGGTCATGGCTGCCAACAGGGATGACCAGACTCCCCCCCTCGACCAACTGGGCAACCAGCTGCTGAGGAATCTGCGGCGCCGCAGCGGTGACCACAATCCGGTCATAGGGGGCCGCATCCGGCCAACCGAGTGAGCCATCGCCCACAAAGACGGCCACATTATGCAGGCCCAGTTGCAGCAGCCGCCTCGCCGCCTGACATGCCAGCTGCTGGTAGCGCTCCACCGTTACGACAAAGGCCGCCAGACGCGCCAGAATAGCCGCCTGATAGCCCGAACCTGTTCCAATCTCCAGAACTCGCTCCTGAGCGCTCAGCTGCAGCGCCTGAGTCATCGTCGCCACCATGAGGGGCTGAGAAATGGTCTGACCACAGCCAATGGGCAGGGCCTGGTCGGCATAGGCCCAGTGCCGATGTTGAGGATCAATGAAGAGTTCGCGCGGCGTCGCCTCAATGGCTGCCAGCACACGCTCATCGTAGATACCAGCGCTGCGCAAGCTCTCTATCAGATGACGGCGCTGCGTCTCAAGATCACGAGCCATAGCATTCCAAAGCCGAGTGAAGAGGAAAACACCCAATCTTAGCTATCAGGTACAATCTACGAGTCTCATGCTCCAGGCAGGGAGAGGCACAGAGGAAGAGTATGGCTAGCAAAGACAATCCTCCCTCGGCTATTGATCAGCTCACCAAGCCTCTGCCTTCTTCGAAGGCTAAGCTGCACACTTCGAGATGAGGCACGCGAGGGTATCCATTTAGAGTCTAAAGCCTGGGGAAACAGACGTCAAGGAGAGCCGAGCATAACCTGCTCCCTCTCCTTCAGCAGGCGGGGAACGATGGAGAAAACGATCCGAGCCACCAGAGCCAGCCCAGAAGGAAAAGGGAACCAAGGATATCTGGCAAAGCAAAAAGGGGCATAAAAAAAGTGGGCGCTACTGGGCTCGAACCAGTGACCTCTTCGGTGTGAACGAAGCGCTCTCCCACTGAGCTAAGCGCCCATTGACTCTACCAACCGGGGTGAGCGCCAGCTTGTCGTAGTCTGTGCTCAATCCCCAGCTCTCTGGTATAGCTACTATAGCACTCCGGGCGGGGCTTGTCAAGTAGGGACACAAGGAATAGGTGGCGTGGCCTTTTCTGGCATCTGCCGATAGACGAGGGGAGCAGGGCCACGGCAGGCGAGGCCAGCGGTCCAGAGCACCGCCCGGAGTATGAGCACAGATAGCACGCAGAGGCATCAAGCGCGAGAGTAGCAGCGGGCGAGCGAGTGAGCAGGAATGGAGCTAGCTAGCAACACTTCACAGCTCGTTAGGGGCCTTGCGCATCGTGGGGAAGAGAATCACATCGCGGATGGACTCCTGATCGGTCAGGAACATGACCAGGCGATCCACGCCGATGCCCAGCCCGCCAGTGGGGGGCATGCCTACCTCCAGGGCCTCCAGAAAGTCTTCATCAAGCACCTGCGCCTCCACATCGCCGTGAGCACGCTGGCGCATCTGATCCTCAAAGCGCTGGCGCTGATCGAGCGGATCATTCAGCTCAGTGAAAGCGTTGCCGATCTCCAGGCCGCCCAGGAAGGGCTGAAAGCGCTCCACCAGATCGGGCTGTGACCGATGGCGTTTGGCCAGCGGCGAGACATCCAGCGGATAATCGGTCAAGAAGAGCGCGCGGCGCAGCGGCTCAGCTCCCTGGCGGAACATTGCACTCTTCAGCTCATCGATCAAGCGGCCCCGACCCAAGGAGGGATCAACCTCATAGCCGCGAGCCCGCATCTCGGCGGCCAGACTCTCCCGATCGGGATAGCGATTCACGTCAATTCCGGTAAACTCCTCGATCGTCTCCAGCAAAGGCAGACGCGGCCAGGGAGGCGTCAGATCCACCTCATAGCCCTGGTAGCGAATGCGGGGTGTCCCGCAGGCCTCCAAGGCAATAGCATAGATCATCTCCTCCGTCAGGCGCATCATGTCCTCATAATCGGCATAGGCCTGATAGCACTCCATCATCGTAAACTCGGGATTATGCGTGCGGTCGATCCCCTCATTGCGGAAATTGCGCCCAATCTCGTAGACCCGCTCGAAGCCGCCAACAATCAGGCGCTTCAAATATAACTCCACCGCAATGCGCAGATACATATCGCGGTCGAGCGCGTGGTGATGGGTCACGAACGGACGGGCCGTAGCGCCACCGTAGATAGGCTGTAAGATTGGCGTCTCCACCTCCAGGAAGCCGCGCTCATCGAGGAAGCGCCGCATGGCCCGAATGACGCGACCACGCCTGACAAAGATCGGCCTCACCTCATCCCCATTGGCCAGCAGATCCAGATAACGCTTGCGCTGGCGCAGTTCGACATCTTCTAGCCCGTGGTACTTCTCGGGGAGCGGACGCAAGCCCTTAGCAATCACCGCGAACTGCAGAACGTGCAGCGTGCGCTCACCCGTGCGCGTGTAGAAGAGAAAGCCTCGCGCCTGAATAAAGTCACCGATATCCAGCAGTCGGACCGCGCGATAGGTTTCCTCACCGAGATCGTTAATGCGGAAGTAGACCTGAATGCGGCCAGTGCCATCTTCAATATGGGCGAAGGCCACCTTGCCCATCTCGCGGAGCAAGCGGATGCGTCCGACCAGAGAAAAAGAGTGCTCCTCTCCCAGCCACTCATCGAAGTGCTGCAGCACCTCGGCAATGGTATGGCTGCGCTCTACATGGTTGGGATAAGGATTGATACCGCGCTCACGCAAAGCCTGCAGGCGCTGGAGCCGCACACTTCTTTCATCAGCCATAACGCTCTTGGAAACTCCTCACAATGGTTTGCCGCTATTTTAACAAAATTCCGGGCCACTGGATAGCAGGGAGAGAGTAAGACCTGGCGACAGCCCGCCCTCCCTGGACCGGAAGGAACCAAAGAGAAGGGCCGCACCAGAGAAGGCGGCCCCGAAAGACACAGCGGCATACTCCATCCTGGCTGGATCAGAAGACGAAAGCCCTCGGGGAGGAGAAAGAGAAATGCTCTCGTCGCAGGGGGAGAAGCCCATCTACTCGATGGCGAGGACCGTGTACTCTTTGACGCCACCAGGGGTAGAAACCATCACCAGATCGCCCACCTTATGGCCAAGCAGGGCTTTGCCAACGGGAGACTCGTTGGAGATACGGCCAGCACTGGGATTCGCTTCGTAGGCGCCTACAATCGTATAGCATGCCTCGCGCCCATCGCTGCTACGCACACGCACGACTGATCCCAGCGTTACTTCGTCGCTCTGGACCTTCTGAATCGTGCGCGCGGTGGCGAGCATCTGCTCTAGCTCATAGATCTTCCCTTCGAGGCGGGCATACTCTGTCTTGGCCTCCTCATAGGCCGCATTGTCGTTGACATCGCCCCCCTCCTTGGCATCATGCAGGTAGCGTGCAACCTCAGCCCGCTTGACAGTACGCAGGAACTCCAGTTGATTCAGAAGACGTTGCCGGCCATCCTCGGTCAGATAGACGCCCTGTGTCTCCATCCTATGTTTCCCTCCATTGTCTGCAGGAAATCTCTCATCTACTACCAGAGTCTTAGCCTGCCTACCAACCTGCCGCGCCGCAACGAGGGGAAAGCGCCAACAGCCAGTAAGCAGCTTCTTCAACAGAGAGCCGGTCCAGGTCTCTAGTATGCTGGCCGGTTGTGCCTGGGTAAGCGCCTCGGAGCAGGCCAGACGAGACAAAGCGAGCTACAGCCATTCGCATCCTGCCCAATTACAGGCACAAGAGCAGGAGTTGATCATCCAGAGGAGAGATGTCCCACATCTCCCCAGGTTACTGTCACTCGCTCACCCGAGCGGCAGCGCAACAGCAACTCGCCGCTCTCATTGACCTCTTCCGCCCTGCCTTCGAGCTGACGAGCACCCTGTTGAATACGCACCAGACGCCCAAGCGTCTGTAAGCGGCTGCGCCAGCGCTCGCGAATATGGCGAGCCACCGGCAGCGAGAAGAAGGCCGCCGAGACGGGGAACGCCGCACGCGCGGATCCTTCAACAAGCGCTCCAACCTCTTGCTGCAGGGCGAGATAGGAGTCCTCCAGATGCTCCAAAAGCTGGGATATGAACGCCTCACGGCTCACTGCGCGACCGCACTCGGCCTCTAGCGTGGTCGGCGTCGGCACTTGAACCAGCGGAGCTGACGCAGCTGCAGGAGCCTCGGGACAGGACTGCACTGATCCGCCCGTACTCTGCTCGATCGCTAAATCCTTACTGCGTCCATTGACATTGACGCCGATGCCCAGTACGGCCACCAAACGACCTGCCCGATCGGAGCTGGTCTCGATTAAAATACCGGCAACTTTACGTTCACCAATCAAGACATCATTGGGCCATTTGATACCAGCAACGAGGCCAGCGGTATCAGTAATGGCATCTAGCACGGCCAGGGCGGAGAACATAGTCACCAGAGGAAGCGGGAAGCGTGGATAGAGCACCAGCGATAAGAGGACATTGCGCCCAGCCACGTCAACCCAGCGGCGGCCCTGCCTGCCACGCCCGGCTGTCTGACTTTCTGTAAGCACCACCAGGCCCTCTAGACTCTCGCTTGGTGTAGCCTCGATGGCACGCTGCATTGCCAGCGTATTCGTTGAGTCGACCACTGGAATATAGAGCAGCCGCGCCTCTCCCTTCCCGAGGAGGCGAGTGCCTAACATCTGCCGCAGTCTGTCGAGATGCAACCGTTCGCTGTTGGTCATCTGCCCTTGCGCACCGCTGCTCACCGCTGCGCACCGCTGTTCACCGCTGCTCACCGCACTATCACCTCCCGCCCTCCCTCAGCTGAGGACCCGGACTTCCCGCCAGCCTTCTCTCTCCTTGCTTACTTACGTTGAGCCGGCCTTGCCTCACTTGCCTCCTCCCTCCTCTCCACTCGGCCCCACCAGCCAGCATCGCTATTGCCGCTCCACTAAACCAGCTAGCTCATCTCGGCCAGCCCGTCCCCAGATACCTTGCCCAAAAGATTTCCGCGGGTACCGGGCCGGCTAGTAGCGACAATTTAGCACCCTGTACACGCTCTGTCTGGCATGCAGCGGAGATGCAGAATGTGAGAACACTACCGACCGGCACCGGTCCTGCGGTAAGCCATACAGGCGGGAGCTAACCGACTTTCCAAGCGGGCCAGGTTGTTTCCCACCTTCCGGCTGGGGCCACTCTCAGGAGACGCCCCTCCCTTCCCGATTGGTGTGACAGGTTAACTCGCCACCTGCGTGGCATTCACGTTCAGGCATGTGCACACCACCTCCTTTCATTGCGCTAATTGTAACATTGCATTTCAGGTGCTGTCAAGCTTTTCGTTGAAATTTACTTGAACACTTTTTCCTTGAGCTTTTCGACCAGAACGCCAACGTCAACAGGAGCGATCAACCGTGCGGATTTTAAGGGTTCTTTCATGCCCATGCGCAGGTTCTCAATGCTTGAAATAATATACAATAAGATTGGTCGAGGAAAGGAGGAGTTCTGCTATGGCCATCGAGCGTACCGCCCATCCCTATATTGTTCGTGACCCCGCCATCTACGGTGGGGAGCCCATCATTGAAGGCACGCGCACTGGCGTGCGCCATGTGATCCTGCTCTTCCAGTCCGGCAAGGACCCTGAAGAGATTGCGCGCATCCATCGCTTGAGCCTGGCTCAAGTCTATGATGCCATCAGCTATTTTTACGATAACGAAGAGGAAATCGAGCACTATATTCGTAACCAGTCCTGGGACGGCGACTAAGAGGCTGCTCCTTGCCTCCTGACCCGTTCACTCTGGCTGTTACGCACTGCTGGTGCCTGCCCGACTCCGGCACCACCTCTTTTCGGCTTTTGCCAGGCCCTGGCGAGAGAGGATAGCCAGGCTGTTCATCAGGGCTAGCCACAGCGCTGCTTCACGCGCTATACTGTATACGAAGTATGCTGGCGGATATCAGCCCGGTGGAGCTGAAGGCTAGTGGCGCAGGGTGGCTCTTCCTCCTCTTCGCCACTCTCTGCAGGGCTGTTCTCGCGCTTCACCACACGACCACACGTTTGTCCTGTCCTGGTTCTCAAGGCTGACGCCGACCTTCCGATGCTCGCCGGCCCAGCTCTTTCCTCTCTCAGCCGAGGCCGCTGCGCTCTAATAAGCTGCGCCCAGGCCGCCGCGGCGTGGCCTGGTTCCGTTCGTTCGTAGGGCGAGGGCTGCTTCATTCGCCAGAGCGAGCCAGTCAGCACAGCCTTGACGTTTCGTGCGCTTGCTCTGCCCCGGTACACGCCTACCAGACGGCGGCAGGGTAGAGCCTCCGCTTCTCAAGGTAGCCGTCCGCTCCGTCGCGCTTGCGAGTCCTGTCAGGAAGTTAACGGAAGAGCAGCAAGAAAGGAGGACCTGATAGATGCAGCAATATAGCGATCTGCTGATCGACGCCCTCCTGGATGAGGGCTTCACGGTCGAGGAGGCCAGTCGCCTGATCGAGCTGCGTGAGGCCTACGAAGAGCAGCTTGCCCGCGAGGAGACATCCTATCAGCGTTTCGTGCACTGGCTGATCGACCACGGCCACCTGAGCGATTACCTCTAGCGCGCAAGCCAAGCAGGCAAGGGCAGAAAATCCTTGTAGCGGCCTTCTGCTGTGAGGTACAATAGCAATGAGGCAGGCAGTAGACCACGGCGCAGCCCCCTGCTGCGCCGTTGCAGTTTCCATGACCAGATGAGCAACCCCGCGCCAAGGAGAGAGAAGTCATGAAAGCGGTTGTTATGGCCGGAGGGGAAGGATCTCGCCTACGTCCCCTGACCATTAAGCGCCCCAAGCCAATGGTGCCGATCGTGGGCAAGCCCGTCATGGAGCATATCCTGAACCTCCTGAAGCGACATGGCATCACCGAGGTCATCGTCACGGTCCAATACCTGGCGAGCAATATCGAGGACTACTTCGGCAATGGCTCGCAGTTCGGCATGCGCATCACCTATTCTCGCGAGGATGTTCCGCTCGGCACCGCCGGCAGCGTGAAAAACGCTGAGGAGCATCTGACCGAGCCTTTCCTTGTGATCAGTGGCGATGCGCTCACCGACTATAATCTGAGCGATATCATCCGCTTTCATCAGGAAAAGCAAGCGCTGGCAACGTTGACGCTCGCTCATGTCCATAATCCACTCGAGTACGGGGTCATTATCACGAACGAGGATGGCCATATCACGCAGTTTCTGGAGAAGCCTAGCTGGGGCGAGGTCTTCAGCGATACGATCAATACGGGCATCTATGTGCTCGATCCCCGCGTGCTGACCTACTTCGAGAAGAATAAGCCCTTCGACTTCAGCCAGGATCTCTTTCCGTTGATGCTCAAAAAGGGTGACCCCATCTATGGCTATATCGCCAGCGGCTACTGGTGCGATGTGGGGAACCTGAGCGAGTATATGCGCGCCAACGCCGATGCTTTGCAGGGACGGGTCCAGATCGAGATTCCTGGCCGCCATATTGGCAACAGTATCTGGTGCGAAGAGGGCGTGGAGATCGCTGAGGATGCTCAGCTCTATGGCCCGGTCTATCTGGGACACGACTGCAAGATTAAGTCGGGCGCCATCATCCACGGGCCGAGCATCATCGGCCACTATACGATCATCGATGAGCGCGCCCAGGTCGACCGGAGCATCATCTGGAATAACTCTTATATCGGTGAGCGAGCTGAGCTGCGCGGCGCTCTCGTCGGCTCGTCGACGAGCATTAAGAGCAAGGCGGTGATGTTCGAAGGCTCGGTGATCGGCGATAATTCGATCGTCCAGGAGGGCGCCATTATTCAGCCTAACGTCAAGATCTGGCCCGATAAGGAGATCGAGACCGGCGCCGTGGTCAATAATAGTATCATCTGGGGCTCGCAGGGGAGACGCGGTCTCTTTGGACGCTACGGGGTAACGGGTCTGGTGAATATCGATCTGACTCCTGAGTTCGCCGCCAGCCTTGGCGCAGCTTACGGCGCCATTCTCCCTAAAGGCAGCATTATCGCTGTCAATCGCGATTCATCACACCGCACGTCACGGATGATTAAACGGGCAATCGTGGCCGGCCTCCCTTCGGCTGGCATCAACGTCCACGACATTAATCAGGTACCGATTCCGGTGGCCCGCTACTATGTGCGGAATACGGAGGCCGTCGGCGGTATCCATGTGCGCCTCTCTCCTCACGATCCGCGCATTGTCGACATTAAGTTCTTTGACCAGTACGGTCTCGATATCAATAAGGCGACCGAGCGCAAGGTGGAAAACCTCTACTTCCGTGAGGATTTCCGCCGCGTCTATATCGACGACCTGGGGTCGATCGAGGTCCAGGAGAATGAGCGTGTGCTCAATCTCTATCTGGAGGGCTTCCACAAGGTGGTCGATGAGGGGCTGATCCATCAGCGCAAGTTCCAGATCGTCATGGACTATGCCCACGGCAGTACGACGCAGCTGCTGCCCGGCATCTTTAACCGCCTCGGTGTGGATGTCATTATCTTGAATACGAGCGCCGATGAGTCGCTGGTGACCCGTACGAAGGATGAGGTGGAGCGCGATCTGGAGCGCCTGGCGACGATTACGGCAGCCCTGCATACGGATCTGGGTGTCCGTATCGATCCAGCAGGCGAGCGCATCGCGGTGGTCGATGATCGCGGGCGCATCCTGGACGGGATGAAGATGCTGGCGGTGATGACGAGCCTGATGCTGCGCCGCTTCCACCAGGCAACAGTGGCGGCCCCGGTCACCGCTCCCAGCGCCCTCCAGCATATCGCCAAGCGCTATGATGGCTACATCCTGCATACGCGCGTTCTGCCCCAAGCCCTGATGGCCACCGCCAGCCGCGAAGGGGTGGTCTTGGTCGGCGATGGTGAAGGGGGCTTCATTTTCCCGGAGTTCCTGCCCGCCTTCGATGGCATGATGGCCGTGGCTAAGCTGCTGGAGCTGCTGGCCTACTTTGAGGTGAAGCTCTCTGAGGTGGTGGATGATCTGCCTAGCTACTACTTGAGCCGCACACGCGTGGCTTGCCCCTGGGAGCACAAGGGGAAGGTTATGCGTATCCTGAGTGAGCAGTATCGCGAGCGACGGGCTAAGCCAATCGATGGGATTAAGATTGATCTGGGAAGCAAGGAGTGGGTGCTGGTGCTGCCCGATGCTGATCGACCGCTCTTCCATGTGGTGGCAGAGTCAGAGTCGAGCGAGCAGGCCCAGGCGCTGGCTGAGAAGTATGCGCGTGTGGTAAGCGGCTTGCAACAGTAATTTCTTCCAGCCCGAGCTGGTAAGGACTCAGCCGCTGAATCAGCCAGTCGGATCGAAATGCAGGCGGCCCATCCAGCGCACCTGCTTGCTCTTTTTTCGGTTCCGGCTGGCTTTCACCTCAAAGAGAAGCCCCGTTGCGGTGGAGGGAGTGGCCGCAACGGGGCTGATGAGTTCGGTGTCCGGTCCGATGTCGCCGCTGTTACTGCGCCAGCGAGGGGAAAGATGGCAGTCTGCTCGCTCGCTGATCTCTTTCCCTCTCGCTGACCACTCTCTTCGCCCGAGGGCCAGCGGCAGTCCATACGCGATGAGATAGCCGCTTCTCTGGCTGGGTCCGCACGCTAGGCCGAGGCCGAGGCGGCCAGGTGCGCGGACGGCGCCGCTTCGACGGAACGCGCCAGAACAGGCTGGAGCGGTACGGGCGGCAGACTGTGGCCCAGGCTGGCGCAGATGCTTTGAGCAGTGCGCCGTATCCCCTCTTCGAGGTCAACACTCGGCTGCCAGCCGAGGAGTTGCCGCGCCCGACTGTTGTCGAGTGCAATGGCCGCCCCCGTCCGCCCACGCTCGCTGAGATAGAGCGGTGGCACTTCACTGGCAAGCAGGGCTGCTGCACGCTGGTAGAATTCTTCAAGGCTGGTTCCCCTGCCGCTGCTGATATGCATGGTCCGGTTGCTGCCTCGCTCGAGCGCCAGGAGATGGGCCTGGACCACATCGGCGATGTAGATGTGGTCGCGTCTCTCCCCCTGGGGAGCACGAATAACTACCCGTTTTTGCTCTAGCAGGCTGTAGATGAATTCGGTTAGGGGATGTTGGGCACTTTGTCTGTCAGTTTCTCCATAGACATCAGCATAGCGTAGAATAACATGCTCTATTCCATAGTGGCGGCTATAGTAGCGAATATACCATTCTCCGGCAAGTTTGCTAATGTCGAGAGGACGCCGTGGACAGAGCAGGGCCTCTTCGGTGAGAGGAAGCGCCTGGCCTTCGCCAGCGTAGAGATCGTTGCCGCCAGAGGCAAAGATAATGCGACCAACGTTGGCCGCGATGCAGCCATCAAGCAGGTTGAGCAGGCCATGCAGGTTGATGTCAGCATCGGTCAGCGGACGCTGACCAGGCTGCAGCGCTGAACGACAGGCCGCGTGATGGCTGACGATCTCTGGACGCTCCATCTGGAGCACAGCGTGTAACCGCGGGTCCCGAATGTCTAGCTGGTAGAAGCGCGCTCGTGGATCAAGACGCTCCCTTGCACCGCTGGCCAGTGAGTCAATGACAATGACCTGGTGACCAGCGTCCAGACAGGCACGTGTCAGCTGTGCCCCGATAAACCCAGCTCCGCCAGTGATGGCGATCTTGACCAAGTGTGTCTCTCCCTTCTGTGGTTGCTTGGCTTGCCGCTGTCTCGATCGGTGACCCTCCGCTATCTCTAGTGTAGCGCTGATCCCTATTGCATAAATATAGATGTATCTATAAGATAAATGCTGTGGAAGAGTAAAATAGACTTTTGACTGCTCTGACCTGAAAG
Organism: Thermogemmatispora carboxidivorans; assembly: GCF_000702505.1. Taxonomy (GTDB): domain Bacteria; phylum Chloroflexota; class Ktedonobacteria; order Ktedonobacterales; family Ktedonobacteraceae; genus Thermogemmatispora; species Thermogemmatispora carboxidivorans. The sequence goes on along the minus strand of NZ_JNIM01000001.1, from coordinate 1,608,915 downwards.
AGAGGAATCGCTTGCAGATATGAAGCCAGTTGATTGATCTTCGGCTGCAAGCAGCATCTGAGCAAAGAAATGGTGGTGAAGGGGATTGGGCCGGTGAAGATGGCGATTCGCGCATCGCTGGTCCGTGGTACCTGGCTTAGCTGTCATCCGCTCTCTCTGTTTGTGGCCTTGCCATCGCGGAGAGGGGAAGTGATCTCGATTGATGCCGGCATGGAGGGGCGAGGGGGGCTGCGCCGGCGGGGGGTACGGCGCAGGTTGGAAACTTGGGGTCCCGCTCGCTGGGCCAACCGCCGCCGGTTGGGCAAGAGAAGATTTGCGATCCGGCGGCGGCTGGACCTCCTACGATGCAGGGGTGGTTCCTCGCATGAGCGCATCCAGCGTGGACTTCTTGATACGGTAAGCCTGGCGCTTGCCACGATGGGGGAGGGTGATCGCCTCCAGGGCTCCGCTTTTGATCCAACGACGCACCGTTGTATCGTCCACGCGCAGACGGCGCGCAACTTCACGTACTGTGAGCAGTTCTTCCAGATCCTCAGCCATAGCAGTCTCTCCTACTCTTTGGGATTAGCTCGTAACAGGCGTGATCACCAGCGTTCCTCTGACACCCCAGGCATGCCACCCTCTCCTTGCTGGTCGGAGAGAGGCGGATCACCTCCCGGTCAAGCCCGGAAGGGGTGCCATCTGGCGATTCACGAGCAGACGTTTTTTCGGTCCCTCTATACGAGAGTATATCCCTGGGGGTAGCATCCTCCCGTGAGGCCAGAACAGTTGAACGCTGTCTGCCAGTTAACTACACTATACAACTACGCACAAACGTACTAAAATGGAGCAGATGTCAGGTTGGCGTCTGCCTTCTTCTTCTGGAAGTAAGCGGTTGCTACGGCTGCCGCTTTGGGGGCCATCCGGCAGAATGTTTCCTAAGAAGGGAAGACAGCGCGTGCTCGGCTTCCGAGCGGTCCGCACACACGAAGGACTGGAAGGGGTTCTTTCTTGATGTCTGTGACCATTCTGGTCGTCAGTGATCTCCACCTTGCTCATGGCCAACAGCCTTTCGAGGGCTTCACCGAGAAGCAACAACGCGCCTGGGAAGGGTTCCTACGGGCCGCTGCTCCCGGGGGCCTCCTCGTCGAGGAAGGGGCCGCTGAGAGAGTCGAGTTGGTGATCAATGGCGACGGCTTTGATTTTTTGGCGGCTGCCCCCTTACGGCATGATCGCACTCGGACGGTGGCCCAGGCTTTGGAGAAGCTAGAGCAGATCATCGCCGCTCATGGGCCTTTCTTTGAAGCCCTAGCCCAGTTTTTGAGAGCGCCCCAACGGCGTGTAACCTTTGTGCCCGGCAATCACGATATTGAGTTGCTCTGGCCTGCGGTACAGCAGCGTCTGCGCCAGGCAGTGGGTTGGCCGGAGGCTTCCGAGGAGCGGCTCCGCTTCTGGCCACGTGCACGCTACGAACCGCTGCCAACAATCGTCATAGAACACGGCAATCTATATGATTTTTGGAATCACTGCTGCGCTGGTCTGTGGACTGCCAGCGGTGAGCCCCTGCCTCTTCCAGAGGAGATTCTGCTCTCCCCTGGTTCGTGGTATTATCAAGAGGCGGGGGCGCTGATCCATCGCCGTTTTCCGTATTTCGACCACCTGGAGCCATCGCTCAGCTACCCACGTCAGATGGCGCTGCTGAGTCTCTTGGCTCCTGAGCTGCTGCGTGAGGTGGTGACGAATCTTGTTGGGCTGTTGAGCCAGCCGCGCCAGCCGTTGGCCGGTCTACGCGCGCACGAGGAGGGCCACGCCTTGCGCCTTTTCGAGGAGGCAATGCAAGATCTAGCCGCCTTCCAGGGCGATATGGAGCGCCAGAAAGGTGACTGGCAGCCAGTGCCTGGCTGGGACGAACAGCGGGCTACGGCAGCGTTATTGGAGGAGTATGCCCTGTTGCGGGAAGCGCTGGCCCAGGCAAGCCAGCCGACCGCAACTGAGAAGACCCTGCTGGAAGCAGTGGCTCGCATCTTGGGACGGCCAACAGTCCCCAAGGGGACAGGCCCCACCGGCGCCGGTCTGCGTGCCCTGCTGCAGCGTGAGCCACGCCTGCGCTATGCCCTGGCCGGCCATACTCATGCGTGGCTGATGGAGCCGCTCGCCGAGAGCCACCAATCCTATCTGAATACGGGTACCTGGACGTGGCGCCTGGCCAGACCTACACCGGAGGAGATCACTCCGGCGACCTTAGCCTGGTTGCGCTCTCCAGACTGGCCTCCTGCGCCGACAACTTCGCCGCTGCGTGAGGTCACACAGTTTACGTTCGCCTTGATCCGCGCCAGCGAGGACGGGTCTCAGACGGCGGCTAGCCTTTGCGCCTGGGAGGTCCGTTCTCAGCCAGCCTACCGGGTCCTGGCCACGGCTGCCTCCTGAGTGCGCGAGGATCAGGCTGCAATGGGAGCAAAGCGGTGAGCGTGCAAGTCATGAGAGGAGCTTGTGTGGCCTGAAGGGTTGAGTAGAAAGTATGAGTGAACGCGACATTTCAAGAGCACAGGAGAAGCCTCGGTGTGGTGAGAGCAGCAAAAAGCTGCTCCTGGTCGATGGACATGCTTTGATCCACCGGGCCTTTCATGCGCTGCCGGAGATGCTGACGACGAGCAGCGGCGAGGCTGTGAACGCAGTCCTTGGCTTCGCCAGCATGCTGCTGAAGGCGCTGGCCGACGTGCAGCCAGACTATGTGGCTGTGACCTTCGACCGCTCGGCGCGTACCTTCCGTCATGAGGCTCTTCCAACGTACAAGGCGCAGCGCCCTCCGCTCTCACCAGTGATGCGCGCGCAGTTTGAGCGTATCCGTGAGCTGGTACAGGCTTTCAATTTTCCTGTCTACGAGCTGGACGGCTTTGAGGCCGACGATCTGCTCGGAACACTGGCGCGTCAGGCAACAGGGCAAGGTCTGGAGACCATTATTCTGACCGGCGATATGGATACGCTGCAGCTGGTCGATGACTGCGTGCGCGTGATGGTGGCTAAACGCGGCATCAGCGAGGTGACAGTCTACGACCGGGCCGCGGTACAAACACGCTATGGCATTGAGCCGGCACAGCTGCCAGACTTTAAGGGCCTGGTCGGCGACCCGTCAGATAATATTCCCGGCGTGCCTGGGATTGGGGAGAAGACTGCCAGCCGGCTGATCGCCACCTACGGCAGCCTTGAGGCAGTGCTGGAACACCTGGCCGAGCTGAAACCGAAAGAGCAGAAAGCCCTCAGCGAGACACGCGAGCAGGCGCTCCAAAGCAAGCACCTGGCCACAATTGTACGCGACGCTCCCGTGCAGCTTGATCTGGCCGCTTGCGATATCAAACGCTTCAATCGCGAGAAGACCCTCGCTCTCTTTCGCAGCCTGGAGTTTCATTCGCTGGTCGATCGACTGCCCGCTCCCGGTGGCACTTTCGGCGATACCAGGGGCAACGACAAGGCAGGCAGCCAGAAACAGGCCCTCGCCCTCGCTGAAGGACAGCCAGAACCCAGAGAGCCGGCAAGCGCTCAGCGCGGGGATGACGCTCACGACGAGCAGAGCGCACCACTGGGCCTTGTTCCAATTCTGGAGCCGCCACGCCCACCACATCAGCTCACTCAGGCTGGCCAGCCGGGGAGCGCCGTGGAATTCACCTCCGCGTCTCAGGAGCCTGCCAGCAGGTTGCCGTCTCAGCAGAGGGACCACGCCCATGATCAGGTAGAGCAATTGGCGCTCTTTGAGCTGCCAGCTCAGGCAGAGGCAGAGGTGCGCCATCTCCGCCTGCCAGCCGTCGGTGCAAGTCTTCCGCTCCTTGAGCCGGTCAGCGAGAAAACAACTAGCACGCTGCTCATCACCAGCGAGGAGGCGCTCACGGTCCTGGTGCACAGCCTCCGCCAGGCGGGCGCCTTTGCCTTTGACATCGAGACCACCTCTGAAGACCCGTGGCGGGCCGAGCTGGTCGGGCTGGCTTTCAGTATGGCCCCCGGCGAGGCCTACTATCTCCCTCTTGGCCACCAGCGGACACTCGACGGCGAAGAGCCACCGACCCAGCTTCCCTTACGACTCGCCTTGGAGCGACTGCGCCCGGTCCTGGAGGATGTGTATATCGCCAAATATATGCATAATGCGAAGTACGATCTGCTGGTGATGGCGCGCTACGGCGTACGCATTCAGGGACTCACGTTCGATACGCTCCTGGCAGCCTACCTGCTCGATCCGGGCCGCCGCGGCCTGGGACTGAAAGAGCAAGTCTTCCAGCGCCTGGGCTACGTGATGACCCCTATTGCTCAGCTCATCGGCAGTGGCAGCAAGGCCATCAGCATGGCCCAGGTTTCGGCAGTGCGCGCCGCCGAGTATGCCGGGGCCGACGCCGACATGACCCTGCGCCTGGCAGAGCCACTGCGACGCGAATTGCTGCGCCAGGGCCTCTGGAAGCTGTTCGAGCGCATCGAGATGCCGCTTGTGGATGTGCTGATTCAGATGGAGCTGCACGGGGTGGCCCTGGATGCCGACTTTCTGCGCGACTTCGGCGAGCGTCTCAACGAGCAGATTCGCCTCCTGGAGCAGAGGATCTACGACGCAGTCGGGCATCGCTTCAACATCAATTCAACGCGACAGCTCGCTGAGGTTCTCTTTGGCGAGCTAAAGCTGCCGACAGGGCGCAAGACACGTACCGGGTATTCTGTCAGCGCCGAGGTCATTGAAAGCCTCAAGGGCCTTCATCCAGTGGTCGATGTCTTGCTGGAGTACCGCCAGCTCACGAAGCTGAAATCTACGTACGTCGATGGTTTGCTGGCCCTGATGGACCCCGTGAGTGGGCGCGTACACACGTCCTTCAATCAGGCGGTGACTTCTAGCGGGCGGCTGTCCTCCAGCAATCCTAACCTGCAGAACATCCCTGTGCGTACGGAGATCGGGCGCCAGATTCGGCGCGCCTTCATTGCAGACCCGAGCTACCTTCTGCTCACCGCCGACTATTCCCAGATCGAGCTACGTATTCTGGCGCGCATCACAGGCGAGAAGCGTCTGGTGGAAGCCTTCCAGCAAGGCGAAGATATTCATACGATCACCGCCGCCTCCCTCTTCCATGTACCAGTGAGTCAGGTCACGCCTGAGCAGCGCCGTCTGGCCAAAACCGTGGTCTATGCCATTCTCTATGGCCAGTCGGCCTTCGGACTGGCTCAGGTGACTGGCATGAGTAACGCGGAGGCCAACGATTTCATCAAGCGCTATCACGAGACCTTTCCCGAGGTGCGGCGCTATGTCGATGCAACCTTGAACCAGGTGTACAAGCAAGGCTATGTGAATACGCTCTTTGGGCGCAAACGCTTCTTGCCAGACCTGCGAACGCTCAGCGGACCGGAGCGCCAGGCCCTGGAGCGTGAGGCGATCAATATGCCCATCCAGGGCACCAACGCAGATGTCATCAAGATCGCAATGATCCGTATTCACCATGCTCTGCAGGAGCGTGGCTTGAAGGCGCGCATGATCCTTCAGGTCCATGACGAGCTGGTGTTTGAGGTGCCAGTGGAGGAGTTGGAGGCAACCCGCCGCCTGGTACGGACTATTATGGAAGACATCCCGGAGATTACGGAGAAGGTCCCGCTCAAGGTGGAAACCAAAGTGGGGCGGAATTGGTACGAGGCCGCTCCTGCTGAGTAGGCCACCGCCCCGGTGAGCCGCTGCCGCCGTAAGTATGCTGGCGGCTTCGGCCTGATCTTGCTTGCGAACGCAAAAGGAGAGCCATCCGTGCAGCTATCACGCCTTGTACAGAGTCTACCTCCCTATCATTTCGCCGAAACCCAGAAGAAGTTGGCCGCCCGCCAGGCGGCAGGGGTTGATGTGATCAATCTGTCAATGGGCGATCCTGATTTGCCTGCCCCCGCCGCCGTCATTGAACGGCTCTGCCAGGCAGCCCACGATCCAGAGAACCATCGCTACCCCGAGTATCGCGGCCTGCGCGCCCTCCACGAAGCCTTCGTCGCCTGGTTCCAGCGGCGCTTCGACGTGACGCTGACGCCAGAAGAGGAGACTCTGCCGCTCCTGGGGTCAAAAGAGGGTCTAGCCTATGTGGCAATGGCCGTGCTCAACCCAGGCGATGTGGCCCTCGTGCCCGACCCCAACTACACCGTTTACGTGACGGGCACGACCAGTACTGGCGCTCAACCTTATTTGCTGCCGCTGCGCGAAAGCCATGACTATCTGCCCGACCTCGAAAGCATTCCTTCCTCGGTACTGCACCAGGCCCGCCTTCTTTGGCTGAACTATCCAAATAATCCAACCGCTGCCTGCGCCGACCACGCTTTTTTTGAGCGCGCAGTCGCTTTTGCTCGACAGCACGACCTGCTGATCGTGCACGACATGGCCTACGCCGAGGTGTATTTCGAACAGCGCCCTCCAAGCATTCTGGAGATTCCGGGAGCACGCGAGGTGGCCGTTGAGCTTCACTCGCTCAGTAAGACCTATAATATGGCTGGCTTCCGTGCCGGCTGGCTCGTTGGCAATCGCGAGGTTGTGGACGCTGTGGGGCGACTCAAGAGTAACGTCGATAGCGGGATGTTCCGCCCAATCCAGTATGCAGCCATCGCGGCTCTGCAATTGCCCGATTCCTGGATACAGGAGCGAAACGCTGTCTATCGCCGCCGCCGTGACTTGCTTGTGGCCGGCTGCAATTCCTTGGGACTGCGCACGCGCCAGACGCAGGCTGGCCTCTACGTCTGGGCAGCGGTGCCAGCAGGCTTTAAGGCCCGCGATTTTGCCAGCTGGCTCTTCGATCAGACCGGTGTACTGCTGACTCCCGGGTCAAACTTCGGCGCCGCCGGCGAGGGCTATCTGCGCATCTCGATGACCGCTCCCGAGGAGCGCATTGAGACCGCGCTGCAGCGCATGAAGGCCGCTCTGCGCGAGCTACCACACCCCTAAGCTCCTGACTGGAGCTAGAACAGGGCAGGCTGCTTTCTATCACCTGACGGTTCGCCTTCGCCTTTGCCGGCCCGCCCCCGCCTGGTGGGCCGTCCGCAAGCCAGCTAGATCGATGCCTATTTCAAACGCTGCCTCGCTTGACCAGCGCTCGTGCAGCAAGAAGAGCAATGGATGGAGAGATCACTAGCAGGATCGGGGAGGCAGGCGCACGCCTGAAGTGGAGCTTGCTCGGGAGCACTTCGGCGGCACACAGGCCTCCATCTTAGCGCCAGGGGAACGAGGGCCATGATGCAACAGTCTGAGACTAGCGCAATGAAGCGCACTTCGCTGAATGCATGGAATCTCTCGCTTGGTCGCGCCATCTGCGGCGACGTTCAGGCGGGCCTGGAGCGCGAATGGCTGGTTACGAACGGCCTTGGCGGCTACGCCGCTGGCTCGCTTCTCGGAGCCACCACGCGCAGCTATCACGGCCTGCTGGTCGCTGCCCTCCGCCCGCCGATTGAGCGTTGGGTACTCGTGACGAAGGTCGATGAGGAGCTTCGCCTCCCCCAGGGCACGGTCCTAAAATTGGGGGTCAACGAGTACCACGATGGCACCCTTGATCCACAGGGAATGTCGTACCTCGACAGCGTCTGTCTCGAAGGCGACATTCCCTGCTTTCGTTATCGCCTGGGGGCCGCTCTCTTTCTAGAGAAGCGCATCTGGATGGAATACGGGCAGAATACGACGTACGTTCAGTATACTTTGCATGGTAGCTATGACGAGGGAAGCGAGCAGGCGCGGGAGCCATCGCTGTTAACCTTGCTGCCGTTCTGCGTCGCGCGTAGCCACCATAGCACGCTGCGCGGCGATCCTGGCTGGCATTTTCAGGTCGAGCAGGATGGGAGCCGCTACCGCATCCGCGCTAGCGCTGACACCCCCGTCTGTCAGTTGATCATCAGTCCTTCAGCTCGCTTTGAGCCACGGGGACTCTGGTATTGGCGGGTCCTTCACCGTCATGATCGTGATCGTGGCCTGCCATGCGAGGAGGATGTCTATCTGCCTGGCGTCTTCCATCTCCCGCTGATCCCCGGTGACCGAGTGACGCTCGTAGTGAGCGCTGAGCAGGAGCCACCCGCGGCTCTGGGCAGCCCACAGCACGAGGAGCAGGTCGCTCAGGCGTATGCGCACCATCGCCGCCGTCTCAAGCAGCTCCTTGCTGTGGCAGATCGCAGCGTTGAGGACCTGGCCCAGCGCGATCCTGTCCGCGCCCGCCTGGTAGTGGCCGCAGACCAGTTTATCGTGGCTCGTCCGCAGTATGTGCTCACTCCTACGGGGAAGCGCTATTTGCAGCTCTCGCCCGATCACAAGACCATTATTGCCGGCTATCCGTGGTTCGAGGTCTGGGGGCGCGACGCCATGATCGCTCTCCCCGGCCTGCTCTTGAGTACTGGCCGCTATAGCGAGGCCCGAGGCCTGCTCAAGGCTTTTGCTTCTTCCGCCAATCAAGGTTTGCTGCCAAACCGCCTTCCCGAGAACGCAGCGGCTCCGGAGTATAATACCGCCGATGCCTCGCTCTGGCTCTTCCGCTCCCTTGATCGCTACCTGGCCGCCACCGGAGACTGGACCTTGCTGAAGGAGCTGTTTCCCGCCCTCGAGGAGATCTTGCAATGGTATATTCGCGGGACACGCTACGGCATTGGCATGGACGAGGGCGATGGCTTGCTGTTTGTCGGACTGGGAACAAGCGATCTGCAGCTGACCTGGATGGATGCCCGCGTCGATGGCTGCCCGGTGACGCCGCGTCGCGGCAAGCCTGTGGAGATCAATGCGCTTTGGTACAATGCCCTGGCTTGCATGGAGAGCTGGGCAGTGCGCCTGGCCGTTGATGCCACGCGCTATAGTCAGCTGCGCATCCAGGTGCGCAAGCATTTCGCTGAGCGCTTCTGGTACCCCGAGGGGGGCTATCTCTACGATGTGGTCGATGTCGATGGACGGGCGGGCGAGAACGATCCTGCTCTGCGCCCCAACCAGCTCTTTGCCGTGGCCCTGCCGCGTCGTTTGCTGAGCGACGAGCAGGCTCGCAGCATTGTTGAGCGTGTGCGGGCCGAGTTGCTGACACCCCTTGGGCTACGGACGCTCAGCCCCCACGATCCTCACTATCGCTCTCGCTTCAATGGCGATCAACGCCAGCGCGACAGCGCCTATCACCAGGGGACAGTCTGGCCCTGGCTCATCGGCGCCTATACCGATGCCTACCTCCATGTCTACAAAGACAACCAGGCTATCCTGCCTTTGTTGGAGCCATTGGTGCACCACCTCTGGGACGCCTGCCTGGGGACAGTCAGCGAGGTGGCCGAGCCAGAGCCTCCTTTTACTCCTGCCGGCTGCTTCGCCCAGGCCTGGAGTGTGGCCGAGGTGCTGCGCTGTTGGACGCTGGTAACTGAGTAGATAGCCCGCAACATCGGGGGGGCGCATCTCTCTGCTCCTGACGGGAATAAAGCCCCCCTGGTCATTGTCCCTAAAGGGAGGGAAGGCCGAAAGGAGGCCAGCCAGCACCTCTTGTCTCCCGACGCAGGCAAGAGGAGGCGCAAGCGGAGAAGACGCAAGACGAGCGTTCTATTGCACGCGCACCAGGATAACGCTGATGTTGCCTTCGCCGCCGGCGCGATTGGCCTCATCAACCAGCAAGCGGGCCAGCTGTTGGAGGTCTCCCCCACGCGCCAGCAGCTCGCTCAAGCGTTCATCACGGAGCATGTGCCAGAGGCCATCGGTACAGAGGAGAATCAGATCACCTACCGCTACCTGCCGACTGAAGAAGTCCATCTGCAGATGGGACGCCAGGCCCAAATAGCGGTAGAGGCGATGGCGCCGGGCGCTGCTGTAGAGATCGTCGGGTGCCAGTAGCTCTGCTTCAACCAGGTTAGCAGCCAGTGAGTGATCGCGGGTGATACGCTCCAGCCCTCTACCGGGAATAAAGTGATAGGCCCGGCTATCGCCAACGCTGGCCACATAGAGATAGTGGCAATGCAGCAGAGCCACGGTCAGCGTGCTGGCCATGAACGTGTTGTAGTCAGCATTCGAGTGGTAGATGACCTGATTGGCACGTAGGACACTTTCCCGCAGCCAGAACTCGGCTTGCTGTGCAGCTTGCAGGTTCGTTCCATGCTGCACTCTGAGTGGCAGGGCGGTCAGACGCGGGATGAGGACGTCAGCCACGGTGGCAATGGCCAGATGACTGGCTTCATGTCCCCCGATCGAGCGCCCTTCTGGCCCGCGCAGGCCATCGGCAACGCCGAACAGGCCGAACGGACGCGGCGGCAGCCCAAGACCAAGGCCAAGCCCCTGGACAATGAGCAGCATGTCTTCGTTGTCTTGCGCGACGTAGCGCCGTCCTACGTCGCTTATATAGCCGACCTGGCAGACGTCAATCACGAGCGGTGAGGTTCCATTGAGAGTCTGGCCGCAATGCCGACAGTAGCGCGAGCCGGGACGGTTCTCTCGCCCACAGGCTCCACAGGGATTTTCAGGGATGAGAGTACGCACCAGTACATTGGCGCCGCTGCGCAAGGGACTGCTGCGCTCTGGCGGCGGCACAATCACGGTTGGGGCCTCGACCAGGGCCTCTTTCACAGCCTCCGCGAAGGCGCGGGCGCTCGGCCAGCGCTGCGCCGGGTCAATGTGCATGGCCCGGAGGATAGCAGCATCTACCCCAGGATTGAGGGCCGAATTGAGCTGGCTCGGCGGTGGCAGTTCAGCTGAGTGACTGCGCACGATGGCCTGGAAAGGCAACAAGCCCGTGAACATCTGATAGGCAACAACTCCCATCGAGTAGATATCGCTCGCCGGCTCAGTATGCCCCTTCTCTTGCTCAGGGGCAATATAGTGCTGGGTACCCAAAGCCCAACCTCGCTGCGTCAGTGGCACCTCCTTCTCCATCGCCCGCGCAATGCCAAAGTCGGTCAGAACCAGCCGCCCGTCGTCCTGGTGAATGAGGAGATTCGAGGGTTTGATATCGCGATGGACAATGCGCTGCGGATGAGCATGCACCGCATCGACCGCTTCAGCGAGATCGCCGAGATAGCGCAAAGCCAGCTCTAGCGACAGCGGCTTCTCATCCTTAAGCAGGGCCTTGAGCGTCCCCCCCGTGACAAGGGGCATGGCCAGGTAGAGCAGACGCCCATCTTGACCGAAATTGAGCACCGGCACAATGTTCCTGTGCCGTAGCTGATGGGCATAGCGAGCCTCACGCTTGAAACGCTCTACCGCGGTGGAAATATCCATGTTCGAGATGTGGAGCGAGAGGATCTTGAGTGCGACCTCCTGCTCATCAAAACCATCCCTGGCACGGTAGACCGCTCCCATGCCTCCAAGCCCAAGGAGCTGCCCTATGGTATAGCGCCCTGCAACGACTGCCCCAGGGAGCAAACACTGACAGAAGGGCTTGCTACACTGGAAGGTGCCATCAGGATAGCTGGCCTGACAACGCGGATTTGGACAACGAAGCATCAGGGGTTCCTCCCAACACAGGCCGCGCGCACCAGGCGCACGGTCATGGCCTTGCTCAGGTCTGCCGGTCAAGGGCGAGAGCAGGCAGATTGCCGGCTTCACCTGCTTCTTGCGCTATAAGTCTAGGGAAGTTGTTGCTTCGCTGTCAATTGCTTGCTCAGCTTGCGCAATCTGGGCTACGCCGCAACCCGGGCAGCGCCTCCTGTGAGGTCTTCTTCTCCTCCGATCTCCCTACGAAGCACCCCCCGGGAGAAGGGCATCGGCCTCAATCTCTACCAGCCATTGGGGATCAAGCAAGCGCGCCACCTGCACCATAGTAGAGGCTGGACGCGCCGCGCCAAAGAACTCACCATGAACACGGCCTACCTGCTCCCAGTCTTCTGCGCGCGTTAGAAAGATACGGGTGCGCATCACCGCCGAGAGATCGGCGCCCAGCTGCTCCAGCGCTGCTTGAATAATCTCCAGGCAACGTCGCGTCTGAGCAGCGGCATCGCCAGGCGCCACTGTTCTGCCATCTGGGGCAAGTGGGGCAGTGCCCGAGATGGCGATCATATTTCCAAGACGGACCGCCCGCGCGAAGCCGATGACTGGCTCGTAGGGCGAGCCCGAGGAAACGATTTGACGCTCTAAGTGGCTCATTTTGTCTTCCTCCTTCTCTTCTCACTTTTTATTCAAAACGCTGCTTATGATCAAGCAATCAAGCCCGCGAGCATAAGGGACTTGAGATGTTCAGGGAACAGGTGGCCCTGCGCGGCGGACTGTTACGCTGCCAAGATTGGTATGCAGCTGGAGCTGGGCCCGAGGAGGAGCGCCGACAGGGGCCTGTCCGAACTCATTGGTCACGCCACCCAGGTTGGAAGAGGCGGCAAGCAGCAGCGGCGTGTCAGGCGGCAAGGTAACATCAATTGTACCCGCGTTCGTCGTCATCTGATACTGCCCCCCGGGCTCCAGGGTCCCGCCAAAGGAGATAGCACCTGCATTCGTGTGGCAGTAAACCTGTCCGCAGAGCCGACTCTGCTGCACAGTAATGGTGCCAGCATCGGTCTCCAGACTCGATCGATCGTCAAGTGTGGCCTGCAGCACGGTAATTGTCCCAGCATTCGTCTTGACCGCCAGCCGTCCCTGACCACCCAGGACCTGGACAGAGCCAGCGTTGCCCTCGATCTGTAGGTCACAGACCGCAGGCACCCAGATATCCAGTCGGACATAGCCCAGATTCGCGGGCAAAAAGGAAGGTCGGTAGAGGCCCGAGACAGCAACGCTAACCGTGTTCTCCCTCTGCTGGCAGTCAACGACCAGCTCGTCGCGTTCGCCCAAGAGACCACTTAGATACTTGGTTGCCAGGATCTCAATCGTATTGGTGTGGCTCTCCCCGCGATGAATGGAGATGGGGCCAGCCGGATTGCGAACGGTGAGCGTCGGACGCCCGGTGACCTCGAAGCGGCTGACAGGCAGGGTGACTACCCGCCTAAAGCCCCAGAAGGCAACAATGCCCCCCAGCACGATAAGGGCAACCAGCGCGAGCCCCAGGCCAAGGAGGTTGTTGAGATAGCTGATAAAGAGACTACCGATGATGACGACAACAACGACTATCAAAGCAAGCTGCCAGGCTGGCAGCGAAGAAGAGCCTGGTTGCACTTTCCCAAAAGCCGCGTGGGCCTCATAGCTGGCGTCCCAAAAAGAAGGTGGAGTATAGCGCGGCTCCCTCTCGGTTTGGGCTTGCTCCTCACCCGCCGGCTGTGGCTCCTCATCTGGTGAGAACATCATGCGCTGCTGGCTCATAGCCGATTCTCTCCCTTGCGTCCATCTTCTTCTACTTCTTCAGCAAAAGCTATTCCTCTTCTCCCCCTCGCTCTCGGAATAGCCCTCAATGCCACAACTCTCGTGCTCGCCCGTCAGAGGGCACCAGGAGACGCCCCTGAGCCTGAGCGGACTTCCTTCATTCAGCCCCTGGCCTTTAGTGATTAACAGCCAGAGAGCTTCTGCTTCCCCTGGCTCCATGCCCGTTACCTGGAGTGACCTGGACGGTAGGAGATCCCGCCATCCTGCATGCCCTACAGCTGCAGATCTCCTCACTCCACACAACCCCGAAAGCCAGAGATACAACGCTACTGTTGCGCCGCCAGCTTTCTTTCTCTCTGCCGCTGCCGTAGCAAATACGCGAGGCTGGTGGAAAAGTTGCAGAGCCAGCGGAGCCGTACACTCCCCTCCCGGAACAGGAGGAGGCCAGAGTAGAGAGAGACAGCCAGGCTAACCAGGGGATTAACCAGAGCACGACAGCCTGGCCCACTGCCAGATTGTCCCGGCTAGCGAAGGAGGAGTATAATCTGTCAGGGTGAGGGCCGCTGCTGGCTGCTGCTCTCTGTTGGCCAGGCTGTCGGTATCACCCGAATGGAAGACGCGAGCTAAAAGGATATGTTTCCGGCATGATACAGACACTCCCACTGGTGCTTTCAATTGTCATGAGCGAGCTGGCCATCGGCTCGTTCCTGTTGCTCTACGTGCTGGACTGGCGTAGTGAGGTGCGGCGCAGCTTCCTTCTCTTTTTCTCTATCATCTACCTCCTCTTTACCGCTCTCACCTATCTTTTCCAGCAGAGCTTCGCCTCTCAACCATTGCTGGACAGTTTTTTGCGACTTGATAAGCAGTGGACTGGCTATGCCGACCCGGCGCTCCTGGCCTTCCTGCTACTGCAGCTTCCCTACTTGCTTTTCCTGATCCTGGACCGGCGGGCCGGTGTCGATGGGAAAGAGAAAGCTGCGCAGGCTGGGGAAGCAGGGCAATTTTCTATGGTACGTCTCCTACGGCTGCTAAGTGGCGGCCTGGCTTCAGTGGCTGGTTTGCTCATGCTCTTAGTCCTGGGCATGATTTACCGTCCGCTAGCTCCCTCCCCGCTTGGGGAAGCCCTGACTGTCCTGAGTTTCTTTATCGCGGCCCTGGCCGTCGGCGGCGTGATGACCTCGATGTGGCTCGGCCACTGGTATCTTGTCACCCCGGCCCTGAGCGAGCGTCCGCTCCTGTTCAGCACGGCAGTGGTCCTGATCGCCATTGTGCTTCAGATTATCCTGGCGCTGGTCAGTGCTACTGTGGCCAGCCCTGCAGCCTCGACCGCCGTCACCCACTCAGCTCAGGCTACGGCCACAGCCATTACGACCCTGACGCCCACACCAGCCGTCTCAGGTACTCCAACAGCGATCAAACCAGCTGGCGCCCCGACGGTCAGTCCTTTGAGCATGGATGTCCTTGGTTGGCTGCACATTCTGCTTGGCTTTGCCTTTCCGCTCGTGCTGGGGGCCCTCACCTGGAAGCTGGCGCGCGAGCGCTCTTTCCAATCGGCTACGGGCATGCTCTATCTGATCGTCGTCATGACGCTGGCAGGCGAGGTTTTGGCCCGTGGCATGTTCCTGAGCACGCTTTAAGGACTGGTTGGTAGAGTCTGCCGCGCCACGAATCGCACGGAGCGAGCACAAGCCCACAAGGAAGTCACCAGATCGCGGGTGCCTCAAAAGGCAGGGTGAGAGCGGCCTCCTGGCAGGAGCCAGCGCTCTCACCCTGTTTTTCAGTCAAGATCTCCTGCAGGCCCGGCACCAGCCTGCTTCAGCCGAGATGAACCTTGTCCGCTGCTTGCCTGGACCTGGCCAATGCTCGGCAGCCTGGCGCAGGCGGACAAGCCGATAGACAGGTAGGTAGACAGAAAGACTGGCTCGGCCTGGTGGCCCTTGCTATGGCCTGCTGCTGCTCGGGTTAGAGCGCCTGCTGTTCGGCGGCGCGGCGGGCACGCTCGCGCTCCTTCAGCTCGCGACGGAGGATCTTCCCAGAAGCTACTTTGGGGATGGAGTCGATGAACTCGACAAAGCCCAGGCGCTTGTAGCCGGCCAGGCGTCCATTGACAAAGGCGATCAGCTCGTCGGGCGTCACGCTCTGACCTGGACGCAGGACGACAAAGCCTTTGGGCACCTCGCCGGCCTCGGGATCGGGCACGGGGATCACCGCCGCATCCATGACCGCAGGATGCTCCAGCAAGAGGGCCTCGATTTCAGCAGGGGCAATGCCAAAGCCCTTGTATTTGATCATCTCCTTCTTGCGATCAACAATATAGGTGTAGCCGTCCTCGTCAACATGGCCAATGTCACCCGTATGGAGCCAGCCATCGCGCAGGGTCTGAGCCGTCTCCTCGGGCGCCTTCCAGTAGCCCTTCATCACCTGGGGGCCGCGGATGATGATCTCACCATCCTCACCCACCGGCAGCTCACGCGTACCAGTCTCGAGGTCGACTATCTTCTGCTCCGTATTGTGTACGGGCAGGCCGACGCTCTCCAGCCGCACCAGAGCTGGATCTTTCGGCTGAGCATGAGTGAGCGGCGAGGCTTCGGTCAGGCCATAGCCCTGGACCACCTGAATACCGGTCTTTTCCTGGACTTTGCGGGCTGGCTCCGGAGCCAGCGGAGCCGCCCCAGAGAAGATGTATTTGACGCTCTTGAGCTTGCTCAGATCGATGGGAGCGTTAGCCAATGCCAGGATAATCGGAGGCACCGCAAAGTAGTAGGTGACATTGTATTTCTCGCATAGCTCAAGAGACTGGAGCATATCAAAGCGCTCCATGACGATTTGCGTCGCCCCACAGGCCAGGAAACTACCAGTCAGCATGACGCCATAGATGTGGTAGAAAGGCAGGAAGAGCAGAGCTACATCGGTGAAGGTCGTTTGGAGTGCTGTGGTGAACTGCAGGTTGTTGGAAACCAGATTGCGGTGGGTGAGCATCGTTCCTTTGGGCAGGCCAGTCGTGCCCGAGGAGTAGGGGAGCGCCAGCAGATCATCGGGATCGATCGGGACCGCCGGCGGCGCCTTCGGCGAGGACTCGCGCAGCAGGCGCCCAAAGGGGATGGCCTGGGGCAGGCCCTCGGGGACATGGCTGCCGGTGACAATGATATGCTTCAGATTGGGCAGCGACTTTTGCGCCAGAACCGCCTGCAGCAACGGTAGTAACTCGCGCTGCACCAGGATGGCGCTGGCCTCCGAGTTCTCTAGCTGATAGGCAATCTCGCGCTCTTTGTAGGAGGGATTCATCGGGGTGACAATCAGACCAATGGAGGCCGCGGCAATGAAGGTAACGGTGTACTCCGGTCGATTGAGGGTAAATATACAGAGCCGCTCGCCCTTGCGCAGCCCCAGATTGTACAGCCCATTGGCAATGCAGTTCACCATCGAGACCACTTCTCGATAGGTCAGGCTGAGGTCATGGTAAATGATGGCCCGCCCATCGGGATTACGCTCCGCCGCTCTGCGCAGCAGGTGATCATAGGGAACTTCTGGGAACTCGACGGGAGGCCTGAAGAGCTCGGGAGCAAACATTTTCTCTGGCATGCTTCAATCCTTTCTCGACCCGGCCCTGGGTCTCAACAGCAATGCAGAATGTAGATGCTCTTGCAAGTAGTCACAGCAGGAGGAAAAAGCTACCGAACGTTGAGGCGACGCGGTAGCCAGGTTCTGCTCAGCTTCGCTGCTTTCGCAGGCTTGTATAGTAGCATACTCCAGAGATGTGAGCTGGTCAATACAGCATTCGTTCTGGGTTTGTCTATTGCGAAGCGCCAACAGCTGAGGATGAGCTTCCTTCCCTTGACGAAGGCTGCTTGATACCCTATAATCCTCTGGCAGAAAGTGATGTCAGCCAGTGTCATTCACTGCCCACTCATCGCCCACTCACACCCGGCGGGGCTGCAGGCAGGAGATGGCACCGGCTTCCGCCCAGAAAGGATCTGTTCCCCTCTATGGATGCTGAGCGGAGCGCGGCGTCGTCCTCTCTTGACTGGCCAGCGACTGCCTTTTTCCCACGCTGGCAAGTGCCTCAAGCCCTGGTTGTGGCCGATTTGCGTGATGCACCCTTCGCGGTCAAGCTGGCCGCCAGTACCTTGGCCGGCCTGGTCAATGTGCCACAGCCGCAGCTCTACCTTGCAACCTATGATGATGATCTTTTCTGGCTGCAAGCCGCCATTGCTCCCTGGCCCGTGGAGCTGGAAAGGCTGGAAGGGCGAGGGGAGATCCTGCTCAGAGAGCTGATCGCTCGCTTTCAGGCACGCATTGCTGGCTTCATCATCTATGATCCGCGGCGCCCGGCCAGCGTGAATGTGGCAACCACCCTGGCCGGTATCCAAAGAGGAGTGGTGACAGCCCCTGAGCTGCTGCCTCTGCTGCAACAAGCAGCCGGCGAAAAGCCGGTGTTGCAGGATCTGCGCCTCCCGCACTGGCCGAGTGAGAACCTGGCTTATCGCTGGGCCAGCACGGCTAGCCAGAGCCAGAGGTCGCGGCGCTCTCTGGCCGGCATGGACCCAGCAATTGCCGGCGGCCTGCGCTCCTTTCTGGTGGCTACACGTACCTTTGTCCACTGGCTAGATTCGCGCCCCTGGCAACCCTCTGCGGGCCAGCAGCGCCCTCTGCTGGAGGAGTTGCTAGCCGAGCTTCTCCCCGGCAGCGTCCATCTGGGCTGGTTTCCAGACGAGGGAAGCGGGGTAACGCTGGCCTCGGGGCGGGCCGTGGCGGTCCTGGCAAGCGACCACTGCAGCAACCTGGAGGTCTGGAACGCGCTGCAACCTCCAGAGCTGATCAACCACCTCCAGGCTCTGGCCCAGGGCTATCGCCGTCAGCAGGACGAGCGCCCTCTGCCAGCTCTGGAGCCGCGTGTCTATCTTTCTTTGACGATCAGTGATGGCGATAACCTGCAATACACGCAACATCGTATGTTGCATCTCTGGCGCGATCCGGCCCGCGGCAGATTGCCGCTCGGTTGGACGATTGCCCCTGCACTCCTGGAGGCTGCTCCCGCCCTGGCTGCCTATTATCTGGAGACGGCCAGCCCCCAGGACGAGCTGATCGCTGGTCCCAGCGGCGCTGCCTACATTTTCCCTTCGCGTTGGCCAACCGCTCAGCTTCCAGCCTTTCTGGAGCATAGCCAGCGCTTGCTGTCAGGGATGGGTCTCACCCTGCTACAGGTGCTCGACGGCGATTGGCGCCAGCAGCTGGGCCTCCCGCTCCCGGCCAGCATGCGCATGTCTAACGTTGCGGGCCAGCGCGCCTTCATCGAGGCTCTCCGGCCTGCAGGGCTGCGCGGTCTGCTCACAGGAGCTGGTGGCCTGCTTCTAAGCTATAAGAAAATCAGCGGGCTGCCCGTCTATCACAATCTGGGTCTTGTCAGCAGCAGATCTCAGCTGGTGCAGCTTGTCAGAGGCATGCAGGCCATCCATCGTCGGCGTCCGCTCTTCCTCCAGCTCTATGTACTGGCCTGGCGCCTGACGCCCACTATCCTCTGGGAAGCGCTTCAGGACCTGGGTGAGACGGTCTCTCCTGTGACCCCGGGTCAGCTGTTGCAGCTCATTGCCCAACAAGGAGAAGGTGCGGAGCCGTGATGAGCACGAAGAGCTACCGCTATCCGGCACCGGGCTGTTATCGTCTAGCCCCGGGCCTGCGCCTGCTAGAGGGAACAGACGGTCAGCCTGGGGGACTGGTCATTACTTCCCATCCATTGCGCGTCTTGCGCCTTGGCCAGCACGCCTGGCAATTGCTCAGCTTGTGCCGTCAAGAGCGCAGCGACGTGGAACTGGCCCGCCTGAGCGGACTGGCCCCCGGACGGGTCTCTGCCCTTTGCCAGCAGCTCAGCGCTAGAGGATTACTGGAGGCCGGCCCCCCACCACCACCGCGCTCGTGGCCAGGTGTCTCCGTGATCGTTCCTACCTGCAACCGCGCCCGCCAGCTTGCTCGCTGCCTGCAGGCCCTCCTTGGGCTGCGCTACCCTGTGCACGCACTGGAGGTCATCGTCGTCGACGACGCCTCGCACGATCAGACGCCAGCGGTGCTCGCCCGTCTCGCCCCAGCTTTCGCCAGCCGCGGAATAAGACTGTGTTGCCTGCACCATGCCCGGCGTCAGGGCGCCGCTGATGCTCGCAATAGCGGCGCCGCCGCGGCTCGCTCTGAGCTTCTGGCTTTCCTCGATGACGATTGCGTCGTGACGCCAGACTGGCTTACTACCCTGGTGCCACTCTTCGTCGAGGCAAAGGTGGCCGCCGTCGGCGGGCAAATCCGCGCCTATGAAACTGGCAGTGCCTTGGGACGCTATGAGGATGTCCGTTCCTCGCTCTTCATGGGCCTGCAGCCACAGGAGGTGCGCTTGAGCGGCCCGCTCACTTATCTTCCCACAGCTTGCTTGCTCGTGCGCCGCGAGATCTGGCAGGCCCTGGGAGGCTTTGCTCCCCTGACCTGCGGCGAGGATGTTGATTTCTGCTATCGGCTGCTTGCTCAGGGCTGGCGCATCCGCTACTGGCCCGCTCCAGAGGGCGTGGTCTACCATGACTACCGTACGCGCCTCTGGACGTTCCTGGGGACGCGCGTGCACTACGCCTCTGCCGAGGCCGTGCTCCAACAGCTTCATCCACAGCAGCGCCGGGTCTTGCTGCTCCCGCCACGCGAGGCAAGTTTTGCTGTGCTGACGCTCGGCAGTCTCTGGCGGCTCTTCAGCACTGTGGTGGCGGCTAGCCTGCGGCGGCGCAAGCCTGGGGGCCTGCCCCACACAAGCAAGTCGGGGCGCGCAAGTGTCTCGCTCTTGCTGACGCTGCTGGCGCTGCTGCTGCCCGCTGCCAGCGCCTGGCACCGCCGTCAGCGTCTCCAACTGGCTCAGTTGCCGCTGACAGTCTGGCAGCTCTGGCAGGCCACACTACGCAGCTACCTGGCTTACACCTATCACCTGTGTCGTCATCTGACGCGCTACTATACCCTCGCGCTCCTGGCAGCGAGTCCGCTCTTTCCACCACTACTGGTGCTGGTTGGCCTCCTCCAGGCCATAGTCGTAGGCGTTGATTACACCCGCCTGCGTCCGCGTCTGGGTCTATTAGCGTTTGCCTGCTACGCTCTGTTAGAGGATTGCGCCTACGCCTTCGGTCTGCTGCTTGGCTGCTGGCGACAGCGCACCTGGCGGCCATTGCTGGCTGTGATACAATGGAAAAATGCCACTGCCCCACAGTCGTCCAGCTTGCTCAACCATCCGACTCAGGCCGAGCATCTTCTCCACCTTCGGTGGCCTAACGATACCGCTGAAAGGAGGTGACGCAGATAGAGCATGGCAGGAACTCTGCAACCTGAATGGGGCTTTATCGAAGCTCACGGCACCCGACTCTACTACGAGGTCGCTGGACGTGGGCACCCGCTCGTTTTGCTTCACAGCGGGCTGCTTGACCATCGCTCCTGGGACCTGCAGTTCATGGAGTTTGCTCAGCACTACGAGGTCGTACGCTACGATCGGCGCGGCTTCGGTCGCTCGGCAATGGGCAACGTCGAGTACTCAGATGTCCGCGATCTTTACGATGTTCTCAACGATCTGGCCATCGACCACGCCTACTTACTGGGTCTGTCGCTGGGCGGCAGGGTAGCCATCGATTTCGCTCTGACCTATCCCGAAATGGTCGATGCCCTGATTCTGGCCGCCGCCAACATCAGCGGCTACGATAACTATACACCGGAGACACGCGAGCGTGGAGCGCGCATCGCCGCCGCCGCACGGGCCGGGGATAAGGAACAGCTCTATGAGCTGTGGGCCAAAGACCCGACAATGCCCCAGGAGGACGAATATCCCGAGGCCGCTCAGCGCTACCGCGAGCTGCTGCGCGACTACAGCTTTGTGCACTATCTGAATCCAGCACCCAGACAGCCACTCAAGCCGCCCGCCTTGCAGCGCCTGGCCGATATCCGTCAGCCGACGCTGATCCTGATCGGCGATGCCGACTCGCTGGAAATGCAAGCCCAGGCCGATCTCCTGGAAGCCGGTATCATCGATGCCAGGAAGGTGGTCATCCACGGCGCAGGCCACATGCTCAATCTCGAACGCCCCGAGACCTTCAACCGCGCCGTGTTGACATTTCTGCGTAGCCTCGAACGCCGCTAGGCAGGCAGCGGCAGGCCAGCAACGATTAAGAGGAAAGGGAGCAGCCTGGCAGTCTACCCTCTGCTCCAGTACTGCCCATTCCCGAGCTGTGCCCGGCCTGATCACCGCTGCCTGCGAGTGACGTTTCGTTAAGGAACTTGATTCGCGCGCTCGTTTATTGACGATCTTCTCGCTGCTCTAGCGCCACTGTTATCTTTTCCTACCCTATGCTTGTTGCGGGAAAACGTACTCTGATCTGGCTGGCGACGAGCACGAGGCCTCTTGCAAAGCGAGCGGCAGATGATGAGGGACGTCAGTGAGCACGCACTCGGGATCACGCACCTGCAGACTGCGCTGGACGAACCACTTGGTAGCTGGACAGCCACCATGACAAAGATCGTAGCGTGAGCAACCGCCACAGGAGCCGGCTCCCATCTGGCGGTAGAAAGCAAAGACCGGCGAGTGCCGCCAGATCTCACGAAAGCTCTGTTCGTGTAAGTTGCCGGCCTCAAACTCGGGCGTTTGAAAGAAGGCACAGGGATAGACCTCGCCTTCAGGACAGATACAGCAGGTGGCAGTCGCCGCGCCGCACATATCCAGGCCCGCCAGGCGTTCGCCAAAGGCATTCAGGTGGAAAAATGAGTCAGCAGTTAACACATCGGGATGCTCACGCAGCCAGGCCACAAAGCTGCGATACTGCTCACGGGTGGGGTGTAGCTCTTCCCATACCGCGCGCCCTCGTCCAGAAGGGCGCAGACGTGTCACACGCAGTTTGGCCCCAAAGCTGCCGGCGATCTCATAGAGGCGATCCAATTCGGGGAAGCTATAGCGCGTCAGAACACTATTGACGGTTAAGCTCAGGCCCTCGGCAGCCAGACGCTCCAGACCACGCATGGCTCGCCGAAAGGCGTCTTGCCCACGAATCCGATCATTGGTCTCAGGGGTGGCACCGTCCAGGCTGACCTGAAAATAAATTGGCTCCAGAGCAGCCAGGCGGCGAGCGCGCTCAGGCGTGATCAGGGTGCCATTCGTGCTGACGCACATCACCAGGTCACGCTCACGGCAGCGCTCCAGCACGCGCCAGATGCCCGGATACATGAACGGCTCGCCGCCGCCAAAGTGGATCTGGAAGACCTGCATCTCGGCCAGCTCATCGACCACTGCCAGGGCGTGCTCTGTCGTCAGCTCACGCGGACGGCGCTTGCCGGAGGATGAGAGGCAATGCACGCAAGTCAGATTGCAGGCTGCCGTGATCTCCCAGGTTACCGTAATGGGCGCCGAGAGTCCTCCCTGCAGGAAGCGCTGCGAGCCACTGGTCCGCGCGGGTGAGAGCGGGCTGCCGGTTTCGGCAAAGGCAGCTTTGGCCAGCGGGTGAAGAGCACCAGGCGCAGGTTGCCCCTGGCCCTCGCATCGCCCACGACGACGCCCATGAAACTGTACAAATTGGGTCATGCCCTTCTGCTCCTTCTTCTACGAGTGCTGCGCTCGGCTGCTTGTGGCTATCCTGCCCGCCGTAGAGAGACAGGCCGGGGTTCAGATAACCGGCGCCTTGCTCGCTCTATTCCGTCTCTGTCTCGTCAGGCACTGGCTCGGCCAGTACCTCGGCCTCTAGATAGCCGCGTTTCAGCAGCTCAGCGAGTGCCGCAGAGAGGTGGGCTTTGGCTGCTGCCGAAGAGACTTGCTGTTCGATGGCAGCGCTGAGATCGCCCGCAAACTGCTCTCGTGCCAAGAGCAGCAGCTCAATCAGACGAGGAGAGTTGATGAATGAGAGCGAGCCTCGATCAGCACAGCCATACTTATAGAGGATGCCGCCAAAGGCCTCACGCCGAATCTTGACCTCGGGTAGCAGACGATAGCGGTAGCCTGCCGAATGTGCTGTCATGGTCATAGCAGTCCTTCCTCCTACCTGGTAGCCTGGTAGGTAGTCAGGCAGATAGGCAGCTTGTCTACAGCAAGATCTGGAAACCAGTGGCTCCCAGCGCGCCGCCTCAAGTCCGTTCACGCAGTACGCGAGCGGCATAGCGAGTACTCTATACAGGGGAAGCATACTCAGAGATCTATCCCAGCGTCAAGGCCGCTGCTCCGAAGCGTTAGATACTCTAGGGGAGAGTGCAAGAGACCTCGTCCACGGCTCCCCTTTGTTAGCTAAAAGACTTGGCAGATAAGAGACCGCGTGCTACACTTGCCTGGATCTTCACTAACAGCAAGCAAGATCGATAGAAGAGACACAACAGGCAAGAGAGCACCAAAAACTGTTTCGAGATAGACGCAAGGATCGAACGTCATGAATATCCATTCGGCCATACGCCGTCTCAACCAGGTCTTCATCGTGCTCTTCCTCGGGTTAAGTCTTGGGCTGGTCTACTGGCAAGTGGCAGTTGCGCAACAGGTTACGTCGAATATTCATAATATTCGCCAGTGCATGAAGGATCATGCTCCGGTACGTGGCAAGATCTATGACCGCAATGGGGTGCTCCTGGCTGAGTCCAAGCCGATTGACCCCAACAACCCCTTTAAGGGAGCGCTCTGCGGCTACCAGCGCCACTACTATCTGGATGGCATGCCCTCCCTCGCCAACTTGATTGGTTTCTACATCAGCCCGCTCTTTAACTCGACAGGAGTCGAGCACGCCTTTGACGACTACCTGAGTGGGCGGGCCGGCTTAACGGAACTCACGAACAACCTTAACCTGATCCTACACCGCCCTCCCGTGGGTGATAACATCTATCTGACCATCGATACGCGCATTCAGAAGATTGTCGAGCGCGATTTCGATAAGTACGCACCGAGCTATAACCCGGCAGTGCCGGAACTCAAGATCGATAACGAGAACGTTTTTGCCACTAACCGTGGCGCGGTGATCGTCACCGATCCCCACACAGGCGAGATTCTGGCGATGGTGACGCGCCCAACCTACGATAGCAATCGCGTGGCCGCCGGCGACCTGGCCTACTATAACCAGCTCCTGCGCAATCCAGATGCGCCGCTCCTAGAGCGTCCCCTCCAGGGCCAGTACGTGCCTGGTTCGGTATACAAGGCAATGACCTTGCTGGCGGCGCTGGATACCGGCACGTACCAGTTGAATACGCCTTCGTTTGACTACCAGCATGCAGTCGGACCGGTGACGATCGGCGGCGAGGTCTTCAACCCCCAGCTGAGCAACATCTACCGTGCCAGCTACGCGCGCACGTTCCCGGTGAGTATGAATATGGGCTTCTCTCACTCGGATAACGTGATGTTCGCCGTTATCGGCGCTAAGCTCGGGGCAGATACCTGGCTGGAATACAATAAACGTTTTTATGTAGGCCAGGACATCCCCTTCGACCTGCCAGTGGCTCGTAGCTCGGTCCTCCCAGCTAATGGACAGCTGCCCTCGAATTTGCTGGCCGAAAACTCTTTCGGCCAGGGGGTCGACCTCGTGACGCCAATGCTCATCTCGCTGATCGACGATGCGATCGCCAACAACGGTCAGCTGATGCGTCCGATGCTGGTCTCGCGCATCCAGGCTCCGGACGGCACGATCATTAAGTCAATGTCATCTCAGACCCTGAGTACACCGATCTCGGAGCAAACAGCCAGCGCTGCCCGTGAAGCGATGTATGGCGTGGTGCGCTGCGGTTCAGGATCGGTGATTCCTGAACTCTATAGCTCCCCCTGGAACATTATCGCGAAGACCGGCACCGGCCAGGTCGGCGGCGGTAAGGGTGCCCACGGCTGGCTGATGACCCAGGCTCCTTACCAGGACCCGCGCCTGACGATCGTGAGCATGCGCGAGAATGGTGGCGAGGGCGCTAACGTCAATGGTCCCGCAGTGGCGGCCATGTATAACGACATTTATACCAGCGTCTTGAAGCTGCAGCAGCCAGCTCCCGCCGATCCCTCGGTCCCGTACTGCACACAACATGGACTGTGGACCTAGCACCTCCTTTGATCTGGCCGGATTTCTGGCTGATTTTGTCAGACTCCAGGCTCCACGTTGGCCCGGGCCGGATCGGGCTTCACGCAGAGGCTCCCGATCCAACGTGGAGCCTCTGCCTTTACAGCAGTGGTAATGGCCCCGCTCCCTCCCTTCGGGCGGACCGAGCTGCCGCTCTCCAGCCTGGCCTTGTCAGCCTCTCCCCAGGGATGGTATCCTTGAAGAAGACAGGCATGAGGCAGCCAGGAAGCCACAGAGGGGCCATTACCAGCTGCCTCGCCAGGCTAGTCCAAGAAGGAGCAAGAGCAGGTATGGAGTCCCTTTTTGAGCATGATCGGAACTTCCCAGAAGCAGAAGAACCGTCTGCCTACAGCCAGAGAGAGCCAGTGCAACCCTCTTCGCTGGTGGATGAGCAGACCACAGGAGCTGAGGCCGAGGAGGAGTTTGAAGAGGAGCTGATTATCGAGGACTTTACTATCGATGGCATCTGCGGAGTCTACTAGCCCGACAGCTGGAGGGCGCTTTGCTGATCGCGTAGTCCTGATCACCGGTGCAGCGCGCGGCCAGGGTCGCGCGCATGCTCTGGCTTTTGCCCGCGAAGGGGCCCGCTTGGTGATCTGCGATGCCTGCCGCCAATATCGCACCGTCCCTTATCCGCTGGCTCAGCCCGAGGAACTGGCTACTGTGGCCAGGGAGATCGCAGCCCTGGGACGCCCAGTGATCGCCGCTCAGGTGGATGTGACGAACCTCCCGGCTATGGAGGCCCTGGCCGAACGCGCTCGCCGCGAGCTGGGACCGATCGATGTGGTGGTAGCCAATGCCGGCCTCTACTCCTTCGCTTTAAGCTGGCAAATGACCGAAGAGCAGTGGGACGAGACTGTCAATGTCGATCTCAAGGGGGTCTGGATTACCTGCAAGGTGGCTATTCCTCAGATGCTGGAGCGGCGCCAGGGGAAGATTATCTGCATCGGCTCAACTGCTAGCTTTAAGGGAATGGATCACCTGGCCCACTATGTGGCCGCCAAGCACGGTGTCATCGGACTGGTAAAGACCCTGGCACGCGAGCTGGCCCCCTATAATATCAATGTCAATGCCGTCTGCCCTACCAGTGTGGCTACCTCCATGTGCCTCAACCAGGCACTCTATGACCTCTTCGCCGGCGGCCCCGGCCCTCAAGCTACGTACGAGCATATGGTCAGCCAGATGAACCAGATGAATCTCTTTAGCGATCGTAATCTGCTGCCACCCGAGGATGTCAGCGCCGCTGTACTCTGGTTGGCTTCCGATGAGGCACGCCACTTAACCGGCTGCACCCTGCCCGTCGATGCCGGCTATCTGACTCGCTAGCCGCGCGTCCACCATCCTTCTTCTCTTGCCCTCCTCCCATTATTGCCTTTGGCCGCTCTCTAAAGCGCTTTGCCTCTTTTCAGAGAGTGGCCCGGCAGAGAGATGTGTAATCACTCTGGCTCTCCCTCCATAGAATATACTGCTTGCTTAGCATATTGACAGATAGAGAATTGTATACTATCATAGCAGCGTAATCAGCGAGCGCAACTTCAGTATGCTAGAACCGCTCGCTCTCCAGCATGGTAGGAACAGGCTCATCTCAGGTGTGATGCTGGCAGGAAAGGAATTTCTATGAAGCTCGCAGAGGCGCTCGTGTTGCGCGCCGACATGAAAAAGCAGCTCACTCAACTGCGCAATCGCCTCACGAGGAGCGCAATCGTTCAAGAAGGGGATCAACCGCCCGAGAAGCCCGAGGCGCTGCTGCATGAGATCGAGGAGATTCTTCAGCAGTACCGCCAGCTCATGGTTCGCATCAACCGTACCAACCTGGAAAGCAGGTTACCGGATGGTCGGACCTTAACCGAGGCAATGGCCGAGCGGGATGTGCTTGATCTGCAACATAGCATCCTCAGCGATCTGGCAGCCACAGCCTCCGAGCGCTTTGATCGCTATGGGCAGGCAGAGATCCGCCGGCTGCCAACGGTAGACACCGCAGCCATTTACCGCCAGCTTGATCGCATCGCCCGCCAGCGCCGCGAGCTGGATACGGCAATCCAGGCAACAAACTGGGCTGTCGATCTGCTGGAATGAGCGAGAGTGCTCCGTCGGTCCGTTTCCCGACGGAGCGGAGCTGGGTCCCTCTCTCACTGGCAGAGAGACCCAACCAGAAAGACAGAGCCTTGGGCACGGCACGCAGGATATAGAGCTTTCTTAGCTGGTAGCGAGCGAATCTTCGGTAGCGAACACGAAGGTGGCAACGGCCTGAAGCGTTGCAAGCAGCTAATCACTGCTAGCCCCTAGGCAGGCTTTTGGGCACTGTCACGCCCGGACAGCGCACAAGGGCACCGCGAACAGCACAGCGCGCACTACCACGTGTTGGGTCGAAGTTCGCTGGCGAGGGCGGGTCAGGGGACTCCTGCGGGCCGCGCCGGCTCTCTCAACCCGGCCAGGAGCGCTTAGGAAAGCCAGCCCTGCAGCTCGTCAGGCTGACGCTTTCCTTCTGGCATGAACAGTAAAAGATGATTCCAGGGATCGCGGACAGCGATCGTCTCCTTGTGAGATACAAAGGGCCAGCGCGCCAGCTCTAGGCGCTCGGAGATACGTTCGACATCCTGCTGGGCCGGCAGTTCAATGGAGAAGAGACGCAAGCCCAGGCTCCCTTCAGGCGGTGGGGGCGCCCCACGACTCTCCCAGGTATTCAGGCCAAGGTGATGATGGTAGCCGCCTGCCGAGACGAAGAGCGCCCCAGGCATGCGCGCGGTAATCGCAAAGCCGAGGAGTTGATGATAGAAGTGCTCCGCCTGGCGCAGGTCAGCCACGCGCAGGTGCACATGACCAATGGTGGTGCCAGCCGGCAGTCCTCTCCAGGGCTGCCTCTCTAACTCTGCTCGCCCTTCAGTAAGCATGGCCCTTACATCAATGGGATCGGTGGCCATCGCCACCTGCCCGCTCTGCCAACGCCAGGTTTCGCGAGGACGATCACGATAGATTTCGATGCCGTTGCCTTCAGGATCGGAGAGATAGAGCGCCTCACTGACAAGGTGATCCGCATAGCCCCCCAGGGGGTAACGGCTGGCCGCTAGCTGAGCCAGCGAGCGCGCTAAGGCTGGTCGCGAGGGGAGCAGAATAGCGAAGTGGTAGAGGCCAGTGCTCCAGGACGGCGATCGCGGGGCCTCAGCCTGCTCAATCAAGAGCAGCAGCGGCTGTTTCTTCATGGTCGGCTCTTCTGTCTGACCTGCCAGATCTGCCGCTCCTAGCCAGATCTGCCGCTCACTTCGGTCAATCAGCTGAAAACCAAGGACCTCTTCGTAGAAACGCCGTTCCCGCTCCAGATCGGCTACCGTCAGGGCAACCAGGCCGATGTGCGTGGTGGCGGGCAGCATATCTGCTGCATTGATAGGGGTGTTCTCTTGCTGCTCTTTCATCGCTGCTGCACGGCCCTAAGCTGCTGCGCCGTGCCCTCCTTTCCTTGCTGACCGACGACACTACTACACCCGCTGTCTACACAGGGGCCATTATCAGCGTGTAGAAAGGGTCCTTCCCTACGCTCTCCCTCATGGCCGCTCTTCTCTTTCCCCTTACTTACAAAAAGTAAGAGAAAAAACACGATAGTATACAACATGGCAAGGCTGGGCGCAAGGCTAGCAGACCGAGCTTATCAGGGGATTTATCGCCGGGTTTGTTATGGGTAGACAAAGAGCGGCCATTTTATTGCACCAGAGCGACATTGTAGAACAAGCATCCTTTCCAGTATACTTATGGATGATCGTATTTGTCGCTGACTTGGGCAGCCAGTCCGGGCGCCGCGTCGGCCCGGGGCTCTCAGCGTACCCAAGAGAAGAGAGGACTTCAACGATGAAAACCAGAACCGCCGTCATCTACGAACCTGGTACACCCATCCGCGTTGAAGAGATCGAACTTGACCCACCCAAAGAGCAGGAAGTGCTTGTCCGTATGGTAGCTGCTGGCGTCTGCCATTCCGATTACCACGTGGTCAAAGGTGACCTGCCAGCCTACTTACCAATGGCACTTGGGCATGAAGGGGCCGGCATCATCGAGCAGGTTGGACCCGGTGTCAGTGACCTGAAGCCGGGCGACCACGTCCTCATGAGTTTCATTCCGGCCTGCGGCAGCTGTCCCTCCTGCGTCTCTGGCCATAGCAATCTCTGCGACAAAGGGGCGGGCACGCTGAATGGTCCTTTGCTGGACGGCACCTTCCGCATGCACGGCGAAAAAGGCGATATTGGCCAATTTTGCTATATTGGCAGTTTCAGCGAATACAGCGTCGTGCCTGCTATGTCGGTGGTCAAGATCGCTGACTACTATCCCCTGAGCCGGGCCGTGCTTGTGAGCTGCGGCGTTCCCACCGGCGTCGGCTCCGTCATCCATCGGGCCCGTGTCACGCCCGGCAGCACCGTTATGGTCATTGGCTGCGGCGGCATTGGTATGAACATCGTGCAGGGAGCGGCCATCGCCGGGGCACGCATGATCATCGCGGTCGATATCCACGACTTCAAGCTGGAGAAGGCCAAAGAGTTCGGCGCCACGCATACCATCAACCCCAACCAGGAAGATCCCGTCAATAAGGCCCTGGAACTGACCTGGGGCGTTGGCGTCGACTATGCCTTCGAAGCGATCGCCACACCGGAGACCATTGCCCAGGCTTTCAATGCTACCGCCAAGAATGGGACCGTAGTGGTGGCCGGCCTCTCGCCCTTCCTGGCACAGGCCATTCCCATCTCCCCGCTCAATCTGGTCCTTTACCAGAAAACTCTCATGGGTACCCTCTTCGGCGATTCGCAGCCGCGCAACGACATCCCTCTGCTGCTGCGTATGTATGAGAGCGGTAAGATCAAGCTCGATGAGCTGGTGACGCGAACCTACAAGCTGGACCAGATCAACGAGGCTTACGATGATCTGCTCGCTGGGCGGAACATCCGGGGCGTGATCGAGTTCAGCTAGCTCGCCTTTGCCCGTGGCCTCCTGATCCAGCCCAAGCCTCAGCTGTCAGATAGGCGATGCAGAGGCGCCTCTGCATCGCCTGCAGGAAGACGCTCACCTCGTACGTAGCTGGAAGAGAAGCCTGACTGATCCCGTCTTCCCCACAGCAGTGCGACGGAGGATCAGCGCCAGGCAGTAACACAGTCCAGTCAATGGACGTCTCCTTTTCATAGCAGTTCTCTTTTCCAGAAAGAGAGACCCAGCACCGCACTCACGCCTGGCTGTTCGCCTGTCTCGCCCCATTTAGTGGTTGGGTAGCTCATCCGAGCAGGGTTTGCTCTGTTGTTAGCTGGCTACTAGTAAAATTCCGCAGCGATCACGTACAATAACTCCAGTGGAGGCGTGATTGTCTGTCCCGACTGCCGCCGTCAGAGACGACTGCCCAGCGAGCGGGCAGCGGGCGAGAGACGAGGCAGCCAGCAAAGGAGCAAGGACCATGAAGCACCAGGAAGCTGTCATTGTTGCAGCGGTTCGTACCCCCATTGGTATTGGCAAGCCTGACAAAGGGAAGCTCACCGGCATCCGTCCCGACGAGCTGGCCGCTATGGCCCTGGCTGAGGTTGTACGCCGGGCCGGTATCGAGAAAGGGCTTGTCGAGGACGTGATCATGGGCTGTGTGACCCAGATCGGCGAGCAGGGCCTCAACATCGGGCGGGTCGCCCCCCTGATTGCAGATTTCCCCATTGAGACCTGTGGCGTCAGCGTGAATCGCATGTGTGGTTCCAGCGAGCAAGCTATCCACTTTGCGGCACAGGCCATTATCTCTGGCACCGTCGACGTCGCCATCGCTGCCGGCGTTGAAAGCATGAGCCGGGTTCCAATGGGTTCAGACAAGGCCGGCGCCAGTTTCAGCGAGAAGCTCATCGCGCGCTATCCGTTGGTGCCCCAGGGCATTTCTGCTGAGCTGGTAGCAGAGAAGTGGCACATTACGCGCGAAGAGGCCGACGCCTTCTCGTTAGAGAGCCACCGTCGCGCCGCCGCCGCAACAGCAGAAGGTCGCTTCAAGCCAGAGATTATGCCGATAGAGGTGACCCTGCCCGATGGTAGCCGCGAAGTCATGACCAGCGATCAGGGTATTCGCCCCAACACCTCGCTAGAGCAGCTCGCTGCTCTCAAGACGGTCTTCAGGCCCGATGGTATTATCACTGCGGGCAACTCCAGCCAGATCAGCGATGGCGCCGCCGCTGTCCTCTTGATGTCTGACAGCAAGGCTCAGGAGCTGGGCCTCAAGCCCCTGGCGCGCATTGTGGCTATGGCCACAGCCGGCGTTGATCCTGTGCTGATGCTCAGCGGCCCCATCCCCGCCACGCAGAAGGTCCTCAAGAAGGCTGGCCTTCGTCTGGCCGATATTGATCTCGTGGAAATCAACGAGGCTTTCGCTTCCGTCCCCCTGGCCTGGGCCCGCGAGCTTGATCCTGATATGAGCCGCGTCAATGTCAACGGCGGAGCTATCGCCCTGGGTCATCCCCTGGGCGCCAGCGGCGCTCGATTGATGACAACGCTCGTTCATGAGCTGCAGCGTCGCGGCGGACGCTACGGCCTGCAGACCATGTGCATCGGCCACGGCATGGCCACAGCCACGATCATCGAAAGGATCTAGCCTATGCTCGATTTTGCCCCAACTGAAGAGCAGGAGGAGATTCGCAAGCTCGCCCAGAGCATCGCCCTTGATCATCTGCGGCCCCATGCCCGCAAGGCCGAGGCTGAACGTGACAGCTCCACTGAGCTGCGGCTGACTCTGGCCCAAACCGGCCTGACGACTCCTTTCCCCGAGGAATATGGCGGCTCCGGTCCCCTGGAAGCCGTGACCTACACTCTGATCGCAGAGGAGCTGGCTTACGGCGACCCGGGGCTGGCGCTCAACATCATCGGCTCCCTGATGGGGCCGCTCACAGTCTGGCTGGCCGGCAGCCGCGAGCAACAGGAGCGCTATCTGCCACCCTTCGGCGATCCTACTAGCGGCTACTTGCAGCGCGGCAGCCTGGCCTTCGCCGAGCGAAGTGGCTCCTACACCCTGGCCGATGTTCACCTGCAAGCTCGCCGCACCGGCGAGGGCTACCTGCTTAACGGCACCAAACGCGATGTTGTGCATGGTCAGCGCGCCGACCTGCGCGTGGTCCTGGCACGCCTGGCAGAGAGCGAGAGCGCTGAGGGCCAGCTCTGCGCCTTCGTGCTGCACGGCGTTCAGGAGGGACTGAGCATTCAGGACGAGGAGGAGAAGCTCGGGCTGCAGGCCGCTCCCAGTGCTACCTATCACTTCCACCAGGCTCAGCTGCCAGCCGAGGCCCTGCTCGGTGAGGCCGGCAGCAGCGGGGCCGTGCGCGCCGCTACCCTCTATCAGATCCTGCGCGCCGCCATCGCCTGCGGCACCGCGCGCGCCGCCTTCGAATATTGCTCAGCCTACGCCCGCGAACGCATCGCCTTCGGACGCCCGATCGTCTCCTACCAGGGCATCGCCTTTATCATCGCCGAAATGGCGATGAAGCTCGATGCTGCTCGCCTGCTTACCTGGCGTGCCGCCTGCTCCTGGGACCGCGGGGAAGCCGATGAGACGCTGATCTACGAAGCAGAGAGCGCGCAACACCAGGCTGTCAAAATGGCTCAGGCGGCCACAACGGATGCGATTCAGGTTATGGGTGGCGCCGGCTTTATGCAGGATCACCCTGCCGAAATGTGGATGCGTGATGCAGCCGCGATGGAGTGACGTCCCATGATCGATTTTACTCTGAGCAAAGCGCAACAGGCGGCCCGCGACTACGCCCACCAGGTGGCCCTGGAGGAGATGCGCCCGATCTCGCTGGAATGCGACCGCACCGAAGAGATTCCTGAGTCGTTTTTCTGGAACATGCAGCGCCGTTACTGGGGCGGCGCTGCCGCTCAAGCACGGGCTTACGGCCAGGATGAAGGTGTCAGGCAGGAGAACCTGCTGAGTGTCATTTCACAAGAAGAAATGGCCTGGGGTGATGCGGCTCTGGCAACGGCTATTCCCGGGCCAGGGCTGGCGGCTCCGCCGATTCTATCGCAGGGTACTCCCGAGCAGCAGGCGCGCTTCCTGAGCATCTACATGGATGGCCAGCTCCACTGGGGTGCCCTGGCCCTGACCGAGCCGGGCATCGGCTCCGATGTAGCTGGTATGTCGACCACCGCCGTGCTCGACGGCGATGAGTGGGTCATTAACGGCCACAAGCACTATATCACTAACGGGGCCCGCGCTGACTTGATCGTGACCTTCGCTACGATCGATAAGCGCCTGGGACGCGAGGGCATCCGTCCTTTCGTGGTTCCCAAAGGTACGCCGGGCCTGATCGTGGGCCGCATTGAGAAGAAGATGGGTCTGCGTGCCTCCCAGACGGCAGAACTCATTTTTGACAACTGCCGCATTCCCAAGGAGAACTTGCTCGCGGGACGCGGCGAGAAGAAAGCAGGCTTCAAAGCCGCAATGGGCACACTCGACGCCACCAGGCCAATGGTAGGCTCTCTGGCGGTGGGCATCGCTCGCGCGGCTTACGAGGCCGCTTGCGAGTGGCTACGCGAGGAGCTGCCCGCCGGCTATCCCCCACAGAAACGACGCGCCTGGGAGGAAGAGCTGAAGGAGCTGGGCCAGGAGATCGAGATGGCCCGTTTCCTGGTCTGGCGCGCCGCCTGGATGGCCGATCGCCGTATCCCTAACTCGAAAGAGGCCTCGATGAGCAAGGCATACGCTGGCGCTTTGGTGATGAAGGCCACAGCTACCGCGGTGCGCATCACTGCCCCTGGCGAGGAAAGCGAGCGGAAATTGCTGATCCAGAAGTGGTTCCGCGACGCTAAGGTCTTCGACATCTTCGAGGGTACCGCCCAGATTCAGCGCCTGGTCATCGCCCGGCGCCTCTTCCCTACCATCGATATTCCTTAAATGAAGCGATAAGCAGCAGGAAGGCAGCGACGAGGGGAAGCAAGGCGGGCCAGAACCGTCAACGGGCTGTCAGCCGTTTTTGCCCGCCCCTCTCGTCGTAGCCCGGCTCCAGAGGTCAGCCAGCCATAGGCAAAAAGACGGCACTGTCGGAAGCCCTCGATCCTGAGCAATCCGACTCTCCGTCCTGGCCCGCAGTCAGCCTGACAGGCAAGACTGCAACCAACAAGAGCGGCCTTTGAGACCCCCTGTCAGAAGTCGTTGACCGCTCCTGTGTGCTCATTGGCACCTTCTTGCTCCCCTACCCTGTCCAGGACCAGTCGGCCAGCGTTAGCTTTGCAGCGTTGGTCGGGTCGAGGTCCTCCGACATGTGCCGTCTTTTTGACCTTAGCGCGTGGCTCCTTCCCCGTCGAACGACACTTCTTCGCCCGACGGGTCAAGCATTTCGTCCTCCAGCTGCTCGTCAAGCCACTCGTCCAGGTCGCGATAGTCGCGTTTGACAAGGCGACGCCGCCCGTCAAATTCGCGCTCACGCTCCCGCTTGAATTTAAAGCGGGAGCGCTTCATGTCGACACGCTTGTCACGCAGCTTTCCTCGCACGCTCTCACCTCCTCTCTACACGGGATTGGCACAAATTGAACCAGACACCACCGGACAGAGGTCTTAGCGTGCCATTTTTGCAACGCGCAAGCCTCTCCGTCAGCGTAAGCCGCTCCATCTTGTGTACAGAGTACATCTCAGGTCAGAACAAAGAGCCAAGCTGGTAAGGATAGGAGCAGAGGAATCGTGCAGCATGGTGAATGCCAGGCCCATACCGTCCTCACATCATCAGAGCAGCGAACCCTTCCCTTCCTGGAGGAGAACTGAAGACACAACGGGAGGAAGCAGAGAGGAAGCCATCTGCCGGCACTGCATTGCCCGGCCTGTCAGGCTCTGTCGTCGATAGGAGGGAACCTTCATCATTGTCGCACCCTCACGAGGGTTGTCCTCCGTAGAGTAGACCTCCTCGTAGGCGTTACTCCTGTGCATGGTTCCTGCAATGGACTGAGAAATAAGCATAAAAGTCTGAGAATGAGTGTACCTGCAGGACCACTAAAAGTCAAGAGCCTCTTCGCCGTTTTCGCCCTTTCATCCTGGCGCTTCGACCTCCTTCTGGCTCTCTGCTGCAGCCAGTGACCAGGGCAGCCAGTGAGCGATAGCCGACAAGCCAACCAGGCCAACACCCAAGAGGCAAACCGCGTCACCCAGCCAGCACGCGGTGGGAGGGAAGGCCAGTAGCACCATCCAGGCGGGAACACACAGGCTCCGTTTGCTTCTGTGAGCAGCGTGAAAGAGAGCGTGCTCCCGCCCTTCTGCCTCAGTTTGGTTCAGGAGCGTCGATAGTTCCAGCTATCGCTCAGGAAGATCTTCAGCAGTCCTCGGGCGATCAAGGCTGCAATCACTACCTCGATCACAATCATTGTGATCCACAACCAGGCCAGAGGAATCCCCTGGTGAGTTGCCGCGGACCCCGTATTGAAAGAAGTCGTCACCAGTAGAGTGATTAAGAGCACTAGAGGCACCAAGAAAAGGGCCACCGAAGCCAGAATGACGAAGGCCGGAATGGCAATGCGCCACCAGCCAGAATCTCGCAGACTCTCAGTTTTCGCCGTGCCAAAGGCGTGGCGCTCTTCCGTCGGCTGCCCCGCCGTCCCCGCAGGCTGAGCTCCGGCGCCTGTGGTGGCAGCCTGCTGTTCCTGTGCGCTCATCGAGAAAACCCCTCTTTCCATAAGGCGTGATGATGGCTGGTTTCAGTATACCATATCGCAGCACCAGCGCCGCATTATACCGCCCGTCTCTTGCACAATCCAGACAGAGAGCATATCCTCCTTCCCGTGGGCCACATAGCCGGCGCCCGGTAGCCCACCGTCGACAGTTTCAGTCGCTGGCGTCATGCCTGGGACCTGGCCGACCCCCCTATGATCATGATGGGCCAGATTAGCTTCCTTTGGTTTAGAAAGGAGAGATTTGCCCTGAGAAGAAGACCTGACTTTACCCGCTGGACAGAGTGCTTGCTCGATCTACTCTTTCCACCGCGCTGCGCCGGCTGTGCCAGCAGTGGCAGCCTTCTCTGCCCTGTTTGTCTGGGGGCGATCGCTCGTCTCCAAGAGCAGCGCTGCTCGCGCTGTGCCCTGCCAAGTCACGGCCCCACCTGCCGGCGTTGCCGGTTCTCTGGCTCCAGCCTGTTCGCCCTCCAGGCCGTTGCCCTTTACGAGGAACCGCTGCGCTCCTGCATCCACCGCCTGAAATATCAGGGCCACACTCGACTGGCCCAGCCTCTAGGAAACATGCTGGCCTCGTGCTACCGTCGCTATCACCTGCGGGCCGACTTCGTGGTGGCTGTCCCGTTGCACCCTGAGCGCGAGCGCCAGCGTGGCTACAATCACGCCCGCCTTCTGGCAGACGTTTGCGCGCACGAGCTGGGGCTTCCTTGCGCTCATTCCTTGCTACAGCGTGTACGTGTCACTGCTGCTCAGGCTGGCCTCTCTATCAGCGAACGCCAGCAGAACGTGATTGGCGCCTTCTACTGTCAACCTCAAGGGAGAGATCTCTCGCTGCCAGGGAGCACCGTCCTGTTGATCGACGATGTCTGCACGACAGGGGCAACGCTGGAGGCCTGCGCTACGGCCCTTCTTCAGAGAGGAGCGGCCACGGTCCAGGCCCTTGTCCTGGCTATCCCTGGTTAGGCTGGCCAGGAATGGCAACTACGATGGCCCCCGGGTTCTCGACGCCCGTTGGTCCGACGGAGAAGATCGCATAGGCGATGCCTTTCATCGAATGAAGATTCTGACGCGCGAGCGCGGAGCTATCAGTGTAGGAGGTCCCTTTCACGGTAGCTAACAGGCGGAACTGCTGGTCGACATCTGAAATCTGCCGATAGACCTCGTAGGTCACCGCATGCTGACCAACCTGCCAGGTCAGGACAATCGCCCCATTCGCGTCCAAATGATAGCTACCGTTTCTGGGAGCAGCCGGAATCTCTGTCGGCGCAATCCATCTGATGCGCGTGGCAAAGGCGACAACGACATCGCTGGCATCAGCGTTGATGAAAGCCGAGGGGTTATAGTACTGCTCGTAGTGTACGGTTAATTGCCCTTTGAGCAAGGTCCCCTCAAAGGCAATGGAGACTGTGCCGGCCT
This sequence comes from Thermogemmatispora carboxidivorans, assembly GCF_000702505.1. Classification (GTDB taxonomy): domain Bacteria; phylum Chloroflexota; class Ktedonobacteria; order Ktedonobacterales; family Ktedonobacteraceae; genus Thermogemmatispora; species Thermogemmatispora carboxidivorans. The sequence goes on along the minus strand of NZ_JNIM01000001.1, from coordinate 1,571,622 downwards.
GCGAGTCAACGCTTTGACTATAGGTGATCTGCACTCCCCCATTGGCCGCTACCCCAAGATGGGCACTCACGGGCGAGACCCCAGGGCTGTAGACCTTCATCGTGCTGTTACTGTCAACGACAAAGAGGAGATGACGCAGCTCTTCGGTGATCTCATTGCGAATGGTCTGTTCATCAAGAGGTGTGACATTAGTGTCGCTGATAACGACTCCTCGCGCAAGAGTAAACTGCAGAGGAAGGAGAAGCACAAAGTTGCCCGGCACGTGCAAATCAGCACTATCCCAGGCCGGAGCCGGGGGCGCCGTGGTGTCAACGCTGGCACTGGCCGTGCCGGTGACCGTTGCAACTGCGGCGCTGGTGGCCTCCTGGGTGGCTGTCGTACCCGCCTGCCCGGGAATAGTGCCACAGGCTGCCGTTATGAGAAGACAGCCAAGAGCTACGACTGTCATCACAAGCCTGAGTGCTCGCCAGCAAGGCGATTGGAAAAAGATCATCTGTCGCTCATGTAATGATTGATCGTATACCTGATCTATTCACTATCTGCTCTGCTAGAGCAGGCGGGAGGAGACGGCCATTTGACTAACGAACGGCCCAGGAACAAAGAGTACTATACCTGAGAGGCAGCCCCCTGGCCAGAGCAGGTACTAGACAGCTACTAAGCAGACCTGAACAGAGGATGACGATCCCTTCTTCATTCGTCCTCATACACAGCTTCAGCTTCTCGCGCGGACCCTGCGCTTACTATCTGCTCACAGGCTGCCTAGTAGCTGCCGTTGTTCCCGCCGACCCACCCCCCTACAATAGGGGTACTACAGGTTCATCTTCGAGTCGTTTGCCTTTTTTTCAGCAGTGTCTTCGTAACCGGTCACGTAAGCGGTTGCGCAAAGGCGAGCAGGAGCAGGCAAACGAGGCGAATGAGCAGAGAGAGCTTTTATATCCTCAAAAGTCGTACAAAAGAGCAAAAACAAAAGGAGGTGAGAGTCAGCAGGTATGCTGCTCGGAGCTTTTCCGAAGGGGACGGCCCTGCCCTTGTCCCGGAGAACGAGCAGAAGGCAGCGATGCACGCCGTATCTTGCCAGCAAGAAGGGCAGCAAGGAGACCTGCCATTGAAGATTTCCGACGCAGTCTGATAGCAAGGAGGTTAGTGTGAATCGAAAAAGGATTTTGCGCACCGCGTCGCTGGCGCTGGTGATGCTCGCCCTGCTAGCTGGAGGAGTCCTTGGTCTGCAGCAGCTAGCAGTCACGCGGGCAGCCAACCAGAGTGCCAGTGCTGCCCAAGCCACATCGGTCTACACGCAACGCTTTCTGACGCTCTATAACGAGATTAAGAACCCGGCGAACGGCTACTTTAGCTCTCAGGGTATTCCCTACCATTCGGTAGAGACGCTGATCGTCGAGGCTCCTGACTATGGGCACGAGACAACTTCCGAGACCTTCAGTTTCTGGATCTGGCTGGAGGCGACCTACGGCGAGGTGACAGGCAACTGGCAGCCTTTCATCAACGCCTGGCAGACTATGGATACCTACATGATTCCTGCGCATGCTGACCAGCCGACCAACAGCGGCTACAACCCCAGCAGCCCGGCCCAGTATGCGCCGGAGTCCCCCAATATCACCGACTATCCGACCCAGCTCGATTCGAGCGTACCAGTTGGACAAGATCCCCTTTTCAATGAACTGCAGCAGACCTACGGCACGCCTGATATCTACGGCATGCCCTGGCTCCTCGACACCGACAACTGGTATGGCTACGGTCATTGTGGTGATGGCACAACCAAGCCTTCTTTCATCAACTCCTACCAGCGCGGCTCATCGGAGTCGGTCTGGAAGACGGTTGTGCATCCCGAGTGCGAGACCTTCACCTGGGGAAGGAACGACGGCACCGGCTTCCTGAGCCTCTTCAATAAGCCTTCCTCTGGTGGCAGCTATCAGCAGCAGTGGCGCTACACTGACGCTCCTGACGCTGATGCACGCACCGTTCAGGCTGCCTACTGGGCCTATACCTGGGCCAGCGCTCAAGGCCAGGCCAGCGCGATCTCTGCGCAGATCGCCGAGGCCGCCAAGATGGGTGACTATCTGCGCTATAGCCTGTTCGATAAGTACTTTAAGACGATGGGCTGTCAGAGCCCGAGTTGTCCGGCAGGTACTGGCAAGAACAGCGCCACTTATCTGCTGGGCTGGTACTATGCCTGGGGCGGCGCCCTGCCTTCTGCAGGTAACTGGGCCTGGCGCATCGGCTCCAGCTCTGCCCACCAGGGCTATCAGAACCCTCTGGCCGCCTGGGCTTTAAGCAACGTGCCCGCACTCGAGCCGAAGTCGCCGACCGCGCCGAGCGACTGGGCGACGAGCCTGCAGCGTCAGCTGCAATTCTACCAGTGGCTCCAGTCCGCCGAAGGCGCTATCGCTGGTGGAGCCACGAATAGCTGGGACGGCCACTACGGGACCCCACCAGCCGGTGACCCAACTTTCTACGGCATGGCCTACGACTGGGAGCCAGTCTATCATGATCCTCCCAGCAATAACTGGTTCGGCTTCCAGGCCTGGTCGATGGAGCGCGTGGCTGAGTACTACTATGTGACCGGCAATGCGACCGCCAAGTCGATCCTCGATAAGTGGGTTGCCTGGGCCAAGTCGGTGACAACCGTCAACTCGAACGGGACGTACTCGATCCCCTCAACCCTCAACTGGAGCGGCCAGCCCTCACAAAACTGGACGGCGAACTCGACGCCTGTGACCAATACCAATCTACATGTGACGGTGGTCGATAGGACCACGGACGTGGGCGTGACCGCAGCGCTGGCCAAGACCCTGCTCTTCTATGCCGCGAAGTCGGGCGATACCTCTTCGCGCACCTTGGCGCAGACGTTGCTCGACGATATGTGGACCAACTACTCGGATAGCATTGGCGTCTCCAATCCCGAGACTCGCACCGACTATAACCAGTTCAATGACTCGGTGTCTATCCCTTCGGGCTGGACCGGAAAGAACGCCCAGGGCGCAACGCTGAACTCGTCGACGACTTTCCTGACCGAGCGCCCGAAGTATACTCAAGATCCGAACTGGTCTAAGGTGCAGGCTTACCTGAACGGTGGCGCGGCTCCCACGTTCAACTACCACCGCTTCTGGGCACAGGCCGATATCGCGATGGCAATGGCCGATGTCGATATCCTCTTCCCACCCTCGTCATCCGGGACGCCAACCCCCACAGCAACGGCCACCAGCACGCCGGGTGTGACGCCAACAGCAACCTCTACCCCACGGCCTACCGTGACGCCGACGGCAACGGCGACCAGCGCGCCAACACCTACCCCAACGCCGCGGCCCACTGTCACACCAACCCCGACGCCGAGTCCCACGCCCAGCCCTACACCTAGCCCGACGCCTACACCGGGCCTGAGTTGCCGGGTGCAGTACGTGGTCACAAGCCAGTGGCCAGGAGGCTTTGGGGCGGTGATCAATATCACGAATACGGGGACGACGACGATCAACGGCTGGACGTTGAAGTTTACGTTCCCGAATGGGCAGACGGTGGCCCAGGGGTGGAACGGGAGCTTTAGTCAGTCGGGCAGCACAGTGACGGTGACGAACCTGTCCTACAACGGGACGATTCCGCCGGGGACGACGCTGAGCAATGCGCCAGGCTTCAACGGGACATGGACGGGGACGAACTCGCCGCCGACCACCTTTACGCTCAATGGCGTGACCTGTAGCACCAGCTGAGCCACGGCTGCATGCGTCTGCTTGAGGCAAGGACCAGTGAAGGCGGCGGAGCACTCCGCCGCCTTCATCCATTTTTTAAGGTCAACAATTCATCACAACAAGAGGAGTTCAGCCCATGTTGGGAGAACAACACACACCGCCTTACACACCCTATGAATCGCCAACCCCTTCCCCTCTGCCAGATATCAGGCCACCCACCGAGAGAAAGGAGGAGCCACCACGCGGCCTACCAGGCCGTGTCAAGCTTCTCACCATCTTGTTTTTGATTGTCTGCCTTCTCGCCGGCGGCGCCTTCTTTCTGCTGCAGATCTGGCATGGATCGAGTCCCGCATCTGGCGGGCAAAATCTAGCCCAAGCGCCGGCTAAGCCGTGGTGCGCCTCACCACAAGGGCTGTCCGCCAACTTTACAGGCTTTGGCATCACAGGTCTCTCCTCTCATGACGTCTGGAGCATCGGCGCCGGCATTATGCACTGGGATGGCAGCAAGTGGAGCGTGTCTTTCCGACCGCTCTCGGCCCAGCTTGTGTTACGCAACATTGTCGAGATCACGCCAGATAATATTTGGGCCGTGGGCGAACAGCTGACGAACGGTTTTGCTTCCCACCCCTTTACGGTCCACTACGATGGCAAGAACTGGAGCGTCCTCACCGCCCCCGATGGTGCTCCCGGCGGCAAGAATACCCTGGTAGCTGTCTCGGGAACCGCCAGCGATAACGTTTGGGCTGTGGGTTTCCAGGTGCCTACCCGGGGACCACTTAGCTCGCTGATCGAGCACTGGGATGGCAAACGCTGGACCATTGTTAAGCATCCCGAGCCAGTCAATGGCCTTCAGTTTACGAGTGTCAAGGCTCTGGCGAGTAACGATGTCTGGGCTGTAGGCTATGGTAGCGTGCTCCGCAGCGGCAAGAGCGTGAATCAGCCAGTGATCGAGCGCTGGAACGGCCAGGGCTGGAATCCGGTGGCGAGCCCTGATCTGACTCCTTCCGGAGGCGGCACGCTCTACGCAATCGATGGGAGCAGCAGTAGCAATCTGTGGGCCGTGGGCAGCGCCAGCAACCGCTTGCTGAGCGAGCACTGGGATGGCCAGAGCTGGAAGATTATTGATACCCCAGCCGTGCCCCCTGACAACAGCAACTGGCTCGCCAGCGTGGCCGTCAGCAGCTCCGGCAGCGTCTGGGTGGTCGGGCGCGTTCGTGATGGCAGCAACGCCTTCCAGCCTTTCATTGGTCACTGGGATGGTCATCAGTGGCAAATGCTTCAGGATACGGCGGACAACGCCGGTGAACTTGACCAGATTGCCCAGATCGATGGACAGTTCTGGATTGTAGGCATTCCCCGCAGTAGCGGCGGTCATGCCTTCATCCACGTGCTCTGTCCCTGACTAACCAGCCTTCTGATCCTCCACTGGCTCCAACAGCCGGCTGGCCTGGACAGAGACAACAAAAGAACAGCCGAGAGGAGGCTGTAGAGGGCAGCAGATCAACCCATCCCCCACCTGCCAAAGGAAGAGGAGCCTGTAAACGGGGTGAACAAAAGGAAGGGGAAGAGAGCCAAAGGCTTACTCTTCCCCTTCCTCGCAGCTAGAGGCGACGGGATAGAAGAGAGGAGGTTTATCTGCCCTCGTCCTCATCATTCGCTAAAGGTAGCGCTCACTCGATCAGTCTCCAGACCGCCTGAGCGGCTTTGTACCCTCCAGCGGCGCCTCTCTTCTCTTCCTCACAGACAGCAACAGCAGACAAGGCAGAAGCAACCAACACGCTCAGTCAGGAGGTGCTGCAGGTCACACCGTTGAGCGTAAAGGTGGTCGGCGGCGAGTTCGTCCCCGTCCATGTCCCGTTGAAGCCTGGCGCATTGCTCAGCGTCGTCCCCGGCGGAATCGTCCCGTTGTAGGACAGGTTCGTCACCGTCACTGTGCTGCCCGACTGGCTAAAGCTCCCGTTCCACCCCTGGGCCACCGTCTGCCCATTCGGGAACGTAAACTTCAACGTCCAGCCGTTGATCGTCGTCGTCCCCGTATTCGTGATATTGATCACCACCCCAAAGCCTCCTGGCCACTGGCCCGTGACCACGTACTGCACCCGACAGCTGGCACCAGCCGCCGGCGTAGGCGTCGGGCTGGGCGTCGCGCCAGGCGTGGGACTCGGCGTCGGGCTGGGTCCTACCGTAGGCTGAGGGGTTGGACTGGGTGTTGGCGTTGGATTCGGTGTGCTGGTCGCCGTCGCCGTCGGTGTGACAGTGGGTGTCACCGTCGCTGTGGCCGTGGGTACGGGCGTCGGCGTTGGTGCAGCCCCATTAGGCTGCGTCCCCCAGACCTGCGTATTCCCATCAAAGACCACAATGTTGGTCACCTTCACCGGCGTCGCCCCGGCAGGCGTTGCCACGCCTTGATATGACCAGTCATTGGTCGGGTCCCAGGCTCCAGAGCTGGTAATGCGGAACTGGACCTGCTTCTGATAGTTACTCTGCCCACCTGGATAGATCAACACGCCAGCACAGCTCACCGTCACATAGTAAATGTTGCCCGAGTACTGCGTCGGCCCCGAGAGCTGGTTACCGCACTCGGTGTAGTTCATGTTCAGCGTGAGCATGCTCGGCGTCACGCCCGGCTCCAGCGTAAAGTAGTAGCGCAATGAGAGGTTACTGGTCACCCGCGCCGGCCAGCCAGTCTTGTTAATGAAAATGGCCTTGATCTCGGTAAAGTTGCTACCCGAAGCGTTGACCGCCGCTGTCACATAGATCTCGTCATCATCCTTGGGCTTATCAGGGAAGGAAGAAACCGGACTGCCCCCATACTCCTGATAGAGGCGGGCCAGCGCTCCCACTAGCGCGGCATTGTAGTCATCGGCAGGCTCATTGGTCTGATAGTTCTGGCGATTGTCGCTGAACTGATCATCCGCCGAGCTGGGGCCTCCTACCAGCGCCCCATAGAGGATATGGCGCTCGTAGGTCGGATTGTTAATATCGTTCGTCCACGAATCGTGCGCCTCGCGATGGTGAGGCGTTTGAGGATAGCAGGAACCGAATCCTACGATGTAGCTACAATTGCGTGGATTAGCGCCCAGAATGTAGTTAATCTGCTGGACAGCGAAATCGTGATAGCGCGCATAGAGCGGATTGCTGGAGCCAAGATAGTCGGCATAGACCAGGGCCAGGAAGGCCGTATTGGCCGCATAGCGGAGCGAGCCCCAGCTATCGAGGAAAGCCTCGCCACCCGGCGAGTAAGTCACCCGCGAGCCGTTTACGCCGACTGTCCACCAGTCCAGAAAGCGCTGAGCATCGTCCTTATACTGCTGCTGGCCTGTGATTTCAGCCATCAGGACATAGCAGCCATAGGAGACATCATCCCAGCCGATCGTCCACCGATAGGAATGGACGGTAGTCTGCGACTGGTAGCTGAGGTTATTGTAGTAGTTCTCGGCCTTGGTGAGATAGCTGCTATCGTTGGTAGCCAGATAGAGCCAGATGGCCCCCCAGACCAGCTCGTCGTTATAGCCACTATACGAGGTATAGTAGCCGCTGGCGGCGGTAATACAGGCATCGTACTTACCGCGGTAGGTATCGGCAAAGGTGTAGAGCTGCTTGGCATGAGTCAGCAGCGTGCTGGCATAGGAGGGATCGGTCGGCTGGAAAACGATCGAAGCGGCAGCCATCGCAGCAGCGGTTTCGCCCGCCAGATCGGAACCAGGACAGCTCGGATCGATCTTGTAGGCGGGGCGGGCCATTTGCATGACCTCAGCCGGTCCCCAGAAGGCATGGTCGGCGCTGGGATCGCCCACCTGCCCATAGAGCACATTAGGAGAAGGATGAGCCTTGATAAAGTAGTCCGTGGCCCAGCGAATATTGTTGAGGATGTAAGGGAGCTGCCCATCCTGGACGAAGGCATTGCGGTACTGAATGACGCCCCAGGAGAGCATTGCCACCGTGTAAGCCATCGGCAGGCCGAACTTGACGTGGTCGCCGGCGTCATACCAGCCACCGGTCAGATCGAGGCCGACATCAGCACCATCTTTGGTAGCCGAATCGCCGATCCAGGGCACACGGTTCCAGGATGGCTTGGGACCAGAAGATTGCTCTTCATAAAAGTAAATGGCTTTCTGCAACGCCTCGCCATAGTTAAAGGCCGGCGCCGCGCGCACTGAGGTGGGACGATGGAAAGGGCCGATCAGACAGGTCGTCAAGAGAAGCAAGACCCCCAGCATGACCAGCACCGCCGCTGAGAGCGTGAGCCTGCTCCTGAACGGTACCCCCAGGTGGAAGATGTTCATGGGGCCTCCAATTCCTTTCCTCAAAACACGCACTGTAGCCCTCCCTCCCTTCCTGTTCTCAAGCCAGCGGGGAAGCAGAATCCCTCTTCGGGCTGGTGGAAACATACTCTATCCCACTTGCGCACCCCCCACAAGAACACCCGCTAGACAGTCACTAGGCACCTGACGGGCAGCGGAGAGCGAGAGCCACCCCAGCCGCCTCGCACTCCGCCGCGCTCACCAAGGCGCCTGGGCAGTCTCCTTTGCTCAACTGAAGCAGAGTGGTCGGGCTGGCCGCCAGAAGCCAGCCAGCGCGCGAGGTTCAGGGACAGAAACCAGGCGCGCGAACGAGCAGTCTCAGCTGGCTAGTCCTGCCAGAGCACAATCTGGGTGTAGGTGGTGCCCGAAGATGGGACCATGAAGGTAAAGGAGAGATGGCCCTGCTGACCAGGGTTGCTCACAATGTAGGTGATGACCTCAAACGGCTGCCCCGGGGTACAGCTCCCACCAGGAGGATTGAAACGCACAGGGAGATCTCGACTGCTGGCTTGCCAGGAGAGCTTACCAGCCTGGCCAGTGAAAGGCCACAGCGTTACCGTGCAACGATAGCCAAGAGCCTCAAGAACACAGTCGCGAGGCGTCAGCCTATCCGGGGTGACCGTAATCATGAGGGCCGCAGTGGCCGCAACGGCGGTCGGCGAGGCCTGGACCAGAGCCGTAGGGGAGGAAGTGGGCTGCGGGGACTGAGCTGTCTTTGCAGAGGGAGCCGCCGTCGCAGTTGGAGTAGAAAGCGTTGCCGTATTCACCGGCGAGGCAGATGCGGGGACCGTGGCAATAGTGCGGGCATCCTGCCCTGAGTCAGCAAGGCGAGGTGAGGAAAAAACAGCAGGCTGGAGCTGGCCTAACGAGAGCCCACAGAGGACTACCGCAGCTACCATCATCAGCACCAGGAGAAAACCTAGACTCCTACCATAGCCAAAGCGCCGAATAGCCCCGACTGGCTTCTCACTGGCTCCAGACCCGGCCCCGGGGACTGAGACGGCAGACGCTGGCTGCTGGTGCGACTGCGGCCCCCCAGGATCGGCCATCGCACCAGCCGAGGAAGACGGGGGCGGCGACGAGGAGGTGAGCAGTCCATGCTGCCTCAACCATTCACGCAGAACGGCAGCGTTCATGTGCCCAACTTGCTCGAAGGCAGTCAGACTGGCTTCCCCCGAACGCTGGGCCTGCGCCCGTTGACCTTGCAATACCCGTACATAGGCCTCCTCCCAGAGGAGATGCGCCTGCACATCATGGACCGCACTCTGCAAAATATAGGCAAAGGTGTCCGTGCGTTGCTGCCATGATGGCGCCTGGGGCGGCACTACTCCCCAGGGAAGCGTATGGCCGTTCTCCCCTACTTCCGTCCCGACCATCGCCGGCGCCATTGCCGTTACTCCCCCCTCCCCAGACTGCTCCTTGCCACTGTCTAGCAGCCCTAGCTCCTCGGCATTCTTGCCAAAGAGCTGACAGAGCTTCTCGCGAAAGTAGGGGGTCGGGGAAAATAATCCTCGCTCCCAACGGCTCACTGTGGTGGCATCGGTACCAATCTGCTCCGCAACTTTGGCCTGGGACCAACCTCGTAGTTCGCGTGCCTGCCTAAGGCGACGATTTGGGGTCGGCATGCGTGTCTCCTCCAAAGACCTCGCAGCATTGGCTGATCTGCTGAGAGCATCCTGCTCTGCAGTCCTGTGACGGCCTTTGCTTGCTAATCGCAACCTCACAGCATCCCGTTGCTCTCGACATTGCTCACTCTCTCGATTGTACACTCCCAACCCACCCCTCCGCCGTACAATGAGAGATGCTTCCTAACAATGCCAATCGCAACAGTTTCATTCGTTATGTAACCGATTACGGAACCGTTTACGATTGCTATTGTAGCATTACCGCCCGCCAGTAGCAACCTCTAGTCGCGCCAATGAATCCCAATTGTATATTCATACATTTCAATCATCTTGATCCCGCCTCTCTGCCGCTTCCCGAACAGGAGGCGCTCCTGCTGCCCATCTGCCTATTACCTGCTCAGCCCTTGCTCTTGTGGTATCGCTCCCGGGAGCGATACCATCACGAATAGTAGCCGGAGCAGCAAGGTTCCCCATGTCTGTGTCGACTGAGCGCTCAGCCTGTTTCTGCATGACTACCGCTGCAAAGGAGTGCTTGCTATGGTAGAACACGTTTCACCTCCCCGCAGGTGGTCCAGATGGCCCTGGTGGACTAGAGGGGTCGGCTGGACCCGCCAGGCCGTGCCCCTGCTGGCCCTTTGTGCCATTCTTCTGCCCACCATTGTTCTGACCAGCCTCCACTCGCGTGCAGCCGGCGCCGCACCGGCTGCCAGCCAGTCCTACAGCTGGCAAAATGTGGTGACGGGCGGAGGGGGCGGCTTTGTCGTCGACGTGGTGTTTAATCCCAAACAGAAGGACCTGATCTACGCGCGCACAGACATTGGCGGAGCCTATCGCTGGAATCCTTCAACCGGCACCTGGACACAACTGATGGCCTGGGTGACTCCTGACAACTGGAACATGGCCGGCGTCGAGAGCATCGCCACCGATCCTGTCCAGCCCAACCGTCTCTACATTGCTGCTGGTCTTTACACCAATAACTGGACCAACCAGAACGGGGTCATCCTGCGCTCCACCGACTACGGCAATACCTTCCAGATCACGCAGATGCCTTTTAAGATGGGGGGCAATATGCCAGGGCGCGGCATGGGCGAGCGCCTGGCGATCGACCCCAATGACAACGCCATCCTCTACTTTGGGGCCCGCAGTGGCAACGGCCTCTGGCGCAGCACCGACTACGGGGCGACCTGGAGCAAGGTGACCAACTTCCCCGACACCGGCCCCTTTGCAGAGAACCCCAACGATTCGAGCGGCTATCTCAGCGATCCGGTGGGCGTCGTCTGGGTGACCTTCGATCCCTCGACCGGCACCTCGGGCAGCCCCACCAAGACCATCTATGTCGGTGTCGCCGATAACCGCAGCGGTGCTTACAACATCTATCGCAGCACCGACGCTGGTGCGACCTGGTCCCCGATCCCGGGCGAGCCGACCTGCAGCGTCAGTGGTACCACGGTGACCTGTACTGGCGGGGCCACCTGGAGCACGACCAGCGACGCCTCTACTGGCTATCTCCCCCACCAGGGCAAGGTCGATTCGCAGGGGACGCTCTACGTGACCTACAGCGACTGGGAAGGCCCCTATAATGGGAGTCGCGGCGATGTCTGGAAGTTTACGCCCAGCACGGGCACCTGGACAAAGATCAGTCCCGTGCCTGGCTCCGATAGCTCCAACGATTACTTTGGCTACGGCGGCCTGGCTGTCGACTGGCAGCATCCCGGCACAATCGTGGTAGCTAGCGTCAATTCCTGGTGGCCTGACGCTCAGCTCTTCCGCACCACTAACGGCGGCACTAGTTGGGAACCGATCTGGAGCTGGGCCAGCTACCCAAACCGCAATCTCTACTATACGATCGATGTCTCTAATGCCCCCTGGCTCGACTTCGGCAACAAGAACCCGGTACCACCAGTACCAGCGGTGAAGCTGGGCTGGATGATCGAGGGCATGAACATCGATCCCTTCAATTCGAATCGTCTGATGTACGGCACCGGTGCCACGCTCTACGCGACCAATAATCTGACAGCCTGGGATAATTATCAGAACGGCGGCATCGTGAACTTCAAGAGTACCGCGCTGGGCATCGAGGAGGAATATGTTACCGACTTAGTGAGTCCGCCGGCTAACGCTCACCTCTATAGCACGCTGGCCGACGTGAGCGGCTTCCGCCACGATGATCTGACGAAGTCGCCCCCGGAAATGTACTACATCCCTTACGCTGGCTCGTATGCCGCCATTGACTACGCCGAGCTGAACCCGAACTTTATGGTGCGCGTTGGCTATGGTAATCCAAGCGCCAGCCCGCCGGTGACGAGCACGGCTTTCAGCTACGATGGTGGCACCACCTGGTTCGCTGGTAATAAGGATATCGCTGGCGTCTCCCAGAACGGCGGTACTGTGGCCGCCGCCGCTGACGCCAGTCGCGTGCTGTGGGCCCCGGTCAACGCCCCGGTCTCCTATTCGACCGATAATGGCAATAGCTGGGTGGCTTCGGCCAACGTACCTCAGAATGCCGTTGTGGCTTCGGACCGCGTTAACGCGAAGAAGTTCTACGCCTACGGCCAGGGAAAGTTTTGGTACAGTACGGATGGCGGCGCCACCTTCACGGCATCGGCGACCACGGGTCTGCCCCAGGCCGGCGATTCGGTGGTGGTGAAGGCTGCACCAGGCCGCGAGGGCGATGTCTGGGTGGCCGGCGGCAACGCTGGAACCAGTGACTACGGTCTCTGGCATTCGACCGATGGCGGCCAGACTTTCACGAAGCTGAGCAGCCTGGCCGGCGCCGATAAGATCGGGTTCGGAATGCCTGCCCCAGGCCAGAGCTACCCGGCGCTCTACATCAGTGGGATCGTCGGCAGCGTGCGCGGCATCTTTCGCTCCGACGATGGCGGCAATAGCTGGGTGCTCATTAACGATAGTCAGCATCAGTATGGGAATATCACGACGATTACTGGCGATCCGCGGATCTACGGTCGCGTCTACCTCGGCACGAATGGCTTCGGGATCGTCTACGGCGATATCGCTGGGGCCGCGACGACCCCCACTCCAACAGCGGCAACGACCGCTACTCCTACACCAACAGCGGCTGTTACTCCGACGCCGACCAGTACGCCGACCCCCACGCCAACGCCACGCCCAACAGTGACGCCCACACCTACGGCAGCGGCTACCCCGACGCCTACACCTACGCCGACTTCGACTCCGACAGCCGGGCTCAAGTGCAGCGTCCATTATGCTGTGAATCAATGGCCAGGTGGCTTCACAGCCAATCTGACGGTGACTAACACCGGGACGACGACGATTAATGGCTGGACGTTGACCTTTACTTTCCCTGGCAATCAGGCGGTGACTCAGGGCTGGAACGGGGTCTTCTCGCAGCAGGGAAGCCAGGTGACGATCACAAACGCTAGCTACAATGGATCGATCGCGCCAGGCTCGTCGGTCTACCCGGGCTTCAATGGGACCTGGAGCGGCAGCAATCCATCGCCGACGGCTTTCTATCTGAACGGCACTGCCTGTACGATCGTTTAGCGCCTCCGCTTCTTCCTTCAATGGCCGGTCCTGCTGCGGTCTCCGCCGCACGAACCAGGCTCTACCGACGGACGGAGCAGGCTCCCGCTTGAGTCTGCTCCGTTCTTTTCGCCGTTGGCCCCTCCCCGGTCGGTAGCTGTCTTCTCCTCGCTGGCCGACGCTAAGGCTGCTGGCTGCGCTCGATTACTAGCAGCCCTCCACAAAGGTCCTCGCACCAGTAGACCGCCTCCTCCTCAAGCTGCGCCAGACACCATTGTCCCCAAAACTGGAGTTTTGCGGGCGAGAAGACTTGACGATGTCCATAGCAAGCCTGGGCTTGCTCCTCATAGGGAACGGCGATCAGGAGGCGACGACGGGTGACCTTGAGCAGCTGTTTCAGAGCCAGGGGCAGCTCGCTTTCTTCTAGATGCTCCAGGAGATGAATAGCCGTGACGGTATCAAACTGTCCCAGGCGGAGAAAGGCCGGCTGACAGAGGTCCCGCTGCTCAAGACGCAGCTGAGCGGCCAGTCCCAGCGCCTCAGCCAGGAGGGCAGATAAGCGTAGCGCCTCGGCCCGCCGATCAACAGCGACGATGGACTCCGGCGAGCAGTGACCGCCTCTGGCGACGAGCAGCGGCCAGTAGGCACAGGCACAGCCGACATCAAGCAGGCTCCTCCCCCACAGCAGAGAGAGCAGGCGGCGATAAATGGTGGCAAAGGCAGCGATGGTCTCGCTGCCGGTGGCTATACTTGCGGGTCCCTGAGCGATCCGCTCGCTGAGCTGAGTGAAGGTGTTCAGGGCGAAGCGGCGCCAGGCTCGTACGGGGGCCGTCGGTTCAAAGGAGACAATGAGGGCGTTCAGGACAGCGCTAAAGTCCGCTTCGCTCTGCAACCAGCCATCCCTCACCAACTCCTGTTGAAGATAGTCAACGAGGCGATTGTCACTCTCCTGCTCACTCAGCCAATGGGCAAGGAGCTGCTCCACCGACAGAGGCTCCTCTGCCACCTTGGCCCGCCAGGCAAGCAGAAAATGGGAGGTTCGCCGAATGCTCCAGCCCTGGCGTGATAACTGGCGCGCAAGTAGCTCCCTCTCGTGCTCGTCGGCCAGAGCAAGGACGCGCATATTCCCCACGTTGATGGCCCGAAGATGACGCACTCTCCCGCTCGATCGGCTCTCTCTTTCTGCTCTCTCTCCGGTCTTCTCGATGATCGTTCTCCCTCCTTGAATGCTCAGCTCACCCTGATGCTTCCAGCGATGTTGCCGCTCGGTGGCTGCCTGTCTGGTGGTAAGCTGCAAGGCAATTGATTCTTTATAGAGAGAAATATCATTTTAACTACTACAGTAGATCTTTGAAGATCAAGCAGAGATGGACTTGATTGACTCACGGGAGTCTGGTATACTTATCATATAGTATCACAGATCCTCAGTACTCTGCTTCCAGAGCGAAGCGCCGGGCGCTGAGAGCCTCAGCACGGGCCACTGAGGCTTTCGCTGCAGCGTACATGTGCCAAGCGCGCCCGGGTCAGGTAGAGGTCCTTCCTCCCATTCTTCTGAAGCTTTTGAGGTGATCAAGGGTAGAGTTCTGTCTCTGCCTGTCGGGTCGCCAGGCCAAGAAGGCGCGCGAGCAATCAGAGGAGGGGGAGAAAGGAAATCTCTCCTCGACCTGGGGCTGATCTACCTGTGCGGCTGGCAGACCGGTTCTGGCGCCTGGCAAGCAGCCTGGGGCCCGTCTCTCTCCTTTCACCGCATCGATCCGGCTGACCACAGGTCAGAGGAGGACCTTGCTGATCGAGCAAGCAGGTAATTGTGAGTCGAACCGTCTGACATTCTGCCAGGCCGCCACAGCCTGGCATACTCCGCACCCACCGCTGAGCAGCGTCGGCTCTTGCCCTCGGTCAGTTCAGCCGGAGAGCCGCTATTTCCGTTCAGGTTCGCACGAACTGATAGTCATGAGCAACCGATCAACCGGTAACGGTGAGCAAGCAGGTCTGGCGTCGCAGCCAGACGAGCAGAGCAAGGCTGCTAGCAGGCAAGACTAGTGGCCAGAAAGGATGAGCATATGGCGACCGCAACCTCGACGACGCAGGTACGCAATCGCTGGATCATTGTCATCGCAGCCATTGTGATGCAGCTCGCGCTCGGTTCCGTCTACGCCTGGAGCGTCTTCTCCTCCCAGTTGCAAAAACTCTATGGCTGGGATAACACGCAGGCAACGCTGCCCTTTACGATCGCCATCCTCGTTCTCGGTATTGCCGCGGCCATCGGCGGCTTCTGGATGGACCGCGTTGGGCCGCGCATTGTAGGAACAACCGCGGCTGTCTGTTACGGCTTAGGTGTCTTTTTGGCTGGTTTCACCGGCAATCAGCTGGCGCTCCTCTGCCTGGCCTACGGGGTGCTTGGGGGTCTGGGCATGGGTCTTGGCTATATCGTGCCTGTGGCGACCCTGGTCAAGTGGTTTCCCGATAAGCGGGGCATGGTGACTGGCCTGGCTGTCTTCGGTTTTGGTGGTGGAGCGGTGATTGTCTCACAAGTAGGGCCGCTTCTGATGAGCGCCTATGGTGGAGGGGTCCAGGCCCGCGGCATTGGCCCGGCCTTTATGACCCTCGGCATCATCTACCTGATCCTGATTGGTCTCGCCTCTCAGTTCTATGCCAACCCTCCGGCGGGCTACCGTCCTGCTGGCTGGACTCCCAGCGCCCAGGTCATCGCCCAGCGGGCTACCCGCGATTTTACTCCGGGCGAGGCGCTGACGCGCTGGCAATGGTATGCGCTCTGGGGCATTCTGGCCCTCAACGTGACCGCCGGCATTGCCATGATCTCTCAAGCCAAACAGATTGCCCTTGGCGGCGGGGCTCCTGATGCTCTGGCCACGCTCTTTGTCAGTCTCATCTCTATCTTCAATGCCTGCGGACGCTTCGTCTGGGCCTGGCTCTCGGATCTGATCGGACGTCGCCAGGTTTTCATGATCATGTTCGCCCTGCAGGTGGTGCTCTTCCTGCTGATGGCCGCTTTTGTCAAGGCATTCGCCATCATCCTGGTGCCAGCCCTGTTGGTGGCCCTCTGCTATGGCGGCGGCTTCGGCACCATGCCAGCCTTCACAGCGGACTACTTCGGTCCGAAAAATTCCGGCTCGATCTACGGTCTGATGCTGACCGCCTGGAGCGCCGGCGGCGTGCTCGGGCCGATCCTGATCGCCCAGGTCAAGGATCGCACCGGCGGCTACGTCGTGGCCCTGGTGGCTCTGGCCATCATTATGGCCCTGAGCTTCCTGCTGCCACTCCTCACGCGCCCGCCGCGCATCGAGGCTGCAGGAGAGGCCGCTGCTCCGGCCTGAGCTGGACCCGCCAGCCGGGGTACAGGCCAGTTGGCCATCGCCAGAAGCCACAGCGGCTGGCCTGTACCGCTGTCAGCGAAGCAGAGCACTGCATTCCTCCCTGCCTCTTATCGCCTGCATAGACTGCAACCATTGGCAGTATAAAAGCGTCACGACACCTCAAGACAAGAAGAGAAAGGGCGAGGCTATGGCTGCAAGCAAACCCATTGCACCACATCTGTGGGCCAGTTGGAAGCCCTTTGGCCTGGGCGAGCGCAAGCCCCATCACTTCACAGAGATTGCGCGCACCATCTGGCAGAATCGGCGCCATCCACTCTACGCCTGGCGCATTCTGACGCGCGGCTGCTGCGACGGCTGCGCCCTCGGCACCTACGGCATCCACGACTGGACGATGGACGGTATCCATCTGTGTACCATCCGTCTCAATCTCCTCCAGCTGAACACAATGGGGGCAATGCCCTGGGAGCGGCTGACCAACGACTTAGCGAGCCTCAAGCAGCTCTCCAGCCCTCAGCTCCGTCAGCTCGGTCGTCTTCCCTATCCAATGGTGCGACGCCGCGGCGAAAGCGGCTTTCGGCGCGTCTCCTGGGACGAAGCACTCGACCTGATTGCTGACGGCATCCGCGGCACCCGCCCGGATCGCCTGGCCTTCTATCTGACCTCGCGTGGCATCACTAACGAGGTCTACTATGTCGCTCAGAAGGTGGCCCGCTTCCTGGGCACCAATAATATCGATAATGCCGCCCGCGTCTGTCATTCTCCCAGCACGGTCGCCCTCAAACAGACCTTGGGCGTTGGTGCCTCCTCGGTCTCCTACAAAGATTGGATTGGCACCGATCTGCTGATCCTGCTCGGCAGCGATATCGCCAATAACCAGCCGGTGACGACCAAATATCTCTACTACGCGAAGAAGGCTGGCACGCGCATCGTCGTCATCAACCCCTACAAGGAGCCGGGCCTGACGCGCTACTGGGTGCCTTCAGTTCCCGAGAGTGCCGTCATGGGCACCAGGCTGATGGACGACTTCTTCCAGGTTTCGACCGGCGGCGACATCGCCTTCCTCAACGGCACCCTGAAGTATCTGCTCGAACAAGGCTGGGTCAACGACGACTTCATCGCCCGCCACACGGTGGGCTGGCCGGAGCTACAGGCCGAGCTGGCTCAACAAGATTGGGAGACGCTAGAGCGCTACAGCGGCCTGTCGCGCGACGAGATGCGTCGCTTCGCCGAATTAATTCACCAGGCGCGCAGCGGCATCCTCATCTGGAGCATGGGACTGACCCAGCACACCTTCGGCGTCGACAACGTCAAGGCCGTGGTCAACCTGGCCCTCTCGCAGGGCTGGGTCGGCAAGGAGCACTGCGGCGTCGTACCCATCCGTGGTCACAGCGGCGTCCAGGGCGGAGCCGAGGTCGGTGCCGTGCCAGATCTGCTGCCAGGCGGGGCCTCCGTCAACAAGCCTGCTGACGTCGAGCGCTTCAGCCAGCTTTGGGGCTTCGAAGTGCCAGAAGGTACAGGGCTACGCGCCGTTCAGATGATCGACGCCGCCTATGACGGCGATATCGATGTGCTCTACTGCAGCGGCGGCAACTTCCTGGAGGTTCTGCCCGATCCAGACTATGTGCGCCAGGCTCTGGAGCGCATCCCGCTGCGCGTCCACCAGGACATCTTTGTGACCAGTCAGATGCTGGTCGATCCCGCCGATACGGTCGTGCTCCTGCCCGCCCAAACGCGCTATGAGCAGCCAGGAGGTGGCACCGAGACCAGTACCGAGCGGCGCATTATCTTCACCCCCGAGATTCCTGGGCCGCGTGTCGGAGAGGCACGCTGCGAGTGGGAGATTTTCCAGGAGGTCGCCGCCCGCGTCCATCCCGAGCGCCGCGAACGCATTGTCTTCCCCAATGCTCAGGCGATCCGCGAGGAAATTGCGCGCGTGATGCCGCTCTACGCGGGAATCGAGCGTCTGCGCAAGCCGGGCGATCAGGTGCAGTATGGCGGGCGCGTCCTCTACCGCGATGGGCAGTTCAAAACAGCTGATGGCAAAGCCCATTTTTCTGTGCTCCGCCCGCCCGAGCTGAACCTGCCCGAGGGACGTTTCATGCTCTCAACCCGCCGCGGCAAGCAGTTCAACAGCCTGATCTACGGCAAAAAGGATACCATGAGCGGGGCCCCGCGCGACAGCCTCTTTATCTCTGCTGAGGATGCCGCCGCCCTGGGCCTGCATCACGGCGATCGCGTGCTGGTCAAGAGCGACAACGGCCAGAGCATGCCGTGCCGTCTCTTTATCGACAAGATTAAGCCGCGCAACGTGCAAGCCTTCTGGCCGGAATGCAACGTCCTCCTTCGCCGGCGCGTCTGCGATACTGCCGCCGGCATGCCCGACTACAACGCGATCGTCGAGATCGTGCCACTAACGACGCCTGCTCTGGCAACAGCGAGTAGCCTGAGCCACTAATCAGCCGTTGATCAACCGCGGTCATCCCGCCAGGCTAGCCAGCGCCTAAGAGAGCAAGACGGGCGACTGCGACCCGCAGAACAGGTCACAGCCGCCCGCTCTTCCTCCCGGGGACAGGGAGGCAAGTGCGAGAGCCTCGCGGCTCTCTCAGGAAAGGGAGCCAGGGTCGGGTACCGCGGTGCTCAAGGGGGAGAAATCTGCTCGCCGCACCCGCTCGCCCGTCGGCCCCCTCCCTGTGCCAGCACCAGTCAGCGACCAGCATACTCCCTGAGAATGTCGTTGAGCGGCTCACGCCGCATGCAGTGCTCGAAGCGGAAGGACTGGAGGAGGCGATCAAGCTCAGCCTCGCTTAGGCCAGCAAAGAGCGCTGCAAATTCCTCCAGCAGTGGCTCCGCCAGGAGAATCTGGCGTACCAGCCGACGAATCAGCCAGCCCGCTCCAAACGGGAAAGGAGCATAGTCAGGGAACTCACGCGCAAAGGTCTCCTCCAGCGGTTGCACGATATGACGGATGTGCGTATCCAGCGTCCCCCAGATATCGGCGCCGAGACGGGCCTTCTTCTCCAGGAAAGGACGCAGCAGCTCGTTCCAGGGAGAGTCGGGCGCGGTATAGACCAGGCCCTGGAGACCGATATCCTTGTAGGTCCAGATAGACCAGCTTGCTCCATAGCGCTGGTAGATCTCCAGCTGATCGCGCAACAACTGATAGCGCATGGCATCGCTCTCCGGCTCGCCGCGGTAGACTGGACCAAACTCACCGATCCAAATCGGGCTGCCCTTCTCACGCATGAAGGCCGTGCGCTTCAGAAAGACCTCTTCAATAACACTGGCATCAAAGTACTGGCCATCGGTATAGCCCGGGTAGGGACCGCCGTGGATGAAACCAGGCTCAGCATAGTCGTGGGCTGTAAAAACCGTATTGGGCCAGATCTCCTGGAACATGTGAAAATCTTGTGAATAGCGGTTCCCATCGAAAAAGATGATATGCTGAGGGTCGACCGCGCGAATGGCCTCGTAGAGGCGGCGATAGAACGGCTCAATCAGCTCGCCCGTGGGATCGCCAGGCTCGTTCATTGGATTATAGCCCGCCACCCAGGGATGGCCCCGATAATGGCTGGCAAGCTCCTGCCAGAGATGCACCGCCCGATCCTGGAAATGGCGATGCTTCCAGAAGAGCGCCTTGTGCGTCGGATTATCGCTATGCCAATCCTGGTTTTGGTAGCCCGGCAAAGCGTGCAGATCGAGAATGGTATAAATCCCCTGCTCCGCACAGAGATTGACCACGCGATCCAGATGCTGGAAGCCCTCTTCTTTGACGACAAAAGGTTCCATATCTGACTCAAAGTGCCGATAGTTGATCGGAATGCGCACCAGATTGAGCCCGAGCGAGGCAAGAAAGCGCGCATCTTCAGGACCAAAGAAGTAGTCCAGGAAGCGGTCGAAGAAGAAGCGATACCGCTCGGGGCCAAGCACCTGGCACAAGGCTTCACGCTGCGCCTCCTCATTGGCCGGATAGCCAGTAATGAAGTTTTCCATGTTCATCCAGCCACCCAGGCCGACGCCGCGTAAGATCACGGGCTGGCCCTCAGCGTTAACAATCTGCGACCCCTGCGTAGTGAGCATACCTGATGTCATGTTATCCTTTCTCGTTCTCATGGTTGTAGCGAGCCGGGTTTTGCCAGCTCAGCTACTCGCCTGTCCCTTTGCCTGGTCAGAGCCTCCTCCGCCTTGCCTCCTCTTACCTCGTGATCACAAGCCCACAGCCCCAGCGAGGAGGCGGGAGCCAGCCCCTCCCCAACTCCAGAGGCGGCATTGCTGCCCTGCAATCGTCGCTCCTTCGTCTGTCAGAGTCAGACGGCTTCAGCGGCTGAAACCGGCCAACAAGCCCGTCAGCAGCTGCCGTCTGCCGAAGATATAGAGCAAGAGCATCGGCACCGCCGAGAGGAAGACAGCGGCCATAATGGCAGGCACATCGGCAGCATACTGTCCCTGGAAGCTCCACAAAGCGAGAGGCAACACGCGCACCTCCGGGCTTTGGGTCAACACCAACGGAAAGAGGAACCCATTCCAGACCTGGATCGACTCATAAATGGTCACTGTGATTAAGGCCGGGCGCGAGAGTGGAATGACGAGCCGCCAGAGAATCTGCCGATGGCTAGCTCCATCCAGGCGCATCGCCTCATGCAACTCGACAGGAATATCACGAATAAAGGTCACCAGTACCAGCACCGACAAAGGTACCCCAAAGGCCACATAGGGCAGGATCAGGGCAAAGAGCGTATCATAGAGACGCATGCCACTGATGAGGGCATAAATCGGAATGATCACGGCCTGCAAAGGGATGGCCAGGCCCAGCAGGAACAGGCTGAAGATGGTTCGCGTCAGCCGGTTGCGCATGCGCGCGATGGCGTAGGCCGCCGGGACGGAGATCAACAAGATCAGAGCCACACTGATCACCAGCACAAAGAGGCTGTTGAGCAGATACAGCCCAAAGCCATTCTCCCAGACCCTGCTATAGTTTTCCAACGTCGGCTGTGATGGAGGCAACCAGGGATTATCGAGATAGAAGCCAGCCTGTGAGCGAAAGCTGCTTATCAACATGTAGAACAACGGGTAGAAGGCCACCACAAACCAGAGCAAGCCGCAGAAAGCTGGGATCAGCTCGACCAGCCGACTCGCCCGGAAAGGCCGCTGCTGGTGGGGGAGCTGCTCCACCGGCGCGCGCTTCTTCTCCAGGTCTGCATCACCGGACGGGGCCGGCGCCACCCTGGCTGCGGCCTTCATCGGCGCGCTTTGCCCCCCAGCAAAGGGAAGCCCGCTCAGCAGTGCACGGTTCAGCCGCATTGCCTCGCCTCCTTCTCTTCTGCTTTCCATTTTCTTTCCTTCCGTCCTTTCCTCTCTCCTCCAGGCCGCTCAGAGACCCTCTAGCTGGCTCGACATACGCAAGAAACCGGTCACCCGCAGCAGCAAGAGAGAGAGCGCAATGCCACTCGCAGCCAGGACCAGAGCGATGACGCTGCCGTAGCCAACCTGCTCATTCACAAAGGCCGTGATATACATGTGCAACGGCAGGATGCGCGTTGCGTAGCCTGGCCCGCCGCCAGTCATCACCCAAATCAAATCGAAGTAGGTGAGGGAGCCGGTCAGCATAAAGATTGAAGAAGTGATAATAGTATACTTCAATTGCGGCAATGTGATCGAGAAGAACTTACGTAATCTCCCGGCCCCGTCAAGCTCGGCAACATCATAGAGCTCGCGGGGGATCTGACGGGCACCCGTCATATAGAGGAGAGAATGGAAGGGAATAAACTGCCAGGCGATGACAATGGCCACAACATAGAAAGCCAGGCTTGGGTCGCCAAGCCAGCCACGCGCCCAAGAAGAGAGGCCGACAGCGCGTAAGGTCACATTGATCAGGCCGAAATTGGGATCAAGGATCGAGACCCAGGTGATCCCAATCGCCACGGTTGAGAAGAGCAAAGGCAAGAAGTAGAAGACGCTCAGCACGGCGCGATAACGTTGCTGGCCCGCCATAAAGACCCCGAGGAGCAGACTCAGCGGTGTCTGCAGGACCCAGGTCAGAATCATCATCTCAATGGTCAGCCCTACAGCGTGCAGCGTCAGCGGATCGGAGAAGAAATGGAGCCAGTTTGCGGGGCCGACCCAGGCGGCCTGGGCAATACCGTTCCAGTTCGTAAAGCTCAGGTAAAGGGCCACCAACAGGGGGAAGAGCGCGAACAAAGCATAGAAGCACAGGGCCGGGGCTGTCCACAGGAGCGCCGGCCAGGAAGCAGGCCCTCTTCTGGTAGGGGCAATGCGCGCGGTCACACTCATACTCATGGCTTTAGCCTCAGCTCAAGCAACGGAGAACAACAGGTGCTAGCAACGCCTCCTGGCGTCTCCCGCAAGGCAGACGGTCAGTCAAGGACTGGCGCCCAGAGAAGCGGCCAGCACTCAGGCAATCCACCCGCTGCGGATAGCATCCAGCAGGCGACAAGGGAGGTGCATGGAAGGAAGAGGAAATGGGTGGAACAGGGGACCCTCCCCGCTCGTAGACCCTGTTCCACCCACCGCCGCGCTACAGCTACCGCTGCGAGTAGCCAGCCTGCGTCTGCGCTCCATCAGGTACCGATCGTTTGATTCATATTGGTCGAGAACTGCTGCGGCGAGATCTGACGCAGGAAGAGCTGGTCCAGGTTGGTCAGCAGGGCCTGGGCCGGCTGCGGAGGCAGGGCCTGGTCCCAGGCCAGCTGGAAGTGAGCAGCCTTCTGTACCAGGCGATAGACGAAGAGTAGCCAGTCGCTATGTGGTGCATTGCTCAGCTTATTCTCGATGCCCTTGACTGGAGGGATCTCACCGAGAGCAATGCGCCGATCGACCGCCTCGTCGTTGAGCACCGCATCCTTGAGATAGGTCACGCAGGCCTGAATAGCTTTTGAGGTCTTGGCGACCGAGTAGTAATTGCAGGGGACGCCCGTCAGATTGGAGGGGTCGCCGACGCCGCCCTCAACCGCCGGGAAGGGGAACCAGCCCAGCTTCCCCTGTTGGATAAAGGCCGGATCATCGTTCGTGATGGTGCCGAAGTCCCAGGTGCCCATCAAGTGCATGGCCGCCTTGCCGGTATAGAGCAGGGCGCTCGCCTGACCAGTATCGTAGCTCACTGAGGCAAAACCGCTGCCGAACGCCCCAGCAGCCACCAGGTCCTGAATCATCGTATTGGCCTTGATAATGGCCGGGTTTGACCAGGCATTGGGCTGGTTGGCCATGATGGCGTCAAAGACCTGCGGGCCGCCAAGGCGATCGACCAGGTACATCTCATACATCAAATAGGTCCACTTGCTGGCCCCACCGAGGGCAATCGGCTGCAGGCCCTGCTGTTTCACCGTCTTCACCAGATTGAGCAGGTCGCCCCAGGTCTGAGGAAGCGAGAGCTTGTACTTTGCGAAGATATCCTTATTATAGAGAAAGACCACCGGCTGCACCCCATCGTTGGGGATGCCATAGATGTGGTTATTGAAGGTGGCAGCGCCGAGTGAGGAAGGCAGGAAGCGATCACGCCAGGCCGGATCAGCATTGAGATCGGGGGTCAAATCGTACACATCGCCGGCATCGATATAGGACTTGAGGATGCCACCGCCCCAGCCGAAGAAAATATCGGGCGGCTGGTGCGCTCCCATCGCTACCTGGAGCTTCTGCTTATAGGGATCATTCTGGAAGAATTGGACGATGGCGTGAATCGAGGAATGCGTCTGGTTGAACCTCGCCGTGATGTCCTGAATCAGCTTCTGGTCATTGCCATTGCTGATATCCCAGACGACAATCGACTGGGAGTTGCTACTGCCACCGCTCTGGCCGCCCACGCCAAAGCAGCCCGAGAGCAATGCGGCCAGCGAGGCCGCGCCGGTTGTCTGGAGGAAGTCGCGGCGAGAGAGTCTCCTTTGCTGCATAGTTCCATCTCCTCTGGCGTCTTTGCTCGCCTGTCGTGATTGAGGCCCACACACCCAGTGGCATGGCGCTGCACATGGACAGACCCGGAAAACATCCTTGCTTGGCCGGAAGAACAGGGCAGCCGTCTGGCTGGCCAGGTCCCTGCTGCCGTCCCGGGACGGGGGCCAGACAGAAACAGAGAGACCGAAGCGAGCCGGCATCGGAGCTGGCCGCCAAAGCGGCTGCCTTGTGAGCAAGAGATCAGGCGCTCGTCGTTGAGAAGAGCCTCCTTTCTGCAGCAACTGCTGCTGCGGTTGCCTGCGCCGCCGGCCCTGGCGGCTTGCAGGATGCCGACGAAGCCGCCAGCCATCCTTACATGCATACAGCCAGACGTGTATACATACTGATGTGTTTTCCACCAGTGATTTATGAGCGCACGCCTCCCGGCGATGATCGGCGCCCTGGCAAGCGCTAGCGATCAGGCAATGATGGGGGCGCGCAAGATTCGCGCACAACCAGGGAGGTTGCCAGCTCAACGCGCATGCTATCGAGGAGTTCGCCGGCAATCAGGCGCAACAACATCGCCGTTGCCATGCGCCCCATTTCAGCTAGAGGCTGGCGGATCGTCGTCAGCGCTGGGGAGACCATTGTTGCGATAGGCACATCGTCGAAGCCGACCACGCTCACATCGTCAGGGACGCGCAGGCCATGTGCCCGCAGAGCAGCGTAGACACCCATCGCCTGCAAATCGCTGCCAGCGAAGATGGCCGTTGGCGGCTGGGGCAAAGCCAGCAGCGCGCAGGTCTGATCGTAGCCTGTCTGCTGGCGAAACTCGCCGGGGCGGATCAGCTCGGGATCGACTGGCAGGCCCGCCTCCTCCAGAGCGGCACGATAGCCGGCAATACGGTCTTGACTGCAGCGGAGATTAGGCCAGCCGGCAATAATCGCGACGCGGCGATGTCCCAAGGAGAGCAGATACTCGGTTGCCGCTCGCCCACCAGCCCAATTTGTGGCGCCCACCGAAGGGACATCGGGTCCCAGCTCGCCGCGATGGTCAACCACCACAAAGGGGATACGGTGCCGGCGCAACTCGTCGAGGCGATCAGATTGGCCTTGCGCGAGCACCAGGATGGCCCCATCGGTCGCGCCCTCAATGACCTGGCGCAACCACTGTCGCTCTCGGCGCGACTCGTCATGCGTCGTCGAGAGGGCCATGCGCAGTTCGGTGCGCTCCAGCACCTCCTCCACACCGCGAATGATCTCGAAATAGTAGGGGCTATCCAGATCCGGCACCACGAGATCGATAATGCCGCTGCTCCCTCTTCTCAGGGCATTTGCCACTCGACTGCGCACATAACCAGCTTCACGAATGACTCGCTCGACACGCTCGCGCGTCGCCGGGGCCACGTCCGGGCGGTTATTCAGTACCCGAGAGACCGTCGGTATCGATACCCCGGCACGGGCCGCAATCTCGGCGATGGTGCTGCGTCGCCGATTCATGCTTTGCCTCGACTTTGCATTCATTACCGGTAACCTTATCGCCACAGTGGTTGTTTGAATCATACCTGGGAATCAGCCTTCTGTCAAGGGTAATCTTCAACCACTCGCTTCGACTATTTACTATGAAAGCGCTTACTGATGAAAAAAAGTCGCTCTTCTGAGCGATATTTTTCCGATAACGTTATCAGAGACAGAAGGCCCAGGCAGGCCCGCTGATTCGCCTGGTCGCGGGCCGCTATGCTACCATACATATCAGGAGGCTACAGGTGGGGTCGTCCGCTTCCGGCTGGCTCCCCGGCTGGTCTCAGCCTCAACCCGTGGCCAGCGATGGCCGCATGGGTCGACTCTATCTGTTGTGGTTGGAACGAAGCGGGCTGGCGTTTGATGGATGGGTGGTTCGCTGGGATGGCCGGGCGTTTCCGGGCGTTTTGCTCTGCTGAGAGGGAGGTATCGAGAGCGTGGAGCAGCACAATGGCAGGCCGCTTGCACAGGCTGTACAGGAGTTCGAGGTCTCGCTGGTCGATATGGACCCGTTCTTCATCCACTATACTGCCTATACGATGTGGATGGACCGCGGCTTTCTTCATTTGCTCAAAACCCTGGGCCATCCGCTGCACACTCTGTTCGCTGAGGGCTACGGTTTCCCAGTTGTTCACTGCCAGCTTGATTTCTGGGAGCCAGCGGCGCTTGATGAGCGTGTGCGCCTGACAACGGCCTTGATGCGCTTGGGGCGCACGAGCCTGACGGTACGTTACGATTTTTCGCGGGTGGAGGCCGACGGCTCGTTGACGCCCCTGGCTCGCGGAGAGAGTGTGCACGTCTATACCCAGCGCGCAACACGCCAGGCCCTGGAACTGCCGCCCTGGCTGCGGGCTTTGGCTGGGAGTGGGATGTCAACCACGCCCCAGGGCGAAGCGGAGCAGCAGTGAAGGGCACTGCTCCCTCTCTTCTCTGCTGCCTGGGCTGCCCCTCTCTTCCGTCAGGCCCAGGTTCTGACGAAGTGTGATACTTTTTGCACAAAAGGTATCACGCTGGCGGCTCTACTGAGCGGTTGCCGCCTTCCTAAACCTGGGGGGTCTATTTCTCTCAGATGGCTTGCCAGCGCTTTAGAAGAGGACGCAGCACGCTTTTAGGTGCACTCAGCGTTACATCAGAATTCCGTGGAGAATTCAGGGCCTACTATGTTATAATACCCCTCGAATGAGTCTTCCATTGACACAGTGTAATGCGTCGTAATGCATAGTACAGCTCTCCTACATTCCCATACAAGATTGCCCGTTTCCAGGAGAGGTTAGAGAGAGGAACCTTGATGCCAAGTACTGGGAAATGGCTCAGAAACAGCTTACTGTGGCTGCTACTGGCAATCGCCATTGTCCTGATCCTCGTTGTCTTCTTCCGCCCCCAGAGCGGCGCTAAAACGGTGACGGTTTCGACCCTCCTGAGCGATCTGAAGGCGGACCTGCGCAATGGGGTTCAGGATACGCTGAACGTCGGAACGACTACCCTCACCTTGACGCGGGGGGCCTCTTCTTCGGCTCAGCGCGAGGTCGCGAATATCAACGATTCGTTCGATATTACCCGCGTGCTGCGGGATAATAACATTGATTACACGAATAACCGCTTGCTGACCGTGCAGTACGAGGCGCCAAGCTCGCTGGGTGCGTGGTTGAATCTCCTTGGGGGCCTGATCCCCTTCGTGTTGATCGCTGTGATCGTTATTATCCTGCTGCGCCAGGCCCAGGGGACAAACAATCAGGCGCTCTCGTTCGGCAAGAGCCGGGCGCGCATGTTCCTGGGCAATAAGCCCACGGTGACCTTTGCCGATGTGGCCGGCGTGGATGAGGCGAAGCAGGAGCTGCAGGAGATCGTTGAGTTCCTGAAGTATCCCGATAAGTTTGCCGCCCTCGGGGCTCGCATTCCCAAGGGGCTGCTTCTGGTAGGACCGCCCGGCACAGGAAAGACGCTGATCGCTCGTGCTGTAGCCGGCGAGGCCGGTGTGCCTTTCTTTAGCATTAGTGGCTCGGAGTTTGTGGAGATGTTCGTCGGTGTAGGGGCGAGTCGTGTGCGCGATCTCTTCGAGCAGGCGAAGCGTAATAGCCCCTGCATTGTCTTTGTCGATGAGATCGACGCGGTGGGACGCCAGCGCGGCGCTGGTCTGGGTGGCTCGCATGATGAGCGCGAGCAGACGCTCAACCAGATTTTGGTGGAGATGGATGGCTTCGATTCGAGCACCAATGTGATTGTGATCGCGGCCACGAACCGACCCGATGTGCTCGATCCGGCCTTGCTTCGCCCAGGCCGCTTCGATCGCCAGGTGGTGCTCGATCGCCCCGATATCCGCGGTCGCATGGCCATCCTGCAGGTGCATGCCCGGGGCAAGCCGTTGGAGAAGGATGTTTCTCTGGAGACGATCGCCCGCCAGACACCAGGCTTCTCCGGGGCAGATCTGGCCAACCTGCTTAACGAGGCTGCGATTCTGGCCGCTCGACGCAATCGCCGAACCATCAGTATGAAGGAGCTGGAGGAGGCCATCGATCGGGTGGTGGCCGGGCCAGCGCGCAAGAGCCGCATTATCAGTGAGCGCGAGAAGGCCATTACGGCTTACCACGAGGTTGGGCATGCCCTGGTGGCGCGCATGCTGCCCAATACCGACCCCGTGCATAAGGTCTCTATCGTGGCTCGTGGTCAGGCCGGCGGCTTCACAATGCTGCTGCCGACAGAGGACCGCTATCTGTGGAGCAAGTCGCAGTTTGAGGATATGCTGGCCTACGCCCTCGGCGGCCATGTTGCTGAGCTGATTATCTTTGGCGAGGTGACGACCGGCGCCTCGAACGATATCGAGCGCGTGACCAAGATCGCTCGCTCAATGGTCACCGAGTACGGGATGAGCAGCCTGATCGGTCCCGTGGCCCTCGGCCATAAGGAGGAGCTGGTCTTCCTGGGTCGCGATTTCAACGAGCAACGCAACTACAGCGAAGAGACGGCTCGCGAGATCGATATGGAGGTGCGCCGCATCGTCCAGGAGGCTTTCAACAAGGCCTACCAGGTGCTGTCTCAGAATAAGAAGCGCCTGATTATGATCAGCGAACGTCTGATTAAGGAGGAGACTTTAGAGGGGCCAACCTTCGAAGCGCTCTTCAATCAACCAATCCAAGAGGACGAGTACGAGTCACCCTCAATTTTCGCTGGAATGCCAGACGTCCACGATGCCCGCTTGAACGGTAAGCGGGATGACGTGAACCGCCTGCCTGATACGCTCTTTCCTTCGCTGCCTTCGGGTTTTCAGTCCTCCCACGGCGAGGGGAGCCGCGAGCCGTAATCGGTCATACAGCCTGGGCAGCCCCGCCTCTCGCTGGCAGGGCTAAGGCTGGTGACCGGATACTGTGGGCAAGCGGTGGGTGGGTCAGGTTGCTTGCTAGTGCACCCGCCCCCCACTGCGGCCTGGGCCAGCCGGAGCGCTGGCCAATTGATCCAGCCACACGACCTGAGCCTGGTTGGTGGCTAGGCGCTACCCACGGGTGACACCTGTCTCCATCAGTCGCAGTGCCCACTGAGCAGGTCGCTATAGGAGTAAGGTACTACTGGTAGGCGATCTAGCTCTAGCAGCGAGATGAGGGCCGAATGCTCAGCGCTGGCTTCCCCAGGGGTAATTTCCTCATCGATGACCGTCTCCAACTCGACAAAGGAGCCGAGATCTTTGACTTCATCCAGATGGATACGGGTGTGCCCATAGCGATAGAAGCGGCGCCTCTTTTCAACGACAGCGAGGACCCCCAAAGCCGCCGACAGCAAGGCCCGCAGGACAGCCGGCTCGCTCACAGGATAGACCAAATACTCGCAGGTATAGGCTCCCGCCCGCTCCTGCCGACGCGAAGAGATGAGGAACGCCCCTTCTCTGCCACGCTCACGGCTTCCCTCGGCTACCTCCTGGCCCCGATTTGGTCTCTCGGCGGCTTGATTCACCGCCGCCTCCGCTACGCCGGTCAAGGCGGCTGCGTCGTCTTCGCGCCACCACTCGCGCAGCTTGAGGCAAGTGTGCGGTGCCAGGAAGTACGTATCGCGCTGCTGCACAGTGCGCACATAGGCCGCTCCTGCGCTGCAGGCCAGTGCTTCTACCTGCTGGAGCGTCGCGGCACCAAGGCAGCGGACTTTTAATTCCAGGTTTTGCACGGTCAGGCTATCCTTCCAGCTAGAGTCTCCTATGTTTTTCATTATACCGCCACGAGCGCTTCACTGATAAGAGTGAGCCACCCTTAGACAGCTGGTCCAGGATCAAGGCTTTACAAGGACTGCCCCCCGCACTATACTATTCAGCAAAGGTTGCCCGATCCGCATCGCCTCGACCCGGCGACACTCGCCAGATGGGGGCTACTTATAGGGCGTTTTCTCCGGCCCAGGCCCGCTTATCAACAGGCTGGCCTCTGCAGCGCCTATGACCTGGCCCTGATCGGTGCGGCCTCTATCCAGAGCCGGTGTTTGGCTATCGCCGGTTTTCTTTTTTTGCCCAAGACCCTCTTTGACCATCGTTAGCTAGGCCCGAATGGCTTCCCGGCTGAGGGAGCGTGGAGCGATCTTTAGAGGGAAGATCAGCAGGGAAGTAGACCTTTATATCTCCCTCAGCCCATCACCTGCGAAGGAAAATGCACGGCGGCTCACCCTGACAATAAGCAAGCTGCAGAGCTGCCTCGTTAGCTGTATCAGGAGGGACGACCATTGACTGAGCAATTCCGAGAGGTAGACCTCTGTGTCACCGCTCCGCGCGGCTTCCGCGCCGGAGCTGTTGCCTGCGGTATTAAATCCGATGCGGCGATCAAAGATCTGGCTATCCTGGCCTCGGACGTCCCTTGTGTCGCCGCCGGAACCTTTACGACGAGCCGCACCCCTGCCGCCCCCGTGCTGCTCTGCCGGGAGTATCTGCGCGGCGGCCAGGCTCAGGCGGTGGTGGTCAACAGCGGTAACGCGAACTGCGCCACCGGCGAGCAGGGCCTGCGCAATGCCTATCACATGTCCGCGCTGGCAGCCTCCCGCTTGGGCATCCCCAAGGAGCTGGTGCTCTGCTCGTCAACCGGCATCATTGGCCGGCAGTTGCCTATGGAAAAGATTGAGCACGGCATCATGTCCATCGAGCTGAGCAGCGACAGCGGCAACGATTTCGCTGAGGCGATCCTGACCACCGATACGCGCCCTAAGCGCATCGCCCTGGAATTCGAGATCGAGGGTCGCACGGTGCGCCTGGGCGGAGCAACCAAGGGCGCCGGGATGATCTATCCAAATATGGCTACCATGCTCTGCTATTTGACGACCGATGCTGCTGTCGAGCAAGCCTGGCTCCAAGAGGAGCTGCGGGCCGCCGTGGCCAACTCGTTCAATATGATCTCTGTCGACGGCGATATGTCGACGAATGATACGTGTCTGCTCTTCGCTAATGGTCTGGCAGGAAACACGCCACTCAACGAGACTCATCCCGAGGCAGGACGTTTCCGCGAGGCGCTGCGTCGCGTGACGACCTATCTGGCCCGCGAGATCGCTCGCGATGGAGAGGGTGCAACCAGGCTGATGACGGTCCACGTGCGCGGCGCACGCGATCGAGCCGATGCAATCAAGGCGGCGCGCGGGATTACGCTTTCGCCCCTCTGGCAGTGTGCTCTGGCCGGCGGTGATCCTAACTGGGGCCGGATCGTCGCCGCTCTCGGTGCCAGTGGCTGCACACTCGACCCCGAGCGTTTCGATATTTTTATCGGTCCTGTCCAGGTGGTACAGCAGGGCGGGGCCGCCGCTTATGACGAAGCGGCAGCGCGGGCTGTGATGGCCGCCAGCGAGGTGACCATTACGATCGATCTGCATCTGGGAGGGGCTGAGGCAACAGCCTGGGGCTGCGACCTGACCCACGGCTATATTGATGAGAATACACTCTATACGCGCTAACTTGCCAGCGCGTCCGCTCGCTCGCCAACAGCAGCAGGTCCGCGGCAGAATAAGGAGCTTGACCGATGACGACACCTATGTTGAAACGTGACTGGATCGCGCTTGAGCAGAAATACTACCAGGCCACATTCAAACGCCAGCCGGTGACGTTTATCCGTGGCCAGGGTATCCGCGTCTGGGATACAGAGGGACGCGAGTATCTGGACTTTGTGGCCGGGATTGCGGTGAATGTTCTTGGGCACTGCCACCCTGCGGTGGTGCAGGCCGTCCAGGAGCAGGCAGCGCAACTGATCCATGTCTCCAATCTGTATTACAATACGCGCCAGATCGAGCTGGCTGAACAGCTGGCTCTGCTCAGCGGCGGTATGCGCTCGTTCTTTAGCAACAGCGGCGCGGAGGCCAATGAGGGTGCTATCAAGCTGGCCCGGAAGTTTGGTCGCCTCCACCGCAACGGTGCCTACGAAATCATCAGCATGGAGCGCAGCTTCCACGGGCGCACGCTGGCTACGACGGCGGCCACTGGCCAAGCCCACTATCAGGAGACCTGGAAGCCCTTGCCCGACGGCTTTAAGCAGGTCCCGTTCAACGATCTGGAGGCCCTCAAGGCCGCCACCAGCGAGAAGACCGTTGGGGTCCTGCTGGAGTCGGTCCAGGGCGAGGGTGGCATCTGGCCAGCAACCAGGGAGTTTCTGCAGGGCGTGCGCCGCTGGTGCGACGAGCAGAATCTGGTAATGATCTGCGATGAGGTCCAGGCGGGTATGGGACGAACGGGCAAGTTCTTCGGTTTCGAGCACTATGGTGTCATGCCCGATATGATCACGCTGGCTAAGGGCCTGGCTGGTGGCGTGCCCATTGGGGCGATGCTGACCGGGCAGCGAACCGATCTGTTCGTGCCCGGCGACCACGGCTCAACGTTCGGCGGGAATCCTCTGGCCTGTGCTGCTGCCTTAGCCACGCTGAAGACCATCCAGGAGGAGCGCCTGGTCGAGAATGCAGCCCGCCTGGGCGAGTCTTGGGATGAGCAGCTGCAGGCACTCTGCCAGAAGTACGATTTCATTGCCAATCCGCGCGGCATCGGCCTGATGCGCGCTGTGGAGGTTAAGTACGAGCTGGCGCCGGCAATTGTCGATCAGGCTCTCAAGCATGGCCTGCTACTGAATAACCTGGGGAATGCCACCCTGCGCATGGTGCCCCCGCTCATCGTAACGCAAGCCGATATCGATGAGGCCGCTCAACGCCTTGATCGAGCCCTGGAGGACGTGGCTCGCCAGCACGGAGGAGCCGCCCAGTCCTGATCACCCGTAAGCAGAAGCAGATGCTCATGGCCAGCAGCCTCCAGCAGGCACCTCGCTTCATGCCGGTCAGGCTGCTGGCTGCTCGTTTCTCTCTGTCTCATCCTCTACGACAGGGTCCTCGCCGGTTTGGCAGCACGCAAGAGCCAGCGGGCAGCCAGGGCGTCCCTTCTCTCATCGAGCAGCTCCCAAGCGTTTCTGCTGCCGGCTTCCGGCACGCTCACAGTGCAGGCACCGCGGCCAGATAGCCGACGACCTCGTAGCCGCGGCCCGGTCGCTCAGCGGTCGGCAGATCGCTCAACCATTCCCAACGCCGTTCAGCCAGCACGGTAAAGGTCTGGCGCACCAGGTCGAAGAAGGCATGAGGCACCAGCGGCAACGCTTGCCGAGTGGGTCCGCCCTTGCTCAGCTCGCCCTCCTGAAAGAGGAAACCCCGCACGTCGCTCAGCAGGACGACCAACCCGCCCGGCTCTACCAGGTCGCGCAAGAGATGGAGATGGGCCGCAATGATACGCAGACGGAAGCGCTGGGCAGCCTCCTGATAGCGGCGATGGCGCTCCTGGGCGCCCAGATGACGCGCAGCCCGTTGCTGCACAGCATCGAGAAGATCGAGCAGTGGGTAGCTGAAGAGCTGGGAGAGCACCAGCGAACTGATAGCCAGGCCAAAGGTGGCGCGCGGGAGGTCTTCAACCTGCGGCGGGTCTGGGACCGGGCAGGCATCCAGGACGGCGGCCAGACGGTCCCAGAACGCTGAGGCTTCCTCTTGCTCCAAGGTGGACCAGGGAAGCAGGCGCAGGCGCTCTTGCAGCAGGAGACTGACGCCACCGGTCAGATCAGCGGTCAGCAACTGCACGCGGGTCCGCAAGGAGACAGCGGGCAGCTCAGCCCGCGCCTGCAACAGAGCCGCCCGATCCAGGTCGACAAGCACCACTTCATCCGCTGCGCGCGCGAGCTTCTCCAGTGGGATCTCAGTGCAGGCCCCCGCTCCCAGCACGGCAATGCCCGGCGAGAGCGCCAGCGGGCGCCGCGCCAGAGCCTCCAGCATCAGGGCAGCACACTGCTCTAGATGCTGCGGTGCATGCTCTTGCAGCCAGCGACGGCGCGCCGGTCCCTGCGTCTGGGCATTATTGTAAGGTAGCGAATCGATACGCACAGCAGATCAACGAACGAGTAAACCTCACACCACACCCCTAGCACCGACAACACAGGCCGTGAGCCTACTGCCCGCGATAACGCGGCAGGCGCTTCTCACGGAACGCCGCCACGCCCTCACGATGATCAGCAGTCCCAATCGCGATCTCCTGCAGCTCGCCCTCCAGACGCAGCACCGTCTCCAGATCGCTATTCACCGCCGTGTTGAGCAGCTGCTTGATCAGCCCATAGGCCCGCGTCGGCCCCTGGGCCAGTCGACGCGCCAGGGCCTGTGTGGCCTCCTCAAACTCTGCATCGGGGACACAACGATTGACCAGCCCGAGGCGCTCAGCCTCTGGCCCAGAGACCTCGTCGGCCAGCATTGCCAGCTCTAGCGCCTTGCCGAGGCCGACCAGGCGCGTCAGGAAGAAGCCCCCTCCCGCATCAGGGATCAAGCCGATGCGCGCAAAGGCCTGCAGAAAGCGGGCCTTTTCGGAGGCAATGCGTAGATCACACGCTAACGCCACACTACAGGAAGCCCCTGCCGCCACACCACGCACAGCGGCAATCACCGGTTTCTGCATCTCTCGAATGCAGCGGATCACGCGATGGTACTTCTGCAGATGCTCGCTCACGCGCCCCCGCTGCTCACCAGCAGCCCGCGCTTCGAAGGCACGCAGGTCCTGGCCGGAACCAAAAGCCCCACCTGCTCCGGTCAATACTACGCAGCGCACAGCCGCATCGGTAGCGGCCTCCTCCAAGACCTCAGCCAGTTCTTCAAGCATGCGATCATTGAAGGCGTTGCGCACCTCGGGACGGTTGAAAGTAATCGTCAGCACGCCTTCCGCCTGGTCGATAAGCAGATGCTGAAAGGACTTCTGCATGGCTTTCTTTGCTCCTTCCCTCGACAAGGGGGACAAGGCCTCGTTGCCGATTAGGATCGTTGGTCAGCTTGCACAGCCCACAGACCACGCGAGCCGCGATAGCCAGGCCCTCAGACACGACTCAGCAGAGGGAGATCGAGCATGAGCACCTCCAGAGCGGCCCGCGGGCTCACATTTTGGTCGAGGGCCTCCAGGGTTCGCAGGATCGCATAGATCATCTGACGCGCTCCAGCAGCTCCGAGCAGTTCAGTCTGCTTTTGGAGCATTTCGCGCATATCGACATTGACAATCAGATCCTGCCCGCCACTAGCCATCAGCAAGACATCGCGCCACCAGAGCAGCCACAACTCCAACAGCTGGCGCAGCCGCTCAGGCTCTCCACTCAGACGTTGAGCAAGAGCAAAGCGCTCCGCCCGCCCCTGGCCGGGCAAACGTGCCAGCAGCTCCAGCTGTTCGCGCCGCTCCGCGAGCAGCTGCTCATCCTCCACGGCACGCACGGCCCAGCCCATGCGTCCCGAAGCCAGGGCAGCAATCAGCTCTGCCTCCTCCGGCTCGACCTCCCAGTAGGTTTCCAGGGCCTGGCGAATCTGGGCACTGTTCAACAGATGGAGCGGAACATGCTGCACACGCGAGAGGATAGTTGGCAGGAGCAACCCCCGCTCAGGGGCAGTCAACAACAAAACTACCCCTGGCTCCGGCTCTTCCAGCGTCTTTAGCAGACAGTTGGCCGCCTGGGAATTCATCTCGTGCGCGCCCAAAATCAGGAAGATTTTATAGCGGCCCTCCAGAGCATGCCGGGCTGCTTCAGCTTGTAGAGCACGAATCTGATCAATGAGAATGAACTGCTTGTCTGGAGGGCGAGCAACTACATGGACATCGGGATGGTTGCCATGCAGTACCTTCCGGCAGGCCAGACAGCGCTGACAAGGATGAACGGGGGCCTGCTGCGGATCAGGGCCGCCCGTGCACAGCAAGGCCTGAGTGAAGCGCTGCGCTAAGAGCGTCTTCCCAATCTGATCAGGGCCAGTAAACAGATAAGCATGGCGCACCTGCTGCGAGGCTAAGGCCCGTCGCAGACGCTCCAGGGCATGCTCATGTCCAATGATCCCCCAACCGTGCGCGGCTGCCTCAAGAGCTGTCACAGTCATGGTTTTATTATCGTAGCAGAAAGAGCGCTTCAAGGCAAGGTGGAATAGCCTTCACGCACTTCTGCGAGTGCAGTCATGACCCATCCTGCGTCAGTTCGCCTGAGTGTGCTATACTGTATGCTGTACCGTTGCTTGCTCAGCTGAGGAAGGCCGTGGGAAAATTCGTCCAGCGGCTGTCGCCTACCTCATAGCAGAGATGACAACCATATGCTATGCTGTATTCGAATTCGCAAGAGAGTAGATGATACCTGTGCGCATCCAGCACGATCTTCTGAAACACTAAGGTTGATGTAACCAATGGATACCTCTATCCGTCTCTACACTACGAACGGTGGCTGGCGCTCTATCCTGGATGCCACTCGTGGGAATCAGCCAGAGATGGCCCTGCCTGAAGAGGAACAGGCCGCTCAGCTCGACTCACCCGGGGAAGATACGGATATGGCGGAGCCGGACGAGGAGACTGAGACAGGCGCTCAGGCCCTCCCCCTCCAGGCAGCAGCAACGAGCCAGGGCGAGGCCCGCAGCGTGGATGTGGCGGACTTCGAGGCGATCTTTCAACGCTATCAAACGCCAATTACGAATTTCATCTATCATATGATCGGGAACCGGGAGCAGGCTTACGATCTGGCCCAGGACGTCTTTGTCAAAGCGTACCGCGCTTTGCTGGCCGGCACAGTGGTCCGCCCCGGCGCCCTCTCTTCCTGGCTCTATCACATCGCCGAGAATACGGCGATCGATGCGCTCCGCCGCCGCCGCCTGATTTCCTGGCTGCCTCTGTCGCTCTTCAATGACGACCGGGGCATCGGCGCCGGCGTGCTCTCAGAGACAGGCAGCCCGACAGGCGATGGCTTCTCCGGCAACAGCGAGGATGGCAGCGAGGGACGTCCAGGCGCCGCCGCTCTGCTCTATGAGCGGGGAAGCTATGATGGCGGTCGCTTTGAAAGCCGCGTCGCTGAGCACGAGGTGGTCGAGCGCGTGATGAGGCAACTGCCTCCCAAGTACGCCGTCTGCCTCTGGCTCTATGAATATCATGGCTTCTCATGCGCAGAAATAGCCGAAATGCTTAATATCAGCCCTTCAGCTGTAAAAATGCGGCTGATGCGCGCAAGAGAGCGCTTTATTACCCTGTATCGACAAGAGGTGGGGGAAGAGTGAACTGCACAGAGGCGCGGGTCCTTCTCGCGGTTTATCGCGACTTGCAAGAAGCCGAGGCCCAGCCATCACATCAAGACGAAGAGACGCGGGCCACTATACAGGAGCTGGAGCAGCACCTGGAATCTTGTCCGAACTGCCGGCAGGCACTGACTGACTTCACGCTGGTCGGCACTCGCCTGCAGCGTCTGCCTGCCATCGAGCCGCCTCCCGAGATGCGTGAGCGGCTGATGCGCGCTCTGGCCGCTGAGCACACACGCTTTTTGAGGCGTGGTCTACCTGGTACGCCGCCGCCCCCCGATTTCCTGAAACCCTATATGCAGGAGCAACTGGAACAGGAGGCAGGACGAGATCCGCTGGCAACACTCTCGACAGCCAAGACCGGCCCGTTGCCGGCCATCCAGGCTCCGCCGCGTGCCCAGCGCCGCCCTCGTATGCCTCAGCTAGCCGCGCTGGCCGTGGCCGCTACCTTCTTGTTGGCTTTGCTCACCGGCGGTCTGACCTCTGTGCTGCTGTTGGCTCAGCATTCTTCAGGCTCGATTCCCCCGCCTGCAGCCATCAATCACCCCACCAATGTGGTGATGATGCGCTACGCTAGCGCCACGATCTATCATAATGTCGTCAGTGCCGCCGCCGACGGCAACGCCGTCTACTATAGCGCCTTCAGCGATGGCTCGCCCGCTGGCTGGATGCTCTTGCGGCTGGATCGCCAGACGCAGCTCAGTCAGCCACTGCTGCCCAGCGCTCAAAGCAGTCCGCTGATCATCCTGGGCAGCGATCACAATCGTCTCGTCTGGCTCCAGTACGATCCACCTGCAGCTGACACCTCCGTCGCGTCTGCGGCCACCAAAAAGAATCAGCATAACAGCTCGCCGCGCGACAATGTGACTGAGGGCCTGCGCTCCTGGAAGCTCTTCTACGCCGTGGTGGACTCAACGACCAGCCCCGACTCGCTGCGCCCGCAGCTGCTCTTCAGTGGAGTCTTCAACCCCGCTCTGGCTGCGGGTATCGTCCATACGCCGGTACCAGGCATCTGCTTCCTGCAGAACGGCCTGCTGGTGGCTGCACTGGACCAGCACGGGGTCTCTCACCTCTGGCTCTATAGCCTGCAGGAGAACGGCCAAATCGCCAGCCATAGCGAGCTGGCATCCGCCCCAGCCGGACACATCTATACCTCGCCAACGGCTACCCCCGATGGCAGTGACATCTTCTGGGCTGATGAATGGCTCGATAGCACCGGCCTCCTGCACAGCAATATCTGGACGCGCCAAGAGATCGAGGTGAGCACTCCCACCCGGGGCCGCTGGCTACCACATACGCAGCCAGAGACCTGGCTCTTCCGGAACGACGGTACCTCGTTCCGTCCCCTGGTGGTGGGTCACACCTTCTTTATGCTGAATACAAACGATGGATTGGACGGCATCTCAGCCCTGGCTACGCCAACACCAGCAGCCAGCCCCAGCCCGCAGTCGGCCTCACAGTTGGCTGCCTCAACACTACCGCTCAACTCAAGCGTGACCCCCTGGGCCAATTCCAGCATCTACCCGCCCTCGCTGGATTTCCTGATCAGCGGTTCGCTCTATATGCTCTCGCTAGAGCCGACCTCGGACGGCACCTTCAGCCAGCTGAATACTATCAGCCATGTCTCAGCCCTGCAAGGCGGTAACACCTTCGTTCTTTGGCAGGATGACAATAATGCCTATGGCATGTTTGACGTGGAGTCCAACACCTTTGTCCAGGTCGGCTCGGTTCTCAACGGCGCCGCTTTTGTGGCAGTCAACGGCAACAGCGCCGTCTGGAGCGATACCCCCACTCCAGCAGCCAGCCGCTCGCCAGCCTCTATCAGCCCGCTGGCAACGCTTCGCATGTTCAGCTGGCCTCTCACATCCAGCAATAGTGGTCACGACTGAGTCAGGGCTAAGAGGCGCAGCCGCCGCGCCGCAGCGATAGCCACAAAATAAACAGCCCCGGCTACTCCCAGGTCAAGACCGGGGGGGTAGCTTTCAGCTCACAGCGGGACTTTGCTAA
Source organism: Thermogemmatispora carboxidivorans (assembly GCF_000702505.1). Lineage (GTDB taxonomy): Bacteria > Chloroflexota > Ktedonobacteria > Ktedonobacterales > Ktedonobacteraceae > Thermogemmatispora > Thermogemmatispora carboxidivorans. The sequence continues at coordinate 1,532,218 of NZ_JNIM01000001.1, read as the reverse complement.
CGAGCAGGAACAGACAGCAGCGACCCGAGACGAGGGAGGCACCATCTTCACGCAGAGGGGAGGGCCTCCCTCGTTCACTCAGCAACCAAGATGCTTGGCAATGATCAGGCGCTGCACCTCGCTGGTTCCCTCGCCAATTTCATTGACCTTGACGTTCCGCCAATAGCGCGAGACCGGATACTCGTCCATGAAGCCGTAGCCACCGTGGATCTGCACCGCCTGATCAGCTGTACGCTTGGCGGTCTCAGAGGCGAAGAGCTTGGCCATTGAGGCTTCAGCACTGTAGGGCCTCCCCTGCATCTGTAACCAGGCCGCCTTATAATACATCAGCCGCGCCAGTTCGATCTCCATCGCCATATCGGCCAGCTTCATCTGAATGGCCTGAAACTTGCTAATCGGCTGGCCGAACTGCCGGCGCTGCCTGGCATAGCTGAGCGCTTCATCCAGGCAGGCTTGAGCAAGACCGACCGAGAGAGCAGCAATGGCCACTCGCCCCCCATCGAGAATTTGCATGAACTGCTTGAATCCCTCGCCGCGCTGGCCCAGCACGTTTTCTTCGGGCACCTGACAATCCTCAAAGGTGAGAGGGCGGGTATCGGAGGCCCGCCAGCCCATTTTACGGTAGGGATTGCCAATGATGTAGCCAGGGGTACCACGCGGCACAATGAGATTGGTGATCTCGCTGCGACCGTCGGGCCGTGTCCCAGTGACAGCCGTAATGGTCACCCCACCACTGATGTCAGTGCCGGCATTGGTAATGAAAGCCTTGGAGCCGTTGATGTGCCAGTAGCCGTCATGCAGGACAGCACGTGTTCGGGGACTGCCAGCATCGGAGCCGGCTTCTGGCTCTGTCATCCCAAAGGCCCACAGCTGCTGACCGCTCGCTAACGGCGGCAGGTAGCGCTCCTTCTGCTCTCTCGTCCCAAAGAGATAGAAGGGCATGGCCCCTAACGAGGTGTGGGCTTCCATTGTAATCGCCACCGCCGCATCGCCACGAGCGATCTCCTCGATTGCAATGCAGTACGAGAGGAAATCAGCCCCTGCTCCACCATACTCCTCGGGGAACGGTAGCCCCAACAACCCCAGCTCGCCCATCTGGCGGACCAGATCGTAGGGGAACTCACCCGTACGATCCATCTCCTCCGCGCGCGGCTTGATCTCCTGCTCGGCGAACTCGCGACAGGTATTGCGAATGGCAAGCTGCTCTTCGTTGAGCGAAAAGTCCATCGCAGCGACTCACTTTCCTTTCAGGGTTGATAGATTGCCGAAGGGTCAGGCCAGAGGCCATGTGGCATACATCATAGCACAAAGCAAGGCAGGAGGCGATAGCCCACTAGCGAGCCGCCGGGCTAGAGAAGAGAGGACAAGGGGGCTGCCACAGTAGAGCCTGACTGCAGGAAGAAGCAAGCAACCTCGTGTCTCACGGCGACCTTTCCCGTACCGCTACCTCTGGTGAAGGATCAACGCCGCGCGGGCTTGCTCCCCCAGGCTCCGCTGCGCAGCCCTCTTCAGCTAGATGGTTGAAGCCGAATATCCAGTACCGGCCATGATCAGGCCGAATTCAGTTAATCTCCGCGGTTTCGCCAGCACGCGACTGCGGTGGCTGCTGAGAAGTCGTCGCATCATCCTCGACGCTGGCGCCAGCACTGCGCCGCAAAGCCGCTACCCTATCGAGCGCTTCCCAGGGGGCATCAATATCCGTACGTCCGAAGTGCCCGTAAGCCGCCGTGGGACGATAGATCGGACGGCGCAGATTCAGCTTCTGAATGATGGCCGCCGGACGCAGATCAAAATGCTCATTGATGAGACGGACCAGCTCCTCGTTGGAGACCCGCCCAGTGCCGAAGGTATCGACAAATAGCGAGAGGGGACGAGCCACGCCGATGGCGTAGGAGATCTGCAGCTCCAGGCGATCCGCCAGCCCGGCGGCCACCAGATTTTTCGCAATATAGCGCGCCATATAGGCTGCGGAGCGATCGACCTTGGTGGGGTCCTTACCGCTGAAAGCCCCACCACCGTGGCGCGCCATTCCACCGTACGTATCGACAATAATCTTGCGACCCGTCAGGCCAGCATCACCCATCGGCCCCCCAATGACAAAGCGCCCCGTGGGATTGACCAGGATGCGCGTCCGTTCATCGAGCAGATGGGGCGGAATCACCGGCTTAATCACATACTCGAGGACATCCTGACGAATCTGCTCCTGATCGACATAGTCAGCGTGCTGAGTCGAGACCACAACCGTATCAACGCGGACGGGACGTCCATACTCATACTGGACAGTGACCTGACTCTTGCCATCGGGGCGCAGATAGGGCATCGGCCCATCGCCAACCCATGAGCGCCGCCGCACCTGCGCCAGCTGATGAGTCAACTTGTGCGCCAGACTGATCGGCAACGGCATAAGCTCGGGCGTCTCGTTACAGGCAAAGCCAATCATCATGCCCTGATCACCGGCCCCAATCTGCTCCAGTTCATCATCAGTCAGTACAAGGCCGCTCTTGACCTCAGCCGAACGACTCACCCCCAGATCAATATCGGGGGACTGCTTGCCAATGGAGGTCACCACACCACAGGTGCGATAGTCAAACCCATACTCGGCATTAACGTAGCCAACCTGCTCGATCGTCTTGCGCACCACTGCGGGCATATCAACCCAGGCTGAGGTCGTGATCTCACCGGCGATCAGGACCAGGCCAGTGGTCGTCGCCGCCTCGCAGGCGACGCGGGCCAGGGGGTCCTGGGCTAAAATGGCGTCGAGGATAGCATCCGAGATCTGATCACACAGCTTGTCAGGATGCCCCTCGGTCACCGATTCGCTGGTAAAGAACAACTTTGGACTACTCATGAAGCTGCTCATGGTATTGCTCACCGAACACATTCCTCCTGACGAGAAAACTGGCACTCTTTGCCGCTTTTTCTCTCTTTATCTGCCTGCTAATCGAGCAGGTCATTCACACACACACTTCCTTAAGGAGATAAGCGATGTGGGGATCGATGCAGTGGTTGCAGTGGTGCATAAGGCACAAAAAGACCCCTGGCAAGCAGGGGTCTAGCAACGTCACCTTGCTTATCCCCCTCATCTTGCGGAACGTTCCGCCGGAATTGGCACCCTTCCTGCTGCACGGGCAGTGGCCACGGCGGCAGATGGGTTGCCGGGCTTCATCGGGCCGTTTCCCTCCACCTCTCTGGATGAGAGCAGATCTCACGCGAACGTATTCAATTGTCGGTGTGCCGTCTTGGAAGCGGACACTGGAGGAGGCACCAGAGATGCTGATGCCTGCTATCCAGGACAAACAGGTCAGTTTTTCTCAGTATATCGAAGAATGCTGCTGACTGTCAAGAGAGCGGGCCAGAAGGCCCGTGGCCCGCATCTCTTTTGCCGGCCAGGCAGGGCCCGAGAGCTTGCACGGGCCTGGCGGCTCAGGTACCCGCTTCCCAGGAATTGAGATAGGTTTGCTGCTCCGAAGTCAATGTATCGATAGCAACGCCCATAGCCTTCAGCTTGAGGCGCGCGATATCCTGGTCGATCTCCGCTGGCAGCGTATAAACCCGCGGCTGCAGCTCGCTGGCATGCTTGAGCATATACTCGGCCCCCAGGGCCTGGTTAGCAAAGCTCATATCCATGACGCTAGCCGGATGCCCCTCAGCGGCGGCCAGATTGATCAGGCGCCCCTCGCCAAGCAAATAGACCTGACGCCCGTCGGCATAGGTATACTCATCGACAAAATCGCGGATACGCCGCTTGCGCACGGCCAGCTTCTCCAGCTCAGGGATATTAATCTCGTCATTGAAGTGGCCCGAGTTGGCCAGCACGGCTCCGTCTTTGAGGCGCTCCAGATGAGAGCGGTCGATCACATTGAGATTGCCTGTTACTGTGATCAAGATATCGCCAATGGTGGCCGCCTCCAGGGATGGCAGCACGCGGAAGCCATCCATCACCGCCTCCAGCGCCCGAATCGGGTCTACCTCCGTTACCACGACGTTGGCTCCCAGACCCCGCGCACGAGCGGCCACACCACGCCCACACCAGCCGTAACCCAGCACGACAATCGTCCGTCCGGCCAGCAACAGATTGGTCGCCCGAATGATGCCATCGAGCGTGCTCTGGCCCGTGCCATAGCGATTGTCAAAGAGATGCTTGGTGTTCGACTCGTTGACGGCCAATACCGGGTACTTGAGCACTCCCTGCTTTTCCATACTGCGCAGACGGATCACCCCGGTTGTCGTCTCCTCCATTCCTCCAATGACCTGCCCGAGCAGCTCGCTGCGGCTGCTATGGAGGGTCGAGACCAGGTCGCACCCATCGTCCATCGTCAACTGTGGGCGATGGTCCAGCGCTGCATGGATATGGCGATAGTAGGTTTCCTCATCCTCACCCTTGATGGCAAAGGTCGGAATCCCATATTCGCAGACGAGAGCCGCGGCCACGTCATCCTGGGTCGAAAGCGGATTCGAAGCGCAGAGCACCAGATCGGCGCCCCCGGCCTGCAGCGTCAGGGCCAGATTAGCCGTTTCCGTTGTGATATGCAGGCAGCCCGCCATGCGGATGCCTTTGAGCGGCTGCTCCTGGCTAAAGCGCTCGCGGATGAGGCGCAGCACGGGCATATCCCGCGCGGCCCATTCAATGCGCTCCTTCCCACGTGGGGCCAGCGAGCGGTCCTTAACATCTCCCTGTGTCGATGTGGTCATAGACCCTCTTTCCTTCCCTTCTTCTCCATAAGATAAGACTAGAGTCAGCGATCTGACGCAGGTTGCTTCTTTTCTTTGCTCCTCCGCCGGCCTCCTAGCTGTTATGCAGCTTGGCAGCGCTGTCAGCGGAAGCAGCGGCCTGCCCACCGACCTGACTATGGCTTAGCCTGCGGCGGGGGTCTCCGCTGAGCGCCCCGGCAGCCAATTGGGATCGAAGTGCGAGCAGGCTACCAGGGCCTGGTAGCGAGCGGCGACATCCGCCAGCGTCAGCTGCTGCAGACGGCGAATACTGAAATCCTCACAGGCAAACGAACCGAGGATATTGCCATGAACCACCGCGCGCTTCAACTCCTCAAAGCCGTAGCGGCCATCTGGTCCTGGCTCCACCGTCGACAGGTAGCCCAGCAAGCCCCCGGCAAAGGCGTCGCCAGCACCGGTCGGATCAACCACCTCCTCCAGAGGATAGGCGGGGGCGCTAAAATAGCTGCCATCGCGGCCAAAGAGCAAGGCCCCATAGCTGCCCTGCTTCACAATCACATACTTCAGACCCAGGCTGAAGAGCTGGCGCACCCCAGCCACCACACTGGCGCAGCCGGTGTAGAGACGCAGCTCCTCCTCACTCATCAACATCATATCGACGCGCTTCATGACCTCGGTGAGCTGAGACCGCGCCGTATTGATCCAGAGATCCATCGAGTCCAACACCGATAGACGGACCTGCGGCATGGCATCCAGCACCTCTCGCTGGAGGTCAGGCTTGATATTGGCCAGGAAGAGCAGCGAGCTACTGCGGTATTCGGGTGGAATTACCGCGTGGAAATCAGCGTAGACTCCAAGCTGCGTATCGAGCGTATCGCGCACATTCATATCGAGATGGTAGCGACCGACCCAGCGGAAGGTCTGGCCCTGATGCACCTGTAAGCCAGAGAGATGGATGCCCCGGCGGCGGAAAAACTCCAAATACTCCTGGGGGAAATCGGAGCCGACGACCGCCACCAGATTGACCGGGCTATAGAGGGAAGCCGCCGTAGAGAAATAAGAAGCGGCCCCGCCGAGCACCTCTTCGACCCTGGCGAAAGGAGTTTCAACCGTATCCAGGGCCACCGAGCCGACAACGAGGATAGACGACGACACGTCCTCACAACCTCCATGTGAGAAAGAAATCAGTGTCTGGCTAGTGAGCAGGAGTGCGCCTGCGAGCGAGCGGTTGGATGGCGGAGAGAAAACAGCAAGGGCGCCTGCTCACCAGCCAGTGCCAGTCAGCAAGAGCGGACCAGCGTCGCTCAGACAGGTGTGGCTCCGCTCAGATGCTCAATGACCCCATCCAGGAAGGCCAGGGTCTTGCCGAACTTATCGCGGGCCAGCTCGCGGGCAGGGGCCGTATTGAGCGACTGGTACAGCTCCACAAAGCGCTCCTCAATATGGCGCAGGATCGCCGCCAGCACCTCACTAGTCACCGCTCGATTGGGATAGCGCGCGCCGAACTCGATGAGTGAAGTAACCACGGCCAGCCCACTGAGGCGCCCCAACTTATCGGCGTCGTAGAGGATGCGCGTCTCCAGGGGAACCTTGCGACGCTGCTCGGCGGGCACCACCGTTGTATGAGCCAGAATGATCTGTTCCACCTTGCGAATGCGCTCCTCGGGTACATCCAGCTCGCGTAAGAAATCGACGGCCAGCTCAGCCGACTTGACATGGTGGTCCTGAAAACCATAGGAGGCCGTCGAGATATCATGCAGATAGGCGGCGATCGTCAGCGCCTCCATATCCAAATGAGCGGCCTCCTCATCTCCCCGAGCCTCCAGGTCTAGCGCAAGCATCTTACAGTTTGCCACAACGGCGCTGACGTAGCGAAAACCTTCCTTGCCCAGCGTTTCCTCAGCGTGCTGGGCTACAGCCTGCACAACGTCTGTCTCCATTACCTCTCTGCCTGCTTCTCGATAGGATGATGGTCATCTGCACAGAGGCCGCGCAGGGCTACGCTATACGGAGCGCGCGCAACCCCCCTCTCGGTAATAATAGCACTTATATATGTATGAGGGGTTACATCAAAGGCCGGATTGGCTACAGAGACACCATCGGGAGCAATGGAGATCCCACGGATGGCCGTGACCTCACGCGGGTCACGTTGCTCGATAGGAATCTCCTCCCCGGAGGGCAAAGCGAGATCGATCGTAGAACAAGGGGCGACCACGTAGAAAGGAATGCCATGCGCATGAGCGAGCACCGCCAGACTATAGGTTCCGATCTTATTGGCGACATCGCCATTGGCCGCGATACGGTCGGCCCCCACAAAGACAGCGGCGACTTGGCCCTGGCGCATGAAATAGCCGGCCATATTGTCAGTGATCAGCGTGAAAGGCACTCCCTCCTGTTGCAGCTCCCAGGCCGTGAGACGCGCCCCCTGGAGCACCGGGCGCGTTTCGTCGACAAAGACATGAATGCGCTTGCCCGCCCGATGCGCCAGATACATCGGCGCCAAGGCCGTACCCCAGCCGGCAGTAGCCAGAATCCCAGTGTTACAATGGGTCAGCAGCCGATCTCCATCGGCGATCAGCGCCTCACCATAGCGTCCCATGCGCAGGCAAGCCGCCCGATCCTCAGCAGCAATGGCCTGGGCCTCCTCCAGGAGTCGGCCCACCAGATCCCCAGGGCGGCACCCGGCCTTGGCAAGCCGCTGAGCCAGCCCAAGCAACCGACGAATGGCCCAGCTGAGATTGATCGCTGTGGGACGGGTGGCCGCCAGCAAGACCCCCGCCTCGTCGAGCCTGCTCAGAACGTCAGCGAGACTGACCTCACTTCCTCGCTCTGCCAGCAAGCGCCTGAGCGCTAAGACAAGTCCAAAGGCCGCCGCCATGCCAATCGCAGGGGCCCCCCGGACCTTTAAGGCCTTGATCGCCTCGGCTACCTGACGCTCATCTTCTAGCCGACTGTAGACGACCTGCTGCGGTAAGAGCGTCTGGTCAAGCAACATCAGGGCACAACCCCGCTCGTCTTCCTGCCACCAGAGAGGACGTACACGCTGCACCGGCTCAAACTCGTGCTCCAACCCCCCAGCAACCAAGGACATGCTCTCTTCTCTTCCTTCCTTCGTTAGCTAGCTTTGTGGAGATTAGACTCTCTTTCAATGGCTGATTCCTGCTGCTGTTATGGTATCATAATTGCCCCTCGCTGGCAAAAGAGGCTGCCCCCCAAATAGTACTAACATAAACAGAACCGTTTTCAACGAACCCGCTCAATATGCTAACATGATAAACAGCATACGAGAGCAGCAGTGTGAATAGCGCAATGCTACTAAGGTGTAGGTTTCCCGTTCCTCCCCCATGCTTGACCCTGCCCCGGCAGGCTCCAGCCGCGAGCGAGGAACAACAAGATTCTAGCTATAGTCAACATCGAAGGGATGTCGCGCATGGCTAGGGCGGAAACGAAAGAGAGGACCTGGTCTTTCGATCAGATCTACGACGAGTATAAAACATCTATTTATAATTATGTGTACCATCTGGTAGGCGACCGCGAGCAGGCGGATGATCTGACTCAGGATACCTTCCTGAAGGCGTTCCGCGCTCTGCCCAAGATGGACAGCAATCTCAAGGTCTCAGCCTGGCTCTATCGCATTGCAACCAATACAGCTTACGATGCCCTGCGCCGGAAGAAGCTGATCGCCTGGCTTCCCTGGCAGGATCTCGACCATGAGCCAGCCGATATGGAGAGCGCTGATCCACAGGAGGTCTATACAACGACCGAGCTGGTGCGCGCCGCCCTGCGACGGATGCCCCAGCAGTATCGGGCTGCCTTGCTGCTCTATACTCAGGAAGGCTTCTCCTACAGCGAGATCGCTCAGGCCCTCAATATCGCTGAGAGTGGCGTGAAGATGTACCTGTCTCGCGCGCGTCAGTCCTTCCGGGAACATTATAAGGCATTAGAGCGAGGGGCCGGCTCTAAGTAGCTCCGCCGCGGGAAGGCGATGATCCGGCACCGCTAGCCAGGCAGGGAAGGGCACATCGCTCGCACTTGGTGCTCTTGCCTTTCTGTCCGCTTGGCCATCGTCGGCATCTGCCGCTCTGCCGCTGCTCTCACTGTTGGCGCTGTTCACAGCGGGATGCTCCTTTCGTCCATTCGTTGCCCTGCCTCATCCTATCCTGCAGCATCACCGGCAACCCTCGCTTGCCTCTCCCACTCCCGCCCACCCAACGCCCTCCCTCCATTCCTCACCAACCAGGCTTCTACCTAGGCACCACGAGTATAATGTAGTAGTGGTGGGTCCCAGGCACTTCTCAAGAACCAGGGGCGGATTCGCAGTGCGAACTGAATAGGTTAGGAGGGATGTCATGCTACGAGCTTGGGGTCTCAGTAAATATTTGAAGCATGCCGCAACACGCGCCGCACCGATCTTGCTGACCTCGCCTGCTGCTGCTTCGTCCCCAAGGCTGGAGCGCGCTGCCGCTGCAGAGACAGCAACGCGAGGTGAGCTACAGCACTACGATGTTTATTTTCGCGCGCTTCCCGAGGCAGCCAGGCCCGAAATTATTTCTCAGCTCGATCGCCGCGAACGCCTGGTCTTTCTGCTGCTGAACGGAAAACGGAGCCTGAGCGAGATCGCTCGTCTCGTCCATCGCGATGAGCAAGATGTGGCCTGTACCGTGGCTCGCTTGCTCCGCAACGGCTATGTAGAGCATATCGAGGATGATCCTGCCTCCGCCAGAGCTGGCACACCAGTCACCCCGCTAACACAGGCTCCCTCTCATCCGTTATAATAAAGGAGCCTGAACAAACAGATGGCGGGGCTTGGGCAGACCCACCCGCAAGTGGCGGTCAGCAAAAGAAGCAGAGCAGGCTCACTGATAGTGTTGTCAGCCTGGACATCTTTTTGATTCGCAGGGTGTTGCAGCTTTCTTGTCCCGGAGCTGGCTGCCCGTCTCGCCGTGCTGCTCGTGTCGCTGGGGCTGGCCAGGCAAGCGCCAGTTCTTCTGCCAGCGCGGTACGTGGAGGGGAGGACGAGTCGGACTCTGCCCTCCCCTTATCTATTGCTGAGGCTTGTGCTCGCATGCGTGCGATGGTGCGTTCTTTGGGCGCTAAATTGATTCTGGCGGCGGGGTTGATCTGCCTCCTTTGCCTGAGCCTGTTCCTGGCCCTGAGCTGGCCTCTGCTCTCTTATTTCTCGGCCCATCAGACGGCTTCCCCTCACGTCTGGCTGGCGCTTGCTTCTTTGCTGCTCTTTACCTGTGCCCCGGGCTTCTTGCTCCTTAGCATCGCGGTTCGCCAGCTCGTTAGTCTTCCTCTCTCTGAGCTGCTCAGCCGGGTAGAGCAGGGCCTCCGCCTGCCGCTTTCTCTGCCCCCCCGTATATCTTCTTCCTCTACGCCGCCAGCGCTGCCCTCGACCACGCTGCCAGGCGACGAGTTAGAGGCCCTCTCTCAGGCTTTTCAGCAGCTCGGCTCGGCCCTGGCGCAACAGGATGCCGAAAGTCGCTTGCTGACACGCCAGCTGAGCGACCTGCTGAGCATGAGCGATGCACTGATTTCAACACTCAATCTAGAGCATTTGCTGGCCGAGATCGTTTCTCGTCTTGGGGTCATTATGCAGGTGCGTCAGGTCTCGCTCTTGCTCTACGGGCGCGATCAGCCTGCTCCGTGGGCGGTAGCTTTGTGGAGCAACGACCCGCCGCGCACCGAGATCTTGACCGGTGAGACCTATCGCCAGGGTCAGGTCCGTGTCTATACTGATCCACGCGCCGATATCACGCTAGCGGCCACGACAAAAATGGCCGCCCTACCGCGTCCCACTCCTCCAGCCCCCCGGCGGCGAGTGATCCGTCCACCGCGCCTGCAGGCCGCTGTCGCGCGTGTGGAACCTCCCCACCCTCGCATTCCCCACGAGGCGCTCCGTGAGCTGGACCTGTTGCTAGCCCGGATGGCCATGCAGAAGCAGAAAATCGCCTATGGCGAGGACGTGCGCGCCATCTACCAGGAGCGGCAGGAGCGCTGGGCGTGGCTCGCGCTGGAGGCCGGCTACGGCGCGGTGATTGCCACGCCCCTCTTGCTGCAAGATGAGACGATCGGGGCGATTATGCTCTACTCGGAGCGCCCCTATCAACTGACTCAGCGCGATACCTTCCTGTTGAGTACGGCAGCCATCCAGGCGGCGATGGCCATTCAAGATGCCCTGCTCTTCGCTGAGGTCAAGGAGAAGAACGTTGCTCTGGAGCGCGCGAATCAGCTGAAGTCGCAGTTCTTGGCCACGGTCACCCACGAGCTACGCGCTCCTTTGCATAGCATCATTAGCTACGGCTCCTTGCTGGTGGATGGCTTCGTCGAGGGAACACTGACCCCAGAGCAGGAAGAGCACATTCGCTTTATGATCCGCCGGGCCGAGGATCTGTCGCACCTGGTCGATGATATGCTTGATCTCTCGAAGATCGAGGCCGACCGCCTGGAGGTGCGCCTGGAGCCGCTGGCCATCGAGGGCTGCTTGCGAGAGGTTGTGGATCAGCTGAAGCCTCTGGCCTCAGCTCGCGACCTGACCTTACAGCTGGAGCTGCCCGAGGAGTTACCGCGGGTATTGGCCGATAGTTACCGCCTGCGTCAGGTGCTGGTCAATATGGTCTCCAACGCCATTAAGTTCACCGAGCGCGGTGGCATTACGATCCGTTGCAATCTCCTGGAACGCTATGATATGCTGCGTATTGCTGTGCATGATAGCGGGATCGGTATCTCACCGGCAGCGCTGGAGTATATCTTTGAGGCATTCCGCCAGGCCGATAGTAGCACAGCGCGCAAGTTTGGAGGCACTGGCCTGGGTCTGACGATTGCCCGTAAGCTCGTGGAGTTGCAAGGTGGCGAGGTCTTCGTGGAAAGTATGCCGGGGCATGGCTCGGTCTTTTCCTTTGTGCTTCCCCTGGCAGCCAGCCCGAAGCTCCAGAGCCGCTCTGGAGCCTGAGTGAGCGGTCAGGTCAGTCAAGACTGTCTGCTCCACCCACGCCCGCCACCTCCAGTTTCTCCACGATGAGCATCTAGGATGATAGTGACGATCGATGACGATGGATACCGGTGCATCTTCCACACGACGTGAGGCCACAATTCTGATCATCGAGAATGATCCTTCCGATCGCCTGCTGCTGGAGAAGGTCCTCTCCTCTCGCGGCTACCGCTGCTTTTCAGTGACGCATGGCCGCGAAGCACTGGACCTGCTAGAGCGGGTGCAGGTCGATCTGATTCTCACGGATCTGCTGATGCCCGTCCTCGATGGGCAGCGAACGGCGCAATTGATCCGCGCTCGTCCGGGGATGGGGAAGGTGCCAATCGTGGCTGTTACGGCTTACCCCCCCGACGAGGCTCGCAGCTCTGCTTCCAGCGGCGGCTACGACGAGTATCTGTTGAAGCCCTTTAAGCCGCGCCAGTTGCTGGATCTAGTTGAGCGTTTGCTAGTCCACTAGATGTTTGGCCTCATACGATGATGACTTTGGTGCAAAGGAGCTAGTGAGACTGTGGAGACTGTGGAACTCGATCTTCGCCTGACTAATGAGCCTCTTACAGAGATCAGCTGCGATGCCCTCGTGGTGAGCGCAGGCCGTCCACGTGGGAGCGAGCAGGCCCGCCTGAGCGCTCCTGCACAGGCGGTAGATGCTCGCCTGGATGGCTTGCTGCAGGAAAGCTGTGCCCGCAGCGAGATCAAAGGCTATAGCGGGGAGATTACGACGTTTTTTGTGCCGGGCAGGTTCGCCGCCAGACGGCTGATTGTGCTCGGCCTGGGCGATCTGGAGCGCGATGCTCCACGTACCTTGCGACGGGCCTGCGCGACCCTGGCTCGCCAGCTTCAGGAGAAAGGCGCGCGGCGCGTGGTTTTGGCCATCGATGTGACCAGCCTTCAGCCGGAACCCGGCTCGCCGCAGGCACTGACAACGCTGGCCGCTCTGCAAGCTCAGGTGGAAGGGTTCCTCCTTGGACTCTACCGCTTTAGTCGCTATCGCAACAATGGCTCAAGAGACTCCGAGGAAGCCGTCCGCGAGCTGCTGCTACAGGTGGGGCCAGCCCAGACGGCTTACGAGAGCAGTACGCTTGAGGCAGCTCTACAGCGGGGCCGCATCCTGGCCGAGGCGACCAACTTCGCGCGCGATCTGGTGAACGAGCCTCCGAATATCTTGACACCCGGTGAGCTGGCTCGCCGTGCCCGCAGCATGGCCGAAACCTGGGGCCTTGCCTGCGAGGTATTGGAACGCCCCCAGATGGAAAAGCTGGGCATGGGAGGCCTGCTGGCCGTCTCGCGTGGCAGTAGCGAAGCTCCCTATCTGGCTATCCTACGCTATCGCGGCGCCCCAGAGCAAGCAGACGGGCTGGCCTTGGTCGGCAAGGGCATTACGTTCGATAGCGGCGGACTCTCCTTGAAAAGCACAGATGGCATGGTGACTATGAAAGGCGATATGGCTGGAGCAGCTGCCGTCTTGGGAGCAATGCAGGCAATCGCTCGCCTCAAACCAGCTCTGAACGTGACCGCCCTCGTTCCGACCTGCGAGAATATGCCTGATGGGCACTCCTACCGACCAGGCGATATCTTGCGTATCATGAATGGGAAGACCATCGAAATCGTGAATACCGACGCCGAGGGAAGGCTCATTTTGGCTGATGCCATGTCCTACGCCACGCGCGAGGGACTGACTCCGATCATCGATGTCGCAACGCTCACCGGCGGCATCGTGGTCGCTCTGGGACATGTCTACGCAGGCCTCTTCAGCAACGATACGCGCTTGAGCGAAGAACTCATTGTCGCGGGCGAGACCGTGGGCGAGAAACTGTGGCGCCTGCCATTGGATGACGAATACGGCGAGCAGATCAAGAGCGAGGTCGCCGATATCAGGCAGACCGGCGGTCGACCTGCTTCCTCGATCACCGCCGCCAAGGTACTGGAGCACTTCGCCGGCTCAGCGGCCTGGGCGCATCTGGACATTGCCGGCACGAGCTTTGTGGATAGCTCCAAGCCTTACCAAGAGAAAGGGGCCACAGGGGTCGCAGTGCGCACGCTGGCCGAGTTCGTCATGCGACGAGCTGCCAGTCAAGGCTGAGCCGGACGACTGTGCATAGCTGTACAGTCGCGCAAACAGCGTGATATACTCATTGGCATGAAGATCCGTGTGCGCTACTTTGCGGGATTACGCGAGATTGTGGGTCAGGATGCCGAGACCCTGACGGTGCCCGAGGGAACCGACGTCGCCGGAGCCCGGGCCTTACTTGTCGCTCGCTATTCCCGTCTGCAGCCAATCCTGGAGCGCTCGCTGTGCGCGGTAAATCGCGAATACGTCCCCGCGGACCGGGTGCTGCAGGAAGATGATGAGCTTGTCTTTATTCCCCCACTTGGGGGTGGGGCAGCCTGACAAGCAGCTGCCCCACCCTGGGTAGAGGAAGAGCATTTCTCTCTGGCAGGATGGGCCTATGGAGCCAGTGATTCAGATTACGCGCGAGCCGCTGAATCGCGAGGCGCTGGTGACCGCGGTGGCCGCGCCCGAGGTTGGCGGCATTGTCATTTTCGAGGGAGTGGTACGCAACCACGCCCGTGGCAAGCAGATCCGCTACCTGGAGTACGATGCCTATCCCGAGATGGCAGAGCAGCAGATTCGGCGCATTGTGGAGGAGGCGCGCCAACGCTGGGGAGCAGAGCGGGTAGCAGTCGCCCACCGCCTTGGGCGCATTGAGATTGGCGAGGCCAGCGTGATCATTGTGGTCGCAACGCCCCATCGCGCCGAAGCCTTTGAAGCCTGCCGCTACATCATTGATACTCTCAAGACCACTGTCCCAATCTGGAAAAAAGAGGTCAGCCTCGACGGAGAAGCCTGGGTAGAGGGCTGAGCTGAGCCTGAGCCTCTCCCTCAATCGCCCCCGCGTTCGCTCCCTCCCCTCCTGTCAAGGCGTAAGCGGCAAGGAGCGGAGTCTCAATGAGCGGACAGATCGCCCTCTCAGTCGGCAGCACAGGGCAGGGCGCAGAGGACAGGAGGCCGCCGCAGCTCCATTTCTATGGTAGAATATTACATACAGAAGAGGGAGGAAAGCACCTCTCTTCTCACTAGACTGTTGCATGCAGGCAAAGGACTGGCTGAAAAGCACCCCCGGTCTCTCAACGGATGGGGGATACTCCTTGAAGCCTTCTGCTACTGTCTCCCGACAGTCCTCAAGGAGTTTGATCGGAGGCTGCTGATGAATCTCTTTGAGAAGCAGGCACAGCTTCACCAATTCTTCGCCCAGAATCCCGTCAATGCCGCGTATCTGACAGGTATACTGAAGGGGCGCACAAGCTTCGGCGAACTGAGCGATATCGATATTGCTATTCTCCTGATGGATCAGGTGCGCTCTGAGCAGTTCCTCGACTACCAGCTCTACTTTTTCAGCGAGCTGGCCAGACGCCTGGAGACCGAGAATATCGATGTCATGATTCTGAATCAGGCGTCGCTGCTGCTTAAGCTGCAAGTGATCAAGTATGGCCAGGTTCTCTATAGCCGCGATGAGAAGCGGCGCATCATGTTTGAGACCAAGGCCGTCATGGACTACCTGGACTTCAAGCGCTTCGATGAGCTTCAAAACCAGGCCCTGAGCCGTCGCCTGCAGCAGCAACTGCTCCCGATAGACAAGGACCTGGTGCAGCGTCACTTGCAGCAGCTAAGCGAGGCGATCGGCATCCTGCGCGGCCTGGGGGAGACGCAGCGCGAGGAGTTCACCAGCGATTACCGCATCTACGGCCTGGCAGAGCGCTATCTCCAGCTTGCCATTGAAGCCTGCCTGCAGATCTGCAGCATCCTGGTCGCTTCTTTCGGCTTGCGCCGGCCCGAGGACTACCATGAACTGCTGAGCATCGTGGCGGCTCAGCAACTGATCCCCAAGACGCTCGCCTACCGCCTGGAGGTTCTGACAAACTTGCGCGACGCCCTTATCCGCGATCCCGGCACACTGAATCGCGATCTGCTCTATGACCATATCCGGCAGCGCCTGGAGGACCTGGAGAGTTTCGCCGAGACGATCAAAGGTCGCCTGGAGCCATAGTAGCTCAGTGAACCGGGGCGAAGCGACCTGGAGGAGCAAGCTGTTCCCAAGGCAACGGAACGGGTCCTTTGTAATGTGCGGCGCGCTGCATTGCGCTGCACCGAGCCGCACCGCGCCGCCTCTCTCCCCTCCCGCCTGAACGAACGGTGCCAAGCAAAGGCCAGACCTACCAGGACCAGGGGCTAGAGGGCCTCACTGGCCTGACGGAGCTCGTTCGCCTGAGCAAGGATCTCGCGCGCTTCGTCGGGTCGCCCCATCTCCTGGTAAATCCGAGCCAGGGTCTCATAGGCCAGCACCAGCGAGGGGTCCAGCGCTATGGCCTGGCGAGCCATCTCAACCGCCTCGTTGTAGCGTTTGACCTCGCGGTAAGTATCAGCGAGGGCGTTATAATAGTCGGCATTGAGTGGATCGGATTCGATGGCATTCTCGTAGTTTTCGATGGCCTCTTGAGAGCGTCCGAGGGCATCGTAGGCGGTAGCAAGCTGATAGTACCCCTCTGCATCGTCTTCGAAACGCTGGAGAAGCTGGTTGGCAGCCGCGATGGCTTCCTCATGGCGGCCCAGAGCGTTGTAGGCATCGGCCAGGCCGGCATAGGCCGCCGCCAGCTCTTCCTCCTGAAGCTCATCGGCAGCCGCGATCAGCTCCTGATAGGCGCTGGCAGCCTCTTCATAGTGCTCAGCCTCCATACACGTCTCCGCCAGGCCGAAGCGGGCGCTCTGAAGACGGGGATCAAGCTCCAGGGCACGACGATAGGCCTGCAGCGCGGCTTCCGTCTGTCCCTGCAGGGAGCGCCAGTACGCGAGCCGTTCCCAGGCGTTGGCATCCTCCGGGGCCAGGCTCACCATACGCTCATAGGTCTGGGCCGCTTGATCGCGCTCGCCCATCTGTTCATAGACCTGGGCCAGCACATCATAAGCGGCTCGTTCATCAGGGGCCAGGGCCAGCATCTGGTTAGCGATCGAGAGGGCCTCATCATAGCGTCGCATGTCGAGGTAGATGGAGGCCAGTTCGGCGTAACGCGCGGGGTCAGCAGGGTTCTCATCGATCTCAGCCTCCTGAACCATCAGTCGGCGCAGCTGATCATTGATGCGCTCACGCACATCGCGCAGGCTCGCGGAGGCCATTGGCTGACCAGGATTGAGGATAAGCGCCTGCCGATAGGCCTGGACCGCATCCTGATAGAGGTTCTGGAGGCGGTAGGTATCGCCCAGGCTGACGTACAGTTCGTCGTTCTCAGGATCGATTTCCAGCGCCTGCTGGAAGGTCTCGATGGCCTCCTCATAGAGACCTAGCTCGCTATAGAGATGGCCCAGGTTAATATAGGCCTCGATCAGACCAGGATCAAGATCGATGGCGCGTCGATAGCCGGCAATGGCCAGCTCTCGATCGCCCAGATATTGTTGAGCTAACGCGAGGTTGTAACGCGAGCGGGCGCTGTCGGGATTGGCAGCCACCGCGCGCTCAAAGGCGGCCACCGCCTGCTCATAGTCGCCAGCGCGTGCCGCCTCGTTGCCGCGATCGGTCCATTCCTGCTCCTCACGGCGGCGAGCATCCGCCACACCATTCTGAGCAGCAGTCTCCGACTCAGTAGCCGCTTCTCTTTCCGGTATGTCTTCCATCAGTAGCTACCCTTCTTGATTGCTCATCAGAGCGTGCTTGACTAACAGTGGTCAACGGCGTAAGGCTCTACGCAACAGCACGTCCCGGCCTAGTATAACATGCCGCCAGAGCTTCTTCTAGTCTGTTCCTGCTGGTCCGGCGAGGAGAAGAAAGTCCCGGCCAGGGGAACAGGATGGCGGGGCGAAAGGAGAGGACGAGAAGGAGCGAAGGAGGAGAGAGATCGAAGCTACCAGACAGAGCAGACCGGTTCCTCGCCGGCTTCGAGGAGAGCGACGTTGCTCTTCCGTGGTGTGGCATCGGCAGTTTCCACAACCAAGCGGGTCGGCCTGCTCTGCGGCAGAGCACTCTTTAGGATAAGGAGCCGAGGACAGCCTGCCTTAGCTGCCCTGTCAGTCAGCGCCGTGCAAGGCAGGAGGGGAAGGAGCAGGGCGTCGGTCCGGCTCTCCCCACCCCAGACCCAAGCGTTCTTTACAGGATTCGCTTACCAACTACCGCCCGCCCCAGGCGATCATCGCCACGACCAGCGACCGCTCACTCACGACCTGGCGACACGTAATGTGACCATATATTCATAGCGAGATCCGGGATAGAAGACTTCACTATAGGCGATAGGTGAGCCAGTTTGGTCGAAGGTTGTGCAAGTGACGCGCAAACCGGGCTCATCCGGGGGAATGCGAAGAAGCTCAGCCTCGCGCGCCGAGGGGAGGGCCGCCTTCACATTCTGCTCGGCAATATAGGGGGTCAGGCCCTCCGAGGCCATCATACTATAGAGTGAGCCTTCACCCAGTTCTTTGGCCCGCTGATAGATGCCCGTCGCCCGTGGATATGGCAGATAATCGACCTCATAAGCGATGGGTACCTCATCGGCAGTCCGTACGCGCACTAGACGAATCGCCTGCTCTTCATCGAGCAGGCGCAGGCGCTCGCGCACCGTCTCAGAGCCGCGAACCAGCTCGCTGACGAGCAGCAACCCACCCGGCTGCTTGCCACGGCGGCGGATGTCCTCGCTCAAACTGGTCAGCTCGCTGAGCGTCTGCTGAACGCGCGGCTCACAGACAAAGGTCCCTTTGCCATGTTGACGATACAACAGGCCCTCATGGACGAGTTCGGTCAGGGCCTGCCGCACCGTTGCACGACTGACGCGGTAGCGTGCCACCAGCTCCGGCTCGGATGGAATAGCCGTATGTGGGGCAAGATGCCCAGCGCGGATCTGCTGCTTGAGCAC
This sequence comes from Thermogemmatispora carboxidivorans, assembly GCF_000702505.1. Taxonomy (GTDB): domain Bacteria; phylum Chloroflexota; class Ktedonobacteria; order Ktedonobacterales; family Ktedonobacteraceae; genus Thermogemmatispora; species Thermogemmatispora carboxidivorans. Next base: position 1,513,662 of record NZ_JNIM01000001.1, on the reverse strand, counting down.
CTCTTTCAGCTGGTAATAGAGCGGCAGCGGATTCGAACGTTCCAACATTGGCATAATATACAGTCCCCCCTATGTCCAGACAACAGGATTCTACCTCTCAGGCAGTCAGGATGATGAGAAGAATATATCATAAAAGCCGAAAAGCGTCGAGAGGGGAACATACATGGAGAAGTGCGAGTCAGACGGGCGGTTTTGGAAACAGCCTTCATCGTCGCACTTCTCCTTCGACACTGCCTCTTGTTTGCCCTTTTACCCGCTTCGCAAGAGGATCAGGCTACGCTGACCTGGGCCAGGATGCGATCGATCTCGCTCTTCAGGCGCAGCGGATGAGGACCCACCAAGCGGGCTACCTCTCGACCGTCTTTAAAGACAATCAGCGTTGGGACGGCCTGGATGTACAGGTTCGAGGGTGTAACCGGGTTCTCGTCGATATCCATTTTGGCAAAGGCCAGCTTCCCCTGATACTCGTCGCTCAGCTTCTCGTAGGTAGGAGCGAGGGCGCGACAGGGGGGGCACCAGGTTGCCCAGAAATCGACGATCACCGGCGTCGGAGACTTGAGCACCCGCGCCTCGAAGTCGCTATCGCTGATATGGAACAGATTGGAACGCTCAGCCATTCGCGTGACTCTCTTTCCCTGGAATGGAATTGGATTTCTTCCTTGCTCTTTGAGGAAGCAAAGATAGTCTCAAAGGCTTTCAGTTAGGAAAACAATGGCAGCACCGCCCTTATTCCAGAGAGCCAGGCCACCGTCTGATTATACTCAGCGGAGCGAGGCCCACGCAATAGCGAGCGCCTTGATTGCGACAAGAGTCCTGTCGAAGAACTGGCTGAGCAGACTTTGCTGCTCGCCTGGCGAGAAGGCCAAGACAGGACTACTGACAGAGTCAGCTCATCGGCCCCCTCCTCGTTCCTCAGCCTTTGTCGGTTGTCAGTTGGCCAATCTGGTCCCTTGTTTCCCTCTGCAGCCAGGCGAGCTTTTGCCGGGCCCGGGCCCGTACCTTGCTTGCTAGCGATTATCGCGGCTTCCTCCTTGCAAGATCATGAGGAAGCGCAAGATGTAGAGGAAGAGATTCATCACCGTCACAAAGATGGCGACGGTGAGCATGATGGCGTTAGGCAGGGTGTCGGCCAGATACTTGGCGCGCTGGACATAGTAGAGAACATAGCCGCCGAAGACCGCGATGCCGACGACGGATATCAGCAGGCCACCCAGACCCGTGCCAAAGAGGCCGGGCAGGAAGATGCCGAGAATGCCCGCCACCAGCAAGAGAATCAGGCCGAAGAAGAGGTATTTTCCCAGACCCGAGAAGTCACGGCGCGTGGTCCAGGCATAGGCGGCCAGTCCCAATGAGGACAAGGCCGTAATCAAGAAAGCCTCACCGAGAATATTCCCCATCCCGGCACCGGTCAGGGCCATCACCAGGGGCGCCAGCGACATCCCTTCCAGGAAAGTGAACAGGTAGAGCAGGAAGAGGTTCAGGCCGTGGACGTTGATCGCCAGCTGCAGGATAAAGAGGACGATCAGGCCCCCAAAAGCGACCAGCAGGTAGGCCCCAAAGCCGGCTACCTGAGCAAAGAAGGAGATACCGACAAAGGTGCCAATACAGGCCACCAGGAAGGAGATGGCCAGCAATAGCATGACCTTGCTCACCAGGCTCCCAGCCCGTTCGTTGACGTAAGGAATCGTCTGGTAGGGATAGGAGCCAAGCCAGCTATTGCGCTCTCCCCCCATACCAAACGGCGAATTATAGCGTGGATTATACATGCTTCACCTCACTCAGGGAAACAAGCTGCTTTCGCTGCCACTCGGCTCCGCTGTGCTGCAATGAGCCTCGAGTGCAGCCTCTTTGCGAGACGACAGCCAGAGCCACTGTCGTTTCTTGCTTCCTCCCTCATCAAGATATTACGCAGTGATGGGCCTGGGGTTGTACACGCCCTCTTTGTTCTCCATCTTCTCCTTCCCTTCTGTTCCCTTCTCCTGAGACTTGGCGCGCTCCTCCTCTTCTAGAAAAGGAAACGCCCGGCAGGGCGGATTTATTTCGAGGATTCGCGCCTCTCTGCCGGGTTCTCGGCCTCTGTACTGCGTGGCTGGAAGGAGGATTCGGCGATATTGGTAATATCGCAAGGTGGGTGGTTACTATCGGCATGCCAATAGAAAGAGCTACCCAGGGGCTTGTAGAGAAGCCCCCCACAACGGGGGCAGCGACGCAGCGTTTCGTTCTCCTGATCCTGACTCGTCGGCATAAATCCCTCACTCCTTCAGATCAGCGCGGAATAGGAGCCTGAGAGCACCACCTGACTCTGGAGGAGAGAAAGCAGGCAAGTAGCCGGGGAGAACCAGCTGAAGCGACCGTACCGGTTCCATCCATCTGTCGCGTCGGACCCTCACTTCCCTTTGCCCAGCCACCCCCGCGAAGCCAGGACGCTCACAGAGGACCAGCGCACGGTCGAGCAGCTAACGGGTTGCGCGTCAGGCCCTTCCTTACTGTCTCCACTCCTCCTTTCTGGCTCCGCCCGCCTACCTCTTAGCCCACTACAACACTGGCTCTGGCGCTGCTCATCCCAGATCGAGGTCCCAGGAGAGGCACACTTTCGCCAGGGCTCCGGATTCCCTCCGCTCTGGCTGTCCGGTCTCTGTTCCTTCATTCAGTCAGTGAGGGCCAGCTGGCAGTAATGCGCCGGCAATAGGCAATAGAGGACCAGACCAGACCAGACTAGATAAGATAAGGTGGGCAGGGCAGGGGCCAGCCAGCCAGCGCCCACCTCACCACCTGCGGCAGCTCCCTGGCTTACATGACGCTCCAGACGCCACAGATCTCGCAGTAGGCTATTCCAATCTCGCCGAAGGCCCTACTGCGTGTCTCCCAGCGGTCGTAGACGACAGCCAGGGAACCACAGTTCCAGCAGCGGGCGCGGCCACCAGTCTTACTTTCGCTTTCCAGGCGGCGCAGCAGCTGACTGCGCGCCTCTTCGGCGCCGGTATAACTGGGATTATAGGCCAGATGCAAGAGGTTGCCCAGCGGCAGGGTAATCTCATGGGATGGGGCCGGCGGTGACGGTTGCTGGAAGGTAGCCACTGGACCAGAGCCACTGGCGGCAGCCGCTACTGTCGGTCGGCGGAAGTACTCACGAGCCGTACGACGCCCCCCTTCCGGAGGCAGAGCCGGAAGGTATTCGGGGCCTTGTCGTTCGTTTGTCGGACGTTCACCATTGGCCACCGGCGGAGTACCCGGGCCGGCGGGAGTGGCGAGTGTCTCACTGGGCGGGAACGGCAGAGAAAGCGCCTCTCCCGACTGGGCGGGCGCTTGCGCTCCCTGGCGGGGAGGCGCAGCCGAGGCCTGCTCGCCATCCAGTGGCACAACGGGAGCCTGCTCCGTTGTCAGTGGCTCGGCTGCAACCTCCTCCCCTTGCTCCGCCACATGGTTATGGTTGTCGTTCTCCGGTTGCTCTGGTGGATTCGCGCGTCTGCGCCTCGTTACTGGCATAGGGGCAGCTCCCTCAATAGAAGTTCTTTTCTCCTCGATGAGACATGCACCTGCATTATATCACAGCCCTTTCAGTACCCTCAAGCAGATCGATGGTCTGCCCGCCCCTCACGTTGCCAGGCGACCAGCACGCTCCGCTTCCTTCCTTGTGCTCGCTCGGCTCAGCCTCTACCTCTTGAAGAAGTCGGCGTTAATTTTGATGAAATGCCGCCACTCGTCAGGTACCGCCGACTCCTCAAAGATGGCGTTGACCGGGCATGCCGGTTCACAGGCGCCGCAGTCGATGCACTCATCGGGATTGATGTAGAGCTGCTCGCTCTCCTCAAACCCTTCTTCGTTCGGCGTTGGATGAATGCAATCTACCGGGCAGACATCAACACAAGAAGCATCCTTCACGCCAATGCACGGCTGAGTGATCACGTAGGGCATCCAACTTTCCGGCGCATCAACCCCTGCCTACGCCATAGCACACTCGGCCTGTAAGCAGGAAGGGGGAACAGCGCCGCCTCCTTTTCCTCTGAGATGAGCTTGATCCGCGCTGGGGCCTGCGCGTGTTCCTCTCACTAAGAAGGTTCGACAGTCAGCAAGCGATCAGGCCCCGCCTGTCTTCTCGATCTCGCGGTCAGCGCCCCCCTGAGCTTCTTCGTCCATTCAGAGAGCGCGGGCGCCTCGTTGCTTTGCTGACTCTCTCTGGCAATGGAACCGCCTGGTATGGGTTCGGCGCCGCCACAAGCCTGACTTCTCGGTCATTGCTGTGAGCCTATCCGTCGGACCGCCGGTGTGCCGATGGCGATGGCTGTGCTCCATGGACAGGCTCTGATTGTAGCCTAGTTCAGTATAGAAGGTTGGCAACTCGATGTCAATTCCAGATCACTGCTTTTCCGCGCCTCCGTCGCTCTTGGTGGCACGAGTCTGCCCCTCTCTGACCGCTGCCTCACAGTGCTTTTTCTGTCCAGTGGTGCGCTCCGTCGCCCGTCCTTCAGGCTGGCTGAGTGCTGGTCAACGATGATCGGGAGCGCTGGCCCGCACCGCTCCACAGGCCAGCGGTGACGACAAGTATAGCAAGGGTATGCCTGGACCTGGAGAGGTGACTTACGTCTTGCCAAAACGGCAGCGATCCTTTAGAGTATTGACATGAGTCAGCTTAAGGATCAGCTTAAAGACAGTTCGGCCCCGCGATACGCGGAACGACCTGCGCTGCTCTTGCTTGCCCCTGACGATTGGCAGGATTATGCACTGCTGGATAGTGGCACTGGCGCCCGCCTGGAGCGTCTTGGCCCCTATTGCTTTGTACGTCCCGAGCCGCAGGCCCTCTGGCAGCCCGCTTTGCCGCGCGCGCTCTGGGAGAAGGCCGATGCGGTTTTTGTGAGCGGTTCCCCACTGTCGGAAGATCAGGAGCAGCATGGGCGCTGGCAGTTCCGTCGTCCACTGGAACCGCGCTGGATGGTGCGCTATAAAGATCTGAGCTTCTGGGCCGCTCCGACGCCCTTCCGTCATCTGGGGGTCTTCCCTGAGCAGGCCAGCCATTGGAACTGGTTGGCAGACCTGGTGCGCGCTGTGGCCCCTCGGCGCCCGGTACGGGTGCTGAATCTCTTCGGCTATACGGGTCTGGCTTCTCTGGCCGCTGCCAGCGCCGGGGCCAGCGTGACTCATGTCGATGCCTCGAAGAAGATTCTGGAGTGGGCCCGCGCCAATCAGGCTCTCTCTGGCTTGAGTTCTCGCCCGATTCGCTGGATCGTAGATGATGCTTTGAAGTTCGCTCAGCGCGAGGTGCGCCGCGGCTCGCGCTACGATGGGGTGATTATCGATCCGCCGAAGTTCGGTCGAGGTCCACGCGGTGAGGTCTGGAAGCTGCAGGAGTCGCTTTCGACACTGTTGCAGACCTGCCGCTCGCTTCTGAGCGAGGAGCCGCTCTTCGTGGTGCTGACCACCTATGCGATCCGCGCCTCGGCCCTCAGCCTGTACTACGCTCTGGCGGAGATGATGCGTGGCTATGGCGGTACGATTACAACTGGTGAGATGGTCCTGGTGGAGGAGAGCGCCCAACGTTTGCTGTCAACGGCCATCTTCGCCCGCTGGAGTTACGACCCACAGAGACCCTGAGTGAGGCTTTGCCTGGATGGCAGAGAAGTTGCTCTCCGTTGTGTCTTCTCCGCTTGCTTGACAGCGAGCCTTCCATTGACTATACTTTTCTTGCTTTTCCGGTTCGATGCAGGCCCGCTCATTGTTTGAGTTTGACCTTGAACGGAGGCCCCTGGTGATGAAGAGACAGCACACCCTTCGGCCTGGCCAGGTACAGGCGCTTCATCCCACGGTGGCCAGCTTGGCGCTCTCTCCCTTCAGGCGGCCAAAGCTGCTCGTTTTCTCTGCTGCCTGCTGTCCACCTCATCGTTGAACCCGTTCAGCGTCTGCTCTTCTCTTTCTCTCTTTCTCCTGGATGGCAACCGCTTTCGCTAGCGGTCTGCAGACGCAAGGCTTGCTCTGGTCCCGGTCTGGCTCCCAAGGCCAACGTCAAGGGGCAGGGCTTTTTTTGTCTTTTTTGATCATTTACTACACTGCAATGGGAAAAGGAGCTTCCATAATGCCTTTCACTGACTCATCTCCCGCCGATCCGCAATATGTGCGCGACCTGGGCGATGGCCTGCGATTGCGTTGGTCACGCCCCGAGGATGTTGAGGAGCTGGCGCGTCTGGAGTGCGAGGTCTTTCTGAATGGGCCGGCAGATCCGTTGAATCAGCCGCTGGCCTGGCATGTGCGCGAGTTACTCAGCGGTAGCCATCCGCTGATGGGGAGCCAGGACTTTGCGCTGGTAGAGGATACGCGACGCAGCTCCAGGCGCGTGGTAGCTTGTGCCTGCCTTTGGCGCCAGCCCTGGGACTATGAAGATGTGCGCTTGCTGGTGGGCCGACCTGAGCTGGTGGTAAGTGATCCAGACTATCGCCATCGCGGCTTGATTCGCGCGCTTTTTGAGCTACTCCACGCACGCAGCGAGGCTGAGGGCGCTCTGACGCAGGCGATTACGGGTATTCCTTACTTCTACCGTCAGTTTGGCTATGAGTATGCGCTGGCCCTGGATGGCTATCTGTCCTTTCCGGTGGCTTTGATACCACCGGCCCCCGAGGAGGGTCGGGAGCCGGTGAGGTTGCGTGATGCGACCCTGGAAGATTTGCCGGCCATTATGGCGCTCTACGAGGCTCATCGTCATCAGGGTGGGTTTGCGGTGTCGACCCCGATCAGCGAGGAGTGGTGGCGCTATCACCTGCTGCACCAGCAGGGCTGCCGCACGGGCGAGCACTGGCATATTCAGGTAATAGGTAGTGACAGCGAGAGTTTTCTGGGCTTCCTGGTGATGCCGACGAAGCGTTGGCGCTCGTTGGTGCCGGTGATGCACTGCTTTGAGATGGTGTCTGGGATCGATCTGTTCCGGCTCTTGCCTTCTGTGCTGCGGGCGATTCTAGCACGGGGCCACCAGATACCGGTGCTCCGTGATGCTGAGGAGATCGATCATCTGCGTATCTTCTTGTCCGATGAGCATCCGATTCGCGCGGCTCTGTTGCGCCTGCCGGATCGCTACGGGGAGCCGCTGACGGTGAGGAGCAGTCGCTCCTATGCCTGGTATGTCCGTGTGCCTGATCTGGCGGCTTTTTTGCGTCGGGTGGCCCCAGTACTGGAGCGCCGGCTGAGCCGTTCACCGCTGGCAGGCTACAGCGGCAGGCTACGGCTGCATTTCTATGGCCGTGAGCTGGTGCTGCATTTTCAGGCGGGCCGGCTGGAGAGCGTCCAGGAGTTGAAGTCGGCCTTTGACTACGAGCAGGCTGAGGCGGCTTTTCCGCCACAGGCGTTTCTGCCGTTGTTGTTTGGTTATCGCAGTCTGGATGAGTTGAGCTACGCCTTTCCCGATATTGAGGTGAAGCCGACGGCAGAGCTGCTGCTGCAGAGCCTCTTCCCTAAGCGGCCTTCGTGGGCGCTTCCGCTTGGCTAGCGAAGCAGCCAGGGGGCGAGCAGCGGGGTGCAGGCCAGTAGAGGCAGGCCGTATGCTCCCCCCGGCTGGTTGTCTGGAGGATCAAGCGACTTCAAGCACGCCTTGGGTGGTCTGTTCGATCAGGAGACGAATGACCTGGTCAATGGCGCCTGTCTGACGATAGACGGCGATCTGGCGATCGGCGCCGGTTCCACGGGGATCAGCTAAGAGGGCACGCAGATGGGCCATTTCTCGCTGGCTCCCCAGCTCCTCGGCTACGTCGGCGACGAAGTCAAGGAGTTCTCCAATGGCTTCGCGCATGCTCAGGCGCCGATGGTTGACGAAGTCGAGATAGGTAGCGTCGAGACCGTCGCGCATGGCCAGCCATTTGTTTTCTTCGATGTAGAGACGTGGCAGGACAAGAGTGGTGACTCCTTGCTGATGAAGCAGGCAGAGCTTGGCAACAAGGGCCTGGCAGAGGGCCGCCAGGGCAATGGTATCTTCGAGGGTGGCAGGCATGTCGCAGATGCGGAATTCCAGGGTGTCGAAGAAGGGGTGGAGGCGAATATCCCACCAGATGCGCTTGCCATTGTCGATGGCTCCCACTGCAATGAGGTCGTCGACGTAGCGTTCAAAGTGGGCCAGGCTGGGCAGGACTTCGGGCAGGCCGCTGCGGTTGCAGCGTCTCCAGACGACGGAGCGGTAGGATTTGATGCCAGTCATCCTGCCAGCCCAGAAGGGTGAGTTGGCGGAGAGGGCTAGCAGGTGAGGGAGCCAGAGGCGGGCCTGGTTCATGACGGCAATGGCCACTTCGCGGTCGGGAATGCCAACATGGATGTGCAGGCCAAAGATGAGGAGCGAGCGGCCTACGTCCTGTTCTTCCTCTTCTAGTTCAGCATAGCGCTCGCGTTCGGTGCGCTGCTGATCCTGCCAGCGGGCTGTGGGATGGGTGCCGGCACTCACGGGGACCAGGTCCTCTGCAGCCAGGATTTCGATGAGGCGCCGGCGCAGCCCACCGAGTTCTTGTCGGACGGCGGTGATGTCGGCACAGACCGGGCTGATGATCTCAACTGTTGAGGCATGCATTTCAGGCTTGATTTGCTCGCCAAAGAGGGATTGCCCTTTTTCCAGGACACGCTCGATGGCGTTGGACAGTTGCCCACTGCAACGCTCAACAAGCTGAAATTCTTCTTCTACGCCAAGGGTGGGACAGTACAGGGCTAAACGACCTTTCATAGATGATCCTTTGCTCTTCAAAGCGACAGGTCCGGCAGAGGTGGCTCCATCGACACGCAACGCCTTCAAGACGATCCTTCTGAATTATACTCTATTTTCCGCCCAGGATGCGACGCGCGGCTTCTTGGCCTCTTGTCTTGGCGACAAGGCAGTGGCGGCGCTCAATCATCTGCTCTGCGTTTGGCCAGAGCTGGGGGCTTTTCGGATGGTTCACCCGCCGGAAGCGGGCCGGCCTGAGTTCAGAAGCGAGCCGGCTCAATATAGAGCTGTGAGCAGGCGATTTCGCTCCCCTCTTCTTCCACGTAGAGGCCGATAGCGCCGTTGACAGGGGAGACAGGAGCCGAGTCGCGCAGCGGGGTAGCTGACAGTGCCTGGCCGTTGATGAAGAAGCGGAAGAGAGGGCCGTGAGCATCAATTTCAAGGGTATTGACAGCGCCCGGCCCGATCAGCAAGCTGGGCGCCGGCCCCTCGGCCAGGGTCGTCCAGCGTCCGCTGTAGCGCCAGACAGCATATGAGCCACCGCCCCAGCTAGCGACCGCAAAAACGTAGTAGCGTTGCTGCCCGCTACTGGCGCGGAAGACGACCCCATAGTAGTCGGCGTCGTCGTGAGAGCCGTGTACCTGACGTATGTTGACGGTCAGGTGAAAGTCGAGGAAACGATGGTGGGCGTAGAGCGCGAGGGCGCTGGCCCGAGAGGTAGTATTGAGGAGATGATACTCTCCATCGGCAAAGAAGGCGCTCGGGCTGTGGGGCCAATCGCTGGCGCCGGCCAGCAGCTGATCGACGGGAACGGTGGGCACCAGAGTGGGTTGAGCGAAATCGGGGGCAGAGAGGCTGGCACTGGCGCTGTTGCCCGGTCTGGTCTGGGCGGCATGCAGGGCATAGGCCAGCGAGCTGGAGCACAGCAGGAGCAGCAGAAGCAAGGCCAGCAGCAGGGCTTTCCATTTGCCACTGAAGCTGGAGGGTATGGGCAGGGCTTCCAGGCGCCGGACCAGCGGGAATGGGACCCAGGCCGGTAAGAGCAGGCCGTGAACACTCAGGCGGAGGCGGGCCGGGGTCTCCGGGCCAGCAATGGCCTGCTGGAAGGCTTCGCTCAAGAGGCGAGCGGTGGCGAAGCGCTCCTCTGGAAATTTGGCCAGGGCCTTGCGTAGGACATAGTCGACCTGGGGCGGGATGCGCGGGTCAAGTTCGCAGAGAGCCGGCGGTGGCTCTTGGACGTGGAGCAGAGCCAGGGCGATGGGCGAATCGGCCTGGAAAGGAGGACGCCCAGCCAGCAGATAGAAGAGGGTAGCACCCAGGGCATAGACGTCGGCGCGGTGATCAACGGCTCCATTGAGAGCTTGCTCTGGGGCCAGATAATCCGGCGTGCCTATCGGGATCGGAGTAGGCGGGGTGGGGGCAGCGGCTGCCTGCTCACTGGCTGGCGACTCCTCAAACTGGCCCTCGCCCTCCAGTTCGTCTCGTAGCAGGCGGGCAAGGCCGAAGTCACAGAGGAAGGCCCGCCCCTGCTCATTCAGCAGGATGTTGGCGGGCTTGACATCACAATGGATATAGCCGCGCTGATGAGCGTAGTCCAGGGCGGAAGCGATCTGCTCTAGATAATTGGCGGCCCGCTCTAAGGAGAGGGGGCCGTGGCGACGTACATAGTGGGCCAGGGTTCCACCGGCCATATAGGGCATGACCAGATAGGCCAGGCCGGCTTCTTCCCCCCAAGCGTAGATAGGCACAATGTGCGGGTGCTGTAAGCGGCTGGCCGCCTGGGCTTCTTGCAGGAAGCGACGCAGAAATTCGGCTCGGGCTGCTCTTGTCAGCTGGGTGCGGGGGAGAAAGACCTTCAGGGCCACGGGTGCAGAGGAGGCTGCTGGTTCACTAGGACGCGCCAGATACACAGCGCTGCTTCCGCCGTAGCCAAGCAGCTTTTCGAGCACATAGCCCCCGAGGGTCCTCCCAAGCAGTTCCTGACCCCTGCTATGCAACACTTCGCGGCTCCTCTTCTCTTTGCCTCTATTTCATCAGCGCGCCAGCGACGGTGCCGTCAGCGCGAGGCGGATGGGCTTCTTTCTTCTCGATTCTGGTCTGCCTGTGGCGCTCCTGGTTCGCCAGGGCAGCACGTAGAGCAGACAGGCAGGGCACAGCCTGGCCTGGACCGCAGCATCTTAACAAGTCCAGGCCAGGCCAGAAGACAGGCTGCTCCGTGCGAGCCGGCGCTCCTCTCCTCCTAGAGGCAGAAGACGCCGTCACGCATGATCAGGCGTCCGTCGACCTCGATGGTGCAGGTCGTCGGCACGACATCGACGTGAATGCGGGCATCCCAGTCGGCCCCGGTGTACTCTGGATAGGGATTGCCAAAGGCTATATGCAGGCCAGGGATCTTCTCATCCTGGAGCAGGTTGCCGACCGGCTGTTTGAGGCTGATCAGGGTACCAATGGCAAATTCGCCCACGCGGTTCCCGTTGGGGACCGAGAAGAGATAATCACGCAGCTCCTTGGCAACGGCGGCGTCCTCGCTCGTCACCTCGGTGGCATGGCCATTTTTGATGGTGATGCGCACAGGATGCTTCAGGACGCCATACTTGGCAGAGAAGAAGTCGCCAAGGACGTCGCAGACCACCACGCCGCTGACATCGGCAGGAGCAGTGAAGACTTCACCTTCGGGGAGGTTGCCCCATTGCCCTTGCTCGTGATAGCGTCCGTGGCAGGGAATCCACTTCCAGTGCTGATGAAAGGTCGCAGTCAGATCGCTGCCTTTGGCCGAGGTCACATGAATGCGCTCGGCCTGGCGGACGATCTCATAGACCTTGTTGGTGATCTCATAGACCTGGTCATAGTCGGCGCACATGCCCTCGGCCATCAGCCGCTCATCGATACCTGGCATGTGGCCATGCCGGACGCGCAGCTCCTGGGTCAAAAAGGGCAGCAGGGGAATACGGAAACCGATCTCGCCCGGGCGGGTCGTGGCAATGTAGAAGGTAACGGTGGGATGAAACTGCTGCAGGTCCTGGCGCAGGCTCTCGGGAAAGGTTGTCAGGGGCCGCTTGCCATAGTGCTCCAGAAAGTGCACGCTGACGGCGGCATGGCGATCGAGAGCCGCTGCAGCCACGCGGCGGGCAATGGCTCCCCGTTCGTAGTCGGTTAAGATAAAGAGTCGGTCGGTGGCGGTTACCCCCATGCAGTTGAGTGCATTCTCGGCCCCACGCTGCACTCGCGCCTCAAAATCAGGACCGCCCTGGATGTTCGTGATCGCTTGCTGGCTCATGATTCTGCGTTCCTGCCTTCTTCCTTCACTAATCTTACGACACTCTTCTTGCTCTCTACTGTAGAGAGAACGCAGGGAACCCCTCCGATTTTCTGACCCATCTCCTCCCCTCCTGCTCTCATCCGTCGCTGGTCAGGCCGCTGCAGCGCGGCCTGCTGGCTGGCTGGCTACAGGATGCTCTGGAGAGAGAGACGCCGCCGCTCCTGTGAGAGTAACGCCTCTGGGAAACGACGGTGAGGGCGCGCTCTCCGCTTCCAGTATAGCGAGAAGGTGAGAACTACCGATCCAGGACCTTGCTATACTCCTTACAGAAAGACAGAGCCTGCTTGTTTCGAGGTGAGGCGGAGCGTAGCCGGAGAGAAGCAGTGACAGGTGGGCAGTGCACGAGAAGGAGCAGAGCAGTGAGTGAAGATTTTCGCATTACCGACGTGGTGAGCTATCTCACCCGGCTAGGATTGCACGTTGCCAGCGTGGACGAGAGCCAGGGAGTGGCCGAGCTGGCATTTCACGATGAGCTGGGTCAATGGCAACTGCTGCTCATCCTACAGGCTGGTCCGCCACTGGGGCAGAGACTGCTCTTTATTGTTCCCCATCTCAGTATTCTGCCACAGCGGCAGCGTCTGAGCTGCCTGGAAGCCCTGATGAGCCTGAACTACACGCTGCCGCTCGGGCGCTTCGGCCTGGATCTGGAGGACGGCGAGGTGCGTTTTTGCGCCAGCGTCTATCTGGGTCAGCAGAGGCTATCACTGCCAGCTTTCCGTGGCCATCTCGAAGCAGTCATTCAGACCATCGTCATCTATCACAGCTTGCTGCCGCGCATCATCTATGGGCAGTGCACCGCACGGGCTGCGCTCACTGCCTGCGAGCAAGCCTTTTTAGAGACTTACGAAGGCGAGCGCCTTTCCTGCCAGGAAAGGCCCAGCAGCCGACAAGAGTTGGCGGAAGACGAGGTGGAGCTTGACGCTTCGTCTTCCGAGCTGGATGCCGCCGAGGTGCTGGCGGAGATCAGGCGCATGCTGCAGGAGGGCCGGGAGCGCAATGACGATCTCGACTGAGCCTTCTTGACATGCTCCAGGACTGGCTGGCGGGCTGGCGAGCACGCAGAGACGGCGGCGAGCCGGGGTGCGGGCCGGGCCGCCACGCCAGGGCTTTACTCCTCGCTTGCTTGAGCAGCAGCCTCTTCTTCCTCAGTTAGAAGGTTTGTTTACTCTTATTCGAATAATGGCCGTTGAGCCGGGAGCGCGTGGGAGGATAAGGCGGCTCATCCTCACTGTCTTCGAGGGGAAGCTCGGGCGCCATCTCCTCCAGTTGATTGAGCTGAGTGGGGTCCAGTTTGATCAAGCGATCTGCCGTCTCTGTACCTGTGCCCGTGCGGCGGACGGTGTTGAGGCGCTTTCCGATCTCCAGGGCAGCCCAGGCAAGAATGAGGGCAGCAACAATAAAGCCAATATAGCCCAGAACGGTCTCATCCATTTGGCCATCTCTTGCGGCGCCTCCCTGCCCCGAACAGACCTCGTTCATGGGGGTGGAGAGAGAGGCACCGCCTCCTTCCCACGTGATTACTGTGCTGCCAGCGTCGGCTCTCCCCCACCAGGGAGGGAGGGTAGCGGCACCAGAAGTCACTGGTTGTAGTCTACCCAGGGCCGCCCTGGCACGTCAAGCCAGGGCTGGCCGTCGCGGCTGGCCTCTCCGGTGGGGCAGCCGGGCGATGTCAGACGGAGGTCGGCGAGAGGCAGAGGAGCCCCGACGCCGACCCACTCAGACGGTTGTGATCGAGCCGTCGGCATTGACGCGAATCATGATCTGCGGGAGCGGGGTTGTGGCGGGACCCTGGACAACGCTCCCCTTCTTGGCTGGATCAAAGATCGCGCCATGCGCCGGGCAGACGAGCAAATGGGTCGCCGGATCATAGTTCACGGCCACCCCTTCATGGGTACAGCTCCGCGAGTAGGCCGCAAAGGAGCCAGCTGGCAGGTGGATGAGCAGCCCCTGCTTGCCATCGGCGGGATTAGTAAAGGCCTGGGCGGAATTGAGGGCCAGGGCCGTGGTACCGATGACCTTGCCGTTCTGCTTGGTGCCGTTTGTGGTCTGGCCATTGGTCTGCTGCTGGCTGCCGGTCTGTTGCTGACCGCTGGTGGTGCCAGAGGAGGTAGCGGCCATGTTGCTGCCCTGACTGGAATGGAAGAGGCCGCTTAGCAGCGACTGGGCCGCCGAGGTCTTGAGGGCCAGACCCAGGCCAGCCGCGGCCAGGCCGCCGCCGGCCAGGAGGGCCACCACCTGACGCCGTCGTCGCTTGCGTCCACGCCGTGTACTCTTGGGGATTTCCGCCACAAACGGCGCTTCTTGCTGCAGCCGGCGGGAGCGCGCTTGCTGCTCTCGACGCTGCTCTCCTGGAGCAGGCAGGACTACCGGAGCCGATTCGGGGCTGCCAGCCGGAGGGGAGACTCTGGCCGGGGCCGCCGAAGCTGGGGCGGGTGCCTGCTGAGTGGCGGCGGCTCGCCTGGGAGCGTAGTCCTCGGGCCGCCCGGACCACCAGGCGAAGCTGTCAAGATCGGCATTGTTGCCGCTGGGAACAGGCATGGGCGGAGCTGGGGGCATGGGGGGTACGGCCTGCGGTAGGGTACCGGGCAACGAGGCCATCTCACGCCTGGCACCGTTCGCTGACGACACTCCCACGGCAGACCCTTCCTTCGCCAGAGGCAGGGGTTGGTCTTGCCAGGCGCCTCCTCCGACCAGGGGGCCGGTCGTTGGCAGCTCTCCGCTGCGCTTGATGCTCGGCAGATGCCCGGTGATAATGGGGGGCCGGAGCTGCCAGTGGTTGCCGGAACTGGTGAGTTCATCTTCTTCCGCAAGTTGGGCCTGGAGCTGGCCGATGCTGGCAGCGACAGGAGCGGCGGCAGCAAAGCTGCGCTCTCGCCGCAGGGCCCGCGCATAGGCGGTGACAAAGGCACCCGCCGAGGGAAAGCGGCGCGACGGATCACGGGCCAGCGCCTGCGAGAGGACTTCATCGATCTCCGGCGGCAGACTCGGACAGAGGTTGCGCAGGGCCGGCACCGGTTGCTTGACATGCTGCAGGGCGATCTCTAGCGAATCGCTGCCGGTGAAGGGCGGTTTGCCGCTGAGCAGCTCATATAAGATGATCCCCAGGGCATAGATATCGGCGCGCGCATCAACCTGCTGCTGGCCGAGGACAACCTCCGGGGCCAGATATTCCGGGGACCCGAGAAAGGTCCCGGCCAGATTGAGCAGATGGAGATAGGGATGCTCGACACGCCGCACGCCGCGCAGCTGCAGGAGATCAACCAGGCCGAAGCCCGCGACTATCACATGGTGCTCGTCACCCTGGAGCACGATGTTGGCCGGCTTCAAGGCCCGGTGCACGATGCCCCGCGCGTGAGCATAGTCTAGCCCCGTTGCCACCTGCTGGAGGACCTCCAGGGCGTAAGAGGGGGCACAGCGCCCGTCGCGCTTGAGGACGTGCGCCAGCGAGCCGTCGGTGACGTAGGGCGAAATCAAGTATGGATAGCCGAGCTGCTCGCCAAAGTCGTAAATCGGCAGAATATGCGGATGATCCAGCTCAAGCAGGGCGGTCGCTATCTGGGTAAAGCGCCTGATGAAGCGGTTACGCGCCCGTACCGAGAAGTCTTCCGGGATAATGATCGCGGTGACGGCCACCGGCACGCCGCTGACGGAGTGCCGGGCCAGATAGACAGCACTGACACGACCTTTGCTCAGCAGTTGCTCAACACGGTACCCTCCCACCATCTGCCCCACCAGCAGATCTTCTTGCTGCGTCTCGTACATAGCATCTCCGTTCTCCGAAACTGTACCCATCGCTGGCTGGACGGGTCAGAGACAGTGTCCGGTACCTGTCGAGCGAGGGGCTGGCTGGCACCCTGCCCGCCATCATGCGCAGCGCTGCGCAGGCTACAGGGTCGCTCGCTCCTCCTCACAGGCAGCTCCTGACAGTCAGATCCTGCAGACACTGCTCGCGCGCCTGGGTGGCGCCACGGAGCTGTCGCGCTCGGCTCGCCGTACGCCCATCACGGCGCGCAGCGCCTGCTCGCTGTGCTTCTGTAAGGCGTGTTCACGGCTTCGACGTAATGAGATTACAAAGTATATCAGGGCGAGTCAATCTGTTACGCCTATTGTAGGACTTGTGGGTTATTCCCGCAGGATAATCATCACCAGCCCCTGCCGCTCACCCGGCAGGCGGCGAGACGCGGGCAATCGGGCAATGGTCAGGCTGACTCGTCCGTGGCCGGCAGAAGAGTGGTGAGAGGCTCTCTCCCCCTCTTCCTACCTCCCTCAGACAGGGCCACTGCCACCAGACCGCTACAAGCAGAGGCGGGCGGCCAGGGGGAGCACGCAGGAACCTGACCGCCCGCAAGAGCGAAAGTGAGAGAGAGAGTGCGAGCCGGGAGGCGACGGGGGACCGCCTCCCGGGTGGGGAAAAAGGGAGGTCGCTTCAATCGCAAACCTAGAACTTAAGTTCTAGGTTCAGAATACCATAGAAGGAGTGAAAAGTCAAGGGGGGGCAGGGGGTTCTTTCTGGCTTCTGGCTCATGCTCCGTCCCCGCTCGCTGACTGGGAAGGGTGAGCTGCAGAGAGGGGGGCCGGGCTGGGCCGGAAGGCAGAGAGATGGTACAATGGGCAAGGAAGACGTTGCTCCCTCTGCCTCCGCCGCCGGGGTGCTGATCCGGCAGGTGGGACATGGCGGGTCGCTGGGCATGTTTCCTGTGGGAGCGTTGAATCTGGAGAGAAAGCGAAGTGCCTCGACTATGGCAGATGTACGACCTTTCTGTGGCATACGCTATGCGCCTGAAGTGGTGAGCGATGTGGGGCAGGTGCTCTGTCCACCCTTTGATGTGATCTCGCCCGAGGCGCAGGAGCGCTATTATGCGCGCCATCCCTATAATATGATCCGTCTGGAGCTGGGGCGCGAATTTCCCGAGGATACAACTCTGAACAATCGCTATACGCGCGCGGCGCGTACCTTTGCCGAGTGGCGCAAGGAGGGGGTGCTGCGTCAGGATGCGACCCCCGGCTATTATCTGTATCAGCAGCGTTTCAGCTATGGAGGGCAGAGCTATACGCGCACGGGTCTGGTGGCGCGTGTACGTCTGGAGCCGTGGAGCGCGCGGGTGGTGTTGCCCCATGAGCTGACGCTGAGCAAGCCCAAGGATGACCGGCTGCAGTTGATGCGGGCCTGTGCCGCTAACTTTAGCCCGATCATGGCCTGGTACGAGGACCCCCAGGCCCGTCTCCGTCGTCTGCTTCAGCCTTATGCCGAGCGCGCTGAGGTCCAGGCGCGCGATGAGCTGGCCGATGAGCATCGCCTGCAGCCGATTACGGACTCGCAACAGGTGGCGCTGATCCAGGACTTCTTCAGCCAGCGGCAGCTCTTTATTGCCGATGGGCACCATCGCTATGAGACGGCCTTGAGCTATCGCGAGGAGATTCGCGAGCTGCATCGCGGGCTGGACCCGGAGGATGGGGCGAATTTTGTGATGATGGTGTTGATCGATGTAGATGATCCCGGCCTGTTGGTGCTGCCTACCCATCGCTTGTTGGCGGGCCTCTCGGCTGAGCAGCTGCAGCGCTTGACCCCGGAGCATCTGGCTCGCTATTTCCAGGTTGAGCGCCTGGAAGGTGAGGTGGGGCGCGGGGCGGTGCTGATGCGTCATCTGGCGGAAGCGGGCCAGGAGGCGCCTTCTTTTGCCCTGCTGACTCCAGAAGGGAGCTGGCTGCTGCGTCTGACAGAGGAGGGGCGGACCCGTATGGCTGAGAGCGGACGTGATCCGTCCTGGAACGCGCTCGATGTGGCCATTGCCCATCGACTGCTGCTGGAGGAGATGCTTGGGCTGAGCGCTGAGAATGTGAAGGCGGGGCGCTATTTGCGCTATACGCATGAGACAGAGGAGGCGCTGGCCGCGCTGCCACGCGGCGAGGCTCAGGCGGTGCTGCTGCTCAATGGGACGCCGGTGCGTCAAATCTGCGAGGTGGCTCGCGCCGATGAGCGCATGCCTCAGAAGTCGACCTATCTCTATCCAAAGCTGGCCAGTGGGCTGGTGATTAACCCGCTCTGGTAGAGAGGGTAGCTTCTTACTCGGCTGGTTGCTCCCCTTGTGCAGGGAGAGAGGAGCGGCCTGGCAGGCGTCCTGGGGCTGGGGGTGGCCTCTCGCGCTCAGCTCTGGTTGGGGGCCGCCTGGTCCGCTCGGCATTGGCTTTGTCCCGTCTGTTTGACTGGTCTGGCTCTGGGTCCGTGTTCTACCTGGCCTGTTGGTGATCAGTCAGGACCGGGGGCGGGTCACTCAGGGCTGCTGGTGGCGCATATGTGCGCTGGAGAGGAGCGAAGATAACCATGACGACGACGCTGATCGCTGCTGCACAGCTTGAGTCGAGTCCTTCGGCGGAGGAGAATCTGGCGAAGGCGCGTTCGGCCATCGCACTGGCGGCCCAGCGGGGGGCGCGCCTGGTGATTCTGCCGGAGATTTTTCTGGCCTATCTCTCGCACGAGGAGTTTACGGCCCCTCATGCCCGCCGGGTGGCGCAGTCTCTGGACGGTCCCTTTGTAGGGGGCCTGTGCGAGGCGGCGCGCGCTGCTCAGGTCTGGGTGGTGGCGGGTATGATCGAGACGGCCAGCGAGACGGAGGAGAAGACCTACAATACGACGGTGGTGATCGATGAGCGGGGGGAGCTGCTGCGCGCTTATCATAAGACGCATATGTTCGATGCCTACGGCTACCGCGAGTCGGATGTCTTTGTGAGCGGCGATCGTCTCTTTGAGCCGCTGGCGACGCCGTTTGGGCGCATGGGGCTCTTTGTTTGCTACGAGCTGCGCTTTCCGGAGGTGGCGCGCTATCAGGCGGCGCGTGGGGTCGATTTCTTTGTGGTGCCGTCGGGCTGGGTGAACGGCCATTTGAAGGAAGTCCATTGGCGCCATCTGGTGGTGGCGCGGGCGATTGAGAATACGGCCTACGTCTTTACCTGCGATCAGGCGGGGCATCAGTTCCTGGGTCGCTCGCTGCACGTTGATCCGCTGGGGGTGGTGCTGGCCGAAGGCAGCGAGGGCGAGCAGCTGGTCTTTGGTGAGCTGGACCTGCAGCGTCTGGAGCAGGCGCGGGCGAAGGTGCCGTCGCTGCAGCACCGGCGCCCGGATCTCTACAACAGTTAGCTCGCTCGTGCGCTCGGCCTTCTTCTTCTGATCTGCCCGGCTGGCCTGGCCGCCAGGCGCTCTCTTCTCCGCTCTGGCGGCCCGCGCCTCTGCTCCAGGCAGAGAGGCGGGCCGAGCCGGCTGAGTTTAGCGTGGCGGGAAGAGGTCGCTTGGCAACGGTTGCAGTTCGTTGGTGTCGAGGGTTTCCAGGAGCATGCGAAAGGGGCCCTGGCGGATCGAGAGGCTGAGGAGGGCGTGGAGAAAGGGCTGCTCTGTGAGGGGGAGGCCCGAGGCCGGGTGGAGGGCCGCGGCGACGGCCTGGATGAGGGTCGTCTCCTGCCGCCGTCCAGCAAAGGCGAAGAGCAGGCCCTGACGACGCAGACGGCTCTCGTAGAGGAGGCGCCACTGCTCGTCGATCAGTTCTTCCAGGGCCTGCTCCACAACGGTCTCCAGGGCCTGACGCTGATCGATGGGGGTCTGCTGCCGGTCCAGCTTGTGGCTGCGGCCTCGTCCGCGCGGGCTGGTCGAGGGGACGCGAGGGAATTCGATGGTTCCCCAGTAGCGGGCCATAAAGGGCTGGATGCGCTCCAGCGGCTCGTACATCCAGGAGGAAAATTCGGCCAGTTGAAATAGTTCGTCGCCTCGCTGGACCAGGGACAGCAGCTCGGGCGTGTATGGCTGGGGTTCCAGGGCGGTGGCTACAGGCTGGCTCAGGTGTTGCTGCATCTCGGCGGAGAGCAGGGGGCGCCAGATGGCGTAGGCGATGGGCAGCTTATGGCGCCCGCGACGGTTGAGGGCAGCGGCTTCGTTGATGAGGGCCAGGCAGTAGGCTGGTGGGACGACGAAGGTGCTGAAGCCCTGGTCGCCCATTTCGCGAACCAGGCGCTGCCAGCGTTCGACGGCCATTTCGTCGGTGCTGTAGCAATCTTTGATGCCCCACTGGTCTTGACAGAGCAGGTTGATGCCTTTGACGGTCTCTTCGGAGTGCTTCCAGGCGAGCATGATGATCTGGGAGCCGCTGCCATCGATGAAGCTGACGCGCGCTTCGTAGAGGGGATAGGCGGGGCGAGCGGCTTCGGCCAGGGCCTGGGCTTCGGTACCAGGGGCGGCCTGCATGGTGAGGCGCCCGAGGGCGGCGCGGGCGTGCTGTTTGAGCAGGCGGTTCGAGCTGCTGGCAAGCAGGTGGTTGAGGGCAGGAATGGCCTGGGGGGCGGCCAAGCTGCCAAGCTGTTCGAGGGCGTCGATGGTGGCCATGACGACCCGCGTCGACTGGTTTTCGAGTAGGGGCAGGAGGAGATGGACGGCGCGCGGGTCGTGGCTGCGCCCGAGCCAGTCCACGAAGCCAAGGCGCCGCTCTAGTGGCATGCTGAGCACGTCTTCCAGGACGGCTTCGACTCCTAGCTCGCTCTTGCCGACGAGCTCCAGAAGGCGGCTCTGCATCTGGAGCATGGCGGCCTCGGGATCGTTGAGGTATTCGACCAGGCCCTCTTCGGCCAACTCGGAGTTGAGTTCTCTGAGAACAGGCGCCAGGGTGAGCTTGGCGATGTCGCTGACGGTCGGATCGGTGACAAAGTCTTCGAGCACTTCGCGGTCGTCTTCGGTGGCCAGGTGTGAGAGGATGTAGACCGCGGTGGAGTGGGCTGCCGGGTCGCGGCGGCGGAGCAGGTCCAGCACTTTTTCGCGCGCTCCTGCTGCCCATTCTTCGTCGAGCCGCTCCAGGTAGGCATCCATCTGGAGAGGATCAATGGTGTCGCGGTGACACATGGCGTCGAGGACTTCGTCAATGCTCGGCGATGGCGATTCTTTTCGCTTCTTTGGCATGCCTCTCCCTCTTTTCTCTGCGCTGTCCTCCACTACGGTTGAGGGGATAGGACGACGCTTCTCCTCTTCGCTCTGAATTGGTCTGCTGCTTCCTTCTGGCCCGTTGTCGGACGGCTGGTGTGCTGGTGCTGGTCTCTCTCCCTGGCGTTCGCTCGCTCGCTCGTTCGCCCACTGCTGCCGCCAGACAGAAGCAGAAGCCGGCGGTCCGCAGGCAGGTGCAGTACAACCCAGCCCAGAGTGTCACTGCTCAGGCGATGGAGGTGCTGGCCTCTCCTCCTCTGGGCTGGCTCTCCTATCGTGAGGATTGTACCACGTCAGGGGTCGCACGTCGATAGCAGGTCGAGCAGGAGCGGGAGAAGGGGGGTCTCCAGAGTGGACCACCTCAGAAAAGGCTCTCGTTTCGATAGAGGCGGCGCGGCAGGATGAGGGCCGAGGCGGGCGGTGGGTCCAGTTCGTTGAGAGTCTCGCTGAGGAGGGCCAGGCTGATGAGAAAGTCGTCATGGCCGTCGCTGGGGTGGACGTACATGTCGAGGCCGCTTTCACCAAGGAGACGATAGCGGGCCTGGCGGAGCTGTTGCCAGCATTCGCCGGCGATGGCCGCTGGAGCGCTGGCGGAACGGTAGAGCTTGAGGCGCCCGCTGTTGATGGCAGCCAGGAACTGGTAAGTAAGGCGCGATTTGCTGGGGCGGGTGAAGGTGAAGGGGAGGAGGCGCTCGTCGCCAAGGCGGCTGCGCAGGAGGGCCGCCAGGCCAGCGCCAAGGCCAGTGGCGTCGATGATCAGCCGGCGCAGGCGCCAGCGCTCGGCCAGGGCCAGGGTGAGGCTGTACTGCTCTAGATAGGGGCAGCCTGTCCACCACTGCTGGTGGACGACGCGCAGGCAGGATAGCCCTAGTTCGTTCTGGCTGAGGGCGGCTATGGTGAGGACAGTGCTGTCGCGCCGCCGCCGCAGGGGGACAGTGGTGGAGTGGCTGAGGAGGGCAAGCTGCTCTTCGGGTCGCTGCTCTTCTCCGCCGATGTCGATGGCGCCAATGTAGTGCTCCTCTTCCTGCGGCTCTTCTTGCCAGGGATGGTCTCCTTGCAGGAGGCTGCGCTGCAGGGGAGTGAGCAGGTAGCCGGCATCGCTGATGGGCTGGAGCAGGTATTGCGTCTGGATGGCAGGATGGCTGGCACCCAGGCGCTGGATTTCGCTCTCGACGAAGCGCCGATAGGCGGGGTTGATGGCCGCCAGGGCCTGCCAGTCGTATTCAAAGTGGGTTCGCCGCCCTTCGTGTTGCTCGCGCTCCAGGTTGAGGGCGCGCTGCCGGGCCAGGAGGGTGTCGTCGCTCCAGGCGGTGCCGTAGAGAACGGTGGTGGCGTTGGTGGTGGCAGCCATCGGGCGAAAGTCGCGGTCAAATTTGTCGGGACTGACGTCCTGGGCTTCGTCGATTTCGAGCAGAAGGCTGGCGGTGGCCCCAACGACGTTGCTGTCGGGGGCGGCGGAGAGAAAGAGGATGCGCGGGCCGCTGTGGCGACGGACGAGCTGCGGATCAGCTTCGGGCGCCAGACCAAGCAGGTGGTCGCCGCTGCGCCAGAGACGCTCGGCCAGGGGGGAGGATTGGAGCAGGGTGAGCAGACGCAGCCGACTGGTGAGGAGCTGGGGCTTGAAGGTGGGAGCCGCTTTGACAATGGTGCCTTCGGGAACACAGGCGAGTAGATAGGCTTCTAGGACGGCAGAGAGCTGGTTTTTGCCCATCTGACGCGCCAGCATGACGCTGAAGATGTCTCCGCGTCCGTGGCGAATGGAGTCGAGGATGGCGACGGCGATCTCACTCTGGTAGGGATAGAGCGGGCGCGCCAGAATGGCGCTGGCAAAGTGGTCGATGTCGCTCTCTGGCGGCAGGAGTGGCTGAGGCGAAGCGAAATCAGGCATGGCTTGGCTTGGCAGGGCTGAGGGCTGGAGTTCGTCAGGCACTGACCTGATCGGGGCAGGCACCGGGCAAGTTGATCATCAGCTGGGCCGGTCGGCGCCTGCGAGATATACGAGCGGGCCAGGCGCGCTCTGTCTGTCGCTGCTTGTGGTCTCCGGGTATGGGGTCGTACAGCCCCTGGGCAGGGCCGGGCCAAGGGGTGCCGCAATTGGGGAAGACGGCTGCTCCACCTCTGGCCAGAAGCAGGGTGCCTGGCCCGCTCAGCACGAGTGGAGGAGCCTGGAAGGACCGGCCAGCCCAGCAAGCTGGCTCGTGTTCGCTGCTAGCGACCAGTCCTTATAAGAAAGTATAGCATGCTGGCCAGGGGACTGGCAAGAGCCTGACGGCGTAACATTACGCTAGGCTTTTTTGAAGAGAATGATGTGAGCGAGCAGGAGTCTGCTTCCCAAGAGGGAGGTGAGCGAGACGGCTCCTGTACAGCTTGTAGTAGGAAAGGATCTATAGAACGGATGAAGCGTGAGCCAGCGCGGAGCAGGTCCTCAACGATGGCACCTGCTTCTTTGCCGGAGGAGACGGCCAGAGTTGAGCTGGAGAGGTTTTTGATCGAGCACAGCGAGATGCTCCTTCAGAACCTGCGATTCTATGTTGTGCGTTTGGGCCTGGCCCCCGCTGGGGAGGCCCATGCCGTCGCGCTGGAGGTCTTGCAGGAGGTGGCTGTTGAGGCGCTGGCCCATGCCGCGCGCTTTGAGCCGGGTCGCCAGCCGCTGGCCTGGTTGCTTGGGATCGGGGTCAATGTGATCCGGCGGCAGAAGGCCGAGCGGGCGCGCCGCAGCCAGCGCGAGCTGTCGCCTGGGCATCTGGCCAGCGCGCTCGCGTTGCAGCAGGCTCCCAGCGAGCAGGAGGTCTTCGATCAGTTGCAGGCTACAACCAGTGGGCCAGAAGAGGAGGTTGAGGCCGAGCAGGCGGCGGCGGCTTTGCTGGCGCTGGTTAACGAGGAGGATCGCGAGGTCTTGCGCCTGGCGGTGGTCGAGGGCTGCGAGCGCGAGCTGTTGGCGCGCCATCTGGGAATTAGCCCTGGAGCAGCGCGGGTGCGGCTCCATCGGGCGCTTCAGCGTCTGCGGCGAGCCTTCCAGCAACGGACAGCCATCAACCTGAGCTCCTCTGGGTAGCTGCCGGGTGGGCGTCCCGTTCGCGTACAGCCAGCCTGAACCGCGGAGTGCCGCAGCGAGCGAAAGGAGACTGCGGGTCAAGAGCGATATTTCCTGACAGATAAGCAGGAAATCAAGTCAGAGAGTTGCCTAAGAGCAGAGCAGAGAAGGGATCGATAAACAATGGAGCAGGAAAAGCATTTATCGGAGCATGCGCTGCCCGAGGGGGTGCGACGAGCGCGTTTCTTGCGGCGTTATCTGGAGGCCCTGGAGGGCGGCGATGAGCAGAGGCTGGCGCTGGTGCTGCAGGAGGCCAGGACAGATGCCGGCCTGGAGGAGCTGCTGTTAGAGACCAATGCGGCCCTGGCGGCTGAGGAGGGACTGGCAGTGACCGCCGCCGAAGGCGAGGAGGCTCGCCGCCGGCTTGAGAAGGTCGCCGGAGAGAGGCAGTCAGAGGCTCAGCGAGCGTCGCTGGCTGCCGAGGGGACGCTGCTGGGGACGACTGGCCCACGGGTGCGCCCGGTGCAGGTGCCGCAGGGGCGTCGTGTACCGGTGCGCCAGGTGCTGCGCCATTCGTGGATGGTCATCGCGGCAGCGGTGCTGCTGGTGGTCTTGTTTGTGGTCAGCAGCAGTACGGGCCTGGCGGCGACTCTCCTCTCGTTCTTCAGCGTGCAGCGTTTTCAGCCGGTGACGGTCAGTCAGCAGGCAATCCAGGCGTCGCAGCTTCCGCAGTTGCGCGACCTGGGTGAGGTTCAGGCGCCGCCGGAGCTGCTGCGCCCGCAGCGCAACCTGACGCGCGCCGAGGCTGAGCGGCTGGCTGGCTTCACGCTGAAGCTGCCGACCACCCTGCCCGCCTCTTTCAGCGGAAAGCAGCCGGTCTTTGATATGCTGGAGGGTGGCCAGGCGACCTTTACGTTCCGGGCGGCCAGCGCTCGCGCCTATCTGGCCCGAGTCGGTCATGCGACTACGGCGATCCCGGCCCAGTTGGACGGGGCGACGTTTGTGATCCATGTCTCGCGTATCGTTGAGGCGCATTATGTGAGCAGCGGTGGCAAGGTGCTGGTGATCGTGCAGACGCCATCGCCGACCATCGAGGCGACCGGGAAGGCTTCGCTGGAGGATCTGCGCGCTTTCTTGCTCTCGCTGCCGGGGCTGCCTCCGTCGCTGGTGCAGCAGCTACGCCAGATCGATCTGAGTAGCGGGACGGTGCCCATCCCTGTGCTGACAGGGATGTCTTCCGAGACGGTGACGGTTCAGGGCCAATCGGGCCTTTTGCTGACCAGTAACCAGCTTGAGTCGTCCACTAAGATGACGGATCTGCCGGTCGGGGAGGCCGTGCTCTGGCAGGCCCAGGGGCGCGTCTATCTGCTGGGTGAGAGCAGTCACGATCGGTCTGAGCTGCTGGCGGTCGCCAATAGCCTGCAGTAGGCCAGGGTAGGCCAGGTTGGCTTCAGCGCCTGGTTGCGGCAGGCGGCGAGTCGGCTCCGGGAGCTTTATCAGCTCCGCCCGTCTTTCTGCCTGCTGTTCCCAGTGCGCTGACTGCCGCTCAGGATTGGACGCTCGTCGCTCTGGGCGCCCCGGCGTCATACAAGGTAGCGCCTGGATCGGCAGAAGCCGTCAGGGGGCTCATTAAGAGCGCGGATCTGATGGCTTCTGGCCGATCCGTTGCTGTCTGCCTTCTGGCTGACTAGGCCAGGCAGGGTAACGGCAGGGGACCTGGTCAGACCAGGTCTTCTTTTGTCCGCTGCTCTCAGCCAGGGAATGGGAGACGGCTGATCGCGCTGGCTGGCTACCTGTCTTGCTGCCTGGAACGATCTGCCTGGATGGGATCCTGTCCAGGCGCTGGTGACTTCATCTGAGGAAGAGGAGCGAGGAGCGTTCATGAGTGGAAAGCTAGAGGTAGAGGGACGCGAGCCGGCGATCGAGGTCGAGGGGCTGACGAAGCTCTATCACCGGTTGCTGGCGGTCGATCATCTCAGCTTTGTGACGTATCGCGGTGAGGCTTTTGGTTTTTTGGGACCGAATGGGGCAGGCAAGAGTACGGTGGTGAAGATCTTGACGGGCCTGGTGCAGCCGACCGAAGGAACGGTTCGCTTGCTGGGGCGCCCGCTGGGCGATCGCGAGGTGCGGCGCCGTATCGGCTACCTGCCCGAGCTGCCAACCTTCCACCGCTGGCTGACGGCGGAGGAGTTTCTGCGCTTTCATGGCGCGCTCTATGGGATGGGCGGCTCGCTCTTGCGGGCACGGATCGAGGAGGTGCTGGCCCTGGTTGGCCTGGCGGGCCGCGAGCGTCAGCGCCTGGGGACGTTCTCGAAGGGGATGCTGCAGCGCATTGGCCTGGCGCAGGCCCTGCTGAATCGCCCGGAGCTGCTGATTATCGATGAGTTGTCGACGGGCCTCGATCCGGTCGGTCAGCACGATTTGCGCAGTTTGCTGCTCGATCTGAAGCAGGCGGGGACGAGCATTTTTATTAACTCTCATCAGTTGCCCGATGTCGAGGCGCTCTGCGATCGGGTGGCCATTATTAATCTGGGGCGGATTTTGAAGATCGGGGCCCCCGAGGAGCTGTTTGATGAGCCGCTGCTGGTGGAGGTGCGCGCGGAGCCGCTGAGTGAGGCCCTGCTGCAAGAGCTGGCCCGGCTGGCGCTGGCGGTGGAGCGCGATCAGTATGATCCCTGCCGCGTCTTGCTGCGCCTGCGCAGCGAGGAGCAGGCCGCCGAGGTGGCGGAGGCGGTCCATGCTTGTGGGGCACGTCTCTATCGCCTGGCCCCACATCGGCGCTCGCTCGAACAGGTCTTTCTGCGCACTATCGAGCTGTCGCGCAGCCTGCAATAGGTTCGCTGAGGAGGTGCTGCTGAGCTATGGGTTGGTTGGTTATCGCTCGCTTTACGATCAAGGAGATTGTGCGCCGCCGCATCTTTGCCGCGGTGGTTGTCTTGACGGTGCTGTTGCTGGGCCTCTTTACGCTCTTGCTCAATGCCCTGGTCGATAATCTGCAGCGGGCCCAGCCTGAGAATATGGAGCTGCTGCTGCTGGGAATCGGGGCGCTGATGGCGGTGCTGGCGAGCTGGTCGGTCTATTTGCAGTCGAGTTTGATGACGCTGCTGCTGACAGCGGGGATGCTCTCGGGGGAGATCGAGGCGGGAACGCTGGCGGTGATTGTGCCGAAGCCGTTGCATCGGGTGGAGGTCGTCTTTGGGAAGTGGCTGGCCTATGCGCTGGTTCTGGCAGTCTATACAGCGGTGCTGGAGCTGGGCTTTCTGGGGGTGATCTACTGGAAGACCGGCTATTGGCCCGATGGGCTGGCTCAGGCTCTTGGGCTGCTAGAGCTGGGAATGTTGAGTCTGCTGGCGTTGCTGACAGCGGGCAGCGCCAGTCTGCCAACGCTGGCGAACGGGGCGATCGCGGCTTTGCTCTTTCTGGCGACGCCGATCGCCAGCTTTGCTCAGGTGGTGACGCAGATTACGGGCGAGAGTACGACGGTGGAGCGCATCAGGACGGTCTTTGAGCTGCTGATGCCCGCCGATGCGCTCTGGCATGCGGCTTCTGCGGCCCTGCTGCCGCCGGTGGCTCAGGATTTGATCGGTATTCGCCAGGTCCAAAATCTGCCGATTATCGGGGCGGAGGCGCTGACGCCGGCGATGGCCCTCTGGGTGGCTCTCTATATCGTGGTGCTGCCGCTGTTGGGCATGCTGCGCTTCTCTCATCGCGATCTGTAGCGATCTCTCATGGAGGGCCGCCCTCCCTCCAGCCCCACGAGGCTGGTGCAAGGGGGGGCCGCGCCCGAGGCATACTCGTCCAGACGGTGTGCCGCCGCGCTGCCCCCGCTCGCTCTATGAAGAACGCCATGAAGTTGTTGCCCGCGTCCTGTCAGGCAAGGTCGCGCAAGAGATGGGCCTGGATCGGCTGACGTAGGGTGCGTAATGCCTTGACTTCGATTTGGCGGATGCGTTCGCGCGTCAGTTTGAAATGCGCGCTCAGCTCCTCCAGGGTGTGACAGTAGCCGTCGGCCAGGCCGTAGCGCATTTCGATGACTTGCCGCTCGCGCTGGTTGAGCAGTTCGAGGGCGCTGGCGATCTGGTCGCGCAAGGCCCGATGGGTGACGGCTTCCGCCGGGGCGGTGGCGCGTGTGTCTTCCAGGGTGTCGGCCAGGTGATAGGGTTCGTCGTCGGTCAGGGGGGCGTCCAGGGAAATGGGATTCTCGGCCATGCCCTGGAGTTCGACGACGCGCTCTTTGCTGAGGCGGGCCACACGTGCGATCTCTTCGGCTTCGGGATCACGCCCCAGCTCCTGGTAGAGATGGCGCGTGATGCGCTTGATTTTGTAGATCATTTCGACGACGTGCACCGGAATGTGGATGGTGCGCGTGTGTTCGGCTACGGCGCGGCTGATGGCCTGGCGAATCCACCAGGTGGCGTACGTGCTGAAGCGAAAGCCGCGCGAGGGGTCGAATTTCTGGGCCGCGCGTATGAGTCCCAGGTTGCCTTCCTGGACCAGGTCAAGCAGCGAGATGCCTTGCGTGTTGTAGCGCTTGGCTATGCTGACGACCAGGCGCAGGTTGGATTCGACAAGACGCTGCTGGGCTTCGATGTCTCCCTCGGCGACTCGCCGCGCCAGCTCCATCTCTTCTTCGGCGCTCAATAGCGGATAGCGCCCGATCTCTCCCAGATATTTGCGAATGGCGTTGTCTAGCGTCTCGTCTTCTTCCTCTTCTTCTTCCTCTAACTCGTCGTCTTCTCCTGTGACTAGTTCGTCGTCGTCACGAAAGAGGTCGTCGTCGTCCTGGTAGAAGGCCAGGACCGGCTCTTCCTGACATCCATGCTTGGCTCGGCGTGCGCTCCTCGATGTTCTCCGCGCATTGGTTGCCATTGTTTTTTTCCTGACTCCTTTACCTCTCATAACCACTTCCCACGTGTTGGTTGCCGGGGCAAAACCCGAAATTTTTTCGGTCTCTTTCCCCCCATTTCTCTTTATTGCAAGAAATGTGCCAATATCTAAGTATGCACGGCGATGACGATTCTTTCATGCTTTCGTGCTCAAAATGACGCCCGCTTGCCGTAAATTTTTTCAGGGTGGTGCGGATTTTTCCCCACCTGGGTCGGCCTTCGCCTCACTCCTCTGCTCGAAAAGATCGCTGGCTCCCGTTGTATGACGATAGAGATGGTCTCTGCCCGCCCGCTCGGGCCGGGTCCAGGCCATCTGGGCGCCCTGTGTTCGTCACTGCGTCAACTGGTCCCTGATAGGTTCTGCCCCCCACCCGGTGGATTGGGCTGAGAAAGTGGATGGCTTTGCCATGCATGTCTTTGGGCATCGGTCTGGTGCCGCGCGCCCTGCTCTCTGCCCGCGCTGCGCGCGTGCACTCTCTCGTAGAAGTCGACGTTGTCCGTTTTGTGGTACGCTGCTGCCCGCTGGCTGGGGAAATTTACGCAGCCGGGGCGCGGGGCGCTCTGCCCGGTCGCATCCTGACCGCCCGGCGGGGAGTGTGCGCACTCAGCCCCGGCTGCAGGCTGATCGGCGCCAGACCCTGGCCGAGCTGCCGACACACCCGCTGGCCCAGGCGGTCAGAAGGCAGCCAGCAGCCGGGAGCGGCCCCCGGCCAGGCTCGGCCTCAGCAGGACCTGGAGGGTCTTCGGCTGCCGCTGCCGGCAGTGGGGATGGAGAGGCGGCAACGGTGCTGACGCGGACGGCTCTGGAGCAGCGGCGCGCGGCGCGGGCTGAGGCGCGGCGGGCGATGCTGGCGATGGTGACGACGCTACCGCTGCGCCGGCTGGGGATGTCGCGACGCTCTGGGACATCCGCGGCGCTGCTGCGGGGAGAGCAGACGGGGCTGTCCTGGCCGGGACTGGCACGCCGGCGCCCGTTCGCTGAGCGCCTGCTGTGGTTCGGGGGGACGCTGGTGCTGCTGGTTTTGACGGCGGTGCTGGCCTGGACTGTTCTGCTGCGGTCGAGTGTGCCGCTCTCGCGCGCCTGGCAGGGGACGGCTGCGCCGGGGCTTTCTCTGTCGCCGCCGGCGGCGACGCTGAGTCCGGGAGCGGGACCGGGACCGGGTCCGCGTCTGGTGCGCCTGGATGGGGGTTCGCTCTTTGTGGGGGGAACGGTGCGGGTGGCGGGCAGCGGTTTTAGTGCTTTCGCTCCGGTGCGCTTCTGGTTGGATGGGCATCTGACCTTTGTGGATGGACGTGGCTGGCCGCTCTTGATCGAGGCCGATGGGGCTGGACACTTTACGGTGGCGCTGCATCTGCTGCCGCAGTGGCCCCCGGGCCGGCATGCTTTGCTGGCGCGCGATCTGCAGACCGGCCAGGTGGCAGAGCTGGCTCTGCTGCTGGAGCCGGCTCCGAGGCCGAGCGCGACGCCGTCCTCGCCCTCGGGAGGGACGGCGTCAGGCGCACTGCCCGGGCGGCGTGATATAATCCAGTGATCGCTTGCCCTGGTCTGGCCTGGCCTGGCTGGCCGACGGGCGGGCGGGATCGATGACGGCGCTTGATGGTTCTTTTTGAGTGAGAGAGGATGTGTGACGATGGCTCAGACAATGACGCCCTATGAGCGGGTGCGCGCGGCCCTGGCCGGGGAGGCGGTGGATCGCGTGCCCTTTATCTTCTGGCATCATTTCCGGCCCGAGGGGTCGGGCCAGCGTCTGGCTCAGTTGACGCTGGAGTTCTTTGTCGAGAAGTTTGCCCTGGATATTATCAAGGTAATGCCGGACCTGCCGTATCCGTTGCCAACGGATGGGTCGGCCCGCCTGGAGGAGCTGGCGGAGCATCCGCGCCTGGATCTGTCAACGCCGAGTTTCCGGGAGCAGGTGGTGTGTGTGCGGGCGATCCGCGAGCGGGTCGGGCCGGACTATCCGCTGATCGTGACGCTGTTCAGTCCGTTGACCTATGTGCTGCGGGCAGTCGGCAAGCGTCAGGGGGTGGAGGTGATCCGCGCCCATCCCGAGGCGGCGCGCCGGGCGATGGAGGCGATTGCGGCCAATCTGCGCCTGTTGATGGGCGAGCTGATCCAGGCGGGGGCAAGCGGGATTTTCTTTTCGTGTATGGGGGCGACGACGGCGGATTTTACGCGCGAGGAGTACCGCGAGCTGGGTCGGCCCTACGATCTGGCAGCCCTGGAGGGGGCGCAGGGCGGCTGGCTGAATGTGGTCCATGTGCACGCCGATCCCGATCAGACCGAGGATGAGGTCTATTTTGAGAGCTTTACGGATTATCCGGTGCAGGTGATGAGCTGGAGCGATCGCCTGACGGGTCCGAGTTTGAGCGAGGCGCTGCAGTTGACGAGCAAGACGCTGATGGGCGGATTGCACGAGCGGGGTCCGCTGACGCGCGGGAGCGAGGAGGAGCTGAAGAATGAGATGTTGTCGGCGATCTCACAGACGAACGCGCGCCGCCTGATTCTGGCAAATGGCTGTTCGGTGCCGGATGAGACGCCGGAGGAGTGGCTGCATCTGGCGCGCCGCTTGCTGGAGACGTCGGGGCTGACGCGCTCGTAGTGAGATCAGGGGACGAGGCTGAGCGCCGCCAGCCTGAGCAGCACCGCCGGCTACCAGCGGGTGGCTGGCGCTGACGGGCTGGCGAGCCGCACTTAGGAGCCGATCTGCTCCAGCTCGCGCCGACGTTGCTCGGGGGAGACGTCTTCGACCAGTTCGGTCACCGGCACATCCAGGGCCAGCGCCAGACGGTCCAGGGTGTCGGTCCTGATGACGTGGTAGGGATTGCGAAAGAGTGCCGTGATGATATGATAACTGATCTCGGAACGCTGCGACAGTTTGTTCATCGAAAAGCCTTTCGCTTCGGCCACTTCCCTCACGCGCAGGCGTAACATGTCTCTTCCATCTCCTTGGTAATCAGCTTGTCTATCATTATACAGATCTGCAGTATCTGTAGAATCAGCATAGTTTCACTTATCATCGGAAGAGATCCTAGCACTTCCAACCCGATACAGCCATCCTTTCTATGTCACTGCTCCTCTCACCCTTACAAGACTATAAGAAGTTTTGCCGCTTGCGCCAGATAGAGGCTAATCTCCTTTTCCTGTCTCGCGGCTCCACTGCTCATCGGAGACGTCCTCGATTAGCTTGGTCGCAGATATACCCAGAGCACTGGCCAGGCGCTGCAAGATATCTGTTATGACCGCCCGGCAGGGGTCAGAGCAGAGAGCACTGATGATGTGATAGCTGGCCCCAGAACACTGAGATAGCTTATTAATTGACAGCCCCTCAGCCTTGCGGTCTCCTTTAGGCGCAGACGCAGCATAGAGGGTGCCCCACTTTCACTATAACAAATGTTTAGAAAGTAAGGTATCACCATGATTATTTATAACTAAAATCTTATAATGTATATGTCATAAACAATACAGCCTATGTCGATTTCTTCGACAAGCTCAGTAGGCTGACAAGCTGATTGGGGCGTTGCAAGAAAGAAGACGTTAGCTTACTGACTACCGGAGAGATGCCCTCTCTTTTTCTTATGACAAATGGATAATAACTAAATAGTTAGGCTACTACTTGACTAATATATAAGTTCTATGATAAGCTTTTGATTGTGAGCAGCCTAACAAGAAGGGAGGGGCAGCCAGGTCGGGTTCGCGGGTGACGGGAAGCTCAGCGAGCGAGAAGTGGGTAAAGGTAGAAAGGATAGAGGAGAAACGATGCAGGAAGGAGAGCATCAGAGAGATGGCGGAGAGTGAGGTAGCGAGGCTGCGGCGGCAGATTGAGGAGGAGTATGCGGCGGCGTTTTGGGGGTTGCAGGGGCTGGCCTGCTGGGCGCGGCACGACTTCATCAACGCGCGCATGGGGCGTCTGGCCGAGCTAGAGGAGGCCCTGAGTGAGCATCTAGGACTGGAGCGAGCGCAAGAGGAAATAGCGGCGGCCTACGAGCGACAGCGGCGGGCTGTCGTGATTGAGCAAGAAAGGACCGAGGATGATGGCCGAGAGCGAAGTAGCGCGTCTGCTTGATGAGATCGAGAGTGCTTATGAGGCGGCCTTACGTGGTCTGGCGGGCCTGGCCTGTTACGCGCGGCACGACTTCATCAACGCGCGTATGCAGCGCATTGGCGAGCTGGGGCACGAGCTGAGCCTCTACGTGGGATCAGAGCGAGCGCTGACGGCGGTATTGGAGATTCACGATCGCTGTGTGAGGAGGTACTTACGTCATGAGAGTGGTGGCAGCAGCGGCAGCAGGGTCGAGCCAGGGTCAGGCGCGGCAGAAGGGGGCGCCTGAGCCGCAGCGGGGACCGTTGTGGACGGTGGCCCAGTTGCGGCGGCGCTGTGGTGGGTTGACGGCGCCTGAGCTGGCGCGGCGGGCGGGTGTACCGTTACGGACGGTCTATTTGATGGAGATCGGGGGAGCGGTCAGTTGGGAGGAGGCGCGACGGGTCTTGTCTGTCTTGCGCGAGCGGCTCGCGTGTTGTGGTCTGGGGGAGATCGAGGTCGTCGGGGGATTTATCGTCAGTGAGGAGTTGCAGCGGCAAGCCTGGCGGGTGCTCACCGAGAGCGACTTTCGGCTCTTTGTGTATGGGAGTCAGGTGCCGCTGCCTCCTCTGGCGGAGGCGGGCGCCGGTACAGGCACAGGTACAGGCACTGGTAGAGGTGCTGGTACAGGCGCCGGGTCGGATGCCGGTCACGATGCTGCTACAGATGCCGGTAGAGGTGCTGGTACAGGCACAGGTACAGGCACTGGTAGAGGCGAGGCAGAGGTGGGTCCCGTGCTGGGGCAGGCTGGTCCTGACACTGGTCGAGACATGAGGAGAGGCATTGCGGAAGCGGAGGAGGAGGGTATGATCAGAGGAGGGAGCGCACTGGGGGCTGACGCTGCAGGCGAGGAAGGCGAGCGAGGAGCGGAGCAGGTGGAGCAGGTGCAGACGCGGCCTCTGAGCGTGGGAGCGGTGGCCTCATCAGCCTCAGTCTCAGCGGGAGCGGCGCGCTTAGGGCGTTGGGTCAGGAGTCAGCGTTTGAGCAAGATACCATTTCCCTAACGTACCCGAGCTCTCTCTATCCGAGTTTCGCTCTGTACTTGGTCCGTTGGGGAGTCGGAGCGCGTGCCTGGTGACGAGCTGGGGCGCGGCTCCGGCTCTCTTTTTTGGGGGATGATGGTGTGTGAGTGAAGGAGTGAGGTGGGTGGGTATCCGCCAAAGTGGAGGAAAGGGCCGTTTTGTAGGAATGTAGTGTATTGTCGCCGGGCTAGTCGGGGGGCGATGCCCGGGGCAATACGCTATTCTTTTTATATATTGTGACTCTTTTTACTTCCTTTACCTTTTCTTTCAGTATCCTCCTTTTAGTATCCTCGTGTTTCAGCATCCTCGTGTTTCAGTATCTTCGTGCGGATTGTCCCCTCTGCAACCGAGAAATCCCCATCCTGGTCAGGTTAGAAGATTCCCCTTTCAGTATCCTCGTGCGGATCGTCCCCTCTGCAACCGCGCCACGCGCTGCTCCTGCAGACCGTCGACGCAAGCTTTCAGTATCCTCGTGCGGATCGTCCCCTCTGCAACAAACTCCACGTCTTCTCCACCTCGGCCCCTCTTCCCCCCTTTCAGTATCCTCGTGCGGATCGTCCCCTCTGCAACTGCGGCCCGGTCCCTTCTTCAGCGAGAGCAATGAGAACTTTCAGTATCCTCGTGCGGATCGTCCCCTCTGCAACAAGCGCTACCCTATTCGAGAACTGCTAGCACTCAACCGCTTTCAGTATCCTCGTGCGGATCGTCCCCTCTGCAACTTCGAGAGCGAGGCGAGGTGATTGATCCGGCCATTGCAGCTTTCAGTATCCTCGTGCGGATCGTCCCCTCTGCAACGTCCCCTTTCTTGCCTTGTCTAGCTATCCTCATTACTTTCAGTATCCTCGTGCGGATCGTCCCCTCTGCAACCGGTTGCCTGCTTGTTAGGGTGGCTCCATAATCCCCCTTTCAGTATCCTCGTGCGGATCGTCCCCTCTGCAACGCAGTAAAGAACTTTTAACTATAGATGACGTGCAAACTTTCAGTATCCTCGTGCGGATCGTCCCCTCTGCAACTGTAGCGAACACGTCTTTCGCAATATTCTGCATTGCGACTTTCAGTATCCTCGTGCGGATCGTCCCCTCTGCAACCAAATCATGCAAAAGCGCATACTCATCAATATTGAGGCTTTCAGTATCCTCGTGCGGATCGTCCCCTCTGCAACTGTGCCGTGGTGCAGCGAGTCGGCTTGTGAAGCGGCACTTTCAGTATCCTCGTGCGGATCGTCCCCTCTGCAACCTGATCCCTTTCATCGGTGCCCCCGAGGCCCCCTGGCACTTTCAGTATCCTCGTGCGGATCGTCCCCTCTGCAACTTCCGCGCACGCATCTGCCTGTACTCCTCATACTCCCGTCTTTCAGTATCCTCGTGCGGATCGTCCCCTCTGCAACAGCTGTGCTTCCCCCTCGGGAGCTAGCAGCTCTTCATCTTTCAGTATCCTCGTGCGGATCGTCCCCTCTGCAACCGCGCCCAACGGAAACGGACCCGGGATACATCTTTCATAGACTATAACGATCGAGGCCCCATTTTTTGGCGCTGAGAGCCTCGTTTTCCCCTGCCCCCCTGCCCAAAAATCTATCGGATTACGACCTTTCTCGAAACTCGTTTTTTGCAACGCGCAAGGGGCGAGTTTCGAGAAAGCACAAATAAACATAGGCATATTCTACAAGCATTACATGCACAGATTCGTCAAAATACGGTCAGAATCCACCGTATTTCTGAGCGGCCCGTGGAGAGTTTCGAAAGCGGCCCTCACAGAGGCCATCACGCGGGGGATCTGGCGACCCCATCCCACTTTCCCACCTCACACCCCACCTACCGGCCCACAGCCCAGACCAGTCCGCAGGCGACCCGCGCCGACCAAACCAGGCCCCTGCGCCAGACAGCCCGTGGAGCCGGCGGCGAAGAGCGCGACGCGCGGGTGACCGCAACCGAGGAGAACAGCCAGCCAGCCAGACAAAGAGACAAGCTGACTGGCAGGAGCAAGACAGGAGCAGCCACCAGGTCCAGCGTCTTGCCAGTCAGAGAGCCAGGCCCAGAGGAAACCAGAACCGAGGAGCAAACCGCCGCGGCGCAGCAGCCACAGCCAAAAACAAAAGAGCCGACGCCTGGTCACCACCCACAGCCATCCTGACCCCCTTCCACCAGGCGTCGCGGCCCCAGTGCAGCGGCCAAACCAGCCTCAGCGGGCCGGCTCCTGGGCCTGCCCGCGCTGCTCACGCTGGCGCAGCCGCCACCACAGCACCAGACACAACAGCAGGGCCTCCGCCGAAGCCGAGCCGGACAAACTCAGCGACACCGCCAGAATCTGCTGCTCGCCCGACAGCCAGACGAACAGCCCCAC
The DNA here is from genome assembly GCF_000702505.1 of Thermogemmatispora carboxidivorans. Lineage (GTDB taxonomy): Bacteria > Chloroflexota > Ktedonobacteria > Ktedonobacterales > Ktedonobacteraceae > Thermogemmatispora > Thermogemmatispora carboxidivorans. The sequence continues at coordinate 1,477,364 of NZ_JNIM01000001.1, read as the reverse complement.
CATCAGCGCCACCCGCGTCAGCAGCGCAAAGACATTCGTCAACAAAGGAGTACGCGCATCCTTCAGGGCATAAAAACTGCGCGCCACCACGTCACCGACGCACACCCCTGGCAACCCCACCACATAGCCGAACAGAGCCAGATTCGTCAACCAGGCCGAATGATCATCAAAGGCCCCGTGGCGAAACAACAGATCGATCACAAACAGCCCCAGCCCGCCCAAAGCCAGCGCCGACAAGACACTCAGCACCAGCGACGACCCAATCACCTGCCCGAACAAGCGGCGCAAGCGCCCATAGCGGCCCTCCAATTCCAGGCGCGCCATGCGCGGCAGCGCCGCCTGACCGATCGCCTGCGCGATCAATGACACCGGCAAATAAAACAACATATAAGCATTATGCAGCGCCGCCAGGCTGGCCAGATCCGGCAGAAACGACGTCACCGTCGTCTCCAGAATCGAACTCACATACGCCACCGCCACCGCCAGCATACTCGGAATAAAGAGCGCCATCACCTCGCGCAGGCCCGGATAGCGCAGATTCCAGGCGAAGACATAGCGTACCCCCTGCTGCCAGAGAGCCGGAAGCTGGACCACAATCTGCAGCGCCGCCGCCAGCAAGACCCCCAGCGTCGGCCCATAAATCCCTACCCCCGGCACCACCAGCGCCACCAGCAAGCCCGCAATCAAGCCCACATTATAGACCGCCGTCGCCAGCGCCGGCAGCAAAAACTGCTCACGGCTACTCAAAATCGCCGTCACGATCGTCCCCAGGCCCAGCAACAGCGGCTGAATCAGCATAATGCGCGTCAGGCGGATCGTCAGTTCCTGCTCCGCCGGCGGGTAGCCCGGCACCAGAATATGGACCACAAAGGCCGGCGTCAGCAGGCAGCCCAGCAGGAGCAAGATCGTCAGGGCCACCAGCAGCACATTAAAGACCAGGCTGGCCAGATACCAGGCCTCGCGCTGATCGCCCCGGCGCTGGTAGGCCACAAAGACCGGAATAAAGGCCTGCGTCAGTGCCCCCCCGGCCACCAGATTGAAGAGCGTATCAGGCAAGCGGTAGGCCGCATAATAGGCATTGGCCTCCGGCCCCGTCCCAAAGAGGGCATTAAAGAGGGCCTGGCGCAGCACCCCCAGCCCCTTCGAAGCCAGAATACCCAACATCAACAAGAGCGCCGCCTCCATCACCGAGAAGCGACGCACAGTCAAGCCGCGGCCCGGGCGCAGGCGCGCCAGACTGAAGGGCAAGCGCACCCCCAGCAGCGACCAGCCAGCGCCCGCCGCCGTCTCCTCCAGCGCCTCCTCCTCGACCTCCCACTGAGCGCTCCCGCTCGCCCCAGGGGCCTCACTCACCGCGATACCCGTTGTCGGATCAACCAGGCGTGGTGCTCTTTGCGAAATAGGAGCCTCCTTTTCGACAGTTGTTGCTCGTCGCCTCTGCTCTGGCGTACAGAGGAGATTATACCAGCCCCGCTCAGGCGGCAGACAGCGCACCCTCAAAAAAGTACTCCCGGCCAGTCCCAGCCCGTTCAGAGCCGCGCCCGGCCTTCCAACCACAGGCAGCCCAGCCCGCTGACAGGCCCCCAAAAAAAAGGCTGTCCGTCGAAAAACGGCCAGCCTCTGTAGCGTTACCAGTCTGGAAAAGAAGGGAAAGGAAACAACCAAGGTCCAACGGACACAGGACCATCGGAAGTAAGCTCGCAGCTAGCCCCGCGCGGCACCAGTAATGCGGCGCACGAGGCCATCTGTGCCTGGAAGCGCCTGAATCCAGGCTAAGCCTGAGCCTGGGTCTGGGCGTTCTTCGGGCGCCGCCGGCTGATCGAGCCGCCCTTGCGACCGGCAGCCTGGGCCTCCTCGCTGGTCCACTTGTGGGCCGTACCCAGCGCGTGGGCCGCCTTACCGCCCTTACTGGCAATCTCGCGCTTCTTCTCCGGGCTCATGGATGCGAAACCACGACCACGACCTTTCTGATTTTGCATGCTGTGCTCTCCTTCTTCTTCTTCGTCTTCTGCGTTTCAAACGAGTGAAACGTGGCAGTTGAGTAACGCAAACGCAGACCACAGCGAACCCGCTGCGGCTGTCTTGTCTGCTTCCTGCCTTGCAACAGTCGGGGTGCATTCCCTACTGTTAGGATAACAGGCTCATGGGGAGAAGAACAAGTCAACAATACGCCTCTACCAAAAAGTTTCAGCTTTCTTTAAGGTTAGCCAGAGCATATCAGCCAGCCGCCAAAGGGAGCAGGTCCAGCTTGTTCATCCAGGCAACCAGACAGCCGGACAAATGGGCAGGCCGGAGCCACGAAGAGGTCAGCAGCAATCTCCAGCCTGCCGTCAGAAGACCATCGGCCAGGGCCAGCAATCGATCAGAGAGAGAAGAGAGCAGCCACCCCCGCGAGCCGACCAGCCGGGCCAGGGAGGGGCCAGCGCGCCAGCCACGCCCTGCCTCTCACGAGAGGGAAGCCGAAGCTAGCGTTTAACGTTCCGAAGGACTATGGCGCTGCGTCAGATCGCGGACCAGCCTGACCATATCATCGATCGCAAAGGGCTTCTCCAAAAGCGTCACCTGCAACCCCTGCAACTCCGCATCTTCCGGCTCGGTCAGCGTAGCCGCGGTCGTCAAAATAATGGGGAGCGAGCGATACTGTGGGAGACGACGGACCTGTTGGATCACCTCAATCCCGGAGACCAGCCCTGGCAAGAGCCAATCAACGATCAGGAGATCGGGCGAGGGGGCCTGATCCTGTGTGGCACCCTGGAGCGCATTCAGGCATTCCTCAGCAGTAGGGTAAATCGTAACACTGTAGCCCTCGTCCTGCAGGACGAGCTGTAACATCTCCTGAATAGCGGAGTCATCTTCTAGCAGGCTGATATGCATGGCCTCGTCCCTACCTTGTTGAGTCTCACTATCATTCCAGCCACACTATAGCAAACTGGACTATATTTCGCAAGTAGGGGCCGGGCCGCTGTCAGCCTTACCGGGCGCAACCGTTGCGCGCTCTCCCAGGCTGGCGACCTGACGGGCTAGCGCAGGCGGCCCGCCGTCGCCTCCGGCACCGCCGTCGCCAGCGGCAGCGTAAAGGTCACACGTGTCCCCTCACCGGCGCGGCTGCGCAACTCAATGCGCCCCCCCATCGCCTCAACCAGGCGGCGCGTAATATAGAGTCCCAGACCCACCCCCGGCACACACTCACGGCTCTGCTGTTCCAGACGGCTAAAGGGGCGGAAGAGGCGCGACTGCTGCTCTGGCGAGATACCTATTCCCTGATCACAGACGCTAATCTGCATCAGCGTCTCCCCAGTCGGGCGCTCCTCCTGGCAGAGGCCGGCTTCAATGGTGATCACCCCCCCGGCGGGTGAGTATTTCACTGCATTTTCCAGCAGATTTGTCAGGATCTGCTGCACGCGATCGGCGTCGGCCCAGACCGGGGGAAGCGGCTCCATGAAGCGGCAGCGAAACAGATACTTGCCAGGGGTTTCGCGCTCGACGCGCTGGCGAATCAGCTCCACGGCGCGGCGGCAGAGGGCAGCGATATCCAGGGAGGCCGAGCGCAGGTCGAGGTGATTGGCGTGAATGCGTGAGACATCGAGCAGGTCGCCGGCCAGAGCCTCCAGATGATTGACCTGCTCCATAATCACTTCGAGGTAATGGCGCTGGAGTTCCTCCGTCAGCCCGTCGCTGCCCTTGCGTCCCTGGCCCTGGCCAGAAGGGGAGAGGCCGTACGCCTGCAGCAGGCTGGCGTAGCCCTTAATTGCCGTCAGCGGTGTCCGCAGCTCATGGCTGACCATTGAGATAAACTCATACTTCAACTGATCCAGCTCCGACAGCCAGCCAAGCGCTTCACGTCCCTCAGTGTTAGCCGTGGCGCCGTCCTCCCAAGGCGCCAGCCGCTGCGCCTGAGCGGGAGCGCGAGCGGCCATTGAAAGCAGGCGCAGCTGCTGCTCCAGCTCGCCTGCCAGCTGGGAGAGCACAGCCGCCAGCAGTCGACCCTCACCGGCGGAGAAAGCGGCGCGCCGTTCATCGAAGAGGAGCAGTGTCCCCAGGACCCCCGCCGGGCGCTCCAGCGGAGCCACCGCCAGACTGCCAATGGTTGTGGCACAGCGCAGGACCGGGTCAGTCTCGCAGCAGTGCACACGCCCGCTCTGAGCGGCGATATCGAGCAAGGCCCGCACCTGCTCATACCGCAGCAAGGCGCGTAGCCTCTCCTGATCCAGGCCGCCGCCAGAGCAGCCGACATAGCCGGCGGCGCCAGGGACAAAGACCTCAAGCAGGGGATGACGGACCGTCTCATCGGGGCACCCAAGCAGCAGGCCAGCCGCCTGGCAATCGACCAGCTCACGCGCTCGCCGAGCCAGTCGCCAGGCCAGCGCCTGTACGTCTCCCTCGGCTGTCATGCTACCTTCCCTCCCGCTTACACCACATGACTCCCAGAGCTTCCTTTTTAGTATATGCTCCCTCACAACAAGCGGGGCGCCCGTGGCGCAGCAGGTTTAGTTTCCCGCCCGTCGCCCGAGCGGTGGCAGGGCAGGAGAGGAGGCCGCCAGGCAGAGGAAGAAGGGAGAGAAGCGGCTCGCTTAGCTGATCATATCTTCGGTGAACCAGATCCAGCCGTTGGGGGCCACATAGACGCCGATGCCGATCTGATGCAGGGTTGTACTGAAGAGATGGATATGGTGCCAGCCCGTGGCCGGCTCATTGGCCATACTGGCCTGAATGTTATAGGCGCCACCCCAGGGCGTCGGATAGGGGCCGGCCAGGCCGATATTCTCGCCGCAGTCGCTGAAGGTGAAACCCTCGTTGGCGATGCGCGTGCACTGCGGCAGCCCATCGGGGCAGGTATGACTGAAGCCGCAGTGATACATATTCCAGCTATGCAGGCGCGCCCCGCCCGAGAGCGTCATATTCCAGACAAAGGGGGGCAGGCCGCAGGCGGCGCGATCCTGATTGATCTGCTGAAAGAGCTTCTGGGTCAGCATGATCTCCTCGGAGGTGAGGGCTGGTGGCTGACCGTAGGGAGCGCTGCCCTTGCCGGTGGTGGCGATAGAGCCGGCGGCGGGTGCCGCGCCACCCGTGGCGGGAGCAGTGGCCCCACAGACATGGGAGGCATTGCTGACGCTCGGCGAGGTGGAGGTCGGTTTTGGCGTTGGTGTTGGCGTGCTGCGCTGACTGGGGATCACGATGCTGGTGGGCCGGGGATGCTGCTCCAGATTCCCCACGGCGTCGCTCATCGTTCGAGTCTGCGGCGCCGTCCCCTGCGACTGCCCGCCCGACCCGCTGGCATTCCCACAGGCCACACAGAAGGCCAGGAGAGAGAGGGCCACAATGAAGCTCGCGCGACCATGACGACTCAATCTCAAGCTCATAGCGCTCGCTCCGCTCCTTTCTCTGGCGCGTACGTTGATCCTTTCGCCCTTGCCTGCTTTGCCGATTGACAGGGAACAGTGTAGCATACTCTCCAGAAAGGAAGCGGGTCAGTGTACAGGAAATGGTACTTTCAGGCGAGCGAGTGCGAAAGCAGTTGAGGGTCAGGCACAAGCGGCAGCAGATGTCAGGTCAGGCGCATCCGCTCAGGAGAGAGATCTCCCATCTGTCCCCATCTGTCCACCGATGGCTTTCTCCCCCCTGAGCCTCCCCCACAGCCTCATCTACCAGAGGTAGCGATCGAGCCAGGCCAGGATACGCTCCTCGCGATCGCGCAGGTGGGGCAACTCGCGCAGGCCATGCCCCTCGCGTGGATAGATCACCAGCTCGGCAGGCACGTTGCGCTCGCGCAAGGCCCGATAGAAGGCATGAGCCTGGCTGACCGGCACGCAGTCATCCTCGGCGCCGTGGAGGATCAGCGTCGGCGTCGTGACCTGGGACGCGTAGGTCAGGGGAGAGCGTGCGCGGTAGATCTCCGGCTGGGTCAGCGGATTGGCCTGCAGAAAGCGCACGTCGAAATCGGGAATGTTGCTCTGGGCATGGAAGCCATGCCAGTCGCAGATACCGGCGCCCATGACCGCCGCCCGGAAGCGCTGCGTTTGCGTCACGGCCCAGGCCGCCATGAAGCCGCCGTAGCTCCAGCCGACAATCGCCAGGCGTTGGCCGTCGACCAGTCCGCGCGCCACCAGTTCATCGATGCCTCTGAGCACATCCTGCAGATCCCCACCCCCCATATCGCCGACCACGGCCTCAGCGAAGGCTCTGCCGCGGCCCAGGCTGCCGCGCACGTTGGGGCGCAGCACGGCATAGCCGGCGGCGGCCAGCAGCAGGCTCCAGCCGCTCTCAAAGCCTGCCAGGAAGGCCCCTGTTGGGCCGCCATGCACCCAGACCACCAGCGGCGGTGCTCCCTGGCCGCGAGGCACCAGGGGGGGCGTAAAGAGGGCCTCAATCTCCCACTCATCAACGCTGCGATAGCTCAAGGGCTGGCTCTGTGGCAGTCGCCAGGTCTCTTCGGCCAGCGGATTCAGGCGTGTCAGACGGTGCCAGATCAGGCGTCTCTCTGCCTCCTGGCCTGGCTGCTCCTCCGGCGTCAGCTCAGGCAGGTCGGCGCAGTAAAGGTCAGATGGCTGCTCGGGTGAGCTGCGCGTCGTCAGGAAACGGCGCAGGTTTGGTGTCGTCGCGAGTGCAGGCCAGCCGTCGCGCAGCACTATCCCGGCCTCCAGCGCCTGACGTTTGCCGCTGGCCTCATCCAACAGACCGATCTGCTGGTGCAGTCCGCTCCAGGCCGTATAGAGCAGGTGCCGCCCGTCGGGGAACCAGCGACACCAGGCCACACTGATCTCAGCGCCAGGGGTCAGATTGCGAGCCGGGCCGCCCTCCACGGGCACCACATAGAGATCGCCGGCTCCGCGGATCACATCGCTCCATTCGCCCGAGACAAAGGCCAGGCGCGTCCCATCCGGGGACCAGGCCAGGCCGCTGGCCTGATGCTCCAGGGAAGTTAGCTGACGCACCGTGCCGCCCCCGGCCTCGACAACGCCGATCTGACCGCGGTACCAGGTGGTCAATTCTGGGCCACCGGAGAAATAGACGGCGAAGCGGCGGCCATCCGGCGACCAGGCATATTCCCAGATCGCCAGGCCCTCGGGAGTCACCGCGCGCGGCAAACCCTCATCGAGGTAGACGGTCCACAGCCGCTGGCAGCGTTCGGCCTCGCGGCCAAAGACGCGCGGATCGCCCTCCGGCTCGGGCTGTTCATAGCCGAGAAAGGCCAGGCGTGAGCCATCCGGCGACCAGGCGAGATCGCTCAGGCCGCCCGGCAGCGTACAGAGGTGGCGGGCCGTCCCGCCCTCAGCAGCCATTACGAAGAGCGCCAGCCGCGCTCTCTCGCCGCTTCCTTCCACCTTTTCCTTCGCCAGAAAGGCCAGCAAGCGCCCATCGGGTGACCAGCGTGGACAGAACTGCTCGCTCGCATTCAGGCTGGCGGAGAGCGGGCGCGGCTCGCACTCGAAGTCGCTACTGATCTCCTGCAGCCAGATGCGTCGCTGCGAGCGCGGCTGTCCGGGGGACGGCTCACGTATCACAAAGGCGGCACGGCGCCCATCGGGCGTCAGATCATACTCGTCCACCCAGCGCAGGCGGGCGCTCTCGCCCGGGCCGACCAGGAGCCGAGTCCGCGGCACCCCGTCAGCCGGCCTGGCCGAGGATGCAGATAGAGAGGCTTCAGTGCTCACAGCATACTCCTTTCTTCCCTTCAGCAATGGAGCGAATGGTCTCGTTCCGCCTCATCTCGTCTTGTCGCTTGCCTGGCGCGCGGCGCATCTATGCTATAAGAAAGCGCACAATCTGCCAGGCTGAGCAGATGGCCGGCAGTTGTCGGACGGTCTCCGACGCAGTCAGGCAATACACAAGCAAGGGAGTGCCCCCTATGCAGGAAGGGGGCACTGTTTGCTATTATACTGTAAGGAAGGGAGCGTCGCCCTGCCTGCACGCTGACAGAAGAATAGCAGACCCATTCCAGACGCTGAGGACCCTATGCTGTATGAACTGCTGATCCTCGTCACCCTTATGCGAGGCCCGGCCCACGGCTACCGGATCGCCAAAATCATCAACGACATGATCGGCCCCTACGCCGCCCTCAGTCATGGCCGGCTCTACCCCCTGCTCGCCAGGCTAGAGCAGCAAGGACTCATCCAAGTCGAGCAGAGTGGAAGCGGGCAACAGGGAGATCGGCAAACGCGCGTTTACCGCATCACCGAAGCGGGGCGAGAACGCTTCCACCAGCTGATGATGAACACCACCGCCAACCTGGGCGAATACCGCGAGATCTTCGCCCACAAAGTAGCCGGCTTTGAATTCCTCACCCCTACCGAGCGTCTGCACCTGATCGAACACTACATCGGCTACTGTCAGGAGCACATCAAATACATCTATCAAGAGGCCGAGGATCTCCTCCAGAAAGCCAGCGAAATTGAAGGACTCCGGAATTCCAAGCAGCTGGAAAACATCCTCAACGTCATGTACCACTGGATCGAGCACTGGAAACTTGAATTGCGCTGGGCCAAGCAGCTGCGTGAGGGCGTCCTGCAGCACCTGGCCCAGGAAGAGGCAGCCGCCACAGCCGGCCCAGAGCCACAAGCGGCGCCCGACAACTAACCCCTCAGCCGCTGCCAGGCAGCGAGCCGCCGCAGCTCGCCGTCCAGGCTCCCGGCTTCAGCCAGCGGAGCCGCCCCGGGCAGCGTGCACCCTCTCCTTTCTTCCACGCCGCCGGGGCCGGTTGGTTTGCTCCGCTCCCTTCCTGGGGCAGAGGCTCACTGGCCCGGCAGAAGAGCCAGCTTCGATCGACCCACTCCAGGCGGGCCTGACTGGAGCGAGGCCATCCTCAGCTAGGAAACGGCCCCTATCTCTGCCACAGCCAGCTCATCGCCACCACCTGGCTCGCTTTGACGGGCGCGGCCCCTCCCCCGGCCAAAGAAAGCCGCCAGCGCCGTCAACCCCAGGCCCAGAGCCGCGAAGGCGGCAGAGGCCCACCACGTCGCCGTAAAAGCCGCCAGCACCTCATCTTTGAAGATTGCGCTGATGCGCCCCCCCAACGCCTGCAGATGCGCACGCAGCGCCTCCCGCTGAGGGCCAGGAGGGACCGTCTGCGCCAGCGGTCTCAAATCGACTGCTGTCGTTGTTCCCCCCGTCTGATCCTGCGCCGCCGTCTGCCCCGTATCTGCCTGCCGCAAAGCCGTGATCAGGTGATTGCGCAAAGCCGGCGGCAACTGCTGATCGGTCGCTACCACCTGCACGCTCTCCTGTTGGGCCTGCTGCAGATGCTGCTGGAGCTGGGCTGTGAAGAGGGCAATCAGCACAGCCACCCCAAGCGCAAAGCCCAGCTGACGGAAGGTATTCAGAATCCCGCTGCCGACCCCAAACTGAGCTGGAGGGACCTCGCTGAGGGCAAAGATGGGAAAACTCTGGAAACACATCCCCATGCCCACGCCAATCAAGGCCAGCCGCCAGGCCGTGTCAAGCGATTCCGCCGAGGCACTTACCAGCGCCAGCAAGCTGAATCCCAGCGCCACCAGCAGCAGGCCCGTCAGACCCACCAGCAGCGGCGGCAGACGGCGCCCCACCGCTCCCATCAGCAGCGAGAGAACGAGCGAGGCCAGGGGCAGCGGCAGCAAAGCATAGGCTGCCTCCAGTTGACCGTAGCCGCGCAACTCGATAAAGTAGAAGACAGCCATCACAAAGGCTCCCTGCATCGCCACCCCAAAGAGCAACATCGCCACATTCGAGAGCAGAAAGCTACGGATTCCAAAGAGGCGCAGGTTGACCATCGGCTCCCCCACACGCAGCTCGACCCCCACAAAGACCGCCAGGCCGACCAGGGCCAGGCCCAGCAGCGCCAGCGTAGGCAGCGAGCCCCAACCCCAATCATTGCCCTGCATCACCGCCAGCACCAGCGAGAAGAGGGCCACGCTCAGCAACAACAAGCCGGACCAATCCAGGCCGCCGGCGCGCCCATCGCGACGCACCTCGCGCGTCTCCGGCACCCAGAGCCAGACCAGGACCAGCCCCAGCAGGCAGAACGGCAAATTGACGTAAAAAATCCAGCGCCAGCTCAGCGTCTGGACAATCAGCCCGCCCAGAACGGGACCCAGGGCCGAGGCCAGGCCAGCCGCCGCGCCCCACAGACCGACCGCCGCCCCACGCTGCTCGCGGGGGAAGATCGCCATCAAAATGGCCAGACTGACCGGATTCAGCACTGACGCTCCCACCGCCTGAAAGGCCCGGAAACCGATCAACCAGCCGATCGAAGGAGCCAGTCCACAGAGCAGCGACCCCAACATAAAGATCGCCATCCCGGCCATAAAGATCCACTTGCGCCCGAACAGATCGGCCAGTCGCCCCACGGTCACCAGCAGCACCGCGAAGACCAGGCTATAGGCATCCAACACCCAGCCAGCCATCGTCAGATCGGTCTGCAACTGCTGCACAATGGCCGGCAAAGCGATCGTCACGATCGACAGGTCCAACAGGGCCATAAAGAGGCCGAACATCATCGCCAGCAGCGCCAGCCAGGGATTCGCTCCCCGCCTCACACTGCCCGCTGAACTTGCTTGCACCATGCCCTTTACCTCCCTTTACTCGTTCTCTCAGCACAAGCGTACTGCCAACGAAAGCAGCCAACAACCCATGTCCTTCCGCAGGAACAGGTCGGAGCTTATCGTCAACCAGTTCCAGGTAGCTGGTAGAACTGACAATGGATACCACTCACAGTGACCTATTATATTCCCATAAGTGGCGAATGTCAATGGCTTTATACCCTAATTTTGCCTATGCTAAATTTATTTTTTAGATATAGATAGGTCATAATGACCTTTACCAGCGGCGCGTATGGGAAGCCATCCTCAGCAACGAGGAGGCCCGGGCGGCCAGCATGTGACGATTCCCCTCGCCAAGGCTGGGAAGACGTGCGATACTGTATCAGGACCAGCAAGAAGAGGATCAGGGAGTCCACACTAGCATCTCCTCCTTGGGCCAGACCGCCCAAGATCTGGCTGGTGGCACCGCCAGAGATCCAACCAGTCAGTCAGTCAGCCAGCCAGCCAGCCAGCAGGAGACCAATAAGGGAGGAAAGAGAAGACATGGCAAGCTTCGCCTACACTCGCGGACTACACGACCTCGGCCACGACCTCTATGCCTATCTACAGCCGCCCGGCACCTGGGGCCTGAGCAACGCCGGACTGATCGTCGACGGTCAGGCCACCCTGCTCGTCGACACCCTGTTCGACCTCAAGCTCACCGGCCAGATGCTGGAGACCATGAAACGAGCCGTGCCCGCCGCTGCCGAGATCGGCACCGTCGTCAACACCCACGCCAACGGCGATCACTGTTATGGCAACCAGCTGGTTGCCAACGCCCAGATCATCGCCTCCGAGCAAGCCGCCAGCGAGATGCAAGAAGACCCGCCCGAGCGCCTGCGGACGCTGCTCTCCCAAACTGCCAGCCTGCCGCAACTGCAGCGCTTCTTGCAGCGGGCCTTTGGCGCCTTTGACTTCAGCGATATCACCCTGACGCCGCCCACGCGCACCTTCAGGGGTGAGCTTACCCTGCACGTCGGCAGCAAAGAGGTGCGCCTGATCGAAGTCGGGCCGGCCCATACCCGTGGCGACATCATCGTCTACGTCCCCAGCGAGCGGGTGGTCTTCACTGGGGATATCCTCTTCATCGGCGGCCATCCCATCATGTGGGCTGGCCCTACAGCGAACTGGCTGCGCGCCTGTGACCTGATCCTGCAGCTCGACCCCGAAATCATTGTTCCTGGTCACGGTCCCATCACCGACCAACACGGCGTCAGCGAAGTCAAGGGCTACCTGCAGTACGTCTATGACGAGGCCCGCAAGCGCTACGAGGCCGGCCTGTCGGCCCTGGAGGCAGCCCGCGATATCCCCCTCGACCGTTATGCCACCTGGACTGACGGCGAGCGCATCGTGGCGAACGTCGCCGCCATGTACCGCGAATTCAGCGGCGACCAGAGCGAACCAGAGAAGCCCTTGCTCTTCGCCAGCATGGCAGCGCTGGCTTCCTGATCGCCCAGCGTAAGTCAGCGTAAGGTTGAGCCTCTCTTCTCCTTCTTCGCCATCCCGCGCATCGCTGGTCCTTACAGCAGAGAAGGAGACAGAGAGGCGGCTTGCAGGAAGAGGAACCCAGCCAGCATCGACCCAAGAAGGTCGAGTTCGAGTCGACCGCTTTGCTCACTCGGCCCACCAGCCGAGGTCTCTCTGGAGGCACAAGCCCATGAAACTGGTGACCTACGTCCTCGATCCCACCACGCCGCGCGAAGGAGGGCGAGCCGGTGTGCTACTTAACGATCTCGTGCTCGATCTGGCCACCCTCGGTCGCTGGGCCGCCGAATCTCTCAGCGCAGGCAGTGAAGAGCTGCTTCCATCCACAGTGTTGGCCCTCCTTCAGCAAGGAGCAGCGGCCTGGGAGCAGCTAGGCGCCGCCTTCGCCCTGGCCAGCCAGAGCGAACCAGCGCAGCTACAAAGCCGACAAGGACTGGCCTACCCGCTGGAGCAGGTCCACCTGCGCCCGCCCATTCCGACCCCTCCCACCATCCGCGACTTCTTCGCCTTCGAGGCCCACGTGCGTAACGCCCGCGCCCGCAGCGGTCTGGAGGTGCCGCCGCAATGGTACCAGATCCCCGTCTTCTATTTCTCCAACACCTCGGCCCTCTACGGGCACGACGAAGCGATTCCCTACCCCCGCCTCAGCCAGGCACTGGACTATGAGCTAGAGATGGCTGCCGTCATCGGGCGCGAAGGCCAGGACATCGCCGCCGAGGAAGCCGCCGACTACATTGCAGGCTATATGATCATGAACGACTGGAGCGCGCGCGACCTCCAACTTCAAGAAATGGCCGTTCAGCTGGGGCCAGCCAAAGGCAAAGACTTCGCCACCTCCTTCGGTCCCTGGCTGGTCACACCCGACGAGCTGCAGCCCTACCGCCGCGGCAGCGGCGCCCACGAGCGTTTCGACCTCTCCATGCGCGCCCGCGTCAATGGCCTCCTCCTGACCGAAGCCAACTTTCAAGACATCTACTACACTTTTCCCCAGATGATCGAACGCGCCTCACAGCATGTCCGCCTGCGCCCTGGCGACATCCTGGGTTCTGGCACCTGCGGCAGTGGCTGTCTGCTCGAACTCGGCCAGGAGCGCCATCGCTGGCTGACAGCGGGCGACATCGTAGAGCTAGAAATCGCTGGGCTGGGTCTCCTGCGCAACACCATTGTCGCCCCGGCCTCCTGATCGAGTTAGCCATCAGTGCCAGCCAGCGGCAACCTCTGGCACTGACCATCATCAGGACAAGCGAGGAGCGAAGGCCCACGCAGGGAACTCACACCTTCGCTCCTCTTGCTCGTCCTTAAAGGAGATCCGGGGAAAGCTGCGGCTGTTCACTCTCTACCGGAGCCGCAGCTCGCTAGGTCCGCCCTTCCTGGGGCGGAAACTGCCGCATCTCAGGCTCCTGGTCGGCGGGCATAGAACCGGCAGCAGGGAACTGTCTCGCCTCCTCCCCACTGAGACCCCGCTCCTCAGCTAGCTCCTCCAGTACCCGATCACGACGCTGCTGATCGCTAATGGAGCGGGCCAGATGCAGACTGAGACAGATGCGCTCAATCTCCAACGTCGTCAGACGCAGCGCCTCCAGTCGCTTTCCCAGATCCTCCCGCTCGCTGCTCTTGACCTTGATCAGCTTGCCAATCAGACTCACCAGTAAGGTCGCCACCGAGAGAATGGAGCCACCTACAACGGAGGCCCTGAACATAATCACCAGAGCCACAATCACACAGAGCCAGACGATGACCCGCGTCTCATAGAAGATGATACGATTGGCACGACGAAGCTCTTCATAATCTGACTTAAGCAATTGATAGAAATCAGCCAGATGGTCGGGAAAGTATGCCGGTAGCTCAGAGGGAGCTTCCACCATCTTCGCCTGGACCTGGCGGCGCCTGATCCGGCGCGATGTGCCCTCAGCCTCGTCGGATGCGCCTGCTCCCTGCTCTGCCGAGTGTTCACGCATACCAGCCCCCCAACCCGGCACAGGATCGCTTACTACTCATATCATATATTGTTTTATGTGCTAGGTAAAAACAATTGAGAACATATATTACTCACACGAGAGAGGGGGCTGAGGCGGCCCCACCCAGTGCTCGAACAGAGAAGCAAGAGCCTCCCCCCGCTGTTGAACGTCAGCCACCTCATAGGCCCGAAAGCATTCCAGATAGGCCGCATACAGCTCATGCAACCGTTGCAGATGCTCCTCCAGCTCACGCTGAGAGCGCTGATGGAAGCGCAACAGCAGTAGTGCGAGTACCACCGCCAGCGAGGCTGCCCCGATGCACCACTCCAGGGGGACAGCCAGCAAGAGACCACCCAGGGCCAGGCCCAGGGAGAGCATGCTCATTGGCAACCCCCCCACAACCAGGCGATGCGTCAAAGCCAGGCGTCGGCGCAGATGAGCATGTTCCTTACTCAGTCGCTGATAGCAGGCATCCAGCCTGGCCAGATACTCTTCGGCCAGATCATAGCAAACCGTTCCGGGCAGCTCCTCCGGCTCATTCAGCAGCCTGGCCCCAGCGACCATCAGCCTGGCGACAGCCAGCGCCTCCTCGTTTCTGCGCAGCACCCTGGGGGTACGGAAACGCGCTCCCATCGGGGTCTCCTCCTCACCGACCAGGAAGGAAGTGATAGCCATAGCAGATCACCTTAGTTTCCATTATAATTCACCAAAAAAGCTGAAAATCTCTATATAACTTGAGAGGAAGAAGGGGTGACAATAAAATTAAGAGAAGGAGACAAGAAAAGAGCGCAGATCAAGCCAGGTTGGGGCGGATCAGGTCAACTCAGCGGTCCCCAGGGTCGCATGCGGCGACGAGCTTTTTGGGCCTCCTGATACTGGCCGAGCAGCTCGTAGATCTCCGCCTTCAACATCCAGGCGCGGGCGTAGCTACGATCAAGCTCGGTGGCCTCATTGAGCGCATCGAGGGCGGCGCGATGATGGCCGAGGCGCAAAAGAGCCTCCGCCTTATTGCACCAGGCCACCGCGCTGCGCGGATTAATCAAGAGCGCCCGCGTATAAGCATCGACCGCTCCGGCGAAATCGTGCAGTGCCGAGCGGGCATTGCCCAGGCCATTCCAGGCATGAAAACTATGGGGATCGCAGGCCAGCGCCTGCTCATAGGAAGCCAGCGCCTCGCTGGTCAGGCCCATATCCAACTGAGCATCGGCCTTCCCATTCCAGGCTGCCACATAATGAGGATCGAGAGCCAGGGCCCGCTCAAAGTGGACCAGGGCCTGCTGATAGCGCTGCAGCCGATGGAGGGCCAGGCCAGCACTGACCCAGACCACCGCGCTCTCGGGATCGATCTCCGTCGCGCGCTGAAAAGCCTCATAAGCCTTGCGATAATTCCCCTGATTATAGAGGGCTGTCCCCTTGCCATTCCAGGCATGGAAATTGCGGGGAGAGAGCTGGAGCGCCTCCTCATAGGCCCGCAGCGCCTGCGCATAGTGCTGCTGGCGTAGGAGCTGGTCCCCCTCCTGACACTTCTCACGCACGCTGCTGCTGATGCGCGACGAAATGCGCGTCTGCTGCTGGACCGGCAGAGCGGCGCTGACCCGCGCCTCCACCCCGTTGCTCTCAGCCTCGCTCTGGAGGGCCGCCGGCGCCTGAGCCTGAGCAGGCAAGGCTCGCCGCGGGCCTGCCGCCGGGGGCAGACGCCCGACCTCGCGCGAGCGCGCCACCATAGCCCGCGCCCCCGTACCGAGCTGCAAGGCGCGATCAAAGTCATATTGAAACTCCAGCATATCGCTGTAGCGCTCTTCGGGGCGCGCTGCCAGGGCCCGCAGCAGCACCTCATCCAGTTCCGGGATCAGCTCGCGATTCAGCGAGGAAGGAGGCACAATCACGCCACTGAGCGGATCATGGGGATGATAACCGGTGAGCATTTCGTAGAGGACGACCGCACAACCGTATTGATCGCTGCGGGGATCGACAATGCCATGAGCCTGCTCGGGCGCCATATAGCCGACCGTCCCACGGACCGTCACCGTCATACCCACGCGGGCCCCTGGCTCCAGAGCGCGGGCGATGCCGAAGTCGGTGATCACCAGGCGATGATCTTCCTGATGGATCAAGAGATTCTCGGGCTTAATATCGCGGTGAATCACCGGGCGAGGGCGTGTATGGGCATAATGCAGCGCCGACACCAACTGATGAAAATGCTGAACCGTCTCCCAGAAAGGCAAAGGGCCAGCCGCATTAGCCAGGCGGGTGCGCAGCGAGCCTGCGGTATAGAGAGGCATAATCAAAAAGACGCTCGGGCCATCGCGGCCATAGTCCAGCACTGGGGCAATATTGGGATGATCCAGGGCTGCAGCAATCCGGGCCTCGCGCAGAAAATGCTCGCGCTCAGCCGTGGTTGTCCTGCTTGGCAGGAGCAACTTGATTGCCACATGGCGCGACAAATGGCGGTCGATCCCCCGGAAGACCGCGGCATAGCCCCCCTTACTGATCAAAGCTTCAACGACATAGCGACCGGCGAGCGCCGTTCCCAAGAGAGGGAGAGCGCAGGCTCGGCAAAAGAGATCAGACTCACGATTCTCGTATCCGCAGTCATCCAGGTCGGCGCAGCGTCGCATGCCCTCCTCCTCTTTCAGTCTCTCACAGTCTCTCCGTGGCGCCATCGACACCAACCAGGCGCGGCTCAGCTCACTTCACGAGAGAGCGGAGCCACCTGGGGTATCCAGTCAGCGTCTCTTTCATGTCTTGCGCAACGCCGCCTGCTGCTCCAGAGAGCGCACCCACTCCTGACAGGAGCGGGCCTCTTCGCTGCGTCCCAGGCGTTCGAGCACGACCGCCTTATTATGCCAGGCATCGGGTTCCTCGGGAGCGAAGGCCGTCGCCTGATCCAGGGCCGCCAGGGCCTCCTCCAGCCGGCCCAAGGCGAAGAGCGACAATCCCTTATTGTTCCAGGCAGCGATATAGTGGGCATCGAGGGCCAAAGCGCGATCGAAAGCCTCCAGGGCCTCCTCATAGCGTCCCAGCTCATGGAGGAGGCTGCCCTTGTTATACCAGGCGGAGATCAGGCCATCGTCGTAGCGGAGCGCCTGACTATAGGATTCCAGGGCATCCTCATACATGTGGAGGGCAGCCAGGACGTTTCCTCGATTATACCATGCGCCGGCCAGGGTAGGATCAAGTTCTAAGGCTTCATCGTAGGCCGCAAGCGCCTCCGCATAGCGCCGCAGATCGCGCAGATCGTTGGCCTTATCAAAAGAATAGAGGGCATTCTGCGGCTCCAACTGCAGCGCGCGCTCATGGAGCGGGAGGGCCTGATCGGGCTGCTTCAGGCGACGCAAAATATTGCCCTTAATATCCCACAAGGAAGCGCGCTGGCTCTCCAACTCCAGAGCCCGATCGACGGCAATGAGAGCCTCCTCGTAACGCTGCAAGCTATAGAGCGTATCGCTCATGGCCTGCCAGATGACACTCTGATTGGGATCAAGCACCAGGGCGCGATCGAAAGCCAGCAGGGCCTCCTCTGGGCGATTCTGCTCAGCCAGGGCCATGCCGCGGCCACTCCAGGCGAAGGCCGAATTCGGATCGAGGGCCAGCGCCTGATCGTAGCAATACATCTCCTCATCGTAGCGGCCCAGCTCATGCAAGACACTGGCGCGCGAGTTCCACAGCTCAGGATCATCCGGGCGCAGGCGCAGGGCATAATCGTAGGCCGCCAGCGCTTCCTCGGGGCGCCCAAGGAGCATCAGGGTAGCCCCCTTGCCGACCCAGGCCTCCACCGGGTTCCCCTGGGAGCGAAGAGCCACCTCGTAGGCCGCCAGCGCCTCCTCATAGCGCTGCTGCTCATAGAGCGCATGAGCCTCGGCCAGCCAGTCACGCACGCCCGTTGGAGTCGTCTGGCGCTGCTGAGAGACAGACCTGCGGGGCAGCGCGGGATGGCGCTCAGTACTGACCTCATCCTCCGCTACTCCCTCCTCCTCTTTCACCCCAGCCGCGGCCTGCACTGTCGCCTCAGCCTCCGACCACAAGAGGTCGCTGCCCACACGCACCGTCATATGGGGACGAAACTGGCGGGCGGGCTGGCGAGCCGGATCGAATTCTGTCTTGACCAGAAAGGCAACTGGACCATCCTGGCCATAATCGGTCACGCGAATGCTCCCCGGCTCATTGACCCGGCTGGAGAGCGACATGGCCAGCTCCGCATCTTGCAGAAACTCCTCCCGCTCTTGCTCCGTTGCCTCGCGCGGGCGCAGTACTCGCACCGTCACTGGCAGCCCGCGATGGTGATCCAGGGCCTCCAGCGTGACCGTCTGGCGGTCGCGAGAAAGCAGATCCATAATTTCATAGCGCCCCAGCAGGAATGAGCCTCTGGTCGGAATTCCACATTGGGCGCAAAAACGCACTTTATCGGGATTCTGATAACCACATCCTTCGGCGTCCAAACAGCCCCCCATGGGCCTCCTCCCTGCTCAGCACATCGTTTTAACAACGTTCCCTCATACATACAAACACGTAGACATCGCAGAAACGGTGGAACTGCAGCATGCAAGTATATAGGGACCCGAGACCTACTCTAACGAAAGGGTCCTCCTCTGTCAAGAGAACGTTCCAGCATGCTTTTCTCATGATACCACAAAGTGCGGCCAAGGCGCTGCCCAGCGGCCATTTTCGCCTGTTTCGTCCCCCACAGAGGGCTTGCCTTCCGCCCCAGGCCGTGCCATAATGAAAAGGGTTTCAGCAAATTTGCTGTAGTCCTCTCCGGTGGAGATCCTCTATAGTAAGAGCAAAACGCTGCGACGGTTTCACACAGGCTGGTGCTGGCTGGCTGCGAGGAAGTTGCTCCGCAGGAGGGTTTTGACAGTGTTCAGCGAGCTACGAGAGCAGGACGATAGCATCATGACAACACAGATCGCTCCCGGCACAGTCAACGGCGAGCATGAGGAGCAGCGAGTGATCCGCGTGCTCCTCGCCGATGACCACGCCCTGGTGCGTGAAGGGACACGGCGCTTGCTTGAGGCAGAGAGCGATGTCTCCGTGGTAGCTGAGGCGGCGAGTGGTGAGGAGGCGATAGAGGCCGCCCGGCGCCTGAATCCCGATATTGCTATCATGGATATCGCTATGCCCGGTATGGGGGGGATCGAGGCCACTCGCCAGATCAAGGCCCACTGCCCCAAAACGGCTGTCCTGGTCCTCTCCGCCTACGACGATGAGCAGTACTTGATCGCACTGCTGGAGGCGGGAGCCGCCGGCTTCCTGCTGAAGAATGTACACGGCCAGGAGCTGGTGAATGCGATCCGCGCTGTGGCTCGCGGCGAGTCGGTGCTGCAGCCATCACTGACAGAGAAGATGATGCGCCGCCTGACGAACCGCAGCAGTCACCCGGCTCAGCGCTCCTCGGATCTGCTCAGCGAGCGCGAGTTTGATGTCCTGCGCCTGGCCGCCCGCGGCCTGCCTAATAAAGAGATCGCGCGCCGCCTGGGCCTGAGTATCCGTACTGTCCATAGCCACCTGGCCAATATCTTCCAGAAAATGCAGGTTGGCTCGCGCACCGAGGCCGTGCTCCAGGCCCTCCGTCAGGGAATGATCTCACTCCAGGATACCTACGATAGTCAATGAGAACCATGCTCAAGCAGGCACAGTTCTCACCACTACGGCTGCTGGTGATCGCGCTCTCTCTGGCCATTGTTTTGCCTCTGCTGCTCTGGTCTATCCACAACTATCGACCAGTTCCCAATTTTTACGGCCCACGTGCCATCTATAGCCTGGTCGCCCTGACCTCCCTGCTGGCCCTGCTGGGACGCTACTCTTTGCTCCGTTTGCTGCGCTCCGAACTGGCCGACCCCAAAAATACCCAGCAGCAGGTCCTGGATACCTGGCGCCCGCTCTTTCTCTTCGACATCACCGCCCCCTTCTATCTGGCCGCCAGCGTGCTGATTAGTGTACCCGCCGCAGTCTTGACCGCCATCATCACCCAGCTGGTCCTTCAGGGCTATACGCTGGCACGCGGCTTCATCTCATGGAGCGAGGCCTGCTATCACCTGGCCAGCACAGGCTTGATCGTCTTCCTGGCTGGCTCAGTCTATGTCTGGATGGCCGGCAGCACGCATCTGCCCCTCCAGCACACGGGACGCCTGGCCGAAACCAACGAACTGCTCGGCAGCGTGCTGGCCGCCGTGGTGATGATGGTCCTCATCGCCCTGATCGCCTTGCCGATCATGTTCCGCTGGTCTGGACACCCCACCGGGGCCGCCTGGCGCGCTTACCTGGCTTCTCCTTTTCTGCGCTTTCAGGCCCTGGTGCTGAGTGTCGGCCCGCTCTTGCCCGTGGTCGACATCTTCGACGATGCTGCCGCTGAGCTGGCCTGGCTCTTTTTCCTGGTGCCGCTCTTCGCTATTTACTACCTGGCCCTGGTGAGTACGCGCCTGAGCATTCAG
The DNA here is from genome assembly GCF_000702505.1 of Thermogemmatispora carboxidivorans. Classification (GTDB taxonomy): domain Bacteria; phylum Chloroflexota; class Ktedonobacteria; order Ktedonobacterales; family Ktedonobacteraceae; genus Thermogemmatispora; species Thermogemmatispora carboxidivorans. The sequence goes on along the minus strand of NZ_JNIM01000001.1, from coordinate 1,456,940 downwards.
ACCAATGAGCTACAGCGCGCGCTCGAAGATTTGCGCAGCGCCCGCCGGCGCCAGGATGAGCTACGCGACTACGCTTCTCTGATTACGCGCGTACAGGAGGAGGAGCGCCGCCGCCTGGCCCGCGAGCTGCATGACGATACGGCTCAGGCCCTGATCGCCCTCTCCCTCGGCCTGGACGGGTTGGGGCGCGCCATGCGTCAGCTCCAGCTGCCGGCGAAAGATCTGGAGTGGCATGCTAGCCTGCAGAATCTGGCCGATCGGACGCTGGAAGGCGTGCGCCGCGCCTGCCGCGATCTGCGTCCGTCAGTGCTGGATGACCTGGGTCTGCATGCAGCTCTGGAGTGGCTCAGCGATAGCTCTGCCGAACGCGGCGTCCCCTGTTCCTTCAGTTGCTCGGGCGAGCCTCGCCCAACTTCTCCAGAGGCAGAGATTGCTGTCTTTCGCATCGTTCAGGAAGCGCTCTCAAACGTCTGGCGCCACTCACAGGCCAGCCAGGCCTGGCTGCATGTGGCCTATTTGCCCAGCTGCCTGACTGTGACCGTGAGCGATAATGGCCGCGGCTTCTCCCCTGAGCAGGTCGGCACGGGACGCGAACACGGCTCACAGGGCGGCCTGGGACTGCTCGGGATGCGTGAACGCGCGGCCTTGATCGGCGCAACGCTGACGATTGAGTCAGCCCCCGGTCAGGGCTGCACTATCCGCCTCTCGCTCCCCTTGCCCCCCGAACAGCAGCACCCCGACTCCCACTAACACCCCCCTCAGCGCTCCTCCACCACTCACTCCTCCAGGCTATCTGCCCCTTTCCCCCACAAGGAAGCTCCTCCCATAGTTCTGCTTGAAGACGATTAGGTACATCTGCTGATGCGTTTTGCCAGACAATGACGCATAGTAATAACTGGGTGGGGTCCGGGAAGCAGCCAGTGTTCATGGAAGCTTACAGCGGTTTGATGGGTCGACGGTAAGCTCTAGCCAGGGACCGGGACCTGGCTACGGGGGCCAAGATTATCGACGGCTCATCGCCGGTGCTCGGAACGGTCTTTGTGCCCGTTGCGGGTTTTGAAACGAGTAGCATCTTTGTCTCTCCGTGCGGTGTTCACTCTTCGTTGTGTAAGCTTCTATCGGACACGCTGGCACTCCCGGACCTCCACTTCTTTTCTCCCTCTCTCCTCTCTCAACTAGCTCTCCCTTCCTATCCCCTCCAGCAGCGATGGCTTACCCCCTGTCTCCTCCTTCTGTGAGATGATACGATACAGGTTAGAGGTTCCCGCACGCTTGCCGTGGCTCTTGCTCATCCATTATAATTAATGAAGCTGAATACTGTTGTAGCCGTCACCCATCGCTACGCTGGCGGACAGGAAACCCGAGTGGCGTAGGGGAGTTCCTTAGATGCGGTGGCCCCAGTCCTGATAAAGTGGACTCTACGCACTTGCTACCGATTACACTTCTCTCTCAGCTTCACTCCCCTAGCGACCATACCAGTCCTGACTTTCCCCAAGATCGCGAACCTATGAGAGGATAGAGGACAGAAGAGCATGGCTACTTACAGCGACGCCTTCGATGCCCGCTCAAGGCTGAGCGGAGACTATGGCACTGTTACGTATTACCGTCTTGAGGCGCTGGCCAGACACGGCGTAGCTCTGGAGCGCCTCCCCTTCACAGTGAAAATCTTGCTGGAGAATCTGCTGCGCCACTACGATGGCGAGCTGATCACGGAGAAGACCGTGCTGGCTTTGGCACGCTGGCAGCCGGGCAAGGCCGCCAGTAGCGATGAGGAGTTCCCTTTTATGCCAGCGCGCGTGCTGCTCCAGGATTTCACCGGCGTTCCTGCTGTCGCCGATCTGGCTGCGATGCGTTCCGCCGTTGCCCGCATGGGCGGCGACCCCCAAAAGATTAATCCGCTGGTGCCCGCCGATCTGGTCATTGACCACTCGGTGCAGGTCGATGTCTTCGGCTCGACATTGGCCTTCCAACGCAATGTTGAGCGCGAGTACGAGCGCAACAGCGAACGCTACGCCCTGCTGCGCTGGGCCCAGCAAGCGTTCCGCAATTTCCGAGTGGTGCCCCCGGGCACGGGCATTGTGCATCAGGTGAACCTGGAGTACCTGGCTTCGGTTGTGATGACGAAGGAGACCCAGGGGGAGCGCCTGGCTTTCCCCGATACGCTGGTGGGCACCGATTCGCATACGACAATGGTCAATGGGTTGGGCGTGCTTGGCTGGGGCGTTGGCGGCATCGAGGCCGAGGCTGTGCTGCTGGGTCAACCGCTCTATCTGCTGACGCCCGAGGTGATCGGGGTGCGTATCTTCGGAGCCCTGCCAGAAGGGTCTACCGCTACCGATCTGGTGCTGACGGTGACTCAGCTGCTACGCAAGCGCGGCGTGGTGGGCAAGTTTGTGGAGTTTACCGGCCCTGGCCTGCGCTATCTCTCTCTGGCCGATCGGGCAACAATCGCCAATATGTCGCCAGAGTTTGGAGCCACAGCGACACTCTTCCCCGTCGATGAGGAGACGCTGCGCTACCTCCGCAGCACAGGGCGCGATCCCGAGCTGATTCAGCTCGTTGAGGACTATACGCGCGCTCAGGGCCTCTTCCGCAGCGACGATGCCCCCGAGCCGCTTTTCGACGATCTCCTGGAGCTGGACCTGGCGACGATCGAGCCAAGCCTGGCCGGCCCGCGTCGCCCCCAGGATCGCGTGCCACTGGCGCGCGTGGGACAGGTCTTCCGCGAGACCTACGCCGACCGCATCGGCAGCAATGGCCATCGGCGCAGTGCAACTGTGCACCTCGGCAATACTCAGACGACGCTTAGCGATGGGGCGGTCGCGATCGCCGCGATTACGAGCTGTACAAATACTTCCAATCCTTCGGTGATGATCGCCGCTGGCCTGCTGGCAAAGCACGCTGTGGAGCGGGGCCTGACTGTGAAGCCAACAGTGAAAACCAGCCTCGCCCCTGGCTCGCGAGCCGTGATTGACTACCTGGAGAGCGCCGATCTCCTCCCCTATCTGGAGGCCCTACGCTTCCATCTGGTGGGCTTCGGTTGCACCACCTGTATCGGCAACAGCGGCCCTCTGCCAGAGCCGGTGGCGGAGGCCGTGCAGGCTAATGACTTGGTTGTGGCGGCAGTCCTTTCGGGCAACCGCAACTTTGAGGGCCGCATCCATCCCCAGGTACGCGCAAGCTTCCTGGCCTCTCCTCCGCTGGTGGTGGCCTACGCACTGGCCGGCACGGTCGATATCGATCTGACGAAGGACCCCATCGGCTACGATGCTAACGGTGAGCCGGTCTATCTGCGCGAGATCTGGCCAAGCCAGGAGGAGATCAATGCGGTGGTGAGCCGTGCGATCTCGCCCGAGCTGTTCAAGAAGAACTATGGCCATGTCTTCGAGGGCGATGAGCACTGGCGCTCGCTCAGCAATGCAACAGGGCCTCTCTTTAATTGGGACCCCAATTCGACCTATATTCAGGAGCCGCCTTTCTTCAAGGATATGGCCCTTGAGCCTCCTCCTCTGCAGACCATTGAGGGGGCCAGGGTACTGGCAATGCTGGACGATTCCATTACGACCGACCATATCTCGCCCGCCGGCAGCTTCTCGCCCGATAGTCCCGCTGGCAAGTATCTGCTGGCCCGCGGTGTGGAGCGGCGCGATTTCAATACATATGGGGCGCGCCGTGGCAATCACGAGGTCATGGTGCGCGGCACCTTCGCCAATATTCGCCTGCGCAACCGCCTGGTGGGCGGCAAGGAGGGTTACTATACGCTCCACTTGCCCGAGGGCCAGGAGATGACCATCTACGATGCGGCTATGCGCTACCAGGAGGAAGGCGTCCCGCTGCTGGTAATCGCCGGCAAGGAATATGGCTCAGGCTCGTCGCGTGACTGGGCCGCGAAAGGGCCGCTCCTGCTGGGCATTCGGGCGGTCATCGCTGAGAGCTTTGAGCGCATCCATCGCAGTAACCTGGTCGGTATGGGCATCTTGCCACTGCAGTTCCGCCCAGGCGAGAGCAAGGAGTCTCTGGGCCTGACGGGACGCGAGCGCTACGATATTCTGGGTATCGAGCACGATCTGCAACCACGCCAGGAGATTACGGTGCGCGTGACCCGCGAGGATGGCTCGACCTTTACGTTCCAGACTATTGCGCGTCTGGATAGCAAGGTCGATGTTACCTACTATAAGAATGGGGGTATTCTGCCAACCGTTCTGCGCCGCCTGATTCAGGATTAGGAGGGCTCGCGGTTTCGCCAGCTCGCTAAGCAGGCGCATCAGCCTCCGCAGGCCCGCAGACCTGGAGAGCAAGCAGCCAGGGACGCCTCGCTCCGCGCATGCGGCTCGGCGAGGTCTCTGGCTGCTCGTGCGCTCGCTGAGAAGGCAGCCTCTGGCTTTGGAAGCTTTTTTTCTTCACCCGCCAGTACTTCTGCGGTTTACAAACTGCTCCGCTGTCGGTTAGGATAGCCCGGTCGCTTCGATGTAGTGCGGTGGGCAAGAGACGGCTTCGAGCGAAGACCGCTCCAGCCGTGAGCCTGGGCCTTGCCTTCTCTGGCCTGCCTTTTACCTACGGAGCAGCTCCCGGTCGCAAGGCTAGAAGGAGAGACGCTATCACTTCACGGTTGGGTCACCAGCGGTTGCCTCTGGCCAGCGTGCAGAGGAGGAAGAAACAATGAACGCAAGCGATGTCTTACAATACGGCCATTTGACCGTCATGAGAACACTGGAAGGCTTTCCCGAGTCGGCACGTGAGCAGAGTGGAGCCTGCGGAGTCTGGTCAGTCAAAGATATTATCGCTCACCTTGCCTCGTATGAATTGGTTCTGGTCGATGTCCTGATCTCTTTCCTCGAAGACGATCCCACCCCCTATCTGGGACGCTTTACCGAGCTGGGACCGCAGTTTAACGAGACGGAGGTGGCAATGCGCAAGGCATCCAGCTTTGCCGAGGTACTTCAGGAATATGCTTCAGCACATGAGCGCACTATGGAGCTGATCACGCGCATTCCAGCGGAAACCTGCCGCCAAACGGGGACCCTGCCCTGGTATGGTGACCCCTACTCGCTTGATGACCTGATCGTGTATATGTACTACGGTCACAAGCGCGAGCATAGCGCGCAGATCGCCGCCTTTCGCGATCGGCTCCGCTAGTCAGAAAGCAGCAAGTTGCTCCGCAGGGCGCTATCCGGCTGGCCTCTTGCCAGCCTCCGCCAGCCCGCGATCGTTCCCAAAGACCAGGCCGCCTTTTCTCTGGCCAGCTTTCCGCTCCTCGCTCTCCCCACCATGTGCTATTCTTAAAGAAGCAGCCATACCCCCTGGCTAGCAGTACCCTCATCAAGCGGTGTCAGTCAGATAGTGACGAGGAGCAAGCAGCGCATGGGACAGATAGCTGTTGAGCTACAGGAGCAGTATCGCGCCCTCCAGGCTTTGCTAGAGCAGCTTGATCCACACGAGCCATCAACAGCGCTCGTCGTTCCCCCCTCGCCGACACCACGGGGCCACATTATTGTCTTCCCCGCCTCCTTCAATCCGCCGACAACAGCTCACCTGGCCTTGCTGCATCAGGTCCAGGAGCAGAGTGGTGCCGACGTTTTGGTCTACGCAGCCCTCAGCAAGCAGATCGTTGATAAAGAGCATGTCGAGCGCCCTACCCTGCTGGATCGTCTGGTATTACTGCAGCAGCTTCTACAGCACAAGCTTCCCGGCGTGGGTCTGCTGCTGTTTAACCGCGGTCTCTACGTTGAGCAGGCAGAGGCAGTACACCGTAGCTTTCCAGAGGTCAGTCGCCTCACCTTCCTGGTTGGCTTTGACAAGATCATCCAGATTTTTGATCCGCGCTACTATCGCGATCGCGATGCGGCTCTGCATCAGCTGTTTCGTCTGGCGCATCTGCTGGTAGCTCCGCGAGGGAGTAATGGCGAAGAGGAGCTACGTGCGCTGCTGGCGCAGCCCGAGAATCGCCAATTTGCCGGCGCGGTCCAGGCCCTGCCCTTCGACCCGTCCTATCGAGACATCTCGTCGACTCGCGTGCGCCAGAATCCGGCAGCCCACGCCCGTGATGTACCCCGAGAGGTCTGGCATTTCATTGAGGAGACCCACGCCTACGAGGCGCCTGCAGCCCCAGATAGGCCTGACCCCTACGAGGAACACCTGCGAGCTGTTGCAGCCGTGCTCAGGAAGGAGGCACCAGGCGAAAAACGATGCGATGATTGCCGATCTGGATAAGATCCCCATCTTTGAGGATACAGTGCGAGATGCGCTGACCATTGACAAACGTGCCCGTGGCCGAACGCCGATCCTCCAGCTCGTACTGACCATCTGGCAACTGGCGGATCGTGGCATGTAGACGACTGACCGTCAGATCTTCTAAGAAGAGATCGCAATCGCGACTGCGGCCAATTGTCATTTCGGGCAACAGCTCAAAGGTTCGCGGGACCCCCCTGACGCTCCCCAGTTCCAGGCGCGCAATCACACTGGTTGCAGGATCGGGCTGCCTGGTCAGATGCAGCTCTTTTCCTCGCGAAGAGGCCAGCTGGAAGGGACGCGTACCCTCATGGGCATAAAAAGTCAGACGAGTATTGCCGAAACGTAGTTCGTCTCCATCGCGCAGGAGCACCTGCGTGACGGGGCGCCCATTTACAAAGCTATCGCCACTTCCATGATCATCGCGCAGCAGGTAGCCTTGAGGGGTGTACAGAATGCTCGCCTGCCGGCGATGGACGCTGACGTCCTCCAGGAAAATATCGCAGCCACGACTGCGACCAATGGTGGTACACTCATTCCACAACTCAACACGCTTGTTCGGCAACGGCTCGCGATGAATCACCAAATAGGCGACCCCTGGCTGCTCTGAAGACTCTCGCAACATCTGGCGGCACTCCTCGCTGAGGCGTCTGTGTTCCCGAGTACGCATCAACCAAAACACATTCCGCATGGGCCAGCATCCAGTTCTCCGTTCTCTCTCCGCTCTTGCAGGTAAAGCAAACAGGCAAGCGGGTAGGGTACCGCCCCCAACCTCGCCCAAGCCTGACCAACCTGCAGCACCAGTACAACCTCACCCCAGGCTCCCCCAGACGGGCAGCTCGCAGGCAGGACAGTCAGGCGACCCGGACCAGAACCGAGGCTGAGACCAGGTAAGAAGTGAGGTGGACCAAGCACTGGACGAGCAGAGCGCGCTTTCCTCTTCCCTCCCACACTGATTGTAGCATACCACAGTCCCACGGACACCGTAGGATATTCCGATCTACTGACTGAAGACAACGCGCCCACCGCCTGTTTTTGTGCCACCCTCGCGCCAAAAGCGGAGCGCAGCGGCAGTTACAAGCAGCAGGGTCGCCAGCCGGTGCCTTCCTAATTCCAGCCAACATAGCGCAGGGCCTGAGAGATGCGCTGGCCCGCGTGCACCGCCGCCTCGATAAAATCGGAGAGGCGTGGCTGAAAGCGCTCGCTTGGTCCTCCAATCGAGACGGCGGCTACGGCTGCCCCAAGGTGGTCAAAAATGGGCGCAGCCACTGCATCGACGCCCTCCTCCAACTCACCACACGAGACCGCATAGCCCTGCATTCGTACTCGACGCAGCTCCTCGATCAAGCGCCGGGGATCGGTGATCGTCCGTTCCGTGTAGCGCTCCAGCTTGATCTGCCCAATCAGCTCGCTGAGGCGATGCTCCCACTGATAGGCCAGCAGCACCTTGCCGGTCGAAACCGCATGAGCAGGCAGATGCTGGCCTGGCACGTTCACGACGCGCACAAAGAAATACGAATCCTCTGTATCGATAATGACCACCTCCACCCCTTCAAGCACGGCCAGATGGACCGATTCACGCGTCTGGTCACGCAACTCCATCAGAATGGGCCGGGCCACTTTCCGTACTGCATGAGAACTCAAGATGCTCGCGCTCAGAGCGGTAACATGCAAGCTCAAACCGTATTTATGCGTATCTTCGTCCTGAATCAGTAAACCCTCATTCACCAGGGCTGTCACCAAACGATGAGTCGTCGACTTGGGCAGGCCCGTCGCCTGGGCCAGGTCGGTGATCCCTAGCAAGCGGCGACTATGAAAGGCGCGCAGCACACTGGCGATCCGATGGACAATCTGGACAGTCTTTTCGCCATCCAGGGGCGCTCCATGCCGCATACGTCTCCCCCTTATACCGGCCTGCCTGGTTCGCCTGCCGGAATAGAGTGTCCCACAATTGATGAGTGGCAGTATAGTCAGACGGCTGAGGGAGTGTCAAGACTGGCATTCTCCTCGTGAGGCGTTGTATCATACACCATGATCACTCAGGCCCTGCGTGCGGGGCCTCGTCAGATCTGGTTCGGCCTGGTCTGGCCAGGCCGCCTCTGGCCGGCCAGGTGGCCACAAAGGTAGGTAGGCATCTGCAGGAAGGAGTTTCAGCATCTATGACAACGCAACCGGGTCAGCAAGTCATCGTGGACTATGATGTCCCCGCCCGCATGCGCGATGGGACGACGCTGCGCGCGAATATCTACCGACCGGCTGGCGAAGGACAGTGGCCGGTGCTGCTGACACGCCTGCCTTACGGCAAGGATCTGCCGCTGGCAAGCGCAATCCTGGACCCCGTTCAGGCCGCCAGACGTGGCTACGTGGTCATCGTGCAGGATACGCGCGGACGCTTTACTTCCGAAGGCGACTGGGTGCCGATGGCCAACGAGGCCCGCGACGGCTTCGATACGATCGAATGGGCAGCGCACCTGCCCTATAGCAATGGCCAGGTCGGGATGTATGGCGCTTCCTATTTCGGCTTCACCCAGTGGTCGGCAGCGGTCGAGCAGCCCCCAGCCCTGAAGACGATGATCCCCCTCTTCACCTGGAGCGATCCCTTTAATGGGGTGGTCTTCCGCGGCGGCGCCCTGGAGCTGGGCACAATGGCTAGCTGGCAGCTGCAGATGGGGATGGACGTGCTGATGCGCCGGTACCGCAACGATCCTCAAGCCCTGGGACGGGCCATCGCGCTCTGGGCAAAGGAGATGGATGCTCTGGGCAAGGAAGGCTATTGGTCGTTGCCCCTCAAGGAGTTCCGCCCGCTGAAAACCCAGGAGATCGCACCTGCCTTCTTCCTGGCTCTGGAGTTTCCAATGCAGCGCGCCGCCGCCGAATATATGAATATCAGCGGGAAGCACGACCGGGTGACCACACCAGCTTTCAGCGGCGGCGGCTGGTACGATATCTTCTTGCAGGATACTCTGGAGCACTTCACTGCCATGCGCCAGCGCGGCGCTACCCCCCAGGCCCGCCAGAGCAAGCTGCTGATCGGTCCCTGGGCCCACACCTCGCAGGGAACCCTGATCGGCGAGCAGACCTTCGGCTTCGCTTCGACGACTGCTTTCATTAATCTCCAGCAGGACTTCATGACCTATCAGCTGCGCTGGTTCGATTATTGGCTCAAGGGTATCGAGAATGGCATCGCCCAGGAGGCCCCGCTCAAGATCTTTGTGATGGGGGCCAATGCCTGGCGCGATGAGCAGGAGTGGCCACTGGCCCGCGCCGTCGAAACGCGCTACTACCTGCATAGCCAGGGCCACGCCAATACGCTGCACGGCGATGGCACCCTCTCTACTGAGCCGCCAGAGGACGAGAGCGCCGATCAGTATACCTACGATCCAGCCAACCCGGTTATCACACGCGGCGGCGCCGTGCTGATGGCTCCCGAGTACCCCGCCGGTCCTTTCGACCAGCGGCCCACCGAGAGCCGCGACGATGTTCTGGTCTATACTAGCGCTCCCCTGCAGGAGGATCTGGAGGTCACCGGCCCCATCCACGTCCACTTGTGGGCTGCCTCCAGCGCTCCCGATACCGACTTTGTCGCACGCCTGGTCGATGTCCATCCCGATGGCTACGCTCAAAATCTGACCGATGGCATCATTCGGGCCCGCTTTCGCCACGCACCACGAGGCGGCGACCCCTCGCTGATCGAGCCTGGCAAAGCGTATGAATATGTGATCGACCTGTGGTCGACCAGCAATCTCTTTAAAGCAGGCCACCGCATCCGCCTGGATATCACTAGCAGCAATTTCCCTCGCTGGGACCGCAACCCAAATACTGGCCAGCCACTGGGGGCTAGCGCCGAGATGATCCCCGCTCAGCAGACGATTCTCCATAATCGCGAGCACCCTTCCTATGTTGTTCTGCCGATCGTGCCTCACTAGCGAGTGGAGCCAGGGAGGCTGAAGCGCTGCCTGGCCCCAGCCAGTAGGCAGCACCTTCGCTGATCAGATCGCGCGCTTGCTGACCCTGGCGCGGCTGACCACACCGCGTCAGTAGCGTCTTTGTGGTGGTGGTCAAAAAGCAAAAGTCAGGCCGCTATGGCCCCCAGCGCCACCCTGGAGAGTACCAGAGGCGCTCACCAGGCTGCATGACGTAGGAGAAGACGCCAAGATGGCCCGCTAGCAACAGCAAAAAAAGCAGGAGGCCGCCGAGGAGAACCACTACAGCCAGGAGCGTCAGCGTTAGCACAAGCAAGCGGCTTGTGAGTAAGAGCGGCTGCGACTCCAGTGAGCGCTCAGCAGCTCTCATCTGGACCTCCACGCCGCGCTCGCCTTCGCTCAGCGGCTCCAGAGCAGGGGCCGGCTCGTGCTCCCCCGCAAGCGCCTCCTGCCCCCCCTGCCTCATCGTGGCAGGAGTCGGGGTCTGCCTCTGCCGCTGGCGCCTTTCTCGCTCCTCTTGCGCTCGCCTAAGCTGGGCCGCTGCCTTGAGTGGGGCCTCTTCCGGCTGCGGTGTCCGCCTCGGCGTCACCAGGCGCTCCTCTACCGGCTCAGGCAAGGCCAGACAGGCAGGGTGATTAGCCGCCACCGCCAGCGCTCGCACCTCGCTGCGCTGCTGATGGAGCTGGGCGCTCGTCTGCAGCCTGGCCTGGATCACGGCATCATAGGCCTGGGCAAAAGCCAGAATCGTTGGAAAGCGCTGCTCGGGCTTCTTGGCTAATGCTCGCAGAAAGACCTCATCCAGCTCTCGCGGCAATGAGGCATTATAGACGCTGGGAGGCGTCGGAGGAGTATGATGGTGATGATGGAGCAGCTGGCTGGCGGTCCCCTCAAAGACGGCCCGGCCTGTGACAAGCTGATAGATCATGACTGCGAGCGCGTACTGGTCGGCAGGCGGACCAACGGCCACCGCATCAGCCTGAGCAGGATCATCAAACTGCTCTGGCGCCATATAGAGCGGCGTCCCAACAGAGCGATGAAACGAACGGCCCTGGCGGTAAAAGGTCGCCAGACCAAAGTCGGCTAGCAGCAGATGAGGCCGACCATGCGGAAAGATGCGATTCAGCAAGGCCGCACGCTCGGCGTCTACTGTAGGACTGAGCGGGCCGCGATCGACACGGATCAAAAAATTCGTTGGCTTGATATCGCGGTGGACGATGCCATGATCATGGGCACACTGGAGAGCCGAGGCCGCCTGAAGCAGATAGTAGCCGGCCTCCTCCGCCGAGATAGGCCAACTAAAACCGTACTGCTGCGTCCGTCGCTGCAACCACTTCCAGAGCGAGCCTTCAGAAAGATAGGGCATAACCAGATAGGTAATAACTGTTGATTCCGGCTCAAGTGTCTCTTCACCAAAATGATACAGGGGCAAAATATGCTCATGTTCAAGCTCTGCAACAGCCCGCGCCTCGCGGATAAAGCGGCGAGCAGCCTGAATGCCTTCGGGAGAGAGAGGAGCAGAGCGGAGATCGCTACAGATGACCTTAATAGCAACCTTGCGCCCAATCCGTTCATGCTGAGCAAGATAGATATCCCCCATCCCACCACTTTCGAGGAGCCGTAAGAGACGATATCCACCGAGCGTCTTCCCCACCAACATATTCATTCTGTTTGACCCTCACTACCTGGATAACAGAGAGAAAGCTCGCCAGGAAGGAGCCGCGAGAGAGGTTCAGTAGTTCTCCCTGACGGGCAAATAGAGTTTTCTGGTTCCTATTGTATAGTATACAGAGGGGCTACGAAACAAGGCAGCAGGATAGAGGGGGGAAGAGCACTTTCGTCCCCCCAGCTACCAGGCCTGGCCGGGCCTAGGCTGGCCAGGCCACGGCCTGCTCTAGCTGGGCAAGCGCTGCCGCGGCAGCCTCACGCACCGATGGGCGCGACTGGAGTAAGTAGCGCAAGGCCGGTAGCGATTCGCGATCGCGATACTGAGCTGCCAGACGGCAGGCCAAAGCTGCTACCGCCGGAGCCAGGTCACTGAGAGCTTCCCGCATAGCCATACGGCTGCTCCATTGCTCACCGCTGGCATCCAGCTTCATCAGAGCCTCAAAAGCTGTCTCCCGCACAACCGGATCAAAGTCACGGCAAGCCTGCACCACGAGATCGAGGCTCTCAGGGACCCCAAGCAGGGCCAGAGCCCGCAGCACGTTCACAGCAAGGACGCTGCCCGGCACATGCTTATCTTCAGGAGGCAAGGGGTCGGCGCGCTGAGCAAGAGCAGTGCGTTCTGGCAGGACCACAACCTCTGTGAGCAAGCGCCGAAAGACCTCTAGCGCCCGCCTCTCTCCAAGAGCAGCCAGAGCTTCGCAGGCTAGACCAAGGCGCTGGGCCTCTTCAGTTCTTTCCAGCCGATTAACCCTCTCTAAGTGGTTCAGCAGGGGCGCGCACAACCGCACTTCGCGCAGATCTAACAGCGTCCTTACGACTGGCGACCAGGCCCGCTCGTCTCGCTCGCTGAGAGCCTCCAGCAAAATATCGCGCGCCGGCCCATTCATCCAACGCTCGATTTCAGGCATGAGAGGAAGACAGCTCGTGACGGGCTGGATGACGCGCGGCTCACGGATGAGGCCGCGGGCGATGCCACTCCAATAGCGCCCCAGGAAGAGGGCAAACTGGTGCAATGCCACAACCTGCGGCCAGCTCCCATAGCGGCGTGCACTGCTAAAGAGGGCCTCCACCAAAGGCAGTAGCTCACGCTCAAAGATGAGCGGCGGCTGCTCAGGGTGAAGGCTGGCGTTCTGAATGCTTTCCAGACAGACATAGTAACAGACCAGAGCCGCGTGCTGGATTAGCCTGGATGGTAACGTCACTTCCGGGGGCGGATTAAGATAGACCTCTAAAGGAATGGCTCGATAGAGCAGGGGGGCTACATAAGCCTCAAGACCAGGAATGCCCTCCAGGCCAAGGGCAAGCAAGAGGTCGAAGAAACTCGGCTGCTTCAGCTTCAGGCAGGCTTCAATGAGGTCGATGCGCGCCCAGCCTTCGGCTTCCTTTACTGCTCGCATGAGGGTCTCACGCGCCAAGAGCGTGTTCTGTCGCAGTAGGGCCTGCGCGGCATAGAGGGAAAGATGCGGGTCAAGCGCCAGACGCCCGAGCAGGTTCGTCAGCTCCGCTTCTTTGTAGCTGCCAAGCAGCAACACAGCAAGACGGCGGGCTTTTCCCAGCGGGGTCTCCGCCGGGTTACTGTCCTGCCGCGGCATTTGCTCCTGCTTCTGATCTTGGGGGTCACCGCGCGCGATCAGCGTCTGCCAGACCGGTATCAGGCTACCGGCGCGATCGATTTCATAGAGCTGAGCAGTGACCAAAGAGGCCCACTGCGAGAGCGGACTGAAGTCGAGCAGAGGCACCAGACGGTTGGCCGCTTCCTCTCGACTAAGCGCTCCCCAGCGCCAATCGGTGAGCAACGTCGTGACATCGGTACGGAGCCGGCTCAAACGTTCCCTGACCGCCAGCGACTCCACATCCAGGGGAGGCTGCGGCTGACGCGCCAGCAGATGCTCCAGGGTGGCTGCATACACTGGCGGCCTTCTCCGCTCCCCCTCAGTCGCCACTGCCACCGTATCGCCAGGCTGCTCCCCAGCCTCGCCAGACAGGGGCACCGGCGCGACACTCTCTTCCTTTGAGAGAGCCGCACCCTCTTCCTCCTCCGGAGATGAAGCCGCCTCTTGCTCCATCTCTACACTGGGCGTCTCCTCGTCTGAGACTGGCGTCGCTTTGGCCTCCTGCCCCGACGCCGACACTGCAGGCTCTGGCTGATCACCATAGACGTCTGCCATGTTCTTCCTTTCAATATCCTCTTGCTTTCTTTTTTCGCAGTATCGCCGTTTGAGTATCCTCTTGCTTTCAGTACCCGAATGCGGATCGACTGGAACCGCATGGCCTCCTGCCGGCGGCCCCAGCGGTCAGCCAGGCTTTTCGCTATTGTACGCGCTTTCGCTTTCGACCGTCAAGATTGGATGGGATGAGTAGCCTTCTCCTTTTTCAGACCGCTCCCGGCTTCTCAGTCTATCCAGGGAGCTCGCCGTCTCAGGCGATGACAGCGCCAGGGCAGGCAGTCTAGTATATAATTATAAGGGCAACCCTTGCATACAACGCCTATCGCAGAGAGGATCGCAGGCCAGAAACGCACTATTTTCTGAAGGAGTCGGAGCAATGGCAGTCATACGTACCTCGCTGATAGATCTCAAAGTCAATGGCAACGGTGCCTATGCCTTCCTGGCTCAGCCGGACGATGACCAGAAGTACCCTGGAGTGGTGATGCTTCAGGAATGGTGGGGTATTGAACCCCATATTCAGGATTTGGCGCAGAAGCTGGCCACCGAGGGTTTCATCGTGGCTGTGCCCGATCTCTACCACGGGAAAATTGCAACGGAGCCAAATGATGCGCTCAAGATGATGATGACGATGATCCATGAGAAGATGGATCGCGCCATCAAGGAGATCATTGGGGCCTTGGAGACCCTGAAGGCCATGCCTTCGGTGGAGCCGAAGAAGCTCGGCCTGATTGGCTTCTGCGTCGGTGGCTTGTTGACCTATAAGGTAGCTGAGCGCTATGCCGGCCTGGCAGCGGTTGTACCCTTCTACGCCGGCGGCTACGATCCCCAGCCTGAGAATGTGGCCCACGTGACCGCTCCCATTCTGGCAATCTATGGGCGCCATGACGAGAGCATCCCAATCGAGCAGGTCGAGAAGGTCGAGCGGGTTTACAAGGAGGCCAGCAAGGATATCACCGTCAAGGTCTACGATGCGGGCCATGCCTTCCTGAACCCGATGCATGGCATGGGCAACGAGAAAGCCGCTGCCGAAGCCTGGCCGCTGGCTGTGCGCTTCCTCAAAGAGAAGCTCAGCGAGTAAGCAGCAGGCTGACTGTTATTCCCCGGGCCGGCCAGCAGCCAGGAGGCTAGCCGGACGGGGAACGGGTTGAGAATCAGTGTGCCACCGATGTTAACTGCTCTCATTTTGGGTATCTCCTACGGCTTCACCGCTGGTATCACCCCGGGCCCAATGCTTGGCCTGGTGATCACCCAGACACTGCAGCGCGGCTGGCGCGCCGGCAACCTTGTGGCGCTGGCCGCACTCATCACGGATCTGCCGATCATCGTGCTCGCTGTTCTGCTGATCAGCCAGTTGCCGCCCAGCGCCCTTGACTGGCTGGCGGTGGCCGGCGGGCTGTTTGTGCTCTATCTGGGTGGCGAGACAGCCTTGACTGCCTACCGCTACGCTCATAGCGCTTCACCTTCACAGGCCCTCTCGCCCTCAGTCTCCGCCACTGCTGCCAGCGGTACCGTCCTCTGGCGCGCCGTCCTGACCAATGCCCTCAACCCCCATCCCTATCTCTTCTGGGGGACGGTGGGGGCCCAGCTGCTGATCCGTAACTATGAGGAACAGGGGGTCGGCGGTCCCATCTTGCTGCTGCTCGGCTTCTACGCTTTCCTGGTTGGCAGCAAGCTCGCTGTTGCTTTCGCTGTCAGCCGGAGCCGGCACTGGTTCCAGGGACCACTCTATCGCCGGGCGCTCCTCCTGAGCGCTCTGCTGCTGATAGCCCTCGGCCTCTTGCTCTTGGCCGAGGGAGTGAGTAACTTGCTGTAAGATCAGAGACTCGTCAGTCAGACAGCTATGGTACCAGGTACCAGCCGCGCCGGCCCCAGCGGATGCGTGGCTGGCTAGCCCAGGAAAACACAATGGTACAAGGTGTTTTCTGGTCTTCCTTTCTTGACATGTTGATAGCAGATCGCTATAGTAGAAAAGATGATTTAGCAAATAGCTATGTGAGGCACTATGGATCTCGCTGAGAAACTCAGGCATTTACGGAAGGTGGAAGGAGAGCTACGCGGTCTCAATCGGCCTATGACTCAGACAGAAGTTGTCGCCGCTATGGAGAAGGAACTCGGTGAGACCATCAGCCAGGCCTATCTGTCGCAACTGGAAAGTGGGAAGCGCGTCCATCTGACAGCCTTCACTCGCGATCTGCTGGCGCGCTTCTTCAAGGTGCATCCCGGCTATCTGGTGAGCGACCCGCCCGACTTCAGTACCGATCTGCTGACCGACGTGGCTGAAGAGGGCGACCGCCTCTCTACCTGGCTGGAGGCCAGCGCAGAAGAATGGCAGACAGAGCCAGAGGTGGCCGGCTTTTTCACAGCTCTGGCGCGAACCAGGGACCCACGTCGCTATCTGACACTCCTCAGCGAGCTGCTGGCCCTGCCCCTGGCTGAGCTAGAGCAGCTCGTGCGTGCCTTGACAGCGTCTGGCTCGGGTGCCACAGAACAGGAGCTGACTCCTTAGTTGGAACTGAACCAGCCCGAGGACTGCCCCCTTGTGAGGCCGGGCCGGCCCCCACCTCCTTCGGGGCCCAGCTCAACAGGAAAAGGGTCATGGCGTTGTATACCTGCAAAGGTGAAGCGTCTATACACAGTGGATCTGAAGGAAAAGCGTGCGACGATGCTCTCGGGCGAGCCGGGGGCAAAGGCGCACCAGCAGCAGCAAAGGAGCCGGGTTATGGTCATTGCCACTGATCCGCTTTCGCTGGTCTTTATTGGTTGTTTCCTGTTCGGGACCTTTTTCTTGGTTATCTCGGCGCTGCTCGGGGGCCTGGGGCATGGCCTGGCCCACCATGCCGGTGACAGTGCCTTCCATACCTCCACCGGCCCACACGGTCTTGCCCAACACCTGCATCTGCCCCACGTTCATCCGGGCTCGGCAGCCCTCCATGCCCATACGGGGACCGACCTGGTCCACGCCGGCCACAGCGGTCAGGCCCTTCAGGGACATGGACATGGGACCCTTGCCCACGGCCAAGATCAGCCCG
Organism: Thermogemmatispora carboxidivorans; assembly: GCF_000702505.1. Taxonomy (GTDB): domain Bacteria; phylum Chloroflexota; class Ktedonobacteria; order Ktedonobacterales; family Ktedonobacteraceae; genus Thermogemmatispora; species Thermogemmatispora carboxidivorans. The sequence continues at coordinate 1,439,927 of NZ_JNIM01000001.1, read as the reverse complement.
CTCAAGGACCATCCTCTTCGTGGTTCTCTCAGCTACTCACCTTTGTCAATCCCTGGAGCGTGATTTTCTTCCTCCTCGGATTCGGCTTCTTTGGCTATGTTTTCCATAATGCTACCCATCTGGATGTGCTCTTCTCGCTACTTGTCGCCCTCATCGCAGGTGTGCTGCTGGCCGGGCTGGTGCTGGCGCTGCTCTTCCGCATCTTCGGCGATAGCGAGGCCGAGACCATCCAGGATGTCTCGGACCGTACAGGCCTGATCGGCAAGGTCAGCCTGCCGATCCGGCAGAATAGCATCGGCGAGGTCATCTATGTCTCGCCCGGCGGCTTGCATAAGAGCGTGCCCGCCCGTAGCGTCGATGGTCAGCCTATCGACCGCGGACAGGAGGTGATTATCCTCCACTACGAACACGGTATCGCTGAGGTGGAGACCTGGGAACGGTTCTTCGAAGGCGAAGCGGGACAGCAGCCTCTGCGTACTCCTACTGAAGCAGAGCTGGAGCAGTTGCGCACGCTCCTTCAGGACCAGGACGGCAATGATCGCTCTGAGTTGCTTACTGGCAAAGATCTCTTCTGAGACACAGGAAAGCTATCCTTGCAAGTAAGGAGTATCTGTCATGTTCACTGGCGTTCTCGGGCTGGTCGTCGGCGGCGTCTTGCTGCTTGTGGTGCTGGTCATCATCGCTATCGCCCTCTGGGCCAGCATGCTGCGTAAGGTGGGACCTAACCGAGCCTTGATCATCTACGGCGCCGGCGGCACCGATGTGGTCACCGGCGGCGCTAAGTTCGTTTTCCCTCTGATCAGCCGCGCCCAGGAGTTTCCTCTTGAATTGATGTCGTTCGATGTCGCGCCAGCCCAGGATCTCTACACTTCCCAGGGCGTGGCTGTCAATGTCGAGGCGGTCACTCAGATCAAGGTGCGCTCCGACAAGGAAAGCATTAAGACAGCAGCAGAGCAGTTCCTGAGTAAGAGCCAACAGGAGCGCGAGAATCTGATCCGCCTGGTGATGGAAGGACACTTGCGCGGGATTGTGGGCCAGTTGACCGTCGAGGACCTGGTCAAGGACCCGGAGAGCGTGAGCGCTAAGATGCTCAAGACGGTCAGCGCCGACATGGAGAAGATGGGCCTGGAGGTCATTTCCTTTACCATCAAGGACGTGCGCGACAAGAATGACTACATCGCCAATATGGGACGCCCACAGATCGCAGAGATCCGCAAGCAGGCCGATATCGCCGCCGCCCTGGCAGCCCGCGATACCCAAATCCAGCAGGCTCAGGCAGCACGTGAAGCAGCCGTTGCTCGCTCGCTCGCCGATCAGGAGCGCTCCAAGGCCGAGGCCGAGTCACAGGCCAAGCAGGCAGAATACCAGCGCGACCTGCTCTTGAAGAAGGCAGCCTTTGATGCTGAGGTGAAGAAGCAGCAGGCGGCTGCCGATAAGGCCTACGATATCCAGGCCAATATCATGCAGCAGCAGGTCGTCGAGGAGGCTATCAAGGTCACTGAGGTCGAGAAGCATGCCCAGATCCGCGTCCAGGAAGCCGAAATCCAGCGCCGCGAGTTGGAGCTGCAGGCAACCGTCCAGAAGGCTGCTGAGGCCGAGCGCCGCCGTATCGAGACGGTCGCAGAGGCCGAGCGGCAGCGCCTGATCCTCGAAGCCCAAGGCCAGGCTGATGCGGCACGCATGCGCGGGATGGGCGAGGCAGAGGCCGCACGGGCCCGCGGTATGGCAGAGGCTGAGGTCATCCGCGCAAGGGGCCTGGCAGAGGCCGAGGTCATCCGCGCCAAGGGCGAAGCAGAGGCCGAGGCCATGAAGGTGAAGGCCGCCGCTTACCACGAGTACAATCAGGCCGCTGTGCTGGATAAGCTGCTGACCAATATGCCAGAGATCGTACGCGCGATCGCTGAGCCGCTCAGCAAGGTCGATAAGGTGACCATTGTTTCCACTGGTAATAGCGCTAACGGTGTAGGCGCCAGCCGCCTCACAGGTGATATCATGAATATGGCAGCTCAGATTCCGGCTCTCTTTGAGCTGCTGAGTGGCGTACGTATCAATGAGCTGATGGCACGTGTTCCTACCCTTAAAGGCCAGACTGATCAGCAGGTCGCCAGCAGCGATGAGCGAGCCAGTGAGGCGGAGGCCGGGGTCGATCGCTCTGGAGTCAGTAACCATCAGGCTTGAGGTGAAAGCTTTCGGCGAATCAGCAGCCATTCTCAAGTGCCGCAACGCACCGTTCCTGTCAGCGAGGTCGGGCGAGCTATTGCCGGATTGTCCTTGCTCGTTAGCACAGTGCTCGCCCCCCTCTCCGGAGGGAAGGCGTCGGGAAGCTTCCGGGGCTTCCTACTACGCTTTCCCTTACCTGCTATTGGAACCGCTGATCGTAGAATTCGCTACGCCTCTTTGGAAAGGGATGAGCAATGAACCTGTTGGAACGTGTCCTTACGCTGCTGCATATCAATATCGATGCCTTCATTGAAAAGGCCCCTGATCCTCAGTCATCTCTTCGTCAGCTGCAGCTTGATATGCGCAATCAGCTGGTCCAGGTGAAAACTCAGGTAGCAACGGCTATCGCTACTGCCCACCAGCTCCAGCGCCGGGCGCGCGAGAAACAAGAGGAGGCCGCAGCCTGGCTCCAAAAGGCCGAGCAGGCTCTTCGGCAGAGGAATGAAGAGGCAGCCCGCTCCGCTCTCTTGCAGTACAACGAGGTCAATCGCCTCGCTCTCCGCTATGAGCAACAGCGTCAAGCCCAGGAGCACCTTGCCCGTACTATGCGCGATGCCCTCCAGCAGCTTGAATCTCGTCTGCGCGAATTGGAAGCCACCAGCGATTTACTAGAGATGAAGCAGCGTCAGGAGCGTATTCAACAGCAAGTTCTTAACGAGAGACAGCGACTTCAGCGGGATAGCGATCAGCAACAGCATCAGCAGGAGCAACTCCAACAACGCCTTCTCAACGAGCGCGAACGGCTCCAGCAGGAGATCAACCGCCACCGGCAACAGCGCCAGCAGCAGGCATCTGGCGTGCCTCCCCGGCGTCAGCCGGAAAAAGCTGCACGGGAACAGGCCTCTTCACCTGCCCATGCTCCCTTGTCAGAAGCTGTCCTGGAGCCGCAGTCGCCCCCGATCACTGAGGAGCTTGCTCCTTCTCTCTCTTCGTGGGAGTCATCTCAGAGGCAGCGTGAGAGCAGTGGTCTGCTAGCCATCGCCAAGGAGCTTCGCGAGTTACAGGCTCGTAGCCATCCAGCCAGTGAGGCTTCTTCAGCCGAGGAAGCGGGCAGACGTGACCGCGCGGGCGGCAAGGAGGAGGCAGGAAAGAGCGCAGCCCCCTCTGTCTCGGGGAGGACTCGCCTGGGTACGCGTAAAGCCACTGAAAAAGCCCCAAGGCGCACCACCGATGTCTCGGATAGGAGAACGCTCGCCGATCTCCCTCTCCTGCTGGAGACGCTGCCGCCAGGCCCTCGCCATCAGGACGATCTGCCCGAATGAGAACGCTCAGCCGCTGGCGTGCCCTCGTCGCTGCCTCGTCGCTGGCCGCCCAAGACGATATGGGGTTCCATAGAGCACCCAAGCTGTCCAACGCGCAATGTGCGGTCTGTTGCTCTCCCCACCCCGCCTGGCTCCCGAGCAACCCGACGAATAACTAGTGACTAAAGAGCAGAGTAAAGGCTATGAGGATGACCATTCCGATGATCATGCCAATGATGAAGGAGTATTGATCTCTCCGGCGCTGCTCTTCAGTTTTTGGCGATTTGCCCTGGCTCTCTTCACTCATCGCTGTATCTCTCTCCAGTCGGACTTTCCCGTCAGCGTGCTCGTGTCATGACAGGCACGGCTTCATTATCTTGGATTATAGCGCAGCGGCAATCGCTCCCTCAACATTGGCCATGACTTCCATGCTTTCTTTGAGGTCGGCCTCGCGCGTGGTGACCAGAACATGGAAGGCGGCATTTCCACCTTCGATGAGGCGCAGGAGCAAGCGATGGTTGGAGCTTGTCACCACAAGGTCCTCATAGGCTCCCCAGCTACCTAGCTCTAGCGAGCGGAGAATACCCTGTATGGTTGCTTTGAGATGGCCGCCCACTGGCGAGAGGTCAAGATCGTCAACCGAGACCTGAGCAATCGGCTGCCCCTCCATGCTCAGGACCGCTGTGGCCACAAAACCAGGGATGGCATAGCCTAGCGTCTGTAAGGCTGCGACAATGGCGCTAATGTTGCGTCGGGTGGCACGCGGCAAGGAACCACTCTGGCCGCTGGCTGGGCCCGTCAGGTTAGCCGGTAAAGGTCCACTGCGCGGCCCGAATCCTGCACTTGGCAGACTGCCCGTTGGTGAGGCGCCAGAGGTGGTCGATCCTACTGCCGGGCGTTGGCCAGTCAGGGCCCCAGTGTCGGGCAAAGCGGGACCCTCCTGATGCGCACCAGGAGGCGCGGAGGGCGAGAGCGACAAGGGTCCACTCCCTCGCCCAAGTGACAGAAGGCTCTGCAACGGTCCGCTACTGGGAGCGGTATTCGCTGGATTGGAGAAGGCCAGGGGAGGCTGACCCTCGCTCCCCCCAATGCGTCGCAGTCGAATGCCTGTATCAGTCGAAAGAGGGCGATGCAGGGGCTGCTCAGGACCGGCAGCGGCAGGGCTTTGAGAGGAAGGTGCGGGAGCGCGTTCTTCTCCGAAGGCCATCCCCTGTCTTTGGGTCGGTAAGACCGGTAACTGCCCGGTAGTCAAAGGGGATCGGGCAGAAGGTATGACCGGCGGGAGTTCGGCGTGTGTCGGTTGCTCTGTTAACCAGGAGGGCAGTTCTACGGAATCAGAGGCGGGCAGACGCTGTAAGCGGTTGGGAGTTGGCATCTTCCCGGTGCTCCCGACGCTGACGCCAGGGGCCGAGGCAGAGGTAGCGGCCAGGTGGCCAGTCACTGGCAGCGCTCCGCTTTCGCTGCTCTGAACCGGCTCGGCCTCTCGCCGCGGCTCGTTGCCAGCCAGCCTGGGCATATAGCCCGTCGCCATCCACCACTCGCGGCCTCCGTCTTCGCTTCCTCCTTCCGGGACGGCCATGCCGCGGCTCGGAACTGCCTCCTCTCGCGTCGCTGAGATCTGCACTTCCTCCCCTAATAGACCAAAGGGTGTATCGTCAATCTCCTCTAACGAGAGCTGCTTCTGCTCCGGCCTGGCATTACTGGCCTGTGGCCCAAATGCCGGCAGGGCACCGCTGCCCATCTCAGCGCCGTGCCTTGCCCGGTACTGCAGCGCCTGCAGAATCAGGCGCGAGAGCGGTTGAGCCACATTCGGAGCAATCTCGCCGTCCCAGGACTGATAGGAGACCGTCCCATTGCGGTGAGCAGCCAGGGCGAAAAAAGCCTCTTCCCCACGTAGCACCCCATACTCAGCCGAGACCAGCTCGCCATTCTGGAAGCGTAAGACACCACGCTCGCCCTGGTCCGTGCTGACAACGAGAGCGATTTTCTTACGGCTCAGCGTGACAATCTGAATAACGTCGAGGAGATCAAACGAGTCCAGGCTGGCGGAAAAGCCCGGTTGGGTGAGCAGACGCCGCACCTCGGCCCGTAGTCGCTCCAGACTGAGAGGTTTATCAACGAGGGCGGCCACGCCGCGCTCAAGGGCCTGCGTTCGTTCTTCGCCTGCCTCGGGCGGAGTCAATAAGAGCACCGCAGTGCGTGGATAGTAGAGGCGCAACCAGCGCACCAGTTCAAAATCATCGGCACTGGCCAGCCTCAGCTCAGCAATCACAAGATGATGCATCTCGCGCCAGAGCACGCGAAGAGCCTCGGCAGTTCCGCTTACCCCCTGAACCAGATACCCATCAGCGCGCAGGGCCGTGAGCATGGCCCGACCCTCTTCTGCATCATCAGTGACTACCAGAATGCGCGACTGCTCCGACATTTTCAGCATCCTCGTGAGGGTTGACTATCTCTGCATCATATTCTTGAGAAGCCGGCGCACAGCTCACTTTCGGTATCCTCATGCTTCGCTTGCTCTCGGCACCTCGTGCGGCTGCTCCTCCCTACCACACAGCGCACGCTCCCTTCTCTCGCTACGGCACGATGATACCACGCCAGGGCTGGGATGACAAGCGGGCGAGCCTTTCCACCTCAATCAAGCACTGCAGAGGCCGACTCTTGCTCTTGAGGGGTGGCAGGCTGGAAAGTAGACAGAAAAGGGTGACTACGCCTGCTGCTCTTAAGTACATAGTACTGGAAAGGGGCCCGTTTTGAAAAGCTTCTCCCCAAGAGGGGTTACTCTCCCACTCCCAGGAACAGCAAGGCTGCCGCCGACTTTCTTCCCCCATCGCCGCCACAGGCAGTCTGTCTGTCTGGCTGACAGGCAGGCCGCCGCTCGCTCCTCTTCCGCCGGAAGCGACAGTGCGGGGGAGACCGCGGATCAGCGTGTGGGCATCCAGCCCACCTTTGAGATATGCTATAGAAATAGGAGGAGAGAGAGGCCCCTATGCTCTTGCCTCTGGCTTCTCTCTCTCAACTCATGTGAGCAACGAGCGAGGATAAAGAGCATGAAGGAAAGCGAAAGCGCACAATTGCCAGAGAAAGAAGCCTGGAAGCGGGCGGTGGGCGAGGCAGCCGCCGCTCTGGTCGAAACGGGCATGGTCATCGGCCTGGGCACTGGCTCAACCGCCGAGTGGATGATCCGCGCTCTGGGACGCCGGCTCCAACAGGAAGGCTTGCGGATCACAGGAGCCGTGCCTACTTCGGAACGGACCGAAGCCGTAGCGCGCGAAGTGGGTATCCCCCTGACGGACCTTGATCATCACCCCGAGCTGGATCTGGATATCGACGGCACCGATGAAATCGACCCTCATCTCCACCTCATTAAGGGAGGCGGCGGCGCCTTGCTCCGCGAAAAGGTGGTGGCCTCAGCTTCACGCCGCTTCATCGTGATCGCCGACGTCACCAAGCAAGTGCCGCTGCTCGGCCTCCACGTTCCTCTGCCTATCGAAACTGTGCCCTTCGCCTTGACTCCGGTCAGACGCCGTCTCGAGGCCCTCGGAGCTGAGGCCCGCCTGCGTCAGCGCAACGACCAGCCTTTCTATACAGACAATGGCAATCTCATTCTCGATTGTTACTTCCCCAACGGCATCGCCGACCCAGGCGAGTTGGAGAACCGTCTGCGGCGCATCGTGGGCGTGGTTGAAACCGGCCTCTTCTTGCATATGACTACCGAGGCTCTGATCGCAGGACCAGCAGGCATCACCCATCTGGTCCGCCACTCCCAGGCCGATAGCGGGACCACGGCCAACCCCACTCTTCCTTGACAGCTCACTTGCTTTGTCATTATAATCTTTTTAAGATATTTAAAAACCTCCTTCGACTTCTTTCTGGTAAGAGGAGAGGAGGTTTTTTTGTAGTCCGGCTATTTTTTCTTGCATCGCGGATGGATTCATTGCTGCATCCTGGCCAGCGCTGGCTTCGGCCCGTTGTGCTCTCCTGTCCGCCGGCGCTGGTAGATGAGGCAATGCGCTGCCGCAGCTAGCTAGTGCTTCTGGACCAAAGGAGTACCAGCGTTGAGCAATGACACGTTTAGCCCACAGGGCAAATTCACGCCTCCGAAGGAATCTCCCTGGTCACTCTCGACGAGACGCATCGTCACAGCCGGCGTGCTGGCCGGCCTGACCATCTTAATGGCCTACATTCCTTTCATCGGCTATATTCCTCTGCCAACGCCGGCAGGGGCCGCCACTACGGAGCATCTGCCGGTGATCGTCGGTTCTGTCCTTGAAGGCCCGTTGGTCGGTATGATCACGGGTTTCTTTTTTGGCCTGACCAGCTTCCTGCGCGCCGGCAGCCCTCTGTTCAAAGACCCGCTGATCGCTTTCCTGCCGCGCATTCTGATTGGCCTGACCTCGTGGCTGGCTTTCGCCGCTCTGCAGCGCACGAATCGCACGGCGGCCTCGGCTCTGGCGGGCGCCGTCGGCTCGGCCACCAATACAGTCTTTGTGCTCGGCCTCGGTTTTCTGCGCGGTTATCTGACTTGGGGCTTCATTGTCTTGATTATTCCCCAGGCCGTGGTGGAAGCAATCGCGGCAGCTATCGTGATTACTTTGATCGTGCGCTCCTACGAGGCGGTGCGGGGCCGGCTGGCGCGCGCACGCGAGACCAGACCACGCGATACCCTGCCTTACTAAGGAGCCAGGCGCGCTGAGCCATGATCGAAGTCAATAACGTTACGTTCCGCTATAGTGGCGAGGCTGAAGAAGGGATCGCTCCAGCCCTGGAAGAGGTTACGCTACGGATCGGTGAGGGCGAGACTATCGCCCTCATCGGTCACAATGGCTCGGGCAAGAGCACACTGGCCCGACTGCTGGCGGCTATCTTGCTGCCACAGCGGGGGAGCGTGATCGTCGATGGTCTGCGCACGGATGCCGGCGGCGAGAGCCTCTGGCAGATCCGCCAGTCCGTGGGCCTCGTCTTTCAAAACCCCGATGATCAGCTGGTCGCTAATACGGTGATCGATGAGATCGCCTTTGGGCCGGAAAATCTGGGTCTGCCACGCTTCGAAATCGAGGAGCGCGTTGAGGAGATGCTCGATCTGCTGGACCTGCGACCATACGCCAGACACGCGGTGAGCGATCTCTCTCAGGGCCAAAAGCAGCGTCTGGCCGTGGCCGGCGTCCTGGCCATGCGCCCCCGCTACCTCATCCTGGATGAGCCAACGACGATGATTCCCGGACGCACTGCCGAGCAGCTGCTTGAGACGGTACGCCGCCTGGCACGTGAGCGAGGCATTACGGTGCTCCATATTACGCATCATATGTATGAGCTGGTCGATTTTGATCGCGTGATTGTCATGGATCGGGGACACGTCCTGCTGGATGGAACACCGGCCCATGTTCTGCGCCATCGAGAGGAGCTGGAACGCGCTGGCCTGGGCCTGCCACTGATTACCCAGCTCGGTCAACGGTTGCGCGCTAGAGGCTGGTCGCAGCTCCCAGAGGTGATTCTGACTCTGGATGATCTGAAGGCGGCTTTATGCTCTTTGAAGTAAAGGATGTCTTCTATACCCGCATGCGCGGAACTCCCTTTGCGGTCGAGGCCCTCAAGGGCTGTAGCCTGACGATCCCCGAGGGGAAGATCACCGCCATTGTGGGGCCAACGCAGGCCGGCAAGTCAACGCTGTTGCTGACGCTGCTGGGCCTGCTGCGACCGAGCCGCGGCTCGGTGCTCTTTCGCGGTCAGGATATTTACCAGGCCGCTTTCGATCTCGAGGCCCTGCGCTTGCGCGTCGGGATCGTCTTCCAGTCGCCGGAGGCCCAGCTCTTTGAGGAGACGGTGGGCAAGGATGTCTCTTTCGGACCCCGTCGGAAAAGGCTCTCACCAGCGCAGTCACGGCGCCTGGTTCAGGAAGCATTGGAGGCGGTAGGACTTCCCTATGAGGAGTTTCGTACGCGCTATATTGCCTCCCTGAGCGGTGGACAGAAACGCCGGGTGGCGATCGCCGGGGTGCTGGCACTGGAGCCGGAGGCGATTCTCTTTGATGAGCCGATGGCAGGTCTCGATCCCCAAGGCCGGCAGGAACTGCAGGCTTTGCTCCAGCGCTTGAAGGCGCAACGCCAGCTGACAATCGTACTCACCTCCAGCAGCCTGGCCGACGTGGCGGCGCTGGCTGATCAGGTGATCGTCCTCCATGAGGGACGGGTGGCCTTGAGCGGTAGCTCGCGCGAGGTGCTGGCCCACGCCGAGAAGCTGCTGGCCCTCGACATTACTTTGCCCGAGATGACGCAGATCGCTCTGGGCCTGCGCTCTCTCTGGCCCGCTCTCCGTTGCGATGTGCTGACCTTAGCCGAGCTTGAAGAGGAGCTGGCGCGCTTCCTTCCACATGCCGCCAGTCAGAAGCCTCAGCTCTCCTCTTCTTGAGATTTGCCAGTAGGTGGAACATTATGATCGAGATCTCACGCCATATCTCCTTTGGTCAATACGTCGATAACGGCTCCTGGCTGACACGCCTTGATCCCCGGGCCAAGATTCTCTGTTTTGCCTTCACCGTGGCGGCTTTTACCTATATTAGCCAGTTCGCCGCGCTGGCTTTCTGCTTCGTTTTTTGCCTCTTCCTTCAGTGGCTCTCTCGTCTGCCGCTGCGCTACGTGCTGCAGGGTATGCGCATGTTCATTAGCTTTCTGCTGGTACTCTACGCCTTTCAGGTCCTGTTCTATACCTCAAGCACACAGGCAAACAGCATCATCTGGCACTGGGGCGTGTTGACGATCTCTTGGGAGGGCCTCATTCATAGCACACAAGTCGATCTGCGGGTGATCTTCCTGTATTATTTGACCTCGCTCCTGATGCTGACGACTTCGCTGGTCGATCTGGCTGACGGGGCTGAGGCCTTGCTGCGTCCACTCCGCCGCCTCGGGCTGCCGGTTCACGAGCTGGTCATGGTCTTTGTCATTGCTCTGAAGTTCGTGCCGCTTCTCATCACCGAGGTGGAGCGCTTGAGCATCGCCCAGGCAACGCGCGGTGTACGCTTCGGACGGGGTAATCCCTGGCAGCGTATTCGCGCGCTGAGTGGGATCATCGTGCCCCTCTTTATGAGCGGGCTGCAGCGCGTGGAGATGCTGAGCACAGCAATGGAGGCCCGTTGCTATCGCGCCGGCTACCGCGGCTGGCGGCGGAGTAAGCTGCACGCGCTGCAGTGGACTGGCTCCGATAGTCTGGCGCTGGCTTGCTGCCTGCTGCTCTGCGGGCTGTTGGTGGCTCTGAACCTTGTCAGCCCTTTCTAGCTGGCGCCGGCCCACCAGCGTTTTTGCGCTGCCGGCGCCACCAGCCCCAGCACGGACCGAACTTGACAGGCCGCCGCTGATCGATCTCCCCTTCGCCTGAGTCAGCGACCTCTCTCCAATAGGTAGCCTCCTTTCTCAACGTTGCTTTCCTTCCGGTCACTATCTCCTCCCCCGACTTTAGCCACGCTCGTCCTTTGCCTGGCAGCCTTGCGTCAATGATGAGAGAGAAAATGTTGACAAATCATCGCCTAATCCGTAAACTTATATCATAAGTTATCAGATCCACCTGGACAGAAGCGAGGGGGAGGGGAGAGAGAGGGACTGAGGGCCTGCGCTGGTCGTCGTTGCGAGAGCGGGCACTCAGCGAGATCGGGCGAGGCGGAGAGCGCCAGCGAGGAAGGTAATCAGGCAGGTATATGGAGATGACCAGCAGAGATTTTGATGTTGATATTCTTGTGATTGGCGGGGGTGTTGTTGGTTGCGCGATTCTGCGCGAGCTTGCGCGTTACGATGCCAGTATTGCTTTGCTGGAGCAGTATCCCGATGTCTGTGAGGGAACCAGCAAGGCCAACAGTGCTATCGTTCACACTGGCTTCGATGCTCGGCCCGGCACCCTGGAGGCGCGTTTGCTGGCCGAAGCGCGCCAGCTGTGGCCGGAGGTCATCGCGCGCCTGCACATTCCCTATCTGCAGACGGGGGCCCTGATGGTGGCCCTCAACGAGCAGGAACAGGCTACCATTGCCAGGGAGATTGTGCCGACAGCCACAGCCAACGGGGTCACGCTGCAGCCATTGAGTCGGGCAGAGATTTTGGAGGCTGCCCCTTACGTGAACGAGCAGATCGTCGGCGGCGTCCTGGTCGAAGGCGAAGGAGTGATCGATCCTTTTTGGACGACGCGCGCCTATTGCGAGCATGCCCTCCTCAATGGGGCCCGCCTCTTCCTGGACGAGCGCGTGAACGCCGTTGAGGTGGAACCAGAACGGCTTCGGGTCCATACGGCCAGCGGCAAGACCTTCTCAGCGGCCCTCGTCGTCAATGCCGCTGGATTGTGGGCTGATGAGCTTGCACGCCTGGCGGGTGATCATTCTTTCAGCCTCACCCCGCGCAAGGGTGAGTTCCTGATCACCGAGGAGGACCACGGCGTAGCTCAGATCATTCTGCCGGTCCCAAGCCAGGTCTCCAAGGGTATTTTAGTGACGCCGATTGTCTTTGGTGGCGTGCTGCTCGGGCCAACGGCGGAGGATGTCAGCGATAAGAGGGACCTGGCAACAACCACAGCGGGACAGCAGCGTATTCGCCAAGGAGTGGGAAGGCTGGTGCCGGCAATGGCCACGGCCTCTACTGTGCGCCAGTTCGCTGGCTTACGCGCCGTGAGTAGCACCGGCGACTATATCATTCGCCCGTCAACCGTCAGCAAGCGTCTGCTTCATGTTGCAGGCATTCGCTCTACTGGCCTGTCGGCTTCACCGGCCATCGGGCGCTACGTTGGCACGCTAGTCGGGGAGACGTTAGGGCTGCGCCTGCGTACAAGCTACCGCGAAGGGCTGCCGGAGCCGTTGAGCGAAGCCGCTCATGAAGATGGCGAGGTGATCTGTCTCTGTCGTTCGATTACCCGCGGTGAGGTCCTGGCCGCTCTGCGTTCACCTCTCCCGCCGCAGACTCTGGATGGCCTGAAGCGACGGACGGGCGCGATGTTGGGCGAGTGTCAGGGCAATCTCTGTCTCCCTCGTCTGATCGAATTGTTCCAGCAGGAGCAGGGACGCGATCCTTTGTCTCTGGAAAAGCATGCCCCCGGCTCGCGCTTGCTGGTCGAGCGCCCGACGCGCCTCGGGGGCGTTCCCGCCCGCAGCGGCGAGCGGCCCAAGTGAGGACAATGGGCAGGTGCTGAGAGATGGTTGCGGTTGGAACAGGAACAAAGGATGTAGATGAGGAAGGAGCAGATGTCAGTACATACCTTGGAGGACATGCCTCTGATGGAAGACCTGCATGAGGGAGAGGTTTATGATCTGGCCATTGTCGGAGCTGGCCTGAGCGCCTTGAGCCTGCTGCACAGTGGGGCCGCGGCACTCGGGCGCACGGTGGTGCTCGATTATCAGGAGCAGGTGGGCGGTCTGCTGCGCTACCTGTTGCCAGCCGACGGCTTTGAAGCAGAGTGGGAGCTGCTCCGGGATTTTCAGCTTCCTGCGGGGGTGAGGCTGCTCCTGCAAACGACGGCAGTGGGGCTGTTACCTGCCAGCGCTGCCGAGCCGACCCATACGCTGGTCGTCCGGCGGCGCCAGGGTACGGCGCAGCTGCGTGCTCGCCAGGTAGTGATTGCCTGTGGCGGCGTGGAGTGTCCCCGCGAGCATGATGCCATTCCGGGGACGCGCCCGGCGGGAGTCATGACCCCCGTACTGGCTCTGCAGCTGCTGGCCCGTGGTTACCTGCCGGGGCGGCGCGCCCTGGTCTACGGCGATTCGCGCTACGCCCTGGCCACGGCCAGGCGGCTGGAGGAGGCTGGCCTGGAGGTGATCACAGCAGCCCCCACCAGCGGCAATGGTCGCTCTGTCAGGCTCTGCGGAACGATACAGGAGATCTGCGGCTTCCCTCGCCTCAGCGCTGTGCGCTTGCGCTCTCATGATCAGCAGTCGGTGGAGGTCGAGGCCGATACCTTGATCTACGCTACCGGCCTGCTAGCTGGCACGCACTGGCTGAAAGGCAGTGGTGTCTCACTCACCGCCACAGGGACGATCGCCGTAGATGCCCATTATCGCACCACGATCCCGGGCATCTACGCCATCGGCGCCGTAATCAGACCTCAGTTAGATCATGAGTCTTCCTTGCGCATGGGGAAAGAGGTGGCAGCCTTGCTGCCAGGAGGTGTATTATGAAGCTCAACGGAGCGGTCAGTGTCAGCGCACCTCGGGAAGAGGTCTGGCAGATCTTTATGGACCCGGCTCAGCTTTGTCGAGTCGTCCCAGGCTGTGAGCAGGCGCAGCGTTTGGACGATACCCACTACGAGGCACAGCTGGCGGTCAAGATCCAATTCATGACCATCCGTGCCCGCGCCCACGGTGCTTTGCTGGAGGCGCATGAGCCTGATCATCTGGTCGCAGAGATGGTCGGCGAGCCGCTGGCAATGGCCGGGGCTTTCCGCGCCCACCTGGTGGTTGACCTGGTCCCCATCGCGGGAGGAACGGAGGTACGTTACACGATCGAGCTTTCGATGCTGGGGCGCCTGGCCAGCCTGGGCGAGGCCATCATCCGGGCAACAGCGAATCGGCTGGCGTCACAGTTCGCCGCCAATGTTGCTCAGCTCTTCTCTGCCCAGGCCCAGGAACCTGGTCAACGCTAGAGTTGGCCATTGCTCGCCTGATCTGCCCAGCGCCGGAACGGGCAGGCTCAGGTTCGCTACTCCTTCATTCCCCACCGGGATGAAGCTATCACATGGTCTGCTGCGCAGGGGAGCGCGCCATGAGGTCTCAAGCTGAGGGCTGCCTCAGCCCGGCTAGCAAGCAAGCTAGCGTAGCGCCCACCGGGCTGGGGCCAGTTGTGGCTGACCCTCAGCCAGCAGTTCCTCAAGGATGCGCAATCGTTTGCCCTGCAGAAGAAAGGAGCACCTTCTATGTCGCTCAGCGAGCAACCACAGCTGGTCTCAGAAGAGCAGCTTGTCGAACAGTTTGGCTACCGGCAGGAGTTCCGTCGCGAATTGAAGCGCTTCGCTTCCTTCGCCGTGGGTTTCTCCTTTATCTCGATCACGACAGGTATCTTCACCACCTACGGCTCAGTGCTGAACTGGGGCGGGCCTCTTGGCATCTGGACCTGGCCACTGGTTATCATTGGTCAGCTTCTGGTGGCGCTCGTCTTTGGGGCCCTGGCCTCGCGCATTCCGCTGGCCGGCTACTCGTATCAGTGGGCCTCGCGGCTGATCAACCCGAAGATTGGCTGGCTCACAGGCTGGATCTCCTTCACCTTCCTGGTGGTCGATGTTGTGGCGGTCGACTACGCGGTGGCGCAGACAGTTCTGCCGACGCTCTTTGGCTATACAGAGACGCCTGTCAATGCCTGGATCGCCACCGCGGCGGTGATCCTCATCCAGACACTGCTCGTGCTCTTTTCTACTGTCTGGGCGACGCGCATCAACAACACCGCCGTCGGAACGGAGGTGGTCGGCATCGTGGGCCTGACTTTGCTCCTGCTGATCGTCGGCGGTGTCCGTGGCCTGTTGCACCCTGACCATCTCTTCAGCACAGGCAGCGTGTCAACCGCCGACTACTTCAGCCTCGGCGGCCTCTTCTCCAGCGGCCCCTTCATGCTCTCCTTCCTGCTGGGCGCCTTCACGATCGTTGGCTTCGAGGCCGCAGCTAACCTGGCCGAAGAGACGCACGAGGCACACCGCACAGTGCCGTTTGCCATGTGGTCTTCGGTCTTGCTGAGCGGCGTCGTTGGCTTCGCCTTCCTGATCGCCCTCAATCTGGCTTCGGACAATTTGCAGGCTCTGGCAGGCTCTGCGACGCCGGTGGCCGATATCATTACTCATGTCCTCGGGCCGATCGTTGGCGATATTTTCCTGGTGCTGGTGACCTTCTCGATCTTTGCCTGCGGCCTGGTGATCTTTATCACCCTGACACGCCTGATCTGGGCTATGTCGCGCGATGAGCGCTTTCCTGCTTCGCACTGGCTGCGCCAGGTCAATCCCAATACGGGCACACCTGTTCAGTCAACGGTGCTTTCCTTTGTCCTGTGTGAGCTGGTCCTGGCCCTCTTCGCTGGCATTGGCCTGGCGCTGAACCAGACAACAACCCTCAGCAATCTCTTCTCAGCGGCCACGCTCCTGCCTGCGATTATCTACTTGTTGACGGTGATCTACTATGTGGCCGCTCGGCGACGCTTGCCCTCCATCCCTGGCGGCTTCAATCTGGGTATCTTCGAGTGGCCGGTGATTATCCTGGCCCTCATCTGGCTCGTCTTCGAACTGCTGATCTTCCGCGATGGGCAGTTCGCTGTTCCCTGGCTCTATACCCTGGGGATGTTCGCCCTCGGCCTGATCTACTTCGTCTGGCTGCTCATCGCTCGACCGGAAGTCTTGAAGACGGTGCCGATCGAGGAAACCGTTCGCGCCCTGGGCAACTCCTCACCTTCCGCCGAGATCTCAGGCTCGTCAACGACGTAGCAGAGGAGCGTACTCTAGCCGACCGACCCAACCTGCTACCCTGGTCTTGCTCGTGCGTCTGCTCCTTGCTCCCTGCCCGTGAGCCAGGGACCAATAGGGCACGAGCAAGACCAGAGGCGATGAGATACCGTCGGTCATGCTGCGTTGGGAAGGGCATCAGTACAGGAGGAGGAGAGCAAGGATGATGGCTCCCGCAATACTCGCTATCGATCAGGGGACCACCCGTACCAAAGCGCTTATCTTTGATGCTGAGGCTCGTTGTCTGGCCCAGGCAGCGAGCGAGGTGCCGCTGACTTATCCGCAACCGGGCTGGGTGGAACAGAATCCCGCCGACTTGCTGGAGAGCGTGATCGCTAATGCCCGCGCTGCCCTACAGGCCGCCGGCGAGGTCTCCTTGCTGGCCTGCGGCCTGGCGAATCAGGGCGAGACGGTAGTGGTCTGGCACCGGCGCAGCGGGCAACCGCTCTACAATGCGATTAGCTGGCAGGATCGTCGCACCGATTTGCTGTGCGAGCAGCTGCGCTGCGAGGGGGCTGAACGCTTGATCCGCGAGCGCACTGGGCTGCCGCTCGATCCTTATTTTTCGGCGACGAAGATCCGCTGGATTCTGGATAATGTGCCTGGGGCCCGCGAGCTGGCCGCCCGCGGCGAGCTACTGGCGGGTACCACCGATGCCTGGCTGATGTGGTGCCTGCTGGGCGAGCATCGCACCGATGAGACAACGGCCTCGCGGACGATGCTCTACAATCCTCGCTTGCGCGATTGGGACGAGGAGATCCTGGCCCTCCTGGA
Source organism: Thermogemmatispora carboxidivorans (assembly GCF_000702505.1). Classification (GTDB taxonomy): domain Bacteria; phylum Chloroflexota; class Ktedonobacteria; order Ktedonobacterales; family Ktedonobacteraceae; genus Thermogemmatispora; species Thermogemmatispora carboxidivorans. Next base: position 1,423,251 of record NZ_JNIM01000001.1, on the reverse strand, counting down.
GATCCCTCGCTCAATTTTGCCAGAAATTCAACCGTCTTGTTCGCTCTTCGGGACAATCTCGGCGGAGCACTTCGGTCACCCCTTGCCGCTGACTGCTTCGCTGGTGGACCAACAGGCGGCCCTCTTTGGTCAGGCGTGCTACGCCCCCAACGATGTGAAGGTGACCTACGGGACCGGCGCCTTTATCTTGCTCAATGCCGGCCAAACGCTGCCAACTTCAGGCCACGGTTTGCTTCCGACGGTCGCCTGGTCACGTGATGAGGAGATCGTCTATGCCCTCGACGGCGGCATCTATGTGGCCGGGGCCGCCATCCAGTGGCTGCGCGATATTGGCCTGGTCCATAGCCCCGAGGAGACGCTGGAACTGGCCCTCTCGGTCCCCGATAGCGGCGGCGTCTTCTTTGTGCCGGCTCTGGCCGGCCTGGCAGCCCCCTATTGGGATAGCTACGCCCGCGGCACGATCATCGGCCTGACCCGCGGTACAACACGCGCTCACCTGGTGCGGGCTACCCTGGAGGGGATTGCTTTCAGTACGCGCGATGTGCTGCAGGCAATGGTCCAGGATACGGGACGCCCAATCGGGAGCTTGAAGGTTGACGGGGGCGCCTCGGCAAATAGTTTCCTGATGCAGGCCTTGGCCGATATTACCGGGGTCGAGGTGCACATCGCTGCCGTCCAGGAAACGACAGCACTGGGCGCCGCTTTTTTAGCAGGGATCGGGGCCGGCCTCTGGCGCGATGAGACGGAAACGGCCCACCTCTGGCGCGAGGCAAAGGTCTATCGCCCGCGTGGCAATGGTTCGATCGAGGCACTCTATCGGCGCTGGTTTAATGCAGTGGAGCGCGCACGTGGCTGGGCCGCTATTGCCTGAGCTCGCTTGTGCATCGCCCGCAGCCCGCGCTTTCCTTTGTCCGTTCACCGCTACCCAGTCTGCCATCGGGAGCAGGAAGCCACCTCGCCGGATCAGCGAGGTGGCTCCTTTGCTTGCCCTCCCACCCAGGCTAGTGGCCTCGCCCAGATCCGGCCCTTCCCTGCGCTCAATCCGATTGCCGCTCGCGGCCCGCGCTGGCAGCGCCAAGGCTCCTCGGGAGACGAACAGATGCTCTTGACAAATGTTCTCAACAGTGAGTATACTTTGAATTGCATAAACTGTCGTTATTGTTTCTGCATATGTTGCCCGGGTCTACCACATGTAGAACATTTGTTCCACTAGAGTACAGCCACCCGGGCAGAAGCCGCTAGCAGGATCGCGATATGGTGCAAGAGCTGAGCGCGGCGGTCGGGGTGGAGATTGGAAGCAGTCGGGCAACGATTGCAATTATTTCTGCCGACGGTCAGGTTTGGGAGCGCTTCGAAGCCAGAACGCTGCGCGGGCGTCCAGCCCGGGCCACGTTGGAGCCATATCTACGAGCGATAGATGCCGCTTTGCAGCGAGCCGCGGGAGCGGGCTATGTCTTGCGTGGCATTGGCCTGGCTTTGCCGGGAAAACTTGACCAGACATACCGCCGTCCTTTTCTCATTCCTCTCCTGCCTTCACTCAACCACTTCCCCCTAAGCGATTTGCTGGAAACGCGCTATCACCTGCCCGTGCGCCTGCACAGCGACGTGGACGCGGCGGCGCTGGGCGAATATGCCTTTGGCGCCGCCAGGAGCAGGCGCCGTGCTTTGCTGCTCACCGTTCAAGCGGTGGTGGGAGCGGCCCTGATCAGCGATGGGCAACCGGAGCCGACGGCCCGCGACTGCACTGGCCACGTCTGTCATCTGCCTGTCGCCAATAATGGCCCACGTTGTAGCTGTGGGCGTCGCGGCTGCATCAGTACTCTGGTCTCGCTAGAGGCGCTCCAGCGCCTGATTCAGCGGGCTGCTCGTAAGGGCGAGCCGAGCGGCCTGATTCAGCGCCTCAGCAATCGTGAGCAATTCAGCGCCCAATTGTTGGCCGAAGAAGCGACCCGAGGCGATGGGCTGGCGCGCGCGCTCTATCAGGAGGTAGGGCACTGGCTTGGGGTTGCTGTGGCCCATTATGTGCGCCACTTCGCTCCCGAGGTGGTAGTAGTGGGCAATGGCCTACTCAATGCCGACGAGCTACTGCTCAGCCACCTGCGCCACTCGCTGCTTTCACAATTTGGGGGACAGCTGACGGCGGATGAGAGCCAGTGTGTACAGGCCCTGAGCATTGTTCCGGCGCACCTGGGAAGGGATGCCGCTCTCATCGGGAGTGCCGTACCGTTTCTGGCTCCGTTACCAGCCAGCCAGGCTGAGGGGGCTTTACCTGCGCCATCCTCTCAGCAGCTCTCTGCGCTGGCCAGTGCAGGTGGAGCGGTGCGTGAAGAGCTGGCCGCTGGCCGGAGGCGGAATGTCCGCCTTTATCGCCATCCCCCGGCCAGCGATGATCTCAGTCGCTCGCTTGCCGAGCGTCCGCTTTCACCAGGACCTCACCCGCCCGACGACATTGGCCCCGCCGCGCCTTCCCATCTCCGGCTGAATCCTCGCCGCCTGCGCGGTCGCGATCGTTAAGGCTAGCCCGCGGGCTGAGATTCCTCCCACTGCGGTGGCGCAAAGGCAAGCTGCACCAACATCGGTGGATGCTTCGGCTGCACCAGGTAGGCCCGCCCAGGGGGCAAAGGCATCGCCGCCTGTCCATGTAAGAGTTTCCCCTCCATCGGGTCACCGCTCATGATGAGTCCCGGCGTTCCCATCTCGCGGAGACGCTGCATGATCGGCTCAAACATGGCTCGCGAGGCTCCTCCCACACGGTGCACCAGCACCAGATGGAAGCCGATATCGCCGCCCACAATCAGATATTCCTGCAGTGGCATCAGCGGGCTGCCACTCATTCCTCCAATCGCCTCATAGTCATCAACGAAGAGAAAGTAGTGCCTGCCATTCCAGCGCTGTGGGCGACGTAGCTCGCTCAAGGGCACCTCCGAGACCTTCTTGAGGCGTCGCTCCAGGTCCACTTTGAGATTGCCTACACAGCTCGTTAAGGTCTGGCTGTTGTAGGCATAGACCAGCAAGGATCGACTGTCGGCAAAGTCCAGCAGCCGCTTGCGAAAGTCAATGATGGCATAGGCGACCTGCTGAGGTGTGTAGCGCTTCTCCAAACCACGTATCCAGCTGCGCAGCAGCGAGGTCTTGCCACACTCACTATCGCCCAGAATCAGGAAGTGAGGGCCACCCCCAATCAGATCGATATAGACCGGCTTCAGACGAAACTCTTCCAGACCGATCGGTACCCCTGGCGGCTCTCCGGGCAATGGCTCTGGCAGGTCTTCCCAGCGCACCAGCGGCGGCAGCATCAAGACCGGCGGGGCCACCAACCCTTTCCAGCCCTGGCGAATGCGCTCGATGAGGCTCAGGAGATACTGCTGAACACGCTGATGGAGATCCTCGATCTCCGCCTGCCTGTGATCTATCACCAGCGGCAAGGAAATCTGAAAGAAGAGTTTCTCGCGGTTGGCGCCACGCCCCGGCACACCAGCAGGAATGGCCGCCGCTAGCGCTCGCCCTAGCTCCGAATCGACAGGGTCGTTGAGGCGCAGCTCTAAGCGCGTGCCGATATTATCGCGCAAACGGGGACGCACCTCGGCCCAGCGACTGGTTGCGATGACCAGATGGACGCCATAGGCCAGGCCGCTAGAGGCAATTTCGACCAGGTCAGGCTCCAGTTGATCGAAGTCTTGATGGAACTGGGCGAAGTTATCGATGATCAGAAAGACATCGCCAAAGGGTACCTCATCCAGCTCGCCACGCTGGCGCATAGCGCGGAAGGTTGTCATGCTGTCAATGCCGCGTTCACGGAATAAGAATTCGCGTTCTTCGATCACTCGCCGCATCTGACGCACCATGCGTCTGATCTTATCGCGCTCGGGCCGGCTGCAGACAGCGCCCACGTGGGGGGCCTGCTCAAAAACGCGCAGTAGGCCCCCTCCCATGTCAATGCAGTAGAACTGGACATCGCGCGGCGTATGGGTCAGCATAAAAGCCGTGATCAGCGTACGTAGAAAGGTGCTCTTGCCGGACTGGGGCGCCCCAACAATGGAAAGATGACCACCAGTGCCGGAGAAATCCAGCCACAGTGGCTCTTGCGCCTGCTCTAGCGGCTTGTCCACCAGGCCAATCGGAACACGTAAATCACCAAAAGGCGGGACCTCGCTCTCGTAACAACCCGCCAACTGCGGCTGTTCTGTGCGAGCCAGCACCGCCTCAAGCGTGAGCACATGGGGCAGTGGAGGTAGCCAGACCTGGTGGATAGCCTGCGTGAAGGTCGATGGCATCGCCTGGGCCAGGCGCTCAATGATGACATCCATTTCTGTATGCAGCTCGGCAGAACCAGCTACGGCCCCAGAGATCGAGGACCCACGCTCATTGCCTCTCACTTGCTGATAGTGCAGAAGCTTTCCATTGGCAGTAAAGACGCGGATTTTGCTTTCAATCGATGTTTGTTCTTTCAAGGCCAAATAGGGGACTGAGATCAGGGCACACTTGAAGAGCGCGTAGGTATCGACATCGACCTTGAAGTAGCCCATGCCCGGAACTGAGGGCAGGTAGTAGGCATCTGCCGTTCCCAGCACTGTCCGGCTCTCCGCTGCGCTGTAGGTACGCAGACAGATGCGATAGCGCAGATGGCTCTCCAATCCCTTGATGCGTCCTTCCTCCAGACGTTGGGTAGCAAAGAGGAGATGGAGGCCCAGGCTGCGACCGACACGTCCCATCGTTACAAAGAGATCCAGAAAATCGCTACGCTGGGCAATCAATTCAGCGAACTCATCGACAATGATCAGCAGATGGGGCATCGGCTCCATCTCGGGATGCATCTTCCACTTGGCGCGATACTGCTTAATATTGTCGAGGTTGCCCGCGTCACGCAGCATGCGCTGGCGTCGCTGCTGCTCGCCGAGCAGAGCCGCATAGACGCGATCGACTAGCGCGAGATCGCTTTGTAGGTTAGTCACCACGCCCACCACGTGGGGAAGGGCCTGGAAATCGTTGAATGAGGCCCCGCCTTTAAAGTCGATCAGCACAAAGTTGAGAGAGCGCGGATCGTGGGTCATAGCCAGAGCGCTGACCAGCGTGCGCAGCAGCTCGCTTTTCCCAGAACCAGTAGCGCCCACAATCAGGCCGTGCGGCCCCATCCCCTTATCGGCGGCCTCTTTCAGGTCGAGGAGGAGGGGATACCCATCGGAGCGGCGTCCAATGGGAACGCGCAAGAAATCGTCGTGCTCCCGTTCGCTCGCTCGCCAGCACTCGCCAGCGTTGAAGCTATCAGCAGAGGGAAGGTCCAAGAGTTCAAGTAAGCGGATATCTTGCGCCAGATCCTGCTGGGTGGCCTCGCTGAGCGTAAGGGGGGCCAGGCTGCGAGCGATGCGTTCACAGAGGGCCAGATCGACATGATCGGGCAGCAAGCCCTCCAGACGGCGGCCTCCATAGGCAATCTCTTCAAAGTGCAGGCCCCCTACCTCCGAGAGAGCCAGCCGCGCTTGAATGGCCGCCGGCTCTTGAGAGCGATTCTCAACTAGACAGAGTACCGTGGCGCCGGCCCGGGGAGCTGCGACAAAAAGCTGCTCCAGCTCGGGAAGCTGGCCGATGGGTCGATGGGGGGAAAAGCCATCAAGGACCACCACCAGGTGGGGGAGAGAGGCCTGGGCGGCACGCTTGCGCTGCAGCTCATCATTGCCGGCTTCCTCGCTTAGACGGGTGCGCCGCTCGACCTCTGGTTTAATCTGCTGCTGCAGAATTCGCTGTAGATCCTCGACGGTCGTCGCCAGCATGCAGAGCTGCTCGGGGGCATAGCGACGCTCGGCTTTGACCTGATGGAGACGCCGCACATGGGGCAGCCATTTCAGCCAACTCCATTCCTCAAGGCGCTCGCCAGGGAAATAGACCACACAGCGCACATCTTCCGGGGCGTGAAAAGCTACCAGCTGGCAGATCATCGCCCGCGCCAAGGCCCGGGCCGCATGTAAGTCCCCACTGATCGCTAGAGTGCCAAAGGAGCGCAGAGGAATGGTGGCCGCCATATCGTTGAGATAGCTATATTCGGCAACCAGCGCCTCAGCCTGGGCTCGCAGCTCTGGTACATACTGCACCATGAAATTGGCATCACTGCTATCTAAGCGCAGAGGGCAGCAGAGGGGACCAGGCCCGAAGCCGATACGGGTCATCATGAAATCAAAGTCGGTGGGGCGCCGCTCCCACAGGTATTGACGGCACTCGACGCGCTCCGCCAGCTCCTCGTAGGAAGGATAGAGCCGTTGCTCGATGAGCCGCTGCTCCTTGGCCAGACTGAGCAGATGCTTGCGCACCCGCTCGAGATAGTCGAGGTAGAGGCTGCGCTGCTGCTGCTGCTGCTTTTTCAGCGTATATCGCTGCACCAAGCCCATGATCAGGCCAGAACAGATCATGAGACCCCCCACCCCCCCACTGAGCACCATCATTAGCGGGTTCGTATGGAAGGTGAACATGAAAAGAACCGACCCCACGCTGCCCAGGACTGGCAACACGTATTGGAGCCAGTTGAGTGGACCGCTCTGGGCTGGCTGCAGCGTTGGCGGGGCACTAATGACAATCTCATCATTTGGGAGCCGCGGCGGGTAGGCACGAGCCGGACGATAAAAGGTAGTAGCCAGCTTCTGCATAACGCCTTCTCATCATGGCCAGCTCAGGATAATGGAAGCTGTTCCCAGGTCACTCCAATACCGCCCGTTCTCTCGCTTGGGGCAACGGAGGAGGGCAAGAATAGCTCCTGTGTGTCAGCGGCAGCAACCTGGTCACTGTTGGAAGGAAGAGCCTGGAGCAGCAGACGCCTGCCATCGTATACCTCGGCCTCGCTTAGCGTCTGCCCTGAAGCCAGCGGATCAGGGGACCCTTCGATGAAGAGCAGCCACTCCTCCTCTGCTCTTGCCTCTCCGTCTCCCTCCCGTGCGCCTCCTGTCAGCCTGCTCGCGGGGGCAGCACAGAGTTCACACAGAAAAGGCAACAGCTCACCGATGGTGTAATCAGTCGGCAGCTCTAGATCGAGAGCACGGTCCGGCCCTACAACGGTTACCAGCGCTCTGTTACGCATGGCTTCTCACTCCCCTTCCCCGGCAATGCCAGTGGGATTGGGCTGTTATGCCCAGGCACTCAGGCACTCTTGTAGGTCGAGGTGTTCAGAGTGCTGGCGGCCCCCGTCGACTGTAGCCAGAAGCCGCCAGAGCATAGGCTGCGAGAGGGGATATCTCTGCTGACTTTGCTGATTCGCTTTCGCTACCCTGCGATTACTCGTAGCCGCTGAACAGGGAGGCCATCGTATGGTCCAGATCCTGCAGAGCTGTCGAGCTGCCCTGCAAACCCCTGGTGAGCTGCTCAAGATCGCGCAGGACCGCGCTCATATGCGTATTCCAGGTACTCATGGCATTCTGATAGGCCGCGCTACCGCGGCCAAACCAGTCAGCCTCCAGATCCGCGACCGCAGCGGTGATGCGCTGGACAGCTGGCTCGAAGTTCGCAAGCTCCGCGAGAAAGCGCTGGGCAGCAGCATCCATCTGATGGGTACGACCGCCGATCAGATCTCCCGATGAGGACATGGTAGGTTCCTCCTCGCTGTGAACGTGACAACCAAACCAAGGAAGGAATGCTTGAGGCCAGCCCGGCAAAGCTCACGCACAAGCTACCTCACTTGCGCTGCCTGTCCGCCCGTTCTCTTTTGCCAGGAGAGAGCGCCTTGCCAGGCCTCTCCGCTTGCAAGTCCTTCTTGCCCTGTAGCGGTTCAAGCATCTCAACACATCAATTTAAGAAGTGCTCGTATAACATGCCTTAGACAGAATGATACCTGTTATCCTCCACAAAAGCAATACGACTACACGAAAACCGAATAGAGTGTCATAGCCCATGTCGCCAGTTCAGGGCATTCTGTCAAGCTTGAGGATGTCCAGGCTTGATCAAAGAGGTAGCGCAAGTCTCGACTGAGAGAGAGCAGTACATCGCGGACCACTCGCCAGAGAGGGGTCTGAATCTGCTGCAATTCCTGTGGAGAAAAAAGCGTTTCCGCGTAGTCAGCGACGTAGGCACGAACGCGCGGTTCCCACCAGGTGAGCATTTCGGTGAGGAGCACAGCGCCCGCGAAGCGATCCCCCTGGGGAGACCATTGGCCCTGACGGGGTAGATTGCGATGCTGGTAGCCCGGTGAGCCCCAGCTGACTTTCTTGGGCTGAGGCAGGCCAGGGGCATAGAGGCCCTCCAGATCTAGCAGCTGGACCCCGCTAAGCTGTGGCGTGAGCAAGATATTGCTCCCTGCGATGTCTCCGTGAGCCAGGCTGTGAATCTCCAGGTTCCAGAGCACCTGAGCTGTGGCCAGCGCTAGCTGGCGCGCCTGTTCAAAGCTGTAATCCACGCTGGCCGCTTGATCCAGCATCAGCCCAGCCCAGGTGCGTGCATCAATCCAAGGCATCAGCACGGCGTACTCTAACTCGGGAAACGCTTCGACCGCTTCTGGATAGTGAGCTTGCGTGAGATAGATGCGGTAGCCCAGATAGAGGCCTGGCAGATGGGCATGGCGCTGAAGCACTTCCGTTACACGCTTCAGGTGTGGCCCACGATAGGAGGCCTTGAAGACCTTGAGGGCCCAGCGTTCCTGCGTATCCAGGTTGCGCAGCTGATAGACGAGCGCTTCCCCTCCCTCGAGTACAAATACGGCTTCTTTGTCAGCTGGCAGCAGGGGATGGGGCAGAAATTCAAAATAGGATGAGCCAATCCGTAAGAACATGCCAGGAAACGGTTGGAAGCGGGTCACCGCTCAACCTCCTTCTTCTTCTTCTTCTCTCGCATCGCAAACGGCGCCCGGCCAGGCGTGAGGCGGGCCAGTACGTACCAGGAAGCCGCTGATTCTACGGTGATCTCGCCTTTCACTGGGCGTTACTCGGGCGGATGGCCCGCTGGCAGCCAGTGCAGATCGAGCGCGGTCATATCGTCGTTTTCCGGGAGCAGAAGCAGCTCACGAGCGCGCTCTTGCAGCTCTTGATCGTTTAATGCGCTGAGAGAGGAGGCCAGAGGCAGCAGGCCATCGGTGTAGACGATCAGGCGCTCAATGGTGGAGAGGCCCATGCTCCAGGCATTGAGCAAGCCGCGCGAGCCGCGTGCCGTTGACCAGCGTCCTTCATCATCGGTGCTGCCTCCGAGCGTAAAGGAGTGTTCGCCGGTGATAAAGAGGCGGGCAGTGACATTCCCCATCCAGCAGAGCAAGGCCTCGGTGGGGCGAGCTATCTGTAGCTGGGCCTCCCAAGGAGCCAGGGCAATGCGTCCAGCCAGAAAGACGGTTTCGCTACCGTAGCCCTCCCGCAGCTCCTCTAATACCTCGCGCACGAGCGCCGGCGCCTCTGGCGCCAGGGGCAGGCTCCTCAGTTCTTCCTGGGCAGCTCGCGCCCATTCGTCCATGCGCTGGCGCAGGCGGGCCGCAATGGTCCTGACCGAGCCTGTGCGCGCCTCTTGCTCCTGCAACCAGGCTACCACGGCGCTGCCCAGATACTGGGCCGCAAAGTCGCCGCGATATGAGCTACCCACGCCGTCGCAGACACAGAAGTAGAGGGCTGTGCCATCGCGACTGGCCACAACCCGAGCATAGTCTTGATTGACTAGCTCCTGGGTCTGGGCTTCGCGGCTGCGTAGCGATAGCAGCCGTAGAACGACCCGGTTATTGATGGTGTGCGAGGTGAAGTACTCGCTCTCTCGATCGGTCTCAAAGCGCAGATTCGTTGGCTCAGGCTGCTTTGTCCGCTCGACATCCTCGGATAGCATGGCTCTCGCTCCTTCCTCTGCGCGAGACGGCCTTATTTCAGCTGAGTCGCGGTCGAGATGGTGAAGGCCAGGCGCACCAGGTCGGTGTGGACCCCCGGGAAGAAGAGGGCCGCCCCCGGCTGCAGATTGTAGCCGTAGTTGTTGATATTCTGCCGATAGATCTCCGGCATCGGCGAGGAGAGGGAGAAGAGAAAGCGCGCATAGTCGTTCGTAAGCTGGCCAGGGCGGGTAACGCCCCCCCATTGATGCCAGTCGCGTACCGGCACGCGCAACATGTTATCGGCCACATAGACGTTTTCAACGAGCACCGGCCCATCACGTACGGCCATCGCTTGCACACGGCGCACGATCGGCGTGGGATCACTGGCGGTGATGAGCGCGTCTGTCAGATGGCAGACCAGAGGGGCAGGACAGGCGTCAAATTCGGTAAGGTGCTTTTGCAGGAGGCTCTCCACTGCTGCAAAGCCTACGGCGGTGTCGGTCTCTCCGCCAGCGCTGATGACCGGCACACCGTGCTTGACAAGCTCCGGCAGGTCGCGGGCGCCCCCCAGCACGTCGACAACCGCTGTGCTGTAGGCGAAGATCGCTACTTTGTAGCGCCTCTGGACAACGCCATCGCGAATGGAGCGTCGGACCATGTCTTTGATCGCTTCCTTCAATGCCCGGTTGACCAGCCCCATCTTGGTGGTGGAACCACAGGGGTCATTCATGGAGTGGCTGGCATCAATCAGGTAGATGACCAGGGCCGGCGTGAGGGAGGTCGCCGGCTGCGTGTAATACATCGTCTCTGCCTCCTCTCCGGTCCAGAGATTAGTCGGGCCACTGGAGACCGCTGCGCTTATGAGCTGCCACCCCTATTTTGCCACTAACGCGGCCTCTGGAAACACCCTCAGCTTGAATATGATACCACACCATGTTATACTCACAGAGATATTCTTGCTGGTTAAGAAGAGCTATATCCTATGCCAAAGCGAGGGCACGTCATGAGTTCGCCTGGCGTCTTCATCTGTCATGACCTTGATACAAAGGCTCATCAGGAATTACAAATTCTAACTCGCTTGCGCCAGCGGCTTGAGGAGGTGGGTGCTACCGTCATTGTGTATCCGGGCCATGTCAGCGACGATGGCTTTCTCTCCTTTTTGAATCAGACTCTGCCCGATCTTCAGTGGTTCATCCTATTTCAGACCTCCACGACAGCTCAGTCCTATCAGGTGCGCATGGCCGTCAATACAGCTGTGAAGCTTCTGGAGCGGCACCGCTTGCAGGGGGCGCTCCGCTTCCTGGCCAGTCCCGAGAGCTCGTCGACGGAGGTACCTGCTGAGTGGACCGCTTTGCCCACTTTCGACGGCTCCTACGATTATCCGCGAGCCATCGAGAAGCTGGTGTTGACGCTGGAAAAAGAGCGCGCGCCGTTGCTTGCTCCCCCTCAGACGGTTCAAGCCCTGATGCCTACTCCCTCGCCTGGCTCCGCTCCAGGCGGGCTCGCGCCTTTTCCTTCCCGCACTTCGGCTCAAGCTAATTACGATCGCCCAGTTCTCCCCCCCGGCAGGCTCGTTTCTCCTGCCAACCCTCTGCCTCTGCACGAGTTCTACTTTGGAACTACTGAGCGAGGACGGGCCATCATTGGCCTCTCTTTCTTGCTGGTCGCTACGCTGGTTCTCGGCACCGTCATGGCTCTGCTCCTGACTCACTCCGCTCAGACGCCCTCCACTGGCAGCGCCGCCGCTATCAGCTATGGCCGCCTGGAGTTTTTTAATACTGGTCTGACCGGCGCCGATAATACGACCGGGATCTGCGACGGACTCGATATTCATCTGCAGAATCTGCGTTCCCCTCAGAGCGGCCAGAGTTTCTACGCCTGGCTGCTACGCGATAAAAGTCAGCTCGGGGGCGCTTTGCTGCTAGCGAAGTTCACTCCCGTGAATGGCCGTCTCGATCTACGCTACAACAGCCCCAATCACCAAAATCTGCTGAATAGCTATAGTCGCTTTCTGATCACAGAGGAAAGCGCGGCCTTGACCCCCGATTCGCCGACCGCCGATTTGACCCACTGGCGCTACTATGCGGAGATTCCCCAGGTGCCAGATCCCCAGGCCGAGACGGTCGGCAATACTATGGTCCACTATAGCAATCTGGATCATCTGCGGCACTTGCTTAGCAGCGAGCCTCAGCTGGATCAGTTATCGCTACACGGAGGGCTTAGCGTCTGGTTCTTTGAGAACATGAGCAAGATCTTCGAGTGGGCCTCGGCAGCTCGGGGCACCGGGGTTCCGCGCAATGCCACGGAGATGCGCCAGGCCCTGGTGAAGATTCTGGACTACCTGGATGGCACCGAGCTGGTCTCTCACGATGTCCCCCGCGGTACACCTGTCCTGGTCGATCCAACAGTGGGGCGCGTTCCTTTGCTAACGCTCGATGAGAAGGCCCTGCCGGTGCCCGGCTATATCCGCCATATTGAGCTGGACCTGATCGCACTGACAAGCTCTCCTCATTCCTCGGTCGCCCAGCGCCAGCTCGCCGGACAGATCGACAGCGAGTTGAACCGCGTGAAGGCGAATCTGGATCAGGTACGTCAGGATGCGCGCCAGCTGGTCAATATGGCTCCCAAGCAGCTGCTGGCATCTTCGACCATCCCTCTGCTCGACGACTTGCTCAGTCAGGCACGTACGGCTTTTATTGGTGAGGTGAATCCGGCCACGGGCCTCCGTAGTGGCGGCGCCGTCTGGATTTTCGATCACTTGCCAGAACTCGCGGCCCTGAACGTGGCACCTTATAAGGCCTGAAAGATCTCTCCCTCTCTGGTCAATGCCGCCCACAGCCGGCAGGCAGGGGACAGCCGCCCGGCGGCCCTCGTCCCCGCCACCTGGGCAGCGCAGCGCTCCCGGCCTTCTCATGCTATAAGAAACAGATAGATCTCAAAAGCGAAGCTAGCAGTCAAGAGGAGCACAGGCCACAGCCCTGAGCAGGTCTGACCTGGCAGTTGGTACAGCAGCAGGCTTATTGAGCTACTCTTCTCCTCATCGACGTAGATGCAGGAGAGAGGAAGAAAGCAGAGGAGCTACAGAAGACCGCCATCTCGACACGCAGTTTCAGAGGTGGAGGTACAGACAAGCAGGGTGGCAGCGCTCGGCAGGGAAAGAGGGACCAGCGAGAGGCAGGCGGCTCTTAGCGGTCAAGTGCCTCGCCTGGCTCTTCCGCGTTTTCTGATTCGCCGCGATCGATGATGGCCTCCCGATCATCCAGCATGCCTGGCAGAGGATCGATGTACATGGTGCGGCGCACCAGATCGATCTGTTTAACCACCTCTTTGACGGCAGGAATCAAGGCTTGTCTGCCATCTCGCATGCGGATTGCATAGACATCGTTGCTACCGGTCAGCCAGATCTCAGTAATTGACCCTACCTCCTGGCCATCGAGGGTCAAGACCCGCAGGTTCAGAATATCATGCTGATAATACGAATCGGGAGGCAGGGGAGGTAACTCAGCGAGCGGAATTTGTAGCTCGCAGTTGCGCAGGGCCTCGGCAGCCGTCAGCGAATCGAAGCCCTGCAGCTTCAGCAAGACGAGGCCGCTCTTGTAAGGGCGAACATGCTCGATGCGATGGCGCCGGGGAGGGGAACCGCAATAGACAGCCTCCAGCTGCGCAAAGCGATCGGGCAGGTCGCTCATCGGCAGAACCTTGACCTCGCCGCGCAGTCCGAAGGGGGCAATCACTCGCCCTACGGTCGCCCACTCCATATCACGTTGCATAGAATTGGTAGCCATTGCCCGCTCACTGTCTCTTCTTGAGCGTTTCCTAGAGGGAAAGAGGGCCAGCGGGACCAGGCTAGACGACCTTCAGGGAGGTATGACGGCCTTCGCGCGTGCCCATAGCGCGCATCAGCGTACGCAGGGCCTTGGCCACACGGCCCTCTCGCCCGATCACCTTGCCGTAGTCCTCGGGCGCTACCCGCAGCTCAAGGATGACCGCCTGACGGTCGTTGCGTACCTCACGCACCTGCACCGCCGCCGGGTTATCAACCAGCGACTGCGCAATATACTCCACCAAGCGGCGCATTGACGAATTTCTCATGGCCATAGCTAGTTACTCTGCCTTACCAGAGGAGGCGGAACCAGCCTTCATCTGCTCAAAGCGCTCCAGCACTCCAGTGCTCTTGAAGAGCGCAATCACAGCCTCTGAGGGCTGCGCCCCATTCTGCAGCCAACGCAGGGCCTTCTGCTCATCGATCAGCACCGCCGCCGGCTCGCGCAACGGATTGTACCAGCCGATGTTTTCAATAATGCGCCCATCCCGCGGCGAAGGGGCGTTTGCAACAACAATGCGATAGCTGGGTGCCTTTTTCTTACCCACACGCATCAAACGAATCTTAACAGCCATGCTTCCCTCTTCTCACCTCTCCCCAAGGGGGAAAAGTCCTCAACAGTACTTGCTCTCTCGCCAGCTCGCTCCGAGCATCATGCGCTTGCGGTCAGCTCCCACGGAGCCAGCGAGCACCCATTACTGATGTGATCGCGGAACCACGCCCGTCAAGTTGCCCTTCCAATCACTCGCGCAGCCGCTCTCTATCCTGTCTGGTGCGGAGGCAGAGAGCGCGCTTCATGCACAGACAACGCCGAAGCGAGAGAGAGCTGGAACAAACGCTGTGCCGCTGCCTGGGTGGCGTACACAGTAGATGCTGGACAAGGCGGCATAGGGCATGGCCCCAATGGCGTCATCAGGATAGCACGGGTGCAACATTTTGTCAACAGATGGGATGGAGGGCGCTCCTGTCTTCCAAGACAGGGCCCGCTCCCCCTATCACTGCCTTTTTGACCATCAGGCCGAGATCACAGAGGACCATGAGCGGGACGAAGGCAGGCTCTCAGCCCTGGAGCCGGCAGGCAGGAAAGGAAGCACTCCGCTCGCCAGCACTCTCTCTGCTATAATGAGGCGCGAATGCAGAGTATGAGGGGGCATAGTTTGTTCATGCGCCGTACCAAGATTGTCTGTACTATCGGACCGGCCAGCAGCAGCGAGGAGCGTCTGGAGCAGCTGATGCTGGCAGGGATGAACGTCGCCCGACTCAATTTCTCTCACGGCACCCACGAGGAGCACGCCACAGTGATTGAGCGCATCCGGCGCGTCTCGACACGGCTGGGCTGGCCCGTGGCCATTCTGCAGGATCTGCAAGGGCCGAAGATCCGCGTTGGTAGTTTGCCTGGCGGGCAGCCGCTGCGCCTGGTGCCTGGCAGGCAGGTGATTATCACGACGCGCGAACCGGCCACAAACGGCGAGGGCGCTCCCCTCTCCGAAGAGAGCGTTGAGCTGACAGTGATTCCCACCACCTATGGGCTGCTCGCTCAAGACGTCAAGCCTGGCGATCGCATCCTGCTTGACGACGGCCTGATGGAGCTACGGGTGCTTGCCAGCGACGGTCTCGCAGTGCGCTGCGAGGTGGTTCACGGTGGCTTGCTCAAGGAGCACAAAGGCATGAACTTGCCAGGTGTGGCTGTCAGTGCCCCTGCACTGAGTGAGAAGGATCGCGCCGATCTGCGTTTCGGCGTCCAACACGGCGTTGACTACGTGGCCTTGAGCTTCGTCCGTCGGCCAGAGGATGTGCTTGAGGCCCGCCGCTTTCTCCAGGAGCTGCAGGCTGAGATGGCCGCCCAAGCAGGTAGGAAGCAGCCCACGGGCGCTATCCCTCTGATTGTTAAGCTGGAGAAGCCAGAGGCCGTGGCGCGCCTCGACGAGATTCTGGAGGTAGCCGATGGCCTGATGGTAGCCCGCGGCGATCTCGGGGTTGAAATGTCGCTGGAGAAGGTGCCGCTAATCCAGAAGCGCGTCATCGCTCGCTGCAACCAGCTAGGGCTACCAGTGATTACGGCCACGCAAATGCTGGAGTCAATGGTGACCAATCCAACGCCGACGCGCGCTGAGGTCGCTGATGTCTCTAATGCTCTGCTCGATGGCACCGACGCCGTGATGCTGAGCGCCGAGACGGCTAGCGGCTCCTACCCGGTGGAGGCTGTGGCGATGATGGTGCGCATTATTCAGGAGACAGAGGCCGACGATCGGACCGCTCAGCCACCACATTGCCAACGCCTCTCTCAGGAGCACGCCGTCAGCCACGCGGCCCGCGCCCTCTCCGAGGAGGCCAGTGTGCGCGCGATTGTGGTCTTTACACGCTCGGGCAACTCGGCCCGCCTGATCTCTAAAGACCGACCACGCCGCCCAATTCTGGCCTACACCCCTTCGGAGCGCGTCTATCGCCAGCTGGCTCTCTGGTGGGGCGTCTGGCCGCGCCTGATCGAGATGCATGGGACCACCGAGGAGCTGATCGCTACTGTTGAGCAGCGCCTCCTGAGCGACCACTTGCTCGGCGAAGGTGAGCATGTGGTGATCATGGGAGGACTCCCGATAGCCAGTCGCGCACGCACGAATTTTGTCAAACTGCATCGTATCGGCGAGGGGAGCGCCTCCCACTAACTCGCCCGGGCCAGCAAGGTCGCTGCGCCCTAGCGCCCGACTCTGTGCTCTTCCTCCCCTCTCTCCGCTGCGACGCTGCTGAGCAGAGGAGGGCCTCGGCAGGTCGACAGAGGCTCGTTTCGTTTGACATCCTCGCTGAATAGGGCTATACTGGAAAACATCAGACCAGCGCCATCGGCTGCGGCGGGTAATAGCGATGTTATCCCGCCGCGCCTTATTGCAACGGGGCAAGATATTGGCTGGCACGTACCGCCTGGCTGGCTCGGCTTTTGAGTCCTGTTTCAGGAAGAAGAGGTGTGCATGACTGTTCAGCAGGAAAAGAATTCAATCCCCGTTCCCCAGGTTGAGCCACGGGCTCCGATCCCAAAGCAGAATCTCCGTATCCCTGGCCCCACCGTGGTGCCGGATGAGATCCTGGCAGAGATGGCCCGCCCGATGATCAACCACCGCGGGCCGGAATTCGCCGCTATTCTGCGCCGTGTCACAGCACGGCTGCAATACTTTTTCCAGACGCGCTCGCCAGTTCTGACATACCCCGCCTCTGGTACTGGCGGCCAGGAGAGCGCTATTGTAAATCTGTTCTCTCCGGGCGATCATGTGGTGGCGATTACGATCGGCTCTTTCGGCAATCGCTTCGCACGTATTGCCGAGACCTACGGGCTGCAGGTGAGCCGCATCGAGTTCCCCTGGGGCGAGGGGGCCGATCCGAATGTGGTCGAGAGCCGCCTGAAGACGCTGCCCCCCTACCGCGGCGTGCTGGTTACCCATAATGAGACATCAACGGGAGTGACCAACGATATTCAGACACTGGCCTCCCTGATCAGGCAGCATAATCCCGACGCGCTGATCGCTGTGGACGCTGTTAGCTCTCTGGGCTGCGTCCCCTTGGAGATGGATCTGTGGGACCTGGATGTCGTCTTTACAGGTTCACAGAAGGGCTGGATGTCTCCCCCCGGGGTGATGATGATTGCCGCCAGCGAACGCGCCTGGCAGGCCAATAAGAGCGCCAAACTGCCACGCTTCTACTTCGATTGGGCTAGCTCGCGCAAGAAGCTGGAGGTCGGCCAGCATCCAACGACACCGGCGGTCTCCGTCTTCTATGCCCTTGATCGCGCCCTGGAGCTGATGCTGGAAGAGGGCCGCGAGGCGATCTTTGAGCGCCATCGCCGGGCCGGCGAGTATGTGCGCCGCCGCGCTCACGAGATGGGCCTCGAGTTGTTCGCTAATCCGCGCTATGCTTCGAATACGGTGACGGCGGTCCGCCTGCCAGACGGCTTCAATTCTAAGGCCTTTATGAAGGCCCTGCGCGAGCAGGATGGCGTCGTGCTGGGCGGCGGCCAGGAGCACCTGGAGGGCAAGATTTTCCGCGTCGGCCACCTGGGCTACTTCCGCGAGGAGGACCTGGCCGAGGCAATGGATAAGGTGGAGCAGCGCCTGCGCTCTTTCGGCTCCACAGGCCACTGAACGCCGCTGCTGGAAGAGGGGAGCAAGGCTTATGGTGATGGCTGAGGATAGACAGCCTGCGCAGCCTGCGCCAACAGAGACTGTCAAGATTTTGATTGCTGATCGCGTGGCTCAGGAGGGCATCGATTTTCTGCGCGCCCATCTGCCGGAGGCCACGATCGATGTTCGTACCGGCCTCTCTCCCGCTGAGCTGTGTTCGATCATTGGCAATTATGCCGCCCTCGTCGTGCGCAGCGAGACACAAGTGACGCGCGAGGTACTGACCGCTGGCCAGCGTCTGAAGATTGTGGCGCGCGCCGGGGTGGGCGTGGATAATATCGATCTGGAGGCAGCGACGCGCCTCGGCATCATGGTGGTGAATTCCCCACTGGGCAACGTGATCGCTGCCGCCGAGCATACCATCGCTATGCTGCTGGCCCTGGCGCGCCATATTCCCGCTGCCGACCGGAGTATGAAGTCCGGTAAGTGGGAAAAGAGCCGCTTTCTGGGCAGCGAGGTCCGCAATAAAGTGCTCGGGATCATCGGCCTCGGTAAGGTCGGGAGCGAGGTGGCCAAGCGCGCCCGCGGCCTGGAGATGGAGGTGATCGCTTTCGATCCCTACGTCTCGGCGGAGCAGGCCAGCAAGCTGGGCGTGCAGATGACGAACTTCGAGGACCTGCTGCGTCGCTCCGACTTCGTGACGCTCCATACCTCTCTGACTAGTGGCCCCTCCGGGACACGCGGTCTGATCGGCGCTCACGAGTTGAGTCTGATGAAGCCCAGCGCTCGCCTGATTAACTGCGCGCGCGGCGGCATCATCGATGAGGAGGCCCTGCTACAGGCCCTCAAAGAGCAGCGCCTGGCCGGCGCCGCACTCGATGTGTTCAGCCAGGAGCCGATTCGCGACCATCCCCTGCTGCGGGAGCTGATCAGCCATGAGCAGGTGGTGGCTACTCCTCACCTGGGCGCCTCCACCGAGGAGGCTCAGGTCGGGGTGGCGCTCGATGTGGCCGAACAGATTGTGACGGTTCTGCGCGGTGGCTTCCCACGCGCCGCGGTCAATGCCCCGCTCATTCTGCCCGAGACACTGCAGGTCCTTCAGCCCTATATGACGCTGCTGGAGAAAATGGGGCGCCTCTATACCCAGCTTCAGCCAGGTCCCCTTCATCGCATCGAGCTGTCTTACAGCGGCGAGATTACGGCTTATGACCTGCGCCCCCTCCAGGCCGCTCTCATCAAGGGCCTGCTGGAACCAATCTCGGACGCGCATGTCAATATGATTAACGCTCCTCTGTTAGCAAAGCAGCGTGGACTGGAGATCACCGAGCAGAAGTCACCAACGTCCAGCGAGTTCGCTAATCTGGTGACGCTGCGCGTCCTGGATGTCAATGGTCGAGCCTCTTTCGCTGGCCAGAGCGAGAGCGAGGCGGAGCGGGTCGAGCTGCTCAGCGGAACCGTCATGCATGGAGAGCCACGTATCGTACGGGTGGGTCGCTACTGGACAGAGTTCGTGCCCGAGGGCTATATTCTCTTCTGCCGCAATCCCGATCAACCTGGCATGATTGGGCGCGTGGGCACTATCCTGGGCAAGGCTGGGGTCAATATCCGCCATATGGACGTCGGACCGATCGAGCGCGCTCCTCGTCCACGTCGCCCCGGTACCCAACCCGATATTGCTCTGATGATTATCTCTGTCGACGATCCGATCCCCGACTGGGCCCTTGAAGAAATCCGCTCCGCCGGCGATATCTTCGGCTTGACAGTGGTCAACCTCTAAGAAGTAAAGGGGGAGTCCTTTCCCGCCCGATAATGCGGCAACCCGGCGAGAAAGGACTGCCCTTCTTCTTCTTGTTCAAGTCTGCTTTCCATAGCTCATTGGATCTTGAGCAGCTGGCGCTCATCCTCCTCGCGCCGCAAGCGCTTTTGCAGGAAACGTCGCCTGAGATTGCGCTGTAGCAGACGGCTCACGACAAACGAGAGCACCATGACCGCCACTAAGATCAGACAGGCCGGTAGGGTATATTGCTGGATCAGGGCCACACCCCAGCGCCAATGCTTTCCAAGCACCATGCCTACGCGAATGATCACGACACACCAGAGCAGGGAGCCGAGAAACGTGGCCAGGAGAAAGCGCCGATGGTTCAGACGCGAGATCCCCGCTAGAAAACAAGCAAAGGGACGCACGTAAGGGGTGATCCGCGAGAGGAAGATCATCCAGACCCCCGCATGCTGAAACCAGCCCTCCGCTACGTTCGCTTTGCTCTCGTCGATGCGCAGGAATTTCATGAGCCGCGTCAGCGCCGGACGCCCTCCTCGTTCGCCAATCCAGTAGGCCAGACAGGCCCCCGCACAGCTCCCAAATAGCGCCGCCCCAGCCAACGGCCAGAAATCAAGATGGCCAAGCGTTACCAGCGCACCGGTGAGGAGCAAGAGCGTACTGTTGATCACCGGAATTCCACAGCTTTCTAAGAGAAGAAAGAGTGCCACAATACTATAAATAACTGTTGGATGCGCTTTCAATAGAATATGATCGAGAAGGAACTGGATCAGTGACTCTAGCATGTTGTTCCTTTCTGCTCAGACCAAACCACGCCAGCCAACGAGCGTCAGCGTTCTCAATAGCGGAAAGCGACGCTCTGCCTCTTACTCTTCTTCTTGAAGAGTATACAACAGAAGACGCCTTTACTCTTCAATCATGAAACGGTCACGGGCCTGTCTCAAGCTGATTCTTTATGTACCCTTCTTACTTCACTGATAAGACGTGCGGGTCTTCAACAGGGTTGCAAGCGCTGGCCCGAAGCGGTGAGCAATCTTGCTCTGCAACAAAGTTGGTCTGGCAACGTATCATCTAAGCGAATAGCCTTCTTTGACGCAAGGGGAGCGCGCGACAAGCAGGCCCATAGGCGGAATCTTCAGACAGGTTGGATTCATGTCTCTGCCTCACCAGTGCGCGCTCGCCAGCGGTCGAGGCGGCTCCGGCAAAGGGAGACAGCAGCGAACCTGGCAGCTTGAGCGCCAGTGAGTCGGTCGGACATCAGGCAGGAGAGAGGGCCTTCTGCTTGCTCTGCTCTTCTTCACTTTTTCTTTCTTTTTGTCTTCCGCTGGAGCTGCTCGCTGTCCTGCTACGCTATTACTGTGCATCTCTAGGGTAGCAATTTCACTCTGAAGAGAAAGAAAGGAGTTTACCGATACATGACCGCCGTCACCCCGGCCTCTAGAGGCCAGCGCCTACGGCGGCCCACACGCGCCGAGGCACGCTTTGCTCTGGTCGTTCTGTTAGTGATCAACATGCTCAATTACGCCGATCGCTATATTCTACCGGCGATTCTCCCCCGGGTCCAGCACGATCTGCAGATCAGCGATTTCGAGGCTGGCCTCCTGAATTCCGCCTTCCTGCTCGTCTATGGACTGACCACCTTGCCGCTGGGCATCTGGGCTGACCGTACGCTGCGCAAGAACATCGTCAGTCTCTGTGTCGGCCTCTGGAGCCTCGCCACCGCTATTACG
The DNA here is from genome assembly GCF_000702505.1 of Thermogemmatispora carboxidivorans. Classification (GTDB taxonomy): domain Bacteria; phylum Chloroflexota; class Ktedonobacteria; order Ktedonobacterales; family Ktedonobacteraceae; genus Thermogemmatispora; species Thermogemmatispora carboxidivorans. The sequence continues at coordinate 1,402,064 of NZ_JNIM01000001.1, read as the reverse complement.
GGGTTGACCCGCAATTTCATCCAGCTCTTCATCACGCGCTCGGTTCTTGGCATCGGCGAGGCCGGCTATGCGCCCGCTTCGCTCTCGCTGCTGGGTGACTATTTCCCTCCCGCCCAACGTGGGCGTGTGCTTTCCTACTGGGCGGCGGCGACGTTGATTGGCTCGGCCTTGGGCTTCGTGATTGGTGGCTTGATCGCCGATACGCTCGGCTGGCGCTGGGCTTTCTATGTGGTTGGGCTGCCAGGGCTGGTCGTGGCTTTTCTGGCCTGGCGCCTCCATGAGCCTGCTCGTGGCTCGTTTGAGGAGGAGACGCAGGAGCGATCTGAGTCCTCTTCGTCTTCCTTAGTGGCTGAGGGCCATGCCAGCCTGAGTAGCGATTTCTGGCGCCAGGCCCGAGCCATTGTGCGCATTCCCACCTATTGGGTGCTCCTGGGCGCCCTCATCTGCAGTTTCTTTACCATTGGGGGAACTTCGGCCTGGCTGCCAACCTACCTGTTTCTAGATTTCCACCTCACCCTGAGCCAGGCGGGCCTGCTGGCGGGCGCGCTCCTGGTTGGGAGCGGTCTGGTCGGTACAGTGCTTGGGGGCCTGCTGGCCGATCGCGCCCAGCGTCGCTTCCTCCAGGGTCGTTTGTTGGTGGCTACGTTGGGCTTCTTGATCGGAGCCCCTCTGGCCTTGTTGGCTCTCCTCTTCCATCAGCTCTTCCTCTTCGTGGCAACGCTCTTTGTGGCTGGCGTGGCCCTCAATTTCTGTACTGGTCCTTTGAATGCCGTCATTCAGGATGTAGTGCTGCCAGAGGTGCGCGCTACAGCTCTGGGCCTCGCTTTGCTACTCGCTCATCTGCTTGGCGATGCCTCTGCCCCGGCACTGATCGGCCTGCTGAAGGAACACAGCTCTCTCCATTTCGCTCTGCTGACTACCGCCCCCAGCGCCTTGCTCCTGGCCGGCTTGATCTGCCTCCTGGGCCTGCGCACCGTGGCACGCGATATGCAGCAGATGCAGCGCGCTCTGGAGGAACGCCGCCCGCAAGCAGCGGAGACCAGATGAGTGGCCGCCCCTCCGGGGGTCGTGCAGAGAAAAGCTTGCCATGCCAGTTCAGGAGGGGCTGGTAGGGGACAGGTGACAAAAAGGAACGCCCCGCAGGGCGGGGCGTTCACCAAAACCTGGAGCGGGCTACGGGATTTGAACCCGTGATCTCAACTTTGGGAAAGTTGCATGTTACCGCTACACCAAGCCCGCGTTTCACTCTTGACGGCATTTATTATAGCCCCTCCTCGCGCAAATGTCAAGAGGGGGAGAGAATAGGCTGACAGTTCTCCCAGGCTCCAGGGAACCTGGCAGCCTCGTTTGTGATATCATGTCGACAGCGAGATCTTCGAGGCCCAGCGGCAGAGTACCAGCCTGGCAGGCGAGAGCAGCACTATCGCATACGGCGCGGGCGCCAGACCAGTAAGCAATCGCACGAGCAAGAAATCAGGAAGCACACGGCCAGCAGTACGAGAGGAGGCAATCATGGGCTTGCTTTCACGTCTGGCCTTGCTGCTGCGCATCCGCAGTAAGGCCGCCCTTGAGCGAGCGGAGGACCCGGCGCAGGTGCTTGATTATTCTTATCAGAAACAAGTGGAACAGCTTCAGCAGCTCCGCCGCGCCGTCGCCGATGTGGCGACCAGCGAGAGACGCCTGGAACTTCAACAGGCAGAGCTACAACGCCAGGCAGAGCGCTATGAGCAGCAGGCTTTTCATGCTCTTCGCGCTCATCGTGAAGATTTGGCCCGTCTGGTTCTGCAGCGCCGTGAGCTATTGCTGGCTCAGCTCAATAGCTATGAGCAGCAACTTGGGCAGGTGCGTGCGCAAAAGGAACAGCTGATTGAGCTGGAGCAGCGATTGAGGATGCGGGTGGAGGCCTTTCGTACTCAGAAAGAGGTCTTGAAGGCTCGCTATAGTGCCGCTCAGGCCCAGGCCCGTATCGAAGAAGCGCTCTCAGGTCTGAGCACGGAGATGACGGAAATGCAGCTTGCCCTGGAGCGCGCCCATGAGAAGATCCTGACAGCGGAAGCTCGCGCCAGCGCCCTGCACGCTCTCCTCGAACAGGGCACGCTGGACAGCCCTCTCTCTCCTCCTCTCCTGACCGCTGGCGGCGATTCTCTGGATCGTGAGCTGGAACGCCTTGATCGGGATGAGCAAGTAGAGCAGCAGCTCCAGTTTCTCAAGCGACGGCTTCTGACAGATGGATCGGCTTCAGAGGGGCAAGGCCATCTTCCCCCAGCAGAAGCGTAAGCGTCTGCGGCAGGTCCCTGTCTGTTGCCGTACGCTGCAGCCTGCAGCGCAGGTAACCAGGACCCGGCCCTCTTCGCGCTTTGGCGGGAATCTGACCTGCCTCCTCAGCTTTCAAGGTCCTGGCCTTCGCTTCCCCTTCGCTGTGGCCCACCTGGCCTACTACACTGTCTAGCCAACTGGCCACCGCTGCGCTCTGAGCTTCCTTCAGAAAAGAAAGGGCCAAGGGAAGAGTCAGCTTTTATTGCAATCTAGCTGCTTTTCTTCTCCCTGGCCTTGCGCGCTTTATAGTAGGAGCGTGGCTTGGGCCGGCGTGTCGTGTCTTCATAGGCCGGAGGCGCCGCCTCTTCGCGCGCCATCAGTTCGACCTCGGAGTGCTCTCCCATTAGCTCTTGCAGATCGTTATAGATATCGTAATTATCGATGACATCGGGCATGCGCAGCATGTGTCTTAAGACTTGCATCTGGGAGATTTGAGTCCGGTCATACCTGGTGGGTTCGGCACGCTTGAGCAGCTTCTCTACCAGGGCAATGCTGTCTTCATGGGCCCCGATGTTGTTCAGGCGCTCATGAATGACCTGCAATTGTTCGTATAAGTTCATGGAAAGCTTACTCTCTTTCTAGGGTAGCGGTTACCGCTGGCCGAATATCACCCTCTATTATATGTTACTTGAACAGGTTGAGGAGTCACTCATCTTTCCCAGAGGAGCAGCTGCTACCCTGCTATCTGCCGGAGGCCAATCAGAGTCTGGGAGCAAGTCACATGAGGCCCCCAAAAAATACAAAGGAGCAGAGACTCACAGTGAGGAGAAAGGCGGAGGCGGAACGCTCTTCCTTGAGCGCCTTGAGCGGCGCGGCAGCGAGCCGCTCGACTGTATGCATGGGCACAGGTCGGGAGCATGCCTGAGAGGGCGGGCAGCAGCTCCTCCCCAGCTCCCTCCCTCATCGATTACTTTTCAGCCACACTGAGCTACGTTCATCTATCGCACCACCAGGCCACGATGATTCTGATGATTGCGACGCGCGCGCCAGGCGCGTCGAGGAGGATCAACCAGCCAGCTCCAGGCACATTGCGCCACATAGACGCCGAGCGGCAAGCGCGGCGTTGGCACCTCTTGACCGCCAGGCGCGGCCCGCCGCTGGAGAATAGCCTGACGTAGTTCCTCCGCACTCTGCCCGGGGAAGAGCGTGTAGGCTACGCCAATGTGCTGCCAGAAATGGGCATCGCTGCCACCTACCTCCGCCAGCTGCCATTGCTGGTTAGCCAGGCGCACTCTATGGCGCTGCGAGGCGTTAGCTGGCGAGGGATTGTACATCTCCAGGGCATCGATACAGTAGCCCTTGTTGAGAAGCCCTTCGATCCTGGCGCGGCTCAAGCTGGGCACCAGGCGCCCAAAGGGATGAGGCACGATGACCAGTCCTCCCTGGGCTTTGATCTCATCGATGGTCTCCTCTACTGGCCGCTGGGCACGAGGGGCCTTCTCTACAAAGAGTCCCAGGAGATGGCCATCACGCGTGGTAACCTCGACCCCGATCACCAGCTCCAGAGGCGTCACCGGCTCCGGACCGTCTCCGTCTGGACCCATAGCCTGCTCCCTGGCAAGCAATTCGGCCACACGCCAGGCCCCTTCAAGGTGGTCGTGATCGGTGACAGCGATGAGTCGTAATCCACGACGCCGCGCCTCCTTGATGACCTGAGCCGGACTGGCCCAACCGTCACCAAGGTTCGTATGCATATGAATATCTGCACGACTGTATCCAGCAGCAGTCATCAAAGCCATAGCGCTGGCCAGGCTCGTCTTATGATCATGAGCTGTCGCAAAAGAGAGTTCCTTCGTCACCTACAACTCACTCCTTGTTACACTGTTCCTCAGAATAGAGCGGCAGCGCGATGTAGAAGGTCGAGCCTTCGCCGGCGATTCCCTCGCTCTCCATCCAGATTGAGCCTCCCATCGCCTCGGTCAGCTGACGACAGAGATATAGCCCTAACCCTGCACCGCGCTGCATACTGTTGAGAGCGTTGGGTAGGCGCATAAACCTGGTAAAGAGGCGCGCCTGATCTGCTCGCGAGATTCCCGGCCCCCAGTCACGCACCGCAATCAGCGCAAAAGCGCCCGACGGCGGCCTGGCCGGGCAGTGCTGCCCCGCCAAAGAGGGGAGACAACAGAGTTCTTCCCAGCTCAGAGGTCGCGCCGAGATGGCGACGGGCGACCCCACTGGGGTGTATTTGAGCGCATTGCCAACGATGTTGAGGAGAATTTGACGCAGCCGCAGATCATCTGCCCATACCTGCAGATCCTCGGGTACCTCAATGGTCATGCTTCTCTCCTCACGCACCAGGATCGGCTCCAGAATCTCCAGGATAAGCATGACAGGACGAATAATCTGCACCGGCTCCATTTTGAGCATGACACGGTCCTGGTCAATGCGGCTGGCATCCATGACATTGCCAAGCAGCAAGACTAGCTCCTCACAGGCCCGACGCGCGTTGTTGATGAAACGGGCCTTGGCCTCTTCATCGAGCGATTCCCCAAAATCTCCCAGCAGCTCTAGATAGCCCTGAATGGCCGTCAGCGGCGTGCGCAGCTCGTGCGAGGCGGTCATCAGGAAGTGATTCTTCAGGCGCTCAGATTCTTGCGCCTGCTTGAGAGCTTCACGCAATTCTGTATAGAGCTGCGCGTTATTCATAGCTATGGCTGCCTGAATGCCAATCTCTTTCAGAAGCTCTAGATGCCTCTGGGTGTAGGCATGGGGACGATAGGACTGTACGGAGAGCAGCCCTAGCACTTTTTCTCCATAGCGCAGTGGGACAAAGAGAATCGATTCCGCCGGTCGGTTGCTCCCAAGGAGATTCGACCCCTCGTCGCTCGCTGCCAGACCCGCAAATTCAAGAAATTCTCGACTGGTCGTTATGAGTCGGCCAACTGGCTCATGAAAGAGAATATCATGCGTCTGCGGCAGAATGAGGCCGAACTCGACCGCAGGATACCTGATCCCGTCGTCGATTAAGAACTCCATTACCAGCTTCTCGCCCTCGACATCGCGGACATAGCGGGCGATATAAAAGGCATCGACCGGCATCATGGGCGCTACCTGGTCATAAATGGCCTGGTAGATGCTCTGCAGGTCCCCCGGGTCTTCAGGGGCCGAGAGCGCTCTCCCGATCTTGACCAGGGCTGCCCGCTCCTCGCTATGCCGCTTCAGCTCTTCGTAAAGCCGCGTGCCTTCAATAACAATTGCCGCCTGGTTGGCAAACAATTCAAACAGCTCCAGAATCTCCAGAGTTGGGCGCAGGCCGTTGAGAGGAGAATCGGGCGTCAGGAAGCCAAGAAGAGAGTTATCGGCGCCGCGCAGAGGCACGATGAGCAGATCCTCAACTTGCCATTCGGGGCCAAGATCTGGCTCGCCTAGCGGGGTGGAGTCCAGAGGTACAGCCTCGACGCGATCATCGACAATGATGAAGAAGCTGGCGAGGGTTGCGTCGCGCCAAATGGGGTCGCCTTTGGGCACAAAGTAGGAGTTGCCGATGCGGTAGCGCTCGCAGATCAGCTTCTTGACCGCCTCCTCGGGCAGGGGGTGCTCGATCAGGTAGCGATGCTGCTCCGGCGAGAGGCCCGCCGAGGCCCTCGCCTCAAAAAAACCGGCCCCGTTGTTGAGATAGAGCGCCGAATAGCGAAAACGGAGCGCCTTGCAGGCAGCTTCCGATACGCGCTGTAGCAACGTATCAGTATCCATTCCCAGGCGTAATGAGGCACCGATATCTATGATGTGGCGGAGCAGCTCCCGCTGCTGTCGCTCTAGGCTGCTCTCCTGCTGCCTGGTTGATCGCTGTTTCACACGATGCATTCCCCTCTTCATGCCTGAAGACGAGATGAGACCCGCGAGTCAAGCTCATTATAGCACAGTCTCAGCAGCTTCTTACAAATACGGGCTTCAGCTCCCTCCAGAGGCCATCTGCAGCCGCCATCGCTGCCGGCAATGGCTTCTCTGGCCAATCGAGAGAGGACTGGCTGGAGCGGCTTGCCTTTCTGGAGGAGAGACGGTATGATAAGCGGGGCCAGCCTGACAACAACATTCGTCGTTGGAAGAGGCAAGAGCCGCCTTTGCTTTATCCTGTGGTAGAGACCCGGTTTATGCAGATTGCCAGTCCCGCTAATCCACGTATTAAAGCGATCCGGACCCTGCGCCAGCGCCATGAGCGCGAGCGCAGCGGTCGCTTCTTCATCGAAGGTATTCGCCTGGTGGCGGAGGCGCTCCAGACAGAGGCTCCCGTTGAAACGCTGGTGGTGGCGCCTTCTCTGCTGCGTAGCGACTTTGCCCGTTCCCTTGTGGCCCAGGCCCAGGGGGCAGGTATCCCCATACTGGAGGTGAGCGAGACAGTTTTTAGCAGCCTCTCCCAAAAGGAGGGTCCCCAGGGTCTGGCCGCCGTTGTCCGTCAACGCTGGCAACGTTTGGAAGAGCTGCAACCGGCTCCCGGCGACTACTGGGTGGCGCTGCATGCCGCTCAGGACCCGGGCAATATCGGGACAATCCTGCGCACCGCTGATGCGGCTGGTGCTCGCGGAGTGATGCTGCTCGATCACTGCGCCGACCCCCATGATCCTAACGCTGTCCGCGCCAGCATGGGCGCCCTCTTCTCTCAGAGGCTTATTCGCGCCAGTTTAGCCGAGTTCTGGCGCTGGAAGGAGCAAACGGGCTGCACCGTGGTCGGTACCTCCGGAGCCGCTGCGACCGACTATCGCTCCCTACGCTATCCGCTTCCCCTGGTCCTGTTGATGGGGAGCGAGCGCGAAGGTCTCTCTCCCGCTCAACAGGCGAGCTGTGACCTCACGGTAAGCATTGCCATGAGGGGCCGCAGCGATTCGCTTAACCTGGCGATTGCCACGGCCCTGGTGCTCTACGAGATCTTCTATCAGCGCCGCTCTTCGCCTGTCCCCAGCTAGTTCCTGGCAACCTCCTGCGACTGGCCAAAGGACGACTGTGGCACTTCGGCGACAGGCTCGATGGTGACCAGTGTGGTGTGAAAGGTACTGCCACCGTTGAAGTCCGCCAGGCGATCGGAGGTCAGCCAGTTGATATTGCGTCCATCGGGACTGAAGCGCGGCCACCAGACGGAGCAGGCCGCCAACACACCTGGACGTACCTCATCGCTTACTTCGGCAAAGACCAGGCAGCTTCCCAGTTCGTTCGAGAGACGCACGAGCTGACCATCCCGAATGCCGCGCGCCCGAGCCTCGTCAGGATGGAGACGAACGCTGGGACGCCCTTCTTTACGACGCAAGGCTGCTACATTGCCAAAGCTGGAGCTGATGAAGTGATGCGCGCCCGGCGAGACCAGCACGAGGCGCTCGCGCTGCCCGTTGGCTCCAAAGCCAGCGGATGCTTCGCCCTCGGGGACCCAGTCGGGTAAGGGATCATAACCTAGCTCTGCCGCTTGCTGCGAGTAAAACTCAACTTTGCCGGAAGGGGTGCCAAAGCGTCCATCGGCGAAAGGCAGGCGTTGCGCTTCCGGGATGGCCAGCGCCACCCACCCTTCGCGCTGCAGGCGCTCCAGGGTGATGTCCTTCAGGAACGGCGAGTGTGCCGCTGTGGCCTGCAGCACTCCCCGGATGACGGCTTCGGCATCTTCTTGCAGCCAGGGTTCGGTGAAGCCCAATGCCTGCGCCAGTCCGCGCATGACATCCCAGTTGCTGCGCGCCTCTCCCAGTGGGGCAATGGCCTGAGCGTTGTATTGCAGCGCAAGATGGCCATAAGCCTTATGGAGATCGGTCTGCTCAAGCTGGCTGGTCGCCGGCAGCAAGATATCAGCGTAGCGCGCTGTATCAGTTTCAAACAAGTCGTGGACTACGACAAAGAGGTCGTCGCGCTGGAGGCCTTCGACGATTTTGCCAGCGTTGGGAGAGGAGGCCACCGGATTGGCGTTATAGACATAGAGGGCATAGATGGGCGGATCGGCTTCGCCGGTCAGCAAGGCCCCCAGACGATTCATGTTGAGGGTGCGCGGCGCTGGTGGACAGGCCGGGTCATGCTCGTGTTTGACCGCCTCAGCGTCCCACCGCAGCCAGTCGCTGGTACTATACATGACCCCTCCACCAGCCAGCCCATATTGACCGGTCAAGGCCGGCAGACAGAGCAGTGTACGGACAGTCTGCCCACCATTCGTATGGCGATTGATGCCATCGGTCACACGTAACATAGCTGGGGTAGTAGTGGCATAGGTGACGGCCAGCTCCGTGATGGTTTCGACCGGCAGACCGGTGATCGCCGTCGCGCGCTCAGGTGGATAACGCATGATGCGCTCACGCAGCTGCTCCCAGCCAAGGGTATGAGCATCGATCCAGGCCTGGTCGTGCAGGCCGCGGGTGACAATGACATGCATCATAGCCAGGGCCAGGGCCGCATCGGTTCCAGGATAGGGCTGGATATGCCAATCGGCAGAACGGGCCGTCAGAGTGCGCACCGGGTCGATGACGATGACTCGCGCCCCCTGGCGCTGTGCCTGCCGCAGGAAAGGCATGATGTGCGGGGCCGTACTTGCCGGATTGCTGCCCCAGATCACAATCAGTCGACTCTGCAGCAACATCTCTGGGGAAGGAGCCAGACGCCAGCCAATGGTGAGGCGTACCGCCTCCTCGGCAGCATATCCGCAGATGGCGCGCTTGAGTCGCGAGGCTCCGAGACGATTCCAGAAGCGCGAGTCGGTCACTGCCCCATTGACTAATCCCAGCGTGCCCGCGTAGCTGTACGGTAAGATGCACTGGGCTCCATGCTCGGCGATAATGCGCCGCCAGCGCTCACTGATCTCAGCAAAAGCCTCCTCCCAGCTGATGCGCGTGAAGGAGCCACTCCCTTTGGCTCCCCGACGACGTTGGGGATACAGCAGGCGCTCGGGGTGATAGACACGCTCCAGATAGCGATTGACCTTGGCACAGAGCCAGCCACGAGTAATGGGGTGATCAGCCCGCCCGCGCAGACTGACCGCCCTCCCTTGCTCGTCAACCACGGTCTCTAAAGCGCATCCATCGGGACAGTCATGGGGGCAAGCGCCGTAGACGAGACGCCCGGGCACCTGCGTCCCCTCTTTCTTCTCATCAGTAGAAGATGTGACCATGCGGAATAAGCTCCTCTACCAGTGAAGATCGCCGGCCCACTGCCCTCTTGCTCGCCAAGGCCAACAAGGTTAGGACCGGCTTTCCTCTTTCTCGATACGAAAAACCAGCTCCCCCGGGAAAGCGAAGCGTTCGAGCCGCCAGCCACAATCAGCAACCAGAGCGCGAAAGCGCGCTTCATAGTAGGCCGCCATCCCCCGTTTTCCACCACCCAGGCTCTGCCCAGGAAAGGAGACCAGCAGGTAGCGCGCACGAATAGCCCGCAGGAGCTGCAAGCCGGCCTCTGACTCAATATGCTCCAGACACGGCAGAACTTTCAAGACAAAGGCGAGATCGACTGTCAGGTCCGGCGGCGTCTGCACAATGTCGCAGACCGCGGCCTCACCAGGAACCTCCAGGATCTCTAGAACAGCTTGCAGAAAGGCCGCCAGATCCTCATAGATATCACAGGCATAGTAGTAGCAGGCGCTCCCACTGGCTCGAAAGCAAGGCATCCAGGGCAGGGCTAAGGGATGGAAGCCACAGGCTACATCGAGCACCCGCCTTACAGGCGGTAGATCGGCCAGTAAGCGCTCGTAAAAAGTGGGGAGCAGATTGAGCCGTTCACGGGTCGAGGCATGCCAGGCCATCGCCCGACGGCAGACGGCACGTAGCCGTTCCTCATCGCCGCTCGCCCGAGCCTGGCGTAGCTCTTCCAGCCAGCGCTCATAGGGAGCTGTGCCCGCCAGATACATGCCGGCAATCTGATGCAGCCGGCGCTTGGTGGCCTTGATCGCCTCCTCGAGGTCAGCAGAACGAGCGAGCTCCCGAGCACCAATAGCGGCGATCGTGCCCCTATACAGTGAGCGGTACTTGCGGCTCGCCCGCACCGCTTCAACCAGCTGTCTGAGCCGCTTGCTGCTCTCGCTGCTCTCGCTCACCATGCAACAGCATTTCCAGGCGCTGCATCAGCTGCATCATAAAGCGCAGGTTATGAATGGTCGCCAGGCGCAGAAAGAGGGCATCGTTGACCTTAAAGAGGTGATGCAGATAGGCCAGACTGTAGCGCGAACAGCAGAGACAGTCACAGAAAGTAGAGACCGGTCGCCGCTCGCGTCGCAGGCGCTCATCGCTGAGGTAGACATAAGTAAACCAGGCTCCATCGGGGTCAAGACGACTCGTGGTCGGGTCCTCCGTAAAGGAGTACAAGCGCGCATGGCGGGCGTCACGCGTTGGCATAGCGCTGTCGAAGAGATCGTACCCCATGCGGGCACAGGCCACCACATTGAGAGGGTGGCCGATCCCCAGGCCATGCAGCGGAAAGGTTGCCGGAATCAGCTCGCGCGTCCAGGCCACGATTTCGCTCAGCAGCTGACCCTCGCTGTCCAGCGGCCAGCCACCGAAACCAAAGCCATCAAAGCCCATCTCCAGCAGGGCCTCCGCACAGGCACGACGCAGCGCGAAATCGCCGCCGCCCTGCACGACGGCAAACAGCAGCGGACGCCGCTCGGGCGGCAGCTTCTTCTGCTCGACCAGGCGCACAAACTCGGCCTTGCCACGCCGCGCCCAGGCAATCGTCCGCTCAACAGACTCGCGCTGCCGCGAAGGCGGCTCGTCAGCGTGGGTACAGTCGTCCAGACAGACCACCACATCGCTGGCGTAACTGCTCAACTGCAACTGGATACTCTTCTCAGGCGTGAGCAAGAAGCGCCGTGTCGCCCCTTCCGGCTGAAAGGCCAGCCCCTTCTCTGTCAAGTGGCCATAGCGAGCATTCTGGCGAATCAATGAATAGGCCTGGAAGCCACCCGAATCGGTCACGATCGGACGCCGCCAACCACTCAGCGCATGTAGCCCACCAATGGCCTCCACTGCCGAGGAGCCAGGGCGCTGCATCAAATGGAAGGTATTCATGACGAGCGCCTGGACCCCACACTGCTCCAGGTCAAGACTGTCAACCGCCCGCACCACTGCCTGCGTCGCATCGGGCAAAAAAGCAGGTAGAGAGATCGTCCCATGTGAGAGCACCAGCGCTCTTGGCTTCTCCCGCGTGTCCGCACTCATCATCACTATGCCACTCTCGACTTGTTCGCTGCTCGCTACCGTCTATTCTTCAATGCCAGTACGATACCATAGGGCGCAGACGCGGGTCAAGTTCGCTCGGCGTCGAGGTCGGGCCGCGGCTGACCCCCAAGGCCATCAGAGGTCAGCCAGTCCAAAACAGCTTCGGACATCTGGGCCACGCTGTCCTGACGCTGCGAGCAACGTGGCAGCGAGTGCAGAATCAGCTGTCCATACTCCTTCGAGATCAGACGTCGATCAAAGATAATGACGCTATTGCGCTTTCTGCCGCCCCAGGCCAGGCGGTTGAGCGTGCGCCGCAGGCGCAGAGCGGCGACGGGGACGGTCATTTGATGGAGCTGGTCGGCATACTGCTCGGCGCGTGCTGCCAGAGGAGGATCATTGAGAGCCGGCATCGGCAGCCGGGTGATAAACAGGCAAGAGGGCAGCGTTGGTAGCTCTTCGACTCCCTCCCAGAAACCTCCCGCCCCAAAGAGCATTACCCGCGGCTGCTCTGCGAAGATCTGCCAGAGCTGACGCGGTGAGCCATCGATGCCATGACCAAGGAGAAGGATATCGCGCGTCTCCAGGGTGGCCTTGATGAAAGAGTATGAATTGCGCAGGGCGGCGTGAGAGGTGAACAAGACCAGGATCTGGCCCTCTAATGCTTCGGCCATTTGCAGAATGGCCTCGTCAAGGCGCCGCTGATACTGGGGCATATTTGGCTCAGGGACATCATTAGGAATATAGAGCAGCGTCTGAGCACAGCGATCGCCTTCGAGCGAATAGGCTGGGCAATGCTCCATCTCCAGCGCCAGCCGGCCCCGTACGAAAGAGAAGTCGCCGGCGACCGCTAAGGCCACGCCCGCCAGGATAGTCGCCCGCTGCGGAAGGAATAGCAGCCGCTTCAGCATGGGCGCAACCTGAATCGGCTGACCGTAGATGGCCGGGGCATGCTCCAGCGGCTGCTCCACGAGCGGGGCCGCCGGCGCGCTCTCTAAACCGCGAGGCTGCGGATGCCCAGGGGCTGGCGGAACTCGCAGCCAGTAGACCATCTCCCCTTCCGTGAGGGCAAAAGCCTGGTCCCCCTGCTCTTTCAGAACGCGCAGTCGCTGAGCGCTCATGGCAAACTCTGCCGCCAGGGCATCGCTTAACAGCCCCGGTCGCTCCTGGCGCGCTCTGCTGCGGTTGCCCATCAGCAGCAAGCGTTCAGCCTCCTGAGACAGCTCAATCACCGCCTGTAGACGCTGCGACAGCTGACGCCAGGCATGGGCCGCCTCATCCCAACTCTCCAGATTGAGGAGGGAGCGCTGGAGGCGCAGGGCCTGGTCAAGGCGTTCGGCGAAGCGGGCCGTCTGGCCCTGATTGCGTGTCCCCTGGGAGCGCCCACGCTCATGGCGAGAACTCTGGTTGGCAGCAGGGGCATGCAAAGCCTCATCCAGCAAGTGCGTTAGCGCAAGGAAAAAGTGACTTGCTGCCCCAGTGGCCTGGCGCAGGGCCTGGAACCAGGAGAGCAGGCGCGTATCCAGCTCGGTCCGCGTGACCATAGAAGAGGATGCCAGCTTCAGGGGAGTGGCGACGGACGGAGCAACCTCCTCGCGCAAGGCAGGAGCCGCGAGCGCCAGCAGGCCCTGGTAACGCCCATTGGGCAGCTCGATGCCGAGCGTCTGCAGGAGCGTTAGCAGGCGTCCATGACTCAGTTCTACCCCACTACGGCGTGCCCACTCCTCTTCGAGGAGATCAGCATCGAGAATGAGACGATAGGGAATCTCAGACAGGAGAGAATGGGAGGATGAGAGATCATCGAACAGCCCCGCATGAGTCGTCACCACAATCTGGGCAGCCCGCACGCGCTCCTCGGCTCGTTGATAGAAGCAGTAGCCCTTGCGACGATAGGCACAGCGCTCATAGATGCTGCCCAGGCGCTCATCGCTTGCTACGAGGCGCTCGCTTCCCGAACAGATGCGTTCCCAGCTGGCAACTTCGTAGGGCAAGAGCGTCAACTCGCCACGCTCACCCGTCAGCGTCTCCTGGGCCCACAGCGTAAACTTTGCAAAAGCACGAGCCTCCTCCGAACGAGGCCCACCTCCCACCCGCACTTGGGCGGCCCCAAACCAACGATGCAAACAAAGATAGCCATCGCGTTCAGCCAGATAGGCCACAGAGAAACGCGCTCCTAGCTGCTCCTGGAGGCGTGGTAGCAAGCTATCTCTGATGCGATAGGCCGCCTGAGTAGAAGCGCAGACGATCAGCAGACGAGGCAGGGGTCGCGAGGCCGCCTCTGTCTGCTTGGAGGCATTTTTGAGCCACTCAAGAGCCGTGAGCAGCAGTGGCCCATAATCATCACTACCGAGCGTAGTCTCGACCAGGGCTGTCCCACAGCGAGCAAAGGTCTCTTGCAGCTGATACTGCAAGGCAGCATAGTTATTGAGGTGCTGACGTTCGCACTCTGAGCGCCTGGCCTCAAGCAGGATCTGCAGGTCAGGCACAGCCTCCGGCGAGAAGAAGGTGAGAGCCTGAGCCTGGGAACGAGGGTGCCCGTCAGGGAGCGGCACAGTCTCCGGGGCCAGGGCAGGAAGCGGGGGGCCAGCGCGCGCTACTGCAAACGAGAGGACCCGCGGGTCCATGCCCAACTGCGTGGCGAAATGCTGACCAAGGTTGCCCCAAATGGAGCCGCGCTGCAGCCCTTGCTCGCGCTGACGCTCGCGCAATTCTTGGCGAAAGAAGGTCAGCAGCGGCCAATCGGGCGGGGCATCGAGATGGGCAAGCTCCTCAAGCGCGGCCAGATCTATTGCTTGCAGGCGCTCATAGAGGGCGAGAAAGACATGCATGGCCAGTAAAGTATCGGCCATCGCCCGATGACGATCGGGAGAGCTGGGCACCCCCAGGAAACGTGCCACGTAGCCCAGGCTGTAGCTCGGCAACGAGGGGAGCAGCACCGACGCCAGCTCGAAGGTATCGATCAGCTGGTTATGATAAGCCAGTCCCTGTCGGCGTAAGAAGCTCACATCAAAAGGGATGCTATGCCCAACAATCGGAAAGCTGCCGACAAACTGCTGGAGCTTGCGAGCGATCGCCTCAAACGAAGGTACCCCGATCAGCTGCCGCGGCGTAATTCCTGTCAGACGCTGCACCCGATAAGGGATGGAGCGCCCCGGAGCCACCAGCGTTTCGAGACGATCGAGGATCGTCGTGCCCTGGAACTTGATCGCAGCCACTTCGAGGATAGCATCTTGCTCTACATGCAGGCCGGTTGTTTCCAGATCAAGCGCGACCCGGATAGGCGGCTTCTTCCCCATAGGAAATCTTTCTCTCCTGCTTGCTCACTCGCTCTTATGCTCACCTGCTTGCTTGCGTACTCAGCGATCGCTGCTCTCCCAGCCGCAAGGCCAGGCTAAGGCAGAGTGTCGAGCAGGTCGGCAGAAGTAGCGAAGGGAGGCCAGCTTGCGAGCAGTCTCCGTGCCAGTTGAGCCGCCCTTCCCCGGTGACTGATGCGATGCTTCTCCTCCGGGGACAGCTCGGCTGTGGTCTTACCAAGCTCAGGAACGAGGAAAATTGGATCATAGCCAAAGCCGTTGCTACCGCGCGGCTCCTCGGCGATCTGGCCTTCTACAACCCCTTCAACCGTGCGGCAGTAGCCCCAAGGCTCCGCAATGGCTATGCAACAGCGGAAACGCGCCGTACGTTGCTCCGGTGGAAGTCCCTGCAGACGCTGCAAGATAAACCGGAAGCGCTCCTCGTAGGGCGTCTCCTGCCCCATAAAACGCGCGGAATAGACGCCAGGCGCACCGCCCAGGGCATCGATCTCGAGACCTGAATCGTCAGCCAGGGCCAGCAGACCCGAAGCTTTGGCATAGGCCCGCGCTTTTAGCTCGGCATTCTCGCGGAACGTTTGCCCGGTCTCCTCTACCTCCAGCCTCAGCCCAATGTCTACCGGCGAGACTACATGAAATGGCAGGTCCGAGAAGAGCGTGCGCAGTTCTTCTAGCTTAGCGCCATTCGAAGTCGCTAGTAGCAAGCGCCTTGGCTCTTGAGTGGGTTGATCGCTTGTCTCGCGTTGCTTCATCGATTTCAGATAAACACGGAGCAGACGCAGGTGGGAACACTTGTCTCTTGAGGCGCCGTTAGCGGGAACCGCTTCCCTTCCTTCGCCCTGATTTCCTGCGCAGGCAAGACCTTCTCAAGCCCGTTCGCTCCTTGTCCCAGGCGGATGATTTCAAATTTGATCCCATATTACCATACCGGGGCCACCTTGTCGAGAGGAGAAAGAGCCGCTAAGCGCCCTGCCACCGGTTTCGCGGGACCGCCAGCGGCTACTTCCATCTTATCGTCCCTCGCCCCACCTTCAACTTTTTCGCCGACTGAAACGTATCTTTCTTAGAAGAGCGAATGCTTAGACAAGCGAAGAAAAGCCTGTCAGACCAATCTGGATACGAGATGACGAGGTACCACTCAAACGGCGACAGCAACGCTGCTGGCGAACGAGCGAGGCAGCAACGGCGAGCCAGGCGCACAAGCGATCAAGAGACCTTGTCAATGGAATCAACCCTAGAGCCAGTGGGTACCAAACCAGGGCTTAGCGATTCTCCACAGCAGGAGCCACCGCTCCCGGCTGGCGGCTTTGCTTATCTCCTTCGATTGCTGCGCGAACACGACGGGCAGCTCTATCATCACTCGCTGGACGTCTACTTGCTTACAGCACCTCTCCTGCAGGCTCTCCGCCTGTCAGCGCATGAAAGTATCGTGATTGAGTTGGCCGCTCTTTTCCACGACCTCGGCAAACTGGCGCTGCCCAGACAGCTCCTCCATAAAGCGACAGCGTTAACCGCAGAGGAGTTCGCTCAGATCCGCACTCATTGCTTGAAAGGGGCCTTGCTCCTGAGCCGTCTGCAAGCTCCCCAGGTGATGGTGCAAGCCGTTTACCACCATCACGAGCGCTGGGATGGCCACGGCTATCCAACCGGACTGGCCGGCGAGGCGATCCCTCTCGGCTCTCGTCTGATTGCGATCAGCGATGCTTTTGCCGTCATGACCAGCGGGCGCAGTTACCAGGCGCCACGCTCTCCCCTCCAGGCCTTAACGGAGCTTCGCCGCCATGCCGGTACCCAGTTTGATCCCACCCTGGTTGAGCTTTTTGCTCTGGTCTTCAAGGCCCGGGAGACACTGCACCAGGTAACAGCATCGCCATTAGCTGGAGGAGCTCCTCTAGATCAAAAGGTTTGCGCAAGAGATAGATACCGCGACGGCGTAGCTCTTCAAGCGGTAGGTCATTCCAGGCTGTGATGAGCACCGTAGGTACGTTGCGCATGGTCTCAATCTCCTGCAGACGATCATACAGCTCTAGACCATGCATACGCGGCAGCCGATAGTCTAACAGGATCAGCGCCGGCCTGACATGCGGGGCGGCATAGAGCGTCAGCTCGCTCTCCCCGATCCACAGCGGGCGATAGGTCGTGCGCTCAAGAATGACCATTTGCAACAGCTCACTGACGTCACGATCGTCATCTATAATCAGCACCGTCTTGCTTTCCTTCATAGGTCAGCCTGCCACTACTCTCGGCAAAGAGACAACCATCTCTTTTCGATAGAATAAGCACTACACTCCTCCTTCGATAGAGACGCACCAGCTCCGCAAGAGGCACTACTCTTTCAGAGAGTACTATTCTGGCTCGCGCTCACCCCGACCTGTCTTCTTCCGACCCGCGGAGCCTCCCGCTCCCGGGAATGAGGACGCTCGCGCCGATCGAAGCGGATAGCCTTTCTGCCGGCATGCATCTCCACCGCACTGCCAGCCACTTCCGGCGCCTGCGCGCGGCCCGCCACCCCCGGCCTCGGCCCAAAACTGGTGCTTGACAGCCGCTCGAGATGAGGGGTATAATCAGAGGCAGCAATAGCCCAGGTGGCTAGTTCGGTCTGGAGTAGTCAGGGGCGGAAGGTGCAGTCCTTTGCTGCCCCATTGCTAGCCGGTGTAGCTCAGTGGTAGAGCAGCGCCCTCGTAATGCGCAGGCCGTCGGTTCGAGTCCGACCACCGGCTCTTTTTTTTAGATCGCTGCTGGTTCCTTTGCTCGCCACTCCAGGCTTCGCCTTACAGCACGGCTTCCCCTGCCTCTTCGTTCACCGGAAACTCGCTTCTCCTAGCTGACCGCTGCAGGTGCAAGTCGCAGTAGACACACACCGCCGCGCCGCAGACAGGGAGCTAGGCCAGCTCAGACAGACGCCCGCCTGGCCCCAGCCCCCACGTAAGGGAGAGATGGCGGAGGTTCTTCTCCTCTCCCCATTCCTGTTGGCGAACTACTCACCGCTCAAGCCCTGCCAGTCAGCTTCACTGGCGGCGAACATGCTACCGATGGCCGCGATAATGAGGCAGAAGCAGGTCACGCCTCCGATGATGTACCACCAGCTACTATTGGGAATGAGAGCCGGAATCCAGGAGAAAATAAGGGAATCGACGACAGCAAACAGCGATGAGAGGAGACCGAGCACGACGCTTCCCCAGAGGACCGGCGCCGGAAGGATCAGCTGAGCGTGGAATGCTTTTCGATTGCGCAGGGCCAGCATGATCAGGTTGGCAAAGAGAAATGAGGCAGAGGTCGCCCAGACCAGTGTCGAAGAGGCGAGCATTACATTGTAGACTTCAGTCGTCAGGTCGGCAGGAGAGCCAACGTGTACCACCAGCGGAGCCACGATGAAGATGAGGGCGGTGAGCATGATCGCCACGATGGTCTGGAAGAGGATGGCCCTGGCCGGGATACGGTTGCGACTGAGACGCCCCACGCCAGCAGGGAGGCGTTGATCAATTCCCGCCACCAGCAGTAGGCGAGCATAGCTGCAGTTGTAAGCAACAATAGCAGTGAAGAAAAAGAT
Organism: Thermogemmatispora carboxidivorans; assembly: GCF_000702505.1. Lineage (GTDB taxonomy): Bacteria > Chloroflexota > Ktedonobacteria > Ktedonobacterales > Ktedonobacteraceae > Thermogemmatispora > Thermogemmatispora carboxidivorans. The sequence continues at coordinate 1,383,780 of NZ_JNIM01000001.1, read as the reverse complement.
GATCAGGCAAACAGCCATGAGGTTGCCAGCGATCTTGCCAAGGCTGAGGTCAACAGTGGCGACCAGGGCCGGCAGCAGAGCGCCACTGGTCGGCCCCTCGACGACAAGCAAGGCTGTCGTGGCGATCAGATAGCCGAGCAGCACGATCAACGGCCCCCAGCAGAGGTGGCGCGTGATTACACGCCGGTGCTTGATCTCACCGGCCATGTTGAGCGGCGTCTCGGCCCCAAGATAGGCTAGAATGACCAGGCCAAAGGTGGCAATGTTCCCACCACGCGGAGCGAGAGCAGGCAGCCAGGCCCCTAGCTCGCCAAAGTCGCTCAGGGGAGCATGCCCACTGAGCAGCCACCAGGCAGCCGCTCCCCCCAGAATGACCAGCGCAGCCATAATGGCACCCGCCGCCGCCAGGATGACATTCGCTACCGTGCGAAAACGCTGGAGCGCCAGCAGGCCGGCAAGCGCCAGCGTGCCAATGATGATCAGTCCTTGCTGCCAGGGCAGCATCACCCACTGACGATTCAGTCCCTGAATAAAGGCCAGAACATTATTCGCCGCACTGACCATCACAAGAACACCCGGGAACCAGGCGCAAAAAGCCGCGAAGAAGCTCCAATAGCCTCCAAAGGCTTTGTGGGTCCAGTTATAGAGCGATCCTTCGTACGGAAACATGACCCCCAGCTGGGCTGTGGCGATGACACTGGGCAGAAAGAAGACGAAGGCCCCGATCACCAGGTAGGTGAGCGCCGCCGGGCCCGCCGTACTCGCCGTGTTGCAGTTGGTAATGAAGAAGACAATGACGATAAAAAAGGCAGTCATTTCAAGGGTGCCCAGCACCGCCGGCATGGCTTTGACGACGTATTCTTCTGAGGCCAACTGCTCTTGAGCGCTGTGCCACTTGCCCCTCTCCGAATAGAGTGCCATGAGTTTTCTCCCCCTGACCAGAACCTTCCCACCCGCGCCGGCAGCGATTCCGCCACCCTCACCCCGCTCTTCTTCTTCTTTCCTCTCCCCCGGCTAGCTGGTGATGGGTCCGCTCTTCTCTACGCTGAGTTTACTGCTTTATTTGTTTTTTTCAAGCAAAATAACACAAGATTGGCCACATTTAGCTATAAATAGAAGAAATTCATTATATCTATCAACAAGATGAGAAGGGAGAGAGCAGGCCAGGAGAGGCTGTTTTGAGACAGTCAGTCACTCTCCTGGCCTCAAGAGCTGGGGCTGGATGGGTGGGTCACAGTTTGCTACAGGGGCAGGCAGAGACGTCGCTCTGTTGACCCTGCAGGCTAGGCGACATCGCCGCGCACGATACGTCCCATCTTCTCATAGCGCTCTGGATCGCGGCGCGCCAGATAATTCGCGTACAGCAGGCCACAGATGATCCAGGCCAGGACAAAGAGCGGCAAGATATTGGTTGGGAAGGGCGTGGGAGCAAAACCCAGCGTTGTGAAGAAGGCGCCGACTGGACCAGGGATCGCGGGCATGATAAAGGAGGCCAGTGGGATGAGCAGAACCGCCGAGCTGAGCAGCGGAGCCACAACATGGCGCAAGATCCCAAAGCTGGAGCGGTCAAAGCGCCAGGCAAAGAGGGGGGCCGCCAGGTTGACCATGATGTAAACGATAATGAAGGCGATTGTCCCAGCCGTGGCAAGCCAGGCATAAGGAGCCAGCCCATCTACCTGCTGATAGCCGTTGCCTGACAGGCCGAAACCATAGTTACCTGTCCCCGGCTTCTGCGTCACCAGAGCGAAGAAGGCAATCAGTAGACAGGTAAAGAGCGACTGCGCCACAATGGCAATATGGGGGCTGCGATAGCGGGAGTGTGTCTTCCCAAAGAGAGGTGGCAGGATGCCCTCCCGCCCCATAGCGTAGAGGTAGCGCACCATGCCATTGTGAAAGGCCAGACCGCAGGCTAAGGCACTGGTGCTGATGGCGATGATCATCAGGGCCTGCAACCAGCCGCCAACGTAGTTTGTGGCCAGGGTGTAATAGGCGGTGCTGGGATTGGCGGCAAACTGATCGACGGCATGTTGCCAGCCGTAGCCAATGGTAGCTGAGTAGGACGTCCAGACATAGAGGATGATCAGGAAAGCTACCACGCTGAAGATGGCAACTGGGACTGCCAGACGTGGGTTGCGAGCCTCTTCTCCGTAGACGGCTCCTGCTTCGAAGCCTACCCAGGACCAGACTCCCAAGGCCATGCCGATCCCAATGCCAAGCACTCCCCCTGGCGCCGCCCCTTTGAGGTCTGCCCCCGCCACACTGAAGGTGTGCAGCAGGTCATGGCCGCTTACTCCTCCGCGCAGGCAGATCACCAGGTCGAGGATAACGAGTACACTGATCTCCAGGATCAGGAAAGGGGCCATGGCAACGACTGACCATTTGACGTCAAAGTAGGAGAGAAGGAAAATGAGGAGCGTTCCGACGAGCGCCCAACTCACCCACCCACCAGGCAGATTGAGATGGAGATAGGTTGCAAATGAGCTGTTGGTGTAGGAGCCAAAGGCTCCCATCAGGGCCGCTTCAAAGAGAGCATAGCCGCCCATCATGAGCCAGCCCGCCTGGAAGGCCGTACCTTTTCCCAGGCTGTGACTAACCCAGGTGTAAAAACCACCTGCAGAGGTCAGCCGGCGCGAGAGATAGACAATGGAGACCCCTAGCAACAGGAGTCCTATCCCCGAGAGGAGGAAGACCAGCGGGGAGGCCGCCCCTGCCTGCTGGGCTATGGGTGGCACGTTGAAGAGCATGGCTGAGATGGGAGCCGAGCCGGCAATGCAGAAGTAGAGCACGCCAGGTAGGCCAATGACATTCTTGTGCAGCTTGTCAACGTCGGCTTGGTCGACATCTATATCCCCTTCAAGCAGCCCTTTCTGTACCAGTTCATCTTGCGTCGCCAATGTCACACCTCCATGCAAAACGTCTCCAGGCATCGCGTTGCTGGCAAAGATCGGGCAGCGCGGGCTAGGGAGCCGCCAGCAGGCTTCCTGCACGCGACACACCCTTTCTCTTTTCTGAGCCGGCTCGCTGTAAAAAAGGAGGGAAGAGATCTTTCTCTGCTGCCTTTGAGCTAGCCAGGCACCAGTAAGCCTCAGAGTGGAGGCTCCCCCGCTTGAGCGTGGAGTTCAGGTCTATCCAAGGCTTCTGTTTCGGGAGTTCCTCCGTGATCCCTCCGATAGGCAGTCTACTCAGTCTTGAGAAGGACTGCTATGCCACTCCCATGATTAGGAGTATTTGCTTACTGCGTTACTGGCGCTGGCACGTGGCTGGTCCCGTGAGAGGAGGAGAGGAGCCAAGGCTCGACCAGAGCCTGGGGGCCTGCCCAACAGCAAGATTTCTGCCATTCTGCTCTACGCCCTCCTGGCCACGCATTGCCCCCGCAACTTTTCGGCTTTGCTCGCTTCAGACAAACCCCCGGCGTTTGCTGCTCTCCCCCCCGCCAAAGACAGATAGAGGGTGGCTGTGAGGTTGTGTCCTGGCACAGGAGAGCTTCAGAGAGGAAATGGTGGGCAGCTTTCGCGGAATGCCTGGACCTTGCTGTCGACGTCGACCATGTTCATATGCATTGCTGGCGGAACCATCAGGCTAAAAGTCAGAATCTTGCGATTGAGTTCACGCAGAGTCGCCTCATAGTCGCGCAGGGCTTGCGCCAGCGCGGTGTTGAAGGCTCGCTTCTCACTGGGGAAAGGAGGAAGACGGCGCCTGGCCAGTCGCTGGCGCCGCTCACGCAGTCTGGCCAATCTGGCCTCGGCCTGTTGCAGCTCGCTGCGAATCTCTTTGGCCAGCTCGATCTCTTGGGGAGCAAACCCATTGCTCTTGAGTAGGTGATAGGCTAGCTCTTTCTCGCGTGCATAGGGATTCTCATCCAGCTGCAGTGGCTTGCCCATGCCCGGCAGATGATCAAACACTCCCCTCTCCTGAGCCTCGCGAATCTGGTCCTCTACAAAGTCTCGAAAGCGCCGCTCATCGTAGCCTCTTTGGGTTCGCTCTCCATCGTTCTGCGTTGTTTCTGGCCCCTGCTGCCGTTGATAGAAGGATCGCTGCTTCTCTAAATCCATGCGTTCTCTCTTCTTCTCCTTCTAACCTGATGTGTTCATTCCCTCTCTGGCGCAAGGGAGTCGGTCGTCTCTGTAAGTCCGTCTGACTGCGCCAGAGCTTGCCCTTGAGGGTGGTGGGTCGCGTTCAGACACTGCTCTACCAGCTCATAGACCACGCTCAGGGGTAGCCCGCGTTCTTGAGCGAGCTGACGGCAGCTCTCGTACTCGGGCGCAGCAGTCAGCACGCGCCCACCCAGACGTTTGACCTTGATCGTCACTGGTCCCAGTGGGGTAAGCAGCTCTTCCTGCTGACGCTGTGCTTTGAGGCGCTGCATCTGTTGCAAGCGCACGCCGAGCGTTCCCGAGGAGCGCAGGATCAGCGTCGCCAGCTCCTCGCTCTGCTCGGGGCGCGCCAGGACGCTCAGCAGGGTAGCGGGACGATTCTTCTTCATCTGCAAAGGCGAGAACGTTACATCGAGCGCCCCCGCGGCCAGCAGTTCATCCATCAAGGCCCCTAATAGCTCGGGCGTCGTATTATCCAGGTTGCTCTCAATGAGGGTCACCCAATCACGATCTAGTTCTTCTCCCGCTGAGCCGTCCAGGCGTTCAGCTGCGCCAAGACAGAGACGGAGACAGTTCGGCCAGGGGAGCCGGCGATGGCCAAAACCATAGCCCACTCGTTCGATACGGATAGCGGGCTGCTCGAAGCGGGCGAGCGTAGCAAGAATAGCCGCCCCGGTTGGCGTGACCAGCTCTCCTTCTACCGGACAGGGTCGCCACGGGGCCGCTACGCGCCGTAGAATCTCTAAGGTGGCTGGAGCTGGGACAGGCAGCAGCCCATGCGCCGTCTGCACCATGCCGCCGGTGAGCGGCAGAGGCGAAGTGTAGAGCTGCTTGATGCCAAGCATTTCAATGGCAATGGCTGCTCCGACAATGTCGATAATAGAGTCGACAGCCCCTACTTCATGAAAATGCACCGCTTCGGGTTCTACTCCGTGAACGCTCGCTTCCGCTTCCGCCAGCGTACGAAAGATGGCCAGCGCTCGCGCACGAATCTGAGCAGGCAGAGGAGCATCTTCCAGCATCTGGCGAATCTCGGACCAATGCCGCTCTGGCTGATCAGGGTTCTCTAAGACCACTTCGAAGCGTTGACCGTGGATTCCTCCCTGCTCAACCGACTCCCTGCGCAGCTGATAGCCTTCGACTGGGAGCAGAGCCAGCATCTGCCGCAAGCTCTCCCACGAGAGCCCTGCATCGAGCATTGCCCCCAAGAACATGTTGCCACTGATCCCCGAATAGCAATCCAGATAGGCGATCATTTGCCCTCCTTGTCTCCAAAGTCCTCACCAGTGATGGCGCACTCCGTGACTGGCTCGCCAACAGCATCCACATCTCGGGACCAGACGCGGCGGACAGAAGGCTTTCTTCGATTTTGGCCGGACCCAAGAGTATAATTAAGAGATTGGTAAGAGACCATCTTCGTTCTCCTAGAACAGGACAGGTAACTCGTTCTGAGCCTTGTGCGAAGGGGTCTTAGAGGTGAAGAATTACATGCTAATGCTCCGCACCTGCCTGCGCCTCCTGTGCGGGGTCCTGATCATCATCGGGTTGCTCAATCTCGCCAGCCTGATAGTGCTACCACGTCTTTTTGGCTCATCTAACGCCATGATCTATAGCAGCCTTGTACTGGCAACCGCCCAGATCTTCATCGTCGGCTGCGCCTTCCTCAAGATCAGTAGTGAAGTGCGACATATCGATCAGGAAAACCGACAACTTCGTCAGCAAAACGAGCAGCTTATCGAGGATCAGAAGAACCGCGAACAACTACTGCTCATTCTCAATCACGAGGTCAGAACGCCGCTCGCCGCCATCAAGGGCTACGCGGAGCTGCTGCGTTGCTACCGCGAGCAAATCCCAGGAGAAGTGGGCGATCAATACCTCCAACAAATCAATCACGCCTGCGATGAAGCCACCTTTATCCTGGATTCCATTAGCTTGCCCCAACGAGCTGGCAGTCAGAGCGGAATCGAGCATCTTGACCTCAAAGAAGCAATGCTCTCGGTGCTGGCCTCCTTTGCTCCTCGCCTGCAATTCGAACAGCGGCAGCTTGAGCTGCAGTTGAGCAAGTGTGACGTAATAGCGCAGCCCCTGCAACTACGCCAGGTACTGCGCAATCTGATCAACAATGCGCTTTCCTACTCTCCCACCGGGAGCCGCCTGCGGATCACTTTCACCACCGTCAGGCCAGCCAGCGCTCCACCGACCGCCGAGACAGAAGCCCAGCAGCAGCAGCAGCAGCGTATCTACCTCGCTATTCAGGATGAGGGTGTCGGCATCCCACCCGAGGAGCAGCAACGACTCTTCCAGCCGTTTCAGCGTCTGGAGAGCGGCCAGCGCCTGGCTCCCCAGGGCAAGGGCCTGGGCCTCTATCTCAGCAAGCGACTGCTCGAAGAGATGGGAGGAGAGATCTGGCTGGAAAGTGCCGGTCTGCCCGGTAAAGGAACCTGCGTCTGGCTGAGCCTGCGTCAGGTCTGAGCCACGCTCGGGTGCTGGGTGACCACTCTCCTCCCGCTGCCCGGTTGCTATCTTGCTTGCGCACTCCCTCGCCACCGCGTTAGCTAGTCGACTTCTCCTCTTCATGTACCGACCGCAGCGATTGCTTCTCCATCGACACTCTCTCTACTTTCCCTGCTGATGAAAGGCGAGTGCATTGCGATAAACGTCGACGTAACGCACAGCGGAAGCATGCCAGGAGTAGTCGGCAGCCATCCCTCGACGCTGGAGATCGCGCCAGATGTCCGGAAAGCGATACAGCTCCAGTGCTCGCACAATAGCAGCAAACAGTTCCCAGGGATCATAGCGTGTAAAAGTAAACCCATTCCCTTCACCGCTGCGTGGGTCATACTCATGCACTGTATCGGCCAGGCCTCCCACGCTATGCACAATAGGGACACTGCCATAGCGCATAGCGATCATCTGCCCCAGGCCGCACGGCTCGAAACGCGAGGGCATCAGGAACATATCACTGCCGCTATAGATGCGATGAGCTAACTCCGTATTGAAGGTAAAGAAGCTGGCCACCTGACCTGGATACTGCTGTTCCAGCCCTTGGAACAGCTCCTGATAGTGCGGATCACCAATTCCCAGAACCACAAACTGCACTCCCTGGGCCAGCAGTGGATGGGCGATCTGCGCCAGAAGATCGAAGCCCTTCTGATCGGTCAGGCGCGAGATCATCGCCAGCAAGGGAACATCGGGACGTACAGGCAAGTGGGCCTGCTGCTGCAGCGCTCGCTTATTTTCAGCCCGCCGCTCTAGCGTATTGGCGTTGAAAGGAGCAGCAATATAGCGATCGTTCGCCGGATTCCACTCTTCATAGTCAATACCATTGAGAATGCCGAAGAGTCGGTCCTTGCGCGAACGCAGCAAGTGATCGAGCTTCTCCCCAAAGGCGGGCGTCAGAATCTCCTGGGCGTAACGCTCACTGACCGTGGTAATGGCATCGGCAAAGAGGATGCCACGCCCCATGATGTCAACCACATTGGCCAGCTCAGCGATCTGTGGATAGAGAAAGCCGTTGGCTGCCACCCCAGCCACTTCGAGGATGCGATAGCCAAAGATGCCATGATAGGCCAGATTATGGATCGTATAAACGGTAGCTGCCCCCGCATAAACGGGGTCGTGGCGATAGATAGTATGCATCCAATTCGGCACAATGCCAGTGTGCCAGTCGTTGCAATGAATAATATCGGGTGACCAGTCGAGCGCGCGCATGGCTTCGAGGGCAGCGCGACAGAACAAAATGAAGCGCTCGCCATCGTCAGTATAGCCATAGACGTTCTCGCGCTCAAAAAAGCGGGGGGCATCGATCATGTAAACCGGAATATCGTTGCCGATCGTGCCACGGCGCACGCTCACTTTGGCCTGGAACTTATTCATGTCCACCTTGATGCTATCGAGGACCGGCGTGAGCTGAAAGCGCTCAGGATCAACCTGGCGATAGCGCGGCATGGCCAGGCGTACATCATGTCCCAGGGCTTGCAGGGCCTTGGGAAGGGCCCCAACAACATCAGCCAGGCCGCCGACCTTGACAAAGGGCACGATTTCCGCAGCGAGAATTAAAATCTTGAGCGGACTCTCACTCTGCATACTGCCTACCTGGTCTTCCCGTTCTCACAATCTGCTCCCCATTATACATCATTCCGCCGCCAAAAAAGAGAGCGTCGCAGGCGCCGGCCCCTGTGCAGATCTCACGGATACCAGCCAGCCCTGCGACGCTTTAAAGAGCGCTAGCCTCTCCTCCTCTCGCGCGGGCAGCCTTCTACTGCCTTTCTCTCCCAGACTATACCTTATAGCGATTGCGCACCAGGAAGTAGAACTGGAGAGCGGCAAGCAAGCCCATCAGAACAAAGACAATGATCGCGTCGGGCGCGCCTTTGCCGGGAATCAAGAGGCCCGACGTAAAGGTAATATTCGGCTCTGTCTCACGGAAGCCGGGGATCGAGAAGAAGGCAAAGGCGGCAATATAGATGAAGAGACAGGTGCCCACCACAAGCCACTGACCGAGACAGCCGAGATTGCGCTCGCCCACCACGGAGAACTCGCGCCGCGCCACACTTGTCCAGATCGTGACCATGACCAGCGTGCCGCCACAGAGGAGCAGAGCGATCAGAGCCTCCTCGGGATGCAGGTGAGTCACCAGGGTCGCCAGCCCCAGAATAGCCGCCACCCAGAAGCTTCCAATGATGACCAGATTGCGGTTCGTGCGCCAGACGCGAACCGCCGCCATCAGCAGAACAAAGAAGTTCATCGTCAAGAAAGCATCGACGATGTAGCCCGCCTGCTGCGAGAAGGTACAGGAACCCGGCACCACCGACTTACGCGCACAGACCGTCAGCCAGTCGCCAAGACCTGCCAGAGACCAACTGTGAATCCAGTCAAGCAAAGGATAGAGGAAGAACCAGAGCAGCAGGAAAGCCAGACCGAAGGGCAGAAGATTGACCCCCACTGCATAAAAAGGCGCCATTACCCGCTTGCGCACAGGGCGCATCAGATAATGCAGGCGCAGAGCAAAAGCCCCTAGAGTCGCGGCCACGGCAATGGCCAGCAGCGTGCCCTCGATAGCATTCACCACGAAGAGGCCGGTGACCATCCCACAGCCCTTGGCGAAGTCGATCGCTGCGGGGCAGGCCGGATTGATGCGGGCCGCCAGGGCGTTGGGGTCAACCAACATGGAGAAGAGCATGTAGGCGAAGAGGACAACACTGCCCAGGACCGTGAGACCACGAATCGTCGGCGTGGTCCCGGGATCGCTGCGATCAGGATCGCGCTGCTCCTTAAGCGCCAGAACCCCGTAGAACATAGCGGCGGCTCCGGCGATGAGGAGCACAATGGCGATCAACACAAAATCAACAGCCCCCGGCTCCAGCCAGAGCACATTTCCATCGAGGAGCGGGTTCCAGAAGAGGTTCGCCGATGGGAAGTACTGGCTGTTCGTCGTGACTCCCCCCGCCGTAACCGGGGTGAGCACTGCCCAAAAGAGCAACGCTAGACCTCCGACGAAGAGCACCAGACCCAGGCCCACAAAGAGCATGGGCGGTAGCAACGGCTTGGGGTCGAAGAGAAGGACAATAACCTCAACAATGAAGAAGCCAAGCAAGCAGACCAGACCGAGGGCAAGCGAACCTTGCTCCATGCCCTGCAGCGTGGAAGCTGTCAGCTCATCGAAAATATAGCCAGGAAGCTGCCCGATCAGCAAGGCTGTAATGAAGAAGAAGCCGACCCCAAAGATCAGGGCACGTGCCCACGACATGCGCTCAGGCAGCTCCCGTGGTTGAACTCTCTGCATAGTTGCCAGCCCTTTCAACGACATGTACCACAAACAGTTGCGGCGACATGCTTGATATGGGGCACGAAGCCCCGCTCTGATCATCGCGCCTTTCGCCGGGAGCAAGCGGCCTCTCCTGGCCTCTCGTCAGTCCATGATAGACCAGCAACCCCTGGCAGTGCCTGGCAGACCTACGTATGGGCCAGGAGAACGCCCCGGAGCAAGCAATTGCTCGCTGATCTGCTGCCATTGATCTATCCTCGGCCTGCTCCTCAGCGGGCGAGCTCCTGGCCAGTCAGTTCTTGGTACGGCGAAAGACACACTCACGCTCATCTGCGCTGACACTGGACGTCTACGCAGACCCCAGTATCCACCTGGCTGCCAGCCTCTACAGCCCGTGCTCCTCCTTCCACCTCAGCCTGACTCACGAGAGCAGAGCAAGGTGAGCAATCAGGCAGCCAGACGCCATACAAGGCCGGCAGCCAGACCAAGCAGGTCGCACTCTCAGCAAACGGTTCCTGACTAGGGCACAATCAGTAGAACCGCCACCATGCTTGGATGGTACTGGCAATAGTAGTAGACCTTATGGTCCTTATTCAGATTATAGGCCGCCATCGTCACCGTGTAGCTGAAGGTACCATTGGTCAAGATCGGCTTTGACAGGCCAGAGTCAAAAATGTTTGAGGCGATCTTCTTATTGTTCAGATCCTCTGTCTGGAGAGCCGTGACCGTATGAGCCTGAGTATCCTTATTCACCCAGGTAATCGTGGTTCCTACCTTCACCTTCACGTAGATCGGGTCATAGCAGGCCGGCGAGCAGCTCGCCCCACTGGGGGCGGTCACCATATCGATCGTGACATTCTTCTTCGAAGTCAGATCGACCGGATTGCCGAACTGACCGCTGCTCTCCTGAGCGACCGCCGTCTGATAGGCCGTCGGGTTATTCTTCTGGATGAGCGCCGGCACCTGGTCAAAACCGTTACCAGATGGCAGCCCATTGGCCTTCAAATAATCCGGATCAGACGAGCGAATCAGCTCAAAGAGATATTGGATATCAATGTTGGTCAGAGGGCCGCCGTAATCCTCACTCCAGGCCGGCATGATTGCCACGTTGAGCTGATTAGTGCTTGTATTATAGATACCTGCGCTAATAATGCGCAGCAGATCATTATCGCTCAACTTATTGACCTGGGGATTATTGTTCAAGCTGGGGCCGACACGCCCCTGACCCTTAGTGCCGTGACACTGGAAGCAGTACTGAGCATAGAGCTCAGCGCCGCGCTCCAGGGCCGTTTGATGCTGCTGGACCTTGGCCATCGCCTGGCCATTGCTCTCCATGATCCAGAAGACGGGGATCATCAGCGTGATCAGGGAGAGCATGATCAGCGCCCCATAGCCGCTCTTCTCAACCGCGTTCGTGCGTGAGTAAAAGAGATAGAGCAGGCCGCCAACGGCCACCAGCAGCACGACAATGCCTATAGCTGCCTGGACAGGATTGATCATACGCGCTACCTTTCCAAGAGTTTTCCCTGTGTTCTTTCTCTTACCTCCAGCCAGGAATCTGCACGGGGAGCAGACAGCCTCCGAATATCAGATCGGAGATCAGCGGAGAGCGAGGCCAGGCAGTGACCGTACCGGCGGGAAGGCCGGGCCGAAGCTACCGCAGCTGCGCACTAGCAGCCTGGCCCTTTCGGGTCCTCACTGGCCAGCCACCCGTCCAGGAGCCGGAGCAGAGAAAGGACCATCAGGCGCAGGCAATCGTCGGCTCGGGGATCAGGCGGGTGGACGCATCGGGATGCTGAACCTTATTGTTCAGCTGAGACGTGTCCACGATCACGCTCTCACCCTGGAAGAGAATGCGGAAGCGATCCAGACTGCGGGGCGCCGGGCCATCGAGGAACTCGCCATCAACATTATAATGCGAGCCGTGGCACGGGCACTTAAAGCTCACACAGTCATCGCGGAATGGCACCGTGCAGCCCAGATGGACGCAACGCTGATAGAGCGCCACCCAGTACGAGCCATCGCTATCCTTGACAACCCACTCTGAATCCAGCTGATCGTTCAGAGCCTGGCCAGAGAGCAGCAAAGGCGTATCCTTGGCCAGATGGATCACATAAGTCTTGGCCTCTTGGCGATAAAAGACGCCAGCTTGATCCAGCTTAGCCTCGGAAGGCTTGGCGGCAGGAAAATCGCTCTTATTGCCCACATTGAGGGCCGAGCCGAACTGGCCAGCCAGATTCGGATAGAGCATATTCAATGCCCCGGCCACCGCAGTCGTCGCCGAGAGGCCCCAGACAGCCAGCGTGGCGCGGCGCAGAAAGCGCCGGCGCGAAAGGCGTTGCCGGGCAAGCTCGGCAGCCTCTGCGCCGCCGCCGTGGAGCACCTCGTACTGCTGCGGTGTCAAGGGTGGCCTATCTACATCCCGCGGCGGGAAATCCATACTCATAGAGAACAGATCCTTTCCTTCCGTTTTCCCAGAGTTCCCTTACAGGTCGAAGAACAGACCTTGCCAGGGCCAGTACCACACCCAGCCGGGGCCACGGAAGAAACTCCCGGCCAGAGTCACACAGGCCCAGAAGACCACAAACATTGTGAAGGTCACAATGGCGATCTTGCGGTCTGCGTAGGCACGGCTGGGATTGCGATCCACGTAGGGCAGGCAGGCCAGGCCGACCAGCACCAGCCCTGGGATGAGCACACCGGCAGTCGTTGGTGGGAAGTAGTGCAGCAGCTCCTGCAAGCCCAGGAAGTACCAGGGAGCCTTGGCCGGGTTCGGCGTGACGTTGGGATTCGCCGGCTCCCGTAGCGGCGCGTCGATCGCCACCGAGAGCAGGGTCAGCATGACCATCACGATGGTGGAGGCAAAGAACTCTCGCACCAGCAAATGAGGCCAGACAAAAACCGAGTCCTCCAGCGGTTTCTCAACGCGCGTGATGGCCTCCTGCCTCACTACCGCCAGCGTACGATAGCGTCGCTGGGTTGCCGCTGCTTGCGTCTGTACCTTTGGCTCCTGTTCGATTGCCATTGGCCTATCCTCTCATCTTCGTTCTAATCCCTGAGCCAGCTTTTCTTGACAGGCCAGGCCAGCCTGGCTGGCCTGGTGAGCAGCCAGAGACAGCAACGGCTTTCTCTTTCTTAGTCTCGCTTCTACTCCTTGCTTGAGCAAGCGGAGTGGGCCTTGCCCATCCTGGAAGGAAGAGCCTGGCCTACGAAGAAGGAATTCCTCAAGGCTTGACCTCTGCCTTCCCCAGTGGCCTCTCGCTCAGGCCACCTCCCGCCTCGCCTGCTGAGCAGCAAGCAGAGGGCTAGCGGGCAGCCGTTGGCGCCAGCCCCTGCTCGGCTTCTGCCAGACGAGCTTCCAGCTCGCGCCGCGACGGTGGCGGTGGCCCAGCCGCTCCTCCATCCTTGCGGATACGCCAGAAGTGCACCGCCAGCAGAATAGCCGTGGCCAGCGGCAGCAAAATCACGTGTCCAACATAGAAGCGAATCAGGGTCGCCTGACCAACCGCGGGACCACCCACCAGCACCTGGTAGACCGGCTGACCGAGAATCGGAGTGTACGGGGCCAGGTTGGTTCCCACCGTAATCGCCCACAGAGCAATCTGGTCCCACGGAAGCAAATAGCCTGTAAAGCTCAGGAAGAGAGTACAGAAGAAGAGGCCCACGCCCACAACCCAGTTGAACTCGCGCGGCGGCTTGTAAGCCCCATGATAGAAAACGCGGATCATGTGCAGGGTCACGGAGACGACCATCAGGTGGGCCGCCCAGCGGTGCATGTTGCGCACCAGATGGCCAAAGGAGACCGCGCTGCTGAGCTGGTTGATGTTCTGATAGGCCGTGTGGGTCTCAGGAACATAATAAAACATGAGAAAAACCCCGGTCAGGGTCAGCACCAGGAAGAGGAAGAAGGAGATCCCCCCCATACACCAGGTATAGGTGATCTTCATCGCCTGGCGGCTCACCTTCACCGGGTGCAGATGCAGGAAGACGTTCCCCATCATCACCAGCGACTGGTTGAGTGGGGTGTCCGGATAGCCGTGGCGGAATATCGATCGCCAGAGCTGGCTCGTCACTATCTTCTGCGTGATGATGTCGAGCAAGCTCTTCTTTTCAGGTAGTGAACTCACACACAGTTCCTCCTGTTCTCATCCCTCAGCGAGCGTGACGACCATCTGAGCTGCCGCTCATAGGTTCGTTCCTTGCCTGCTTTTGTCCAGCAAGTCCTGCTCGGGGCCAGTTAGCAGCAACGAGATGGGAGTTGGGCGCTCAGCTGCGTGGCAGATTATACCACACCCGCTCTCTCCCTGAGTACCCCTTCCCAACAGGGTCCTGCCTCGCTCGGCTCCTCCCCCTTCTCCTCTAGGAAAGAGGCTGCTTCTGCGCCAGATGGGTAAGGTCGAACGGGCGGACAGGGCGGTTTTCTCTCTTCTCCCCCCGCCCCCAGCACGCTCCGAGGAGCGGCCCGCTCTTTCTCTGCCCCTGATTGTTAGATTACAGAGTTCTCCCGAGGAGAGCATCAGGTGTTTACCTGATTTTGTCTGCTGGCACCTCGCTCATCCCCCTTCCGCTCTCATCCAGAAGGCCACTCTGTGCTCCAGGGAAGGTCATGCCCGTTTTACCTTGTAGTACACCTCTTTTGAGGAGAAAGACCGGCGTGGAGGTTCTCAGCCACCCGGGAGATTATAGCATGGGAACCGGAGGAGAACATCAGGTAAATACCTGATTCTGCCCTCCTCCTCGCGCTTTGCCAGGTTCCTCCCGCGATTGTCTTCTTTCTGAAGCGTCGGCTGACCTGGGAGATCGGGGGAAGCCGATAAAATAGGAGAGAATAGCATTCAACCATTTTTTGCTTTCTCTACTCATACACCATCAGTGTTATACTGAATGCACCATTTCAAGTTGCTAATAGTATAGCTAGCTCAGGCAACCGGGGATCACAGGCGCGGTTTTGTGTGCGCTCGTTTGACAGGCAAGCCCCCCAAGGCTACAATTAAAGGAGAGGGAGGCTCATCCTTGCCAAGCGTAGAGAGGTTCAAGAGCTATGGAGCGCAAGATCACCCTGGCCGGGTCGGGGGTCCAGAGCTGGCCACGACTGCTCAGGCCCCTGCTCAGCCTGCCTATCTTCTATAAAGTTCTGATCGCCAACAGCCTCATCATCTTTGTTGGTGCCACCGGCGGTACCTGGCTGGCCTCCCACTTGAACGATAGCCGGCAGGGACTGGCAACCCCTACCTCGCTGGTCATTTTTATTACGGTGGGTTGGCTGGTGAGTGTGGCCTTGAATTTCTTGCTGTTGCAGATCGCTTTCCGGCCACTGATGGACCTGGGCAAGGTGATGAGCCGCGTCCAGAAGGGCGAGCGCTCTCTGCGCGCTCCGCTGACTGGGCTTGATCCTCAAGCCGACCAGCTCGCTGCTACCTTCAACGTGATGCTGGAGGCCATTGACGAGGCTTCGCGCCTGCGTTCAACCCAGATCATCAATGCTCAGGAGCAGGAGCGCAAACGGATCGCTCGCGAGTTGCACGACGAAACCAGCCAGATGCTCACCTCGCTGCTGATCAGCCTGGCCATCCTGGAGAAGTCGGTGACCAGTCCCGAGGCCCGGGAGCGTATCGCCGATACACGCAATCTAGCCCATCAAACGCTGCGGGCCATCCGTAACTTGAGCATCGATCTGCGCCCCAGCGCCCTGGACGACCTCGGCCTGCTGCCAGCGCTGCGCTGGTATATTAAAGAATATCAACAGAAATGCTCCATCGAGGTAGAGTTTTCTGCCACAGGCTTCAAGGGGCGGCTGCCCGCCGAGATGGAGACCGTGCTCTACCGCATTGTGCAAGAGGCTCTGACCAACACCGCTCGTCATGCCAATGCGACCAGAGTCTCTATTGCGCTGCGGGAGGAGGAAGGGGCCGTCCACGCTACGATCAGCGATAATGGCTGCGGCTTCGATGTCGAGGCCTTGATGAAGACGCCAGGCCAGGAGCGCGGTCTCGGTCTGGCCGGAATGCAGGAACGTGCCGTTCTCCTCGATGGCTCTCTGGATATTCAGTCACGCCCCGGTGCAGGTACCACTATCGAGGTACGCTTGCCCCTGCGCCAGAGCGATAGCCAGTCTGGCCTTTACGCTGAGCTGACACCTTCGGAGACGCAACCGCGCGGAGGTCCGGTAACGGTATGACGACAACGACGAGTACAGCGGAGACGACGAAAGCCGTGCAGAAGATTCGCATTCTCCTGGCTGATGACCATACCATCCTGCGCGCTGGCTTGAAGATGATGCTCAACGCTCAGCCCGATATGGAGGTAGTTGGCGAAGCGCAGGATGGCCGTCAGGCTCTCCAGGAAGCGCTTCGCCTCCAACCCGATATCGTGCTCATGGATATCACTATGCCCGACATGAGCGGGATCGAGGCTACGCGGCAGATCAAAAAACAGGTTCCCGAGACCAAGGTGCTCATTCTGACGATGCACGAGAACGATGAATATATCTTTCAGGCGCTGCGGGCGGGTGCCTCGGGCTATATGCTCAAGGAGGCCGCCGACACCGATTTGATCTCAGCGCTGCACGTCATCCAGAATGGCCAGGTCTACCTGTCGCCGGTGGCTCAGTCGGTCATGGTAGGCGACTACCTGCAGCGTGTGCGCGCCGGTGAGGAGAAGGATAGCTATGAGAGCCTCACTGAGCGAGAGCGGGAAATTCTGAAGCTGGTGGCTGAGGGGTATACCAATACAAAGATCGCCGAACGCCTGGTTATCAGCCCCAAGACGGTTGACACGCACCGCACCCACATTATGGATAAACTGAATCTCCATAGCCGCGCCGAGCTGGTCAAGTACGCGATGCGGCGCGGCTTGCTGGAAGACTAGCTGGGCGGCGCATCCCTTCCGCCCGCCAGTGAAATTCGTCGGCCTGGCCGCCGAGTGAGCCTCTTTTCGGTGACAGCGGCGAGGATGAGAGAGGGGGCAACCACATTACACCTCATCCTCATCGCTGAGGCCAGCCCCTCGCTCGCCCTCTCCGGCGAAATACTCGTCGCTGTAGAAGCCGACGTCTCTGCCAACGTAGACGCTCACTAGAAAGTCGTCGCGTGGCATATCTGCTGAAAGGACCAGGTCTTCGTCGATCTGCTCGATCAGTTTGGTCAGCTCAGCCTCCTCCAGCTCACGCTCCAGGATCAAGGTACCGTGCACTGCCGTTGTAGTGAAGTGGATGTCAATGGTACCAAGCCGCGTGCTGTTCTGCAGGCTATTACCCTGCATGATGTAATAGCCTTCTGAGTAGGGTGTGCGGAAGTGTCGTTCGAAGCGAATGTCTTCCATAAGCCTGCCAGGTCTGCGCGGCAGCTGGGCTTGACCGCCGCGCCCTCCTTTCTGATCACCAGATCTACGCCACACTGTCCGTCGATCGTGAAGCATGGGAAGCGAAGCTATCCCGCTTTCCAGTGCCTATCAGCCCTACCCCCGGGGGGAATAGGTCTGCACCGGATATCGCGCACATTATAACATAGTTCCGTCGCAATGGGGGATAGATAGATCACTTCTTCCACGCAATGCCAGCCTTCCCAGTTTCGCCGGTCACGTTGGTCTGCGCTTAGCTGAGAAAGCGGAAGGAGGCTCGTGCTGGCGCAAAGACCTGCTTCTCCTCATCTGTGTAGATCTTTTGATATGCCAGCTGCATGAAGGTGTAGAGATGGCCGGCGTGACTTGTGGCCAGCAGGGATTCTGTGTAGCTGGCACCCGCGATTACTACTGTTCCCCGCAGCTGTTGCCAGCTCGCACCGCCAAAAATCAGAGGGTCCGCTGATTTGGCACCAGTCAGACCTATCTGGCTCGCCTCTTTCTGGAGATAGTGGGCCAGGTCTTGATCGGTAGCAGGAGTTACCAGGACGATCATCTGTCCGGTGTGCGTGCTATCGCTAAAAGTGACCTTTCCCTGCTGGTAATCCAGGCGATAGCTCCACCCTTGTGGGTATGAGAGCGCTACGCCGAGGCGCTGATCGCTAAATGCCTGCTGAGGTTGAGTAATGAGTGGAACACTGAACGGCTGATACACCACCACCCAGGCAGTCAAAGCGCCGCTGATGAGGAGCAAAGCCAGAATCAGCGCGACAATGGCCAGCGGTCGCTTACGTCGCCGTGGAGCCTGGCCTTCGGCGGCAGTTGAGCGCGCAGCCGGCGACGAGCCGGGCTTTTCGACCTGGGGCAGAGCCGCCGTTTCCTCAGCTTCCCAGTGGCGGAGCGAGGGATGAGCCAGGTGGGGGGCCTGCTCACTCTTGCTAGCTCCCCAGCTGGCGATCTCTGCCGGTCTGGAGGGAGGCCCTCCCGCTCCAGTCCCTGTGGCCGGAGCCCCAAAGAAGGAGGCTTCACCAATCCCCGGTAACGATGGAGGTGACCCAGCAGGTGAGGGAAGCGAGGACGCGGGCAACGGGGTGACAGGCTGAGAGCGCCACGGGCCAGAGGCTACCCCAGGCCCGGCAGGAGGCTGCGCTGCCAGGCGCATGGTGTCCAGCTCCTCAATGTCCCCCGAGAGGGCACGAGAACTGACTGGCCCTTTGCCAGGCCGGTCCAGCTCCCTGCTCAACTCGTGCTCCTGCCAACGGGTAGGGCGAGGCGTTGAGGCACGCTCAATGACTAGCCCTGGCCCGGGACTGGCCTTGAGCGGCATCGTCGGTAGATCATCGACAGCCGCCTGAGGCCGATCCTCTTGCCTGCTGGGGTGGGCATGTTCCGAGCGTGATAGCTCTATCCCTAAGAGATGCCCCTGCGTGGGCATGTCTTCATAGGGGAGAGAAGGCAAGGCGCTCTCAGCCGGAGCCAGAGACCAACCCTCCTCGGTCAACGTCTGCCCCGAGACCGGCTGCTGCCGAGGTTCAGCAGCGCTTACTTCCGCCGGCTGAGGCATAATCAGGGTCTCATTCTCCTCCCAGACACGGACATGCAA
This sequence comes from Thermogemmatispora carboxidivorans, assembly GCF_000702505.1. GTDB lineage: Bacteria > Chloroflexota > Ktedonobacteria > Ktedonobacterales > Ktedonobacteraceae > Thermogemmatispora > Thermogemmatispora carboxidivorans. The sequence continues at coordinate 1,364,978 of NZ_JNIM01000001.1, read as the reverse complement.
CTCGCGCGGGGAGAGCGGGCGAGCTGGGCGCGGCTCCTCTGTTGGAGCAGAGGGTAGGGACGACTGATCAGCCTCTTCTGTCGGAGTCTCTTCCGAGCGAGTAGCAGGCACTGCCGAGGTTGGCGCATCAGCCAACCAGGCCCGGCGCCAGGCCTCTGCCACCGCGGCGGTCTCCGACAGGTCCTCTGCATCTCCCGCAGCAGCCGACTCCTGGTCACTAGAAGGAGAGCTTAAGTGAGGCGCAGCAGGCTGGACTGACCGCGAAGGCGCAGACCCCTGATCTGGCTGCGCGGAGGCAGCCAGATCAGATGAGTCACCCGTAGAAGAAGCAGCCTGAAAAGTACTCTCTGTTTCCCCAGGCTGGCCAGGCAAGCGTTCAAGCGAGTCACGGCGCGGTGCCCGCCAGCGGCGGCTGGCCACCTCCCGATCTAACTGATCCAGCCAGGGAGGAGGCACATGCACATTGCCAGAGGTAGGCGTCTTCCCAGCTGGCCCCTGGGTCGCCAGCGGCCCAGAAGAGGATAGCTCTCCGCTGGCGGAAGTGGAAGGAGTAGCCTGCTTTGTTGCAGGCAGAAATCTGCCACAGTTATTGCAGAAGCGTGCATTCTCTCTGGGCAAGGCTTTGCCACAATGCGGACAGAAAACGGCCACAAACTCCCTCCTGCATATGCTCGCTCCGGCTCATCATCATGACCTGCCTGGGTTGGCGAGTCTGACGATCTTTGATGGTAGCTACGCTATCTTACCAGCCCAGTTTCGTCAAGCGCGATAGCCCAAAAGGAGTGCTATTTCAGGGTCAAAACAGCCTCTCGCTCGGAGGGGCTGGCCAGCACCTGCTGATTCTTGACCAGTTCGACAAGCTTTTTGCGTCCTTTGGGACTGCCGATCATCACCGCGCCAACCAGCTTGTTCTCGCGCAGGAACAGCTTGCGGTAGTTCTCATGGCCCTTTTCACCAGGCTCGCGCAGGGAGACGCTTTCCAGCTCCGGATTGTTGGATTCGGCAGTGCCAATGACGGCGATGTTGACATCAAAGAGCGGACTCGTGTAAGTGGGTACATCGACGTATGGCTCACGACCTCCAGCCATGTTGATGGCAGCCATGCGCCCATGCGCCAAAGCATTATCCCAGGTCCCCATCGTATGGTGACGGCCAATCGTCGGATCATAAAACTCGGCAACGTCGCCGGCAGCATAGACATGCGGCACATTCGTCTCTAGATATTCGTTCACTACTACCCCAGAGCGGACCTCAATGGGCGTGCCTTTAAGGAAAGCGGTGTTGAGCGTAATCCCAAGCCCCACACCAATAATGTCCGTCTGGATCTCACGCCCCTGCCTGGTCTTGACATAGGCCGGTACACCGTCGCGCCCAACAACCTCGCTGATTTCGTCGCCGTGGATGACAGTGACTCCAAAACGCCTGGCAATGGCGTCGACGATCTCGCCCCCCTCGGGATCAAGGCAGCTGCGCAGCCAGTATGGACCACGCATAAGCCAGGTGGTCTCTAGCTTGCGCATGGCGAAGCCATCGCATAGCTCATAAGAGATGAAGCTGCCCCCGTAGGCCAGGGCCGTGCGCGATTCGAGGATGCGCGCTATAATAGTCTTCGTGTCATCCAGGGTGACAAAGTTGTAGATGTGCTTCGTGCCGGCTGCCCCCGGCACCTGCAGCGGCTTGGCCCAGCCCCCGCTGGCAATGAGAAGCGCATCGTAGGGGAAATGTTGCCCACGCTCAGTTACGACAACGCGCTCGTCCGTGTTGACCTCAGTGACGAGCGTCTCGGTCAGCAGAGAGATTCGGCGCTGCTCATGCCAGGCAAAGTCACGAATCATTACCTTTTGCTCGGGTAACACCCCTTGCAGGAAACGCGGCAATGAAACACGGTTATAGAGAGGATAGGGCTCGTTCGTAATTAGTTGGATGCTGCAGTTTGGATCAAGCTTGCGTAAGGTCTCGGCGGCTGTGGTGCCGGCGATCCCGTTTCCAATGATAACGTACCGTTTGTCGTGCGTTGCCAAATGCCGTTCTCCTTGCCTGCGATGGTTTTCCTGGTCTCTTATCATGGGCGATTCTAGCATAGTTGAGGCGAAATTGCTACTGGACTCTTCCATAAGGCCAGCAGACACGGCCTGCTTCCCTTTACTTGCCTCGCTAGTTTGCCTATCATATAATTAGATTGTCAAAGTGAGTAAGGAGCGAACATGCGACCGGATTCGCAGGATGATAGCGCAGCGCTGGCAATGGAGCTGCTGGATATTGTCCCCAAGGTGCTGCGCCAGATGCACACCGACGCGCTCAATTCCGAGGTCCTGGCTGAGCCTGATCGCGAGGACCTTTCCGAGATCCGTACCACCAGCGGCCAGCTGAGCCTGTTGCGCATTCTGATTGAGCGCAAGTGCTGTATGATGCAGGAGCTGGCTCGCCAACTCGGGGTGACGCCTTCAACGGTGACGGCTATGGTGAAACGCTTGCAGGCTCAGGGCTATCTGGAACGGAGTCGCGATGAGGCCGACTGGCGTACGGTCTGGGTGAAGCCAACAGCGCGCGCCCAACGCCTGGTCCAACTCTATGACCGTGGCCGCCTGGCCTCGCTGGAGCGCCGTCTGGCACGCTTGAGCGAGACTGAGCGCGAGCATCTTGTCGCTGCGCTTCCCGCTCTGCGTCGCCTCATCGAGGGTTGATGGACGGTCCGCTGAAGGCCCTTATCTGCTCCGCTCCGCTCCGTTCCACTTCGTTTTCAACGCTCTTGCTCTCTGCATGCATGCTGTTTCCCCTCTTTTTATTGTCCACCTGTGTCACTGAAAAGGAGAGTAGAAAGGTTTTATTATGCAGACTTCATCGGAGTCTTCTTCGACGCCGTTGACGCAAGAGATGCCTTATGCCTCCGGGCAGACCAGCGCTGCCGACGAGAGTGAGCTGGCAGGGCGAGACGATGGCTATCGTTGGACGGCGCTCTCGGTGACCACCGTGGGGGCGCTGCTGGCCTCTATTCAAGGTTCGGCCCTGCTGATCGCTCTGCCAGCGATCCTGGTGGAGCTGCAGGCGTCGTTCTTCACGATTATGTGGACGTTGATGGGGTATCTGTTGGTGCTGACTGTCTTGACGCCCATCGTTGGTCGCCTGGCCGATATTTGGGGCCGCAAGCGCCTCTATAACAGTGGTTTCCTGCTCTTCGCTTTGGGCTCGCTGGTCGCTGGCCTGGCCCAGCCCGCTTTCCACGGCCTTGATCTGGTGGCAGGGCGCTTGATCCAGGGCCTTGGGGCCGCCTTGCTGATGACTAACAGCACAGCCATTGTGACCGATGCTTTTCGAAAGGGCGAGGTCGGCCTGGGCCTGGGAATCAATCAGATCGCCGGAGCTGCCGGCTTCTTGATCGGACCGATTATCGGCGGTCTGCTCACTGAGTGGTCCTGGCGTTCGGTCTTCCTCTTTAATGTGCCTCTGGCGATCTTCGGAACGCTCTGGGGAATCTGGCGCTTGCGCGAGCCGGTACGCCCGGCTCGTCAGACTCCCATCGATTGGGTCGGGGGCTTGACACTGGCCCTGGGTCTCTCTGGTACCTTGCTGGCCCTGACGATGGTGGCTTTTCCATTGCTGGGCGAGTCGGTGACTGTGGCTATCCTGGTGGTGGGCCTGCTCAGCCTCCTCCTGTTCGCCGCGATTGAGCCGCGCGTTCAGGCCCCTATTGTCCAACTGCAGCTTTTCCGCCAGCGCCTCTTTGCAATGGCTAGCTTGAGCGGCTTGCTGAACGGGATCGCGCGCGGCGCGGTGCTCTTCCTGTTGATCTTCTTTCTTCAGGGACCCTACGGGCAAGATCCTTTGACCGCCGGGCTGATGCTTGCTCCCTTCGGGGCGGCCTTTATGATTATCGGTCCGCTGAGTGGCCGCCTCTCGGACCACATTGGGTCGCGCATTCTGACTCCCATCGGCCTGGCCGTCTCAGCTTTGGGCCTGCTAGGCTTGACAACTATTACGCCTACAACACCGTTCTGGCTGCTCTCGCTTTATATGGCGATGATGGGCGGCGGCTCCGGCTTCTTTGTTTCACCCAATACGAATGCGATTATGAGTTCGGTGCCACCTCATCAGCGCGGGGCCGCCTCGGGACTGCTGGGCATGCTCAATAATACTGGCCAGATGCTCAGTATTGCTATTGTCTTTCCGCTGGCTCTGAAGGGGGTCCCTATGGGTGCGGTGATGCAGGTCTTTATCTACGGCGGCGGTATGGGCCAGTTCCCTTCAGCTCTGGCTACTTTTATGCACGGTTTGCACTCAGCGTTCCTGGTGTCGTTCGCTCTGAGCCTGGTAGCGATGCTGGTGGCCGCTTTACGCCCTTCACATCGCTAAAGAGGCATCTTTTGATTGAGAGTCACAGCGGCCAATACTGGTTGGGCCAGGGGTACCCGCTTGCGACGCTTTCCCCCGGTGCGCCTCGCTCTCCGAGCGAGGTGCACCGCCTTCTATGGATGGCTGAGCCGGGCACAGGCCCCCCTGTCGCTCGCCAGTCCCCCGACTTCTTCTTCCTCCCTCGCTCTCGTTCCCGCCCATAGTCATGCCCCTCCACAGCTCCCTTCCTCCGCCGACGCCCTTGTCTCTCTTGACAATGTCCCCAGGCCGGGCATACAATACTGGTAGAAAAATTGATAATGATTATCATTATTAGGTGACCCTAATATCTGGGTTCGAGAGAAGAAGCAGCGAGCAGCGATGAAAGAGACCCTGAACGTGAACGCGCAGGCAGTTCTGGAGGTTGTGCGCAGCAGCCATAACCATCCGACTGCTCTGGAGGTTTACGAGGCTGTGCGCAAAGTGCGCCCCCGCATTGGGGTGGCGAGTGTTTACCGCATTCTGCACAGTCTGGCGCAGCAAGGGCTGATTCGCGAGTTGGGGCGCAGTGATGAGGCTTGTCGATACGACGGGCACATCGAGCGCCACGATCACGCGGTTTGCACGACCTGCGGTGCGCTCCTCGATCTGCCTGTTGATGTGCGCCTTTCAGAGGAGGCCCTGCGAATGGCCGCCCAGGCGGCAGGGATTGAGCTGCATTCTCATGAGGTGCGGCTCTATGGCCAGTGCACCGCTTGTCGCCAGAAGGCACAGGCAGAGAGAGTAGGTGAGACAGATTAACCAGAGCCGGAGTCGGTTGAGACTGAGTAAAGTCAAGGCCAGCTTCAGCTCATCCGGTGTGACGATCCCGCAGGTTCCGTTACAGGACGCATCGATTACTGACTGGCATGGTAGGGAGTCCTTTTATGCCACACAACCCGGAGACTGAGATTCGACAAGCGGACAACAAAACAAGCGGACAGGAGGAGATGACAGCAGAGATGCAGGAGGTCTTACAGCGACGGCCCCCGGAATTAGAGCGGGTGAAGGTTGAGCTGGCAGAGATTCTACGAGGAATCGCTACCAAGAATACGGATTCGCGCCACTTCTTACTGCGCGTGGTTCAGCCAGGTCTAGCCGGGCTGATGGATGGCTCTGTCTCTACCCTGGCTCCCATCTTCGCTACAGCTTTTGCTACTCACCGGCCTTTCACTGCTTTCCTGGTAGGACTGGCTGCGGCGACAGGCGCGGGGATCAGCATGGCCTTTTCCGAGGCGCTTTCGGATGACGGTGTCTTGACCGGACGCGGTAGTCCCATTATCCGCGGAGCTATCACGGGTCTGATGACCTTTGTCGGCGGCTCTCTGCATACGCTGCCGTTTTTGATTACTCACCTGCAGCTCGCCCTGGCCACTGCCTATTTGGTGGTTGCCGCTGAGCTACTGGCAATTGCCGCTATTCGCCATCGCTACTTTGGGACGAAGTGGCTAGTCTCTATTGTTCAGGTCATCGGTAGTGGTATTCTCGTCTTTTTAGCAGCTCTCTTCTTCGGGAACGCCTGACGGAAGGCTCCGCAAGCGGAGTGGCGGCACTCCTGACCAGTCGCAATCGGTGAGGAGTGCCTCACAGTCAAAATCTCACAGTCAGAATAAGGAGTAATGAGGGCTAGTGATGGAACCCGTGCAGAGACCACGCGTGAAGATCTGTTGTATCAGCAGTAAGGAGGAGGCGCAGCTGGCGATCAGCTATGGTGCCGATGCCTTGGGGTTGGTTTCCCAGATGCCCAGCGGACCAGGGGTCATCGCGGAGGAGTTGATCACGGAGATCGCTGAGAGCATTCCGCCGCCGATCGCTTCCTTCCTGTTGACCAGCCTGCAGGATGCCGAAGCGATCATCGAGCAGCAGCGTCGCTGTCGCACCAATACCCTGCAGCTTGTCGATCGCTTACCGCCGGGAAGCCATCAGCGCCTGCGCGCGGCACTGCCCGGCATTGCGCTGGTGCAGGTGATTCATGTGCGCGGCCCGGAGGCGCTAGAGGAAGCCCTAGAGGTTGCTCCGTTTGTCCATGCGTTGTTGCTCGATTCAGGTCGGCCCGATCTGCCGGTCAAGGTCCTGGGGGGTACTGGCCAGGTGCACGACTGGACGATTAGTCGGCGCATTCGCGAGGCCGTTCCTATCCCGGTTTTCCTGGCAGGGGGCATCAGCGCTGAGAACGCCCGCGCCGCTATTGAGGAGGTCGCTCCTTTCGGCCTCGATCTCTGTAGTTCAGTACGTACCGAGGGCCGCCTTGATCCTCGCAAGCTAGAGCGCTTCTTCGCTCAGCTCGACGGCCTCTCGCTTTAGCATTGGGCAGCGAGCGGGTCCTGCTGGGGAAGAAGAGTGGGAGGCAGGGAACCAGGAAGCCATCAGCCAGGCTTCTCCGCTCGCCAGCCTCACTTCAATCGGTTAGCTCCAGTTTGCCTTCGCTGACACTCCCATCCGCTTTGATGGAAAAGACTCGCGCGTAAGGTGGCTCAGGGTGGTATTGCAATGAAAAGATAATGTAGTAGAGGCCGTTGCGCCTGGCCCACTCGATATCACGAGCTGAGGGATAGGCCTCGCTACGCGGGTGAGAATGGTAGTAGGCGAACATCTCACCATCGTAGGTGTCGATGTCGTTAGCGATGCGCAGCAGGTCCTGGGGAGCAATCTCGGAGAAATCATCTGGGTGCTCGGCAGCATTGGGGGTCGGGTAGTTTTTCACCACCCGACCATCCTTGCTTGCCAGCAGACCGCAGGCCTCATTAGGATAGCCGGCGGTGACATGCGCCACCATCTCCGAGTACATTCTACGAGGGATACGCACAACAAAGGCATCTGCTACCATAAGAGTTTACTCTCCAGATCATCCTCCAGCGCGCTCAGATCGCGCGTCCACAGATCTTCGCTGAGATATTTCCAGCCGCCATCTGCGAGGATGACGACGATCTTACCCCGCTCCATGCTGGAAGCAACGCGCAGGGCCGCATGCAGGGCAGCGCCACAGGAAGGGCCAGCGAAGATGCCCTCCTGGTCCTTGAGCTGGCGCGTGCGGCGGATGGCGTCAATCCCCGAGACCAGAATGCGCGCGTCGAGGAGGGACAGATCTAGCACAGGCGGAACAAAACCGTCTTCGAGGCTGCGCAAGCCCTGAACGCTGTCACCTTGCATTGGCTCGGCAGCAACGACGCGGATCGCCGGGTTGTACTCCTTCAGGCGACGTGCGTTCCCGGTAAGGGTCCCTCCAGTGCCCAGGCCGGCCACGAAGACATCGAGGTCGGGGAGATCATTGATGATCTCAACAGCAGTGCCGTAGTAGTGGGCGTCAGGGTTGGCTGAGTTGCCATACTGATAGAGCATGACGTAGCGCTCATCTTTGCTTGCCAGCTCCTGCGCCAGGCGCACGGCGCCATTGCTTCCCTGGACCCCGTCCGAGAAGATGATGTCCGCGCCATAGAGTTCCAGCAACTGGCGACGCTCGCGCGTTACATTATCGGGCATCACCGCGACAAACTTGTATCCTTTGACTCGCGCAATCATCGCCAGCGCAATGCCAGTGTTGCCGCTCGTTGGCTCCAGCAGGATCGAGCCGGGCGCTAGCTTGCCGCTAGCTTCTGCCTCCTCGATCATGCGTCTGGCGATACGGTCCTTAATGCTGCCAGAGGGATTGACTCCTTCCAGCTTGGCGAAGATCTGCACCCCTGGCCGTGGACTGAGGCTTTTCAGCTCGACCAGCGGCGTATTGCCTATGGTCTCCAGTATGCTGCTATAGCGCATGATGGCATTCCCTACTTACTCCTGGCTCCCGCCGGCCATTGCGGGCAACAGGATCACGGTGTCGTTGGGACCTACTGCTGTCTGCAGGCCCTGGAGATAGCGCACGTCCTGATCGTTGACATAGACGTTGATAAAGCGGCTCAGCTCCTCCTCGGGCTGAATCTGCTCTTTGAGGGCAGGATATTGCCGATAGAGGTCCGCCAGCACTTCCGCCAGGGTGCTGCCTTGGGCGCTGACTTGCTTGGCACCCCCAGCCGCTGCGCGCAGCACTGGGGCAAGACGCACTGTCGCCATTGTTCTCTTCTACTCCTCTTTAGAGACTACTACTACTACTACCGCACACTGCGCGCTCGCTACCTTCGATAGTCGCCGAGCGAGCGCGTTTGCTCACCGGCGCTGGCGTGGGCGAGCAGGTCAGCCTTGCAAGGCCCTCGCCCACGCCAGCACTGGCCCGTTCCTGTCACGACAGGGTTAATCGATCGCAAGATCACCGCTGTGAGGACGTATTTCTCTGTCCACCAGCAGGGAGCCATTGACCAGTCAGCCACACCGACCTGACCTCATCAAGCCGAGATGGCGCAGACATCGGCGTAGGTTGGCAAGTTCTCAGGATGGGCATTCTCGCCGCAGGCCGGACATTGCGGATCACGATAGAGTTTCAGCTCGTTGAACTCGCCGGCAAGGGCATCGTAGGTTAGCAGCCGTCCGACCAACGGCTCCCCAATGCCCAACAGGAGCTTGATGGTCTCGACAGCCTGCAACAGGCCAATCACGCCGGGCAGGACGCCAAGCACACCCGCCTCAGCGCAGCTGGGGGCCAGAGCCGCCGGAGGTGGCTCTGGATAGAGGCAGCGATAGCACGGCCCTTCGTGCGGCTTGAAGACCGTGACCTGACCTTCAAAGCGAAAGACACTTCCGTGCACTACCGGCTTGTTGGCAATGATCGAGGCGTCGTTGAGCAGGTAGCGCGTCGGGAAGTTGTCGGTGCCATCGATGATGACATCGTAGTCGGCAATGATGCGCGCCACGTTGGTCTCATCGAGACGGTCAACATAGGTGATGACCTTGACATCAGGGTTGAGAGCCTCAATGGTCTCGCGCGCCGACTCTGCCTTGTATTTGCCAATCCGACTGACGTTATGCAGGATCTGACGCTGGAGGTTGCTCTCATCGACGACATCTGAGTCGATGACCCCAATGGTGCCAACTCCCGCCGCCGCCAGATAATAGGCCGCCGGCGAGCCAAGACCACCCGCACCCAGCAGGAGGACACGCGAGTCGAGGAGCTTTAACTGCCCCGCTTCCCCAACCTCGGGAATGAGCAGGTGACGACTGTAGCGCTTGCGCTGCGCTTCCCCTAGCGTGCGCGGCTGTACCACCTCATAGCCACGGGCGCGCCACTGCCCAAAGCCTCCCGCCATCGAGATGACGTTTTGGTAGCCCATCTGCTTCAGGGTGGCTCCCGCCATGAGCGAGCGCACACCACCAGCACAGTAGAGCACCACTGGCTTGGTCCTATCAGGTACCGCCTCTTCAATCTGTAGCTCTAGATAGCCACGCGGCACGTGCAGCGCACCGGGAATATAACCCTCGCTCCACTCGTGCTTCTCACGGACGTCAACCAGGACCAGGTCTTGGGCTCCCTCTTTCTTGCCCTTGAGAGCCTCATGGACCTGGTCGGGCGTCCATTCTGGCACTAGCTCGCGCGCGCGCCGCATGATTTCCCTGGACGCTTCGCCCATCGCTCTACACCTTTCGATTGTTGACTATGTTCATCGAGTTTGTCGCGTCGTGCTAAAGACAGACTATCACGCGCTCTTTTGATCTGTCAAGGAAGAGCTAATCAGTGAGGAGGGGTCAGCCTTTTCACGACATTCTTACTGTTAAGAACAGCCAGAGCTGGGCCTTTTATTCCTCTTCCCCTCGGCTAGCACCGCCCTGGCCTCCTCCGAGAGAGAGGTTGAGCAGGCCGAGGCAGGCTGGCCCAACCTCTCGGGGCGCGGTATGGGCATGGTCACCTTCTCCCTTTGCCCAGGAAGGAGAGGAGGGGGCAGGCGCTAGCCATGAAAAGAGGGGAAAGGGTCCTTCGGACGCGACAAGCAGCGAGCCTGTGATCCACTCTCTCAGGGCCGCGCCTGACCCCGTTGCTGGAGTGCCCCCAGGACACGCTCGGGTGTCATGGGCAACTGAGTCAGGCGCACTCCGAGGGCCTGCTTGATGGCGTTGGCAATGGCTGCGGCAACGGGCACTACCGGCGGCTCGCCTACCCCTTTGGCTCCGAAAGGACCGTGCTCTGATGGGACCTCGACGAGCAGTGGGGTGATGGTCGGGACATCAGTGCTGTGAGGCAGGGCATAATCCATGAGCGTGGCGGTGAGCAGCTGTCCATGCTCGTCATAGACAAACCCTTCGAAAAGGGCCCAGCCGATGCCCTGGGTGACCCCACCATGAATCTGCCCTTCGATCTCGGCAGGGTTGATGGCGAAACCAACATCCTGGGCCGCCAGATAGTCGAGGACGCGCACCTCACCCGTTTCGGGATCAACGGCGACGCGCGCGACATGGGCGGCATACATGGGCGAGGAGCTGAGAGCCGAGCGCCCGCGGCCATAGATCGGCTGATAGCGGCTGCCGAAAGCTGTGGTGACCCGCCCGATCTTCTGGAGCGAGACGGAGCGATCGGGCACCCCTCGCACCACGACGCGGTCTCGCTCGATCTCCAGGTCTTCAATAGCGGCCTCCAGTAGCTCGGCAGCTACCTCCAGGATCTGCTGACGGGCGTCACGCACGGCGGCCAGCACAGCCGGCCCCATCGTATAGGTGATCTTGCTACCACCGGTACTGCCACTGTGAGGCACGCTGTCGGAGCTGCCATGCTCGATGTGCACCAGTTCGGGGGAGACGCCCAGCCCTTCGGCGGCGATCAGGGTCAGCGCTGAATCGGTGCCGGTCAGGTCGACGGTGCCAACGATCACCGTGAGGCGTCCATCCCGGTCGAGTCGGCAGGCCGCTGCCGCTGGCTCAGTGCCACCAGGCCAGCCACCGACTGCCAGGCCGATGCCAACCTTCCAGTCACTCAGCTCGGGCGGCGGGGTCAACAGCTCCTGACGCCGCGCCCAGAAGGGATGCTCTCGCACCTTCTCCAGACAGTCTAGCAGCCCAATACGCGGCCAGCGGGGACGCCGACGATCCAGCGAGGGGTCACCTTCACGCAGGCAGTTTTTGAGACGAAACTCCAGCGGGTCTATAGCCAGCTCGCTGCATAGCTCATCGACGGTCGACTCCAGGGCAAAAGTCGCCTGGGGCGCCCCGGGCGCTCGATAGGCTCCGACTCCAACCTTGTTGGTCAGCACCTCATAGCAGCGGATATCGATGTTGGGACAACGGTAGGTACTGGCGAGAATAAAGCCGGCCAGGCCGGCAGCAGCGCCGGGGTAGGCTCCGCTGTCGAAAATGACCTCGCCCTGGAGGGCGACGAGCGTGCCATCGCGCTTGGCTCCAAGTCTGACAGTAATGATGGCCTGGGGCGCTGGATTGGCCGCTAAGAGGTCCTCGCTACGTGTGAGCACAAGGCGCACTGGCCGCCGGCTGGCGCGGGCCGCAGCAACTGCAAGAGGTTCCAGCAGGGTGAATTTGCCTCCAAAGGCCCCCCCGATCGGGACTGACTCAACATGAATCTGGCGCTCGGCCAGATTCAGAGTCTCAGCAATTTCCGCACGGGTGGCGAAGAGGCCCTGGGCACTGGCCCAGACGGTGTACTGCCCTCCATCGGGGGAGGGCATGACCGTAATCGACTGCGGCTCCAGGTAGGACTGATGCACTACGCTGGTGCGATAACGCCGCTCAACAACTACTTCGGCCTCGCGCCAGCCCGCCTCAATATCTCCTTGCCGCAGATGGCTCCTGTCGCTGACATTCTCAGAAAGAGGCTGGCCCTCTTGCTCTTCGCCCTCTTCTCCCCCAGAGACAGCCGCATGAGCCTCCCCACCGGCAATCTCCCCCGCCCGCTTCTTCTCCAGCAGACGTGTCGGAGGAGCACCTGGCTCCATCGCCGCCAGCGGATCAAGGACTACCGGCAGCGGCTCATAGTCCACTTCGATGGCGGCTGCTCCATCGGCGGCAGCAGCCTCGCTCTCGGCCAGGACCAGGGCTACCGGCTGACCAGCCCAAAGCACTTCCTGGCGTGCCAGAGGCGATTTGGTACGCGCGCCCGGATCATATCCCTCGAGCGGCAAGGTCTCGCCAGTATAGACAGCGCGTACCCCAGGCACCGCTAGTGCCTGGCCGATGTCGATCTTGAGGATGCGCGCGTGCGCATAGGGGCTGAGCACAGGCCGCCCAAAAAGCAGCCTGCCTGGTACTGGAATGTCGCCAGCATAGCGCGCTTGCCCGGTGACTTTGGCGGGCGCGTCTGGGCGCTGATAGGGTTTGCCTATGGCTCTGTATTCAGCCGTGTCAGCTGTCTGTGTCATCGGTCACTCACTCTGCTCAGAGACAGGTCAAGGAAGGGGAAACCGCAGAGATTCGCCCGGTCTCACCCTTCCTCCTGGATAAAAAGCGCCTACTTACCAAAAGATAGTCCGCAGACAGTGTAGCACAAACTCTGCCCGCCTGTCATGGGAGCCGAAAGGGGGGAAGGAGAGGAATAAAGCAAGCAGGCGGTGCACTCGCCAGGCCGGATAGCACGAGGGAAGCAAGCTATTGGAAGGGAGTGCACCGCCTGTCACCGATGGAGGCAATGAGATGACAAGGCCACCAGAGAACCAGGAGGATCTTTGAGGAGTGAGCGGGTCGCTGAGCTTGATGGGCTATATTTCTGCTCCTTTTTCAAGCAAGGCTGCTGCGACTCCTCATCCTCTGTGGCTCTCCGCGAAGTTCCAGTCTAGCGCGAGTCCAGGAATGTTCCTGGTCTGGTGTTGCTGCTGTTGCTCCCGCAGGCTCACAGGCCGCCCTGAAAAGAGCCAGGAGAGGGAGGCAAAAGGGCGAGAGACCTGACGGCAGCCACAGAAGCTAAGGCTGGAGGCCAGCCGCCAGGAGATTCCAGACGCCCTTTGCCTCGAGCGAGCGAGGGTCAGAGCACCAGGGCCACCAGCAAGTGGCTCTGAATGTCAGTGGTGGTGCCCAGGCCAAGCGAGAGATTCAGAGCGGAGCCTCCACAGGCAGTATTGCCACTCAGCTTGAGATCAGTGGCCAGCACCAGATCGATCGGGTAGATGTAGCCCGAAACAGTGGCCCGGGTAGCGGCCAGATAGCCGGCGCCACAGATGGTGTTGCTGACAACGCTGACGCCGCTGCCCTGAATGGTAATGCCGGCCTGATAGGATTGGCCCGCCGCGCCACTCACGTTGAGAATGCGCGCATTGCTAATGGTGTTACTGAGCAGGACAATATGGGTGGCCGTACGGGCCGCGACGCAGAGACCCTGGCGCGTTCCAACGGTCAGCTCGGAGATCCAGATACCAATATCGTTGTCCTGCAGGACATTCGACTTCAGCTGCAGGCCCAGCGTCAGCGGCAGACCATAGCAGGAGCCACCGACCACCGCAATGCCAGCGGCAACCGCCGGCTGACTGCCAACATAGACATTGGCAGTAATATGGTTGCCGCTAAGGGAAACACGCGCTCCTCCTACTACCTGGATGCCCGTCTGAGCCACAAAGGAAATCGGACCCAGACCGATCAAGGTGTTGTTGGTGATGACAGCGCTGTCCGATGGACCGGCAATGATCACACCCGAGCGCAAATAATGCGTGATGGTGTTGCCTTCGATGGTGCCACAGGCGTGGCTGTCATTGGCGAAATAGATACCCACACCAACGTGGATGTTGCTCAGGTGGACATCGCCAATGTCATGAATACGCGACTGCTTGACCGTCACGTTTGCGCCAACATTCAGGACACCAAAGTCCAGCGCACCATAAATATCTGCATTGACGATGGAACCGGTCACACCACTGCTGAAAAAGACGCCAACGTCACAGCCCGTCGCGTTGACGACCCCTGTGACCGTGGTCGAGGGGTTGACCAGCGCCGCCGTCAGGGTGACTCCATGCCAGCTAAAGCCCGTCGACTTACAGCTCGTGTGCCAGGCACGCGCCCCCACAAGCTGCGACAGTCCCAGACTCAACAACGCTATCACAAGCGCCAACGGCACACATGCCGCCAAAATCAAGGAAGCTTTTCTTCGCAATGCCTTCCTCCACTTGACACCTGTAAGATGTTACGCAGCCCCTTCCAGCTTCTACTTCAGGCGGAACAGACTGCACGATATTCGCGAAGGCCCTCGATCGAGTACCTTCTCCTATCGAAGCGTGGAAAAATATAACACGCTTTCCCATTGATGTCAATAAAGAATCTGCATTGTAATAATTTATGAATACATTGTAATGTTGATTGATATAAATGCATAAATCAGAAGAAGAGAAGAAGAAGAGGAAGGAGATCTGGCGCCAATGCGCAGCCGTGTAAGGAAGGGGGGGGGGTGATCAGCAGGAGAGAGTGAGGCCCCGGCAAACAAGGCGAGTTCGTACGCCATCTACCGGGGCCGGGGAAAGCCTCGGCGATCGGGATCGCCGTCATGTCAGCTCTTGCGCGGCCTGTCTGGGTAGGGCAACCTTTGCAGCAAGATCAGGCCACTTTCATAGCGGCATGCAGGGCGCGATCCAGGTCCCAGAGGATGTCTTCGATATCTTCGATGCCGATGGAGACGCGGATCATGTCCGGTGTCACTCCGCTTGCTAGCTGATCCTCTTCGGCAAGCTGCTGATGAGTGGTGCTGGCTGGGTGAATGATCAGGCTGCGCGTGTCGCCGACGTTGGCCAGGTGGGAGAAGAGGCGGACGTTGTTGATGACGGCCTTGCCGGCCTCGTAGCCGCCTTTGACGCCAAAGGTAAAGATGGCGCCAGCGCCGCGCGGCAAATAGCGCCTGGCCAGTTCGTAGTAAGGACTATCAGGCAAGCCTGGGTAGTTGACCCAGCTGACTGCCGGGTGCTCTTTGAGGAACTGAGCAACCTGCAGCGCGTTCTGGCAGTGCCGTTCCATGCGCAACGAGAGGGTTTCCAGGCCCTGCAGCAGCAGGAAAGCATTGAAGGGACTCAAGCAGGGGCCTGTGTCGCGCACGGTCTCGCAGCGCGCCTTCATGACGAAGGCGAAGTCGCCGAAGGTCTCGTAAAAGCGTACGCCATGATAGCCCGGCGATGGATCGACGATATGCGGGAATTTGCCGTTATCCCAGGGGAATTTGCCGGATTCGACAAGGACTCCGGCGATGGAGTTGCCATGACCGCCGATGAATTTGGTAGCCGAGTGCACGACGATGTCGGCTCCGTGCTCGAAGGGACGGCAGAGATAGGGAGTGGCAAAGGTGTTGTCGACGATGAGCGGCAGGCCGGCCTCGTGGGCGATCTCGGCCACCGCCTTGATGTCGAGAACATCCCCCCGCGGATTGCCGATCGTCTCCCCATAGAGAGCACGTGTGCGCGGCGTGATGGCGCGCCGGTAGTTTTCGGGATCACTGCTATCGACAAAAATGGTGTTGATCCCCCAGGTGCGCAGCGTAATGTCAAACTGGGTGTGGGTGCCTCCGTAAAGGCTGCTGGATGAGACCAGCTCGTCGCCGGGCCGCAGGAGCGTTAGCATGGTGACCATCTGGGCCGCCATGCCCGAGGCGGTGGCAACTGCCCCGGTGCCTCCCTCCAGGGCAGCGATGCGCTCTTCAAAGGCTGCCGTGGTGGGATTCATGATGCGCGTGTAGATGTTACCGAAGCGCTGCAGGGCAAAAAGGTGGGCAGCGTGGTCGGTATCGTCAAAGACGAAGGAAGTCGTTTGATAAATGGGTACTGCCCTGGCCCCGGTGGTCGGGTCGGGCCGCTGACCAGCATGGACAGACAAGGTGTTGAAACCAAAGATATGATCGCCGTCGATTTCTGGCATCCTCTATTCCCCTCTTCCTTTCTGCTCGCCTGTAGGCTAAGGCTCCTTTTTGGGATGGTGTTGCCCTCGATCGTCAGTCAGTCCAGACCAGCCTGAGCAGCGGAGAGCAAGGAGCAGAGAGATTGTCGCTCACCGGGCCGGGCACTGGCTGACTATTACGTAGTATCCTATCACATGTGCTCTGAGGCCCGGCAGCCCTCGCGCTGGAAGGAGCAGGGACTCCCTGGATGGAAGGTGAGCGGTGGCTGCCGTTTCTCTTCTCTCTGCAGTACAATAAAGGGCGAGGTCTTGCCTACGCTTTGCTCCGTGGCTCCCTGGACCTGGCCGCGGCGAGGTGGACAAAGATGGCCTGTGTTGCAATTGTCTTAAGAAGGATGAGGTCGAGCGTTCTATGATGCAATATGCTCCCGATATGTACGACCGTCTGAAGCTCCTTCAGACGTATCGCCATGTGGCCATTGTCGGCATCTCGGCTGATCCCTATCGCCCGAGCCATTTCGTGGCCATTTATCTGCAGGCCGAGGGCTACCATATCATTTTGGTCAATCCGCGCTACGCCGGGCAGACCATCCTCGGAAGGCGGGTCTACGCTTCGCTGACCGAGGCCAAGGAGGCCGGCGAAACAATTGAGGTGGTGGATGTCTTCCGCAAGCCCGAGGATGTCCTGCCCATTGCCGAGGAGACGATCCGCATTGGGGCGAAGGTGCTCTGGCTCCAGCTCGGCATTCGCAACGATGAGGCCGGGCGCCTGGCTCAGGAGGCTGGCTTGATCTTCGTGCAGAATAAGTGCATTAAGATGGAACACGCACGCTTCTTCGGCGGCCTGCACACCGTCGGGCTGAACACGGGCGTGATTCTCTCGCGGGCCTTGCCTCGGGCTGAGGTACTGAAGCCTTCGGCTGCTGAGCTGATGCACTAAAGGAAGGTCTGACCAGGTCAGGGGCCGGTTCCGCTCTGCATGCCGCCAGACGCTGCCTCAGCGTGGGAACCG
The DNA here is from genome assembly GCF_000702505.1 of Thermogemmatispora carboxidivorans. Lineage (GTDB taxonomy): Bacteria > Chloroflexota > Ktedonobacteria > Ktedonobacterales > Ktedonobacteraceae > Thermogemmatispora > Thermogemmatispora carboxidivorans. Next base: position 1,347,931 of record NZ_JNIM01000001.1, on the reverse strand, counting down.
GTCCCTTCCTTCTGGTCTGCACCACGTCCCGCCTTAAAGACGCTTTTGGCCTTAGCGGAAATGCGGTACGACGCTCCGCACGAAGCGCTCCAGCGAGGGGATGTCCAGGAAGCGGAAGATAAAGTGGGAGACCCCGACTTCGATGAACTGCTCTAGTTCACGAATGACTTCGGCGGGACTGCCAGCGATGAAGTGCTTCTTGGGGTCGCGTACGACCAGGGCGGGATCATCGGCGACGCTAGCTGTGCTGAGATAGGTCAGGGTGATCTCGGCAGGATCGCGCCCGAGACGCTGGCAGTGCTGACGCAAGATGCCTAGTTTGCGGCTGTATTCTTCAAGCGTGCAGGAATTAAAGTTCCAGAGGTCGGCATAGCGCGCCGTGATGGCCAGGGTGCGCTGTTCTCCTCCGCCACCAAGCAGCAGGGGAATCGCTGGCCGCGGAGCCGGCAGGCAGTGGGCTGCTTCGATGCGATAGTGCTGCCCGCTAAAGGTGGCCGGACCACCCTGCCACAAGAGCCGTATGATTTGAATGGCCTCTTCCAGCTGCTCCATCCGCTCTTTGACGCTCGGGAAGCGATAGCCATACGAGTGATATTCCTGTTCCTGCCAGCCAGCTCCAAGGCCGAGGATCAGCCGCCCGCCAGACATGAGTTGCAGGTTAGCAGCCATCTTGGCCAGGAGCGCCGGATTGCGATACCCCTGGCCAAGGACCAGCGAGCCGACTTTGAGGTGGGGATAGCTCGCCGCTACATAGCACATGGTCGAGAAGCATTCCATGACGGCTGCCTCTCCCCAGTCAAAGTGATCCTCTACCCAGAGAGTGCTGAACCCCTCTGCTGCCTGAATCAGCCGCTGATTATAGTCCCATAGCTCTTCTGAGTCCAAAGGGGGACGCTGCATCATTTGCAGCATTAAGCCAAATTCGACACGACTCACACTTGCTCGTCCCTTCTATCAGTGTAGACCTGAGCAGGCTTGCTCTCGACGAGAGCATCATACCACATGCCGGAGCACAGCTGTAGAAGGCCAGCCAGGACCAGCCGCGAGGAGGCCGGGCTCAGGCCGGGCAGGGTCCAGAGCAGCCCGGCACTCCTTCCTTACCTTCCTCAACCAGGCGGCCACGGATAGCCAGCGGAGCGATAGATGGCTTCGATGGTGGCCAGGTTTTCCAGCGATTCCTCAAGCTGCAGTAAGGGAGGGCGCCCAGTGCGCAGGCAGCCTCCAAAATGCTCGATCTCCAGGCGATAAGGGTCGCTGGGCGGAAAACGGCGCACAATAATCTGTTCGCCAACGGTGAGCGTCACCGTGGTCTCTATCTGACCGGGTGTGAAGGGACCATTGAGAAGGAGGGTTCCGCTCTCGCCAACGATCTCAGCGAGCTGACGAGTAGGCAGCTCAAAGCTGCTGTCAATGAGAGCGAAGCGTCCTTCTCCGAAATCGAGGAAGGCTACGACGGCCCGCTCCACTTCTCCACGGGCCGGCGCATAGACACGCGCCCCAACTGCCAGAGGGGCCCGGCCATAGATGGCCCGGCAGAGATTGAGTGAGTAGCAACCCACATCAACGAGCGAGCCGCCCCCAAGAGTAGTCTGCAGGCGAATGTCTTGGGGACGGCTGCGCAGGTCAAAATAGAAGGAGGAACGCACGAGCTTGACGGCCCCAATGAGGCCCTCGCTGATTTGCTCCATGACCCAAAGCATCTGAGGATGGAAGCGATACATGAAGGCTTCCATGAGCAGTCGTCCCTGGGCGCGAGCAGTCTGGAGCATAGTCAGCCCCTGCTCAACGGTGAGGGCCAGCGGCTTCTCGCAGAGGACATGTTTGCCGGCCTTCAAGGCTCGCATGCTCCATTCTGCGTGCATGCTGTTGGGTAAGGGCACATAGATGGCCTCTACCTCTCCATCTGCCAGCAGGCTCTCATAATCATTGTAGATGCGCACGGCTGGGGGGGCAGATACTAACAGACGTACGCGGTCCGGTTCGCGGCTGGCGATGGCCACCAGTTGGGCATTGCCAGCCACTTGCATAGCGGGAATCACGCGCTTGAGGGCGACGCTGGCAGCGCCGAGTATCCCCCATCTCACCGGCGCTTCCGTTGAGTGCAGCTCGCTTTGCATAGACCTCTCTTCCTGAGAGAATGCACAGAGTGCTAGAGCGTCCTTTGTCTGTCCTGCCCGGGCCGATGGCTCCACTCAGCTCACACACGGTCGCTGGCCGCCCACGAGAGCATCATGGTTCCCGATGAGCTTCTCGGCCTTTCCTCCGAGGAGGAACGAGACAAGGGAGAAAGACAGGACCGGTGGCCACAGGCAGGCCAGAGCGACAGTAGCCTGGCTACGCTAGAAGAGCCACCGGTCGAGCAGCGAAAGGAGGGCGGACCTGTCCACCGCCCTGATATCACCAGCGCCAGGCTAAGTTTCGCTTCTTCTCAGCCCCGCGGGTAGACCAGCCAGGACTGTACTGTCTTCCACCTCTCTCCTTCCAACTGTATTGGCTCGCTCACTCCTTCCAGACCAAGGCAACGGTTTGACTGGCACCCGACGCCGGACAATGACACGAATACCATCAAGGAAGGCATCACCAAGCCAGGCTTCAATATCGCTGACCAGCTCGAATGGTTCTGCTACCAGGGGATGGGTACGAATCATCAGAAAAGCAAAGCGCTCCTCATGAGGTTGTAACCAGAGCGGCTCTCTGAGCACCAGGCGGCGACCATCTTGCGGTAGCTCAACCCAGGCTTGGAAGGCTCCCCCTTCCAGACCAGTGCTGTGGAAGTTGAGACGCAGGCGCAAGGGCTGGGCCTTCTCTGTGGGATTCCCCAGCAGGAACGGCACCTGCCAACGGCAGGCGTCTTCCGTGGCTTCGATCACCTGCAGATTACAGCCCACAACCCAGGGGTCTGGCCATCCCTCGATGTCGAGATGGACACGCAGACAACGATGCCCGGCCATTGTTGGAAGCCATTGCCAGGTGAGAGTCTCGACATGGGCAGGGTCCGCAGCTAAAGTCAAAGGCCCTAGCTCCGGCAAATGCTCCTGCTTGGGGGCCCCGATGCCAAAGGAGTAGACCCGTGGCGAGACCTTCCGCACCGTGAGCGACTGCCCTGTTTCATTACATACGAGAAGACGAATCGTGGCTGCTTCCCCAACACGGGGTGGGTTCGGCATGATCTCCAGTCCATTGGAGGCAAAGTGGAACTGGCGCCAGATTTTCTCCGGAGGACGTTTTCGGGTGAGAGACACAGCATTCATGTTCACGGATCTCCTCCTTGAAGAGCGAGCAAAAGCACACTTTTTACGAATCGATCTATTATATGCTCCGGACAGATAGCGATACAAGCGAGGCACCAAGAGAGAAACAGCCCTAGAGCATCCGCCTACGGCGATCTTCTACGCGCTTGGCCTTGAGCTCAAAGCGTGGCAAGCTTCCCTCTGCGACGGCCTCGACAGGGATGCGCAAGCCGAAAGCAGCCCGCAGGGCCTCGTGGATTTCGCTGACCAACGAGGAAGGACATTCGACCTGGAGCGCGATCTCATCCAGTGACCCATTGTTAGTGATGATGATGCGGTACTCGGCCACTTCAGGAAAGCGATGCAAGATCTCGGCAATCGCTGAAGGATAGATATTGACGCCACGTACAATGAGCATGTCGTCAATGCGCCCCAAGATCCCCCCAGGGAGCAGGAGAAAGGCCCGGCCACAGGGACAGCTATAGCCCCCATTGCGTACCAGATCCCCAGTGCGATAGCGCAGGGCAGGATTGCCCCAACGCCCCAGGTTGGTCAGCACTAACTCACCAACCTCGCCCACTGGCACAGGCTGGCCCGAGCGGGGGTCCAGAATTTCAGCGATGAATTCGCCTTCGTTGACATGCAGGCCATGCTGCTGTTCGCAGGTAAAGCCGTAGGCACCCATTTCGGACATGCCGGCATGATCGTAAGCTTTAGCCCCCCAAGCCTCTTCAATACGCCGGCGCGTGGCCGGAATCGAAGCCCCCGGTTCGCCTGCATGAATCGTAATGCGCACCTTGAGCTTCTGTAGATCAAGACCCTCTTGACGGGCAATCTCTGCCAGACGCAGGGCATAGCTCGGCGTGCACACCAGAACAGTGGCCTGCACGTCCTGCATCATACGCAGCCGTTGCAGCGAGTCCATCCCGCCGCCGGGAACCACCAGGGCACCCAGATTTTTGGCTCCTTCATAGGCCGCCCAGAAGCCGATGAAGGGCCCGAAACCAAAGGCGATGAAGATTACATCGTCACGGGTGACGCCCGCTGCCTGATAGACCGTCTTCCAGCAGTCGGCCCACCACTTCCAGCTCTCAACCGTATCGAGGACACGCAAGGGTCGTCCGGTCGTACCTGATGTCTGGTGATAACGTACGTACTCGCTGAGCGCGTAGGTCATGTTCTCGCCATAGAGTGGGTGCCGCTCCTGATCGGCAAGCAGCTCTTGTTTGGTTGTAAAGGGCAAGCGCGATAGATCGCGCAACCGCGTTAGGGAGAGCGGCTGGCCATTGGCCAACAATTTTCGTTCGTAGAAACTATTGCGCGGTAGAATGCGCGTAAGCCCTAGCTGGAGCCGGGCCAATTGCCGCGCTTCGATCAGCGAACGCGAAGCAGTCTCCAGCCGTGGATGATTCGATTGAGGCATGGGTCACGTCCTTTCACTCCCGGTCCCGAGCTGCCCGGCGGGCAGGAAAGCGCGCCATATCCCTTCTCTTCTCCTTGCGGCTTTCTCGTTCTTCTCTTCTCTTTCTTCCGTTTCTTCTTTGCCTGTCCTGTACCTGTGGTTATAGCAAGTAGCACTCGCTGGAAGCCCCTGCGCCCGGGCAGGGACTACCTGACGGGCCAGATAGAGCCAGGGGCCCGCAGATGGCAGACAAAGGACGGCCCTCTCTTTCCGACCTACCGGGTAGACGGGCGGAGCTTTCTCATCCAGTAACACGCCTGGACAGCGGCGGAGCGCTTCAAGGTCGGCCCCAAGCTTACTTAGCTCCGCTGCCCTGTTCTGCCCCTAGCAGCAGGTCGAGTGCTCGTCGAACATAGACCGGTGTGAGCTGTTTGCGATAGGTAATTGTCAGATCCGCGTTGTCCAGTGGCCGGGCACGCTTCGCCGCCAGAGCGGCCACCTCCTGCAGCAGGGCAGGTGTTGGCTGCTGCCCCCGCAGGTGCGCCATCGCCTCTTCAGCTTCAACAGGGTGAGAAGCAACAGCGCCCAGGGCAATGCGTACATCGCCTATGCGGCCATCCTGCTCACGACGCAGGGCCGCGGCCACACCTAGAATGGGGAAGTCAAAGGAGCCACGTCGGCGTAGCTTGAGATAGGTACTGCGCCAACCAGGCGCAGGCGGCAGCCAGATCTCACTTAAGATCTCATCGGTCTCGCGTGTATAAGGTCGCATGCCATCGTCACGGAACAGCTCCTGAATCGGTATCTCGCGCTCGCCACGCACACTGACCAGGCGTACCCGCGCTTGCAGGACCACAAGCACAGGCACTGTATCCGCCGAGGAGATGGCCCAGCAGCGCGGACTGCCCGGAGCGACAAGGCAGATGCTGCCGTCACGCTTCATGCAATAGCCGATGGAATGGCGCCAGAACTCGGTTTGATTATAATAGTTACAGCGCGTATCGAGCAAGATATTGCCGCCAATCGTGCCAGCGTTGCGCAATTGCGGTGTAGAGACCGCTGCTGCTGCCAATGCCAGAGCAGGATAGTGGGTGCGAATGAGTGGATGGGTGCTCACGCTTGTCAGGGTCTCTCCTGCGCCGATCCTCACTCCCACCTCTGGAGAGCCGCTGATCCCCTTAAGCTCGTGTAGGCGGCGCAGTCCGACCAAGGCCGCAGGCGTAAACTGGCGGCGCTTCATATTGGGCAGCAAGTCAGTGCCACCGGCCACGGGCATGGCCGCTGGTCCCTCCTCGGCCAGGAGGCGCGTCGCTTCGCTGAGCGTGCGTGGTGCCAGATAGCGAAAAGGAGGCAGGCGCAGCATTCAGGCAGTTCCTCCTTTCTGTGGAAGCCGGGAGGGGGGGGTAGCCGCCCCCTGGGGAGTGCTCTCTCCCTGCTCCTGATACTGACGGTGACCATTCATCAGTTTGAGCGGCTGCTCCGCCAGCCCTGCATGTCCTGGCGACCAGCGAATGAGCCGCGCTGGCCACGGCTCGCTCAGGGCAATGGGCGTGACACGCGGCGGGGGTAGCGGACGCTCACCAGGCTCGCTACGGGCTGCTTTGAGGGCGCGCAAGACCTTATCTGGTGTGATCGGCACTTCGTCGATGCGGATGCCAACAGCGTTATAGATGGCATTGGCAATGGCCGGCATGACGGGCAGCAGCGGCCCCTGGCCAGCCTCTTTGCCCCCAAAGGGGCCTTCTTCATCAGGCTGGCCAACCAGGATGGTTTCAATTTCCGGCGTGTCGAGGGTAGTGGGAATCTTGTAGTCCAGGATCGACGGGATCTTATGCCGCCCTTTGCGAAAGATCTGCTGCTCCATGAGGGCCTCCCCATAGCCCATGTAGGCGCTTCCCTCGACCTGGCCAGCGACGAGTAAGGGGTTAATCGCCTGGCCCACATCGTGAGCCAGCCAGAGCTTTTCAACTTTGACCTCGCCTGTCTCGCTGTCGACCGCCACCAGGGCAACGCAGGCCGAGTATGAGTAAGCGGGTGAGGGACCAACCCCGGCCCCCTTGAAGTCGCCGTGAATGTCCTCCGGCGGTGCATAGGAGCCGGCGGAGACCAGAGCTCCGTAGCGAGCTTCCGCCAGTTGCACTGCCTGCTCAAAGGAAAGGGCTACCTGCGGATCATCGACAGAGTAGATGCAGCCGTCGCCGCTCTCCAGACGATCGGGAGGGACGCGCAGTCGCTCAGCGGCAGCGCTGTGCAGTAGCTCTTTCAGACGTCTGGCTGCTTGAATGGCGGCGTTGCCCGCCATGAAGGTGACGCGACTGGAGTAGGAGCCAAGGTCGACCGGGGTCAGGGTGGTATCGGCGGTCTCCAGGTGGATGCGCTCCGGCTCAACTCCTAGTTCCTCGGCCACGATATAGGCGAGCACCGAGGTTGAACCCTGACCAATATCGGTGGCACCGCAGTAGACGGTAACCCCCCCACCGCGATCAAGACGGATCTGAACGGCGGAATGGGGCATATCGTTCCAGTAGATCGGCTTGCCGGCTCCACAAATGTAGGTTGAGACGGCCAGTCCCATGCCGTAGCGGACAGGGGAGAAGCGACGCTCAGCCTCGGCCTCTCGCGCTGGACGCGCAGCCTGAAATTCACGCCAACCAGAGCGAGCCACGACCTGCTCCAGACATTCCTCTAGCGCGCAGCTCGTGATGCGCAGGCCGTTGATGGTCCGACTGAAGGGCCGCACCAGATTGCGCTTACGCAGCTCGATCGGGTCGAGTCCCAGATCGGCGGCGATTTTGTCGAGATGCACCTCGACGGCGAAGCGCGGCTGAGGCGTACCGTGACCGCGCTTGGGGCCACAGGGCGGTTTGTTGGTGAAAAGGCGCATACCCTCGAATTTGTAGGCGGGAAGAGCATAGGTGACCGGCTGGAGGGCCCCCGTATAGTAGGTGGTGGCAACACCGTAGGAGCCATAGGCCCCGCCATCCAGGAAGGAGCGGAAATGCATGGCGGTGATTGTCCCGTCACGCTTGAGGCCCGTCTTGATCCACATCTTGACTGGATGGCGTCCACGATGAATGAGAAAGACTTCCTCGCGCGTACAGGTGATCTTGACGGGCCTCCCCGTGCGACGCGCTAGCTCACAGGCACAAATCTCATGCGAGAAGGGATCGCTCTTGCCTCCGAAGCCCCCTCCCACATGGGGGGCAATCACACGCAGGTGAGAAGGTGGAATACCCAGGACCTTGCTGACCTCGCGATGGACATAGTGAGGGGTCTGAGTCGAGGACCAGAGGGTGAGTTTTCCCCCTACAGGATCATGAGGGTCCGGCTCCCAGCGCGCGACACAGGCATGGGTCTCGATCGGCACGTGGTTGTTGCCTTCGTAGTAAAACCAGTCTTCACGTACGTAGTCGGCAGCGGCAAAGCCAGCCTCAACCTCACCGAATTCGTAGGAGACGGCCTTGTGAATGTTACCGGTGCGCGCCTCCTCGTGAATCTTGATGTCAGGATGGGCCAGCGCCTCGTCGATGCTCATGAGGGCCGGCAGGACCTCGTACTCGACTTCGATCAGGCGCAGGGCTTGCTCCAGGGTGTCCGGGTCAACAGCGGCCACGGCGGCCACTGGGTCGCCAACGTAGCGCACTTTGTCGATGGCTAAGGCCGTTTCATCTTGACTTGAAGGCAAAATACCGTATTTACGCGGCAGATCTTCGCCAGTAATGATGGCCAGCACGCCCGGCAGCTCCCGCGCCTTACGAGTGTTGATGGAAAGTATGCGTGCATGGGGATGAGGCGAGCGCAGGAGGCCTCCGTAGAGCATGCGCGGGAGCATGATGTCATCGGCATAGACGGCCCGCCCGGTTACAGTGCTATAGGCATCGACTTTGGGCAGGGGCTGACCTACCACTCTGTAGGGACCTGCTTTGCGCGGTTGCAGGCGCCGCCATTCGTCCATAGCTTCTTCTCTCCTTTGTGTCCCGGTGCTGAGCTGAGCGGACGATAGCCGCTCAGTGTCGATCTGGCCAGCATGCCGTCAGGGCTGCAGGGCTGCATCGGGCTGCCGCTCATCTTCGTGCACAGCAGACAGACGTCTCGCCGCAGCCTCAATCGCCTCGTAGATCTTGGTGTAGCCGGTGCAACGGCAGAGGTTTCCAGCAAGGGCTTGCTTGATCTCTTCGCGCGTTGGGCGGGGATTCTGACGCAGGAGGGCTGCCGCAGAGAGGAGCATCCCAGGAGTACAGTAGCCACATTGAGCCGCTCCCAGCTCGGCAAAGGCCTCCTGCAATGGGTGTAACCTGCCCCGCTCCTCCAGCCCTTCAATGGTCGTAATCTCAGCGCCCTGAACCTCTAGCGGCAGCGTCAAGCAGGAGAGAACCGGCACGCCGTCGAGGAGCACAGTGCAGGCGCCACACTCGCCTAGCTCGCAGCCATGTTTTGTGCCGATCAGCCCGAGATCCTCACGCAGGACCTCTAGCAAGGTCCGATGAGGCAGCACCGCCACCTCATAGCGTTCGCCATTGACACGCAGGGTAATCAGTTCGCGCATGTGGTCTCCTTTCGGCCCGATGGTCATCACCAGGGTGACGTAGGGAAGATCCCTCAGCAAGCACTCCGGCTGACAGGGGAGCCGATCGGGTTCTCTAGATAGTGCAACCCTGTGTTATTATAACATTTTTCCTTGCGTGCCATCTTGCCTCAGTGCAGCACTGAATCTGCAAAATGCACACTGCTCCCCGGAAAAGCGGCTCCTTGTTCCCATCAGCCGAGTGCGGGCCTCAAGGAAGACCGGTGACGCGCAAATCGCGTGGGTGCTCAACCACGAAGCGCTCTTCCATTTGCTGCGTACCGCCAGCGGGCAATGTGAACTGCCAGGTGAGCTGCTCCAGCTTGCTGCGCTCCTGTGGCTCCGGATAGAGAGAAACGATATGCACTTTGATGCGTTCGTGGCGCGAGACAGGCAGACGATCCATGATCACAACGCGCCGTTCGCCCTGGGCAAAGTTCTCTACCGTAATGCGGTAGGCGTAGGTGATGCGCCGTAGATTTCCCTGCAGGCGACCGCCCTGCTCGACCTTGCGCTCGATTAACTCACGCCGAATGCGTACGGTGTCATCGAGACCAAGGAAGAGACGGAAGGTTTGCCCAGGAGCGGTCAGGTCGATTTCTGTGGTGCCGACGTACTCGTTATCGACGAAGATGTTGGCCTTGCCTTTGAGCAGGACACCGCCGCTACTGTTCTCTACGGTGGCGCGCAGGTGAGCCGCCTCCTCCAAGGCAGGAATCGCAACTACTTCCAGCCGGCAGGGAAGCCGATAGGACGCAATGAGCGTTCGATGGGGCGAGCCGTCGGAGGGAATGCTGACGGAGCTTCCACAGCGATAGACCAGGGCAGTGGCTCGCTGCTCAATCTCGGCCCCTGGCTCGACGGCCTCCTCGCTGGCTGGCGCTTCTTCTTTGGCCTGGCTTTCGTCGGAGATGGCTGTAGTTGGCAAGGCCTCCATCGGGCTGGCCAGCAAGGCCCGCTGCTGCCGCGAGCCGGGGCTAGGGCTGGGGCTGGGCATGGCATAGAGCACAGGAGGGGAGGCCGGAGCAGGTCCTGTTCCTGCCAGCGGCGAGAAAACCGGCTGGAAAGTATCTACGTACCAGGGCTTCAGCTCGGGAAGAACTGTCGCCTGGGCAGGGCGCGCTGTCGAGAGCGCCAGCGCTACCTCGTTCCAGTCTTCACCGGTGTGCTGCTCTACCAGGCCAAGGCAGGTGAGATCAACGCTGCTCTCCAGACCTCCACTGCCAGTATCGTGGTCCGCAAAGGAGAGACGCGCGTCGTAGCTGGGATGCCAGGCAGCCCGTTCGATCAGATAGCTCAGCTCCAGGCTCAGCTCGCCGGCTTGCAACAGCTCCACGCTGACGAGTACGGCCAGACGGTCAGGATTGCTGCCAAGACGTTTCTGCTCCAGCTCACGTTTCTTAGCCTGTAACTCCTCTTGCAGTTGTTGAAGTTGGATAGCCACATCCTGGGAGGCCTCGGCATCCTGCAACATTTGCTCCAGCAGAGCAGCAAAAAAGCTCTGGTAATCTCCCGGTTGTAAGCGTCCCTGGGTCAGGCCCTGGATTAGTGCCGGCGCCTGCTCACCCAAAGCCTGGACCCAGCGTCGGCGCTGCTCCAGGGCCTGTTGACGAGCTTTCAAAAGCTGCACCTTGCGATCCAACAAATCACAGGCTGTTTGTAAGCGCAGTAGCTCTTGTTCGGGTGGGCGTGGCAAAAAGGCAGTGGTCGTCTCCACACCAAGCAGGCGCGTTCCCGTCGGCCCCCGCCCGCTCGCGCGCAGCGAGTCCTTGAGGAAGGGCGGCAGATAGTTGATGCGCAGCTCATGCTCGCCAGCCTCCAGGGAGAGGTTTCCCTGCCGCTTGACCAGGGCCCGATCGCCATAGACAGTGACCTCAGTAATGCGAGTCTCTAACTCAATGACCATACCCTACCTCCTGATGAGAAAGGCTGATTAGATTGAAAGCCAGACCAGAGCAGCACGCGATCACCAGCCCTGGTCGCCTCTATCGGCCCGTTGCTTTGCTTGCCCGTGCCCCTGGCGGGCAAGATGATGGGGGCCTTTAACAGCGACTGCTTCTAGCAGAAACGCCCACCGCTGCAGTCCCTGGCAGATCACTCTGAGCCTGCCGCCAGATGAAGACTTTTCCAGCAGCGCCAATCTTGTCTAAGAGAGCCGGGCGTAAGGCAGATGGCCGTCACCCGGCAGGCACCCTTGCCAGTGCCTAAAGGCCAGACGAAGCAGTCACACAGCTTCTCAGGGTACACTCATCCCCTAAGCAGCATTCACTCGCCTGCTCGCTCATCCGCCAGCTCAGATGTTCAGGATCAAGCCACCTCCATTGCAGCAGGAACAGGAAGAGGAGGAACAATATTGTTTGCTAGCATTATGCAACATCGTACCGTCCGGCGCTGTTGGTCTTCTCATCTGCTCAGGCTGCTCAGCGCCTGCGGCGCTCTGGGAATCTGGCTGAGCATCGGCTCGGTGTGTCCGCTTGCTCCTTCGGCCAGCATGAGCGCCGCTCACACCCTCAGTGGCTGGCACCCGCTGGGAACACGTTCCAGCCGGATTACCAGGCCGCAGGCTGCCAACCAGAACCTGCTTTACCACGATGGCCCAGTGATGAGCCATACAATGACGGCTTACGCCATCTTCTGGGAACCTGCTGGCTCCCAGGTCAGTGCAGGCTATCATCAGCTGATCGAGCGCTACTTCCGGGATGTGGGTAGCTCTGCGCTCTATCACAACAATGCACAATACGGTGAGAGCAGCGGTCAGGTTCCCAGTGGCGCCAGCTTCGGCGGGTCCTGGATCGACCACCGCCCATACCCTTCCTCGACCCTGAGCGACACCCAGATCCAGGACGAGATCAGACGGGCGCTGCAGATCCAGGGCTGGACTGCCTCGCTCGCCAGTATGTTCTTTGTCTTCACGGCCCGTGGCGAAAACATCTGCTATAACAGCTACTGCAGTTTCTCTAGCTTTTGTGCCTATCATGGCTACTTCGATAAGGAGATCATCTATGCCGTCATTCCCTATACGGGCAGCGATCCCGAGGCCTGTGGTGTTCCCTCCTCGCCTAACCACGATAGCGACGCCGAGAGCAGCATTAATGTGACCTCCCACGAGCAGATGGAAGGGGCCACAGACCCGCTACTCAACGCCTGGTACGATAGCCAGGGGAGCGAAATCGGCGACAAGTGCTCCTGGGAGTTTGGATCGCCAGGCCCCGACGGGGGTAACGTCACCTGGAACGGCCATCGCTACCTTGTGCAGGAGGAATGGAGCAACCAGAGCGGTAGCTGTGTCCTCAGCGGCCCGTAAGTAGAGAGAGCTGCTGGTCTGCGCCGGCCCACTGCGCCAACCGAAGGCTGGGAACCCGAGTAGACAGGAGCAGGTAAACATCAGGTCTGCTCTGTGAGCACAGCCGCCAGCGCGCTGGCCCAGGCCAGCAGCTCTTCATCGCGCATCCAACCAGCCACACACTGCAGGCCGAGTGGTAGGCCATTCTCCGCCAGGCCCGCTGGTAAGCTCAAAGCAGGCAGACCGGCCTGAGTCCAGGGCAAGTTCATGAGGCCACTGCCGGTTGTCTGCAGGCCCTGGGGAGCCGGGCCAGGGGCCGCTGGAGCCAGCCAGAGATCAATGCCCTCACGCGCCATCAGGGTCTGTAACTCCGTGCGTAAGATCTCACGCCCTGCCCGCGCCTCTAAAAGCTCTTGAATGCCGATGGTCGCGCCTTCGCGAATGGCAGCCGCCGTCAGCGGGCGGTAGAGGGCCGCATAGCGCTCAAACCAACGCGCGTGCACCCGAGCCATCTCGGCATGGACCAGACGCAGATGGCGCTGATTGACAGAGGCAATATCTTGCAAGGCAGGCACGCGCTTGAGGCGATAGCCCGCTTGCTGAAGGCGAGCCAGCTGCTCCTCAAAGGCACGCCGCCCCTCTGGGGAGACCTGGTCAAGATACGGACCTTCGGGCACCCCCAGCACAGGAGGAGGGAGGGCAGAGAGGAAGCCGCGCCAGCCACGACAGAGCAGGGGCACCACCCGAAGCAGATCCGTGATGTCCTGGGTCAACAGACCCACAGTGTCGAGGGAAGGGGCACAAAGCACCAGACCATCGGCAGAGATGCGCCCGAAGGTGGGTTTGAAGCCTACAACGCCACAAAAGGCCGCCGGACGCAGGACCGAGCCGATAGTCTGAGTTCCAAGGGCGAGCGGACAGTAACCGGCAGCCACCGCTGCCGCCGAGCCGCTGCTGGAGCCACCCGGCGTATGGAGGGGATTCAGCGGGTTGCGCGTTGGCCCCGGCTCGAAATAGGCGAATTCAGCGCTGACGGCCTTGCCAAGCACGAGCGCCCCCGCTTCGCGCAGCAGGGCCACGCTGCTGGCCTGCGGCCCAGTGAGGACCTCCGCCGGGAGCTGGGAACCAGCTCGCGTCGGGAAGCCATGCACATGGAAGAGGTCCTTGACAGCAAACAAGATCCCATAGAGCGGTGGCCGCTCTGCTGGATCAGGATAACGTTGTTGCAGGCCGACGGCCTCTCTGCGCAGCCGCTCGCGTCTTCCTTCCTCGGGCAAGAGAGCGGCCAGCTCGGGTTCGGCCTGCTCCACCCAGTCACAGGCTTCCTCAATAGCGCTCATCAGGTCCCGGCGACCGCTGCTGAGTTGCTCCGCCTGCTCCTGCAATCGCACATTTCTCGTCCACATCCCCTTTCTCGACTCCTTTCGTCACGTTCGGTGAATATTTCGTAACGTCCACTCAGCCAACCAGGCGCTCACTTCTGCACCGTCAGAGCACTTCTGAAGGCCGGGGAATCACCTGGCGCTGCGATTTTCTTCTCGTAGTCTTTCTCATCGACTGCCGCAGATTTCTCAGGAAGAATTTGCAGACTCCCTATTTACGACGGACTATGGTAGACTAGACACAGTTTCTCCGAGCACGAGAGCGATTACGCTGCGCAGGAGGGTCGCAATGCGCGCCTGCAACTATTGTGGCACGAAGCTGCCAGATCATGCCAGATCCTGTGGACACTGCGGGCAGCCTCTGCCCGCCGAGGAGCCAACCCAACCACTCCAGGCCAGGAACGATATTTTGATGAAGCAGCCGTCCAGCGCCGCGTCTGGTTCAGTTCAGAACTCTGCCGGTGAAGGTAGGGAGGAGGAAGAGCAAGAGAGGCAGGATGAAGCAACGTTGCCACTGCCGCTGGAACAGGAATCAGGTGATGTTGCTCCACCCAGCTCTTCAGAAGGTGAGACAATCTCAGACTGGTGGCAGACGATCCCAGAGTCCCCTACCTCTACCCTGGCAGACGAGAAGGGAGGGTTAGGCCCTTCACCTTCCGCAGAGGCTACCTTTGTCGCTCAACAGGACAACCGGGCGGCTCAGGAGGAAGAAGAGCCTCGGCGCCGTCGGACCTGGATTCTGCCTCTGCCGCTGCCAGGCGGGGAGCAGCTGGTAGCCAATCGGGGTCAGGTGCCCCATGTCCAGGGCAACCCGCCAGCTCCCGTGCCCTATGTGCGCGGTAGACCCCCCCGCAGCCCTAAAGCTTCGGGTCACGGTGAGGAGATTACCAGTTTCCAGCCGCCAGCTGAGCAGCCCGTGGCCCCCGCTGTTCTCCCCGCAACCAGCTCGTCTGCCTCTCGCCGTTCCTGGCAGCCGCTCGCTCGCCCGAGCAGCGGGCCACCGGCATGGCTGACACTGGCCCTGGTCGCCTTCTGCGCCGCTTTACTGATTACGAGCAGCACTGTGGCTGCGGCCTTTACTATCTGGTCGCCCACGCTCGCCTTGCTCTCCGGCAGCTCGACCGTGACCCCAGGTGGTTTGCTGCACTTGCACGGCTCCCATTTCCTGCCCGGTAGCACGGTGACCCTGACACTTGATCGCCATCTTCCCTTGCACTTCAGCAGCCATATGACCCCGCAACAGCGGCCACAACAAGGCATCGTTGCGGCTGAGCTGTTTGATCCGGCGACGCTGGCCTGGCAGGCGCTGGAAGGGAATAGCCTACAGACAAGGGGAGACGGGACTTTCGATGCCACGCTGACCATCGATCCGGCATGGCCATTGGGTCAGCACTCGATCCAGGCCCAAGAGGCTCTGACCTCGCGCAGCGCAAGCCTGACCTTTACCATCGTGCGAGCCAGTCCGACGCCTTCGACTACCAGCAGTCCAACCCCAACAGTGGAGGTCAGTCCAAGCAGCTCGCCAACGGCGACCGCGACGTCAAGCGCTACAGCAACGGCACCCCCACCCACTGGGGGGCTGAGCTGTGTGAATCCCTCAGCCGTGACGTTCGGTCCGCTGAGTGCTGGCTATAGCGCGCCTGTTGAACAAAACATCACCCTCTGCGCCTCTGGCACTGGCGCCGTCGGCTGGACGGCGAGCTGGGATAGCCAGCAAGCCCCCTGGCTCTCTATGAGCACCACCTCGGGTCTGCTGGCCGCGCCTGGCGAAGAGCAGCTTAGCCTCAGTGCAAGCGTCGGCACCCTGGCGGCGGGCCGCTACAGCACGGAGATCAGCTTCAGTGACGACGCCGGCCATCCGGCCCAGGTCCTGCAGGTGACTCTGATCGTAGTTAAGCCTTGCCTGAGCGTCTCGCCTACCTCGCTCAGCTTCACGGCTGTGGCCTCCACCAGCGACCCGGCGCCTCAGACCCTGACCATCCAGAGCTGCAGCGGCCTGGAGAGCTGGTCAGCAACCCTGCAACTGGAGACAAAGCAGGTCTGGCTGCATCTCAGCAGCAACAGCGGCACACTCAACGCGAACCGCTCAACCTCGATTAGGGTCTCCGTGAGCAGCCTGCAAACCAATCTCGCAGCGGGAAGCTACCAGGGGCAGATTCTCCTGAGCAGCGGGCAGAGCCAGCTCACCATCCCTGTAACACTGACGGTCCAGCCCGCCCCAGCGCTGACTTTGGACTCGCCGGAGTCGGGCACGCTTCAGGCAAATAGAGATTGTCAGCTTTCCAGTTCAGAGGCCAGCTGGCAGTGTCTGGTAACTATCGGGGCGGCAAGTGAGAACGCCGCTGCGCTGAACTGGAGCAGCTCCAGTAGCGGCATCAGCGGCATCACGTTTACCCCCGCCGCCGGGACCCTGCCCCCCGGCCAGACGGTATCGATCCAGGTATCGATTCCTACCAAGACCTGCCCATCTTCCGCTCTGCTTCTCTTCGAGGGGCCAGCCAATAGCATCAAGGTCAGTTGGAGCTGCACCCCTAGTGTTTCCTGATATGCAGGAAGCCAAACGGGGGACATGCTTCAGAGGGACCCCAGTCTCGTGGTCTGCCCACGAACAGATCACGATGTCCGTCGAGCATGCAGGAAGGAGCGATCTTTCTAGCAAAAGCAGACAAGATGATGGATAGCGACGCATTGATTGGGCAGCGGCTCGGCGCCTATCTGATTGAGCGCAAGCTCGGTGAAGGAGCAATGGCGCGAGTCTATAAGGCTTACCATTCACGGCTGCGGCGCGATGTGGCTATCAAGATCATTCGCCCGGAGGTGGCAGCACGCCCCGGCTTCACCGCCCGCTTCGAGCAGGAGGCTCAGTTGATCGCCAGCCTGGAGCATCCTCACATCGTAGCCGTCTACGACTTCGGCGAAGCAGATCTTGGCCAGCTCGGAACTATCCCTTACCTGGTTATGCAGTACGTCGGCGGCGGCACCCTGCGCGACCGCCGCCCTCTTGACCCGCTCCTAGCCATGCGCTACGCCCGCGACCTGGCCCGCGCTTTGCATCTGGCCCACGAACGGGGGATCGTCCATCGCGACGTGAAACCGCAGAACATGCTCTTGACCAGCAGCCCGCAGCGCGAGATCTTGCTCTCCGACTTTGGGATTGCCAAATTGCTCGATCGACGCACTCTCTCGGCAGCTCGTAGAGACGGGCCGCCCCCGCTCAGTCAGGGCGAAGAAGAGGGTGAGCCAACACAGCCAGAGCTGGAGCGCCCACAGCTCACCAGTGCAGGTGAACTCATCGGCACGGCAGCCTATATGGCTCCAGAGCAGATCAAGCGGCTCCCAGTCGACGCACGCACGGATATCTATGCCCTGGGTGTGGTTCTTTTTCAGATGGTGACGGGGCATCCTCCCTTCGAGGCCGATAGCACTCTGGGGCTGCTCTATCAACATGTTCATCGCCCAGCCCCAGACGCCCGGACGCTCAATCCAGTTGTCTCAGAAGAGCTGGCCCACATTACTGCCCACGCCCTGGCCAAGGCCCCTGCTGAGCGATTTCAGTCAGCAGCAGACCTGGCTCATGCTCTGGATCTCCTGCTCTCGCGAGAGAGCACGACCATTTCTTTCCCGAGCCACGAGCGGGATGCAGAGCGGACGTCCACTCAGTCAAACAGAGCCAGCGCTCTTGAGCTTGCAGCAGCTCAGGCCAGCGAGCTGGCGGCTCCAGTCCAGACTACCTCTGCTCCGGACCAGACAGAGACACCGCCCGTTGCGACCTCTGCCCTCACTTCAGTGCTCAGACCCGCCAGGGCCAGCATGGGCACCGCCTCCAGTCCTCAGACTCTGCCCGCCTCTCGACAAGGTCAGCTCGGGCACCATCGCTGGCTTTCCTTCACTCTCGGCGGGCTGGTGCTCCTCCTTCTTATCGCGGCCACCCTCATGCAAGGCCAGTTGAGCAACTGGTTGCCGTCCGTGAGCACATCAGACCCCGCTGCCGAGGCCGTGGCTCGGCCCTTTACGGATACCTTCCAGAACAATCAACAGCGCTGGACCGTCAGCGCTCCCGCATTCAGTACAGCCATCGGCAATGGCCAGTATCTGATCACCATCGACCAGACGCCGCCAGCCACCTACTACTTCCCCTATCCCCAGGCCATAGGCAGCCTGCCGACCAACTTCACACTTCAGGTCGAGATGCAGCGCCTGGCAGGCGGGGAAGAGAATTGGTATGGCCTGGCTTTCCGCCTCCACCCCGAAGGAAATTACGTTTCCTGTTATGCCCTGGTCATCGACGGCGCTGGTCACTACGCTCTCTGGAAGTTTGACGCCCACACAGCTGAGCCCGGTACTCCCTTAGTACTGGTGAGCGGGACCTACTCGCCCCGTTCTCACGCCCCCGATACCCTGGAAATCAGCGTACGAGGAGATACCTTCACGGCTCGCATCAATGCGCTTCCCCTGGACTTCAATACTCCAACCCAGAGCGTGAGCGATCGCGGCGGCTACAGTGGGGGCAGGGCGGGCCTGCTGGTAACCGGACCCCATGCCCGCTTTTCGATCACGCGCTTCAGTCTCACACTTCCCTGACCCGAGGGCCCTGGGACCGCAATCGAAACGCCAAGAGAAGAGTCCTGAGAGCTGGGCAGGAAGAGCCGGTTATGATAGAGTACAAGACGGTGCGTAGATGCGAGAGGAGGTTGCTTTTTTCTCATGAGAGAGCCTATCATCAGGCAGTTTCTAGACGAGCCACAGCATAGCCATCCTGACAAGGCGCGGGTGACTATCATTCCAGCGCCGCTTGAATACACCGTCTCATATGTGCCAGGGACGCGCCACGGTCCCCAGGCCATCCTGAATGCCTCCAGCCAGCTAGAACTCTACGATGAGGAGCTAGAGAGCAGCCCGCTTGAAGAGGTGGGCATTTACACCCGCCCGGCGCTGGATTACCGGGGACTAGACCACGCCAGCGCGCTGAAGCTGACTGGCCAAGCTGTACGTGAGGTTCTAGCACGGGGCCAGTTTCCTCTGGTGATCGGCGGCGAGCATTCGCTGTCCCTTGAGCCAATTGCCGTGGCGCGCGAGTTTTTCCCCGACCTGACAGTTATTCATATTGATGCGCATGGCGATCTCCGCGCTGAATACGAGGGGTCTCCCCTCTCACACGCCTGCATCGCCAGGCGGGTGCTAGAGCTGGGAATACCCGTGCTTGAAATCGGCATTCGCAGCATCAGCGCAGAGGAGATGGATTTCCTACGCAACGGGGCCGATGCAGCCATTGTCTGGGCCCGCGATCTCGCTCGCGGCCAGGGGCATATTCCCTGGGAACGCCTGAGCGAGCACACCTATCTGACCTTCGATTTGGATGCCCTCGATCCCGCCGAGATGCCCGCCGTAGGCACCCCAGAGCCAGGCGGATTGAGCTGGTACCAGACGCTGGAGTTGTTGCGTGAGATCTATCGGCGCACAACTGTGGTAGCCCTGGATGTGGTTGAGCTTTGCCCCATCCCCGGTCAGATCCGCGCGGATTTTCTGGCAGCCCGCCTGATCTATAAGATGATCGGCTACCGGTTTTCAGCCCAGCGACGCGCGTAGCGTAGGTCCCCAGCAGCATCCACTACCAGGCAAGAACCAGCGAGGCTAAGAGCACGGGAGGAGAGATGAACGGAGAGAACTGCGAGCAGGGCTTTGGCCTCCCAATCAGGGAACAGGCAAAGACAGGGATCTGGGCCAGAGAGAGGCCCAGGCACTACTTTGATGAGCACCGCTCAGACCGGTATCATAGCCAGCCAAAGCCGCCAGGGCCTTGGCCGAAAGGCAAGCTCGTCTGCTTGCTTCTACTCTTGTTGCTGGCCCTGCTGACAGCCTGCGAATCCAACACGAGCGAGCCAGTAGCAGGCCAGGCCCACTTGCGCCAGCTTGATAACGGCACTATTATTTACGATAGTAGTGCTGAGGCTGTCTTGCTGCGAACCTTCCGCGGTGGGGGCCGTGAGGGAACGCTTGACCTCAGTCCGCAGTTGAGCATCTACGGCGATGGCAGCTATATTCTCGGCCCCGGCTTGCAGATGCGGCAAGGACATCTTAGTCAGGAGCAGCTCAGCCAATTGCTTCACACGCTGGTGAGCAGCTACGGGCTGCCGACCTTTCAGCGCCAGCAGTTCTACGAGGTACCCGACCAAGATGCGGTCTTGCTCCAATTCAACGTGAATAACCAACACTACCAGTTTCTCTACAGTAGCTTTGGGCAGCGTCAGGAGAGCCAGCAGGATCTCGACGAGTACCAGCGCCTGGGCGCGGCTCTCACGGCAATCAACGAAGCCGTGAGCCAGGGGTCGACGACAGCCTATGACACCGCGCGCAAAGCTCTGCTTGTTCACCAGGACTTCAGTCCCAATCTGAGCCAGTCGATCCCAACCTGGAATGTACCTGACTTTACGCTGCATCAGCTTGCCCAGTTCGAGTGCGGTCCGGTGCCCGAAGATATCACAGGGCCCAACGCTGACTCAGGCTGCCTGACCTTTACGACGCCACAGCGAGCTTTGCTCCTCACACCCGAGCAGAGCCGCACCATTGGCAATCTGCTGCATGGAAAGCCAAGCGGGGAATTTTACGAGCCAGCAACAGGGTTATACTATACAGTAATGCTCCGCGCACTCCTGCCGGATGAGCTGAATCAGGGGGTGCTGGCCATGTATGGTAGCCAGGACCTGACCTACAGTGGAGTGCCGCTGCAGCAGGGACCGCTTCCGGCTACGGCCTCTTCCCAGGCTCCTAAGCTCAGCTAACAGGGCAGCAAACAAGGAAGCAAGCAAGGAAGCACACCAGCAGGCGCACCGGTTGGGTCAGGCCAGTCAGCCCACGTATCGCTGGCCATCGATGTTGTCTACAACCAGTCGAGCAGCGAGGGAGGACAGACAGGTCATGGCGTAGTGTGGTATACTGAGTCACAGAGAGTAAGGTCCCTCCACAACACCGCTAACACAGCGTGTAACGGCACGCCAACCATGAAGCAGGTACGTTTGCCGATGTAAGGTAGCACCAGGACTGGCAGCCTACGCTCCAAACCACGCTTAAGAGACGAGCACGTAGGGATTTCTCCTTTCCTGGCTGCGCCATCTACCTCGTGATTACTCTACCCCTCAATGGGACGAGCAGAAAGGACATATGACCAGAGAATTCGAAAACAGGCGAAGAGATACTTTTCGCTTTTCCGCTCGCAACCAGTCGTCAGCCAACGGCAGATACAATCAGGAGCGCTCTGCCCGCCCGAAGCGCCCTCGTTTGAATCGTGAGATTGTCGACCGGGCCTGGCAGATGGGTGCCCGCCTGCACCACCCAGATTATCAGCCGCGCGCGGACCTCTACGGACCTTCTTCCTACTCGACCAGCACTCCGCCCTATCGGTCCAGCGCTTCCTGGACACCGCCGCAGCTGAATCGCTCACCTCAAGGCCAGCCGAACCGACGATCGCGGGGCCGTGTGGCTGGAACAGGGAATACGGGTCGCGCTGGTGGTCCTGGCCCTCGTGCGCAGCAGGGACCGCGCTCCCACGAGCGAGAGCTGGGAGGACCCTCTTTCTCTTCTCATCATAACAGTAACAGCCGCTGGCAGTCGGGAAAGCCCCACCGGGAGCAGCCTCGCCCACGGGGAGCACCACCCTCTCCACGTAGACAGCATGGCTCGACCTATGGACCAGATATCGAGTCATTTAAAGGTGGCGGCAAGCACAACGGCGTCTATGAATACGATGCCCCCTATCCGCGTTCTGGAAACCGCCATTCGCCAGCTCCCGTGAATGGCTTTCGTTCTTCACCTGGCACCCCCCGTGCTGCTCGCGAGCGCGGGAAAGCTGAGAAAGAGAAGAAGAACCATAGCAAGCGCGATAAGGCTTTCTGGGAGGAGATTTCGCAAGAAACCGATCACTTGCTCGGGCACTTCTCGCTCAATGGTCATCAGCCAGCATCGTCGGCTGAGGGGTATCCCACCCCGCCGCAGCCAGCAGCACCCGACCTTCCTGGCTCCTCTCAGGCCGATGATCACCCGACAGGGCTAGAGACGCCAGATCGCACCAGTGCACCTCAACAGCAAGAGGACTAGCCCACGCTGCGCCGATTTTTGACGAGTGAGCAGAGGAGAGAGCATTTCGCCCAGCCTCATGGCCTTACTTTGTCCCACCTGCTCTGCTAACCTGCCTACCAGCAGGTTGGGCGGCCAGTCCGCAGCCGCCTGGCGCTGATCACCAGAGACGGGGCGCTCGCTCACCTTCGACAGGCTGATCGCCTCACGCTCAGGCGGCCTGCATGGCATACGCCTCGCAAGCGACCATCTCGTCGCCCAAGCGGCCCAGAGCTGGGTCTGCACCTTCTCTGCGCCAGCGCTAGTGCTGGCCACCAGAGAGAGGCCACAACACCAGAGCCTCGCCCTTATCTCACCGCGTCACCGCGATGAACGCGGCAAGCGAGCAAGAAAAGTTCGCTGTCCCGGAGAGGGCAGCAGCAAGGGCCATCGAAGACGAGGGTCTCCGAGTGGGATCATGGATAAGGCATGCTATAATCTGAAGGGAGGTACGCACAGGGGCGTGGTTTCTTCCCGCCCCTGTCTGCATGTCGGGGTACTCGTCTCATCTCTGTGATGAAAGACGTCAGGCAAGCTGGCAGGAACTTGTTCTTTGGCGTATTCTCTCTCGCTCGCTACACAGAGGAGCACCACAGGAGGGAGGAACTACATGCCTGCAGGCTCTCCTCTCTCACCCTGCATCCTCCAGACAGGGGCCTGACCTGCCTCTCGCTCTGGCTGAAACGGGGGAAGACGAGAGACCGCCTGATCCTGGCCCGCTCGGCGCAGTACTCTCTTCGCTTTGCACTGTCTCAGGGCCAGCTTGGCCCGCTTTTGAACGTAAGGGCTAGCTCTAGCTCGTCAGAGATGGCAATGGAGGCTAGCGGGGCCTCCGTTCGCCCGTTGAAGGTGATGAGCAAGCACCTCCTTCCACAGGCAGGAAGGAAGGGTACTATCTTGCTGTCGCTCGCCAAGACCAGGAAGAAAGGAGGACGGCGTTTCCCCCGGCTGAAGTGCGCAGCGAAGTACCACAGTGCGCAACGCAGCCAGGTCCAAGCCAACCAGCCAGCCAGGGGCCTCCACGCCGCAGATCACATGAACGATACAGCCACCTTAAGCCGCCTTTTTGCGGGTATCCAGGCTGATCTTGACGAAGTAGATAAGGTATTCCAGGAGCGTGCCAGATCCGGTCTCCCCATTCTGAATTCTGCTTCTATGCACGCTCTCTCCTCGCCAGGCAAGCGCTTGAGAACGGCTCTCACGCTGCTCTCGGGGAAACTGAAGGTCTACCACTTCGAGAAGCTGCTGCCCCTAAGCGTCGCCTTCGAGATGGTTCACCTGGCGACGCTTATTCATGATGATATCGTTGACGGCGCACACACCCGGCGCGGTCAGCCGACGGTCAACGCCCTCTGGGGCGACCATATCGCGATCTTACTTGGCGACTACTATTTTGCCAAAACTGCTGGCCTGATCGCTGATATCGAAGATAATCGGATTAATCATCTCTTCTCCGACACAGTTGCTACCGTCTGCGAAGGCACCATCATGGAGATGCTGAGCGCCCGCCGCCTGGACCTCACCGTCCAGGGCTACTACGATAAGATCAGCCATAAAACAGCCTGCCTGATCGCGGCCTGCTGCAAAGGTGGCGCCATCCTTAGCGAGGCCTCAGATGAGGAGATTCAGCATTTATACGAGTATGGTATCAATCTGGGCATCGCTTTCCAGATCATCGATGACGTGCTGGATTACACCGAGGATCAGACGACGATCGGTAAGCCCGCAGGGAACGATCTGCGCCAGGGTCTGGTGACGCTTCCGCTCATCTACGCTCTACAGAACCAGCCCCACAATGGCCATCATCAGCAGGTTCAGCTTCTGCTTTCGGGGGAGGGAGGCAGCGAGGAAGAGATCCGCGAAATTGTCGAGTGGGTCGCCCGCGGCAGTGGCATCGAACGCTCGTTCGAAGATGCCTATCGCTATGCAGCGCGGGCGCGCGAGGCCCTCTATCACTTTCCTCCTTCAGAGGACCGCGACGTCCTTGATGAACTGATTGACTTCGTTGTCTTGCGCAAGCGCTGAGGCTGACCACATCTTGAGAGAGGAAAGAAAAGACAGGCCAGGTTGCTTTGCTCTCATGCTGACCGACCTGGACATGAGGAGCTAGCGTTTCAAGCGAAAGCGGAGCTGGAAGCATCCATCGGCCTCGGCGGTGCGCCAGGACGGCTTGTCAGCATCATGCACCTCCTGGCCACCTCCAGGCATGGAATCAATCAGCCAGGCCACAGGACAGACTTTACTTGCCGGTCCGTTTAGCTTGCCAGCTGAACCTCTCGGCCAGCTTGAGAGAAATCGCTAGAGGCAAGCCACAGTCTCAGACAGCACTGGTTCGCGCTGTCAGTATCCCAACGAGACAGAAGAGTAGACTCCCCCTCAGAGAGACTTGCTCATTCTTCCCCCAGCCGGCCAGCTAGAGCTCGCCAACAGATCCGCAGAAGCGGGTGAGCGAGCAGAAGCAACGAGCGAGGCGGCGCCCCCATCGACTACGAAGTAGAGGAAGCCGTCCGGTTCGTTCCTCACTGTCATTGGGCCTGGGGATGGGAACCGAGTCCCCAGTCACTCCGTTCTTAGAACAGTCCGCGCGCGAAGATGACTACGGCAATCAAGGCTACCAGGATACCAGCCACCCACAGAGCTGCATTGAGTGTATCGTTGCTCTCGCGCATCGGAGGCAGATCTTCGGGGCGTGGCAACAGCAGACGCTGGTCCTCTTCTTCCAGCACCGCCCCCAGCATCAGCGGTAGGGCCTGAGCCACACTATCAGGCACCGGCGATGGCGAAGAGGGCACTTGAGTAGGAGCCGAAGCGGACGTCGAGGCCGGGCGCGGCGAGAGCGGAATCGATTGCTCAGGCCATTGCTCGACAACCGAGCCAATCCCGCCGATCGCCGAGCGCAACGCTAGCAGATCGTGACGGAGCTCGGCAGGACTCTGATAGCGCTGGCTGGCAATAGGGCGCAAGCCTTTCGATAGAATCGCCTCGAACTCTGAGCTGACCAAAGGATTGAGGCGCTGAGCCGGTGGAATGCTTCCACTCATCCCTGTTGGAGGACTACCTGTCACCAAATGATAGGCCGTGGCCAGCAACGAGTAGAGATCGGTGCGGCTATCCACCGCCCCACGGACGAATTCGGGAGGCAGATAGGGAGAGAGACGAGAGCGATCCAGCCCGGAAATAAACTGAGTAGCGCCACCGGCCAAGACGATTGAAAAGTTCGTGAGCAGATACTGAGAGCCGGAGCGGGCCACAATAATATGCTCGGGGCGGATCAGGCCATGCACCAACGGCGGCGTTTGCTGGGCCATTGTCTCCAGGATATCCGTCATCTGCAGGCAGCATTCAACCACCTCTTGCTCCGGCAACGCCCGCCCACTGCGGCGCAGACGCGCCAGCAGGCTTTCGCCCTCGACCATCTCCAGGACAAAGAAGCTACGCCCTTGATCACTGAAGGCATCTAATAAAGCCGGAACCCGAGGATGGCGCCCAATGGACGAAAGTGTCATGGTAGCCGTACGCAACATTGACTGCACAGCAGCCGAAGAGCTTTCGGGCACCACCAGCTCACAAATAGTTACCAGCGCCCCGGCTCGCTGGGCATCCTGACCACTCCACGTAGCCTCAAAGACGCCACTGAGCCACTCCTGGCGCTCCAGCAGCTCTTGAAGACGATAGCGTCCACCTCTGAGCATCGTGCCCGGCATCAAAGGCCGCAGCGTACCCCCTAAGATTCCACTGTTGCTGGAACCAGCAGTTGAGGGCGGCATCGAGGCCGGGAAAGGAGTCGCCGTTGTCACCGACGGCGTGGGCGTTGAAGAGAAAGTTGGCGGCACCGGCGTTTCACGCGCTAAAGGATCAGTCACCAGGCGACTGACCCGGAGCGGATTCTGTGAGCGCGAAAGATCTTGAGGCAGAGCACCGCTCATGCGATTCGGACGAGTGGGAACCTGAGCACGCGAGGAGATACCTGGGCGCGAAAGCGAAGGAAGAGAAGAGTCGCCCGCAACCTCCCTGCGCGTGGACGAAGAAGGCCCAAGCGAGGGACGCTGCTGGTTAGGAGAAGCCAGATTTCTGTTGGTCGCAGCATCGGAGCCTGCCAGGCCCGGCTGCGAGAGCGGCCTGCTCACCTGTGAGCTACCAAGGCCAGGTCCAGTACGGCGAGACGTCGGGTCGAGGGAATTCGAGCTTTGGCCCGAGCCAAAGCCAGCGTTAACCGAACCTGAACCAGGGAAGCCAGAGAGCGGGCCTGAAGCTCCAAAGGGTGAACGCCCACCTATGCCCCCAGCGCCTGTCGGCGGCAGCCCCGTACGTGGCCCACTCGCCGCCCCCGAGCTGTTGAGCGCCCCACTCCGCAGAGATGATGCAGGCCCCGGAGGGAAGCCAGAGAGCGGACCTGAACGTTGCTGGAGATCAGCAGTACCAGAAGACTTCGGCTGTTGGGCAGGGGAAGATGTCGACCAGCCTGACGCCGATGCTCCCCCGGACAGGCCCGGCAGGCGGATGGCCAGACCACAGCGGGTGCAGGGGCCTTTACTTGCATCCCACTCGTTGCCACAACGAGGGCATATCATGGACTCTTCCTCCTCATTTCTTTTCTAATCCCTGATTCTAATCCCTGAGCGGGCTTGAGAGGTGCGCCCAGCGAGCTAGTCCTTCTCTTCTTTATTTTCCAATCTCTGATTCCAGCCCCTGATTCTCATTCCTGGGCGGGTTCTTTGACCAAGGCTCACACGTCAATGGGGAGATTCGTTCAAAGAGCGCACTGGCCTGCCGTGAGTAGATGCAAAGAAGACCTCACCCTGCCTGCTAGCTGGTCTGTCCACCTGACCTCTCTCTCACTTTGTCTGCGCAACGGAGCGCCAGCTGCAGCAAATGGCTTCCCTGACACGCTGAGAAATAATGCACTCGAACCCGGCACCCCTTGCCACTCCTTCCTCTTCGAGGAGGAGAGAGCTAGAAAGCCAGACAACCGCGCAACTATAGCCAGCAACCTCACTCTCCTCTGCGGGCGCGCGCAGAGGAAGGGCATCTTTCGAGAAATAAAAAGCAAACCTTCTTTGCACCCGACCCCACAATAAATTCGTGCAGGGTGCACTTGTCGAGAGTATAGAGGAGAGGATTTACGGCTGTCAATGCCGCTACCCGTTTGTGCTATCAGGCCGTGCCCTTCGCTCAGCGCGTCTTGCGTCCAATCGGAGCTACTGTCGAGAAGAAGGTCTCTAGAGCCTTCGCTAGCTCGTAGAGCTGGGTAGCCTCATAAACCGTCACCTCGTGGCCAGGATGAGCCACCTGATAGAGCAGCTGCACCGCTGGTAGCTTCAGCGACTGGCCCGCCTCCCCTGCCAGCGATCCAATTAAGGAAGCGCGCATGGCATCAACGCTGGCATTGACCTCCTCGAGCCGCTCAATATCAATAAAGCTAGCTTTCTGCTGTTGCTTCTGACGCTGATCCTGCCCTCTTTGGCCTGCTGCCTGCGGACCCTGGCCACGGCCTGCCTGGGCCGCCTCCCACTCCTTGCGCGCCTGCTTACCAGCCGAACAGTAGCAGAACTGGGGATGGGCTGAATCCGAATTCTGCAGGCCGGTATCATCGCAGATTGGGCAAATAGGCATGCCCGCCCTCCTTTGCTCTCAGCCTTTGCACAAACTACACGGCGCCTGCAACAACTATACCACACCCGAGAGTAGGGCGACACCTCCTTTTCTTTCGACCAGGACTTTCAGGAGGCAGCCGTCAGCGGGTGACGTCCCTGCCCAGTCAGAGCCTGAACGCCCCCGGCGAAAGATCCACCAGCAGGGTTGTTGACTGTAAGCTTGCCAGCCAACAGCCCTGCGGCACTGGTCAGATCTGCAGATCAGCGATTGCCTCGGCCAGCAGATCGATCTGTTCCAGTTCGGGAATGGAAGCCCAGAGCATAAGCTCGTCAGCCCCCATCTCGGCGAAGGTCTGCACGGTCCGACGAATGGCCTCCGGCGTCGTGGGGATCATCTGCGCCATCTGATGGGCCCGTGGGCCGGCAAAAGCATAGTAATGGCTAAGATAGGCATCAGCTTTTTCAATTGCTCGCTCACCCAGGCCATAGTAGACCGAGCCGACAAGGCGAGGCCTGCCAGGTCTACCCGCTTCCTGCCAGACCTGTAAGGCCAGGCGGAAGAATTGGCCGGCCCGGTCTGGCGCGCTGCCGCCAGCAATAAAGCCATCGCCCCAGCGCGCCAGGCGCCGGATCGCCACCGGCGAATAGCCGCCGAGCAGGACCTCCGGCCCGCCGGAGCGGACCGGCTTGGGGCCAATGGGGCCTACCTCTTCGCTCACCGGCTCGCCAGACCAGATGCGCTTCATAAGGGCCAGTTGCTCATCGAAGATCTTGCCACGGCGGTGGAATGAGACCCCAGCCGCGAGGAAATCGTCTTCGCGGGCCCCTATTCCAAGCCCCAGCGTCAGGCGCCCACGCGAAAAGACGTCCAGGGTCGCTGCTTCTTTAGCCAGTATGGCCGTGTTGCGCAACGGCGCGAGGAGGACGGTCGTCATCAGGCGAATACGCGAGGTGACTGCCGCCACGGCTCCCAGCGTGATCATCGGCTCCAGACCGGGATAGACTAGCCGGTCAATCAGACCCAGGGAGACAAACGGCCCCTGCTCCGCACGTCGCGCCCACTCCAGTACAAGGCCAGGATCAACCCCAGGAATCGAGGCCGGTAGCCCAATGCCAATCTTCATAGTCCTTTCCTCCCAGAAGCTCAGTTTGTTAGCTATCTTTTCTTCTGGTACTATGCTTCTGTAAGTCTGACATAGAAGGCCAATAGTTTGCAACCTCATCGGTGAAGATGATAAGCTGTAGGCGGGAGGCCGCTACCGCCAGGCAGCCTCTCGTTGCTGCAGAATCTGGCAAGGAGTGATGTGAAGCCTATGCGCCTCATACGGCGTGCCACCAGCGACGATATCGCCACCTTAACAGTGCTCCGCCTGGCCCTGCTGCGAGAGACCGGCAGGGTCACCGATGATCAGCAAGAGCAGCTGCTCCGCGAGCTGACAGACTCTTACCTGCGCCGGGCGTTGCCGCAGGAGGAATTTCTGGTCTGGGTCGCGGAGGTCGATGAGCAGGGAACCATCGCGGCTACTGGTGGTCTGGTCTTCTTGAGCCGTCCACCTTCGCCCGAGAATGAGGCCGGTCTGGAAGGCTATGTCCTGAACATGTATACGCTACCAGCCTGGCGCGGGCAGGGCCTGGCACGGGCTATTCTACGCCAGATCATCGCCTACGCCCGCCAGCATACTTCCGCGCGCCGCCTCTGGTTGCACGCTAGTGACGCCGGTCGCCCGCTCTACGCCAGCGAGGGCTTCCTCCCGATTACACGTGAGATGGAACTGCTCTGGTAACTGAGATGCAACGCTATCGCCTCCTGGCCATCGATCTCGATGGAACACTGTTGACACCTTTTCCGGCGAAAGAGGTGACGCCTCGCGCGCGCCGGGCCTTGGAGATCGCCCGCGCCTCCGGCCTGATGATTACCATTACCACAGGGCAGATGCTGGCTGTGTTGCGCCAGGTCTGCGCTGGCCTGCCGTTGAGCGGTCCCCAGATTCTGGAAAATGGGGCGATGATCGTCGATATCGCCAGCGGGGCGGTGCTTTCCGAACGCTTCCTGCCCAAGAAGCACATCCTGCCCGTTCTAGAAGCAGCACGCTCGCTGGGCCTCTACCGCGCCTATCATACGCCAGAAGGGGTCTATGTCGATCGCCACACGCCGCGAGCCCGCGATTGGTATCGCCCTCCATTGCCGCCGGCGATCGAGGTCGATGACGTAGCCTCTCTCTACCCACGCCCCTGCATCAAGATCGCCGCCGTGGGTCTGCCAGAGACGCTGCCAGCGAAACGCCAGCAGCTCGAGCACTGGTTTGGCGAGGCCCTGCATGTGACGCAGTCGACGCGCGATTTACTGGAGCTGCTGCATCCCAGGGCCAGTAAAGGCCAGGCGCTGCGCGAGGTCGCAAGCTTGCTGGGAGTGGCTCCAGCCGAGATTGTGGCCATCGGCGACCACTATAATGATGTGGAGATGCTGCGCTTCGCCGGCCTGAGCATTGCTATGGGCAATGCTCCCCCTGAAGTACAGGCCGTGGCCGACTATGTGACCAGCGATAATGCCCACGATGGCGTGGCTCAGGCTCTGGAACGCCTCGTGCTGCCAACTCTCGGCTGGCACAGCTCACCCTCAGCAGAGGAGACAGCAGCAGCAAGCGAGGACCCCAGGAACGAGGAAGCCTGCTGATCGCGACAGAGGGACTATCAGCAGGCTCCAAATTTCGTTCGGGAACGGATCGGTCTATCGAGAAGACTCAGGCATTCGAGGCAGCAGGCACTTTCTCGGTAATCTCTAGCTCGATCTCAATCTTGACCTGATCGTCGACAATGACTCCACCGCTCTCAATGGCCCGGTTCCAGGTCAGGCCAAAGTCTTTGCGGCTGATGGTCGCTGTGGCCAGGATGCCAGCCCGGCGCAGCCCAAAGGCGTCGACGATCGGACCGTTGAATTCTCCGGTGAAGGTGACGGGGCGAGTCACTCCGTGCATGGTCAGATCGCCCGTGACACGGTACTGGTTGCCGCCCAGCGGCTCGATTTTGGTGCTGACAAAGGTAATGGTGGGATACTTCTCGACATCAAAAAAGTCGGCGCTGCGCAGATGCCGGTCACGATCAGCCTGACCAGTGTCGATGCTGGCAGCCTCTGCCTGAGCCGTAATCTTCGAATTAGCAGGGTTCTGCTCGTCGTATTCGATATCTCCGCCAAAAACTTTGAACGATCCACGTGCTGTGCTGACCATCATGTGCCGTACAGCAAAGGCCACACGTGAATGGGCAGGATCAATCTGCCAGGTCACTTCTCGCTTTCCTCCTTCAGTGATTCCGTAATCTCTTCACTAAGATAAAGTATGTTACTTTACTTATGTAAGCATGATATCATCAGTAAGCCAGAGCTGTCAAGGGAGGCTTCTTTCCCGTGGGCGTTTTGCTCTGGTCTCATTGCTGCTATACTACGGCAGAGATAGCCCGCGAGGGGGAAGCGGCCACCGACGCCAGGGCCGCCTTGGACTTGTGTGCCCCCTGTCTCGTCGGCTGACTATCTGACTGCTGATGCTTTTTTTGGGAAGAGGGGTCTATGCAACAGGATCATGTTATTACGCTTTTGATCTCTTGTCTTGATCGGCCAGGCATTGTGGCGGCTGTCTCGCAATTCATCTTTGAGCACAATGGGAACATCGTCGAATCAGATCAATACGCAACAGCTCGTCAAAATGGCACATTCTTTATGCGCATCAGCTTCTCAGAAGAGGGGTTCCAGCTGAGCGAGCGCGAGCTGGTTGCAGCTTTTCAGCCGATTGCCGCGCGCTTTGGCATGCAGTGGAGCGTTCATTATTCGCGCAACCGCAAGCGGGCGGCCATCCTGGTGTCGCGCCTGGACCACTGCCTGGTCGACCTGCTTTGGCGGTGGCGCAACGGAGAGCTGGTGATCGACATTCCCTGTATCATGAGCAACCACCCCGATCTAGAGCCACTGGCCCGCATGTACCAGCTCCCCTACTATCATTTTCCGGTTCGTCGCGAGAGCCGTGCTGCTGATCAGCAGCGCATGCTCGAGTTTCTGGAAGGCAAGGTTGACTTTCTGATTCTGGCGCGCTACATGCAGATTCTGGAGCCATTTTTTGTGCAGGCCTACCCTCAGCGTATTATCAATATTCATCACAGCTTCCTGCCGGCATTCACCGGGGCCCGTCCCTACGAACGGGCTTTCGAGCGAGGGGTGAAGATCATCGGGGCCACCGCTCACTACGTGACAGAGGAGCTGGACGAGGGGCCGATCATCGCTCAGGATGTGATCCACTGCAACCATCGCGATAGCGTCGAGGACCTGATTCGCAAGGGGCGTGATGTCGAGCGGCGAGTCCTGGCAGAGGCAGTGCGTTTGCACAGCGAGGATCGAGTGCTCGTGTATAAGAATCGCACGATTGTTTTCTAGCCAGAAGGCTGCGCCTGTGCGATAATCTCTTGAGAGGAGGTTGTCGTCCGCTACACTGGGCTTCCTCTGTTTGAGAAAAGCTTGCTGCGGAACAGAGGCAGAGAACCAGGAGTACGGAGGCAGCCAGCTTTCCATCAGTGCCTTAAGGGAGCCGTAAAGTTCGGCCAGCCACCGCGCGTCGTTGGGGCAACCGCGGGGGGACCGGATGCCGGGCTGTCGAGGCAGGCTGCTGGCAGGACCTCCTCAAAACAGGAGAGAGCACAGAGAAAGCGGTGAGTCTTATGGATGAGTCATTGCCCTCTTCCGCCGCAGGTGTACAGCCAGCGCTGGCCGCCCAGGCGAAGCTGAGAGCACGTGAGATGCTCCCGAGCTTCGCCCTCCCCGACCCCGCTGGAGTCCTGCGGGGTCCCCATGACTACAAGCAGCGAGATCACCTCTTGCTGCTGATTGTACGCAGCGTCGAGCTGCCGGGCACCCGGGCCTTTTTGCAGCAGTTCGCAGAGGCAGAGCCTGCACTGCGCGAGGAGCATTGCAGTCTGCTGGCCATTAGCCCGGATCACAGAGTGCGGAATGCAGAGGTGCAGGCCAGCCTGCAGCTCCCTTTCCCGTTGCTCGCTGATCCCGAGGGGCAGGTCATTGCTCGCCTGACACAATGGGAAGCGCCTCAGCGGGCACTCAATCCCAGTCTGGTGTTAGCGGATCGTTACGGTGAACTCTATCAGCAGTGGGTCAGTGCAGACGAGCATGCGCTAGCGCCGCTCAGCGAGCTGCTGTCCTGTTTACGCTATCTAAACCGCCTGTGCTGTCCCTAGCCAGCGGTGGACCAGGAAGGTTGAGTGAGCCAGCAATGTGTACGAGCGCTTGGGGCCGGGCTGCAGTCCTGCTCTTCCTCCTGGGTGCCACTGGTGGAAGTGCGCTTGACGCCTTCTACGTCCACCAGGGGGTGAAGCGCTACAGCATCGCTGTGGTCACCGGTTCCTCGCTCTTCGGCTTGCCCTGGTGGGTGCCGCTGCTCGCCGGCAGCGCCGCCGTCGCGATTGGTCTTTCTCATCCCCTGCTAGATCCTCTCCTGATCCATTCGAGGACCGTGCGCCGTCTCTCAACGAGCATCGCCGCTCTCGGCTGGCTGTGTCTAGCCTATCTCTTGGGGGCTATACCACTCGCTCCTCTCGCCCGCTTCGGCCTGTTGGGTCTACTCTACCTCAATTTCTGGCTGCTAGCCGGGCGCAGCTGGCAAAATCTGATCTTCTCCGCCGTGGTGGCGATTACGGGGACGCTGATTGAGATGATCCTGGTGAACGCTGGGATCTTCTCTTTTCCGCAAAACGCCGATCTACTCGGTGTGCCCGTCTGGCTCCCCTGGCTCTACGCCTCCGCCTCGCTCGCGTTGGGAGACCTGGGACGGGCTCTCATTTTACTCCAGAGAGGGGGATGACTTTGACAACTCAGCATTCTTCAGCCGCCTGGAAATTGGAGACGCACCTGGTACAGGATGGCAGGCAGCGCTGGAGTGAAGGGCCTGCCCACGTTTCAACCGTGCAGCCGATTTATGCGAGCACGACCTACCTGCACGGCAATATGGAGCGTCTGGACCAGGCTTTCAGTAGCCCGACTTCGGGAGAGAAGCGCTCGTTTGTCTACGCGCGTCAGGGGAATCCCAATGCGACCCAGCTGGAGGAGGTGCTGGCTCGCGCCGAAGGGGGGGTGGGGGCTGTGGCTTTCGGTTCAGGTATGGCAGCCATCCATGCTGCGCTGTTGGCCGCTGGCGCCGCTCCAGGGACCAAGATCCTGGCAGCTCAGGATCTCTATGGCCAGACAATCGCCCTCCTGCGCCAGGTTTTCGCTCCCCAGGGTGTGGAGGTCGTGCTCTGCGATCTCTGTTGTGCCTCAGCCGCGGAGCGGATTCGCTCCGAACAGCCCGACATTGTCTTTGTCGAGACGATCTCTAATCCCCTGGTGAAGGTCACCGATCTGGATGCCATCAGCACCGCCGCTCGCGAAGTAGGAGCGATCACCCTGGTCGATAGTACCTTCACGACTCCCTGCCTGCTCCGCCCGATCGAGCACGGCTTTGACCTGGTGATCCATAGCGCGACGAAATATCTCGGCGGACACGGCGATAGCACCGGTGGCCTGGTTGTGAGCGCCCGCGAGAGCCTGCTGCAGTCGCTGCGCTCCTACGCTTCCTTGCTGGGTGCGATGCTGAGTCCCTTTGAGTCATACTTGATCCTGCGCGGCGTGAAGACGCTGGCACTGCGCATGGAACGCCATTGTGAGAATGCGCTGCGCATCGCTCATTTCCTGCACACACACCCAGCAGTGGCTCGCGTCCACTACCCCGGCCTGCCCGAGCATCCACAGCACGAGCAGGCTCGACGCTTGCTTGCTCCCGGACGCTTCGGCGGTTTGCTCTCGTTCGAGCTGAAACAACAGGCCCGCGCCGCCGCTTTTCGCTTCATGGACAGCCTGCAGCTTTGTGCTCCGGCTACCTCCCTCGGCGATGTCCACACACTGGTGAGTTATCCGCCTATCTCTTCCCACCGCGATCTCTCTGGTGCTGAATTACAGCAGGCTGGCATCACCGAGGGCTGTGTGCGCCTTTCGGTGGGGATCGAAGATGCGGAGGATATTATGCAGGATCTGGATCAGGCTCTTCGTCAGGCTAGCACTTGAGAGAAGCCCAAACCGATGATGAAGCGGGGACGGAAACAAGCGCCAGCTGCATTTCCAGCCCCCGCCACACTGGCTATGGTTTGCCGAAGTAGCTGCCGCGCCGCTGAGCTGGCGGTGGGCTGAAGCGCTCGCTCTGAGCCGCGGCAGCCCTTCCGTTCAAAATGACCTCATGGGCCCAGGTGAGATCATCGGCCAGAACCTCGCTGCGTCCTTGCTCTAGTGCATGAAGAGCGGCAGTGAGGCAAACCTCGCGGAAGTGACTGCCGGGCTGCCCGAGAAGCCGCGGGGCGACGCGCGCATGCTCCTCCTCACGGTAGCTTGCTCCCAGCAAGCGCTGCAGAAAACGCACAGCCAGTTCCTCATTGCGCACCAGGCCAATTTCAATCAATGTATCAATGCGCCCGGGGCGATCACGAATGCGCGGGTCGATCTTCTCCGGGTTATTGCTCGTAGCAAGCAGCAACGTACCAGCGGGATTATCAGGTGTGGCCACACCATCCAGCGTATTGAGGACAAGCTGCTGCTCTTTAGGGTGTGAGACGAACAATTCGAAGTCTTCAACCAGCACCAGCGTCGGCAGCCGGCTATCAGCCGCCATCTGCAGAGCCTGCGAGAGCACGGCCCAGGAGCTGCCCTGACCCTGGAACGATGGGGGAGTGACATAGAGCACGCGCCCACCGCGACGGGCATGATAGGCCCCTTCTGCTTTGAGAAGTGTGGTCTTGCCCGTTCCTGGTGGTCCGATCAGCAGCACCTTGCGCAGGCGCGGGATGCCCAGGGCAGCATAGCGACGCAAGAGGGAGGGATCAAAGATGCGTCGCTGAGCTTCCACCAGGGCACGGGTCTCTTCTGGCAAGATAACATCGCGCCAGGAGGCCCGCCGGATGACTGAGACCAGTTCCTCACGGCTCGCCGCGCCGCCGAGGATTTCAATACTGCCGCGCCCATATTGACGGACATGCTGGTTGCGCATCTCAACCAGGAGGCTCAGAAAGGCCAGCCATTCATCCTGGCAACCGACAGGCAGCGCGACGAGGGCCACATCCTCTCGACCATCCTCCAGCGCATAGTAGACAGAGAGGGCCGACCAGCCGCTGGCAAACTGATAGAGTTTCCAGCCATAGAGAGGGCCTGGCTGCGCTCCCCGGTCGCCAGGCATGGCCCTCCGTACCAGATCGGGCTTCAGCAGGTAATCGGCATCAGCCGAGGCCGTGAGGCCCCAGGCGAAGGCCGGAGCCTCCAGTGGACGCCAGCCGCTGAGCTGGCCAAAGCGCGGACGCTTGCGCCTCTGGCCAGCCGCCACCAGGCGGTCAAGCAGCAGTGGATGGTGTTCATAGTGAAGGTGCAGAGAGGGAGGAGAGAGAGGCGAAGAGATGATCAACAGAGGGCCTGACAGACCCAGCTGCCGCCATAGCTCCTCTAGCCCGAGAGAAGCAAGCTCCCTCATCTGCAGCTGATGATGCCAGTTCAGGAGTGGCCTGGCCAGATGTCCATTGCTCAGCGAAGATGGCCAGGACTCCGCTAGAGGCGATACCTCACGCTCATTCATTGCTTCTTCTTCCTGGTCCTTTCAAGCTCTATCAAGAGTAGAGCGTCGACACCGGCTCATCGCTCATTTAGATACGTTTTTCCTTATGGAAGAGTTCCAGAAGACGTGTCTGTTTCCGGCAATCTACCAGGGAAAGGGTCCAAGACAGCGCGAACAGAGGGAAGCAAACGAGGCGGAGGTGGCCCGCTGGCAGCCCCAGCAGGGAGAGAACCAGCAGGCCACTCCAGGGTCACGGAGTTGAATAGCGCGAACCGCAGTGGGCAAATGGCTCATCTCGTATGGCGCACGTAGCGTCCGCCAGGTACCAGGTCCTCTTCTTCCGCGCCCGTCGAGGCCATGACGGGCAGATGCTCAGCCGTCGGATTGACCGTTAGCTCATTGAGCACCTGCCGAACGCCCGGCACGGAGCGCGCAATCTCCGCAGTAACACGCTTCTGCTCTTCCGTGCGTACAGCTCCGCTGAGTCGCACGACGCCCAGCCGAGGGTAGACCCCGATGGGGAGGCCCCGGGTGCGCGGGTCACGCCCCAAAGCCAGCGCCACCTCACTGGCGAGCGTATCATCGGCTACCAAATTGTTCCTGATCTCCAGTAGACCTGGCACTCCCACCACTTGGCGCTCGACCAGGTCGGCTCGCAGGGCGCTGGAGATGTTGCCATCTAGATAGAGAACGCCGTCAAGGACACGCGCCGAGATCCCACGTAGATCAATGTGCAGCGGATAGAGATCAAACAGGACCGCCTCGACTTCACGCTGCAGTTCGCGATCGGGCCGATAGGGTGGCAATGCTTTGAGAGCCTCGGCAGAGAGGTTGAGACGCACGGCCTCTGTGCTCAGCTCGGCGATCGTGCTCGTGCGGAAAAGGGTATCCTGCCCCCTGGGGAGATTGTGAGCCACAAGATAGGCAATCTCCCCACTGCCAGGCTGGACAGCCAGCAGGAGCAAGGTGCCACGCAGACCCACCGCCGGAGCCTCAACCAGGCTGCGCCCCGAGAGCTGTACCCCACCCGGCGCGGCAACTGCCTCCTGCTCCAGGGCCGCCAAACTGATGGCCAGTGTCACGCCATCGCTGGAGGCCCCGCTGACTCGACCGAAGGAGAGATAGAAGCGCTTCTTGACAAAAAGGCCCCGGCTGACTCCCACGTGGGTGACGCTGCGCCGGGCCGGATCAACTACTACATCATCAAGCAGGCCATATTCTCCATCGGAGCAAAAGACTTTGCTGCCGAAGCGGAATTTGAGCAGTTCAGAGATAAGTTCGCTTTTCATCATCGCATTCCTCGCATACCTTCCCAACGCTGGCAGCATGAGAGAAAACTGGCGAGCTGCCAGCCTTCGCCACAAGAGAGTGTAGCATGAGCCGACACAACCAGGCAAGGCGCCTGGACAGCGGCAGACTTTCTGGTAATATGAAAGAGCCAACGGCTATCAGCCGCGCCCGCAGGCAAGAAGCTCCTTCGAGTGAGGTAAGAGAGTGATGAGCGAAGAACACGAGTGCTATATCGAGCAGTTTCCCCATAGTCTGCCGCATCGTGACCAGGCGGAGCTACGCCCCTGTGGACACTACGCCTGTCCACCGCATACCATTACCTACTATGGCACCGGTGAGGATGAGGAGCTGGTCGGCGACTACTGCATGGTCTGCTACACACGCCGATTTCCGCAGCTCTGCCCCGATCCGTTGCTGCGCCGGGCCTTGCTGGGCGAGAGCTAAGACCCCATCCCCAAGGCCAACCAGATAGTAGCCAGCTCAGGTCAGCACCCGCGCTCCCAGGCTCGTGGCCGCGGCAGAACCAAAGATCGTGGCTGCAGCCTCGGGAGCATAACGCTCAACGATGCTTTCGGTGATGGCGTTGGCACGACAGATCTCCCCGAACATGCTGGCGCTGGGACGTGGACGCCGCTCTTGGGTCTGGGGATTCAGCTCGACCAGGCCAAAGTGAGCGCCCCAGCCCTCATTCCACTCGAAGTTATCAACCAGCGTCCAGTGAAAATAGCCACGCACTGGCAGCCCTTCACGAATAGCACGATGGAGCATGGCCAGATGCTCCAAAATGGCCCGCGGACGGAGACGATCTTCGACATCATTGAGACCATGCTCGGTGACATAGAGCGGCTTGTTGCCCCGCGTGCGGCGATAGACTAGCTGAAGCACGCGATAGAGGCCCTCGGGATAGACCTCGCCGAAGTAGCCGGCCTGCCCCGGGTCCTGCATGGGCGCCCCCGGACATGGAAAGCGTCGACCAAAAAGCTCGCCCGGTCGCCGCGGATCAAAGACGACCAGGTCACGAGTGTAATAGTTGACACCATGATAGTCGCGCGCGCCCGCCGCCCGCGGCAGCACCGGCAGGGCGAAGCTCAGCGGGAACCCCACAGGCTTACCCTCCGCCAGCTTGAGCGCCAGCCAGTTGAAGAAGGTGTCTTGCAGGCTAGCTACGACCCGATCAAGAGGAGAATAGGAACGGAAAGGGTCTAAGAGGCGATAATTAAGACAATAGCCTATTTTCCCTTCAGGCTGCCATTCGCGAATGGCATAGAAAGACTGCACGTGGGCCGCCATCAGATTGCGTAAGACGCGCAAAGCGCGGAGCGCACTCCGCTCGCCGGGCGGGAACTCGCCAGTGAGATAACCCAGGAAAGCATAGACATTCGGCTCATTAATAGTCAGCCAGAAAGAGCAAAGGTCACGCAGACGCCCGACCACAAAGCGGACAAAGCGCACGAAATACCTGATATTCTCCTCAAGCTCGAAACCACCGCGCTCGGAGAACCAGAGCGGGTCGGTAAAGTGGTGCAGCGTTACCAGGGGCGTCATACGACGCCGACGCAGGTCAGTCAGGAGGGCGCGGTAGCGCTCCAGAGCGCTCTCGTCCCAGCGTCCTTCCTCTGGCTCGATGCGGCTCCACTCCAGGCTCAGACGCAGAGCATTGTTCTCCATCTGCTCGGCCAGCTCAAAATCGCGCTCTGCTTGCTGCCACCAGTTGGCGGCCACCCCACTGCGCTCGCCCGTGAGAGTACGGCCCTGCTGCTCCCAGCGATACCACTGGTTGTTGAGGTTGCCGCCCTCGCACTGATGAGCCGATGAGGCCGTACCCCAGAGGAAGCCCTCCGGAAACTGCAGCTTACGTTCTCTCACCATTGTCGCTCCTTGCACCCGAGCTTGCATGCAGGAGGCACAGCGCAGCAGCGCAGCACCTGTGTCTATTCTAGCCCGCATAGCCCAGCCAGAGCAAGTCTGGCGAGCAGATAAAGCCTGCGCCTTCACCTGCCCGCCACCGGAGAGACCGACGGATGAGAGGATCACGCGCTAATCGGGCAGATAGATAGAGACACGCCCCGTCCCTTGACAATCAGGACAAACTTGCTTCCTAGACAGGTCCAGATAGCCGGAGCCTCCACACATGTTGCATTCGTCTTCCTCGCCGTTGCGCATACGCTGAAGATGGTCATCCTGGTTGTACATACTTCCTCCTGTCTGGCTAGGACCACCACGCTCAATGATAGACTTTTTTCGCCGCCGGGATAGCCTTTTCATTTCTCTGGTGGGCCATACCCGGCGCTATTTCTAACAGAGAGTCTACTCACACTCCATTAAGCGGACAAGTTACTTTTTTCCTATTTTTATGGGAATTTATGGCACATAACATCTTAAACCATATTATAATAATTAATTATTATCTAAAGCATTATAATGGAATCAATGTTGTCATATTTCCTTTCAAGGAGGCAAACGATGTTAGAACAATGGGAAGCATTAGTGACATATTTTTCAACGGTCGCCGATTGTCTGGGGAAACCCATTGATGAGGAGATCTTCGAGACAGTTGTGACGCTCAACGCTGCAGGGGTTCCGACCGTCATGTCCTGTGGTGGCCACCTCGATGAGAGACGCGGTCTGCGGCTGCCCTGGGTGGACATCGGTCCTCAAGACGCCGCCTTTCAAGCGCTGGTTCAGGAAGAGGAAGCGCTGCGCCACGAGGTGCGCCTGGCCCATCAGCGTCTCTCAGCGCTGCGCGAGCAGGAGGATGGTCAAGAGGCGCTCCTTCCAGAGACCCAGAATCAGGTCTATGAGCTTGCCCGCCGCCTGCGTGCGGTCCAACGAGCGTTGTGCGTCCAGCAAATTCCTCTCCGCGCCAGGCTGGTGAAGTACCTGGGTCGCTTCTATGAGGGGAGGCTGGTGCCTTTTGATCGCCGCCTGATCCTGACCACGGGGCTGTACACGCGCCTCCAGAACCAGGGAGCCATCGACCTCTACCTCGAAGCCCCGTATGAGCTTCAGCGCCAGAAGCTGGAGGAGTATCGCCAGGAGATACAGGAGTTCACCGCCTTCTTGAAGCAGCTCTATTTCTCAGGGCAGACAGAGACAGATCAGCATCAACCAGCTTGAAAATCTCGCCTTGGGCCGGAGTGGAGTCGGTTACCAGGAATTTCCGGCACGGGGGGCGCGGAAGAGAAAGCTGGGAGGGTCAGCCTCAGGTAAAGATGCAGGCAAGACGAGATTGGGCGACAGGCGTGGACCGGGCAAGGGAGTCGGCCCGCGCCTGTCGCCGCTCAGTCGAGCGGAATAAAGCCAATCACGTCGTAGGGGATATTCAGCGCCTTCTGAAGTGCCTTCAGGGTCTGGATATCGCTGATGACCCGGTTATACAGTTCAATCTTGGCAATCGCATCGCGGCTCATACAGACGGCTTGCCCTAGCTGCTTCTGGGTCAGATGCCGTCGGCGTCGGTACTCCCTGAGCTGCTTTCCGGTGAACATACTCGCCTCCCTACAGTGAAGCGTACAAAAAGTAGAGCGAATTTTTTTGCACTTAAAAATCCACAATTTGTACGCTTATCACTGTATATGACGAGCGACACTTCAGCGTATCAAATCGCGTCCAAAAGAACGTCTGCCCGCCAGTTGGAAGCTCAACCGGCGGGCAGATCAGTGCAGGTCAGATCTCCTCTGCTGTAGAAGAGCAGTCTAGGAGCAGCCTGGCCAGGTTGAGATCGAGGGTGGCAGGGGAAAAGGAAGCGCCTCGTCGACCCAATCCCGGCTATGCGCTGGCTACTCACGGATGCTACGCGGCGGCAGCGGGCGCACCAGTGGACTCATCATCGGCATCTCTTTCTTACCGCGCGGCAGGCGCTGGCGCACCAGGTAGTTCGGAGCGAGGGCCAGGTCCTCCTTCTCCAGGGTCACATCGGGACCGAAGCGATTGAAGAAGGACAGCTCAAAGTTCGGTGTCTCGCCCAGGGCGCCATGCGGGCAGACCTCCACGCAGTCGCCGCAGAAGATGCAGCGATCCAGGGCGAACGAATAGCGCGTCAGCTTACGCTCGGCCATCATCAGCGAGCCAGTCGGGCAGACCTGCACACAGGCGCCGCAGGAGACGCAGTCGGTATCGTGCAGGCTGACATTGAAGGGCGTCGAGACGATCGTATCGAAGCCCTTGCCGAACATACCGTAGCAGTCCGGTCCGATCACATCATGGCAGACGCGCACACACTGCGTGCAGTTGATACACTTATTGGGATCGCGCAGGATGAAGCTGTGCGACAGGTCAACGTCGTAATCGTGATAATCGCTTGGCTCGCCATCATGGAAGCGGTTATCGACGAGGCCATGCTCGATGCTGTAGCGCTGCAGATCGCACTGGCCGGCAGCCGGGCAGGCGCATTGCAGGCAGCGGGCAGCCTCGCGCTTAGCCTGCTCTTCCAGATAGCCCATCTCAATGATACGGAAGTTGCGCTTACGCTCCTCGTAGGGGAGCATGGGCATCTTGACTTTCGGCTCGACGGGCTTGTAGGGAACAATATCGAAGAGGTCAGGCTTGCGCTCCTCCAGCTCCAGGCGGCGCGCCACCTCACTCATATCCTCGCCATTCAAGTAGGCATGGATTGAGCGCGCCGCCAGTTTGCCCTGAGCGACACACTCGATGATAGTGCGCGCGCCCATCTGGGCATCGCCGCCGGCAAAGACCCCAGGGCGATCGGTCATCAGATTATAGGGATTGGTCTGGATCGTGCTCCACTTGGTCCACTTGACGCCCGAGGACTCATCGAGCACCGAGCGATCGGGCTTCTGGCCATAGGCTGGAATGATCGTATCGCAAGGGATGACATGCTCGGAGCCAGGGATCGGCACCGGGCGGCGGCGTCCGCTGGCATCAGGCTCGCCCAGGCGGTTCTTAATGAGTTCCAAACCCTTGACGCGATTATGCTCATCGGTAATGACGCGCGTCGCCTGCTCATAGAAGAGCAGCTCCGTGCCCTCGGCCTCGGCGTCCTCGATCTCCTCCATTGTCGCTGTCATCTCTTTGATCGAGCGGCGATAGGCCGTATGGACCTTGGCGCCCAGGCGCAGCGAAGTGCGCGTACAGTCGAAGGTAGTGAAGCCGCCACCGAGGACGATCACTTCGGCCCCTTCTTTGACGGGCACGGGCTTCCCCTCGACCTTCTCCCCGAGGAAGGCAATGGCATTGACCACGCCCTCGGCATCCTCGCCCGGCGCTCCCAGCGGGTTGCTCGTCCAGGCTCCGATGGCCAGGAAGACGGCGTCAAAGCCCTGGGCGAAGAGATCATCGATAGTGAAGTCGCGGCCCAGCTTGACATTGCACTGCAGATCGACCCCGAGCTCCCAGACATGGTTCAGCTCGCGGTCCATCATATCCTTCTGCAGGCGGTACTCCGGGATACCGTAGCGCAGCATCCCACCGGGCTGCGGCTGCATATCGAAGATCTTGCAGTAGTGGCCCTTGAGAGCCAGATAGTAGGCACAGGTCAGGCCGGCGGGGCCAGCGCCCACGATTGCCACCTTTTTGCCCGTCGGCGGGTCTTTGACAAAAGGCACCGGCGGATCAAGCAGGCAGGTTTCCGCCGCATGGCCGTGCATGCGGCAGATGGCGATCTCCTCCTCGACCAGGGCCCGCCGGCAAGCTTTCTGGCAAGGTGCCGGGCAGGTCAGGCCCAGGATATAGGGGAAAGGTAGCACCTCCTTCACCAGGCGCGCTGCCTCTTTCATCGACCCCTTGGCGATCAGCTCCAGATAGCCGGGGATATCGATGTGAGTTGGGCAATCGACCTGACAGGGAGGCTGGCAGTAAGCATTATGGTCCGAGAGAATCATCTCCAGGTTGGTGCGCCGGATACGGAACAGCTCATCCGACTGAGTGCGCACCACCATCCCGGGCTGTGCAGGCGTATTACACGAAGGCAGGGGCCGATCGTAGCCCTCGATATGCACCAGGCACATGCGGCAGGCCGAGGTCGGCTCCAGCTTCTCATCGTTACACAGGTTAGGGATCTCGATGCCATTCTCCTCCGCCACGCTCAGGATCGTCTGATTCTCGTACGCGCGCACAACCTTGCCATCGATGGTCAGCGTAAAGCTGGGCTGGCCCACCTCGTTGCGCACCATTCCATCATGCCCATCCTGAGCAAGCGGCGTGAAGCGATCTCTGATTGATAGTGCCATGACGAATATGCCTCTTTTCGAGTGAGCAGTCTCACGACGTGCCTGGCACGCTGGATCAGCGCGCAGAACAGAGGCAGAACGCCGCTTTGCGTCCCAGACACCGACTGTTTGACTGACCGTGTGACCGACCGTTGAGCCGTCTGATCCGACAGC
Organism: Thermogemmatispora carboxidivorans; assembly: GCF_000702505.1. GTDB lineage: Bacteria > Chloroflexota > Ktedonobacteria > Ktedonobacterales > Ktedonobacteraceae > Thermogemmatispora > Thermogemmatispora carboxidivorans. The sequence goes on along the minus strand of NZ_JNIM01000001.1, from coordinate 1,304,115 downwards.
CGTGCATGCTCTTTCTCTTTTTTAGGGCAGCACGTGCTTGGTGACGAAGCGATGGGAGCGTACCGGCACACAGGTTCCCGTTGGACACTGTTGCTCTTCGATATGCATCTGGAATTGCTCTGGCCAATAGCGGCGGGCCGTCTTATACGCATTGGGGGCCTGGATGCCGAAGCCGCAGAGAGAGCCATCGGGAACATAGCCGGCCAGCTCATCCAACAGATCGAGATCCGAGCGCACGCCCAGGTCGCTGATAATGCCTTCGAGGACGCCCGTCATGCGCTTGACCCCGATGCGGCAGGGGACACACTTGCCACACGACTCGTTGCTCAGATAGCGTGTGCGCTCCATCGCCCAGGCCACCATGCAGGTCTGGGCGGGCAGAAGCTCGATGACGCCAGATCCCACAATGGCACCAGCCTCCTCCAAAGGATCGAAGTCAAAAGGGAGATCGAGCAGCTTGACCGGTAAAGCTCCACCCTCAGCGCCACCAACGACGACAGCGCGCAGCTCGCTGTCTGGATGGCTCAGGCCAGCATGGCGCAGGATCTCGCGCAGGCTGGTTCCAAAGGGCACCTCGACCACCCTCGGCTCAGCATCGGGAACGGCATCGTAGATGGTCAGCACCTTCGTACCGGGCGTCGTCTCACTTCCCAACCGCCGAAAAGCCTCGGGGCCATCGCGCACAATGAGAGGTACGTTGGCCAGCGTCTCCAGCGAGTTGATGGCCGTTGGCTTGTCCCACAACCCATAGACGGCTGGATAGGGCGGTCGCTGCTCGGGCATACCGCGCCGGCCCTTGATGACGGCAATCTGAACTGTCTCTTCACCACCGATGAAGCCGATGTCGAAGCCCACCACGTTAATCGTACAGTGGAAGGTCGTCCCGAGGATGGAGCGACCGACTAGCCCGGCCTCCAAGGCTTCATTGAGCGCCTGCTGCACTGCCTCGATTCCCTCACGGAAGAGGCTGCGCGTCATCAAATAAGCCTCCGTTGCCCCCACTGCATAGGCGGCCAGGAGGATTCCTTCGATCACCTGGTGCGGATTGCGCTCCAACAACGAGCGCGCTGCCCATGAGCGTGGATCGGCATCATAGGCATTGCAAATGACGTATTTGGGCGATTCCTGCTGACGGCGCACAATACGCCACTTCTCTCCCGTCAGGCGTCCAGCGCCGCCGCGCCCGCGCAAGCGGGCCTCGCTCACCAGCTGGATCACCTGCTCAGGCGTTTGATCATGCAGAGCACGTTCGAGCGCGTTATAGCCTCCCTGCTGCCGGTAACTCTGGAGCGAGCGCAGATCAGGCTCGCCGCGCCGTCGCAGAACGCGATAGGCCGAATCGAACTCAGGCATCTGGCTGCCTCTCATGATGAATATTTCCCCACACCCCGCGCTTATCGGGCGCCAGCCCGCGCTCGGGCTGATCATCGCGCGTGATCCCCTTGACCGCCGGCGCCGGCTTGAACTTCGGACTGAGCGTCGCGATCCCAAAGATATCGCTGAGATCGACACCGCGCGCCTGGACAATGCGCTTGGCGGCCTGCAACGGCAAGTAGCCGTAATGGTCCATTACGGCATCCAGTAGGGCCGGCAGAGCCGCCGCCTCATGCGGCCATTGCTCCAGTAACTCGTCCACTTTGCTCAGATCAATCTCTGGCTCCAGATGATCTTTGACCGGCATCGCCACACAGGGCGCGACCGGGCGATTGGGATACTCTGTTGCGTATTCGGAGATGCGCGGCGTATAGAAACCGGCCTTCGAGATGCCGGTCGCTTCTGGGATCTTGCGGGTAGTGAATTTCTCGGCGCCCTCACGAATATAGGAGCGGAACCAGGGTCGCTCCTTCCAGCGGTGCAACGGCTCATACTCGATGGTGATGGCGCGCGGCGGACAGGCCTTCTCGCAGAGCAGGCAGGCCTCGCACTTTAAATTGAGCTCGGTCTTGAGTCCCTCTTCCGCAATCAACTGGATCAGTCCACGGCTCCGCGGCGGTAGTTTCGGCTTCTCGTAAGGATAGAGCCGCGTCACCTTGGGCCGGAAGAGGTGGCTGAAGGTCAGCCCCATTCCCTGCAGGATGCCACGCATAGGCTACACCTCGCCTTCCTTCTCACCGCGCACCTTCAGGCCCTGCTTGAGAATCTTCTCGCGCAGCTTGAGTAGCCCTTCGATCAGCGCCTCTGGCCGCGGCGGGCAACCGGGCACATAGACATCGACCGGCACAATGGTATCGACGCCCTGAACGGTGTAGTAGCTATCGTAGAACTCACCGCCCGAATTGGCACACTGCCCCATGCTGATCACCCACTTCGGCTCGGGCATCTGCTCCCAGAGCAGGCGCAAGCGCGGCGCCATTTTCACCGAGACCGTACCCGCAACAATCATCAGGTCGGCCTGGCGCGGACTGGAACGGAAGACCTCCGAGCCAAAACGGGACAGATCATAGTGCGACTGGGCACTCGCCATCATCTCGATGGCACAGCAGGCCAGACCATAGCCCAGCGGCCACACCGAGCGTGAGCGCGCCCAGTTTTGAGCCCATTGAAGCATATCGGCTAGGCTGGTAATCGCCACCGGTAGCTCTTGATCACCAGGCGTATATTCGTGGGGGCCAGTCGCCATCGCAATGGGAACGGGCTTGCGCCGCGTTCCAGGGACTACGGCTCTCTCCCCCGCTTGCTGGCTCGTCGTATTGCTCATAGGATGATTGCTCCTCTATTGATTGCCCCTCGCTAAAGATGAGGTAACTTGCTCTCTCGGCACTGGAACAGGGATTCCTCGCTTGGAGGGACAACGCTTCTCCTGGCCTTGTGGTCCGCAGTTTATTATAGCACGTTTCACCCATTGGCGCCAGAAAAGGGCGCCGCCGCGGCGCGGCCTCCGCAGCCGCTTGCTCACTCTGCCATCCTCCTTCTTCACCGGCTGTTTCTTGCTCTTTCCGACCTGCTCCCATCCTGCCTTGCCTTGCTGTCTCTAATCGGCTATCATGGCACTGTCCGTCCAGCGGATAGCGAACCTATCCCACGTAGGTTCACCTCAAGTTGGAGGTCAAGGCTTAAATCGTACAGGGAGGATTCCTGCATTGGGTACCTATAAGATCGCCGTTCTGCCAGGCGATGGTATCGGCCCCGAGGTGACCACCCAGGCTCTGCGCGTGCTGGAACGGGTCGGTGCCCGCTTTGGCCACACTTTCCAGACAACCCAGGCCCTCGTTGGTGCCGCCGCCATTGAGGCCGAGGGCGATGCTATTTCCGATGCGACAATGGCCCTCTGCCAAGAGAGCGATGCCATCCTCTTCGGCGCGGTGGGAGGCGTCTCTCGCTACGAAGGCCCCAACTCTAAGGTCCAGCCCGAGCGCGCCCTGTTCCGCCTGCGCAAGGAGTTGGAATTATTTGCGAATCTGCGCCCGGTGCGCCCATTTAAGGCGCTTCTGAATGCCTCAACGCTGAAGCCTTCGATCCTTGAGGGGACCGACCTGCTGGTCGTGCGCGAACTCACGGGCGGCATCTACTTCGGCAAGCCCAGCGAGATCCGCCAGGCCCCCCACGGCTTGGAGGCCATCGATACGCTGCTCTACAGTGAGGGGGAGATTGAGCGCATTGTACGGACGGCCTTCGAGTTGGCCCGGGGCCGCTCCAAAAAGAAGGTCACTTCGGTTGATAAGGCCAACGTGCTCAGCTCTTCGCGCCTCTGGCGCCGGGTGGCCGAGCGCGTCGCCGCCGACTATCCTGACGTCGCCTTCGAGCATCTGCTCGTCGATGCCTGCGCCATGCATCTGATCCGCCGTCCCGCCAGCTTCGATGTGATTGTGACGGAAAATATGTTTGGCGATATTTTGACCGATGAGGCTTCCATGCTCGCTGGCTCGATGGGCATGCTCCCTTCGGCCAGCCTGGGGACACGACGGACAGCACACGGAACCTTCGGCCTCTACGAACCGATCCACGGCTCAGCTCCCGATATCGCCGGCCAGCAAAAGGCTAATCCAATCGCTTCGATCCTCTCGCTGGCAATGTTGCTGCGTCACTCCTTGGGCCTGGAGGCGGAGGCTCAGGCAGTCGAGCGGGCTGTGGAGCGTGTGATTGATGCCGGCTATCGTACCGAAGATCTGCAGGAAGAGGGGAAGACCATCGTCGGGACCGAGGAGATGGGCAGCCTGATCGCCGAGGCTGTTACGGCGACTTTTTCTTGATCGGCGCTAAGGTTGCCCGGCCTTCCTTCTGCAGCCTGCAGCGGCTGTCTGGTCGCCCTACCTTATTCATGACGTTACTCGCCCAATCGATGAGGCAGGCGACTAGACACTGCTCGCCTGTCAGTCTGGCAGATTCGTGAGCCAAGCAGAGGGCAAGGGCAGAAGCAGATGGACTGGCACAGCCCGGATGCACGAGCAGCGAGCGCGGCCTGAGCGTAGCCAGCCGTGAGAGGCTGCTGCCCATCGGGACCTCCTGCTCCCTAGCCCATCATCGGTTTAGGACAGGGTCCCAGGCACTGCAGACGCGCCCGCGCATCCTCTAGACGGGCCACCAGCTGTTGTCGCTGTTCTCCCCACTGCTCTTCCCTTTGCCCTTCCCCGGCAAGGGCCTGCTCAAGACTTTCAATCTCGGCGAGCAGCCGCTGGCGCTGCACATACCAGCGGGTTACTGCTCGTTCTACACCCATTTTCCGTTTCTACAGATCTTCGAGTTTCCCGTTTGGATCGGCCAGGCCGGGCCACGTGCTGCCCCGCTATAGGGAGGAATCCTGTTATTCTCCCTCCAACGAGCAGCGCAGCAGCAACGGAGTGGCAGCCCACGGGTTGGCAAATGGTCCGGTCCGGCCCTTTTGCTTGCTGACCTAGGCGCTGGCGCCATAGACGAGACGATTGAGCGTCGAGATCAGCTCTTCATCCTGATAGGGTTTGACAATGTAGGCACTGGCCCCGAGCTGCATGGCGCGCTGCTTATGCTTCGAGGCGGCGCGCGAGGTCAGGACCACCAACGGCAGGGTACGATACTGCTCCTGGGAGCGGACGGTGGCCATCAGCTCGTAGCCATCCATGCGCGGCATCTCGATATCGAGCAGGACCGCCGCCGGGGGCTGGCTAGAGATCAGCTCTAGAGCCTCGACTCCGTCGCGGGCCGTCTGGACCTCCCAGCCGTGCTGCTTGAGCATATTGCTGACCACGCGGCGCACACTCGGGCTATCGTCTACCACCAGTACATGCCTGCCGCGCTCCACTCGCTGCGCTGGGAGCGGCGTTGCTGGCGGGCGCACAGCAGGGAGCACCCCGGTGTTGACGGTCACTGTGGTGGCTGCCGCAGCCACTGAAGCCGGCAGCTGAACTTGGGCAGTCGGTGCCATCGCCAGGCTCCCCTGCGGTTGCGATAGGGTTCCCGCGATGGCTCCCGTGCCACGGCGCTGCACCGAGAGGAGTTCGTTCAGCTCCAGGATCAGAATCACGCGCCCGTTGCCAAGCACCGTGCCGCCGGCAATTCCATGCACATGGCGCAAATGCGGACCCAGGTTCTTCATGACGACGTCCATGCGCGTCTTGACTTCTTCCACCACGATCGCTACACGATGACGGCCTGTATTGACCAGGAGCAGCGGAGAGCGCTCATCAATCTCGCCGGCGGGCAGCTTGAGATAGTGGGCAAGCTGGCTGAGTGGATAGACATCGTTCTGCACCACGACCGCCGGGCGCCCGCCGTGGGTTGTGCGTTTAAAGGTATCGAGCCGTCCAATGGCCTCGACCAGCGTTGTCGGGACAGCATACTGCTGGTCCCCAACGCGCACCATCATCACGCTTTGAATCGCCAGGCTGGTCGGGAACTTCATGGTGAAGGCAGTGCCCTGGCCCGGAGTCGAATCGACCTCCAGGGTAGCCCGCAGGCGAGAGATACTATCGCGTACCACGTCCAGGCCCACGCCACGCCCGCTTTCTTCGCTGACCACCTCGGCAGTCGAGAAGCCGGGGCGGAAGATCAGATCGATGACATCGCTGGGCGAGAGAACCTGATCGGGTCGGAGCAGCCCACGGGCAATGGCCGCCTGACGCACCTTCTCGGGATCGATGCCGGTCCCATCGTCGCGCACCGTAATCACTACCTGATTGCCCTCGTAGGAGGCTGAGAGCTTGACGAGGCCCGCGGGCGGCTTGCCCTTACGCACGCGCACCTCTGGCTCTTCGATGGCATGATTGACGGCATTGCGCATCAGGTGCAGCAGTGGGCCGGCGATCTCCTCATAGACCGTGCGATCGACCTCGGTATCCTCGCCTTCGGTCACAAAGTTGATCTCCTTATGCTGCTTGAGAGCGACCGAGCGGACCGCGCGATAGAGGCGGGGGATCATCGACGAGAGCGGCACCAGGCGCGTCTTCATCAAGCGGTCCTGGAAGGTAGTGCTGAGACGGCTCTCGCGAGCGAAGATGCTCTCACATTCGCGGATGACCGCCTCCATCTCGCTGCTCAGGGTAATCATGTCCGAGACGCCCTCGCTGAGGCCGCGGGTCAGCTGGTGGAACTCCGTATAGCGATCCAGCTCCAGCTCATCAAACTCGGCCAGGTGCGCTGGCTCTCCGCTATTGACGCCGGGCCGTCCGGCCTGGAGAGCAGGCAAACGCGAGGAGCCATTAGCGGTGCCGGGGGGCACCTGGACCACGCGCCCACTGGGTAGGGTTGCTGCCTCAAAGCGGCTTTCCAGCTTCTGACCCACATCGCGCAGGCGCTCGCTACTCATGCTCACATCGGAGACCAGGCGCATCAGACGCTGGATATGCTCCTCAAGAGCGCTGCGGTTGACCAACAGCTCGCCAAAGAGGTTCACCAGCTCATCGAGCTTCTGCAGGCGCACGCGCACGCTCAGCTCAGTGGCGGGAGAGCGTTGCATCAGCAACTCACCGGCGGCGGGAGTGGCCTCGGAGACGGTACTCGAGAAAGTCGAGCTATCAGGGCCTTCGCCGCTATCGAGGAGGCTCTCCAGCTCCTCTTCGGCGGGCAGTGGCGAGAGCTGTTGCTCACCAAGCAGGTCAGCGTAGCGGGCGCGCATGGCTGCTACGGCTGCTTCCAGGGTTGCGCGGTCCTCGCCCCGATTATTGATGAGGCGATCAAGGGTCTCCGCCGTATCGAGAATGATACCGACTACCGGCGGAGTAATGGCGACCCGGCCCTCCATGATACTATCGAGGAGATCCTCGGAGACGTGGCAGAGGTCTGCAATGAGGCGGAAGCCCATCATGCCCGCCGCACCTTTGAGGGTATGAGTAGCGCGGCGGATGCTTTGGAGAATATCGCGATCCTCGGGAGACTTCTCCAGGGCGGCCACATTCATGCTGATCGTCTGCAGATGCTCCTCCGCCTCCAGCCGGAAGATCTCAGCGGCCTCCTCGCCAAAGTCGGTGCCTTCGCTGATCGCTGAGCCACTGGCTGCTGACGACGCGGAGGGAACAGGTGCAGGCGATGGAGGCGGGGCAACCATAGGCGGAGGATTGACCTGAGCCCGCGGAATCTCGAGAGCAGGTAGCGGCCCGCTACCCGAGGTCGCTTGCGGCAGATGTGCTCCTGCCTCCAGATCGGGGTTTCCTGTCAACTGAGCCAGAAACTCACGGCGCACCTCGATCTCGATCTCATTGCGCAGTCGCTTGATCAGCTCCTCGTAACTTTCCTGTCCATCGGGGCCGACAATCTCGTGCTGCAGTTGACGCTGGCGCTCGAATTCCTGGCGTACCTCTTCGCGGATCTGGCGTTCCAGCTCCATGCGCGCCGTCAGGGAGAGAGGGCGCTGCTCATACTCACGGCGCAGCTCCTCGCGGATCTTGGCCTCCAGCTCGGCTCGCAGGGCAGCCAAATCTCCCTGGCGCTCAAAGGTCACGCGCTCGCGCACTCCACTCGCATCGCGAGCGACCTGCATCTCCCAGGGCGTCCAACCCGGCTCTTGACTGGCCAGTGCCTGGGGCAGGTGCTCTAATAAGTCTCCACAAGCCTCGACCGAGCTACGGAGTTGGCGCAGCGTTATCTGAATCTGCTCGTCGGTGGCCTCAACACCGCTTGTGATGCGCGAGAGCAGCTCTAGAATCTTCTTGAGCTTTGTATTGACCACCCACATCACCGAGAGCGGCAGATAACGGCGCACCTTCTCAGGGCTTTTGCGCAGATTGAGGCCCATCGCCTGGCCGGCCCAGTCCTCCATTCGCTCCAGCGCATCTTTCGAGCCATCGAGGAAGCCGCGGAACTCGCTGCGCTGCTCTTCGATGATGCTGATGGCCTGTTGCAGTTGAGCCAGCAACGTATGGAGCGTATTGACCTGCTCTTCAAGCGAGAGGGCTTCCTGGCGCAGATCGTTAGAGAGCCGCGAGGCAGAGGCAGGCAGGACAAGCGGCGCGTTCTCGGGCTGGCTCTCCGGCAGCCCCAACGGCTGTGGCCGGGGCTGCGGCCAGCTCGACGGCGCTTGCGCCTGTAACGGCTGTCCTGGCAATGGCTGCGGCGGCTGTGGCGCGTACTGTGTATAGGGTGTTGGAGACGGCTGCGGCTGGGACCAATCTGGGAGGGCGCCCAGGTCAGCATCGGCAGCAGCGGCTCTGCCCTGAACTTCGGGCTGAGCAGCAGTAAAGCGATTGACCAGCTCTTCCAGCGGCGAGGGCGCGCGCGGTGAACGCGGCTGTTCCTCCACAGGAGGAGGAGAGTCAACCGGCGAGGGGCTTCCCTCGGAGCTGCGGAAGCTGGCGGCTAACATATCTAAGGCGCTCGGAGTTGCAGGAGAAGCCGGCGTCTCGGGAGACTGCTGGGCAAGCGGAACGGGATCTTCTGGCCAGAGTGGCTCTTCGTTGGGCGGAGTACTAGGCGTACGAAAGGCGGCCAGCATCTCATCAAAGGAAGGCAGAGCACTCTCCTGGCTGGCAGCAGCAGGATAGGGAGATTCGGGCAGAGGTGTTGACTGAGGAGAAGAAGCAGACACCGACCGCTGCTGATACGCATAGGACTCACCTAAGCCCAGACCATCCTCCTGGAAACCATAGTGCTGGGAAGGCGGTGTGGGAGCGTGGTAGCGCGGAGAGTCATGATAGTTTTGATAGGTCTGCTGAGGCTGACCCTGGTAGCCTGGCTGATCAGCAGGATAGTCCTGGTACTCATGAGTGTAATGTTCTGGGGCGAGCGACTGCTGGGATTGAAGGCCAGACAGCTCATCTACTGGCTGAGAGGGAGCAGAGGCCAGCTCAGTTGAACCTGGGACAACCTTGCCGGCTGCCTCCTGGAGGGCGCGATAACGACTGTAGTCGGCATCGTCCTCAGCGATAATGGCATCCTGGTTGACGGAATTATCGCGAATTCCATCGATCAGCACATGCAGGCGTCGCAGGGAGCGACGCAGAAGGGCCAGCGTAGGCTCATCGAGAGTAGTCAGGCCATCGAGCACATCCCCCAGAATATCCTCCATGCCATGAGCCACATGGGCCAGGCCGGGGAAATCCATCATCGAGGCGGAGCCGCCAATGGTATGTGTGCGGCGATAGGTCTCTTCGAGAGCATCCATGTCGCCGGGGGACTGAGCCAGGCGGTCAAGATTCGCCTCGATCTCTGGCAGATAGCTCTTGACCTCTTCGATAAAGGAATCGAGCACTGACAGTTTATCAAATGTATTTGACATGCTGCACGCACCCACTTATTCTAGTCGATCGAACTCGGTTTCGCGGGATGCCGAGACGCGAAACATAGAAACGCGACGGGGGGCGCTGGCCCGACCTCGCCCCCTGGTCGAAGCCCTGGGCGCCCCTCCCTATCTGTCTTCGCTTGTCCTTGTCCGTGCAACGGCTACTGGCCGAACTGCCCGTTACTGCCTCGCGGGAAAGGCGACTGTTCTGGTTTTGGGAACGGCGACTGACCCGGCTGCTGGTGCGGCGACTGCTGAGGAGCAGCTCCTGGCGGGGTCCAGGGCTGACGTGGTTGCGCTCCCTGCCCCTGACCCGACTGAGGCGGTGTCCCAAAGGTCTGCTGAGGCATGGAAGCGAACTGCCCGCCACCCGAGTAGGGGATAGCTCCCTGGCCAGAGCCGCCAAAACCCGCCCCTGAGACTGGGGGATTACCGAAAGGCTGCTGCGAGAAAGCCGACTGCCCCTGCTGGCCAGAGAAGCCCTGGTTAGCAAAAGGATCGAAGGAGCCGAAGGGCTGCTGAGCCTCGAAAGGTTGAGAATTAGAGAAGGCCGAAGCGCCAAACTCCTGGCTAAAGGAAGGAGCAGGGCTTGAGCCGAAAGCGGCCCCGAACTCTTGCTGACCGGTAGCGCCGAAGGAACCCATCTCAGAGAAAGCGGGGGCAGCTCCGAACTCCTGCTGAGAGGCAGGGAAGCCGAACTGAGCCTGATGCTGGCTTTGAGCCACGGGCGAAGACATTGCGACCAGACCAGCACTTTCCGGCTCAGGGAGCGGCGGGAAACTACCGCCGTAGCTCGGCTGCTGTGGCTGCATCCACCCATCGCCACTGGAGGAAGGATAGAACTGATCGCCACCGGCAGGCAGGCCGGGCATTGCCCCTGGACCAGTAGTCATGCTGCTATTGATCGACTCCAGCACGTGATCGGGCAGGCGGAAAGTTGAGACCGAAGCGCGGAGCTGGTCGGCCAGCTCAGCCAGGTAACTCACGCTGGCGGCGGCCTCTTGAGTACCAGCGTTGGTCTGGCGAGTGATCTCGGAGATCTGGCTCATGGCAACAGCCACCGCCTCCGAAACGCTGGTCTGCTCATTGGCAGCGCGAGCGATGCTCTCGATCATCTGGGCCTGGCGCTCCACAGCGCTGTAGATCGAGTTCAGCGAGCGCCCAGCCTCGTCGGCGAGCTGAGACCCCTTGACCACCTCCTGCGTACTATCCTCCATTGCCACCACCGCCTCATAGGTATCGCCCTGAATACTCTTGACCAGGGTGGCGATCCGCTTTGTCGACTCCGTGGAGCGCTCGGCCAGGAGGCGGATCTCATCGGCCACCACGGCGAAGCCACGGCCATGCTCACCGGCCATTGCCGACTGAATGGCGGCGTTGAGTGCCAGCAGGTTTGTCTGATCAGCGATATCCTCAATGATACGTACAATTTCACCGATCTCGTTCGAGCGCTCGCCCAGACGCTTAATCTTCTTGGCCGTCTCCTGGACGTTCTCGCGGATCAGCATCATGCCATCGATCGTCTGACGCACCGCTTCCTGACCGCTTTGGGCATTGCGCAAAGCCTCCTGAGCGGCTTCATGACTCAACTGAGCGTTGCGAGCCACATTCTGAATGAAGATAGCCAGAGCCTCGACGGCTTCGGTGGTCTGCGAGATCTGCTGCACCTGCATCTCGGAGGCCTGGGCCAGCTCGGCGGCGCGATCCAGAATACGGCGAGTGGCGTTGGTTACCTGCATGGCCGTGCTCTGCACCCGACCGACCACCTTCGCCAGCTCCTCGATCATGTAGTTGAAGGAGTCGGCGAGCACGCCGAGCGTATCGGGAGTCACCTCGGCCTGGACGCGCAGATCACCATCGCCGACGGCACTCACCTCCTGGAGCAGCTTCTCAATCTGGGCCTGCAGAGCGGCGGCGTCGCTGCCAGAGCCTAGACCAGAAGCGCTGTTCACCTGAGCGCCCTGCTGATCGAGGACCGTATTCACCGAAGCGACCAGGCGAGCGAACTCATCATCGCCGTCCACCTGGGCACGCACACGGCGGTCGCCTCCGGCAAAATCGTGGCAGACATCAGCCAGCGCCAGGAAGCGATCCTTGATCCGGCTATTGACCAGATAATTGGTGATGACCACCGCCAAAAGAGCAACGATAGCGCAGATGATGACCACGACGATCAGGACCGACGTATCGGCGGTGGGCATACTCAGCCGGGCGTAGATGCCCACCAGGATGAGCAGGAAGGCCGGGATAATGGCGGAGACGGCCAACCCCAAATTCATCAGGCCGCTTACCGTCATCCCGCCTCGATTACGATCCGGGTTCATCCGCCAGACCTCCTCTATAGAAAATACAGAACAATGGCTGCACTGTCCGTCCTATCCTAATCCAGAGCTTCGTAATGTTGCATCTTTTCCGAGAACAGCAAACGTGCGGCATCGAGCAAGATGATGACACGTTTACCGAGCACTGCCGTTCCGGCGGCATAGGGAGCAACCCACTGTGGAATATTGGTCTGGCGTGTGCTCACACTGGCGATAACGTTGTCGGGAATGGGGAGCATCTCGCTGACGCTATCCACCACCAGACAAATCACCATCTCATTATATTGCACCGATAGCAGGCGAGTGCGTGGATTATAGGGTAGCGGCTCCCTGTCCAGGAAGATGCGCAAGTCCACCACGGAAGCGATGGAGCCGCGGAGATTGATCACCCCTCGGACCCAGGGAGCAACGTTCGGGACCGGGGTCACGTCGAGCAGGCGCTCCACGCCCTGAATGTACTCCGCCTTGAAAGCGAACTCCAGGTCGAGCAGAGTAAAAGCAAGGTACTGCTCGCCGGGTACCTCAGTGGGTACACCGGGAGCAGCTGCTGCATTGGTCCGCACTTGCTCAGGCTGCAACGCCGAGGCCCCCCATGCCGGAGGATGCGCTCCCCGCTGCTGCAACTGCTGCTGAGCCAGGAGAGCGCGTTGCAACATGTTCAGGTCATCGCTTGCCACAGGATTACTCCCAACTTCTGGTCGCACATCGGGCTGTCCCCCTTGCCTCGCCTGTCTAGGGCAGCTGACTGCGGCTGGCTAGGCTAGAGGAGCCGGCGCACATTGGCCACCAGTTCTTCCTCGTTAAAGGGCTTGGTCATGTACAGATCGGCCCCCTGCCGCAGGCCCCAGGAGCGATCGAGGGGCGTATTCTTGCTCGTGAGCAAGATGATCGGGATATGCCGACTCAGCTCCGATGATTTGAGCTTACGGCACAGCTGAAACCCGCTCTGCTTAGGCAGGACCACATCCAGGACGATGCACTGTGGACGCTCCTTAAAGACTTTCTCCACAGCCTCGTCACCGTCGACCGCTGTTACTACCTCGAAGCCACTGTTGCGCAGTGGGGTTGCGATCATTGTGAGTTCAGTCCAGCTGTCGTCTACAACGAGCACCTTCTGCCCTGGCATTTCCCCTATACCTCTTGTTGTAACTTCTCCAGAGTCAAAACATTAGCCTTTTAGGAAAGAAAGGCCAGTCGACATTTTTGGCAATCCCCAAGCGGGCTCGGGCTGCGTTCTGACCTGGATCTGACAGCCGGCCAGAGCTACGTTACGGAGCAAGCGGAGCACCACTATGCTGTCTGTGGGCTTGGCCAGCGAACTGGCAGATCAGATAGGGAGGCAAGCCTGTGATGCGCACTGACCGATCGGCCCTCTGGCGCCTCACCCCGTCGAGTTCTGAACCATCCCGGACAGCCCCGCCCCCATCCTTTCTTCCCTGCACCCTCTCCCTCTCTCACCACGCACCTCACTTAACAGCCCCCACGCTCCTCCAGTAGTGACTCGACTTGACTTGGCCCGAGACGTCGATCAGAGCGTCTTCTCCTTCCCCTGGTTGGCCCCACTACCCTATCGTCGAAACTGGTCCAGCACCCCCTGAGACAAACCCGGATCACTGACCGAGAGAGCCACCCCCTCCCTAACCGCGGCGACGCAGCCGTGGGCGCATACCTTCGTAGCGTGGAGGAACGCGCTCCTGCCAGTTGACCAGGTGCTTCTTGACCGTTTGGACCAGCTCGGCAGAATCGAAGGGCTTTGTGATGTATTCGGTAGAGCCGGCTAGGCGACCGCGCATCTTGTCGAACAATCCATCTTTCCCACTGAGCATAATAATAGGTATCTGTCTAAACTGCAAGTTTTTTCGTATGATCTGGCAAATTTGGTACCCGTCCATGCGGGGCAGTTGCACATCCAGGAGAATCAGCGCCGGCATTTCGTCTGCCACCGAGGTGAGGGCGCTTAGCCCATCGCCCGCGGCAATGACACGGATATTTTCACGCTGCAGAGTCATCTGCACAATCTTGCGCACGGTAGGGCTATCATCTACAACCAGTACCGTCGGTACTGCTGACATGCTTAGATCGACCTCCTTCGCGTCTCAGGCCACCCGTAGGCGCTACCGCTCTCCGGGAACCCTTGCCATTGTCCCTCCTCCCCTCGACGTGGCGGTTGCGGCTGATACTCACGCCCCCTGGCTCGCTGGACGTTGCGATAGGCCCTGACCTTCTGATATTCCTGAATCTCGGCGTCGATCTCGGTCAGAAAGGCCTTCCAGGCAACGTTGAGCTGCTGTCTCGTGTGCGAATTGCCGACTTCATCTTGCAAGACGGCGGTAAAAACCATTCGCAAGAATGCCGACAACCCCACGACCGCCTCCCAATAAAATTCTTCTAGCTGCTCGCCTTTGACCAGCTTGTCCAGGGTCAGGATATCACCACAGTCAAGCTGCCCATCGACAAAGCTGGCCGTCTCTAGAATGGGATAATATTGCTTGGCCAGCAGCTGCAAAGGCTGTGAGAAGGTGCGCTCAAGATAGCGGATGATTTCGCCCGTGGGCACATGCCCCCTCCCACGCAGGCTTCTGGCAAAGCGTCCGTGATGTACTAATAGACCGTTAATGCACTCAACCAGCACACGAATGAGATTCAGCAGGTGTTGCTCAGGACTGACATTCTTGCGCTGCTGCCAGAGGGTATGCTGGCAGCGGATCAGGAGATCGTGCAGGTCATGCTGCAGGGCTTTCTCCAGCTCGGTGTCTACTAACTCGATCAGTCCCAGCTCCAGCAGGCGAGCCATGAGCCGGGCCACCCGCGCCTCCGGCATCATCAGCGCCAGGGAGATGGCCTGCAGAGGAATCTCCCCGTTACAGAGCGAGAGCACCTCGATATACTCCTGGCTCAGCCCCAGGCTGCGCAGATCGTTGCTGTTTTTGACCTCTGGCAGCCAGCGCGCTACGCTCGTGCGCGTCAGGTGCAGCTCGCCCATCTCTTCCCACTCATCGGCCTGACGCAGAGCCTCTAGCAGCACTGAGTCAATGTCGAGCGGCTGCATGCGGCTCTCGATCGCCAGCAGACGCCGATGAAAGGAAAAACGCCCCTCTGCCCAGCGTAAGGCATGACTGATTGACTGGGTGACGGCAAACTCCAGCCGACGCTGCATCTCCTCGGCGCTCATCCAGCCTCGTTCCACCAGCAGCGCCAGCGCCACTTGCATATCGCCTCGTGCCAGCTCGCGAACCATCTGCGCCCTGCGTGGATCAAGCCGATTGAGCAGACAGAGCATGGTGAGCAGATCGAGCTGGGGAGCACCCTCCTCGCGCAAGGCTACAATCTGGCCCTTGCGCAAGGCGATCGAAAGTGTCTCAGGACCGGAATGGACAAACAGCGTGCCTGTCTTACCGCTGAGGGCAAGCATCTTGAGAATGGACTGCAGACCCAGCGTCTGCAGGTCACCATCCATAATACGATCTTGCTGCTCCATTCTTCTCTTCTTCCTTTTCTTCTCTATGCAAGTGGTCGCGTTGCCGGTGCCAGTTTCTGCAGCGCCTGCTCAATCGCTGCTTGCAGGTGCTCGACAAAGAAGGGCTTCTCGACGTAGACCACCGACTTCTCTTCTCGTAAATAGGGTCTGCGCTCCAGTTGCCGCGGCGTCAGGGCACTCATCAGAACAAAGGCCGGCGGACTGGGCAGCGCACTGCGCTTCAGACAGCGCATCATTTGATAGCCGTTCATCCAGGGCATGATCAGATCGGCAACTACGCAATGCGGTCGCCACTCGACACAACGCTCCAGCGCCTCTAATCCATCGTGGGCTACCGCCAGTTCGTAGTCAGCTACGGCCTTGAGCGACTGCTGAATCGTCTGAGCTACATCAATGTCATCATCGACGATCAGCACCCGCGCCCGTCTGCCCTCAGCTCGTTGCTCATCGCTGATGAAAGAGGCACCTCGCTCTTCGCTTGTCTGGACCAGCCGCTGCAGAGTACTGAGGTAGCGTAACAGCCGCCCCACGTCAAAGGGCTTGAGCAAAAAGGCAACAACGCCTAGCTCCTCTAGCCGATCACGCGAGACGGAGCTGCTTCCCATGATCACAGTAAAGCGAGCTTCCGGCCAGTTTCTTGGTGGCTGCAGCAGCTTCTCTCCCTCTCTCCCTCTCATCGCCTCCTCCCCTCCTCCATCCATGTCATATAAGAGGACGTCTCCTACCCAACTCCCCGGGTCTATCTCTCCCCTACGCAGCAGGACTCGGACTTCATAGCCACGCTGGCGCAGATGCCTCTCTAAGATGGTGTTCAGGCTTTCCTGCTGCCCCATGATGAGGACTTTGAGCGGCCTTGGCCGCACCATCGCTCTAGCCATAGCATGCCTGCTCGCTTTGCCTCTGTCAAGAAATACCGGTAATATAGTAAAGAACTCCCATTCTTCCGAATAACAGTGTACAGCAAGCCGGCTCAATTCTCCATAAAGAAGGGCCTTGTTGGCATTAAAATCTCATTAATTATTCCTCTGCCGGGCCACTATTGCTCACGCCAGAGGCCGCGGTCGGCTGCTGATCACGCCGCCCATCCGCCTGAAAAACATAGCCAACCCCCGGCTCGGTGAGGATGTAGCGCGGGCGTGAGGGTTCTTGCTCGACTTTGCGCCGCAGTTGCCGCACATAGACGCGCAGATAGTCCGCCTCTTCTCCGTACTCAGGCCCCCATACCGCTCGCAGTAGCGTGCGATGGGTCAGGACTTTGCCAGCGTGGAGCATGAGCTGTCGCAACAGCTCAAATTCGGTGGGGGTGAGACGCACCTCACGCTCGCCCGCCCGCACGTAGCGACGCTCGACGTCCATGATCAAATAGCCATCGCTGCTGCGCAATACTTGCGCTTCTTCTTGCTGCCTGCCTCCTATACCGCTGGCGGCGCGGCGCAGGCAGGCCCGCACGCGCGCTAACAGTTCGGCGTTACTAAAGGGCTTGGTCAGATAATCGTCTGCCCCCAGATCCAGGGCCCGCACTTTCTGCTTCTCTTCAGTCCTGGCCGAGAGGACGATGATAGGGACCTGGCTCTGGCGACGCACTTGTTCACAGACTTCCAGACCGTCAATGCTCCCCGGCAGGCAGAGATCGAGCAGGATCAGGTCGGGCTCATGCTGGCGCACTGCTTTGAGCGCTTCCTCTCCGTTGTCGGCCACCAGCACTTCATAACCGCTCATGAGCAGGTTTCTGCGCAAAATACGCTGAATTGAGAGTTCGTCATCGACAACCAGGATGCGCTTGCCTCGGGATCTCATTCTTGTTCCTCCGACAACCGTGCAGCGGGCGAAGGCAGGCTGTGGGCCGGGCCGGGACCGGGACCACAGGAGCAGACCGGCAGGGCGAAGACAAAGGTGGCTCCTCCTCCAGGAGACGACTCTATCCAGATCCGCCCTCCATGCGCCTCGATGACGCCTCGGCAGATGGCTAGACTGAGGCCATTCCCCTGGGGATCAACGCTATAAAAGGTCCTGAAAATACGTTCACGCTCTCCTTCCGGGAGCTGGTAGCCACGAGCGAGGATGCAACCGCGCAGGATACCGTCCACGACCTCTAGTTCAACCGAGATCTCTTCATGCGGTCCGTTATGACGCAGGGCATTCTCCAGAAGATTATAGAAGACGCGCTCCATCTGTGCATAGTCGACGTGAACGAGGAGCGGCAAGGGCGGCTGCAGACAGAGGCGGATGGGGGGCTTTCTTCCCAAACTGCGCGCTAAGCGTAGCAGGGCGCTGTTGAGCAGCTCGTTCATGTCGCACCACTCTTTCTCAAGGGTCAGCGCCCCCATTTCAATGCGCGACATCTCAATCAGAGCGTTGATGAGCACGGTCAGATGATCGGTCTCGCTATCGACTTCGCGCAGAATCTCCCGCCTCGTCTCTTCATCCCAGACAATGCCCGGCTCCAGTAGCCCGGTGATGGCCGCTTTGATGGATGTGAGGGGTGTGCGCAGATCATGGGAGACCGAGGAGAGCAGGGCCAATTTGTTCTTTTCGTCGCGCACCTGTTCGGTGATATCGTGGGCCTGGAGCGCATAGGCTTTGAGCTGCCCGTGCTGGTCTCTGACAGGATGGCGGGTGAAGAGATAGTAGCGATCAAGGCTCGTGTTGTCCTGACTGGCTCCCCCCCGGCGCTCGTGTCGCTGGCTCTCATCGCTTCCCACCGCTCTGCTGGCCGCTTCCTCTTGTGGTGGCTCGCTGGCAAAGGCACAGCGTAGCTCCCAGGTCCGTGCCTGCTCCTGGGTAAATTGGCCGAGGTATTGCTCTAGCTGCTCACGATCGCGCGCAAGAGCGAGGAGAGTCGAAAACATTTCAGCGAGTTGCCGACTGTCTCCGGCCTGCAGACGGACACCGCACAGGCTCTCCGCCGCAGGATTCATATAGATGCAGCGCCCACTAAGATCAACAGCAAACCAGGCGTCGGTCAGATGGCCCGGCAGATGCTCATGGAGTTGGACCAGGCGGCCCAGTTCGCTCAGAATGCTGGCACGCTCAAGCGCTTCTTCGGCGCTGCGCGTGAGCAGGGCCGCACTGGGATCTTGCGCCTGAGCAACGACTACCGTCCCTGTGGCTTCTCTCCCCTGTTCATCAGACAGCATCGGGGAAGAGGCCCCAACGACCTGGCTACGCTGACGCACGGCGTTCATGAGAGCCTGCAGATGCTGCTCAGGACAGGCCAGCAGGTAGTCGGCAATGAAGCGCAGCAGGCTGATGAAGCTGATGCCAAAGGTCTGCTCGCATTCATTGCGCACCTGCTGCAGCAGACGCTCCTCCGTTTCTGCACTCCACTGCCGCTGGGTCGCTTCGAGCCGTGCGACGATCTCCCGAAAGCGCTGTTGCCGCCGTACTGCTTCGAGCAGCATGCCGTTGTGAATGGCAATGGTGGCCTGGCTCGCAAAGAGGGAGAGAATGTCTACTTTGAGCGGCGTAAAACCGCCTGCTTCCTCGGAGCAGAGCAGTAAGGCTCCGTATACGGTGGAGTCAGTCACCAGCGGGTGGACAAAGATGGAGCGAATCTTGAGCTGGCTGTAGAGGGGCTGACTGGCCGGGAAGCGCAAGTCACTGCCGATGTCGTTGGAAAATTGCGGCTGGCGATGGAGCAGGCTGTAGCCAATGATGCACTGCTTGCTGAGGGCTTGCCCGCTCTCGATAATCCGCGCGAGGGTTTGGGCCTCCAGGCCCGCCTGAGCCTCCAGACGCAGGCCCCCTCGCTGGCCCCGGCGGTCGATGGTGATAATCGCCGACCAGACGCGCAGCGCTTCGGCAATGCCGCTGACGATGCGCTGAAAGATGGTGGCCAGATCCATCGTCGAAGCCAGGGCGCTGGAGACGGCTTTGAGCGCCTCCCGCTGCCGGTCCTGAATCTGGGCACTACCCCCTACCTGCACCCCCTCGATAGCTGCCGCTAAGACGCGCCCAACCGCCTCCAACAGGCGGCACAGCGAGGGATCATCATAGGTGCCTAGCAGACAGCTCCCCAGCTCCAGGGTGCCCAGCACACGATCTTCGACCACCAATGGTACAATCGCAGCCGAGTGGAGCTGTGGGTGGCCGCTCAGGGCATCCCCTACTTTCGCCGGCGGTCCATCTGCTCCCTGCGGATAGTTCTCAACGAGCATAATGGGGCGTCTCAGCACCTGCTCCGCCCGCGATTCGGGCAGCGGATGCTGATGGTAGCGCGCTTGCCAGGCATCGCCCTCCCCCCGCCAGCAGACCGTCACACGCACCGCTTGACGGTCATGCCTTAGCAGGACTACGCCAAAAACGTCAAATGGGATGGTCGGCGCCAGCTCTGCCGCAAGCCTGGTATAGTCGGGTTTCGAGCCGCGGACGCTCGAAATGATGCGAACCACACGCTCGACGATAGCAGATTCATCCAGCGTGGAGACGCGCGTCCCTGCCTTCATTGTTCCCCCCAACAATGAACCAGACTACCACCTCTTGAACAGTCAGCCTGGAGCTTTTTCTCTATACAATCACCAGCAGTATAACACAAAAGGATGACCCAAGTAGTCGGCAAATTCATCCACATTGATCGCCTTGTTCTGCTTCTGGTACGTTGCAGCTGTGACTCACTCTGGCCCGAAGGTACTATCAGGGCCGTCTACAAGCCAACCGAACGGTCTTTTGAGAAGGCCTCCCTATCGGGTCCCGGCCCTCCGCAGCAGTCTACTCCATTCTGCGCCAGGCGGCAAGTCTCGAGGGCCAGCTCTCCGGGACCGGGGCAGGCTCTTCCTCCACCTCGCGCCTTGATGTTGTTCAGGATTACGCAGGTGCATAGCCAGTCAGTTCAACATATCCTTCCCCGCTGACAGGGCGGCCACTACTTTGCCCTGCAATGCTCACGGCCCCTTCCCAGTAGGCGTTGCCGGTCGATTGGTAGGTGACCAACTCTTGATCTTTCAGCTCTGGCTGAAGAATGAGCTGGGCAGAGAAACGGGTATCGCTAATGGTGATCCGCCAGCCAGAAGGGTAGCGCGCATGGGTCACCGGACTCAGCCAGGTCGCCAGGGGCTGCACGCGTAGGGCCTGGGCCGGCAAGAGATGGTCCTGTCCATCGGCGTCAATAAAGCTCACATAGGTCGAGATGACCTGCTTGCTGGCATCGCGGATCAGATAGAGCATCAGCTCGCTGCTATCATTGAGCTGCAGGCTGAACCAATCCCAGCCGCTGCCAGCCAGAGTGAGGAAGTTTCCCCACTGGTGGTCCATCCAGGCCAGACCGGTGACTGTCAGCCTCTGGCCGTGATCAACCAGGAAGCCGCTGGCAGCCAGACGGGTGCGCGAGTAATAGTAGGAGAAGCCTGCCAGACCATAGGTGATCAGGCCGTTGCCATTATGTAAGACGACTGGCTTGAGCGCCTGGAGCTGCAGCTGCAGGGCATAGTCTGGCATGACTGCGGCCAGCTGATCCTCTCCATTGTGGCCCTGCAGGCGCCAGGGGCCGACTTGGAGCTGAAAGCCTCCCTGGCTGGTCGCCCCCGTCGAGGAGGGTTCAAGCTGTAGGATACGCTGCTGGGCAAAGTGGAACTGGCCACGGCTGATGTCGCTGATGGCAAAGTGGGCTGCATAGACAGGGGGCAGGTTGCTGCGCAATACCTGAAAACAGACCAGTTCGAAGCCATAGCGTCGGAGGCTCCCGTCGCTGGCACGGGCCTGGAGATGGCCCGTGTAATACCACCACTCGGTGAGGTCCTTATGCGGTGCCTCGTCCTGCGGCAGCCGAATAGGGGGCAAGGGCGTCGCCTGCGTTGTGGCCGGCACCACGGGTAGCTGCGCAGATGTCGCAGGAATGCCCGGAAAGGCGCAGGCACTCAAGCCGCTTAGCCCCGCCAGCAGCACCAGCACTAGACAGAGCAGCTTCCCAGGACGGTGGTCTCGCTGAGGCCGCGTGCTCATAGTCTTCCTCCTTGCTGGGATCGGGGAGGAGCATGTTGCTCTCCCTCATTGCTCACTACTGCCCCTCCCTCACCGCTGGCCTCGCGGCGGTCTCCTCCCTCTTCAGTCAGGAGCGTAGGCCGGCGCTGGACCCCGACAAACGGTAGCCACCAGTTCAGATTGCCCAAAAGCCGCATGGTTGCCGGCACGAGCAGTCCGCGAACGAGCGTGGCGTCGCTGATGACAGCCAGGGCCATCCCCAGGCCGAGAGCCTTGACGAGGATCATGTCAGCGGTAGCAAAGCAGGCGCTCACCACCACGACGATCGCCGCAGCACTGGTGATGATTCCTCCGCTGCGTTGCAGGCCCAGAGCCACGGCCTGGGTATTGTCACCGCTCTCCCAGTAGGCTTCTTGCACCCGGGAGAGCAGAAAGACCTCGTAATCCATCGAGAGGCCGAAGAGCGAGCAGAAGAGCAGAATGGGACTGGAGGCTTCGACGAAGCCAAGGGGCGTGAAGCCGAGCAGCTGATGCAAGAAGCCCTCCTGGAAGATGACGACCAGGGCGCCATAGCTGGCCAGGATGGACAGCGTATTCATGAGGATGGCCTTGAGCGGCAGCAGCACCGAGCGGAAGAGCAGCAGGAGCACGACATAGGTGATGCCAGCCACAATAAGCGCCGCCTTCGGGAAATCTCCATAGAGAGCCTCGACATAGTCGATGTTGCTGGCGCTCCCCCCGGCGACAAGCACATGCATCCCCGGCCCCGGCGGCGTGTTGCGAATGGTTACCACCAGCTCCTCTGACTGCTCCGAGAGCATGTCATACTTACTGATGACTGTCACCATCGCCAGGTTGCCCGCGACCGAGGATTTGAGCAGACCGGACAAATAGGGATCAGCAATGAGCTGCGGGTGAGTGTAGAGCAGCTCATATTCTTGTAAGGTCAGACGTGGGTCAGCGCTCACAATGCTGTCGACGCGGGCCACGCGCGGATCAGCCTCTAGCCGCTGGACGTAGCGATAGAGCAAGGCAAGGTTGTCGGGCGTCAGAACATTGCCTTGCATCTGCACAGCCAGCAGGATGGGCGTCGTCTCGCGCGCGTTGAAACGCGAGGTCAAGAGGTCGTAGGAGGCGCGTGACGGGACATCTTGAGGGAGAATCGAGGCCCCCGGCGCCGAAAAGCGGACCGCCAGGAAGGGCAAGCCCAAAGCCACAAGCAGTATCAAGACCGGGAAGAAGAAGCGCAAGGGATAGCGCATGACTAGATGTGATAGTCGATACCAAAATCCCTGGTGCGGCTGAATGAGAGCGCTGCGTGCGCCAGCCACAGCTACTTCTTCTTCCTCCGTCTGGGCACCCGCCTGCGCGGCTCGCCGTCGACGCCACCAGCGCCACAACCAGGAGAGGCGCACAGGCAGGGCGTTGACGCGCGTCCCTAGAATGGCCAACATGGCCGGCAGCAGGGTCAGGGCCGCTATGACGCAGAGCATCACGACCAGCATGCCACCCAGGCCAACCGAGCGGAGCATGTTGATGCGGAAGAACGTTAGCCCGAAGAGGCCAATCGAGACGGTAAAGCCAGAGAAGGTCACAGCCCGTCCAGCAGTGGCCACAGTCACGGCCACGGCCTCGCCCGGCGTGCGACCGCGCGCTAACTCTTCGCGGAAGCGGCTGACCATGAAGAGGGAGTAGTCAACCCCCAGACCGAGGCCGAACAGGGTGGTAATGTTCAAGACGAAGATCGATAGAGGAGTGAGATGCCCCAAACCAAAGATGATGGCAAGCGCCACGATAACCGCCCCGCCGCCGATGATGGTGGGCAAGAGCGCGGCAATGACAGAGCGAAAGACCAGGAGCAGGGCAATGAGGGCAAATGGAAAGGCCAGCAGCTCAGCTCGTCGCAGGTCACGCTCGCTGACAAACTGAATATCCTCGTAGAAGACAGGACTGCCGCCAACGTGAATCTCCAGGTCCGGCTGTGGACGCAACCTTCGCTCCAGCTCAGGCAAGAGACGCGGCGCGCTGTCGGGGTCACTCTTGAGCATGACATTGGCATAGACACCGTGACGGTCGAGCGAGATCTGGCGCGGATTGTCTAGATAGGTGACGATGCTGGCTACTTCAGACCAGCTCCGCACATCGGCGAGGGCTTGCTGCATCTGCTGGACAAATTGCGGGCTGTCCGCTCGATAGCGCTGGCTGATGAAAATCACCTGGACCACCGTCGGATTGAGATGGAGCTTGCTGGTGAGCAGATCGAGCGCTCGCTGCGACTCGGCATCAGGACTGAGTAATCCCCCCGGCTGCAGCACCTGGCCGGCTTGTGGCGCAAAGGGTAAGGCAACAAGGGCCAGGACCAACCAGAGCAGCAGGATCAGCCACCGCGCCCGTACGGTCGCCTGGCCCAGCGCATAAAAAATTGACCTTCTCGGTTTCTGCATGTATACTCTTCCTCACCTGGGGCAACGCCTGGCAGACTGGCTGTGCTGCCAGCTCTGACGACTCAGTCAGGACTGCCGAGCCGCTCGCCCCTCACTCCGCATTCTTCTCCATGCGGGGGTCGCTGTGAAGATGTTCCTAACGACATTGCTGTTATACTAGTAGACAGCTTTTGTCTGTGTGTCAAGGGGAGCTGGCACTCGGAGGAGGTCCTATGACGAAGCAGTTGGCAAAGCAGGCGACAACAAAAAAGCCGACGCAGGGCGATGGCAAGCCAATGCAAGTGATCACCGTCAATCGCCAGGCCTACCATGATTACGATGTGGAGCGCACGATAGAGGTCGGGATCGCTCTGGCTGGCACCGAGATTAAGTCGATCCGCGCAGGCAAGGTCAATCTACGCGGCGCCTACGCCATCGGTAGAAACGGCGAGCTGTGGCTGGAAAATATGCACATCGCCCCCTACGAGCATGGAAACATCTACAACCATGATCCGCTGCGCCCTCGCAAGTTGCTGCTGCACCGCCGCGAGATCAACCAGCTGCTGGGCAAGGTCAGCCAGAAAGGAATGACGCTCATCCCCTTGAAACTCTATCTCAAAGGCGGTCTCGCCAAGATTGAGCTGGGCCTCTGCCGCGGACGCAAGCTCTACGACAAGCGGGAGGCGATCGCTGAGCGCGATGCCCGTCGCGAGATGGAGCGCGCCCTGCGCCGCCGCTGATGCCGATGCGGCTGCGGCTCCACTCCACACCTATAAGCAGTGGAGCCGCACAACCACGGACCTGATCACTATCTCACTTTCTTAGGATGAATAGAGGAAAAAGTCACTAATGGATCAGGAACAGCCAACAGAAGACGTTCTTCAGTTCGTAGAACAGGTCAACCAGCGCCCGGGCTTCGGTCAGCTGCTGGGCATGCGCGTAGAGGCGGCAGAGCCAGGGCGTGGACGGGTCCGCCTGACGGTCGATGCACGGCTGATGCATCCCCAGGGACTGGTGCACGGTGGCGTGATCTTTTCCTTGGCCGATACGGCTATGGCTATGGCGCTTCTGGCCTCC
Organism: Thermogemmatispora carboxidivorans; assembly: GCF_000702505.1. GTDB lineage: Bacteria > Chloroflexota > Ktedonobacteria > Ktedonobacterales > Ktedonobacteraceae > Thermogemmatispora > Thermogemmatispora carboxidivorans. The sequence continues at coordinate 1,279,275 of NZ_JNIM01000001.1, read as the reverse complement.
TATCCACCAGGGACACGCACCGGGACCATCGAGGCCAAGATTAACTATCTCCGCGCCGTGCGCGACGGCCAATTGCTGGCGGAAGCCGCTATCATCCATCAGGGTCGAACTACGGCGGTACTGGAGGCTACAGTCTATCACCTGAGCCAGGAGAGGCAGGAACCGCGTGCGGTAGCGCGGGTCTTGAGCACATTCTATATCTTCCCGCGCGAGGGGCAAGGCACGAGCGATGAGCGCGCTGGCTAGTTGCCCAGCTCGCTCCCTGAACTGTACCTAAAAAGAAGCGATACGCGAGCGCTCGGCCACTGAGGCTTCGCCTGTCTCTTTGGCCTTAGCGGCGTAATGCCGTTCGAGACGGAGAAGCGTCAGCAGCGAGAGGAGCGCAACCAGGCCGAGAATGGCCGTCAGGCAGATCAGGCCATCAAAGCCGAGATGATGGGCGAAGAGGCCGGCCAGACCATTGCCAAGCAACTGACCCAGGCCAAGGAAGACCGAATAGAGGCCCATCAGCAGGCCGCGATCCATGGCACTCTCTTCGGTAAGATCGGCCAGATAAGCCAGGGCTGAAGGGGCAAAGCTGCTTTCAGCGAAGATACCCAACAGCAGTACGGGAATCCAGATCCCTGGGGCCAGATCACCTCCGAGACGGTGATTCATGCCCCAGAGGGCCATTACTCCCAGATAGAGGCCAGCCACGGAGGTAAGCATCATCACCAGGCGGGGGAGATGAGCAAGAAAACAGGCCCAGAAGAGGAGCGAGAGGCCGAAGAAGAGGACATAGCTCCCCAGAACCAGGCTCAGCCGACCACCCCCACCAGGCCCGCTCATGATCCCCATTAAGAGCTGATCGCCCATGCGTCCAGGACGGGAGAGTAAGAAAGGCAGCTGCGAGCTGACCCAGATACCCAGCAGGGCACTAATACAGATCCAGGCCGGAATAAAGATAAAGAGACGTGGCTTGTGTAAGATCGCCAGATAGCGTCTCACCAGCAGCGCCGGACCAGTGTGCTCAGTGACCTGGGCAACACGAGGAGCCAGGAGCATACAGAGCGTCACCAAAGTATAGAAGAGGGCTAAGAGAGCAAAAGCCCAGCGACCAAAGCGATCCCAGGCGAAGCCGCCGACAACAACCCCCACGGCTATCCCTCCGCTGGTTGCCAGCTCATAGAAGCCCATGACACGCATGCGCCCCTGCTCATTTCGCCTGGTCAAATCGGCCAGGTAGCCCAGGACCGCCGGCGTGATCATGGCTGTTACCAGGCCCGAAAGCACCTGCAAGGTCAGCAAGAAAGGCAACGGCGAGGCCGCTGGCGTCAGTGGTACCAGTAGCATCACCAACACCCCCAGCAGCGGGCCAACCACCATGAAGAGACGTCGTCCCCAGCGGTCGCTCAAGGCTCCCATGAGCGGCGCGAGGGTTAGCTCGGTGGCATAGTAGACGACAGCCAGCAGACCCACCTGAATAGCTGTAATGTGATGGCCTGCATGGATAGCCAGGCGAGCCAGGAACAACCCCAGGACGATGCCCCCAGCACCTGTATTGACACGCAAGAGAAAGGTTCCCAAAATAAGTGGGATGGCCGATCGCCGCACCATATCGCTCCCTCAATTTCCAACCAACTTACCTGCCTATCTCGTCCTGTCGTCACCCGTAGATCAGTTTCCTCGCCGTTTACCTGCTTTTCCTCCTCTGCCTTAGTGAAGCCACCGTTAGTACTCGCAGTCAGCCTCCCCTGTCCAGCTTCCTCCTCCCTTAGAAGCGCCCTATCTGGCCCTCACCTTCGCCTGAGAGGCCATAGCGGCCCTCTGCTGTAGCCTTGCGATAGCTGCGTAAGGTCCAAACGGCAATGATTCCACCAATGATCAGCAGGATGACTGCTACGATAAGGAGCACGAGTAACAATAGACGCAATCCCTGATAATCAGAAGCACTGCTTAGAGAAAGAGCCAGCAGTGGCATCAATGACAATCCTCTCTCTCGCTGATGAAATTGTTCCCCCGAACAGCTCTCTATCATCAGGACGGGAGAGGCAGAACGAAAGTAACGCCGTCCCCTCCCTCAGCCTCTCCAAAAATCAAGCAGGCCAGCCTTAACCCTCGCTCTCGGCGTGCGGTGTCGTCCCTGACGAGCAAGGGAACAAGGCCAGCCCTCGCTGTTAATCAGAGGCAGCGCGAGGCATCGCCCGGCTCTGTTTTCTCAAGAGGGGGTCCACCCGGTAACAGCGGCTTTTCATAGCAGCAGTAGTGACGCACCATCGTTCTCCCGGTAGGAGTCAAGAGGCGGGCCGGGCTTTTGGGAGCGGAGGCAGCATGCTCCTCCTCTTCCAGCTCCAGCTTCAGCGTCAAGTACGGGCGCTCAGACCAGGCCGCCTGTGCCTGACTCTCAATGACGATGTGCCACAAGCTCCTCTCCAACTGGTAGCCCTCACGCTCCAACAAGGCTCGTGCGCATCGGTTGCTGTAGGCCACCGTCGTCGTGAGAAAGGCGCCGCCACGGGCCCTGTCCCCGACGTTTTCCAGGGCGGAGCGTGCCCGTTGCTCCACCAGGCGCAGCAAAAGCGTGCCGATGCCTCTTCCCCGGTAGGCTGGGTGCACGCGCACACAGAAAGCCCACCGGCTCCCTTGAGGGGCCTCAGCCCCGTCGCCGTTGACAGGCCAAACGGCGCCATAGCCCACCACCAGCCCCTGACGTGTCAGAATTAACCATGCGTCGCTGCTGAGCTGGAAATCTATCCGCTGCCAGCTCGCGCTGAGATCTCCATCTTCCTCATGACCCTCCAGCTCCCCTTCAACTCGTGCACAGATGGCGAACAGTTCTTTGACAGCCGGTAGATCTGCGGCTATCGGAGCGCGCGCAGACAGATCGCGCAAGTAAACGGCCATCCGTTGTCCTCCTCTGGAAGGGGAAACCACGGGACTCACGGCCCAGCCCCAGTCTGCCCGGCTCTCTGCAGACGAGCAGATCAGCCGGGCCACTGGCTCTCACAAGCAAGGCCAGAACCTGGGGCCTGGGCCTTAGCCATTCCTTTTCAGCTTCCCCGTTCGTTTGGCATAGCGTTCCGCCAGGCTAAAAGCATAGATACTCGCTGGTACACTAATCAGGCCCGTCAGGATTAAGGGCCAGGTACAACTCCAGATCTCAGGCGACCAGAGAGGTCGGCCTTGCATCATCGCTTCGCGCAGGCCCTCTAGCACATAGGTAGCGGGCGAAATACGCGCCAGCGGCTGCATCCAGCCCGGCAACACCGAGATCGGGTAGTAGACCCCCGATACCAGCAGCAATACGGCTTTGACAATAAACGACATCTGCATGCCCTTCTCTGTGTAGAGCAGCGGCAAAATCGCAGCGCCAATGCCAAAGCCAATAAACGAGATGCTGCCTAGCAACAGTAGGAATAGTGCCGAGAGGTAATTTGCATGGCTCAGATCGATATGAAAGAAAGCTGCAATGATTAGCAGCTGTATCAGCGTAAAGAGCAGTCCATGAGCTACAGCGTAAAGGCAGCTCCCGACCATATGGGTAAAGCGCGAGATAGGGGCCATGAAGGTATATTCGATGGTCCCCTCCCAGCGCTCCATATTGATAATGTCGGTTACGCCGTCGAAGGTTACACTGAGGTAGGACCAGACCGAGGTACCGATCACGAGCACCAACAGCAGCGAGTTGGTGTCAAACTTGACCTTGGCCCCGGTAATCTGCTCAGCAGCAGCCCCGATGAAGGTCACGCTGAGAGCATTGACGATGTTGTAGAGCAACCAGACGATTTCCCAGGCCCAGTAGCGTTTCGTCAGGTTCCAGTTGCGCTCAAAGAAAGCGTAGGTTGCACGCCCTCGATGAATTAAGGGAGTAAAAATCATAGAAGATCCTCTTATTCCTCCTCTTCACGCATAGCCTCTAAAGCTTCAAAGGCTCTTTCCCAGCTGCCATAGCGGAGAATGTCCTCTTCCGTGATGCGATGACTGGCTGTATAGTGCATGAACACCTGATGCATGCTCGCCAGATCAGGTAAACCCACCTGGTGCATCACTTCCCGCTTTAGTTCATCGATCGAGCCAAGTGCCACAATACGGCCCTGATCGATAATCGCCACCCGATCGCAGAGAGCCTCAGCCTCCTCCAGATCATGGGTGGTTAGCAAGATTGTGGCATCATGCACCTCGCGAAGCTCGCGGACAAAGGCCTGCACATCCAGCTTTGAGCGAGGATCGAGGCCAGTCGTTGGCTCATCTAAGAGGAGCAGAATGGGAGCCGTTAGAAACGCGCGCGCGATAGCGACTTTCTGCTGCATGCCACGCGACATATCCTCCAGCGGCTGCTGAATGCGCGCGGCACTGATCCCCAGGCGCTCCAGGATGGAGACAATCCGCTCGCGAGCCAGGCGCCCTGGCAGGTTGTAAAGACGGGCCGCATAGATCAGGTTCTCCATAGGAGAAAGCTTCTTGAAGAAGGAAGCCTCCACGCTCACGCGGTTGATCAGGCGGCGCACAATGGCCTCATCTCGCACGACGTCGTAGCCAAAGATCGCGACTCGTCCACTATCAGGAATGAGCAGTGTAGACAGAATGCGGATCAGCGTTGATTTGCCCGAGCCATTTGAGCCGAGAATACCGATGATCTCGCGGCGCTTGACCCGCAAGCTCACGTGATCCACCGCCCGCACTATGCGCTCTTCCTTGCCCTTCTGCCAGGGAAGCCAGGGGCGAGACTTTGTAAAGACCTTTGTGACTTCTTCAACAATGACAGCGTCTTGCTCTTCTTGTTGATCTGCCATCGCTGTTCTAGATAGCGTTTGGAGCGGGTGCTGCACCGCCATGCAGTAAAACCTCCTTTACTTGTGAGCGTCCTCTAGCCGTCCCCAGCCAGGCCCATGCTCCCTTCCAACGAAGAGAGAAACCAGCATTCTTGGCCGGCAAGATACCACCGATCAGGGCCTATTGCCATGTCCGCTCGACCAGCCTTCTATCTGTCCCAAAGGATAGCGTCGCCAGCCTTGGCCAGGTTTTGCTCAGGACGAGCCGTATGACGGACCTCGAACCAGGCAGGCCACTCAACCAGTCAGTGTCAGGTCAGGGAACAGATGAGCAGATAGAGATGGATCAAACGGGTAAATGGTGGAGCCTCGGAGAGTAGGGGCCTACTCGGCCCAGTTCTTTCGAGGCTTCTCAGTCTCAGGACTCCGAGGCTTCAGCAATCCAGGGATCAGGATGGATGTCATCGCCCGGCTCGAAAAAAGGCGACAAAAAACCGTGGGACTGAAGGTTTCGGTCTCAGTGCCCACGGTTGAGGGTCGCTCTTACCCACCTGGCAGCGCCTTACACATCAGGCGGCAGGCGCAAAACAGGCGGCGATATACCCCCAACGGGCCCACTGATCCCTGAGTTAACCCCATCCTGAGTAGTGAGCAACAGGCAAAGAAGATCAGCGCAGCCGACGGAAAAGACAGAGGTGGCGAAAGGCGAAACAATCCCCCTGCTTACCTGCTGCCACTGAGGCAAGCTGATGCAGATTAGATCGCTCATCCCTTCTCCCTCCTTTCCTCGGGCTTGCGCTAAACGCGGTGAGTGTTGTTTATCATCTGAGATGGGGACTTCAAAGGCCCCGAACCAGCGGCGCGGGGCCAAAGAACTTCAAGAGAATGATCGCTTCTCGAAAAAGGTCTAAGATGAGTATACGGTAAAAAGACTGCTTTGTCAAGGGAAGATCAAAGCTCGCCAATAAAGCGAGGGAGGGCCAAAGCAGGCCTCGGCTGAGCTGAGGGGAGCGAAGGTCGGGCCTAACGACTCACCAGCCCGGCCTTCACCTCAGTCCTGCCCTCTTCCTTGGCCTGTTTCACACACTCCATTAGTTGCCCTTGCTGAATCATCTTTGCCAGCCGTTTATGGTACTCAAGCGCCTCTTGCGGGGTATTGCTACTATGCTCGTAGACTACCAACCGATAGAGGGTGAGATAACCGTTCTGCTGAGGATAGACAGCGGTGACAAAGCCGCGGCCCAGGCGGCGATCATCAAAGGTCGCCAGCACGTAGCGCTTTCCATCCGGGGCGACGACCACGTGGCGAGCCAGGTCGAGCACCTGCAGCTTCACCGGATAAGCATCGGGGATCTCCAGAGGGTGCTCCCGGATGCTGGCCAGCATCTCCCGATCCTGTTCCAGCACAACACGATCAATCATCGCATCACTCCATAAGGATCAGCTTAAAAGGGCACAGGCCACCCTGGCATAGCAAAGCTCCAGGGTGGCATAGTACAGTTTAACGAAAGAGGAAGAACAGGTCAAGCGCTCCCTGACCCTGACCTGCTCTTCACCAGTCAGAGATCTTCCAGGGCAGTGGGCGCCGGCCAATCGAGCGAGCGGCCCTTGCGCCAGAGACGGCGCAGCTGCTCCCAAAGCCAGCGGACAAGATGCACTGGTGCTCTGGCCAGGACATAGGGATGGCGCAGGAGGTACAGGAAGAGGCGCGGCTCAATCTGACGCCAGAGGGCTGGCGCTTCACGCATTTCGCCTGAGCTGGCGGGGTGCTCAGGACTGCCAGGGGGCGCCCACAGGTCGCGTACGTAGAGGTCTCCCAGACGCTGCAAGAGCGGTGCCTGCTCGGGAGCCACGTGACTGAGGCGCTCAATGTATTCGTGCGGCGTCTCGGAGCGACGCAGACTGAGACCGGCCCAGCTTGCCAGCAGACAGAGACGCCCGTAGATCTGAGCCGTCAGGCGCAAGTGACGGAAGAGTCGCCGCCACCAGATGGCGAAGAGCATGAGCAGACAGGCCAGAGCAAAGATCAAGCTCAGGGCGAAGTAGCTCAATGACTGCTGCCAGCTCAGGCCACCCTCCTGGGGGCTGCTCCCGGTCGTTCCAACCTCATCGTTCGGCAGGGGGAGACGACGGGGCGTCGTGACGCTAGGCGAAGTTCCCTGGCCTGGCGTGATCGTCGAGCTACTATCCGATGCATTGTATTGATTGGGCAATGGGCGTGTGAACGCCGGAAAGCCTGGCGAAGGCTCGAAATTGATCCAGCCATAGCCGGCAAAGTAGATCTGGGTCCAGGCATGGGCCTGGGTACCGCGGACAATCCATTGATGGGTGGAGGGGTCGTACGTCCCCGGCGCATAGCCAGACACTACCCGCGCCGGCATCCCAAGTTCACGCGCCATCACCGCCATCGCCGTCGCAAAGTAGTTACAAAATGCTCGATGCCCGCTGCGGAAGAGCAGCCAAGAGACCGGCTCATCGCCGGCGGGCAGCTGAACATCGACCGAGTAGGTATAGCCCCGGAAGTAGTTTTCTAAGGCCACTGCCTTGTCGTACATCGTCTGGGATCTGGCGGTAATTTGCTCCGCCAGAGTGCGAATATTGGGATCAAGATGGGCCGGGAGCTGCAGATAGGTCTGCAAGATGGAGGGATCATAATAATTGGTGGGTAGGGGTCCCTCGTAGTTGGGCGGCAGCTTGGGCGCCGTGACAGGGAAAGGCACCGACTCCAGCGTCTTGACATCCGCTGAGGAGACATACGACTGGACTGTATAACGATCGCCTACCGCTAGCTTGGCCCCTTTGCGCAGCACGGCCACGATGCTGGTAGTGTTTTTGCTCACCAGCACGACCGCGGGCTGATCAAGCTGGCCCGCCTGCCAGGGCGTGAAGAGATAGGGCTGCTGCTCACCCGGGGGATTCACAACCGTGATTTGCAAGGTCACGGCATGGACAGGCGTGCCTTCGGGCGGAATCTGCTGGCCCTTCGGCAGTGAGATGCTGTAAGTGGGACTGGTCGACCAGCCGCGCCCATCATAGGTGTCATAGGCCAGCGAGGCAATGTACTGCCCTCCTTCGCTGCTCGTGATGCGAAAAACGACGTCGCTGTTCAGGTGCGGGTTGCCGCCAAGCACCAGCGAATTGGTGAAGTTGCCGCGATTCGCCGGGATTACCCCCCCATTGACAGCAATGAGACGACTCCAGGCATTCTCAACTTGCACCCAGGGATTGCTGTCAAGATTCCAGATCTGAGCAGCATCGGCATTGACATAGCTGCCCGGCAGAATCCAGGAGAGAATAACCACCGCCAGCGAGACTAGCAGACCGGCCTGCATGAAGTCCCAGCCCAGATCGTCAGCACAACGCAGCCGCAGCCGCTTCCAACGACGCATCGACTCCAAAAGCGAAAAACGCAGCAGGAGCAGCAAAGAAGCGCACAAAAAGACAAAGAGGAAGATGAGGTAGCCAACGGGCACATTGCTAAGATTAATGAGGAGCACGACGCCGTTGAGCAAGATCATGAGCAGCGGCACGCGCGTGCGATAGACCAGCCAGACGCTGGCATAGGCCAGCCAGAAGCTCAGGGCCGTGATCAAGAAGAGGAAGATCGAATCGTCGCTGCTGGTACCGCCAGCCAGGGCGACCGCCAGCCAGGCCCGCAAAGCCATAAAGAGGTGGGGGAAGCTGCCGTTGAAGTCGGCGGTCGCGGTCTGCCAGTACGCAATGAGCAGGCCGAGCACCAGGACCAGCGGCTGAACGAGCCAGGGGGGGAGCCAGCGCTGTCGCACCGCCAAGAGGCCAAGCAGCAGGCCCAGAGCGGTTGTCAGGGTCAGCACCTCCAGATGAGCGACCCAGCCGGCTACCTGCACCGACCAGATCGTGCTGTAGACGACGATCGTCACCAGCACGAACGAGAAGTAGCCTTCTTCGACTCGGAACAAGTCCTTCAGTGAGGACCAACTCAACCCTGGCTTATCTGGGTGTGGGGCCGGTGACTTTGCCCCCTGCGGGTGAGGTTCAGGATGCGAGAATAGCCGAGAGAGACGATCAGCAGTGGCCTGGCCCATATCAAGACCTCCATTGGAGAGAGCGCACGCTCGGGCCGCGTTCGAGCGCCTCCGCTAGCGAGTCGCCTCGTTTGATGCGCAGCACGGGAACACCCTCACCTTCCAGCAAGGCCCACGTATCCTCATCGACGGGTCGTTCATCAAAAGAAGCGGCCTCCAGTCCGATTACCGCCAGCTGGACCCCACGGCGGCGCAAGTGCCTTAGCCCCTCGTGCCAGTCGCGCGAGGTGGAAGGGGTAATCACGATGGCCACCGTATTGCGACCAAAATGCAGGGCATCCAGTGCCAAGGCCTCCTTCAGGTCCGGCCCTGGGCCGGAGTTGACCACTGCCAGCAGTTCCAGGACACGCTCGATCTGGCGCTCGCCACGATCCAGCGCCAGGAACTCCCGGCGTTCGCCATTGACAATCAGGCCCAGCGACAGATCCTGACGCAGCAGATAGACGGCGAGGGAGGCCGCGATCGTAATACCATATTCTTCTGTCGACTCTTCTCCCTCACCCGCCTGCACTGGCTGATGGAGATCGAGAAAGATCCAGGCATCCATCGCCGGATCAAGATCGAACTCTTTGACCATCAGTTTATTATAATGTGCCGTTGAGGGCCAGTGAATGCGGTTGAGCGAGTCGCCGCTCACGTATTCTCGGATGGTGGTGGCGTTCGTCGTCGTGTGGAGCGCACGTCGGGTACTGCGTCCCTTGCCAGGCAGGCCGCCAGTAAAAAAGGCAAAGCCTACCAGCGGAATGACGCGCGGCAGAACAAGAATTTCATAGGCTGGCGAAAGCAAGCGGTGACGTCGGAAGAGGCCAAAGGGGTCACCGCTGCTGGCAATCACAGGACCAAGCTGATAGCGGCCTCGACGGCGACAGACCGTGCGGGCCCGCCAGAGAGCGCGCTTGCGTCCTCCCATGCTGGCAACATAGCCGGCACGATGCCCAGGCAGCGTCGAGCCATCGACAATTTGCACCCAGAGCTTGGGGAAAACGCTCACATTATCCAGCATCAGGCGCTCGTCGAAGATGTCGCCGACCTGGACACGCCCAAAGGGGGCCGCGCGGTGAAAGATCAGGCCGCGTAGACTGGAATAGGCCCACAGTAGCGAGAGCAGAAAGACTGCCAGCAATACGTAGGTGACCACATAGAGCGCCTTCCAGCCACTACTGATGGCCAGAAAGCCCGTCACCACAATCAAGAGCACCAGAAAGACGGTCTGCCAGCTCCGCATGGCTCAGCGCGCCTTTCCTCCACCGACCCAGGCGCCCGGGACCGGCACCGTCTGCAAAATCTCGTCCAGAATGGCCGAGGAGGTGACCGAGCGCACACGGGCCGCCGGGGTGACAATGATTCGATGCCCCAGCGTCGGCTTGACCATGAGCTTGACATCGTCTGGGATCACATAGCTGCGACCGCGAATAGCCGCTAGCGCTTGGGCGGCGCGAAAGAGGGCCAGCGAGCCGCGCGGGCTGGCTCCCAGATAGGTGTTGTCATGACTGCGCGTGGCGTTGGTAATCGCCACAATGTACTCGCGGATAGACTGGTCAACGTGAATAGTACGAATCTGCTTCTGTATCTCTAATAGCTCCTCCGCCGTCATGATCTGCTGGAGATCCTCAAGCGGGTGATGGTGCTGCTGGCTATTGAGAATATTGATCTCGTCGGCAGGAGAAGGATAGCCCAGGCTGATATTCATCATGAAGCGATCAAGCTGGGCCTCGGGCAGGGGAAACGTTCCTTCGTATTCAATGGGATTCTGGGTAGCCATGACCATGAATGGCTCGGGCAAGGGATAGCTCCGGCCATCGACGGTGACTTGCGATTCCTCCATCGCTTCCAGCAGGGCCGACTGTGTCTTGGGTGTGGCACGGTTCACCTCGTCGGCCAGCACAATCTGCGCCATAATCGGACCGGGGCGAAACTCGAAATTGCCCGTCTTCTGGTTGTAGATCGAGACACCAGTGATATCGCTGGGCAGGAGATCAGGGGTGAACTGAATGCGCTTGAAGCTACAGCCAATCGAGCGCGCAATGGACTTGGTCAGGACCGTTTTCCCTACGCCTGGTACATCTTCAATCAAGACATGACCCCGACAGATGACAGCGATCAGGGTAAAGGTGACAGCTTCGGCCTTGCCAACAATGACGTTCTCAACGTTGCGAATCACTCGCTGAACAGCAGCGGCGAGATCCTGTACTGACTGCATGCTTTACTCTCCGATCAGGTCGCGGAGGCCCGAATCCAGGAACAGCTCAACCTGCTTTAGTGTATCACACTGCCCGCCTGGATGATACCAGTTTGGCCCGAGCGCCAGCTCCACCCCCCTTCTTCCTCGGGCTACACGCTGGTGACCGCTACAACGTCTGCCTCCGTTATTCTTCTATAATAACGTTGCCAGAAGAGCAACGTTTGCAATCTGCTGCCAGTCTAGCAAAGATTGCTGAATTTTGGCTGAAGGAAGGGTCCATTTCCTCTTCTTCGCTGCTGCCGTTCAGCCCGAACTGAGCTATCTGTCCCGTTCTCAAAGAAAGGACTATCCTCAGAGGGGTGAGTATGGTATCATGAGAGCCATGCAACAGGACAACGAGAGGCAAGAACTCTACGCCCGCGTCCTGGGATATGTCCAGGGGGTTGGCTTCCGCCAGTTTGTCATGCATCACGCTACGGCCCTGGGGCTGCGCGGCTACGTGCGCAACCTGGCCGATGGCAGCGTAGAGGTGCTGGCGCAAGGGCCACGCTCCACACTGGAACGGTTGCTGACTCTGCTGCACCGTGGTCCTTCCGCCGCCGAGGTCTATGAGGTCCGCGCTGACTGGCGCCAGCCCAGTGAGCCACTCAGCGGCTTCCACATCCGCTGGTAGCTTGCTAGCTTGCTGCTCTGCTGTTCCGTTGGGCAGCGCAGTGTTATCTGCTCTGTCTTCCTGTGGGCGCTTTTTTGGCGCTTGTTGCAGATTCTCACTTGTCAAGCGTCTCTATCCTGGCTCGTTGGAGCTTCCACTGGATAAAAATAGAGAAGAGAAGGCGAAACCGATCAGCAGGTTAGTCAGACTGAAGGAGGCTCGGGGTTTTGATCGATCGAGAAACGGTACTCCACATTGCCCAGCTGGCACGGCTCGGCCTGAGTGACGAGGAGGTTGAGCTTTTTCGCCAGCAGCTTTCCAGCATTCTGGAGCATATGGCCATTCTGCGCGAGGCTGACGTGAGTGGGGTCTCTCCCCTGGCACACGCCTCACGTCTCACCAACGTGATGCGCGAGGATGAGCCAGATCCCTCCTATCCCCCGGAGGTGCTCCTGGCCAATGCCCCCGACCAGGAGGAGCAATGTCTGAAGGTGAATGCTGTGTTGGAGGAGTCCTAGCCGATGAGCGCTTTGCATGAGCTAACGTTGAGCGAGGCGGCGACGCTGCTGCGCCAGCGCCAGATTTCTTCCGTTGAGCTGACACGTGCTTTTTTGGAGCGGATCGAGGCCCTCGATGAGCGCATCCGCGCCTTTACCCTGGTGACAGCAGACCTGGCTCTCCAACAAGCCCAGGAGGCCGACCAGCGCCTGCAGCGCGGCGAGCAGGTGACCCCTCTCACCGGTATCCCGCTGGCCATTAAGGATGTGATTTGTACCAAAGATATCCCTACCACCTGTAGCTCGCGCATGCTGGAGCATTTCCGCCCTCCTTTCAACGCCACGGTCATGGAGCGCCTCCAGGCCTCCGGGGCGGTGATGCTCGGGAAAACCAATATGGACGAGTTCGCGATGGGATCTTCGACCGAGCACTCGGCCTTCTTCCCTACGCATAACCCCTGGGACCTGGACCGCACGCCTGGCGGCAGCAGCGGCGGCTCGGCGGCAGCGGTGGCCGCAGGTATGGCCCCGGGAGCGCTGGGCAGCGACACCGGTGGCTCGATTCGCCAGCCGGCTGCGCTCTGCAACGTGGTCGGACTCAAGCCAACCTATGGGCGCGTCTCGCGTTTCGGCCTGGTAGCTTTTGCTTCCTCATTGGATCAGATCGGCCCCTTCGCGCGTACAGCCCGCGATGCCGCTCTGCTCCTGCAGGCAATCGCCGGCCCCGATCCGCGTGACTCGACCTGCTCCCCCACCCCTGTCCCGGACTACACGGCAGAGCTAACGGGCGAGATCCGCGGCCTGCGCATCGGCGTGCCCGTCGAGTACTGGGAAGCTCCTGGCATAGAACCCAGCGTAGCGCGCGTTGGTCAGGAGGCAATCCAGCGCTTGCGCGAGCTGGGAGCAGAGATCCGCGAGGTCTCGCTGCCTCATACTCGCTATGGGGTCGCCGCTTACTACATCATCGCCCCCGCCGAGGCGAGCGCCAATTTGGCCCGCTACGATGGCGTGAAGTACGGCTATTCCTATCGCGACACCAGCGATATGTGGGAGGCCCTTGATAAGACACGCCAATATGGCTTTGGGCCAGAGGTCAAGCGCCGCATCATGCTGGGAACGTACGTGCTCTCCGCCGGCTACTACGACGCCTACTACAAACAGGCCCAGAAAGTGCGGGCGCTCATCGCCCAAGACTTCGAGCATGCTTTCGAACAGTGCGATGTGCTGGTCAGTCCCGCCTCGCCAACGGTGGCTTTTAAGCTGGGAGAGAAGTTGTCAGATCCTTATCAGATGTATCTGAATGACGTCTTCACGATCCCGGCTAATCTCGCCGGGATCTGCGGCATCTCGATCCCCAGCGGCTTTAGCGAGGGCCTGCCTGTGGGTCTGCAGATTCTTGGCAATGCCTTTGCTGAGGCGACGATTCTGCGCGTGGCCGATGCTTTCCAGCGTGTGACGGACTACCATACCCGGCGCCCGTCCCTGTAGGAGAGAAGGAGAGAGCAGCCAGGCAGACAGCCCGCCTCACCCACGCAAGCAAGGTGGCTGACCGTCTGCCTCCTATCTGGCTGCCCTCTATCCACCGTGGACGGATCAGAGGAAGAAGGAGAGCCTGGCCTTGCCACAACAGCAGCATCGTCCCCGTTCTGCTTTCCCAAGCCTGCCACCACTGGTCAGTCGCATGCTGGCGGCATTGCTCCTGGCCCTGGCCGCCTGTATCGCTATCGGGGCTTCCTTGCTCGTGTTTACTCCCTGGGGGACCGGGCTGGCGGGCGGTCCTGGTACAACGGTGACCCCCACGGTGGGGTCCTCTTCGCTTTCGCCAACCCCACGGCCAACGCTGGCCCCCGTGCTGACTCCTCATGGCTCGCCTCCCTCGCTGACCGCCGCTGAGGCGATCCTGCTCGACGCCGATAGCAATCGCATTCTGGCCGATATCAATGGCGAGGCACCTCGCCCGATGGCCAGTACGACCAAGATTATGACAGCGGTCATCGCTTTGCAAATCGGCAACCTCGATCAGGAGATTACCGTCGGCGCCGACGCAGTCAATGAGGTACGCGATAATGACGGAAGCAACGCGGGCTTACAGGTTGGAGAACAGTTTAAGCTGCGCGATCTGCTCTATGCTCTGCTGCTGCCCTCGGGCGATGACGCCGCTATCGTGATTGCTGATGGACTGTCCGGCTCGACGGCGAAGTTTGTGACCCTCATGAACCTTTTCGCCTTGCGGCTGCACCTGTTCCAGACGCATTATGCCAACCCGGATGGTCTGCCAGCGCCAAACCACTACACTACGGCTTTCGATCTGGTGCGCCTGGCTCGCTATGCGATGAGCATTCCACTCTTCGCCCAGATTGTGAGCACTCGCGTCTATTCAGTGCCGGCGACCGCGACGCATCAGGCCCACGTCTGGACCTCAACGAACGAGCTGCTAAGTACCTACCCAGGAGCAACAGGCATCAAGACGGGCTTTACCGGTGAGGCCGGCTACTGCCTGGTCTTTTCGGCGACCCGCAACGGCCACCACCTGATCGGCGTTGTGCTGGACACTCCCAACCCCCAAGCCCGCTTCCAGGATGCACGCCGCCTGCTTGACTGGGGTTTCTCGCTGCCCGTCGCGCCTCCGGGTCCTTCGTCTCCGCCCTCAATCTAGCGCCAGAACCCAGGAGACGAGGCGGAGTCGCTCGGGGCAGGCAGATCATGCTCCCGCCTTGCCGCTTTGCCAGATCCGCTGTGCGCGGCGAGATTCTGGCTCATCTTGCTGGCAGGACGTACTGGTCAGGTGGACGCAAACATGATAGAATAAGCTTTACGACCTGACCATGCTCGCACTAACCTTTGGCACAAAGGACAGCAATGCGTTACGCCGTTTTCAGCGATATACACGCGAACCTGGAAGCACTGGAAGCAGTGCTGGCCAAGATCGATGAAATCTCTAAAGAGAAACCCATCGATCAGATCTGGTTCTTGGGGGATCTGGTTGGCTATGGCCCCGACCCCAACGCCTGTATCTCTTTGCTGCGCGAGCGTACTGATGTGATCATCGCGGGCAACCACGACTGGGCGGCGGTGAACAAGATCGATCTTGACGACTTTAGCGCCGCCGCGCGCATCTCCGCCGAGTGGACCGCTCAGCAGTTGACGGAAGAGCACCGCGAGTTTTTGGCGAACCTGCCGGAGCGCCTCGATATCGGCGATGTGACGCTCGTGCATGGGAGCCCTTACGGCCCTCTCTGGGAGTACCTGACCTCCGAGGTGCTTGCTGAGCGTAGCTTCGAGCATTTTAGCAGCCGCTTCTGCTTTGTGGGCCATACGCATATTCCAGTGATCTTCCAGCAGCCGCTGACTGCTAACCAGACCGGCAATGCCGAGGCTTCCGAGGAGCGCAGGCAGGAAACGGCTTCTGCTGCGACCGCCGCCGAGGCTGATGAGAGCAGTGCCTGTCATTCAGGCTCAGAGTCGTCCCCTTCCAGCGGCCCGGGCGAAGACGAGAGGCGAGCGCTGACAGAGGAAGGGACTGCCGAGGAAGCCCAGGGAGCGGCCACAAAGACAGCGGCCCCAGCGACAACCACCGAGGCAACTGACTCGGATTGTGCTCCCACAGACGAAGAGACGCCCAGTACCGAGTCCGACGCGCAGGAGGGCGAGTATGCCGATATTGTGGCGGCGCTTGAGGCAATCGAGTCGCGAACTTCCGAGGAGGAGATTGTGAGCGCTGAGGACCGCCTCAATAGCGAGATTGAGGAGTTGCTGGCCTTGCTCGGCCTCAGTCAGAGCATGATCAAGGTCACTAATGAGATGCTGACCCCACCAGAAGGGCATTGGGACCCGCCCGCGGGCTATCGGGCGATCATCAATCCCGGCGGAGTGGGTCAGCCACGCGATGGTGATCCACGTGCCGCCTTTATGATCTACGATACAGAAGCTGGCTTCGAGTTCTACCGCGTGCCCTACGATATTAAGAAGACGCAGGAGAAAATCATTAAGGCCGGCTTGCCCCAGTACCTGGCCGTGCGTCTGGCCTACGGTCGCTAGCTTGGCCATAGCTCTCTTTTCGCCTTCTCCTCCCAAAATAGATGACAGGTGTCTGACTAGCGATAAATGAAGTTGATTGTAGGATTGGGCAACCCTGGCCCTCACTATGCTCCGACGCGCCACAATGTCGGCTTCCGCGTCGTTGAGAAACTGGCTCAGAAGCTGGGCTGGCGCTGGGGCGAAGAGCGCAGCCGGGCTTTATTGGCCAGTGGTATGCTCGGGGGTGAAAAGATCGTCCTGGTGAAGCCCCTGACCTATATGAATCTCAGCGGCGAGGCCGTGGGCGCTCTCGCTCGCTGGTACCGGCTTACTCCCCAGGATATCCTGGTTGTCTGCGATGATCTCGATCTTCCCGTCGGACGCTTGCGCCTGCGTGCCCGCGGGAGCACCGGCGGCCACAACGGCCTGGTGAGCATCGTTCATCATCTGCACAGCGACCAGTTCCCGCGCCTGCGCGTTGGCGTTGGACGCCCGAGCAACTCACGCATGAGCGTGATCGATTATGTGCTGGGGGTCCCTCCCGCTGCTGAGCGCAGCCAGCTTGAGCGGGCCGAAGACGAGGCGGTGGCAGCCATCGAGCTGGTGCTCACACGCGGCCTGGAGGCTGCCATGAGCGTGGTGAACAGCGATCCAGAGGCTCGGCACCGCGCCGAAGCACAACGCCAGCGCCAACAAGCCCGCCGCCCCCCAATCCAGATCGGCATGGTAGCCCGCCTTTTTCGCTCCCACTGGCGTCCACTACGCGAGGAGATCGCCTTTGCTCGCACCTGTGGCTTCCAGTGGCTGCAGCTCCGTGGCTCAGAGACAGGACTCAATGAGCAGACGCTGGGAGATTCCTTTGAGGCTGTCGCCGCGGCCCTGCAGGAGGCTGGCCTGTCTTGCACTTTGGAGATCGCTCTTCCTCTGACTGCAGCGGGAACCACGGCAAGCGGGGCAACCCTGGCCACAGCGCTAGACGCCAACCTGACAGCGATCCGGCGTTTACCGTGTAGCCGTGTGCATTTCCATCTCACGACCTCCCTCCGCAGCCCGGAGGCCCTGCGGACTCTGGAAGAGCGTCTTGTCCCCGCCCTGCGGGAGGCTCAGTCCCTTGCTACCTCCCAGGCTCCAGCTTTCTTGCTGGGGATCGAGCAGAACGAGCCTGGGGCTGGCCTCTTTGCTCAACCTGACCGTTGCGCCTGGTTGCTGGAACAAGTACCCGAGCTGGGCTTTGTCTGGGACGTCAATCATACCCTTCCTGAAGCCTTGCCCGCCTACCTGGCACTGACTCCACGGATGATCTTGATCCACGTTTCAGATACGCCACTGCCACAATTGAATTATCACCTGCCTCTGGGGCTGGGAACTCTGGATCTTGAGGGCTACTGCGAAGAGCTGCTCGTACGTGGCTTTGCGGGCCCTGCTATCCTGGAAATCGGAGGGACTCCTCGCTCCGGGGGCTTTGGCCGCGATAGCGATGAGGCGCTGCAAACTTCGGCCCAGCGGCTGCGCTCCGCTGTCGGGCGGGCCTATGCTCGCGTACGCAGCCGCCAAGCAGAGGCGCCCCGGACCCAGTGAGCAGCGCTTCTGCTCCTTCTTAATCAGCCGAACGAGAGCCAGCCGGATACGCACTCCCTTCTCTGGCAAGTCCGGGCCGCTTGTGATAAACTATAAGAAAGGCATGCCTGAGATCAGTCCTCATGGCAGAGCCAGAGCTGGGTTCACAGTGGTTGTGGGAGAAGAGGCCCGGCCTGGCTGGCAGTGGTCAGGCCGGGGCCAGGGGATCAGTGGAGTCACCATCTTTCTCTGCCAGATCAGCCGCCCCTGGCGGGAAGACCCGGCACTCTCGACAGAACGAGAGCGCTGTGCTAGACTGAGGATCGCCACACGGGCCTGTTCCCCCTGTCTCACCAGCCAGCGCCGGGGGAGCGGGCCACCTCTGTAAGCCGCACCTGCTGAGCCAGGTACACAGCAATCAATCAAGCAAACAAGCGAATACACCTGACAGAGCACAACCATAGCATTAACAGCATAGCAGCAGAAAACCAGTCACACCAAGAAAACCTTATCCGGTGTAGTGAGGCGAGATTGACACTCCAAGGCTTATTATCACTACTGACCCAGAGAAGCGACTTCAAACGACTACTCAGACGGCTGCGTGCTGCCGAAGGGCTGCCGGTTCTTGACGCCATCACAGAGCCGGCTCGTCCTTTCATTATCGCAGCCCTGGCGGCAGCATACGAGCAGCCGCTACTTATCGTCACTGACGAAGAAGAAGGGGCGCGGCAGATGGCAGAGAGCCTGGCCGCGTTTGCTCCGGAGGGTAAGCAGGTCCTCTACTTTCCAGGGCGCACCGCTCTGCCATATGAGCGGCTACTGAGTGACGCCGAGACCATTCAGAAGCGCATGCAAGCCCTCATCCGCCTGGCGCGGCGGGAGCCACAGCTGCTACTTGTCTGCGCGGCGAGGGCCTTGACGCAGCCACTGATGCCGTCTCACGAGCTAAGTCGCACGCTCTATGAGCTGCAACAGGGGGAGGAGCTGGACCTCTCGCTGCTGCTGGAGCACCTCTACAATCTAGGCTACGAGCCAGTAGCCGAGGTTGAGGAGCCAGGTCAATTCAGCCATCGCGGGGGGATCGTCGACCTTTTTCCCCCCACGCTGAGCCGCCCGGTGCGTGTGGAGTTCTTTGGCGATCAAGTTGAGTCGCTGCGAACATTCGACCCGGAGACCCAGCGCTCGCTTAATCCTCTCACGAGCTGTTTGATTGGGCCAGCACGCGAGGCTCTACCAACCCGAGGGGTCCAGGCAGCGCGTGAGCTAGAGAAACTCGACCTGCGCATCCTCCACCGCGATGCCGAGGAGCGCTGGAGTCGCGATCTCGAACTGCTGCGCCAGGGCCGTTCTTTCGAGGACATCGCTCTCTATCTGCCCTACTTACACGAGCCGGTGACGCTGCTCGATTACCTTCCCAAGGATGCCCTTGTGATCCTGAACGAGCCTGAGCATATCCAGAACCGCATTCGCGACCTGGATGCCCAGGCACAGGAGATCAAGGCTCGTCTGGAAGCGGAGCGCGAGAACCCGGCCCACCTGCGACCGGCGCACTTCTCCTGGGAGGAGCTCAGTCCACGCCTGCAGCAGCGGCGACAGCTGCATTTCGCCGGCATCCTGGCCTCCACTGGAGAGCACGATCCCGATGGCGCCTCTGCTCCCACTCAAGAGCCGCTGCTACCACCCTGCAGCAGTGCAAACTCCTACGGTGGACGCATCCGGGCCTTCGTCCATGACTGCCGCAAAGCGCTGGCCAGGCGCGAACGAGTCGTCATTGTGACAGCCCAGGCGCGCCGCCTTGCCGAGGTCTTCGCTGACGAGTCCAGCACAGAAGAAGAGGTACCGCTTCACGTCAGTCCCGGCAGCAGCATCAAAGAACTGCCCATTGAGGGCAGTCTCACCCTCATCCAGGGGCACCTGGCAGAGGGTTGGCAATCGCGTATCCTGGGCTTCAGCATCTACTCTGACGCGGAGGTCTTTGGCTGGTCCAAGCACCGCCCAGTCCAGCGGCGCCGGCCAGTCACGCCGGCCTCTTTCCTGAGCGAGCTCAATCCCGGCGACTACGTCGTCCACCAGGAGCACGGCATTGGGCGTTTCGAGGGTCTGGTCAGAATGAACCTGACTGGCGTCGAGCGCGAGTATCTGCTCATCCGCTACGCCGGCAACGACAAGCTCTACATCCCAACGGACCAGCTTGATCGCGTGACACGCTACATCGGCATGGGGGAGGCCGTGCCGGCCCTCAGCAAGCTGGGCAGCACCGAATGGACGCGGGCCAAAGCGCGGGTCAAAGAGAGCGTCCAGGACGTCGCGCGCGAGCTGCTGCGGCTCTATAGCTTGCGCGAGACGAGCGAGGGCCATGCCTATCCGCCCGACTCCGAGCAGCCGTGGCTGAAAGAGCTGGAGGACGCCTTCCCCTACGAGGAGACCCCTGACCAGGCGCGGGCCATTGAAGAGGTGAAGGCCGATATGGAGCGCCCCAGGCCGATGGATCGCCTGGTATGCGGTGATGTGGGCTACGGCAAGACCGAGGTTGCTCTACGCGCCGCCTTCAAGGCCGTGCTGGATCAGCGCCAGGTGGCGGTCCTTGTGCCCACCACGGTCCTGGCTCTCCAGCACTACAACACCTTCAAGGAGCGCCTCAAACCCTATCCCGTCCGGGTTGAGTTGCTCAGTCGCTTCCGCTCCGAGAAGGAGCAGAAGCAGATTCTGGAAGACCTCGCCCTGGGGAAGGTCGACATCATCATCGGCACTCATCGCTTGCTGCAGAAGGATGTCGTCTTCTTCCAGCTCGGACTGCTCATCATCGACGAGGAGCAGCGCTTCGGGGTCATGCACAAGGAGCGACTCAAACAGCTGCGCGCCGAGGTTGACGTGTTGACAATGACAGCCACGCCGATCCCCCGCACGCTGCATATGGCCCTGGTCAACCTGCGCGACATGAGCGTCATCGAGACGCCGCCCCAGGAGCGCCTGCCGATCCGAACGACCATCCGCGAATATGACGAAGGACTGATCCGTGAGGTCATCTTGCGCGAACTTGACCGCGGAGGACAGGTTTTCTTCGTCCATAACCGCGTCGCGGGCATCCAGATGCTGGCCCAGAAGCTACAACAGCTGGTACCAGAAGCACGGATTGCTGTGGCTCACGGACAGATGAACGAGGAGCAGCTGGAGCGGATCATGCTGGGCTTCGCCAACGGCGAGTACGACGTGCTGGTCTCTACCACCATCATCGAAAATGGGCTGGATATTCCCAATGCCAACACCATCATTGTCAACAACGCCGCCCACTTCGGGCTGGCACAGCTCTACCAGCTGCGGGGTCGCGTAGGTCGCTCTGCTCAGCAGGCCTATGCCTACTTCCTCTACAATAAGGAGGCCCGCCTGACCCCGCTGCAGGAGAAGCGGCTACGCGCCATCTTCGAGGCCACAGAACTGGGCGCCGGCTTCCGCATCGCCATGAAAGACCTGGAGCTGCGCGGCGCAGGCAATCTGCTCGGGGCGGAACAGTCGGGCTTCATGAACTCGGTGGGCTTCGATCTCTATTGCAAGCTGCTGGCCGAGGCAGTGCAGGAGCTGCAGGGCAAGAAAGAAGAGACAGGTATGCCCGGGGTCACCATTGACCTGCCATTGGACGCCTATTTGCCGGATGAGTATATCGGGGATCGCACCCTGAAGGTCAACTTCTACCAGCGCCTGGCCAATCTCACCACCCACGAGCAGGTGGAGACCATCGCCGCTGAGCTGACCGACCGCTTCGGAGCGCCACCGCCCCCAGTGCAGAATTTGCTCACGCTCATCCGACTCAAGATCGAGGCAGCCCATCAGGGCATTGAGGCCATCTCGCTCAAAAATAATGAGCTGGTGGTTACCGTCAGACGTTCGGTGATTCCAAACCGCGTGGCCCTCTACCATCGCTTCCGTAACGAGGCCCGCGTCCAGCAGGGTGT
This sequence comes from Thermogemmatispora carboxidivorans, assembly GCF_000702505.1. GTDB lineage: Bacteria > Chloroflexota > Ktedonobacteria > Ktedonobacterales > Ktedonobacteraceae > Thermogemmatispora > Thermogemmatispora carboxidivorans. Next base: position 1,257,605 of record NZ_JNIM01000001.1, on the reverse strand, counting down.
GATCCGCATTCCACGCCGCTTGCTGGGGACCAATTGGCTGCAGCAGCTGAGCGAGCTGCTGCCAATGATAACTACAGCAGCCTGAACGGATCTGACCGCCTCGCCAGGCAGGGAACTGGCGGGGCAGGCGGCTCCGTCTCAGGCGAGTTGGCTTGCTCGCTCTGCGCTCACTCAGATGGCGACCAGCCCTTGCTCTTGAAGCTCGATCAGGATGCGCTCAATTTCCTGCACACTCTTCTTGGTGCAACGGGCAAGATCAGCCACTGTGCGCCTCCCATCGACAAGCAGATACACCGAGCGCTGCCGCCGACTGAGCAACGACAAGACACTCAGATCATTGCTCAGACGCCGCGGCACCAGCCATTCAAGACCAGGCTTATAGCTGCTCCCATATGTAGATATACCAATATAGCCAGCGGCATCGTCGTTGACCTTCTCTGGCGCCAGAGGGAGCTGCGGATCACTCTCGCCGCGCACCACCCCGGGCAGTAAAGGCGTCAGGCGAGCTGCTGGCAGAGAGGAGCTATCGGAGCGCATAGGATAAGGAGCATCCGCAAAAAAGGCGAAGCGAATAGGGCTCCAGGTCAAGAGCAGATTGAGCGCATCCTGACCAGCGAGTTGACCGGCGGCGGCATAGACGGGACGACCGGCGCGCAAATAGATCTCCCCTTCCTCAAGCTGCCCATTGCGCAGGCGCTCCACACTGAGCAGCCCCGTCTGCTGCCTCGCCCGGAAGAATTCTAGCACAGGTAAAAGACTATCAGCAGTCTTGTCACGACCTTTAGCCATGAGGCATAACACTCCCTCCAGGGTCCCTCCTAACAAGAGCCACCCGCCTCCATTTCAGGAAGCGTTCGTCCCTCTTGCCAGTGATCAGAGAGCGTAAGCTCTCAAAAAGATGTATCTCCAGGTCATAAAAATCCCCGTATTACTATACGTGTTATACCATAGCCTCACGGGAGCGGGAAGGTGTAAAAAACATAAATATTCCTGTAGGGAAGATTTTTAACGAAATTTTTATGGAGGCCCTGTTTTCAGAAGGAGGCGCACTTTTCCCCAAAACAAGGAAAAAGATAATACTCTAGCAGCAATCGAGTCTCAAGCAGAAGGAAGTATTGCCTCTGGAGAGGGGAAAGGCCTCCAGAGGCAATGCAGAGGTATTAAGGGCGCAGTTGGCGAGTATGCATGAGAAAGAACATCAATCCCTGCTTATAATCCATCGGGCTGGCCTTGCCATTTTTGAGGACCTGAGCGATCAAATTCAGTAAACTAGAAATAACCTGCAGGCGCGTCTGCTCAAAGCCATCCTGGCGCCGCAGCAGTTCGATCAACTGAGAAGGACTTTGTCCAGAAATATCCAGGCCCAAACGCACCGCCTCCAGGCGTAACCAGAGCACCAGTTGCTGACGCATCTCCTCAAAGATGGTCACATCCTCATTGGCTGGCAGGGGCGTTCCCTCTGCCGGCGAGGGAGTGGGAGCGCGTCCGCCTGTCTGGGAGCCTACGGGTGAGCGAGGTTGGACCGGTACCGGAGCGGTTGATGAAGCCTCTGCCGGCTGAGGAGTCGACGCGGGCTGAGAGAGTTTTCCGGAAGGGCGACGCACGGGCGCCGCCTGGGGGCCAGTTCCCGCAGGAGCGGGCGGAGAGCCGGGCAGCGCGCGCGTGGGAATAGGAGGGACACGCCGCGTCGGTGGTGCGGAGACAGGCGCGGCGGAGGCCGCGGCGGATGGGCGTTCCTCCGCAGACGCCGGCGTGCGGCCAGGAGCGACAGCTCCCGCGGCAGCCGAAGCTGTCGGCAGAGACATGGCAGGTCTTGCCGGGCCGGGCGTCGAGGGCAAGCTGGTGCCTATCTGGCGGCTCTCATAGCTGCCTGCCTCACCGCGCAGCTCCTGCAGCTGCTGCTGCAACAAGAGGGTCGATTGACTAATCTGCTCCCAACTCAATTCAGGAAGAGGAGTAGCGCGGGTTGTGGCCCAAGAAGGGACTGACCGCGGGCTGCCAAAGGTTGACCGTTTCTTCTGAGGACTGGCCAGGTGGGTGCGGAGTCCTTCGGCCACTGCCTGAGCAGAGGTCGTGATCAGCATGCGCACATCGGCCATGCGCTTGCGCCCCTGATTACCAAAAAACGCCCGATTGCGCTGGACGAAATGGATAAAGAGGCGCTCAATATAGGTCTGCAGCTCGGGCGACATCACGTCCACGCGGTTCCAGGCAGTGAAATCGACCGCGCTCAAATAGAGCCAGACCTCCTTACGCTTCGCGCTATCGACCGGGCGCATGCGCAAAGACTCGGTTCGATAATCGTAAAATCGCGGGTAGCAGAAGTTAGCGATCAAGGTCTCCGCCAGCTCGGCCTTCAAGCGTCCCAGCTCTGCTAGCGGGAGTTGACCAAGCAAAACTCCCATGCCACAAACCCTTTCTACGCGCACTCAGCGGCGCCTCTGTAGTTAGCGAACAATCACGCTCGTCAACTGCAGCTCCCGTGCATCCGGTAGCGCCCTCACTGCCCCAGATGCACCCTGCAGCTGCACAGGCTGTCTGGCCTGCACATCCATCATTGTACTGCCCGAAGGGCTCGCAGGTACAAGCGCCATAGAAATATGGGCTAGCCCGGGAGCAAGGTGGACAGAACCCAGGCCGAAAGCCAGGGTCCTCAACATGTAGATCTGGCCAGGCTGCCAGGTCGTTGTTGGGCAAAAAGCGAAGCCTGGGAAATCCTGCGTTAACAGATGCTCCTGACCGGCGCTATCCCTGAGCAAGACCAGGAGATTGAGCGCTGGTAGCGAGGCGCTTCTGGCTCGCAGATAGAACGTAAACTGCAGATAGGTTCCGTTATCGACCGTCGCTGGTGTCGGCGTACTGTAGCCTACCACATCGACTAACGGTTGAGCGCTGTCACTTTTCCGAAAGGTTGCCGTGATCGGATGCTCAACCTGTTGGGGCGGAACCCACAGGAAGGAGCAGAAAGCGGGGGGCAGAGCAGGTAAAGCCTCTGGCCCGTTCTGCGCTGGCGAGAGGGGCGAGAGGCCCGGGGCCGGGAGGCCGCGTTTCAGCAGGAGATAGCCATCCTGAGCGGCCACGATACCATATTGCCCACTGAAGAGAATCTTCTTGACTTCAGCAGTATAGCTGCCCAGGAAGAGCGGATACATATCGCTCGTCACATCAAGAAAGATATAATCGGCCTCTTGATCCTGATAAGGGAAGAGATAAATGCGCTCTCGATGACTGATATGGGGGACCAGAGCCGACTGGGCTGAAACAGAGGCCGTGGGCGGGATCATCTGGATAAAGTGCTCTGCGAGCCGGGTATGGGCATTGACCACCGGCCATTTGAAACCTGGCGAAAAAGGCATGGTGCCATGAGCTTCAGCGGCCCGCCCCACCGAGACGAGCAAGTAGCACATGAGCAGTGTCAGCAAGACGAGCTGCCCCCAGCTCAGAGAACCTGACGAGCGCAACAGGCCTCCCGGAGCGCCACGAGTGGCTAGATGCAAGCGCCAGCGCTCCCAGACTGCCGTTGCTCTCTGCCAGAGGGCCCGCCCCCAGCGCAGCAGCCACTGTGCAGCCCAGCCAATAACCACTACTGCCTCAATGCTTGCGAAGATCAGCACAGGCACGATCTCGGCATTGTAGTGGTAAAGGCCACTGTACATATCGGGCTTCGAGCTGAGCAAATTGAGAGCCAGGGTCGGCACCGCCAGCACCAGCACCCAGGGAGCCAGCAGCGGCAAATAGCCTGTGGGACTGAGCACCTGACGCAAATAGAAGAAATGCTGCCGCTCAAAGACATATTGTTTCAGAATCGCGAGCGGATGGAGCAAGATATTCCTGGCAATATCGAGCGGCCCGTTGCCAAGATGAGCATAGCGCGAGGCTAACAGTGGCCCGCCGGAGAGGCGCGTAATTACCAACTCCAGGCCGACCCAGGCGAGGGCCAGCAGCACGAGACCGAGGCCGGAGCGCCAGCAGCGCTGGAAGAGGAGCGACCACAGGCCGAAGAGGGCCACCAGGACAGGAATCTCTTCCTTACAGGCCATTGCCAGAACTGCGAAGACGAAGGTCCACGCCGTCTGTCGCGTATACATAAAATAGAGTACAAACAGCAAGAGAGCAGAGGTAAAGGTGACGGCATGGAAGTCGTTGAGCAAGGCCAGGTTCTGAAGAGGATGCAACAGATAGAGCAAGGCAAAACCTACAGCGATCCACTCGTTGCGTAAGCGCAGGCGAGCCAGCCAGAAAGCGGGAAAGGCGCCGGTAGCCACCACCAGTGTCTGCAGCACGAGCAGTGTCTTTGGCGTCGCCCAAAGCACATAGAGCAAGGCTACAGGGAAGAGGATTGGCTCAAAGTGGATCGCGAAGCGGCTAATCCCGTTGCTGCTATAGCAATTGGTATCACCAACAATATTGCAAATCGTCTGATGGGGGACCGCGCTATGCACAATTGACCAGACCGCCTGATCCATAATCCCTAGGTCCTCGGCGTTGGTCTGGAAAGCATCCTGGCGGGTCGTTAAATACCAGATAAAGAACGCCGAAAAGAGAAGAGTCGCCCCGGCCACCACCGCCATCGCCGCCCAGAAGGAGCGTCGGCGAGGCAGTGGCTCAGGCGGTGGATAGAGGTAGAGGCGGTTCCAGCAGACAGCCAGCCACTTACGCAGAGCAGAGCTAGTTTTCATATCCCCTCCCTCCCTCGTGGGAAGCAACCGTCCCCTCTGAGACCGGAGTCTCTGGGATCTGGTTTGCTTGCTCTGCTTGTACCTCTTGAGCGATCAGGCTTGCTACTGGCAGGGACGCCTCCTCACCTGTTGGGGCAGTCAAGTGCGCGTCCGACGACGCTCCAGCTCTCTGCCGCGCTCCCTGCTCTGCCGTCTGCTCAGCACGAATCTGGCGTACCTGACGCAGGCCACCGAGATAGGCCGCGCTGACGCAGAGCAATTCGGCTAGCGTCGAGATCAGGCGCGAGAGCAAGGCCATGACGTAGCCGAGGGCCGTAGGCAAAGCGGGCAGCGAGAAGGCAAAGAGCAGAGCGATGGCCCCCTCCCGAAAACCCAAACCACTCGGCGTGATAAACGAGACAAAGCCGATATCCCAACCGAGTGCATAAATACCGATACAGATCGGTAGGGCTAGCAGCGGGGTCTCTGGCCACAAAGCCAACACCATCACGTAGAAAGCCAGACCGGCGATCAACCAGCTCAGGCACCAGAAGAAGGAGACCAGCAAAATATCGCGGTAGCGCAGAGCCAGCCTTACCGGCTCCCGACGGAGAAGGCGCAGAGCCAGATTGAGCAGGCTCTCCAGGATGCGGGGATGTAGCCCAATCAGCACTGCCAGCACAGCGACAGCGCTGAAGGTCAGAAAGAAGATACCCTGGGTCGAGCCGAGCGCATGAACGTCGTGCCAGAAAAGCAGGCTGAGCGCGAAGACGAAGGCAGCAGTTGCCAGCTTCGTCACCAGCTCGACCACCATGCTGGTGAAGGCCAGCGAACGAGGCACACCATATTTACCGACCCAGAGAATGCGCGTCAGCACATGCCAGACGTTTCCGGGGATATAGCGCACAAACTCCGAAGCCAGGTAGATGCGCAGGCTGGCACCCAATGGTAAGTGGTAGCCGAGGCGGGCCAGAACATTTTTCCAGATTAGCCCGAAAGATAGCTCCTGCAGCGCAAAGCCCAGGAAAGCCAGAGCCAGCAGGACCGGATTCCACTCGAAGCGATGGGAGGCCAGAGCGCTCCAGTTATTCTTCACCTGGAGAGCGAAGAAGACCAGCACCACCACTGGCAGACCGAAGCGCGCCAGAACCTTGACCCAGCGTATAAGGACCGCTCTGCTCATTGGACATCGATTTCCTGCTTGATACTATACTCCTCCCCTGGCTGGAAGGCATAATGGCGGATCATCTCGCTTTGCAGGCCCACCAGGACGAATTGAACTCCAAAGATCATGAGCAGAATGCCAACGAAGAGCATTGGCTGCGTATGAATAGGCTGGTTGTCGATCAGGCGGCTGCGAATCACCACCCAGGCATCGATCAGCAACCCGAGCAGGAACGTCCAGAAGCCGAAGGGGCCAAAGAGGCGCAAAGGCGTACGCAGAAAGGTTGTCAGGAAGAGCACATTGAGCAGATCGATTAATCCGCGAGCAAAGCGCCGGGCCCCAAATTTCGAAACCCCGAAGCGACGAGGGTGATGGCGAACCTTGATCTCGGTCACTCGGTAACCCCGCCACTGGGCCATAACCGGGACAAAGCGATGGAACTCGCCATAGAGCTTGAGATGGGCGTCATCGATAACCTCGCGCCGATAAGCCTTAAAGCCATTATTGATATCGTGCAGTGGGACACCGGTCAGCGTCCTGACCAGAGCATTGAAGACGCGCGAGGGGAAGGTTTTGGTAATAGGGTCGAGACGCGGATACTTCCAGCCGGAGACCAGATCATAACCCTCCTCAAGTTTCTCCAGGAAGCGCGGGATCTCGGCGGGGTCATCCTGGAGATCGCCATCCATCGTAAAGACAATCTTCCCCCGACAGCGGCTAAAGCCCGCCACCAACGCCGGCGTTTTGCCGAAATTCTTGCGGAAGCGAATGACACGCACGATACCGGGATGCTCATCGTGCAGGGCCTTCACTTCAGCAAAAGTATTATCTGTGCTGCCATCATCGACAAAGATCACCTCATAGGACTGACCGAGCTGCTCTAGCTGGGCGACCAGTCGCTCAAAGAGAGGTCGAATATTCTCCTGCTCGTTCATGACCGGGATCACGACCGAGATCCCCACGCCCTGCCTCTCTTCCTTGTCAGCAACGGCAGTGACGGCGGTGTCCGCTCGCTGGGAAATAGCTAGCGATGACATTTCCATCTGCTGCATACTCTTGGGACTCCACAAAACCCTGAGTTTAGGCTGATGCCTGCTCTCCGTGCGCCGGCCTATTATAGCATACTGCCCTTCCTTGACAGTAGCTGATGGTACCTTTACGTGTGTGAGGACCATCTCTTTGGATCTAGAACGAATGGCTGTGAAGAAAGGACACGCCTCCCCCAGGGAGGGCTTGAGAGCAGCACAGCGCGCCCTGTTCGACGACCCGTGGCCTGGGCCTACGATAAAGCGGTGAAGAGGGTGGGCTGATCGCTGGTCAACGCATCAACACCACTCGCCGCTAACTCTCGCAGGCGTTCGGCAGTGTTCACGGTCCAGATGCCAAGCTTGAGCCCGTAACTATGGACGAGGGCCGGCAGGTGGGGCAGGAAAAGAGCCTCCTCTACATCCAGCCAGCTGCAGCCCAGTTCACGCACTTGCTCGACCAGGGTATCCAGGGCTTGCCCGGCCTGGGGGTCCCAGATGTCCTCAGAGAGGATCGCCCCCGTCTCCAGTCTCGGGTCCCGTCGCTTCACTTCGGGCAAAAGATACCAGTCAAAGGAGATGACGACGGCCTGGTCAAGCATGTCTGCGCGCTGCAGCTCGTCGACCACCGCTTCGGCAATGCCCGGGTAGCGCCCGTAGACGCTTCCGCGTCGACTCGGTTTGATCTCAATCCAGACGCGCCGTTGCCCTCTGACCAGGTCAAGAACCTCTCGTAGGGTGGGAATACGTTGCGGCTCCGGCCAGCCACCGGGAAAATGAGCGGCGGCGTTGAGGCTGCGCAGATAGGCAAAGTCTAGATCAAGAATGTTGCCCCGACCATCGGTAAGCCGCTCGACAGTGGCGTCGTGGAAGACGATAAGACGGCCATCACGACTCATCTGCACGTCTAACTCAATGGCATCTACCGGCAAGGCTAGGGCCTGACGAAAGGCCGCCAGGGTATTCTCGGGAGCTAGCTGCGCTCCCCCACGGTGAGCAACACGTTGAACTGCACTTACCATACAGCACTCCATATAAAGTGTTACATTTTGTCTAAATAACTTTCTCTAGAGAAGCAGATGGGCCGTATCAGCTCTGAAGCCGATAGCGAGCAAGGGCCGTGTCGGATTCCTCACCTCATTTATTGCGACCTCGCTCTCACTGAGTGTATACTAGATGTGTAGCCACTGTACAAGATGCACGTTACCTTCGTGTTTTGTTCGAAGGGCGTTCATCCTTTTTAGCCGTTCGCCAGACAGCGAAGAACCTTGTGCTTCCCGGCGGTAGGGCAAGGAGCTGCCCTTGTCTCATTCATACGCAAGGAGCCAGAACATGGCAGTGAAGGTCTTCCTGGCCTACACCTTCAAAGACGAAGCCGCGCGTAACGAACTTATTAATCACCTTTATCAACTCCGCTGGCAAGGTCTCATTGCTGATTGGGAGGAGCGTGCTACGGGCCAGGGTCTTTCCTGGCAAGGAAGCGGTGAGATCAGCCCTGTCCTGGAACGAGCGCAGCTTATTCTCTTGTTGGTCAGCCCGGATTTTGTGCACTCTGCTTACTGCTACAGCGCGGAGCTGAAAGTAGCCCTCCAGCGTCACCAGGCTGGTCTGGCGCGCGTGATTCCCGTGCTCGTGCGTCCGACGGAGCGCGATGATACACCGCTGGCCGATTTGGCGGTTCTGCCGACCAACGGTGTGGCGATTAGCGCCTGGGAGGATCGTGAAGCGGCCTGGCAGGCGGTGGCTGCGGAGCTGGCGACCTGGCTTTCCGCTACCGCTGCTGCCACCAAGGCGAGCGTTCCCTCGGCGGCCATCCAGCTACCTCCACTTCCTCCGCCACCGGCCTCGCCAGCTGAGAGCGTGACGGCGGTCTCCTCCTCGCCTTTGCCCTCACTCTGGTTGGTACCGTATCGTCGGAATCCGCTCTTCACGGGTCGCGCCTCACTGTTGGCCTATCTGCACGACATGCCTATTAGCAACAAGGCCAGCGCGGTCACTCCGCCGCAAGTGGTGAGCGGACCAGCTGGCAGCGGAAAAACACAGCTGGCGCTTGAATATGCTTATCGCTATGGTCATGAGTATGAGGCTGTGCTCTGGGTGAATGCTGCCAGTCGCCAGCTGCTTATTCATGAGTTGGCACGCATCGCTGAGACGTTGGAGTTGCCGGAGCATGCGCTTCCTCATCAGTATCTGGTCGCTCTGGCGGTGCGCCGTTGGCTCGAAAAGAGGCCGGGCTGGTTGCTGATCCTGGATAATGTAGCGGATAGCGAGGTGGTTCGTGATCTGCTGCCTATGGGGGCCCGCGGTCATTTGATTCTGCTGGCTCGTCAGCCATTAGCCTTGCCCAAGGCAATGCAGGTGAAGCTTCCTGCACTTGAGGCTGAGGAGGCCGCGCTTCTCTTGCTGCGTGCCGCAGGCTTGCTGCCGATGGAGGCGATGCTGGAGCAGGCTCCTCCCTCTGAGGCCAGCCGGATCGGCGAGGTGGTTGCTTTGCTTCGGGCTTCTCCTCTGGCGCTCGCTCTGGCTGGCTCCTATATCGAGACAGAGCAATGTAGCCTCAGCAGTTATCTGAACCTCTATAAGCAGGCTAATGTTGAGCTTCAGCGGAGCACCTGGCCGGTCAGCCAGTTGATCAGCAGTTTCTCTGAACCGTTGGCCACCGTTCTGCATATCAGCCTCTCCCGGATCGAGCGCAGTAGTCCAATTGCCACCGAGCTCCTACGTCTCTGCTCATTTTTGCAGCCTGATCGTATTCCCCTTGAGATGCTGGTGAGTGGTGGTGGCGAATTAGGGGAGAGCCTGGGTCAGTGCTTGCTGGAGCAGTTTGACCTGCTCAGGCTGATCCACGAGCTACGCCGCTTTGCGCTGGCCGACTACAGTCAAGGGTCGCTGGTCCTCCATCGGCTGGTGGGTGCCTTTGTCCGTCAGCGCCTGAGCCGAGAATCGCGTCTGTTGTGGGCGGAGCAGACTATCCGTCTGGTAGAGAGCGCCTGTTTGAGTGAGGCTGCTGCTCCTACGGTTCTTTGTCGGAGCTATCTGCCGCACTTGCTTACCTGTGCTCGTTGGGTCGAAGAGTGGCAGCTGGTCAGTCCTGACGCTGCGCGTCTCTTAGAGCAGACTGGCTATTACCTGCAGCGTTGCGTGGCTTACCGCGAGGCTGAGCCGCTCTTACGTCACGCGCTGGCCATACGTGAGCAGCAGCTTGGGCCAGAACACCCTGAGTTGAGTGCCAGTCTCTACAACTTTGGGCTGTTCTATGAGGAACAAGGGCGATTGCACGAGGCCGAGGTGCTCTATCAGAGAGTGGTCGCTATTGAAGAGCGGCAGGTGGGGAGCGATCGCCAGGGATTGATGCGGGCCTTGTATCGGCTGGCTCTGCTCTATCGTGACCGACGTGATTTCGAGCGGGCCGAGTCGCTCTTTCTGCAAGTGCTGGGGGGTTGGCAGCAAGAGCTGGCGTCTGAGCATCCATTGCTCGCTACGCTGTATCACGAGTTGGCAACGCTTTACCGGGTCCAGGGACGCTATGAGCAGGCTGAGCTACTCTATCGACGAGCGTTGCTGATGCACGAGCATCTGCTGGGGGGCGAACATCCAGCCGTGGCGCAGACGCTGAGCGCGCTGGGCAGTCTCTATCATGCGCAGCGGTGCCATGAGCAGGCTGAACAGTGCTATCTGCAGGCCCTGGCGATTCATGAGAGCCTGCCTCTCGCTGAGCAGTTGGATCTGGCGACGACCTTGAACAATCTGGCTTTGCTCTATCGTGAGACTGGGCGTTATGGGCAGGCCGAGCTGCTCTATCAACGAGCGTTGGTGATCTATCGGCAGTTGGTTGGGGATGAGCATCCCTATACAGCAAGCTGCCTGGAAAATCTGGCGATGCTCTATCATGATCGCGGTGAGTATGAGCGGGCGGAGTCGCTTTATCAGAGCGCCCTTGAGATCCGTGAGAGGATGTTAGGAGCTGACCACCCGGCGCTAGCCATCAATCTTAATAATCTGGCAACCCTGTATACCGCTTTGCACAAGCATGGTCCGGCGCGGGCGCTCTTCAAGCGGGCATTAGAGGTTGGTGAGCGGGCTTTCGGTAAGAACCATCCGACGTACGCGCGCTTTCTGGAGAACTATGCGCTGTTACTGCAGCAGACACGTCAGGTCAGTCGAGCGCTTGAGTTGCGTGCCCGCGCTCGGGAGATTCAGGCGCGGCAGGTCCAGGGCCTTTCTATGGGGCAGGTCAGGGCGGGAGCAGGTTCGGAGGGCGCGATCGTTTCCAACTAGGGTGAGAGAAGGACCGTGGACGGTCTGACATGTGTGAGGGCAGCAGACGGGTAGTAAGGAATGGGAGATGCGAGATGGGGTAGCATGGGAGACCTGTGCTGCTGCCCACAAAGACTACAAGAAAGGGATGGGAGCGTTATGAGCTTGCAACCAGGGCTGAAAGGTGAGGCGAGCACGACGGTTGTTCATGAGAACACGGCTGCCGCTGTTGGGGCAGGAGGTGTTGAGGTCTTTGGGACTCCAATGATGATCGCCTTGATGGAGAATGCAGCCTGGCGGGCGGTAGCTGATTTTCTCGAGGAGGGGTATGTTTCGGTGGGGACGCGCGTCGATGTGCGGCATTTGGCGGCGACGCCGATCGGCCAGCGGGTGCGTGCTACTGCCGAGCTGGTCGAGGTGGATGGTCGGCGTCTGGTGTTTAGGGTCGAGGCTTATGATGAGGAGAAGAAAATCGGGGAAGGCATCCACGAGCGTTTCATTGTCCATCTCCAACGTTTTTTGGAGCGCCTGAAATAATTCTCCCCTTGCCGGACGTTATATGGTGTGGTAAGATAAGAAGGCCACAAGAGCGGGGCAGTTTATCTGATCCTGCCTTTGATTGCCTTGGACTGGCTGGACCTGTCTGGTGATGGCGATCGGGGTTAGTTGATCCTATCCTGCCCGATCGATCGTATTATGGGGATGACGGGTTTCGACAGACAAGCTGTTGAAAGGATTGCAGGTCGAGGTGCCGGTGTGCTCTCTCGTTAAACAACCGGCGAAAAAAATAACTGCCAACAAGGCAAATTACTCCTACGCTCTCGCCGCTTAATTAGGCGAGCGTCGTCCCTCTGACTTTGGCCTGTGGGGTCAGATGTGGGCGCCGACGACACGGGCTGCGGTGCCGGTGATCGCCCTCTAATCGGCATCTAAGACCAGAGGGCCAGCGCTGAGGAATCCTGTCGGTGGGAGTCCTCCGCGCATAGCAATACACCGACTAAGCCTGTAGGATATCCTTTAACAGGGTTGCCTGGACGGGGAGTTCAACTCTCCCCCATCTCCACCACTTCGAGGCCGCTTCTTGAGCGGCCTCATTCTTTCTCCTCCCCTAGTCGACAGTTCTCTCCTCTTCTAGCACGCTCCACCGTCTCATCGCCTCTCTCAGGGTTTCCAACCCACATCGGGCTTCCGCTGCCTTCCGACCAATCATGATGGGGACGGCAAACTCCATGTCTTCTCGTTTCAATCCCACATCGGGCTTCCGCTGCCTTCCGACTCTGTGCTTATGCCCTCTGTGAGGCCCATACCTATATGGTTTCAATCCCACATCGGGCTTCCGCTGCCTTCCGACTGAGTGGGGGCTGAGGGAGGTTGTCAAGAGTCTCAAAGGTTTCAATCCCACATCGGGCTTCCGCTGCCTTCCGACAAAATCAGTGCTCATAGCACCGTTTGAAAACATAGTTTCAATCCCACATCGGGCTTCCGCTGCCTTCCGACGCAGGTCAGGATATCTCACGCTATGTGTCTCTGGAGTTTCAATCCCACATCGGGCTTCCGCTGCCTTCCGACGGCGACAGGGGCCATTGAGATGCCTCTGTCGATCTGCGTTTCAATCCCACATCGGGCTTCCGCTGCCTTCCGACTCCCCTGGCGACATCGGGACAATTCCCAGGTGGTCAAGGTTTCAATCCCACATCGGGCTTCCGCTGCCTTCCGACAGCCCCCTCTCTAGGCTAGCATCTGGAGCGGCCTCCGTCAAGCGGTTTCGAGCATCCCAAAAAAGCGGTCAGTAGTGACCGCTTTTTTGCGGCTATGATGCCAGCCACTATAGCCTTCCAGCGGCCTGGAAAGCCCTTCGAGCATCGCTACGTGGAAGGCCGGGTGCCGAGATGCTCGAAGCGAACGGCATGAGCAACAACAGCGGCATATTTTCCCCAACAGCAGAGGAGGCCTGACCTTGACAGCGGGCGCCCAAGACTCTATGGTAAAAGGCATCTCTCTTGCATTGGTGGAGGGAAAGCAGTGCATGGCTGGTTTCCAACGCGCTGAACCTTTTTCCTCAGAGGAAAGGCTTGCCGCCCTCCGGATCGAGCGACTTCTGCGCTTGCTGGCACTGCTGCGACAAGGACCTTGCACACGCGCGCAGATTTTTGCCAGCCTGGGGCTGCACTACGGCATCGATCGGGAGGAGGCCACCGATGATGCGCGACTCCGCAAGGCGCATCGCGCGCTCGAGCGAGATCTGGCGATCCTGGAAGCAATTGGCGTGGTGCTGGTTCGGGAGCGACGGGGAAGGCACCCGGCGCGCTATGTCCTCGAGGATGATCAGGGCCTGGCTCCCTTCTGGTCTCTGTCGGATAGAGAGGTAGAATGTCTGGCCTTTCTGGCCTCGATGTTCACGGCCCCCTATCGGCTGGCCCCTCCCGACCCGACGCAAGCGCTGCCACAGCCACAGCCGCGCCATCCGTTTGCAGATGAGGTGCAGGCACTCATCGAGCGGCTGGCCCGGCAACTGCCACCGCCGCAGCAGCAGCGCTTTGAACGGTGGGCCCACACTCCCTACGTCTACTTTAATCTGGCACCTGTGATGGACTATCTGCCCTACCGAGAGCTGATCAGGAAGATTGCGCGAGCGATACAGCAGCGCCAGCACATCCGCTTTCGCTATCGGCCTCTTTCGGGGAAAGAGGTCACCCATCAGCATCTCGATCCCGCCCATGTGATCCAGATGGAGGGCCATTTTTACCTGGTGGCCTATCATTCCGAGCGCGGGCAATTTCTGGAGTTCCGCATCGACCGCATTCAGGAAGAGTCGCTGCAGATTGAGCCGCAGCTCACTGGGGGGACACGGCGCCGCCAGGTGCTGACCTTTCGCTTCTGGCTAGACGCGAGGATCGCTGAGCCTGGCCTCAGTCAGCGCTGGTTGTCACAAGTGGTTGAGCGAGAGGAGGTGCGCATGAACGAGCGAGGGCAAGAGGAACGCTGGATACTGATCCGGGCCACTGCGTACAACGGGTGGCGGGTGATTCAGCAGCTGCTACGCTACGGGGAGAGGGCCGAGCTGGTTGAGCCAGCCTCGTTGCGAGAGGAGATGCGCAGGGTCGTCGGCAAGATGGGACGACTCTATGGCCTTCCCTGGCAGGCGCCGGAGGAGGAGCAGTGACCTGCCGTGGCTGCTAGGAGAAGCCTTCTGCGGAACCAAGCTTTGCTGTCGGCACGGGGTGATGAGGAGGGTATCCTTGTCTTGCCATGACCAAGCCCGTTGGGGCATGAGAATGAAGCTCCTCTCCCCCACTCTTCTGCGCGATGATGGCGGTTCTTGCCCTTCCTGGGCCGCTCGCTGCAAGCATGGCTCCAGCAACATCTATGGCCCTAGTACTTACTTTTCCTCGGGCCGGCTGATTGATACGACAAAATTTGTCGTATCAATCAGCCATAATATCACCTGTCACGCTCTTCTCTGAGAGAGAAGGGGAGCGGTCGCCATCCTGGCGAGCGAAGGCGCACCTCCTTGATAGGGATCTCTCTGCACGGCGGCCCGGCCAGAAGCCAGCAGAAGCCCGCTCAGGGATTGGAAGAACGAAAGGAGATGATTTTGCATGGCTCCGGCCTCTGAGGAATCCTCGCGCTGGTTTGCCCTGGGGCTGACCTACCGGAGCGATGACCCAGAGCAGGTCTTTCAGCAGTATCTGCAACGCATTGTCGACGAAGGGCTGCGGCGCTACCAGGAGATCATTCAGACAGGTAGCAAGCAAGGGGAAAGCCTCTGGCAGCACATGCTCAATGGCGCGGCGATCATCGAGCGGCTTCGGCCCGTCCTTCAACTGAAGGCCACCGAGCTGCGCTGTCTGCTCCTGGCCATCACCGTCCATGACATTAACAAGCTACCTGCCTATGGTCAGGATAGCAGCGGCAAGCCTGTCCGCTATGCCAACGCGGCCACTCTGGAGCATCTGGCCAGCGAGCTAGAAGCCCTCCAGGCAGACCACTTCTTTCCCGAGTGGCGGGAGTACCTGCGCGACATCAAATTTCTGGTCGATAGCCAGCAGGATCAAGCAATCCAGATCTCTCAGTTTTCCCTCTCTTTTTTGCAGCAGTGCCGTCTTCCTCGAACGCGCCTCGAAGGGCCGCTCAGAGCGCTGCTGCGCACCGCGGACGTGTTGGACCTGTCTCGCAGCTCGGACCAGGCCAGCCGTCATGAACGCCATATTCACCAGAAGGCGCTTGAGCGCCTGAATGAGGGACTCCATCTCAGCGGGGCTCGGCAGCGGTACCGTTTCATCGGCCACCGCCTGGCCGAACTGCGCGGCCTGTTCTCGAACACGATCCATAATCAGGTCGCCGAGTTGCTGAAGGAACACTACGGGGAACAACACTGCATTCCCTTGCTCTTCCATGCCGAAGGCATCGACTATCTGCTCGACCGGGCCATTCCTTTTGAATGGACACGCGAGCGGCAGCGCGAGCTGGCCCGGCGGGTGGTCCGCAAGCTGGCAGAGATGCAGCAGCAAGGGCTGACGGAGTTCATCAAGGCACGGCCCTCCGGGATCAGCGTCGACGAGGCGGCCCTCCAGAGCGGCGCCCCCATCGAGCAGATCTTTGGCAGCATCACCAACGTGGTCAGGCGCAAGCAGTACCGCGATGAGTGGCGCCAGGAGCGAGAGGCAGCGGCGCGCCAGGACCTGGAGACCTTCCTCAACTCGCCGCAAGCGGCGGCTGATCCAGCCCTGCGGGCCCAGTGTCAGGCGCTGCTGGCGGAGCAGCAGCTGCTGCCCACTGATCCCGAGGCACTTAAGCGGGGCGAGTTTCTCATGGCCTACCGGAACTTCCTCGACGCCCACCGGGGTGAGGAACTGAAACGCCTGCACGAGGACGCCTGGCAGCGAGTGGCGCGTCTCTTTGGGGTGCCCGAGGAGCGACAGCCGCTTTACGCCCTGATCAACTCCTATCGGCGTGGCTACGCTATGGCCCGTGACCTGCCCGCGACCCCGCTTCTCGAGATGGAAGCCGCCGCCCTGGCCGATCTTGCCCGCCTGGAAGAGCAGGCACAGCGAGCCGCTCCCCAACGCGCTGGCCGTGGCGGCAAACGGGGGAACAGAGCTCCTACCTCACTCCAGTCCGCCAACAGCGACAACCCGCAGGGTTCAGCAGCGGGCCACAGCGCAGCTTCGGCTGCAGCTACTAGCCTGTCACCGCTGACAGCTGCAGGAGACGACACGCCGGCGCTCTCAGCGAGTAGCCCCCAAGAGGAGGCAATCCTTGACTATCTGGATCGCCATCTCAGCTTCTGGGATCTGAGCAGCGGAGAGCTGCAGCAGCCGGTCGACTTTCGGGCCAACCTGCGTCACTATGCAGATCCGCGCTATACAGATCGGCAGTGCAGCTACTGTAGCAGCCCCTTGCCTGCCGAGGAGTGGATGGCGCTGCAGGTGCCGCCGAGCATTGGTGTGCAGCAATTCTCGAACCGGCTGGAGGGCGGCAGTCCACGAGAGCCGAAGCGCAACATCTGTCCCATCTGCCGCGCGCAGTTCCTGCTAGAAAAGCTGGCCTGGCCCTCACATCGTGACAAGCAGGGCAGCGAGCTGCAAACCTTCTATCTCCACCTGTTCCCATACAGCTTCTTTCCCGAGCCGCTGCTGCGCGCCTGGTGGCAGACAGTCGAGAGCCTCATCGGGGAGGACACGGTAGCGATCGACCCGGAGACGCGCGACGAGGAGCAGTGGCAACGGCTGGCTGCTGGCCAGGTCCTCCAAAAGTTGCGCTGTCGGAAAGAGCTGCACCAGGGACTGATCCTTCCGCGCTATGCGGAGGCGCTCGGCCCTACGCCTGTCCTGCCGTTGACCATCAACCAGCAGGGCTACGGTCGCCAATACCTGGTCGCGCTGGAGAAAGCCCTCGTGCTGGCGGCCTGGTTTGACTGCCGCGTCCTGCTCTCGCGCCTGCCAACGCCACTGCTCAATTTGGAGCAGGAAATGATCGGGTCCGAGCCGGTGGCCTTCATGGCGGAAGGGATACCCCAGGCGCTTGCCTGGTTATTGCCAGAGCAGGTACTGACCCGTTCCCAGGTGCGGGCCCTCTGCCGGCGCCTGGCTCTCCTGCATCAGCTGGCCCATAAGCTGCAACCGGACGCCCTGTCGACCGTGAAAGTCCTCTACGACCTGGTCACCGCAGCAGCCCAGGACCCACTGGCGCTTTACCATGAGGTGGATCGCCTGATCGAGGAGAAAGCCGGCAAGCAGCAGCAGAATCCTTTAACGCTCAGTTACCAGGTCGCCCCGCTGCTGGAGCAGCTGCTCGGGGCAGCGGAGGCGCTCGGCTAGCGCCCCCGCCTGTCTGTCCGTCACCTGTTCGCCGCAGCTCAGATTAGAAGAGGAGGTTCATTGTGACATCCACACCTTCCCAGGCAAGCCCTCACCAGGCCAGAGGGGATCTGCTGGCCCAGGCGCTGAAAGAAGTGGCCGTCTACGCGGCCAGGAAGGCCATTCGTGGCCGCTCATTTAAGCGCAATTCCCTACTGAAGCCCCTAGACATCATTCTGGCCGAGCTGGGACGCTATCCGAAGGAGCTGGAGTTTGCCCGAGATAGCAGCAAGGGCCTGATCTTCGACCACCTCCAGCGCATTCGCAGCCGGGTCCAAGAGGCTGCGATTTATGAGTACGTCGACCTGTTTTTTGAGAAAGTGCTCAAGCAGGCCCTTGACGACCATGTAGGGAAACTGCTCCAGCGTGAGCGCTCGCTGCGCAGCGCCTACCTGGTCTATGTGCGCCAGGAGCTGGCCCGCGTCTTGCTGGAGAAAAAGCAGGCTGCATCACCGGAGGAGGCACTTCAGCAGCTTGAGACAGAGGAAGCAGCGGAGACAGAGGAGCCAGCGGAGGCCGGTCCAGCCTTGGATTAGCCCAGGTTGCACTGCGTGAGCAAGACCACCCCGCATCGAGGTCGCACCTTGCTCAGAAGAAGAAAGTGCAAGAGAAGCAAAATGCCCAGATTATCCACCACCGAAGAAAGGATGGTATTAGTCCATGAGCGTCACCTCAACATTCACCGTGCTCAATCACTATCGCGAGTATCTGCTGGAGCGCTATGATAACTTTCCGCATGGCCGCTACGTCAGCGTCATCCTGATCCGCAAAACCGAGTCAGAGACAATCTTCCGTACGGAAGGCAGTGGCGAGGGCCTCGTCAAAGAGCTGGTGACCGCCGGTCGCCGGGAGACCACGCGCGAACCGATCCAGCGCGTGGTCATCAGCAAGCGGAAACAGAGCGCTGTCGAGCGCCGCGTCGGGCGCGAGCTGCTGCGCGAGCATGGTCTGCTAGGAACGGTGACGGTTGGTCGCGAGCAGCGCCCCTGCGCGCTCAACACCAATGCCCCCTGTGGCAAGTGCATTGACTGTATGGTCTATGGCTACGCCGCCGGAGGCGGTGGCGCGCAGAAGAGCCGCGTCATGACCGATGATGCCTACTCGCTGGCTCCAGCCAGCCTGGTGACCGGCACACGGACCTTCAACGCCACCTTCGATAACGGGACGATGCGCAATCCTTTCGACGGCAAGCCTTCAACCTCTATCAACGAAGACGAGTATGTCTTGCCCGAGGTCCATTTTCTCGATATCGAGACGCTCAAGGATGTCACGCCGGGGGAGTTCCAATATGTGCTAGGCAATATCCTGCGCAGCACGCGCTACGGCGCCATCAGCAGCCGTCAGGGACGTGTACGCAATATGATTACGGCAGTGATATTCAGCGATACTGAGATCTTTTCCAATCTCGAACTGACCCAGGAGGTCTATGATCTGCTGTTGGAGGAGCAGGGGAGGAATGAATTGGATGTCCCTCTCAACGATGCCCTGGTTGAACGCTGCGTCCAGCAGGCGACCGATACGCTCTTGCGCGACCTGGTTGGGCGCCCACCGTTGGTCGTGCGCGGTGAAGCCCTGGGCCGCCTGCTGGAAGAGACCCTGATGCTCTATCGCGAGCCGGAGCGCTTGAAGGCCCTGCTCGAGGAGGTCACGGCGAGCTACAAGGATCTCCCGTAAAGTGCGTGGGCGAAGAGGGGCAGAGGGGGCTGCCAGCGGTCCAGCCAGAGAGGCGCAGGCCGTGGATCAGGGTGGTCATATCGCTGCTCCCTCTTCCTGCCAG
This sequence comes from Thermogemmatispora carboxidivorans, assembly GCF_000702505.1. Taxonomy (GTDB): domain Bacteria; phylum Chloroflexota; class Ktedonobacteria; order Ktedonobacterales; family Ktedonobacteraceae; genus Thermogemmatispora; species Thermogemmatispora carboxidivorans. The sequence continues at coordinate 1,238,364 of NZ_JNIM01000001.1, read as the reverse complement.
GAGGATTGCTATGACGCTTGCTATCTATCAGGTTGACCTGACTCTGCTGGAGCATACCTTTTTTGCCAGCCGCGAGGTGGGCCTGCTCTACGAGACCGAACCGGTGATCGGCAACTATGCCCTGACCTATGCCCTGGGCTGGTGTGTGTCTCCCTACAACTGGGACGGCCCACCACGCTATAAGCAGGATCTGCTGCCGCTGAATCGTCAGGGCCGCTATGTGACGCCGGCGACCTTTCTGCCCGGTCGTCTGCGCTTCGCCTTTAGTCAGTTCAACGCCCAGTCGGATAGCTACTACTTCCGTTTTGATCAGAATGCCATTGCCCTGGAGCGATCCCGCAAAGCGCGGGCCATGAACTTTCCCCAGGCCGGCAAGATCCGTCTGCTGGCCGCCGAGAGCCGGGCACGCTTCTACGTGCTCCTGCCCGGGGAGGCCGCACCCGCTCTGCCACGCTATATCCGCCTGGGCAAGTTTAACAGCAAGGCCCGCCTTGACTGGCAGCCACTGCACCTGCTCACATCGGAGCCGCAGGAGCAAGAGCAGGTCGTCGACTTCTTTTTGAACGCCGCCGATTTGCCGGACGTCATGCTCTCTACGCTCCGCAGCTTCACCCTCTACAATATTCCGCCGGCGCCCCTGGTGCGTCAGGCCCGCCTGCGGGGACTCTTCTGGACTGGGCGGTTGCCTGGCGGTGCAGTGGTCCACTTGCCCGCCGGGATGCGCTACGGCGTCGAAACCCTGCCCTGAATACGGGCGAAGCAACCAAGCAAATAAGAAGGAGGCCAGACCCCATGCTGACTGTCACCGTGCAGCCGTACGAAGAGCGTCTCTGGTTGGGCGAGCACCCGCTCGCCCTCACCGGCTCCGTCCCCCCCTCCAGGCCAGAACAGGAAGCGGGCCAGACCGGTGACTCCCCACCAGAGGAGGAGAGTCGGCTCCTCTACCATCAGTGGCGCATGTACCAGGCTAGCGCGCCGCTGGTGATCAATACCCATGCCACTGGCACAGGCAAAACCCTGGGGGCTTTGCTGCGCTTACTGGGGCGTGTGCGCCAGATCGGCCTGGATCAGCTGACGCCGCGCCTGGGGGACACCTTATTCATTGCCCCCACCAACGAACTGATCGACCAACACGTGCGCAGCGCCAGCGAGTTCTGTCGGCGTTATGGACTGCCCTACCAGGTGATCCCCGTGACGCGCGACCATCTGCAGAAGAGCTGGCAGAAGCTGCCTGCCGAAGAGCGGTCTCGGCGTGGCTGGCACCTGCGTCAGCTGCTCAGCGATCCGGTCACGGCCCAGCAGGAAGATGTCTCGACGACGCAGGCCACCATCTTTGTGACCAACCCCGACATTTTCTACTACATCCTGACCGCCTCCTACAATCGCTTTGACCGCGGGGAGCTGCTGACCGACCTGCTGCGGAACTTTGGTCTGGTGATCATCGACGAGGTCCACTACTACAGTCCCCGGCAGTTCGCCGCCTTCCTCTTCTTTTTGAAGCTGTCTGCCTTCTGCGGCTACTTCAGCAACTCCGATGCCCTCGACAGCCCTCGCCAGATCTGCCTGTTGACGGCCACCCCCTCGCCAGCGATGCGCCGCTTTCTGGAGCAGCTCGAGATCAAGACCGAGTGGATTGAGCCACAGGACCCCGTCCCCGAGGCGTGGGCGGACAAAGTGCGACCGGTGCGAGCATTGACTGCCGTTGAGCTGGAGATCTACAGTGCTGACGAGCTGGGCGGAGGCCAGGGCAGCCAGCGTCAGACCAGGGATGCCCTGCTGAGTCTGGTTCAGCAACTGTGGCCGAGGTTGCGCCCGCTCCTGGAGGCCCAGCCTGCCGATGGCTTCCCCATCGAAGGGGCCATTCTCTCGAACTCGCTGCGCACCATCAATCTGATCTATCGCGAGCTACGTGCGCGCTGGCCAGCCGCCGGCGAGCGTATTGGCCGCATTACTGGTCCCCAGGGTACTCAGGCACGTGAGGAGGCCCGCGAGCGCCAATTGATTCTGGCCACGCCCACGGTAGATATTGGCTACAACTTTGAGCGCACGCGAGCAGGGCAGGGCATCGCTCCCACTGCTACCCGCAAGCCACGGCCTTCGCTCGACTTCCTGCTGTTCGACGCCTGGTCAGGCGATGAACTGCTCCAGCGCCTGGGTCGCGTTGGAAGGGTCCTGGCCTTGCCTGCAGGAGAGCACTGTGGCCCCTGCCGTGCCTGGGTTGTTGTGGACCAGGAGACCTATCGGCTCTTCGAGAGCCACCTGGGAGGAGGGAATGCTGCGTCAGAAAGCCGCGCTGACCCGCCCAGAGATGGGAAGACAATCGACCGGGCAACGCTGGCGAAGCTGGCAGCTCAGATGCCGGCGCGACAGGATCTGATAGCCTATGTGCGCAGCGGCGTGATCGCGGAATTCTTCCGCACACTCGGGCTGCTTGGCCAGGGGACGGCAGATGAGGATTTGCCCCTGCTCGACAGCTTTTTGAAGGACCTGCAGCAGTTGTTTGCTGGAAAAGATGGACAGCGCCAGCGCCCGCTGACCTATGGTCAGTTGCGTGCCCAGCTGGGGGAGTATGAAGAACGGGCCAAGGTCTATGGAGGTTTCAGCCATATTCCCACTGCAGCCTTTGAGCGGTTCGCCGTTCTACTCGATGGACAGGAACCGAAACAGGATGATCCACTGATCCCCTATCTGAGGGCCTTCGACAATCGCCTCCCGGCTATACTCCAGAAGCGTCAAGAGCGGCCTCGGAGCAGTCAGGAGGCGATTCTTTGGCTCCAGCAAGACCTGAGCCAGTACTATACCGAGCACGCTCGCTGGACCTTTCGCGAGGGCTTCGAGACGCCCCAGGTGCTGGTCTTCGATCCCCAGCACTGGCTGTCAGACGAGGACGTGACCTCCTATGATCTCTTCCACATTCTGCGCTCCTATGATGCGATCTTCTATCCCACGGCGCAGGACTGGCAGCGGGCCTGCTTCCCCAAGGAGCAGCAGCGGCAGGTCAGCATCCCAGAGGAGGTGGTCCTTTTCTGCCGCCTGCAGACCTTACGCGAGAAACCGCGACAGGTGGGGTTGCGTCTGGAGGTACCGGAGCACTCACAAGCAGAGTGGGAAGCAGCGTGGGCCTACCGGCCTGCTGCCCTCTGGGGCCTGCGACCGCAGTTCATCAATGATGATACCGGTCTCCCTGCCTGCGTGCGTAGCTGTTTCCAGGAGCGCTTCATTCCTGCCTTCGTGGCCGCAGAGAAGAGCAGTACTGTCGCCTGGCTCATATCGCTGCGCCAGAAAGCGCGCTTCTTCCCTGTGGTACTAGAAATCTCCTTCGCTGATCGGACGGCGCGTTACCAGGCTGTGCTGGGTCCACTCGCCTTGCAGCTTGCGGCGGAGATCCCTCGCAGGGTTCTGGAGCGTGATCAACGGCGAGGACAGCAGGGCGAGAGCGATCCGCTCTTCTTCTAAGGGGCAAGCGCGAGGCAGCTCAAGGAAGCAGAGTACAGAGACAGAGCGGCACGGCCTCGCGCCGCCAGCCGTCGTCAGCGAGAAAAGCAGGGAGCAGCGTGCTGAGCAATGAGCAAGAGAGAGGAGGAGAACTGTGTCTTCAGCATCTATCGGCGATGAACATGGCCCATTGGTTTCGATGTTGCTGCGGCTAGAGCCAGCAGAGCCAGGCTGGCTGACACCCAGTTGTGGCCCGCAGCTCCAGGCGGCTTTTTTGCAGTTGGTACGCCAGGTTGACCCTGAACTGTCGGCCTGGCTGCACCAGCCTAACCAGCGTCGCCCCTATACCCTTAGTCTGCTCTGGGGTTTCCGCCAGCTCAGTGTGAAGGAGCTACAGATTGCCACCAGTCACCTGCAACCAGTGCCTGTGCGACCAGGGGAACGCTACTGGCTGCGTCTGACCCTCTTAGATGAGCGGCTGGTCCAGGCTATTCTCCGGGCCTGTCTTCAACAGGCCCGGCAGCTCTCTCTGACCGTTGAGCAGACACCTCTGCTCGTGACACGTATGCTGGCTGCCCCTGATCCGACACATGAGGGGCCATCATGGGTAGCCGTCACTTCCTTCGAGGAGCTGGCCCGCGAGCAGGAGGCTCAGGAGCACTATGCTTTTGAATTCGCCAGTCCTACCGCCTTCAGCAGAGGACAGCGCTCCTGGGGGAAGCTGCTGACGCTCTTTCCTGAGCCGGCTGCTGTCTTCGAAAGTCTGGCACGCTCCTGGGATCTCTTCACTCCAGCGCGCCTGCGTCTGGTTGCTGCTGGTCTGACTCCTCAAGAGATCGCTGACTGGTGCGCAGACCACCTGATTGTGTCTCAGTACGAGCTTCGCACCCAGTACTTGCCTTCCAGTCGCTTTGGACAGACCGGCTTTTTGGGACGCATCACATATGAAGTGAAAGGGCCGAGGGGCGCAGCACAAGCGCGCTGGCTGACTTCTCTGGCTCGTCTGGCCCTCTTCAGTGGAGTGGGCTACAAAACGGCAATGGGTATGGGGCAGGCCCGCTGTCTGAACGGTTTTTCGTCGGCAGAGCTACCGCCAGCTAGCGATAGCGCGGCCAGTGCGACGCTGGTCGCCCATGAACAAGCGGAGGAGAAAGATGCAGTCGCCTACCATCCCGACCTCCCCTGAGCCGCTAGAGCAGATGCTCATTCCCTTTTCTGCGCTGAATGCCTTGGAGTATTGTCCAAGACGCTTCTACTACGAGTATGTTCAGGCAGAAATGCTGGTGAATGCTTCGGTGCTAGAGGGTCAACTCCTGCACCAACGGGTAGATCAGCCTGCAGCATTTGCTGAGAAAGGTGTGGAGCGCATCCATCGCCTCTACCTCGCTAGCGAGCGCCTGCACATAGCTGGCTACCTTGACGCGCTTGAAGAGGAGGCGGGCACGCTGGTGCCTGTCGAATACAAGCGTGGGCGAGAGGGACGCTGGCTCAACGATCATATCCAGCTCTGCGCTCAGGCCCTCTGTCTAGAGGAATATCTCCCGCACCTGGCACCGCTCTCGCACGGCTACCTTTTTTACTTTGGTTCACGACGGCGTGAGCAGGTTCTGTTTCTTCCCGAGCTCCGTCAGAAAACCCTGGAAAGTATTCAGCTTGCTCTGGCGCTGGCCAGAGAGCCGCGCCCTCCGGCTCCGCTTCAGGGGAAAACTACAAGGCGTTGCCGCGACTGCAGCCTGTTACCGCTCTGCTTACCTGAGGAGGTCCGCGCTCTCCAGGAACAACAAGAGCGGGGAGACGCAACGAAATCTCTGCTTGAAATCTTCTGAAAAGCCACTACTGATCATTAATGGTAATCGAGTGAATATAAAGGAAAGGAGCAGAAGGTGTCTACACTCTATCTGATGGAGGTCCATAGTCTGGTAAAACGAGACACGGAAGATTGCTTGTTGATCCATATTCCTGAGCAACGTCTGGTCGATGGAGAACAGAAAACGGCCCTGATCAAAAAACGTATACCTCTTATCAAGGTGGATGAGGTCGTGGTGCTGGGAGATGTCACGTTAACGGCAGCTGCGCTAGACCTCTTGCTAGAGCGCAAGATCCCCGTGCACTTTGTGCGCGAGCATGGGAGTTTCCAGGGATCGCTGATCCCAGAGGCTTCGAAAAATGCGCTCTTGCGGATCGCTCAGCATCAGGCCCATCACGATCTGCAGCGGCGGCTCTTGCTGGCTTCCTGCTTTGTCAGAGGGAAACTGTCGAATCAGCGGCGATTGCTCCAGCGGCGCTTTCCCAATCAGTCACCTGCGGTCCTGAAGGATCTCGCGGCAATCATTGAGTCGCTCCACAAGCTGCCTGCAGCGGTCTCCGCTTCTTCATTGCCCCGTCTCAGCACAGGCGATCATGGGATCAGTGGCACCCCTTTGGAAACGGTGTTAGGTCTCGAAGGACAAGGCAGCGCCCTCTACTATGCCGCTTTTCCGCAGATGCTGGTGGAGCCTGACATCTGGTGCTTTCCGGGCCGCACCAGGCGTCCCCCGACCGATCCAGTCAATGCTCTGCTGAGTTATGGTTATACCATCCTGGCGAACCGCGTCACGGGGGCGGTCCAGCTGGTTGGCTTTGATCCCTATATCGGCTATCTCCACAGTAGTGGCTATGGTCGTCCGGCGTTGGCTCTCGATCTTATGGAGGAGTTTCGTCCGCTCATCGTCGACTCCGTTGTGGTGAAATTGCTGAACAAGCACATGGTGAGACGAGACGATTTCGAGGAGCTGTTTGGCACGTATCGCCTCAAGAAAGAGCCAAAAAAGCGCTTTTTGGCCGCCCTCGAAGAGCGCTTTCAGGAGGAAATCACGCATCCCGTGTTCGGCTATCGCGTGAGTTACATGCGCTGCCTTGAGCTGCAGGCGCGTCTGCTGGCCAAGTACCTGACTGGGGAGATCGCGCGCTATCAGCCATTCCTGGTGAGGTAACCGTATGGGACTCCACGATACCTGCTGCTATGTCATTGCCTACGATATCGCTGATGATCGGCGCCGCGCCCGTGTACACAAGCTCCTCTGTGGCTTTGGCAAATGGACCCAGTATTCGGTATTCGAGTGCTTCCTGACCAGGAAAGAGCTTGTGCTGCTCCGTGCGCGTCTGGCAGTTCACTTGAATGCGCGAGAGGATAGTGTCCGCATCTATCCTCTCTGCCAGGCCTGTGTGAAGCGCGTTCTCACCGTGGGGGGCGAGCCACCACGTGAAGAACGCCTCTACTTCTCCTAGGGGGCGACCGGTCAGGCTGCTGCTCTGCACCCTCTTCCAACCAGGAAAACACCAGCCCTTTCTCCACTCACTGCCCTATGGGGAAAGGGCTGATTCACTCTTGCCATCCCCAAGTGGTTCCAATTCCTCTTTCAATCCCTCCTTTCAATCCCTCAACGGGCTTAAGCGGGGTTCTGACAAATGCTGCTCTGAGTCGCACCAATCTTAAACTACGCAACTTTCAATCCCTCAACGGGCTTAAGCGGGGTTCTGACACCAGAGAAAGAGAAGGGAGGTCCATCATTCTGATGCTTTCAATCCCTCAACGGGCTTAAGCGGGGTTCTGACCAAAACCGGTTTTTGGCTCGGGTCTAGAGGGGGGTAACTTTCAATCCCTCAACGGGCTTAAGCGGGGTTCTGACCAAAACCGGTTTTTGGCTCGGGTCTAGAGGGGGGTAACTTTCAATCCCTCAACGGGCTTAAGCGGGGTTCTGACCATGTCGCAATGATTGCAGATTGCGTCGATTGCTTCTTTCAATCCCTCAACGGGCTTAAGCGGGGTTCTGACCCCAGTACTATCTACCAGAATTGGCGTATCCCCAGCCTTTCAATCCCTCAACGGGCTTAAGCGGGGTTCTGACCATCATGGCTCCACCGTCACGGTATAATCATAGCTCTTTCAATCCCTCAACGGGCTTAAGCGGGGTTCTGACACGAGCAGCTCGCCTACATGGCTCAGGATGTGTTTGCTTTCAATCCCTCAACGGGCTTAAGCGGGGTTCTGACTGCGCTGGGCGTGGCCGATGACGCAGGGCTTGCCCGGGCTTTCAATCCCTCAACGGGCTTAAGCGGGGTTCTGACACCGCCATGCGCGTGGACAGATTATTACGGTAGAAGCTTTCAATCCCTCAACGGGCTTAAGCGGGGTTCTGACTAGCGCCGCGCCTGTGGTAGCGCTGCGACACGCTGCTTCTTTCAATCCCTCAACGGGCTTAAGCGGGGTTCTGACCGCCCCCTCTCTAGAGTAGCATCTGGAGCGGCGTCCGTCAAGCGGTTTCGAGCATCCCAAAAAAGCGGTCAGTAGTGACCGCTTTTGTGCGGCTATGATGCCAGCCACTATAGCCTTCCAGCGGCCTGGAAAGCCCTTCGAGCATCGCTGCGTGGAAGGCCGGGTGCCGAGATGCTCGAAGCGAACGGCAGCAGTCGTAGAAGCAGCAATATTGACTTCTACTGACAGTAGTAAAAAAAATGGCACTAAAGTAGAGAGCAGTGCACCCAGATGGAGCAGCTCGATGGGGCAGCGCCTCGCCGATCCGGAGACACGCCCGCCCTTGGCCCGACCCACAATCACGGCCCCTGTGGTCTCCAGGCAATCTCCCACGCCCAGGACTGCGCAAGCGCCTGGCAGCCTCGTGTCAACTCAGCAGCAGCCCTAAGAGAGGTCGAGAGCCTCCGCCCCGATCTGCTTAAGGAGACTGAAAGGAGGATAAAGAAGACAGCAAGGCAGGAGCAACGCAGCTCGCGGCTGTCGCCATCGAGAGGATCGAACAAGCAAGGATATGCGATCGCATGGTCGCCAAGCCCAGTGATCGCCTCGACTGTCTCGCGCGCCCCGTCCAGACGCCCCCTTCGCTAGCTGCAGCACAGTACGCTCCCGCAGGGTAAATCGCTCAAACTCCTCATCCCAGGGCATCAGGTCCCCCGGCGCCATCCTGGCCACGACTGTGACGACTCGCCGGAACTCCTCGACAATAGCCTTCTGTGCAATCGAGTCCAACTGCTCGACTGGCTCAACGATTCTGCGTAGTTCCTCGTTCACAGTATTCCCCCTGTTTCGCAGAAAGCAGCTGTCCCCATTCTTCGCAGAAGGGCCAAAGCCTCTAGCACCGCGATAAGTCTCTGTCGGTCTTGAGAGGCAAGCACAAGTCCCCTGCCTTTCTGAGTGCACATAGTGCCAGAGAGCCAGGCAGTTGAGAAGATGCCCCCGCCAAATGTCCAACTCCGGTCGTACCCATTGGGGCCATAGACATCCACTACCCCCCCAAGAAAACGGCTGAGAGAGGCAGGATATCTGGCCGGCCTCTCGTGCCAGGGCTCCTGCCTCCGATGCGCCAAGTGCACTGCCATCGATAGAGTAGCGCTCTCTGATGACAGATCCCCGCTGGCTCCTTGTTTCAATTGTAGAATGGCCCATTGATTCACAGAGGCCCATCTGACGCGCCAGGCGAATGCCCCCTACCATGAGCAGCGCTTCCTCTCTACAGCAAGCGATCAATGGCTCTAACTCTGGCCCTCAGACACCCATCTCCGTCTAGAGCGTCTCCCGTACCTCTCTCACAAGCAGCGGATACACACAATTGCCCAGCGCGAGGGTCCCGAAGAGCAGAAAGACAGGCGCAGCTCCGACCCGATCGGTCAAAATCCCACCCAGCACTTGACCCAGCGGCGCTAAACCCAAGGAGCCGATGGTATCCAGACTGATGACACGCCCCAGCTTGTCCCCAGGTACCTGCTCCTGCAAAATAGTGAAATAGACCGTGTTAAAAAAGGTCAGTCCAAAGCCGACCAGGATCGACGCTAGCGGAGCTAGCCAGAAGGCCAACGCCGCCGGAATCAAGCCAAAAGCAAGCACACCAGCCGCGCTCAGCATCAGAAAGAGATAGGCCAGCAACCCGCGCCGTCCCAGACGCAAGACCACCCCCAAAAGCAAGATGCTCAGCAGCGAGCCAATAGCCTCAGCTGTTTCAAGAAGACCAAGGAATCCAGCCCCTTGCCCATAGACAACCTGCACCAGCTTTGGCAGAGAAACCGCCAAAGTGGCTATAAAGCAGACATTCCCAACAGTCGCACTGAGCAAGGTCACCCAGATCCAGCGCGAGTGGCGCACATAGACGAGACCCTCCCCCAGGTCCTGCAGCACCTTCTGCAGACCAGACCTCAGCCCCCACAGCCGCCCTCTCACGAGATCCTCCTCCTCGCCTTCAGCCTCCTCACGCAGCGCCAGAGCTGACGATCCGCCTTGCTCCTGCATCGAGCGCCGGCGGCGCTCAACAATAGGAACAGGGAACAACAGAAGCATCGAGATCAAAAAGCTCACAGCATCCAGAGCAAAGGCCGAAAACGGTCCTGCCAGGGCAATGAGTAAAGCCCCGAGCACCGGCCCCACCAGTCCCGCCAGATTGAGGCTCAGCGCGGTCAAAGCATTGGCAGATGGCAGCTCCTCCTTCGCCACAAGCTCGGGCGGGAGAGACATCAGCGCAGGATTGAAAAAGCCTTCAACGATCCCAAAGATCAGGCTCTCTACTACAAGCAGCCAGAGCTGAAGGAGACCGGCAACGCCGAGCACCGTAACGGAGAGCAAGACAAGACCCCGTAAGCCATCCGACCAGAGCACGATCGAGCGCCGCGGCAGCCGGTCAGCAGCAACGCCACCGATCAGAACAAAGGCGAGGTTGGGAACCAGCCTGGCCATCAGGATCAGACCCATGGCCGTGGCCGAGTGCGTCATCAGCAAGACCTGCCAGGCCAGCGCCAGCGAGAAGACATTGTTGCCCACGTTCGAAATCGTCTGGCCCAGCCAGAGCAAGCGAAAAGAACGACTGGCCAAGACCCGCGCAAAGGTGAAACGCCGCGCCAGCTGCCGAGAAAACTGACCACTTCGCCATAGCCAGCCACCAAAGAGAGAAGCTTTCGCCGCAGACCGCCGAGGAGGCTCAGAAAGATTTGCCATTAAAGATGCCTCTTTCGATTTCCTAAGTACAAATATTTTATATATTAGATCTCATTTCCTGTCAATGATAGGGCAAAGGCGCCTCAGAAATGGAAAGATTACGCAGCTTGATGGAAGAAAATTTTGCAGTACTCTTCCCGTCGCCAAAACAAGGAGGCTCTTCTGACGATATCAGAAGAGCCTCCTCACTGAGCCCAGGAAAGGGCCATCTACCCATGTCGTTTATCGCTGAGGCTTCTCGCGGCCTCATCCGAGCAGGCTGAAGGGATTCTGGAGCAGACGCTTGACCTCCTGCAAGAAGCGCGCCACCGTCGCCCCATAGAGGATACGATGATCTGCCGAGACCGTGACATGCATCATATCGCGCAGCACCGGCTGATCATCGACAGGCACAAAGGTGCGCCGCACGGAGGCCACCGCCATAATAGCCGCCTCGGGTGGATTGATCACCGCGATGAACTCGCTGACATCAAGCATGCCCATATTGGAAATTGAGAAGGTACCGCCCGACAGATCCGTCGGGGTCAGCTTGCCGGCATGCGCCTTCTCAATCAAAGCCCGCGCCTCACGAGCAATGGTGCGCACCCCCTTGAGGTTGGCATCCCGAATAACCGGCACGACCAGGCCATTGGGGATATCCACCGCGATGCCAATGTTGATAGCCTGATGACGCACAAACTGGCCATCGCGATAGGAGCTATTGACCTCGGGGAACTTCTCCAGAGCCAGAGCACAGGCTTTAATAATCAGATCATTGACCGAGACTTTAACGCCACCTTCACCAGCGCTCTCGTTGAGCTGGCGGCGCAGCGCCAGGGCCGCGGTCATATCGATCTCAGTGCTGACATAGAAATGCGGGATCGTCTGCTTCGACTCGGTCAGACGCCGTGCGATAGTCGCCTGCATACGCGAGAGCGGCACCAGCTCCTCAGCAGGAGCCGCACCGACCTCAGCTGCGGCAGCGGGCGCGGCAGCTGGAGCTGCTGGGGCGGCCCCAACCTCGGCCTGCGCCGGAGCAGCCACCGCTGCCGTCCGACGGCTTTCAAGGAACGCCTCGATATCATCGCGCACAATACGCCCACCAGGGCCAGAGCCGCGGATCTGACGCAGGTCAATATTGTGCTCCTCAGCCAGGCGACGCGCCAAGGGCGAGGCTTTGATCACGCGATCACCATTCTCTTGACCAACGGGCGCAGTCGACGGTGGCACCTCAACCGGCGCCGTAGCCCGCTGACGCGGCGCCTCCTCCTGAGACATCCCCAGGCCGGAGCCACCGCCCCCAGTCGCAGAGGAAGCAGTCGTCGTTTGCGAAGCTGGGCGCACAGCCCTCGCCTCCTCCTGGTCAGCAACACCCGCCCCGCTCCCAATCAGGGCAATCACCTGACCGATCGGGGCACTTTCCCCTTCCTGGACCAGGATCTTTTCCAAGACCCCGCTCTCATAGGCCTGCAGCTCCATCGTCGCCTTATCGGTCTCGATCTCAGCGAGCACATCCCCCCGCTCAACGCGATCGCCAGGTTTCTTTAACCAGCGAGCAATCGTCCCCTCCTGCATCGTATCGCTGAGCCGGGGCATAGTCACCTCAGGCATAGACGACCCTCCTCTTGCGAATGGCCAGGCGATCGACCGCCTCCACCAGCTGCCGCGCACTTGGCAAAGCCGCCTGCTCTAGCGGCTTCGAATAAGGCAGCGGCACCTCCGCACCAGCAACGCGCTGAATGGGCGCATCTAGATAATCAAACGCTTCCTCCTGAAGAGTGGCCGCCAGCTCGGCCCCAACCCCATAAGAGCGCCAATCCTCCTCAAAGATGATAGCCCGGTTGGTCTTCTTGACCGAATTGACAACGGTCTCATGGTCAAGCGGACGCAAGGAGCGTACGTCAACCACCTCAATGCTGAGCTGACGCTCCTGCTCCAGCCGACGAGCGACATCGAGCGCCACCACCGCCATGCGCGAGTAGCTGATGATGGTCAGATCATGGCCCTCCTTCATGACCTGAGCCTTTCCTATGGGAATCGTGTAATCCCCTTCAGGCACCTCGCCACGTGTATTGTAGAGCGCCAGATTCTCCAGGAAGAGAACCGGGTTATCGTCACGCACAGCGGTCCGCAACAGACCCCGGGCATCCGCCGGCGTGGCAGGCGCGACCACCTTGAGGCCAGGGACATGAGCAAACCAGACCTCCAGGTTCTGCGAATGGGTCGCCGAGAGCTGCTGACCACCACCACCCGGAGTACGGATCACCAGAGGAACCGGGCACTGACCGCCGAACATATAGTAGATCTTGGCCGCATGGTTGACGATCTCATCCATCGCCAGCGCAATGAAATTGATCGTCATGATTTCCACAATGGGACGCAATCCAAGCATAGCGGCCCCGATCGCCAGCCCCACAAAACCGTTCTCACAGATCGGCGTATCAACCACACGCTTTGGACCAAACTCCTGCAAGAGGCCGGCGGTAATCTTATAGGAGCCTTCGAAGCGCCCAATCTCCTCGCCGATTAGAAAGACATTCTCATCGCGCTGCAGCTCCTCGCGCAGCGTATCATGCAGCGCCTGGCGATAGGTCATCTCGGCCATACTCAGCGCCCTCCCTCACCGGCATAGACAAAGTCGTAGAGTTCCTCGACCGAAGGCAACTCGCTCTCCTCGGCAAAGCGCACCGCCTCCTCGACCTCCTGCTGAGCCCGCGTCTCCAACTCCTGGCGCGTGGCCTCATCCATCAATCCCGCCTCCTTGAGCCGGGTCGCGTAGAGCAGGATGGGATCACGCTCGCGCCAGCGCCGTACCTCGTCTTCAGGGCGATAGCGATCAGGATCAACCACCGAGTGGCCCCGGAAGCGATAGCTGACCGCCTCGATCAGGCTTGGCTCACGCTCCTCACGCGCAATACGAGCCGCCGTGCGTACGGCCTCTAAAACCGCCAGAAGATCGGTCCCATCAACGCGCTCACTGCGCATGTCATAGGCACAGGCCTTGCGATAGAGATCGGGGACCGCCGAGCCCTGGTCGACGCGCGTGCCCATGCCATACTGATTGTTGACAACGAGGAAGACCACCGGCAGCCGATAGAGCTTGGCCAGGTTGAGCGACTCGTGGAAAGGGCCTCCATTAGTGGTACCATCGCCCATCTGGCAGGCCACAATCTCACGCGCCCCCCGATAGGCCAGGGCAAAGGCCGCCCCTACCGCCAACGGCAACTGCCCACCAACAATGCCATACCCCCCCATGAAGCGACGTTTCAGGTCAAAGAGATGCATCGACCCTCCACGACCACTGGAGCAGCCGGTCTTTTTGCCGAACAGCTCGGCCATGACAACGGCAGGAGAGATGCCACGACAGATGGCATAGCCATGCTCACGGTAGTTGGTATAGACGTAATCGTCGGCTTCCAGGCCGGCACAGAAGCCGACGACAGTGGCCTCTTCGCCAAGATTGAGGTGACAGTAGCCGCCGATGCGCGCACGAGTGTACATCTCACCGGCCTTCTCCTCAAAATAGCGAATAAGGACCATCTGGTAATAGTAATTGAGCAGCGTTTCGCGATCCGTTCCTTTGAGCAGCGAAGCAGGGGGGCGGGAATCAGCCGGTCCGGCCCCCTGCGCGGCTGCCTTCCGTTGCTGTCTGGTCTCCATAGGTACACTACTTCTTCTTTCTGGCTAATCGACACTGCATCAACAAGATGAGCTTGATCGTTATTGATCCGGTCGTCCTCATGAGCCGGAACAAGAAAGAGCGGGCGCAGAACCAGCACCGCCCTGCCAGCCTGGGCGTCGTTTCTACCAGGCAAGCAGGCCACTAGAAACCAGGAGGAGCCGGCTCAGCTGGCGCCACCATTTGCGGCGCTGCACAGCGAGGACAGCACTCTGGCGGTTCCTCGCCAGGCGCCACCTCACCACAGACGGGACAGGTCCAGCGTGTCGCCACTTCCCTCACCAGGTCAGCGCGGCTCACGATACCCACCAGCCGCCCCTCACGAAGCACCGGCAAGCGTCGAATACGCCGATTGACGAGCAGCTGGGCCACATCCTCCAGGTCGGTCTCCTCACTGACGCTGATCAGACCACGGGTCATAATCTCTCGCACAAAGCGGCCCTGACGCGCCAAGACATCGTGCTCAGTGACAAGGCCCGTGATCATCCCCTCTTCATTGACCACAGGCAACCCACTGACTCGATGGCGCGCCATCAAAGCTGCAGCCTGCTGTCGCGTCTGATCCTCATGGACCGTGACTACCCATGTGGTCATCACATCTTTGACTTTTCTCATCGCCTGTCATCTCCTCCGAGCTTCTAGTCTGCAGGAGTACTCTCTTCCCCACCAGCAGACAGGACAACTCATCCTCTCGCAGGCGATGCACTTCTTCTCTGAACCTTCTGCTCAGCGCTCTTCCGTTCCTTACTTAGGGCTTGTTAGCGGGCGCCCCCTGCCGAAAAGCAGGACCAGCGCCCTGACAAGCCACTTTCCTGGCAACCTCCCAGCGATCTTGATTGGGCGCGCCACCCCGCCCCGCCAGGCTGGCTCGTCCGCCAGAAGCCTCAGTTAGCCAGCTAACAACTCATCCCCCCTTCTCTGGCACACACTGCCCCTTTCGTGGCCAGAGAGGGGAAGAGGGAACTAATCCAATCGCTCTATCGCTGCCGCTAGACCAGGCTTCCTGCAGGACACGCTTGCCACGACCAGCTGTTCCACCAGCGGGATGCCTATCCGGCTGCCTTCCTCGCCCACAGATAGAGGCGGCGCTCCTCGCTGTTCTTCTTTATCTTATCACGCCCTTTCCGCTTTGGCGAGGGCTGAACGATCTAGCGAGCTGACGGAGACGAAACCACTCAGGGCCAGGGTGAGGTCCAGATCAGCCAGCATGTTCTGCAGTACCTCGCGCACGCCAGCCTCTCCACCTAGAGCCAGCCCCCAGATATAGGGGCGCCCCAATAAGACAGCCCGCGCCCCCAGCGCTAGCGCCTTGACAATATCGGCTCCCTGCCGAATACCGCTATCGAACAGCACAGGAATCTCTCCAGCGACAGCCTCCACGACCCCCGGCAACGCCTCCAGCGCCGCAATGGCCCCCGCTACCTGGCGTCCCCCATGATTGGAGACGATCAGGCCATCGACTCCACACTCTACTGCCCGGCGCGCATCATCAGGATGCAGAATCCCTTTGAGCATGACAGGCAATCGTGTATGTTGACGCAGAAAAGCGAGGTCTTCCCATTGGAGCGTCAGATGACCAAAGCTGGAGACATACTTTTGAATAGCGGGGAAGGGGTTTTCTTCAGGAGGCTGGGGCAAATCTCGGCGGAAGACAGGATCGCTCAAGTAGTTAGCTAACCCTTGTGCCTGCAGGAACGGCAGATAGGCCCGCTGCAGATCACGCGGACGCCAACCAATCAAACGTGTATCGAGCGTGACCACGATCGCGCCATAGCCGGCCCGCTCAGCCCGCTGAACAAGACTCGCACAGAACTCGGCATCGGCAGGCCAATAGAGCTGGAACCAACGCGCTCCATCTCCTGCTGCCTGAGCCACCTCCTCCAGCGTATAGGAGGAGACCGTACTCAAGATAAAGGGAACTCCCAACGAAGCCGCAGCCCGCGCCACTGCCAGCTCGGCTTCAGGGTGGATGATCGACTGCACACCGATCGGGGCGAGCAACACAGGCGCTGGCAGGCGCAGCCCCAGCAGCTCGACGCTGAGATCACGCTGTGCCACATTGCGCAGCATACGGGGAACGATCGACCAGCGCTGAAAAGCCTCCAGGTTAGCCCGCATCGTATCTTCAGCGCCAGCTCCCCCAGCAACATAGTCATACGCCTCGGGACTCAGGCGCTCCTTGGCACGCCGTTCCAGCTCCTGCGCATCCAGAGGTAAGGCCGGAAGCTGTCCCTGTAGTCCCGCCATGTAGATTTGAAACTGGCGTTCGCTGCCATAGGGCGGCGAGACATGCCCGCCCTCGTGGGGAGTCTCTGACATCGCGACTCTGTCCTTTCCTTCCCTGGGGATTGCTGCAAGGCCGTTTCCTCTTCATTGTACCATGACAGGCTCTGCTGTTGAAAGCGGCAAAGATGACGAACAAGAGAGCACTGAAAGGGCATCCCGTGGCCTGGCCTTAACCAGCAGCTTGAGACAGTCAGGAGCAGGACACGACCTAGCGCACAGCGGCGAGGTCGATTTCAAAACAGCACTGCGCTCGCTCACTGCAGCGGCAACAGGCTCGCACGGGCAGAGCTGTCAACTCAGCTATCATTGCCTCGACTAGCTGACAGAGACGAGGATGAGAGGGAATGAGAGCAGCCAGTGGACAGCTAGCAGCGCGGAGACGAGCCTGCCCGCCAGGGTGACCAGCGAGATCACCCGGCTCCTCCAGCTCAGCCAAAGCCCCCAGCTCGTTGAGCACTTCTACAGCCCAACGCACACGACTCAGTGGCTCGGTCGGCCCGCTTTGCCCCCCGGCTCGCCAGCGCTGCGCCAGGCGTCGACCGAGCGCGCGCAGCAGCCGCTCTAGCTCCGCAGCCGGAAGCTGCTCGCTCAGTAGCTCAAGGAGCGCATCAAGGGCCGGTAGGTAGGCGCGCGGGAAGAGACGATCAGCAGCTGGCGCCAGCTCATACAGATAAGCAGGCTTTCCTTGAGCACCACGCCGCTGCCCTCGTTGAACAACAAAGCCATCACGCTCCAGGGCCGCCAGGTGAGCACGCACCGCATTATCGGTCAACCCTAGCTCCTGGGCCAATTCCTCAACGGTAGCCCCCTGACGACAGAGTAAAGCCACAATACGCCCGCGCGTGCTCTTGAAAAAGCGTCGATGCGCCTGATCTCCAGTCATCGGTGTTGCACTTCCTGATCGAGAGAGAAGACCTAACGCTTGCTTTGCTTCAGTTTAGCAGAGGGCTTGCTTTATGTCAATAAATTGCTTGACTTTCTTGACTTTCCCCAGCGAGTATGGTATATCAGAAGGAGGGAGAGTGTCCTGAAGGCTGCCCGACGTGCTCATGGACGATCGGGCAGGCTTTTTGCTCCAAAGCCCAACAGCCTGCTAGCTACTGGTACCTGCCTGCTTCCTGCGCTGCAGGAGCGGCTCACCAGAGATGGAAGGGCAATGGCAAGGAACGCCAGCCAGTCGAGGCTTGGGCCGCGCACCGCGCTGAGCTGGTTAAGGCCCACTGTGCGCGCTCTGGCCAGCCATTGCCCCTGTCTTTCCGTGCGCAGAAGACGAAGCACGTGTGGACGAAACAGGGCGCAGCAGGAACAAGGGAAGAAGGGAGAAGGAAAGACCGCTTGTCTGGCGAGAGGTGGAGCGCAGGCAGGTTATCGGCCCATGTGAAGAGACGAAGGAGAGCACTATGAGCGACACGACGAATGCGCCGATTCCGTCAACGGCCAACGTTTGGCAATCCTTCGCCGACCGCTTCGGCGATCGTCTGCAGGCCCTGGCCCGAGTGCTGACCGGAGGCACCCAGAAGCCACCGCGGCTACTGAAAAGCTTACTCAGCGGCACCTTTGGAGGTCACCCACTGCATCCAGCCATCACCGATATCCCCATCGGCGCCTGGACTCTGACCGCCATACTCGACATTATCTGGCTGATAGCGCCGGCTAGCAACAGCTGGGCCGCGCGCGGGGCACTGGTTGGCACTATTATCGGGCTGCTCGCTGCCCTGGGCGCGCTCTTTACCGGCCTGGCCGACTGGAGCGATACCTATGGAGCTGAGCGAACGGTCGGCTTCTATCATGGCTTGCTCAACACGGCGGCCTTTCTCCTCTATCTGGTCTCATTTATCCTGCGCCTGCTCTCTCCTTTGAACGAAAGCATTGTCGCTGCCGTGCTCGGCTTCATGGGCTTCGCGGCTATTCTGGTGGCTGGCTATCTGGGCGGAGATATGGTCTTTGTGAAAGGTACGAATGTGAATCACACCGCCTGGGAGCCAGCAGGCGAAGACTTCGAGCCAGTCCTACCAGCCAGTAGCGTGGAAGAGGGGCGCCTTTATCGCGTGACGGTGGCTGGCGTACCTGTGGTGCTGCTCCGCCACGGTGAGCAGTACTATGCGATTTCAGCGACCTGCTCCCATGCCGGGGGACCACTGGATGAGGGAACGCTCGAAGGGGATGTGGTGGAATGTCCCTGGCATGGCTCGCGCTTCTGCCTGCGCGATGGGCGAGTAGTGACTGGCCCAGCCACCGTGTCAGCTCCGCGCTATGCGGTCCGCGTTCGCAATGGCCAGGTTGAGCTACGCCGCCTCAATGGACACTGATCAAGCCACAAGACAGCAAAGGACCCGAGGGAAATCCCCTCGGGTCCCACTTCTTCCTGACAGTCAGCTCATCGCCCAACTGCCACCGCTCAGACAACCCGCTTCACGACGCGGCAGTCGCGGGCGTATTGAGCAACTCGTCCAGCGTATTCTTCTTGACACGATAGACCTCGCGCTTGCCCTTATGCGGCAAGGTAATGGCCTGCAGAGCACCGGTCTTGATCCAGCGGCGCACCGTCGTGTCATCAACGCGGAGGCGCTTCGCTACTTCGCTGACAGTGAGCAGCTCAGTTGTATGCTCTTCACGAGAATCGCGCTCGTGATCCACAACTGCACTTTCCCGACGAGCCATAGGTTTCCCTCTCCTCTCTACTGAACTCGATTGGATTACAGTCCCAGGCAGTTTGCCTGGAGCGTTCTATCATTTCCAGCTAATATGAGTAAAACACTCCTCTATTAAGAGGAACTGTGAATTAGCTGAAATTTCGCTGAGAATTTGGAACTCCCGATCTGCCCGTCCCGCCAGGGAAGCGGCTCAGTTTGCCTGAAAAGGAAGAGACAGAACCTCAACAGCTTCCCCACTTTGGGCCGGGAAATTGAGACTTTTCACTTCTCCGATTTTATAATAGCACATTTCCGACCTATTATCCAATCCACTGGTAATAACAACGGGGAAGCCGGAGAATCTTCCCGGCCAGCGAACAGCCGCTTCTGGAGAAGAGAGAGGCGGAGAGCTGAGCGAATGCAAGGAAACGTAGAAAGATCTGCTGCTATGAGCAGCAGCAGAGAGACCGTTGAAGAAGGAAGGGATGAACGCGCCTCTACCACTGCCTGTCTGCCAACCTTGACCTGCCTCCAGCGATGAGCCTGCCCTTACCCGCCAGGCTCATCCAGGTTGACGACCACCGGCTCCTGAGCATTGCGTACAATGACCCAGCACGATTCCTCATCGGAAGGATTGATCTCCTGATGGGGGACAAAAGGAGGGACATAGATAAAGTCGCCGGGTTCGACATCCTGCTCATATTCCAGATGCTCCCCCCAGCGAATGCGCGCCCGCCCTGAGACAACGTAGATGATGGTCTCCAGTTCGCCATGATGATGCTTGCCACTGGCTCCATGAGGTCCGACCAGTGTGAGACCTGCCCATAGCCCACGCGCCCCTGCCAGCTCACGCGAGACCGCTGCCAGGCGTCTCATGCCTGGGGTCTGCGCCGTATTGGGATCGAACTGCTGCGGCTTAATGACACGCACACCATTGAACGGGCTGGGAACCTGTTGCTGCGGTACCCCTTGATCCTGTTTTTGCTCTTCCATAGAGAGATCCCCTTGACTTGCTCGTATTGCAAGGCGCTCGATTCTAGCACCAGGGTAATTCCAGCGTCAAGGTGAGCCTTCCCTCCCTTGCTCATTGCAGAGGCGTCACCACAGCCGCATAGCCCCCCCACCACGCAAGGAATTGCTCGCGACTGAGAACACGGCGATTCCAGGCCGAGGAGTCGGCCAGATAGACGGAGGAGGCGTCCCCACCGAGCACGACGAGTAAATGACCGCCAGCATAGCGATCCGGCGGGAAGCTCACGATCACCGGGGACCCACTGTTGGCCACAGCCAGTAGCTGCTCCAGAGACCAGTGCTCGCCCCACTCGGTGCGAAAGCCGAAGTGAGTCGCAGTGATAGCAATGCCCTCCGGCGCCACCAGACCGAGCTCGGGCGTGATTTGTCCGAGAGCCGCCTCGACGTGCAGCACATCGCTGATGCGATAGTGCCGGCCATAGGCGTTGAAGACCTCCGTCATGGCCGCCGCTGAACAGGCGGAATAGGCCCAGGTGTTATATTCCTCGGGAGAAGCATACTGAGCAGGATCTAGCTGGGAGATGCGCACAAGGCTGCGCGAGGCATTGAAGCCATGAGGCAGAGTCTGGAGATCAAGCGTCTGACTATGACTGTTCTGGAAAAAGGTGAGCGCAGCACTCAGCGTCAGCTGGCCACCATCGGCCAGAGCACTGGTCACCGAGAGCGCCAGAAGCACCATCACCAGCAGCCCCAACGAGAGGATGACGCGCCAGCGCCGATACCAGCTTGCAGGAAACGCCAGAGCGAACCAGGGCCTCTCTTCCTGGCCGCTTTCCGTTCGCTGGAGCAAACGAGCCGCGAGAGAGGTCTGACTCGCCTGCTCACCAGCAGAGGAGACGAGGAGCGCGCTGGTTAGCCCCTCACGCCGCAACCAGCGCTGAAGCCAGCCTTCGCGACGCACAAAACCCAATCCCAGCACGAGCAGCAGCACCACGGTAGCCAGCAGCACAACAGGGACCACAGAGCAACCTCCCGGTTCTTCATGTCCATAAGCACATCAACATCATTTACCAGAAGTATCCCGGGAGTTGAGGGCTTTCGTCAAATCAATCCCACAATGGTACCATATGGAGCATAGTGGCACAGATTGGCGAGGGCCGCAGCCTGACCAGGCAGACAGGCTGGCGCCGCCGTTGCTCCAGAAGCCTGGCCGCCCAGAGGTCAAGAGAGCTACTGAACCAGCGGCGGCTCTTCACGTGGATACTCCACCTGCGGCTCTTCGTACTGCGGCTGAGGGCGCCCCATTGCCGGTTGAGCTTGCTGCGACTGCGACTGCGGCCCAGCAACCTGCCCGGAACGTGGACCCGTCTGAGCCCGATAGCCCTGGTGATAGCGCTGCTCAGGCACCCCTGTATGTTCGCCTGGATCAGCGCTCTGGTAGGTCCCCATTGGTCTTGGTGGCGCCTGGGGCGGCTGCTGCCATTGCCACATGCCACCACCCATCGGCCAGCTGCGTCCCGCCCCCGGCCCCTGCTCTGCAAAGAGCGCCGAGAGGGCCCAGGCCAGTAAGGCAATGAAGAAGACGCTGAGCATAATGCCAAACATCGCATTGCCCCACCCCCACCACCAATGAGCTGGACCCAGGAAAAACAGGGGAATAAACCACCAGAAAAACCAACCCCGGTGGCGCCCAAAATGGTTTCGTCGGTACATTGTCGATCCTCTCTATCTCTCAACAAGCGCACGAAAGGCGGAACTTATATGCAAGTGCACCCATTTCCTGCAGCTTCTGATCTTCATTGCGCCATTCTCTCAAAGACAGAGTATAACAGATAGCTATCGCTGTCAAGGAAACGAAGCATGCCCTTCTCCTAAAGAAGAGAACGCTGGCAGGTTGCATAGCTCCAAGAATTCGCCTGTTTGTACCTTTCCCTGCGCGACAGTTCAGGTCAGCAAAGAAGACCAAAGCAAGACCTGTCTGACACTGGTCCTCATTCGTCTGAACTTCGACAGATCAGAACAAATATTCTATAATCTTCCATAGGAAGAGAGTAGCCCTGGCGAGGATGGAAGGAGGGGAGAGTCGCCAAAGAGAGCAGAGGATGGCAGATATGATTACCATCTTCACCCGCCGAGGCAAACGGATCGAGATCCTTTCAGAGCGTGAGCTGCCCCGTCCGCGCCTGGCAGGCAGCCGGGTGCGTGCCTTCTGTCCGATTCACGGCAGCGATCACCAGCGTTCGCTCTCAATCGACCCGGCCAGCGGCTGGGGCTATTGCTTCAACGCTGCCTGTCAGGCCAGAGTTCTGATTGCGGAATGGAATCCGAGTGCAGCTCATCATCTCCTGGGAACCGACTCCAGCCTGCGCCGGGAGCAGCCAGCTGATCCGGAGGAGCCAACAGCGAGCTGGGCCACAGCTCCTTCTTACACCCACTGGCGAAGCCAGCCAGCGACACGGTCCAGGGCCAGCAGCGTTCTCCGTCACTGGCAAGAAGAAGAGAGGCGCCTCTTGCGAGCCCTGGAACCGATCATGCAAGAGGCCTTGCAGTCCAGCAGCCTGGGGCGGGCCTACCTCTACCAGCGGGCCATTCCTCTAGAGACTGCTCTCGCCAGCGGCGTTGGTCTCCTGACGCCGGCGATTATTGCCCGTCTGCCGCGCGCCAGGCAGCGACGCCTCCTCCAGCGCTGGAGCGAGCGACTGATCTTCCCTCTCCAGTCAGAAAGCACAAAAGGCTACATTGGGCGCACACTTGCAGGGTGGCAGCCTGGCATGGATGAAAACGAGCACAAGCAGCTATTAGAGTATCCCGGTCGCCCGCAACGCTGGATCAAGACCAATCCTGCCGGCTGCTTCAGTCTTCCCCGAAAGGAGCTTGCGCCTCAGCTCATCGTGGTCGAAGGAACCTTTGACCGTTTAGCTTTGATGGCGGCTGGACTGCGAGCGGAGGAAGTTGTGGCCCTGGCAGGAACGGCGCTGCCTCTCAGCTGGCTCCCGGCTCATGTCCGCCGTGTCCTGCTGGCCCTGGACGGTGATGAGGGGGGACGCGAAGCCACAGCTCGTCTGAGCGCTCAGCTTCGCGGACAAGGGCGGGCGGTCAGTCGCTGCCTCATACCCCTGGATGGGCAAGGCAAGGACTGGAATGAGCGCTGGCGACTGTCTGGTCGCGCAGGTCTGCAGCCGCTCCTGAATAGCTATCGCTGTCTCTATTGACTTGTCTCTACAGGCGGCATAGACTTACTTACAGCAGCACAAGAATAACCACCAGCGCGGGCCGACCTCTCTCCCTGCCTCGAAGGTCAAGGGCCCCAAAGCCCATCTGTTTGAAAGGAGCACGAGTCGATGAGTACCTCGTTCAACGCCGAACAGCCCCTGTGGGAGCCTTCAGAGGAACTGAAAGAGCAAGCCAACCTCACGCACTATCTGCGCTGGCTTGCCGAGCAGCGCGGCAAGCAATTCACCAGCCGTCACGAACTCTGGGAGTGGTCGGTCACCGACCTCGAAGGCTTCTGGTCCTCGCTCTGGGACTATTTTCAGATCCAGGCCAGCCAGCCCTATACGCAGGTGCTGGCCAGCCGCAGCATGCCTGGCGCCAGATGGTTCCCAGGCGCCGAGCTGAACTACGCTCAGCATGTCTTCCGCCAGGCCAGCGCTGAGCATCCGGCCATCATCTTCCGCTCCGAACGCGAACCGTGGCGCACGCTCTCTTGGAAAGAGCTGGAGCAGGCAGTGGGAGCCGTCGCCCAGGGCCTGCGACAACTCGGCATCAAGCGCGGAGATCGGGTCGTGGCCTATTTGCCCAATATCCCGGAGACCGTCATCGCCTTTCTCGCCTGCGCCAGCCTCGGCGCTATCTGGTCCAGTTGCTCGCCTGACTTTGGCACCAGCAGCGTCGTTGATCGTTTCAAGCAGATTGAGCCGCGGGTGCTCTTCGCCGTTGATGGCTACCAATACAATGGGCGTCCCTTCGACCGGCGAGGAGTACTGGCCGAGCTTCAGGCAGCCTTGCCGACACTCGAGCATACCGTGATCATCCCCTACCTGAATCCTTCCCCCGAGGAAGCCAGCGC
This sequence comes from Thermogemmatispora carboxidivorans, assembly GCF_000702505.1. Taxonomy (GTDB): domain Bacteria; phylum Chloroflexota; class Ktedonobacteria; order Ktedonobacterales; family Ktedonobacteraceae; genus Thermogemmatispora; species Thermogemmatispora carboxidivorans. The sequence goes on along the minus strand of NZ_JNIM01000001.1, from coordinate 1,214,335 downwards.
TGGCCTCCGCCAGGTCATTCCCTGGAGCAGCATGCTCGCTCAGTCAGCCCCCCTCACCTTCGAGCAGGTTCCCTTTGAGCATCCGCTCTGGGTGCTCTACTCCTCGGGAACCACCGGGCTTCCCAAGGCCATCGTGCAGGGTCAGGGCGGCATCCTGCTGGAGCATCTCAAAGTACTCTCCCTGGAGAGCAATCTGAAACCCGGCGACCGCTTCTTCTGGTTTACTTCCACGGGCTGGATGATGTGGAATTTTCTGGTGAGCGGCCTGCTGGTTGGGGCCACCATCTTACTCTACGATGGCGCCCCCGGCTATCCCGACATGAATACCCTCTGGCGCTTTGCTCAGGATAGTGGCATGAACCTTTTCGGGACCAGCGCCGCGTACATTTCCAGCTGCATGAAGGCTGGTGTCGAGCCAGGAAAGGAGTTCGATCTCAGCCAGCTCCGCTGCATTGGTTCCACTGGCTCACCCCTGCCACCGGAAGGCTTCCGCTGGATCTACGAGCACGTCAAGCGCGATCTCTGGCTGGCTTCGGTCAGCGGCGGCACCGATGTCTGTTCGGCCTTCGTCGGCGGCTGCGTCTTGCTTCCCGTGTACGCGGGTGAAATCCAGTGCCGTGCACTCGGTGCCCGCGTCGAGGCCTTCGACGAAGAGGGGCGTTCTTTGATCGACGAGGTCGGCGAACTGGTGGTCACAGCGCCTATGCCTTCAATGCCACTCTTCTTCTGGAACGACCCCGATCATCGTCGCTACCGCGAAAGCTACTTCGAAATGTATCCGGGCGTCTGGCGCCACGGCGACTGGATCAAGATCACCCCACGCGGGGGCGCCATCATCTATGGCCGCTCAGACTCGACGATCAACCGTCAGGGGATTCGCATGGGGAGCAGCGAGATTTATCGCGTCGTCGAGAGCTTTCCCGAGGTGCTTGATAGCCTCATCGTCGGAGTAGAGCGCCCCGGCGGCGGCTATTATCTGCCTCTGTTTGTGGTGCTGCGCGAGGGACTTCGCCTCGATGAAGAGCTCCAGCGCCGCTTGAAGGAGGCCCTGCGCCGCGAGATCTCGCCCCATCACGTGCCCGATGAGATCATCGCCATTTCCGAGGTACCTCGCACACTGAGCGGGAAGAAAATGGAGGTGCCGGTCAAGAAATTGCTACTGGGTTTGCCCCTGGAGAAAGCAGCCAGCCCCGACGCAATGAGCAATCCCCAGGCGATCCAGTTCTTCGTCGACTTTGCCCGTCAACTCCAGGCTCGCTCGGGCAGCATGCCCTAGACTCCGATTGCTCTCTTGTCGCTCCTCACCCTACTATATAGATAGATATGCATCTATTATTTATTGGCGTCGGTTATAATGGAAGTGTAGCTTTGCCCAGCGCACAAGCAAAGCAGGGCCGAAGAGAGCGAGGCACTGGCTGGCGAGTTGTCAACCAGTTCGTCAGCAGTTCCCAAGACCGTTGGATTGGTGGACGAGCTGACTGGTGAGAGGAGAGACGGGATCAGGAACGGGGGAAGCTATAGGCGAGCATAAGCATAGCCAGGGAGTCCTCCGTAGAGGCAGGCTTGAGCAGCATACTGCGCTGGAACTCTGTGCAGCCAGAAAAGGGAAAGGAGCAACATGCAAGAGAAGCCCCGGTGGGTCAAGCCGTCCTTTGAAGTCATTGCTGTGAGCCTTGAGTGCACTGCCTATGCAGGCGTACTCCTGTTACTTGAAGCTCCATCTGAACAGTAGTATCGTCTGCCAGGCAGGGAGAGAGCAGGCAGAGGGCGCTAATAGAGGGAGGGTGAGCCACAGAGGGAGGAGGCAGAGGCTGAGCAGGTCCTGTCTTCTCCCCGCTCACCACCTGGCCAGATTTGGCTTTGTTGGCTTGGGCTGCAAGACAAGGATTGGACTGGCAGGTAGAGACAGACCATTTCAGGAATCAAGACTATGTTGGTGCGTCTGCTTGGCACAGCAGCAGGGGGCGGCTTCCCACAGTGGAACTGCAATTGTGCGAACTGCCGGGGCCTACGCGCGGGGCGGCTGAAAGCAAGGGCGCGTACTCAGTCCTGTGTGGCAGTGAGCGCCGATGGCGAGCGCTGGTTTCTGCTCAACGCTTCCCCTGATCTGCGCGCTCAGCTCGAAGGTTTTCCGCCTCTCTGGCCCCCCGCCTCTTGCAGGCGTGGCACGCCTATTGAGGCCATTCTACTGACCGACGCCGATCTCGACCATACCCTCGGCCTCCTCCTCCTTCGGGAACGCTCGGCTCTGACTATCTATGCGCCTACGGGCGTTCAGCAAGCCTTACGCCAGGGGCTGGCCCTGCCACAGTTACTCGCCCATTACTGCAGCGCCAAGTGGCGTGCACCTTCCGAAGAGCTGGCCCCATTGCCTACTGCCGAGGGCCAGGCGAGCGGCTTGCTCTATCAGGCTATCCCGCTGACCGGCAAGCCCCCGCGCTACCTGGCAGAGGCCAGCGCGCCTGTAACCCCCTCCCCTTTCCGTGTTGGCTACTATCTTACGGATGTACAGACTGGCGGACGTCTGCTCTTCCTGCCAGGGCTGGCCCGGAGAGAGGAGCAACTGCAGTTCTACCTGCAGGCTTGCGATGCCATTCTCGTTGACGGAACCTTCTGGAGCGAGGATGAGCTGCTGGAGCAGGGCCTCGTCCAGGCCACCGCGAGCAGCATGGGCCATCTCCCAATCGATGGACCCCAGGGCAGTCTGGCCTGGCTCAGCTCTCTTTCTATTCCCTATCGCATCTATACCCATATTAATAATACTAATCCGATCCTGGTCGAGGACTCGCCCCAGCACGCCACCGTGTGCGCTGCCGGGCTGATCATCGGCTGGGATGGGCTGGAGCTGCAGCTATGACCCGCGCGCCCTCGCCTCCACCTCGCCCGAAGCCAACCAGAGGACGCAGGGTAGTTTGAGTAAGCAAGTAAGCAAGAGCGAAGAGAGGAGCTACTATGAGCACAGTGCATCTTGAGCCTTGGGACCGCGAGACCTTCGTGGCCCAGCTGCAGGCCGTTGGCATGACTCGCTACCACCACCTCCACCCTTTTCACCAGGCGATGAACCAGGGCGCCCTTACTCCCGAGCAGATCCGCGCCTGGATCGCGAACCGCTTCTATTATCAACAGCACATCCCTATGAAAGACGCCGCCATCATTGCCAATTGCCCTCTTCCAGAGGTTCGCCGGCTCTGGCTCCACCGCATCAGCGATCACGATGGTGAGCACGAGGGTGAGGGCGGCATCGCGGCCTGGCTCCAGCTGGCCGAAGCGAGTGGCCTCTCTCGCGAGGAAGTGCTGAGTGGATGGCAGGTGCTGCCTGCAGTACGCTTCGCCGTCGAAGCCTATGTGACTTTCGCCCGTCAGCAGCCGTGGCCGTTGGCTGTGGCCTCCTCGCTGACCGAGCTGTTTTCCCCCGACCTGATGAGTGAGCGTCTGACAGCCTTTGAGCGCTATTACACCTGGATTCGCCCAGAAGGACTGGCCTACTTCCGGGCACGTCTGCAGCAGGCACCACGCGACGCCGCTCAAGCACTAGAGTTGACCGTGCGCTACTGTACAACGCGCCAACTGCAGGAGGGTGCCATCCAGGCACTTGCGTTCAAATGTGACGTCCTCTGGAGCATGCTTGATGCCCTACAGTTCGCCTACGGCCCCCTGCCCGGCGAGCTGGCTCTGACAGCGGCCAGCTCCAGCGCCACTACTTCCACTCCGCAGGAAGGTCCTCGATGAGCATGTCCAGCGAAGGCAGCCTCCTTCCATTCTCGCCGACGCTGCGTCCACGCCTGCTTCCCAGAGCACGGCTGGAAATCGATCGTCTTAGCCAGCAGCCCGTACTGCTCTATCCCGAGGGAGTCATGATGCTCAATGAGACCGCAGCAGCTATCTTGCAGCTCTGCAACGGCGAGCACACGCTGGCCGACATCCTTCGCGAGCTGGCAAGCCGTTACGAGGCCAGTCCCGAGCAGCTGCAGCGCGACGTTTACGAGTACCTCCGTTCGCTGCGAGATCAGAATCTCATCGCCTGGCTAGAGTAGACCAGAGCCTGCTTGCTTTCTCCTTAGCCCTGACTCCCGGCTCACTCAAAGGCAGGCCAGGTCATCAGATCAGACAGGCTTGATAGCCAGACAGAGAGGACGACCATTATGAGGCTTGACGAGCAGCAGACGAGGTCTCCCTCCTCGTCCAGGACCCATCAGCTGGAAGGCGATGGCTCTCAGACCACCCCGGGCCAGACGCTGCGCCCGTTCGGTCTGCTAGCGGAATTAACCTATCGCTGTCCGCTGCACTGTCCTTACTGTTCGAATCCAACCCAGCTTCTCCCAGACCAGCGCCAGCCGGAGCTGACGACAGCCGAGTGGCAGCGAGTCATCAGTGAGGCCGCCGCCCTCGGGGTCCTGCATCTGCTCTTTTCAGGTGGTGAGCCACTGCTGCGGCGCGATCTGCCCGTCCTGTTGGCCAGCGCCCGCGCTGTCGGCCTTTACACCAATCTGATCACTAGCGCTCTCGGCCTGACACGGCGTCGCCTCCAGGAACTGCAGGAGGCTGGCCTTGATAGCATTCAGATCAGCATCCAGGCCGATGAAGCCGCTCTGGCCGATGGCATTGCCGGCTGCCCAGGCGCTCACGAGCGCAAGCTAGAGGCCGTTCGTCTCGTCAACGCCTCTGGCCTGCCCCTGACGATCAATATGGTGCTCCACCGCGGCAACATTGAGCGCCTCCCGGCGATGATAGCCCTGGCTGAGCAATTGGGCGCCCAGCGCCTGGAGCTGGCCAGCACACAGTACCTGGGCTGGGCATTCGCCAACAAAGTCGCGCTGCTCCCCACAAAGGTTCAGGTGCAGCAGGCCGAAAGGATCGTCCGCGCGGCCCAGGAGCGCCTGCGCGGGCGCATGGAAGTCCTCTACGTCTGGCCCGATTATTACGCCGAACGTCCCAAACCCTGCTTGTATGGCTGGGGCCGCCGCTATCTGACCGTCACCCCCGACGGCGCGGTCCTGCCCTGCCAGACCGCTCGTGTCATCCCCAACTTGCATTTTGAGAATGTGCGCCAGCATTCCCTGGCCTGGATCTGGCAGCAATCAGCAGCCTTTGAGCGTTTCCGCGGCAGCCAGTGGATGCCCGAGCCTTGCCGCAGCTGCCCACTGCGCGAACAGGACTTCGGCGGCTGCCGCTGCCAGGCCTTCCTGCTGACAGGGGACGCCGCCAATACCGACCCCGCCTGCAGCCTTTCTCCTCACCGCTCCCGCCTCCTCGCTATTCTCGCTGAGGCTGAGCAGCAGTCAGGCTCCTCGTCCACTTTTCCTAGCCCTTTCGCCCCAGATGGCCGACCCCTGCTCCCCATCCGCTTCCGCACCAACCCTAAACCCAGCCAGGGGGAATAAGGAGGGACACTTCCGAGTTTTATTTCTATGCTGTGGCTGAAGAGAATCGGCAAGGAAGCATCACAGGTAGACCGCTGTGTGATCGTTCAAGAGAGGAGGTAATCGCTAGCGATGGATGATGCGGAAATTCTGCAGCGTATCGATGCATTGGTGGACGAGGAACATCAGCTACTCAAGAAGGCAGAAGAAGAGGGCCTCACGGACGAGGAGCGCGCACGCATGAAAGAGCTAGAGATTCGGCTTGATCAATGCTGGGACTTGCTGCGTCAGCGGCGAGCTCGCCGCCATGCTCGTCTTAACCCCGACGAGGCGCAGCCGCGTGATCCTCGTACCGTTGAGCACTACTTGCAATAACCCTCCTGCCCAGTTTTGCCTATCCCCAGAGAGGCAGCCTGGCTGCCTCTCTCTCCTTTCTCGCCATCCCATCCTCTCGCCCAATTGGTCCACTTCATATAATGCACTTAGAGGTTCTTTCTCTATTCCTTCTGGTAGCAAGGCAGAATAAGATCGATGCAAGTACATCAACGTCCGATCTTTCGTCAGCGTGCACTGCACCATCATCTCTATGGGCGAGAAAAAGATATTCTTCCACATTTCATGGCTCTACCCGTACCTGTGCTGCTCTGGCTCCTCTTCGGGCTCCTCTTCGCTGCCGCAGCCCTTGCCTGGACAACAGAGATTCCGACCTACACTGCTGGCCCGGGGGTGGTCCTGGACGCGCAAGCATTAAGCGAGCGCTTCCAGTTGGCGCAGCAGCAAGGGACCGTTGCAGTGATCTTCCTCCCCTGGGAAGCACGCCAGCGACTGCGGCCAGGGCAACCTGTGCAAATAACGCTACCAGCTGCCAATCTTACGCTGAACAGCCAGATCGCACGTATTTTGCCAGGCGTTATCAGCCCAGCAACCAGCTGTAGCTACTATAGTGCAGCTAACACACGCCAGGCGGCTTCACCGGTCACACGCCCTTCAGTAGCTGCGCTGGTCCCTCTTGGTCAGCAGCTCTCAGTCAGCATCTATGCTGGGACAAGTCTGACGGCACAGGTACAGACCGGTTTTACCCGCCTTTTGAACTTGCTGCCAGGGGTTGGGAAGCTGTTGGGAGGCCAGGGAGCGTGATGATGCACGACTATGGTCAGTATGGACAGGAAGTAACCCAGGATCGCGATTATGTAGACATCTTCGATCCACAAGAATATATCACTGCAGGTCGACCGCTCAAGCGGCGGCGTATTCGCCCGATTGTGCTTCAGCAGGAAGGCGACTATCCAGCGATCCGTCCTCATCTGCGCCTGCCAGCCAGGCAGAAGCCAGCACCAGCAACCACACCAGTGCCAGTACCAGCAGTACTAGTGCCAGTACCGGTGCCAGCACCAGCGCCGGTGCCAGTGCCAGCAGTCTCAGTTGCTGCCGCTGGGCATTACAGGCAGGCAGGCGACCAGCAGCCTCCTGCGGCTGCGGCGGCCCGGCCCACCGAGCAACAGGGTCAGGTCAGACCAGGGATCGCAACAGGCAAGGACGGCAAACGTCCCAGAAAGCAGGGCTGCTTTGGCCGAGGTTGTCGAGGCTGGCGGCGGCGGCGCGTCCGTCCCCTTACCCAAATGAACGTCGTCGAGTGCGGCTATGCCTGTCTGGCCATGATCCTCAACTACTACGGGCGTCCTACCTCGGTCTCCGAGCTGCGCATGCGGCATGGCCTGGGACGCGACGGCCTCTCAGCATTGAGCATTGTGAAAGCCGCGCGTAGCTATGGGCTGCGCACACGAGCCATCTCGCTGCAGCGCACTGAGGATTTCCGCTCCGTTCCGCTGCCGGCAGTAGTCCACTGGGAATTTAAGCACTTCATCGTCGTCGAGCGCTGGACCCCCCGCTGGGTCGAGGTCATCGACCCCGCCTGGGGACGTAAGCGGCTCACGCCCGAAGAGTTCGATGCCGGCTTCACTGGCATTGTGATCCTCTTCGAGCCAGGGGTACACTTCAGCACCGAGGGCAGTGCTCACCGTGTCACACTCTGGATGCAGGTCAAGCAGTTCGCCCGTCAAACGCGCGGCCCCCTGCTCCAGGTACTAGGGGCCTCTCTCTTCCTGCAACTCTTCGGCCTGCTCCTGCCCCTGCTCACCAAGATTGTCATCGACCAGATCCTGCCAGCCCACATGGTCGACATCATGAGCATCCTGGGCCTCGGCCTGCTCCTCCTCCTGGCGGCACAGGCCACTACAACCATTCTCCGCGAGTGGCTGCTGGTCTACCTGAGAGCCCGCGTCGACATTCAGCTGGTGCTCGGTTTCTTCGAGCATCTGCTCACTCTGCCCTTCAGCTTCTTTCAACAGCGCTCTAGTGGCGATCTGCTGCAGCGCCTGGGCAGCAATACCATTATCCGCGATACGCTGAGCAACCAGCTCATCTCAACCCTGCTGGATAGCGGCACAGTCATCGCTTACCTCTTCATTCTGCTCTGGCAATCGCCGATCTTCGCCCTCCTGACCCTCGGCCTGGGACTGCTCCAGGTCCTGGTCCTTTTGGGCACCCATCGTATCGTGCTGGACCTGGCTAGCCGCGATCTGGCGGCCCAGGGCAAGGCTCAGGGCTATCTAGCTGAGACCCTGGCCGGTATGGCTACGCTCAAGGCCGCCGGCGCCGAGCAGCGCGCACTGGAGCGCTGGTCGAATCTTTTCTACGAGCGGCTGAATATCACCCTGCGTCTCAGCTACCTGCAGGCCGGCATTAATACGGCCATGACCATTCTCCGCATCTTCTCGCCGATCGCCTTGCTGTGGATTGGCGCCTACCAGGTCCTCAACGGCCATCTCAGCGTTGGTACCATGCTCGCTCTCAACACACTGGCCAGCGCATTCCTGACCCCCGTGGCCTCGCTCGTCAGCAGCGGGCAGCAGTTCCAGATCCTCTATGCCCATCTGGAGCGCTTGACCGACGTCACGACAGCAGAGCCGGAACAGGACATCGAGAAGGCGCAGTTGCCTCCACGACTCAGCGGACGCATTCACGTGCAGAACGTGAGTTTCCAATATGGACCAGATGCCCCACAGGTGCTTAAGGAGATCAACATCCGTATTGAACCGGGCCAGAAAGTCGCCATTGTCGGGCGCACTGGCTCAGGCAAGAGCACCCTGGGCAAGCTCTTGCTGGCCCTCTACACACCGACCGAAGGCGAGATCTACTACGATGGGCTGCCACTAAGCCAGCTCAACTACCAGGAGGTACGGCGTCAATTTGGTGTCGTTCTGCAGGATAGCCAGATCTTCAGTGGCTCCATCTTGCAGAATATCAGTCTCAACGATCCCAATGTCCCTTACGAGCGGATCGTCAAAGCGGCGACCGCTGCGGCTATCCACGAGGATATCATGCGGATGCCGTTGGGCTACGATACTCCAGTGGCCGAGGGCGGCAGCGCTCTCTCGGGCGGCCAGCGGCAGCGCCTCTGCCTGGCACGCGCCCTGGTCAATGAGCCGGCCATTCTGCTCCTCGACGAGGCCACAAGCCATCTCGATGTGCTTACTGAACAGCGCGTCTCCGAGAATCTGCGCGCCTACCCGTGCACGCAAATTATTATCGCTCATCGCCTGAGTACCATCCGCGACGCCGATCTGATCCTGGTGATGCACGATGGCATGATTATCGAACAGGGAACCCACGAGCAGTTACTCCAGCAAAATGGCTACTACGCCCAGCTTATGCGACAGCAACTTGAACAGGAGGAACGCCAGGCTCGCGCCGGCCACTAAGGCACAGACTCGAGCCTGGCCCCAGAAAGAAGATCCTGGGAACCGCTGGCTTCCTCCAGAGGAATAAGCCTGCTCCTTTTCTTGCTATCAGCACCGACCTGATCACTTAGCTTCTCTGACGCTGCTTCGCCCCTCATGAGACCAAAAGCAGTAGTCCTGGCAGCAATGGCCCTGCCCTACACCACCAGGCCAGGACCATCGTGACAGCATCCGTTACAGCCTTGCTCTGCGGGACGACGGGATCTCGTCAACCAGCCAGGCCCCAAAGCCCAGGTCGAGAAGGCAGCGGAAAAGCCTCTCGCTTCAGCCAGGGGCCCACCACTCTCCTCACTCCAACCGACGCCCTTGCTCTTCTCATTCCCTAAAAATGATATATTGAAACTTATATATTTGGCTTTATCCGTACAATGTACTTAGGCGTTCGGGTAACAAATACGCTTTGAACGTATTTTGTTCAGGCAGGGTGAGCCGGATGTCGGAGGGCCACCTTGGGGACGTCAGGAAGTCACCTGTCTGGGCAGCGTGATTCCAAAGCGTAGACGGGGTGCCCGAACGCACGACACCACAACAACACCAAAGGTACAAGAAAGGAAACGCACGCACATGAAGTTCGACATCGTTCGCGCATGGAAAGATGAAGCCTATCGCCAGAGCCTCAGCGAGGAGGAGCTCAGCCTGCTGCCTGAGAGCCCCATCGGTGAGGTCGAGCTGACTGATGCAGATCTGGAGGCCGTCCAGGGCGGTCACGGCAACACCGACGAGTGCAATAACACGGTTGCCGTGCTCTGTCTGCAGTCCCTGGCTGTGCTCCTCGGCCTCTGCAATACCAACGCCGCTGGCGGCTGTCTCTAGCAGTCGTCGCCCCACGCCAGGGGTCTCGGTATGGCCTGATCAGGATACGCAGAGGGTTGGGATGCCTGACTCCGTCCCGACCCTCTGTTCGCGCCAGTTGAGGCTTAGCCTCCTGGCGCTTGTTCACCTATCCAGGATAGGAGATGAGCAGGCGCCCATCAAACTCTCGCATTCGGGAACCCTATCCCCAGCTCTTCCTTTATCTGTCAGCGCTTGCGCCAAGCCAGGTCAAACCTTCGCTTCGGGAATGCCAGATGATCGAGTCGACCGTTAACGGCTCGCACTCTGCAGGTCAGTTGAGATCAGCCACCACCGCGCTCTTTATCTTCCAGCGGTTGCAGATCTTTTCGCGCCGCTCACCTCTATTCTTCCATGTTGACAGGCCACATGAGCAGCAGGCAACAAGTGCTGCAGCATCCCATCGGTAACGACCGAGCAATGAAGAAGAAAGAAAGGAGATACGGCGCAGACCCAGTATCCTTACCGCTGACCAAGGCGGCGGGATCGCTTGCCCCTGCGCTGCATCTCAGCATGTGATTCCATGAGCGAGACAACGAGCGAGACTATCACCGCTTCCGTTTCTTCCTACCCGCAGGGTCGCTGGCAAGAGGCCGGCTGGTACCGCGCTCTGACTTTGAGCGAGCGTCTGGCCTTGTTGCGCACGACCCCATTTGCTCCTGGCCTGGATTCGCTTGATGCGGAGGCCCAGGCCCGGGCCCGGCAGCGCCTGCAGCGCTGGAAAGAGCTACCGGCCATGAGCGAGGAAGAGGGTCGCTTTGCCGCCCGCCTTGCGCTCGATGGATTAGGAGAGGAGGAGCTGCTGCTCCTGTTGGGCGAACCCGCCGAGGCCCTGCGCGCACGTTGCCCTACCCCTCCCGCCTGGCTTCTGGCTCTCAGTGAGGCCTTTTCGACTCCCGACGCCAGCCCAACCGACCAGGAAGAAGAGGGCGGGGCAGCCTGGTCTTCTCCCCTGCCGGGTCTGGAGGAAGGGAGCCATACGCGCTCATTCCTCCATCCTTTGCTGCCGCTGATCAGGCACGCCAGACAAAAGCTGGCCGCAGGCTTGCGGGAGCTGGCCCAGCGCTCTCCCTCCTTCTCGTTCGACCCCGAGAGGGTCCTTGATCTCCTGGCACGCAATATCCCCGGGCTGTTGCTCCCCTCGATTTCGCGCGCTATCGTCCTGGAGCTTCATGTCGCACGGGTTCAGGGCCGCTTACAGGGGGCCACTGCGGAAGAGCGCTTTCAGTATTTTCTGGAGCAGCTGAGTAAGCGCGAGGCAACACTCGATTTTCTGCAAGAATACGTCGTGCTGGCTCGTTTGGTGACAGAGACGCTGGAGCGCTGGGTTTGTCGCTCGCTGGAGCTGCTGAAGCGCCTCGCCGACGATTGGCCACTGATCTGCTCTACTTTCCACATCAGTGGAAAGGCCGGCTCGCTATGCGAGATCCACCAGGGGGCCGGCGACCTGCATCGCAACGGGCAGAGTGTGATCTTGCTGCGCTGGGACTCGGGGTTTCGCCTGGTCTATAAGCCACGCTCGCTGGCCATCGATCGCCATTTTCAGGAGCTGCTCGCCTGGATGAACACACGGGGTTTCAGCCCACCCTTGCGTACGCTGACGGTCCTTGACCGGGGTCACTACGGCTGGGTGGAGTTCGTCCAGGCTCGCCACTGTTCTTCTCGCGAGGAGATCGAGCGTTTCTATCAACGTCAGGGGGCATATCTGGCCCTGCTCTATGCGCTGGAGGCCTCGGATTTCCACGCGGAGAACATTATCGCTGCTGGCGAGTATCCTATGCTGATCGATTTGGAGACGCTCTTTTTACCCCAGATCAATCCCGAGGTGCTGCAGGCCCAGGGCGCACCGGGTCTGGAGGCCATCGGCCATTCGGTGCTGCGTGTGGGCTTGTTGCCACAGCGCCTCTGGTCGAACCAGGAGGGTGAGGGGATCGATATGAGCGGCCTCGGCGGTCAGCCCGGCCAGCTCTCGCCGCGTCCCGTTCCCAGATGGAAGGGCACAGGCACCGATGAGATGCGCCTGGCCAATGAGCGGGTCGAACTGCCCGTGAAAGAGAATCGCCCGCGCCTCAATGATCAGGATATCAATGTCCTGGATTATAGCCAGTGCCTCATCGAGGGCTTCACTCGCGCTTACCGCCTTCTCATGGCCCAGCGCTCAGAGCTGCTCGAGACCTACCTTCCGCGCTTTGCCGAGGCCGAGGTCCGCTGCGTGCTGCGTCCAACCAGGATCTACACGCAGCTGCTGGTCGATAGCCTGCATCCTAATGTGTTGCGCGACGCCCTGGAGCGGGATCGCCTCTTTGACCGGCTGTGGGCCACCACGGAGCGCCTCCCTTACCTGGTGCCGCTGATTCCCGCTGAGCGGCGTGACCTGTGGCGCGGGGATATTCCCGTTTTCACCACCACGGCAGCCTCGACCGACCTCTTCACCTCAGAGGGCGAGCGCCTGCCGGCGTTCTTCAGCGAGCCTGGCCTGGAAGTGGTGCGCCGACGTCTGGCTGAGTTGAGCGAGCTGGATCTGGAAAAGCAGCTGTGGATTATTCGCGCTTCTTTCACAAGCATGATTGACGCCACTACTCCCCAGAGCTATACACGCCTGGAGCTGCATCCCGCTCACACTCCGCCTACCCTGGAGCGGCTGCTGGCCGCCGCTTCGGCGATCGGTAACCGCTTGCGCCAGTTTGCTCTCTACCAGGGGGAATATGTGGGCTGGCTGGGCGTGACACCGGTGAATGATCGCGAGTGGCACCTACTGCCCGCCGATGGCGATCTCTACAATGGTCTGGCCGGCATCGCCCTCTTTCTGGCCTATCTGGGCTATCTGACAGGCGAGCAGCGCCACACTGAGCTGGCACGGATGGCCCTGCGTACGATTCAGCAGCAGATCATGCGCCGCAAGTACTTCCCCCGTGCCTACGGCATTGGCGCTTTCAACGGCCTCGGCTCGTTGATCTACCTCTTCTGCCATCTGGGGACCCTCTGGCACGAGCCAGCGCTCCATCGCCAGGCGGAGGAGCTGGTCCCTCTGCTCGTGGAGAAGATCGAGCAGGATCAGGTCTACGATGTGATCGGCGGAGCAGCAGGCGCCATCGCGACCTTGCTCTGCCTGCAGGCTGTGTCTCCCTCGCCCGAAACGCTGGCGGCTGCCGTCCGCTGCGGCGAGCATCTGCTTGCTCACGCCCAACTCCAAGCCCGGGGCGGCTGCGGCTGGCCAACGGCACGTCAGCCGGTCGCGCTGGCCGGTTTTGCCCACGGAAACGCCGGGATCGCCTTGTATCTGATGCAGTTAGCCCAGGCCAGTGGAGAGCCTCGCTTTGCGGAGATGGCCAGTGCAGCGCTGACCTATGAACGTACGCTTTTTTCACCCTCACGCCAGAATTGGCTTGATCTGCGCCAGCGTCCACCTTCTTCCAGTGCCGGTGCCGGGCAGCCGGCGGGCGAGAAATATATGGTGGCCTGGTGTCATGGCGCGCCCGGCGTCGCTCTCTCGCGTCTGGCTCTGCTCTCTCTGCTCGACGATCAAGCGCTCAGAGAGGAGATCAAGGCCGGTCTGCGCACGACCCTGACCCAGGGTTTTGGTCTGAACCACTCCCTTTGTCACGGCGACCTGGGAAACCTGGATATCTTGATCTCTGCAGCGCGTCTGCTGCCTGGCGAGGCCTTCGCTGAGCACATCCCACGCATTGCCGCCGCCTTGCTGGAGAATATGGAGCACCAGGGCTGGGTCTGCGGAGTGCCGTTCGGTGTGGAAACACCTGGATTGATGACGGGGCTGGCTGGAGCCGGCTTTGCGCTCCTGCGCCTGGCGTCCCCCGAGCGCGTTCCATCAGTACTGCTGCTCTCTCCACCTGCCGGATACTCACCGCCAGCAGTCTGAACGGAGCCCGCTGAGCACAGACGTCCTTCACACACTGTTACGGAGCTGGCAGACAGGCCAGACCCATAGGAGCGGGGAAGAGGTTCGACCCAGTTCGGAACCAAGGGGAGCAGTCGCTACGGCTGCTCCCCCGGCCACAGGGGTTGCCCTCAATCGCTCGGCACAGGATGTACGTGCTGTTCTAGAGAAGATCTCGCTTTCGCGCATTGCATTTACGGCAGAGTAACTGCAAATTGTCGACGCTTGTAGCTCCGCCCTTGCTGAGCGGAATGATGTGATCAAACTCGAGATATTCAGTTGCACCACATTCGACGCAGCGGCCCCCATCTCTCTGCCAAACAGCGATCCGTACCTCTTGGGGAATGTGACGGCTGCTGGCTTCATCGACGAGCACCAGTTGACGCTTGGCCATCCGTACCAGGGTGTCGATGATGGCACAGGCTACCTCAGGATCAGGCAAGAGGTAAAAGCCGCTGCCAGCTTTCTTGCTGAGTTCGAGCTGAAGACCTTGCTGCGGTGGCTGGCCCATCCTGGCGAGCTGAATGCGCATCACAGAGCTCCAGGGAATGGTCGTTCCCCCCGTCGGAGACAGAAAACGAAGTTTTTTGTTGGAAGCAAGTAGCTGCCCCGCCACCGGCCTGGGGGTAGTCGGACTGAGACGATAATAGGTGACTGGCACAAGCAGGTGACAGATCTCGTCGGACTCCAGACGTAACCCTTGCCTTTCCAGTTCGTGGTGAGCCACTGACGGGAGACGCCCCCGATAGATGTTAAGAATGAGAAGACGTCGATGTAGCCGGTGGGCCTGCTCAGGAGGGATACGAAAGAGCACTATGAGCCGACGCACAAGCGCCTCCGTCTCATCGGTGAGGGGTGCACTGGCGGTAGCACGACTTAGGACCCGTTCAATCACGCCGACAGCCTCATAACGAATGACCGCGAGCAGCCGCTCTTCCTCTACTCCTGCCGCCAGAGCATCCGCTCGCAACTGCGACCACCGCTCCATGCTGAAAACGCCTTCGCTAAAGGTCGCCACGAAGATTCGACGGTAGTTTTCCGCAATCTTTTGTAATTGCCAATCACAAGCTCGACAAAGCATAAGGTCTCTCTTAAAGAGGAGAAAAGCAGTGACCCCTTGCATGGTCCTTCCACAGCGCTTGCACGTGACCATCAGCCTGCTCCTTCCCATCGGAGGATGCTTGCGGAAATATGCTTTATTATACAACCGTGGTTCCAGTCTTTTCACTTGAAAAACAGTGGCTGCCAGGCCGGTCAACACGGGGCGGAGAAGAGCAAGTAGCGATCGCATCGAGAGATCCAGCCCAGGAGCTGAGTGAAAGGAGACGTGGAGCCTCGTCAACGGATGGGTCTGTAGCGAAAGCCGTAGTCACGCTGCAGGGCACCGGCAGATCTAACCAGCACCCACCTGGTATTGGCAGCGTTGCAGGGAGCAGCCAGCGTGACTGTTCCCTGCAACGCACAGCAGGCGCGATGAGCGCCTTTGCTTCGTCAGGAATCACGCACCAGGCTCATCGCTTTTCTCCTCCCCTAGTATAGAGCAGCCCACCAAGAGCGCCCCTCTCCTGTCTTTCTGCGCACGCTCTCTCTGCCGGCAAACCAACTTTCTCGCCTGGACCTTGACAGCCGGCCTCTTGCTATGGCACACTTTCATTACTAAATTAATCAACAATATCAACATTAGAGGCTGGCTCTCAGCAGCAGCCACGGACCCGGCAGGAAGGCCCTTGTGACGTGCGTAGGAGCCGTCTACTACCAGCATCTAGAGCGCCTGGGGCCGCTCCAGGAGCCAACACTTGGTCAAGTACAAGAAGGAGGAAAAGACGATGGCTACAGAGGAAAACCTGCCCTTGCCAAACAACAAAGCCGATCAGCTGGCAGAAGGAGTACCTGCCAGCGAGATCAACCAGGAGGCACTTACACAGGCTAGCGGCAGCGTCGCTGTCCGCCCGTGGTACCGTCTGCTCAATGAAGACTGGTGGGCCCTCATTCTGGGGCTGGCCCTGGTTGTCCTGATCATCACCCGTATCCTGCACTCCATCCCGTAACGGGTAAGACGGACAGTGATTCATCCGGTTGATCGGTTTTTCGCTTACCCTGCTGAGCTGGACCAGCGGCCCAGCAAAGGAAAGGAAAGGAGGAGCGAGACGTGAGCACAAGCACATCAGTTATTTCCGCATCAGGCGAGCGCAGGCCAGCAGCCTTCTGGCTTACCCTGTTTGGCTCCCTGCTGATCGTCTTCGCATTGAGCGTGGCCGTGTGGTGGCTAACCAAGGTTCTGCCCACCTTTTTCAGTGGGAATGTCCGGCGCACCCTCAGCAGCATTGAATTTCCCGTCTATGCCATTGCGCTAGGCCTTCTGGCCAATGGCATTCTGACACTCTTGGGCTGGCGTGAGCGGCTGGCTGCTGCCTTTCGCACCGAGCTATTTCTTAAAACCGGCGTCATTCTCCTGGGGGCTGGTCTGAACCTCTTTGACTTGCTCAAAATTGGCATCGGGGGCATCATTCAGGCCGTCCTGCTGATCAGCTCGGTCTTCTTGACAGCCTGGTTCCTTGGAGGGGCCTTCAAGTTAGAGCGTCATCTGCGCGCCCTGATCGCCGCCTCCGTTTCGATCTGCGGCGTCAGCGCGGCCATCGCTGCCGCGGCGGCGGTGCAGGCCAAGCGCGAGCAGTTGGGCTATGTTGCCAGCCTGGTGATTGTCTTCTCGCTGCCACTCATCTTTCTGCAGCCACTCATCGCCCACTGGCTGCACCTTAGTCAGGCAGTAGCCGGGGCCTGGATCGGAGGGAACATCGATACCACCGCTGCCGTCACGGCCAGCGGTGCCATTGCCGGGCAGGCGGCCCTGCAGTATGCCACCGTTGTCAAGCTCTCGCAGAATGCACTCATCGGCCTGATTGCTTTCCTGCTTACCCTCTACTGGATTACGCGCGTCGAACGGGACAGCGGGCGCGAGCGACCGCGCTGGAGCGAGATTTTCACGCGCTTCCCCAAGTTCGTCATCGGCTTCATTCTCGCCTCACTAGTCATGACAGTCCTGATCAACCTGCACCTACTACAGTCCAGTCAGGCGATTATTAACGATCTTAACGCGCTGCGCACCTGGTTCTTTACACTGGCCTTCGTGAGCATCGGTCTGGGCTTCCGGCTAGAGGGCTTCAGAGAGGCTGGACTACGCCCAGTACTGGTCTACGGTCTGGCCACCCTCTTTAATACGCTCTTTGCCTTGTTACTCGCCTCTCTCATCTTCGGCGTCTTCGCCTTCCATAGCTAGAGAGCCACATCTCAGTTCACGCAGCCAGACCAGAATCGAAAAGAAGAGAGCGGGATGAGCTTCTCTACAAGTAGGGCTTCATCCCGCCCTCTTCCTCTCTGGCGTCAATGCCCCCTGGTTCAAGCCAGGGGCTTGCCCGCAGCCCTGTCAGCCTGGGCTGGTCGACAGCAGTCCACTGCCCCGCAGGACAGGACAGCACTGTGGCATGGGTTAACCTACCCTCCTGTAGAGTGAGACGAAGCCGCTGCTAACCGACCAGTCAGCGCCTTTGGCTTCACGAGGAGCATGATACTCTGAGAGAGGCTAAAATGCTCCCTCAGCGGAGGGCAAGCAGGAAGCTAGCCTCCTCCTCGGGAGGAATCCAGGGAGACGAGAGTGGTACGTCTTTAGGGAGGTGCCGGTGGTGAGACTCGAACTCACAACCCTTGCGGGACCTGTTTTTGAGACAGGCGCGTATACCGTTCCGCCACACCGGCTCTGGAGCTAGCAGCGACACCAGAGGTAGCTGCCCAGACTCAGGAAAGCTGCCAGCCCGTCAGCGAGGATATCGCTTCGGCGGTCTGACAGCTTTCAGTATACAGAAGTCTGCCGCTGGCGTCAAGCCCCGCGTGAGCCAGTAGAAAACCGTGCGTTCCAGGCTCCTCTTATGCTCACGAGGCAAAACCAAATGGTCCGACAGTGCGATACTTCTCGTAGCGCATCTGCACCAGTCGATCGACAGGAATCTGCCTCAGCTCCTGTAAATGGTGAATGAGGGCCGTCTTAAGATTCTCCGCCGCCAGCCGATGGTTATGGTGAGCGCCGCCCAGGGGCTCAGGTACCAGATCATCGATCAGCCCCAAAGCATATAGCTCGCGCGCGCTGATGCGCATGGCCTCTGCCGCCTGGGGAGCATAGACCTTATCGCGCCAGATAATCGAGGCGGCGGCCTCGGGAGCGGCAACTGTATAAATACTATATTCTAACATCAGCAGACGGTCAGCCACACTGATGGCCAGAGCGCCGCCGCTTCCTCCCTCACCAATTACCGCCGCAATGATGGGTACGCGCAGGCGAGCCATCGCATAGAGGCTGGCCGCAATAGCGCTGCCCTGACCCCGCTCCTCATCCTCCAGGCCAGGGAAGGCCCCCTGAGTATCGACTAGGCAGATGACCGGATAGCCGAATTTCTCGGCCTGCTCCATAAGGCGAATAGCCTTATGGTAGCCCTCCGGGTGAGGCATGCCGTTGTTATGATACATCTTCTCGCGCATGCCGCGCCCCTTCTCGTGGCCGATGATCATCACTGTTTCCCCGTTGAAGAGGGCCGGGCCGCCGATGATGGCGTGATCATCGCCCACGCGGCGATCGCCATGCAGCTCGAAGAACTCCTCACACATCAGATGGATGAAATCGGCAGTGTAGGGACGATCCTTGTGACGCGCCACCTGAACCGTCTGCCAGGCCGTTAGACTGCGATAGATCTCCTCTGTGCGACGGCGCAGCTCGCGCTCGTACTCCTGCAACTGGCCATGCTCCTCCGGGCGGAGGCGCTCCCCCTTACGCTGCAGGGAGGCAATGCGCTTCTCTAGCTCCGCCAGGGGCTTCTCAAACTCAAGATCGTAGACCATCCTGACCTCCTCCAACCTCGGCCCGCGACTGCGAGGACTGTCGGGACAACAGGGTCGCCGCCTCGACCTGGGACTGCGGCGCAGCGGAAGCCGGCTGCTGCGCCCGAGTAGCCCCTGGGACCTTATAGAGGCGCAGCAGGCGGGCCAGCGTGGCGCGCAACTCGCGCCGATGGACCACAGCATCGATCATCCCATGCTGGAGTACAAACTCGGAATTGACTGTTCCCTCGGGCAACTTCACATGCATAAATTGCTCGATGACGCGCGGCCCGGCAAAGGCAATCAAGGCCCCCGGCTCGGCCAGAATCACATCGCCGAGCATGGCAAAGCTGGCGGTGACGCCCCCCGTGGTCGGGTCAGTAATCAAGCTGAAATAGGGAATGTGAGCCTCGCCCAGACGCGCCAGAGCCGCCGCTGTCTTGGCCATCTGCAGCAAGGAATAGAACCCCTCCTGCATGCGAGCACCACCCGAGGTGGAAACAACCAGCACCGGCCAGCGGCGCTCCAGACCCAGCTCGATAGCGCGCGTCACCTTTTCGCCCACCACCGAGCCCATACTCCCGCCGATGAAGCGGAAATCCATCACCGCCAGCGAGAGCGGCAGCCCCTCAACCGTCCCGTAGCCGCGGATCGCCGCCTCATTGAGGTTAACCTTGGCCTGCTCTTCTTGCAGCTTCTCGGCATAGGACTGCGAGCGGCTCACGAAGTCTAGAGGATCGACCGACACCATCGCGGCATCCAGCTCCACGAAACTGCCGGGATCAAGCAGGAGGTTGACCCGCTCATGGGCCGTCAAACGGAAGTGATAGTTACAGCGGGAGCAGACCTTTAAATTCTTCTCCCAGTCTCGGCTATAGAGGATCTCCTTACATTTGGGGCATTTGACCATCAAATTATCGGGGGCAACCCCCGGCCCTGAGCGCTGCTCAGGCTGCGGCCCACCGGAAGAGCCCGCCGCTTCCTTCGCCATAACAGTACCCTCGTATGTTTGTGACGTTGCGATGCGTCGTTTATAGTGCCTTTCTCCGTAGCTGCAGCTTGATTTCCTTATTCATCCTGGGCCAGCAGTGCTTCTACAAAGCTCTCAGGATCAAACGGCGTTAAATCGGTGACCTTCTCACCGGTACCAAGGAACTTGATAGGCACACCCAGGTCATCGGCCACAGCAAAGGCAAAGCCACCTTTGGCTGTACTATCCATCTTGGTAATGATGACGCCTGTCGGACCAACATCTTCAGCGAACTTGCGCGCTTGCAATAGCGCATTTTGACCTGTGGTTGCATCGATCACAATCAGCAGCTCCTGGGGTCCCTCAGGCAGGAACTTCTGCACCACCTTTCCAATTTTCTTTAACTCCTCCATCAGGTTGAACTTCGTATGCAAGCGCCCGGCGGTATCAACCAGCAAGACATCATGACCGCGCGAGAGACCGGCCTGAATGGCGTCATAGAC
This sequence comes from Thermogemmatispora carboxidivorans, assembly GCF_000702505.1. GTDB lineage: Bacteria > Chloroflexota > Ktedonobacteria > Ktedonobacterales > Ktedonobacteraceae > Thermogemmatispora > Thermogemmatispora carboxidivorans. The sequence goes on along the minus strand of NZ_JNIM01000001.1, from coordinate 1,194,107 downwards.
TACTGCCCCAGGGTCAGAACCGGGGTTTTGGCTGATCACCGGAACATCAATGCGTTCACCCCAGGCTTTCAGCTGCTCGATCGCTCCGGCGCGGAAGGTATCAGCAGCCGCCAGGATGACTCGATGGCCCTCCTGCTTGAGCCGGTAAGCGAGTTTGGCCACCGTGGTGGTCTTACCCGAGCCATTGACGCCGATGACAAGCATGACTGTCAGGGGTGTCTGAGTGGCAAAGCGCAATGGCGCCGCCTTGCCGAGCAGAGCCAGCAGCTCTTCGCGCAGAGCACGTCGCACCTGGGCGGTGCTGCGCAAGCGCTCCTGCTCAGCCCGCTCGCGCAGGCGCTCAAGCAGCCAGGCTGTCGTGCTAGCTCCGACGTCGGCCTCGATGAGGGACTCCTCAAGCTCGTCCCAGAAGCTGTCAGTCACCGGCTCATCCTGCCGGAAACTCTCCTGGACCCGCCCGAAGAGCTGGCGCGTACGACTCAAGCTGACCTTGAGGAAGCTCAGCCGCCGTTCGAGTGCCGGGTCCGTCCCCTTTCGCTCTGGCTCCCCAATGCCTTCTTCTCGCTTGGCAGCCTCTTCTTCCTCTTTTGATTTACGACCAAAAAATCTATTCAGCACCGTGATTCGACTCCTTCAGGCGATCAGACGCTTCAGCTCCATCGTTCGCAAACAGCGTACTGTGCTCTTCTTCTACCTGCTTTCTCGCCTGGTTAGCCTCTGGCCCACTTGCGCGATCGTTGTTCCAGCAACCAGGACGAGCACGGGAACCAGGCAGGCGCTTACTGTCGGCAGGCGGTCCAGCACTAGGCAGACGGCAGGAAGGGGCCAGATCAGCAGGCTGACAGGCATCGCTCGCCTCATGCCGGTCCCTGCCATCAGCTTTCATTGTAGACGATTCCCGGCTGAGAAGTAAAGGGAGGTCCAGCCCACAGGCACCAGCGGGCGGAACGGCAAGCAGATCAAAACGCAAGTGCAGAGAGCAACAGGTAGGGCAGGAGCGGCACAAGCGCGCGTCGTGCACCGTCTCCCTCCCTCGACGGTCTCCGTCAGGGTCGAAAGCTGAGGCTAGCTGGGGTAGGACGCAGCGGACGAAATGAGTGAATAGAGCGAACTTCTGACACTCCCCTGCTTAGAAAGCAGGGGGTTCTTCCTTCATCCAGCCCGCTTGCTCGCTTTGGCCTTGCCAGAGCGGGTAGAGGCGGTCTGTCCAGAAGCGTTGCGTCTCTGCTGAGAGAGACCCGTTCCCGATTGCCCACCGGTACGGTCTAATGCCTTTGCCAGCATGTTGATGGCGGCATTGTGGTCTCTATCGAGTACCAGCCCACAGCCAGGACAGATATGCGTCCTGACTGACAGAGACTTCTTGACGCGTGTGCCACATGCTGAGCAATCTTGACTCGTGAAAGCCGCTTTCACAGCTATGACAGGAACGCTCATTCATCCCCGCCTTGAAAGAGCGGGGCTTTCTGAGCCGTGACCTGTAAGTGAGGGCCTGCTCACCTGGGACGGAGCCGTGCGGCAGGTGAGAACGCCCTCGCTTTACAAGTGTGCGCTGAAAAGGCATCAGGCAGAGCAAGCGTGTCGTGCCAGCGCCTTTTCAGCAGCTAAACACACAAAGAGACCCGTTGCACGCGACAGAACCGGATCGGGGGCAGGGCAGCGGCGGGTATCCCTGTTGCCCACCACCGTGACCATCCAGGTACTGTGTCGATTGCTCTAGGAATGGGATCTTAGCGACTGGAGGCCGGTTCACGAGCGGCTGCCACGGTACTGATGGAGAGAGCCATCACTAATGGGTTCATTAATGATGATATCTCCATTCCTGATCTTGATGTTGTACAGGCAAGAGGGATTGGTACAAACCCAGGCCTTGTACTCGATAGAAGCTCCCTGGCTGCCGAAGTCCGAAAGCGGAACCAGATCACCTTCACTACATTTGCGACACCGAGGAAACGAGAATTCCACGAAATCGCCTCCTTCCTTCTCTCTGGAGGATTGTATTCGCCTGCCTAACCACGAGACCAGGCGAGGCTGGGCGAAGAAGTAAGCCGAGGGGGAGCCTCCGCCTCTGCATCCGCGTCCCCACAGCAGTCATACATAGTCCATGCCGCCGCTATCATACCACAGATTGTCTCTTGTGTGACACCCTCTTTCCCTATGAGGGGTCGGTTTTGCTGGGAACGGCCAATCCCAACCGCTCGCGCGTGTATCTCTTCGATACCACACGATTATAACATATCTATTCGTCACACACAATTGTTTCTGCCGAAATGGCAAGCAAGAAGCAAGCGTGGCTGAGGATCGTCAGCATCGTCTGAGGCCAGGATGGGAGCTAACATGAACGTACCTGAGCTTGCCCTCACCAGCATCCTCCTCCTGCGCTTCACCTCCTGCACCACTCCGCCGCCTGTTTGCTCACTCTACACATTAGCATACCAGGGAGGGGCAAGCCCCACTCCGGCCCAAGGTGCCAGGGAGCTGCAGCCCGCTGCGCTACTGCCTATCTGGCTGCCTGGGTGAGGAAAATTCCCCAGAGGTGGAAATCTCTTCACCCTCCAGTAGATCTCTGGAGAGTGTGCCGGCACCTTTCGGCTCGCCAGGCGCTCTGCGCTTTGATCTCTCCGCCCGGAGATAAGGCCAGACCTGCCTCTCGCCATCAGGCGCCTGGTCTTCTCACCTTTTTCCGCGACCTTCTCTTACCCTTTGGCATGGTTTTTGCGAATCCAGAGAAGTGTGGGAGCGCAAACCCTGTGCCGCCTCCGGTCATGCCGTCAGGGCGGTCCTTTCAATCCACTGGCATCGGTTGCATGAGCAGCGTGATCAACGCGACCTCATCTGCGCCATAAGGAGCTTGAGTAATGGGAGTGCGAGGAAACAAGGCAGAGACGCATCTTGGTCTGCTTGAGGTGGATGACATGTCTTTCGCGGCTCAGCACCCAAAGAAGAGAGCAGGGCACGCCAGGCGCACTGGCAAACGGAGCCACCAGGCCGCTGCTCCTTTCGATGAGCCCGGCCCTTCTGATCTCGACCTGGAAAGCGAAGAGGCCGTTCTCGCCGAGCTGGAACAAGAGGAGGAAGAGGACGAAGATGGCGAGGAGACATCAGAGCGCAGTGCTATCGATGACACGGTCAAGCTCTACTTGAAAGAAATCGGCTCCTATCCGCTGCTGACTGCAGAGCAGGAGTTAATGCTTGCCGAGCGCGTGGCCCAAGGCGACCTTCGCGCCCGCCAGCGCCTCATCGAGTCCAACCTCCGTCTGGTTGTCAGCATTGCCAAGCGCTACACGAACCAGGGGCTGCCCCTTCTCGACATGATTCAGGAAGGCAACATCGGCCTCATGCGAGCAGCCCAGAAATTCGACTATCGCCGCGGGTTCCGCTTCAGCACGTATGCCACCTGGTGGATTCGTCAGGCCATCAGCCGGGCGATCGCGGAGCATTCGCGCACGATTCACATTCCGGTGCACGTTGTAGAACTCATTTACCGCATTAAGCGCGTGGCCAGACGCATTTATCAGGAACAGGGCGTTGAGCCGCTGCCTGAAGAGTTAGCTGCCGAGGTTGGCCTCCCCAAGGAGCGCGTTGTCGAGCTTCTCAATATCTCGGAGCAGCCTGTCTCTCTCGATGCTCCGGTGGCCGATGATGAACAGTATCATCTGGCCGATACGCTGGAGGACCCCAGCATGATGGCCCCCGAGGACAGCGAAGCGCGCCAGCGACTCCATGACCACCTTCAGCAGGCGATGGAGATTCTCAATCCCCGCGAGCGCACTATTCTTGAGATGCGCTATGGCCTGCAGGATGGCTGTTCGCACTCGTTGGACGAGGTAAGCGCCTGCTTCAAACTGACACGCGAGCGCATTCGCCAGATCGAGGTGAAAGCGCTGCGCAAGCTGCGCTATCCCGAGCGCTACTACGGTCTGCGCGAATTTGCTTCGCTCTGAAAGGAGAGGGAGGAGGCCGGCAAGCCGTCCAGCGGCGGCAGGAAGAGGAGCCACCGCTGCACCGGCTGGCCCGGCCCATCTCTCCTGCTACCAGCCTGCAGGTGCCCACCAGGGCCAAGCTATGGCTGGACCCCCGCCGCCGCCTGATGCGCCTGCATCTGGAGGTAGGCGCGAATAAAGGGATCAAGGTCACCGGCCAGGTACCCCTGGGTATCGCTGGTCTCATACCCGGTACGGTGGTCCTTGACGATTGTATACGGATGCAGGGTGACCGTACGGATCTGGGTCCCAAAGTCCGCCTGGACATACTCGCCCTTGAGGCGCGCCACTTCCTCTTCGCGCTTGCGGCGTTCCAACTCGTAGAGGCGCGCCCGCAGGATGCGCATGGCCACCTCGCGGTTCTGAATCTGCGAGCGCTCATTTTGACAGGTGACCACGATCCCCGTCGGAATATGCCGGATGCGCACCGCCGAGTCGGTCTTGTTGACGTGCTGGCCGCCAGCACCGGTCGAACGATAGGTGTCGATATCAAGGTCTTCCGGGCGAATGGTCACCTCGATGGCATCCTCAATATCGGGGATGACCTCGATGCGGGCAAAAGAGGTATGGCGGCGATGGGCAGCATCGAAAGGCGAGAGGCGAATGAGGCGATGGGTTCCTATCTCGGAACGCAGGTGCCCATAGGCATAGCGCCCCGCGATCTCAACCGTGGCGCTCTTGATTCCTGCCTCCTCGCCCTCATTGTATTCGTAGATCTGAGTGCGGAAACGATGTCGCTCGGCCCAGCGCAGGTACATACGCAGCAGCATCTCAGCCCAATCCTGGGCATCGACGCCGCCGCTGCCGGCGTGGATGCTCAGAATGGCATCGCGCTCGTCGTGCTCACCGCTGAAGAGCAGGGCCAGCTCAAGCTGTTCTACCTCTTGCTCCGTGGCATTCAGCGAGCGCGTGATCTCAGCCTCCAGATCGGCCTCCGGCTCCTCTTCCAGCAATTGCGCTAACTCTTGCAGATCCAGAAGCTGCTTCTCCAGTCCTTCCCAGGTCTCAACTTCTTCGCGCAATGCTGTCAGACGCTGCATATGAGCCTGAGCCCGGCGATTGTCGGCCCAGAAATCGGGTTGAAGCGTCTCCGCCTCTAAAGCTGCAATGTGTTCTCGTTTGTGCGCCAGGTCAAAGGCGCACCATCGTTTCGTGGACTCGCCATTGTAGGCGTTCGATACGCGAGGTCAGCTCACTCATGGTTGTTATTGTAGCATGTTTGTGGCCCCGACGAAAGAGCTGTTCCGTTCAACGGACCGCCTAGAGCGGCTTTTTCGTCGGAGCTGAGGGACAGGTGCTTATTCCAGCAGTTTTGCCATGTAGTATTCATCGACATAGCGCCCGTCGACGAACAGGGCCTGACGGCGTAGGCCCTCGATCATAAAGCCCTGCCGTAGATAGAGGGCCAGCGCCCGCTGATTGTGGACCATGACGGTCAGTTCGAGGCGACGAAAGCCTCGTTGGCGAGCCCAGCGCTCCATTTCCTGGAAGAGGCGGCTGCCGATTCCCTGGCCTGTACAGGCCTGTAGTACGCCTATGACTAGCGTGGCTCTCCGACGTTCGCGTCGATAAGTTCCTCCTTCGATGGCCAGGTAGCCGACCAGTTCGCCTCTTTCCAGATCTTCCGCCACAAAAATCGTTGAGCGCCCACCGGCTAACAGGCTTCCAAGCGCTTGCCGCTGCTCGTCCGGAGTGAGGGTGCGCTCGTCAGGCTCCAGTAGCATAAAGTGCGTCTCCTGGTCGAGATGGCGGCAGAGCGCCAGGAACTTCTCTGCATCATCTAGCGTGATCTCTCGAATATGAATGGTAACGCTCATCTCGCTTGTCTCCTCTTGCTTACGGAGAAGACTCTCGGCCCCTGCGGCTCTTGGCCCTGCCTCGCTCCCGTTGTTGGCGATGGGATCGCTCACGCTCAGGCAGGCTCTACTGAAAGCGGAGAGCCAGGGCACGCTGTAATTGCTCTAAGGAGACGTTGCCACCCGAGCAGACAAGGGCAACTTTTTTGCCCCGTAGTTCGTCGCGCAGGCGATAGGCTGCAGCCAGGGCCGCCGCACCCGCCCCCTCGGCCAGCGTATGGGCCAGTTCAGCCATCCAGGCAATCGCCCGCAGAATTTCGTCGTCGGAGACTAGGACGAATTCGCGCAGCTTCTCCTGCAGGATCTGCTGCGGTAAGGCGAAAGAGACTCCGGTCGCCAGCCCTTCCGCCAGAGTGCGATTCGGGGCGGTCACCAGCCGTCTCTGACGCCAGGATTCGTAGGCCGCCGGCGCCGCCTCGGATTGGACGCCGATGACCCGCAGGCCAGGACTGAGCGTGTGAGCTACCAGACAGGCCCCTGCAGCACCGCTGCCACCACCGATGGGGACAATGAGTACCTCCAGGTCGGGACAGTCCTCCAGGATCTCCAGCGCCAGGGTCGCTACTCCTGCAATCAGCAAAGGCTCATCGCCCGAGTGGATGTAGCGGTAGCCTTGCTGGCGAGCCAGCTCTTCGCAGTGGGCCTTGGCTTCATCATAGGTCGGACCGTGAAAGATGACTTCTGCACCCATGCCACGCATGGCCGCTACTTTGCCCGGATTCGCTCTCTCGGGGACGACAATCCGCGCTTTGACCCCGAAGAGACGGGCCGCATAGGCTACCGATTGGCCGTGGTTGCCAGTGGAGGCCGCGATTACCCCCCGGGCACGCTCCTCGGGCGTCAGGCGCGCAATCAGGTTGACACCCCCACGTACTTTGAAGGCGCCTACCGGCTGATAGTTTTCATGTTTGACATAAACCTGGGCTGCGAGCAGCTCGTTGAGCGCCGGATAGCTGTAGAGAGGTGTGCGCGGCAAATAGGGCGCAATTTCTTTTCTGGCACGCAAAACATCTTGAAATGTTGGAATCTGCATCTGCTCTGCCATTCTTCTTCTCATCGGCAACTATTATAATAAGCATGAAGGCTCTTCTCGCTTGCCGCCGCTGGGTCCGGGCATGGCCCTGCTTTGGGGCCGGGCGCCTCCAGGCACTTACCGAGAGACGGGAAGGGGGCGCGCCTGGATAAGCAGTATAGGATCAGTATACCATCTCGCCGGCTGGCCCAGCCTCTTGTCAACCCGTCTATCTCGTGCTATCCTCTCTGGTACCGGAGAGGTGGGGGTGATAGGTAGTCTTCGGTATTGATCCGCAGTGCTGCTCTCAGGGCCACCTGAAGAGCCGGTTGATCACCACAGGCAGCGCCCCATGTCAAAGTCGAGGCCATCCTTGGAATATATCGAGGAGTCAGAGCCAGTAGCCAGCTCTGGCCGCATCTTGCGAGAGATCTATGCCGTGCTGCAGACGGCAGGCGAGCCGCTGAGTGAGGAGAGGCTCATTCAAGATCTTCAGGAACGGGAGGAGCTGGCTTACGAGATCCCCTCGTGCCAGTCGCTCACTCAGCTCCTGGCCAGCTCCGATCTCTTTGAGCGCGATCCTGCCGGACGCTGGCAGCCTGCTATCTGGAGCCTCTGGCAACGCGAGCTGGCGCAACTCGACTTTGTCGTCTTGGATACCGAGACTACGGGTCTGAGAGCGGGGCGAGACCGCATTATTGAGCTTGGAGCCTGGCGCTTGCAAGGTGAGCAGCTCCGCGGGCAATTCCACAGCCTGGTGAATCCCGGGCGGCCAGTGCCAGCAGCTATTGTGCGCTTGACTGGGATCGATGAGCAGGCTCTGGCGAAGGCGCCGCCGATCGAGGTAGTCTTGCCCGAGCTGCTGCGCTTCTGCGCTGGAGCGATCCCCGTCGGCCACAACCTGGACTTCGATCTGCATTTCCTCGCCTACGAAGCGGCTCCGCTCAAGGTGTGTCTGCCCTTCGAAGGGCTTGACGTGCTGACCCTGGCTCGCCGTCTCTTACCTGACCAACGCCGCTTCGGTTTAGCAGCTCTCGCCCGTCGACTGCATGTCTCCCTGACGACTCCCCATCGGGCGCTGGCAGACGCCGAGGCAACCGCCCTGGTCTTTGTCAAGCTCCTGCGGTTGGCCCGCCAAGAGGGCGTAACGACCTATGGGCAGCTGCAGCGATATCTGCGGCCTGCCCTCAGTTGGCCGGAAGAACGAAGCCCAGAGCAGGTCAGGCAGCCAAGCAGGGCAGAGCGACCTACCATTGCCCGGAAGCCTCGTTCCAGAGGACTGTGGCTCAATCCTGCCTGGCGCCGTACGTTTCCCGCCCAGCCCGGCGTCTACTTGATGAAAGATGGCACGGGCCAGGTGCTCTATGTGGGCAAGGCCCGCTGCTTAAAGAATCGCCTGGCCTCCTACTATCACCATCGACCAGGCGTCAGACCCAGAATCGATAACCTGCTCCAGCAGGTGCAGGCTATCGAGACACGCCCTCTCGGCTCGGAGCTGGAGGCGCTGCTCGTCGAGTCCCAGCTGATCAAAGAGCTGCAGCCCCCCTACAACATTCAGCTGCGCGATTACGAGCGCTACCCTTTCCTAGAGATTGACGTGCAGCACCCTTTCCCACGCCTTACCATTACCCACGTACCAGGGACCGAGGGGGCCCGCTACCTCGGCCCTTTCCGCAGCGAACGCAGCCTGACGCTGACACTTGAGCTGCTTCAGCGCCTTTTTCCTCTGGCAACCTGCAATCGCCCCTTGCCGCCCGAAGGGGCACCCAGCGCGCCCTGTCTCCGTTACCATTTGGGGCGCTGTCTGGCTCCCTGTACTGGCCAGCTTGATCCAGCCCGTTACCAGCCGCTGATCGAGGAGGTGTGTGCCTTTCTGGCGGGGAAGCGCCCCGAGCTGCTGGCCCGCGTGCGTCGCCAGATGGAGGAGGCCGCCCAGGCCCTTCACTACGAGCGGGCCGCCCTCCTGCGCGATATGCTCCAGAGCGCCGAGGAGGTGCTGATTAGCCAACACCTGATCAGCAGCACCGTTACCGCTCATAATCTACTCATCGCCTATCCTTCGGCCTGGGAGGGTCACAACGAGATCTTTCTGATCCGTCACGGTCGCCTGCTTGAACTCCAACGGGTCCCGCACGAGGAGCAGGCCACACGCCAGGCCCTGGACAGGTTACTCGCCAGGGCCGCCACTCTGCAGACTCCACCCGCTATGGTGGGACAGGCAGAGATCGATCAGATCATGATCATCAGTCGCTGGCTCAAGCGCCATAGCCAGGACCGTGCCTTCTTCCCCTTTACTGCTCAGGTTCTGGCAGAGAGGCCAGCCCGCGAGCAGCTGATTGCAGGCATCTGGCAAGCACTCTGCACCCAGCGGCAAGGATCGGCTCCGCCATTCCAGCCGGGTGAGCCGGGACCAGACGGCCAGGCGTGCAGACAAAATGGCCCAGATGTGATACCATAGCAGCCACATCCTCGCTCTCCCTTCCTGCCAGCTCCTGACCAGTCCAGTCCAGCCAGTCCAGTCCAGGACAGGAGCCAGCTCATGGCGGTGGTTCGTAGAGCCAGTTCATCCAGCGCGGAGGAAATAATCATCAATGCTGCTATCGGATAAGCGTATCAAAGAGGAGCTTGCACGTGGCAACATCGTTATTGAACCTTTTAACGAGCGCCAGCTAGGAACCAACTCCTATGATTGCCGTCTGGGTGAGTGGTACTTTCAGGGCGATGCAAATGTCGAGATCCTCCACCTGGACAACCCGGAGGAGATTCGGCGCTACTGGGGTGAGCCACGTCGCGCCAAGAACGGCCAGATTGCCATTCGTCCCGGGACGACCATTCTCGCCCACACGCAAGAGATCATCGGCGGTCGCAATGGCTACCTGGGGAAAATGTACGCACGCAGCACCGTCGCTCGCTCGGGCCTCTCGGTCTGTCGCTGCGCCGGTGTGGGTGATGTAGGCTATATCAGCCGCTGGACAATGGAGATTAGCAACCATACCATGACGACCATTGTCGTGCCCGTCGGCTTCCGCATCTGCCAGATCACCTTTGAGTACGTCGGCGAAACGCTCAAGGAATACCAGGGGAAATATGGGCAGCAGCAGGAGTGGACCCCCGAGGATATGCTGCCCAAAGCCTATCTGGACTGGGACTACGCTCTGTACAGCCAACACCGCCGGCGCCATCCGGAAGCCGAGCACGAGGCATAATCAGCTGAGCCGGGCCAGACCCCCAGCAAACCGGCCTCCGCTCCCAGCCTGATCCGCTGCGCCCCACCTTCACACCTCTCTGGAGCAGGCTGGAATTGGCCCGGCTCAGCCTAGCCTGCTGCCAGCAGCTAGGGATTCTCCGCACCCTGCAGCAGATTGATCTGCTCAACCAGCTGGGCATTATGGGCATGCAGTTGATTGATCTGGTCCTGCAACAGGCGTTTTTCCTGCACAACCACATTCAGGCGCTCTTGTAGACGCTGAACGGTTTGCTGCGCCTGCTCCAGCTCATCACTTCTGGAGCCCTGCTCCTGCTGAAGATGCTGATATTCCTGATTTACCCGGTTTAGCTCTTGTCGAGCGGCTTCTAGCTCCTGCTGTGTTTTCTTAAGTGATTCCTGCAGATGCTCTCGCTCATGCTCTATATCGCTCAACTGGCTACGAGCCTGAAGAAGCTGCATTGTCAAATTGCGCATATTCTCCTTATGGGCCTGTTCAACACTCTGCAAATCGTTTTCCAGGCGAGTAATATAGGCTCCATAGCGCCAGCCCAGCAGCACCTCTACCAGATCGCGCTCGGCACTACCCTCCTTCAAGCGCTGGTGCAGTTCTTCCAGCGCCTCAACATTCCAATGGCCTCCAGCCAGAAGGCCGCCGAGGGCCCGCAGGGAAATCTCCAGCTGATCAGGACTCTGGAGGCGCTCCTTGTTGAGCGTGAGGCCATACTGACTCAGGCTGAGAGCCAGCTCGCAGATCTCAGGGTAGGCCCGCAGCATTCCCAGCATACTGACCACCAGATTGGCCAGATCTGGCGGGGTCTCGGGATCATGATACATCTCCCAGAGGGCGGTCTCACCCTCACGGCCCAGGAAGAGGAAGCAACGCATCAAGAGTTCCTGGCGTTCCGAACGCTCATAGAGGGCCTGGACCAGATGCTGCACGATATACTCTCCACCCATCAGGAGAAGCAGAGCCAGAATGCGACGACAGAGCCGCTCATCGCTCTGGGGCTGCTGGACATATTCCAGCAAAGCCGGCACCATCTCCTGACGAGAGGGCTCAGTGCTCGTGGCCTCATCGTGGATACGCTCTTGCAAGAGCGTCGCCGCCATCGCGCTTTCCTGGACCGTTCGGCTGGCCAGATGAGCCAGAAGCTCATCTTTAATGACGAGCGTCGGCATACTGCGGAAGATCTCTAGAGCCGCCTCTCGCCGCTGACGATGCGCCAGATCGCTACAAGCGGCCCAGATAAAAGGGAGGGCAGGCGTACCGATATCGCGCAGGATGCGCCGCGCGGCCCGCGCCACCTGGGGATCTGGATCGGTGATCAGCTCGCCCACAGGAGCAACGGCCAGCTCGCCCAACTCGATCAGGGTAATTTCGGCCCCATGCCGTCGCTCCTCTGAGCGGAGAGCCGCCACCAGGCCCGCCAGCGCCTCGCGTCCAGCAGGCGTCAGACGGCGCCGGGCCAGACGGGCAAGCACTTCTGAGACCCCGCCAAGGAGATAGGCATCACCCAGGCCCTCCAGAAGGGCAGGCACAGCCAAATCAGCAAGATCGCCCGCGAGGATCGCCACCAGGCTCTCATAGGCGCGCGGCGGCAACGAGGGACCAAAGAGCTGGACCACCTGCTCTACAGTCTCTGGCCGCTGACGCACCAGCGAGATCACCAATTGCTGCGCCCGTCGCCGCGCCAGCTCATCCTCTTGGGCCAGGCCCGGAACAATGGTCGAGAGAATGTCCGGCCCGAAGAGCAAGAGAATCGAGACCGCTGCATCGCCACGCTCAGGATCACCAAGCAGACTGATGAGCGGCGGCACGGCCTCAGCAGGATAGCGCACCAGATATTCTGCCAGTACCGGGCGCCAGGCCGGACGATTGAGGACCTCCAGGAGAGCAGGCACCAGGACTTGCCCGGCCATACCATCGAGAATCTGGCGCACATAGCTCCGTGTGCGCGTATCGGGATGGAAGAGTTGATGAACAAGCAGCAGCGCAGCCTCAGCGCCCCGCTCCTGGAAGATCTTCGCTACCTGCTGAACTTGGGCCTCGCTACCGTGGGTTAAGACCCCAATGAGCTGCTCCCCCGGAAATGGCTCCATCCCCAGAATGGCCCGCCGCACCCGCGCCGCAACCACCGTTTCACGCTCCGGCTCGACATCCAGAGCATCCAGAAGATCGGAGAGCGCTACCTCTCGCAGCCGGCTCAGCGCCAGAATGGCCTCTTCAGAGACAAGCGTCTCCTTGCTGTCAAGAAGACCGATCAGCGGCGGCACAACCTGCCCATCAGCGAAGCGACTCAGGGTCCGGATGATCGCTACCGTTAGGAGCGGCTCACTGCGCGCCTCCTCCAAGAGGCTGACCAATGCCGGAATTACTCGCGAATCATCTAATTCTTCGAGTACCTGAATCAAGAGCTGCGTACGACCGGGAACGATCTGCGGTAAAGCCTGCAAAATTGGCTCTACTACCTCCTCACCCATTCCGCTAAGGATACGCGCCGCAAGCGCGGCTACCTGATCTTCGTTGCTATGCAGCACTAGCTCGATCAGGCCCGGAATGCTCTCCGGGACATAGGCATGCTGCAAAGCAATCCCCACTTGCTGACGCACCAGGGGCGAGGCGTCGGCCAGCAGCTTCAGTAGCAGAGGCAGAGCTTGCAGATCGCGTATGCCACCGAGCACCTCGACCAGGCGCGCCCGCACAAGATCGAGGCTTTGTCTTTCTAGCTGTTCCAGGAGCAAAGGCGTCAGGCGCGTATCTCCCTGCTGCAGGACCCGAATAGCGTTGCGCACCAGCAGCTCGTCTGCACTGGCCAGGGCCTGGATGAGGAGCTGAACGCTGTCGGGCCGCGGCTCCCTCTGTAACTGACGGGCGAGCAGATCGCGCGCCGCCCGCTGTACCTCGGGTGGCTGCTGCCCAGAGAGGAGAGGACAGACGGCGCTGAGCACCCGCTCGCGCTGCTCTTCAGAAAGCGCGCGCTGCGGATCGGCCTCGCCGAGAAAATAGTCCAGGACCACCAGAATGGCACGCTGCACCTGACGCGCTGCTGTGCCGCTGGGCAGATACTGCTCCAAGGCGTCAAGCAGCGGCTCCAAGGCTCGCGTGGGGCCAAGGCGAATCAGCGCTTTGAGCGCTCCCTCGACGATGACCTGCTCGCTATCCGCCAGACAATCAAGCAGAGGTTCCACAGCCTGCTGAGCATCACAGCGAGCGAGGATACGCACCGCCGCAGCCCGCAGGCGCAGCGAATGATCGGCTGCTGGCTGCAGCAACTCTGCAGCATAGGGGATTACCCCTTCGCCCAGGCGCCCCAATACAGGAATGAGGCGTCGAACCTGATTATCATAAGCAGGCAGATCAATGACCTCGTAGAGATAATCGAAGAAGCGATCCAAGAGCAACTTCTGGTCGCAGAGCCGCAGCAGGTTTTCGACGCCCGGCACCATCACGGTGGGCAGCAGCCCCTGATAGATCTCCAGCGTACCCTCTGCAGCGAAGCGCCCAATCAGACGAGAGAGCTGCTCAGGGCCTGTCGCATCGCGCAGTATACCACTGAGCAAGCGCAGCAGGCGGGGGGGCAGGCTCAGCGGCTCGTCAGTCATTGAGCGAGGGGGACCCCAGGCCACACCCACACAGATAAGCGCCAAAGCGCCAGCCGCCACGGCAGAGGAGGGATGAGCTTCTCCAAAGCCAGCAAAGCGCTCAGCCAGCGCCAGTGGCTCATCGACGATACCCGCCCACAGAGCAACAGGACCAGCCCAGCGCCCAGCATCACCACAGCAGAGCGCAAGCGCCGCCTGCCGTCCCTCCAGTCCCTGGTCCATCTCCTGATCTAGCTCTAACAAGACCGAGGCCACCAGATATTCCACCAGCCAGAGATGACGGAAGCGCAGGCAGTCGCCCCCGAGCGCCAATAGACCAGCCGCCTCCAGACAGGCGAGCTGCTGCTCCAGGAGCGCTGGCTCAGCCAGCGGAGCCTGGAGATCCTCCGGCAGAACCATCCCTTGCCGCGACAGGAGCGAGCGATTCTCTTCGAACCAGCGAGGCAGGGTCAGCGCCACCGCCCGGGCCACCGTCTTCTGACGACGCCCCTGGGCAGAGGGCAGGACAATGAGATTGCGCGCCCCACTCTGGTAGAGCGCCCAGGCCAGCCGGCGGAGCAGCGCCACTAACTCCTCTTCCGTCAGGCCACGCTTGCCACGGCGCCAGCGCTTTTGCCGCAGCTCTCGCACGAGCAAGAGATGTAGCAGCTGAGCAAGCAGGCGCCCACGGCTATCGAACTGCCCAAGATTCCCCAGATCAAGGGTATCCAGAATCTCCAGAAAGCTAAAGAGGGTGAGCGGCACACTAGACAGATAGCGCAGGCGACTCTCCTCGAGCGCACGCATGATCTGACCAGCGGTGTACTGTCGCCGCGCCAGAATCTGCTGGTCCCGCAACGCCTGCTCAATCAAGCGACGGATGAGCGCCGGCGAGAGCGGCGTAAGGACAGCACAGGCCATTTCTCCCTCTGTCAGCAAGTGCTCCAGCTGCGGCAGAGCGTCATGAGCCAGATCGCAGGCGCTCACTACCAGACGATTGCCCGTTTGATTCATGAGATAGCTCAGCTCAGCGATGATCGCCTCACGGAAGGTCGCCTCGACCAGATGGAAATCATCGCAGAGGAGGAGCAGCTGCCCACGTTCCGCTAGCTGGCCCAGATAGGGCCGCAGATGGCGTAGACCGGGGGCCTGGCTCTCCAACAGGAAGTCAAAAAGAGTTGCCTCCGGCTGCAGGCTAGCCACCTCCAGCTCCTGAGAGGCTGCCGCCTTGCCCTCCCCCTCGCCCTCCTCCACCTCGCCAGTGGCGCTCCGCCCCTTCCCCCCTCCTCGAGCGCCAACCACAATCGATGATCGCCTATTAAGATAGAGACTATAGTGCTCTAGAGAGAGATAGACGGGCAATTTCGTATCTTTTCCTCCACTACGGAGAAAAGCATCGAGAGCCGATCGCAGCAGCATAGAGAGGGCAAAAGTTTTTCCTGCCCCTGAAGTTCCCAGCAGCAGCAGCTGAGCAGAAGGTTCCTGCAACAAAGAGGAGAAAGAAAGGTCCTGTTTATATGGCACAGCGCTCTGATCAGTGATATCCTGGTAGTAAGCGAGCGCCGTTTCATAGGTGCCAGAGGTAGTTGATAGCGGGAGCACAGCCAGGGTATCAGCGGAGGAGGCACGGACGGCTCGGGCATAGGCGCGGAGGGCCAACGGGCGGCGCAGCAGGCCAGTGCTCACAAAGACAAGCAAGCCGACCCCCAAAGGGATGGCCAGCGGCCACCATCCACCGAAGGAGAGCGAAGGAAGCCAGGAAACAAAAGACAATACCAAGGCAGGTTGGCGGCCATCACTCTGTCCTGGTGGCCAGTGAGCAGCCAGTGCTTGCAGCCAGTGCAGCACCAGCTCAACAACAAAGCCAGCCACGGCTGCCAAAGTCCCAGCCAGCAGCGGCCAGGCGAGCAGCTGCCGGGCTGTAGTCCTGCCTCTCAGTTTTTGTACGCTTACGAGGGCCTGTGGAGATCGTTCCGCTCTCATTCCGTCCAGCGACCTTTCGCAGAACTTGCCGGTTGATAGCAGTCACAGTATAGCGTAGCAATGGTGACTTGAACAAGTGTCGACATGGAGGCAACCGGCAGCCAGGAAAAGCCGGCCAACAGGAGGATTATCTTCATACCAGGCAGATTGAAGAACTGATCTGGACGCCAGGGTCAAGGGAAAAGTTGCAAGATTGTGTTGGAGTCCCCCGCCTCAGAGTCGAGGCTACCTTCAGACTTATCCGCTTTTGGGGGCCAGTCAACAAGCCTGTCGAAACGCCTCCAGGTTTCTGCTGACCGATCAGAGTACGGACAAAAGACTCTGGACTGGCAGACAGGCAATACGTCATTGGTAATAGCAGCAGAACAAAGCGAATGGCAAACTCCTCTGTTAGAGCGAAGAGAGAAGCGCACCCCCGCAGAGGGGTCCTATGATGAGGTATCACAATCATGGAGAGAGAGCAACCACCCGGCCAGAACCAGGCAGCAGAGACTCCCGAGATTAGCTCGCAGGATGAGGATACGGTCAAGTTGGCTGCCATCAGGATTCCCGGCAGGCCCTCGCCCAGACGTCCCACACCGCGGGCGGGCATGGGCGCTGGTAGCAGGAGCGACGCTAGAAAGCTGCAAGCGCCTCTCCTGGCACCACTCAACCATCCCAAAGCGGCAGGAGCGGAGACGGAGCAAGGGAGGGAGGAACGAGCCAGGCAGATTGCCCAGGAGGAGACGCGCGAGCTGCCTCTCCCTCCGGCCCCAGCAGAGAAAGCCCCCCAGCTGGCCGAGGTCGAAACAGCCAAGCTACCTGCCGCTGTCACTGCCCCCACGCTTCCACTCCCCAGGCTGGCCAGCATGGCGGAGCGAGCCGTCGCTGCCCTCGCTTTGCTGCCCACCCGCCAACTGCCGGCCCTGCGAGCCGTCAGCAAGGGCGAAGCAGAGCGAGCTTTGCGGCTCAGCCGCGGCCAAGCTTTTAGTCTGCTTCTGCTCCTGCTCATCCTGGTCATCAATGCCACCACAAACAGCCTGGCCCAGTTGCTGGGACCCCAGGGCTGGGCCTTTATGCTTTGGGGTCCAACGGCTGGCTCCAAGAACGTCTTGCAGCAGATCCGCTCGACCTTGCCTTCCGCTACACCGTCAGCCCACGCTACAGAGCAAAGCTCGCAGCAGCTCACGCCTGAGGCCTATATCAATCTGATTCTACGCACGATGACGCTTGATCAAAAGTTAGGGCAAATGCTCTTTGTTCAATTCACTGGACCTTACTATTCGTTGGATCTCAGTACAATGGTCACGCAGGAAAACGTCGGTGCAGTGATCTTATTCACAGCTAACAATAACATCATAAGCGCTCCCCAACTGAAGCAGCTGACTCAAGAGATTCAGAACGGAGCTCGGACCGCCGGCAGTGGCATTCCGCTGCTCATCGCCATCGATCAGGAGGGAGGGATCGTCGATCGCCTGCGCGGCCTCGATGGCCCTCGCCCCTCAGCCGCAGAGATCGGCGCGACTAATGATCCCGAGCGTGCACGGGCCGCCGGTCTACAGGACGCCCACGACCTGGCAGCCTACGGCATTAACTTGAATCTTGCTCCCGTCGTTGACGTAACAAGCGTCTATAACCCTCAACTAGACACTCGCACCTTCGGCAGCAACCCTACCACCGTGACACGCATGGCAGGAGCCTACCTGCAAGGACTACAGCAGAGTGGCCAGGTCTTTGGCACCCTGAAGCACTTCCCGGGCCTGGGCGACGTCAGCGTAGACCCGCACAGCGGGCTACCCGTGCTCACACGCAGCCTGGCCCAGCTCCAGGCCATCGATTGGCAGCCATATCGCACCCTTATTCAACAAGGACAGGTCCATGCCATTATGGTCACCCACGAGATCGTGAAAGCGGTCGACAGCAGCACGCCCTCCTCACTCTCGCCCAAGGTGATCAGCGGCATCCTTCGCCAGCAGCTCGGCTTTCAGGGCGTGGTCATCACTGATAGCCTTACAATGGAGGGGGTCAGCGCACTCTACGATGAAAGCCAGGCAGCAGTGATGGCGGTCCAGGCCGGAGCCGATCTGCTCATGGGGGCAATCTCAGCGCAAACGGCAGGCGCTATGCTGAAAGCACTGAAATCAGCAGTGGAGGAAGGGACGCTGAGTGTCCAGCGCATCGATGAGTCAGTGCGCCGCATTCTGATGCTGAAATACCAATTGGGGCTGCTGCATCTACCACAGTAGCTCTTCTCACCGTTCAGATGATCAGAGACTCTTCTCTCGATGTTTTCGTTTATGAATGCATTCTAACACAAAGAAAGAGAAAACCATAATGCTTCGCTTAGGTATGCCAACAGCTGAACAGGAGAAACGCTGGCATATTACCGTTATTTGCCTGATCGTCGTTGAGACGTTGCTCTTGTTAACGGCGCTGGTGCCAGACCAACTCTGGACGCGCCTGCTGCCTCAATCACCGGCAGCGGCCCTGGACGGTCCCTACCCTCCAGCCCTGGCGCCTCTTGTGGCGGCTTTGCTCTACGTCCTTCCAACCCTGATCGGCTTCCTCTGCCGCGCCTGGCAGCGAGCCTTGCTCTACGCCACCCTGCCAGCCTGGTTCAGCCTGGGTCTCTTTCTGGTGGCCGCCACTTTCAAAATTGGGGCCTTCTACCTGGTCTCGCCGGACCACGTGACAGCCAACGTCAGCATTCTGGAGCTGTTCGCCCTGCTGGGTGGGATTGGTTGGCTAGGGCGGCATCTCTTCAAGCTGCACCAATCTGACTAAAGGTGTATACTACGAGCTATGCAACGACCCAGGTTTCACCCCTTGCGACTGAAACGCCTGTATACTGGTCAGCTCGCCAGTGAGGCTGCTCAGTCCGATCACGGGATGGCAAATCAGGCAGATCAGCCCACACCACAGACCACGCTCCCAGAGGAAGCGAGCGGGCAGGATGGGACCCAGCGCGAAAAGTCGACCCCGAACCGCCCTCACCTCACTGAGGTGGTCGGTACCAGCGTGATCAGCACCAGCGCGAGCAGCAGTAACGGCCCCGCGACCAGGGTGGAGAGCAGCGGGGCCGAGGCTGAGGCACGTCATTTGCTGCGCCGGACCCCCATCAGCTATCTGCTCAATCAGGCATACGGGCTGTGGTTCTTTCTCTCCTCTTTCATTCTGACGCTCATCATTACTCGCGCATTTGTCAATAGCCATGAACTCTATGGCGTCTATGCGGTGGCAATGTCGGCATTTAATACTATTGCCTATATTGTCGCCTTTGGACTGGAAGACGCCACAACGACTTACGTGCCAAGAGTTCTGGCCGAGCATGGGCAGCCAGCAGCGGCATCCTTAATTCGGCGTTTGCTACTCTTACGCAGCCTGACCCTGGTTCTGTGCATGGGAGTGATGCTTTTCGCACTACCCGCCCTGGCCTGGCCTTTTGGTCTCCTTCCCAGCTCCTGGACCTGGGCCAGCGATCTGGCCAGCGGCTTGCGCAATCCCCAGCTCCTGCGTCACATCACGCCTATCGCCTTCTACGTCCTCGGCAATGGCATCATCAGCCTGCAGACTGCCGTCTGCGCCTCTTTCATGCGCATGCGTCTCGTCTTCGTTATCGGCAGTCTTGCCCAGCTGGTGCAGCTTCCTCTGAGCTACCTGGTACTACGGCTGGACAGCAGCGTCGATGGTTTGCTCTGGATGCAGGCCCTGGTTTCGCTTGCCAGCGCCGCAGCTTTCCTGATCTGGCAGGCGCCGCTCTTGCTCCAAGGGGGAGCGCGTTACCGCCAGCCCCTTAAGCCAGTGATTCGCCTCGGGCTTTCGGCCTGGCTTACCAATCTTGTTTCTGGCGCCTTGCTTAAGCAGACAGTGATCATTCTGCTGGGAAGCTTCGCCGTGCCGCTGGCAGAAATCGGCTATTTCAATCTCTCCTACCAGCTTGGTCACACCGCCAGCCTGCTCATGGTCACAGGCTTTGGTGGCGTGGCCGGCTCGGCCCTGGCGGCGGCCTTTGTCGGTCAGAACTATGCCCGTCTCGCGCGTTCCTGGCAGGCCCTCATCAAGATCGAAACGCTGCTAGCGGCCCCGGTGCTGGTCTTCAGCTTCTTCAACGCCTCAGTGATCGCCCACCTGCTCTATCAAGGCTACGAGCCCGTTGGGCCACTCCTCGCCCTCTTCCTGACCTTCCAAATTCTCATCCGGACCCTGGGTACCAGCATTCATCAGTCAACGCTCTACGTGGTGGGGAAAGCCTGGCAGGTAGTACTCGGCCAGTGGATCGGCCTGCTCTCGCTCATCATTCTTGGCATCGCGCTCATCCCTGGCTGGGGGCCGGCGGGTGCCTTGATCGCCGACGGACTGGCCCAGGTCATCGGCGGCGCCTTGCTGCTCGGCTTCCTCTGGCGACTCCTGCCAGAGCGCTATCCTTTGGGTTACACGCTGCGCCTGCTGCTGGCCCTGGCCCTGGCTGCAGCGCCCTCTCTGCTGCTGCATCCCTATAATTTCCCGACTCTCATTCTCGCAGGGCTTATCTACCTGGCCGGAGCGGTTCTACTGCTCCTCCTGATTCGGCCTCTGACTCAAGAGGACCTGGGGCTGCTGCACTCACTGCATCCGCGGCTCGCTCGCTACCTGCGCCCCTTTGCTCGTGCTCAGCGCACAGACCGCGAGCGATAACGGGCTATAATGCGCTGCAGCTCATCCAGGGGCAAGGCATAGGCAGTATGACCCTGCCAACCGCTGAGCGTTTCAGCCGCGGTCAGTGCGTTAAGAATGGCTTCCTCGACCGCCTCGACGGTCGCCTCAAAGAGAAGGTCTAGCCGATCGTGGGGCAACATCGTCAGGGCGTAGGGCCGCTGTTGGCCTGCGGGCAGATGGTTACCGGTGGCAAAGGCCAGGAAGAGATCGCCACTGCCATTGCTGGCGATGCTCCCCACTCGCGCCAGGCCAAGAGCGGCGCGGCGCGCCAGCCGCTGGCACTGCAAGGGCAAGAGCGGCGCATCCGTGGCAATAATACCAATGATTGAGCCCGCTCCCTCTCGTCCAGCAGCCGGCGGCGAAGTAGACCAGGGACTGGGGACCAGCTCGTAGCCGAGTTCGCGGCCCACTGGTACCCCAGCGACGTGCAGCAGATAGCGTGCACCATAGTTGGCCTGGACAAGGGACCCCACGACATAGCGCGCATCTCCCAGATCGACCAGGCGCGAGGCGGTCCCGATCCCCCCCTTTAGCTCGTGGCAGATCATACCGGTACCACCACCGACGTTGCCCTCGGGGACGGTGCCCCCCTTCGCCGTCGCCAGCGCCTCAAAGACATGCTCCTTGCGCACATGGAAGGCAGCAATATCGTTGAGCCAGCCATCCCAGGTCTCGCCTACCACCGGCAAGGCCCCAGTCCAGGAAGAAGAAACCGCCGCCAGACTGGCCTCACCCTGCTGCTCCGTAGGGAAAGCGCAGAGAGCATCGCGCACCACGCCGACGGCATTGGTATTAGTAATAGCAATCGGCGTATGGAGCAGGCCGGCCTCCTCTATCCAGGCCGTGCCAGTCATCTCACCACAGCCGTTGAGGCTGAAATAGCCAGCGAAAGCTTGATCCGTCCAGATCCTGCCCTCACGCGGCACAATCACCGTGACCCCAGTACGGGCCACGCGCGGCTCATCGTAGATGAGCGTACAGTGGCCCACCAGAACCCCAGGCACATCGGTAATGGCATTGAAGCGACCTGGAGGCAGATGCCCCAGACTGATACCCAGGTCACGCAGGCGTGCTCGCGTCATCGCTCGTTCTTCCTCCTGATGAGATCAAGGCTTCTCCTTTCATATTGCACTTGCTCAAGCCGAGGATGGAGCTGGTCCTCCTCCCCCTCAGCCTTACAGAGCGGCCAGTGAGCGACGAGAAAGCCACCCCGTCCTACGGCGTCCTACTGCGCCAGCAGGTAGCGCCCATCATTGAGCAGCTCGGCATAGACATTCAGAACCTGCGAGGCGATCTGCTGCCAGTTAAAGCGCATCACCGAGGGGCGCGCGGCCCGGCGCATCTGAGCCAGTAAGAGAGGATGACGTAGCATGAAATCCAGACGCTCAGCGAAGAAGCTCGGGCAACGAGGCACCAAATAGCCGGTCTCGCCGTGGCGCACAATGGCGGCCAGCCCTCCGACGCGCGTAGCCACCACCGGCGTTCCACAAGCCAGCGACTCCACCGCCGCCAGCCCAAAGCTTTCGTTACAAGAAGGCACGACCGTCACATCGACAGCGCTGTAGATAAAAGGCATCTCACACGGCGGCAAAGCTCCCAGAAAATGTACCCGATCAGCCAGGCCGAGCGAGGCCGCCAGTCGACGCAGATGCTGAAGCTCACGGTCACCACGTAGCTTGCCACCAACAATGACCGCCTCAGCTTGCTCTTCCATTTGCGCCAACGCCCGCAGGAGTAGATCAGGCCCTTTGAAAGGGTCCAGGCGGCCCGCAAAAAGGAGCAGAGGCCGCTCCAACGGCAGACAGTAGCGCTGACGAGCCTGGGAACGATCCTGGGGAACAAAGTGCCGCAGATCAATACCACAGGGGATGACACTGATACGGGCGGGAGAGGCCGCATAGAGATTCATGAGCTGGAGCCGCTCCTCAGCTGTCGCGGCAATAATGCGATCGGCTGCGGCGGCGACTTGCTTTTCCATCTCAGCGCGCAGGGGAGGCTCCTGACTGGTGGGATCACTGAGCAGCTTCACCCGGGCCAGCGTGTGAAACATCGCCACGTGAGCAACCTGCCAGCGACTGGCCAGCTCCAGACCAGCACAGGCAGAAAGCCAGTAGTGGCTGTGAATCAGGTCATAGCTCAGATCCTCAGCCTGACGGAACGCCTCGACCGCGGCACAAAACTGGGGCAGATACGCAGAGAGATCTTGCTTCGGTAGACGTGCGACCGGACCAGCCTCAATGTGGATGACTCGCGTGCGTGGCCCTAGTAGAACAATCGGGGGAAGATGAGCATCAGTACGACGGGTAAAGATATCAACGGCAACCTGGCGCTGCCCAAGCTCACGCGCCAGAGAACGAATATAGACATTCATGCCGCCAGCGTCCGGCGTCTGCCCCGGCATGTCCAGCGGAGACGTGTGGACGCAGAGCATGGCAACGGCATGCCTCATAATGCGCAAACTCCTTCTCGTCACCAGAATTGGATCAACCTTTACGAGTTGCAAATGCGGGGCCAGCGCCCTTCGCTTGCTATCAAGAGCAGATGCGCGGACACAGGCGTCCCTCCTTTCCTCTCCTGAAAACAGGCGGAAGACAACAATGTACCATCAAGGCTACAGCGCCATGCTGTAGCCATTATATAGAACACGCGGGCAAAGCGCGGATATTTCCGCTGGGGCTGTCGGCTCAGGTCAGGCTGGCTCACGAGCGCTTCTGACGCTCCTGTTTTCGCACCGTTTCGATAGCATCGAACATTTCATGCATATCGATCCCGCGTCCCCGAGAGATTTCCTGGAGGCAGGCGACACGGCGCTTAAAGGCAGCCCTGAACTCCTGGGAGGACAGGCCGGTGATCGTCGTCAGCTCATCGAGCACGCAGGCATCAGCATGCTCAAAGCTATCGTCTTCTGGATTCCAGATGGAAAGAGGCAGCCTGACGATCTCCTCGGGCCGATCGGGCGGAGCTACAGGGTGCAGATAATGGGTGGTAAACCAGCGGCGGCGCGGAGGGTAGATGCGTCCTACCAGGCCCATATTGACCACCAGGCCCAGACGACGAATATCCTCGACGTCCAGACGCAGATCGCGGCGGTACATATGGATGACATCATCAATTGTATCGGCATGCACACTAGTAGCGATATGGAAGCCTTGAGCGGGGAGCCTCAGATAGCGACGGGCCACCCGCCCCCACATATAAATCGGCAAATGATCGCTGACCTCATTGCAGAGAGCATAGGTGCGAGTGGGATCGACATCCGGCAAGCGCGTGAAAGAGAAATCCTCATACATGCCGGACATATAGGCCAGCGCCGTCCCTTCAGGAAGAAACTGGAGCAGAGCATTCAGAGTGGTGGTCTTGCCAACACCGGGCTGAGGATCAGTCGGCCCAGCCACAGTGAGCGAGGCGCCGTGCTCCAGCATGAGCCAGATCAAGGCTACCGTCTCCGCATCAGCCGAGCCCAGGGCGATGATCTGCGCAACCGAGAGCGGGCGGCGTGACTCGTAATGCCACCAGTAGCGCTCGTAAGGATCTCGCGGATCAAACATGCTGCTTCTTTCCTTCCAGCACTCTCTCAGCATACACAATAGCCAGACAGCGCGCTAAGCCTCTCCTTCTATTGTACCTTTTTCCCCAGACTGCGTGCCAGCGCCTGGCGAGGCCGCCACCGGCGCGCGCAACCAGCCCGGGCGCGGAGTCCAGCCAACAGCAACCAGACGAGGAGGTAACTCTCTCTCCAGTTCTACGATACTCACAGAGGCATTATCGATCCCCAACAGGGGTGCCCGTACCGGAGGCAAGCCACTGTAGTGAGCCAGGAGCAGCTTGATCACATCGGCATGGGCGACAAAGAGCGGCCAGGCACCTGCCTCGGGGCGCTGGCGCCAGCGCTCCACAGCGGCCACGGCCCGCTGTTGGACCTGGGGAAAGGTCTCAACGTCGGAGGCAGGAGCCACAGTCGGATCTTGCACAAACGCTTTCCAGGCGGGATCTTTCTTGAGCAGCTCATCATAACGCTCACCAGCCCAGTGCCCCACATCGGTATCCATCAGATCAGGCTCCAGCCAGATCTCCAGGCCCCAACTCTGGGCCAGAATTTCCGCTGTGTCGCGGGCCCGCTCTAACGGACTACTGATAACGGCACTGACCGGCAGCACACGCAAAGCTTCGGCCAGGCGCGCTACCTGCTGCCTCCCCTGATCGGTCAAAGGGATGCCAGGCAAGCGGCCAGGCAGGCGATGCTCAATGTTCCAGGAAGTCTGACCATGACGCACAAAGAGCAGGGTTTGTTTCTTCTCCATTGGGCTTGCAGCGTCGCTCCCCACAGATTGGTCTTGCCGCCACCCAAGCAGGAGCCGGCGGCGCCACCTGAAGAGGCGATACCTCGTCGTGCCCACAAGCCCCAACACCTGGCCCCAACCAACGAGACGCTCCCAGGTAAGGCGCCAGCGTGCTCGGGATAGGTAGCGACAGAACCAGCTCTGAGTCACGGCAACACTCCAACGGCCCGCGAGGCAGGCAAGCGAATAAGGATAAGGCGGTCCCCTGACCGAGAGCGAGACTGAGGGCGGTCCTCACAAGACAGGGTTCCTCAGCAGCAGCAGTTGCCTCACAGCCGTGTAGCTTCCATTCTAGCAGGGAGAGAGGGAGGGGTGCAACCTGGCTGCCGCCCGGCCCCTCGCCCAGGCAGGACGCCACACGAAGGCCCAACAGTCGGACCGCCAGTCAAGGTCAGACCCGGGCAGGCCAGAGACAAAGAAAAAGGCCCTGATCACTGTCGATGATCAGGGCTTCTCAATCGGCGTGCCTGAGAGGGTTCGAACCTCTGACCTTTGGCTCCGCAGGCCAACGCTCTATCCACTGAGCTACAGGCACACTTACCACTTATCGTTTCCGCCTTGTAGGATACAAAAAATTTTGAGCCTTGTCAAGAGGGGAATTGACCAGTCTGGAGAATTTGGGGGCGGCTCCATGCACAGGAAAGGAAGACTCCCAGCTCTACTGCGGACGCCGAACAACCCTTTCTGCAATGGAGGCCCCCAGGTGAGGCTGGCAGCGCTGTCGGTCTGGCCGCCTGGACCCGCCTGGCCCTTCAGCCTACCTCAGCCTGGCCGAGACAGCCGCCCCGCGCCCTGGCCTGGCTCAGCAGCGCTGATCAGCCAGGCAGAAGCAAGCAGGCTCCGTGTTCTGTCCCGCCCTATGCCTGACCCCCGTGGGGACCAGCAAAAGGCCAGCCACACAGGCCAGCAGGAAGCAGTCTCTACCAAGGAGCAGCCCAGCATGGTCCAGGGCATAGCTGGCATTCCAGACCTTCCAGCCCAAGCATCAGCCAGATACGAGGCACCTGGCCAGAGACAAGCCAGAGTGGATTAGGCCAGGTCAGACTAAGAGACAATGCCGCTGATCACATCCCGAGCACGGTTCAGGGCCTCGCGACGCACATAGTAATAAGCCCAGAGGCCCTTTTTACGGCAATCCACCAGGCCCGCATCTCGCAAAATACGGAGATGATGCGAGATAGTCGGTTGCTCCAGGGTAAAGCTTTCCACAATCTCAAAGACACACACCTCCCCTTCATAGCGACTTAACAGGCTCAGGATGCGCAGGCGCGTGGGGTCGGCCAGCGCCTTCAGCAAGCGAGCCTGGCCAATGGCTTCATCTTCGCTGAGAGCCGGCACAAACTTGGGTCCCACTCCCACCGAAGAGTGATGGGATGAACCCGACTGCCGACTCAAGACGCTCAGTGATCCCGTTGAAGCTGACTGTGTATTGCGAGTTGTGTTTCCCTGATTCGTTGTGGCCATTGTCTTCTTCTCCTTCCATCCTCCCATCCGGGTGATTTGAAACTTTCTCTAGATCTGGGGGGATCTACTTCCAGTATACTTGCCTATCCAAATCGTATTAAGGAGAAATCTATCGTTAACTCACAAGCGAATTTTTGGGCAAGAAAAAGATGCAAATTTTACTAAACAATATTAGCAAATTCAGATGCATATAAATATTAACCTTCAATTAATTGTCTATAGAGAAAAAGCAGTAGACTAAAGGGGGAGGCGGGAGCCGAAGCGGCAGCAGCGGGCAGGAGCAACCCCCGTCTCTTCGCAGCAGAGTTGGCTGCCCGCAGGGCCTGTACAGCCCTTGTGATCTGAGGATGTGTCCCTCAGTGCTGGACAGGAGGCCGGGGAGCCTTCTCTTCGGTCCGCACCTGAAGATGGAGTTCTTGCAGTTGCTGCTCATCCACAGGCGAAGGAGCGTTCAGCAGCAGATCCTGAGCGCTCTGCGTCTTGGGGAAGGCTATCACCTCGCGAATCGTCTGCTCACCGGCGAGAATCATCACCAGGCGGTCCAGGCCCAGAGCGATGCCACCGTGAGGAGGGGCGCCGTATTCGAAGGCCTCCAGCATATGGCCGAAGCGATCGTGAATCTGCTCGTCGCTATAATTCATCAAAGAGAAGACCTTGTGGAGGAGGGAAGCGATATTGATACGGACGCTGCCCCCGCCGATCTCGGTACCATTGCAAATGATATCGTACTGGTGCGAACGCACTTTCAGCGGTTCCGTCTCCAGCAAAGGCACATCCTCCTCACGCATTCCCGAGAACGGATTATGTTCGGCCTCGTAGCGTCTCTCCTCCTCGTTATAGCTGAGCAGAGGGAAGTCAACGACCCAACAGAAGGCCAATTCCTGGGGATCGATCAGCCTTAGGCGCTCTGCCAGGCGCAGACGCAGGCGAGAGAGCACCTCATTGCAGACCTCAACGCGATCGGCCACGAAGAGCAGGAGGTCGCCCGGGCCAGCCTGCATGCGGCTGACAATGGCCTGGAGCTGCTCCGCCGGCAAGAATTTCGTCAGGGCAGACTTCAGCTCGCCCGTTGGGCTGATGGCCAACGAGACCAGGCCTTTCGCTCCCAGGCTGCGAGCAAACTCTGTCAGCTCCTCCACCTCGCGCCGACTATAGCCCGCCGCCCCTGGAACACGGATACCCTTGACTGTGCCGCCGGCGGCGAGGGCCTGCTGAAAGACCCCAAAGTTGCCAGCCGCCAGGTCGGAGATGGTCACCAGCGGCAGCTCAAAGCGCAGGTCGGGGCGATCAGTGCCGTAGCGCTCTAGTGCCTCCTCATAGGAGAGGCGCGGGAACGGCTTCTGCTTGATACGCAGCTGCGTCACCTGCTCAACCAAAAAGATCAGCAGCCCCTCGATGAGGTTCATCACATCGTTCTCATCGACAAAGGCCATCTCGATATCCAGCTGCGTAAACTCCGGCTGCCGATCCGAGCGCTGGTCCTCATCGCGGAAACAGCGGGCGATCTGAAAGTAGCGGTCCAGCCCGGCGACCATCAGCAGCTGCTTGAGCTGCTGGGGCGACTGCGGCAAAGCGTAGAATTGACCGGGATAGAGCCGGCTCGGCACCAGGTAATCGCGCGCCCCCTCAGGTGTACTCTTGATCAAAATGGGCGTCTCAATCTCCAAAAAGCCACGCTCATCTAGATAGTCACGCATCGCCTTGATCAAACGATGGCGCAGGACCATGTTCTTCTGCATCCTGGACCGTCGCAGATCAAGATAGCGATACTTCAGGCGCAGGGTCTCCTCAACCCGGCTATCATCAGAGATCGAGAAAGGGGGGACACGCGAGGAATTCAGGAGGCGAATGGTGGCAGCCACAACCTCAATGTCTCCTGTCTCCAAATGGGG
The DNA here is from genome assembly GCF_000702505.1 of Thermogemmatispora carboxidivorans. GTDB lineage: Bacteria > Chloroflexota > Ktedonobacteria > Ktedonobacterales > Ktedonobacteraceae > Thermogemmatispora > Thermogemmatispora carboxidivorans. Next base: position 1,166,113 of record NZ_JNIM01000001.1, on the reverse strand, counting down.
ATTCTCCGTACCCGGCAGGCGCTGCACCACCGTTCCCGTCACCTCGATCACATACTCCGCTCGCAGCTCGCTGGCAACGTGATAAGCCTCCTGCGAACGTGAGGGATCACAGACAATCTGCGTGATGCCATAACGATCACGTAGATCAAGAAAAATCAGCCCACCATGATCGCGCCGGCGATTGACCCAGCCCGCCAGGCGCACCTGCTGCCCACAGTGCTCTCGACGCAACTCTCCACAGGTATGAGTACGATAATGTACGGCGAAACTCACGGTTGCTCAGAACTCCTTCTTCACTGCCATTCAGTCACGCACACATACGCACACGTTAGAGGAGAACCGCCGCCCAACAAGAGCTTGAGGTGGCCCGAAAAGGAAAGAATGCCTCTCGGGCAGCGGCCCCTGCTGGCCACTCTCTGCAATAGTTGTCACCAAGTGTACACCATCTCGTGCTCAGGCACAACTCCCCGACGAGCCGGTGTCAACAGAAACCACATTGAGCAGGGAGGCCGTATTTTGAGCAAGCGTATAGAGCAGGGTACCACTGGTAGGATCAGACTGAGCACTGCGCAGAGAGGCAAACAAACCTGGAGAGGCGTACTGTCCTGTAAGCTGCACTAAGATACTGTTCGAATCAGAAGTGCCACCAGCCGAGCCACCGCCGAGCGGCGTAAACGCGAGCACGCGATGGGTAGCACTATCAGCTACATAGAGATGGGGAATATGATTCACCAGCCCCGATGAGAGAGTGGCCCTGTTCGAGGCCAGCAGAGGGACAGGACCTTGCTGCGCTGGCACGGTGACGGTCGGCACAGGAGTGGCCGCAGTGAAGCTTTGACCGCTGACCGGCAGCGCACTGGGAATGGGACGCTGTACCTGCACGGGAACTGGTACCGGCTCTTGAGCCTTGCCTGACGTGTACTGCAGGCTCTGCACGCTGCCATCTCCCAGTAAGAGGAAGAGCTGATTGTTGGGGAAAGCGGCCAAACTCACCACATTGGCCGAGATCGGAAGCGGTGCCTGCTTGACCGTCAGCTTGGTGCGATCGAAGTCGACAATCTGGGCACTGTTGGGAGCCTGTTTAGAAGAGAAGACCACATAGACATCGCTATCCCAGGCCGCAATGAGCGACGGGACCTGACCATTGGAAGTCAAGGCTGTATCGATCGGGGCGGTTTTGGCCTTTGTCTGGCCAGCTGGCAGGGTAGCCAGCTCATAGCTGACAGAGGCTGCGCCCTGGCTCTGGCCGGTGCGAGCGATGACGAGATAGAGCTGCGAACCATCATTAGCGCTCGCTACACCGAGCACGTTTCCACCAACATCAAGACGATTCTGCAGGCTATACTGATGATTAACCTGCATCAGGGGGTAGAGCTGACTATCTTCACCTAAGGCGTATAAGAGCGTTTTCCCCTTTTGTTGCAGAATTGCCAGACTGCGGGCCCGGGTGGCAATGCTCCCGGTATTGATTGGGCTCACTTCGGTGCTGGAGCAGGGGAGGGAAGTAATGCCAAAACGCTTATTGTAGGCAACCAGGGCAGCCTGAGCGCGGCTGGTCAGCAATCGTTGAAGATTGGTGAGCTGCGTTCGCTGAGCCTCTGAGAGCGTCACGCCCTGGAGCGAGTGCAGAGACTGCTGGGCGTTCGCCAGATCTTGCAGAGCGCGAACAGGATCGCCACTCAGCTCACCCGCAGCGCGGTTGACCAGAGTAGTCGCCTGGGCCAGGACCTGATCGGGATCGGGGCCTTGGCGGAGCACCAGGTAGTAGACTGCTCCGATGACCAGCGCCAGGAGAACGACCGTGAGCAGGGCCACATTGAGAAAGAAGATTCGTCCCCGCCTTCGGCGCTTAGGCAGAGGCAAGGCAGGAGCGGCCACTGCTGCCGCATCTGCCAGAGCGGGCGTCGGGCGAGCAGAGAAAGAGAAGGTGCCACTGTGGCCATTGCCATAGCGTGCCCCCGCCTGGCCAGCCGAAGAAGCCAGCGAAGTCTCTAGAATCGCTGTATCCTCCTCGGGTCCACCGACGGCCACAGGGCGCCGCTGGCGAGGAGGCGGCTCGACTCCCACCTCGTTGACGCGGATCACAATCGCCGTGATATTGTCTGGACCCCCATTTTCATTAGCGCGCTCGACCAGGTGATAGACGCTCTCCTGGGGAACGAAGCGATTGACAATCTCCTGAAGCTCATCCTCAGTAATCAGCCCGGAGAGGCCATCGGTGCAAAGGACCAGCGAGTCCCCTTCCTGCAGTGGCTCGGTGAAAATATCGATCTCGACATCGGGTTGTGTGCCCAGCGAGCGAGTGATCACATTGCGCTGCGCGTGAGTACGGGCCTGATCCTCAGTCAGCAAGCCTGCGCGTACCTGTTCGGCAACCCAGGAGTGATCCTGAGAGATCTGCTTGACCGTCTTGCCGCGGATCAGATAAGCGCGGCTATCGCCCACATTGGCAATATAGGCCATATTCCCGCGCAGCACCGCTGCCACGCAGGTTGTGCCCATGCCGCTGCGCAGCATATTCTCGGCTGCGCGCTGATGAATGGCGGCATTGGCGCGCTTAATGGCGCGGACCAGGGCGACCGGAACCTCATCGCTGTCGTCCTGATAGTATGCCGTGCTAACAGTGTCTACGGCAATCTCGCTTGCCACCTCCCCCGCCGCATGACCGCCCATGCCATCGGCCACAATGAACAGTGAGCCTTTGGTCGCCATCACCTGGGGGTCCTTGGGGATGACATAGGCCATATTGTCTTCATTGTGCTCACGCTTGCGGCCAACGTCTGTTAGCTGTGCAACGTCGAGACGGAGTTGTTTGGCCAAAGCACTTCTCTCCCGTACTTGATAGCTCGCGATTGAGTGATGTGCACACTAGGCAATTCCGAGACTTTAGGCTATATTACACCGACGCCGAGAAAAACGCAACGCATGGGAAAGGCATAGCAAGGCCGAGTAGAAGCCGCGCCACCAGGCCCAATCTCGGCAGCAACCCAACCAGCCCCTCTACGCTGGCCGGGTCCTCCCCAGTACGAGCAAGCAGGTAGCATTACTGGCCACGGCCTGGCCCTGCCCTTCCGCTCTGTTGCCAGCAGTTCCTTTCCCTCTCGGGATGATCCTCCTGTCCGGTCTCAGGCTGGCTCGCTCGGCGAACGGCCAGGCTACTTTAGAGAGAGCCGGCCAGGAGGAGAGGAATGCTTCCTTTTTTGCATTGTATACAGGCAAGGGGCTGCGGTCAAGAAAGCTGGCCTGAGTGGTTCTGGTGACAGCGGGAGAGCCAGGCCCGGCTAGCTCAAGAGCAGCAACGTTCTGCTGCCCTCGCCAGTGCGCTGAGCAAGTGCCAGGACTCTTTCTTCTCGTCCATCCAGCGGAGACGGTCGCTTTGAGGGAAGCAGGATTCCCTGTGTCTAAAGGACAGGGCCATGCGTTTATCCGTAATAGGGTGGTGGTAGCAGGCGGTCTACATGCCAGCAAATCAAACGAGCGTTGGCAAGCTGAGCCACAGCCCTCGCTCGGGAAGCGAGAGCAGACAAAGGGCGGGTGAAAAGGCCCAGAGCTGTTACCAGATCAGCCTACAAGCCGTTCTTCTGGCAGGTTATAGCGGCTGCTATAGCATAAAATAGGGAACAGGCTCTTCGAAGAGGGGCAGCAGTTGTGATGCATATTGGAATCAATGCCCAGCTCTTATCGTACAGCCAGAGCTATCGTAATAGTGGAGTGAGCCGCTACATTCGCCGGTTGCTAGAGGGACTGGCCCAGGAACCTGGTGAGTATAGCTATACTATCTTTGTTAATGGCCATGAGGTGGAGGAGCGGTTAGCCGCGGTGGCACGCCATCCGCAGCTCACCTACGTGAGCGCTCCCTGGCCGGAAGAGCGACCAGCAATGCGCGTGGCCTGGGAGCAGCTGAAGCTGCCAGGCGAGCTGCGCCAGCGGCGAATTCAGCTACTGCACTCGCCGGTGAACGTGCTTCCTTTCCGATTGCCAGCGGACTGCCAGGGAGTGGTGACCCTCCATGACCTGGCCTTTCTCCGCTTCCCGGAGGTTCTGACAGGCACGAAACGGCTCTATCAACGCACCTTTACGTTACATAGCCTGCGCCGCGCTAGGCTGATCATCGCGGTCTCAGAAAGCACGCGCCGCGATGCCATCGAGCTGCTCTCTCTGCCGGCAGAGCGCCTGCGCACCGTCTACCCCTGCATTGACGCCCGCTTCACCGCCGGTCAGCGAGACGAGCAGGCAGTACGGGCGCTCCGCGCTCGCTATGGGCTTGAGAGCGGGTTTATTCTCTATCTTGGGACGCTAGAACCACGCAAAAATCTCGATACACTGATTGAGGCTTTTGCTCGCTTGAAACGCCAGCAGGGCATTGGCGAGAAGCTCGTGCTGGCGGGGAGCAAAGGCTGGCTCTATGACTCGATTTTTGCCCGCGTTCGCAGCCTGGGGCTTGAGTCAGAAGTCCTATGCCCGGGTTTCATTGCGGACAGCGAGCAGGTTTTATGGTATCATGCAGCCACGGCCTTTGCTTATCCCTCCCTCTACGAAGGGTTCGGACTGCCGGTGGCGGAGGCGCTGGCCTGCGGGCTGCCGGTGGTCACCTCTACTGTCTCCAGCTTGCCTGAAGCGGGTGCCGGCGTGGCCCTGACGGTAGAGCCGCGCGATGTGGATGCCCTGGCAAACGCCCTGTATCGGGCACTCAGCGACGATGCTTATCGGCAGCACTGCCGCGCAATGGCCAGCATGGTGGCAGAGCGCTTCTCACTGCGTACAATGGCCCGCCAGCTGCGAGCCATCTATGAAGAGGCCCTCAGCGGGAAGCTGCCGGAGCCACAGCAGCCTGAGCCGTGGCCGCAACGCAAGGAGCAACATGTTTCTTCACTGGAGTGACAAAACGTTCAATAAAGCAGGAATATGGCCGTGAAAGGTAGCGAACTCTCACAAGCACAGCTCTCCAGAACGCCAGCAGCGGGTCCGGTGAGCACAAAACCGGGGACCTCGGCAGAGGTCACAGCTTCAGCAGCAGGAGCCAGTATGATGGCAGGGAACACGGGGAGTATGGGAGTGACAGGGGCTACTGGCCAGCTAACCCGCATTATCTCACAGCGGCGCTCCCACCGCCGCCAGTGGCGCCTTCTTGAGTGCCTCGTGATGGTGCTGCTGGACGCTACGCTCGTCGCGATTTCGTTCTATCTCGCTTACCTTATCCGTTTTCAACTGCTGTTTGAAAGCCCCTGGCTCGATCGCCTGCGCCGCGCCCTCACCGACGGCAGCCCTGGCCATGCCACATTTATCCCGCTCGATAAGCTGACCGAGATGCAGGTCGGCATCGTGATCGGGGCCATCGCTATCTTCGCCATCCGCGGTCTCTATCAGCTGCGCCTGACTGGTACCTGGTTCCGCCAGATGTGGGCGATCATTAGCTCGGCCACGATTGGCATGGCTTTCTTGATCACCTACTACTTCGTCTTTCAGCCGACAGCGAATTCGCGCTTGCTGGTCCCTTTTGTCTGGGCCACTTCGATTGTGCTGCTCTGTCTGGGACGCCTGATCGCTTCGGCTATTATGGGTACGCTCTACCAGCTCGGTTTGGGAGAGACCAGGGTGTTGGTGGTTGGTTCGGGTCGCCTGGCTAAGATGATTATGCAGCATATCACGGCAAATCCCAGCCTGGGCTACTCGATCGTGGGTTTCCTCCACGACCTGGAGAACCCCCCTGGCGATTTCGGTCGCTTTAAGATGTTGGGGACCCTGGATGATCTGGGCATGGCCATCCGCTCGATGCAGGTCGATGAGGTGATTATCGCTTTGCCCTCCCACCTGCATGAGCAGGTGATCAGGACCGTGCGCCTCTGCGAGCGGTTGGGTACTTCTTTTAAGTTGATCCCCGACCTCTATGAGCTGAGCCTTTCACGCATCGATATGGAGTCGATTGAGGGTATCCCCCTCATCGGCATCCGGCAGTCTTCCCTCAATCGCTGGCAGCGGGCCGTCACGCGGGCTGTCGATATCGCGGTCTCCAGCCTGATCCTGCTTGTGGGCGCGCCACTCTGGTTGTGTATCGCCCTGGCCATCCGTCTGGATTCGCCCGGCAGTGTGATCTATAAGTCGACGCGCATCGGGCTGAATGGCAAGCCTTTCCAGATGTATAAGTTCCGCTCGATGTATCAGAATGCTGACCAGATGCTGACGGCTCTGCTCGATCGCAATGAGGCTCAGGGGCCGCTCTTCAAAATGCGGGCCGATCCGCGCATAACGCGCGTTGGGCGTCTTCTGCGCAAGCTGAGCCTGGATGAGATTCCTCAGTTTATCAATGTGCTTAAAGGAGAGATGAGCCTGGTCGGCCCTCGCCCGGCTCTGCCGCGCGAGGTGGCTCAGTACGAGGAGTGGCAGAAAGGCAGGTTGGCCATTAAGCCGGGGATCTCCGGCCTCTGGCAGGTACGTGGGCGCAGCGATTTGAGCTTCGACGAGGGCGTCTTGCTCGACCTGTACTACATCGAGAACTGGTCGCTACGCCTCTACTTCCAGATCCTGTTTGGCACGATTCCTGCGGTCATTTTCAGGCGGGGTGCATACTAGAAACGATGAGAGTGGCGCTCGTCCATGACTATCTGAATCAGATGGGGGGTGCAGAGCGCGTCGTTCTGGCGCTCCATGAACTGTTTCCCGACGCCCCCCTCTATACTTCTATTTTTGACCCGAAACGGGTCGATCCTGCCTTTCGGCGGATGGATATCCGTACTTCCTTTATGCAGCAGTTCCCGCTGGTGACGAGCCATCATCAGCCCTATTTGCCTTTTTACTCTTACGCGATGGAAAGCCTGGATCTGCGCGGCTACGATCTGGTGCTGAGTAGTTCCAGCGCCTTCGCCAAAGGGGTGATTACGCGCCCGGAGACGCTGCATATTTGTTATTGCCATACGCCAATGCGCTGGTGCTGGAATTATGAGGAGTATGTCGAGCGCGAGCAGCTGGGACGCCTGGCGCGCAGCCTCCTGCCGTTTTTGGTGAGTCGGCTGCGTCTCTGGGATCAGGTGACGGCGGCCCGCGTTGACCACTTTATCGCTAATTCCCCCGTGGTGGCGGAGCGCATCCGCAAGTATTATCGCCGCGAGGCGGTGGTCATTCCGCCGCCAGTCGATGCCAGCCGCTTCAAGTTTGAGCCGCAAGCCAGGGGCGACTATTTTTTGATTGTGAGCCGTCTGGTCCCTTATAAGCGCATTGATCTGGCCATCGAGGCCTGCAATGCTTTACGCCTGCCGTTGGTCATTATTGGAAAGGGGCGCGATCTGCCACGGCTGCAACGGCTGGCCGGGCCGACGATCCGCTTCGCCGGTCAACTCAGCGATGCGGAGGTGCTGGACTACTTTGCCCACTGCCGGGCCCTGCTTTTTCCGGGCGAGGAGGATTTTGGTATCACGCCGCTCGAGGCCCAGGCTTCAGGCCGCCCTGTCATTGCCTATGGAGCTGGCGGCGCCCTGGCCTCCGTCATTGAGGGCGTGACCGGGGTCTTTTTCCGCGAGCAGACGGTAGAGAGCCTGGCCGCCGTGCTGGCTACCTTCGATGAACGAGCCTTCGATCCCTATACGATTCGTGAGCACGCGCTGGAGTTCGATAAGCCGCGTTTCCAGCGCCGCATGCTCCAATTCATCGAGGCGAAACTGGCAGAACGGCGATCGCACGAGCAGACTCTTACGCTCCCTTCAGTCGTAGCGCGCGATAAACCGCGGGGGGAAGCTGGAACCCCGGGAGTGCTCTAGCGGCAGGAAAGCCCGCTCCTGTTGGCTTCTCTTACCTATGCCAACCACGCCAAGAAGAAGAGAGGAAGGATAGTTAATCGTGGAATTGCGAGCTTATTGGGGTGTCGTCAGGCGCCGTCTCTGGCTCGTTCTCCTGGTGGTTATTATTGCCGCTCTCTATGTGGCTTACCAGGGCTATCAGCTGTGGAAGACGCCCGGGGCGCTGAAAGCCTACCACTCGACGGTGACGATTCAGGTGGGCTTGCAACCAGCCCCTCGCAGCATGATTCCTAGCTATATTGAAGATATGCAGGTGGCTGAGTCATTGGCCGATGCCGTGCCAAGCGTGGTTACGATGCCTGGCTTTGATAAGGCCGTCTCGGATCAGATCGCTCAGGATATGCCAGCTATCCAGGCGCGCTACGGGAATAATCCCGATCTGGGCGACTGGCAGAGTGTGAGCGCCATTGGCGGGGCCCTTTCGACAAGCCGCTCGCATAATCTGGTGACCATCGATGTCACCTGGCCTACAGCTCCCGGAGCCTGGGCGATCGCTAACGCCGTGGGCGAGGTTCTGACAAGCCACCTGAATACCTATCTCGACTATATCATTGAGGGCACGTCCTCTGCCAGTCCTACTACTCAGCAGCTGCAACCGGCAGCTCTTGGACGCCTGGTGAGTCCCGCGTCCGATCCCGCGCTCGGGTCCGGTTCGGCAGGCAATCGCCTGACGCTTTTGGCCGCGATCATGCTCGTGGCTCTTATCATTGGGCTGGCCCTGGCTTTCCTGGTAGACTACCTGGATGATCGCTTGCGCAGCGCCGAGGAAGTGGTTGAGCTGCTAGAGCTGCCCGTCTATGGCGAATTGCCCCGGGCGCCACGCGCTGGGGAGCAGCGAGAGCGACGGCGGGTTCCCCCCGCCTCGGTGGCCTGAGCCGGTCGAGCCGACGCTGAAGGGCAACCTTTTAGTGAGTCGCGCAAGGAACCACACCACGTTTTGCTATCTGGCTCTTGCTTTTATGATTAGGCGGAGCGACCGGAGCAGGAGGCAAGAGACGAGTTGAGAGCGGTGACAAACAATGGCTGGTCAGGTAGTTCCCGGAGAGAGGAGCAGCCTGGCCGCCTGACCTTCTGGCAGCTCGGGAGAGTGTATCGTGGGTGAATCACATACGCAGATGCAACCTTTGCTATCGGATTATGATCCTGGTTCAGCCTATGTAGAGGCAGTTTTCTCGCTATTCGCTACAATCCGCCTGAACTGGGAGAGCCAGCAGCAGTCTCTGGCTCTTCTGCTGACCAGTCCTTCTCATCCAGAGGCACAGGCAACAGTGGCAGCCAATTTGTCCATTGCTTCGGCTCAAAGTGGCCTGCCAACAGTTCTGATTGAGGCTGATGTGCGCCACCCCGGATTGGGCCAGCGCTTCGGCCTGAGCCAGGGACCAGGCCTCTCGGACTTGCTCATGCAGGATCAGGTCTTGACTCCACCTCTGGTGAGCCGCTATCTGACGCCAACCTTTCTGCCTCACCTCTGGCTGCTGAGCAGCGGTACGGGTGAGATGCCGCATGGGATGGCCCCTTATGCAGCTCGCTTGCCAGAGCTGCTCCAGAACCTGCGCCGCTTTCTGGAGGAGGGCCAGGGCCAACCAGGCTTGCTGGTGGTGCACGGAGCCCCTGCTTTGGAGGGCGCCGATGCTTCGCTGCTGGGTGCCTGTGTTGATCAGACCTTCCTGGTAGTCGTGCTGGGGCGGAGTACCAGGACAGCCGCAAAGAGAGCAAGCGAGCAGCTCAAGCGCGCCCACGCCCGCTTGAGTGGGGTCATTCTGACACAGGGATGAGTTGGTGGCGCTTTTCTCTGGCTCGTCTCTCGCAAGCAAGCTGTCTGACCTGACCTGGCCTGGCTTGCCTCTCAGGTGGTTCTCCAGTGATAATGTCATTAAGATAAGAGCAGTGAACGTGAAAGCGAGAAAGTTCGGAAGCAGGTGGCGCCTCCCACAGTGCGCTAGCCGCTACCGTGGGCAGTCAAAGAGTGACACATGTGGATAGAGCCAGCTATTGTGAAGCTATAGCCAGCAGGAGGATCACATGCCAGGACGCAGGGACTGGGATGAAGAGTCTCAGGAGCGCTACGAAGAGGATTTTGCGGAGTTTGAGATGGCCGACGGGGCCAATGGTCGGAGCCGTCGCCGCCGTCGGTCGGCTGCGCGGGGATCTCCTGCCGCCTGGCCACTTCCTGATGATGTCGACTTTGAGCCAGAGCGTCCTCGCAGGCGTAAATGGCGTTGGTGGTGGGCCGCTGTTGCGCTGGTCATCTGTGGAATCTGCGGCTTCATGGGGACCTTTGCCGCCGTCAACTTGGGTATTGGCCTGAACCTTAGTAAGGATGCCGCAGTGACGGCAAGCAACTTCCTTGCCGCACTGGGAACGCAGGATTACGCTCAGGCCTATCGCTATCTTGGTCCCCCGATGACACTCCAACCAGGCGCTCAGAGCAGCTTCATTGCTCAAGCCCAGCGCTACGACGCCTGCTTTGGCACAGTTGTAGACTATAAGCAGGTCGAGGATACGACCGTTATCCAAGACAATACGTGGAGCTCCACCTACGAGATTACCCGGAGTAAGCTCCCACATAGCTATCGCCTGACGCTAACGCTGCAGGAGGATAGCAATCATCAGTGGAGAATTATAGACTATCAAAGTGAGGGAGCAGATAACGCTTTGGCTCCTTCTCAGCCGGCCTGTCAATGAGAGGTCGGCTCTCTTCTGACGCAAGCAAACGGCTTCTGGAAAAGAGCGCGTTATGCCCAGCCTGCAAAGCGTCCTGTTCCGCCATCTTGTGCGCCTTGGCTCGCTCAGCAATCGAGCAGACGTCAGCATCGCCCAGCTACGAGCAAGCATAGAGAAAGGGAGCTGGTTCCTTTCTCTCTCGGTCCCTTGTGGCACAGCGAGCGAGCCGGTTTCTGCGGGAGGAATTCCAGCCGAGTGGGTCTTGCCACCGGGCCAGCGCCGCCGCGGCACAGTCATGTTCGTGCACGGCGGGGCGTTCGTCATGGGTTCTCCGCGCAGTCACCGTGGCCTGGCAGCCCGTACAGCGGCAGCAGCGCAGCTGCGAGCGCTCGTCATCGACTATCGCCTGGCTCCCGAGTACCCTTTCCCGGCAGCGCTCGAGGATACGCTGACCGCCTACCGCTGGTTGCTTAGGGAGCACTGCCAGTCTTCAGAGGTCGTTCTGGCCGGCGATTCCGCCGGAGGCAATCTTGTCCTGGCCACCCTGCTGGCCCTGAGAGCCGCTGGCGAGGCTTTGCCGGCGGCAGCCGTCTGTCTATCGCCCGCCACAGCCCTGGATGGCAAGGGTGAGTCGCTGCGCACACATGCCGGGCGTGATCCAGTTCTACGGGCTGAGACTGTTGGTCCCCTGGTAGCCGCCTATGTGGGAAACCACGATCCGGCGGAGCCGCTGCTTTCCCCGCTCTACGCTGATTTGCATGGCCTGCCGCCGCTGCTCTTGCAGGTAGGCAGCGATGAGATTCTGCTCAGCGATGTGCTTGCTTTTGCTGAGCGTGCGCGCCAGGCCGGTGTAGCCGTCGAGCTGGAGGTCTGGGAAGGCATGTGGCACGTCTGGCAAATCGCTGCTCCCTGGATGCCCGAGGCCACCCGCGCTATCCAGCACATTGGCGCTTTTATCCAGCGTCAGCTTGCTAGCCGGGCACGAGCCGCCTGAGAGGCCGCCTCAGCAAGCGAGAGCAGTAGACAGAGTAGCAGACCAGCAGCAGGCAAGAGGGCGTTATCGCTCTTCCGGGCGAAGAGCCAGAGCTACTCTTTCCTGCCTGCTGCTTCTTTGAGGACACGTCGCCGGCCAGCCTCTCTGCATTTCTCCTCCAGGCTGCGCACGACAGAGGCAAGGCAGAAGGAACCTCAGCCCGAAGAGGCAGCCATCAGTTTACCAGGCCTGGCGTGGATGAGGCAGTGGTCTGAGAGCAAGCGGTAGGTCCCACTACCACTAGTACCAGTTGAGCAGATTGTCTTTGACCGCGCGCGCGATGATCAGGCGCTGGACCTGGCTGGTTCCCTCGACGATCGTGAGCTGGCGTGCATCGCGATAGAAGCGCTCGGTCAGTGACTCATGCATGTAGCCCAGGCCCCCCATGATCTGGAGCGCTTTATCGCAGGCTTCGACAGCGGTCTCTGTGGCAAAGGCCTTGGCCATCGAGAGGAAATGAGCATGCTCGCGGTCGGCTTTCCCTTCATCAACCAGCAGAGCAGCCTGATAGGTGAGGAGGCGTGAGGCTTCGATGCGCATGGCCACCTCGGCAATCATCATCTGAATGGTCTGGTGCTCAATCAGCGGCTGGCCAAAGGTTTGACGCTGACGCGCGTAGTCAACAGCATACTGAATAGCGCCTTCGGCAGTGCCGACACCGCGCGCCGCAACGCAAGGACGAACCGAATTGAGGTTCCACATGATGAGCTTGAACCCCTCGTTCTCCCGCCCTACCAGGTTGCGGGCCGGTACCCGTGCCTCCTCAAAGATCAGTTCACAGGTAGGAACCCCATGCACGCCCATCTTGCGATCCTCTCTCCCCACACGGAAACCGGGCGTGTCACGATCGACGATGAAGACACTGAAGCCGCGAGAACCAGCCTGGGGGTCGGTTTTGGCGGCAACGAGGAAGAAATCGGCGACGCTGGCCCCTGAGATGTAACATTTGGTGCCAGTAAGAATATATTCGTCTCCCTTTCTTACAGCGCGAGTGGCAATATTGGCCGAGTCGGAGCCGGCCCCCGGCTCGGTGAGGCCGAAGGCGCCACGCAGCTCGCCGCGCGCTGTTCCCGCACAGTATTTCTGCTTCTGTTCTTCAGTGCCCCCTTTGAGAATGGCGCTGGTGGAGAGGCGTGTCAGGAGAAGAATGAGGGCACAGGCATTGTCGACCTTGGCAACTTCCTCCACGGCCAGGGCCAGGCCAAAGATGCCAGCGCCACTGCCTCCTAATTCTTCGGGGAAGCCCAGGCCCAAGAGGCCAGTCTCCTTATAGACCTGGAAAATATCCTCGGGATAGATCCCAGTATCATCAAGCTCAGGTGCGCGAGGCGCAACGACCTCCCTGGCGATGCGTCTGGCGGTATCTCGAATTAATTGCTGCTCCTCAGTCAAGTAGAAATTCATCGCGCGTAGACTCCTTTACTGCAGCCGGAGATCCAGACAGGATGAGCAGCGACAAGACCTCTGCGGTTCCGAGGCGGCAACGAGCGCCACTGCTCCTGCGGCCCATTATATCCCACGGTCACCGCCGGGCGCCAGACAGCCAGAGGATGGGGACAGGGTCGACTTGCCAGATCGGGTGTGGCAAAGCTATAATCGCAGTGATAGAGTAGGTAAGAGAAGGGCTTGACAGGTGCTGCCATGCGCCTGCTATCCGGTCCTCAGTGTCTGGGCATCTAACGAGATATTCAGCATCCCACGAGGGAAAGGTAGCAGCCGAGGGAGATATGACAAGGTATCCGTCGTTTTGGGAGAAGATACCGCAACCGATTATTGGGCTAGCCCCGATGGATGGGGTAACAGATGCACCATGCCGTACCATGCATGGTCTCTATGGGCGGCCCGATCTCGTGATTACCGAATTTACCAACGTCGAGGGCTTGTGGCGGGGCAGCGATCGCATCTTTCGCGATTTTCTCTACACGCCTGCCGAGCGGCCCGTGGTTGCACAGATCTTCGGCAATAACCCGGAGTCCTTCTATCGCGCCGCTCACGTGGCCTGCGAGCTGGGCTTCGACGGCGTCGATATCAATATGGGCTGCCCCGCCAAGAGTGTGGCCAATCGTGGTAGCGGTGCGGCCCTGATCCGCACACCGGAGTTAGCCAAAGAGATCATTCGGGCCACTCAGCGGGGTGTGCGCGACTGGGCGAACGGCCAGACGCTAGAGGATCTGGGAATGGAGCCGGAGCGCATCCAGCGCATTCGGCAGATGAATGAGGAGCGCATCCATCTCTGGGGCGACCAGCCACGCAGCGAGCGGCGGCTGATCCCGGTCTCGGTGAAGACCCGCCTGGGCTACGATTCGATCGTCATCAAGGACTGGGTACGGCATCTGCTGGAGACCGAGCCGTTTGCCATTTCGCTGCACGGGCGGACATTGGTGCAACATTATAAGGGTGAGGCAAACTGGGAGGCGATCGCCACCGCTGCCGAGATCGTGCGTCAGACGGATACTCTGATTCTCGGCAACGGCGACATCCACTCGCTCTACGAAGCGGCCAAACGCATTCGCGCGACAGGGGTGCATGGGGTATTGATCGGGCGCGCTACCCTGGGTAATCCCTGGATCTTCCACGATCGCGAGCGTATGAAGAGCCTGTTGCAGGCAGGCATTGAGCCAACGGAGGCCGACCTGCCTCCTCCGAATCCGAGCCGTGAGGAGCGCCTGCTCATGGCCCTGGAACATGCTCGCGTCTATACCAGGCTCAAGGGCGAGGACCACTTCGTCGAGCTGCGTAAGCATATGGGCTGGTACCTGGGCCATTTTCCGGGTGCGAAATATGTCCGCAACGCCCTGGTGCACGTCAATAGTCTGGCGGAGGTGGAGGCCATCATCTATCAGGCGTTGGAGAACCCACATGCCTTCTCAGGGCATGACGGCGAGGAGGAAACGGTCGTCGAAGAGGCAGTATCCACACTCGATCTCAGCTGCGCCTGCTAAGCTCTGGGTGAAGTCTCCTCCTTTCTCACTCAGGGCCGGGTTACTGGAGATAGTCGGTGGGATCAGGGATGCCTGCCAGCTGGAAGGCTTCTTTACGCTCATTGCAGGTACCACAGGTACCGCAGTGTTTCTCTCCCCCTTTGTAGCAGCTCCAGGTCTCAGCAAAGGGGACACCGAGCGCCGCGCCAAGGCTGACAATCTGCTCTTTTTTGAGGTGAGCAAAGGACGCTTCCAGATGCAGGCGGGGATGACCGTGCCCTTCGACAGCCAGACGTTCCATCGCTCCAAAGGCCTCGATAAAGGCCGGGCGGCAGTCAGGATAGATAAAGTGATCGCCGGCATGGGCAGCAAAGGCTACTACCTCCGCCTCCTCGGCCACGGCAATTCCGTAGGCAATGGCGAGCATGATGGCATTCCGATTGGGTACTACTGTGACGGCCATGTTGGCAGCGGCATAGTGCCCGTCAGGAACGGCCACGCTTTCGTCGGTCAAGGCCGAGCCTTTCAAGTGCTGGCCTAGCTGCCGCAGATCGAGGAGCGAAAAGGCTGCCTCCAGCCGCTGGGCACAGCGCTCGGCAAAAAGCAGCTCTTTGCGATGGCGCTGGCCATAGTCAAACGAAAGCAGATGGAGCTGATAGCCCTGGGCATGGAGCAAATGGGCCAGAGTAACGCTATCAAGCCCCCCGCTGACAACGGCAATCGCTTTAGGACGGGACATGCTTGCTTCTCCTTCCAGTTGTTGACCCTCACGCTGACCCGGTCAGGCGCGCCGGATGCGCTTGATACGGATGCTTCCGGCCTTCGTTTGCCGAGCGACCTCAATGGCGCTGGGCCATGCCGGCTGCCACCTGCCTGAGAGCAGCAGTCGCCGGGGTAGAGCGATGATGACTTTTGCTCTTGATATTGTACGCAGGTCCACACGGCCTGTGAAGAGCTGAAGGCAGGCGGCTATTTGTAGAGTGAGCGACAAGAAAGGATGAGTCCATTGCGAGTATCGTTCTGGTTCGTGACAATCGCAGCTCTATTTGTGACCTGCTTGATTACCGCTAATATTATCGCTGTCAAGATTATCGCCGTGGCGGGCCTGCTCGTGCCCGCCGGCATCATTGTCTTCCCATTGAGTTATCTGTTCGGCGATGTCCTGACGGAAGTCTACGGTTATGCGGCTGCGCGGCGCGTCATCTGGCTTGGCTTCGCCTGCAACCTGCTGGCGGTGATCGCAATTTTCGTGGGAGGGCTAGCGCCCGCCGCCTCTTTCTGGAAGCTGCAGGCCGCCTACAGTGCCATCCTCGGTTTTACCCCGCGTCTGCTGCTCGGCTCTTTCGTGGCCTACCTTTGCGGCGAGTTCGCCAATTCGTTCGTCCTGGCAAAGCTTAAGATTCTGACGAAAGGGCGCTGGCTCTGGACGCGGACGATCGGCTCGACGTTCGTGGGCGAGGGACTGGATACGTTGATCTTCATCAGTATCGCCTTCTGGGGTGTGATTCCACCTGCCGAGATGCTGACGGCAATGCTCACGCAGTGGCTTTTTAAGGTGGGCTACGAGGTAGTGGCAACCCCACTGACCTACGTGGTCGTCAATTTCCTCAAGAAACACGAGCAGCTCGACACATTCGATTACAACACTAATTTTAGTCCGATTCTGCTCTCGCGCTAGCCTAGGCAACAGTCGTCAGGGTCGCAGCAGGTGATCGTCAGCGAGAGAGGCCTTTTCCCACCGAGCGATTTCGCCGGTCAACCAGAAGGGAGGCGGCGGGCCGGGCCTCTCTCACACCGACGCCGACGGAGCCGATTACAGGCTACTCCCTGTCATGTGGCGCCGATATTCAGGACGTGGGCCGCTATAGCTGGGAGCGGCATATTCGGCGAAGATAATCGTTTTGATATTGCCCCGTACATTGAAGTCCCCGGCCACACGCATCCAGCGCGGCCCCAACAGCGTCACCAGGTCGTTCAAAATGGTATTGGTGGCAGCCTCATGGCTGATCTGCCGATCGCGATAGCCATTGATATAGAGCTTGAGGCTCTTTAGCTCAACCACCGAGCGGTCGGGAACATAATCGATGACGATGGTGGCGAAGTCGGGGAAGCCCGAGCGCGGGCAGAGACAGGTGAACTCAGGAATCTCCAGATGAATGACGTAGTCGCGCTCCGGGTTCGGATTGGGCCAGGCTTCCAGGCGATTGGTAGCAATCTCTTTCAGACCGTAGCGGTCCGGCAGGCGCGCTTGTTGCTGCTCTTCACTCATACGAGAATGACCTCCGATTCTTCAGCCAGAACAAGGAACGTCAGTAAAGTGGGGCGAGCTGCCTTGAGACACAGCTCGCAAGCAAGAAGAGAGCAGAGACAGTCGCAGCTGCCCCTGCTCTGCTTTATAGCGATCAGTGCACTACTTGAACGGTAACAATTGACGAAGCTCGCGAGAGAATCGTAGCATATCCACGCTGAGGAGTCCAGGGCTGCCGGGCACTCCGGTATCTGGCTAGAACAAGCTTTCCCCCTTATGGCTGACGCTCTCCCTGCCGACAAGAGATATTGTAGAGATATTTATCTATATCGATTATTGTTGAGCTATGCGCCGAAGGCTCCTGCTTTCCTCTCGCTGCCTCAGCAGCCTGTCAGCGATAGGGAGAGAGAAAGCAGCGGGTCTTTTCTACCTGGTGAGCCTATTTTGTAGGACATGGTTAACAAGGCCAGATCAATGAAACCTGTGTATGAAGCATATACACCTGCGGCTCGCCTGGCCCTGCACTATGCACGAGAAGAGGCCAGTAAACGACACCGCAGGTTAATTGGCAATGAGCAACTGCTGCTAGGCATCTTGCGCCTCAACGATCCCCTCATCGGCCAACTGCTGACCTCCTTCATGCTGCGGCCTGCCCTGCTCCAGCACATGATCGAGGCTCTGGATCGGCCCCGCAAGCGCGGCTTTGCACGCCGTCAGACGCTGTCTCCAGCAGCGCGGGCGGCTTTACGTGCCGCCGCTCTTCATGCCAGGAAACTAGGAGCAACCTCTATTGCACCAGAGCACCTGCTTCTGGGCCTGCTCAGCGTCCAGGATCGTCAGGCTGCTCTGCTCCTGGGTTTGCTAGAGGGCTTTGGCATTACCTGTGCCAGCGTACGGGCCCGCTTGCAGGCCCTGGCTACGCCAGCTTCAGCACCACCCGATCAAGCCGCCGTTGCCTCTGAACAGACCAGCGAGACAGGCGCTCAAGAGAGTTCCACCCCCACTCTCGCTACGGACTCGTCGGCCTGCCCAGCCAGCGACCTTCAGGCGAGTTACCGTGAACGCTACGAGCGTACCCCGGAGCTGAACAGCGTTAGCCATGATCTGACGCTGGCAGCACTAGAAGGGCACCTGGACCCCTTGATTGGGCGCGAGGCAGAATTGACGCGCACGATCCAGATCCTGCTGCGCTATACGAAGAATAATCCCTTGCTTCTGGGTCCGGCAGGCAGCGGCAAGACCGCCATTGTCGAGGGGTTAGCCGCCTATATTGCCACCGGCGCCGTGCCAGAATGTCTACAAGGTAAACGAGTCGTGGCCCTCGACATTGGTCTACTGGTAGCCGGGACACGCTATCGCGGCGATCTGGAAGAGCGCGTACAAGGCGTTATGGCGGAAATCAAGGAGGCCGGCGACATTCTTCTCTTTATCGATGAGATTCATATGCTCATCGGTGCCGGCGGACCAGCCAGCTCCCCGAACGTGGCCAATTTGCTCAAGCCTCTGCTGGCACGCGGACACCTGCAATGTATTGGAGCCACCACCTTTGAGGAGTACGCCCGCTATTTCGAGCAGGACGCCGCGTTAGCCAGGCGCTTCCAGCCTGTGATCATCGCTGAACCGGACGCCGCCGAGACGCTGGAAATCCTGGAGGCGCTGCGTCCCCGCTACGAAGCTTTCCACCAGGTGATCATCAGCGACGAGGCATTGAAGGCTGCAGTGCGCCTCTCGGGGCGCTACCTTGCCGGACGCGCCCAGCCAGATAAAGCCATTGACCTGATCGACGAAGCAGCCGCCGCGCTACGGCTGCGCCAGATCTTGCCGCCGCCAGATCTGCGGCAACTCCACGAGGAGTTAGCCCGTCTGCGAGCGCAGCGAGAGGCCGCTCTCTGGCAGCAGCGCTTCCCCGCCGCGCTAGCATTACGTCGGCAAGAGCAGCAACTCCTGCGCCAGGCGCTGGGGATAGAGAGCGAGTGGCTGAAGCAGAGACTAGCAGGCGCCGCAGATACAGACACAGCTACCACAGACGCGCACCCGCGTGTTGACGAGGAGGCCGTTGCCGCAGTGGTGGCTCAGTGGACAGGACTGCGGGTGACCTTCCCAGGCGGCGCAGAGGCCCAGTATTTGCTCTCTCTGGAGCGCCTCCTCCAGCAACGAGTCGCCGGTCAAGAAGAAGCCATCAGCACCGTGGCCCGAGCAGTGCGCCGCGCGCGCAGCAACCTGCGTGATCCACGGCGTCCGGCAGCCTCTTTTCTCTTCATCGGCCCCAGCGGTGTCGGCAAGAGCCATCTGGCAACAGCCCTGGCCGAGGTACTGACAGGAGACGAGCGCTCATTGATTGCTCTGGATATGGCTGCCTTCACGGAACGCCAGCAGGTACAGCGCCTGCTCGGCAGTCCACCGGGCTACCAGGGCTACGCAGAGTCCGACCTATTGAGCGAGGCCATTCGCCAGCGGCCAGCCAGCATCGTGCTCTTCGAGGGCATAGAAAAAGCCCATCCAGCCTTGCTCGATCTGCTCTTACAGGTCCTGGAGGATGGGCATCTGAGCGATGGACAGGGGCGCCTGGTGGACTTTCGCGAAGCCATCATTATTCTCACCACCAGCCTGCCGCACTCCTCAGCCCCAGCGACTCCGCCTGGCTTTGGGCGCGCCTTCCCACAGAGCAGACCACTGCGAGCCCGCCAGTGGCAACAGCTTCTCACTCAGCTCCAGCGGAGCTTTCGGCCCGAGCTGCTCAACCGACTCGACGCCATTCTCCCCTTCCACCCGCTCAAGCAAGAGCATCTTGGCCAGATCATAGACCAATTGCTGAGTGCTACCTCCCAGCGCCTGGCAGGACTCGGTATCAGCCTGGAAACCAGCGCAGCGGCCCGCGACTACCTCCTCAAGCGAAGCCAGCAGCAGCTACTCACTGAAGGGGCCCGCCCTCTGCGGCAGCTTGTGCGTCACGAAGTGGAAGATCGCCTCAGCGAGGCCCTGCTGCGAGGCGAGATCGGAAGCAGCGATCACCTTCTCCTGGTCCTGGACCAGGACAGGGGCCATTTGCACCTGGAACGGCAGCCCCTATCTCAGTCCCAACAGCAATCAACTGAGTCGCTTCCTTCCTCAACAGACAGCGCTGGAGACTCAGCAGTCCGCCCCTGGTTAGAGATCTCGGATCACAGTGCAGCCTGATCTTCAGGAGAGGCAGCTCAGCCCACTCAAGGAAAGGCCCGCCGTAGAAGAGAGCGCTCGCCCTCAGCATTCAGCTTCATCCTGCTAAGCGTTACAGCTCCCACGGCGGGCACCCTCTCACGCCCCCTCTTCCATTGGCGGCAAGAATTGCCTTCTGGAACCGTCCCAGGCGCCCCCAGCAGACTGGCATCCTCACCCTCTTAACAGAGTCTTCCTATCCCTTCGGCAAACTTTAACCCGCCCTTAAAGGGGCTTAACGCGCCATTAAAGGACCATTAAAGCGACAACTGTACAATTCGGGTGGTGCGGAAAAGAGCCAGGGCCCGCCCGAACAAAGAGCGGCCCGGCAGAGGTCGGCAATCCTCCGGCCTGTCCGCCGATCAGCTCATCTATTTTCCCGCTGCCGTCGCGCCACGGCAGCGTTAGTGAGGAGGGGAAACCAGCGCTATGACACAGTTCACACCTTCACCCAGCCATCGAGGGCGCCTGCAACTGAGATATCTCAGCGCTCTCCTGCTGCTGGGCCTGCTGGCCCTACTGGCAGCCTGCGGCAACAACAGCAACTCCAGCGGAGGCACTACCACAGGCAGCAATAGCAACACCTGCCCTTCGACCAAGCAGCTTACGGGCGCTGGATCGACGTTTGACAATCCTTTATTCTCAAAAATGTTCCAGGAATATCCAAAAGTCAATTGTGGCATCAACGTAAATTATCAGGCGGTAGGGAGTGGAGCTGGTATCAATAACCTGCTGCAACACATCGTCGATTTTGGCGCTACCGATGCGCCGATGACCACCGATCAGCTGAACAAGAGCACCAGCGGTCCAATTCTGCACATCCCGATCACGATTGGAGCGGTGGCCATCTCCTACAACCTGAGCGGAGTCAGCCAGCTCAAGCTCACGGGGCCGATTCTGGCGGCCATCTACCAAGGCAAGATCACCAGCTGGGATGACCCCCAGATCAAAGCGATCAACAGCGGCGTTAATCTGCCCCATAAGAACATCACCGTCGTTCACCGCTCGGACGGCAGCGGCACCACCAGCATCTTCACGCACTATCTCTCGGCCATCAGCCCAGACTGGCAGAGCAAGGTCGGAGCTGGCACAACCGTGAACTGGCCTACGGGTGTCGGTGCAAAGGGGAGCTCTGGAGTAGCCGGGCAGATCAAGAACACCGACGGCGCCATTGGCTACGTTGAGCTGACCTACGTCCTCGCCAACAACATCCCCTACGCGCAGCTCCAGAACGCTGCCGGCAAGTTCGTAGCGCCCTCGCTCGACAGCGCCAAGGCTGACGCAGAGAGCTTCACCTCCATCCCGGCGGACCTACGCTTCTACATCGTCAATGGCAGCGGCGACAACGCCTATCCGATCACTGGCTTCTCATGGGTCGTGGTCTACCAGAATCAGAGCAACAGCGACAAGGGGCAAGCTCTGGCGCGTCTGCTCTGGTGGATGGTCCACGATGGGCAGCAGTATGCGCAACCGCTCAACTACGTGCCATTGCCAGACACGATCGTCAGCAAAGACGAGGCCCAGATCAAGGCCATACGTTGTGGCAGTAGCGCCTGCTACAGCGGTTCCTAACGGACGAGTGCCTTGGCGAGTTGAGTCACCGCGCCGGTCGCAAGGAAGACAAGTCCAGGCAGGGGACTGTATCCCACAAAGATCAGCCCCTGCCTCATCACCAAGGGAGAGAGAGCCAGGGGAGGGTGCATGATCCAAGAGAGAGTCAGTCTTAGTAAAGCACGACAGCAGTGGATACGTTGGCAACGGCTGCTACGAGCGCAGCGACCCGGGGACCTCTTCTTTCGCGGTATCACCCTGCTGTTCGTTCTGATCGTCCTCGGGCTGGTCGCGGGCACAGCCTGGATTCTCATCAGCAACTCGCTGCCCACCATCAGACGCTTCGGCTTCAGCTTCCTGACCAACAAGGCTTTCGATCCAGTCCACGACAGCTATGGGGTCTTGCCGGCCATCTTCGGCACCCTGATCACCTCGGCCTTTGCCCTCATCTTCGCCGTACCGCTGGGCGTGGGGGCCTCCATCTTCTTAGTTGACTTCTGCCCGCGTCCACTTCGGCTGGTCCTGGCTTTTCTGATCGACCTGCTGGCCGCTATCCCCAGTGTCATCTACGGCCTCTGGGGCTTTCTCGTGCTCGCCCCCTGGCTACACAACAACGGCGAACCCTGGCTACAACAGCATCTGGGCTTCCTTCCGCTTTTTCAGGGGCAACCAGAGGGCGTCGGCTACCTTGGAGCTGGCATCATTTTGACGATGATGGTCTTGCCCCTCATCATCTCGGTCTCACGCGAAGTCATGCTGGTGACCCCCGTCGCTCAGCGCGAGGCTCTGCTCGCGCTGGGGGCCACGCGCTGGGAGGTCATTCGCCACGCAGTACTTCCCTTCGCGCGTGTAGGCATCCTGGGTGGTGTCATTCTGGCCCTGGGACGAGCCCTCGGCGAGACGATGGCCGTCACCATGATCGTCGGCAACCAGGCCAACGAGCCAAGCCTGAGCCTCTTTACACCCGGCTATACCCTGGCCAGCGTCATCGCTAACCAGTTTGGCGAAGCGACGCCCGGCCTCTTTCTCTCAGCCATCATCGAAGCTGGTCTCATCCTTTTCATCATCACCTTGATCACTAATATCCTGGCACGCTGGTTGATCGCCAGCCTCCAGCGCCAGGCCCAAGGAAGAAGCAGAGGAGGGCGCCTATGAGCGTGCCTATGCCAACATCTTCTTCGCCAGCTCTGCAGTCAGGAGAGAGCCGCCTTCACCCGCTCCAGGCCACACGCTCCTCCCTGACCCTACGGCGGCGCCTGGTGAACGCCCTGATCGTTCTTCTCACCACCCTGGCGGCCCTTTTCGCCGCCGGGCTGTTGGTCTATCTGCTCTGCTACGTGCTGAGCCAGGGTCTGCGCTACATCAACCTCGACTTCTTTACGCAGCTGCCAACCCCGAACGGAGAACCGGGCGGCGGCATGGGCGAGGCCTTCCAGGGTAGCCTGATTCTCATCGCTTTGGCCTCCCTGATGGGCGTTCCGCTGGGGCTGTTCACCGGCATCTACCTGGCCGAATTCGGGCGCGGGCCTTTTGCCCAAGGAGTGCGCTTTCTGGTTGACGTCCTCAACGGCATCCCCACCATCATCTTTGGTTTGCTGGCCTGGGTCCTGATTGTCATCCCCATGCAAACCTTCTCGGGTCTGGCTGGCGGCTTCGCCCTTGGCATGATCATGATCCCCATCGTGACACGCACATCGGAGGACGTGCTCCGCCTGGTACCGCGCGAGCTACGCGAGGCTTCGCTGGCTCTCGGAGCCACGGAGGCGCGCACTATCCTGCAGGTAGTGCTCCCCGCGGCGCGCAGCGGGATCATCACGGGCGTGGTGCTGGCGATGGCGCGTGTAGCCGGGGAGACGGCCCCCCTGCTGATGACCGCTTTTGGAACGACGTTCTGGAACACCGACGTCACTCAGCCAATGGATGCTCTGCCACTGCGCATCTTCCAGTTCACGCTCAGCCCCTATCAACAACAGGTCAATCAAGCCTACGCTGGCGCCTTTGTGCTCATCGTCCTGATCCTCCTCGCCTCCCTGGCCGTGCGCCTGGCCACAGGCGGCTTCAAGCAACGGTGAGCAGCGAGATGTAAGCAGTCAGTCAGACAGGCAGGTAGGAAGATAAGAAGGGAGTTCGTCAATGGATCAGGCAATGGTGGAGCAAGCAAGGAGCAGCGCGCCGAATCCAGCGGGGATGTCGCTCAGCATCGAGCAGCTCAATGCCTGGTACGGACGTAAGCAGGCCCTCTTTGATATCAACTTGACGGTGCCCCCACTGAGCGTCACCGCCTTGATCGGGCCTTCCGGCTGCGGCAAATCGACGCTCGTGCGCTGCCTCAACCGTCTCCATGAGACCATCCCTGGCGCTCGCGTTGAGGGAAGGGTGCTCGCCAACGGCCTCGATATCTATGGGCGCGGCATTCGCCCCATGAACGTCAGGCGCCACATTGGCATGGTCTTTCAGCAACCTAATCCGCTGCCAACACGCAGCATTTTTGAGAACGTAGCTATCGGACCACGGCTCAACCTGGGACTGCACGGCTCGCGGCTCAAGGAGCTAGTTGAGCGCAGCCTCCAGCAGGCCGCACTGTGGGAGGAGGTCAAAGACCGCCTCCACAGCCCAGCTACCAGCCTCTCGGGTGGGCAACAACAACGTCTGTGCATCGCCCGCGCCCTGGCACTGGAGCCAGAGGTCCTGCTCATGGATGAGCCGTGCTCGGCCCTTGATCCTATCTCCACCCTCCAGGTGGAGGAGCTGATCACGTATCTCAAGCGCCAGTACACCATCGTGGTTGTCACCCATAACATGCAGCAGGCCGCCCGTATCGCGGACCGCACGGCCTTCTTCTTGCATGGCCACCTTGTCGAAGAGGGAGAGACCCAACAGCTCTTCACTCACCCACGCAAGAAGGAGACCGAAGACTATATCAGTGGACGTTTCGGCTAGTCGAGTTGCTTAACACAACTCAGCTATAAGAGAGGGGATTACCGTGAAGGATACCGCAGCAGAGAGCACCAATAAAGTGAGCACCACAGGTAACACCTTCCCGGAGGGCGTCAGTATCTTCTCGCGGAAAGTGGCCCGTAGCGGGCACATTTCCTACGAAGGACGCCCATACTTTATCAGCAAGGCCCTCGCCGGGCGCTACATTCGTCTCATTGTGACAAACAACCGCCTGATCGTAGATACCGCCATTCCGCTTCATAAGGAGTATCAGCTTCTCTAGCTGATTTAGCGGCGAGGAAGGGCAATGGAGAGCAACATGAGTGGGCCATACTCGCGGCTGCCAGCGACAGAGGGGCGTCTCGCCAGCCAACCATCCGAGACGCCCCTTGTCGATCTCAGGCAGAGTCACGCCCTTGGGGCGGTTGAGCCAGGCCAGCCGCTGGACCAGAACGCCGGCATTGCAATAGAGGTCAGACACCTGAATTTCTACTACGGGACGCGCCAGGTGCTTTTCGATGTCTCGCTCCCACTTCGCCAGCGGCAGATTACAGCCCTGATCGGGCCATCGGGCTGTGGGAAATCCACCTTTCTGCGCACGCTCAACCGCATGAGTGATCTCATTCCCGAGACCCGCATCGAGGGAGAAGCGATCTTCGACGGCGAGAACATCTATGATCCGGCCATTGATGTCATCCGCTTGCGGCAGCGCATCGGCATGGTGTTCCAGCGTCCCAATCCTTTCCCAAAGTCGATCTTTGAAAACGTTGCTTACGGTCTGCGCATTCAGAGAAAGCCACGGCGGGAGATCCACGAGGAAGTTGAGCGCAGTCTGCGAGCCGCAGCGCTCTGGGACGAAGTCAAGGACCGCTTGAAGGCCTCCGCGCTGGGTCTCTCGGGCGGCCAACAACAGCGGCTCTGCATCGCTCGTGCCCTGGCCCTACACCCCGAGGTGCTCTTGCTTGATGAACCGTGCTCAGCCCTCGATCCCATCGCCACGCTCAAGATCGAGGAGCTGCTACTCTCTATCAGCAAGGAATATACCATTGTCATCGTGACTCACAATATGTCTCAAGC
Source organism: Thermogemmatispora carboxidivorans (assembly GCF_000702505.1). Taxonomy (GTDB): domain Bacteria; phylum Chloroflexota; class Ktedonobacteria; order Ktedonobacterales; family Ktedonobacteraceae; genus Thermogemmatispora; species Thermogemmatispora carboxidivorans. The sequence continues at coordinate 1,140,697 of NZ_JNIM01000001.1, read as the reverse complement.
TGCTCGTATCTCCCAATACACCGGTTTCTTCCTGAATGGCAGCTTGATCGAATATGGGCCGACCGGCGAGCTATTCAAGCGACCGCGGCGGCGAGAGACAGAGGATTACATTAGCGGGCGCTTCAGTTAAGGGTGAGAGCGTCACTATGATCAGAGGTCAACGCGAGAAGATCCTGGTGGTCGATGACGAAGAAGTACTTGTTGAGGCCATCGCCTACAGTCTGGAGCAGGAGGGCTACCAGGTGCTCACAGCCCTCGATGGGAGAGCTGCCCTGGAGCTAGCGCGTCGCGAGCGACCGCAGCTGATCATCCTGGACATCATGCTGCCAGAGATCGACGGACTGGAGGTCTGTCGACAGCTCCGACGGGAGCCGGCCACAGCTACCACGCCAATTATGCTCCTGACGGCGCGTGGGGAAGAGATCGACAGAGTGGTGGGGCTTGAGGTTGGGGCCGACGACTATGTGACCAAACCCTTCGGGCGCCGTGAACTGCTAGCCCGTGTGCGCGCTTTATTGCGTCGTGCCGCCTATCCTGTGACGCAGGTGCCCCCTGAAGGAGGCGGCTCGTCTCAAGAGGCCACCACCCAGCCACGGCGCAGCACGCGGGAGCTGGTCGCAGGCCCTGTACGCATCGACCTGCCCGGACGGCGGGTCTGGTGCCGTGATCAGGAGATCGAAATGCAACCGAAGCAATTCGATCTCCTGGTCTACCTCGTGCGCAATCGTGGAACGGTGCTGACTCGTGATCAACTGTTGCACCATGTCTGGGGCTACGACTACGCTGGCGATACCCGCACCGTCGACGTTCACATCCGCTGGTTGCGCGAGAAATTAGAAGAGGACCCGGCTTCCCCCAAGCTGATACAGACCGTGCGTGGCGTAGGCTACGTCTTTCGCTAGCCTGGCCGGTCGTCTGGATCACTTAGCGCTCTTTCCTGCTCTCAACCAGGGCAGCAAGGGTACAAGCGGTTCCACTGCGGGCCCGCCTTGGATTAGAAATAGCACTCGGCGCGCAGCACTGTGACCGCCTGGCCGCTGAGAAAGACGCGCTCTCCCGCCAGACGCACACGCACCAGGCCACCGCGAGCAGACGCCTGGTAGCCCGTCAGGGCTGGACGCCCGAGACGGCTAGACCAGAAAGGCGCCAGTGTACAGTGAGCAGAGCCGGTGACCGGGTCCTCGTTCACCCCGACGGCAGGTGCGAAGAAGCGCGAGACAAAATCATACTCCTGGCTGCCAGCCCGGCTGGTCACGATGAACCCTCGGGCGGGAATGGCCAGCAGGCGAGTCAGGTCCGGTTGGAGAGCGCGCACCTCTTCCTCGCTCCCCAACTCAACCAGATAATCGAACTGATTCCTGGCAACCAGGCGCGGGGTCACCCCCAAGGCCTCGCTCAGGCCCGGCGGCGGGGGCGCGGCTGTGGCTGGCGTGGCCGGGAAATTCATCTCAATCCAGCCATCCAGACGGCGAGCGGTTAAGAGGCCGCTGCGCGTATAAAAATGGGCTGGCTCATCTGGCCGCAATAGCTCCTCCTCCCAGAGAACATGAGCGCTGGCCAGCGTGGCGTGGCCACAGAGATCGACTTCGACCGTCGGCGTGAACCAGCGCAGGCGATAACCGTCTCCCTCTGGGAGCAGAAAAGCCGTTTCTGAAAGATTCATCTCGCGTGCGACGAGCTGCATCCAGCGTTCATCACGCGGCTCCGCTAAGACGCAGACTGCCGCCGGATTGCCGGCAAAAGGACGATCAGTAAAGGCGTCGACCTGGACGATGCGCTGTCCCATCTCAGTCTCCTCCATCTCTGCAAGTAGCAAGCCAAGCACAGAATGACCCCCTCGCAGCCAGAGCCGCGAGAGGCCGCCTTCCATTGTAGCACTGGATTGACCCTTGACAGAGGGGGAGCCGCGCAGTATCCTCTCTACAGAGAGTGCTGTTGCAACCGATTTTATATCGAAGAGTCCGACTTGATGGAACTGTTACTACGACGTGCAGGCTTGCAGCTCCTGGTTCTTCTGCTCGCATTGGTGGGCATGGGAGACGCCATCTACCTGACCATCGTGCATTATCAAGACGCGCCGCTGGTCTGTCCGGCCTCGGGTGCCATTGACTGCGCACATGTGCTCAGCAGCAGCTACGCAGTGGTGCCCGGGACAACGCTCCCTATCTCGCTGCCGGGCCTTGGCTGGTGCCTGATCCTGGCCGGGCTAGCGCTGGTGAGCCTGCTGCGCCCCACAGAGCCTGGCTGGCTTCGCCCCGCTCAGTTCTTCTGGTCGCTGGCCGGAATAGTCACCGTGCTCTACCTGGTCTATGTCGAGTTGGTCCGCCTGCATGCCATTTGTCTCTGGTGTACCGTTCTGCATGTCTTGATCCTGGTCGCCTTCCTGATCAGCCTGGCCAGACTGCTGGAGCCGGAGCCAGAAACGGAGGCCGGAACCTCTCAGCCCCCTTCTTCCGCTTCATCATCAACAAGGCTTGCTCGCTCACATCCGCGCTCTTCTCACTCTGGTCGATAGATAGGTAACAATCTCTCGATCTACTGAAGCTAACGGGAGGAGCGACTTGCAGAGTGGGGCAGTCTGGCGGTAAGCCTCGGACCGGGCCAAATTGACCCTCTTCCTTGCCAGGAAGGGAGGCGCCGGGCCAAGCCAGTTTTTCCGGCCCCTGGAAGGGAGAGAGGCCATGAAGCAGCGTTGGCATTTAGGGCTTCTACTGCTGTCACTGGCGGCGGTGCTCTTGCTGGTAGGTGTGCTGGTTCTGATCTACCGGTTCGGTCCTGGCCTGGGTTCCAGGCGCCTGCCCGCCCCGCGCGTTCAGCTCGTACGCAGTCCCAACAGCGCCTACAAGTATCATCTTTGCGCCGAGGCCTATGCCTATCTGCGCGCCACTCCTGACAATCCCTACAAGACCGACTTTACCTTTCAAGATCCTTTTCGCAACGTGCAGGATACCATTATTCCGCATTTTGTGGCCGTCGATGCCCACGATCGCAGCCTCAGCTTCAGTGTTACCGTTATTTTGCGCCAGCTGGCCACCGTCGAGGCAACCATCTCTCACATTCACGAGCTGGATGGCATCGGCGTCCAGCTTCCCGACCGAACGAATCAGCTGCAGGGATCGAGCGTTCCCCAGTTCGTCGTGGTGGCTATTGCCGAGCCTGGCACCGTCGCAGTCCTCGACTACACCTGTCCTCAGCAATGGCACTGGTCGGCGGTCAGCGCTCGCCAGCCCTAAGCAGCTCGGCGAAGACTGTCCACACAAGCCGCTTGACAAAACGAGCCAGATACAGTACAATCCAGATGACGCATGCGCGAGAGCATCTCAATACCTTCTCAGGAGCTGTCGCGTAGCGATCGTCGAGCCTCGTTCGTCTAGCGGACTAGGACGCCGCTCTTTCAAGGCGGAGATCACGGGTTCGAATCCCGTACGAGGTATCAAGGGCAATCGTTGGGAGAGCCTGGCAGACCTTCCTCTCATGCTGGTTTGCCAGGCTCTCTGCTTTTGGGCAGGCTTACTTGTCAGTCAGCCTGCTGACCGTCTTGTTCCCTCCGCTCGCCCTGTCGCATCCGTCTGCCCCGGCAGGAGCGAGTCAGGACAGAGCAAAGGAAGAGAGAGCCTATGATCAGTGTAGAGGAAGCGCAAGAGCGCATGCTGGCCACGATTCAGCCACTGCCAGTGACCACCGTCGCGCTGGCGGAAGCCACGGGGCTGGTTCTCGCTGAGGACGTTATAGCCCAGGAAGATCTCCCGCCTTTCGCTAACTCGGCAATGGATGGCTATGCTTTGCGCAGCGTAGACACGCGCATGGAGAACGGGCGTCCGGCCCGTCTGCGCGTCATTGGGACGATCGCCGCGGGCTATGTAGCTGAGCACGGCATCGAGCCAGGCACTGCCATGCGCATCATGACAGGCGCTCCGCTCCCGCGTGGGGCCGACGCAGTGATTCAGATCGAGCTGACGCGCAGCGATCCCGCCGATAGCGGCTGGGTCGAGATCCTCCAGGAGGTGGCGCCGGGAAACAATATTCGCGCCGCGGGTGAGGATATCCGCCGTGGGCAGCGCGTGCTGAGCCAGGGAAGCGAGATCGGTCCGTGGGAAATCGGCGTTCTGGCAACGGTGGGACAGGCCCGCGTGCAGGTCATTCGTCGCCCCCGTGTCGCGATTGTCAGCACCGGAGACGAGCTTATCGATGTGGGCGAGCCCCTGCAAGCGGGCAAGATTCGCAACAGTAACGGCTATCTACTGGAGGCGGCAGTGCGCCGAGCCGGAGCTGAAGCCCTGCGCCTGGGTGTAGCGCGCGATACCGAGGAGAGCCTGCGCCAAATCTTTCGTCAGGCCATGCAACATGACCTCATCATTACCTCGGGAGGGGTCTCAGTTGGCGAGTTCGACCTGGTCAAGCGCATCATGAATGAGCAGGGAGCCATCGACTTCTGGCAAATTAACATGCGTCCCGGCAAGCCGCTGGCTTTTGGGCGCATTGGGCAGGTCCCCCTGCTTGGGCTGCCCGGTAACCCGGTCTCAGCCGCAGTGACCTTCGAGCTATTTGGGCGGCCACTGATCCGCAAGCTGCTCGGACACCACCGCCTGCACCGCCCCCAGGTGGAGGTCACAGTCGAGGATGGCGTCAGCGAGCGCACGCCGCGCCGCCATTACGTACGGGCACATGTACACTGGGAAGGGGGTCGCTTCGTGGCACGAACTACCGGCCCCCAGGGATCACACATTACTACCTCGCTGCTCGACGCCAATGCCCTGGTGATTGTGCCAGAAGGGGGTAAGACCCTCAAGCCGGGGGAGAGGGCGCAGGCTCTTATGCTCGATTGGCCAGAGGAGTAAGCGAGCGAGCGAGCGAGCGAGCAGCCACCGAGTTGGTAGGGTATCGGCTCAGTCAGAGCGCGGGTCTGGCCACGTGGCCCCCGTGCTCTGCCGTCGCCGCCCTCTCCGCGGGCCAATCCGTGTCAGGCGGTAGCGCAGCTGATCTCGCGAGAGGCCCAGCAGGGCAGCCGCCCGCACCTGGTTATAGCTACAGCGCTCCAGGGCCTCACAGATGAAGCGCTGCTCGATCTCAGCCAGGAACTCCTCTAGATGCAGCCCTTCCGGGGGCAAATGGAGCTGCTCTTTAAGTTCCAGCAGGCGCTGTAGGGCGCTGCTACTGGCAGCCTGCAAATAGGCTGGGAGATGCTCAACGCGGATCTCATCGCCTTCACACATAATCTGACCATGCTGGACGACGCTGCGTAGCTCGCGCACATTGCCAGGCCAGCTGTAGCGCTCCAAGAGGACCAGAGCCTCGGTACTGAGGCGCAGAAGACGGCCTTCTCCTCCCGGCTGCTGACGTAAAAAGTACTCGACCAGCGGGACAATGTCTTCAGGATGCTCACGGAGGGGAGGAATATGAATGGTGAAGACCTTCAGGCGATAGAAGAGATCTTCACGGAATTCCTTACGGGCCACTGCTGTCGCTAGATCGATGTTAGAGGCTGAGATCACCCGCAGACGGACCTGGATCTCGGTAGTGCCCCCGACACGGCGGAAAGAGCGCGTCTCTAAGAAGCGCAAGAGCTTGGACTGGAGGACAAGGGGCATCGAAGCGATTTCATCGAGAAAGAGCGTGCCACCATCGGCCCGTGCCAGATAGCCGTCGCGCGTTACCCGGGCGTCGGTGTAGGCGCCGGCCTCCACGCCGAACAATTCTGTCTCTAACAAGGTTTCGGGAATGGCAGCACAATTAATGGCAACAAACTGGCGCGCGGAACCGCCGCTGAGGGCATGGATCGCGTAGGCAACGACCTCTTTACCAGTACCGCTCTCTCCTTGCAGTAAGACTGTTGTGGTTGGGAAAGCTGCCACCTGACGGATGAGCGTTGCGATCTGGCGCATTGTCTGACTGTGCCCAATGACCAGACCGAAGCGCTCTAGCTCGGTCAGGAGCTTCTCACCCTCATGCGCCTCAAGCGAGCCTGAGCCTGCAGGTAGCTGAGGGCCATCAAGAGGATCTGAACCCTGCGACATCGTCCCCACCCTTCCATTCCAGTTCGGTCCAATAGGAGGTCGCAACTCCAGCCTGCTCGGGAGCCAGCCCAGGGCAGCGGCCACCCGGCCAGACAGTCTCACTACTGGCACGGCTCCGCTGCCAACAGCGGCCCTATTCCCCCACGATGTCTATCGGTCCTCCGGCTATCTGCCCAGCTGGGAGCCCCCAACGGGCACGGAGGCAGAATACGGGGGCTGGGTGGAACTGCTGGGCGAGAGCGGTCGCGTTGGCTGGACGCCCCAGCCACGACCCACGATGAAGCGGGCGCCATTGCCACCGTTCCCCCATTGCGATTCGGTCTCCACATAGATCGGTGACTGCGGGACCGAGGAAGCAGCGGGCGCGAGCGCACCCGTGACCTGGGGGGTCTGAGGTGGAGCTGACCACGCTTGGGGCTGGGCAGGCATCCAGGCTGGCGAGCTTGACATTGGCGAAGGTGGGGCCGAGGGGTCAGCCATTGGAGGCAGAGCGGCAGGCGAAAACTCCTGAACAGGGTATTGCGGCTGCATGTGGTAAGGATGTTGGATCAGGCCCAGCGCCATCAACTCCCCAATCACCACGTAGACCTGCTCCAGCGGCATCCCCAGCTGCTGAGCAATCTGGAGCGGCGTCGCCTCTCCATTGATACACCCAAAGACGCGCCACTCATCAGGAGTGAGCGGGATCTCGACGCTGCCGGAACGTAGAGCCTGCAGATCAGGCGGCGTCAGCCTGGCCTCGGGATGGATAAAAGAAGCATCGAGGCGCCGCGGCATGTAGGGCGTCGTAATTGGGCGAGGAGCGGGCAGGTTAGCCAGCGCACCGCTGGTCGAAGCCGCCTGCTGAGGAGCAGAAGGCTGCCGTTGAGCGGAGGCCGTTTCCGCCGCGCTGAGCGATGAGCCAGAGGAAGAGGGAGCGGCAGAAGCCACCGCCGAGAGGCGGGCCAAGGCATCTGGATCAAAGAGCGAGCTCAGATCAAGGCGACCACGCTCCTGGCGCTGAGGAGCAGCCCCTGTTTCCGGCAGCGCCTGCGTTACGCGCGGCTGGGAAGTAGGGGAAAGCTGCTGGGAGAGCTGCACCTGTGCCTGTGGAACCTGCCCCTGAGCCACTGGTTGCGGCGACAGAGGGGGGAGAGGTTGCGACAACAATGGCTGCTCGTAGGGTAGCTGAGAAGAAGGCAGCGAGCCGGAATGAGCAGGAGTCGGCCCGGGTGCGGGACTGGCCAGAGAAGACGGCCCCTGGTTCTGGGTAAGCTGCGACGTCGATGCTGGAGCGGGCTGATGAGCAGGCAAAGCGGGCAGGAGAGCAGAAGGGGAGAGAGAGACCAGCAAGCGCGACGGAGGAGGCGTACGCCCCTCTTCGAAATACACCTCACCAGAGCGCCACGAGAGGAGGACCTCCAGCACACGCGAGGCCTCGCGCGCGGCCCAGGCACGCAATTGCTCGCGCGTAGCATAGCCCAGCTCCATCAGGATCAGAGCCATGCGAGTCTCGCCAGGCTCCTCACCACGTTCCCGCAGAACCGCCATCGCCTGGGATAGAGCGGCCTGGGAGATTACACCAGCCTGCACCAGGCGATCGCCCAGCGTCAGCTGAGCACGCACTGGGCCAATACAGAGCAGGCGTCCCTGACTGAAGTAGAGTTCCACCCAGAGAGCCCCCTGCTTGACCACCAGCATGCCGCTCTTCTCATGGGACTCCAGGCGCCGCAAGAGATCAGCCAGATTGACCCGATCTAACGTCGTCGCAAAACTCACCGTAGACACAGTAATTCACCGCCTGTCGCAATGCCCCTGCTGCGCGTATGCGTGCGTGCGCGCGTGTACATGCGCTTCTCGTCTCCAGCAAGCACAGCATGCGTGAGAGACATCAGCAATATCTACAAACAGAATACGACCCGAGTCAAATTCAACAACGTTGAGCAGCGTTGGCGTCAAACGACCTTGTTCGACAGCGTGAGCATGACCTTCTCCATCCACGAGGCCCAGCCGCCCAAAGACAAAATCGCGCTGTTCCCACAGCACCCCCCGGGCTATGGAGACAGGCCAGCCGCTGATCTATCAACGCAGGGCGGAGGGGGGGGGATTCGAACCCCCGGGGCTCATCGCCCGGCCGTTTTCAAGACGGCTGCATTCGACCGCTCTGCCACCCCTCCGCTAGATAGTTTACCACAACCGGTTTCAATTTGGAAGGTTCGGGGCACTGCGAGCATACCATTTGGGTCATTGTCTCATGCATTGCACAACAAGGACTGCTAACATCGTGGACACTTTGTCATGGCGAGAACAAACATTTGTTAGAATCGCGTTCACTGGGGGGTAAGCAAGGAGAGGCCCATCATGGGGCGGAGCATTTTCGGCACCACCACGCTGCCATCGGCCTGCTGGTAGACCTCCAGAATGGCGGCCACTGTCTGCTCAATGCTCAGGGCACAGGCACCCAGGCTGTGAGGATAGTCCATCTGGCCGCCGGCGGCCCGATAGAGGATATTGGCACGGCGCGTCTGAAAGCTTTCATAATTGCTGACAGAGGCCAGGGGGAGAAAGCGGCGCTGGGCCGGTAGCCAGGCCTCGACCGTCAGGGTCATTGCTGAGGCAAAGGGCAATTGGCCGCTACAGAGCATGACAACCCGATAGGCCAGCTCCAGACGCTGCAACAGTGTTTCGATTTGTAACAACAGTGTTTGCAAGACTGTGTATGACTCCTGCGGGGCCACCAACAAGAGCAGTTGCACCTCGCTGAGCTGGTGCCAGGGCAGGCGCGCTGCACTGGGAGGCAATGAGGGCGAGCCCCCATCGCGGTGAAAGACCGGCGTCCAGGTCACCAGACGCAAGGGCAGGCTCTCGGCAGTGAGGACCGTATTACTGTAGAGATTTATCAGGGACGTTGCTCCCCCGGGGTTAAGATAGAGTTCATCAGCCTGACAGCTATAGCTCTGGGACTCCAGAGGAGGAAACTGCCCGGCGGCCAGCAGGGCGCCATACTTCATCAGGAGAGGGAGCTGGACCTCCCTGTAGTCCCATTCGTGGGTGAAGAAATCAAGGGCAAAGGTCACCAGCGCCCGCAGCAGCCTGGCCCCCGGCCCGCTGATGACCATAAACTGACTGCCGCTCAGACGGCTGCCGGCGGCGCTGTCGATGAGACCCAGCCCGCCGCCCAGCTCGCGGTACGAGCGGGGAGAGAAGTAGAAGCTCATTGGGACGCCCCAACGGCGCAGCTCGCGATTAGCCGAACGCAGAAAGCCACTGGGCACATCAGGATGGGGCAGATTGGGCAACGGTAAGAGCGACAGGCGCAGATGCGTCTCAAGGTCAGCGATCTGCAACTCCAGCGCGCGGATCTCCTCTTCAAGGCACGCAATCTGCTGCTCAAGCCCGGCGCGCCGACTGGCAGCAGCGGCCCGCCATTGCTCACGCAGATTCTTGAGCGACCCGTGGAGCCCTTCACAGCGCCTGGCAAGGCCATCGCGCTGCTCGGCCAGACGCAAGATCTCTTCGAGCGCTACACTGACCTGGCGTTTCTGCAGCCCTTTCCGTACTCGCTCGGGTTGCTGACGCAGTAAATCAAGACTTAGCATACGCTGTCAGTATAGCATAGCAAGCGAGTAGAGCAAAACGGTTCAGATGGAAGCTGAATGCCTACTTCCTGATCTGGATAAGAGCGCCAATCTTCTGATTTGGCGCTCTGCTTCTCTTATCAATATAAGATATCTTTATTATATATAAACTTATTTTAAGATAATAGCATATTTTTACTATTCAAATGCCATTTTTCTCTCGTGAACAGCTTTCGCGTCTGGCTCTCGCCACTTGACAAGGCAGGCTCTTGCTGCTACCCTTCTCCCAGGATGGATGAGTCACGCAGGCAGTGGTCCGGCCCCGTCTGGGATTGCCACGGGGAGCGCATCAGATGATCACCGTTATTAAGAAAAATCCGCAAGGTGAGGCCCTCTTCTCCTATCAGGGTGAAGTGCTCGTCGCTACCTCGCGTACCTGCATCATCCGTGCCTTCTGGACGTGGCCCGATCGCGATCTTGGCTATACGCGCTTCGAAACGGGAGACTGTTTTACGGAGTATTATTATACTGATCGCTGGTTCAACATCTTCGCGATTGCAGGGAAGGATGGTGAGCGCAAGGGTTGGTATTGCAACATTGCCGAGCCCGCAGTGATTTACGATGACCGTATTGAGCAGGTTGATCTTTTGCTCGACGTCTGGGTTGACAGCCAGGGAAGAGCGCGGGTGCTGGATGAGGATGAGTTTCAGGCAGCGGCGGATTTGAGCGCGGCCCAGCGTCACGGTGCTCGGGAGGGCTTGCAAGCACTGCTGGAGATGGTCGCCCGCCGTGAAGGGCCATTTGCCGAGATAGGGCCATAAGCCTGGAGTGGCTGCGAGATGCAAATGCGCCTGTCTGTCGGTTTGCTTTCCTATCTGCCTGGGCAAGAAGGACTGTCAGCTTTGCTCGTCCATTGGGCAGTCAGACAGGGGCGCTGGCATCGATGGCCGCCGTGGTCGCCGGGCTGACTCCCTCTTTCCCGCCTCGCCTGTTCAACCGGATGGCTATAGGAGCCGGCTGCCGCTCCAGCTTTTGCCCTGCCGCTTTGGTGCTTCGCTGAGCTGAGCTGAGCTGAGCTGAGGGCGACCAATCTAGTAGCGGCCAGCCTTCTCATGCTCTGAGCGCTATGATGCTTATCAGTTGATAGAGATGATCAGGATTGAGATTCCACAAAGAGAGACCATTGAACTGAAGCATGCTGTCTTTGACATCAACGGTACGTTGGCCTTTGATGGAAAGCCCTGGCCCGAGGTTGTGAGCCGCTTGAAGCGTCTGGCCAGCTTTCTCTCTATCCATCTCCTCACAGCGGCGACGCATGGCCAGGTCGCTGCCCTGGAGCACAGCCTGGGTCTGCCGCTGCATGTGATCGATACAGGCGAGGAGAAGGCTCGCTATGTTGAGGAGCTAGGTCCGGCCAATGTGATCGCCTTCGGCAATGGTGTCAACGATGCAGGGATGCTGCGTCGGGCGGCCATCGGGGTGGCAGTTTTGGGGCCCGAGGGGGTGGCGCGCGAGGCTTTGCAAGCCGCCGATGTGCTGGTGCGCAACCCCATTGATGGGATCGACCTCCTTTTTTATCCAAAGCGCCTGATTGCAACCCTCCGTCCCTAGCTTCTCAGGGCACGGTTAGAGTCAGCGGCGCTGCATGCTCAGGGTACTGACAGCGCATGAGCGAGCGCTGGCAGAGGGTCGAGCCGTTCTAGCCCTGCCAGACCTCGCTCAGCTTAGTCCGAAAGCAGGGCCAGAGCGCCTGGTGGGCGCCAGACAGCTGATAGGCAGCCAACAAACTCTAAACTGATGGCAAGCAGTCTGGGCTGTCTGCATGTCTGCAGCTGGCCTGATCGTCTGTCCTCATTCACCCGCTCGTCCAGCCTCGTGGAAGATCCCGCTCATTCCACGCTGCCTGACTGATCGGGTGTAGACCACGCTAGGAGGAGCATGATGCAGTCCCATTCCTCCCAAGAGATTGATACCGACGCTACTGTCTCCACTGACGTCGACCCGAAACACCGCTCCTGGCAGGGTCTACTCTATGCCTGTCTGGCGGTTTTCTTTTTCTCAACGAGTCCCGTCTTTATTCGTCTTGCCGCCCCTTTTACTTCGGTTGAAATCGCCTTCTGGCGCCTGGGGATTGCTGCCCTGCTCGTGTTGCTACTGGGCTTGGTGACACGTCAGCCGCTATTGTTGAGGCTGCGAGAGTTTCCGCGCTTCCTGCTCTACGGGCTGGTAACAGCTCTGCACTTTATTTTTTACATCGCCTCGCTGAGCTTTACCACGATTGCTCACTCTCTGGCCATCGTCTATACCTCGCCTATCTTCGTGGCGCTCTTCTCTGCCCTGGTGCTGCGCGAGGCACTGCCATTCCGCAAGTATATCGGCATTGCGGTGGCAGTAATCGGCGTGGCCTTCATGGCTGGTTTTGAGCCGCACTATACCGCTTGCCAGCCTCAAGAAGGCCACTGCATGCTCCTGGGGGATGGCCTGGCGCTCCTCTCAGCCATCTGCTATGGGATCTATTCGATCGCCGGGCGCGGCGAACGGGATCGTCATCCGCTCTTTCGCTATACCTTCTATGTCTATGGCCTGGCAGCGCTTTGGCTGCTGCCGCTCACGCTCTACTTTGCCTTCCGCCATGCTTATCCACTACCAGCCCTGGGAGCGGTGATCGCTTTGGGGGTTCTGCCCCTCGGTTTGGGGCACACGCTCTACAACGCCTCGCTACGGACGCTGCATGCGACGTATGCCAATCTGATTGCCACGCAGGAGGTGACTGGCGGCATTTTGCTCGGCATTCTCTGGCTGCATGAGATCCCCTCGTTGACAGCCATCATCGGCGTGCTTGTGACCCTGATCGGGATTATGAGTGTCTTGCTCTGAACCAGGGCTAAGGCTGCAATGGGAGCGATCCACCGACGCGAGCGCTGGCGACAAGAGAAGCACGAGTCCCGTCTTTGTAGGGCCAGCGCCTCAGCCAGGGCCGCACCACCAGCGCGGGATAGATTTTGTCATCGGATAGCAGGGCAGCAGGCAGGGCAGACGCCACTTGCCAGAACAGGCAGACCAGAGGCATACGCTGGCGCATCAGGGGACTGCACACCCGCGCTTGACCGAGGAGCTGCGCCTGAAGCCACTCACCTCATCCCACTCCACCCACCCCTACCGTCACAACCTTAGCACCCGGCAGCCAATGTGCTGCAGCCAGGCCAGGCAAGAAAGAGAAGCCAGCCGCCCAGTCAAGCAGAGCTAGAGCTGGGCGATCACACTCTTACTAATAGCACGCAGGGTCGCAAAGACCCCAACGCCACTAGAAGCCACCGCCTCGAAGGCAGGCACCCGCCGGCGATTCAGGTAGCGATCAAGCACATGGACAGGCAAAGCCGAGGGGAGATCACGCTTATTCCACTGCATCACGAAAGGGAAATGGCCGAGATCCTTGCCGAGGCGACGCATATACATCTCCAGCTCAGCGATGCTCTGGACATTCTCCTCAAACTTTTCCGCCTGAGAATCGACCACAAAGACGATTCCATCGGCGCCATTGAGGACAGCCAGACGAGTACGCTCATAGAGAATCTGCCCGGGCACCGTATATAGATGGAAGCGAGTGCGGAAACCATGCACAGTACCGAGGTCGAGGGGGAGGAAATCGAAAAAGAGCGTGCGCTCGGTCTCAGTCGCGATAGAGAGCATCTCACCGCGGATAGCGGGATTAATGCTCTTATACACGTACTGCAGATTGGTAGTCTTCCCACAATATCCAATGCCGTAGTAGACAATTTTGCAATGGATCTCGTGAGTAGCGATATTGATAAGAGCCATAGAAACCAGTTACCTCGGAAGCAGGCCCTAATCGCGGAAAAGCAAATCGATCGTATCCTCGACAGAGGAACGGAACTCCACATTAATCACGGACGTCTTTCGACGAGACGTATCGGCCTTGACGCGCGCGAGCACGCGCACCAACTCATCGGTAGCTTTTTTAGACAAGACCTTGACCAGGCCGATATGGGTCAGTTTATCGAAGACGATGACCAGCAGCCACTGTTCTTCGACCAGGGTCGTATAGATATTTTCGTGCATGCCCTGCTGGAAGATTGTCCGGAAATCCTTTTCGCCAAGGAGTTCGGCCACCTGGCGAGAGGACGAGAACGCGCCAGCCAGCAAGGCGCCCAGGGAAGTCACGTTGCGGCGCACCCCATTGCCGAAGTTAGAGATCACCTGGCCGCTCTTATCGAGCAACATCACCGTGGACGCGCTGGTATCGTGCAACAACTTGCTCAGTGTTGCCCGGATAGCCTCAAGTTCATGATCCGAAATAACCAGATTTGATAATTGCTCCATGTACGCGCCGCCTCCGGTCCGGTCCAACAAGCTTAGCGTGCACAGCACAGGCACAGCTTCATGAGCGCCAGCGAGCAGCGGGCGTCATGAATAAACCGCGAAGCAAGAACAAACAAACGAATGAACAAAAGAAAGAAAAAAGAAAAACGAGCGAGCCAGCGAGCGAGTGAGCGACGGCGCCTGATCAAGCGATATCGAGCGCTTCGAGGATCTCATCGCGGCTACTTTTGACCAGATGGCGAACCCGCCCCAGAGCTGAAGCGGAGTCGAAAACCGTCACGATCAGCGCGAAGTCGCCCAGGGGGTCAGCGCTCACCAGGCCATGTTCGAACTCGACGAGAGCGCCAACAAGCCCGCCGCGAGCGATCTCCCGTCCCAGAGCCTCCGCGGCGCCCAAGCCGCTTGTCATAATGGCCCCCACGGCCTCGAGGTCTTCCTTACTATCGCGGGGGACCCCCTCGATCAGCAGGCCATCGCGCCCGACGAGGATGGCCATCCTCACACCTGGGATGGTTAGGAAGCGGCCTAGCGCCTGCTTCAGGTCAACCATGCTCTCCTCCGTCTCTCACGGAACGCACCACCGCAACGGGTCGGTTGGTTGGTTGGTCGGTCGGTCGATCGATCGATCGTACAGATAAAGCTGCTCTGCCTCGCTTATCAGCCAGCGAGCGAACGAAGCCATACACGCATGAATGGGTTGCACCTCGCGGCAGGTGGATGAGGGGAAGGCCGGTGCCAATTATCCAGCCTGTTCCCGCCTATGCTCTGCCACACGGGGACTGCTGGTATTGTATACGATACGGCTTGAGAGCGCAACCAGGTGAGACTTCTTGGCTAATGGTTATATGTAGATGTATGGTCCATACCAGCTGCCTTCCTCCGCTCTGGTTCTGACCTGCTCAAGAGCAAGCAGGCCAGGCTGAGCCGAGCGGGCATCTGGCTCTGGCTTTTGGCTTCGGCTAAGCGGCAGCTTTCCGTATGCCAGCTGAATGAATGATCAATCCAATCCAGGAGGAACAATGGACGAACCAGGAGCGCTCTGGTGCCCTTCGCCTCATTACTTTGCCGGTCGGCGAGGAGAGCGACCGCGCTGGATCATTGTGCATGGGACCGCTGGTTTTGCCACTGCCGAGGAGGTGGTGGCCTTCTTCCAGCGTCCCGAAACGGAGGCCAGCACCCATTATCTGATTGGGCGCGATGGGCGCATCTTCCAGCTCGTACGCGAGGCCGATGCGGCCTGGGGCAATGGCGCCGTGAGTCGGGGGCATGATCGCTGGTGGGGTATGACGGGCAATCCCAACTATGTGACGCTTTCAATTGAGCACCACAAGCTGAGGCGCGATAATGGTGACGAGCTGACCGCGGCCCAAAAGCAGGCGAGCTTTCTGCTGATTGATCATCTGTGCGAGCGGCACGGCATTCCGCGACGGCGCGCTGATGCGCAAGGGGGCATTACTGGTCATTTCTCGCTTGATCCACAAGGACGCAGCTACTGCCCGGGTCCCTATCCCTGGGATGAACTTTGCGCCTATCTGGCTCGCCACGGTCAGGTACCGGTTGTTGCTGAGAGCAAGTCCACGGCTGAGAGGCCCTTTCTGCATGCTGATCAGGCCCGGGCGATTGCGGAGAGCGATCCTGGCTATGCTGGACTATGGCAGCAGCTGGAGGAGTTGCGCGAGGTGGCCGCGGATTTCCAGCGTCGGCTGATCACTGTCGAGCTGGAGCTGGCCCGGCTCCAGGGGCAGGACAGGCCACCAGGTAGCCGCCCACCACAGCGCTAGGGTAGGAGAGGAGGAGGAGAAGGAGATCAGGTGTTCTGTCTCTGCGTCTGGAGGTGTCGCCCTGACTTGATAGGGAGAGCAGGGAGGAGCGACGAGCGGGTTGCAGTGATTGCCGCTGGTGCTGCAGCCAGCTGAGACAACCTATTGCAACCCACTCTTAGCTGACGCTGATCCTAGCGGAACTTGGTTCCGTAGTTAGGTGCCTCTTTGGTGATCATCACGTCGTGTGGATGGCTCTCGCGCAAGCCGGCGCTGGTAATGCGCACGAAGCGAGTGCGCGTTTGCATCTCTTCAATAGTGGCACAGCCTGCATAGCCCATCGCCTGGCGCAGTCCGCCGACCAGCTGATGGACGAGTGGCCCTAACAGGCCTTTGTAGGGGACGCGGGCCTCGATTCCTTCGGCAATCAGTTGCGACTCATCGCCGACATTTTCCTGGAAGTAGCGATCCTTACTATAGCTGCGCTGCTTCATGGCTGCGATCGAACCCATGCCGCGGTAATCTTTGAAGCGCTCGCCGTGGGAGATGATCAGCTCGCCAGGGCTTTCGTCAACACCGGCCAGAAGGCTGCCAAGCATGACGGTGTCGGCGCCGGCGGCGATGGCCTTGGCGATATCACCCGAGTACTGGATGCCCCCATCGCCGACGATCGGGACGCCGTAGCGGCGGGCCACACGCACACACTCATGGATGGCAGTGACCTGCGGCATGCCCACGCCGGCGATGACGCGCGTGGTGCAGATGGAGCCAGCCCCGATGCCGACTTTGACAGCATCCGCGCCCGCCTGAATCAGGGCTTCGGTGGCTTCGCCGGTGACAACGTTGCCCGCCATAATCTGGACACGGTCGCCGAAGAGGCGCTTGAGACGCGCAACGGTGTCTAGCACCATCTGGGAGTGGCCATGCGAGGTATCGACGACCAGGACATCAACACCCTCTTCGACCAGGGCCCCGGCGCGCGCGTCGGTATCGGGTCCCACGCCGACAGCTGCCGCGACACGCAGGCGCCCGTACTCGTCCTTGGCTGCGTTGGGATAGAGAATTTTCTTCTGGATGTCCTTGATCGTGATGAGACCGCGCAGCATGCCATGCTCATCGACGACGGGCAGCTTCTCGATCTTGTGACGATGGAGAATGTCGCGAGCTTGCTCCAGGGTGGTGCCTACCGGCACGGTGATCAGGTTCTCGCGCGTCATAAGCTCGGAGACGGGCCGGTCGAGGTTGGTCTCAAAGCGGATGTCGCGATTGGTGAGGATGCCGACCAGCCTGCCGTCTTCGACAACCGGAATGCCGGAGATGTGAAAGTGCTGCATGGACTGCAGCGCTTCACGCAGGGAGGCCTGTGGCCCAAGGGTGACGGGGTCGGTGATCATGCCGGACTCGGAGCGCTTGACTTTATCTACTTCGCGCGCCTGGTCCTCAATCGAGAGGTTGCGGTGAATGACGCCAATGCCACCTTCACGCGCGAGCGCAATGGCCATGCGCGCTTCGGTGACGGTGTCCATAGCGGCGCTGACGATGGGGATGTTGACGCTAATGGTGCGCGTAAGACGGGCCTTGGTCGAGACGTCGCGAGGCAGAACCCGCGAGGCCGCTGGAATGATCAGGACGTCGTCAAAGGTCAACCCTTCACCGACAAATTTCTCTCGCCCATCTAGGGCAAACTCGGCTGGTGCAACGGCAGGATGCGCTTGCAGGTCGTCGATGGTCTCTGCTGTATGGGCCTCAGCCATAGCTCTCCTTCCTTTCCTCCTTACAACATAGGCAAACGCCCGGCACGTGGTCCCGTGTCCTCCACACCAGAAGCCGTGGAGTTCCATCGGTTGTTGTGCCGGGCCAGTCATTCCTCCTGTGTCGGGTAGACGAGCACCGGATACGGGACGCCTTCCTGCCGGGCTGGCTCTCTCTCGGCCTGGCTTCTCCGGCGCGACTGCCACAGGATTCGCTATCGCAGCCGGGAGGTCGCTGGTTCTTCCCCTCTGGCTTACTCAGGGGCGCTCTCGTCTCTCTTAGGGGATGCGTTTCTCGGGTCTCCTGCCTCTGCTATCAGGCTGGCTTCCTTTGAGCAGCACGGCAAGCAGGACGCCGGTCCTTCTGAGCCTGAGTGACTCTTTGATTGACGCTCTCGGCTATTTGTTCTTTCTATAAGAGCATATCTTTCCCCCCTCTGTCAAGGCACAGCAGAAAGGGGCAGCTCTCACTTATTTCTGCTCCTTATACCTCCTCCAGTACAATATGAATGAAGGTGTTTCTTGTGTAAAATGCGAGCCTGGCCATGATGTGAAGCCCTCACTCGCCATGACTGCTCGCCTGTCGCTATCTCCTCATCTGACAGCACACGGAGGCGCAGGGTGGAAGGAGAAGAGGAAGGAGGAATGGGTTATGATAGGGCAGCAACCAAATGGCAGGGATGCCAGCATGCAAACCGGGGCCGGCAGACCGCTGGGCCGCGTTCCCCGGGCGATCTGCCCGCCAGCGCTCTCCCACTACTACACGAGACGGGCCTTGCCCAGGCCCATCAGCTCGCTCGATCTTTGCCTGCTCCATTTCGCTGCAGTGTTCGCCCCCAGCCCATTGCTGCAACTGATCAGGGAAGGGCCGCCCGCTTTACTGGCCGCCGCCTTGGGTGCACTGATGCTCTTGCTCCCCATGACGCTGGCTACCTCTCAGTTGATGGCCCTGGCTCCCTCCGAGGGAGCACTCTATAGCTGGACTGCACGCCTACTCGGACCTTACTGGGGTACGGTTGTGGGAATCAGCGACTGGTTGCCAGGTCTGCTGGCAGCCGTCAGCGCTCTGGTCAGTTTTGTTGCCACACTGCAGGGTCTGAAAGCAGGCTGGCTGGCCGAACCCTGGCAGCGGGGGCTGGTGGTCATGATCCTGCTGGCGCTCTTACTCCTGCTAGGCTGGCAACGACAGCGTACGGTGCAGCGTATCGTGAACACGTTCAGCGCACTGACCCTGGCTATTGTGATCCTTAGTGGGATCTGTAGCCTGGTGCTGCTGCAACAGGGAGCGGGGCGCCCCTCATCCTTCTGGCGCCCCGGCAGGACTCTCGCCGGGCCCTCGCGCACTCCTGGCAGCCTGGCCGCTCTCCTCTATCTCGGGTATAGCGCTCCTTTAAGTATGGCCGGCGAGCTGCGCCCCGGCCTCGCTCCAGGCCGCCCCTTGCTGGGAAGCGCCCTTTTGGCCTGCAGCAGCTACCTGCTCGTCGCGCTCTCCGCTCTGATTGCACCCGGCGATGGACCGGACCTTGTGCTTGAGATGGCCCTGGGCCACGCCGCCGGCAGTATAGCCCTGGTCGGCCTGCTGGCTTTTTACTTCTGTGCAGCCCTGGTACACATCTCTGCTTGCGCACGCTTGCTCTTCGTAGCCAGCCTCGATGGCCTTTTACCGACTGGACTGGCCTTGCTTAATCGGGAACGCATTCCGTGGCGCGCTTTTGTGATACAAACGCTCCTCACTGGCATTGTGGCCACTGCTTTGCTCGTAGTGCTCCCTCAGACGCCTGTAGAGCCGATGAGTTCCCCTGTGGTGATGGCTCTGCTGCTGGCAACGATGACGCTATTACGCCTATTTGTGGCTTTCTTCTGCTTTTACGTGACGGCACTGGTCGCCTATCAGCAGCCACGCCCAGCCCTGGGAGCGAGAGCGCTGGCTCCCTGGCTGCTCCACTCGGGGACGGTGATAGGCGTGGCAGGCTGTACCCTGGCAACGCTGGAAATCCTGGCGCATTCCTGGACCCCGCTGCTCCCCGAGGGCAGCTGGACACTCCTGGTCGGCAGCCTTGTTGTGCTGTCCCTGAGTGCGGCTACTCTGGCTGCTCTGCCAGCAACAGCTCGCGCCAGCCGTCTTGCCCCTCTCTTGTTCCAGTGGCTGCAAGGTGAAAGCGACCAGCAGCTGCAGGCTAAGGCCCGCATCCAGGAGAGAGGAGACCTCAGCGACGTCTGAGACGCCTGCCGCAGCTCGCTCGCCCGGCAAAGGTGCAGGCTCGGGGGAAAGTTCCAAGGAAGTATACGAGCCGAATGCGGGCTGCTTGCAAAATTATGAATGAAAAGCTACAATGATATACCGACATTGAAATATTCAAATTATCAGTCTACTTCTTGTGTATCAAGAAGTGGCGCTTCCTGGAGCAGAGCGGTTTCTAGAAGTAGCAGAAGAAAGGACGGGGGAATAACAGCATGGCAGCTGAGTGGTGGCGGAGCTATGGAGCCTTCGATCCCGAAGACGAACACGGCTACTATCCACATCCCGGCCAAGTTGTAGCGCATTTCCGTCGACAAAAAGGCTGGTCTCAAGCTGAGCTGGCCCGTCAGCTCGGCGTGCACGCGCGCATGATCTACTATCTAGAGAGGCAGCAACAGGGACTTGACTCACTCAAGCGGCGGCGCCAACTGGCCGAGCTGCTGGCCATTCCCCCAGAGCTGCTGGGGCTTGACCCCCACCATCCGCGGCTCACTGGCTCGCCGCCCTGGTGGGTACAGGAGGGCTACCCGGCCTTTCCCGCCGGCGATGACGGTTATCCGTTACCAGGAGCGGTTATCAAGCATTATCGCCTGCGGCAAGTCCGACAGCAGCAAAGTGGCGAACGCGCCTGGACCCAGGCCGACCTGGCAGAGGCCCTGGGCCTGTCAGAGCTAGCGATTCGCCGCATGGAGAACCGCAGCGACTATCTGGACTCCTCACGGCGCCGGCGCATGCTCTCCATTATCCTGGGTATCCCTCCCCATTTGCTAGGACTCGCTGAGCGGCGCCCTCCGGCTTCTAGTTCCTCTCCGCTTCCCTCACCTACCTCCCTTCTCATCAGCGAGGATAGTGAAGAGCCTCTTCTGATCACCTACCAGCGCCAGCAAGCAGAACTCTACGCCGAATTTCGGGCTGCTCGTCGGCCAGCATTGCTGACACGAGCCCTGCACCGCATCACTTACTTAAAGCGACTCGCTCCCCTCATACATCCCAGGCTATTAGGAGATATCTTACGCCTGGAGTTTAACTATGCCCAATTAGTGGCCGATGGGCTAGCTGACCTCTACGGTGTCGCGAACGCCTTGCCATTCGTCCAACTCTGCCTGTCCATCGCCCGTAGCCTGGAGCAGGCTAGCGGCCAGGATAGGCCGCCAGGAGAGAGGGTCTATCGGGACCTGCTGGCCAACTCTTTGATCGGGCAAGCGATTGCTCATTTCGAGCTAGGGGAGACGGAGGCAGCCCGTCGGCACGCTGGCGAGGCTCTCGAAGGTTTAGTCGAGACTTGTCCATCCGTTCGGCGCTTTGTGCTAGAGGAGGCCGCCCACATTCTGGCTCACCTGGCAAGAGATGAGCCAGAGCGCAAGCAAGCCCTGGTCTTGCTTGATCAGGCCGGTCAGTTGCTGAGTGCGGTCAGCGAGGATGACGATCCTTACTTTCTGGCTGCCGATGTCGGCTACTACCATATCAACCGCGCCAGAACGCTCCTGGCTCTGGGCCAGGCTGGCCAGGCCCTTGGCGAGCTGGATCAGGCCAGCCTACATACTCAGTCGCTGTTTACGACGCGCCGACTGTTTATTGTGATCTATCGGGCCCTGGCTCACCTGATGCTCAAGGACTACGAGGTCGCAACCTCGCTTGCTGTGCAGGCAGCCAGTGAAGCCAGGGCGCTCAACGCCCGGCGAGCTTTGGCTCACCTCAGCCTCCTCTACCAGCGTCTCAAGGCCAGCCCCTATGGTGGTACGCCTGGCGTGGCGCGTCTGGGATGGCTGCTTGACGAACGCTGACGGCAGGACAGGAGGCCAGGCCACCTATTCCTTGACATCGCGCATCCGCGTCAGCACCAGTGAGATGGTGAGAAAGACCAGGGCATAGACAAGGAGCAGGAGCCAGATGTGGCGCGCATCGACCAGATGCATGTTCAAAGGCTCTGCTCCCGTTGAGGGAAGATGTCCATTGGTGACGACGAAGCCCATGATGTTAAGGTTGGGACCAAGCAGATAAGCAGAAACATCCTGCCAGAACTGGTTGTTGGTGAGCCTGAAGCCCAGGTAGAGCAGGAAGACCAGAAAGTTATCTGCCGGGAAGTAGCCCAGAGCCGCGCTGAGGCCAAAGGTTTGCGAGCGCCCGACCACCGCCAGCGCCACAGCCATCAGAATGGAGATCCCCATACTGCTGGCAACAGCCAGCGTGTAGAGGCCAGCATCGTGCCAGAAGGTGGCGTTGGTCGCCGAGAGGGCATTGAGGTTGCCCGCCAGGAGGAGCGTGAGCAGGCAGGAGCAGATGGCCACTTCAGCGATGCCCAGGGCGAGTGTCACTATGCCGACCAGCACGAGGGCCAGGAGCTTGGCACCCAGGAGCTGAAGGCGTCCCACCCCGCGCGCCAGGAGAATGCGAATAGTGCCAAGCTGATATTCCAGGCCAATGCAGCGAGCCGCTACCACGATGAGGAAGATGCCAGCAAAGATGCGCAAGATGTCCAGGCCGCGCAGCTGCATGGCGAGATAGCCTAGCGGCTCATGCTGAATATCATCTTTGAGAGATGGGACTGTCAGTTCAATGACATAGATGCCAGCCACAAAACAGAGCACCAGCACCAGTAAAATCCAGGTCGTCCATTGACGCGAGAGCTTGAGCAGCTCGGAGCGCACCAGCCCCCAGAAGCCCGGGTATAGTATGCTCCCAC
This sequence comes from Thermogemmatispora carboxidivorans, assembly GCF_000702505.1. Taxonomy (GTDB): domain Bacteria; phylum Chloroflexota; class Ktedonobacteria; order Ktedonobacterales; family Ktedonobacteraceae; genus Thermogemmatispora; species Thermogemmatispora carboxidivorans. The sequence goes on along the minus strand of NZ_JNIM01000001.1, from coordinate 1,118,352 downwards.
CAACAAGGTTTTGCTCCTGACTGTCTCGCCTAGCAGAAGAGAGTAGCGCTTCTTTCATCATCTTGAACCCAGTACCTTTCCTCCCATAGCAGCAGTATCAGCTGTTAATTGCAGAAAAACCTGCTCCAGGTCCAGTGTTGCAGGAGCCAGTGAGTCGGGGATGAAGCCAGCCTCGACCAGGAAGCGATTCAGATCGCGCCCGCGTCCGCCGGGAGCGAGGGTCACCAGCTCGCCATTCTCATTGAGGTGTGCTGTTGCTCCCCAGGGCTGGGCTCGCACCAGCCGCAGGGCTTCCTGGGGATAATCCAGGCGTACGACGAATTCGCCACGCCCGCGAGTCAGATCTTCCACGCTGGCCTCGGTCACCAGCCGTCCCAGCCTGATGATCGCCACGCGCGTGCAGATCTGTTGGACCTCGCTGAGCAGGTGACTGGAAATGAAGATGGTTTTCCCCTGAGCAGCAAGTTGATGCAGGAGATCGCGCATCTCGACAATACCGGCGGGATCGAGACCATTGGCCGGCTCATCAAGGATCAGCAATTCAGGGTCATGCAAAAGGGCCAGAGCCAGGCCCAGGCGCTGCTTCATGCCCAGCGAATAGGTTCTGACGCGATCCTTCTGGCGATCGCTCAGGCCAACCAGTTTCAGAATCTCGTCAATGCGCCGCTCGGAGACACCGCCCAGCGAACTGGCTACGGCCCGCAGATTATCCCGGGCTGACAGGTAGAGATAGAGCGCCGGCGTCTCTATCAAGGCTCCAACTCGTGGCAAGACTAGCTTCGGCTGTCGCTGCAGGTTCTGCCCCAGGATTTCGATGCTGCCAGCTGTTGGCGTAATCAAGCCCAGGAGCATGCGGATCGTCGTCGTCTTGCCAGCTCCATTCGGTCCCAGAAAGCCAAAAATTTCACCGCGTCTGACTTCAAGGTTGAGATCAGCCACCGCCAGACGCTGGCCATAGCGCTTGGTGAGGCCGCGCGTACGCAACGCCAGGCCGGTAGCAGGTAGCGCCGCCCCCGTTTGGGCTACAACGGCAGTCTGTCCATCAGGCAACATTTTGCTCTGTTCCTTAGTTTTTCATCGATGAGTGATAGGTATCAATCAGGGAAGAGTCAGGAGACTGAGCATGGCGGGAACACAGATCGATCGAATCCGCCAGGTCCCCCACTCGCTCTTTAATCTCTCCAGAAGAAATTTCAGCAGAGCCGCCTGCCGTGTTACAGGCAGCTTTCCAGCCCCCTCCAGCGACGGCCTCTATGAGAGCGCTCGCCGCACAAAGGCTCATCCGAAAAGGGGCCTTTCCCCCTCTGAAAGAAGCCCTCTCCCCCTCCGAAGAGGGACCCTCTCCCCCTCGACGAGAGGCCATATTTCTGCTACTATGTGCGGCAATAGCAGGCGTGACAGCAGGGATGCCCAGCCGGTGGCGGATGGATCAGCGACCAATCAAGCAGATAAGCAAGCAAGATGATATGGAGCACGCCCGCTCTCCAGAGGTGTCAACTGATCCCCAACAGCTGAGGTGCGTAAACAGCCTCAAGCAGCCTATTTTCCGGCCAGGAGGTTCTTGGATGTACACGGTGGAAGAACTCCGGCGGCGCATTCGCGTGGCCCGAGGAGAGGAGCCTGCCGATCTGGTCTTGCGCAACGCCAGACTCATCAATGTTTGCAGTGGCGAATGCTACCCCGCCGATATCGCGATTGCCGGCGGGCGGATTGCCGGCATCAGCGAGGCGACAGGAGGCTATCGCGGCCTGCAAGAGCGCGAGCTTGAGGGACGCTGGCTTGCTCCAGGGCTCATGGATGGGCATATGCATATTGAGAGCACGATGCTGGTCCTTCCAGAGTTTGCTCGTCTGGTTGTCCCCCGTGGCATCACTGCCGTGATGCTTGATCCGCATGAGTTCGCCAATGTCTCCGGCATCGCCGGCATTCGCTTCGTGCTAGAGACGGCGCGCGACCTGCCACTTGACGCCTTTGTACTGCTCTCTTCCTGTGTTCCTGCTTCCGAGTACGAGACGCCCTATCGTCCCTTGCTCGCCAGCGACCTGCTGCCCCTGCTCAGCGAGGAGCGAGTGCTTGGGCTGGCCGAGATGATGAACATGCCAGGCGTGCTCAACGGCGACGAGCAGGTCCTGGCCAAAATCGCTGCCACCCTGAATCACGGTCTGGTTGTCGATGGTCACGCCCCAGGGCTGCAAGGGAGGGATCTCTGTGCCTATGCCGCCGCTGGCATTTCGTCCGATCACGAATGCACCACCGCCGCCGAAGCGCGCGAGCGCTTGCGTCTGGGCATGTGGCTCATGATCCGCGAAGGTTCGGCGGCCCGCAACCTGGAGGCCCTGCTCCCGCTCATCCAGGAACTGCACCCACCACGCGCCTTCTTTGTGACCGACGATCGCGATCCGCTGGACCTGCTGGAGCGCGGACACATCGATTCGATGGTACGGCGGGCGATCGAGCTGGGCCTGGACCCAGTGGAGGCCATTCGCCTGGCAAGCTACAACACGGCCCAATATTTCCGCCTTACCGACCGCGGGGCCATTGTTCCAGGCGCACTGGCCGATCTGGTAGTGCTCGACGACCTGACAACGTTCCAGGTGGAGTCGGTCTATAAAAGCGGTCAGCAGGTTGCCCAAGGTGGGCGCTTACTGGTTGAGCCAGCAGCCGGTCAACCGCAGGATCTCAGCAACACCATCCGCATAGCCGCTTTGCGCGAGGAGGATCTGCGCATCATGGGTCGGCCCGGACCGGTGGCGGTCATCGGCATTGAGCCAGGCCAGATCGTCACCCGCCACCTCCAGCGAGAGGCCTCCGTGCGCGACGGCGAAATCGTAGCCGATCCCGAGCGTGATCTCCTAAAGCTGGTGGTCGTCGAGCGCCACCATGCCAGCGGGCGTATCGGTTTGGGGCTGGTGCAAGGTTTGGGATTGAAGCGTGGCGCCCTTGCCTCTAGCGTGGCCCACGACGCCCACAATCTGGTTATCGCTGGCGTCAGCGATCAGGACATCGTCAAGGCTGCCCAGACCCTGGCAGAGATGGGAGGAGGTTTCGCCCTCGTTGTCGACGGCGAGCTACGGGCCAGCGTGCCTCTGCCTCTGGCCGGCCTGGTCTCCGCCGCCCCTATCTCCGAGCTAGTCGCCCGCCTGCGGACCCTGGACGAGGCCGCCGCCGCCCTCGGCTGTACCTTAGAGCATCCCTGCATGACCCTCAGCTTCCTTTCGCTTTCAGTTATCCCAGCCTTGAAGCTCACCGATCAAGGACTGATCGACGTTGAGCGCTTTGCACCGGTGCCACTGCAAAGCTAGCCAACCCATCACCCAGATCAGCACGCAGGCAAGCCGAGCCAGCAGTTTTCGGCTTGCCCAGCCGGGCCTTGAGGCAAGGAAAGTCCGAGGATTCTAGCATGCTGTCAAACTTACTTGAATATCACTGGGTCGAGGACGTTGATGACGCGCTCATTCTGCTCTCGCGTCCCGACATCAAAACGGTGCCCCTGGCCGGGGGCACCTATCTGCTGGGCCAGAATGACGAAGACGAAAGCATCCAGGCCGTGGTTGATCTGCGTGACCTGGGTCTGGCCTATATTTCAGAAGATCAGCGCGGGATTCGCATCGGCAGCATGACCACCTTGCAGAGCATGGCGGAGGCGCCACTGCTCAAGAGTTTCCTTGGTGGCCTGCTCGCTCAGGCAGCCCAGTACTCTGCTCCCTCACCGCTCATTCGTAACGCCGCCACACTGGGAGGCACACTAGCGCTCGGAGCCAGCGCCCAGGCCGATCTGCTCACAGCCCTGGCCGTTGTCGATGCCGAGGTTGTCCTGCGCTCCGGCCAGAAAACGCAGGTCGATCTGCGCGGCGGCACGCCAGAGCGCCCGGGTCTCGCGCTTTCAGGTGTCACCTACAAAGGCAAACAGGAGCGGCGCCTCCCCTACCACCGGCTCTCACTGGAACGGCGCCCCCAGGAACTGATTATCGAAGTGCAGATCGCTCCCCCTGGCCGCGGCTGGGGCACAGCCCTCGAACGAGTTGGCCGGAGTGCCGTTGATACAGCCCTGCTTACTGCTGCCGCCCTGGTGGAGGTCGAAAACGGACGCTATCGCAGCGTGCGCCTGGCCCTCGGTGGCGTCAATATGGAGCCACAGCGTCTGCCCACCATTGAGCGGCGCCTGGAGGGTCAACCCGTCCAGGATCTGCGCCTGCTGGCCGCCGCTGTCCAGGCCGGCCTGACCGACTTCCGCCCACCCGCCGACTTCCGCGCCAGCCAGGGCTACCGGCGTGTCTGCGGCGCTAACCTGGCCTACCGGGCCCTCGAAGAGGCCGCAAACATAGCACGCTGGCGTGATATTACGTCCTCGGAAGGGAGAGCGTAATCTCATGGAACTCGAACTACGCATCAACGGAGTGATCAAGAGCCTCGATGTCGCCCCGAATGAGCTGCTGCTGAACGTTCTTCGGCGCGAAGGCTACTACAGTGTCAAGCACGGCTGCGATCATGGGCACTGCGGAGCCTGCACGGTGCTCATCGATGGCCAGCCACGCCCTAGCTGCGTCATGCTCGCTATGCAGGCAGCCGGTGCGACGGTGACCACGGTCGAGGGACTCGGCTCGTTTCGCCGCCTCCATCCCTTACAGGAGACTTTCATCGACGCCGGCGCAGTCCACTGCGGCTTCTGTACCCCCGGTATGTTGCTTTCAGCGTACGCGCTCCTGCAGCGTAATCCCAACCCCAGCGAGGAAGAGATCCGCGACGCCCTGGCGGGGAATCTCTGCCGTTGCACCGGTTACAATCGCATTGTCCAGGCCGTTCAGCGCGCCGCCGCCCTGCTCCGTGGCGAAGATATCGAACCGATCAGCATCCCCGACAGTGGCAGTCGCACACGCCCCTGGGATCTCGGGCCTGCCCCCCTGGAGCCAGGCGAACAGACGAGCGAGGAAGCGCAGCCCGTACACGCTATGATGGGGCGACCAGAGCGCCAGGTCGACGCCATCAAGCTCGTTACAGGCAAGCCAGCCTTTGCTGACGACTGCCATCTGCCCGGCCTGCTCTACGCTCGGCTGCTTACAAGTCCCTATGCCCACGCCATCATTCGCGAGATCGATACGACGGAGGCGCGAGCCTTGCCGGGCGTCCATGCTGTTCTGACATACAAAGACATTCCCCGCATCCCCTACACTAGCGCCGGTCAACCCTGGCCTGAGCCCGGACCACATGACCAGTACTGCCTGGATCATATCGTCCGCTACGTGGGGGACCGCGTGGCAGTCGTCGCCGCCGAGACTGCGGAAATCGCTGAGCAGGCGCTCAAGCTGATCAAGGTCGACTACGAGCCGCTGCCCGCCGTCTTTGATCCTCGTCAGGCCCTTGAGCCGGGCGCACCACAGCTGCACCCCGAACCGGAGTCGTATGGCATTTACGACGCTAACCGCAACATTGCAGCTCACGTGCAGTTCGAACAGGGAAACGTTGAGCGAGCTTTTGCCGGCGCCGAGCTGATCGTGGAAGGGGAATACGTCCTTCCCCAGATCCAGCAGGTGGCCCTTGAAAACCACGTCGCAATCACGTATTGGGATGAGGATAACCGTCTTGTCGTACGTACGAGCAGCGAGGCGCCCTATCACGTGCGGCGCCTTGTGGCAGCCCTGACCGGGCTGGCGCCGCGCTGGATTCGGGTCATTGCTCCGCGTGTGGGTGGGGGTTTTGGAGCCAAGCGCGATCTTCTCGTTGAAGACCTCTGCGCTCTGCTCACCCTGGCTACCGATCGTCCTGTACGTCTTGAATACAGCCGGGCAGACGAGTTTCGCAGCAGTCGTGTGGCTCCGAGCCACATCATCCGTCTCAAGACCGGCCTTCGGCGCGACGGCACGATCCTCGCCAATCAGATGCTCGTCCTGGTCAATGCCGGTGCCTACGGAGGCCAGGCCGTTCCTCTCTCAGTGGGGAGCGGGTTGAACAGCCTCCCCTTATATCCCTGCCCAAGCCTGCGCTACAGCGCCCAGGCGGTCTATACCAACCTGCCGCCTGCTGGTGCCTTCCGCAGCAACGGAGCCTGGGCGGGCCTCTTTGCCCTCGAAAGCCATATGGACGAGATCGCGCGCCGTCTGGGCATGGACCCCCTGACAGTGCGGCGCAAAAACTGGCTCAAGGAGGGGGAGATCCTTCCTTTCCTCCCTCTGGCCCAAGCCGCTTATCAGTTCGCCACCCCCCAGGCAGCCCTGGCACCCACCCAACTGGCAGAGACGCGACTCACACACTGCGGCCTATCTCACTGCCTGCAGGTGGTCGAAGAGCAGCTCAACTGGCGTGAGAAACGCCGACAGGGACAGGGACAGAATCAGAGCGGACGCATCCAACGCGGCGTCGGCATTGCTCTGGCCATGCACCTGCCCATTCCCCGCCCGTCCTTGCTGAGCAGCGCTACGCTCAAGCTCAACGAAGACGGCTCCTTCAACCTGCTCATCAGCCTCCCCGAGAACGGCAACGGCAGCCACACCATCTTCGCCCAGATCGCCGCCGAAGTTCTTGGGGTGCGTCCCGAAGATATTTTCATTCATCCCCCCGATACCGACAGCACGCCCTTCGACACAAGCAGCGACTCCTCATCTTCTCTTTACGCCTGCGTTCACGCGGTCAGGCAAGCAGCAGCGCAGGTTCGACAGCAGTTACTCAGCGTTGCCGCGCGGCTGCTCAACGTGCCGGCGGAGAGCCTCACCCTGGCTGACTACGTGATCCGCGCTCCAGGTGGTCAAAGCCTCAACCTCTCCCAGCTAGCGCTCCAGGCCCTCTACGGCGAGCAACCGAGGCCGATCAGCGCCACTGCCTCCTGGAGCGCTACCTGCAGTGCTCCTACCTTTGCCGCTCAGGGCGTCGAGGTTGAGGTCGACACCGCGACAGGCGCCATGCATGTGATCAAGGTCGTCTCAGCGATTGACGGTGGTCACATTGTCAATCCTGTTCTTGCCGAGGGGCAGATTGAGAGTGGCATCGCTCAGGGACTCAGCTACGGTCTCTGCGAAGAGATGGTCTATGATCAGCAGGGGAACCCGCTCACGACTAACCTGAATGACTATCGTATCTTCAGTGCCCGCGACATGCCCGAGACAAGCATTGTCCTGATGGAGGGCGACGGCGCCGACCCGCTCGACATCCGCGACATTGGCGAGATCGCCATCGCTGCCGCGGCCCCGGCCCTGGCCAATGCAGTCGCCGACGCCCTTGGTGTGCGCCTGCGTCAGCTGCCACTTACTCCGGAGCGCGTCCTGCACGCCCTCTACGTGGCCAGACAGCAAGCAGCCAGGGCAGCCACGTGAGAAAGCAAAGAAGCGAAGGAGGAAAAGGACAAGGACAATGGATCTGCTTAACGTCTTCGACTACGAGGCCTTGGCCCGTGAGCGTCTGGACACCAGCTCTTGGGTTTACTACGCCTGTGGAGCAGAGGATGAAGTGACGCTACGGGCCAATCGCAGCGCTTTTGAGCGCATCAAACTCAGGCCACGGGTCCTGGTTGACGTCAGTCAGATTGACCTGACGACAACGGTGCTCGGTACGAGTCTGCCGATGCCCATTCTCATTGCGCCAACGGCTCTGCAAACCCTGGCGCATCCCGAAGGAGAGTGTGAGATGGCCCGAGGGGCAGCCCTGGCTGGCACCTTGCTAGTAGTGAGCACCTCGGCCAGCCGCAGTCTGGAGGAGGTAGCCGCCGCCGCCAGTGGACCACTCTGGTTCCAGCTCTATATCACCACGCGCCCGACCGCCCAGCGCCTGGTCGAGCGAGCTGAAGCCGCTGGCTATCAGGGCCTGGTGCTGACGGTTGACACGCCGCGCTGGGGAAATAAAGAGCGCACCGCGCGCCACCCACTCAGTCGCAGCATCCGCAAGGCCAATTTTGAGCATGAGAGCGAGGGTGACCAGCCTGATCCCTCCTGCACCTGGGAGATCATTCCCTGGCTGCGCTCACTCACTCGCCTGCCACTGATGTTGAAAGGCATTCTGAGAGGCGAGGACGCCCAGCGGGCCTGTGAGTATGGGATCGACGCCATCATCGTCTCGAATCACGGAGGGCGCCAGCTCGACGGCGTACCCGCCAGCATCGAAGTCCTGCCCGAGATCGTGGAGGCTGTGGCGGGACGCTGCGAGGTCTACCTGGATGGCGGGATCAGACGCGGCACCGACATCCTCAAGGCCCTGGCCCTGGGCGCGCGGGCGGTCCTCGTTGGGCGCCCCCCGCTCTGGGGCCTGGCCGTTAACGGAGCCGAGGGAGTGGCCGAGATCCTGACCATCCTACGCGAAGAGCTGGAGCAGGCGATGGCCCTCTCAGGCTGCCCTCACCTGGCCAGCATCGATCGCTCCCTGGTCAAACACACCCATGTGTCACAGTCAGGCTAACCCATGTGTCATAATAGCAAGCGGTGGGATCAGTGGAGCACCAATGCAAGCACCTCTCTCCCACCCACTCACCTACAGAACAGGCAACAAGGCTGGTAGAGGCCAAAGTCGGCCCCTGCCAGCCACATAACAACTCAACTCAACTGACTTCACATACATAAAGGACAGGTTCTATGCTGTTAGCGAGCCATATTCTCAAGCTGGAATGTGTTCTTTGCGGCAGCAGCTATACTCCGGGTAGCGTTACCTACACCTGCCCGAACTGCAGTCCCCAAGGCACTCTTTTAGTTCATTATGACTATGACCAGATTCGTTGGAATTACCACGCCGAGAGCCGTGATCCCTCAATCCGGCGCTATCGTCCCTTTCTACCCATTCCCTACGGCAACCGCCTGCCGCCGCTGATCGCCGGGGGAACGCCGCTCTACCCGGCAGAGCGACTACGCAAGCATCTCAATATGCGCAATCTCTGGCTCAAGGACGAAACGCGCAATCCCAGCGGCTCATACACTGACCGTGGAGCCTTTGTCGCGACCAGCCTGGCCCTGCCAGAGGAACGCAAGCTGGTCTGCGCCTCAACAGGCAACAGCGCCCTGGCGCTGAGTCAGCAGGCGGCAGCCCTGGGACTGAGCTGTCAGCTCTTTCTCCCCCTGCGCAGCGCTCGCCAGCTCGCCGGGACCCTGCAGCTCTGCGGCGCCAGAATCTTCGCGATCGACGGCAGCTACGACGATGCCTTTGACCTGAGCGTCGAGGCCACGGCGAAATTCGGCTGGTACAACGTCAATATCGGCTACAATCCCTATATTGTCGAAGGGCTTAAGACCGTCGGTCTGGAAATCGCCGAGCAATTGGGGCATGCCGCTCCCGACGCCATTCTCGTACCCGTGGCCGATGGTGGCTTGATCAGCGGCATCTACCGCGGCTTCGAAGACTTGCGCCAGCTCGGCATCGTCCGCCAGATTCCACGCCTCATCGCAGTGCAGACAGAAGGCGCCCCGGCATTCGTGCGCTCCCTTGGTAACGAGAGCCTGCGCCAGCCAGAGGCCATTTCCCCGACAACCCAGATGGCGAGCCTCGCAGTCGGTCGTCCTCACAACGGAGCGATGGCCCTGCGCCACGTGCGCCAGAGCGGCGGCTTTGGGATCACTGTCAGCGATGAGGCCCTGCTTAAGGCTCGCCAGGAGCTGGCCGCTCTGACCGGTATCTTCGTCGAACCAGCGGGAGCAGCCTCCTATGCGGCCCTGCTGCAGCTGCTTGAGGAAGGCAAGATCAGACGCCAAGAGACGGTCGTCCTGCTAGCCACGGCTAGCGGCCAGCGCAGCGGTGAGACAGTCGAGCAACGCGAGGATGAGCTTGTCACGCTCGCTAGAGGCAGCGAAGGGCTGCACTCTCTAGAGCTGCAGGCCAGCGCCTGAGCGCAGCGCGGCAGACGCTCGCTGGCCAGTGAAGAGAACTATCCGAGGAGGATACCCGTTCAATGAGCAAGCTGGCTGTCGTTGCCATAGGCGGTAACTCACTCATCGAAGACGAGAAAGACAGGGATGGACCTGGGCAGCTTGAGGCCATATGCACCTCGGCAAAGCATATTGTCGACCTAATTGTCAACGGCTGGAACGTGGTCATTGCCCATGACAATACTCCCCAGCCTGATCAGCCAGGCGAACCTCTTCTTCCCAGGTCCCCCGCAAGCCTCCTGGCGGGACTTCAGGGGAGACTAGGCTATCTGATCCAGCAGGCACTGGATGATGAGCTGCAGCACCGGGGAGTGAATCGCCGCAGTGCCTGCCTGCTCACGCGGGTCGTTGTCAGCTCGGGCGACCGCGAGACGACGCTCACCCAACCCGCTAGCGGACCCGTGGCCGAGGCCCAGACAACGGAGGAGCCGGAGACAGGCATAGTCGGCGCAATAAGCACAGAAGAAGAAAACAGGACGTGTTTGGAGCAAATGGAGATTGTCGAGCAGGAGGCAATTAAAACGCTCCTCCGGGCCGGCTTCATCGTGATTGCCGCAGCCGGCGGCAGCATCCCGGTGAGGCGCGATAGAGAGGGAAGTCTCTACCCGGTGGAGGCCAGGCTCCCTGGCGATCTGGCCGCTAGCTTCCTGGCCACACAGCTGAACGCCGACCTCTTCCTGATCGCCACGACAGCCGAGAGGGTAGTCCTTTGCTCCCAGCAGGCGGGGCAAGCCTATCCACTGGACATGCTCACCCTGGCCGAGCTGCGCCACTATGAGGCCGCCGGACATTTCGTCAACGAGCACCTGCAGTCAAAGATTCGCGCCGTCATCCGCTATCTGGAGCGTGGTGGAGGCGCTGCTTTGCTCACCTGTCCCCAGGCTATCGGGCGCGCCTTGGCCGGGCGCACTGGCACCTGGGTGCTACCCTAGGCGGGGAGGACCCAACAAGGGGTATCCTCTTGCTTGAAGGAAGCGGTCGCCAGGGACTGCTCTGTCTGTACCAGCATCTGCCTGACCAGAGGCCAGTGAGTCAGCTGCTGTTCGCAAAGCTGACTCCTCCCCAGCCTCTGGTCAGCTGGCTTTTGCTGACCTACGCTAGAAAGCCTCGGCCTTATCCTTCCGCCCGAAGAAACCATAGCGGACAGTGTAGAATAACACTAAGAGCTATTCTTCCACTGCAAGAGGAGCCTGCCAGTCCCTCTTGATAGCCAGCAGAGCGCAGCCTTGCTATAATAGCACCATGCCAGGAAACGGCATGAAGTGAGGGGAAGAGCACCTTATGGCCAGTCGCATGCCTTCACGCCCGCGAGCAAGCGACACATTTCGCTCGCTGTTGCGTCTTATACCCTGGAAGCTGCTGCTCCTCTTGATCCTGTTTGGAGCGATTGTCACGCCCGTTTTCAACTATAGCCTTCACCTGGGAGATCGCATCATGCCGGCTCTCAGCAGCTTTTTTTACGCGCTAGGGGTGCCGACGACACCGGTGCCGACTCCCTATCCAGCCTTTGCCAGGGCCTTGCCGCAGCCAGGCTCTCTGCTCTACACCGTACAAGAAGGGGATAACTGCGACGAGATCCTGACCGTTCAAATGCACATGATGGACGCCAGCCAGATCTTCAGTGATGCCAAACCGGAGACTGTGCGGGCCTTAAGTTCAGCTATTGGCAAAGACTGCCACCGGCTCCAGCCGGGGATGGTCATCCGACTCTCGCCGCAGTATCCCTTAATGGCTCTCGGCGGGATCATCCTCAAGGCGCGGCCCGCCACACCGCCCCAGGCTTTGCCGACGCCACTCATTCCCGTGCCCACTCCCCCAAATCAGGGAATCGACTGCTCACAGGGGTGCACGATGCAGGTGCGCATCGCCCCAGGAGTAGAGGTCAATGTCGATGCCACGACCAACGTGCCCGTGCAAAACGGTTCCTGGATCTGGGCCTTCGCTACCTATCCGCTGGCGCACGTTGCCGGGATGAGCAACTACCCCTATGCCAACCCTCAGACCGCGCTTAACGGCGCTACTCTGCACGCCTGTCAGATCCAGATCGATGACACATACGACGATCATTCTCCTTCCTGCGACGAATTTCAACCGAACACCATCGATGACGATGGAGGAGCCTGGCTACTCGGCGTCGTTGGATCAAGCAGCCTTGACCATTGGAAGCTCCCGCTCCATCTCCCCCAGGGTACCCGTGTCCTCCTCTGGCTCAGCCTGGATGCACACGGCAACCTGACCTTCCACAAGGGGAACGAAGTCTATCGCTACGACGAGCAGCAGCAGCTCTATGTACGGGTGTAAGCTGCCTGACAGCAGCTTACACCCCTTGTCAGGGTCCCAACCTGGACATTTTCCCCAAAAAGTCATCAGATGGCATCAGGAGTACATATCAGGCACCTTACGGCACAGGCGTCCGAGGCCATCCACCCTTGCACCTTGCCATAAGAGCTGCTAAAGTTATTTTTGACAGGATCGACAGAGACTGAATCCCCAGACGATAGTGAGCGAGAAGAGGTCTCCGACTCTTGCTAAGCTATCAGCTAGCTTGCAGAGTAGAAAAGAGTAGAAAAGAGAAGCTGAGCCGCACAGGAGAGAGTTACATCTCCAGCCCCAGCGCAAGTCATCTTCGAAGGAAGGAAAAGCAATAGAGGGGAGAAGAGACCGGACGTACGCCGATCTTGATCCTCTTCAAACCAAGGTCTCAGTGAGGCAGAGCAAAGCGATGACCAATCAAGAAGACGAGCAGACCATTGCGATTCTCCAAGAAGCGCTGGCAGTCAGTCCTGAGAACGTCCCCCTGCGCAGGCATCTGGCCGAGCTGCTGCTGCGACTGGGCCGGATCGAGGAAGCGATTGAGCAGTTCCAGGCAGTACTAGAGCGCAGTAACGATCACGCGAGCTGCGTCAACCTTGGGCGCGCCTACTACCAGCGCGGCGACTTCGAGCGCGCGGAGCAGCTTTTACAGACCGCCCTGGAGCAGCAGGCCACTCCCGAGCTTTACCTGCTTCTTTCCAAAAATGCCTTCGCGCGCCAGGAGTATGAACGCGCAGGCCATTACTACGACCAGGCCCTGAAGGCCGACGAGAGCCTGCGCGAGAGCAGCTACGAAGAGGAGCTGGCCCGACAAGGCATAGTGATCAGAGGAAAGCTGCGCCTGCTGCGCTTTGCTGAAGTAGAAGAGGAGGCGGAGGCCGATCAGGAGCTTGTTGAGCAGCCCACCGTGAGCTTCAAGGACGTCGGCGGCCTGGAGGACATCAAAGAGCAGATCCGTATGCAGATCCTCTATCCACTCCAGCAACCCGCTCTCTTCCAACGCTTCGGGAAACGCATTGGCGGCGGCATCCTGCTCTATGGGCCTCCTGGATGCGGGAAAACCTTTCTTGCCAGGGCCACAGCGGGCGAGAGCCAGTGTAGATTTATCAGCATTGCCATTCACGATATTCTCGATATGTACATCGGGAACAGCGAGAAGAACCTCCACGGGATCTTCGAGCTGGCACGGCGTAATCGCCCGGCAATCGTCTTCATTGACGAGTTGGATGCCCTCGGAGGGAGCCGCCAGCAAATGCGCTTTCACGGCCTCCGCATCCTCACCAATCAGCTGCTGCTAGAGCTAGACAGCATCGCCACCAATAATAGTGAGATCCTTGTGCTGGGGGCAACAAATAGCCCCTGGTTTGTCGACAGCTCCTTGCGCCGGCCCGGGCGCTTCGACCGCATTCTCTTTGTGCCGCCCCCGGACCTGGAGGCGCGCTGCGCGATTCTGCGTCTCCTCCTGGAGGAGAAACCTACCGAGGCCATCGATTACCCCCAGCTCGCCCGGCAGATGGAAAAATTCTCGGGCGCCGATATTCGCGCTGTCTGCGAGCGGGCCACAGATGCCGTGCTGAGCGAGGTGCTCAAAACAGGCCAGCCGCGCCCCCTGCGCACCAGTGATTTGCTAGCAGCCCTCAAACAGGTCCGTCCCTCGACGCTCGAATGGTTCGCCACCGCAAAAAATTACGCCACCTATAGCAACGAGGGAGGTCTCTACGACGACGTGCTCCGTTTCATGCAAAAGGCCAAATGGTAAATGACCATGAGCGAAGAGACGAGGCAGATCCAGGGCGACACGGGGGTCAGGGAAAACTATAGGAAAGCCATAGCCGCTTTGAATCTCAGGCGGCCACAGCTGGCGCTGGAGCTGATGAGCAAGGTCCTGCGCGCTCAGCCGGAGAACACCCGCGCCCTGGCCCTGATGGCAGTAGCGGCCATGCGGAACAAGGACTACGCCCAGGCCGAAGCCGCCATCCGAGACGCCTTACGGCTAGACCCTCTCTCCAGCACGTACCATCTGCTCTATGGGATGATCCTGCTGGCGAAATCGCAACTACTGCTGGCTCAGGCCGAGTTGGAGAAGGCGCGAGAGCTTAATCCCCTGAATCCCTGGCCCTACTATCTTCTGGGAGCAAGCTATCTCTCTCTCAAGCCGCGGCCCGAGGTAGACAAGGCTCGCCCCTACGTCTACAAAGCCGTGGAGCTTGATCCCGAAGAGGCCCGCCTGCAGGCCCTGCTCGCCTACCAGGCCAGCGTCGATGGTAATCTGGACCTGGCCCAGCAAGCCTACCTGCGCGCCCTGGCACTCGAACCACAGAATGCCGCCATCCTCAGCGACTATGGCAACTTTCTGCTCAACTACCAGACCCGACCTCAGCAGGCGCTGCACCTTCTCAAGGAGGCAATCCGCCTGGACCCTGAAGAGAAAGCGACCCAGCAGCGCCTGCTACAGGCTATCCGGGCGGCTCATCCACTCTACCGGCCTATTCTCAGCTATCGCACTTTTCTTCTGCGCCTGCCACCTTCCCTCAGAGGGGGGTTCGGCTGCGTAACCGCACTCTGCATTCTCGTCATTGGGAGACTACTCCTCTTCTTAGTCGAAAATATCTCAAATCTTGCTCTTACAGAGAGAAACCCACAGCTGTTAAATATCGCTATTGCGCTGATGTGTCTTGGCTTGTTGATCGTCACTCCCTTTGGACTATTCGCCGCCTACCGCGCCGTCATGGCGCCGCTTCTGCTCTTTCTTATCAAGCGAGGTTGGATCAAGTAACGAAAGGGAGGGTCAACCGTTGTATCTATAGAGAGATGCCCCCTAGCGGCGGGCAGGATAGCATTCTCCAAGACCGTGAGACTTCAACTGGGAGAAGATGCATGGCAGGTCTGGAGGGAAAGACCCTCGAACGCTATGAATTACGTCGGCTCATTGGCAAAGGAGGCATGGCCGACGTCTATGAGGGCTACGACCTGGCGGTTGAGCGTACCGTGGCGATCAAGGTGTTCAAGCGAGAAGATGAGGAGCTGCTGCGACGCTTTATCCGCGAGGCGCGCCTGATGGCCTCGCTCAAGCACGAGCATCTGGTGCCGATTTATGACACTGGCTCGGGCCAGATTGATGGCCTGACCTGGTACTATATTGTGATGCCTTTCATGGAAGGAGGAACGCTGCGGGCCCGCATCCGGCAGGGGCCGCTCTCGCTGAGCGAAGCCTGCCGCAGCCTGCGCGAGATTGCCGCGGCTCTCGACTACATTCATCGTCAGGGAATCATCCATCGCGATATTAAGTCCTCGAACGTGCTGCTCGATGCCGATGGACACTGCTACCTCTCCGATTTTGGCATCGCGCGCACAACCAGCGACGCCACGCAGCTCACCAGCACCGGTAACGTGCTTGGAACCGTCGAATACGTTGCGCCGGAGTTGTTCGAAGGGGACAATCGGGCCAACGTGCGTAGTGACCTTTACTCGCTTGGGGTCCTGCTCTTCGAGATGGTCACTGGGCGCCTGCCGTTCACTGCCGAGAATCCCATCGCAGTCGTCACGATGCATATCAACAAGCCACCCCCGCCGCCGCATCTCTATGCCACGCACATCAGCCCTGCAGTCGAGCAGGTAATTCTCAAAGGGCTGGAGAAACGCCCCGAGCTGCGCTATAGCAGCGCCAGTGAGCTGGCTGAGGCTTTCTGTCAGGCAGTCGCTGGTAGCAGTAGCAGCCGGGCCTTAGCCAGAGGGGCCACAGCCCAGCAGTACCAGAACTGGGCCCCGGCTGGCACCTCCAGCCCAGGAGTCCCCGGGATAGGAGCGCCACAGCCGCTGGTGCTGCGCAGCATGGGGAGCGTGGGGACACCAACCCCGCCGCAGCCAACCTCTTACCCTTTTCCTGGTCAAACCAACGCTGCTGCGACTGCGTCGCCTCCCACAGGCCCAGGCTACCCTGGCTACGGACAGCAGCTACATTATGGACAATATGGACAACAAGCGGGTGCCAGAGCAACCCGGCGGGGCCTGCTCATTACCAGCCTGGCCCTCATCTTGCTGCTTGCCATCTCCATTCCCCTGGCACTGGCCTTCTTCTCTTCACCCCACCAGGGAACGAACGGGAAGCCTACGGTCTCTAGTGGTCAGTCCAGCGGGCAGCAGCAGACGCCCACCGCCACACCCGATCTGACCGCGACCGCCCAGGCCCAGGCCACCGCGACCGCCCAGGCTCAAGCACAAGCCACGCAGACAGCAGTCGCTGGGGCCACTGCCACCGTGCAAGCTCAGGCCACCGCGACTGCAGCAGTCTGGCAGACCGCCACCGCCGGCAGGCTGGTCTACAACGATCCACTGACCAGCGCCGATAACTCGGCCACCAAGCAGGCTAACTGGGACCGCAGCAGTCACTGTCTCTTTGGAGGCGATGGCTACCACGTTGTTCAGGCTGTCAGCCTGACAACAACACAGCGTATCTGTCATGAAGCAAACTATAGCTACGGGAATATCGCTCTCAGCGTGCAAATGAAGATTGTGAGCGGTGCCTCTGGAGGCGTCTTCATTCGCCTGCGCCCTAACCTGTTCAATCTCCCCTCCGGCTACCTCTTTGAGGTTGACAGCCAGGGCCGTTACCGCATCGCCAGATTCGACGGGGGCCTTGAACAGCCTTTCGCCGATTGGAGCACCACACCGGCTCTGCAGTCTGGCACCGGGGTGGCGAATACGCTCCAGATCATCGCCAACGGAAGTAACCTTTCCTTCTACGCCAACAACGTTTACTTGACTACCATTAACGATAATAACTACACGGAGGGCAATATCGGCTTTCTTGGCACTGTGGGCGAGAACGATGCTAACGTGGTCTATAGTAACCTGGCAGTTTACGCACTGAGCTGAGCCACTGGAAGCCCATTACGCCAGAAGGTGGCGCCACTTGCTGGCACTAACCTTCCACCCCACCTACCCTGGCGAGAGAAGCGGCTAAGTGGCTGCCCTCAAGAAGCTGTCCTGGCTGACCACGGCAGGAAGAGGCCGTCAAGCAGGCTTGCAGAAAGCTCACTGGCGGCCTCTTCTTTTTTGGCGCAGTCACCCTATTCACAGTCACCCTATCCAATAGCTGTGCTTGCTAGAAGCCTGGGTTACGGGGTACAACGATAGCATCGGCCCGGTATCCGATGCGGCAATGTCCCGAATTGCAGTTAAACAGAAAGGAATAGACACCATGTACGGAACAGTCGCCCACTGTCGGATCAAGCCCGGAGCGGAGGCACAGCTCCTGGCAGAGCTACGCGAGTTTGAGCAGGCACACGTGCCTGGAGCCGTTGCCACGCTTGTCTACCGCATGGATGCCGATGGCCGCGAGTGTTATATCGCCGTAGCTTTCAGAGACAGAGCAGCCTACCTGGCCAATGCCCAGAGCGAAGAGCAGGATCAGCGCTATCGCCGGATGCTGCGCTGGTTAGAGGGGCCGCCCGAGTGGCACGACGGCGAAATCATGGCTCACCTGGGGCTGCCAGAACAAAGCAGGCAACCAGGGCAGCCGACCTAGCCCTGGCTGACAGGCAGGGTCAGGCGAGCAGTCCTGTTTAGACAGACAACATGCCGGCAATGCCCACTACTTTCTCTGGCGCGCAGCACGGAGCGACAGGGAGGGCGGTGGGCATTGCTCTACCCTGGCAAGAGCCGGGCTTATGTGGTATCGTAAATAGCGGAAGATCCGGCTCTCCTGGTCTTGCCTGGCAGCAGCAGCGAGATACAATGCTGCTCATGGCAATGCGGCACCAGGAGAAGAGGCCAGAGCAGGTGGTCTCAGTCCTGGGAAGGACGGTTGACAAGCTATGAAAAAAGTGGAACGCAAGCGCTCGTCGCTACTAGCTACTCTGGGGGATCTGAATCGGCCTCTCCGTGTTCGCCCGGTACGACTATGGGGGCGCGAATGGTGGGCCATTGCCCCAGAGGATACCTGGCCTGGCGCGGTTATGGACCTGCGTCGCCTGGGCTTCGAAGCCATGGCCTGGGGGGAGGAAGTGCTTGTGCGCGAGAGCGCGCCAGCCTATGAGCCGCAGCTCGAAGGGCCAGCGGCGCCAGAAGGACTGCGCACCTTCCCTACGATGCGACCCACTATCCGTGTCTGGAAGGAGTCGCGACCGGCGCGCTATAGCGACTGGGGGCGCGTGGTCAGTGCTGAGGAGAGCGAGGAGATGGATGAGGAGTTCGAGCCAGAGGATCTGGAAATGCTCCTTCACTCTATGGAGAGCGAGGAAGAGGCGGAGGAAGCAGATAGCCTGGAAGCAGAAGGAGAGTCGGAAAGCACAGAGAGGAAGCCAGAATAACCACCTGGACCACCTGACGCGCCTCTTCAGTACCAGAGCGAGAACATACCCATCAGGTGAAGACCTCAGCCAATTGCCTTTCACGATACCAGGGCAAGACGGGTGAGGTCTATTTTGCTTCTTCACAGTGGAGAGCGGCCTTCAGCACAGTCACCAGCGGGCCAGGCCCCCCATAGATTCAGTGGGGTCCTCTTGCCTGGCCTGGCTGAGGAGTGGTTTTCCCTACCTGGCTCGTTGCTGCCACTCCCTCTTTGTCGGTACCGGGTTGGTCCTGGTTCCGGCTCCAGCGCTCTGCCCAGCGGGCAATAGCGGCACTCGCCAGCACGATCAGTAGTGGCTCAATCGGAGCCCGCATGCGCGGACTGCCATAGAAGACAAGACTTTGGCCGATGGTAAAGGCGACAGCCAGGAGCACTGGCAGCCAGAGACGCCAGCGGCCCCAGATCGTGCCGACTCCGAGGAGGGCCAGGGCAAAAACGAGGAGCGGGAACGAGCGCATCATGAGGACGACCGCCAGCGCCCCAGGCGCTGAGGGGAAGCGAATGGTCGGCAAATCGCCCTCAACGGTCTCTGGTTGCCAGAGGTTCCAAAAGTGCATGGCCAGAAGGAATGGAAGGCTGCCCGGATGACGCTCCATCCACAGCCAGGCCCCACGCTTGAAATCTTCCTCACGCTCCAGCTCGCAAGAAGCGGAGCAGATCGCTGGGTAGCGGGCCGCGAGCGCAGGAGCGGCGAGCCGCGGATTGATCCAGGAACCAACGTAGCCTGGGGTCGTCAGGGCAAGATCGTTGTAAGCTCCCAGCAGCACGGTACCATCACCAGTGGCTACCGGTAGGAAGCTGTGGCCAACGCGATAGTTGCGCAGGGTCCAGGGGGTCAGTATGAAGAGGGTCAGCACTCCAACCAGACAAGCGCGCCCGACCAGCTGCCAGCGCGACCACCAGCAGAGCCAATGCTGCTTGAGGGCCAGGACCAGCCAGCAGAGAAAGATGCCACACGCCAGCAGCCCATTGGGACGCGCCAGCACCAGCAGCGCAAGCACAATTGCACAGAGGCACCATGAGAACAACGTTGTTTTCCGAGTAGTCAGGCGATAGAGTATATAGCATAATGAAAGCAGAAGAAAGATGGTTATTGACTCCGAATAAAGCCATCCATCATAAATATAGAGTTCAGGATAAATCGCAGCGAACAGGCCGGCCAGTAAGCCCATTCGTTTCCCATAGAGATCACGGACGAAGTAAAAGAGGAGCAGGCAGGTGCCGGCGCCGACCAGTGAGAGGAAGAAGCGGACCAGTAGATTGTGTTGACCAAACACAGCATAAATGCAGGCGATCAGGGCAGGCCAGAGTGGCGCCCGGTAGACGGTCGGAACAAAGGGATGTTCGCAGAAGCAGTGCTCCTGCAGGAGATGAAGAGCAATCTGCTCATAGGAGCGCGCATCAAACAAGGGAACGTAGGCCGCCGCTACCGTCAGGTTATAGATCACGCGCACCGTGAGGGCCAGGCCCCCTACCACGAGCACAGGGAATAGCGCTGGCAGGCGTCTCATTCAGAGGAAAGGACCATCCTCTCTGGGCAAAGTGAGAAGAGGGCAAGCCCTCCTTACTTGGGAACGATGAGCAAGAGAAAGGAGTCACAGGGAGCGAGCGCGAAGGTTGAACAGCGCTGGCTTCTCCTGCTATAATGAAATACAAAAAGAACAGCTTCAGAGCACGAAACTACCACTGGAGAGCAGCTCATGCACGAGGATAGTCAGACGAAGCAGCCAACGGAGAGTGTAGCGGAAGAAGAGCGCGTTGTAGTCCAGGCTGGTCTTTTTCCTGGGGCCACGCAGGTCGTTACCCAGTCAGCGGACCCGCGCGAGGTCCCTTTTCCGCCGCTGGTGCGTACTCAGCCGCTGACCGAGCAGTCCAGCCTGGCAGCCTGTGCCTTACCCTATCAGCAGGAGCTGAAGCTGCGGGGGAAATCGAACTATACTATCACTTGCTTTCTCTCCGACCTCAAGATGTTTAGCGAATTCATGGGGTCCGAGACGCCAGTTGGCAGGATCACCAAAGAGGACCTTGTCGACTGGCTTATGAAGTTGAAATTTGGCAATAAAGATCATACGCCGGCCCCGAAGACGATGGCGCGACGGGTTACCTTTCTCAAGAATTTCTTTTCCTGGCTGGCACGTGAAGGCGTGATTCGTGAAGATCCCTCGGCGAGCCTCATCCTGGAGCGTCCATTACCGCCTCTGCCGGAGCTTCTCTTCGAGGAAGAGATTGAGCGGCTCCTCAAAGCGGCAGCCGACGATGCGCGCTGTCTCTGTCTGATCTATCTGACGCTGCATGCAGGCCTCAAGAAAGAAGAAATCATGATTCTCAAGCCAGAGCACATCGACCTCTCCAATCCACAGCAGCCGTTGGTGAGCGTCCATTTTCCTCCCTCAACGGGGAAGCAGCACCGCGAGCGTAGTCTGGCCCTGCCCCCCGAGTTTACTGACATTGTGCGAGCATATCTAAGCAAATATCAGCACCAGCCGGGCGAGACGCTCTTTAACTGCACCGATCGCAATCTCAACTATATTTTGGCGCGCGCGGTCAAAGCAGCCGGCATCAAGAAACGAGTGACGCTGCAGCTGCTACGCGATACCTTTGCTGTCCGCCAACTGCGAGCTGGCGTTTCGTTCGAGACGCTACGCGAGCGGCTGGGTCTCTCTGATGAAGCCTGGCTCGAATCGCGAGAGAAGTATCGACGTCTGGCCTTTCCCGCCTGACGGCTCTCATTGCGTCGCCTTCACCCTACAAGACGATTGCAACCGGGAGGACCGGCAGCTAGCTAGCTAGCTACAGGGCAGCAGTGGCCAGCTGCTTAGTAGCGGGCTAGAGCTGTAGAGCCATTCGTTCTCTTCTTCTTCTTCTTCACTGTCGTTTTTATCTTTAATATTTGACGGTAGAGATAGCAGCCTTTTCTTCTGCCCGTTTTTACTATTGGTACGGTAGTGGTGGAGGCATCTGTAGTAGGCGGCTAGCCGCCTGGCGATCGAGATGATTACTGAGCAGTACGGTGTTGACGACCAGTCCCACAATGAGTGCGAGTTTGAGGCCGCAGCATATCGGCCAGAAAAACAAGGAGACCAGCAGGATGGGCCAGACAACCACAATGCTGCCTACCAGGAGCAGCACCCCAGGGAGTGTCTCTCCAGCCATCAACCAGCCAACGCCGTAGATATTCAAGAGCAAGGACAACAAAAGCTCGACAATGAGAGGTGCCATCTCCTTTTGCGGCTGCACAACCATCACATTGACCTGTGGAGGCTGAGGGTAGGCATTTTGGAACGAGGAAGGCTGCTGAGGCCAGGGATCAGCATAGAGGCCAGGGCTAGAAGTTGGCCAGCTGCTGGGGCTATAGTACGAAAATGGCTCACTCGTGCCTCCTGGTGCTTCAGGGTCTCTTGCAGGAGTATAATCGCCGGAGGATGTGGTCACCGAGCCGCAGACAGGACAGATGGTTACATGGTGCGGACTATCATAGCCACAGCGTTCACAGCGGCTCATAAGACGTAGGTACTCCTTTCTCGCTATCGTAGCTCATCGCCAATAACTCCCTCTATGATAGCATGGAATACTCCTATAGCAATAGTGTTGCCGTCTCACTTATCCCCATCCATTCGTCCTATGAGGTCGAGAGCGCGCCTTTCACCAGTTTCCCGATCGCGCCCCTCATGGGGCAGCCAGGCCAAAAGACCAGCCTGTCTGGTGGTTCTCTACGGTGAAGGCCGCTGGCGCTCTCAGGAAAAACGTATGCTTCACGTCAGGAGGGACGATCACGGACCCCCCTCCAGGTCCGTTGCTGTTGGGCCTGGGTGGCGCTGATGGCGAGCGCGTGGTCGTCATGTTCACAACAAGCAGAGACGGATGGAGAAGTCCGAGCAGACGAGAGAAAGCAGGTGGTGGTCGCAGACCGGCAGTCAGGGCGGCCAGCACCACATCGACCTGACCTGCTGAGGACGACCTGGCGGCGGTTAGCAATCCACTGAGCGCGTAGCTGCTCTGAGCCGCTTCTCCTAGCAGCAAGAGGCGTAAGCCTGGGACAACGAGGCGGAGGACCAGAGCGTTATTGCGCGCCTCATCGCCTCCACGATGGAGGGGGGACGGAGGCCAGAGTACCTCCAGACGCAGGCTTGGCCCGAGAGAGCGCAGCTGGCCCTGACGGAGCGTCTGATAAGGGACGCCACCTTCCCGGAGGGCACGGCGCCAGAGCGCATAGTCTCTCCCTGGGTGGAGTACCCCGCCATCCAGAGCCTGGCCGATCGCAAAGCGCGAGGTCGCATCCTGGAGACCCGTCAAATGAGAGAGCAAAGGGCTAGACAGCACTAGCCAATCAATGCGGCGCTGCCAAAAAGGCAGGCGGCGATCGAGTACGTGAGCGAGGGCTGTTGCATCGGGGCCGCCATCAATCAAGAGAATGCCGCTGCGAGCCATCTGGACGAGCACGGCGGGACCAGTGACCCCCGAAGGAGAGGCCAGGGCAAAGACCGTCAGTATCAGCCCGGTGCCGTTCTGGCTCAGCAGCGTGCGCAGGCCCGTCGTCAGCAGGAGCAAAAGTGCCAGGGCGAGCTGTCCCCCGAGCAGCATCCCCCGTTTGTGGCTGGGTCCTGGCCCCGGCTTTGGCCGGTTTTCCCCCACCTGCGGGAGGCTATGGCCAGAGGAGGAGACGAACAGCGCTGGACAAGAGCGCCAGCCCAGGCCCAGGGCACCAGCCAAAAGGGCATAATAGCCCCAGGCCAGCGGAACTGAGAGCGGCCAGCCTCTGGTACTTAGCCAGGCAAACGGGAGCCGCGCACAGAGAGCGACAGCGTCAATGATATACTGCAAAGGGAACCAGGCGAGCCAGCCCACAACCAGGGCCAGCGGCAAGCAGACCGTCCCCAACAGACAGATTGCTGCCCCCAAGAAGAGCAACAGCTCCAACAAAGGGACCGTCAGCAAATTAGCCAACGGGGCCACAAACGAAAGCTGAGCAAAGGTCAGAGCGAAGACCGGCAAGGTAGCCACTTGAGCGGCCAGGGTTACAGCCAGGGCCTCGACCAGCAGCGAACCAGCAGGGAAACGCTCCAGCCGCCTCAGAGGCCGGGCAAAGAGGGGAGTAAAGAGCACAATCCCCAAGGTACCCAGAAAAGAAAGCTGGAAACCGCTATCCCACAGGACAAAAGGATCAACGAGGCTCAGCACCAGAGCTGTCGCCGCCAGAGCGCTATACACATGGTAGTGGCGCCCCAGGCGGGGGGCAAGAACCAAGAGCGCCCCCATGAACCCAGCCCGCAAAGCTGCTGGTCCCGCGCCACTCAGCACCGTATAAGCAGCTATAGCCAGCAGCTGGAGTGCACAGAGCAGCCAAAGCCAGCGCCGAGAGCGCCGACGTTGCGCTGGCAGCAGGAGCCAATCATCAGGTTTTGGGCGAGTCAGGGGCTGCAGCGGCAGCGCCAGCAGGCCGGCGAGCAGCGTCACCTTAAAGCCACTGGGGACAATCAGATGAGCAGTGCCCGTCACGTTGAACAGAGGAGTCAGCGGCTGCAGAGCAGGCGTCCGTAAGCCGAGCAAGATCGCCACCAGCAGAGCTGCCTCGGGCTGGGGCAGCACTCTTGCGATCAATGCAGCCAGCTGGAAACGAAGGGCATAGAGCAAAGCCAGCAAAGGGTTTCCTCCATGCCGCCTGACCGTGAGGCGAGGGAAAGCCATCAAGGCTTGCAGATCTGGAGCACCAGCGCTGGCGGGTGGCAGCAGGTGCCCTCTCAGCAGGACCTCATCGCCGTATGCTGGACCATAGGGATCATCGAGGAGCGTGCCAGAGGTCAAGACAGCAATCTCACCATGCCGTGGCCACCAATGT
The DNA here is from genome assembly GCF_000702505.1 of Thermogemmatispora carboxidivorans. Lineage (GTDB taxonomy): Bacteria > Chloroflexota > Ktedonobacteria > Ktedonobacterales > Ktedonobacteraceae > Thermogemmatispora > Thermogemmatispora carboxidivorans. The sequence continues at coordinate 1,094,018 of NZ_JNIM01000001.1, read as the reverse complement.
AAACCGCCATCGCTGCTCACCTCGATCACGCTCACCGTCAGGCGACGCGCATGGCCCTCCAGAGTAGGAGGAGCAGATACCTCACCGTGGACGATGAGCTGGCTGGTCCCAGCAGGGGAGCGCAGCAAACTGGCGACGGCCAGGGGATCATGGCGCGGATCAGCCAGCGCCATACGCCAGGCCCCAGCGAGCAAGGCCGACAGGAAAAGCCACAGCACACCTGCTCTCTCCCAGCGGCGCCAGCCAACAACGGTTACCAGCACCATCGCCAGGAGCGGCAGCAGTAGCCAGCGCGGGGAAAACTGCAGCCAATCGGCGAGCACTATCCCAGCAAGCCAGCCCGGGCAGACAACCAGTAGCGGTAACTTCCGCAACCGCAGCAGAGCCTCTCTGAGAAGCAGCAACGACACGGTCATCCCTTTCCTCTTCCCTCTGCTTCACCCCTCAGACCGTTACCAGGTCCTTAATGCGGTCGTAGATCGAGCGACTCACCACCTGGAGGAGCTGGTCGACCGACGTATAGGGGCCATGCTGAAGACGATAATTCACAATATGCTGGGCAGTTGTTGCGCTCACATGTAACTGCTGGCGCAGCTCATCGACGCTCGCCGTATTGATATTCACTGGAGTAGAGGGAGAGGCAGCGGAGCCGCTGGCGCTGGGAATAGCAGGCGAGGAGCCATCGACAGCAACTGGCGGAGCAACCTCGCCAACGCGCGTGACATAGATTTCCTCGCCATCGTGGAGGACGGCGGCCAGATTGAGAGCGACCAGATTGGCCTCGGGCAGCGGACCACCTGCCGCCTGCAGTAACTGATAGACACGCGACCCAGTGGGCAGCCTATAGACCCCGGGATGGCGAACAGCTCCAACAATATAGACCTCAATACTGGTGGCAGACGTCAGCGGGGTCAGAGCGGGAGCAACCGCCGCTGTGGCTGTCATCGCGGGTCCCCGGCCCCCTGCCGAAGCAGGCGTCAGCGCTGCCGCCGTGCCGCCAGGAGAGGGAACTGACTCTAGAGGTGCCTCAGCAGGTACTGCTCCCTGCCAGAGGAGATAGAGCGCCACCGCCAGCACAAGAGCAAGCATCAGCGCTGCTGCGCGGAGCAAGCGCGGCCTGACCGTAGGAGGAGTCACGGGGACAGCCAGCTTCAGCGTCTCAACCAGTGCCAGATCTTCTTCGCGGCCTCTGTAGCCCTCGGTAGCAAGGGCCATGTTCCCGGTGAATCGCGACGAATCGCCCTCAAGGCCATCTGGTAGAGCAGACGAGGAGGATAGATGTTTGCGGCTAGTTTTCATAAGCCCACCCCTTTCTACGTACTCCCTGTTTCCTGAAAATACGGGGGGCATGATAACACGATGTTTATGAATCTGTCAATAGCTAAATGCGACAATCTAATTGCGAAGCAAGCGAACTAAATATCTCTCCAAGAAGCAAGCAGTAAAATAAGAGAGCGGTTGGTCACAAAAGGAAGTCGGCCAGGAAGGTCGGCTAAAACGGCACTTTTCGACGTTGGCAAAGGCCGCAGTTGATTGGGCGCTGGCCGTGAGGGGAGGGAAGCAGGGCGGAAAGGGCGGCATCAGAGCCTACGGGGTGAGGAATCTATGCGGAAGTGGTGACGCACGTTGACAGATATGGTATAATCCTCGGTGGAGCAAGTCCCCGTAGCTCAGTGGATAGAGCACCGGTCTCCGGAACCGGGCGCGCAGGTTCGATTCCTGTCGGGGACACCGATCGCGACATCCCTCTGCTGGATATCTCCCACCAGCAGCCTGCATAGCCTCACAGCAGACGTCATGGCTATGCAGGTTTTTTTTGAAAGAGGCTTGAGGAATAGGTAGCTAGAGTCAGCAGTTCGTCTTGTCTGGTCTTGCTCCAGGGACGATAAAAAGCCCTCACCGTCGCTGGAGAACGGTGAGGGCCTGACTTTGGATCTGGTCACGACTCCGCGATCTCAGTCTGCATGTGCGCTCCAAGCCAGCGCTCAGATTCAGGCGACCTTGACGCGGATCTGCTTCGGCTTGCTCGCCTCGCCGAAAGGAACATGCACGGTCAACACGCCGTTCTCGTACCTGGCCTCGATCTTCCCGCTATCAATGTCCTTTGGGAAGGTAATCGTCCGCGCGAAGCTACCGCTGCGGATCTCCCGCACGTGCCACTGACCACGCTGCTCCTCTTTCTCCTCGCGCGGCACCTCAGCCTTGAGCGTCAGCGTGTTGCCGGTGACGTTCACCTCTAGCTGCTCGGGCTTCACACCAGGAATCTGCGCCTGAACCTGATAGCCGTGCTCGTTCTCACGTACATTGATAGGGATGGTCGCCACCGCCTCATCCCAACGCCAGATAGGCGCCACAAAGCTCTCCTCAAAGAGCCGATTGATTGCATCCCGCAGACTGATCACCTCGCGGAAAGGATCGTAGCGGATGATGTCAACCATAGCCGCTTACCTCCTTTCACACGTCCAATCAAATCAGGTTTGTCTTCCTCGCGCTTCGGGTCTTGTGAGCCATCGCCGCTCTTCGCGGCAGGCTCTCCGGCTCGCCGCGAGCGCCTCTCGATGAGATGCTCGCCGGTCGTTCGGCTGAGCCGCCTGACCCCTCTGTTGAGCAGCTCCTGCTCGGACCCTCTTCTTGGGGCTTTCACCTAACAAAAACAATGAGATGATTTCATTTATTCCCACAGGTAAGCGCTACTCCCAACGGAAAGCTCTGATGGCCACCCCCAGGATGAGAATCATCCAGATGAGCAGTGTCAGCAGGGCGGTGCCAGGGAAAGGAGCGCCGGCAGTGAGAGCAGCCTGTAACGACTGGGTGAAGGCTGCGGCTGGCAGATACTGAGCCAGAGCTGCCAGGGGAGCTGGCAAGTGGTCAAGGGGCAAAATGCCGCCCCCAATAAGCAGAAAGAGCAGATAGAGACCATTGGCCACCGCCAGAGTTGTCTCGGCGCGCAAGCTACCAGCCATAGCTAGCCCCAAGGCGGCAAAGGTGATGGTTCCCAGGGCCAGGACCAGAATGGCCAGACCAGGCGAGCCAACGGGCCGCCAGCCATAGAAGAGGAGGGCGATACCCACAAGCAGGACCACTTGCAGCACTTCTAGAAGTAGCACTGCAACAATTTTGGCAACGATGAGGCCGCTCCGCGGGAGAGGCGTCGCTCCGAGACGTTTGAGCACCCCGTAGTAGCGCTCATAGGCGGTCGAGATGCCGAGATGGACCATGCCCGAGGCCATGATGGCTAAAGCCAGGATGCCGGGCAAAAGAAAGTTAATGACCGAGCCTGTGCTCACAGGAATGATCTTGAGCGAGGCGAAAAAGACCAGGAGGATCACAGGAAGAATGAGCGTGACGAGGATGTTTTCGCCACGGCGCGAGGTCAGGAGAAGCTCGGCCTTGAGCTGGGCCCCAACCTGACGGAGGAAAGGAGCCGCTTGCGACGGCTGTGGCCGCCCCCGCCCGCTCCGACTCGTATCAGCAAGAGTTGTCATCGGGTCACCTCCACAAAGAGCGCTCGAAGATCCACCTTTCCACTCATTCACGGATCTCGGACCCAGTCAGGCGCAGGAATAGCTCTTCGAGCGAGCCATGACCAACACGCAATTCGGTCAATGTGATGCCTCGATCGCGTAACCAGGCCGTAAGGTCAGCCAGGACCGCCGGCATGCTTTGCGACGCCGTTTCAAGCAGGTAGCTGCCGGGCCGCACTTCTTCGGCGCGTTGGACGCCCGGTAAGGCGGCGAGAGCATGGCAATCGAGGCCGGCAGGAGCAACGAAGCGCACAACAGTAGCGTTGTCAACACCGGTCAGCCGATCAGGGGTGTCCAGGGCAATGAGCCGGCCATGATCAATGATGGCCACGCGGTCGGCCAAACGCTCGGCTTCGTCCATCAGATGGGTTGTCAATAAGATGGTCACTCCCTGAGCCTTGAGGTCACGGATCATCTCCCAGGTAGCCAGGCGGGCCTGGGGGTCCATCCCTGCGGTAGGCTCGTCGAGAAAGAGCAGTTGGGGATTGCCAACAAGGGCCAGAGCGAGAGCCAGACGCCGCTTCTGGCCACCAGAGAGTCGACGACAGATGGTCTTCGTGCCAGGGTCGATACCAACACGCTCCAGGAGCTGGTCAATGGGCTGGGGCCGCTGATAGTAGCCGGCAAAGAGGCGCGCTACTTCTCGTGGGCGTAGCATGGGGTAGAGGCCATCCTGCTGGAGCATGACCCCAATGAGCGGCTTGAGGCGCGCTGCGTCCCGCACAGGGTCAAGCCCAAGCACACGTACACTTCCCCCATCGGGTCGACGGTAGCCCTCTAGCGTTTCAACGGTGGTGGTTTTGCCGGCCCCGTTGGGTCCCAGTAGGGCAAAGACTTCACCACGCCGCACGCTGAAACTCAGTTCGTCAACGACACGTCGTCCATTATAGCTTTTGCAGAATCTATCTACGACGATGGCCGCCTCTGCTCTCTCGGGCGAGGCTGCAAGATCGGCCATCTGTCCCGTCGTCTGCGCATGAGCAGACATCATGGTCAGTCTCTCCTTGGTGTGGTCAACTGGGGCTGGCGCTGGCCACTGTTCTCGGCCAGCCCCATTGATAATACACTACCGCAGCCGCTGCTCTCTGACAAGGTAAGGTGAGCGAGATTGCTGCCCCAGGCTTGCAATTCTTAAAGCAGTGCATTACAATATGCATATCATACAATTCATATCTTTTCTGCTATACAAGAAATGAGAGGCTTGGGAAGGGTGAGTGGGGCACTGCGTGGGAAGGTGCCTGTAGCAGGCGAGCTGTCTGTGATTCGTCAGGGGCAGCGGCCCAGGTCCCGGGCAGGGAGGGCACTCCGGCGCCCAGAGAGGGCATGTGTCTGCGCCAGCAGAGGTCTTGCACCGCTACTTCGCCTGTCCGCCTCCGCCGGCTCTGGCTCAACCCTGCAGCGACCCGGTTGCAGGCTGTGAGGTATCGCAGGTAGAAAGAGAGGAGAAGAGATGGAAAATCGTCTGTTGCGAGAGAAGATCCTGGTACGTCTGGGAAGATTCCCCTCGAAGGTGCCTCTGGAGGCGGTCTTTGAGGAGCCGATCGCTGAGGAAGGGTATACACGCACGCGCGTCACCTATATGGTCGAGCCGGGCGAGGTCGTGCCAGCCTGGCTGCTGCATCCGCACGGGGAGAAGCCGAAGAAGGGCTGGCCGGCGATCCTGGCCATTCATCGCGATAGCGAGCATTGTGAGCTGGGGAAAGGAGAAGTAGCCGGGATCGCTGGCGATCCAATGTACTACTATGGGCGGGAAATCTGCTTACGCGGCTATGTGGTGCTGTGCCCCGATCTTCTCTGCTACGAGGAGCGCCGTCCGCCGGAAGAGATCCGTCGACGACGGGCGGCCTTGATGGGAGAAAGTTATGAGCGCTTTGAGTTTACAAAGCGCTTGCTGAAAGGCTCGTCCCTGCAGGCAAAGTACCTGCATGATCTGACGTGCAGTCTGGATCTTCTGGGTTCACTCCCGGAAGTGGACACGCAGAGCCTGGGGGTGATTGGCCATTCGCTGGGCGGACTTGAGGCGCTCTGGTTGACCTGGTACGATGCCAGGGTGATGGCCGGGGTGGCATCCTGCGGGCTGACCCTGGTGAAGTCGCTGCTGCGCGATGGCCTGAGTCAGCCCCTGGTGAACTGCATTCCAGGTTTGCTCGATGTGGCCGATATGGATGATCTCGTTGGGGCCCTGGCCCCCACTCCCTTTATGATGATTGGCGGCGAACAGGACCCGCTGTTGCCGATCGATGGCTTCTATTTTATGGTGAACTACGCTCAGAGCCTCTATATTCAGCTAGGGGTACCAGAGCGCTTCCGCTATCTGGTCTTCCAGGGCGGCCACGCCTTTCCTCCCGAGGCCCGTGAGGCTGCCTATTTGTTTTTAGACCGCTGGCTCAAGCCGCTGCCACCTGGCGGTCTGCTACCCTGAGAAGCTCCTCCTCACTGGGAGAACAAAAGGTGATATTATGATCGGCCAGGGTAGGCTTAGGACAGGCGCCGGACCTGGATAAGATAGAGGAGGACCAGCAGCGGAGGCAGTACAGCTAAGAGGAGAAAACCCAGGAAAATCCAGCTGTTGAGACCACTAATGGCTCCCTGGATAAACATCCACGAGAGGTAGGCCAGGAGCGCGCTGAGACAGAGCTTTAGCCCGGCCAGCAGTAAGCGCCCAAGCCGATAGCGGCGCATAGCACGCCGAGAGACAGCCTTGCAGGGATGGTACAGGGCATAAAGCCAGCGACTGAGCAGGCCGAGCAGCCCATAGAGAACTAGCGCCAGCAGGAAGAAGAGAACCAGAATCCATTTGCTGCCATTGAGATCGGGATGGATGGAACCACTGAGGCTGTAGTGGATGGGAATGGTTCTGGGAAGGAAGAGGAGACCCCAGCCACAGAGAAGGGCTATCAGGAGGAGCAGGAGGCGCGTCAGCAGGTCAATCCGTTGTTCAAGTGTGGTCGGCGCTAACCACAGCCCGGGACGGCACTTACTCGATGAGCTGCTGAGCATGGCTCTAACCTCCTTCCTTGCGGCTCTGCCCGAGCCGGCCTGTGGACAAAATGCGGTTCCCTTGTAATAGAACGAGCGAGCGGTGCTTTCTTCCAAAAGAGGAATACCCTTTCCTTACCCCCGCCTTCCTACAATAGATGGCGCTTGCCCTGGCTTGTAGCTCTCGCAAGAATGGCAGGACAGGCGGGGAGCGGCTTCGATCCCTTGCTAGCCTGGTGGCGTTGCAACAGAACTGCGTGTTCGCTCACTATAGGTCTGGATGAGCGGATGATCAGGTATTTGATGATCCTGATAAATTCTCCTGTTTCAGGCCAGCTACCTTGTGATAAGAAGAGAGAGTTGCAGCTACTCGCTCTGAGAGGAAATCGATGCTATACTATAGTGGGAGGAATTTATCGCATCCGTCAATCGGACGGGGGAGACATACGGCAGAAAGGATAGCACCGGGCAAATGGCGGGTTGCCCCTCGCTCACTTCCACAAGATAGGAAGGGCTTATGGCGCTGCTGATCCGCTACAAGTATCTGAGCGGGCGGCGTCCGTGGGGGACGCCGCTCTTTGCCTGGGCCATGAGCGGCCTCGTCTCGCTGCTGCTGATCCTTTCGGGTGTGGCCGTGGCCCTGGTATTCGGACGCATCCACCATCTGACCGCCGAGGAGGTGGCCCTCTGGCTGTTGGTGGTGACCCTGCTCACAAGCGATCTGAATGCTGGGCGCGTCGGCTTGCTCACCAGTCGTCTGGCCCGCGAGTGGGAGTATTTGCTAGGCCTGCCTCTGGTTCCCTGGCAGGTGGCTCTTACCGTGCTCAGCGACTGGTTCCTGAGCAATATTCTGGCTCTGACGGCTCTGCTGCTGGCTCCTCTGCTGGCTCTCGGCTTCAGCGGTCTGCTCCCATTCACTTTGACGCCGGCTGGCTGTGGTGGGCTGCTGCTCTACTGTGGCTTCGTGATGCTATTCGGGACAGGGCTGCATCTGCTCTCGCTCGTCCGGCCAGGAGCTGTGTTGATCTTGATCCGTTTCGCCAGCATCGGAGCGCTTGCTCTACTGTTTTTGGCATTTTCTCCCAGCTCTCTCCATGCGGGCATAAGCGAGGAGCACCTGCGCGCACTGCGCTCTTTCGCCTTTGATCTGGTTTCCTTGTGGTGCTGGCCCTGGATCTGGGCATTGGCCGGCTTGCAAGGTCATTGGCTCTTCCTGCTACCGCTGACCGCCAGCACTGCACTTGTCGCAGCCTGGACGCTACCGCGCCTGCTGCGCTATTGGGAGCTGGCGGCTACTCCCGAGCGACGTGCTTCTTTCTATCCGCTCACTGCCAGCGGCAGACGGTGGGCTGTCGCTAAATGGTTGTGTCTGGCGCTGTGCCTGTCTCCTCAGTTACGCCTTCCTACGCTCCTGGTGAGCCGTCTGGCTGGTCTGCTTGCTCTGGGGTACTTCTTCCCAACTGGAGCGGCAGGTCTCTGGTTGCTTGGTTGCAGCCTGGCCACCGCTCAGCTCGGCTGGCCGGCTTATTCTTATCTTGTAGAGCAAGGCCGTCTGCTGCGGGCTACTGGTCTGCCCCTGCATGTCAGCCAGCAGCTCCTTGGCTTCTCCGCTGCTTTCACATTGATCTATCTTCCTTTTATGTCACTATCATTGCTCATAATTGGTCTTACAGGACATTCCCTTTTCGCTCTGGTTGCTTTCCTCCCTGGATACTTGGGGCTGCTGGCTCTGGCCTGGTGTGCCTGGCGTGAGGTGCCTCCTCTGCCTGGCTTCATCGCGCTGGGGCTATGCGAGTTGCTGGCAGCTCTGCTGCTGGCCTGGTTTTGACAGATGGAACATGCAGCACTCATTGAGTTCCACGAAGTGAGTAAAGGCTATGGTAAGCTTCTGGCTCTGGATCATCTGACGTGGGCGGTCCCTGCTGGCACAATTACCGCGCTCGCCGGTCACAACGGCGCCGGAAAGACCACTTGTCTGCGGCTGATTACGGGATTGCTCACGCCCGATAGCGGGAAGGTGAACGTGCTGGGCCTGTCTCCAGGGCGGCGGACCTGGGAGATCCGGCGGCGGATCTCTTATCTGCCCGATGAGCCATTTACCAATCCCCATCTGACTGGCACAGAACATCTGGCTTTCCATGCCGACGTCTATGGCCAGTCCGAAGCCTTCAAGCAAGCACTGGCTTTGGCAGAGCGCTATCATTTACGGGAGGCGCTGGACCGGCCTGTACGCACCTACTCGCGGGGCATGCTTCAGCGCCTGGGCCTGATCAGAGCTTTGATGGTCGACGTCCCCATTCTGCTCCTGGACGAGCCTTTCAATGCACTCGATCCCGTCGCGCTACAACTGCTTTGCAGCGATCTGCAGCAGCGGGCTGCCGGAGGGACCTGCGTTTTGCTGACCAGCCACCACCTGGAGATGCTCCGCGAGCTGGCCTCTCAGATCATTGTTCTGAAAGAGGGGCAGCTCGTCTACCAGGGTCCTCCAGCAGCCGTGGACTGGACGAAGGCCATAGCGCTGTGGTTCGCTCGGGATGTGGATGCTACTCTTTAGGCTGCTTCCTTACGCGCCACGAGACTGGCCGCTGATGGCGATGAGGCTGACAATGACGTCGTTGAGCAGGCGGCCACGGAAGTTAGCCACAATGGTATAGCGATGACTGTCAAGCTCTTTTAGCTTCTCGTGGGGAATGGCCTGCGACTCAGCATAAATTACCAGGGCGACGTGGTCCCTTTTGAGGCGTAGAATGTCATTAATATCGTCCTTCCAATCTCCCCAGTAAACCAGCAGAACATCGGCGCGCTCAGCCCGGCCTAGATCCTTGGGCGAGGTGACAATGATCAGGTTTTCTTCATGGAAGAGGCGCGAATCAAGCAAGAGGCTGCGACCGCTGGTGACATTGTCGCCCTTCGCCAGAAGGGCAATTTTTCGGCGCGTCAAACCCAGCCCTAGACGATAGAGAACCTTCAAGACTCCACGTGACCATTCATAGACGCCTAAGACGAAGGCAATCAGCGCAGGTATGACGAGAATGCGTCCGACCCAGTCAAGGATGGCTAGCACTACTTCCATGACACTTACCCTCCTGCAATGAGCATTTCAACTGAAAATGAAATGAATAGCATGGTCCTGGGTGAGATATCTTGACCTCTGAGAAGGTGCCCAACAGGCTCAAAATGCACTGAGATCTCAACGAGAGCATACCATAGGCAGAGCTTGGAAGCAATGCCGTTGCTTAGCGGTGCACTATCTCATCTGGCACGACAGAGAGAGCCTGCGGCTCAGCGCAGGCGGCGCAGGAGGACGCGCAGATGGGTTCCCCCGGGCAGCAGGCCCACAGGCACGGCTTCGACCAGCTCGTACTTGGCTGCTGCAGCCACGGCAGCGGCGCTGGTCACAGTACAATCGGCCAGGTAGACGACACCGCTGAAGTCGGTACCCAGAGGAGCAATGAGCAAAAGATCAGCTTCAGGCCGTGGCGGCTGACCACTGCCATCGTAGACCTGGGGATCAAGGCAGTGCAGGGGGCGTACGATACCTTGAATGAGACGATAGCTGTAGCTGCCTCCGCTGAGGACAACGGCGACAAAGCTGCGCTGGCGCCCTGCATAGCTGCGGTTGATGAGCTGGAGTACGTGCTGAGTTTTGCGAGAGTCGAGGGGCACAGCCATCTTTCCTTTCCATCAATACCGCGTCAGATTGCCGAGGTTAACCCGGGCGACGGCGGGGACAGCCAGCCTCAAAGGGGAAGCTGGCGCTCCTGGTCGCTGTCTTCCTCCTGCTGACCGCCAGTCCACCAGGAGGGGAAAGCCGGTACAGGCACACCGAGGCCCAGCGTTTGGTGATAGCGGGCAAGCGGATAGCCGTGATGACGAGCGTCAGAGAGCGGCCCCTGGCGCTTGATCGGCCAGGACTGGCTGTGAGCCAGGGGGTCGACAATGGCCGACGGCATCTGCTTGGGGGAGCGACGGCCCTCAGAGCGAGCCTGGCGCAAAGGGGGTGTTCGAGACATGGTCATGATCTCCTTCCTGCAGCGTAGAGACGCTCGCTAGAGAGCGCAGCCAGGTGAGCGTTAGCAGGAGACAACAGGAGGGGAACTTCATCGGAAAGCGAGAACCAGGGTTTACAAGACTCATAGAGACCGTGGCTTCTCTTGCGCATGATCAGCGGCGAGGCCAGAGCCATCCCTACGCCCACGTTGATCGCCCTGCTGGCCAATGCGTCCTTGCTCTTCGTGCACATCGATCTCCTCGCCAGCGAACTGGAAGAAGAGACGCATGGCCGTCTCGTCACTGACCCAGCCCTGGGCTCTCGCTGTACTGAGAGCCGAGACCAGCATCTGTACGGCGCTGGCCAGGGTAGCGTGATCGGTGACCTCGATTTCGGGGAAGATGATGTCGTAGTGCCTGTCAACTTCGGGGGACAACCTGCCAGCACGACAGGCCTCTTGCAAGACACGGTCGAGTATAGCGCGCAGCATGGCGCGCATGACATACTGCCTCCGCTGGAATTTGAGCAGCGTCGGCAGGCCCATCTCAGCGGCGGTGGCCCGATTGCTGTAGCTGCCGTCAGAAGAATACTGTACACCTATAAAGTTTGGATTCACGCTGGTGGATGGCTCCATTTATGTACATGAGTTTTCCATCGCTGGATTTAGCGTGCGGAGAGACAAAGGAGATTGATAAAGCAATTGCTCTTTCTGATCATGTCTGGGACGTGTCTGGTCGAAAATGGGAGCAACCCAAGATGATCTGGGACTGCTTCAGCATATTGCGGCGGCTTTCGGAGACGCACTGCGGACATGGCCCCTTGGAAGCAAGTAGTGGCATGTGTGAAATTAGAGGCCATGTCCAGACCAGTCAGAACTGTTCTGAGTCGCTAGGGGAGGCTATACCAAGTATCTCTTCGTATTTACTCAGCAGTTCCTCAAAAGTAATCTGGCCAAGATGCTGCTGGTAGCGTAACATCCACATCTCCTTAAAGACTTCCTCGGTAAGTGGCCGCGGAGGGTTTCCCAGCACCTTTCCCTTTTTCTCCGTATCAGCGACGAAGGCTTCCATCTGGATAATGAATTCAGAAAGGCTGTCTTCATCAGTGCTGAAGACAGGATCGATGAAGGAGAACATATCATCTAGCATGGCGTTCCCCTGCTTTATGAACTGCAAGAATATCCTCAAGCTTATCGCCTGTGATGAACCGGATGGATTCGATCACTGGCGCATCCTTGCCAGGAGGGAGAAACTCGTTTTCGTGATACTCCTGGATGAACTCGCAGCGGCTTTGCTGGATCGCCAGCCTGACCTCCCTCAGATTTCTTCCCTTGACCTCTACGGCCATGAAGCTATAGATCAGGGTAAAAGCGTCATCGAAGTCCGAGCTGAATACAACAGCCATGAGAAAGCGTGATAGCGGTGCCTGCGAAGGCTGCGTTACGCAGCGGATTTCTATGTATGGGGAGGGCTTTCCTGAACTGTCATACGCCTTGTACGGCTGTTTCCCTCCAGCTTGTGATCGGAGATAGCCGCCCGCGCCTTGCGCTGGTTTGCCAGAGCGGAATTGAGACAAGGGATCGCTGTTCATTGCTTTTACCTTTCCGGTTCCATATCCCCCGGTTCCGGCAGGGGGTACTCGTCAAGATAACGCTCATACTCTTTCCAGTCCTCCGGGGTCGGCTCGTACATGGGGTCGGCGATCTGACGGGTAAGGTCACTGTTTTCCATCGAAGGAGCGATATAGCCTCTCGTGAGTATTTGCCGATAAAAGCTGTCGACGCTCTCATGCGCCGCCTGAATATTATCCCCCTGGCTAAGAAACGCCATCTGGCCCTCCCGTTTCGTCTCCTCCCAGCTCGGCATGATTTCATCTCCTTTCGCAGATAGTTGAAAGCCTTATAGGATTAACGAGCACAGTAGCTTATTTTCTATGATGGAATCATGCCGAGCTGGCATTCGGACAGCTATGCTCTTGCGTGAAGCAGTCCAGGGTAGTAAGAAGAAGTCATGCGCGACGCTGACGAGCTGGAGGATTTCAAACGCAGGGTGAACCTGGTTGAGCTGGCACACTCATACGGGTACGTGGTTTCCAGGAAGGAAAGCTGCAGGACCAGCATGGTACTGAGACATGCAACGGAGCACAGCAAGCTGGTCGTGGCGACCGGGCAGGATGGACACGGTATTTTCTTCGAGGTGCATAGCGACGCATCCGGCAGCGTTATCGACTTTGTGATGTACCGCGAGAACTGCAGCCTGGGGCAGGCTCGGGTTAAGCTGCGCGAATGGCTGGGCCAGCCGCGCCTGAACCTGGAAATCAGGGACTATGCACGGCAGAAGCCAGTTCCAGTCAGGCGGGATCGGCTAGCGAGCGCAGTGGCCTGGGAGAGAGCGCAGCCCTATAGCGGCGGCTATCTCGAAGGGCGCGGCCTCACCGCCGAGACGATCGCCCGGTTTTCCGATCATATCCGCCTGATCGCCAGCCCGGATGGTAAGCACCGCAATGTTGCCTTTCGACACGACGACCAAGACGGCCTTTCCGGCTGGGAAGTGAAAAACCGGGGCTTTACTGGCTTCGCAGGTGGAGGCGGGAAGAAGCTATTTTCCTGTCTGATCGGAGAGGAGGGGCCGCCGACCCGCATCGTGATCTGCGAATCGGCTATCGATGCGATGAGCTATCATCAACTCTCAGGCAAGCCAGGACTGTATGTTTCGTTCGCTGGGGGGATTTCAGATGCGCAGAAAGACCTGTTGCGCAAGCTTCTGATCGCCAATCCGCAGGCCGAGGTCGTCTCGGCAACGGATGCTGATGCTCAGGGCGAGCAATACGCGGTGTTCATTAACTCAATTCGCTCCGATGCTATTCGCGACCGGCCCGGTCGGCGCGGGCACTCTGGCGAGCGTTTCAAGGACTGGAACGACGTGCTGATGGAACGCCAGGCTCCGGCAACCATCAAGAAAGCAGGGAAGCCTCATCAAGAAGAACAGCAGACGGCCCCTGAGATAGCTCTGCAACTTATGCCTGCGCGTCCGGGTCATGCTCCACCTTCGCCAAAGATAGGTCGCTAGAGGAACCCGCCCCATTTTTATTGGGGCTTAAGCGTGATTGTGGTTGCGTTCTCTATGCAGACCGTTATAGTCGCAATCTGGAAGATTGCACGCTGCAGCTCCACAATAAAAAGGGGATAATATGAGTAACAAGCCAACCCATATAGCGTACATCGCGCCACCCGCAAAGGAAGGAAGCCCAAAGAAACTACGCTGGCATGAGGTCGGGGTAGTATGGCCCCATAAGAACGGGCAAGGGTTCGATGTGGTTATTCACGAAGGGATGAGCATCTACGGGAAGATTATCTGCGTAGAGCGGAAAGAGTCTGATAAAACCGAGTAGGCCATCGCACAGCGCTTCTGTAGGATCTACATCAGAAAGGGACATGTGTGGTCGTCACACCTCGCCAGAATAAATTGCTGGCCGCCGCCGAGGCGATCCGGCTCGCACCTGATAAGGCAGAGGCGGCTTTTATTGCCCGCCAGTTAATACAGGCAACCCTTCCGCACCGCAATCCTGGCGACGTTCCCCTGTGGAAGCGAAAGAACGGCAACCTGACGCTTGGCATCCAGCCCGGCATAAATATTGAGACTGGCAGGAGCTATGGCTATCCTTATGGAACCATACCGAGACTGCTCCTATTTTGGATAACGACCGAGGCGCTGCGCACCAAGAATCCACGCCTTGCCCTTGGGCATAGTCTTGCCTCCTTCATGTGCCAGCTCGGCCTTAGTCCCAGCACCGGCGGTGGCAAGCGAGGGGATGCGAAGCGCCTGCGCGACCAGATGGAAAGACTATTTAAGGCGAAGATCAGCTTCCATCAGACACGCGAGGAAAAGGAAAGAAAAGGGGGAGCGTGGCTTGACATGCAGGTCGCGCCCGAAGGAGTTTTGTGGTGGGACGAGAGGCAACCGGAGCAGAATACATTGTGGGGGAGCTGGATAGAATTGGGCAAGCAGTTCTTCGATGCGATTACCGCCGCTCCTGTTCCGGTGGATATGCGAGCGCTTAAGGCACTAAAGAACTCGCCACTTGCCCTCGACCTGTATTCCTGGGCGACCTATACGGCCTTTAGGACCAAGGAGATTGGACAGTCGCGCTTTGTTACCTGGAAGCTGCTGCACGAACAGCTGGGGGGAGATTATGCCAATCTGAAAGATTTCGGACGTAAGACACGAGCGGCGTTTCGCAAGGTACAGACCGTTTATCCCGAACTGGGCATTGAATTTGAACCAGGGGGCGTTCGGGTACTGCCTTGCAATCCGTCTATGACCATACGGAAAGAAGGGTGCCTTCCCGCAGGGTGAAACGGTCAACCGGCCTCCGGCATAATTATGCCTACGCTACATGAAAGAGCTTTCCAGAAGCAAGCTAAGTCATGAATAAAAAAGTTATCCACGGTGAAATGGTCAACCTGGATACGGTGAAATGGTCAACCTGGATACGGTGAAATGGTCAACCTACATATAATAATATATAGTTACCTGTAGTTCTCTGCACTTTCCTGTGGAAAACGTGGATAACTTAAAACACCCCGCCTGAGCGCAGACAAGGGGAGATGATTTGTTCATCTCCCCTTGAACCCCTCTGACAAGCCGAAAACGGTGCGCGGCTCACGTCGCCGCGCAAATTATCTGGACGAATACGCCGCTGGCGCGGCGACTCGGCAGGAAAGAAAGCCGATCTGCCCTTAAATTCGCTCGTACAGCATGCAAAGGATCTTCTTCTATGGGAGGTAGCCCAAAACTCGAAACACCCATCCAGCGACTAAATAAACGGCCCTGGTGGCGATCGCTAAGTGGAGGAACTCTATGCTATAGCAGTTCTGAGGAGCTGTGCTCCACCCGCTGAATTGCCCCATGCACATTTCCGCCTGCCGAGCCGCAACGCGAAAGACGCCCTCGCTGGAATGGTGCAGGGGGTATGAGACAGAACCGGGCATTACCTGTCCAACCCATGTTCGGAGGTGGGTTCCTCTCCCAGTCGCCGATAATGAGTGGTTTTATCGTTATGTTGCAGGGTTTTTATTATGCCCAGCGCCGTACCAATGCTGATAACTGACAGCGCCCCCCCATATTGTTAAAAAGGGTCTGGGTCAGCATGACCGCGCCAACTGAGGTGCAGCAGCTTTTTAGTGCAGCAAATAACACGCTTTTTCTCTGGGGTTCGCTGGTTTCACTCATAGCACACAGGTGGCGTAATCAGTCAGCAGGATCGGCGGGCGAGGGCAGATACAAACATGCCCTTGTCCGCCAGCCAGATCGGGGAACTGCCATCTACCTTCCAATGATTTTCCCATCTTTTTCAACTTTTCCATTGGGGGTAACAGTATATTGGCCCTCAGAGGTATTAACAATCCTGACCGATCCCAGGAGGCCATTTTGCTCCCACTTAGGGCCATCCCGATTGACTTCAATGGGCGCTCCGATGGCATCCCTAACCGCCTGCTCTGCTGCCAGCCGCGCCGCATGTTCTTTAGGATCTTCTTGTCTGTTATTCATATATTTGTCAATAAATAATTAAGACTTATATCATAAATACATGTATATATCCAGTTAAATAACAGTGATCAGGAAGGCGATGGGCATGCAAGCGCCCTCCGCCGGGCGAGGCGCTGAGATGCGATTCTGGTGGCCTTGCCAGCGCCAGACAGGAAATCATAGGTCAGGCTCCCACTGCCCCGTCAGAATCGCATCTCAGCGCGTCATCGCCACGCTGCGCCTCCCGGCTCAACGGATGTATGTTACTGGAACCTGAAAGACAGTGCGCAGTTGGGCAGGTTGGCGTTGTTGGCGACTGAATACCTCTGAGGGCCAGTCACATTGCTATTGTCATAGCAGTTCGTGGGTGCGTAAGCTGTTGCCGCTACGGTCGGCACGCAGTTATAGCCGGGACCGCTATTGCCATTGGCTCCCTGATTCGCAGTTCCTCCCGACGCCCCAGCGGCCCATACGGCCTGGTAACCGACGACGTTATAGTTTACGTAGCACGCCGTGACGCTGCCCGATTGCGGCATGCCATCGTCCATCTTGCTGTCAATGGCATATGCCTGCTGGACTGTGATGCCTGGCCCCACGGTAGTGCCGGACGTCCAGGCCACTGCGTCAATCGTGGACAGCCCGAAATAATTCGTTGAATTGTAGCTAAAAACATAGATGAATAAGTTAGGGGCGAGCTTCCCATGCGGGAAAAAAGTAGCCACTGCGCTATCCCCTGCCAGCCAGGTTCCCGCCCATGTACTCGGATACCAGACGCCGCCCGCCCCCTGCACAGGGACTATCGAGGTGTCTGTAAGACCTGCTGCTGTCAGATCCTCGAAGAAAACAGGGATTTCCCCACATCCCGTTGTGAATCCGCTGTTAGCGCCAGCGCTATTGGCGCAATTACCTTCAATGATGCCGTTGCCATCGCCTTGCCCGGCGTATTGCCCCCTGGCCTGCAACCCGTACTGGCTTGCCGCAGGGTCAGGAATATCGCCGGGCAGACCGCCATATTTCCCCTCGAAAACATAGACCGCTGCGTTATAGCTGTTGATCTGGCTGATCTGCGAGCGCACCGCCGCCGCGCTGATTAGGTGCTGGCCAGCCAGCACCCCGCCAACGATCAGACCGATAATTACCAGCACGATCGAAAGCTCGATGAGGGTAAAACCGGATGTTTTATCCCCTGCCACGTCCGCCTTTCTCGCCTCCTCCGGGGGTGGGGCCAGGCTTCTGCCCATCTCCCTCATTGAGCTTTCCCTGCTCGACGAGATACTTGGCGAAATTCAACCTGTTATCTGTTTTGGCCTCTTCTATCTCTGCCGGAGACTTATCATCAGGAGATCTGTTTTGATAGCCTTTTTTCATGGCTTCAAGCGCCGCCTGCTGCTCAGGAGTAAATCTGTTATCTTCAATTTCTGACATAGTATTGCCTTTGGTTTTGTTTAGCTTACAGAAACATCATATTAGGTATTTACTAATTTTTGATTAAGATTACGCAATTTTGGTTGGCCCCCATGTCAACCGCTCTCGCCCATCCGCCAAGGCGTTCAGACGCCGCGCCTCCCCCGATCAGAATTTCCTCGCCGCCCACCTTCGCCGTTCTCTGGCGATCACCTGCACCATCGCCCTGGCCTGCACAGGATGGCGCTGCCCTCCATAACCCGCCCTCTCCTTAGCTCTGCCTCCATCACCTCTCCTTTTTCAGTTCGCGCTCCACTGCACTCCTTGATCTGGCAACCTGGCAAAGCCAGGGGAGCGGAGCCGGTCAACCTCAACAGGAATTTTCCCCTGAGCCTGATGGCTCATTCCTCGCGCAGCCAAAATTCCTGTTGCTCCTACCCTCTGCCCTTGCCGCTCTGGTTGCCGTCAAGAAGTCGCATGGTGCGGCCTCACAACGTAAAAAGGAGAAACATGATGATTATCGGAAATTTCAGAAAAGTAGGCGGAGATTATGTAGGCAAGGTAGAAACGCTTCTGTTCACCATTCAGGCGGCGCTTGAAGCGGTAAGCAGCAAGCCAAGCGACAAATCCCCGGATTTCCGGGTGCTCACTGGCGACCGCGAGATCGGCGCGGCGTGGAAGAAGACCAGCAAGGACGGCAAGGAGTTCCTGTCGGTCCTGATCGAAGATCCCACCATCTCGATCAATTGCGCCCTCTTCGAGACCGAAGCCGGGAATCACGTCCTCACCTACAGCCGTGAGCGCAACTAACGCCCGGAGGGCGGAGTCAACCCTCCGCCCTCTCAACCTCAAAAATTGAAAAGGATTTTTTATGACGAATACGACAAAATGTGCATTAGAAGAGATTACCCTGGAACAAATCCGAGAAATTCTGGCGGCGCGAGGCTGGGGAGCCTCTTTGTGGCATACCGACGATGTACAGATGGTACGGCCTGACCTTACGGCGGAGCAATCCATGCAAGTGCTGGAAAGGTGCATGAGCAAGCACGATGCTGAAATCGGCATGAACTGGCTTTTCATCGAAACCATCGCCGATGATCTGTTTCCAGAGAAGGAGGGCCAATAATATGCCAATGACAATGGAAGAACGCCTTGCCCACGCCAAAGCCGCATTAAAAGCCTATTTCGAGGCCAAAGATGAGCCGCGATGGGACTGGCCGGAAATATATTATGACACGGACGCCAGCGACCTGATTGCTGACCTCCTCCACCTGCAAAAGCATCTGGGACATGACGTTGATAACACGCTTATGCGTGCGGAAATGCACTTCGAGGCCGAGCAGGCCGAGTATAAGGGAGGCGCGATATGACCGCTTTTCTCAACACCATCATCAATGGCGATTGCCTCAAGGTGCTGCCTCAGCTTCCGGCTAGATCGGTGAACTTCGTGCTGACAGACCCGCCTTATGGCATTTCATACCAGGCGCGTGACGGGCGTACTGTCCCAAACGACGATAATACTGATTGGCTGGAGCCGGCCTTTGCGGAAATCTATCGCGTACTGGAGCGTCACAGCTATGCGGTGAGTTTCTACGGCTGGGCTAAGGCGGATTTGTTCCTGGCCGCGTACCGCGCCGCAGGTTTCCGGGTTATCGGGCATCTGGCATTCCCGAAGCGCTACACGTCCCGCAGCGGATACCTGCGCGGGCAACACGAATGCGCTCACCTTCTGGCGAAAGGCTATCCCCACAAGCCGGAGTATGTCATCGGTGATGTTCTTGACTGGACGTACAGCGGCAACAAACTGCACCCGACACAGAAGCCCCTGTCAGTGCTTCTGCCCTTGGTCGAGACGTTCTCAAAGCCGGGCGGTCTGGTCTGCGACCCTTTCAGCGGCAGTGGTAGTTCGCTGGTTGCGGCCAGGTCGCTTGGCCGCAGCTACATCGGTATAGAACTCGATGAGAAATACCACGCCATTGCCAGCAAGAGGCTGGCAGAGGAGCGCCGCCCATGAAAACGTCCAATGACAAAGGTATTTATGAAGCCGAGGCTGTAGAGGAGAGCGCTCAGCGCAGGCGCTCCTATTCGGGAAGGCTAGTAAGTGAAAAGGAAGTCAAAAGGGCTGAGTGGCATGTGAGACTCAGCGGCATTCAGTCTGCTTGTGGTCTCAATCTGGAGCTGCTCCAGGGCTTTATTTTTTTCTTCCTCTTTAATGTCACCTCTCTCATAGGCTTTAACCAGCTCCAGTTGCCTTGCATCGAGCTGCCTTATGATGTCTCTGTCCGGTAGCTGGCCTAGCTCGAACAGTGCCTCCGAGCTGATATTCTCACATTCAGTAATTGCACTACCTCGGAGGGCTTTCTGACAGCGCAGGTCAGCGAGCGCTATCTGCTCCTGCAATATTTGTAGTTTGAATCTCTGCTCATGAAACCACATTTCTCTGATAGCTGCTATAGAAAGCAATATACATATCAATGTTGTAATTAAAACAGAGACACATACTCTCATAATAATCCTCTCTAAATAGCCTGCCCCTCTTTTCTAGGCCAAAGTATATGGTTATGCAATAAGCAAGCTGCTCCGAATCACAGTCTTCCCCCTCCTGCCCTTTGCGGTGCTGGCCTACTTGTCGGCTGGCCCAGGAGGAAGGGGGTGATGGGGAGCGCTGGCGTCCCCTTGGGGAAGGGGAGGCAGGTCGAAAAGGGCGCGTTCATCAGCTCGGCGAAGGAAGCGGTCGAGCTGCTGAAGGACAAACTCCTTGAAGTCAGGTCGCTTTTCCGTTTCGGCGAGTACCCACGCGCCCGCCAGAATTTTGCGCCGGGTATCGGCTTTGCGATCGCGTGCGCGATCGCGGTTTTGCTCCCGCCGTATTTGGGCCTCGATGGCCTTCTTCTTAGCGAGCAGTTTCTCTATTCGGGGGTTTGACATCTGCACCTCCGAGTAACAGTGTATCTTCTCTTATGCCGCCCTGCAATAGCGGATGTCCGCCCTTTCAGCGCTCCCTGCTCTGGCGCTGTGTTAACCTCGCCGGAGGAGTCAGAGGGGTGATCGGCGGCGAATCCAGTGCCGACAAGGACGGATCTGCAGGCGCTCCTTTGTTAAACGCCTCCAAGAGCGCCTTATGTTCAGCAACGGCGGTGGGATTGGCAGCGATGGCCTGCTGCGTACCGGCGTTGTCCATTGTGAACAGGACTTCGCCAGGAAGCGGGTGAAACTTGTCCTGCCGTACCAATTCTATGGCCGTCCGGTAGAGGCGTTTTATCCTGCTGGCAGTTTCAATCGGGAACAGAGCCTCGCCAGGCAGAAGGCCGCTTCTGACACTTCCATTGCAGTGGCGAAAGCTTTTGAACTGCTGGAGCAGAGCTGCGTAGCTTTCGGATGGCGCACCCGGCTGAATCCCTTCTTTCGTGATACCGATGTCCTGTACCAGGCGGTGGAGTTGATCCTGACTGGCAGCTTTTTGATCGAATCGTCTGAACACCGATACCTTCTGGTCCAGGTAGTCAGCAAGGGTCGCATACACATCAATGATATGCTGTCGCGCAAGCGCCTGCCTAATCGGGTCATTCCCGGCCAATCTCCAGATCTGACCTAGATCTGCTTCGTTATAAAAAAAGTTACCGGTCGCGAAGATACTATCAACCGTGACCGTAGGGTCCACAAGGGGCAAGCCTTTGCTTGACACCTGAGCTGGCTGTGATCTGGTCGTTTGAGCTAACCCAATAAATGGTTTATAGACCTCTTTTCCGTCCTTGACGCCCTGCACATAGCTCGTCGCGTGCTCTTTTATGGCGGTCGTACCTTGCAGGTGCTCGATACTTTTCATCAGGGTATGAAAGAAATCCTGGCCTTTTTCCTGCTCGGCGTATTCGATCAGCGCGACAAACTTCTGCGCTGCCCGTGTCTGTTCGGGGGCCAGGGACGCTCTGGCCGTCTCAATTTCCCGCCATTCACGAGCCAGGATAGAGGGGATTTTAGCATAGCCGCGCGTTGCCACGTCCGCCTCGGCGGCGAGCGCTGCTATCTTGCCGTAGAACATCTGCGGAGTTCCAGCAACAGCGCAGCAGGCAGCAAGGTAAATGGCATATTTGCATATATCCAGTTCATGGTTACACAGCCCGTTTGAGTCGATGGAACCGCCTTCCAGGAGGCGGGAAGAAAGTACGCTCGCCTCGCCGAGAATCTCCCCCCAATCATGCACCAGCGCAGCACGGGCACCCTGGCAGCGAGACTCATATGTGCCCGGATCGTTAGCTCCAACACGCTCGAAGAGATGATCCCACTCGACGACTGTATGGGCGGAATGCTCTGCCGTGTTGCCGCTTTGTTCCGGGGAAATATAAGGGTTGCCACGAGCACGCCGGGTGGCGCTGAGCGCGGTCATCATCATGGTGGCAAGCTGTAGTTCAAAGGGCGAGAAACCTAATTCAGAGTCCTCGTTAAGTGCATGTACGATCGCTTTATAAACGGCTTCTGGCTCTTGCTCCGGCCTGGACGGACCTTGATAGTCTGTAAGATCAATAATCTGCTGTCTTCTTTCTGTATATGTGCGTGCCATAGTGATCCCATATCATCAAAAAATTCACTATGGCATAGTTCTACTTAAAAAAGTGTTAACGCTAATCAATAAAATAGGTGCCTGCCGCCGAGCGGGAGCTGCTATCTTGCCGTAGAACATCTGCGGAGTTCCAGTAGCCCCCCTTTTTCTTCCTACTGCCCTCGCGCCGCAGGCGCTTCCGTTTTTTCTTGCCAGTGAGTACAGGCGCTGGGATAGCACAGGGTTTGCGGCAGGCTGAGCGGGCGGGGTAGAATTTCCAGGCTATGCAGCGTTGATAGTGATGGTAGGGAACCCGAAGGGCGCACTTACGCAAACTGCGTTTGCTGTGCGGCAGTGGGTTGCACCCCTGCACCCTGCCTCAAGGGCTTTCACGCCCCTGAGAACCCTCGACAAGGCGGGGCGTGCCTGCCCCTCCTTGACCTCCCAGCGTCAGGGGTGATTGCACCCCCGACACCCGCAACAAGGGGCGTGCCTGCCCCTTGACCCTGCGGTGATCCGGCGTTAATAGGGCCTGAAGGAGCAGCGCATGAGGGCAGCCACCTGGTATCATTGCAGTGTAAAGCCCATAAGCCGGTCAAGCGGTCGCACCGCCATCGCGGCAGCGGCTTACCGGGCAGGAACCCGGATGCATGATGACCAGCTCGACAAAACGTATGATTATACGCGGCGGCGCGGCGTCCTGGCCTCTTTCATTGTCGCGCCTTCGCAGGCACCGGAATGGGCGTCTAATCTGGAACGCTTGTGGAACGAGGCGCAGGCGAAAGACAACCGGGTGAATTCACGGCTGGCCCGCGAGGTCGAACTTGCCTTGCCCAACTCGCTCGACGCAACCAAGCGCGAAGCGCTGGCACGGGATTTTGCGCTTCACCTGGTTGACCGTTACGGGGTTGCGGTATCGGTTGCCCTGCATGAGCCGTCGCGCCACGGCGACGACCGGAACTACCACGCGCATATCCTGTTTTCGACCCGGCGCATGGACGAAAACGGGTTTACAGAGAAAACCCGCGAGCTGGACGACCGCCGGGCTGGTCCCCTGGAAGTAGAGCATCTTCGGGAATTCGTTGCTGGCTTGATCAACGCCTACCTCGAAGAAGCCGGTATTGACGAGCGTGTGGACCATCGTAGCTTTGCAGACCGGGGCATCAACCAGGAGCCGACGACGCATATGGGCGTCGAGGCGACGGCGATGGAGCGACGAGGGGAGCCTTCCGAGTTGGGCGACCGCAACCGTGATGTACTGGCACATAACCAGCAGATAGAGGCGCTCGTAAACGAACTGGCAGCCATCGATGCTGAACTATCCGCTGAAATGGAGGGTCAGCCCTCCGCAGGGAGGGAAATAGAGAGCGGTCGCAGCGAAGCGCTCCTGAAGGCGGAAGAAGAACACACAACGTCCGGCAAGGGCAGCCAGACGGAGGCCCATCTAGACACAGAGGCGTATAGTATATTTAACAGCCCGGCAGTAAGGGATTATGAGCGCAGTATCCGGGAGGAGGGAGAAATACGGGAGTATGGGGTAGGAAGCGGAGCATGGTATGACCGCACGGTGGCGCTCTTTGAGAACATCTACTATCGCACGATGGCCGCGATTAGTCGTGCCAGGGAAAGCGTAGAGCGGTTCGTAAGCCGGTATATTTTCCAGGCTCGCGATATTGACGAGCCGGATAAGGACGGATGATAATGGCAGAACCCGGATTTCGGGAGGACATGAAGCAGTTCGCTCTGAGCGCCCTCGCTGACATAGCAAATTCATATCAAGATCTGCTCATTCGAGGACACCTCATGCCGTCCAGGGACTTGTCACTCTGGATCGCGGAGGAAGAATACGAGAGGGAGCATGCTGTGCCGGCGACCTACTCGCTTGAAGCAGAACCCCCGGATTCATCCCTGCAGGTAGAGCCAGAAGCGTGATTATGAGCGATGATCCCCTTGCGCCATTCCGGCGCAAGCAGCAACCAGCGTCTCCCGATCAGGAGCAGCGATCATTGACGGAGCATCAGGCGTTGGGACTGGCAATAGACGTGCTGAATGAGATCCCTAATTCCAGGCTAAGAATGAGGGACTACGCGACCACCTATAAGCTCATTCCCGATCTGGGAAGGACCTACCGGGAAGGGGAGAGACGCGCCAGGCTGATGGAGTTAGCTCCCATGATCCTCGATACCCTTGACCTGTGCGAAGACGCTCTGACTGAACTGGGCCGGACGGATGATGGCACGCCGTCTATCCAGGCGTTTATCAATATCCAGGTTATCAAGAAAGAATTAAGTTCACCACAACAACCGGGAATGGTAAACGAAAGTCGGTCGGTTGCAAAAGTATCTCATGGGCTGGCGGGTCCATCTCAGGGAAATACTGAGAGAGAGCCAGATACCGACATAGAACCAGAGGAAAGGTAGTCACCATGAGCCAGGATTCTGATGACCCATTAGCCGCATTTCGCAGCGGCGAGACCCAGGTCAGCGGCATCAGCCGGAAAATAGCCGGGCATATCAGTCCAGCAGCGTTTCGGCAGATCAGTCAGAGTGCGACCTCCGACCAGATGGCCGGCGATCCCCACCATTATGCAGCATACGGGCCAGGCGACCGAAGTCAGGAGCGCCTGCAGATCCGTCCAAAAAAAGGACCCTGGCATAGCCCAAGTTATCGTTACCTTATAGATATTGTCTATGATCCCCAGGGGAAGGAGCTGGTTTTAGTATACAGCGCCCTGCTAGTAAAAATCGCTGGCCGGAACCTGCAATCCCTTTACGAAGCCCTGTTTGAAGGTACTTGCGCTTTCGTCCAGGAGTATCATCCGACGCGGTTTACACCTCCCGGCAGAGATGAGCCGATAATCGAGTTCCTCGAACTTGTGGTAAGGGGCGTTGAGGAAGAGCCGAAGGGAAAGAAATAGCCGAAGCGCCTGCGGCGCGAGGGCAGTAGGAAGAAAAAAGGGGGCTGCTGCTTTCTCGCCGTATTTGCATCGCAAAAAATAACCGTTTCGCGCGTTGTTGTAATATACGGCAATGAAGGGAGCAGGTATGACCAATTTTCCCGACTTTCACCCGCTCACCGTGATTCGGGATTGGGGAAGGGGCCAGGCGTTCCGGCTGGCCGATGCATTAACCGGGGTAGCGGTTTTCGGGGCCACCGGCTCCGGCAAGACAAGCGGCGTAGCCAAACATCTTGCGCTCGGATACCTCGCTAATGATTTCGGCGGCCTGGTGCTGTGTGCGAAGAAGGAAGAGCGATACCAGTGGGAGAGATGGGCCAGGGATGCCGGCAGGGAGGACGACCTGGTGATCGTGAATGGAGCCGGCCAGGCGCGGTTTAATTTCCTGGATTGGGAAGCGAGCCGGGCAGGGGAGGGCGGGGGCCTGACCATCAATATCGTAGCCCTGCTCGACGAACTGGCCGGAGCAATCGCCGGCAACGCCGGGAAGGATGAGAACGGCGGCGAGAACAAGTTTTTCGACGATGCCCTCCACCACCTCCTGACCAACCTCGTAGACTTGCCCATCTTCGCCGGCCTGCCGGTTTCTCTGCCACTGTTGCGCTCGATCGTCACAACCGCGCCGACCAGCCTCAAGGAACTGGAAGACCCGGACTGGCAAAAGGCGAGCGCCTGCGCTGCCATCATCCGGGAGGCGGAGGACAAGCTGACCACCGCCCCGTCCGATTTGCGGCAGGACTTGGAAGAATGCAAAAACTACTGGCTGCGGGAGTTCCCGGTGCTTTCGGAGAAAACCCGCAGCATTATTGTGTTGTCGTTCTCCATGTTAGTGCGTCCCTTTATCACCCGCCCGCTCAGGAAGCTTTTTTCGACCGATACGACCGTCAGGCCGGAGGACGCCTTTGCAGGCAAGATCATCATTGTCGATCTCCCCGTTCAGGAATACCGGTTGGCTGGTCGTGTCGCCAACCTGGCATGGAAATATTGTTTCCAGGTCGCCGTGCTCCGCCGCATGCAGCCGCAGCGTGGCTATCTGCGCCCGGTGTTCCTGTGGGCCGATGAGGCCCAGAACTTCGTCAGTGACTTTGACGCCGAGTATCAGGCGGTTGCCCGCTCGGCGGGAGGCTGCACCGTCTACCTCACCCAGAACCGGGAGAGTTACCGGCGCGTGCTGGGCAATGACGACGCGGTGGATAGCCTGCTGGGAAATTTGCAGGCGAAATTCTTCTGTCAGAATAGTGGCGACACGAATGAATGGGCCGCGAAGCTGCTGGGCGAGCGCTGGGTCAATGTAACCAGTACCAGCTCGAACCGCAGCGAGCAGGGAGCAACCGGCGGCGTCTCGCGAAGCGAGCAGCGCCGGTACTTTGTTGAGCCGTCTGAGTTTACGACGCTCAAGCGAGGGGGCGATGTGAATAACTTCCTGGTCGAATGTATCGTTTACAAGGGCGGTCACCTCTTCGAGGGGTTACCTTACAAGCTGCTCACATTCAACCAGAGAACATGATGAAAGGAGGTGGAAAAGGTCCTGTGGGGCGGCTTCGATTGGTGATTGATTTTGTAAGGACATTCTTAATGAAAACAAGGTGGAAGACATGCAGATGCAACAACAGCAGGGTACGACTATCGCGCAGAAAATTGAAATTGGCGCGAATATCGTCTATACCATCGCATTTCCAGTGATGGTGTTGCTGCGCCGTCGGCTCGGCTATCGCTTCATCAGCCAGCCGCGCCTGATCATTTCAGCCCTCTTCTTCTGGATCGCGGCGATATTCACAGTATCACCCGCCACTCCCCTCGCTTCGTCCAATGCGTTCCTGCTCGTCCTCTTTGCACTGGCTTTCCTGATCTGGGGATTCGTGCAACGCGCCCTGCGCTGGCGCGACATCAAACAGGGCGTCCCCTGGCACAGCCGCAGCAGGGGCATTAGCTGGTTCGCGTTCCTGCCACTCAATGACAGCTCGGTAAAGCGTTTTGTCGATCCGGCTGTTGTACTGGTAGTGGGAGGATTGTTTGCTCTGACCGGAGTGCAAAGATTACTAGGCATTTACCTGATGGTGGCGGCCCTCTGCCTGTTCGCGTTCGAGTCGTATGATTACGAGCGCTCAATCAATATGATGCTGGACCAGCTTGACAATCTGGTGGATAGCGAGGTGATGGGCGAGAACATGGAGTACTACCACGGAGGGCCAGGCCAGGTTAAACAGCGCTCCCTGGACGAAACCGCAGGCATCCCGACCGGGATCTCCCCCGATCTGGAAGTCCAGATCCAGCGGCGGAGGACGCGGGCAACCGCTCCACCGCCTGATAATATGGTGACAACGGCGCCATAACCAAGCAACGCTGTTTCACAGTGTGAACACAATCAGCCCTCGGCGAGGTTCTTCCCCCGCCGAGGGTTCTTTTATCGCGATGCTACCGCGTTTCCTACTGTATAGAAGCCGCTGGTTGCGCTTGTCCCGCTAACCCCAGTGCCTGCTTTATCCGGCCATGCCTGGTTATTGTATTCGGTGTTGATCCAATCGGCGGAGTACGAGGTGGTGGAGAAGCGCAGCTCGTCCATATAGATTTCTGACTGATCGCCGTTAGGACTGTCTCCTGCCCCCGTTCCGTTGCCTGTGTTTGATAACACCGCAGGGCAACCGGTATTCTGCCCTGCTAGGGTACCATTCACATATATCGAGCAGGAAGTGCCATTTCTCGTTGCCGCCACATGGTACCAGGTGTTCAGAGCGGGACAAACGCTACTCACAGTACGGGACGTAACATTGGATGAACTCAGCAGATAGAGGGTTGGACAGTTGTCTGCAGGTGGGACGTTGTTGGAGAAGGTGCTGGTGCTCGCAAGGCCCCAGGTGCTGGAGTTTGCACCGGTAGCCAGAGAAGTGCTGGGGTCGCCGCCACTCGCCTCCGCCGACGTAACAATCCAGTCGTTGTACCAGTGCCATGAATGGTCGGTTTTATTGACCCAAGCCTCGACTGTAAATGTGCTGGTATTCTCATACATGTCATATGTGGGGTCATTCCCTATCCACATACAGTAGCCGTTATAGGAGGGATTGTTGAAGGAAACTGCCGAGCCGGTTCCAAACGGCGATGTGGTGGTGGGCGGAATACTGCACCAGCTTGAGGACAGAATAGAAGCGGAGTTGGCATTGGTCGCGCTCGATCCATTCGCGCCAGAGCCGAAATGCCACACCCCCCGATAGGTGTTGCCGCTCGTCCATATGCCCGCTTTATTGGACTGGTCCGTCTGGTTTGCGGTGCAGTATTGCAGGTAGATAACCGTATCGGTCGCATGGGAAAGCGTGGGTATATTAACCCAGTAATTAACTGCTCCGTTGGTCTGGTTATAGCTTTCCTGTTCATAAGCCAGCAATGTTGTGCCCGCTGCGTCTGAGGTGAACTTGATATCATAGCCGTTGCTGTTTTTCACCTGGCCCCCGTTGGCCTGGGTTGCCAGGTAAGGGTACACACCGGCGAATAGCATGGGGAAATTCGTGAGATCCGTGCCGCTAATAGCCCCAACCTTAGTATGGTCGATAGTGATGGAGCGATAGGTCGGCGAGCAGGAGCAGGCGGCAGCCTTCGCTGCCGCGTATGCCGCGCTCGCGACGTATGACTGCGGTATGGCGTTTATGTTGAACTGCGTGCTGCTATACACTACATGGTCATCGAATGTATTGGTAGTGCTTTTGTTGACAAAGCTTTGGAACTGTCCAGCCCCGTTGGCGGTAAGTCCTCCGCCGTGTTGAACTTGGGCGTTGTCGGCCTGGGCAGTATCAGTAGAGCCGGAGTCAAAGCGTTTCGCCGTTCCGGTGCTCCCTGCAAGCGGCAACCACGCCCCGAAGCCGTCCTTGCCGTGACTTACCAGGGCAACGACTGTATTATGGATATTTCCGTTGTCATTGACCCAGATCGTGCCGGGCAAAACATTCCAGGGGCAATAAAACGCAGTGGCGTTGGTATCAACTGCGTAGGTGATGTCGCGGCCCCATCCGTCAAGCGCATAGTCATAGGACAAGCCGAGCGAGGTCACTGGAACCATGCCGATGGCGATATGATTGGTGCTGTCAGCATAAGCCGCTGCCGGAGAACCGCCCGTACAATTGTTCGTTGTTCCTGGCTTGGCCGCCGCAACGCCGTAGCTGCTGCTGCCGATGGGCTGGGTTGGATCGGCGGGACAGGGCAATACTCCATTAGCAACCTGGTACTGGCGCAGGGCTGTCAGAATGGCATTCATCCTGATAACGCTGGTCGCATCGTGCTGAATTTCGGCCTGGGGAGTGGGAAGCACCGCCACTATGACCAGAGACGCGACTGTAAGCAATATGCTGATCTGGATGAGATTGAATCCCGACTGAGCCTGCCTCCCCTTCCCCAAGGGGACGCCAGCGCTCCCCATCACCCCCTTCCTCTCCAGCTTTAACTGTTTATTAACCATAAAATTATATTATTTTGCATGAAATATTCTGTTTATCAACTGCGATGTGAAGGACGATGGCTACTTCTTCCCCTCCGAAACTGCCGCCTGAGAAAGCAGGAAAGCGCCTGCCGGAAGGTATAGTACAGCCGGGTATCTTTAGCCAGCTCGTTGAGGAATCTAGCCAGACAAGGCAGTCCTCATTGCAGCGCAAAGAGCGGCCTGGAGCAGCATCCGGGCCTCCTGTGTTCGGCCAGCCCGTGCCGCAACGGACAAGGCAGGCAAGAAAAAACGCAAGATCGGCGGAAGGCGTAGTGCAGGCTTCTCTGGAAGACCTGCTGGATACTGATAGCGAGCAGAAAAAAGACACCACACAATCGGAGCAGCCATATGACCGACGCATTAACCAGCTTAGTTTTGAGAATCTGGCAGAATCACAATCCGGCGCTGCTGATGGAGCTTCAGCGGGAGAATCGGTTGGAGACGGCCCTGGAAGCAGAGGTGGAGAGACTCAACGATCTGCTGTACGAACTGGAAGTGATACAGAAGATGAGCCACCAAGCGGCCTGGGAGATAGCAGTCGATCAGATTCTCCTGCCCGGCCCGGAAGAAGAGTCATCCTCGACGACCCTGAACCAGAACCGCGAGCCTCCCGCGATCTCCGAATAACGCCGGAACACGGGATCGGCTCAGGCAGCCTGAAGGAAAAGGCCGAGGCCAATATCGCCGCGATTAAGCTCCTGAAAAAGCTTGAGGAGGAAGACCGCGAAGCGATGGAGGAAGAGAAGGCGGTCCTGGTCCGGTACGCCGGCTGGGGGGCGCTTGCTCAATGTTTCGATAACTGGAGACTGGACCCAATCACGCAGCGGATGAATCGTGACTGGCAAACGGTTATCGCCGCCGAGCTGAGACAGCTTCTTACTGATGAGGAATATGAATCGGCCAGGGCAACGACCCCGAACGCGCATTTCACCTCGCCCGTCGTGATTGAAGCGATCTGGAAAGGCATGGAACGCCTGGGACTGAAAGAAGGCGCGGAAGTGCTGGAGCCGTCAATGGGCGTTGGCCATTTCTTTGGTCTTCAACCAGAGCACCAGCAGCCCACCCACCGCACAGGCGTAGAGCTGGATTCTATCACGGCGAGAATTGCTAAGAAGCTTTACCCGGATGCGAGAGTGCTCCATAAGGGGTTTGAAGAAACGCAGCTCCCCGATGATTATTTCGACGTGGTGGTAGGCAATGTCCCGTTTGGGGATTATGGCGTTCACGATCCCAGTATGCCTCGCCGTCTAAGAAGCTCCATCCACGATTATTTCTTTGCCAAGTCGCTGGAAAAAGTGCGTCCTGGCGGCGTGATGGCGCTGATCACCAGTCATTACACGATGGATAAGAAGGATGACGTTATCCGTAGGCACCTCGTCGACAAGGCCGACCTCATAGGCGCAATCCGTCTGCCCAATACAGCCTTCAAAGGCAATGCCGGGACGGAAGTGGTGACGGATATTCTGTTTCTGCGCAAGCGTGAAGAAGGAACGGAGCCGACAGGAGAGCAGTGGGCGGAGACGGGCACTACCTGGGTAGATGGCCATGAGATAACGCTCAACGAATATTACATCAGGCATCCTGAAATGATGCTCGGCGAGATGAAGCTCATCCGTGGTATGTACCGCGCTGACGAGCCAACGCTTGTCGGAGAGCTGACGCCGGGGAAATTGCAGGAGGCCCTGAAGGCGCTTCCTGAAGGCGTGTATCTCCCTCGCTACCAGGGCCGCCGCGCTCCGGCGCATGGTCTGTTGATAGCCACTCCGGAGCGCTTTATCGGCGTCAAGGACGGCGCGTATGCGATCGTGGACGGTCAGATCGTCATTCGTCGGGGTGACAGTTTCGAGCAGGTGCATATGACGGCAGCAGCGGCAGGGCGTGTGCGCGGCATGATGCAAGTGCGCGACGCGGTACGCGAGGTGCTGCGGACGCAGCTAGACGACGCGCCAGAGCCGGAAATCGTCCGGGCGCGGCAGGAGCTAAACCGCGTCTATGACGGTTTTGTAAAGCGGCACGGCTACCTTTCCATACGCGAGAATTTCCGCGCCTATGCTGGCGACCCCGACCTGCCCCTTCTTCTCTCCCTGGAAAACTTTGACCCCGAAACCAAGGCCGCAACCAAGACCGCGATATTTACGCAACGCACGCTGGAGCGCTACAAGCCAGTTGAGAGCGTCGAGACGGCGATAGAGGCACTCACTGTATCCCTCAACGAGACGGGCCGCATCGACTGGCAGCGCATGGGGGAGCTAACGGGTTTTACCGATGCCGAAATGCAGGCAGAGCTTTCCGGCCAGGTATACCGCAACCCAGAGGGCGGCCAGTGGGAGACGGCGGACGAATACCTGAGCGGCGACGTGCGGGCGAAGCTGCGTGCCGCAACCGCAGCGGCGGCAATCAATCCTGCTTATCAGCCTAATGTCGAAGCCCTTAAATCCGTGCAGCCACCCGACATACCGCCCGGCGACATCAGCGCGAGGCTGGGCGCGGCGTGGATACCCAAAGAGGATGTGCAGCGGTTTATCTGCGAGCTATTGCAGGTTCCCGCCCATGATGTGACTGTTGCCCATGCCGAGGCGATAGCAACGTGGAGCGTAAGGCTCGATTATTTTGCCGACCGCACCGTTGCCAACACGACGACCTACGGCACCAAGCGCGTACACGCCTCTGACTTGATCGAAGACGCGCTTAACCTCCGAACGCCCACCGTTTACGACACGTTGACCGATGGAACAAGGGTGGTCAACCAGGAAGAAACTATCGCAGCCCGCGAGGCGCAGCAGAAAATCAGGGACCGCTTCGCTATATGGGTATGGGAAGATCCAGAGAGAGCCGAGCGTCTGGCTCGGATCTATAACGACCGGTTCAATAATATTCGCCTGCGCACCTTTAATGGCTCGCATCTGACGCTGCCAGGAATGAATCGCATCGGCCTGCGTAACAACGATCTCGATCCCCACCAAAAAAGCGCCGTCTGGCGCATCTTGCAAAGCAGGAGCGCACTGATCGGCCATGTGGTCGGTGCGGGCAAGACAGCGACCATCGCCGCAACCTGCATGGAGCAGAAGCGCCTCGGTCTGCGCAAGAAGCCCATGATTGTCGTGCCTAACCATCTGGTCGAACAATGGGGAGCAGCGTTCCTGCAACTGTACCCACAGGCGAATATCTTTGTCGCCGGCAAGGAGCATTTCACAGCGGGCAACCGCGAAAAGGCGATGGCACGCATTGCCACCGGCAATTATGACGCGGTAATCATCTCCCAGAAATCCTTTGAGGCCCTGCCCGTCTCCGATGCCACGTTCAACCACTTCATGCGCAAACAGCTTGCGAGCCTGGAGGATGCACTGCTCGAAGCAAGAGCCGAGAAAGGCGACAACCGCTCCATCGTCAAGCAGCTTGAGAAGGCGAAAATGCGCCTGGAAACAAAGATTGCCGACCGGCTGAAGCGTGAGCATAAGGACGACGGCGTAACCTGGGAGCAGCTTGGCATTGATCAGATTTTTGTGGACGAAGCCGATATGTACAAGAACCTGGGCTTTACCACGAAGATGAACCGGATCGCCGGACTGTCCAATACCGAGAGCAACCGGGCGATGGATATGTACATGAAGACGCGCTACCTTGCCGAGCGCGGCGGCGGGATCGTGTTTGCGACCGGCACCCCCATCAGCAATACGATGGCCGAAATGTACACCCTCATGCGCTACCTCGCGCCGCAGATGCTGCAAGCCGCAGGGCTTGAGCATTTTGACGCCTGGGCAGCAAACTTCTGTGAGCCGGTGACGGCGCTGGAGCTTGCCCCGGATGGCAGCGGCTACCGGATGAACACGCGCATGGCGAAGTTTGTCAACCTGCCAGAACTGCTGTCGATGTTCCGCAGCTTTGCCGACATCCAGACAGCGGAGATGCTTCACCTGCCGCGCCCTGCCATCGAGGGAGGCAAGCCCAAGGTGGTCGTTTCTCCTGCCTCGTCGGAGCTGAAGGATTATGTGGAGAGACTGGTAGTCCGCGCCCAGCAGCTCCGGCAGGTTGACCCGCGCGTCGATAACATGCTCAAGATCACCGGCGACGGCAGGAAAGCGGCGCTCGATATGCGCCTGGTGAACGCGACAGCGGAGCCAGGCCCCGGCTCGAAGGTTTACATGGCTGTTGACAATATCTACCATGTTTGGAAGGAAACGGCGGCGCAGCGATCCACTCAGCTTGTTTTCTGCGATCTGTCCACTCCGACCGGCGATGGCTTCAATATCTACGCTGAAATTCGCGCCCGACTCATTGAGCGCGGCATCCCGGCGAAGGAGATCGCCTTTATTCACGATGCCGACACGGATGCGAAGAAGAAAGAGCTGTTCGACGCGGTAAACGCTGGCCGCATTCGTGTGCTTCTAGGCAGCACCGAGAAAATGGGGGCGGGAACCAACGTCCAGCAAAAGCTGATCGCCGTGCATCACCTGGACGCACCGTGGAGGCCGAGGGACATCGAGCAGCGCGACGGGCGCATACTTCGCCAGGGCAACGAGAACAAGCAGGTTCAGATTTACCGCTATGTCACGGAGGGAAGTTTCGACGCCTACATGTGGCAGTTGCTGGAGACGAAGGCGCGGTTTATCGGCCAGGTGACGAGCGGCGATGTCACCGTGCGCGAGGCGGAAGACTTAGAAAGCGGAGCCTTGAGTTTTGCGGAAATCAAAGCATTGGCGTCTGGCAACCCGCTGGTGCTGGAAAAGGTGGAGATTGATACCGAGATGCGCCGCCTGGATGCGCTCCGGGCTGCACATATCAACCAGCAGATTGAAATTGGTAAGCAGATGCGCATCCTGCCTAGTCGGGTTGAGCAATCAAGAGAGTATCATGCTGGTCTACTCGTTGACATAGCAATGCGCGATCGGCACAATACGCCGGAATTCGCCATGACGATAGGCGGGCAGGTGATTACCGGCAAGAGAGCGCGGGAAGCTGCCGGGAAGGCCATTCTCCAGGAGATTGCTGCAGCGCACGATGGTAGGGGAGGAGCAATAACCATTGGCAGCTAT
Organism: Thermogemmatispora carboxidivorans; assembly: GCF_000702505.1. Classification (GTDB taxonomy): domain Bacteria; phylum Chloroflexota; class Ktedonobacteria; order Ktedonobacterales; family Ktedonobacteraceae; genus Thermogemmatispora; species Thermogemmatispora carboxidivorans. Next base: position 1,059,601 of record NZ_JNIM01000001.1, on the reverse strand, counting down.
AGGGGCTTTGCGATCAGCACGACCTGCGGCAAAAAGAGCGCACCCAGGCTCTATTTGCGTGGTCGTAATTCCTATGAAATAAGCGTGAATATGGGAAACCCGCTGGGCACTATTGCCAGCATTGACTACGCGCTGCGGCGTCTTGACCATTCCGCTGAGGTGGAGCTGGCAGCCATCAAGCGGATGGAAAAGGAGCTGGCGGACTATCAGGTGCAGCACGGTCGGATATTTGAGCATGAAGAGCAATGGCAGGCGATGCAGGAGAAGCAGAGGCAAATCAACCAGCGGCTTGAACTAGGTAAAGACGAGGCGCAGGTCGTTGCGGAACCAGAACAGGCAGGAAGGAAGGAAGAGATAGAGCGGGATAGCGCTGTTCCATCGCCTGCGAATGCGCAGGTCGGCCTTCCGGGCACTCGGACAACCAAGCCGGAAGAAGAGCGGGGCATCACCGACCAGACCCGTGCCGCATTCGCCAGCCCTATTTTCTTTGAGGGATTATTCGCCTGCCAGGTGGGAGGTGGACGCATAAATCGTATTGTTATTAGCCAATCCCCCGAAGATGCTATGAGTTTTTATCAGTTCCTCAGCGGCGAGTATGGGCTTTATATCTGCATCCCCTGTGCCCCAGAGGAGCTTTCCTCTGCGCAGAGCAGGAAAGTAAGGGAAGCCCTGATGGATCTTCGCACAAGGGTTGTTACCGCGACCAACGGCAACCCAACAGGAGAGAAAATAGCAGTGTTCATTTCTTCAATCCGCCAGGATGCGGTCCGGGTACGTCCTGCCCGCCCTGATCGCAGGGACCTCCAGTACGAATGCTGGACGGACGTCCTTACGGAAAGGCGGAAGCCGCCTCTGAGACAGCTTCCTGCAGTAGGTAAGCAAGCGCCGGAATCAGCCCATGAGGTAACGCCGAGCGTAACCCCGATGAACTGGGGCGGCAGAGGCCGGAGCGCTATTCCGCCCTCCGATCCGACTGTCTGACAGCAGAAGCATGTAACGTGCTGAGATACGATTCTGGTGGCCTTGCCAGCGCCAGGCAGGAAATCATAGGTCAGGCTCCCGCCACCCCGTCAGAATCGCATCTCAGCGCCTTGCCCGGCGGAGACCATATGAATTTTTTATGAACTTTTGCAATCACAGACGGTAATTAACCAATAATTAAATAATGATATGTAAATTGTGAATTGTGAGAGATAAGTATTTCAGGCCGGGTGAGGGCGAGAACCAGGCAGCGATGGGAGGGGACATGGCAGAGGACGTTGATATTTCGTTTCATGGACCGGATGAGGATGGATGTATCACTTGCCAGGTGATCGGGGTCGATGCGCTGGAGGTGGCGCAGTATATGGCAGGCGATCTTGCAGAGGCTGTGCAGGAGAGGCGAGCACCGGTTGAAGATTCGCTTTCCGAAATATACCAGACAGAAAAGGGCTATGCATTTGACTGCTATGGTTATCATCTGAAAGACTTGATGAAATATGCTCGCCTCGCCGCCTCAGAATTCTACTCTCCCCCTCAACTATCCAGGGTATTTGTCCGAAACGTCATGAAATCCCCCCTTACCTGGGCTGACACTGACGAGTATTCTCTCTGCTATATCCCTCCAGGCCAGAAGGAAACAGGAGCGCAGATATTCTCTGCATTGGAAGAGCAAACCAGACAAACCCGAATCATCTTTGGCAAGGGCGGATGGGCGATGATCCAGTGCTGGTCGCCTGCATTTTCCAGCGACTCGCTCAATGAATGGACCAACCAATTTTTGAAGTCTGTCCAAGGCCGGCACCGCAAAGGGCAGGAGGCTCCCCTCTATGCGACCGGTGAGGTTTACTCTCCAACACGTTGCCTGTCGGTCATCCAGCATGCGAAAGCTGTAGAAATTAATTGCGCTCCTGAACTCATTCGACGCCTGGAGCGGTTGGCTGAAGCAGGACGCCTGGAGCCGCTCGGACTGCTGGCTGAGAATATGGTGCGCGTGGCTGGGGAGCCGTCTCTGCTCTTTACCCAGGTCGAGCGCGGTCGCTGTGACATACAGGTTATTGCTGACGAGCTTGAGGGAGCGCTGGGAGTGAAAGGGGCCTTCAGGACCAGCCCCGGCAGAAGTGACCGCCCTGGCTCCTTCGAGGGGGATATTGCCCACCTGGCAGATCTTATCTCCGGGCAGAGAAAAGGGACATTTTCCGCTTTCAGTCCGCCCGATGGAGCGCCGGTCCTCGTGGTCGACCCGGCCCTGGCGCGAGACATAAAAGACATACGCGACACCTTCCATCGCCTGGGGGTGGATTTTGAGCGCAGCAGGGATGGCGTGCTGACATCGGGGAAGGAAGAGCAGCCTGGCCTTGCCTACGAACTCTACCGGTTCGCAAGCCAGCAGGCACGCAGGGGCCGGGAGCGTCAATAATAAAGGTATTATATGGATATAAAGATTGATAATGATATTAAAGGCAAAATGGCGGAGCGGGAAGAAACCTTTCGCTACCTTACCAGCAGCACCGGATCGCCTGGCCAGGGCATAACCCCGATCATCATGGAGTTCGCTGACGGGACAAAAGAGCAGCGGGGAATGCGCCTCAGCCTGAACGGAGCGCCGCCTGCTGCCGGGGACCTGAATATCATCTTCTGCACGCATCATAACGAGACGGCTATTCTCGACGGAATCAAGCAGGTATTGGAGGCATTCAGGAAGAATCCCGAAGCCTTCAAGGGGCGCGGTATCAATCTGCTTCTGGGCGGCCAGAAGGAACGCTGTCATGATTTCTTCCGCCGCATTAGAGAAAACGCGCAGGGATATATTTCTGCCGAGGAACTTGAGAGCTTTCGCAACACAGCCAGCAATGTGAACTGTAACCGTGTTCCCAAGGCCCGGATAGAGCCGCCTGACAGCACTCCCGGTTCTCTGGGCTGGCTTCAGCAAATCCATGATTTTTATGATCGCAGCTTCTACGGGAAGGGAGATGGAAGCAGCAAAGAGCTGATGACCATCACCTTTGACGGCCATACGACCTCCAACCCCGGCGAGCCAATGGCGATTTTTTATGGAATGACGCTGGAGCAGGCAAAGCAGTTTAAGGAACTGGCAGCACTCACAGGCGCAACAGGGGTTTTTGCCGAGCCGACCAGTGATCTCCCGACTCGGTACATGTGTGAAACCGCTACTCCGGCTGCTGGTAAATTAGCCCTGCTGGCGGAAACAGGGCAGCATATGGCTCTGGATGCAGGCAGTACTGCAGAGCGAGCGGTGGTCGGCCTGCTCTATTCCCTAGGCATCGAGATCCTCTCGCCTTTCCTACTGCCACGCACCCAACCTCTAACCTTCTATCGCGATCCGGCTCTGCTTTACACTCCCGGCTCGCCCAACGCTGGGCTGAATCCGCCGGGAGTCGTGCCCGTGATGGAAAAACCAGGCCAGTACGGCGATGTGCAGCTTATTAACAGCATGAGCGACGTCCCTGAGAGCGTAAGAAGGCACTTCGAGCGAGAGGGAGTTGTCATCAGGCCCGCTAAAGACGGCTTAAAGAATGGCGGTGAGATCCATCGGGGCGATCACATTGCCTGGACCTATTTTTACGCCGCTGATGGTGAAGTGATACCCGTGCTGCTTTCCGCTCCCAAGGATGGCGTAACATTCATGGCTCCCCAGAAATCCCTGATCCCAGCGGCATTCCCGGATTCCATCGTCGAGATCGAGGAGCGTGATCAGACTATTACTGTCCCTATTCCTGAATCTCCGCCTCTGCCTCTGCAGGTTAGTACACCTGCATCTAGTAATAAGAACTGGATAAATTTTCTTAATGAACGCAGCGCTACACAACATACGGGTAGAGCATAGAAATTATAAATAGATAAAAGATGTTTTATATGAAAAGCAAAGTAAATGGCGACAAAATATCAAGAAGGGTGGCGATAAAAGCGATTGGGGTTGGTGCGGCTGCTGGTAGTCTCGGAGGGCTGGCGGCGGGGGAGCTGATCAATCCGCAGCTTGATGGCGTGCGGGACATAGCAAAAAAACTGTCCTCCGATCTAGCGCTCCTGCAAAGCCAGCTCGGCCCAGATGTAAAGAAAGCAGGCGTGTCGGATGCATTTGTCGCCGTGTCGGAAGATGTGGGAGCGTTACAGGAGGTGCTTAATGGTGCCCCATCCCCAACACCAAAGCCCCGCTCTTCGTCGAAAACCCGATAACCATCAAACAACTTTCAGTCAAGGCAGGCCCGGAGGGGCCTGCCTCTTGCCTTCAAAAAAAAGCCGCCCTTCATATTACTTCCGATGGATTGCGTGTCAAGTAATATTAATTCATACTCTCCCCTGCCATACTTCCGATAACCTTCTATTATCGGAAGCATTCAGGCCGTAGGAAAGGGATGTTTACCAGATTTCTCATATTAGGGCAAATGCTAATCATCATGCCCTAAAAATATGGTTTGACGTTATTGCATGAGATTGGTAGGATAACCCATAGGCAACCGAACAATAAAAACATCCCATGCAGATTTCAGAAAGGCAACACCCTCGTGTCTACCGCTCTAAAGTAGATATGTCGGGCCGTATCGTACTCCCCGCTGAGGTACGGTCACGCCAGCACATCCATACGGGTGATCAGGTCATCCTCATTGAGCAGCCTGATGGCTTGCAGGTAAAGACTCAGGAGCAGGCCCTTCGTGAAGCGCAGGATTTCTTTGCCACCCTTGCCCCGCTAGACATGCCGCTTTCAGAGGAACTGATCCGCGAGCGCCGGGAGGAAGCCAGCCGTGAGTAAGGTCGTGCTCGATGCTTCCGCCTTAATGGCCCTGCTTCGGCGGGAACCTGGTAATGACAAAGTGCAATCCGCGTTAGCTGGGGCGGCGATTTCTGCTGTGAGCTTCTCGGAGGTGCTAGTGAAAGCAGCGGAAGTACCCAAAGGATTTGAGGCAGCGAAAGCCCTGCTGCGAGGTTTGCAATTGCCCATTATTGCGTTTGACGAGCAGCAGGCGGAACTCGCTGCGGGCTTGCGCCCGATCACACGCTCACTAGGGCTATCCCTCGGTGATCGCTGTTGCTTGGCCCTTGCCCTTACTAGAGCATTGCCCGTCATGACGGCAGATCGCGGCTGGGCGGAGCTGCAAATTGGCGTCAATATCCTGGTGATATGCTAATGAACGAAGGGTGCTCGCGCCACCTCGTCACCTTTACCCCTGAATATCTGCTTCAGGTGAAAGAGCAGATTGCGGCCTATGCTCACAACTCCAAAGCGGCAAGCACTTGGAGAGCCTATCAGGCCGACTTACGCGACTTCACCACCTGGTGCCAAGCTCACAGTCTTCCCCCCCTCCCCGCTTCTCCTGAAACCGTTGCCGCGTATCTCGTTGACCTCGCGGCCAGGCGCAAGGTTGCCACAGTGCAGCGCCGTCTCGCCTCCATCAGCCAGCAGCATGCGGCTGCGGGCCATGAAACACCTACCAGATCAGCGACCGTCAGGCTTATCATGCAGGGCATTAGGAGAACTCACGCGCCTGCCCAGGGGGTGCGCAAGGTTATGCCTGCCGTGACCAGCGTGATAGCCCGCATCGTGGAACCGCTCACCGGCTCCCTCATTGATGTGCGTGATCGCGCATTGCTGCTGATTGGCTTTGCCGGAGCTTTCCGCCGTTCAGAGCTTGCCGAGCTACGCTTGGCTGACCTCACTGAAACCGAGGATGGCCTGCGTATCCTGCTGCGTCAGTCCAAGACCGACCAGGAAGGCCAGGGCATCGTCAAGGGCATTCCGTTCGGTAGCGATGAAAGGACATGCCCAGTACGCGCATGGAGAGCCTGGCTCGCCTCGACGGGAATTGTGGACGGCCAGGCGTTCCGCGCGGTCGGGCGCTGCACTCAGCTGCAGATAGGCACGTCAATTTCGGACCGGACGATTGCCAACATTGTCAAGAGCCGTGTAAAGGCTGCGGGGTTCGATCCAGAGAGGTTTTCCGGGCATTCACTGCGCTCCGGTCTCATCACCGCCGCCGCCAAAGCGGGAGTGCCCGAACGGATAATCATGAAACAGAGCGGCCACAAGCATTTACCCACCCTGCGCGGCTATATCCGCGAGGGATCGCTATTTACTGAGAACGCCTCGGCGAAGGTGGGGCTGTAGATTAGCCTGGTAGAGGCGGTAACCGGCCTAGTCGCGCAGGCCGAGGGGTATTGAGCAGCGCTGGCGCAAGAAGCGCTTGGCGAAGCACAGATGGTTGACCGCTCACGAGCTGAATATGATTTTACTCTGCTTCTCAGTAAGCGTTTAGTCTCGACCGCAGGACAGCAGGCCGGTGAGATGCTAAGCGTCCACTTGCTTTAGTGGACACTATCTATCCCTACACCGGGGTGTTAGTGTCCACGAACACAAAAGGGAGTGTACAGTGGAGCAATATAGCGTCCCTTATCTGCTACGCTTATGCATCACCCTGATCTAAAGAATTGCTGACCAATGCCAGCATATCTTGTGAGTGCGTTTCCGCCAGGTTTGGTGCCCGGCCAGCACCTTTGTTTCGCCTGGAACAACTCCGCTATCAAGGGAGAACTTTGCGGTTCCCAGCCGGTCAAGCATAGCCTGGCGTGGAGCGCCGAGAATCCAGGTTTCATTGTAGGAGCGGAGGCCGCTGTAAATAGGATCGATGACCCCTAACGCGGTAGCGTTATCCTGGTCACGCGTGGCAGGCGTTTGGCCCGCAGGCTTCTCTGTTCAGGAAGCTCGTGCTGCTCCTGGTGGGGTTTCCTCCCGAAGGATGACTGGCTCCAATAGATGAGAAGGTCTTCTACGTCCTGAGAGTCAGCCAGGCGCTCGTCAGAGAAGAGAATAGCTGGCCGAACGGAAGCGCTGGATTAAAGCCCTTATGGTCGTCGTAAGCTCCAGCTTGTCTCATCACCTCGTATATGTGTTAAAAAATCTTGCTTGGCGTCGCGCTATCTTCGCCGAAGTCGCCACCTACGAGGTGGACGCTGTTCTACAGATGTTGCGGTTCAAAAGCCCCCTCAAGGAAAAGGTTGTTGATTAGGGCGATGCCTTGAATTTCGTTTAGTCCCAGATGGAAGATGGCGGGCTTGAGGGAGGACATAGATGAGCATGATTCTCAGAAGGTTCCGTTTCTTCGTTGGCCCTGATTACCTCACACCATCATGATGCCCTGGTTTCTCGAATCCCTCGAAGAACCAGCCTGGTGATACTTGGAGCAGCATCGCGCTTCTGTAAATCCGCTCAGGACTCATGGAGTTAGTGCCTGTTTCATATTTTTGGACTTGCTGGAATGTGACGGCAATCGCTGCTGCCAGCTCCCTCTGGCTCAGGCGGAGCGACAGACGCCTTTCCCTCAGCTTTCTTCCGATATGCTTATTGATATCTTTTAATAACTTTTTCATATATATCATGTCACAGACATGTTAATCATTCATTAACTAATACTTGGATAAATGCAATATGAAGAATATGGGCATGGCAGACATCAGGGGATTTATCGAAAGAATTTTTAAGCGCGATCGACAGGCGGGCGGCGATCAGGCGCAGCAGGCGGGCTATGAACAGTCAGAGCTGTCTGGCGGCATGGAATACACTGTGACTCGCCCGCCTCCGCCCGGCACAAGCCCAGACGAAGTGTGGGGCACGATAGAGGACCGAGTGAATAAAGACGGGATAGTAGTGCCTACCTTCATCCCAAATCCTGGCAAAGGCCCTGTGATAGGCAGGGATCTGATGGAGTCATCTCCACCTCGCCCCATACCTCCCCGCGCCAGCCGTCTGAAAAACTCCGGTGGTCACAGCCGCTAACCATATAGCACTTTCCGGTATCGGGTGGTTACCTGTTACCGCTGTCCATTCGGGGAGAAAGAGCTTGCATTGTATATCCGGTACTGGAAATCAAGCTGCGGGAGGCGCTTCCGTAGCAGCGATCCGGGACCCCTCCTTTCCTGGATACTCAGTAGCCAGAAACCTAGGCACCTGAGCATTTGCCAAGCCAGCCGGAAGGCAGCGGGAAAGAAAAAAATGGTAACCGCTCTGGTCGCGCAGGCGCTTCGCATCTCAGCGCCTCGCCCGGCGGAAGCCGTTTACCGAGCTGGTCACATAAACATTGACAGTTGAAGTACACTGAGTCTTATATGGACGTCCAGATGGTTGGGCGTCCAGACGCTCAAGTTCCCAGACGTCCAACCATCTGGACGTCCAGAAAGGACCAGAATGAAGACAATTTCCATCCTGAACTTCAAGGGTGGTGTCGGCAAGACATCCCTCGCCACCAATCTTTCCTTTGCGCTCACCATGCGCGGGGCAAAGGTTCTACTCGTGGATTGTGATCGGCAGGGCAATTCTTCTTCCCTCTTGCCGGAGGGCGCTCGCGCCGCTCCTACCCTGACCGAGGTATTACAGGGGAAGGCATCCTTCAATGACGCTATCCGTCCCGCGCGTGAAAATCTTGACGTGCTCCCGGCCAGCGGCGATCTGCAGGAAGCCGCAAAGCATATCCTTATGACAGGTATGCGTGCCTACGGAACCCTCAAGAATGCAGTCGCTCGCCACCAGGATTATGACTTCATTCTGTTTGACCACAGCCCCAGCCTGAGCAGCATCACGGAGGCAGCCCTTCTTGCCAGCGATGCAATGATTGTTCCCTGCCTGCTGGAGCCTTATGCGGTCGAGGGCTTGATTGACATGATCAATAAGCTGGGCGACACGCTGACAGGCCTTGACCATGAAGTTGACCTGATCGGCATTGTTCCCTTCCGCCTGGACAAACGTTATGCCATGACCAAGGAATATCATGATTCCCTTAAAGAGCATTTCGGAGAGCGGATTTTACATCCTGTCCGCACCGATGGCACTGTCTCAAAAGCACAGAGCCTCGGACAGACGGTTTTTGAATATGACCCCAGGAGTAACGCCGCCGCTGATTTCATGGCACTGGCGAGCTTGCTGGTGCCGGAGGAGGTAACAGCGTAAATGCCCGACAGGTCCCGTATAGGCAACCCTCTAGAACGCGCTGCCCAGCTCGGAAAGCTGGGCGGTAAACAACCTGAGCATCTGGACGTTCAGGCGTCTGGCGGCTTGGACGCCCAGACGCCTGAACGTCCAGAGGACCAGGAGCCTAGACGTTCAAACGCCCAGACCTCCAAGCACCCGGATTGGCAGAGGCAGACCTGCTACCTTCCTCCTGAACTGAGAACATGGCTGCGCGTAACAGCAGCAGCTTCCGACAGGGAGATCAGCGAGATTATTGCGGAGGCGCTGGCGGATTACAGGACAAGGCGCAAATCCTAGATCATGGTTCTGGGTATCCGAACATTGGGGGCCTGGCGAATAGCAGCGCCTTGGGAACTGCTATTCGCAGACCCCCCAGGTGGACAGGCAGGAAGGAACGTCCTTCGCATCGGGAGCGGCAGGATCTAATTCCCTCCCCCCTCTTTTCGTTTTACACCAAGCGCGTGCAGCGCTGATGGTCGTAATGTGCTGGCCGGGCACCAAACCTGGCGGAAACCATGTGCTCCCTACCCTGCTTTCCCACGCCTTAAGCTTCTCCCAGGCGGAGTCCGACAGCCTGGCCAGCTCGCTCTTACGCGCGTGGATGCAGGGAAAGCACCCAACCCGTGTAAATCCTGCCTCATAGAGCGGATTTGGCGGGATGCTAACGCTTTTTAGGAAATCAAACACGTCCTGCTCTGACCACCGAAGGATAGGCCGATACACCCAGGCGTCGTAGTACTCGGAAAACTCCCTCTCCAGCATCCCGGCCCTGCGCCGCGACTCCCCCGCACGGATTCCTGTGTAAAGATACACCTCGCTATCGCCTCTGATGGACTCTATCCAGGCGCGGATCGGGGCCATCTTTAAGTGCTCAGTGCAGAACTGCGCTTTTGAGCTTGGAGCGCGGCCTTTCCAGAGCATAAGGTCAAGGAATGGGTTGCCAGATGGTTCCTTGCCTTTGCGTCTTACCTGGTCGGCGAAATTCGCCTTCACCCAGGTGATTTTACCCCCCCCTCCATCATTTTCGGGAGATTTCTCAGATAGTTAAGCGTCACCGGGTGCTCATGGCCTGTGTCGGCGAAAACCGCCTGGAATCCATCCCGACCGAACTCCCGGATCGCCCAGCAGTAAACCGCCGTCGAATCTTTGCCCCCAGACACTGAAACGACCCGGAGTGTCTCCATACCCTTCAAGAAAATAATTGAGGCAGGCCCATTCGGGCCTGCCCTCTGGCTCCTGCAAAAAAACGCTTTTCGCGCTTATATGCTACCGATCCTTCGCAGTTTGTCAACTCTCCAGTATCTGAACAGTCAGGAGCTTGAGCGTCAGGACGTTTAGGTATCTAGGCGTCCTGACGCTCAGATGCCGGACACCTGCCCCAGACGGTCAGCAGCGTCCAGATGGCACAGAATTCCTCCTGCTGCATCTCAGCTACAGCCAACTGGCAGAGTTGCTCCACTTCCTCTTTACCTACCACGCCCATCCTTATAAGGAAAGGTTGGATCTGGTTCAGGCCGACCAGGTAGTCTTTGAAGACGGGGTAGTATGCTTCTGTTCCCATCGACCACTCAATGGCGCTCGCGCGAAGGTGCACATCCATAAAGCCGGCCTGGCGCACCAGACGCGGCAGCACTGGGGTGATGCCAATGTGGCGGCCATCGGGCGAGAAACTTTGGCCAGCGCGTTTGAGCGCCTGAGAACCAAGCTCCATCAGCCGTTCAAATGCCGGGCTGGTACTAAGCGGTGGTTCTGTCTCTGTCAGCCGGATGACACCGCCAGGTTTGAGAAGACGCCGGCATTCGGCCAGCAGTTTCGGCCAGGCACTGGGTAACATGAAAGCGCACATCAGCCGCCCATTGATCAGGTCGAAGGAGGCATCAGGAAAGTCAAGGGGCCGCATGACGTTCATTACCCGGAAATGGGCGTTCTCTAGGCCGCGCGACCACGCCTGGGTGCGGGCATGGTCAATAACCTGCGGGCTAATATCAACACCAATAATCTCAGATTTGGGGTAGGCAAAAGCCATCTCCAGCACCCAGCCGCCAGGGCCGCAGGCCAGATCAAGCACCCGGCTCCGCTCTGGCAGCTCCACCTCCTTTTCGGGGAGCACCCCCCCCATATTATCGGTGAGCAGGCGGTCCTGTTGCATCAGGCGGGCCAGTTCTGCTACATCCTCGGCGTTTACCACATAGGTGTTAGTGCGCTCATCTCCCGGATCTGACATCGTATTCTCCTTTCCTGTTTCCTGATGTAGTGTTTAGGATGAGTAAAATCCGCCCAGGCTGCTGCAATAGGGAAACAGCCTTGTGCAGTTCTTCACTGACCTCCACCTGCAGAACGATGAAAAACGGCCCCGTGCCAAAGATCAATCGCCATACGGCTCCAGCCCCAAGAGGAGACAGAATCGTCCCCGATCCCGGAGCGCCGCCTGACAGCCAGAGCCAGGGGAGTCGGTAGCGCTGGCAACAAGCCTGCAGCTCGCGTTGCAACGTTGCCAGTGTTGTGCCATCGATACGGAGCCAGAAGAACGCCGGTGTATCCTGGCGTGGCTGCGCAGCCAGGATCTCTAACGCTCCCAGTAGTTCATGCGGCAACATAGATTCAATCATCATATGATATACTCTTCGCCATCAGGCAGCAAAGGCAACCGGCCTTCCTGCTCCGCCTGCAACACCTGCCTGATGATGGACGAGTGGTCCAGAAAAAGCGGCGGAAGGTGATCCAGCCCGACCATTTCCAGGGCTACCACACTGCTGCCTGGACGGGCTGCTTTCTGGAGCCTATCCAGGTCGGCCTCGATCAAATAAACAAGCGAAAGTATTTGGGCTTTCTCTGTTCCATCGTCCCCTTGCAGGAAACGCGGATCGCGATCCGGGACATGCAATCCAAAGAGGCCCGCCAGCCTCCAACTTTTAATACCTGCATCCATCATGTCGATGATTCCCAGCTCCTCGTAAAAGGCGCGGCGGAACCCCATTGCCCCAGTTTCATTCCATTGAAGTTTCTCTCCCACAAGCGCGAGCACATTCTCATTTTCGCGCCGGATGAGCGCAATACGGCTTCGGCCCTCATCCACCAGCATCAGGTCAACAGCTACTGCCCAGTGGGCATCATGCTTTCGTATCGGCATAACGTTCCCCTCTTTCCAGTGCAGCTCTTCCTCCCCCGGTTTGCTGCCGTTCCAGCAAGCGGGCCAGTTGCTCTCGCGCAGATGCTGGACACCGATCCCAGGGGACACGCGCTAGCAGTTCCTGAGAGGAGCATCCCATAGCCCTGAGCGCCAACCGGGCGCGGCTTAATCTCTGGTAGACGCGGCTTCGGCTTCTTCCCAGGGCCTGGGCAATCCTGCTGGCCTTCCAGCCCTGTGATTTGAGTAGCAGCACGAGCCAGTCCGTTTCCTTGAGCCAGTCTAGCCGCCAGGGGACGTCTGTCGTTTCCATGATTCTGGACCTCTCCTCTCTTATGGTTTCCGCGCCCAAACAGCCACCCCGCCACAGCCAGTGCCGTAGTGTTCCCATTCGGCGGTCAGCGCCGCCAATGTTTCCTGGACTTTCTCCAAGGGAACCTGGTTAACGCTGGCCAGAACAGGGGCCACGCTCTGTAGGGAGGCAAGTAGATCTTTGCGAAAGAGCGGAGCGCCGTGATGCTTGCCAGCCAGGGGGGCTATGAAGTGACGCACGACAGGATCGAGGTCCAGCGCTCGCAGCCAGTCTGGCAAGAGCAGGGGCGCTTCCATTCGCAGGCCCTTTCTCCCGGCCAGCGCCTCAAACCAGGCGCGAACCTGTGCATGCAACGGTCCCTCCTTGACTACCTCGCCGGTCGCTTCGACAAATTCAAGCCACCCGCCGGAACGGGTGACGCGCAACAGATCAGCGAGCACACCCGGCCAGGCAGTGACGGGAATAGCTGCCACCAGCAGTCGCTGATGGATATAATCAAAAGAATGCTCTGGGAACGGCAGGCCATTGAGCAAATCAGCCTTGATGGCCTGGCACGTTACCGGGAGAGGCCGCAGGAGCGAGAGATCTCTGTCGAGGGCGATGATGCGGGCTGTAGGCCAGCGACGAGCGACCTCGCGGACCCAGATGCCGGTACCTGTACCGACGTCGAGGATCTGGCGAGGGTTTTGAACAGGAGCCAGAAAGTGGGTGCCGAGCAATTGGCGCAGGGCAAAATGTTGCAGCTCCAGGCGATTCTGCTCATCCCGCGTACGTGGGAGGACATAGGTTTCCTCAACGCCTGGAACAGTAATGCCGGATACGCGGGACGAGCCGCCAAATAAGCGGCCAAGCCAGTTTATCATGGCTGCTTCACCTCCCTACCGCAGAGGACAGGCGGGGGGCTAGGCGTGTGTGTTGCAGGCCGCCGGGAAGCAGTATGGTTATTGTGCTGCTTAATCTGTCCGTCCACCGGGTTTATCTGTGACGAGCGGTCGTCTGCTCTCAGTGGCAATGGCTGCAGTGATGTGGCCATAAGCGCTCTCCTTTCTTTCAGACCGTTGATCTCCAGCAACGAAGAATGGTGCCAGCACAAGCTGCCATGCTTGCGCCGCAGGAAGCAGGTCAAGATGGGCCAGCGCAGTTTCGATGCTGTCCCACGCCTCCCGCACCACTTCCTCGGCTTGCGCCAGCGCTTCGCTATGTTCAATTTGTTCCAGTCTGTTGAGGGCCTCCCGGAGTAAGGCTCCGGCAGCATACTCGTCCTGATAGCATGTGCTAAGAGTACCGACCAGAGCCTCTTGTATGCTGATCTGCGAGCCAGAGCAGCTGAACTCTGATAGTAATGACATCGCCATATCTCTCTCTGTAACAGAGTCAATCAGAGTATCTGCTAACCCGATGTATGTTTTCTCGAAGATTTCTGAAAGGTTTCTCAAAGCAAATGGATGAAGCGGCGGTATGCGCTCCAGGTAACAGCGCCCTGTGGCAGTGAGGAGAAGTATGCAGAGGCTGATTGAGTGCCAACAAGCGATAACTGTGCTGGTGGGAAATTGTTCAGCGTAGGCCAGAACAGGCAGAGGGCCGGCTCTTGTGGTCTACAACGGGGGGCGCGGCATGACACAGCATATCAGTCGTGCCGAGCTGCCCTTGCTACAGGTCTGACTCGAGTGCACGTGCCTGGCCATGTCGCGCCTTGCGCTTCCTCAGATGTTCCTAGTTGTAAAGAGGTCCTTCATCTCCTTGATCGGTCGCTCGGCAGACCAGGGATGTCCAGTTCGCACCTGCTGGTAGATCGCTCTGGCCTCCCTGCGCAGGCTAACGCTCCCTAGGCGGTTGGCGAGGTGTATACTCTCCTCCAGAAATGCGCTGAAAGCATACAGATCCTGCTGTATGAGGGCTGTTCTGGCCATATCCAGATTAATTTCAGCCAGCAAGCGAGGCGGGATGACGGCTTTCACGCGAGATGATTGCTCGAAGACTTTCCGGGCCTGGGAGGTATATGGACGACCCCGCTCAGCAAGATGAAGGTGCACGCGCCCTGTCCACATGATCACATTGTCCTCCTCAAAGCGGAAGTCCGGCAACGGCTCGCCATCTGCTTTTCTGGAGAAGAGATCCTGCGCCTGCCCGACCAGTCGCAGGGCTGTTTGTGGCTGACCGAGGCGGGCCTCCACTGCCGCCTGGAGAAACAGTGTGCCACTTCGCAGTAATGGCGTTGCGCGATCGAGAAGCGCCAGTGCGGGTTGCAGGTGAACCCGCATCTGCTCAATCTGGCCGCCATAGTAATAGGCCAGGGCCAGATCGCGCAACGCCATTACCTGCACGCCAGGGTCACCGCTGAGAGCGGCCAACCGCACGGCCTCCAGGCTTAAGCGGAGTTTGGCCTGCGAATCACCCCGGTGGGTCTCTATACAACCTGCCATGCGTTTCCCCTCAGCAGCAAGGCGGGCAGCGGCTGGCCGATATGAAGAACTGCCAGTGTATGCCAGTTGCTCCAATACTGGCAGGTAGCAAGAGAGAGCCGCATGAGCCTTGTCCAGACCATCGCTATTCATAAGATGGTTGCAGGCTGCATTAGCCGCCGCGCATAGCGGCAGAAACTCTTCCGCCGGTGGAAGTGCGCGGCTGGTCAGCGCCGCCAAAGGCAGGGCCGCGATCGCGGCCAGTGCCTGCCGCCGAGATAGGTGATGTT
The DNA here is from genome assembly GCF_000702505.1 of Thermogemmatispora carboxidivorans. GTDB lineage: Bacteria > Chloroflexota > Ktedonobacteria > Ktedonobacterales > Ktedonobacteraceae > Thermogemmatispora > Thermogemmatispora carboxidivorans. The sequence continues at coordinate 1,044,513 of NZ_JNIM01000001.1, read as the reverse complement.
GACTATTGGATAAAGGCATCTCTAATTCCTCCTGCAGCCGCTGCCGTACACCGGTCCAGCTTTCCTCATCGCCCGCACGCTGTACGACTAACGCCAGGCAGACGTGGCTGCCAACGGTAGGCAGTTCAGCTACCGCCACCGCTGTGGGGTTCGCCAGCGACCGCGAGATCGGCACCGCCAATGCATATTTACATCGTAGCATATGGTCAGACTGTTCCACCAGCCCAAGCTGTTTCCAAGGGACAATCTTGATCCCTTCCTCCTCCGCCCTCCGAGCTATCCTCTGATAACATTTCCTCGCTTCCCGCTCGCCACCCTCCTCCATCAACAGTCTGAGCCACTCCCGCAGACTTTCTTCATCCCCAGGGTCCCCTTCCACCAGCATCCGGTACTGTTCCCTTGCCTGCCACCACTTCCCCTGCTGCATGTAAGCCTGTGCGAGCCAGCGCCCACTTTGCCGTTTCATGTTCTCAACCTCTGCGCGAAGCGCGTGTACCCATGTCCCATCCTCCTCTCCCAGCAGCTCGCCTCTTCCCAGAATCTCTTGCGCCTCCTCCAGCAGTGGCACCACCTCCTCTACGATAAGCGGTTCTCTTCTCCTCACCTGGCGCATGATATCTCGCACAGCATCCAGGTCGGTCCAAATCTGCTCCTGTCCTGCCAGGGCGTATCCGCCATCCAAGGATTTGAGCATGTCTTTCCCGATGACACTGCGGAGCCGGTTCACCGCAGTATAGATGCGCTGACTGCTCTCTCCCCAGAGATCATCCTCCAAAATGCTGCGGGCCAAACGCCTGCCACGCGTGACCAGGAGCCGTACAAAGACCTTGCGTGCTGCGCGATCGTAGTGCCATTCCTTGCGGCTCACCTCTCGCCAGTCAATCCCCTCGCGTTTCCAGACCTGGAATGCCCCAAAGAGCCAGACCTGTATCCGCAGTTGCGCTGAAGAAAACCGATCCAGTTCCATCATTCCCCCCTTTTCCGAAGGGCACCATTAGTTCTCTTGGGGACTAACGATCTCAAGAAATATGCCTCTTCATCATTATATCCGAGCTGATGATTTTCCTCAAGAAACAGGCGGCAGAGGTCCCCGGCTATATGGTATAGTAATCAAGAGAGAACGGGTGAGACAGAAAGGGTAAACCTATGCCACTAGAACCCACCTCCATTCGCAAACGTGCTGTCATTTATTGCCGGGTCAGCACCGACAAACAGGAACAGGATGGCGAGAGCCTAGACTATCAGGAAGCAAAATGCCGCCAATATGCTGCCCTGCACGGTATCGATGTGATCCTGGTATTAAAGGAGACAAAGAGCGGCTTTATCCATTATTCCATGCGTGAGAAATTAACATTGGCGCGGCAGATGATCCGAGATGGCCTCGCCGATATGATCATTGTCTGGGACTTGCGCCGCTTCTCCCGCAATTTTGTCCATTCCGCAATGATTTTTGAGGAAGTTGAGAGCGTAGGCGCTCAGATTGTGAGCGTCAGCGAGAATATCGACAATAGTCTTACTGGCAAGCTCATTCGTTCCATCCTAGCTTGGAGCGCGGAAAGCGAGCGCGAGAAGATTGTGGAATACGCGAACCGACACTGGCAGACGCGATTGGAGCAGAATCTCCCAGTTGCAACAGGTCGAGCGCCTTATGGATGGGCATGGGAAGATGATAAAAAGACAAAATATGTTATTGACAAAGAGAAAGCTGCTTTGCGCGTGGCGCTTTTCAGAATGTTTATAGATGAGGATATGAGCTTACGCTCTATTGCTCACAAGCTCACAGAAGATGGCATAGCACCGCCTGCCAACGGGCGGTATGCGAAAGGGAAGCCCGTCTGGAGGGCTTCCACGGTACGCAAACTGCTTACCGACCCAGAGAATATAGGCATTTTGCGCATCTGTAAAACTACTTCAGTCATGACGGATAAAGGAACGAAAACCAGAAAGCCGAACCCAAATATGAAAACCATTCCAGGGGGTATCCCGGCGATTGTGGCGGTGGATGTCTATGAGCTGGCCCAGATAAAGCTCAAAAATAATCGGAGCGATAAAAGCCATCCTCACCGGAATCCAGAAGATTTTCTTCTTAAAGGACATATCTATTGTAAAACCTGCCAATATCGCATGCATGGGCGTTATGTATCAAGAGTTATGAAAACAACGAAAGAAACTCATCTCTATCCTTTTTACTGCTGTATAAATGACGGAAATAAATATGTTGCCTGCCCTGAACGCCCCCTTATCCGATCCGATAGAGTTGACCAGCTCGTCTGGGAAGAGTGCTGCCGTGTGTTTGAGCGGCTGGAGTCGATACAGGCAACGATAGAGTTCAATGTAGAGAGGGCGCTTCAGAATATTCTGGAAGACACGCAAGGAAAAGTGCTTATAGAGCAATTGAAAGAAGAAATACAGTTTGCGAAGAAGGAATGCGATAAACATCCGGAGGGTAGTTACTACTACAATCTCATTGCCGGTGATATACGTGCTAAGGAAGCGCAGCTTGCGCGCTATGAAGAGGAATACCAAAGCTCCATCAACATAGTGAGATTGTCGAGCATTTATCAGCAAAGCACGATAGGCTTCCTGAGTTTCCTGACCTCCATGCGGGGTAGGTACGAGGAGGCGACATTCGCAGAAAAACGCAATGCGCTGGATATACTTGGTGTTCGGGTCTATGTCCACTCAGGCAGGCAAGTCCATAAACCAGTTATCGAGACCGATCAGGAATGGCTCACCATTAAAAAGGCAGCCAGACTCGCCGGAATACCAGTAAGGACATTACGGATAAACATAGAGAGGGGCAAACTCGCTACATGCATCCGAACTGTCCCGATGACAGTTATTCACCGGGATGAGCTTGCTAGCTACCTAGAAAACCTTCCAGTTCGCGGCGGAAAGCGGCGAACTGTGAATCTCGACCAGTATCAGGAAGAATGGTTTACCGTGAATAAGCTTGCTAAACTGAGAATAATATCACACGGTTCAATGACGACGGCTATTAGAAGGGGGAAGGTAAAGGCGCAGACGCGAGACATCTCTTTACCCTTCATCCACCGGGACGAACTGAACCGTTTCCTGGAAGAGTCCTGCCCGCGCTCAAGAAGCGAGATGGAAAATATCGAACCGAGGGTAGAAGTGCAGTACTCGCCCATTTTTACAGGTTTACAGCCGTCAGAAAGATAATGCTCGGGCAGCTGTGCGCCAACAGCGATCATCAGCTTGAGGGCCCGCCCGTCCTCGGCAGCCTCGTTGGCATTGATCTCCGGCTTGATGGCTGACCAGGTCTCGGCCTCGTTGTGGATGATCACGCTGCCCGGTTCTGGCGGATAGCTATACTCCATCTTTTTGCGCTCAATGGTCTTGCGATCGGCCCCCTGCAGACGGACATCCCACAAGAAAGCCCCTTTGTACTTGTTGATGCGCACGCGATCGGTCAGCCAGTCCTTGTAGCGACGCAGCCAGGGCAAGAGAGTGGCCAGGTCGCTTTTGCCGCGTTTAGCGCTGGAGACCTTATTGATGGTAAACTGAACAACCTCCTCACCAGCCTTGAGCCACTGACCCTCAAGAGCGGCAGCAGAGGGAGAGAATGCCGGCTGAGCGCTGGTTGAGCGAGCGCTGCTCTGGCTAGCGTCGCTCGGGAGACTGGCAGAGGGACCGATGGGACGGCGATGGAAGCGCAAGGGCTTTTCGATGTCGTCGGGATCGGTCTCGACTTGATCGATGAGCGAGGGGTCGATCTGGCGAATGGTGACGCGCCCGTCGTAGGGGTTGACGAAGAAACGGATGAACTGTTCGCCGTAGAGAGCCAGCTCGGTACAAAGGGAGTACACCCGCGTCTCCATGTGGTTCTCGGGATCGTGCCAGAATTCAAGCAGGACGCGCTGTACCCGCGGGTCGCGGGCGGCAATCGTGACGCCTTTTCCCATGACAAAGCTGGTGGTGATTTCGATGATGGCAAAGGCCAGAGGATTGGCATTGTAGGCTTCATAACACTGGTTGTGAAGTTCGAGGTAGGTCGAGGGAATAGGGTCTTTTTGATACCAGTTATCCGAAAGACGGCGCCAGAAGTAATCTTCCTCCCCTCCCGTGGCGAGCCGCCCCCAGTACCAGTCTTCTTGTGTGGGGCTGGAGGCGAAGGTGGTGGGATTGAGCTGCTCGCTGATGCGGTCAAGAGTCGGGACCTCTCCCGCGATGGCCTCACCAGCAGCGGAGTGGCGGTTTGCAGCAGCACGTTTCTTGGGAAGCCAGCCAGGGAGAGAGAAGCGCGGTGACATGCGGAACCTCCTCGTAGGCAGCGATGAGGGATAACAGGCACCTGCCGGCGTAAGAGGGCAGAGCGCCTTGCTCCTCCAGAGGCAGATGGGGAGATGCGACACGGCCAGGGGACACGAGTACGACGGTCGCCCGAGCCGTGCGCAGTAGGCGAGGATGTGGCAGGTGGCAAACTGCCAGCTAAGCCAAGTATAGAGTATGGCAAGCAACCTGTCAAGGAGAGAGGGGCAAGTAGTGAAATAGCCAGCTACGAACAGGCTTGACTTCTCTCGAAGCCTCAGTTATACTTGTGACTTGGTAAGCTTTTCCAGCTTGCCACCGCACGATGCAACCACGAAACGGCCTCCGGCGTGCCCCTTCACGTCCCGGCAAGGCAGCGGTGAGTGTGCCCTCTCGCGCCCACCCATGATCTGTCCTTTCTTGATTGTGCCTGCAAAGCGGCGCTCACCCCATCTTCGCGGCTGCATCGCTGACTTCTTCTTCTGACTGTGTGCTGGAGCCTCTCCGCTCTGGCCTGGCGGAGCAGCGCCCGACCCGCTCATTCACTCATCCTCTCTGCTGTGGTCCCGTCTATCCAACCCAACCCGGCGAGGAAGGAGGTCCTCCATGACCGAAGACCAACTCCCCATTTTTCGTCTCCCTTCGCTCGCGCCAGATCCACCTGGCCTGCCTGCGCTGACGCTTCCTGATCCAGAGCAGCCTGATCCGCCCGCGCTCCTTTTCGGGCCGTCGGCATCCGTCCCTCTGGATCTGCCCCCCACCGAGCGGCCCGATCCACCACTGCCCACCCTGCTGGAGCCTCTGCTCCCGCCCAACCTCCTGCGCTTTCCCCCTGGCGAGCATGCTGTGGGCCAGGCAGAGGTAGCTCCAACCCTGGGCGAAACACCGGCCACGCTGGCCCCAGAGAGCGCAACCCACATCCAGCGCAGCGTTGATGCCCAGGCACTCCCCCCGACGCTCGACTACAATGAGACGCGCACTACCCAGGACGGCATGACCCACCGCCTGCGCCATCTGGCACCGCTGCTGCTAGCGCTGAGCGATAGGTTAAGCTCCTGGGCAGGGCAGGAGGTTCCCCGTGATCGCTGAGCAACCCTTCCCCCCCGATCTCGGCGACCGAAACTGTGCCAGCACAGAGTCGGTTGCCGGCGCCGGCTCCGTTCAGCCCCAGGAGCACATTCGCATCGAAGGTTTTATTCGTGAAGAGCAGATCTTTCCCCAGGATGAGCGCCGCGATGTCCTGGTAACCGTCATTCGCGGCGGTGCCAGCCTCAATGGCTACTACTACAGCGAGGCCATTCTTCAACGCCTCGCCACTCTGCTCGACAACGCTCACGCCTACGTTGACCATGCCCGCAGCGACGGCGAGAGCGCTGCTCGCTCCGTGCGCGACATCGTGGGCTTCTACCGCGCTCCGCACTATGTGCCGCCTACCGCCGGCGAGCAAGGGCGCGTTGACGCCACTCTGCACATCCTCGAATCCGCCGACTGGCTTTGGCGCCTGATTCGCGAAGCCTGCGCTCTGGGCCAGCCGGGCCTGATCGGTCTCTCGATCGACATCTACGGCACCTGGCAGCTACGCGAGAGTCAGGATAGCTCTCGCCCGCTGCGCGAAGTGATCAGCATCAGTGCCCTGAACTCCTGTGACATCGTCACTCGTCCCAGTGCTGGTGGCTCTATCCGCCGCATTCTTCAGGATCGTTATCCGTCCCAAGAGGCCAACACCCCTTCAGGGGCCGCGTCGGCTTCCCCCCAGAGAGGTCACTCTATGAGCGAGAGCATCTCCCCAATCAACACGACCACCCACCAGGCCAGCACCCTTCCAAGCCAGCTCAGCCAGCTTGCTTCTATCCGCGAGCAGGAGCAGGCCACCTCACCCACTTCATCGCTTGAAAGCACCCTGCAAGAGCTGCGCCTTGAGCGCGCCCGCCTCACCCTGGAGCGACGTCTGCAGGAGGTTCACCTGCCCGAGGTCGTCAAGCAACATCTTCGCCACCGCTATGAGGGACGCATCTTCGAGACTGCCGAACTAGAGGAGGCCATCGCCGAGCAACGCCGTATGCTTGCTGAACTGGCCGCCACCGGTCTCGTGCGCGACCACGGTTACGCTCGCCCAGAGATCGGGGAGCAAATTACCGAGGTCGAGAAAATCCAGGCGGCCTTTGATCGCATGTTCGAACTGGAGATTGACACCAGTCGCCTGGGCAACATCCGCGGCTTCACCAGCATCCGTGAAGCCTACGCCCGCGTCACCGGCGACCCAAGCGTCAGCGGCTTCTCTGAGCGTAGCTTGCTTGGCCAGATCCACATCGGGGAGCATGCCCCCCTGACGCGCATCAGCGAGGGCGACACAACCACCGCTTCCTTCAGCTACTTGCTAGGCACCTCTATGAACAAGCGCCTTCTCAAGGACTACCAGGCCTGGCCCGCAGAGTGGCAAAAATTCTGCACTATTGTGCCCATCAAAGACTTCAAGCAACAGACGCGCGTGCGCCTGGGTGCCTTCGGCAGCCTCTCGACGGTGGCCGAAGACAGCGCTTACACCACGCTGAGTCTGACCGATACCGCCGCCACCTACGTTCCTATGAAGCGCGGCAATCTGGTCACCATCTCGCGCGAAACCATCATCAATGACGACCTGATGGCCATTCGCCAGATCCCTACCAAGCTGGCCGTGGCCGCCGCCTACACCCTGGCCGAATTCGTCTACGGCTTCCTCTCGGGCAACCCCACCATCTACGACGGCTCCCCACTCTTCACAGCCGGCAATCCACATAACAACCTCGGCAACGCCGCCCTCTCGACCGCTGCTATGCAGGCCGGGGTCACGGCTATGCGCGAACAGACCAACTTTGCTGGCAAGCGAATCGGACTGCGCCCGCGCTACCTGGTTGTCCCTCCCGAGCTGGAATGGACCGCGATGATCGCCACGCGCTCGGCGGGTATCCCCGGCTCGCCAAACAACGACATTAACCCCATGATGGGCTACGTCACTCCCATTGTCTCGCCCCAGCTCAGCAGCCCAACCCAGTGGTTCCTGGTGGCAGATCCACGCGAAGTCGATACCATTGAAATCGGCTTCGTCGGCGGCCAGGTTAACCCTGTGCTCTTCATTCAGGACCAGCCGCTCTACGGACTAAACTTTACTCAAGACGTCATTTCGTACAAGATCCGCCATGAATACGGTGGCGCCGTCGTCGACTACCGCGGTCTCTATCGTGGCATCTAAGCAGAGAGGAGGCAGGACTCTATGTCAGGCTACCTCAACGGCGATGGCTCGCTGCTGATCGGAGGCGTGAACCCCGCCGGCCTGGGCCAGGCTCTACAAGTCGACGCCCAAGGCAATCTGAAAACGACTGCTACGCTCAACGCCGCTGCCGAGCAGAACGTCAATTTCAACCAGCTGAACGGTGTTGCCCCCCAGGCCGATGGCGCTGGCGCCAATCGGCTTGGGGTCAGCCTCTACGGCAAAAGCAGCGCTCCCGGCGACACCCCTATCCTGCTCGACAGCGCCGGGCGCCAGATCGTTACTGTCAACAGCCTGCCAGCTCTTCCCGCTGGCGGCAATCTCATTGGACAGGTCAGACTGGCCGATGGCAGCGGTAGCAATCTACTGGCCATCGATAGCAATGGGCGTTTGCAGCTGGTGCCCAACCAGGCCATCAACGTCGCCCAGATCGGCGGCACCACGCCAGGACTAGACGGCAGCAACGAACTCCGCGTCTCCAACTACGGCAAGAGCAGCAGCGCAGGTGACACCCCTATCCTGCTCGATAGCGCTGGGCGGACCCAGGTCAACATTGCCCAGTGGAACGGCGCTGCGCCCAGCGTTAGCAATCCAGTCTTCGTACGTCAGCAGTTCAACGAGTGGCTGAGTAATGGCCAGGGCTATAGTGTCACTACCGGTAAGCAGACTAGCACGGCTACAGCAACCACCGGGCTGAGCCTCTTTAACCCTAGCGGTTCCGGCAAGACCCTGCATGTCTTCTCAGCGCGTGTAGCCGAGGCCGCTTCGAGCTGGCACCAGCTCAACCTGACCAGCAGCGACCCAGCCCTGGGTACCATCCTCACACCACTCAACCTCAAGCCCGGCAGCCCCGCCAGTGTGGCCAGTGCCAGCATGAGCAATAGCAATCTCACTCCTGTAGGCAGCCAGCTTGATACGCTGCTGCTCGTCTCCAATACCACCATCGATTTCCTCAGCAACGGCGCCCTGATCATCCTGCCACCAGGTAGCGGCCTCGTCATCTATGTGGCAACAAGCAGCAACAGCTGGGCCGCCGCTCTGAAATGGCTCGAACTTTAGCTAGCGCTGAGCATAAGCGCCGCCACCAACAGTCAACCAATCCCACGCAGGAGAAAGGAGAAACAGAGCCACGCCATGATGGACATCCTCGAATTCGCCTATGGACGCTACAATGGCGGTAGCACAGTACCAGCGGGCAGCTACTTCAACCCGCGCACTATGTGCATTTTCCAGGCGACCAGCGATGCAGTACTCCCCCAAGATGGCATTTTCTGCCGTGTTGATCCCTCGGGTAGCCAGACCTTTGCCAACATTGCCGCGGCCCTTAACGCTCTGCTGGGCACAAGCTACACAGCGGCAAGTTTCCATGCCTGCGGCAGTCCCGACGCGGTACCACAGCCCGGCCAGGGAGCCAATGATGCCTAGCCGCCGTGACCACCTGAATGAGGCGCCAGCTACAGCCCCTTGGCCGCAGAAAGAGGGAAGAAAGACTTGCTATGGGAGTCAGCATCAGACGTGGCATTATCCAGGCCTTCAATCCAGGCACATACCAGGCTGCGGTCTTACTCTTTGAAGCCACTTCCCACATGCTCCAGGGTGTACCGGTGGCCAATAGCCTCGACGGGAGCAGCGGCCTGGTTGGAGCCTTGTGCGCCGTGCTCTTCTTCGACGAACATAATCCCCAGGACGCCGTAGTGATTGCCACCTACGCTAACGGCCTCAGTGGCCTGCCCATGCCACCACCGGGCCGCTTGACGCTGGTGAGCGGTGTGCAGCAGCTCACCAACGTCGCCATCAGCAACGGAGCTACGGCTACCTTCACCCTGGTCGGTGGGAGCAGCGGCATCCCCTTCGGTGCACTGGCCGCCCTGGCTAAGATCTCCTTTAGCGCCAGCAGCCAGCCAGCTCATCTGGATATTGCTCCCCACGGTGGCAATCTGGCCCAGACAGTTACCTGCGGCGACCTGCTCTCTACAACAGCGCGCTGGCAGGGCCAGGCCATCCTGCCGCTCGATAGCAACGGACAGATCGACATCCGGGCCGTAGGGGCAACCTGTACCGTCACACTTGTCACCTGCGGCTATATCAGCTAGCTCGTTTGGGCTTTACTCATCGCGCTACGCCGAGGGAGACCTCATTGCAGTCTTCCTCGCGCGTGGCGCGGGCAGCTCTCCGCTCAGCACCCAGTAGCACAGCAGCAGCAAGGAGGATCGCAGACGGGATGAATCTCCTGGACATCGAAAATGCCCTGCGCCTTGATCTCTTCGATCCCGCAGGACCTAATCAGCGCTGGTCGAGCGCAGACCTCGAGCGTGCGATTGACAAAGCCGTCATCCGCTACAGTCAGTATTATCCCAATATCGGCTACTGCGATATGAACACCCGCCCCTACCAGCGGACCTATCCTTATCCACAACCGTGGAACCCAGCCTATCCCGTCTGGTGGATCGAACGCATCATCTACCCGCTACAGGCTTACGGCAGCTACTTTCAGCCACCACCAGGCGGCCTGAGCGCCAGTCCCGGCAGCGGCGGGGGACTCAGCGCCGGCCTCTATCAGTACGCCGTCACCTTTCTGAGTGAGGGCGGCGAGACCACTCCCTCCCCCGTCACGAGCGTCTCGGTGGCAAACAATGGTAGCGTCAGCCTGAGCAATATCCCCCTTGGCCCGACGCAGCCCGCCCTGCCTGGCAGTGCCCTCAACAGCGTCATTGGGCGCAACCTTTACCGAACGCAGGTCGGTGGCAGCACTCTGCTGCTGCTGACGACTCTGGGAGACAATAGCACCACGAGCTACCTTGACACAGCACCCGATAGCCTTCTGACAGGCAGGCCGCCAGCGCCTACTGTGAATACCAGCGGCGTTATGCTCTGGCCTCCCCGAGAGCGCGATTTCGCCGAGTATTCCAATCTGTTCGAGAGCAGCACCGCCCTGGCTGCAGGCGGCAACCTTGGCCTCCAGGGAAATGTCGGCAGCGGCCAGGGCCCGCTTGCCTCTCAGACTCCGAGCTTTACGCTTAAACTCTCCAGCGCCGAGCTGCCCCGCGACAACACCCTTGTCATGCGCGTCTTCTATGCCACCAGACATCAGCTCGACGCCAGCGGCAGCACTGTGCCCGAGCTGCATCGCGATCTTATTGTCCTGGGGGCCAGCCTCTACGCTATGGAGGCCTATCAGGTGCCCACCAACGACAACTTCAGCTTTCAGGACGGCGAGTTGCATGACCACCTCGATGACAGCATGATTCCTCGTGCCTGGCAAGAGGCGATCGCCGCCCGCCGATCCCAGTTTGAGACTCGCCTGCAGGAGATTCGCAACCAACGCGACTTCGCCAGCGCTGCCCGCGTGCAATGGGGCGATATCCCTGCTCGCTGGGCCCGTCTCTAGCGGTAGCTACGTCGACCACATAGTCAATGAACAATCAGGAGAAGCCCCCTATGCAGGACCTGCTAAGCCTGACTAACCTGCTCATTACTCTGGCTCTGATTGCCGGCGCCTTTGCCGCTTACCACTACGGCTTTGCGCGCACCGCCGACGAGGTCAAGGCGCGCGTCATCAGCGTCATGCAACACGAGATTGATACGCTCAAGGATCGTCTGGCCGCCTTGGAGAAGGAGAACCTGCGCCTGAGCCAGATCATTGGGGCTATTCGCCTGGCCCTGCAACAGCGCGGTCTCCATATCACGATCGACGGCGAGCTGGTCTGCATCCATGACCAGAGCGGCGGCTGCTCCCAGACCAGCCGCATTATCGCGCAGGCCGCGCCTGCTCCAGCAGCCAGCACAGCGGACAGCGCTGCCACAGCTGCACACCACCGCCACGAGGAGGTCTAGCCGTATGCCTACTATCGGTGTGGACTGCGAGATCATCCTGGATGGAGTCGGCTACTTCGTCAAGCCAGGTAGCTACCGCATGGCACAACCGCGTATCCGACGAGCCAGCGTGCGCGCAGACGGAGGCGAGGCCTACGTCGATCTTGGTCCGGGCCGCAGGACCTGGAGTATGACGATTCTCTGCCTCAATGACCTCGTCGGCTACGATGGCCGACCCACTGGTCTGAGCGGTCAGTACTATCGTGATGCCTTGCGCACAAGCTACCTCTCCTCAACTGGGCGCACCCTCCTCTTTAGCGAGCCAACTGGCGGGACGCCCATTCCCGTGCACTTTGACTATTATGCAGAAAACGCCTGCGATCTGCATACTCAGCAGGTGCCTCTCTCCAGCGGCGCGCCAGGGGGCCTCAGCTACGAGGTGACCATTGAACTGGTCGAGGCATAGCCTTTCTGGCAAGGCCCTTGCGTGCTTTCTTGACACCTCGGGAAATGCATCCTTACACTGAATAAGGATGGATTTATACGCAATCACTGCACATCATAGCGGCCAGGCTCCCGCCAGCGGGAGCTATTGTAGCGGCAGAATGGCGTACGCAAGCGAGACAATGGTAGCCTTCGATGTTACTGACCGGGTCCCCGAACAGCGGGCACCACGCCAGAGACCATCTGGAGCATGGCTTCATCACAGCTCAGCGAGGGGCGTGGGCCTCTCTCTCATCGGGCTACTAGTAGCCTGGCTGTTGGCTATGGGGAGCAGCGGCCCGGCGCACGCAGCGAGCTGGGACAGCGGCACGCTCAGCAGCAGCCCCAGTTCGGGGCCGGCGGGCACAGTGATTACGGTTAGCGGCTCTGGCTGGACCCAGCTGAGCGACGGCACCCAGGTCTCGCTCGGCTACAGCCAGCAGGACTGCTTGCTCGGCTACACCCCAGCGAGCAATAGCCAGCCAGGCACAGTAGAGGGCGGTAGCTTCAGCGGCTGGCTGGTCTTGCCAGGCAGCCTGGCCCCAGGCACCTACAAAATCTGCGCCATCATCCAGGCTACACCAATCCTGGCCGGTAGCTATACCTTACTGTCGAGCACACCACCCAAGCTGAGCATCAGCCCAACGCAGGTGACAGCAGGACAGACCGCCACTGTCACAGGGAGCAATTTCCTCCCCGGCGGTACTCAGGTGACGCTGGTCCTGCAAGCAAGCGGTGCCACGTTCAGCCTGGGGAGCGTTACGAGCGATGGACAGGGGAACTTCACCCGCAACATTACTATTCCCAACGGCCTTGCCGGTCCAGCCCAAATCAAAGCGAGCGCCGGCAATGGTTCACCGGCTCCCATCAGCGCCAGCGTTAGTTTCACTATCAACGCAGCGCCCATACCGGATTCGACGTCGGTGCCGTCCGCCACGCCGACGACCCTTCCCTCTCCAACGCCAACGCACACCCCAACGCCAACGTCGGTCCCACCAAGCGCCACTGCTGATAGCAACACCAATCGCATGCCGGCAATCGCTACCGCCAGCACCAATACGGGAAATCAGGCGCAGAAAACGACTCCGGCCAGCCCGTCATCGCCTCTCGGCCAGCTGCTCCCGTGGCTACTCGGAGCCACCGGCGGCGGCCTGCTTCTCTTCGGCCTCCTCGGCGGCTTTGTTCAGTACCGCCAGCGACGCCAGAAGCCAGCCAATAGGCGCCTCAGCTCCGTCCACGAGAGCGAAACGCTTCCTCTGTCTAGCGTAAGGCCGACGCTGACAAACGGCTCGCCACCTGAGCAGCCACAGCAGAACGGCGAGGGAGGACCCTGTCCCGCCGTCCCGGGACAGGCCCAAGAGGAGCAGGCGAGTATCGCCCCCACAGAAGTCTCCTTGGAGACCTTGATGCGCCAGGTGCAAAGCGGCTTATCGGTCTTGCCAGGCCGCAGCCAGAATACGCATCAAGAGTAGCCAGCCACAGAAGCCGAGGTAGACGAATAGACCAGTTGGACCAAATGAGGATTGGAGGACAACAGAGGCAAGGGACGTGGGAACCCAGCGCAGGAGGCTATTCCTTCTTCTCTCACTCCCTTGCTCAGTCCTCCAGCCTTAGCGATAATGACGCGCCAGCTCCGAGGCATAGCGCTGGCCAACTTCTGTCACATGGGCCTGTAACCAGTCGGCCAGATGGGTCCGACCTGTAGGGGCCTCATGCGAGACCAGGAGGTTGGCCATCAGGCCATCGATCTCATCGCGCGTAATCAGGACATCGCCAACCAACAAAGAGAGTAGCTTGCCCAGAGCCAAAACCAGGCCAGGCGGAGCCGACACCAGCCATACGCGCCTTCCCAGAGTGCGCGCTATCAGCGCAACCATCTCCCTATAGGTGAAGATATCTGGCCCGGCAGCGTCAACAATCACATCCTCTTGCTGCTGCCCCACCTGCACCGTCAGGTCAGCCATATCCTCCACATAGACCGGCTGCAGCTGATAAGTTCCGTCACCAAAGAGGGCAAAGAGCGGGAAGTGTCTTAACAGCCAGGCAATATTATTGATCAGGATGTCCTCCCGGCCAAAGATAACGGTCGGGCGCACAATGGCATGGGAGAGGCCGCTCTGCCTCAAATCCTGTTCTAAGAGAGCTTTGCCCCGGAAGTATGGGAAGGGCGAAGAGAGACTTGGATTGCTGATGCTGACGTGAACAATGCGCTCAACGCCAGCCTCACGCGCCGCCCTGAAGAGACGACGAGTGTTCTCAATTGCGCGCTCATAGCTCTGGTGGCCATACGGGAAACGTACCCAGTAGGTGTTGTAGAGCACACGTGCACCGCTGAGAGCCTCGCGCAAACGGGACGGATCATCAAAAGCCAGGGGGAAGGCCCGCACCTGGCTACCCAACGGATGGCTACGCTGCGGATGACCGGTAAGGGTGCGTACCTCCTTGCCGAGTGCCAGCAGGCGACGGGCAATGTATTGGCCTGTGTAGCTAAAGGCGCCAGTCACCACATTGATCTCATCGGTAAGAGGCATGGTATGCTCCTTAATAAGGACAGACATCCCTCCACAGTGCCGCCCTCCTCACTCTGCAGCACAAGGCTCGCCCCACATCAACACGAGAGGAACGAGTGAGCGAAATCGTCGATCTCTGAAGGCCAGGCCCGAAGAGATAGCCACCACACGGACAGACTTTCATTCCCTGATTATAATACATATATGCAAATATTCCTTATATTAAGGAAGAGAGGAGGTGGACAGCGAAGGACCAGAGGAATAAGAATGACTAGCGTCCTGCCAGAGAGATGCCCAGGAGAGCGTTTTCCATCAGATTGGCGCAGGCTCGCTCAAGGTCAAAGGGTCCCAAACATTCACATTTCGACTAGTACATTTGGATATCCTCTTCAGATTGCTTGACCGGCTGAGACGCATATTTTATACTCCCCTCTAGGGCGATGGCAGGTGGAAAAGAGAAAGCGCGCAGCCGAAGCACACCAGGCCATCGCCCTGGATCTGCCGGTCGCGTTCCATGTCGAGCACGCGGCACACTGTGCGCACCAATCGCTGACCGGCAATGACCGCCGGTGCCGAGAGGTAGGGATCGATGTTTAGACAGACCGACCCCGACCTGGGGAAATTTTTATTACGAACGCTCACGCTCACCATCTGTACTTGCTTACTAGCAGTTTCCGTGATCGGCGTGCTAGCCAATCTGGTGCCGATGTATGCGGCGTCAGGCCCGCAGATTCCACTGCTGCAGCCGCTTGACGACTCGCCGACAGTGGTTGCTTCACCAACGGAGGCGCCCACGGCTCCGCCCAGCCCCACACCCACGGCGCAGCCGACGACACCGCCTCCTTCTCCCACCTCTGCCCCAACGGCCCAACCAACCAAAACTAGCACGCCTCCCCCGGCACCGACGCGTAGCGCGTCGCCAACCGCAGTATCTGGCGTCACCCCCACTGCTACGGCGGCGGCCACTGTCACTGTAACACCTACGGCGACCGCCAGAGCAACCGCCACCAGCCAGGCGACCATGACCCCCACGGCGGCCCCCGCCATGACCAATAGCAATGCCAATAATGGTCAGCAGAGCAATGACAATACGGCGGCCACAACGCGCATCGCCCAGCGCAACAATCTGAGCTTTCTCCCGGTGGTGACAGGCATCGTCTTGCTGCTCCTGGCCCTGATTCTGGTGGGCGTGCTCCTCCTGCGCCACTATATTGCGCCTGAGCCGTTGCCGCGTCCACGCTTGGCCTCCGGCGCGCGCCCCTGGCGCCGCACCCGCAGCCCAGAGAGCCTGGCAGGTGACCGCGATTTGGCGGGTAATCCTCTGCCCTTACCCCTGGAGGGCAGCCCTAGCAGCCTCACGTTGGGCAACAACTGGCAGCCGGCTACCGCTTCCGCTCACCAGGCGCCACTTCGCCTGGGCAACGCAACGCCAGCGAGCGACTCCTTTGCCGCTGCCCCAACACAAATGCAGCCGGCCACCTCTATGCCCATCTCGCTCTCTCAATCTGCGGCAACACCCTCGCCGGCCTCGGCTCGACCGTCGCCTCTACCTGCAGCGGTCGCCCATGACCTGCCACTCACGCCGACCGGGCTGACAGTGACCCCCGGCAGCTCCTCCTCGACTCAGCACAGGCAGAGCGCTCCTCCTTCCAGCACGCTGGAAGATACAGCCCGGCGCCCAGCTACCAGCCGTTCGGCTTCCGGCGCTCCTGCTTCCAGTCGCCTCAAGCGCAACTTTCTCTTTCCGACTACCAGCCTGATGCCCACGACGGGCGAGCTCCCGGTGGCCTCGAATCTCGCCTTTCCACCTCACGGAACCAGCCCTTTCAACGGAAATTTCCTTTTCCCAACTACCAGTCTGGTTCCCGCCGAGGGGATGTCCCTTCCGACCGGCCCCGGTACTGGCAGCGGCCTCCACGAGATGCCCCCCCAGCTCTCGCCCCAACCCGGGTCTCCAGGGCCATCGACTCCCGCTCCCTCGCCTGGAGAGCGCCAGACAGATCCAGGCTCTTCAACGCTCCCGCCCTGGCTGGCCAGTCTGACAGCCGATGGCCCCTCCTCCGGAAGTGGAGAACAGGGACGAGAGCAATAGCAGCAACAAGGTTGACTAAGCAGACCTGCACCTGGAGTGAGCAAGCAGTGGCTGCTCCTCGAGAGCAAGAGCAGCCCTGCTTGCTCACTCAGTGCGTAGGGCAATGATCGGATCAAGCCGCGCCGCACGTACCGCCGGATAGAAGCCAAAGGTGACCCCCACGAGAGCCGAAACCCCAAAAGCCAGCAGAATCGACAGCGGCTGGGGGACAAAAGGCACCCCAAAGTTCGTCGTCATGAGCCAGCCGGCCAGCAAGCCGAGGACGATCCCAAGAATGCCGCCTAGAGAGCTGAGCGTCAGCGCCTCTATGAGGAACTGGTTGCGAATATCCCGCCGTCGAGCACCAACAGCCATTCGAATGCCAATCTCTCGTGTCCGCTCCGTGACCGAGACCAGCATGATGTTCATGATGCCGATCCCTCCCACTGTCAAGGAGATGCCCGCAATCCCTACAAGAAGCAGGGTCAAAGTCTGGGTTGCCTGCTGGGCTGTCTGCAGCAACTGGTTGGCATTGCGAATCTGAAAGTCAGCGGGGCTTCCGGCGCTGATGCGATGGCGCTTCAGTAGGGTGGCATCGACTGCACGCTGCACCGTATTGACATGTTCAGGTTTATCGACCAGGACTTGAATCTGATCGACATAGCTACTGTTTTTGAGGCGTATTAAGGCAGCGGTAAAAGGAACAAACACCACATCGTCCTGAGAGAAGGCCCCAAAAGAACCTTTCGGCTGCAGCACGCCCACAACGCGAAACGTCTGAGTGCCAATGCGGATCGTCTGGCCAACGGGATTGGTGCCGGATGGGCCAAAGAGACTGTTGGCTACCACCTGGCCGAGCACCGCGACAGGCAAGCCTGTCAGCTCATCATGAGCATTCAGCCAGCGCCCACCGGCAATCTCCCAGCCCTGGATCTGGCGATAGCCCGGGTAGACTCCCTGGATGCGCGTATTCCAGTTCTGGCTACCGTAGATCACCTGGGCTCCGAGTGAGAGTACTGGCGAGACCTGGACAACGTGCGGGATGGAGGCTAAAGCGTCGGCATCGCCCTGGGTCAGGCTCTGCTGCGAGCCAAGCGAGCTGAAGGCTCCGCTGCTGGTAGCCGCCCCAGGGACGATCAGTAAGGTATTGGTTCCCAAGACGCTCAGACGCGCCTGGATCAGCACACTGGCCCCCTGGGTCAGGGTCATGGCCGCGATGACAGCCGCCACTCCGATGACAACCCCGAGGGTGGTAAGCAACGAACGTAGACGGTTGGCCCAGAGGGATTCAAAGGCACTGGCGAAGTTGGCCACGAGCAGACTGCCACGATGTATCTCCCGGCCCTCCCGACGCTGGCTGCTGCCCTCTATGGGCAGCGCTGGCGATGGAGGGGCCTGTCTGCCACTCCCCTCACGGACCGGCTGGGCCACCACTTCTGTCTTTGCCGCCGCCTGGCGGTCACGCTCAACTGGCCCACTCATTGCTCCTCCTCCGCAGGAAGCGCTCGATAGCCGTCGTTACTGGCCGGACTGCTCTGATAGTATTGGAGCAGCTCATCCTGGGCTGAGCGCGTGGCCACGACTGGCTCATCGCTCACGATTTGCCCATCACGGAAGAGAATGCGCCGGCGAGCATAGGCAGCGATGTCGCTCTCATGGGTCACGAGAACAATCGTCAGGCCCCGAGCATTCAAAGCCTGCAGAATGGCCATGATTTCAATGCTGGTTCGACTATCAAGATTGCCGGTTGGCTCGTCAGCGAGCAGCAGGGCAGGATTATTAACCAGGGCCCGGGCAATGGCGACACGCTGCTGCTGGCCTCCAGACAGCTGTGAGGGACGATGGTGCAGGCGGCTGCCGAGGCCAACCAGCTCTAGAGCCCGACGCGCACGTCGCTCTTGCTCAGCGCGCGAGAGTCCGGCGTACATCAACGGAAGAGCCACATTCTGGAGAGCAGTAGAGCGGGCCAGCAGATGAAAGCCTTGAAAGACGAAGCCGATGCGCCGATTGCGCACATCGGCCAGCTCATCCGGGGTCATCCGACTGACTCTGCGCCCCACAAGCCAATAGTCGCCACCGGTGGGCCGATCCAAACAGCCCAAGAGATTCATAAAGGTTGTCTTTCCTGAGCCAGAGGGTCCCATGATAGCCACAAACTCCCCGCCTCTGACAGTCAACGAGACTCCCCGCAGAGCCGGAACGGTGGTTTCGCCCAGCCGGTAGATTTTGGTCAGGTTACGCACAAGCACAATCGGTGGGCGTCGCTGGGTCGCAGGAACGGACCGCTCGTCGCCCTGTACCAGTTGTACTTCTCGGTCGCTCATAGTTCTTCTCTTCTCTCTAGCGCTGAGGATCAGCTCCCTCTTCTCGGCAGACAGACAGGCAGTTGCTCTGATGGGCAGCTTGCAAGCTCGCAGCCCTTTCTCCCAAGCAGTGCCTTCCGGGTGAATGCCTCTCTGCCTCTATTAGATCATAAGCGTCGTCTAGCTGCCTACCTGGTTGAGGGAGGTAAATGGGCCACCCTGGGCGCCAGTGACGACGCTCTCGCCGACTTCTAAACCAGCAAGCACCTCGTAGGTGTTGCCATCGGTCAGACCAAGGACAACCGGTTTGACTACCCAACGCTCGCCAGCACGCTCCAGTACGTAGCCAGGCGTCGGCTGCTCGCCCGGCGGAAGATTGCGCAGCCCCTGCAGAAGCTGACGCGCCTGGGCAGAGGCCGCTTTGATCTGGGCAGGATCAATGATCGGCGTCCCGTTGCGTTGGGCCAGGTTGGCGGCGCTGCGTGCAAAATTGACGGCATCGACTGGGATGAGCAGGACATCCTCATGTTGAAGGGTGGTAATAGTCAGGTTCGCAGTCATTCCGGGAAGCAGATGAGCATCGCGCGCGCTGCTGAGATCGATATCGACAGTGACCGGGTAGGTAACAACGTTGGACACACTTTGGCCAAGGGGCGAGATAGCGCGAATGGTGCCGTTGAACTGGCGGTTACCATAGGCGCTGACCGTAAAGTGGACCTGCTGGCCTGTGTTGACAGCACCAATGTCGGCCTCATTCACATTAGCCGTGATCTGGAGGCTGGAAAGATCGACAAGCTGCATGAAGGCCGCGGTGGCAGGGCTTCCCGCACTGCCTCCTGATCCCGTACTCACCCCACTGCTCTGCCCGCTACCACTTGCACCGCTGGAGATTCCGCTGAGAGAGCCGCCAGGATAACTGCCGACGCTACCATTGATGGTGGCAACCACCCCAGCATGTGGAGCGGTGATAGTGGTCAGATCCAGATTGTGTCGGGCTGCCGTGAGCTGGGCCTGAGCGGTCTTTAACTGGCTCTGGGCGTTGTCTACTTGCGCCTGGGCCGAGGCAATCTGTGCCGCCGCCTGGCTCTGAGCCTGGGCATATTGGTCCTCAGCCAGTTGCTTGCAGTTGGGCGGCACCGACTGATTCAGCGCCGGATGGTCACAGTTATAGAGGGCATTCTGCTCCTGATCATAGGCAGTGGCCAGGCTGGCATTGGCCTGCGCTTCAACCTTGTTGAGGTTGTTCTGGGCATCGGTGAGAGCTGTCTGGGCCGCGTTGACCTGAGCCTGGGCTTGATTGACGGCATCTTGCAACGAGGTCGAGTCAAGTTTCGCGAGCACCTGGCCAGCGCGCACCTGCTGGCCCACGCTGACATAGAGAGCGCTGATCTTACCACTCGTGGGAGCATTGACATTATAGACGGTCCCCTGCAAGGTACCAGTGGCACTGACGATCTGGCTAAAGGTGCCGCGCGTGACACGCTGGTATTGATAGGTCACTCGCCCACGCCTGAGCGCCACCACTGTCAAGACACTTCCCCCAATGAGCAAGAACAGGAAAATAAGGCTGATGATCACCTGCCAACGCCTCTCTCGCCACCAGGGACGCGCTGGCTCGGGCATGTCCAATTCTTCAAAGATCTGCGTTTCCTGATCGTAGAAATCAGGAATAATCTGCTCTCTACTCTCAGTATGTTCTTGATCAGCCATAAGGCTATCAGCTCCTCAACTGAAAAACAGAATAGATATTACGATTGATGCCATCCGTGCACAAAACAACCCTCTTTTCTAAGATACAGGAGCAGTTGCATCCTTCATCTCTGGGGAGGAAGCGGTCGACAATGGCCCCAGGCGTGCCAGCTGTCTGTTTCTTTCCAGAGTACCATAGAGCTAACAGTTTGGGAAAATCCCCATATGCGAGTACGATAAAGGTAGAGCAGAGTTACAGAGCGGATGGTCCGGTACTAGCGCCGCCGGCGTCTGCTCTGCCAGATAGCATTGATCCTGGCTTTTGGCCGCTCCGCTTCGGGCACCCGCTGGGGTAGACGAGCGAGTGAGCAGAAGAGAGCAAGCAGAGCAAGAGCGATGCTGGTCTATGGCTTTAACTGGAAGCGTTACCGGGAGCGAGTGATGCCAGCTTTCGCGCGCTGGCTCACGGCCAATGAGGTCGGGGAGGTCGAGGCGCTGTACGCTGCCACGCGCCTGGCATACGAGGAGGCTTTTCTACCCGAGGCCATGCAGTCGGCACGCACCTGGCCTCGGGCAGCGGCCTTTGTCGCCGCCCTACCTCGCGGCCCCCACAGCCTCTACGAATATCGCCTACTCTGCTCTGCCGAAGAGTTCACGGCCCTCAGCGATCGCTATCTCTACCGCCATGTCCCGCATCTCCATCGCTGTTCGGAGGCGCTGGCCACAGTCTGGAGTGCCATCGTTGAGCACTACTGCGTGCGTGGCGAGGTCCTGGCCACGATAGAGCAGCAGGCAAGACCCAAGCGGATCGCAGTGGGTCTGACGAGCCAGCCAGAGGAGGCTGACGGCAAGCCACTGCAGCTGAGCGAAGCCTACTTTGAGGTGGCCAGCCCTGACTTGGAGGAACTGGACGCAGAGGGCTTCTTTCTTGGGCAGCATCCCAACGTACTACGCCTGCGCGGCTGGTTAGCAGCTATCTCACCGGCAGCGCTGGCACTTTTTGAGTACCTGGCTTGTGGACGGCGTGCCCTCCCCTTTGAGGATAGCTTCACATCCGCTCCGCAGGAAACCTTCTCTAGCACCTCTTTCGGCCACTACATCGGCTACCTGACGCCTGCCGAGGTCAAGAGGTTGACTCATTGCCTGCGTACAGTCACAGCCCCGGAGGCCGAGGCCGCCGCCAGGGACTACGATCGCTTTCGCCAGGGATTGGCCGCGGGCCAGGGCCAGGACATGCGCCTGATCGATGAAGTACTCCCAGCTTACGGCGCCAACCTATTAGCTGCAGTCCGTCTCGCTGCAGAGCGGGACCTCGGCCTGATCTGCCGCCAGCTATAAAGACCTCCTGCAGCTCGCTGCTCTCTCTCCGCTTTACCTTCACCTGGGATGCTCTCACCTCACCACCCCTTCCCTCCCTACTCCCTGACGGTCAACAGGTGATACGATGACAGGGGATTGCCAGCAGAGACGAGGCAACCTGGAGCTTGATGACCTCCACTTCTCTCCCTTTGTTAGACTTATTTCGATCGATGGAGGAACTCCCATGAGCGTGAGCGAAGGAGCTTGCTTTGCCCATATGCTAGAGCGCATCTCGCGCGATGCCCTTTTCCTGCTAGAAGACCTGCCAGAAACTGATCTGAATCGCCCGCTTGAACTGCCCGAAACTAACACCCTCTTCGCGCTAGCAACTCACCTGGTCGGAGCCGCCGAGTATTGGGTGCTTGTTCTCGTTGGACAGCGCCAGATCGCACGCGACCGCGCTGCCGAGTTTCACGCCCGTGGAGACTTTGCGGCCCTAAAGGAGCGCTATGAACGCTGGCTAGAAGCGATGCATGAGGTTCTGGATAGGCTTCCAGATACCCACCTGCAGGCGCCTGTGAGTGGGCCAACCACCTATCGCTATGCCCCCACAGATCGCCCTTTGATCGCGCGCGACGCCCTCCTGCACGCCGTAGAGCATTCAGCTCTGCATTTAGGCCATATCCAGCTTACCCGTCAGCTGCTGGGCCTACCCGTACGCGGCTAGCCTCTTCTCTCCCCCCAGAGCGGGAGCTGCTGGCAGCCTGCCGCCGTTCTCTACAAGCGGAGATGGGGCGGAACAGGCTGCCATGCTCCGGCCCTGGGCAGAAGCCCCCACAGGTCAGGAAAAGCCAAGCTATCGATCAGCTTTCTCAGCCTTGAGGGTCCTTCTCTGTCTATCCTCTTACAGGACCTATCTTCACCTGGGAGCGCTTTACATTCAGATCGCGCCTTGACTTCTACACCTATATATTCCACAATTTATTTTGAAAAATAAAGACAAACAATACCTCTTCCAGCGAGCAAGATCTGATGTAACCACCTGTCTGTAAGCAGCGTCAGGAGCAGGGGAGAGCCATCATGACCAGCTTTGCCGAGATTGCCACGCTTGAAAACGCTCCGGTCATCCATGCCCGGCGGAGAGACGAAGTCACGGTGATCGCCACCCGTGTACCCTTCAGAACCGAGATGCTGGAGCGCTGGGGCTGGATAGTCACAGTAGTGGACGGAGGAGGAAGGACTCTCGAAGGGGATAGCATCGAGATCCTCTCTGATAATACAGGAGGCAAATACTGTAAAATACTGAGCTACCGGGAAATGCTCAGCTACAGTGCCCGTTGGGACTGTTGCGACTGGACTCCTGGCTACCCAGGTGCCCCAGGCTCTGGTCGCCTATCCGAGGAAGAGCGCCTCGCCCACAGCATTCAGGACCTTCACGAGGCCCTTGGACAGCTTCCTCGGCAGCAAGACCTCACCGCTCTCTCTACCTCTCTCCAGACTCTCAGGGAGCAGCTCACGGCCATCGCCGTCGACACCCAACCGCTCAATGAACAGCTTCAGCAACTGAAAGAGACCCTCTCGGAGGCAGTGCAGACACTAGAAGAGAAGATTCATCAGAATGATAGTGACCTGGCTCAGCAAATACTGCGGACTATCACAATGATCGAGGAAGAGGAACAAGAGTGGCAAGATCGGCTCTCGCAATCCACTGCAGAACTGAGGCAGTCGATGGACAACACCCTGACAGAGCAGCTGGAAGCCAGCAACCATCACCTGAAGGAGAGCGTTCAGCAGATTCTCGCAGATCATCGTCAGGCCATGCAAGATCACCTGAGCCGCCAGGAAGCGCACTTAGAGCAGCTCGCCCAGAGTGCTCCTGCGATCGAAGAGCATCTGCACCATCAGCTTAGCGCCCTGGAGCAAAAGGTTGATGCTACACTCTCCAACCATATCACACCCGCTATCGACGGACTTACAGGCGAGCTGCGTGCGGGTCTGCCCTCTGTGGCTGAGCAGCTACAGGCCACCCTCCAGGTCAGCAAGAGTGAGATCCTGGAGCAGATCACACAAACAATGGTCGAGACCCGTGCCTTGAAAGCCACACTGGAGAGCACTTATCTTTCAGAGGAGGAAGAGCCAATGGATCAGGAGGCCAAGAAACTCGCCTCCGGCGTCCAAACTCTCTCAGATAAGTACCTGAACAGAATTATTATGCGTAGCGACCAATATCTACGTGATCTTAATAAAGAAGCCAAAGATGCCTTCAGAGCCACCCAGGGTTTTTTTGGAGCTAGCCTGTTCTGCCTCCTGCTCACAATCGCAATGATCACCGCAGCCTTCCTCCTCGGGGCAGACCCGCGCCTCATCGCTGGCAGTATCTTCGCCAGCATAGTCTCAGCCCTGACAACATTCCTGGGAGCCTGGCGTCAATTTCAAGAAAAGACTGCTAGCCTGAGATTACAAGCCTTAGCCAGCCTGATGACCAATGTCCGCCTTGCCCATCTCCAGTTTATGATCGATCACATTGCTGACGATAGCTGGCGCAAAGAGCAGTACGAACAGATCGTCGACCAGCTGCTCAATCGCTACTTCTTAAGCTAAAGGCGAGTGCCCCACCCTGAACCAGTTCGCCAGCTCGCCTTGTGCGGAGGCCAGCGGAGAGAGAAGCCCAAGCCTTTCTTCCATCACAGACGATGAAAAGGACAGGGGAACACAAAGGGGAAGTCAGCCAGCTGCCACCTCTTCCAGCAAGGCTACTGCCGAGCAAGCGATGCCTTCGCCACGACCTGTAAAGCCCAGGCCGTCGGTCGTCGTCGCCTTGACACTGACCTGCGCCAGCGGCAGCTCCAGCAACTCTGCCAACCGCGAGCGCATTGCCATCACATATGGAGCCAGGCGAGGACGCTGCGCAATGACCGTCGCATCGACGTTCACCACACGCCAGCCATGCTGGCGTAACAGATCGCGCGCGTACGTCAAAAAAAGCGCGCTCGGCTGATCCTTCCAGCGAGGATCATGAGAAGGGAAATGCATTCCGATATCGCCGAGGGCTGCCGCTCCCAGCAAGGCATCCACCACCGCATGGATCACCACATCGGCATCCGAATGACCAGCCAGGCCCATCTCTGAAGGAAGAGCGACCCCCGCCAGCACCAGCGGTCGCTCGGGAGCAAAGGCATGCGCATCGAACCCACAACCAATACGCAACGTCATCGCGGCCACGTCTCCTGATGCACCAGATATTCCGCCAGCAGAAAATCTTCCTGCGTCGTAATCTTCATATTGGTGTACGAGCCTGGGAAAATCACGACGCGGTAGCCCAGGCGCTCCACCAGCGTCGCATCATCACTCACCTCCTCCTCCCCCATTGTCTGAAGACAGCGAGCATGATGAGCCTCCCAGAGCAGAGGAAAGGCGAAGACCTGCGGCGTCTGCACCACCCACAAGTGAGCACGCTCTGGCGTCTCGCAGACATAGCCTCCCTCGACCACCTTCAGCGTATCCTTGACCGGAACCGCGGCCACCGCCGCCTGATGCAGGCGAGCAGTTTGCAAACCCGCCTCAATCAGGGAAGACGAGACAAAAGGGCGCGCCCCATCATGCACCAGCACCCACTGGGTCTCCGGCAAACGGCGAGCCAAAGCCTCCAGCCCCAGGCGCACCGAATCCTGACGGCGCGGTCCACCGGCTACAACCGCAACCACCTTACGCCAGCCCTCCTCAGCCAACAGCTCACAGGCCTCGGCCTCGCGAGCAGGGTGGACCACCAGGACAATCGCCTTAATCAGCGGGCAACCTTCAAAAGCATCCACCGTACGGGCCAGCGTCAAGCGCCCGGCCAGCGGGGTCCAGAGCTTATCGCGACCGGCCATACGCCGGCTACTGCCGGCAGCCACAATTACCACAGCGGCTCGTTCTTGCATAGCAATAATCCACCAGCGCCTCCGCCTATAATGAGAGGCACCATCTGACTGGTGCCTGCCTACCCGACATCTACTATGACGTTCTCTGGCAGCCAGAGAGAGCCAGGTCCCCCTTTTTTCTTGTCGCTCCCACCCAGCCAAACTGACACGCTTCCAGCGACCTGCTGGCCCTGAATCTGGCCGGGTGCTGCCGTCTTTTCTTTCCCCATCCCCCACTACTCCGCTCCAGGCTAGCCCTGACGCTGCTTGCCGGTCGATTGTCCCTGACTGCTGGAGGTAGCATTGCCGCTGCTCTGCTTCGGATAAGCGAAGATCAAACGCCCAGCAACTGTCTGAATCACCCGCGTCACCGTCACATCGATCGTCATATTCATATACTGGCGGCCCCCCTCCACCACAATCATCGTCCCATCATCCAGATAGCCTACGCCCTGACCCAGCTCCTTGCCATCCTGCATAATCTTAATCGCGATCTCCTCACCCGGCAGCAGGACCGGCTTCACCGCATTCGCCAGCTCATTAATATTGAGAACCTTCACCCCCTGCAATTCAGCAACGCGGTTGAGATTGAAATCGTTGGTGATAATCGGACAATGGAGCGCGCGCGCCAGCTTCACCAGCTTGCTATCGACCTCCTCCGAGCTGCTTTCCATATCCGTATCCATAATCTCCACTGGCACCGTCGCATCCTTCTGCAAGCGATTCAACATCTCCAGGCCGTGCCGCCCCCGATTCCGCCGGAGCGTATCAGCAGAATCGGCGATCCGCTGCAGCTCGTTGAGCACAAAACGTGGCACCACCAGCTTCCCAAAGATAAAGCCCGTCTGACTGATATCAGCAATACGACCATCGATAATAGCGCTTGTATCCAGCAAGATCTGCGGCCCCGCCGCGCTGGCCAGAGCCTCTGCCTCCTTCGCACGTTCGCGCTCGCGCTCGCGCTCGCGCTCCTCCTCCCGCTCACGGCGGCGTGTCAGAAAGAGCGACTGAAACAGATGAGCCAACTCACTCTTGCGTAGGACGGCCACCATAGCCCCCAAATAGCCACAGATGATGGCCGCTACCACAGGCAGAATATGGCCCCAGTTCTCCGGCAAAGCCCCCAGCGGAATACCAAAGAGCACGGAGATCAGCAGGCCCACAATCAACCCAATGGTACCCGCGATCAGATCACTGACCGCCACGGTCCGCAGCTGGTGACTGACCCAACGATAGGGGACAATGGTCACATAGGGAGTAATCACAAAAGCAATAAGTCCGCAGGCAAACGCAATTGCAGCAGACCATTCGAGCTTTTCAAGCAAGAGCGTCGCAAGTGGATGCTCCACAAAGAAGACGAAGAAACTGACGCTGGCAGCCAAAAGCGCCCCAATGCAGCGAGCGATTGTATTAACAGACATCCCATCAGCCTCCAGAAGGGTGAGAGGTTTGACCACCGACGACGGGCCAGCGTGAGGTAAAGCATGCGGGCAGGAGCAGAATAGATGATAAAGAGACGGACAAGAACGATGATTCCGGATAACAGGGCCTGGCCTGCTGTGCTGAACCGCCAGAAACGCGCCCGTCGAATCACAAAAATCGTCATGCCAGCTATAGAGTATACCGTTTTCCCGGGTCAGAATCAAGAGCAACGATCGACCTCTGGGGGCGAGAACCACGATAAGGCACGAAACACTCACCTCCATTATTTAAGCTCAGCAGATGCTCCAGTCACGAGACAAGAGTCACCCTTGCTGGTTAGTGTAGCGCGATTTCCAGGGCAACTGCAAGAGTACTGGCGGGAATGACCCGGCACTCCTCAGCCAGCCCTGCCCCCTCCAACTCGCGGCGCACCCGCTCCGTGCGTCCGCTGGCGGGGACCAGGCAGCGTTTGAAGCCCAGCTTCGCCGCCTCGCGGACGCGCAGCCCCAGGCGACTGACAGGGCGCAGCTCTCCCGAGAGGCCAACCTCGCCAATCAAAGCCAGGTCGGGCGGGATACGCCGGTCGCGATAGCTCGAAGCGATCGCAGCAGCCACGCCCAAATCAACAGCCGGCTCCTCCAAGGTGAAGCCACCCACCACGTTAGTATAGACATCGTGATTGCCCAGGGCCAGGCCGACCCGCTTGGTCAAGACCGCCAGCAGCATCAGCAGGCGATTATGCTCAATCCCATTGGCCGTACAGCGAGCGATGCCGAAATTGCTGGGAGTGACCAAAGCCTGGACCTCCACCAGCAGTGGGCGTGTCCCTTCCATACTCACCACGACCGCTGAGCCACTGGCGGCCCCGGGGCGCTCGGACAAGAAAAGAGCTGACGGATTGGGAACCTCCTGCAGGCCCTCTCCGTGCATCTCAAACACCCCTACCTCGTGGGTCGCACCAAAGCGATTCTTGACGCCACGCAGCAGCCGATAGGTATGGTAGCGCTCCCCCTCCAGATAGAGCACACAATCGGCAATATGCTCCAGAGCTTTGGGGCCTGCCACCGTTCCTTCCTTGGTGACATGGCCGATGATGAACATCGGGATGTGGCTACTCTTCGCCACCTGCATCAGGTGCAACGTACACTCGCGCACCTGGCTGATACTCCCCGGGGCCGAGGTCAGATGAGTGGCAAAGACTGTCTGAATGGAATCGACCACCACCAGGGCTGGCTTGAGGCGAGCAACAGCCTCGCAGATCACGTCTAGCTCGACCGTTGCTAGCAGATAGAGACGCTCACCGGTGATCTCCAGGCGTTCGGCGCGCATCTTGATCTGCTCACTTGATTCCTCCCCCGAAACATAGAGGACCGGCCCTACATGCTCGGCAATATGGCCTGAGACCTGCAGGAGCAGGGTTGACTTGCCAATACCTGGTTCGCCACCGACCAGCGTGAGCGAGCCAGGCACGAGGCCACCACCGAGCACGCGATCCATTTCGGCATAGCCGACCGAAAGGCGCTCGTGAGAGAGGGCCTTCACCTGGGTCAGGGGTTGTGGCCCCAGGGGAGTGGCAGAGGCTCCCACGGTCGCAGCTGCCCCGGTCAACAAGGCATAGCGGCGCTGGGGGGCGGAAGCCGACGCCGGCATTTCAGGAAGGGAGACCTCTTCCAGGGTGTTCCAGGCGCCGCAATCGGGGCAGCGTCCCAGCCACTTCGTCTGCTCCCCACCACACTGCTGGCATACAAAGCGTGTGCGAGATTTGGGCATAGAATCACATAACCAGAATGCGTGCTTCAAAGCACGTCATATTCCACTGTAGACCTGGACAGCCTGCCTGACCGGCGCCTCAACAGACAGACAGGCAGAAGGAGAGCGCCTACAGCTGCCGGCATTGTCTGCGGGCAGCAACTAAGGAAACAAGCGGGCGAGGACAAAAAAAGAGGAGAGCCTGCGGCGCGCGAGACGCGCCAGAATGGCTCTCCTCTGCCCACTATCAACCTGGCAAGGTTTCACCGGCGGGGCTGCCCTCACTGCTCCCAGCAGAGAGCGCCGCCTGTGGTGAAGCCGGAGCAGGCAATTGCTCCAGCCGACTGCGCACCTGCAGCTCGAGAGCATTGCCAACCACCACCGCCTCAACCACATCGCCGGCATGGAAGCGCCCCTGAAGCAGACCCTCGGCCAGCGGATCTTCGACCAGGCGCTGGATCGTGCGCCGCAGCGGGCGGGCGCCGTACTGCGGATCGAAGCCCTCCTTGATCAAGAAGTCCTTGGCAGGCTGCGGGACCACCAGCTCGATCTGCTGCTCCGTCAGCTGATTGCGCACGCGATTGAGCAACAGATCGACGATCTGATACATATCCTCGCGGCGGAGCGAGTGGAAGACGATGACCTCATCGATACGATTCAGGAACTCGGGCTTGAAGGTATTCTTCAGCTCGCCGAGGACCTTGTTCTTCATCTCCTCGTACTCGCTCTTATACGCCTGCTCCTTATCCTTGGTCAGCTTGAAACCGATTGATGCCTCACGGTTCAGCAAGGTGGCGCCCACATTCGACGTCATGATGATGATCGTGTTGCGGAAGTCCACCGTGCGGCCCTTCGCATCGGTCAGCTTTCCATCCTCCAGGATCTGGAGGAGCATATTGAAGACATCGGGATGGGCCTTCTCGATCTCATCGAGCAAGATCACGCTGTAGGACTTACGGCGCACGGCCTCCGTCAACTGGCCGCCCTCCTCATAGCCGACATAGCCTGGGGGAGCACCAACCAGGCGAGCGGCAGCATGGCGCTCCATGAACTCTGACATGTCGATCTTGATCAGGGCGTCCTCGCTACCAAACATGAACTCGGCCAGGGCGCGGGCCAGCTCGGTCTTACCGACGCCGGTGGGACCGAGGAAGATGAAGGAGCCAATGGGGCGCTTCGGATCTTTCAGCCCGGCCCGAGCGCGGCGGACAGCGCGCGCGATCTTCTCAATGGCCTCATCCTGGGCAATGACGCGCATATGGAGGGCCTCCTCCATATGGAGCAGGCGCTGAGACTCCTCCTGAGCGATGCGCATCACCGGGATGCCAGTCCACATCGAGACGATCTGAGCGATCTCCTCCTCACCAACCACGGGGCGGTCGCTCCCACGCTCTTTCTGCCAGCCTGCTTCCAGCTTGGCAATACGCTCGCGCAGCTTCACCTCGCGATCGCGCAGTTCGGCGGCCAGCTCGTAATCCTGCTGCTGGATAGCAGCCTCCTTCTCGCGGAGCACCGCCTCCAGGCCCTTCTTGGCCTCTTTCAGATTGAGCGGGGCCAGCGAATGCTGCATGCGCACGCGGCTGGCAGCCTCATCGATCAGATCGATGGCCTTATCGGGCATGAAACGATCGGTAATATAGCGGCTGGCCATCTCCGTCGCCGCCTTGAGAGCCTCATCCGTGATCGTCAAGCGGTGATGGGCCTCATAGCGCTCGCGGATTCCCTTGAGGATCTCGATCGTCTCCTCAATGGTCGGCTCGCGCACGATGACCTCCTGGAAGCGGCGCTGGAGGGCGGCGTCGCGCTCGATATACTTGCGGTACTCATCAAGCGTGGTAGCGCCGATGCACTGGATCTCGCCGCGGGCCAGAGCCGGCTTCAGGATATTGGCCGCATCGACCGCACCCTCTGCAGCGCCGGCCCCCACCAGCGTGTGGACCTCATCGATGAAGATGATGCAGTCGCGACTATTACGGATCTCCTCGATAATCTTCTTCAGACGCTCTTCGAACTCGCCACGGTACTTGGTGCCTGCCACCAGGGAGCCGACATCCAGCGTGAGCAGACGTTTGCCCGCGATGGTCTCGGGGACCTCGCCGGCGACGATGCGCTGCGCCAGGCCCTCAACGATTGCCGACTTACCGACACCAGGTTCGCCAATGAGCGCCGGATTATTCTTGGTACGACGCGACAGGATCTGAATGACCCGCTCGATCTCCTGATGGCGTCCAATAATCGGATCGAGCTTCCCCGCACGGGCATCGGCTGTCAAATCGACGCCCATCGCGTCGATCGTCGGCGTCTTGGAGTGCTTGGCATCGCGCTCATGGGGCGAGCCAGACTGGCTGAGCACCTGGATCGTTTGTGTGCGCACCTTCTCCAGGTTGACCCCCAGGCTTTCCAGGACACCGGCGGCGATTCCCTCACCCTCGCGCACCAGGCCAAGCAGAAGGTGCTCGGTGCCGATGTAATGGTGATTCAGGCGGCGCGCCTCGTCCACGGCCAGCTCGATGACCTTCTTGGCCCGGGGGGTCAGGCCAATCTCCCCAAGCACGATACGGTCACCGCGCCCAATGATGAACTCAACGGCGCTGCGCACCTTGTTCAGCTCGACACCCAGATTCGCCAGAACCTTGGCGGCCACACCTTCGCCCTCGCGTACGAGGCCCAAAAGGAGGTGCTCTGTCCCGATGTAATTATGCTGGAAGCGCTGGGCTTCCTCCTGGGCGAGGCTCAGGACCTTCCTGGCTCGCTCGGTGAATTTATCAAATCTATCTCTATCCCTGTCGTTCACCTGTTTGTCACCCCCCTTTCAGTGGCAGAGGGTGGAACCGAGCCCTCTGTGTCGCTCAGGTAAACTTGGTAATTCATCATACAACACCCTTCTTTGCAGCGTCAAGCAAGAACGACCTGGGGCATTGCCGTCATCCATGGATCACTCCTCTACACGCTGAAACAAGCGACCCCCTCACTGCTCCACTCTCGCCTGTCGCAGCAAGGAGGTCGAATAGCTCAGCTGTTCAGGTGCGCTTGCACGCTCGCGCATCCGGTGCAGGTGCCTTCGCCCAACCCGGTGCTAGCCCAGGCCTCCCCTCAGCTAGAACGAGTAATCGGCCAGCTGCTGAGGGCTGGCTTTGCCTGGCCTATCCTGATAGCGTGCCAGTACGTGTTGGTGCTTTAGCGCTTCTTTCTCTCGTTCAGGAGCGTAGCGCACTAGCTGAGTCAAACCCAGCGCCGCGCTCCGCAACGCAACAGGTGTGCGCTAGCTGCCAGAACCCTCCGTCTCCTCGGTTGTCAGATTCTTATTGCGCTGAAGAGCAGCGGCCCGAAAAGCCTCAGCCATAGCGGTGATCTCACCATCGTCACCCAGCAGCAGGTGGTCGAGCAAGGATGGCTCACTTTTCTCAGTGCGTTCGCGGCGCTCGCCACGCCCCTCTCGCTCACCCTTCTCACCACGTTCGCGGCGCTCGCCACGCCCCTCTTGCTGGTGTTGCCCACTCTCCTGACGTCTGGCCACCTCTTCGAGGGACAGCTTCATTTTATCATCTGTGGTCCCCCTGGTGGTAGTCTCAGCCGAGCCGCTGCTGGGAGCCGTCTGATTCTGACCCTGGCTCGGCCCCTGACCCTGGCCCTGGGCCTGAGCCTTGGCACTGTCCGGTTCCTCGACCTGACGCAGGCTGAGGCCGAGGCGACGGCGCTCAGGATCAATGCGCAGAATGCGCAGCTGGAGCTGCTGGCCTTCGTGCAGGCTGGTCTTGGGGTCCATTCCAGGAGGCAGCTCGGAGAGGTGAATCAGGCCCTCAATACCGTCTTCGATCCGGGCAAAGGCCCCAAAGGGCGCGATCTTGGTAATCGTACCCGTCACCAGCTGGCCAGGCGAGTAGCGCTGCTCGACCGTCGTCCAGGGATCAACCTCGGCCTTCTTGATGGAGAGTGCGATCTTCTTCTTCTCTTTGTCAACGCTGAGAACCTGCACCTCGACTTCCTGGCCAACATGCAAGACCTCGCTGGGATGATTGACACGGCTCCAGGCCAGTTGGCTGATATGGACGAGGCCATCGGCCCCACCAAGGTCAACAAAGGCCCCGAAGTTGGCGAGATTACTCACCCTCCCCTTGCGAATCTCGCCCGGCTTCAGCTCATCCAGCAGCTCCTCACGCCGCCGCTGCCGCCACTCTTGCACCGCCTGACGCTCAGAGAGGATCAACCGATTACGAGCGCGGTTAATCTCGATGATCTTGAGCTGCAGCTCTTTATCCTTCATGCTGGCCAGCTTGGCCGCCGTCTCCTGACTCTCTCCACCCGCTGCCACCTCCTCACGCTTCAGGCTCTGGATTTGTGAGATCGGCACGAAGCCACGGATGCCGTTGACATCGACAATCAGGCCGCCCTTGTTGTAGTCGATGACGCGCGCCCTGATCAACTCGTTGTTGCGATACTGCTCTTCAACCAGACGCCACTGGCGCTCAGCGTTGGCTTTCCTCAGCGAGAGCACGGCATGGCCGTCCGGTGTCTCTGGCTGCACAACATAGACAAGGACCTTGTCGTGCACTTTTAACTCGTTTAGCGAGCCATAGCCGCTGGCCGGTAGTTCCTTGGTTGAGAGCACGCCCTCTGACTTGAGGCCGATATCGACCAGAATCTCATCCTGGTCGATGCGCACGATTTCCCCTTCGACAACATCGCCACGTTTGAGGCTGGTGGGATTGTTCGCCGAGGCCAGGAGGGCCTCCATGTTCACGTCTTCTGATTCTTCCGGGTTGCCAATTCTGCTGGTTTCAGGCTCTCTTGCTTCAGACATGGTTCGTACCTGCCCGCTTTGAGATTTTTCCGCTGGCGGTGTCGAAAGGTCGCCGTGCTGTTGTGCTTGCATGGGTAAAATACCCCCTTCGATCCACGGTTTTTTTGCCTTGCCCCTCGAGCGCCCTCTGATCCTGTCTAACGTGTGTCGTACGTAGATCGCCCGCTTCCTTGGTCCGTTATCACTTCTGCCAGGGGTAACGACAGGAACGTCATCTTGAGATCGGGGGGATGCGTCTCGGACAACTGGCTATCGGAGGAGGCTGCTCAGGCTGCGATGGCTGCCGCTTGTCGCTGTACTTCCTACTATGAGACGACGATTCTCCATAGTACACCCGTTCGTGCTAGAGAGTAGTTCTACGAAACGATGCCCGCAGACAGGTCATAAGGTATATATGGGCATAATGAAAGCCTTGTGTAAGCATACCCCCACTCGATGCTCTAATTATACCAAAAGCCGCCTGTGAATGCAAGGCAAAAGCTAGCTTTTCGGCGGACCTCCCCGCTGTTTTTTTGTTTACCACATTGTATCATACCCACGCAAGTTCAACCAGCCCCTTTTTGCGGCGTAAATGTGGTAGAATAGGCACATGAATATGTCCAGCATCAACGAGGTGGTGACTACTCTGCGCTCCCGCCTGGCCCCGCCCGACCAGGCTCTGTCAACAGCACCACCTCCCGAAATCGCTTCTCGCCCTCTCCGGCGCGCCGCTGTGCTCTTACCACTCTTCGAGGCCGAGGGCCTGCCTTGCCTGCTGCTGATCCGCCGCTCTCCTACACTGCGCACCCATAGCGGCGAGATCGCTTTTCCTGGCGGTTCGGTCGATCCCCAGGACCGCGATCCAGTCATGACCGCCCTGCGCGAGGCCCAGGAGGAGATCGGCCTCCCCCCCGAGCGCTCTGAGGTGCTCGGCCTGCTCCCCCCTTCCTTTACCTTGGTGACCAATTTTTGGATCACTCCCGTGGTGGCCTTCTTGCCTTCCGGCCCCGGCTCCCTGACCCTCCAGACTTCTGAGGTCGCTGAGGTCATCCGCGCCCCTCTCCCTTCCCTGGCCGACCCCCGCATCTTCCATAGCGAGATCTGGGATACTTCCGGCCTCCGCCGCATCGTCTATTTCTATGAGTATGGCCCCTACCGCATCTGGGGCGCAACCGCTAGAATCCTGCACCAACTGCTCTCTCTGCTGGAAAAACCAACAGCCCAATAGTCATGGTCTCCTTGATTCTTCCCCTCGCCCGGCTACAATGAACAATAGCTACTGCGTTGGTAGTGCTGTTCTGTAGCGCGTCTCTTGTAGGTTCCGTTGTTCGTTGTGTGAGTTGTGGGTCTGGCTCTCAGTTGCCCCTGGTGGAGATTGCTGTGAGACTGCCAACTTCCGATGCCCACTCTGCGCAGCTCCGACTTGCTCAGGCGGACCGGGCAGTGCTCCCCCACTCGCCTGCTTCGTCCCCCGCTTCCGCTGCATACCCCCCCCTCGCTTTGCCTGTAACCCCCCCCCCTTCTTTCCCCGCTTCGGAGCCGCAGCAGTCCGGTCCGGGAATAAGCAGCTCTCCTTTCCTCCCTTCCGGGGACCTGACAACTGGGGGCCTGAAGACGCTGGCTACGCGGCGCGATTTGCCCCTGCGCGCTGAGTGGCAGGCCCCTACTGCCTCGCCCGCTCCGCCCCCAGCGGCCCACGTCCCGCTCTTCCCTCTCCTTGTGTTATGTTGTCTTCTGGTTATGCTGCTGAGTGGAGGGTTGCTGCTACTGCTGATTCTTGAACCTTAACCTTGAGGTGCCCGATATCTGGCCCTTGCTCGCTGGTCGGTATTCGCTGGCCGCTCGATCGCCTGCACCCGCTCGCGTCGATCCGCGCCTCGCCCGACTTTGCTTTGATCGGCTCCTGGGCAACCGCTCAGGCCCTCACTCAGACCTCCGGGCCTGCTCGGCAATCGCTGGAACGCCGTGAAGCCCTGTGGCCTGGCGCACGGCTTTGACAATGGCTCGCGCCAGAGTGGCGGCTGCCACGGCTCCTATGAGACTGACCTGCGCTGCCGTAGCTGCAGGATCAAGGGGGGGTGTTGTCTCTACACCCAGGGCCAGGGCAAAGACGGTGTCGCCGTCAAACATGGTGTGGGCCGGTTGAATGGCTTGCGCTAACCCGTTGTGGGCCATCTGCGCTATTTTGTTGACACTCGCTTTGCTGAGGGCGGCATTGGTGGCAACGACGCCAATGGTGGTGTTGCTGAAGGGATGGGGACCTTGCCCTTGGACTGCTCCCGCTCCCGGCACCCCGGCAATGATGTCCCCACTGCCCGGGTCGACAATGTTGCCAACGGCGTTGACGACAACTAGGGCACCGATAATGATCCCGTCGGGAAGCTGCGCGCTGGCTGAGCCAAGCCCTCCTTTGATGGCGTGTACGTTCCCGCCAAGCTTGGCTACGGTGGCCCCCGTTCCAGCTCCTACGCTTCCTTGTTCGATCGGTCCTCCGCTCGCCCGCTCACAGGCACGGTAGCCAGCCGCCGCATCGGGCCGCACCTGTGACGAGCCAAGGCCCAGATCGAAGATGGCGGCTGCCGGAACGATCGGTACGCGCGCTACTCCCGTCTCAAAGCCCTGGCCGCGTTCTTCAAGATAGCGCATGACTCCTGCGGCGGCCTCCAGTCCAAAGGCACTGCCTCCGGTGAGCAGGATGGCGTTGACGCGCTCGACAAGGTAGAGGGGGCGCAGGAGGTCGGTTTCGCGCGTTGCTGGGGCTCCGCCGCGTACGTCTACTCCGCCTACTGCAGGTGGGTCACAGAGCAGAACTGTGCATCCTGTACCTGCCTCCAGGTTGGTGTCGTGCCCAACATGGATACCGGGGACATCGGTGATGTCGTCGTGCATGGTCGCTGCCTCCTGATAGTTCTCTGGCGTCTGGCGGTGGTGATGGTCTCACCGGCTGGCTCGGCTGCCGCTCTGGCTGCGCTGTCGCCCGGTGCGTTGCCTCACGGCCTTGTCCCCGGGCATTCGGCTTGCCCCCATCTGGCCCGGAGAGGAGCTGTCAGTCTGGGCGAAGCAGATGCAGACTCGCGCGCTCTTCTGGTACTTGCCAATGATAGTCGCTGGTTCTCAGGCTATGGCCAGGGCGCGCCGGAGCCGTTCGACGGCGGCGGCAACGCTCTCGCGCCCGTTGTAGATGGCGCTACCAGCAACGAGCAGGTTGGCTCCAGCCCGCACGACTAGCGGGGCGGTCTGCTCGTTGATGCCACCATCAACTTCAAGGTCACAGCGAAGCTGGCGCTCGGTGAGCTGCTGCCTGAGACGGGCAATCTTGGGTAGGGTCTCGGGGATGAATTCCTGACCGCCGAAGCCAGGATTGACGGTCATGATGAGGACCAGGTCAAGCAAGGAGAGGATGTCTTCAAGCAGCCAGACGGGCGTGGAAGGATTGAGTGCTACCCCTGCTTGTTTGCCAGCCTCTTTAATCTGTTGTACGATGCGGTGCAGGTGAGGACAGGTCTCCTGGTGCACGATGATGACATCGGCGCCGGCCCGCGCGAAGGCTTCGATATAATACTCGGGATTGGTGATCATGAGATGCGCCTCTAACGGCAGCCCGGTGCTGCGCCGCACGGCTTCGACAACGAGTGGTCCCATGCTGATGTTGGGGACAAAGTGCCCATCCATGACGTCGATCTGGATGCGCTGCACGCCAGCCTCTTCGGCTTCGCGGACTTGCTCCCCCAGACGGCGGAAGTCGGCACCGAGAATGGAGGGCACGAGGCCAATGGCTGCTGACGGCTGCGGCGCCGGGACCGCCCTGGGTGTTGGGTGCTCGGCTGTCATGCTGAGGGCCTCCCTTGGAGAGCCGCGGCAGCGGCTGTATCGAGCAACCAGGTGACCTGGCCAGCGGCGGCTTGGACAAGACGCGCGGGATAGTCGTCGGGCACGCCTTGCTCTTCGAGGACAGCCCGCACGGCTTCGGCTTTGTCGCTACCGGTGACGAGGAAGAGGATGTGACGCGCGGCCTGGAGCAGGGGCGGGGTGAAGGTGAGCCGCTCAGGGGGAGGCTTGGGTACGCTGACGGGCAGGACGAGACGCTCGCGCTCGTGTAGGGCCGCCTGATGTGGGAATAGTGAGGCAGTGTGGCCTTCCGGTCCCATGCCAAGCTGAATGAGATCGAAGACAGGTACGCCCGCCGTGCCAAAGAGACGCCGCAGCTCAGCCGTATAGCTCTCCGCCGCCGCTTGACGATCAGCTTGTTCGGCTGGCATGCGGTGAATATTGGCCGCGGGAATAGGCAGCTTGCTCAGCATGACCTCGTAGGCCATACGGTAGTTGCTTTCTGGATGGTCGGGCGAAACACAGCGCTCGTCTGACCAGAAGATGTCAACGCGCGCCCAGTCTATTTGGCCACGATAGGGGTCACTGGCCAACAAGCTGTAGAGCTTGCGAGGCGTGGAGCCTCCAGCCAGAGCCAGCGTGAAACGCCCACGAGTGACAATGGCTTCTTGGGCGAGGCGGGTGACGAGACGGGCCGCCTCGTGACTGAGAGTCTCACTATCAGGATAGATGGCGATCTGCTGTTGCATTTTCTCGATTCTGTCCTCTCTGGTGAAGCTGGATCGCCAGAGCGAGTGCTCTGGCGGAGACGAAGAGGAGAGAGGCCCTTCGCTGGCGTCCCCCGGACGATTCGCTCAAGTCAGTAAGGCCGCCAGCTCCCGCAGGATTCTTTCGAATTGGTCATCGT
Source organism: Thermogemmatispora carboxidivorans (assembly GCF_000702505.1). GTDB lineage: Bacteria > Chloroflexota > Ktedonobacteria > Ktedonobacterales > Ktedonobacteraceae > Thermogemmatispora > Thermogemmatispora carboxidivorans. The sequence goes on along the minus strand of NZ_JNIM01000001.1, from coordinate 1,006,238 downwards.
GGCCGGTGATCTCTAGCTCATCGACCAGGAGCTGGCTTTCCTGACGCTGCTCGTTGAGATTGAGGGTGCGCTGGCGCGGTTGCTCCTGCTCTAGTTCAATGGAGGTCAGCACGTGCTCGCTGTCACCGGGCAGGCGGCTGATGCTGAAGAGGGCCTGCTGGTCCGCCAGTCGACTCGTGAGGCGCAGAAGGCAGATGGTGCCGGGGGGAACTTCGCCTTGACGACGCGGGCTGATATCAATACGTGTCGGTTGCCCGACCCCGTTCTCCAGACACCAGTGATAGGCGCCCGGTGGCAGGCTCTCGCTGCTGCCGGGACAGGAGGCGCGGCAGGCGACGCGGCGCCAGGTAAGGCGCTCTTTCAGCCAGCCTCCCATCAATAGGGCACGAGCAGGCTCCTGGAGGCGCAGAGAGTAGCCGCCAACAGCTGAGATCTCTGGCGATGGCCGGCTGTCCTGGCCGTCAGAGGCGCTAAGGACAGCGTGCTCGATTTCGATGCGTTGGATACCTTCAAAGTATGGGCGATACTCCAGGCCATCGAAGAATTGGGCGACAAGCTGGCGCAGCGGCGTCAGGCGTCCCCAGTTCAGGTCACTGATGGCACAGGCAGGATACGTCTCCAGCAGCGAGGCCAGGAGACGCAGAGCCGGCCCCGGCGCCTGAAAGCTGGCCGAATCGACGATGAGCCGTTGGCTGATCGCGGCCAGCGAGTCGAGAGGGTCGCCGCTCGCTGGCGGCTCATCAAGCCACCAGAGGTAGATCGGCAGGTCCGGCCTGACCAGCCTTTGTAGCAAGGCCGCGCTATGCTTAACAACTGGCCCGCTCAGGAGGGCAGTAATTTGCTCAAAGTGGTGGCGAGTGAGGTCTGAAATGACTGGGAAGCTGCGCAGGGTCACCCAGGTCGCGACCGAGGCCGGGGCGTCGCGATCATCTTCGAGAATGAGAATGATTACACGCGCAATATGCGTGCTCAACAGATCGCGCAGCAGGTTGCTGGCGTAGCGCGCGCGCGCAACCGATGGCGCGCAGATTACCAGGTTGAGCACGCTGGTGCGTACGCTCATGTTCTGGCCAATGCGCATGTTATCGGCGGCCATTTTCCAGAGCAAAGCCACTTCTTCCTCTAGATGCTCCCAGGGAATGGCCTTGCCGGCCCACAGCGAGCGTGTCCCCGGGGATAGGTCGAGGTCCACAGTCATTCCAGATCTCCCCTGATAGAGAACGGCATCGTTCCAGGCGACCGACGGACGGGTGGAGGCCGTCCGGCCTGGATCGCGTGCGCTAGCTACTGCAGCTTCTCGTTTGGCTCGTGTTGTGTAGCGAGGTACCGAAAGGCAAACAGCTCCCTTCAGTACCGTTGAGTGCGTAGGCCCCCGTGTTGTCGGTGCATCGGCGCAGGTCACAGCTTTGCCCGCCGTTCCGTTGACCGTCCGCTCCTGCTGGCCAGCCACGGCCCAATCAGGCCGCGCTGCCGAGGGCGGCGGAGCCGAGATTGAGGCGAGGGTGCGTCAGCCAGTTTCCCAGTTTTTGGGTGACCGACTTGTTGTCTGGTTGGTAGCCTTGTTGGCTGGCTGACGCGACAGGCCGGACGGGTAGCCGCGGCCTGGCACGATGGCGCGGGTCTGAGTTGCGCCCGCCAGTCTGGGTGCGAGCGCAGGCACTCGCTAGGGCCGTCTCCAGCGGCGCCCATCACGCCAGATGAATTCGTCGGCAGCCTGGGGACCCCAGGTGCCCGCCTCATAAGGATGGATGGTCTCGCGCGGCGCCTCCGCCCAGGCATCCAGAACGCCCTGGATGAACTCCCAGGCCGCTTCTACCTCGTCACGACGTGTGAAGAGCGTGGAGTCACCCAGCATGCAATCGAGCAGCAGCCGCTCGTAGGCCTCCGGCTGCGGACGCATAAAGGATGAGCCGTAGAAGAAGTCCATGTTGACCGAGCGGATCTGCATCTCGGTGCCCGGCACTTTGGCACCAAAGCGCAATGAGATGCCTTCGTCTGGCTGGATGCGCAATACGATGACGTTCGGTTCGATTTGCCCCTGAATGTTGCTGCGCTGCCAGAACATCGAAGGCGGCTGCTTGAACTGAATGGCGATTTCAGTGACGCGCTTGGGCAGGCGCTTGCCTGTGCGCAGGTAGAAGGGCACGTCCGCCCAGCGCCAGTTGTCAACAAAGACCTTGAGGGCCACGTAGGTCTCGGTGCTGGAATCGGGCCGCACGCCCGGCTCCTCGGTATAGCCAGGCACCAGCCGCCCGTTCATCCAACCAGCGGTGTACTGGCCACGAATGGTGTTGAGTAGGGCATTCTGCCCCTGCAGCGGCTGCAGGGCATGCAGCACTTTGACCTTCTCGTCGCGTACTGCCGTGGCATCAAAGGCGATCGGCGGCTCCATCGCAACCAGGGTCAGCAATTGCATCATGTGATTCTGCACCATGTCGCGAATCGCACCCGCTTCTTCATAGTAGGCCGCTCGCCCCTCAAGGCCAATGTTCTCCGCTACGGTGATCTGGACATGGTCCACGTAGCGGCGATTCCAGACCGGCTCGAAGATGCCGTTGGCCAGACGGAAGACCAGTATGTTCTGAACCGTCTCTTTGCCCAGATAGTGGTCGATACGATAGACCTGTTCCTCTTTGAAGACGCGCAGCACCTGTCGGTTCAGCTCGCGAGCCGAAGCCAGATCATGGCCAAAGGGCTTTTCAATGATGATGCGCGTCCAGCCTTTGCGGCTCTTGTTGAGACCAGCGGCACCCAGGCGCTGGATGATCTCAGGGTACTGGCTCGGCGGCGTCGATAGGTAGAAGATGCGGTTACCACCGGTGCCGCGCTCTCGATCCAGCCGGTTGAGCAGGGCATTCAGCTTTTCATAGCCCGCCTGGTTGTGAAAGTCAGACTGCAGGTAGAAGATGCCGGACGCAAAGCTCTCCCAGACCTGCTGATTGATGGGCTTCTGGCGCGAGTACTCGTTGATGGCTTCAAAGGCCTGCTCTCGGAATTGCTCGTCGGTGTAGGGCCGGCGCGCAAATCCTATGACGGAAAAGCCCGACGGTAGCGGGTGCTCCAGGGCCAGGTTGTAGAGGGCAGGCAAGAGTTTCCGATGGGTCAGATCGCCAGTCGCCCCAAAAATCACCATCGCGCAGGGTTCCGGGCTGTGCTTGATGCGCAGCCCCTCGCGTAGGGGATTGGGCGCCTCGACCGCGCTGCGTTGAGGCATCGATGATATTCTCCTGGTCATCACTTGTTCTTGACAGACAATACACGCTCTCGACTGAGTTCCAGGTTGCTCATCCGTTGCCGGGTTTGTAACCAGGACCTCTCATCGCCTGTCATCGGCTATATTCATTGTAGTGCAATACTTGCGCAGATTTAAAATCTTCTGAAGATCTTCCCATGTGCCTGGGCCAGGCAGGTTGACAGGCCGACTGAGCCAGGGCCAGGAGGCCGCCCTTTGCCCGGACCAGGAACAGCGCCAGCATAGGAGCCTGGGAAGCCCAGCCTGATGAGCAGGCAGAGATGGCCTTGCTCCTCCCGGTCGCTGCCGCCGTTCGAGGCGGTGCGGCTCTCCCGGGCGCGCAGATACGCGCTCGTTGATGCCTCCTCAGTGCGAGGGCTGTCCGTCGCCTTGCGTCTCTACGGGGGCCAGCCGTTGTGCAAGGGCCTGCAGGCCGGCAGCCAGATCACCTCCGATAGCTATGCGGATGTTGCGTCGCTCGTGCGCCGAGAGGGCGAAGAGGTCGCCCAAAGCCTGCGCTTCTTTGAGAATACCAAAGGTATAGGACTCGCCCGGAATGGGGACGTCCTGCTTCACATCACCGGTGATCTGGATAAACACGCCGTTGTTAGGCCCGCCTTTGTGTAGCTGGCCGGTCGAGTGCAGGAAACGCGGACCATAGCCAAGCGTTGTCGCAACGCGGTAGCGATCGCGCAGACGCAGACGCAGCGCCTGCAGGGCGCTTTCATTGACTTCGCTACGCTGCACATAGGCCATGAGGGCAATGTAGTCGCCTGGACGCACCTGGCCGAGGAAGGCTTGCAGGTAGCTATCCAGACCTTCCTCCCCTTCTCCCATCCTTCTGCCATAGACACGCAGCGCTCCATCGCTGATGACTGGCTCTAGCTCGGGCAGCTTTCCTTCCCGACGGAAGCGTTCCAGGAGGCGCGCCGTGTTGTCTTTGCTCTCTTGGACGTTCGGTTGATCGAAGGCGTTGATTTGCAGGAAGATGCCGGCGACCGCTGTGGCCAGCTCCCAGATGAAGAACTGAGCGCCCAGGTCGTAACGGTCGGTCAGCTGGAAGCGTACTAGCGGCTGGCCCGCCGCGCGTAGACGCGCCAGACCTTCATCGAGGGCGGTATTGTCGTCTCCCTCCAGCCGCAGGGAGACAAAGAGGCGGTCGTCGCCATAGACGGAGGGCGCTCCCAGAGCCTCCCCTTCGACAGGCAGGAGACCACGCCCCTCTTTGCCGGTGCTCTCGGCGATGAGCTGCTCAACCCAGTAGCCGTAGCTGGCAATAGCCGGCGAGAGCACAAAGGTGATCTTGTCGTGCCCATGTGTGCCCAGGGACCCAAGCATGGCCCCTAGCCGCAGGCCAGGATTGTCTGCGACTGGCTGACTGGCGCTGCAGCGGTTCATGGCTTCTTGGGCGCGAGTCAGCAGCTGCTTGACGTCGACCCCAATCAGGGCACCAGGCACCAGGCCAAAGAAGGAGAGCGCCGAGTAGCGCCCGCCTATGTCGGGCGGATTGGCGAAGACATGGCGGAAGCGATGGTCATGGGCCAGCCTCTCTAGCGAGGTGCCAGGGTCGGTGATGGCAATAAAGTGCGCGCCGCTCTCGCCGCCCAGCTCGTTGACCCGCTGCCAGAAGTAGCGAAAGTGTGAGAGGGTCTCGATGGTCTCGCCCGACTTGGAGGCTACTATGAACAGCGTTTTGCCAGGGTCGATGCGCTCCTCGACGGCGCGAATGGTGTCAGGATCGGTAGTGTCGAGCACAAACAGGTCCAGATAGCCGGGCGCGACGCCGAAGGTCAGGCGCAAAACCTCGGGGCAGAGGCTGCTTCCTCCCATGCCCAGCAGCACGGCATAGCGATAGCCGTCCTGGCGCACCGCTTCTACGAGGCTCTCGATCTCCTGCAGCCGCTCCTGCATGGTGTCGGCAACGGTCAGCCAACCGAGTCGCTCGCGAATCTCCTGCTGGATGGCACGGTCATTCTTCCAGAGGCTGGCATCACGTTCCCAGATACGTCGTGCGACACCCTCGGCGCTGAGTCGCTCTAGTCCCGCACGCACCAGCTCTTGAAGAGCGCTTTCGGCCTCAAATTGTGGCTCTGGTTCCTGTTGTGCTGTCACCGCGAAACCTGCCTCTCTTTGAGCGCCTGCTGACGGGCGCGAATGCTATTGAGCAACTGATGGTAGGAGTCGGCGAACTTCTGCACACCCTCATCGAGCAGCTGCTGAGTGACCGCCTCGTAGGAGATGCCGAGCTGCTCCAGTTCTTTGAACAGTGCGCGTGCGCCGTCAAGGTCGTCCTCGATGCTGGAGCGCACCCGCCCATGATCGCGGAACTTTTCGATGGTTTCGTAGGGCATAGTGTCGACTGTGTCGGGGCCAATGAGTTCCTCCGCGTAGAGGACGTCGCGGTAGGCCGGGTTCTTGGTGCTCGTGCTGGCCCACAGTGGACGCTGCACATGGGCCCCAAGTTGGCGCAGGGCTGCAAAGCGCGGCGAGCCAAAGATGCGCTTGAATTCCTGATAGACCAGGCGCGCGTTGGCAATGGCCGCCTTCCCTTGCAAGGAGCGGAGCCGGGCCTGCTCGGCAGGATCGTTGCTCGCCTTGATCTTTTCTTCCAGGAGCTGGTCGACCAGCGTGTCAACACGGCTGACGAAGAAGCTGGCGACCGAGGCAATGCTGCTGATGTCCTGGCCTTCGGCGTTGCGATTCTCTAGCGCCGTCAGGTAGGCTTCAGCTACCTCGCGATAGGTCTGGATCGAGAAAATGAGAGTGATGTTGATATTGTAGCCCTCGTTCAGCGCCTGCTGAATGGCCGGCAGCCCTTCAGGAGTGGCCGGGATCTTGATCATGAGGTTCGGTCGATTGACGAGTTGCCAGTAGCGGCGGACCGCGGCCAGCGTCCCCTCTGTATCGTGCGCCAGGTCCGGCGAGACCTCCAGGCTGACGTAGCCGTCGACGCCGGCGCTGCGCTCGTAGATGGGCCGTAGCAGGTCGGCAACGGTCTGCACGTCACGCACGACAAGGGCATCGTAGATCTCTTCAACCTCTTTCCCTTCCCGGATCAGCTCCTCGATCTGGGCATCGTAGGCGTGACCACTGCTGATGGCTTTGTCAAAGATGGTGGGGTTGGCTGTGACCCCGGTAATGCCATCCTCCTCCAGAAGACGTTTGAATTCGCCAGCTTCGAGCTGCGCCCGGTCGATGTTGTCGTACCAAACACTCTGTCCGTAGTCCTTGAGTTGTAACAAGGGATTTGCCATGCTCTTCTCCTCTGGTCAAGGCTTCATGCCGTTCTGTGTTTCTACCCCTCTCTTTAGTGGAAAGAGCTTACGGGCCGGTTTTATTCCCACCTGGAAGGGCGCTCTCTCCTTGAGAATGGCTTTGCGCTTCACTGGTCGCTCTGTCTGAGCTTTTATTGTCATCGGTACACTAAGAGGTCGCCTTCTTTATGATAACACCTGCCCCCGCCCGGCGGCAAATATTGACCCGAACACGGGCTTTGCCTGCCATCGGCTCTTCTCCTTGCTAGAGCGCTTGCTTGCAGGGAGACAGCTCATGGGCTACACTTGCCAGTAGCGGAATGCCAGGTTCCGCACTGGCCGGCTGGTAGGTGCCCACCAGCTGCGCTGAGCTCCCGTGCGCGGGAGGAGACGAGAAGGAAGAAAGGGAGAGAAAGCCCATGCGAGTGACAACGCGCTTGCGCCAGTTATTGGCCGGCCCCGAGCTGGTGGTAGCCCCCGGGGCGTACGATGCTCTGAGCGCGCGGCTGATCGCCCAGGCCGGTTTCTCGGCGGTCTATATGACGGGCTTCGGCACGTCAGCCAGTGTGCTCGGCATGCCCGATGTGGGCCTGCTGACGATGAGTGAGATGGTGAGCCGCGCGGCGGCCCTGGCGGCGGTGACCGGCGAGGTGCCGCTGATTGCCGATGCCGATACGGGCTATGGCAATCCGCTGAATGTGCGCCGGACGGTACGCGAGTATGAACGGGCTGGCGTGGCCGGACTGCATCTTGAAGACCAGGTGTGGCCGAAGAAATGTGGCCATATGGAGGGGAAGCAGGTCATCCCTATGGAGGAGATGGTCCAGAAGGTGCGCGCAGCGGTGGAGGCTCGCCAGGACCCCGATTTTGTGATCATTGCACGTACCGACGCGGGGGCAGTGCTCGGTTTTGAGGAGGCGCTGCGCCGCGGACGAGCTTATCGCGAGGCGGGAGCCGATGTGATCTTCATTGAGGCCCCCCGCACGCTGGAGGAGCTGCGAGCCATTGTGCAGGCTTTCCCCGATGTACCTTTGCTCTTCAATTGGGCCCAGAGCGGCAAGACGCCCCCGCTCTCTTTGCGTGAGATTCGGGAGTTGGGCTTTAAGCTGGTACTTTTCCCCGTTGCCTTGCTTTTTACGGCCACTCATGCCATGCTTCGCTTACTGGAAGGACTGAAGCGAGGCGAGACGCCGGCGGCTTTCGCGGATCAGTCGGTAAGCTTCCAGCAGTTTACTGAGCTGGTCGGCCTGCCTTTCATCCAGGAGCTGGAGGCTCGCTACGGGGTGCGCCAGGAGGCCGCCCCACAGCCCCAGCAGAGCTAACTGAAGGCCAGCCAGGGCCTGGCTGGTAAGCAGGGAGACGTCTGAGGCCAGGTACACCACCGTGGCCGAGGTAACGTAGACGCCTGCTCCGGCCTCTCAGGCCCTCGGCTACTGGCTCTCCCAGCGGCGCCGATGGGGGTGATCCCTTATCCAAACCAGAAGCGGCGCCAGCGTTGACCGTAATGACTCTCTCTATTGCTAACTGCAGTCGGTAAGAAAGGAGCCAACGATGGCTGAGAACAGCTTTCAGAAGCCGAGTATTACGCTCGAGGCTGCCCATCGCCTTATCGCCGCCGCTGAGGCGAAAGCTCGTGAAATCGGCGTGCCGATGTGTATTGCTATCTGCGACGCGGACGGTACGCTGAAAGCCTTCAGCCGCATGGATGGGGCACCCCTCTTGAGTGTCCAGATCGCCCAGGATAAGGCGTATACGGCGATCAGCTTCGGAGGCATGGCTACCCATGAGTGGTTTGATTTTATTCGGAATGATCCGCCTTTGCTGCACGGGATCATCAAGACGGATCGCTTGATCGTCTTCGGCGGCGGCTTTGCTATTAAGACCGCTGAGGGGATTATCGGCGGGATCGGCGTCAGCGGCGGCCACTACACCCAGGATATGGAAGTGGCCCAGGCAGCCCTGGCCGCTCTCTAGATCAGCAAGGAGCAGACCGCCGTTTCTCCTCTGGTTGCCTGTTTGCTCTGTGTGTCTGCCCGCCTCCTTTCCCTGCCTCTGCGCCTGGCAGCAGGGCAGGGAGGCAGGGCCGGGGTAAAGCTGGCCTGTTAGCTGGCACCGCGAAGAAGCCCTGATGGGCCTTGTCGCTCTGGCTCGGCTAGAGAATGGCCCTCAGCGTTTCTTCGTAGCCAGCTAACAGGCCAGCCATGTCTCGCAACAGCTGCCCGATGCTGTGGAGATGGCTGATGATCTCGTTGCGCCGTTTGAGGTCGCTGCGCAGACCCTCTTCCAGCAGGACGAGAAAGGCCGTGGCGTCGGTCAGTCGGCTGGTCAGGACCTGCCTTTGCTCGTCGAGCCGGCGGTGGTCTTCGCGCAGATGCGGCGGACGGAGCATCGGGGTTGGCTGCCGCTCGCTCATCACGGGACGGAGACGCTGCAAGCTGGTCAGTTCCTCGGTATGAATGTAACTGCTCTGCTCGTCAAGAATAGCTGCGAGCGAGCGGCGGAATTCCATAAAGAGACAGTAGAGGTCAGCAGTGAAGGCCCCAACACGTTGGAGAGCCATGCTGAGCTGCTGGTGATCGCCCTCTAGATCGAGATCATCACATTCCTGAATGAGGTCCTGAATCTCTTTGAGCGTCGTCAGGGCCTCGTTAAAGCGTGCACTGAGAACCTGGGTGCTGGCCTGGGACGAGTTGATGTGCTCTTGATAGAGCTGGTAGAGAGCGCGCAGGGTCGACTGCCCCTGCGAGGGCCGCTGTAATCCCGGCCCGGCGGAGAACAAGGCTTCCTGAGCTGCCCTGGCGGCACAGCCCTGCACTAGCTCCAGGGTCTGATCAATGTCGCTGAGCAGCTGCTCGCGCTGGATGGCTGGCAGATCAGGATGATGGCGGATCAGGCTGCGACAGTTACATAGGGTGGTAATGGCACGCTCAAAAGCACGATCTGTTTGGTCTTGGGTATCTTCGGACATGCCTCGGTTTCCTTCCCATCTGTTACCACAAGCCACGCTTATCCTACAAGAAGAGATGCCTGCCCGAATTGTACTGCTTCGTCTACGGCGTTGTCAACGCGCCCGCTTCTGCCCGCCAGAAGCTAAAGGCCGGCTCCCAGCAGACGCGAAGGGTTGAGCCTCTCTGCTCCTCTCTCCAGGACCTCAGTACTAGTTATTCTCTGTTTTCCTCGCTTGCTTACTACGTGACGAGCCACCTATGCTACAATTGCTGCCAGATTGGTTCATGATAGCTCAATGCAATGACTTCGCCTCTGGGTAGGTGAGGTGAGCCAGGAGAAGGGAGGATGTTGTGCTGAGCAAAAAGCCATTGACGCTGCTGTTGCTCTTGCTGCTGACCTGGCTAACGGGATGCGCAAGCGGACCGACAACAGGGCCAGCCTTGTCAGGACAGGGGTCAACGGCCCAAGGGAGCAACACACCCACCGTGCGGGGAACGCCACAGACTACCGCACCAGTTTCCGGCGGCCTGGGAGCCGCCACTCCGATTAGCATTACGGGTCATGGGGAGGCCACAGCCACGCCAAGCGCCGCAGCTCGGGGGCGCCCAACGCCTTCACCAGGCTCTACTTCTTCGGGCCGCTCTGGCGCTACAGCCACACCTGTTCCAACCCTGGCGTCAGTCGGCAGCGGTCCGTACGGGACACCGCCCGCGGAGAGCAGCCAGGAAAGTCAGCTACGGCAGCAGCTCTTTGCCCTTATCAATCATGACCGGGCCAGCCAGGGTCTGCCAGCCTATACGCTGGATGGCACCCTCTCTGCTGGCGCCCGCCTGCACAGCTGGAATATGGCCCACTGCGGTCTCAGCCATGCCTGCTCTGGGGAAGCCGCCCCTTGCGATCGCATCAGTGCCGAAGGGATTACCTGGAATGTGTGCGGGGAGAACGTGGGCTATGCCTCGGCCTCACCCGATGCCTGGGGCGGGGTACAGCTCATTGAGAGCAGTATGCTCAACGAGCAGCCCCCCAACGACGGACACCGCCGCAATCTGCTCAGTAGCTCCTTCCACCGCGTTGGTATCGGCATCTATCTCGATAGCCAGGGCTATGTTTGGGTGACCGAAGATTTCACCAATTAGGCCCGCAACCTTCTCCTTTTTCCCACTAAGACAAGCAAGCAGGAGAACAAGAAGGAGGCTGGACCTCCACCCTTGTTGCAGCCCTGCCTGCTTTGTTGAGTCGGTATGAAGGTTAGCTGGCTGCTTTCCTCGCGAGCGCGCTGGTTGATGTCAGGCACTACGCGCCAGCGGACCGTGATGTCCTCAGTTGGTCAGTCCATAGAGACGGCCAAATTTCTCATTGAGATAGCGGACAAAGTAGCGGGCATCGGGCGCCTCGCCCGTTACACGTCGAATGAGATCTTCGGGCAGGTAGATCATGCCATAGATATACATATGCTGGCGCAGCCAGTCAAGAATAAAAGACGTTTCGCCACCTGCCAGACGCTCGTCGAAGTCCGGGAAGGTCTGGCGCAGCCTATAGCAGATCTGCGCTGCGTAGAGGTTGCCGAGCGTATAGCTGGGGAAGTAGCCAAAGCCGCTCGTCCAGTGGACATCTTGCAGCACGCCGTTTGTATCGCTATCCGGCTCGATCCCGAGGTACTCACGGTAACGGGCATTCCACAGACGCGGCAGGGACTCAACGGCCAGCTCTCCGTTGATGAGTTCACGCTCCAACTCGTAGCGGATAATAATATGTAGATTATAGGTGACTTCGTCGGCCTCAATGCGGATCAAGCTCGGCTCTACTTTGTTGAGGGCGCGCGTGAAGGTGGTGGCATCGAGGGCCGCAAAGTGCTCGGGGAAGGCCGCGCGCAGCAGGTGGAAATGGCCCTGCCAGAATGGCTCAGAGCTGCCAATGTAGTTTTCCCAGAGGCGTGACTGGGACTCGTGGACGCCCATCGAGGCCCCACCAGCCAGCGGTGTGCGCAGGAGGGAGCGGGCACAACCTTGCTCATACAGGGCATGGCCGCCTTCATGAATCACCGCCATGATGGCTGAGGCGATAAAGTTTTCCTGGGGATGAATGGTCAGGCGCACATCAACCGGGCTGCCAAAGCTCGTAGTGAATGGGTGCGGCGAATGGGCCAGGCCACCACGCTTGAAATCGTAGCCCAGGGCCTGCAGGAGACGCTTGCAAAGGGCATCTTGCCGGTCCACGGGAAAATGTCCGTACAGACAGGCAGCGTCGAGACTCTGCCCACCTTCCTGAATGCGCTTGAGCAAGGAGAGGCTGACCTCACGCACCGGGGCAAAGAGGGCATCGAGCTTGCGCACAGTCAGACCTGGCTCGAAGAGGTCCAGCAAGGCGTCGTAGCGCGTCTCACGGTAGCCATAGCGGTCGGCCACTTCGCGCTGCAGGGCCACCGTGCGGCTCAGCCAGGGTGCAAAGCTGGCAAAGTCGTTCTGTTCGCGTGCCCGCCGCCAGGCATCGAAACTGGCCGCCTCGACGCGAGCCATCTCCTCGACGAGCGCGCGAGGAAGGCGCGTGGCTTTTTCATGTTCGCGCCGCGCTTCGCGCACCAGGGCACGATCGGCATCCGTGAAAGGCTCGTGCTCAACCACCTTTTCCAGCCTGGCTATCAGGCGCCCCAGCTCGGGGGCGGTCCAACGCTCGTGAAGCACGCCTTGCAGTGTCGCCAGTTGGGCCCCACGCACATCTCCCGCTTCTTCCGGCAAGGCCGTATTCTGGTCCCAGGCCGCCAGGGCCCCAAGCGCTGCCAGGTCAGAGATCTCCTGCAAATAGCCTAGCAGAGCATTGATCTCCTCATGCGAGCGTGTGAATTCCGGCATCAGCGCTTTTTGTTCTTGCTGTGAATGCGATGACGACGACATAGATACGATCTTCTCCTCAAATCCACAGAATCGCAATCAGCTGCTAACAAGAGAGATGAGATGCGATGATAGACGATGTGGCACCCTGCTCGTCGGGAGAGTGGCATCGCTCTTCAGGGCATGCTAACAGCATAGCACAGATGGGCAATTGAACAGAAGGGATGCCGCGCCGCGCCCATGCTGACGCTCAGGAGACTGGACGAGGCGCGGTCTGAGGGCTATACTGGTGATGCCACTCTGCCGCCGACCGGCGAGCGTCAGCTAGCTCACCCAGCGCTTAGCCAGGGTACAGTCAGCCTGGTCCTGGTCATGGTCCTCTGAGAGGAGACGCTGGCGCGGACGGCGCCGCCAGTCTCCCTGACGCCCTCCGCTTCAGGTGAAGCAGAGTCGAACCACTTCTTGCCCCGCCAGGAGCGACCTTGAGCTATGAGTATCCAGGTCCTCGCGCTCTTAGTCTGTGCCGGCCTCATGCACAGTAGCTGGAATCTCCTGTCGAAAGAGGGTAAGGATCGGCAGGTTTTCATCTGGTTAGCGATCTGCTCCGCTTCCATGCTCTGCTTTCTGCCATTTCTGCTGCTCTATCAGGCGGTGCCGCTCCATGTCTGGCCGCTGATCGCTCTTTCAGCCGCGCTGGAGGCCGCTTACTATTTGCTGCTGGGGGCAGCCTATCGCTACGGCGATCTTTCGCTGGTCTATCCGCTGGCACGCGGCAGCGCTCCGCTCTTTGTAACCGTGATCGCCCTCCTGGCTTTGGATGAACACCTGTCACCGGTTGGGGGAGTAGGAATCCTTCTGATCGTGAGTGGGATCTATGTGGTACATCTGCGCGCTTTCGCCTGGCGTGAGCTGACTGCGCCACTGCGTCGGCTGCGCGAACCGGCGGCCTTGCTGGCACTGCTCTGTGGCTTGAGTATCGCTGGCTACTCGACGGTTGATAAGGTTGGCCTGCGCTATGCTGCGCCTCTCACGTATATCTATCTCGTCTTTGTGCTCTCGGCTCTCTATCTGCTTCCTTATATGCTCTTGACCCGCCGCGCAGCGGTGCAGGCCGAATGGCAGACCCACGCCCCGCGGATCGTGCTGGCCGGCGCCCTGGCCCTGCTCTCCTACCTGCTGGTCCTTTTCGCCCTCCGGCAAACTCAGGTCAGCTACATTGCGTCCGCGCGCGAACTCTCGGTTGTCTTTGCGGCCCTGATGGGTACGGCAGTCCTGCACGAGTCCTTTGGACGGCAGAAAGTGGTCGGCTCGCTGCTGATCTTCGCCGGCATTCTGTGCATCGCTCTCCAGCCATGAGGCCCAGGGATCACAAGAACGAGGGAGGGAGCAGCGAGAGTGCCCGCCTCACTATTTTAGCGGGCGGGGATTCTCGCCGCCCCACTCGGCAATGGCCAGTACTCCAGGCGGCTAGCGCTGCCAGCAAGGCCCCCTAGGAGCAGGCCACAGCGTACGGTGTACGGTAGGTCACGCCGCGGTCGGTAGTGTTGACAGGATGATAGACAAAGCGGTTGCCAGGACGGGGATTGAGATAGCCGGCTTTTTGGACCAGGGCCGGAGCATCACCGACTTTAGCAACCAGTACGGGCGAGAAGGCCCAGTTGTCGGCAGGGTCAAGCCGTCCGATAAAGCGCCCAAGGGCCCGATGCTCGGCCTCGACAGTCGCAATCTGGGCCGCAATCTGCGCCAGGTCAGGGCGATTCTGTTGGGCCAGCTCACGGACCGCAGAGAGGAAGGCAGAGTCAAAGACACCCTCTAACTGCTGCTGGGTCTCAATGAAGAGGCGCAGACTCTCAAAGGTCTCCTCCCCGTGGGGAAAGCTGAATTCGCTGGTGAGGACATCCCCCCCTGCCTGGGCAAAGAAGTTTTCGTGGATCTGCTCTTCAATGAGGGCCGCCTCCAGAGCAGCAATCTCACGCCAGGTGAGACCGAGACGATAGGCGCGCCGCAGCCCGTTGCTATAAAAGGTTACGGCCAGGCGCTCGGCAGTGCGCGCAATAGTAAAAATATCTTTGATAGGTGTCACACAGCTATTGCTTGCCGAAGAGGCAGCATGAGCCACCTGCCCCAGGAAAGCACTGCTGACAGTTGTAGAAAGGGCGGTCCCCAAACCAGCTCCAGCCACCGCCCCGAGAGCTACCCCTTTCAGAAGGGCGCGCCGAGCCGCTTCCGGCTGCTGCGGTCCAGACTTCGGCTCTGGCATCGGTATCTCTCTTACCTCATCCATTGTTCCATACTCCTTGCGTCGTTCTCACTTCGCTTGGCTGCTGTCAGTTGGTCGGATAGTTGAGCGAGGAGAAGAGGGAAGCATAGGTCAGCTCATCAACCAACCCGCTCGCCCCGATCGGAGAGAGGAGGCTGTGAGGAAAGACGGGCGCGGGCGCCACTGATGCACCCCTCGCCTGGGCTAGAGGCAGGCTGAACTACAGCCTGTGCCGCCGACCGGGTAGTAGAACGGCTCGAAGCAGAGCAAGACCTGCGATCCTTCTCCTCCTCGAATCACCTATACGCTGATTTTCCTCACTTAGATTACTTCCCCCTCAGATAGTCTACCACCTGAAAGATAGATAGATGCTACTGAAGGAGAATGTTCCATTGCTTAATAGGAATTTGCTCTAGAATTTATCAGCGTACCGAGAGCTACGACAGGACCTTTTGGCACCTCACGGCTGGGCTGGGGACCATTTTCGAGGCTGATGGCCAGGCTATCGTAGCCAGTCAGCGGCCCTTGAAAGTTGAGAGTGGCCACGCCGTTTTCAACCGTCAGCAGACCAATGCTGGTCGGATGCTGATGACGCAGGAGCCAGCCCTGATAGACATGGCTGCCTTCTAAGGGCGGCAGTCCATAGACTACAACCACGGTGACCTGCTGGCGGGGAAAGTACATGACTTCTCCATGAGCTGAGCTGGCCTGAGCAGTGCCACGGAGCGGATAGACTACAGGGGCCTCCGGGCTACCCAACAGCGCTACCTGCTGCTGCAGGTGGCTGAGCTGCTGTTGCAGCGAGATATTCCAGGCGAAGGTTCCGCCCAGAAGGGCCAGTAACAGGACTGCCACAGCAGCCAGAGCGGCCCAACGCCAGCGCTTGCCCGCTCTCTGCTGCCAGTAGCTTCCTGCTTGAGAAGGCAGGGCAGGCTGCATCTGGCTTGAGCGCTGCTGTTGGGCTTGCTCTTCGATGCGCGCAAGAATGCGCTCCTTCACACGCGGTGAGGGTTCGACCGGAGGAACGGTGAGGGGAAAGAGTTCCACGACGCTGCGTAACTGCTGCAGCGCGCGCGAGCACTTCGGACATTGAGCAAGATGCTCATCGGCAGCACGGCGTTCCTCTTCTGTTAGCGCGTCAAGGGCATAGGCGCCGGAAAGCTCTTCGAATTCCTGGCAGTTCATAAGGGGCTCCGTCTCCATTGCACTCTCTTCCCGGGGCGACCCGCACCCATTGTATTGTAACGCTCCCTGTCAGCGTGCCAAGCCTGGGCAGAGTGATCTCCGTCTCCTGTGCAGGTCTCGCCTTCGATTTCCATAAGCTGCATAGCGGCTAGCCACCTCCTCTTTCCCCTTTTCTCACGGCGGGGCCGGACTGGAGAGAGGAAGGCCACTCTGGCCTGTGGCGGGCGATAAGCAAGGCAAGCGCCTGATGCGGAAGCCGGGCAGCGGGCAACGCCGCAGGATAGATGGGCCTGGCGAGCTTCTATCTTGCCTGCCTGGATGCAGTGCGCTAGCTTTCGACAGTACCGAGTCGTTCGAGAATGCTGCGCAGGCGCATCAGGCCCAGGCGCATGCGCGCCTTGACCGTGCCCAGGGGAAGGCCATAAGCGCGGGCAATTTCAGAGTGGGTCCAGCCCTCGAAATAGGCCAACTCTATGACCAGGCGCTGCTCACTGGAGAGCAGCGTGAGCGCCCTACGTAGCTGTGCTCCCTGGACAGAGCGCCAAACCGCATCCCAGGCATCGGCAGAGACCATTTCCTCACTGGTGGCAGCATCTTCCAGCGGCATCCCACGCAACTCGGCATGAGTGCGCAGGCGCCGCAGGTAATCGATCGCCCGGTGACGCATGATCGAGATCAACCAGTTCTGGACCGAGCCCATGCGCGATGAGTAGCTGCCGGCGTTCTGCCAGACCGCCAGAAAGGCTTCTTGGAGCAGGTCCTCGGCAACCTGATGATCCTTAATCATGCGATACGTTATTGAGTAGAGCAGGCGATGGTAACGCTCATAGAGCATTTCTAAAGCCCAGACAACGCCCAGGGAAATCGCTCGCACGAGCGTTTCATCGCTCAGCTCTTCCACAGGGATGTGCGGGGGCCTCGCCCCGGGCAGAGAGCCAGAAGCCTGCCCACCCGAACCCTGCCCCTCCTTCTTCCCCGATGCACTCATTGCACTCCACGGTCCTCGTCGCAAGCAAAAGATCCAGAGGCCACTACAGAGGCCATTATAGGCATGACAGCAAGTTACAAGCCACGCCGCCACTCTATCACAGGCTCTCTCTGGGATGGATACGCAAAAGATGGCTCGTTGGATCTCTCTTGTTGTTGTTCACCAGGGATCAGAGCGAGGATCGGGCTGGGCCGGCTGATGTCTGTTCCCACTTACCGCCCGGTGTACGAAGTAATCCGCCAGCCCCACTATCACGTAGCCCCTTTGCAGAAAGGAGGTTCTGCCTCATGAGACAGTTTGATCTTGCTCGTGGTTTCGCTCTGGTCATCGGGATTGTTTTCTTGCTAGTTGGCATCCTTGGCTTCATTCTGAACCCGACCGAGGGGGCGCTCCTGGGCATCTTCGCGGTCAATATCGAGCACAACGTCATCCATCTGCTCGTAGGTATCCTGGGCATTGCGGCGGCCTTTACAGGATGGTCGCGCCTCTACGCTCAGGCTCTGGGAATCGTCTACTTGCTGGTCGGTATTCTGGGGTTCATCCCGGGCCTCGCTCCCGACGGGATGCTGCTCGGCCTCGTCCATATCAACCTGGCCGATAATCTGCTCCACCTGGTTGTCGGGGCCGCCGCAGCGATCGTCGGCTTCCTGCCACTGGGTCGCCAGGCCATGTCAGGCGAGAGCTACGGTAGAGTGCGCTAATCGGACAGCCTGCCATGCGCAGACTACGGCTTGCTTCCCTCCATTGAACGGCCAGGCCATGCACGCCCCAAAGCCTCGTCTTTAGGTGCGTGCATGGCCGGTTTCTCGCCTCTGAGATCAGCTTAGCGCTCAGGACGCCGCTGCGCTTCTTGTCTCTGCTGTTGCATCTTCCTCTGCTACTTCAGGCTCCAGGGGAGCCATTCCTCTCGCTGGCTCGCTCGTTCGCTCGCTCAGCTCCCAGTGGCGCGGGCGGTGAAGGTGATGCTGATCGTCACCTGGTTCTCAGAAATGGCAATGTTGGCCAGATTCGGCGGCTGAATGTCGAAGTCCGTCATATAGATTGTCGTGGTCGCCGTGCCAGTAATGGTGTCGCCGCTGAGTTTGCCCTGGACATCGAAGGTGGCGCGGTTGGTCTTGCCATGCATGGTCAGGTTGCCGATCAGCTTGAAATGGACGTTCTGGCCATCGCTATAGCTGGCAGGCAAGCCCTGAGAGAGGACGGAGACAAAGGTTGCATAGGGATACTGATCGGTCTGGAGAGCATTGCGCTGCACATAGTTGTCGCGTCGCGGCGAATCGGTCTGCAAGGTCCGCAGATCGACGGTGATCTTCATGTTGCCGATGAGCGGCGAAGGATCGGTACGCACGCCAAAGCTGCCCTGGACCGTGTGGGTTGTGCCAACAACTTTGTTATGCGGCTTGTTCTCAATGATGAGGTTCTCATAAACACTGTAGCTTGCTGTGGTCTGATCGGGCACGATCTGGAAGGTGCGTAGCCCCGCGATCGTGGTCGGCGTCCCGGTGACACTGATCGGTCCCGCCGCCTGATGCGGCTGATTGACGCTACTGGCAAAATGCTGGGCATAGACCAGAAAACCGCCAACGAGAACGACGATGACTACCACCACGAGCACAACTGCAACGATGATGCTCTTCCTCTTCATAGTTCCTCCCTATGAAAGCAATATCTGTCTTCTACAATTGTCTTGCTCTTTATCTTTTACGTTGGACAGTTGCTTTGTTTACAGGACCGGGAGAAAAAACTCCTTGAGGGGAGAAGCTCGTCCTTAGCAACTGAAGCCGGTTTAGCGCGCATTCGACTGCTGGCCGCCAGGGGTCGCTGTCCCGAGGCGCGCGGGCCGGTGCTGTAGCGTCTCAAAGCTCCCACTGCGGGCTAAGGGCAGACTGAGCGTTGCCACGGTGCCTTGACCAGGGGCGCTGGTCAGCGTCAGTTGGCCACGATGTAGCCTGGCAATGCCACGGGCGATCGAGAGACCCAGGCCGGTGCCTCCTACTTCGCGCGAGCGAGCTTTGTCAACGCGATAGAAGCGCTCTCCCAGGTGCGGCAGATGTTCCGGCGGAATGCCAATGCCAGTATCACAGACTTCCAGCACGGCTCTTCCTTCGCGCTCTAGCGTACGGATGAGAACGCTGCCGCCCTGGCGATTGTACTTGAGAGCGTTGTCCAGGAGGACCAGAATGGCCTGTTCGAGCAGGAGGGGATCACCAATCACATAGGGCTGGCCGCAGTGCTCTTCTTCTACTCGGATGGCCCGCTGCGAGGCGAGCGCACGAATGCGCCGCGCCCCATTATGGGCAAGAGCCGCCAGGTGAACCACCTCGTGCTCGCGATGGAGCTGGCCACTGTCGAGGCGGGCCAGGGTGAGCAGGTTGTTGGCGATGGCCGCCAGATGGTTGGTCTCAGTGACGATATCCTCCAAGAGAGCAGCATCCTCCCCTTGGAGACGCAGGCGACTGCGCAGCAGGACTTCGGCATCAGCGCGGAGAAGGGTGAGAGGCGTACGCAGTTCATGCGAGGCGTCAGCGATGAAACGTTGCTGATTGGCCCAGGCCAGCCGCGCCGGGGCCAGGGCCCGGTTAGCCAGAAAGAGGCCGCCGATGCCTGCTCCGAGCAGGCTTAAAGCTCCAAGACAGAGCAGGAGAACCAGGAGCAATGAGAGGGCATTTTCTTGGGCCTGGATTGATTCGCCAACGAGAACCACACCTGCGATCTCAGAGCCGTCAGCGCCAGGCACGGCTCGCGCATAACGGTAGATGGCGCCAAAGGAGGAGCCGCCGTCAACGATGTCGCTGGCATCGCCTTCCTGGATCGCTTGTTGCACAAGGCTGCCACTGATCAGACCCGGCGGCAGCTGATTAGGGCTGTTGTTGAAGACGAGGGGATGGCCCTGGGCATTAAAGCACACTACCCATTCCATGACCGGACCTTGTTTGCTAGGCGCCGGAAAGGGACTGTCCAGCATGGGAGAGGCACAGGCACGGTCTAGGTACCCCGCAAGCCATTGAGCCACATGCTGACGAGCCTGCTGCTGAGCGGAGTCTTCCAACGGCTGCAGAAGAAAATAATTGGCCCCAAAGTAGAGCGCAACCCCAAAGAGGATGAGCGCCGCCCCCAGGACACCGCAATACCAGAGGGTCAGGCGCGTGCGCAGACCTCGGAAGAGACTCGCTCCCGCCTCTTCAACCAGCAGCCGGCGGCCCGGTCGCCTCAAGAGGCCGTCGATCCATCTGGGCCCTTGGAACATAGCACTACCCTCGCTTTTATTTACCGCTCTCCCGCGCTTCGATTTTATAGCCCACACCACGCACGGTTTTAATCAAGGGATAATCAAAGCCCTGATCGATCTTTTCACGCAAGTAGTGGATATAGATATCAACGACATTGGAGAGAGCATCGATGTCATAGCGCCAGACTGCATTGATGATCTGCGTGCGACTCAGTACCTGACCCGGATGACGCATCAAGTACTCTAGCAGGGCGAACTCTTTCGCTGTCAGCTCAATGACTCGTCCCGCCCGGCGCGCCTCGTGACGCACCAGGTCGAGAGTCAGATCACCAACACTCAGCTGCAAGTTATCGTCGAAGCGGCGATCACGCCGCCTTAGCAGAGCATTGATGCGGGCCAGTAGCTCAGCCATCGCGAATGGTTTGGTCAGATAGTCGTCGGCCCCCACATTGAGACCAGTCACCCGATCCTCGATGGCGCCGCGCGCCGTGAGCATCAGCACTGGCGTGGTGATGTGCTCGGCCCGCATTTGCCGACAGATTTCCAACCCATCGATCCCCGGCAGCATCAGATCAAGGATGACAACATCGTAGGTGTCGGAAAGTGCCAGATCAAGACCGCTCTGACCATCATGAGCCAGATCTACCGTGTGTCGCTCTTCTTGCAGCACACGGCGCAAGAGATAGGCCAGACGCTTCTCATCTTCAATGACAAGAATATGCATGCCTTCTTTCCCCGAATGCTCGCGTTCGCCAGCGCCCCAGGGCCACGCTCCATCTGGCCCTGTGGCCCAGGCGGCAGAGCAGAAGAAGT
Organism: Thermogemmatispora carboxidivorans; assembly: GCF_000702505.1. Lineage (GTDB taxonomy): Bacteria > Chloroflexota > Ktedonobacteria > Ktedonobacterales > Ktedonobacteraceae > Thermogemmatispora > Thermogemmatispora carboxidivorans. Next base: position 985,500 of record NZ_JNIM01000001.1, on the reverse strand, counting down.
AGCAGACTGCCTGCCTGGAAGAGCAGAGGAAGAGGTCAACGGCGCGTTCCCCGGAATCTGCCCTTCTCAGCATAGCAGCTCTTCATGAGAATTTGATTGGAAAATTGTGTGAGCTTTGTCAAGCACAACCGCCATCAGTTTGCTGTGGCGTCAGCTCTTTCGCTCCTGACAGAAACGCTGAACCGGGACAGGTCGTGTTTGTTTCTGAAGTCTCTCTTGTGGCGGGAAGCTGGCTCTTATAGGCCGACAACAGAGAGAGAAGAGGCGTGACTTTTTGAAAGTTCTGCCGTCTCTCTTTCGGTGGCAGGCATTCGCATCCTCTCTATCATAAAGATGAGAGCAGCCTGACAGGCTCTTTTCGCTAGCCAACTTCCTTTCGCTCAGGACTTGAGCAGACTGGAAGAGCACGACAGGAACCAAATCAGTTAAAGAAGCAAAGCTGATAGCAACTTTTTCTACGATTACAGGAGGTTATAGAGATGGCAGATCGTCCGAATGAACAGACGACCGCAACAGCTACGGCGACCCCACAAAGCCCGCTTCGCGGCGTGGCCCCGGCAACGACGGGGCGTGGCCTGGAGGCAGTGACCCCCCAGGGGAAGACCTCCATTGCCGATAACGTCGTGGCCAAGATCGCGGGCATTGCTGCCCGCGAGATTGAGGGGGTACACGAGCTTGTGCCCGCCGGAGCAGGGGCTGCCATTGCCGGTCTGGCCAGCCGTGTCACCGGTGGAGATACGCGCTCGCTCGGCGTCAACGTCGAGGTGGGGCAGCAGGAGGCGGCCATCGACCTGAATATGGTGGTTGACTACGGGGTGAGCATTCCCCAGGTGGCGGCGGCGGTGCGCCAGAACATTATCAATCGGGTAGGGGCCATGACCGGCCTTACGGTCAAAGAGGTCAACATCGCGGTGACCGATCTCTACTTCCCTGAAGAGCAGGCGCGCCAGAGCCAGGCGCGTGTGCAATAGCAGAGAGGATGGCCAGGGGTATGACAGAGCAGCAAGCGGCCCCGAAGAGCCTTGACGATCTCTCGCTGGCACGAGCGGTGGCAGAGGCGGTTTGTCGAGTCCCAGCGGTGCTAGAGTTAAGCGCGGGTCGCTTTGCCCGCGAAGGTACCTATGGTCCTGGTGAGTTTGTGCGTGGGGTTGTCATCAAACACCCCACGCCCGATTCGCTGGAGGTTGACGTGCGCGTCGTGCTGGCCGAGCAGGCGCTACGCAGTTCCCCAGTGCAGCGCGATGGCCACTCCATTCAGAGCGGGAGCCCTGTCGGCACTGGTGGGAGCGCTGACTCTCAGCCTCAGCGGCGTCCACGTCCGTCCAGCGCCGGTAGCAGCAGCGGGAACAACGCGCTCTCTCTGTTGGAGTTGAGCGAGCAGATCCGCACTGCGGTCAAGCGCGCGCTTGCGCAGGCCGGACAACAGCCTGCACGAATGATTCATGTCTTTTTCGATGACGTGCGTTAAGGGCTGGCTGGGTAACGTGCGTTCCCACTCTCTCGCTTCCTGCTAGCCGACGAGTGGGAACGCCGTTTCTCTCTGCTTTCTTGCTTACTTGAGGAAGTGCTATGAGGAATCTATTCAATCGCCTGTTGATCTTGCTTTTAAGCCTGGTGGCTTTGGCGGCGGGGATCGTGCTCATCTTGCTGGAAGCGGGACTGGTCACCGCAGCTCAGGTTAGCCCTGGTGGCTTCTTACAGCGGCAGTGGGAGTTTTTGAGCCATCTTAACCAGGCCGACGCTACTACCGCGACCTTCGTGGGAATAGGTCTGGCGCTGGTCGGTCTGATCCTGCTCATCGTGGAGCTACTGCCGGGTAAGCGCCCACCAGCCCAGTTCGTGATTCAGCACGATAGCCACGGTCTGGTCGCTGTGACGCGCAGTAGCGTCAATGAGCTGGTGCGCTATGTTGCCGGGACGGTGCCAGGTATCCTGGAGACTCGTGGCGCCGTGCGCCAGGAGCAGCAGGGTCTGCGTGTGCGCGTTCAAGCGGCGATTTCTCCAGATGCTGCGGCTCCGGAGGTGGGCAAAACGCTTCAGGAGAAGCTACAGCAGACTCTCCAGCATCACCTTGGCCTGCCAGTGGCGCGGGTAGAGATTGCAACGCAGGTCGCCTCTCCAGGACGTGGTAGGCGAGTCCGCTAGGGAAGGAAGGACTATGCTCCGCTCGACCAGGTCGACTGGCCGCGCTACTGTGGCTGGTCACTTGCAGGCGAGCGAGGCATTGCGCAATGCACTGAGATGAAAGGAGGAAGTGAGAAGATGACTGCTCGCACCTTGGGCCTGGTGCTAGGCTTTGCTCTCGGGGTAGTCTGGGTAGCCTTTGGCTTTGGGGCCGCGCTCCTGGTTGCCGTGCTGGCCTTTCTGGGCTGGCTGGTTGGCGGCATCGTCGAGGGCCGTATCAATGTGGTGACCCTTTGGGAAGATTTGCAGGGACGCCGGCGCGATCTGATCTGAGCTAAGCCGGGCCGATCATTTGCCATCGGTCGGCCATTCGGCTGCTCTCTCGCCCCGTTGCCGACTCTGCCCTGGCATGGCCGCCAGGGACTGTGCGACTCCTGTTTCTCGTTCCCTTGCCTTGCTGCTCCTCACCCGGCTCTCGCTCAGCAGGGCACGGCAGGGAGGTCAGGCAAGTTCGATCCGGGTGTGCCGGTTGATCGTTCCGCTCGGGAGAAGGGAACAATGCGACAGTTAAGCGGACAGTCCTTTCTGGTGTGGGCGGTCATGCCTGCTCCTTTGCAGGTGGAATACGTTCTTGGACGAGAGCATGCTTAGCGATGCCGTTCTGGTGATGCGCTGCCAGCGCGAGCTGCCTGAGATCACGCGCAGTTTCGAGGAGCTGGTTCGGCGCTACACCCAGCGCATCTATACCCTGGTCTATCGGATCGTCGCCAACCGCGAAGAAGCGGAGGATATCACGCAGGATGTTTTGCTCAAAGCTTACTACTCCCTGCCCCAGCTTAAGCAACCCGCCCAGTTTTCAACCTGGCTGTATCGTATGGCTACCAATGCCGCCCTGGACTCGCTGGAGCGCCGCCGGCGTCATCCCTGGACCTCTCCCATTGAGCAGGTTCCAGAGCCGCTCCAGCCATCTCCAGCAGCAACAGTCGCACTAGCTCATCCCGAGGAGCAACTACTGCGAAACGAGCTGAGAGATTGTATTAATACCGTTCTCTGTACTTTGGAGCGAGAGCAAGCTCAGATCCTTGTGATGCGAGAGCTGGAAGAGCTGAGCTACGATGATATCGCGCGCGCGCTCGAGGTGAGCCTGGGCGCCATCAAAATGCGTCTGCATCGGGCCAGGCTGGCCTTTCAGCGTCTCTTTCTCAAGCTCTGTGGGCATTATGCGCGGGTGGTACACTCCCGCCCTCGGGCAGAGCGCTCAGGGCACCGACGTCCTCCGTCGCAGGCTCAGCAGGTTCCGCGACAGCGGAAGAGAGCAGAGGAGCAGTCATGAATTGTGACGAACTGCGATCCCTTCTTCCAGAGTTGGTCGATGGCCACTTGTCTCCAGCCCAACAAGCTGAGGCTCGGGCAGCGCTGGCTGTTTGTCCAGATTGTCGCCGCGAATTCGAGATTGCACGTCAGGTCCATGTCTTTTTTCAGGTCCTGCGGCAGCGCGAAGGAGCGGTCTCTCTCTCTGTCAACCTGGAGCGTCGGGTCCTGGCCCGTCTCCATCAAGAGCGCTGCAGCCTGGAGCTGCTCGATCTCTCGGCTCTGGCTCTGACCACCTGGCTCAGAGAGCTGCTGCACATGCTCGGCGCCTTTCTGGTCCCAGATTGGGAGAGCAACGAGGGCGCTGCCACTGTGCAGGTCGAGCCGGGGCCTTCATAAGTCAGCTGCCAGCACTCGGCGACTTGCTCTCTGTCCGTCTGCAGGCCGGTCGCTCTGACCCCTACCCTGGCCTGGCTCTCAGACGAGCCGGACCGGGCAGACCGGACAGGGAGCGGCAGGCGCCTGTTCAGCACAAATCGCCTCTGCGTGTAGGCTCCTTGGTCTGATTCAATCCGGAAAGAAGAAGAAGAAGAGAGGCAATGAGTATCCAACCGGTCATCGATAGCCTGAGCAAGACGCTGCTGGAGATTGCTTCGTTCGTCCCGCGCTTGATTAATAGCTTGTTGCTGCTGGCCATCGGCTATGTGCTGAGTCTGCTGGTACGCTGGGGATTGCGCTTCCTGCTGGAGCATGTGGGAGCTCAGCAGCTGGGCGAGCGCCTCGGCTTTGCCGCTTTCTTACGTCGGCTGGGCCTCTCCCCTTCGGTGCCACGGTTCCTGGCGAACGCTGTCTTCTTTTTCTTGCTGTTGAGCTTCTTTACATCTGCCGCTCGCCTGCTCGAATTTATCAGCTTAGTTGACTTTTTGGATGCCATTCTGCATTTCGTACCGCGAGCCATTAGCGCAGCCTTGTTGGTGCTACTTGGCGGCCTGGGGGCGCGCTTTCTGGCTGCAACGGTGGCGGCCCTGGCGCGCAGTGTCAATATTGCCTACAGCCGCCTCCTGGCTTCATTGGTAGAGTACGTCCTGCTGGCCTTTCTTGTGATCATTGCCATTTCGCTGCTCGGCATCGATACGACGGTGCTGACGACGAGCTTTACGATTCTGCTGGCAGCCCTGGGCCTGGCTATCGCTCTAAGCTTTGGCGTCGGCTCACAGGAGGCAGCGCGCAATATTATTGCTGGCTACTATATTCGTCGCCATTTCTCCCCCACCCAGGAGTTGCGCTTTGGCGAGTATCAGGGGCGCTTCCAGGCCACCTCAGGTATGTACACAACGTTGGAGGTCAGGGATGAAACGGGGCAGGCGCGCTTGCTCTCGGTCCCTAACACGGTCTTTCTGCGCCAGATTATTCTAGGCGGGCCAGCCGGCCCAACACCTGGCGCTTCTGAGGTCGACGGTTCCCCTTCTGGGGAACCAGGAACGCCTTTTGTCCCTCCTTCTCCCTCGCCTTCACCCTCCCCTGCTGAAAACCCACCTCCTTCGGGTACAGCGGATGAGGACGAGCGGTGAGATCGTGAGCCGCAGCAGGCTAGAGAGAATCCCCAAAGAGGGCAAATAGTGGCATAATTAAGAGCGTTGCGACTCGGATTCAGATCGATCAGGAAAAGAGGAGTAGCAGTAATGACTGGAACATTTCCGGAGGAGGGACCTCCCGCCAGGGGACCTTCTATCGAGCAACTGCTGCAGGAGCACCATACTCGCGAGGTTATTGATAATAGTCCAGACTGCATCAAGTTGCTTGACCACGAGGGCCACTTGCTCTGGCTCAACCGTGGTGGTATACGGGCTTTGGAGATCGAGGACGTGGCCAGCTGCCTCAATAGCGAGTGGGTGACTTTCTGGTCAGGCGAGGGGCGTCGCCTGGCCGAGCAAGCCCTGGCAGAGGCCCGCTCCGGACGGGTAGGGCACTTTGAAGGCTTTTGCCCTACCATGAAAGGGTCTCCTCGTTGGTGGCAGGTGACCATCACTCCTTTCCTGGATCACGAAGGGCGCATCGCCTGCCTGTTGGCCATTTCGCGCGACATCACGGAGCGCAAGCAGGCCGAGGCGGCCCTGAAGGCCAGTGAGGAGCGCTTCCGTAGCCTGGCTGAGCATGCCCCTATTATTATTTGGCAAACCGATACGAGCGGCGCCGCTGTCTATTTCAATTCGACCTGGCAGCAGTTCACTGGACGGTCGTTCGAGCAGTGCCAGGGCTGGCAATGGACCGCTGCGCTTCATCCTTCTGACCGCCGGCGCGTGCTGGAGCACTGGCAGGCGGCCTTGACAGCTCAGCAGCCTTATGAGACCCAGTTTCGCTTGTTGGGTGCCGATGGCGAGTATCATGATATGCTGGTCCGTACCACCCCTTACAGCGATGCCTCTCTCTCGTTCGCCGGCTATATCGGTACCATGCTTGATATCAGCAAGCAAACCGCTCTGGAGCGCCAGCGGGATGCTTTCTTGAGTCTGGCAACGCATGAGCTAAAGACGCCGCTGACAGCTCTGCTCGGTAATATCCAGCTTGCGCGTCGCCTGCTGTGGCGCCTGACCAACGCGGCTGACCTGGATGAGGAGATGCGCCAGCAGCTCTTCGAGCAGGTACAGGGACTGTTAGAGCGTGGCGAGCAGCATTTGCGCCGTCAGAACCGGTTGATTAATGATCTTTTAGAGATGTCACGCAACCACGATGACACTCTGGAGCTACGCCTGGCTCATTGGGATCTGGTGGAGATCGTGCGCGAGACGGTGCAGGATCTGCAACTGGCTTTTCCTCAGCGCACTATCCAGCTCAATCTACCTGAGAAGGAGCCTCTGTTTGTTTATATCGATCGCGACCGCATTGAGCAGGTTGTCCATAATTATCTCACTAATGCACTAAAGTACTCGCCTCCCGAGCAACCGATTGAGGTGGGGGTGGAACGTAACGATCTCGTTGTGCGTTGTTGGGTACGCGACGCCGGCCCAGGACTGTCTGAAGAGGCTCGTGAGCATATCTGGGAGCGCTTCTATCAGGTGCCCGGCATTCGTGCCTACCAGAACGCTGGGGCCAGTCTGGGGCTCGGCCTGTATATCAGTCGACGCCTCATCCAGCAGCAGGGCGGCGAGGTGGGCGTCGAGAGCTGCCAAGGCACAGGCTCGACTTTCTGGTTTGCCCTACCGCTGGTCGCGCCACCGGAGGGGGTCGGTGAGCACGCTGCCAACGAGGCGGACAGAACAGAGGGAGCCGCTTGAGAGCCTCTGTACACTTGCGAAGGTCATCCGTTGAAGGATCGCTCCGTCTATCTGGTTTCCGGGTAAAGCTATCTACCGGACGTAGAATGTCGCAGATAACAGCATGCTCTATTTCCATCCCGACGGGCAAGGCCAGCCGATCAACAGCAATGCGATTGATAACGCTGCCCTCCGGAAGCTGCTCGTCGTGGTCGACAGTAGTTGGTACTATGCAAGGCGCCTCGCCGATGAGCGGATTTGGAATATCGGCGGCACTGGCGCCGGCAGCCCTTTCCCAGCAGCCCCAGGAGCCAGAAGGATTCAGCAGGGAGGGCAAGCCTCATGGGAGCAACGGTCAGCTCGCGTTCGTGCTCTCTTCGCTGCTGCCACAGCCACCCTCCCTTGTGGACTCTTGTGGCAGAGACTACTAGACCTCTCTCCCCAGAGAAGAGAGAGCAAACAGGGGCCGCTCGGCTCAAGTGCACTCAGTCAGCACTTTCCCAGGCAGCCCCTGCATTATAGCTCACAGCTTCAACGGATCAGGTAGGGCAGGCGAATCGCCCCGTCCAGGCGAATGACTTCACCGTTGAGCATCGGATTCTCAACAATATGGCGCGCCAATAAAGCATATTCCTCCGGTCTACCCAGCCGTGGCGGGAAGGGCGCCTGTTGCAGCAGAGAGACGCGCGCCGGTTCGGGAAGCGCTGCCATCAGCGGCGTGTCAAAGATACCAGGGGCAATGGTGACCACTCGAATACCATTGCGCGCCAGGTCACGGGCTACCGGGAGCGTCATCCCCACAATACCACCCTTAGAGGCCGAATAAGCTGCCTGGCCAATCTGCCCATCGAAAGCCGCCACCGACGCTGTATTGATGATGACTCCACGCTCTCCCTCCGCGTTCGGCTCATTAGTACTCATAACCTGCGCCGCCAGACGCAGAGCGTTGAAGGTGCCGATCAGATTGACCTGGATGACACGCGCGAAGGACTCAAGCCCGTGAGGACCCTGCTTGCCAAGGGTACGCTCAGCGAGACCTATGCCCGCACAGTTTACAAGGATATGTAGACCGCCAAAGGCTTCTTGGGCCTCCTTGAGTGCCGCCAGAACCGAGGCTTCCTCAACAACATTCGTTGGCACAAAGCGCGCCGCAGGTCCGATCTCCTGGGCCAGCTTTTGGCCACCTTCACTGTTGATGTCAGCAATGAGCACACGCGCGCCGCTTTGACCGAAGAGTCGCACACAGGCCGCCCCCAGGCCGGAGGCGCCTCCTGTCACCATGACACTTTTGCCGCTGAGTTCCACGTCGATACTCCCTTGTCTTTGCTTTCGAACTCAGGACGCTGAGCCAGTCGATCCCTGCTCACGACATCGTTCTATTTTCCGCCCTTGTGATTCAGCCTCACCCACACCAGCATCCTGGAGAGCCTCTTTGCTCCTGTCTGTACACCCTAGACCCACGAGCAGCATGCTGATCAGGCTCGTCGACTTGCCAGTCGGGTTCCGCGTCCGCTCTATTACTATATCACGCGCTGGCCGGCGGGCGGGTCGAGCAGCACACCCGGATTGAGCAGCCAGCGAGGGTCAAGTCTTTCTTTGGCCGCGCGCAGCACCTCGGCAAAAAGCGCGGGCCGCTCACGATCGTACCAGGGGCGATGGTCACGTCCAACCGCATGATGATGGGTAATCGTGCCACCCTGCTTCGTCACCTCATCCAGGGCCGCCTGCTTGATCTCCCAGAACTGCCGTACCAGCCCATCCTTCTTACCGAGGGCGCAGAAGGTGAAATAGGCCGCCACTCCATCGGGATAGACATGCGTCAGACGGCAGCTGACCCAGCCAGCTTTTCCGGTCACCTCGTGAATGGCCCACGCAGTCGCACTACGCACCTGCTCATACAGGCGCGGAAAGCGCTCCCAGGTCACAGCGGTCTCAAAGGTATCCGTGATGATGCCGCGGGCCGTCATGGCCTCCCGATACCAGGGCATGCGCAGGAAACGCTGACGCCAGCGACCAGCCGCCCCCTGACGGTGGCGAGAGCCACCGCCGCCCTCGCTCGCCTGCGACTCCACCGCGCCCCCATAGTCGGCACAGAGTTCGAGCGCACGCCGCAGCCAGGCATCAAGCGCATGATCAGCTGACTCAAAGGTCAGCACCAGGAACGCCTGCGTCCCATTGCCCAGGCCACTCCCCAGGCTTTCTAACGGATCAAGCAGGCGACAGTTGGCAGGATAGAGGCCAGCTTGAGCAATGGCGCGCACCGCCTCGCCGGCCTTGGCGAAATCGTTGAAGCGCACACTGGCCGAGGCCCGGAAGCCTGGGCGCCGCACAATGCGCACCCAGGCCCGTGTGATCAGACCAAAGATGCCTTCGGAGCCAAGCCAGAGCCGCAATGGATCGGGTCCGGCCCCCGACGCTGGGAAACGCGGCGTGACCACCAGGCCGCGCGGCGTGACCAGCTCGACGCTCTCGACCAGATCGTCGATGTGGGTCGCCAGGGTCGCAAAGTGGCCGCCGGCGCGTGTGGCGATCCAGCCCCCCAGGGTCGAGAATTCAAAAGATTGAGGGAAGAAACGCAGCGTCCAGCCGCCGGGCCGCAACTGCTCCTCCAGGACCGGGCCGGCAGCCCCGGCCTCGATCAGCGCCACCTGTGACCGCTCGTCGATCTCCAATACGCGCCGCATGTGCGTCAGATCAATGGTCAGCACCCGCTCCGCTGCCGACGGCGGCTCGACGCCACCCACTACGCTCGTGCCCCCGCCAAAGGGGATCACGACAATATCATGGCCATAGCACCAGTCGAGCAGGGCCACGATCTCCTGAACATCGCGCGGATAGGCCACTACGTCGGGTGGATGAGAGAAGTCGCGCGCAAAGGCACGCGCTGAGTCGGGAAAAGAAGCACCATAGGCATGGCGCAGTCGTTCATAAGGCTCCGTAGTACAGATGGCCGCGAGCTGAGAGGGAACGCTCAGACGCGGAGGAGGCAGATCAATCTCTTCCACCGTTGGTGGCGGGGTAGCCTCGAACTGATCTACACCGAAGAAGGCCGCCCATGTCCCTTCTAGCCAGTTCAGTTCCTCCTCGCTGAGGATATCCCCCTCATAGCCCCAACCCCAGAATTTGCGCCGTCTTGCGCTCGCGCTCATGCTTCTGCTCCTGATGCAGGAAAGACTGGGAAACCAGGGGCCGGCGACCGTGAGGCCGCCCCCCTTCCTGATTGTAGCATACAGCCTCTCCCAGCCCCTGCCTCCGCCGCATTAGCGCGGCCCAAGCAGTAGAACCATCAGGAGGACAGCGACCACTACCAACAGGAGGGCAAGCACCAACCCGACCCCGAGCGGATGACCGAGATTGACAGTCCAGCCTACCCCGAAGCGCTTTTCCACAAACAGCGCTGGGTCATCGCGGTTGAGATAGAAGAGGCCCCCTTTCCAGTAACGATCATCATCGCGCGCCACATAGTTCGTGCGCATCGCATAGGCCCGCGCAGGCCTGGCCTGGGTCAGATAGAAGACCATCAGGCACCCCAGCCCGAGGGGCAAAATCAACAGGGTTACTACGAGCATCACACCTAGATCCGTCGGTGGAATGACCTGCGTGAGCAGCAAAAGGATCAGAAAGAAGCTCAGGTTCACAATCCCTGACACACCAGCCAGCACATTGCTCAGAGCCTGCTGCCTGCGCTGCTGATCACGACGCGCCTGCTCTGGGTCCGCCGGATCAAGCTGCCGCCTGCCTAAAGGAAGCGCAAGCGCCAGGCCGAGGAGCAGGCCATTGAGCCCCAGGGCGAGCAGGGAGAACCAGAGCAGCTCTTCTTTTCCTCCCCAGCGATCAATCTGACCCTCGGGACCAAAATGGAGGGGAATACGCTCCGGTAGGATCGGATAACGGACGACCGTCAGCACCCAGAGCGCCACCAGCAGCAGGAGATCCAGTCCGAGCCAGAGGGGAGAGGGCCACACACGTTGTTCGGGCCCCCCTATCTCGACCACGACCGCCTGGCGCAGACCGCTATACCAGCCTTCTCGCTCTTTCACGCTCCGGAGCCTGCCACGCACGAAAGCATAGAGGGCACTCGCAATGACGGCTGCCCCTACCACCATCAGAGGCATTATCCAGATCTGCCACCGCAGAGGCAAGGCCAAGGTGCTCACTAGCAAGGCCAGTAAGCCCACCAGCCCCGTCAGCAGCAACATTCGACGGTAGAGGCGCCGGAGTTGCCCGATCACTGGCTCATTCACATGGGTCGGCGGGACACGCACGCCGAAGGGTAAGGTCGGCTGGAGCAGGTCCAGCCCAAGCCAGAAGACGATCAGAATCCAGACGAGCATAAGCGCGTTGATACAAGCGTAGAGAGCATTCATGGTTTGTCTGGCTTTTCCCCTCTTTCTCCTGCCTGCTGAGCACACGACCCGCTGGGTCGTTCGCGATCGGTCAGAGCGGCTAACACACGCTGGCAGCGTCCTACGATCTCTTCCGCAGGTAACCCCTGGGCCAGCGCCTCTGCCAGCAGTGTAGACAGGCGCGCCTCCCAATCCTCAGCCAGGCGACCGCTTGGCTGGACCACGGCCCCCGTCTTGCGCCGCACCTGGAGGAAGCCCTGGCGCTCCAGCAGCTCGTAGGCTTTGTTGACGGTGTGCAGGTTGATGCCGAAATCGGCAGCCAATTGCCGGATCGACGGCAGCCCCGTCCCCGGCAGCAGCTCGCCGCGCGCAATGCCTTCGACGATCTGATCGCGAATCTGCTGATAGATGGGCTTCTCACTCTCCGGTTCGATGAAGATCAACATCGTCAGCTTGCCTTGGCTATTTGTTATATCAATTATATAGCAAATAGCACAAAGGGACAACCCCCAGCTGGTAAGGGAAGCAAAGACAGGGGAGAGTGCCTTCATGGAGAAGAGCCAGCGAGCAGGAATCGTTGTTGACCTGCCGATCACTTTCGCGGAGGGGCCTGGGCCTGCTCATGAGGGTACCCATGAACAGCCCGTTCTTGCAATTGGCTGTCTTGCCTGGCGGCTTCATATCAGCCGTTGCCGTCCTGACCGTGCGGCTGGGAGGGAGCGATGGGCGAAGGGGTGAGCAATGCTGGCCGACGGAACTTCCAGCAAGCAGCGCGAGAGAGTCAGCCAGCGACAGAGCTGGTTGCCGTTGTCCAGGCCCTGACAGGCACTGTTCGCCGTCTGCTCTCTCCGCGCGCATCTCAAGGAAGCAGTGCGCCTAGATCGCGGAAAGCACATCGCCGCAGGCGATGATATCCCTATTGGCTTCCACCGAGGCGCCGCTAGCCTGATAGAGCACCAGATACCAGCCATTGGAAGGCATGGTCTTGATCCCTTTGACGGTCAGGCTGGCATCGGCCTCGCCACGCGCATTGGCCTTCAGAGGTTGGAGATTGTAGAGCAACTGGCCCATGTTGCTGCAGCTGCCAGCATGGAGCTGGAAATCATGGGTTGAGTCAGGGACCAGCCCGCTGACTGTGACGTGCACAGTGAGCGCATGCCCTTCCAGGCGTAGCTGAGCCTGCCCTTTGATAGCCTGGTTCGGTGCAACATCTTCACCCAGGGTCACGTTGACCTGCTGCCGGCTCTTGGGCGAGGAGCCTGCTGGATTGCTAATGTCACCACAGGAGATCGACTGAATCTGGTCCGCGGTGATGGCCGTTGGCCCATTGTGGACGTTGATGTACCAGCCCGTTGCAGGAATACCTTCGGCCTCACCTTTGAAGACAGCGGTAATGCTGGCCTGCCCATGCTCATCGGCGCGCAGCATCGGCAGAGGATAGACGACCGGCCCCGCATGCTGACAGCTTCCTTTGTGGATGTGTGCCGGATGGCTGGTTCCTGGCACCAAGCCCTGCATAGTGACTTTGACGGTCAGGCTGTGATCCTGCGGCGTCCAGATCAGCTGCGCCGTCCCCGTCGGCATATGCTTGAAGACAGCGCTGGCGAAGGTGGTCGCTACCGCGGTCCTGTTCGGCGCCGCACCGCTGGAAGGGGTCGCAGCCCCACAGGCCGCCAACATGAGGAGCAGCGCCAGCCCCCCCACGGCCCTGGTCCAGGCGGCAGCTCTCGACTCGAGAGCACGCATGTTGCTTCCTCCTTTCATAGCTAAAATATTTTTAAACTATATGAAGATATTATGGTGCTTTACCCATAAGTAGATTATAATGATCTAGACAATACAAAAGATATCAAAAAGCCAAATAGTGACATGATGGATTGCAGATCAAGGGCTACATGAAAAGCCACAGCGCCGCCGCCTTGACAGGAGTGTCTCGCCCGCCGTACAATTCTATCGTAATACGATATAGTTTCAATCAAGAATGAGAGCGCTCATGTCACCCAACCAGGACCCGCCCATCGACTACCACGCTCTGGCCGAATTCCGCTATCAGATCCGGCGCTTCCTGCGCTTCAGCGAGCAGGTGGCGCGCGAAGCCGGTCTGGAGCCGCAGCACTATCAGCTGTTACTAGCCCTCAAGGGGCTGCCTGAAGGACGCAAGGCCACCATCACCGAGCTAGCCGAGCGACTGCAGGTCCAGCACCACAGTGCCGTTGAGCTGATCAACCGTCTGGCTGAGCGCGACCTGGTGCAGAAACAACGCGATGCAGTCGATCAGCGCCAGGTCATTCTCTCGCTCACTTCTCGCGGCGAAGAGGTACTGCGGACGCTGGCCGCCTATCACCGGGCCGAACTGCAAATCGTTGGGCCGGCCCTGGTCGCTGCGCTGCAGGCCATTCTCACGGACAGCGTCCTGACCGGCACGTCGCAGGAGCATGAGCCTCGTCACCAGAACGTGAATCAAGAGGAGCAAGTGGCTCAAGAGGATGAAGAGCAATGATTGAACATGATCTTGCAGGAGGTCTGACAGGACAGCTCTCCGCTGGGGCCGGGATAAGTTGCCAGCTGGCCGAGCGGCGAGCTGGTCTCTGGACGACGTTGCTCCAGGCCTTGAAGGGCGAGGACCAGGAAGACGAAGGTAGCAGGCGCCTGGGCGATTTTACCACAACACCGCGCGTGCTCCCCATGACTCTCTTGGCCATTGCCATTGGTGCCCTGGGGGCAATCGTTGCCCTTGTCTTACTACGACTCATCGGCTTATTTACCAATCTCTTCTTCTACCAGCGCTTCGATACTTCTCTGATCTCGCCAGCGGGCAACCGCCTTGGTCCCTTCGAGGTGCTGGTGCCAGTCATTGGCGCTCTGATCATTGGCCTCATGGCGCGTTACGGTTCTGAGCGCATCCGTGGTCACGGTATCCCTGAAGCCATTGAGGCGATTCTTATTAACGGGAGTCGTGTGCAGCCGCGTGTCGCCTTTCTCAAGCCGCTCTCTTCAGCCATCTCGATCGGCTCTGGCGGCCCTTTTGGTGCAGAGGGACCCATCATTATGACCGGAGGAGCGTTCGGCTCGATGATCGCCCAACTCTTCCACCTGAGTAGTGCCGAACGCAAGACGCTGCTGGTCGCGGGAGCAGCGGCAGGGATGTCAGCCACCTTCGCCTCGCCAGTGGCGGCGGTCTTGCTTGCCGTAGAGCTGCTCCTCTTCGAATGGAAGCCACGCAGCCTGATTCCAGTAGCCCTGGCCAGCGCCACAGCCGCTGTCTTGCGGCGCTACCTGATCGGTCTGGGGCCGCTCTTCCCAACGCCACCACACCCAGCCTTCATCGGCCCCCAGGCTCTGCTCTGCTGCCTTGTTGTTGGGCTGCTGGCTGGGGCGCTCTCGACCCTGTTAACGGTGGCGGTCTATGCTTCAGAGGACGCTTTTCGCCTGTTGCCCATTCATTGGATGTGGTGGCCGGCCATCGGCGGTCTGGCCATCGGTCTGGGTGGGCTGATCTTTCCCCAGGCTCTGGGGGTAGGCTACGATACAATCAGCGCTCTTTTGCAGGGCAATGTTCCCCTGACGATCATTTTGGGCGTCTTGTTGGTTAAGTCTGCCATCTGGGCTATCTCGCTTGGCTCGGGCACCTCCGGCGGCGTACTGGCGCCCCTTCTGTTGATGGGTGGCGCCCTCGGAGGGTTGCTGACCCCCTTGCTCCCTCCCGAGGGAGCGGGGTTTTGGTCTCTCGTGAGCATGGGGGCCATCCTTGGCGGGACCATGCGCTCGCCTTTTACTGGGATCGTCTTCATGCTGGAGCTAACCCACGATGTGAATGCTTTGCTCCCGCTACTGATCGCAGTCACTGCCGCCCACACCTTTACGGTCCTCGTGATGCGACGCTCCATTTTGACCGAGAAGGTCAGTCGCCGCGGCTATCACCTGACGCGCGAGTACTCTATCGATCCCTTGGAAATCATCTTTATCCGCGAAGTGATGCGCACGAGCATCGTGGCTCTGCCTGCCTCGCTGCCCCAGAAGGAGCTACTGCAATCGCTGAGACATGCCTCTCATCAGCATGGCCAGCGCCTCTATCCTTTGATCAACGAACAAGAGCGCCTCGTCGGGGTACTGACGCGGCGCGATTTGGAACTGCTGGCCCGCGAGGAGCAGTTAGAGCAACAGGATGGGCGCTTGTTGGCTCAGGCCATTCGACGTCAGCCAGTCATCTGCCATCCCGATGAGCCGCTGCGTCCGGTGGTCTATCGCATGGCCGCCACTGGCCTGACACGCTTGCCGGTGGTCGAGCGCGAGAGTGGCCGGCTCGTTGGTCTGGTTTCGATCAGCGATCTGCTGCAGGCGCGGGTACGGACACTGATCGAAGAGCGACAGCGTGAGCGCGTCCTGCGCATTCGTCTGCTTTTCCCCTTTGGGCCACGACTGCGCGCCTTGCGCTTGCGTGAGGAGCGTCTGGCCCCACCCGACCGGGAAAGCAACGAGGAGGTGCGAACGCCGCTTTGATGGCTGGGGACGTCAGGCGGCCAGACCAGCGGAAGAGGCCAGAACTACTTACTGGTCTGGCCTCTTCCGCTAGGGCTAGAGTGAGCCAGTATTGCGCATCAGGCCACCGTCAATGACAAAGGTAGCGCCAGTGACATAGGCTGCAGCGTCCGAGGCCAGATAGAGAGCCAGAGCAGCCACCTCCTCGGGCTGGCCCATTCGATGGAGGGGGATCTCCGCTAGCAGTGCTCGATATTTCTGAGGATCAGCTTTGACATCGGCGTCGATCGGGGTATCGACGGCCCCAGGAGCAATATTGTTGACCGTGATGTGATGGGGAGCCAGCTCCAGACAGATCGTGCGCGTCAGCATACGCAGACCTCCCTTGGCGCAGCAATACGGTACGTTGAGCGGCATCGGCAGGTCCTCATGCACAGAAGAAATGTTGATGATGCGCCCCGCTGTGCCTTGTCTGATCATCTGGCGGGCCGCGGCCTGAGCACAGAAAAATGCTCCCTTCAGGTCGACCGCCAGTACGCGATCAAACTCCTCTTCTGTGACGTCAACAAAGGGGTGATGGATTTCCATGCCGGCATTGTTGACCAGGATATCAAGACGCCCATAGTGCTCAACTGTCTGTTCAACGAGGGCCAGGGCCTGCCGATATTGGGCGACATCAGCCTGCAGGACCAGAACCGTTCCCCCGGCCTGTTCGATAAGCTGCTTCACCTCCGCAGCTTTCTCCTCTGCATGGGCATAGCTGATGGCAAGACGCGCTCCTTCGCTCGCAAAGCGCAGGGCAATGGCGCGTCCGATACCGCTGTCGCCCCCTGTGATCAGTGCCACCTTCTCAGTCAATTGCATCGCTATTTTCTCCTTTTCAGGACTTGACTGAGCCTGAAATAGACACTAGCGCCTATCTCCCAGCTGTCAGCCGCTCTCAAGGTCCAGCCAGCCTCTTCATTGAAGAACACGAGGAAGCTTAGCCCCCGGCTCCGCCCACCGGCCTCCAAGACAGCGAAGCCAGCCAGGGCGCAAGGGGCATTCCTTCCTGGCCGCACTCCCTATAGTAGAGTCACCAGGGGAACCTCTGTCACGTGGAATCCTCGTGAGAGTGGCGAGTACTGAGCGGGCAAAATTGAGGAGGTCGCCATTGCGAGCTTCACTTCCAGCGAGCGAGCAGACAAGCTGACAAACAAGCAATGGTCCTCGGTCTTGCCTGCAGTCTGAAGGGAGGACGAAAACAGACATGGCAGAGAGTGCTGTAGTTGTAGGTGTTTTCGAGGATATTGATCAGGCCCGGCACGCCTATGAAAGCTTACGAGCGGAAGGCTTTGGGGCCGACTATGTTGGCCTGGCCAATCCCCAGGAAATGCGCAGGCCCCAGCTGGACTTGAACTATCTCACGGAAGCTGGCATCCCTGGAGAAGAGGCCCGTTTCTATGCGCAAGAATTCCAGGCAGGGCGAGCCCTGGTTACTGTGCGCGTTGCCGGGCTGCCCCCCGCCAGCGCCCGCAAGGCCGTGGAGCTCCTACAAGGTCATGGGGCCTATGATGCTCATTCGGGCCGTGGGCGGAGCGGCCCCTATGCTCCCAATATTCGTACCGAGCAGCCTCCACCTTTCTTCGATCTCACTTATCCCGAGGATCTGGCGCAGTCGGCTGACAAGCAGTCAGCCTCTCGCTCAGCAGAGGATGCGGACGCATCTGGCCAACAGCCTTAAGGCGGCTTCCGTTCGCAGCCAGCCGGTCTCAGCTGCTCAGCGGTACCGAGCTGCTCTGACTACCAGAGGAGGCAACCGGCAGCCAGACGCTGAAGGTGCTGCCCTCACCGGGCACGCTCTCGGCCCCAATGCGACCGCCAAACTGTTCGACGAGCGTGCGGGCAATCGCCAGGCCGAGGCCCGTGCCCGGGCGCTGGCGAGCCCGGTCAGCACGATAGAAGCGCTCGAAGATGTGAGGAAGGTCAACAGGATCAATGCCAATCCCCGTATCGCTGATGCGCAAAAGGGCTTCCTGGCCAAGGCGCTCCAGGGAGACGACTACACGCCCCGGCTGCTGCTCGCTCTCAGCAGGAGTATATTTCAGCGCGTTATCAAGCAAGATCAACATCAGACGGCGTAGCTTCTCCTCCTCACCACGCACACGCACTGGCTCAATATGTCCAATTTCTAGCTTGAGCGGAGAATCTTCAGCCTGAAGGCGGAGGCGCAACTGACGAATGAGGTGCAGTACAACTCGATCCAGCTCAACGACGGGGGGCAGAGCGCGACGGCCATTGCTGCCAGGGGCAAGCGCCTCCTCTTCCGCATTCTGATGGGCGAAGCTGGCATCGGCCCGCGCCAAGAGCAGGAGATCGTCCACGAGGCGGGCCAGACGCAGTGTCTCGCTATGGGCATCGCAAAGCATGGTCCGCCGCTCCTCGGGTGGTAGCTCTTCGATGTGTCGCTGCAGGAAAGCGAGATTGCCCTGGATAGTTGTAAGGGGAGCGCGCAGCTCGTGTGAGGCATCAGCGATGAAACGGCGTTGGGCCCGAATGGCATGCTCCAGGTCGCTGAGCATGGCATTGAAAGAATCGATCACCAGGCCAATTTCATCGTGGCGGCGCGGGCGCGGGACTCGCAGGCTCAGATCGCCGATACGGGTGCCGCGAGCGGTGGCTTCCTTGATGGCGCGCGCCGTCGCCACGACGTCCTCTAGCGGACGGAGTATATGGCTGACAATGAACCAGCCGCCAGCCAATGCGCCGATCAGAATGACAGCGCTCGCCACTACCAGCAACGTCTTGAGCAGCAGGAGAATATTGTCGACGTCGTTGAAAGACTTGGCCACGAGCAGCAGGCCCACAAGCGGCCCCTGACAGGTGGGAGCCACCGTCGCACTGACATTAGCAGGCAGTCCACTCGCTGTCTTGCTCTGGCAGACCGGAAGCACGCCGACATACAAGCGGTCACCGTTGACTTCAGTCGTATACCAGGCTTCCTGGCGGCGGAGAGCCGCATTCCAGGCCCCGCTATTGCGCGGCAGCATATTGAGCTGGCTGCCATTCGAGGCGTACAGCACCTGGCCATCGGGGGTCAGGAGTGCAATGACAATCGGTGTGCGATAGAGATCGATATCGTGAAAATCAGGATTAAGAGGCATGTAGGGTGGATTTGGCCGCAGCTGGCGCTCGACATCCAGCAGGGCAGCGTGACCGACGACGCGCGTATTTGTGACGACGCTCTGATTGAGGGCACTACTCGCCAGGAGAAAAATGAGGGAGCCGAAGGCCACCAGTGTAATTGTCAGCAGCAGGCCATACCAAAAGACCAGGCGCAGGCGCAAGGTATGCGGCATGGCCCGCAGGCGGGCAGCTGCCCGAGTGGCACCAATCTCACCCATACACTTCTTCCATTTCCCTTGTCATTCAATTAACGTAGCTGCGCGAGGAAGGACCCAGGCAAACCCAGGCCGATCACCAGTTCTGGCTAAAGCGGCCTCCGTGCCGGAGCCTGAGAATCCGACCCGTCCCTGAGTCAACGGAAGGAAGCCGCTGCATGCAGGTCTCTACTCTTTGAGTACATAGCCGATGCCGCGCACCGTATGGATGAGCCGCGGCTCGCCGCCAGCCTCTAATTTTGAGCGCAGGTAGCCGATATAAACCTCGAGCACGTTGGACGAGCCCTCAAAGTCGAGTCCCCAGACCCGTTCCATGATCAGGTCACGAGTGAGAACCTGCCGGGGACGGCGCAGAAAGAGGGCCAATAGCTCATACTCGGTCGGGGAGAGTTCGATCTCGCGCTGCCCACGGTAGGCGAGGCGCGTGCCAGTATCCAGGGTCAGGTCGGCATAGCGCAGCACCTCGCTGCGCTCGGCCTGGCTACGACGCAGGAGAGCCATAACACGGGCCAGGAGTTCTTCGGGAGCGAAGGGTTTGACCAGATAATCGTCGGCCCCCATTTCGAAGCCCTTCACGCGATCGGGAATCGCGTCGCGCGCGGTGAGCATCAAGACCGGCATCGTATCGCCGGCGGCGCGCAGGCGGCGGACAACCTCCAGCCCATCGATCCCGGGCAGCATGATGTCCAGGATCATCAGATCAGGGGGATGCTCCAGGCTGCGCATCAGGGCCTCATCACCCGTAGCGGCGATGGCTACGCTGTACCCTTCGTAGGCCAAAATCCTGCGTAGGAGATTAGTGATGCGTGGATCATCGTCAACAACCAGGATATGCGCCTTCATAGGCCTCTCTCCGGGCTACTGGTGAGTCACATTGGCCAGTGGCCGGTGACGCTACAGCCACAGGCGAGCCAGGCCAACGCCTTACCAGGATCTACTGAGTCATAGAGAGGGAGAGAGGGGGAACCCAACAAGCTGCAAGCGAGCGCACCCTTCTGCCTCCTTCCTCAGACCCAGTATGCCAGCTCCCAATGAATGAATCCTGAGAATCATCTGAGATGAACCTGAGAGCACACAGTCGTTTTTTATTATAGTGTAGTTTGAGAGCGGGCCGCACAAGTCTTCTTGCAGGCAAGGGGATAACGTGAGAGGTGACGGGGCTGATGCAAGAAAGAGCCAGGGAGGCCGGCCCTCTGCTCTCGCTCGAAGAGAGCTTACTCCCGCAACAGGAGCAGCGACTCATCAAGGAGATAGGCTACAAGAGGCCGACCTCCCGCTATTTGTCTATGGGGTGGGGATCAGACTCGTGGAGGGAAGCCAGGTTGAGAGAAGGAACCGGGTCCAGCGGCTGGGGGGACAGCACCGCCCTGCCACTGGCCGGTATAGGCGCGCAGGCGATCAAGTTCATCATGGACAGGCCAGCGACCGAAGGCCAGCACGCAGAGCGCTATGAGATTGGCCAGCGGGATCAGCATCAAGAGGGCCCAGGCGCCGCTGTAACCGGCCTTGGAAAAGATCTGCCAGAAGATCAGCACACCGAAAACAGCAACAGCCAACCCAATTATACAGGAAAAGAGCAATGTAGATGTAAAAGCTGCAGCAACAGAATCCGACGACATTTCGTACTCCTTTCTCGTGGCCGTTGTAGACTCAAGCGAAAGCCAGCATGAACCCTCATTATGACAAGCGCAGTGGGCCTTGCGGGTACGTTCTAGCACTGCCGCTTGATAGGAGAGCAATCCAGTCCACACAATGAGTAAACGTCACAGAGCGTCTCTTATTGCGCATGAGCTTTGAACCAGCTTCCATAAGAATCGGAGCACTAGCCAATGACAGGCTTATTCTCAGGCAGCTTGGGATAAGCCTCTCCTAAAGAACGGTCAGGAACCCGCGACCAGACAATAATAGGTTTTTTCCCTTCCCCGCTGGCAACATAGACGGGAGCAACCCAGGGCAGATCAAACAGGCACATATACTGGAGATAGCAGCGTATAATCGCTGTGAGCAGCCAGAACGGGAGAGGACCGTCTATCACCAATCCTTTGCCGCGGGGAATTGACGGCAGAGGTAGCGGCTGAGGCTGCCAATACTCCAGGCGTTTGCCGGGGAGAGAGATGCCCAGCAAGCAGAAATCATCGTATTCCTCCACTTGCACGCAGAGATCAGGATGGTTGCCATTGTCTGCCAGCTTGACCTCCACTGGCCGCACCCACGCCAAGGGAAGTTTCGTATCAAAGAGATAGAACTCGGCTGGATAAGCAAAAGCGGCCAGGGCAGCGTAGAGCCAATTGGGCGCTCTGCCATAGACAGCTAAGGGGGTCCCCGGAGAGAGCGACCCCAGGAGCTGGCTGAGCAAGTCTGGCTCCCAACGCTTCGCCTCTGGACGGAGACGCGACAGCTCTTTGTCTAAGTCAACGATGGGCCTCACAGGAGCATTGTTGCGATATTCATCCTCAATTCTCTGCAGATCAGGCGTCTTGAAAAGAGAGGAGAGGCGTGCAATCAGCTCGTCAAGTACAGGACCAGGGGAGACAGGCTTTTGGCGCTCCAGGCCGCTGATGGTTCCTTCCAGCACAGGCCCGCGGCTACTCAGGCTCGACTCGCCTTTGAGCGTTGAGGAGAGATCAGCAAGCAGCTCCAATTGGGACGCATTGATGAAGTCAAGCCACTGTTGAGCCTCGACAGGCTGATCGGCACGCCGCAGGAGAATAGCATGGGTGCATTCTTTTAGCAGCACCTGATCAGACTCACATGGCTTCCCCCCAATGTCCACAAGGAGAGGAAGACGACGATGATACAGATCAGCCCGAATACGAGTGCGAAAGCTCTCAGGCCAGGGGCCCTCATGTTTCTGGCGAATCGCGCTGACCCGCTCTGGATCAGCACTATAGAACCAGTTACCTTCCCCATCAGGGCAAGCCCTGAGCAGATAATGGGGAATTTTCCGCTCACAGAGCGCCTGGCAGAGATAGTACGCCAGCACAGATTTTCCAGAGTGCGGTGTCCCAGCGATAAGCACTGCAGGGAGCGAAACCATCTGTTGCTACCTCCTTTTACAACATGGAAACTTCTCACCAACACAAGGAGCACGCTATGGATAAAAAGCACGTACTGATCGCTACCCTGGGAGGCCAACCCCAGATTGTGACTTTTACGCTCGATCTTCTCTTAGCCAAAGGGTTCCCTATTAGCGAAGTAGTGGTTGTCCACCCCGCTACCAGGGGAGATCTGCGCCTGAGTAGGGCGTGCAAACTGCTGGCCAGTGAATTTTCAGGTAATTACTACCGGGCAGCTCAGAAGACCATCTCCTTCTCGTCGCAAGCACTTGAGCTGAATGGACAGCCGATAGAGGATATTCAGACCGATCCCCAGATCGACGCCTCTCTCAACTTTCTCCAGCGCTTGCTCGGTGACTACAAACACCGCGGTTATGTGATCCACCTCTCTGTCAGCGGCGGCAGGCGTCTGATGACGCTGCTGGCCATTTCAGTCGCCATTTTCAATTTCGATCATCATGATCATATCTGGCATCTCTACACACCCAGGGAAGTACAAAAGCAGGTTGATGAAGGGCGCCAGATGCACATTCCTCCCGACACCGGCCACCGGTTGATCGAGGTGCTCCTGCCCACGCTAGGCTCTTATCTCTACTCCCCTTCACTCTCTTTCCGCGCCATCTACGAGCAGCAGCGTCAGCAAGCCGCTGCTGAGGATGAACGCCGCCGTCGAGCGGTGCTTCGTCAGGCCACTCCGGCACAGCGGCGTGTGCTGCACGCCTTTGCCAGAGGCCTCCGCCCAAAGCAGGTCGCTGAAGAGCTGCACTTGAGCGAGGCGACCGTTCATTCGCATAAGACAGTCCTGCTGAGCCTATGTCATCAAGCCTGGGAGCTGCCCGAGCAAGACTCGCTGCACTACCACTTCCTGCGTGAGAAATTCGCCCAGATAGTGGAGCAGGAGCAAGACAACGATACTATCCCATAATGATATGTGTCTTCCAAAGACATTATGAGAAATTTCATCACCTTTGAGGAGGCTTCCCCCTGACCTGCTCGAGTATAAAGAGATTAACAGTTCTTTGCAAACTGATCGTACTTTCTGAGCTGAGAGCAATTGGTCCGTCCCCTTGCCGCTTGCAGTTCGCTCAGCTCAGTCGTCTGCCTCTGAAAGCGAGAGGAGAAAGGAGCAGATCCTCATGGTAACGATGATTGCTTTGATGGGCGAACAAACCCTGCCTAATTTCTTACCGCTTCTCCATTACAAACCTGCGTGCGTCCTTTGTTTGTACACAAGCACTACTCGCCAGGCTTTTGACAGATTTCAGAAAACTGTCCAGAAGCATGGCGACCTCGATTGCAGTGTCAGCGGCCTCTGCGTAGAGCCATATGATCTAGACAAAACAGCCAATGCATTAAAGAAACACTTGGAGCAAAAGCAGCTATCAGGGCAGAATTGCCTGTTCAACCTGACGGGCGGGACCAAGGTCATGTCATTTGCTGCTTACCACGTCGCCCAGGAATGGCAAGCCCCCATGTTCTACTTCCAAAGCGAACTGAAACAGGGTAACCTTATAGAGTACGAGTGGCAGAATGGCAGACCTCAGCAGGTCAGACAAAACGATCTTTCTTGCGAGCAGCTCACCCTTGAAGACATCCTGGACTTACACCTCGGATCAAATAAGTGGTATGAAGATACAAAAGGAAAAGGTGACGAAGGCTCCCGTTTCGAGCAGACCCTGGCCGATCTCTTGAGAGCCGAGGGCTATGAAGTTCGTCAGCAAGTGCACATTGGGGACAGCCAGGCCGAGATCGATATCATGCTACGCTTTCGGCAGCGATATGGAGTGATCGAGGTAAAACATAAAAAAAAAGCACCAACAGGAGAGCAAGCCGGCATCGATACGAAAGCCATCAAGCAGCTCGCTACCAGTACAAGGCAGCTCGGCACCTATGTACAACGCTTCTATATTCTCAATGTGCCGCTCCCGGCGATCCATAAAGCACTCATTGAGCTTACAGGCATCAACACGATTGTACTAAAATCCTATAGGGATGGAAAACTCTCCGCAGAGGATCGCCAGAAATTCGTAAGCGAGATCGCTCAAGTGCTACGCTGAGGCCGAGGGGGGTGGCTGCCATCCCCCTGAGACCTGCTCATCTCTTTGGGAAAGACCAACGCCAGCGACGCTTCGCCAAGACAGGAGAAAGACCATGATTATTTTAAATTTTGCTCACCCACTGACCGAAGAGCAGCTGCGCCAGATCGCCGAGCGCCTGATCGAGCGAATCGAAGAGGTCCGCCCTATCCCCGTTCGCATTGATGAAACCAAAGAGCTGGTCCCCCAGGTGGTGGCCATCGCCAATCAAGCCAATCTCACAGCTGAAGAGTGGCAAACGCTTCCCATCTTGATTAATCCTCCCGGCTACTCGCCTGTGGCGACAGCCTTGCTGGCCGAGCTTCATGGGCGCATGGGCCACTTTCCCTCAGTCATCCGTTTGCGCCCTCGCCATCACGGCGCCACCGACTACGAAGTAGCCGAAATAGTCAATCTGCAAGGGCTGCGGGATCAGGCACGCATGCGCCGCCTGGCTAATCAGCATACTGACTGTCAGTGATTGGACGCAGGCCGTCTCCGTCGCCGCACAGCCTAGGAAGGGTCTGGCACCCTCTAGTAGGCAACGGGTCCAATCCAGATGAGGGGACTGTTCCCGCAAATGTGAGGCCCGGCTTGCCCACCTTCTCTTGCCCGTAGGGTATACTCTTTAACAGAGGGGCCAAACCTTTCTTCTTCGTATTTCACCGAGTGCTCGCCTCGCCAGACGAAGCCGACAGGCGGCGGCTTGCGGAGCAGCCTTGAACTGTGCATAACTCGAAGCGAACGGAGATGGGCAGCGAGCCATGAACGAAGGCATGCCAGGATCAGATCAGTCTCCTCAGCTGCATGGCCAGCCGCGCAGCGTCCGGCGCATCTATCGTCCGCCGACGACGGAGCACACTACAGTCGCCTGCAGCACCTGCGGGGCCATCTTTGCCCCTTCACACCTGCACCCAGAGCTACACCTGGCCAGCCCTGCAGTGCTGGAGGCTGCCCTGATGAGCATGTCCCATTTCTGCTTCCGCTGCCGCCGCGCCGCCTGTCCCGAATGTTGGGACCACGTGCACCGTATCTGCGGTGCCTGCGTCGCTGAGCTTGGCCTCCCCTTCCGTCGTGAAGTTCCCCCCCTCGAAGGAATCCTTTTTGCTCCCGCTCCAACAGTCTCCCCCCCCACTTCCACCTCCTCCGATCCCTGCACCTGTCAGATAAACGAGAGCAGCTCAACGCAAGAGCCTCTGCTCACCTGCCTCCAGGCCGGTCGCTTCCGCGTCCTCAGCTCTCCCTCGACCTTCATCGCCGCCATCGAGACAGTCGAAATGCAGAACGTGCAGCCTCTCCCCCCAACACGTCCAGCTCCAGCCGCTCCGGAAGCACATCCCTCCTCCTCCACTCCCCCAACAGAGACCACGGCGACCGTCGAGAACAGAGCCATAGCTCCCTCCCGCAACCTTCCCCTCAACGAGCAGACTCCTCTCCTTCTCCCACCGGCCTCCTCCTCTTCGACAGCCTCCTCACCCCATCAGCAGACCACCCCAAAGCACAACCTGGCTTCAGCCACGCACCTCACTCCCCGAGCAACTTCCACAGCCGCTCAAGACCAGAGCACTCGCAGCATAGCCCCCAAAAAAGCCCACCAGCAAGGAGCAAACACCTTTCTCCTCTGGCTCTCTCTCCCTCTGCTAGCCCTCCTGACGCTCGCCCTGGCAGCAATCTTGCTCGCCGAACTCTCAGCAGCCTTTAATGCCCTGCTGCTGAGAGCCATCCACATCGATATTCGTGGGACTATCACCCTCTTCCTCCAATGGATACAATGGTTTCATTGAAGATCACTCCGCAGGCCCCAGCTAAGGAGAGCAGAACCTTTGTCTGTCTGACAGCATCGACCGATACCGATCGCTTGCACAATCGGCGTCTTCGGCCAGAGCAGGCTGCCCGCTGGATAGAGGAGGCTTTCCTTCGCGGAACGTACGAGAGAGGACTGTGAACAATGGGACAATACATTCTTGTTGATGGCTACAACGTGATTCGACGTAACCCGCAGTTTCGCGCCGCCCTGGCTCAAAGTCTGGAAAGCGCCCGCCAGCTCTTAATCACCCAGCTCGCCCATCGCTATCGCCATACCCCCTACCAGGTCACGGTCGTCTTCGATGGCGCAGGCAAACACGAGCAACACCTCTACGAGAGACGTATCCACATTATTTACTCACAACATGGCGAAAACGCCGATCAGGTCATTGCCCGCCTCGCCCGCGAGGCCCGGGCCGCCGGACACGAGGTCCAGCTTTTTAGCGACGACAGCGAGGTACGTCAGGCCGTCATCGGCCAAGGCGGCCTGGCCGAGTCCACTCAGGGCCTGGCCACTCGTCTGAACGCTCCTCCACGTCGTCTGGCCCAGCGCTTCGCCCATCAGATACGGATGCGCGCCCTCTATGGGCTTGACCCTTCTTTCAAGCTAGAAGACTACGAAGATGAGGCCCCTTTCTCCAGACAGCGTCGACCCCAGCGTCACCAGCAGCGCGGCCCTCAGAAAAAAAGACGCTACTGAAGCAACCTTACCAGCCGCCATCAGGATGGCAGCAGAGTTCAGCCGCTTCAGCAGCGCCCGGCTGGCCCACTTTTTGCTCGTCAGGCGATCACCAGGCTGCAAAGGGAGAGCGGTAGCCAGAAGCCACCTCACGGCAGGCACATGAGCCTAACGCGACGTCTCAGGCACCCGCTCGTGTTCTTCCTCTTCGGAGGCCCCTCCCACCAGGACGGCCTCACGCCGTAGCGGCGGTGGCAGCTGCGGCTTACGGCCCAACCGAGTGCGCAGAACAAAGAGAAAGCCCTCTAAGACGATGGCCTTCGACATCTTGGACTGGCCCACTCGCCGGTCCACAAAGACAATCGGCGTCTCGACAATGCGAAAGCCCTGACGCCAGACCCGATAGACGAGCTCAACCTGGAAGGCATATCCATGCGAGCGAATCGAGTCAAGATCGATGCTTTCCAGGACTTCGCGACGATAACAGCGATAGCCAGCCGTACAGTCACGCACCGGCAGACCCAGAAGGGTGCGCGCGAAAATATTACCGCCCCCACTGATCAGGCGCCGCAAAAAGGGCCAATTGGGTGTCGCCCCTCCCTTGATATAGCGCGAACCAATGACCAGATCGGCCTCTTCAATGAGACGCAGAAAGTCAGGGAGATAGCGCGGATCATGCGAAAAGTCTGCGTCCATCTCAAACGCAGCATCGTAGCCCCGCTCCAGGGCATATTTAAAGCCCGTAATATAGGCTGTGCCCAGTCCGAGCTTCCCCGAACGATGCACTACATGCACCCGCGCATCCTGTTTGGCTAGCTCCTCCGCCAGCTCTCCCGTACCATCAGGTGAATGGTCGTCCACAATCAGCACATCCACTGCTGGCGCGTAGCGAAAGATCTCCCCAATAAGGGGACGCAGGTTGTCTTTCTCGTTGTAGGTAGGAATGATGATCAGAGTTTTCATCATCGATTGCTCACTCTCCGTTGCTTAGAGGTGCCGATGCCCGGGATAGATGGTAGCTTCCATCGGCTTCAGGCAGCATTGCATCAGAATCTGTAACTGTTGAGAAATACATCTTTTCTTCCTCATAAGGCTCCGGCGCGAAAAGTTTCTTGTATTGAGTAAGACGCAAAAGAAGCAATGCGATAACACCGAGCGCCAGGCCAAACCACAGCGTACAGAAGCGAATCAATAGCGTTGCAGCCCCACCAAGAACAGCAGAGGAAGAAATCAGCAGGCGGATCAGACCAAGCAGGCTACCATCGGCGGTACCGAGGCCACCTGGCAGACCGGAGGCTGAACCTACCAGAGAAGAGACCGCGAGAATGAAGGTAGCCTTGAGCAAGAGGTCCGGAGAGGCCGGCACACCCAGGCCGAGAAAAACAAAATAGAGCGCCAGACACTCCCCCGACCAGGAGAGAAAGCCGATGGTAACGGCGAACAAGAGAGGGCGCCAGCGCAGCAACGTATAGGCGCTCTCATAGAAAGCACGCAGCGGCTGTGTCAGCCGCGCCAATAGAGGTAGCCGCTCACCAGCCGCGAGCACTCTCAAAGAGAGCGCGCGATGCTGGATGAGCAGAATGATCCCTAAGCCTACCACAAGGAGACTCAGCAGCACTTCCCAGCCAAAGCGATAGAAGATCAGGCCCGTGGCTGCCAAAAGCAGCATCGCCAGCCCATCCGAGAGCCGCTCAGCCATAATGATCGGGGCCGTCCGGCTGATAGGTTCTCCCGTTGAACGCTTGAGCAGATAGGACTTCAATAGCTCTCCCACCTTGCCCGGCGTGATGGCCATCGACAGCCCCGAGAGAAAGATGAGGAAGCTGCTCAGACGCGGCAGACGAATCTGCAAACGCTGAAGATAATACTGCCACTTGACAAAACGGAAGCAGTAATTAAAAAGCGTCAAAGAGAGAATCAAGGGCAGGAAGGACCAGCGGAAGCTCGCTAGCGCTGTCAGCATGCGCGGGAAGTCCGCATAGAGAGCGATCGCCACCAGGACAACAAAAGCCAGCACCAGCGAAAACACTATGCCTGTGCGCACAGTTCGAAGCCGGCTCGCAGTCAACATAGGCCGATGATCCTCCTCTTGCTAAGACGGGAGCACGTACAGAACCACAAAAATTACTGCTGCACACAGCCCGACTGCCGCCAGGGTCGGGCGATCACGTAAGAGCACTTCCTCGGGACTACCCCCTTCCATACGCATATAGACCAGGTAGAGATAGCGAAAGAGGCCGTAGAGCATCAGGGGAATCGTCACCATGAGATGATGATCTCCCGTCGGTCCCTGGAAGGTATAGAGGCTATAGGCCATAACCGTCGCCGCAGCAGTAATGGTGATCATCTGATCCAGCAGAGGCAGACTGTATTCCTTCAGGATCTGCCGATGAGTGCTGGCCTCGCCCTGCAGCAATACAAGCTCATGCCGCCGCTTGTTGAGAGCCAGAAACAGCGAGAGTAGAATCGTTACCAGATAGAGCCAGGGAGAGATAACAACAGAGATGACTACGGCTCCCGCCAGAATACGCAACAGAAAACCGCTCGCAATAATAAAGACATCTAGCAACACAACGTGTTTGAGCCGCACGCTGTAAAGTACCATCAGGACCACATAGGTCGCCAGCACAAGAGCGAAGAGCAGATCCCCCCCACCCAGGGAGCTGTAGGGCAGATGCTGGCCTCCCAGCGGAACGAGAAAAATCGCCAAGGTAAGCAGCGCAGCTAAGCCTAAGAGACAGCTCATGGCCACCAGGGCCCAGGAGATCGGTAGACGACCCGAGGCCAGGGGACGATAACGTTTGCGAGGATGGCGCCGGTCGTTCTCTAGATCAAGCAGATCGTTCAACAAATAAATAAAGCTGGAGACAAGACAAAATGCTATAAAGGCGAGCAGAGCATGGATCAGCGGAGTAACTTCCAAGAGGCGCTTCGCAAAGAGAATGCCGACAAAGAGCGCCAGATTCTTGGTCCACTGACGCGGACGCAGGGCCTGCAGCAAGGCCCCCAATCGGGTCCCAGAGGTCACCGTCCTATTCTCCGCCACTTCTTCTCTCGCGCCGCTGACCAATGTCACGTTTTGCTCGACCGGCTGCGATTGCTCTCTTTGATCGGTCAATGCTTCGTTCAATGGTCAAACGCTCCCTTCGCTGCCTTTAAACTGCACAATCCTGCAGGGCGACTACCCTGACCTTTGTGTGAAGACGAGTAGCGGGGAAAGGGAGTAACAGACCTGGCAGGAAGTCCGCCTTCTACTTCAGCCCAGCCTTCCTTTGCTCTCTTCCTGCAGCCAGTCTGACAGACAGAGAGGAGACAGGTGCCCCTGGCCGCCCAGGTTGATCAGCAGCGCCTGGCCAGGCCTGGACCCCAACGAGAAGAGAGAAAGGGGATCGGACGAGACAGGCTCTACGATACGTTGAGATGCGCCCTGCACCGATCAGCCAGCGCCCTCCACTCCAGGTTTGCGCTAATAAATGCGCTCTTTCAGCTCAGCTGGCCGCCGGAGCGTAATCCGATGATGACCGGTCGCGATATACCCCTTAGCGGAAAAATAGCCAAGCACCTTATTGACGCTCTCGCGAGAGGCTCCAACCATCGACGCCAGGTCTTGCTGGGTCAGCCGGATATCAATACGCACGCCGTCCTCGGTGGGTACCCCATGCAGCTCGGCCAGTTCGAGCAGCTTCTTGGCCACCCGCCCCGGTACGTCAAGGAAAATGAGGTCCTCGATCATCCGATCAGTGTTGCGCAGACGCCGCGAGAGCGACTCTAACATGTGAATGGCAATTCGCGGATTCTTGAGAAGGGCACGGTGAAAGTTGTCGCGCTGCAGCGTATAACACTCGACGCGCTCCAGGGCGACGGCATCCGCCGAGCGGGGCAAACCGTCCAGCAGGGCAAATTCTCCGAAATATTCGCCTTTGCCAAAGATGACCAGCGAAATTTCTTGACCATCCGGGCTGTTGATGGCAATCTTGACCTTGCCCTCCTTGATGATGTACAGTACTTGCCCCGGATCATCACGATGGAAGATGACTTCGCCAGGGCGAAAGGTTCGCTTCTTGGCAACCGCCATTAACTCGCGGAGATCGTCATCGGGGAGTTCTGCAAAGCTCGATACCTGCTTCAAATACAGCATTTCATCTGTCGACATAAGCTATTCCCCTCCTGAGCGTAGATGGCGGGATAGACGACGGCCTTACTCAAACGAGTAAGCAAGTGGTCGCGCGTATCGCAAGCGAGCCCACCAGTCAGCTCGGCAGCATCAGCACCAGCGCGGAGCATCCGGCCCTGTCTCAGATCAGAGTATTCGCCTGCCAACCAGGCCGTCGAGGTACGCCTGGCTGGACCTTTCGCGGCCATGATAACATACTGGCTCTGGCTGTGCAATGTCACAAGAAAGCTCTCTTCTCTTGATTTCGTTTGCTTTCTTGCTCGATCTTCATTTCGCCAGAATGGGGCAGACTTGGGCGAGTAAGTCACTCCCCCTCCCTCCAGGAGCAGAGCATAGCCAGAGCCAGCTTCCCTGTGCTATAATACTTAGTGCACAAGTCGGAATTAAGGGCGAGAGCCACTTTGCGAAACCGACATAGGCACAAGAGAGAAACACCAACGTCGACCTGCCCGTTTCAGGCTGACAGAGGCGGGCAGGTTGGCGAGAGGACGGGGTATCAGCTGATATGGCGGAGCTTATTACTGCCGATATGGTCATTCATGATGTGGTAACCAAGCATCCGGAGACCGTCAAGGTTTTCCACGGCTATGGGTTACCCTGCACAGCGTGCGCGGTTGGTTCCCGTGAGAGCATCGCCGGGGGAGCGCGCACTCACCGTCTGCCTCCAGAGAAGCTGGACTTATTGCTCAAAGACCTCAACGCAGCTATTAAGGGTGAGCCAGTCTCTGTCGCGCCCAAAAAGGCGCCCGTTGGGCGGGGTATTCCGCTGACAATGGCTTCTGGAGGCGGGCGTAAGATCAAGCACGTGATTGCCGTGATGAGTGGCAAAGGGGGTGTTGGCAAGTCGCTCGTCACTGGGCTGCTGGCGGTCTCTTTGCGCCGTCAGGGCTATCGCGTTGGCGTGCTCGACGCCGATATCACCGGGCCAAGCATGGCGCGCATGTTCGGGCTGAGCAGTAAACCAACGATGCTGCCCGATAATCGCATTCGTCCGGTGGAGAGTCGCGGCGGCATTAAGGTGATCTCGATGAACATGTTTCTGGGAGAGGAGAGCGACCCGGTGATCTGGCGCGGGCCAATGGTGGCCAAGGCCATCCAGCAATTCTACAGCGATGTTGAGTGGGACCTGCTCGATTTCTTGCTGGTCGATCTGCCGCCCGGAACCTCCGATGCTCCTCTGACGGTCATGCAGGCTGTGGTCCCGGATGGCGTGGTCATCGTTTCCTCACCACAGCTCCTGGCGACAATGGTGGTCAAGAAGTGCATTAATATGGTGCGACACCTGAAGGGCACCATCATCGGCGTGGTTGAAAATATGGCCTACTTCGAGACTCCTTCGGGCGAGCGCTACGAGATCTTCGGTCCCAGCCAGGGCGCCGAGCTGGTCTCTATCACCAGCGCCCCACTGCTCGCACAGCTACCGATCGATCCCCAGGTTGCCGCCCTCTGCGACGCAGGTCGCATTGAAGAGTACGAATCGTCGGCCTACCAGCTACTGGCTGAGAACTTCTTGAACACCCTGAAGATCAAGCGCTAAGTCCTGCGCTGCTGCTTCTTCTGTCGTACTGACCACTTTCCAGCGGTCGGCTGGTGAGCTGCGCCCCCTCCACCCCGCTCCTTGCTGTGGCCCCGCCCACCATCGGGCCATCTGTTCTCACAGAGCCGAGGACTGTGTGAGAGGAAGGGGCAGGGAGCCGGAGTACGTTGGAGCAGACCAGGCCAAGCGGGGCACGGCGAGGACCAAGGAGAGGAACACTCAGCAAGGATACGCTGCGCTGTGCCCCCTGGATGCTTTGTGCCTCCATCTCTCTCGCTCTCCTCTGGCCTGGCCCTCTCGTCAGGTCCTCAGCACGAGCCAGCTAAATACGGCGCGGGAAGGAGCCAAGGACTTTGCAAAAGGTCGTATACTGCGCCAGATCGGCCAGGGCGCCGCGCACGGGCGGATCATCGCGGTGCCCCTCAAAATCAAGATAGAAGACATACTCCCAGACACGCTGGCGCGAGGGACGCGATTCCAGCTTGAGCAGGTTGATCCCCCGTTCAGCAAGCACCCCCAGACAGCGATAGAGGGCCCCAGGCTGATGCGGCGTTGCCATGACAATCATGGTCTTGGCTGGTCCCTCCCGGCGAGAGGCCGGATCACGCCCCAGGGCGATGAAGCGCGTGTGGTTATCCTTGATGGTCTGGATGCCCTCAGCCAGAATCTGCAGCCCATAGAGCTCCGCCGCCGCCGCTCCCGCAACGGCAGCTACTTCTCTCAGATTCTGCTCGCGGATCATCTTGGCGCTACCAGCAGTATCGTAGCTGGCGACAACTTCCACCCCCAGCTCCCGCAGAAAAGCCTCGCTCTGGGCCAGTGCCTGCGGATGGGAAATCACACGCTTGATGTCGCTGAGCTGCTGCCCAGGTAAACACAGCAGGCAATGGTTGACCGGGAGACTGACCTCGCCAATGACAAAGAGATCGTACTGACGCAGCAGATCATACACCTCATTGATGCTGCCAGCCTGCGAATTTTCTACTGGCACCAGGCCATAGTCGACCGCTCCCGCAGCAACAGCGTGAAAGACGTCCGCAAAACTGCGATAGGGCTGCGGCTCGCTGGCAGGACCAAAGTAGGCCCGCACCGCTTCATCGCCAAACGCGCCCCGCTCGCCTTGAAAGGCTACGCGGATGGTGACCTTCTCGCTCTCCTCAGCACCAGCCGTGGCCGGCCTTCCCCGCCCTTCTCCTCCACGCAAGGTCGCCTCCTCCAACAATGGACGATCCTGCTCATGCTCTAGCGATTGTACCATCAAAGATACCTTGCTCCTCACATGGATAGTTGTTCTCGATTGTCCCAATTCCTGTTTCCGCTGTCAAGAGGAAAGGCTGACACTGGCCGAGGCAGGCCAGCATAAGGAGAGAGAGAAAGGCCGCGACACACCATCAAGGTAGCACCTTTGGTATGGCAGAGGCAACACCTCCCTCGGCTAGCACGCCAGATGGCCTCTGTCGCTCCCCTCCCTCCGTACTTACACGGGCCGCATGCCTCCATCAATATGGGGAGACTGGTCCTACCCTACTCAGGGAAAAAGATGCGCTCGTTGGTCACAGGATGAATGAGATGATCAAAAGCCATCCAGAAGCTTTTCGTGTGCCGATAGAAGATGAGGGGGAAGATGATGGGCATCGTCATGCCCCAGATGAGCAGGGGAACAAAGGGGACACTGGTGTTGACCGCCAGCGGGAGAGTGATCGCAGTGATGAGCAGCTCACTCAGCACGAGGTTGACGGCCATCGCCCCCGTATAGTAGCCTGGCTCACGCTCGTATTCGAAGTTGCAGACCGGACAGCGCTCGTAGGTCTTGAATACCCCGCAGTAGAGCCTCCCCTCACCACAAACCGGACAGCGCAGCAACAAGGCCCGGAAGAATAAGACACGTGCTCGTTTCCATGTCATTGGCTCAACACCTTCTCAGACGAAGACACGCACTCAGCGCCGTCGTTGCGTCGCGCCGCCACCCCAGAGCAGAAGAGCAGAGAAGGCCAGAACCGCTTGTCTGAACTGGGCAGGCGGGGGCGCCAGCGGGCACACCCAGCCGAGCCAGCGTAGCCAAAGTCTTCCTTACATGCAGGTAAGCACCGTCTTGAGCATACCTGACC
Source organism: Thermogemmatispora carboxidivorans (assembly GCF_000702505.1). Lineage (GTDB taxonomy): Bacteria > Chloroflexota > Ktedonobacteria > Ktedonobacterales > Ktedonobacteraceae > Thermogemmatispora > Thermogemmatispora carboxidivorans. The sequence continues at coordinate 951,171 of NZ_JNIM01000001.1, read as the reverse complement.
TGGCTCTCCAGGCCGCTACGTCCCGGCTGACGCTGAATGGGAAGGTGGGCCTCCTCGCTCTGAGTACGCTCCCCGCCGCTAATGCTCCTACTACTGGATGCTATAGTGGTTCTTGTGATAGTACACCATGCCCTTGCCGATCACCTTGACCGGCTGCAGCTCCTTCAGCATGATCGGCTCGCCGCACTTCGCGCAAATGCGGTCCGTCAGATGGTTGACCTCTTCACGATTGGCTAGCGATGCGCGCGCTGTCTTGGACAGCTCACCCTTACGCGGCATACACGCTACCCCCTTTCATCTGTGAATAACTGGTTTCGCTCTAGTGGCAGTGATGGCTTGCGTTCTGCACGACGCTCACTTCCCAGGCGGAAGCGTCTTCCTGCCATTCGCCGGGTTCGCTCCGCCGTTCCACCACCCAGGCAGGCAGGCAAGCAGGCTGGCTAACTACTGCACGGCACAGAAGAAAAAGACCTGTGTCCCGCCTGCTTTCGCCACAGTATACCATAGGAGAGCGCAGGCTGTCCAATCAGTGACTACTGAGGAGATGAGGGGTTGGCCTCTGGCTCGCTGCTGACGGCGGTGAGGGCCTGACAGATGAGGTCAGCAGCCTGCTCGAAGGAGAAGAGGCCAGTATTGATGAGTAAGTGGTAGAGGCCAGGCTGCTGGCCATCGCTTCCATAGTAGCGGCGCAGGTAGGCAGCATATTCATAATCACGTTGCTCAATCAGCTCGCGCGCCCGACGCTGATCAACGCGCAGCGCGCTCATGACGCGCGCAATACGCTGCGGCAGCGGAGCAAAGACAGCAACATGGAGCGTGCGCGGAGCATGTTGTAGCAAGAACTGGGAGCCACGACCAACAATGATGACGTTCCCCTGCGTAGCCATTTCCAGAATGACTTTCTGGGTCAGGTGCAGATAGGCAACCTCATCATACTGCTGCAGGGGACGACCGGCCTGACCAAGCAAGCCAGCGTAATTGAGAGTGAAGGGCTGGCTGGCACGTACAGCCTCAAGGATCTGGGCAGCCACGCCAGCGGTATACTCATCAAGGCGCCTTGCCTCACGGACATCTACGCCCAGGCGCCGGGCCACCTCGATAATAATCTGGCGATCCAGATAGCGCAGCGCCGTGCGACGGGCCACCAGACGCCCTACTTCGCTGCCACCACTGCCGAGCTGACGGGCGATGGTGATCACCACCGTTCCCTGGGGAGGAATCCCTGACGGCAGTTCCTCACTCCAGGCTCGTTCTTCCAGCAGGCGCGTCGGGCTTCCCCTCCCTTCGGGACGGGCGGAGCGCTCTCCCATTTCGTCCGCTGCCTGCTCGCGGACCTGCCCCTCGTTCTCGCTGTTCATAGCCGGCTCCTTGAGTTACTGACCGCCTCGACTGCCCAGCTGGCAGGTCCACCCGTCGGTCAACGGGCGCTGGCTGATCACCACGAAGCGGAACTGCTTGCTGCTCGCCTGCAACCTTCCCCTCCCTCATGGTATACTGAGGTCAGCGCCAGACGCAAGGTCAATCCTATCTAGAGGAGAGCTATCCTGCTCTGGCGCCCTCCCCACAGTCGCCTGCCTGACGCTCCCTTAAAGAGGGCCTTGCCATTCTTTGCTCGCTTGTCGAGGCCAGCCCTTTTCTTCTAAGATAATAGATAAACGATAAAGAGCAAGCATTTATGCAACTGAGCTTTCTACATCTTAGACAGAGTAGACATAGATCGTCGAATTCCTATTCTCTTGCCAGGAGACCCCATGCGCACGCTCAATCTGCATCAGCTCGCTACGTTCCAGGTGGTCGCCAAGCATTGTAGCTTTGTCCGGGCCGCCGAGGAACTCCATTTTAGCCAGCCTGCGGTTTCGGCGCAGATCCGCCAGCTTGAGGAGAACCTGGGCGTTAAGCTCTTCGACCAGATCGGGCGCAAGACCCATCTTACACAGGCCGGCGAGGAGCTGTATCTCTACAGCCAGAAGATTTTCTCTGTCATCGAGGAGGCCCTGGAGGTCATTGAGTCCTTGCGGAGCCCACACTATGGGCGGCTCAGCGTGGCCGCCGATACCACCGTTGGCTCCTATGTCATTCCGCGCCTGCTCGGCAGGTTTCACCAGATGTATCCCGAGGTAGAGATTACTTTGAATGTGCTTAACCGGGCGGCGGTGGTAGAGGCTCTGGCCAATAACCGCATCGATATTGCGGTGGTTGGACGGGTGCCCGATGACATTCCAGTGGTCATTGAGCCTTTCGCTTTTAACGAGCTGGTGCTGGTGGCCGCCCCCACGCATCGCCTGGCGGGACGCAGCAAGGTCCCATTTGAGGAGGTGACGCGCGAGACTTTCCTGCTGCGCGAGGTCGGTTCGGGCACACGCGCAGCTCTGGAGGGCCTCTTCCAGGAGGCCGGAGTCCCGCTGAAGATGGCGATGCAGGTAGGCAACAACAGCGCCATTAAGCAGGGCGTAACCGCAGGTCTGGGAATCGCTCTGATCTCGCGGGTGGCCATCGATATGGAGCTGGAGACAGGCCGCCTGGTCATTCTCGATGTCGAGGGCTTTCCGATTATTCGCCAGTGGCGTATCGTGCATCTGAAGGACAAAAATCTTTCCGCCACAGCGAGAGCTTTTAAGCTCTTTCTCCTGCAACACGCTGATAAGCGACTCCGCAAGCAGGAACCTCCGCACTCCTAGCACCGACAGCAACCGCTGCCACCTGGCTGAGCGCCCGCATCCACTACCTGCCACAAGGCACGGGTTCTGGCTCGGCTGCAAAGGAGTAGTCACCCTGTTGGACGAGACCCGAGTGAGTAAGCAAAGGAGGTTTCGATGGAGATGCCATCACACCCCGATGAGGAGCTGCGTCTGCTAGTCGCCGAGGTCAGGCGCTTTGTGGAGCGCTCGGTGCTGCCGGTTGCTCAGCAGCTGGAGCATGAGGACCGTTATCCGAGCGAGCTGGTCGAAGAGCTACGCCACCTCGGCCTCTTCGCAGCCACTATTCCCGAGCGCTATGGCGGTCTGGGGCTGGACCTGCTGACCTATGTCCAGCTCATCGAGGAGCTGGCACGCGGCTGGATGAGCCTGGCCGGGGTGGTCAATACGCATGTCCTGGTGGCTGCTCTGATCGCTCAGTACGGTACCGAAGAGCAGCGCCAGCACTTTCTGCCAGCGATGGCCGAGGGCAGGCGCCGGGGCGCTCTCTGCCTCTCAGAAGCTGAGGCTGGTAGCGATGTCCAGGCTATTCGGATGACAGCGGTGCGCGACGGGGAGTTCTATGTGCTCAATGGGGCCAAGCTCTGGGTGACCAACGGGGTCCATGCCCGCATTCTGGCCGTGCTGGCCCGCACTGATCCCCAGGCTCAGCCACCTTACCGCGGCATGAGCCTCTTTCTGGTTGAAAAGGAGACTCCGGGCCTCCATGTGGGCCGCACTTTCGCGAAATTAGGCTATAAGGGCGTGGATACGGCTGAGCTGGTCTTTGAGGAGGTACGCGTGCCAGTGGCTAATCTGCTCGGCGGCGTTGAGGGCCAGGGCTTCAAACAGGCAATGAGTGGCCTGGAGATCGGACGACTCAACGTGGCCGCTCGCGCTGTGGGCCTGGCTCGCGCCGCCTTTGAGGACTCCATCCGCTATGCCCAGCAACGCCGTACCTTCGGCCAGCCGATCGCCGAGCATCAGGCCATTCAGCTGAAGTTGGCCGAGATGTATACGGAGATCGAGGCCGCCCGGCTATTGCTCCATGAGGCAGCCCGCAAGAAGGCCGCCGGTGGGCGCTGCGATCTCGAAACGGGGATGGCCAAGCTCTTCGCCACGGAGATGTGTCAGCGCGTGACGCTGGAGGCACTGCGCATCCACGGCGGCTTTGGCTACATCAGGGAGTTCAATGTCGAGCGCTATTATCGCGATGCTCCTTTTATGCTGATCGGCGAAGGCACAAGCGAGATTCAGCGCCTGATCATCGCCCGCCAGCTCCTTCAACGCTATGCGCTCGACAGGTAACCGTTCGGGCTAGTATCGAGAAGGAGAGTCTATCATGTCATTCGGTCGCTGCTACGAAGATTTTGAGGTTGGGGATGTCTATAAGCATTGGCCGGGGCGCACCATCACCGAGTATGATGACACGCTTTTTTGCATGTTAACGATGAATCACCATCCCTTACACATCGATGCCAACTATGCCGCCTACACGCAGCACAAGCAGCGTCTGGTTGTGGGCGCACTGGTTTTCAGCATCGCGCTCGGCATGTCGGTGCCCGATGTCAGCGGGAAGGCCATCGCCAATCTTGAATTTGAGGAAGTCAAGCACCTGGCCCCAACCTTCCACGGCGATACGATCTATGCTGAGTCGCGCGTGCTCGATAAGCGGCTCTCGACCAGTAAGCCGGACCGTGGCATTGTCACTGTCGAGACAGTAGCCTACAACCAGCGTGGGGAAAAGGTTCTGTCATACCGGAGGCGCGTGCTGGTCCCCACGCGGGCCCTGGATGAGGAGCTGCAGCGCCAGATACACGCCCGCATTGAGCAAGGGCGCGACGGAACCAGTCTGTAGGCCAATCCTGCCCCCGGTAGGCGCTCCGAGCAGGTCCTGCAGTGGAGGTCACTCAAGAGTCAGGCAGGCGTCGGTCCGCCCCTCCTGGCGCCGGCGAGGCAAGCCACGCCTGCCATCCCCTGCTGGCCACTCAGAGGCCCAGCAGGTCAGCACGGGCGATGAGCCGCCGCGCGTTGCGCACAACGGCCACGTCGATCATACGCCCTTCGACTTCAATGGCTCCCTGCCCCTGACGCTGAGCCTCCTCATAGAGCGCCACCAGCCGACGCGCCTGAGCTACCTGCTCGGATGGGGGCGCGAAGACCTCGTTGGCAATGGGGATCTGCTCAGGATGAATAGCCCATTTGCCACTGAAGCCCAGGACGCTCGCCCGCAGGCATTCGCGTCGGTAACCATCAAGATTGCGGATGTCGATATAGGGACCATCAACAGCCTCAATACCCGCCGCCCGCGCCGCGACAACAATCTTGTTGCGCGCATAGTGCCAGAGATCGCCAGGATAGGCATCCAGGTCGTTGCCAATGTACTTCAGATCGATGCCCTGGGAAGCCGCATAGTCGGCAGGACCAAAGATCAGGGCTTCCAGGCGCCTACTCGCGCGGGCGATCTTTTCAACATTGATCAGGGCCTCAGTCTCCTCAATCAAGACTTCCAGTCCAATGGGCCGCGTCAGCTTGCAGCGCTTCTCGATTTGGGTGAGCAAGCGATCAACCCACCAGACGTCACGCGCTCGCTTGACTTTGGGAACGATCAGGATGTCGAGATGTTCCCCAGCCTCTTCGACAAGCGCCACAATGTCGCGATAGGCATGCTCGCTTTCAAGATCATTGATGCGCACCGCCCGGGTCTTGTTTCCCCAGTCCAGCGAGCGCAGGGCCTCGATGGCCTGCTCCCGCGCTTTCTCCTTCTCGGCGGGGGAGACGGAATCTTCTAGATCCAACATGACCAGATCGGCCTGGCTGGCCGCCGCCTTTTGTAGCATGCGCGCATTGCTGGCCGGTGTCGACAGTTCGCTGCGTCTCAGACGCACCGTGCTCATGATAGCTGTGTCCTCTCCTTTGCTCACCTGCTGTGCAGAAAGCAGCCGGCGCCACAAGGGCGAGACCAGAGCCTTTCTCGTCTCTCTGACCTCCCCTTTATCATACACCATCCTTCCCCTATCTCTATTCTATGGGCCTGACATGACAGGTGGCCAGCCCGATCAGCCTCCTGACGGCGAGAAAGGGCCGGCAGCAGGCTCCCCCGAAGAAAGGCAGTAATAATCAGTGCTGGCTCCTGCCCGGCAGGTATGTTGGTCGTTGCTGGGCTGGTCACTCACTCACTGACTCACGAGGACAGGAAGCAGGCGGCAGAGCTGTGCCTAGGCAAGATCGTAAGCCCCAGTGCAGCGGCGCAGGAAGACAGAGAGCTTGCTCAGACAACGGGCCAGAACGCCAGGTCGATAGCGCGCGATCCCCAGACGACTCAGGTCCAGAGCTTCTAGTTCCTCTACCAGGGCAAAGGCCGAGGGATAGCGCTGCTCAGGGTCCAGGGCCAAAGCTCGCAAGAGGATATCCTCAATGGCGAGTGGGAGATGAACATTCAGCAAATGAGGAGGAATCAGGGCCAGGCCCTCGGGCACGGGCAACGGCTCCAAGGGATCAGGAACCTCTGCCCCCATCTCTTCGCAATCGAGGATCTCCGCTAACTGGCGATGCGTCGCGGTAATAGGCGCGTAATGCGTGCAAAGCAGGTAGAGAAGCGCCCCCAGCGAATAAACATCCGAGCGCTCGTCACATTGACCTGAAAAGACCTCGGGGGCCACAAATGGATTGGCCGCCGAGGGGGCAGGCGACGGAAAGAGCTGACGGTAATGCTCGAAGGCGAGTTGGGGAGTGCCGACGGTCGCTTGCCAGAAGACCGGCGGCGGCGGCCAGGAGACGAGCAACGTCGGCGACCAGGGGGCCCGCCCATCAGCATCGATCAGCACGGTGGCCGGATCAAGATCCCCAAGCACGCAACCCAGGCGATGTAGACGCGCCACCAGACGGGCAAGCTGAATACTCCAGGAGAGCGCAACCTCCAGATCAAGCCAGGCCGGCCAGCGCCCATCGGCTAGCAGCAGATCGGACAGGGTCATGACCTCTAGCTCACGCGCCTGCCGCAAACCAACCAGCTGCTGCACAAGATAGTGTCGGTCACCTTCTACCCGCAGACGGTCACCCGCCTCGGGCAGGCGCGGCGAGGCCAGCAGCGTGAAAGAGGCAAATTCTTCATAGGCCGCACGCTCAATCTGCATGCGCTCGCGAGCACTCAGCCCCCCAAGCAGCAGCTCGCGCACCGCTACCAGCGGCTCCGGCTCCTCACTGTACTGGATGCGCTCCCACCTGCCCGAGAGACGCCTGGCAAGGTAGAGATGGACACGCGGACGCTCATGCAGCAGGCGGATCAGACGATAGCGCCCGCCAAGGATGATCGAGCCTTCCGGCAGCGCCGCCCCACGCAGCTCCCGTTCTTCTCCATCCCACGCGCTCCCTCTCGTCTGCGCTTCGTTCATGAGCTGACTATCTGCCTTTCTTCTTCTCCTTATTATTATACCCTTTTTATTGTATATGACGAATATCCAGGAAGAGCTTAACAGAGCGATGTGCCATCTGGTAGTGCTACCTTTATATCATTATACTTCTGCACAGGTGGAAAATTCCCCTCGTTGTTCCAATCATACCAGTCCGCTTTGTCTGAGAGGAAACTGAGGTGAGGAGCATAAGGAACGGTTGTCCGAATGACTAACTTGAAGGGCGGGTTGACTTTTCGACTTTGATTGCGTACGATTATAGCATACCAGTCAGCAGTGGGCGTGTCAGTTGCCGGGTCCAGCAACAGTACAGACTGAGAGACGCGCCAGTTCAGCCTAATCGGGCCAGTTGCGTGCAAAGGGTGCACGCGCGGATGGTCTCGGCCAAGGTCAACAGCGAGCAAGTAAGTAAGTAAGTGAGCCAGCCGGTGAGGTGGGTGCTGCTTCATCCATTACCTCATGCCTGTGTGCTGGCTCTTGCTATCAGGTTCGCACCAACCATGCCGACTATGTCCGTCAGGTTTTCCATCCAATCGTCTCCCAACGCGCCGCGGGGATCGTATCACCTGTTTCAAAGGAGTGACAGCTTATGGTTACCCGTACTGAGAAGAGACGCTGGCCTCTTCTCTTGCTCATCATCCCCTTCATCGCCACCCTGCTGCCCTTTCTCTACAACTCCTATCAGCCGGAGTTCATCGGCATCCCGTTCTTCTACTGGTATCAGCTGCTCTGGACCATTCTCGGCGCGCTGGTCACTGCCATTGTTTACTGGCTGAGAGGCTGAGCCAGCAAAGCAAGCGGCCCTGAGAACAGCGTTGTTCGAGCATCTGCGCAACGGATTGCCGCATTGCACCGTGATGCAATGCCTGCCGAGAAAGGAAAGACTGCAATGGTCAATGTCGTTGCTTTAAGCGTCTTCATCGTATTTTTCATTCTTGTCACCGTGCTGGGCTTCGTTGCCGCTCGCTGGCGTCGCGGTGATCTGAGCCTGTTGAACGAGTGGGGGCTGGCTGGTCGACGCTTCGGTACCGTGATTACCTGGTTCCTCCTGGGCGGCGACCTCTATACGGCCTACACCTTCGTTGCTGTGCCGGGCCTTATGTTCAACAGCGGGGCCACCGGCTTCTTCGCTGTTCCCTACACGATTGTGGCCTATCCCCTGGTTTATTTGTTGATGCCGCGCTTCTGGAGCGTCGCCAAGAAGCACGGCTATATCACCGCTTCGGACTTTGTCCGCGATCGCTTCGGGAGCAGCACCCTTGCTCTGGTGGTGGCTTTCACTGGCATTCTGGCCACGATGCCTTACATCGCCCTCCAGATGTTCGGCATCGAGGTCTCGATCGCTCAGATGGGGGTTCCAGTTGAGGCCGCTCTGATTATCGCTTTCCTCATTCTGGCCGCTTACACGTATACCAGCGGCTTGCGCGCGCCTGCGATGATCGCTCTGGTCAAGGATTTGATGATCTTTACGGTGATGATCGTGGCGATCATTGTGGTTCCGATTAAGTTAGGCGGCTTCGGCAATATCTTCGCCGCGGCCCATGCGAAGCATGTGAACGCCATTGCTCAGGGCACGACCTTCCGCGATTTGCTGATGACTCCCCAGGCCCAGATGGCTTATGCCTCCCTGGCTCTCGGCTCAGCCCTTGCTCTCTTCCTCTATCCTCACGCGATGACGGGGGTGCTCAGCAGTAGCAGTCGCCAGGTGGTAAAGCGCAATGCGGCGCTGTTGCCCCTTTATTCGCTGATGCTGGGCCTGCTGGCTCTGCTCGGCTATATGGCCATCGCCGCCGGGACCGGGGTGACAAGCCAGCCTGCCTTCCAGAGCTATAAGGCCAATGGGGCCGTGCCTTCGCTCGTGAGCTGGGCTTTCCCCGATTGGTTTGCGGGCTTCGCTTTCGCCGCTATCTCGATCGGCGCTTTGGTCCCTGCCGCAGTGATGTCGATTGCCGCGGCTAACCTCTTTACGCGCAATATCTATAAGGAGTACTTCCGCCCGAATTGCTCGGACCGCGAGGAGTCGACGGTGGCAAAGGTGGTTTCACTGGTGGTGAAGTTCGGCGCCTTGCTCTTTATCCTGCTTGTGCCGGCCACCGATATTATCAATTTCCAGCTCCTGGGCGGGGTCTGGATTATTCAGACGCTGCCCCCGGTCTTCCTGGGTCTCTATACCAACTGGATGCACCGCTGGGCGATGATTATCGGCTGGGTCGGCGGCATGGTGACTGGCACCTGGATGGCAGTGGCCAATAACTTCGCCTCCTCGGTCTTTACGATCTCTCTCGGGAATGTGAAGATCGCCGCCTATATCGCCGTCTATTCGCTGCTGGTCAATCTGGTCTTGACGCTGATCCTGACCCCGGTCTTCCGGGCCTTGGGGGTTCCTTCGGGGAAGGACAATACGCAGCCTGCCGATTATGAGGAGGAGGGGCTGACTGCTCTGCCCAAGGAGCCACTGATGGAGGAGCTGGCCTGAGTCCTGTCGGTTGGACTTGCTCTCTCGTCCGCTCCCTGCCTTACCTGGCGCACGCTGGCTGACTGGCTGACCGCCCTGGCCCAGATGAGGCCCAACGGACGGCAAAGACGAAGGCGCGATTGGAGCTTTGGAACGAACGAAGAGAGACGGGCCTTCTTCACCTTCATGGGTGGGGGATACTCGTCTCTCTTCGCCTTGTCCGGTTTACTCGTTTATTCTCCAGCAAGCTGATTAGTCGTCTTCTGTTGATACGCTTACCTGCTCCACGCGCTGCAGCACTTCCTGCCAGGCCTGGAGCCGTGGCGAACGGGCGACCAGGCTCTCCCTCTCTTGGGGCAACCCGGCGTTCTCTACTGCCCGCTCTAGCAGATCGCTAAGGGTCAGGTAATATTCGACCAGTACGCGCTGGCCGCTGATGTGATCGACCGTCTCCTCTAAGAGGGCTGCGGCTTCAGTGTAGGCCTGGAGCCGATGGGTGGCTTCCTCCAGATCTTGACGAGCCCGCTCCTGCCGACGCGCCTGTTGCTCTAGTTGACGCCGGCGTGGACGTGACTCTCTTTCCTGGGCCAGAGCCTGCTCTTGCAGGCGCAGCGCCGCCTCACCCACGGCTCGTCTGGCTTCCTCTTGCCGAAGCGCCAGCCAGGCCCTGACTGCGTGCAGCCGCACAAGAAAGCTGGCTCCCTCTGGGAGGCGCAGCTCATCTGAGGCGAGCAGCTCATCGCTTCCTCGCTCCTCTTGCTCCTGTTCTTGTCGTTCGTATTCGTCCGGGGAATGCATCAGGAGAAGAGCACCTGCGCTTTCTTGCCGAGATGTAGCGAAAGCGTGGAGAGATCGAGTTGCTGATTGGTAGGAAAATCAAGGTAGCCCGTTTGCTTCTGGCCCGGCAGGACCACGGGAGGAATGGTGATGAGCTGGGGGGCTATCTGGGTGCCATCGGGCAGCACCAGGCGCGCCAGGGCCTGGTAGTCGATCCCGACTGGCGATTCGCCGGGATTCTGAGCGTCCAGATAGACCCGAATGACATAGTTGCTCTGGTGCTTCTGATCATCAGAGTAGCTGCCTGCTTCACCAACCCGGGTCACGGTCAGGTTGACCCCGCTGTAGGAGAAGGAGCGATTTAATTCGATGGAGGCCACCGGATTCTTCTGCGCCGGGGTGGGGGTAAGCGCCGTCAGCCCATCGTTGCTATTGCCTCCAGCTCGCGGTAAGTGGCTATAGGCCATGAGACCAACCAGGACGATCAGCATCACTAGCACCACAATGCCCAGTGTGATCCACAGCTCACGCCGCTGCGGATACCCCTCTTCCTTGAAATCATCAGACATCTTGACGATGGTACTCCTGACTGCGAGAGTTAGATCAACCGGTTCATATTATAGCAAAGATCCGACAGGCGGGTCAGGCGGCCTCCCGCTGGGGGTGAGGGACAGGTCACCTGGCAATTTTGCTGCTCCTGGTCACCCGACGGCCATCGCTGCCAGGTGACCAGGAGCACATCGGCTCACCACGGAGGGGAAACGCCGGTGAGTCGTCGATAGGCTAGATCAGCCCAATAGCCAATATGGCTATGAGGCCGAGAGGAAATTTTGCGTGCCGAAGGAGCCTCCCAGGACAGTATGCGCCGAGGCCCCCATCCAGCGCTCTAAGACGGTGGCATAGACCGAGCGGAAGTCAAGCGTGTATTTCAGATTCCCATTGTCGTCCAGATTGGTCAGCGATGGCGGCTCCCCAAAAATGCCGCGATTGACAGCAGTGCCGACGACGAACATGGGGGCCGCCGTCCCATGATCGGTTCCCAGACTGCCATTTTCCTCAACACGTCGTCCAAATTCGGACCAGGTCATGACCACTACTTGATCAGCTTTGCCATGCAAGGCGAGGTCCGTGTAGAAGGCATAGAGGCCGTCGGAAAGAGTTTTGACAAGCTGGGCATGGGTCTCCTGCTGGTTAGCATGGGTGTCGAAGCCACCCAGAGTGATGTAGCCGACACGCAGGCCCAGATCGTTGACGATGACTTCCGCGAGAATCTTGAGTCCCTCGGCAAAAGGACCCTGGGGATAGCTCACGGCAGGCTTGTAGGTGTTGGCCACTTGCCGCAGGCGCCGCGCACCCTCCTGGGCGTCCAGGGCGGTCGCCTCCAGCAGCACGGCGTAAGGCGCAGTACGCGGATAGGAATTGTAGAGTTTGAGCAGAGCCTGCAGGCGCGAGGCTCCGCCATCGTGATCGGCTGGGTCGGCGTTGAGACGGTAAGAGCTGAGGCTGGCGAGCGTCGGAACCTGGGTGGTGAGCGATGAAAGGGCAAGTGCGGTCTGACTACCGATCTCTAACGCCTTGAAAGGGTGACCTTCTTGATCGACAAGGCCGGCCACGAGCTTCCCTAGCCAGCCTTCGCGACCGTTACCGCTGAGATCAAGGGTCTGCCAGATGTCCATCGCCTGGAAGTGCGAGAGACTTTGATTGGGATAGCCGACTCCCTCGATGACGGCCAGGCGCCCGGCCTCCCAGAGCTTTTTGAAGCCTGCCATTTCAGGATGCAGGCCCAGCCGCTGATCCAATGGCAGTACTTGGGCCTCTTTGATAGCCAGCGTGGGGCGCATCTGGTAGTAGCGGGTGTCTGTATAAGGGATGACGGTGTTGAGACCATCGTTGCCACCGGCTAGCTGCACGACGATCAGGGTGCGCTCGCTGGCCGCCTGGGCCACTGGCGCCCCTTCCCGGGCCTGTGCGCGCGCCGAGAGCACGGCGCGGCTAAAGACAGAGGGCATAACCATGCCCGCGCTCACAACGAGCATGCCATCTTTGATAAGAGTGCGACGAGACAGTGCCATTGCTCCCTCCCAGTTCAATCAGGCTCCCCCATAGAGCACGACTGTGGGCCTCCGGGTCGCCTGCTTCTTTCCATCTTCGTTTGATTAGTCGAGCTGATACTCCGGCGAGGCCAGGAGGAGATAGAGAGCACCCCGCACACGACTGAGCGGGTAGGCCCGGCCATTGGCAAAGGTGACGCTCTCCTGCCGCCCTGGCGCTGGCGAAGTGAGATAGCTGACGAGCAAGGCCCGCCGGTCGTCGGCTAGCTGGCCGTCAAGCAGGAAGGCGGCGAAGTAGTCGACGAAGGCCTCGGGTGAGGCCAGCCGGTTTTTCTCAATCAGCGATTGCAGATCGAGTGGACCCACCGTAGCGCGCCCCAGGCCACGACGCAGGAGCAGATCAACGTAATTGAGGCGCGTCATCCAGGTGCCGCTATTGAGCCAGAAAGCGCTGACCTTGTCACCAGGCCAGCCGCCAACGTTGGGAGGATCGAACACTGTCTGGCCCATGAGCGTGGTGAACTGCGGCAGAAGGCTGCCATCGTCCTGGAGGCCTAAAGCTCGATAGGCCCCAACGGCGAATTCAACCGGCGACTTGAGTCGGCTACGGTAGGCTTTGGCCGAGGCAAACTGCGGAGAGAGCAGGAGCGCACGCATGACCGCCCCAATACTATGGTTGCTGCGCTGATAAGCAGTGACGAGCGGCTGGAGGTCCTCCTCACTCGGGCTCTCGTAGACAAAGAAGCTGAAGAGCTTGCGCGCGAGAAACCAGGGAGTGGCCGGATGGTCGGCGAGGATCGCGATGACGTCGCGATAATCCAGGTTTCCGCTGTGCCCCAGAAAATGCTTGATACGCTCACTGTGACTGTCAGGATTGTAATAAGAGGAGAAGCCCCGAACATGCCAGCCGCTCAGGGCCGCCGCTCCTTCGGTAACATCCTGTTGGGTGTAATGACCCAGCCCGATGGTGAATAGTTCCATCAGCTCGCGTGCATAGTTTTCATTGGGGGCGTTGCGCGTGCTCTTGGTGAGATCGAGATAGAAGAGCATAGCAGGGTCACTGGTGATCCCCAGCAGGATATTGTCAAAGGTATCGAAGGCGTGCTCGCGCAAAAACTGGTTCTGGATAACCATGCGACGATAGAAGCGCGGACCGCCGACTTTGCGAAAGCTGCTGGTAAGCACCCCATGCCAGAAGAGGGTCATTTTTTCCAAGAGCGGACGCTGCGTCCAGGCCATGCGCAACAGCCACCACCGCTGCTGATCTTGTGGTCGATCGAGATTGAGATTGAGGGCCGCCAGACGCTGCTCCATCTCATCGTCGGGGACTTGTTGGTAGCTCAGGAGACGATCAACCGCCGCGGCGAAGCCAAGATTGCGATAGAGCGCAAGCTCTGCGGGTCCAGCGCCAAAGCCCGCACGCCGCAGCAAGTGACCGATGAGCTGCTGGTCGGCCTGAGAGCCAGCTGCGTGGCTCTGCTGCCAGAGCTGTTCCAGGACGATGCCTCCAGTCACCAGGCCCGCTGCCCCCAGGCCGACCCCCGCCAGCCCAAGGAGGCGTCGCCGGGGCAGCCGCGTTGAGGCTGACTCTGAGGTTGAGGAAGACGCTCTCGACTCCGCTTCTCTCTGCTCCTCCGGGTGGGGCCAGGTCGGTGCCTCATAGCTTGCTGCTTCTTCCATACGCCAGGTCGCTCCCGTGCATCCTCTCTACAAAACAGGGAAACTGTTTTCTGGACTATAGCAGTCATACTAGCAGAGAAAGCTCAAGATCTCCTCAAGAAGAGCTATATGTTTGCTGAAGATGGCCCCCGAAAGGAATCTGGCCCGGTCCGTCACCGTGCAAAACTATCAATCGTTCAAGAAAGTTGGAAGCTGTGCCTCTCGCTATCCAGGAAGGCCCTGCCCTCGGGGCCTTCCTTCATGCAGGCAAGCTACCACTTGCCAGCGCCATAGCAGCATCAACTGTGATAGATGGGTAGCAAGTATAGGGATGAGAAATGTAGAATTGCCACTTGAACAGAAAACGGCGGGAATAGATGTCGTCGCTCAACAGGAGTTGAAGGAGGCAATCCTTCCACAGGCGCCAGCGAGGCCGCACAGGAATCAGCGGCTTCTCCCGCTGGCCGTTTTTGGGGGAATGGTCCTGGCCATTGTACTGCTGGATGCCGTGCTCCCGCTCAGCGGCCTCTGGTTCAACGATGTGCTGCTCTCACGGGCCGGCACCTGGTCGCTCCTACCGACACAGGCACTCTTTCCTAGCTGGAGCATTATTCCGCTCCAGCCAGTACCTACCGACCCGGCGATTCCTTCGCCCCCAGTGGCCTGGCTTGAGGTCATCCTGTTCCTGGCAGTCCTGACGGCCCTCTTTCTCCTTTATCTCTACGCTCTGGCCAGGCTGCCTGCCCTTATCTCCCGTCAGTATGTCATACTCTCAACAGTAGCCCTTGGTCTGCTCTTCGCGCTTATTCCCGTTGTCACTTCGCCAGATCTTTTTTCTTACCTGATCTATGCGCGAATGGGCGTTATCTATCACCTTAATCCTCTCACTACGCTTCCAACCCAAATTCAATATGATGCAACTTACCCTTATCTCTACTGGATCGATCAACCCTCGGCTTATGGGCCAACCTGGGCGGCCATCACCTGTTTCTTACAGTGGCTGGCACTGCCGCTAGCTGGGGCCAATAATCTGGTTCTTCCCTTGTTATTGCTGCGCCTGCTTGGCCTGGTCACGCACCTGGGTTCGACCCTTCTGATCTGGTCTATCAGCGGTTACTTACAACCAGCCCGAGATGAGGACCAGCACGGGCTGAGCCGGCGCGTCCTGGCAACATTGGCCTTCGCCTGGAATCCGCTTCTGCTTTTTGAGGCAGCGGTCAACGCCCACAACGATAGCACTCTACTCTTCCTCATCTTGCTAGCTCTCTGGCTTCTTGTGCGTGGAAGGCCGGTGCTCCTCCTCTACTCGCTAGTGACCGTGCTCCTCGCGCTGGCAGCCTGCCTGAAGATTAATACGGTGCTGCTCTTTCCAGGGCTACTGTTGCTGCTGTGGGGTCGGGGCTTACCGCTGCGTCAAATCGCCTTCTGTCTGGGACTCTATCTCGGCTGTATCGTCCTGCTCTATGCCCCTTTCTGGGATGGTGGCGCCGTTCTCGATGTCTTGCGCGTCAACCCCTCAGCCTCGCGCAATATTAACACGCTCGCCGAGTTTCTTGGTCAATTCTACAATGCGCTCATCGTCTCACACTTCGAGATGACAATCCCAATTATCGGCTCGCCTGGCGAGCGCCTCACCCATACGCTGAGCATGGGTCTCTTCGCCCTCTGCTACCTCTGGCTCTGCTGGCAGGCCCTACGCCACTCCTGGCGCATCAGGACCGCGGGCGGTCTGATTCAGTGGCTAGCATTGGTCTGGTTGCTCTATTGCCTTGTTGGTACGCCCTGGTTCTGGCCCTGGTACCTGGTCACCTTCTTCGGTCTCTATGCCCTGCTAGAGGCGAGCGGTGAGAGCAGGCGCTGGCCATTGACTCTCGTACGCTGGCGTGGGCTGGCCATGCTCCGGCGGCCTCTCCCTTTCCGTCTGCTCAGCCTGACGATGCTGATGCTCTACTGCACCTATGCCTGGGCCTTGCATGGTGCTTTTGTGCCCTTCCTTCCTGGCTTCAAGCTGGCCTATCTGCGCGGCCCTTGCGCCTGGCTTCTGCCGCTCTTCCTGGTCTGGCTGGTCGATCGCCTCTCTAGCCGCACTCGTCTTGGCCTCAGCTCGCAAGCGACTGGACGCCTAAACTTTCCTCCCGCTGCCCTACTCATCCAGCGCCTCTCACAGCCCTCTCGCCTCCTGCTCCAAACTGGCCCCACCGAGCAGCGAGAGGAGCGACAGTCAGCTTCATCAATGGAATGAGCCGAAAAAAGCGCTGCAAGAGAGGGATGAAGATGGGGATCTCCTGACCTATCGGAGGAGCATATCACGCTAGCTTGTTATCTGGCAGAGGCGCAGCCTGAGCGGTAGTGGCAAGAGCCTGAACCAGGCTCTTGCCACCTGGCGGGGAGAAAGAACGTTACACCTCTCTCCCCCGCCGTCCTTCTTTCGCTTCCGCAAGAGGCTAGCGAGCCTGGTGGCTCTGGCTGGCCTCAGACGGTTAGGCGGCGAATGACATCGAGCAGGTCACGCACGTGAAAGGGCTTGACAATGACCTGCTGCACATCTAAAGCGGCAGCAGTGGTCAAGCCGGTTCCGGCGGTGATGACCACAATTTGAGGGAAAGGATAAGCCGGCTCCCACTGGGAACGCAGGCGCTGCAAGAAGGTCTCCCCATCCATACCCGGCATAGCGAGGTCGAGCAGGATCACAGAGGGATAGCGTCCCTCGCGCACTGCATTATCGACCCAGGCCAGTGCCTCCTGACCTTCAGCGGCCTCCGCTGGCTCATAGCCATCCAGCTCCAGCGCCCAGGCTACCATGTCGCGAATGGCCGGATTATCATCGACAACCAGCACAATCGGGTGATGGCCTTCACCCCGATCACAATCATCGTCCATTGCCTCTTGTCTTCCCCTTCCCATAGAGCACAACCAATAAATCACCTCTACCAACCACGAGCGCGAGCTGGCAGACTCGCCGTCCATCGAAGGCGGGAGCGTGCCAGCAGCCTCCTCCGAAGGTCTTCCCGAGACAAGCCACGTACCTACCGTCTGCACCTCAAGCCCAGCATGCCGGCTCCCCTGACCTGCACTTAGCTCCTCTGCCCAAGAGGAGGGATCACTTGCCCGCCCTGTCTACTCACAGAGCCGGAATTGAGGAGCGCAGGAAAGTGCTAATGCTATCAAGGAAAGCCTGCGGCTGCTCCAAATTGGAGAGATGCGCCGCCCGAGGAATCACCTGCAGCTGGGCCTGCGGAATGCGCGCCGCGTATTCCTGGGCCAGCGAGGGCGGCGAAAGCTGATCCAGCTCGCCCACAACGACCAGCACCGGGCAGCGAATGGTAGGCAAGAGATCACGGGCATCGGCACGCTGAGCCATACCACGTGAGGCGGCAGCTATGCCCCGTGGCGTTGCCGCCGCGATCAAGCGACGCACCTGAGCTTCGACCTCGGGTCGCTGACGGCGCGTTTCTTCCGAGAGGAGGCGCGGAATCTGCAGATCGGCCACCGCCTCCACGCCCTGGGTTTCAGCCAGACGCGCCAACTGCTCGCGATTGGCCTTCCCCTCCTCGCTGTCAGGTTCAGGTCGTGTATCGGCCAGAATCAGGCCCCGGACACGCTGCGGATACTTGCGCAGAAAGGCAAAGGCCACATAGCCCCCCATCGACAGGCCGCAGAGCACAGCCCCATCCATGCCCAACCAGTCCATCAGGGCTGCTACATCGTCGGCCAGCGTCTCCATCGCGAGAATCTCACGATCAATCTCGCTCTCGCCGAAGCCGCGCCAATCGAGGGCGACCAGGCGATAGCGGCCTTCCCGCAGGAGTCCCTCCATCTCGCTCTGCCACATGCGGCGATTCAGTGGGAAAGCGTGCAGAAAGAGCACAGGCAGACCCGCACCATGATCGTCATAGGCGATTTGGACGCCATTGAGCCGTGCTTTCATGAGCAGCTTCCCCTCCTCAGTTGAAGTTTGGCAAGCGCCACAGACGCACAGCCACTGCTGGCGCCAGCTCCGTGCTTGAGCCAGCGCCAGCAGAACCAGCCTCGCAAGGCAATTCCAGCCTCCACCGGCCCGCTCACCCTAGAGCCTCCTCGGCCTGCTCGTGAGCGTGATAGGAGCTGCGCACAAAGGGGCCGGACTCCACGTGACGGAAGCCCATTTTCTGCCCTTCCTCTTTGAGCGCGGCAAACTCCTCCAGCGGGACATAGCGCTGGATCGGCAGATGCTGGAACGAGGGACGCAGGTACTGGCCAATGGTGAGGATATCCACGTCATGGGCACGCAAATCGCGCATGACCTCCAGCACCTCGTCCCAGGTCTCGCCAAGGCCGAGCATGAAGCCGGACTTGGTGGGGGCCTCCGGATTCAGCTCCTTGGCCCATTTGAGCACCTGCAGCGAGCGCCGGTAGAGCGCCTGGGGCCGTACACGACGGTAAAGGCGCGGAACCGTCTCCACGTTGTGGTTGAAGACATCGGGTTTGGCGTCCATCACCACCTTGAGCGCTTCGTAGTCTCCCTTGAAATCGGGCGTGAGCACCTCCACCTTGCAGCCGGGATTGAGGCGCCGAATCCAGCGAATGGTCGCGGCAAAGATAGAAGCCCCGCCGTCCTTCAACTCGTCGCGATTGACCGAGGTCACTACGGCATAACGCAGCCCCATCTGTCGTACGGCCTCCGCTACCCGCTTCGGCTCTTCCCAGTCTACACCCAGGGGACGCCCTGTCTCAACAGCACAGAAGCCACAGCTGCGCGTGCAGATGCGCCCCAGAATCATGAAGGTGGCAGTGCCATGCCCCCAGCATTCACGGATGTTGGGACAGCGCGCCTCCTCGCAGACTGTGTGCAGCGCTTTGCTGCGCATGAGCCGCTTGATCTCTTCATAGCCCTCTCCCTCGGGCGGGCGCACACGTAGCCACAAGGGACGGCGCTCAGGGATAATGGTCGCCATGATCGTTCCTCTACTTCCTCTCTTGGCTTGGCTTCGGCTTCGGCTTCGCTCTCGTATCGCTCGCTTTGCTGACTGCCTGGCCCTGGCCAGGTCTGGCCTGATCCATTTGACCTGGCCGCGTACCGCCAGATCAGCGGGACCACCAGGCTGCCGCTTTGGCTGCCTCCTCTACCTTCGCCCCACCAGGGCGTCTTTAATAGACATCGATCTCCGGCCCGTAGCTCTGCAGCTTGGCCCGCACAGCCTGCAGAAAGGTGGCAGCCCCGGCCCCATCGAGGATGCGATGGTCAAAGGAGAGACAGAGATACATCATGGAGCGAATGGCAATGGCATCGTCCTCTGTCACTACCGGGCGCTTGACCACGGCATCCATGCTGAGAATAGCCGCATGGGGCTGATTGATAATCGGTACCGATAGTATTGTACCAAAGGTACCCGGATTATTAACCACGAAAGTGCTCCCTTGCAGGTCCTGCACCGTCAGACGGTTACTGCGCGCCCGCTGCGCTACTTCATTGAGACGCCGCGCCAGGCCAGCAATGGTATATTGGTCGGCATCGTGAATGGTAGGCACCACCAGGCCGCTATCGGTAGCAACCGCCACCCCAAGATGGATGCGCTTCTTGACAACGATTCGGTTCTCCTCGGTCCAGCTAGAGTTGATCAGCGGCACTTTTCGAATACCTTCACAGACCGCTTTCATGACGAAGGGCACGTAGCTGATACTGTAGCCCTCGCGCCGCTTGAATTCCTCTTTGTTGCGCTCTAGCCAGCGCGCAATGGCGGTCATATCGACCTCGACAACGGTGGTGGCATGGGGTGCTGTCCGTTTGCTACGCACCATGTGCTCAGCGATGGCCAGGCGCATGCGATCGGGGACGATGACTTCCTCATCGGGGCCGACAGCCACTGGCTCCGGTCCCCTGGCAGCGCCTGCTGCCGTGCTCACCACAGTGGTGGGGGCAGGCTTGGGCTGGGCAGTCACAGCCGCGGCAGGTGTCTGAACCGTCTGCGCGCCGAGCTGACGCTGTTCCAGATAAGCCAGGATGTCTTCTTTGCGCACCCGTCCACCGACGCCCGTGCCCTTGATTTCGTTCAGGTCAAGACCATGCTCGCGAGCGAGGCGACGCGCCAGGGGCGAGATGCGCTGACGTTCGCCAGGCTGCTGACCATCGTGTGGCTCCGCCGTCACGGCCTCAGCCGCTACCGAGAGGGCCGAGGTGCCACGTTGCACTGCAGCAGCAGAAGTCACCTGCTCACCTACGGGCGCCGGCTGAGCAGCGGCTACGCTACCACTTTCGCTCTGACCAGCCCTCGCTTCCTCTGCGACCTCTGCCCTCGCCCCCTCCTCCTCAATGAGAGCGATGGCGGTCCCAACTGGGACCGTCTGATCAGCTGGCACCAGGATTTTCACCAACCGACCAGCCACAGGCGAAGGAAGTTCAGCATTGACCTTGTCGGTCACTACCTCGGCCAGAGCCTCATCCTTTTCCACATAATCGCCTTCATGCTTGAGCCAGGCAGCGACAGTTCCTTCCGCAACTGACTCGCCGAGACGGGGGAATTTCACCGGCGTTGGCATAGTCCACTCCTCGCAAACAATTACTCCATTGGTTTCCTTTCAGAGGCGAGCGAATTGCTCCCCCTTTCTCCTTTTACGCCTCCCCGGCCTCACGAACTCACTCACCGCTCACTGCGTCACCTGTTAGCTCCCAAGGGCGAAGAACGGATCTCCTCGGGCTAGTAGGCGGCGAGCTGGCGGGCAACGGCCACAATGCGCTCGACGCCAGGCAAATAGGCCATCTCCAGAGGAGGGGCATAGGGATAGGGAGCATCGGGAGCGGCTACCCGCATAATTGGGCCGTCGAGATAGTCAAACAGCTCCTCGGCCAGCAGGGCTGCCAGCTCGGCCCCCACACCCCCGGTCAGCGTATCCTCATGGACAATCAGTACCTTATTGGTGCGCATGACCGACTCCTTAATGGTCTGGCGATCGAGAGGGGTCAGGCTGCGCAAATCGACCACTTCGACCGCCAGGCCATCCTCAGACGCAAGCTGCTCGGCAGCCTTGAGGCACTGATGAACCATTGCCCCATAGGTCAGCATCGTCATATGGCGACCGTGACGGCGGATAATGGCCTTCCCCAGCGGCACAATGTAGTCTTCACTGGGTAGCTCTTCGCGCAGCTCGGGCAGGCGATAGAGCAGCTTATGCTCCAGATACAGGACAGGATTGTTATCGCGGATCGCCGCCTTCAGGAGGCCCTTGGCATCATAGGTGGTGGCCGGCATTACTACCTTGATCCCGGGCGTGTGGAAGAACCAGGCTTCCGGACTGGCCGAATGAAACGGACCACCATGCGTGCCGCCGCCCGCAGGACCACGGATCACCAGCGGCAAAGGGATACCAGAGCGCCAGTACATCTTACAGGCCATATTGACAATTTGATCGAAGCCGCAGGTGATAAAATCGATATACTGCATTTCAGCGATCGGGCGCATTCCCATCAGGGCGGCCCCCACCGCCGAGCCAATGATCGCCGTCTCAGACATTGGCGTATCGATCACCCGCTCCGGGCCGAACTCCTCCAGGAAGCCGGCGCTCACCTTGAAGGCCCCGCCATAGGTGGCCACATCCTCGCCAAGGAGAAAGACCGACTCGTCACGCCGCATCTCCTCGCGAATCGCCTGGCTGATCGCTTCCAGATAGGTTACCGCAGTCATAACTGAGTAACAGCCTCCTCTACCTGACTCATCGTGCAGAAAGGCCTTCCGGTGCGCGTATCCAGCGCATTGACATAGCGCGGATCGGCTGCCCCCGGCTCGCCAACGATAGCGATCGGGCCATCGGGAGCAAAGACATAGTCGGCCACGGTCGCCGGATCGGGTGGGGGACTGGCCTCGGCAAAGGCCACGGCGTCATCGACCACGGCCCGCACTCGGGCCTCGATCTCCCGGCGGCGCTCTGCGCTCAGCAGTCCCTGAGCTGTTAAATAGTCTTCAAAGCGCTTGATCGGGTCCCTGGCGAGCCACTCCTCGCGCAGAGCTGGCGGCACATAGTCGGCCTTATCAGCCTCGGAGTGGCCCCGGACACGGAACGTACGGCACTCGACGAGCGTCGGCCCCCGGCCACCGCGCGCATGAGCCACCGCCCGCCCGACAGCCTCCATCACCGCCAGCACGTCATTGCCATCGACACTCTCGCCGGGCATACCATAGGCCCCCGCCCGCTGCGCAAGCTGCTCGATGGCAAACTGCTTGGCGTTCGGCGTCGAATAGGCATAGCCATTGTTCTCGATCAGAAAGACGACAGGCAACCGCTGCACAGCAGCAAAATTGAGGGCCTCGTGAAAGGCTCCGGTACTGGTCGCCCCATCGCCACAGCTGGCCAGCACCACCGTCGAACGGCGGCGCATCTTCATGACGAGGGCGACACCGCAGGCTACCGGCAGCGACTCGCCCAGCATACTGATCATTGGGACGACCCCATGATGCATATCGCCAATGTGCAATTGGCCGTCACGTCCCAGCGTCGGAGCATTGCCGCGTGCCAACCACTGGCACATCACAGCGCGTGGCGAGACTCCCCGTACCAGATGCATGCCCAGATCCCGGTGCTGCGGTACAATGCAGTCCCCATCGCGCAGCGTCATCGCCGCCCCGACGGTCGTCGCCTCATGACCCTGCGCCGTATAGACTCCGCCGACAATCCGCCCCTGGAGAAAGAGCGTGCGCGTACGATCCTCCATTGCGCGGGTGAGGCGCATATAATAATAGATCTGCAACAGCAGGTCAGCCCGCTCCGCTTCGTTCATGATCTTCTGGGATACTCCTCCGCATCGTGATCGCCTGATCCCTGCCTGACGAGGGAGTGAGCGTCTGTCTGTATGGCCGACAACGGGCATCTCCAACGACCAGCATCTAGCCTGGCTCCACCAGAAACGGTTTCGCCATCCTTCCCACCGCTGGACAGCGGCAGGCAGCTCGTCTGCTTATCTGGCCGTGGTGATGGACGCGCCTGCCCCCCATAAGTGTACCACAAAGCGCTCCGCTGCGAGAATAGACGGCTCAGGTCCCCCGTCGCCTCGCTCGCTCTTGCTCCTCAAACGCGCGAATTTCCTGACGCAAACGGCGAATGCGCTCCCGATAGACATCTTCCGGCTGGCGCAGATAGCCGTTTTTTTGGCTGTCGCCCATGCTCACATGCCACTTGCGAAAGGCCAGGCCGATCTCCGCTTGATAGAGAGCCTTGACCCGCAGCCAATGCCTGAAACCGTAATGCCAGAGGGCCTGACGCTCCTGGTGCGTGCGCTGAAAGGAGTGCTGCAACAGGGCATACTCGTCGACCGTGACCACGCCATTGCTCACTTCGGAAGCCAGAAACTCGCGGATGATGGCCGCCTCCTGGGCTAGCGAGCGGATCAGTAGATAGAGGAGCATCATCTGGACAAGGAAAGGGGGAATATAGTCACAGATGATTGCCACCAGCGCTAACATGGCCACGTGCGTATTGCCAGGATTCGCTTGAACCTCCACGCCAGCCTGAATGTCCACAAAATCGAAAAAGCTGTGCAGCATGACGGCCATGATGTAGCCTAGCAAGGGAGTGATCACCTGTTGCCAGCGTGAGCGCGTGTGGCGCGTGTAGCCCAGCATCGCACCAAAACAGGCGGTAAAGGTCGGATGCCCCAACCAGCCCAGGACAACACGGTAGATAATGAGAAAGACCAGCGAGTTGCGATAACCACTGGCGAAATAGCTGAAATTCTCTACCAGGGCAAAGCCGGCCCCGATCATGGCCGAGTAGACAATGCCGTCTGTGATGTTGTCAAACTGGTCGCGCAGGACCAGGAAGAGCAGGAGCAGGCCCAGCCCCTTGACGGTCTCTTCAGTGACACCGGCATTGAGAGCCTGCAAGGCCGAGCGCAGCACCGTACTCGTGCCCGGCTCCAAGAGGTTGAGCAGCACACTATCGATCAGACGCTCAATAAAGAAGGCGGTGGGAATGGCTATCACCATCCCCCAGAGAAAGGTAGCCAGGCGAAGATACCACGGTTCTCTCTCGAACCGGTCGATAAAGTTGACAAGCAGGAGGGTCGCGAGAGCGGGAATGAGCGGAATGGTGAGAGCCGCCAATAGACTGGAAGCGCCATTCTGCGTCAGGGCATTGATGCCGATGAAACTGTTGAGGATGAGGGTCATAAGGGCACAGATGGCAAGGATGCTGAGTCCAACGCCGGCCATGAGCCAGCGCATACGCCTCCCCAGGCGCGGCGAGAGGGCAAATTGCATGGTAATGCCTGCCCCAAGCAGGTCCTCCTCTTCACTCTCCTCCTCGGCCCAAGGACCGAAGGCCGTCATTCCTCCCTCGCCCGGCGGCAGGGTGGGCGGAATAGAAGGACCTGGCCCAGGTAGGACTCTCTGGGACGATACGCTCGGCAGCAGCTGCGTAACCTGCTCAGCAAAGTGGGTGTCTATTTGCTCCGCCCGCTCTTCGCTCCCTCCAATGCACGCCACATGGGGAGCCAGGAATTGGAGCATCGTGCTACCTAAGACGATGATATCCTGAGAACGCAGGGGGAAAGGTACATGCGAGGGAATGGCTTGCCCGTTGACCCGAATCACGTTGTGGGGCGTCAGGTTGATAATGTACCAGCAACCATCGCTATCGAGCACTACCCGCGCATGCTCGCGCGAGACTGCAAGATCCATCAGGACAACGTCGTTGCTGAGAGCCCGCCCTATACTGGTCTCTCGCCTCGTCAGTACATGCACTAGCTGCTCATCAGGCAACCAGGCGGCAGGAGAGCGCGTACGTACGGCCCAACCCCGCGCCGTCGGGGGTTGAAGCTGGGGCATGCACACCACCCGTAGCACACCATAGCTCTGGCTCATTGTCCATACGTTCCTGGGGCAATAGCTGTGTTGATCGTCAGTACGCGCTCTGTATGTTTTGCCCACGTACTACGCCTTGGATGGGCCGCGCACTCCGCTCAGGCCGCGTCGCTGCTATATAATGGTAGCATAGAAAGCACAGGGAGAGTAAGGCCACCTGGTCGCCAGGATGACACTCCCGCCACGCACAGACGACGAACCGAGAGCGGCGTCAGGGCTTACATTCTGTAAAGCGCTTTCCTCCCTACAGAGGGCGCACTCGCCCCATGCCCATAGGCGTTTTGTACCCTACACCAGAGTAGAAAGCCAGATAGGCAAGAAGCCAGAGCTGCTGCCGTACCGTCAGAGCAGGCCCTGCCGCCGATGCCGCCGACGATGACCCAGATGCCGGTGGTGGATCAGGCCCGCGGAGGCGATAGACGCATCGTCCGATAAAGCCCGACTGAACATGCGTAGAGAAATGCACCTGATGCGGTCGCAGATCATAGTCGTCGATGATCACACCATCGTCAAGAATATACTCTTCGATCAGCTCAGGCTGAACCAGCGCGGCCAGCTCGCGCGTTTCCGGCTCCTGAGCAACCAGCTCTTGCCAGCGCTTGGCCAGTCCAGGGAAAAGGTAGCGCGGCAACGGAAGAAGGGCATAATAGTTGCCATAGACTTTGTTGCGTGTATTGATCCAGTTAAAGGTTGTGAGCGAATCAAATTCTAAAGTCATGCGTTCGCAGCGTGCGGGCTGCAACAAGGCCGCTTGCGCAGCAAGCTCACGAAAGGTGGTAAAACCCGTCCAGCGTGCAGGGTCGTCAGGGCTGGCAATGACCTCTTCCAGCAAAAAGACCTGCCGCCCAATCTGCATGAAAGGCGAATGGCGCAGATTTCCACTAAAGTGATTGAATTGGATCAGAGCCTTGTAGAAATGCGGGAACAGCTCACCGAGCAGCAAGGTAATGCGGATGATATAGGTCTTCTCTGGGCTGAGCGGGAGGTGTCGATTGTTGCGCTCCGCCTCTCTGACCTGGACCGGCGGCAGCGGAAATTGCAGACTGGAGCAGGTGAAGAGGCGACGCTTGTTTCCTTCGTGGAGGCGTGCAGAGACATCGGGGGCTGCACCACGCAGCCATTCGAGCCAGGCCCCATGCACCAGTTCTCCCGAAAATGGCATTAAGGTCCCTGGCTGCAATGGCCGCAATCGCAGATGCAGAGCATAAAGATCAGCTTTGAAGCTGCTCGGCGATACGAGAGCTGTGGTTTCCATGCTCGCCCCTTCCGAGAACTCTCATATGTAGATGTACCATAGGTTAATGGTTGCAACTGCCACAACTGTATGTTAGCATAAAATATGTATAACCTCTTGTCCAGTAGGAGTAGGAAAGGTGGCTGCAGACGGGACGGGGAGAAGCTCCTTTTTCCGCGCCCAGGCAGTTCCACCCCGATCTAATGAGCAGGGAGAGAGATGTCGGTGCCTTTTTTAGAGCAAGGAACCTACGAGTTACTGCAGCAAGTAGCGCGCTTCTTTGCAGAGCGGCACCAGACTCAGGTGTATCTGGTAGGCGGAGCCGTGCGCAACCTGTTGCTGGGCCTACCCATAGTCGATTGGGATCTGGTCGTCGCTGGCGAGGCGCCGCTGTTGGCGCGCCAGCTGGCCGATGCCCTCGGCGGCTATTATGCCCATATGCATGAAAAAGCCAGCCGGGTCGTGGTACGCAAGCCAGCAGGCGAGTGGACGCTCGACGTGGCCCCGCTGGCGGGTGCCAGCATTGAAGAAGACCTGTGCCAGCGTGATTTTACAGTGAATGCGCTGGCGCTGCCCCTGGACGCCCTCCTGAGTCTGCCCTCTCCTTCTGCTCTGCTCTCCCTGCCGTGGACCGATCCTTGCGGTGGCCTGGCCGATGCTCAGGCTCGTCTGCTGCGGGTAGTCAATGAGGAGGTCTTTCGCAGCCACCCGGTGCGTCTGCTGCGCGCCATTCGCCTTTCACGCCGCTACAGCCTGCGGATCGAGCCAACGACCGAAGCCCTCATCCGCCGCGACGCCGGGCTGTTAGCCACCGAGGTGGCTGAGCGCCTCCACGGCGAGCTGTACCAGCTGCTGGGACAGGAGGATGGCACCAGCAGCTTGCGTCTGCTCGATCACTACGGCCTGCTCACGGTCCTGATCCCAGAGCTGGCCTCGGCCCGAGGCATGCCACAGCCACCCCCCCATCATTGGGACGTTTTTGAGCACTCGTTAGAGACTGTGAGCGCCCTGGAGGCAGTGGCCCGCGTCTTGTCTCCCGAGCCGCTGTTACTGGACGGGCTGTCCTGCGCTTCCTGGTGCCAGCCGCTCCTGCTGGCCCCTGAGCAGGCGGAGAAGATCGCCGAGCTGCGCACGCTGCTAGCCGAGGCGAGCCATCAGAACCTGCTGTTTCTCTCCGAGCTGACAAAGCCAGCTCTGAAGCTGGCCGCTCTCTTGCACGATATCGGCAAGCCTGTCACCCTGAGCTACGATGAGCAAGGAGTGAGCCATTTCTACGGCCACCAGCAAGCCGGTGTACCGCTCGCCGAGGAGGCGATGAAGCGCCTGAGCGCCAGCGGTCATGATCGCCATCTGGTGCGCCTGGTGACGCTCCATCACATGCGTCCCGGCCAGCTCGCCCAGCAAGAGATGGTGACGCCGCGCGCTATTCGCCGCTACTTTGTCGATCTGGGCGTGCAGGGACTGCATGTGTCCCTTTTCTCGCTGGCCGACCATCTGGCCACCTACGGCCCCGGCTATGGCCGGCGCCCCACCGGCGCCTGGGAAGCACACCTTGCCTGTGTAGCGCTGCTGCTGCGCAGCTATCTCCATGAGCGCGAGCGTTTTCTGCCAACGCGCCTGCTGACGGGTCACGAGCTGATGCGCCGTCTGGGATTGGAGCCAGGTCCGCTGATCGGCGAGCTGCTCGAAGTCATCGCAGAGGCGCGCGCCGAGGAGCGTATCCACTCGAAGGAAGAGGCCCTCTGGCTGGCACGCGAGTATCTGCAGACCCGCGCAGCCGGTAGCCCGGAGACGCCCCGTTCCGGCTCAGGAAGCTGATCCCCTCCGGCTAATGGCCCGGTTCGGCCCGGCTCAGGCTGGCTGGTGGCCTCCTCCCCCGCAGCCAGCCATGCATGATGGCTCAGCACTCATGCCCTGTTCCATTCAAAGGCCCCGTGCTATAATAACTGGCGATACCCGGCAGCCAAACGATTCCTCAAGTCACCTGGTTCAACAATTCCTAAATAGGAAACGAATAGTATGGCCAAAAAGCGCAAGAAACATAGCGGCAGCAGCTCCTCCGCAGTCCAGCGACGGGCGCAAATTCAGGCCCAGGCCCAGCTGCAGAGCCGCAGTCCACAGAGCGCCAGTGGCGCAGCGGCAGGGGGAGCCCAGAGCGGGAACGCTGCTTCGAGTTCGGCAAGCACAGCGGGAACCTCTCCCAAGAGCGTCAGCACCGCCACAGCGCGCAATACCACCCGCCCGGAAGTAAGCAGCCGCCCGAGTAGCACGGCCCGTCAGCCCCAGCGCCGCTACACACGCAGGCGCGTCAGTGGGCGAACGCGCTGGCTGATCGTCGCCGGGGCCTTGATTGTCGTGCTGGCCATCATAGGAGGTTTCATTGTCCTCTCTCAGCAGCACAGCAGCTCTGGAGCACGTGGCGGCACCGACCCCGAGGTCCTGAAGACGGTGACGAGCGTCGACTCCAATCTGCTGGCGCAAATCGGCACCGGTGGCCAGAAGAGTCCTTTACAGGCCGTCACGAATCGCGATCGACTGGTCGGCCCCCACGGCAAGCCCGAGGTCTTCTACTGGGGCGCAGAGTTCTGCCCGTATTGCGCCGCGGAACGCTGGTCGCTGGTAGTTGCTCTGAGCCGCTTTGGCCACTTCAGCGCCCTCCCAGAGACGACCTCTTCGAGTAGCGATGTCTATCCTGATACGGCCACCTTCACCTTCTACGGCAGCAGCTATACCAGCTCCTATATTGATTTTGTGCCGCTAGAGGTCGAAGACCGCAATCAGCAGGCCCTGCAGAACCCCAACCAGGAGCAGCAACAACTGGTGAACGCCCTCAATCCCAGCGGCGGTTTCCCTTTCCTGGATATCGCCAATATCTATATGTCACAAGGCCAGACCGTTGACCCGGGGTTGCTCAGCGGCCTTTCGCAGAAGGATATCGCGATTCAGATCACCAATTCAAGCACGTCCATTTCGAAGAGTATCCTGGGCGTGGCGAACTATTTGACGGCAGGGATCTGCGTGGCTACCAACGATCAACCGGCCAGCGTCTGTAAGGCCTCGTTTATTCAGGCGATTGAGAAGCAGCTTCCGCGGGTAGCTCTGGCCCATAGCGCTTCCCTGGCAGTCAACCTGACTTCACTCAGCGAGGGCTTGCCACCAGAGAGCAGCAGCCGCCTGCGCAACGGCCACCGGATGAACTAGAAAATCTGTCTGTTTGCTCTCAAGCGGCTCGGGAGGGGGCTTCTGTCCTTCCGAGCCTGGCTGCACTACGGTTGACAAGCCTATCTAGATGACGTACCATTACCGTGTGACACTCCGCTGTGGTAGAAGCCAAACGGCTTCTGCTGGAAGCTGTGCACCACACCACGAGGCGGGTTCTCGCCAGGCAAGCCCCTGGCGAGCTATACAGGTGTATGGGGCAAACCGCAGATCCGTGGGTGCCGAGCCATCCCCGACTGAGCGACCCGACCCAACCCGACGCAACCGGACGGACTGGAGCCATCTGTGAAGGTCATCGCGATATTCTATCAGGGCCGCAAGCAGCACACCGCTGAGGCTGCAGCCCAGATCGAACCATTTCTGCGCCGCCGCGGCTACGAGGTCCGCAGTGTTGATATCCGCGAGGAGGGGGAGGAGAGCCCCGCGGGCCTGCTGCAGGGCTGCGAGCTGGTCATCGTCCTGGGCGGCGATGGCACGATTTTGCACGCTGCGCGCCTGTGTGCTGCCGATGGTATTCCCATCGTAGGAGTAAAGTACGGGCGTGTCGGCTTTCTGACAGAACTGGAACCGCGCGATCTTCCCTACGAGCTTGTACACTATCTAGAGAAGGATGATTCGGTCTGGGTGGATACGCGCACTATGCTCACCGCCACCCTGGACCAGGAAGGACAAAGCGAGACCTTTCTGGCGCTCAACGATATTGTGATTGCACGCGGCACCTGGCCCCGCGTGGTGCAGGTAGGTATCTGGATCGACGATCATTTTTATAGTACAACCTATGCCGATGGGGTGATCGTCTCAACGGCTACTGGCTCAACGGCCTATAATTTAGCCGTTGGGGGGCCACTGCTCCATCCGCAGGTGCAGAGCATGGTCTTGACACCCATCGCTCCCCATCTGGCTTCCGATCGTTCGCTGATTCTTCACCCCGATGCCTGCGTGCGCCTGCAAATCGTGACCGGCTCGCAAAATGGCGTCTTCTCCGCCGATGGCCAATTGAACCGCGAGGTACGCAACGGCGCCATGGTCACTGTTCAGAAAAGCCAATATGAGACCCGCTTCCTGCGACGCCGACCACCAACTTACTTTTACCAGATTATCAATGCGAAGCTGCGAGATGACGAGTAGGATCGCTCGTACACTCACTCACTCGCTCGCTTCTCCCCCGATGCCAGGCGCGCGTTCGCCCGCGCTCCCTTCAGCAACGGGTGCCAGGTGGCAGCCCGGCTGCCGGTTCGATCCGCCGGCCCGCTGTTGCCTCCCGCTTTGCTCATCCGTTGAGAAAGTTGCCTGTGCAGTGCCATGTTGCTCGAACTGAATATTAAGGATTTCGCTATCATCGACAATCTGCATCTCACTTTCCATCGACTCTTCAACGTCTTTACCGGCGAAACGGGGGCCGGCAAGTCTATTATCATCGATGCCGTCAGCGCCCTGCTCGGAGGAAAGATCGGTGCAGAGTATGTGCGCGCCGGCTGCGAGCGCGCCAGTGTCGAGGGCGTCTTTTCGCTGGAGACGCTGCTGCCGCCCAGCGGCAATGGCTTCCAGTCCCTGGCCCGCACGGCTGAGGGGGAGGAGGAAGCAGCTGCTGTCGGCGATACGCTCTATGAGGCCCTGGAGCAGGCCGAAAGCCAGGAGGGCCGGCGCCTGGAACGCCTGCGCGCCGATCTTTCGAGCGCCGATGCGCGCCTGGCCCTCGCCAGTTTGCTCCAAGAGTATGGCCTCCAGCCCGAAGATGGAACGCTGATCCTCTCACGCGATATTTTCCGCTCGGGGCGCACGGTCTCTCGAATCAACGGACGCGCTGTCTCTCAGCACGTGCTGCAGCAGGTGGCTAGCTGGCTGATCGATATCCACGGCCAGAGCGAGCATCTCAGCCTGCTGCGCCCGGAGCAGCATGTCAACTTTCTTGATCGCTACGCTGAGCTGCTCCCGCTGCGCGAACAGCTGGCCACCCGCGTCAGCGAGTGGCGTCAGGTGCGCAAGAGCCTGCAGCAGCTTTTGCAGACGGAACGCGATGAGAGCCGCCGCGCAGAGTTCTTGCGCTTTGAGATCGAGGAAATCGAGAAGGCGGAGCTGCAGCCCGGAGAGATCGAGGAGCTGGAGCGCGAGCGCAAGGTCCTGAGCAATGCCGAACGTATGCGCGAGCTGTGCACCCTGGCTTATGGGGCCATTAAAGGGTCGGAGCTGGCCAGCGACCTGACGCAGTCGGCCCTCGATCTGTTGCGCAGCGCCGCCCGGGCCCTCAATGAGCTGGCACGCCTGGATACAAGCCTCGCGGAGCAGGAGATAAACCTGGATGAGGCCATCTATCGCCTGGAGGACGTGGCCGCCGCGATTAGCAGCTATGAGGCCGATATCGAGGATGATCCCGCCCGCCTGGCCGATATCGAGGAGCGCCTCGACCTGATCGCTCGCTTGAAACGAAAGTATGGAGCAACGATTGAGGAGATTCTCAGGCGCGCCGAGGAGGATCGCCAGG
Organism: Thermogemmatispora carboxidivorans; assembly: GCF_000702505.1. Taxonomy (GTDB): domain Bacteria; phylum Chloroflexota; class Ktedonobacteria; order Ktedonobacterales; family Ktedonobacteraceae; genus Thermogemmatispora; species Thermogemmatispora carboxidivorans. The sequence goes on along the minus strand of NZ_JNIM01000001.1, from coordinate 919,378 downwards.
AGCTTGATCGCATCGTCAATCGCGAGGAGCATATCCGTAGGCTGGAGCAGCAGGACCAACAGCTACGTCGCGAGATCGGGCGCATTGCCCAGGAACTGTCTGCACGTCGCCGCGCCGCCGCCGCTCGCCTGGCCAGCGCGATGGAGGAGCAGCTGGATGACTTGAATATGAAGCGGGCCCGCTTCGCGGTGGAGATTCTTCAGGAGCCTGATCCCGAGGGCGTGCCAGCTACCATCGATGGCCAACCCGAGACGCTCTACGCTTGCGACGCGACCGGCATCGATCGCATCCAGTTTCTGATTGCCCCTAATCCAGGCGAGCCTCTCAAACCGCTGACGAAGATCGCTTCGGGCGGCGAGACTTCCCGCCTGATGCTGGCGTTGAAGACGATCCTGGCCCGGGCCGATGCAACGCCAACGCTGATCTTCGACGAGATCGATTCGGGCATTAGTGGACGCAGCGGCCAGGTGGTGGCCGAGAAGCTGTGGATGCTGACCCGCAACCACCAGGTGATCTGTGTGACCCATTTGCCCCAGATCGCGGCCTTCGCTGATTTGCACTTCAATGTGAATAAGCAGGTGTTGGGCGAGCGCACGATCACGATCGTCAACGAGCTGCGCCCTGAGCAGCGTGCGCGCGAGCTTGCTCACATCATGGGCGGGAGCGTGAGCGAGTTCTCTCTCAAAAGCGCTGAGGAGCTGCTGGCGCGCTCCCAGCTCTGGAAGGAGAATTGGCTGCGCCAGGTTGAGAGCCAGACAGCCAGCTCCAGTGAGGCCCCAGAGCAGAGAGCAAGCCGGGATGCCTCTCAGGCCCAGGCCCACTAGCGGGAAGGAGCGCAGCAGAGGCAATGGAGAGCTGGAGAGAGGGCAAGCACCAGAAGCGCGCTGAGGTGGCGGTGATCGGGGCAGGCGTCTCCGGCCTGGCCGCAGCACATGTGCTGCGCGACCACTCTCTGCAGGTGGCACTCTACGAGCGCGAGGAGCGCGTAGGGGGGCGGGCGACGACGCGCGTGCGCGCGGGCTTCTGCTTCGACCCCGGCGCCCAGTATATCCACGGCAACGCACCTGCCAGTGACGCCCTGCTGCTCCAGCGCCTGGCTACCTCCGAGCTGGTGGCCATCGCTAAGCCGGTCTGGACCTTCGATAGCCAGAACCGCATTCGCGAAGGCGATCCACGCCAGAACGCTCTACCTCGCTGGACGTATCGACACGGGCTGCTGACGCTGGCGGAACTGATGGCACGCGAGCTGACGGTCTATACCCACTGTGAGATCGCCCGTCTGGCCTATCTGAGACCAGGCTGGCGCCTCTTCTCCACCAGCGGTCAGGTTGTGGCTGAGGTCCCTAACGTGCTGGTAACGTTGCCCGCTCCAGAGGCGGCGGCCTTGATGGCTGCGAGCGAGCTGCCATCTGAGCTTCAGCAGACTCTGCTGGCCGAGCTCGGCAAGGCTCGCTATCGTCCTCTGCTCTCAGTCGCCCTGGCCTGGCCCCGAAGCGCGCTCCCACCTACCCCTTACTATGCCCTGGTCAATAGCGATAAGGCTCATCCTATCTCCTGGCTGGCTCGCGAGGAGGAAAAGAGTCCCGAGCGGGTTCCACCGGCCTGGACATTGCTTATCGTTCAGCTCGCCCCCGACTATAGCCGGGCACACTGGTCCTGGGATGACCAGGCCCTGGCCACAGCTGCGACAACCCTGGTCTCGACACTGCTCGGTCAGCGCCTGCCAGCCGCCGACTTCTACGACGTCCAGCGCTGGCCTCTGGCTCTTCCAGAACCAGAAACGCTGCTGGAAGCAGAAGCCCTACATAGGGTGAGCGCCCCCTATGGGCTGTTCTTCAGCGGCGACGCTTTTACTGGCGGACGAGTGCACCTGGCCCTGGCACAGGGAGAAGAGAGCGCTTTCCGCCTGCTGACCAGCCGTCGTTAGCGCTCTCCTCTTTCCTCCTTCTCTTGAGCCAGATCCGCCCACCTGAGCGAGCGAGCCGCTGGCAGCACGCTGGACGGATATGCTACAATACTAGCGAGTATTTGCTACTGGCTGGCAGCGGACCCACCCGCCCACTCTGCACTGGTACAGGCCAGAAGCGCCGGCAACGAGTCTGCCCCAGGGTGAGAGGTGCTTTTCTCATGCTCCAGCCAGCCTCTTACAGCAGTACAGGGATACTGCCAGGCGGCGGCAATCTGCCAGCCGGCCAGTACGTAAGGATCGTGAGGCTATGAGCAAGACTATCCTCAGCACGGTGTTGCTGTTTCTTGTATTTGCGGCCTTTCTGTGGTGGGGACTTTGGCAACTGGCGAATCGCACAAGCACAGAAGATGTTATCTATGCCCTGATGCTCTTGGGATGCGCAGGCTATGCTCTCGTTTCTATTCTGCTGCTGCCACGCAAGAAGGTAGAGGACGAGCGAGAACGGCAGAGTAGAAAGGCCAGACATGCCCAGCGCTAGGCGAACTGACCTACGAGAGCAACGCAGGTAATCATGAGCAGCTTATGGTAGAGGAGCACACCACCCCCTTTGCGATTCGCCTGGCCTGCGCGGAGGATATCCAGAGCATCGAATACCTGGATCGCTTCGGCACCTCGCCCACGCGCAACATTCATCGCGAGCTGGAGAAATATTTCGGCTCGGTTGATCCCTCAACACATGAGCGTGGCCTGATTTTTCTTGGGGAGCTGGAGGGACAAGCGGTGGCCAAGGCAGAGCTGATGCTGCCACCCTCCGACGGCAGCGAGGGAAGCCGTACTGGCTATATCCGCCGGGTAGTGGTTCTGCCGGAATATCGGCAGCGCGGTTTTGCTCGCCGCCTGCTCCACTACATTATCGATTTTGCCCGCCAACAGGAGCAGCTGGAGGCACTCGATCTGCACGTTTGGGAGGAGAACAGGCCGGCGATTCGCCTCTATGAGGCGTTGGGCTTCCAGTTGCAGCACCGTGAGCTGTATTATCGCCTTCCCCTCTAGCCAGGCCAGCGGTGGCGCTTCGCCGCCCACTTCCCATTGTCCACCCCGCTCGTAGGCTTGCCCACGCCCCATCTCTGCAAGACGAAACAGCCTCCGCAGCCCCACGCCAATTTGTGACGCCCGGCTCTTCCTCTTCGTTGTAAGACTCAGGCTGGGGAAACATCAGAGGAAGCCCTACCCCGCCCGCTCTCTGGCCGCCCCGGCTCGACTGGTGCGACTGCATGGCCGGTGAGCCTGACCGGAGAGCAGATCAGGCCGTCTCCCACAGGTTCCCGGTGCCAGTTGGGTAGTGGTCCTGTCATGCGCACGAGTATACAACAGGCTTGCCTTACATCAGTATCAGGAGGGAAGTGGAACGCTATGGTGCAGCCATCCCTACTGCCCCCGTCCCTGGAGGCGTGCGAGCAGCAGGCCACGCAGGCCACCACCACAGCCAAACGCAGCTGGTTACGGTTCTTCTTCAGTGAGGATCACAGCCCCGATAACTATCTGGTCCGCGCCCTGCAGGAGCGCGCAGTCTGGATCGGCATCGCCCTAATCCTGCAAGCGCTCAACGAGATCGATCATCATCTCTATATGCCTTACTTGCTCCCCTACGGCTCGCTCATTCCCTTGGGCTTGATTCTGGGCAGCTTCGCCGCCATGCTGATGGCTCTGCGCCCCCTACCGCCTCGGCCTCAGCCGCGGACTCTGAGCCAGCCTTTTCCGCGGCGTTGGCAGCGTATCGCTCTCATCCTTATCTTGCTGACAAGCCTGGTAGGCGTGATAGAGCTAGGCCGCGGTATCGTGATGTGCTTTCTCCCTCCCGAGTTCTCCAACGACGGCACGACCCTGGACACCAACGCTGCCGCTCTCCTGGTGGCAGGGCACAACCCCTATAGCGATTCGAACTTCGTGAGCATTGCGCGCACCTTTGTGATCCAACCCGATTGGACCACCCCTCTGCGTCAGGGCCGTTTTGCCAACCGCCTGGACTATCCCTCGGATGCTGAGCTGGCGGCTGCTTTCACGGCAGCGCTCAAAACGGGCCAGGCTCCTGAGTTCGAGGGCAAGGTGAGCTATCCCGCTCTCTCTTTTCTGACCCTCGTTCCTTTCGTGCTGCTTCACTCGCCTTTACGCGATGTGAACGTGCTCCCTCTATATTTGCTGAGCTATCTGCTGATCGTGGCAATCGCCTGGCGCCTGGCTCGCCGGGAGCTGCGCCCCTGGGTTTTGCTATTGAGCCTGGCCAATGTCCCAATGTGGGCCTCCACAATAGGTGCGAACCTCGATATTGTTTGCTGCCTGTTACTGCTGCTCGCCTGGCTGCTGCGCGAGCGCGGCTGGCTCTCGGCTCTCCTGCTAGGTCTGGCCATCGCCACAAAGCAACCAGCCTGGTTCTCGACTCCTTTTTATTTGATTATGGCCTGGCGTCTCTACCAGCCACGCGAGGCTCTGCGCCGCCTGGGCATCGCTGCTTTGACAGCTCTGGCGCTCAATCTCCCGTTTATTGTCTGGAACCCGGGGGCTTTTGTCTCCGGCGTGCTAGCCCCTCTCAACGATCCGATGTTCCCTCTCGGGGTCGGAATTATTAATCTGAGCGCCACGCATCTGATTCCCTATCTCCCTGAAAAGGTCTACCTCGCTCTTGAGCTGACAGCAATGGTGGCTTCCCTGGCCTGGTACTGGCAGATCTGTCGCACACGACCAGAGGCGGCCTTCTTTTTGGCTGTGGTACCGCTCTTCTTCGCCTGGCGCAGTCTCTCATCCTACTTCTACTGTGCAGCCTTCCCGCTCTTTGTGCTACAGATGGCTCGCCTGCGCCAAAAGACAGCCCCTGAGCGCGAGCAGCATCCTGCCCGGCGCCCCGCTTCCAGCGAGCCGTTGCCGACACTGGCCGGGCAGCCCTCGCTGCCAGCTCTGAGCGGACGGGCCGCTTTGCAACCCGCGGGGGCGGGACTGCTGTCGAGCCTGCCGACAGTCGATTCGTTATCGGCCCTGCCATTGCAGCGGCGGTCACGGTTGTCGGGCTAGCCAGGTCAGCTGCCCATGTGCGGTCTTGCGTTCTGTGGGCAGGCCAGCCTGGCCTGCCTGGCTGTCAGTAGATGAGGTCTCGACGCCTCACGCCCGGACGTGATACAATCCTCCCAACAGAGACAGAGGTATGTCGCCGCGAGGGGAGGAGCAGAATACTACTCATATGGCACGTAAGAAAGAAATTGCCAGCCCAGCCTCTGCAGAGGATCAGGCCCGCCTCCAGAGCCTGCTCGCTCAGGTCTCTGATCTGGCCAGGCAGCTCCGCAGCAGTCAGAGTCAGCAGGAGGCGGAGGCTGCGCTGGCGCCTATTACTTCCGCTCCCGTAAGCGTCCAGTTCGCTTTGTTGCGAGAGCTGGCGCAGGGATCGCTCGCATCCCCAGGAAGGGAGCAGTCTCAGGAACCGCAGGGACCTCAAGGGCTTTCCTCCGCAGCAGAAGGGCCTCGTTGGAGCGGGCAGGACGCTGCCGATCTCTTGCAGGCTCTTTATCATTACAGCCCCGAGAAGGAGTGTCGCAAGGAAGCCAGGCGCTCGCTGATTCGCCTGGAAGGGGCCCGCCTTTATCCTCAATGGCAGCCGCCTCGCGAGCAGCCGACGACTTTCCAGGCTCGCCCTCCACGCTTCTGGAAGGGGTTGGTGTCAGAGACCCGCGAGCGGGGCGAGGTTCAGCTCTTACTTTGCTGGGAAGAGGGCTACGCCTATGACGAGGCGCGCCTGATCGCTTTGCAGCTGGATTTCTGGCAGCAAGGGGTCCGCGATTGCATCGTCGAGCGCGCAGGTAAACGCCGTATTGAGGCACGCCTTAGTGAACTGACTGGCCTCCTGGAAGAGGCCCGCTTTCAGGAGTGTACGCTGGCCGAGGGACGCCGCTTGCTGGAGGAGGCCCTGGCCGTGAGCCGCTGGCGCGGGCAGGAGTTGCCAGAAAGCTATCGCTATCATCTGCCGCTGATCCGTCAGCTGATACTGGAAGCCCCCGAGGCCGAGGCCGGCCAGGATCGCGGCCTGACCTTCATTCAGACAGGTCTCGACCCGGAAGAGCTGGCTCTGACCTTTATCGGCGCCTGGTCACTGGGCGACTTCGGGCTGGCCTATGATTTGTTAACGCCACAGAGTCCCTTGCGCGAGGGGCTGAGCCGCGAGGAGTGGATCGAACGTCGCCGCGCATGGGCCAATGAGGCCCATCCCGCCCGCCTGACAGTCAGCTTCGTGACCGAAAGCGAGCAGCCGCAAAGCGGGCTCTGGCTGCCAGGCAGTACTCTCTCCAGCCGTGGCCCGCGCAAGCTGGTTGAGATCGGCTGGTCATTGGAGTTGAGCGAGACACCCCTGAGCGGCACTTTGCCAGAAATGGCAATGGGCACGGCGGTAAATAAGGAAACAGGCCGCCATTGGCTCTGGACAAGCTATACGCTGCAGCGCCAAGACGAGGTCTGGCGCATCCATTCAATGACCGATGAGGGCGCCCGCGCTCAGGGCCTGCCGATCCCTGAACTGCAACAGCGCATTAAGGAGCACGATGAGCGCGTACGCGAGATTTCAGTGCAGCAGCGCGAGGCTCTACTGAAGAGCATTTCGCTACTGGACCGGCCTGATCCGCAGGTGCTGCTCGAAGAGGTGACGCGCCGCCTGACCCAGGCCCTGCACTATGAGGATGCCCTGATGGTGCGCCTTCCGCTCGACCAGCAGATTGTCGAGAATGCCTATAACCATGCCGCCTCGCTCCGTAATGGTGAGCGAGCAATGGCCTATCTGGAGCGCCTGGCGCAGCGCTTCCCGGGCCGCCGTGCCGATGCTTTGCGCGAGCTGGCGATGACCGAGGATAGTCTGGCTACTCTTTTCGAGCAGCAGGGCTTGAAGGAGCGGAGCCGCCGCTTCGACGAGCTGGCCGAGCAGCACATGCAGGAGTCGCAGGCTCTGCGTCCGACAGCTCTTGGCTACGCGCTCCTGGCCCAGATGAAGCTGCAGCATACAGCGGCCCCACTCCCTCCGCCAGAAGTTCTGCAGGAGGCGGAACAGCTGCTGACCCAGGCGCGGGCGCTCAATCCCAATCGCGCCGAGGAGACCATCATCGAGGCGGTACTGGGGACGATCGCCAGTGCACGCGACGACCAGCCACAGGCTTTGCAGCACTACGAACGGGCCGCCTCGCTCAGCCCCGATTACCCCGGAATCTGGCTAGCCTTGAGCCATACCCAGCGTGTCCTTGGCCGACGGACAGAGGCCCGCGAGAGCCTGCGACGTGCTCTCCGCCACAATCCCACCGATCTGCAAGCCTACAGCGAGCTGGTTAACCTGGCCGTCGAGGAACGGCAGTTCGGAGAGGCGCGTGCAGTGCTAGACGAGGGCCTGAAGCAGCTTCCCCAGTCGGCTCATCTGCGCGCGCTGCTGGCGATGGTGCTCGCCGAGCAGGGTGACCTGCGTCAGGCGCAGCGCTTTCTAGAAGAGGCGGAGCAGATCGATCAGCGCCTGCCCAGCGTGCAAGCCGCACGCGAGCTTTTGAACGAACGTAGGAAACAGCGATGATGGAGGGAGAGCGTTCGCTGACCTACCACACGGTGACCCTGGGACCACTGGCGCGCAGCGGTCTGGCTCAGGCGGAGATTCCTGGCGAGCGTCCGAGCGAGACAGGAGAGGCCCCCATCCCTCAGCCGCGGATAGTGGAGGTGCCCGCCGGCCTGCCAGGTGAGCGCGTGACGATTGCCATTGAGGAGCTGGCACCTTCTGCCCGTCGGCGACGTGCTCGTCGGCACGTGCCACCGCGCGTCTGGATCAGCGCTATTCACGAAGCCTCTCCTGTGCGGGTGCCTGCTCCCTGCCCGGTCTTTGGTATCTGCGGCGGCTGCCAGCTACAACATATGCGCTACGATGCTCAGCTGGCCTGGAAGCGCGAGGTGGTTGTTTCTTTGCTGCACGAGGTCGGCGGCTTTGAGGAATCGGAGTTGCGTGAGCTTGTGCGGTCGACCGAGCCGTGTGATATTCCCTGGCACTATCGCAATCACATGCGCTTTTCGGTCAATCGCGAGGGCCAGCCGGGACTGACGGCACGTGGCAGCCATCGCGTGCTGCCACTGAGCACCTGTCCGATTGCCCATGAGCGGATTAACACCGTTCTAGGGGTGTTGGCGCGCCACGTTAATCCACGCCCCCAGGTCCTGGTACGCTGTGGTGCCGCCACAGGCCAGGTGCTTATTCAGCCGGCTCCGGCGCCAGAGGTTGCAGAGGAGCTGAGCCAGGCCGGCCTCGAGGTCCACACCGAGGCCTTCGAGGAGCGCCTGGCTGGCGAGATCTTCCGCATTCGCCCCAGCTCGTTTTTCCAGACCAACACGGTCCAGGCTGAAAAGATGGCGCGCCTGATCATCGAGGGCCTGCTTCAGGGAAAGCCTGCGACCAGCGACGTTGGCGCCTCAGCCTTCGGGCAGAGTCAGATGGTGCCCGGACCCGTTGAACCAGAGCGCCGACCAGTCCTGGCCGATGCCTACTGCGGCGTGGGAACCTTCGCCCTGCTTTTGGCAGGCTATGCGAGCAAGGTCTACGCCATTGAGGAGTCGCCCAGCGCTATTCAGGATGCTCAGTGGAATCTGCGTCATGTCAACAACGTTGAGATTCTGAAAGGCAAGGTGGAGCAGCTTCTGCCTGCGCTGGCCAGTCAACTCGATGGCCTGGTTCTTGATCCTCCGCGCGCTGGTTGCCAGGAGGCGGTCCTGGAGGCCCTAGTACAGCACCCTGTGACGAGGATCGTCTATGTCTCTTGCGATCCGTCGACGCTGGCCCGCGATTTGCAGGTCCTTTGCCGGCGCCAGACCACCTACCGGCTTCTCTCGGTTCAGCCACTGGATATGTTCCCACAGACGAGCCATATTGAATGTCTTGCAATCTTGGAGAGAGGGGCATGAATGATCAGATGAGCAGCGAAGGCAGCCAGCGGCCACCAGTCTTGTTACTGGCATCGGCTTCTCCCCGCCGACGCCAACTGATGGCCCAGCTGGGCCTACCTTTCAAGGTAGCAGTGTCTCCACTCGATGAAGAGCAGCTTGAGGCGAGCTACAAGGGTCCCGCCGAAAAGCTGGGGCGCTGGCTGGCCGAGCAGAAAGCGGAGGCCGCCCTGGCCTTGCCCGAGGCTGCTGGCTGCCTCGTGGTGACCGCCGATACCACAGTCATTCTCGATGGGATCTCACAGGGGAAGCCGCGCGATGCCGCCCACGCCCGAGAGATCTTGCGCCGGCTGCGCGGACGCTGGCACCAGGTCATTACAGGGGTGGCCGTGGCCCTCCCACGAAGCGCAGACGAGACCGGCAAGTCAGGCGGCCATCACGACCAGAGACAGGCCCTGATTAGCAGCAGTCAGTGTGTGACCCCGGTCTTGATGCGCGCCTACAGCGATGAGGAGATCGAGACCTATATTGCCAGCGGCGACCCGCTCGATAAGGCTGGCGCCTATGGCATTCAGAATCCAGCCTTTCAGCTGCCCGAGCGCATTGCCGGCTGCTATCTCAATGTGGTGGGCTTTCCACTCTGTACCCTGAGCACACTGCTGCAGGCTGGCGGCTTCTCTCTGCCAGCTCACGCGCAGCCTCTGCCAGGCAGCCGCTGCCCCTGGTCAGAGCACTGCCTGCTGTCAGCCGGGAAGAGTATGATATAATTTGCGACGAAGTAATACACATCACACGCTCTTTTCAGGGAACACAAAGAGCTGGACGCGGGTTTGCAATGGGAATCCAGGTGCAACAGTTTATCTACTCGATCCTGACTCTCCTCATCGCGGGAGCAGCGGGCTTTTTTTTACGTCGCCTGCTCGTTGGGCGCCTGCGCCAGACCGTGCTGGATGCCTGGCTGGTCGAAACCTTGGGCGTGATGCTCATTTTGCTCCTGCTCGCCCTTGGGGTGGTGGTGGTCATTAGCATCTGGAGCATCAGCAATCTGCAGCTGCTATGGCATAGCTTCGCAGGCAATCTGGCAATAGAGAAGCTGGCCAACTATATGGGCGATGTCTGGACCGTCATCCTGAGCGCCGTCATTCTGGTACTCGGCATTGGCGTCGGACGCACGGTAAGCAAGATTACTATCCGCAATCTGGCAGAGAACCGCATCGACATCAACACGCGGACGCTGATCGGGCGCATGCTGAGTTTTGTGGTGCTGGGCATCGCCGTCTTCTGGATTCTTGCCCTCTGGCACCTCTCGATCGAGACACCGCTGGCGATTTTGGGCACCCTCACGGTGGCCTTTACTTTTGCGATCCAGGATATCCTCAAGGATCTCGTGGCAGGTTTCTACATTCTGGTCGAGCGCCCTTTCCACATTGGGGATGAGATCAGCATCGAGGGAGGAACCGCCGGAACCCTGACAGGGCGCGTCGAAGAGGTGCAGCTACGCGCGACGAAGGTCCGTCTGGTCAGCGGCGAGGAAGTGACGATTCCCAATGCACGGATTTTTAGCACCACTGTCATCAACAATACTTTTTATGGCGAACGCCGCGTGACTCTGACGATGACTCTGCCTCAGGAGCAGTACGATCGCGAGCAGACGCCCGCACGGATTCTGGGTATCCTGCTCGAAATCGATGAGATTATCCCCAAGCCAGAGCCAGTGGCCACCATTAGTGGCTATACGCGCGAGACAGTGACCCTGACAGTACGCTTCTGGATCGTCCACGGCCAGAGCGGCGTGATTGCCGACGCCCTGCATGCCCTACGCAACGCCTTTGTAGAGGCCGAGCTGACGGTCAAGGAGTCTGCCGGTGCTATTTAGCCGCTCAGCCGGTCGGGTGGACGCGCCGCCTACAATTCTTGCTGAGAGGAGTTGTTTTCGCCTATGGGACAGACGCCAGCCGTGAGGCGCATCGGCTTGCTGGGAGGGACCTTCGACCCGATTCACTACGGGCACCTGGTGATCGCCGAGGAGGTACGGGCCACACTGGCACTCAGCGAGGTGGTGTTTATCCCGGCTGGTCAGCCGCCCCATAAGCCGAGCCGCCCGGTGACTCCTGCGGAGCATCGCCTCGCTATGCTGCGGCTGGCCATCGCGTCGAATCCCGCTTTCTCTCTCTGCGAGATCGAGATCGAGCGACCAGGCCCTTCTTATACGGTGGATACACTGCGCCTGCTGCGCGAGCGCTGGGGATCACAACCGGTCTCACTGGCTTTTATCCTGGGCGCCGATAGCCTGGCCGAGTTCACGAGTTGGTACAACGCCGCCGGCGTCCTGGCGCAGCTCGATTGCCTGGTGGCAGTAGGCCGCCCTGGTTATCGCCCGCCCCAGGAGCTGGTTACAGCCCTGGAAGAGCGCCTCCCGGGCATACGCGAACGACTCCGTGTGGTCAATGCGCCCTACCTCTCCATCTCGGCAAGCGATCTGCGTCGGCGGGTGGCGGAGAGGCGCCCGATCAAATACCAAACACCAGAGAGTGTCGAGGCGTATATTGCACAGCACCAGCTCTATCGCGAGTCGGTGCCACGTGAACCAGCAGAGGGGAGGTCCAGCGATGTCCAGGATGCCCATGCATCTTGAGCTTGGGGACCGCTTGCGCCTGCGTAAGCCGCATCCGTGCGGCGGGTCAACCTGGCAGGTGGTACGTCTGGGCGCCGATATCGGCCTGCGCTGTGAGACGTGTGGGCGGCGCGTGTTGTTGCCCCGCTCGGAGGTGGAGCGGCGCACGAAGGAACGGCTGCCGCCCTTGACTCCGCCGCATGACGATCCGCAGGCGCCGCCAACTTTCCAGCCCTGACTGACCGATGGCGAGAGAGAGGGCCAGGAACTGCCAGAACCAGAATCCGAAGAGGCAGACGAGCGGAGGGAAAAGGTTCCAGCCCCAGCCTCGGCCAGGGATTGGAGCCACCACCAGCTCAAGTCTACAGATGGTCACGGCTCCGCGCCTGGCTGTGGTCATTGCTCCATGTTTACTTCGAAGCTAGCACATTTGGGAGAGATGCTATGGATGTTGCCAGGTCCAAGCAAGGGGGAGGCTTCAAGACACTTCTCAGGAAGAAGAACTTTGTCTACCTCTGGCTCGCTCAGTTGATCTCGATGACTATCCTCAACGCCTCCAATTACGCTATCATGGTCCTCGTTGAGGAGGTCACGGGGTCGACGACGCTGGTGGGCGTGGCGATTATCAGCTTCAGCTTGCCCGCATTGCTCTTCAGCGCTCCTGCCGGCGTCTTTGTCGACCGCTTGGACAAACGGCTGATTCTCTGGGGCAGCAACTGCCTGCGCGCGATCGCGAGCTTCGGCTTTGTGATCTCGCTGCTGATCGACGCCAGACAGCTGATCCCCGCCTATTTGCTGACCTTCTTGATTTCAAGTATCGGTCAGTTTTTTACACCCGCAGAGAGTTCGACAATCCCCCTGCTGGTCGACGAGGATGAGCTGATGCCCGCCCTGGCGCTCTTCAATATCACCTTTATGACGTCTATGGCCCTGGGGATGATTATTTTCGCCCCGCTGGTGCTGAGCCTGCTCCCCACTTTCCAGCTCTTTTCGATGACTGTGCAGCCTGTGGAGACGCTCTATTTCTTGATCGGACTGCTCTATCTGCTCTGCGCAGGCCTGATCTTGCTGATCCCCCCTCCCGCTTTCGAGCAGCACACTCCGCATCGCCCTGCCGCTTCCGGTGAGGACCTGGCTACGCAGTCGCTGAGCCTGTTCGGCAATATCGGCAGCGAAATGCGTCAGGGCTGGCTCTTCATTCGCCAGAATAAACCGCTGCTGCTGGCCGTGGTACAGCTCTCGTTCGCCGGTATCTTGCTGGCTTTGGTGGCTGAGCTGGCCACGGCTTTGGTGACACGGCTCTTCCTGCTTCCAGCCGATACCCTGGCCTTTGTCTTCGCTCCCGCCGGCATCGGCCTGGTGCTGGGCTCGCTCTTTATGCCGCGCATCACGCGCCGCCTGGGTATATCTCGCTCGATTCTTCTGGGCTGCCTGGGCTTCGCCTTGATCATTCTGCTCCTGCCACTATTAACACTCATTGCCCGCAGCCTGCAGCCAACAGGCTGGAATACTCAGCCGCTCTTCCTGGGCAGCGCCGCCCTGATTATGTTCTTGGGCGGCATCGCCCTGGATTGTATTAATATCCCCGCTCAGACACGTGTGCAGGAGGAGACACCTGAGTGGATTAAGGGCCGTGTGCTGGCACTGCAGTTAATGCTCTATAACGCCGGGACGATCCCGGTAATTCTGCTGACTGGCGCGGCAGCCGACCTGCTCGGCATCGATCGCGTGATCTATTTGTTGTCTCTGGCTATCTTGCTCTTCGCTCTCTGGGGCTTCTTCTATGAGCGCCGCCACCCCGCTGTCGCTACTTGCTTGCAGGAGGAGCCAGAGGAAGAATATGGGCAAGAGGAGTTTGAGTCGGAAGCCAATGAGATCAGTCGCTGATTCCGGAAAAACGTGACCCTATTGACGCTCGTCCCGATCCTTCTCTACAATAGTGATAAGATGAGAGGCCGTCGCGCTGTCGACTGTCGCTGAGGCTATGCTCATGGACCCTGCCCTGACTGCTCAGATTAAGCCCTACGAACCCTGGCTGTTGATCGCCGGTGTTTTCGTGCTCTTCATCCTGCTCCGCCTGACCTGCCGTGCTTTGCGCCATCGCGTCGATCGCATCGGCTATCGCTTGTTCGGCGAGCGGGGCCTGCTGATCTGGTTCTGGATGAATGCCCCCGGCGTCATCTTGCATGAACTTTGCCACGCCCTGGTGGTGCTGCTCTTTCGCCCCTTTGGCTTCCGCATTACCAAAATCACGCTCTTCCGCATCAAACCGCTAGTGCAGGAAAGAGCCTACGGCATGCTCCAGCGTGGCACCCCCCAGGCCCTGCAGCTCGGCGAGGTGCAATATGTGCGCCCGCCAGGGCGTCTGGTCAGCCATATCGGCGATGGCCTGAGCGCCGTCGCTCCTTTGATCGGAGGAATTGGGGCCATCATTTTTCTCTACTGGGTGGCCACTGGCTACAATATCTGGGAGGTACGTCTGCAGTTGATCCGGCCAGGCTGGCCCTGGTGGACGCTCCTCTTCGCCCCTTACTTGATTTTGACTATTACCGCTGAGCTTTGGCCCAGCTCCCAGGACTGGCGCGGCGCGCGCTGGCTCTTGACGGGCCTCTTGCTCGTAGCTGTGGCGACGCTAGCACTGCTCTGGTATACGCATTTGCTGGTCTTCAACGCAGCTCTCTTGCAGGGAGTGGCCTCTGTAGCTCTCCACATCGATTTCGCTTTGCTGGCTCTGCTGATCCTCGACCTGGCCATCTTTATTGTCGCCGATCTCCTCAACCGGCTGTTGTGACCGACTCCGTTCGCCTGCACTTGACCTAGATATCTGCCCGCCCACCGGGGCCTGATACCGTTGCCGTCGGGGGACGGTGGTCTGCGCTTCCTGGCTCCCCGGATGGACTCCGCTGCAGCAGAGGCTTGCCAATGCTACCACTCAAACTTTTCGCTGAGGAAGGCACGACTATAGTGGAGCAGCACCGGGCTGCCATGAGGGCAGACCGCCGGTGCGCTAGTCTGGGCCAGCCGAAGCAGGAGGTCCTGTTGTTCGCCCTGGCTCAAGGTGCGTCCTCGACGCAGGGCCGAGCGGCAGGCCAGCCCAATGAGCAGGCGATCTTTCCAGTCTCCGCTCTCTTCAAGAGCAATCTCCACCAGCTCGCGCAGATGGGCCACCAGCTGCTCGCTGTCGCCGATGCCTTCGGGAACTGAACGCACCAGAAAGCTGCGTCCTCCGAAATGCTCACAGTCCAGGCCCAGGCTGGCCAGGATCGGCAGGCGCTGCTCCAGCAGCTCTGCCTGCCAGCCCTTCAGCTCCAGCACCACCGGCTCAAGCAGAAGGTGCGCCGCCAGGTTCTCTGCTCCTTCGCTCCCAGCGCCAGCAGCCCGGCTGCGCAGATGTTCATAGAGGATGCGCTCATGGGCACGGTGCTGGTCAATGAGATAAAGGCTCCCATCGGGAGCTTCGGCAAGAATGACTGCCTGCTGCAGCTGAGCCAGAGGACGCAGGGCCGCCAGCACCTCGGCGGGCGTCGGGAGACCGCTTCTGCCGCCATAACGCTCGCTCTCCTCCAGAACTCGCAGGCCCCGCCGACGCGGCCCCGGCAAGCGCGGCTGATAGACACTGGCCGGGCCAGGCCAGGTGCTTTCGGCGGGCAGCACAGGACTGCGTTCGAGGACCGCGCGCACGCTCTGGGTGAGCAAGGTCGCCAGCTCACGCTCGCGCTTCAGACGGACCTCTGTTTTGGCCGGGTGAACATTGGCGTCGACCTCCGAAGCCGGCAGCTGCAGATGGAGGACCAGCAAGGGATGGCGCCCTTTAGCCAGCAGTGGACGATAGCCCGCTTCCAGGGCCTCTTGCAGCGCACGCGCCTGCACGGGTCTCCCATTGATGAAGAGCATCACATGCTGCCGATTGGGCTGGGCCAGAACACGGTTGCCTACGTAGCCGAAGATCCTGATGCCTGGCTCATCTTCCACCTCAACGGGGATCAGCAGCTCAGCGAGCGGTAGGCGGTAGAGCTCCGCCAGAGCGGTGGCCAGCTCACCGCTGCCGCTGGTTTGTAAGAGGGGCTGCTCTTCGACGCTCAGGTTGAAGCGCACGGCAGGATAGCCCGCGGCGTAGCGATAGAGCAGCTGCAGTATCTGACCAGCCTCGCTCCGGGCACTGCGCATGAATTTGAGTCGCGCGGGAACATTGTAGAAGAGTTCGCGTACGGTGACGGTCGTGCCGTGCGGGCGTGCCCGATGACCTCGCTGGACAAGTTCCCCGCCGCGCACCGTAATCCAGGCCGCCGGTTCCTCCAGACCGCTCTCCTCGCTCTCGATGGGCCGGCTGAGGAGGGTCAGCTCGGAGACCGCCGCAATGCTGGCCAGGGCCTCGCCTCGAAAACCCAGGGTGTGCAGTTGCTCTAAATCCTCGACACGCCCGATCTTACTGGTGGAGTGACGAGCGCAGGCTCGTTCCAGGTCTTCCTCGGGAATCCCCTGGCCATTGTCGCTGACGCGAATGAGGCGCAGGCCCCCGTCACGAATTTCAACGCGGATCTCGTGGGCACCGGCGTCAAGAGCGTTCTCTACCAGCTCTTTGACCACCGAGACAGGGCGCTCGATGACCTCACCGGCGGCGATGCGTTCCGCTACCTCCGCCGCTAACTGGCGAATGGGGAGGCGCGGAGGAAGCGATTTGGGAGCAGATGGAGTAGGCTGCGTTAAATCTGACATGGATGGGTCTGGGAGACTCATAGCGCCTTTCTCTGTCTCTGTCGCTGGCGTTGGATCAGAAAGAGCAGGTTGAGGGCATCCAGCGGGGTGATGGCGCAGATATCGATATGGTCAAGGAGGGCCTCATCTGTCCCCTGCTGCTCAAGAAGGGCCGCTAAACGCCGGCCTTCCTCGCTCTGCCAGGCGTAGGTTAGCGACAGTCGGCCACTCTCCTCGGCGACGCCAGCCTGCCGCATTCCATGATCGTGCCCTGTCCGATGGCCGTTGGTGGCCGAGCCAGTAGCAGGCAGCTCAGCAGCCGAGGAAAGAGGCAGAGCGCCGCTTACCAGAGCCACGCCGGCCACCTGGCCTGGAGCATGCTGGCCGACCTCTAGCGCTCGCAGGACTTCCTGAGCACGACGGATAATGCTCGGCGGCATCCCTGCCAGGCGCGCGACATGGACGCCGTAGCTGCGTCCGATGCTGCCGGGAGTCACGCGATGCAGAAAGACGATGTCGCCATTCTCTTCCTCGCTGATCGCCATCGTGTAGACGCGCAGGTGGGGCAGCTCATTCGCCATCGCTGCCAGTTCATGATAGTGGGTCGCGAAGAGCGTACGCGCTCCAATCACCGAATGCAGGTGCTCGACCACGGCGCGGGCGATTGCCAGGCCATCGTAGGTACTGGTGCCGCGCCCGATCTCGTCGAGCACAATCAGGCTATGGCGCGTTGCGTGATGGAGAATCGCCGCTGTCTCCTCCATCTCCAGCATAAAGGTGCTCTTTCCCGAGGCGATATCATCCTCAGCGCCCACGCGCGTGAAGATGCGATCAACCAGGCCGATGCGGGCGCTCCTGGCGGGGACAAAGCTGCCGATCTGGGCCAGCAGCGTGATGAGAGCGACTTGACGCAGGTAGGTCGACTTGCCGGCCATGTTCGGCCCGGTTAGTAAAAGGATACGCTCGCCCTCATCGCCATCGAGGTGGGTGTCGTTGGGAATAAAGACATCGCCATCCAGACTGCGCTCAACCACAGGATGACGCCCACCGACAATGTCGAGGACATGTCCCTGTTCCAGGAACGGCCTCACATAGCCGTAGTGGGCAGCGACCTCCGCCAGGCTCAGCAAGGCATCGATACGCGCCACCGCCGAGGCCGTGGTCATAATCTGGCCGTAGGAGAGGCTGAGCTGGCGCAGGATGTCGGCATAGATGCTGCGCTCAAGTTCTTCGATCCGCTCTTCAGCATTGAGGATGCGCGCCTCATGCTCTTTCAGCTCGGGCGTAATATAGCGCTCCGCGTTTGTCAGGGTCTGGCGACGCTCATAGTCGGGAGGAACCAGGTGACGATTGGCCTTGCTGACCTCGATATAGTAGCCAAATACCTTGTTGTAGCCGACTTTGAGTGACTTGATGCCGGTACGCTCGCGTTCGAGCGGCTCCAGGCGGGCCATCCAGAGACGCGAGTCGCGGATGGAGGAGATCAAGGCATCCAGCTCGGGGTGGAAGCCGGCCCGGATCAGCCGCCCGTGCTCGACCCCCTCGTCCGTCGCTCCCTCGGAGACCAGAGCCTGGGCAATGAGATCGCGCACTTGGGGGCAATCATCTAGCTCGCCAGCAATCTCTTGCAACAGTGGAGCCTGACAGCCCTGCAATAGCTCGCGCAGGCGGGGAATGATCTCCAGATAATTCCGCAATCCCTGCACCTCGCGCAGCGTCGCCGTCCCCTGACGCACCCGTCCGGCACAGCGCTCCAGGTCGCCCAGGCTCTGCAGACAGGCAGCAATGCGGCTACGCAGCGCAGGGCTTTCATACAGCTCTTCGACGCTCTCCAGACGAGCGTTGAGAAGCGTCAGGTCGAGCAGCGGCTGCGTCACCAAGCGGCGCAGGTAGCGCGCTCCCATCGGCGTCAGCGTTCGATCGAGCACTCCCAAGAGGCTCCCCTGCGTAGTACCACTGCGCGAGCCTTGCAGGATATCGAGATTGCGCTGAGTGTGCGCATCCAATACCATATAGCTGGTCGTCTGGTAAGAATGAAGGCCCGTCAAAAGCGAGAGGAGGGCCGTATTCATCTTTTCCAGATAGGCGATAATGGCCCCGGCGGCAGCAATCGCCTGGGGAGCACTGGCACAGCCATAGGCGTCGAGCGACTGCACACCGAAATGACGGCAGAGCCGCCCGCGAGCAACATCGACATCGAAGAAATGGGGCGGGCAGGGAGTAATGGTCACCGTCTGCGAAGGAAAGCGGTAGGTCTCGCGGCCTGCCCCCTCAGCAAGCAAGCATTCGGAGGGGGAGAGACGTTGCAGCTCGGCTTCCAGCGCCGCTGGTAGCTCCGCGGGGGCAAACCAGGTCACGCTGAACTCGCCCGTGCTGACGTCAACCGCAGCCAGCCCGGTCTGCTGACGGGAGGAAGCAATAGCCACCAGATAATTATTCTGGCGGGCCGGCAAGAGATTGGGCTCGGAGAGCGTGCCAGCAGTCAGAATGCGTGTCACGGCGCGCTCTACCACGCCGTGACCCACCTCGCCGACCTGGTCGCAGATCGCCACCTTATAGCCCCGCTGAATCAACTTGCCCACATAGTTTTCGAGCGCATGCAGCGGGATGCCCGCCAGCGGCACGCGCTCCTCACCGTAGTGGCGAGCCGTCAGAACAATCTGCAGCTCGCGGGCCGCGATGCGCGCATCCTCATCGAAGGTCTCGTAGAAATCGCCGACCTGATAGAGCAAAATGGCATCGGGATACTGGCTCTTGATCTGCAGGTACTGGCGCCGTGCGGGTGTGACCTTCACCGCTCTCTTCTCCTCCTGCCAAGCCATAGCAGACCTCGACCGAACGTCTGTACTATAGCGTATTCCACCATGATTGTCAAAACCCGGTAGCCCGAATGCGGAGCGGTCGGCCCAGAGAGAGACGCAAGGGGAAGCACTCGCTGTGGGCAGGTGGAGCCAGGTAACAGGCAGGGAGGCGCCCCTCTCAGGCAAGTGCCGGGACGCCTCCCTGGTCGGTCCTCGTCTGGGCTGGGCGCAGCTTTTTCGCTCTGTCAGCAGGCCAGTCTCCTCCGGGCCGCCAAACGCTCACGCCAAGACATAGGTCTTGAAGAGGCAATACTCTTGCCAGCCCAGGCGCCGATAGACGTTCAACCCCATTGGTGTGGCCTGGAGGGTGGCGCGGCGGTAACCCAGCCGCTCAGCCGTGCGCATAGCCGCCAGCGTCATCGCCGTGCCGATTCCCTGACGACGCGCCTGGGGAAGCGTTGCTATGCCATAGAGGCCCGCCAGGCCCCCACCGAAGGTCAGCAGGGCCGTTCCGACCGGCTCTCCATGCCAGGAGCCTAACAGATAGCGCACCTGCTGGCCCGGCAGAAAGCCATAGCGCTGGTAGAGATCGAAGAAGACCGCCCTGATTGGTTCAGGGAAGCCGAAGCCAGCGCAGAGCACCTGCAGCCAGATCTCCATCGCCCGCGCCTCGCTGACCTCCTCGATAACCAGGTCCTCGGGCACCGCTGGCGCAGTTGCCGGCAGAGGCTGCCCCAACTCGATGGCCATGCCCGGCACCTCCTCGTCGAGTCGGCAGCCTTGCGTCAGCAGACGCTGCTCGAGATCGACGGGACGCGATGAGGGGGAGAGTAACCAGGTCAAGGGAACCTGCCGACGACGCGCCTCCGCACAGAGGGCGGCGATCTGCTCTTCGGCCTCCTCCTCGGCAAGCTGGCAGCGGATCACCCCATTGCCAAAGAAGACCGGTCTCCCGCTGAAAAAGAAGAGCAGGCCAGGGCGTTGCTGAAATTCACCGCCCAAGGCTCGCCCAAGATGGGCATAGGCTTCAAACAGATTGGCTTCCATCGCTGCAAGCAGCTCGGGCGAGGGTCCTGTTCCCGGCTGCTCCATTGCCTCTCTCATCGCTTCTCCTCCTGCTAGGCTCTCTCTCACCGCCAGTCCTCTCTCCCTGGCTACTCGCTGACGTGCTCTCCCAGGATCTTCCCGAAGCGCTGCACCTGCTGCGGGTGGCGTAGCTGGAGAGCGATCAGCAGCCCCAGGCCAATGATCAGCCAGGCCGCCGCAATATAGGGAGCCAGGTTGAGCGGGAACGGCGGCACCGGTACAACCGAGCTATAGATAGTAAAGGCGCAGATGACGATCGCAATCAAGGGCAACAGGATGTCGAAGACCAGAGCCAGGGGAGCACCCTCGCCACGCAGGCGGGTCTGAAGCGAGGCCACGATCCCCGACAGAGCCACCAGAATGTAGGCCAGCAGAATCCCCAGGGAGGCCGTCGTCGCCAGGAAGCCGAAGAAGAGGAATGGCCCCAGCTGTATCCCCAGGGCGGCCCCCAGGATCAGCGTCAGAGCCAGCACTACCAGAATCGCTACCCAGGGCGTCTTGTAACGAGGATGGGTCACGGCGAAGATTGCCGGTAGGCCACCATCGCGCCCGACGGCGAACATCATGCGCGAAGCCAGAACAACCCCCGCCAGCGTGGCGCTAAAAGCTCCAATGGCGACCATGAGGTCAATGAGAGTCGCCAGGAAGGCCCCAGCATAGCGCGTTGCCAGCGTGTCCAGGGGCGCTTCGTCCCTGGCCCATTGATCGATGTGCGCCACCCCATAGCCGTTGGCCATCGCAAAGGAGACCAGGACATAGTAGATGATGGCCACCAGCACTGCCGTCAGAATGGCCCAGGGAATAGCCTGACGCGGACGCTGCGTCTCCTCTCCAAGTACCGCCGCTGCCTCAAAGCCAATAAATGAGGTGAAGCTGAAGATGGCGGCGAAGAAGAGCGAGGACCAGCCACCTGCCAGCCCCGCTGGCGACAAGGGCGCGAAGCTGATGCCGCTCTCCCCACCACGGGCCAGAATGATCACGGCCAGGGCCAGAACCGAGAGCAGGCCGATAAATGAGAGCAGCAGCTGCGTTCGTGTCGAGAGCCGGACATCAAAAAAGGCCAGTCCAAAGAGCAATACGAGTAAGACACAGAAAATGACAAACCAGTGAAGCGCCAGCCCCAGATGCTCCAGCAACTGATCGAGAAAAATACTGGAAATAGCCAGGGTAAAGGATGCTCCAGCAGCAAAAGCTCCGCCATACATCCAACCACCAATAAAGCCAGCCTGCGGCCCAAGCCCTTGAGCAATATAGGTATAAAGGCCACCAGCACTGGCAATGCGCCTGGTGAAACGAATGATGACGTAGGCCAGACAGAGACTGGCAAGACCAGCGACCACATAGGCCAGCGGGACCGCCACCCCCGCTGAAGCGGCAGCAAAGGAACTGGAGAGAGCAATACCCATCTCCAGCGAGAGCAGAGCCACCGACTGGGCAATGGCATCGAAGAGACCCAGGCTGTCCTTGCGTAAGGTAGAGATCTGCGCCTCGTTTTGATTTTGAGGAGACAGCTCCGCTGAAGTCTGCATCTGGCTTTCGCTCATCTTGCATCGTTCCTTTCTTTTCTCTCTTCTCATCTCACATGACACTCACTCAGCGTCCCTGGCTCATCGCCTGTCGCCTGTCGCCTGTCAGGCCAACACTGGCCAGACCCGGCGCGTCGCCGTTAAGCGCTCCATCGGACCCCAGGCGAATAGCAGGCACGAGAGCGCCCACCCTACAGCTTCCATCCCCGAGGACCGGGAACCGAGCCGGGTCGCGGCCACGGCGCTGGCTCAGGCTGATGTGAAGCTCTTCCCTGGAGAGGTCGACCCTGCCCCGGACCGCCCGCAAGGGCGCCAGGGACAGCAGTAGCCCGAGAGACCTCCTGCTCCGGGAAGCTGGCCGCCAGTGGCGACCCCACTACCGGGTCGCTCGACGGCATTGGCAAGAGGGCCGCCAGGTCCTCCGCTTCCGGCACCAGAAAACTGTAGATCGCTCCCACCGTCAGGCTGGCCAGCACAAAGAGCAAGACCCAAAAGCCCCAGTCTTCGTTGTTCAAGACCTCTGGCACTGGCGACCCGGCGAAAAAGGTGCAGCCAATGGCCACGCCTGTCAGAATGATCCCGAGCACAGCAGCCAGGTAAAACAGCGGCGGCGGCACTACCCAGCGCTGGCGCAGTCGCCGACTATGACGACTACAGAGGAGGATGCCGCACAGAAAGAGGCTGATCATCGCTATGTCCCAGATGACTGAGGCCCCATTAATGACAACCAGGAAGACGGTGAGAGCCAACTCCTGATTAGGAACTACAGGAGCAATAAAGAAGATGACAATGAGAAAGATTATGTTAATGGACGTCTGCCATAACATGGCATTGAAAGGCACACCGCTGGCATTGAGACGCGCCAGAGCACGGGGCAGGCGACGATCCAGGCCCGCCACGAAGAGGAGCCGCGCGAACATGGCATTGTAGGCCGCTGTCGCACAAACAAAATAAACTAACATCGTGAGATAATAGCAAATAGAAATCACATGGCCGATTCTGTCGCCAAAAACATGGCTGAAGAGCACAGAGACGAAGGCTGGCTCTTTCAGCTCCGCGGGAGAAAGGACGGCCAGAACGCCAAAGGTGGCGAAGAGGTAGCCAGCGATAATGATGAGGGTTCCCCATAAGAGGTAACGCTCACTGCGCCGTGGGTCCACGACCTCGCCTCCCATATTCAAGGGCACGGCTACCCCCAGTAAGGCGACGGTGACAATGGCCAGCACTGGCAGGCTGGAGGGACTGAGCTGCCAGGACTGGGCCGAGAAGTCCCCGCGCAGCGGCTGACCACTTAGCAGCCACCCGAGGCCAGCCAGGCCCACAAGTGCGAACATGAGGGCATAGGCAGAGAAAACAACGTTCAAGATGCGCTGTAGCCACCTCTGACTGAGAGCCGAGAGCAACTGCGCCACTAGCAAGATCAGGATCGCCGCCACTCCCTGCTCCCAGGGCAGGCTGAGCCAGTCGCTATTGAGTCCCTGAATGCTGGCGACGGCAGCTTCAGCCTCCACCGTCAAACCAATGGCTCCCGGCCACCAGTTGCAGAAAAAGCCAAGAAAGGTATCCCAGAAATTGCCAAAGGCGCGATTCGCCCATAGGTAGACCGCCCCCTCGCCGGGAAAAAGGCGATAGAGCTGAGCACAGACCAGCGCTGAGGGGACGAGAAAGCAGAGAAACCCCAGCGTCCAGTACAGCAGGCTTCCCCCCCCCGCCACACTAACCGTCTGGACATTGTTAATGAGAAGCACAGCGAACAGGCAGAGCACCGTCAGATCTCGCGGACGAAGGACGCGCGGCAAGCGCCCCAGCGGGAAACGCTCGCTCGGTAAGCTGGGACGGCTTTCTGGCAGCGTCTCATCCCTGGTAGATGGGCGCTGCTCGGGCGCTAGCGGAGATGCAAAAGAGTTCATAGCTCTCTCCCTCTACCGTAGTTATATACACTTACGTCTATCTTTCACTCTCGAAGATCTTTGAGCGCGATAGCTCCCTTCTGAGTCATAGAGAGAAGCAGGGGCATAATCTGATCCGGTGAGCGACGGAGCAGATGGGCGATCTCAGTCACCGTGCGGCTCCCATCGATCAGGGCAAAGATCAGCCGTTCCTCGCGCGACCAGGACGAGAAAGGAGGCGATTGGGACAGCCGGCAAGGCACAAGATGGGAGAGCCTGGGCTCCTGTGCAGAGAACGGAGGAGAAGTGAGGCCCTGGCCAGGACTAGGGGCCGGCGCGGGAGCTTCCACCGATCCTTCTGCCGCCAGATGCCACTGTAATTCTCCTCGACTGGCCAGCCAGTCAATCGCCTGAGCACCGCTCATGAGGAGCCGCCCATTGGCCAGATTGATGATGACGCACGAGAGAGGACGGCCCTTCTGCAGCTGCAAACTGGCCTGCCAGGCTTCTCCCTGGCGGAGCACGATCAGTGTTCCGCTCCGCTGAGACAGACCTAGGAGTTGCAGCAAGCTTGCAAAATCCTTGGTGTACATCGCATCGCTGTCCCCATCGTCCTCCAGCAAACTGACCAGCTCACTTGCCCTTCGGCGCTGGGCAGAGCAGTCCCTTCGATCGCCCTTGACTAGTCTACACCAGTGCCTCGGTGGCCAGCTCTAGCTGCTCTAGATCTTTGGCAAGCTGCTGGCTGGCCTCGTTGAACTGGGCCGCGATCTCCTGGGCGCTCTTCATGGCTTTATCTAGTTGCTCCGGCAACCTATCCCGCTCATAGGCATCAGATATGCGAGCGGCCAGAAATGAGATTTGCTGTAATCCATGACGAAGCGCTATCAGCGCTTCCACGACCTCGCCCTCGCGGCTGGCCTGGGTCCGCTGAAGCAGCACAGCCAGACGAGGTTGCAGGCCCTGGCACGTTCGGGTGATCAGGGAGATATCACGCACAAGAGCCGTGTGGCGCACCGCCAGATGTCGACTGACCGCGGCTAAGATGGAGGTCCCGATTTGCTGCTCGTCGGCAATACGTTGGGCATCAATGGTCAGGCGCCTCACCTCGTCGGTGGTGGCCGTGATTCGGCGCGTCGCGCGGCGGATGGGGCGCACAATTGGGAGGAAGACCCAGGTTGCGGTCAAAACAGTCAAGAGGAGGATGCCACCGAGGAGCAGCCAGGTTTTCCTTCCCTCCAGCCGATAGGCAGACTCGTAAAAAAGCACAACAAATAAGCTAACAGGAAGCAATGATACAATAAGCATCGATATAAGAAAGCGTAGTTTGATACCAAAGCCCGTGCGACGCAGTAGGGTAGCCAGGTCCAGAGATGCTTCCTGCCACAGGTCCTGCTCCACCTCATACCCTGATCGCGGCTCTAGACGACGATCCGCCAACATTTCGACACTCCTACCAGAGAATAGGAAGAACGCCTGAACAGTTTCTTCTACACAACCAGAAAGTATAGCACCTATCTAAAACAGATGGATATTAATAGTTTGTTAAAAATAGTGTCTATTCTGATAACATGTTATACAAGACAATCCTTCATGAGATGGCCTTGAGAGCGGATCTCAAGAGCGGGTAGAGAACTTCTGACTACAGAAGCAGAATAGTGAGAACAGGTCATACACCACAGCTAAGCAGCCTCAGCTAGAGCCTGGCAGTCAGGCTAATCTCCGGCTGGCAAGCCTGACCAATGGGCACTGACTGTCTCCCGATTGGTCGCAACTTCCGTCAGGCCCTTGCAGGCAGGCGAGAAGGTTCAGCGCTGCTCTTGTCTACGCCAGAGCAGACCGACCGCAAGGCGCCCAGGCTTCACCGACAGGAGAAGGGCGACCAGGCGGGCCGGAGACCGGATTGACAGAGACCTGTCTTGTCGTCTATAGTAGTTTCCACAAGTCACTCACCTATCTGTCTGCCTGTGGGCTAGCGCGGAGAGCCGTCGTAGAGGGCTACTCTTGCTCAGCCCATGCTCCTGCTCTCCTGCTTGACTTGACAGCGAGTTGCTTCGCGCGCCGCCTACCGTTGACGCCACTCCAGTACGTGAAGCAGCCTTCTCAATAGTCGAGCGCTAGACGACGATGGATCTTCTGGCCTATGACAACAGAAAACGCGCCTCCCGAGCTGATCGCCGAAGCTCTAGATCTTGACACGCCACCTGAGCGACTGACCGAACTGAGTCAACAGCCTGCCCTGCGTCCCCTGGTCGCTGCCAACCCGGCGACACCGCCCGCCGTTCTGGAGCAGCTGAGCAGGGAGCGCGATCTGAGCGTCCGACGGGCTGTGGCACGCAATCCGAATACTTCGCTTGACCTGCTGCTGGAGCTGGCTCGTGAGTTTCCTCACGAGTTTCTGTCCAATCCTCTCCTGCCACTTTTGAACCTGACGCAGCCCGATTTCATTAAACAAGCCTCGCCCCAGGCCTGGCTGCAGCTCTTGCGCTGCGAAGAAACCCCGCTGCTCTGGTTACGCTGGCTCAATGAGGACGTGAATCTCAGTCGCATCCGCTGGTTCTCCGATGAAACGATGTGGGCCTTACAGTGGCATGTGGCTATCGTGGGTGAGATTTCTGAGTTTAACCAGCAGTGGCAGCGCATCGCCAGCGAAGCGGTAGCTGATTATGAGCGGCGTAGCAGTCAGGTTGGCCTCTATCCCCGTTCTTTCAGCTCGACGCTGGTGCTCCTGGCGCTAGCTATGCCCGATCTCTATCCTGAGCTGGTTGAGGGGATCTATCTGCCAGACGACGAGTGCTGGCGTCAGCTCTTGCTGGCCAGCTTCCCCCACCTGCATCGGGGAACGTTGCTCAAGCTGGTCAGCGAGGGGCCGTTAGCGGTCCGTGCAGAGGCTGTGAGGCTGGCGACACTTTCTCCTGAGCTCCTTGAGGACCTGGCGAACGCGCCAGAGGTAGAGATCCGCAGCGCTGTGGCGGCCAATCCCGCTACGCCTCCTGCCCTGTTGCTCTCCTTGATAGAGGACCCCAGCAGCCAGGTACGCAGCGCTGCCGCCCTTCACCCTCAGCTTCCAGAGCAGGCGTTAGCGCGCCTGGCCCATAGTCCCGAGTCCGAGGTCCGGCGGGCAGTGGCCAGCCATCCCGCGCTAGGTGCCATCGAGCGTGAGCTGCTGGCTACCGATGCCAGCGCCGAGGTCCGGGCTGCCGTTGTGCCACATCTGCCGCCTGAGAGCGCCTTGCTCCGGTCTCTGGCCGTGGATGAGTCCTCTCAGGTGCGGGCCGCTGTCGCCACTCACCCAGCGCTACCGGAGGCGCTCCTTGCTTCGCTGGCCAGCGATTCCGCTCTGGAAGTGGTGCTTGCTCTAGCAGGCAACCCGTGCCTGCCCACGGGGTTGGCCGAACAGCTTTGTGCCCATCCAGAGGAGAAGGTCCGCCAGTGCGCCGCCTCCCATCCAGCCTTGGCGCCAGAGACCTTGCACCACCTGGCTGCTTCCCACAAGCAGGATCGCGCCTTGCTTGCTGGCCTGGCACGTAATCCTCACACACCCGCCGCTGTTCTGGCGCGTCTTGTGGAGCTTGACGACCGCGAGATCCATCTGGCCTTGTGCCAGCAGCCTCACCTGCCCACGTCCCTGCTGGAGGGCCTTGCCGCTCGCTACCTGAGTGAGTGGCGTCGCCAACGCGCAGCCCTCGTGACAGAGGAAAGCACGCAGCCCATCGAGATTCTTCGCTCTCTGGCAGCCCACCCTGCCGCTCCGCTGACCCTGCTAGAGCAACTGCTTCGCCTGAACGATAGCGAGGTAGCGATCAGCGTCGCGACCCATTCGCAGGTCTCCGCCCAGGGTCAGCACCTGATCTTTGAGTATCTGCTAGAGACCCTGCGGGAAGAGATTATCAAAGCTGACCTGCCCTCGCGTCTGCGTCCGCTGCTTCTGCAGCGTCCAGATCTGCCACCAGCTTTACTGGAGCTGTTCGCCGAATCGGGCCGCTGGGTTGAGCGCTATCTTGTGACCCGGCATGTCGCTGCGCCGCCCACCTTGCTGGAGACCCTGGCCCACGATGGCAATTGCTTTGTGCGCGCGGCTGCTCGCGCCCGCCTGGCCAGTCATCCAGGGAGTTGACAGATGGTACGACTTTCTCCCAGGCTAGATGGCAGATCTGACCTCGCCCGCTGAAGATAAGGATAGACACAAAGGAGGGAGAAAGAGTCTCATGCGACCTGATGCCCTGGCACGTTTTCTGTCCAGCCTGGTGAGTCGACGCCTGATGATGAGCACCATGATCTGGGGGCCGCCTGGCATTGGTAAATCCAGCATTGTCGCCCAGACGGCACGCGCTCACGGTCTGGAGCTGATCGACCTGCGTCTCTCACAGCTGGCACCGACCGATCTGCGCGGTCTTCCTGTGGCCGAGGAAGGAACAGCCCGCTGGTATCCGCCTGAGTTTCTGCCGCGCGCGGGTCGGGGCATCCTTTTCCTTGATGAGCTGAATCTGGCTCCGCCCACGATCCAGGGCATCGCCCAGCAGCTGATTCTCGACCGGCGCGTCGGTAGCTACACCGTCCCCGAAGGCTGGTTCATCTGGGCCGCTGGCAATCGCAAAGAAGATCGCGCCGCCGTCTTCGATATGCCGGCGCCGCTGAGCAACCGCTTTATTCATCTCTTTGTGGAACCGAACTTCGATAGCTTCAAAGCCTATGCTCTGGAGCAGGGCATGCACGAGCACCTCTTAGCCTTCCTGGCCTTCCGCCCAGAGCTGCTGCACAAGCTCGATCCGCAGCAGCCAGCCTGGCCCTCTCCACGCACCTGGATGATGGCCGACGCTCTCTACAAGGCCGGACTGGATATCACCCCAGCAGTGGGCCAGGGAGCTGCCGCCGAGTTCGAGGCTTTTATGGCCCTCTACGACCGCCTCCCCGATGTCGAAGCTATCCTTGAGGGGGCCGGCGAGCAAATCGCTTTTCCGAGCGAGCCATCGCTGCGCTACGCCATTACGGTTGCTCTGGCGACGCGCGCCTCAACCCTGCAGCAGTGCTATCAGGCCTTCGTCTGGATGAGCCAGAAAGCTCAACCCGAATGGGTTCAGCTCTTCGCTACGGACCTCTTCCGCCTGCTGCGCGCGCGCAACGAACTAGGCAAGCTGGCAGCCCTGGCTCAGCGCAACCAGCAGCTCCAGAAGCTGTTTGCCGAGTACATGGAGCTACTCAACCCACAGTAATGAACGAACGAAGGAGGGGCAGTACGCTCACTACAGCCAGAGGCCGCCCGCGCTCAGCCTTCGCCTGAGCCGATTCGCTCCAAGGAGGAGATGCCATGCAGGAGCACCACGATGTTCACAAGCAGATCAGCGGCGCGATTCTCCAGCTCCGTCTCCGGCAGCCATTTTTCGCTACCCTGAGTCTCTTCGCCCAGATCAAAGTGAGCGATAGTGTCGACACAGCCATGACAGACGGGCGCAGTATCACTTTCAACCCCGCCTTCTGGCGCCAGCTGACGCCTGCCGAGCGCCTGGGGGTGCTGACCCACGAGGTGCTCCATACCGCCCTGCAGCATGTGCCAAGGCGCGGTCAGCGTGATGCCTACCTCTGGAACATTGCTGCCGATATTGTTGTCAATGGCATCATTGCCCACCTGGAAGGGCTAGAGCTGCCCAGGGGGCATGTGCGCGAGCCTGATCTAGAGAGCCTGAGCGTCGAGGAGGTCTATCAGCAACTGCAGCAGAATCCCAAGCGCGCCGCCCAGCTGCGCGCTCCCCTCGATCTCCAGCAGCAGAGCCAGCAGGAGGACCCGTTGTCGCACGCGGAGCACGACCGCCAGCGAGACTACTGGTGGCGGGCCATTAAGCAAGCACGCAGCACAGTAGTACAACCCGGTCGTTTTCCGCTCGGCCTGGAACGCGAGCTTGCCCGTATCGAACCAAGCCGGCTTGACTGGCGTAGCTATCTCTGGCGCTTTCTGACGCAAACCCCAAGCGACTTCTCTGGCTTCGACCGGCGCTTTATCGGTCAGCGGCTCTATCTCGATGCCCAGGATAACGAGCAGCTGTACGCCTACATTGCTATCGATACCAGTGGCTCGATCAGTGACCGCGACTCGGGTCTGTTCTTGGGCGAGCTGCGGGGTATTCTGGCCGCCTATCCCCATGTGATTGGCCAACTCTACTATGTCGATACGGCCTGCTACGGTCCCTATGAGGTCAGCAGCGTCTCCGCCGAGTTGCCACCCCCACGAGGTCGCGGCGGCACAGACTTCACTCCGTTCTTTGAGCGTGTCCTGGCCGAGCACGAACCCTGGCAGAACGCCGTCTGTGTCTACCTGACGGACGGCTTCGGTGTCTTTCCCAAGGAGCCACCCGCGCTGCCCGTACTGTGGGTTGTGACGGGCCACCATCTTGAGCGGGCGAGCTTTCCCTTTGGCGAAGTGATCGAGCTGGTACCTGATGAGGGAAGCTAAGCGGCTTCCGCTCCTTTCCTTTGTCGAGCTACCGAAGCGGAAGCCGCCCGGGAAAGAGACCTCTACCGGCACGGGCCGGCACTCTCATTAGCGCTGGCTGCCGGCAGCCGCTGCCTCAAAGGCGATCGGCAAGGAGCGGATCACGAAGACCAGACCCCGATTGACCATGATTGGAATACCAGGAACACGCTCCAGTCTGCCAAGACGTTGCAGCATCAGGGGCAGGGCTATCTTGGCCTCCAGACGCGCCAGCGGCGCCCCGACACAGTAATGGATACCATGACCGAAGGCCAGATGTCGGTTAGGACTGCGCTCGATCAGAAAGCGATCTGGCTCTGGAAACTGAGCCGGGTCGCGGTTGGCCGAGGCCGTCCAGACGAGGACACTTTGCTGAGGCGGAATACGCTGCCCGCCAAGCTCGACCTCGGTCGTTGTGCGCCGCAACAGGAACCAGACGGGGGACAGGAAGCGCAGTACCTCTTCGATAGCCGCCGGCATAAGCTCTGGCTGGCGACGCAGCCGCTCCATGACCTCGGGGTAATCAGTGAAGCAGACGATGGCATTGGCGATCAGGTTCTTGGTGGTCTCCTGACCAGCAGCCAGCAACAGAACACAGAAGCTCAACAGCTCATTCTGACTGAGTTTCTGCCCATCGACTTCGGCCTGACAGAGGGCACTGATCAGGTCCTCCCGCGGCGCCCGCCGGCGCTCAGCAATCAGGTCCGTGAAGTACTCCTCCATCTCTTGGCGCATGGTCCGCCCGGCCAGCCGCCGCGCTGGCGGCGAGGAGGGGTCAGCCTGCGCCCAGCGCTGGAAAATATCCCAGTCTTGATCAGGGACCCCAAGCAGCTCAGCAATGACCTTGGCCGGCAAGGGGAAAGCGATGTCGGCTACAACATCCAACTCTCCTTTGGCCAGCACTGCGTCCAGCAGCTCTTGGGTGATCTGCGTAATGCGCTCCGCGAGCCGCGCTACAGCCCGCGGCGTGAAGGCCTGATTGACCAGGCTGCGCAGCTTGCGATGCTCCGGCGGATCTTTGGCTAGCAGCGTTCCCTCAAAAAAAGCTCCAACGTCCTCAAAGGCGTTGGAAGAAAAGCGCGCGTAGTCGTTGAGAACATTTAATACATCATCGTAACGGAAGACCTGCCAGATGCCTGTGCCTTCGTGAAAGAAGACCGGGTGCGCCTCGCGCATAGCGGCAAACCAGGCAAAGGAACGCTCGGTATCTTCCAGGGCCTGGAGGCCGAAGAGCATGGGGGCCGTTGCGCGCAAACCGGGTTGTGATTGCATTGCTGCTATATCCTTTCCTCTGCAGACGTGTCGCTGGCAATACCGTCAAAGAAAATCTGCGCAACCTGCGCTACGAGGCTCTCGGGAGAGAGTTGCTCGCGTTCAAGCACTGACTGATACTTGTTGAAGAGTAACAGGTGCATAAATGTCTGTAGCAGCAGCTCGGTCGAGAGCGTGTCGCGGAACTCGCCACTGCGCTGACCTTGCTCCAGCAAGGCGCGAATAGCGGCGCTGATCAGTTCCAGGCGGGGACCAAGACGCTCTTTGAGCGCTTGACGAAGGTCTCCGCCATAGGTGAGCAGCTGTAAGAGGCGCGCGTGCAGGCCGCTGCGTTCCAGATAGACATACTCCAGAATGCGTCTGAGCCTGCCGCGAGCCGTGCTGGCAGCGCTTTGGGCCTGGGCGACGGCGCGGGCAAACTGCTCCAGGTGGCGCTCAAAGAGCGCGGTGATCAGCTCGTCCTTGCCACCAGGAAAGTGCTGATAGAGCGTGCCCTTGGCGACGCCACAGCGGGCCGCTATCTCATCCATCGTCGTCTCGTGATAGCCTCGCTCCTCGAAAACCTCCTCTGCCACACTGAGAATCAGCTCAGTACGTACTTCGCGCAAGCGCTCTTTTAAGCGCTGCCGCCCCATCTCACTCGCCATCGGCTTACTCCTCCTTGCTCATGGTCGATGCTGCTCCCCTTCTTCCTCGGACTCACGGGGAAGGCTCCACACCGCGCTTCACGCTCTCTTCAACCACATTGAACTTTCCAGTCATATTTTAGACGTATGAGTCAAGCTGAGCCAGACGTAGATCAAATAGGAGCTGCCAGGCAGGTAGCAAGGCCAGCGCTTGAAAGCGTCTCGCGCGCCGAATGGTTGACATTCCAGAGGCGATTGCCTATCCTGGAATGGCGGCGAGCGCGGCATGGCTGCGCACTGTGGCAGCAAGCAAGACTAC
Source organism: Thermogemmatispora carboxidivorans (assembly GCF_000702505.1). Lineage (GTDB taxonomy): Bacteria > Chloroflexota > Ktedonobacteria > Ktedonobacterales > Ktedonobacteraceae > Thermogemmatispora > Thermogemmatispora carboxidivorans. Next base: position 887,239 of record NZ_JNIM01000001.1, on the reverse strand, counting down.
AAGAAGCGGCCAGGTAAGACCAAAGCGAAAGAGAGGTCACATGGGCGAACCACGAACAGCGATGGATATCCGACCGGGCTACCGGGGCCGGGCTTTTACTTCCGATCTCAGCGGGCAGGAATTTTGGCTAGTTGTCGACAAGGGCTTCCAGCCCTTGGGTCTGGTGATGGGCAACTGCATTTACTCGATGGGCGCCATTCGCAACTGGCTGGCGGGGATCAAGTCCCACTTCCAGGGCGAGCTCAAAGAATACACCCAGCTGATGTATCAGGCGCGCGAGCTGGCGTTGAGCCGCATGCAGTTTGAGGCTGATCAGTTGGGGGCCGATGGGGTGATCGGCGTCGACATCCAGGTCCAGTATCTGCATAACGGCGAATGGATGGAGGTGACGGCCATCGGCACCGCCGTACGCTGGGTCGGCAGTGGTCCCAACATGCCGCCCACCGGTCAAGGTCGCGTCGTTATCCCTGTTGGGGAGTAAACAAGCCTTTCCTGATCGGGGTCCCGGCGCTGTCAGCTCCAGCGGCGGATGCTTGCGATCGCCCGTTCGCCGCTGATCGGCTGCGCGGCGCCTGGCCCCTTCTGGTGGTGTAGCCAGAACGGGGGCAGGTTGAAACAGACAAAGGGTTCGATTTGCCAGACGTGAGTAGCTGCACGGCTAACCAAGACCGAGAACGGAGCGGGACAGCATGGAACGGCAAACGCGGGCATTTGATTTGGCTCAGGTACGCGCGGAGACGCCAGGGTGCACAGAGGTGCTTCACTTCAATAATGCTGGGGCCGCCTTGATGCCTCAGCCAGTCTTAGAGGCTGTGAGCGCTCATCTCCAGCGCGAGGCCCGTCACGGCGGCTACGAAGCCGCCGAGGAGGCACGCGAGGCGCTTGCCCACGTCTACGAGGCAGTAGCCACACTGCTCGGTTGCCAGCCGGACGAGGTGGCCCTGGTGGAGAACGCCACCCGCGCCTGGGATATGGCTTTCTACGCCATTCCGTTCGAGCCCGGCGACCGTATTCTGACCGGCATGGCCGAATATGCCAGTAACTACCTGGCTTTCTTGCAGATGAGGCGCCGCTCCGGTCTCCACGTCGAGGTGATCCCTGACGATGAGTACGGGCAAATCTCTGTGAGTGCCCTGCGCAATGCCATCGATGAGCGCGTCCGCCTGATCGCTTTGACGCACGTGCCGACGAATAATGGCCTGGTCAATCCCGCGGCTGAAGTGGGGCAGATCGCCCGTGAGGCCGGAGCGCTCTATCTGTTAGATGCAACGCAGTCGGTGGGCCAGATGCCACTTGATGTGCGGGCGCTCGGTTGCGACATCCTGGCAGGCACAGGGCGCAAGTTCTTGCGCGGTCCGCGTGGCACTGGTTTTCTCTATGTGCGCAAGGAGGTACTGGAAGCGTTGGAGCCTCCGCTGATCGATCTCCATGCTGCCAGTTGGACGGCGCCCGATCAGTATAGACTGCGTCCCGACGCGCGCCGCTTTGAGTGCTGGGAGGCCAGTATTGCCAATCGCCTGGGCCTGGGGGCAGCTATCGATTATTTTCTGCAATGGGATCAGCAGCGGCTCTGGCGCCGTATTCGCGATCTTGCCTATCTCTTGCGCACACGCCTCAGCCCGCTGCCAGGGGTGATCGTTCATGATCGGGGCGTGATTCAGGGCGGTATTGTGACTTTCACGGTGGAGGGCTGGGAGGCCGAGACGCTTCGCCAGGCACTGCGCCGCCAGAGCATCAATGTCTCAGTGGTCTCTCAACAGGCGGCGCTCCTGGATATGCAGGCCCACGGCCTTCAGGCGCTGGTACGCGCTTCGGTGCATTACTATAATTCCGAGGAGGAGGTCGAGCGTTTCGCCCGGACGCTGGAGGATCTGCTGGCAGGTACCAGTCGCTCGCTGAGTTGAGCAGCCCCGTCCTCCGCTCGTGTTGGGGCGCTACGCTCCCTTTTTTGCGGCCTTCCCGTCTTCCGTTCTCGCTATTGCACAAGAGACCACAAAAAGCATCAACATATACCATCTTGACTATCCGCTTGACATGTTCTTCGCCCATTCTCTAGAATCCTCCAACAAGAGGACTCGCAAGGGAGAGAGAAGATGACGACGGCGGCCAGGGTAGGTAGGCACCTTGCGAGGGGAGAAGAGCGCTATGGTCAGTCGAATCGATCAGCGGCTTGGAGGCTATCGGCTGGTGCGCCTGCTGGGCCAGGGCCATATGACGCGCGTCTATTTGGGGGAGCACGTGCGCACGGGGGCCCAGGCAGCGCTCAAAGTGGTTGAGGCGCAGCTCTCCAGTCAGGAGCTGGCCGAGTTGCTGATCCGCGCGCAGATTTTAACACGGCTGGAGCATCCACACATTGTGCGCGTCTTCGATTTTGGAGCGGAGGATGGGCTGCCGTTCATTGTGATGGCCTATGCCCCACACGGCACGCTGCGCGAGCGGCATCCGCGTGGTACTCCTCTGCCCCTGCCAACGGTGGTTTCCTACGTGCGCCAGGTGGCTGCGGCCTTGCAGCATATCCACAGCTATAAACTCATCCATCGCGATATTAAGCCACACAATATGCTGCTGGGACCAGACAACCAGGTCTGGCTGAGCGATTTCGATATTGCAACGGTGGCGCGCAGTGCCGGTTACCGTCGCGAGAAGTTGCAGGGTTTCGAGGGAACGGTTCCCTACGCGGCGCCGGAGCAGCTGCGCGGACGCCCCCGGTTGGCCAGCGATCAGTATGCCCTGGGAGTAGTGGTCTATGAGTGGCTGACGGGCGACTGGCCTTTCGTGGGCACTACCCAGGAGATTGCCCTGCAGCATCAGATTGCCCCTCCGCCATCGCTGCGCGAACGCGCTCCGGCGGTTCCGCCGTCAGTGGAACAGGTAGTAATGCGCGCTTTGGCGAAGGACCCGAATGAGCGCTTTCCTTCGGTGGAGGAGTTCGCCCGTGAGTTGGAGCGGGCCAGTCGTCAGGAGCGCTTCCCGCTTTCTCCTCTGCCTCGCTCGCAGTTTAAATCGCCGCTGCCCTTTGCCCCGGCTGCTGCTCAGTCAGCGGCGGCGCCCCCGGGCGAGTTGTCGCCTTCATCCGTGGTGACCGCACCCCGCCTGGTGTATCGCGGCCACAGTGCCCGGGTGGCCTCGCTGGCCTGGGCCAGTCACGGGCGCTATCTGGCTTCCAGCAGTCAGGATGAGAGCGTCCAGATCTGGGATAGCCGCACCGGGGAAACGCTGCTGGTACAGCGTGGCCTCTCCCTGGAGGCGCCAGTCATCGCCTGGTCACCCGATGGGCGTTATCTGGCCATGACCGATGGACTGCTGTCCGAGGTAGTCCAGCTGCTCGCTGTCCTACCCCAGGACGCCCGCGCCGCCCGACTGCAGTCACCCGCTGGCGCACGCTACGAGGGCCTCAGCGAGCGTATCCTGGCAGTGGCCTGGTCGCCCGATGGGAGGTATCTGGCCGCCGCCGGCGAGGAACGGATCGCTCTGGTCTGGGAGATCGCCACTCGCCGCATCGTCTGTACCTACCGCGGTCACCACGGCAGCATTGCCGCTCTGGCCTGGTCACCCGATAGCCGCCAGCTCGCCTCTGGAGGCGAGGATCGCACGGTCCATGTCTGGGAGCCAACGGCGAGCACCGGGGGCAACATTCGCATTTATTACGGCCACCACGATAAGGTGAACGCAGTGGCCTGGTCGCCCGATGGGCGCTTTGTGGCCTCCGCCAGCGATGATCAATCGGTCCAGGTGTGGGAGGCCCGCGACCCACGTGGGATCGACGGCGGGCGCGAACCACTCTGCTACTACGGCCACAACGGCGGCGTGACCTGCGTGGCCTGGTCACCTGATGGCCGCCTGATCGCCTCCGGCAGCGTCGATGAGCAGGTCCATCTCTGGCGGCCCACCGGCGAGGTCGCGCCGCCGCCCGCTCCGCTCTTAAGCTACCGTGGCCACAGCGATTGGGTGAGCACCCTGGCCTGGTCACCTGCCGGAGAGGTCATCGCTTCCGGCTCGTGGGATGGTACCGTGCAGATCTGGGCCCCCTTCAGCGAGAAGACTACAGCCACGAACTGAGAGAGGGAGAGAGGGCATTATCTGGTCACCTCTCCCTCTACGGGTAGACGATCTTCGCTCCCGGCCCCCGCCTCCCCAGGCTCAGGGACGGCAGACTGCTCCCTCCGCACCACCTGGGAACCGATTTCACCTCAGCTTGAATCGAGAAACGTGCTATAATAGAGCAACCCGGTCAGCGTCGCGTCAGCGACTTACGATATCGGCGCATCTCCATACATATTCCAGAGAGCCTGTTTGCTGCTGACCACCGCGCCCAAGGCCATCGACTTCGGGGCTACCTCGCTCCGATCGATGCGCTACGTCATACGAACCGACAACTGACTCCGGCTGCAGCTAACCAGCCAGCGCCGAGCATCTTGCATCGCCTGCCTGTCTGCTCGCCCGGAGGAGGAATACATGCAAGAGCGTAGAGGAGGCAAGCGGTCTGCTTATGAGCCGCTTTCTGGAGGCCCTGGCACAGCGCGTCCTGATTTTCGATGGTGCTATGGGCAGCACAATTCAGACCTATCAGCTGACTGCCGCCGACTACGGTGGACCTGCTACCGAGGGCTGTAATGAGTATTTGGTGCTGACGCGACCCGAGGTGATCGAGGAGATCCATGTGGGCTTTCTGGAAGCGGGCTGCGATGTACTGGAGACCAATTCGTTCACGGCCAGTCGTCTGAAGCTCAACGAATATGGCCTTGGGGAGCGCACCCGCGAGATTAACCTGGCCGCCGCACGCCTGGCCCGCCGGCTGGCCGACCGCTACAGTAGGCCCGACTGGCCACGCTTTGTGGCGGGTTCGATCGGCCCCACCGGCATGCTGCCGTCCTCAGACGATCCGGTGTTGAGCAATATCACCTATCAGCAGCTGGTGACGGTCTTCCAGGAGCAGGCCGCCGCTTTGTTGGAGGGCGGCGTCGACGTGCTCTTGATCGAGACCAGCCAGGATCTGTTGGAGGTGCGTGCGGCTGTGACGGGCCTGCGCCTCGCGATGGAGCAAACCGGGCGACACGTGCCGATTCAGGCCCAGGTTTCGCTCGATACCAGCGGGCGCATGCTGCTCGGCACGGATATCGCCGCTGTGATGGCGACTCTGGTCGGGCTGCGGGTGCAGGTCATTGGCCTCAATTGCTCGACCGGCCCCGAGCATATGCGCGAACCGGTGCGCTACCTGGCGGAACAGTGCCCGCTGCCAATTTCAACGATCCCTAACGCCGGAATTCCCCTGAACGTCGGTGGCAAAGCTGTCTATCCGCTGGCTCCCGAAGCAATGGCAGCCGCCCTGCGCGAGTTCATTACCGACTTCGGCGTCAATATCGTGGGGGGCTGCTGTGGCAGCTCTCACGCCCACCTGCGGGCCATCGTGCAAGCCTGCCGGACGGCGCCGCGTCGTCCGCGTCCGCCAGCCGACGAGGTGCTCCAGCAGGGCAGCTTTGCCACTGTCTCGCTCCCTCTGGTAGCCAGCGGCATGCGCGCAACTCATCTGCGGCAGGACCCGCCACCGCTGTTGATTGGCGAGCGCGTCAATAGCCAGGGAAGCCGCAAAGCCAAGGAGGCCCTGCTGCGCGATGACTACGATGCGCTGCTGGCCATCGCTCGCGAACAGGTCGAGGGTGGCGCACACGCCCTGGATGTCTGCGTGGCCCTCACGGAACGCAGCGATGAGGCCGTGCAGATGGCTCAGACCATTAAGAAGCTTTCCCAGAGCATCGAGGTCCCGCTCTTCATCGATTCGACGGAGCCGGCGGTCATTCAGGCGGCGTTAGAAGTCTACCCGGGCCGGGCCGTTATTAATTCGATCAACATGGAGAACGGGCGCGAGCGCATTGAGCGTGTGGTACCCCTGGCCCGCGAGCATGGAGCAGCAGTAGTGGCGTTGACCATCGATGAGGCTGGTATGGCCAGAAGCGCTGAGCGCAAGCTGGAGGTGGCTCGCCGCATCTATGAGATCTGCGTCGAGGAGTATGGGCTGGCACCCGAGGCGCTGCTCTTCGATCCCCTGACCTTTCCTATCACAACGGGCCAGGAGGACCTGCACACAGCGGCTATCGAGACCCTGGAGGCGCTGCGCCGGATCAAGGCCGAGCTGCCCGGTGCCCTGACGCTCTTGGGAGTGAGCAACGTCTCTTTCGGCCTAAAACCGCCAGCTCGCGCCGTGCTCAACAGCGTCTTTCTCTACCACGCTGTGCGCGCCGGCCTGGACGCCGCCATTGTGAACCCCGCCCATATCAAGCCTTATGCGGAGATTCCCGAGGAGCAGCGCCGCCTCGCCGAGGACCTGATCTACAACCGTCCTGAAGCGCTGCCACGCTATATCGCCTATTTTGAGGAGTATGCTCAGCCCGAAACAGGAACGGAGACGCGGAGCGATCCCACAGAAGGCCTGAGTACCGATGAGCGCATCCATTGGCAGATTTTGCATCGACGCAAGGAGGGCATCGAGGAGCTGATCACCCAGGCCATCCAGGAGCGCTGCGCCGCCTCCGGCCTGAAAGCCAGTGAGGCCGCTGTCCAGGTGCTCAACGGCGTGCTCTTGCCAGCGATGAAGGAGGTCGGCGATCGCTTCGGCGCCGGCGAGCTGATCCTGCCCTTCGTCCTGCAGTCTGCCGAGGTCATGAAGCGGGCCGTGGCCCATTTGGAGGGCTATCTTGAGCGCAAGGAGGGCTATACCAAGGGCCGCGTCGTGCTGGCCACCGTCTTCGGGGACGTCCATGACATCGGCAAAAACCTGGTTAATACGATCCTGAGCAATAACGGCTATACGGTCTACGATCTGGGCAAGCAGGTTCCGCTCAACACGATTCTCGACAAGGCCGTCGAGGTCAACGCCGACGCCATTGGCCTCTCGGCTCTGCTGGTCAGCACTTCGAAGCAGATGCCGCTCTGCGTCCAGGAACTGCACCGACGCGGTCTGCACTACCCGGTGATCGTGGGTGGCGCCGCCATTAATCGCGCCTATGGCCGCCGCATCCTCTTTGTCGAGGAGACGGATGGTACCACACGCGAGAAAGGACGCCTGGTTCCTTATGAGCCAGGAGTCTTCTATGCCCGCGATGCCTTCGAGGGCCTGGAGATTATGGATCGCCTGACCGGCGCCCCCCACGAGCGCGAAGCCTTTGTGGAGCGTATCAAGCAGGAAGCCCTTCGCGAGCTGCAAAAGCAGCAACAGCAACAGACTGCCTCCCCTACCGGGTCCGTGGCCCAGGACGAGCAGCCGTCGACCAGTATCAAGCCCGCCCCCTCCATTCCCAGGCCGCCTTTCTGGGGGCCGCGCGTCCTGGAGCGCATCGGCCTGGAGGACATTGCAGCCTGTCTGGATGAGAATACGCTCTTCCGCCTGCATTGGGGCGGTAAGGCGCACGGCGACGACTTCGCGCGCCTGGTGACGCAGGAGTTTCGTCCGCGCCTGGAGCGCATGCTACGCGAGGCCAGGCAACAGCGCTACCTGCAGCCGCGCGTTATCTATGGATACTACCCCTGCCAGTCGCAGGGCAATAGCCTGATCGTCTATGATCCGCAGTCGCTTACGGAGGATGGCAAAGCTCTGCGCGAGCTGGCTCGCTTCCACTTCCCACGCCAGCGCGAGCGCGAACGGCTCTGTCTGGCCGACTATTTTGCCTCGACAGCCAGCGGCCTCATTGACGTTGTAGCACTGCAGGTGGTCACCGTAGGCCCCGGGCCTTCGGAGCTGGTTCACCAGCTTCAGCAAGAGGGACGCTATGCAGAGGCCTACTTTCTTCATGGGTTATCGGTCCAGATGGCAGAGGCCCTGGCCGAGTACGCCAATCAACACATCCGGCATGAGCTGGGCTTGAGAGAGCAAGAAGGACGAGGCAGACGCTATAGCTGGGGCTATCCCGCGATTCCCGACCTGGAGGATCACCGCGTCTTATTCACCCTGCTGCCGGTTCAGAATAGTATCGGGGTCGAGCTGACCGCCGGTTATCAGCTGGTGCCGGAGCAGTCGACGGCAGCTATCGTGGTCCATCATCCCCAGGCCGTCTACTTCGCGGTGCGAGAGCCATCGCCAGGCACCAGCAGCTTGTGAGCACTCAGGCTGCTGCAGCCTGCCAAAACTAGATCGCCGCGGCCCAGGCCCAGACCTGGAGGGTCCTGGCTTCGGATGGCCAGCACGCTCCGCTCTTGGCCTCGCCACGGCGATTGCTCTTACACAGGTGGCTGTGATAGGATGTGCTGGGCAGAGCTCGCAGAGGGTCGGTGCGCTCTTCCTGCCATCAGCGCATCTGGCCAGGGAGCAAACGTCACCGCCTCAACGGCGATCAGCGCTCCTATGAGCCGATGGCGCATGCTCACCAGCAGTGGCAGGCAGACGAGAGACGAGCTACTGCCCCACTCCTTGACCGCAGGCTGGCGCTTCCTCTCCTTCCTCTTCTTCAGGATCAGTGTCCTCGGGCGAGGTGCCGGGCTTCCAACGGCTCTCTCCACCGTTGTCGTCATCATAAGGACCCGGGCCATCATAGGGGAAGAGCCGCCAGGTGCGCTGCTCAGACTGCGCTCGACTGTCACGCATACATTCTCTCCTTTTCTGTTCTGCTTGATACAGACTGGCTGGCCACCACCGATTTCGAGATCTCTTCTATAATCTCGAAATATTAGATGTAGCCAGAAACTATAAGTAAGACTACTATAAATCGATTTTCCCCGCCGCGTCGGCCTGGCAAGAGCAAGCCAGGGGTTAAACATGCCAAGGAAAGTACGGCAGGAGATCGCTGCCCCTGGAGGCAGCCCGCAGGAAGACCGCTGCTATCAGCCTGGACTGGACAAGGGGAGACCCGGCTGCCAGCTCTCTCCCTGCCTGCGGCTTTGGCCTTCTACTCTGTAGACGGAACAGGGGGCGCAAACCGAAAAAATGATGGGCAATGGCCACAGAGTAGAAAAAACCCGGCAATTTCTGTGCGGGACTATACCAGCGCCTGAGAGTATGCTATACTAGCGAAGACGGGCCTTCTTTAACCGTCGCACATCGGTGGCTCCCTCCCAGCTGAAACGCAGGCCAGCCTCCACGCAAGCGCTCGCTAGCGCGACCTGTCCCCAGGCGCGAGCGCAGATGAGTTGAGGCCCGACAAGACGAGAGACACAGGGCAGAGAAATCAGAGGACTGAAGGTGCTATGGGCATAATGGCAGCTATACCACGAGCTGCAACACACTTCTGTACCCACGCTGTTTCTGACCGCAACACGCGCAATTAGCGTACCACTTGCCTTTCTGCTTTCTTGATCCTCGGCTCCATTTGGGTACAGTTCTGTGAGCATTTCTGGACATTAGGAGAGAAGAGCACAATGAGCAGCATACCGGCCAGGCCGATTGTGCTTTACAATACACTCGGTCGAGAGAAACAGCGTTTTGAGCCGCTGCATCCGTCAAAGGTAGGCATCTATAGCTGCGGTCCCACCGTTTATCGCGACATCCACATCGGTAACTTGCGCACGTTCCTGATGACCGACTGGCTTCGCCGCATGCTCGAATACAACGGCTACGAGGTGCTGCTGGTGCGCAACATCACGGATGTTGGCCATTTGCAGAACGACGTTGAGGAGAGCGGCGAGGATAAAATCGAGCATGAGGCGCGCCGGACGGGTCGCTCAGCCTACGAGATTGCCGCCTACTATACACGCCGCTATGAGGAGGACGCTGCCGAGCTGAATATTCTGCCGCCCCACATCGCTCCCAAGGCAACCGAGCATATCTCTGAGATGCAGGAGATGATCGCCAGGCTTATCGAGAAAGGGCTGGCTTACGTGACAGGCGAAGGCAACGTCTACTACGATGTAAGCCGCTTCTCGGACTACGGCAAGCTCTCCGGCAATACCTTGGAGCAGCTGCGGGCTGGTGGGCATGGACGCGAACAGATGGAGGTGGCCGATGACAAGGAGTCTCCCGAGGACTTTGCCCTCTGGAAGCGCGGTAGCCCCAGGCGTCAGATGAACTGGGATAGCCCTTGGGGCCTGGGGTTCCCGGGCTGGCATATCGAGTGCTCGGCCATGTCCGTCAAGTACCTGGGCGAGCAGTTCGATATCCACACAGGCGCGGTCGATCTGATCTTCCCCCATCACGAGGATGAGATCGCGCAGAGCCAGGGCGCCAGCGGCAAGCCGCCAGTGCGCTACTGGGTCCACGGCGAGTTTCTGGATTTCGGCAATGCCAAGATGGCTCGCTCGAAGGGCAATGTGGTGCTGCTTTCAACGCTGAAGGAGCGCGGCATTGAGCCGTTGGCTCTGCGTTATCTGCTGTTGACCGCGCACTATCGCTCAAAGATCAATTTCACTGATGAGTCGATCACGGCAGCGCAGAACGGCTTGAACAACCTGCGCGAGACGCTAGCGGAGCTGCCCGCCGATGGCGCGGGGGCGACCGGTCCCTGGTCGGAGGAGGCTCAGCGTCTGCGGGATGCGTTCCACGAGGCTATCAACGATAATCTGGAGCTGCCCACAGCTCTCAATCTGGCCCACCGCACGCTTCGTAATCAGCGCATTCCACCAGCCGAGCGGCGCCGCCTGCTGCTGGACTTTGACCGCGTGCTCGGTCTTCGCCTGGAGACGGTGGCTCCACGCCAGCCGCGCTCTATCCCCGAGGAGGTGCTGGCTCTGGTGCGCGAGCGCGAGGCGGCCCGCGCCGCTCGCGATTGGCAACGCTCGGATGCCTTACGCGAGCAAATCAAAGCCTATGGCTTTGAGGTGCGCGATACATCTCACGGTACCGAGCTGATCTAGCCAGGCTTGCCGACGAAGAGCTTCGGCCAGGCCCGATGTCGCTGGTAGGAACTGCTCACGGCTGCATGCCCGCCTACCCAGCTCTCTGTCCGTGGCCTGGTTCTTTGCCACCTGCCATGCGCCTTGCGTCGGTGTTGAACATAGGCGGTTGCACCAGAAGGCGAACGATGGCTTTCGCTGGCTCTAGAGCGGATTGCTAGCGCGGCAACCATGCTTTGCGGCCAGAGTCGACTACGAGAGCCTGCCGTCTGCTCCACTGACAACGTATAATATTGCCTGGATGATCCAGGTTGTCTGCTAGCAAGAGCGGGAGGGAGCCAGGGTCAGCCTGGTGTTCTTCCCGCTGTTCTTCTACTTTTCCTCGCTCGCTTGCTCATACCGGGCAGATGGGCAAGCGCCGATGGTTGAAGTATCAGTCGGATCAGATTTCAGCATAGAGCGACTCGCCGACTTCTGACCTATCCCAGTTGCTCGCGCAAGTGGAGAAGCGTGATGTGATGGCTAGATGAGCGGTCGCTTGCGCAAGCGACAAGCCAGGAGCAGGCCAGCGGTTGTGCAAGCTGGCTTAGCGAGTCGGATCATACGTACGCAAAGGAGGCGAGACTCATGGCATCCTGGTGGCAAAAGACGCTGATGGCCGCTGCCGGTCTGGCGGGCGCAGTTGGCGGCGCCTACTATTTCTTTTTGCGTCGCCCTGTTCCCTCGCCCAAGGGTGTCCGGCGCCTGCCTGGTTTACACGAAGAGGTCGAGGTCATTACTGACCGCTATGGCGTGCCCCATATCTATGCTCGCAACGAAGATGATCTCTTCTTTGGTCAGGGCTACGTCCATGCTCAGCAGCGCCTCTGGCAGATGGACTTCAATCGCCGTCTGGGCTCAGGCCGGCTCTCGGAGATCGTGGGAGAAGTCACGCTGGACCTTGATCGTTTCTGTCGACGCCTGGGCTTGCATCGCGCCGCTGCCAGCGATGTGGTCCATCTCTCGGCCCATCATCGCCGGATCTTGGAGGCCTATGCCGCCGGCGTCAATGCCTGTATCGAGAATCACACGCTCCCGGTGGAGTTCACGCTCTTGCGCTATCGGCCCGCCCCCTGGCAGCCTGCCGATAGTCTGCTCTGGGCGAAGATGATGGGCTGGAACCTGAGTGGCAACTGGGAGAGTGAGCTGATTCGGGCCCGTATTGTGGCCCGTGCCGGAGCAGAGCGAGCGGCTAAACTGGAGGCCGGCTATGATCCTGCACATCCGCTGATTATCCCGCCCGGGGCCGAGTACGGCGGCGTCAATCCGGGCTTGCTGGAGCCATATGAGCAGGTGAAGCTGCTGAGCGGTTTCGGCCCGCTGGGGGCTAGCAATAACTGGGTGGTGGATGGCAGCAAGACGGTGACGGGCGCTCCCATTCTCTGCAATGATCCGCACCTGGCTCAGGGGGCTCCTTCGATCTGGTTCGAGTGCCACCTGGTGGCTGGCGATATCGATGTGATCGGGGCTTCGTTCCCGGGCACGCCCGGCATCGTCATCGGCCACAATCGCCATATTGCCTGGGGCCTGACGAACGCGATTTCCGATGTTCAGGATCTCTACATCGAGAAGTTTGATCCGCAGCATCCATCTCGCTACGAGTTCCGGGGCCAGTGGGAGGAAGCTCAGGTGATCCGCGAGGAGATCCATGTGAAGGGACGGAAGGAGCCGGTTGTCGAAGAGGTAGTGGTGACACGTCATGGCCCCATTCTGACAACGCTGCCTACAGGGCAGGGACGCGCGAGCGAGGGAGACGGCGCTACTCCCTCAGAGGTGCCGCTGGCTCTGCGCTGGACCGGTTTCGAGTCGTGCCGCATTATTGCCGCAGTGGAGAAGCTGAATCGCGCAACCTGCTGGGAGGAGTTCCTGGAGGCGATGCGCGATTGGGATGTGCCGCCGCAGAATGTGGTCTATGCTGACCGCGAGGGCAATATCGGCTACATTATGGCGGGCCTGATTCCTGTCCGTAGCCACCGTCAGACGCTGCTGCCTTCGCCGGGTTGGACGGGGGAATATGAGTGGACGGGCTTCATCCCCTTTGAGGAGCTGCCGCGCCTCTTTAATCCGCCTGAGCACGTGATTGTGACGGCCAATAACCGCGTGGTGAAGGATGACTATCCTTACTACATTACTCACGAGTGGCTGAATGGGTATCGCGCTCAGCGCATCCGTGATCTGCTGCTGAGTAAGGAACGACTGTCGCTGGCGGATATGGCGCGCATCCAGTCTGATCAGTATGCGCTGCCGGCTCGCGAGATTGTGCCTCACGTGCTCGAGACGGTCAGCCCGGCGAATGCTCTGGAGGAGACGGCGCTGCAGACGCTGCGGGAGTGGGATTATGTGCTCTCTCCTCAGAGCGCCGGAGCGGCGATTTATGAGACGTTCTTGCAGAAGCTGGAGCGCATTGTCTTCGGGGCGGTCATCGGCGACGATGAGCAGTTGCTCTATCAGTACCTGGGCGTCGGTTCGACTTTGCTGGCGATTCTTAACGGCTATGCCAGTCGGAGTAAGCCGCTGCTGATTCGCTTGCTGAAGGAGCGTGACGACGCCTGGTTTGCGGAGTCGGCTATTCCCAATGGGCCACACTCGTGGCAGGCGGCTATCTCGGCGGCCTGGTCGGCAGCTATTGCTGAGCTGCTGGAGAAGTTGGGCCCAGATGTGGCACGCTGGCAGTATGGAGCGATTCACCGCCTGACCTATCAGCATCCGCTGGGGAATGTGAAACCGCTCGATAAGCTGTTCAATCGTGGCCCCTATCCAGCGGGCGGCGATATCGATACGGTCTTTATGGGCGCGGTGCTGCCTAACCAGCCAGAGCAGGTGGTGATCGTGCCTTCGTATCGCCAGATTGTAAACCTGGCCGATCTGAATGCTTCGCTTTCGGGCCATGCACCCGGGCAGTCGGGCCATCCCGGCAGCCGCCACTACGGTGATTTCGTGCGCCCCTGGTTGCGCACGGAGCATCATCCGATGCTTTTCGAGCGCCAGGCGATCGAGGAGAATATGGAGGGCCGCTTGCTCTTGCAGCCGCGCTAGCCTCCTCTCTGCGGAGACAAGGCAGCTCATCAGGCCCGAGATACTGTCACTGCAGAGGACAGACAACAGCTGGGATCATCTGTTGTCTGTCCTCTTCCTTCTCCGTGCGCTGGTTCTCCGCGGAGCTGCTCTATGGCCGGCCCACGCACCAGGTGAGAAAACGATAGCCAGCGTCTCACCCGGCACCGTTGGATCGCTTGCCAGCAGCTGCCCAGGAACAAGCCTCTCGCTGCAGAGACTTTTGCAAAGGTCAGGCAACTGGTCTATACTGCCTCATTGACAGTATTCTCCGCCGCGGTTTTAGCCGCGCGGGAATCCAAAGCGGCGGATCAGAGGTATTCTTCTATTCTAAGTGCATTGAGGCTGCTGGCATGGAACACGATGGGAAAAGAAGACTGATCGCCTTTGGCTGGTATGGGGGGAAATTTAATCACCTCAATTGGCTCTTACCGCTGCTGCCCAAGACCACGCACTACTGTGAACCTTTTGGCGGCTCTGCTGCCGTCTTGCTCAACCGCGAGCCATCACCAGTGGAGACCTACAATGACCTCGACAGCGAGGTTGTCAATTTCTTCCGCGTCTTGCGCGAGCAGAAAGAGGCCCTGATCGAAGCCATCGGCCTGACGCCCTTCTCGCGCGAGGAGTTCGAGCGCGCGTGTAGCGAAGCGCCGGAAGGTCTCTCGGATCTGGAACGGGCCCGGCGTTTCTTCATTCGCGCCAGGCAAGTTCGTACCCGGCTGGCGCAGTCCGCCAGCGCCGGACGCTGGGCGCACTGCATCCTGACCAGCCGCGCCGGGATGGCAGGGGCCGTTTCGCGCTGGCTGGGCAGCGTTGAGGGACTGGCCGAAATAGCCCAACGCTTGCTGCGCGTGCAAATTGAACATGCCCCTGCGATCGATGTCATCGAGCGCTACGATAGCGAGGAGACCCTTTTCTACTGCGATCCGCCCTATCCCCACGATGCTCGTGGGGATGCCAATGCCTATGCGCATGAGATGAGCGACGATGATCATCGCCGCCTGGCAGAGGTACTGCACAGTGTGAAAGGGAAGGTCGCCCTCTCAGGCTATCACTGTGATCTCCTTAGCCATCTCTATCGAGACTGGCAATGTGTCGAGGCGCCAGTAAAGCTCTGCCATTCGAAGAAGACTCCCAGGCAAGAAGTATTGTGGGTAAATTATGACGCCCTCAAAGCAGCAGCTTGGAAGGGGGCAACGCAGCAGCGGCAACAGGGTCGGCGGCGACGAGAGGGACTGAGCCAGGCAGCAGAGCTATGGCCCCAATAATCAATCAAGCCGGTATCCTCGCCTCAAAGGCAAAAGATACCGGCCCCTTCTTCCAGAAAGTTGCCTGCCCGGTCCAGAGCGCCAGGCTGGCAGGCTGGCAGGCGGCTCTCGTCTCTAATCCTGCTTATTGAAGGCCACTGCGCCCCAGATGATAAAGATCAGCCCCAACGCTGCCACAATCGCCAGCTCCACCGGCGTCGAGAGCGTCGTATCGAAGACCTTCACACCCAGGCCCAGGCCATCCAGCACAAACTGGGGCAGATTGAGCGCCCGCAGTACCGCCTGCCGCAGCGGGTCCACCCCATACGTCACCGGATTAATCTTCGTCAGGAAGGCCAGCCAGTCGGGCAGATTGCGCAGGGGGAAGAGCGCCCCACTCAGGAAGAACATCGGCATCAGGAAGAACTGCATGATCATCTGGAAGCCTTCCATCGACTTCATGCGCGAGGCAATGACAATGCCCAGCGACGTCAAAGAGAAGGCCAACAGCAGCATCTCCAGCATCAGCTTGACCACCAGGCCGACGCTCAGATTGACCCCCACCAGCGGCGCAAAGATCAGCATGATCGTCCCCTGCAACATGGCGATCGTGCTGCCACCCAAAGCCTTCCCCAGCACCAGCGACGTACGCGAGATTGGCGCCACTAACATCTCCCGTAGAAAACCAAACTCGCGGTCCCAGACGATTGAAATCGCCGAGAAGATCGAGGTAAAGAGCACGGTCATGCTCAAGACGCCCGGGAAGAGAAAGGTTCGGAAATCCAGGGTCGGCGTCCCCGGTGGCAGATTGGCCTGACTGCCAACCACATTCAGACTGCTGGAGAGGCCAGAACCAAAGATGAAGAGAAACATCAACGGCTGGGCCAGCGAGGTGATGATCCGTATCCAGTCGCGCACAAAGCGCAAAACCTCGCGGTACCAGATGATCACAATCGTATTGAGGTTGCGCCGAAACGCCCCGTTGATCGGCGTCAGGGTCTGCTCAATCTGCGCCGGTTGCGGCGTCGCTACAGTTGTCGCCATGATCTTTATCTCCTTCCCCACTGACGCGAACGCATGAAGCCACGCATCTGCTCCCTGGCATCAGCCTCTTCCTCACGGATCTCACGTCCCGTCAGCTTGATGAAGACATCGTCCAGCGTCGGGCGCCGCACGCTGATCGAGGCAATGCGCGCCGTCACCGTTTCAACGATGCGCGGAACCAGCTCTTCGCCGCCCGCAATCTCAAAGACCAGCTCCCCTTTGTTCTCCCGCGGCTCCACCCCAAAATGCTCCTTGATCTGCTGCGCTGCCACAGCGTTATCGCTGGTCTTGAGACGAATGACATCGCCTCCTACCATGTCCTTGAGCCGACTCGGCGTGTCCAGCGCCACGATCTTGCCATGATCTATAATGGCAATTCGATCACAATATTCAGCTTCATCCATATAGTGCGTGGTCAAAAACATCGTAATCTGCTTCTGCTGGCGCAGATTCAGAATATATGACCAGAGATGCAGGCGCGTCTGTGGATCAAGGCCGATGGTTGGCTCGTCAAGGAAAAGGACGCGCGGATAGTGCAAGAGGCCACGAGCGATCTCCAGGCGGCGCTTCATGCCTCCCGAGAAGGTACGCACCAACTGATCGCGCCGGTCGTAGAGATCGACCATCTTGAGGAGCTCCTCGCGACGCTGCTTGCTCACCGCCGCCGGCAAACCATAGACGGTGGCATGGAAGCGCAGGTTTTCGTCTGCGGTCAGGCGATCGTCAAGGCTCGGGTCCTGGAAGATGAGGCCGATCGATTCGCGCACCTTGTTGCGCTGCGTCACAAGGTCGTAGCCGGCGATGCGCGCCCGCCCAGCAGTGGGGTGCAGCAGGGTACAGAGCATGTTGATGGTGGTCGATTTGCCGGCACCATTGGGACCGAGGAAGCCGAAGATCTCCCCAGGGTAGACTTCGAACGAGATGCCTTTAACCGCCTCTAGCTTGCCATAGTGGCGGGTCAGGCCCTCGACTTCGATGATGGGCGCCCCCGTGGGCCGCACTCCCTCGCTCGCGACCGCCATCCGCAGATCCGCCGGCGACTGAATCCGTCCGTTTAGCTGTTCTCCTTGCAGTGTCTGCTCTTCAGCAGCCATGTCTGCCATGTAACTCTCCTTCTCTCTCAGCTCTCTCAGCTATCACAGTGGCCAGTTCTTCTAGCCCGCGAAGAAGTGCACACCGCCCCTCTTCGCTCATCAGGCTGAAGACTGCCTTGAGCTGCTCTTTCATCTGATGCGCCATGTGTTGGCGCAATTCTCTCCCAGAGTCGGTGAACTCGACAAAAACCTGACGACGGTCTTGCTGATCACGCCTCCTCATCACCAGCCCCCGTCGTTCCAGGCTGTCAACCGCCCGCACCACCGTCGCGGGATCAAGGTCCAGATGGCTGGCCAGTAGACCGATGGTGTACGGCTCCCCCCCTTCTTGCAGTGCCCGCTGCAGCAAGCCCAACACCATGAACTGGGTCGTACTCACGATCACACCATGCTGATGGGCCCGCTTGAAACTCGCTCCCATCGCCCTCTGAATCTGGCTGAACAAGCTCGCAAAGCGCTCCGCCTGCTCCTCCAGGTCCTGTACCTGCCTTTCACCATCGGTCTCTCTTTCCATGACCCCTGTTTGCTTCCTTTCTTCCTGCGTTGCTAACTCGTTGCTCTACTCAGTTCGTTGTTGCTACCAATTAGTGATAGTAACAATTATTGACTTGATCAAAGAATAGCACGATCTCTCACCGCTGTCAAGCCCATCTCTCAATTCGATATATCGTTTTCTTGAAAGTATAACGATATATCGGATCAGTGTCAAGGTGGCAGATTCTTTCTCTGCTCCAGTGGCTCTTTGAGAGGGCCTCTGATAGGCCCTGAGACGGGGCGAGGCTGCGGACTGTTCTTGCTTACTTATGCTCGCTTGCCGATCACCGATCACCAGCCCTGTCCACGTTCAGCCGGTGAGGGTGAGACGCAAAAAGAGAGGGGCGATGGCGTAACGCAATAGAGGGATAACTACGGCGGCTTTGCCGTCGCAGACGGGAATGAAGAATGCTAACAGTCTAGAAGTGGGTGAGGCTGACTCGTGGCGACAAGGATCGCCAGGGATGCAGGCTTCACCTGCGGAAGTGCCGCTCAGACACCGGCAGCGCTGTCACGGACTGCGCCTTTGTTCGCCTGCTCCGCATGGGCAGGGGTCAGCGCCGCCTCCTGGCTCTGGCCTGCACGCTGCTCCTTCTGCTCCTTGAGCAGGAGGCTGGCCGCCTCACGCGTATTGAGCGGCAGGCGAGGGATATTCCCGGAGATCTGCGCCAGCTCCTCAACCTGCAGCTCTTCTTTGATCTTATCTTTCACTACCCTGGCTTGACCAACTCCTCGGCCCAGGTTGCGCGCCACCGACTGGAGCGCCCGCGGCCCGAAGAGTGCCAACCCAAAGAGGAGAATGATGAGCAGGTCAATCGGATGAAAGCCCATAGGGGCCACCTTTCGTCTTGGCTCTCTCTCGCTTTCCAAACTGGGAGGCCAGTAGTCGCATCCCTACTCGCTGGTTCTTCTCAAGAGTATGATACCATAGGCTGTTCGCTTCGCGCGAGAGCATGGGCACTCAGCAATAGTTCGGTGCCATGCTCTGGGGCGACTATGCGCGCCTGCGCCACGACGTTCCAGCCCTGGAGACAGCCCTCGAGGCAGCGCGCAAGCTCCACGGGACCTGGCTTCACGACGGCGATATCAAGCAAGTCCAGCTAGAGCTTGCCCTGCTCTCAACGCCGCGCGCAGCCACCGATCTGCTACGTCTGACCTTCGACGTCTGGTATCAGCCCCGCGAGATGCGCTCTGACGGAAGCTGGCATTGGGCCCGCGCCGGCTTCGTCGTCAAAAGCCTGGAGGCTCTGATCCTCAGTTCCTATCTCTCGCAAGCACGCGAGCTGGCCACCTTCTTCGCCCACAATAGTCCCCACAGCTTTACAGTCTATGAGGCCCTGCGCTGGGAATGGACCGCTATTCGCCTCCGCCTCTTCGGCACCCTGGCCCAGCGACGAGCCTTTCCTGGACAGGCTACGCGCGCTGGCTATCTCCGCCAGGCCGTCATCGCCCTCTAAGGCGATCCTGACGATGCCGCGGCAGCCGCCCGCTGCGCTGGAGCCGCTCCGTTGCCCAGGCCCCGGCCAAGGTCAACCAGCCCACAGCGATTCTTAACGACTGGCCGGGACAGGACAGCGAAAAAAATTCAGGAACGAAAAAGTGATTGTTGGGAGTTTATTATATTGGAGAGAGTGCCGAGGTTGATCGCCTGGCTTCTCCTCACAGCGTAGTTGATGCTCTCTCTCAGTATCTCCTCGCGTCTCTCAGACCCTGCCTCGTAAGAGGGGGCACCCCACCACGAGGATCACGCAAGGAATGGGGAAACGAGGAAGTGAGAGGAGAGGGCTACGACTGTGAGTACAGAGGCCGGCAGTGGTCGACGCAGGAGATCCAGGCCCGGAGCTTCCCCCACACACCCCCACTCCGAGCCTGCCGATTGCTGTTTTCGGTTCCTGCTACAGCAATCGGTCTCCTTCTTTTTGGCCACTTGCAAGCAGCGCCAGCTCCTTTTTCTCTCCCTTAGCCAGGACCATCCTCAACTACTCGCCCTGCCTGCCCTGCCGCTCGCCGACATGGCCAGATCGGGGGAGAAAGCGGTCTTCCACTACTGCCTATTCTCTGGCCTGTGCTATCATCTAAGCCGAATAGAGAAATGCAGAAATAAAAATGAGGAGGGTAGCGCTGGTACGCTACCCATGTGAGCAAGCAAGCAAGTACAGAAGTGAGTGAGGGAACCATGCAGCCCAGAGAGAGCTTCCCCCCGAGTGGAACCCAGCTCCGCACGATTGTTGTCAGTGCCCTGGTCCTTTTTGCCCTGGCCGGCATCATGAGTGGCTTCGCCTTCGGGGCCGCCGTGCATCATCGATCCAGTGCCAGCCAACCGACGCCTTCGCCAACCGTGCCCACCATCGCCCAGCACACCATTACCCCGACACCAACGCCCTCGCCGGTGCCCATTCTCCTCGGGATTCCCCGTTTTGCCGCCGGACCGACCTTCAGCGAAGTCGCCGACGGCCAGACCAGCTACACCGTGACCGCCCAGGCCATCGACAAGCAAGGGCAGGCCATCAACCGCAGCGGAGTGACCTGCAAGCTCTGGCTGGTGCACCGTGTCCCTGATGGGGCACTCCTCCAGCTGCCCGATATTGGCAAGCGCATGGATCAGGCCAGCATCCAGCAACCTATTCCGGGGCAGGTCAAAGACAAGTCCTACGACGAAGTCGCAGGATTACAGTTCTCGGCAGGCACCCCACAAACCCAATCCTGCGACTCCCAAGGGCGAGCCACCTGGAACTACACTATCTCCCCCAGCGTGCAGCCGGGCAAGTATGATCTCGTCCTGCTCACCGACTGGCAGGGCATCCATTACAACTGGAGCTGGGCCCACATCGTTATTACCAAAGCACAGGGGATGGGACCAGGCAACGACTGAGCACCTTCCGGCTGCTGGCTGCTGCCTTTCGTCTCGTCGCGATCTCCTGCCAGCCCAGAGGCTGACAGAGCGCCAGCGATAGTCATCCTGTTGTGGTCTCACCGACCAGCAAGCAAGCAGCTCGGCGCCAGGGACTTCCTGTCGGCCTGGCCTGCTTCCTCACTCACTCACTCACTTCCTCACTCGCTCGCTTGCTCCGCCCGTCCCTGCAGCATCTGCGCCAGCTCGCGCAGCACTCCTCGGATCAGGAGCACAAAACGCGAACTGGCGGCGGCAGCAGTGGCCAGCACCTCGCTATGATCGACCGGCTGCCCCTCGCTCCCGGTGGCGCTATTCGTAATCAGGCTCAGACCAAGAACACGCAGCCCCACATGGCGGGCCACGATCACCTCGGGCACGGTGGACATTCCCACAGCATCGCCCCCAATCTGGTGCAGAAAGCGCAGCTCAGCCGGCGTCTCGTAGGATGGGCCACTGACCATCACATAGACCCCCTCATGCAGGCGCAGGCTAGGAATCTCTCCAGCCACCCGCTGCACCACGGCCCGCAGCTCCTCATCGTAAGCCGCCGTCATGGCCGGGAAGCGTACCCCCAACCGCTCATCGTGAGGACCACGCAGCGGATGCCAGCCCGCCAGCCCGGGCAGATTGATGTGATCGCGAATCAGCATGAAATCGCCAGGCTGATAGGCTGGATTCAAGGCGCCAGCCGCATTGGTCACCACAAGCACCTGGGCGCCCAGACGCGCCATTACCCGCACAGGCAGCGTGACCTCCTGCGGTGTATAGCCCTCGTAGAGATGCAGCCGGCCCTGCATGGCCACCAATGCCACCCCCTCCAACTGCCCCACTATCAGGCGACCAGCATGGCCTGCCACTGTCGACGAGGGCCAATGTGGCAGCTGAGCGTAAGGAATAGCAGCCGTAGCCTCTACCGCCTCGGCCAACTCGCCCAGACCCGACCCCAGAATCAGAGCCACCTGGGGGACCAACGGAGAGCGCTGCTGGATTACTGCGACGGCCTCCTCGACCTGGTCGTACAACATAGCACTATCCTCGCACCAACAAAGAATCAAGGCCCTCAGACGTCCCCCAACGCTTTGAGCGCCCTGCCTCTCTCGATAGGTGAGCATATTGCAATAATGCCTGTACACCCTGCGGCTCGCTGCTCCGCTTGACCGCCAGGAGCATCAAGGACTGACGCAACTGAGAGGGCGTCAGTTCGGCAATGCCAGCACGCTGAGCGTAGTTTCTAACCACCAGCCAGAAGCCCTGGCGAGTCAGTCGCCGACCATGATGATTCACGAAGAGGCCAGGCTCCTCGGGACGACGGCGGGCCAGATAAGGACGAGAGCGCAGCAGATACTGCTCCAGCGCCATCACGGCCTGCGATGTCAGCGGACACTCGCGCAGACGCCCATCGCCGCGCGGATAGACCAGCGAGCCACAGAGGCGATCGAAACAGCCCACATCGAGGGCCACGAGATCAGTGAGATGCATCCCCGTCGCATAGAGCACCTGCACCATCGCCAGATCGCGCATGCCCGTTGGCGTGAATGGCGGAATCTGCTCCAGCAGGTGCATGAGCTGCTCAGCCGAAAGGACCGGCAAGGTCATCCTGAGAGGACGAGGAGCTGGCACCGTCTCCAGCGGATTCCTCTCCACCAGCCCCAGGCTCTTCAGATGGCGAAAAAAGGTCTTGAGCGCGGCCAGCTTGCGACTGATCGTCGTGGGCTGATAGGCCCGCACCTGACGCATCTCCTCTAGATAGGCCTGGACATCCTCGCTCTCGACCTCCGACCAGTACCAGCGTTGCCGCTGTTGCGCTAGAAACGAGGAGAACTGAGAGAGATCGTTGCGATAGGCCGCCACCGTGTGGTGATTGATTCCAGCGCCCCTCTCAGCCAGAGTGGCGAGATAGGCATCCACAGCTTCTTGCAACATTGCGACATATCCTCTGCCCAGAAATGAGAAAGAAGTGCATCTACCACCATCTTCTCGTCTCGTCCGTGTCTGAGGGAGGAGTGGGTGGCTTGCCTCGGTGCTGGCATTATATGCCAGAGGCTGGCGAGAGGCAAGAGTGGCGACAGAAGAGTACCACTGCGCCGCACCCAGAACCGGGTGCTATAATAGGACTATCCGCCCGGTATGCACAGAAACGGAAATGTGGCAGGTCGGTCGGGGCGCCAGCTCGCGCCGATGACTCCGACCTTGCTGCTATGGTACAATCCTATCCACCAGATAGCTAGCGGGAGAGAGAGATGAGCAAGTTTTCGAATATGCTGAGCCAGGCGCGGCGTGGCCAGAGCGGTGGCGCTATCGGCTTCTTCGGTAGCAAAAGCCGGCCAACCGTCAAACCACGCGCCGCCGCTCTGCTAATTGAGTTTCCCGCCGTCAACGCTGGCGAGGCGGAGGCCGCGATCAAAGCCGGCGCCAATGGCCTGCTCTTTCATTGGTCTGGCTCTTCCCTGGATAGGGCCAGCCTCGCAACCCTCAAAGAGCTGAGTGAGACCATTCAAAGCCAGGACGAGAACGCCGCCCTCGGCCTGCGCCTCCTCGGCAACGGCGCCGGCATCGAGCGAAAAATGCTAGAGTCGCTCAAAGAGCATGGAGTCCATTTCCTGATCGTGCCGCTCCAGGCTCCGGCTCGCTTACTGAGCACGCACCTGAAGGACTTCGATCTGGCGGTGACGCTCCCCTGGCACGGGAACGATCCCCTCTATCCTCTGGTGGTGCGTAACCTGAGCGCGTTCGAGGGGATCTCGGCCCTGCACTTCGACGGGCGAGAGCTACCGCTCGAGCGCCTCAGCATCGAAGAGGCGCTTGGCTACCGCGCCATCCGCGAGGCGCTGCGCCTGCCAGCTCTCATGAGCCTGGCCTCCCTCACGAACGAGGCCGCCGCCTATGGTCTGCTCGCGCTGGGCATCCAGGCAGTGATTGTGCCGGCCAGCGAGAACATCGCTACGACGACTCAGCGTATCCAGGAGCTGCGCGAGTGGCTAGAGAAGGCCCATCAGGAGGAAGAAAAGGAGCTTCCCCCGCCGACCGTGCCTCAGCCGTCGCTCTCAACTTCCTTTGAGGAGGAGGAAGAACCCTAGAGCGGCCCGCCAGGTCCTGCAGCATGCCAGATTGAGCGCGGGCTAGCCCGCCGATCGAGCCGGCTGGGACCGGCTTAGTTCATCACCAGATGATGAAAGGCCTCAGCCCAGGCGAAGCCATGCTCGCTGCCGAGCAGATGGCCTCGCTGGCGCACAAGCTCGCGGATGGCCCGGGCATCGTGCCCGCGCGTCTGACTGGCATGGCAGAGAAGAGCTTCGACTTCCTTACCAAGGACAGCGCTGAGTGAGGTCTACCCAGTGAGTGATTCGGCTGGTTGCTGGCCACGCAGTAGATCTGGCGGACACGATGCGGCTCACCCCACCCATCTTAGCAAACTGCTCGGGATAATACAGGAGGTTATGCGAGGCAGCCAGGAGCTAGCTGACCTCGCATCCCTGGGCAGTCAGGCGGACAATGGTCCCAGCGCAGAGAAACTCGGCCATCGTCGGGATGGGCCATGACGAGTAGGATACGCTGGCCACCAGGGGGAAGAAGTGCCTTGCTGTCCTCTCTACCACCGTTTCCTCACTCATCTCTCAAGCGTGGAATAGCGAAATGCTTGCCGGTCTGCCAGTGCAACTGGCGCCGGGGAATGCTCCGCAGCAGCTGCCTGGTAAGCTGCCAGACTCCCTCGGGATCACTATTGTTGCGCCAGTAGTAATAGCAGGCGACCTCGTCAGGCTCAGCCTGCAGCACCAGCTGAAAGAGCTTCGGAAGTTCCTGCTGGCCGCCTTCATCCAGATCGAAGTTCTGCAACCAGAGCAGGCTACGCTTCTGATGCTGACGCGCTAGATCAACAATCTCCCGCTCCCCACGATCAGCGCTGCTCGTTGCAGCCTCAGCCGCTTGAGGCTGCTGGCGAGGCCGCTGCCACAGGTGGAGGCCCAACATGTCCAGGTCCGGCAAGAGGGCGAGATCCTCAACCAGGCTGGCATCGTAGGAGGGGAGCACAATCACTGTCCTGACATGCTTGTCTAGACCTTTAATGTGGGCACAGAGATCGCTCAAGAAGGTCACCCAGGAGCGACGCCGAAAGCCCGCCAGGTCGGTGACATCAGGACAAAGCGCCCGACACACTGAGCAGAAGCAGGTGATTTCTCCGTAGTCTGGCCCATCGAGCAGGATGCCGTTAATGGGATAGGTATTTAAATAGAAAGCAAGCTCCTGGAAGAGCCAGCGGCGAAACGGCTCGTGATTGAAACAGGTGAGATCGTGATAACGACCGTGATGGTCCAGCACACGTGACTCGGGGTGATGAAAAGTATACCAGCTCGGAGCCGGCGAGAGGGTGGCGAAGAGGTTGCCATGCTGGCCCGGACTCAGGTAGACTTTGAGGCCCACGTCTTGCGCGAGCAACAGACCTCGCTCCAGGTCGCGCGGCCAGTAGTGACGTTCTTCATCTTGAATGCTGTAAACGATGCTGCTGGCGCCCGCGGCGCGAATCTGCTCAAAGTCCCGTTTGACGAGGTCGGGATGAAAGAGCGAGTGGAAATAAGCAACAGTAATGTCCATGACGCTCACCAGGCAAGCGGTCCAGGATAGGTGGTGCGGAGACCGATTTCTGCTCATGCTGAGCAAGCAGCTTGGCTATGTTGGGAAATAGCTCGCTGGTAGTATACCACAGGTGGGGCAGAATAGTTCTCCCACGGGCGAAAAAGGACTAACCTCCTTCTCTGGGACTGCATTCTTGACAGCCTGGCCAGGAAGCGGCACAATCCAGACGAAGGGAATGGCTATGGCTATGCAATGGCAATGGTTACAACCAGGGAGAAGCTGCACGGTACGGACCTACGCCAAGATCAATCTGACGCTTGATGTTCTCGGTCGCCGCGCCGATGGCTACCATGCGCTGGCGACGGTGATGCAGACGATCGATCTCTACGATACGCTCTCTTTGACGCTGCGCGAGGATGGGCAGGTGCGCCTGGTCTGCAGCCAGCCTGAGCTGAGTACAGAGGCCAATCTGGCACTCCGCGCGGCGTTGCTGCTCCGGGAGCATAGCGGCGAACAGCACGGCGCGCTGATTGAGCTGCAGAAGCGTATTCCGAGCGCCGCTGGCCTGGGCGGAGGAAGCAGCGACGCTGCCGCAGCTCTCCTGGCTCTGACACGCCTGTGGCAACTGCAACTGACCTCGGAGCAGTTGATGGCGTTGGCCGCCTCGCTCGGCTCAGATGTGCCGTTCTTTCTCTACGGAGGGCTGGCGCTCTGTGAGGGCCGGGGCGAGCTGGTGACCCCTTTGCCTCCCTGCTGGCCCTCCGAGCTGCGCTGGCTGGTGCTGCTGAAGCCGGCGATCAGCGTGGCAACTGCCGGGGTCTTTGGAGCGTTGACGGCGCGCGACTACAGCGATGGCTCGCACACCCAGGCGGTCTGCGCGGCTCTGCAGGCGCAACGGATGCCTGCCCTGGCTCACCTTCACAATGGTCTTGAGCGCGGCGTCCTGGAGCGCTATGCCGAGGTGGCTGCCGGGCGGGCCGCACTTCTGGAGGCTGGGGCACCTTTCGTCCGCCTCTCGGGCAGCGGTCCTACGCTCTTTACAGCGCTGGCCGACCTTGAGAAGGCTCATCGTCTCTGGCTCCGTCTCCAGGAGCAGGGCTATGAGGTCTATCTGACTCAGGCGGTCTCTCCCTCCGCAGAATCTCTGACGCTTGCTACTGTGGCCGCTCACTAAGCCGCTTTGGGCTGCAGCAAGCTGGCTAGTGCACTCGACGCGCGAAAGCCCCCTTTGCTATAATGCCAGTATCGGTAGCCAGTTTGCCAGCGTTGTTAAGCGCCAGAGGAGGCCACAATGAGCATTTGGGACTCACTCCACCGCGGCCTGGAGAAGGCTTCTAAAGAAGCTGCTCGCATGGGACGTATTCGCTACCTGCGGAGCACGATCGAACAACTCAAACGCGATTTCAGCCAGCAGGAGAGTGGCCTGGTGGCGAGAACTCGCGAGCTGTATGAGACGGGCCAGCTGCACCAGAGCGAGCTGATGCCCTTCTGTGAGGCCCTGGCCAGTCTACAACAGCAGTTGAGCGAGGCCCAGAGAGAGCTGCAGAGCGTGCAAAGCGGGTCTGAGGCTACTGCCCGAGGCCAAACGGACATTATCACAAGCTATCCTGTACCGGAGCCGGGAACGTTGCC
The DNA here is from genome assembly GCF_000702505.1 of Thermogemmatispora carboxidivorans. Lineage (GTDB taxonomy): Bacteria > Chloroflexota > Ktedonobacteria > Ktedonobacterales > Ktedonobacteraceae > Thermogemmatispora > Thermogemmatispora carboxidivorans. The sequence goes on along the minus strand of NZ_JNIM01000001.1, from coordinate 860,375 downwards.
AGCCTGGGCTCCCCTCGGCAGCGGTGGTGAACGGGAGCCAACAGCAAGCAGCCATCCTCTTTACAGTCCTGGGATTGAAGAGGAATCAGCAACCCAGATCGCTCCGCCCCCACCTCCACCTCCTCTTGGGGGTGCGCCTTTTGCTCCTCCTCTGAGCGGTGCAGCCTATCCTACCATCCCTACCCCCTCCGTCGGCAGTAGTCCAATGCACCCCACCATTCCAGCTTCTCCGCTTACTCCTGTCCATCAGGACGAAGGCGGAGTCAGCGGCCCTGATGAGATAGCAGCAGCCTCTGGGTCAGCTACTGCCCCGCCGCTGAGCGGCAGTCTTTGCCCTTCCTGTAAGGCCAACATGCCGCCTGGGGTACGATTTTGCACAAGGTGTGGGCAGGCCCTCGCTACGGTAGCGAGACCAGGTCCTTCCTTCGCGCCAGAGCCTGGCCTGACTCAGCAGCCAACGATCGCCACCCCTCCTGCAGCAGCTCCCGCTACGGCCATTGATCCAGCGAGCATCAGCAACCAGGAGACAGTTTTGCAGCCTCCCCCTGGCCAGCCGGCCCAAGGAGGTTCGCCTGATGCTCCCAGCAGCACGGGCGATCCTCAAGAGGGATGCCCCTGATTGCAGAAGGCAAGGAGACGCTACCAGCGGTAAGGCAGGCTGCGCCATGCGATAACGGGCAGGCGCCAACTTTTTGTCTAAAGCATATAAGACGGTCGATAGCCAATCCTTCCTGATTTTTAGGTTTTACATAATCGCATATGATATACATAGATGGGAAGTGAGGAAGAGCACGAACATTATGCCTGGAGCAGCTCTGCGCCAGCATGTGGTGAGCCTGCTCTGCTACATGCTGCGCTTTCCTTTTGCCTGTTTCAATGTTGGCGAGCGCTGGCTCCGGCGACGCTCCTGGCGCGAACCGCGCCGGATTGTGCTGATCAAGCCTTGTTGCCTGGGCGACCTGCTGATGACAACGCCGCTGCTCGCGGTTGTGCGGGCGGCTTATCCCCAGGCCCAGATTACGTATGTGGCCAGCAGCTGGTCGAAGGTGGTGCCGGAGCATCATCCCGCCGTGGATACAGTCCTGGATTGCGGTACGGTCGGTATCCCTGGGCGCTACCGCCTGTCAGAGTATTTGCGCTTTGCTCGCCTTCTACGCAGGCAGCGTTTCGATCTGGCCTTTGTTCTGGATCGATCTCCTATGCTGACCCTGCTCCCCTGGCTGGCGGGTATCCCCCGCCGCGTGGGGCCGGACAGCCTGGGACGCGGCTTCGCGCTGACTGACCGTGTGCCTGCCCCTGCTACTCTGTCCGACCTGCGCCATCAGGCTGAGCTGTACCTGGACCTGGCGCGTGCCCTGGGCCTGCCGTTGAAACGGGCCTACATGCGCTTTGTGCCTACCAGTGAGGAGCGCCAGCGCGCCCGGACCTTGCTCTCTCGTGACGCCAGTCGGGATGGCGAGCCATGTCTGCAGGTTGCGCTCTTGCCCGGCGGCGGCTCTAACCCAGGGATGACTTTGACAGCCAAGCGCTGGCCAGTAGCGCGCTATCGTGAGCTGGCGCAGCGCCTGGTGAGCGAGTTGGAGGCTCGCGTGTTGCTGGTTGGCGGCCCAGAGGATCGCGCCGTCAACGAGGAGGTGCTGACTGGTCTGGCCGTCCCACCAGGCCGCGTGCTCAATCTGGCAGGCGAGACTAGCTTTGGCGAGCTGGCGGCCATTTTTGAGCAGTGCGCTCTCTTCATCGGCAACGATAGTAGTCCGATGCATCTGGCCACCGCTGTGGGCATTCCAGTGATCGCCCTTTTCGGTCCGACCAGTCCACAGGAGTATGGTCCCTATCCCCTGGACGAGCCGCACCACGTGGCTCTCTGGCAGCATCCGCGCGGGGAGCCTTGCTTTTTCTTGGGTCGCATGCGCGCCTGCCAGGAATGCACCTGCATGCAGGCGCTCAGTGTCGATCTGGTCTGGCAGGCCGTGCAGCAACTGCTGCCCAGCCCTGAGCGGGGGGGAATTCGATGATGCGAGAACGGCTACGTGAAGCGCTCCTGTTGCTGATCTATCTCTGTGGCCTGCCGGGGGCGTGGCTGGCACAGCGGCGCGCCCGACGCTCCCTCTCGTCTGCCCAGGCCCCTCGCCTGCTGCTTCTACGGCCGGACCACCTGGGGGACCTGGTCCTGACAACACCAGCGCTGACGGCGCTCAAGGAGCGCTGCCCGACAGCTCAGGTGACGCTCTTTGTGGGGCCCTGGTCACAGGCGATTGTGATGGGCCATCCAGCAGCGGAACGGGTCTTGACCTGCGCCTTCCCGGGCTTCCGGCGGGCGGCCCAGGGAACCTTGGGACCCTATTGGCTACTGCTGCGTCTGGCCTGGCAATTGCGACGCGAACGCTACGATCTGGCGATCAACCTGCGCCCCGATTTCTGGTGGGGCGCGGCCTTACTCTACCTGGCAGGCATCCCTCAGCGCGTCGGCTACGCCCTCGCGCCGGGTAGGCGTTTCCTGACGCACGCTTTGCCCTTCCCCGAAGGAGAGCATAGCACCTGCTCCAGCCTGCGCCTGGTGAGCACTGCGCTTGAATTGTTGGGTCAGGCCCCCCTCGCGGAGCCGTTTACCCCTGAACGCTACCCGCTTCTCTTCAGGCCAACGGCCCAGGAAGAGCAACGGGCCGCCGCCCTGCTCGCTGAGGCCGGTCTGACAGATGAGGTGCCTTTCGCGGTCATCCATCCTGGCAGCGGGGCCGCTGTCAAGCTCTGGCGTCCGGAGGGCTGGGCCACTTGCGCCGTGACCTTGTTGCGCCGCTATGGCCTGCGCCTCGTTTTAACAGGTACCCAGCAAGAGCAAGCCCTGCTTGAGGAGATTGCCGCCCTGGTTCGCCAGCAGCTCCGGACCGGCGAGGCGCCTCCTGTCTTGTTCTCCACTTTGAGCGTTGGGGAGCTGGCCGCCTTTCTGCGCCGCGCACAGCTGGTGCTCGGAGTCGACAGCGGCCCGCTGCACGTGGCCGTCTCACAGGGGACGCCCACCGTGGCGCTCTACGGCCCTGCCGACCCCTCTATCTTCGGTCCCTGGGGCAATCCCAGACGCCATATGGTTATTCTGGCAAGCCAGCGCTGCCCCACCTGTCCAAAACTTCCCTGCGGGCGCCTTGATATTCCGCCGCAGGCTTTGTCGGAGCATCCCTGCGTACGTCTGATCCCAGAGGAGCGCCTCCTTGCAGCGATAGAGCAACTCCTGCCAGCACGCATGTTGTAGAATAAGGATGGCACGCGAGAGGTATGGCAGCAAGAGAAGAACTCGATGAATATGGCTATCCACTGCGCCCGCCAGCCCGGCGCCGCCTGCGCAAGCTGTTCATCCAGCTCAGTAAGCGCACCTTGCTGACGATCATCTACCTGGCGTTGAGCAGCTATGGCCTGCTGCTGCGCTGCGCTCGCCTGGCGCAACGTCGAGAGCCGCTCAACCCGCAGCATTTCAGGCCGCGGCGCATCCTGGTCATTCGCCTGGACCTCATCGGCGATCTGGTCCTTTCACTAACGCTGGTGCACGCCCTCAAGCGGACCTATCCCGAGGCGGAAATCGATCTCCTGGCGATGCCTTCGACTGCGCCAATCGCCGGCGCCGATCCTGCCCTGGCCCAGATCATCACCTACGATCCGAACATCTGGCGCCGGCCCAAAGCGCTCGTTCGAGGCCAGCATTGGCGCGAGGCAGCGGCGCTGCTGCGCCGACTACGGGCCAGGCGCTATGACCTGGCCGTGAGCGTCTTTGGCCCCTGGGCGGCACTGCTGGCTCTCTTCAGCGGCGCCCGACGACGGGTGGGCTTCGCTGGCGAGGGTTACGCCGGCTTTATGACCGATCCCGTCCCGGGCCGTCACTGGCAGCCCGGCGATCGCCGTCACGAAGTCGACTATTGCCTGGAGCTGGCCCGCGCGGCAGGCGTCAATCTCCAAGCAGAAGATCGCTTTCCGCGCCTCCCCGTCGATCCCCAGGCCCGTCTTGAGGTGGAGACCCTCCTCAAGCGCCTCAATCCCGCGATCGACCTCGCTGAGCCTTCCAGCTCAACGGGAGCGCGCAGGAGGCCCCTGGTGGTCTGCCACGTGGCCTCGCATAACGGCTACGCCAAGCGCTGGCCTATCCCCTACTGGGCACGCTTGCTGACCGGACTGGCGCAGGAAGCTCAGGCGCACCTGGTTCTCACGGGAGCCAGGGGCGACCTGCCACTCATTCTGGCCATCCTCCAGCGCCTGGACGCTTCCACGCCGGTGCTCAACCTGGCCGGACAGACCAGCCTGCCTCAGCTGGCGGCCCTGATGCAGATGGCCGACCTGGTGGTCAGTGGCGACAGTGGCCCGATGCATATCGCGGCGGCCACCGGGGTCCCTTTGATCGCTATCCACGGTCCGACCGATCCGGCCCTCAGTGGACCCGTCAGCCGGCAGGCCACGATCGTGCGTAGTGGGATCTGGTGCAGCCCTTGTTACGACGCCCGCAGTCCAGCCGACTGCCGCTTCCATACGGTTCAGTGCATGAAGGACGTCACCCCAGAGCAGGTACTGGCCCTGGCGATGCGCCGCCTCCAGGAGCAGTGGTCAGCGCCATCTTCTGCGGCCCGCCCTTCTGTACCGCACGCTCCCACTTCCTCCCGCCCAGAACAGCCGGGCCAGAGCCGCTCGTCTTTATGAGTTTTGTAGAGGAGGCAGCTACCCTAGTGCAGCAGCAAGACGCATCTTTGAGAACGCCATCACCCGAGAACAACCAGCAGCAGCAGTCGATCCGCTTACCAGCGGAGGCGCGTCTCCTCGTCATCAAGCTGGCCTCGCTCGGTGACCTCTTGCTGGCCACGCCAGCCTTGCGCGCCTTGCGCGAGACCTATCCGCAGGCGCGCATCGACCTGCTTGTCACGCCTGGCTCAGCCGATCTGCTCGCCGGTTGGGAGGTCATTGACGAGATCATTGTTCTCGACAAATACCTGTTCGATTCGCCCAGACAGGTCTTGACCGACCCGCTACGGCTCGGGCGCCTCTTCCCACTCTGGCAGCGCCTGCACAGCGCCCATTACGACGCCGTGCTGCTCTTGCACCACCTGACTCTTCCCTTTGGTCGCCTGAAACACCAGCTTCTGGTGCGCGCCACGGGAGCACGCTGGCGCGTTGGCCTGGATAATGGACACGGGTGGTTTCTGAATGTCCGCGTCAAAGACGAGGGCTTCGGAGCCATGCATGAAGCTGACTACAACCTGGCCGTTGCCGCCGCCGTCGACGCTCACACCAGCGACCGTCGCTTAACCGTCCCCCTGAGCGAGGGAGAGCGGGAGCAGGCCCGCTACCTGCTCTATATGGACGAGGCTCCCGATCCTTTTATGCGTCCGATTATTGCCATGCACCCGGGCAGCGGCAGCTACAGCACTGCTCGCCGCTGGGCCCCCGAGCGCTTCGCCGCTCTGGCGGATACTCTTTATCGCGAGGTCGGTGGACAACTGGTACTGCTCGGAGGACCAGAGGAACGCGAGCTACATCAGCATATCCTGAGCCTGCTGCGCTCGGGCCTGCCAGCGCGCAGCCTCGCCGGCAAAGGGAGCGTCAAAGTCACGACAGCCGTCCTGGAACAAGTCGACCTCTTTATCGGCAACGACGCGGGCGTCATGCACCTGGCCGCTGCCGCCGGAACACCCACCGTCGCTATCTTCGGCCTCTCCAACCATCGCGCCTGGGGTCCCTATACCGGCGGCGTACCTGGAAGACAGGCGGTCGTCGTACGCCTTGACCTGCCCTGCATGCCCTGCTTCTATCGCGGCCACGAGCTGGGCACCCCCGAGGGCTGCGCTACCCGCGACTGCCTGGCCCAGCTTGGCGTCGATCCAGTTGCTACCGCAGCACGCAGCCTTTTACTCCAGGCCGGCTACCGGCCCGCCTCGCCCCTCCACTCCTCCCAGCCTTCCCAACCGGGCGCGCCCGGTGAGGACCACTGAAAACGGGCGGTGGCTTTGAGCATGCAGGCAGGCGTGAGCCAGCCGCCCCCTCGCGCCCGCTAAACCCTGGCACCAGCCTCGGCCTGGTCTCCGGCAGGCTGACTGGTACAACGCTTGACTGGACGCGAGAAGTTGCCGATCTCAACCGCGGGCAGCTCCTGACGCAGAATCTCAATCAGGGTGCGCATGCCCAGGGCCTTACCAAGCGAATCGAGAGCAGGAAGACGCGGCAAGAGTACCTCGGGATCGATGTTCAGATTGCGGAGCTGGATCAGGCGCAGACCCGTCTCACGCACAAAGGCCAGAAGCGCCTCCACCTCGCGCTCGCGATCGATCAGACCAGGGAAGCAAAGCAGATTGATAGAGGCATAGACGCCTGCATCGCGAGCGCGCTGGAGCGACTCTTTCACATCGGCCAGCGTATACCCAATCGGACGATAATAGGCTGTATAGGTCTCTTCGCGGCCAGAGATAGTACTGGCCCGCAGCATATCGAGGCCAGCATCATAGAGGCGCTGTAGCCAGCGCGGATTGCTTGCATTGGTATTGATATTAATGACGCCGCGATCCGTCCGCCGGCGGATCTCACGGATGGCCTGCTCGATACGGCGCCACTGCAGCAACGGCTCACCCTCACACCCCTGGCCAAAGCTCACAATCGCCTCCTCAGCCCGCTCCAGATGGGGGACGGCCACCTCCACAATCTCCTCCACCGTTGGCACAAAGGTCAGGCGATCCTGGGGTGAAATCAACTGCTCCTCTTCTTGCTTCGAGATGCAGCCTACACAGCGAGCATTGCAGCCAGGAGAAACCGCAATAGCCATCTCCCAACGGCCAAAAAACAGATTACTGGCCGTTGGGCAATAGTAGTCAAGCGCACAATGGGCATGCTGCTTCACCACGCGATTATGGGGATAGGCCGCCAGCTTCTCCTGGACAAGGCGCTCCAGGGTACGGCGCGGGAAGGTCCGCGGATGCCATTTATGCGGATCATCGGTTCTGAGGGCAGCCACAAAGAGCCGTCCCTTCAGGCCAGCCACAGCGCAGTAGCCAAAGAAAGGGAGCGGCTCACTCATGGGATCTCTGCTATAGGCTGGCAAATGAGTGCGTGTATAGCCAATCGGCAGCAGGGCCGCCAGGGCCCAGACCCCCCGCCGCTGCAGCGTACGACGCTGACCAGCCGCGTCCAGCCCCACAGGCAGGCGCCCAGGAAGCATCGAGAGCGTCGCCCCATCGGGGAGAGGGATCAGCTCCTCAGCCCGGAGCGGACTTCCATCAAAGGCCAGCGCGCGCAGCCCCCGCGCCTCACGGACCTCCCCCTGCGCCGTCGAATAAACAAGATACGGTTCCTTCATAGCACCTCTTGCACTCCGCTCATCAAGCAGCAAGGACACAGATGAGCGCCTGATCATCGCTGCTTTCCACCCGCCACCGCTCTTGCCCCACGAACAGCCGAGAACATAGTTATCAGCAAGCGGGTGAAAAAAAGACAAAGAAGAATTCCCGCAGAAGACAGACGCACCTCATCTGATGCCGCAGTTGCCCGCCATGCTGGCGCAACAAGGCGGCAGCGGAGAGTGAGAGCGTGCGCTGTCCGGGTGGGGGACGGACGCCCCTGCTCTGGAAGCTGAGTCACTCAGTGGACGACCGGCGGGATGGCCGGCAGCTGCGGATTGGTCGGAGGCCCTTCGGAACACTCGTCTTCTAGAAACCGGGAGTGAGTGCTACCGGCCTGAGTCTGAGCCTGGGCAGGCAAACGCTGCTCCAGCTCCGACATCTCCTCATAGACAAAGCTTAGCAGAATATGGTTGTTCAGCACGCTCTGGCAGACATGACGGATGCGGGGGCGCTCGGCCTCCATCCAGGCATTGATGGCCGCCTCAAGGGCGGAGATGCTATCGCCGCACTGGGCACTATCAAAGCCTTTGTATCGATACACCCCTCTGTCCTTTCTCTGCTAGAACACTCAGGCAGACTCAGGTACACAACGCTTTCTATCATCCCTCTGGACAAGAGTTTACCACGAAAGCGCAGGACTGACCACTGCCCCCAGGCGCTGCAGCTCCGAGAAGAAGTGCGGGAAGCTCTTGGCCACATGCTCCACCCCACGCAGCGACAGCCCGCGACGGCTACGCATCCCTACGATGGTCAGGGCCTGCAGCAAGCGATGGTCGCTATGGCCATCGACCCAGACCCCACCCTCGACGCCCTCTGGCTGTCCCTCGACCACAATGGCATCCGGCAAGGGAGTCACCCGGCAGCCAGCCCGCTGCAACTCGGCGCAGAGATCGTTAATGCGATCCGACTCCTTATAGTGGAGATTTTCCACGTTATAGAAGACACTGCGCCCCTCGGCAAAGCAGGCCAAAGCCACTAACACCGGAATACAGTCGATCATCCGGCTGCCATCCAACTCCAGCCCCCGCAGGGGTCGCCCCCCACGCATACACAAGGTCTCGCCCTCGCGCCGGAGATCGCAGCCCATTGCCAGCAGCGCCGCTACCAGCGCTTCACCATCCTCCTCACCCGCCGGCAAGCGCCCAAGCCACAGCTCGCTGGCCGGATCAGGCATAGCAGCACAGGCCGCCAGCAGCGCCGCCGCCGAAGGATAATCCCCAGGTACCACATAGGTAGCCACACGGTACGCCTGCGGAGCCGGTACCAGGAAGCGCCGGAGAGCAGCATCGTGCTCGACGACAATCCCCGCTTGACGCAGCACTTTGAGCGTCAACTGCACCATCACCTGAGAGGTTAAGCCGTCAACGACCTCGATCGTCAGTGGCTCAGCGAGCAAAGGAGCCAGGAAGAGCAAAGCACTCACATATTGGGAACTGCGCGCACCCGAGACCCTGACCAGCCCTCCATGCGGCTGGCCACCATAGAGCGTGATCGGCAGATAGCCCTCCGGTCCCTGAGCCTCAACCCGCACCCCCAATGCTTCCAAGGCCTGCAGCAACTCACGATTTGGCCTGCGCCCCAGCGACTGCGGCTGATCGGTCACAAAGGTCACCTGTGGCAGCCAGGCCGCGACACCGAGCAAGAGGCGCAGCACCGCTCCTGCATTGCCAACGTTGATAGTGACCGCGCCCGCGGCCCGCGGTCGTCCCACCCCTCTCACCCGCAAGCGCTCGCCCGGCTCCCCCAACCAGTCGAGCTGCGCCCCCAAGGCACGGCAGCCCCGGAAAAGCGCCTCGCTATCCTCGCTAAGAGCAGGGAAGAGAATCTGGCTCTCCCCCTCCGCCAGGGTTGCCGCCAACAGGTAACGCAAGGTATAGTACTTGGAAGAGGGAAACGACGGTTTCCCTCGCAGCAACGCTGTCGGCGCAACTGAGAGACTGCGCCCTGGCTCGCCCGCCGCTGTGGTTCTCGCGTCTCGTTGTTCCATCTCACTAGCCTGGCTCGTGCACGCCTCACGTCATGCATCACACTGCCCTGTAGCGCGCAGCCGAGCCGTATTCATCGTAGGCAATAGCCCCGCCAGCAAGGCCGGAGCTTGTCTTCAAGATAGTATCACGCTGGTGCGCCCTTTCTCAAGAGGCGAAAGAAAGAGAGAACATGCAGGCCAGCAGATACAACTTTGTGGTCAGCACCCAGGGAGACATATGTCTCCTGCTCGCCTTACAAAAGAATTACACTGTACATACAAGCCGTGCCACACTTTATAGTGCATCATTTTATCTTTTCAACAAGGGAAAAGCCATAGCTATCAATTGACTAAAAATGTATATTCTGCTATACTAGGATTCCATATAGCAGAATTTCTAGGAGGCGCCAGACGATCGTGAAACAAGACCATTTTGTCATTGTGGGAGCGGGGATCGTGGGACTGGCGACGGCCTATGCGCTGCTGGCCCGAGGCATAGAGCGCGTCACCGTACTGGAGCAGGAAGTTGTCGATCATCCACGCTCTACCTCTCACGGAGCCTCGCGTCTATTACGCTTTGAATACGGAGCGAATGCCCTCTACTCTCAAATGGTGATACTCAGTCTAAGTCGCTGGGTGACATTGGAGCAACTGACAAAGCGAACCCTCTATCTGCGCACAGGTTTACTCTTGCTCGGGCGTGAGGATGACGGGTTTACTCTGGAAAGCCATCGTACACTGCGGGCATTGGGTCTGCCGACAGAACGGCTGGCAGAGCCGCAATGTCGCCGACGTTTTCCCCAATTTGAGACGCATGCCTTTGATCTGCTCACTTATAATCTAGAAGCTGGTATTCTCCATGCCTCGACCGCTCTACGCGCGCTCAAGGCGCTCGTAAGCGAGATGGGAGGAACCATCTATGAGAGAACGCGCGTCTGTGCCCTCGACGCCAGCAGCCGGCAGCGGCCACTGCGCCTGCGACTAGCCGATGGAGCCACCATCAGCGCCGATCGCGTTGTCCTGGCGACCGGGCCTTGGGTGCATCGTCTGCTAGGCGAGCTTCACCTGCCCGTTCAAACAACCCGCCAATACCTGCTCTATTTTGGTGGTCTGCCGCTCTCCAGCTTTGGCGTCCACAACTTTCCCGCCTTTATGGCCAACGATCTCTATGGGCTACCCATTCACAGTAGCTACAGTGCCAATGGCGAGGGCCTGCCCTGGCTCAAAGTTGCCTCTCACGCCACCGGTCCGGTCATCGACCCGGATGAGACCGAGCATCCAACACGCAGCCAGCAGCTTGTGCGCCAGGCCATCCACGATCTAGAGGAGCTGATCCCGGCTCTGCGGCGGGCCTATCTGGCTCACGTTGGCAAATGCATCTACGACATGAGTCCTGACGGGGACTTCATCATCGATCTCCTGCCCGACGAGCCGCGTGTCGCCTTTGCCACCGGCCTCTCGGGCCACGGCTTCAAATTCGGTCCCTTGCTTGGTGAGCTGCTGAGCAGCCTGGTGTGTGGCGAGGAACCGCTGGTACCGCTCAAGCCTTTTCGCCTGGCCCGCTTCCAAGAGCGCGATGCCCTGAGCAGCCGCCAGCCCGGGCCTATCGATCAGCGGGCACCCAGGTAAGCAGCGACCCATCGCCTGCGTCGAAGAGCAAGTAGAGGCGCGAGGCGATGGGCGCCACTCGCCCCAAAGGGCGTAGCGGATCATGGACCTGGAACGGCCCCAGCAGCTCGACTAGACAGACCTGCTCTCGGCCAGCAAGCTGGGAAACCAGGCTCTGCTCAGCGCGCCATTGGGCCAACAGTGAGGCCGCCTCGGGGACGGGCAGAAAGCGCACGCTGCCAACCCTGGGGACACTGCCAAACATCGTAGAGAGAGGCGGGTGTTCAGCGAGATAGGTGCGCACATCCTCCTCTGTGAAGGCCGGCCAACCCTGCCCCCGGCAAGGAATCGCTAGCCGCTCCTGCCCTTGCACCCGCCCCTCCTCTCCAGCGGAGCCCGAGCCAGCTCCACCAGGGAACCAGCTAGACATACTGCTCACCTCCTTGTTGACAATCGCTCACCTCCAGATTCGTGCCCTCTGCCAGAACATATTACCCGCATTATTTCAAGCGAGCATCATCATTATATAAGGGAGGAGCGTAGGGAAGCTGACAACAGCAGGCCCCGCATCGTCCTGCATAGCCCAGTCTCGCCAGGCAGGCACAGCCAGACAGGGCCGCGCACAGCCAGGCAGGGCACTCCCGAAGCAGCTTCTGCGGCGGACTACGGCGCAGACTTGCGCCAGCTTGCAGACGCCCTCTTTGTGTACTACAGTATGCTAGTTGTAAGACGGAGGCTGTTCCGTTTGAGGAATACTGCAGGTGCTTTTTAGAATTCAGGAGGAAGGAGAGACATATGGTTCGAACACGCACACACCATGAAGAGACAGCCGGTCGCGAGCTGGAGCCTCCTACCGAGTTGCTCACCGTAAGCGAGGTCGCCCAGCGGCTCCGCGTCGATGACACCACCGTACGGCGTTGGATCAAATCGGGTGCCCTGGAGGCTATCCTGCTCCCCCACCGTGGGAAACGTCAGGGCTATCGTGTCAAGAAGAGTACACTTGATGCCCTGATTCATGGCACGCCAGCAGTCAGCGTCTAGAGGACCTCTACAGAGAGCCAGGTTTGCGGCAGCCTGGCCAGGGGAGGGCGCCGCAGCATGACGCGACGCTTCACCCCGCCGAGATCGCACCAGGCTCACCCAGCCAGCGGAGGGCAGTGGATCAGGTGGAATAGGGAGAGGAAAAGAGGTTCAGGCCGGCCCACCTTCAGCCTCCCCAGGCCTCGCCCGGTTCCCACTCAGCGAGCACGCAGGCCCGAGGCCCACAACGCACAAAGAGTGGTGAGCCGGCTTTCTTCTCAGCCTTGCACCACTATCCCTCCGCGCTCGGTGCAAGGCTGAGTGAGAGCGTGAGGTCTCCCGCACGAGCGAGACACAGGCAACAGCACACGGCTCCCTTGTTCCCCCCCAGGCCCCAGAAACCGGCCTGACCTGACCTGGCGTATGGCCGCGTTTGTATGCTATGCTATTAGAAAAGACTAGCAAAGGATCTGCTTTACTGATAGCACAAAGGTGAAGGGAATGGCAGCAAATCGAGGCAATCGCGAAGCACGCAAGGCCGAATTGCTCAGGATCTCGCGCGAGGTCTTCGCCGAGAAAGGATTCGAAGCAACGACCATCTCCGAGATCGTGGCCCGCGCCGGCGTGGCCCAGGGAACTTTCTATTGGTACTTTCCATCCAAAGCCTCGGTCTTGACAACGCTCGCCCGCGAGATGCAAGAGCGCATCGAGACCACGCTCCGACGCGCCTACGATGAGGCTCACACTCTGCAAGAGATGATCGAGCGCAGCGTGGCCGAAACGTTCCAGACCATGTCAGAGTACCGCGACATCCTGGCGATCGTCCACTTCAATACCTGCTGGACCGAGCACCCCGCCGAACGCCAGCATATCTTCGCTCCCTACTACGGCCTGATCGCCGAGATCATCCGCCAGGAGCAGCAACGCGGCTCTCTTAGCCCGACGATTAACCCCGAGGTGACGGCGATTCTGATCGTCGGTACCGTCTACTACGCCGCCGAAGAATGCTACATCTATAACTCGCCCGTCTCCCCCGAGGTCTTCATCGCCGAATGCTCTAGCTTCATTCGCCACGCACTCGGCATCGCTTGACGCTGCTTCACAGCGGTAGCTCGCTCTCGCTCCCGGTATCCTGTCCGGTTGCAGAAACTACCCTAATTTACCAGGCGATCGTTTTCCCCTTGACAATCACCTGATTGCCGGCTATAGTCATATACAACAACGGTTGACTGACTGTCAGTCAATTTAGTTGACGGTTCAGGATCTGGCGAGGGCCAGCCAGCCCCGACGCGGCTTTGTCGGGGTGGCGCCTCCCTCACAGGCAGGCAGGTACCCAGAAACAGGGGGAAACAACCCATGACTACCGAACCGGCCCAACAGGAAGGCTTCATCGATGTCGATTCTGAACAGACGCCACCGGTTGAGAAAGATCGACTCTATCGCCTGTGGGAGGAAGGGAACTGGTCAGCAAAGGCGCTGGACTTTAGCCAGGATGCACTGGATTGGAGAGAAAAGCACAGTGAGCGAGAGCGGGCGGCCATCCTCTGGAATTGTTCGATGTTCCTCGACGGCGAGGAGTCGGTGACGCTGACGCTGGCTCCTTTTGTGGAGCCGGCGCCCCGGCCAGAGGACAAGATCTTCCTCGCAACGCAGATCGCCGACGAGGCTCGTCACCACGTCTTTTTCGATCGCTTTATTCGCGAAGTCTGTCAGCTCGGCCAGGATATCAGCACGACGCTCAGTGCAGTTCGTCCCCATCTGAGCTGGGGCTTTGTGCAGGTCTTCACGGAGCTTGATCGCGCAGCAGAGCGGCTGCGTCGCAATCCGCATAGCTTGCCGCTGCTGGCCCAGGGTGTAGTACTCTACCATATCGTCATCGAAGGGATGCTGGCGCACACCGGTCAGCACTTCCTGCGCGAATATACCACCCGCACTGGCCTCCTTCCAGCCCTGGGACGCGGCATCTTCTTCGTCTCCCGCGACGAGTCGCGACATATTGCCTTTGGCATCCAATTGCTGCGTGAGCTGGTGAGCAAAGACCGCCGTTGCAAGGAGGCCACGATCGAGATGCTCAACCGCATCCTGGCCTGGACGGCGGGTGTGCTGGCTCCCCCCGATCACGATTGGTCGTATATTACCTGCCTTGGCTTTACCCCACAGGAGATGTTCGCTTTCGGCCTGCGATCGCTGTATACAAAGCTACGCCGTGCGGGCATCGACCCCCACGAGGTGAGCGAGCTGGCCAAGCTGGGCCTCGATGACCCCTTTGAGGTCCAGGCCGAGCGCATTATCAAGTTCATCGAGGGCGGTGTGCTGGGCACTGGGGATGCACCCCATGTGACTGAGGAGACAATGGAGACGATCTTTACTTCCATGCGCCTGGTGGCCGCCTGGTCGCAGCAGCGCTCGAAGCCACTACGGGCCTCTATCCAGTGGCTCTTCGATGATATGCAGCCTCGCTACCTGAAGTTGGAGCCGGGCGAACCACCGGTCGCTGGCGTGGGCCGGTTGGAGAATCCGCGGCTGACGCTGCGCTGCTCAGCCAATGATTGGGCCAGGCTCTCCAGCCGCCGACTCAATCAGCGTCAGGCTGTCCTCTCACGTCGCCTGCGCATCAGCGGCGACTGGCGGCTGGCACTGGAGCTGCCGCGCCTGCTCGCCGTTTAGGCAGAGGCAGCCGCAAGCCGGGGAGAGTGAGCCGCTCCGGCTCGGGGCTCGGGCGCCAGGAGCGGCCAGCTATACCCTCTCTTGTCTGTCTCTGCTCGCTCAGCTCGTTGAGCAACGTTTGCTTTCCTGGTTAGCCGGGGCTGTTTACCGGCAGGTCGCTTCACCGTTGAGGCGTGGAAAAGGAGTGTCTACAATGGCGATGTCTCAAGAACCACAGGCGGAAGGCACCGCGCAAAGCAGCACTAGCCAGAGTCAACAAGTGATCGTTGTCGACCTCTCCAGTCGCTCCAGCCGCACCCACGCGCTGACGGGCGCGCTGGCAGGACTGCGCCAACGCTTCAGCGCCTGGCGCACGTACCGTCGCCTGCGCACCGCCGACAAGGAGGCCCGGCTGGTCCAACAGTGGCAGCGCTGGGGTCGCTTCCGCCGCTGGCGCCGCTCACGTCCCTTCGCAGGCTCCATTTTGCTGATCCTCTCCGGCCTGCTGGTCCTCTGGGGCCCGGCTATGCTCATCCGACTGGCCATGCTCCCCGGCAGCACTCTCTGGGCTGGCCTACTTGTCGGCTCCTTGCTGGTCATTATGGGCGTGATCCAGCTGCTGGTCCCTGCTTATTCACTCATCACCGGCTCTATCGGCGTGGTGCTCGCCCTCGTCTCTCTGGTCGCTTCCTCTTTCGGCGGCTTTGGGATCGGTATGCTGCTTGGCATCATCGGTGGGGCCTTGGGCGTAGCCTGGCGTCCTGTGGCTGCTAGCAAACGGAGCGGCGTGCAGCGCTCGTCTCTCCGCGCCCGCGCGACCATGCGCTCATGAAGCCATTGCCAGCCAGGAGCTTTAAGCCAGCAAGGATAACAGATCAGCGAACCTGACTATCTTTCCAGATTATTATCCTGTGTGCGTCTTTCTCCGTTCGTCTGTGATCCCGCTTATCGGGATTACATATACATAAATATATATCTAATCATGTAGTACTTGAAAAGGAGAGCGTCTCATGGAAAACGAGCACGACACCGGAATGACCCGGGAACCAGAGCGTGAGGAAACGAGCCTGCCCATGCACCTGCCCCCGTTCGATGCCGAGGACATTGATGTCAGTCGAGTGGAAACCATTGAGACCAGAGCAGTTGTCGATGAAGACGAGGAGCTGCCTCCGGTAGGGCGCACCAATCGAACTGTTTTCTGGTCGGTGATGCTGGTCGCAGCCCTGCTGCTCTTCGGGATGCTTGGAGCAGTGGAGAACGGTGCCATCGCCCTGGCGGCAGCGGCGCCGCTGCCGGTCACGGTGCAGGCCAAGGTACTGCAGGCCAAGAACTTCCATCTTTACCCGGGCATCTCGCCTGCCGATAACAGCACCCCGGTGGCAGTCAACCAGCTTGATGGTACCATTACCGATCTGGTGATCAGTAAGAGCATCAGCCTGGGGCCGCTGGGTACTGTGACCGTCAAGCTGGAGGCGGGCCAGAACACGCCAGTGTCGGTGACGGGGTTGACGAACGACGCCACAGGTCTGCAGGCCGATGAAGGCCAGTTCCAGAACCTCGTGCTCAGCACTGGCCCCAATCCTTTTGATCAGACGGCCACCAGCGCGACGCTGACCAATCTGACCATTAATTCCCCATACCAGGCTGCCAACAGCATCACGCTGCCTGGTCTGACGCTGAGCATCACCCATAGCTAAGAAAAGCTGGCGAGAGATGGGTCGCTTCCTGTAAGGCCCGTCCATCGTCACCGCGCGGGTGCAGCGGTGCTCTCAGGGTCGGCTGCACTCGCGCGCTCTCCCCGTCTGGTCTTCCAATGGTACGATTGCCACCTGACGGTGATGGTATTTTCCTTTCTATCCTCGCGAGCTCAGCGGACGAATAAGTTGCGCAATGTAATAAAGGTCAGGCCAAGCTATGAATATGAAGAAGCGTTCTCCAGCAATGCTGGCATTCTGGGGGAAAATCGGCGCACTCTGTTCTTTTCTGGTGCTCTTGATTCCAGCTTTTGTTGCAGGGGGTCAGGTGGCCTTCGCCGCTAGTGCAGCAACAGTGCCGCAGGCCGGGCCGGAGTTCTGTCTGCCGCCGCTGATCCCATGCCATCATCGCACGTCAACCCCCACGCCAACCGTTGACCCGCCGACTCCCACGCCGACGCCGTCGCCAACACCCTCGCCAACGCCCCGGGTGACACCCACACCCGGTGAAACAGCCACGGCCACCCCGACGCCGAGCGCGGTCCCTTCAGTCACTGTGACGCCCGGGGCCACGGTGACCGTCACGCCAACACCGACACCTACGGCTACGCCCAAGCCGACTATTCTCACGGCTCCTAACTCGATCGTCTTGCGGGCAAGCGAGATCATTGGCACCAATGCCCATCTGAGCCTCCTGCCCGACCCGTTGCACCCTGTGCTGACCTTTAGCTCCACTACGATGTCGGGGTTGCAGATCTCGCGCGATCTTGGCAATGTGACCATTACTATCACGGCCTCGGGGACAGCGGTAGCGACCGGCGTTTCTATCAAGACTTCTATCTTGCAGGATATTGTTACTGGCCTGAGCAGTTTCGCCAACAAGGCCGATCTGCTGGTTCTGGCTACTGGGGGCACAGTCCCCCGGCTTGTGATGACCAATGTGGTGCTTTATATCGACCGTTCCCTCAACAGCGCCTCCCTCGAGGCCGGTGGGCTGCAGGTCTCTTTCTCCTGAGCTGACCCCTTTGCTGATCCTGCCCTGTGCAGCCCAACGCACAGCAAAAAAGAAGGGGAACGCGCCAGTGCGTTCCCCTCTTGCTTCTTTCTGCCTACAGAGAGCTTCTCGCGTCTTTTCGAGACAGAACCGGGATGAGCCAGGGACAACTGTAGCAGAGCAGGAGGACCGCCCCCAGAACGGGGTCGGAATCCGGACAGGAGCATCGGAGAACGATGCGGGAACCAGGTGGGAAGCTGAGCGTGCTTCCCCTGGAAGCAGGTGGTTGCCAGTCGAGGCAGGCAGATGGACATAGCCGCCAGAGAAAGGGAACACTTGTCTCTGCCACCGCTGAGCGAGGCAGGTGGTCCTTGCCACATGAAGGCAAGTGGTCCTTGCAGGGGAGGAAGCCGGCCTTGGGGACCGCCGTCTCGACAGCCCGGCTTCCCCGTGTGGCGCCGTGAGGCTTGAGAAGCGGCTGGAGACGGTGGCCAGTGTGGGAGAGCGCACCTGGCAGGACTCGAACCCGCAACCACTTGATCCGAAGTCAAGCGCTCTATCCAATTGAGCTACAGGTGCAGCGCTTCCATGATAGCATAGTCCCCCTCCAATCTTCAAGTCCCTTCCTCCCTTCCTTTCTACGGAGAGGGACAGCAGATCAATGACCAGGGAGGAACCAGGAAGGGCCAGTTGTTCCCTGCCCCCTTCCCAGAAAAAGGTTTCTGCTCTATGCTAGTCAAAAGCAGGTACACTGGAACGGGGGTAAGCGGACGCCAGCTTACTTGTTTGTCCCCTCCCCGCCGTGAGCGGCTTGAACTCCTGAGCTGTCGCGGGCCATCGCTCAGTCCCATCCAGACGAGAGGACACGAGGTAGAATGGAAAGAGAGATAGGACATCTTTCATAAGCAGAGCGCGCAGACTCAGAGTGCAGGTCCGCACGATGATGGTATGCTTTACAGAGAGAAGGGAAGTCGCGGTTCAATGTCGCGATCATGTCACCTATCCACAGGAATAACCGTTAGACTACAATGTAGTTATCGGTGATCCTTTCTCTCTCCATTGAGCTGACAGAGACAAAGGGAAGGAGTACACAATGTCAGGGCTTGTCTTTCCGCCGGCAGCCCAACGCCCACGCAGTGCTATTATCTTGATTGTCGAGGACGATGCCGACTTCGGCAAGTTTCTGGAGGAGGTTATTAACAGTGAAACCCCCTACCAGGCGGCTCTTGCCGATAATGGCTCCTGCGCCCTGGAGAAGGCCAAGCGCCTCCGTCCCTGCCTTCTGCTCCTCGACTATAAGCTCCCGGACATCAACGGCTTAGAGGTCTTTGACCGCTTGCAGGAGGTGGAGGAGACACGCGGTACCCCAGCCATTATGATGAGCGCCGACCTGCCCTACGAGGAGCTGCAGCAGCGCGGTATCCATCCCCTGCGTAAGCCGATGGACATCCGACGCGTGATCCGCGTGATCACCCATGCCCTGGCTACGAGCGAAGAGCAGCAGCTGGCCCGTGCTCAGCAGTCGTTCCAGCCGTTTCAGCCGCCCCAGCAGCAGCAATCACAGTCACAGCAGCAATTGGTGCGCGCCCAATCCTGAATAGTGCTGGCAGTCAGGCCATAGATTGACCCGCGCCCTCTGCAGTAGCGCCGAGCGGCTTTTCGTCGCCCGCAGCAGGGCCGGTTCGTCCATCAGCTGCGTTCTGCAGGAGCGAGTCGAGAGCCCGAGGCAGAGCGAGATCTGGGCCGAGTAAGGAAGGGTTCTTCTCTTCGTCTGACTTGGCAAGCAAGCAGACAGGTGCAGAGGCTGTCTCATACCCGTCCGGCCCGGCCTGGCCCGCTCCGCTTCGGGCTTTTTGCTACCTCTCCCCTACCCAGCCCTCCATCTCTATCCGCCTGCTCCATCTGGCGGCTGGCTTATCTGATCAGCTGATCAGCGCGCCCCCCAGTTCCCAGGCCCCCAGCTCACAGGCAGGCAGAACGGCCTTTTCACTCTCCGTTTTACGTACCGGCCATGCTCTCCGTAATATCTGATAGGGAGGGTTCGCATTTTGAAGGAGAAGGAACGTCTTGCCATCCCTTGACACACTTGCTACAATGCGCTTAGAACGCCTTTCGGCAACATACTACCTGCTCATCGCAGCACCCAGACAAGGGCTGCTCGCTCACAGAGAGAAGAGAAACGGGGGTCCGCATGCAGTCGATATTTCATGGCGATCGATACGAGAGAGAGAGGCCCTGGGACCGCCAGGGGCAGGCGGTGAACGAGGGATCGGATTTCTACTACGATGAGCAGGCGAACCGCTGGGCCGTACTCCGACATGAGGTGGAGGTGGGAGAGGATATGCGGGAGGAGCACACCCTGGCCGGCTGGGAGCAGCGGGATACGGAAGAGGAGATGCTCGCTACTGAGGCGCCCGTCGACGCCGAAGAGCGCTGCGATGAGCCGCGCCACGTTGATATTGTGGTGGCCGGTGTAGGCGGCGGAGGTACCAATGCGGTGAATCGCATGATTGATATGAATGTCCGGGGCGTGCGTTTCATCGCGATGAATACGGATGCGCAGGTGCTGGAGCTGTCACAGGCCCCTCTGCGGATTAGCCTGGGCCACCATTATACTAAGGGTTTGGGAGCAGGCGGTAACGCGGCTGTCGGTATGCGGGCCGCAACGGAGAGCGCGGCTGAGATTCGCGCCGCGCTCAAGGATGCCGACCTGGTCTTTATCGCTGCCGGTTTGGGAGGCGGCACCGGTACGGGAGCTGCCCCAGTGGTGGCTTCAATTGCTCGCAAGCTGGGCGCCCTGACCATCGGCATTGTGACACTTCCGTTCAGCTTTGAAGGCTCTCGCCGCCGCCGCGTGGCTCACGAGGGCCTGGCCGAGCTGAGCAAAGAGGTTGATGCACTGATCACTATTCCCAACGATCGCTTGCTAATGTCGAGCACGCGGGATCGCAGTCTGGCGGAGGCCTTCAAGGTCGCCGATGATGTGCTGCGCCAGGGAGTGCAAGGGATCGCCGAGGTCATTAATGTGCCGGGGCTGGTCAATGTCGATTTCGCTGATGTGCGGAATGTCTTGCGCGGCGCCGGTAGCGCCCTGATGAGCATCGGCGAGGGAAAAGGCCGCAATCGCGCTCAGGCTGCCGCCCAGCAGGCCATCGCCGGTGGCTTCCTGAATGTGACCATCAAAGGGGCGCACCGTGTGCTGTTCAATATTAGTGGTGGCGAGGATCTGACGCTCTTTGAGGTCAACGAGGTGGCGGAGTGCATTCGTAGCGTGGTCGACGAGGCAGCAGATATTACCTTTGGAGCGGTCATCGATCCAACGCTGCAGGATAGCCTGCGAGTAACGCTGATTGCCGCTGGCATGGGCGAGCCACTGGCAGCCCAGCCACCAGCGTTGATGGCGGGAACATCGCGCCCGGCCCAGCTTGAGGCAGCAACCCAGGCCAGCAACGGTGCAGGCACACCCGAGCCAGCCCGGGCATCTCACCAGATGGTCCCCATGCCGCCACTGACGCCGCGCCCTTCGCTCTCCCACGGGGTTCCCGCCGCCTCAGCGGCCCCCTTGCGTCCACCTGCGTTGCCACGTCCGCAGCGCAGCCTGGAAGATCTGCGAGGCCTGCGCAGCCTGGCACGCCGCTACCAGGAGCGGCTAGAGCAGGAGCAGGAGATTAGCGCGCCTCCCTTTCTGCGCCGTCGCTAGGAGGCAAAGAGGGTCTCTGCTCTGAGTTGGAAAGAGAGCGACGCCTCGCTCTAACGAACGATTCCGGGGCCACCAGCGAGACAAGTCAAGGCACGGGGAGCTGACCACCGCAGTGGCCAGTCTCCCCGCTGGCTAACCTCCTCGCCAGCTAGCTCTTCCCGTGGATCGGTGTGTTTGCCGAATGGCTAGCAAACACACCGACATCTCTCATCTCAGGCCCGCCTGCACGAGAAAGAGGGAAGCAGCGGGAGCGCGCGGGCAAGCCACTTCCTCTCTGAGGCCCTCGGCAGACGAAGCAGGCGATGCTAAGGAGTAGTGCCGCTCTCATCCGGCGTCTGAGCTGGAGCAGCGGCAGAGCTAGCAGCACGTCCCCGCTCACCGCCCTTCTTACCAATGCGCGAGTAGAAAGCCGAGCCTTGCTGACGCTTCGTCGACTCTCCGCCTTTCTTACCGATCTCGGAATAGAACTGAGGGCCACGTTTCTGCTTGACCGCTTCGCCTCCCTTCTTACCGATTCTAGCGTAGAACTCCGTACCATACTTCTCGCGCACAGCCTGACCGCCATGCTTGGCCTTCTGCGATCCGGGTTCCGGTCCGCGTTTATTGTTCGCCATAGAAGGTCCCGCCTCTCTTTCACTCAAATCCACGTTTACCCAACAACGCGGCGAGACAGTCTCTGCTCCCAGCGAGAGAGACAGAAATCTCGCAGCCTTCTAGCTAGCGCAAGGGATGCTTGCGAGCCTGAGCCACGCGGTTGGCGATCAGGGCCGCGGTGATGCCCGCGCCGACGCCGTTATCGATATTGACGACGGCAAGGCCCGGGGCACACGTCTGCAGCATTGACAGCAGGGCGGCCATGCCCTTGCCGCCCAGGCCATAGCCAACCGAAGTGGGCAAGCCGATGACAGGGACAGGAACCAGCCCTGCCACGACCGAAGGGAGCGCCCCATCCATGCCAGCGGCCACCACGATCGCATCTACGTCGTTCGAGAGCAGGTCGCGCAGCGGGCCAACCAGACGGTGCAACCCTGCCACCCCCACGTCATAGATACAGGTCACGCGGCAGCCCATTTCCTCGGCAACGAGGGCCGCCTCCTCCGCTACCGGGACATCGGAGGTGCCTGCCGTGATGATACCAACATGCCCCCCCGTGTCGGGACGCACAAAATCGGGCCTGGAGATGACCATCGCTCTGGCGGCTTCGCGCAGACGAATGGTGTAACCACGAAAGACCTCAAGGAGTGCTTCCTTTGTCTCTGAGCGCATGCGGCTGACAATCGCTCGCCCTGAACCAGCCAGCAGCGCCTCGGCCATAGCAATCACTTGCGCCGTCTCCTTGGTCTCCCCAAAGATGACTTCCGGCGCCCCTTTCCTGCGCTCGCGGCCAGGATCAGGACGGACTGTAACCGGCTCGGATTGCACACGCGACGAGGCTGGTTGCGACCCCTCGCTGCTGTGCATCTCCGGCCCCTCGCTCAGCTGCTCCAGCTCCGCGAACAGCTCCCACTGTTCGTCAGACCGATGACTCATGGAAATGTACACTCCCGATTGAGCAAAATAATTGTCTTCCTATCCAGGAATTCTCCAACGCCCAGTAGTGTAACACATTTCGATAGAAAGAACAAGGCAATTATGCCGGTACCAGGACCACCAGGGCCATAAGGGCCGTGGGACAAGCACGTCTAGGAAAAGCGCTTCCGCTCAATCGCCACATTCCCAGCCAGTCGCCAGGTGAGTCCGGCTCAGGCCGCCAGGCAGACCAAGAAAGAGGCAGATAGCCCCTCCCAACCAGAGGGCCGACCTGTTTCTCCTCCACCTCCTGCCAGGCGTTCCCTTGCTTCAGCGCCTGCCGGCCAAGCCGGCTGGGCGTAAGCTCTCCTATACTACCTGTCTATGATATAATGTACTCGCACCTCCAAATGTGGTCTATTTCTAACAGGTGCTATGGAGTCGCACCGGCAACCGCTCCTCCGGGCCAAAGAGTACTTTACTCTTATGCCCTAAATGCTTTTTTGTCCGCTTCTCGGAGGCTCCCTGCGACTCCCAACCTACCGTTCATGGGAAACCTATTCCTCCCAGGGGAGAGTCTCGGGCCAGCCTCTCAGCAATGGGCTTGTCAGATGCTCGTTTCAGATGTATCCTGCCTGTCAGCACACAGTGAACATCGCAGGATGGCAGAGCGCGAGCGAGTCAGGGTCCAGGGTCAGTCGGATTCCTGTGGCGTCGCGCTGCTGGCTTCCGCCCGGACCGGAGGAACGACCACGATGCCTTGTAAGAGAGGTTCAGGGTGACAACCTGTATGAGGAGATCTCGCTACCAGCGCTTGGGCTTGGGCGCCTTGCTCTCGGGATTGGCCATGCTCTGGCTGCTCCTACTGAGTGCCTGCGGCCCAACAGCTAACCAGCTTTCTCCGGCGGCGACGGTGACCATTAATCCCGCCTTCCAGGCAAGCACCTCGCCCCTGCCTACAGAACCGCCCTACCGCTGCGGCGCTTGGGCTTCGAACAATGCTCCGTCTCCGACAGCGGTCATTACTATCTATGCTCGCTTGACTAAAAATATGCAGGGCGTGTCAGGCGCTACAGCCACGGCGGTGGTCCATTTTAGCAGTGGCGATACGCCTTTGACACAACAGCCTACGAGTGATCAGGGCGGCTATGTCCGCTTTACGCTGCCCCTGGCCAGCCGACAGCCGCGCAATGTGCCGGCGACTGTCGACGTGACTTTTACGAATATCCCCGGTGGGCCTGCTAGCCTGCGCTGCAGCCCGGCCTTCTTTACGCCTCAGTAAGGTCCTTGCTGGTAAGGCTGGCTACAGAATCGGCTGGCTGGCTGGCTGACTGGCTGACTGGCTGACAGCGCGGGCAGAAATGGGTACTCCGCTGGGCAACGCTGATGCGCTGGATCGCTGTACCGCAGCGTCGACAGGGTTGACCAGTGCGCTGGTAGACCTGCATATGGCCATAGTTGCTGCCGGCTTCTCCCCAGAGGCCGCGATAGTCGTTGAAAGAGGTTCCTCCATGTTCGATGCCGAGCTGGAGCACCGCGACGATCGCCTGGCGCAGGACGGCCACTTCTTCGAAGCTGAGTGTCTCGGCCCGGCGCAGAGGATGGATGGCCGCTACAAACAGGGCTTCATCGGCATAGATGTTCCCCAGACCGGCAATCAGGGTTTGCTCAAGAAGCACTTGTTTGATAGGTCGCCTCTTTCCTTGCAGCAGCAAGGCCAGCCGCTCGCTGGTGAAGTCCGGGTCGAGCGGTTCGAGACCCAGGCCAGCCAGAGCCTCAGCCTCCTGGTTGCGGGACCAGAGGGCCAGCTTGCCAAATTTGCGCAGGTCGTTATAGAGTAAGCGCCTCCCATCAGCTAATGTGAAGCAGACACGACAGTAGAATGGTTGGTCATGTAGCAGACAGAGGGCTTCCTCCTGCTCCTCTTGCTGCTTCTCCTGGCAACGGCACTGATAACTCTCGCTGATAAAGGCTGGTCCCACTCGTTCCCACAACGCCCGGTCCTGCTGCTGGAGCCGGCAGTCAAGGCTCCAGCCAGGAGGCAGGACGAGCAGGTTGCCGGTCATGCGCCGGTGGATGGTCAATAGATAGTCACCGCTAAGGTCCAGCAGGAGCAGCTTGCCGCGGCGGCGGACCCCTTCAATGCGCCGTCCGGCAATGTCCTGACAGAAGGCCCTGCTGTTGGGCCGGGCAATGCTCCGCTCCCAAAAGACTTGCGCTTCCGCAATACTGGCTCCAACAAGAGCAGCGCGTACCTGACGCGCCGTATATTCAACTTCTGGTAGTTCTGGCATGATTCTACTCGCTCGCTTGATGATACCTGTACTGCCTGAGAGCAAAGCCGCCAGGGGTGCAGCAGCCAGCGCTCTGCCGCATCATGCCCACTGTCCCTGATCCCTGCCACAGAGCCAGGCTTCAGTTTGTTCGGGTCACGGAGTCGGAATCGAGGAGGAGGGGGAAAATTTCCCAGACCCGAAAGCCCGTCTCTGTATCTTCAATGCAAAGGCGGGACGGATAGCGCAAGAGCAGCCAGATCGCCAGCAAGTCGCCGGCACAACCGGAGAGATGACCAGCCCCTGCCAGGACCAGGTACGGAGCTACTGCTGGCCAGCACCACATGAGCAGGGCCAGGAGAAGAGAGAGGACCAGACAGGGAGCCAGGCCCACTGTGAGATACTGGTTGCGCCAGAAGAGCTGATGACGCGCGCCGCAATAGAGGGCCACAGGGAGGCGCATCCCGTAATAGGGCCGCCCTCCCCAGAACCGGAAGACCAGCCCATGTAGCAGCTCGTGTAGGGGCAGCAGGACCAGATAAACGACGCTGCTGACCGCGAGCCACACGAGCAGGTGCACGAGGTCGGCTCTCCCCACGGACCAGCCGTGAAGGGACCGCCAGCTGAGCACGAGGACAGCCAGAGCGCCGAAGCCCGCCAACCCGATGAGCAGAAGCAGGAAACTGAGCAGCGTCAGCGGATAGAGCAAGGGTGGCTCTAGCAGAGAAACCTCTCCTCGCAGGAGAACCAGTCCAGCGTCGAGAGCAGTCTGAAGCTCTCGACGTCGTTGAGGATGGAAGCGATCGATAATTCTCACGGCTGCGCCCGCTCTTTGCAGCTTTGCTTACTCGCCAGGCCTCTTCGTATCTTTCCCGGGACCAGGCTTCTGCAGATTGATGATACCACAGCTATTCGCTCAGAGGATAGAGGAGAGCCGCAAGCCAGGCGGAGAGGATCGCTCATTAGCCTCAGTTGCTCGCCTCCTTCGGCTGAGGAACGAGACCGCAACCATGCCGGTTGCAAAGGCTCCCCGGGCGTGCTACCATACGAGGGAAATGGCGCGAAAGGATGCAACCTATGCGGCGAATTCCTGCCCTCGCCTACCTGGCAGCTGCCCTGCTGGCCTTCTGGCTCTTGCTGGCCACGATGATGATCATCTCTGGCTTCCCTTTCATCGTGGTAACGCTTACTCTCAGCAGCGACCTGATGATCTCCATTTTCGTCCTGGGGCTAGCCTGGGCCTACCAGAAAAATCTCTGAATGCGGGCAGACGATGATCGACATCTGCATGCTGGGAACAGGCGGCATGATGCCATTGCCGGGACGCTGGCTTTCGTGCGTGTTGGTACGCTGTGGCGCTTCGCTCACGCTGCTGGACTGCGGTGAAGGGACACAGATCCCCTGGAAGAGCCTGGGCTGGGGCTTTCGTCAACTAGGGGCCATCTGCTTGACACATATGCATGCCGACCATGTGGCAGGGCTGCCAGGCGTGCTCTTTATGGTGGCCCACGCCGGACGCACGGAACCGCTGCTGCTCTACGGGCCACCAGGAACGCGCTATGTCGTCGAGGGCCTGCTGCGTATTGCAGGCGAGCTCCCTTTCCCGCTGCAGGTGCAGGAGCTACAGGGCGGTGAGAAGCTGACCCTCCCAGGAGGATTGCAGGGCTCCTGCGCCCCCGCTCAGCATGGCATACCTTGCCTGGCTTACCGCCTGGAGCTGCCACGCCGTCCACTCTTCCAGGTGGAGCGCGCTCAGGCCCTGGGCCTGCCTGTCCAGTATTGGTCACGCTTACAGCGCGGCGAGAGCCTTGAGTACGAGGGGCGACTGATTACCCCGGATCAGGTGCTCGGCCCGCCGCGACGCGGTATCTCTCTGGCTTTTATCACAGATACACGCCCAACACCTAAGCTGAGCGCTTTCGCCCACGATGTCGACCTGCTGATCTGCGAGAGTATGTATGATGATCCGGCAGATCTTCCTCTGGCTCGCGCTCACGGACATATGCTGGCAGAAGAGGCTGCCCGCCTGGCCAAGGAGGCCAGCGCTCATGGGCTGCTCTTGACTCACTTCAGCCCTAAGATCCATGATCCTTCCAGCGCCGAAAAAGCGGCCCGGCGCGTTTTTCGCGCGACGCGGGCCGCTCGCGATGGGGAAATTCTGACGCTGAGTTACTCCCCCACCCCCGACGAGCTACGGGAGCGCTCGCAGTCACAGGAACGTGCTCACTGATTAGCTGGCCTCGGAGAGGTCCGTGATTTCCTCCACGTGCTCAGCAGGGCGTGGTGACATCGGCTCCGCTTC
This sequence comes from Thermogemmatispora carboxidivorans, assembly GCF_000702505.1. Taxonomy (GTDB): domain Bacteria; phylum Chloroflexota; class Ktedonobacteria; order Ktedonobacterales; family Ktedonobacteraceae; genus Thermogemmatispora; species Thermogemmatispora carboxidivorans. Next base: position 833,302 of record NZ_JNIM01000001.1, on the reverse strand, counting down.
TTCACCTTCGACTAGCTGCAGGTGAGGGCGGGGCTTCTTTAAATGCTCTTCGAAGAAGGAGAGCACTTTGTTGACATAGGCACGCCGATCCGCAAAGTAGGCGCCGCAGTGGTCAGCTTCGGGCACGATCCACAGCTCTTTCGGTTCTTCGGCTGCCTCGTAAAGAAGCGGGGCATCGCGTGGGTCAACCAGGGAATCTTTGCCGCCGTGGATGATGAGAATGGGCCGCGGCGCGATCTTGCCAATGTCGCGCAGCGGGGCCACCTGGTCAAAGCGATAGCCCGCACGCCACCAAAGCAGGTAATCGGCGACCCAGGTGAAGGGAGCAGCAGGTAAGTGGAGCACGCGGTGAACGTTATAGTCGATAACGCTCCAGTGAGTGGCAAATGAGCTGTCAGCAACAATTGCCTCTACATCCTGACAGCGAGCGCTGCACATGATGGCCACAGCAGCCCCCATCGAATAGGCAATGACCCCCAGGCGAGCATGAGGAGCGCGCTCTCTGGCATAGGCCACTGCTCCCATGAAATCATTGATCTCGCGGTAGCCGAGGGTGACCGGTTTGCCTACCTCTTGCCCATGCCCGTAATACTCAAAGACGAGGACGTTATGGCCGGCTTTCCAGAGGTGGGCACACATGCCAAGCACGTCGGCCATCCCTGAGCGGTAGCCGGGGCAGACCAGGATGGTTGTGGTGGCCCCTGGATAGGGAATGTACCAGCCATTGACCATGTGGTCGCTGCTGGATGCCGGAAAGGTCACCGCCTCGGCTGGCAGCTCAAGCTCAAAGGGAGAGATTTTGTAGAGGTCCGCAAAACTGACGATTTTCTTGGGACGGATCAGGGTTTCAACCACATAGACAGCTACTGTGACGACGAATCCTGCCACTCCGATGACGCTCCCCAGGCCGCCAACCAAAAGCTGCTTCAAAGAAGGCTTGCCCACACGAATCTTGCTTAGCTCTAGCACAGAGGCCGCCAACCTTTCTACTCGCTAGCTGATTGGCCCAGAGGGACAAGATCACGTCTGCCCAGAGGGACAGCTGAGCTAACTAGCCATACCGTTGCTCTGACTCTGCGACTCGTGCCCCAGGTGGCAGGAGCATCGGCCCTGCCCGCTCGCGCGTTCAGACGAGCCGATGCTCCTTTCGCAGCCGGGTCTGCCTCATCCATGCGAAAGGCGTAAAAAACACCTTGCACTAGCCAGGCATACGCGAGTCGATGCACGCTTTCGTAGATGAACTCCCCCCACTACAGCCCGCCCACCCCAGAGAGAAATAGAGGCAGCGGCGTGCTGTCTGGCGTCGCTCGCCTGCCGCTGCAGCCAATCAGGCAGTTTGAGGTCGCTCTTGCAATCCTGATTGCAATCGTAGGTCGACATCTTTCATAAATTAGCTCATTAGCTATGATACTATATCGGAGACGGCCTTGCAAGGGGCGCCCTAGCCCCTACGAGGGGACGGCCCACGAGCCACGCAGGGAGAGGCAGATCAAGGGCGGCCAGTACGGTTGGGACAATGTCGTAGGCAGAGACAGGCCTGAGTACAGACCGCTGGAGTCCCGCCCCATAAAGGCAGAGCAGCCCGTCTGGATGATGCATCCCATAGCACGGCTCACCTGCGCCCCAGAGCTGCCGCTGCCCCAGGGCCTGCGAGAGCAGTATTCCATCGTGGGCCAGGAGCATAAGGCGCCGCTCCTGACTGTGCGGACAGGTTTCGTCACGGTACAGGTCCCCAATGGCTGGATAGGCCGTTGCTGGATCAACCTGGGCCTGCAGATCGGCGATGAACTCTTCGATGTGCTGTTCGGTGAGGTGGTCGGCAAGAGCGATAGCGGCATAGCCTCCCAGCGGCGATGAGGCCGGGAGCCAAAGGAGGGAACCACCCGCTAGCGGTGGCTCAGCTGACCTCTCAGGAGATGTCACCAGCCGACAGACTCGCCAGCGCCTCCGCGCAGGCAGAGGAGCCAGTAGCCGCGCTTCCTCCCTCCGAGCAGGCCAGCCGGCCCCTCGCGGCGCAACTCCCCCCACAAAAGGAAAATGAGGAGTATAGCGCCTCAGATATTCTTTCAGATGAAAAGTACGCTTGATGCTCTGAAAGCTATAGGGTGAGAGAAGGATCAGCAGGTCAGACGGCTGTAGGGCGCTCAGCGCTCGCCCAAGGAGTTCATCGAGAAGGCCATAGCACACAACCACCTCGCGGCTGAGATCGAGCACGCGGTCCCAGTAGAGATGTTGCAGCAGATCAATCTCATGGAGTACGAAGAGACAGCAATCCCATGCTTCGCGTAGCAGCATGTCCAGCAGAGCAGAGCGATCTGCCAGGAGGCGACGAATCTCGACCAGAGGTTCTCTGAACCAGGCCGCCAGTCCGCGCCAGGTGGGCGCAAGCTGATAATGTGGAATGACTTCCAGCAGCCTGGCAGCGAAGTCGGGTGGATAGGCAAGGCCGGCATAGAACGGCGGCGCCGGCGGACCGCTGAGCATGATGCCATTGATGGGACGTGGCGGATAGGTTGCAGGAACATTGACGACCAGGACCCGCCGCCCCCAGGCGCTCAGGTGGCTCCAGAGCGCCGCGTCCTCTTGTGCCAGCTCGCCCACGACTGACATAGTCGAGCGCGGCGCAGCCGCCTCCAGCAGACAGCGGTCGTACTCGTCATAGCCCGGAATCAGGCCTTGCCTCTGCGGCGGAAGACCGGTCATGATGGCCTGCCAGCGGGTGATCGCCGCTGGCGGAAGCGGTGCCCGTAACAAGGCATGCGCTCCCCCCTCGTAGATCTGCCGCAGATGGGGGAGCAATCCTTGCGCCATCAGCGGTTTCACAATGCGTAACGTCAGACCATCCACCCCAATAAGCAAGACCCGCATGATCCCCCTCAAATTACTGTACAGCAGTATATCTGATAAATGTTGCCGCTAGAGAGCGCAAATTTGTCAAGATCTGGTTAATGCCAGGCGCGCCCCATAAAGATTTCTCCATAGGCGGCCCTCTCTGCCCGAGGCCAGACCTGCGAGTGAGAGCAGGGCAGAGGGAGCATTGTCCTCGGTCCGGGCGCTGTGGTAGGGTATAAGAACAGCAAGGGGAAACAGACCCGGCCAACCGCGGTCTGGTTACAGACTCACAGTCACCTGATTCCTTTTCGCCGTTCAGAGAGTTGCAGCTTGTCTAGCAAGGAGCAGCAACGGACATGCAAGATCCCCAGAGCACTCGCCAGCGCCTGACGCTGAGCGATGCCCAGAGGCCGGAATATCTGGCCAATCCCTACCCTCTCTATCGCCGCCTGCGTGAGCACGATCCCATCTATTGGGACGATGAGATGCGGGCCTGGGTACTGACGCGCTACAGCGATGTTGTAGCTGTGCTGCGCGACCCACGCTTTTCGTCGGCCTGGGGTTCCCTGGAGACGGCCTGGATGCCAGAGGAGCTACGTCCTCAGCTAGAGCCTGCCCTCCGGGCGGTCTCCCGTCAGATGCTCTTTCTCGATCCCCCTGATCATTCGCGTCTGCGCAGCCTGGTAGCGCGGGCCTTCACGCCGCGCATGGTTGAAAGCCTGCGCCCGCGCGTGCAGCGCCTTGTCAACGAGCTGCTCGATGCGGTGCAGGAGCAAGGACAGATGGAATTCGTCGCCGATTTCGCCTATCCTTTGCCAGCGATTGTGATCGCCGAGATGCTGGGAGTGCCGCCCGAGGATCGCAGTCAGTTCATTGTCTGGACACGCGACTTTGGCCGGCTGCTGGATGGCAGCAATCTGGGTTTCGAGGAGCTGCTGAAAACCTTGAGCGGCATCGCTGAATTCCTGGACTACTTCAGGCGCCAGATCGCACAGCGACGCCTGGCTCCGCGCGATGATCTTCTGCAAGCCCTGATTATGGCAGAGGAACAGGGCGACCGCCTGAATGAGGAAGAGCTGCTCGGGAACTGCGTTTTGTTGCTGGCCGCCGGTCATGGTACCACCACCCATCTGCTTGGCAACGGTCTCTATGCCCTCTTGCAGCATCCAGAGCAGCTTGAGCTGCTGCGGGACCATCCCAGTCTGGCACCAACTGCGGTGATGGAACTTTTACGCTACGATAGTCCAGTGCAACTGACTTCGCGTCGCCTCAAGACTGACGTGGAATGGATCGGGCGACGCTTCAAGGCTGGCGAGGAGGTGCTGACTGTGCTGGGAGCAGCCAATCGCGACCCCGAGCAGTTCCCTGAGCCTGACCGCCTCGACCTCCGCCGCGCAGACAATCGCCATCTGGCCTTCGGCCACGGTCCACACTTCTGCCTTGGGGCCCCGCTGGCTCGCCTGGAGGCAGAGGTAGCCTTTACGACCCTGCTTCGACGCCTGCCGGAGTTACGCCTGGCAACCGAGCAGGTCGAGCACTTTCCCTCTCTGGTCTTCCGCGGCTTGCAAGCGCTGCCCGTGACGTTTGCCCCGGTCTCTGCCAGCTAGAGGGCCGCAGCAGGAGACAACTTACGGGTCACGCGCAGCAGCAGAGAGGATCGCCTGTCGTGCCAGGACGATCTCTTTGGCGTAGATCAGCAGAGGCCGACATGGCCGCACCGGCAGAGCCAACAGGGACAGCGCTCGCGGGCTGCCCGTTCCTGCCTCTGCCTGCGGCCAGGCTCGACAGCCAGAAGCCAGAAGAGTATAGCCCTCGCGCTTTAAGAAGCGCAGCACACCACATCTGTCTCGTCTGAGCAGTATTGGTATCCAGAACAGCAGCGTGATCGGTATGCCGCCCTCTTGCTGAGAGAAAAGAGCAACGGCCAGCCGGTTGGCCTGCTCTTCAGCCAGCCGGAGCAAGAGTGTGCCCAGGCCCCGACGACGATAGTCAGGATGAACGAGGAGGCGCAGCCGAGAGGCCAGGCCGGCTGCGCCTGCGATCTCCCGGTCCAGCCGCTGGCAACGAAGATCAGCATAGGCAACCGGCTCCCCCGAGCGAGTCTTGACCAGCCAGCTCTCTTCCGCGCTGAGCAGCGGCTCACCTCCACAGTCGGCGTCGTCGAGATCATGATCGCAGACCCTGAAGAGCCAGAGCAACCCTTGACGGTCAGACAGTTCAGGCGTGACCAGACTCAGACCGTGCAAGAGAATACTCATGACAGCGCCTCCTCCTCGCTCCTCCTGGCCTTCTTCGTCCAGCCTCAAGCACGAGTCTGCGCCCCGCTTCAGATGGTCGTCGCAGCAGTCTCGCTCTTCTCAGAGACTGGCAGCTTGCGGGCCAGCAACATACGCAGCGGGGGAAAGACGCGCCAGGAGGGACGCCCGAGGGTGAGCTGGTCCACCCCCAGGGTCTGTAGATCCTGGGCATATTCCTTCACGTGGGTAAAGTCGAGCATGGCAATCCTCCCTCCAGGCTTGAGCACCCGCAGCATCTCACGCAGAGCCTGACAGCGCTCCTCCCTCCCATCGATATTGTGCAGGGCGAGACAGGAGACGATAACATCGAAATGCTCTGACGGAAAAGGCAACTGCCGGGCGTCAGCAGTGAGCACAGTAACACGCTCTGCTACCCCAGCCAGACGCGCATTCTCCTGGGTGACCTGCGGACTGTTGCCGCTCTGATCGCGCTCGCTCCAGATGTCAATGCCCGTGGCGTGCCCGCTGCGCAGGCGACGGGCCGCCTCGATCAGCAGCATCCCTCGCCCACAGCCGACGTCAAGCACCTCTTCATCGCCGGAGAGGACGAGACAATCGAGCATGCGCCGAATCTCGCGCAGCTTCCCAACCCGCGAGGTCCAGAGCATGGCCAGCGCCTCCCCCAGACAGACCAAGGCCCATAAAATCACCCAGGCCGCAAGCACAATGACAAGAGCATTGAGACGAAAGACAATCAGCAACCCTAGCGCCAGCACACAGAGGCATAGCCCGACGAGCACGAGCACACGCACCACGCCGGGAGCATCAACTCCGTAATCCGGCTTCTTGATCTCAGACTGAGTCAACATTACTCCGGCCTCCTTACTTTCAACTGTACTCTCGCCATCAGGGCGTCAGCGACGCTCTCCGTCTGGCTTAGTAAAAAGCTCCTTACCAATGAATTTATTTGCCATCCATATGGAGAATTTTACCATCATTCTGGCAATCTGTCAAATCTTCAGAAAGATAAGAGATCCGGTAGCAATATCTTGGCTATTGGCAAGAGAGCAAGGGGCCGGAAAGGCGGCCAGTGGGATGATATAATACAGTCGAGAGGAGACCCTTATTTTCGTTCCCGGGGAGTTGTGCCGATGACCATCCAATCGATCAGGCCGACCATCCAGTCGATTAACCCGGCCACCGAAGAAGTGCTGGAAACCTTTGAACTCTTCACGGATGAGCAGATCAACGCTGCACTTGATCAGGCACGCAGCACCTTCCTGCGCTGGCGGGATACGAGCTTTGCGGAGCGGGCTGGCCTCTTCCGGCGTCTTGCTGCCTATCTGCGCGAGCATAAGGAGGAGCTGGGACAGCAGATTACGCTCGAGATGGGCAAGCCCATTGCGGAGGCCGAGGCAGAGATTGTCAAATGTGCCTGGGGTTGCGATTATTACGCTGAGCACGCTGAGCAGTTCCTGGCCGATCAGCCCGCCGAGAGTAGCGCCAGCGAGAGCTACGTGGCTTTCCGTCCTCTGGGTGTGGTTCTGGCCTTGATGCCCTGGAATTTCCCTTTCTGGCAGGTGTTTCGTTTCGCCGCGCCAGCGCTGATGGCGGGCAATACAACAGTCCTCAAGCACGCCTCCAATGTGTCGCGCTGCGCCCTGGAGATCGAACGTGTTTTCCGCGAGTGTGGTTTCCCCGAGGGCGTTTTCCGCACGGTGCTGGTGCGCGGTGCTGAGACCGAGAAGCTGATTAGCGATCCGCGCATCGCTGCTGTCACCCTGACGGGCAGCGCCGATGTGGGTATGGAGGTGGCTGCCGCCAGTGGGCGCGCGCTCAAGAAGCATGTCCTGGAGCTGGGTGGTTCCGATGCCTTTATCGTTCTGGAGGATGCCGATCTTGATGCCGCTGCCGAATGGGCGACACGTTCGCGCTTTCAGAACACCGGCCAGAGCTGCATTGCAGCCAAGCGCTTCATCGTCGTGGAGTCGGTGGCCGCCGATTTTGAGCGGCGTTTTGTTGAGGTCGCTTCCCGGCTGCGCATGGGTGATCCTCTGCAGCGGGAGACCCAGATCGGCCCACTGGCGCGAGGCGATTTGCGCGAGACCCTGCGGCGCCAGGTTGAGGAGACGCTCCAGATGGGCGGGCGCCTGCTCCTGGGTGGTCAGCCCGGCTCGGGCCACGGCTTCTTCTACGAGCCGACGATCGTCAGCGGGGTGACCCCGGAGATGCCGATGTTCCGCGAGGAGACCTTCGGCCCGGCTGCGGCGGTGATTTATGCCCGCGATGCTGAGCATGCCCTGGAGCTGGCCAATGCTTCGCCTTTCGGCCTGGGGGGCAATATCTGGACGCGCAATGTCGAGCGTGCACGCCAGCTGGCTCGCCATTTCGAGACCGGCGGTGTCTTTATTAATGGGATGACCGCCAGCGACCCACGTCTGCCCTTCGGCGGCGTCAAGCATAGCGGCTACGGTCGCGAGCTAGCGGTCTTCGGTATCCGCGAGTTCGTCAATATCCAAACGGTCTGGATCGGACCCACCCGCCAGTAAGCAGGCGATCCTCTTCAATGAGGAGGAGTGACTTGGTCGAAAGTACGCCTTCGATCGAGCCACTCCTCTTTGTTTCTGCGGCTCATCCCAGGCTTGCGCCTCTCATGGGGAGAATGCTACAATCAGGGGGCCTGCCGGCAGGAAGAGCTTTGTTGTCCGGCGCACAATTTGAGCGACGGAGGGAGAGATGCCATGAGCGCAGCAAGCGCCGACGAGCGGCAGTGGTGGGCCGAAGGCGATACGCCCGTGCGCCGCGATTCGCGCGTGACCTACCTGGTTGATGGCCATGCCACGCTCCTCGCCTTCTGCCTGGCCTGCTTCCAGGCCAAAAACTATATTTATCTTGCTCACTGGGGCCTGACCCCCTCGATGCCGCTCGTGCGTGGTCGAGATCAGCGCGCTGGACCTGATGATAGCTCCGAACAGCAGGAGCTGGTCGCTGAGCTGCGCCTGGCGGGCCTGAGCGATGAGGACATCGCTTTTTGGTGCAATCACGAACTGACGCTACAGACGGTCCTCGGCTATGCTGTCCAACACGGCGTTGAGGTGCGTGTCCTGCTCTGGGACTGCCCGGAAATTTTTTCGCACTACCATCCTCAGCAAGCCTACGAGGAGCTGAGCGCTGTCGGCGTGCTCTGCTTGCTCGATGATAGTTCACGCGGCCTGCTCCATCATCCAGCGGAGGCGCTGCATCAGAAGACCAGTGTAATCGACGGGCACTACGCCTTTGTGGGCGGCATTGATCCCCTGATCGAGAACGACGGCGAGTTTGATCGCTGGGATATGCATCCTCATCCTCTCTTTACTCCCCTGCGTCGCCTGCTGGCCAAACCGGCTTCTCCCCATCCCTGGCATGATGCCCACGCCCTGATCGAAGGACCGGCAGCCGCCGACGTTGAGCTGAATTTCCGCCAGCGTTGGAACGATGTGGTGCAGCGCAAAGGGCTTGAGGCAACATTACTGGTACCGGAGCATCCACTACCGCCGCCGCTGCAGAGTCGTACGGCGGTTCAGCTTGCGCGTACCATTCCTCAGCATACCTACCGCTTTCCTCCCGAGGGGGGCATCCAGGGGATCGCCCAGCTCTACGCTGCAGCGTTCCGTAACGCGCAGCAGCTGATCTACCTGGAGAACCAGTATTTCTGGCTCCGTTCCTTTCTGGGACTGAACATCCCCTTTATCGGGTCGGATAGCCCCGATATGGAGCAGAATATTCGCTTGCTTGGGGAGGCTCTGCGGCGTGGCGCCCAGCTCGTCATGGTCCTACCGGACCATCCCAATGTGGGCCGCGCTTTCAGCGATGCCGGTCTACAGCGCCTTCGTGAGGAGGCTCCCGAGGCCGTCCAGGAGGGCCGTCTGCTCGTTTTGACGCTCGCCACGTCCGATCTGGTCGACGGGCAGGTACGTTATCGCCCTATCTATGTCCATGCCAAAGTAGCCCTGGTCGACGATCTCTGGGCGACAGTGGGGTCAGCTAACCTGAATAACCGGGGTATGCGCGATGATGCCGAGATGAATGTGGCCACGCTGGATCGTGAGCTGGCTCGTGGCCTGCGCCTGCTCCTCTGGGGCGAACACCTCGGCCTGGTGCCCGACGAAGATATGCTGGCCCTTTTGCGCTACCTGGGACGCCAGCCTTTGCGTCCCGCACGTCAGGCTCGCGCCCGTGACCTTTTCACGGAGCTGGAGCGCCGTCTGGGACAGAGCGAGCAGGGGCTACTGCTTCTGGCAGAGCAGGCACGCGCTAATCTCGAACGCTACCGCGCCGGTCAGTTACTGGTCGGGCACGTTCTCCCTTATCTCACAGCCGAAGAGGCCAGAGCGCAAGGTCTCTCCTGCGATGAGGCCCAAGGCTGGATTGAGCAGGAAAAACCCGCGGAGCCTGCGATCTGAGAGGATAGCCGGCCCCCCGAGGAGAGCACGCCAGCACAGCCTCGATCGACTGTGCTGCGGCCCTCACTCATTCTTATCGCTGGCGGTCAGCCGCCGGCCCTCTTGGACCGTTGCCGTCGGCGGCGATTAAATCAGCTCGAAATAGCGGCGGCGCTCCCAGTTGGTCACTGCACGCTCGAACTCGCTGACCTCCCAGCGCCGTGTGGCGGCAAAGTGTTCCACGAATTCGCTACCGAAGTACTCGCGAGCCACCTCGCTCCGCTCAAAGAGGTCGGTTGCTGTCGTCAGATTGCGCGCCAGCGAGTGGATACGGCCACTCTCCGAGGCCCGGGCAATGGTGGCTGGATCATAGGCATTCCCTCGCAGAGCCGGACCCAGCTCCAGCTTGCGCTCGATGCCGTAGAGGCCACCAGCTAACATCGCGGCAAAGACCAGGTAGAAATTGGCATCGGCGCCCGGCACGCGGTTCTCGATGCGAATGGCGCGCGGACCATTGTTGATGACACGCACTGCGCAGGTGCGATTATCCCAGCCCCAGGTGGTGTTGAGCGGCGTCCAGGTACCGACGACATAACGCTTGTACGAATTGATGGTCGGGGCATAGAGAGCCATCAGGCCCGGCATGGACTCCAGCACCCCGGCCAGGAAATGGCGCATGGTCTCCGACATATGGCCCTCCGCCCCCTCATCCCAGAACAAATTGCGCTCCATATCCAGGTCCCAGAGGCTCATATGCGAGTGACCGCTGCTGCCGTCCTCTTGATCATGCCACTTCGCCATAAAGGTTGCGGCATAGCCCAGCTGATAGCAGATCTCTTTGATGCCCGTCTTAAAGAGCAAGGTGTAATCGGCAGCCGCCAGGGCCGGCTGATAGCGCAGGTTCATCTCGTACATGCCAGGGCCATGCTCACGGTTATAGCCCTCTATGGCAATGCCGTAATCGCGCATCATGCGGGCAATGCGGCCCAGCAAATGATCGTCGGCGCTCGCCTGGCTGATAGCATAGCAGTTCATGCCCGGGTTGAGCGGCGTGAGATTTGGCCCGAAGTCCTTCTCGCGCAGGGAGACCTGACTCTCGCGGAAGAGGCGAAACTCCAGCTCAGCAGCCGCTGCCACGCTGTAGCCCAGCGAGCGGGCACGCTCAACGAGCTGGTTGAGCAGGAAGCGCGGCGAGAGCTTCACCTGCTCACCCGCCTCGGTCCACAGATCGCAGATGCAAGAAGCGACATGCTCTTCCCAGGGGACCAGCGCAAAGGTTGAGAGATCAGGGCGCATGACTAGATCGGTGAAGCCGCGCTCCCAGTTGCTAAATTTGAGGTTGGGCAGGACATTTTCGGCAATATCCCAGCCAAAGAGCACATCGCACTGTGCAAAGCCATCGTTGAGCGCATGCAAGAAATAGGTGGCATCGACGCGCTTGCCGCGGTAGACCCCTTCCATATCGGGAGTTCCGATTTTGACATACTCCAATTTGCCATCGCGTACAAGCTGCTCAATCTGAGCGAGTTCCATTCGATCTCCGTCCTTTCTTCAGCAACTGAGGGCTGGCGCCTCGTTGATTCTCTCCAGGGAGCCAGACAGACGGCTGAGGTATCGAGGCATTGGTTGCAGAGTAGCATGCCTGGCCTGGACCGTCAAGGGCCGAATAGGGGGACGGCTGTCGCTCTTCTCTGTGAAGTCCTCCTCTTCTCCTCTTGAACAAGTATGCTAGACTAGAACCGGTGTTGCTGAACTATGATAGAACGGAGAGAGACATTTCGATGCAACGCACGCCGCTTAACGATGATGAGCAGCGCGCCTATCCGCCTGCCTCTTCTCCGCGGCAGGCTCCCCAATACGCCAAACAACGGGTCCAGCGATCTCGTCGGCTGCCACCTCTTGAGGAATCCGAGCCTTCATCAGCGATGAGTACTTCTTCCTGGCGGAGCGTTCCGGTCCCGAAGCGCCGCGCCTCGCTACGGGCCAGTCGGGGCGCGGGCCAGGCAGGCTCTGCTGGCCAGAGGGCAAGTGGCTCTTCCCGCTCAGCTGCCAGCCAGGGCAGAGAGCAAGACCCAGGGACGCGCTCTCCACGACAACCATCCCAGAGCCTGAGCCGAAGCCAACGCAGCGCCTCTGATTGGCCAACGTTCGACGATGATGAGCTGCTGACTACCACCCAACAGCGTCGACCTCCAGCATCCACCGCCAGCACTGGCAGAATGCGCGCGGTCTCTCCCCCACCTCCGCCTCGAACGGCTGCCCCTTCCCCTCCCGGCTTGCTTCATCGCTTGCACGATTTGAGCCATAACAAAACCCTGCTTTTGCTATGCGCTGCTCTTCTGGTAGTGCTCGTTTCTCTGATCCCTCTGCTCGTGAGCTGGCTGGGCACACCCCGGCCAATGGGCATCAGCTTGCAACGGAACACGGCCACAGTGGCGGCCACACCGCTCAACCAGGCCCCTGTTAATCCTCACCAGGTGGTGATCGTGCCCAGCGATACCGATCATCCGCCTCCACCGGTTCTGGCCACGGCTGCCTATCTCATGGATATGGACAGCGGGGCCACCCTCTACGCCTACAACCCCTTCATGCACCTGCCTATGTTAAGCACCACCAAGCTGATGACAGCTCTGCTGGCCGTTGAGCACGGGAATCTTAATCAGCAGGTGACCATCACGAATGCCCTCGATCGCGATATTCAACAGCATATCTCGTCAGATAGCAGTCTTTTCGGGCTGAAGAAAGGCGAGACTTATACGCTGCGAGACTTGCTCTATGGCCTCCTTCTACCCTCCGGCAATGACGCCGCTGTGGCCATCGCCGATACGGTGGGTGGCTCCTATCAGCACTTCGTGGATATGATGAATCAGCGCGCTCGCGAGCTGGGTATGTACGATACCCACTATATGAATCCCAGCGGCCTGCTCGCCACCAGCCATTACTCCAGCGCCCACGACCTGGCAGTACTCGGTCGCTACACCATGAGCAACCCAATTCTCCACCAGATTGCAAGCACCCGCCTCTACCATATTCCCAAGACGTCACAGCACGCCGAGCACTATCTGGTCAACGGCAACCAGTTTCTCTGGTGGTACCCTGGCGCCGATGGCGGAAAGCCAGGCTGGGATGGCAACACCGACTTCGTGCAGGTGGTCTCGTGCACACGCAATGGCCGCCATCTGATTGGGGTCACGATGAATACGAAAGACTGGTGGACGGATATGCGTGATTTGATGAACTGGGGCTTTGACAATTTCCAATGGATCTCACCGTACGATGTCGACCTCCAGCACCCTATTCCCTACGACTACGACTGGGGCTATTTTGTTCGCGATAAAAAGACGAATACGCTACCAACGGCGAATCACGGACGCTATTACATCTATACGGGCTATAGCGTCTCGCCTCCCATTCTGAGCTACTTCGACAAGAATGGCGGCCTGGATAAATTTGGCTTTCCAACCAGCATGCCCGATTATACTCAAGGGAGCCTGGTGAGTCAGCGCTTCCAGAAGGCCACCATCCAGTGTGATCTGGCCGGTAAGCAATGTAAACGGCTCTAGCCCAGCCAGCGGCGGGGTCCCTCCCTGGCTGGGTCTGGGTCCCTGGCCTCTCCAAGGCCAGCCAGGACCCCTGGCTTCCGTGCTCGATCGGATCGCCTCAGCCTCACTCAGAAGAACAGGTATCCGCCGCCAGGTTAGGGACCACAGCGAACGCTAGCGAGGCTGCAGCACAAGGGCAATCGGCACCGGCGTCAGGGAATCTACGCCGAAGCGCTGACTACCGGCATTGAGGTACATTCCTGTCGAGGAGCCGCCGTCAAGATTGAGGGCAACATCAATATTCAGGTCAGAGGCCAGCAACAGATCATCAAACTCGTCTAGCGAGAAGGCTGCATCGGGACTGATAATGAAGAGGAGACGCCCCTCTTTATCAAGAGCGACGACTGTGCGTCGGTTGCTCGATGCATCGGCGTTAAACTGGGTGCGCTTGCCCCCTGGAAGGACGAGCATGGGCGAAGATTGTGTGGCCTGCTGGAGCTGCTCCCCCGGACTGTAGGGGTACTGGCTCAGGGAACGCAGATGGATGGCCCCCTGGCCGTCGACGTAGAGCATGCCGCCGAAGCCGCTGTAGGAAGTGCCATAGACCTGACCATCGGAGACGACCAGGCCCGTAGCCTCCCCCTGATCATTAAAGTAGCCACCATTGATGACCGCCAGCGCTCCTTTCTCTTCCTTGAGCCAGTCACTAATAAAGTGCGGCGTCGAGGGGCTGTAGAGGACCCGTAAAGCGATGTGCCGCGGATCGAAGCGGGCGATCATGATGGTGTCCTCGTTGCCACTTGGCCCTTTCCAATGCTCATAACGTAGCTCAACGCCAGTGGCAAGCATCAGCCAGCGATCCAATGGGCGGCTGGTGCCATCAGTGGAAATAAGCACCGTCGGGGAGGGCGTGCCAGGCCCGCTAATGCTGAAGCTGATCGGCGCCTGACACGCCGCCAAGAGCCAGGCGCTCAGGAGCTGCCAATAGAGCACGTGCCAGAAGAATCCTTTTCTGCCTTTTTCTCTCCCTCTCATCCAGGGCATGACAATAGTCCCTTCCTGCCGCAAGTATAAGCTTAAGAGCTGGTCCCTTCTCTCGCGCGCTCATCCTGATGCACCGCTCGTCAGGCCCGGAGAGCGAGGAAAGTCAGCCAGTGAGCCAGGCGGCCAGACGATCCTACTGCCAGCGCTCCCCTTAGCTCAAAAGCGCAGCACTAGCCTGCCTGCGAGCACCGAAGCAAGCGCTGTGAGCTAGAGGGAGCGCGAGGTAGAGCCAGGCGAGAGGCGTTCCCGCCAGGGGGTGGCATCGATAGCCGAGACCGTCCCTTTGAAGGCCATCGCCAGCTTGAAGGCTGCTGTGTGGGCTGCCTGCTCTGTCGAGTCATCCAGAGGCGGCAGCTCAACCTGCCCATAGCGACGTGCCAGAGCGCGTGCAATCAGCAGATCGGTGAACCAGGGATTCTTCGGCAGCACGGGGCCATGTAAATATGTGCCAAAGACATTTTTATAGACCGCTCCCTCATAGCCATCTTTCCCATTATTGCCCCAGCCAGCCAAAACCCGCCCCAATGGCTGAGCTCCTGGTCCCAGATAGGTTCGCCCGCTATGATTTTCGTAACCGACCAGGACCTGCTTGCCGCACTCCGGAAACTCACATTCGATGGCGATATGGGTCATGAAGCGGGTGCTACCACCCTCGGTATGCAGATCAAGGATACCTACCCCTTTCAGCTCGGGGCCTTCGAAGGGCTTGTAGGAGTGCCCCAGCAGCTGGTAACCTGCGCACACGGCCAGAAAGACCGTATTCGACTCGGCGGCTTCGCGCAGCGAGCGCCCCTTAGCCTGCAGGTCCTGGGCCGCTACCTCCATCTCGCGATCTGCGCCGCCGTGGAAGAGGATCAGATCATACTGGGTGAAATCCGGCGTTTGCTTGACAAAAATCTGATCAATGGCTGTCTTGATGCCGCGCCACTTGCAGCGCTTGACGATGGCGAAAAGGTTGCCACGGTCCGCGGCCACGCTCATCAATTGGGGATAGAGATGCCCAATGCGCAAGACCAGACGTGTATCTTTTCCCTGCTCGTTTGCCATGCTGCTTACTCCTCCCAATAGGGCTTGACCCAGCCGCGTTTCTGCATAATGCGACGCAGCTCCTGTGTCGGTGTATAGCTGGCCATGATATAGAGCGTGCCACCAGGGCCGGCGTTTTGCAGCGCGGCATTGAGCGCCGCCTCACGCTCATGGACGACCCGCACGCGGTCAAGCGGCACCTCAGCGTATTTCAGGCGCATCGCCAGCTCCTCGGCCTTGGTTCCACTGCAGATCACATCGGCCACCTGGGGCGAGATCTCTTCCAGATCGACATCCCACAGCCAGGCGAAGTCTTCGCCGTCAACGACCGTGTTGCTGGCAACCAGCAGCAGGTGTTTCTCGCCCGGATGCTGGGCAATGAGACGCAGCACCAGATTGAAGGAGGTGGGATTTTTCACGAAGGCCAGATAGATGGTCTGATCACCAGCCTGGATCTTCTCCAAGCGCCCGAAGGCGGTACGGATATTGCTGAGAGCTGCCGGGACCTTCTCAATGCCAAAGCCAGCGGCGATCGAGGCGGCGATGGCGGCAGCCGCATTGTAGACATTGTGTACGCCGGGCAGCGGCAGCGTCAGCTCTACCTGACCAAGTGGTGTCTGCATCGTCACCTGAGTGGGTCCATCGCCCCGTGGGTCCAACTGGATCGAGGTCGCAGCCACATCCAGCGGCGGCAACTCATAGCCACAGTTGGGACAGCGATAGAGTCCGAGATGGGAAAGATAGGCCACCTCGTAGACCAGATCTTCATTGCAGCGAATGCAGCGAATGACGTCAGCGGCGTGCTCGGGCACAGGACGACCGATATCGGTGGTGCGCAGGCCAAAATAGAGCTTTCTGGCGCGTGCCTGCTGGCCAAAGCTAGCCACCTGGGGATCATTACCGTTCAGCACAATCGTGGCTGTCTCTGGCAGACGCTCCAGGAGCTTGTCGAGCGCCTTGGCCACTGAATAGAGTTCGCCATAGCGGTCTAGCTGGTCGCGGAAGATATTGGTAACGACAACCACATCCGGCTGAATCTCGGGCATGGCCACCGGCATCGTGCCCTCGTCGATCTCAAAGAGCAGGAGATCGCTATCAAGCCGCCCAAAAACGTCCGCGTAGTTGACGACAACAGAGGTCACGCCCTGCAGCAAGTTTGAGCCGGTGCGATTATGAGAAACGCGCCGACCGCTGGCATCGGCGATGGCGGCGGTCATGCGCGCGGTAGTAGTTTTGCCATTGCTGCCGGTAATGACGATTTTACTGGCGGTCGTGGCCGCCATGACAGAGCGGAGCACGTTGGGATCGATGCGCCGTGCAATCATGCCCGGCAGGCTTGTGCCGCCACCGATACGAAAGAGACGGCCCGAGGCCCCCGCCAGCTTGCCAGCGGAGATCGCCAGGGCCAGGCGCGCACGGCTCGGCCATGAGATTCCCCCGCCACCATGTCTCGAGTAGTCTGCCATACGAAAAGAGCCTCCCAGCACTCAAGGCGGATAGTTCATCGTGAGCAGTATAACAAAGGAGGCTCAGGCGGGCAAGTCAGATAGGTCTTCTTGCTAGCTTTCTTCCGCCCACTCTGCCCCGTTCGTCGGCTTCTCTCTCGGCAGAAGCAGGCCAGGCAGAGAGGGGCAGCTCCGAGCGGCCAGAGACTGCTCAGGACCCTCCCCCTCTCAGGCAGCAGACAGGGCGCGAGGCCGCCGCTCTCCCTCCGGATGGGAACAGCTCCACTCGCACCACCGCTAGTATGAGCGCGCAAAGATGGCCTCGCAGGTCGCTGGCTTCCCTGTATAGAAGCAGCGACCTTGAACCCCTCCCTCGGGCTGATCAAAGGGGATCACACGCAGCGTGGCTTTCGTCTCCTCCTTGATCGCCTGCTCGGCCTCGCTATCTTCTGCCCACTTCACACGCACAAAGCCGCGCTTCTCGCTCATCATCTCCTTAAACTCGTCGTACGTCTCAGCGTAGTAGGTATGCTCCTCGCGGAAGGCCAGGGCTCGCTGGAAGAGAGCCTGTTGCAATTCCTCCAGGAGCTGGGGCAGGCGCGTCTCCAGGGCATCGATCGCCACGGTCTCCTTCGCGCGGTTATCACGGCGCACCAGTACCACGCTATTGTTCTGGACATCGCGCGGCCCAATCTCGATGCGCACCGGCACCCCACGCAGCTCCCATTCGTTGAACTTCCAGCCTGGTGTATTGTCGCTCAAATCGACCTTCAGTCGCACCTTACCCTTCAGCATGCGCTCGATGCGCCCGATGGCCTCCATAATCATTCCCTTATCGGCATCCTTGCGCCAGATCGGCACAACCACGGCCTGATAGGGAGCCACGCGCGGCGGCAGAATCAAACCCGACTCATCACCGTGGACCATAATGATTGCGCCAATGATGCGCGTGCTCAGGCCCCAGCTTGTGGTCGCGCAATACTTGCGCTGGCCATCGGCATCCAGATACTGGATATCGAAGCTCTGCGCAAAGTTATGGCCCAGATTATGGCTGGTGGCCGACTGCAGCGCCTTCCCATCGCGCATCATCGCCTCCAGGGAATAGGTGCGCAAGGCTCCGGCAAACTTCTCATTCTCACTCTTGCGCCCGTGAAAGACAGGGACCGCCAGGTCCTCTTGTACGAAGGAGCGGTAGACCTCCAACATGAGGCGCGTGCGCTCCTCGGCCTCCTCCAGCGTCCGATGAGCCGTGTGGCCCTCCTGCCAGAGGAACTCAGAGGTGCGCAGGAAGAGCACTGTGCGCTTCTCCCAGCGCATGACGTTGTTCCAGAGGTTAATCAAGAGCGGCAGATCGCGATAGCTCTGAATCCACCGGGCGAAGCTGTAGCCAATGATGGTCTCGCTGGTGGGACGAATGGCCAGCGGCTCCTCTAGCTCCTCACCCCCTCCGCGCGTTACCCAGGCTACTTCGGGGGCAAAGCCCTCCACATGCTCTGCTTCACGCTCCAGAAAGCTGCGCGGGATGAGCAGGGGGAAGTAGGCATTCATGACCCCTGTTTCTTTAAAGCGAGCATCCAGCAGACGCTGAATATGTTCCCAGATGGCATAGCCATAGGGACGAATAATCATGCAGCCCCGCACCGGCGCATAATCGGCCAGCTCAGCCTTACGCACTACCTGGTTGTACCAGCGTGAAAAATCGTCGCTCTGATCGACAAGTTCCTCGACGTACTTCTCCTTTGCTCCTTCGGCCATAATGAAGCACACCCTTTCTCTCGCAGAGAGCAGACAGCAGACGGATAAGAAGAGAGACAGCCCAATAAAAAAACTCGCCCTTCGAGAAGGACGAGCACCGAGACCCGTGGTACCACCTTGCTTGGGCAGCCTCTTACGAGACAGCCCCACTCGTACGACCAGGCGGCCAGCTCTCTCCCTGCAGCAACTCGCCCCAACCCCTCTTTCGCCCCGGTTGTAACCGCTCCCTTCCCAGCAGGCCAGTGCCAGCACCTGCCCCCCGCCCAGATTAAGAGGCAGGCAGGCAGACCCTGATCGTCTCCTCCGCTAACGGGGAGGGAACCGGTCAACTCCTCGCCGACGCTCTCAGGTGGGTTCAGCGCGGTCACATTCGCCGGCTCGCACCGCCCCGGCTCGCTGTCGAACGGTCGCCACGCTTACTGGTCCTGATCACCGCATTCCAGGATGCTTTCTTTGAGTTCACCGCAGCTGCGTTTTGCTCTGTTACTCTGGCGCTCAGGATACACCTTTTCCTGTGGGCTGTCAAGCAGGTGAGGCAGGGGTGAAGGAGGCAAGACAGGGCTGGCCTCGCCTCCTCAAAACATCCGTCCCCCTAGAGGGACCTCTCTCGTGGGAGTCAACAGGATGACTTTGCCTTCAGCATCGGGTACGCCCAGGGTCAGGACTTCTGAGCGAAAGGGGCCAATCTGTTTGGGCGGGAAATTGACGACGGCCACGACTTGCATGCCTAATAGCTCTTCTTTGGCATAGTTGGTGATCTGGGCTGAGGAGCGTTTGAGGCCAATCTCAGGGCCAAAGTCAATGGTCAGCTTATAAGCAGGCTTGCGCGCTTGAGGGAAGTCTTCAACGGCGACGATTTTGCCCACTCGAATATCAACTTTTTCGAAGTCGTCGTAGCTAATGGTTGCCATAGCAACGATAGAACCCTCCTTCGGTGTTGGTGCCTCCCCACCTCTCCTTCTGCCCCTGCTGCCCTGGCGTGACGCCTATTATAGCACAAGCTCTCACTACCTGCACGGGACCTGAGCAGCGCCTCGCTTGAGCAATAGGCTCTCACCTCCTCCGTCGACAGACAGACAGCTCCCCCGGCCAACAATGTAAAACAACACCCGGATCGGCGATCCTTCGCGCGATCCGGGTGCCTCCGGATGGTATGGTCCAAGCAGAATGGGTACGCCAGAACACACAACTATCGATCAGCTCAGGCCGTTGCTCTCACCTCCCGTTTTTGGATTCATGACAGAGATCATGTGCGTGCAAATTGTGTGCCAATCCGCCGGCTAGAGAAGCCGCATCGCAACTGCTTCGTTGTGCAGGGCCTCTATCGTTACGTCAAGATCATACGCCGAGAACTTCAAGAAAGTATGGGGAAGTTGTCAGATTTCTATCAAATAATTGTAGGGGAGATGCGAAGCGACCAGGCGCATCGGAACAGCGGGGCGCTTCCAGGGCACCCCGCTGCTCGTCCATCTCCCGGCTTTGGGCGTGGCGCGATGGCAGTCTTACGGGCTTACGTGGGTGAGCACGAGCACGAGCACAGCGGCACGATGAAAAAGAGCCGGTCTGAGCGCGCAAAAAAGGTGCGGCGCCCCATGCCAATGATGATCGGCAAGGGCGCCGCGGCAAATGGCGCAAGGACCGCTGCAATCTGGCTGGCGTTGAGGACGCCTTGCGCTACTGGTGCGCCGCGTGGCTCATCCTGCTCTTGCTCCTGATCCTGCTCTTGACCATCTCGCGGCGGGCTTCCCTCCAGACAGGGCGTGGGCGTCTCTAGCAGAAGGCTCAGATCGCCCTCCTCTGCGGTTGCCATACAGAGCGCTTCCTCTTCGTCTAACTGGCGCAGACGTGCTGTTTCCTCTGTGGTGATGGTTCTGAACCGCACGGCGTGGCGGAAGAAACAGACGTCGACAGGGGCGTAGTCAAAGCGGTCTGAGAGCGCGGCAAAGCCAGCGGCCAGAAAATCCGGGGCGTTGATCTGCGCCTCAGCCAGAGGGGCAAGCACGTCTTGCATGGCAGCCTCAACGTGCAGCGTCCCAGCGGGGGCGTCCTGGGTCGGGGTCGGGGTCGGCATCGGGATCAGGCGAGCAGGCGTGAGCAGGTAACTGTGAGTCTCCTCACCCCGGCCCCGGATGCCTCTGCCAACAATCAAGAGACGTGTCTCCTGTTCCTGCTCCTCCTCTTCTCGCACTCGCAAGACGATGACGTCCATGAAGAACGGCGCCAGCTCAGGCGGATAGGCAAACACAAAGCCTGTGCCAGCCTGAGTGCCCGCGCCGTTCCCGTTTCCATTTCGATGAGCGGGAATGCTGGTAGGGGTGCTGGTCACAAAAAGCAAGGCCTCCCCGGTTCCCTCCCGATCAGGCTGAGGTGGCACCAATGCGGCAAGGCCATGTCCCGGCCAGTAGAGCCACTCCCGCGGCGGTTCAAAAAGCTGCCAGGGAAGATAGCCCGCCTCGATGATCTCTGCGCGGGCGCGGCATTCGGCTGCTTCCTGCAAGGCGGCCAGCAACGGGGATGGAGCCACCAGGAGCGGGGCCTGACCTTCGAGCAAGAGGACACCGTCTTTCCATTCGGCGAAGAGCGTTGTTCCTGCTCTCTCTTTGCCACCTGCCTTCGTCTTCATTTTCATTGTGTAGGCCAGGACGCGCCCCTCTAGCGCCTGCGGGCAGGCTGTGCACGCCAGCCAGGCGGGCAGATCCGTGACCGCAAAGATAAGGTCCGTCTCGTTCTGGGAAACACCCCAGTAGATCTTTCCGCCTCCAATGTGCAGGCGCAGGTGTGCCTGACCCC
Source organism: Thermogemmatispora carboxidivorans (assembly GCF_000702505.1). Classification (GTDB taxonomy): domain Bacteria; phylum Chloroflexota; class Ktedonobacteria; order Ktedonobacterales; family Ktedonobacteraceae; genus Thermogemmatispora; species Thermogemmatispora carboxidivorans. The sequence goes on along the minus strand of NZ_JNIM01000001.1, from coordinate 812,210 downwards.
ATTCCGGTTGTTCCAGGTGCTCCAGCAGCCCTTGAGGGAGCTTGAGCAGGCCCTCTGGCGGCGGCAGAAACGGCAACAGCGGCGTATCCATGTGTTTCCTCCTTCCTTCACATGCAACGTACTCAATCACGCTTTACACTGTCAGCACACGTCATAGCATCTACAGAACCAGCTTCATACTTTATAGACATCAAGAACAGTGCAGCACAGAACAGCACCGCAAAAACACCATATACACAAGAAATAATCATATACGTCTCTGCCATATTTTTACTCCACTTCCTTCGCTTACAGCACTTCCATACACCACAGGGACTGAGCCAGAGGCGACAGCTCGGAGCAAGACGAATGCACTGTGCGGCAACGCTTCTGCTTGCTCTGTACAATCATACTATACAAGAGTATACACCTTAAAATACAGAGCGGTCAACACCGTTCAATGTATAGGTGGAGTATTGGCTAGCGTTCAATGCCATCATCCCTTACCCTATTTTGAGAGACAACAAAAACAGGGAGCGAGCGATACGTGTATCGACTACGGGTGAGGGAAGTGCTACAAGAAAAGGGCCGGACACAGTCCTGGCTGGCGAGAAAGTCCGGGGTGCAAGACCAACTGATCAGCAAGATGCTGAAGGAGCCAGATAGCTACAGACCGTCCTACACGACCCTAGCTCAGGTCGCCAAGGCGTTGCGTGTCCCAATGGAAGCACTGTTTGAAGAGCTCCCCGACCCAGAGGATGAGCCACTTGACGCGAGGCGCTCAGAGTGAGCCAGGCCCAGCGCCGAAGATGCTGCGAAGGGCGTGAGCAGACTCCTCCACACACCATCATCGAGAAAAGGCCACAGCTGTAACACACGCTTCTCCACGTGTCTGGTCGTACCCCATACCTTCAGCACTTCCGTCAACATGTTTTTCGCCAGCAATGAAGGCGGCGGGCGGAGCAGGTCGGCGAGACGCGGCGCTACCTTGCTCCAAGGGAGGAAGGCAAGCGCTGGCCTGCGGCAGGCAAGTCGTCCCTCTCCTTTTTCCCGTTTCCAGCTATACCTCGATGGGGGCTGCATCGTGTCTGTATGGTGAAGGCTTGCCCGCGTGCTGTCAGGCTGTAGCTGGCTAGCTTGCAGGGGGAGACGGCTGTATGCCATAATGAAGAGGTTCTTTTCCGATCCGAACGAGCAAGCGCGAGAGAAAGGCACGGACAGGGACGGAACTCCGTTCCCTTGATCCCACAGCGGAGGCAGCAGCAAGCCGTCCGCTCACAAGGCAACAGCTGGCACAGCGGCAGCGTGTCATGCTCTGTCACTGTCCACAAACGCAGACCGTGGGTGAAGAGAGAGCTGCGCAGCGGGACCAGTCAGAGAGAGCAGCAAGCATTGCTCTAGCGAAGGAGTGTCGCATGGCCAGAATTGCATTTCATGAGGTCAGCAAGTACTACCGCGGTGCCAGCAAGCCCGCAGTTGATCACGTCAGCTTCGAGGTGGCCGAAAGCTCGATCTGTATGCTGCTGGGCACCTCCGGCTCGGGCAAAACAACCCTGCTGCGCATGGTTAATCGCCTGATCGAGCCAAGCAGCGGTACGATTACCATCGATGGCCACTCTATTCTGGAGGAAAACCCTATTCAGCTGCGCCGGCGCATTGGCTATGTCATTCAGCAGGTCGGCCTCTTCCCCCATATGACCATCGCCGAGAACGTGCGTCTTACCGCTGAAATCGCGGGTTGGTCGAAAGACCGCATGGAAAGGCGTGTCGACGAGTTACTGACCCTCGTGGGCCTGGACCCAGCGGAATATCGCCGGCGCTACCCCCGCCAGCTCTCGGGCGGCCAGCAGCAGCGTGTCGGTCTGGCCCGCGCCCTGGCCTCAGACCCGGCCATCCTCCTGATGGATGAGCCGTTCGGTGCGCTGGATGCCATTACCCGTGTCCATCTGCAGGACGAACTCCAGCGTATCCAGCGCGAGATGCGCAAAACCATTCTCTTCGTCACTCATGACGTAGAAGAGGCCTTTCGCCTGGGAGATCAGATTGCGATTCTTTCCGAGGGTCGCCTCGTCCAAATCGGTTCCCCAGTCGATCTACTGCTGAGGCCAGCCGATGAGTTCGTAAGCCGCCTTATCGGGTCGGACAATATTCAGCGCCAGCTCCAGTACCTGCCTGTGCGAAGCGCCATGCTGGCAGGAACAGAGGCTGCCGGCGAGGATGAGCGCCAGCCACGCTGCTCTTCAGAGGCAACGCTCTTAGAGGCATTGATGAGCCTGATCGCCTCCGGCGCGCAAGCCCTGCTCGTCTACGATGAGCAGAGCCAGGCCCCCATCGGCACGATTACCCTGAGCGCGATCAATCAAGCGATCACTACCGTCCGGCACACAGAGACAGCACCGACAACAGTCAGCCCGGCCCATTAAGGCCCGGCAGCGCCAGGTCAGAGACGTTACGCTGTTTCAGCCAGGGCGGCAGGATTCGCCTGCTGCAGGAGGCGCTTTGCTGCCTCTCGATCTCTCAAGCGTTTTCACTACGGAGTTGCTCATGCGTTACTTAACAACTCCTTCCAGTTATGATCTTTCCGATCCCAGCAGTATCCCGAATCTTCTTTTGCAACATTTCACCATTGTGGCGATCAGCATGCTGATCGCCCTGGTCATTGCGTTCCCACTCGCGCTTCTGATTGTGCGCTACCGTCGCCTGCGCCTGCCTGTGATTACTTTGATGGGCTTGCTCTACACGATTCCCGGGCTGGCCCTGATCGGCATTCTGGTCACGGTTACCGGGCTCTCGCTGGCAACCGTGATCATTCCCCTGGTGCTCTATGCCCAGCTAGTACTGGTACGCAACATCTCTACGGCAATTAGCGCCATTGATCCGTTGCTGATCGAGGTCGGGCGGGCAATGGGAATGAATCGCGTCCAGATTCTCTGGCGTGTCACACTGCCGCTGGCGATGCCCGTGATTATAGCAGGGATTCGCGTGGCAACCGTCACAACGATCGGCATTGCTTCGCTGGCCTCGCTAGTAGACCAGGGAGGGCTGGGCGACTTGATTTTCAAGAGCATCCCCTTGGGGGACTATGACACGATCCTGGGCGGGGCGATTCTCCTGGCGCTCTTCGCACTCGTGGCCGACCTCCTGCTGCTCCTGTTGCAGCGCGCGCTGGAACGTGGGCGTAGTCAGTTGGCCCTGGCATCCTAGGCCAGCCTGCTGGCGAAGCCTTGAAGGGAGGAGACCCCCCATGCTGCTTATCCAATTGTGGCAGTTCATTCTTGACCCGGCTAATACCTTCTGGGACCACACGCTCGCTTACCTGCAGGTCTGCGCCGTCTCTGTAGCCCTGGCGACTGTGCTCGGCATTGTCATTGGGGTAGCCGTGGTTCGCAGCCCTCTGCTGTCGTTCGTGGCCGTCAATCTCAGTGGTCTGATGCGTGCCATTCCCATTATCGCTTTCCTAGCCGCCGCTCTCCCTTATCTGGGAGTGGGCTTTAAGCCGACAATTGTCGCCCTGACGCTGCTGGGGATTCCGCCGATCCTGCTGAATACCTATACCGGTATTCGCAGCATCGAGCCGGCAATCATCGATGCCGCGCGCGGCATGGGCCTCAATACGCGACAGATCTTGCTGCGCATTCAGGTGCCGCTGGTGTTACCCATCGTGGCAGCCGGTGTACGCACTTCGGCGGTTCAGATTGTGGCAACGGCCACGCTGGCTGCCATTATCGGCGCCGGCGGCTATGGCGAGTATATTGTAAATGGCCTCTACGAGTTTAAGACGGTCCAGATTCTCGCTGGCGCCCTGCCTGTGGCCCTGCTGGCGATGCTGGTTGAGCTACTGATGGGCTGGCTCCAGCGCGCCCTAACGCCCGCCGGCTTGCGGGTCCAGGAGACGGCTTTGAGTGAGGCTGTGCGGGCTTGAAGATCAAGCGGGAGTGAGGGCCAGATCGGTTCCTTCTGCTATTCTCTGACTCTTCATTCTTGCTCGATGGCTATACTGAGAGTGGAGTCCGCCTGTCCTATTTTGGATCTTATGAGGAGAAAGTCTATGCGTTCTGTTGCCTTGCTAGCGCGTCTGCGCGCACTGCTTCTGCTGTCTGTGGTAGGGATCAGCCTGCTCACCCTGGCCGCCTGTGGTGGCTCTTCCAGCTCGGGGAGCAGTTCCTCCCCCAATAGTCAGATTACGCTGACGGTCGGCGGCAAGCTCGATGTCGAGGCTCAGCTCTTGACCAAGATGTATACCCTCCTGCTGCGCCACGCCGGCTTCAAAGTGATTGAGAAGCCAGCTCTTGGCACCAACGATGTGGTCTTTAACGCTATCACGAGCGGAGCCATCGATCTCTATCCCGAATTTACAGCGACGGGCCTGCAGCGTTTGGGCTTGCAGACAACACACGATCCGCAGAAAGACTATGAGCTGGTGAAGCAGGGCTTCGAGAGCAAGTATAAGATTGTCTGGCTGGACGTGGCGCCGCTCAATGATACCTACGGGATCTGTGCCCCCAAGATGGCCGCCGCGCCTTTGCAGATTACGAAGCTCTCCCAGCTTCCAGCGGCAGTCGCCTCACAGCTGACGGTCGCGGCCCCAACCGATGGTCAGGAGCCGCTACAGACGATGGAGTCGATCTATGGCATCCATTTCAAAAAGGTCATCGTCATGGATGAGGCGCTGACCTTTAACGCCGTAAAGCAGAATCAGGCGCAGCTGAATGTCTGCTATACGACAAGCGCCCTCATCGATCAGAATGGCTTTGTGCTGCTGCAAGACGATAAGAACGCCTTCCCAATTTATAACCCGGCCCCCATCGTGCGCGAGGATACGCTGAAGAAGGCTCCCGCCATTGCTACAGCCCTGAATCCGCTGGCCCCCAAGCTCACAACCGAGGTCAGCGTCGATCTGCAGCGCCAGGTAACCCAGGCCGTCAATAGCGGGACGCCTCGCTCCCAGGCGATTACGCAGGTGGCAACGAATTGGCTGAAGAGCGTTGGCCTACTCTAGACACGCTCCGCCCACCTGCTTTACGCACGACGTATCTGCGCCTTAGCTGACAGGCTGCTGCCCACCTTTTTCGGCTTCCGCTCAAGGGGCAGCAGCCTTGCTGCTTTTAGCTGAGGCCGATTGGTTCACAGCTAGAGACGCTCCGGCCCTGCCGCTGGTTCTCCTCTCCCGCAACCTCTGATAGGGCCCAACCAGCGGAGGAGCCAGGCGCTCTCTGTGTTATTATAGATACGACCGCCCGAAGGCCGTGGCCAGGACGGCCCCGCTCTTAATTCTCACTGATCACTCTGGGAGGCAGCGATGGCACGGTTGGCGAGAGAGGCCGAGCAGCCAGCAACGCGCAGGCCAGCAGCGTTCCCCCTGCTTCCAAATCGACGCCTTGCCCTGTTATCTCTATTATTGCTTCTACAGATTCTTTTGCAAATACCTCTATTGATTAATCCTCCGAATACAAGTAGTCCTGCTCCTTTGATCAATACGTTTGTCTGGCACTGGCTGCTGACCTTTCTTCCGTATCTGCTGGCCTGTCTGGTTGTGCTGACTAGCCCGCCGCTCTCAGGTCGCGCGCGCATCGTTGAGCTTGGACTGCTCCTCGGCGGGGCCTTACTGCTCCGCCTGATGCTGCTGCCCATCCCCCCAGTGCTTTCGCCAGATGCCTGGCGTTACCTGTGGGACGCGCGCGTGACGCTGTTGGGCTACAGTCCCTATGTTTATGCTCCAGGCGATCCCCATTTCATCCACCTGCGCGATTTTGTCTTTGCCAACAGCCGCTATCGCAATGTGCCAACGCTCTATCCGCCCGGGGCCCAGCTCTTCTTTCTGGTCAGCTACTTGCTGGCTCCCAGCAACCTGACAGTTTTGAAGGCGATCTTTGTGGGCTGCGACTGGCTGACTTGTGCGGTCCTGGCCTGGCTGCTGTATCGGAGGGGGAAGGATGGAGGGCCTTGTGTGCTCTACGCCTGGTGTCCGCTGCCAGTGGTGGAGTTCGCCATTCAGGGCCACGTCGATGCGCCAGCGGTGTTTCTGACTCTCCTGACCTTGCTCGCCGCCGGGCACGCTGGGCATACCAATCCTCGCAGGCGGGCTGGGACTGGGTTTCTGTTGGGCCTGGCGACGCTGGTACGCCTTTACCCTGCCCTGCTGCTGCTGGCCATCGCCCGGCGCCGCGACTGGCTGCTGGTGCTGGTCTGGGCCGTGACTCTAGTCGCTGGATATCTGCCGTATCTGATTCTGGGGCAGGGCCAGCTGCTGAGTCCTTTTGAGAGCTATGCCGGCAGCTACACCCCGAACGCAGGCTTGCCGCAGCAACTGAGCCACTGGCTGGCCCTGCATACCTCTCTGAATCCGGTCTTGTTGCATTGGCAGGAGGAGGGCTTGACTGGCGCAATCATGGGGGGGACAACGGTCATAGTGCTCTGGCTGCGCTGGCGCCAGCAAGTCGCCGAGGAAGCCGCGGCGCTCTTGCTGATCAGTGCCTTGTTTGCCGTGTCAGCCCATATTTTCCCCTGGTATACGACCGTGCTGATCCCACTGGCCACGCTGCTCCTGACCGCCAGCGAAAGCAAGCTGGGATTGGGAAGACCTATAGCTTTCTGGGCCTGGTATTTTGCTTGCACGACTCCGCTGGCTTACTTTTTCATGTATGAACGCGACTGGACACTCTACTATGCGCTGGTCTATTGGCCTCCGCTCCTCGGGCTGACACTGGCAATAGCGCTGAGCCTGTATCGTCGCGTCCGTAAGTAGAGGTCGCCTGGTAAGAGGCGCTGCGTCATTGCCGCGCCTCTGTGCCGCTCAGGGACAGGTTTGCCTTTCTCCGACTGCGTCACCGCAGGTCTGCCGCCTGTCAGAGTAGAGGACAGCCTCTTGTCAAGACGTCCTCTCATCATGACATTGGCGACGATAGAGGTAGATATAGCGCTCTCGAGTACTATACCTCACAGGACGAGCATGGTCGATGGGAAGGAACCAGGAGCCTCGCCGCTGCCATTCGGGGCTGCCAGGACCATCGCGGCTATCCGCGCCCCAGAGGAAGGCGGCTACACCGAGGAGGGCGATCAGTAAGATCAAGAATAAGAGGAGAAGTATGCCAGTCATGCCAGGTACCTCCTGAATGGGGACAGGCCATGTGCCAACCAACGTACTTGGATCGACGGCGACCGTGCGCAGCGGTAGCTAGCAGCTGCCTTGCTGACCGGGGAGAGCTTCGATGAACGACCTGGTCTAGCTATATCCCGCCCGCTCATGTTGCCATCATTGTTCTTCCTTTCCTAGAAACAACCATAGAGGAAAGATGGTTGCGTAACCACAGCCAATCTACAGCTTTTCACAGGAATCAATGTGAGCCAATCGCGTGATCTCCGACGGCGTGGCTCTGTCGGTCGCTCCATGCGCCCGTAGCCCTCCTTGCCCCTGGCTATTTGATCAGGAAGCCCTGGGAAAGGCTCACCCCATACTAGTTCCCAGAGGGCGGTGCATGGTATCATAGCTGTAGTAAATACATGATCCCTCATCAGGAGAGCATCGTCAGCCCGAGGGATGAGAGAGGTGGTTGTCCGTGGCTTTTAGAGCGCGAGCCCAGAAAGGGGAGCGAGAACTACCGAGCTTTTTTGGAGAACCTGTGAGACGAGGCATTGTGTACGAGCCGCCTGCAGCTCACAGGGAGGAACCTTACGTATTCTACCGTCATCCTCATGGGGAGATTTGGGTCGGAGATGCTATTGCCTGGCTGCGCTCGCTGGAAAGTGAGTCCGTCGATCTCATCTTTGCCGACCCGCCTTACAATATCAAAAAAGCTGAATGGGATAGCTTTGAATCACAGCAGGCATACGTGGACTGGTCCTTACAGTGGATCGAGCAGGCTGCGCGTGTGCTGAAGCCAACAGGTACCCTCTATATCTGCGGTTACTCCGAGATTCTGGCTGACCTGCGCCTGCCCGCTTCCCGCTATTTCCAAGGCTGCCGCTGGCTTGTCTGGCATTACAAGAACAAAGCGAATCTTGGTAGAGACTGGGGACGCTCGCATGAAAGCATCCTCCATTTCCGCAAGACGCGGCAATTCACGTTTAATATCGATGCGGTACGCATCCCCTACGGCAACCATACCCTGAAGTACCCCGAGCATCCACAAGCTGCAAGTAGCCAGTATGGACGAGGCCACCCGCATCTCTGGCAACCACATCCACACGGAGCCAAGCCACGCGATGTCTTGGAGATCCCCACGACCTGCAACGGCATGCACGAGAAAACTCCTCATCCAACACAAAAGCCTGAAGAGCTGCTGCGCAAAATAGTGCTCGCCTCGTCCAACCCAGGTGATCTAATTCTTGACCCCTTCATCGGCTCCGGCACCACCGCTGTCGTCGCCGAGCAGCTCAAGCGTCGCTGGAAGGGCTGCGATATATCCGTCGAGTACTGTCACTGGGCAGTTGAACGCCTCGAGCTTGTCGAGGACTGGCCGATAGAGAGGTGGATTTTATATGACCAGGAGAACGCCAGGTGCAGACAGTCAATCAGATGATCATAGCCGCCTTTAAAAAGAAATCATTTCCTCGTTTACAGCTATCTCCTGACACGCCTGGAAGGAGTCTACTCTGTAGACTATCGGCCTGAACTGGGCGCAGACCAGAGACTCCAGGGGCAAGTCAAGTCCTTTCAGGACCTGCTCTTTCACGACGTATGGCTGTTACTGAACCAGCCCGATCAGCCAACTGGCACCTCGTAATAATCAAAGGTGGTGGTGATCTCGAAGCCACAGGAGCGGTAGAGCGCCAGCGCACCTTCGTTGGTGGTATCCACCTCTAGCGCAATCCGGCGCGGGCGCTGGCGAAGGATATGCTCAACCGTCCAGGCCAGCGTCTGGCGTCCATAGCCCTTACCCTGGTATTCGGGCAACATGCAGAAGCCATAGATGAAAGCCTCTTCTTCGTCATCGATATAACGGATCAGCCCAACAACCTCGCCAGCCACCTCCGTGACTAGCGTCACCCGCCGCGGGCCGGTAATGTCGCGCGTCGTCTCCGCCAAGAGCGCTCTATCCTCCGCCATATCAAAAGCGCGCGCCGTAATGTGCGTCAGTAACGGCGCCTCATCCGCCCTGGCCGGGCGAATCCGCACCCCATCCTGTCGCTCCACCTGGAGGGGAGCACTCTCCAACCCACGGACCATGCGATACTCGGAGTTGTGATAGTGTGCCTTCACTGCCTGGGCAAAGCCCTGGGCCCCCGGCGAGCTGCGATCAAAAAAGAGCAGAATCCGCGGCACACCACGAGACCTCAGCTCCTGATTGGCCAGGCGGAAAAGCAGCGAAAAGATGCCCTGGCGACGTCTGTCAGGATGAACCATACCTGTTAGCTCAGCCTCGCGCGGATTGAAACTATAGAGCGCCAGATAACCGAGCAGCTGGCCATCCTCATAGTAGAGAAAGTCGTTAGTCACCTGCCCCGAGCGCGAACGCAACATCTCCCAGAGCAAGCGCACCTCAATTCCTTCGCGCTCATGGCATAAGGCCGCCAGCGCGGCAATCTCCTGCAGCTCCTCAGCCGCCAGCGTGCGCTTACGCATCAAACCATGTTTCTGCATTTCTTGCTGGTCCAATCTAGTCAAGACATTTTTGGGGATTCCTTGCAGCCCGGCCCGTATCTACTCAATATCTTTGCGCAAGGGGGGAGAAAGCGCGCCTGCCACCAGCCTCTCTGCCCAACAAACAAGGCCAAACTGCCTGCAGCAGTGAGAGGCTATAGATGGCAAGCGCAGCGCTTCTCTCCATCTATCGCATCTGTTCGCTGCCGTTTGTCACCGCTCTATACATTGCCATAGCGCCAGCTCCCCTGTCAATCAACGGCCTTGGTACCCTGGCGACCTCCTCTGGTGAACTGCAAGCTGTGAGGCCAGCAGGCCACGCAGACAAGCGCGCGCCCTTGCCGCACCACAGCCTAGCGCAGACCCAGCAACTCGCGTGCAATGATCAGCTGGCGAATCTCAGTTGTCCCGGCCCCGATCTCTGCCAGGCGCGCATCGCGCCACATGCGCTCGACCTCGAAGTCGGTAGTGTATCCCCAGCCGCCATGAATCTGGAGCGCCTCGTTTGCCGCTCGCCACTGGGCCCGTGCTGTAAAGAGCAGGGCCGCTGCTGCCTCCTTGCTGACGCGCTGTCCCTGCTGTGCCAGCCACAAGGCTCGGTGGGCCAGCAGCCTGGCTGCCTCCAGATCGGTATACATATCAGCCAGCTTGGCCTGAATGAGTTGAAAGTTAGCAATGGGCTGTCCGAATTGCTGACGCTCACGAGCGTACTTCAGCGAAAGCTCTAGCGCGGCCTCGATCCCGCCCACAATGCTGACAGCGAAGAAGGCCCGCTCTAGATCAAGGCCGCTCATCACCACTCGATAGCCTTCGTCGACCCGGCCTAACACGTTTTCCGCCGGCACAAAGGCCTCCTCAAAGACCAGCTCCCCCGTGGGAGAGCCGTGCATGCCGACCTTCTCGATCTTGCGCGCCACATGGTAGCCTGGCGTCTTGGTCTCGAAGAGGAAGGCAGTAATGCCACGACTACCCGCCTCTGGTTTGGTTTTGGCATAGACAATGAGAAGATCGGCGATCGGGCCATTGGTGATAAAGACCTTCGTACCGTTCAGCACGAACCCTCCATCCACGGCGCGCGCCGTTGTACGAATCCCCATAGCATCAGAGCCAGCGTCAGGCTCGGTCAGGGCCAGCCCGCCGATCATCTCGGCTGCTGCGAGCTTGGGAAGATAGCGCTGCTTCTGCTCTTCCGTTCCATTGCGCAAAATATTATGGGCGCAGAGGTTCAGATGGGCCCCAAATGACATGGCGATGCCCCCATTGGCCCGCCCAATGGCTCGCGCTACCAGAGCCGCCATCAAGAAGTCGCCGCCACTGCCACCATAACTCTCGGGAATGCCTATCCCGGTATAGCCCTGGTCTGCCAGCTTTTGCCAGAGCCAGCGCGGGAAATCATCGCTGCGCTCAAGCTCTGCCGTCAGAGGCTTGATCTCGCGAAGCGCAAACTGCAGAGCGCTTTCATAGGCCAGTCGGTGCTCTTCAGGGAGTTCGAAGTCCATCTTTGGCTTGATCCTTTCTCTCAGCGGGAACAGACTGCGCCTGCGTGCCCTATCTTTTGGGTGGCGAGTTACGTATACTCTATTATATGACGCATCAGGTCAGCATCGACCCCCTCCCTGGAAAGCGAAACGATCATGCTAAATACAGCTTCCGTGCAGGCAGTTGAGAAGGCCCACTTCTCGCACGCATTCATCAGGCCACTCTACGACTCCTACTGCTTCGCCAATCTTCCTGACACCATTCTGACCTTGCTGACGGGCGCCGGTGAAAGCCCCTTGCCCCGCGATGTTTTCGGAGCACTGCCCCAGCGCTATCGGCAGGTGATCCTCTTCTTTATCGATGGCTTTGGCTGGCGCTTTCTGCAGCGTTACGCCGAGCGTCATCCGCTGCTTCGCCAGGCCCTCGACGAGGGCACGCTCTCGCTGCTTACTTCGCAGTTCCCGTCGACCACGGCAGCCCACACTACAACAATTCACACTGGCCTGGAGGTAGGTCAGAGCGGCATCTACGAATGGACCTACTACGAGCCACTGGTCGATGAGGTGATCGCGCCTCTGCTCTTCTCATACGCGGGCACATTCACACGCGACACGCTGACACAGTGCGGCCTACCGCCCTCGGCCTTTTACCCGCAACAGACGCTCTACGAGACGCTGGGAAGCTACGGCGTGCAAAGCACGATCTTCCAGCACCGTTCCTATACCCCGTCGACGTTCTCTAACGTGGTCTTCCGAGGAGCACGTGTCTGCGCCTTCGACACACTCTCCCAGGCGCTTGATGAACTAAGTGAGCAGCTCCTCTCGGCGCAGGCCAACGAGACGACACCCGCCTACTATCTGCTCTACTTCGACGGGATCGACTCCACCGGTCACCGCTTCGGTCCTGACTCCCCAGAGTTTGAGGAGGCAATTGCCCAATTCTGGAGCGTCCTGGAAAGGCATTTCTACCAACCGCTACACGGCAAGCTCGCTGAGACGCTCCTGATGTTCACCGCCGATCACGGCATGGTGCCCGTGCAACCCGAAACCACCTTTTATCTGAATCTGCAGCTACCGGAACTGGTGCCTCTGCTCCACACGACCCGTCAGGGCCGCCCGCTGGTCGCCGCAGGCTCGGCACGCGATATGTTCCTCTACGTGAGAGACGAAGCCCTGGACGAGGCTCTCGCCCTCCTGAGACAGGCCCTGGCCGGACGAGCAGAGGTCCATCGGACGCAGGACCTGATCGCCGCTCGCTTCTTTGGGCGCCAGGCTCCCAGCGAGGCCTTTCTGAGGCGTGTGGGCAATGTTGTGCTCCTACCGTATGAGGGGGAAAGTGTCTGGTGGTTTGAAAAAGGACGCTTCGAGATGCGCTTTCGGGGCCACCACGGCGGCCTGACCCCGGCAGAGATGCAGATCCCCTTGCTGCTCCTGCCGCTTTGAGATGAAGCTCAAGTGCCTGTCCCTTGAGAGGCCCAGAAGCGAGGGGAGCCTGTCCCTGGGGCTCCCCTCTCCTTCCTTCCATCGAGTGCACTGCTTGCTTGTTTGCTTGCACAGATGGCGCGCCCTCACTCGTAGCGCAGGACCTCCAGCGGGCGCACGCGCACCGCCCCCCAGGCCACAAAGGCCGCTACCATCATTGCGAGGACTGCCGCCCCGACAATCAGCGCCAGAACGATCACCTCACTGGTACCCAGATTGAAATTGAAGACGAAGTGACCAAGCAGGCTAAGAGCCAGGCTAACCAGGAGCATAGCAAGGAAGGCCCCGACCCCAGCGACGGTGCCGTTTTCAAGCAGAACCTCACCCAGGATCGAACGGCTGGTATAGCCCACCGCCTTGAGAATACCGAGCTCGCGCCGCCGCTCGAGCATGGCCAGACCAACGGCGTTGGCAATGATGACAATCCCCGCAAAGAGCGAGAGCGAGGCGATGGCGCTCAGCGTCAGAATGATATAGCTCAGGAACTGGTTGACATAGTCGCCCAGGTTCGCCAGATTGGCGACCGAGATAGCCCCAGCAATAGCCTGCATACGATCGAGGGCCTTGTCTAGCTGGGCCGGATCGATCTTCAGGTAGTAGATGTTGGTCGCCTGATCGCCAGGACTGAGAGTCCGCACCAGACTCAACGGCGCGAGCATCCCCCCAGCGGTGAGAACCCCTGGCTGCGGACGGTAGATGCCCACCACCGTCACCGTACGGGTAACTTTGCCGTCCTGGCTGACCAGAGTAAGTTTACTGCCGAGCTGCAGATGACCCTTCAGAGGAGCAAGCTCAAGAGTAGCCTGCGGCAAGAGCACGTTATCGCTGCCAACATCCGCCGCATTAAGGTTGCGCCCCTGGACGATGGAGACCCCCTGAGATGGAGCCTGCCCATGTGCCAGATCATAGCCCTCTAGCTCTCCCAGATACAGGAGTGCGACTTGATTCTCCAAGCTGTTTGGCGATGGATTTCCCGTCTGGCGCAGCAGCGTCTGCAGCGGCACCCCGTCGATCGCTAGCGGCAAGCAGGAAGTCAACACCTGGTGCTCTCGCCGCTGAATACCAGGAACACTGCTCCACTGTGCCTCTAACAGCTGAGCCTGGCGATCATTCGTGGTAGCAATCACATTGAACGAGACGACCTGCGCCAGCGACGTATTAATGGCATCACGCAGATCCTGCCCCAGAATCAGAATCAGGCCAATCGTGAAGATACCCACGAACAAGGCCAACATCGTCGTAGTGGTACGGGCCCGCTGACGCCCGATATTACGCAAGGCCATCTTGATATTGGCCTTCCAGGTAGCGGGCAAGAAGACCGTTGCCAGCCCGGCGACAGCCGCCAGCAAGAGCAGCGAGCCGAAGATAGGCAGGACAAAGGTGATCAAGCCGGCAATCACCAGAGCCACAACGATCAAAGCCAGAAAACCAACACTCAGCCGCTCTGGAACCGGCAGCAGACTAATGACAATGACCGCCAGAACAAAGAAGAGACTAAGCAGCCCCAGAAAGATGAACGTGCTATAGACGACCCCAATCCCTAGCACAACATCGTTGTTGAGCACAACGATGGCCATGCCACAGAAGAGCAGCGAGAGCAACAAGAGCAGACCCGCTGTCAGGGCATAGCTGCCAGGACGCCAGCCCTCTGGCAGCTCGCGGATCACGCTCAGCGGGCGGATATTGGCCGCTTGAACGATCGGCAATAAACCGAAGATGAGGGCCGTCCCTAGACCGATCAGCACCCCACCGCCGAGGATGAGCGGGTCGAAGCTGACCGGCAGGTTGAACATAAAGAGCTGCCTGATCAGGTTGCGCGCCAACAGGCTCACACCCAGACCGATGGCCGAGCCAATCACTCCCCCAACGAGACCAAGCAGACCGGCCTCCAGGCCAAAGAGCAGGTAGAGATCGCGTCGCCGATAGCCAGTCGTCTTGAGCATGGCAATCTCGGTACGCCGTCGCAGAAGGAGCACCTGCATGGTGTGGACAATACCAACGCCTCCAATGAGCAAGGCCAGCAGCCCAGCAACCTCCAGGAACTTGCGGATATAGTCAACCTGGTGCTCATTAGCCTTCAAAGCATCCGCCACCGTCTGCACTGAGGCATAATAGTACTGGTTTTGAATTTCCTTGACAACACGATCGGTCCGCGACTGATCGTTATTTGTCGATATATAAATGTTCTCATAAAGCAATGGCAGATCAGGGGCGGCTGCCTGATAGGTACTTGCGGACAGGTACATTCTCGCGCCTCCCAGGGAGGCTATACCCTCATTGGCGATGACGCCCGCAATAGTGACATGGAAAGAGCGCGCAGTCGGCTCAGCAGAGCTGGCATAGATGGTCAGGCTATCCCCAACCTTGTAATGATACCGATCAAGAAAGTTCTTGGTGACCACCACCTGCTGCCCCTGGACCAGGCGCGTGAAGCTGCCATCAGACGGTTGCAGAAAGGTAGGAGAGGAAACTACGGGATAGGTCTGAGGGTCAATCACGAGAAGCTGGAAGCTGTCACCCACGCTCGCCGAGAGCGTCGTTGAGGCCTGTGCTGCAATCACTGGAGTATAGGCGCTGATCTCCCCCTGCTTTTTGAGGCGCTCAAAGAAGGCCAGATCCTTGCTATTGAACGGCTGAACATAGGTAGAGACAGCCACATCACCACCGTTGGCCTCACGCACATTGCTGGTCAAAGCCAGATTGATCATCTGGCCAACCAGTTCCAGCGAGACAATGGCCAGCACCCCTACCGCAATACACAGGATAGCCAGCACGCTGCGCTGTCCCCCCCTGAGCAGCGAACGCCAGGCATACTTGACGTAGAGCGAGGCTTTCATGAACGGATCGCCTCCCCCCTGAGCCCTTCGATCGCAGCAATGCGACCGTCCACGATCCGAATGGAACGATCGGCGTGGTTAGCCACTGTCGCATCATGTGTAGCGATAATAAAGGTTTTACCGGTGGTATGACGCAGGTAAGCGATCAGCTGCAACAGCTTCTCGCCGTTGGCGGCATCCAGATTGCCGGTTGGCTCGTCCGCGATCACAATCGGAGGATCAGTCGCGAGCGCGCGGGCAATGGCAACACGCTGCTGCTCGCCTCCCGAAAGCTGCGTCGGTCGATGATTGAGCCGGTGAGAGAGGCCAACCAGCTCCAGGAGTTCGCGCGCCCGGGACGCCGGCGACCCTTTGTGTTTGCCAACATAGAGGGGAATTTCGACGTTCTCTTGGGCCGTGAGAGTAGGGATCAGATTAAAGGCTTGAAAGACCATACCGATTTTCTGGTTGCGCACAGCGGCCAGTTTGCCCTCGCTCATACGTGTGACATCAACACCGTCAATGATGACCCGTCCACTGGTGGGATTGTCCAGGCCCGCGATGATCCCCAGTAACGTACTCTTGCCCGACCCTGAAGGTCCCACGATGGCCACAAATTCCCCTTGCTGCACGCCGAAACTGATACCGCGCAGAATCTCGATGCGCTCGTGGCCAAGCGGCAGGCTGCGCGTTACCCCCTCAACCTGGAGGATGGTCTTCCCTGGGACTGGCTGCTTCTGTTCATCTCCTCCTGCTGTCACACTATGAGATTCGAGTTGGCCAGCGCTCTTATCGCCTTGCACTCTTTCTTCCATCGTCGTGATCTCTCCTTCTTTCCCGATTACATCTGGCAAGTGGCCGCGCGCTCCGTCCCCTTACCCCTCTCCCATATGGGATGATACCCCTACAGTGGAAAGAGGGTAGCCCCTTGCTCGTTCGGCAAGATCTGCCGATCCTCCGATGGGCTATAACAATAAGTTATAGCCTTCGCATTTATAACATACTGTTATCTGATCTGTCAAGAGGAGAACAGTTCTCTCCTTAGGAGAACGTAGCGCTTGCCCCTGGCTCAAACTTGATCCGCTCAAAGCCAGGCGTGGAGGCGTGGAAGCGCCAAGAACCGCAGGCGCGCCAGTCTGAGAGTCCGGGATAGGCAAGCATCATCAACTATGCTATACTGCACAGGAACTCATCGGACGGCCTTGACAGAGGAAACAGCGAGCAACTGTAAGGAATCGAACAACAGCGACCGCCTACGCGCATCAGCGGCCCGTCCCGCCCAGCCCATACGTGACGTCGTTGGTTGCGGCGCGTTCTGGCAGGCGCTGGTCAAACCCAATACACATCTCTTTTCCTGCGTTTCTTTCCCAGGATCTTAGCAGCGTAGGCAGGACGGCAAGGAGAGCCAGCGCCTGCGCGAGCGGATGAGGGAGAGAGCCGGGGAGAGAGCGAGGAGAACGTAGACGCTATGCGTAGAGGAACAGCCCTACTCCTCCTGCTGATCGTCATCCTGGGGGCCTGCGCGGCCTACATTGACTGGCCCACTACGCCAGGTATCCACATTCTGGGGATTAACCATGACTTCAAGGTCAATCTGGGACTGGATCTGCAGGGAGGCGTCCGCGCCTTATTGGTGCCTGCTAATTCCAACGAGCAGGTAACCGACGAGACGATTCAGGCAGCCCGCAATCTGATCGAGCAGCGCGTCAATGGCGGCCTGGGCGTCTCAGAGCCAAGCATTCGCGTGCAGCAGAACGGCAATCAATACAGCATTTCAGTGGAGCTGCCGGGCTTTAACACGGGCAATCAGACCCAGGCTCTGCAGACGCTGCTGCAGGCGGGCAACCTCGAATTCTGGGATACTGGCTCGACGCCGCTCACCGAGAATAGCGCCTTCGATCCCAGCCAATACACCAGCACCAACCCCGGCGGCAAGCCCTGGTTTACTGGCAAGGATCTTGATCCCAGCCAGATCGGCGTGAGCACGGACTCGTCAGGCCAGCTGCAGATCAACTTTGCTATGAAGGGTGATGCCGTCTCGAAATTCGGCCAGTTCACCCAGCAGCATATCGGCGACTATCTGACCGTCACCCTCGACCGCAAGGTGATCCAGTCAGCCGTTATTCAGAGCGCTATCAACGGCCCAGGGGTCATTACCGGTCGCTTCACCCTCCAGGAGGCTCAGTCTATCGCGACAGTCCTGCGCTACGGAGCCTTGCCCATCGCGCTAAAGATCGCGAGCCTGGAGACCGTCGGTCCCACGCTGGGCACCGACTCGATTCAGAAGAGCCTGATCGCTGGCGCCATCGGCCTCAGCATGGTCGTGCTCTTCATGCTGCTCTACTACCGCCTCCCCGGGCTGCTGGCCGATCTGGCCCTGGCGCTCTATGCCGGACTCACGTTCGCGGTCTTTAAGCTCATCGGTGTCACGCTCACTCTGGCCGGAATTGCCGGCTTCATTCTCTCAATCGGTATGGCAGTGGACGCCAATGTCTTGATCTTTGAGCGCGTCAAGGAAGAGCTACGTGCCGGTCGCTTACTGGCGGCGGCCATCGATGCCGGCTGGAAGCGGGCCTGGCCGTCAATTCGCGACTCTAACTTCTCTACGATCATTACGTGCCTGGTGCTCTTCTTCTTCGGCAATACCTTCGGCGCAACGATCATCAGCGGTTTCGCCACTACGCTCATCCTGGGCGTGCTGATCAGCATGTTCACGGCTATCACGGTCACACGCACCTTCTTGAACGTGCTGGTGCCGACAGGCGTCATCAACCACCCCGCTCTCTTCGGTCTGCCCGCCGGCTCGATCGCGGCGGCCACTGGAGGACGGCGTAGCTCGCTGTAAGAGGAGGATGCTGTGTTCAGGCTCGTTGAAAAGCGCTATCTCTTCCTGGCGCTCTCACTGTTAGTGATTATCCCTGGTGCCATCTCTTTGATCTTCAAAGGGCTGAACGTTGGCATCGACTTCGCCGGCGGCTCTTCGCTCAGCCTGCGGCCAGAAAAGCAGTTGACCATCACAACCGTACGGAACCTGCTCCGTCCTTTCCCACTCAAGGATGTGCAGGTCCAGCTCGGCAGCGATCAGACGCTGGCCGGCAAGGGAACGGTCTGGGTGCGCTTGAATACGACCATCGATAGTACGGTTCAAGACGCCATCAAGAAGGATCTGCAGACGCTCTATAAGAGCACCAGTCTGGGAATTACCTTCGATGATCTGGTCTACAGCGGAAAGAAGGTCACGTTTGTTACGGTGACGAACTTCCCCAAAGGGGTTACTCCCAAGGTGGAGGATATTCGCAAGGCTCTGAGCAAGCTGCCCAATACTACCGATACGACCAAGGCCGCTTCCAGTAGTGCCTCGTCGTCTTCGGCCACACCTACAGCGACCTCGGGACCTTCGGTCGCTCGTACGCCTACTCCGACGGCCAGCTCCCAGACCAAGGCGACGGCAACTGCTGCCGCTCAGGCCACCGCTCAAGCCAAGGCGACGGCAACTGCTGCCGCTCAGGCCACCGCTCAAGCCAAGGCGACGGCAACTGCTGCCGCTCAGGCCACCGCTACGGCCCAGGCAAAGCAGGTGACTCCTACGGCTACGGCTACGGCCACAGCCACCGCTACCGCTACGGCCACCGCTACCGCTACGCCGTCAAGTAGCTCCAGCAGTAACCCGGCCAATATTCCGGTCAAAGTGATGGACATCCGCCAGGGGACGACGACCCAGACGATCAATATTCTGACGGTGACCCCCCTGGATGCGAATCTGCAGGCCGGGA
The DNA here is from genome assembly GCF_000702505.1 of Thermogemmatispora carboxidivorans. Lineage (GTDB taxonomy): Bacteria > Chloroflexota > Ktedonobacteria > Ktedonobacterales > Ktedonobacteraceae > Thermogemmatispora > Thermogemmatispora carboxidivorans. The sequence goes on along the minus strand of NZ_JNIM01000001.1, from coordinate 793,102 downwards.
TCGAGAGCGCCTTTATTAACCAGGGCAATACCTACGTTCAGTTGCTCCAGACGGCCACTGTTCAGGGTTCAGTGGCAGCAGATACACAGCGCAACGCTATTCTGGCGGTTGCCGCTGCCTCGATCCTGATCCTGCTCTATATCTGGTTCGCCTTCCGCAAGGTGCCGCGCCCCTGGCGCTATGGTGTCTGTGCCGTGCTCGCTCTGGTACACGACGCGCTGGTGGTGCTGGGAGTCTCTTCAATCCTGGGCTGGACCATCGGCTTTCAGGTTGACGCACTCTTCATCACCGCCCTGCTCACGGTAATCGGCTTCTCTGTTCACGATACCATCGTGGTATTTGACCGCATCCGTGAGAATATGCAGCGGCGCACCGTCGAAACGTTCGAGGAGGTGGTGAATGCCAGTCTGGTCCAGACGATGGCCCGTTCTCTGAATACTTCGCTGACGGTGCTCTTCACGCTGGCCGCCCTCACGCTCTTCGGCGGGGTCTCAATTCGGCCTTTCACGGGGACGCTGCTGCTCGGGATCTTCAGCGGTACCTATTCGTCAATCTTTAATGCCAGCATGCTGCTGGTGATCTGGGAGAAGGGCGAGCTTGGTCTGAGCTGGCTACGAGCACGCTTCGGCGGTGCAGGCGCTACCGCTTCAGGTGGACGCCGCGCTCGCGAGCGCGAGCTGACTTCGACCCGTGGTTAACTCGCTGCCAGGCCTCCAGAGCAGCTGCCAGCTGCCCGGTGCAAGGTTTCCGGCTTGGAAGAGCTACAACAGCTCGCCCGGCATGCTGCAGGTTTAGGCGAGCGAGACGGCCAGCTCGCCAGCGAGTGAGAAAGGATGAAAAGGACCAGCGACTCTTCAGGTCTATCCTGAATGGGTAAGAGGTGGAGAACGGTTATGCTCACCGGGATTGACCATGTGATCCTCGGAGTCAAGGATCTGGAGAGGGCCAGTGCTCTCTTCACTGAGCAGCTGGGCTTGACCGTCTCTGGCGGCGGGCGCCATCCCGCCGCCGGGACAGCGAATCGTATTATTGTGATCGGCGACACTTACCTGGAGCTGATTACGGTCGTGGCGCCGGATGAGGCCCAGCCCAGCATGTTGGAGCACCTCGCCAAGGGAGAGGGCTACTGGAACTTTGCTCTGGCTTCTGATGCGATTGAAACGGATTGCCAGCAGATGCGTGCGCGCGGGGTACCCGTGTTAGGTCCGACTCGCGGAGAGCTACGGGCCGCCGATGATCGCTCTCGCTCGTGGTTGCGCGCCGATATTGAGCGCCCCGACCTGGCCCAGCACTATCCCTTTCTCATCCAGCACGACAGCAGTGGGGAGGAGCGCCGTTTCCGCCTGGCTGGCTGGCGCCAACCACCATCTCATCCTTTGGGAGCGGTGCGCGTCTCCAGCGTGACGATTGCAGTGGCTGATCTGGACGAGGGCCGGCAACGTTTCAGCCAGATTTATGGGCTGGAGGCCTCTCCCCCCTATACAGGCGAGGCCGACCGCTGGGAAGCCCTCCTGGTGGCTTTCCCCCTGGGCAATGGTTTCCAGAGCTTCGAGCTGGCAGCTCCTCTGCCGCTGGTCAGCACTGGAAATGCATCTGCCGACCCGCTCCCTGGCCTGGGCCAGTTTTTGCCAGAGCCAGGGAGTATGGCGCATTTTCTCCAGACGGTGGGTGAGAACCTCTGTCGAATGACGCTAGAGGTCTCTGATCTGCAAGCGGCTCAGCGCTATCTCGATCAGCACGGCGTCACCTACCTGCTCCAGGAGCAGCCCCAGCCAGTCCTCTGGATTCACCCAGACTTTGCCTGCGGCGCTGCCATTGTGCTGCACCAACTCGCCTGAGTGCCCAAAAGGCGGGCCAACAGACAGATCAATGGTGAGGAGTAGCTCTAGAGCAGTGGAGTAGACGCGAGAAGCGGCGGAACGGGCGCGGCACCAGGCCGGACGGCGGTCCGGCGGGGTTATCCATTGCGGCTTTCTCCTCACTCCGCCGCTGCAATGTGAAAGCGCAGCTTTCGCTTGAAGACTTTCTCGAACAGGTCGGCTTTCTCGTGAGCCTGTTCCAGCTCTTCGTCAAGATCAGCCAGGGGGCGCGTCCAGAGTTGTATGGTCCAGCGCTCCCGGGTGCACTCCTCGGGTACGCTGGCCAGACGCAAAACACGAGCATCGTGGTTGTAGTCGAGGGCATCGGCAATGCGTAAGAGAGCTGCAAGCATGGAGACGCGCTTGCGCGCCGAGCGGCTCATGACTGCATATTCTTCGTGAGCCAGACTCGGCAAGGCTCGCCGATGATAGCGCGCAATGCAGGCAATTTCGTGCCGTTCCTCATCGGTAAAGTCAGGGAGTGGGGTCTCCTTGATGAGGCGGAAGGAATGTTTGTGGTGACGCCGCTCTTCAACGAGCATCCCTGTGTTGTGTAAGAGGGCCGCCCGCTCTAGCAGGCGCTGCGCCTTGTCGTCAAGCCCATGCAACGGTTCCGTGGCTACAAAGAGCTGCAAGGAGAGACGGGCCACATGGCGGGCATGGGGCCAGTCTTCGACCTGCAATCCCCCACTGAGCTGCAACTCTTCGGGTGTGGGCTGAGGGAGTTGCCACCACTCTAATTGATCTTCTATGGAATGCATGCGGTATACCCACCTTTATACGCCACGCTCTTCAAGAGACCATGCTCTGTAGCATAGTTTTAACCTGGCGTTTACTGTCCCTTTACCTGTTCTTATTGTACACCAGATTGACGAAGACTGCTGTGCAGAGAGGCAGCAAATTGCGAATGCAACCGGGCTACGCTAGCGCTGTAAGAGGGCTTGCAGCTCTTGTCGGAAGTGGCGAGCTTCAAGCGCCTGCCAATGTTGACGGAAGGTAAGGAAATGTCTCTCACGCTCTTCCAGAAGACGCGGCAGCAGGTGACGCAGACCCTCCTGCACTGCGAGCGGCGGCTCCCCTAGAGCCGGTAGCAGAGATATGGCCTCAGCAGCCTCGCCAGGGGCGCTGCGCCCGCTCTCGGTCAGTATCCCTTTGAGTAAGGCAATAAGAACATCGTGATCGTGGAGTCTCCCCAGCTCTTCTTGCAGCTGCTCCAGCTCTGCCAGCACAGGCTGACATTCCTCCGGCAAAACCTCCTGGAATAGCTCCAGGGTGTAGCGGAGCCGCTTGACGGCAATGCGTAGGTGGTGCTGGCGCCGCGTGTCGTGTGAATCCTCCGCCGCCTGGCTCCAGCCATAGAGTTCCTCCAAGCGTTGCAGGGCGATCAGACGGGCATTGTGGGCGGCAGGCGCGCAGGGATCAAGACCTTTGACAGGTTGGGCTTTGGCCATTCTTAACACTCCTCTTCTGCAAAGCAGGCCAGCAGCTGCGTGCGTAGCGCCTCGCCATCTAGCTCGTGCAGATGCTCCTCTAGAGCGGAGATCTGCTGACCTCGCTGCTCTTCCAGCACGGCCAGCAGCCACAGGAGGGCAGGACGTTCCTCGGCCTTAGCTTCTGTCAGCAGCGCGTGCAGGTTCAGGAGCAGGACGTCGCTGTCACGTACGGCGCCTAGGAGGGCTGCGGTTTTTTTGAGGCGGCGATAGAGCTTCTTGAAAGCTACTGGTTCTAGATAGCCACGATAAGCGTCGAGAGCAGCTCGTAGACGCCGCGAGGCCACGCGCATCTTATGGACGGCTTCCTCATCTGCTTCCTTTAGCAGGAGACGGCGCCAGGAGAGCATCTTCTCCAGGCGCTCAGTCAGCAGGCGACGGCCATAGGCAAGGAAATCGTCCGGGAGAGCCTCTTCGGCAGACTGACGCTGATCGTGGCTCTGATCCTGACCGCCGACGGCCCCTTGACTCTCAACCTCGTACAGCCAGGCCGAACCGTGGCGCTCGTAGGCCAGTAATGCTCCCTCGCGAATGCCGTGGGGACTAATGAGTAGCTGATCCAGCCCCAGGCGCGCCAGCAAAGCTCGCAGGATCAGGGTGCCAGCAGGAAGGATGCGGGCCCGTTTATAGGGCTGCCCATAGCGCCCGGCGATCTCGCTCGCCGAGAGGGCCGCCAGTAATCCTTCGCAGTGAGCCAGGTCTTCGGCGCTGAGGGAGCGCTGGCTCTCCGGTAGGCCAAAGGCGCGCTCGGCCAGTAGCCAGAGAGAATTGGCGCTGCCACCGGTGGCAACTAGCACAGGCGGGTAGAACGGGATGGTCAGATTGCGCAGGGCATCTTGCAGAAAGGCTCGCGCGGTGGCCCGTTCCTGTCGGGTCGGAGGATCAGAGGGCAGGTAGCGATCGAGCAGCCAGCCAGAACCAATGGATAGGGAGAGACGCCAGGTAATGCGCCCGTCGTGAGCGGTGACCAGCTCGGTGCTTCCTCCACCAAGATCAACGACTCCGAGGTCAAGCGGGGCCCGCCCTGTGTGATAGAGTTCATAGGTGGCTCCATAAAAGGTTAGCACGGCCTCTGCTTCGCCACTGATGAGGGCCACGGGAAGCCCTACTTGCTGCTCAATCCGTTTGAGAAAGACTTCCCGATTGCTGGCCCGGCGAATGGCCTCGGTGGCAATCAGCAGGATGGTTTCAGCTTCCAGACGCCGAGCCAGGGTCACGTAGTGCCCAATGACCGCTAAGGCTTGCTCTGTCTTCTCCTCAGAGATCGCCCCGCTGACGTTGACGCTTTCTCCAAGACGGGTAAGATCAAGCTCATCGGCAAGAATGTCCAGGTAATCAGGCCAGCAACGGGCAACTACAAGGTGAATCGTGTTGCTGCCAATGTCGATGGCGGCTCGAATTGGCCGCGCTTCTGCTCCCATAAGCAGTTGTCTCGCTCTTTCTGCAGAACCTGTCTTGTCTTCCAGCCCAGCCCCTTTGAGACGGCTCGCTTCGTCTGCCTACTTCCGTTGGGCTGGCAGCCGCCAGGCACCAGGCCGCCTCTCAGGTAAAGCGACAGTTGGCCGCTTTTGTCTCATTATAGCATGCTTGCCTGCGGGCCAGAGAAGAGGGCCGGGATAAGGCGATCAATCGGGAAATTTGCCGGGAAACCCCTTGACAGAAAACCCAAGTTGGAGTAATATAGCCTCACGGAACCGAAAGCCCCGCCGCTCAGGCAGGTGGACAACGGACCGCATACAGCGTATAAGCCGAAGTGGTGAAACTGGTAGACACGCAACGTTCAGGGCGTTGTGCCTTACCACGGGCGTGTGGGTTCGAATCCCACCTTCGGCACCCTTTTTGAATTGCCATACGTGAGCAGGCTGCACAGGCCCTTTCACGTATGGCAGTTCCTTTTCTCCGTTGGCTGACCACGGCGGGCTTCTCTCACCAGTGGCCTGGTCATCCCTCCGAGTGAGCTGCCTCTGCCCCCTAGCTCTCTCTCTTCTACCCACGGCACTCGCTAGAAGCGCCTCGGGCATGGAGGTCAGAACCCAACGTGTTTAGTGCAGCGCCTCAAGATAGCTCTTGACGAGAGCCTGGAGGTCGCCCTCCGCTCCTTCATCAAGCCATCGTTCCAGCGCAACTCGCAGGGCAGCCACATGGGTTGCCACTAACAAGCGAAGCCTGCTACGCTCATATGCTTCCCCCGTGCGCTCCTGAAGAAGGTCACAAAAGGCCGTCTCAGCCTCTAAGAGGGCATAGAGATAGAAAGCAGCCACCGATGGAACCTGGCGGGCAATCTGATAGCGCAGCAGGAAACCTCGACGCTGTTGCTGGTAGAGATGGGCGATGTAGAGCATGACAGCTCTCAGCGCGGCGTACGCGGCCTCGCTCTCAGACTGGGCCTCCGGCAGCGGTAGAGTACGCAGGCGCTCGAGCCCGGCCCGCACGACAGCGCGTGTTGGTCCCAGTAAGACTTCTTCTTTGGATGGGAAGTAGCGGAAGAAGGTGCGCGGCGAGATCATGACCGCTTCGGCAATGTCTTGAATTGAGGTCTGCTCGTAGCCACGCTGCAGAAAGAGCTTGAGCGCGGCTTGCTCAATGGCTTCCTGAAGGAGACGCTTCTTGCGCTCGCGTAGGCCAGGCCGGACGGTCTGGTCCTGCTCTGAGATAGCTGTGTCGCTCATTCCTTTTTGTCTTTCATTGACTTTTGTCAGTTAGTGACATTATAATGCGAACAAGCGGCGTTGACAACCAGCTCGCATGTGCTCTGACGCCGCGGCTCTGGCAGTCAAGCGCCGCCTGGATCTGGCAACGAGCAGGGATGGCTCGGCGTTTCGCTTCCAATTTCTACGTTCTGACGTCTTCAGCTTAGCAGAGAAGGAGTAAGCAAGAGATGATGCGCTTCGAGCAACAGGTTGCCGTGGTGACAGGAGCCGCGTCGGGCATCGGTCGTGCACTGGTGCAGCGCCTCACTAGCGAAGGGGCAGCAGTGGTAGCTGTCGATATTGTAGAAGAGCCACTGCAGGCACTGGTGGCGGAATTGCAAGGGCAGGGGGCAAAGCTCTGCGCCTGCCGCGCCGATGTGGCCTCGGAGAGTGGCGTCGAGGCCATGCTGACGACCGCTACTTCGACCTACGGACGGCTCGATATCCTGTGCAATAATGCGGGTATCATGGACCTGATGACGCCCGCCGCCGAGGTTCCCTTAGAGTTGTGGGAGCGCGTCCTAGCGGTGAACCTCTACGGCCCCTTCCTGGCTTGCCGCCGGGCCATCCCGATTTTTCTAGAGCAGGGCAGCGGCACGATTGTCAATACGGCCTCCGAGGCTGGCCTGCGCGGCGGCGCTGCTGGCACTCCGTATACGGTCTCCAAGCATGGTCTGATCGGCCTGACTCGCAGCATCGCTTTCCACTACGGCGAGCGTGGCATTCGCTGCAATGCCGTCTGTCCGGGAGCGGTGGCCACAGCTATCGGTATGGGATCGGGCGTTCCGAGTCAGTCTGGCCTGGAGCGCGTTGGGACCTTCATCCGCGCCAGCGCTCCTTCGCGGGTGGCTTCACCTGACGAGATCGCCGCCGCTATTGCTTTCCTCGCCTCCAAAGAAGCCAGCTATATTAATGGGGCCCTCTTGCCCGTTGACGGAGGCTGGCTAGCAGCTTGAGTTATTCCTGCTCGAGGAGCGGTCGGAGCCTGGCAGTGTCCCGGCTCCGGCTGTGCCTCTTCCTTTTTGTTCCCCCTTGCTCGTACACCGCTCTCATCTGGCCAGGGAAGCCCGCCGCCGGCCATCGAGCGGGCCAGCTCAGCAGAATCGATATGGTATGATTCTCTCAGCAGAAGACTGAGCGCTTCTGATTGGACCTGGGGGAGCTCGGGCAATCCAACCGGGCTGAGAGGGCCTCTGTAAGCGGGGCCGACCCCTCGAACCTGACCCGGGTAATACCGGCGGAGGGAAGGGTCCGTCTGGCTGCCCAACCCGCTGCCGGTTCCCCTTCAGGTCAGTCAGCCCAGATCATGACCGGAGGTGGAACAGTGCCAACCCAGCTTGAGCAGGCCCGTCAGGGCCAGATTACCGAGGCGATGGCCTACGTGGCCCAAGCCGAAAATCTCCCCGTTGAAGCGATCCGCGAGAAGGTCGCTGCCGGCCTGGCAGTTATTCCAGCCAATCCCAATCATCGCACGCTCTCCCACTTCACCGCCATCGGCCAGGGCCTCCTGGTAAAGGTCAACGCTAATCTTGGTACTTCCTACGACTATGTCAATGTGGCAGAGGAGCGTCACAAGCTGGCCCTGGCACAGCAAGCAGGTGCCGACGCCGTGATGGATCTCTCGACCGGCGGCGACATCCCTGCTATTCGCCAGACGCTACTAGAGTCCTGCGAGGTTCCTCTGGGCACGGTGCCCATCTACGAGGCTGAGTTTCGGGCGGTGAGCGACAAGGGTTCTTTTCTCAAGATGAGTCCCGACGAGCTGTTCGAGACGATCGAGGAGCATGGGAAGGCCGGCGTCGACTTTATTACTGTACACTGCGGCGTGACACGTCAGACGTTAGAGCACTACCGTCAGGCTGGACGGGTGACAGGGATTGTTTCACGCGGTGGAGGTCTGCTGGCGGCCTGGATGCTGGAGAACGGGGCCGAGAATCCGCTCTACGAGCATTTCGATTGGTTGCTGGAGATCGCCCGCCAGTACGATATGACGCTGAGCCTGGGCGATGGCCTTCGCCCTGGATCGCTGGCCGATGATCTCGACGGTGCGCAGGTAGGCGAGCTGATCATCTTGGGAGAGCTGGTTGAGCGGGCACGACGCGCCGGCGTGCAGGTGATGGTCGAGGGACCGGGCCATGTACCGCTGAACGAAGTGCAGACCAATGTCCAGCTGCAGAAGAAGCTCTGTCGTGGTGCTCCTTTCTACATTCTGGGCATGCTGCCCGTTGATACCGCTGCCGGCTTCGACCATATCGCCGGCGCCATCGGGGGCGCTCTGGCAGGCATGCATGGGGCCGACATGCTCTGCTATTTGACGCCGGCAGAGCATCTGGGCCTACCTAACCCGCGCCAGGTCTACGAGGGCGTGGTGGCTTTCAAGATCGCCGCTCACGCTGCCGATGTGGCCCGTGGCCATCCCCAGGCCCTGGCACGCAACCGCCAGATGTCGGAGGCCCGTTATCGCCTCGACTGGGATACTCAATTGCAGTTGGCACTCTATCCCGAGGAAGCGCGGCGCATCTTTGCCGAGCGCGCTTCCAAGACGCGCGCCTGCTCAATGTGTGGACCATTCTGCCCGATGAACCTTGTTGAGCATGTACTGCGCCGACAACAACGGGATGGTAGCCTGCAATCGCTGGCGACAGAGCAGATGACTCACTGAGCGTAAGAGACAGGGGAGACTGCGAATGTCATCCCCTGATACGGGTTCTGTCACAGCTCTGCACTGCCCGGAGACATAGCGAAAGCGGCACGGGGAAGCGATTGCTGTATGCTCTTCCTCTGCGCCGCTTTCGCTGTGCAATTAGTCTCTCCAGGTCCAGTCACGTATCTCGGGCATATCTTCCAGGTGCTCGCGGATATAGCGATGGTGTTCACGTAGCCGCTCTTCGCACTCGCGCACGAGTGGCGCTGTGAGCTGGCGCAGGCGCGGCACGTGCTCCAGGGCCAGCAGGCAGAGATGGTAGCGGCTGACTTCGTTGAGGACGACCATATCAAAAGGCGTGGTCGTGGTCCCTTGCTCGTTGTAGCCGCGGACGTGGAAGCGGGCTGGATTGGGACGCCCATGTACAAGCTGGTGAACGGCGCGTTGATAGCCGTGGAAGGCGAAGATGACAGGCTTCTCCTCAGTAAAGTGGGCAACGAAGGTTGCCTGGTCGAGGCCGTGCGGGTGCAGCTCGGGAGGATAGAGCGTCATCAGATCGACGACATTGACGACACGTACCTTGAGCTGCGGGAGCCGGCGACGGAGCCACCAGGCGGCGGCCACGGTCTCCATCGTCATGACGTCGCCAGCACAGGCGAGGACGACATCCGGGTCGCCATCGTCCTCATTGCCAGCCCAGGACCAGATCGAGAGGCCACGCCGACAGTGCTCGATGGCCTCGGCCATGCTCAGATATTGCAGGTGCGGCTGCTTGTCAACCACGATCAGGTTGATGTAGTCACGGCTGCGCAGGCAGTGATCAGCGACTGAGAGCAGGCAGTTGGCGTCAGGTGGCAAGTAGATGCGGGCGATGCTCCCCCGGCGCGAAAGCAGGGTATCGATGAGGCCCGGACCTTGATGGGAGAAGCCGTTATGGTCGTTGCGCCAGCAGGTGGAGGTGAGCAGCAGATTGAGCGAGGCGATCGGCGCTCGCCAGGAGAGGGCCCGCGAGCCTTCAAGCCACTTTGAGTATTGGATGATCATCGAGTCGGCGATCATCGCGAAGGCCTCATAGGTGGCAAACAGGCCATGCCTGCCGGTCAGAAGGTAGCCTTCTAACCAGCCTTCGCAGAGATGCTCGCTGAGCACCTCCATGACACGCCCATCCGGCGAGAGATGGTCATCGCCGGGCAGGATGCGCTCCAAAAAGGTCCGGTTCTGGACGGCGAAAACGTCGCCGAGCCGATTGGAGTTGGTTTCGTCGGGACAGAAGTAGCGAAAGTTGGCCTGCTCGGCGTTCTCTTTGAAGATATCGCGGAGAAAGACCCCTAGCGGACGCGTATTGCTATAGTAGCTGGTAGCCGGTTTGGAGACGTCGACCGCGTAGGAGCGGAAATCTGGCAGGCGCAGGTCAACGAGCAGCTTGCCGCCGTTGGCATGAGGATTGGCGCCCATGCGACGCTCTCCCTGCGGGACCAGAGCCGCCAATTCGGGGCGCAGATGCCCGCCTTCGTCAAACAGCTCATCGGGGCGATAACTGCGCAGCCAGTCCTCCAGTAGCTTGAGATGGGCCGGATTCGTTCGTACTCCCTCCAGGGGAACCTGATGAGCGCGGAAGGTGCCTTCAATCGGGACACCGTCAACCTCCTTGGGGCCAGTCCAGCCTTTGGGCGTACGGAGGATAATCAGCGGCCAACGCGGTACGCCAGTGAGACCCTGGGTCCGGGCCTGCTGCTGGTAGCCGCGGATCTCGTGATAGCAGTGATCCAGGGTTTCGGCCAGAACCCGATGCACCGTGAGTGGGTCGTCCCCCTCGACAAAGTAGACGTGGTATCCATGCCCCGAGAAGAGCTGCTCAATCCGCTCATCGCTGGTGCGACCCAGCACCGTCGGACCGGAGATCTTGTACTCGTTGAGGTGCAGAATAGGAAGCACGGCTCCATCACGGACGGGATTGAGGAATTTGATGCTTTTCCAGGACCCTTCCAGGGGACCAGTTTCGGCTTCTCCATCGCCGACAACGGCAGCTACAATCAGATCGGGATTGTCGAAGGCAGCACCGAAGGCATGGGCTAGTACATAGCCTAACTCGCCCCCTTCGTGGATGGAGCCAGGAATGGGAACGCCGACATGACTGGGCACACCGCCAGGAGTAGAGAACTGGCGAAAGAGGCGACGCAGCCCCTGCTCGTCCTGGCTCACTTCCGGGTAGATCTCTGAATAGGTACCTTCAAGGTAGACGTTGGCAATCACCGCCGGACCACCATGCCCGGGTCCTGCCAGAAAGATCATATCGAGGTCATAGTCTTTGATCAGGCGATTGAGATGGACGTAGATGAGATTCAAGCCAGGTGAGGTGCCCCAATGCCCCAACAACCGGGGCTTGATGTGCTCGGGCTGTAGTGGCTCCTTGAGCAAGGGATTTTCCTGGAGGTAGATCTGCCCTACAGTCAGATAGTTGGCGGCACACCAGTACTTATGCATCAATTCTAGCTGCTGCTGGCTGAGTGTACGCGCTCCGGCAGCGGTCGACATGCTTCCCTCCTCTGTTCAGCGACAAACAAGGCAAGAATACCTACTTGACAATCATCAGTTACTCTAGCAGCTTTTGCGGCGATCCTCGCTCAAGGTCACAGCCGTAGCCATCTTCGGACATAGCCAGTGAGCCTCGCACGTTTTCTTTCTGAGCATAGCAAGGGCATCTCACAGCGTGCTCACTGCTATCCTGCTTACTCTCACAAGAACGGCACAGTGTCATACAATCAATAGCAGAGGTACACTAGCAACAGTTATCTCCGCTCTGTCACAGGTACGACTGGGCCACGCAAAAGGTGTCGCTGCGGTCCGTCCGCTAGACCGTGTTTTGTCCCCAGAGCGAGAGAGCGAGGCGGTTCAGCAGGAAGAGCGCGATCAGCACGATAGCGAGTAGATAGAATTGCCGATTCCACAGAGCAGGAAGCGCAGAGCGCGATGTAACTCTTTGAGCACGATAGCAGTGATCATCTCTCGCACTCCTGCCCCTGCCCTGGCACACGAGGACCGAGAAGAGGGAACATCAGGCAAGGTGCAGCGTGGTACCTACGCTGGTCTGGACATAGGCCCCAGGTAAGGCGCGAGCCAGCTCATGAGTTGCGCGCCAGCCGGTACAGTGCCCAGGCACAATGACGCTGGGGCCAATTGCCTGCAGCTCGGCGATGGTGCGTGGGATGATCGGCTCGAAGACGGCTCCGCTCAGGTGGAGGCCGCCCACAAAGGCATAGACCGTCTCGATACCGCTGAGCCGGCGCGCATGTTGAAGAATGTTGATGACGCCGGCGTGGCTGCAACTGGAGAGGACCACCAGGCCGCGGTTTTTGAGATGGCAGACGATAGCCTGATCATCCCAGACCCAGATATCGGGTTCCCAGCCGTGGTCGGTACGCGCTTGCTGCAAGGGAAAGCCTTTTTCAAAATCGGTGACGCGCTCAACTTGACCGGTCACCAGCACGGTTCCATCGAGCAGCAGCGAGGGACCTCGTTCTTCGATGATGGTCACACCTTCGCGATCGAGATCGGCCTGGCTCGGTGGGGGCATATGGATTTCGGTGCCGGTTGGAAAGACGATGCGCCGGTAGCGCCAGGCATCGGGATGGAGCAGCAAGGGCAGACCGCGCTTCCCCAGACGGTGAACGATGCCCTCTAGCCCTCCGTGATGGTCGGCATGGCCGTGAGAGAGCACGATGGCCCGTAGATCAGCCGGACGCACTTCCAACACATCCATGTTGTGCAGGAGCGTATTGCGTCCAAGCCCAGCGTCGTAGAGCAGAGAAGCGCGCTGCCCGTTGCTCGCCACTGTGAGCAGCAGGGCATAGCCGTGCTCGGCAATGAGCTGCTCGCGCTCGGTCCAGTTGATGGCCAGCGGAGCGCGCCGAACCATTTCGTTGCCAGGCAGCAGGACGTCAACGCTGTTGTCTACGAGGATGGTGACATCGACGCTGTCGACCGGCATCAAGGTCACTTGTTCGCTCATGATCAGTGCTCCCTTGCTGCAGAAGTAGCAGATCCATGTCCTGCTTATCAGTGTAATTCGCTAGAGGGCCTGCTGAAGCGGGCTGAGCTTGCCGTTCCGCCGCCAGGCCAGAGTGTGGAGCTGAGACGCGACAATACCAGCATACTGCAGAAACGCCAACGGTTGCAAGCCAGAGAGAGAAAGGGCGAGGGAAGGGAAGATGATGACCGTTTGGTATTTGCCAGTGAGCCTTGCTCTTCCTTTCCTTTCTCGCTGTCAGAGGTGACAGCGCACGCCTTCCGCTTCCACGGCTGTAGCGCCCGGAAGAAGGGAGGGAGGGAGGTATAAATAGACGAGCTTTTGGCGTTTGAGATGGGAGGCTTGACGGGAGAGGGCAAGTGTGGTATGCTGCAAAGGACACATGGAAGCGAACTGTCAGAGCCGCTGCCCATGGTTACGGGCAGCGGCTTTTTTTGGCACGCCGTTCTTTGTCATTCAGCGGCTCCGCGCCGACGCTGCCCCTACTCTGCTAGGCTCAGGTCGCACGCTCCCGCGCCTATCAGCCTTTTGCCGTCTGGTAGCTTGCAGATTAAGAGCGCTGTCAGACGAGTCCCAATGCATTTCCCTCCGCGGAGAAATGCGCGTAAGGAGACTATCTACATGATAAACCCTGGACAGGACCAAATCCTGGTCTGCCGCGAGTGTGGCCAGGAATTCACCTTTACCGTTGGAGAGCAAGAGTTTTTTGCCAGCCGCGGCTTGACCAATACACCCAGTCGCTGCCCCAGCTGCCGGGCGGCGCGCAAGGCGAGTGGCGGGCGCCGTGGCCGTGGCTACGGGCGCGAGGAGCGCCAGATGTATACGGTGACCTGCGCTAGCTGCGGTAACGAGGCCCAGGTGCCGTTCTTGCCCCGCGATGATCGCCCCGTTTATTGCAGCGATTGCTATCGTCCCCAGGAGTCGTACGGGCGCGGCCAGGGCCGCCGCGCGCGCTGGTAAGGCGGGCCGAGATGAGCGAAGTTCGCCTGAACCCTGACGAGTCCTTCGAGGTCGCCCTTAAGCGCTTTAATCGCAAAGTCTTGAACGCTGGCATTCTGGCCGAGGTGCGCCGCCGCAAACATTACGAGAGCCGTAGCGACCGCCGCAAGCGTAAGGCCGCCGTGGCTCGTCGCCGCCGCCGCCGCCATACACGCACACGCCGCTAGCTGCATACAAGGTCAGGAGTGCCTGACTGGTCATCCATAGCAGGCTCAGCAACAGCAGCAGTAGAAGAGCTGTCCTTAACAAGCGCTCGCTCTTCTACTGCTCGGCACAGCTGCAAGCTAGAGGCACAGTCTTGCTACTACTGTCACCTCTACAGTCGCTCTTCTTGCTGGTTGAGGGTAAAGACATAATGGTACTGATCCCCGAAGAAATCGTATAGGGAAATGGGTCCGAAGACATTCGCGTTAAATTGTTGGCCGATCAGGACCGCCAGCCCCGCAGGCAGCGATGAGAAGAGATGGATATGGGTAATACCCTGGCTGCGCAGGCGACGCAGGTCACGCCCAATCTGGCGCGCGATGGCCAGGGCATGGCTACCGTCCCTTACTCCTCGGGTGTGGTCTACTCCTTCCGGCATCCAATAATGGATGAAGCGGCTATAGTTAATTCTATTCTCCGCTCGTTGCATATATAGATTCAAATCATTTTCAATGTTGTTCGATATAGAAATAGCCACTATCGCTGTCCGGGGATCTCCCTCCTGGATACTCTCATCATATTTAAGAGGGGTACTATCGTCTTGCGGCCCTTTGCTATCCCAATACTGTCCTTCCTTTTCATCACGTACTTCCAGTCTCACGCTGCGGAAGATAAAGCCAAACAGATAGTCCAGCGAGAGGGCTGCTTTAATTGGGACTTTTAGACTCCCTCTAGAGTCTAAGCCCAAGACCGCGAGAAGACCTTCAATATCCTCCAGAGCGGGAACAATGAGGTTCCGCCATTCAGCGACTGGAGTGACACGTCGCACATTCCTATTCTCATCTTCAAGGAAAAGCTTTCTGGCATCAACCGACAGATCAAGCCTGGGGCTACCTTCTCCAAAAACAAAGGTGCGTAACCCAATCCAGATTTCATGGTTCTCCCCAGCTCTCACGCGGCGCTGACGAAAGGCTTCGCGCAGGATCTTGCGCGCAAGCGAGCGCAGCTTGCCGCTCACCACCTCCTGCTGGCTCACCTCCGGCTCAAGCTCGCTGCCAATAAAACTGGTCAACTTCTCGAGATCGATCTTTGCCAGGGCGCTCTGTACTCTCTTCCGGCTGACCCCCTGCAGGATCAAAACTATAGGAAATTCCGGCTCGCTTTCCTGGCGTTGCAGGGCGGCGCGTGCCTCGGACGGCCAGAGCTGCGGCTTCTTGAGGGCCTCGGGTGTAAGATAGAGCAGGTAGGCATCGGCTAACTCGCTCACGGCCCGCTCTGTGGCTTTTTCACGGATGCCGAGAAAGGGCAGATCCTCGCTGTCACGGTGCCAGAGCTTGAGGCCGCGCAGGCGTAGCATGAGTTCTAGCTGTTCGCGGTTTTTTCCAGCATCGCCAGCAGAGCTGATGAAAACGGTGGCCGGTCTGGTTGGGTCCTGTTCCTGCTGCTGGGATCGATGGGCATCGGATTGGCCAGCATTCACCGTCGTCTTCTCTTTCTCCTCTGTTCCAGAGCCCGCGTCGAGGGCTTCCCAGATCTTCCGAATCTCCTGAGCTATTTCTTTCCATGCTTTATTGCGATTATCTCCCTCTCGCTGGGCGAGGGCCTCCCCATTGCGCGGCAAGAGTTGCAGCTCGGCCAGGTCAGTGCCTCCGAGATCCACGGTCTTGTACAAGATTGGAATAAGCTCAGCATTTCCCTCCTTTGCCTGCTTCAAAGCCGTGCTGGCCTCTTCTCTCAGCGAAGACAAGAGATCAGGGCTGATAAGCATGATGATCAGCTTCGCCTGATTGATCAGCTTGCTCTGCTCCTGCTTCGGTGGTTTACCTGGTGGAGTATTTTGAATATCCCTTATCCCATTAAGATTATATAAGTGTTTGCTTAGTTCCTCAAAACCACGCTTATCCTCAATAGCATACAAGCAAAGAATTTCACGAGCTGTTGATTGGCTCGCTTCCATACGAAGATCCCCTTTCTACTAGGCAGAATCGCGCGTCTCAGCGATGCGCTTGCGGGCATTCTCGGGCTGATCGAACCACCCAGCTTTGTCAGGATAGTAGTATTTGACATTGGGATCGGGCGGCCAGCGCCAGATACGGCGCAGATCCTCCATCGCCAGCCGCTGCAAGTGCTCGCGTTTGAACTCTTCTACCAGCTCGTCGATAAACTGCGCCAGGGCCTCGCCCTGCAGTTGCTCTCTGCCGTCCTGACCACGCGCACTGAAACTGTAGCGCCGTGCATAGTCGATCAACTCCAGACGCAGCGGCTCCAGAGCAATCGAGCCAAGGCCCAGCGGCTTGGCGTAGCCGATCTTGTGACACATGCCCTCTTCGAGCACAATGGCCAGCAGCAGCGCACCCAGCTCATCACGCTCCAGATTGGTAAAGTCGAGGCGGGCGTAAAAGACGGTGTCGTTGCCCAGCGGGTGAATGTAGCGGTTGGCCGGCTGCGCGCGCGTGAAGTAGACATAGTCGCCCGCCTGCAAAGGCTTCCTGGTAGGATCATGGTGGAAGTAGAACTTACGCCCGGCGATGTAGCGCTCTTGCTCGTCGAGATAGAAGGCGCGATGATGCGGCTTCGGCTCAACCAGGGGCTTGGTATACATTGGCCCGTAGAGAGCCACCGTTTCCGGGTCGACCTGGGCATCGCCGATATTCACTTTGCCCATGAAGATGCTTTCCCGCTTGTGCTCTTTGAGCGAGCCAAAGATCCGGCAGGCGATGCACAGATGGGTATCGTCCTGGCAGTGCAAGAATTCAGGCTTGACTTTATCCTTATACACCGCCTTATAGCGACCCCGCTCGCCTGTTTTTTCCTGCTCATAGTTACCATCGAAGAGCGTCAGGCAGCCGTTGCCCAGGGTTTCGACCAGGCTGCGCAGCAGGCCCTTGAGCGAGGTGCCGGGAATGATATAGTGGCCAGCTCCATCCTGGATAAAAGGTTCTGGCTTACGCGGATCTCTGATCGCTTTGCCGGCAGCCGCCAGCGAGTAGGCCGGGATAAAAATGGGAGTACGTGCCGTCAGGCGCAGCTCCAGCCTGCCGCTGTAGAGGCGTGGCAGGCCCACGCCAAAGAGGCGGTGATGCCAGACGGGCTTACGCCGCTCCGGGGGACGGCTCCAATCAATGCGCGCGAAATCATACGGGTTCATGAGCGACCTCCTCTGGTCTTTGTGGGCACTGGCTCGGCTTCCAGTTCCAGGCCAGCAAAGCGAAAGTAGACCGTCGCCCCATCTGCAGGATCGCAGTAGCAGTAGATTTTCAGCGTTACTCGCTTCGTCGTCGACAGCAGCTCGACAGGATAGAACAAGGGCCGAGGAATGCGCGTGGTGAGAAAGAGGCGCGGCTCCTCTTCAGGTGCTACTCCTACCTCTTGCGGCTTCACGCGACGGGGGCGCTCTCCGAAAAGATAGTATTGCGTCGAGCGACGCTTGAGACCTTCCACCGGGCGCGAGCTGGCCCGCAGATGTTCGGCCAGCAAGTGCGCCTGTCCCAGGTAGACCACGCGCAGCTCTCCCTCGCTGCCATCCCAGCGCAATTCCCCCTCTTCGCAGAAGACCCGTCCCCAGCTATAAGCAGTCCACGGCAGAGGGTCCTGCGCCATTTGTTGCACTTCGCTCAGCCGGGCGAAGCGCACCAGCAGGCGCCGCATTTGCCGGTTATCATCCACAACCCTGCTGGGTAAATGCTCGCCGAGAAAGAAGGCCCCTGAAGGAAAAGGCTTCACAAGCTGTTCAAGGACAGCGCGCGTCACAGATGCGCTGGAGACAACCTCACCAGACTGCGCGTCACATGCAGGAGATGCTGTTTTGCTCATACGCGTCCTCCTGCTGCCAGGGCAGCCAGCACTGCTGACTCCTCTGGCCATTCCTGGATGCGGCGAATAAAGTGCCCAATGGCCTCCTCGCGGAGTTGCGCCAGGGCCTCATTGGTGAAGACACGCAGGTGGCGAATGCCGCGCGGGCGTCGCTCAATGCCAGCAGGCAGCTTGACCAGATCGTCATACCAGGTCCCGTAGCGACCTAAGCCCGTCTCCCTGACAGCAGGCCTCTCATTCAGCCAGCGCCCCAGTCCCCACAGCTCGCTGACCGGCTCGCGCGCGTCGCTGCCGCGGATGGTGGCCGTGACAAAGCCGCCGGGCCAGCTCTCATGCTCCTCCTCGCTGATCGCTCCTTTGACCCAGCCCAGGCCACGCGAGCGCCCTGAGCCAATGTGAATCAATCCATCCTCCAGGTCTTGCAGAACCACGAAGAGCATACCAAGCTGCCAGATCTCGAAGTTCCGCAGGTGAATCGCGCATTCAAAGGTGACCCCTGCGCTGATGACCTCCAGCTCAAATTTGGCCCTGTGGGCGGCGCCGCCGGTCAGGCGATCGATACCCACACCGTCGCGCAGCTCGCGGACAGGGGCCGAAACGAGATAGGCATCGCCGATGGCCAGGCGCCCGATAAACCAGGTTGAACCGAAGAGGCGACAAACCGGGCAGGAACATGCATAGACCTCATCAGTATGGGCTTCGAGATAGTGGCGACGCTGATCATTGTCCTTGGCCTCGCTAGTGAAGCGCCCGCCACAGGAGTCGCGATAGGTGCGGCGGCGCTCCTCAAGATCGGCCTCCTGCCCCTCGCTGCCAGCGAAGGGATAGCAAACCACACGCGGTCTCAGGCTGGCAATAATCTTCTCCACGTGGCTGCGAAAGACCCCTTTGAGCGAACTGCCGGGCAGGAACGGCTCCTGACGTCCGTTGCGAAAGGTCAGCACTGGCGTCATGTCCGGCCCGCCGACCGTAGACAGGCCCGATTTGACAAGCAGTGGGCCGGTGGTGGTGATGCGCAGGCGCAAGCGGGCTTCATTGAGGAGTTGTTTAAGCATCGGTGACAATCCCTCCCGTCTCGTTCGCTATTTGGCCTTAAACAGCAACTCAATCTGCTTCGCCAGGAAGCCCTCACCGTCTTCGACGCGGTGAAATTTCTCTTCGGGACTGCGCCCAAGCAGGTAACGCTGCAGACGCCGGGCGCGCTCCTCGGGGCGTAGCCCTCCACTCTTACCGTCGGCGTCCTCTTCGCCTTCCAGTTCCAGGATGTAGACGCGCAGGTCGCGCAGACGGCAGGCCCCCAGGCCGCGCGAACGCTTGCCGCCGATCGATCCGAAGCCGTTGACGAACTCGCTGAGTCCCAGGCTGAGCAGCCAGAGATCTTCCCTGCTGGCGTTCTCCAGAGTGATCTCCAGGTCAAAGGCAGTGCTGGCCGGCACGACCTCGTAGTCGTACTTGAGGCCCTCCTTGGCGCGCTCGCTGTCGCGCTCGATGGCCACACCGTCGCGCAGCTGAATGATGCCGTTCCATTCCTCCTCGGGAATGTAGAGGTCGTTGACATTGACCCGCGAAGCAGAGAACGGTGAGCCAAAGAGTCGACAGGTGTGACAAAGCTGCTCTAGAATAGGGAGCAGATCCAGCTCGCCCCGCCGACGCCTCTCCTCAGCTATGGTGCGCTGGCGCGCAGTCGGGCAGATGTTATCAAGGCTTCCTCCCCCTCGCTGGATCTCTTCTAGCTCTTCTTGTTCCCTCTCAATGAGGCCGCAGGTGCGCAGGCGCGGCTGAGAAAGATCGGCGAGAGCGGCCACCAGCTTCTCAACTGTGCTGCGCAAGGCCCCTTTAAAGCTCGAACCCGGAATGAAAGGGATGTTCTCGGCCGTCAGGACAATCGGGCTTCTGCTGCTGCTCAGGGTGAGCTTGCCACCGCCGATGTGGAGCGCCGTCTCCATGACAAGCCGCCCTTTGAAGAGATAGCGGTTGCGCAGGCGCAGCCGGCGTACGGGATCATTCTCATAGAGCTTCTGATCAACTGCCATTATCGCTCTCTCCTGGAGAATTCTTCTTTCTTCTTTCTCTTCTGCGCTTGCTCCCCTAGCAAGCGACTGTTTTCTGCTGCCAGATGCTGGATGAATTCGGCCATCAACTGCGCCATCAGCTCCTCAGTCTGAGTGCGCACCGCCTGCGGCCCCCCCTGATCACTGAGCAGATGGAAATCGTTTTTCAGACGTTTTTTCTTCATGAACTCCATATATTCTTTTAGCTTTTTATAGAATGTTTCTGTATTCCTTTTATCTTGATGCCAGTTACGCTCGGTCTGATGGGTGACGAAGTCGCGCAGCGCCTGGTAGTTGAGAGCCAGTGAGATGGCATGCAGGCCATTGATCTGGCTATTGGGCAGGGGCTCGCAGTCCTCCTCGTCCAGCAGCTGACGTATGAAGTCCACCGCTTCTGGATAAAGCACCTCGTCGCTCAGTAGGGCAATCCTGTTAATCTGTTCCTCTGAGAGCATGGGCGCTACCTCCTTCGCTCCGTAAAGGTCTTTAGCTCCTTGCGGCCCTCCATTGCAGAGCGAAACTCATAGTGGGCCACCATCGAGCGGATAAACTGGCGCATCAAGGAGAGATGGACACGTCGACGGAGTTGGCGGTCCTCCTCAGTTTTCTCGCCGATGCCCAGCTCCTGGCAGACTTTATCAGTACGCGCGGCCAGATCCTGCTCCAGAACGCGCAGCAAACGCTCGCCGAAACCTGTTTGAGGATCAGCCTTATCGTCCTTGAGAGGCAAGCACCAATAGTCAAAACGGGCGATTTGCTTCTTGACATAGTCCAGGACATCGCTGCGCTTGAGCGTTCCATTGACGATAGCCTCCAGCCCAGTCATCTGCGAGCGGTGTTCCTTTTTCAAAGCGACCGCCGCATGGTATCCAAGACGCTCGGCCAGCTCATAGAAGTCCGGTCTATCTGCTTCCTTGCTCACGGCAATCACAATCTGAATCTCAGGGATCGCCTTGACCTTTGTGCTCATGACCACAACACCTCAAAATGGAAAGGATCAGACACGCACACCCGACCGAAACCCTCGTTGCGACGGCGACCGATGCCCTCCTCTTCCAGGCGGAAGAGGGCTTCAATCAGCCGATCAAGGCCAGCGCCGCTGCGCTCCCAGTAAGCGAAGAGGAAGACCGAGCCGCGTTCAATGGCGTACTCCGCCGGACGCGGTAGCCCCCATAGGTCGTTCCAGCCGGTTACCCGACGCAGCGCTGCCGCCGTGTGCAGACAGCGCAGATCATCGCTGGTGAAAGGCGGGCCGAGCAGCTCCGCCAGAGCGGTCTCATCGATGCGCCCGCGATAGCGCAGGAACTCATCGCAGAGGATGGTCGGCGAATAGAGCGTAAGGGCAAAGTAGAAAGGCTTCTGGTCGTTGCATAGCTCATGACTGGCCAGGTAATCCTTCAGTCTGCGATCGAAGGTCAGCAGGCGCTCACGGAAACGAGCCAAAGAGGTCGCTGCATCTTGCAGAGGAGTCAGCGTCAGCTCAACTGCGCCGAGGCCGCGTGTGCGCCCCGTTCCAATGCGCACCAGACCCGAATGGCCTGCCTCCTCGATAAAGCGCTGGAGCAAAGGGGCCTCTTCGTCGGAGGCTTTCACCAGTCCCCAGAAGCAGGTTCCCTCGTCCAGAACCTCGCGGTTGTAAAGGATCTCTTCCTGTACAGTTCCTCGCAAGCGGTCGATACCGGTATGAGTTTGTAGGTGTCGTCGTCCACGATAATCGGCCAGATGAAAGGTCCCGTTGTGTCGCGCATAACAACCGGTAATGCTCTGCATCGAGGCACTGCACTCCTCAATGGGACAGGAGTGCAGGTTTTTAAGCGCCTTGATCGCTTGCGGCTCGTCGCTGGGCTGCAGAGCAAAGGCGGCCCAGGCAAAGAGCGTATCACGCACGCCGTGCCCGTTCTCGTCCGCTTCCTGACCGCTAGCGCTCTTAAAGCCTGGGTGGCGCTTGCAGCTTTGGGCCGTGCGCGGCAGCGGATGGACAGGGCTGAGGGCTATCTCTTGCTGAGCCTTATTTTTCTTCTCCCCATGCGAGACCAGAGGAGCGAGCAACAGGTCAGGAAATTGTACGCGCCCGCTGAGAAAGAGGCGACTGAATTCGTCACGCTGGGTCGGATAGAGCAGACGGTGCAGACCAGCCAGGCTACCGGCCAGACTGGTGCCAGGCAGGTAGTCCAGGCACCCAAAGCCAGAGGGGGCATGATCAGCGCGAATGGCCAGCGGTGCGCGGGCTTGCAGCAGCAGGGCGAAAGCTTTCATTCTTCATCCTCCTGCGCCGTCGAATAGTACATCAGCTCGTCGAGACGCGCCAGCCAGCCGCGCCATTCTTCGGGAGAATACTCCTCACCGTTGATTTCCAGTCGCAGCACGTCGCAGCGACAACGCCCCTTTCCCGTTGACTTGTTGGCTCCGAGCTGCTCGACCAGGTGCAGGCCCGCGAGCAAGAGCAGCAGCGAGTACGTCGGGCTACGCGGCTCCTCATCAAGAGGCAGGCAGGTTAGCCAGCCGCGAATGGTCCCGGAGAAAGTTAGATGGCGCCGCCCAAACTCGCTGGTATAGAGGGCACCAGGGACCGCCGTGCGCGTGAGGCGCCGCAGGCGTACCTGCGTATAGGGAGTTATCAGGGCTTCGGGAGCTTCTTGCCGTCCTTCCGCCGTGGATGCTGTCCCTGTAGTCGAAGCCGCCTCTGAGGCTGCCGAGAGGCGAGCGTTGTCGAAGAAGAGCGTTCCGGGCAGCATCTGCGAGCCGAAGATACGTGTGATCATGCTGACACGTGACCCGAGGCCGCGCAGGGCCAGCTCATCATCGTGCGGGGTAGCCATGAGATGGTACATTTCAGCCAGCTCCTCATAAGTGCGGGCCAGCCGTTCACAGTATTCACGGACGACCCCTTTGAAGGTGGCGCCGGGCACGTAGAGCCAGCCCTGCCGATCGCGCGCGACCGTGCGATCGACCAACCCCTGACGGAAGCCGGTCCCGAAGTGGAAAGGGGTAAGGAAGGTTAGTCTGTAATCGATCGACAGACGGTCAGTCCTCGCTTTCACGCTCGCCCTCCTCTGCTGCCACAAAATCGTAGAGTTCGACCAGGTCGAGCAGCGGCGTCAGGTAGATCTCTCGCCCCGACTGACCCTGGTCTTGAAGCCGCGACCAGGGGAAAATGACATGTGGGAAACCCTGGATATTGCCAGAGTTCGTCTCTGACTGGTTCCCCGAAAGGAGATAGCGCTGACTGAACTCATAGAGCCATCTCAGCAGAAACTCACGCTCTCTGTCGCGGCAGCCCTGCAAGGCCGCCAGGGCATCGAGAACGGTGCTGGTCCGGTTCATTTTGAGCACGGCCTCGCGTAGCTGATGCAACTTGGAGCGCGGAAAACCCAGGCGCTTCGCCTCGCGAATGGCTTGTAGCAGATTCTCCAGCACGGGGAGCCGATAGGGGCGCAGCGTGGCACGGAATTCAGTGTCGGCCTCACGCTTGCAGTAGACGGTCTTGTAGAGATAGTCAAATTCGTGAGTGCCAGCACCAGCTACAACCAGGAAATTGACGCGTGTGTCGTCGCCATCTCCGGCGTCACGCCACTGGTCCATCCGGGCCTGCTTCTTAGCGAACCTGAGCGCATTCTCCGCCAGATCGTGCATCAGGCCGAAAGGATACTTCAACGGGGCAAAAACTACCCCCACTGAGAGTGTGCCCTGCTGCTTACCTGCCTTTTCACGGAAGACACGGGCCACCTCCAGGGCCACGCTAAGGGCACGATCACCGCTGGTCAGCAGCATCAGGTCGTCGCCGCCAAGCAAGAGCACATCAAAGGGGAAGAAATAGTCGCCCTGTGGCTGAGCTTCTTGTCTTGCCTGATCATTCTCCTCCTCGTTGTCCTCCTCATCCAACAGGCCCTTCACAGGGACCGGCTTGAGGTGTTCGGCGACCGCGCTCGCCAGGGCCTCGCAGATGGCATCGTCGATATCGCTGGCGAATTCTTCGATTTGTTTGAGGGTCGAGAGCTTTTCAATCCTGCTGCCCATCCCGTTGCCATCGGCGTAGATCAGAGCAAGATAATCTCTGACACTATCTCGACCGCTGCCGGCAACGGCGCGCAAGGTATCGATATCACGCGGGCGCTTGGGTACGATTGGCTTGCCATCTTCCAGAAAGTAATCAGGCGCTATTCTATTTAATCGATG
Source organism: Thermogemmatispora carboxidivorans (assembly GCF_000702505.1). Classification (GTDB taxonomy): domain Bacteria; phylum Chloroflexota; class Ktedonobacteria; order Ktedonobacterales; family Ktedonobacteraceae; genus Thermogemmatispora; species Thermogemmatispora carboxidivorans. Next base: position 769,209 of record NZ_JNIM01000001.1, on the reverse strand, counting down.
AATCAGGTTGGCCCAGAGTACCGCTCGCTTCTCCTCCTCGCCAGAGCCCGGCCTCACTTCCTGGGGTCTGGCCGCCATGCTCTCGATACTTTTCTTGATCTGGGCATCCTCTCTTCTCTTCTGAAGGCAGACAGGGCAGTAACGCTGCTCTTCTTCCCGCGGCTCTCTCCAGGGACTTTGCCCAGCAGCATATTCAAGGCCGCAGGAGTCGCAGAGCCGGAGCAGTGGATGGGATGGCCGGGCCACGATGGCGGGTGGGCACTCCTTGGCGCGGCGCAGCTCGTAGCGCAGCAGATCAAGCTGCTGGTGCAGATCAGCCTGCCGGAGATCATGCCCAGCCAGCTCCGCCGGCAGCCGTTGCACAGCGCCCGTGATAGTAGCCCCACCCTGGGTTTCTTCGCGGTACCTGGCCTGGATTCGTCTCACGAACTCTTCGGCTTTCTCCTCTGCCAGCAAGAAGAGGCCCGAGCCGCCATTAGCATAGATCACTCGCGCGTTGGGATCGAGATCCCTGGCGATGGCCCCCATAACCTCACGGTTGAGTCGGTCGAGGATGGAGCTGGCACCCCGGATCTCTCTCAGGCGATCGGTGCTGAAGACGTAGTTTTTGATACGATCGGTGTCGAGCGCTACCAGCGCATAGACCACAGCTGCACTACCTCCTTCTGGTGCCTATAATTGGCTCAGCAGGTTCAGCCGGCAGGCAATAGGAATATAGCATAGTTATAGCTCTCCTCCCCTAAAGGGGCATATGATTTTCTTCACAAATTTTTATGAATTTCATTGATAAAACCTGTCAAGCAACTGCGTTATCCTTAATAGGATTACTTTTTACTAAAAAATCTCCCCAATTTTTCAATCTCCATGATATGTAAATATACCTTAGATATGGCACTCTGGCAATCTATAGTTACACAAGTGACCAGCAATACCTATGCAGAAGCATGAGCGAGTTATGGCCAGAGAGTAAAAGGGGCTATCTCTCATAAGAGAGGCAATCCGTCGGGAAATTTCACCCCTGCTCCATTCTCACCTTCCCCGAGGGGGGCAAAGTACGCTATCATATCAAGGCAGCCGGGAAGAGCAGAGGACAACGGGGGTGCCTCAGCCAACCGCCATCGGCACTCGCAGGACCAGCCGGGCTGGACCGGGCCGCCCATGAACCAGCCAGAAGAGCACACACAACAGCCATCCTCACAGACAGAACAAACGGAGAAAATCACATGAGGCATAGAGAGCACCGAGAGCGCAGCAGCCCAGCAAGCACAGCGATGGCCTTGCTCATCTCCCTCGCACGCCACTTCTCCCTGAAGCGTCTGCTCCTACGCACCGTGGGGGCCATCCTCAGCGCACAGGCCATCACCCTGATCATCCTGCAGGTCATCTCTCGTCAGCGCAAGCGCTATCTCCCCCAGGGCGGCTTCCCACACACGCGCTTTGCTGAGGTCACCATTGGACAGGATCACCTGCAGCTCTACGACTACGGGCGCGACCTCTACGACGATATGCTCGCCGCCATCGACTCCGCTCAAGAAACCATTTATCTGGAATCATATATCTGGAAAGACGATAGCGTCGGTCGCGCCTTCAAAGAACATCTCATTCGCAAAGCTGAAGAAGGCATAGCCGTCTACGTCATCTTCGACTGGTTCGCCAACCTGGTCGTCCCGCGCAAATTCAAAATCTTCCCTCCCACCATCCATGTGCTCCAGTACCAGGCGTTCCGCTACCCCTGGCATCTTTTCGACCCGCGACGCTATGCCCTCGATCATCGCAAACTGCTCGTCGTCGACGGCCAGATCGGCTTCATCGGTGGCTATAACATCGGCGAAACCTACGCCACCAGCTGGCGCGACACCCACCTGCGCATCCGCGGGCCAGCCGCCGCCGATCTGGCCCAATCCTTCGTCGACTTCTGGAACCAGCACGTACCCGCCTATGAGCGCATCACCAGGCGCCACTCGCGCTGCTTCAACCCGCTCATCAACGTGCGCGGCACCAGCGCCATGCGCCTCATGTTCCCCATCCGCGACATGTACATCGAGGCCATCGACCGCGCCCAGAAGTTTATTTACCTCACTAACGCTTACTTTGTTCCCGATTCCATTCTGCTCGACGCCCTCAAGGCTGCCGCCCGGCGTGGTGTTGACGTCGAGATTCTCGTCCCCTGGATGTCCAACCACATCATTGCCGACTGGCTCTCGCGCAGCCACTTCAGCGAGTGCCTCAAGGCCGGCATCCGCATCTTCGGCTACCGCCACATGCTCCACGCCAAAACCTGCACCATCGACGGCGAATGGTCAACCATCGGCACCGCCAACCTCGATCGCCTCAGCTCCATCGGCAACTACGAGATCAACGTGGAGATCTACAACGGCGACCTGGCCCGTCAGATGGAGGTCCTTTTCAAGTACGACAAGACCAACGCCTTCGAGCTGCGCCTGGAAGACTGGGAGCAGCGGCCCTGGTACGTGCGCCTGAGCGAGTGGCTACTGACCCCCTTGCGCTTCTTGACATGACTCCCCACCCGCCACTGTCTCGCAGCAAGCAAAAAGAGAGCGCGCCCCTGAGCCGCTGGCAACCTGCGTCATCTGCCAGACTCAGCCGGGCGCGCTCCAGCTTTCTATCGTCCGCTCGTCAGTCTCTAGAGCAGCTGCTCCACCGCCGCCACGAATTCCTCGGTGGTCGCCCTGCCACCCTGATCAGGAGGCAGCACCTGCCCGCGCCGATAGACCTCAGCAACGGCCTCCCTCAAGCGCCGGGCCTGCTCCCCATAGCCAAGATAGTCCAGCAACATCGCCCCAGAGAGCAGCATGGCCGTCGGGTTAATCACCCCCCTGCCAGCCAGATCCGGCGCGGAACCATGCACTGGCTCAAAATAGGCATAGGCGGGACCATAGCAGCCACTCGGCGCCAGACCAAGACCCCCAATGCAGCCAGCGGCCATATCGGCCAGAATATCGCCGTGCTCATTCGACAGCACGACCACATCGAGGCTCTCAGGCACTGCTACCATGCGCCGCGCCAAATCATCGATGAGAAACTCCTGATACTCCAGCTCTCCAGAGCGACGCACCGTCTCGCGCACAATCTCGCGAAAGCGCCCATCGGTGCGTGGCTGAATCGAATACTTGGCGCCGAGCGTCACCCGTCCCGGATAGCCCTGAGCCTTGCGCTCCAGGGCCAGCTCACAGGCCGCCCGCGCCACATAGGCCATCTGCTCGTCGGTGCAGATGCGCACCGCATAGGCCCCCTGACGGTCCACCGGCGGCGGCAGCCACCAGGTGGAGCTACTCGCCAGGGCCGCCAGTTCGGCCAGGTCTCCTTCGCGCGGCGGATACATCCCCTCCAGATTGTCGCGCACAATGAGAAAATCGAAATGCTCCGGCTCGCGCATCGGACTGCGATAGCCCGGCTGCCAGCGCACCGGACGGATGTTGACGCGCGTATCCTTGCCCCAGCGCAGATACCAGAGCACAGGCCGGCTTGGTCCGCCGCTGGCCCCAAAGAGCGTACACACCGCCCGATCGATCAGCTCCCGCGTCTCTTGGGGAAAGGCCCCCCCATAGCGCCGCTCAGCTTCACGTCCGCTGCAGCCCTCGACAAACTGAAGCTCCGGCACCAGGCGACGCAAGACCTCCACTGTGGGCCAGACCACCTCGGGCGCAGCATCGTCTCCGGCCACAACACAGATCAGCGCCGGCTCGTCCGGGACCAGCCCCCGCCGAAAGATGGCCGCGCTCATCGCAGCGTGCCCTCACGCCGGATGTATTCAATGATGCCCCCGGCCTCCACAATGCGCGCGATAAAAGGCGGCAGCGGCTGCGCCTGAAAACGCTGGCCAGTGGTCAGGTTGGTAATCAGGCCCTGCTCTAGCTCAACTTCGGCCTCTTGCCCATCCTCGCTATTGAGTACAGCCTCCTCGCAGATCAGGACAGGCAGCCCGATGTTAATGGCGTTGCGGTAGAAAATGCGCGCAAAGCTGCGGGCAATCACCGCCTTGACCCCACTGGCCTGAATGGCCGCCGGGGCATGCTCGCGCGAGGAGCCACAGCCAAAATTGTGGCCGGCCATAATAATGTCACCCTGGCGCACCTGCTGGGCAAACTCCGGTAGAATCTCGCAAAGGCAGTACTTCGCCAGCTGCGCACGGTCGGTTGTGACATTGTAACGCCCCGGAATGATGACATCGGTATTGATATTATCACCGAGCTTCCAGATACGTCCCATGCTCTTGATCGCTCCTTCTCTCACTCTCAATCTACAGTCGTTGCTCTACTGGACAATAGCGCCGGCCCTCTCATCTCGTCTCCCCTCACTCGCCAGCTCCTGATCACCCACTCAAGCAAGGAACTGGCGCGGATCGGTGATATGGCCGGTGATGGCCGTTGCTGCCACCGTGGCCGGACTGCCTAGATAGATCTCGGCAGTGGGATCACCCATGCGCCCGGTGAAATTGCGATTCATCGTCGTCAGAGCACGCTCGCCGGGACCAAGCACGCCGAAGTGTCTACCAATGCAGGGGCCACAGCCCGGCGTTCCAACCGAGGCCCCAGCCTGGATAAAGGTCTCAATGTAGCCCAGACGCAGCGCCTCTAGATAGACCTCGCGCGAGGCGGGGATCACGACCATGCGCGTAGTGGGATGAATGGTACGCCCACGCAGGATCGAGGCCGCGATCGCCAGGTCGTCGAGCCTGCCATTGGTGCAGGTGCCCAGGAAAACCTGATCAATCCGTATGTGCTCTACCTGCTCGACTGGTACAACATTATTGACATCCGGCGGACAGGCAATCAGCGGCGATAGATCGGAAACATCGACTTCGACCACGCGCTCATAACGCGGATTCTGCGGCTGCAACATGGGATAACTGCGGTTGACACGCCCGCGCAGCCAGGCCTCGGTCGTAGCATCAGGAGCCACCAACCCGGTCTTGGCTCCCATTTCGATGGCCATGTTGCAGAGCGTGAAGCGCTCGCTGATCGAGAGAGACTCGACAAGCGGGCCGCTGTACTCCAGAGCACGATAGTTCGCGCCGTCCACCCCAATACGCCGCACCAGCTCCAGCGTCACATCTTTAACATAGACGCCGGGCTGCAACTTCCCCGTCAGGCGCACATTAATGGTCTCGGGCACGCGGAACCAGCTCCGCCCTGTGGCATAGGCGACGCCAATATCGGTCGACCCCATGCCGGTGGCGAAGGCTCCAAGGGCGCCATAGGTGCAGGTGTGGCTGTCGGCCCCAACAATAATCTCGCCCGGCGCCACAAAGCCGCGCTCCGGCATCACCTGGTGACAAATGCCCTCCTGCAGGATCTGAATGCCCTGCTCACGGGCAAAGACACGGATATCACGCTGCAGAGTGGCTGCTGCCACAGTGGCCGCTGGGACAATGTGATCAAACACGATGTGCGCACGCGCCGAGTCAAAGACGCGCCCGCCACGCTCGCCCGTCAGCTTGCGAAAGGCCTGAATGGCCAGCGGCGAGGTCGTGTCATGGCTCATAACATGATCAACGTCGACGATCACGATCTCGCCGGCGTTCACTGGCCGGCCCAGTTTATGGCTAAAGATCTCCTCAGCTAGCGTTCCCATGCGGTACTCCTTTGCTCCTCATACCAGGATCGAATAAAAGCGTCAACGGCCTCTGGCGAGAGCGGCCCCTCTTCGGCTCGCGTTTTCAGCGACCAGGTCAGCTCGCGTACCTCCTCGTCGTTCAGCTGCAGCCCAAGCTCCGCGGCTCGATGAGCGACAGCATGACTTCCCGTGAAGCGCGAACCAAGGTCTACCCGGCGCTCCAGGCCAAAGTCCGCCGGATTCAAGATTTCATAGGCTCGTGGATTGTTGAGAATGGCCCGCGTGTGCACCCCCGCGCGATGAGTGAAGGCATACGGCGCTGTAATCGGATTATTGAAAGGAATAGGGAGATGAAGACATTGGGCTACATAATCATCAAGATTGGCCAACTGCCTTAAATCGCGCTGCTGCAACGTCTCGGGATAATGCAGGTAGAGCTGCGCCACCAGGCCACTGAGCGAGGCAATGCCATTGCGCTCACCGATGCCCAGGACAGTCACATCCAGACAATCCGCTCCGGCTTCATAGGCGGCAATGGTGTTGGCAATGGCGCAGCCACTATCGTTGTGCCCATGAAACTCGATCCCGACCTGGGGATAGCGCTCGGCACAGAGGCGAATGATACGCTCGACCTGGCGTGGCGTAGCAATCCCTACCGAATCCGGCAGGCCGATGCGCCCCACCCCGGCCTCTACCACGGCATCAAAGACGGTCAACAGGTCGACCAGATCACTGCGGAAGGCGTCCTCAGCCGAGAAACGCACATAGCGCCCCGCCTGGCGAATGCGCTGAATTAGCGGCACGGCGTCGGCGATAATTCGTTCGATACGCTTACCATGACTATAAGAGCGCAGTTCAGGTGAGGTGCCATAGAAGAGGTTGACGCCGGCCACTGGGGTCGCCAGAGCCGCCTCAACGTCTGCCTCAACACAGCGCACATGGGTCACGATGCGCGCCCGCAGCCCCAGAGCACAGAGGTGCTCGATAGCTTCGCGGATGCGCGGCGCCGAGATCGGCGAGGGCACCTCAATGAAGTCGACGCCGAAGGCATCCAGCATACGGGCGATTGCAATCTGCTGCTCCAGATTGAAGAAGGCGCCAGCGAACTGCTCGCCCTCTCTCAGGGTCGTATCGAGAATGTGCAGCGCTCGTCTCATTGCACTCCCTCCTCTCCGCCTGCCACCTCCTGAGCCAGGCTTGTCAGCACGCGCTCCAGTATGGCAATGGCCTCCATATATTCCTCCACGGCAAGGTGTTCCTCGGGTGTATGATCCAGGCGCGCATCTCCCGGACCATAGGCCACAATCTCAGGTCCCCAGACCGGCCCTACGACATTCATATCTGAGGTACCGGTCTTGACTTTAAAGGCAGGCTGGATTTCCATTGCCCTCATGGCCTGCACAAAGGCGCGCACCAGCCTGGTTGTGCGCGGTGCCTGGAAGGCAGCTTCTTCGCCGCTGAAGTCTAACTCAAGCTCTGCCTCTGCTGCCCAATGCTGCAGTTCCTCGCGCAGCTCCTGCGCCGAGCAGGCCAGCGGCAGGCGATAACCGATGCGCAGCGTCGCCCACTCATGGAGGCCATCCTGGTCGCTCTCGATGCCGCGCAGCACCGGCTGCAGCGACGCAAAAGGTGAGCTGCCACCGTGCTCACGATTCCACTCCTCAGCATGCTGCCTGACCCGCTCCCAGAAGGCCGCGGCTGCCTCCGCCGCCGTCTGGCGCGGTCCAGCGCTGTGCCCACAGGGACGCACCACCCGTCCGTCAACAAGCAGTCGCCCTTTGTAGCCGAGCGTCACCGCCCGGCTGCTGCTTGGCTCACCGATAATGCACGCATAGGGACGATAGCGCTCCACGACGGCACGCGCTCCACGTGAGGTGGCCGCCTCTTCTTCGACCGCCCCGATGACTACAATGGGGCGCTGCAGATGACGACTCCCCACCAGGCGCGCCGCCGCCGCCAGGAAGGCCGCCAGCGGCCCCTTGGCATCCACCGCCCCGCGTCCGTAAAGCCTGCCCTCGCGCAAGGTCACCGGGATGGCGCCCGGTACCGTATCCATATGCCCAAGCAGCACCAGCGGCGCTCGTTGGGCGGCCTCCGAAGCCACAGGCACCGTGGCGATCAGGTTACCGACCTCGTCAAGGGTGGTTTGTAGCCCAAGGCGCGGCAGATACTCGGCCAGCCAGGTGGCAAGAGCACGCTCCTGACCGGAGAGACTGGGAATGCTCACCATGCGATAGAGCAGTTCAACCTCCGGTCCCAGTTCAGCAGATCCCCCTCCCGAGATGGCCGCTGATCCCGCAGGATGCGATTCTGCCGTCGCCTCCGTCACTACCGACTGCCCTGGCTGGCCGGCTTGCAGCAAGACCTCGGCCAGGCAGTCGAGCGCCTGGTCAAGCTGCTCTTCGCTGATGACCAACGGCGGCAGCAAGCGGATGACGTTGGGGCCTGCCGGCAGGGCCAATACCCCACGCTCTAGCAGCGCTTCGAGATAGGGCTGCACCCGCGTGCGCAGTTCGACGCCAAGTAAGAGGCCCAGGCCACGTACCTGGCGGATCAGCGGCGATTGCAGCGCCCTCAGACGTTCCAGAGCATGCTGACCGAGATGCGCGGCTCTCTCAGCCAGCCCCTCGCGCTCGATGATATCGAGCGTCTCCAGGGCCGCAGCACAGACCAGCGGATTGCCACCGAAGGTGCTGCCATGCGTGCCCGGCGTCAGACGCCCGCTGGCAATCACGCGCTCGCCAAGCGCGACCACTCCCATCGGTAGCCCGCCAGCGATCCCCTTGGCCAGACAGAGCAGATCAGGCTCTAGCTCGTAATGCTCGCAGGCCAGGAAGCGCCCCGTGCGTCCACAACCCGTCTGCACCTCATCGACGATCAGCAAGATTCCACGCTCCTGGCAAAGCCTGGCCAGTTCGCGCACGTAAGCCGGATCAGCAACGTGTACACCACCCTCACCCTGGACCAGCTCAATCAGCACCGCCGCCGTCTGATCGTCAATCGCTCGTTCCAGAGCTGCCAGATCGTTATAGCGTACATGTGTGATGCCCGGTACCAGGGGAGCAAACGGCTCACGATAGCTGCGTTCCCAGGTGGCTGAGAGAGCACCGAACGTGCGTCCGTGAAAGCCACGCAGGGTAGCAATGATGCCCGGTCGTCCGGTCGCCAGACGAGCAAACTTGATCGCCCCCTCAACAGCCTCCGCGCCGCTATTACAGAGAAAGAAGCGCTGTAGTCCAGATGGCATGAGCTGCGCCAGGCGCTCCAGTAGACGGGCCCGAACATCGTTGTAGACACTCTCGGGGCAGGTGATCAAGCGCTGCGCCTGGGCTGCCAGTGCCGCGGCAATCTCCGCCCGCCCATGTCCGATGTTCGCCACTCCATGCCCGGCGGCGCAGTCAAGGTAGCAGCGTCCCTGCGCATCCCAGAGCAGCGCCCCCTCGCCACGCACAATTTCCACTGGCCGCTTGTTGTAGACGCCGCTGGTGTGGAGCCGCTCCAGATCCATCAGCGTCTCACAGGACGCAGCCAGCTCGCTGCTGAGCGTACTCATCGCCGCACCTCCCCCGAGAGTGCCGGCTGCTGACGATAGGGGACCGCCTCAGCTTCACAGGAGCTGGAAGCGGCGATTACTGTTCCCGTCCCCGCCAGGACCGTCGCCAGTGAGCCAGAGCCAATGCAGACGCGGCGCACTCCACCAGCCAGCGCCTCCTGAGCGCCAAGTAACTTCTTACGCATGCGCCCCTGAGCATAGGGCAGATAGCGCTCCAGCTCGTGGGCCACGATCGTAGGCACCACGCTGCTCGGATCGGCCAGATCGCGTAGCAATCCCGGAACGTTCGTCAGAATAGCCAGCGTCTCCGCGCCCAGGGCCGCCGCGACCGCCGCCGCCACACGGTCCCCGTCAACATTCAAGCGCTCTCCCTCCAGGCCCAGGGCCAGCGGCGCCACTACCGGTGTATAGCCCGCCTCCAGGAGCAGGCGCAGCAACGGGGCATTGACTTGCTCGATCTGTCCACTATAGTCATCGCGCACCACACGCACGCGGCCATCCGGCATCACCGCCCGCAGGGCCGTCTTGCGCCGCGCTCGCAGTAGCTGACCATCAACGCCGGCCAGGCCCACAGCATTGACCCCGCAGCGCTGCAAGAGCGCCACCAGTTCCGTGTTGATCTGACCAGCTACCGCCATCGCATAAATACGCAAGGTCTCAGCATCGGTATAGCGACTGGTCATTCCATTAGGAGCCGTGAGGACCTGCATGGGGTGGCCCAGGCGCTCACTCAGCTCATTCGTGAGCTGAGAGCCGCCGTGTACTACCACTACCCGCTCGCCTTCCCTCACCAGATGCGCAATCTCTTCAACAACCGGCAGCGCATCGATACCGGCCCCACCGCCAATCTTGACAACGAGAGTCATGGCCCGTGCCTCCTCTTCTCTTGCTCTCCTGACCGCACCGAACAGAACAGCATTCAGATCAGATCGGATGCAGCCCTGGGAAGGTCAGCCCCAGAGTCTCATCCCAGCCAAAGCGACAGTTGAGCGCCTGCACAGCGTTGCCGGCAGCCCCTTTCACCAGGTTGTCCAGCGCAGCCATGACCACCAGGCGACGCTGATCAGTATCGAGTTCAAAACCTATGTCACAGTAGTTGCTGCCAGCCAGAATCTTCGGCTCTGGATAGCGATAGACACCGCTCCGCTCTTTGACCAGGCGAATAAATGGCTCCTCCCGATAGGCCTCGCGATAGAGACGCCAGATGGCCTTCTCATCAAGGTCGGTGTTCAAGAAAACCTGGGCCGTAACCAGCACCCCGCGCACCAGCTCCACGGCGGTCGCCGAGAAGGCCAGCGTCTGCCGCCAGGAGCCACTCACGCCCGCCAGAGCACCTAGCTCCTGGATCAGCTCGGCACTATGGCGGTGACCGGTCGGCTGGAACGAGCGCACCGCCCCACTGCGGTCAGGATGATGGCTCCCCGGTCCCGGCGTAGCACCCGCCGCCGAAGAGCCAACTTTCGCATCGACTACCAGGGGCAGCCTCTGGTCAACAAGGCCAGCCCGATAGAGCGGAGCCAGACCAAGGATGGCCGCCGTGGCCATACAGCCCGTCCCACTGATGAGAGCCGCCTCGCGTAGTTGCTGCCGATGCAGCTCGGGCAGCCCATAGACAGCCTGGGCTAACAGCTCCGGCTGCGGATGCTCCTTTCCATACCAGCGCAGATAGAGGTCCGGCGAGCGCAGGCGAAAATCTGCTGAGAGATCGATGACTACTGGCGCCAGAGTGCGGTAACGCTCGATAGCCTGCATCGCCGTTCCATGCGGCATACAGAGAAAGATGACGTCGCACGTCGACAGGTCATCATAATGGCAGAGGCGCAGGCCGCAGAGCTTGCGCAGATTGGGATGCAGGCTCTGCACATACTGACCAGCGTGACTGCTGGAAGCTACCTGGGCAATTTCCACCTGGGGATGGAAGAGCAGTAGACGCAGCAGCTCGCCCGCTGTGTAGCCCGAGCCGCCAACGATCGCTACGCGCACCTGACTCATCGCTCCGCTCCTTGCAGCACGCATTGCTCGATGTAGTCCAGCATCGCGCCAGGGATGTCGACCCCGGTGGGAGCGATGCTATTGCGAAACTCCATTGTGGCATTGATTTCATTGACCAGCAGGCCACGCTCTTCGTCTTCCAGGAGATCAATGGCTAGAATGCCTCCACCAACCGCCTGCGCTGCACGGACACAGAGGGCATCAAGCTCCGGAGTGACTGGGCAATTGCTGGCCTGCGCCCCGCGGGCCGTGTTCGTGATCCAGTGCTCGCTTGTACGATAGATTGCGCAGATCGTGCGCTCTCCTACAAAAAAGGCCCGGATATCGCGCTGCGGCTTCTGCACATATTCCTGGATATAGTGCAGGTGATGCTGATAGGAGCCGAGCGTCTCGCGGTGCTCCAGCACAGCCTCAGCAGCGTCGCGGTCATTGACACGCGCTAGCAGCCGCCCCCAGGAGCCAGTAGTCGGCTTGATCACGGCGGGATAGCCCAGGGCCTCGATGCCACGCAGGGCACTCTCGGCACTGCAGGCCAGCAGCGTGCGCGGCGTGGGGATGCCAGCGCGCAGCAAGGCCAGGGTGGTTTGCAGCTTATCGTTACAAATCGCTGTTGTTGCTGGACGATTGAAGACGTGCACCCCCCAGCTCTCCAGCACCTGAGCCACCGCCAGGCCGTGGGACTGGCTCACGCTGCGGCAAAGCACGGCATCGTAGGAGCACCAGCGCTCATCGGGACGCGCCAGATCAAGAAGCAGCTCGCCATCGTTGAGCAGGTCGAAGGCGATGTTGCGCTGGCGCATAGCCTCGATGAGCAGCTTCTCCTCAACGCGGATGCGCGAGGTCAGAATTGCCAGCCTCATGCTCTATTCACCCCAATCCTCTTCAACACGCGGCGCCAGCGCCACCGCTGGCTGCTCCAGGTTGGTTACCTCCAGCTCAGCATTACAATCGGGACAATAGACGATTTCGCCGACAAGTCTGTTCTGCAGATCGATCTCGGCCTCACACTCTGGACAGAGGGCCACCAGTTTGCTCATGACGGTTCCTCCTGATTAGCAGCCTGATTGCAGGCCAGGGTCTTTCACCAGCTACAGCCAAACAAAAACGCTCTTCGCCCCTTCTCGCGAAGGACGAAGAGCGTCAGCAATCGCAATTGACAGCTCTCGCGGTACCACCTTCATTCGCCGGCACTCCTGCGCACCGGCCTCAGCGAGCACGCCAGCGTGCTCTTGCCCGTTAACGGGGGCCTCCGGCAGAGGTCTACTCTCGCCCGCCTCAGCGGACGGGACGATTTCTTCTCGCGGCTCCAGGGTCTTTCTCACGGTTCACGATAGACGAGCTTTCCACCAACCGCTCGCTCTCTGGCTATCGGAGGAACCGCTACCTGTCCCCTTCAGCGCCTTCTTTGACTGTGACTGCGTCTATTTGTCTGCTTGCTTGTTTATCTTATCAGGCTCTCCGTAGAGAACCAGTAACCGGCACTTGTGACCCGATCCCCACTGGCCGGCTCTCACTCTGAGTCGCCTGCTTCTTTTCTGCTACTGCTACTGCCCGTTTTCTTTGCGGGCCTGTGGTAAGCGGATAGCGCCGCAGGTCATGGGCTGCAGCAACAAAAAAACTCTTCATCCTCGAAAGGACGAAGAGCACAACAGAGATGGCGGCTCTCGCGGTACCACCTTCATTCGCCGCTACCTCACGGTAGCGACCTCGGCGAGTGCAATCCCCTGCTTTTCCCTCTTTAGTGGAGACAAGATATCTCGAACGAGACTGCACTCCTGCCCGTTAACGGGGGCCTCCGGCAGAGGTCTACTCTCGCCCGCCTCAGCGGACGGGACGATTTCTTCTCGCGGCTTCGGGACCTTCTTCGCGACCTGCCAGCATACGAACCTTGCACCGACCGTTCGCTCTCTGAATGCGGCCTGGCCGCTACTCATCCCGCAACGCCTTTCGCTCTTAGAACGGGTTGCTTTTCTGGATTTATACCATTTTTTGCCGCTGCTGTCAAGTCCCGGGGAAGGCATTGGAACAGAGCCACGATTTTGGTTGTGGTCCCTGCTGCTCAGCCGGGTTGCTGCAACAGGAGACCTCACCTGGCACGTCCTATGTAATGAATAGAGACAGATGTGCGGGTGCTTGCCAGCTCCTTCCTTTGCCAAGGAGCAGGGCCAGGCACCCGGCTCCGTTGCCAACGAAAGAAGGAGAGCCAGGCCACTGCATGAGCACTATTCCCCCTTGGCCCGACTGGCCATATGCACCAGCTCAGCTGAGTCTTGCCCAGGGCGAGGTCCATATCTGGTGCGCCTCGCTGGCTCTGTCCGCCGCCAGAATGGCAGAGCTGGCCACAGTTCTGACGCTCGCTGAACAGGAACATGCTGCGCGCTTTCGCTCGGCGCAGGCCCGCCAGCAGTTCGTGGCGGCACGGGCGATCCTGCGCCTCATTCTGAGCCACTATCTCGGGCAGCCTCCGCAGCAATTGCGCCTGCGTACCAATCCCTGGGGGAAGCCCGAGCTAGATTCTGAGCCAGCTAGCCTTCAGTCGATGCTGACATTCAATCTGTCGCACTCCGAAGCGCTCGCCCTCTATGCTGTGGCAGACGGACGAGCCATCGGCATCGATCTGGAGTATCTGCGCCCTCTGCCAGGGGCCGAGCTGGAGCAGCTCGCCGCTCGCTACTTCGCGCCCGCGGAATATCAGGCGCTCCTCAGTCTGACAGATGAGGAGAAGCTGCCGGCCTTTTTCCGCTGCTGGACCCGCAAAGAGGCTTATGTCAAGGCGCGCGGTCAGGGCCTTTCGCTGCCGTTGGACGCTTTTGAGGTGTCCCTGGCTCCTGACTCTCCCGCCAGGCTACTGGCCAGCGCCGAAGAGCCAGATGCTCCTCAGCGCTGGTCGCTGCTGGCTATCGAGCCGGCACCGGCTTACACCGCTGCTCTGGCCGTTGAGGGCCACATCGAGCGTGTGGCGTATTTCCGCTGGAACGATCAAGAGCTTGCTCTATTCGCTACTTGACAAAGCAAGCGTCCAAGCCCATAATCCAGGCAGTGGGCCTATCACCAGTCGGCGGCAGCCTTTGCAGAGAGCAAGGAGGCACGGACCATGAAAGAGCATCACAGTGGTGAGCTGCCCCCATCAGGGGTATTGCGCAGCCAGGCTATCAGTATCATCGAGGTGCGACCCGATGATCGACGCCAGCAGGTGCTCACAGCGATCTTGACCCAGGAGAAGCTGGAGCGCAGGCAGACGCTGCTGCTTCTGCCTGCGGAGAATAAGGCTTTCTACCGCAAGGTGGATTTCGAAGGGTTGCATGAGCTGCAGCGCAAGCTGCGGACCCAGCTGGTCATTATTGCTCAATCTGGCTCGAAGGTGGCTCACTACGCTCGCCAACAAGGCTTTCCTGTCTTTTCCTCGCTGGAAGACTATGCCGCCACAGCTCAGCTCTACCAGCCTTCGTCAGGCGAGAGCCCAGCCGCAAGCGAGGAGCCGGCGCCGGCCTCGCTGCCCGCCAGCAGCACCCCCGAGGAGCCACGTGCCAGCACCCTGCCAGGCTTAGTGCCAGCAGCGCCCGACAGCGAGGCCGCCTCTACCGCTAGCGGCCCCCCAACTGCTCATGACAGGACAGCCGGCGCTCCGTATGCTCTGGTGCCAGTGACGAGCGGTCGGCCACCCTCTCCGTCTAGGCACCAGACCCGCCTTTCCAGCCGCTTGCTTGCTAATAGACGGCGCTGGCTGCTGCTCGGCCTGGTCATTGGACTGCTCCTACTGATCAGTATCGTTCTGATCCCCCTGAGTCAGTTCTTCGGCGGGGCAGCTAGCGCCGCTATCGTCACTATCGTTCCCCAAACGCGCACTCTCAAGCAGATCTATACCCTGACCGGGCAACCGGGCGTCTCCGCTGACGCCGCTCGTCACCAGATCAGCGCTCGCCTGCTGGCCTCATCCGAATTACGCCAGAGCCGCGAGGTGCCAGCTAGCGGGCACGGCCTGACTCCGGCAACGCGAGCCGAGGGTATCCTGACTTTCTATAATGCTTTGCCCGTACCTCAAAGCATTCCGAAAGGCACCATCTTGAGCGACCAACGCGGCGTTCAGGTCATAACCGATCAGACAGCTTCGTTGCCAGCAGCTACACCCCCTGTGGAGTCGAGTGCGAGCGTTCCCGCCTATGCTTTGCAGCCAGGCAGTCAGGGGAACCTTCCAGCCTTCGCCTTCCACGCTGTTGCCTGTTGTGGCAACGGCATCACTGTCCAAAATTCCCTGGCCTTTAGCGGCGGAGCCGATCCTCAGCCCTATACCTATGTGCAACAAAGCGATATTGATCAGGCCAGTATGGCGCTTCAGACCAGCCTGATTGCAGCGGCCCAGCGCGATCTCCAGGCACGAGCGACAGCCAATGAGCATTTTGTCGGCGCTATGCAGTGTCCAGTCTTGACGAGCGCTGATCACCAGGCTGGCGATCGTGTGTTAGCTGTGACAGTGACGGTGACTGTCGTCTGCAGCGGCGAGGTCTACGACCAGGTGGGGGCTCGCCTTCTTGCCGCCAGTCTGCTCGCTAACGACGGAGCGCACAACCCAGGGCCAGGCTACAGCCTGGCCGGCCAGATCGCCACAAGCATCGTGTCGGCTACCCTCGATCCGCACCAGCAGAGCCTTATCACGCTGCGGGTGCAGGCCGCGGGTATCTGGGCCTATCACCTCGACTCCCAAGAGCGCCAGCGACTGGCAACCCTGATTAAAGGGAAATCCAAAGATCAGGCGCTGGCTCTGCTCAGACAGCAACCAGGAGTTCAGAGTGTCTCGCTCGCTCTCAGCGGGAACGGTTCCCGTTTGCCGGATAACCCCGGCTCGATTAGCATCCACGTAGCCACGGTCGTCGGTCTGAAAGCCTCACCTCTGCCGACGGCCTCCCCTGCTATGCAGCCCGCCAGCAGGAGTACACCCTCAGTGACACTCTCTCCCCTGCCTACAGCTACAGCGATGACCCCTACGGTCCCTTAACT
This sequence comes from Thermogemmatispora carboxidivorans, assembly GCF_000702505.1. Classification (GTDB taxonomy): domain Bacteria; phylum Chloroflexota; class Ktedonobacteria; order Ktedonobacterales; family Ktedonobacteraceae; genus Thermogemmatispora; species Thermogemmatispora carboxidivorans. The sequence continues at coordinate 753,092 of NZ_JNIM01000001.1, read as the reverse complement.
GGGGCCGGGTCACCGCGATCATCATCAGCGATCTTGCGCTTGACTGATTGCTCTCCTCTGAACGGCTGGCAGGCCCTTGCCCCCTTCTGTCTTCTCTTGTCATTAGATTTCTATATATACATTGATCTGTCATAGCGCGTGTCCATACTGAGAGCAGATAAGGAAAGTGACGGATCAGCATATATGCTCGTTATGATAGGGACGCCTATCAGGAAAGGAGTGGATTGCTGTGAGTCGTATCATTGTTCAGAGTGAAAAAGTTATCTCAGGTTGACCAGAAGAGATTTACGCGATTCTAGCCGATTATAAGGGCCGCCATCCGCAGATTCTGACGGCGAATTTCCAGGACTATCGCGTTGAGCAGGGCGCTCAGGGCGAGGGCACGGTGGTCAGCTTTCGTCTGCGCGCCGGTGGACGGGAACGCCCTTACCGCATGCGGGTGAGCGAGCCGGTACGGGGGCGGACGCTGACGGAGAGCGACCTCGATTCTTCGCTGATCACGACCTGGACGGTCACGCCGCTGGATGATGGGCAGCGTACGCAGGTGCGTATCGCCACCATGTGGGAAGGAGGCAGCGGCCTTGGCGGTTTCTTCGAGCGTATTTTTGCTCCTCTGGGGCTGCGGCGCATCTATGACCAGATTCTGGCTTCGCTGGCCACTATGGTCGAAGGTCGCCCCTCCGAGGCACCCCGCGCTCCCAGCCCGGTGCTCTTGCTGCCGCTACTCGCCCTGATCATCGCCGTGCCTTTGCTCATTCGTCTGTTCCAGCAACGCCGCCGACGCTCGGCGCTTCCAGCGCGTGTGATCCCTGCCAGTAAGCTGAAGGAAGCCCGCTCGCGGCTTCGTGAGGCTCGCCATCAGGCTGCCCATGCACTCCCTCGTTTGCGCTCGCTGCGGGCCTGAGTCGATCTCTTCTTCTTGGAGACCGTTGATCATCCTCAGTCGAGCAGGAGAGACGCCACCTGAGACGGTTGGCGTCTCCTTGGCTCTCTCTTTCGCCGCTCGCTGCTTGACAACCTGCTCCGAAGTCGTTATCCTCCAAAGCAGGGATAGATGCAGCAGATTACAAACAAGCTAGCTTTGATTAAAACGAAGACACGCTTCTGAAAGAGAAAAAAGCTCGCTTGCTCCTGCGGCTATCTCCTCCTTCGGCCAGCCCTGTCTGCCAGGGTTGCCGTCATCGATTGAGGTGCGAGACCAGGCGAGGCCCGTCTTGTCCGGCTCAGGTCCTTTTCAGGGCCTTGGCAGAGAGGAAAAGGCAGGCTGCACGGGAGGGGCCAGGTTTTGCCTGAGCTGACCTGGTACTTGCGGGCGGAGAGCAGTGGCCTGTTCTCCGCCTGGAGTGAAGAGACAGAGGATGGCTTTTGTGATGAGAGCGCAGTGGCCTGGTGCGTCTTGGGATCAGAGAGCCAGTCGTGGTCGCCTGCTGCTGCATCTGGTGCTGCTCATTGTCTTGCTACCGCTGGTGGTGGTGCTGCTTGGCAGATCGGCCACGGACGGCTTCGACTCGCTCGCCAGCGGCTGTACTGCGCTCTCCCTCTCCCCAGGGCGCACTCCCCCGCTCTATCTGGGTCTGGCGGCCTATCGCTTTGTGGATAAGCTGGCCTATCTGGAGATTGGCGATCGCGCCCTGGGTTTGTCCACCGCCGATCTTTTCGGGAACAACGCCGATTCCTCTCATTACTTGCGCGCGCTCCCCGGCGGTGGCCGTGTGCTCTTCGATGCGCTCGGCCCCGGCCTCTTGACCTTCGCCCGCATGCAGGAGAAGATCGGTGCTCCCTGGCAGCTCAACCGCGATGGCGAGCTGCTGAAGGTCTCGGCCAGCGATTTGGGCCAGCAACGACCTACCTCATCGGTGGCCAGCCTCCTCCCATATCCTTTCTCCCTGAATGTAGACGAGGACGAGGGCAGCAGCATTATCGCTCTGCCGCTTCCTTTTGCTCAGCGCCTGACGCTGAGCACCACGCGCCCCAATGGAAATTTCTATGCGCTCTATCGGCGCCTGCCCTGGGGAAGCACGCCCTCCCAGTGTTCTGCCAGTACGAGAGCCCAGCTGGCCAGTGCGCTGGTCAGTACTCACGCTACAGGGCTGTCAGAGATGGCTCCCTGGCAATGGAAGAGTGGTCAGCTCACCCTGCTGCCACGAAAGCGCGTGACCTTGCTGACACTGCAAGGACCCGCCCAGATACGGGAATTGACCTTTCGCGTGCCGCTGAGGGAGGCGGTCGCTTTTGGAAAAAGCTGGCTGTCAATCGCCTGGGATGGCGAGCGAGAACCCTCCGTGGCCGCTCCGGTGAAGTTCCTTGCCGGCGATGGCGCCGGCCTCTACCAGCCCACAAAGCGCCCTCTGGTTGCCAGTTGGCTGGCAACCATCGAGAGTGAGGGCAGCAACCATCAGCAGCTGCTGGCTTTCCATCTCTATTGGCCAATGCCTTTCTCCCGCAGCGCTCGCTTGATGCTACAGTCGCCTCAAGAGCTGACTGCCGTGGGCTGGAGTGTGGCTTTAGAGCCGTTTCCTGATCCGCCCGCCTGGTGGGGCACCTTTCATGCTACCTATACCAGCGTGAGCCATCCGCCCCAGGGCCAGGCTCTGACCTTGTTGGATGTCCGCGGGAGCGGCAAGCTGGTTGGAACGGTGATCAATTTCTGGCGCCCAGATGGGACGCTGGAGGGCAATCCAGAGATTACACTCGATGATAGCCTGACTCCCCAAATAGAGATCACAGGGACCGAAGAGTGGGGGCTTGGCGGCGACTACTGGCACGGCGGCCAGCAGACCAGCCTGCCTCTGGGTGGTTTCCCCAGCGGTCCCGCTAATCCCCCAGGGAGCGAGCGCGATGGTGCCGCCCTCTACCGTTTCCTGGTCGCGGACAGTATCCCCTTCAATCGCCATCTGGTCTTCCGCCTGGGACATGGCAGCCACAATCAGAGTCCTTACCCTTATCGCGCGCTCCTGCTTTGGTACGGGACAGCACGCCAGACGGCAACCCTCAGCGATACACTGCTTCCCGCACAGGCAAGTAGCCGTCTTCAACATGGCTACCAGGCGGCAGATGAACGCTTCTACGCGCTGCGCGCCGCTGCTCTCTACCAACAGGGGAATACTGTCCACAGTGGCATTGTCAGTGCGGTGGGCGGGTCGCTCTCTTTTAGCCTTCGTCTGGCAGCTAACAACGTCGGGGCTTTTCTGCGCCGCCTTTTTGACTACTGCGCCCCCAATCAGAGCGCCGCAGTCTACGTCGATGGAGCTTTTGCCGGGATCTGGTACAGTCCTGGCGTAGCCAATCACGGCCCACCCGGCTCGCCTCGTCGCTGCTGGCGCGAGGAAGACTATCCGCTACCGGCTCAGTTGACGGCGGGCAAAGGCGCCATTCACCTGCGCCTTGTCCCTGTCTCCTTGAGCCAGACATCCTCACCAGCCTGGACGGCCTTCCGCTATCAGGCCTATAGCTTCCTGCCCTAAGTCAGTCTCCTCTGCCCGCAGTGGCTCAAACACCTGCGCCTTGGGAGCGCACCTTACATCCAGTAAGATCGACATCCTTTCACCATGAGACCGGGAGAAATCACAGGCATCTGTCAACTGATCATGGTAGGCTATCGTTACGACAGAAGTGCTCATCTTGAGCACGGTGACTATTGCGTCCACCGCGGCCTGTATTGTAGACCGCGCAGCAAGGAGGCATGGCTATGAGCCGGTCAGCTTCTTACGCTACTGCCGCCTCTGCCCCGAGCGAGGCGCGGCCCTTGATTCCCGCTCAGGGCAATGGGCGCCGTCTACTGCGACGACTGAGCGCCCTCCAGCAGGAAGTGGCCGAAGTCGTGGAGGAGGCAGCTGAGAGCGGCAGTCATACGAATGGGCCTCGTGTCCAGGCCCTGGAGGAGGCATTTAAGGTCTATCTGCAGGTGGCCGATGCGATCGCCGTCAATAGCGGCAGCTCTGCCTTGCGGGCCGCCTGCGAATTGCTGCGCCTGCCCCCAGGAGCCGAGGTCATTGTCCCATCCTATACGTTTATTATGACCGCCTATGCGGTCAACGATGCCTTTGCTTTTGAGTCCCAGAGCGGCAGACTGGCTAAAGGCGGTCTGATTCCTGTCTTTGTAGATATCGATCCTCAGACCTATACGATCGATCCGGCCAGCGTCAGGGAAGCCCTGAGCGAGCGCACGCGGGCTATCATCGCGGTTCATATGTTGGGTCAAATGGCTGACATGCGTCCCTTGCTCGATCTGGCTGATGAGCACCAGCTTTTTCTCATCGAGGATGCCGCCCAGGCCCACGGCGCAACCTACTGCGATCCCCTGACGAACCATATTTGCCAGGCGGGGAGCATGGGCGACTGCGGCTGCTTTTCGCTGAGCGATGTGAAAAATATCGGCTCGCTGGGCTGCGATGCGGGCCTGCTGACGCTGACTAGACGTCTCGGCTCCCGCCTGCCTGCTCTCTCCGCTGAGGCTCGTGCCTGGCGCAATACGGGCCGCCTCGGACGGCATCGCTATGAGCATCAGACCTGGGGTATCCGCGCACGGATGGACGAGTACTCGGCCTCAGAGTGTCTGGCCCAGCTGCACTACCTCGATAGCTGGGTGAGCCGCCGCCAACAGATTGCAGCACGCTATAACGCTGCTCTGGCCGGCACTTCTTTCACGCCCCCCTATACTGCGCCTGGTCGCGGTCATGCTTTCTTCAATTACATGGTGAAAGCGCCCACGCTGGATGCCCGCCACCTGCTGGAGTCCCGCCTGCGTGCGGCGGGCATCCAGGTTGCCGATACCTATAGTGTGGTTCCTGATCAGCCACCCTATCGCCAGGGTTTGCTTCCTTGCCGTATGGTGGCCGCTGAGCGAGCGCGGGAGGTTGCTCGCTTACTGGTGGCCATCCCCTGCTACCCTGAGCTTGGGGAGGAGGAGATTGTCCGCATTGAGGAAGTGTTGAGTCGCTGCCCGTAAGCGGCTCCCAGCCCTGCCAGGCTCCTCGCCCGAGGAGGACCCAGCGCCGGTGAGAAGGCCTCTTCCTGCCTCTCCCGCCGTCTCTCCTGCCTTGCACCGGCGCTGGTCTCTTCCCCTCCCGTTTATTCGCCATGCTCGCTCTCTGCCTCGGCCAGGTGCGTCTTGATCAGTGCCAGGAGTTCTTCGGTCCGAAAGGGCTTGGTGAGATAGGCGCTGGCTCCGGCCAGACGCCCCTTGAGGCGGTCTAGAACGCCATCGTAGCCGGAGAGGATGATGATGACCGGGCGCCGAGGACGACGGGCCTTGAGGATCTGAGCAATACGGTAGCCACTCAGGCGCGGTAAGGCAATATCCAGGAGGACAAGATCGGGGAGGAGATCGCGCTGCTGCGCAAGCGTCCTGATGGCTTCCACTCCATCAGCATAGGTCAGGCAATCGATACCCTGGCGTCGCAAACATACCTCGACGATCTTGCGCACCGGCAATGAGTCGTCGATCACCATGACAAGCTTGCCCATCGTGGCCTGCCCCTTCCTGGAAACGAGGCTCAATCGCCGACCGGCCTTGAGCTGAGCGATCTGGCCCCCATCGGTCAATCATACCGGCAGGTTACTGCTTTCTTACTTCTCTCGCCAGAGGGTAGCTAGCCAGAGGCGACGGAGTCCTCTGGTTTGGTTTGCTCCGTAGATACTAGATAGCTCGCCTTCGTATTGGAACAGGCGCTTTAGCCGCCATGCCTGTCTCACCCCCTGGGTCTGCCAATGCAGGAACCTGATTGTAGACTGGGCATGGCTCTGACTTGACGTGTGGTCCGTTCTCCTCACCAACTCCTTCCCTGTCAACAGCGCCCTTTGCTCGCGAGCAAGCGGGCGCCCGCAGTTGCTTTCTCTCTGGGCAAGAGCGATTGAGACGGCCCGGCCTGGCCAGGAGAGGGACAGCGCTCCAGCGCTCTTCCTGTCTCCCGACCAGGACACCAGCGATCGACCATATCCCCGCTCCGTTAGGGCACAAGGAATTCTTCGAGCATCCGCTGGCGGCAAGGTTCCGCCAGCTTGCGCAGGGCCTTGGCTTCGGCCTGCCTGATGGCTTCATGTGTGACTCCCAGCTTGCGCCCAACCTCCTTCAGGGAGTGCTCACGGGCTCCCTGAAGACCATAGCGCAGACAGAGGATGCGCCGCTCGTTGGGACTGAGACTCTGCAACATCTCCTTGATGTGCGTTTCCAGCATCTGGCGAATGACGACCTGCTCAGGCGAGTAGGCGACGTCGTCTTCAATGGTGTCCCTGAAGGGGATCTCATCCTCAGAGCTGGTAGCCGGCGAGTCGAGACTGAGGGTCTCTTCGCTAGCCTGCAAGAGGGCAATAACCTGCCGCTCCGAGAGATCTAGCTCCTCCGCCAGGTCCTCGGTCGTGGGGTCACGCTCAAGGTCCTGCTGCAAACGCTGGCGCACCTGGGTCAGACGCTTCAGCTCTTCGCGCTTGTAGAGCGGCACCCGAATGGTGTGGGCTTGCTTGGCCAGGGCATGCGACATGGCGCGCTTGATCCACCAGGTGGCATAGGTGCTAAATTTGTAGCCCCGACGATAGTCAAATTTCTCGATGGCGTGAATGAGGCCAATGTTGCCTTCCTGTACCAAATCCATCAGGTCCATTCCCAGACCCACGTACCGGCGCGCGATGCTGACAACCAGGCGCAGGTTGGACTCGATGAGCTGCCGCTTGGCTTCTTCCCCCTGGGCAAGAATGTAGGGATCAGGATGAGCCTTCTTGCGCTCCTCACGGGCACGCTCCATCTGCCGGGCCAGCGCTGTCACCTCTTCGACAGAGAGCTGGCGCGTGCGCCCAATCTCGCGCTTGTACATCTGACGAGAATCGCGCAGGCAGAGAATGTCTTGCTCAGACTGCAGTGATGTCTTGTCATCCGTAATTCCGGGGAAGGCTCGCTCAATGCGCCGCGATTGCAGGCGCCATTCTTCATCGTCAGCTGGTCCAGCTCCGATGACAACGCAGGCGGAAGTGGGTTTAGGCAATACACTGACCATAGATACGCTCCTCTCTTGATCTGTTTCGAGAAATATGTTGTAAGGATTGAGCTTGTGCTATTTCCGCAGGAATCAGGCGGTTATTGGCGCTATGTGCACGGAAACCGCGCTAATGTTGTCAAGTCCACCACTGTCGAGGGCCGTGGCCACTAGCCGATCGCAGATCTCTGCCGAGGAGAGGCCGGGCAGAGAGAGGATCTCTAAGAGCTGGGCATCGGGAATGACCTCCCATAGCCCATCAGAGCAGAGCAGTAAGCGATCGTCGATCTGAAGGCTAAGTTTGAAGCAATCGACGTCAACGGTGGCTTTGCTGCCAAGCCCTCGGTAGAGCTGCCGGCGCTCGGGATGACGTTGGGCTTCTTCTGGCGTGATGACGCTGGTCTCAACCATGCGCGCCGCCAGCGAGTGGTCGCGCGTAATCTGGAGCAGTCCCTCGCGCTCTCGATAACGATAGGCCCGGCTGTTGCCTACGTTGGCAATATAGGCTGTCAGCTCGACTACGAGGGCCGCCGTCAGCGTTGTGACCATGTATGCACATGCTTCTATGCTACGCAGATAGACGGCCTGGTTCGCGCGTCTGATGCCTTCGACGAGCAATTTCGGCAGCTGTTCCTCGCTCAGGGGGCGAGAGCCTGTCAGGCCCAGAAGGACGAAATGCAAGAGGGTCTGGATGGCCAGGTTGCTTGCTTCTAAATCGTAGGCGCGATCGCCCAGGCCCAGGCCGTCGGCCACTACGAAGAGGCCAATGGGAAGCAGGCGTTCATTGCAAATACAGCTTCCTTGCAGGGCGATTAAGCGATCTCCGTTGGGGCCAAGGCGGCGGCCCTCACCCTGGTGCCAGGCCGTGCCGACCTCCAGGCGCAGCGGCAAATTGCGCTGCCAGCGGCGCAAAGGGGATCTGCCGCGCCCGGACAGTTGTCTTTTTACCAACCCTGGGAGAGCCTGCAGGTGCGCCAACAGAGGCGTCTCGTACTCCGATGGCAGCTGCTCTTTCATAGTCAGCGTCTACGCCTCCTCGCTCATGCGAGCGCTTGCCTCTGCTAGCCCACTACCTGGACGTAGAGGGTATACATCAGTTGCATGGCCTGCTCCTCGCCTACCTGACCTGCGAGTCGCTGCTGATAGCGTCCAAGATGATCCATGCGCCGCCGGATGAACTCATGGCGAGCGGTCCCCAGAGCCAGGCCGTAAAGACCTCGCTGCATGGCCTCTAGTTCTCGCTCGATCTGCGATCGCAGCCGTGCAACCTCGCTCTCGCACATGGGCTGTCTTCCTCCCTCGTTAACCTGCGCAGGTGCGCAGAAGAACACAAGGACAGACGAGGATTTCACTGACACTGGGCAGTATACCGATCAGAGGTTTCCCCTACCTCCTCACTCTCTTCCTGGTAGGGTGCCGCTGCGCTGTCTTCTTGGGAAGACAGCGCAGGCCAGCAGGAAGCGGGCGCAATGGGGTGCCTGCTGAGGTCCCTGCGTACAGGAGTAGATGGCTCGACTTCTTTCGACAGGCGTCTCAGAATCGCAAGATGTATACCTTGCAATGGGGCGATACAGGCCCTTGAGTTGCTTGATTCATGCCCCAGGCTTCTGCTCCCGGTCAGATAAGCAGCGGGTTGCACCCGCCACGGAAGCTGGTTTCGGTAGAAGATTCGACCTGGTCCTGTCTTATACCAGTCTTATGTAAAGCGCGATGCGTTCGTGGGTCCCTGCTGGCCGTTGGGTGGTCATTGGTTGGCGCCGGCACCAGGGTTGTTGTTGGGGAACTGCGCTGGAGAAGCCTCACAGCGGTCCGAGGGTTGGTCACGAATCAGGGTCAATCAGCTGTCCTCTCCGCCAGGCTGTCAACGGGCCGGGAGCTGCTTGCCAGGCGCTGGCAGCAGGCTTCTTGCATGGTGGGCGCTAGCGTTGCCAGGCGAAGAGCATGAGAGAGGGGCGCTATCCTTTTGACCCGCTCCTGCTGCCAGCTTGCGCATAATGGGGTATAAGGTATAATGAGGGAGTTAATTAAAGCGTCCCGGTAGGCTCCCTTTGCGCAGCTCAGCCTATCCCTCATCTCCAGCACAGTGCAGTTCGCAGACAGGTAGGAACCGCTATCAGGGGATCATCACATGAGCACAAAAGTGACCTACCATCAACAAATCAGCTTCTGCGGCAAGCCGCGCTGTCGCAAATGTAACACGGGCATTGGACACGGCCCCTACTGGTATGCCTACAAGACAGTGAATGGCCGTACGACGCGCACCTATATTGGGAAGGCCTTACCTCCCGATGTTCAGCCTGAGCAGATCCAGACCTGGATCGCCGGGCGGCCCGCCCAGGACGATGATCCCGCCGTGCTCCGCGTCTCGATGCTAGGTCGCTTTGAGCTTGAGCGCCGTGTGGGACGTAACTGGCAAATGGTGGAAGATGCTCGTTGGAACCATCAGCGTCCACGCCAGCTCTTTGCTCTTTTGCTCCTCAGCGCGGGGCGTAAGCTGGGCCGCGAGCAGATTATGGAAGCGCTCTGGCCAAATCTTGATCCTGAGACCGCCGCGGCCCGGCTTGATCGAACGGTGCATTCGCTGCGCCGTATTTTGGAGCCTTCGCTTCCACGTGCTTCAACTTCCCACCTGCTGCGCACTGAGCATGAGGGGCTGATCCTGGCTGATCAGCATGAGATCTGGACGGATAGCGATGCGTTTGAGCTGTTGCTGGCGCAGGCCCACGAGGAGCAGCGTACGGCCTCTGAGCGGGAGCATCTGCTTGAGGAGGCGGTCGCTCTTTATGCAAATGATTTGCTGCCGGAGATGTCTGATGTGCCGTGGGTGGTGACGCGACGCGATATGCTGCGCCGTCATTGGATGGGGGCCCTGCTGGAGCTGGCTGATCTGCGTCTGGCCCGCGAGGCCTATGCGGCGGTGATCGAGCCGATGGACCGTCTGCTTGCCGCCGATGATACGAATGAGGCCGCGGTGCAGCGCTTGATTATTGCTTTGACGGCCCGGGGACGGCGGGCTGAGGCGATGCGTGTCTACCATCGCCTGGTCGAGGCGCTACGGCGAACCCATGATATTGAGCCATTGGCTGAGACGCGCCGGCTCTATGAGGAGGTGCGCCGCGGCTCGGTGAGTGTCAAGGGGTTGCCGCCGGTGCCTCTGACATCGTTGCCGGATGTGGAGGGCCGCAGCCAGGAGGGGCGCGACGGGCGCTCACAGGTGCAGGTTGGGCGCCAGCATCAGAGCCCGCTGGTGGGTCGCGAGGAGGAGCTGGAGACGTTGCGTACGGTGATGCATACCTGCGAGCAGCAGCGCCGCGTCCGTCTTGGAAATCGTCGGCGAGCCTTGATTTCTCCTTTCGATCAGCCTCGCCAACCGCAGTGCGTTTTGCTGGCCGGTGAGGCGGGGATCGGTAAGACGCGCCTGGCCGAGGAGGTGGGACGAGAGGCGCAGCAGCGCGGTTGGGCCATCGCCTGGAGCCGGGTCTATGCTCAGGAGAGCAGCGTCCCTTACCGGCCCTGGACAGAGGTGCTGCGCAATGCTCAGAGCCGCGGTTTCTGGCAGATTCAGGAGATTAGTCACCGCCCCTTGCTCTATCAGCCTTTGAGTATTCTTCTCCCCGAGTTGAACGCTTTGCCCCATGTTGAGTTTGCCAGCCCCCTGTCCCCCGAGGACGAGCAGCGCCGCCTTTGGGAGGCCACTCTGGACTTGCTGACGATGATCAGCGAGCGCACTCCCCTGCTGATCGTGCTGGATGATATGCACTGGACCGATCCCAGTAGCTGCGAGCTATTGGCCTACCTGGTGCGCCATTTGCAGCAGCGGGCCATTATGATCATCGCCACTTATCGCGATACGGAGCTGCCGGAGGAGCATCCGCTGCGGCTGCTGCTGCCTCATCTGCAGCGCGAGCAGGTGGCTCTGCGGCTGGAAATCGCGCCGCTGAGCGAGGAGCAGATCGCCTCGCTGGTAGCCCATTTGCCTGAGCCGCTAGTCCACTATATTCAGAAGCAGGCTGGCGGTAATCCGTTCTTTGCTGAGGAGCTGGCGCGAACGCTGGCCGGCACAGGCCCGGAGCTGGTAGAGCAGTTGCTGATCGGCAAGGGGAACGGCGGTCACAAGCAGGAGCTCGGGCGGGCGCTGCCGCTGCCTGAGACGATTGCGGCGGTGCTCGATCTGCGTTTGCAGCGTCTGAGCTCGGCTTGCCAGCGTTTGTTGAGCAATGCCTCGGTCCTGGAGGGGGCTTTCGAGTTCGGGGAGGTGTTGCAGCTAGAGCAGTTGGGCGGTAGTAATATCGATGAATCTAAACTACTTGATCTATTGGAGGAGGCACTGCGCGAGGGTGTCCTTGTTGAGGAAGGGGCTGGGACCCGTATCAGTTATCATTTCTGGCATCCGCTGCTCGGCCTGCATCTCTACCAGCGATTGTCGGGAGCGCGGCGGACGAGTCTGCACCGGCGGGCCGCCCTGGTGCTGAAGCAGAAGTATGAGGGACGCGAGGCGGAAGGAGCAGCGACGATTACGCAGCATTTGGTGAAGGGCGGCGGCGAGGCGGCGCTGATCAGGCGCTATGCGGAACTGGCGGGGGATCATGCTTACGCGCTGTCGTCCTATGGGGAGGCCGAGCATTATTATCGCCTGGCGATCCAGTATTTGCAGGCGTCGCAGGGGCGTCCGCTGGCCGCCTGGAGCCAGGAGGAGCGCCTGAATCTGGCAGACCTGTACGAGCTGCTGGCCTATTCGCTGCGGGTGCAAAGTAAACCGGAGGAGGCCCGCCACTTTTATGAGCGCCTGCTCGAGGTGCGCAATTATGAGCGCCAGCCGAGCAGCCCGGAGGAGGCCCTCTACGAGGCCCAGTATCAGGCAATGATCTGGGTCGAGATCGGCTGGACCTGGTACGATGCCAACGATAACGCTCAGGCACTCAACTGCTGCGAGCGCAGCGCCCAGATCCTTCAACAGCTCCACATCGAGAAGAGCCCCGCCTGGGCCAGTATTCACCGCGAACGCGGCTATATTGCATGGCAAGTCGGTGATTACCAGCTGGCTCTGCGGGAGGCCAATCGTGCCCTGCAGCTGTTCGAGCAGAACCTGGAGCGGGCATCTATCAGGCTCCCTTTAGACAAACCACTCAGGCAGACCAATATTAACACGAGCCTGATGGGAGACCAAGTCGACATCGCTCTTACCCACCGTTTGCTAGGATCAATTCTCAACAGCGTTGGGCAGACGAGAGAGGCCCTCTATCATCTGAAAATGGCTCTTACGATATTTGAGCAATATAATCGCTATAGGGATATAGCTGCAGCCTGCTGCAACATCGGCCACGCCCATCTGAGCATAGCCCAACTACCAGCGGCCCAGGCGGCTTTCCGCCGGGCTTTGATGCTGGCAGAAAGGCTGGGGGATACCCTGTTGCAGGCCGTGATTACCAGCAACTTGGGCCTCTTAGCCGCCAGACTGGGGGACCTCGACCTGGCCGCGAGAGAGCACAAGAGCAGCTTGAAGATGGCTGAGAAGGTCAGTGATAAGATATATTTCTGCTTCTGGAACGCCTTTCTAGCCACGATCTTGCAGCGGCAAATGCAGAGCCAGGAGGCAGCCCGGAGCATGAGAAAGGCACTCTCCGCAGCCGTCTCTCTTAATCTGCAGCCTTGCCTTGGCTTCGCGCTCGTCGCCTTGGGCACCATGCGTCTGACCCAGGCCATGTACGAGCTGGCGCGCAGGCCAGCAGAGGCCCACCAGCCCCCTGGTCGTGAAAGCCCGGCTGGGAGGGCGAGGCATTGTCTGAAGCGCGCTCGCCAGATTCTCGAGCGCGCTCTGACTTTGGAGCAATTGGAATCCGAAACCCTCGTAGAGGGGAAGCTGGCACTGGCTCAGGTCCTCCTTCTGTTCAACGAGTTAGAACAGGCCCATAAGCTCACGAGCGAGTTGCTGGCCACGCTGAACGCCCATGAGCGAGTCCTGGAGTTTACAAAGGCTCAGTTTTTACAAGGGACTATCCTCCTGGCGCAAGGGGCAGGAGCGCAGGCAGAGCGTCAGATCAACCAGGCTCTAAGTACTCTGCACAATAAGGGCTTAAAAATAGAGTACAGCCATTCGATATACTTTCTATCTCTACTTGTTTCATCTAAAAATGTCAGGTTATCAAAGGCCAAATTCCTCCCCCAGCTTAGAGATGCCCTGGTGCTCTTCAGAGATTGTCAGGATAAGCTTGCTTACGAAGCCACCCATCACCTGCTGGAATCGTTCCGTGGCGGCGAGCGCCGCAGTTAGCCCTGCAACCTTGGCTTCATTCACCTTTGAGTCCAGCTAGCAGGCTGCGCGCCCACATCCGGCAATGCTGAAGAGCAGCAGAGCGTCTCTCGTACATCCAGGAGTTCTGATATGTCCCTCTTCCATCCACTATGTTATTTGCCCCTCCACACAGGTAAAAACTCTGGGCTTCTTCACCCCAAGATAGGGTACGATACAGATAACAAAACTGAGAGTGCCCTGTAAGAGACACGATAGTGGTAGCCAGCGGCCAGGCCTATCCAAAGCGCCCGCTGCTCGAAGTCGGAGGTGAGCCAGCCCAGACCAAAACCTTAGAGTATAGAGTCAGCCTCAGCCTTTTCTATTCAGACACTAAGACCAGTCGTCCTGTTTTTCGGTCAACCGTACACGCCGCCGAGGAGGAACACAATGCATATCGCTCTCAGCAAGAAGCAACTGGTAACACTCATTATCCTGTTGGCGCTCCTTGTAGCCGCCGCCCTGAGCGCCGTGGCGCTGATCGAGCACCAGGCCCTCACCCATATCTTGAGTGTTGTACCTCACTACCAGTGGCACGGCAGCCCCTAATCGCCTGACGGCTCTCCGAGCTGGGAGAGCCACCTGACCAGGCCGCCAGCGAACGTACAGCGCACCATTGTTAAAGAGCTGCCTTGCTTGAAGCTTGCTGGTCCTGCTGCTGGCAGTGGTCCTGGAGATGGGGCGGCGACGGCGAGCGACGCAGAGCGCCACGTGGTACCACCCAGCCACTCAGAGGCTGCAACAGCGCCCGTCGCTCCAGCCGTCCTGGCAGCGCCGCCCTCTACGGGCCGCATTGGCCAGAGCCATCCATACATAGCCCACACGGGCAAACGACACAACCCTTGCCTGAGCGGGCGAGGATGCGACCAGGTCAAGATCACTTAACCGATCCGATCGCCCTCGTCCCTCTCAGAGTAACGTCCCTGAGAAAGGAAGCGTCTGATGTCTCACTTCGACTAATCGGCGCACCCTTCATCGTGATTGCAGACATGGCGAGCCAGCTCAGGCCCCCGGCAGGGTGCCACAACCAGTGGCCACGGGCTACGGCCACCTCCCGTAGTTCCATGTCGGTCCACTGACACACCGGCTGCACCTGCCTGGCCCGCCTGTCGATAGAACGGGTCGGTCAGCCTCCCCCGGTCTGAACCCCTCGAAGCCGCAGCGCTGACCGACCCACCTTTTGTCTCCCATTCCCCTTCTCCTGACTACTGCACCTCCCCACGGCCCTGAACCTCAACCAGAGCCGGGCCGCAATCCCTGGCAGGTGCCCCTTGCCACCATAGAGCGAGCATTACCTGACAGATCGCCTCTCATAAGCTATAATAAGAAACGCCGGTCGCTCGCATGAGCCGCTCGACCTCCCGCCCTGCTCGCCAGCGGTCGCAATTGGCGGTCAGGTTGAAGCACCGATATTTATCGGGTAATCTTAGCTGTGACTACCTACATTTCACAGTGCGGCCTTCTTGGGATTCAGAGGAGAGAAAGAGGTCTGGCAGGTGCAGGTCTCTTCCCAAACCTTGGTCCCGCGGCTGCCAAGGGATTACAGCAGTCCTGCTAAAGATTAGCGGGCAGACTTAGCATGCTAGACGAATGAGAACAGGTCGGCCTGGCCAGAGGTCAGACAACGGCTCCGCTTCACACCTGCGATGGCCCCAGAGGGTGCCCAAGCCACGTCAGCCAGGTCAGTTGACGAGGGAGCAGCAGAGCGCATGCCTGTAGCAACGACGGCGCCAGATGATCCGTTCAGGAACCAGCGCCACGGCTTCGCAATGCCTGCAGCACTCCGGTGCTCTCCTGCCCAGCTCACCAGACCAGCACCGGAGCACAGAAAGAGAGCGCTCTCCCAAACGAGAGCAGCACAGGCCGGGGATCGTCCCACTTTGCCAGCAAGCAGCCAGCTACAGCAGCTGCCCCACATCGTCAACCATCACCCTCTCCCTACGAAGGCGCCAGGGCTGCCCAGGGCAGGGGCAGCTCTCCAGGACCCGTCGGGACCAGCGCAGCCACTCAGCCATTGTCTGGCCCTCGCCAGGAGCAAGAGCCTGTGGGCCGCCCAGTGGCCCCTAGACGCACCAGCAACAACAGTGCGACGCACGCAGGCCAGGCCCTTCCTAGCAGCCTCTGCGATCAGCTCCCCAGCAGCAAGCCTGCGTAGCGGCAAGGAGTGCGCGCGATGAACAGTAAGGTCACCTACTATCGTCAGTACAGTTTTTGTGGCAAACCACAGTGTAAAAAATGTCGCGCAGGGCGCGGGCACGGACCTTACTGGTACGCTTATCGCAGCGAGGGCGGCCAGACCACACGTACCTATATTGGCCGCACCCTGCCACCAGAGGCACTGACCCAGATCGAGCAACAAGAGATTGTGGCCGGTCAGCCAGCGCAGCCCTCGCTGCGACGCCTCTACCTGCTTGGCAGCCTACGTCTGGAACGCTCCATCGAAGAACAGCGAACCAGCCGACGTGGCGGACGCCCCACCCTCCAGCTTGCCGGGCGCGCCCTCCTGGCCCTCCTGACCTCCAGTCCAGAGCGTCAGCTCTCGCGTCATCAAGCCCTGACCATCCTCTGGCCTGACCTGCCACCTGCCGAGGCTACCCGCCGCCTCGAACGCGCCATCTCCAACCTGCGCTACTGGCTCACCAGCGCCAGCGCCTTAGCCACAGCCCCCACACTCCTTCAAGAAAGCGAGGAGACGCTCAGCCTTGCCGGCCAGCAAACCCTGTGGATTGACGCCGACGCCTTCGAGGAGCTGCTTGACCAGGCCGCGCGCTGCAGCGACGAGCTGCTCCGCGAAAGCCTGCTGGACGAAGCCCTGCGCCTCTACAAAGGGGACCTGCTCTCCGGCTGGACTGTACCGCCTTATCCCGCCCAGCTTGCCAGAAGACGCGAAACCCTGTGCAGGAGCTGGCGCCAGGCCCTGCTGACCCTGGTCGATCTGCGCCTCTCCCGAGATAACCTCACTGGCGCATTGCCACTGCTCGAACGCCTCTTAGCCTACAACCCCAACGATGACGAAGCGCTCTCCTTGACAATGTACTGCCTGGCAGCCCTACGCCGCCGCAGCGAGGCCATCCGCCTCTACCAGCAGTTCCTTTCTTCACATGAAGGAACCCCCTCCGAGGCCCTTCAGACCCTCTACCAGGCTATCTGCGCCAACCATTCGCTCTCTCGTCCCCTGCCTGAGCCTGCTCCTCAACCGAGCCAGCCAGCCACCTCCCGAGAGAGTGTTTCCACCTCTTCTTCTCCTCAGATTGGGCGCACCCACCGCAGCCCCCTGGTCGGACGCGATCAGGAGCTGACCCGCTTACGGCAACTCCTCATCACCACCGAGCAGCTCGCTACAACCGCCCTGGAGCGGCTGACCCCCGCAGCCAGCGGGACTGGTCCCACCCGCAACGGGGCCACCGCAACGTTGCCCCTGGCGACCCAACGCCAACCTCAGTACGCCGTCCTGGTCGCAGCCCCCGGCCTTGGCAAAACTCGTCTGGCCGAAGAACTCAGCCGCGAGGCCCTGCAACGCCAGTGGACCGTCATCTGGAGCCGCGTCTACGAGCAAGAAAGCGCCATCCCGTACCGCCTCTGGATTGAACCACTGCGAAGCATTACCGGGCAAGACTTCTGGTTTACCCAGGAGATTCAACAGCATCCCGAACTGTATGCCCCGCTCGGGGCTATCCTGCCCGAACTCTACGAGATCCTGCCGCCGCCCCCACCACTACCACCAGAGCAGGAACAACAGCGCCTCAAAGAGGCTTTGCAAGAACTGCTGACGCGCATCAGCAGACACATCCCCCTCCTGCTCGTGCTGGACGACCTGCACTGGGCCGACGCCAGCAGCTGTGAACTGCTCGGCTACCTGGTGCGCCGCCTCGCCGGCCACCCGGTGCTCTTCATCGGCACCTGCCGCGATAGCGACCTGGCCGCCAATACCGTCCTCCAGACGCTCATTGCCCACCTGCAGCGCGAACACGGCGTCATCACCCTGGACCTGCCACCACTCACCGATGAACAAATTGCCCAGATCGTCAGCCACATGCCCCCGGCAGCCCTGCGCTTCATTCAGTCGCACGCCGCTGGCAACCCCTTCTTTGCCGAGGAACTGGCTCGCAGCATTGAAATGCAGTTGCTCTCTCCTACCGAAAGCAGCTTTCAGGCAAGCCTGCAGCACCTGCCCGAGACCATCACCGCCGTGCTCGATATGCGCCTCACCCGGCTCAGTCGCCACTGCCGCCGCCTGCTCAGCGACGCCTCCATTCTCGGCGGCTCCTTCGAGTTCGAAGCCCTCTGCGCCCTGGAAGCCGCCGATCCCCAGCCCTTCGACGAAGAGCGCGTCCTCGACCTGCTAGACGAGGCCCTGCAAGCCGGCGTCCTGAGCGAGACCAGCAGCGGCAGCCATATCAGCTACCACTTCTGGCATCCTTTGCTGGCGAGCCATCTCTACGAGAGCATGTCGGGCATGAAGCGCGTCCTACTCCATCGACGCGCCGCCGAGACCCTGCGCCAGCTCTACAGAGGCCACGAAGAGAAGGGCGCCGCCATGATCACCTATCACCTGGTCGCCGGCGGCGGCCCGCCCGAGCAGATTATCCACTACGCCTCGCTGGCAGCAGAAGCCGCCTACGCCCTTTCAGCTTATACCGAGGCGGCCCGCCTCTATCGGATCGCCGTCGAACACTTTCCCCAGGTCAGCGACCCCACCACGCCCACCAGGAGCCCCCAGGCCCTCCCTTATGACCGCCGCGCCTATCTCCTGGGGAGACTGGCCGAGTGCATCCGTATCCAGGGACATTACGCCGAGGCTTGCCAGCTCTATCAGCGTGCCTTTGATGTTGCACAGGAAGGCCGGACACACACCCCAAGCGACCCGCCCTATCAAACGCAACTTGAAGCGCGCCTGCTCACCGAGATTGGCCGCACCTGGTTCTATATGAGCGACTTCGCCCGCGCCCACGACTACTGCGACCGGGCCGCCACCAGATTGCGCACAGCAGGCATTGAAGGAGGAATGGCCTGGGCCACCCTGCGCTACCTGCGAGGCTACATCTACAATGACGAAGGCCGCTACGGCGAGGCACGCCAGGAGGGACAGGAGGCTCTGCGCCTCTTTGAAGCCCTCTACACTCACAGCTTCCAGACGCGCACCGGTAGCGCACCCTCCTCAATCCCAGCCAACGCCGAGGAGAAGCCGACTCTCCAAGCAACACGACCCGCTACCCCCCTGATCAGCGGCGACCCCATCGGTCTAGCCCGCACCCACCGCTTCTTAAGTACCCTGGAGATCAACACCGGTCGCCACGAGCAGGCCCTGCACCACCTGCAAGTCGCCCTCCAACTCGCCGAAGAACTCGGCCATAAGCGAGAAATTGCCCATATTTGCTGCAATATCGGACATGTGCTTCTTTACCGCGCTAACCATACAGACGCTCTGGCCTACTGTCGTCGCTCACTAGAGCTGGCAGACGAGGTAGGCGACCTGCCATTGATGGCCGTTGTCTTCAGCAACCTGGGCATTCTCGCCGAACGCACAGGCGACCTCAACGACGCCGAGCGCTATCTCAGGCAAGCCATTGCCCAGGGCGAGCAAGGGAAAGACCAGGTCTACCTCAGCTACTGGAACGGCTACCTGGCTGGTGTCCTGCAGGCTCGCGGTCAGCTGAGTGAGGCCGGCCAGGCCCTCTATCAAGCGCTAACCATCGGACGCACCATTAAAAGCAGTCCCTGCATCAGCTCGGCCCTGGTCGCCCTGGCCCGTCTGCGCCTGAGCCAGGCACGCCTACTGCAGGCCAGCCTCTCCCGAGAAGGGGTCTTCGAGCCAGAGCAACGAGCCCAGGGCCAACAACTTCAGCAACGACTGCTTCAACGAGCCCGGGCCGCACTGCGGCTGGCCTCAGCCCAATCAGGGATCACCGCAGACGTCGAAGCCCAGGGAAAACTGACCCTGGCCGAGGTCAACCTCCTCCTTGGGGAAGCAGGCCGCGCGCAGTCTCAGGCTCAGGCCATTCTCGACCAGGCGCGCCGCACCAACATGACGATCATCCAGGGGGAGGCCCTGGCCTTGCTAGGCCGTATCTCTGTCCACACAGAAACCAGTGAGGTCCACCCACAGGCAGAGCACCATCTTGAGGAGGCCCTGCGCATCTTCCAGGAACGCGGCATGCGACTGCACTACGCCCGTACCCTGATCACCTATGCCCAGCTGCTCTTACAACACAGCCCCAGACGCCAGAGCGAGGCCCTCAACTATCAGCGCGAGGCCACAGGCATCCTCAGCGAGTGTGGTGCCACGCTCGACCTGCTGCAACATCAACCAGCAGAACCCTCCTCCTGAGCAGAACCAGCGCCAGACGAAGCAGTCCTCCCAGCAGAACAAAAGCCCGGCTCGCGACCCGGAGCCGGGCAGTTGCCTCTTATCTATTCCCTCGCCGGCTAGCTGAAGCGACTGGCATGCTCAGCCCGGCGGCTGCGCGCGACGCTGCGCGCCTCTCTCGTCGATCATCTCGGCCATCACCCACTCGTCGAGTCTGATCAGAACCAGCCACGGGCCAGGGCAATGGTCAAGGCAAGCGAGAGAAAGAGCGTTATCCCCCACAGCAGCACCCGCTGATAATCATTGCCATCTGGCAAGGGAGGCAGCTCTTCAGGAGCGGGGAGCAGCGACTCCTCGTGCTGAGGAAGATCCGAGGAAGGAGCCAACGATTGCAAGATCGGATGACCCTGCAGCGGGTCCTCGGGCACATCAGGCAATGGCTCGGTCGCGGGCGGACGCGGCTCAGAAGCCACAGATTGGGAAAGCTCAGCATGAGGCTCAGCAACCCGGAGCGGCGCCTCCTGCTGCGTCGTCCGCTCGGTGAGAGCCTCACGCAACTGGGCAGGATGCTGATAGCGCTGCGAGAGATCTGGCCGTAGCCCCTGTCCCGAATAGAGTCCTTTCGTGAGAACAGCCTCGAAACCTGGACTGAGCGCCGGATTCAACTGACGAGCCGGCGGGATACGGCCCTGGCTCCTGGCCGGCGGACAGCCGGTCGCCAGATGGTAGGCCGTGGCCAACAAAGCATACAGATCAATACGGCTATCGATCACCCCATGAGTCAGCTCGGGAGCAGTATAGGGCGAGAGCTGCGCGCGAGCCATGCCGGTCACAAACTGCGTTGCCCCCGAGGCCAGCATCACCGAAAAACCGGTCAGCACATAGTGAGAGCGCGTGCGACCGGCAATAATATAGTCTGGCCGGATCAAACCGTGAACAATAGGGGGTGTCTGACTGGCCAGAAACTCCAGGACATCGACCATCTGCAGACAGCACTCGACCACCTCTTGCTCACCAAGAGGACGCCCACGCCGACGCAAACGGAGCAACAACGATTCCCCCTCAACGTGCTCGAAGACGAAGAAATCACGCTCCGCCTCCGAAAAAACATCGAGCAAAGTAGGGATCTGCGTGTGACGTCCCGCGGCATGGAGGGAAGAAGCAGCAGAGCGGACAAGCGCCCCCCGCAGACGACTATCTTCACGCGGCAGCACAAACTCACAAATGCGAACCGGCGCCCCCCCACGACGGGCATCATGCGCCAGCCAGAAGGTCTCGTAAGCCTCCGCCAACCACTCATGGCGCCCCTGACGCTCAGCCAGACGATAACGCCCCCCCTGAAGCAGCTCCCCAGCCTGCAGGGACCGCAGCCCCTCAGTCACAGTCGAAGGCTGCGATCCAGAAGAGCGCCTCACCCCTTGACGCTCCCGCTCATGCAATTGCTCGTCCGTGCGACGTTGATCATCCAGTGTCGTCGGCTCCTGACGAGCACCACCACCAGAAGCCTGCCAGGGCCGATGCTGACGCAGCTGCTCCGCTGGCGACTGGTAACGCGGCGCCTCACTCACCAGCACCGGTGGAACGGGCGGCTGTTGCCCACCAGCATGCCGCCCAGCAACAGGAGTCACCCGCGGAACATGGAAGTGCGGCGGTCTTCCGCCAGAGCCAGTCGACCAATGGGGCCGCTCCCGACCTGCCGGGCGAGCCACCGCGTCTCCACTGGCCACGGGTAACACGAAGCCACAGCGCAGACAGGCTCGCCTCTCCCCATCCCACTGAGCGTGACAACGTGGACACAGCATAAAATCATCCTCCCCTGATGTATGGATGTTTGAGTGACCGGCCTCCCTGCTTACCGGCCAGCACGCGGTGGATCATCATCACCAGGACAACACCAGGATGGCCGGCCCAGAGCCAGCAGCACCAGTAGAGAGCCGACAGATGCCAGAGAGTCAGCCATCTGACGCGGCCCACCCACCAACCAACCATCCTGGCGCCTCCCAGTCAGCAAGAAGGATTGCATCGCTTGAGAAAGTAGCAAGTTCACGCCAGGCCTCGCCGCCTGGCTAGCGACAATACCGCAGCGGACGCGGGTTCGGCTGGGAGAGAGAGGCCGGTAGCGAGAGCCGCCGCGGCAGCGGCTCAGGCTCCAGCCCCCCAGCCCAAGAATCGAGATCAGCAAGTGCTCCAGAACCCGCGGCATTGGCCACATTGGCACCATGCTGCGCAGGGATCAATCTCCGTAGTGGCTCAGTTTGGGGCCTCCTTCTTGACACGCTTCCCTGCAGGAAGGGTTCACCGCCCTGGGGCGGCGCCTGCCATCCCGCCACTGCAGGCGTTGTGCCCAGCGGAGGAGACAGAGGAGGCGCACACCGGGAGGTCGCCAATGTACGCTCCGCCAGCCGCCCGGGCGCCGTTAAGGTATAGAGCTTAGACGAGCGAAGCTGCGCAAAGTAGGCACGTGCATCAAAGTCGCCTCGGAGCAGAGCATCCTGGATCACCCCCACAGGCAACGCCTCATCGATGAGGCGCTTGATGGCCAGGGCATCAGGCTGCGCCTTTCCCAGGGCGAGATAGCCAACCAGACGATCACCCACCAGCGCCAGGCGATGGTAGCTCTGCTTCCCATGCCGCGTCAGGACCTTCACCTCCGCCGCCTCCGCCAAGGGATCGCCAACCGCCAGGATGGAGAGCGAACCCAGCCGTGTGGCCTGCCAGGGAGCACCGATCACCTCGCTGACCTGGGTCACCACCTGCCCCGTCATGGTCGCTGCTGCCACTCGTCCCTGAAGGACAGCAGCATGCCAGGATGGCTGCGAGCGATAGAAACCACTCAGAGGATGCCGCCAGGCAGCCACATCGCCCGCAGCCAGAATTCCCGGGACACTGGTACAGAGCCGCCCATCGACAAGAATGCCCTGCTGCTCTTCATAGACAAGAGGCAGGGTGGAACGAGTCGCCAGGTCGAGCGCGGGACGGGTCCCTGTGCAAACCAGCGCCAGCTGCGCAGGAATCACACGCCCGTCAGCAGTGGCAACTCCCGCTAACTCCCCTACCCTGCCCACAAAACCTATCACCTCGCTTTCCAGATGAACCAGCGCCCCCGCCCGCTCCACGTGCCGCAAAACCAGCTCAGCCGCCACCCGATTGAGCAAGCGCGGCAGGCAGTAGGAGCCACGAATGAACCAGTGAACACGCTTGCCTATGTGCAAAAGACTCATGACGGTCTCAGCTCCATGCACCCCACCACCAATCACCGCCACCTCGCGCACCTCCCGCAACCGGCGCCTGACATCAAGATAGTCGGGCAGACGGTGCAACGTCAGAACTCCATCCAGCGCAGCACCAGGCAGACCTTCCGGCAACCCACGGGCAACGCTCCCTGTCGCCAGGAGGAGTATTCCATAATGGACTACCCCCCCACCCGCTACCAGCAGCCTCCGCTCGACCGCATCGATCACCTCAACCCGCGCTATCCCCACCTTGATCCCACGCGCCTGCTCCGTCCCCTCGGGATAGGCCAGCAATTGGCTCCGGCTCACCCTACCAGAGAGAACTTGACGCAGCGCCGGTGTGTGAATCGTCGGATAGCACTGCTCCGTCAGAACCAGAATCGTGGACTCAGGCGCAAAACGGCGAGCCTCGATTGCTGCAGTCAGGCCGGCGATCCCATTCCCTACAATCACAACATCCGCGCTGGCCTCTATTCGTGAATCGCCGAACCAGGCCGGCAGGGCGGTCTTCTGCATGGTTGAAGCGCACCTTTCATGTTGAATTACGTCTGTATTCTCCTTTCAAGAGAGCCGTCCCTCATACCCCATATCTCAGAAGCAAGGCAATTCTTCCAGCATACACCTGTGGAATCGATATGATCCGATGGAACCAGGATGGAAGAACAGGAATGAGATAGAGAGGTACTGAGAGAGAGGCCAACCCTTGAACGATCAGCGGCATTTCGACACCGAAAAGCTGATACCGAAAGGCAGTATGGAACAGAATCGTCGAATTTGCGGGCACAGGATGGGGAAATAGCCAGAATGTCCCATAGCCGGCGCTCACCTCCCTCCTACAAGAGGGAGAGCGCTGCCTCTTCTGGCAAGAGAAGCAAAAAAGCCAATTCAGGTATTGATTTTTGGGTGATTATCTGGTACTGTAAAATATGGAAGGAACGAAATATATCAGACATTGAATATCATTGCGTTTCTTTGTACAGCACCTATCGAAGCAGTCCATGCTTCCCACGGCGACGGCCAGCGCGCCGAAGCGCCGGCTCAGCGGCAGCGAGCGCGATCCCCAGACGTAATTTGATCAACGCGCCGCTCGTTCGTCCTCTGTAGAGAGCAGCATTCAAGGAGCAAGAAGTGCTTGTGGAGAAGCAGTATGAGGAAAGGAGCGTTATTTTCGTGCAGCTATCATAGTGCTCTCGCAGTGCAGGGCCTGCTGCTCCACTCCTGAGCAGCAGCCGTTTTGCCAGCCAGCCAGCCAGCAACAAGCGAGCGCCAGCGGAAGAGGGGTCCGCGGCCCGGCGACGAACTGCGCTGGCCTTGACGCGGGAAGAGGGGGGACGTCCCGGGCGCTCCAGCAGCAACCAGGCGGCACAGAGCCACCACCGGCCCCCGGCTCGGCGCGGGCTTTGTTCGGCAAGTTGGTCCGTCCATCAGCAGCTATCTTAGCCAGCCAGAAGGAGCGTGCCATGCAGAAGACCTCTCTGCGTATGACCAAAGCGTCCCCACGTCCCTTGCAAGAAGAACCTGCAGAGATTCGCCATTTCGCCTTACGCGATTTGCTCCCTCCCCACCATCTCCTGGCCCTCAATCTGACTCTGGGCACCCTGGCCCAGCTCGCCTGTGAGGAAGGTCTGCCCCGACTCATCGCCGAGCAGCAATTTACCAACAGTGAAATCTGTGTGCTGCTCCCCTTACTGGAAGCCTACCCCCACTACTGTCCCTACGAAGTCCTCCTCGCCAGCTTCACCAACGGCCAGATCACCGAAGCCGAGGTTGAGCGCTGTCGGAGGCGCCTGAGCCTGGCCCAGGCCGAAGGCGTCTGGGACCAGGAGATGCGTCCGGTGCGCAACGTCCTCTCGCGCACGCGTATGAAGTTGTACGCCTTCGGCATCGATATCTTCTCCATCCTGGAAACAGGCTATGTGTTGATGCGCCGAACACGCCAGCGCACCAGCAGCTAAGCGCGAACAGCAGTAACCTGCCTTACCTTGGCGTGCTCCCTGGCAGATAGATTGCCAGGGAGCAGCTCTTTCCAGGCCCCTCCTTCGCTGGTGCTGGCCTTCCTCCGACACCGCGATCAGCCAGCCCTCCTCTTTTCATTTCCCTGCACCAGTATGGTACACTTAGCGATGGACAGGCAGCGCTGCGTTGCTCTTCCTTTCGTCCAGCATCCAGCCGTCTGCCGTCAGCAGGGACTCCCATCAGGCAGACCAAGAGCATGCTGCGCCCGCCTCTCCATCCATACCCCGGAGAACACGAACTTCGCTAGCTAGAGAAGAAAGACAGAAAGAAAGAAAAACAGAAAGGATTGCTATATGGAACTTGGCCTTATCGGACTTGGACGCATGGGCGCCAATATGGCTCTGCGGCTCCAACGGGCCGGCCACAAATGCATTGGCTATGCACGCCACGCCGAGACCGTGGAGAAGCGTTTGAAAGAGGGGGCCATCTCCGCAGGAGCTACTTCCCTGTCTGAACTCATCGGGCAGCTGAAGCCACCTCGCGTCGTTTGGCTGATGATCCCCGCCGCCTCGGTCGACGCCACCCTGGAGCAGCTCATTCCACTGCTCTCCCCCGACGATGTCGTCGTCGATGGCGGCAACTCCTTCTACCAGGACGACATTCGCCGCGCCGCCACGTTAAAGGAGCACGGCATCCACTACCTGGACGTCGGCACCAGCGGCGGCGTCTGGGGCCTTGAGCGTGGCTACTGCCTGATGATCGGCGGCGAGGCCGAGATCGTTCAGCGGCTCGAACCACTCTTCGAAGTCCTCGCTCCCGGTGTCCAGGCCGCCTCACGCACTCCCGGACGCGAGCAGGTCGGCGGTACCGCCGAGCATGGCTATCTGCATTGCGGCCCACACGGCGCTGGCCACTTTGTCAAAATGATCCACAACGGCATCGAGTACGGCATCATGGCCGCCTACGCCGAGGGCTTCAACATCTTGCGCCACGCCAACATCGGCAAGCACCCCGAAGAGATCGACGCCGAGACGACGCCACTGCGTAACCCCGAGTATTATCAGTACGACTTCAACCTGGCCGATATCGCAGAACTCTGGCGCCGCGGCAGCGTCGTCGCTTCCTGGCTGCTCGACCTGACCGCCCATGCCCTGCTCCAAGATCCCGACCTGAGTCAGTTTGCGGGGCGCGTCTCCGACTCCGGCGAAGGGCGCTGGACGATCAAAGCCGCTATCGATGAGGCCGTACCCGCCGGCGTGCTCAGCACCGCCCTCTATGAGCGCTTCGCTTCCCGCGGCGAGGCAGATTTTGCCGATAAGCTGCTCTCGGCCATGCGCTTTGAGTTCGGCGGTCACCATGAGAAGCAAGGCTAGCCCCGGCTACTCCCCCCTCTATCAACTCTGACCCCTCGCGCAGCCGACCCGCCTACCTCGCGAGATGCGCGCCGGGTCCGCCGACCGCCGGGCAACTACTACCACATAACGCTGGCCCGCGGCTCCAGAATGGGCTGGCCCGCAGCTCCGCGGAGCCAGCCTTCCTGCCTTTTCCTCTCCCTCCTGCCCTCAATTCTGGATGAAGAACCTCCCCCAGGATTCATGTCCTCTAAGAAGACACAAGCCACTCTCTTCACCTCATCACTGATCAGCGTGTTTCATCACAGCTGATCGCCAGTTGCCGCTCTTGAATAGGTATTTTTACCTAAATTCTGGTATAATGAGGGGGCAGTCATGTACAGCTATAGGCAAGAACACACAACACACAGGTTCTCAGCCATGAGATACAACACCAAGTACGAGCCGCAAGGGTACGCCTCCCGGAGCGAGCCAGGATCGGCCCGCTCAGGGGGAGTAGCGGGACAAGCGGCAAGCCTGTTCTCTCCTGGCAGGCGCCGCAACCGCTCAACCTCGTCGCGAGTCAGCCAACTACTGCTGGCTGGCCTCCTCAGCCTGCTGCTGATTGCCATTGCCGTTCTCGTCTGGGGCCTCTATGCGCTTCTGAGCAGCAGTAGCACAGGTGGCAACCAGGCGCTGCATAACTCTGCAACTTTCATCGCCGAGCACCCGCAGGAGGCGGCCAACGAGCAGCAAGTGCTGGTCCTCGCTCAGCGCTATCTGACAGCCTTGCTGCACCATGACTACGATACCATGTGGTCGCTCCTGGCGCCTGCCCGGCGCGCCCTCTGGCCCAATGAGCAAACCTTCGCGCACTTCTGGCAGGCACGTTTCGCCCATTACACCCTGCAGGGCTTCAGCCTGGGACTACCCAGCCAGCTCAGTCACTGGATCGATCCCGAGACCATGACGAGCTACAGCAATACCCTGACTGTCCCGGCCTCGCTGCAACTCGTCCCCGACGCCACGCTGAGCAAGGCAGCCAATGTACCGCCCGAGGACCGTCACCCGGCGAGTGTCTACCACAACCTGCCCTTCATCGTCGAGGGCAGCCCAAGCCAGGGCAATGAGCAGCCACACTGGCACGTACTTTCTGGCGGACCGGCAGACCCCGAAGCTCCCATCCTGCCCCCGCCGCAGCCAGTTGCCCGCAGTATCGCTGTCCCCATCCTGATGTACCATCATGTCTCACCAGCCCCCACCCACAACCTGCTCGACTTCAGCCTGACAGTCACACCGCGCACCTTTGCCGCCCAGCTCGACTATCTCAAAAGCCACGGCTACCACACCATCACCTTCAACCAGCTCTTCAACGCCCTTTATTTCGACGCACCACTGCCCCCACATCCCATCATCCTTACCTTTGACGATGGGTACGAGGACGTCTATCGCTACGCCGTGCCCCTCCTACAGGCCCACGGCTTCAGCGGCATGTTCTATATCATCACCGGGTTCGTGGGCGCCACAGGCTATATGAGCTGGAACGAGGTCCGTAACTTGCTCGCCCAGGGTATGCAGGTCGGCTCACATACCGTGCATCATACCAGCCTGGGCTGGATCATCATCGGCGACCCCCAGCTCACTCAGCAGGAGCTGCAGGCTTCACAGGCGACCCTACAACAGCATCTCGGTATCCCTATCCAACAGTTCTGCTACCCCAGCGGCGAGCCATTCCGCCACGGCACCCCCCTCGAACAGGCACGCATCACTACCATGCTGGCCGCCGACGGCTATGTCGGCGCCACAACCGACCCCGGCCCTACCGGCTGGCTCCAGCAAAGTACCCAGCCTTTCGCTCTCTTGCGCATCCGCGTCGACGGACGCGAAAACCTGGCGGAATTTATCGCTAGCCTGCCATCGGTTTCCTAAAACGGAACGGGTGAATTGAAAGATCTCCTCAAAAAGGGTCTTTACAATTCACCCTCCAATGTGCTATCATTCTAGCTGCCAACACGACGGCATGGGGATGTAGCTCAGCCGGTAGAGCGCGACAATCGCACTGTCGAGGTCAGGGGTTCGAGTCCCCTCATCTCCACCCGCTGCCTGCTCTCCTGGAGAGCACAGCTCAACGGGTAGCAAGGACTAAAGGACCTTCCCCCTTGCCAACCGCAAAGCTTTATGCTATAGTAAAAGGGCAGCGGAAAGAAAACAGCCCTGGCGATGAGCAGGAGTAGTAGGTCGCCAGTCCCGTCTAGAGAGTAGCCGGCTGGTGCAAGGCTACACGGGAAACGACCGAACTCGCCTGTGAGCAACAGGTGCGAACGCCTCGGGAGTCAGTAGCACCTGTCGGTATGCCCGTTATAGCAGTGAATGAGTGCCAGTCACCCGGCGCTGCGGAGTGAAGAATAGCTTGCTTCGACGCTCTGAAGCGTCCCTGGTCCTTGGGCCTGTAGCACAGCTGGTAGCGCGCCTCTATGGCATGGAGGAGGTCAGGGGTTCGAGTCCCCTCAGGTCCACTTCTCTTCAACTCCGCAGTAAGCTGCCGATGGTGATTGGAAACAGGGTGGTACCACGGAAAAACCTTTCGTCCCGAGCGGATGAAAGGTTTTTTTATTGCTACGTTCGCTCCCTACTACATCGCTTATTTCCTGGCCTGTCGCTGTCGCCTTCCTGGCTCGGCACCTTTTGCTCTGCGCCTGGTCTGTGCCGCAGCCTGCTTTGCCTTTCGGCGGCTGCCGCTCCACCCGGACCACTACCGCCTCCAAAGCAGGCACACTCACTACGAGCCAGCCAGCCAGCCAGACGGACGGACGGACAGACCAGGAGAAGCAGCAGAACAAGCGCCACCGCTCTCGCGCGAGCGCCACAGGCTGGCTTCGCAAGCCTATGTACGATGCCAGCCCGCTTTGCCTCTGCTTTCCTGCTGTTGGCCGCAGTGCCTGATCAGGTCCGACCGATTATCAGGGGAGGGACACCTGCAATGATCACGCGCACAAAATATGACCCAAAGGTAATTGAGCCAAAATGGCAGACTCGCTGGGAGGAGGAGCAGATCTATCACGCTCCGGACGATTCGCCTAAGCCCAAGTTCTATCATCTGGTGATGTTCCCCTACCCCTCCGGCGATCTGCACATGGGCCACTGGTACAACTATTCTCCTTTCGACGCCTATGGCCGCTTCATGCGCCGCCTGGGCTACAATGTTATGCAGCCCATCGGCTTCGATGCCTTTGGCCTGCCCGCCGAAAACGCCGCCATCAAACGCGGCATCCAGGCCCACGACTGGACAATGGCCAACATCGAGCGCATGCGGAACCAGCTGCGCATGATGGGCGCTCAGTGGGACTGGCAGCGCGAGGTCGTGACCTGCCAGCCCGAGTACTACAAATGGACTCAGTGGCTCTTCCTGCAGTTCTATAAGCACGGCCTGGCCTATCGCACTCGCGCCCCAGCAAACTGGTGCCCGGGCTGCAATACGACCCTGGCCAATGAGCAGGTGCTGCCTAACGGTACCTGCGAACGCTGCGGTAGTACCGTGATCCGCAAGGAGATCGAGCAGTGGCTGCTGCGTATCACCAAATACGCCGAGGAGCTGCTGCGCTTCGATGGCATTGAATGGCCTGAGAAGACGATTACGATGCAGCGTAACTGGATCGGACGCAGCGAGGGCGCAGAGGTCCGCTTCTTTACTGAGGTCGATGGCGAGCGCGTCGAGATCCCCGTCTTTACTACGCGCCCCGATACCATCTACGGCGTGACCTTCTTCGTGCTGGCCCCGGAGCATCCGCTGGTCGAGCGCCTGACCACCCCTGAACAGCGCGCCGCGGTCGAGGCCTATGTCGAGCGCACACGCCGGATGACTGAGATCGAGCGCATGAATACCGAGAAGGAGAAGACGGGCGTCTTCACCGGCGGCTATGTGACCAATCCTGTCAGCGGCGACCGCGTGCCGGTCTGGATCGCCGACTATGTGCTGCTGAGCTACGGCTCGGGCGCGGTGATGGGCGTACCCGCTCACGATCAGCGCGATTTCGAGTTCGCCCGCAAGTTTGGTCTGCCCATCCGCCAGGTCATCCTGCCTCCAGGTGAGGAGGAGAGCGATCCGGCAACCTGGAGTGAGGCCAAGACGAGCTACGGAGCCATGATCAACTCCGGCCCCTTTACAGGAACACCAGCCGATCAGGCTATCCGCCGCGTGATTAGCTCCCTGGAGGAGCAGGGCATCGGCCAGTCGAAGGTGACCTACCGCCTGCGCGACTGGCTGATCAGTCGCCAGCGCTACTGGGGCGCCCCGATCCCCATCATCTATTGCCCCAAGGATGGCACGGTTCCCGTTCCCGAGGACCAACTGCCCGTCTATCTGCCTGAGCACGTCCAGTTCAAGCCGACGGGCGAGTCTCCCCTGCGCTACGAACCGGCCTTCTTGAATACGACCTGTCCCCAGTGCGGCGGCCCGGCTACGCGCGAGGTCGATACAATGGACACCTTCATTTGCTCGTCCTGGTACTTCCTGCGCTACGCCGATCCGCATAACGATAAGCAAGCCTGGAGCGAGGAGGCCATCCGTCACTGGCTGCCAGTCGACCAGTATGTGGGCGGCGCCGAACACGCTACCATGCACCTGCTGTACGCGCGCTTCTTCGTCAAGGCTCTGCGCGATATGGGCTATCTGCACTTCGACGAGCCGTTCCTGCGCCTGTATCACCAGGGTATGGTGCTGGGCTCCGATGGCCAAAAGATGTCAAAGTCGCGCGGCAACGTCGAGGCCCCCGATAAGTATGTCGAGAAGTACGGCGCCGATACGGTGCGCTGCTACATGATGTTCATTGGCCCCTTCGATCAGGGTGGCAGCTTCAAAGCAGAGAACCTGGAAGGCGTCTGGCGCTTCCTGAACCGCTTCTGGAACCTGGTAACGGAAAGCTGGGTCAACGGCACGGTCAGCGAGGAGGAGAACGAGGCCACTCGCGCCATCGAGCGCCTGCGCCATAAGACGATCAAGCGGGTCACCGAGGACCTGCACCATTTCCGCTTCAATACAGCCCTGGCCGCCTTGATGGAGATGAACAATGCCCTGATCAAACAGCAGCACGAGCCCGTCGCTCGCACCGCTACCTACCGCCAGGCCCTGGAGACCATGATGCACCTGCTGGCTCCGATGGCCCCTCATATCACCGAGGAGCTGTGGGAGATGACCGGCCACCAGGGCAGCATCCATCTGAGCGACTGGCCACCGTATGATGAGAACCTGACACGCGACGAAACCTTCACGCTGGTGGTCCAGGTCAATGGGCGCGTGCGCGAACGCCTGGAGGTGCCAGTCGAGACATCCGAGGAGGAGATCCGTCAGCTGGTACTGCGCAATCCACGCGTGGCCGCCTCCATCGGCAATGCCCCCGTGGAGAAGTTCATCTACGTGCCGGGCCGTATTGCCAATGTCGTGACACGACCCGCTTAGATAGACTCGACTCGGCCAGCCCCTCACTGATGACTGGCTGAGTCCCATTTGCCTCTGCCTGAACTGGGCCAGGCATCGAAGTCAGAACAGACCTAGCCAGCAGAGTAATCCAGTAGCAGAGCTGGAGGCTGGTGCCTTGATCTTCTCTCACAGCGGCTAAAGGCAGCCAACCAGCCAGTCTATGGCCGTGATGCCAGCTTGCGCATCACGGCCATCTTTTTGGGAGGTCTCCTTTTGGCCTTTT
This sequence comes from Thermogemmatispora carboxidivorans, assembly GCF_000702505.1. Classification (GTDB taxonomy): domain Bacteria; phylum Chloroflexota; class Ktedonobacteria; order Ktedonobacterales; family Ktedonobacteraceae; genus Thermogemmatispora; species Thermogemmatispora carboxidivorans. Next base: position 721,309 of record NZ_JNIM01000001.1, on the reverse strand, counting down.
CCCTGAGTTCCTCTAGCACTTTGCTCCATGATTTGACAGGCCACAGAGAACCTCAGAGCACTTGAGAGGCCCACAGAGGCACCGAGCGACATCGCTCGGTGGCCGAAAGCACAGCCATTGTCATGGGGGAAGAAATATGCTAAACTAGTATGGCCGCTGTGACAAAACGCCCTGGAGCCATCTGGGCTGATATATCTGCTTTCACCAACGCACCTCAACAATATCGCTTTGCTTTGGCGATACATAGAGTTTGGTTGCACCGACCAGGGCTACGAAAGTGGTACATTAATTCAGGAAAGGAAGCGTTTCTGAATCGATGGCACCCCCTCCGGTTGGAAAGCACATCTTGTCGGAACTGTACTCGTGCGACAAGAACCTGATGGCTCAGCTGGATAGCGAGAAGCTGCGTGCAGCCGTCTCTAGGATGACGAAAGAGCACAATCTCACGCAACTGGGAGCTTTTTGTCATCAGTTCGATGGGGGCGGTATCACCTGTCTGATCGCCCTGGCTGAGTCTCATATTGCTATCCATACCTGGCCAGAACTGGGCTACGCGACGCTAGAGGTCTACCTCTGCAACTATCAGCGGGATAACTCCGACGCCGCTGAACGCATCCACGCCGCGCTCGTCTCGTTCTTCGAGCCAGGGAAGATCGAAACTCGCCGGCTCGCCCGCTAACTCCGCCCTCCGCTCATCCACCAAACCTGTCCGCCTGCCCGCTATCCACCTGCCTGTCCGCAGGGACGGGTCGTTGCGAAGGTGCGAGAGAAAAGGAGGAGGAAGGGAAGGAAAGGGAACGAGAGGAGGAAGGAAAACATCCCTGTGGGTGGGGTCGGCTCCTCGGCGCAGAAAACGCTCACGGCCATGCCCCGCGCCGAAGCCGAGCGGGGCATGGCTCAGGTGGGCGTTTTTTCTATTCCACTACAAGGACGCGGTCGTCCCGAATGATCATCCCCACGTTTGGGTCTTCAATGGCTTCCCGTATGTACTTGGGCAGCGCAAACATGTGCTGGTGCGACTCAACGTCGTAAAATTTGAGATTGCTGCAGCCCCTCTCTCGCAGCGTGGCCGCGATGACCTCCGGCGTAAAGCGCGCCGCAAGATCTGCGTCACTGGCCACGGCAAAGCCCCAGGGAAGACCAAAGAAGGTGACCATCGCCTGATAGGAAAACACCGATTTGAAGCACTGCTTCAGGGTCTTGATGATCGAGGCATGCGCCTCACAGACTCCAATGTCGGTCGCCTCTGCCTGCATGCCAAAAGTCCCCCCCGGATTGAGCCGGGATTTGGCCAGCTGGAAAAATTCGGTGGTGAAGAGCAGGGCCGCCGGCCCTCCCTCCAATGGGTCTGTGGCGTCAACAATGACGCTGTCAAAGGTCTCGCTGGTCTTCTCTAAATAGCCCCGCGCATCCGTATGCACTAGCTCAACACGCGGATCGTCAAAGGCCCCCTGGTGCCACTCACCCAAATGCTCCCTGGCCAGGGCTACCAGCGTGTCGTCAATGTCTACCATCACTACCCGCTCAACGGTGTTGTGCCTCAGTACTTCACGGAGCGTGGCCCCCTCCCCCCCTCCAACAATGAAGACCTTCTTGGGCTGCTGATGCGCAATGAGGACTGGATGAATGAGCGCTTCGTGATAGATGTGCTCGTCTAGGGCCGAGGACTGCGGAATGCCGTCCAGAAAAAGCGCTCTCCCAAAGCCAATGGTGTCCAGAATCAGGATCTCCTGATACGGCGACCTGGTGGCAACGACCGTCTTGAGCACACGGTACATGTTGGCCCGCGTGCCCCCGCGAAAATCTATCAGCCAGTTCTGTGCCTGCATCTGCTTCATCAACTGCATAATTCACCCCTCAACTTCCTAAGATATTGTGAGATAAAAAGTATGGAGGAGAGGATCGGATAAAAGAAGTGAAGTGCGGCTCGAAGCCACTCCTCGCTCCCAAGCTGTTCCAGTCCCGGCAACTATTATAGCATATTCACGCCTCTCTGCCTCTGCTATTCCACGCTTCCTGCCATCGCCTCGCTCGCCCCCCACTCTCTCACTCACCCAGCCAGCTCGCAGTCAGAGCAGGCTAAGACTAGAGGGAACGGGCGGGACGCGACGTCGAGCCTTTCCTCCCCCTCCCCTCTGGATTCGCTGCCCGCACCATCACCAGAGATGGAACCTGTGCGGGGCCTCAATCGTAATAAGAGCGAGAACCGCCAGAGGTCGCCCAGTGCGCCGCTTGGGCGCTCCCGGGCCAATGGGTAGAGAGCCGCGCCTGCTATTTCCGCTTTCCCTTGCTGCGGAGGAAATGCCAAAGTGAGGGATGGAAAGCGTTACTATAAAATGAGAGGACTTGTGCAGATGCCCAGGTCTCGCCTTATTTGAAACGTTGACCGCCTGCTGCTCTTCTCTCGCTATAATTAACAAGCAGCAGCGGTCATCGCACCTGCACAACATGGGCAAAGTGAGATAGGGGCTCGGCACGTCAGTGAGTGAGTGAGTGAGTGAGCGAGCGAGCGATTGAACGTGAGGACAGAGAGAGCATGATGAATCCACGAATCGATGAGGAACGGCAACCAGAAACACCGTGCGACACGACGTTCTGTCAACTGATCGACGAGGGTGAGGCGCTGATGCGCCAGGGCTTCACTGAGGATGAGGTCACCTCTCTGCTCTGGCTGCGCCAGTGGTACCAAAGTGGAGGAAGCGATCGGATGGAGATTGTCCGCCGCCTGGAGTTTATCAGAATGCTGTTCCTTCACGGGAAAATTCAGCTGTAGCTTATTTCGTCCGCCTGCCCGCCCACGACGCCGGCAAGACTACCCCGTCTCCGGCCCCCAGCCAGGCAGTGAGATTGGCCAGCGGCCCACTGCCTCAGCGTGAGCGTGAGAGCAGGCGCGTGACGATAGAGGCGCTCTTTTCCGGCGAGTTGGCTGCCGACTTGCACTTGCTCGGTCGCCTGCTCGCCGTCTTGCTTCTTGCACCTATTTCCTTCTAACTTGGCCCGGCACCCAACGTAGTAATTGCAGAAATAGAAACAAGGCCGTCTGACCAGGCGCCCTCTGGAATAGATACCTCGCGCCGCCAGACTGTGCCTTTGAGAGCATATAATAAGGACAGCACATCCGACGAGGGAAGATAAGGTTTCTCTTATGCGAATGATTCTCTATCTCGGCAAGGGTGGCGTGGGGAAAACAACGGTGGCCGCCGCTACTGCCGTGCGCTCAGCTCAGCTCGGCAAACGGACGCTCGTGGTGAGTACCGACCTGGCCCATAGTCTCGCCGATTGCCTGAAGCAGCCTCTGACCTCGGAACCGAGCGAGCTGGCTCCCCAGTTGTGGGCTCAGGAGGTGAATGTGCTCGATGAGATGCGACGCAGTTGGGGGAAACTGCAGAGCACGCTGAGCACTCTCCTGCGCGCCCAGGGCTTGAATAGTATCATGGCCGAAGAGCTGGCCCTGATCCCCGGCATGGATGAAATCGTGAGCCTGCTCAATATCTACCGCAATGCCCGTGACGGCGCTTTTGAGGTGGTGGTAATCGATGCCGCTCCTACCGGCGAAACGGTGCGCTTGCTGAGCATGCCCGATACTTTCCAGTGGTATGCCGGGCGTATTGCCGGCCTGCAAAACAGTACGCTCAATCTGGCACGCCCCTTGATTAAGGCTTTCCTCCCATCAGCAGAGGTGCTGGACGCCATCCAGTTGCTCAGCGAGCGTGTCACGGCCCTTCGCACCGTGCTGAGCGATCCCGCCGTTAGCTCCTATCGCCCAGTCGTGAATCCAGAACGCATGGTGATTAAGGAGGCGCTGCGCGCCGAAACCTATCTCGCTCTCTTCGGCTATCCCATCGACGGCGTGGTCTGCAATCGCGTCTTGCCGCCCGGTCCCTATCAGGATCAGTTTATGCAGCAGATGTACCAGAGTCAGGAAAAGCTCCGTCGCCATATCCAGCAGACCTTTGCTCCCTTACCCGTCTGGGAGGCCCCTTACTACGCTCAGGAACCTCTCGGCATCGAGCGCTTAGCCGAGCTGGCCCGCGCCATCTTCGGCGAGCAGGACCCGACGCAGGTCTTTTATCGCGGGCCTATTCAGGAGGTCATCGAGCAGGATGGCCATTACGTCCTGCGCCTTCCTCTCCCTCACGTCGAGTTGGAGAAGGTCCTGATGACGAAAAAAGGAGATGAGATGATCATCGAGATCGGCAATTTTAAGCGCGATATTCCTCTACCTGCTATTCTGGCCAGCCAGGAGGCAACGGTGGCGCGCTTCGTCGATAAGGCCCTGGAAATCCATTTTGCGCCGCCCGCCAGCCAGCCAGCGTCGGAGCATGAGAAATCGGCCTGAGCGGAGTCATTGTCTGCGTTCGTGCTCCCGCTCGGGCAAGTCCAGCCCGCCAGATCACGATCACATTGGGCAGGCTGGTCTCTGCTCTGCTTCCGGTATCAGTCTGCCCGCTCGCCCGTTGGCAGCGGGTTCTCTTCCATTCTGCTACATCACCGATACAACCGCTGCTCATTAAGCAGCGGCCTGCTTACTACTGACTACCTGCCAGGTGCTGCTCGTAAGCCAGCCAGCAGAGCAGAAAGCGAGGCCAGCAAGCACCTGGGGAGGTTGAAAAGCAAGGCTTGAAGCAAGGCCACCAGAGAAAGGTGAAAGGACAATGCAGGTCTTTGTTGCCGGTGCAACAGGAGTTCTGGGACGCGCGCTTGTTCCTCGCCTGCTCCAGCAGGGACATACGGTGCGCGCGCTGGTGCGCTCTCCCGAACGGGGACGGCTGATCCAAGCTCCCGGGGTCGAGCTAGTCAGCGGCGACCTGCTGACCGAGGCCACCGCGCAGCAGCTCCCGACCCTGGTCCGTGATTGCCATGCGGTGGTGCATATCGCGACAGCCATCCCGCAAAATCCCACCGAAGCCTCAGCCTGGGAAACTACTACTCGCCTGCGCACCGATGGCACCCGGCTGCTGCTGGCAGCGGCGCGCGCGGCGGGGGCCCGCTACTATATCCAGCAGAGCATCGCAATCGCCTACCCCGATGGGGGCGAGCGCTGGCTCGATGAGACGACTCCAATTGACCGCTCGCCGCAGCGCGCTACGGTCTGCGGACCGGTGATCGCAATGGAGGAGATGGTCCAGGCTGTCGATCCCACTGAACTGGGATGGTGCATCTTGCGCGGCGGCAGCTTCGTCGGGCACGGCACAGCCCAGGATACACTGGTCGCTCGCCTGCGCGAGGGGCGGCTTGTGGTAATCTGCGATGGGAGCAATTTTATTTCGCCGATTCATGTGGCCGATATGGCTACGGCTATCGTCGCTGCCCTGCAGCCGGCGGCAGTAGGACGTATCTTTAACGTCGTCGCAACGCCGGTCCGCTATGGGGAGTACGTGGACCGGATCGCCACTCTGCTGCAGGTACCGCCTCCCCCACGCGATCTTTCAATGCCCTGCCCCCCTTCGTTCCGCTGTAGCAATGAGGCAGCCCGCAGGGTGTTGGGCTGGCAGCCAGTGCACGATATCTATGAGGATGTGGTCTCCGCTCAAGAGTGAGAGACGCTCGCGAACCCACTCCTGATCTCCCACTGCGTGAGGGGGCCACCTGAGCAGGACAGAATAGGGCAGGCCAACCGCTACGACCGCTATGAGAAGCCTTCCTGGCATGGACCTTCTGCGATTTGCGGCGCAGTGGCCCCCCTCCCTGTCCTGCCCTGGGCCGAGTCCAGGATCTCTTTCCGAGCTGGCGGGGCCGTGCAGTCGGGCTAGCCCTGGCCCCTCCCCTCATCTACCCAATTGTGGGCCGCTACTCGCTCCGTTGCACTGTCTTCCACTTCCGTCTCACGGCCTGTAAGGCTCTCCCCTTCCGGTTGAGCACTTGCTTCCACGGGGGAAGAGGCCCCCCCCTCGCCGCCAGAATTGGCCGCACTGTCACCAGGACCAGAACGGGCAAGACGCAGGGCCGCCATCGCAGCCGTCTCTGTGGCCCGTGGCACCAGAGCATTGCGCGCTCCATACTTGCTCAGGATGAAAGCCGCCTCGCCCTGACGCTCCAGCGTTCTGACCATGATAATGGTGCGTCCCCGTAAAGCCTCGGTTTCCGTATAACGCGGCCCCGGCCCCTCCGCAATGAAAGAGGGACCTATGACGGTCCCGAGAAAACCCCCTCCTAACGCCCCAAGAATAAGCCCCCCGAGCAAGGCGATCACCGGCCCCCCGCTGATCTGGACACCAGCCAGAGGAAGCGCAAAAGACGCTATGAAGCTGAATAGCCCTCCCCCAATGGCCCCCACTACACCCCCAAGCACCGGCAGGTTATATCTGGCCCTCACTCGCTCCAGTAACCGCTCCGCTGGACCGGCCTCCTGCAGCTTGAGTGGCTCACGCGATAGCCTGGTAATCTGGTCATCTCGAAAACCAGCAGCTTTCAGCTCGCCGATGGCCTGCTCCGCCTGACTCCGCTCTTCGAAAATTCCCACCACAGCAGCAGATCCAATCAGTGCCATCTTTCTTTCTTTCCCTCCAGAAGCATCTTGCAGGCTCACAGCCCTTATATTATGCCCATTCGGCCCCCAGGATCAATAGGTACTATTTATGCAACACCTTTAGTAGACGGACTCACCAGGACCAGAGGCTCAGTTTTATTTTACTCAACACACCATGCAGGCCCAGGGCTGCCACCCCGCAACCAGCCCGGACCGGCTACGGAATACAAGACTGCCTCGGCCCAGAGGCCCTTGACACTCCAGGGCAGCGACGACTATAGTAGGTGAGCAGCAGTATTCTTAAGAAACAAGCAGTAGCGTCAACATATGACAACAGGAGCCAGCATCGCACTCAGGTTATACATCGAGCGCGCCCGCAAAGTGCTTCAACACGAACAGCACACCAATCATCAGGACCAGGCTGTCAAACCTGGTGGGCTGGAAGCCTTTGTGAAACGCTGGCTGGATGAAATCGGGCCTGTTTGCCATGCGTCAGGGCGTGACCTACGCCCTTTCTATCGCCTGGCCTCCTGTCTAGAGGGCTATCGCCAGCAGGACCCACTGCAGCGGGCAGCCAATCTGCGGGCCGCTCTCGCCCTCCTGAACGAGTTGGAGCGCGAGGACAGTGCCGCTCCTGGCCGGCAACCTTCTTCAGGGCTGAGGCCGTCAGCTCTCTCCAACGAGCCGCTTGGGCAGTCGCCACCATCGGCACCAACAACAGCATCACCCGCGGCAGTGCGCGCCAGCAAGCCAGCAGATGCGAGCGACGAGCGCCAGAAGGCTGAGCAGGACCGGATCGCCCTCGACAGCAGCAGCTCGCCTGGTCACGCCGCCTTGACTCTGCTGACGACCGATGTCTCTGCCATTCATGGCGTTGGCCCAACTGTCGCAACTCGTCTGCACAGTCTGGGCATCCGCACAGTTGGCGACTTGCTCTTTTATTTCCCGCGCGAGCACCGTGACTACAGCAAGTTGCTCAGCATCGCCGAACTACCTTTTGACGAGCTAGTGACCACCCGAGGGCTTATCTGGGAGGTGAAAACGAGCCGCACGGGCAGCGGGCGCACACGTACGGTGGCTACTCTTAGCGACGGCACCGGTCGCCTCAGCGCAGTCTGGTTCAATCAGCCCTATTTGCAAAAGCAGCTTTCCGAGGCGCGGGGCGAGTGGCTGGTCGTCACAGGGATCAAGCAGCGTTTCGGCAACAAGGTCACTTTCACAGTGCGCAGCCACGAGCTGCCCGAGAAAGGCGAGCTGCTCAATACGGGCATCCTTGTCCCCATCTATTCGCTCACCGAGGGCCTGCCAGCTCGCACTATGCGCCGCCTGACGCGCTGGGTTGTCGATCGCTATGCGGCCCTCATCCCCGATCACCTGCCTGTGACGATTCGACAGGCCGCAGGGCTGCTGCCTTTGTCGGAGGCCGTCGCCCAGATGCACTATCCAGCCACCGAGGAGCAGCTCAGCGCAGCCCGACGTCGTCTGGCCTTCGACGAGCTGTTTCTGATCCAGCTCGGTATGCAGGAGCGTCGAACGCGCTGGCAGCGTGAGCTACCTAGCGGTCAGGCGTTCCAGGTCGACCTGGCGCGCGTCTTTGTCGAGCCAACAGCAGCCGAGCGCGAAGCGGTCCAGGCCATTGCTGCCGCCCAGGAGGCTGACCTCCAGGCTCCCCACGAGGCTCCGTCTCCTCAGTCAGGCTCAACCCTGTGGGCCCCGCTGGCCGATCAGCGCCCTTTCGAGGCCACTCTTCCTTTCCGCTTCACGGCGGCCCAGCGCCGCGTGCTCTGCGAGATCCTGGGCGACCTCAGTCGCAGCCAGCCAATGTGTCGACTGCTGCAAGGTGACGTCGGCTCCGGCAAAACTGCTGTGGCTGCTGCGGCCCTCTTTGTGGCCGCACTCAACGGCTATCAAGGCGCGATTATGGCTCCGACCGAGATCCTGGCTGAGCAACATGCGCGCAGCATCGGCGCTATGCTCGCTCCCTTTGGCATCCGTACCGTGCTGCTCACTGGGGGATTGCGCCCCAGGGAGCGCGCCCTTGGACGAGCTGCCATAGAGAGCGGCGAGGCGGCTGTGGCCATCGGAACCCATGCCTTGATCCAAGAAGATGTGACCTTTCAGCGTCTCGGTCTGGTGATTATCGATGAACAGCACCGCTTTGGTGTGGAACAGCGCGAGGCCCTCCGTCAGAAGGGCTACCATCCCCATATGCTGGTGATGACAGCGACCCCGATTCCGCGAACGCTGGCGCTGACGCTCTACGGAGACCTGGATCTCTCGGTCATTGATCAGCTTCCGCCGGGCCGCCAGAAGGTGATTACCCGTTGGCGCACCGGCGCCCGGCGCGAGGAAGCCTATCGCCTGATCGAGCAGCAGCTGACTGAGGGCCGGCAAGCGTTCATCATTTGCCCATTGGTCGACGAGTCCGAGAGTCTGAGCGCCAGAGCGGTCACTGCCGAATATGAGCGGCTGAGCCGCGAGGTATTCCCTCACCGTCGGCTGGGCCTGCTGCACGGCGGGATGAAGCCCGCAGAGAAAGACGCCGTCATGCACCGCTTCCGCGATCATGAGCTGGACATCCTGGTAGCGACCTCGGTGGTGGAGGTGGGCATCGATGTGCCGAATGCTACCGTCATGGTGATCGAAGACGCCGACCGCTTTGGTCTCTCGCAGCTCCATCAGTTCCGTGGCCGCGTCGGACGCGGCGCCCATCAGTCCTATTGCTATCTGTTGAGCGCCGATGCAAGTCCACAGGCTCGCGAGCGTCTGGCAATCTTCCAGGAGACCGATGACGGCTTTACGTTGGCCGAGCACGATTTGCGTCTGCGCGGTCCAGGCGATTTCATTGGCGTGCGTCAGAGCGGGATGCCCGAGCTACGGATCGCTGATTTTAACGACACGCGCTTGATCGAGGAGACCCGCACCCTGGCAGCGCGCCTATGGGCGAGTGATCCTTACCTGCGGCGCCCTGAACACGTGCCGCTGCGGGAACACCTGAGCCGCTTCTGGCAAGCCTTCATCCCACACTAGTGCCCACATCTTTCCCTCTGGGAGAGTCAGGCCGACGGCAGCGGGCCTGCGCCTCCTCGACGGGAACTGTCCCGCCCGGGCGGCTTGCTCTTGCCGTTCCCGTAAATGCTATGATTCTAGTTGTGGCGAGGAGCAAGCCGCCATCGATCCCTCCTCAACGGAAGCAGCGACCTGGCTGCTCCCGCCACGCGGTGAGAGTGCCCTCCCAGGCATCCAAGGGTCCGCTGGGTGGACGAGCGCGCGCTCGTCCACCCGCTCAGGTTACCAGGGAGGTCACCTCCGCTACTTTCGCCGTTTGCAGGAGAATTGCATGGCTATTAAGATCGCTTCCTTCGTTCTGCGCATTGCCGGACTGCTAGCCCTGATCCTTGGGGTGCTCTTCTGGACAGGCAACGCCGCCCAGCTGATTCCAGTGCACATGCTGCTTGGCTTTATAGTCGTGCTCGCGCTGTGGGTGGTCGGTATTGGGCAAGCGCTGGTACGCGGTGGTAGCCCGGTGATCGCCGTGCTGGCTGTCATCGTCGGTCTTCTCTTGCCGATCATTGGGCTGATGCAGAATTCCTGGCTGCTGAACTCTTCGCACTGGATGATCCAGGTCTTACACCTGCTGGTCGCCCTGCTGGCCATCGGCGTTGGCGAGATGGGGGCTGCGCGCTACCGTCGCGCCAGCGCAGGGATCGCTGCCAGTTAGGGCCTGGCCGCCGCCACTTTGATCTGAAGAAATCGAGGGACAGGAGCGGGCGTCTTCAGCACCTCTTTGAGGAGCGCCAAGCCGATGCGCCCGCCTTGCTCCTGTTCAGCGGGGCCAGCAAGTTGCTGGGTCCTGGCCCTATTGGCTGAGGCAGGCCGGGCAACCATGTGCATGGGCCGTCTCAGGCAGGTGCCAGACAACTGGGATCAGTCCAGATTCACAGGCAGGACTAGCACGAACACTGTGCCTTCGCCAGGGGCAGGCTCGCACCAGATGCGCCCACCGTGCCGCTCGACAATATCCTTACAGATGGCCAGGCCCAAACCCCAGCCATCTTTGGGCGAGGCCTGAGCCTCGGGCGTCCGGTAAAAAGCCTGAAAGATCTGCTCCCGCTGGTCCTCGGGAATGCCTCGGCCATGATCACGTACGCGAATCTCTACTTGGTGATCCAGGCAGGTCAGGCTGACCTCGACAGGGGTATGCTCGGGCGAGTATTTGACAGCATTGCTGAGGAGATTGGTCAAGACCTGATGGAGACGGTCGGAATCCGCCTTGATTGTGAGGCTCTCTACAGGGGTGGAGAGGATAATGGCGCGACCCGAGACAAGCTGCTGATCCTCAACGGCCTCGCGGCAGATCTCTACCAGGTCACAGGAGCGAGGCCGTAGCTTGAGCTTGCCAGCCTGAATGCTGCTGAGTGCCAGCATGTCATCGATGAGCGCACTGAGCCGATAGGTCTGCTCATCAATTTTCTGCAAGGCCAGGCGCACATTCTCCAGTTCGGGGGGGAGATCAGCCACCCGAGTAAGGCGCCGCAGGGCAATCTGAGCCTGACCACGAATGGTGGTGATGGGGGTCTTCAGCTCATGTGAGGCCACCGAGATAAAATGGTCCTTGAGCATATCTGCACGCTTCAATTCTTCGTTGAGCTGCTCCAGATCCTGGGCCCGGGCCTGGGCCTCCAGCTCAGCCAGCAAGGCACGGCGCCGCGCCGATTCGCGCTGGCCGGCGATAATGGCGATGCCCACCTCGATCAAAAAGAAAGGCATGATCTCGGCAAGCTTGTCGATGTTGTCCGCAGCCCACTGCACCCGCGGCAACAGCATAAAGGCCCCTTGCGGGGGAACATAAATGTAGATGAGCGCCAGGGTACAGAGCAGCGCAGCGCCGAGGGCTGGCCCAACTCCCCATAGCAGGGCTACAAGAAGCACCGGCAGGACCAGCGGCAGGTCCGGTACATAAATATGCAGCGCAAAGAAATGCTCTAGATAGACGATCCCCAGCCCGCAGGCAACAATCGGAATACAGAGCAGATAACCAATTGGGGCGCGCCGCCACCAGGGCACCCGCGCGGCGTAGAGCTTGCGCACTTCCGCGCTCTGGCGAAGACGCATGAGAATCAGTGGCCTGCGACCTTGCTTGACACGTGTGGCTTGCATGACCGTTGGTCTCTCCTGCCCAGGTTCAGTGTCGTTCATTGTGCAGTATAGCATTCTCTCTCAGCCTGGGCAAAGCAGATACGCTCGCCTCCTCAGAGAGCATTCGAGAAGGCGAGCGCCTGATCCTTCCTTCCTTCCTTCCTTCCGTTTTTCGTCCTACAAGCCTGCCAGAAAGCCGTACATCAGGCCCTTTTTACGCACTCCTATCGCTTTCAGAGGCCTCTTGCTTATCCTTGAAGCGCTCCTGATGCTCTTTATAGAGCGCCTCTACAAGATCGTGAAAGGCACGCACCAGCAGGTGATTGCGCACGCTATAGTAGACCTCGTTACCACTGCGCCGCGAGCCGAGCAGTCCCGTACGCGCAAGCTGACGGAGATGGCCAGAGACGGTGGCATGGGCTAACCCCAGTGTTCGCGCGATCTCCCCCGAACGCATCTCGACCGGCCTCTCATGCTCAACAGCAGGAGCAGCCAGCAAGGCCAGGATCTGCCGACGACTGGGGTCACACATCGTGCCAAGAAAGTGATCAATGAAGGCTTCGACGTCTTCAGGTAATTCCTCCAAAGGTTCGTCAGACGACGGCCCCTCAGCTTTACGAGCACACATCTATACACCTCTACTTCAGATGGGATATTATCAGAATCGAGCGTTGATCTGTAATACAGGTGAGGGAGTGCAGGTCACCTCTTCTATTACACGAGGAACCTCCCACAGAAAGAGACGAGGTGCTCTATGAGCGCAACGCAAGCGCTGGCACGCTTCTGCTCCTCGCTGGAAGGGACGGCCCTGCCCGAGCGGGTGCGCGCCAGAGTTCGTGATCTCTTGCTTGACCATCTGGCTGTCGCCCTAGGCGGCGCACGGCTCCCATCCAGTGAGGCAGCCTATCAACTGCTGGTGACGATGGGAGTTGTGCAATCCCCGCGAGCAGGGGCCGCTCTCCCGTCCGACAGACCTGGGGCCACACTGCTAGGACGCGATGAGCGCGCCGAAGCTGCCTGGGCCGCCCTGGTCAACGGTGTGGCCGCTCACGGTCTGGAGATGGACGACGTCGAGAACCGCTCGTCACTGCATCCGGGTGTGGCAATCTTTCCAGCGGCTCTGGCACTGGCCGAACAGCTGGCCGCTCCTATCAATGATCTCTACGCCGCCGTGGTGGCTGGCTATGAGCTTACGCTGCGCCTCGGCGCCGCCCTCAATCCCGCTTCGGCCTACGCTCGCGGCTTCCATCCAACCGCGCTCTGCGGCACCTTCGGCGCTGCCGCCGCCAGCGCTCGCCTCCTGGGTCTCTCTGCAGAGCAGACAGCGCAGGCTCTGGGCATCGCCGGTAGCATGGCAGCTGGCTCGTTAGCCTATCTCGATGATGGTGCCTGGACCAAACGCCTGCACCCCGGCTGGAGCGCCCACGCCGGCATCACTGCCGCGCGCCTGGCCGCCGCAGGCTTTCGCGGGCCGCAGGAGATTTTCAATGGACGCTACGGCTTCCTGCGGGCCTACTCTGATGCCAGCTTTCCAGAGGAGCTGCGGCCACCTTCCGGCACAGAGGACTTCGCCCTTCAGCGCGTCTCGCTCAAGCCATACGCCTGCTGTCGCTATATGCATGGCCCCATCGACTGTCTGCTGGCCATTCGCCGCCAGCACGCCCCTGATCCGCACCATATCCACCGCGTACGCTGCGGTGTGCTGAGCGCCGGGCGTGGTCTGGTCGCCGATCCCATTGAGGCTAAGCGGCGACCTGGCAACGTCGTCGACGCCCAGTTCAGCATGCCCTTCGGGGCCGCCGTAGCCCTGATCACCGGTCAGGCCGGCCTGAGTGCCTTCAGCGAAACCTGGCTGCAGCACCCGGCAATCCGCGACCTGATGCAGCGTGTCGACTGCGAGAGCGATCCCGCCCTGGATCACTACTACCCCGCCGAGTGGCGCGCTACGGCCAGCGTGGAGATGGATGATGGCCAGGTTTTCCGCGCCAGCGTGCGCTATCCGCTTGGCGATCCCGAAAATCCCTTGAGCGCGGAACAACTGGCCGACCGCTTCCATGAGCTGGCCGCCGCCGCCATTGAGGAGCCTGCCAGGCGTGAGGCCCTCATCAGGCACCTTCGCCAACTTGATCGGCTAGAATACTTCTCATGGTCCAATCTGCTCTAGCATCTTCCCAGCGAACAGAGAGGACGGCATGGCAATGACCCTAGAGCGCACCGCCTGGCTGCAGGAACGGCGACGCCTGACCGCCGGGCGCTACGATCAGCTGGCGCCCGATTACGATCGCGATTGGGGCACCCTCGACGAGACACACACTACGATGCTGCTCCTGCTGCTGGCACGCCTCCCCCAGGGGAGCTGCCTGCTCGACGCGGCCTGCGGCACTGGCAAATACTGGGGGCTCATGCTGGAGCGCGGCTACGCTCTCGTCGGCATCGACCAGTCGGCGGGCATGCTGCGGCGCGCAGATGAGAAATTCCCAGCCGTACCAACCCGACAGCAAGGACTCCAGGAGCTGAACGAGAGCGAGACCTTCGAGGCCGTGCTCTGTATCGACGCTATGGAGATGGTCCCCCCAGAGGACTGGCCGCTGGTGCTTGCCAATCTGCGTCGAGCTGTCAAGTCCGGCGGCTTGCTCTATTTGACCGTCGAGCTGATTGAGAGCGCTGAGCGCGAGCGGGCCTTTCTTCTGGGCCGAGAGCAGGGCCTGCCCCTCGTCCCTGGCGAATACGCCCATCACGGCGGCTATCACTACTATCCCACACTGGAGCAAGTGCGAATCTGGCTTGAAGCTGCCGGCCTGGCTCTCCTGGAGGAAAGGACCGGCGACGGCTATCAGCATTTCTTGCTGCAACGTCCCCCCAACGATCAGCCAACGGCTCAGGTACAGGCATAAAAAAAACGTCCATCGATCCCATCGGGGGATCGATGGACGCCTTAACTTGCACAGAGATGCCAGGCTTCTCTCAGGCAGCTGGCTCAGCCTCCGGGACTACCGTCTCGGCCACCACGCGGCCATCGCGCAGCGCCAGGCGCACCGTCTGGCCCGAGGCAATCTCACCGTTCAACAGGGCATCGGCCAGCGTATCATCAATGTGCGTCTGAATAGCGCGGCGCAGAGGGCGCGCACCGTATGCCTCGTCGTAGCCTTCACGCAGCAAGAACTCGCGCACCTCATCGCTGATCACCAGCTCAATCTTCTGCTCGCGCAGGCGCTCGCGCACCTGATCCAGCAGCAGATCAACGATGCGATACAGCTCGTCCTTGCCCAGCGAATGGAAGACGACGATCTGGTCGATACGGTTGAGGAACTCGGGCCGGAACATCTGCTTCAGGCCCTCAAGAGCCTTCTCGCGCATCGCCTCGTACTGCTCCGCGCGCTCGCTACTGCCAGTGATCGGCATGAAACCGATACGCGCCGCCTTCCTCAGCTCATTGGTGCCAGCGTTGCTGGTCATGATGAGCACCGTATTCTTGAAATCTACGGTGCGACCCTGACCATCGGTCAGGCGACCATCGTCCAGGATCTGCAGCAGGGCATTGAAGACCTCCGGATGGGCCTTCTCCACCTCGTCCAACAAGATCACGCTGTAGGGGCGACGCCGCACCTGCTCGGTCAACTGACCCCCTTCCTCATAGCCCACATAGCCAGGCGGGCTACCAAAGAGACGCGAAACCGTATGCGGCTCCATGTACTCCGACATGTCGAGGCGGATCATATTCTCCTCGCCACCGAACAGCTCGCGCGCCAGAGCACGGGCCAGCTCGGTCTTACCAACGCCCGTCGGACCAAGGAAGAGGAAGGAGCCAATTGGCCTCTTCGGATCTTTCAATCCTGCCCGTGAGCGGCGGATGGCCCGAGCCACCGCGCTGATAGCCTCATCCTGGCCAATGACATGTCTGCGCAGGCGCTCCTCCAGATCGCGCAGATTCTGGCGCTCGCTCTCCATCATCTGCGTTACTGGCACACCCGTCCAGTTCTCAACCACCTGAGCGATGAGCTCCGGCGTCACAATCAACTGGAACGAGGCATCGGCCTCGGAGCGGGCCTTCTCCAGCTTCTGCAGCGTCAGCAGCTCTTGCTGGCGCAAGAGGGCCGCACGCTCATAGTCCTCGGCGTTGGCCGCCGCCTCCTTCTTGGCCTGGATATCGGCCAGCTGCTGCTCCAGCTCCGTAATCATCGCCGGGCTGACGATGCCCTTCTCCAGGGCCTCCAGGCGCAGGGCCGAAGCAGCCTCATCCATGACGTCGATGGCCTTATCGGGCAGGAAACGATCGTTGATGTAGCGATCGGAGAGCTTGACCGCCGCCTCGATCGACTCATCCGGGATCGTCACGCCATGATGGGCCTCATAGTTGGGCCGCACGGCGCGCAGCATGGCAATGGCCTCCTCCACCGAAGGCTCATCGACCATGATTGGCTGGAAGCGGCGCTCAAGAGCCGCATCCTTCTCAATGTACTTGCGATATTCGTCAAGTGTCGTCGCACCAATACAGCGGATCTCACCGCGCGCCAGCGCCGGCTTCAGCATATCCGACGCACCAACCGCGCCCTCCGCTGCACCCGCTCCGACAACGGTATGTAGCTCATCGATGAAGAGGATGACATCCGGCGCCTGCCGCAGTTCATCAAGGATGGCCTTCATGCGCTGCTCAAACTGCCCGCGGAACATCGCTCCAGCAATCATGCCGCCAATGTTGAGCGCCACAATACGCTTGTTGCGCAATGGGGCAGGAACGTTACCCGCATGGATACGCCGCGCCAGATCTTCGACAATCGCCGTCTTACCCACGCCTGGCTCGCCAATCAGCACCGGGTTGTTCTTCTGCCGGCGACCCAGGACGGTAATCAAGCGGCGCAGCTCGCGCTCACGTCCGACCGCCGGATCAAGCTTCCCCTGTGCCGCCTCCGCCGTAATGTCCCGACCGTACTGGTCCAGCGTCGGCGTCTTGCTGTTGCCGCTCGCCTGACGCTCGGCAGTCCTGGTCCCGCGCCCGTTGGCCGCCTCATGACCATTGAAGAAGCCAAAGGCCGCCGCGGGAAAGCCCTGCCCGAAGAAGTTCCCCGCCTGGTTCATCGATGAGCGCATCAACTCATCGACACACTGCTGGCAGAGATAATGCCGCTCATGGCGCCCTTCCACGAGCAGATCGACGGAGATGCTGGCATTGTTTTTATGACATCGCTCACACTTCATTCCAGGCTCCTCATTCAACCGGGGAAGCGGCAGCTCCGACCTCCGGCGCCCCGCTCTCTTTCCTCCCCGGGAATTTTAGCAATCTACGCGGGTGATTGCCAGCATTATAGCACAGATCTTTCACTGCTGTCTAGCACTCGCTACTCTTGACTGCTAACTACCCAGAATAACACCGAGCCTCCCCCTTTTATTCCCAACTTCCTCCCTCCTTTCTGCCTCTCCATGAGGGGAACGAGGCCAGACAGTCTGGCAATCTTCTCGCCGCACTTCTCTTTCGCCTTCTCGTCACCATCTAGAACGGAGGTTTCAGGTGCCATTATTCCTGCCTCCGCCCCCGCCTGGCCCTCACGGGTCCGCGTTTGCCTGGTCAAAGCGCGTGCGCGCGCGCTATCATATATAGCGATGTTCCTGTATGCAGCTCCCTCCAGGGAATCCCAGGCTCGTAGATAAAGGAGGAAGTATGACCACACTCCCCCCTCTCATAGACGAGGAGAAACTCCGCCGTTACCTGGCCGAGCAGCTGCCGGGCGAGGACCTGCCCTTGCAGATCGAGCGTATCCGTGGGGGACACTCGAATGAGACCTTCTACATCACACGTGGCAACCAGCAATGGGTACTGCGCCGGCCACCACGCGGCCCTTTGCTGCCAACTGCCCATGATGTGCTGCGCGAATACCGCGTGCTGAAGGCGCTCAACAATAGCCCGGTGCCAACACCACGTGTGCTTCTGGCGTGCGAGGACACGAGCGTGATCGGGGCTCCTTTTTATCTCATGGAGCGGGTCCACGGCTATATTATCCGCGATACGCTCCCTCCCTACGCCTCCGATGAGGTGGGTCGTCAGGCCATTAGCCGGGCATTGATCGACGCGCTGGTCGAGCTGCACGCGGTTGACTGGCAGGCTGTGGGTCTTGGGGACTTTGGCAGACCGAGCGGCTATCTGGAGCGCCAGCTGCGCCGCTGGATCGGTCAGCTAGAGCGCTCGCGTCAGCGCCCTCTGCCCGAGCTGGACATGGTGACGGAGTGGCTCAAGGACCATCTGCCCGTCTCTGGACCGTCAACCATTGTCCACGGCGACTATCGCCTCGATAACGTGATGTATGCGGAGCATGAGCCACGAGTGGTGGCGATCTTCGATTGGGAGATGGCTACGATCGGCGATCCGCTGGCCGATCTCGGCTACTTGCTCTCTTTCTGGCGCGAGCCTGGCGACCCACCGCCGGCCCTCGATACGGAGACCTGGCGCGTCATGGAGCAGCCTGGCTTTATGACGCGCACTGAGCTGAAGGAGTACTACGCTGAGCGCAGCGGGCGCTCTGTGCATGAGATGGACTTCTATGAGGCCCTGGCGATCTGGAAGTTAGCCATCCTGCTGGAGGGTAGCTACGCCCGCTATCGGGCCGGTACTACTGATGACCCGTTCTTTGAGCAGCTGGAGGCGGGTATTCCAGCCCTGGCCCGCCGAGCGCTGGACGTCTGTCATCGCAGCAGCAGCGGAGGACGCTGACAGTGAATGCTGGTGAGGAGATGGCTTTCTTGCAGGACGACCCTTTTCTCTTGCGGCGCTCTCACGCCGCTGAGCTGTTCCTGGTTCGACATGGTGACGCGCTCCCCCCTGCCGATGAGCTGATCCCGGGCGGCATCTACGATGATCTGCCTCTCTCGCGCAAAGGCCAGGAGCAGGCCCTGGCCCTGGCCGAGCGCCTGGCTGGCCTGGAGTTCGCCGCGATCTACAGTAGCCCTCTGCGCCGCTGCCGGGAGACCGCCGCTCCTCTGGCCAAGCGCCTGGGTTTAACGCCTATTGTGGTCCCCGACTTGCAAGAGATCCGGCTCGGCACGGTGCGCCCGCTGCCCGCTGAGCACGATAATTTAGAGCTGTTGGCCCGCACGTTGCAAGAGCGCCAGATGGATATTATCCGCCTGGCCGGGGCCGCCGGCAGCTGGGATGCCATCGAGGGCAGTGAGCCGTCCAAGGTCTTCCGGGCTCGCGTGGTCACGGCGCTCGATGCCATCGCTCACGCCCACCTTGGGAGACGAGTGATCGCCTTTGCGCATGGCGGGGTGATCAACGCCTATGTGGCCGAGGTCTTGGGTTTGGAGCGGGATTTCTTTTTCCCGGCGGCCAATACGTCGATTACAGTGGTGCGTGTGGCCAGTTCTCAGCGCGTGCTCTTCGCCCTGAACGATGTTTGCCACCTTCAGAGGCGTTGAGCGGCGGCTCTCTCACTGGCGCTGCCGCCAGGCATCAGACAGGCAAAGTGGACAGAAGGTGCTCACACCTTCTGTCCACTCTCTTATGAGCTTATTCACGCCCGCTCCTTAACGAACGTTGAGCGGCACGTGCTCGGCAGTCTCCGATTCGGAGCGCACTAATGGCCGCGACTGGAAAAAGGCAATTACGTTGCGGAGATAGCCACCCAGGCGACGCCGCGTTTCCTGACCCGGACGCGGCGCAAAGAGTAGAGCAAGAACGATACCAACCAGCAGGCCGAAGCGGAAGAGCATGCGCGCTCGACGCCGCCGCCGTGCCCGTCGTTCTCGCTCTTGCTGCCAGGCGACACGTGCCTCTGCCAGGTTGCCTCGCGCGCGCTCCAGTCTGCCACGTGCGTCGCGCATACTGCGCTCGACGGCCACCTGGAGAAGACCTAGCCCCGCCGCTAAGGCTCCCAGCAGGAGGCTAAACTGCTCGCTCAGCACGTTTTTGAGACGACTGCCCTCCCGCCGAGCTTCCTCTAGGGAGCGCTCAACCGGTTTACGGCTGTCGCGCCAGGCACGCTGCAGAGCCTGACGCTTGTGCTGAAGCTGGTCTTCGGCGCGCTCTGAGGTGCTACGCAGCCCCCGGCGCAGGCGCTTCAGGAGCAGACGCCGGCGGCGCGGCTCTAGCACGGTCTGTACATTGTCCTGGACAGTTGAGAGGCCGGTGCGCGCCACTTCCGCGGTACGCGCACGGACTTCTTTGAGCGTTTCTGTTACCGGCGCAAAGCCATTACCTTTCGCCATCGCTATTCATCACATCCTTTCGCTGTGGACAGGCTCTTCTCTTTCTGTCTTTCTTCACGTTGCGTATGCCTACTCTGTCGTCGGCAGGAAGCAAGTGGTCCCTCTCGGACGCCGTGCCGCCCGCGGCGCAAATGAGCTGGCAGGACCAACTACGCTGCCCGTTTCCTCCGCGCTCGTTCCACGTTCCCCGCCCCGTCCGGCGCCCTGCCTCACTGGCACAAATAGAGAACCTGCTCCTGGCACGATCCGATAGGACGGCAAGTTTCATCCCCTTCGGGCAAAAGATGCCTCTCTCTGGGGTGAGCCGTCTCGCCAGCGTTTCTGCCTCTCTCCTTCCTTACCTTAGCTTAGCTAAGGGGCCGCCTCGCCGTTGGCCGTCAGACAGCTCTCAGCCGAGAGCCGAAAGCCGTGGGCCGCTTTTTCCTCTCCCGGCTCGCGCCGGGCCTGACCCGGTCCCTGGTTGAACCAGGTCCCCCGTCGTCTGGCCCTGCCCGCTCCAGGCTCCACACTTTTGAGTATAGAGATGCTTGCCAAGAACAGCAACCACCCTGGCGCTGTCAGAAAGATCGGCGCCGCTGTGTTATAATACAATGGAAAGGGCTTGTTCCTGTTTGTCATCATGCGCGATCTTCCGCGTCTATCATCCGTTGCCCATCGCGCCAGGAGAACTGGCGCTGAGAGCTACCTGCTCGCTGCCGGGTAGCTACTTCCTTCTCTGCTCAGAACAGAACAGAACAGGGCCATGCCTGCTCTGCATGTGTCAGCGTGACAAGCTGCTTGAACTGCTCTCCTGCCGAGATCCTCTGCACAGCATACCGGTTCGATCCTTGCAACGCGACACCGGATGCGCGCGCACTGCGGCACGATAGCACGGCTACCACCTGCCAGGCACAATCACCGGTCAGGTCAGGCTGGTCACTCTGCAGGGGCAAGAGGCCCAGAGACGCGGAGCGGCACAGCTGCCAGCACCTGGCCCACCAGAGAGAGAGGGAAGCCTTGCCGCGAGATCAGTACCAGCCAGTCAGCGAGGGATCATCTATGGATTTAATGCAGAAGCTTGAAAGTCTGGCCAATCGCTACGAGGAACTGAATACGCTCATGGCCCAGCCGGAGGTTTTGAGCAATATCCCTCTGCTCCAACGCTACGGGCGTGAGCAGGCCGAGTTAGAAGAAGTCGTTCAGAAATATTATCAGCTGCGCACAACGCTCAAAGAACTGGAGGAGGCCGAGGAGCTGGAGCGCGAAAGCGACGACCCCGCACTGCGCGAGCTGGCGCGTGAGGAAAGCACGCGCCTGAAAGAGCGCCGCGAGCAGCTGACCGAAGAGGTCAAGCTGGCTCTGCTCCCTAAAGATGCGATGGATGAGAAGAATGCCATCGTGACGATCCAGGGTGGCGCCGGCGGCGAGGAGGCCGCCCTGTTCGCTGCCGATCTCTTCCGTATGTATAGCCGCTACGCTGAGCAGCGCCGCTGGAAGATCGAGATTCTCGACCTGAACGAGACCGATCAGGGCGGCTTCAAAGATATCACTTTTCTGGTGCGCGGCAAGGGAGCCTATCGCCGCTTGAAATACGAGGGAGGTACCCACCGCGTCCAGCGCGTTCCCGTGACAGAGGCGAATGGGCGCATCCATACCTCTACAGCAAAGGTGATCGTGCTGCCCGAGGCCGACGAGGAGATCAACATCGAGATCAAGGAGAGCGATATCCGTATCGATGTCTTCCGCTCGACGGGCCACGGTGGCCAGAGCGTGAATACAACCGACTCAGCGGTACGCATTACGCACCTGCCCACCGGCCTGGTGGTCACCTGCCAGGATGAGAAGTCGCAGCTGAAGAATAAGGAGCGGGCGCTCTCGGTCTTGAAAGCTCGCCTCTGGGACCTGGAAGAGGCCCGCCGCCAGGAAGAACTGGGGAAAGCGCGTCGCTCACAGGTGCAGATGGGCGACCGCAGCGAGAAGATCCGCACCTATAATTTCCCCCAGGACCGCGTGACCGACCATCGCATCGGCCTGACTCGCTATAATTTGCAGGGTGTGCTCGACGGCGAGCTGGACGAGTTTATCGATAACTTGATCGCCGCCGACCAGGCCGATCGCTTGCAGCGCCTCTTTGCTGAAGAGCCTGCCGCCGTCCAGTAAACCACGGAAGCAGGGGGCTGATTGTCTCAGGCAGACCTATCCACACCTCTCCCCAGCCGCGCCACCGGCTCCCAGGCCTCCTTCAGCCCTCTCTCCCGGCTTGAGCACTACGACGGCCCTCTGGCACCGGCAAAGATGGCCTCAATGTGCTATCCTACTTCCGTGAGGAGAGCAGGGCCACCAGGATGGAGAGGGTATGATTGCACTATTTCTCTGAGCGAAAGGTAGGCTTTTTCTTCGATGACTCCACCACTGCCGGGTCAGACATCTCTCATCCAGAGAACGATCTCTGAACTTCATCCCCCCTATCGACTGTTGCTCGGGCCAGGACCCTGTAACGTTGATCCACGTGTCCTGCTCGCAGCTTCCGCTCCGCAGCTAGGCCATCTCGATCCTTTTCTGCTTGACACGCTCGGCGCCATCGCTGACCAGCTGCGCCAGGTTTTTCAGACGCAGAATGAGCTGACGCTCTGCGTCTCTGGCTCAGGCTTTGCAGGCGCAGAGGCTGTGCTCTGCAATCTGCTGGAGGAGGGTGATACACTCATTGCCGGAAGCCTGGGCTTCTTCAGTGGGAAGATCGCCGAAATCGCCCAGCGGATCGGGGCCCAGGTGATTCTGCTGGAGAGCGAGCCGGGGCAGCCGCTCGATCCACAGCAAGTGGTTGCAGCGTTCGCCAGGCATCCCAAGGCCAAGCTTTTCGCCACGGCCATCGCGGAGACCTCTACAGGTCTGCTCCAGCCTTTGGAAGAGCTGGAGCGAATCGCTCACGCCCACGGGGCGCTCTTCGTCGTCGACGCGGTCTCGGGCCTGGGTGGCATTCCCATCAATGTCGAGCAGATGAAGATCGATGCTTGCTACGCGGGCAGCCAGAAATGCCTTGGCGCGCTCCCTGGCCTGGCTCCGGTGACTCTCAACGCGCGCGCCGTTGAGGCAATCAAGCGACGTCGCAGGCCGATACAGAGCTATTATCTCGATCTGCTGGCTCTCCAGCGCTATTGGAATGGCGACCACGCCTATCATCATACGGCTTGCAGCAATCTGCTCTTCGCCATGCATGAGGCTTTACGTATTGTGCTTGAAGAGGGACTAGAGGCCCGTTGGCAGCGTCACCACCTTCATGGGGAGGCGCTACGCGCCGGCCTGCAAGCCCTGGGCCTTACCCTGCTACCACGTCCCAGCTACGAGCTACCCGTGCTGACCGCCGTTCGTCTTCCTTCCTCGGTCTCCGAGAGCCTGCTGCGCCAGCAGCTGCTGACAGGGTACAGCATCGAGGTCGGCGGCGGCCTCGGTTCCCTGAAAGGGCAGTTGCTCCGCATCGGACTGATGGGCTACAACGCCTGCCGTAAGAATGTTGAAACGGTGCTGGCAGCGCTTGAGCAACTCTTGCCTTCATACGGCTGGCCGGTCCAGGCCGGGACAGCTCTGACCGCTGCGGCAGCGGTCTACAGCAAAGAAGAACGGCCTTCCGGGGACGCCTGAGAGCGAGAAAACGGATCAGGCAGGCCCACTGGTCGACATACCAGCGGCAAGCCAGAGGAGAGGAGAGAGAGCCTGCTGCTCCAGGCTGCAGCGCTGGAGACAGAAAAGAGTGAGGCTCAGCGACCCGTGGACCACTCACCTCCAGGGCGCCACCTCAGTCTTCGCTGTCCTGTCCAGCCCCTTCCCTATCCGGCACTCCTAGCAGATCAGGGAGACAGGAGCATCACAGGAGCCGCTCTAGTGGCTAAGATGATTGATCCCTCGGCCACAATGAGGAGTGGCAGGCTCTCGCCTGTCCAGACTGGCAGCTGAAAGCCGACAGGATCGCACGAACTTGCTCGCGAGCAGACTGGAAAAGAGGTGACTATGCGTCTTGAGCAACCCCAGGCAATCCGTACGATTTTCTTTGATGCTGGTCAAACGCTCCTACAACCCTATCCTTCTGTTGTCGAAATCTGCCAGCAGGTT
The DNA here is from genome assembly GCF_000702505.1 of Thermogemmatispora carboxidivorans. GTDB lineage: Bacteria > Chloroflexota > Ktedonobacteria > Ktedonobacterales > Ktedonobacteraceae > Thermogemmatispora > Thermogemmatispora carboxidivorans. The sequence goes on along the minus strand of NZ_JNIM01000001.1, from coordinate 697,419 downwards.
TGTCAGCGCGCTGGCCTGGGTGTCGATCTACCGCGCCTCAAGCAGGGCCTGATCGAGGCAGAAGACTTCTTCTACCGCCAGGTCCGCCTGGACCGCCATACCTGGGCCAGCGAGCAGGCCATCAATGAGCTGTGGCTGGGTTACTATGTCAGTATGCTTCGCCAGGCCGTCGATGAGCGCAGCGAGCAGCGCCTCTACGAGCTAGCGCGAGCCATCACGGAGGAGTTTGCGGCCCATACGAGCTGGGAAGTCTTTCCCGACGTCGTGCCCACACTGGAAGTGCTGCAACAACATCACTATACCCTGGGCGTGATCTCAGACTGGGGTATCAGCCTCAACTCCATCCTGCACCGTCACCGCCTGACACGCTTCTTCGACTGCGTGATTGTCTCGGCAATCGCGCGCTACGCCAAGCCATCGACATTGCTCTATGAAACGGCCCTGCAGCGCGCCAACGCGATTGCTGATTACACCCTGCACATCGGCGACTCCTACATCCATGATGTGCTCGGCGCGCGCTCGGCAGGCATCACCCCTGTGCTGCTCGATCGCTCCCATCGCCTGCGCAGCAGCGATGTCGACTGCCTTCTAGTGCACTCGCTGACAGACGTGCTGACGCTGCTTGAGCTGCCCCAGGCTCTCGTCAAGTAAGCCCCAGCGCCGAAGAGGCCACGCCTGCCTGGCAGGCCATCAGGAGTGACCAGCATGGAGCACAGCAGCAGCCAGACAGGCCTTCCCGAGAGGGATAAGATCCTTGTGATCTTGCCCTTTCTCCAGAGTGAAGGAAGAAAGCGCGACAGCGACCAGGCAAGAGGTGAGCAACACCCCGGCTCCCGCCGCCCCGCCCTACTGGCGCGCAACCGCCGCCGGGTTGAAACGATAGAGGCGGGCGGGTCGGTGGGTTCCTTCCATTTTCTTGGCCCCCGTATCTTCCAGAATACCGGTGGAGAGAATCTTCTTGCGGAAATTACGCTTGTCCAACTTGCGATGAAGAATGATTTCGTAAACGCGCTGCAGCTCGCGCAGCGTGAACTGCTCCGGTAGCAAGTTAAAGGCGATCGTCGTATACTCCAGCTTGCCCCGAATTCGCTGGAGCGTGTAGGCCAGAATCTCGGCGTGATCAAAGGCCAGCTCCGGCAGATTGTACATGGAAAACCAGCCGACATCACTGGCGTCATCCGCCGCGCGTACCTGCAAGCGCTCCGAATCGAGAAGTGCGTAGTAAACGACCGTGATTACTCGCATGCGCGGATCGCGCCCAGGATCACCAAAGGTATAGAGCTGCTCCAGATAGACGTCCTGGACTCCCGTCTCCTCACGCAGCTCACGCTTGGCCGCATCTTCTAGCGACTCATCAATATGTACAAAGCCCCCAGGAATAGCCCACATCCCCTCATACGGCCAGGAGCGCCGCTTGACCAGCAGCACTTGCAGATCGGACTGGCGAATGCTCATCATTACCACGTCAACGGTCACCGATGGCCGCTCATACTTCGAGGGATCATAATGATGGGCCTGGGCCTCTGCACTCGGTGTCTGGCTCTGCCCACTGCTCATCTGCTCGTTCTGCTCACCCATAGTTGTTGTTTGGAATAAAGTAAGAAAGCCAGGAGACAACTCAGCGGTGAAAAGAGGCCACACTTAGGATGAGCGGCGCGAGAGCAAGCTGCGTCGGTCTTCAGCTCAGGTGGCTCACTGCGAGAAGCGTGCACCTTTCCCCGGCCTGGCGCCCGCTCGCTCATCCATTGCGTGTTGTGCCACGCTCCTCACAATGCGTGTCTCGTTGACGCTAAAATAGCTGACTCTGGCACTTCTGTCAAGTGGGCGCGCTGAGAGCGACAGCCCCCCTCCGTCTGGGAGGGAAAGCAGCTGGCCCACCGCCAGGCCGGCCCCATCCAGTCTGACATTGTCCCCCGACGACGGCTGTGATATACTGGCACAGGCAGCACAAACATCTGTTCAGTTGTGGGGGAGAGCCATTGATGGCAGGTCTAGACTTGCACCAGATTGATTCCTACACCATCGCCGAGAAAATCAAGGAGAACGCCAGTGGCACCCTTTACCGCTGTCAGCCAACGAAACGCGCTCGCGCCGAGATCTTTCTCAAGGTCAGTGCTCTCCCCTTGCTTACCGAGGCCGACCAGCAGCTTTTTCAGGAGCGCGCGCGCCACCTCAAGAGGCTCTCTGGCAACCGCTCCATCGCGTCGGTGAGAGGCTATGGCCTCTTCAATCCACCCACCAGCGATGGGCGTTATGGTTATCTCGTGTTACATGACCTACCCATCAAGAGCATTGAACACTATTTTCAGGGGCAGGACACCCTGTCTCCCGAGCAGATTCTGCCCGTCTTGCTCTCTATTGGCGATGCTTTACACATGGCTCATCAGCGCAAAGTGGTGCACGGCAATCTCCATCCGGGCTGCATTCTCGGGGAGCCTACCCATGCAGTCCTAACCGATTTTGCGCTGGCTTGCCGCGATGGGAGCTTGACATACGACGACGAGCCTGCGGCTTTGCCCTATAAAGCTCCGGAGCAGCTACGCGGCTCTCCTCTGCCGAGCAGCGATCAGTATGCTCTGGCGGCCCTGGTCTATCACTGGCTCTGCGGGCGCCCTCCCTATGAGGGACGGACAGCCGCAGAACTGCTCGCACAGCAGGAACGCCAGACGCTGATCAGGCCGCGCAGCCTGAACCCGACGCTTTCACCAGAGCTAGAAGCAGTGCTGCTGCAGGCCCTGGCCTTTGATCCTGGGGAGCGCTTTCCCCACGTGCGTGCTTTTACCGACGCCTGTCTGGCCGCCATCAAGGGTCTGCCTCATCACTACCAGGTCCAGGAGCGCGAGCCTGCGGTCGCCCCTCTGCCCATCATCCCATCTCCACCAGCAGGGCCGACGGCCTCGTCCAGCGAGAGCAGCCCTGTTGCCTCGCGGCGTGCAGCATCAGCAACGCCGGCCACCGCCACCCCTGCGCCTCCAGCTCCGGCAGTGCTTGCTCGGCAGTCTGGGCCTGATGGTCCTGTCTCACTGAAGCATGAGAGGTCTGCAGAAGAGGAAGGAGAGGAAGGTCTGCTGGCCAGCGTACGCGCCGACCTGCGCCAGGGCGGTATCCTCTCCCGCAGCCTGCCAGGCTACGAAGAGCGGCCCGCCCAAATCGCTATGGCCGAGCTTGTGGCCCACGCTCTGGAGCAAAGGCATCACGCCATCCTCGAAGCGGCCACCGGTACCGGCAAATCGCTGGCCTACCTTGTTCCCATCGTTCGCTCGGGCCGCGTCGCCATTATCAGCACCGCCAACAAAGCGCTTCAAGAGCAGCTCTTTTACAAGGATATTCCTTTCGTCCAGCAGTACATCAAGCCGTTTGGGGCGGCCCTCGTCAAAGGGATGGGAAACTACCTCTGTCTGGATCGCCTCGAAAGCGAGCGCCTTGGCCTGCAGCTCTACGCAAAAAACCGTGAGTTCCGCCGCCTCTACGAGCTGACCCAGGACCCTGATGCTGATTTCAACGGGGATATCGAGAGCCTCGATTTCCCTCTCTCTGCCGACCTGCGCAGCCGGGTCGTGGCCGAGCGCGACCAGTGCGCCTGGAGCAAATGCCCTTTCTTCTTCGACTGCTATGTGCGGCAGATGCGCCTGCGCGCCGAGCAGGCCCAGATCATTGTCGTGAATCACACGTTGCTGCTGCTCGATGCGGCTCTAGAGGGCCACCTGCTCCCCGAGCGCGATATCATCGTACTGGACGAAGCGCACCACCTTGAAGAAGAAGCAACCCGCGCCTTCACAATCACTATCAGCCCCAACCAGATCCGCACCCTGCTCGCTCAGCGCATGCTGAAGGAGCATAGCCGCCTGAGTCTTCAGGATGAGGCCGAGCGTGCCTGGCTCACAACCTGGCGACGCCTGGAGCAGTTGGCCCGCTCCTACGGACCTGGTGCCCGCCTGAACCTCCAAGAGCCACTGGAGGAGGGATTACAGCTAGCAACAGTTATCGCCCAGCTCGCCGATTCTCTACGCCAGGAACGCCCCCGCGACCTGCCGGAAAAGGAGAGTACCCTCTATGACCGCCTGCTCAAGCGCACGCAGAATCTGGCCGAGCACATTCGCACCGTGTTCTCCGTCAATCAGGCCGAGCGCTATGTCTATTATCTAGAGCGTGTGACGCAACCAGGGCAGCGCGGCAGCCATATCGAGGTCTCAGCGGCTCCGCTCGATGTGACCTCCTGGCTGCGCGAGAAACTGCTGAAGACCCCTGTCCTCATCTTCACCTCGGCCACACTGGCCACCACAGGACCACATCCGCTGCGGCCAGAGGAGAAAGGTCCCCACTTCTCCTACTTCCGGCAGCGCATCGGTCTTAGCTATGAGGAGATGCCCGAGGTAGAAGAGCGGATTCTACCTCTGACCTTTGACTACGAGCAGAACGCCCTGCTGTATCTGCCGCGCCATCTGCCCGAACCAGCTTACGGCGGGGGCGAGGCTGTGCGACGCTATACCGAGGCCGTCGCCGGCGAAATGCTGCACCTGGTCAATGCTTCTCAAGGCCGCGCCTTCTTGCTCTTCTCCAGCCAGCGCATGCTGGATGCAGTCTACGAGCTGCTGCAGGGGAGCGCCCTGCCCTTCCGCCTGCTACGCCAGGGCGATTGGCCGCGCAGTGAGCTGCTGCGCCAGTTCAAAGCGGAGCCCGCGGTCCTCTTCGGCCTTAAGAGCTTCTGGGAAGGGGTCGATATCCCCGGGGACGCCCTCTCGCTGGTGGTCATCGACAAGCTGCCGTTCGATCCACCCGACGACCCCGTCCACGCCGCCCGCATCGCGCTGATGAAAGAGGCCGGCGAGAATTGGTTTGGTTCCTATGTCCTCCCCCAGGCCGTACTACGCCTTAAGCAGGGCCTGGGCCGTTTGCTGCGCACACGCGAGGATCGCGGAGTGATGGCCATTCTCGATAGCCGCATCTATACGAAAAGCTATGGCCGGCTGATCGTGAACGCTCTTCCCCCTGCGCGCCGCACCGATCGGCTGGCAGAGGTTTACCGCTTTTTCCAGAACGGGCGTCAGCCTTCTCCAGGAGCGGACAATTGACAGATGTTCCGGTACTAAGCATTATTGCGCACTCGGCAATATCAATGGGGAAACAGGATCTTTTTCTAAGACAATTGACGCTCCGGGTAAAGCTGCTATACTAGGAAGTGCATTCCGACGCGAGTGAGAGAAGTTCTTGTATCCAGCGGTACAGGGAGAACTGCATGAGTAAAGTCAAGATGCGCTGCATCAACTGCGGCAAGCGATTCCAGTCGGTTAATGCTAAAGAAGCCCTTTGCCCTGAGTGCAATCAGAAATCGCGGAGAGAGAAGCAGGTCACCAAAACAGGGCCGCAGAGACCAGTGAGCGCGCCCCGTCCAGTGCCGCCGCCGCCCCCGCGTCCCCCCAGCTCCCCGGGAGGAACAAACCACTGGCTTGATCATCTGCAGGACATCAAGGTCAGTGAGCCAGAGCCACCTGCGCGTTTCCGCTCACCGCAGGGACCAGCCTCCCGCCCCCCTGCCGACACGCGCCCCCCCGGGCGAGAAGGCCCACGGCCACGACCGGTGGAGCGCCCTCTGCGCGCGGAGCGGGAGCGAGAGAGGGAACGGGACTGGCCAGGGCCACGTGGCCCCGCTCAGTACTGGGAAGCGGAGCGTCGGGGTCCTCTCTTCCGCAGCGGTTACTCTACGTTAGGCCAGCGTCCACGTTCTCCCGTGGAGAGCGGTCCTGCACGTGGTCCCCGCCAGAGCGGCCCTTTCTTCAGATCCACTGGCGCTGGCACTGGCACTGGCCTCGGTCCCAGCGGGAAAGGGAGTGCCCGGCCAGGATCAGGCCAGGCTGCCCACCGTCATCATCCTCATCATCGGCAGGCAAAGGAGCCCGCAAAAGCAGCGAAGCCTCTCCCACAGCCGGTCAAGCCCAAGCGCGAAAAAACTCCTCCGCCGGCTCCGTTCGTGCCTACTCCAGAGCAGGTGGCACTGATCGAAGCTCGCTACAAGGAGCTGGCCCAGCCTGTTGAGTTCGACGGCATCCGTACGCGGATTGCCCATGAACTGAATATCCCTAAATCGGCGGTGAAGAAGATCGTTAAGGCCCTGCGCGAGCGCGAGAGGTTGCCAAGCTGGTGGGAGGTCCAGCCTTACCGAGGGAACAGCGAAGAACTGGCGAAGATCCGGGCCCTGTATGAGCCGTTTCTCCCTGTGCCTCCAATCGGCGTCCATCGTACCATCGCGCAGCAGCTTTCGCTCAAGCCCGCTGTGGTTTACCAGGCGATCCGCCTCATCCGCCAGGAGCTGAAGCTGCCGCAGTACAATGATCCTAGCTTGCATGACCAGGAATTGACAACGGGTGTCCAGTCCAGGGACAATAAGCAAGCGGTACCGGTCTTGCCGGCTGGTACTATGGTCACCTCGCCCACTCCCGAGATCGTCTCTCTCTCTCGGGAGAGCGCTGGCTCTGGAAGCGTCGAAGCTACACCTCACGCCGCCGAGAGCCAGCCGGTCTCGGAGGAGTAATCGGCAAGAGTCGGGCTGACCTCTCTCTTGCTCTCCCGCCCAGGCGAGAGAGCCAGATAGTCCCGGCCCCTCTTGGCTTGAGGAAGGCAACTATGCAAGACTGTCTGTTCTGCAAGATCGCCAACGGCGAGATCCCGAGTAAGATCCTTTATCAGGATGCTGAGGCCGTCGCCTTTGCGGACATCAATCCACAGGCACCCCATCACGTGCTGTTGATTCCACGGCGCCACCTGGCTTCGATGAAGGAGGTGACGGAACAGGATGGGGCGTTGCTCGCCCACCTCTTCGTCGTCGCCAATAAGCTCGCTCAGGACCTCGGCCTCTCCGAGCGCGGGTATCGCTTCGTGACGAACGTCGGACCCGACGCCGGACAATCGGTCTTTCATCTGCACTTCCATCTCTTGGGCGGGCGCCCGTTCGGCTGGCCACCCGGCTAGCCCTGCGCGCCGGCCCCGCCCGGCTTACTCTGGGGCGAGAGTCGCCAGCGCTTCCCTGTTTGCCTGGCTCCGCATCATTGTGGCATCTCGCCCCTCTTTCGTCATTTCGGCATGGTTTGACTGAACCAATCCGAGTCGTTACTGTTCCGCGCGCTGGTGGAAACGGTTGGGTTGCTCCGGGTTGGGTCTCTATGGCCCCGCGGTAGAATCGTCGGCCTTTGGCAGGCAAGCCCGCCTCGCTCTACGGCCTCTTCTTGCATGCCCTGCCTCTGCTCCTCTTCATCCGCCAACAGGCAGGTGGGAACAGATCTTCATCGCTTGAACAAGCAAAGTTGAGCAGAGCCACAGGTCAGGCAAGCGTCAAGCAAGCTCACGGCCATGAGCGGAGACAGGTATGGCGCCATCGGTCGAGCAGCGCTCAATCCATCGGGAAGATCTCTACAAAGGCCAGGGATGTCTTTATGCGCATTGCCATTGACTACACAACGGCTATCAGGCAAGGGGCAGGCATCGGGACCTATATCCGCTGCCTGGTTGAGGCCCTGCTCGCTCAAGATCAGGTAAACCGTTATGTCCTGTTGAGCAGCCAGCCCCCCCAGGAGGGACGCACTTTCCCTCAAGCCGAGCATGTGACGATTCGGCGCATTCCTATTCCTGAGCGCTACCTCAATATTCTCTGGTATCGCTGGCAGCTCCCGCCCTACGCGAATTGGTTCACTGGCCCTGTCGATCTCTACCACGGCCCGGACTTTGTCTTGCCGCCTTTCAGCCGCTTTGGTCGCCGCCCACGCACTGTGGTGACTATCCATGATCTGGCGTTCCTGGAGTACCCACAGTATGCTGTTCCTTCCTTGGCCGCCTATCTGCGCGGGGTGGTTCCACGGGCAGCACGTAGCGCCGATGTGGTCGCCACGGTCTCTCAGGCTTCGGCTCGTACCCTCACCAAGTATCTGGGAACCCCTCCCGAAAAGATGGCTATTATCTCTCCTGGGGTGGGCCGCGCCTTCCGGCGCGTGACTGATCCCGTGCTGCTGGAGGCTACACGCTATAAGTATGGCCTGAAACATCCTTTCGTCTTGACGGTCGGAACCAGGGAGCCGCGCAAGAACCATTTGGGTCTGATTCGCGCTTTCCACCAGGCTCTGAGCCGCAAGCCACGCCCGAAAATGTTGGTCATCGTTGGCGGCCCGGGCTGGCTCTATGAAGAGACCGAGCAGGAAGTGGTCCGCCTGGGCCTGGCGGAGAAGGTGCGTTTCCTGGGGCATGTCAGCACGCTCGACCTGGTGATGCTCTATAGTATGGCCGATGTCTTCGCTTATCCTTCCTTCTATGAAGGCTTCGGTATGCCCGCCCTGGAGGCAATGGCCTGCGGCGCCCCCGTGGTCACCTCGAATTCCTCTTCGCTACCCGAAGTGGTCGGCGAGGCCGCCCTCAAGGTCGACCCTTATGACGTCGAGGCCCTGGCTTCCGCGATCACACGCCTGCTCGACGACCAGCAGCTCTGCCAGGAGCTGCGCCAAAAAGGCTTGGAGCAAGCGAAACGCTATACTTGGGAGGCCTCGGCCCGTAAAATGCTTCTGGTCTATCAGAAGCTCTATGAGGGCCTCACGGACTTCACTACGCTGGAGGCTTCCTATGCGGATCGGCATTAATGCCCTCTTCTTTCGCTACCCCGCTAGCGGGAGCGGTCAGTATCTGCTGCACTTGCTCAAAGCCCTGGCTACGCTCGACCAGCGCCACGAGTATATTCTGCTGGGGCCTCGCCCGGAGTCGCCACCACTCGCTCTTTCCGATCACATGCGCTATGTCGCGACGCCTGTTCCCTCTCTGTTGGCTCGCAGTGAGAACATTGAAAAATTGTTCTGGGAGCAGATGACGTCGCCACGCGCAGCCCGGAGCCACGGCGTTGATCTGCTCCATATCCCCTATTTCGCGCCACCGCTGCGGGCCTCTATGCCAGTCGTCGTCACGGTGCATGATGTGATTCCCTGGCATCTGCCTATTTATCGCGCCGGAGCCAGGATCGAGGCCTATATGCAGCTCATTGCTTATGCGGTGCGGCACGCAACCCTGATTATTACGGTCTCCGAGCACGCGAAGCGCGATATCGTCGAGACGCTGAAGCTGCCTTCCGAGCGCATCCGTGTGATCTACGAGGCCGCCGGCGAAGAGTATCACCCAGTGCACGATCCTGAGCAACTGGCCACGGCGCGTGCACGCTACGGCCTGGCCGAGCATCAGCGCTATGTCTTCTATCTTGGGGGGTTGGATGTACGAAAGAATGTTCCGCAGCTGGTGCGCGCTTTCGCGCGCGTCTACGAGCGCCTGGGCGAGCCAGATCTGCGCCTCTTGATCTCGGGTGATCCCGACCGACAGCGTGGTCCGCGCTTCTCCGATCCACGCCCGGTGGCCGCTGAGCTGGGCATTGCCGATAAGGTGATCGTACGCTTTGTGCACGATGAAGATAAGCCCGCTCTCTATAGCGGCGCCGGCCTCTTCGTTTTTCCTTCGCTCTACGAGGGCTTTGGCCTCGATCCTCTGGAGGCAATGGCCTGCGGCGCCCCCGTGGTCTGTTCCAATCGGACTTCGCTGCCGGAAGTGGTAGGCGACGCCGCGCTATGCGTTGATCCTACCGATCTGGACGCCCTCGCGGATGCAATGTATGCTGTTCTCAGTGACATGAGACTTGAGGCAGACCTGCGCGCCCGTTCGCTGCGCCGCGCTACGCAGTTTAGCTGGCAGCGGACCGCAAGCGAGACGCTGGCTGCCTATGAAGCAGCTTTATCGCTGGAGAGAGCTTAGTGCGATGCGCGTTCTGACGATCTCTAAGGCCTACGTCGCCGGCACCTCTCATCGCAAGCTGGAGGAGCTGGCTAAGTGTCCCGGCGTCGAGCTGATCGCTGTGACCCCTCCCTACTGGTTGGCCGATGATGGCAGTAAGCAGGAGCTGGAACGGGTCTACCTGGAGGGCTACGAGCTGATCGTGACGCCGATGGCACTCAATGGCCATTTCCATATCCACTACTATCCTCAATTCAATAGTATTATGCGCCGCGTGCGCCCCGATATTGTGCATATCGATGAGGAGCCGTATAATTTCGCAACCTACCAGGCGATTCGCCAGGCCCGGCGCTACGGGGCGCTGCCGATCTTCTCAACGTTCCAAAACCTTTATCGCCGCTATCCTCCTCCCTTCCGACAGTTTGAGCTGTACTGCTACCAACACGCCAGACACGCTCAGGCTTGCAATAAGGCGGCGGGCGACGTGCTGCGCCGTAAGGGCTATAAGGGCAAGATTCATCTGATTGCCCAGTTCGGAGCGGAGCCCAGCCTGCACTACCCCGATCCCCAGCGCCGGCCTTACCAGCCGGGAGAGCCGTTTATCTTGGGCTATGTGGGCCGCCTGAAGGAGGAGAAGGGCGTGCCGCTAATCATCGAGGCTCTGGCTATGCTGCCAGAGTGCTGCCGCGTGGTCTTTATCGGCTACGGGCCGCTGCGCGATGAGTTGGAGCGGATGGCCCAGCGCCTGGGCGTGGCTGAACGGGTGACTTTCCTGGGCAGCTTGCCGAGCTATAAGGTCCCTGACGAGATGCGCAAGATGCATGTGCTGCTGCAACCTTCGCTGACACGCCCCAATTGGATGGAGCAGTTCGGACGTTCGATGGCCGAGGCCATGTGCTGTGAGGTGCCCGTGGTCGGCTCGAGCTCGGGCGAGATCCCGGTGACAGTAGGCGATGGCGGCCTGATCTTCCCCGAGGGCGATGCCCGCGCAATGGCTGAGTGCGTGCGACGCCTGCTTGAGGATCAGGACCTCTATCAGCGCCTGGCGCGCCAGGCCCGCCAGCATATCTTGAAAAACTATACGCAGGAGGCAATCGCCCGTAAGACGTACGAGGTCTTCGTGGAAATGCTGGCTGAACGCGACTCCGCAGCCTCGACGCCTACCTCTGCCTCTTGAGTGGCGCGATGGCAATGCGACGCTCCACTCCCCTTTGGATACCCGACCTGCGCCGGTGGCCAGCTCCCTGGCTGCTCTTCTTGCTTGGCACGGCGCTCTTTCTCGAGAGCGCCTGGCAGGTCTTCCTTGCACCAACTGACCTGCTCCGTTACCAGTGCTATGCCCTCCTTTTCTGGTTCGGCAGCGCAGCCCTGCACTGGCTGCCGGCGCAGCAGTGCACCTTTCTCTCGCTTCACGGGGTTCAGCCTCCCTTTCACGTTCTACCACAAGAGTATCCTCCACTGACGCTTATCCCTTTCTCTCTGCCGCTGCTGGTTCCACCCCCGTACTATACCCTAACCTTTGCGCTGCTGATGCTTGGTGTGGCCGCCGCTCTCATCTGGCTGCTGTACCGCTTCGTTTCGCCCCAGGCTGCGCTGAGTGGCACGCTGCTGCTCATCCTGGGAGGTGGTCCCCTGCTTCAGGTGCGCTACGATCTGCTGCCGTCCTCGTGTGTCCTGCTCTGCCTGATAGCGGCCCGGCGCGAACGGTGGACCCTGGCCTATCTCGCTCTGGCGGGCGGTACACTCCTCAAGCTCTATCCCCTGGTGGGCCTGCCGGTGCTCTTTCTGGCCGAGCAGCAGCATCTCAGCGCCGGTCGGGAGGCGCTGCCCAAGATTGAAGCCTGGCGCTGGCGTCACCTGCTGCTCTTTGTCGCCACCGTGGCACTGGTCAGCGGCTTCTTCGCCCTGTTCAATCCAGCAGGCGCGCTGCTAGAACCGCTGCGCTACTTCAGCCAGCGCCCTCCCCAGGTCGAATCGCTGGCCGCAAGCCTGCTCTGGCTGAGCAACTGGCTCGGCCCTGGCCAGCCGCTTCAGCTCCTTTTCAGCTATGGCTCCCTCAACGTCGTCAGCCCTCTGGCTCCTATCGTGAGCCTGCTCCTGATGGGCCTGCTCTGCCTCGGCCTCCTGCTGACGCTCTGGCTGCAATGCAAAGGCGTCTTCGACCTCTGGGAGAGCATGCTCGCTCTCTTGCTGCTGCTCATCACGACAGGGAAGGTCTTTAGCCCGCAATATCTCCTCTGGGTCATTCCCCTGGTCGTCGGTGCCACTCTGAGCCGTACCCCTCCCTCCCGTGCTCGCACCTGGCAGCTCCTCTGGATCGCCATCGGCCTGCTGACAAGCTCAATCTACGTTTTCTACTATCCTCACCTGGCTGACCCGGCTAGTGCGCCCCAGGTCGCGCAGACGCTGCCCGGCTTCTTCGAGATTATTCTGTTGCGCAACGCCCTCGTGCTTGTGGCCACCCTTGGCCAGTTTGGCTTCGGCCTCTTCCGGTCGTTATGATATAGTGAAACGGACACAGCGCGATCACGTCAGTCGAGACGGTCAGGTAAGTCAGGAGGAGGAGCTGTTTCTATGGACGACACGTTTCTCGGCTATTTAGTCAAAGAGCGCTATAAGCTGATTGACCAGATTGCGGAGGGAGCATTTGGCTCAGTCTACATTGCCCGCGATCTGGAAACCAACTATCTCTACGCAGTTAAACTGCTACACAATAAATTTTTGCGCAATACGGAGATCCTGCAGCGTTTTCAGCGAGAAGCCTCGCTCCCGCTGGGCCTTGACGATCCTCACATCGTCCATGTCATCGACTATGGCTGGGATGGACAGGTCCACTTCATCGTCATGGATTACGTCGATGGCCACAACCTGCGCGCCATTATGCAGCGCCGTGGTCCCTTCCCCCTGGAGACTGCCCTGAATTACGCAGAGCAGGTCGCTCTTGGTTTAGCGGCGGCCAACAGTCGCGGCATCGTGCACCGCGACCTGAAACCGCAGAACATCCTGGTCAATAACCGGGGTGAGGTGAAAATTACAGATTTTGGCCTGGCGCGGGCCAAGGATACCCCGACGATTACCGAGACTGATGAATTTATGGGCACGGCCTACTACATTTCCCCAGAGCAGATCGACAGCGGCCACACGGTAGACATTCGCTCTGACCTCTACTCACTGGCGGCCATCCTGTTCGAGATGCTGGCCGGCCAACCGCCCTACCGGGGCAGCAACGTGATGGAATTGATTGTCAAGCATAAGAGTACACCTATTCCAGCGTTGCAACCGCTGCGTCCTGATCTTCCCCCTATTGTCGACCAGTTTTTCCAAAAAGGCCTGGCCAAGTACCCCGAGCAGCGCTATCAAACGCCCCAGGAATTTATCGAGGCGCTGCAGGACCTGCGCCGCGCCGCGGCCAACCATCTTCAACCGACCAGCCTGTCCAGAGCCTCAAGCAGTGCGCTAGCTCTTCCTGAGCAAAGCACCGTGATCGAGGTTCCAGCCTCCACAGAGAAGGCACCCGCCCCACGAGTCGCCGCCCGACTTGTCCACCTGGCCACGGGGAAAATCTTTCTCTTGTCCAATCAGGAGATGATCATTGGGCGACGTGATCCCTTGCGCAATCTCTATCCCGATATCAGCCTGGCCGACAAGATGGTGGGCAGGCGCCATGCCTGCATCCGCAACCGGCAAGGCACCTTTACCATCGAGGACCTCCACTCACGGAACCGCACCCGTCTCAATGGTCGCTTTCTACTGCCAGGCGAAGAGCGGGCGCTCAAGCACGGCGACATCCTCCGCTTCGGCAATATTGAAATGCGCTTTGAACTGATCAACGGCCAGCAGGCGCCAACGGAGACGAAGGACGGAGAGGAGGCAACGAGCTAGCTCGCCGCTTTTTTCCCGGAAGGCGAGGGCGAGCCAGGCCGCTGGCCTTGATCGGCCTCCCTCAGCCCTGGCCAGCAAGATAGTCAGGTAAAGCTGCCACCGAAGGCAGCAGCGCCTCGGGACGCTCCTCTAGTGGGCACTCCCTCAGCAGAGGCGTATCCGGTCCGTGCTTGCCAGTGCAGACGAGCAAGGCCCGCAGGCCGGCCCGTCTGGCTCCCTGGACGTCATTGACAAGATCGTCTCCTACCATCAGCGTCTCCTCTGGCTCCGTTCCAAGCAAGCGTACAGCTTCCGCGAAGAAGGCTCGCTCCGGCTTTCCAATAACCACAGCCTGCTTGCCAGAGGCCAGCTCTAGAGCCGAGACGAATGGCCCACTATCGAGGCGCAACCCATCGCTCACACGCCAGTAGAGGTTTTTATGCATGGCGACCAGATCGGCCCCAGCCATCAGCAGGCGAAAAGCACGGTTCATATTCTCGTAGGAAAGGAGCTCCTCGGCCCCTCCGATCACCACGACATCGACGTGTTCCGCTTCCGAGCTGTCAGGCTCAACCAACTCAATGCCAGCGAAATCAGCCGCCGTATCTCCCTTGCTGAGCAGCCAGCAGCGTTTGCCTGGGTAGGCATGGCGCACATAGGCCGCGGTAGCGACAGGAGCCGTAATAAGCTGCTCAGCAGAGACCGGCAGCCCGATCGCCTGGAGACGTTGCGCCAGCGTTGGACGGGCCATAGTTGTAGTATTGGTGACGAAGGCATAGCGATACCCCTGCTGCTCTAGCCAGCGCAGCGCCTGAGCGGCACCCTCAATGGGCTGCATACTCACATGCAGCACGCCATCGATATCCAGCAGTACACCGCGAATAGTTCCCATCGAGTGTCTCCTTCTCATCAAGATTGATCAAATAAAGCCAGACATTACAGGAACCTTCCCACTCAGAAAGAAAAGAGCGTTCTTTAACAGTAAGGAATACTGGTACCATCTTCTTGGAAAAGGGCCTTTGCACAGCAGATCGTCCCCGCGCAACGCTGAAGGATGTCGGCGAGCGTACGCTATCACTATATGCGTTCCTGGCCTGCGAAGCAAGAAGCGCCGGCGTGTGTGCTCGAAGAGTGATCTATTGCCATATCGTACCCGGTTTATCAACACAGGTTTCCCGAGATGGGAGCGATGAAAAAAGCCACGTACCAATGACATGAGACAGGGAATGATGCTATAATAGCCGCGAGGAATAGCCTTTAAGTAGGAGATTGCGCCATGGACGGTGACATGATCGGGCGTGTCATCAAGGGTCGCTACAAACTGATTGACGAAAGAGGGCGGGGCAACTTTGCCACCGTCTATGTTGCTCGTGACCTCGAGAACAACCATATTTATGCCATCAAGGTGTTGCACGTCGAGCTGGCGGGGGACAGCGAGCTGCTGGCCCGTTTTCAGCGTGAGGCCCGCATCCTGTTGCACCTGAGCGATCCCCATATTGTGCGCATCATTGACTATGGGGAAGACCACAACATGCACTTTATCGTGATGGATTACATCGATGGGCAGAATCTCAAGTACCATACAATTACCTATGGGCCGCTGAAACCCTCACGCGCGCTCAACTACGCGCATCAGATTGCCGAGGGTCTGGACGTTGCCTACCGGCATGGAGTGGTCCATCGCGACATCAAGCCGCAGAACATTCTCATCAACACGAAGGATGTCGTCAAAATCACCGACTTTGGGCTAGCACGCAGCAGTGAGACGGTTACCCTGACCCGGTCAAACATGTTCATGGGCACTCCTTACTATATTGCGCCCGAGCAGGCCGAGAGCGGGCGCTCGGCAGACACCCGCTCGGATCTCTATTCGGTCGCCACCGTCCTGTTTGAAATGCTGACCGGCCATCCGCCGTTTGAGGGTGAGACAGCGGTCGATATTGTCATCAAGCACATGAATGAGAAAGTGCCCTCGATCTGCCGGCAGCGGCCAGGGCTGCCGCCGGAGATGGACCAGTTTTTCCAGAAGGCGATGGCCAAGGCGCCCGCAGAGCGCTATCAGACTCCCCAGGAGTTCCTGGCCGCCTTGGAGCAGCTGCTGCAGCGTGTTCACGAGGTAGGCGCTGATGAGCATGCCGAGCCCTCCGAGGGAGAGCGCTCCGCTCCTCCCCGCATGCCTCCTCAAAAACAGGCCCGCCTGGTCGTCATCGCTACGGGCCAGGTCTTTCCCCTTACCGGTGAGCAAATGGTCGTCGGTCGCCACGATCCAATTCTCGGAATTTACCCCGAGATTAATCTCATGGATAAGACAGTTGGCAGACGGCATGCCTATATCCGCAATCAGCATGGTACTTTTACCGTTGAGGACTTGAACGCCCTGAATAAAACCCGCTTAAATGGAGTGGTTCTTGCACCGCATGAGGAGCATGTACTTAAGGATGGAGATATTCTTCGCTTCGGCAGCGTCGAGGTTCGCTTTGAACTGCGCTGAGCTATTACGCTATTTTGCAGTTGTAGGGACGGCCCACGCGGTCGCTTTCTCCGCGAGGATATGTGGATCGGCCAGGCAGCTCCTACAACTCGGAGGGGTGAACCAGTATGCATAATCTACTATCGAGTCCGCTCATCCTCGTCATTGCAGCGGTCGTCGTTATCATCCTGATCGTGGGGGCCATCTTGCTGATACGCAGCAGCGGCAAGAAGCGGGATGAGGAGACGAGCGCCGCGCAGGCTCAGGCACCAGAATGGCAGCGCCAGGCCGCTCCCGGAGGGTGGGGCCAGCAAGCGATGGGGAACGTCCCCGACCAGTTCTGGGGCCAGTCTGCCCAAGCACAGCAGCCCGGCGCATGGGGCAGCCCCGGCCCAGGCATGGCGGCCCAGCCCCAGCAGCAGCCTCCTTTCTCGCCCTGGAGCGCCCAAAATCCAGCTCAAGCTCAGCAGCCTGGCGGCTGGAGTGGTAGCCCAGGAGCCGCAGGAGTACAGCCCCAGCCGGCTCCCTGGTCCGCGCCACAGCCCCAGGCCCAGCAGCCAGGTCAGCAGCTATCTCCCTGGGGTGCTCAAGCGCAACCGCAAAGCCCTCCGTGGGGCATGCCCCCAGGACAGGCCCAGGGAGCAGCTTCTCCCTCGGGCTCGGGTGCGAGCTGGGATAGTGCGCCGGCTGGCAGCCCCGTTTCGCCTTGGGAGAGCCAGTCGCCGGCAGCTGCTCAGAACCCGTGGGGCCAGGCAGCCCCACAGAGTGGCAACACTGCGCCCTGGAGCCTGTCACAGCAGCCGCAGCAGCCACCTTCTGCCCCAACAGGGGTGCCTGCCTGGGGTCAAAGCGGGCAACAAACAGGACAGCCTGCTTCCGCCGATCCCTGGGCCCAGGCTCAGGCTCAGGGCGCTACTCCCTCCCAGCCCTGGGGCCAGGGACTCCAGCCTCCACAGGGCGCCGGCTTGATGGGGCAGGTCCCCGCGACACCTGTACCTCCTTCGCCCGCCGGCAACCCCTGGCAGCAGCCTCAGCAGGCTCAGCAGCCAGTCTCTCTGCCCGGCTTCGCTCCCACCGGCCCCGCTGGCCAGCCCGGCCAGTTCGGTCAGCCCCAGGAGCTTGCTCCTTCCGCCTTCTCCGAGGCCGATAAGACGATGCTGCGCACAACAGGACCGCAGAGTCGGATCGGGATCTTGCGCGTCGAAGAAGGAAAGGAGGCCGGTCGCGTCTACGAGATCCGCAAGGATTCGCTCAGTATCGGGCGCAGCCGCGAAAGCGATATCTTCCTGGAGGATCTGGCTGTCTCTCGTTTGCATGCTTCGATCATCAATATGGGCAATGGCAATTATGCCCTGAAAGATGAGGGGAGCGCCAACGGAACCCGGCTGAATGGCCAGATGATCACTAAGTACCAACCCTATCCGCTCCAGGAGGGGGATAAGATTCAGCTTGGGCAAACCGTGCTTGTCTTCGCCAAACGTTGATGACAGATCTGTGGTGGCTCAACGTACTGTCACCCGGCCTGGCTGGCTTCGTGCGGTCTGGCCACAGCATCCTTTCTTGGGTTTGGCTTGTTGGTTCGGTTCTTCGGCCCCGGGTTTGCCTCCCTCTCGCCAAGTCAGGCAGGCCCGGAACGTGTGTCACATCGGTCGGGCACCCGCCGCGTCGCATCACTTTGGATGCCGCGGCTGGTTGCTGGCCTCTCGGCCCGGCAGCCTCCACCAGGGTGCCCCCTTCAATGGGGTGAGTTGTGCAGCCACAACGCGATGAGCTGATCGGAGCAACACTCGGAAATTATCGGATTCTGGCCCCGCTGGGCCAGGGCGGCATGGCCCGCGTCTATCGCGCCCGCCAGGAAAATCTGGATCGCGAGGTCGCTATTAAGGTGCTCCCGCCCTGGTACGCTTCAGACCGCAGCTTCGTCGAGCGCTTTAATCTCGAAGCCCGCCTGGTCGCTCGCCTCTCTCATCCCAATATCGTGACGGTCCATGACGCCAGCGAATATAACGGGCTGCTCTATATCGTTATGCAGTTGGTCGATGGGGGCACACTGAAGCAACGGCTCGACCAGCTCCGTGCCCAGAGGAAGACGATGGATCTGGCAGAGACAGTGCCTATCTTCCGTCAGATTGCCGATGCCCTCAGCTATGCCCACGACCAGGGGATCATTCACCGCGATGTGAAACCGGTCAACGTGTTGATGGATCGCTCGGGCCGCCCTATCCTCTCGGACTTCGGCATCGCTAAGGTCCTGGCAAGCAGCCATGAGCAGCTGACACGCCCGGGCGCCGGCGTCGGCACCCCTGAATACATGTCTCCAGAGCAATGCATGGGCGGGCAGGTCGATGGACGGGCCGATATCTATGCTTTGGGTGTGATGCTCTATGAGGCCGTGACCGGTCGCACGCCTTTCCTTGGCGACAATTACCCGGCCCTGGCTCACAGCCACCTCTACGAGCCACCACCACCACCAAGCCGCTTTAATCCGACCCTGCCCCCTCCGGTGGAGCGGGTGATCTTGACAGCCCTGATGAAGGACCCTGCCCAGCGCTACCAACGAGCCAGCGAGCTGGCCGATGCTCTCGATCTGGCTATCCACGCTACCGGTCGGCTGCCAGCCTATCAACCAGCCTATCAAAGGGAGCGCTTTGTCTCCTCAGCTCCTCAGCCTGCGCAGGCAGCCCCAGCCGCTTCACCAGCCAGGCCCCCTGCGCCCGGAGCAGCCCAACCCTATGCCACTGGCTACCTCTGCCCAAACTGCCAGCACCTTAATAAACCCCACATGCGCTACTGTACCCGCTGCGGCTGCCCAATCAACCAGTGCCCCGGCTGCGGGCGCATCCACCTGGCCAGCACTCGCTTCTGTACTGCCTGTGGACACGCTCTTTCCACAGTCCCCGTTTAATTTAATAGGTCTTGATAGACACATTCATCTTTTCATCTTTGCCAGCCTGAACGAGCTGCTCCAGAACGCGACGCTGCTCCTGCAGCCGCTTCTGGAGCAGCGAAAGCAGCGCTTCGTCGCTCATGGCCAGGATACTGCGAATGCGCTCAACCAGAACGCTCGGCTGCGTCGGCTTGGTCAAATAGTCAACTGCCCCCTCCAGACCACGGACCTGCTCGCTCAGGCGCGTCGAGGCCGTTAAGACCAGCACGCGAATAGGTGGACTCAGCTTGCTGGCACGCAACCAATGCAGGACCTCCCAGCCTGAGATAGGCCGCATGTTCAGATCGAGAACAATGAGCTGAGGGCCAAAGCTGGGCACGAGCTCCATCGCTTCTTTTCCACTACGCGCCCCACGCACCTCAAAGTGAGCATATGATAGAAAAAGACTGAGGACATTGAGAATAGCTTCGTCATCCTCAACAACGAGAATTTTCGGCTTGCGCTCTTGAGCAGACATGTCATCACCTTCTCCCAACCGCGGTAGCAGCCAGAAAAGACCCCACATGGGGCCACGACCAGGATTCTTGCATGGAAAGGCTCCACCCCAGCCTGGCCTGGGCAATACACTGGCCAGCTCACCTGCACAACACGACTCAGGCAGCTTACGAGGCAAGTGCATGCGTGCGTGTCAGGGGGAAGCGCACCTCCGCCACCGTATAGCCCCCACAGATTGGCTTGAGGCCAGGCGTGCTAGCCGGCGGCTCTAGCTCGGTCACACGCCGTAGACTGAAGCTCCCACGCAGATCAGCAAGCAAGTTGCGAATCAGTGAGAGGCCCAGCCCCTCACCGCTCTCATCCTCCTCTAAGGGCTTCTTCGGCCCCCTTCCCGTATCAATGACCTCCACCACCACCAGGCCCTCCTCCTCACGTCCTCGCACCAAGACCGTTCCTTCACTCAGCTCAGCCATGCCATGCTTGATGGCATTGGAGACCATCTCATTGAGCACCAGGGCCAGAATCGTAACCGCCCGCGAGGGAATCACGATCGGACATGGCTCAACTTTAAAGGTGATATGAGCCTCCGGTGGACTAAGATTCGCACTGGCAACGCCAACGATCTTGCGCGCAATATCATCAACTCGCGCCTCACTCAGATCCTCATGCGCCAATAGATCATGGGTGGCCGCCAACCCCTGGACCCGATTGACGCTCTCCGCCAGAGTATTACCAACCTCGGGCGAGCGCGTCCGCCGGCGCTGCAACGAGAGAATGCCGGCCACCGTGGCCAGGTTATTCTTGACCCGGTGATGCAACTCGCGCAGTAGCATCGACTTCAGCTCCAGACCCCGCCGCGTCTCCTCGTAGAGGCGCGCATTCTCAATGGCAATGGCCGCCTCATTCGCAAAGGTCACCACCAGCTGCATTTGCTCAGGACTCAACAAGTGTCTATGACTACTATAGATGCAAATACACCCCAAAACTTTCCTTTTTACCTCTAGCGGAACACAAAGCACTGAATGGATCTCTGACGAAATGAAAGGATCAGCACGCAGGAAACATTTCTCATCTTGCTGGAAACAGTCGACGAGCATGATTGGGCGCCCCGTCTGGACGGCACGCCCCGCGCAGCACTCGCCTACTTTGACGCGTGCCTGCTGGATCTGGCTGCCGCCAAAGCCATAGTGGGCCAGAATGTGCAGTGTCTGCGTCTCTGCATCCAGTTCAAAGATACAAGAGCGCTCGGCTCCGCTGAGATGCACCGCCTGAGTCGTGATCATCTGCAGCACTTCGTCAAGGTTTAAGGTGCGTGCAATGACAGTGGTGACGCGGTGAATGGTTGCCAGCTCGTGGACCTTGCGCCGCAGCTGCTCATCGGTTTGCTCGTAGAGGCGTCCATTTTCAACATTGATGGCGATGATCCCCGCCACTACCTCTAGAAAGTTGATCTCATCAGGCGTGAAGTCGCGCGGCTCCTCCGACTGCACGCTGATGACGCCGATCAGGCGCTCGACTGAGCCGAAGAAGATAATCGGGAGCGCCATCAAGCCGTGATACTCCGTATCGTAGGTGGTGGCCTCAGCCGCAAAGTTCGGGTCGCTCATCACGTCGCGAACCAACAGGGGATGGCCTTTATCTGCCACCCAGCCGCTGTATCCCTCACCCAGGCGCAGGGTGAAATGCATGCCTCCAAGCGGTCGTGGACCATTTGTCGCCCGCAGGGTCAACAAGCGCTGCAGCTCATCGTAAAAGAAGACCGCGCACAGCTCGACTTGCAGCTCCTCTGCCACAAGGTGGGCCGTCATTTCCAGCGTCTGGTCAAGATCCATGCTGGAGTTGTTGATGCCATTGATGCGCTGCAGAGCCAGGAGATGCCGGCTATGACGTTCCAGCAAGCGCCGCTGTTGATCTGCGATCTGACTCATCGCCTCCTGATAACCTTGAGTCAGCGCCAGCGAGCAGGTCGACTGCAGCCGGTAAAGGCGCGCAAGTGCTGCCGCCAGTAACTGGGGCTGGTCAGCAAAAATGGCCTGCAGCTCCTCGCTGAGGGCATCGATATAAGCCTTCATAGCCTCCAGGCGGGCGTCCAATCTCCCCCCCTGCTCCGCCAGCCAGCGCCCCGAACGTTCAAAGCGACTTCGCAGCCCGGCTTCATCGTCGCCTATCAGCGCCTGCAAGAACAGCCAGGCATCGCTCCCTTCCTCGGGGCCAGAGCCTGCACCGGATGCACGTTGTAAGCATATTTGTAACCGTGAGAGGTGTTGGCCTAGCACCTGCTCCACTTCACACTGTTGCGACACGTCCTGTCACCCTGTTCTGGTCACTGCCTCTCTTGCAAGCCACGGATGGAAGATGCGCCCTTTCCTCTGCGGGAGAGGACCAGATATTCTCAGGTCAACCAGGCCAGATGTCTTATCCGACCTTTCTGCTTCAGAGAGATGTGCTATCCTCTGCCCGTGGTACTTCAGCAGCGACCGCTACGAACTTGAACCACATTATATCATAGATAGCGGCCAGTATATAGCTGTCTGGCCTTCTCCAGGCTTTTCCCGCCAGCGGGCCTGACCGCGGCCTCTGTGTGATAGCCTTTTCAGGGGAAGAGCCGCCCGCTGGTTCATCCTTTGACCGTTACTAAAAAAGTAACGGGAAATAACGCTGAGATCACTCGTAAGCATGTATGGGAGAAACGACCGATGAGAAGGTGCTCACACTGCGGCCTGCCGCTCTCGCCAGGCTGGACAGATAGCCGCTGCCCCCGCTGTGGCTCCGTCCTGGGCCAGGTCCCCCCATCGCCATCGTCTCTGGCCCCTGATAGGGCAGCGCCGTTTGAATATCAATGGGGAGCCGTCCCGACCCCGATGCCCCAGATTCAACCTGGCAGCGTGGGGGCGGCTTCTGCCTCCGTTGAGCAAATGCCTTTCCCGAGCTGGCCTCAGTCTGGGCCGGCACCTCAGCCAACTCCCCTACCACCAGGAGGGGGAGACAGGAACGACGTTGATCCCTCTAGCCCAACCACTGTCTTCCAGCCACAGCTGATACAACAGCCGCCCCAGTCACAACAGCCGCTCTGGCTTGCCGGGGCACCGCTTCAGCAGGCTGCGCCCCCGCAGGAGTTCTCGCCTGCTACACCAGCCACTGCTCGTGCAGCCTTCACTGCTCCTGCTCATCGTCCCGGCCACGTTCGCCTGGGTTTCTTTGCTTCAGCCGCCTGTCTGGTAACGGCAGCCATTATCTTGCTCTTTGTCTGGTTCATGGCCACCAATATGCTGGTTAACCCCAACGGGAGTAGCGCCAGCTTGCAGAATGCCGTGACCGCCACGGCCAGCATTAAAGGATCAGCTACGCCGCTGGCCAGCGCTACTGCCTCCCCTTCAGCGACCGCGCTTCCCGGGCAGTCTTATATTGATCAGCCTCAGCTGGCCAGCGCCGTTAATACACAGACCGGCCAGCCCACTCAGGTGATGACAACGTTTAAGACGAATCAAGCTATCTATGTCACGTTTGCTCTCCATCCGCATGGCCAGGCCGGAGCCGTCTGCGTTTACTGGTATCTTAATGGCAATAGTGTGACTAACTTTGCTTTTCCTGTCAGGCCCTACAGCCAAACTGGCTACTCCTACGCTATCTACGGCCAACCCGGAACAGGAAGCGTTGATCTCTACTGGGCCAGCACCACCCAATGTACGGACCGCGTCCTGGCTCAGCATGTCACCTTTACCGTCGTGACAGGGTGATGGATTGCTGCGCCCGGCAGCTTCACCCCAGCCAGGCTGGTCTAGCAGCGGCCAGTTCCCGACCCGCTTCCGCTCCGGCTCGGCAAGGAGTAAATCTACTGCAAAATGATCCCCTTGCCAGCGTTTTCTCTAGAGATGGCTCGGAGCTGCCACCTGGCAGCCTTGATGATGCGTGTTAGACTATGAGAGCAGGCAGTCAGGCCGAGGAGCAAGCAGCAATCCACAGGGTCAGTAGCAAGGGAGCTGGCAGAGAAAGGAACAGGCTGCGTCGAAGAAGGATGGTAAAAGCAGGCAGAGGCCCAGACAGGCTTTCTCAGTATCTTATCTCAGTTCAGAGGTTCCTGGACCACAGCATTGGCTCTGCCGAACATCCATCGTCTGCTGCCTACTTAAGTGAGGAGGTTTTTCTCAATGCAATGCAATCGTTGCGGGGCAGCGCTCCCTACAGGAGCGGCCTCGTGTCCGGTCTGCGGCAATCCTACACCTTATAACCTTGCCGGCCAGACCCCTTACGACCCCACGGTGGCAGCCACTCCCCAGCAGGAGACCCCTCCCCCTCCACCGGCTACTAACTACGGCCCCCAGGGAGGGTACCCCTACGGTACGCCGAATGTGCCTACTGATCCCTATAGCCCTTCGCCAGCCGGACCATACGCACCTGGCAGCCCAGGCCCCTATGGTCCGCCCCCTACCCCTCCGCGTAAGAGCAACGTTGGCAAGGTGCTGCTCATCACCGGCGTTGTTTTGCTGGTTATCGTCGCTGCCTGCTGCGGCGGTCTTTTCATCCTAGCGCGTAATGCTTCCAATAGCGTGGTGAGCGACATCAATGCGACTGCTACCGCTATCGCCGCTACAACTGTAGCAGAGGAGGCCACCGCCAATAGCCAGCTGACGCCTACAGCGACTGAGGCTCCAACCAGCCCAGCCTCTTCTAATCAGCAGGGCCCCTCACCCTCTGGCTCACCCATCGCTACCTCGGCCAGTGCCATTGTCACTAAGGTGCAGATGGCCGATCAGGTGAAAGATGTGACGCCAACTCATCTGTCTTCGACCTTTAAGACTCATCAGACTATCTATGCCACTTTTGAAATAAAGAGCGGTAGCAGTGGCTACATGATAGCCAAGTGGTACCTGGATAATGTCCACGCCTTCGATAACAAAATCTTGCAAGTGAAACCTGACTACGACGCCGGTTATTTCGCCGGCTACTACAATCTGGCTGGCCAGGGAGCGGTCGAGATTTACTGGTGCACGACCTCCGACTGCAGCGATGCCCAACTTGCCCAGGTGGCCACCTTTACCGTCGAGGCGAGCAGCTAATCCTGACTTAGAGACGAGCGAGGGCCGCTACGATGCTCGATTGTTCGAGCGAGCAGCGTCCCTCACGCTCATGGTAGGTCCGACAGCTCTGGCCAGTCTGAGCCAGAGACTGGCTTGTTGTCAGCTAGCTCAGCCCTCATCGATGAAAGGAGCCAGGGCAGTTCTGAGTTGAGCAAGCTCCTGCTCATCCAGTGGCAAGACTGGCGAGCGAGGCCGGCCCCCATAGCCCTTGAGCAGCTGCAGAGCGGCCTTCAGTCCGGCCACACTATAGGTTGTGGTCAGCAAGGTATTGAGGGCCACCAGCCGCGCTTGTAGACGGCGTGCCTCGTCCAGCTGACCGGACGCGAAAAGCGCCTGGACACGGCAGACCTGCTGTGGCAGAACGTTGGCCAGAGCTGGCACTCCTCCCCGTGCTCCGACCGCCAGAGCTGGCAGCAGGAAACCAGCACTGCCAGCCAGCACGGAGAAAGCGGGACGGCTGGCTTCTAGCAGGCCGACGATTTGGGCTAGCTTGGCAATGTTGCCGGCACTATCTTTGAGGCCAATGATGTTGGGATGCTCCTCGGCCAGGCGGCAAATCAGCGATGCCTCCAGATCCAGACCTGCCGTATTGGCCGGCATGTTGTATATAACGACGGGCACAGGAGAATCTTCGGCAACTGCCCGGTAATGGGCCAGCAGGGCCGCCCCATTCATCCGTCCACGGAAATAGAAAGGGGGCAATACTAAGACGGCGTCGGCTCCTGCCTGGGCCGCCCGCTCACAGCCGGCGACGGTGGCTCGCGTCGACTGCTCGCCACAACCGGCGAGCAGGCGGAGCCGGGGACGCGCCGCTCCCTCGGGGGAGGTTAGCTGGTCGATGACTTGACGCGCGGTGCGAATGACCAGCACTCGCTCCTCAGCGGTCAAATGGGGCGCTTCACCGTTAGAGCCAAGGACCACATAACCGGCGATACCACTGACAGCCAGCCAGCGGAGGTGGCTCTCCAGCGTTGTCAGGTCAAGCTCCTCGTCAGGAGTGAAAAACGTTGGGACCGGCGGATAAATCCCTTCTAAAAGCAAGGCAGACATCTCTCTGCTTTCCCTCGGGTAGGCCATAGATTACCGGCAGCATCCAGTTCCAGTGGACGCGGGAAGGAGAAGAACAGACCTCGCCTCGGCCAGCGCCAGGCCGGCCTCTCTTCCTCAATGGATGAGAGTGGTCAGGGCCATGAAGCTCAGCGCAGCAACCACCGCAAGTAGGAAGACGAGTGCCAGGAGAAAAGAGAGACCACGCCGTCGCGCCGCCGCTGCCCGCTCTCGCTCAAGACGCACCTCCTCAGCAGGGCACCAGTGAGGACGCGCACAATAAGGGCAGAGCGGAAAAAGCTCGTAGGGGGGACAGAGCCTGCCCCCACTGTAGCGATAGACACCGACCTCATAGCGAATCTGCTCACTCTCGAAGACCGCCCGGCAGTGAACACAGCGCAACAGCAGATATTCCGCCCAGTCATAGGCCCGACAGCGCGGACAGGCAACCCTTTGAGCTGATGAGGCCGATCCTGCTCCCGAGGGAGCAGGCCACCGATGGCGACAGCGATGGCAGTAGTGAACATCGCTCCCCGACGACCCCGCAGCTGACGAGAGCGGCACATGGACCGTCCCATCTTTGCGGGCCCGGCCACCGCTGACGCTACCGCGCAGCAATCCCTGCTCCCTCAAGGTAGCCGCCTGCTCAGCATCCAGACTATAGATGACCTCACCTAGATAGATAGTCGTTGAGCCATCCAGCGCCGGAAAATCATAATAGCGTTGGCGATCACGACGGGCCTGCGGAGAGACCTCAGTCTTCGTCGCCTTAGCAGAGCTAGAGCTGCTACCTTCCCTCTCCGTCTGCGTTGAGCGAGCTGCCCCCGCCAGGCCAAGCTGTTGCCGGCGACGCTCATCGTAGGCACGTCTCAATTCAGTATCGCTGAGCGTCTGATACGCTTCCAGAATCAGACGCATGCGCTCCTCAGCATCCTCGCCCTTATAGACATCGGGATGATAGCGAAGCGCCAACTTCTTGAAAGCAGCCTTGACCTCGGCAGGGGAGGCACTGGCCTCTATCCCTAACACAGCATAATAGTCAACAAAAGGACTCATCGAGTGCCCATCTCAGCATCCAGCTCGTGGAGCATGCCGCCCGGTTTCTTGTTAACCAGTACGTATGATACCACAAAGAAGATACGCCTGAGCCACGTCTTTGTTTCAGTTACTGAGGCTCAGACCAAGGAGAATCCGAGGACAGCTGAGTTCGACGAGCGTCAGCCGGCCCAGACTGCCGTCTGCTCAATCTGCAATAGCAGCTCTGCCTCCAAGGAGGCGCAGAACAGAGCATCGCCAGAGATCGCAGCCACACGCTAGAAGGAGCATCCAGCTCCAGCGCTGGTCAGCTCACAAGGATGGCCCTCAAAAGCGCTCTTCGCCCGTATACCACATCAGCTTTCTGGGATCATCGGGCGAAAACTGCGAGAGATTGGGCGAGGTTCCCCGCGAGCGACCCTCTTCCTCGCGCAGCTGCTGAAGGGCCAGGACGGCCTCACGTAAACGCCTGTTCTCCTCCCGCAGCTGATAGAAGCCCTGTTTCATCTTTTGTAGCTCGCCAGAGTCTTGAGACAAGCGCTGCATGCGAGCCAGCAAGTTATTGAGTGAGCCAGAAATCTGCCAGAGGACATTGTCGCTCGTCAGCGGCACGCGAGCGCTGTAGTCGCCGTTGGCCACCCGGGTATGGGTCTCCACGATTTTCTGAATGCTGTTTTCCAACAGCTCCTTCTGCCGGGCAGCGGCCTCAGCTTGCATGGCCAGATCATGCTCCAGGCGGGCGATCTCCTCAGCACGGTCAGCGCGCGCCAGAGCATGCACCGTGCTGCTGACCCAGACATAGGCCACGACCGAGATGATTATCTGGCTGATGAGGATAGGGCTAATGATGCCAGTGAAGTTGATTTCGAGCATACCCATCAGCTCGGGGGTCTGGGGGAGCTGAGTCAGCGCAAAGAAGGTAAAGAGACAGTTGATGAGAGCCACGACGAAGACCCACCACGGCGCCAGGAAGGAGACAGCACAGACCAGCGGGAGGATCAACATGCCGAAGACCGGCAGATCCATCATATTGATCCCGCCAGGCGTCGTCACAATATCGGCGATGGGGAAGAACATAAAGGTCAAGACCACGATGAAGCCGGCAGCATTGACAAAGCCGAGACGGTTTAGCACCGTGGCAATCACCAGCATGAAGAAGCAGACGATGACAATTGGCACCAGGTAGAAATTGGTGCCAAGGAAACCGGCAGGCAGAGCCACGATGAGTAGGAGGTAGAGGGCAGGCAGAATCTGGCTGCCAGTTCGCCCACGCCGGAAGAGTTCGCGGCGCAGGAAGGAGGCCGAGGCCGGTGGCATCATAGGGGAGGCCAGCCGGTACCACCAGCGCAGCCAGCGGTTCTCACGGTGGTCGGAGGCCAGATAACTGGGCACTTGCGCATCGGTACTCTGCGTATCGAGATCAGCAACGGTGATCCTTTTCATCGGGAAGCCTTTCCTTCCTTGTTTTCACAAGACAGGTAAAAGTGATAGCTGGGAAACCAGCAAGGAAATATACATCGGGAAAGAAAAGCGCCTCAGACACCTTTCTCCCAGAGAGCCACCTCTGCTTAGGAATCTGCGCCTTTGTGCCTGACAGTACCAGCCCGGCTGATCACGAGCTCCCCTTTCACCACGGCGCTCGCTAGAGGCGGATCACGCCGATCGATTGGAGATCGCGCAGCACAGCACGCACCGCCTCGGGGGTGGTCGAGAGAATCTCGGCGATTTTCTCGACAGAACGGGTTCCGTCAGCTAGAGCAAAAACCATGCGATGCATGCGCGACCAGCCGACCATTTGCCACTGTTCCAGATGCAGCAGGCGCTGCGGGAAAGCTGAAGGCCCTGTGGTGACATTTCTCGCCTGCCCGGGCGCAGAGGGCAACTCGGTGGGCACTTCCTCTTGAGGAACAAAAGTCCAGTCGAGCTTTCCCAGGCGCGCGAGCTTTGACGAAGCGTCTTCTTCTTTCAGACGCCGCCCGCTCTTACCAACGAAAAAGCAGGAGACAATCTGTCCTGCACGCAGAATGATCTCAACACGGCATGGCTCCGGCATCCCCGGGACTCCCCAGGGAAGGTCGGCATAGAGGAGTCCGGTTTTGCGATGTTCGCGCATGACCTGCTTCATTGTTTCAAAGTCCAGGCGATACATCGATCAAGGCTCTTCCTGTTCTAAACAAGGAGCCAGGAGCCTGGTACCATCAGGCTCCTGACCTTCTTCGATTCATAGAGCTCCACAATTCGGGGAAAGACGGTAACCGCTTTCTGGTGCTGCTTATAGGGCTATTCCCACAGAGCCGACTCCTCGCTTAGTTATTTTAACAGATGATGGCATTCTCAAATATTAAGATTATATAAAAATGCCGGGCAAATATTGCATAAATCCGTAGAAGGTACTATCCTTTCATAGATAGAAATGCCCGGCTCTTTAGGGCCTTCTACCCAGTGAGGTATTGACAAGGCTTTATATCATAGATCCAGAGAAAGAAATAAGTCAAGCTCTTCAGTCATAATAAGCTCTTCAATTGAGGGGCTCCCGGTGATGCTTGCGACTAAGTATGCGATGGCGCCTACTAAGCCTTTCTAACTATACAATTTTCATGTTTTCTTGCAATAGAGATGATTAGCTGTAGATTATGCAGAAACGATACACTGGGAGACCCCTGTGATAGATATGCGTGATTCGGCGAAACAGCGCATCAGCGTGACCGCGTTCCTGACAGCGGCGGCGCGCGCCGTCGAGAGCCAGCGACCAGATCGGCTCTTCGATGATCCCTGGGCGGCTTTGCTGGCCAGCAGCGAGGGATTTACTATCCTTGAAAAGGGCGAGGACAGGGGCGCTTCGATTATTGTGCGCACCCGTTATTTTGATGAGTGGCTGCAGCAATTGACATTCGAGGAGGGCTTGCGTCAGATCGTGCTGCCCGCCGCCGGTCTCGATACGCGGGCTTTTCGCCTCGATTGGCCCCCAGCAACCCGCTTCTTCGAGCTTGACTTGCCCGCCGTTGTCGAATACAAGGAGGCGCAGCTTCAGGCCCATCAGGCTCAGCCCCGCTGCCAACGCGCCATTGTGGCTACCGATCTGACCTCCTCTGGCTGGGAAAGTCAGCTGCTGCAGGCCGGCTTTGAGCCAGCTCTTCCTTCGATCTGGCTCGTAGAAGGTCTCTTCTTCTACCTTCCCCTCGCGCAGACTTGCCAGCTGCTCGCCCGCCTGAGTCGCCTGGCTGCCCCAGGGAGCCGCCTCGGCTTCGATGCGATCCATAGCGCCATGCTCTCTTCGCCGCTGACACGCTCACGCATCCAGCTTACTAAGCAAAACGGGGCTCCCTGGATCGGCGCTATCGATGATCCGGTCTCTTTGCTAGCCTCCTTTGGCTGGCAGGCTAGCTTTGTGCCTAATGCGCGTAAGGGGTACGAGTATGGTCGAGCGATCTTCCCGTTTATCGCCCCCGAGGCTCTCAACGCCGAGACCGAGAAGCTCTATCACATGCTCGTCACCGCCAGACGCTTGTCTCTAGAGAAGCAAGGATGACTAAACCTGCAGGGCAAGGAAGGAGTAGCAATCCGTTCGCCAATCTCAGCCTCGATGAGCGGCGCAAGAGAGCACATCCTGCAACCGATCGGGCTGGCCCGTCCAGCCGCTTCTTTCGTCGATGGCCAGAGGAGGCCAGACGCTGGCGTGAGCCGTCGACGCCGTTGCCAGGAATAACGCAAGGACAAGGGGAGATCTGTGCCTGGCCTGGAAGGCGAGCCCTCGCTACCCTTGCCACTCCTCCAGGTCCTATAAGGAGCAGCTTAATGAGCACCGTCATACATATAGAACAGCTCAGCAAGTCATTTGTTCGCAATGATCGTGAAATTGCAGTTTTGCAGAACGTGAATCTCGATATTGAGAGCGGAAGCTTCGTGGTCCTCGCCGGCCCAAGCGGCTGCGGCAAGACGACCTTGCTCAATATCGTCGCTGGCCTGCTCCCCCCTGGCTCAGGGACGGTCTACTACAAAGGGGCGCCTATCAGTGGGCCACGACTGGAAGTAGGTTACCTGACTCAGAAGGACACGCTGATGCCCTGGAGAACGGTCGAGCGCAACGTCGAAATGCCCTTGGAGATCAGAGGGGTTCCAGCCACGGAGCGGCGTCGGCGTGCTGCTGAGTTTATTCGTCTGGTTGGTCTGCAGGGCTTTGAGAAGCTCTATCCTCACGAGCTTTCGGGAGGCATGCTACGCCGGGCCAGCCTGGCTCGCATGCTGGTAACTCTACCAGAAACGCTTCTGATGGATGAGCCATTCGGTGCGCTCGATGCACAGCTGCGTCTAGAGCTGCAGAATGAGCTGCTCTCGCTATGGTCCAGACAGCGTTCCAGCGTGCTTTTTGTGACTCATGACCTGGAGGAGGCCATTATCTTGGGTGACCGTGTGGTGGTGCTGGGCACAGGAGGCCATATTATCGCTGATGAGCTGGTCACCCTGCCGCGCCCGCGCGATGCCTTCCATATTCGCTTTCGCCCGGATTTTACCAATCTGCACCGACGTCTTTGGGATGCCCTCATGGAGTCTCGTCTGCAAGTGCAGAGGCAGGAGGTAAAGCTATGAGCCTGGTGAACCAGTTCAGATCGGAGCAGCCGAGGCCTGTCCTTGTGGGACCTTCGACGTTGGTCAGACAGGCCCAGCAGCGCAAGCAGCGTCAGCAGTGGCTGATCTATGGGTCTCGCCTGCTGCTGGTGGTAGGGGTGCTGCTCTTCTGGCAATTGGCGTCAGGGACGATTCTTGATTCTTCCTTTCTGAGCAACCCGCTGGCCATCGTTCGCCAGACCATCGCCTGGCTCAGCGACGGGGATCCCTGGTATGAGAGTACGCTCATCATTAATACCGCGGTGACTCTGGAGGAAACGCTGCTTGGCTTGTTCTTCGGCGTCGCGAGTGGTTTGCTCTTGGGTTTCCTTTTCGGTCTACAGCCAACGCTTGAGCGGATCTTCAATCCGTTCATCATTGCTTTGAACAGCATCCCGAAGATTGCTTTGGCACCGCTCTTCATTCTCTGGTTGGGGATCGAGATCCCGATGAAGGTGGTGCTGGCCGCCGTGACGGTCTTTTTCTTGATTTTCTTGAATACGCTCAATGGGGTGCGTAATGTCGATCAGCACCTGGTTGATGCGGTGCGCCTGATGGGAGGACGCCGGCGCGATGTGGTCTTTAAGGTGATTCTTCCCTCGGCCACGGGCTCGGTGTTGACTGGCCTGCATGTTGCTATCCCGTATGCCCTGATTGGGGCTATTGTGGCCGAGCAGATCGGGGCCAATCGCGGCATTGGCTATCTGATTCAGTCGTCCGGCGAATCGTTTAACGCTGCCGGTATCTTCGCTGCGTTGCTGGTCCTGACGCTGATCGCAGGACTGCTCAATGCAGTGGTGAATCTGATCGATCACAAGACTTCCCATTGGAAAGCCGGCCTCAAGCTCAGCAGCGCTGATCAGTCCTGATTTCTGATTGACTAACACTTTTAGGTCTGACAGCAACTTTCAGGATCAAGGTAGGACGCCATGCTTAGCTCATGAAAAGCTTATGAAGTATAAGTAGATTTCCAGATTTTATGGGCGATAGAGACACCAGTGTCTATCGCCAATTAAGTGTGCTGTCCACCCCTCACGTTGCTGCCACCTAGCAGTTTCAGCGCTTTCGTATCAGAAAGTACAAGTTTTGCAATAGGTTGCCACATTCGAGACAGAGCAGCCCGGGTAAGATTCTTTTCATTAGGTGCTGAAAAAACGGGCTGCACAAGTAAGTGAAAAGGAGGCATTACCTACCTATGTCTGAGACAGTCTATTCGCCGGCCCCCAAGGAGCTTATCGGTCCAACGGCTTATTTGACAGCAGCAGCCCGAGCCTTCGAGAGCCAGCGACCAGATCGTCTTTTCAATGACCCCTGGGCAGCCTCTCTGGCGGGTCATGAAGGAGAGAAGCGCTTTGCCACAGTTGAAGACCAGGGTGGTTCAATTATTGTGCGCACACGCTTTTTCGACGAGTGGCTCCTGCACATAGCTAATGAGCAGGGTCTTCGCCAGATTGTTTTGCCAGCAGCAGGCCTCGATACCAGGGCTTTTCGCCTGGACTGGCCTCCCGAGACACGTTTTTTTGAACTAGATCAGCCGCTTATTCTAGATTACAAGGAAGCTATTCTCAAGGTTCATCAGGCCTCCCCTCGCTGTGTACGTATCCCTGTGATGATCGATCTCACTTTACCCGACTGGGAAACCGCCTTACTACAGGCGGGCTTCAACCCCACGCAGCCATCCGCCTGGCTTATCGAGGGCCTGCTTTTCTACCTTCCTTTTGAGCAAAGCCACCATCTATTTGAACGGATAAGTCGTCTCACAGCCTCTAATAGCTGGATCGGCTTTGACGCAATCCACAGTGAGATGATTAGGTCGCCACGTACTCAAGCTAGAATCGAGCGCTTGGCTCGTTCTGGCGCACCCTGGATCGGTGCAATCGATGATCCTGTCGCTTTGCTTGCATCGCTCGGCTGGGAAGCGACCTGGGTATCTAGTGGACGCAAAGGCTATGAGTACGGTCGAGCAGTCTTTCCTTTTATCCCCCAAGAAGGGCTCACCCCTGAGACAGAAAGGCTCTACCACATGCTGGTCACCGCGCGGAGAAAATAAGGAACTCGCCAGGACAGATTATAATCAGATCCCTTAAACAATATAAGGCATCAAACATGTATCTATCCCTCTGATGCCTTTATCAAAGAATTTACAAGGACTGTCCTGGTTGATCATTTCAGAGGAGATACAAAGGACAAACTTGTCCATTAAGGATATTATCCAACCTAGGGAGGAAAAGGCATGAAGCACTTCACCTTTAGGAGATTCATCCTATTTCTACTTACCCTCACCATCAACTTGCTTAGTGTCTCAGCATGCAGTTTAGGACCTGCTGCTAATGTAAGTGATGATATGAAGCTGAAGGTGGCTATTGATAGCCTTTCTTCTCCATTTCTACCCGACCTCGTCGCCCTGGATAAAGGTTACTTCCAGGCTCAAGGTCTTACCGTCTATCCTACTCCCTTCCAGCTTGAACCCACCAGCCCCCAGATGGCTGAAGCCATCCATTCCGGTGCCGTTGAGGTGGCCGTCGGCGGCCTCCTCACCGAAGCCTTCCTGGTCTCGCAGGTCGACGCTGACGTCAAAGTGATCGGTCAGCTCCAGGTGGCCTTCCCCAACGATATCACCGTCAGCAATAAGTTCCTGCAGCAGACTGGCCTCTCCGAAAGCAGCCCCTTGGAAGCCAAGGTCAAAGCGCTCGTCGGCAAAAAGATCGGCGTCATCTCCACTACTGGCCAAACCGGCGGCTTCGTCAGCTACCTCTTCCGTCTCTTTGGCCTCAATGCTACCAAGGACGCGGTCCTCGTCTCTGTAGGGAACAACGTTTCTGCAGCAGTGTCAGCCTTGAAGGCTGGTCGTGTCGATGCCCTCAGCTTCTATAAGCCTGTCGGCGAGGCCATCCAGACCCAGGGTCTGGGCCACATCTTCATCAGCCCCCTCCGCGGCGACGTCCCCCAAATGCAGGGCCAGCTCAACTCGGTCTTCTACGCCAAGGCCAGCCTCATCCGCGCCAAGCCCAACACCATCAAGGCCCTCGTGCGCGCTTTGGCTATGGCCCTGGCCTTTATCCAAAAGTATCCCGATCAGGCCATCAAGATCCTGCAGAAGTATACTCACATCGACGATAAGACCGCTGCCGCCGCAGCCCAGAACCTGCGCTCTTCTTACGCGACCACACCCATCGTCAACGAGCAGGGCTATAACGTTACTGCCTCCTTTGACATCCAGGCAGGTCTGTTATCGGCCATTCCTCCCTTCAAGGCGATTGTCGATGGAGATACCGCATCGCAGGCCATGCAGGGTTTTACCCCTGTAGTCTAAGAGCATAGAGCCGACTAGGCCCAAAGGCTTGTCGGTCTTCTGTTCTGAAAATAGGCTCTCTCATCTGGATTGATGAGAAGCTTGTCACAGAATGGAAGCCCACACACTATTTGCAAAGCCAGCTCACAGCTAGGAGGAATCATGAAGATCAAGCCATATTGCTCCAAGCCCATTATATTGCTTCTCCTGCTATTTTTACTAGCTCTCTCTGCCTGCGGTTCCAGCTCTGGTCCGGCAGCACACACCGGTAGTACCGATGATATGAAGCTGAAGGTGGCTATTGATAGCCTTTCTTCTCCATTTCTACCCGACCTCGTCGCCCTGGATAAAGGTTACTTCCAGGCTCAGGGCCTTACCGTCTATCCTACCCCCTTCCAGCTTGAACCCACCAGCCCCCAGATGGCTGAAGCCATCCATTCCGGTGCCGTTGAGGTGGCCGTCGGCGGCCTCCTCACCGAAGCCTTCCTGGTCTCGCAGGTCGACTCAGACGTCAAAGTGATCGGTCAGCTCCAGGTAGCCTTCCCCAACGATATCACCGTCAGCAATAAGTTCCTGCAGCAGACTGGC
This sequence comes from Thermogemmatispora carboxidivorans, assembly GCF_000702505.1. Lineage (GTDB taxonomy): Bacteria > Chloroflexota > Ktedonobacteria > Ktedonobacterales > Ktedonobacteraceae > Thermogemmatispora > Thermogemmatispora carboxidivorans. The sequence goes on along the minus strand of NZ_JNIM01000001.1, from coordinate 662,314 downwards.
CTCTCCGAGACCAGCCCCCTGGAAGCCAAGGTCAAAGCGCTCGTCGGCAAAAAGATCGGCGTCATCTCCACTACTGGCCAAACCGGCGGCTTCGTCAGCTATCTCTTCCACCTCTTCGGTCTCAATGCCAGCAAGGACGCCACCCTCGTGGCTGTCGGCAATAACGTTTCCGCCGCGGTGGCAGCCTTGAAGACTGGTCGTGTCGATGCCCTCAGCTTCTATAAGCCTGTCGGCGAGGCCATCCAGACCCAGGGTCTGGGCCACATCTTCATCAGCCCCCTCCGCGGCGACGTCCCCCAAATGCAGGGCCAGCTCAACTCGGTCTTCTACGCCAAGGCCAGCCTCATCCGCGCCAAGCCCAACACCTTCAAAGCCCTCGTGCGCGCTATGGGCATGGCCCTGGCCTTCATCCAAAAGTATCCCGACCAGGCCATCAAGATCCTGCAGAAGTATACTCACATCGACGATAAGACCGCTGCCGCCGCAGCCCAGAACCTGCGCTCTTCTTACGCAACTACGCCCATCGTCAACGAGCAGGGCTATAACGTGACCGCTTCCTTCGCCCTCCAAACAGGGGCGGTGAAGAAGATTCCTCCTTTCTCTACCTTGGTTGATACCCAAACCGCTGCTCAGGCTCTCCAGGGCTTCACCCCACAGGTGTAGCCCAAACCCAGAGTTGCCCAGAGCAAGAGGCCAGGCCGCGCCTGGCCTCAGCACTGCTATCTCTGATTAGCCCTTGTCCTGGCAAACAAGCCTGTCCTGGAAGGATGAACACGATGTCAGAGCACAGCTCTCCTTCGGTCCAGAAAGCCTCGATAGGCTACACCGCTTGTATGACAGCCGCCGTGCGCGCTCACGAGAGCCTGCGCGCAGACCACCTCTTCACCGATCCCTGGGCCGCTTGGCTGGCCAGCAACGAGGGATTTACTATCCTTGAAAAGCCGGTGGTCCTCCTGCACGCTTACGGATGGAAAGCAACATTTGTCCCTAGCGCTCTCAAGGGGTTTGAATATCAGCGCCCGGTTTTTCCCTTTATACCAGAACAAGAGCTGACTCTAGATAAGTTTACCCTCTACCATCTTCTGTTCACAGCTAGAAAGGAGTGAGCGAGCTTGTCAGTCGGGCTAGCATAAGTTCCCCGAACATCAAGCAATACAGCTGCGTAAAGTTGATGCATTGTGGCACAATAATTATAGTCTCAAGAGCCTGCAAGCTCTCCACTCTTTAAATAAAGATCAGTTTTTCATAAAGAATTTACAGCAATTTTTACTTTTTGTCTTCTAATATGACAAAAGTTAGCAAGCTTGGGATGAGAGAGAGATGTCAATGGAACGGTGTGTAGCCAGTTCACTCCAGTTCACCTTATTTGTCTTGGTCTTGAGCGCTCTTGTTTCCACAAGTTGCGATTTGAGTATCGGGACCAGTAACGTCAAAGACGATATAAAGCTGAAGGTGGCCATCGACGCCTTCTCCAGCTCCTTTCAGGCATTGCAGGGCCTTCGACCTGCCTTATAAGGCAACAAACGGGCCGGAGAAAACAGGCCCGTCGTAGTAAAGCAAGAGCAAAGGAAGGAGTCTTGTCAATGTCAGAAACCGCTTATCCGTCAACACCCAAGGAGCTGATCGGCCCTAGCGCTTTTATGACGGCTGCCGTCCGCGCCTTCGAGAGCCAGAGGCCCGACCGCCTCTTTGATGATCCCTGGGCCGCCGCCCTGGCAACCGAGGAGGGAGAAAGGCGTCGGCTCCTGATCAAGGATCAAGGAGCTCCCATCGTTGTACGCACACGCTTCTTCGATGAGTGCTTGCAAGCATTGTCATTTGAGAAGGGTATCAGACAGATTGTGCTTCCCGCCGCCGGCCTGGATACCCGCGCTTTCCGTATGGACTGGCCCGAGGACACACGTTTTTTTGAACTGGATCAGCCAATGGTTCTTGAGTACAAAGAGGAGGTCTTGCAAAAGCATGGTGCCCATCCCCGGTGTGAGCGCCATAGTCTGGCAGTCGATCTGACCGCTTCTGAGTGGCCAGACGCTCTCTTGCAGGCCGGCTATGATCCTCACCTCCCGGGAGCCTGGCTGGTGGAAGGGCTGCTGTTCTATCTGTCAGAGGAGCAAATCAGAAGGCTCCTTGAGCAGATCAGCAGCCTGACAGCACCAGGGAGCTGGCTCGGATTCGATTCCGTCCACAGCGCTATGCTCAACTCCCCTCTGTTGGAAGTACGCACAAAGCTCGTCGCCAGCCTTGGCTCCCCCTGGATCGGCGCTATCGATGATCCTGTCTCTTTACTCCGCTCTTATGGCTGGAGAGCTACAGTTATTTATAGCATCCATAAGGCCCTGGAGTACAATCGTCCGGTTTTTCCCTTCGTCTCCAAAGAAGAGCTGACCCCTGACTTGCTGAACCTCTACCATCTATTCGTGACGGCCAGGAAGATAAATGCACCAAAATAAGGTAACCCTGCTTTAGAAGCAGGTTCTCTTTAGGGGCAGGCTTCTCCTTTGGTAAAGGTGGGAGCAGATAGCCAGAACTGTCTGCTCTCCCCAACATGAATCAGCAAACCCGGTCTGGACAGGCCAGTCCCTCACGCAGAAAAGCTGGGGAAGAGCCTGTATCCGGTTTTGCTGCTTCAGTGCAGCCGATCACCGAGCAGGCCTACAATGTCACCGCTGCTTTTGACATCAAGGCAGGTCTGCTATCAGCAGTTCCGCCTTTCCAGGCAATCGTCGATACGAGTACAGCTACTCAGGCGATGCAAGGCTTTACACCTGTCGTCTAGCTTCATCGGTCTAGGCCGAGCCAATGAGCACGTGTTATTTGTACAGGCCGACGGCAGGGTGACCCTGGCGGGGCTATCTCTCTGGAGGCTGCCGCTCTAAGAAGAAGCTGGCAACAACCGCTCCCTATTTTTGGAGCGGCGGCACTCCGAATAAATTGATTATTTTCGATTGATCTCTCAATGCGTTTGGGAGGAACATAATGGAATCCAGCTCGCAGAAGCTGTTGAGAAATATGTCGTCCATGCTGTTTCTCATACTATTTCTACTTGGTATGACAGCATGTGGCTCCAGCACTACCACCACTACCACCACTACCACCAAGAGCCAGGATGATATGAAGCTGAAGGTGGCCATCGACGCCTTCTCCAGCTCCTTCCTGCCCGACTTTGTCGCTCTCGACAAAGGCTACTTCCAGGCCCAGGGCCTCACCGTCTATCCTACTCCCTTCCAGACTGAGCCGACCAGCCCCCAGATGGCCGAGGCCATCCACTCCGGCGCCATCGATGTCGCCATCGGCGGCCTGGCTACCGAAGCTTTCCTGGTTTCGCAGATCGACTCGGATGTCCAGATCATCGGCCAGCTGCAGGTGGCTTTCCCCAACGATATCATCGTCAGCACCAAGTTCCTGCAGCAAACCGGCCTTTCCGAGACCAGTCCCCTGGAGGCCAAGGTCAAAGCCCTCGTTGGCAAAAAGATCGGCGTCGTCTCTACCACTGGCCAGACCGGCGCCTTCGTCAGCTATCTCTTCCACCTCTTCGGCCTCAATGCCAGCAAGGATGCGACCCTCGTCTCGGTCGGCAATAACGTTTCTTCCGCCATCGCCGCTCTCAAGGCGGGCCGCGTCGACGCCCTCAGCTTCTTCAAGCCCACCGGCGAAGCTGTCCAGCTCCAGAAAGTGGGCCGCATGCTGATCAGCCCCCTGCGCGGCGATGTCCCTCAGCTGACGGGCCATCTCAACTCGGTCTTCTATGCCAAGGCCAGCCTCATTCGCTCTAAGCCCAACACCTTCAAGGCCCTCGTGCGCGCCATCGCGATGGCTTTGGCCTTCATTCAAAAGTATCCCGACCAGGCCGCCAAGATCTTGCAGAAATACACCCACATCAGCGACCAGGCCGCTACCGCGGTCATGCAGGATCTACGTACTTCCTACCCTTCTTCTCCTGTCGTCGACCAACAAGCCTACAATGTCACCGCTGCTTTCGCCCAGCAAACTGGTATTGCCAAGAAGATCCCTTCCTTCTCTTCTCTGGTTGATACCCAGACTGCCACCCAGGCATTGCAGAGTTTCACACCGAAGGTTTAATGCATCCAGCTGGTCCAGGCAGCTGAGTTAGACGCCTGAAGCTTGTAAGCGGCGCCCACTAGAGTCACTAAGAGCACTGAGTGGACGCCGCTTACTGCCAAGAGAGGAGGTCACTATGCAATGAGCTTTCCGCCAATGCTGAGGGGGCAACACTCACGCAGTCCGCCACCACCGAGGTCCTGACTGCAAGCTGCAGCCGCTCGGTTTCCTTCTCACCAGCCTACCGGTACCAATAGCCATGAACAGATCCCCAGAGCAGTCAACATCAGCCTGATCTGCTGGCTAGACTCTGAAGATAGCCGTGCGTCGCCCAAAGGATCGCTTGCCCAGCAAGTTACTCAAGGAGGACTCACCTATGCACAGGCAACAGCTTTGGCCACTCAGACATTCCAATTCCTTGCTGCTTGCTCTCATCCTGGTCTTGCTGCTGCTCGCTACCAGCGCCTGCGGCGCCAGCTCCCCCCCTCCATCTAGCAGCCAGAGCCAGGATAACATGAAATTGAAAGTAGCGGTTGACAGCCTTTCGGCCCCCTTCTTGCCAGATCTGGTGGCCCTTGACAAGGGCTACTTCCAGGCTCAGGGCCTTACCGTCTATCCTACCCCCTTCCAGCTTGAACCCACCAGCCCCCAGATGGCTGAAGCCATCCATTCCGGTGCCGTTGAGGTGGCCGTCGGCGGCCTTCTCACCGAAGCCTTCCTGGTCTCGCAGGTCGACTCAGACGTCAAAGTGATCGGTCAGCTCCAGGTAGCCTTCCCCAACGATATCACCGTCAGCAATAAGTTCCTGCAGCAGACTGGCCTCTCCGAGACCAGCCCCCTGGAAGCCAAGGTCAAAGCGCTCGTCGGCAAAAAGATCGGCGTCATCTCCACTACTGGCCAAACCGGCGGCTTCGTCAGCTATCTCTTCCATCTCTTTGGTCTGGACGTCAACAAGTCCGCCTCCCTCGTGGCTGTCGGCAACAACGTTTCCGCCGCGGTGGCAGCCCTGAAAGCAGGCCGTGTCGACGCCCTCAGCTTCTATAAACCTGTCGGCGAGGCCGTCCAAACTCAGGGCCTGGGACGCATCTTCATCAGTCCCCTCCGCGGCGACGTCCCCCAAATGCAGGGCCAGCTCAACTCGGTCTTCTACGCCAAGGCCAGCCTCATCCGCGCCAAGCCCAACACCTTCAAGGCCCTCGTGCGCGCTATGGACATGGCCCTGGCCTTCATCCAAAAGTATCCCGACCAGGCCATCAAGATCCTGCAGAAGTATACCCACATCGACGACAAGACCGCTACCGCCGCAGCCCAGGACCTGCGCTCTTCTTACGCAACTACGCCCATCGTCAACGAGCAGGGCTATAACGTGACCGCTTCCTTCGCCCTCCAAACAGGAGCGGTGAAGAAGATTCCTCCTTTCTCTACCCTGGTTGATACCCAAACCGCTGCTCAGGCTCTCCAGGGCTTCACCCCACAGGTGTAGCCCAAACCCAGAGTTGCCCTGAGCAAGAGGTCAGGCTGTCTCTGGCGACCATCGCCTAGATCCGGGCGTTTTGAGCGCCAGACGCCTGGTCACCCAGACAAGTGCTATCCCTAGCTAGCTCGCGCTCCAGGCAAACAAGCCTGTCCTGGAAAGGATGAACACGATGTCAGAGCACAGCTCTCCTTCGGTCCAGAAAGCCTCGATAGGCTACACCGCTTGTATGACAGCCGCCGTGCGCGCTCACGAGAGCCTGCGCGCAGACCGCCTCTTCACCGATCCCTGGGCCGCCGCCCTGGCCGGAGCCGAGGGAGAACGGCGCTTTCGTCAGCTCGAAGATGCAGGCGGTAGTATCATCGTGCGTACACGCTTTTTCGATGAATTCTTGCAGCGTACCGTCAGTGAGCAAGGCATCCGTCAGCTTGTTATGCCTGCCTGCGGCCTCGATACTCGTGCCTTCCGCCTATCCTGGCCATCAGAGCTGCTGCTGTTCGAACTGGACCAGCCCGAGGTCCTCCACTACAAAGAGGGCATCCTGCAGGCCCAACAAGCCCGCCCAGGCTGTCAACGCCGTCTTATCCCCGCCGATCTGACCGAGGCCGCCTGGCCCACACACTTGCTGGAGGCTGGCTACGATCCTGCCCGCCCAGCAATCTGGCTCGTTGAAGGCCTGCTCTTCTACTTGCCCAATGAGGCTATCCATCAGCTGCTTGGACTGATCAGCAACCTGAGCGCTCCTCAGAGCTGGCTGGCCTTCGACGCGATCCACAGCGCTATGACCAGCTCTCCCCTAACGCGCCAGCGCATGGAACGCGTCTCACGGCTCAGCGTCCCCTGGATCGGCACCATCGATGACCCCGTCTCTCTCTTGGCATCTCTTGGCTGGCAGGCCACCGTGACCTCTACCGCCCGCAAGGGCTACGAGTACAGCCGTCCTGTCTACCCTTTCATTCCGAGCGACCAGCTCACCCCCGAAACGGAAAAGCTCTATCACTGGTTAGTGACAGCAGTACGCCAGAGCCAAGTCGTTCATCAGGAGTAAGTCAGGGACTGCCACAAGAGACTTGACCAGCGGGCGCAGTCTGACCAGGCAAGAGGGCCACCGGGCCGCAGCCGGTGCTGATCCGGTGGCAAGATCTCACCCCAGGGCAGGAGAACGACATCCACGCGCCAGTACTTGCCTGATCACCTCTGCGCCCGCCAGCCCTGCCAGCCCTGACAACCCGCTATCGCTCAGGGCAGAATCAGATGGAGATCGCCAAACTCATGCCAGAGATAGCCTTCCTGAAGCGCCTCCGCATAGGCTCGCTCTACATGCTCGCGTCCAGCCAGGGCCTCTAAGAGCGCCAGATGCGACGCACGCGGCTCATGGAAGCCCGTCAGCAACCCGGTGACAACACGTAGCCCCCGCTGCGGAGTAATCACCAGATCGGTCCAGCCCTCACCAGGATGCACCTCGCCATACTCATCAGCCACTGTCTCTAGCGCTCGCATGGGCGTTGTCCCTACGGCGATGACCCGCCGCCCACGCCGGCGAGCAGCATTGATCAGCTCGGCACTCTCAGCAGGCACACGATAGTACTCCTCGTAGGGCGGCTCATGCGCTTCCAAACTGGCCACTCCCGTATGCAACAGCAGAGGCGCGAACTGGACTCCCCCTACCACCAGTCGCGTCACCAGCTCAGCCGTAAACGGACGACTGGCCGAAGGCATCTCCGCACTGCCGACCTCGGTGACAAAGACCGAGCGATAATAGTCGATTGGCCAGTCGCGCTGGACGTAGCCGTAACGAATCGGGAAACCATAGCGCTCTAGATAGACCTCCAGAGGCTCCGGCAGATCGAAGGTTGCCACCCAGAGCCGCTGCCGATCAGCAGCCTCGGAGCGTGCACGAGGCACATAGGGAGCATGCAGCACCACCCGCCCCCCTTGCGGTAAAGTCAGCACCTCGCCAGCCCGGCCTGCGAAAAAAGGCTGCGAGCCTTCAGAGAGAGGCAAGCGTAACTCAACAACCCAGAGACCAGCTGGTAGGCACGTCGAGAGATGCAGCTCTATTGGCTCTCCTCCAGCCCGCTCAGCGGGCAGCGCAGCTTTCATCGTGCCGCTGGTATTGATCACCAGCACATCGCCTCGCTTGAGAAAAGCTGGCAGCTCCCGAAAGCGCGCATGCACCAGCCGATGGTCACGACAATATGAGACCAGCAAACGCACCTCGTCGCGGGCTAGACCACGCGCCTCGGGCGGCTCTCCTGCCTCCAACTCAGGCGGTAGCTCAAAGGATAAAGTAGTCAGCTCCAGCCCAACCACCGGTCGCTCTCCCTTGGAGCCAGCTCTCAGACCAGCACCCTCCTCACGCCCTCTGGCCCCCGACTCGTGCTCAAGCCAGGGTCGCTCGAACGTGCTCATAAGTACCTACCATTCTCCTGATAGCCAGACGACTCCCATCTGCTTCCATCGCGGGCCTCAAGCTTTCACCTCACGGGCCAGATAGCGCCCAGAGGCATAGCCCCCCTCAATCAAGGCTAACAAGCCCGGTACACTCACCTCTGGGGGTGGCCGATCACTGATATCCTCACCGGGGAAAGCCTCCTGATGCATGCGCGTCCTCATATCACCAGGGTCAACCAGGTAGATCCGCCACTGCGGCTGCTCTGCCGCCAGAATGAGCGTCAGCTGCTCCAGCGCCGCTTTGCTTGAGCCATAGCCACCCCAGCCAGGATACGGTTCACGGGCCGCATCGCTGGTAACATTGATGATACAGACGTCAGAGGATAGATAGCGATGCAATCGCTGGATAAGCGCAAGAGGTGCAAAGGTATTGACGCGATAGACTTGCTCCAGGACCGCCAGGGGATAGTCCAGCAGAAACGGCTGAGGGCTGGGGCCGAGAATACTGGCATTATTAACCAGCAGGTCGAGCTTCCCCCAGCGCGCCACGGCACCGGTTAGAGCCTGCTGGTGCTCAGCATCACAGACATCGCCAGCCAGAGCCACGATCTCACTCCAGCGAGCCAGCTCGGCTCGCGCCTGCTCCAGCTCGCCAGGAGTACGGGCATCGATAATGAGCCGCCAGCCCGCACGAGCCAGCTCACGAGCCAGAGCCAGCCCCAAACCACGAGAGGCCCCGGTGATCAACCCGGTACGCACAGCCCCCAGAGAAGAAGACGTCATAGCTCATGGACCTCCTTGCTTGTTAAAGCACTCACTTACAAGCAAGGTCCATTATGGGGCAAGGCCCGCAGAGCCTACACTGGGCAAGCGGACAGATTGCTCCCTGTCCCTGCGGACAGGTCAGCGCTCCTCAGAACCAGAAGCGCCCCACCGGCTGACAGTCAAGCAGCCGCCTCCCGAGATCCCTGTAAGGCCAAGGTCGCAAAGGGCCAAAAATAGAACCAGACCGGCACAGCACCAACCTCTCTGGCGCACGCTATTGCCAGTCTGGCGATCGCTCTCGTTACGGCACCGCTGCGCCACCTGGGCCCCACCCGACCGCGAACGGCTCGAAGCCCGCTTTGCCCAGCCAGATCAGCAGGAGAGGAGAGCAGCAGCCAGTCAGAGCCGCCGCAGATCCATTCTGGATTGCTCGATCGTCTCGATCACCGCCGCGATCTCACGGCGCACACGATCATTGGTAGCCATCTCCGCCTGAACCTTTTCCCAGCCATGCATGATCGTCGTATGATCACGCCCACCCAGCTCGGCGCCGATCTGGAGCAGCGAAGCATCGGTCTGCTCGCGCATCACATACATCGCCACCTGGCGCGGCCAGACAATCTCACGATCGCGAGCTTTGCCACGCAGCTGCTCAGGATCGACATTGTAGTAGCGACAGACGCCCTCCAGGACCTCGCGCACCGTTAACGTTGCTGGCGGCTTGCTGTTATAGATATGTTCCAGAGCTTTGGCCGCCAGGCTCACCGTGAGAGGCTCCTGATGCAAGGTGGCATAGGCGATCACGCGCTTCAACGCCCCCTCCAGCTCGCGCACGCTGCGGCATTCCGGGCGCGCAATATAATCAATGACCGCCGGGGGAACCTGGAAACGCATCGACTCGGCCTTCGAGCGCAGGATTGCCTGCCGATGCTCATAATCAGGTGGCTGAATATCGGCCAGCAATCCCCATTCGAAGCGCGAGCGCAGACGATCCTGCAAGCTTACAATGGCCTTTGGGGGGCGATCGCTGGTCACCACGATCTGCTTGTTGGAGTCGTAGAGTGCGTTGAAGGTATGAAAGAACTCCTCTTCTGTCGATTCTTTGCCAGCGATAAACTGAATATCGTCGACCAGCAAAATATCGATCTGGCGATACTTCGCGCGAAACTCCTCCGTCTTCTGAAAGCGAATAGCGTTGATAATTTCATTCGTGAACTTTTCAGAGGTTGTATAAAGGACGCTCAGGCCGGCAGCTTCGCCATGATGCCCAATAGCGTGAAGCAGGTGGGTCTTACCCAGGCCCACCCCTCCATAGAGGAAGAGCGGATTGTAGACATAGCCGGGGCGCTCGGCGACTGCCTTCGAGGCGGCATGAGCCAGGCGGTTCGACTTGCCGACAATGAAAGTATCAAAGGTATAGCGAGGATTTAGCATACTACCGCCTTCAATGGGAGTAAAGAGGTGCTCCTGCTCGCCACCACCGCCTGCTTTCTCCTCGGCAGGGCGCTCATATCCAAGAAAGATAGCAGCCTGCTCGTGTTCCTCCTCATGGGCCTCAGCGCGATGGGGAACCGGGCGAGCGCTAGAAGGGGCATGAGACGTCATTGCAATCGCCGGTGAAGACGAATCGAGTTTCGCCCGCAAGGCCGGGCGATGCCTGGGAGCGCGATAGGCACGCTTCAAACGCTGGGCAGGGCTCTCACTCAATGCGGCCTCTTGTTCCAAGGCTTGCAGCTCCTCGTTGACCGTCGAACCCTTCGTGACCACAAAGCGCACCTCGGGCTGACAGCCGGTCGCTTCCGAGAGGAGCGAGCGGATCATCTCGATAAAGCGTACTTCCATTTGGGCCTTGGCAAAGGCCGAGGGCACCCCCACCATAAAGACGTTCTCATCGAACGAGAGACCCACCGTGCCGCTGAACCAGGTATCGTAGACGGACGGCTGGACCCGGGTCTGTATCTGCTCCAGTGTCGCTTTCCAGATCTGTCTTGCATTCACCGGCTCTCACCTCATACGCAGTTCGTCTCTGCCTTCAGGCTGCGTCAGTTCGCTCTGATTGAGTTCCTTCGGACATAGAAATGCCAGGTCACGGGCCTGGATTCTCAGAACAACTCGGTAGCTAGAGGGGTGCCCAGCCCTACGCTGGTAGTACAAGGGTTGGATGAGTAGGACAAAAAACACCCGGATGAACGTATTCCTGAATAGCAGAGGGTAATGGTAGCACTAAACCAAAAGGCTGTAAAGCCCTCTTTTGGTACCAGATGAGAAGCAGACCATAGGAATTCCTTTACCAGTAATATATACTGGGTTCAAAGCGCGCAGGGTGCTCTTGCGAGCGCGGAAAAAAGTACTGTTGTCACTGGGAGGCGAGAGCCGACAGGCGAGAGAGGAGGCTACATTGGTCCGTCCTCTCCCGCGCCATCTTGCTCGCCCAGCCGCTGCCAGAGCCGGGGGATGGCAGCCTTCTTCCCCTCACCCACACGTCGCTGAGACCCCCTGCTCTTATCTGGCAACTCATCTGCTCCGCTCTTTGCACACGGCCTGGATGGCCTGACTGGCTCGCACGATAGAGCAGCAAAACGGAGGCGAGCGACCCTGACTCTCTTCCTCTTGAGGGAGGGGGAGAGCAAGCAGGACAGAGCACAAGGCTCTTTCTCAGGCTCTGCTCGTTGCCGCGCTGCAATCCCTTGAGAGAGGATAGAAAGGAGGAGCAGCCACCCCACACCTTGCCCCTGGCTCGCAGGTCACCAGGGAGAGGAGTAGGCTGCTCAATGATGTCCATGAAAGCATTACTGCGCTCGGTACAGGTTTCCCATTCGCCACAGCATCGACATGGCTGGCTTCTACTCCTGACTCTGGTGATCTTAACGGGATCGCTGACTGCTGCCTGCTCTGGTTTGCTGGGTGGCAATCCGAATCAGTCTGCAAACGCGACACCTACTGCAGCTACTGTCGCACTGAATCAGCTTCACTGGTGTGGCAAGCCCTCAATGCTGTTCCGCGACGAGGGGGCCACCGTCTCACCCGCAGTCTCCACTGCTACCGCGACGACCACTCCCACCGTTACCGCGACGACCACTCCCACCGCCACGCCTGCCAGCAGCGGCCCGCGGACCCTGACCGATTGGCAGCAGGTTCAGGCTTTGCTCGGCTTCACTATCTATTTACCATCACGCTTGCCAGCTCGCACCTGTCTGGTGAGCGCCCTCGGCACGGTCCACGATCCTATTTTTGGGGGCAACTTTTCTATCTCTTATCTCCTCCCCGATGGGAGCGCTATTAGCCTTTCAGAGGCACCACATCGTAATCAGAAGTCTGTCTTCCAGTGCACAGCCTCGTTAGCGACCCCCACGGCAACGGCCCGCCCCCAGGCCAAGGCCAGCCCAACCGCTCGCGTCAGTCCAACGCCAACCCGTACGCCGAGCCAGATCTGTTCCGGGGTGCGCGGCGAGACCAGCATCGTGTTTTCGGCGCCCGGCGACGAGAAGACGCTGAAACAGTTTTTCGATACGCTGCAACCTAATGTAGCCTGGGTGCCTCTCTCTTGAGATCTATCGATTGCTGCCAGAGTGAGCGCCGGGGCAGCGCCAGGAGGAGGAGAAAGAGAAGAAGAAGAAGAAGAGGTAAGTCAGTGGCGGTAGAACAGCGTTTGCTGAGTTCCTGATAAGAGTACGAGCACAGAAGCAACCATCAAGGGGATCTCTGACTCCGCTGGGCGAAGCAAGCAGGTCCCAGGGATGGCACAGTTTCAAGCACGTCCTCTCAGGAGATAGGAAAGGAAAGGAGTCAGGAAGATGCAAAGAGCAGGCACTTGCTCTTACTGCGGCCAGCCTTACAACCTGCAGACGCGCTTTTGTACCAATTGTGGTGCCCAGCTGTTCCCTTCAGTAGGAATAGGCAACAGCCAGGGGAACAGGTCCCCTGTCTGGGGAGATCCGTCAGTCGCTCCGCCAGTCCAGCCTATGCCGGATTCAGCTCTCCAGCTGGCAAATGCCTTGCCGGGCCGACAGCCCCTCAAGCAAGTGGGGCTGATTCTGCTCGTCATTATTGGGGGCACCCTGGCCGCTGTGGTAGCTTTGGGCCTGCTGGCCTGGTTCATTCCAGGGCTGCGCGGCCTCTTCTGGTGCTTCGTCGGCCTGATTGCTCTGGCGCTTTTCTTGACCTACCTCTTTGTGCGCCATCTCATCCACGAGGTGTTCAGGCGCCTGTTCTGGTAACACAGCTGCCCGGTGAATGAGTGGCACTGCAGGCGAGCGCTGGCTCTCCCACTCTCGCTTGTGTACCCGCTCGACGCCTGGTGACCACTTCTGGTATAATGGCAGCAGTTTTGCGAGTGCGCTAAATACTCCTGTGAGGTATACGAGGAGCACAAAAGCAAAGCCTACGTGCTAGCAAAGGGAGGAGATCTATTATGGACAAGTGCCCCCGTTGTGGTGCAGAAACGCGGCCCGGCGATCGCTTCTGCTTGAGTTGTGGTCAGCCGCTGCCTACCTCCGCTCCCGCCTATGAGCCGGCCCAGACCCCGCTCTCCGGGGGCGACGCAACTCTGCCAGCTCAGGACGAGTGGGGAGCTGCGGCCCCTGGTCCACAGCTGCCACCTTCGTCCGGCAGCAGCTGGCCCAATGCCACCATTCCCGCTTCTCCATCTGCATCTACACCAACGGAGCTGTCACCCTCTCCCGTTCAGCCAGCCTCCAGCCAAGAAGCGGCAGTTGCCACAGCGGAGCCAAAAATTAAAAACCCCGCCCGCTTTATCCTGAAATCAGAGAGCGGTGAGGTGATCCAGGAATATACCCTTGATAAAGAGGAAATTACGATTGGACGCGCGCCAACCAGCGATATTCTCCTCTCCAAGGATAAGCTCACCTCACGCCGCCATGCAACTGTACGCTACGAAAATGGCCAGTATATCCTGCGCGACGAGCGGAGCGCTAACGGCACATTCGTCAATGGGCAACAGCTTGAAGAACTGGCCCCTTATACGCTGAAGGATGGCGACCACATCGGTATCGGTGAGCATGAGTTGATCTTCCAGGCCACCGCTGGCGGCGTCGATGAGCTGCCAACTATTAGCATTCAGCCGAGCGAGATGACCTATCGGACACGCGAGGATAGCAGCCTGACGGCCAGCTCCATTGACCAGTTTGCGACACACACAGAGAGCGAGCTCCCTCCTTCGGTAGTGGCCGGCAGCGGATCAATCTCGCCCACTCCGCTGGTCACCCCCAGCAGCGAGAGCGGTTCCAGCAGCAGCGCTCCTGTCGCTGAGCCGGTCGCCGCCAGCCCAGTGCGCGAGTCAGAGCCGGTGGCTTCCGCTTCCGCCGCTGTAGAGGTCGCTCAGCCCCTCGCTTCTAGCACCGCCGATGGCGTGACCTTCAATCGTCTGACCAGCCTGCCTCTGCCAGCTTTGCCGGATATGTCTTCCCTCATGGCAGCTCTGGCCACACTCGATGGACAGGTCTCGGCCCTCCAAGAACAGCTGAATGCAACCCAGGAGGCCCTGCGCAACCATGAGGCCGAAATCGCCCAGACGGCTAATCAGTTGCGCGCCGGCGTCCGCCGCGTGGCTGAACGCATGGATCAAACGATCGCCGACGTGGCCCGCAGCCGCGAAGCCCTGGCCTGGTCTGAGCTGATCCAGCTGATGGAAGATGTTACGAATAACCCACGCGATATCGAGTATGTGACTCGCCTTGCTCGCAAAGCTCGCGAGCTGAATAAGGTCTTCCAGATCCACCAGAGTGTACTCAATACCCTTGCTGAGTGCAATACCCTACTAAGGGCGCTGATCGGGGAAGAGCGCTAACAGTTGCCAATTCTAGTAAACAGGGTCCTTTCTTAGAAAAATGCAGGAAGCTCACTACGATGCTCTCGTCATCGGCGCTGGCCTGGGGGGGTTGCTCAGCGCCGCTCAACTGCTGCAGCGCGGCAAGCGGGTGGCTCTGCTAGAGCGACTTGATCACTGCGGTGGACGCTTTAGCGCCAAAACCTTTAAAGGTGTGCAGGTCAGCACCGGGGCTGTGCACATGGTACCCTTCGGCAGCAGCGGAGTGCTGGCCCACACCTTGCGGCGCCTGCAGATTCCTCACCGTCTTCTGGACGCTGATGTCTTCGGCTCCTTCCATGTGCACGGGCGCCAGGTGCGCGCTCGCGGCCTCCTCGGCGTCTATCGCTTTCTGGGCCCGCGCCAGTTCTTCTGGTTTCTACGCCTGGGCTACCTGATGTTTTTCCGCCCGCTGCCCGCCAGCGAGAGCGCTTTACCGTTCAGCGCCTGGCTGACGCGCCATATCAAGGTCGAGCGCAACCGCGAGCTGGTGGCCTTCTTCGAGCGCATCGCTCGCTTCGCCCTCAGCCTGGAGCTGGCTCAGGTCTCAACGGCTGAGGTCATTGCCACAACTAAGAATATGTTTCGCTATGGTGCGCCCGGAATCGTCGAGGGCGGCTGCGGAGCGCTGGCAGCCGAACTAGAGCGCCGTTTGCGCGAGCGGGGAGCCACTGTGTTGCTGAGCCATGAGGTGCAGCAGATTCTCCACGCCGATGGGCGAGTGACAGGCGTGCGCGCCCGCGACAAGGCCAGCGGTGACGAGCTACTGCTCTACGCGCCCCTGGTAGTCAGCGATATCGGTCCGCGCGCGACCACCGCTCTGATCGAAAATCGCCAGGTGCGTCAGGCCGAGCTGCTCAAGCAGCAGCAACAGGCGGCCCAGAGCACCGCGAGTGCTGCCGAGCAGGATCAGGCCTACCGCGAAGCAGTGGGCCTGAAGGTCCATGTGCTCAGCGATGTTTCTTTGATCCCACACCGAGGGATCATGTATTGTCTCGACACGCAGCGCATCGCTGGCATTGTCCAGCCAACGAACTGCGACCCCCGCCTGGCTCCCCCCGGCAAGCATTTGCTCATCACGCATCAGGTGCTCCAGAGCGAGAATATCGAGGAGGAGAAAGCGCTGGCCATCGCCGATCTGCGCCACCTCTTCGGGGAAACCTTTGAACGACACTGCCGTATTCTGACGATGAGCGTCTATCGAGGCGAGTGGCCGGTCAATCGCCTGGCCCAGGGGAGAGATCTCTCGCCGGTCACACCTTTACAGGGCCTCTTTCTGGTGGGCGATGCCGTCAAGCCCAGCGGCTATCTGATGGTCGAGGGAGTAGCACAGAGCGTCAATTACGTGCTCGACCTTCTCGATGCTATCGAGCGCGGCGAGGCCGCTGGTCCTCTGGGCAGCCCTCACCTGCCAGCCACGACAGCCGCAGACGGCGAACGCCAGCACTGGCCAGGCTGGTTACCATTTGGACGAGGACGGGAACGAGCGCGCTCGGGTCATGTGGTACGCCCTCCTTCCCGCCTCAATGCCCTGCGCTGGTTATGGACGGCCCCGGGCAATGCTCGTAAGCAGGTAAGGAGACCTCTCTATCCATGACGGACATCGCAAAGGCTGCTCCCTATTATCTGATCCGCGGCGGAACTCCCCTCCACGGCGAGGTCACGGTCAGCGGCGCCAAGAATGCTGTCACCAAGATGACCATCGCTTCGCTGTTGAGCGAGGAACCCTGCACGCTGCGCAATGTGCCTCTCATCGGCGATCTCTATCTGACTCTCAGTCTCTGCCAGGATATGGGTTCAGAGGTGAGGCTCAATGAACAAGAGCATATGCTCACGATCCGAACCCCGGCGATCCACTCAACTTCAGTCTCCGCGACCATTGGCGGCCTGAATCGGATGGCGATCCTGACGGTCGGTCCTCTGCTGCATCGCTGCGGCGAGGCCGATATCCCTCTCCCCGGCGGCGACCGGATCGGGGCCCGCCCGATCGATTTCCATCTCAATGGCCTGCAGCAGATGGGCGCAACCATCGTGGAGCTGGGCGGACGCTACTATATGAGCGCTCCTCACGGCCTCCACGGGGCCACGATCCACTTGCCTTTTCCCAGCGTGATGGCCACCGAGAACTTTTTGATTACGGCTTCGCTGGCCCGCGGCGTGACGATCATTGAGAACGCTGCCCTCGAACCGGAGATCATCGATCTGATCAAGTTCTTGCAGAAAATGGGCGCGATTATCGAGCAGAAGGTGGACCGCCGGATCGTTATCGAAGGGGTCCAGCGCCTACGCGGCGCCCGCCATACGCTCTTGAGCGATCGCAATGAGGCCGTGTCACTGGCCATCGCTGCCTATCTGACGAAAGGCGATATTTATCTGCGCGGGGCCCAGCAGGATACGCTGCTGACTTTCTTGAATACGCTGTCGAAGATGGGCCTGCGCTTTGAGGTGGAGGATGAGGGCATTCGCTTTATTGGGGATGACCGCCCTCTGCCTCCCATCGCTCTGGAGACGGATGTCCACCCAGGCTTTATGACAGATTGGCAACAGCCCTTTACTATTCTGCTGACCCAGGCCGACGGGATTTCAGTGGTGCATGAGACGATCTATGAGGACCGCTTTGGCTATACCCACGCCCTTAAAACAATGGGAGCCCATATCGGCCTCTATACCAAGTGCCTGGGAGAAGTGCCTTGCCGCTTCCGCGAAAAGCAGTATTTGCATAGTTGCGTGGTTCGCGGCCCCACACCCCTGAGCGCCGCCCGCCTGGATATCCCCGATATCCGCGCCGGCTGCTCTTATATTCTGGCCGCCCTCTGCGCCGAAGGAACCTCTGAGGTGCATGGCGTGGAGCATATCGAACGTGGCTATGAGCGTCTGGATGAGAAGCTGCGCGTCCTCGGGGCCCAACTTGAGGTGATCCACCCCTCAGCAGAAGATGACTCGCTGGACGCTCTCGCTTAGCTTCCGCCTGTCCCTCTCTGACTCTCTCTTTCGCTCCTGCCTCCTTGCCTCGGCCACCACCCTGACCGGCTCCCACCTCCTTCTCTCCCTGCCCTCTTGACGGAGGTCAGCAAGGAGGCTATACTTTCCAATGTGTTCAATGAATGATTAATCATTCAATAATCCAGCGGCGAGCTCGTGCTGGGCCGAGTTGAGATCAGGGCTACTACGAGCACAGTACACGAGCACAGTATGACTACCTGGCAGGATCAGCCAATGCCACGCAGCGAGCAAGCCAATCAACAGATACGCGATGAACGCCGTCGCCAGATCCTCAATGTGGCCGCGGAGATCTTCGCGCGCAAAGGGCTGGCGGAGGCCCGCATCAGCGATATCGCCGCAGCCAGCGGGATCAGTCAGGGTCTGATCTATCGCTACTTTGCCAGTAAGGAAGAGCTTTTGAGAGCAGTGATCGCCAACGCTCTGGATCAGGTCTTGACTGGCCTGCAGGAGCTACGCGAGCAGCCAGGCACACCCTGGGAGAAGCTCTATCGTCTGACAGCCTACATGTGGGAAGGCATGCGTCGCCGACCGGCCTATGTCCATGTCGTCCTGCACACGCTGATCAGTGAGGCTGTACCTGAAGAGATCAGAGCGCTGGCACGACGCTACGTCCGTGAGTCGTACACTTTCTTTCGCGAGCTGATCGTTGAGGGCCAGCAGGCCGGCCAGGTGGTCCTGGCAGACCCCGAAGAGCTGACGCTGCTCTACGGGTCGCTGCTTCAGGGCCTGGCAACGGGCGCCTGGTTCATGGATGACTACAGCGAGGTCCAGCCTTCCATCGAGCGGATGCTGCGTATCCTGAAGCCCTGAGCATCGTTATCAGGTCGGCAGATCTCGCCGGTGTCTTGGCAACACCTAAAATCGTATGTCCTGATGTCCTGATGTAAGTAGAGAAAGGCTTACCACTATGCAGCCTGAACTGGAGCAGCCGCTACCGCCATCCCCGGCGCAGCAGGAGGATCTTGTAGTCTACAGCCGTCGTCAAACGCTCGCCACCATCGGCGGTATTCTGCTGATTCTCTTCCTGGCCACGCTGGATCAGACTATTGTAGCCACCGCGCTGCCGCACATTGCCGCCGATCTTCAAGGTTTCACCGATCTCGCCTGGGTTGGTATCGCCTACCTGCTGACGTCAACGGTCACCATTCCCATCTACGGGAAGCTTTCCGATCTATTGGGGCGTAAGCTCATCTTTCTCTTTAGCATTGGAGTGTTTCTGATCGGTTCGGCCTTCAGCGGGCTGGCGCGGTCAATGGCGCAGTTGATTGTCTTCCGCGCCCTTCAAGGCATTGGTGCCGGCGGTCTTCAGCCCATTGCCTCCGCAGCGATCGGCGACCTCTTTCCGCCACGCGAGCGTGGGAAATGGATGGGCCTGACTGGGAGCATCTACGCGCTGGCCGCCATCGTGGGGCCGCTGGCCGGCGGCTGGCTGACTGACCACTTTTCCTGGCGCTGGATCTTCTATGTCAATCTACCCATCGGCTGCCTGGCCCTGATCATGCTCCTCTGGCTGATGCCTCCGCTGCGACCACGGGTAGAGCGGGTCTTTATCGACTATGGCGGTGCCCTGCTCGTGGGACTGGGCACGGCGCCACTGCTGCTCGCCTTCTCCTGGGCCGGCAACCAGTACGCCTGGCTCTCGCCGCAGATCCTCGCCCTATTGGCAGGAGCTGCCCTTTTCCTGACCGTCCTTGTGCTCTACGCCGCTTCTCTGGAGCGCCGCGGGCTGGAACCGATCTTTGAGCCAGGCCTTTTTCGCCGCAGCCCGCGCGTTTTCGGCATCGCCTCGCTGGTAACGATCAGCCTCAATATTGCCCTCATGGGCAGCGCCTACTACCTCCCGCTCTTCATCCAGGGTGTCATTGGCAGCTCGGCGACTAACAGCGGCCTGGTGGTTATCCCGCTGGCGCTGGCCGCCATCGTCGGCGCGGTGACCACCGGGCTATCGCTCTCCCTGACAGGCCGCTACAAATGGCAGGCGGTCGCCGGGGCCGCGCTCGCCCTGCTGGGCGCACTGCTGCTGCTACGCTTGAACATGGGTTCACAGTGGGTGGATGCTCTGATGGCCATGCTGGTGCTGGGGCTTGGTATGGGAGCGGGTCAGGCCGTCTATACGACGGCTGTGCAGAATGCGCTGCCGGATAAGCTCGGCCAGGCGACGGCGGCACTGGCTTTCTTCCGCCAGCTCGGAGGGACCATCAGTCTGGCTGTTCTGGGAGGCATCGTCACCTCCAGCTACGTCCCGGCTTTTCACGCCGCTCTGCCGGCGGCGCTGCGCACAGCCCTGCCTGAGCGCCTCATCAGCATCTTCGATGATCCGCTGGTCTTGCTCGCGCCCGGTAACACCCTGCTGCGGATTCGCGCTGCCTTCGCCGCCTACGGACCACAGGGCCTGCGCGCCTACGCAGCCCTGCTCACTGCCGTGAAAAGTGGGCTGGCGCAGAGCCTGCATCAGGCTTTCGTCGCCAGTGCCCTCATCAGCCTCTTGACTCTGCTCGCCTCATGCTGCCTGAAAGAGCAGGTGCTGAGTCGCCAGCATCGCCGCAGCGGGCCATAGTCGCCGTGGCGGTTCGGTTGTGGTCAGCAGGACAGGATCGAGCATCAGCAGTAAAAGGGCCACCGAGAGCGGTGGCCCTTCACGCTGCTAGCTTCCTACGGCGTCGCGTTTCTCCTCGGGATAGGCTCCCAGGAAATCGCGCGCCGTCTGTACACGCTCGCGCGGCGCCACACGCCAGAAGAAGCGCTGCATATGGTCCCACTCAGCCAGGATCTGGGCCGCGCGCCAGCTATGGGTCTTCTTGCGATGGAGCACGATCAGCTTGCGCAGCGCCTCCGCCTCATCAGGGTCGCTGATGCGCTGCAGCTCGACCAGTTCGGTATTGCAACGCGGCGGGAAGACGCCCTCGGTATCAAGGACATAGGCCACACCGGCGGACATACCGGCGCCAAAGTTGATGCCCGTGCTGCCAAGCACCACGACCATGCCGCCAGTCATGTACTCACAGGCATGGGCTCCCACACCCTCCACCACAGCCAGGGCCCCGCTGTTACGCACGGCAAAGCGCTCGCCCGCGCAGCCAGCGGCGAAGAGCTGGCCGCCAGTGGCTCCATAGAGAACCGCATTGCCCATAATGATATTCTTATGGGCAGGATAGCGCGCCGCCGGCGGCGGCATGATCACAATCTGGCCGCCGGTCATGCCCTTGCCCACATAGTCGTTGGCCTCGCCGTTGAGGATCAGGCGCATGCCAGGCACGCAGAAGGCGCCGAAGCTCTGTCCCGCCGAGCCGTGGAAGGTGCAGGTGACGCTCACGCCCGGCAGCCCCTGATTGCCATAGCGCCGCGCGATCTCTCCCGCCAGACTGGCCCCGACCGTGCGATCGGCGTTCTGGATGCTATGCTGCGTAAAGACGCTGCGCTCTCCATTCAGCGCCTGCTCGGCCTCGCTGAGGATCTGGGCCGCCACCTGCGAGCCCGGCGGCGGTGGCGCTGGAGCCACAAAGCTGCCCGTCGGCGTCGCCAGGACAGGCGCCAGTTCGATGCGCACCTCTTCGGGACATTGCAGCAAATCGGCCCGCCCGATGATCTCGTCGAGGCGCCGCACGCCTAGCTGAGCCAGGATTTCACGCACCTCCTGGGCCAGCAAGGTCAGATAATTGACGACCATCTCCGGTCGGCCTGTGTATTTTGCGCGCAGATCCTCACGTTGGGTAGCTATGCCTGCCGGACAGGTGTTCAGATGACATTGACGCGCCATGTCGCAGCCAAGCGAGACCATGATGGCAGTGCCAAACCCAAATTCATCGGCCCCCAGCATGGCCGCGATGACTACGTCGCGCCCCGTCTTGAGGCCGCCGTCAACGCGCACCCGCACACGGTTGCGCAGGCCGTTGCGTACCAGGGTCTGCTGTGTCTCGGCCAGGCCCAGCTCCCAGGGGATACCAGCATGCTTGATCGACTGGAACGGCGAGGCTCCGGTGCCGCCATCGTGGCCAGCAATATGGATATAGTTGGCATGGGCCTTGGCCACGCCGGCTGCAATGGTTCCTACACCCTTGCTCGACACGAGCTTGACGCCAATGCGCGCCCGCGGGTTGACCTGACGCAGATCGTAGATCAGCTGAGCCAGATCCTCGATGCTATAGATATCGTGATGGGGCGGTGGCGAGATCAAGGGCACGCCCGGTGCCGTATGACGCAGGCGTGCGATGAAGGGCGTGACCTTGTTAGGCGGAAGCTGGCCGCCCTCACCCGGCTTCGAACCCTGGGCCATCTTGATCTCCAGCTCCTCGGCGCGCACCAGATACTCGGTGGTTACACCGAAGCGCGCCGAAGCCACCTGCTTGATCTTGCTGCTGACCGGGTGGCCCTCCAATAGCTCGTAGTACCAATCGGGATCTTCTCCACCCTCACCCGTGTTGTTGCGCCCACCAATGCTGTTCATGGCAGCGGCAATGGTACGATGGGCCTCGGGACTGAGTGCCCCCAGCGACATCGCCGAGACCACGAAGCGGGTCCGAATCGCCTCGACCGGCTCAACTTCTTCAATGGGAATGGGTTGGCGTGGCACGAAGCTGAGCAAATCCCGGATGTTGGTGGGCGGACGGCCATAGATCAGCTCAGTAAAGCGGCGATAGTCTTCGGGATCGCCACTCTGAGCCACTTTTTGCAGAGCACGCACCACTAGCGGGTTGAAGGCGTGATACTCAGCATCGCGGCGATAGCGATAGTAGCCGGCCTCGGGTAGCTTGCGCCGCTGATGAGCCGCGCCGGCACCGGCAGCCGCACGCGAAGCCATCACAGGCTGCTCAGCCGGTTGGGCCAGCTTCTGATGGTGTTCGATCAGCTGGCGCCCAATCTGTTCCAGTCCAATCCTCCCCGGATGAGCCGGCGAGCCAGCAAAGCAACGCTCGACCAGGGCAGGCTCCAGGGCCACAATCTCGAACTGGCCCCCCCCAATGATATTGCGCACAGTCGAGATGCCCATGCGCGCCATGACCTTGCGCAAGCCCTCCTCCACTCCGTGGAAGTAGCGCTCAACAGCCTCTTCGGGCGTGACCGACTCCAGATGGCGCTCACCGGCCAGCGCGCGCACCGTCGCCAGCGCCACCGCAGGCATAATAGCCTCCGCTCCATAGCCGAGCAGCAAGGCGATCTGATGAATATCCCAGGCCGCGCCGGTCTCACAAATCAACGACACGGAGGTACGCAGACCCCGGCGGATCAGCTCCTGATGGACCGCTCCGACGGCGAGCAGCATCGGAACAGGGGCATGCTCCAGATCTGTGCCCAGATCGCTTAGAATCAAAAGATCGATGCCTTCCTGAACAGCTGCTACCGCCTCGCGCTCCAAACGCGCCAGAGCAACCTCCAGTCCTGTCGGTCCCTCAGCCAGGGCGAAAGTGGCCTCCAGCGTGCGCGCCCGAAATCCTTGCTCCTCCAGATGACGGAGCGTCTCCAGCTGGGCTTCAGTCAGCAGCGGTGTCTCCAGGTGGATGAGATGAGCATGGCGTGGGGACTCACTGAGCAGGCTTTCTCGCCGTCCCAAATAGCAGTCCAGTGACATGACCACCTGCTCACGCAAAGGATCGATGGGAGGATTGGTGACCTGGGCAAAACGCTGATGGAAGTAGTCGGCCAGGGAACGGGAACGCAGCGAGAGGGAGGCAAGCGGGGTATCATCGCCCATGCTCCAGATCGGCTCTTTGGCATTCTGGACCATCGCACGCAGAATCAGCTCAACATCCTCATTCGTCACACCAAAGAGCAGCTGACGCAGGAACAGGGCTTCGGCATCTGGCTCTTGCTGATTACCTCCATTGCTACACAGCTCCGAGGCCACCACCTGCGGCAGGCGCGTCAAGCGTACCAGATTGGCGTCAAGCCACTGCTCGTACGGCTGGCGCTGAGCCAGCAGCGCCTTGATATCCTCGTCACGCAGCACAGCATGGCGTTCCAGGTCCACAGCGATCATCTGTCCCGGTCCCAGACGCCCTTTCTCAACCACCTCATGCGGCTCACAAGAGATCACCCCAACCTCAGAGGCTAGAATCAGCAGCCCGTTCGAGGTCAGCGTATAGCGAGCCGGGCGCAGGCCGTTACGGTCGAGGGCCGCGCCAACAAAGCGCCCATCACTGAAGACCAAAGCCGCCGGTCCATCCCAGGGTTCCATCTGGCCTGCATGGTACTCGCACCAGGCCCGCCACGCAGTATCCAGCTCGGGCATTTGCTCCCATGCCGGTGGGACCAACATTTGCATGCTATGCAGCAGATCACGGCCCGAACAAGTCAAGAACTCTAGCACGTTGTCAAGCTGAGCCGAATCGCTGCCCCCTTCTTGAATCACCGGCAGCAGATCGGCCAGTTTCTCCCCCCAGCGAGCGGCAGTCAGAGCTTTCTCGCGCGCCCGCATCCAGTTACGGTTACCGAGCAGGGTATTGATCTCGCCGTTGTGGGCCAGCATGCGGAAAGGCTGGGCCAGCGGCCAAGACGGGAAGGTGTTGGTGCTGTAACGCTGGTGAAAGATAGCAAAAGCGCTGGTATAGAGAGGATTGGCCAGGTCGAGGTAGAAACGCGCCAGCGTATCAGGCGCCATGAGGCCCTTGTAGACCAGGGTGTGGCGAGAGAGCGACGCCACATAGGCATTGGCAAGGCCAGCCTCTAGCCAGCGACGCTCGATCAGGCGGCGCGCATTATAGAGGGAGGCGTCGAACGCTTCAGGGGTAAGCTTGTCTGGACATGCAAGCAAAACCTGCGAAATTGTTGGCAGGGTTGCGCGCGCCTGAGAGCCAAGGACGCTCTCATCGAGCGGCGGCTGGCGCCAGAGCAACAGCGGGATCTCCAACTCAGCCAGTGTCTGCTCAATGATCTGGCGGCTTGTCTCAAGCTCCTCGGGAGAGCGTGTACGGGGGGGGAGGAAAAGCATACCCACAGCCAGAGCGTGAGCCTCGGGCGGCGTGATCCCCTGGGCCGCCAGTTCTGCGCGGAACAGCTCCGTCGGTAACTGGGTCAGCACACCAGCACCATCACCGGTCTCGGCATCGGCGTCTTGGGCTCCCCTGTGGGTCAGGCGAGCCAGCGCCTCCAGGGCCATCTCTACCAGCGCATGACTGCGCTCTCCGGAAATCTGTACAATAAAGCCTGTACCGCAGGCATCATGTTCCCACCGGGCATCGTAGAGCGGATATGCAGGATCAGCAGAAGCATGGTGCTGCATAGATTGCCCTCCTGTAAAACAGACAGCATAGAAGACCAGGAGGCACCAGCGTTGGAGCCACACTGTGTCGGCGACCAAAACAGCGCTCGCCGAGGTCATCGGGATAGACAGGATAGCAGGGCGCACAGATGCGCACACATGAGCGGCATTGGTCGGGGGAGAGCGGCGGGGCTCGCGGACACCTGGTCACGGTCCATACAGCCGAACAACCAGCGTTCGCTGTTCAAAAAGTGTAACATACGAACATGGCTTTTGGCAAGGGGAAACCCGTGAAGCAGGCATGGGCCAGAGGCCGTGAGCACTGTAACAGGTGCTCACGGCCTCCAAGCTCTGTCCAGCGAGTGTCAGTACAGAAGGGTGGAATGGGAACGCCGTTGTTCCCATCTACGGTCTGTCTCAGGAGTTCAGGAGGCCAGGAATAACTATCTGCAGGGAGGAGAGGGATCGACTCAATCCTTGCTAGCAGCCCCACCAGCCACAGCCACACTACCGTCGCCCTGGGCGACGACACGGTACGGCTCAGCATCAGGGGCATAGCCCAGTGACCCCATCTCAGGGATATCCAGACCCGCCAGCTCTGTCTCAGGCGAGACGCGCAGCCCAAAGAGCTTGTCATAGGCCTTGAAGAAGAGCCAGGAAATTCCGAAGACGTAGACGAAGCAGGCAACCGCGCCGATCAGCTGAGCAACCAGCTGACTTGGGTCACCGAAGAAGAGACCTCGCACCTGAAGGCCACCATAGTTGGCCAGGCCATCGGCAAAGAGACCGACCGAGATCTGCCCCCACAGGCCATTGAAACCATGAACCGCAATGGCCCCGACGGGATCGTCAACCTTCAGGACTTTTTCCACAAAGCCAGCAGCCAGAATGACGATGATGCCCGCCACTGCTCCGATGATACAAGCCGAAACAGGACTCACATAGCCACTGGGAGCAGTAATCGCCACCAGTCCGGCAAGGAGACCATTGCCCATCATGCCAATATCCGGCTTCTTCGCCCCCGTGAGCCAGGTGAAAAGCATGGCAGCGACCGAGCCGAAGGCGCCAGCAAGCATGGTATCCACAGCGATCAGACCGATGCGCAGATTGCCATTCCCAGAAGCACCTAGCGTGCTGCCAGGGTTGAAACCAAACCAGCCGAAGGCCAGGATAAAGCAGCCGAGCAGGGCGAGAACCATGTTATGGCCGGGAATGGTATTAGGGCTACCATCGCGATTGTACTTGCCCAGGCGCGGACCCAGCACCATGGCGCCAGCCAGAGCACACCAGCCACCGACAGCGTGGACCACACCGCTGCCGGCAAAGTCAATATAACCCGCTCCCAGGCCAATCTTGCCAAGCTGCGAGAGCCAGCCACCACCCCAGGCCCAGTTTCCATAGATCGGATAGACCAGAGTCGAAACGAAGAAACCATAGACGCAGAAGGCACTCCACTTCCAGCGCTCGGCCATCGCCCCCGTCGGAATGGTAGCAGTCGTGTCCATGAAGACCATCTGGAAGAGGAACATCACGGCCACCCCGACGTCATAGGTGCCATCGTTGAGGAAAAAGCCCTTATAGCCAACGATACCCCAGTTGATGCCACCGATGGGAATGGTCAGCTCGTTGGTCAGGCTGGAGAGGCCGCCCAGGTTCGGTACCCCGACAAGGCCAATTCCACCAAACTGGAAGGCAAAACCAACCACAAAGTAACCGATCATACCAATGCCATAGATCATAAAGTTCATGGCCATCGTATGACCGGCATTTTTTGCGCGGCACAGCCCCGTCTCTACCAGCGCGAAACCAGCCTGCATGAACATCACGAGATAGCCCGTGACCAACGTCCAGACGAAGTTGATAGCCAGGCGGTTCTGGTCAACATACAGGGCCAGATTATAGGCAAATGGCTCGCTCGTCTTGGCCTTGTTCACATCGTCCTGAGAGATCGATGGCTGCGTACCAGTCGCAGTGACCGAGGTCAGGTGCTGCTGATCACTGCTGTTCAGACCATTGGGATCAGGACCAGCGCCACAGGCACTGAGCAAGACCAGCGAAAGGACCAGCAAGCCAGCAAAGATAAGGAGGGTCCTCAGTGCGGGGAAATACCTCTGAAGCGCCCGCACACGAAGCCGGAAACGCTCCGACCTCCCAGCTTCGCTCAGCTCACGGATCTGGAGAAAACGACTCAGATAGGGGAGAAGCTCACGCTGATGCTTCGGCGAAAGGGCCAGGCGCAGCCTGCCAGCCCCCTGGCGCGGGATAAGGGTCAGCTTCCAACCACGAAGCGTCGCATACTCAAACTCCTCCCAAGGCCGGAAAAAGACATTGTTACAGGCAATTCCACGATCGGTTAACCGATAGTGCACCGGCAGATTGACAATAGCAAGCGCCATAAGGATAAGAACAAGTTCAAGGGTGGTAGGGAACCACCCCCCGATGGCACTGAGCAGCAAGACTGCTCCCAGGGCATACATGTCCGCGCGATGCCAGAGCAGCCGCTCCCTAAAGGAAAGTCTGACACGGGCCACGGTCCGCCCAGCTGCCTCAACTCCAAAGGGAAGGCCAATACGTAGGAACATGATGACGAATAGACAACCGATTAACAACCAGACAGCGAGCATGGAACCATCCTTTCTCTCCAAGAGGTTCTAAATGACCACCACTTGCCCCTGGCGATTAGGAATCGCCACAAACATGACCGCTCTTTAGGCCAGAACACGCTTCCTGCGACGCCAGGATGGCGCGAGGAAACGCAGTAGATGGCGAGGATCAGGCGGGTCGCGCAGAACAATGCTCTTGCATTTCTGCCGCGCCTGCGTGAGTAACTGTCTGGCCATTAGGACAACGTGCTCTTTGGCATGATGAGGTCCTTTCAGGCCTTTCTCAAGCATTTCAACCGAGCGATGATAAAAACCCAGACGGAAGTAATACTCGGCGTATTTGATGTGAACAAGGAGATCATGGGGCGCATCCGCTAAGGCTTGATCGAGCTCCTGCTGGGCCTCATTAAGGCGATGGCGCTTCAGGTATTCAACCCCCAGATAGGCACGCGCGATAGCGTAAGTCGGATCGACCGCCAGAGCTTTCTGCAGGGCCTCGATCGCCTGGTCACTGTCATTTTGCTCAAGAGAGGCGACAGCAACTGCAAAGTAAGCCTGGGGACGATCAGGGTGGCTTTCACACGCCCGCTGGAAGTGATTCAGAGCCGCCTCCGGATCACCACGGCGTATGGCCGAGTAGCCTTCATCCAAAAGTATCTGATACTTCATGGATTCCAGCATAGGCTACTCCTCCTCCTCTGCTGTGACCGCTGGCACTGGTGAAGGTGCTCCCGCTAGCCATTGACGAGCTAACAGTAGTGGCTGAGAGAGCCATTGGATGCGTACCGCATAACTCAAGCGTAGGAGCGGCGGGGTAATCATCGTTGTGACCAGGGTAATCAGAATCACTGTGGCATAGAGCGATGGAG
Source organism: Thermogemmatispora carboxidivorans (assembly GCF_000702505.1). Taxonomy (GTDB): domain Bacteria; phylum Chloroflexota; class Ktedonobacteria; order Ktedonobacterales; family Ktedonobacteraceae; genus Thermogemmatispora; species Thermogemmatispora carboxidivorans. The sequence continues at coordinate 634,128 of NZ_JNIM01000001.1, read as the reverse complement.
ATAACAGCCCGGCCTCTAGCCCGAGGGAGGCAGTGATCAGCGCCACCTCTCCACGGGAGATCATTCCCACTCCTACGCGCACAGCATCCAGAAAGGGGAACCGGCAGGCCCAGGCCCCCGAGCCGCATCCAACGATCTTGCTGACAATGGCAATGATCAACAGACCGCCCACCAACAGAGGCGATACCTGCTTTATTGAGGCAATATTTGCATCAATACCGATATTAATGAAGAAGAGGGGAATGAAGAGAGCATAGCCAATCTTCGATATGCCATCATGAACCCACTCGCGCATCTCAGTGCGCGCTATGAGCAGACCAGCAATGTAGGCCCCGGTGATGGCCGCAACACTGCCCAGCTCTTCCGCAGCCCAGGAATAGAGCAGGACAAGCGCCAGCACCATGCCCAGGCGCGCTTCCAGGGCGAGCATACGCGGAAGCAGCCGGGAAAGCCAGGGAAAGCCATAGCGACCAAGGAGATAGGCTATGGGGAAGTAGGCCGCCATCTTCAGAATGGACCAAACTGGATTCTCCCCAAGGGTGAACGCTAAGACCAGCGATAGGACAATCAGCCCCAGCACGTCATCAATCACTGCTGCCCCCAGAATGGTCGTGCCTTCACGCGAGTTCAGGCGCCCCATCTCCTTGAGCGTCTGTGCTGAAATGCTTACACTGGTAGCTGTCAACAGTGTTCCAATAAAGAGGCTCACCGGCAGCGTATGCCCCAGCGCTAAGGCAAAGATCGTTCCTGCAATCAGGGGCACTACTACCCCACAGGCCGCTGACACGAAGGCCGCTCCCTGCACCCGGCGCATCTGCTCCATGTCCGTTTCCAAACCGGCCAGAAACATGAGCATGATGACCCCTAGCGAGGCAAAGGTCGAGAGGATTTCGTTCGGATGCAACCACCCCAGGACCGATGGCCCGGCAATGATCCCAATGGTCAAAATGCCTAAAACGCTAGGGAGCGAGAGCTTCTGACAGATCCAGCTGACACACTTCGCAAGAATCAGTAAGCAGGCTAGCAGCAGCAGAAATGAGGTAACAGACATGCTGTAACAACTCCCCTTTCCAGGTAACGTGCTCACCTTCGAGGAGACTTCCAGGGTTCTCGGCGCTGAGGGCTCTCTTCTCTGTGCAGACCTCCCAACCTCCAACTCAGCCATTTCACCATCCCAAAGGCCCTAAAGGGGTACATCGCAATCGTTGCGCTTCTATTTCTGAAGTATAGGAATTCTCACCCCCCTTGCATACAGGCAAAACCTCCGAAGAGAACCCGCGAAACTTTGTGCACATTGCATAATCCCCTTCCATGTGGACTATACATCTTGACATATGATCCATCTCCCGCTACCCTCTCGTTTAGAGGGGAGTGCTTCCCTCTGAGCGTTCAGATCGCCTTTTGGATAACCTGGCACAGGCCTTTGTCTTGAGTGCACCAGGGGGGATCACGATGCTTCTCTGTCGCTTTGTTATCAAGGCGCAACTGCTGATATACACTGGCAACTCGCCCGTGAGACGGTGTCGGTGAGAGGGCAGCTCTACAGACGCTGTGCCAGCTCCACGATGAGGCACTCAATCAGCAGGAGGTGAGCGATGTCTGACCTTCCCTCGACCCTTCGAGCTGACCTCGGGTCGGGCAGTCAGGCGCAAGGCAGCCTTGTGCCCTTCTCTGCTGCTCTTTGGATCGCATGGCTGCGGTCTTCTTCTCTCTCGTTCGTCTGGTTCCGTTCTGATCGATGCATGATGCAACAAAGGAGCAACGATGCAGCAAAGATTACCGCGTCCTATCGTTTTCGTTGTCCTCTCGCTCTTTCTGGCCGTCGCTCTCTTTGCCGGCTGGCAGCTGCGCCAGAGTCGGCCAGCGCAGGCCGCCGGCTTTCCAGCCCATTACTTCGCTCCCTACGTGGATACAAGTCTGTATCCAACGTTCCAGTTGACGCAGACGGCCCAGCAGATCGGGGTGAAGTTCTATACGCTGGCCTTCATTATTAATGGCGGCGGTAGCTGCCAGGCCGAGTGGAATGGAACGACGCCCGTCAATCAGGGTTTCTTGCAGAGCGATCTCAGCAATCTGCGCGCTCTGGGCGGCGATGTCATTGTCTCGTTTGGCGGCGCCAATGGCATCGAGCTGGCTCAGGCTTGTAGCAGCGTCAGTAGCCTCCAGGCACAGTACCAGGCCGTGGTGACGAACTATCAGCTGAGGCGCGTCGATTTCGATATCGAGGGGGCGGCTATTGCCGACTCGGCCTCGGTCGATCGGCGCAACAAGGCTATTGCGGCTCTGCAGGCGGCCAATCCGGGCCTGGCCGTCTCGTACACGCTGCCAGTGATGCCCTCGGGACTGACACAGGATGGGGTGAATCTCTTGCAGAACGCCATTGCGAACGGGGTCAATGTGGGGATGGTCAATATCATGGCAATGGATTATGGCAGCTCTGCCCCTCCCAATCAGATGGGGCAAAATGCCATCAGCGCCGCTCAGAGCACCTTCAATCAGCTCAAGAGCCTTTACCCCAACAAGTCGAACGCGCAGCTATGGGCTATGCTCGGAGTGACGCCAATGATTGGTTTAAATGATGTCTCGCCCGAGGTCTTTACGCTCCAGGACGCCCAGCAGCTGCTGAGTTTCGCTCAGCAGAATGGCCTGGGGGAGCTGGCAATGTGGTCAGCTGGCCGCGACCAGTCTTGTCCCAACAATGGGGCCTATGTTTCGCCAACGTGCAGCGGTATTCAGCAGCAGCCTTTTGATTTCTCGAAGCTCTTGAATCAGTTTACCGGCGGCAGCACCTCGAATCCCACGCCCACGCCAACGTCTCAGCCGGCGACGCCTACCCCTACCCCTGGAAGGACCCCAACCCCGACGGCCACGAATCCTACTCCAACCCCAAGCGGGGGCAATCTGGTAGCCAATCCTGGCTTCGAAAGCGGCTCACTCTCATCCTGGAGCTGCGACGCCGGCGATCGCGTGGTGACCTCTCCTGTTCATAGCGGCTCCTACGCTTTGCAGATGGCACCGAGTAATTCGACAACTGGCCAGTGCACGCAGACGATCAGTGTGCAGCCAAACCATACCTACACGCTGAGCGCCTATGTGAACGGTCCCTATGCCTATTTGGGCATCAATGGCGGAGCCAGTAACTGGACGAGCAGTACGAGCTATACATTGCTGTCGGTCACGTTTACGACCGGCTCCTCGACGACCAGTGTGACGATTTATGTTCACGGCTGGTACGCCCAGGGCACGGTTTACGTGGATGATGTGTCGCTGCGCTAGTCGCTGTTGGCAGACTCAGCTCGCCTGAAAGAGGCCGGCAGTCAGGGCTTCCTCCTGGCTGTCGGTTGCTTTTTGGGGAGTGGTGGGCTCGCTCGCTGGTCAAGGTTGCCAGCCAGCTCAAGGTTTCTCTTCCATTCTCCCGTCTGGCGGCCCGCAAGAAGCACGACTATTCGCGCGCTGATGTGCTACAATTGCTAATGACGGCGCAATGATGAGCCTCCCACAAGGATCGTTGACCGCACCGCTGATGAGGGCTTCTGCAACGCCGATCGTTTTGCTCGCCTTCCTTCTCGCAATTTCCATAATGGATAAGGGATTGCCACCTGGCTGGCAGCTCCGTCAATGTTGCCCCCTTAGCAGGCAAGCAGCGGAAAGCTGGTCAGGCTGCCTGGGCAGCGCAGGAAGAGCCAGCAGGGACAGGATCAACCACTACGCTAGCAGAGCAGGGTTTTGCATGTGAGCGCTTGGAAAAGGATGCTTCTCTATGTCTGAGCAAGAACGCCGTCAGGAGAAAGATGCTCCCTTGCGCCGCGATATCCGCATGCTCGGCGATGCGCTGGGACGCGCCATTCAGCAGCACGGGGGGAGTGAGGTGTTTGAGACGGTGGAACACCTCCGCCGCAGCTGCAAGCGCCTGCGCGATTATGCCGAGCAGCTTGCACATGCTGAGGGAGCGGAAGCGGAACAATTGCAGCGTGAGATTGAGGCACTGGATGCCGACATTATGCGGGTCGTGGAAGGCTGCGATTTGCGCATGGCCATCGATGTGATTCGCGCCTTCACGATCTACTTCCACCTGGTCAACACAGCTGAGCAGTACCACCGCATTCGCCGCCGCCGTGAGCATGAGAACAGCCCAGAGCCAACGCCGCAGCGCGGCTCGATGGCTGCCTTGATCCAATTTTTCGAGCAACACGGCGTCGACCGCGAGATTCTGCGATCACTCTTGGAACGCCTCTCGATCGAGCTGGTCTTCACTGCTCATCCAACTGAGGCCACTCGCCGTACGCTGATTATCAAGTCGCGTCAGGTGGCTGATCTTCTGGATGCTTACGATCGGGAGTACGGTCACCTGCTCGGTCGCCCTCAGCGCCCCTGGCCACGCCAGCGTGAGCTGGAGAGCACACTTGCTTTGCTCTGGCGCACCGATGCTGTCCGTCATGTGCGCCCGCAGCCGGTGGATGAGGTGAAGATGGGCATCTATTATCTCGACGAGATTATCTACGAGGCCCTGCCTGAACTCTACGCGGAGTTCGAGCAGCTGCTTGAACGACACTACCCCGATCTCGATCTGCGCCTCCCTCCTTTCTTGCGAATCGGCTCCTGGATCGGCGGCGATCAGGATGGCAATCCAAATGTTGGGCCGGAGACCTTGCTACAGGCCCTGCGCTTGCAACGCGCGAGCTTGCTGACTCACTACCGCCGCTCGATCGAAGCTCTGGCACGTGAGTATTCGCAGTCGATTAACTATAGCACAGTGACTGAGGAGCTGCGCCGCTCGATCGAGGAGGACGCCGCTCTCCTGCCAGACTACGATCGCGAGCTGGGTGAGCAGACACGCCTGGAGCCATATCGGCGCAAGCTGTCGTTTATGTGGAAGCGCCTGGGGGCAACCCTGGCGGCGATGGTCCCCTCCCAGACGGAGGAAGCCGGTGAGTCGGCCTTAACCTCGCCTGCACCGCGCATGGTAGCTTACCGCGACGCCGAGGAGCTTCTGACCGATCTGCGCCTGGTCTACGAGAGCTTGCTGGCCGATGGCGAGCGCGAGGTGGCCAATGGGGCCCTGGCTCGCCTGATCCGTCAGGTGGAGCTGTTCGGGTTCCATTTCGCCGCGCTCGATGTGCGCCAACATAGCGAGCGCCATGCTCAGGCACTCTCGGAGCTGCTGCGCGTGACAGGCCTGGCGGAAACGTTGGCCGCTGGCACCGATGGAGCACCCGCCCGAGATTATCTGGAGCTGAATGAGGAGGAGCGCATTCAGTTGCTGGAGCGCTTGCTCCGCGATCCGCGCGTTTTGCCACGGCGGGGCCTGCAGTTGAGCCGGGAAACAGCCACGGTGCTGGGAACCTTCGAGGCCATTCGTCAGGCACGGGAGGAGTTCGGTCCGCGGGCGGTGACCTGCTATATCATTAGTATGGCCCGCACGCTCAGCGATCTGCTGGAGGTGCAGTTTTTCTGCAAGGAGGCCGGCATTAGCGGCTTGCCGATCGTGCCGCTCTTTGAGACGATCGCCGATCTGCGCGGCTGCGCAACGATCATGGAGACGGCCTTCCGCTTCCCGCTCTATCGTCAGTGGGTGAGCGGTCATGGCGATAAGCAGCAGATCATGCTCGGCTATTCCGATAGCAGTAAGGACGGCGGGATGCTCACCTCGGGCTGGGAGCTGTATCAGGCTCAGCAGCGCCTGGCAGCACTGGGGGAGCGCTACGGGATCGGGATCACGATCTTTCATGGGCGCGGCGGGGCCATTGGACGCGGCGGCGGCCCTATCTACGAGGCCATTCTGGGCCAGCCTCCGGGAACGGTCAACGGACGCATCCGCATCACCGAGCAGGGTGAGATGCTCTCGTTTAAGTACGGATTGCATGAGATTGCCCTGCGCAATATGGAGCTGGTGGTGGCCGGAGTGATCGAGTCCAGCCTTCCCCAGGCTCAGCACCACGAGGAGTCGCCGCGCTGGGTTCAGATCATGGATCGGCTCTCGCTGAGCGCCTATCAGCGCTACCGCCGCCTGATCTATGAGGATCGCGAGTTTCTGTCGTTCTTCGAGCAGGCGACGCCAATCCTTGAACTCGGCTGGCTCAATATCGGCTCGCGCCCGGCGCGCCGCACGAGCGGGCGCAATATTGAGGAGCTGCGCGCCATCCCCTGGGTCTTCTCCTGGATGCAGAGCCGCTATGTGCTGCCAAGCTGGTACGGGATCGGGGGGGCGCTCGAGGAGTTTGTGCAGGCCGAGCCAGAGGGCCTCCATGAGTTGCAGGAGATGTATCGCTCCTGGCCCTTCATGCGCGCTTTTCTCGATAATTTACAGATGACGCTCTCAAAGGCAGACATGCATATCGCGCGCCACTATGCGACCCTGGTGGCTGACGAGCAGCTGCGCCGACGCATCTCTGCGGAGATTGAGGCGGAGTACGAGCGTACGTGTAGCTGGCTGCTGCGTATCGTGGGAGGCAAGGCCCTGCTTGATAATTCGCCGGTTCTGCAGCGCTCGATCCGTCTGCGCAATCCTTACGTGGACCCGCTGAGCTACTTCCAGGTGGTTTTGCTCCGCCGCCTGCGGGCCTTGGGCGGGCCGCTGGATCTGAGCAAGGCAGAGCAACAGGAGGCCGGCGAACAGGAGCGCGAGCGGGCACGTCTGACCTACGCTGTGCTCTTGACCATCAATGGCATTGCCGCTGGCCTGCGCAATACCGGCTAGTGGTCTACCTCCCCCTTCAGCAGGCGCAGACCCGTAAAGCGAGGCGAGGCGAGGCGAGACAAGACGCAGAAAGGGATGGGGCCCATCTCAGTGGTCTCATCCCTTCTTGTGCTGCTCTGCCTGTCTATGCTATGTGACCATCCGCCTTGCTGCCTGGGGGCCTACGCCTGCCAGCTAGACAAAAGGCAGGACTGTCTCGGCGAAGTCGCGCAGGCCATCGATGTCATCAAGGTAGAACCACTGCAGCATCAGTTCTTGAACGCCGGCCTGACCGTAGCGTCTGATCTGGGCAATAGCCATGTCGGGCGTGCCGACGATGGTGCGATTCTGGGCCTGCACTCGCTCCAGGATCTCCTGCGAGGAGAGGGGGGCATAGCTGGGATCGTAGTGGCGCCACCAGTCCAGGCGCTGATAGAGATCCTCGCGCGTGCGCCCGAAGAAGAGCGAGGTCATCATGGTGCGCTGCACGCTCGCTGGCGGGCGTCCTGCTTCCTGCAGCAGTTGATCAAGAAAGGCAGACAGTTCACGAAACTGCTCGGGTGAGAGAAAGCCGGCGTTCCAGATGTCAGCGTAGCGCGCTGCCAGCGGCAGCGTGCGTTTGCGTCCGCCGCCGCCGATCATGATGGGCGGCCCACCAGGTCGCTGCGGACGGGGCAGGAGCTGCGCCTCGCGGAGCTGGTAGAAGCTGCCGTTGAAGGTGACTGGCTGTTCGGAGCGCAGCAGGAGGGCGGTGACCTCGAGGGCCTCGGCAAAGCGGGCCATGCGCGTGCGCATATCACCCAGGTTGAGCCCGAACATGGTATGCTCGCGCTCCTGCCAGCCAGCTCCTACGCCGAAGATGAAGCGTCCCCCACTCAGGTCGTCGAGAGCAATCGCCTGGCGCGTTAACATGACGGGATGGTGAAAGGAGACCGGCGAGACAAGGGGGCCAAAATGGAGGCGCCGGGTATGATCGGCAGCATAGGCCAGCGAGACAATGGTTTCCAGGGCCTCACGGTCGGGCGGCACGGGATCGGTGAAGTGATCGGAGCGGAAGAGGCCAGCATAGCCCAGACCTTCGATGGCCTCCACCAGACGCTTCCAGCGGGGCCAGGTCAGACCCGTCTGTCCCTCGATCTGAATGGAAATAGCGACCATTGTGAAACGCTTCTCCCTCCTGACGGAGCTATCTCTCGGCAGGGTTGCCTCCATCACCAATCAGAGCACCCCGCCCTGTCTGCTACCAGTATGACACAGCGCTCCGCAGGGGCACAAGCGCCAACATTGCACCGTCAGTATCTCCACTCGCCGGGGTTGACCTCGCTGCCAGGCATATGGTATTTTTGGAATTGATGTACGAATTACTACAAGTGAATAGAACAGCTGTCAGATCGGCTCTGAGCGATAGCACCGATCAATTTTGCAGGGAGAGGTATACAATGGTACCTCATGCTGGGCTGCGACTTCTGACAGCTTTCGCGGCGCAACGCTAGTTCAGTAAGGATGAGCGTTTCAACGAGTTGGAGCACTCCATGCACGCGAGAAAAGGGCGTCCTGTGGTTCGTTTACCACTTTCCCCTCTCGAAATAGGGATAGAGGTTGTTGCCCTGGTCAGTATTGCCTTGAACATTTACCTGACGGTGCAGGCCTGGGGTACATTGCCGGCACGCATCCCCGGCCATTTCAACCTCGCGGGCCAGCCTGATGCCTATACTAACAAAGCCGATCTTCTCTACTATCCCATTTTCTCGACTATTGCCTACATTTTTATGACTCTCTTGTCACGCATCCCACAGTTTTTCAATTATCCCTGGGCCATTACCGAAGAGAACGCAGCTCGGCAGTACCGCTTAGCGCGAGGGCTGATCAACTGGCTCAAACTCTTGCTGATCTGGATACTGGTCTATGCCGAATGGCTTACGATAGAGGTGGCGACCAAGCAGGCGACGGGTCCCGGAGCCCTGGGGTTCATCGGTCTGGTACTCTGCATGCTGCTTTCAACGGCGGTGTATATCGTAGTGGCCAGGCGCGCCCGATAGGCAGCCAACAACGGCAGAGGGCCAGCTCTCCCACGGCTAAGGTTTGGGAGACCCGGCGTCAGGGAAGGATTGGAAGGAACACACGGAGAAGCATTCTACCCATGTCGAAGGCTTGTCCGCAGCGAACCCCGTAGAAGAAGTGGCCCTGAGTGCTGCCGCGCAACAATGGCAGGCCAAGACGAAGGGAAGCGCCACCTTTTTCTTTATGGTATGCTCCGCTAGCACAGAAGTCCTGTGCCCACCAGGCAGAAACTTGCGCAATCCCGATAGTCTCTGTATACTAGTCTGGGTAGGGTGTTCAGCCTCTGGGAATAGAGGCTAGCATCAAGAGCGAAAACGAGAGCAGGGGAAGCCTCAGTGAGAGGTAGTGGAGGATGACAGCAGCGAAGCGCATCGCTGGCTGGAGGGCCGTCTGGGCGTGGGTCTTGCTGACAGAGTCGCAAGCTGCGATCTGGATGAGCATCACTCACTTCAGCATTGCGTCCCCGAAAGCCGCCAGGGGTCCGCAGCTCGCATAAGCAACTCCCCTCTCTGCACTGTCTCCTGCGACATCCTCGTTCTCGGCACCCAGAGCCGAGCTGACAGCAGTTCGCTTCACTTGCCGTAATCTACAAATCAAGGCTGAAAAGAGATATGCCTGCAGGTCATTGCTCACAGGCATCTCCCTTTTCCATCAGCAGCAAGACACCGCGGTACCGCCCCTGGCAGATAAGGTGCGCCAGACTGTCGGGCAAGCAGCCGAGAGAGGCCACTATTCCACCAGGGCAGGTGTCCACGCCGCCCAAGCGACAATCGAATATGGGCTTGCTGATAGCTGGCCCGCGTTGAGCGAACGTAGTACAGAGGAAGCGGCCAACAGCGATCCGATGATTGGTGAGAGTTCGGAAGGACACGCCCTCTGGAACGCCTTCGTGAGCGGCTGGCCGAAGAAAGTTCGTGATGCGCTCAAGGCCGGGTCCGTCCTGGCTTAGGGTAGAGAGGAGAGCGGGAGCAGGGGCACATCACGGGCAAGTAGGATCAGGTGGGTGGTTCCCACGCAGCGCAATAACCGTAAAGAGCGGTCACCGTGCATGCTCCTCACAGCGGTGTGAGCAGCATCCAACAGGAGAGAGCTGGTCTTCTCTCTCCGGCGCTAGGCAGCGGCTGGTGACAATAAGGGTGGCACCACGGGTGTAGGTGCAAGCGAGTCCTCAATCCCATCTCGCCTTTGCCTACTCTCGTCCCTTCAGGTTTCCAGGACAGGAAGGGGCGAGGGTTTTTTGATGCCTGTTCGCTCCTTCCCAGGACATCTTCCTTAGACCTTGAAGGAGTGTTGCACGATGACGACCAGCAATCAGCAACAGCAGACCGACAAGCAGAGTGCCCTTGCAGTCGCCCTGCAGAAGATCGAGGCGGTAGAGGTGCCCCAGGGAAAGAGTATCGCCCTGGCTTACTCCGGTGGCCTCGATTCGTCGCTCTGCGTCAAGCTCTCCCAGCTCAAGTACAAGGCGCGGGCCTTGTATGCCATCAACGTTGATGTTGGTCAGGGACAGGATGAGATCGAGATGGCGGTCCAGCGCGCGGTCCAGTTGGGTATTCAGCCGATTACGATCGATGCCAGGAAGGAATTCACCGAGCAGTGGCTGACAAAAGCCATCCAGGCCAACTCGGACTACAATGGCTATCCTGTCTCGACTTCGATGACGCGCCAGCTGATCGCCGCCAAGGTAGCTCAGAAGGCCCTGGAGCTGGGTTGCGATGCCTTGATGGAGGGTTCCAGCGGCAAAGGCAACGACCAGTACCGCATGCATAACGTCTTTAGCCTCTTCGCTCCCGGCCTGGCGATCTTTGTGCCGGTGCGCGATTTCGACCTGACGCGCAGCGAGGAGGGGCTGCTAATGGAGCACTACGGCGTTCCAATCGAGGAGATCATTGTTGGCGGCGATGACAAGACGATGTGGTGCCGTTCGATCGCCAGCGGCGGGATCGATCTGGATACCGAGCTGCCCGATTCGATCTGGATGTGGCTGACTCCCCCTCAGAAGGCCCCGGATAAGCCGACGATGATCAAGCTGACCTGGCGCAATGGCCTGCCGGTCGCCCTGGACGGCCATGAGCTGCCGCTCGATGAGATGATCGAGCGGTTGAATGTACTCGGTGGGGCCAATGGAATCGGCAAGATCGACCTCTTCGAGGATGGCATCATGGGCCTCAAGTCCCGCGAGATCTATGAGGCTCCCGCGGCCACCATCCTGCTGAAGGTCCATCGTGACCTGGAACAGTTCTGTTTGACAAAGGAGGAGATTCAGCTGAAGCGCCCACTCGATGCTTACTGGGCACGCCTGGTCTATCACGGCGAGTGGTTCCATCCTCTGAAGCAGGCTATCGACGCCTTTATCGCTGAGACTCAGAAGGTGGTGAACGGCGAGTATACGCTCCAGCTCTATAAGGGGAACGTTGATATTGTGGCGCGCAAGGCTGAAGGCGGTCTCTTCTTCCCCGATGTGCGCTCTATCAAGAGCGCCAGCTTCAATCAGAAGGAGTGCGCCGCTGTGGCCCATATTCGCGGCCTGCCTTATGAGCTGATCTCGCGCCGCAACAAGAATCTGGGGTTCAGTCCCGTGGGAGGGATCTGATTCATGCCGAAACTCTGGCAGAAAACCTACCGTGTGAATGAGCAGGTCGAGCGCTTCGAGGCGGCGCAGAATAGCGCTCTCGATAGCCGCCTTGTGCGTCACGATGTCTGGGGATCGCTGGCGCATGCGGCCATGCTCACCAAAATCGGCGTGCTGACGGAGGATGAGCACAGGGCCTTGAAAGAGGCCCTGTGTGACATCCTCCACCTGGCCGAAACGGGACAGTTTACGATCACGCCCAGCGATGAGGACGTACATACGCGCGTCGAGAACTACCTGGCAGAGGTGGCCGGGGCCGCCGGCAAGAAGATCCACATGGCGCGCTCGCGCAATGATCAGGTGCTGGTTGACCTGCGCCTCTATGCTAAGGAGCAGCTGCACGGGATTGCCAATTCGCTGCTGACGCTGGTGGAAACGCTCTGGCACTTCGCCAGCGCCCATACCGATGTGCCGATGCCCGGCTATACCCATATGCAGCGGGCCATGCTCTCATCGGTGGCCCTGTGGGCCGGCGCCTTCGCCGAGGCTCTGCTTGACGATGAGCAGCTGTTGAGCGCCGCTTACAGCCTGAACGACCAGTCGCCACTTGGCTCCGCTGCCGGCTACGGGGTGCCGCTCGCTATCGATCGCCAGTACACTGCTGAGCTGCTGGGCTTCGCCCGTGTGCAGCATAATGTGATCTATGTCCAGAATAGCCGCGGCAAAGTAGAGGCGGCCATTGTCCAGGCCCTGGCCCAGATCATGCTGGACCTGAGTAAGCTGGCTCAGGACATTCTGCTGTTCACAACGGCGGAATATAATTTCTTCCACGTACCCCAGGAACTCTGTACGGGCAGCAGCATTATGCCCCAGAAACGCAATCTGGGGGTGATGGAGCTGGTACGCGCCCGCACTCAGACGGTGTTGGCTCTTCAACAGCAGATTCTGGGCATTGTCACCGGTCTGCCCTCGGGCTACAATATGGACTATCAGGAGACCAAGCGCCCCTTTATGGAAGCGCTGGATGTGGTGCGTGAGTGCCTGGAGATTTCTACGCTGGTGGTGGGGTCATTGGAGGTAAATGTCGACCGCCTGGTTGCTGCCTGCACGTTCGAACTCTTCGCCACCGATCGCGCCTACGAGCTAACGCGCACCGCCAACCTGCCGTTTCGCGATGCCTATCGGATTGTGGGAGCCGAGGTCACAGCGCAGCTTGATCGCCATGAAGCGCTGCCAACGGAGAGCCGCGAGCAGTTGGTCGAGCGCCTCAAGAAGCGCAATCACCTGGGCGGAGCCGGGAATCTCGGTCTGGAGCAGCTTGCTCAACGGCTGACCGCAGCCCGGACGGCCTGGCAGGAACGCACCACCACGTTTGAAATAGCGATCCGGCGCCTGATAGACTCAGAACAGGATGACCAGGGCAGCCAGGATAGCCCCGCCTCGGCGCCGGGCGAGATTCAGTCTGAGCATGGGAGGGCTTAAGCTGATGGCTACTGCGGTTCTCGCCTACTCCGGCGGTCTGGATACCTCCGTGGCGATCCGCTGGATTAAGGAGAAATACGATCTGGATGTGATCGCGCTAACGATAGATGTCGGCAACGACCGCGACCTGCCAAGTATCGCACGCCGCGCGGAACAGATTGGAGCGGTGAAGGCGATTGTGGTGGACGCGCGGGCTGACTTTGTGCGCTATTTTGTCTGGCCCGCCCTGCAGGCCGGCGCGATTTATGAGGGCCAGTATCCGCTGGCAACCGCTCTGGCCCGTCCTTTAATTGCTCGCCTGCTGGTAGAGGTAGCCCGCGCCGAGGGGGCGGTCGCCGTGGCTCATGGCTGTACTGGCAAGGGCAATGACCAGGTGCGCTTCGATGTCTCGATCGCGGCACTGGCCCCTGATCTGAAGATCATCGCTCCCGTGCGTGAGTGGAGCATGACGCGCGACAGCGAGATCGCCTACGCTGCCGAGCACAATATTCCGATTCCAGTAACGAACGCCAGCCCCTACTCAATCGATCAGAATCTCTGGGGGCGCAGCATCGAGTGTGGTGCGCTGGAAGATCCCTGGCAGGAGCCGCCGGAGGATGTCTATGCCTGGACAACCAGCCCCTGGCTCTTTGGGCGTCCGGGCGGTCCACCTATCCCTGAGCCAACCTATATCGAGCTGACCTTCGAGCACGGCATTCCAGTGGCTCTGAACGGCGAGGAGATCGATGGAGTGACCTTGATCGAGACGCTCAATCCTCTGGCTGGGAAGTACGGGATCGGACGCATCGATCACGTCGAGAATCGCCTGGTGGGCATTAAGTCGCGCGAGATCTACGAGGCGCCCGCGGCGGTGGTCCTCCATGCCGCGCACAAGGCTCTGGAGAGCCTGACGCTCAGCCGGGATCAGCTGCGCTTCAAGGAGCTGGTTTCTGCCGAATACGCGCGCCTGATCTACAATGGGCAGTGGTACAGCGCCCTCCATCAGGATCTGGCCGCTTATGTGCAGAGTACGCAGCGCTTTGTGAGCGGCAAGGTGCGCGTGAAGCTGGCGCCGGGTCAGTTCACGGTGGTCGGACGGCAGTCCGAGCATTCGCTCTATAGCCACAGCCTGGCCACCTATGATACGGGTGATCAGTTCGATCACAACGCCGCCATCGGCTTTATTAAGCTGTGGGGCCTACCGTTGCAGACCCAGGCCCAGGCCCAGCTTCTCCCTTCGCTCGGTGTCGAGGGGAACTTGCTGAAAGGCGTTGAGGGCAACCTTCTGGAGAAAGGGCCGGCCCACACCGCTCCCTCCCCTTCCTCTTCAGCCTCAGCAGAAAGACCGGGCTGAACACAGGTAGAGAGCAGACACAGCCAGCCACGACTTTGGTGAGTCGTGGCTGGCTGGCTACCTTGCGCGTCTCGGTGGCCGGAGGCCGTCCTATGCCTGGCACCTGGCTAGGGAGTGTTGAGGGCCGCGCGAACGCCGGGGATAACCTCGGCAGCGAAGCGCTGGATCTGATGCAGGCGATCCTCCACAGGCCAGTAGATGAAGGTATCCATCCCCACTTCGCGCACCAGACGCGCTAGCTCTGTAATCCAGTCCTGGGGGCCTCCGCGGAAGACACCGCGCTCCCAGCCGGGGCCGCTATCAGTGATCTGGCCGATGATATTGTAGATACGTCGAATAGCTCGCGGCGAGCGTCCTGCTTGCTGGGCGGCCTCGTCAATCTGGCGTTGCATGGCCGGTAGTTGCTCGGGGGCCGCATAGGTGCTGCTGGGAATCCAGCCGTCGGCCAGGCGCCCGGTGAGACGCAGCATGCGCGGACGATAGGCCCCTAGCCAGATGCCGATCGGATGGAGCGGACGCGGACCGGGGCGCGTTCCCAGAGCGCTGTAGTAGCGCCCTTGAAAGTGAAGGCTGCGCTCTCCGCTCCAGAAGCGGTGTATGAGCTGTACTGCTTCCTCCAGGGCAGTCACTGCTTCGCCAGCCCGGCGCCTTGGTCCTCCCATCGCAACAATGCCGTCAGCGAAAGCGCCAGCGCCTAGCCCCAGTTCAATCCGGCCACCGCTGAGAACATCAAGGGAGGCAACGGCTTTGGCCAACATCAACGGAGGACGCAGCGGTAGGTTAGCAACATTAGGGAAGAAGCGCACACGCTGTGTGGCCTGCACCAGTGTGGCAATGAGCGTCCAGGTATCGAGGAAGCCCGCATTGTACGGGTGATCCTGAATACCGATGAGATCAAAGCCGGCCTCTTCCACGGCGTGGGTAAGTTCCAGAGGCCAGCGCGGATCGTCCGCAGTAGGATCAACATTGGCGCCAAAGAGAATAGGGCGCAACGCACTCTTAGGGGTTTCCATTGGCCTTGCTCCTTCTTTCTCATCCGCTTGCTTCCCCTTGCGCGCTCGTCAGTGGTGCAAAAGATGGGAGCAATGAGGGTTCCAGGTCGTCATCTGGCCGCCAGCCAGCCAGCAAGAGAGAAGAGCCCAGGGAGACCATGTCAGGATAGTGATCACCAAGGCGATGGTACTCAGACGGTTGCGCTCCCTGGGCGAAAGCGCGGCAAAACCTGGCGCGCCAGCAGCTCGACGGTCTGCAGATCCTCTAGTTTCGAGCTTCCCAGCATAAAGGTGGTGATGCCCAGGTCGAGATAGGCCTGAATCTGCTCGGCGATTTGGTCCGGCGTACCAAGCAGCCCCCGACCTTGCAGTCTGGCCGCTTCTTCTGGAGAAGGAACACAGATGCAGCGCCCGAACCAGCTCCGCTCGATCTGGCTGGGATCACGCCCGAGCTGTTGACACGCGCGCTCGAAGGTCGCTAGCCGTTGGCGATAGGCTTCGGGCCTGACCCAGGCAGCATTCCAGCCATCAGCATAGCGAGCCACAATGTGGAGCAGGTGCGGACCCAGACCACCGACAATGATAGGCGGCACCGGTTCTGGTTTTGGCTCACAATAGGCGCTGCGAACAGCATAATGGCGCCCCTCAAAGGTTGCCTGCCTCTCGTTCCAGAGCGCCTTGACAACCTGAAGGGTCTCCTCAAGCTGCTCGAGGCGGATTCTCGGGCCGGGAAAAGAATAGTTGTAGGCCCGATACTCTTCCTCATGCCAGCCTGCGCCGATGCCCAGCAAGAAACGCCCTCCACTCAGATACTGCAAGGTGGCCCCCATTTTGGCCAGCAAGGCGGGATTGCGAAAAGACTGACAGAGGACCATGTGGCCAATGCGATACCGCGGGTAAAGCGCCGCAAGATAGGTCAGCGCTGTCCACGCCTCTAGAACAGGTGAATCGCCAAACTGCAGATGATCAGTGAACCACAGCGAGTCGATCCGATCACCCACCAGCGCAACCTGCTCTCGCGCGATCTCCAGAAAGCGGCTCGGCTCCATGCCGCGCGTCGGCCCGGCGTTGAGAACCCAGCCAAAATGTACTGCTGTCATCATGGCTCGCTTTCACTTTGATCTTCGCTGTTTGCCTCCATTGTATCCTTCGGGCAGCAGCATGACAAGGCATAGCAGGCTACACGAAAATCACTACGCTCGCCAGAGAGAGCCTCGCAGCCGGGGACGTCTCCTTGGCTGCCTATGAATGAGACAGGCAGTCAGAAGAAAGGGCGCTGTCACAGCCTGTGAGGCCGCTTGAGAGCGAAAGTCCTCCTTGAGTAACAGGACCGCATGGGGTATAGTATACGGAACATCATCATCGCACTTTATAAGGGTGAACATCGACATGCTGGTGTTTGAAACGATCCGCCGACGGCGTAGCATCAGCAAGATGAGCGAGCGCCGTCCGACGCGGGTCCAGATCGAGCGCATGCTGGAGGCGGCGACCCACGCCCCCAATCACCATAGAGTCGAGCCTTGGAAATTCATCGTCTTTAGCGGTGCTGCCCGCCAGGAATTGGGGGAGGCAATGGCTCAGGCACTGGCGCTGCGCCTGAGTCAGGGGAAGGATGAAAAGATACGGGCCTTGATCGAGAAGGAACGCCAGAAGCCCTTACGTGCCCCAGTAGTGATCGTAGTAGCAGCGGAGGCTCCTCAGCGCTCCGAGGTGCGCGCCATTGAAAATATCGAGGCGGTGGCCGCCGCTGTTCAGAATATGCTGCTGACCGCTGAGGAGCAGGGCCTGGCCACCATGTGGCGCACCGGCGAAGCGGCCTATGACCCCCAGGTCAAAGCCTGGCTTGGCCTGGCCCCCGAGGATGAGATTGTGGCCTTTCTCTATGTCGGCTATCCAGCCCTCTCGCCACCGGAACGGATTCCAACCGATTACCGGCAGAAGACACGCTGGCTGGGCGACCTGGAGTAGGCTCCCCAGCGGAAAGACCAGCAGCGAAGAGAACACGTCAGGAGCGCGCTGCCCTCTCCACAGAAAAGCGGCAAGCGAACAACAAGCCCTTGCAGGGCCTTTGCTCTGGTAAGAGGAGCTACCACCTGTCCAACGGCGCCGGTTGGGACCTGGGGAAAAATCCCCGGCCTGACGCGGGTCCGTTCGGTCCACCTTGGGGTCAGCGGCTTTTCGCGCCTCCCCAGGCAAGCAGCAGGTCGCGCCTGGTTTGTCCCAAGTCCGGCGCCATTGTCGTTCAGCAGCTTTCGCTGCTCTGTCAAGCCTTAGCTCCAGATCACTCTACAACCGTCGATCTGCAATTCCTCAATCACCAGATCTCGCTCACGTAGATGCAAGAGCAGCATATAGCGCCCAGGGGGCACAGTGGGGAAGGTCAGCATTCCTCGGTTGTCTATCTCGGCTGTCAGCCGGAGCAGAGCAGTGTCTGCCGCCGCTCGTTCGGCTGGCTTTTTCCGCACGGTCTTGAGGGGTTGTAACACCGCCTGGCGACCTTCGAAAGCCGCGCCGCCAAGAGGGGCATTGACGCAGCTGAGCTGGCCGTAGACGGCACAGCGCCCCGCACTTGAAGATGAGATATGCAGCACCAGCTCAAACTCTTCGCTATGGTAGTACCGCGGCCATGCTGCCGATGGGCGCCCATCAGGCAGCCCATGCCAAGCCTGCCGCCCGGTAGGTGTTGTTGCCAGGCGGAGGAAAGAAGGCGCCAGGGTCGTAGGTGTCAGCGGATCAGCCATGAAGCGCCTGGTAACAGCCACTTCTTCGGCGCAGAGTGGACACTCTTGCACGTGAGCAGCAATCTGACGCTGCTCCTCTCCACTAAGGAGACCAGCACAGTAGAAGCTAAGGCGCTGGCCATCAGGACATTGACTACGGTAGAGTTGCGCCAGTAAGTGATGAGAGAGCGACTGAAACTGCATAAGGCGCCGTTGGCAAATCATGCATGCGTGTAAGTGTCGCACTACCTCGGGAGCCAGGCCCTCCTCGCCGAAGGCCAGCATGATCAGCTCCTCAGCTTCAGGAGCAAACTGATCTCTGCAATCCATCATTTGTTTCCTTCACCTGGCAGCATGGCATGCAACGATGCCTAAACGCAGGCAGGTTCTTCCTCCTTCTGAGGATACTCCTTTCGCTAAATCAACGTTTCAGGTGCGGCTTTTTACACATGGCCTTCTTCCACCCCTTTCCAGCTGCCATCTCTCCTTCCGCACCGCCTGGCTCCTGGGGCAAGGAGCCGACCATCGATCTGACCGAGGGCTAGGGCTAATGCACGCTGAGCCTCCAACGTAGCTGATCAGCTTGACGCAACAGGCGCTCGACGATGTTGCGTCTTAGGCGATAAACTTCCTGAACGCTGTGGAATTCCTGCGAGCAGTAGCGGACAACCTCTCGTGGCTTCAGGCCACAATGGAAGAGCAGATAGGCAAGATACTGCTCCCGCCGCTGAGGCAGCAGACTCTTGAGGATCTCCCAAAGCTCGCCACCGTCATCCCCGTCCTCGCTCACTGATACTCCTTCGTAGCCCGGCGTCGAGAGAGAAGCCTCGCGTGGCCGGGCATATGTACGCAAAGTGTCCATGATGGCCCCGTTGAGGCTGGCCCGCAGATAGCTCAGAGCCGCCGCCAGGGAAGTAAATTGGAGATCTTGCTTGAAAGCTGTCGCCTGCCAGAATCGCTCAAAAGCCTGAGCAATATAGTTCTCTTCGCTATCAAGGCGAATGGCGATCTCTCGCTTAGGGTGCCGGCGTATCCAAGCGCGGACAAGGTCGGAAAACCGGTCTTGAAGCAGCGCCCAGGCCTGTTGGTCACCTTCCAAAATGGCGCGTTGGAAGATCTCCAGCCCATAACGCTCTTCCGCCAGCCTTTGCTCGGCTTCTCTGTTGCTCATCGCTTCGGCTCCCCCGGCGTCAACCTCAGTCGGCAGGGCCAGCTCCAGGACGCTTGAGAATTGTTCAGTCTGCATGCCCATCGCTCTCAACCTGCTTTCTTCCTTCAATGCCTTCGCTTACACAGAGATGGTCTTGTTCCTCCGCTCGTTGGCAGAACCGTTACCCATCCATCTTCAGATAGACGCTATTTACAAGCTGATCTCCAATTTTTTATTGGTATGGGACAGAATTATATGTTCATAACGACAGCTCCCCCACCACCTACCTTGCCCGGCAGGCGTAGGGAACATTTGTGGAACAATGCACTGGGCGACCGGGCTTCCCCCTGGGCCCAGTCTGTCGCTCTGGCTCATGGCGGAGATCACTCCTTGACAGGATTCAGCTGCTTCAAGGATCTGAACTCTGCTATAGAAGCGGCTTGAACTCTTGTGGCTCCTTTAAAAACCAGCTATACTATCGTATAGAGAGTGTACGGTCCCTTCTCTGGACAGGCTATGTCGCAGCTAACCAGCTCAGTGTGAACTACTCCACAAAAGCGATGGCGGGGTAGAGCAAGCCGAGGTATGCGGGTAGCGCCGACAAGGAAGGAACCGCCGATGGCGCTCTCTTCCCAGCCGCTTCGATTGTCTGTCTTGTCTGTCTGCCGCTTTCTAAGCCAGGTACGGCTCGCGAAGGAGGCGCGGCTGAGAATGAGTGGTCAGACAGTGACGGTGTTCACTAAGCGTCGTATTCCTCTTACTTCGATCACCTGTTAGACAGGCCTCCAGCGAAAAGAGCGTCGAACCCGGCCAGGAAGCTGGCCGTCAGAAGGAGGCAGGAAGGAAGGCAAAAGGGACTACCTGCTGAGGTGGATAGGAGAAGGCAAGCGCTGGGCAATGGGGGAGAGATGAGAGAGGGACCCTATCACGCCAGGCAGGCGAATCCGTCAGTAACCAGCTGGCTAGCCAACCGCGGTGCAAGGCGCTCTCTGCCCCATGTCCTCGGGAAGAGCATTTCTCTGGCGAGAGACGCAGTAGACCATACCAGTTCAGCCCGACGCCGGATGTCCGGGCATTCATCCCCGCTCAGTGAGAAACCGAACCCAGAAGATGGGGTGGCCATCTTCGGGTGACCTTCGGGAGTACGGTAGCCATGAACAGGCACATCTTGCTTGGTATCGATCCCGCGATCTCTCCGGCCACCAGGCAGGCAATCACGAAAGTCAGAGAGCTGGTTGAGCAGGCTCCCGCTTTTCACGTGATTCTCCTGACGGTCATTCCTATCCCCTATACTGCTTCCCCTTCCCTCGGCATGTATGTTGGCCAGATCCAGCCCCTGCCCATCACCACCGAACAGCGCAGCGAGGCTGAGGAGGTGCTCAAGCGCGCCCGCCTTGAATTCCAAAAATATGCCATCTCCTCCGAGCGTATCGAGATGATGATCCGCGTCGGCGAGCCGGCTGGTGAAATCGTCAGGGCTGCGCGTGAGCTGGGCGCCGACCTGATCGTCGTCGGAAGTCGCGGTGAGGGCTTGCGCCACAAGCTGCGCCGCTTGCTGGTTGGCAGTATTTCCCGCCGCGTGTTAGCCCTTGCCCCCTGCCCCGTGATGATCGTGATGGCCCCACCAATTGCCCGCCCCGGCGATCTGGTGGCCTGGTATCGCAAGGCTCTGACCGCTTATCTGGAGGAGCATACTGGCGCCCTGGCCGTTTTCACTCCCCAGGAGGTAGCCACCATGTTTCTGCCGGCCAACAAGAAGAAGGCCGGTAGAAAGGAGATTGCTGCGGCCACGCTTGCGCTTGAACATCTCGTCAACAGTGGCCGGCTCTGCCGTCATGAGGTGAAAGGCCAGCTGCGTTATGTCAATGACTAAGGCCATCAGCGGCGTCTTGCCGCTGCGGGCTCTGGCCCCAGCCTCACCTCATCTCAGCCCATCCTGAGTCTGCCCGACCGCCGGTGACCCTGGCCCCATCTTCATCAGGATACGCTGCAGGCCCAGCGGACCAGCTTCCTCTCTGCCGATCCGCTGGGTCTGTCTCTCTCTCTCTGCGCTTACCTTGAGCGTCGGCTAGCGGTCCAGATCACCAAGCTGGGCCTGCAGCGCCTCGGCTGTTGTCGCCGGCGCCTGACAGGCAAAATGCTGACAGACGTAGGCTGTCGCCCGTCCGTTCTGCTGAGGCCGCTCGGCCAGGAGCGGAATGAGAGCGGCGGCACGCTCCTGCGCGCTGCCGGGTGCAACACAGGCCAGGACGCTGTTGGGTCGATAGCGACGGTTGACCACAGCCAGGAGAGCCGCGGTCCCTTCCGCCTGCGGATCTCCAATGATGGCAATCTCACGCCCAGGCGAGAGGGCAAAGTCCAGCGCACCCAGCACATGCCCGAAGGCATGCGGATGCTGGGTCATAATATCAGCCAGGGCTTGCAGATAGCTCTCAGCCGCCTGGCGATAGCGTTCTTCTCCTGTGAAGGCCGCCAACCGTAATAGCACTTCCGCCGCAACGCTGTTGCCCG
Source organism: Thermogemmatispora carboxidivorans (assembly GCF_000702505.1). Lineage (GTDB taxonomy): Bacteria > Chloroflexota > Ktedonobacteria > Ktedonobacterales > Ktedonobacteraceae > Thermogemmatispora > Thermogemmatispora carboxidivorans. Next base: position 612,631 of record NZ_JNIM01000001.1, on the reverse strand, counting down.
CCGGCGTGGCGTTGTCCATGATCTCTTTGGGCCGGCTGATCAGGGCCTCCTGATCGCTGCCAGTGTCGAAGAAGCCACCATTCTCGCTATCAGCAAAGAGGCTCAGGGCTTCCTCCATCAGGCTGCGCGCTTCACTGAACCAGCGCAGCTCGAAGCTGGCTTCGTAGAGGGCCAGCAGACCATCCGCCAGAAAGGCATAGTCCTCCAGATAGCCAGCCAGATGGGCCCGTCCATCCTTCCAGGTACGCTGCAGGCGCCCATCTTTGCGCAGCGCCGTCAGCAGAAAGTCAGCATTGCGCTCGGCTACGTGCCGGTAATCGCTACGCCCGAGATAGCGCGCGGCTTCGGCGAAGCTGCGCAGCATCAGCCCATTCCAGGCCGTCAGAACCTTCTCATCGCGTCCCGGCCTGACGCGCTGCTCCCGTGCCGCCAAGAGGAGCGCGCGGCCCTTCTCCAGAGCCTGCTCCAGACGCTCTCGACTGACCCCGAGACGCTCAGCCATCCGCTGGGCATCAGGCTCGGGCACGTGGAGAATGTTCTTGCCTTCAAAGTTGCCGCGCGGGGTCACGCCATACCAGGCCATGAAGAGGTCCCCATCCTCGCCAGGCAGTAGGCGGGCAATCTCCTCGGCCTGCCAGAGATAGAACTTGCCTTCTTCCCCTTCGCTGTCTGCGTCCTGGGTCGAGTAGAAGCCCCCCTCCGGCGCCGTCATCTCGCGCATGACGTAGTCTAGGGTCTCTTCGGCAATGCGCCGGTAGAAGGGATTGCCTGTAACCAGATAGGCATGCAGGTAGAGGCGGCTGAGCAGGGCGTTGTCGTAGAGCATCTTTTCGAAATGGGGCACCAGCCAGCGGGCATCAACCGAGTAGCGATGAAAGCCGCCACCAAGCTGGTCGTAGATGCCGCCACAGGCCATGCGCTGCAGGGTCTGCTCAACCATCTCCAGCTCTGAGCGTTCCCCCTCTTTGGCTGCTGGCAGCTCGCCGGCGGCGCGGTGCAGGTGGACACGTAGCAGGAACTCCAGCGCCATGCTGTTGGGAAACTTGGGAGCGCCGCCGAAGCCGCCGTTGGTGGGATCAAATTCGGCAGCCAGTTCGCGCGCCGCGTTGGCCAGTTGCTCAAGCTGCGGCAGAACCTGCCCTTGCCCGCGGCGCAAGAGGGGCGCGCTGCTCCGCTCGCGCAGGTATTCGACCAGACGCTCGGCCTGCTCTTCAACTTCCTGGCGCCGATTCTGATAGGCGTCGACAATGGTCAACAACACTCGCGGGAACCCGGCCATCACCTGCCCGCCGTAGCGCCGATCCTCGGGCGGGAAATAGGTTCCACCAAAAAAGGGCCTGCCGTCCGGCGTCAGAAAGACGCTGAGGGGCCAGCCTCCCTGACCGGTCAGCGCCTGGACGGCCTGCATGTAAATGGCGTCAAGATCGGGCCGCTCCTCACGGTCAACTTTGATCGGCACAAAGTAACGGTTGATGAGGGCCGCAATCTCTGCGTTTTCGAAGGATTCGCGCTCCATGACGTGACACCAGTGGCAGGCGGAGTAGCCGATGCTGAGAAAAATGGGCTTGTCTTCCTGTCTGGCTTTGTGAAGGGCTTCCTCCCCCCAGGGATACCAGTCCACCGGGTTGTGTGCGTGCTGCAGCAGATAGGGACTCGTCTCGTGAATGAGCCGATTGGTATGCTGAGCGCCTTGCGGCGCGCCGCTTGCTTCTGTCATGCTGCCTCCCGAGCAGATGCTCGCTTTGCTTTTCAAGAACAGTCTCTTTTCTCCTTTAGATGTCCATTGTACGACATCAGGGGAGGGATCTGCGCCTGATAGTCGATCGTTATGAGTTTACTTCGCCGGCAAAGCTACGCAGGAATTTGTGACGGCGGGCGGCCAGGTAGGAGCAGATCAGCTTTATTGAGCTTTCCCTCTCCCCTTGACTTTCTTGCTCCAGCGGACTATACTCTTATCAGAATTTTGTGACCATTTTTATTTATACAGTCATTTAGTCAAGAAAGGAGGTGTTGGAGTGACAGATCAGCTGCAGAGGAAGCGTGGCAGGGCCCGTACGTCCCCGGAAAAGCGCCGGGCACGCGCTGAGCGCATTCTCGATGCTGCTGTCAAGCTCATCGAGCGCTGGGGCTACGATAAGACGACCATCGACGACATTGCACGCGAGGCCGGCGTCGCCAAGGGGACCATCTATCTCCACTGGAAGACGCGCGAGGACCTCTTTATGAGTGTCATCATGCGCGAGGCCCTGGCCGTGATCGAAGCACTGCAGAAGTACATCGCCGAGCATGCTGATAGCTTTGCTTTCCATACGCTTTTTCCCTATGCCTTTCTGCGCTACCAGGAGCGTCCGCTGGTGAAGGCGCTGCTGACTAACGATGTCAGTCTGCTCGGCTCGATGACTCAGCATGACTATCTACAGGGGAACTCGATCGCTCGCCGCAAAGTGCTTTTTGCTCATGCCATTCTGGCACAGATGCAGGAGGAGGGTCTGCTGCGCTCGGACCTGAGCCTCAAGCGCCTGGAATACATGCTGGCAGCCCTCTTTATGGGCTATATGACGCTCGACCCGCTCTGGCCGGAAGAAGAACGCCTTCCGCTTAAGCAACAGGCTCAGGATCTGGGCGAGGCCATTCGCCGAGCCTTGGAAAATCAGCAGCTACCGCCCCCAGAGAAGCGCCGTCGGCTGGCTTACACAGTCAATGAGCATATCGAAAGCTTCGTAATAGCCATTCGCGCTTACCTCAGCCAATATATGGAAGGAGAGAGTCATCATGACCGTCCTGATTCAAGCCAGCGGCCTGACGAAGTATTACGGTCGCAGCCGCGGCATCCTTGACCTGACCTTTGAGATCGAGGAAGGCGAAATCTTTGGCTTCCTTGGTCCCAACGGAGCCGGTAAAACTACGACGATCCGCACCTTAATGGGCTTCCTGCGCCCCTCGGCAGGCCGCGCCACCATCGCCGGCCTGGACTGCTGGTCGCAGGCTGCCGCCGTCAAGCGGCTCGTGGGCTACCTGCCCTCGGAGTTTGCCTTTGATCCCTCGCTGACGGGCGCCCAGATCCTGACCTACCTCGGCCACCTGCGCGGCGGCGTCGACCGCTCCTACGTGCAGCAGCTCTGCGAGCGACTGGACTTCGATCCCGGCAAGCGCTTCCGCGAGTATTCGCGTGGCAACCGCCAGAAGCTGGGTCTGATCCAGGCATTCATGCATCGTCCACGATTGCTTATCCTGGACGAGCCGAGCAGTGGCCTCGATCCCCTCAACCAGCAGGAGTTTTACCGCATGCTGCGGGAAGTGCAGAGCGAGGGACACACGGTCTTTCTCTCGTCGCATATCCTGCCCGAGGTTGAGCAGACCTGTAGCCGTGTCGGTATCATCCGCGAGGGACGCCTGGTCGAGGTGAATGAGGTGAGTCGGCTCAAGCACATGCGGCAGCAGACAGTCGTCATCAGTTTCCCTGGACCTGCCTCACCGGAGTGGTTCCAGGGGCTGCCGGGCGTGGCCGCCGTCCGCCTCAATCGCGACGGGCGCGAGCTGCATCTTGACGTCCAGGGCGAGCTGCAGGCAGTTATCAAGGTAGCCGCCGCCCACGATGCTCTCAGCCTCTCAACTCAGGAGCCAAGCCTCGAAGAGATCTTTCTGCGCTTCTATCAGGTCGACCAGCCGGTTGCCGCTGGCCGCTAAATGTCATTGTCCGCTTTCTGGCGGCCAGTGACGGGAGGGAACAGCTATGCTGCGTACGATCTGGCTGAAAACGCTGCGCGAGTACTGGATCGCAGTCCTCTGCTGGGGCCTCGGCCTGGGATTGCTGATCTATGCTATGTATGCCACCGCTCAGGATGCTCTCAGCGCTGGTGTCACGCAGATTTATCAGTCCTTTAGCTTCTATGGCGATCAGGTGGCGCTCAACACTATTCCCGGCTATGTCACCTTTCGCGTCTTTGGCACGACCTTGCCAGCCTTTCTGGCCATCTGGGCCATCCTGGCCGGCGCCCGCCTGGTACGCGGGGACGAGGAGCGTGGCACGCTCGATGTTCTGCTCTCGCAGCCAGTGGCACGGTCGCGCCTCTTGCTGGAAAAGCTGCTTTCACTGATATTGGCCATTCTTGTGATGATGCTTATCATTAGCCTCTTTATTCTGCTTGGCCAGCTCAGCGCCCACGAAACAGCCGATTACCCGCGGGCCCTGCTGACGACCCTCAACGTCGGCCTCTTTGAGCTGATCTTCGCCAGCATCGCCCTGCTGATCTCGCAGTTCGTGCGCTGGCGCGGTGCCGCCTCCGGCTGGACCGCTGCTATCCTGGTGCTGATGTTCCTGTTCGATAGCGTTGGGCGTATTCAGCAAAATGTTGACTGGCTGCGACGCCTGTCGATCTTTTACTACTATAACAGGAATAAGCCCTTAGTCCCCTCGGTGGCCACCAACTGGGGCGCCCTGGCGCTCCTCATCCTGCTCGCCGTGGTCCTGATCGTCGCCAGCACCCTGATCTTTGCCCGGCGCGATCTGGGCGGCGTGGCGTTCCAGCTCGCCCTCAATGGACGACGGCACCCGTCCACCGTCGAGCGCGCCCGTGCGCTGGCGCGCGCCGCTGGCGATCCCTTCTTGCGCTCGCTGAGTCTGCGCACCCTGCGCGCGCAGTTCACCTCACTCTTCTGGTGGACGATGATCACGCTCTTCTTCGTCGAATTTTTGACCGCTCTCATTCCCAGCCTGCTGGACATCTTCAGGAAGGCAGTTGCAGGTAATGCCGTGATGAGCCAGCTCTTTAGCGGCTACAACGTCGCTACTAACCAGGGCTTTCTGGGAGCGACCGTCTTTGCTTTTATCCCTGTCGCCTTGACCATCTTCGCCATGACGCTGGCTTACAGCTGGAGCCGCGACCTTGACAACAACCGCCTGGAGCTTATCCTGAGTACGCCTCACTCCCGCAGCCGCTTGCTCGGCGAGCACGCTGCGGCTGTGGTGGTGGCCTCACTGATTCCTCCGCTGGTGATCTGGCTCAGCCTCCTGGTGACAGCCAGCAGCATCAATCTGCGCATCGATGTTGGAGACACCGCTGCCGCCTGCTTCAGCATGCTGCCGCTCGAATGGCTGGCCGCTGCCCTGGTCTACCTGCTGGCGACACGCCTCTCCGCTGGCCTGACCACGGGCCTGGTCAGCCTTTTCATAGCTCTTTCCTTCTTGATGGAGTTTCTGCAACCGATGCTGAAACTGCCCGACTGGCTGATCAACCTCTCGATTTTCCACCTTTACGGTAGCCCAATCACAGAGGGTATGCGTTGGGGTCCCACCCTGACGGTCCTTGGCCTGGCCATCGCGGTGGCCCTGGCTGCTCTCTTCCACTTCAAGGAAAGCAGCCTCATGGCCAGGGCCTGACGAGAGCCTGCAACGCCCCACAGGCGGAGGAGTAAATCGCATCTCCTCCGCCTGTCTATCTGCTTCTTCAGTCATTATCTGCTCCATTGCATCCATCGCCTGCCAGGCCAGAGCGCGCCAGCGGCAGGAGGCCAGCATGTGCTACAATATCAGCGGCTGTGCTGTTTGCCTCAGCGGCCAGCTGGCAACCAGCGAGCAAGCAACTGGCATGAGAACATTGAGCGAGCAGAAAGACGGAGGGATGACCATCCAGCAATCTTGGACCGACCTTCTTGCTACAGCCACCCTGGCGCTGAAAGCCGGTGATCCAGTTCTGGCCAGCGCCATTGAGCGCGTAGGGCCGTGTACGCTGGTGCCGGACCCTAACCTTTTCGAAGCGCTGGTCGATGCCATCATCTCGCAGCAGATTTCTGTTCAGGCCGCCGACGCCATTATGGCTCGTTTGCGCACTCTTCTTCCACCCGGACCTCTTCAGGCCCAATTCCTTTCCGCCCTCGACGAGCAGCAACTGCAGGCAGTCGGCCTTTCTACACAAAAGATTCGCTATATACGTGATCTCTGTGCCCACGTCCTGAGTGGAGAGCTGGATTTGCAGCAGCTCCCAGCACTTGACGACGAGGCCGTTATCCGCGCCCTGACCACAGTCAGAGGTATCGGGCGCTGGACAGCAGAAATGATCTTGATCTTTTCCCTGGGACGCCTTGATGTCTGGCCCGTCGATGATCTGGGTCTGGCCGAGGGCCTCCGCCTCCTCTACGAACTAGAACGGCGCCCAACGCGCAAAGAACTGCTGGCCTTCGGCGAGCGCTGGCGACCTTATCGCACTCTGGCAACCTGGTATATCTGGCGCACACGGCGCTTGTCGATGCCAGGCAACCGTGTCAAAACACGTATTGTATCGCTCTAGCGCGATCCACTCACTTTCAGCAGGCAACAGAGCTGGCTATGGAGAGGGACGAACTGGAAAACTACTACGCCATTCTGGGTGTACCAGCGGATGCCGATCAGGAGACGATCAAACGCGCCTATCGACAACTGGCACGGCGCTACCACCCTGATCTGGCTGGCCCCGAGGGAGCAACGCAGATGAAGCGCATCAATCGCGCCTACGCCGTCCTGGGTGACCCCCAGAAGCGACAGCAGTATGATGTGGTCCTGCGCGGTGTGCTGGATGTACGTAGTGGCCTGCTGCGACCGCGCCGGCGTCCCCAGCGCATTGACCCACAGGAGGAGCTAGAGTTTGCCAGCCTGAGCATCTTCAGCACACGCGGCCCCCTGCGCGCCGGCGCTCGCCTCCAGACGTCCCTGGGAGTGATCTCGGCCCTGGGCAGCGTGCAAACGAAAGACAATGACTTGTACATCGCTGCTGGCACTCTGGATGGCCAGGGAGCCATTTGGAGCGTGGCCCGCAGTGCTCAGCTTGCTCAGTTTCGCACTGATCCTGCTCTGACAGTCGAATCGCTGCGTGAACTGCGCTTTTCACCGCATGGGGAGCTCCTAGCCGGTTGGGGGCGCCTCGGCTTGCACGTCTGGCGTACACAGAGCGGCTCGCTGCTCTGGAGCTACCCTTTGCAGCAGCGCACCGTTTTTGACCACTATACGCTCGATCTGGCCTTCGTAGAGGAGGGAAGCGTTCTTCAACCCCCGCCGGATTCGACAATAGATTCGTTCTCTCTGTACTTGCGCCTCGCCCTTCCCTATCAGGCCGAGGACCCGCGCACCCCGCGGAAAGTGGGAGTGCGTGCCACCGATGTCCTGCTCTACCAGCCGGGGCAGGGCGCTGCTCCCCAGGAGACCCTGGTCTGCATCGAAGAGGAAATCGAGAAGCGCCAGTTCTGGGCCATTCGCCTGCGCGCGCTCTCACGCGACACGCGCTCCCTGCTGACGCTTTCCTGTGGGCATAGCCCCGGCAGCCAGGAGGAGGTGATTGTTGTTCGGCGCTGGGACCTGACTGCCCGCACCCGCTTTGGGAACCGTCCGCGCCCACGCATTGTCACCTCTGTGCTGGCTGGAGCGTGTAGCGATTGTGCTCCGCCCTATGCGGTCACACCAGATCTGCAGACGGTGGTCTTCGCAGCGCGGCAGGAGCGTAATCGCGTGCGCGTGCAGAACTTGCGCGCTGCCACCTACTACGATCTCGCTGTCGGCACCCTGGGAGGCACCTCGCGTCTGGCGCTTTCCGATGATGCCAGCTGGTTGGCCGTGGCCCGCGAAGATAGCGAGATCAACGAGGGCGTGGTTGAGCTTTGGTCGCTGAGAGCAGGACAGCTGGCCCAAAAGCTCTACCATCCCTGGCAAATCAGTGCCCTGCATTTTGCCGATCGTCGCCTGCTCGTCGCCCTGACCGATGGTACGGTGCAGCTTTGGGAATGAGTCGAGACCGGGCGGCAGACCTGATGGATGCCAGCAGCCAGGAGAAGAAACAGCTCTATTCTTACCCCCTACCACCCAGAGAGTCGTCATCCCGGATAAGGAGAGAGGAGCACAAAGGGCAGATAGCCCCTATGCTCACTGCTCCGCAGCATCGGGAAGTGAGGTTACTGCAAGCATGCGCATTTCGGTGGTTGTGCCTGTCTACAACGAAGAAGCCACAGTGGCCCAGCTTCTGGAGATGTTGGCCAACGTCCCTCTTGATCTGGAGGTGGTCATCGTCGACGATGCCTCCACCGACCGTACCTGGGAGATCTTACAGACACTGCGTCAGCAGCCGCCCTTTGATCGCTATTGCTACCTACGCCACAGTACCAACCAGGGGAAGGGCATGGCCTTACGCACAGGCTTTGGAGCTATCACGGGCGACCTGGTCCTTATCCAAGACGCCGATCTAGAGTACGATCCTCAAGATATCCCCCTGCTCGTGGAACGCTGGATCTCGGCGGGTCACCCCCTCGTAGCTGTCTACGGCTGCCGTGATCTTTCTCGACAGCCCTGGCTGACACGCTGGGGCAATCGCTTTTTGACAGGGGCCACAAATCTGCTCTACGGCTGCCGCCTCTCCGATATGGAAACCTGCTACAAGCTCATGCCACGCGCAGTGGTGCAGGCTCTCCCTCTCCAGGGACACCGCTTCGAGATTGAGCCAGAGATCACCATCTATCTGGTACAGGCCGGCCTCACTATCCTGGAAGTCCCCATTCGCTATGCTCCTCGCCAGGCTAAAAAGCTCTCCCCCTGGCGCGACGGATGGCCTGCCCTCCTGATGCTCCTGCGTCGCCGTCTGGCGAAACCCTTCCGTCTACCCACCTCCCTGGCATGTCAACCGACCGATCGCCCCGACGATCAGACGGATCAGACACGAGGCTTGTCAGAGGTTATACAATAAAAGGAAAGTTCCAGCCAGCATAGCCAGCAGTCATCGACGGACCGCATGCGCCTGGTCTGTCAGCGAGGCTTCCCAGCTTCAATATGTTCAGGTAGACCGTTGCTCCAGCAAGTCAGCAGCAGCAGCAGTAGCAAGCAAGCAAGATCGGCAGGAGAGTGCTATGGCAGAACGTCCCAAAATCCTGGTGACCCAGCGTGTACCTGATGTTGCCTATCCACCTCTGGAGGCCATCGGCGAGGTAGAGGCCAATATGGAGGAAGGCGTTATCTGGCCCTACGAAGAGCTGCTCCGTCGCGGTCCCGGCCATGACTATATTTTCTGCTTGCTCACCGATCAGATCGATGCCCGCTTTCTGGAGGCTTGTGCCTCGGCCACGCCACGTCTACAGATGGTGGCCAATATGGCCGTTGGCTACAACAACATTGATGTCGAAGCGGCTACGCGCCTCGGCATTGCCGTCAGTAACACTCCTGGTGTCCTCTCCGATACTACCGCCGACCTGGCCTTCGGCCTCCTGATCGCCGTCGCTCGTCGCATTCCCGAGGCCGAGCGCTTCGTACGCGCCGGGAAGTTCAAAGGCTGGGGTCCTTTGCTCTTCTGCGGCGCCGATGTCCATCATGCAACCCTGGGGCTCATCGGCGTTGGACGCATCGGGAAGATCGTCGCCAAACGGGCCAGCGGCTTTGAAATGCGCGTCCTCTACTACAATGTCTACCGTCTGCCACCCGAGGAGGAAGCAGCCCATCATCTGACCTATGCCCCGCTGGACGAGTTGCTGCGCGAGTCCGATTTCGTCAGTATTCACACCCCTTACCTGCCTTCAACCCACCACCTGATCGGCGAACGAGAGCTGTCATTGATGAAGCCAACAGCCTATTTGATCAATACTTCTCGCGGCCCCGTCGTCGATGAGAAGGCCCTGGTCCGCGCCTTGCAGGAGAAGCAGATCGCCGGCGCCGGCCTGGATGTCTATGAGCACGAGCCGGCCATTGAGCCAGAGCTTTTGACGATGGAAAACGTGGTATTGCTACCCCATATTGCCAGCGCCTCCTATGCGACACGCAATCAGATGGCACTGGTGGCCAGTAACAACATTGTCGCCTACCACGAAGGACGCCGGCCCCCCAACCTGGTCAATCCCGAGGTGCTGGGCTAAGACTCAGCCCAGCACCCCCGGGCACTGGCCGCCGTGGACAACGAGAGGACTCAAGCCATCCTGCTCTTGGCCTTCCTTGAGGTAACGGGAGCAGGGCAGGTCAACAGAGAAGCTGATTGGTTGCTGGGCTGGGTAGGAGCCTCGTTGACTTTTGCTGCAGATTCTTCTACCATGTCTTTAGCAGTTTGCCATCCTAGTGGGAGAGGAGGGAAGTGAGTGAGAGGATTCCCAGAGAGGGGGGACAGGGGACGGTGAAGCGCACGGGAAAGTTACTCGCGAAGGAATCCGGCTTACGGGCCACTATTGGCGGTGAGGAGCGTTCTTATGTGCGTTGCGTCATTGCCGATCTCAATGACCCAACACGCCAATTCGAGTGCCGCGTGCTCGATGAGAACGATCTGCCGATCGCTATTGGCGAGCCAATGACACTGGAGATCGTCAGAGCTATCACCGATCGTCGCAGCGGACAGGTTCGCTTTGACTGCCGTTGGGTTCGCTAGCTCGCGGCTCAAGATAGCCGGAGCCGCTGACGTTCAGCGAGCAACAGCCCTGATGAATCGCCCGGACAGAACCAAGCCGCATGAGCAAGGTAAGGGACCCTGTCTACCGGTGTGAGAGGCCGGCATCCAAGTCGAGATAGCTCTCTCTGACCAGCCAGTCAGCAAGAAGCGATTACACGCGAGCGAAGAAGGGGCGCCGGAGCAAGAGGAGCTGCCTCGTCCCGGCTGTAACCGCCCCATCCACCCATCTCTTGTACAGAGGTCATTCTCCGACAACAGCTGCTGTTGTCGGAACGAACACGGGAGAGGTGCAGCCATGACCTGCACACAATGCAAGATAGAACTACCGGTCTCTGCCGTGGTCTGTCCCCAGTGTGGCACGGCAGTCTCATCAGGAGCACAGGCATATTATTCGTACCTTCCTGCCGATACACCTGCCTGGCCACGTGACCCGCGCGAAGTCTCCGGTTCCTTGCTGTTGGCCAACGGTCTTGCCGGTCAGAGTACGGCGGTCGCTTTTCCGGGTCAGACTCGACCAGCAGGGCGCTCCAGCCGCTGGCTTACGGTGATCACCGTGCTGCTCCTGAGCTGTCTGCTCGGCGCTGGTTTTGCTGTGGGGCTGCTGTGGGCCCACGGCTACTTTGCCCCCAAAGCGCCCGCGCACAGCGTTCAGCTCCCCAGCCAGGCGCCAGCGGCGACCGCCACGGCAGGCAGCCAGAGCTCGACCACAAACGCTCTGCCTACGCCATCCTCTTTCAAGCCCTTGAGCAATGCCAGTAGCCAATCTCTGGGTCTGACCATGAACCTCCCCCAGGATTGGCTTGAGGGTCAGCTCAACACTTCCAGCAGTGGGGTCAAAACGCTCACGCTCGATCCCCCTCAGAGTCTCTCAGCCCCCTTGAGCCTGCTGGTTGTCCAATTTCCCAGCGATGCCAACCAGGCCTTTTCCAGCGCGCACGAGCTTGACCAGTTTCTGATTCAGAACTTCGCCCAGGCCACCAGCCTGAGCAATCCACAAACACTGACCAATACCCCCCAGACACGGACCGTCGGGGGCCAGAGCTGGAGCGAGGACGACGTGAGCTTCCCCTTGAACAACAACCAGAGCTTGCACCTCGTCACCCTGAGCGTCATGCACCAGCAACATTACTATAGCCTTCAGTTCTATGCCAGCAATGACGTTTTTGACGAGGCAATGCAGAAATACTACGATCCGATGCTCAACTCGCTGCACTTTATCGCCTGAGCAAAGCCGGCGTTGGCAGCCAGTCAGCTCTCTTACAGTCAGCGAGGCCCTCATCCTCTCCAGCCAGAAGGTAGGGGAGGAAAGAGGGCCTCGCGACAACCTGGCCCCGCTCCCATCGCAGAGAGTCGGGGTGAAGCGGTTCGAAGAGCGCTAGTACTCAGGCATAGAAGGAGCAGCAGCTTTCTCTTTCTCAGGCACGTCAGTGATGAGGGCCTCGGTGGTCAGGATCATGGCCGCGATGCTGGCAGCATTCTGCAGGGCAGAGCGGGTCACCTTAGCGGGGTCGGTGATGCCAGCGGCGATCATATCCTCATAGCGATCGAGCAGGACGTTGTAGCCATAGTTGCGATTATTCTGCTCGCGCTGAGCGCGCAGGATGCCCTCGACCACCACCGAGCCATCCTTGCCGCCATTGATAGCGAGCTGGCGCACCGGCTCCTCCAGGGCGCGGCGCAAGATCCTCACCCCGGTCGCCGCATCTCCGGTCAGCTCCAGCTTGTCCAAAGCCTCGATCGCATTGAGCAGAGCCACACCGCCGCCGGGGACGATCCCCTCCTCAACTGCGGCCCGAGCCGCCGAGAGGGCATCCTCGACGCGGGTCTGGCGATACTTCTGCTCCACCTCTGAGCCGGCCCCCACTTTGATCAGCGCCACGCCGCCGGCCAGCTTTGCCAGGCGCTCCTGCAGCTTCTCGCGATCGTAGTCGCTGGTTGTCTCCTCGATCTGAGCCTTGATCTGACGAATACGGGCCTGGATGTCAGCCGGATTGCCGCGGCCCTCGACGATGGTGGTCGTATCTCTGGTGGCCACCACGCGGCGAGCCTGGCCCAGATCGGCCAGAGTCACCGAATCAAGGCGGCGGCCCATCTCCTCGCTAATCACCTGGCCGCCAGTCAGCGCCGCGATATCGCGCAGCATTTCCTTACGGCGATCGCCGAAGCCCGGGGCCTTGACAGCCAGCACGTTCAGCACGCCACGCACCTTATTCACCACCAGCGTCGCCAGGGCATCCCCATCGACATCTTCAGCGATGATCACCAGCTCGCGCCGCCCCTGCTGCGTAATCTTCTCCAACACCGGCAGGATATCCTGAACAGCGCTGATCTTGCGATCGGTAATCAGGAGATAGGGATTCTCAACGGCGGCTTCCTGCTTCTCGTTGTTGGTCACGAAGTAGGCCGAGACAAAGCCTTTGTCGAGCTGCATGCCCTCGACAAACTCCGTCTCGAAGCTGGTACCGCGCGAAGCCTCGACGGTGATGACGCCGTCCTTGCCGACCTTGTCCATCACATCGGCAATCAGTCTGCCGATCGTCTCATCCGCCGCAGAGTTGGTGGCGATATGGGCAATATCTTCTCGCGTCTGCACCGGTACTGCTACCGAACGGATATAGTCGACAACCGCTTCGGTGGCGCGATCGATGCCATACTTGAGCTGCATCGGATTGGCACCAGCGGCCAGGTTCTTCAAGCCTTCCGTGACGATGGCCTGCGCCAGAACGGTGGCCGTCGTTGTGCCATCACCGGCCACATCGTTGGTCTTGGTGGCCGCTTCCTTCAGCAGCTGGGCCCCCATATTCTCAAAGGGGTCTTCCAGCTCGATCTCTTTGGCCACGGTGACGCCGTCGTGCGTAATGGAGGGAGCACCAAACTTCTTATCGAGGGCGACGTTCCTGCCTTTGGGGCCAAGGGTGACTTTGACCGCGGCAGCGAGAATGTCGATCCCTCGCTTCAGAGAACGACGCGCCTCACTGTCAAATACTAACTGTTTTGCCATTTATCGATTGTTCCTTCCTCTCTATCTTGGCTAAGCGATCGTTCCGTTCGGTCGATGACAGCTCTCTCTTCTCTATAGAGAGGGGAGCGCCAACAAAGGGGGAGAGTGTACAGCGGGGATCAATCAGCTCAGAACGGCAAGAATGTCGCTTTCTTTCAGCACCAGGTATTCCTCACCATCGAGCTTGAACTCAGTGCCACTGTACTTGGCAAAGAGCACCCGATCACCCTCGCGCACCTCCAACGCCGCCCGCTCGCCATTATCAAGCAGCCGACCGCTCCCTACGGCAACGACGGTCCCTTCCTGGGGCTTCTCCTTGGCCGTATCAGGAATGACGATACCACTCTTAGTGACCTCTTCTTTGGCCGCGGGCTTCACCACCACGCGGTCGCCAACAGGACGGATCTTCGCCACGAACGTCTTCTCCCTTTCTTCCGCTAGTTGTTTAGAGCTTCTCTTATAGAGGACCCATCGCGTCTTTCGCGTACCAGCACAAGCGAACAAAAGGGGCTATCAGGCAAGCTCCCACTCTCAGAAAAGCTTCGCCTCCTCCTGGTGGCCACCTTGTCGCTGACCAGGCCGCCGCCCTCGCCTTGCCTCTGGCCTCAGATACGGTCTGGAACGATGCAGACTCCGATTCCCCGCTCTGTGCGCGCGGTCGGCAGCCGCAGGACAGGGAGACAGCAGAACTGGGGACCACTGGAGCTCACGAGCACCCCTCGAGCAGCTCAGGACGGGCTTGTTTCCATCCCATGCGGCTGAGTAGAATCCTGCCCCTCATGCTCAGGCATGTAGTGGATCACACCAGCTATGTTGACTGAGCGATACTGTGAATAGTCACAGCTGCAAGGGCCCCCAGCGGCGCACCCGCTACAGCAATAAGCCTTGCCCTGCACGATCGTTGGAGACCAGCGAATCTCGATGTCGCAGTTCGCACAGCGCAACGGCTGCGGTTGTGGCGCCCGCTGAGCACTCTGACCAGCGTTCCCTTGTGACCGATTGCCCGCTGCGTACATGGGTCCTCGCCTCTCCTTGCTGTCCAAGCAACACCTGAGCCTGCTCTGAGTATGCCACACCCCTCATTAGAGCTGCGTAGGAAAAGCATTAGAGAAGCGTAGGAAGAGTGTTAGAGAAGCGTTAGAATCACCACCCGGTTGCATCCAGGACGGACGGCAGCGCTGCGACCTCCCTCTGCCAATCGAACCCTTCCGACAAGTGAGACAGATGTCGCCGATGTGGTTGATCTCTCGTCTGGATCGTTCTATATAAAGTACCCTGACTGATACGACCAACGCCCACGGCCTCTGGAGAATGGTTCACTTCGCTTGAGATGAGCACCGCCGCAGATCGGTGGCCGCATCCAGCGAAGATTCTCCTTCGCGGAGATACCCAATGTCGTCAGTCAGAGAAGTCCGGCTGAGTCGCTGTGGTTCTCCGGAACGGTCTGAGCCAGCCTGCACGCGCGCAAGGTAAGGACCAGACAAGAGCAGCAGCCACGGACTCGGATTGCATGCCCTGGGACAGTGGAGTATTCTAACGAAGAGGCCCCTGGCGCCTTTCTGCTCGCCTGACCTTATGGTTGAGAAGCCTGGCTCTTCTGGCCAGCATCTCGCCCGCCAGCCTCTCCAGGACAACGCCAGGCGCTCGCCATCAGGAGACGTGCCTTTCCATGTTATCACTATGCTGGTGAATTTTCAGTAGTATTATGCACAATAGTTACTTTAAACAAGCATCTGAGGCACCATTGAGTAGTAGGCTACAGAGCGTCCATCTCCAGCAGGAGGGAGAGTCTCAGCCATCAAAACTGCCGACCCTGCAGGCCCCTGGAGCCGGTCAGGCCAGCGCTCCCATCGGGGTTTTTGACTCGGGAGCCGGTGGATTGACCATTCTCAGCGTTCTGAGGCAAGAGCTACCCGGCGAGGACTTCCTCTACGTCGGCGATACGGCTCACTGCCCCTACGGCCTGCGCAGTGAGGCTGAGATCACCCTGCTGGGGCTGGAGATCAGTCGCTTCCTGGTAGAACGCGGCGTGAAACTGATCGTTGTCGCCTGCAATGCCGCCTCACAAGCGGCCCTTGCCACTCTGCGCGCCACCTTCCCTGTGCCCTTCGTCGGGGTAGTGCCCGCTGTGAAGCCCGCAGCACGCCTGACACGCAAGGGTCGTATCGGTATCATTGCTACGAATCAAGCGGCGCGCTCGCCCTATTTGCGCCAGTTAATTGCCGACTTTGCTCGCGATAGTGAGACCTATAGCCACGGCTGCTCTGAGTTGGTGACCCTCGTCGAGCGTGGCGAGCTAGATACGCCAACGGCGGAGGAGGTCGTGCACCAGGCTCTGAAGCCTGTGCTCAGCAAGGATATCGATGTGCTGGTACTGGGATGCACCCATTTCCCGGCTTTGCGCCCGCTGATCGAGCGCGTCGCCGGCAGCGGTGTCCAGGTCATCGACAGCGGAGCGGCAATTGCTCGCCGGACACGCGCCGTGCTGGAAGCTGCCGCCCTCCTAAAGCCCTCGACGAAGCAAGGGGGCCAGAACCCCACCGGCAGACTGGAAGTCTGGTGCAGCGGCGACCCCACGTCCTTCCGCCAGGTCGCCTCTAGCATTCTGGGCTATCCCGTCGTGGTGCACCAGGCCAGCCAGCTCGCTCAGATCACAACTGCCGCCGCTCATGAGGAAGGGAAAGAGTGATTGTGATGAATAGCCGCCGTCTGACTCAGGTGCTCAAAGAAGATGCCGCCGGCCCTCAACTTGGTGAATTTGGTATGACTGATAGCGAATCTTTGCGCTTACGAATCGCACGTCACGTTTCCAATGTTCTTGCACCTTTTTCGATCTCTTTGCCACTGGTAACACTAGTAGCACTTTATCATAGCGCCGATCCGCGCTATGCGCTGGCTTGCGCCTTTGTCACTCTCTTTTTCCTAAGCCTTGGTCCCCTGCTCTATATCGCCATCGGCGTTCACACCGGTCGGCTCTCCGATCTGGAGATCACGCGCCGCTCCGAGCGCATGGGTCCTTATGTCTTCTCTATCTCTTCAGCCACCGTCGGCCTCTTCGTCTTGCAAACGCTCCACGGCCCCTATAATTTGATGACGCTGCTGATCATCACCATCACCAGCGGCATTGTGATGCTCTTCATCACGCTCTGGTGGAAAATCAGCGTTCATGCCTCCTCAATGGCCAGCGCAGCAACCTTGCTGACTGCCATGTACGGCTCAGTGATGTTGCCACTCTTCCTGCTGCTCATCCTGGTAAGCTGGTCAAGGGTGGCCTTACGCCGGCATACAGTGGCCCAGGTGACGCTCGGCGCTCTCCTGAGCATCCTGCTCACCACTGTCATCCTTAAGCTGCGGGGCTTCTAGGAAGGAGCCACGCGTCTGCCCTTCAGCTCGCGCTGAGAGGCCTCTCTTTTAACAGGGAGCGGGGGAGGGAAGCAGGGACAGGACCTCTTGAGAGTCTCTCGAGAGAAGAGGCACGCAAGAAGACGACTTCTGATGAGCAAGGCAGGAGAGCCTGTCAGGCCGACAGCGGCGAGACAGGCTCTCCTGCTCTTTTGGCGAGATACCGGCCTGGCGTAGCAGCAACAGCAAGAGCGGCAACAACAGCCCTACTGATGCCTGCTCCACCCCCGACGGTATCTCTCTGGCTCCTGCTGAGCGCAAGGTTAGCGGCTGCTGCCGGCGCCGGCACCAGTCACACTGGCTCGCTCTGGCTCAGGGAGCTGCGGAGCGGCGGGAGCCGCTGCAAGGGCCGCCAGGCGCTGGCGAGCGCGAATGGCCGGCGCCACTGCACGTCGCGTCGAGGCAGTCGTCGCCCGGCTGACCACCCAGAAGAAGCCAAAGAGCATCAACCAGTTGACAACCCCCAGAACGACCAGGAAGACCAGATTCGAGGCCCCCAGAGCGTTCAGAACCAGATAGAGCGCTCCAGTCAGGACAATGTTAACCAGGGTCGTGGGGATCAGAATCAGCCAGGCAAACTGCATCAGCTGATCGGCACGCAGACGCGGCAGCGTCGTCCGCACCCAGATGAACACGCCACAGAGCAGGTAGACCTTGAGGATGAAGTAGAAGAGCGCCAGCAGATTGCCCAGGACTTGCCAGCCAATGGCCATGCCTGGAGCCGTTAGGAAGGCCACGCCCGGACCCGACCAGCCACCCAGAAAGAGCATGGCCGTGATGGCAGAGACAATTGTCATATTGCCATACTCGCCCAGGTAGAAGAGCGCCCAGCGCATGCCGCTATACTCAGTGAGGTAGCCAGCCACCAGCTCCGACTCAGCCTCCGGCAGATCAAAAGGCGAGCGGTTCGTCTCGGCCAGTCCACAGGTATAGTAGATCAACAGGAGCAACGGCTGCACCAGAATAAACCAGGCCCAGGGCGTGAAGCCTTCGAAGATGAAGTCCCAGACGGGGCTGCCCTTGCCCGGCCAACTCTGCGCCATCTGGAGATTCATGATGTCCTTGATAGCGATGGTGCCAAGGCCGCTGTCATGCAGGACGCTCGTCAGCATCACAATGCCGATCAGAGAGAGCACGAGCGGCAGCTCGTAAGAGATCATCTGAGCCGCAGAGCGCAGGCCCCCGATCAGGGCATACTTGTTGTTCGAGCCCCAGCCTGCCATGACCACACCCACCACATCGAGCGAACTCATAGCGATCAAGTAGACAATGCCTGTCGCCAGCACCCCGCCCGGCAGGCTAATATAGGGCGAGAAGGGCAGCACGGCAAAGGAGGCAATCACTGGGGCAAGAAAGACCGAAGGGGCCAGGATAAAAACAGCCTTATCGATTTTGCCGGCATGAATATCTTCCTTGAGCAGCAATTTGCCCACATCGGCCACGGTCTGCAACATGCCCCAGGGTCCCGTGTGCAGCGGGCCATAGCGATCCTGCATCCAGGCCATGACCTTGCGTTCGGCCAGGATCAGAATCACAGCACTGGTCAGCACGAAGCCAAAGATGGAAAGAAACGCCACCACGAACTGGAGAAACTCCCAAGAAAGGATGCCGTGGAGGAGCTGCTCCCACCAGACTTCGGCTAATACAACTCCACCGGACATAGGATACACTCCACTCTCTTACCTTGCATCAGCGAGCTTACGAGCAAGACATGCGCACCCAGCTTGTCTTCAGAGCAGGCCAGCAGCCGTGGTCACCGCTGCCAGGCAGGAAGGAACGGTTGTCCGGCCTGGAGCCAGCAAGCGTTTGAAAGGCTGGCAGCCCTGTCGCGACAAGAGAGGCTGCGTATGGCCTTGCCCGCGAGCGTTAACGATCGACCTCTCCCAGCACAATATCCAGGCTTCCCAGAATGGCCACGACATCGCTCATCTTGTGGCCGCGCAGCAATTCGGGCAGAATCTGAAGATTGACAAAGGAAGGCCCACGAATCTTGGCCCGCCACGGGTACTCGCTGCCATCGCTGATAAAGTAGATCCCCAGCTCGCCCTTGCTGCTCTCAATGGCAAAGTAGGTTTCACCGCGTGGTGGACGGAGCGCAATTGGTGTCCGCGTTGAGATCGGGCCACCTGGCAGCTGATCCATTGCCACCCGCACCAGGCGCAGGCTCTCCGCCATCTCCTGCATACGCACCCGATAGCGCGCATAGCAGTCACCTTCCTGCCGCACCTGGGGATTGACCTTGACTTCCCGATAGGCCATATAGGGGCGATTGACCCGCAGGTCCCAATTCACGCCACTGGCGCGCAGCATCGGGCCAGTCAGTCCATAGGCGATGGCCTGCTGGGGATCAACATAGCCAACGCCCTGCGTACGCGCCTCGAAAATCTCGTTTCCCGTGATCAGGGTCTCTAGCTCTTGCAGGTTCTTTTCGAACTGATTGCACCAGGCTTCACACTGCTGGAGCCAGCCCCTGGGAAAATCATGGAGGACGCCACCCACACGCATATAGTTGACATTAAAGCGGCTTCCTCCCAGGGCCTCGAAGAGCGAGAGAATCCCTTCGCGATCGCGGAAGGTCCACAGAATCGGCGTAAAGGCACCCAGGTCGAGCAGATAGGTACCAATGGCCACCAGATGGCTGGCGATGCGCTGCAGCTCATTGGTGATCAGGCGAATGTATTGGGCACGGCGCGGCGGCTCTATACCCATTAACTGCTCGACCGCTCCTACATAGGCGGTTTCGTTGAGCATCGGTGAGAGATAGTCGGCATTGTCCATATAGCGAATGCCGGCCATCACCGTGCGATTCTCCAGAATCTTCTCAATGCCACGATGGAGGTAGCCAATGACCGGCGTACAATCCACCACCGTCTCACCCTCCAGGGTGAGTACGAGGCGGAGCACGCCGTGAGTGCTCGGGTGCTGCGGCCCCATGTTCAGGATCATTTCCTCCGAGCGCAGCTCACCGGGCGCTACCCCTTCGAGGGGAGGTCTATTTACACCTTGATTGGTCGCCATAGCTTCCTCGCAGCTCTTTGGTCTCACTCAGCAGGTAGTAGGGGTAGTCAGTGCTGAGTCTCCGCAGTGGGCAAGCCTGCGTGACGTACCACTGACTGTGCAGTACCTGAACCTCGACGCAGCTCTCCAGCCGCTCAGAGCAGGATAACGCTTCACGCTTGTTTTTTCTGCGCTGCTAGCTGGCTGGTTGGCCGACTGCTTGACAGGTAGGGCAGCAACCAGGCCAGAATGATGGGCGAGGCGAACCTTGCTTTAGACAGCTACCGGGCGAGCGCCTCAGCGCCTTCGCCTTCGGGAGAGGCGGAGACTGAAGTTGACAGTCCAGAGCAGCGCCAGGAGCGCCGCCATCGCAGCGTAGAGAATGCGGTTCGGATCTCGCTCCAGGCTGACATAAAAGACGATCGCCAGGCACCAGAAGGCCAGCGCCAGAAAGAGAGACCAGAGCAAGCTACGCCACTCGGACGCCGAGCGGGCAGGAAGCGGTCGCTCCCTCTGCCCAGACCCTCGCCCTTGCGAAGGCTGCTCCTGCTCAGCACGCCTGGCGGCCTGCGCTGAGGCTCTGGCTTTGGCTCCTTTGCTGCTCCCCCTGCTGCTGGCCATCAGCGAGCCTGGCCCTCCGTCGAAGCTGAGCGCGCCTCTCCTTCTTCCTCTTCGTGCCCATGAGCATGGGAAGCATGGCCAAAGGTTGGCGTTCCTGGATGCAGCCGCTCTAGCTTGCCCTGACCAAACTTCTTCTGCACCACATGCTCAACCCCACGCTGTTGATACTGACCAGCAACTGCCATATTGGGATCAACCTGGGTCGTGGCTGGCGGCTTGACCGTTAGAGGCACCTGATGGAAGCTCTTCAGCAGCGGGTACCCCTCAAAGTCATCATCAAGCAGCATACGCCGCAGATCGGGATGCCCCGTAAAACGGATGCCGAACAGATCGTAGGTCTCCCGCTCCAGCCAGTTCGCTGTCGGCCAGACCGAAACTACGCTATCCACCTCTGGGCTCTCCGCATCCAGGCGTACTTTGATCTGCAAGAGCGAGCCACGTGTGGTCGAACGCACATGATAGACTGTCTCCAGATGGTCAAGCATGTCAACCCCAGAGACGCAGCTGAGCAGGTCAAAGCCAAGCTGATCGCGGAGAAAGCGACAGACAGCAACCAGATGGGCACGATCAACCTCGATGCCCAGATAATTGCCTTTCATCACCCGCGGCCCCACCGGCTGACCGGTGATCTGCGCTAGCGGCGCCAGGTCGCGTGCAAGCTCGGCGAGCTCGTCACTATAGTCAGAGGCGCTCGGAATCTGCGAAACACGCGGCACTATATCCATCGGATCACTCCCTTGCGCCAGGCATAGACCAGACCGAGCGCGAGCACAATAATAAAGAAGAGTATCTCAAAAAAGCCAAAGATACTCAGACTTTTGAAGAGGATAGCCCAGGTGATGATAAAGACAATATCGACATCGAAGGCGACGAAGAGCAAGGCAAAGATGTAGAATCCCAGCGGATACTGGACCCAGGCCGAACCGATCGGCACCTCGCCCGACTCATAGGTCTGCAGCTTTTCTGAGGTCCTGCGTCTGGGAGCCAGCAGATTCGCGACCGTCATTGTGATCAGGACAAAGGTGAAGCCGGCGGCCAGCAGAATCGCGGCATAAAGATAACCAGTACTGGTAGTTAGTGACACACGCCTTCCTCCAGCTGTCGGACCCTTGTTTACAAAGGAAAAGAGGGTCAGAAGATGCTGCAAAGATTATAGCACAGGGTTGAACAGGCGACAAACTGGCCGGCTGACTCTACCCCTCTCTGGCCTGGCCTGCCCTGGCCTGCCTTGCCCTGCCCTGCCGGGTCACTCCCCAAAAAGCAAGCGCCAGGAGGAGGATGCTTCTCTCCTGGCGTGTCTCTGCTGCTGTGGTTTCAGCCCTGCGGCAAGGTGGGCAGAGCAAACTGATCTGGCTGAGCAAGGACGTGCAGGCTCGTCAGGCCTTTTGCTCGGCTACTTTCGACAAGCTGGACGACAATGACGGAAATGTTATCCTCGCCACCTCCATCGAGCGCGAGCTGCACCAGATCATCAACCAGCTGCTGAGGATCAACGGGTTTGCGCAGTACGGCCTCGATGTGGGGATCACGAGTCATATCCCAGAGACCATCGGAGCAGAGCAAGAGCTTATCGCCAGGGAGTAGTTCTTCGCGGAATGGATCCACCTCGACGATCGGCTTCTCTCCCAGGCTCCGATAGATCTGATTGCGCTTCGGATGGGTGTAGATATCCTCGGGCTTGATAATGCCTGCTTCTACCAGGCTAGCGACTACCGAATGATCCTGCGTTACCTTCTTGAGACCCCTCCCCTCTCGATAGAGATAGGTGCGGCTATCGCCTACATTGGCGACATAGGCCACGGAGCCGACAATCAACGCCGCGGTCATGGTGGTTCCCATGTCGGCGTGCTCGCGCTGGTTCTGCTCATGAACAGCCTGATTGGCTGACTGCACCCCCTCTACCAGGAGGTGCTGGTAGTCATTGCTACTCAGCTCCTGCTCGCGTAGTAGTGAAGGGAGCACGTAGTCGACGATAGTCTGAATGGCCAGACGGCTAGCATCCTGCCCATTGGCATGGCCTCCCATGCCGTCGGCCACGACGAAGAGGCCCCAGGGCTGCAGCTGCCCACCCAGTTGCCGCCCCCCAAGAATGGCGAGCAGACTGTCCTCATTCGGCTTATGACGTCGCTTAATGCCTGGGTCAGTACGATGACCAACCACCAGCTGAAGGCTCTTCATCCGCTGTCTTCCTCTTACGACCTGGGTTTTGCCCTCTGACCTCGATGGGGCGGGGGCAACGATCGCTTGCGTTGGCTGCTCGCTGAGCGGTGGCAGGACAAAGGTGGGTTGATCGCTGAGTGGAGGCGACGGGGCGGCTTGAGCGGGTGGAGAAGAGGAGGCAGAGAAAGCCGATGCTGGCATCTCGTTTGCGGTCGGCATCTCTGGCCCCGGCATGGGCGATGCTGGCTGAGGAGCGACTACCTCGGGCGGCACGAGCGCGCGGAGGCGCAGGCCCGAGGTCGATGGGGAGAGCAACACACCGCATGAGGGACAATATTCGACACCGCGGCTGACCTGCTGCTTACACCGCGGACATTGCAGCAGGGCACTGGCTCCAGCAGCCCCCGTCGAGGCCGCCGCTCTTTCCTCTCTCTCCAGCTGCTCCTGCTGCAGCCTCGCTGCAGAGACCGCGGCATGCTGCTGCGCCTGGAAGGCCTTGGCTCGCTGACGCTGACGCTCCGCCTCCAGGTCCGCCTGGCGCTTGGCTTCTTCCTCTTCTTTGCGGAAGCGCTCCAGCTCCTTGCGCCTCCTGACGCGCCCCACCGTCAGGGTGACGAACAGCAGAATTATCACCAGCAGGAGCAAGCCGACGATGCCTCCCCAGACAAGCAGCGGGAGGCCCGCAAAACCGACTTCGCTGCTTCCTGCCTGGGGCTGAGCCTGGCCGGCTGCAGGGGCCTGCAGACGCTGATCGATCAACTGGAGGAATTGCTGGGCTCCTCGCAGCTGGTTTTGACTGAAGACGAGGACTTGCTGAAACTCCCCTTTGGCCTGCTGATACTGGCTACGATAATAGTCCTGGACACCAGCTCGCCAGTGAGTAAGGAGCGGATTAGCGGGCGCCGTTAGCAGGTTGAAGCCACGAAGGAGCATACTTACTTGACTGGCGTCGCTGGCCTCGCCGTTGAGAAGCCGCAAGCCGACTACCTGACCAGCCTGATTGACGATTGGCATACCCCCCTCCTGCGGCTCACCAGGTGCCGAGATGGCGGTGTTTACAGGTCGCTCCTGGCCCCCAAGGAGCTCGGGGGTGAGAAAGTTTGGCGCCTGGCTGGCCTGAGCTGGCAGGGTCCCGCTGGCGTCAGTAAGCTCCAGCCCAAAGGTTGTTGTTTGCCCCCCGGAGGAGAGCGATGCCAGGTCGGCATAAGGTAGAGTATAGGCGCTATGGAAAGGAACAAGCACGAGGGCATGGGCACAATTATTCAGTTCTATCGGGCAACTACTGCCACCGTTTGGGAGCAGCTGGCCACGATTCGAGCAGCTCAGGGGGGAGCCAGAGCAAGTAATGTGGGTCAGCAGGGTCCCCAACCCGGTTGAACTGCTATAGATATCAATCGAGGTCAATTGGTCTGGGAGGTCACCGGTACTGCCACTATTTCCACAGAGGCGCAACCTGCTCACCAGATCTCCGTCGGTTAAGACCCAGGCGTTGAGGTCATTTGCTCCCCGCGACTGCCAGCTTCTAACAAGCACCCCTAAGCCCGTGCACTGAACACCAGGCAGACTCAGCGGCACGAGCTCATCAGATAGCTCGCTCGCCACTGAGGTCCGTGACAGAGGCAGCTGACCACCACCCGCACGGCCAGGAGTATAGGTCACCAACAAACGAACGACTGCTGCCCCTACCAGGTCAAGCACCTGACTTTTCCCGACGTCGACGCTCCCACCTCCAGGAGCAGCGACTGCAGCAACAGGCCACAGGAGCTGTAAGGCGATGAGAAGAGCGCCAAGCAAGGGGCCAATTACGGTTGACAGCAGGCCGATGCTTTTCCTTTCCGCGGAACACAGGTAATACGTACTCATCGGCACTTTCTCCCTTACATCCAAAGCTGACGAAATGCGCCGAAGGAGCAAATAGTTTCTCATCGTCCTAACCTGGCTTGCAGGCGCTGTAACATGGCCTGAGCCGCCTGATTGGTAGGCATAGCCCCAACAACATAGCGGCACTCGCGCAGTGCATCGCCGAGCTTGTTCTCCCGCTCATAGACCTGGCTTAAGAGGAAGCGCGTCTGATGATCGGCGGGATTGATAATCAGGACCTGCACAAAGCTCCGCTCAGCCAGTGATAGCTGATTGAGTCGCCAGGCCAGCTGGCCGATCTCATAGTGCAAAGCTGCGAGCAGATTCGGAACCTTGGGAGCGAGTCGCAAGGCTTCTTGAAACTCCCGTAAGGCAGGCTCGAACTGACTCAGCCGCTCGTAGCACTGCGCCAGGCGCTGGTGGGCCTCGAAGTCATTGGGATTCAGGCGCAGAGACTGCGTATAGGCTGTGCTGGCATCACCCGGGCGCATGAGGATGAAATGATAGACATCACCAACCAGCTTATGCGTCTCAGCATCGCTGGGATTGAGCTGGACTGAGCGGTTGTACGCTTGAATCGCCCGCTGAGGATCAGGCGGCTGGCGGCGCGCAAAAACTTGCCCAAAGATCTTATGGACCAGGGCATTGTTTGGCTCCAGGGCATAAGCCTGCTGGACAGCCGCATAGGCAGCTTCGATTCGCCCGGCCTGCAGCTGAGCCTGCGCTGTGAGGATGAACTGTCCGGCTGGGCCGGTGGTGCTGCCAGCAACTGGTAGAGCCACCTGCCCCGGCGTTGCCGGCCCGACTGCTACTGTTGGTGGCACGCTGCTCATCAACGGAGGCGCAGCTTTGATCGGCGGCAGGCTCAGAATCGCCCGCTCCATCTCCGCCGCGCTTGCCCAGCGCTGCTCTACGCTGGGCGCCAGCGCCTTCATGATGACTTGCTCAAACTCGGGCGAGACATCGGGGCGCAAGCTTCTCACCGGTGGGAACGAGAAGATCGTCGGCCTATTGTTGGCCGCATCGTGATGCGTCAGAAGGCGATGCAGTGTCGCCCCCAGGGCATAGATGTCGCTGCGCGGTTCCGGCATCCCATGCAGCTGCTCCGGTGGCGCATAGCCAATGGTCATGATGATCGTGGCCTGGCGCTGCGACTGGAAGGTACGCGCAATGCCAAAGTCTATGAGCTTGATCTCATCACGGTCTGTGACCATGATGTTCGACGGCTTCAGGTCACGGAAGATAATCGGTGGACTCTGGCGATGCAGGTAGCTCAGAACGTTGCAGATCTGCTGTGCCCAGCTCCTGGCACGCGCCTCGGGTACACCACGCGCTCCACTCACCCCCACAACATTCCCCTCCTCCTCCAGCACTTTGGCCAGCGTGCGCCCTTCGATGAAGTCCATCACCAGATAATGGCGCCCCTCTTCCACAAAGAAGTCGCGTACGCGCGGGATACAGGGATGATTCAAATCCAGCAACAGGGTTGCTTCTCGTTTGAACCACTCGACCGCCTGGTTCCGCTCCACCTCGCTCTGAAAATCGTCCAGCATCTCTTTGACCGCGCAGGGACGCTCAAAGCGCAGATCGATCGCGCGATACACAGCTCCCATACCGCCCGCCGCTACCAGGTGCTCAATTCTATAGCGTCCGTTCGACAGCAAGACCCCAGGGCTCAGGCGCATCACCCCAGCCCCCGACGCCGCCGATCCGACACTCTCCGGCATCACACTACCAGCCCCAACCGCCGCCGGAGCTCCCGGCGGTGGAGGCAGCCGAGGCCCGCTCTCGCTTTGCCCGCTTGCAGGTGTTGCTGCATTCCCGGCAGACACGACTTCTCTGGGATCAGAGTGATTGCTAGCCATCTTTCCTTACACCGCTTCTTGATGCAGCCCTGAATTCTCTATTAAAGGGTCGCCCCTTGCCCTTGCTTCTTTACAAGACGCACCGACTATCTCCTGGCCTGTCTACCACTCCGCTACCCCCAAGCCCCCGACATTAGCGATCCTCTCTATCAGGTTCGCCCCTGTCCCGCTCCCCTTCGATCCGTTGCACTTCTTCAGCCTACTCGCCCAGGCTCCCTGGTTTTCCAGGAAAAACGCTCGCTCGTTGCTCATGGTGCTGGGCGCATTATAGCACATTTTCGCTGAACAGGAAGTAAGCTATTGTACTATCTCTATGTGAACCCAGCACAGCTGAGCCATCCCGTGCCCGGGGCTCGGCCAGCCCCGACTGCTCCACCTTTTCTGGAGCAGGCTGAGCTAGCCGCAGCCCTTGCGATTGCTCCCCTACTCCCCGGCTTCTGGCCACGTCGACAGCGGTCGCTCGTTGACGGCAGCCGCGTGGGCCGGAAACCCCTCAAACTCTGCCAGCGTCCGCGTTGTCTCTTCTAACGCACGGTATCCTGTTGCTGTCACATAGGCTACGCCCGTGCGCTTGAGAAAATCGTGAACCGAGGTCGCCGAGAAGGTGTGAGCAAAGCCGCCGGTTGGCAGAATGGCGTTGGTTCCTATGCAATAGTTGCCGAGACAGATGGGGGTAGCAGGTCCTATGAGAATCTCCCCGGCGTTACGCAGATGCGTCAGCAGCGCAAATGGCTCACGTACCTGAACCTCCAGATGCTCGGGAGCATATTCGTTGACAAAGTCTACAGCCTCATCCATAGTGCGCGTCAGGATGATCCCCCCTGTTCCTTTCTCTTCCTCCAGGACAGCGCGGCAAAAGGCACGCCGCCACTCAGGCAGAGCCGCGATTTTGGTCGGTAAGAGCTGACTGACGGCCTCTGCCAGGCTTCGAGCAGGGGTGACCAGCAGGCTGGAAGAATCGGGGCCGTGCTCGGCTTCGATGAGCAGATCGCGCGCGACCAGCTCGGGGTCAGCGCTGTCGTCGGCCAGGAGAATAGCCTCACTGGGTCCTGCCGGCAGCCCGACGTCAACGACCCCATAGAGCAATCGCTTAGCGGCTGCGACATAGCCGCTGCCAGGTCCTGTAATCTTATGCACCCGCGGGATGGTCTCAGTGCCGTAAGCGAGAGCCGCTATGGCCTGCGCTCCACCAACGCGATAGATCTCGTGCACACCGCAGAGGTCGGCAGCCACCAGGGAGGCAGCATCGATTTCGCCATCGGGGCCAGGCGGCGTACAGACAACGATGCGCGGTACGCCGGCAATGCTGGCAGGGGCAGCCAGCATGTACATGACGGAGGGGAAAGCCCCTTTGCCACGTGGTACATAGAGACCCACGCTGCTGATGGGCGTCACCAGCTCCCCGGCCATGACCCCCGGCATCACCTGGGTATACCATTGCTCCTGCGGCAATTGCCGTTGATGAAAGACCTTGACATTGCGCACGGCCTGCTCAAGCGCGACACGCACACGACCATCAAGTTGACGATGAGCACGCTCAATCTCTTCGGCCCTCACCCGCAGGCGCTCGGCACTCAGCTGAACACCATCAAAGCGCGCTGTATACTCCAGGACCGCGGCATCGCCACGCGCACGTACCTCCTCGACGATTGGCCGCACGCGCTCGGTTACCTCTTCTATGCGCAGCTCGGCGCGGCGCAGTAGACGCCGGCGCTGGGCTGCATCCATTGTCGCCAGCTCATAGAAATGCACCATTACCTATCAGACTCCACCGAAAAGATTCCGTTTTCTGCTCGCCGCTGAAGACCCCTCTTCGGCTTAGGCCATTACAGCATCCGAACTGGACCCCCGAGCAAGGGCGTCGGCGCGCTGGGCGGCAGCAACATCGCTCTTCATCCAGCGTGCGCCGAAGATCCCAACCAGCCCGGCCAGCACCAACATTGGTACACAAGTCACCAACAACGCCAGGCGCAGGTCCTGACCGGCCAGATCATGGGCAAAATGGCTGCCATGTGTCGGGTCGAAATGCTGGGCCAGCACCCCAATCAGCGAGGGCGCAAAGGCGTCGCCGAGCAAGTGAGCCAGAAGCAACGCCAGGGCGACCGCCGAAGCGCGCAACGCCGAGGGCACAGTGTCCTGAATAGCCGCTGTGCAGGGTCCATTATAAAGCAAGATGAGCATAGCTGTAATAAAGAAAAAGACCATAAAGGCGGTAGTACTATGCACGGTTACCGCCAGGGCGAAGCTTGGGGCGCAGAGCAAAAAGCCAATCCCACAGACAAGAATACGCGCCCCCGGATGGAAGGTGTTCAGAATATCTGCCAGATAACCACCGATGATCATCCCCGCAATACCCGCGATGACTACCACTACGCCCGAGAGCGTTGCCGCCTGCGCTACCGTCAGCCCCAGAGCATCTTTCTGATGCAGATAGACCGGCAAAAAGGAGACGCTCGCTCCCTGGGCATAGAAGGCAAAGACCTGGACAAGCGTCAGTACGATCAGACTACGAATGCGCAGTAGGGAAGTGAAGTCCCTCCAGAGTTGCTGCCAGCTAAAGGGTAGTCGCTGCTCTTCTGCCACAGGTGGAGCAGGAGCAGTGACCACGGCCTCTGCAAGAGAAGGGCTTCCTTGTTCTTCGACTTCGGCGCCTGCCTCCTCAGCCCGGGTAGTACTGGCCTGCCAGCGCAGCATCAGAAAGAGACCACCGAGGGCCAGCAGGGCTATTACTACTACCAGCACTAACCCGATCGCGATAAAGGTCAGGGCCACGCCCCAGTTCTTGAGGATCAGGCCGGTGACTCCCCCACCTAAGATGAAGCCTCCTAAGAGATAGCTCAGCGCGTTGACCACTGACTTCCAATGGGCAAGGACAAGATCAGAGCTGGCGCTGACCCTCTCTCCCTCTACCTCCTGTAGTTCGCCGACTTGCTCCCTCTCTTCCTCCTCCTCCAGCTCATCAGCCTCATTGCGTCGCGGCTCACGTAAGCGCCAGGCCAGCAAGGCCAGCACGAGGCCAGGAATCCCTGAGATCAGAAAAGCGAGCCGCCAGCTTCCTTGCCCCAATCCAGCAATAACGCCACCGAGGATGAAGCCTACCATCAGACCAATCAGCGAGCCTGCTCCCCAACGACTCATGACCCCTGCCCGCTTCTTACGACTATAGTAGTCGCTCAGTAAAGCTGTGCCCGCTGGATAGTAACCGGCCTCGCCAACGCCCAAGACCATGCGAGACAGAAAGAGGGCGATAAAGTTGCTGGCCAGGGCAGTAAGGGCCGTGGCCAGGCTCCAAATAGCCACGCAGAGCGCCACTACGTTCTTGCGCCGCGTGCGATCAGCCCAGATGCCAAAAGGTAGCGTCCCTAGCGTGTAGACGATCAGAAAGGCCGAGGCAATGTAACCAAGCTGGTCTAAGCCCAGTCCCAGCTCCTGGCCAATGCTTGTAGAGGCTCCTGTGAAGACATAACGATCCATGTAGTTGAGGAAATTAATGGAGAACAGGATCACAAAAGCGTAGGTTGCATAGCCCGAGGTGCGCCGTTTCCCGGCTCCCAGGTCAGCACTGACTGAGGGAGCAAATGGTTTCATGGACAACCTCCTCAGAGGGAGATAGGCAAAGAAGCCCAACGACAATCGCAAAGGGACTGACCTGAGCACCACTCTATCACAGATTCGGAGCGGAGGGAAGGGAGGGACTGTCAAGATTTCGCTCCAGGCGCAGCATTTCAAGAAAACTCCAGGTTTTCAAGTCGCGTTCCAGGTGAAATCGGAGGAGATCATGCATCACACGCTCGATCTCCAGCAGCAGCGAAGGGCTGAGACGCCAATGAGGAACGGCCTGCCACTCGCTACGCTGCAGGACGCGCAACACATGCAGCGCCTTCACAGAGAGGGAACGACTCCAGAAGCGGGAACAGCGAGGACAGAGGGCGCCCCCCAGCGAAGGAGAGAAGCCGTTTTGTTCGGGACGCAATTCGGCAGCGCAATGAGCACAGGCGCGGAAGGCCGGCTCGTAGCCAACCAGACTTAAAAGATGGATCTCGAAGTAGCGCAACAGCAATTGCGAAAGCGCTCGCCAGGCATCATCGGCCTGGCCAGGTGACTCCTCCTTCCGAGAGCGGGCCGCATCGGCATCGAGCGCACGCAGCATCTCTAGCATAAGAAAGTAGATCCGGCTCTGCTGCGTATGCTCCTCCAGAAAACGGTCTACCAGCTCAGCCAGATAGAAGCCGCAGGTCATGTGCCATTGGCTCATGCGCAGATCGAGGAAGCTCTCGCGACTCTCTGCCTGCGTCACAATATCCAGGTCACGCCCGAGAGCGAGCTGCAACTGACTATGGCAGAGGAGTTCTAGATGGCCAGCCAGCTTACTGGTCGGGCGACGTATCCCCTTGGCCACCGCCTGCATTTTGCCATGAGTGGGCGTGAGGAGGGTCACAATGCGGTCTGCCTCACCGAGGTTGATCCGTCTGAGGACAATTGCTCTTGTGGAGTAGCTACGCTGCTGCCGCATGCGCTGGAGTCCTTAGCAATAAAAAAGACGTGATCGTAGAGCATCACGCCTTTCCATGAGAGAAGAGGAGGAGGCGACGAGCGGATTCGAACCGCTGATCGGGCTTTTGCAGAGCCCTGCCTTACCACTTGGCCACGTCGCCACACCTGGAGCGGGAGACGGGATTCGAACCCGCGACATCTTCCTTGGCAAGGAAGCGCTCTACCACTGAGCCACTCCCGCATATCTGGCTAGAGGAGTTCTCTAACCTTGTGCCATTAAGATAGCACATCTCTGGTGATTTGTCAACAGGTTTTGGATCAGATTCCAGAAATTTCTCAGCATTCGTTAGAGAGGGAGATCTCTTGCTCCTGAGAGCAAGGTCCGGGCCATGCGGAAAGCGGTTTCCACTAATGGGGCCAGGCGAGGCAGGGCTAGACTGACAGGCCTGTCTCGTCAAAGCGGGGCCACTGTCGGAAGTAGCGCGGCGATTGCCCGTCACACCGCTGTGAGCGTTGCGGCAGGTGGAGGCCATCATAGGTGGATGCTCTGCCGATGTGTTGATAAGGAAGGGGCCTTCTCTGATCAACCAGCGTTAGCTAGCCAGAGACAGCCTCGTCGGTCTCTGCCTCTGCATCTTCGTATTCGTAAAGTACGCTGGCAGCGGCCACCAGAGCCGCTGTCTCTGCCCGGAGAACGCGGGGGCCAAGTGAGACAATGAGAGCGCCATGCTCACGGGCCAGAGCCACTTCCTCGGGGGCCAGTCCGCCCTCGGGTCCGATAAAGAGGGCCACAGTGAACGGTCCACGCAGCACCGCCTCACGTATCTGTTGCCGCCGAGTGCGCAGGGCTGTGCGCAGAGCGAGCTTTTTTTCCTGCTCCCACGGCATCACGATCAAGGCATCAGCAGGAAGCTCGGCCAAAGCCTGGGGGAGGCTGCGTACGGGAAGCAGTTCGGGGAGACGAGACCTGCCACACTGTTCCGCCGCTTCCTGGAGAATACGTTGCCAACGCTGGACCTTTGTCGCTCCCAGCACCTCTTGTCCACTCTGCGATCGCTGGCAGCGGAGCGGGACAAAAGCGCTGACACCCAGCTCTGTCCCTTTCTCCAGAATCCACTCGAAGCGGGCTGACTTCAGCAGTCCCTGATACAGCACTAGCCGGAGGCAGCCCTCGCTACGGCCCTTACGCCGCTCGACGATCTCCACTTCGACCCCAGAGCGCCCAGCGTGTACAATCCTCGCCTCAATTTCGTCGCCACTGTTATCAAGTAGGAGCACACGCTCACCGGGAGCGAGCCGCAAGACATCACGAACCTGATGAGCTACTGCTGTGGGCAACATCATCCGGTACAACGAGGAACGGTTAGTCTGGGCTAACAACTCAGGCGAGACAAAGAAACGGTGCATGGCCGCTCATCAGGCTAGACTGGCTTGCGCATGACAAAAAGCAACCAGTCATTGGTTTGCACGGTGGCCATTGGACAAAGCCCGGCTCCTTTGAGCGCCTCCTCGACCTTATCCCGATGCTCCTGCAACACTCCGCTGGCTAGCAGCAGGCCCCCAGGAGCCAGGACGGTCGCCATAAAGGGGGCTAGAGAGCAGATCACACCAGCCAGAATGTTCACCACCAGCAAATGATAGCGACCAACCAGGGCCAGGCTGCTTGCTTCGTCGAGTGTTCCGTGAATCACCCGAATGCGTTCGCTAAGATGATTGCGCTCCACATTCTCGCGGGCGCTGGCGACAGCAACATCGCTAATATCGTAGGCGTCGACCTCGTCAGCTCCCAACAGGGCGGCAGCCAAGGCCAGGATGCCCGAACCCGTTCCCAGGTCAAGGACACGCATACCTGGCTGTACACGCCGTTCCAGCTCCTCCAGACACATTCTGGTGGTCGGATGGAGACCGGTGCCAAAGGCCATGCCGGGATCGAGCGTCATGACAACCTCGCCCTCAGCGGGCCTGTATTCGCGCCACGAAGGGCAGATGACCAGGCGGCGGCCAATATGGGTCACATGATAGGACTCCTTCCAGGCGGTGGCCCAGTCTTCTTCACGGATCAGGCGCGTCTCTAGCTCTCCAACAAGCCCGGCGCCGATGCTGGCAAGATGCCACAGCCCCTCAGCAATCCGCTGTTGGGCCTCCTCCTCTTTACCATCAACCGGCAGATAGGCATGAATCTTGACAGGATGGCCGGGGAGAATGCGATATTCCTGCCCGTCATCGAGCAGTTCGATCGGTTCTTCAATGGCCACGCCACCATGCGTATAGCGCATGAGGAGTTCACTGACGGACTCAACCGCCTCGGGGTGCGCCTGCACCGTTAATTCTATCCACTGCATCGCATCTCGATCCTCACCTTAAATCAGGTAATGCCCTTTCACTCTTATCCCAAGGGTCGCGCGATATTCTATTATGCCATCAGGAGAGCGCGCACGCAACGCGCTTTCCCACCCCTGGCGGATCAGGGGGTCGGCGGCCCTCCCTGCCATCCAGCCCGGTCCACCAATCTCTAGGGCTTGGCTTCCAGGAGATCAGCCAGGTAACAGCGCGATGTTTTGGCTCCGCCTGCCCCCTCGCCCTTAGTGGCAGCTTCTCCAACCACCAGGAAGCACCAGGCTCCTGGCTAAGGCCCTCGCCTGGCTAGAAAACTGTCGGCTCTGTATACTCACCAAAGACTGAGCGGAAGACATCCATGATCTCGCCCAGGGTGGCATAGGCTTTCACGGCCTCAATAATGGCCGGCATCGTGTTCTCTCTTCCTTCGGCTACGCGGCGCAGGCTGTCGAGAGCTTTCCTGACTGCCGCTTGATCCCGCTCTCTGCGCACACGGTTTAAGCGCTCCAGGTGGACGCGCTCCCCCTCGCGATCGATGTAGAGCGTCGGGACCTTCATCTCCTCTTCCAGGACGTACTGATTCACACCTACAATGATGCGTTTGCGTTGCTCGATCTCTTGTTGATAGCGGTAGGCCGATTCGGCAATCTCTCGCTGGAAGAAGCCATTCTGGATACAGGCCAATACCCCCCCCAGCTCCTCGATCCGCTTGATATACTCCCACGCCGCTTGCTCGGTCTCATCGGTGAGCTTCTCAATAAAGTAGGAGCCTCCCAGTGGGTCGACAGTATTGGTGACCCCGCTCTCGCAGGCAATAATCTGCTGGGTACGCAGGGCAATCAGGGCCGCCTTCTCAGTGGGAAGCGCCAGCGCTTCATCAAGGGCGTTGGTGTGGAGCGATTGCGTGCCTCCGAGCACTGCGGCCAGCGCCTGAATGGTTGTGCGTACGATATTGTTCTCCGGCTGTTGAGCGGTGAGGGAGACCCCCGCCGTCTGAGCGTGACAGCGGAGCAGCCAGGAACGCGGATTTTTGGCTCCGTAGCGCTCGCGCATGAGTTTTGCCCAGATGCGACGCGCTGCGCGGAATTTGGCGATCTCTTCGAAGAAGTCATTATGGACATCGAAGAAAAAGGAGAGTCGCGGCGCGAATTCATCAATCTTGAGGCCACGCTGGAGCGCCGCTTCTACATAGGTCATGCCATCGGCAATGGTGAAGGCCAGCTCCTGGACAGCAGTGGCACCTGCTTCGCGAATATGATAGCCACTGATGCTGACGGTGTTCCAGCGCGGCATGTGGCGCGCGCCAAATTCGATGGTGTCAACGACGAGCCGCAGGGAAGGTTCGGGAGGAAAGAGAAACTCTTTCTGCGCTATGTACTCCTTGAGGATATCGTTCTGTAGAGTGCCTCCCAGTTTCTCACGCGGATAACCATGCTTCTCGGCGTTGACGATATACATGGCCCAGATGACTGCTGCCGGGCTGTTGATGGTCATGGAAGTAGTAATGCGATCAAGGGGCAGATCCTGAAAGAGGATTTCCATGTCGGCCAGCGAGGAGACTGCAACGCCACATTTGCCGAACTCACCGGCAGCCATCGGATGGTCAGTGTCGTAGCCGTAAAGCGTGGGCATGTCAAAGGCGGTCGATAGACCTGTCTGCCCCTGCTGCAGGAGATACTTGAAGCGCGCGTTTGTATCTTCAGCTGTGCCGAAACCGGCAAACATCCGCATGGTCCAGGGCTTGGCCCGATACATTGTCGGCTGTACGCCGCGGGTAAAAGGGTACTCGCCCGGCAGGCCGATATCGCGCATGTAATCCAGGTGGGCAACATCCAGCGGGGTGTAGACGCGCTTGATGGGGACACTGGAGGTGGTCATGTGGTGCTCTCGCTCGGGCATGCGCTCAAGCGACTGTTTGAGCGTGGTTCCTTCCCAGCGCCGTTGCTCGGCTGCCAACCGTTCTAGCTCAGCTTTATCAAAGAGGGTCCCCTGCAC
Source organism: Thermogemmatispora carboxidivorans (assembly GCF_000702505.1). Taxonomy (GTDB): domain Bacteria; phylum Chloroflexota; class Ktedonobacteria; order Ktedonobacterales; family Ktedonobacteraceae; genus Thermogemmatispora; species Thermogemmatispora carboxidivorans. Next base: position 577,520 of record NZ_JNIM01000001.1, on the reverse strand, counting down.
AAGGCGGGGTTCCTTGCCAATATCCACAGATTCCTGGTCTAGCATGCCGCTCACTCCTCTTCGTCGAGAACCCTTGTGGGACGGCCTGAGCCGTTGACATTGCCGCCCCCCAGGACGATTTCCACAGTTGTATTGTACCATAGGGGTGGCCTCTCACGGCCCCTCTTCTCCCCGGCAGGTGCCCTTTTCCTCTCTATCTCCTCCACTTCTCTCCGTGTTACACTTCATTTGGAGGGATCTTATGAAACAAGCAGAGCAGAAATCGACGGCTGGTTCAAACCAGATGGCTATGCTACCAGAAGAGCAGATTGCTACTTTGCCTGCCGCAGGTCGCGATCTCTTTTTGGTCAGCACAGCTCATGCTTTTATTCACGCTATTACCGTCTTGATGCCTCTCGTTTACCCCTTCATCCAGGAGGAGTATCATCTCAGCTATACCCAAATTGGCCTGGTAGTCGCTCTTCCCAATGCTCTCGGGGGCTTTCTCCAGGTGGTCTTCGGCCTGGCCAGCCGCTATATCTTGCGCAAGGTGCTCCTTGGTGCTGGCGCTATTCTCGGCGGCTTGAGCACCCTGCTGATGGGTACGATCAATGGCTTCTGGCCTTTGATGACCTGGAGTACGGCTTTCCGACTGGCTACCGCTCCTCAACATCCCGTTGGCAGCTCGTATCTGACCGATCGCTACGGCCAGCACCGGCATGGCTATGCTTTGGCCTGGCATATCGCCGGCGGCAATATCGGCACGCTGGCTGTCCCTTTTATCGCCGGCCCCCTGCTGGGACTGTGGGGCTGGCGCCCCTTGCTCTATGTGGCCGCTTTGCCAGGCATCTTGATTGGCATCGCTATCCTGATTCTGCTCGAAGAGAGGGGACCACTCGATCGGCGCAGCCGCTTCCGGCAGCAGACTGCAGAAATAGCGCCTCAGCCCGCTCACAATCGGGCCTCGCGCGGGAGCGAGCTGCTCCAGACAGGCAAAAGCCTGCTGCTTCCGCTGCGCGACCGTACGCTGCTGATTATCATGGCCGTCTCCATTATTGCCGCTGGCGGTCGTGGTCTAGGCAATGTTACTACCTATGTCCCGCTTTATTTGCAAAATGTGCGCCATGTAGATAGCCGTCTTCAGGGTCTTCTGCTGACTTTGTTGCTTCTGGGAAGCGTCGTCGGCCCGCTGCTAGGTGGCCGCCTCTCCGACCGCCTGGGACGCCGCCCTATGCTCTATCTATTCTATGGAGCCTCGGCTGTCACGACGTTCCTCTTTACCGAGCTGGCTCGCCCAGGTATGCCTTTCTGGCTTATCCCACCGGCTTTGTTGCTGATGGGCCTTGCTGTCTATGCAGAAGCTCCTTTGCTCCAGGCTTACCTGGCAGATTCGGCCAGCCGCGATGTGCGTGACAACGCCTTCGGTCTCTATTTCGCGCTGGCCTTTGGCGTTGGCTCCGCCTGGGGTGGCATCATTGGCTGGCTCATCGATCAGTTTGGCTTCCAGCTCGCCTTTATGGCGATGGCCCTCTCCTACCTCCTGGCTGGGAGCTTACTGACTCTGATCCGTCAGCAGCCAGTGGTCGGCCAGGGCTGAACGGTGGGCTTGCCCTTGGTGATTCGTAGCCGGAGCGCAGCCTGGGTCTTTCTGCTCTGGCGCATGTAAGGAGGGTTGCTAGACAGGTTGGATCACTGCTAGTAGCGCGTTCACGACACATCCCATTGCCTCCGAAGTGAAATAGTCTTCTTTGCCAATCCCGGCGCCCGGTTTGCTCACATAGATCTGAAAATCGGCTCGCAGACGGTAGAAGTAGCCATGATACGTGTGCTCATAAAATGGTCCCAACAGTAAAGCAATCAGGGCCTGTTCCTCGTTGAGCAATGGGAGCGTGACCTGGGTATTATAGAGCTGGAGGCCGCTTAGCGTTAGACACTGGGCCCGTGTTTCTTTATAATCCTGGATAACGCTCCCATTGCTCAGATGGAGGGCAAAGTAGAAGCCGCCGCGCTGGGTGTCCCAGAGACCACTGGTGGTGAAGAGGCTCTGGAGTAACGTGCCAGCGAGCGAAAGATAGTGGCGTTGACCAGTGAGATGATAGGCCAGGGCCAGGGCTGAGATCGCCTCTCCTTCGGAGGCCGCTCTGACTTGATCGCTTTGGGGCTGGTCAGGGCCTGCAGGTTCAACCAGCATGCTCTCGTAGAGCAAGTGCCTGTGAGGATCAAAGGCGACGCTGATGACGTGTTGCAGCGTCCGCTCGCCGGCCTCCTTCCAGGCCGGCACCTGCCAGCGCTTTCCCGCATCGATGAGAGCGACACCACACTCTAGCGTATGGACCGTACTATAGTCGGGTAGTCGATGACGCCGGTCGTAGACGTTCCCTACCAGTGGATCATACCAGAAGCGATAGAAACGCTCGGCCAGAGCACGGGCTTCTTGTAGGAGAGCAGCATCTGGCAAGGAGAGCGCAGCAGAGAGGAGTGAGAAGTAGACCCAGCCTTTGGGCAGGTTGTAGTTCTGAAAATCGATTCTGACCACAGCCAGTATTCGCTGCAGGTCGGCTTGATAGCTCCTCTTTCCAGGGTTGAGGCGCTGATAGCTGCTCAAGGCGTTCAGGTAGAGCAGATCAACCTGGGGATCATGCTTTTTCAGTGTCTCTGCTTGCGGCCCAGGCCCAGGCCGAATGGCATTGACACGCTCTGGATGGGCCATCTCCCAGTTGATGAAGAGACCGCCGGTGTGCTGGCCATGCGTTTCGGCCAGGGGATTCCAGGCATGCTGATGCATGCTCTCCAGTACCTGGTCGACCACTGTCTCAACCTGCTGGCGCCACCCAGGCAACAAGGTCAGCGAGGTCGCGGCAGCGGCGAGGTTCTGGCCAGGACTGGGAGTGAGACCCTCCCCTACGAGCAGAGGCGGATGAGGGAGCTGCTCCCAGAGTGGCGCACAGCTCACAATATAGCCAGCTGCGGTCATGATCACCCAGAGCACAATCACAATCCACACGATAGTTCGCAATAATCCGTATAGCTTCTTTTGCATAGAACTAGACCCTCCGAAATAGCTAGCCGCCACGCAGATAGAGAGCGGATGCATATCCTTCAAAGACCAGGCGCACATCGGGCGGAAAGATAAAGCGCTTTTTGACAGCAGACTCATATGGTCCGCCATCTGAGACAATCCAGACCCGTGGGTGCTCAGCCAGCACCGTCGCGAAGTCCTCTTGGTTGAGGAGCGCCTCCGCCGCAGAGGCGGTCTCTATGATATGCCCACGCTGCTCCATGAGATAGAGGGCGCGGTCGATGGAGAAAAAGTAATCGACTTGCCCCACATAGTAGCGCACGCAGTTGGCAGGTGCTACCGCAATTACCACGTCCCCTCGGCGCAGATGTTGCCGTAGATAGGCTCCGACGACATCATAGTCGGCGTAGTGACGGTGATAGGGCAGCCCCAACAGCCGGCTCAGAAACAGGCTGCTGGTGTTCATCGCTTTCAACGGCGCAATCAAGAGGAGGGCACACAGCAGACCCGAGCTTCCTATTAAGAAGAGGCGCTGCACCGCCGTTACTCGGCTCCAGCTCTGGTCAGGCAATAAAGAGCCTGCCTCTGTCAAGGCCATTGTGAATCTCCCAATAGCCTGCATGAGCTCGCTCGCTCCATAGGCGCTCAACAGGTAATAGCAAGGGAGCAATGGATAGAGGTAGCGATCAGCCTGCAGCGTAAAGCCGTAGATGAGCGTCAGCCAGGAAGCCAGTAAAAACAAGAGACAGTAGCAAGCGCGTGGCTCCTTGCTGCGAATAGCTTTCAAGCAGCCAAGTACCATGCTCGCCGAATTAAGGAAGAGCCAGGGGGTCCGTCCATTTGTGGCAGGCGAAAACAGCATTTCTGTATAGAAGATGACGTTATTCAAGGTGAATTGGACAAGAGGGCGCTGCGAGGTATCTGTTCCGAGGATCGGTGGATGGCTGCCATGAGCCAGCAGGAGCTGAATGCCGATACCGATGCCAGAGAGCAGGCCAGCTCTTCGCCAGGAGGGCGAGCAACAAAGGGCTGCCAGGCTGAGCCGGGCCCGGTCTCTGCAGCAGAGAGCGCAGAACAACAGGGCCGGCAGGATGATAAAGGTCTCCTCGTGGCTCAGATAGGTTGCTAGCAGGCAGAGCGCTACCCCGTAGATGAGGCGAGAGCGCGCCTGGCGCTGTAGGCAGTTATGAAAGAGCAGCAAGGTCAGCAGGGTGAAGAGCTGCGCTTGCTGGTACATGCGCATCTGGCGTGACCAGACCCAGGCCAGAGGTGAACAGGTCAGCATAGCCGTCGCTAGCCAGGCCACACGGCGGGAGAAGAAGTAGCAGCCTGCCAGATAGAGCAGGGGTAGACAGAGCAGGTACTCGCCAACGCTGATGGCCCGCGTTATCTCTGGACGGTCGCCGAAAAGCAGGCTCCAGCCGGCCAATAGATACGAATAGAGTTCTGCCTTGGTGTAGAGAAAACCCGACGGGAAGCTTGGCCAGCCAGTGGCCAAAATGCCGTGTGCTGCATAGTAGCTGGAAAGCTCATCTTGCCAATACGGCTCATACGCGAGTTGGTAGCCTGAGAAGAGGATAGCTACGACCAGGAGCGCGAGCATGGCCAGCCAGAAGCGCCAGGATAGCCAGGAGGGATGGCCCATTAATAGATAGCCAGATAGCGATCGATACCAGCCGGACAAGCGCTTCCAACGTTGAGAGCTATCTTGAAGGCACTCCTCTGCCTCGATTTTGCTGTTTTTGTGCTCTTTTCCCAGCCAAATAGCTTCCTGTCTGAAATGACTGATCTGCAATCGACGCCTGGCCATCCAGATTGCCCAGGCCAGCACGGCGTAGTCAAGCAAGAGGAGTGTTTCCAGAAACCAGAGCCAGAACCTGGTATACGGCCAGAGATGTGGGAGTACGGGCACATGGGCCAGCACTATCAACAGTGCCGCCAGCGTTAGCGGTGGGACTACGGCCAGGCTCAATCGTCGCCAGATCATTCGCGGTACAACAGAGCATCCAATGGCGAGCCAGAAACCTAGCCCAAGCCAGGGGAGCCAAACGCTGGCTATCGCTCCGCTAAGGATGATCCAGCTTGTGGTGGGCAGGGAGAGGAGAGAAGGCGAGGCGAGCGTCACAGTGGTCAGGTATGGCAAGAGCAAGGGGGCCGAAGGAATTTCGAGAGGAGCCGATGGCCAGCGCTTCGCTAGCTGTTCCGCATTTAATTCTCCGCAGGCCCGATGATCGGCCAGGCGCCAGGCCGCTGATGGTTCCAGCCAAAGAGACCGGCCTTCGCTCTCCTCAAGAACAAGATCGGTCAGCACTGTCACCTTGGCAACAAGGTGCTCCACCGGTCCTGCGACTGGCGGCACCTGCAGAGCCGTATGGATGGTCAGCGTATTACGCCCCCTATGCAGCCAGGGTGAGATGTCATAAAGCGTGACCGCAAGCCCGGCCCGATAGCCTTCTGAAGAGGGAGGCTGCTTGAAAGGCAGAGACTGGACTCCTCCGCTCAGGGTCGTCAGCAACCTTCCATTGAGATACACACTTGTTCGGGCAGGGCTTCCCAGGCGCAGCCAGGCAGTGGTCACTCCCTCGGGCACGTCGAGGAGTCGAGCAAAGCAGGCGTCCGGGCTGTCCGCTCTTAGCCAGAGGTGAGGCAAAGGTTGCTCGTAGGGACGGGGATCAAAGGAGAGATGAGGCTCAGAGCCAGCCTCTTCAGGAAGAACTCTCGCCCGCCGCCAGTCAGTTGCGTCGAAGTCGGGCAGGCTCCAGGCATTGGCCGTAGCCGCATCGCGGCGATGGGCCAGACCGCTCTGAGCGGTGGCGCGCCAGACTTCTCCCGAGCCATAGCGGTAGGTTCCTGCCCCATTCCTGATCTCTAGGAAAGCTCTTAGAGCCGGTACCTGCAAGTCTGCATTGACTACACGCAGAGCAATGACGTTTACCCCGATCCGTAACGCGCGGCGTAGATCATAGAGAAAGGCACGGGGAGCGAATTGGCCGTTCGTGCTGCCCAGTGAGACGCCGTTGACAGCCAGGGTGAAAGTCTGCCGCGCCGCTACCGTCAGCAGCGCTTCCTCTGGCCACGAATTGAGCGGCAGGCTGTAACGAAAGTAGGCGACCGGTGCGCTCCCATCTGCCGCGGTGATCCAACGGGCCCCTCCCCAGCCGGGATCAAAATCCCCCGGCTGAGGAACCATAGTAGCCTGCCAGGGAAACCAAACCGCCGCCAACATGGCCAGCAGCAGGAGGCAGAGAGAGCCGGGACTGGGAAGAAACTGGCGATACAAGTACCAGCGCTCAAACATAGCACCCTACGACCATCCCTTCTTCCTTATTTGTTCATACATATCAATAGGTATTTGCTATTCTCAGCAACGAGTGCACTTTAGTGCAGACCAGAGAGCGCCTCTCGCGCCGTGTTATTGTGATAGTCGGGATCAAGCGCGAGCGCTAGTAGCAAAGCCTCCCGCCCCTGAACGGAGTGGCCTAACGCAATCTCCGCCAGACCTATATAGGTATAGGCAGACGAGCGGAGGTCATTATCGGCGGAGAGTGTGGACGCTCTTCCCATTTCAGCCAGGCAGTCTTGATAGTTACGAAGCTCGTAGTCAGCTCGTCCCAGAAGGTAGTGAGCATAGAGGCTATCTGGATTGACCTGCGCGAGCCGCCTCAGCCAGGCCCGAGCCATACTCAATCGGTGGTTCCGCTCCAGCGTATCCTCTGAGAGCGCTCCGGCAGGCCAGGCAGCCTCTACCAGCCCCTCCAGGGCCTCGCTGAGAGCAGCGGTTAGCCACGGCTCAGGAGGATCTTGCTGCCGCTGGGTATGCGCTAACCACTGTGGGAAAAGCAGCTGATAGGCCCGCAGGTAGGCACGTTGTTGCAGCAAAGAGAGAGCGGCAGCAAAGCTGATGGCCTCCCTTTGCGAGTAGGCCTCTAGCCCGAAGAAGGATTGACCGAGCTGCTCCTCATAGGTTACAGAGTCGACAGCCCCAGGGGCCAGCCAGCGTATTGTCTCTAACCGTTCGAGAGCCTGCTGATACTCACCGGAGGCGATGGCCAGGCCCGCCTGGTATGTAGCCAACAGAGACCAGAGTGGAGCGACGAGAGCTGGCAGCAGGCCCACTCCCAGCACTACCGTCACCCAGAGCGGGCGCCAGACACGGCCCCGGCTGCCTGTCCGAGACCTTACCTTACCGTCTGGTCGTCTAGGGCCTGGCTGCTGGTGCGGGAACCAAAGGCTCAGGCCAATCAAAGGAAGCAGAGCCCCCGGGCGAAGCTGATCCACCAATAAGACGGCGCGCCAGTGGAGTGCCGTCTTATCCAGAGCAAAAGGAGCTGTCACAGGGAGCCAGTCCCGGGGAAGATTGTAGCCCAAGTGACGCAGGATAAGCAGCGCTTCCAGCTTATGGTAAGCCAGCAGATCGCCCTGCTGAGTGTCGACAGCAATAAAGTGCAGCAAAAAGAGGCATAGTGGCAGTAGACAAGCGCTCCCCGCCAGACGATAGCGCCACAGGTCCTGACGAGCAACAGGTTTCAGAGTGCAGCTCAGACAGAGCAAAGCGGCCATGAAAGAGCCAGCCCCAACGCTTGTCAGTGCCGCTCCAATCGTACTGGGAGCTGCCACAGACCAGGCTGGCACCAGCGGCGTTTGCCAGGGAGAACATCCACCCTGCAAAGGGTCTGCTAGCCAGGGCAGGCCACTCGCTCCTAGCATCAAGAGGCAGGCCAGCAGGAATCTGCCACGATCAGCTTTCCACTCCAGCCAGGGCCACTGTTCCAACCACTGCGCCAAGCCAGCGAGTCTTTGGTATCTTATTGTCATATTCCATCCCTTCCCACGCTGATACCTCGGGCGAGTCATCAACTCTTCTCAATCCCTACTACACGTACCTCTTGTCCATCGCGAAGGTCAGCCAGCCCTACCAGAACGACCAGCTCTCCACGGCGCAAACCAAGATCAATAAAGATCTGGGTGAACGAGCGAGCAATCACGTGTACTGAGCGCAAATAAGCATGCTGCTGCTTCACAACAAAGACAGCTGGAGCCAGATCCAGATCGAGCACCGCCAGTCGCGGCAGTCCCAAGGCCCTCCCCTTTACAGCAAGGCGCACAAAGACATTCATGCCTGGCAAAAGAACCCCACTCCGATTATCCAGCACCACCCACACCTCGAAGGTATCGGTCTGTGGATCGGCACGCGGCACAATGGTCAGCACAGTGCCACTCAGAGTCGGCGTCGGTCCTGCGACAGTAAAGACCTCCGCTGACTGCCCTACATGGACCAATCCTAGAGCCTTCAACGGCAGTTTAGCGCGGACTATTACCCTCGATTGATCGCTGATTGTGAGCAAGGAAGCATTGGCCGAGAAGAACTGGCCGGCCACGACATGCACCGCTGTCACCACTCCCCTCAGCGGAGTCACAAGGCAGTTCCCTGAAAGGAGGGAAGAGGAACGAGCCTGTAAGGCTTCATATCTGCTTTTGGCTAGCGCATAGCGTTGACGCGCTTGCGCGATCGCCGTTGCATTGCCGCTGTTCATCACCTCCTGCAAGTAACTTTCCGCGGCAGTCAGCTCGTCCCGGGCCAGCTTTAGCTGCCCAGACAACTCAAGTGGATCAAGGCGCAACACAGCCTGCCCAGCGCTGACAGCGTCGCCCACCTTGACCAGCACGGTATCAACTTTGCCCCCGAAAGGCAGAGACAGCACAAGCTGCCTCTGGGGATAGACCAGACCTTCCCCTCCCAGGCTCTGATCATAGTCCTGGCTTTGAGCCTGATAAAGCACTACTTCCGGTACAGACGAGCGCACGAGGACCAGCCAGCCCACGAAGAGCAAGACGAAGAGGCCACAGCTCACAAGCATCAATCGTAAGCGGCGACTGCCCCGACGCCGCCAGGTTCCTGGCAGGACCCGCAAGCGCAGAGTTGTGGCTAGCCAGATCGGCTGCTGCGACAACTCCTCTGCATCCAACATTGGCAAAGATTGGGGGATGAAGGCCCGTCGCAGCTCCGGGACAGCGCCCGCATCGGATCTGGCGTGCCCGCCAGTTGCTGCCCCTCCTGTCGACTTTGGAAGGAGAGGCAGAACAACGGTGTCTTCCTCATCGTCGAAGCAAAAACGTACTTGAGAGGAAGGCATCCCGACGCCCGGCTTAAACTGGCGCCGTTTGGGCGGCTGCTGAGTCATTGCTTACTTCTCCTCCCTTCTCCGCAAGAGATAGACCAGCCAGCCCCCCAGCGCCAGAAGCACCCCCTGGGCATCCACACAGGCCGCCAGGAAGAGGGCTTTGCTCGCGGGCACGTGATAAAGAGCCAGGATGGCGACAAGGCTTCCCTCACGTATCCCCAGACCGTTGAATAAAGAGAGTGGGAGGGCGGCGGCGAGAGCTACCAGCGGAATGGCGACAAGGTAGCAAGGCAACGGCAGATGGATATCGAGGGCCAGGCCATAGCTATAGTAATTCAGCCCAGCCATAACCCAGAAACAGAGGCTGAAGCCCAGCGAAGGCAAGAAAGAAAACGGTTTGGCTACCACTGTTGTCAGAGCAGCAAGCCCAAGGCCCAGCTTCTTGCCGCAGAGGAGGCGAGGCAAGTCACCCGCTTGAGCAGGCCAGCCAGACCGCTGCCGCCTGCTGGCCAGCCTGCCAAGCACAAACAGGCACGCCAGAGCCAGCATGATCAGCAGACTAACGGCAGCGGCCAGAGCAGGTAAAGGAGCAGGCAGGAGCTGCCTCCAGATACAGAGCGCTCCCCCAAGCAGCAGGCTCAAGGCCAGCAAACCTAGTAAGCGAGCCAGAGCCAGGGTGGCTGCCGCCAGCGGATAGGAGCCGAGCGCTCGACCCGAGTAGAGCGCTTTGATGGCATCGCCCCCAATCCCTAGAGGGAGACAATGGCTGAACGCGAGACCGATCAGATAGAGCCTGATCAGCTCGGCCAGATCCAGCTGTCTCCCCTGGGCCAGTAACAAGGCACGCCACTGATAGGCGCTGATCACTACACAGAGCAGCCCCCCTGATCCCCCCAGCAGCAGGCAGGCACAGCTCACCTGGCTGCGCGCAAGCCCCGTCCAGCCCGCAGAAGCAACAAGAGTCTTCCCAAGCAACAAGCAGATGGCAGCCAGAGAGACAGCGCCCAGCACCAGCGTCCCCAAAGCGTGTCGCCAACCAGGTCCCCCACCCAGGGCAGACCTCGCAAAGCACCCCCTCTTTCCAGCCTCCTTGCCCCGGAAGAGCCAGCCTCTGGATGGCACAGAGACAGAGGAACCATCGGCTGCCGCTCCTGTACAATCAACAGGGGAAGGTAGGGAAGTCTCCTTCTCCAGCGGGCATAGCCTGACACGCGCTAATCTCCTCGCCGACGAGGGGCGAGGTGGGAACGGCGGTGCCGTCCCCACCCCTTTGTGAGGATAACAAGCAATGGAAAGCATGGGGGATGGTGGTCTCCTACTTATCATCGTCACTCCCCCCCAGCAGCTGGCTCGCAGAGCCAAAAGGCCAGCCGAGATAGGACCGAGAAGCCAGGCTGCGAGCATACGAGATCACATAATCTAACTCACGCTTCAATCCCTCGCGCAGCCCCACCCGCGGAGAGAAGCCCAGAACACAGCTGGCCTGTGAAATGTCTGCGAAGGTATCATGGGCTTCACCGCGCTGCTCATCGAGAAACTTCACCGGCAGAGGCATGCCACTCATCTCTTCGAGCAGATCGAGGACCTCGCGAATGCTGACCCGAGTGCCCCCTGCAATATTAAAGGCCAGGCCCACCGCTGCCGGGACAGCCGCCGCCAGCAAATTTGCCTCTATAACATCATCGACATAGGTCACATCTCGCGTCTGGAGACCATCACCGTAAACAAGAGCCGGTTGCTGGTTGATCAGCGCACAGCAGAAGCGGTAGAAGGCCATATCGGGCCGCTGGCGAGGGCCATAAACGGTAAAGTAGCGGAGAATGACCACCGGCAGACCACAGTTACGATGATAGAGCATACACAACTGCTCAGTGGTAACCTTGGTCACTCCATAGGGCGAGACAGGTCGCAAGGGAGCCGCCTCTTTCACCGGCAAGCAGGTCGCCTCACCATAGACGGATGAAGAGGAGGCGCAAACGAAACGTCGCACGTTCCCTGCGCGGACAGCTGCCTCCAGCAAGCGCTGGGTTGCCAACACATTGGCATCAACATAGCGCACAAACTCATTACCCCATCCCTGGCGTACCCCAGCCTGAGCAGCAAGGTGAAACACCCAGTCCACACCATCCAGGAGTGAGACCAGAGGCAGCCGGAGCAGGTCGCCCTCGATAAAGTCGAAACGACTGGATCTTGAAATCCCTTCGATATTCCGCTCCTTGATCTGGCGTGGATAGCAATCGGTAAAAGCATCGATACCGCAGACCTCATGTCCCTCAGCCAGCAGGCGCTCAGCTAGATGGGACCCAATAAAACCAGCTACACCAGTAATAAGGCAGCGCATATGTTTACCTCCACCACATGTTTTTTGCCTGTAAAACGATCTAAAAACCACTCAACACGACAGAATTTCCACCAATATTGAGAGAACGGCTAAGAGATTGATGTTGCCTCGCGCCAGAGCATATACTGCCCGCCTGGCATCGACTTCTGGTCATTCAGCACCTCACTGCCAGAAAAGCCAACTCGCTTCCAACCCGCGGCAGGCAGCGAGAAGAGAGGCGAATGAGGGGAAGAAAGAGAGGGCCAAACAGAGCGAAGCAGGGGCCACGCAAGCGACCACTCCCGAATAACCCTGCTAGCAGCCAGGCACAGAGGGACCAGCAATACATCAGGTTGAGGGGGTCCCGTGAGTCGTCTCTAAGCACGCGGAAGCCGCTGGCTTCGAGCAGGGCATAGATCTCTGAGAGGGCATAGCCGGAGCGGACATGACCATCCTCCTGTTCGGCAGCGGGGAGCACCTTGCGGCGTGCGGAAGGGACTTGCAGCACCAGGAGGCCCCCGGGGCGCAGTACAGCGGCAATCTGCCGAAGCAAAGCGAGATCATCGACAATATGTTCCAGCACTGCCAGGCAACAAACTCCATCGAACGACCCTAGCCCCAGCTCGGTCAGCTGGCAGACATCAGCCGCCAGAAAGCGCACCTGATCCAAACTAGCACGAGCCGCCAAAGCTGCGGCGCGCTCAACCCGTCGTGGGTCGCGCTCGATCCCGACCACCCTGGCGCCACAAGCGGCCAGGCGCAACGTCAGATCACCGATGCCACAGCCGAGATCTAGCCAGCGCTCTCCTCTCACGCTGTAGCCACGCAGCACCGAGCGCAGCAGATCGAGACGGATCGTCTTGCCAAGCGGCGGCTCCAGCAGCGTCAGGTAGAGATGCATCAACCAGCGAGGTAGCCCCAACTCTTCCGCAGCCGCCTCGGCGAAAAGGTCGCGCAAATAGCGCTTCATCGGGAGCACCTCCTCACCTCGCCGGCAATCACGTCAGCATAGAGGCACTGTTGCTGTCTCACAAAGGAGGGCCAGCTCCAGCGTTCGGCGGCAAAACGCCTGGCGGCAGAGGCTAGGGCACGCGCGTAAGTCGAATTCTCCAGGAGGAAGAGCGTACCAGCAGCCAGACCCTCTGGCGTTGGCGGTACCAGCAGGGCCACCTCGGCGTTAAGGACCTGCGTATGGGCTACAATCGAAGTGGCCAGCAGGGGTTTGCCAGACTGCAAGTAGCTTGCCAGCTTCAGCGGCATGTTTGTCCCTGTGCAGCGCGGGCTCACTAGAATGGTGGCCTGCTCCAGAGCAGCGGCCATCTCAGAAGGTGGCCGCTGGCCAAGGAACTCCACACACTCCTCGATCCCCAGGCGACCACAGAGCGCTTGCAAAGCCGCCACTTGATCCTGTCGTCCGCCAATAATCCGGTAACGGACGGTAGGGCAGCGCTGCCGTACCATGACAGCACTCTTTAGCAGTAACTCAATTCCCTGGTAGCGCTCAAGGGTGCCAGTATAGAGGAGTAAGGGCGCCACCTCCGGAGAGGCCGATCGAGCGTCAGGTTGCTTCACGACAAGCCTGGTTTTTTCGCGGGCTGCAGTTAGAGCAGCTGGCTCGCTCGACTCACCTCCGGTCGCTGCTACATCGACCTGCCGTAGACAAGCTCCCTTCGCGCTCCCCCCATCCACAGGCGGCAGGTCATCCGGCAAGGCCACGTTCTCTATCACATAGATCTTGCCATGAGCGCCCATCCGCCAGGCTTCCCGCTCCAGAGCAGGGCAAATCGCCACCACGGCAGTGGCATGGCGGAGGATCCAGACCTGCAGACAATGCAGGCTCCAGAGCAGCCAGCGCTTGTGCTCATGTCCCAGGCAGGCAGCCTGCTGAGCCAGCTGAGAATGCATATAATAGACATGCCGACAGCGGAAGAGCGCCGCGAGGACAACACCGAAGACGCCAGCTTCTTCATGCGTGCAAATGCAGTCATAGCGCTGAGAACAAAGCCGCCCACAAGCCCACAGAAAGAGCAGCAGGTCGAAGAGGAGCTTGGCGAGCGAGGGGCCAACAGGTACCTCGCGCACAAAAGGTAGGCTGGGAATGCGCCAGATGCGCAGGCCAGGCAGCGCTACTGGCTCCCCAAGCGGATAGGTCACCAGGTCTGCTCGATAGCCCAGCTCGCTCAGGGCACGCAATTGGGCGTAAACACTGAAAGGCACTCCGCGGGGGACAAAAAAGGGTTGAGGAGCAATCACCAAGATCTTCATTTCGTACTACCTACTTCTTCCCTCAAGCAACTTCTCCACAAACATCAGACGGGTGAGACGCGAGCAGTCAATCTAGTCCAGACATTACCAGCATTCACGGTGCTCTGCGCCCGAGACAAGGCAGCGCACCACATAAGGCCGCTTGTTCTGAGACTCATAGTAGGTACGCATCAGCATCTCTGCCAGGAGGCTCAGCTGAAGCGACAGGAGGCCGAAGCAGCAAAAGCCGAGCGCACCTAAGAGCAAAGACCCCGACCAGAAGGCCGCCCGCGATCTACCAGCTAGCAAGACAAGGATCAGGACAAGCGGCAGAAAGGCTAGGCCAAGGACAAGCGCCAGCAGCCCCGGCAGGCCCAGCAGCTGCTGAGGACGAGTGGCAAAGCTCCTGTAGAACTTCAAGAGCAAGAGATCAAGAAGCACCCTTAGTGTGCGGTCTAGACCATAGTGCGAACGCCCGGCATAGCGAGGATAGTGCCTTACTTCAACCTCAGCAACGCGCGCGCCAGCCAGAGCCGCATAGGCCGCTAGAAAGCGATGCATCTCTCCATAGAGGGGAACATGGGCAAAGACCGCACGGCGATAGACCTTCAGTGTGCAACCGAGATCGTGGATGGGAATGCCAGTGATCCTGGCAACGAGAAAATTGGCCAGACGAGAGAGCAGGCAACGTAGCCAACCATCCCCCCGCCGCTTCCGCCGCCAGCCACTGACCAGATCATACCCCTCTTCTAGCTTGCTGAGCAGCCGCGGGATATCGGCAGGATCATTCTGAAGGTCAGCATCGAGCAGAATCAGCACCTCTCCTCTACTGTGAGCCACCCCAGCAGCCAGCGCCGCTGTCTGCCCAAAATTGCGGCTTAACCCCACCACTCTTACATGGAGGTCAGCCCCAGCCAGTTGCTCTAAGACAGAGAGACTACCGTCAGTACTACCATCATCGACATAAACGACCTCATACTGCTGATGCATACTAGACATAACATCTCGAATTCTCCGATGCAGAAGCGCCAGGTTTCCCGCCTCATTGTGGACAGGAATAATCAACGATAAAGAGTTAGCTTGTTTAAGCATGTTATATGATACAACCTTCCAGTTTTTATTTTTCCTTGCATCTGTTTTTAACGATTCACTTCGAAGGAGGTAACTCTTTCTCTTGTCTTTATTCGATATTGATAATTTTAAATGTAAAGTTTCCATTGTTATAACAAAGGACGCTTGAAAGGTGGAGAGGGAGGGTAGCAAGAAATTAAGCATTGCAGTGATGAAAAGGGGAGAGCAGAAGGGGGAATCGCCCCAGTGGAGGCAGGTCTTTACCGGTCTCAGAGGGGGTATAGCCAGATCAAGCAGTCTGACTAGCTAACGCTCCTCCTGCTCCTCGCCCATCCTGGTCCTGGTGGTTGAGCCGCCAGGGTGAACGAGGAGCGGAGAGCGGACAACAGGCAGGCTGGCGCTGGTGCCGTTCACGAGACCTCAACAGCCAGAGCCACAGCGCCGCCGCCGCCCAGGCAGAGTGTCGCCAGGCCCCGCCCGCCGCCACGGCGTCGCAATTCATAGATGAGGGTAATCAAGATGCGCGAACCGCTAGAGCCAATAGGATGGCCAAGGGCGATCGCCCCCCCATTCACATTGACCCGGTTCCAGTCCCAACCAAGGTCTTTCCCATTGGCCAGTGTTTGAGCGGCAAAAGCCTCATTGACCTCGATCAAATCAAAGTCGCTCAACTGCAAGCCGGTCAGCTCCAGTAGCCGCTTAACAGCGCGCGTTGGGGCCGCAAAGATATAGCGCGGCGTAATGGCAGCCGAGGCATAGCCAATCACGCGCGCCAGCACGGGCAAGCCCTGCTCACGAGCAAGGGTTTGCTCGACCACCACCATCGCCGAGGCTCCATCGCTGAGGCCAGGAGCGTTACCCGCTGTGACCGTGCCCTGCTCCTGGAAGGCCGGCTTAAGCCTGGCCAGGGCCTCCAGCGAAGTATCCGAGCGAATCGGCTCATCGCTTGCAACGAAGAGACTGGTGCCCTTCTGCTTGACCTCGATCGGAACAACCTCTTCTTTGAAGCGGCCAGCGGCTGTAGCTGCCGCGGCCTTCTGATGGCTGGCGAGTGCGAACCGATCTTGCTCCTCGCGAGAGATCTCAAAGGCCTCGGCAATGATCTCCGCCTCGTTCCCCATATGCACATGCTCGAAGGCACACCAGAGGCCATCATGAACCACGCCATCCACCAGCTCAGCATGGCCCATACGGTAGCCAGTGCGCGCTTTCGGTAAGAGATAGGGCGCATTCGACATACTCTCCATGCCGCCGGCGACAAAGGCGCGCCCATCGCCCGCCCGAATGGCCTGCGCCGCCAGCATCACAGCCTTGAGGCCAGACCCACAAACCTTGTTGACAGTGAAGGCAGGAATCTCAACCGGCAAGCCAGCCCCGATCGCCGCCTGGCGCGCTGGGGCCTGGCCCAGGCCCGCCGAGACTACATTGCCCATAATAACTTCATCGATGGTTTCGACAGCGATGCCCGAACGGTGCACCGCCTCCTTGATCGCGATCGCCCCCAGCTGTGGGGCCGTAAAGCTTGCAAGCGCCCCTAAGAATTTCCCCGTCGGGGTGCGTGCCGCGCCGACAATCACAGGCACTGGTTCTGCTGTTGCCATGATGCTTGCTCCTGCTGCCAGTGCAGCCTCTCGAATAGCTTCATCGCTGGAACAGCCACCCTACAGAAGGCCCTGCTGCTCCTTCGTTCTCCCATTGTAGCTTCCACTCGCGAGGCGATGCAAGCAAGCAAGAACGGAAGAGAGGCTAAGGCTCAGCGGGAAGGTGGCCCGGCAGAAAGTCCGAGGGAGGATGCATGTCCCAGAGGCGCTCGGAGACCTGGTCTTCCGTCAGCAAGCGCAGGCTGTCATACACCGGCTGACCCTGTTGAGCACCATCGGCATACAGGAGGTTGACCGGATGGTAGTGCTGATCCAGCAACAAAATATAGTTACTGGGCAGCCAGATACGGTAGACTGTTTGTCCTTGTAATCGACTTTGACCAAGATAGTGGGCCCTACCCTGCTGAAGATCGCGGCGCAACTGCCCAAGATCAAAGGCCGTGTCCTGGACAGTCCATTGAGCAGGATTCCACTGCACCACGTGATGCATCATGTCCAACCCAAGAACCATTTTCCCATCGCTGATCAGCACCACATCCAGCTGACCAGGCATGGTGGCCTCCACGTGCAGCTCACCGGTCCCCAGGTTATGATAGGTTTCGACTCGGTATGGTAGTCCTTCATCGCTCGCCTTGATTTGACGATGATAGAGGACATAGCCACTCCAGGAGAGTCCTGCAGGCAAGGCAAACGCCTGCGACGGTTGCCAGATGGTGCTTAGCCCCAGGGAGGCCCCCAGGACCAGCAGCACCAGGGCCGCTACTGCCGGCAAGAGCCAGAGACGGCGACGCACGGAAGCGCGACGGACTGGGGATCGCAGAGCCGCCAGGCGCCGCTGAGTACGAGACACCTCGGCCCGCTCGTGGAACTCCCCTGCCTGCTTCTCCCGGGAGAGACTGGCTGCTGACCCCCAACGCGCCGCAATCGCCTGATAGACAGCCCGCTCAACGCGCGCTGAGGGGCGTGTTTGCTCCAGGTTGCTACGCAGCAGTTGCGTCACCTGGTTCAAGAGACGATAGGTCTGTAGGCAGGATGAGCAATCGTAGACATGCTCCAGCACCGCCTGCGCTTGCTCAAAGCTTAAGTCATCGAGCACGGCCAGGTAGAGCTGGACAGTTTCGCAGACCTGCCGTCCGCGCTCATGAGCCGCAGGCAACGGCGGCAGATCAGATTCGTGCCTCGCCTCACTCATCGCTGGCGCTCCTCCCCCTTCAGATGTTCTCGCTCGATTCGTATGTAACGTTCGATAAACATCTTTTTTGCCCGAGATATACGTGTTGCGGCAGCATTGGGGGAGATTCCGATGATGGTAGCAACCTCCTGATAGGGTAGGCCCTGAACAGCGCTCAGCATGAGAACGATCGCATAGTCCAGCGGCATCGCCGCCAGCGCAGCACGGATATGCTCACGCTCTACGATTTCGGGGATGCCTCCGCTATCAGCCAGCAACAGAGCAAACTCCTCAGAGATCGAGCCTTCATCATGGTCGCCCTGATGGCTCAGGGAGAGAGGCCACCAGGCAATACGTTTCCGTCTGCGCAAGAGGTCTACGCAGAGATTCGTCGCAATGCGATAGAGCCAGGCGCTCAGGTTTTCACGGTCATGCAGGTGATCCCAGGCCAGGCAGGCACGGATAAAGACCTCCTGCGTCATATCATCGGCGTCCTCACGGTTCCCCAAGAGATGATAAATATAGGAGTGAATTGGCCGACTGAACCGCTCATAGAGCCTGCTTAAGGCCAGGGCGCTCTCAGCATTAGCAACAGTTTCAGGGCCGGCTCTTTGCGAATGCGCAGGCGTTTTCTCTGTCATGCTGACATGTACTCTTTCTCTCCGGGCCTCTGCGACAGCAGCGACATCAGCGTTACCAGCAGTTACTGCGCCCTCGCCACCTTCACTAACCTTACTAAAAGCATGCATTTGTATACCTAGTATAGCAGGAACGCCCGGTGAATAGAACATGCCAGTAGGTGCTGAGGAGATGCTCCCCGCTCATCAGGCCCACTACTTTGCCGCAGCGCTCATCGAGAGCCACCGCCTCGCTCTCTCCCTCTCCCTCTCACGAGTCAACAGGCCAGCTTTTGCAGCCAGTTTTTCCAGATCAGTTCGCTTCTCACCGGTCGAGGTCCAGCACCAGGCGGGGGAGAGAGGGGACAAGAGCAGCAGGAATGGCTCAGCAGGGGGACTGTCGGCGGCCACTCTCGCTCTTCGCTATCAATCATCGGTGAAGCTGCATTGACACCACGCGCTGACAGGACTAATATAGAGGAGAAACACACAGAGGTATCGATAAGCGGAAAGCCTGGTACGTTACGGGCAAGGGACAGGTCGTTTGAGCTAAGAGAACAAGCCGCCCGGGGCGCTCGCTGGCCCCTGGGCAGGCACCGGGGAGAGCTTACTCAGATGTCAGAGCGCCACACAGCGGGTGACGCCCCTCAACCACATGAGTCTGAGGAGGATCTGGAGCGGCTGCTGCTGGAAGGCGTCAGCCCGCAGCAGTCGGAGCAGGCTCCTCCCTCCCACACCAGGGAAGAGGACAGCTCAACGCCAGCCGCCAGAGGAACGGGGCGCGAGAGCGAAGGAGATGGAGCGGAAGCGGAGGCAGAAGACGAAGAGGAGACAGAGACCATGCAGTCTGCAAGAGGCGACTTGCAGGGGGCTCTGGCTCTGTTCGCCGAGGCCGCCCAGGACATGGCCACCGCAAGCCTGGAGCTGAACCTCGGTCGGCATTTCGCCTGCGTCGATTACTGTAACCAGGTGGCTGAGAAAGCCGCCCAGGCCGTGAGCCTGCTCCTCTTCGGACGTCGTTCCCCTTATAACCATGATCTGCGAGCCTTGGGCGAGCGCGTCGGCGCACCGACGGAGATCCTGCACGATATGGAGGCTCTCACTCCTTTCCATCCCGAAACCTTTTATGCCGACACGCCCCCCGAGGAGGCCGATGAGGTCATTAGCGCCTCCGAGGCCAACGACCATGTACAGCGTGCCCGCCGTGTCTTGCGCTGGGCCAGGGGAAGAATCTTTACCAGCGCCTGATCGACCAGCCGACTGAACACGCGCCTTCTCCAGCGCAATCCAGCGGCGCGGGTCAGCGCCGACCCGGTTGCTTGCAGCGCTACGTCCTACCCATCCTCTATGAGGAGGATTCCCCTGGCGTCGTGCTTCGGCTTCTATAGATCCTGAGTATTCTATCAACTGGGAGGAGTATTTCGTGACGCAAGCAATCACAGGAGGGCAGCCCCAGGGAACGCCCTTTGAAGAGGTGGTCAAGCAATCGCCGCGCAAGTGGGTCTATTTGTTCACTGAAGGCAGTGCCAGCATGCGCGACTTGCTCGGCGGCAAGGGGGCAGGCGTCGCCGAGATGACCAAGGCTGGCTTGCCGGTTCCTCCAGGCTTCACTATCACGACTGAAGCCTGTAATGCCTACTACGAGGCTGGAAAACAGTTCCCACCAAGGATGTGGGAACAGGCCCTGGCCGCTCTGCGTATCGTCGAGCAGCAGACCGGCAAAACCTTTGGCGATCGCCATAATCCTCTGCTCGTCTCCGTGCGCTCGGGCGCGAAGTTCTCAATGCCAGGCATGATGGATACCGTGCTGAACCTGGGCCTCAATGATGAGACGGTTCAGGGTCTGGTAGAGCAAACCGGCGATGAGCGCTTCGCTTACGATGCCTACCGGCGTTTTATCCAGATGTTCAGCAAGATCGTGCTCGATGCCGACCCCCGCGAGTTTGAGCAGAAGCTCGATGAGTATAAGGAGCGCACGGGAGCCAAGAGCGACGCAGAGCTGCCGGCTTCAGCTCTCAAGGAACTGGTAGCCGAATTTAAGCAGATCGCCGAACGCCAGTCCGGTCAGCCCTTCCCCACCGACGTCTACGAGCAGCTCAAAGGCGCTATCGAGGCGGTCTTCGCCTCCTGGAACAATAAGCGGGCCATCGATTACCGCAACTTCAATAAGATCCCTCACAATTTGGGCACCGCTGTCAATGTGCAGAGCATGGTCTTTGGCAATATGGGCAATGACAGCGGTACCGGCGTGGCCTTCACACGCAACCCCAGCACCGGTGAGAAGGAGCTGTACGGCGAGTACCTGCTCAACGCTCAGGGCGAGGATGTGGTGGCTGGCATCCGCACGCCTTCGAAGATCAGCCGCCTGAAGGAGGAGCTGCCTCAGGTCTACGAGCAGTTCCAGGAGATCGCTCGCCGTCTGGAGCGACACTATCGCGATATGCAGGATATGGAGTTTACGGTGGAGCGTGGCCGGCTCTATATGCTGCAGACACGCTCGGGCAAGCGCTCAGCCAGGGCGGCGGTGAAGATCGCCGTGGACATGGTCGAGGAAGGGCTGATCAGCGAGGAGGAGGCCATCCGCCGCTCCGATCCAACCCAGATCTATCAGCTGCTGCTGCCGCGTTTTGATGAGGAAGCGAAGGCCCGCGCTCATCAGGAGGGGCGTTTTCTGGCCCGCGGCTTGAATGCTTCACCCGGTGCTGCCGCGGGTAAAGCGGTCTTCGACGCCGACCGCGCTGAGGAGTTGGGAAAGGCCGGCGTGCCGGTGGTCCTGGTTCGCCCAGAGACCAGCCCCGACGACGTCCACGGAATGCTCGTCTCTAAGGGTATCTTGACGGCCCGTGGCGGCGCTACCAGCCATGCCGCGGTGGTGGCCCGCGGCCTGGGTCTCCCATGTGTCGCCGGCTGTGAGGGAATCCGCGTCTACGAGGAGGAGAAGCTCTTCCGCGTGGTCGGCAGCGATGTGGTCATCCGTGAGGGCGATGAGATCTCCATCGATGGCGACACCGGCGAGGTCTTTGCCGGAGTGATTCCCACGGTGGAGCCGGACTTCGAAAAGGAGACCGAGCTGCAGAAGCTCCTGAACTGGGCGGACCGCATCCGTAAGCTGGGGGTCTGGGCCAACGCCGACTACCCCCGCGATGCTCAGCGCGCGGTAACGTTCGGCGCCGAGGGTATCGGCCTCTGCCGCACCGAGCATATGTTTATGGAGCAGGAGCGCCTGCCCATCGTTCAGAAGATGATCCTGGCGAAGACCCCCGAGGAGCGACAGGCCGCCCTCGACCAGCTGCTGCCTTTCCAGCGTGGCGATTTCATCGGGATCTTCGAGACGATGGTCAATCCGCGCACCGGGGAGTGTTATCCGGTGGTGATCCGCCTGATCGATCCGCCGCTTCACGAGTTCTTGCCAAACTATGAGGAGCTGCTGGTCGAGGTGACGCGCCTGGAGGCCACTGGCGCCAATCCAGAGGCGCTCAAGGAGAAAAAGGCCCTGCTCGATGCCGTGGCCGCGATGCGCGAGATGAACCCGATGCTCGGCCTGCGCGGCTGTCGCCTGGGCTTGCTCTACCCAGAGATTACCATTATGCAGACGCGCGCCATCCTGGAGGCCGCTCTGGAGGTAGCGCGTAAGACCGGGAAGAAGCCCCAGGTGAAAATCATGATCCCGCTGGTCGGGCATGTGAACGAGCTGCGCGAGGTACGCCGCCAGCTTGAGGCCGTGGCCAAAGAGATTACGGCAGAGGCTGGCTCTGCGGTCGAGTATAAGTTTGGTACGATGATCGAGTTGCCGCGCGCCGCACTGACCGCCGATCAGATCGCGACGGTGGCCGACTTCTTCAGCTTCGGTACCAACGATCTGACGCAGACAACCTTTGGCTTCAGCCGCGACGATGCCGAAGGCAAGTTCTTGATGAAGTACGTCGACGGTCTGGAGGCCCCTGGCTTGCCCGAAAAGGTGAAGATCTTGCCAGTGAACCCCTTCCAGACAATCGACCGCGATGGCGTGGGTCAGCTGGTCCGTACGGCGGCTGAGAAGGGACGCGCCTCCAATCCACAGATTGAGCTGGGAATCTGTGGCGAGCACGGCGGCGATCCGAGCAGCATCGAGTTCTTCCATCAGGTTGGCCTCGATTATGTGAGCTGCTCGCCCTTCCGGGTGCCAGTGGCTCGCTTGGCCGCCGCTCAGGCCGCTTTGAGCAAGTCCGAAAAGGATAAATAAGGAGACCAGGCCCGGGCCAGTCACCTTCGTCCCGTTGGGCGTCTGGCTTGCGGGTTGCTTTCGAAGGCGTGTAGCTTTAGGAAAGCGGGCAATTCCTTCTGACGCTCCCCAATCCCTGAGCTGGGAGCGGTGAGGAATTGCCCTCTTTTCTTGGCTTCGTGGTCTGCGCAAGCGCGCTGCTGGCCGCAGGAAGAAAGTGTACTCCTCTTGTCGTCCCGCTTGCTCAGGTAGGCACCTGTGGAGGTCAGGACAAGCCACTACAGATTACAGATCGAAAAACCACTGTTGTGGTCTTGCCAAATATGTCCTGGTTCATTATACTTATCTTGCCCTACAAGGAGAGGCTTGATCGAACGTCTACTACTAGCTATCTGGCTCATCAGGAGCAGGGGGATAAGGTTCGATGCAGTCAGATCCTCAGCAACAGAATCAGCCTGAGCAGTCATCACTCGCTTCTCCGTGGCCTTCTGCCGCGCCAGGACCGCAGCCCTGGTTCGGCGCAGCGAACATGGTGCCTCCGACCTGGTTTCCCCCACCACCAGCGACGGCTTTTCCCTCCGGCATGGGTATGGTGCCCTTTCCGCCCTATGGCGGTCCCGCGCCGCTCCCAACACCATTACCAGCTCCTCCGGCTCCGCGTTCAACCCGTCAGCAACCGTGGTGGCTACCGCTGGCCATCACCTTCTTCATCGTAGCCAGTCTGGCCAGCTGCGGCCTCGCCACCTTCCTTGCCTACCAGCAGACCAGTCAGCTTCTCAGCCAGAGCCTCAGACAGAACGTCTCGCCAGCCACGCTTGAAACGGCCCACCGCACGGTCGTGCAGAATTATTACACGGCTATCCAGCAGCAGCAGTATCAATTAGCCTATATCGAGCTGGCAAGCGACGCCACAGTGCAGGGGCAGCATCTGGACCTGAATGGCTATCTTCAGCTCGCGCGCGCGCAAGATCAGCGCTTCGGCAAGGTCTCGGACTTCTCAGTCGATGACCAGGACCCCTACCATTTCACTGTCACGGTCTGGCGCGACCTGGCAATCTATGATGTTCATCTGACGTTCGCCACGCAGGCCCTGCCCACTCTCGATCGCATCAGCTCGGCAGATGGGATTTAGCCTTTCCCCGTTCCAGAGACGCTTCTTGTAGAAGATCTCACCAGGATGGTCCGCCGGCAGCAGGCCGGCAGGCCAGCAGAGAGGTCATGGCAGCTCCTTCCTTGTGAACCTCCTTGCCCTGGCCAGATCCTCTTTTTCCCCTCTTGCGGCTCTTTTGCTCCCGTGCTATCATCGGGAGAGTATTCTAGAGGCCAGCGCCCATCGCCGAGCTATGCGGAGCGGATCTTCTTATGCAAAGAGATACTGTGAACGATTACGATACCATTGCAGCTTTTTACGATATCGAGCATACCCACTTCCTGGAGGACCTGGACCTCTATCGGGACTTTGCCGAGCTATGCGGCCCCTACGGTCCTTTGCTGGAGGTGGCCTGCGGCAGCGGTCGCCTGCTTCTACCACTGGCGCGCGAAGGCTATGAGCTGACCGGGGTCGACATCTCGGCCAGGATGCTGGAACGCGCACGCCAGCGGCTGATCCAGGAGGGCCTTCTGTCACGAGTGACACTGGTGCAGCAGGATATGCGCGCCTTACATCTAGAGCAGCGCTTTCGACTGGCTTTTATCGCGCTCGGCTCCTTCGCCCACCTGACCACCCGCAAAGATCAGCAGCAAGCGCTGGCCCTGTTACGCGCTCACCTGGTGACCGGCGCCACACTCATCCTTGATCTCAGCAACGCCGATGCTCGCGCGATGGAAAATCTGAGTGGGCAGCTTCTGCATCAGGGGACCTGGACATGCGAGGACGGTAGCCTGTTGACCCATTTTGTTTCTCCTTCCGCGTCCAACACCCGCCACATGCTGGAGCTGGTCCATTTCTATGACCAGTACTGCCAGGGGGAAACGGTGCGGCGCACCGTTACACGCACCACTTTTTACCTCTTCGAGCGCAGTGAGCTGGAATTGATGCTAGAGCAGGCGGGTTTTGCCATCAAGGATGTCTACGGCAATTATGAGATGGCCCCCTACGAACTGCAAAGCCCGCGCATGATCTTCATTGCGGAGGCACGATAGCCCATGCGAGCAGTACACCCCCTGCATGAGTGGAACCTGCAGCCAGAGCAGGCCATCGCTCTGCAGAAAGAGCTTGCCAGCCGGGTGATTCGCGAGGATCGCCTGCCGTCTCAGATCCAGCATATTGCTGGCGTCGACTTGGCGATCAATGAAAACAATGGTCTGGCGCGCGCCGCCGCCGTTCTTCTCTCTTACCCTTCCCTGGAGCTGGAGGAGCAACATGTCTACGAGGAGCCAGTACGCATGGAGTATATCCCGGGCTTGCTCTCATTTCGCGAGCTGCCTTGCGTGCTGGGAGCACTCAATCTGCTGCGACAGGAGCCGGATCTGATCATGGTTGACGGCCAGGGAATCGCTCATCCGCGCCGATTGGGCATCGCTTCCCACCTGGGCCTCTGGCTGGATCTCCCCACAATTGGATGCGCTAAATCGGTCCTGCGCGGCCACTACAACGAGCAGGAGCTAGGCGCAACAGCCGGCTCTTGGGTTCCTCTGCTCGATCATGGAGAGATCATCGGCGCTGCCGTGCGGACGCGCGAGCACGTCAAGCCAATGATCATATCTATCGGTCACCGGATCAGCCTGGAGACAAGCATCCGCTACGCCCTCTCCTGCTGTCGCGGTTATCGCCTGCCCGAGCCAACGCGCCTGGCCGATCGGCTCTCAAAGAATAACGCCTATCGAGAGCCAGCCAGCAGACCCAAGGAGGGACAGGATACAGCAAACGGAGCCGTTCAGGATTCGCTTTGGCAGTAAGCGCCCTCTGGCCTGCCTGCCACCTGCACCTCCCCCCGCCTCATCTAGAGCAGCGAACAGTGTGGTGGACCTCTTGGCCCAGTTAGCCGCCTTTGCCTCTCTCTTCTCCTGGCGCTGGTTCGCGATAGAGAGGGAGAGTGAAATAGAAGGTGGTACCCCGATTAGGGACTGTTTCAAACCAGATCTTACCTCCATGCTGTTCAATGATGAGGCGGGCAATCGTCAGCCCCAGCCCATAGCCCCCCATGCGGGACTGCATGCTGTGCGTGGCCTGATAGAAGCGTTCAAAGACATGAGGCTGATCTTCGGGTGCAATACCAAAGCCAGTGTCTTTCACGGAGAGCAGCGCCATCTGAGGATCATCGGGATCGGGACGGGCGCGTAGAACCACTGTTCCCCCCGGTGGGGTGAACTTAATGGCGTTCCCCAGCAGGTTAGAGAGTACCTGCTTAAGACGCTGCGGATCAGCATGCAGGAGCGGAGCGGGCAGCTCTATCTCCTTGCTCATGACGATCTCAGCCTTGCGCGCCAGCGGTAACAAGCTCTCCAGAACCTGTTGAGAGAGGACCTCAACGTTCACCTGCTGGAGCCGAACCTCAAAGTGCCCAGCATCGGAGCGCGCCATGAAGAGGACATCCTCGGCTAGCGAGAGTAGTTGCTGCAACGCCTCGCTGGCGTAGCCCAGGTACTCGCGCTGGGTATCGTTCAACGGCCCCATCTGCCCGCGCAAGAGCAGCTCGATAAACCCATGCACGGAGTTGAGCGGCGTACGAAGCTCATGCGAGACCATCGATACAAAGTGCTCTCGCATGCGATTGGCCATCTTGAGGGCAGAGACATCGCGCGCCAGGAAGAAGACATAGGGTTCATTGGCGGCTTCGATAGGGGTGACACTGACCGAGGCTTCCCAACCCTGCACAGTCTCGGGACCGAGAATGATTTCCTCGTTGGCCAGCGGCTGCCCTCCCTGCAAGACACGCACCAGCGGACAGCCAGAGGTTCCACAGAGCGGCATATGGTCCAGGTTGCGACACCTGAGAACCTGGGCACAGCCCTGGCCAATGGTGGCAGCTACTTCCCAGTTTAAGAGAGCCGCCGCTGCAGGATTGAAGGCCCGGAGACGAAAGCAGCTGTCCAGGAGAAAGGCGACATCAGTCGTGGCAGCCAGCGCCTTCCCAGCACAGTCCGCCAACAGCTCCATCTCCGCCCGGCTCTCCTGCTCGGGCGGATGCCGCTCACGCACCACTTTCTTCCTACTTGCCGTTTCCTCCTGCGTACGCGCTTGCTCCTCAGATAACGACTGATCAGGCTGGTCAACGCCGTCAACGTTGTGTACCTGCCGGATTTCGGCCCTGGCAGGCGCACGCTCCTTCACCCGAGAGCGGCGAGAGACCGATTTCACCACGTTCCCCCCTTTTCCTTACTTGCTGACAAACTTATATCCGATACGACGCACAGAAATAATATGGCGCGGATGAGCGGCATCCGGCTCTAATTTTTTGCGCAAACGGCCAATGTAAACATCAACAATATTACTATTATTCTCATTATCATTCCAGACTGAAGAGAGAAGCTGATCGCGGCTGACTACTTGATCGGGGCAGCTCATCAGGATGCGCAAGACCTGCATCTCGGTGCGGGTCAATGGCACTTTGACGCGATCATTGATCACTACCTGTAGCTCAGCCGGGAATAGCTCGATTGGACCAACGCGGATACTTTGACCCTCATTGCGTTTGCTGCGCTTGATGCGACGCAGTACAGCCTGGACGCGCGCGACCAGCTCCTGGTGATCGAAAGGCTTACAAATATAGTCATCAGCCCCAATATGAAAGCCTTTGAGCTTAGACTCCATGCTATCCTGGGCGGTCATGAAGATCAGAGGAATATCGTACCCCTCCGCTCGCAACCTGGCAGTAAACTCGAAACCGCTCTGATAGGGCATGGCAATGTCGAGAATCAACAGGTCAGGCTCGCGCTTCTGGATCATCTGCATAGCCCCGCGAGGGTTGTCCGTGACTTCAACTTCGTAGCCTTCCTGTTTCAAGGCAAACTGCACCAGTGCAGTTGTAAACTGGCTATCATCAACCACAAGGATATACACAGTTCTTCCCCTCTTCAGCACATAGTGCTCAGCCGCCGGGAACGGGGAAGGTCCGCAGTCCATCCAGCTTTGGGCTGCGCTCTGCCTCACGGCCCGGCAGGATGAGCATGCTGTTCGGACACATCGCTATAGAAGCAAAGGAGCGTAGTAGCCTAAGCAGTAGCCGCATGCCATGCCTCCTTGCATCCCTCTCCAGGCCAGGATAACCGACGGTCGTCTCTCCTTACCACGGCCCATCAACAATGCGCCAGAGGATGATCACGGTTCTCCTCCCTCTGTGCTTTGCCCTCGCCCCCTGCCTTGCTGGCCGGGGCCCCTACTACGAGACAGCCTTTGTCGCCGCGCGTAGCTTCTCCACATAGACCATCAGAATAGCGATATCCGCCGGTGTGACTCCCTCAATACGTGAGGCCTGTCCAACCGTGCGTGGGCGCAAGCGGGCCAGCTTCTGCCGCGCTTCCGTCCGTAAGTGGGGAATGCTCTGATAATCAAGATTCTCGGGAATCAGGAGTCCCTCAAGACGCTGAGCCTGCCGAACCAATTGCTGCTGTTTTTGAACATAATATTCGTACTTAACCTGTAGTTCCACCTCTTGCGCGATATCAGGAGAGAGCGCGGGTAAAGGTGGCGCTGTGTGCGTGCGCTCCTCATTCTGGAAGGCAAGGCGGGTCAGTTCAGCGACCTGCCCATAGTGCACCTCGGGGCGCCGCAACAAATCGCGAGCCGAGGTCATCTGACCAAGCGGAGCGATGCCCACCTCGCGCGCAGCAGACTCTACACGGCGCGACGAAGTCAAGATCACCTTGCTCAGGCGTCCCAGGGTCTGCTCAATCTGCTCGCGCTTGTGCAGCACTTGTGCATAGCGTTGTTCATCGATGAGGCCCAGGCGATAGGCGTAGTCGCTCAGGCGCAGATCAGCGCTATCGGCGCGCAGGAGGAGGCGATACTCGGCTTGCGAAGTATGCAGGCGATAGGGTTCGCTGAGAGGACGAGTTACCAGGTCATCGATGAGGACGCCGATATAGGCTTCGTGTCGGCCCAGGACGAAGCCCGACTCACCGCGGGCATAGAGAGCGGCATTGATGCCGGCCATCATCCCCTGGGCTGCCGCCTCCTCATAGCCAGAGGTGCCGTTGATCTGACCAGCCAGAAAGAGGCCGGCTACGGCCCGCGTCTGCAGGGTCGGTGTGAGCTGATAGGGGGGAACATAATCGTATTCGACAGCGTATCCAAAGCGAACAATCTCCACCCGCTCCAGGGCCGGAATAGAGCGCAGCATGGCCAGCTGCACATCCTCGGGGAGGCTGGTATTCATTCCCTGCACATAGACCTCGCCCGTGCGCCAACCCTCCGGCTCCAAAAAGACCTGATGGGAGGCCTTTTCAGCGAAACGTACCACCTTATCCTCGATCGAGGGACAATAGCGGGGTCCGATGCCTTCGATGAGGCCATTGAAGAGCGGAGAGCGATGCAGGTTGGAGCGAATCACTTCATGGGTGCGCTCGTTGGTGCGCACCAGATAGCAGGGCAACTGCGGACGCCAGCCGTGCAGGTCCTCATCGGTAACCGGATAGACCGGATGAGGCCGCCCGCCTGGCAGCTGCACATCGGCTCGGGCCGCCTCATCCCAGGAGAAATAGAGGGGAACGCGGCTGCCCGGCTGCGGCTCGGTCTTGCTGAAATCGATGGTGCGCGCATCGATGCGTGGCGGTGTCCCGGTTTTGAAACGGCGCACCTCCAGGCCAAAGGCCCGTAGCGAGTCGGCGACTCCCAGTGAGGGACCTTCGCCAGCGCGTCCGCCTGGCTGGGTCTTCTCGCCTACCACGAGGCGCCCGTTGAGGAAGGTGCCCGTTGTCAGCACAACCGCTTTCGCCTCATACTGCCAGCCAGTACTGGTCACGACCCCACGAATAGCCGGGCGCCCATCTTGCCCCTGCTCATAGAGAAAGTGCGTGATCGTCGCTTGCTTCAGATCAAGATGAGGCTGAGCTTCTAATGCAAATTTCATCGCCAGGCGATAGGCCTGCTTGTCACATTGAGCGCGCAGGGCCTGGACTGCTGGCCCTTTGCCAGTGTTGAGTAAGCGGATCTGAATGAAGGTGCGATCCGTGTTGCGCCCAACTTCGCCGCCAAGGGCATCGATTTCCTTGATCAGGTGCCCTTTCGCTGGTCCTCCCATTGAGGGATTGCAGGGCATGAGCGCAATGCTGTCCAGGTTCATGGTGAGCAGAAGTGTCTTACGGCCCATGCGCGCGCTGGCCAGTGCGGCCTCGCAGCCAGCATGCCCTGCTCCAACCACGATCACCTCATACGTGCCTCGCTGTTGCCCTTCAGCAGAAAGACTATGAGTGCCTGCTTCGTTTGTCATTTGTTGCGTTCCGCCCACTTACATGTCATGTACATGTATAACGATCACTCTGGTATTATGCCGCAGATAAAAAGGCACGTCAATACAGCCACCGCCGCCTTTGACAAATTGCCCCTCAAGCTGCTCGCTAGAAACGTATCGGCTCAGCTTCCCTCTAGCCGAAGGTGGTCCCAGGGGAAGATTCTGCCCCTGCGTCCTGACAGGGGCCAATCACCATCAGTAAGTGTGGCCATGATCTTCACGCTTCCCGCCCTGCTGAGCAAAGAGAGCTGAGCTGGCGGTCTGGATCGATGAAGCCGCAGATTACTCGCCAGTTGCAACGGTGGAAGCTGACTTGTCCTCTCCCCCAAGATCTGCTAGAATTGCACTGGGATCTGTAGCATTGCAGAGCTTAAGGTCAACCACGAGGCCGTGCCCCACTCTCGTGCAGGGTGGGACAGAAGGCCGGCGCTGAGTAGTCTTCAGACGCCGAACCGGATAGGTGCTACAGATGCCCGCCACCTGGTCAGCCAGGAGACAATGGGGCGATGGCGAAATGGTAGACGCAGGGGACTTAAAATCCCCTGGGGTGAGACCCCCGTGTGGGTTCGAGTCCCACTCGCCCCACCTGTTCCTTCTTCCCGCTCCACACCGCTCCCCAGGCCCACTGAGTCCTTTTCCCCACCAGCTCACCCCAGGGCACCTTTGTCCCTCAGATCGACCCTTTTGACCCTGATCCCCTGGGCTACACAGCCCTCCCAAAACCCAAAGCTAACACACTCCCCTGAGTCAGCTAACTTCTTGATCGTCGCATCAACTTGCGTCCCCTCTCTTGCTGCCTTCTTCGAGACTTCTGTACCCGCTCCCCAGAGCAGGAAGCAACTGGTCCGCTTCTCATCTCTCCTGTCACCAGCCTCGGTCTGCCAGCCTCCACCAGCTACCTCGCCGCCTGCATCTACCCGGCCCCTCCTTGCTGGCCAAAAGTCACGAAATCAAGTAGAAAATGGGCCTTTTCAGTCACAATGTGGTCGTATTTTCATGTCTAAATGCGCTTTCAGGCCAATTACTGAGCCATTTTAAAGGGCAATCTGAGCGATAAAAATTACGGCGACGAACGTTGAGCGATTGGGAAGATCGTTCCCAGGATCTACTAGCCCACCTGTATGAATGGAGGTTGATCGAAAGATGAAGCGTGTGTTGAGCCTAGTGATAGGCGTGGGTCTCCTCATCATGGCTCTGTTGGCCTGCGATGGGAGCACGAGCAGTAACACAGGAACAGCGGTTACCCCCTCCTCCTCAAGCACCACCAACAAGCCGACCGGGACCACGACGACGCAGCATTTCAAAGTCGGCCAGGCCGTCAAGGTAGGCGACATCTGGCAGGTGACTGTGTTGGGGGCCAAAACCAGCGACGGCGATGAGTTCAGCCACCCCAAAACCGGCAATACCTACCTGCTCATCGACGTCGCGCTCAAGAACCTCAGCAACAGCGAGCAAACCGTCTCCTCTGCCGTAAATTTCACCCTCAGAGATAGCAGCGGCCAGGAGATGGACTTCGCCTTTGTCAGTTCGGCCCCCAAGACACCCGATGGCAAGGTCGAGGCCGGCGAGCAAATCCGCGGCACCCTGACCTACGAGGTCCCTCGCTCAGAGCACCACTACACCTTGGCCTTCGTGAGCGACCTCTTGGAGAGCGGCCAAACGATCTGGGATATCAGCATCTAGCGCTCTCACACCACTCCCCCCTCTTCCCTACGCCTTGCTTGTCCAGGCGCACATACTAAGGGAAAGAAACGGACGTCCTGTAGCCTTTTTGTCCTCTCTACAGGACGTCCGCCTCTCTCAACCCCACCAGACGCTTAGCCGCTGATCACCAGCTGGCAATGGGCCGCAGCACGGCCTGCCAGCCGACAGATCCATGACAGTCGGTCTGCTTGAAGCTTGCTCCTCTAGCCAAATCTCCCAGGACCACCCCCCTTGTCAGAGCTTCCTCCGTCGTGCTACACTTGCCAAAAGATTACAACTTTTTTAGTCACCGCTCGTATCTTGCCATAGAAGGACTTTCCAATCCATTTCTACATATAGATAAAGCGGTCGAAAAGGAAACGAGCGGATAGCTAAAGATGGATTCGACATTACGAGCATCAGGGGCGCTGAGTCTTGGGCCAGTGGCCCAACCAGCGCGTCACATACGACGTAAGCGGGGAAGCCGGCCCGAGGAAAGCGCAGAGGCTATTTCCAGTCGGAGCCATACACAAAGTGGGCAGGGGACCGTCACAGGGGAGCAGCTCCTGCGTGGACAGGTACAAGGGGCAGCTGTGGAGGCGATCAGCGATACGGCGCTGGTAGAGCTTGTGCTGGCAGGAGAGCAAGACGCCTTCAGCGTGCTCGTCGAGCGCTACAAAGATGCAGTTTACAACCTGGCCTACCGTATGTTGGGGAACGTGACTGAGGCCGAGGATGTCACTCAGGAAGCTTTCGTCCGTGCCTACATGCAACTGGCCAGCTACAAGCCTGCTCATAAGTTCAGCACCTGGCTGCTCTCGATCGCCTCACATTTGGCCATCGACCAGTTCAGGCGACGGCGCTTTCTGGCCAGATCGCTGGAAGAAGTGCCGTTCCTTGAATGGATCATCGACCACGGCAGCAGCCCCGAGCAGTCTGCTCTAGAGGGCGAGCAGCATGATGAGATTCAGCGCTATCTGCAGCGTCTCCCGGCTAAGTACCGCGCGGTGATCGTCCTGCGCTACTGGTACGATCTGTCATATGAGGAGATTGCAGGAGCGCTCAAGCTGACGCCCGCGCTGGTGAAAGCGCGCCTGCACCGAGCACGTGAGCTGCTCGCGCGCTACATGCAGCAGGAAGACGCAAAGGAGGGAGAGGTCGATGCGCTGCCGCGACGCTAGAGCATGGCTGACTGAGGAGCACAGAGACAGCGAGGCCGAGATGGCCCGTCAACGTTCCGAGGTCCTTGCTCACCTGGCTCATTGTCCCGCCTGCCGGCACTATGAGCAGCAGCAGCAGCAGCTGAAGCGGACTCTGTACAGGAGTTTCTCACCCGTTTCTTGCAGCCTTTCTACCGAACAGATCATGCAGGCCATCTACCTGCGTCAGCGTACGACACGCCAGCTTGAGGAGCTGCATCAACAGCAACGCACTCGCCTGGCACATCTCCAGACCTTAAGCTCTCTGTTAATGATCTCACTGTTTATTCTGACCGCCAGTATTCCTGTATTGTTATTCCTGCTCTTTTTCAATCAGCCCGAGCTACTGGTCAGAACGCTGCTACTGCTGAGCGATGTTGTTGATGTTTCTCTGGTGGCGCTCACCTATCTGCGCCTTGGTCTGAGCTTTGTCTCGCAAGACAATCTACTACTGGCCGCTCTAGCCTTCCTCCTTCTGCTGCTCGCGGCGATGTGGCTGCGCCTCATGCGTGTTCCACAAGAGGCCTGACCGAGCCGAGCGAGCCGCCAAACCGCAAGCGAGAGAAGGAAGAAAGCAGGAAGGAACAGGCCCTGGGGCAAAGCGGACAGCGCCAGCCAGGCCCGCTGCTGGAAGCGGGGTCTGACTGGTTCATGGCTGGCTGGAGTCTGAACCGAAAGCAGCCAGCATCTGAGCCTGGCCGGTTGCCCACATCGAGAGCGAGGGGATCGGGAGCCGATGCTTAAGCCTACGCGGAAACGACAGCGGTGGCTCTTGCTTGCGGGAGCTAGCTGCATGGGGTTGGTGATGTTCTGCCTCCTCTTGCTCCTTCTCACAGGAGCGTTCTTCCCGAGGGAGACGTTCGCCGCACCCCTTGTGACTCCTCAGCAAGAGTTCCCAGGAGGGGGTGATCAGTGCACCAGACATGGGCCGTTCATCGGTGGTAATCTCGTGGTTGCCAGCAATCAGGTGCTCTGCAGTGATCTTATCTCTTTCGGCGGTACGGTTGCCATTAATGGTACGGTGAATGGCAACGTGGTGGCATTTGACGGCGATGTTATTATCGAGGGTACAGTGAATGGGGATGTGAACCTCTACGGCGGCGCAGTCAGTCTGCAGAGTGGTTCCCACGTTCACGGCACGATCCACCTCTATAACGCCCATTGGTCCCGTGAGCGCAATGCCCGGCTCGATGGAGCCCTCATTGACCGCTCGCAGCACTTGATCTGGCCCTTCTCCGGCTCCTTGAGCTTCAGCTTCCCTTCTCTCTCCCTGTTGATCTGGGTAGGGCTTGGTCTGCTGCTTACCTGGCTCTTTCCTGAGCACGTGATGCTGGTACGTACTACGATCCAGACCTGCGTCGGGCGCAGTCTGCTCGTGGGTCTGCTCAGCTCAATCCTAGCCCCGGTCCTCATCCTACTGTTGAGTACGCTGATCATTACTATTCCGCTAGCTATTATAGTGGCTGTAGGATTGATTGCGGGGTGGGTGCTGGGCATGGTCGCCCTCGGCCTGTTGATCGGTGAACGACTCTTACAGACGTCCGCTCCACAGCGGCACGCCCGCTTGATCCAGGTGGCGGTGGGACTCGTCATCCTGACTCTGGCTAGCTCTCTCCCTCTTCTCGGCTGGCTGGTGAGCCTGGGCGCAGGCCTGCTTGGTCTGGGTGCCACCCTCCTGAGCCGCTTTGGCACCCGGCTCTATGGCCTGCCTCGCTACCCGCTCATGCTTTAAACGTGGTCCGGCTCCTTCCCGGTTAGCCAGTTTCTTGTCCGCCCGACCACCGCTCGCAGCAGGGAGAGATGGGGGTTAGTCACAACTAACCATCGCCTGACAGTGCGACATCCTGTATAATAGGGGCGTATTACTGATTGGGCCCGTCTCTTGCGGGCCCCCCCTTCCCAAGCTCAGAAGAGGGGGTACGTACGGCCCTCCTTCTTCACCCCTGCTGTTGCACAACAGTGTCGGTTTGTTACAATGTTGGAAAGATGGGACGGCACAATCGATGCGCTCGTAGGGCCTGCCCCCGCAGTCATGCGCGCAACCGATCAGGACCTTTGCAGGGACGCAAGCCTCTAGAGTGCAGGTGGCCGCCGAGGTGATTATGAGCATCGACGTTGAATTGACAGACCTTGCCTATGGAGGCGACGCCGTCGGAAGATACGAGGGACGGGTCCTTTTTGTACCCGGTGGCATTCCCGGCGAACGTGTTCGTGTGGAAATCGTTGAAGAACGCCGCGGTCATGCGCGGGCGGCGCTGCTGGAAGTCTTACGCCCAGCTCCCGAGCGGGTAGAGCCGCGCTATCCTCAGCTGACTGACTGCGGCTGTCAGTGGCAGCATATTGCTTACCCCGCCCAGCTGACCTGGAAGGCTCATATCGTCCGCCAGCTGCTGGTGCGCATCGGCAAGCAGCCCGATGCGGTGGTCCACCCGACTATCGGCATGCCCCCAGGCATCTCGCCCTGGCACTATCGCAATATCGCTCAGTTTTCGACCGGCCCCAATTGCGAGATCGGCTTCCAGCTGACCGATAGCCACGACGTCCAGGACCTGGAGGACTGCCCGCTGTTGCACCCCGCCCTGGATATGGTCTACCAGCGCGTGCGTGCCAAGTTGTTGAAGTACTTCGGGGATGCCCTGGGCCAGATGATCCAGAAGTTTACGATCCGCGGCGCCGTCGGAACTGTCAGTCCCGCTGGTGGCTCCGGCGAAACGGCCAGGGCTGTGCCCACGCTGCTGACCATCCAGGCCCGCCCCGGCTCGATCATCGAGGCGCCTCAACAGCTGGCCCATGAGCTGATTACGATCGCTCCCGGCATCGTCGGCGTCATTATCGAGCGCGTCGGCGGACGCTTCGGTCGCGTGGTGGTGGGACAGGAGTTCCTCACCGATATGGTCCTCGGCAAGCGCTTCCGCGTCTCTGCCGATTCGTTCTTCCAGGTGAATATTACTCAGGCCGCGACTCTGATCGAGCGCACCCTCGCTATGCTGGAGCCGCGTCGCAGCGATGTGGTCCTGGATGGCTATAGCGGCGTCGGCCTCTTCTCGGCTTTCCTGGCTAATCACGCCGCCCGCGTGATCGCTATCGAGTCACAGCCCAGCGCCGTCACCGATGCGCGGGCCAATGCCTTGCTCAATAATCAGAGCAATATTACAACGATCGAGGGTACACTCGAACGCTTGCTTGGCCAGCTTCACTACCGCCGCGAGCGCATCGATCTGGCCGTCATCGACCCACCACGCGCCGGCTGCCACCCAAAGGCCCTACAGGGCTTGCTGGCTCTGGCTCCACGGGCTATCTGCTATGTCTCGTGCGATCCAAGCACACTGGCGCGCGATATCGCTACGCTCTGCGCCGGCGATCGCTACCGCTTGATCGCCGCCCAGCCTATCGATATGTTCCCCCAAACTTACCATATCGAGTGCGTGGCTTTGCTCGTACGTGGGAACATGCGCTGAGTTCAAGGTCGCTCGCCTGAGCTAGAGGATACCTTCCTGAGTGAGCAGAACCGTTTGACGTGACTCTTGGCTCTTGTATAACAAGAGCGCCACGCTGGCAGGCTCAGCCTCCTTCCCCATAAGGGGGGAGCTGATGCGCCAGGCGTGGCGCTTCCCGTTTCTTTTGGATGTCCTGCCCAGGCAGGCAAGGGGGCACATACACTACACCGCCTGCCTGTATGGCAGGGCAGGAGGAGGCAATCGCAGCCAGTCAGGGCCGCCTGCTCAGATAGACCTGGATCTCGCCCCCCTGGCTGATCACCGTGCCAGGCGGCGGATTCTGGCGTACAACCAGCCCCGGCGGTAAATCGGGATACGATGTGTCCTCACCCATAGCCACAACCCGCAGGCCAAATTCACTGGCGCGCTCGACTGCCGACCAATAATCAAGGCGCTGCAGATTGGGGGTACCGTAGTTGAGCCATTTCCCTTCGAGCGTCGCCAGGATCGCCGCAAACCAGCTCTGTAGCTCCTTCTTGCTGGCATTCTCCTTAGAGACCGCATCTACCCGATCCTTATACCCCTTAATCGAGTAGATCTTATCCTGAATCAGGAAAGGATGGTCGACAGTGGAAAGGACGATGTCAGCGCTGGAACCAGGGGTCTCGATGTAGACATTGCCGATATCAAGCAGCCGCTCTATGACGCTGGAGACCGTCACCTTGATATCGCGGATGTTCTTGTACTCGGTCTCAACTCGCGCCTCATAGAGGAAAATCAGACGGCGCTGGATGTCGATGATGCGGCGGTTCGTCAGAATGTAAACATCATCGACGTAGTTGACGTAGATGAAACCCATGACCAGCAGGAGCACGACCTCACTCAGGGCCACCAGATACCAGGTCGCAGGAATCAGCTGCGAGACACGAATCGCCAGGAGGGGGATGCAGATGAAGAAGAAGAGCGGCAGAGCCAGGTTGCGATAGAGGACATAGCGCGAGCGCTGAATGTATTCAACGGTGAACTCACCCGAGGCATAATGCACATCGCAGGGAATGCGCAAGGGACCGCCAAAGGTCCGCCTGGGACCACGCACGCGATCGGGATGGCGCAGCGGATAGCGCTCATCAGCATCCTGGAGTTTGGGGACCTCCTTGCCTTTGGCCAGTTGCTCCAGCACACGGGTCAGATCTTGATCGCGGGGAGCAGGAGGTTTCTCCTCCGGTTTCTTAGTGCTCTTGACCTCAGCGCTCAGCCCCTCGATAGCATCCTTGACCTTCTGCGGCGCAGGAACATCCTTCATTATGAAATCGCCGCCGGTGAGATACAGATGCACGTTGCCATAGGAGAGTAAGAGGCTGAGCAGGCTGTCCTGATCAATACCAACCTGATTGACCTTGTTGATCTCGATCTGCTGGCGCACTGGCTGGAGTACCCCCCGCGAACTGACGATGCGCTTGTTGGTGATGATGTAGGTCTCCAACCACCAGGCCAGGAAGTCCTTCCACAAAAACCAGCCAAAAGCGGCCAACATCAGCAGCGAAATGATTACTTCGAGGGCAAGCCACAGTCCTCCCAGGGCCGGCTGACGGGTGCTGGCCCAGATCACCAGCACCAAGGCCAGGATCAGGCCAATCGTAGGCATGGCCGGCTTCAGCAGAAAGACCTTGTGCTTGCGGACCACCAGCCGAACAACCTCATCGGGCTGCTGACCGGGAAAATGCCAGCGTCTGTCTCGTCCCCGCCGGAATTGACGAATGTTCCAGCGCGCTCTCCCGGAGCGCCAGGGATCGTCTTTCTCCTGCTCCTCGGCAGCAATGGTTTTGGCGTCTTTCTTGCTCATCGCTCACTCACCTCGGCAGCGTGGCAGATGACGCGCCAGGCCATCCGCACTGGGTCGCCTCCATCTGGCTTCACTCAAATACCCGAGCTTGCCTGCTCACTTTCTCCTCCCGCCCCACTCACGACCTCAGCCCCTGCCTGCTACTTCTTCTTACCAGTACTGGCCGTGACCAGCCGGATAACGACCACAACAGCGATGATAATAAAGAGCGCTAGCGCATAGTAGCCTAGATGATACTGATCCAGCAGAATGAAGCCCTGACCTAGCATCACTGCCTGGGTCTGCGGAAAAACCAGGGTCGTCAGATAGAAGACCGCCACACAGCCAGTGATAAAGGCCGGGCCAAGACCAAGGACGCGATCCTGGGGCGCGCTCGGCTTGGGAAAGAGACGGTTGCCCAGGAGATAGCCCGCTGCAATAATACCCGCCAGACAAAGCACGGTGACAATGGTCACCGCCCGCGGTGAGGGGCTGATGCTAGGCTGATCAACAAACAGCTGTGTCAGAAATTGTGTCAGCCCCCGCCCCACATTCAGGATGAGAAAGAGTACTGCCCCCAGCACAAATGGCAGGAGGAATAGCTCACGACGCCATCCCCGACGGTAGCCGAACCAGAGAAAGATCGGCACCAGCAGGATGAATAAGGCTGTCTGAAGAGTGAGATGCCATTCCATTGTTTTGCTTACCCTTCTCCCTCTAATGGCATCAGCCGTAGCACAATCGCTAGCAGCACTGCAGTGTCGTCCCCTGGGCAGAGTCCAGGACGCCTCTCGTACAGCGCTATACAAGCCTCTTTTAATCCCGCTCTAGCATCTATCATACCACATGTCAGCTATGAAATATAGCACTGGACGGGTGAAAAGCTGCGGGTTTTC
The DNA here is from genome assembly GCF_000702505.1 of Thermogemmatispora carboxidivorans. Classification (GTDB taxonomy): domain Bacteria; phylum Chloroflexota; class Ktedonobacteria; order Ktedonobacterales; family Ktedonobacteraceae; genus Thermogemmatispora; species Thermogemmatispora carboxidivorans. Next base: position 538,747 of record NZ_JNIM01000001.1, on the reverse strand, counting down.
GATCGCCGATAGGGAAGTTCTGGCCCCCATTCGCAATTTTCTCTCGGATATGCTATACTATAAGAAAATGCGGGTGTGAGAAGGAGGTCTGGTTTGCCCGGCTCGACCCTTGTCTGGCCTCCGTCCATCTCGTCTCGTCCCCATCCGAAGCAGCCAGCAGCGCTTGAGCGTTGGCGCTGATCTCTCTTTTCGCTCGAGGATTTTCGCATGATGGAAGAAGTAGGCAATGTCAAAACTGTTGATATAGTTGAACAAATGACCGTGGCCTATCTGAACTACTCCATGAGCGTCATCGTCAGCCGCGCGCTGCCGGATGTACGCGATGGCCTCAAGCCGGTGCATCGTCGCATCCTCTACGCCATGGAGCAGATGGGCTTGCAAGCCAATAAACCTTTCCGCAAATGCGCCGGCACTGTCGGCGAGGTTCTCAAACTCTACCATCCACACGGCGACGTCGCCGTTTACGATACCCTGGTGCGCATGGCCCAGCCCTGGTCGATGCGCTATCCACTGATCTTAGGGCAAGGCAACTTTGGCTCTCAGGACGATGATCCACCAGCGGCGATGCGCTACACGGAAGCTAAAATGGCCCCTATCGCCGACGAGATGCTGCGCGATATCGAGAAAGACACCGTCGATTTCGTGCCCAACTATGACAACCAGGCGAAAGAGCCAACTGTCCTGCCAGCTCGCCTGCCTAACCTTCTGGTCAATGGTTCTGCTGGCATCGCCGTTGGTATGGCCACAAATATCCCTCCTCACAACCTTGTCGAGGTCTGCAACGGTATCACTTACCTGATCGATCACCCCGAGGCCACTACTGAGGACCTCTCGCACATCATCCTTGGCCCCGACTTTCCCACAGGGGGCATCATCCAGGGCCGTGAAGGCATCCGCAATATGTATGCCAACGGGCGCGGACGCATCGTCGTCCGGGCTCGGACCCATATCGAGGAAAACGAGCGTGGGCGCGCCAGCATTGTGGTGACTGAACTGCCCTATCAGGTTAACAAGGCCGAGCTTGTGAAGAAGATCGCCGAGCTAGCTCGCGATAAGAAGATCGAAGGAATCGCTGAGGTGCGCGACGAGTCGGATCGCCGCGGCATGCGCATGGTCATCGAGCTGAAGCGCGACGCGAATCCGACCAGCGTCCTCAATTCGCTCTACAAGTATACGGCTATGCAGAGCGCCTTTAATGCCAACATGCTGGCGCTGGTCGACCGCCAACCGCGCATTCTGACGCTCAAAGGCTTCCTACAGCACTATATCAACCATCGCGAACAGGTGATTACGCGGCGCACCCGCTATGAGCTGGCTCGCGCTGAGGCTCGCAAGCATATCCTCGAAGGCTTCCGCAAGGCTTTTGAGCACCTCGATGCCATTTTGCAGACAATTCGCCAGTCGCAGGGCACGGAGGCCGAGTTGAACCGCACGCTGCAGGAGCAGTTCGGTTTCTCGGAGGCTCAGGCCAGTGCCATCCTCGATATGCGCCTCGCTCGTCTGGCTGCTCTCGAACGTCAGCAGGTCGAGGAGGAACTGCGCACCGTTCAGCAGCATATCGATTACTATAATCTGGTGCTGAGCGATATTAATGAAGTGCGCAAGCTCATCAAAGCCGATCTGGAGGAGCTGAAGGAGAAGTACGGTGATCCGCGTCGCACCGACATCCGCGAGGGCGAGGCCGGCGATTTCACCGAAGAAGACCTGATCCCGAATGAGGAAGTGGTGGTGACGCTGACGGAGAAGGGCTATATTAAGCGCCTCCCTTCCAGTACCTACCGCGCCCAGCGCCGCGGCGGCAAGGGGGTGACCGGGATGGTTACGCGCGAGGATGATGCCGTCCGCCATTTGCTGGTGGCCCACGCCCATGATCATCTGCTCTTCTTTACCGACCGGGGCCGCGTCTATCAGCTCCGCGTTTATGAGCTGCCCGATGTCAGCCGTACGGCCCGGGGCGAGCACCTGATTAACTTGATTGCCCTTGATCAGCAGGAGCGCGTGACGGCTATCGTGGCCGTGCCCAAAGGGGTCAGTCGCGATTATATGATCGTGGCAACCCGCAAGGGCGAGGTGAAGAAGACGGTCATGAGCGAGTTTGAGAGCGTGCGCCGCCAGGGGTTGATCGCGATGAATCTCGAGGAGGACGATCGTTTGATCGGGGCCAAGCTGGCGCGCGCCGATGACCATGTGCTGTTGATTACCGCTCATGGGAAGGCCATCCGCTTTACCGTGGAGGAGCTGCGGGCTGCTTCGCGCATGAGCGGCGGGGTGCGCGGTATCCGGCTGGAAGAGGGCGACAGCGTGGTCTCTCTCAACCTGACTCCTCGCGACAGCGAGCTGCTGGTGGTGACAGAGCGTGGCTACGGCAAGCGTACCCCTATCGAGGAGTATCCGCCACAGAGCCGCGGCGGCAGCGGCGTGCTGACAGCTAAAGTGACGGAGAAGACTGGTCCGGTGGCCACGGCTCGCATCATTACTGATCTCGATAATGATTTGATGATTATTACCGCCGGCGGGGTGGTGATCCGCACAGAGATCAGCAACGTCTCGCGTCTGGGCCGCGCTACTCAGGGGACACGCCTGATGACGATTGCTGACGGCGATAGCGTGGTGGCCGTGGCGACGACGAACGGGAAACGCCACGGTGAGCGCGAGGAGGGTTTCGTATCCTCGGATGATCAGACGCCAGACGCTGAGGGAGAGGAGCAGCAGGCCGACGGGGAGCTACCGGCTTCTGAAAGCTCAGCGCCTGGACAGGCGTAGGCGTAGCTCGTAGCTGGCCTGCGCGCACAAGAGAAGAAAAGGGATCGGTCCGCTCTGGCCCAGGCGCTGAGCCTGGACCACTCCAAGCGGATCGACCCCGCTCTGTTACGGTCGCCGGGCGCTATCGCCTTTGCGTTCGCTTTGGCTCCTCTCTTCTCTCTTTTATAGCTGCGCCTGCTCGTTGAAGAGCCGTGCCAGTTCGTGCGCCGAGGGCAGCGGTTGGCCGGTACGGATGCGCTGAGCCGCTAGCCGATCTTGATGAGCACTCTGGCGTACCAGTGGGAAGGAGCGGCGGAACTGCCGCGCAAAGCTGGCAGCTTTCTGCTCGGAGAGGGCAGCTCGCCGCTCATAGGCATAGGCTAGCAGCTCCCGCTTGAGATCATCTTCGGCCTCCACAAGGAGCAGGAACGCAAGCACAAAATCAGGTTTGCCCCGTTCGGCGTAGGAGCGCGCATACTCCAGGCCGTCTACTCCTTCTGCCAGGCGTTGCCGGGCCTGGACGGTAAAGACCTCTTTCAGGGCAGGAGCATAGAGCTCGGCAAAGGTCGCGCTCATTCCTTCTCTACCTCATTCGTGTAGCATAGCTCGATAGGCTCGTCTCTGCTGACGTTCTTCTGCTCGCCACTTCCAGGCATAGTAGATCAGCTCACGGAAGGCCCGGGCAATGACCTCCGGTCGCGCCCCCGTGGCTCGTCCCCCCCTGCGGGGCAGATGGTGAACGCCAACCTCAGTATAGGTATAGCCCGCGCGAGTGAACTTGTAGAGAATCTCTGTGTTGATCATCGCTCCTCGCGTCTCTAGCTTGTGATCGCGGAAAAACTGCGACCGGTAGAGCTTAAAGGCGCAATCAATGTCACGTACGCGCAGGCCGAAGACCAGACGCACGAGCCATTTCCAGCCCCAGGCATTGAGCTTGCGCATCCAGGTGTCCTGGCGCTTGATCCGATAGCCCAGGACCGCATCGAAGCGCTCAATGAGCGGAAAAAAATGCTCGATGTCGCGGATATCGAACTGGCCATCAGAGTCCATGAAGAAGGCGAGATCTTTACTCGCTGCCTCAAAGCCACTGACCAGAGCCGCCCCATAGCCGCGATTGACCGGATGGTTGATCAGCCGAATGCGTGGATCAACAGCAGCCAGCGCCTCCACAATCGTCTTGGTGTTGTCTCTGCTGCCGTCGTTGACTACTACGACCTCAAAGTCTTGCACCCAAGGGGTCAGCGTCTCCAGCACATTTTGCAGTGTACCGGCAATGGCTGCCTCTTCGTTATGGGCAGGCAGAATGACCGAAAGGCTGTACTTCGTCTTGACTCCTGTCTCAATGGTTTCTGATCGTAATTCTCTCATAGCTCCCTGTTACTTGCCGTACGGCAGTTGAGATGACGAAGAAGAACCGGGCATTTCTTCTGGCTCGCACGGCCCAACGGAGATGTCAGTCGCATCCTTGCTTACGTGCAGACCTTGACCATTCTGGCCCATGCATAGCCGGATGCCTGATGCCGACTGCCGGCGGAGGCGCGTGCAGGACCTACCATCCGATCACATGTGGACAGGCCCTATGGCATTCCAGCAAGCCTGATGGCAACTGCAGAACGAGCCAGTTCCTCAGTTGTGTAATACCATTTCCCCGCCAGAATGTCCAGAGGACAGGCTCTTGGGCCATAAGCTACACCCTGCCCTGCCACAACCACAAGCCTCGTAGTCCAGGCCCCTTCTCGTCGCTCACTTCCTGCGAGCGCCTAACAGATAGGATGGTCCCCCTTTCAACTAACCATGAGTGTAACGCCTGCTTTAGCTCAAGAGTAACAGCCCTCAGATTACGGCTCAGCTAAAGCAGCGGGCGATGGCCCTCTCTTCCCAGCTTTTTGACTCGCCCTTCCTGACCTCTCCTCTAGACATCATCTGCTATAATAGGCTGTGCATTTCCGATCTGGAGGCGCGAAAGAACCGGACTATGTCAGCACAGCAGTACCGAGCCTTGCAGGGCTTCCGCGATATTTTGCCTGATGAGCAGCCCTATTGGCGCTTCGTGGAGCAGACCGCCGCGACCGTGGCCGAATTGTACGGCTACCGCCGTATCGAGACGCCCATTCTCGAAGAGACAGGGGTCTTCCTCAAAACCTCTGGCGAGACTTCGGACGTGGTTGAGCACCAGATGTATACGTTCGAGGATCGCCCGGGAAAGGAGGGCCGTGGCCAGAGTCTGACGCTGCGCCCCGAGGGAACGGCGGGCGTGGTGCGGGCCTATTTGGAGCATGGGATGTTTAAGCTCCCTCAGCCCGTCAAGCTCTATTATCTCAGCGTACCAATGTTTCGCCATGAACGTCCCCAGGCCGGACGCTATCGCCAGCATCACCAGTTTGGCTGCGAGGCCCTCGGTGAGAGCGATCCGGCAATCGATGCCGAGCTGATCGCCCTGCTCTATCAGGTCTACAGCCAGCTCGGGCTGCGAGGCATCCGCGTCCAGCTCAATAGCATCGGCGACGCCACCTGTCGCCCGCGATACGTGGAGGCTCTGCGCACCTACTATCGTCCCTTGCTTGACCAGTGCTGCCATAACTGCCAGTCTCGCTTCCAGAAGAATCCGCTTCGTCTGCTGGATTGCAAAGAGCCGGAAGATCAGGCCAAGATCGCTGCCGCTCCTCACAGCGTTGATTACCTGTGTGAAGCGTGTCATGAACACTTCGAGCGTGTGCAGCGCTTCTTGCAGCTCTATGAGGTACCTTTTGAGCTGAATCCGCTGCTTGTGCGCGGTCTTGATTACTATACTCGTACGGTCTTCGAGTTCACTTCGGAGATGGACAATACGGCGCTCAACGGCGGGGGGCGCTACGACGGACTGGCCGAACTCCTGGGCGGCCCTTCTACGCCCGGCATTGGTTTCGGTATGGGGATCGAGCGCGTCATTCTGGAGCTGAGGCGTCAGGGGATCGTCCCACCTCCTCCCGAGAGGCCACGGGCTTTTGTGGTCTATATGGGCAAGGAGCCAGCGCTCAAGGAGGCAGCGGTCCGCCTGATTGCTGAGCTGCGGCATGCCGGTATCAAGGCCGAGATGAGCTACGGTGATCGCAGCCCCAAGGCCCAGATGAAGCAGGCCAATGCCTCGGGCGCCGCCTATGCCCTGATTCTCGGCGAGGAGGAGCTGGCCAATGGGCTGGTCTCTCTCCGCTCACTGCGCGCCGAAGGCGCTGAGGAGGAAGCCCGGCAGGTAGCCGTTCCTCGCAAGGAGGTCCTGCGCTACCTCCAGGTCTGAGGCGAGCGAGGAGCAGAAGAAGGCTACGCTCTCTGGGTGCGCGCCCTTCTCTCCTCGCTCGTGGCTGTCGTTGAGTAGCCTTCTTCCTTCACAGATTCTCAGCAGGCAACTCCTCGCAGTCTTGCCCACTGCCCACATTCACAATAAGGAGAGCAGTGCTGTCTGGCCTGGCTATTCGGCTGAGTGGCAGGGCGGAAGCGACTCAACAACCGGCCCCACTCAGGCAGGGCCTTTAGCTGGCCAGAATGCTCCGATAGTTCGCCGGCAGCTGGCAGCCGCGATAGAGTGCCCCGAGCAACGCTGGCTGTGTCTGGACCTGGAGTGCTCCCCGTGGACAGCTGAGCGTCAATGTACGCGCCCCCATTCCCAGGTCTTGCCTTAAAGGCTTGGGATGTCCCCTCACATCTACGACCCCGATCGGCCAGAGCTGCCCATCAATGATGAAGTCTTGCCCACTGAAGTAGAAGAAGGGGACACGGTAGCTCATCGCCGTACGCACATCGCTAACCAATGACAGGATGTGGGCAATGGCGATCTCCGTTGGATTGTAGACGTTGAGGCCGCAGCCCTGAAAACAGCCCGTGCCCTCGACAATCCAGATGCGCTCTCCCAGCTTGCCGCTGTTGAGATCAAGGCCAAACTGTTGCGCCCAGAAGGCCAGCACCCCGTAGAGATTATTGACGTAATCGCCTGGATAACCATTGTGCCAGCTATCGATGAGACCCAGGGTCTGGGTGCGCCAGCTCCAGTGGCCACCTGGATGGACGAGCGTATTCATGGCAGTCTGCATCTCATTCAGGTAGGCGACACGGGTCATGAGCTTGCCGTAGTCGTCCGGGACAACCAGAGGATCAACGGAGCCGAGAATGACCTTGGCACCGGGATCATAGGTCTGCACGGCCTGAGCACAAAGATCATAAAAGCGCGCAAAGCGCTCAGGCGTAACATAGGTTGTCCAGGCGTCTAGCTTCATCTGTTCGTTGCCGCATTGTACGGCATCCGCCCCCGCCAAAGCGGCATCCTGGATAATGTTGGCATCGTAAAGACGGGGCGGCCCTGCACTTGGCTGGCACAGGGTCAGCAGGACATGGAAACCTGCTGCATGCATGCTGGCAACGGCATTTCTGAGAGCGCTGCCTTGTAAACCAGCAGCACCACAGCTGTGGTCTCCCAGCCTCACCCAGGCAATACCTCCAGCCGCGGCAGCCGTACGTCCCTCAACCCCGAGAATGGTAGCCGGATCACGCGTCGGCGAGGGGGTCGGCGAAGGAGTCGGTGTCGGCGTAAAGGTCGGCGTCGGCGAAGGGGTCGGCGTCGGTCGCAACACCACCGGCACCGGGGTCGGCGTGGCCTCGCTCGCCGCCATGCCCACTAGCGCCACCCGGTAGGCCAGGGCGGTCAGAACAACACTGCTTAGGATGACAGCCACAACGATGAGCAGCGTCGAGCGCTTGATATTGCTTCTAAAGACCATCTTTCTTCTTCAGAGACTATTACAAATAAATCAATATAATCAACAAAAAAAGAACATCTGTTACTTTCCGATGCAGAATTCGCTGAAGATGCGTTCAAGCAGGTCGGCGCTGGCCGTCTCGCCGGTGATCTCGCCGAGGGCGTGGCAGGCAGCCTGCAGGTCGATGGAGACAAAGTCGAGGGGCAGATCTTGCGCCAACGTGGCCAGGGCTGCCTGCAAATGCTGCGAGGCCAGGCGCAGAGCCTCCTGATGGCGCAGATTTGTCACCAGCACGCTATCGCTTTGGAGCGCTCTGCCGGCCAGCACCAGGTTGGCGATCGTCTCCTCCAGCTGGCTCAGTCCCTCGCCCGTCAGCGTTGAGGTCATCACCAGCGGCGCCTGCGGCCAGAAGCGGCGCACCTGCTCAAGCGGCAACGAGCGCGGACGATCGATCTTATTCAGCACCAGAATCAGCGGGCGCCCAGTGCGACCATTGGCCGTCTCACTGTCCTCCTGGCCGAAACCCAGACGCTGGAGCTCCTCACAGACCTGGCGATCTTGAGCGGTGAAATCCTCAGCGCCATCGAAGACCAGCAGCGCCAGGTCAGCGCTCTCCGCAGCAGCGCGGCTGCGCTGGATACCAATCTGCTCGACTGGGTCATCCGTAGGCGTGATCCCAGCGGTGTCGATCAGATGGAGAGGAATGCCCCGGAGATTGGCCACTTCCTCAACTGTATCGCGGGTTGTGCCGGCGATCGGCGTAACAATGGCACGCTCACTGCGCAGCAAGGCATTCAGGAGGCTTGATTTGCCAACATTGGGGCGACCGATGATGACGGTGCGCAGACCGTAGCGATAGAGGCGGCCCTGTTCTGCCCCGGCCAGCAACTCATCGATCAGGCTCAGAGCTGCCAGGAGAGGGGAACGCAACTCGTCGGCGCGCGGGGTAGGAATATCATCTTCGGGGAAATCAATGCTCGCCTCGATACGTGCCAGGACACCCAGCACTGTCTGTCGAGCCTCATGCAGACGGGCCGAGACGCGCCCCTGCAGCTGCTGCATGGCCAGCCGTAACCCCGCCTCGGTGCGGGCACTGATGACATCCATGACCGCCTCCGCCTGCGCCAGATCGAGACGTCCATTGAGAAAGGCTCGCAGAGTAAACTCACCCGGCTGCGCCAGTCGGGCCCCTTGTTCCAGTACAAGGCGCAGAATACGCTGCAGGACGAGCGGCCCGCCATGTCCCTGAATCTCAACGACATCTTCGCGCGTATAGGTGTGGGGCCGACACATGAAAGCCACCAGCACCTCGTCGAGCACCTCCCCGCTACGCGGATCAACGATTCGCCCATAGGTGAGCTGGTGGGAAGGAGGGGGCGTCTGCTCCCCACCAGGACGGCGGAAGAGCGGGAGCACAATGGAGAAAGCTGCCTCCCCACTCACGCGCACAATGCCCACGCCACCCACACCAGGAGGGGTGGCGATCGCTGCTATGGTATCACTCTGCATGGCTCCTCGCATAGTCCGCATTATAGCCCTGTCCTCCCTGGCACGCAAGAGGACTTTAGCCCGCGGCCAGCAAACGCTCAGGGTGCGTGTAGACGTTCATTGAACGTCCTCGCAGAAAGCCAACGAGCGTGATGCCCGCTTGCTCCGCCAGCTCCACGGCCAGACTCGATGGCGCCGAGATCGCCGCAACACAAGGGATACGGGCAGAGAGAGCTTTCTGAATAATTTCGAACGAGGTCCGTCCGCTCACCATGAGAATATGCTCGCGGTAGGGGAAGTTGCCCTGGAGCAGTCCCCAGCCCACGAGCTTATCCACCGCATTATGTCGCCCGACATCCTCACGTAGGAGCAACAGGTCACCCTGGAGTGAGAAGAGAGCTGCCGCATGCAGGCCGCCAGTATGGGAGAAGACAGCCTGGGCGACCCGCAGCCGCTCAGGCAGCGCGTAGAGGGTCTCGGCCCGCAAGCGCAGCGTATCTGGCTCAAGCGGTGCAAGCGAGCTCAGCAGGTCCGCAATGCTATTCTTGCCACATAGCCCGCAGCTAGAGGAGACCGCAAAGTGGCGCTCAAAGGTAGCCTGGCAGAGAGCGTCACCACCGGCTTGCTCCTCCTGGGCCTCGCTCGTGCGCAAAGTGACCTCGATGACGTTGGGCAGCGGGAGGCCATCAGCGTCAAGAGCTTCCTCGACACGCAGCACCTCCTGCCCCGAGCGAATGAGACCCTCATTAAAAAGGAACCCCAGAGCGAGCTCGCGATCGTGGCCGGGGGTACGCATAATGATCGCGAGACTGCGCCGGTTGAGGCGGACCTCCAGCGGCTCTTCGACAGCCAGGGCCTCGTCGCGCAACTGAGCATCTTCTCCCTCCCAGTGGAGCACGCGCGCACTCATGACGCGCAGAGGATCAACGATAGAGCGCCAAAATTGGGTAGCAGTCATGGTGCCATCCTCCTTCGCTTCGTCGCACTGTGCACTCATCAGCTGAGCAGGCTTGCACACAACGGCAAGCGAGAAGACCACGCCGTTCTTCTATTCATGATCGCCTCTAGCCACCCTCATTGACGCCTCGCCTCTGGCCATGCTAGGATTCAGGCGAGGCTGCGCACCCTGTATACTCGATCGATCGATCCATCGATCTACCCATCCAGGCATTCTCATATAGAGCTAAGAGAGCTGTCGGGCTGTCCTGGCGAGCCGAAGACAGCCCAGCTCAGGTCAATTGCACGTCGAGGTTTGAGCAATGCATCATTCTATCAAGTCGTCGAGCGAGTTTCTACGCAAGCGCGGCTACCGTCTCACGCCGCAGCGCTCGATGATCTTGAACGTCATTCACGAAGCCGACGCCCATCTCAGCATCGAACAGATCAGCGAGCGTGTTCAGCAGCAGAATCCCGCGGTCAGCCTCTCGACCATCTACCGCACGCTCGAACTCCTCAAGGAGCTAGGGCTGGTACGTGAGAACCGCCTTCCGGGGGAGCCGCCACGCTATGAGCGTGCGCCAGGCAAGGCCCATCACCATCTGATCTGCCGTGGCTGCCGCGTCATTATCCATCTCGACGAGAACCTCCTCGGGAACCTGCACGAAGACCTACAGCAGCAATATGGCTTTCACGGTCTGACACTGGACCTGATGGCCAGCGGTTACTGCCCGACCTGCTGGCAGAAAAGACAGTCCTTTCCCTCTGCGGGCGAGACGACCGCGGAGGTGAAGAGCAACAGCCCCCAAGACGAGATCTGAGCGAAGCCTCCCCCCGCTGGACCGGAGCCAGCGAAACAGCAGACCCAGGGCGCGCGTTTTCGCCACTCGCTCTCTGACCTGACAGGCCCTGCCCTAAGCCGATTGGCTGGCCTGGAAATGACGCAGCACCTCCTCCAGACTATCGCCTCCGTACTTTTCTAGCAGGGCTTCGGCCAGAACAATAGCCATCATGGCCTCACCAACCACGCCACCAGCAGGCACCACGCAGACATCGCTGCGCTCATAGCGGGTCTGATCAATATTCTCGCCACTGGCCAGATCGACGGCGGGTAGCGGATGAGCCAAAGAAGGGATGGGTTTGAGCGCCACACGCACCACCAGCGGCTCGCCGTTGGTAATCCCTCCTTCGATGCCGCCGGCGTTGTTCGTCACATGATACCAGCTACCGTCAGCGCCATGCCGCAGCACATCATGAACGTGAGAGCCAGTGCGCCGCGCCGCTTCCAGCCCCGCGCCGATCTCGACAGCCTTGGCCGAAGGAATGCTGAGCATGGCCAGGCCCAGGCGCGCGCTCAGACGCCGATCCCATTGGCTGTAGCTGCCCAGCCCGATCGGAACCCCAAGCGCCACGACCTCAAAGACACCACCACAGGTATCGCCAGCTCGCTTTGCTTCTAGAATACGAGCAATCATGCGCTCGGTCAAGGCAGGATCAGCACAGCGCATCGGCGACGCCTCGACCTGCTCCCACAGGCTGGGAGGATAGGCATCGCGCGTCAGGGGACGCGGCTCCTCATAGCCTACATCGGCAATGGCCAGAACATGGCTATGAATGGAGACCCCAAAAGGCTGCAGCAGCTGGCGGCAAAGGGACCCGACAGCCACACGCGCCGCAGTCTCGCGCGAGCTGGCTCGCTCAATCACGTTGCGCACATCACGATGGCCATACTTGATGGCCCCCGTAAAATCGGCGTGACCAGGACGCACGCGCGTCACCGGCTCGGGCAGCTCCTCCACCGGCTCAGCGCTCATAGCTTGCTGCCAATTTACCCAGTCGCGATTCTCAATCTGCATGGTCACCGGCGAGCCAAGAGTCCGCCCATGCCGAACACCAGAGAGAAAACGCACACTGTCTCTCTCGATCTTCATGCGTCCACCACGCCCATAGCCACCCTGACGACGACGAAGATCCCGGTCAATAGCTTCACGATCGATCTCCAGCCCGGCAGGCAGCCCTTCGACAATCACAGTCAGACAGGGACCATGCGATTCACCCGCGGTGAGAAAGCGAAACATGAGAGACTCACCCTCCCAGAAGTCCAGATTGCCTTGATTATACAGGGAAAAAGGGTAGGCCGTCAGCAGGAGATATCTGTCCCCCCTGCTTTCACTAAAGAGAGATAACCAGATGAAGATAGAAGAGCACAGGAAGATGGTACCAGATGCAGAGAGCCTCTGCGTTATTTTCTCATAGAGAAAGACTGCTATATACAGTTCGAGCAGATTGGCTGGCTGGCTGGCGTTCTAAAGGAGAGGGTAGCCTCTGCTTGAATTTTGATTAAACTGTGCATAGCATTGCGATGACTGCTGCAATACGCTGTTCATTCAGAGGATCAGAATAGGGAGACAGCTTTAGTTGTAACACAAGAAAGGGACTTTTTTGCGTGCTGATTTTTTCTTGCTATTGACACAACAATAAAAAGAATTTACAATCTCTTTTATGAGGAAGTTATTTATTTATTGACTCCCCATTCATGTTCACGAGTGTGCTGTACGTAGGAGGGTTCTATGTCACCAAAGACGCCCAACCACCTCGGGTCTTCAGTAGGGGCAAGAGTGCGAGCGATCAGGCAAGCCAGGAAACTCACTCAGAGCCAGCTGGCCGGTCAAGACTTCTCCGTAAGCTACATCTCAGCGATTGAGCGCGGACAGATTCAGCCCTCTATTCGGGCGCTGGAAATCCTGGCCAGCCGGCTGAACGTCTCCCCCGCCCAGCTGCTGGCCGAGACTGGAGGAGGGCTACTTGACCAGCCAAGCACCACCGCTCGCGATGGGCGACGCGCCCTTGCAAGCGAGAGCGAGCTGCACCTGCGGCTACTGGAGAGCGAGATCTGGATTCACGAGGGCGAGCTTGCCCGGGCCACCGCCGCCTTGCACGACTTGATCAGTGCCATTCTCCCGCGCCAGGATAAGGCGCGGGTCTATTATCTTCTCGCCCTTGCCGCCTTCTCCAGTGGGCACCTCTCCGAAGCTGAGCGCTCCCTTGAAGAGGGCCGCCAGCTTCTTGCAGACTATGAGCCTTCTCCCCTAAAAGCCTGTATTTTATATCTTTCTGGTCTTGTACATTTCTCTATGCAAAATTATTATTTAGCAGAATTTTTCTATCATGAAAGTATCAGCATTTCCGACAGAATTACCCCGAAAGACTACTTTCTTCTCATTCGATCTTATCTCGGTCTTGGGCAGCACTATCTAAGACGAGGCGAGGCCGAACGCGCGATCGCCGCCCTGAGACAAGCGGCAGCCCTGAGCGAGAAGGCGGCGGCAGCGCTCACCTCACCGCCAGAACAGGCTTACTATGAGCTAAGCGCAGGCTATGCGCGACAGGGCACCTATCCACTGGCCCTGCTCAGCGCCCACAAAGCCCTGGCTGTCCAGACGCGGCGCCGTCTCAGCCGCTTACAAGGAGAGATCACCCATTTGCTCTACCATGCCCGTCTGCACAGCGGAGACGAGGCCAGCCGTCGGCAAGCCTTCGCCGCTTTAGAAGACCTGCAACAGCGGGCCAGAGAACCGCTGCAGGCTGCCAGTATCGCCTTTCACCTGGCGCACTGGCATTTCCACCACGATCATCAGCTCAGCGAAGCCAGGCGCTATAGTGAGCAAGCTCTGGCACTGGCGCGCACCTTTGATGACAACCTTATTCAGGCCGAGGCCCTCTTCCTTCTTGGTCAGCTCGCTTACGAGGAGAACCAGTATGAGTACGGCGATCAGCTCTGTCGCGAGGCACTGAGCCTTTTAGAGCGCCTCCACATCGACCGCGACCAGCTCGCCGAATACTACAGCACTTACGCTCGTCTGCTTGAGGGACGAGGGGAAGCACGAGAAGCCTTTCTCTACTTCCGCCGCGCTTACGAGATCGCTCAGCGCCGCCCTCGTCCCTGAATGAAGATCAGCTTGCACCCCACTTGTACCCTTGCTCAGGGTCAGCGGTGGCTCCTCATCAGGTCGTGCAGGGACGTAACTCGAGGCGCATGAACACGACTTCCAGCATGTTGCGCTCTTCTGGCTTGCTTAGCTGGAGGGAGGTGCGCCCTAACGGGAAGCGCAGCCGGCCCTGGGAATCCACCGCCTCCGGCGAGCGAATTGCCTGTGGGTTACCGCCGAACCACTCCACTGCCTCAATCAGGGTGCCTAGAGGAAGAGTTGCTTCCAGGGATTGACCATGCAGCTGCGGGGGCAATCCCTGCAGAAAGAGAACAAGCAGGTCGCCTTCTTGCTCTATTCTGCCTTCATAGGAACCAGCCTGCAAAAGAATAGCCGGCCTCCCCTGCTGGCCAGCCAATCCCGCACTCGCCAAGGGGGTAACGCTCCTGCGAACAGAGCGCGCCGCAGCACCAGGCTGGCGTAGCTCATAGGCATAAAGCGGAGGCTCACGGGGTGGCCCTTCACGTTCCGCCACCAGACTTGCCACTCGCACCAGATCGCGCAAAGCCTGCTCGCGCTGCTGAGTCAGACCCACGCTCAAGCGAATAGCCCGTTGCAAAAGCTGCCGGGCAGCGATGAGGGAATCTTCGCGCTCAGGCTCGCGTTTTGCCTGACGCAACAAGAGCTCCGCCTGGCGAATCAGGGTCTGGCAGAGATGGACCAGCGATCGGGCTGGCGCTGGCGGAACCGCGGACGGAGGGCGCAAAATGGCTTCCTGCTCAGGGGAACGAGGTTGATCCGTCAGGGCTTTTCTCAGCGCGGTGTAGGTTTCCACATAGGTGTTTCGGCAGAGCGAGCAACCAATCAGATGATAGATGAACCCAGCATAGCGCAGGTAAACCTGATCATCATGTTGAAGCAGTGCTGCACAAAAATCGGGAATTTGCTGATAGAGGCGTAGATGGTCGTCGTTGCTCTGGAGCAAAGAGAGCTGCTCGTTTGCAGACGAGGGGGAAGGAGCCGGCGCATTGGGGGGTAGCATCAACTCCTGCAACCAACGGGCCAGTCCCCCAGAAGAATCCGGATGCGGCTGCATCATCTCACGCTCATCGTTGCTGTGGTTGCTCATTCACAACCTCCTTCCTTCCTCTGGATCGGGGGGGTAATCACGATTTGTATCTATTCAACCCGATAGTAACGGGTCAACCGGCGAAGGCGAGCAGCATCGAGACGCACGACCTCATCTCCCTCATGCCAGTCCAGCAGGTCTTCGAAAGCCAGCTGTCTCAGTCCTTGCTGGACCTCAGCTAGCGTTAGTTCCTTGCGTGCCAGATCCTGTACCGGGATCACTACCTCGCCGGCAGCCTCATTGCTACGAGACGAGAGCAAAGCCTCATACTCTGTTAGACGCAGAGCAACAATAACCGCCAAATTGGAACTCTGCGACTGCAGGCAGGTGCGGAGCTTCTTATAAGCGTGGTCGCGATGCTGACTCAGGTGAGCGAGCGGGGTTTCAGCAGGAAGGGGAGTGATAGCCATCGCCTGGAGTTCCTCCACCACCTCGCGAGCCAGATCCACAGCGCCTAACGTTTCCAGTTCCTGCAACACTGCCCGCAGTTGACGTGGGGCACTGGCGAGCGCTTTAATACAGTGCTTCAACAGGGTGCGCAGCTCCTGCCGGGTTACGGCAGCCAGGGCCGCTTCTTCAGGATGAGCGAAAGGGGAACTGCCCCACAGCGATGTGGTGATCTCGCTCAAAGGGTCGGCCTCGCCCTGGCGCTCCTCGCTTTCTTCCAGAGCGGAAAAAGGGGTCGCTTGCCGCGGATGCAGACGCAGGCGATCGATCGCCTTATGATACACACAGTTATTGAGGAAGGCATAGAACTGAGCTTGGCTCAGGCGGTCCAGCACCGTCTCCGGCTGCCGATCTCCCCCTCCCAGCAAGCCCAAAGCGACTAGACGATCGACCACGTGGTTGACTACCAGATCAACCTCTTCAGCATTATACTGCAGCGGCCCCAGGTAGCGCTGAGCCCGCTGCCGGAGGAAAGCTTCCAGCGCAGGAAAGCTTTTTTCCGGCTCATATCTTAGATCACGAGCCGTGAATGGCATGCTCAAGATTCCCCTTTAAAGACTCTAGGATCAGGCGCAGCCTCTTTCCCGAAGGCAGCATGTGCAGGATCTCACAGCAGTATATCTGCTTTTGCTCCATCCGGCAAGGAGACGGCGTACAAAGCAGCACACTGCAACACTATGAAGTATGATGCCACTGATCTTCTCTAATGTCAGGAGGAGCAGATAGTAGGGACAAAAAGAAGGG
Source organism: Thermogemmatispora carboxidivorans (assembly GCF_000702505.1). GTDB lineage: Bacteria > Chloroflexota > Ktedonobacteria > Ktedonobacterales > Ktedonobacteraceae > Thermogemmatispora > Thermogemmatispora carboxidivorans. The sequence continues at coordinate 522,605 of NZ_JNIM01000001.1, read as the reverse complement.
AGGAAGGACCACCGTGGCGCGCAGTAGCAGCGCCGCGGTGGAAGCGCGTGGGGCGAGCAGGCCAGCAGTCAGCACACGCAGTGACCGACCCGCTCTCCAGGCAACAAGGATCTCCGCAGAAGAGGGAAGCAGGAAGCAGCAGACGGCAGTAGAGTAGCCCCCGGTCCTACTGCTCGCCTGGCGCGAGCGGTAGTGGGCCGGGCAGGCTACTCCAGATCACCCAATTTGCCCTGGCGCTGGTGCTCATAGGCCTTCTTAATGGCATTGAGGCTGCGCTGCACCTCACCTCGCTGTTCCAGCAAATTCGCATAGCGGAAGTAGGCACTGGCCGCCAGCTCATGGGCATTGGCCCGATCGAGCAGGTCCAGCGCCTGATGGAACAGCTCATCAGCGCCAGCGAAATCGCTCTCCTGGTGACGAATCTGAGCCAGAGCGATCAGAGCCTGCCCCTGCGTACGTGGGTCCTGACTGGCGCGAGCCAGGTTGAGGGCCTCCTGAGCTTCACGCTCGGCCTCGGCCAGCTTCCCCTCTTTCAGCAGCAGCTCTGCCAGACTGGTATGACAGAGTGAGGCGGCGACCTCATCGCTTAATTCACGCTCGATCTCGATGGCACGGCGATACTCCTGCTCAGCTCCCGCCAGATCGTTTTGCTTCTCCAGCGCTTTGCCAAGCTGCTGATGGGTCAGACCAATCAGACGCTGCTCATCGCGCATCTCGTAGATGGCCAGGCTGCGCATCGCATAGTCGCGCGCCATTGCCAGTTTGCCAGCGCTACGATACTGCTGACTGATCTCCATATAACGACGGGCGAAGGCCCGGCTGTCACGATAGACCTCGTCCAGGGTTTCTAAAGCACGATGATAGAAGGTCACCGCCTTCTCAAGCTCACCAAGGCGGAAGTAGTCGTTGGCCAGATTGCTAAAGACTTCTAGAGCGAAGATCGGGTCCTTAATTTGTCCAGCCTCGATGACCTCCAGGCAGCGCTGATGGTTCTCTAAGGCCAGCGTGTAGTTATAGAGGAGAAAGTACGCTTTGCCAAGGTAGTTACGCGCACGCTCGCTGTATTCGATCTCACTCATGCCCTCGCCCTGGTTGACCGCAGCACGCAGATCTACAACAGCCTCTTGATACTCCCCAGCCCCTAGATGGATCAGACCCCGCAAGAGATAGAGACGGAAAGCCTGATCGGTGGTGAGACGCTCAGGCTGCAGCGGCGCCAGTAACTGGGTCGCCTGCTCGTAGGCTTGCTGCTGGATGAGGATGCCGGCGTGTAAGAGATCAACCTCGACTCGCTGGTCAGGACCAGAGTCCGCCGGCGAGTAACCAACAGCACGCGCTTCAGCCGCCCCCGCAGGCGAGCCTTCCAATAAGAAGGTAAGCGGGACATCAAGCCGCCGGGCGAGAATGGATAGCGCCTTGAGCGAAGGGCGGATCTTGCCCCTCTCGATGGCAGAGATATATGAAATTGAGAACTCGGGCGACGCCAGTTGCGCCTGGGTGAGGCCCAACCGCGTGCGCACCTCACGGATATTGGTGCCCACTCGGGCAGCAACCGCTTTACCCACGTTCGCAGTTTCTGTCGACGGCATAAGGACATTCCTTTCCGAGATTCCGCTTGCTCTCTCGAAAGTACGCTTGCTTGCTTGTTTGCCTGGCCAGGATCATCCAGAGCACCACGGCCTTGCCTGACCGACGATCGCTCCATGCACCAGGCCCGTGCGATGCTGCTGCACTGCTATCCCTGGCTGGCTGAGCAGCGGTTTTTCAACAGGCTTGTACAAGCCGCAGCGAATCAGTAAGCAAGGGATGTATCAACATCCAGGGATGAGCAGTCTAAGCAAAACATCAAGTCTACTCTATCATACTTAGGGCACGAGGTCAATATATCGTGCATTATTAGTTTAAGGAGTAGCCAGATAGGTTCTCTCTCTATGGGTACTTCTCTCTAGCCTGATTGTCCCTGGGGGATTAATTTTTTTGCCTGATTCAGGAGCAGCAAAAATATGGCCTGTTCCCTTTTGATTTGAATACAAAATTCACATATTTGAGATGCAACTACGCTGCTGGCAAAGCTTAGCTCTTCTATCATTATACAACAATAGCTAAATGCTTTGCGAGTGCCAGCGCCTTGATCTTCAGAGGGGGTAGCCTTCCCACATTCAAACCTGGAATAAGTTCAACGATTACAGTGCTAGCGAAACAGTCTCTCTCTCGATTATAATCTCTCTGGCCGGCCAGCATTTCAGCATATTTTTGAGCAGTTAAGGATCGGTTCTAAGTCAGACTTATGAGCAATGCTCTTTCTCTTTTTCTATGGCCATCAGCGCAAGATTGGATCTCTCCCTCCCACCCGTCCGCCGCTGCACTCACTGACTATGCCAGCACTGGCAGTGACCATCATCGTCTTGCCGCATCCCCCACGGCAAGCAAGCAACCGGCCCTGTTCCCGCAGCCATGCCCAGGGGCATGGCCCGAAAACTTCCATCTAGTAGAACGGTTCAGGCTGGTCAGCTCCTGTCTGACCCTCCCAATATTACTAATGGAGTTTTACCGCCAGGGCGTCTGGTGGCTCGGGCAGAGCGACTGGCCCAAGGCTGGTTTGGTCTGGTCTAGTCGCCATCGTGAACTCTCCGTCAGTTTCAAAAACAGGTGGATACGTTAGATGAGCACTCTCTATCTTGTTGCGACCCCGATCGGCAATCTCGGCGATATGACCCTGCGGGCTTTAGAGGTTCTGCGTAGCGTCGATGTCATTGCCGCTGAAGATACCCGCAAGACGGCCATCCTTTTGAGGCATTATGATATTCACAAGCCGCTGCTCGCTTTTTACGAGCACAACGAGGAGCGAGCCGGACGGCAGATTGAGGCTCTTCTCAAGCAGGGGAAGTCAGTGGCCCTGGTGACCAACGCGGGCACCCCTGGCATCTCTGACCCGGGCTACACGCTGGTCCAGCGTGCCATCCAGGCAGGCATCCCCGTAACGATGATTCCCGGGCCAGCCGCTTTTGTCATGGCCCTTGTGCTCTCTGGCCTCCCTGTACACAGCTTTACCTTCCGAGGCTTCCCACCTCGCAAGGCGGGCCGGCGGCGGCGCTTTCTGGAGGCCGACCGCCTCTCACCTTACACCCTCATCTATTATGAAAGCCCTTATCGGCTGACTGACCTTCTCCGCGACGCTTTGGAGGTCTTTGGCGACCGACCAGCAGCTCTGGCCAATGAGCTGACCAAATTGTTCGAAAAGGTCTATCGCGGAACGCTTTCTTCTTTGCTGGAAATGATCGCTCAGGAGAAGCCTCGCGGCGAGTACGTTCTGGTGGTCGCTGGTGCCTCGCGCGAGCAAGCAGCAGCCAATCAGGAGGAGGACGTCACTCCGGCAGAGCCTCTTTCAGAGGAGGTGGACGAGCCAGAGATTGAGACCGAAGAGGGGTAGCCGCCCTGTTGGCAAGGTAGGGCCGCCTGCCTGCCCCTGCTCCGATGGCAGCCCAGACGGCCCTGCCGCTCGCTACTGTGACGCCGATGCCTATCCTTGTCCGAGGGCGGCTAAATGCCCATGACCTGAATGAGCTCCTGCACTGCCGCTGCAGACTTCTGCAGGAGGGCACGCTCGTTCTCTGTTAGCTCTAGCTCGATGATCTGTTCCACACCGTCGGCTCCGAGCTTCACGGGCACGCCGACATAGAGGTTGTGAATGCCATATTCGCCTTGCAGGTAGGCCGAGCAGGGCATGATCATCTTCTTGTCCAGGACGATCGAGTCGATCATCTGCAGGACTGCTGCGGACGGGGCAAAATAGGCGCTGCCGGTCCCCAGCAGGTTGACGATCTCCGCGCCGCCATCACGCGTGCGCTGAATAATCTGTTCGATCCGCTCGGCAGGCAGCAGCTGCGAGATGGGGACCCCCGCGACCGTACACATGCGGGCTAGCGGTACCATGGTGTCGCCGTGGCCACCGAGAACATAGGCCTGGACATCGCGCACGGAGACGTTTAGCTCTTGGGCGATGAAGGTGCGGAAGCGCGCGGTGTCGAGCACGCCAGCCATTCCTACTACACGATTGCGCGGGAAGCCGCTGACATGATAGGCCAGCTGAGCCATAGCATCCAGCGGGTTGGTGACCACGATGAGCAGACAGTTGGGCGAGTATTTGACGATTTCCTGCACCACTTGGGTGACGATTTCCTGATTCTTGCGCAGCAGATCGTCGCGCGACATGCCAGGCTTGCGCGGGAAGCCAGAGGTGATTACTACCAGGTCGGAGTTGGCGGTGTCGGCATAGTCATTGGTGCCAACTATGAGGCTATCATAGCCGAGGATGGGGCCGGCCTGGAGCATGTCCAGGGCTTTGCCCTGCGGCATATTGGGCACAATATCATACATCACCACGTCGGCATAGTCGCGCTCTGCCAGACGCTGCGCGAGCGTGCTTCCAACAAAACCGGCGCCAACAATGGTTATCTTGGTGCGCATCGGGCTTTCCTCTCTCCAGATCAGTTTTTGTGTCCGAGTCGAGGATGCCACCGACTGTCGGCGGCACCACCAGGCAGGCGACATTGCTAGCTGGCTCGCTCGCCTGACCTTCTTTCTGTCTGCGCCCGCCTGATAACAGCGGACCCAGCCATATTGTATGTCTCTCTCGCAAGGGTGCGCAATGTTCCTGGCTGGCAAACAAGGATCGGTCGACGCATCAGCCTTGCTCAAAGACGGTGTGAGAAACCCGCCGGCGCCCACTACCTCCCCCCCCTCCGGCTGCGCCGCTCGCCCTGGCTGGCTATCAGCTGCTGGCAACCCCACACGGAGAAGGCTTCAGCTGATGAAAAGCCAGGCGAGCAGCCAGATCGACCCTGCAAACATCAGGGATGCCAGACGAAGGCTACGCCAGGACCAGGATAGAAGGTGGCATAGGAAAGGCGATTCCAGCCGCCATTGGCATACCAGTTGTAGTTACTGGTATAGACGCTGCCATCGGGATTGATCCGCTCTACTACCGCTACATGTCCATAGGCGCTCGCTCCCTGGACACCCGGCTGCAAGACGATAATTGAGGGAACGTGCGGCTGCGAAGAGACTACCCAGCCGTATTGCTCAGCCCCCGCTACCCACTGGTAGGCATCTCCTTGCCAGGGCACCCAGTAACCGGTCAATTCGTGATAGCGTAAGTTGGCCCAGTAGGTACACTGACCATAGGCAAAACGGTTCAAATCTCCCTCCGCCGGCTGTAAAGGCAACCCTGGATAGTGCAATGGCCCGCTATCGTAGCCGTCTTGTGTGACAGCCGTGGCCGTGGCCGCCTGGGGCCCAATCTGATAGGTGTTGTCCTGGCCAGCACGAATAAAGCTGATGACCGAGCGCAAGGGGTTGAAGCCCCTGCTACTATCGCCCGGCCCCACAGGTAGAACAGTTATCAGCGTTATCAGAATCATCAATATGACCAGGCTCAGCGTGGCAAGCTGCAACCACCAGCGCCGGCGCCGCGCCGGCGGTCCGCCTCCAGTGCCTCCCGCTGACGTTCCATGAATGACCAGCGGCGGGCGCCCTCGACCGTGGACCACTGGCACAGCAGCGGACGGCCTTTCTCTTTCCGTCGACGGCTTGAGCGAGGCTTTTTCTGGAGTCTGGATGAGCGGGCAATCATCAGCGGTTGCCGCCGAGACCGGTAGAGGCGATGGTGGCTCGGCAAGCGCCGCTGGCCCTCCACTCACTCCGGCCCGCTTGACAGCGTGCTGCTGCTGCTCCATCCTCGTTCCACTGGTACCATCTCGACAACCCTTCAACCATGACATATATGCTCCCCGATCTGGCTAGAGTCAAACCTGTTGCCTTTCTTCGTATGTGTTTGACTCTACTCAGTAGATCGTTGATGGTCAAGGCGCTTTTGCTCCTACATGGGAATATCGTACTAATATTTCTCAAATAGCAAGCAAACAGTAATTGTCTTTTACACCTGTTTTGAGAAGCAAGCCATCGAGAGCCAGCCTTGCCAGGCGCTGAGCGGCCTGCAACCGTGAAGCAAGCGCGAGGAGCAAATGGAGTCGAGCGACGTCAGGAGATGGCCAGAGAATAGGGTGGAGAGAGGTAGTCAGAGCACGTGCGCCGGGAGCGTGTACTCACAGGAAGAGGTCTCTGAAGCTGCAGTGAGCGAGGAGAACAGAAAGGAGAAGCCGATCTCTTCTGTCAGATCGGCCTCTCCTCCTGGCTCTCACGCAGGTAAGATCTGGCGCTAGGCTCGCTCGCTCGGCCAGCGTGTGGGCCAGTTTCACTTGGGCGGGGCCTGTTGTGGCTAGCCACATCAAGCCTGGCGGCTAGATCCAGACAAAATAGACGCCGCTGCCGGGATAGAAGGTATAGTAGGAGACGATTCCCCAACCGCCGCCATTGGCGTACCAGTTCATATTACTTGTATTAACGCCACCGTCGGAAGTCAGACTCTCAGCTACAGCAACATGGCCGTAGACGACATTGGCCCCCTGAACGCCCGGCATCAGGACGACGATGGAAGGAATGTGCGGCTGGGTTGAGACTATCCAGCCATAGGCTCTGGCTCCCGCTACCCACTCATCGGCGTTGCCGCCCCAGGGCACCCAGACCCCTGTCAGCTGATGATAGCGGTAATCGGCCCAATAGGTACACTGGCCATATGGGAAAGGATCACCGGCACTGCTGCCAACAACCGGCCCCGACTGCACACCAGTCGGATTGCTCGGGCCAGGATCGTAACCCACCCCACTACGGACAATGGCCGTCGCCGTGGCAGCGCGCATAGCAGCCAGATCCAGGGTACTGGAGCTACCGCTGTTGCTCGGGATCATGCTCATAATGGACTGGAATAGCCCGCCCCCACTCCGGGCCCCGACCGGACTCTCGGGCAGCACTGTGAGCAGGGTGCCGGTGAGAATCAGCGCAACCAGGACCAGGACCGCCGCATGGACATGCCAGCGCTTGCGTGGAAGCCGCAGCGCCCCATCCTGACGCCTGAGCGCTTTTTTGCCATCGCCACGAATGATGAGCGGAGGACGCGCCGCGCTGCTGCCGGCGGAGCCCACCAACGGCAACAGGGCCGTCTGCAGTTCTGGCAATTGCCCTGTCTCGGGCTCAGCATACCCTGTCCCCTCCTCCGCCCTGGCTACTGGCAACAAGGCCGTTTGCTTCTCTTCCCCCTCACCCACCACTTCCGGGAGAGGCGTCTGCCGGCCATCGCTCAGGTCAGTCGCACCGGGTAGGGAGACCGACTGATCCGGAAAGGCAAGTTGCTCAACCGGCGACAACTGGGTGACTAGCCCAGGGATGCGAATCGGCTCCTCAGCTCGTTCTTGCGTTTCTGCGACTCTGTCTTGACGGTCCTTAAATGATAGCATGCTGCTTTCCTATCGTTAAAATTATGAGCCGCGTTGTTGCGCGCCTTCTCATTGATATCTTTCTATGTCATCATGCCTGAATGTACTCTGAAAGGAGGAGAGCGGTCAAGCGCGCCTTGCTACTGTTAGGACCATAGTACCGCAAGGTAGGAGTCTTCTTAACCGCCTGCTTCTTGTCAGCTCAACGCCGCTGTCACGCTATCTGGAGCAGTCGCTTCCTTCTGTCGAGTTGATGAGATCGCTTGAGAGAGGAGGAACCACCAAGAAGAAGAATTGACCTTTTTGAGCTATCACGATATACTGCTTTCTCACTGGGCCGCAGTGAACCGCTACGGGGAGCTGCGCTGTCTATGCCCGCTCATGGCGTAGCAGGACAGACAGGAATATTTTCCAGAAGGAGAGCTGGATGCAAGGCCACGGCCAACAAAAGCCTTTCCTCAAGCTATTGCTACTGATATCCTTTACCTTCGCACTCGCCTTCAGCGGCTGCGCGGGTCTACCTGGGATAGGGGGTACTGCTACGACGACCCCGACGCCGCGCCCAGCCACTCCCAGCGCAGCAGCAGAGAGCTGTCCCCCGGTCCTCTTCAGCTCCTCAGTCACTTGCTATACTCCTCTCCAGCTTCGCCAATACTACGGTTTCGAGCCGCTGATCCAGCGTGGCTATACCGGTAAGGGCCAGACCATTATCGATATCGTCTCGTTTGGCAGCCCCACCTTGCAGCAGGATCTCGATGTCTTCAGCCGTCGTTTTCAGCTGCCTCTCACCAAGGTTCAAGTGATTCAGCCAATCCAGAAGCCGGAATACGATCCCCATCACGATAAGAGCGGCTGGGCCGGTGAAACCGAGCTCGACGTCGAGATCATCCATGCGTTGGCTCCCGAGGCCCAAATTGTGGTACTGGTCAGCCCAGTTGCTGAAACAGAAGGTACGGTCGGGTTGCCCGAGTTTCGGCAGTTGATCCAGTACGCCATCGATCACCACCTGGGTACGATCGTCTCCCAAAGCTGGGGGGCTTCCGAAGTTACGCTGGCGGATGCTGCCGGTCAGCAGGAGATCCAACAGTGGAACGCCCTGCTCCAGCGGGCAACAGTAGAGGAGCATATGACTTTCTTCAGCTCTTCGGGAGACAACGGCGCCACTGATTACGCCGATTTGAATATGTCGCGGCTCTCACCCAAGGCCACGACCAGTTTCGCCGCCGATGTGCCCTGGGTGACTAGCGTGGGGGGAACAACGCTGCTGCGCCAGGGGCAGCAGGTTCATGAGATCGGCTGGAGTAGGAGCGGTGGCGGCTTCAGTAGCTTCTTCCCGGAGCCAGCCTATCAGAAGTCGCTGCCTGCCGCCACACAAGCAGCCTTCCAGGGCCGCCGTGGAGTTCCCGATGTGGCCGCGGCTGCCGACCCGGCGACCAATCTGGCTTTCTACTTCAACGGTGTCTGGGAGACGGTCGGTGGAACCAGCGCCTCCGCTCCGATGTGGGCCGCCCTGGCGGCGATTGCCAATCAGATGGCTGGCCATCCACTCGGCTTTCTGAATCCAGCTCTGTATACCATTGCCACTTCAGCGAACTATCAGCGCGATTTTCACGATATTACCGTGGGAGATAACAGCGTCAACCAGGGTGTGAATGTGCCCGGTTACCCCGCCGGAGCAGGCTGGGACGCAGTGACCGGGCTGGGCAGCCCCAATGCACAATACCTCATCCCCGATCTGATTCGCACCCAGGCCAACCTGGCAGCGACAGGTCAATAGTCTCTCTCCCGTCGGCCAGGGAAGCAGATAGGCGGCCAGATAAAGCTGGCGCACCTTGAGCGACAGGCAGGTCTGCCAGGTGCGCCAGTTGGTCTGCCAATCGGTTGCCGCACGCAGCGGGAGCCAGCCAGGCCAGCACCCCCTTCAGCTTCTCCTCAGAGCAGGCCCTTGCTGACACATAGCTCTGCGTTCAACAGGGAGCCACCCGCCGCACCGCGGATGGTATTATGAGCCAGGGCGACAAATTTATAGCTCAAGACGGGGCAGGGACGCAGACGCCCCAGGGTAACCGCCATCCCTTGACCTGCATCGCGATCGTGTAGCGTCTGGGGACGATCTTCCTCGCTGCGGTAGATCAGTGGCGGCAGAGGAGCACTCGGCAGCCGCAAACGCTGCGGTTCAGGTAGAAAGTGCTCCCAGGCGGCGATCACCTCTTCGGGCGAGGCCTGGCGCTCTAGCTCGACGCTCACGCACTCCAGATGGCCCTCGCGGGTGGCGATACGATTGCAGTGCGCACTCACAACCAGCGGCGCCCAGTTGAAACCCTCTTCTTCACGCCATTCGCCCAGCATCTTGAGCGTTTCGCTCTCAACCTTCGGCTCCTCACCAGAGATGAAAGGAATGGCGTTGTCGAGAATATCGTAGGAGGGCAGCCCTGGATAGCCAGCGCCAGAGATCGCCTGGAGGGTCGTCACCAGAACTTTGCGTAGGCCAAAGGCTTGCTGCAAGGGCTTGAGCGCCATCACCAGCGGCGTGGCCGAACAATTGGGATTGGTCACAATGCAGCCACTCCAGCCTCGACGCTTGCGCTGCTGCTGAATGGCCAGAGCATGCTCAGCATTGACCTCGGGCACCAGCAGCGGTACATCAGGCTCCATGCGATAGCTCTTGGCATTGCTGAAGACGGCCACACCAGCTCCTGCAAAAGCGGCCTCGACCTCACCGGCCACCTCAGCTGGCAGGGCCGAGAAGGCGATCTTGATCTCAGGCAGAGCCTCCGGGCGGCAGGGCAAGACCGGCAGTCGGGCGACCTGCCCGGGCATGCTGCCACCAAGACGCCAGCGCGCTACCTCGCCATAGGGGCGCCCCCCGTGCACGTCAGAGGCCGCCAGAGCTACTAGCTCAAACCAGGGATGGTCTTGCAACAGCTCGATGAAGCGCTGCCCAACCATGCCAGTCGCCCCAAGGACCGCCACCGGGAGACGTTTTTGCATCTGTTGCATCGTCAAGGCATCCTCCTTTGCCCATGCCTTCTACTCGCGTGTCCTCTCGATTCTAGCGGGCCTTCAGCGCTTCCAGACGCTTTTCATGGGCCGGATGGCGTACAAGAGGAATCACCGGCGCGATCAAATCTCGATGGAGGCAGCGCAAAGCACGCTCGCTATCGCCATCCTCAATGATGAGCATAATGCCCTGCTCAGAAGCACCCTGGGAGATAACGGGAATGCGCTCGCGCGCCAGCGCGCTGATGGCCCGGGCTGGACTCATCGGATCGCTCGTAAAACCAGAACCGAGGCAGGCACAGGCCGCCAGGCCCAGACGACAGCTTACTCGCCAGTGACCCAGGTCGTGCTGAAGCAAGGAGACGACAGAGGCCGCGGCCTGCTCTTCGACCATAAACGAGAGATGATGACCAGAAGAGGAGCAGATGGCCACGGGGGCCGCTCCAACGCGAGCCGCCAGGGCAAAGACTTGGCCAGCGTTCTCAGGGGCCCCAAACATGTTGGTACTCTCAACGGTCACCAGGGCCAGGCGCCGCCGCACGGTGATGGCCGTGGCCCCACTGTGATACCTGCCCTCCGGTCCAATGAGCGTGCCTTGCATCTGTGGCCGGAAGGTGTTACGCACGCGCACAGGGATATTGCGCTGAGCCACCGGGATCAGGGTGCGCGGATGTAAGACTTTTGCCCCAAACCAGGAGAGGCGCGCCGCCTCCGCATAGGTCAAGGCCGGCAGCAGACGCGCATTGGCAACAATGCGCGGGTCAGCGGACATGACCCCATCTACGTCGGTATAGATGGCGACCTCGCAGCAGTCGATAGCGGCCCCGATGACAGTGGCAGAGTAGTCGGAGCCGTTGCGCCCCAGGGTTGTGACCAGACCAGCAGGCGTGCGCCCGATGAAGCCCGGGGCCACCGGGACCGTCCGCCCCTGGAGCAATGGCTGCAGTAGAAGCTGCGCCCGCGCGCGTGTTTCCTCTTCCAGCGGCTCAGCGCCAATGACAGCGCCCGGCTCGCTCGGCGCACTGCCTTGCGGCTCCCCTGTTACGATCACTTCCTCACGGACTGGAGCAGCCGCTACTCCCGGCAGACTGAGGTCGTTGATGGCAGCAGCCAGCAAGAGCACCGAGAGACGCTCACCCCAGGCCGCTACAGCGTCGACATAGTCCTCACAGCCAGCAGCCTCGCGCTCTAGCCCGGCCAGCGTCTCTTCGAGAGCGGCACGCAGCTCCGCCAGGCGCTTTCCATCATGAACAGCCTTCTCAGCAGCCTGAAGATGCCGTTCACGGAGAGCAGCTAACTCGCGGCGCCACTCGAGACTCTCGCCACGCCGGGCAAACTGGGCAATGCGCAGCAGCTGATCCGTAATGCCCGACATCGCCGAGACCACCACGACAGGGAAAGGCGCCGCCTCGTTGAGAGCTTTACTGGCCGCCTGAGCTACAATCTGAGCAACACGGCGAATACGCTCGCCACTGCCAACAGAGGTACCACCAAACTTTAGGACACAGAGCGAACACTCAACATCCATTGACAATCACCCTTTATCTCCCAGGCGAGGCACCACTTGCTCGCCTCGCTTCTTCCTACGCAACACCAAGCGGCTCGCCAAGCTTAGTCGAGACCGCTCGCAACGCCTGATCCAGGTCTTCAATCAGATCTTCAGCTGTCTCCAGGCCAATCGACAGGCGGATAAAATCGGGGGTGACGCCCGTTTCGAGCTGCTCATCGGGGGTCAGCTGCGAATGAGTTGTGCTGGCTGGATGGATGATCAGTGATTTGGCGTCGCCCACGTTCGCCAGATGAGAGAACAGCTCTACATGGCGAATCAACATCTTGCCGGCCTCGAGTCCTCCCTTGATCCCAAAGCCCAGAATAGCCCCATAGCCGTGCGTCAGATAGCGGGCCGCCAGCTCGTGCTGAGGATGGCTGGACAAACCAGGGTAGCTGACCCAGCTCACCGCCGGGTGCTCTTCCAAAAACTCAGCGATACGTAGGGCGTTCTGGCTATGGCGCTCCATGCGCAAGGGCAGCGTCTCCAAACCCTGCAGGAAGAGCCAGGCATTGAAAGGACTGACAGCGGCGCCAATATCGCGCATCAGCTGCACACGGGTCTTGATGATGTAGGCTAGCGGCCCAAAGGCCTCGACATAACGCAGGCCATGATAAGAGGGGTCCGGTTCGGTAAAGGCCGGGAAGCGCCCATTGGCCCAGTCAAACTTGCCGCCATCGACAATGACTCCGCCGATGGAGGTGCCATGTCCGCCGATGAACTTGGTAGCCGAATGCACTACAATATCGGCCCCATGCTTGAGCGGCTGCAACAGATAGGGCGTAGGCAAGGTATTATCAACAATTAAGGGGACGCCGTGCTCATGGGCAATGGCCGCCACCGCCTCGATATCAAGCATATCCAGCCGGGGATTGCCCAGGGCCTCGGCGTAGATCGCCTTGGTGCGCTCGGTGATCGCAGCGCGGAACTGCTCCGGGTCCCGGCTGTCGACGAAGCGCACAGTGATGCCGAGTTTCGGCAATGTGTAGCGGAAGAGATTATAGGTGCCACCGTAGAGGCTAGTGGAGGAGACCACCTCATCGCCTGCCTCAGCAATAGTCAGAATGGCCAGCGTCTCCGCCGCCTGGCCGGAAGCGGTTGCCAGCGCCCCCACACCGCCCTCTAGGGCTGCTATGCGACGCTCGAAGGCGTCCTGGGTGGGATTCATAATGCGTGTATAGATATTGCCGAACTTGCGCAGGGCGAAAAGATCGGCGGCGTGCTCCGGGCTATCGAACACGAACGAGCTTGTTTGATAGATAGGAACGGCCCGGGCACCTGTGGCGCTATCAGCCGTTTCCTGACCTGCATGCAACGCCAACGTTTCAAAACCATAACTACGATTGCTGTTCAGTGCCATGAGAGAATCTACTCCTGAGACAAAACCAGATCTGACGACAGACCGCCACCATAGAGGCGGCCAAAAACCACCGACGATTTGTCGAGCAAGGAGTGGGTGGGCGTCCGGTAAGGCGGAACGTGCTCAGGCTCCCAACCAGCGCAGAGCAGCGTTCATCTGCTCCCACTCTTTCAAGAAAGCATCGTGGCCATGAGGAGAATCCAGCTCGATATAGGTGGCATCTCCTCCAAGCTCCCGCACTCGCCCGGCCAGCCAGCGGACCCGCGCCGCCGGAAAGAGAAAGTCAGAGCGAATGCCGATAAAGAGCGCACGGCTGCGAATACGAGCAAGAGCCGCATCGAGAGAAGAGTAGCCCTCGCTGACATCGTAAAGATCCATTGCGCGGCTCAGATACAGATATGTATTAGCGTCGAAGCGCCGTATCAGAGACTGGCCCTGATAATACAGATAATTCTCTACATCGAAGCGCATTCCCAGGCTTGGGGTGCGGGTCGGTGTAGGAACCTCACAAGAGCGAGCTGGGCGACGGGAGAAGCGCAGTTCCATTGCCTCCTCGCTCTGGTAGGTAATCATGCCGAGCATGCGCGCGATGGCCAGGCCGGCATCGGGTCCCTGGCCGGGCAGATAATCGCCGCCCTGCCAGCGTGGGTCGAGCATAATGGCCTGGCGCCCCACCTCACTGAAGGCAATAGCCTGAGCTGTCAAAGCCACCGTGGCGGCCACCACGATGACCTTCTCCACCAGCTCCGGGTAGCAGACTGCCCATTCCAGCGCCTGCTGTCCTCCAATCGAGCCGCCGGCCACAATCAAGCGCCGAATACCCAGGTGTTCTATCAGGCGGCGCTGGGCATGGACCATATCGCGAATCGTGACCAGCGGGAAACGCATGCCATAGGGTCGCCCCGTGCCCGGATCGATCGACGCAGGGCCAGTACTGCCATAGCAGCCGCCGAGCACGTTTGAGCAGACGACAAAGTAGCGCGACGTATCGAAGGGCCGGCCAGGGCCGATCAGCGGGTTCCACCAGGCGGCCTTCGGGTCGTTCGGGTGCTCAGGATCATGGGCATGCGAACTGCCCGTCAGGGCATGAGCGATCAGGATGGCATTGTCGCCTGCCGCGTTGAGGCGCCCCCAGGTTTCGTAGGCCAGCGTCACGGGGCCAAAATGGCCACCGTACTGAAGCGGCAACGAGTCGAAGGTATAGCTTTGCAAGTGATTCACAGGAGCAGGCTGTGTACCTGTCACCACGCTGTGCTCGACGCGAGCCACCATGTGCACACTCCTTGCAACAAAAAGGGAACAAAAAAACCCTCACCCTACCCAGGGGCGAGGGACAGTCTCTTCGCGGTACCACCCTGTTTTGCCAGCGCCTCACGACGCTGGCCTTGGAGTGTTGCTGAGTCGCGTGTCTCCAGGCGCGACCGCGGCCCTCCGCTCCGGCAGAAGCCTTGCCCGGCCTGGGATCTCTTTTGCTCGCAACACTGCAGCTTATAACGGAGCCACCCGGCACAGTCTACTCGCCCGCCAACGCGGGCCTTCAACCTGCAACTCGGAGGGCATTTTCAACGCCGCCGCAGCGCCGGCATCTCAGCGCCACCGACTCTCTGTAGCCGCACACGACGTCTACTCGACCTCGTCAACGTTATTCTCGATTCGATTGACCGCTAGACGACTGGTGAGCACACTCGTACCCGCCCGGTACCGGTACGCGGGGCAAGAAAAAACCCCTTTTGTGAAAAGGGGTCTTTAGCATCATTGCCAGGTTCCCCTCATCTTGCGGAACGGTGTTCCGCCGGAATTGGCACCTTGCCAGCAGCTCTGCTGGCGGGTTGCCGGGCTTCACAGGGCCGTCTCCCTCCACCCGTCTTGATGAGAGCGCTAACCGCGTCGGTTCAATTGTTCGGGTACATTATAGTTGTTAGTTAGTATAGCGGAGATGGCTGGAGCTGTCAAGGGTCAGCGCGGCGATGGTTGTGATGTGGCCTGGCTGGCCTGATGACCACTCCAGGCCGCCTGTCCGCTGGCCTGATGAGCGAAGTAGAGCTGGTTGCCTGAACAAGAAGAGAAGGATGAAAGGAAGGCTATGAGTCAGTCACGGTCTGAACCAATGTTGTTGCCCGCGGAGAAGGCAGCCGAGGCCTGCCAGGTTTTGGCTCGGGCTTTCCAACGTGATCCCCTGATGGTCTTTGTGCTTCCCGAGGAGAAGCGACGGGCCGCTGTCTTGCCCGGCCTGTTTACCATGACGGTGCACTATTGCCTGCGCTACGGTCAGGTCTACACCACTCCTGGCCTGGAAGGAATCGCATGCTGGCTGCCACCGGGGGAGACGACACCGACGCTGGAGCGCCTGCTGAGGATCGGCCTGCGCTTTCCTCCTCTGCGCCTCGGCCTGGGCAGTCTTTGGCGTATCGGCCAGGCTGAGCGCTATGCCGCCCGCCAGCACGCGCTCCACACACATGGGCCCCACTGGTATCTCTGGGCCTTGGGCGTTGATCCCCCTTACCAGGGCCAGGGGATCGGCAGCGCCTTGCTCGAAGTTGTTTTCCAGCAGGCCGAAGCCCGTCACCTCCCTTGCTACCTGGAAACCCAGAATCCACGCAACGTCGGTTTCTACGAAAGGCATGGCTTTCGCGTGGTCAGCGAGACGCCCATGCCCCACGGCCAGGGCCTGCGCCTGTGGGCCATGCTGCGCGAAGCCCAGACTACTGCGCCTTCATCCCTTTCCCTGCCTTAGCGCGTCCCATAGCTTGGCTGGCCAAAGGCAACATGATGACGCCGCTGACCAAGGACCAGGTAGAGGAACGGCCCAAGGAACGGGATGAACCAGACGACCGCCAGCCAGAGGAGCTTGCCCACAGCTGAATGATCATCCTCTAGAATCATGAACGTCTCAATAATGTGCCCGACAATCGGCACAAAGACGATGATGAGAAAGAGCAGTGAGTTGAATAAACATCCACGCTCACCGGACATGGCGCCTCCTTAAGCACTCCCCTGCTTACGCAAAGTCAACAGGGCGAAGCAGGTCCTTCGGAAAATGAACCTGCTTTTGCCTTTTTATATAGCTCATAGGTGAGTTACCTCTCTTGAGGGGAGGATATCCAGGAGGAGAGAACGTATCTTATATATCCCACCAGCAGTCCAATCGCAAAGAGCCTGTTCTCTCCACCTGGCTCTTCCCTCCAGAGACACGAATCAGCCGGCCTGAAGGTGACAGCTCCGAGAGGGTGAGACGAGGCAAGGCAAGGCAAGGCGGAGAAGAGCATGGGGAGCAGGTGGAGAGGGCGCACGCCTCTCTAGAGAGCAAGACGTTCGCCAAGCAGGCGTCGCGCCAGGTTCATACTGAGTGGACGATACACAGACTCGTAACCGCCGATGAAGCGGACTACCTGGCCACCCCAGCCGCGCTTGAAACGGTAAACCCCTGCCAGCGGTTCATGTTCGTCTTCCGTTGCAGGAATCCCCCACAGATCGTAGCGGAGTGCGCCGGCTGCGCGTGCGCGGCGCATTGCTTCCCACTGGAGCAAATAATTGGGCATCAGCTGGCGCAGCTCGTTGCTGGAGGCCCCATAGAGATAGACGGCTTCGCGTCCCATGCGCCCCACGAAGATCCCCGCTAAGAGCTGCCCCTCATACTCGGCCAGCAGTAAATCGAGCTGGTTGCGGGGAGCGAGAATCAGCCAGGCGTGCTCATAGTACTCGTAATGGTGGATACCAAAGCCATCGCGCGCCGCAGTAATCTTCAATAGCTCATACCAGGCGCGCACATCTTCAAGGGTCTGAGCCTCGCGTACCCTGACGCCTCGTCGGGCAGCCAGGCGCAGATTATAGCGCCACTTCTCCTTCATCCGCTTCAGGAGCGTCTCCTCATCGGCCTGTAGATCAACCATGACCGTGCGCAGAGGCTGGATGGTGCGCACAGGACGGAAGCCGGAAGTCAGCAGGCGGCGGGAGACCGCCTCTCCCAGCGCGGTGCCTTCCTGGAGCGGTGGCTCCAGGCGCAGGGCTAAGGCTCCACGCCGGCGCAGCAGGCGATGGAGAGCCGTCCAGAAAGCAGAGCAGCTTTCCTCGTGAGACCAGTCGAGCACCGGGCCGCGAGGAATGTAAGCCAGATGACCGCACCAGTATGGCACCTGGGACGCCCCTCGACAGAGGACCTGAGCAGCGGCCAGCATGCGCCCCGTCGCTCGCTCACAGAGCGCCAGACGCAGCGGGCGCCAGCCCGCCTCGGCCTTGAGCTCACCCCAGCCCCAGCTCTGCAGCAGATGGCCATCGTGTTGCTCTAGAAAGCTATCCCAGACCCGGCGCTCGTCAATCGTCTTCAAGATATAGCCTTGCTTCATGGGCCTTATTGTATCATGCCCAGCCTTTTCGACAAGAGAGAAACCCGCCCAGGGAGGAGGGGGCTGACGGTCCGGTCAGGAAGCCCGGTCAGGGGGAGCGTACGGACTGGCACAGCAATGATATAATATCGTCTGGCGGGTTTCCCCGCTATGCACATCTGTCCACAAGCGGAGAGGTGAAGCATCGGTCAGTCAGCAAGTCAAGGCTGGTACTACTGGCGGGAGGGACGCCAGCCCTCACCGCAGATCAGGAGGCAACAGGTGAAAATAGTGATCCTCGGCTGTGGCCGCGTTGGCGCAACGCTGGCCAATATGATGGATCGCGCGGGTCACCAGGTCTCGGTCATCGACTATAGCAGCGAAGCCTTTCAGCGTCTTGACCCCGACTTCAAGGGCGAGACTATCCTGGGCAATGGGGTCGATGAGGACATCCTGATCCGCGCTGGTATCAAGGATGCCGACGCCTTCGCGGCGGTCACGAATGGCGATAATCGCAACATCATGGCGAGCCAGATCGCCAAGGAAATCTTCCATGTCAAAAAGGTCGTCTGCCGTATTTACGACCCGATTCGGGAGCGCACCTATCACGAGCTGGGACTGGAGACCTTCTGTCCTACGACGATAGGGGCGCAGATGCTGGCTGAGGCCCTCCTCGGTGAGCCTGCAGCAGCAAAAGCAGCGCAACAAGACGAGAAACAATAGAGGATAGCTCTATGTATATCATCATTGGAGGCGGTGGCGACATCGGCTACTACCTCACCAAAACGCTCCTGAACCAGGGACATGAGGTTCTGCTCCTTGAGAAGGATGCCACGCGCTACCAGGCGCTGAGCGAAGAGCTGGGAGAAGCCGTCGTGCGTGGCGACGCCTGCGAAGCACGCGTCATGGAAGATGCCGGCGTTAAGCGCGCGGATGTGGTCATCGCCGTCACCGGTGAAGACGACGACAACCTGGTCATCTGCCAGATGGCCAAGCGACGCTTTAACGTTAATCGCACCATCGCCCGGCTCAACAACCCGAAACACGAAAAGATCTTTCAGAAGCTCGGCATCGATATCACCGTCAGCCCAACCAAGGCGATTCTCTCGCTCATCGAGGCAGAGATACCAACCACACGCTTTGTACCGCTCATGAAGCTACGCAGGGCGGGCCTGGACTTCGTCGAACTGCGCATTCCCGCGGAGTCGCCCACGATCGGCAAGACCCTACGCGAGATCAACCTGCCGCGCAATAGCAACCTGGCCCTGATCGTGCGGAATAACCAGCCCATTATCCCCAACGCCGACACTGTGATCGAGGAAGATGACGAGATCTTCGCACTGGTGAGTCCAGAAGGTGAGGACGCCATTCGCAAAGCTTTTGGAGCACTTGGCTAAAGCTGCCTGTCTGTCTGCTTGCCCCTGTCAGCGTTCGACGGGCTCATCCTGCTCCTGTTGCTCACCCTGAACAACCGTGTGGCGCTGTTCCTGCGGCTCTGGGAAGGGGCGCAGAAGGTCGAGTTGCTCGATCTTCTCCTCCAGATCGATCCCCTTCTTGATAGCCGGAGCGGCGCTGACACGGTTCATCCCTCGCTCAAGTATCCCCCCGGTTGTTCTGGGCAGGCTTTGCGTGGCCTTGGCTTCGCCAGTCAGGCCCGGCTGCTGCTGAGTACGGCGCCGGCGTAAGACCCACGGCTGACGACGCGGGGTCAAGATCTGCTCGGCGCTCTCCCCTTTCACCAGGGAGCGGTAGATGCTGGTTACCACCACCCAGGCGGCGGCGACAATAGGAGTAGCGATCAGGGCCCCGAAGGCTCCAAAGAGTTGGGCGCCGATGATCAAGGCCAGGATCGAGGCTACCGGGTGCAGTCCCACAGCATGCCCCACGATGCGCGGACCCAGCACATTGCTTTCGACAATTTGAATGATCACGAAGTAGCCGATGACCACAAAGGTGCGCGGAAACGGCTCGGGCAAGAGGAGGGAGATGGCCACCGCCGGCAATGAGGCCAGGGCTGGGCCGACCATAGGAATGGTTTCAAAGAGAAAGGCCAGGGCCCCCACAATCAAGGCGTAGTCCCTGAGTCCCAGCCAGGGGGTGGCGCAACCCAGGCCCGCCAGTACTCCAATGATGACTGCCAGCGTTAACTGACCGCGAATATAGTTCCCGACAACACGATTGAGGGCATCTTCGAAGAGGAGAAAGTGAGGAAGCGAGCGCCTCGGCACTATTTTGAAAAGGCTGTCCCGGATACGTTTGCCATCCAGGGTCAGGTAAAAGCTGAGGACAGTCACCAGGACCACATTGACGATGAGGTCGGTGAGGGTGAAGAGAAAGCCGACAATGTTGTTGACGAGCGAACGCGCGAAGTCGGTCGCCTGCATCTCGATCTGCGTCAGGACACTGTCGATCTTTTCTTGCGGAATGCCCTGGTCAACAAGGAATTTTTGCAGCTTTGCCGAAAGCTCAGGGAGCTGATAGGCATAATTTTGGATGGTCACCGAGAAGGTCTGAGCCTGACGAATGAGGGCAAATAGCAAGGCGTAGAAGAGACTCCCAACCACCACCAGGACCACCGCGTAGACGAGGAGCGTGGCTAGCGAGCGGGGCAGACCAGAGCGCTGGAGCCTGTCAACAAAAGGCGAAACCAGAAAAGCTATGGCCATCGCCAGCAGAAGCAGGACCAGCGCATGCAGAAAGAGGCCGGAAATACTCCATCCTAACCAGCCCAGAATACAGATGCAGACAATGCTGATGAGAACATCACGAACACGTTGCCAGTTGACACGCTCCATACACTCCCTCCTTACCAGGCTCAGCAAGCGCTGGCTGAAGCGATCTTCCACCGGAATCATCCGCTTCTATTATGCTCCTCTCCCGATGGGAAGGCAAGCAGGGAGGGGGAGACTTCATCGGGCTTGATTGAGCAGCCACCCATCAAGGCCGCGCTTTTCTCCAGGGCTATCTTACTAGAGAGAACCTGCTCGTCTGCCATGTGAGTTGGTACAGAGGCCAACCAGGCCATGACTTTTCGTGCAGGTCAAGGACTGACCTGTTCTCCTTTATCAGGAGCATGGGTCCGATGATGTCCGCTAACCCCGTCAGACATTGAGGGGAGAAAATTCCTCTCCTCCAACGTAACTTTTTAGGACAGGATACGTTTGTAAACCTTGGGGAGTCTGTACGGTCGGTTGCTTCTCTAGAGTCTATCAGCCAGAAGGGAGAAGAAGGTATAACGCTCGACAGAGCGAGGCCAGCTTGTCTCTACCCTTTTGAGACCCTCGCAGTGCAGCCAGCGACTACAGCGGTACCTTGGTCTAGCCATCGTTAAGCTGTCGTCTGGTTATCGTCTACGTCAATGTCAGCCTATCCAAATTTCTAAGGGATGTGCCCATGAGCGGTCTCGCTATTCTGCTAAGCCAAACTATTATATATTGGACACTTCTGATACTACTCATTTCTTGGATAATCATCTTCGCTGTTCTCGCATTACGTCCAGAGCCGTCCATTAAAGAGGGGGCTGAAGAGCGTGTCTACTCCCTCACAGCTGCCGCAGAAGTCAGCGTTGTGCCCGAGTTCCAGCTCTCAGGTCAGCAGCGTCAACAGCCACCAGTGCTGCAAACCGCGGGAGTAGCTGCTCAATCGGAGCGCGACAGCTGAGTCTGAGCGTGCCTGCTCTGCCAAGGGGTCAGCCAGGAGCAAAGCAGCGCCAGGTAGGCCGTTGTTGCCTCCCGGGCCGGGGGAGAGGGTGCTGGCCCCGGCCAGCTCTCTCCCGGTGAGAGGCTGTGAACCCCACTCCAGGGCCGAGAAGGCGCTTTCGTCTCAGGGGGAGGTGAACCTGAGCGGCTCGCCAGGTCGAGCGGGGCGGAAGGAACCATTCTCGTTGATGAAGAAAAAGTGGCTGCCCTCGATGGTCACAACCATATCGGGTTTGCCATCGCCGTTGACATCCTGGAAGCCGAGCGTCACCGGTGCCAGATCCTGCCCAGGCCCGACCAGTACTGGCCCTACGTAGATGCGGGCCTTGGTGGCATCGCCGCCAGGAAATTCGATGACCTCCACATGGCGATTGAGATTCAAGGCGATAAAATGGCTTGGGTTCGCGGGAGAATCGCCATGCCCCACCACGGCATCGATCTGGAAGGTGCGCGGACGCCCATAGCGCCAGTCGTCGAGCATGGTCTGTCCCCAGCCGGCCAGGGCGCTCAGGACGACCCAGCCAATAACCATTGCCAGCCAGAAGAGACCCAGCCACACGAGCCAATGATGGCGCCTGGCGGCCTGCTGGGATGGCAGCACTGGCCGCAATGGCTCCTCAGTGCGCCGCTCGCGGGTCCGCTCCGATGCAGCGGGGGTCGGACCTCGTGCCGGCTGAGACTCGCTGGCCCGACGACGTGCTGGCCCGGGCGTTCTCACCTCACTTTGACGTTGAGCAGCGCCACGCCGGGCGCTGACAAGACTGCTCTCCGGTAGGGCATCGGCGTGGGCCCGTCCAACCTCGGTCTTTACATCGACCAGGGCCTGATAACGACGCACCACGCTGGTGGGACGTGCCTCCCTCCAGGAGGCTTCATCTTCCTCGTGATCTTTGCTCGCCAGTTCGTCATCGCTACGCGGGAGCCGACGCAGAGGGAGAGCCTCCGCTTCTCGCCGAAGATGGCTCGGGTTCAAACTGTCACCTGCTTCCTTTCTTACGCTTAGGCTTTGGGGCCGAATTAGAAATTTTGTTCTAGTTTTGAGGGACAGTATACCTGACGGCGCCCTCTTCGTCAAGCTACGCTTTTCAATGCTGAGGGTCTGATGGCCAGCGCTCAACTCACTGGAGATGGGCCACGCCACCAGTCTGGTCGGCCTTAAGGGCTGCCCGGAGTTGTGCGCAGGTAGAGATAGGCATCGAGTAAGCCGCGCAAGGAGCCGATCAGGGCCAGCAGACCTGCCCAGAGAAGCAGGGCGATCCAGGGGGGATTAAACTGGACAAAGAACCAGCTCTGTCTGGCAACGAGTAGTCCCCAGACAGAGGCGAGCAGGAAGGCCGCCAGAAACATGAAGAGGCCAGCACAGGCACTGGTGCGTATGAAGGAGGCCGTGGAGAGCTTGCGCGTCTCTATGGCTACTACCGCGCCTGGCGTTGGGGCAGCCACAAGGGCTATGAACAATAAGCCGAGCATATTAAGCAGATGAGAGGCAAAGAGGTGCTGAGCCGAGGTAGCTAGCGTCAGGATCAGGATGATGGTGAGGGGCAGCAGGCCGGTGAGAGCTGCCTCGGCAGCGGCACGCCAGTGAACGGGCGCGACTTCGACCTGATCATGGGCCACATCGACTTGCCCTAGCTGACGCACAGCGTAGATGTTGCTGCCTAAAAGCAGGATATAGGCCAGCAGCGGCAGCCAGGGAGCAGCGGCATCAGTCAGGCCAACCAACAGCGTGGCGCCGGCCAGGGCCACCAGAGAGGATGCACAGGTGCGGTAGATGGCACCTCTGACATTGCGCAGAGAGGAGCGGGTCACGCCGCAGAATCCGAGAGCGGCGAGGGTTAGCAGATTGACGCCCGTGGACAGCAAGACTCCGAGATCAGCCAGCAGCACGCCCTTGCCGCTGCTGAGCCCGTAGAGCAAGGCAAGAATTGGGAACTGAGCTACCAGAGCGATGAGGATCAGGCTATAGTAGAAGAGCCGCCGCCCCTCGTGGAAGATCGGGGCCGGCTCCGTCTCCTCGTCCGGCGATACAGGCGGCGTGAGCTGCTCCTGAACTTGCTGCTGCGAAGGCCATTCCCAGGGCCGTGGTCCTTGCTGCCAGGGAGCGCGCCCTTCTGGGGAGACGCCTCCCGCCCGGCCTTTCGGCCCTGCTCCGACAACCTCGCTCACTGCCTCCCTCACCGGCTCGGCAACGGTTAAGTCACTATTGTCAGCATTGCCGCTGATGCGCAATACGCCCGAAGCGGGGGTAGGCAAAGCCCCAAGCACGGCGCTGCGCAGGGCGGCAGCCAGCTCTAGCGCGCTCTGATAGCGATCTTCGGGACGCTTGGCCAGGGCCTTGAGAACGACCTCTTCGACTGCCGGTGGCAGGTCGGGCCGCTTCTTGCTCGGCAAGGGGACAGGCTCGCTCAGATGCTTGTTCATGACGATGAAAGGCGTGGTACCGGTAAAGGGCACGTCCCCGGTCAAGAGTTCGTAGAGCACAACCCCCATTGAATAGATGTCGGAGCGCTGATCAACCTCACTGGTGCTGACCTGCTCGGGCGAGGCATACTCAACAGTGCCCAGGAAGTCACCAATAGCGGTCAAGGCTGGCAAGGTCTCCAGACGCACAATGCCGAAGTCGCTCAAGAGTAAGCGCCCGTCGAGGTGGAAGAGCAAATTTGCGGGTTTGACATCGCGGTGGACGATGCCAAAGTTGTGGGCATAGTTGAGAGCATCCGCGAGCTGGCTCATGTAGCTGACGATGATGCGCAGGTCAAAGTGGCGGCCTTCACGCTTCATTTCATCGATGCGGTCGCGCAATGTCCCCCCACGCATGTAGGGCATAACCAGATAAGTTAGTCTTTCATTGCCAACGAGAGCTTCATCATATTCATAGATAGGAAGAATATTTTTGTGCTCTAGACGAGCAACAGTGTCAGCTTCTCGACGAAAGCGCTCTAAGAAATTGCGTTGCTCTTCGGGGTCGTAGCTGAGGGAAGGAATCAGCACCTTGACGGCAACTGTGCGTACAGGCCGCGATTGCTGAGCCAGAAAAACAGCTCCCATGCCGCCACGTCCAATGATCCGCTCTAGTGTACATGTGCCAAGTGTCACGCCTAGAAGCTCATTGACGTCCATTCTCTATCCTTAGGAAGCAATTCCCTTGTTGTTTTTACTACCCAGCAAGCAGAGAAAGAGATGGTGGCGCTGCTGTGCCCTGCTCAGGCCCAGAGATCAGGCTGCGCGATGTCTTGAGAGGTGCAAGCGCGCGAGCGGCGCTCTTGCTCGCCCCGGCTTCCGGAGCCAGGACGCGGCTTGCCTTCTCGCACGGGCCGTCCCCTTGTCACAACGGCGACCGATGGCGATTCCCTCCCCGTGCTGCTGGTTTCGGTCGTGGTTGTGCTCCCCATACCGCTATAGGTGATCTGCGTCTCAAAGATGGAATTGTGCTCAATGCTCACTCCTTCGAGCTGCTCAAGCAGGGCTTCCAGAGCTGCATCATCACAGCTTGTCAGGCATGGCCATTGCCGGCGTAGCTCAGCCACTACAGCGCTCCAGGCCGCTGTGCCACGTTCTTCTATCCACTTTACGAATGAGACGGCAAAGCGTTCAAACCACACTCGCGTATAGAGACCGACGCCGGGAAGAAAGCGAATGCTCTGATCACTCAAGGCCGCTGCTGCCTGCTCCAGTTCGGTCCTCCGGTAGCAGTGCAGCAACGTATAGCAGTCACGCTCAGCAATGAAGTTCTCCTGGCGAATCTGCTGCCGGATCGCCTCGCGGTCAAGGAGGGCCAGGCGCCTGGAGAAGTCATCGTAACGGCTGCGGAGCAGATGCAGGAGATCGCTCAGGGCCACCTGGCCATCATAGGCCACGATGGGAAAGGCCCCTTCCAGGGCAGCGAAGGCTGTCCGCGCCTCGCGAGGTACGAGAAGAATAATATCGTTACGCCCTCGCAATTGCTGCAATTTCTGTATTTTACGTTCTCGATAGGCGGGTGTCCAGAAACCCAGGATCTCGAGATAGAGGCGTTGCTGCCCTCGTGAAAGGGCGAAATCGGGGATGAAGATGCCCTCTCGCAGCAGGATTGGCTCAGGTTCGCGCTCCAGATACCAGCCCTCCAGTCCCTGACCAGGGCTGCGTTCGAGTGCCTGAAAGGCAGCGGCAAAGGCGCTTTCCAGCTCGCTATCAAAGAGAGCTTCGTCCCCTTTCGCTGACCGTCCCGTCTCTTCCTCTCCCGGCAAGGTGAGCAGGGAGAGCAGTGCAGGGTCCAGGGGCAGGAGATAGGCCCGTTCCCCCAGATAGACCTGGGCCTCGGCTGCCACGATGGCCCTACGCAGCCGTTGGCCGCTGCCGCTGCCGCTGCCGCGCCCTCGCTGTCGGCTGCCTGTATCTCCCGATCCAGCAGAAGGAGCGTACTCCAGGAGCAAGCGACAGAGACGCGCCAGCCGCTGCCCATACTGCTGAGGGAGGCCAGTCATTTCTTGGGGTCCATAACAGGTCAGGCGCAGACGCGGGGATTGGCTCCTCTCGGAGAACGGCAGAGGATCGCTCTCCAACTCATCGGCGTAGTCCAGATCATAATAGACGCCAAGACGGCGCGCCAGATAGCAGAAACGCTTGATGATCGCTCCCAGACCGACCGGCTCGGCAGCACGCAGCGCCTGAGAATCGAGGAGAAAGGTCACCTGAGCCGCGCTGTTGAGAGCGGCCTCAAAGAGAGCCTGGTTGTAATGGGCAATGATCAGCGCAGGCGGGGGAAGGCTTTCGCTTATCCGCACCAGGCAGGCTTCGTCTTCATTGTCAAGAGCGAGCAGTCGCTCTAGCTCGGGGAGCGAGAGAGAGAATCGCGCCGCAAAGGCCGTGAGAGCCGCTAAGCGCTCGCTGCCAGCTAGAAAACCATCGTAGCTGCTGTTGACGTAGTCGAAGAGTGCGAGACGGAGCTGAATGGAGGAGGAGATTCCCGCTTGCTGGAGAGCCACGAGCGCTGGCTCGCCGGCAGCAAGACGGCTCAGCTCGTCAGCCCAGGCCGGCTGTTGCCAGGTGTACCAGGCCCCAAGAACGGCAATCAGGCCATCGGCAAGACGGTAGTCACCAATACAGGCCCGGGCTTCATCCAGAGAAAAGGCACGCCGCGGCTGCCCACGCAGCCCTTCATAGTAAGCAAGGAGACGCGCGATCTCGGCGCGCAGCTCTCCCGGCTGTAGCCAGTGCAGCGCTAGATAACGCTCGCCACCACGACGATAGACCTGCTTCTTGACATCTTGTAGACTGAGACGCACACACGATCTCCCTGACTTCTCGCCCCCGTCGTTCTCTAACGGACAGAGGCATTATATCGCAAACAAGCGGCACTGCCTAGCAGTGACCTCCTCGCCCTCACCCGGCGAGTGAGCTGAGCTGCAGCCGCGCCAGTTGCGGGACCTTTCTCCCATCTGATGAGGGTATGACGGACATCGGGGGTTTTGCAGAGCAGGGGGCAATAAAATATCATTATGATCGATAACATTATTCTTACACAAAAGAATTTTGTCGTGAAGGTTGTAAAGAAGCTGACCCAGAGACATTGGTATGATCTCATTGCATGGTTGTCCCGCATCTGGTATAGTACTGACGGGAAGGCGATGGATGGGCATAGGGCTGGCTGGCGGCAACTCTCGCCCTCGGGCGCTCCGGTTGGGCAAGGAAGCAGCGCAGCGCTGTCCTCACAAAATGGGCGCTTGTCACCGTGTTCTGTGTAAGGGAGAGAGCATACACACTGTAGGACAACCACCATCCTGAACAGAGGGGGGTTGCTATGAGCACCATCCCGCGCCGCATTGGCAGATATGGATTACAGCAGCAACTGGGCAGTGGCAGCTTGGGCGAGGTCTGGATGGCCTACGACCTTGAGCGCAACCAGGTGGTAGCGCTCAAGCTGTTCCACAGCGATCTGCAGGCTGATCCCAACTTCCTGGCGCGCTTCCAGCAAGCTGGCCAGATGCTGAGCGCCCTGCATCACCCCAATATTGTGTCGCTGCTCGGCTTCGAGGTGCTCCGTGTGCCGGAGACCAACAGTACAACGGCCTGTATGGCCCTGGAGTATGTCGAAGGGGAGACGCTGGCCGATTATATTCAGCATACCCTGCGCAAGGGCTTTTTTCCTCCTATTTCTGCCCTTGTTTATCTTTTCAAAGCGCTTGGGGCCGCTCTTGATCACGCTCACCAGCAGGGTGTTATTCATGGCGGTTTGAAACCCTCCAATATTCTGTTGGATCAGCGCCATGCTTTGCATAGCAAGATTGGCGAGCCGCGCATTACAGATTTCGGCCTCGCTACGCTATTCAAAGGGGCGAGCAGCTTGCAGAGCGCTCTCTATATCTCGCCCGAGCAGGCTCGTGGTCAGCCCCCCACTGAGCGCAGCGATATTTACTCGCTCGGCGTCATCCTGTACGAGCTGTGCACCGGGGTGCAGCCTTTCCGCAGCGAGAGTGCCGTCGCGCTGATGATGCAACATATTAATGTGCTGCCGACTCCGCCGATCTTGATTAATGCGAGCATTCCGCCAGGGCTTTCAGAGGTGATTCTGCGAGCGATCGCTAAGGACCCGGCAACGCGCTTCCGCAGTGCTTCAGCGCTGGCTGAGGCGGTCGCTGAAGCCTGTGCGGCCCTCCCCACGGGTCAGCTTTCGCTGGGTGAGGAGTTGCTCCGCGATGGTCACGGTCCCGAGGAGACCCCCAGCACTCTCTCTGGTCCGCTGCCCGCCGCCACCGCCCAGACGACACGGCGCATTCCGGTGGTTACCCCAGCGAGCGGCGTGGCCCCCAGTCCCAGTACGCCTTTGCCGGCCCCTGTTCCCGCTCGCTTGCCTCAGCCTCTCCCACCCGCACCTCCGGCGCCGGCATTGCCTCCCGCGACCACGGCGGTACTGCCTGCTGTCCCAGCCCGCGGACGCGGGAAGGAGTTTCCTCTTAGCTACGCTATTATCAGTGGGGTTGTTCTCTGTATCATTATTTTGGGTGCCAGTGTCGCCAGCCTCTGGCCCCGTCAAAATCAGCCGAGCAGCCAGCCAGCGGCGACGCCGAGCGTTCCCGGTTATGTCTTCTTCCAGGACGACGCGCTGGGACACGCCGATGTGCTCCGTATCGATCTCTCTGGCTTGCCCACGCCAGCGGCCAACCAGGCTTACTACGCCTGGATGCAGGCCAGCGGCACCCGCATCGTTCCCCTTGGCAAGCTAACCCTCAGTAACGGCAAGGCAAGCCTCGTCTACCCAGGCGATGCCCAGCATACGAACCTGCTTTCGCAGGCTGTGGGCTTCTTCATCACCCTGGAGGATGGCCAGCAACAGCCCCAGGCCCCCAGTGGGTCCAGGCTTTACGCCGGCAATCTGAATAGCGCCGCCCTCCCCTACCTGCAGCACTTGCTCTATATGGCCCCGGGCCTGCCCGAGAAGGTGGGCATCGCTGTGGCAATGTTCGAGACGATCAAGTCCATCAATGAGAAGGCCGGCAGCATCGTCGATGATTTGCAAGGTCCCCACGACTACGGCCTGGCCTGGCGTCAGGCTAATCGCATTATTACTATGATCGACGGCAGCGATTACGCTCGCAGTAGCGGCGATCTTCCTGCTGATCAGCCCACGCTGCTCCAGGTTCCGATCGGCCTCATTTCTTCGCCTTCTACTCAGGGTTACCTGGATATGATGACCAGCGAGATCAGCCACCTGCAGGAGATCGCTGGTCAGAATAGCACAATGCTGCAGCATATCCAGCATATCAATAATGCTTTGAGCGATCTGCGCCAGTGGGTGGCCAATATGCGTACTTACAGTGCTAAGCTCGCTCAGACACCTTTGCAGCAAATGGGAAGTCAAAGCGCCCTTGACCTGGCGCTGCAGCTGAAGAAGGCCGCCGCCGATTCCTATACGGGACGGGTGATTCCGCCCAACGATCAGCCTACTCTGGATCAGGGTTCGGCAGGGATGTATCAAGCCTACGTCGAGTGCCAGTATCTGGCCGCCGTCCCGCTGCAAAAGGTCTAAACTCAATCCCAATCGGTGGAGGGCAGGCCAGCCGTTCTCTCTCTCCAGGCCGGGAGCGCCCTGCTAACGGCGCCCGAGGCGAAAGAGAGGTCAGAGAGGCTGATCCTCGGCACTAGGATGACTGACGCCGCCGGCGGGCAATTTCCTCTTCGGTCGTGCCGCTGGTGACCAGCTCATAGAGGATGGCCTGCCCTTCTTTGGGGCGCAGAACGCGCCCCAGGCGCTGGATATATTCGCGTCTGGTGCTGTTCCCACTGACAATGATGGCAACACGGCAGTCAGGAAGGTCCACTCCCTCATTGAGGACGCGCCCAGTCACGAGCTTGGTGTATTGCCCTCGGCGGAAGCGTTCCAGAACGAGCTGACGCTCCTCGGCGGCAGTCTTGTAGGTGACGCTGGGCAGACAGAAACGTCGGCTGATCTCTTCAACAACCTGGTTGTATTCGGAGAAGAGAATGACCTGGTCACAGGCGTGGCGCTTGAGCAATTGCTCGATTTGCTCATATTTCGCGGCGGCGTTGAGGGCGATGTGACGCGCTTCCCGCCAGGCGCGCATGGCCGCCCGGGCTTCTTTGTCGCGCGCACTGAGAAAGATCAGCTTCTGCTGGAAATCCTCCGGTGAGCGGATGGCAATTCTGCGACGGCGCAGGAAGGAGCGATAGATCGCTCGCTGCTCGTCATAGCGCTGCTGGTCTTCGGGAGGGAGCATTACCTCGATACGGATCTCCCGATATTGGGCCAGATAGCGACCCTCGGTTAGCTCTGCCGGACCGCGTCGGTAGACCTCGGGGCCGATGAGTTCCTCCAGCTCCAGGTGAGCCATGTCGCTGCGTTCGGGGGTGGCACTGAGGCCAAGACGGTGCGGTGTAAAAGCGCTGAGCGCGATCTGACGATAAGTCGGCGCTGGCAGATGGTGGCACTCGTCGAAGACGAGTAATCCGAAGCGCCGCAGCTCCAGGGGATAGAGAGCCGCGGAGTCATAGGTGATGACGGTGATCGGTTGCAGGTCCTTGTCACCGCCCCCAAAAAGCCCGATCTGCTCCGGCGCCAGTTGCAGCATGGAGGCCAGGGCCAGTCGCCACTGTTGCAGCAGGTCAATGGTGGGGACCACGACGAGCGTCCACAGCTGCAGGGTATGCAAGGCCAGAGCCGCTACGACCGTTTTACCGGCACCGGTCGGCAGGACGACAACGCCCGCTCCCTGGGCCGCCAGCCAGCACTCCAGAGCCTCTTGCTGATAGGGTCGCGCTTCTACCGCCGGAACTGAGACAAAGGGTAGAGCCGGACGCTCGTCGAAAACGACCTGAAAAGGGGTTCCCTGCTGACTTAAAGCTTGCTTGATGGCAGTGAAATGGATAGGAAGCGTGCGCAAGAAGCCATGACGACGATCACGCCCGAGCTGTGCCGCAACCCGCTCCGGCAGGTGCGACCCAAAGAGGCGCTCCCGCAGCTCCTCCATCGACAAGGCACTCCAGTTGGCAGGAGGCAGCAAGACAAGATCGCGTCCGCGTAGATCGATTACAATCATGCCTGCTCTTCTCCTCTCTTTTTCCTTGCTGCTTCTCCCATCTGAGGCCCCTGCCTCTTCCTTCCCCGCCACGGTGACCTGACCATCCGCCTGCTGCAGCGCTCAGCGCACCAGGCCAAGGCGCTCCTCTAGCTCGCGCGCAACACTATAGGGATCACGTGCTCGCTCGCTGATCTCGCTCAGCAGGCGCTGCCATTCATCAGGGCTGATTTCTTCTCCAAGATGCTGGAGCACCTTTTGTAGGATCAGCGCTTCGATTTCGCTACGGATCTGACGCTGGGCGCGCTGCTGGAGCAGGCCGCTCTCCTGCAGAAAGTGGCGATGACGCTCCAGAGCATCTACCAGCTGATCAATCCCTTCGCCTTTGAGGGCACTGGTCAGGACGATTGGAATGCGCCAGGCCGCCGTGCGCCGCTCGGGGGCCAGACTCAAGAGCATGGCCAGTTCGGCGGCAGTCTGGTTGGCACCCGGCTTATCTTTCTTGCTGACGACAAAGAGGTCGGCAATCTCCAAAATACCGGCCTTGAGGGCCTGGACCTCATCGCCGAGGCCAGGAGCGCAAACTACCATGACGCTATGGGCGGCGCGCATGATTTCAACCTCGGCCTGTCCAGTGCCGACGGTCTCAATGAGAATCGGGTCGTAACCGGCGGCGTCCATCGCGCGTACCACGTCGCGCGTTGCGGCAGAGAGGCCGCCCAGGCTTCCGCGACTGGCCATGCTGCGAATGAAGACGCCCGGATCACCCGCCAGCTCCATCATACGAATCCGGTCGCCAAGCAAAGCGCCACCAGAGAAAGGACTGGTGGGATCAACGGCGATGACAGCAACGCGCCGCTCGCGACGACGGAATTCTCGCGTGAGCTGCGTCACCAGGGTACTCTTGCCTACCCCTGGTGCCCCCGTGATGCCAATAATGTGAGCGCGCCCGGCGTGTCGATGCAGCTCAGCCAGAGAATCGCGCGTACCAGGCACCTCATTTTCGATGAGGGTCACCATACGAGCCAGCGCCCGCCGGTCGCCGCTCAGAAGACGTTCGATCAGATTCCGATGCTGGTTTTGCAAGCCGCACCTACACCTCTACCTGGAGACGCTCAGGATGGATATTCTCACGTACGAACTGAATGATTTGCTCAATGGGGGTTCCAGGCCCAAAACACCCCTTGATTCCCATTGCTTTGATCGCGGGGATGTCCTCGTCGGGCAAGATGCCCCCAGCGGCCACGAGGACATCGGTGACACCGTTCTGCTTCAGTAGCTCCATAATGCGGGGGAAGAGGGCCATGTGGGCGCCGGAGAGGATGCTCAAAAGAATGGCATCGACATCTTCCTGAATGGCAGCTTCCACAATCATCTCTGGTGTTTGCCGAATGCCCGTATAGATAACCTCCATGCCTGCGTCGCGCAGGGCACGGGCGATGACTTTCGCGCCACGGTCATGCCCATCCAGTCCTGGTTTGGCAACCAACACGCGAATGGGACGAGTTGTAGCCATAAAGGTGACTCCTTTGTCCAACCTCGCTGAGACCTGCACCTGTCCCCGCTACGGCCAGGCCGTCGGGCCGCAGAGCAGCAGAGGTAGCAGCTCAGGCTGCTCGCGCTCCGCCTGTGGCCATCCAGACCGAGGAGCAAGCCCCCGCGCCGTAGCGGAGGCCGCTCAGGACCAGGCCCCAGGTATGCTACTCACCTATCACCAATTGAGCACTACCATTCTACATCGGGCCGCCAGTCCCTGCAAGCTACCGCTTCTACATAGCTTGCCTGGCTGAGCGAGGCAGCCAGCCCCGGTCAATGAGCGCGGTGTCGCAAGCGTGGGGCAATGCCTGCTTCAGGCCGGGGTCTCGGGAGGCCTCTCTTGCTGGAGCGCACGAAGGGCATCGAGCGCTGCCAGACGCCCCGCTTCCTTGATGCTGGAAGCAGTGCCAACACCGAGTAACAGGTCATGCTCGAAGACCCCGACGGTGAAGGTGCGGTCATTACGACTGCCGCCCTCCTCCAGGACACGATAGCGGGGAAGGCAGCCGGAGCGCTGGAGAACGATATTTTGCAGGCGCCCTTTGGGATTGCTATTGAAGAGCTGCCTGTGCACATCTTTGACCACTGGTAGAATCCAACGGGCTACGAACTCACGGGCGATTTCCGGCCCCTGATCGATGTGAATGGCCCCGACCAGCGCCTCCAGCACATCGGTGCACAGGGAATCTCGCGAGCGTTCATTGAAGGTGCGCAGGCTAGCGGTATCAACCCGCACGAAATCAAAGAGGCCAAGCTGGCGTCCAATGCGCGAGAGCACCCGCCGGCTGACTACCTCCGACTTGAGCGAGGTCATTTCTCCTTCGGAGGCCTCCGGGAAGTTGCGATAAATATACTCCACGACGTGGGCGCTGATGATCGCATCACCGAGAAATTCTAGTGTGTCGTACGAGTCACGAATGGCTGTCTCAGGACAGCAAGAATGATGCGTCAGCGCGCGCTCCAGCAATCGTCGATCGTGAAAGGTAATCTGTAATCGGGCTTCGAGTTCTGCAAGATCGCTGGTGCTCTCCGTCATACAGTATTATTATAGCTTACCTGAGCCGCAGGCGTCGAGCCTCCCTCATGCAGATCGGCGCTTCCGGGCGGGTCCCGGCGCCGCAGCAACACCCCTTGTCTCTTGACACTCCGAGGTAATCATCGGACAATGGGAACTGACCAGGGGTTGTGAAGGTCTCTTTTCTTTCTCTTCGCCAGGATCTTTTCCGCGATGTTTGCGTATTCATAGAGTAGGTAGTAAGGAAAGGCCCAGCAAAGCCCATGATCATGCCTATACAGCCGAGGACAGGACAATGCTGATGAGCAAGGATTTGCGCCTCTCGGCCCGCTGGCATCTGACGACCGCAGCGGTACTTGTGGCTCTGGCCCTCTTCCTGTTCTTGCCCGGAACAGCTGAAGCTCACGCTGTGCTTTTGCGCTCCGATCCGTCGCAGGATGCCCTCTTGCGGACCGCTCCGACAGAGGTTCGCCTCTGGTTTAGCGAGGATCTGAATCCGACCCTGAGCAGTGCCGCCGTGGTCAATAGCCATAGCCAGCGTGTCGATAAAGGGGACGCACACGTTTCGTCCAGCGATCACCGTGAGCTTGATCTCGGCTTAAAAGCGAACCTGCCCCCCGACGTCTACGTGGTTGTCTGGCGCAGCGTCTCCAACGTCGATGGGCATGTCCTGCGCGGCTCGTTCCTCTTTACGATCGTCGAACCCAACGGGACGGTGCCCCATTTGAACGCGAACGCTCCCCCTCCCGGCCAGGATCTGCTCGGCGGCGGCAATACAAGCAGCCTCTATACGGGACAAATCGATGCCGTCGGCCTTTTCAATTTAGTCGCAGTGACCCTGAGCGAGTTGGGGGCCATTTTCTGGGTCGGCGCCCAGCTGTGGCGCTTTTTTGTGCTGGAGGCGGTGCCCACTGGCGAGAACAGCGACAACCCCGAGGCGCAGGCCATCGTAGAGGCCATGCCTTCACGTTTCAGCCGTCGCTTTGCTGTACCCACTCTGCTGCTGCTTCTGGTGGCCAACCTGGGCGTACTGGTCGGCCAGGCCCTCTTTCTGAGCAACGGTCAATGGAGCGGCGCCCTGGCGCCCTCTCTCTTGCTGAGTATGGTCACCAGCAGCCGCTTTGGCGCCTTCTGGTTGGGGCGCGAGGTGGTTATCCTGCTCGCTCTGGCAGTGGCGCTTTACCAGCTCCTGGCCCGTCGGCTTCCCTCTCCTTTCGAGCGCGCCTGCGCCTGGCTGAATCTCTTGCTCGGCCTGGCTCTCTTCGGAGCTATGACGCTCTCCAGCCACGCCGCTGCGGTGAGCAGCAACATCTTTCTCTTTTCAGTGTTGATTGACTGGCTGCACTTGCTTGGCTCGGCTTTCTGGATTGGTGGCATGTTCTATATTGTCACATGCTATCTACCTCTGCTAGAGCCGCAGGCCCCTCCACTGCGTGCGCAATCCTTAACAACAGTGCTGCCCTACTATTCTCCGTGGGCGATCGCCGGCGTGGTCTTGCTGACCGTCACCGGTCCCTTCAGCGCTTCGGTCCATTTGACCAGCCCTGCGGAACTGGTTACGACGGCCTACGGGCGGGCGTTGCTGATCAAGATTGTGCTGGTGGCCGCCTTGTTAGCGACCAGTGCTTTCCATGTGCTGCTCCTGCGTCCCCGCCTGAAAAAGGAATATGGCAAATATGCCTACGGCCTCGAACGCCTGGAGCAGAGCCAGGCGCATCCGATAGCGCAGCAGACCGAACAGACCGCCGAGACTTCAGAGGCCTCCATTCAACAGAGGCGCTGGATACGCCAGCTGAAGCTGCGAGAGAAGCGCCTGACCAGGCTGACTGGTCGCCTGACGACTGTGCTACGTTGGGAGCCGCTTCTTGGCGTGGGAGTGCTGATCTGCGTCGGCTTGATGAATATCTTCGCCGGGACTTTGACTCCTACTACGGCGCTCAATCAAACGGCTCCCACGGCCAGCTCTACCGCCACCCCGAAGCCTTTGACGACCAGCGCTACGACCAGCGACGGTCGCTTTACGGTGACGCTGACCATCTCGCCGAACCGCTTCGGCACCAATACCTTTACCGTCAAGGTGAGCGATCGCCAAACGCAGCGTCCCGCGACTCAGATCGGGGTAACACTTTACCTGAATATGCTCGATATGGATATGGGCACCGAGGTGTTGAACCTCCAGCCAGCCACCGACGGCAGCTTTAGCGGTCACGGTGACCTGACCATGAGCGGCGACTGGTTAGCTCGCGTCCAGGTCAGGACACTGGACAATAAGCTGCACGAGGCACAGATCAAGTTCTTTACTCCTTTCTAGCGAGGAAACGAAAGAGCATGGCCGTTGTATTGGTTGGATGGTATCGGGGCCGCTCCCAGCAAGAGAGAGGAGACACCGGGAGCGGCCCACGGCGGCGCCTGCCGAAGAATGTCGGGCCAATGGCGCTGGCTATCTTGCTGCTCATGCTGCTGCTGGCAGGCATGCTGGCCTGTAACCTGCCAGGCAGCGGCTCAGGCTCAGCGTCCTCAACCCCCACGGTCGTCACAGAAGGCAATGGTTTTGGAAGCTCCGCCAACCATGTCCATTCCTTGCTTGCTCTCCCGCCTCACGTCCTGCTTCTGGCCACCCATTATGGCCTCTTCCGCTCGGAAGATGGTGGCCAGCATTGGCAGGAGGTTGCTGGTGGCCAGGGGCAAATCATGGAGAACCTCATGACCTACTCGCTCACGGTCAGCTCTCTTGATCCCCAACACCTCTACGTGCTGACCTACCCCAGCGTGAGCAACGCTCGTGGCACGCCGGGCCTCTATATGAGCAAGGACCAGGGCAGGACCTGGCACCTGATGGTGAGCAATGCCAGTCTGACGCGGACCACTATTTTTCTGGCTGCCGCCGGCAACGACAGCCCCGACGAGGTCTATATCTATCTCTCGGAGCGTCAGGAGCATGGCTTGCTTGTCAGCCACGATAGCGGTAGCCATTTCCGCGAGGCCGGGACGTTGCCTTTCTCCGTGATCAGTGGCCTGCTGCCAGTCCCGGGAGCGCCAGGCCGCCTGCTGGTCTACAGCAGTGCGGGGATGGCCCTGAGTAGCGACGGTGGGGCCCACTGGCGCTTGATTGCCGGCATTAAAGGCGGTATCTTTGATGCTACTACTGCCGGCCCCAACCAGCCAATCTATGCCAGCGGCGACGCCGGCATGTATATCTCGCGCGACGGAGGCCGCACCTTTACGCCCACTACCCGCAGCGCGAGCGCACGCTCCTTCTTTCTCCTGACTTCTCTGGTCGCTGCACCCAGCAATCCGCACGTTCTCTACGGCGAAACTGCTACCAGCATTTACCGCAGCACCGATGACGGCCAGAGCTGGATCAGCCTGCCGACGATCCGTGGCAACTTGAGTGAGCTGGCAGTCGATCCGGCTGATCCGTTCCAGCTCTATCTGTCGCTCTCCTACCCAACGGCGGTCTACGTGCTCAGCGGCCAAGGAAATGGAGCGCACTGGCAGTCGCTGACCCCAGCCAGCACCTGATGAGCCTGATAGCTCACGGGCCAGCAATGGCTCAGCGCTCACTGGCCATTGCTGGCCTATCAGGCCAAGCCCAAGCAAGGAACAGGCATTATGCGGATGTCATTTGTCGGAAGAGGATCAGCTTTTTTGACATCTCTCTCGTTGTTGCTCCTGGCGGCCCTGAGCCTCGTTGCTCTGCTAGCATTAGAAGATCTGCCGACGGCCAGAGCTGACGGGGGAGCACCCAACCTGGCCTATGTCGTCGGTGGAGGGAACGGTATTGGCGTGATCGACATTGTCAAGCAGCAGGTCCAGCCCTCGATCCGCCTGTCAGGCGATCCCCACATGGCCTATCTCAGCCTGGACGGGCGCTTTCTCTACGTGACTCAGCCCACGCTCGGCACAGTCAGCATGATTGCGGCTCGCACGGGACAGGTGATCTGTTCGGCCCATGTGCCCGGCGCTCCCTCCTTCGTGGCTTTTGATCCAGGAGCCAATCTGCTCTATGCTGCTGGTCCCGAGGCCTCTCTCATTAGTGTGCTCAACCCTGCAAACTGTGGGCTGTTGAGAACGATACGCGCAGCGAGCAACGTCGCAGGTCTGGCAGTCGCTGTAGTCGGGAGCGGTATTTCGGGCGGCACAGGTAACCAGCTCTGGGTATCGGAGAGCCAGGCCCTGGCAGTCTATAACTCCTCTGGTCAGCGCCTGGCCACTGTCTCCGTTCCCCAGGGGCCACTCTCCATCACGATTCCGCTCGGCTCCATCGCCTATGTCAGCACACGCCAGCACACCATCATTGCGGTCAACCTGGGGACGCGCGAAATCTACCCGACGCTCTTCCGGGGTGGCGACTTCGGCGCTATGGATTATGACGCCATCACGGGCGATATCTACGTGCCAGACAAGGCGAGCCGACAGCTCGCTGTGCTGGCGCCGATTGTCCCAGGTAGTCCCCCGCCGGCGGAGCCAGACCACAGCATCACCTTCAGCGCTGCCCCCCAGGCGGTGGCCATCACCAGCGATGGCCAGTTTGGCTTTGTCGCCCTGGCCAACGGCGACGTGGCCATGCTCGACGTACCAGCGCGCCAGATCGTCAAGGTCTTCCATGTGGGCGGCTCACCGCATTTCATCATTACTGGCCTCTATCCCCCCGCCCTGGGGACAACCCCAGCCACAACAGAGTCAAGCAATCGTTTCATTACCGTAGCCCTTTACACCCTGACCGGCCTCGTGATCATTGCCCCCATACTCTTCTTCTGGCTGCGTCAGCGCCCGAGACAGGGACAGAAACAGCAGGCGAAGGATGAGCCCCCAAGTGGCTAAGGTCGAGAGGAAGCCGGAAGACCGGGTCGCCCCTCCCCTCTGGCATAGAGGGCAGGAGACGGCCCGGCTGCCAGCCGCTAGCAACCGTACCCTACCACTCACCCGGCTCGTCCTCTCAACAGCTCCTCCTTCCTAATCGCGGACCACTGCCTCCAGGATCTCCGGTCCTCGACGCAGGAGCGCCGGAGCGGCCACCAGACGCGTAAGAAGGAGATAAAAAGCGAGACCATAGGCCAGCGAGACAGGGATGCTAATAATCCAGATCCAGGTTGCGTTGAACCAGATCGGGAGGATCATGGCCAGAATGACCGGCGCCAGCGAGATCACGGTAATAGCCAGGACCAGCAGCTGCAATAAGCCTCGCGTACAGCCAGCTCCACTGTAGCTGGCAGAGCCAGACACCAGCATGCCACGCCTCTGGATTACTGGCTGAGGGAAGAAGACAGAGGCCAGGTTTCCCCAACCGAGCACAACGCCCATACTCGCCAGCCCAGACACCAGGAACGGTAGCAAGAGATGCCACAGGCCCAGAAAGATGCATTCAAACAGCAGCATCGCCAGCAGGATCACCAGACCAGGCAAAAGGACCGCCAGGTTTTTGCCAAAGAAGAGACGCTCTGGCTTGATCGGGTAGAGGAGCAGGACGGTCAGCGGCTTGCGCTCCAGCCCCAGGGCGTTGATCGAGAGCATAGACAGGTAGAGGAAGACGATGAAAGGGGGATAGAAGAGAAAGAACCAGTCATCCCCTGTGACGCGAACGCCATCCCTGCCAAGGAAAGGAGCCACTAGAGCCACACAGGCTACGACCAGGGGCATGA
This sequence comes from Thermogemmatispora carboxidivorans, assembly GCF_000702505.1. Taxonomy (GTDB): domain Bacteria; phylum Chloroflexota; class Ktedonobacteria; order Ktedonobacterales; family Ktedonobacteraceae; genus Thermogemmatispora; species Thermogemmatispora carboxidivorans. The sequence goes on along the minus strand of NZ_JNIM01000001.1, from coordinate 483,640 downwards.
TCAATTGCCCCAGCAGCTGGGGATCGCGCCGGAAGTAGCGTAGATCTTTGGCGGCCAGAGCCAGCGTCTGAGGAGAGAGGAAACGCGCGAACCAGGAGGAGGCGGCTCCGACTTGGCCCTGCGCAAGCGTCGGGATCGCTGCCGCTTCGGCAGCAGGCGGCGTCAGGCCAGAGCCAGAAACAATGGGCGCTACCCGCCGCGACGCCCGTCCGGCCTGGCCTCCCCCTCCCACTTCAGGCTGGGTGACTACCCGCTCCAGTATCCGCAGCCAGAGATAGAGCAAGATCAAGGTGAGGAACAGCGCCAGGAGCAACCAGCCAAGACTGGCCAGCCAGTTGCCACCCAGGCCAGCCTCGATCGCGCGGGCGATCCAGCCGGGGGGAAACCATGCCAGGTAGGAGGAATATTGACGCTGCATCAACCCCTTTGCGAAGTTCTGGACAAAGATGCCACGCAGCAAGAGCTGCTGAGCAATGTAAAAGAGGGCAAAACCGAGAATAACAATCATATAACTCAGGTCACGGAAGCGCCTGTTTTGCAGGAGACCTGAGAGAAGGGCCATCACCAGCTGGCTGCAGCTTACCACAAATCCGAAAAAGATGAGCATGGCCATAAGATTGACAAGCAACAGCCCAGGAGAGAGTGTAAAGCCCAGAATAATGGCGACGAGACAGAGCGCCAGCCCCAAGCTCAGCAAGTCAATAAGCTGAGCAATGAGGAGGCCGACCATTATTTCCCCACGGGTCAGAGGAAATTGGAGCAACTTTGAGATGTCCAGGCCCTCATTCTGGCCGTATTGGAAGACAGGCAAGAGAATCCAGAAGCAGGTGATCACAGTCAGCGACACGTAGAGCAGCTCTACATTGCCTGGCGGAGCCAGCAGGCGATAGGCCATAGTCAGACCAAAGGCCGAGCCGCCGCAACACAGGGTCAAAAACAGGGCCGTCACCACAAATGAAATGGCGCTTTGCGGATTGCGTGTCAAGCCACGCACAAAGAGGCGCCAACGCAGCCAAAGCAGCCAACGAATCTTATGCGAATCAAGTCTGAATTCGCTCAGGCTACCCGTGATTTGGCGAGATGACATACAAGACTCCTCTTTATTCGAGCCAGCTCAGGTTATGCTCCTCGTTGCGCACCCCGATCACGTTCAAGAAAATGTCTTCAAGAGTGGCATCACGCGGCATATCGCCGGCGCCACTCGCTCGCGCACGCAACTCCTGTAAGGTCCCTTCAGCTACGAGCACCCCTTGATTGATGATCCCTACACGCGAGCAGAGGCGCTCGACCAGTTCCATAATGTGGGAAGAAAAGAAGATCGTTGTCCCTCTTCTGGTCAGGTCTTGCAGGATATCGCGGATCACTCGTGAGCTGACTGGGTCGATCCCCTCGAATGGCTCGTCCAGAAAAAGCACCTGGGGATTATGGATGAGAGCCGCCGCCAGGGCAATTTTTTTGCGCATGCCAACCGAGTAGTCAATGATGAGCTTATCGGCATCGTCCTCCAGCGCCAACAAGCGCAGCAGTTCGGACGAGCGCCGCCGGATCTCCTCTTGCGGCAACTCATACATATGACCGGTGAAGGTCAGAAACTCACGCCCGCTCAAGCGCTCATAGAGGTTGAGCTGCTCAGGCAGAACCCCCATAAGGCGACGGGCCTGCAGCGGCCTCTGCCAGACATTGACACCAGCCACCCAGACCTGACCCGCCGTTGGGCGCAGCAAGCCAACCATCATTTTGATGGTGGTCGATTTACCGGCTCCGTTGGGCCCGAGAAAGCCGAAGAACTCGCCACGCCTCACCGCCAGATTGAGATGATTGACCGCTACCTTCTGGCCAAAGACGCGCACGAGGTCACGCGCGACAATTGCTGCTTCCTGTGGTACTTCTCCTATTCCTTGTCCAAAAGGATTGGCTACGGCAAACTGCCGAGAATCGGAGTACATCCTTCTTACCCCCAATAGTTATAACTAATTGCTATATTTTATAGCACGCAAAGGACTCCTTTGTCAAGGACAGCTGCTATTCGGAGAGATTCGCTATAGAAAAACGCAGGCAGGGTAGCCACTTTCAAAACGATGGAGAAGGCAGACAGAGAAGGAGACTGCAAAGATGAGCAAAAGAGAGAAAGCAGAGTTGCAGCTGATCAAGCCTGTGGTCTGTTGCAGGGAGAACTCTCTTGCAACGAATGACGCCTGAGGAGACCTTAGCGGCAAGGCAGGAACAGACAGCAAGAGAGTATGCTCTTCACGACCTTGGCGAGAGCAAGCGAGGCAAGGGCCGAGGGCAGGGGATCAGATAGGTAAGATTGGCCGGCCAGGCACAAGGTGGCATTGAAGCCACCGTCCTGCTCAGGTCATCCACTCCTCGGGGGTTTTGATCCGCACGCCGCCATCGCTGCGCATCTTCATCAATTTGGCATCCTGCTCCATACGAGCACGCAGCTGGGCCATAGATACCCGATGCCAATAAGCTGCCGGGAAAAGGCCGATGCCCAGGGCCAGAGCTGCTGCAATCTCTGCGCGATTGAAGCTCAGGCCGGGCGGCAAATGAAAGGGGATAGAGGTGAGCACGCCCAGGTGGAAGAGGAGCACAACGCAGAAGACAGCCAGCTCAATCAAACCAGCCCCGATATAGGACAGCACCTCTGTCTTCTTTCGCCTGCGAAAGACAATCACAAGCCCAAGATTGAGCAAGAACAGGAATGCCGTGATAATCAGTGTCAGCCAGACAAAGATCGCTCTCAAAATACTGCCTCCAGCCACAGGCCCACAAGTGGGCAGATTTCGCTCAAGGAAAAACGACGATGTTCCCGTTACTAGAAAACGATCAGCTCAAGGAGTTGTCACGAGCAGCTTGGAGAAAGCCACCTCCGTTCCCTTCAAGTTCACAAGCAGCCCCAGCGAGCCAGAGGGAATCGAGCCATCTTGAGCTGTTCCCACCTTCTTGCCATTCACGTAGAAAGTAAAGTTCTTGCCGCTAGCCACGATTTTGATCGTATTGACGGCCTTTGATCCATGCCCCTGGTGGTACTCCTTACCAAAGCTCTTCGACCAGATCTTTGTCCAGCGACTATCTTCTGCGGCGGAGCTATTAAACTTCCAGAACTGATATTCGCCATCGCTGGTATTACGCACTTCAAAGGCGTAAAACTGAGTTGTTACCTTGCCTCCCTTGGATTGCTGGCTGTAGCGGACAATCATACCAAACTGGTTGTTGATCGAGCCGTCATCTCCTTTGATCTCTTGCATCGTCAAGGTATAGGCCAGCGAGGTGCTCAGCAATGGCCCAGGGGCGTCAGGCAAGATGGCTACCGCCATATTGTTATCGTCATTGTTAATGATGTGATAGGCCCCGTTCTTGAAGACAAAGAGGCGCGAGCCGCTGGTGGCAACAGGCCAGTTGTGGATATTCTGGGACAGCGGGTCCTCCATGATCACGCTGGGCGTTGGCGTCCCTTTGACCGCTGCTGTTCCCGTTGTGGCCACAGCGGTGACGGCTCCCTTCCTCGCTTGAGGTGCAGGATTCGCGTGCAGGCGGGCGAACATGAGCAAGCCGGACCCTGTGAGCACGACCAGCAAAACGACTAACAAGATGAGGAGATTTCTCTTCTCTCTCCAGAGCAAGGGTGGAGAGAACCCCCTCTGCTGGGGCCGACTGTCCTGAGCGGGGGACGACTGCCCTGGCTCAGTCAGGACGGGCAGCATACTGGTCACGTAGCGTCCCGGTTGGCCCGCGACAGGAATCTGCACCAGGCGCAGAGCGCCAGTCAGGGCCGCAGTATTCTTGCTGCCGCCGGCCTCAACAAAGGGCGAGGGTCCCAGGGCGCCGGTCGTTGTTCTGGAAAGGGTGCCTGTGGCACCTGGAAGTGAGCCAGTGAAGGGAGTAAGGACACGTGTGACATTGGGGGAGAAGCCCGTACCCGTAAAGGAGGTCGGCATCGGTGAGGGAAAAGGCAGCTGGACCTCTGACGCATCCGGGCTAGCGGCAAAGGGTGCCTGATAGGCCCCCTGCTGAGCAAGCGTCGCCTGTAGACCTTCACCAAAGGCGGAGGCATTGGTCGTCTGCTGGCTTTGGAAGAGAGCCGTCTGATTGAGGGCCATTGTTGGCGCCTCGGCTCCTGTACCTGCCATAGCGCTTGTGCCAGCCGAGGACGAGGAGAAGGCAGCAGAGCCGAAGGGAGATGGGGACGTGACACTGGCCGAAGGCAACTGGGTCTGAAACGGTTGTTCCTCGCCCGGGAAAGGCATTTGAGGCACCTGCGTCTCGCCTGCCGCTGGGCCAGCCGGCATGGTGGTCTCAGCCTGGAGGCGGGCGGCACTGAGCAGGCCGAGCTTGCGCACCGGACGCGAGCCGAGCGCCCCCGTGCCAGCGGCAGTCTCTCCCCCACTGGACAGGGCATTCCCTGCAGCCGCCTCCTCTCCAGCTCCAGGCTGGGGAGCAGCATAAGCGGCGGCATTGGCAGTTAGGTCCGCAGCATTTTGCGCGCTCTGTTGCTGCCAGATAGGATCAAAGAGACTTCGTCGTGGTGGGCGTGACTGATCTGGACTCTGAGATGGATGCATCCCCTGCTGTCCTCCCTCTCGTGACAAAGTGCCTGCTAGCCAGTGCTAGTGTCAACGTCTGGCGGAAGGTGGCAACCAGCTTCAGTCTCAGGAACAGCCAATGCCAGTGCCGCCGCCAGCAGATCTCGAGCGCTCCGTGCAGTGTGCCCTGAAAGGCGGCTGCCCCTTGTGTTCTGGCTGTTGGCCGTTGATCTTGCCGGAAGCCTTCCAGGAACGCCGGAAGCCGCGCAGGAACGAGAAAGGTCATCGGAAGAAAGAGCACCTCCACCGTCCTTGCCACCACCAGCAACCAGCCCTGTTCCGTGCCCTGTCCTGCCCGCCCTACCAACGGCCCCTTCTCCTTCCTCTCGCCGAGGAAGCCGGCTCGCAGGGTGCCCGTTTCCATGCCAGTCCAGGATCATCCCACGCAGTGCTTCAGCGTCCATTGCATCCCTGGTTAATTGCGCGTAATCAGCAGATTCTTAAAAGCGACCTCCGTCCCGTTGAGATTTACCAACATGCCCACGGTACCCGAAGGGAGCGAGCTATCTTTCGTCTGACCCACTACCTTGCCATTGACGATGAAGGTAAAGTTAGAGCCATTGGCGAAGACCTTCAAGGTATTCACATTCTTGGCTCCCTGTCCCTGGTGAAACTCGCTGCCAAACTTCTTGCGCCAGATCGGCGTACCCCAGGCATTATTGGGGCCGCGGCTATCATCATACTTATAGAAGCGGTACTCGCCGCCTTTGATGTTCTGGACCTCGAAGCTATAGAAGGTCGTTACCGTTTTGCCGCTGCGCGTCTGCTGACTGAAGCGCAGAATCAGGCCGAACGAATTGTTGATGTTTGTATCGTCGCCCTTAACCTCCTGCATGGTCAGGCTGTAGCCGGTCGGCCCTGTGAAAGGCGCCGACTGAAGGACAACGGCGATCCCCTTCTGGCTATGGTTCGTGATATGATACGCCCCATCCTTAAAGGCATAGGTATCCGCGGGTGTCGTCGGCCAATCATGGACATTCTGCGACAGCGGATCAGAGAAGAGCACATCGCTGGCATTGGCCGCGGTGGCCATCGGCGAGGCCGTGGACTGCTGTGCCGGAGTCGCGGTTCCCTGTGGCTCCGTTTTCTGGCCGCTATGTAGATGGCCTAACAGCAGCAGGCCGGAACCGACCACCAGGATGAGCGCCGCCATAATCAAGGTGACCACCATGCGCGCCCGACGACGCTCGCCCCTGGCAGCACTTTTGACCTGCCCCGTAGCGGACGGGGCCAGGGGCAGCAGACCGGTTACATAGCGACCCGGCTGGCCAGCGACGGGAACCTTGACCACCTTGACAGGGCCAGTCAATTTCACCAAAGGCGAGGTGGCCGTTTGTTGGGCCACCGGAGCCAGCGCCCCCGTCGTCGTCGGCAGGGCGGGCGACAGCTGCTGGACCTCCTGACTATGATTCTCCGTGGGTCGCTGCTCTCGCACCCCTAAGAGGCCAGAGCCAGGGGCTGGAGCGACCACAGATGGCAGGGGATCGGTGAAATTGGGCTGCTGCTCCTCAGTCGACCAGAGCACGGCTGGCTGTTCATTGGTAACCGGGCCGGCTTGGCCAAGCGCGCTGTCCGGCACCACTCCGGCGCCTACGCGGGGAAACATCCCGGTGCGCGAGAGCAGCCCACCGCGGCGACTGGAGCTGCTGGCTGTCGGGAGCTTCGCCGTAGACTGAGGAGGCTCAGCCGCCGGCAACTTCAGCGAAGGAACAGGGAAGGCCATCGCCGGAGGCTCGCCAGCGGGTGCCCCCTGCACCGGAGGAGCTACCTGGGCCGCCTGCGCTTGTGGGGCGGATGCCATATTGACGGCAGGTTGGTGGCCACTGGCCGTCATCCAGCGTGGGTCAAGCAGCCCGCCCGCATTACCAGGCACGGCGAACTTTCCCGAGAGACCCAGCGCTGCAATGGCGGGATTTTGGCCCGTATCGACAGTGATGCCGGCGGAGGTCAGAGCCAGACGAAAGGCCAGAGCCATTTCCTGGCCGCTGAAGTAGCGATCAGCAGGATTTTTTGCAAGTGCGCGCAGGATCACCTGCTCGGCAGCAACAGGCAGATCAGGGCGAAAGACACGTGGTGACGTGGGCGGAGTCTGGAGATGCTGAGCAGCGATCTGCATCGGGACCTCACCCCGGAACGGCGCCACACCCGTCACCATCTGGTAGAGAATGACCCCGAGCGAGTAGAGGTCGGCCCGCCCATCAACTGGCTGCCCCAGCACCTGCTCGGGAGACATGTAATCGGGCGTACCCACCGGCGCCCCCGGCCCCGTCAAACGCACCTGGCTCGCCCGCTCCTCAGAGATAATTTTCACCAGACCGAAATCGGTCAGCAGCAAGCGACCATCAGGCGTCTTTAAGATGTTGGCCGGTTTGACGTCACGGTGAATGACGCCCCGCTCATGGGCAAAATCAAGGGCCGCAGCCAGCTGCTCAAGATAGTTGAGCACCTTGGGCAGGGCCATCGCCCCCTCACGCTCCATCTCATCGCGCAGTGTCCCCCCGCTGACATAGGGCATGACCAGGTAGGCCAGGCCTTGCTGCTCCCCATACTCATACACTGGCATAATATTGGGATGCTCCAGCGAGGCGGCAGCATCCGTCTCGCGCCGGAAGCGCTCCAGAAAGGCCGCCAGCTGATGAGGCGTCAGCGAGGCCATCGGGAAGAGCACCTTCACAGCTACCTGACGACGCGGTCGCGACTGCTGTGCCAGGAAAACCGCGCCCATACCACCCTGCCCGATCAAGCGCTGGAGCGTGCAGGTCCCCAGCTTCATTCCAATCAAAGCTTCAGGATTCATGCAACATCCTCTTTTGTTTCAATCGCCCAGCTGCGATTGTTCTTCAGCAACGACGTGCAACCCAGTCTTCAGCGCGCAGGCACGTCGGGGGGGGTACACCACAGTGTATCGTGAAATATTTTTTCGCTTGTACATCTTAGTTAATTTGCACAGCTCTGACAATGAATCCGCCTGGCAGGCATGACCAAAGTAATGGTTGTGGGTAATGGTTCTTCGCCACCAGAAACGGGATCAAGGCTCTCTGGCCGCAACTTGTAGCCTTGCCCCCCCTTCCCCGACACTCTCAACGGCTCCTCAAAGAGAGGCAGGGCACCAGCTCACCACTTCAGAGGATCTCGCCAGCGAAGCGCGCTAACAGCAAAAGAGCAGGCTCTCCCCCTTTACTGGAGGCAGGAGAGCCTGCTCGGAGTCTGGACTTGAGCCAGTTCGCCCTCTGCTAGACGCAGGGTACTTTCAGGCCGCTCTTCGTTTCAGCAGCTGGCCTCGCGCTTCACCGATAATCTGGCCCTTGTGGTAAACGAGTTGGCCGCGCAAAAAGGTCGCTAGCGGGCGCCCGCTCAATTCCAGGCCCTCATAGACCGACCACTGATTTTTGGTATAGAGGTCCTCCTTTCTCACCGTCCAGGTCCGCTCGGTATCAATGACGACAATATCGGCATCCTTGCCCACGGCGAGGGCCCCCTTCTGCTCAAAGCCAAAGATGCGCGCGATATTGCCCGAGGTGACCTGAGCGATACGGATGAGTCCCTCTTCCAGGGTCTCTCTCCCAAAACGCTTGATCCAGTTGCTTACCAGGACAGGGATCGCCTCCTGCAATCCAGGCATGCCCGAGGCCACTTCCCATACGCTGGCCTTCTGCTTCTCGGCCAGCGTATGGGGCGCATGATCGGTCACTACCGTGTCAATCTTCCCCGCGCGTAGAAGCTGCCAGAGCTGATCTTGCGCCTCCGGAGAGCGCAGGGCCGGGGCAATGTTGATCAGATTGCCATAACGGGCATAATCGGCGCTGCTGAAGGCCAGATGGGCCGTCGTGACCTCGCCATAGACCTCCACCCCAATCCTGCGGCCAAAGTCGACGGCTGCAAACTCCTCCGGTGTCGAGAGATGCAGCAAGTAGAGCTTCACGCCGAAGTATTTGGCCAGCGAGATCATTTCCAGGACCGAGGTCAAGACGACCGAGAGGTTGCGCACCTCTCCCCAGGCCGCGGGATCGTGCCGCCCTGCGATATCACGGTAGTGATGCAGAAAGTAATCGATCAGTTCCTGATTTTCGGCGTGGACGATAGCCATCAGGCCGCGCTCGCCCAGAATGGCAAAGATGCGGGCCAGATCGCTCAGGCGCGGAATGGTCGTCGGCGCGCTCTGGTGGCCGGCGGCGAAAATCTTGACCCCAGTGATCTTGTCAGGATCAACCACTCTTAGCTCGTCGATCTCCTCGCGCGAGACCCCCATATTGATGGCAAAGTCGCAGTAGGAGCGCGTTGCATAGCGCTGGATCTGCTCGTCAACTCGCCCTGCGGTCGTGGTCGGCGGCCTGGTGTTGGGCATGTCTAAAATGGTGGTATAGCCCCCAGCCAGACCCGCCCGCGTCCCATGAGCAATATCCTCCTTGTACTCCAGACCCGGCTCACGCATGTGACCATGCACTTCGATCAAGCCGGGCAACAGGTACTTTCCCCGGAAATCAAAGGTCTCTCCTCCGTCCCGGTCAGAGAAACCCTCTTCTATGCGGGCGATTCTACCGTCGACTACAGTGATCGTTCCGTTGAGAATGCGATCGGGCAGCACGAGCGCGCCCTTGAGGATTGTTGGCATAGCACCGCTCCTCAATATTCGTTCCAGGCCTTAATGGGGATCGTGCGCAGATCCTTGCTGACAATGGCCCGCGCGAAGAGACGCACCTGCTTGACTTTGGTCAGCAGCGGAATATTATAATCAACCGCCGCTCGCCGTATTGTATAGTTGTCATCGACTTCCTTCATGACATAGTTGTCAACCACGTTGATGGCAAGATCAATCTTGCGCTCGCGGAAGTACGTCAGTACATTTGGCTCTTTCTGCTCATGGATCTTGAAGAGCATCTCCGCCCCAATGCCATGCTGGCGTAGGAAGGCGCAGGTCTTCTCGGTAGCATAGAGCGGCAGCCCCAGAGAAGCCAGTAATTTGGCGCTCTCCAGGAACTTCTGCTTCTTCTCTTCGCTACCGATACTGATGAAGATGCCCTTCTGGGGGATATGGCTACCGGTGGCAATGACGGCCTTGAGATAGGCTTCCTCCAGGTCCTCGCCGAAGCAGGCCACCTCGCCCGTCGAGGCCATCTCGACCCGCAGCAAGGGATCGGCCCCCGTGAGACGCGAGAACGAGAACTGCGGCGCCTTCACTGCTGTAAAGGTCAAAGGAGGTAGCGTAACGGGCGCGACCTCCTTCTGGAAGAGCGCATCAACAAACAGCTCGATCAGATTGAGGCCGGTCACCTTCGAGATAAAGGGGAAGGTGCGCGAGGCCCGCAGGTTGGCCTCAATCACATAGACCTGGTTATCCTTGGCCAGGAACTGGACGTTGAAGGGACCAGTGATCTCCAGGGCGCGCGCAATGGCCCGTCCCGCCTCTTCGATGCGTTGGAGGGTCTCAGCATTAATGGTCTGGGGAGGCAGCACGATCGTCGCATCTCCAGAGTGGACACCGGCGTTTTCCACATGCTCGGAGATCACAAAGGCTTTGATCTCGCCACGCTGGGCTACAGCATCCAGCTCGACCTCCTTGACTTTCTGGAAGAACTTGGTGACCGTCACCGGATGCTCGGGCGAGACAGCAGCCGCATATTTGGCGTAGTGCTCCAGCTGCTCAGGAGTGTAGCAGACATTCATGGCGCTGCCGGAGAGCACGTAAGAGGGACGCACCAGGACCGGATAGCCAACGCGCTCGGCAAAGCTGAGGAGATCTTCAACGGTCTCGAAGGTATCCCAGGCTGGCTGACGAATGCCTAGCTCGTCCAGCAATTGTGAGAATTTCGAGCGATTCTCGGCCTGGTCGATGTGCTCAGCAGAGGTGCCCAGAATGGGAATACCGTAGTCATGCAGCGCTTTGACCCGGTTATTGGGGGTCTGCCCACCAACCGAGACGATGACCCCAGAAGGGTTCTCAAAGTCGCAGATGTCGGCAATACGCTCAAAGGTCAGCTCTTCAAAGTAGAGACGATCCGACATGTCATAATCGGTAGAGACCGTCTCTGGGTTGCAGTTGATGACGATGGAGCGCTTATCGTACTTCTTGAGGGCCTGGACAGTGTTGACGCTGCTCCAGTCAAATTCTACAGAAGAGCCAATCCGATAGGGGCCGGAGCCAAGCACGGCCACGCCTTCCTTGCCCAACGGCTCGACATCGTGATGCTGCCCATTATAGGTCATGTACAGATAGTTGGTGTCAGAGGGGAATTCGCCCGCCAGGGTATCAATCTGAAACACCGAGGGCAGGACCCCATAGCGCTGGCGCAGGGCCCGAATCTCTCGCTCGGTCTTGCCGACCAGCTCGCCAATCCGCCTATCAGAGAGGCCCGCTTGCTTCAGCAGCAGCAGACGAGCGCCGGTCAGCTCGCGATCGCGTGCAAGCTCCTCTTCCAGCTTGACAATATGCTGAATACGAGACAAAAACCAGGGATCGATGCCGGTGATCTCACTGATCTTCTCGATTGAGAATCCATTGCGCAGCGCTACAGGCAGGGCGAAAATGCGCTTGGGAGTGGGAGTATAGAGATACTTATCGATAATCGCAGCCTCGCTCTCCTCCCCCAGAAAGACCCGCTTGGAGGTCGCCCCCTCAAGCCCGAGGTCCAGCATGCGAATAGCCTTCTGATAGGCCTCTTCAAAGGTGCGCCCAATGCCCATTACCTCGCCAACGGACTTCATGCTGGTGCCGATTGTTTGATCGGCGCCCCTAAACTTATCGAGGTCCCAGCGAGGGATCTTGACCACCACATAGTCCAGGCTTGGCTCAAAGCAGGCCTGGGTCACCCCCGTGACCTTATTGGTCAGCTCAGGGAGGGCATAGCCCAGGGCCAGCTTGGCGGCAACATAGGCCAGAGGATAGCCGGTCGCCTTACTGGCCAGAGCTGAGCTACGCGAGAGGCGCGCATTGACCTCAATGACGTAGTACTCGGATGTGCGCGGATTAAGGGCGAATTGGACATTGCACTCGCCGACGATGCCCAGGCTCCTCACAATGGCAATCGCCGCAGAGCGCAGCGTGTGGTACTCGCTATTGGTGAGCGTCTGGCTGGGGGCCAGTACTACCGACTCGCCGGTGTGGATGCCCAGCGGGTCCATGTTCTCCATGTTGCAGACCGTGATGCAATTATCATAGGCATCACGGACTACCTCATACTCGACCTCTTTATAGTGGTGCAGGTATTGCTCAACCAGTACTTGCGGAGAGAAGGCCAGAGCGCTGGTGACGATGCGCCTCAACTCTTCCATATTGTGGGCAATACCCGACCCCTGGCCTCCCAGCGCGAACCCCGCTCGCAGCATGACTGGAAAGCCGATGGTTTGGGCAATTTCCTGAGCCTCCCCCAGCGACTCCGCACTTTTGCTGACCGGCGTTGGAATATTGATCGTATGGAGATGTTCGGCGAACTCCTGGCGATCTTCTGTCAGAATAATGGCGGTGACCGGTGTGCCCAGGATCTCGACTTGATACTGCTCCAGGACGCCGCTTTTGAAGAGCTCGACCCCGCAGTTGAGCGCCGTCTGGCCACCGAAAGAGAGAAGAATACCATCGGGGCGCTCCTTCTCGATGATGCGCTCCACAAAGAAGGGAGTGACTGGCAGAAAGTAGACCTGGTCGGCCAGCTCCTTGGAGGTCTGAATGGTCGCAATGTTGGGATTGACCAGAACCGTTGAGATCCCTTCTTCACGCAGCGCTTTGAGGGCCTGGGAGCCGGAGTAGTCGAACTCTCCGGCTTGCCCAATTTTGAGTGCCCCCGCTCCCAGAACCAGGACCTTGCGCAATTTCTTCATCGTGAGCAGCGAGCCTCCTTTTCAACGCGGACGCGCGCGAGGAAGTGATCAAAGATCCAATCGGTATCCATTGGACCGGGCCTTGCCTCTGGATGGAACTGTACCGAGAAGAAGGGAAGCTCATGATGGATCATGCCTTCGTTGGTGCCATCGTTCCCATTAATAAACCAGGGCGCAAATCCTGGCGGCAATGTTCCAACAGCAAAACCGTGATTTTGAGTTGTGATAAAGCAGCGCTTGCTATCATTCAGCAGACATGGCTGATTCTGGCTTCGGTGCCCAAATTTCATCTTATAGGTATCGCCGCCGGCGGCCAGAGCCAGGAGCTGATGGCCCAGGCAGATGCCCAGCATTGGGATAGTCCGCTTCAGCGCGATCTGAATAGTCTGAATTGTCTTCTGTACCGTCTTTGGATTGCCAGGCCCATTGGAGATCACGATGCCATCGAAGTCAAAGGTTTTGGCCGGCGCAAAGAGATCATAGTCCCAGGGGACGCGGACCAGGCGCACATTGCGTCTCAGCAGAGAGCGAACAATATTGTGCTTGGTGCCACAGTCGATCAAGGCAACAGTTAGATCGCCCTCCCCCAGACGCTCGACCTGCCGACAGGAGACGTGCGCTACCAGGTTGTCGAGATTCGGGTCATAGAAGGGCAGATCTCCATCGTCGATGACGATCTTGCCCAGCATCGTCCCATGCGTACGGATATGTCGCGTCAGGAGACGGGTATCTTTGATTTCCAGGGCCGGCACCTGCTGCTGTTGCAGCCAGGTGCGCAGACTCATGGCGCTCTGGGCGTGAGAGGGGGTGTCTATATAGTCGGAGACGATCAGTCCGGCGATATGAATCCGCTCGCCTTCCCAGTGCGCCGACTGCGGTACTCCATAGTTGCCGATCAGTGGATAGGTCATGGCCAGGATCTGGCCCCCATAGGAGGCGTCGGTCATCGCTTCGGGATAGCCGACCATCCCCGTGCAAAAGACGACTTCACCAGCGGTGGAAGCCTCATAGCCGAAGGATGTGCCCTCAAAGGTCGTGCCATCCTCCAGCACCAGCCTCCCCCGGCGGGCACCGGTATCCAGCGCAAAGCGAGAGAGATCAGCAAAGGAGTTTTCAACCAGAAATGTCCGATCTACCATGTTCTGCTGCATCCAGGAAGTCCTTTCAACGCACTACGCTTTCCCCAGAATCAACGCCAGCAAGGCCATGCGGGTGTACAAACCGTTCCTGATCTGGGCACGCAGATAGACCGCGCGCTCATCGCCATCGACGGCGGGATCGATCGTCCCCACACGCGGCAAAGGGTCCATGAGGATCATCTCGCGATTGGCACGCTCAGCCAGTAACGCCGGTGTCACCTGGAACGAAGCAGCAGCCAATTGTTGATATTCATCGAGAGATGAGAGACGTTCTTTCTGAATACGCGTCCAATACCAGAAATGACAGTCAGTTGGAATGTCTCGCTCACTGTGGATCTCTCTAATTTCGATGCCGCGGGCCCTCAGCGCACTCAGCTCTTCGCGCGCCAGGCACAGCGCTTCAGGCGAGAGGAGATAGACGGTATTACCCTCGAAGAGCGCCAAACCCCGAATGAGCGAGTGCAGGGTACGGCTGTTGAGCGGATCACCGGCCAGCAGGCCCTTCAGATGATCAAGACGTCCAAAACGCTCATAGATCGTAAAGAGATCGAGCAGCGTCTGGGTGGGATGCTCGTTGTTACCATCGCCGGCATTAATCACTGGCACGCTGGCAACCTCCGCCGCCCGCAGGGCTGCTCCCGCGCGCGGATGGCGCAGGACAATCGCCTGCGTATAGGCCCCGAAGACGCTGATCGTGTCCTCAAACGATTCCCCTTTCCAGACTGAGCTGACCACCTCCGGATTCTGGATATCAAGCGTCTGCCCACCGAGCCGCTTGACCGCAGCCGCAAAGGAGCCAAAGGTCCGACTGGAGGGCTCATAGAACAACAGGGCGACGAGTTGACCAGCAAGTAGCTGAGAAGGCTCACTCGCAAGGACCAACTCCTTCATCTCGCGCGCCAGCGCAAAGACTCTATACAGATCGGCTGCTGAAAATTGATCCAGAGAAAGAATATCTTTCCCCCTGAAATCTCCGCTGATCAGCTCAAGTGAGCCAGGCGGATGAGTGATCACTTGATTCATGCTGTCCTCCAGCTAGCCTTTCAGCATAACCTGTTGACTGGTCATACGCTTGTCGGTGCTCCATTTCCATTCAGCTGTCGTCAACCAACCGTGAAACGGAGCGAGCGCGAGCATCCTCCTTGCCTGCTCACGAGATGCGGTCTGCCCTGGCTGAGGCTATAAAAAAATTCCCCACCCCTGTTTCCAGGGGTGAGGAAAAAATCTTCTTCCTCAGGCAAGACACCGGGTCCACCCCACCTGTAGAATGAACAGTCTACCCTCCATAAGGGGAGAGTAATTAATAACTGTAATTTGATCAAAGACATGATGGAGCCAGACCCTTTGTCCACGAACTTGCCGAGCAAACCCATTTCAAATCGTCATATATTTATACACGTTACTTTGCTAAAAGTCAATAGCCAACAGGTACCTACGAAAAAGAATAGGTGCGGCCCCTCACCTGCGTGGCTATCAGCCGGCTCTTTGCCCAGGAGAGAGTCGCTGCACCTACTGCCCTGGAGCGAGCCGCGGCGCCCAGAGTCAAACATCCAGACTGGGGGAGCGTCCAGCTTCTGTCTGATCCTCGGCCAGGCTGGCTGCTCTAGGCCTCTTCGATCAGATCCTGGAGGGCCTCGTGGGGGTCGCTATCCTCTTCGGCATCCAGCGGCAGCTCTTCCCCATTGATGCGTGCCACCATCGAGGGGACCGTTCGACTTTGCAGGATGATGCCCCGCATCAGCAAAGCACTGGCCTGAGCGAACAAGGGGCGCAGGCGAGAGAGGCGCTTGTGCTGCTCCTGCAGCTCTGCAAAGTGCCGTCGCACCTGCTTGAGAGTATTGCGGCTGAGGCCAGCGCCGTCGTTAGGCCAGGTCAGCACCTCGGGCCAGAGATCACGCGCATCCAGCAGCTGACCAATGGCTCCCTGCACCTGCTGCAACAGGTCGATGGTCTGGTTGAGCAACATCAGGATATCGCCCTCCGCCAGATCAATGCGCCGCAGGAGGCCGTTGAGCGCCATACCGCGCGCCCAGGAGAGGGCCACACCGTGAAACTCGGGAACGGTGCGCGGCGTCAGCGATAGCCCGGCCATCTCCTCCATGTCACAGACCCGCTTCTCAGCCTGCTTGAGTTCGCGCCGCACCTCCCTGAGCCGCGAATTGAGCACATGGCGATTGTAGAGGCGCCGATCGTTGTCGAAGGTGAACCAGCTGCAGACCTCCGCCAGCTCCGCCGGGGTCAGCTCATCCAGCATGCCATCCATGATCAGCTCAACAATGAGGATGCCCGCCGGATGGAAGATGCTGCGCAGCAAGCGCCCGCGCAGGGTTAGCCGGTCGTCGGGTCCAATGTAGCCCAAGGCCCGCAGCACAAAGACGGTGCCCTGCAGCTCTTCCTTCCCCTCTCGGCTCAGCTGAAGTCGGCCACGCCGCCGCTGACTCCGTTCCAAGGCCCGCGCTGCCGCTTCTGCCGCTTTGAGCTTCTTCGTACTGACCTTGTGCCCCTTGCGAAGCTGGCGCTCTACCTGTTGAATGAAGCGCAGCTCCTGCTCCTCCCAGTACCGATAGCGCTGATATTCGCGCAGGCTGGAGGCACAAATGCGCCGCAGGTGCTCGATATCTCCCTCGCGCCAGAGGCTGAGAATCGAATTGTAACGGATCACGAAGGAGCTGAAGACCGGATGGAGATCTGCCGTAATGCGGGCAAAGGCCTCCTCAAACGGCTCCCAGGGCGAGTATGGGATGACCGCCGCTCCACGCACATCCATGCCGCGCCTGCCTGCTCGCCCGGTGAGCTGACGGTATTCGTTCGGTGTCAGGAGGCGCATCTCTACGCCATCAAACTTGCTCAGGCTGCCCACTACTACCGAGCGAGCAGGCATGTTAATGCCCAGCGCCAGCGTATCGGTGGCAAAGACCGCCCGCAGATGTCCCTGAGCAAAGAGCGTCTCCACCAGGACCTTCAGTCCCGGCAGCAGACCAGCGTGGTGAAAAGCTAAACCGCGAGGCAAGAGGCTGACCAGGGCATGGACCTGCCGTAGGTTGCGATCCTCGGGCGGCAACTGTTCCAGCCAGACACTGATCTCCTCACGGATGTGTTCCTGCTCCTGTGGCGTGGTGAAGAGGTGACGCGCTGCCCCCATCGCCGCCTCCTCGACGGCTCGCCGACCCGGGAGAAAGTAGAGACACGGCAGGAGATCGGCATCGCGAAGAGCTGTTAAAACCTCGCCAGGCTCAGGGGCCCGTCGCAGCGGCGGACGCGCCCGCTTCTGCTTAGAGCGAGCTTTCTCCTGCCCCTGCTCATGGGCCGCGCTTTCCGTCGTCGAGGCCACGGCGGCAGCCTTCGGCCCCTCACCAGCAGCAGCTTCGGAAGCTACTCTCGCTTCCTGCTCTGCTTCCTCCACCTCCTCCGAATCAGGCAGAAATGCGTAGCGCCGCGCCAGGCGTGCCTCGCCCCCAACGTTGGGGAAGCGCTCTACCCGCCGCCCCGCCGCATCCTGGACGAGATGCAACCTGCCATCGAGAAAGTAGTAATGCTCCAGTGGCACAGCTCGCTCTTCATGCATCACAAGAGCCACCGGACGGTGCACGCGACTGATCCAGTCGGCCAGCTCCTGGGCATTGCTGACCGTCGCCGAGAGGCCAACGAGCTGTACATGAGGAGGCGAGCAGATAATGGCCTCCTCCCAGACGGGGCCGCGCTCAGGATCACTTAGATAATGCAGCTCATCAAAGACGACATAGGCTACGTCGGCTAGCGAAGAAGGGCCGTCCTCTGCCCCCTCCTCCAGGAGCATGTTGCGGTAGACCTCGGTGGTCATAATGACAATCGCCGCCCGGCTCCGCTCTACAATGTCTCCCGTCACAAGACCAACCGCCTCCGGTCCATAGGCGGCACGTAAATCGCGGAACTTCTGATTCGAGAGAGCTTTCAAGGGGGTGGTGTAGATGACGCGCGCATTCTGTTGCCAGGCTTTCCAGATGGCATACTCGGCCACCAGCGTTTTCCCAGTTCCCGTCGGAGCTGCCACCAGTACCGATCGTCCCCGTGCCAGGTGAGCTATGGCTTCTTTCTGAAAGGTGTCAAGAGGAAACGGATACCGACTTGCAAATGTCTCTATCTCTTCTTGAATCTCAGGGCCAACCTCCACGTTTCTCTTGCCCATTTCAACCTTTCTCTAACGCGCTACCAGAAAACAGACTACGGTGCTGCTCAACATGAAAAACGATCTTCCGCGTGGGAGACTTTGCACGGCCATTTCGTTTCATGATTTCATTGTAGCATGAAAGAAGGAAGGGGGCAAGCAGGGCCGGCTGGCCGCCGGGCAGAAGGTGCCGGCCAGGAAGGGACGGGTCGGTCCTGCCCTCTTGCACTGACTAATACACCCTGCTATACTACAGACACACAGAAGCTCCTGACTGATAACAGAGCAATTCCTTTGGCGACCGACAGAGAGACCAACTGAACAACGAGACCGGCGATGATGAAGAGGAGTAACCGGTCGAGGGTAACAGCGAGCCGGCGGTTGGTGGAAGGCCGGCAATCCAGAACCGGTGAAGGGCGCTTCGGAGCCGGTATGTCTACAATGAGTGGCTTCGCGCTGCGATCCCTTCTCGCCCTGCGATAGCCAGGGCCTACACCGGAAGAGGTGGCGGGTAGGGACGAAGAGTGCGAAGAAGCAGGGTGGAACCGCGCATATCGCCTGAGAGAGGTCAGCCCCGGGCGGCTTACATTGGCGATATTCGTCCCTGGCGTTCGTGAACGCCTGGGGCGATTTTTATTGCAGAGGAGGAGACCACTCGCCTATGACCCAGCTTGAACAGCCACAGACCAGCGAAACAGCTTTTGTTCCTCTTGAGAAAATTGTCTCGCTCTGTAAGCGGCGCGGCTTCGTGTACCCCAATTCGGAAATCTACGGTGGCGTCTCGGGCGTCTACGACTTCGGTCCTCTGGGCGTCGAATTGCGCAATAACATCCGCCGCTACTGGTGGTGGTCGATGGTCCAGACGCAGGATAACGTCGTGGGAATCGAGGGCGCCATTCTTACTCATCCCCGCGTCTGGGAGGCCAGCGGCCACGTCGAGAACTTTGTGGACCGCCTGGTTGAGTGCAAGACCTGTAAAAAGCGTTTCCGCGTCGATCACCTGCCGCCCGAGAACCTGGAGCAGCGCAAGTGCCCCAACGATGGCGGCGAGTTGATGGAACCCCGTACCTTCAACCTGCTGATGGAGACCTACCTCGGCGTGGTCGAAGACGACCGCGTCAAGACGTACTTGCGCGGTGAAGCCTGCCAGAATATCTATCTGGATTTCTTGAACGTCGTCAAGTCTTCACGTATGAAGGTTCCCTTCGGGATCTGCCAGATCGGCAAGGCTTTCCGCAACGAGGTGACGCCCGGTAACTTTCTCTTCCGTCAGCGCGAGTTTGAACAGTGGGACCTGCAGTTCTTTGTCCACCCGAGCGAGATGCAGCAGTGGTTCGACTACTGGAAACAGCGCCGCTTCGAGTGGTACCGCGGGCTGATTAACCATAAGGATCGCCTACGCCTGCGTGAGCATGGTCCCGATGAGCTGGCACACTACGCCCGCCAGGCTTTCGACATCGAGTATCAGACGATCCTCGGCTGGCAGGAGTGGGAGGGCGTCCACTGGCGCCAGGACTGGGACCTCTCGCGCCACAGCCAGTATAGCGGCGAGGACCTGAGCTACGTCGACGAGGTGACCAAGGAGCGCTACATCCCCTGGATCGTGGAGACCTCCGGCGGCGTCGATCGCACCTTCCTCTACCTGCTGCTGGATGCCTATGAGGAGCAGCCTGATCCCCAGGGCAAGAGCGGCGAAACACGCACCGTGCTCCATCTGCATCCAATGCTCGCCCCGGTGAAGGTGGCCGTCTTCCCGCTGAAGCGCAACAACGAGGAACTGGTGACGCTGGCTCGCGGGATCTACGAGCGCCTGCGCCGATTGATGGTGGCTCAATACGATGATACTGGCAGCATCGGGCGCCTCTACCGACGCCAGGATGAGATCGGTACACCTTACTGCGTGACCGTCGACTTCCAGTCCCTGGAGGACCAGACGGTGACGGTGCGCGACCGCGATACGATGACTCAGGTGCGCGTAGCCATTCAGGAGCTGCCAGCCTACTTGCTCGAGCGCGTAACCTGGCAGTGATTGAGCAGCGCCTCTTGCGCGACTAACCTGGATTCAGTACCAGGGGGAGCAAGGAACCACAGCGGCAGACTGGACTTGCTCCCCTTTCGTGTCTGACACGCTCGCTCGTCTCTCGACCCGGCGGGCGCCACCTGGTCCAGCACATCAGCGAGCTTCGTTATGATTCCCTGTCCTTGACCGCCCCCACCATCGAGCGCTCTCCTTCGGCTACCTGACCCCCCTCTGCCTTTTATTGTCTTGCTGCTGACGC
The DNA here is from genome assembly GCF_000702505.1 of Thermogemmatispora carboxidivorans. Classification (GTDB taxonomy): domain Bacteria; phylum Chloroflexota; class Ktedonobacteria; order Ktedonobacterales; family Ktedonobacteraceae; genus Thermogemmatispora; species Thermogemmatispora carboxidivorans. Next base: position 463,680 of record NZ_JNIM01000001.1, on the reverse strand, counting down.
AGATCAGTGAGTGCTGCGCCGTCCAGCAGAGGGAGAGGTCACCAAGAGATAGTGAGAAGCAGTGAGAAACAAATTGTGCTTTTCGCCCCAGTCAAACCGTTCTTAAATTGCGGATGGTCATGCAGCCGAGAGCAGAGCATGATCGCTATCTGTGCGCTCCGCTGCCGTTCGCCGACGGGGAGCACAGCACGATGAAGGGCGAACAAAGAGTCACGAGAGCTTTGCAAGTTCCGCAAAGCGCGAAGAGCACCGTAACTGACAAGGATGACACGAGTTCTCTCATATAATATTCTGGCCGGTGGCATGACTCCTTGCGCTGGAGAGGGTCGACGCACGGAGTCCCTGCTGCGCCTGATCAGCGCCGCCCAGCCCGACATTATCGGGTTGCCCGAGGGGCTTAATCCACGCCGGGGAACGGAGAAAGCTGTTGTAGAGGAACTGGCAGAGCGCCTGGAGATGACCTTGCTTCGGGGAGACCATCCGACGGCAGGCGAAGAGTTTCAGGTGGCCTGCCTCACCAGGCTACCGGTCCTTGCCAGCCGGGTACATGTCCGGCCAGGTGTGCTGACTCGCCCGGTTCTGGAGGTCCATGTACGCGAGGAGGATGGGAACGAGCTGACCGTCTTTGTAGCTCATCTGCTTGCAAGCTTCCACAAGGGGCGAACCGCAGAGCAGCTGCGGCAGCGAGAGATTGAGACCATTCTGAACATCATGGCCGCCGTGCGCGGCCAGCCTCATCTACTCATGGGCGACTTCAATACGCTGGCGCCGGGCGAGCCGCTGCGAGCCAGCGCCCTGCTGCGCTACGTGCTTTACCTGGATCAGACCCTGCCCGACGAGAGCCAAGAGCGCGATGGCCATCCCCATCTTGCCTATGTCTTGCCTGACCGCCTGCGCCCTCTGCAGCCACTACTGGCACACCTCTTGCGCAATCGACTCGCGCTCTGGTTCATTGACGCCCTGGCGGGCCTTTCTGTGCCGCGCAAGAGTATTCCCTTGCTGCAGCGTGCAGGCTACATCGACTGCTTCCGCCACCTGCATCCGCGCGAGCCAGGTTTCACCTGTCCGGCACTCATGCCAGCGGGAAGGATCGACTTCATCTTTGCCAGTCCCGAACTAGCGCCGCGGCTGAGGGTCTGCCAGGTCGTGCAAGAAGGCAACGGCATCACGGGGTCCCAGGCTAGTGATCACCTGCCCGTGCTGGCCGAGTTTGGCCCAAGCGCGACGCCATCCCCAGAGAAAGAGCCAACCCAAACCAGGCCCCAGGCCCTAGCAACCCTTTCCTTGTCGTAAACCGGGCCAGGCTGGCCTCAGTGGCCCATTGGAAGGGAGGGCAGAGAAGAAGTCTCGCCCTCGCCTTCCCGGCCTGCTGAAGACATCCTGAGAGTGCGCGTGCAGCATCAAGGCTCACTGAAAGACATCTTTCGTCTTCTCGAAGAGATTGCGAAAGATGTTCTTATCGTTCTGCTCGCTCTGCTCACGCTCCAGGCGAGCAAACTCTTCGAGCAGGCGGCGCATCTCGGGCGTCAGGTTCGTAGGAGTAACCACCTTCACGATCACATGCTGATCGCCGCGAGCGCTACTATGGACCACCGGTACCCCCAGGCCCTTCAGGCGGAAAGAGCGACCGCTCTGGGTACCAGGGGGAATCTTGAGCGTTGCGGTCTTGCCATCGATCGTTGGCACCTCAACCTCGTCGCCGAGAGCCGCCTGCGTAAAGCTGATCGGCAGCTCATAGATAATGTCGTTGCCCTGGCGCTTAAAGAAAGGATGGGGCTTAACGGTGAGGATCACATAGAGGTTGCCAGGTGTACCACCGCGGGCACTGACCTCTCCCTCACCGGTCACGCGCACATTGATTCCATCGTCAACGCCAGCAGGGATATTGACCACCACGCGACGATTATTGCGCACGCGCCCCTGGCCACGACACTTCTCGCAAGGCGTCGTAATCACGCGCCCCTCGCCGCGGCAGCGCTCGCAGACGGTCACATTGACAAACTGACCAAAGATCGACTGCTGCACGCGCCGAATCTCGCCAGTACCGCCGCAGGAGGAGCAGCGAGCGGTCGAAGTGCCTGGCTGAGCGCCACTTCCGTGGCAATGAGGACAGGTCTCCCAGCGAGGCAGCTCGATCTCCTTCTGACAACCGAAAACGGCCTCTTCGAAGGTAATCGTCAGCTCATAGCGAATATCAGCGCCCCGCTGCGGTCCCGTCCGGCGCTGCGAACCTGCCGTTCCAGCGAAGAAGGTCTCGAAGATGTCGTTGAGCGTCGTGAATGAGCCGAAGTCGCCGAAGCCGCCGAACCCGCCAAAGCCAGCCGCTCCGCTGCCATTGCCGACCCCGGCATGGCCATAGCGATCGTAGGCCGCTCGTTTCTGCGGATCGCTCAGGACCTCATACGCCTCATTGATCTCAATGAAGCGCGCTTCAGCGCCTGGCTCCTTGTTAGCGTCCGGGTGATACTGCTTGGCAAGGCGGCGGAACGCTTTCTTAATTTCTTCCTCGCTTGCGTGGCGCGATACACCCAGAACTTCGTAGTAATCTCGTTTACCAGCAGGCATCGACAGGTCCTTTTAACGTGAGAGAACTACATTTCCTTGTACTCGCCCTCGATCGTATCGTCCTGCGCCGTTCCCTGCGACTGGCCATCCTCGCCGCTCGCAGCGCTAGAGGAAGAGCCATCGGCGCTCTCCGCCTGACGATAGAGGGCTTCGCTGACACGATAGAAGCTCTGCTCCAGCGCCTCGCGTGCAGCCTTGATGCGCGAGATATCGTCACCAGCCAAAGCAGCACGCACCTCAGCGATCTGCGTTTCCAGTTCGTTACGCTGCTCCGAAGAGAGCTTCTCGCCCAGGTCGGCCAGGCTTTTCTCGGCGCGATAGGCGGCGCTATCGGCCTGGTTACGCTCCTCGACCTCCTCCTTGCGCCGGCGATCCTCCGCCGCGTGCTCCTCGGCCTCGCGAATCATACGCTCGATCTGCTCCTGAGAGAGGCCACTGGAGGGCATAATGGTAATCTTCTGCTGGCGCCCGGTGCCTTTATCGCGAGCCGAGACGTTGACAATACCGTTGGCATCGATATCGAAAGTCACCTCGATCTGTGGCACGCCACGAGGAGCAGGCGGAATCCCATCGAGGATGAAGCTCCCCAGCGAGCGGTTATCCTTGGCAAACTCACGCTCGCCCTGCAGCACATTGATTTCGACACTCGGCTGATTGTCGCTGGCGGTAGAGAAGATCTGGCTCTTGCGCGTTGGGATCGTCGTATTGCGCTCGATCAAGCGGGTAAAGATGCCGCCCATAGTCTCGATACCCAGCGAGAGCGGTGTCACATCGAGCAGCAAGACGTCCTTAATATCGCCGGTCAGAACGGCGGCCTGGATGGCGGCCCCCACAGCCACCACCTCATCGGGATTGACTCCACGATGCGGTTCGCGATCGAAGATCCGGCGCACCAGGGCCTGAACTGCAGGCATACGCGTCTGGCCACCGACCAGGACCACTTCCTGGATATCGCTGGGGCGCACGCCGGCATCGGCCAGGGCCTGCATTACCGGCCCGCGCGAGCGCTCAATCAGGTCCTCCACCAGCTGCTCCAGCTTGGCGCGCGTCAAGGTCACCATCAGATGCTTGGGGCCACTGGCATCGGCAGTAATGAAGGGCAGATTAATCTCCGTCTGCAGCGAGCTGGACAGCTCCTTCTTGGCGCGCTCGGCAGCCTCCTTCAAGCGCTGCAGGGCCATACGGTCCTGGCGCAGATCGATGCCATGCTCCTTCTGGAATTCCTCGGCCATCCAGTTGATGATGCGCTGATCGAAGTCATCGCCTCCCAGATGGGTATCACCATTGGTGCTTTTGACCTCGAAGACGCCTTCGCCAAGCTCCAGCAGCGAGATATCGAACGTGCCTCCGCCCAGGTCGTAGACAGCAATACGCTCATCCTTCTTCTTATCCAGACCGTAAGCCAGCGAGGCCGCCGTCGGCTCATTGATGATGCGCAGAACCTCCAGACCGGCGATCCGCCCCGCATCGCGCGTCGCCTGGCGCTGAGCATCGTTGAAGTAGGCTGGCACTGTGATGACCGCTTGCGTCACGCGCTCGCCCAAGTAGGCTTCGGCGTCGCTCTTGAGCTTCTGAAGGATCATGGCCGAGATCTCGGGGGGGCTGTACTGACGCCCCTGGATCTCGACCCAGGCATCGCCGTTGCTGGCACGGACCACTTTATAGGGAACGAGGCTGCGATCTCGCACGACCTCGGGATCATCGTATTTGCGCCCCATGAAGCGCTTGATGGAATAAATGGTGTTCTCGGGATTCGTAATGGCCTGCCGCTTCGCCATCTCGCCGACAAGCCGCTCGCCGTTCTTCGTCACCGCAAAGACGGACGGTGTCGTGCGCGAGCCCTCGGCGTTGGGAATCACTACCGGCTCGCCGCCTTCCATAACAGCAACGCAAGAGTTCGTCGTCCCAAGATCAATGCCAATAACTCGTGGCACAGTTGCCTCCTACAATCTCGCAAGATTTTCTGCGCTGGCCGGGGGAGAGAACAGCAGGATGATCGCAAGGAGCCGCCTGTCCGTTCTAGCTCTTTCACTCGGTCTGCTTGCCTACCACTGACAGCCTGACTGCTGAACCCAGCGCCGACCCGCACCCGTCAGAGCTGGGAGAGCGCCAGCGTGCGCACGGTGGAAGGGAACCCGTGAAGATGACCGCTGGCCACCCTCTTCCCTCACCTCCTCAGCCCTCCAACCACCCCACCATCACCCCATCTCCACCGCTGCAAGGCCTCATCTCGCTTCTCTGTTCGTCACCTACCCAGCCCGGTGAGGTCGATCCATGCCGCCATACCGCAGCTCAGCCGTCCGCTCAGAGACCATAACCCTCCTCCAGCAGATCGTTCATCACCTCTACCATATAGCGGACAACCGCCACGGCCCGCCCGTATTGCATAGGAGTGGGACCGATCACTCCCAAGAGGCCACTGAGCTTATCCTCGCGGCCATAGCGAGCAACGACCAGGCTGACATCCTTCATCTCATCCCATTCATCTTCTCCACCGATGATCACCTGTACCCCATCGGACTCGCGCACGTGTGAGGCCAGGGCTGGCAAAAAGCTCTTTTCTTCCAGCACCTTGATCACTTTGTTGACACGCTCACGCCGCTCCTCTTCCAGCGCACGATGGCTACGCTCACGCCGCTCCTCTTCGCCGGCCCGGCTTCGCCCATCAGGCGGCTCTAGAATGTTGAGGACACCTTCACGATAGAAGAGATCACTGACGAGACGGCTATGCTGCTCAAGTAAGTGGGCGATCGCCGTGCCAATCAGCTGCTCCACCGGCGAGAAACCCCGCCTCTCTAAGGTCGCCATGACTTCGGCGGCATTCTTTCCCTGGAAGAGCTTATTCAGGCGCGTCGAGATGGCGCTTAGATCCTCTTGCTTGTAAGGCGTCTCCAGCAACAGGCGCCGCTGCCTCACTGTGCCATCGCTCATCACCAAAACCAGGTGGGCCGAGTAATCAGAGACCGAGAGGATCTCAAAATGCTTGAGTCGCCCTACACTGGCCCGCGGCGGGGTCATCACTGCAGCGCTGTGCAACATCCGCGCCATGACCGAGGCGGTCAGGCGCACCCACTGATCAAGCTGATCCTGCACCTGATAGAACTGGTGCCGGATCAGCCGCTGCTCTTCTAGAGAGAGCGCCGACTCTTCCATAAGATGCTCGACGAAATAGCGATAGCCCTGATTGGTCGGCACTCGCCCCGCAGAGGTATGCGGCTGATAGATCAGCTTTGCCTCCTCTAAGCCCGCCAGCTCGTGCCGCACCGTGGCCGAGCTATATCTGAGGCCATACTTGCGGACGAGCGTCTCGGAAGCCACTGGCATCCCTGTGTGAATGTATTCCTCGACCAGCGCTCGCAGGATCTCTTGTTTGCGTGGACTCAGCGGGATCGACATCGGCTCACAGGCCCCTATCTCTGGCTCTACCCAGCCCCGGCCCTCCGCTCTCCGCCGGGTTGCTCAGGCATCAATGAGGCCAAATTAAGTGCTAGCAGTCTCTTTGTGAGACTGCAAGTACAGCATAGCACTCGGCAGAAAGGATTGTCAAGGGGAGGTGACCGCCGATCTGACCCCTCTCTCACTCGTTACCTCACTTACTGGAAGATAGCTACGAGCCTCTCGCAACCGATATTGACAAATTAGCATGTATATACTAAAGTATCAAAGAGATCACTTGAAAGGTGATCTCTTTGACTGAATCTCATATGAAGCAAGATTGGGGAGGTTCTCACAGTGCTATTTCTCCACCGTCGCTTGATTATCCCCCTCTCTTTCCTACTGGTCGTTCTGGCAATCCTTTTCCCCGCACTGCTTGCTTCGCCTGCTGCGCACGCTCAGGCTCGTGCCAGTAGCAATCAGAGCGTTCAGCCGCATTACTATCCACCACCCTGCCAGGGGGCGGAATGCTATGGAGATGATCCTTACACGACAACCTGTGGCAAAAGCAGCGCCAATAATAGTGTTACGCTCACAGCGGTCGATATCTGGACCGGCGGCCCCCAGGGAGGAGGGACCTGGATCGGCCAGCTCTATAATTATTATTCGACCGCCTGTGTAGCAAACTGGGCCGTCGTCTGGCTCAATGCCCCTTACGCCATCTCGATCCGCATCTCAACGGTCGGCAGCTCTGAGCACCAGTGCTATCCTGAGAACTGCACCAGCTACTATACGGGCAAGGCTTTCCCCGCCTGGACCAACATGGTTGATGGGAATTTCCTGACCACAGCCTGTGCGAGCCTGGCCATCTGGGGTTCTCTATCGCGCCAGGTCTGCGTCAACCAATAAAGGCTTCCAGCGCTCCTTAGCGGACCTCTGCCCGGTCTGGCTGAGCCTGACGCTGGGAAGGGCCGGACCGGACGAGAGCGAGGAGGAGAGCGAAAGCCGAGTAGCTGGACGGATCTGGCCAGCGCTCTGCACACGGCGGGTCCATCTCCTGCACCGCGCCTTATTGGTTGGCGCTCGTTGGCAAGAGGTGGACCCGCCCTTTTTTCTGTCTCTACCGAGGCCACTTCAGCGCGTTCCGTTCCTCACTCCTGCCACCAGCCCCTTCCCTCCAGCCGGATCAGACTCAGAGTCACGGTGTGGCTGTTGGCGTGGCCCCGTTATCGGTTGTTGGCGTTGCTGTTGGCGTGGCAGTATTATCGCTGCCATTGCCCTGATTCGTTCCGTTTGTATCACTGGTCCCCGTTGACGATGAACTGGACGCCACCAGACCAGTCTGCTGCGGCTCCTCTCCGTCAAGCATGACATCACAGTAACCGCTGCCCTGCAGACCATTCACCGAATTGACGCACACCTTTTTCACGCCCGATGGAGCCGTGAAGAAGTAGTCATGATAGGGCGACTTATAGGAGCCACAGGGGATATTGGCGCCATCCATGTTGCAGGCGCCCATAGTTCGCTCGATCACGCTATGCCAGATCGGGGCCGCTCCCGTAATACCGATCACATTGCCACGGAACGCCTCGTTATTGGCATTGCCGGCCCAGACCCCCACCACCACATCGGGCGTATAGCCAATGGTCCAGTTATCTTTGAAATTATCGGTCGTACCGGTCTTGGCCGCTACCTCGGGCACTTGACCATTGGGCAGATGCCAGTCCCACATCGATAGGGTATGGTCTCCCCCGAATTCCTTGGCGCGGGAGGCCTCATCCGAAAGCACGTTGGTCATCAGATAAGCGATCTGCGGACTGAGCACACGTGTGGCCGGGGGATGACTGGTATCATAGTGATACAGATGGTGGCCGTAGTTATCCCAGATGTCAAGGACTCCCTGGGGCGGAACGCGCATCCCCCCATCGGCGAAGACCTGATAGGCCCCCGTCATCTGCAAGAGCGGCACCTCGGCAGTGCCCAGGGCCAGGCTTGGGAAGAAACAATCCTCGTAGGTGAGTTTCGGGTTATTTTTACTCTGACGGCAGGCCGGCAGATCATAGTCGCGGATGGCGGTAATGCCCATGCGCTCGGCCATCGTGATCACGTTCTGGATACCAGTGAACTCTATCGCCTTGACAGCCGGTACGTTCAGCGAGTTCTGCAACGCCTCACGGATGGTCGAATTCCAATTATGGTAGGTATTGCCATAATCGGTCGGATGATAGGTATTGTTCTCCAGATCCAAGAGATCACTATTCAAAGTATAGGGGAAGTAGGTCTTGAGATCCGGCAGCACAATGCCTGGATACCAGCCCATCTGGAAAGCGGTCGCGTAGACAATGGGCTTGAAGGATGAACCTGGCTGGCGCGGCGAGAGAGCTGCGTTGACCTGGCCTTTGATCTCGGGCTTATTTGAGTTCCAGTCCGAGCTGCCATCCATCGCCAGGATCTCGCCAGTTTTGGCATCCATGACGACCACAGCGGCATCATTGACATTGTTGACAGTACTTAAGGGGCCACAGCCTGTATAGCTGGAAAAGTAGCGGCACTCAACCTGGTTGAGATGGCGATCGATCGCCTTCTCGATAAAGGTCTCCAGATTGACATCAACCGTGGTTCGAATGTTGAAGCCACCAGTCAGAAAAGCCACCTTCCCGGCCTGCATATCCCCATGACCAAGAGCGTCCTCAATCTGGGTGATGACCCAGAAGACGAAGTGAGGCGCCCGAATAGTGTTGACGTAGGGATGGAACTTGAACTGGGCCGAGATGGCCTCAACCTTGGCAGCGACCTCGGGAGTGACCTGCCCTACGCCGTCCACCACCATGCCGAGCTTGATCATCTGGTTGAGTACGTATTTCTGACGATTCAGGGCCCGCTCCGTGTTGCCCGGTATGACTTTCTCGAGGGAGGGATCGTAGTAGTCCGGGTTCTGGGGGAGGCCGGCCAGGAAGGTGGCGCGCGCCAGACCCAACAGCGGATCGTGTTTGCCCGTTTTCACGTTCACATCGAGATACCTGATACCAGGAATACAGTTGAAGTGGACATCGCAATGCGGCTTGAGGTCAAAATAGTCTTCGACTGCCGCCTCGATGCCCAGCTCCTGGGCCCCAAAGGGGGCTACATTAAAGTACATCTCCAGGATTTTCCACTTGGGATACTGCTGGGTCAGGGCAATAGCCAGAGCCGCCTCGGTAACTTTGCGCGAATAGGAATATTGATCGTCGTGCGTCAGATTCTTGATAAGCTGCTGCGTCAAGCCACTGCCACCGCCGTTATGCTCGATGAAAGCACGCAGGATACCCTGGGGATCAAAACCCGCATTCGACCAGAAGGTCGGGTCCTCGGCGGCAACCATTGCCTGCTGCATGACCATCGGGATATCCTTATACGCCACTGGAGTACGCCGTCCGGCGTACTGGCTCTCCGTGTCATAGGCCTGATACAGCAGGTTCATGTTGCGATCGTAGATGCGCGAGGTCTGGCTGACATGCTGACTCGCCAGCTGTTGTACGCGCGGATACTGTTCTTGATAGTAAGCGTAGGCCGATGCTCCACCTGTGGAGAGAAAGATCAAGATGAGCACGGCCAAGACCGAGGCCACGATGGTCACTACTCGCCGCGGGCCAAACTGCTGGCTCTTGAGCCGCTGACGGCGCCTCCGTCTGAGCATGGAGATGCGCAAGGTACGCGAGCGACGCCAGGGCTGGCCTTTCTGGGAGACACCAGGCTGTACAGGGGAAGCTGGCGGCCTCTCCCCCAGGCCAGTACCTGGGCCTGTCGGCAGAGCTGGAGAACGCAGCAGCTGGGAGGAAGTTAAGGGACGCGCTGCCTGGGACGGGGAGCCAAGGCCCATGTTACCGGCTACGGCTGCGAATTTGCCAGACCAGCGACGAACGACGTGGGAGACGTTGGAGACCCAGTTATTGTAACGCCCCGAAAGCAGGCCGGTGCGCCGCGGTTGACCCTCCTGATCGCTCGGACCCGCCTGCAGCGGCAAGGGCGTCGGCGCTCGCCCTACTCCCTGCGGTACAGTTGGATAGCCCGCCTGCCGCGCTGGGGCCCCGTTCAGCCCCGACCCTGATGGCTGCGATGGCAGGCCCGGCGCTCCCCCAGCAGACTGCTCACCGTAGCGGCGTAAGAGACTCCCCGACACTCGCTCTTGCTGATGACCATTATAGCTTGAACCTTCAGGATGCTTGAACGGCTGCTTCCACTGACTGTTGCTCATCGGTTCACAATCCCCTCAGTAAGACTCCTTGTATACCACCGCCCGGCTGTCAATACGCCAGAACGCCGGTCCAGGGAGAGAGGCCCACCCCCTCCACAGGCTCCAACCAGCATGGCAAGCCTGCAGCTCTGCTCTCCTTCCTCTTCTCTTGAATGCCAGACATGATACCTGCTTGCTTTGCTCGACAATCTATCGGACGTAGACACAATAGCACACGGTAAGATAATTGCCTACGGCTATCCCCCTTTCAGGCCATGCCTTTCCACTCCCTCACCTCCATGCCCATTACTCTCTTGCCCAGGTCCTCCTCACCCCCTCCCAGGCTCTGATGCACGCTCCTAGTTGTACCAACTCATAGCTTCACATCTCCAGATAAATCATGTACAATACATGGGACAATAGAAGCCTGGGCCGTTCTCTTGCAAAGGAGCAATATCCACATGCTCGTGCGCTATGCTCGCTTGCCGTTGCTTGTCAGAGTTCTTTCTTCTCTTGCTGTTGCCTGGCTGCTTACCGCAGGAGCACTGGCCTCCCCTGCTCTGGCTAAGCAGGCCGCCGACCCAATGTCGGTAATGGCCCAAACCCAAAACGTCCATTTCCCTGATTATATCGATTTCCAGATCAGCGCCTCCGATATCCTGGCTCCTATCGTCTCCGCCTATATCCATGTCTCTATCCCTTTGCTCGACGTCGACAATACGAATCGGGTCGCTGTTAACGCGGCAAAAACCGTTACCCTTCATTGGCGCATGAATACGAGCGGCGACAATTATGTAATGCCAGGAGCAACAATCACCTACTATTGGGAGCTAAGCGATTCTCTAGATAATTCCCATTTAACTAAATACACCAGTTTTATTGTCACTGATACACGCTTCTCGTGGAAAAGCGCTACACAGGGATACATGCATCTTCACTGGTACAATGAGACTTCGGGATTCGGCCAGTCCTTGCTCACACGCGCTACTACCGATGAGCAACATCTGGTAGAGGTGACCGGCCTGAATTATCACCAGACCTTCGATCTCTGGGTCTACAGCAGCGAGAACGCTTTCCGCAGTGCTCTCCCTCCCGATACATTGGAATGGGTAGGCGGTGAGGCCTTCCCGCCCCTCAATGAGGCGTTCTTTATGGTGAGCAGCCTCACCGATGAAACGCTGGCGCGCGATATGCCTCATGAGATGACCCATTTGCTGCTGCATCAGACGGTCTCTGCCCATACAGATGTTCCTCTCTGGTTCGATGAGGGCCTGGCCGTCTATTGCCAGCTCTATCACGAGCCGGAAATGACCGATCGCCTCAATGAGGCCTTGCGCAATCATTCGCTGCTCCCGTTGTCTCAGCTCATGCAACGCTTCCCAAGCGACAGCGATGCCGCCTATCTAGCCTATGCTGAGAGCTGGAATCTGGTCGACTATATGTATCGCACCTTTGGCAAGACGGCGCTGCAGCATCTGTTCCAGCTGCTCGGCAGTGGCCAGCAGACCTTCGATGAGGCGCTTCAGGCCGCAATTGGCGAGGATCAGGCTCATCTGGAGAATCAATGGCATCTGGCGCTCCATCAGCCACCAACGCTCTCCTCTGCAGAGATGCAGACGCCGGTCGCGCAGCCAGCCACTACAGCTCAATCTCAATTGCCGGTGCCTGCCACAAGTGATAGTCGAGATATCACTCTGGCGGGGCTGGGAGCCTTGCTGATGCTCACCTCCCTGCTGGGGACAGCGCTGCTTCTGGTCTCGATCCGCAATCAGCGTCTTCAGGCACTGGCAGCCGTGCAAGAGGCAGAGCAGATTCTGGCGATCAGTCGCAGAGATTGGCAGGGTCCCCCTCCCTTTAGGGTTCCCCCACCAGCTAGTCCCCAAGGTGGTTGGCCTGGACCCTCAGTACCCGGGAGCGCTGGGGGGTTTTCGTACTTCGATAGTGATCAGCCTTTCGGCTCGCCTGGCAAGGAGGAAGGGCCGCAACCCCCACCATTCCAGGAGCCAGGATCAGAGGGTCACGGACCGTGGTTCCCCGGCTCGGAACGCTGAGGCAGCAGGGCGGCAGGCTCGCAGGCTCTCTCTCGCTCCATCCTGTTGCCCTGTTTGCCGCTGGATGCTGCGCGCCTGCTGCGACTTGCTTGCGAGCAGCAGCGCAGGCCACGGCCACCTCTGGCGCAATAGCTGCCCTACCTCTGGCAAGGGAGCCAGCTGGCCCACAATGAGAGAGGCTAGCAGGGGGAAGGGCCTCCCCACAGAAAGATGAGCTGTGTGTGATGTGGAAAGGACGTGTATGATGAGTGATCTAACGGATGACATGACTGCTCGCCCAGTTCCGGCATCGGCCCAAGCGGGCACCCCCACCTCCTCTGACGATTTCACCTGCGATCCTCTTTCTGACGAAGAACGCTCGTACTGGGTAGCTTTTAGTCGCATCCGCGGCATCGGACCAGCCAGCTTCAAGAAGCTTCTGACTTTCTTCCACGGTGAGCTGGCTGCTGCCTGGAAAGCTGGACGCGCCGAGCTGCTCTACGCCGGTCTTCACACCCGTCTTGTAGAAAGCTTGCTCCGACAGCGCACGCTGATCGCTCCCGAGGAGGAGCTTGCTCGTTTGCAGCGTCTGGATATTGAGGCGCTGACACTCAGGGATCAGCTCTATCCGCCAGCCTTGCGGCGCCTGAGCGATGCGCCTCCCGTGCTCTACCTGCGGGGCCAGCTTAGCCCCAATGATCGCTGTGCTCTGGCTATCGTGGGCACTCGTCGTATGAGCGCCTATGGCAAGCTGGTAACAGAGCATCTGGCGACGGACCTGGCCCGCCACGGGGTGACGATTGTCAGTGGTCTGGCGGTCGGCGTCGATACAGCAGCTCACCTGGCGGCTCTGACGGCTGGAGGACGCACGATCGCGGTCCTGGCCTGCGGCCTGGATGTCCTCTATCCAGGGTCGAATGTCAATCTGGCGCGCCGCATCGTCAGCTCTGGCCAGGGGGCTTTGCTCAGCGAGTATCCTCCCGGAGTCTACCCTGATAGTGGCAACTTTCCCGCCCGCAATCGCATTATCGCCGGCCTGGCGCTGGGCGTTGTGGTGACCGAGGCTCCTCAGAAGAGCGGCGCGTTGATCACGGCCCGTCACGCGCTGGAGGCTGGCCGCGATGTCTTTGCTGTCCCCGGCAATATGTTTTCCCGCGGGAGTGAGGGGGTCAATCGCTTAATTCAGGATGGCGCCCATTTGATTACCGGTGTCCAGGATATCCTGGATACGCTCAACCTGTTTACGGTTTCACAGTGCCTGGAGCTGCAAGAGACGCTGCCGGAAGACCCGCTCGAACGCCAATTGTTGGCCTTGCTGAACCATGAGCCTCGCCACATCGATGAGCTGATTCGCTCGTCAGGATTGTCCGCGTCAAGCGTGGCCGCGACGTTGCTGACCCTGGAACTAAAGGGTATGATAAAACAAGTGGGCGCGATGTACTACGTGCTGGCCCGCTAATTTATGGCGCTGCGTGAGCCTGAGAGGAGAGGTCGGCTGTATGATCTTGCTGGATCACCTTCTGGAGGCGACTGGAGGGAGGTTAGCTTTTTCTGGACGTCAACAGCAGTTTCCAGCTTTCAACCACGATACACGTCAGTTGCTGCCCGGCGAGCTGTTCGTGGCTGTCCGCGGCGAGCGCGGTGACGGACACGATTACTGGCAAGATGCTCTGCGCCGCGGAGCCGGGGGCTTGCTGATCGAGGGCCGCTACTTCAGCACGCTCTCCGAGGAGCAGTGCGCCGTTATGCAGGAGAGCGGCACGGCAGTGGTGGTGGTCGCAGATACACGTCAGGCGCTGCAAGCCTATGCGCGGGCGATCCTGGCCCGCTGGCAGCCTACGGTGATCGCGGTCACAGGGAGCACCGGGAAAACGACGACGAAGGAAGCTATTGCCCATGTGCTTGAGCGCCATTTTGCCACCTTCAGGAGCTGGCAGAATTATAACGATTTGCTGGGCCTGCCCCTCTCGCTGGGCCGCCTGGAGGAGCACCATGAGTATGCAGTCGTCGAGTTGGGCTGCGACCACCCCGGTGAGATCGGCGATCTCTGCCGCATCGCTCAGCCTCGCATTGGAGTGCTGACCAACATTAGCCCAACCCAGTTGCAGTATTTCGGGAGCCTGGAGCGCCTGGCCGCGGAGCTGACCAGCCTGGCTACTTATCTGCCCGCCGAGGGCACGCTGGTGGTCAACGGGGACGATGCGCTGATTCGCCGCCTGCTGCGACAGGGCGAGGATCACCAGCTCCAGGCTTTTACCGCTGCGGCTCTGGAGCAGGTGCTCGTCTCCTGGCAAGGGACAGAAGCCCGCTGGCCAGGCAGTGGGCCGGTACTTAGAACGCGCTTGCTCGGCACGCATTTCGTGACAACTATGCTGGCGGCCTGGACCGTGGGCCGCTTGTGCGGGTTGCCCGCTGAGCAGATCATCGCGGCCCTGGCGGAATTTGCTCCTTTGCCAGGTCGCCTGAATCCTCTGCCCGGCCTGCGGCGAACCTGGCTGCTGGATGATACGCACAATGCAGCACCGGCTTCAATGCTGGCAGGATTGGAGACGCTGGCACGCTTGCCGGCCAGACGACGCATCGCTGTGCTGGGCGATATGCTGAATCTGGGAAGCTTCGAAGAGGAGGGCCACACTCTCGTCGGTCAGACGGCTGCAGCCCAGGTCGACTATCTGGTGACCCGCGGCGAACGAGCGGCGCTGATCGCTGAGGCGGCGCGCGATGCCGGCCTACCCGCTGAGCGCATCGTCCAGACCTCGACCCATGAGGATGCAGCACAGGCCGTGCTCGCTCTCTTGGAAGAGGCCGGGCAGCCAGCAGAAGGAGAGCCTCGCGATGTGGTGCTCGTCAAAGGCTCCGAGGAGGCCCGCATGGAGCGCGTGACGGAGCGCTTGCTGGCAGATCCTGCCCAGGCCCCCGAGCGGTTGGTCCGCCAGACGCCAGGTTGGAAACAGATTGTGCGCATGCGCCCGGAGCGGCCAACCTGGCTGGAGATCGATCTGAGCGCCATCGCTCATAATACGCGGCGCATCAAGGAACTGGTAGGACCCGGCGTGCAGGTGCTGGCCAGTCTGAAGGCCGACGCCTACGGACATGGGGCCTTGAAGGTTGCTCGCACAGTGCTGCTGAATGGAGCCAGCAGACTGGGCGTGGCCACGGTTAGCGAGGCCACTCCCTTGCGCGAGGCGGGTATTACGGCCCCGATCCTGGTCTTTGGCTATGTGCCTCACTGGCAGATGCGCGAGGCAATCCGCCTGGGCCTGACGATTACGCTCTATTCGAGCGAAGCCGCACAGGCACTCTCACGCGCTGCCCAGGCCCTGCAGCGTACGGTGAAGGTTCACCTGAAGGTGGATACAGGCATGGGACGCCTGGGCATCCGCGCTGAGGAGATCAAGGCAATTGTGGAGCTGGCACGTGAGATCACCCGCTTGCCAGGTCTGGAGCTGGAGGGGGTCTTTACTCACTTCGCAATGGCCGATACGCGCGATCAGTCCTATACCCGCAAGCAGCTGGCCCGCTTTCAGCAGGTGCTGCAGGCCCTGGAGGCCGAGGGACTGCGCCCACCGCTGGCCCATGCAGCCAATAGCGCCGCAACGCTGACAGTGCCAGAGGCACATTTCGATATGGTGCGGCCCGGGATCGCCCTCTATGGTCTCGATCCCTCGCCGGAGGTCCGGCTGCCTCCGGGATTTCGGCCAGCACTCTCTTTTAAGACACAGGTGGCTCAGGTGAAGCTCGTCCCAGAGGGCGAGTGTATCGGCTATGGCTGTACCTATGTGACCACACGCCCGACGCGCATTGCGGTCCTGCCGGTCGGCTACGCCGATGGCTTCCGACGCGCTCCCCGTACCTGGGGTTCGGTTCTGCTTCATGGCCGGGAAGCCCCTATCGTGGGCCGGATCTGTATGGATCAGTGTATGATCGATGTGACGGATATCCCCGGGGTGCGCGTGGGCGATGAGGTGGTGCTGATCGGGCGCCAGGGCGAGGCAACACTGACAGCGGAGCAGGTGGCCGAACGCCTGGGGACAATCAATTATGAGGTGGTGTCGGAGATTCTGGCGCGCGTGCCACGGATCGATTGAGCGCCACTTCTCCACGGTAGGGCTTGCCCACGACAAGGCTGCAAGCTAAGGCGAAAGAGGACAGTCCGGTAGCCTCCAGTGAAGATCTCGATCTTGCTTCGTTCTATAGATAGATTAGATGACATATATTGATACAAGAACGGGCGAGATCTGACCATGAGGATGCGCTGTGCTCCAGGCTGGATCTTACGACTGACGGTTCGCGGCCTGCTTCGGCGAGCGTGGCAACGACCACAGCAGGTGGCCAGGATTGCGTTACTTATGGGTGCCCTGCTGCTCAGCGCCTGTGAAGGAAGACAGCAGCCTGTCAGCCCATCGGCTGACCCGGGCTTACGGCCTCTGACCCCCACTGTTGGGGCCATGACCTTTCAGCCGGCAGCGCTGCCGACCCCCTCGCCGCTCTCCAGCACAGCGACCGTCACCGCGGCGGCGACGGCTCCCGCTGTACAGGGCCTGATCAGCGCTGTAGGAGCTGCTCTTCCTTCTGATCAGCAGTGCGCGGCCAGCATCCACTACAGCTCGTGGGAGCCGCGTCCAGACAACACCGCAGCCAATCACCGTGTGCCTACAGCTCAGCAGCTTGCAGCGATCGATCAGTTCTATCCTACCTATACACAGAACTCCCAGGCCAATCGCTACAGCACGCGCATTAGCGGCAACTTTACTGGGACCACCGATGAGATTATCCAGTGGGTGGCCTGCAAGTGGGGGGTCAACGCCGATCTGGTGCGCGCTCAGGCGGCAGTCGAGTCGTGGTGGCACCAGAGCACGGCGGCAGGCAAGACCACCGAGAGCCGCTATTGTCCGCCGGGCACCTGGAACGGTTCATCTTGCCCTTCCTTTTATGGTCTGCTGCAAATCACCTATCGCTATTTCAGCCATGAGTGGCCGATGATGCGCGATGATACGGCCTTTAATGCCGACTACGTCTACGGAATGATGCGCATGTGCTATGAGGGCCTGGCGACTCAATTGCAGGCCGCGACGCCCAGCGCGGGCTACCCACGCTATCACGCCGGCGATATCTGGGGCTGCCTGGGCTCCTGGTTCAGTGGCCAGTGGTACGATAGCGGCGCCATTCATTATATTCAGGAGGTGCAGAAGACGCTACAAGAGAAGCCGTGGCTCGGTCGATGGTTCTAATCGCTTTACAGCAGGGGGCGAAAAGCCTGGTAGCGTTGTCGCAGGCACTCAGACGAGAACCCCGATTTCTTTCTGGCCAACACTTGTCGGAGGGCCTCTTGTCTACCACGAGCAGCAATGTACGAGTCAGCTGTGCCGCATTAGCCATCTGTCAGTGAGATCCTTGCGACAGCAAGAGCGAACAACAGCAAATACCCTTGCCTTTCGCTTAGCCCTCATGGTAATGTCTCAGTGAACAGGCTTTGCAACGTGCAGATTCTTGGCAGAGGCGGGAAGGCCGCCGCAGCTGAGAGTCCTCTCGTGAACGAAGGTGGGGCCTCTATGCAGCAAGAATTCTCACCCTGGCAGCCAGTTCCTTCTTCTATCCTGAGACAGGCAGAGGCCAGGGGGCTTGGCGACTGGCTCTTTAGCTATAGACTCCCCCAGAAGACCTGGGGCTGCCTCTTTCTCCTCCTTGCTTTGCTTTTCATGGAGCTGATCTTCGTCGGCAGTCCGCTTGCCATTGGCGCTCTGATCGCACTGGGGGTAACCCTTGGCCTGCTAGTCCTCTGGGCTTGCTGGACATTCGATACTTCCCGCAGCCGCCTCGATCTCTTCAGCAACGGCTTTATATACACCAGCCCTCTCAGCCAGCAGATCTTTCCCTGGAAGGAGATCAAGACACTCTGGCGAGGCACCTACGAGAACAGCAGCGATACTCACTCCGAAAGAGTAAAGGACCTCGATACGATCAAGATCAGGAACAAGCAAGGCAACATCTTCGAGATTTCCACCTCTCATAAACTGAATGAACATGAACGGGCGCGCATCTGCGATACCATCGAGAGCTATTTTGTCGCCACCCACCTCCCTGCCCTTCTGGAAGGCTATCAACGGGGCGAAACCTTGAATTTTGATCCGCTCTTCGTCAGCCGAGACGGCCTATGGAACAAAGGGGATTTCTTACCCTGGAGCCAGGTCGAAGCGCTGGAGATTGGGCCAGAGCGCATCGTCATTCGGCGCGAGGGACGGACCTCGGACTGGTATCGCACCTGGATTCCGCTCCAACCTAATGCCTGCCTCCTCAAAGCCCTGGTCGAGATTGTGCGCCTGGCTGCTCGCTAGCACTCCCCAGAAGGCCAGGGGAGCAGCTCCCCCCCTGGCGCCGGATTCATCAAGTCTGGCCAACGATGGCGCTCACCCCTCACAGCCGATAGCACCCATCAGCATCGAAGAGCGCCAGATTGCCAGCATCGCCGATACCCATCCACCGCGCACACACGCAATCAATCGTCTGGATCTCGATCTCAGCATTCTTTCAGCTCCCAGCACGCCGCTGCAGCCACACGGGCGCCCGCCACTCAAACACCAAGAGCAGGAAAAGAGAATCAAGATCTGCCAGCATTTATCAAGAAGACTGTCCGCGAATGCTGAGCTTCCTCCTGAGAGGACCAGACAGTCGTGACCTCCGAGAGGCGCCTGGTATTGGTCGGCACAGTCAATCTGAGCGAGGCGCTGGCTTCAAACAGCGCAGCCACCCCCTCAAGCATGCGTGGGAGTGAAACGCTGCCAATACCTGAGCCGAGCAGCTCGATAGGAGCAGCACGCAGAACAGCAGCCGGCAAAGCGATCGTTTCGCCACTGATTGAGCCTACTTGCACGAAGCGTACTGGCCTCTCTTCCATCGCCGTCAGCGCAGCAGCCATCAGTAACCGCTCGGCGCTGGGTCCCCAGAGATAATCAAGAACCACATCGACCCCCTCACGAAAGACGTCCTTGAAGACCTCTAGCCATCGATCGTCATCCTGCCGTAATGACAATGTGATGTCAGCTCCCTGAGAAATAAGGGAGCGCAGGATCTCCTCATTACGCCCGGTGACAACGATCTTGGTGGCGCCCAGATAGCGGGCAATAGGAATAGCCAGCCGTCCAGCGATGCCCGTCGCCCCATTGATCAGCACCGTTTCACCTGGCTGCAGCCGGGCACGCTCTTGCAAAGCAAGCCAGGAGGACGCGCCGGGATTGGCCAGAGCTGCAGCCGTGACATCATCTAAATGATCCGGCACAGGAATATAGCGCCCCTTCCTGACAACTGTGTACTCAGCCAAGCTGCCGAAGGGATTCCTGGGCGCACCAAAGTAGACACGCCGGCCATCAGCCAGGTAGCCTACCCCATCGACGCCGGGGATCAGTGGTAGACTCTCTGCCGACGTGTAATGGCGGCCAGCTGCTCGGCTGCGCGTCACAGGCGTGAGTGCCACTGCGCTGACCTGGATCAGCACCTCATCCTCAGCCGGTACAGGCTCAGGAAAGTCACTATAGACCGGCGCTTCCCCCAATCTGACAATCAGAGCTGCCTTCATTCAGCTTTCTCTTCCTCTCTGAATAGATGCGTGTATTTTACACGCATCTATTATAGCCGCCCAGGGTGGACATGTCAAGGAGGTCCGTGTATACTACACGCACATGGACGAAAGCATTCGCCGATTCTATGAGGCCCTTTTTGATCTCATCGGCCTGATCAATGAGCCAGAGCGCGATCAAGCCCTTTATCGAGAAGCGGGCATCGTCGTTGAGAGGGCTCTCTTGCGCTTACTTGTCGCCATCGATCGTTGCCAGGTTGTAGGGATTATGAACCTTGCCGGGCTGGTTGACCGCGATCACAGCACAGTGAGCCGGCAGGTGGCGGTCTTAGAGCGTCAGGGGCTGGTCGTGCGCGCTCCTGGGCAGCGCGATCGACGCGAACGCAAGGTCATGCTGACAGCCCAAGGTAAGGAGATCGTCCAAAGAGTGGAAGCGGCGCGTGAGCGGCTACTACAACCCATCCTTGCGCGCTGGGACGAGCAAGACTGGCAGCTCCTGGTCACGCTTTTTCGCCGCCTGGTTGATGATCTGCTGGCGCTACCAACAGAAGCACCGCCCTCCTCCCAGTCCAAACGTCGACATCATCGCTCGGCAAGCGAGCGAGAGTGAGGGGCTGGCCCTTGCTCGGCAGGCAAGCGGACCGAGGCGTCTGACGAGTAAGGCAGCCTACGGAGGGAAGCCAGTTCCAGCAAGACAAAGAAAAGCATTACAATCACGAAACAAGCGCCAGGGGGTGGCTGCTCCCCTGGCGCCAGACCCATCGCCTACACACGACTGGCCAAGGCATACGCTTATAGAGCACCCAAACTTAGGCCGTCTGAATACGAGCAGCCTCCTGCAAGCCCAGCTCCTGAATAGCCTGCTCGCGCATGACAAACTTCTGGATCTTGCCCGTCACCGTCATCGGGAAGCTGTCCACGAACTTGATATAGCGCGGGATCTTGTAATGAGCGATCTTCCCCTGACAGAAGGCGCGGATCTCCTCCGGCGTAGCCTGCTCACCCGGCTTGAGCTTGATCCAGGCCATGATCTCCTCGCCATACTTCGCATCTGGAACCCCGATCACCTGGACATCACTGATCTTGGGATGCGTATAAAGGAACTCCTCAATCTCACGCGGATAGACATTCTCACCGCCCCGAATGATCATATCCTTGATGCGCCCCACGATGTTGATGTACCCGTCGGCATCCATGACCGCCAGATCGCCGGTGTGCATCCAGCGTGCCCGATCGATGGCCTGAGCTGTGGCTTCGCGATTATTCCAATACCCCAGCATCACGCTATAGCCGCGCGTACACAGCTCGCCCGGCTGGCCGACAGGCACCACCTTGCCGCTCGCCGGATCGACAATCTTGATCTCTAGATGTGGGTGTACCTGCCCCACCGTGCTCACGCGCTTCTCCAGCGGATCATCGAGCCTGGTCTGGGTCGAGACGGGCGACGTCTCCGTCATCCCGTAGCAGATCTCCACCTGCTTCATATGCATCTTCTCAATGACCTTGCGCATCACTTCCACCGGGCAGGGAGAGCCAGCCATCACGCCCGTGCGCAGGCTGCTCAGATCGAACTGCTCAAAGTCGGGATGCTCCAGCTCGGCAATGAACATGGTCGGCACCCCATAGAGGGCCGTACAGCGCTCCTCCTGGACCGCCTCCAGCACAGCCCGCGGCTCAAAGCTCTCCGCCGGGTAGACCATCGTCGCCCCATGCGTCACACAGCCCAGATTGCCCATCACCATGCCAAAGCAGTGATAGAGCGGCACTGGAATACAGAGCCGATCTTCATGGGTGAAGCCCTGCAGGCGAGCCACGAAATAGCCATTATTGAGAATATTGTGGTGGCTCAGCGTCGCCCCTTTGGGATACCCGGTCGTGCCGCTAGTATACTGGATATTGATCGAATCATCAAATTCTTGTTCTCTCTGTCTTGCACTTAATGCCTGATCGCTGACAGCCTCAGCCTGGGCCAGCAGCTCGCTCCAGCGCAACATACCGGGCACCGACTGTTCGCCGAGCTGGACAATCAGGCGCAGCTCGGGCAGCCGTGCGGCATGCAGCTCGCCCGGTGCAGAGCTTGCCAGCTCAGGTGCCAGTGCGGTCAGCATCTCGACGTAGTTGGAGGACTTAAAGGCGGCAGCGGTGATCAGGGCCTTACAACCCGACTGAGTGAGAGCATACTCGACCTCATGCAGGCGATAGGCGGGATTGATATTGACGAGAATGGCCCCGATCTTGGCCGTTGCAAACTGCGTAATGCACCACTCGGCACAGTTGGGGGCCCAGATCCCGACCCGTTCGCCCTTCTGAATGCCGAGCTGCATCAGGGCCCTGGCACAACGATTCACCTCGGCCTGCAGCTGGCGATAGGTGAGGCGTATCCCCTGATGGCGGGCAATCAGAGCAGGATGGTCAGGGAAGCGCTCAACAGTCTGATCAAAGAGATCGCCGATGGTCAGACCCAGCAGCGGGACATCGCTGGGACCGCTGGCATAGCTCCATTGCCGGGCCACAGGCGCCGTGGCCCCTTCAGATGCGGATGGTTGAGTCATGGTCATGGTGCTTTCTCCTCTGACGCAGAACGAGACAACAGGGCGCTACAGGGCAGACAGGGCAGGGCAGGGCGGGCGAGGCCATGCCCGTTCCTTCACTCACAGCTAGCGTAGCCAATGCTCTACCAAAAATCAAGCTCCTCACTCTCAATGACCGACCGTCTTCTCAACCGGGCTCAGGCCAGCCGTTCATCATCTCAGCCACTGCCAAGCCGCTCCATTCTTACTGGCAGTCCTCCATAGCCAGTCGGCAGACAACGATGTATACTGTAGAGAGGCCCTCTTCTCTGCCACGGTTCAAGCGGAGAGCAGCCTACCAAACTGCAGAAGACGATTGCGAGCACCTCAGTCGGGACCCGATCGCATTCATCGCGTACGACGCTTATGACATGTATAGGAACAGCCGGGCACATTGATCACGGAAAATCAACCCTGGTCAAAGCCCTGACAGGCATCGATCCAGATCGTCTGACCGAAGAGAAAGTCCGCGGCATGACGATCGATCTCGGCTTTGCCTGGCTGACCTTGCCGGATGGCCGCGAGGTCAGCCTCATCGATGTTCCGGGCCATGAAGGCTTCATCAAGAACATGCTGGCCGGAGTGGGAGGCATCGATGTTGCCTTGCTGGTAGTGGCCGCCGACGAGGGAGCGATGCCACAGACTCGCGAGCATCTGGCCATTCTCGACCTACTGCAGGTTCGCAGTGGTGTGGTGGCCTTGACCAAGGCTGACCTGGTCGATGAGGAATGGCTGGCCCTGGTCAGCGAGGAGATTGCCACCCTGCTCCGGCCCACCAGTCTGGCGGGCGCCCCCATCGTTCCCGTCTCGGCCATCAGCGGCCAGGGGATACCCGCCCTGCTGAGCCACCTGCAAGAAGCAACCGCGAGGGCGCCAGAGCGCCCCGACCGGGGACGCCCCCGCCTCCCCGTTGATCGCGTCTTTACCCTCGCTGGCTTCGGCACCATCGTCACAGGGACGCTCATCGATGGCTGCTTCCAGTCAGGGCAAGAGGTCGAGATTCTGCCGCGTGGTCTCAAGGCCCGCATTCGTGGCCTCCAGCGCCATCGGCAGGCCATAACCGTCGCCCAGCCAGGAGAACGCACGGCCCTCAATCTGGCCGGCATTGGACATCAGGAAATAGAGCGAGGCGATGTAGTGACCCTGCCGGGCCTGCAGCAACCGACCACCCTGATCGATGTCCGCCTGCGCCTGCTGGCCGATGCCCCGCGTCCGCTGAGCCACAACGCCCTGGTTGATTTCTACTGCGGCGCCCAGGTAGTAGCGGCCACCGTGCGCCTGCTGGAGAGCGACGAGCTGGCCCCCGGTGAAAGTACCTGGGCGCAACTACGCCTCCAGCAGCCGACCGTGGTTGAGCGCTACGATCGCTTCATCGTGCGTATTCCCTCACCCAGCCTGACGATCGGGGGCGGCGAGGTCGTCGACGCTCACCCACGCTACCACCGCCGACGCCGCAGCGAGGTGCTGCAGCACCTGGCCACCCTGGCTCAGGGCAATCCCGAAGCCATCGTCTTGACCCATCTCGAACAGCCAGGACGCCACGTGACAGGCACACCCCATCTCCAGTGGCCGGCCTACGAAACCGCCGAGCTGGCCCGCCTGAGTAATCTCACCCAGCCTGTGACGCGGCAGGCCCTGGAGACGTTGTTAACTCAGAGACGAGTGCGACGTATGGGAACATACTGGTTCGCGCAGAGTGTCTGGCAGGCCCTCAGCGAGGCGGCCCTCCGCCTGGTCCGCGACTACCATGCCCAGTTTCCTTTGCGCAGCGGACTGTCGAAAGAGGAATGGCGCTCCCGCCTTCACCTGCCGCCACGCCTGGCAATGGAGGTTTTCGAAACTCTGCGCAGCGAGGGCCTGCTTACGGAAGCTGGCGGCGCGGGCCTGCTCCGCCTCCCCGAGTTTACACCAACCTTCAGCGCAGAGCAGCAGAGACTGGTAGAACGTTTAGTTCGGGCCTTTCGCGAAGATCCGTTTATGCCACCAACGCGAGGGGAGGCCGAAGCCCTGATCGGGGCAGAGCTGGTCAACGCGCTGCTTGAGCGCGGCGAGCTGGTGAAGATGGGGGATGGTACCATCCTTTTTCTGCGTGAAGCGTACGAGAGAGCGGTAGCACTGATCACATCCTATTTGCAAGAGCATGGTACCATTACTGTAGCTCAGGCACGTGACCTGCTGGGAACGACGCGCAAGTACGTTTTACCTCTTCTGGAGCATATGGATGAGCAGCGTATTACGCGGCGAGTGGGGGATACTCGCGTTCTCCTGCCCCAGCCAGCAGGTACCTGAGAGCTGCTGACTTCCAATCCTCTCCCAGGAGTACGAGGAGCAAGCGCGAGATGAGGCAAGGTGAGGCGAGTGGCGCACCCGGGCCAGTAGCAGGGGTAAGAGCGCAACAGAGCTGATTTCAGAAGAGGAAGCTGGCCTGTCTTGCACAGCAGCCTGGGGAAAGCTGTTCCCAATGGGGATAGGATGCGCTACAATAAGGAGCGAACTGTAGTTTACCGGGTATCCTGCGTTTATCGTCCATAGCAGGGCAATTGTGAAAGAGTACCTTGTCCCATCCGGAGGGCGCGCTCGCTGGAGCGTGGAAGCAGCGGGCCAGACCAGATGTGGTTGAGCCGGGCCAGGTTGCATACATGGGACTGGAGAGGCAGTAGCCTGGCACGAAATAACGGTCGCCAGGCAAGGGGGTCAGACCAGCGTTTGCCTGCCAACCAGGCTCAGAGAAGAGGAGGCACGAGAGGCGGCCACAGGCGAAGGGGGACAGGCAAACGAGCAGGCTGGTTGGTAGGAAGAGCGAGGAATGGCCAAGGCCAAAACAGGAGAGAGAGGTGGGAGGCCGGCCCGGCCAGGCTCCAAGGCCCTTGTGGCCCCTCCTGATAAGCTGTACGGTCAAAGCGGAGAGCTATGCAAACAGAAGTTCTGGGCGAGCGATACCAGCTATTGGACCCCATCGGTCGGGGGGGCATGGCAACCATCTACCGCGGGCGGGACCTGCGCATGGATCGCCCTGTAGCGATTAAGGTGCTACGCGAGGTCTACAGTACCGACCCGAAGTTTGTCACGCGCTTCCAGCGCGAGGCGAAGGCCGCCTCTGCTCTGCAGCACCCTAATATCGTGCAGGTGTACGACTACGGGCAGAGCGATGGGAACTACTATATCGTGATGGAGCTGGTCGAGGGCACAGACCTGCGCCGCTATTTGCGTTCACGCGGAGTGCTGGATGTGGAGCGCGCAGTGATTATCGCCCACGACGTCGCTCTCGGCCTCGGCGCCGCCCATCGCCGCGGCATCGTTCACCGCGATGTCAAGCCCCAGAATATTCTCGTCGGGCGCGACGGCTCGATCAAGCTGACCGATTTCGGTATCGCCAGCGTCTACAAGGATATCAATGCCGAGCGTCTCACAACAACGGGGATGACTCTCGGTACGGTGCAATACTATGCACCAGAACAGGCCCAGGGCGAGATCGTCAGCCCAGCCGCCGATGTCTATGCGCTCGGAATCGTTATGTATGAGATGCTGACTGGGCGCACTCCTTTCGAGGGCGATACCCCGGTGGCTGTGGCCATGCAGCATATCCAGGACCCGCCGATCCCTCCCAGCCACTATAATCCAGCTATTCCTCCCGCCCTCGAAGAGATTATTCTGCGCTGCCTGGAAAAGATACCAGAGATGCGCTATCGCGATGGCAGCGCTTTAGCTCGCGCTCTGGAGGCCCTTGGCGAAACCGAGCTTGCAGAGCCGGTCGCCGATGTGGCAGCAGCACCAACGGTGCTCACTTCTCCTTACCGGCCCTCGTCCTCCGGCGTTGGGCATGGTCTGGTCAACGAGGCTCCCATCGCAGCTGCCGCCCCAGGCTACGATCAGCCCCCCCTGGCTGCCGGTCCATTGGCAGCTTCTCCCTATGCCCCTCCCGAGGCGGTCCCCGCTCCCGGGCCTGGACCCTATGGGGGCTTTGTTCAGTCAGGCACCACCCGGCCTTTCCAGCGCGATGCTATCGCCGGTGAGCGAGGTTCACGCCTAGCTGGTATTATCACTGCTCTTATCCTTATCGCCACAGTTCTGCTCCTCGGCTTCAGCATCTATCTGGCTTCTATCCTGGGATTTGTGCCTTTTCTACACCTTTCTACCCAGGCAACCCCTGCTCCGCCCGAGGTCCCTGTTCCCTCGCTGATCGGTCTCACCTATCAGCAGGCCCTGACCCGCGCGACCAATGCGGGCTTTGTGCTGCAGGTCCACAATGGCCTGACCTCGGGCTACGTGATCCGGCAGTCGCCGCAGCCGCCCGCCCTGGCCCCACGTGGCTCAACGATCCTGGTCGACTTACAAGAGCGACCGACACGGGTCATTGTCCCCGATGGACTCGTGGGCAATACGTTGGCTGGAGCGGAGCGCATTCTGCGTAGCCAGGGCATTCCCTTTACGGTGCAGTCCGATGGTGTTGATCCAACGAAGCCGGCCAACTATGTTGATCGTACTTCTCCTCAGAGCGGCCAGGAGCTGCCCAATGGCCAGAGTGTGATTCTCTACGTGGTGAATCTCAGCACTGGCTCGCCTACCTCCGTCCCATCGGCGACAGCGACAGAGAAGCCATCGCCATCGCCATCGCCGTCGCCGTCTCCAACACCATCGCCATCGCCGTCTCCAACACCATCGCCATCGCCGTCACCAACGGCCCACCCTCTGCCGTCGGTGACAGTACCCTCTGTCTCGCCCTAAAGCCAGCGCAGTGGGAGCGAGACGGGGAGGTCATGGCTACCCGGATCGCTTGAAAAGCAGTGAGGAGGGCTGAGCTGCAGCCCTCAGCAACCCGCCCGTCAAGAACAAGAAAAAGAAGAGCTGCACGACAAGGGACTCCCCATCTGGAGGGGGTCCCTTCTGCTCTTTGCTCTTCCCCTCTCAATCTTTCCTGGCAAGGAAAACTATCCTCCTGTCGATTAGTTGCGACAAGGTGGGAGCAGCGCGAGGCGAGTCAGGCCCAGGCCAGTTTAGCGGGGAGAGGGGGGCGAGGAAGAATGCAGGTACCGCTGATGGCGCTGCTGAAGATAGGCAATGAGCGCCATCACACCCACGAAGAGGAATGTTCCACCGTAGACAGCCAGCTCATGGTCCTGGAGAAAGCTGATAGCCGGATCGTTAATGATCAAATTGGCCGCCACCCAGGCCAGAATAAAGCTAGCCACCAGCGTGAGACCAGGTATCCGGCTGAGCACCTCAGCAATCAGCGCACTGCCCAGGAGCAAGAGCAGAATGCTGGTCAGGAGACCGATAATGAGGACCGGGAGCTGTCCCTGAGCAATGGCGCCGATGGCGATCACGTTATCCAGGCTCATGGTGACGTCAGCCACCACGATGGTGAGCATGGCCAGGACAAAGCTGCTATTTTCCGGCGAGAGGTGACGCTCCAGCAGGCGCCGCAGATGGGGGACCTTGCCCAGCACACTAGCCGGTCCATTGTTCAATGGCTGGCTGACGCGCGAAACCTCGCTCACCGGGGCCGATCTGACCAGGCTCTTAGCCTGACGCTCCTCCTTTCCCGCCGCCCGGCTGAAAAAGAGGCGGACAGCAATTGAGAGCACAACAAGACCACCAATGGCCTGGAGATAGGGGATCTGCAAGAGCCAGGTGGCCAGAGCCGCGAAGGTAAGACGGAGGAAAATAGCCAGACCGCCCCCGAAAGAGAGAGCAGCCCAGCGCCGTTGTCGTGGGATGCCCACAGTGGCCGCGCCAATCACCAGGGCATTATCGCCACTCAGAGCAAGATCGACCAGAATAATACCGCCGACAGTACTGAGAAACTGCAGCCAGGTCTGCGGCATCTCCAACCCCCTTTATGAGATCCAGAAGTCTATCAGTCTCTCGCGCAGAGTTAGAGTCATCGGCCTGCCAGGTCAGGACAGAGCGGAGCCAGGCACGCCATGCTTCAGAGATGAGCAGCAATGGGATCGGTCGCATCACCTCTCTGTCCCCGCTCCTGCCCGCACGGGGGGCCATACTTGGGGGCAGGAAGCGGCCTGGCTACCTGGCCTGAGAGCTGAGGCTAGCTCTGCGGTAAGGAACCGCATCTGCAATGCTTTTCTTTTTCTTACATAGTACCACGTGAGACGCAGTGCGGCAACACCGCGTGATAGAATGCAAAGCGCGCGACCCTACCCAGAAGGCAAGGGGGGCGCGCGCCCAGACAACCAGCTTCAAACAAAGGAGCATTGGGCTACCATGCTGACCGCCGTACTACGCAACGTCTTGCTCGCCCGTCCTTGTGGATTGACTTTCGATATCGACGGCACGCTCAGCCCCATTGCGCCAACACCTGAAGCAGCCAGGCTCTTTCCGGGTGTGGCCTCCCTGCTGGAACGCCTGCGGCCCTACGCCAGTGTGGCGGTGGTTACGGGCAGAGGAGTCACCAGCGCAGCGGCCCTGGTAGGGGTTGACGAGATCACGTACATCGGGAATCATGGTTTAGAGTGGGCCGAGGGCCTCCCGGAGCACCATCCCATCAGGCTCCTTCCAGAGGCCGAAGCCTACCGCCTCCCCGCGCAGCGGTTGCTCGCGTTAGCAGAGCAGCAGCTGGCGCCAGCGCTGCCCTGTGCGCAGATCGAACACAAAAGTATCGGCGGGACCATTCATTATCGGCGTTGCCCCGAGCCTGTCCAGGCGCGGCAGCAAATCCTCGAGCTCCTAAGAGGGCCAGCGCAGGCGAGCGGCCTCCTGCTCACAGAAGGAAAGATGGCTGTCGAACTGCGCGCACCTGGCCTGAACAAAGGTCAGGCATTGCAGCGCTTCATCGAGCAACATCAGCTACATAGCGCGCTCTTCGCAGGAGACGACACTACTGACCTGGATGGAGTGGAGACCCTGATTCGCTTGCGCGAAGAGGGGATCTGCTCGACAGCAGTGACCATCGCTGTGCGCCACGCCGACACTCCTCCCCGGCTCTTAGAGCGGGCCGATCTCGTCGTCGAGGGAGTGACCGGCATGGCAGCCCTGCTGGAGGAAATGGTGGCCTTTTTGGAGGGTGAGACTGGGGCATCCTCGCCAGGCTGGCAGGAAAAGCGTGCGTAGTGGATGGCCTCCACGCGCTTTTCTTGCCAGCCCGAAGACAGCGGCATCTAGCAGCAGGGTCATCCTGCTGAAAGAGATAACGGGCTGGGCGCAAGCTCGGGTTCACTCTCCGACTCATCCCGTTCGGGCTGCCGCTCCTCATTCTCAGCCGCCAAACGAGCCAGGTCGAGGAGTTCGTTAATATCTGCAATTTGTCGGGTGAGCCAGGTGTGCAGATTGTTCTGCTCCACTATCTGCCGGGCCAGCCTGGCCCGTCGCTCACGTTCTTCAGCGGGCAGCGTCAGAGCAGCATAGAGCGCTTCGGCGGTCTCGGCCACATCGAGAGGAGAGGTCGGAATCGCCGCCTTGCCAAGTTGCTGGAAGGCGCCTGCGGTGCGCGAGAGGACAAGCAGGCCATCGCGCTTGTTGACTACCGCTCCCTCCTTGGCCACCAGATTCATCCCATCGATAATGGGGTTGACAAGCAGCACATCGTAAAACTGCATGGCCGCCAATGCCCGTGTACGGTCATTGTCGCAGAAGACCTCGATGGGCTTCCAGCTGGCATCTCCATAGCGTGCGTTGATCTCTTCGACGAGCTTGAGCACCTCACTGTTGAGCCGCTTGTATTCGGGCAGTGATTGACGGGAAGGAACAAGAAAGGCCAGGAATTTCACCTTCCCCCGCAGTTCGGGATGCTCCTCCAGCATCTGGGCATAAGCCTGGAAACCACGAGGAATGTTCTTCGTCGGCTCGATGCGGTCGACGCGCATGATCGTCTGCTCCCCTAACAGGGGAAGAAGCTTTTCGGCAGCGCGCCGTCCGGCCAGGCTCTGGACGATGCGCCGCTCCTCAGTCACCGAGATCGAAATCGGGTAGGCCCGCGCCAGTGTGCGGTGCCCTTGCCAGACAACGGTTCCTTCTTCAAAGTCGACTTCGGCTCCTTCGAGAATGGTCCGCGCCCCTTCCAGGAAATTGCGCGCATCACGCTCGGTCTGGAAGCCAACGATGTCGTTGCCCACCAGGCCACGATAAATCTCCTGGGCGATGTTACTGGGCAGGAAGTGCCAGCAACGGCTGTCTGGCCAGGGAATGTGGATAAATTGCTGGGTAATAATGGTAGGGTGCCGCTCGCGGATCATAGCGGCTACCAGATAGAGGTGATAGTCGTGCAGCATGACCACCGGCGTGGTCTCAGCACGCTCGATCTCGGCATTCACTGCCTCGGCAATGGCCTGGTTGGCCACCCGGTAGCCGTTCTTCCAGGCATCCTGCAGCCGCTGATAGTTAAAGGAGTCGCTGCTAGGGTCATAGAGATAATGCTGCAGGAACCAGAGAACCCGGTTGCTGATGATGTCGTAGTGCTTGCGGTAGGCCGTCTTGGGAATGACGACGTAGCGAAGCTGCATCTTGAGGTTCGGCAACGGCGAGGGAATGCGCCCGCTCTCAGCTTCAGCGCTGCGCGCTGCCAGACGGTCACCTTCGGTCATCGCCATCGCCACCCAGGTGACCTCCATGCGGCTGGCCGCCTCGATGAGAGCCGTAACAACTCCTCCCGCTCCGCGCCGAGACTTCAAGACTTTATCTTGTGTAAGATAAAATTCAACGGGACCGCGGTTGGTCGCAATGATGAGACGATGCGCATGGAGTGGCTCCGCTTGCGCAGGATGCAGCGTTTTATGCGCAGACATAGGTTGGTCCTTTCTAACAGGTTGTTCGCGCTTCGGCTGCGACTTTCTGCTGCTCTTCATCTCTCTCGCTGTCTCGCTC
Organism: Thermogemmatispora carboxidivorans; assembly: GCF_000702505.1. Classification (GTDB taxonomy): domain Bacteria; phylum Chloroflexota; class Ktedonobacteria; order Ktedonobacterales; family Ktedonobacteraceae; genus Thermogemmatispora; species Thermogemmatispora carboxidivorans. The sequence goes on along the minus strand of NZ_JNIM01000001.1, from coordinate 432,537 downwards.
GTTTGTCCGCTCCCTTCTTGTTCGGGCTGGCCGGTGTGCGTTTCTCGCCGCTTCCCTTCACGCTGAGGTACGAGAAGACAGAGGCGACGAGAGAGAACACAGCCCCTTCTCTGCCATCTTTAGGTGAGGCACGGTCAGCTACCTCTGTTGGAGACACCCTTATGTTATAGTAACATATTCGCTGAGGGAATGGGGGGCTTCTCTGCTCGGAAGGGATTACCCAGCACAAGAGAGCACCCTTAGAGCACCCTTCTTCAGTATTTTTCATGACTCGGAACCAGGCTTTGAACCGGTCAAAATTAACAAGAGGGCTTCGCTTATGATACGCACAGACGGGCGTTCTCAGACTCAACTACGCCCCCTACGTCTCACGGTTGACTATCTGGACTACGCGGAGGGGTCGGTGATCATCGAGGCCGGGCGCACACGGGTACTCTGTGCTGCCACCGTCGAGGAGAAGGTCCCCCCTTTTCTAGAGGGCAGCGGACGGGGCTGGGTCACCGCCGAGTATAGCATGCTGCCCCGGGCCACCCAGTCCCGCACATCACGCGAGCGCGAGGGACGCCTCAGCGGGCGCACTCAGGAGATTCAGCGCTTGATTGGCCGTTCGTTGCGAGCGGCTGTCGATCTGGAGGCCCTGGGGACACGTACCCTGATTCTTGACTGCGACGTGCTGCAGGCCGATGGGGGCACCCGCACAGCCGCCATTACTGGCGCCTTTGTGGCTCTTTACCGGGCTTGCAGTCGCCTGGTAGAAGGCGGCCTTTTGTCCGCTCACCCGGTACGCACTGCGGTGGCAGCCGTGAGCGTGGGGATCGTCGGGGGAGAGGCGCTACTCGACCTTTGCTACGAGGAAGACGCGCGGGCCGAGGTGGATTTCAATGTGGTGATGACGGCTCACGGCGACTTTGTCGAGGTTCAAGGTACTGGCGAGGGCGGGGTCTTTAGCCGCGCACGCCTGGATGAATTGCTCTCTCTGGCCCAAGAGGGGATCAGGCAGCTGCTGGCTTTCCAACAGCCGTATCTGCGCTAGCCTGGACTGCCTCAGCCTCTCGCTCGGCTGGGGAGCAGCCCCTTGCTCCCCTCTTGCCGATTGAAGTAGCTGCCAGCGGTACTAAAGTACCGCTCCTTCGTTTCCGCAAGGGAGCCTGCTTCCTTGCCTCACTCGTGGCTCTGGTACAATAAAAATGGCAGTGATGTGGTGTGTCAGGATAGCCCAATATGCCCCTGTCCTGCCGGCAAAGCTTGCAGGCCCCAGGGGCCCATGTTAGAATCGTCCCGCAAATGGCCGAATGAGAGAGCTAGCTGCAGAAGGCCGCTCGTCTGCATGAGGTTCGCCGCAAGCCACACCGGAAGGCAAGCAGAGCAGCAGAGCAGCAGGAACAGGGGGCAAGCAAGCCAGGATAGCCCCGCAGGTCTATGGACACCAGGTAAGTGCAAGACGGCAACAGACAGTCGGCAGGCGAGCCAGATGATGAGGAGTAGCTCACTCGTCAGGAGAGGAGCTGAGCCGCAGGCTAAGGCTCATCCCCGGCAAGGCCTACCCGCCAGCTGCTGAGGGAAAGAGGGGAAGGGAGGAAGGCGGAGCGCTCCAGCGGCGAAGAAGATAGAGTCAGCTCTGGTCACCCGCGAAAGAGGAGCGGAGGCAGGCAGAACGGCAAGGACTGGCCCGCAGGGCAGACAGGCAGGCAGGCAGTCGGGGCCTGGCGATCTGGACGGCTCGCTCGCATGGTCCAAGACAACGGCGAGCAGTGAGCCGAGCGAAGGATAAGAGACAGCGGCATCGTAGTGTGATGTCAGAGGAGCGTATCTTGAAGAAGACAGAGCGTTCATGGTTCTGGCGTATCATCGATGTGATTAATCCTCTGCGCGATCCCAGCCTCACAGTAGCGGTTGTCCTGACTATTATTGAGGAGGCAGGGCAGCACGATCCCTGGTACTGGATCGTGGTGGTCGGTCTGGTGAACTGGCTGGCGGTGCGCGGGTTGGTTTGGCTGCTGGTCAACTTTACCTTTGCCTGTACCTTTCTGGCACGCCGCCTGTGGTGGGCCATCAAGCACCCACGACTGGCCTGGCGCATCCTCGATGCAATCGGGCACGAGGAGATCGTGATCGGTGGTCTGCCTACCATTCCCGAGGGCATGCTGATGCCCGATGGCTCCTCGATCTTGAGCCTTAACCCCGCCTTCGGAGGGGTGACGGTGACGGGCGAGCTGGCTTTCCCACAAGGCCCGGTTCTTGGCCTGCCCGCAGGGCAAACAGGCCAGACAGGCTCTATGCCCCAGGTCGGCCAGGGAGCCGCGGACTTCTCAAGCTTGCCCGGTAACTCTGGCTTCTTCCCCGGCGTGCAACAGGCTCCCGCTTATTTCCAGAGCGGCTTCTATGGCCAGTCAGCTCCCTCCGCCGAGGGCCTGCCGCAGAGCGGAGGCTCGCAGTCCCATAGCGCCGAGGAGGAGCGCCTGCGTCAGCAGTTGGAGACTTGCATCCGCCTGATCGACGATTGGGTTCAGTTTACTGAGGAAAAGTGGCGCACGGTCAGCGATAGCCAGCTCGGCTGGAAACCGCTGCGTGGGCGCTGGTCAAGCTGGGACGACATTTTCCAGGATACCTTTGCCGCTCACACGTCTGATCCGCTGGCTCAGGCGGCCCAGGATGCCGGCGAGGCGAATGCCCGCCGCTTCGAAAGCGCCCGCGAAAAAGGTTCTGCCGCTTCCGCTGTCGCTTGCTTCCTGCGGGATATGATGACCCTGCGCCGCGGGATGGAGATGCTGCAGGCTACCGGCGGCCAGTTGCCGGAAACTTCGGCGATGCAGCCCGTCGTTCCTCCTACGTCCCTCCGCTCTTTCGGCACCAGCGGCCCTCTGCGCGGCAATACCGGCACTAGCTCCCCTGTGCGCAATTCCTTGATTCGCCGTCCCGCTCAGATCTTCGTGGACGCTGATACTGAAAAGTAGGATGGATATATAAGCCCATGCAACCATATGCCTCGCGTGTTGTTCAGGTCCGTCCAGAGATCGAACGTATTGCACCTTATGTACCAGGAGAGTCTTTAGAGGCTTTCTCTCAAAGAACTGGTATTCCTATCGAGCGCCTGATTAAGCTCAATAGCAACGAGAATCCCTACGGCCCTATCCCGCCAGTGCTCGCCGCTCTGGGGCAGTACATCCACTACAACAATTATCCCGATACAGACTCCACCGCTCTCAGGCGAGCCTTGGCCACGTTCACGGGCCTCGATGAGCGCTATATTGTCCTCAGCCACGGCAGTAATGAGCTGATCAATCTGCTCTGGCATGTCTTCCTGTCGGTTGGGGACAATATTATCTGCTGCCCACCTACTTTTACACTCTATACGACGGTGACGACGCTCTGCGGCGCCTACGTGATCGAGGTCCCGCGGACAGAGTCCTACGAGCTCGATGTCGAGGCGATTCTGTCAGCCCTGACTCCCGAGACGAAGCTGATCGTGCTCTGTTCCCCCAACAATCCAACCGGGAATCTGGTGGCTCAGGAAGATATTCTACGCCTGTTGGAGACGGGGCGCATTGTTGTCGTCGATGAGGCCTACGTGGAGTTCTCACAGCAGCCGCGGGGTGTGGCCCATCTGGTGCCCGAGTACCCCAACCTGGTGGTGCTGCGCTCTTTCAGTAAGTGGGCCGGCCTGGCTGGACTGCGCATCGGCTACGGCCTCTTCCCTGAGTGGATCGCCAGCTACTTGCGGCGCGCCCAGTGCCCTTTTGAGGTGAATGTGGCCGGCCACATCGCCGCTATAGAGACGCTGGCTCACCTCGATTGCGTCTGGGAGCGCGTGCAGCTCCTGATCCAGGAGCGTGAACGCCTCTTCCAGGTCATGGCCTCTCAGCCGTATCTGGCGCCAGTCCCTTCCCAGGGGAACTTTATTATGGCGCGCGTCTGCGATGAGGAAATTACGGTGGAGGACATTCGGGCCAGCGTTGAGGCATATGGCATTCTCCTGCGCTATTTCCAGCATCCGTACCTGCAGAATGTCTTGCGGGTGACCGTGGGCTTGCCAGAGCATACCGATCTGTTGGCACGTGCCCTGGCTGAGGTGCGCCCTGGCAGAGCACGCAGTGGCTCTAACGGAGCTGGCTGATCCCCCTCTGACTGCTTGACCTTGGGTGAGCCGGCCTGGATACCTGCCTCGACCACCCTTAGCTCCTGGGTAGAATAGGGGTCAGGTGGGTCTAGCAGGCCGGCAGTTGCTGTTACGGCCAGGCTACGCTTCCTCATCGCTCGATCGCGCTTCTTACCCTCTTCTTTGCTGCAAACGCTCCACTCGTGCCATGCTCGTCGATCGTTTTGATGGCCGGAAGTCGACTGACGTCTTCGTTTGGTAGGCTGCTTGTTTGGCTATCGTCTGTCTGTTTGCTTGTCTATCTGTCTGCCAAGAAAATGCTTGCCCACGAGCAGCGGCGCGCGTTACAATACAGCCGACAATGATGGGCAATGCCGCGCTATCATCGATTGTTTGGCTACCAGCAAGACGCTAAGATTTGAGTAGAGTTGAGAGAGGTAGGTATTGTTCTATGCCTGGTGTGAGCAGCGAAAGTACGGTCATTGCGAACCTGGTGGCTCGCGAGATCCTCGATTCGCGAGGCAACCCAACGGTCCAGGTGGAGGTCTGGTTGAAAGGTGGTGCTCGCGGTGTCGCGGCGGTTCCCTCTGGGGCTTCTACAGGGGCCCACGAGGCCGTTGAGCTGCGCGATGGCGACCGCCAGCGCTATGGTGGCAAAGGTGTGCTGACGGCAGTTCAGCATGTCAATACGGCGTTACGGGAAGCGTTGGTCGGCCAGGATGCCACAGATCAGGTGGCTCTCGATGGCCTGATGGTCCAGCTCGATGGGACGCCTAATAAGGGGAAGCTCGGTGCCAATGCGATTCTCGGCGTCTCTCTCGCCCTGGCCCACGCGGCGGCCAATGCGCTTGGTCAGCCGCTTTATCGTTATTTGGGTGGGGTTTCGGCCAGTGTCTTGCCTGTTCCCATGATGAATATTCTCAACGGGGGGAAGCACGCCGACAACTCCGCCGATATGCAGGAGTATATGATTCTGCCGGTAGGGGCTCGCTCCTTCCGGGAGGCGCTGCGCATGGGGGCCGAGGTCTATCAGAGCTTGAAGAAGGTCTTGCATAGCAAGAAGTATAATACGAATGTCGGCGATGAGGGGGGCTTCGCTCCTTCGCTGAGCTCGAATCGTGAGCCGCTGGAGCTGCTGCTGACAGCCATCGAGGCAGCTGGCTACCGCCCCGGCACCGATATCTGTCTGGGTATGGACCCTGCCGCCAGCGAGCTGTATCAGGATGGGAAGTATGTGTTGGCCCGCGAAGGCCGCACGCTCTCGTCCGCCGAGATGGTCGATCTCTATGAGCAGTGGGTCAACGAGTATCCTTTGATCTCGATCGAGGATGGCCTGGCAGAAGATGACTGGGAAGGCTGGTCGCTGCTCTGTCAGCGTCTGGGCGGACGGGTGCAGTTGGTCGGCGACGATCTGTTCGTGACGAATACGGCTCGTCTGAAGCGCGGGATCGAGGAGCGAGCCGCCAATTCAATCCTGATTAAGCTCAACCAGATCGGAACTCTGACGGAGACGCTGGCAGCTATCGAGATGGCCAAGCGCGCTTCGTTCACGGCAGTGGTCTCTCATCGCTCGGGCGAGACGGAGGATACGACGATCGCTGACCTGGTGGTCGCTACCAATGCAGGCCAGATTAAAACAGGAGCTCCTGCCCGCAGTGAGCGTGTGGCAAAGTACAATCGCTTGCTGGTGATCGAAGAAGAACTGGGCGAGCGTACGGCTCATTATGCGGGCTTTGGAGCGTTCTATAATGTTCCAGGACTCTACGCGCGAATGTAGAGGGACGATGCAGAGATGCTCGTTCGCAGCGCACGGAAGAGTGAGGAAGAGACGATGACACAGAGTACAGCGCAGATACCACGGGTGGCAGGCGCCGGGGAACGGCGCACGATCCGCCTGATTCATTATAATGTGACCTACTATGTCTATGGGGCCGAGCATGGCACCGATGGGGCGCTGGTCCTGCTCCACGATGTGCTGGCGGGGGCCTTCGCCTGGCGCGAGATGATTCCTTTACTGGCCAGCAGTGGACGCGCAATCTATGTGCCCGATTTGCTGGGCCACGGCCTCTCTGATCATCCCTGGCCAGCTGACACCTCGGTCTGGGGACACGCTGACTACCTGGCGATGTTCCTGGAAGCTCTCCAGTTGACCAATGTAGTGCTGGTGGGTCACGGCCTCGGCGGCGGCGTAGCTCAGATTCTGGCGACTCGCCTGAGTCGCGAGCGCGTAGCGGGTCTGGTGCTGATCGACACGGTCTGCTATTTGCATGCCTTTGCCGAGGATTGGCCGCTGCCACAGATGAAGGAGCGCCAGGAATACGATGCACCGAAGCGGGCCAGCGTTGAGGATGTGCTGCGCGATCTGCGCGCTACCCTGCCCGCCGCTACAACACGGCCTGAGCAGTTTAAGCAGCAGATGCTGGATGACTTCGTGAACCATTGGAATAGCGAGCTGCACAAGGAAGTCCTCTATCAGCACATCCGCAACCTGATCCCCTATTATGTCAATTCGGTGGCCAGTGATCTGCCGCGGGCGAGAAAGCCGGTGTTGATCATCTGGGGGGAGGAAGATCGGCAGATTCCCGTGAAGGATGCCCAGCGTCTGCATCGGGAGATCCCAGGCTCGCAGTTGATCATTATTCCCCAGGCTGGCCATCTGGTCCTCTTCGATGCGCCAGAGGCAGTGGCGCGAGCCATTCGAGACTTCCTGTCCTCTCTGTCAACACGCGCCTAGCTAGCCCCGACCCCAGGCCGCCGACCTGAGACAGACAGAGAGTGGCCTGGCCCGAGGAGGCCCAGGCCGCCATCTTGCTCGCTCTGTGTTGTCGCCTTCCCTCTCTGCAGCCTGTCAGAATAGGGAGGGAGAGGAAGGCGGCAATGGTGGCCTGGGCCCTCCCTGTCTTCAGGCACAGCGATGAATGTCGATCCCACCTGACTCCTGGCGGTAGGTTTCGTAGTAGCGCAAGTAGTTCTGGAGAGCTTGCAAGTAGGCCTCGTAGAGGCGCTCAAGTTCGATCGGTGAGGCGCCGCGCTCGTCAGCCACGACCATAGCGCGCCAGAGTCTGTGGATGCGCTTTTCGGCATACTGCAGTTGTTTAAAGGACATGAGCAACCCTCGCTAGTGTACGCTAGGAAGCTTTACGACTTTCGTTGCGCTGGCGATATTCGCGGCTCAGCTGCAGAATCAGCTCACGGGCCGCCGCGTAGTTCCAGGAAGCCAGGTCGTTCGGCTCCGACTTGCCGAGAGTATCGCAGAGCTTGCGAATGCTGGCGAGCTGCTGGTCGGTAATCGGACCGTGCTCGCTGTCGCCGCCGTTGCCCGCGTTGCCCGATCGCGGCGAGGTGCGCTGGCGAGATGGTGGGACAGCAGGGGCGGCAGCCCCGCGCGCGCCGGAGGAGGCAGATTCCGCCTCTGAGGTCGCGGCAGCCTCTGAGGCATGCTCGCTGGTAGAGTGGGCAGCCCGCTCGATAGGACTGTCGACGATACGATGCTCTTCATCTAGCTCTGGGGCAAACTGGGTCCCGAAGCCGAGCGCGGCAAGGGCGCGCCCAATGGCGCCCGTCTCGGCCTTCTCGATGAAATCGGGGAAGCTGGCGGCCTTCTCCGACTTGGTGCCTGTGGCAACGCCCCCCTTGCCGTCCTTGACGACGGCACGGAAGATGACGAAACCCTTAGCCCGGCGAACCATCTTTTCGTTGCGTCGGGTCTCGCTGTTGTAGCCGTAATACTCCTCCTCGGTCTCACGCTCCAGATCCAGATGGACCATCTCGGTTTCAATGGTCCCCTGGGGACAGAGTTCGCGGAACCAGACGAGCCGCCACTGGACAGGCAGGTAGTCGCGCAGCTCGCCACGATTGCCGCTTCTGATCTGCAACAGGTGCTCGCTCGGGTTGAAGCGTGGACGCTGCTCCTCGCGATCCTGAGAATGTGAGTGCTCACTAAGAGATGCCATAGACAATGTCTCCTCTTTCTGACTGTTCCTCGCCTTGCGCCTGACTGACTCACCTCCTTGAACGACCTCGCCGGAAGCTATGCGAGCCGTTGTTGTCAGAGCGAGCCGCCCAGGCGCTGCGCGAATGCCCGTAGCTCGACTGCTCAGGAGATCTAGAACTTACGTTCTAGCATTGTACCCGGCAGAGGAGCATCTGTCAAGCTAGCTGCTTGCTTAGTGAGAGTGGGACGCTCAGCGGCCAGGCCAGGTGCTCCTAAAGAATCGTTCCAGGGGGAGAGGATCAAAGCGGAAGGGCATCTTGATCATGAGAGAACAAAAGATGATCTTTTTCGAGCCGAGGAGAATTATTCGTCGGCTGGCGGGAAGAGCACGAAGCTGGGATGGTGCTGCTCCCAGAGCCGCAGACGTTGGTAGAGCTGCGTTTTCATGAAATAGCGATACTCATAGGCCAGGCGTAGACTCTTCTGAAGTATTTCGAGACGAAGCTCACCACTATTATGGGTTCCTAAGACCTTGTGGAGGGCAAGAGAGAGAAGAGCCAGCAGGTCATGGCCACAGCAGACCTGCCAGGGGTCATGATCTTTGCAGAGCAGATCTTTCAACTGCTGAAGAAGGGCACTCTCCTCTCTGGCCCGGCCTCACACTGGGTGGGGGCTACCTGCCATCTAGGCCAGGCTCCCAGGTTACCCCTCTTAACCCGCGCCTCTATACCTCTGTCACACTGTTGCTCCTGTTCTACTCACTATACGTGAACAGAACCGGCCTGTCAAGCAAAGGGACGGCAATTTTCCTGTGTTATAATGAAGAGTGTCCTGCTCAATCATTGAGTAGGGGAAGCACGCAGAGAGCAAGAGACAGAGGACGGGAAGCATCATGAGTGCCATTAGCCCCACAGCCGTCTACGAGGCCATTCAAGCAGCGCTGCGACGAGGCGAGCGCGTCGGCATTGCCACTGTGGTCAAGACCATTGGAGCCGCACCCTGCGACGCCGGGGCTCGCATGTTGCTCCACGCCGATGGCAGCGCTAGCGGCAGCTTTGGCGGAGGGCGCACCGACGAGCAGGCCATCAAGGCCATGCAGCAGGCCCTTCAGGAAGGGCGCTCGTTCCTCACCCATATCCACATTGATCCCGACGAAGCCGTCGGCAGCTGTGGCGCCACCCTGGAAGTCTTTATCGAGGCCATCTCACCGGAGCCGCGGCTGATCATTGCTGGTGCCGGCCACGTTGCTCAGGCGCTGGCACGTTTCGCCGCCGACCTCGACTTTCGCATCATCGTGGTCGATGACCGCCGCGACCTGGCCGATCCCCGCACCTTTGGCGAGCGCGTCCAGCTCGTCTTCGGCGACATCGCTCAGACCATTCGGGAGCTGCGACCGGACGCCTCAACCTGGGTAGTCATTGTCACACGTGGGCACCGGCTTGACGAGGAAGCCCTGCGCGCCGCAGTGGAAAGCGAGGCCGCCTATGTCGGCATGATCGGCAGTGCCGGCAAAATCCGCAATATCTTTCGCAATCTGCTCAAGACAGGTACCCCTCGCGAGCGCCTTGAGCAGGTACACACGCCTATCGGCCTGGACATTGGTGCCGTCACGCCCCAGGAGATCGCGCTCAGCATCGCCGCCGAGCTGGTGATGACCAGGCGCACAGGCACCAAAGGAACAGGGGTTCCTCTCAAAACGCTGCACCACTTGATTGAGGAAGTCGCGCCCGTGAATGCCTGAGTCAACGAGCACGGCAATGGCGGAGCGGCGGCCCTGCTCGTTACCCTGGGAAGGACGGTAGTCGCTTTCCGATCCCGATTTCCCTCAAGACGCCCGCTTGTGATACGATGGCAAGAGAGACAGCGCCTGGCCGGGGCCGGCCCTGTCAGCGATGGTCAGCTTCCTGCCAGGGGTCTGCCTGTCCCCCCAGGTCCGGCCACTGGTAGCCGCTGACTCCCAATTGGCTGATCACACTATCGGGGTTTTTCGGGAAGGACACGCTATGCAGCGAAGCGAGCATTCGAGGATTCTTTCGGCGTTGCTCCTCTGCCTGCTCCTGGTGAGCGCCTGTAGCAGCGCCGGCTCCGCCATTACTCCCTCACTCTCATCTTCAGCTCGCACCGTCCGCACGCCATCGCCAAGCAGCACGGCCAGCGCTTCCCCTAGTGCCAGCGGTACGGTGGTAGCGGCGCGCCACTACCGCAGCCATCTCCTCCTGCGCGGTTACGGCAGACCAGACGACCTTGCCCTTGACGCGCAAGGTAACCTCTTCTTCAGCGACGCTCATAATGGCACAATCAACCGCCTCAATCGCGATGGCACAGTGAGCGTGCTCGCGCGCGGCCTGGCGGCGCCAGAAGGGCTGGTTGTGCTCCAGAATGGTACAATCATCATAGCGGAACAGCGCACCAATCGCCTGCTGTCCTTGATGCCGGGCGCTCAGATGCCGCTGGTCTTGCGTACCCTTCCAGGCACACCGGGCAGCCAACCATGCAAAGCAGGGATCGATGGTATTGCTTTCGATCGCATCACCCAGACCCTGATTGTACCAGATAGCCCCACCGGCGAGGTCTACCGCATGAGCCTGGATGGCCGCACTCTGCAGCCGCTGGCGAGTGGCATGACGCGCCCGGTAGGGGCCACCGTTGACGAGGCGGGCAACGTCTATGTGGCCGATGAATGTGGGCAGGCGGTCTGGCGCATCAGCCCCAACGGGCACAAGGTTCGCTTCGGCGGCTTCGGCATGCCGGACGATGTGGCCTGGGATGGGCATGGCAATCTGCTGGTGATAGATCTGGCACCAGCCGTGCACGCGCTGATCCGCTTGCAGCTAGCCACCGGCCAGCGTGAAACGCTGGCGAGCCAGGGCTTTATCGAACCACAGGGACTGGTCATCGACCAGGATGACCACATCTACGTGGCCGATGATTACGCAAACATGATCGTGGAGTTTACACCGACATGAGTAAGCTGCTCTCTATGACTGAGGCGATCAGACGCTATGTCCACGACGGGGCATCGATAGCACTGGGTCTGGCCCTGGAGCCCTGCATTCCCTTCGCTGCGGGCCACGAGATCATTCGCCAGGGACGCCGCGACCTGACCTTGATCGGACCTATCTCGGATATCCTGTTCGATCAACTGATCGGGGCCGGCTGCGTGGCGAAGATTCAAGCGGCCTGGGTAGGCAATGTCAGTGAGGGCCTCGGCCACTGCTACCGACGAGCAACGGAGCAAGCCCAGCCTCGTCCCATCATCACCGAGGACCACAGCAATTTCTCGATCGGCCTGGCCCTGCGCGCTGCCAGCCTGGGCGCTCCCTATATCCCCACACGTTCGTTGCTGGGGAGCGACATCCCACGTAAAAATTCCACCTTTCTCCAGACTACCTCACCGTTCGATGGCAGTCCCTTGCTACTCGTACCGGCTCTGCAACCTGACGTGACCATCCTGCACGTCCAGCGCAGCGACGAAGACGGCAATGCTCATCTCTGGGGCAGCCTTGGCATCTGTCAGGAAGCTATGCTTGCCGCCCGTCAAGTCATTATCATCGCCGAAGAGATCGTAGCGCGCGAAGTCATCACGAGCGATCCCAACCGCGTCATCGGACCCTCATACAAAGTCTGTGCGGTCGTCCATGAGCCGTGGGGGGCCCACCCCTCAGCAGTGCAGGGCTATTACGATCGCGACCACCAGTTCTATCACGAGTACCATACTCGCAGCCGCACCCCAGAGGGTTTCCAGCAGTGGCTGGACGAGTGGGTGCTTGGCCTCAAGACGCACCAGGAATATCTGGCGAAGCTTGGCGAGGCTCGCCGGGGCGCCCTGAGTGTCAAGGAGCACCGCTACGCCGCTCCCGTCGACTATGGCTACTGATCGACCGGAACGATCGATCGCCTGAGTTTGGTGAGACCCTCTGCTCTCGCGCCGGCAGTCCGGCCCAGGAAGGACACAGCCCGCTTCCCGCGTGTCACCAGCTCTGGCCAGAAAGGAGCAGCGCAAGAGAGCAACCAGACAAGGAGGAAAAGGGCAATGGAGTATACCCCTCGTGAGCTGATGGTCGTTTGTGCCGCGCGCCAGATCCGCGATAGTGAGCGGGTTTTTGTTGGCATGCGCCTGCCACTGCTGGCCTTCGCCCTGGCCAAGCGCACCCACGCGCCTCACTGTGTTGGTATTTTCGAAACCGGCCTGATTCGCGATACCCCAGCCCGCGAACTACTCTATACAATGGGTGATGCGCCCAACATCTGCGGAGCACTCTGGACCACCAGCACCATTAACGTGCTCGGTCTGATGGCCGCCGGCGAAATCGAGCTTGGCTTCATCGGCGGCGCCGAAATCGATCGCTATGGGAACCTTAACACGTCGCTGATCGGCGACTGGCGGCAGCCGCGCGTCCGACTGCCCGGCAGCGGCGGCGGCGCCGACATCGCCTCGCTGGCCCAGCGTCTGGCGATCATCATGCCCCACGAACGGCACCGCCTGCGCGAGCGGGTCGATTTTGTGACCAGCCCGGGCTATGGCTACCCCGATGAGCAGGGTTCTGCCGGCGTGGCCTGGCGCCAGCGCGTCGGCCTGCCACGTGGCGGACCAGCGGTGTTGATCACCACGCTGGCCGTCTTCACCTTTGATCCGGCCACCGGCGAGGCCCTGCTGCAGTCCTATCACCCCGGCAGCAGTATCGAGCAGGTCCAGGAGCAAACTGGCTGGCCGCTGCGCCTGGCCCCCGACTGCGCCGAAACAGTTCCGCCAACGCCAGAAGAGCTGCGCGTGATTCGCGAGTGCGACCCACACGGCGTCTGGACTCGCTGATTTTTCGCAGGCTGGCCCTTTTCACGCCCTGGCCAGCCAGCCAGCCAGCGTCTCTCACGCTGATCTCGCCCGAATCACGGGCTCTGCTACGGCTTGTAGCCCAGATACAGACAACGAGGAGAGAAATGACAGCATATCAATACATTCTGGTCGAACGTGATGAGCGAGTGGGCATTGTCACACTCAATCGGCCCACCAAGCTGAACGCCCTCAATACGCAGCTCGTCGCTGAGCTGAGCAGCGCCCTGGAAGATCTCGACCGCGACGAGGCCATTCGCTGCATCGTCATCACCGGCGCCGGCGAGCGCGCCTTCGCCGCTGGAGCCGACATCGAAGAGATGGCCGATAAGTCGCCGATTGACATGCTTTTAGGTGGCTTCGAAGCCTGGGAGCGCATCCGGCGCATCAAAAAGCCCCTCATCGCCGCAGTCAACGGCTATGCCCTCGGAGGAGGCTGCGAGTTGGCCCTGCACTGCGATATCATTGTAGCCTCCGAGAACGCTCGCTTCGGTCAGCCGGAGATTCTGCTGGGGATTATCCCAGGAGCTGGCGGCACTCAGCGCCTGGCGCGCACCCTTGGCAAATATCGCACGATGGAGATGGTTCTGCTGGGAAACCAGATCAGCGCTCGCGAGCTGGCTGAGCTGGGCCTGGTCAACCGCGTGGTACCCCAGGGCGAGCATCTCCAGGAGGCCCTTAAGATCGCCAAAGAGCTGGCCGAGCGTCCACCCATCGCCGTCCGACTGGCTAAAGAAGCCGTACTGGCCGCCTTCGAAACCCCGCTGGAAGAGGGCCTGGAGGCTGAGCGCAAAAACTTCTTCCTGCTCTTCTCCAGCGAAGACAAGCGCGAAGGGATGCGCGCTTTCCTCGAAAAGCGTCGCGCTCAATTCCAGGGACGCTGAGCGGATCGAACGGGAGAGGTCTGGCTGACGCTGGTTCCTGAGAGGGCGTGGCCAGACCTGACCAGACCAGTCTTCATCAGGCTCCGTGAGAGACTGAGCTGTCTCATATCACTGTCAACGGAGAATCAGCAGCAACCCGAGAGGAGGCCGCAGCTATGGAAGAAGCGGTAATCGTCTCAGCAGTGCGTACCCCCATCGGGCGCTACGCCGGAGCGCTCAAAGATGTGCGCCCCGATGATATGGCGGCCCTGGTGATCGCCGAAGCCATTCGCCGCGCTGGCATCGAGCCAGGTAGCGTCGAAGACGTTATCCTGGGTTGTGCGAATCAGGCAGGCGAAGACAATCGCAATGTGGCCCGCATGGCCCTGCTCCTGGCTGGCTTGCCAATCCATGTGGCCGGGCAGACCGTCAATCGGCTCTGCGGCTCTGGTCTCCAGGCAATCAACAGCGCCGCCCAGGCGATCCAGGTCGGCGCCGGTGACATCTTTGTCGCTGGCGGAGTTGAGAGCATGACTCGCGCCCCCTTTGTCTTGGGCAAGGCCGAGAGCGCCTTTAGCCGCAACGCCGCCCTCTACGATACCACCCTGGGCTGGCGCTTCATCAATCCCAAGCTCGCCGCGCTGCACCACCCGTACAGCATGGGCGAGACAGCGGAGAACGTCGCCGCGCGCTACGGCGTCAGCCGGGAGGAACAGGACCGCTACGCCCTGCGTAGCCATCAGCGTGCCGTTGCCGCCCAGCAGGATGGGCGCTTCGCCGAGGAGATCGTTCCGGTCCCAGTGCCGCAGAAAAAAGGGGAACCAGCGCTAGTGAGCCAGGACGAGCACCCCCGCCCCGATACGTCCCTGGAAAAGCTGGCCGCGCTCAAGCCTGCTTTCCGCGAAGGGGGAACGGTCACCGCCGGCAATTCGGCAGGCATCAACGACGGGGCAGCGGCACTGGTCATGATGAGCGAGAGCCGGGCACGCGCCCTGGGACTGCGACCACGGGCCCGCATCGTTGCCACCGCGGTCGCCGGCGTTGATCCGGCCTATATGGGCCTGGGACCAATTCCCGCGACACGTAAGGCGCTGCAGCGCGCCGGATTGAGCATCCACGACCTTGACCTGATTGAGCTGAACGAGGCTTTCGCTGCTCAGGTGCTGCAGTGCGTGCGTGAGCTGGAAATCGATGAAGAGAAGCTCAATGTCAATGGCGGCGCCATTGCCCTGGGTCATCCCTTGGGCTGCAGCGGCGCACGCATCATGGTCACGCTCCTGCATGAGCTAGAACGACGAGGCAGGCGCTACGGGCTGGCAACCATGTGCATCGGCGTTGGTCAGGGGATCGCCACCGTCATCGAGCGCCTCTAAGCTAAGATCGCTGCATGCCTGGATGCCCTCCCTGAGCAAGAGAACCCCCGGGACAAGAGAAGCGAAAAGGGAGAAGTCAGAGAAGGCCCAATTGAGAAGAAGACAGCGAGCATGAGGGGGCGCCCAGAACAGGCCGGGCTGGGCGCCCTTTACTCTTCCTGCGTGGCCTCTGTCTGTCCAGCGGTCTCAGCCGCCACCGCTCCCTCGGACCCAGCAGCATCCTGATCGATCACGCGCACGGTAATGCGCGGGACAAGATTACGGGCCACTCTCACCGGGACCTCAAAGGTACCGATTGACCGAATGGGACTGGACAGATCAATGAGGCGACGATCAATCGTCAGGCCCTCGGCCTGGCGGAGGCCATCGGCAATATCCTGGCTTGTCACCGAACCATAGAGCCGTCCGTTACGACCCACACGCGCCTTGAAGGTCAGGGAGACCTGGCTCAGACGCTCGGCAAGCTGACGGTTGAGCTGCTCTTGCTTTTCCAGCCGGCGCCGCTCCGCCGCCACCCGCTGCTCGCGATTGGCCAGCAAGGCTGGTGTTGCTCCGGCAGCCAGCTTGCGCGGCAGCAAATAATTACGCGCGTAGCCATTGGCGACCTCTTTCACATCGCCGGCTTTGCCCAGCCCCGCTACATCCTGAAGGAGAATGACTTTCATCGCTCGTCCTCAAAACTCCTGGAACAGGGAGAAGAGCAGCGCCCATCTGCCAGAGCAGTGAGCGCCTGCCTTCTCCGCAGTGTTGGCTAGTGGTCTGTTCCCGAGAAGTATACACCTTCTCACAGGGAAGCGCAAGCCGCACCTCGCAGAAAGGCCCTCTTCCAGAGCGCCAGCCAGGGGGAGAACGCACGGAAGCGCTCACGACAGCGCTACGGAGCAGAGCGCCGCCCCGGTCGAGACAGCGCTTCCCCCACCACAGGCGAGAGGCGCAGATCCGCCACCGTCGCCCAAGAGCCTCGTCACTGCAGGGAATAGCCATAGAGCCCATAGGAGCCGGTCGTGTCCTACAAGGTCAAGCGCTGGGCAGCCAGAGCAAACCAGCGCCAGAACCTCACTCGGATCGGGTTATCAGGGACTGTCGATCAGACAGGGAGTCGAGCGGGACACCTTCGAGCGTCGTCTCGATCAGGTAGCGGACAACGGCCAGGAAACTGTGAGTTTCGTTCCAGATAGCGATCTGGCGATCAGCACCAGTACCACGGGGGTCATCGAGCAGAAAGCGCAGATAATTGATCTCGCGGCGCGTGCCCAGATCGTCGAGGACATCATCGACAAAGTCGAGCAGCTCATGAATGGCATCGCGCATGGGCAGCGTGCGATGGTTCACGAAATCGATGACCTGCGCATCAAGGCCGTAGCGCATGGCGCGCCACTTATTCTCGTCCAGGTAATCGCGTGGCATGACATGGAGTCCCATCCCATGCTTGTAAAGCCAGGTCAGCTTCGCCACGAGAGCCTGACAGAGCGCCGCCAGCGCCAGAGTATCTTCGATGGTCGCTGGCATATCGAACACGCGAAACTCCAGCGTCTTAAAGAACGGATGGGGGCGGAGATCCCACCAAATCTTTTTAGCATTATCGATGCAGCCGCTCTCAATGAGCGCCTGCACATAGCGATCAAAATCGCCCCAGCTAGGGAAGACCTCCGGCAGGCCGCTACGTGGGAAACGCTTCCAGACGACAGCACGATACGACTTCAAGCCAGTGAAGCGGTT
Source organism: Thermogemmatispora carboxidivorans (assembly GCF_000702505.1). GTDB lineage: Bacteria > Chloroflexota > Ktedonobacteria > Ktedonobacterales > Ktedonobacteraceae > Thermogemmatispora > Thermogemmatispora carboxidivorans. The sequence goes on along the minus strand of NZ_JNIM01000001.1, from coordinate 415,721 downwards.
GCCCCAGAAAGGCGAATTGGACGACAGCGCCAGCAGATGAGGCAACCAGGTGCGAACCTGGTTCATCAGAGCAATGGCGATGTCGTTGTTCTCGACGCCGATATGGACATGGAGGCCAAAGATGAGAATCGAGCGACCTACGTCCTGAAATTCCTCTTCAAGCTCGACATAGCGGGGATGGTTCGATCGCTGCTGCTCCTGCCACAAGCCGCCCGGATGCGTGCCAGCACTTACCAGGGCCAGACCCTCCTGACTCACCAGCCGCGCCAGTCGAGCACGCAACTGCTGGGTCTCCAAACGCGCGGCGGTGATGTTGGGATAGATCGGACTGATCAGCTCAATTGTGGACTGCAGCATCTCGGGCTTGAGCTGTTCACCAAATTGGGAGGCTCCTTTCTCAAGGATGGTGTGGACGCCGGGCATAAGGCGGCCTGTCTGTGGGTCGACAAGCTGGAACTCTTCTTCAATTCCGATGGAAGGAGTAGGCAGCTGAAATGTTCGGAACATATGTCCTCCTCAGCGTTGAAGGAACAAGCAACCGGCTGGCAAGGTACACTTCCTAACTGGGGCCGGCATGGCCAGCAATCAGCCATGCTGGAACACGCTGCTTATATTGTACCAGAAATCGATCATTTTCACCAGATATCGTATTGGTGGAGATAAAAGCAAGTGCTGAGGGAAGAAGAGGGTCAGCCGACATCTTGCATGCGAAGCCGGGCCCGGTCGGTCGCCGGGCCGGCAAGCTTTCAGGCGCAGGCACTAAAGGACGAAAGCGTAGGGCAACAGCTCCTTGACCGTAAAGCTTTCTTCCAACCCATCGATATAGATGGTCGCCTGTGGGGCCAGATCGGCCAACCATTGGCGACAGGCCCCACACAGAGTACGCGCCGAAGCGGGAGCGGAAGGCGGCGCATCGATACAGGCGACAGCCACATGGGTGATCTGGCCTGCACCGGCGCTGACAGCCGCAGCCAGGGCCGCGCGCTCGGCGCAGAGCGTCAGTCCATAGCTGGAGATCTCGATATTGACCCCGCGATAGAGCTGGCCATCGGCCACAACAACCGCGCCAACACGGAAATGGGAATAGGGCGCATGGGCCTGCAAGGCCACCGCCCGCGCCTGCGCCAGCAACTCCTCGCGTCCTGGCGCGCTGGACTGGGCACTCGTCATACTGCTCGTACTCCTTCCTCTGGTGAGCTGTTTGCCGCCCCTCCCTCGATGAGGGGCGCGTCACTTGCTGACCCCGCCTTGCCTCACGCAGCCCTCCTCCGGCGTCTGTCCGTCCGATCTGGCCGCTGCAGCGCTGAAGCGCCGGCAGAAGGAGAGAGAGGGCCAGGGGTCCAGGATTGGCACGACAAGGTAGCCAATTAGGTGACTGGTCATAGCCCAGATTGTATCATGCTGTTACTCCCCTGAGCACAACCCGTTACTAGCAGTGAAAGCTCGACCGGCTAGCTACAGCCACGAACACACGCCGATCCGTCCCCATTGGGGGAGAAGAGCAGCTACAGGCTTGCAAATCAGGAGGAAAGACACGTGAAGATCCTGGTAGCGGATGACGACCGCGATATGGTGGACATCCTGAGCTACTGGCTCAAAGGGCATGGCTACGAGGTAGTGCGCGCCTTCGACGGCGAGCAGGCGATCAAGCGCTGGCGCGAGACACTGCCCGACCTGGTGATTCTGGATGTTGAGATGCCCAAGATCGACGGTTTCGAGGTCTGCCGCCAGATGCGCAATGAGACCAATTCAATGGTGCTGATTCTGACAGCCCATGATCAGGAGGAGGATGAGATCCGCGGGCTGGAGTTGGGGGCCGACGACTACCTGCGCAAGCCCTTTAGCCCACGTCAGTTGCTAGCACGGATTAAGGCGATTCTGCGCCGAGCCTCGAATGTGCGCGGCTCCGCCAGTTCGTCAACCATCACAGTGGGACCCTTCTCGCTGGATGCCATGCGCCATGAGGTGGTGCGCGATGGCGTGAAGATCCGTCTGACTCCCACGGAGAGCCGCCTGCTGCATCTGCTAATGACCCACACCGGCCAGGTCCTGACGACCGACATGATCATCGAACGTGTCTGGGGCTACGATGAGGCCGGCGACTCAGGCCTGGTGAAGACCCATATCCGCCATTTGCGCCAGAAGATCGAGCCGAATGCCAACCAGCCACGCTATATTACAACTGTGCCCGGCGTTGGCTATACCTTCACCGCCCCTACACCTGTCGAGTCTTGAGTGAAGGGAGGAAACTTCATTCGCAAGAAGAGGCGCCATCCATCCAACGGCCTGACCCGCCTGTGGTCCAGCTCCGCTGCCAGTATGGCCTCACTCCTCGCTGGGTTGCTCATCTCTCTTCTCTCGCTCGTACGCTCGCTGGTCCGCCCAGCTAGCAGCACCGCAGGCCACGCTCGCTCAGGCTTCCCTCCACAGTGCCTGGCTCGCTCCCGGCAGAGCAGACGCTCTTCAGCCGCACGGCGCTGTACCACGCGGGTCGCCTCTCTTCCTTTCTTTCTCTCTAGCCGCGCTTCCCTTCTAGATAGATGGTTATGAATGCGGAACGATCGGGGCCAAAACTTAACCCGATGTTAACCGGATCTCCATAAAAAAGTGTATCAAAGTAGGTTAGGATAACCAGCGTTGAGGCAATATATCTACATATAGCTCTCAGTATTCAAGAAATGCTCTTCATGAGCGGTGAACTCATCAATCGGTCGTAAGGAGAGAATCGATGGCAATGCCAGTTATGCAAGATGACGATGTGCTGTTGACCTTCAAAGAGGCCATGAACTATCTGCGCGTCAGCCGCTCGACGCTCTACCGCCTGATGTGGTCTGGCCAGCTCACAGGGCATAAAGTTGGCAGCACCTGGCGCTTCTACCGCGGTGATCTGCGCGCCTGCGTGGGGCGCGAGACGCCGACGCCGGTGGCCAAGTTGCAGGCCAAGCTGCAGTCACGCCTCTCGACGCAGAACAATCAGAATGCTACCACGGCGCATAACAGCTAGCCTGTTAGAGAGTCAGAGCACAGAGTTGTAGCTTCACTTACTGGTTTGCGCCCTCCACAGCGAACCGGACGCAGGTAGTCCTGAATGTCCGGTTCGCTTTTTGCTTGCGCGCCTCCTTGCTCTGGTGCCCCCGTTACGCCGACCAGCGAGCAGGCGCTGCCACCAGCCGTCAGCTGTTGCCTCAAGCGCCGGGCCAGAGCCAGGCGGAGACGGGAATCAGGGGGGCTGGTCAGATGCGATCGAAGTCGACGATTTTCCAGGTGTTGCCGACCTGACGTACAGTCAGCAGGACCGTGTAGGACAAGTGACTGCGCATGACATCGACCTCTACGGTATAGGTCGGGCCTTCCTCCAGGCCAAAGTTTGGCAGCGAACGGATGCTATAGCTCAGGAGCGGCCCGTAGCGAGTATCGAAGTCATGGGCCTCCTGGACAAACTCCTGCTGCGTGAGGTGGGCATGGAAGCCCTCAGGTTGCAGATCCTGAAAAGCATGGACGTAGTCCTGACGCTGGATATCGCCATAGTAGTCGTTCACCAGGGCAGTGAGGCCGTTGTATTGCTGCTCAAGCTGATTGAAAGGACCAGCAAAGGCCCAGATGGCGACTCCGATGCAGGCGAAAAAGGCCAGGGCGAGAATCCCGAGCGAGATCCAGATAATGCGTCTCGAGCGTCTTCTGGCGGTCGCGACGGGATCGGGGTCCGCGGGGCGGCCCGGATACGGTAACGGGGAGGGCGCAGGAGGGGCAGAGGGAGCCTTGCCCGCTCGCCGAGGGGCCTCAGCAGAGGTGAGCGGCGGAAAGGAGGAGGGCGGAGCGGGAGTCGCTGGCCGAGCGCTGCGCCTTTCTTCCTCAAGGGCGAGACGCTCATAAAACGCCGGCGGCGGCGGATAGACGAAATCGCTCGTCGCTGGCTCGGCGGCTGCAGCGGGTGATGGTTCTTCTCTTGCCCGCTCCTGCATCTGGCGGGCAGCTCCCCCTGAAGCATTGGCAGAAAGGGAATCAGCAGCGATGGTCGGCTCCGGCTCGCGCTGGCTCTGGCCGCTCCCCTGCGAGGCACCTGCCGGCTCTGGAGACTGCATGAGCTTGCTCCTCAAAGAGAGTCAATTGTCTGAATGCGTGTACCAAAAAGCTAGCAGATCATGCCCCCCCTGTCAAGAAAAATGCTGAGTATGAGCCTCGCTCGAACAAGCAGTACCCAGCCAGCCAGCTTGAGACCTGTCACCAGACCCTGGCCCAGCTCTCCACCAGAATCAGGCTCCGGCCTCGCCCGGCGCTCCAGGTCAGGTACCAGCAGGAAAGGACCAGAGCGAGGACGAGGATGGGCCGCGAGAGGAGAGCGTCACACAGGCGGTGCTCACTCTCCTCGTCGGCTCATGGCCGCTCGCTCGAGAGCGCAAAATGCATGGGGGCCAGCTGCTCAAATTCCTCCTCTATCTCCATGCGCACGCGCTTCTCGGCCTCTGGACGGGAGAGCTGGAAACGGCGCGCACAAGCGATCACCCGATTGACAAAGGTCCGGCTAATCTCCTCGCGCTGCCAGCGAATATCGGGCATTGGACGCAAGTGGATCAGCGAGGGATCATAGAAAGCCGACTCAGGCAGGGCCAGAGCCACCAGCAGAGCATATTCGTTGACAGCTTGACAAACCGGCGGCGAGAAGAAATCAGCCTGGGTACTGGAGGCAATCAGCACCCCAGCGCAGCGGCCCGCGAACAAGACCGGACAGGCACAGGCGCTGCGCTCGAACTCTTCCGCAACAAATTGATGGCGCTGCTCACGGTCCAGCTCGCTCCAGGTTTGGAGGCGCTGGAGCATGGCCGCAGTGCCAGCCAGGGTAGTGCTGCCGAGAAAGGCCCGACTCTCTTGGGTCTCCGACCAGGGGCTGGTCGCTCGGATCTCAGCCTCATAGAGGGAGTGAATGCCATCAGCTCGCGGCGGCATGAGCTCGGCATAGGTTAACGCCAGACCACGCTGCTCGGGATCAAGATGCTTGATGGCTGCCTCGAAAATAAGCTGAATCATCTGCCAGCGCCGGCTGTCACTCTGGACGATCGTCGCGCGCAACTCTAAGACCTGCCGATATAAGTCGCGGGAAACAGTCGGGATCTCACCAGCCGGGGGCAGATCGAGCACATTCGGGAAACTTTGCTCGATAGCCTCCTGCAGCTCGCGACGATGCTCAGGCATTACCTCCAGAATCTGCCTCAAAGAGGAGGGACGCGGCTCGGATTGACCATTCATCCAGCGATAGACCGTATTTTCAGAGACCCCGAGAGAGCTGGCAAACTGGGCGATGCGCGCGCGGTCGCGCTTGAGAATGCGCTGCAGGGTCAGGCTGAAGGGAGTCAGACTTGTGGATGCCGGCATGGCCGATTCGGCAGCGCGGGCCCCGCCCCGGCTCCGCCTGCGCTTGATCACACCAGCATTAGCATGACGACCACGGGTACGCGCCGGAGGACGCGCTTCTGGCCCGGCAGCCCGCTGCCTGCGACGCGGCGGGCGCGAAGAGTCGTGTCCTTGCTTCATGTCAGTCAGTGCTCCTTCCTTACCAGACGGGTGCGCTAGCTAGCCGCCAGATCAGCAGAGGCGCCAGCTGCGGCTACGGGCGAACGGTGCAAACGTGCGTGCGTGCGTGCGTGCGTTGAGAGGCGGCATCGAAGACGTGCCAGTACGTGCTCTCTTCTTGCCTGATATGGTTGCTGGGAAAGGATTTGCCTGAGCCGATTATATCACGTCGATGGAGCAGATTACCAGAGCGTTTTCTTCCATGAACGCATTTTCATGTATCCTTCGATTTATTACAACATTTTAATATCGAGACAGGCAGGCTCACCGCAGATAGGAAGTGGCTTGAGAGGGGGTTACAGCGTATAGCGTGCAGTGTTCGCGCATCGTGTCCACTTGCCAGATTGCATGATAGGGAGCGTTGAAACTTTCGAAGGCTGCCTGGATCATGAACAAAGTATTACAAAATTCCTACAAATGTACACACACTATTGTCTTCTCAGAGGGCTGCATGTTATACTCTCCTCACCATTGAAGAAACCTTTGTTTGCGCCACGTGCGCGAAGGCGAGGATTGTACTATGGCAGCGAATAATCCGGTCTTTGGTAACGAATGCGGGCTTCCTCTGAACGCGGTTGCCTGGTTGGAAATGCACCACCGCTGCAAAGCAGCAGAGCGCGAACAGATGGTGCGCGATCTCCAGCTCAAGGCGGGAAGCCTGGTGGTTGACGCCGGCTGTGGCCCCGGCCTCTGGGTTCCTCTGCTCGCCCAGGCCATCGGCCCCCAAGGACGCATTATCGGCGTGGATATCTCGGTCGAAGCCCTGGTAACCGCCCGGCGACGCAGCGCGGGCACCTGGTACGCCCCCCAGGTCGAGTATAAGCTGGCTCCCTTAGAGCAGCTGCCTCTCGCGCATGGTTCCGTTGACGCCATCTTCAGCGCCAATGTTAGCCAGTATCTGCCTGAACCTGTCAAGACCTTCAAGATGCTCGGTCAGTACCTCGCGCCCGGAGGCCGCCTGATTGTGAAGGATATCGATTTCGGGACACTGCGCTTCCATACGATTGATCCCGCTCTCCAGGCCCGCGTCTTCCAGGCCCGCGAGCGCTGGGAGCGCATTCGCGTCGAGCACGGCTATCCCTTCGAAGATAGCTGGGTCGGCTCAAAATTGGCCGGCTACCTCCGCGAAGCTGGCTATGAGGAGATCGAGGAGAAGACTTATCTGATCCAGCGGCGCTATCCCCTCACACCAGACTACCGCACCTACTTGCAGGGCATCGCTGAATGGTTCGTCTGCGAGGGCGCCCCGGGCCTGAGCTCGGAAGATTTGACCGCCTGGCTCCAATGCTTCTTCGATGAAGAATACAATGTTTTCGATCAAGAAACGTTCCTCTATGAGGAAACTGAGTATGTGGTGAGCGCTGTCTGGCCCGGTCGGCGCCTTTCTCTTGATGAGGAGGCCCGAGTCGCAGTCTCTGCAGAACCAGAACGGCGCCTGCTTTCTCTGGAGGAAGTGCGGCCTTAATCCGGCTGGCGCACCCGCCAGCGGGCCTGTTGAGTCGCCTTCGGCTTTGTGTCCGAGCAATGCGGCAAATGATTGGGTGAGCAAGCCTGTTAGAACGCTGCCTTGATGAAGGATGTGTTCGGAAAATCTTTCATCATCTTCGACTACAGCAAACGTGACCTCGCCGACTCCCTCGCTCGCTCACCTGTGGCCATCAGCGTCCCGCTTGCAGGAGGCTGGCCCGGAGGGTGGGGAGAACAAGGAAGAATCCAGAAAGGGGCACGCTTCTGACAGGCTCAGGCAGAGAGAGCGCACAACAGCAAGGGCACAGCTCAGCTACAGCGCACTGACAGGGGAAACGTCCCAGAATCACTTTCTCTGTCCGCCGCTCGTGGCGATGTAGTGTTTCCGATCCGCGTTGCTCTTCCACAGCAGGCAGGGATGGCTCTCCCTCCATCCCTGCCTTTCTTTCCCTCTATCAGACACAACCCCGGCACCCCAGCCTTTGCTGAATGGCAGACCCCTCTCTCGACCAGAAAAAAAAACGGCCCAGGGGGCCGTTTTGCCTGGAAGAGCCTCGCCGGCTCCCTAGTGCAGGGTATTGAGCCGCTCCGCGATCATCGCAATGGCCGCGTCGCCTACAATGGCCTGGAGCTGGTTGTGAAGCTGGCCCAGGTGCTCCATTCTGGCAGTGATAAAGTCGTGGCGCGAGACACCACAGGCCAGCCCGCTCAGGCCGCGCTGGGCTGCTTCATACTCATCGCTGATCTGCTTGAGTAAGCGCGCGACTTCGCTACCCTGTTCCTTGGTCGTCAGCATGGTTTCCTCCCCTTCTCTGGTCTGGATCAAGCGATCAATAAGGTCTCCAGGGCGATCCCCTGCGGTTGAGCGATGTCAATAGCCACTCAGCGATTGTGATAACAATGTACGCTACTTGTTAGCAACATACTCGGTAACGCACACTCATAGTATGCATGAAAACATCTCCTCTTGTCTAGAGGCAGCCTTACCTTTTTTGAAATTTGACAGAGAGACTACATATTTCAATCAATGTTATGATGGCATTGTGCGCAACGTTATGGCTCTCCATCTACTTTTGTAGGCTAGCAAGCTGACAGCTCGATTACACAGGCTCGCGCCTTCACTCCCGCTCAATCGCCGCTCGCTAGTTAGGACCTTTGGGCTGGTCTTCGGCACCGACGAGCGCTGGCGAAGGTTGATCCTGTCTTGTGTATCATAGTATAGACGAATAAGCAGGCTGCCAGTCAAATACCAGTGCTCGCCTGCCAACTGGGTGGTGCTCTTTCTTCCCCAGCACGGGTCTCGCTGGCCAGACGTCGGCCAGCCACTGGCGCACCTATCCCGAGCGCATATGGCGGCCTGTCGACGCTCGAGGTAGCCCCGCTTTCGTTTGCGCCCGCAAGGAGTGTGCATTGCAATTAGTGGGTATTGTGTATATACTCTACATAGCGCTTGCCCAGGTGGGGGTGAGGAGAATCTCGACCTGGCCCTCTGGGTAACTGGTGCGCGAAGAAGCCCCGTTGACTCCCTTCTGACCTCGCAGTCAGTTGCAACGTGGCACCAAGCGATAGCTCTTCCCCAAAGGCCCTGGCAGATTCAGGAAGGGATCTGCCAGCAAGAGCGAAAAGGAGTTAGTATGGCCCGTGTAAGCTTTGTACACGTTTACAAGCGGTTTGAAAAGGTTGATGTGGTCCGCGACATCAACCTTGAGGTGAAGGACCAAGAGTTTCTGGTCCTTGTTGGCCCATCGGGGTGCGGCAAGAGTACCTGTCTGCGCATGATCGCTGGGCTAGAGGAGCCAACTGCTGGGGAGATCTACATCGGCGATATGCTGGTGAATGGCGTGGAGCCGAAAGAGCGCAATGTGGCGATGGTCTTCCAGAACTACGCCCTCTATCCTCACATGAACGTCTTCGACAATATGGCCTTCAGCCTCAAGCTCCGCGGTGTCTCCCGCCAGGAGATTAAGAAGCGGGTTCAGGACGCCGCTGAGATCCTCGAAATCGCCCATCTTCTCAATCGCAAGCCTAAGGAACTCTCCGGTGGCCAGCGACAGCGCGTGGCGCTTGGACGTGCCATTGTGCGCGATGCGCAGGTCTTCCTGATGGATGAGCCTCTGTCAAACCTGGACGCCAAGTTACGTGTGCAGATGCGGGCAGAGATCATTAAGCTGCACCGGCGGGTGCAGACGACTTTTGTGTATGTGACCCACGACCAGGTGGAGGCGATGACGATGGGGGACCGCATCGTGGTCTTGCATCAGGGGGAGATTCAGCAGATGGGGCCTCCACAGGAGCTGTACGACCATCCGGCCAATATGTTCGTGGCTGGCTTTATCGGCTCGCCGGCGATGAATTTCTTCCCGGGCGCCCAGGTGGCGGACGACGATGGCGGGGTGAGCATCGTGCTGGATGGTTTCGGGCGGGTGCAGGTGCCAGCCTGCTATGTGGAGAAGGCGCGCGCGGCCAAGGGGCGCCAGGTGATCTTTGGTATTCGCCCCGAGCATTTGCGCGATGCTACTCTGCTGCCGGCGGGCGCCGATACGGCTTCCATGATTATGGCTCCGGTCGATGTGGTGGAGCATTTGGGCAGCGAGGTCCAGGTCCATATGTCGGCCAATGGCACCACCGTGGTGGCTCGCCTCGATCCGCGCTCACATCCGGTGGTCGGTGAGCCACTGAAGTTGCACGTTGACACCGATCAGATCCATCTCTTCGACGCCCAGACGGAGAAGGCCTATTTCTAGCGCTCGGGCCCTGATCCGTCGGGATCGCTGGATTGCCTTCTTTTTCCTTTGATCAGGCAAGGCGGGTAAGAGGGTTGATCAACTCAGGCCAGGCTGGTTCTGCTTCCTGCTGTCACCAGCCTGGCTTTTTGTCGGCAGCTTGCTTTCCCCCTGAGACCGCTCCTATCTTGCCCTACTCTCTCCGGTCAGGCTGCCCCAGATCACGCGCAGGTCACGCGCTGTCAGGCCGGTGGGAGCAGTTCTGGCAAGGGCTTCTTGCCATTGAGCTTCGCTGAGACTGTTCACCCAACGACGAATCTGGGAGAAGTTTGCAGGCTCGCCGCGTTCTTCCTTCTTCCAGAGCTGGGCCAGGCCCTCGGCTACGGGGCGCGGTACACCGCTCATGCGCAGCCAGACTGCTTCTTTGCGACGCACGCCGAAGTAGAGCATCGCCGGAACATAGGGGGCCTCGCCGCGGTCGGGCGCTTCCTGGCCGCTGAGATAGATAGTCTCTAAAGCCCCCATCCCCCAGGAAATGAGGCTGAGCTGGCTGAAGAAATCGGTATCCAGCTCGCCAGAAGCTTGCTCAGATGCGGGTTGCTGCTCTGCGAGCCGGGCCAGCACGTGCAGGGGCTGGCCATTGACCCAGGCAGTCATCGTCTGAGCTAGCTGAGGGAGTGAGAGAGGCTTGCGCCGCTTGTTGGAGAGATCAATCTCTGGCAGTTGCGCGATCAGTTGTAAGCGCCTGAAGAGCGGCAGCGGGTCATCACGAAAGAGATGGTCTGGCTGCCAGTTTTCAGGCTGCGTCAGCTCGGGATACTCGCTCCTCTGGGCAAGTAACCAGTTGACGCTTGGGGTGGAAAAACCGGTCTGGTCCGCCAGAGCCAGGTGGCGGTTCGTGCGCAGGGTCTCTAGATAACGATGAGAGAGAATAAAGAGCTTTTTCAGCGCTTCTTCATCCTTTTTCCGAAGTTGATGATAGGCCAGACTGGATTGAATGAGGTCCTCCAGCTCTTCTCTGACGGTCTGGTAGTTAAAAAGGTGCACGGCATGGGCAATAAACTGCAAGAGGGGGGAAAGGAGCCTGTGCTTGCGCACGAAGTCGATGGTGAACTTGGCTTCCAGGCTATCGATCCGGGCGAGAACCTCGATCAGCTGACTGATCACCTGCTGGGCCTCCTGCCGGAGGAAGTTGCGAACATCCTCCTTCTGCTGCGATGTGGACACCGGTAGGGCAACGATGCCGATGCTATCGATAAGGGTCCGCCCGGCCCTGCCAGCAATGTTTCCGAAGTCCTGGAAAGAGAGGTCCTCTGAGCCTTTTTTGAGCGTTTCGATGACTACGGTGGCGATGGGGAAGTGCACACCCTGGGCGAGGGTGGTAGTGCCACAGACGACGTGGACGACTTGGGCGCGAATGAGATCTTCGATGAGCCAGCGTAGCTCAGGGGAGAGGCCACTATGATGATAGGCTACGCCGCGCTCAAGGCAGGCGATCAGGGGGCTGTCTGGCCCCTGTTCGACGGCAATGTAGTGACAGGTGGCATCAAGCAGCTCATGCGAGGCGACCGGCTGGCGCCCCCGACTGATTTGCCGAGCACGTTTGACGGCGGTGAGCGGGCCACGGCAAAGCACCAGCACGCTTCCTCTCTCTGCAAAAATGGCCGCTGCCGCTGCCGAGAGCTTCTCTTTGCTGTTGCGGGGCTGCGCCAGAGGTCCCAGTGTAATCCGTTGCCCCGGTTCGATCTCGGTGGAGTGGATGGAGGGTACTGTTTCAAAGATGAGGCTTCTTTGCTGTGCTGCCTGCCGGCCCGATTCTTCGTAGATGAGGCCTGTTACTTTGCGGCCAGGCTTCCAGTCGAGGACAATAGGCAGCGGAGAGCGGTCATTGCCAAGCCAGCGCAGGAGTTCGTCGGCATTTGGTACGAACGGTGAGAGCAGCAGGAAGCGTGAGCGCGGGAAGTCGCGCTTGATCATACCAAGCAGGAGCTCGAGGCGGAGACCGCGGTCGCCATCGCCGAGGTTGTGGGCTTCGTCGACAATGATCAGAGCCAGGTCCCTGACAACGGGATGACGAGCTCTGATGAGTAAATCAAGTTTTTCTGGGGTGGTGACAAGGACGTCAATAGCGTCCGTAAGCAGGCGGCCCTCGGTCGGATCAAGCTCAAAGGCGGGGACAGTTTGCTCAATGTGCAGGGGACCACCCGGCAGCTCCAGGCCCTGGAAGTCATGGCGCAGGTCAAGGGTGATTTGATTGACCAGGGCGCGCGTCGGCACAACGTAGGCAATGCGCGCCTCCGGCTGCAAGGCTCTGGTCTGGAGCATGACGAATTTGGCTAACAGGGTCTTACCTCCGCTGGTAGGCATCTCGACGACGATTGCACGGCGATAGGTGTCAAGGAGGTGTCGCTCAAGGGCCTGTTGTTGGCCAGGCCAGAGTTCTAGTACTGGTTGCGCACGCGCCCGTGAAGTGAGGGACTCGATGAAGGCGCGCGTGACCGGATCAAGACGCTCGGCATGGGTCCAGAGGGCGTTTTGCACCAGGGCATGACAGCCGAGCCAGAGCAGATCGACCAGATGGGCCAGGGGAACGAGTTGACAGCGTAACAGGAGGGTGACGGCTTCGCTATGGTGACGGTCCAGCCGAAGCCGAAGTCGCTGCGAGCCTGGCTCTTTGCCAAGCAGATAGCTACCCACGAGCGAGATGAGGCGCAGGGCGTGATAGAGGGCCAGCAGCTCGACCGCCACCCAGGGCTGACGCTCCTCCGGTTGCTGCTCTAGATAGCGAGCTTCGCCGCGTTTCTGTTCCTGGCGCAGTTGCTGGACATACTCCAGGGCCTGGTCAATATCGCTCCAGCCGCCGTCTTTTCTGACGAGCAGGAGGAAGGCGCAACAGATGCGTTGGAGCAGTCCGTCGCGCCAACGGTCTCCCAGGTCGCTGCTCGGATCAAGCCGGAAATGGCTCAGGTCAAGCCGCACTTCGGCGTTGCGCTCTCCCAGGAGGCCAGCAATCCCCAGACGAAAGGCCAGGTTGAGGGCCGGAGGCAGACCTTCTTCGGCCAGCTCTTGCTCGATGAGCTGCAATCCAGGATGGGCAGGATCGGCGGCTCTCTCTCCCCGAGGCAGAAAGGCAAGCGCCCGCCAGCAGGCATAGGCGGTGCGAAAAGCGTCAATGGCCCCCTCGCGATCTTCGTCATGTCCGTTGAGGACGTTATGCCCTCTACCTCATGCAGGTAGCCATACTGCAGCATGGTCTTGAGCTGTTCTCGATCATACTGGCCATCGTCGTGGGACAGAGCAATCCGCAGCGTGGTGCGACTGTCAATTGCCCGAATCGCCTGATCAATCGCCAGCTCGTGGGTCAGGTCACGCAGCGCCTTCATGAGGACCCTTCTCCTTTCTGCTGGATCAGCGCATACCATCTCTTGACGATAGCCTCGATGCGCCCAGGCATACGCACAATCAGGAAGCGAACAGCTCCAGGCGCATAGTGCTCGGGCTGACGCCGAAAGGCTCCGAAATCAGTCATATAGTAATATTCTTGTGGGCGCACCAGGACACTGCAGACGACAAGCTGAATTGACTCTATTTCCCCTTTACTAAGATAAAGTATAATACGTATCATTAGATCCTTTGTCTTCTGACTCTTACTGGTAATCTTGTGTAATTATCTGCAAGATATGATGGGAGAGGTGGGGCTTTTCAGCAGATTATATTCGCAAGCGGAATAACTGAATAACCAAGAAGAATCTGGCAGCCTGGCATCTTCACGACTGGCAGGCCAGGCAGACAGATTCTCCTCGGCTGTGACTTTCAAAGGGGGGCACGGGCCTCCACACCCCCACAAAGACCCGCGCCTCCTTGCTCTATCGCTAGCTCAGCTCGCTCGCCTCAAGCCAGGCTAGGCAACCGCTGGCAGGAAGTCAGAGGGAACGCCGATGACCTTGAGCTTCTTGCGCAGCGAGTTCATGCCAAACCTGAGGAGTTCGTCGGGGTCTTCGCCAAAGCTGCTCAACAAGGCACGCTGGAAGTCCGAGAGATAGAGGATGTCGTGAATCTGCGGCATCCATTTCTGGATGGTGTCACGAATGACTCCGGCATAACGGGCATCCTCCTGCACCATGTCGCGTAGGAAGCGCACGCCGAAGAGGACGTGGCGCGATTCGTCGCGGGCAATGGCGTTGAAACCTTGCTGGAAGCCCGGATACCAGCCCATGCGCTTGTTGCGGTTGAGCATGCTGCGCTGGCCGGCCAGGGCCAGGGTGCCTTCGGTGATGATGTGGTAGAGGGTGACGCCTTCGACCAGGTGCTCCAGCTTCTCCGGCTCGGCCTGGATGCGCTGGCCAATCTCGACCAGGCCCTCCATCAGGACCTGCCGCTCGCTTTCGCGCAGCAGGGGACGGATCTGGACAAGCAGGGCCTCGATGTCTTCGCCCTCAAAGCCCAAAGCCTCGCGGAAGAAACGGTCAAAGAAGACGGAATGGCGCGCTTCGTCAACGAGCTGGGTGGTGAGAAAGATGCGCTGCTCTTCTTTGGGGGCAGCGGCGCAGTAGGGGATGAGGGTATGAGTGACGCTGACTTCCCCCTGGAAGAAGACGACGAAGCCGCTGATGTGCACCGGACGAGCCGCCTCCTCGATCTGGCCCCATTGCTGGCGGTCAGCGCTGAAGTCGATGTCCTGGGTGCTCCATTGCTGCTTCTCCCAACGCTGGTACAGCTCGCGATAGGTCGGCAGGTTGACGAGCTTTTCATCGATCTCGCCAACGATGATGGCGTCTCCTCCCAGTTGACCAAGCTCTTTGAGTGAAGCCTTGCTGATGTCGATCGCCATGACGGACTCGGCTCCTTTCCTTTCCTTGCGGCTAGGCCTCCGCTTCTGCGCGGAGGCGATCCTGCTTTGCTGTCCTGGTGCACTTGGCTGGCAGCGCTGCACCGCTCCGGGATGACCTCGCTCGGGGAGAGTAGACGCGCTTGCCCGCGAGGCGGCGGTCGCTGCGGCGACCTGGGGCCGCCGCGCGCTGCGTCGCACGCGGCCTGACCCCAGGCCCGCTTTGCTTGAGCTTGGCCCGATCAATGCGATGTTGTTGGTTGCTCGTTTGTTCGCTCGCTCGTGAGCAAGGTTAGTTGCGCAGGGGCTTGCCAGTCATGAGAATGGCCTGCATGCGCTCCTGTGTCTTCTCCATGCCGCAGAGGCTCAGGAAAGCCTCGCGCTCCAGATCGAGCACCTGTTGCTCGGTCAGGGGCGTCAGCGGCGAGGTGTTGCCACCGGTGACGATGCGCGCCAGGTGGCGCCCGATGACGGCATCGTGCTCGGTGATCTTGCCCGTGAGGAGCATGTTGTCAATCTGCTGCTCCAGCACCAGGCGCCCACCTGGTCCGGGCAGCAGCAGCATGGCCGGCTGCGGTGGCTGCCAGCGTCCCGCTTCGCGCGCTTCAGCCAGGCGCAGGGCGTCGGCCTTAGCGTCGCGCAGCAGGAGATCGCGATTGGTGGTGATGCTGTCGCTCTTGCGCAGGAAGCGGTATTCCTGGGCCTCGACAGCGCTGGTGGCGACAGTGGCCATCGCCACGATTTCAAAGACGCGCCGCGGGGCGGCAAATGGTCCCCCAGCACTACGCGATTGCTGATCTTCGAGACGGGCCCCGTGGCGTAGCAGCAGCTCTTTGACGCCGCCCCCACCCGGGATGAGACCGGCCCCGACTTCGACGAGGCCGATGTAGGTCTCGGCGTGGGCGCGGACGTGGCTGCTGTGCATGACGATTTCACAGCCACCACCCAGGGTGCGCCCGGTGGGCGCGACCACAACCGGGATGGGGCTGTACTTGAGAAGCATATTGACCTGCTGGAAGGAGTTGACGGCCTGCTCCAGCATCTCCCATTGGCCGTTACGCGCGCCGACGAGCATGAGGAAGAGGTTGGCCCCTGCCGAGAAGTCCGGGGCATCGTTGGCGATGACAATGGCCCGGTACTGCTTCTGTCCCTCTTCGACGGCGTAATGGAGCATCTCGATGATGTCCTGGTCGATGGCGTTCATCTTGGTGTGGAATTCGACGCAGACAATGCCATCGCCCAGATCGATCAGCGAGGCCGAGCCGTTCTCGCGGATGACCTTGCTTTGGGCTTTGGCCACGCTGAGGGAGATGCTGCCGCCCAGTTGTGGCAGTGGCTGGTAGCTGCCGCTGCGGAAGTCGAAGTAGCGCCGCTGCCCAATGGGGCCGCTGTAGAAGCAGCCTTCTCCCTGGGTGATGACCTGGCTCACCAGCTCAGGGAGACGGGAGCCGTGCTTTTCGACCAGGGCGCTGAGAGTGGCCGGCGCCTGCTCTTCGCTGACGTCTTTAAAGGATGGATGGGCCCGCAGCACACGATAGAGTGTCTCGGGATGCGCCAGGAGAATGTCCCAGCCTTCGAAGCTGCCGAGATCGAAGTTGAAGCCCCAGCGCATGGCCTGGTCGACGGCGACGATGCTGTCGGCAATCTCTGGGGCCAGCTGCGCGGCGTAGATGAGCGAGTCAGCCAGGGTCTCGCGCGCCAGTTGGGCCGCCCGATCGTTGCCATTGAGGACGGTCAACATGCGCTCGGCAGGATCGTCGATGTTGCGCGCGGCCCCGATGGATTCGAAGCGTGGCTTCTGCTGCGGCTGGTATTCGAGGGTCTGCAGGTTCAGTTCAAGAATGGTGGACTCGCCACCGGGGTTCTTGATGCGCTTGTAGAAGCCCTGGCCGCTCTTCTCTCCCAGCCAGCCGCGCCGTACGAGCTCGCGCACGACTTCGGGCACGCGGAAGACTTCGCGCTCGGGATCGTCGGGGGCGTTCTCGTAGATGTTGTCGGCGACGTGGACCAGGGTGTCGAGGCCAGAAAGGTCGGCGGTGCGGAAGACTGCCGATTTGGGTCGCCCCATGCTGGGGCCGAGAATGGCGTCGACTTCGCTGACGCTGTAGCCCTCTTCGAGGGCCCGGCGAATGGTCGACAGGAAGCCGTAGACGCCGATGCGGTTGGCAATGAAGTTGGGTGTATCTTTGGCCAGGACGACGCCCTTGCCCAGTACCTCGGTGGCAAACTCCTGCATGAAGCTGACCAGCTCCGGGTCGGTCTGCTGGTCGGGGACGATCTCCAGCAGGCGCATGTAGCGCACCGGGTTGAAGAAGTGGGTGATGAGGAAGTGGCGACGGAAGCGCTCGCTGCGCCCGGCGGTCAGCAGGTGAGCTGGCAGACCAGAGGTGTTGGAGCTGACGATGGTGCTCTCCCCTAGCAGCGGCTCCAATCTGTCATAGAGTTGCTGCTTGACGTCGAGGCGCTCAAAGACGGCTTCGACGATCCAGTCGGCCTGCGCTGCTTCTTGCAGGTTGTCTTCGATGTTGCCAACAGTGATGAGCCTGGCTTTTTTCGGACTGTAGAAGGCGGCAGGGCGAGCCTTGAGGGCGCGCTCCAGGCCGGTGCGCGCGACACGGTTGCGGTCCGCGCCAGCGTCAGGCGGCACGATGTCCAGCAGGAGGCTGGGAATGCCGACGTTGGCGAGATGGGCGGCGATGGCGGCCCCCATGACGCCGGCCCCGATGACCGCTGCTTTGCGAATCTGGTACCCCATGACTACGACAACCTCTCGATGATGGTCGCTACGCCCTGGCCGCCACCAACACAGAGGGTGGCCAGACCCAGGGTCTTGCCGGCGGTCTGCAGGTCGTTGATGAGGGTGGCGACGATGCGGGCGCCGCTGCAGCCCAGGGGATGGCCCAGGGCAATGGCACCTCCGTGCGGGTTGAGCTTCTCTTCATCGATGCCCAGCTCCTGGATGACGGCCAGATTCTGAACGGCGAAGGCTTCGTTGAGTTCGATGATGTCAATGTCGCTGAGTTGCATGCGTGCGCGCTGCAGGACTTTCTTGACCGCCGGGACAGGCCCGATGCCCATGATGTCGGGCCGCACGCCGGCGACGGCCATCGCGACGACGCGCGCGAGCGGCTGAATGCCAAGCTCGCGGGCTTTGTCAGCAGACATGAGCACCACAGCAGCGGCTCCGTCGTTGAGGGGACTGGAGTTGCCGGCGGTGACGGTGCCGTCTTTGATGAAGGCCGGCTCCAGAGCGGCAAGCTTTTCTAGCGAGGTGTCGCGCCGCGGTCCCTCATCGGTCTCCATAAGGCGCCCATCAGGCAGCTTGACCGGGATGATCTCACGCTTGAAGAAGCCGCTGTCAATGGCGGCCACGGCCCGCTGGTGACTGCGCAGGGCAAAGGCGTCCTGGGCCTGGCGGCTGATGTTGTATTTGCGCGCCAGGTTCTCAGCGGTCATGCCCATCGGGATGTAGCTGTAGAAGCCGTATTCCTGCTCGGTGGGCGGATAGGGCCAGTCGTATTGCTCGCCCTCAACAGGCTTGATGAGGCGCGGGTTGAAGCTGGGGTTGAAGCCGCCCATCGGGACACGCGACATGCTCTCAACGCCGGCGGCGACGATGGCCTCGCCCTGGCCCAGCATGATGCTCTGAGCGGCCATGTTGACGGCCTGCAGGCTGGAGGCACAGAAGCGGTTGACGGTGACGCCTCCACAGGTCTCCGGCAGGCCCGCCAGCGGGGCGACGATGCGCGCCATGTTCATGCCCTGCTCGCCTTCGGGGAAGGCACAGCCTAAAATGACGTCTTCGATCAGCGCAGGGTCGAGCTGCGGTACGCGATCAAGGGCGCCACGAATGGCAAAGGCGGCCAGGTCGTCTGGACGAACGTCCTTGAGGGCGCCTTTGTTGGCGCGTCCGATCGGTGTGCGTACGGCACTGACAATGACAGCATCTATCATAGGGGATCTGCTCCTCGTATCGGCTTGTTGTGACAATTGGGCGCCTGCCTGGACAGCTTTCGTTTGCCGCCCGCTGGCAGGATGAGTTTTGTCTGCTCTGCTCTGCTCTGCGTATGTTGCTGAACATAACAGAACAGGTGCTGCAGCAACGCTCACGGCAGGCGGGCTACGGCGCCAGGCCAGCGGCAGAGTCAGTCAGTCAGACGTCCCGCTCTCAGCTGCCGGCAGCCCGCCAGTCAGGGGGCCGTTATCTGGCGAATAATGCCCTGGGCGCTTCCGCGCAGTACCTCCTTGCCATGCTGGTTGCGGCAGACCGAGATCAGTTCGAGCGAGAGGTAGCCGTCGCCTGGTTCGAGACGGCTGACGGTCATTTCGCAGCGGATGCGATCGCCGGCAAAGACCGGGCGCAGAAATTCCATGTGCATCGTGCGCGCGATAAAGTTGAGGTCGCCGCCCAGCCTGGTGGGGATGCTGGCAGTAAGCAGGCCCTGGACCATCAGCCGCCCCTGGGCGTCAGGCTGCATGTGATGCCGGCCTTTGTCGCCCGAGAGTTCGGCAAAGAGGCGGATGTCCTCCGCGCTAAAGGTGCGCTCGTAGGTCAGGACGTCGCCAACCTGTAAGGGTCGTTGACTCTTGTTCTCCATAGACTCCTTGCTTCTGGCTTCAGGCGCTTCTTTCTCACCTCGCCTGTCGCTCAGGACAGGAAGGCTGGCCCGCGCACGCTGTAAGGGGAGACCAGCCGGCGGCGGTGGTGGAAGAGTGGGCTGGCACAGCACGGCAATAGCCCGGCAGCCCATGCCCACTGCCCCCCAACCGCCGTCGGCCTTTGGCACTCGGTCACGCTATCCACAGCGGATAGCTTTGGGGGCAGGAGAGAGAATCTGGCGATCTGCTTCGTTGCCCCCTGCTGGCCGTGGCCAGCGTTGAGCCGATCTAGAAGTGCGGCAGCGGATAGCCTTTCTTGGCCACAACTTCGGCGGCGATCTCGCGCTGCAGCGCCACACCGTTCACCTGGTAGTCGCCGATGTAGGCGCGCACGCGCGCCAGCTCCTCGCTGACCGCCTCCGGCTCAAAGTAGGTCATGATCATCTGGTCTAGATTGAGGCGGATACGCGAATGGGCCAGCCAGGTCGCCAGCTGCGCCAGCTTGCTATGCAGGGCACTGTTCTCGTCGCCGCGGCGAATGGCCTGGATGGCACGCGCCAGGGCGCTATCGCTGGCGTAGATGTCGATCAGCAGGTTGGCCAGGTACTCGATGAACTCCTCTTCGTTCTCCAGGGCCTGCATGTAGCGCATGGCGACACGCATGCCGGCATAGATGGCGACATCTTTGGCTCGCTCGACGGCATGGACGGCAGCCCGTAGCTCGGCAGGCACCTCGTCGCCCGGAGCCGACAGGGCCTCACCCGCCTTGATGCGGGCCTCGATGGCCGGGTAGCGCTGCATGAGGTCGATCTTACCGCCCAGGACGCGGCGGAAGAGAGTACCGGCGGCTACCAGACGGTTGATCTCGTTGGTGCCCTCGAAGATGCGCTGGATGCGCGCGTCGCGATAGGCTTTCTCGATCGGATATTCCTGCATGTAGCCGTAGCCGCCGAAGATCTGGACGCCCTCGTCAACGACGAAGGCTAGCACCTCACTACCGTGGACCTTGGCAATGGAGTCCTCGATGGCAAACTCTTCGATGGCCTTGAAGACCTGGTCGGTGTTCTCCCCAGCTCCAAGACGGGCGTTCTCGATGTTGGCGGCGGTGCGGAAGACCTCGCTTTCGGCAGCGTAGGTCTCGGCAGCCATGCGCGCTAGCTTCTTCTGGATCATGCCGAATTCGTGCAGGTATTTGCCGAAGGCCTGGCGCTCGGTGGTGTAGGCGGCGGCCAGGTCGAGGGCCGTGCGCGCTCCCCCAACGGCGCCAGCACCAAGCTTGAGACGCCCGATGTTGAGGATGTTGAAGGCGATCTTGTAGCCCTTGTGCAGCTCACCCAGCAGGTTTTCGACGGGCACCGGCGTGTTCTCAAAGTAGACCTGGCGCGTTGAGGACCCCTTGATGCCCATCTTGCGCTCTTCGGTGCCGGTGGAGATGCCCGGCCAGCTTGTCTCGACGATGAAGGCCGAGGGTCGCTGGCCGTCAACGCGCGCGAAGACTACCATGAGGTCGGCAAAGCCGGCGTTCGAGATCCACTGCTTGGTACCGTTGAGCAGGTAGTATTTGCCGTCCTCGGAGAGGCGCGCCGTTGTGCTGAGGTTCATGGCATCAGAGCCGACGCCCGGCTCGGTCAGAGCGTAGGCGGAGATCCATTCACCCGTGGCCAGCTTCGGCAGGTACTTGCGCTTCTGCTCTTCTGTGCCATAGAAGACGATCGGCAGGGTGCCGATGGTCGTGTGGGCGCCGAAGGCCACGCTGAACGAGGCTTCGTGAATGGAGGAGGCGACGACGGCGCTGGTGAGCAGACCCAGTTCGGCCCCACCATATTGCTCAGGGATGTCGATCATGAGCAGGCCCTGCTCGCCGGCCTTTTTGACAAGTGAGGGCATGACGCCCGGCTCCTGGTGTTCAACAGCCTCTAGCTTGGGGAGAACTTCGCGCATGACAAAGGTGGCCGCCGATTCGGCGATCCAGCGCTGCTCGTCGTCAATCTGCTCCAGGGTGAATATTTTGTCGGCACTCTCGCTGACCGGCGTCAGCAGGAAGGCCGTTCCGCTCTCTGTGGGCTTCATCGTCGTAGACATGCTCGGTTGTACCTCCAGTGGCTGGCAGCAGGCCGGCACTGGCCTCGCGGGCGCAGCCCTGCTCTGACACGGCACCCACCCGCGTCGCCCAGGTCAGGCGAGGATGCCAGCCGTTTGCGTGTTGCTGTGCTTCAGTCTAATGATTAGCGCTCCGCTGCTTGAGCCATTGCTCGCGCAGCTCGCGACGCAAAACTTTGCCAATGAGAGACTTGGGCAGACTCTCACGAAATTCGACGATCTTGGGGACCTTGTAGGCTGTCAGCTCTTTGCGACAGAATGCGACGATCTCTTGCCGGGTGGCGTCATTGGCGGCGACGCCCGGCTTGAGGACAATGAAGGCGGCTACGGTCTCACCGCGGTATTCGTCGGGCACACCAACTACCGCCGCTTCTTGTACGGCAGGATGACGGAAAAGTACTTCTTCGATCTCGCGCGGGTAGACGTTGAAGCCGCTGGCGAGAATCATATCTTTGGCACGCTCGACCAGGTAAAAATAGCCGTCTTCGTCCATCTTGCCAAGGTCGCCGGTGCGCATCCAACCGTCGCGGAAGATGGCTTCGGTCTCTTCCTTGCGGTTCCAGTAGCCCCGCATGATGTTGGGACCCCGTACGACCAGCTCGCCAATCTCGCCCGGCGGCAGGAGCTTGCCGCTCTCGGGGTCCATGATGGCCGCGTCGACTTCAGGCAGGGGCAGACCAATGCTGCCTTCGCGTACGTCACCGTTGAGCGGGTTGCAGTGGGTGACAGGCGAGGCTTCGCTGAGACCATAGCCCTCTACCAGGCGCCCGCCCGAGAGGCCCTCGAAATCATGACGTACTTTGGCCGGCAGCGGCGCCGCCCCGCTGATGCAGTAGCGAATCGATCGAAAGGCGCTGCTGTCTTTGCCGGCTTCGCGCATGATGGCAATGTACATGGTCGGTATGCCCGGGAACATGGTCGGGCGATAGCGCTTGATGGCTCGCACCACTTCCTTGGGCCTGAATTGCGGGAGCAGTACCATGCTGGCCGCCGCCAGCGTGCCAAGGTTGAGACCTACGGTCAGCCCGTAGGAGTGGAAGAAGGGAGCGACACAGAGGCCGGTCTCACCCGCATCATGGGCCTGCGGCGTCCAGTAGCGCGTCTGATAGGCGTTGGCCAGCAGGTTGCGATGGGTGAGCATGGCCCCCTTGGAGAGACCGGTGGTGCCTCCCGTGTACTGCAGTACGGCCAGATCCGAGCTGCGCGGCGGGTCAGGTACGGTGAATACTTCGACTCCTTCGGCACTGCTGGGCTTGAGCAGGTCGCTCATGAGCAGAAGCTTGGGGTCGGTTCGCAGCTCGTCTTTGGTCAAGGGGGGCTGCGGCTGCTTGTGCCGCTCTCGGCGCTGGCTCAAGGGGTAGAGCGTGCGTAAGAGCGGCGGCAGAAAGTCAGCGGGACTGGTGATGATGATGTGCTCTAAGGCGGTCTTGTCGCGAATGGCGCGTACGACCGGATAGAACATGTCAAGCATGATGAGGATGCGCGCACCAGAGTCCGCCATCTGGTGCTGCATCTCGCGCTCGGTGTAGAGCGGGTTGGTCGGAACCGCTATGGCCCCAAGCCGCAGAGTGCCGTAGAAGGCGATCGGATATTGCGGGATGTTGGGCAGGGCAATGGCTACCCGGTCGCCTTTCTTGATGCCCAGCCGCTGCAGGACAGCGGCAAAACGATTGGCCAGGGCGGCAAAACGCGCGTAGGAGATGCGCGTCCCATAATAGATAAAGGCGGTCTTCTCAGGATGACGACGGACTGTCTCGTCGAGCAGCCAGGTCAGGGGCTGGTCGGGGATCTCCAGGTGAACGGGGACGCCCTCTTGGTAATGCTTGATCCAGGGCCGCTTCGCCAACAGCTCCGCCTCGGCCTGCACCGTTGCGCTCATCGAGGGTTGTTCGTTCGGCTGTGTATTCTTGCTGACCGCAGAATCAGACATGGTCTCGCTCCTCATTGTCTGGTATCCACCAGGATACGCCAACCGGGCAGCCCACGATGGCCACCCTTCCGAGCATACAGTCCCCACTTGTTACTAGTATTATATGTTGCTCTTCCGATGATGGGTATGTTGCCAGCTAACAAATTTTGCGCCATAATGTGGGTGTAGCTAACAGATAAAAGCGCACAAGGATGGTTCAGCGATGAGTCGGAGCACTGAGGCCGTTGAGCGTTCTGAGTTCGCTCGCCTCTTGACCGAGCTGCGCCAGCAGCATGGCCTCTCTCAGGGCCAGCTCGCTCAGGCCAGCCGCCTTTCACGGACCTATATCTATCATCTGGAGGTGGGCATGCGTACCAATCCTTCCCCTCATGTGGTGCGCAATATTGCCCGCGCGCTGGAGCTGCAGGGCGAGGAGTGCCAGCGCTTCTATGACTCCTATACTCGCCTGACCGGCCAGCATGTGGAGCCGGATCGCTTGACCAGCGCCCTGCTCGAGTTGGGTGAGCTGGCAAGCTTGTTGGTGCAGAGTACCTCGTACCCGGCGCATTCGCTCGATCGCCTCTGGTTCCTCCATTCGTGGAATGCTGCTTCTCTTCGCCTCTTTGAGATCGATCCCTCTCTGGCTGAGCAGCATCCTAAGCTGCATCTGCTGGAGTTCGTCTTCGATCCCCAGATGCGCCGCCGCTTCCACGGCTGGGAGGATCTGGCCCGCCGCCTGGTGAGCGATTTCCTCTACAATACGCATACGATGACCCATTTGCCTGAGTATAAGGAGCTGTGGCGCCGCCTCCGCGAGTTGCCCGAGTTTAAGCGCATTGCTTCGGCTGCTTACCCCACTGGCAAGCCTGCCCCCTCCTTTGTCTTCCAGGTGCAGCATAGTGAGCTGGGCCGCCTGACGTTGCGCACGGCTACCACGGTTTTTACGGGGATGAGCAGCTACTCTATGGTGAGCTATGTGCCGGGCGATCAGCAGACGCTGAAGATTTATCGTGAGCAGGGCTGGTGAGCGCTAACCTCAGCCGGGGCCGGCCCGCGCTTCCTCCTATGGGCGCAGATCTTCAGGCCGCTGCCGGCTGTGAGGGCGTTGGCCCCTCCGCCCGGACAAGGGAGTCGACCGGCTGGCTTTGTTTCTCCGCTCACGCCCTCGTCCGCTGCTGGCCTGGCTTCCCAGTCTCGCCGCCAGCCAGTAGGCTCCCAACCCCAGGGTGAGGGCCAGCAGGCTGTTGAAGAAGAGTCCTTCCAGGAGCAGGAAGAGGAGCCCAGATAGCAGGGGGCCGGAGAAGAAGGCGATGACTGCCTGAAGTTGAAAGCCGCTGTAGATAAAGAGGAGGAGGACAAAGTAGGGGAAGAAGAGGACGGCATCGGCCAGCAGGTACCAGTAGGTGGCGCGTAGGGCCGGGCCAAGGCCGTGGGGATGCGACGGCTGCCCATCTCGAGCGATCGGAGGCCAGCCGCAGGCGAAGTAGCCCATGATGGCAAACATGCTTTGGCAGAGGCAGGCCCAGAAGATATAGGCGGTGACGAAAGCGCCGATATCGCCAAGGTCAAAGCGCTCCATGAGGGCTTCGGCGAGCGGCCTCCCCAGGAGAAAGAAGACCTGGTTGACGGGCAGCAGCAGGATCACATACCAGGCGACGGTGAGGACGATGAGGAGGTTGCGCAGGGCAGGATCAGCCCCCGACCAGAGGCCACTTTGCCCCAGAGCATAGCCGGCTGTCGCTGACGCCTGCACCTCTCGTCCCGGCACGGTTCGCATGCCAGGGACCGGCTCTTCGCCCTCTGGCATCGGAGCTGGAGTCTCCGATGGGGGCTCGCGCTCGACGTCCATGAGACGGCCATCCTTTGGCAGGCACTGGCGGCAAGACAGCGCGTGAGACTACGCCTTCGCTCTGGCCGACTGACGTAGTCTCCGTGCTGATGATCACTCTACAAGAAGTAAGTATACGCTCACCGCCGAACGTTGTCCAGTGGTGGCTAGGCTTCGGATGAGCTGGGAGATGGGGAGATCGGCGGCTCCTGGCCCTGCGCTGGCTCCTGCGGCTGCCCCGGCTCTGCGCTGGCCGCTCGCCCTGGCTCGGGCCCTGGAGAGGGTGGCTGCGGCTGCCCCGGCCCTGCACTGGCCGCTCGCCCTGGCTCGGGCGCCGGATAGGGTGGCTGCGGCTGCCCCGGCCCTGCACTGGCCGCTCGCCCTGGCTCGGGCGCCGGATAGGGTGGCTGCGGCTGCCCCGGCCCTGCACTGGCCGCTCGCCCTGGCTCGGGCGCCGGATAGGGTGGCTGCGGCTGCCCCGGCCCTGCGCTGGGCACCGGCCAGCCTGCGCCTGGTCTCCAGCCCGGCGGCGGCATAGCCCCCGGCGGCGCGGGGTAAGGCGCCTGCGTTGGATAGGGTCCCAGCCCTCCATAGGGAGCCAACGGGGCCGGCCTCCTTGGCCTCCCAAGCAGGCCACCAAAGGCAGAGAAGCCGAGTCCGAAGATGAGGACCATGAGGAGGTCAAACCCCAGGAAGCCAAAGTAGAAAGCGAGAAAGTAGGAGCTGCCCAGGAGTTCCCCTATCGCATTGAGAGAGATCGATTCTGCCATCATGAGGCCGATGACGGCGAAGATGAGCGAGAGCAGCGCATCAAGCAGGATAAACCAGAGCGTCGCCAGGCCGGCTGTGAGCATGATCACGCTCATGGTGTGGCCCCGACGCCCCATGAAGATCCCTGCTCCGAGATAGACACAGGCGGCCAGCAGGTCCGTCGGCACGCTGAAGATCAGACTATAGAGGATGCCTTCCAGCGTGACAGCGGCCTGGCTGGACTGGGTCAGATTCCTGGCAATGAGAGCGGTAGTTTGATTGAGTGGCCCCGCCACAGGGGAGATTGCACAGGCATTAAAGATGAGCAGGATGCAGAAGAAGGCGATCGCCATCAGCAGGCTGCTGCGCAGAATAGTACCACTTTGCCCTCTGCTTCCAGCCTGCATGGACCCTCCCGTAAACATGGCTGGCTGGACTGGCGGCACCTGTCCCGGTCCCTGCCCGCGCTGCGGCTCTTGCATATATTTCCCTTTCTTGAGGAGATTGACCAGGCCAGGAATCGTGCACTCACTGCCTTGCCTGCTTGACAAGGCGCGCAGTCCCAGCCGGTCAATCTGAATCAGCATTTCTTACTACGATACAATTTTTAGTTCCATACGACTATCAGTATTTTTACTGCTGACATGCCTTCCTTTTTAGTTCCATACCCTACTGACCTTCCACAGCCGGCTAGACAGTCTGACATGCGCCCTAAGCGCCAGACCTACAGGCCAGGCAAGCAGGATGGCTTGCTTGTTTGCGACTCTCGCCAGAACGAGCCGCGCGTCTACGGCGCAGCAGCCCTAGCCTCTGTCAGGGGTCCGCTGCTGAGATTGATGATGATGATCGGGGTCGTTAAAGTAGAGGGCAATGCCCCGCTTGATGACCTCCAGCAGCGGCTGATAGCGGTGCCGCGGCGGCAGAGAGACGGTTTTCTGGCCTTCGAGCAGGCCCTGCAGCGTCGTGAAAAACTCTAGCTCTTGATGGCCCGAGCCGGCGGTGGCCAGACCATTGGCGAGCTGGGCCCGCAGGAGATTGCAGGCGCGCTGGAGGATGAGCTGGACCACCTGGCTGGCAGCGGGGTTGACGGTGCAGACGTCGACCACCGCGTCGCTGAGAAAGGTGAGCATGTCCAGCGCCAGGGCGCCCCGGCTCATAGCACGCATGGCCTGCGTCGGCGGCCTCTCCAGGGCCTCGGCGATGACGTCGGCGGCACGCGGGACCAGCTCCGCCAGATCAACGACAATCCCTTCTTCGGCCAGATGCATGCAGAGCAGGCCAACCGCAGCCTCGACCTCCTGATACTGGTCAGCAGAGACCTGGCAGCCGCGCAGGAGATCGAGCATGTGCAGGAAGCAGGCCAGGGCCGCGCGCGTCTGATGGAAGAAGGCGAAGAAAATCCCCAGGTTGCTCAGTACTACGACTTCACGCTCGCGGTCATGGCTGAGACGCGCCATGTCCAGGGCCTGACGATAGCAGCGCAGGGCCTCTTTGGCCTGCAGGCAGATCTGATAGAGCTGACCCAGGCCGCCCAGGGTGAGGGCCAGGAGGGAACGGTCTTCTTCACGGCGCAGGATGTATAACGCTTCCTGATACAGGCCATGAGCGCGCTGGATCTGCCCAAGCGCGAAATAGAGCGAGGCCAATTTGCTGAGCGTGGCCCCTTTACCACGCTGATCACCGATCTCGCTCTGAATCTCCAGCGCCTCCTGAAAACAGCTCAGAGCGCGCTGAATATGGCCGTGCTCTTGATAGAAGGAACCCAGGTTGTTGAGGGTGATCCCCAGGCCGCTGCGGTTGTTCACTTCGCGATGAATAGAAAGGGCCTCTCGATAGCAGATGAGCGCCTCCTGATCGCAATGCATCTCTTGATAGAGAGTGGCCAGGCGCCCAAGCGTGGTACCCTCTCCCTCTAGAGAACCGACTTCGCGCTGAATGTTCAGCGCTTGACGATAGACCTCCAGCGCCTGCTCGCGCTCGCCTTGCCGTTGGTACAGGGTGCCCAGGCTAGAGAGCGCATTGGCCTCTTTGAGACGCAGACCATGCTCACGGCTGCGGGTGAGCGCTTGCTGGTAATAGTCGCGGGCCTGGTCAAGCTGATCCTGGCGCTGGAAGAGAAGACCGAGTCGGAAGAGGCTGAACATCTCACCATCCCGATCCCCCTCGGCGCGCTGCTGCTCTAGTTGCTTCTGATAATAGGCAATTTCTTCATTGGGGTTCATGTGCTCATTCTTTCCATGCTCATTTCCGGTTTCCATTTTGTCCTCTCTTTTGATCAGAAACTAGGGGTCTTCCAACCCGACCATTTCCTCTTTCTTCCAGGCCAGTCCACGATTGTTCCCTCCACATGGCAGGGCAGAACGACGATAGAGGCGCCTTTCCCCCAGGGGGCGCTTCGCACGCACCAGCGAAGACACCGCAAACCTTCTCTTTCTTCTCTCTGCCCCTCCAGACGAGGCTCCAGCAAGCTTCCGCTGCAATGTGGGCGGTTGGTCGCTTGAGAAACAACTAATGCATAGCCGTCTGCTTGATGGCTATTTCTTTCTTAGTATACACTAATTCTTTGTCGATGAATATACCCATCAAAGTGAAAATTCATAAATGAGATGGGAGGAAACAGGAAATTAGCCCAAAATGACTATTTACGCCAGTCGCTTGCTGCAGGATGAGCAGAACCGAGAGGCTGACAGCCTCCTGGATGGTGGCCAGGGTTGAGGAGGATGAGGGCCTGCCCTCGCCGGCCTCGACTGCGGCCCTGCGCCGGGCAAGCAGAACCTGCCCAGGCCGCTCTTCGACCAGGCGAGGACACGGGCAGCAGCGGGCGGTCGCTACGGGCCAGCGGCTTCCACTGGTACGACTGTGCTCCAGCGTGCTCTGATTCGGGACGATTGCTCCTTGCAGAGCGCGTCGGTTGTGGCAGATAGACATGGGAGCCTGCTCCCCAATTTCTCTCGTCCAACCTACCCCATCGCGGCCCTCCTCTTCGCGGCGACCCGCTCCGCTCACTGCCCCAGTCAGGGATCGGGCGGAAGCACCAGGGCCACCGTGACCACTACGCTACCTGGCAAGCAAGCGCTTCTTTTCTGCTGTCAAGAGAGAGTATACACTATCTGTGAGGCTGTGTACATACGGTGCCCTTCACTCCCGTTTACCCCCCTTGCTACTCCTCACCCGGAAAACGACCGCGGAGTGAGCGGATGGCCCACCCCGCTTCTCTGCTGCACAGCGCTCACCTGGACGACGCTTTGCCCCCGGCGGCCCTGCGCTTGAGCTGCCGCCGCTCTGCTTCGGCCTGCTCCCGCGGGACGTCCTCGACGAGGGCCGTGACCGGCACTTCCAGCGCCTCAGCGATCCGATTGAGCGTGTAGGTGGAGATGGTTTTGTAAGGATCGGCACAGATTCCTCGAATGATGTAATAGCTGATTTCTGCTACCATAGAAAGGCGATGCATCGAGATTTTTTTCTCTTGAGCTACCTCTTTGACGCGGAGGCGTAGCATGCATTCCCCCTCAACTTTCCAGCAATAGAGAGCACAGCAGGCGATGAATGAGGCGCTCCACCGCGGGGGCTTCCTCACTCCCAACCTTCAGCGCTCGCTCACTCCTTCAAAAAGGCCACCAGGCCGCGCTGAGGCTGCGGCCTGGGAGAGTACAGCAAGCAAGCGCTTCTTTTCTACCGTCTTGAAGATTATACACCATTCATAGGAGTGATTGCACGCTTCATTTCTTCTCTTTGCTGGCCCTTTTCCACTACACTGGAGGCTCCCAACCCTGTTTACTCCTACCCCTCCGGCAATAGGTTGAGCGGATGTCTGACACTGCAACCGTGTAGTCAAACGCTCAATCAGACGACGATTCGCTGCCGGAGGCACTGCTTCTGAGCCGCCTCCGCTCCTCTTCAGCCTGCTCCTTCGGCACGTCCTCGATGATCGCTGTGACCGGCACCCCCAGGGCCTCGGCTACGCGATTGATGGTATCCGAGGAGACCGGCTTGTAGGGATCAATAAAAATCTCGCGAATGACGTGATAGCTGAGCTGCGCTTGTAGCGAAAGTCGGTGCATCGACATGCCCTTTTCTCGGGCAACCTCTTTGACGCGCAGGCGTAGCAAGCTGGTTCCTCAATAGGTTTTTTTTAAGCATACCAGCCAGTTCCTATATAAGGAATTCCATTCCTTGGTGTTATCTTGAGAGGAGATATTTACAAATTGATACTTGTAAGATATAATTTGGATGGGTTAGGGCTGACCCGCGTGGAACAAGCAAGGGACTGGTCGGAAGTGTCATGTTGCCAGTATAGAAAGGAAGTGACTGATGAAGGAGGGGCAACGGGAGGGGAAGCAGGTGATGATGGGGGTCGGAACCGACGACCTGAAGGCCATCAAGTACATTCTCCTGTTTTATGGGCGCTACCTGCAGTCGGGCCAGGCTGGCCAGCCGGTGAGCCATCGCAGCATCAACCGGATTCAGCTCGTCCTGCTCAAGGTTGAGCAGATTCTCAGCGGGCAGGTGATCCTTCTCAGGTGGGACGAGCTGGAGCTGATCACCGAAGCGATTGCCACCTTCGCTGAGTTGGTACGCCAGAAGATTGCTGCCTCCAAGGAGCGCGACCAGGTCCTGGCCAACTGCGAGCAGCTTCACCAGTACCTGAGCCTGGTCCTGCCGTCCTTCCACCCGAACCTGAAAGGAGGTGGGAGCTGCGCCTGAACCTTTGCGATGCTGAAGAGGGGTCTTCGTTCTTCCTCCGCTCTCAACACGCCTCTTCGTCTGCTGTCATCCCCCACTCGAGAGCGCGAAGGCCCCCCTTCTTGCATGATGCTTTCCCGAACGAACGCAGCGACGGCTATGATTCCGCGAGATGGCGCGCGGTGGCGTGGCGAGCGTCGCGCGCGCCATCTTCTCCTCTTCTCTCTTCTCTGAGTGGCATTGGCCGGCCTGGCCTCGCTGACAGCGGTTCGTCAGGGCCGTTGGCGGCGGGGCCGGCCTCTTGATCGGTGGGGGAGTGCCGGCTCCGTTGCCAGGGCGCGCTGTTCACGGGCCATCTCCTCCTCCGAGACCTCTTCCAGCAGGACGATGGTCGGCACCCCCAGGGCCTGGGCAATGCGGCTGATTGTAGCCGTATTAGTGGGTCGATAAGGATTGCGACAGATGGCCTTGACAATGTTATAGCTGACCTCTGCCCGCTGGGATAGCTGATTGATGGATACACCCTTCTCACGTGCAACCTCTTTGATTCGCAACCGAAGCACGATTCTCCCCCATATATGAGATACATTTATTAGTATAGCGCAATCATGCCATTTATGGAAGATTTTTTCCAATAAAGAGTATTCTCTGCCGGGGCATTCTCTCTGATACTCTATGCTCTCTATCGTAGAGAAGCGGCCACTATTTTGGATGACGTCGGGCCGCATTGTATGGTATACTTGCAGAAGCAGCAGGCAGTTTTGTAAAGGAAGATGCCTTCCCGGGCTGACTCGGGAAGAGGCGCACCGCCGGGCGGAGCCGGGTCCTGGTGCGTTTCCGTCGCAGCCAGCCGATCAACGAAAGAGAGGGTCCACGATGCCAGCGGAGGAAGATCAGCTGTTCTTTCCTGATGCCGACCTGGATAACGCTGATTGGGCAAAGCGCACCTGGGACCTGGGGCTCAACAGTCCCGAGGAGCTAGACGCCTATCTGCGGGGTCTAGGGATGTCGGCCCAGGACTTTGCCCGCCTGCCGGTCTGTCGCTGGAACGTCTCTAAGATCCCGTGGTTACGCGACTGGCTGATCAGCCACGGGCTACCGGTGCCCATCAGCGACGCGGAGTGAGCCGGAGCCGGCCAGAGGAGGTACAGCATGCAGTCGGGAGCCGCGGCCAGTCGCAGCCTGCATGTCTACCTCAGCTATGCCGGGGCAGATCAGAGCTGGGGGGAGCGTCTCGAGCGGCGGGTACGATTGGCCGCGCGGGAGGCTGGCCTGGAGGCGCCGCGCCTCAGTGGGCCGAGGCAGATTCTGGCTGGCAGTGACTATCAGCAGGCCAGACAAGCCGCCCTCAAGAGTGCCGATCTCATCCTGCTCCTCATCAGTCCCGACTTTCTCGACAGTTCCGACTGTCTCGACGAGATGGAGGCTGCGCTGCAGCGGCGGCGCGCGGAGGGGGTCGTAGTCGTTCCCATCATCGTGCGTCCGGTAGCCTGGGAGCATACCGCGCTCGGCGAGCTAGAGGCTCTGCCGCCGGGCCAGCCGCCCAAGGCCCTCAGCCTCTGGCGGGCGCGCGACGAGGGCCTGCACCGTGTTGAGGAAGGTCTGCGCCGGCTCTTCAGCGAGCGTCTGCGCTTCGGGCGGCAGGCGAGCGGTGCACGCCAGTTCTCGCCCGAGCAAGAGCAGGCCCTGCATGCTCTGCTTATCGATCATCGGCCCTTTATCAGGAGCCGCCTGGAGGGGTTTGTCGGGCGCAGCGCCGAGCTGGTCGCCATTCGCCGGCAGATTGCCGGGCTGCAGCCCTACGGTGGCTACCTGGTCATCAGTGGCCAGGCTGGCCAGGGCAAGAGCAGCCTCATCGCCCGCCTTGTTCAGGAAGAAGGGCCGGAGCGTGTCCCGCATCACTTCCTGCCGCTTGATCCTCCTGCCGACCATGTTGTTGCCCTATTGCGCGACCTGCTGGCGCGTCTGATCCTTGCCCAGGCCCTTGATCCGACGCCCCTGTTGCTGGCCGGCACGAGCCGCGCGGCCCTGACGGCGGCCTTCTGGAAGCTGCTCAACGAGCTGGGCGAACGCGGCGAGCGCCTCCTGATCTGCATCGACGGTCTCGATCAGCTTCCGCGCGATGCCACGGGTAGGCGCGAACTGAGCTTTCTCCCGCTGCGCCCGCCGGCGGGCTGCGTCTTTGTTTTGGGGAGCCGGCCCGATGATATCCTGCAGGCCCTCCACCAGCGCGGGCCGGAGTCCGAGTACAGCCTGCCGCCGCTGAGCCGCGCCGACTTCGACCAGCTCCTGCGCCAGCGCGGTCTTCAGCTCACGCGGGCCGAAGGCGACCGCCTCTATGCCCTCATGGAGGAGAACACCCTCTATCTTGACCTGGCCGCCCGCGAGCTGGCCCGCGATCCGACGCTCACCGCGGAAGCTCTCAGTGCCCGCCTCTCCAGCGATCCTGTCAATCTCTTCACCCTGGCCATCGAGCGTCTCAAGCAGCATCCCCTCTGGGAGCGTGCGCTGTATCCCCTGCTGGGCCTGCTGCTGGTCGCGCGCGAACCGCTGGGGCAGGCGCAGCTCAGCCAGATTCTGGCGCCGCTCCCCACCTACCAGGTCCGCGACGCCCTGCAACAGCTTGGCGGGCTGCTGGTTGCCGACGGCAGTGGGCGCTACAGCCTCTTCCATCTCAAGCTCCGCGATTACCTGCGCCAGGACGCGGAGCAGCCGGCCAGGCCCTATCTCTTCAGCGCCGCCGAAGAGGCCCACTGGCATCGGGTGCTGGCCGACTGGTGCGAGCGTGGCGGCAATGAGCTGATCTGGCAGGAGGCGCGCCACGACCCCGACGAGGCCGCGCGCCGGCGCTACGCCCGCCAGCACCTGGCGGCTCACCTCTTTCACGGACGGGCCTGGGAGCGTCTCTTTGCCCTGCTCGACGCTGGTCGCTATGGGCAGCGCAAGATTCATCAGCTTGATCCCAGTACCCGCGCCTATGCTGGCGATCTTGACTTTGGGCGTCAGGCCGCTGCCTGGGAGGGCTGGAGCTTCAGCGAGGGGCTGGCGCAACTGCCGCGCCTGTGGAGCTACACCCTCCTGCGCTGCAGCCTGAGCAGTCAGGCTGAGCGCTACCCGCCGCAAGCCTTCGCCCTGCTTGTTCAACTGGAGCGGCAGCAAGAGGCTCTCGGCCTGGCCGATCTCATCAGCGATCCCGGGCGCCAGCTAGAGGCTCTGGTGGCCATCGCGCGCCAG
The DNA here is from genome assembly GCF_000702505.1 of Thermogemmatispora carboxidivorans. Taxonomy (GTDB): domain Bacteria; phylum Chloroflexota; class Ktedonobacteria; order Ktedonobacterales; family Ktedonobacteraceae; genus Thermogemmatispora; species Thermogemmatispora carboxidivorans. Next base: position 382,032 of record NZ_JNIM01000001.1, on the reverse strand, counting down.
CTCCAGGAGCAGGGGGCGCCCGAGAAGGAGTACGGGCCGCTCTACTGGCGCGCCTGCGACGTAGCGCGGCAGAGCAGCGAGCCAGATCGTCTGGCTCCGCTGCTGAGTGAGCTGGCGGCAGATCTCTACCGGGCAGGCTGGAGCGAGCCGGCCCTACAGCTCTGGCGGACGGCCATCGGCGTGGCGCGACGCATCGCCCTGGCCGATCCCCGCGCCGAGGCCCTGCTGCAGGTCGCCCAGGGTCTGGCCGAGGCTGGGCAGAGCGCCGAGATCGAGGAGATCATCGAGGCCATGCCCGCCAACACTCTGCAGGACCAGGCGCGGCAGACGCTGGTCGCGGCTCTGGCCCGCGCCCGGCGCTGGAATGAAGCCGAGGAGGCGCTGGCCGCCATCTCCGAGAGCGCCGCCGGTCAGCGCGTGGCCGCCCTGGCTGTTCTCGGCAGTGAGCTGGCCCAGGCCGGCGAGCTGGCACGCGCTCAGCAGCTCTGGCAGCAGGCTGAGCACCTCATCCCAACCATCTCCTTGAGCTGGGAGCAAGCCAATGCCCTGGTCGCCCTGGTGCGAGTCCTGGCCAGCGCGCAGCAGTGGAGCGAAGCCGCGCGCCTCTGCGAGCGCATTCCCGAGCGCTGGCATCAGGGCGAGACCCGGCTAGAGCTGATACGCGCGCTCGCTGCCGCCGAACGCTGGTCGGAAGCTGAAGCCGTCTGCCAGCAGCTGCGAGACGAGGGGCAACTGGCCGAGGCCCGCCTGAGCCTGGTCCAGTCCCTGGCCGGCGCCGAACGCTGGCAGGAGGCCGAGGCTCTCAGCCTGAGCATCGCGCGCCCGCGCGTACGCTTCCAGGCGCTGACGGATCTCGGAGAGGCCCGGGCCAGGCGCGGTCAGCTCAGTGCGGCGCAGCGGCTCTGGCAGCAGGCTGAGGCCGACCTTGCTCGGCTAGAGCGGGCCGACGAACAGCAGGCAGCCTATGTAGAGCTGGGGCAAAGCCTGGCGCGGGCTGGCCTCCAAGAAGAGGCATGGCACTCCTGGCAGCAGGCTGAGGCCATCGTCCGTGCCCTGCCCGAAGGAGAGGAGCGGCGCGACGCTCTGGCGCTCCTGACGCGCAGTCTGGTTCAGCTTGAGCGCTGGCAGGAGGCTATACGCATCGCCAGCGCGATCGATGATCGGCAACAACAGGCCGAGGTGCTGACCGCCCTGGGCCGGGAGCTGAGTCAGACCGGACGGCGCGCCGAAGCCGAGCAGATCTGGTGGCAGCTCGTCAACCTGCTGCGCAAGCAGGCCACCACTCGCGAGCAGTTGCAGGCCGCCCTCACGCTCGTCAGAGCCTGTGACTCGCCCACGGCCTGGGACGAAGCTGAGCGCTGCGTACGCAGTCTGGTGGATGGCCAGAAGCGGGGCAAGGCCCTGGCCTATCTTGGACGACTGCAGGCCCAGGCGGGGGCCAGAGAGCGGGCCCGGCAGCTCTGGCAGGAAGCCGAGGCCCTGATTGCCGGCGAAGACAGCAGTTGGGAGCAGTCCGACGGCTATCAGGCCCTGGCACGCGAGCTGGCCCAGGCCGGCGAATGGGACGAGGCGGCCCGCATTGTCGAGCGTGTCCCCGAGGGCTGGGAGCGGGCCGACGCCCAGGTTCTGCTGGTCGACGAGTTTGTCAAGGCCGGGCGCCTGGACGAGGCCGGGCAACTCTGCCAGGCCATTGAGCTGACTCACCAGCGGGTCGAGGCTCTGCTGACCCTGGGACAGGGCTACGCGCGCGCGGCGGAGCCGGAGCAGCAGGCACGGGCTGAGGCGTGCTGGCGCGAGAGTGAACAGCTCATCGGCACGATGGAGCCACCGCAGCAGGCCGAACTGCTGGCCGCCCTGGGGACTGCGCTCGCCGCCGCCGGTCAGCGCGAGCGGGCCCATCAGTATTGGCGGCAGAGCGAGCAGCAGATCGCGGCGCTGGCCGGAGAGTGGGGACAGGCTGAGGCGCTGGCCGTCCTGACCGAGACGCTCATGGCCGCTCAGGAATGGGAAGAGGCGGAGCGCCTGCTGCAGCGCTTGCCGCATGGCTGGCGGGCCAGCGAGCTGGCGGCTAACCTGGCCGCCTCGCTGGCTGAGACCGGACACTGGGAGGCCGCGCGCCGCATCAGCAACAGCATCGGCCCTGATCACGAGCGAGCACGGGCCTTAGCGGCTCTGGGACGGGCTTTAGCCCAGGCCCGCCGGCGCCAGCAGGCACATCTGACCTGGGCCGAGGCCCAGCGCCTCATCGCGGGCATCGTCACGGAGGAGAGGCAGGCCCAGGCCCTGCTGGCCCTGGGGCAGGCGCTGGGCGAAGCGGGCGAGCATGAGGAGCTGCTGCGGCTGGTTCAGCAGGAGTGGTCGCGAGTGAGCACGCGCGTGCAGGCGCTGCGGCTCTTTCCGCTGGTGGGCGGCCTGCTCAGCAAGGCCCCCGAGCTGGGGCCGGCCCTGGGCGAGGCTTTTGTTCAGGTAGAGCGCTTTCTGAGCGGCGCCGTCGACTGAGCGCTCCGCCGGCGCTTAGTCCACCATAAGCAAGCACTTGATCCCATACAGCTCCAGGGCGATGCGCGTCGCCAGGCGGCGATCGCGCTGACGGAAGGCCGTCACCAGACCCTGGCGCTGTCGCGGCGTCACCTCAGCCGGACGCGGCAGGCGAATCCGCCGCAGATACTGGGCCTGAAAGCGGTAGTAGCCGCCGCGCATACGCACCCCATAGCAGGCCACAAAGAAGAGCGCCACATCCGAGAGCAGCAGCCCACCCAGAGCTTCCAGGTCCCACGACCCAGAACAAATCACATACAAATTATGATGAGGATAGGTCTGACCTTCATCAAGCACAGGCTCCAAACGGCGCGCGATATCCGGCACATAGAGCTTGTGGCGCCCAATCAGCCCAAACTGCACGCGGTCAATCGTGCGGTACCACTGTTGAGGAGAGCGGCGGGCCACATAGCGCCGCTTGAGCGCCTCCGCATGGCGCGAGAAATAGGCCCACAAGCGCGGGAAGTCCTCCAGAGGGACCAGGCCCTCCGGCAGCCAGGGATTGACCAGATAATGGCCCGACCAGCGCAGCACGCCGTTCGCCGTATCGCCGCGGAGCGGCAGCGGCAAGAGGCGCGACGGCTCTACCAGCGTTTGGTCGCTCGTAATAAAGACCTCATCCAGGCCCGTCGCCAGGCCGATGCCGACCGTGGTCCCCGTCTCCTCCGACTCTAGCGGCGGAAAGCGCTCCTCCAGCCGACGCAAGAGGGCCAGTCGTTCGGGCGCCAGGACCGGCCCAGACCAGTCGACCCCAACCTCAGCCGATAGCGGGCCTGCCATCTCCAGCCGTGTCGCCCGCAGGCCCGCCGGAAGAGCGCTCGCCACCCCCTGACCCTGACGCACAGCCTCCAGCGCCCCGGCCAGTCCGCGTAGCCGGCTGGCAGCCTCCTCCTCCGAAGCTGCCGGCTCCTCCTCTGAGAACTGCGCCAGGACAAGATGGCCCTGACGGGCGCGCCGGATCAAGGTAATGGCCGGATAGGCCGTCACGGCCTGAGCGAAAGGAGCAGCACGGTGCATCTCAAGCACCAGCTCCAGGCTGAAAGCCTCGGCCACCAGGCGGCGCAGCCCGGCCCCATACTGGTTAAAGAGCCAGCGATCGGGGCAGATGAAGGCACAGAGCGCCCCCGGCTTCAGGCGCCAGAGAGCCGCCTCCAGAAAGGCCACATAGAGATCAGCCCGCCCGCGCATCGTCCGATAGAGCGAGCGATAGAGGGTGAGGCGCTCACGGGGCAGCGCTTCGGGACGCACGTAGGGCGGATTGCCCACCACCAGATCGGCAGCCGGCAGACTCGGAGCCTCGACCAGGAAATCGCCCGTGCGCAGCCAGGAAGCAGCCAGACGCCGCGCCTCCTGAGCGCCGAAGCCATAATCAGCTAAGAGCTGGCAGAGCGCCTGGCGGGCCTGGCTGGCCCGTCCCTCATCCAGCTCGTAAGCCAGCAGGGCCGGCACCAGATCGCACGCGGGCCGCCCCTGGCGCTGCCAGCTTGCGAGCAGACGGCGTGCCAGAGCCAACAGAAAAGCCCCTTCGCCCGCCGCCGGCTCAAGCGCCAGCCGATCAGTCAGCGTCTCAGCCTCGCGATAGCCAGCCAAATCTAACATCAGCTCTACCACCGCCGCACGTGTCGCCACCGCGCCTGTCGTCGTCAGCGGCCTCTCTCCTGTCACCGGCCCCGGCTCCGACCGGCCTACCCCCTCCTGCGGCGCCCGCGCCACCAGAGGCAGCGCCAACTGCAGAGCCGCTGTCAGCCTTCGCCGCTCCCTGCCTGCTGCATCGACCATTGCAAGCCTCCCGCCCTTACCTTATCGGTCGCCAGCCCAGCGCCACGGGCCAGCGCATCCTGATTGGCCTCATTATAGCAGCAACAGGCCCCAGACGATAAGACCGTGGCTCTTCCCTCTCTCCCCGGCGGTTCGCACCTCCAGAGAGACCTCACCCAGACCAATCAGGCCAGCGGCAACGGCGGCCCAAGCAGCTCCATACCGTGAGCGCGCCAGAGAGCTGCCTCCTGGGGCGGCATGGCCGGCGCCTCGCCACGGGCGGTCACCGCCCGGAAGAAGGCTTCCATCTTGCCCGCTGGCAGGAAGGCAATCAGAATACGGCCCTCGCCGGTGCAGGCCCAGACATGGGGAACGCCGCGCGGAGCCAGCAGGCAGGCCCCCGACTCCAGTAGGTAGCGCTGCAAACCCACCTCGAAGAGGAAGGTTCCGGCCAGCACATAAAACCACTCTTCCTGGTCGTAGTGCAGATGGCGCGGCGGCCCCCCGCCTCTACGAAAGTGATTCTCCAGCACAAAGAGATTGGCGGCGTTGGGCGTCGTCACCTTAAAGGTCAGCGTGCTGATCCCTAACTGATGCACCTCGCCAGCGGCGGCGGCGCCGGCGGCCAGAAAGAGAGCCGGCGGCGGATCGGATCGATAGGCCTCGCTCATAATTGACGCTCCTTCGCTCTCACAGCATACGTTACAGGAACGTCGCGGGCCCCACTTTTTTCATAGGAGGCCAGGCACCCGGCCCGGGAAGGCCGCCCCCGCTGGGGCCTGCGCCTTCCCCCCCTGCTATGGTATAATGAGGCGGCAGTCCCCGGGAGAGCACAGGCAACAGCCCAGCCACAGCCAGCAGGCAGCCAGGCGGACCGAGGCCAGCACAACAAAAGCGAAACACACAAGCCAAGATGAACGATAAAATTCGCAGTGTCCTCAACAGCCTGCCCCACAAGCCGGGCATCTACCTGATGAAAGACGCCCAGGGGCAGATCATCTACGTCGGCAAGGCCGTCTCACTCCACCAGCGCGTTCGCTCCTACTTTCAAGAATCCGCCGACCTCAGTCCCAAAAACCGCAGCATGGTTGCTCGCGTCGACGACATCGAATACGTCGTCGTCGAAAACGAAATCGAGGCCCTTGTTCTCGAAAGCAACTACATCAAACAATATCGCCCGAAATACAATGTCCTGCTGCGCGACGACAAAAACTATCCCTACATCAAAGTGGCCCTCAGCGAAGACTTCCCGCGCATCTATCGCGTGCGCAACTACCAGCGCGACGGCAACCGCTACTTTGGGCCATACACCAGCTCAGCCGCCGTCGACGCCACCCTTGACCTGCTCAACAAACTCTTTCCCTTTCGCACCTGCCGCTACGATGGGAGCGCCTGGGTCCCACCACGCGACGGCCAGACGCCAGCGGGCTGGAAGCCCAAATACCTCAACCGACCCTGTACCCAGTACTACATTCATCGCTGCCTGGCCCCCTGCGTCGGCTACGCCAGCCGCGAAGACTACGACGCCATCATCGAGCAGGTCATCCTCTTCCTCGAAGGCAAACACGAGGAAGTCCTCAAGCAGCTCGAGGCCCGCATGCATGAGGCCGCCGAGGCCCTCAACTTCGAGGAGGCCGCCCGTCTGCGCGACCGCATCCGCGCCGTCGAGCACATCCAGGAGAAGCAGCGCATCATCAACACCGAAGGGCAAGAGGACCAGGACGTCATCGCCCTGGCCAGCGCCGAAGACGAGACCTGCGCCCAGGTCTTCTTTTTCCGCGGTGGCAAGCTCATCGGGCGCGAATACTTCATCCTGCAGGGCACGCGCGACAGCAGCCCGGGCGAAATCATCAGTTCCTTCCTGCAGCAATTTTACGAAAGCGCGCCCCACATTCCCGCCGAAATTGTCCTCGAAGTCGAGCCGGACGACCGCGATATGCTGCAAGCCTGGCTCAGGAGCCGGCGCGGCAAGGCCATTACCCTGAGCGTCCCGCGGCGTGGCGAGAAGCGCAGCCTGATCGAGCTGGTCAAACAGAACGCTCAGGAGGTGCTGGAGCAACAACGCATCAAATGGCTCAGCGACAGCCAGAAGACACAGTTGGCCCTCGAAGAGCTGCAGGCAGCCCTCAACCTGGCGGCGCCGCCCTACCGCATCGAATGCTACGACATCTCCAACATCCAGGGCAGCAGCGCCGTCGGAGCGATGGTCGTCTTTGAAGCCGGGCGCCCCAAGCCAGCGGAATACCGGCGCTTCCGCATCAAGAGCGTCGAAGGCGCCAACGACCCTGCCAGCCATCAGGAGATCCTGCGCCGCCGCTTCCGCCGGGAGCCGGCCACGATCGCACCCTCGACCCAGGACGCGACCGGCGCGAGCGCCCTCGCCTCCAAGACCGACGACGAGCGCGCGGGCGTCGAGAACGCCGACGGCCAGACAGCCAGCTTCAGCCACGACTGGCCCCTGCCGGACCTGATCGTCATCGACGGCGGCAAAGCCCAGCTCAATGCCGCCCTGCAGGTCCTGCAAGAGCTTCAGGTCGAAGTACCCGTCATCGGCCTGGCCAAAGAACAAGGCTCACACAGCCGCCTGCCAACCGCCGAAGCGATCTATCTCCCCAGAACTGCCGAGCCGCTGCTCCTGCCACGCACCTCGCAGGGCCTCTATCTGCTGCAGCGCATCCGCGACGAGGCCCATCGCTTCGGTATCACCTACCATCGCAAGCTGCGCAGCCAGCGCACCTTCACATCGCAGCTCGACGAGATCCCAGGCATCGGCCCCCGGCGCAAGCAGGCCCTGCTCAAGCACTTTGGCTCCGTGCAGGCCATCCGCGAGGCCAGCGTCGAGGAGCTGACCGCCGTCGAGGGCATGACGCGCGCCGCCGCCGAGAAGGTCAAGGAATACATCGGCAGATCCTAGGCAAGCCAGCAGAGAGGAGCGGCTGCCGGCGGCAGCAGGTCCGCAGCCGGTTCGCGGCGAGCGCTAGCACTCCAGGCTTTCGATTGACAACGAAGAGATTGGCGATTACTATTTAATGTAGAGCATCTCGGAATTGAGCAGACGCTCTCTGGTCACAGAAGGAGGAAAGCGGCAACGCTTTCCCTCCTGTTTCTTATGATGAAGGAAAGGAAGTCGTCACAGAAAGACCTCCTTTCCTCGTTTCGTTCGCTAGTGTTGAGCCATGTTCTGGCGCGGAGGTGACAGCATCCTATGCCCACGTATGAATATGCGTGCCGGGCATGTGAGCATCGTTTCGAGATCTGGCAGAAAATCACTGACGATCCTTTAACGGTCTGCCCACAGTGTGGCGGCGAGATCCATCGCGTGCTCTTCCCTACGGGGATCGTCTTCAAGGGGCACGGCTTCTATAAAACGGACTACAGCAGCTCCAACTCCAACGGCAGCAGCTCGTCGCATAGCAGCACGAGCAGCAAGTCCAGCGAGAGCGAGAGCAGCGCCTCCTCCTCCTCGGCGAGCGAGGGGAGCGGGAGCAGTAAGGCACCGGTGGCCTCCAGCAGCAGCAGTAGCAGCAGCAGTAGCAGCAGCAGTAGCTCTTGAGGCAGCCGGGGCCAGGGAGTGAGCATCTCACCAGATCGCCAACGCCAACAGCGGCAAACGGGCCACCACAACGGCGATGGTCCTTCTTTGACTCACCTGGCGCGCCGCCGCGTGACAGGGAGCAATCTGGCCCAGCCCAGCCCAGCCCAGGTCAGTCAGGAAGCCAGGAAGAGCAGTCAACAGCACGAAGGGAGCAGAGAACGCATGGCCGAATCGGCATTGGCCGCTCTGCAGCGCCGGCAGATCGAGATCACCATTGGTGAGCTGTGGCTGGCCAGCGATTTCTATACGCGCCAGGAGATCATCGAGCGGCTGCGCCACCTGATCGCCCATGCCGATCCCAGCCTCGACCTCAGCCAACTGAGCGAGGGCGCCCGGGAAGAGCTGCGCGACTTAGGTCTGATTCCGGCAGAATGAAGACGCTGATGAGTTGACGAGCGTAACACCTGTCAAGAGGCAGCAAGCGTCTGCGCTTGCCTGCCCCTCTTGACAGCGGTGCACCTTCTTCCCAAGAGCGGAAGCCCATCTTCTTCACCTCGCTCTCCCCCAAAATTCCCAGTGGCTTCCGTCTCAACCGCCGGCCACGTGGATTAAGTGTATACTTAACGATGTACTAGCCACCGAGCGAGTAGGGAGGCCACACGCATGCGTGCTCACCGCAAGCAGTCGCAGGAAGAGGTTGTCAGGGCGCTGCAACAACAAGTAGATGAGTTGACTCGTACCAACATGCTCCTTCAAGAGGAGCTGGCGCGCAAAGAGCAGTTTACGGCGATGATTGCTCATGAGCTGCGTGGCCCGCTCGCTCCCATCATCAACTATGCCCAGATGATCGCCCGCCCCAACTGTCGCCGCGAGACAGTTGAGCGTGGTACAGCGATCATTATCAGCCAGGCCCAGCGTCTGAAACGCCTGGTCAACGACCTGCTTGACGCTTCTTACCTGTCCACCGGCCAGTTCAAACTCCTGCTGGCCGAGTGCGATATCGTGGCCTTGATTCGCGAGCTGGTTGAGCAATTCCGTCCGCTGGCCCCTTATCATCGCCTTACCGTCGAAGCTCCCGAGACCCCGCTCGTTGGTCGCTGGGATGGTGAGCGGCTGCAGCAGGCCGTCGGCAACCTGCTCGATAATGCCATCAAGTACTCCGACGAGCATACGACCATTACGGTCCGCGTGAGCCGGCCAGAAGAGCACCTGGTGCGCGTGAGCGTTCACAACGTGGGGCGGGTCATTCCGGCAGCGGAGATCAATAGCATCTTCCGTCCCTACGTGCGTCTGCAGGCAGCGCGCAGCCGTCAGGGGTCAGGTCTGGGTCTCTACATTACGAAGAGCATCGTCGAGGCTCACGGCGGTACATTGCGCCTGGAGCGTCCCGGCGTCGAAGACCAGGGTACCACCTTCTCCTTCGATCTCCCGCTCTCATCCTGATCCTGCCCTGCGTCCTCTGTCCGGCGCGGGCTTCCGGGCTTGTCTCTCTTTTTCCTTCTCCTGCCTGTTCAAATGACCAGGCTGCGGCCCTGGGAATTTTCCCGGCCTTCTTCCCCTGCCTTCTGACGGTGTGCTCCGCCAGTTGTCGGGCTATACTGTCTCTTGGGCGGAGAGACCCGTGGGAGCACTAGCGCGCCCCCTGCCCGGAGCCTGTTGCATTGTGGAACCCGGCAGGCCCCGGCGTCTGGCGGGCAGGCTACACTCTCTGACAGAAGCGTGCGAGGCGTCAGATCGGCCTGTCCAGTGCCAGGGAAGCCACCGGACGTGGCTTCAAGGGTCCGGCACGGTAGGACAACCACGGGTCGCACACCTGCCCTTGTTCTTTGTCGAGCAGAGCTGTCAGACAGAGGACGAGACAGCATCGACCCCGCACCCGTTGCTCCCGGCCTGGTCTGGCCCCAGACTGTTCGGGCTGCGGTCCAAGCGAGCGAGCGAACGAGCGAGCTGAAAGGAGGAAGCACTATGCCACAGCAGTGGGCTTATAAGGTCGCCTATATCGACACCCGCGGGCGCATCTCCTGTGAAGGTCTGGAGACGCTGATCGGCAACGAGCGACGCAGCGCTTTCGTGCGCCGCTATCTGAGCAGCCTGGGCCGCGAGGGCTGGGAGCTAGTGGGCATTCAGCCCCTGACCTCAACCTCGGCCTACTATGTCTTCAAGCGCCCAGCCCAGGAGGGCGATTACAGCGAGTCGGCACCCGCTGCCACAGAGCAGCCACGCGCCGAGCCAAGCAGCGGCAGCCCCACCATCGAGACAGCCTAAGCTCTCCTTCCTGCCATCCTTCCCACTCTCGGTCTGGGCACCAGCTGATCACCACACACAGCAAAGCGTGACCCGGCCTCCTCTCCTGGCTGGCGCCCGCTCTGGGCAGGCCAGCAGGCAGCGTAGGCCGGGCCACGCTCTCTTTTCTCCCCGCTTCTACTCGGACTGGCAGGCCGACAATTGAAAGCCGGTTCCCGTTTTGCTTGCCCGCAGCGCTGCACCAGGGGCCGCCAGCGCTCAGGCTTGCTCTCGGGCCTGCTTCTACTCAGCCTGCTGCTGAGTAGAGACACCGGCCCCTTCTTCCGCCTGCAAGGTTCGCACGATGTTCAGCGCCTCTTCAACATGCTTCTCAGGTTTGAACTGCGATGAGAAGATGTGACGCACTACGCCACGTTTGTCAATAATATAGGTCACGCGCCCCGGCAGCAGGCCGAGCGTTGTCGGTACGCCGTAGCGCTTCCGTATGGCAGCACCCCGGTCGCTCAGCAGAATGAAGGGGAGCCGATGCTGATTGGCAAACTCCTGATGCGACTCGCTCGAGTCCGAGCTGATGCCGATCACTTCGGCACCCGCCTGCTTGAAGACCACATAGCTATCGCGGAAGCAGACCGCCTCAGTAGTGCAGCCAGGCGAGTTATCCTTGGGATAGAAGTAGAGAACCACCACAGACTTGCCGATGAAGTCGCGGAGGCTGACCGGGCGGCCCGCCTGATCAGGCAGGGTGAAGTCTGGCGCCTGGTCACCGACCTGCACTTTGCCTTGCTGCTCGGCAGTGTTTGATCCGCTCATGCGCGTGTTTCCTTTTCTTTCCTTTCATAGAAGAGCGACCGTCAGCCGAGGCGCGGGAGCGTCGGCGTAGTCTCCACCGCTCACCCGGTCGGTCCCTCCTCCGAACTATGCAGAACATTCACACGTAGAGAACCTAGCCCAGATGTTTCCTTTCGCTCCTTTCACAGAAGAGCGACCGTCAGCCGAGGTGCGGGAGCGTCGGCGTAGTCTCCACCGCTCACCCGGTCGGTCCCTCCTTCGAACTATGCAGAACATTCACACGTAGAGAATCTAGCTCAGACGAGCAGCCTGTGTCAAGGTAGGCACACGCAGCAGTTTGTCCACCTCAGAGGCACTGCTACTGGTATGCTATAATGAGGATCGGCTGCCAGCGGCCAGGCGGGTCAGCCCCGCCCGCGAGCAGCCAGCAGCCGCTGATCGAAGCCGATCCCGTGCTGTTCTCACAGGATGACGTGACGTAGATGATTCTCAGCGAGGAGTGACCTTTTCCATGACGCAGCCACATATCCAGACCAACGTTCCGGCGCGCGACGAACCGCCGGTCCTCTATAACTTCATCGGCGGTCAGTGGCGCCCCTCGGAGAGCGGGGCCACCTTCGTCAGCACCAACCCGGCCCATTGCTCTGAAATCATTGGCTACTACCAGCAATCGAGTGTCGCCGACCTCGATGAAGCCGTGCGCGCCGCGCGCCAGGCACAACCTGCCTGGGCGGCCACACCGGCGCCGCAGCGCGCCGCGATCCTGTCACGCGCGGCCCAGATTCTGGAGACGCGCCAGGAGGAGCTGGCGATCCTCATGACGCGCGAGATGGGCAAGATCCTGAACGAGGCGCGGGGCGAAGTTCAGACGGCCATTGATGTTGCCCGCTACATTGCCAGCGACGGCTGGCGTGCCGAAGGTGAGACCGTCCCCTCGGTTCAGCGCGGCAAGCTCTACCTGACCGTACGCCAACCGCTCGGCGTCGTCGGGCTGATCACCCCCTGGAACTTCCCCCTGGCTATTCCTGCCTGGAAGACCTTTCCCGCCCTGCAGGCCGGCAATGCCGTGGTTTTGAAGCCCGCCAGCGACACCCCCCTGCTGGCCCTCAAGCTGGCCCAGGTCCTGCAGGAGGCCGGCCTGCCCGATGGTCTCTTTAACGTCATCACCGGGCCTGGTGGCACCCTGGGCGAGGCCCTGGCCAGCCATCCCGACGTCAACATGATCTCTCTGACCGGCTCGACCGAGGTCGGGCGGCGCGTCGCCGAACTGTGTGGGCGCGACCTGCGCCGCTGCGCGCTGGAACTGGGCGGCAAGAACGCCGTCATCGTGCTGGAGGACGCCGACCTGCCGCGCGCCGTCGCCAGCGTGGCCCTCGGCGCCTTCGGCACCACCGGTCAGCGCTGCACGGCCACCAGTCGCGTCATTGTGCACCGCGCCGTTGTCTCCGAGTTTAGCGAGCGCCTCATCGAGGCCGCCGCCAGCCTGCGCATTGGCGATGGCCTGCGCGAAGATGTCGACATGGGACCGCTCGTCAATCGGGGGCGCGTGCAGGCCGTGCACGAGTACACCGAGCTGGGCAAGCACGAAGGGGCCAGGCTTCTCTATGGGGGCAATCCACTGCGCGAGGGAGAATACAGCGACGGAGCCTTTTACCAGCCGACCATCTTCGGCGAGGTCCAGCCCGAGATGCGCATCGCCCGCGAGGAGATCTTTGGCCCCTTCGTCTCCATCATCCCGGTGGCCTCCTACGAAGAGGCGGTGGCCGTTGCCAACAGCACCATGTACGGCCTCTCAACGGCCATCTTCACTCGCAGCACCCATTACACCTTCCGCGCCATGCGCGACATCCAGTCCGGGCTGATCTACGTCAATGCGCCAACCACGCGCTCGGAGATCCATATGCCCTTCGGAGGAATGAAGGCCAGCGGCAACGGCCACCGCGAGCTGGGTCCCAACGCCGTCGCCGACTACAGCGAGGTCAAGACCGTCGCCGTTGTCTATGAATAGCCTGACCTGATCCACGGCCAGCAATCCCATCTCAGGCAGCGGCCCGCGGCGCGCCGCGGGCCGTTGCCCCCTCAGATCAGGCCCTCTTCTGGCTCGGGCCGGGCCGGCCAGCCAGTCAGCCAGCCCAGCTGGCTGGTTCAGGCTCAGTTCTGGGGTGGCTCAAAGAGCGAGAAGAAGGCTTCCCACACTTCTTGATTTTCCAGCCGTTCATAGAGCGAGGCCACGCGCGAGTTAATGGTCTCAAAGATCACGCGCAAGATACGCGAAAGCACCGCGAGCGCTTCCTCGTAGAACTCCTTGGAGCGCTGGAGGTCGCCGTGGAGCACCTCATGGCAGAGGGCCGTGAAATTCTCCACATCGATGCGATTCCCCTGAATAATGAACTTGTAGTTGCCCATATAGCGCAGATGCTCGCGCGTCAGCAGGGCCTCCAGCGTATTGGGGTCCAGCTCGGTCCCATTGGCGCGGCAGGTCTCGGCCAGAGCCTCCATCGTCCAGTTAATATACTGCACCAGGGCCGGCAACTGCTCCACCGGATTCTTGCGCTTATACCAATCCTGCTCCATGCGGCTGATCAGATTCAGCAGCTCGAAGCTCTCCATGCGCATCCGCTCGGCAGGACCAGGCAAGCGGACCGTGCGAGCGCCGCGCGAAGGGGGATGAGGCTCCTCTGCCAGCGGAACAATCAGCCGCTGCTGGACGAGCGTCGCCAGATCACGGGCCACCTCCAGCTCGGGCCGGCGCAGACCGGTAGCGATCTTGCGCACCCAGCGATGGATCGCCACCCGCTGCAGCACCTCGATCACTCGCCCGTTGAAAGTAAGCGGATAAGGAATCGCCGGCACCAGCTGTAGGATCGTGCGCATCCCATTGGGCAGATACAGCTTGAGCTGCTCCCACTCATCGGAGTAGCGCACCATCTCCATCGTCACGCGCACAATCTCCAGATCGAGCGACTGCTCTCCATAGGGCAGAAAGGCCTGCTTCTTCGGGCTGGTGATGAACTCATAGGTGCCTTCGCGCCAGAGAGCCAACTCACGCGCTGTCCACAGCGCCTTCGTACGCAGGGCCTCGTAGAGCTGCTGCTCATTAATGACGCGCATAGCAATCAGGCGCTCGCCGATGCGGCGCCCGAAAGCGTCCTGCAGCTGCTGATTAAAGGCCCACTCCACTTCGTGATAGGTGGCCATTCCCAATTGCTGGAGCACATCGCCCAGAGTCAGCGCGCAAGGATCAAGCTCAGAGCAGTTGGCGATCTTGCCATCACTGAAATAGAGAATACCGACCCGCCCCTGCTCGTGCTTCAAGTGCAAGGCACCCGTCGCCGACCCCAGCTCCATCATCTGCAGAATTTCAACCAGCCCGAAATCTCTCAGCGACCCCTGCAAGAGTCTGGTATTCGTCGTCATAGTTCCCCCTCGAATGGGACTTGCCTCCTCGCCACCTGTCCTCTCCTCTCGTCATACCTGGCCACGTCCGTCCGTCCGTCCGTCCGTCAGCCCAGCTCAGGCCAGCCACCACTGCCTCGGCGCCCCGGTCTCCGCCTGATGCTCCGGAGAGTACACTTGATGCATTATAACAGATGCCAAGTCATTTCAACAAGCACCGCTTTGCCCCGACATCTCTCCGCCTCCCTCCAGGGCCGCGCGCAGCCGTGGGACAAGCGCCTCCCAGGAATAGCGCTCTTCGACCAGGCGCCGCCCATTACGCCCAAGCCGCCGCGCCAGCCGCCGATCGCGCAGCAGCGCCACAATTGCCTTGTCAAAGTTCTCCAGCTCACACACCAGCCCATGCTCACCATCGCGCAAGGCCAGACCTTCAGCCCCGCGCGGTGTCGTGACCACGGCTCGCTCGAGCGCCAGGGCCTCCAGGATCTTGTAGCGGGTGCCGGAACCATGCCGCAGCGGCACCGGCACCACCACCGCTCGCGTCAGATAGGGGCGCACATCCGGGACGGTATCGGTGACGACAACCTCCGGCTCACGGCGTAGACAGGCCACCAGCCCATAGCGATCGCGCCCAACCAGCACGAGGCGCGCCCGCGGACAGCTCCGACGCACCGCGGGCAGGATGCGTTCACTGAGCAGGACCGCCGCCTCCACATTGGGGCCATAGCCGAATTCCGCCGGATAGACAATATCCAGGCTCTCCTCTACCGCACCTTCGGCCCCAGCAACCGCACCCTCCGGCATCGGCGGCGGCTCATAACGGCGCAGGTCGAGAGCGTTCGGCACGACACGTAGCCGCAGCTCCGCACCGGAACCACAGACCTGCCGCTGACGGCGGACATCCTCCTCCGACGGCAGCCAGACCTCATCGGCAGCAGGAAAGCAGCAGCACTCACGGCGACGAAAGACCAGATGGCGCAGGCGCGCCTCCTCCGCCTCGCGCGGCGAACCGGCCAGCTCTGCCAGCTGCAGCGCCAGCTCGCTTTCAACATTATGGCAGTCGATAAAGACACGCAGCCCACGTCGCTTCAGCATTGGCGCCAGCTCGCTGGCATAAGGATGCACCAGTACAACATGGGTCGCCTGCTGCTGCGCCAGCCAGTCCAGCAGGCGGCGACGCTGGTTTGCCAGCGAGGGAGCCACGTAGCCTGGCCACAGATGGCGCAGGCGCAGCCCCAAGGCTTGCATGCCATGCGGCGGCACAAAAGCCGCCAGCTCGGGGCGCTGGGGATCGGAGAGCGGCGGCTCCTCAAGCGAGACCGGACCGCCCTCGCGCAGATCCCAAACGGCCAGCCCCTGCGCACCAGCCAGGCGCGTCAGCAGGCACTGTAGCTGGTAAAAGCGGATCTGCAACCCGCCGATCATCGGCGGCACTACCACCCAAGGAGCAATCAGCGCCAGTCGCATCGTCTTCGCTACCTTAGCCTCCCTCCTCACAAACAGAACGAGAGCAAGCCCGACAACGACAGCCAGCGAGGCCGCACAGGAGTACCCACGCCGGCACACTCGCCCTCATCAGGAGCATTGTGCGCCAGAAGCCTGGTCGCTGTCAAATCCCCCTCCAGGCAGCATCGTCCCACCTCGCCCCACCAGCGAGCGGGCCAGCGCCACAACGGGAGAGCATGAAAAAGCCTGTCCGCGTTTGCTATAATTCCGAACATGAGCATCAAAGATCGAGTCGCCGTCATCACCGGAGCAGGCCGGGGCATCGGGCGTGCCACCGCCGAGCGCTTCGCGCGCGAAGGGGCCAATCTTGTCCTCTTCAGCCGCACACCAGAGCATCTCGACGAGACGCGCGCCCGCATCGAGCGCCAGGGGGGCCGGGTGCTCGCCATTGCCGGAGACGTTGCCCGCGAAGCAGATGTCGAGCACCTCTTTCAGCAGGCCCGCGCCCACTACGGGCGCGTCGACATCCTCATCAACAGCGCCGGCATCGTCGCCGTGTGTCCCTTCCGCGAAATGGATACGGCCACCTGGGACCGCGTGCTGGCCGTCAACCTGCGCGGTACCTTCCTCTGCTCTCGGGCAGCCTTCCGCCTGATGGCCGAGCAGGGCCAGGGCGTCATCATCAACCTCTCATCGCTCTCGGGGGTCAAAGGCGTGGAAAAATTCCCGGGTCTGAGCGCTTATAACGTCTCCAAAGCGGGCGTCGCCAGCCTGACCGAGATCCTGGCCCTGGAAGGCAAAGCCCACAACATCCGCGTCTGCGCCGTCAGCCCAGGAGCCGTCGACACCGACATGCTGCGCCAGGCCGCGCCCCACCTCAAGCCTGGCATGAGCGCAGAGGACATGGCCGAGATCCTGCTCTTCCTGGCCGACGACAGCGGGCGCATGCTCAGCGGCACCAATCTGGAAATCTACAGCAACGCCTAGCGAGCTGAGCGGAGCAGTCAGTCAGCCGGGGCGAGGAGAACAAGCGACAAGGCACGGGCTGACGGGCAGGCTGGCAGACAGACAGATAGACAGAGAAGCAAGCAGGGAAGCAGTGAGCTGTTTGTCCGGGCGCCATCTGCCAGCGGTCAGCCAGTGAGTGGACAAGACGGGAGACAAGACGGGACTATGGCAACGGTCTACTTAACGCGCCGCGCCAGCTTTAGCGCCTCGCATCGACTCTGGAGCGAGGCCCTCAGCGAGCGCGAAAACTGGGAGCTTTACGGCAAATGCGCCAATCCCAACGGGCACGGGCACAACTACACGCTGGAAGTCACACTGCGTGGCGAGCCAGATCCCCGCACGGGCATGCTCATGAACCTGGCCGAGCTGCGCGAGATCATGCATCGCGAAATTGTCGACCAGGTCGATCATCGCCACCTCAACTACGACGTGCCCTGGCTACGCGAGAGCATTCCCACCACAGAGAACCTGGTCATCAAGTTCTGGGAGCGGCTGGAGGTCGCCCTCCCGCCGGGCCTGCTCTACGAGGTCCGGCTCATCGAGACCGATAACAACAGCGCCAGCTATCGAGGCGAGCGCCAGCCACTCACTCATCCATAAGTGAGCGGAGGCGGGCCTTCCAATCGCTATCGTTGGCAGCATCGTCGCTCTCGCCGATCGTCCAACTGCGGGCCCCATCGGTGAGGCGCGTCGGCTGGGCGGTCAGCGGACGAGGAGAAGCATTGAGGGTACGCAGGGCAGACTGCGCGGCCTTGCGCACATCGTAGACGGGGTCCTGCAAGAGGGAGCGAATCGCCTCGCGGCTGCTCTGGTGGCCCAAGCGGCCCAACGCACGCGCCGCCGCGGCACGCTCATCGGAGGTCGGCGCCTTGAGCAAGGCTTCCAGCTCAGGCGCCAGGCCGGTCAGCGAGAGATCGGCGATCAGGCGCAGAAGCCGGCTGCGGCGCATGGGATGGCGCAGGCTCGCCAGGGCCGCACGGCAATCGGCGTAGATCTGCTCGTCGCTCAACAGCCCCTTCGCGCGCGCCTCGGCCACCGCCAGCTCGGCGGGCAGCGACGACGACCCGCGGAGAAACGGCTCAATCCAGCCAGCGACCGGCTCCAGCTCGCCGACGTACTCATGGAGCACCAGGATATCGTGATAGTGCTCATCCAGCCAATAGTAGAGGGCCAGCGTCATCTCAGCATCCCGCGCCGCATAGGCGACCATCGCCGGCGGCAACGGACGCCGCGCCCAATCGGTACGCTGCAGACTCTTATCGAGATGGATGCCAAAGGCCCGCTGCAACATCGCCGCCAGCGACGACTCGTTCTGGCCGAAGATCGAGCGACTCGCAGCCTCCAAATCAAAGTAGTGCGCTACATTCAGGCCGCGCTCGGCCATCACGTGCAGATCGGCCCCCGCCCCATGCAAGAGAATACTGATCTCCGCATTCTCAGTGACCACCGCCAAAGGAGAGAGATCAGCGAGGCGCCAGGCATCAATCACAAAGCACTGCCCATCGATCGCCAACTGCAGCAGAGCCAGGCGATGGGACGGACCATTCTCGCCCAGGAGCCGCGAGCGACCCTGGACAAACTCAGCGTCGACTCCGATAATGCGGGCCGTGCGCAAGACTGCAACAGCGTCAAGCAGTTGCTCCGGTCGCTCTACATAGAGACGCTGCCCTTTGGCCGGCGGGCGACCGGGCGGAGGCGTCGGGCCAAGATAACCCGGCTGAACTTTCTCTTGAGCGCCTGGTTCCGGCGAAGCATCTCTGTCTTTCAACGCTTCTGCCATCCTGGTCACAAAAGCTAGAAACGCTACCTGACTATCAACCTGGAGGTGTCTCCCACTATAGCAGATTTTCGCGCTGACGTACAGACCACAGCTGCACCCCCTCAGCCTCCCTCTGCCCAACAACCACCCCCTTCCTCCCGACTCGCCCTCTATGCCTAACGCATCAGTCGCGAAACCATGCTTGAGCCTGGAGCAGCCAGACCTTCTTAAGAAGCAGCCACCCCAGCGCTCGCCCGCCCCTTAGCCAGCCAGCCCCGGACGGGTGTCACGATCAACCAGCTCCAACCTGCCGCTGACCACATCGATCACCAGGCCGTGGACCGGCAACTTGGGCAGGAAAGGACTATTGCGAATAAAGCGCACTACCTCGCGCACATTCTCCTCTAGCTGAGAGAAGGCTCCCAGCCAGCGCACCAGGCCCGCCTGATCGCCCAGACCATAGCGCTCAATCAGACCCTGCGGCTCCACTCCCAGCGCCTGCATTGAGCCAGTCAAGGCCGCTGGATCGACATGGGCCAGGCCACAATTGGTATGACCGATGACCAGCACCTCACGCACGCCCAGCAAATAGATCGCTCCCGCCAACGAGCGAATCACATCGCTGTTGACCCCCTCCCCTTCACGTCCAGGCAGGGCCACCGTCGCCCCTGCCGTGCGCAACTCAACAACATCGCCGCGCTCCAGCCCCAGCGCCTGCTCCAGCAAGCCCACCAGGCGGCAATCCATACAGGTGACTACCGCCGTCCGTCGCCGGGGCAAATGGCTCAGCGGCGCCAGCTGGTGCTCGGCCACAAAGCGTCGATTATGCTCAAGAACCTCATCCAGCATAACATACCTCTCTCGCCAAGCTTCCTGCACCTGCATGCCGGCAGCGCGGCCATCACAGCCATTCTCCAAGAGGCCAGGCAGGCAGGCCAGTAAGTGCATGAGTGAAAAGATGGATGGATGGATGGATAGATGGATGAGTTCCAGTGTAGCACAGTCATCCGAGACATGCAACGAGCAGGCCCCGTCGGAGCCTGCCCAGTCTCGTCGTTCCCGCCAGAGCCAGTCGGTCCGTAGGCTCACTCCTGCTCGCGTTCAGCGATGGCCGCCTCGCCTTCGACAATAAAGACAATGCGCTCACAGATATTGGTACAATGATCGGCAACGCGCTCCAGCTTGTGGGCGATCCAGAGCAAGTATGTCGCGCGCTGCAGGATGCGCGGATCGCTCTGCAGGGCAGGAATCGCCTGAGCCCCCGCCAGCATAGCCATCAGATCATGGCGCACCAGGTGATAGCGCACATCAACCACATCATCCTCTTGCCAGAGATGACGGGCCGCCGCCGCATCGCGCTGGGCAAAGGCCTGCATCGTGCCCTGCAGCACGCGCCGCGCCTCCTGCCCCAGGTCAAGAATCCCCTGCATAATCGAGGCCTCACTGACACCGTGATGCTCCTGCCGCCCTGCCGCCTGAGCCGACGCCGGACCGTTGCCTGCCCCCCCATCGGCCAAACGGCTATCAACCTCCACCTGCGAGACCGCCTCAGCCCGCAGCGGCATCATGCGCAGAATGATCGTGGCAATACCCGCCGCTCCATCGCCAATGCGCTCCAGATCACCGGCGATCGAGAGAGCCGCCGTCAGATAGCGCAGGTCCATACCCGCCAGCGGCTGCTGGAGGGTCAGCAGCCGGATCGTATGCTCCTCGATAGCCGCGCGCAGGCTATCGACACGTGCATCCGCCTCTATGACCATGCCCGAGCGCGCCTGGTCGCCACTGCGTAGCGCCTCAAGCGCGTTCTTGAGCGCCTCATCAACCATCGCGCCAAGCTGATTGATCTGCTGATCCAACTCCTGTAGCTCTTTATCAAGCAACGTTCGCGTCATCAATCTCTCTCCTTGCACAAAGTCAGCTCGCCTTAAACAGCAGACAGGTAGCTAAAGTAGACAGCACGCAAGAGGAATAGGCTCGCCTACCAGACTAGCCAGCCAGCCAACGAGCAAGCGAGCTGGCCACAACCTGCCGCCTCGCGGTCTGCGCTTCCCTGCCACCGCAGAACCGGGACCAGGCAACCATCGGCTAGCTTAACGACAGGCAGCTATAGCCGCCAGCCCTTACCCCGTTCAGTGTACCACATTTTTCTCCGAAAAGATAGAGTATTATTGCAATCTCCTCCTCTAACCTTTAGGGATAGGAGAAAAAGGATTACAGCCGACCAGGTAGCGGCCTGCCGCCTGCAATTGACAGCGGGCGATGGCAGTGCTAGAGTAGAGCAGGTTCCACGCAGCTAGCTCGTACAAAGGGGATAGATAGACATGGCAACACGGCGACTGCTGGGCGTCTTCGCTCACCCCGATGATGAAGGCAGCATGAGCGGGGCCTTCATCCTTTACGGTCAGGCAGGAGTTGAGACTGGCCTGGTCTGTGCTACGCGGGGCGAAGTCGGAGAAATTGCCGATCCTGTTCTGGCCACGCCCGAGAACCTCGGCCAGGTGCGCGAACAAGAGCTGCGCGCCGCCGCCGACGTCCTCGGCATTCGGCACCTCTGGTTTCTTGACTACCGCGACTCAGGGATGGCAGGCACGCCCGATAACAACGACCCGCGGGCCTTCATCCAGGCTCCTCCTGCCGACGTCATTGGCAAGCTGGTCGCCATCATTCGTGCCTTCCGCCCCCAGGTCATGGTGACCTTCGACGAAACCGGCGGCTACGGCCATCCCGACCATATCGCCATCTACCGCTACACCACCGGCGCCTTCTACGCCGCCGCCGACGAGGCCCAATATCCCGAGCTTGGGCCGGCGCACGCCGTCTCGAAGCTCTACTATACCGGCTTCCCGCGGAGCGGCATCCAGGCCCTGGCCGAATGGCTCAAAGAACAAGATCTTTCCCTGGAGGGCACCGCTCTGCGCGGCAGCGACCTCGATCAGCTCGGCATTCCCGATGAGCAGATCAGCGTCGCTCTCGACGTAACCTCTGTCCTGGATCAGAAAGATCGCGCCTGGGCCTGCCATCGGACACAGCTGGGAACCGTAGGCATCATGGCCCGCATCCCCCAGGAGATCCAGCGGCGCTGGCGAGGGTACGAGTGCTACCAGCTCGCCGCCACGCGCGTCGGCCCCGACTTGCCAGGCGAAAACGATCTTTTCGCCCACATCCACAGCTAACGGCGCCTGGGCCTTGCTTCTTCTTCCTGGACTGGCCAGACCGACGGGACCTGCACGCCTCGGCCCGGCTCTGGCTAGCGAGCTGTTCCCGTCCCCAGACCAGGCACAGCCGCGACCTTACGCCTGTGGCCGCCACAGTCATCTTCTTCCTCCCAGCAAGGCCTCCTCACAGGCCCTGGCAAAGGCCCAGACGCTGGGATAGCGCCTTCGCGGCTCGCGCGCCAGTGCCCGCGCCAGCACCGGCTCAATGGCCGGCGGCAGCGTGGGCACATGCTCCCGCGGCGATGGCAGCGCCACCCGACACCGGTGAAGCCGCTGTAGCTCGATAAACGAGCCGACCAGGGGCGGCGTCCCGCAGAGCCACTCGTAGAGGACCACCGCCAGAGCATACTGATCGCTGGCTATGCAGGGCCGCCCCTCAAACTGCTCTGGCGCCATGTAGGCCGCAGTGCCCACCAGCGTCTGGGTCGCCCTCAGACGCGCCAGACGTAAGGAGGCCGCGATGCCAAAATCGCTCAGCAGGAGATGGTTCGGCTTGACCAGCAACAGGTTGTCGGGCTTGACATCCTGATGCACCAGCCCATAATGATGCACGGTCTGCAGAGCCGCCGCCGCTTGCCGCAGATAGTGACAGGCCTCCCACGGCAAGAGACAGGCCTCCCCTCCACAGTAGCTGCGCATGCTGCCGTAGGGAGCATACTCCATCACCAGATAGGGCACAGGACCAGCAAAGCCAAACTCGTAGATCTGCACAATGTGAGGATGAGCCGGCAACCTGGCCAGGAGGCGGGCTTCACGCCGTAGCTCTTCAGCTTCCTGGCCCGAGGCCCGCAGACGCAGCACCTTGATGGCAACCAGACGCTCGATGTAGATCTGACGCGCCAGGTAGACGCGCGCCATCCCCCCTTCGCCAAGCTGACGGATCAGGTCATAGTTGCCAAGCCGCGTCCCAGGCTCAAGTTCACTCTCATCAGAGCCTTCTTTCACACGCATCATTTCTTCGCTCTCCTAAGCCGTGACGACTCTTCGCGTATCATCCCTCAGAAAGGCGCAAAAGCTGACATCCGCTCTTCTGTATAGACTTCCTCCATGAAAAGCAGAAATGGTCATTCACCATAAGTGAAGCACTATCCAGAGCCGAGTGAGTTGTGCCTCTCTATAAGAAAGGACGTCAGCACCAGGCCAGAGCTAAAGCGCTTCTTCTCAGAGCCATTGCCAGCGTCCAGGGGAGAGGGCTACGGCCACAAGGGAATTGGCCGATTGCTGTTGCAGAGGAGATGGTATACTAGACATGAGCAGAGGCGATGTTTCCAGCACTGCCCGCTTCTAGGCCAGACGCAAGGCAAGCTTGAGCAAAGACGCCGTCTCTTCCCAGCGGCCCACAGCCAGGGTAGACAGTGGTGCAACCCGAGGAGAGCCTTGCCTCTCCCTCTGACGGATCAGCAACGACAGCCCAAGGAAGGAGTGTCGACGACACACAGCCGCAGTCATCCCACTCATAGATGATTCATACATGCACGCCAGCCCACGTGCACGGCGTGGAGAGACGTGCACATGCGCCAGGCGTACCGATGCAAAGCCGCTTATCGCGCCCGACCACGCACGGGATCGCAACGGAAGATCAGGGGCTTCTCGTGCTCGTTCCCTGGCCCTACGCTGCGGGCCAGGTCGGCAGCAGCGGCAGTCGCTGCTCTGCTCACCGCCCACAGGTCGGCTGGCCAACGGAGCTGGCCGCTTAGCGTAGAGAGGAACTGAGAGCAATACCTATCGCCGCAGCAGCACCAGTGGCGCCAATCGTCAGGCACCCAACCGACCGATCGATTGACTGATCGCGCTGGTCTTTACTGCGCCTGTGGTTGGCCCTGGCCGGCCAGCACGCCAGCCTCTCAGCGAGGTAACGGGAAGCCAAAGGTGCAATCCAGTCCAGTCCAGTCCTTCTTCTTATTAGAATAGAACACAATAAGGACAGACCAGCTATGATTGAATTAGAGGGAGCTATCTCGCCAGAGAACACACTCTTTGTGCTGCTATGCTTCGAGGGGCCAGACGTCTACTCGACCGCCGGCGGCCTGGGCACACGGGTCACCGAGCTGAGCGAGGCCCTGGCCACTCAGGGCTACACTACGCACCTCATCTTCATCGGTGACCCCTACAAGCCCCCAGTGGAGCACCGCGTCGAGGGTCGCCTGATCCTGAAGCGCTGGTCGCAGTGGGTCAGCAAATACTATCCCAACGGCGTTTATGATGGTGAGGAGCAGAAGCTCTACGACTATAATGAGAGCGTTCCCCAGCACATCTACGAGGAAATCGCGCGCCCGGCAGTCGAACAAGGGAAGCTTGTGGTGATCATGGGTGAAGACTGGCATACCGCTGAGGTGATGTGTCGCATCTCCGACCTGCTCCACTGGTTTGGCATCCGCCAGCGCGTCCTGATGCTCTGGAACCTCAACAGTCTGATGTCGCTGCACCGCATTAACTGGGGCCGTCTGAGCTATGTGACCACCCTCTGCACGGTCAGCAAGTATATGAAGCACAAGATGTGGGAGCTGGGCGTTAACCCGCTGGTGATTCCCAACGGCATCCCGGCCCGCCACCTGACCCCAGTCGATCCGGCCATCGCCACTCGTCTGCGAGAGATCGCACGCCAGGGTGATCCGCGGCGTCTTTTCCTGTTCAAGATTGGGCGCTTCGATCCTGACAAGCGCTGGATGATGGCCATTGAGGCCGTGGCCCGTCTCAAGCACAGCGGCCACCCTGTGACCCTCTTTGTCCGTGGCGGTATCGAGCCACATGGGGCTGAGGTTCTCAGTCATGCCTATCATCGTGGGCTGGTCATCCGCGATGTTATCGCCCAGCGCCCTACGCTGGAGCAATGCATCGAGGCGGTGGCCAACGCCGGCCCTGCCGACATCTACAACCTCCGCTTCTTCTTGCCCGAGGAGTTCGTGCGCAGCATCTATCACGCCGCCGACGCCACCCTCGCCAATAGCGGTCACGAGCCATTCGGTCTGGTAGCGCTGGAGGTCATGGCTGCCCGCGGCATCGCCGTTACCGGCTGCACCGGCGAGGACTACGCTATCTCCTTTGAGAACGCTATTGTGACCGAGACCGATGATCCCGATGAGATTGTCGGCTACCTGCTCCATCTGGGCCGCCACCCCGAGGAGCAGGAGCGCATCCGCTGCGCAGGCTTCCGCACGGCTGAGCAATTCCTCTGGGATCAGGTCATCGAAAACCTCATCAGTAAGCTGGAGTTTCTGGCACGAAAACAGAACATCGTGCTGAAGTAGGGGTTCGGGTTATGGTTGCTGAGCTTGCCATTTATACCGTGGTGCATCAGCCACGTCGCCTCAAGCTGCCCGCGCAGCCGATTCCGCGGGGCGCTTCGATCGAGGATATAGGGCGCTGCCTCTTCGACGAGCGGATGAACGAGCGCTACTTTCGTAAGGTGGCCACCTATTGTTACTACCCGGCAACGCGCATGTTCCTGGACCTGGTGCGCCAGGGCCTCCATTTCTCGATCGGCTTCTCGCTCTCGTTTCTGCGCCAGGCCGAGGCCTGGGACCCTGCCCTGCTGGACCTCTTCCGCGAGCTGGTAGCGCATGAGAACGTAGAGATTATCGGCGTGGAACCGTACCACAGCTTCCTGTTCTTGCTCGATCTGCCGGCTTTTATTGCTCGCATGCAATGGATGGCCGATGAGATCGAGCGCATCTTTGGGAAGCGCCCGCAGGTGACCGACACGACCGAGATGTGTATGTCGGAGACGATTTATCATGCGCTGGACCTGGCTGGCTTCCGGGGGGCCTTGATGGATGGCCGCCCCTGGGTGCTGGGCTGGCGCGAGAGTACCCATCTCTACCACTATACCGAGGAGCTGCCCTACGCGCTACCGCCGCAGGCCTATCGCCCTCCGACACTCCCAGGCCGGCGCAGTACCGGTAACCATCGTAGCCGCAATGCTGTCGTCGGCGATCGCGAACGCGGCCCCTATCTGCTGGCGCGTCACCTCGACCTGAGCGACGATGTGGGCTATCGCTTCTCTAATCGCTCGTGGTCGGGCTACCCGCTCTACGCCGATCGCTACGCCGACTGGCTGGCCCATACCTGGGGCGATTTCCTGCTCCTCGGGTGGGACTACGAGACCTTCGGTGAACACCACCGCGTCGATAGCGGCATCTTCGAGTTTATGCGTGCCCTGCCCGCCGAGCTGGCGCGCCGTGGCGTGCAAACACGCACGCCTAGCGAGCTGATCGCCCGCTTCCAGCAGCACGCCTATCATCTGCCTTTGCCAGTCTATCCGACAACCTGGGCCGGGAGCGGCGGTATGGAGTTTTTCCTTGGCAACAGCGCCCAGCAGACGATTTTTCAGTTGATGGGCCAGGTCTATGGCATGGCACGTCTGACGGAGAATCCAGCACTGCTCGATCTGGCTATCTGGCTGGCCCAGTCCGATAATCTGCATCTGATCCAGTGGTTCGGACGCAGCGGCCCCGAGGCGGAGGTCTCGGCCTACTTTACGCCCCGCGAGTGGTGGGAGCTGGGACCAGACGGCGTGATTCGTGAGCAGCAGCAGGTCTATTTGAATGCGATCAGGGCGATGGAACCGTATTTGCCGACAACGGTGGCCCGCCAGGAGCGCCTGCGCGCTCGCCTGGCCCGGGCCACCACCACACGCAGCACGCGCACACGCCCCGCTGGCGCACCGGGCCAGGAACAGGGCAGAGCCTTGTTGGAGGCTGGCTACGTGCTGCAGAAGGCTTAAGGCTCCGCGGTGCCGCTGGGTGTGATCACCCCCGATGCTGGGCTTGCTTCCTGAAGCCGAGAGCCGCTCTCGTCGAGCGAGACAATGAGGTCGCGCAGCTCGTAGCCACAGATTAGCTCGTTCCAGCGCAGCCGCGGTGGACGCTCAAGGCGCAGTCCCGGTAGCGCCAACAGACGCCGCAGAAAGATGTCGCTTTCCTGCAAGGCGATGGGCGCCCCGGGACAGCGGTGCGCGCCATCGCCAAAGCCCATAAGCGAGGACGGAACGCGCTCTTCGTGTAAGGTTCGCCCTGGACCGAGCCGCCGCGGTTGCTCTCCTACAACCCGCTCGTCGCCGTTGATGGCATAGATGTGCAGGTCAATCATGGCCCCCGCCGGAATGCGCAGTTGCTCCTCGGCGGGGCCGGCAAGAACTAGCTCCCGACTGGTACGACGATAGAGGTGACCCACTACCGGCTCCAGGCGAAGCACTTCCTCCAGCAGGGCAAGGCGCTCCTCCTCTGGAGCCTGTAAAAAACGCTGGCGCAGCGCGGGCTGCTCTAGCAGATGCCAGGCGGCAACGCCGATGAATTCGCGCGTGGTGATCATGCCAGCAGCACCATAGGTGACACATTCGGTCAGAATCTCACGCGCGCTATAGCCCTGGGCCAACAGGTGCGAGATGACGTCCTGACGCGGCTGCCGGCGACGCGCCCGAATCGCCGGACGCACATCTAGCCAGTAGAAGCGTAGAACCGCCCACTGCAGACCCAGAAAATTGAGCCAGGTCCGCGGGTCAGGACCGAGGCGCTGAATGGGATAGCGAAAGAAGGCTTCCAGTCGGCTCGCCATGCCCGGGAGCCAACTGTCGGTTAGCCCTACTACTTCGGCAGCAATACGCACGGCCATCTCCAGCGTGAGCCGGCTCAGGTCAATCTTCTTCCGCCGCCTCAGCTTCTCAATCAATTGCTCGCTCACAGCCTCCATGAGCTTCCGGTATTGCTCGTTGACGACGCGCGGCGCGAAAAAACGGGCCGTCTGTCTCCTCTGCTGCTGGTGCTCCTGACCTTCGCTGTAGAGCAGCGGTAGACGCATGAGACGGGGCAGCCGCGCCAGCACTTCAGCTTTAAAACCGGCCTGACGCACGGCACTGCTGCGCAGGATGGCTCGAGCCTCTCTGAAGGCCCGGACGTGCCAGACTCCCGCCTGGTCAGGCTCGATCGCTGGCTCCGCTCGCTCTAAACAACGGGCTGTCTTTTGCTCCCCTCCCCAGAGCCGCCGCTCGCTCTGCCCGGTTGGCTCTGACCCTCGGGCCGGCGCTATGATCCTGCTCTCCATTGTTGGTCACTCCCCTCATCTCTGGGCCCTCCCTTCTTCAGGTCGGACCCTCCTGGCTTGCAGCCTTTATGATATATAGTATATCATAATATATTCATAATATCAAATCTTCGCAAAGGGAGCGGCGGGCAGGCTTGCTGGAGAGAGCTGGGCGCGCCTTCTAGCTGGACGTGCTATAATAGCACGGTACGGAGGAAAAGCTCTGCCGTTTGCCGATAGGGCGCGGCGAGCAGTTCTTTTTGCTGGGGGAGGCGCACATCCGAGCCATGCACGTCCGGGATCGGCGCGTGAAGCGCACGCAGAACTTGCTGGCACAGGCACTGCTGGCTTTGATTGCCGAGAAAGGCTACGATGCCGTCACCATTCGCGATATCACCGAGCGCGCAGATATCGGCTACGCTACCTTTTTCCGTCATTATCGCGATAAAGACGAGCTATTACGTGATTTGGCCGACGTGGTCATTAACGAACTACTGGAGCTGCTGCTCGGGCAGCAGCCGGGCCGTGATCCAGCGACGGTCGGCCAGCTCATCTTTCGCTATGTTGCGGATCACAGCGCAGTAGTGCGGGTGTTGTTAGGCAGTCGTGGGCCGGCCTCGCTGGTCCAGCACGTCATTCAGCGTGGCAGCGAAAACGTCCTGCGCCAGAACAAGCCGCGTCCAGATAGCCCGGTACCGGCAGAAATTGCGGCCCACCACCTGGTCGCTTCCTCCATTGCCCTCATTCAGTGGTGGATCGAACACGATATGCCATATGCTCCTGAGCGCATGGGAGAGATCTATCGTCAATTAATCGTCCAGCCGACGCTGACCTCGGCCTTTATCATCGACCCAGAGTGATCGACTGCCCCGCCATCGTCACTGTCTCTCGATAGTAGCATCCCTATGCCCTTGGAAGCTTTCTCGCTCTTTATCCACTCTCCGTTTTCTGCGGGCGGCGTGAGAAATAGGGAGAAAGACCCTGAAAATATGTTCGAGTAGTGCGGGGTCTGCACGCCCTGTCAGTGACTGGCAGGGGGCAGGCAGCTCCCCAGCCGTTTCACCGTCCGTCCTGCGAAGGCATGAGCCCATCATGAAGAGCGAGAAGACAACACCAACTGAAGGCGGGGCCAGCTCTGCGCCACTTTCCCTGGTCCAGCAACTGAGCCAGGACGACCTGACGCACCGCAGTGCCACCCTCTATCGGCTTTTTAAGAGCGATTGGTCGGGAGAAGACAAGGCCACCATCGCGACAGCCTTGCTGAGCTTGCTGCATCAGCCAGAGCTGCCCGAGCGGGCCGCGCTCGTGCTCCTGCTGGCTGAGCTGGCGCGCGACTGGCCAGTCACGTCAGGTGTCGTGAGCAGCGAGCCGGAGGGTCCGCGCAGCCCTTTGTTAAAGGGTCTGCCTCTTTATCTGGAGCTGGTGGAGGCCAGTGAGCCGCAGCTGCGCTTGCACAGCCTCTATCTGATTTCCTGGCTTCCCGAGGAGGCGAGAAAACTGCAGCCCATCCTTCTGCGCCGCCTGGAAGAGGAAAAGGAGCCTCGTCTACGAGCGGCGCTGGCTTTGGCCCTGGCCCAGCTCGTTGGCGATCAGCCGATCGTGCGTGTCCGCTTGCTAGCTCTGCTCAAGGCCCATGAGGCGCCCATTGTTCGTCTGGGGGCCGCCAGTGCCTTAACGCGCCTGCTGCGCGCCGAGGCTCCTCAGCGAGCTGTCCGTCTGCTTGTCCGGTCGATTGCCAGTCCCCAGACCGTCGCCGACGACTACGATGCCCTGCCCTGGGCGCGCAACAGTGTCGTTGCTGACAGCAGTGCGCTGCTGCGTCTGCTGCCGCGCCGACGCCTGCAATTCGCTCTGCCTGTGCTCTTAGAGGCCCTGGCCAGTGCCAATTACTACGAGGCCCTCAGCCTGGCACGGACGCTGCTCTACCTGGGCTTCTCCAGCCAGCGGCCAGGCACTTCGCTCCAGGCGACCACGCCGACCCAACAGGCTATTCTCGCAGCGCTGCACACGAGCCTCAGCGCCTGGCAGGCCAGCGAGCTGCTGGGCGCCAGCGTCAGCGAGGCGGCTGCCCGGCTGTCAGCCAGTTAAGCCGCTCGTGCTTCTGGCCAGCAGATGAGATCTGAGGTAGTAACTTCATTTGGATCAGATCGAGTGCCGGGTTAAGACTGGGGCCGGTGCTTGGGAGTTTGGTACTAATTTGCGCTGCTCCTGCGCCTGGCTAAATTGACACACATTGGTCTATGCAGGTAGACTCACAACCAGGTAAAACGTCAGCAGAGCAGCGAGGTTAACCAAATATGCCGCAGTTTCGCCCGTTCCCGCCGTTTCAGGATGTCGGAGGACCCGAGTCGGCGGGCGAGCAGGCCCAAGGAGTGCACTTAGCAGGTTCAATTTCAGGAGTAGAGGCATCTTTCCGACCGCAGACCACGGCCACGCCCGGTGAGCAGGTCCATCGCCAGTTTGCCCCCTTGAGGTCGTTTTCCTGGCCGGCGACCGGTCCGCTCCCCACCGCATCCGGTCGTCTGCCCGCTCATGAGCAGCCTGGTACTTCTGGTGCCACCGCACCTTTCACGACGGAGCCGCTGCGGAGGCAACTGACGCCGACGACCGATCAATACCTGGCTATTTCTCCAGGCTCGGAGCCTGAGCCGGCAGTACCGCCCGCTCCTCTGCCCGCCTCGCTCCCCCAACCGCCGTCAACGGCGGCCCTGGCGGAAGGTTTGAGGACAACCGATCAGCTTGCCGAGCTACCGCGTCAGCCTCAGACCACAGGCAATCTGGCCGACCTCTTCGCCGCTCTGCAAGCGACGCTGGAGCAGCCACGGCGTATGGTGGTCATTCCCGCCGAGCGTCCCCGGCAGCCGGCACAGGAACCGCTGAATCCGCGGCGGCTGAGCGTCCGCCAGCGCCAGGGTGTTATTCTCACAGTGCTGGTCATGGCGATTCTGGTGACAATGCTCACGCTCTCACCGCTAGCCGGTGGCAACGCCGTTCCTCTTCTCGGCGGGATCAGGGAATGGATTCAGAATCAGCAAACGGCCTGGCAGATTGCCGCCCATCAGCAGCCAACGGATGCCAACAATGGCGGCGGCGGGGGCGGGGGCACCCCCCTCTTCAACTTCAACCCGGCCAATCTGCCTTTCATGGCCATCCCGAACAGTCCCTACGTCCCCATCGCCCAACAGGCAGCCCTCGACGCCGGTATCTCGCCTGTCTACTTTGTGCGCCAGATCAATACTGAGAGCGGCTTCAACCCCAATGCGGTTTCACCCGCGGGCGCCGTGGGCATTGCCCAGTTCCTGCCCAGTACCGCCGCTGGCCTGGGCATCGATCCCTGGAATCCAGTTGAGGCCCTGCGTGGAGCCGCTCGCCTGATGGCCAGCTACGCCCGTAGCTACGGTGGCGACTACGCCAAAGCTCTGGCCGCCTATAACGCCGGCTCCGGCAACTTGCAAAACGCCCTCAACGCCTGCGGCGGCGCCTGGCTGAGCTGTATGCCAGCCGAAACCCAGAACTACATCTATCGCATTATGGGCATCTGACCAGCCAGTGGATGCGCTACGGACGGCCATCGCCTTGCCCGAGCCGAGCAGCTGACACTCTCCACTGCTCTGCTGCGCAGACTCTGTGTCCCTTAACTCACTCTGCGACACTTCTTCCTTCACAATCCTCCGACTGCAACCACCTCGCAACGAACAGGGTCCGCCTCCATCAAAAGGAAGCGGACCCTTCTTGCTCGCTTACCACAGTCGACCAGCGCTCGCAGCGCCGGCCTTCTTCTCTTCTCCTCTCTACTCCACGGTCACCGACTTGGCCAGGTTGCGCGGCTGATCGACGTTACAGCCACGAGCGACTGCCGCATGATAGGCCAGGAGCTGGAGGGGAACCGCCGCCAGCACTGGGCTCAGCTCCTCCAGTGTGGGCGGCACGTAGAGTACGACGTCAGCATGCTCGCGAATGGCTTCGTCTCCCTCGGTGGCTACCGCGATCACTTGGGCGTCGCGCGCGCGGACCTGCTGCATATTGCTGACGACCTTTTCGTAAACGTGCGAGGCCGTGGCAATGGCCACCAGCGGCGTCTCAGGATCAAGCAGGGCAATAGAGCCATGCTTGAGTTCGCCAGCGGGGAAGCCCTCAGCGTGGATGTAGGAAACCTCTTTGAGCTTGAGGGCCCCCTCCAGAGCCGTCGGGTAGCCCACGCCGCGCCCGATGAACATGACGCTATGAAGCGGGGCCAGTTCACGCGCTAATGGCGCAATAGGATCATCTGCCGCCGCCGCACGGTCGAGAATCCGCTGAATTTGGACCGGCAGCTGCTCCAGGGCCTGCAAGACCTCGCTGGCCCGTTCGGGACGGAGGGTGCCTTGCTGAAGGCCAAGGAAGAGACCAAGCAGGTAGAGCTGGGCCAGGGTGGCAATGAAGGTCTTGGTGGCCACCACGCAGATCTCCGGCCCCGCCTGAATATAGAGCACGGCGTCGGCCAGCCGCGTCACAGCACTGGCCACAACGTTAGTAATGGCCACAACCGGCGCCCCTTGCTCTCGCGCCTGACGCGCGCTGACGAGCACGTCGGCGGTCTCACCCGATTGGGTGACAACGATACAAAGAGTCTCCGGTCCAACCAGGGGATCAGCGTAGCGGAACTCGCCCGCCGTGATCACTTCGACGGGCAGGCGTGCCCAGCGCTCGATGACATATTTACCTACCAGGCCCGCATGATAGGAGGTGCCACAGGCCACAATGACTACGCGCCTGACCTTCTCCAATGCCCCGGAGCGCTGGAGGGCTTCCAACTCGGGCAGGTAGAGCTGACCAGCGCGCACGCGCCCTAGCAGCGAGCGCGTGAAAGCCTCTGGCTGCTCGTAAATCTCTTTGAGCATGAAGTGAGGGTAGCCCCCCTTCTCAGCGGCTTCGGCATCCCACTCGACGGTGGTCGGGGCCCGTTCGACAAAGGTCCCATCCAGACGCTGAATGGTGAGGCCCTCGGGCCGCAGGGCCACCAGTTCCCCTTCATCAATGATGACGACCCGCCGCGTATACTTGAGGAAGGCAGCGATATCGGAAGCCAGAAAGTGCTCGCGCTCGCCCAGTCCCACTACCAGAAAGGGGCCGTTGTAGCGCGCCCCAACCAGGAGCTGGGGCTGCTCGCGACAGAGGACGGCAATGGCGTAGGAGCCACGCACAGGCTGCAGCGCCAGACGTACCGCCTCCAGCAGATCACCCTGCGCTTCGCCGCGATAGGCACGCTCAACAAGATGAGCCAGCACTTCGGTATCGGTCTCCGAGCGGAAGGAATGCCCTTCCTGTTCCAGGCGCTGGCGCAGCTCGGCATAGTTCTCGATAATGCCGTTATGCACCACGGTGATGAGCCCGTCGCAGTCGGCATGCGGGTGGGCATTGGTATCGCTGGGACGCCCGTGGGTGGCCCAGCGGGTATGGCCGATTCCCAGGGAACCGGGAGCCGGACGGGCCCCGTTCTCGACCGCTGCCGCTAGATTGGCAAGCTTACCTGCACGGCGACAGACCTGCAATTCACCACTGGCAGTCAATACAGCGATGCCGGTAGAGTCATAGCCCCGATATTCAAGTCGACGGAGCCCGTCAAGCAAAATGGAAGTAACATCGGTGCCAGCAGCACCGACGTAGCCAATAATCCCGCACATGAGGCAGGGTATCCTTTCCGTCTGTGATGTGGTATAGAGAGAACAGGTTTGCTCCTGACTGCAAAGAGAGGCCGTCCCCGGTGCCTGGACGGCGCTCTCCTTCGCCCGGAATAGCCCTGTTCCAGCTATATCACTGAGAGCGTTTTGTCCTGGCCGTTGCCAGCCAGTTTTGTGCGCTCTCTTCACAGGGAAGTGATCTCCCCTGGGGGCTCCCCGCTGATTAGTCCGAACAGCCCCCACCTCGTCAGCCGCGGCCCCTCCTGCAGCCCGGCCCTTGCGCTACTCACTGGGACGATCAAAGCACCGGTTGGTAGTTTTAAGTATACCAGATCAGCAAACCTCTATAGGAAGAACGCTCTCCTGAGCTTTTTCTGCGGCTGCTCTCTGGTCGCTGCACCTGGCTGGCTGGCTGGCTACCAGTCAGGTACGGAGTGCTCCGCGTCGCGGAAGAGCAAGAAGCAAGGGCCGGCTAGGAAAAATTGGCTCGTCAGTAGCCCTCGGGCCGGTCGCGGTAGCGGTTGGTAATGGGCAGGCGCCGATCACGCCCAAAAGCGCGCGGCGTTATCTTTACTCCCGGCGGAGCCTGGCGGCGCTTGTACTCACTCCGATCGACAAGCCGCATGACGCGCTCGACCAGGGCCGGATCGAAGCCCATCGCGACCATCTCTTCGAAGCTGCGATCCTCCTCGGCATACGCTTGCAAAACCGGGTCGAGCAGCTCGTAAGGCGGCAGACTATCGGTATCCTTCTGCCCTGGACGTAGCTCGGCTGAGGGGGCTTTCTCCAGAACAGCCTGCGGAATGATCGGACGCTCACCCAGTGAGTTGCGGTAGCGACTCAGCTCGTAGACCAGGGTCTTGGGCACGTCCTTGAGCACGGCAAAACCGCCGGCCATGTCGCCGTATAGGGTGCTGTAACCAGTGGCCATCTCCGATTTGTTGCCCGTAGTGAGGACGATCGGCCCCAGCTTGTTAGAGATGGTCATCAGAATGTTTCCCCGGATGCGCGCCTGCAGATTTTCGGCGGCCAGGCCGTGATCGCCTTCGCCCAGAGCCGGCGCCATGACGCGCAGCGAGATGCGGAAGATCTCTTCAATGGGGACGGTGATCAGCTGGATGCCCAGATTCTCCGCCAGCTGCTGGGCATCCGTCTTGCTCCCTTCGGAGGAGTAAGCGGATGGCATGGAAACGCCGAGGACGTTCTCGGCTCCCAGAGCATCGGCGGCAATGACTGCCGTCAGAGAGGAGTCGATGCCGCCCGAGAGTCCTACGATCGCTTTGCTGAACCCGGTCTTGCGCACATAGTCGCGCGTGCCTAAGACGAGGGCCGCATAGATTTCTGCCAGCCGCTCTAGTGCTGGTTCGATACGCTGGCTGCTACCCAGCAGCGGGCGCCCGTCCAGCGTCGGCGGGGACGTGCTCTCGGCAGAGACGACAATCATGGGCACTGCTTCAGGGTGCAGCTCCAGTCGCTCCTGGCGCCGGCGAGGATCGTGCAGCCGCGAGCGGAAAACGGAGGCAACGTCGAGATCAACCACCAGGAGATCCTCTTCAAACTGCTTGGCCCGAGCGATCAGCCGTCCCTGCTCGTTGAAAACCATACTGCCACCGTCAAAGACGAGCTCATCCTGCCCGCCGACGAGATTCAGATAGGCCACGATCAGGCCGTTGTCAGCGGCTCGCGTTGCCAGCATCTGCTCACGGAAATGGCGCTTGCCAGCATGATAGGGCGAGCCATTGATATTGATAATCACCTCGGCTCCGGCATGGGCCTGCAGGGTCAAAGGGCCAGCCGGATACCAGATATCCTCGCAGATCGTAATGCCAACATGGACGCCATTGATCAGGAAGAGGGGGGCTGTCCGTCCGGCCTGGAAGTAGCGATATTCGTCGAAGACGCCATAGTTCGGTAGATAGTGTTTATGGTAGGTGCCATAGAGGTGTCCACCACCGACGACCGCGGCGGCGTTGTAGATGTCTTCGTCACGATCAACATAGCCGATGATCGCGATCAAACCGGGTAGCTCCTGGCTGCGTTCGATGAGCCACTGCAGGCGACGCAGGTTTGCAGAGACGAAGCCCGGTTTGAGCAGCAGATCCTCGGGCGGATAGCCAGTGAGCGCCAGCTCCGGTGTACAGACGATGTGCGCGCCAGCTTGATGGGCCTCACGCATGGCCGTCCAGATTTTCTCGGCGTTACCGTCCAGGTCGCCGACCGTGACATTGATCTGCGCTAGCGCCATACGCAGGGGTACGATATGCATGGGAAGGCTCCCTTCCTTGCCAGCGCTGCCCCGCGGCTGCGGCTACAAGGGCGCCCGCAGGTAACGCCGGCTGGCAGAGTGGCAAAATTTTTACCATAATATTACAACTGACTCAGCGTTGGGAGGTCTTTTCCCCTTGATGGATCTGGTAGCCTATCTTGTGCTGGATGTGCCCTTTATCCTGGTGGTCTATCTGGCCGTGCTGCTCTTCACCCGGCCCGGGCGCGTGCCAACGCTGGCGGCGCTGCTCGGCGGCCTTGTCATGGCAGTGCTTAATATGCTGGCCGATCTCCTGGCCTACTATCTCCATCTGTGGCATTATACGCTTCCTGGCCTGGTGCTCCATTTGCCTCTGCCTTTCTATATCCCTGACATTTTTATCTACGGGGGCATCGGCTATCTGGCGATCTGGCTACTCTGGCAGCGCCGTTCCTGGCAGTGGGCGGCGATCGCTCTCCTGATAGCCACGCCCCTGGTGCGCGCGCTCTTCGATTACGCCCGCGCGGCAACCGCCAGCGGCTACATCGTCTGGGATAGCCCCTTCGCGGGCGTCTTCGACCTCTTTCAGTACCTGGTCGCTTTCTACGCAGGCTATCTGCTCTTCACGCTGTGCGTGCGCACCTATCTCAGCCATCACCAGTAGGGCAGGGCCACCTCCTCAGCTGAAGCAGCGAGGAGCTACGCCCCTCAGACAGGCAGATCGCTTTCAGGACAGCTCAGGAGCAGCAAGGCAGCGGGACCGACAACCGAACCGCCTCACTCCTCAATGGAGGCGGACAGGGACGCGTGCTCTTTGGGCCGCGTTGAATAGAGCAAAGAAGCAGCTGACGAGCAGATAAGCACCTGAACAAGACGGTGAGCAAGGAGAAGGAGGCATATTCCTCCCCTTGTCCGGCGTTCGTTGTGCGCTAGTGGAGGTTTCCCGCCCCGATCACGCCTGTCGAGTGGACAGGAAGCCAAAGGACAAGGCACCGCCAGGCCAGGGAGCGCGAAGACAGGCAAAGAGAGCCGTCTTTCCCTCGTTCCCTCGCCTCTTGCACCTGACCTGAACTGGTACCAGGATCAGAGAGAACCTGACGTATCTTCAAGCCAGCAATCGCCGTGGTAGCCTGGTTCCTACCCAAACAAGCAAAAGCAGGACCGCCAGCATGGCCGTACGGCGGATCGCTTGCACCCAGCGCTCTTCCGCTTGCGGATCGCCGCCACCAAGGTGCAGACGGCGCACCAGGCTATGGAGCAGCGTTCTGCCCCCTGCTGGCAGACCTGACTCACTGGCCCTGATCGTCTCTGGCAGCCATGCCCTCTCTTGACGCTGAGCACTCACCTGGTCTGGCTGGGCCGTTCCTTCCGAGGCCTCGGCGATCTCAGGCGGGCGCATCGCGCGCAGTTGATCCGCCAGGCCCAGAAAGAACTGCTGAATGAGCATCTTGGTTGTGCCGCGTAACATGGGTGCGGGCAAGAGACCAGCCCGCCCAACGTTCAAAACCCCCTGGTAGGAGACGATGGTATTATGCTCACGCCGCAGTAGACGCACCCAACCCTCTCCCCGTACTGGACCGTGGCGGCTCTCGCCTTCGACGGTAATGCGATAGCAGTGAGGATACTCTTGATCAGAGATGGTAACTAGCCCTTCGTAACTGCCTCGCAGCGGGGCATGCCTGACAGCAAGCCTGATGGCATAGCGATTCTCGCCCAGAGCCTCCAGGTGCTCTACCTCCGGCAAGGCCTGGCGGAGAATCTGTTGATCCATCAGGCATTTCCATACTTCTTCAGGAGTTGCCTGGAGTGTGTATGCTCCCTCAACGTCCATAGGATAATTCCTTAAAGATCAATAATTGCCGCCTTCATTATAGAAGAGGAGGTCCTCACTGACAAGCGGATCGGAGGTCTTTGTGAAAATTGTTGCCTCCCCTTCCCATCTGCTTTCATGTCCTGGCCCGGCAGGAGAGAGCGGGTTGCTCTCGATTTCATGCCCGTCCCAAGCCGGAGCGCCCTCTTGCCAGCACCGGCTATCCTCCCCTATACTAAAATGCACAAGCAGCGAAAGCATACGTTGTTTTCTCACTCATAGACTCATAGACTGAGGAGTGCCGGGAAGTCTGGTCGGCCCCGGCACTCCTCTTTTCTTTGTCGTGCCGTTTTGCTCGTTCCGCTCAGCGCAGGATCAGCCTCCCCGGCGCTGCCCCTTGCTTCTGTCTCCGCGCATGCCACCCCTCCGCCGGTCGAGGTAAGCGGATCAAACTCAGTCGGGCATGGCCCATGAGAGGAGAAGAAGAGGCGGCCCTGCTCTCGCTTCGGAGCGAGAAGCAGGCTGGTGCGGAGCGAGCCAGAGACGCTTCAAGACTCGCATATGTGCCCGTAATCTGAAGAAAGGAGGCCGCTTCGTATGCCGATCCCGCTGGTGGAGAGCTACCTTATCCTTTTCTTGCTCGTTGCTCTGGCGACCATCCTGGTCACACGCCGGATCGCCGTTCCCTATACCCTGGGCCTGGTGATCGTCGGGCTGCTCTTAAGCACATTCCATCTTCTCCCTCCGCTGCGACTTGACCCTGAGTTGGTGCTCTTTGTCTTTTTGCCCGCCTTGCTTTTCGAAGGGGCCTGGTCGCTGAATTGGCGGTTGCTCAAGAGCGAGTGGCGCAGCATTTTCTTTCTCGCCGGCCCGGGGCTGCTTCTCTCGCTCTGTCTGACCGCCGCCCTGCTCCACTGGCTGGAAGGACTTGACTGGTTGATTGCTTTTCTGCTGGCAGCCATTCTGTCGCCCACCGATCCGGTGGCCGTGCTGAGCCTCTTTCGCCAGCTCCATCTCGATGAGCGCCTGGCGGTGATCATTGAGGGCGAAAGCCTTTTTAATGACGGCGTGGCCGGCGCACTCTACCAGGTTTTTCTGGCTGTCGTCCTGCTGGCATTCTCCGCAGAGTCCGCCCAGCCCACCACGGGCCTGCCTTTGCCCCTGATGGGATTGCTGCTCTTCCTGTTAGAAGGGGGAGGCGCCACCATCTTGGGTCTTTTCGGCGGCTGGTTGCTCTGCCAGCTGCTACGCCACATCGACGACGCCTTGAGTGAGATCGGCCTCACGATCCTCGCCGCCTATGGCCTCTACCTGCTGGCGGATCGCCTCCATCTCTCGGCCATCATCACGGTGATCGTGGTCGGTCTGCTCCTCGGGAATTATGGCCGACGCATTGGGATGTCTGCCACCACTCGCGCTGCGGTCGACACTTTCTGGAGTGTTGTGGCCTTCATCGCCAACGCTCTGCTCTTCCTGCTGATCGGCGTCCAGCTGAATCCGCTCGCCCTGCCACCACTGCCCGGGGGAACCCTGACCAGTCTGCTGAGCGCGGCCTTTGCCATCGGCGTGGTACTGCTGGCGCGCCTGTTGCTCGTTCTGCTGCTGACTGCCCGCTCCTGGCTGACCATTGCCGGACGCGAGGGCCGCTTGCCTTTCGCCTGGCAACTGGTGATCTTCTGGGGAGGATTGCGCGGCGCGCTTTCGCTCGCTCTGGCCCTGGCACTGCCGTTGACGCTGCCGCAGCGCCCGCTCATCCTGGCCTCCACCGGAGCCGTCGTGCTCTTCACTTTGCTCGTCCAGGGTCTCAGCATGCGCTGGCTTCTGCTCCGGCTGCCCTCTTTACGCGATTATCAGCTATCCGCCGAACCCGACGCTGATGCAGAGCAGCCACCACCTGCAGCCGCTGGCAAGTCGGGAGCCGAGCAGGCGGCAGAGGACTGCTGAGGTTCCTTTCCTGTCCTGACCCTTTTTTCCGTGCGATGAGCACAGTGCAGGCCGGGCCAGTCTGCTCCAGTCAGCTAGCCCTGCCCTCTCAACAAGCAGGCCAGCGAATACATTGCAGTGTCCAGCTCCGCTGGCGCCAGCAGGATTTCACCTCTGCTCCTGGCTTACTGGACCGCAATGGTGAAAGAGAGACGCAGAACATATTGCGGGCAGAGTTGATGCGGTTGACAGAGTGGGCGAGCCGAAAAGACGACCTCGCTCTGCCCACTGCCCTGGGCTACATAGCGCCAGATGCAGGCGTGAGTCTGCTGGGAGGCATACCCTGCCGGCTGCTGCAGCTCCAACACTCCTTGAGAGCCAGCTGGCGTCTCCCAACGCTGGCCAAAAGGCAGCTCAAAGACGACTACAGCTCCTTGGCGCACCGTAATTGTCTGCCCGTTCTGCGCGCTCTTCACTATCACTGCCTGGGCTGGCAACGGCGCATTGACTACCACGTCGCTGGGACAGCCATGACTGGTGCCATACCCCTTGACAGTCGTAGCGGTGGGCGTGGAAACACTCTTCGTCGGTGAGGAAGTCGGCTGACCGCCCGCACCAGTCGTTGTGGAGTTAGTGCCACAGGCACTCAGTCCCATCAGTAGCGCCACTAAGGCTGGAACAATGACAAACCACCATGACTTGCAACGAATACCAAAAACCTTACTATGACGCATAGACGATCTCCTTACGCCCAACAATTGATCCATTGCTCAGCTCACGAGGGCAATCCCATAAAAAGCTGCTGCCTTCATGGGAAAAACGTTGAAAGTGGCGAGAAAGTTCCCCCGACCAGAGCCGGGAAGAGAGCACCCCGCCCCGCTATGGATCACGCGCCCCCTTCAAGCTACTTCAGTGGGAACCAGGCGTACAGAGAGATAGAGGCCAGCCCGCTGCCGAACAGGAGCAAGCGGCGGCTCCTATGAGCGTGGATGGTGCTGACTTAGCGTGGCCAGCATCACTAGTAATTCCTCAGCTTCGCTCAGGAAGCGCCGGGCAGGTAATACCTGGTGCACCAGACCAAGGCGGAAAGCCTCGCTCGCCTTAAGGGTTTCGCCGGTCAGGATGAGACGCATAGCGGCTTGATAACCGATGAGAGAGGGGAAGTAAGCGGCAGCCACCGGCGGGAAGACCCCCAGGGTCACTTCGGGTAAGCCAAAGACTGCGTCCTCGCGCGCAATGACTGTATCGCAGAGGGCCGCTAGCTCGCAACCGCCGCCAAGGGCATAGCCCTGGACCAGGGCGACCGTCGGAATGCCCTGGCTCCGTAGCTGCTCAAAAGCCGCACAATTATCATAGACAGCACGCAACATCTCTCGCTCACGCCCGTCGAGATGATCGCGTATGTCTACTCCCGCACTAAATGCTCGCTCACCTGCCCCCGTGATCACCAGCAGGCGCGGCGGCTTCTGCGCAGCAACCCGCAGGGCACGCGTGATCTCATCGAGCGTGGCAATCGTCAAAATATTGAGCGGAGGGCGATCGAGAATGAGCCAGAGCACGCCATCGCGCTCGCGTAGATGGATCTCCGCCATAGCCTTTCCCTGCCGGCATCCTGCTGAAAAAGAAGACGCTGAGCCGGAGCTGAGGAATATTGTAGCATCTCAGCAGCGAAGACGTAAAGCAGGAGAGCCAGGAAGAGCACGACTTCCACAGCAGAGCAAGCAGGCATTCAGAGCGAGGCCGCGCTGCTGCTGCCGTGCTCCTCCCGGAAATGGGTAGATCCGATAGCATCGCTGAGCTACAGTGTTGAGAGCGAACAGGTTGTCTGCTTTGGTGATACGGTTGGAGAACCGGCCTGCTCAGCGTCCCGTGAAATGTCTCTCCTGGCGCTTCTCGATGTAGGCAGCCAGGCCCTCCTTAGCATCCTCACTCTGGAAACAGAGCTGCTGCAGCTCCCTCTCTAGCGCCAGACCCTCGGCCAGCGCTACCTCTGCACCTGACTGCACGGCTCGCTTGATGCGGCCAACGGTGCGCGAGGCGCTGTTAGGTGGGCAGAAGCGCCGGGCATAGGCTATGACCTGCTCCCAGTAGTTTTCGGACTCATAGATATAATTGACCAGGCCAAGCTCCTGAGCTTCTTCAAAGCTGATCAGCTTGCCCTCGCTCATCAGCTCGATGGCCTTGTTTTTCGGCAAGGCCCGCGCCAGACGCTGTGTTCCGCCGGTCCCGGGCAGGACACCGAGCGAGACCTCTGGCAGGCCGATCTTGCCCGCGTTGCGCCGCGCAATGCGAATATCGCAGGCCAGAGCGATCTCCAGGCCACCGCCGACGGTATGGCCGTTGAGGGCCGCGATCACGAGCTTGGGCGTCTGCTCCAGCCGTAGCAGGGTCTCATTGGCATGGAGGCAGAAATAGTACTTATAGGTCGGCGAGACCGAATTGAGCATGCTGATATCCGCGCCAGCGCAGAAGAAGCGCTCGCCCGCCCCGCGTAAGACCAGCACATGCACGTTCTCATCAAAGCGCGCCTGCAGGATCGCCTCATCGAGCTGGCGCATCATCTCATAGCTGTAGGTGTTGGCCGGAGGATTCGTCAGCTCGATAATGGCAACTCCATCGCTCACACTATAGTTCACCAGCGTCCGCTCGCGCTCTGTCGTCGTCGTCATCGCTGTTCTTCCTTTCTACTCTTCAGGCGAAGTCAGCTTCGCCTTCGCATCTTCAAGGACTTCATCGCCTTTGATGTACTCAAATGGTGTATGACACCTGTTACAGTAATATTGCGCTGTCAGTAGCTGCTGGCCGAAGAGAGAGAACAGCTCGGTCTCCGTCGAGCCGCAGAAGGGACAGCGTGCTCGTTCCCTCAAGGGCGAGTGCTCCCCCGCTTTGGCCCAGGCAGAAGCGCCCTCCTCGCTCATGGTTGATCCTCCCCCCCTGCCAGGGCCTGCCCTGGCGCCTGATAGCTGGCGGGACGCAGGCGGCGGCTGTCGGCCTCCCAGCGCTCCCAGGGGAGAGCCTGCTTCGGCAGCCAGCGCTTGCTCTCGGGATCGAAACGGGCAGGCATCTCGATGGCGAGGCCCTCCAGGAGTGGTATCACATGCTGGAGGTAGCGACTGCGCAGCTCCGCTGGCGGGGCATCAATGAAGCCGTCGCGGTAGAGCTGACCCATCACTGGATCATCATCGGGACCGAACCAGCAGAGCGTTTCCTCCCACAGGCGTTGCAGCGAGGAGACCAGCGCCTGGCGCACCGCACCTCCGGCCCTGGCCAGACGTCGTACCCACCCCTCGGCATGCGCGCGATGGACCTGCTCCTCTTGCACAATTTTGCGGGCACGCTGTCGCAACGGCTCGTAGGCCGAGTGCTGGGCAGCCTCGAAAAAGGTCGTCAGCGCTCCATCTAGCAGGAAATTCGTGGCAACAAAATCGGACCAACCGGCGAACTCGCGATCGAGAAAGGCTAGATGGTAGCGCAGCGTCCGTGTCTCCGGGGCCACCTGACGCGGGTCAGTGGCCGCCTGGGCGAAATCTTCCAGCAGCGGATAGAGCGTGCGCGCGTGGCCAATCTCATCCTGAGTCATGGCGGC
Source organism: Thermogemmatispora carboxidivorans (assembly GCF_000702505.1). Taxonomy (GTDB): domain Bacteria; phylum Chloroflexota; class Ktedonobacteria; order Ktedonobacterales; family Ktedonobacteraceae; genus Thermogemmatispora; species Thermogemmatispora carboxidivorans. The sequence goes on along the minus strand of NZ_JNIM01000001.1, from coordinate 339,102 downwards.
GGCGGCCACCGCCGCCTCCAGGGCGGGCGCCCCATTGGCCCAGTAGGCATAGCGCCGTCCCATTGCCTGCTTATTGTCCGCCAGCGAGGCCAGGACCGCAAAGAGCGCCGCGTTATCAATGCGTGCAGCAGCAGTACCTGTCATAGCACCACGCTCACTTTACCTTGCAGCAAGCAGAGGAGGGAGGAAGGCCACAGCCGTCTCGGGCAGGGCGCAGCCGCGGCTCGCCAGTCCTCTCTGCCCCTTTCAGAGTTATCCCAAACCTGCCCAGAGTGACACCTGTCTGCCACCCGGGAACGAGGAGGCCGCATCTCAGTCATCCAGGCAGTCCAGGCAAGTCAGGGAGCAATCACGGTCACAATACAATCGCGCGGCACCAACACCATTTCGATCCAGCTGAACTCGTCGTAGATGCTGCGCGCATAGACCCGAGCCAGCTCCACATCGTCGGCCACCACATTGCCGATCTCGTGCAGCGGCTCATCGTACTTGCGCCGCGCATAGACATGCCACACGCGCCGCTCATTGAGGGCTTCACGTCGAGGCCGGTCCGTGCCGAGGCCAGCCTCCGCCCCAGCACCAGCTGGGGCTTGTGGATCGCTGCTCATGCTCTTCATGCCGAGATCCCCCAGGTACGCATCAGCTCGATGCCTTCCTCACTCAGGCGCTCCTTGCTCCACACGGGGTCCCAGACCACTTCGATGCGCACGGAGCGCACCCCCGGCTCACGCAGGAGGCGCTCCCGAATATCATCCATAATGAAGTCCATAGCGGGACAGCCCAGAGCCGTGAAGGTCAGCTTTACATTGACCACGCCGTCGCGCTGCTTCAAGTCGACGATTAGCCCCATGTCGACGACGCTAATCGGGATCTCAGGATCGGTCACCTCGCGCAGGGCATCCCAGAGCGCCGGACAGCTGGGATCATCGGCAGGATGCGTACGCAGCGATGGATAGACCGCCGTCATGGCTCTTACTCCTGCTCCAAAAGACGCAGCATCTCGCGCTTGCCACGCTGAATCAGCGCGACAAACTCCTCGTTGGCCGGACCACGCGCCTTCCAGCGCTTGAGGACGTCGTCCCAGCTGCACGGGCCTTCCTCCAAGAGCCAGCGCTTGGCTTTGGCGTCGAAATGGGCCGGGAAGGGGCAGTCCAGGACGTATTTCTGCTGCTCTGGGTCGTAGTGCGCAGGCACCTTCAGCTGTAGCTCTTCGCAGAGCGGGACCGCCGTCGACATCCAGATCTGGCGCAGCTCGTCGTTGGTGTGCCCTTTGAAACCATACTCCAGCTGCTCGCTGTGCTTCTTCAGGTCATCGGGCAAGCCAAACCACTCGACGGTCAGCAGGAACATCCAGTCGACGGCCTTCTGCAGTTGCTCGTGACCTTCCAGTGTGGCATTGAGACGCCGCATCCACTGCTCGCCATGACGCAGATGAAAGGTCTCCTCCTTGTCAACCTTCACCAGGGCCCGCTTCCACGGCCCAAAGGTGGTGCTGTGATAGACGTCGCTGAGCAGTACATAGCCAGCCCGATCATAGAAGGCATTGGCAACAATAAGCTCTACCCAGTTATCCAGCGGCACATCAAAGGCATAGGGGTACTTGAATTGGCGCGGGTCACGCTCAAAAATGAGCTGCTCGGTGTCAACACCGAGGTCGCGCAGCAGACGATAGGCAATGTGCGCGTGCCCTAGCTCGTCTTGGATGATGGCCACGGCTGAGCCAAAGGCGTTCAAGGTGGGGGCATGGACGGCAGCATGATAATAGGCAGGGGCACTGATTAGCTCGGTGTCGGCGGAGACCGTCAGGATGCGCTTGATCCCTTCTAGATAGAGCGGACTCATGTGCTCCACCGCTTCGATGAGCTGCTGCCTGCGGATGCGATTCAAAAGAGCTTCTTCGCTCTGCAAGGCTGGTGCGACCATAGCTGTTGCTCCTTGCTCCTGGAACGAAACCACTCCCGGCCCCCTCGTTGCGCCTCACCTTCTGCCCGCTCCCTCCCTACCCCCCTTCCCTCACCAGGCCCTTATGCCCCTCGCCGCCAGAGCCTGCTTGCTCATACAGCCGGCGAGCAGCACGAGCAAGCAGTCAGGCAAGCAAATGGCAAGGCCGCGGCTGGCTCTTCCCCAAGGGTAGCCAGGGTTTGCTTCCAGCCATATATCCATATGGACATATCAAATTGTACGCTGAAGGGCAACGAAAGTCAAGACGGCGGTAGTGCCGCCACATCGTTGACCACAGCTCAGGAAAACGGCAGCAGGTCATCGACCAGCTCTGCGCGGCTTAGTGGTCCGATGGCGGCCACCGTCAGCGGCTCTAATGGTGAGAATTCCTGGAGTACGCGCATGATCTGCTCGGCGGTCACGGCGTCGATAGCCTCCTTGACTTCGTGGGGCGTACGCAGGCGGCGCTCATACCACCACGAGCGCGCGTTAGCGCTCATGCGCGCGCCCGACCCCTCGCTGCGCATAATGTGCTCGCTCTTGAGCTGCACGCGGGCGCGCTCCAGCTCGTCCTCGGTCAGGCCCTCCTCGCGCAGGCGCCGCAGCTCGTTCAAGATGACCGCCAGACACTCGTGTCCCTGCTCGGGGGTGGTACCGGCGTAGACGCGCAAGGACCCAATAGCCTTGTTGCTACTCAGACCCGCCGAGACACTATAGACCAGGCCGCGCTTTTCGCGTACTTCGACAAAGAGGCGCGAGGCCATATTGCCGCCGAGGGCTTCGCCGATGATTTGGGCCGCGTAGTAGTCGGGATGGGTATAATTCGGGAAAGGCACCATCAGTCCCAGATGCTCCTGTTTGCCCTCCTGGTGTTCCAGGACAATGGTGTTCGAGGGGTGCGGAGACTGTTCTGGCGAGGGGCTGGCCACCCCCTGCCAGTCGCTAAAGAGCTGCTCGACCTTGGTCACAACGTGCTCCCAGTCAAAGTTGCCGGCAATCGAGAGCAGGGCATTATTCGGGCGGTAGCGCTCCTGCCAGAAGGCGAGCAGGTCCTCCTGCTGGAGAGCGCGCACGCTCTCCGCTGTTCCGTAGACGAGGCGTCCGAGGGCGCTGCCGGCGTAGAAGTGTGAGCGGGCCAGATCAAAGATGCGGCTCATCGGCTCGTCGTCGCGGCGCCGAATCTCTTGCAGGATAATATTGCGCATCTGCTCTAACTCGTCGCGCGGGAAGGTCGGCATCAGCAGCACTTCGTGGAAGAGGTCCAGCGTAGCATCCAGTTTGGTATTGACAATCTGGGCCCAGACCTGCGTTGTCTCCAGCGTCGTGCTCGTTCCCTTGCGCGCTCCCAGCGATTCGAAGGCCTCATTCAGCGTGCGAGCATCCTTCTCCTTCGTTCCCTGAAATAGCATATACTCGAACAGGTGGGCCAGTCCGCTCTTATCATCTGGCTCGTGAATCACGGCAGCATCGAGCTGAAAGCCAAAGGTCACTGACCGCAGGCTGGGCATATACTGCCCGATCATCTCTAAGCCATTGGGCAGGCGATGATAGAAAAAGTCCGGTGGCAACTGCAGACCCTGTTGACTATCCATAGAGAAGCGACTTTCCTTTCCAATTTCCCTGGCTAGCTTAGGGGAGCCATTGATTGATCTGCGCTGATTCCTTTCACTGATTCCTTACACTACAGCCAGTATATCATAACGGGCCTGCGCCGTTACTTAACGCGCCAGACGAGGGCTTCGCCTTCCTCTTTTGTAGCAGTATCTGGCCGGAGCCGGGCAGGACGGTCTTTTGTCCTGTGCTGACCCTGACCCCCAAGAGGGAGCGAGCCGGGCAGGGGGTGGAGGGTCCAACACAGGGTAGCGGCCCAGGTTGCCTTATTTTTTTGCCGGGAGCCTTCTCCGTGGGTGGAGCTTGGTCCGTCTCCATTCTAACCCTGGCCAGTGCCACCTTTCCGCTTGCCGCCGTTATCAGGGGCGAGGCCGCGGTGTATGAACCTCGGGCAGCGGTCTGGTTGCGCCATGCTCGTAGAGCACCAGCAGGTACCAGCCGAGTGTTGCCAGCAAGGGCAGCAGGCTCAGCCCCACGGCTGCCGGCTCGATCGTCAGCATCCCGCTCATGCGCGTGTGCGGCAGGCAAATGAGCTGCTTGAAATGCAGCAGGGGACGTTCGGTGAGGTCCTGCCACTCCCAGCAAGGGCAGGGTAGGGCACTTTCCTCAGCACCCCGTTCATGAACACGGCACCAGCGATAGAGGGGGCCATGCAGGCCGATGAGGACTCCGTCACGGCTCCACAGCTGAGGTTCGAAGATGGCCAGCTCTTCACCGCGCTCATCGCCCTGATGAATGGCTACTTGAGGAAGCCAGAGGCCGCGCCGTTCAAAGCAGAAGCGTCCCTCGGCCACCTCAGCCAGGGCCGTGGTGCCTGCGAGCCGCTGGAAGCTGATGAGCGCCAGCGTCTCTTCTCCCGCCTGCAGCCGATGGCTGCGAAGGGTTCCCTCGCGCCAGTGCAAGGGATGATCAGCGCAATCACGAATCGCACGCATAAGCCACTCCTTTCTTGTCTTCATGAGCCTGGACGCCCCACGCCTGCTATTCAGGTAGGCCCTCCCGCCATCCCTCAATGCCAGCGCCAGTGGCGGCCAGCAAAGCCAGATGAGACCCCGTGCTTGCATGGATCGCGCCCCGTCTCCTGAGCCGCGTGCTATAATCTTTGCCAGGGCAACCTGAGATGCAGTGTTCCCTTAGTGCGCGACAAGGAGGCCAGCGTGGATTTCTCCCTGACAGAGGAGCAGAAGCTGATTCAGCAGACCGTGCGCCAGTTTGTTGAGCGCGAACTGATGCCGCTGGAGCATGAGGTCCTGCGCAATGAAGGGCGCTATCCGACGGGAATCGCGCCGGAGCGTTACCGGGCTTTGCAGCTCAAGGCGAAGGAGCTGGGTTTCTGGGGTATCAACACGCCGGAGGAGTACGGCGGCGCTCACCTGGGATCGGTGATGACCGCCCTCATCCAGATGGAGCTGGGACGCACCATCGTGCCCTTCAGCTTTGGCGGCAGCGTCGACAATATTCTTTTGCACTATAGCAACGAGAAGCAGAAGCAAGAATACGTGATCCCGGTGATCGAGGGGAAACGCATCTCATGCTTCGCCCTCACAGAGCCGGGAGCCGGCTCCGATCCTTCGGCGATCCGCACGACCGCCGTCAAAGACGGCAACCACTGGGTGCTCAACGGCCAGAAGGTCTTTATCACCAACGGCAATGAGGCCGACTTCGCTATGGTCTTCGCCGTCACCGACCGCGAGAAGCCTCCCCAGAAGGGCGGCGTGACCTGCTTCCTGGTGGACCGCGCCCTGGGCTGGACTTCGCGTCCCATCCCTACTATGGGCGGCTGGTCACCAGCCGAGCTGTTTTTCGATAACGTGCGCGTGCCCGAGGACCACGTGCTGGGCGAGGTCGGCCAGGGCTTCTCGTTGGGCATGCAATGGATCGGTCAGGGGCGCTGGCTGATCGCCGCTCGCGCCGTCGGAACCGCCGAGCGCCTGCTGCAGATGGCCATCGATTATGCCCGCCAGCGGGTCACCTTTGGTAAGCCAATCGCTGAGCGCCAGGCAATTCAGTGGATGCTGGCCGATTCGGCGGTGGAGATCCAGGCCACGAAGTGGCTGACATTGCACGCGGCCTGGAAGGCCGATCAGAAACAGGACAACCGCTACGAGGCCAGCCTCGCCAAGCTCTACGGCTCCAATATGGTCAACCGCGTGGTCGATCGCGCGCTCCAGATTCACGGTGGCATGGGCTACACCAAGGAATTACCTATCGAACGCTGGTATCGCGATGTGCGTGTGACGCGCATCTATGAGGGAACGGACGAAATCCAGCACTATATTATCGCCCGTGCACTGCTGAAGGGCTACGTGCGCCTCGGCACCTGGGACTGAAACGCTCTTGAGTAAGAGCTGCAGCCAGACCACCCACATGAGAAGCGCATGATGGCCCTGCTTACCGCTCGCCAGACCTGGGGCCATCATGCCTCTCCACTTCACCCCGCGCGCTCTCCCGTTCCCAGTTTACGGCTTGCGGGCGGAGATGACGTACTCGAAGAGTTCCTTTTTCGAGGAGCGCTTGCGCAGGGTGGTAATCTCTATCTCGCAGAAGCCTTGCGATCCCAGCATGGCAGCAAAGATGGTCTCCACAGGGATCATTACATCGTAAAATTTCGCATTGCCTATAATATAGTAAATTTTCCCAGAGCTGCGCAAAACCTGTTTGATCTCCTGGACATGTAGATACATATCGCAGAAATATTTATGGACGTACTTAGACAGAATCTGACTCTTATCAGCAATCCTTGCGAGAAGGGTGGGGAAATCGTCAAAAGGAATCGTCAGCGAAGGTGGTGGTTCCCAGCGGTTGAGTTGACTGGTCGCGGAGCCCCAGGTACCTCCAATAGCTAACCAGTCCAGCTCTCCGGCCTCGCGCCCGTTCTTAAGATAACCCAGCCAATACATGTAGGGGCGCAGCTCACGGATATAGCTGATACGGTTGGGATAGGGAGGAGAGGTCAGGACCAGCGTGTAGCGTTCTTGCCCCAGAGAAGAACGTAAGGCGCGGGCATCGCCGAGTATGCAGCGCGGAATGACCTTGATGGGCGAGTATGCTGCTGCCGCGAGAGACTGCGTCGCTTGCTGCCAGGTTGCAAGCACCTCTGCACAGGGGGTATCTTCAAAGAGGGAAGCAGCATAGTAGCCCGTTGGAGCTGGTCGAAAAGAGAGGGACTGATGGCCAGGGCCAGCCCGTGAGTGAGCCATGAGGGTGCGGCAAAAGGCCAGGTGGAGCAGGTCGAGGCTGGCTCTGGGCAGGAGCTTTGAGCGGCTCTGAATGGCCTCGAACAGTCGAGCCAGTACCTCCAGATACGATGCATCCCACCATTTTTCAATCTGATAAAGAGACGGCTTCCAGGCGGAACTGGTCGAGCCTGGCCGTGACAGCTCTGCGGCGATATCGCTCGCAGCTGTCATGAACAGCTCAATTTCGGCGCGACTGAAGGGGTAGGTTTTTGTCTGGGCCAGCCAGACCAGGAAGGGATTGATGTCGGTGGTCTCGCACGGAATTCCTTCCTCAGCGCAGGCCAGGGCTGTTGTGCCGGTGCCGCAGAATGGATCGAGCACCAGCGAATCGCCTGGCGGGAGTCCGGCCAGCAGCTCCTTGATCAGCGTCACCGAGTGAGCAGGAGTGAGCTTGAGCCAGCCATAGCGCGTCTCTGGCCGGTTCCCCTGAAAGCTGAAATGGTGATTGCGCCTCAGCACTGTCACTCTCTGGGTCGAGCATGGCATCTCAACAAGCTACTCTTCGAAATAGTCGCTATCGATCTTTTTCAAGATGTAGCGCGTTTCTTCAGTTACACCCACTCCGTGATCGATCATTAATTGGGCCATCTGCTCGCCATCGATTAAGACAATGCTCAGATTATCAACGCTACGAGCATAGTTTTGGGCGCCAGTGGAGAAAGTGCCAGTCGTCATAAAGATCCCTTTGCGGGCTTTCTTCCCCATTAAGGCCCCCGCAAAGGCCTGGACATCGGGTCCGCCAACGGTACCCTGCCAGCGCTTAGCCTGAACATAAATGCGATCCAGTCCCAGGCGGTCCTCATAAATCACGCCATCGACTCCACCATCGCCGGTACCGCCCAGCGCCTGGGCTGCCTCTTTGCGCGAGCCACCATAGCCCATTGCCAGCAATAAATCCAAAACCAACCGTTCGAAGAAGCCTGGGGTACTCTTCCTGACGCGCTCGAGCAGCTCCTGAGCGAGTTCGCGTTTGAGCGTCTGATAGGTCGTCTCTAACAGCTCCTGGGGGGTCTGGCCGGAGCGATCGAGCGCCTCCTGAGCGACAGCTGGCGGCTGCCCATTATGGGACGAAGAAGTCTGGAACTGCAGGAACTCGGGGAAGCGCTTCAAGTAGGCCACATCCAGCGTCGGTGGTCGCTCTATCAACACCCTCCTACCACGCTCGGTAATGCGGAAGCGCCCGCGGCCTGCACTCACGAGCAACTGCGCTTTTTGCAGATACGTACGGGCCCAGGAAAGACGATTCCAGAACTTGGCCTGTTTCCCGCTGGGAAGCGGCTCATTGCGTTCGGTCTCACTGAGAGCGAAGCGCCGGGCCACAAGCTCAGCCGCTTCGGTGAGGGTATGCTCCTGGCCATCGCCAGCCAGCTCCAGCAAAGGCCAGAGAAACTCTTGAAAATTGGGGACAGGCATGACCTTTCTCAGCAGGACAGAATTGTCGGAATGCCATCATTATAGCACAGCGTGTGAACTGAAGCTATTCCCTTCCAAAAGAAGAGCAGGATCTCCACTTCGCTCGTAGAGAATCCTGCCCACAGACCATCGTCAACAGAAGAAGGCAGAGAATCGTCATGACTTGACCTGCTGTAGCTGGCGCAGCAGATCGGCCAGGTCTTCATAAACGTGCTCGGGCTTGATAGGAGAGACCTCGATATCGGCGCGATTGTTGCGGCCCGAGAGCACCAGGATCGTATGGGTTCCGGCGGCCTGGCCGGCCAGAATATCCACATCCAGGCCATCGCCGATCATGACGGTCTCCTCCGGCTTACTGCCCAGGCGCTCCATTGCCTCCAACAAGAGCATCGGCTCCGGCTTGCCCACCACCTCCGGCGTCACACCGGTACCGGCCTCGATAGCTGCCGCCAGCGTCCCACAGCCCGGCAGGAAGCCGCCGCCGGCGATGGGCAGCAACGGATCGCGGTTGATCGTAATAAAGGGGGCCCCGGCCAGCACAATGCGCACCGCACAGGTCAGCTTGCTATAATCGAAGAAGCGATCCAGGCCGACCAGTACCACATCGGCCTCCTCGGCATCGACCTCCACCACCGTCAGGCCATACTCTTGCGCCAGCTCGACGAGCGGCTGCTCGCCGACAATATAGACGCGCGCTCCCGGCAGCCGGCGTGCGATATTCTGCATAGCGGCCTGGCCCGCACTCATCAAGTGCTCGGGGCTGGCCGGGATACCCAAGCGCTCCAACTTCGCCAGAATCTGCGACCCCGTAGCGAACGAGTTATTCGTCAAAAAGATATACTTTTTGCCGTTGGCCTCCAGCCACTGCACGAACTCGCGCGCGCCCGGCAGCAGCTCGTTTCCACGGTAAACCACGCCGTCCAGATCGATCAGATAGGTCGTATAAGGCAGCATAGATCTTCTTTCCGTAACGTTCGGCAAAGCACAAGCAAGGATTCCCGGCAGAACAGGCAGCCGGCCAGCGAGTCGGTTTAGCGCGGCAGCAAGAGCTCGCGGATGGCGACCACATCGCGGCGCAGGCCGGGATCAAGCTGCATCGCCCGCTCGATCTTCTCGCAGGCATGCAGCACCGTGCTATGGTCGCGCCCACCGAAGAGCTGACCGATTTCCAACAGCGAGAGCTGGGTTTCCTGGCGAATCAGATACATGGCAATCTGGCGCGGAATCACAATCTGCTTATCGCGCTGCTTGCCGCACATAGCCTCCAGCGGAATGCGGAAATAGTCGGCCACCGCCTGAGCAATTTGTCGACCACTCAGCTGTACCTCGCGCGGTCCATTACCCAGTGACGACATCGCCGCCCGCGCCACATCGAGCGTCAGCTCGGTACGGTGCAGCTGTTGGTAGGCCATCAAGCGATTGAGGCAGCCCTCCAGCTCACGGATGTTGGTCTGGACGCGACTGGCGATATAGGCAATGACCTCATCGGGTACCGGATAGTGAAGCATATCCGCTTTGACACGCAGAATCGCCATGCGCGTCTCCAGATCAGGCGGCTGAATATCGGCGATCAGTCCCCATTCGAAGCGCGAGCGCAATCGCTCCTCCAGGCTGACAATAGCCTTGGGGGGGCGATCGCTGCAGATGACGATCTGCTTGCTCATCTCGTAGAGACTGTTAAAGGTATGGAAAAACTCTTCCTCGGTCGATTCCTTGCCAGCGATGAACTGGATGTCATCGACCAGCAGGATATCAACGGAGCGATACTTTGCGCGAAACTCCTCGGTGGTGCGATACCGAATCGCATTAATGATTTCGTTCGTAAACTGCTCAGACGAGACATAGAGTACCGTCAGGCCGGCCTGTGCCCCCTTATGACCAATAGCATGCAGCAGATGGGTTTTGCCCAGGCCGACGCCTCCATACAGGAAGAGCGGATTATAAGCCTCGCCGGGGGCCTCCGCCACCGCGTAGGAAGCGGCGTGGGCCAGGCGGTTACTATTGCCCACGATGAAGGCATCGAAGGTATAGCGCGGATTCAGCCGGTTGGGCATTGCTCCCGCGCTCTCCTGCTCCCAGGCGGGTGCTCCGCCAGCCAGCGGCTCGGGCAGCGCGGAGTCACGCAGTGCCTGCCCAGGTGGTTTGCCGGGCAGATCGTAATCGTAGTAGGGAGAAGGAGGAGTAGAGTCATTTCTGCTCGATCGAGCGACAAACGTCTCCGTTGATCTCTGGCGGTCCTCCATAGCGGCCATCTCCATCTCCTCATCAGCATGAGCCTCCCGGGGAGCGCCATTCGCCGCGCTACTCGCCGCCCCACTCGCCGCCACTACCCTGAGTGTCACCGGCTGCTGAACTAACTCGGCAAGGGCCCGCTCAATAGCAGGTTGACACTGCTGTTGAATCAGAGCAGAGGCCAGGGCATCGGGAACCAGAAGCCAGAAAGAGAGCGTTTCTCTCTCCCCTGCCGTAGCAGGTGACTCGTGAGCGGGAGCAACGGGCATGAGCTGGGCAGTGCGCAGCCAGACCCTGGCCACAACATCGACAGGCAACAACTCCAGGCGCTGGAGCGCCTTGTGCCAGAGAGTGGCTGGATTCACGCGGATCACTCTCCCGCCTGGTCCTCAGCGAGCGCCACACACTCGATCTCGACCAGAGCCTGGCGCGGGAGCTCGGCCACGGCTACCGTCGAGCGTGCCGGTGCCGGTTCTGGGAAATAAGTAGCGTAGACAGCATTCATCGCCTGAAAGTCGCTCATGCGGGCCAGAAAGACGGTCGTCTTGACGACCCGCGAGAGAGAGCTGCCGGCAGCCTGCAGCACGGCTTGCAGATTCTGTAAGACGCGATGGGTCTGGGTTGCCACATCGTCACCCACCAGCTCGCCACTGGCAGGATCAAGCGGAATCTGTCCAGAGGTATAGATAAACTGGCCGCAGCGGATCGCCTGGCTATACGGTCCGATGGCGGCAGGTGCACTGGCGGTACTAACCTTTGTTCGCTCCATATAGCAATTCTAACCGCGGGCGCTTATGTGCGCGCCCCTCCTTCTCATCCAGGTTCTCTTCTAAGAGTATGATACCGATGGGGCCAATCCTCTTCAGGGATACGGGCGTTGCGGCTGCGGCGGGAAGAGCGGGCCGCCGCCAGCGGGAGAGGTCAGGCCCTGCCAGGGAGAGGCCACAGCGGGATGCCCCTGCTGCACCAGCTCACGCAGGCAAGCCCGCAAGGCCTGCTGCAGCTCGATGGCCGAATGGAAACGCTCCTCCGGCTCCTTCTCTAGCGCGCGCATCACCACCCGCTCGACACTGATCGGCAACGCGGGATTGAACTGACGCAGGAGCGGGGGATTGGTAGAGGCGTGCTGCATGGCGATCGAGACCGCCGTCGGTCCCACGAACGGCGGGCGCCCAGCCAGCATCTCAAAAAGCACCACGCCGAGCGAATACAAGTCGGAAGAGGCCGTCAATGTCTCACCACGCGCCTGCTCTGGCGAGAGATAATCTGCTGTCCCGAGCACAATGCCGCTATTGGTCAGTCCCGCGTCCTCGGCCACGCGCACGATCCCAAAATCGGTTAGCTTGACCCAGAGGCCGTTGCTCAAATCGTTGGCCAGCGGCGTGATTCCATTCCAGGTCAACATAATATTTTGCGGTTTAATGTCGCGGTGGATAAAGCCGCGCGCGTGGGCTACCTGCAGCACCGAGCAGACCTGGCAGGCGATTTCAAAGGCTTCGCGCACCTGTAGGCGGCGGCGCTGAGTGATCAGCTGCTTCAGTGTCGGGCCTTGAATATACTCCATCACCAGGAAATACTGCCCACCCTCCTCCACAAAATCGTAGATGGTGACCGCATTGGGATGGGCCAGGGCCGCCGCCGCGCGCGCCTCCCGGCGAAAGCGCTCCACAGCGCGCAGATCATTCTTATCGAGAGAGCGCAGCACCTTGATGGCGACAATGCGCTCCACGCGATGGTCCCAGGTCTTAAAGACGCTGGCCATGCCGCCGGTAGCAATGTGCTCGCGAATCTCGTAGCGTCCCGCGATGAGCGTGCCTTCCAGCTGACTCAAGGCTCTACCTCAGATCCCCCGGCAAGGTGATATCAACGGATCATTATTTGTTCCCAGTATAGTGCGTAGGGTAAGTATATCATCAAAACACTCATGCCGTCCAGGATGGGTGAGAATCACCATCAACGCCACCACTGGTGAGCTGGATTGGACTGCCAGCGGGGCTGTAGGTCTTGGTCTTCTGATTGTAATTGAGCTTGAGGAGCCAGAGATCAAACTCCTCATTGGAGTAGAAAAAGTAGGCAATGGCTTTCCCATCAGGGGACCAAATAGGCTGGCTGACAAACTGTCCCTTGACGAGCAGCTTTGACTGCTGGTAAGGCAAGAGCGCCTTCTTTTCAACGGCGGGATCGTTCGGGTTCGTGGTGACGCCCTCTGGGGTGGGCATGACGTAGAGGCCCATCTGCCCGTCCTTCTCACGTCGGATGTAGGCAATGGTGTTGCCATCAGGCGAGAAGGCCGGCTCCAAACACTGCACATCAGACGGCGTGATGGCAATCCCCGGATCAAAGCCCGGCAGCCCAGGATAGTAGGTGCCGTGAGGCTTACGCGCAATCTCGTTCGGATCTTCCATAAAGAGCTGGATCACCTGCTGCGTGCGTGTGTTGTCGTACGCATAGTGAGTATAGATAATCTGATCGGAATGGCCAGGGCGGAAACTAGGATCGCTGTTGCCTCCATCACCAACATAGGCGTAAGCTACATCCTGGACCGCATTGTAGTTGTTCGGCTCATCGATCGACATTTCGTAGATCTGCAGGTCGAGTACCGGCGCATCGTAGTGCGTGTACTGATACCAGTCCTCCTTCTGGAAATCACTCAGAAAGAGCAGGTGCTTGCTGTCGGGCGCCCAGCGCGGCTGGGCATTCCACTTGAAATCGTTCTTGGGGACATCCAGGCCGGGCACAAAGTAATAATGTCCATTGCCGTTGAGAAGCATATGCCAGGAACCGCCGTTGACCGACATGTACTCGATGTTGGAATAGTTCTTGAAGCGGACCGTGAAGGCAATCCATTTGCCATCGGGCGAGACCGCCGGGTCGCTCACGGTCTGGCCTTTGGTCAGTTGCTTCAAGCTATTGGTCAGGCCGTCCAGGACCCATAAGTTATGATCGATGGTAAAGTAAATCTTCCCTTTGAAGAGATTCGAGTTCTGATTGACTCCCACCTGACGGTTCCCGACCGTGGTCTGCTTGAACCCGCTGTTGCCGCCCCCAAACCAGAGACAGCCCTGTAGCAGAACCACCAGGCATGATAGCAAGATGCCCAGGCGCCACGAGATGCTCTGCTTCTTCATCGCTCTTCTTCTCTTCTCTGCACCGCTCGTTCGTGCGTTCGTGCGCTCACTCACTTGTTCTGAGGTCGGGATGATGCCCGAGGGCAGGCAGGCCACACACAGGCGGGCCACAGGCAGGGGCAGCCTGCGGTCTTGTGCAACCAGCACCGAACGATCAGCCCCCGCTCCCCTCTGCTCCACCACCCGGGCATAGTTATCATCATCATCATTATGAATCGTCAGAGCGGCCCGCCTCGTCTCGCTGACTTGTCAGGCACCGCTCGTCTTCTTCTTCAAGGCAGGTCTCAGCTCCCAAGCGAGGCAGGGGTCCTGCCTGGCTGCCTGCCTGCCTGCCTAGACCACCAGCTGACCAGACTAGACCCTGGCCGCATCCAGCGACTCACAGACCACGGCCAGCATCAGCTCAAGCAGACTACGTATACCTAAGAGGTTATCGCTGCTCCCCTGAAGGCTCATCAGGCCGAGATTCGCCATCTGACCAGCGGTCGCCAGCGGACTGCCAGTGCGGGCGCCATCAATCACAGCCGAGGAAGATTGCAGCGTCGAGAGCGCGCTCGTGGTCGTGCCTGTTGCGCTCGTTGCTCGGGCCACGGTCGACGATGAAGGACTGGTTGCTGTCCCAATATTGCACTGGGCCTTATCGCCCAGAGCGAACATTTTGGCGATCACAGGCAGCAGGGCATCGCAGTTGGGGATCTCGACATCGACCGCCTGCCCATTGCGCATCACGGTAGCGGCATGAGAATAAGGCGGGCCTAGCGTCACGCGCTGCACGCTCGCTGCGTTGATCGAACGAGCAAAATTCATCAGCTCCAGGACCTGAGTCAAAGAGAGGTCAGTCTTCACGTATCCATTCAGGTCCTGAGCGATCTCCTGCAGCTTCCCAAAAATCTGAGGGTTATCCAGCTTGCTCTTCAGCTGCGTCAGCACCTGCTGCTGACGAGCCGAGCGACCGAAGTCGCCCACCAGGTCGGCATGGCGCGAGCGGACATATTCCAGGGCCTGGAGACCGCTCAGATGCTGCGGTCCCGGTGCAATATAGAGGCGCTTGTAGGCATGGATATCGCCCGTTGTATTGCCGACATCATCGGGATAGGTATCGTCCGTAATGGGATGCATCACATCGACATCGACCCCGCCGACCGTATCGATCACCTTGACAAAGCCATCGAGGCCGACCCAGGCATAGTAATCAATCGGGATACCAAAATCGGCATGGATGGTAGCGCGCGAAAGGGCCACGCCCCCATAGCCATACGCTTCATCTAACTTGCCCATGCCGACCCCCGGGATCGGCAGCCAGAAATCGCGCGGGATCGAGAGCATGCCGACGCTATGGGTGGCCGGATCAATGGTGACAACGATATCTGTCTGGGCGATATAGTGACCGGCGAATTTCTCATCGGTATCGCTGCCGAGCAAGAGAATGTTGAAACGCCCTCCGCTGAGGATCGAGCCACTGCTACTGCTCTGCGACGTGTCGGAACCGCTATCTCCGCGCAGGCGCGGGACCTGCTGGCCCACGATATTATTGACGGTCCCGGCGAAGGCATAGTAGTAGTAAGCCACCGCCGCCCCTGTGAGAAGGAAGATCACCAGGCCGACCACAGCCACGATGCGCGCCCAGAGTGGGAAGCGACGCCGGCGAGCCTTGCCCTTCCTGACAGGGCGAGGCAGCGAAGGACTGGCTGGGTTGGCTGGCTGTGCCGCGTGCTGAGATAGCTGCTGAGGCGCTGCACCCCAGCCGCCCGAGGGCGGCCAGTCAAGACCCGGCGCAGCACCCGCGGCTGGCATACCACTCCCCAGGCCCGGCAGTGACACCGGATAACTAGCCGACGGCGTCGAGGGAGGAGCCATCATCTGCCCACCCATGACCAGCGGCCCCGTTCCAGGACCCGACGTCAGCCCCCCTGCCTGACTAGCATAGCCCGGCATTTCAGGCGTGGAGCCCGGCCCACTGAGGCCGGGTGCGGCAGGCCAGGGACCCAGGCCCGGCGAGCTGAGCGGCCCCCCAGAGACTGTCGGCGGTTGCAACTGAGCCGATCCCTGCTGTAACAGATCAGGCAGGCGATTCAGAGAAACATTGGCGTCCGTTTGACGCGACGAAACTTGATTGAGAGAGAAGGGCGGCAGGCCCTGTTGTTGAGAAAAGGGCAGAGGCAGATCGCCGGTTCCGTTGGGTGACTGGCCCGCAGGCGTTGCCAGCGGCGAAGAGGCCGCAGACCCGGCAACACCAGGCAGAGAGAGCCGCGGCGGCCCCCCCTGTGGATGCTTCTGCCAGAGGTCCGAACCTGTTGACCGCGTTGCAGTCGGCCCCGCCTGCTGATCCTGCGCGGCGGCTTCTCCCCCCCTTTGCCCGCCGTCCGGCGACCACAGACCCGACTGAGGCTCCTGCTCAACAGGCTCATTGAGAATCTGAGCCGGATGCTTGATAAACTGGCGTTTCGCAGTCATTCAAACTCACTTCCTGACAACTTCCTAGCAGAGAGCCTTGTTGGCATGCGCGCTACCTACTCGTGTGCGCATAGCACTGATTCTGCTCCAGGTCGCATCACTCCAAATACAGGAGCTTGCGCATCTCCGGCCCTTCCACCACCCACATCATTCTCACTCTTTCCTAGCAGCAGTTCCTATCTCGCTGGCTCGTTTATCTGCATTCTTAGTAAGTCGTAGCCTTCTCCCCGTGCCAGGGCCTTACCTCCTCTTGCATACTGCTACGTACAACGTTTCGATGAGCCGTTTCCCCACGGCCATCGCAAAATATGGCTATCCCGCGGGATAGCAAAGACAACCTCACAAGGAGAAGGCAGGTGCATAGCTGGCGGTGAACGAATAGGCTGATCAGCCAAAGCAAGCGCTCAAGCTTGACCTACCCTACTGCTGACTGGACCCCGCATCGGCAGAATAGACCCATCCGTGAAAGGAGCTGCTCCTGGCCAACCGCTAGCCAGCCAGGAAGCGAGGTATCTCTCGGCTGCCACCTGCCCGAACAAGCGAGCATATCAGGGCGGGCAGGCGCCAGCGAACCCTATCCCAAGGGACCGCCACGCCAGCCAATCAGCCAGCTTGTCACTTTGCCGGCGGAGGCGGAAGAGCTCGGCCAGGCTGACCCGGCAGCGCTGATGGACGGTACCCCGGTCTTGGATAGGAAAGCGTCGCTGATTCGTAGTCACTTACTATAACGCATGCTGTTCCAGCAAGTTTGCAAACAGAACCTTTTTGGCCAGGAGCGACCAAGCTGGTTCACTGCCAAGATCTCGGGCGCGATGAGAGGCGGCGCCTATAGCAGGCAGTCATGGCCAGAGGAGAAGGCGCATTCAGGCAAAGAGCTGACTCATCAATTGTTCCTGTTGAAGCAAGGCAGCCTGGCGCAGCCCTGCAAAGGTCTCCGCCCCCAGGCGCTGTTCCAGGGTGTTGAGGAAAAGCTCGACCGTGCTCACCGTCGGGTCCTGCAGGGCCTGACGCCACTGGACCGCAAAGAAGAGCAAGGCCAATCCCTCGACCTGCCTTCCCTGCTCATAAAGCAGCATACCCATGTTAGTTACAATCATCCCAATATCATAGCGCTCTTGCGTGCTGAGCGCTAGCTTCAGCGACTGTTGATAATAGCTCAGGGCCTGCTGATACTGCTTCTGCGTCTGGCAGAGCAGGCCCAGATTATGGAGCGCCACGCACTCGATCTCGGGATCAGGCTCGGCAAGTTGGCGATTGAGCAGCAGCGCCTGCTCGAAATAGCTCTGGGCCTGCTGGAGAGCCCCCATGCTGCGATAGAGTTCCCCCATGTTGACCAAGGTGACTGCCGCATCGTGCTGATCGCCCAGCGCCTGCTGAATGCTCAGGGCTTGCTCATAGCAGAGCCGACTCTGTTCGTACTCGCCCAGGCGAGCGTAGAGCAAGCCCAGATGACTATTGACCAGGCCCTCATCGTGGCGTGTCAGCAAGCCGCTGGGCGGCAGCATCCCAGTATACATGCTCATCAATGTATTCCACGTTCCCCAACGCATGAGGCTCTCATGCAAGCTTTCGCCGAAGAGCAGATCGCATGCTTCCTGCCAGCGCCAGCCCAGGCAGAGATGGCGAATCGCATGCAGCAGTGGTACAACGTCCTGCAGACCTGTGCGCTGTTCGCGAGGCGGGCACTGCTCCAAAGCCAGGCGATGGTAGTAGGCAGCGACCTGCAAATGGCTATTTGCCAGGGCGATCTCGCGGGCCTCCGCCTCATCCGGCTTCAGGCCCGCCAGGGCCTCCAGCAACGGGCTGCGCAGGCCCAGCATGTTTTCCAGCGCCTCACTATGATGGAGGTCATTCCCCTCCAGGTAGGCAGCGAGCACATACTGGCGCAGCAGGCTATGCAGGTCGTAGCAGGTGGCTCCTGCTTCATTGAGGGAGCGCTGTACGAGCGAAAGCTGCACGAGTTGCAACAGCTCTTGCTCAAAGCGCAAAGCATGGGCTGAGGCATACTGGCCGGTGACCGTCGTCACAATTCCCGCCAGCGGGACCGGTTCAGAGAAGAGCGCCAGGGAGCGCAAGAGTAAGGTTTGCAATGGAGAGAGATGGCGATAGAGCGCAGCGATGGTCTGGAGCGTGACATCGCCGCTCCAGAGCGGCTGATACTCGGCGGCATGCAAGAGATAGGGCAGAGAAACGCCCGAGAGCTGCACGAGGGCGCAAACGAGCAACAAGGCAAAGACGTGGCCTCCGCAGCGCTGCCAGACCAGCGAGAGATCTTCATAGCTGCCTTGCAGACCACGCTGCAGCAGCAAGGAAACCCCCTCGGGAATACTGACGCGCGAAACCAGATAGGAACGCACGCGCTTCTCGTCATCGTTGAGGGGCCCGTAGGGCGACAGATAGCTCGTCAGCAACAGGCGACTGGTGCCCAGATCCATCTGGAGCATCTCAAAGAAAGCCGCCAAAGCTCCGCGTCCGACCAGCCCCTGAGCCGTCTCTGGGTCCAGCAGCTGCTCGAACTGATCAAGGACGATGAAGGCGCTCTCTTGAGGGCGGCGCAGGGCACGCACCAGCGCCGCAATCTGCTGCTCAGGCTTGAGCAGAAAGAAGGTAGAGGTGTCAACGTTGATGCTACGCAGGATAGCGGCGATGACATCTGGCAGATTGGCAAAAGAGCTAATACTCAGCCAGACAAAGTAGCGTGGCCGCAATGGCGGCTCCTTTGCCACCTGGGCCAGGGTCTGGATACTCTTATAGACGAGTGCAGCCAGCGTCGACTTGCCAACCCCCGGCTCACCAGTGAGAAAGACAGCACTGGTATTGGGGTTGCTCAGCATGCGCCTCACCGCATTCACCTCATCGGCGCGCTGTAGAATGCACTCAGGTTCCGTCGCTGGAGGCGTGGTCGAATAGATCCCGAATGTGAGCTGCTGCTGACGCTGAGGCGTTGGCTGAAGAGCAGCCGATAAAGGCGGTGCTCCACCACCCGGCTGCCCACCCCCCGAGACCAGGTTGTTGTATTCCCACCCTTGCATACAACGTTGTACCTCGATGTTTCACTTGTGGTGAGTGCAGTATACCATATTGGCACGCCTCAAGGGGCGGATAGCCTGAAAATGCTATTATAGGGACGTAATTCGCGTAGAAGGGAGAAGGCTTAGCAGATCTATGCTCCGACTGATTTACATGGGCACACCTCAGTTCGCCGTGCCCCCCCTGGAGGCTTTGATCCGCGGAGCCAGACCTGGGGCCGTTTTGGCGGAGGGCTACGAGATCGTGACGGTCATCACGCGCCCCGACAAGCCGGTTGGCCGCGGCCACCATCTGGCTTTTTCGCCAGTGAAACAGGCTGCCCTTGCTCATGGCTTACCTGTCTGGCAGCCCGGTTCACTCAAGCGCCCTGAAACGATCGAGGCTCTGGCGGCCTATCGCGCCGACCTCTACATCGTCACGGCTTTCGGTCAGATTCTGCCCCAAGCCGTGCTGGATCAGCCACGCTACGGCACTGTGAATATCCATGCCTCATTGCTGCCGAAATACCGCGGCGTCTCGCCAATCAGCGAGGCCATTCTGCAGGGAGAGCGCGAGACTGGCGTGACTATTATGCTGCTCGATGCCGGCATCGATACCGGCCCCATTCTCCATCAGCGCCGCCTGCCGATTGACCCTGACGAGACTACGGAGACGCTGAGCGCTAAACTCGCAGAACTGGGAGCCACCGCCCTGCTAGAGACGCTGCCGCGCTGGATCGCCGGTGAGATCACGCCTCAGCCCCAGGACGAGAGCCAGGCCAGCTATACTCACCTGCTGCGTAAGGAGGACGGTCAGATCAACTGGCAGCGGCCCGCCGCCTGGCTGGCGCGTATGGTACGCGCTTATACCCCCTGGCCCGGTAGCTACACCTTCTGGCATGGCAAGCTGCTCAAGATTCTGCAGGCTGCCGCTCTGACCGAAGCGGGTTCTCTGCCTCTGGGCCTGCCCCCCGGAACAGTACACGGCTATACGCTGGCCGACGAGGAGCTGCTGGCAGTCGCCTGCGGGGAAGGCTGGCTCCTGGTGAGCCGCCTGCAGCTGGAAGGGCGTAAAGCGGTCAGCGCCGCCGAGTTCCTCCGCGGCTACCCTCAGATCATCGGCAGCACGCTCGGATCTTCCAGCTAAGCCGCTCCAGACCTGCGAGGGAGCCGCCTGGAGATGAGCAGGCAGACCGCTACGGGGGCAATATATCAAAACGGGCAGAGAGAGCAGCTACTTGCTTCTCTCTGCCTGCCTCAAATGCAGACTGAGGGAAATCTTTCTTCTCTGCTCCCCCCGCACGTCGATGCTCAGGCAGCCCGCGGGCGGGTCACCAGCGCCCCAATGACACAGATGATGGCGATGGCAAAAAAGAGAACCGCGTGTTTCACATGGACAGCGGTCGGGGGCGAAGCGAGCACGTGGGGAATGCCTGGGATCAGATAATAGATTCCGGCAATCAGCGCCAGGATCGCTACCACGATCGCCAGGATGAAGACACCAGGATTAGAAGAGTTTTTCATTGTTCCACCTTTCCTAAAGGAAGAAATAGGCTGCTTGTTTCGTTATGGGAGAGAGCCAGCACTGCCCAGGTCCGGCAACCCCTGCCCGCCGGGGCACAAAGGCCAGGAAAGAAGCCAGGGAGAAACAGGAAGCCTGAGCCGGAGAACCAGCCCCATTCCTTCCGGACCGACTCCTGTTCCCCCCTGCTGCCTGCCTAGCATTGCCTCAAGTCGCACTTGCCCCGTCCAGGCAGTCAGGGCAAGGCAACCACGACAACCAGCACATAGGCAACAAGCCAGGCCTGGCTAGCCCAACCCAACTAGGCCGTCTTGGGCCTCCCCATTACCATACCGACGATCCCAATGATCAGCAGGATCGCACCGACGATCAGGCCAACCAGGCCGCGCGTAGGATGATGAGTTACCTCGAACACGACGCCGAGGATGAGTAGAATAATACCTACAGCAAGAGCGGCATAAAAGAGATACTGGTTCTTCATGCGCGGTGTTCCTACCTTCTCCTCAAAAGTTCAAAATAGGGACCTCGGTTCGCGGAGACAAGCCTGTCGGGGCTGACGACAGGAGGCTTCTCCTCCAGAACGGGGACCATTGCCAGGCTGGGGAAGCCACCGCAGACAGGAGAGATTCCTACCGACAGTGGCTTTCTGCCCCCACAGCCTCTAAGCAATTCTACCTAATCAGGAGGCGGTGCGCAATACGAAGAAGAGTAAAACAAGCCCAACCAGGCCAGCGATCCAGCAATAGACGGCAAAAGGATAGAGGTTACCCGTCTCAAAATACTTCAGCAAGAATTTAGTACTAAGGAAAGCCGCCAGCCCCGAGAGCACCATACCCGCGAGAACCAGCAGCAAGACGGAACCCGAGAGACCAAAAAGCTGCGGGATCTCAAGCACAGCTGCCGCAAAGATGATCGGCGTTCCTAGCAGGAAAGAATAGCGCGCTGCGTCCTCATGGCTGAGGCGCACCCCGAGACCAGCCACCATCGAAGCGCCGGAGCGCGAGATGCCCGGGATCAAGGCCAGGGACTGGCCCAGGCCCACCAGCACGGCCTCTTTCCAGGAGAGCGAGGCCAGAGGGCGCAGCAGCGTCTTCGCATCCTTGCGAGCCTGACGGCGCTCCTCCTGTGCCGTTAGATAACGGCGCAAGGCTTCGCCGAAGAAGAGCAAGGAGCCATTGACCACCAGGAAGGTGGCAGCGATGACAGGAGAGGCGAAGAGCTGCTTCAGCGGCTTCTCCAGAAAGACCCCCAGAATTCCTGTCGGGATCGAGCCGATAATGATCAGCCAGCTCACCCACTCCTCAGTACCTCGCCGCACCTGGCCCTCTTTGATGCTTTTCCACAAGGTGCGCAGGACCTGGAGCCAATCGCGCCAGAAATAGATCACCAGCGCCAGAGCTGTTCCCAGGTGAAGTGCCGTAATCAAAGGCAGAAAGCGCTCGTTGTCGACAAGATCCCCCCAACCCAGCAGCCCGGGAATAACGACAGTGTGCCCCAGGCTGCTGATGGGGAAAAGCTCGGTGATCCCCTGCAACAGAGCCAGAAAAACGACCTGTCCAAGATTCAGATTCATCAGCTCTACTCTCGCCGTTGCTTCTTTCCTTTACTTCAGGTACTGCTGAACCTCCTGATCAAATTCGGCCTTAGTCTTGGCAAAGACGGCCCGTCCATTATCAGGTCGATTCAGGAAGAAGTAGTAGTCGGTCTTGGCCGGCGACGCCGCAGCCTGCAGGCTAGCCAGGCTCGGGCTGCAGATCGGCGTGGGCGGCCAGCCCTTATGTGTATACGTGTTCCAGGGGCTATCAGGTAGCACCTCATTACCCGAAGCGGCCAGAGCCGCCCAGTAGTTCTTTGTGCCGGGCTGCGAATCGCGCGCATACTGGACTGTGGGATCAGCATCCAGGAAACTCGCAGTCTCGTCATTGGGACGATAGATACGGTTCCAGTAGACACTGGCGATCAATGGGCGGTCGCTGTCAAAAGCCGCCTCGCGCTCAACAATCGAGGCCAGGGTGACCATTTGGTAGAGGCTCATATGATTGGCCGCCGCCTTCGTGTCGAGATGGTACTGCTGCACCTTGGCCTGGAACTCCTCCAGCAATCGATCGATCACGTCGGTGGTCGTCGCCCCAAGAGTGAAAAAGTAGGTGTCGGGGAAGAGCAGCCCTTCCATTGTCGCCCCCGAGGGAAGCTGCTTGAGAAAAGGAAACTTGTTGCGATCGGGGAACTTGGCCGGATTCTTGGTGTAGGTCAGGAAGTCCTGCTTGTTGAAACGCGGCAAGCCCGCCGCCTCAATCTTGTCGGCAATCTGTTCCAGACGCCAGCCCTCGGGGACACGGATGGCGATCTCATCGGGCTGTCCTGTCATGAGCGTATCGATGATGTCGCTCATGTTCATGCTGCTGTTCAGATTGCGGTAAACGCCGGCCTGCAAATGCTGGTCCAGCCCCTTGATCTTGGCCCAGAAGCGAAAAGCCAGCGTGTTGCGGATCAGTCCCTTGGCCTGGAGATCGTCCGCCAGTTGTTGTACTGTCTCATTTTCCTGGACCACAATCGTTACTGTATGTCCCTGGCCAGGCGGACTGACAGGCTCCAAGACCGTCGTGACCAGGTTCCACGAGACATAGATGAGACCCAGGACCAGGGCAAAGACGAGAAAGATGCTGAGAATAGCCCCCCGCGAGCGAGGAGGGTGAGGACCTCGTACTTTCATTGTGACGCATCCTCTGGAGCTTGGTGCCGGTGATTCAGGTACTGCTGCAGAATAAGCGTCGCTGCCAGAGCATCAATCCTCTGCTGGTTCCTTCCTCGTTTTCCCTGACCACCCTGATGGCCACCACGCCTGGAACGCCTCCCCCTCTCCTCTTGCTCCCGCTCTGCGAGCAAACGCTGCGCCTCCACCGTTGAGAGGCGCTCATCCCATAGATCAACCGGGATCTTGATACGGCGCTTCAAGCGCTCGACAAAGGCTAGCACGCGCTCTCCCTGCTGATGGATCTGCCCATCAAGGCTGACCGGTAGCCCCACCACGAGCGCCTCAACTTCGTTCTTCTCAATGATACTCCGCAGTGCCTCCCAGAGCCGGGCCTCGTTGCCGGCCACCTCCAGGGTCGTATAGGGTGAGGCCAGGATCTGCGAGGCATCACTGATAGCCACCCCGATGCGAGCCTCCCCCACGTCTAAAGCCAGTATGCGAGCCATCATAAAAAGTCAGATGAGCCTGCTATCTTTTCTTCTTACTACTTCTTACTATAGAAGAGAGCAGTATCCATAGCATTCTAACGAAGGAACCCTTCACTGTCTACGTCACGAGGGAAAGAATAGCAAGGGTTGGCCTGCGCGTACAACCCGCCCGCTCTCGGCCTGGCTGAGTTCGATAAGCATCGGGTCAGTCGGTCTCCCTCTGGCAGCTCCCACCACTGGTCTTCCTCAACGAAAAGGCCGACGGACTGAGTGGCCAGCCAGGGCGGGCGGGCCTACCTGCCGTCGGCGCTCTTCTTGCCTCCCTCTACCGCTTCCACAACCCACTCAAGAGACCGTGACGATGTTCCGATGAATATGGATATGGTCGCGTAGCAGCGGCATCCAGGGATAGAAACCCGGATTGACGGAGATGGCTGTTTGGATGTCCACAGCCTGCTTCCCCAGACGAGCAGCAAGCAGGCTATTGAGGTCGTTGAGGGCCTGATCTTTCCCCTTCCCGCTGAGCTGGCTCTGGAGATCTTCATCACTGATAGCAGGTCCAACCAGCCCACTGGCCGTAAAGGTCAGCGTCAACGAGCTGCCGCCATTGTGAGATGTCCCTTTCACATGGGCAATAGAGACCGGCTTCTCGCTAAGCAGCTCATACCCCTGCTGCTGCTTCTGAATAGCCGCATTGAGAGCGGCGCGTGCCGCCTCCTGCATATCAGCGGCACGGACCACCAGGATCGCCGCCTGCAAGGTGAGAGTCGCTGTGAAGCTGCCTGTCGTGGTTACCTGGCCGGCAGCGGGAGAGGCATTGATCTGTTCCTGCACTACTGGTTGACCAGCCAGATCGCCGTCATGCAGTTGCTGCTGGAGCCAGTTGTGCATCTCTTGCTGCACCTGAGCATCCAGCTGTTTCTTGAGGGTAGCGACATCCGCGCTGGTCACCTGGGGCACGCTCCCCAGGCCGCCGCCCGAGGTAGGCTGAGGATTGGTAACCGTCAGCTCAGTAGCGGACGCTCCAATCTGCCGCAGGCTCTCAGGGGGGATAACTGTGATGCTATTAGCCGGCACATTGCCGCTGGTGCCGGGATTGACCGCTTCGACTTGTACTGGATAGGTTGTTCCTGGTGTGACCAGTGGCTCGGCAGTTGTTCTGAACTGGATGCCCGAGGAAGTGGCCACGATGGTACCAGTTGGGATGACGAGCGAGCGAGTGCCCTTATTAGTGAACTCGACCGTGCCGTGGGCCTTGACCACGCCAACCTTGGCCAGTCCGCTAGCCCGGCCCTGAGCTTGAGCATTGCGATTAAAGAGCAGGACCTGCGCCGGCAAGGTATGAGCGGCCACGTTCAGGCGCGTGGTAGAGCTAGCCGTGAACTGGAGATTCTGGCTAAAGGCCCGTGCTGGGAGCGTGAAACTCACCTCGGCGGAGGGGAGGTAGTAAGCAAGGCCAGCGACGAGGGCCAGCACGAGCACGAGCAGGCCCACAAAGAGCAACGGGGCTCGTGCGCCCCTACTCTGAGTCCTTGCTGGTCGGTGAGGGGAACGAGCAGTAGTGGCCCGTGCGCCGGTGCTGGTGGCAGGGGTCGCCTTGCTCTGAGGCCGGCCTGTGACCGTCTCGCCCGGCCCGCGTGGTGTTGTGCCAGTTCCGAGAAGAGCAGCTCTGGCGGCAGCTGAGCCAGCCGGCCCCTTGACCAGCGAGCCGCTGATCACGCGAGGAGGCTCAGGAGCAGAACGGGGAGAGAGGGCCCGCGTAGGCAGCGCCTCAATATCGGGCAGGCCCACCTCGCTCTCCCCCTCTTCAGCGTCGGGGAGGGCAGGCTCTCCGCCAAAGTTACTCAATCGCGACGAGGATGATCTGCCGTAGCTCCGCGACCCCAACCCGGACACGGGGGACGGGAAGTCCTCACTTTCTTCCGCTGGCTCTTCCCCACCAGGGGTACTCCAGCGCTCGGCAGAAAGGTGCGTCGATGGCAGGGCGATATCCCCCTGATCACCCAGATCCTCGACCTCCGCTTCCAGCAGCGTTCTGCGCCGACCCGAGATGGCCGGAATATCGTCCTCAACCTCATCGATGGGGGCGAAGGCTCCGCGCTGTTCGGGAAGAGAGCTGGGGGAGATTTCTTCGATACGACTGAAGGGATCAGCCGGCTCCTCTTCCTCCTGGTGCTCTCCGGCCTCAAGGGGGGCAGTAGTATAGGACTGCCGATCCATGCCGGCAGGCGCAGCGTGGGCGGGACCTGGCTGCGCGGCCTGGCGGATGTGCTGGGCGGTGCGGAAATCCTCCAGCAGCGTATCCTCAGCTTCATCTTCCTCCTGCCTAGACGGGAGGAGCGGAGAGATCGCCGCGGAGGCATCGATTGGTTCGATATGAAAGTCATAAGAGTGCTCGGTCAATGGCTGAGAGTATCGGCGGACGGAACCGCCTTCCTCAGCGGGGCGCTGAGGACTGGCCAGGTCTTCGATGAGTGGTTCCCGGCTTTCGCGTGCACGCCCGAAAGAGCTTGACAGCCTGCCTGGCTTGTCTCCCCCTTCCAGCGGCCTCTGACCAGGCGCCGGCGCGTGCGGCAGTAGGGATTTCCCCTCTCTCTCCTCAGCTCCGGCAGCGGAACTACGTTGCTGCTCAGATCGCGTACGCGCCGTCAGGCCGCGGGTGGTTGATCGCGAGCCAGAGCCATGCTGCGGCGTACGTGCAGGTCGGCTGCCCGGGCGCGCTCGACTGCTGGGAGGAGAGGTCAAAGATTCGGCGACCTTAAAACCTGCAGCCTTGACCACCACCCGGACCTGACGATCCGAGCTGACGACGAGCACATCCTTGCCCAGCTCGCGCGTGCGTGCATGCAGCAGCCGCCAACCCACGTGGCTGCGCAATTTGGTCTGCGGGGGCACCACCAGAATGAGACGTCGCGCCGAGACCTTTTCCAGGCGCTGGCGCACGTCGGTCAGTTCTTCCTCGGGGCCAAGATAAATAATCTGCTGCTCGTCAGACATGTGCCCTACTCCCTGCATGCAGGCCAGCACGCGACTGCTTCTACGTGGGTCCTGCCTTCTGTCGTTGTCTCATGCCTGTCTGTGCTCGCTCTCTGGCTAGCTGGCTAGCCAGGGCGAAAGAAAACCAAGCGGAAACGCGCGACGACTCTTCCCTCTTGTCTGGCCTGGCCGCTTGCCACGCGCTTGCGTGTCAGAGATGCATATTCTGGATGACTTTGTAGAGTGCCTGCTCGAGAACACTGTTCTCGTTCTGAAGCTCGATGGCCTGGTAGGCCAGGGCCATAGGCGTGATATCCTGGGCATCGCGCAATAGCTGGCGCGGGTCAAGGATGCTGGTGACCATGTCCGGCTGGACCGTCTCAATGAGCGGCGGACGGGCAAAGGGTAGACGCTCCGTCCAGGGGAAGCTCTGGAGTTTTTCCTGGAGATCTGGCAGGGCTGAGCCGCCACCGACCATATAGATGGCAGGGGGCAGCAGCTCGTTCTTGGCCAATTCCTCGATGAGCAGCTCCACGCTATCCATCCAGGTCTGGCACTCGGGAGCCAGAATCGCCCTGATCTCATCGCGCTGATGGCCCTTGACCCCCCCATTGCTGTACGCTACTTTGAGCTTCTCCGCCTCTTTCAAAGAGAGCCCCTTGCCCGTCGCCAGACGCCGCGTAAAGGTTCGCCCTCCTAGAGCGAACATGCGTGTCTCCTCGATGCCACCCTGGCGCACCAGGGCGATATCGGTCGTTCCCCCGCCTACGTCTATGAAGATGGCCCCACTATCAGCGCTCGCGTTGGTGCTGAGGCAGCGCGCCAGGGCGTACGGCTCCGCCACAATAGCTACCAGGCGCAGATCCAGACCCTGGGCCACTGTCTCCAGCGCTCCTAACTGCATGAGAGGTGCAAAGGCGCTGAAGAGGGTGAGAGAGAGATGACGCCCGCGGAAACCAATGGGGTTTGTGACTACCTGCCCATCAACGCGCACCGAGATCACCGCGGCATTGGTGAGACGCACCTCAATATTCTGATATCCTGTCTCGGCTGCAATGCGGTCGCGAGCGTTCTTCAGCAGTTTCTGCTGAGCCATGCCGATCAGGCTTTCCAGCTCATCGGGCGTAATGAACTTATTCGGTTGCTGACGGGTCTTGGTCACCGTGATTGAGCTGCCTTTGACCAGCTCGCCAGCAATCCCAATCACGGCATCCGGCGCCACGATATCACCAGCAGCTCGCTCAGCCTGGATCAGCGCCTCATTGCAGCCCTGGATAACCCCCTCGATATCCGTGACGATGCCATCGGACATATGTGAGTAGCTCTGGCGATGCCGGCCTACGCCGAGCACAATGCCCTGGTCATCAACAACTTCGAAGACGATCGCCTTGGCGTACTCTGTGCCAATATCAAGGGCAGTATAGAACTGGCGCCCACTCCCGTCGCCATACTGCTCCTCGTAGCCGTCCTCGGGGACATACTCGTAGCTGCCTTCTCTGATCTGTCCCCCGAAGAGAGAGCGCAAGCGGTCAAAGAGCTTTACCATCAGAACTCACAACATCCCCTGTTGATGCATGCCACAGAGAACATGCCGCCTTTCGGTCCAGGCTTTAATAGGTGAACACGAGCACTACACGTACGTTATAACACAATGTCTGCTGGACAACAAGGGGCACCGGCTTCGCACCTTCCCTGTGCCGCTACTGAGCCAGTGTGCACCGCCTGCCCTGTGATGATTGTGATGATTCCTCGCCTCGCCTTCCTGAGTGCGAGGTCGCTGCCGGGTCGAGGTAGCGCCCGGCCCGGTACCAGTGTGGCAGCATCCTTGCTCTACGTCTAACTTAGGCCGGCCAGGTCGGTCCTGGCCCTGGCCTTCTCTTCGCTTTGGTGCCAGCGCTTTCCCGGGAAGGGCCTGCTGCTACTTGCTGTCTCCCCTGGGTGAGGCCGAGCAGGCCCTCCTCGCTCGGGTCGGATCAGCCGAGCCGCCCTCAGCTCAGGGCCTGCTCAACGAGTGAGGGGACCAGGGCCAGGGCCGCGCTGAGGGCCTCCTTCTCGCGTCCGCCACCCTGAGCATACTCTGGCCGACCGCCTCCTTTGCCGCCGAGCCGCTGGCCCACGGCGGAGGCAATTTTGCCAGCATGTAGACCACGTTGGACCAGTTCGGGGGCAACCAGGACCTGCACGCTCACCCGTTCATCGTAGACAGCAGCGAGTGCTACCACACTGGGGCGTCCCAACTTGTTGCGCGTCATCTCAGCAATCTCGCGCAGCACGCGATCATCGGGCGCCGACACGCTGGCCGCTATCAGTGGCACACCGCCCACCTCGCGCACCTGCTCTGCCAACGAGGCCGCCTGGCGCCTGGCTTCTTCTCGCTGATGCTGCGCCAGCTGGCGGCGCAACGCCGCTAGCTCGTCGCGCAGCTGATCCACGCGCTCGATCAGATGATCTGGCTGGGTCTGCAAACGGCTCGCCAGATTTTCGACGAGGGCTTTACGTCCGCGTAGATACTGCTCGGCGCCACGGCCAGTGAGGGCCTCAATGCGGCGAATGCCGGCGGCGATGCTCGTCTCCTGCGTGGTGAGGTAGATGCCGATCTGGCCGGTGGCGCGGCAGTGCGTGCCACCACACAGCTCTTTGCTGCTGCCCATCGAGACGACGCGCACCTGTTCGTCGTATTTCTCTCCGAACAGGGCCATTGCGCCTGTCTTGAGGGCCTCCTCCAGCGGCATAATCTCGGTGATGACCGGATAGTCGGCGCGAATCCAGCTATTCACCACCTCGTCGAGCCGGACCAGGTCCTCGCTTGTGAGAGCACGCGGCGAGGCAAAGTCGAAGCGCAGGCGCTCTGGCTCAACCAGCGAGCCACGCTGCTCAACCTGGGGACCAAGCAGGTCGCGCAGGGCTTTATGCAGCAGATGCGTGGCGCTGTGGTTGCGCATGGTGTCTTCGCGCCGCTGGGCATCAACCTCCGCCTGAACCGTCTCGCCAATGCGCAGGTAGCCCTCGGTGACGCGACCATAGTGGACGATCAGACCTTTGACGGGACGTTGGGTATCCTCGACGACAAAGGTTCCTACTCCTCCCTTGAGGAGACCTCGATCACCGATCTGGCCACCGCTCTCGGCGTAAAAGGGGGTGCGGTCCAGAATCACCAGCGCCTCTTGCGGTGCACTGACGCTCTCGACTTCTTCGCCATCGACGAGCAGCGCCACAACGTTGCCGCTCGCGCTGGTGCTCTCATAGCCGAGGAAGGTGGTCGGCGTGAGACGGCCAGCAATCTCGGTGAGCTGCTGGTCGTTGCGGGCCTGAACGAAGGGGCTGGCGGCACGACTGCGCTCCTGTTGCTGGCGCATCGCCTCCTCGAAGCCTGCCACGTCAACTGTGAAGCCCTGCTCCGCCGCAATCTCCTGCGTCAATTCCAGAGGGAAGCCGTGGGTATCGTACAGCTTGAAAGCCTCAGTCCCAGGGATGACCGTGGCGCCGCGCTCCTTCACTTCGGTCAGCAGTTCAGTCAGCAGCTGCAGGCCGGTGGAGAGCGTTTGATTAAACTTCTTCTCTTCCATACTGAGCAGCGCCACGATGCGATCGCGGTGCTGACGCAGCTCGCTATAGTGGCCGCCCATCAGCTCGATCACCGTATCGGCAGCCTCGGTCAGAAAGGGCTTCTCCAGTCCAAGCAAGCGACCATGACGGACAGCGCGACGCAGGATGCGGCGAAAGATATAGCCGCGGCCCTCGTTGCTGGGTAAGACGCCATCGGCGGCCAGAAAGACCAGAGCGCGGCCATGATCGGCGATCACACGCAGCGAGGTATCGGTGCGGGCATCACGGCCATAGGTCGTGCCAGCTAGGGCAGCGAAGCGATCGATAATTGCCCGGAAGACGTCCGTTTCAAAGACAGACTGCTTGCCCTGGAGAACCATCGCCAGGCGCTCCAGGCCCATGCCCGTATCGATATTCTTGCGCGGCAGCGGGGTGCGCTTGCCATCGAGATCCTGATAGAACTGCATAAAGACCAGGTTCCAGATCTCCAGGAAGCGCTCACACTCGCAGCCGGGCTTACAGTCTGGTTGACCGCAGCCATGCTCGACGCCGCGATCGTAGTAGATCTCCGAATCCGGTCCACAGGGGCCAGCGGCTCCCGGCGGCCCCCACCAGTTATCTTCCAGGCGCACAATGGCTTCATCGGGGATGCCGGTGATCTCCGTCCAGTAGCGCGGGGCCTCGTCATCCTCGGGATGGACCGTTGGATGCAGACGCTCGGGCGGAAGCTTCACCACCTGGGTCAGAAACTCCCAGGCATAAGCAATGGCTTCGCGCTTGAAGTAGTCTCCCACCGAGAAATTGCCCAGCATCTCGAAGAAGGTCAGCGTGCGCTCATTGCCCACTTTATCAATATCCGTCGTGCGGAAACACTTCTGCACCGAGGTGAGCCGCGTGGCGGGAGGCGTTTCACGCCCCAGAAAGAAAGGAATCATCTGCTGCATGCCGGCGGTGGTCAGAAGCACCGTCGGATCGTCGCGCGGGATGAGCGACGAGCTGGGCATCAGATAGTGGCCCCTCTGGACAAAGAAGTCCAGGAAGCGTTGGCGAATCTCAGCAGTGGTAGGCTGCACTTTTACAGACACAGCTGCCTCCTCACTAGTACAATCGGGCTGGGCTCACCCGCGGCACCTGAGCGGGACGGCTTGTATGCTGCTACCAATCCAAAACAGATCTGGTTGATATACTCAGTGCCTTGGTCTTGGTCGGTATAGCGAGCGCTCAAGTGCGCCCCTTCATCGGTCCAGATCGCTATGAGTAGATGAGATCCGATGTGGATAATAGAACCAGCGTCCTCCCCAGCACGATGCCGCGTCCCGCCAGATCGGGCATAGGTAATACTAGAGCCATTTGTGCACGGGCATTATATCAAAGCCAGGGAGCTATCGCAATGCCTGTGGAAAGGAGCGAGGTGCATGCCTGTTTCGATGAAGCTTCCCCATCGCACGCTGATGGTCCTCTGCGGGCCTGCCGGCTCCGGCAAGAGTACCTTCGCCGCGCGCTACTTTAGGAGGACACCTACGACGGTGGTCTCCTCCGATTACTGCCGGGCCATGATCTGTGATGATCCAACCAATCAGCAGGTCAACCGCGACACTTTCGACCTCTTCCACTATATAATCAGGAAGCGCCTCTTTCACGGACGCTTCACGGTGGCCGATAGCACCGCCCTCCATGCGGAGGCACGTCGTAAGCTCTGGGAGCTGGCTTTTCATTTCGGCTACCTGAAATGCCTGGTGGTTTTCAACGTCTCGCTGGCCACCTGTCTTGAGCGCGATCACCTGCGCGAGCGCCAGGTCGGCCCCCAGGTGATTGAATACCATATCCGCCTCCTGCAAAAGGCGCTACGGGAGATTCCTGCTGAAGAGTGGGACCGTGTCTATCTACTCGATGAGCACGATATGGAGGCGACAATCGAGATCGGCCTCTGACTGGTGCTGGCCTCGCTTCGCCCAGGCCAGGCCAGGCCAGTCCCCGCCTTCTCTTTTCTCTGGTAAGACCACTTTGAAAGAAAGGATTGCTTTTACTCTATGGAATTTCTCCTTCCCTGGAAACGCGATGGTTTGCGCTTCCCTGTTCCTTGCGATACGCTCTTCTTCGATGTCGATGGCGTTCTGATTAAAACCAGCGAATCGTTCCGCGCTACCGATATTGCTGTGGCTGAGTATGTGGTTGGCACGCTCCACGGTCTGGATTGGGGCCGCGCTGAGGGCCACTCTCTGGTGACGCTCGATGATGTGAAGTTCTTCAAACAGGCCGGCGGCTTCAATGACGACTGGCACATGTGCTATCTGCTGGCAGGTCTCTATACGGCGAAGCTGCGCGAGTGGCGCGGAACTCCCCTGGCCGAGCGCAGTAATCGCGAGTGGATGGAGCTGGCACGGGCAGCAATGCTGGAAGGACACGGCGGTCTGGAGTGGGTGCGCTCGGTCATTCCGGCGAGCGCTCTCCCAGACTATGAGCTGGTGGGCGAGTTGTGCCACGAATACTACTGGGGTGCGGCTGAGTATCGCCGGCGCTTCGGGCGCGAACCACGCTATCTGCCCGATTGGCCCGGCTTCGTGCACCGCGAGACCCTGCTACTCCCCCCTGACCTGCCTGTGCGTTTGCACGACGCCGGCTTGCGAAAGTTGGGCCTGATTACTGGCCGCATCGGCCCCGAGGTCGATAGCGCCCTGGAGCGCCTGGCCGCCCATAGCGGAGGACCGTGGTGGGATGTAGTGATCAGCGGCGACGATTGCTTAAAGCCAGATCCACGGGCGCTACGCCTGGCCATCGCAGCAGTGGAGGCTGGTGGCGGCCTTTATGTGGGCGATACGGCTGACGATCTCGATCTGGTTTTGAATTATCGCTGTATTCAGACCGCCGGCGAGCCTGATTTTCTGGCCGTGATGCGCGTCTTCCCCGATGAGGTGCCTCTTTATCGCGAGCGCGGCGCCGATCTGATTATTCGCGAGGTGGCTGAGCTGCTCACCTTCCTGCCCACCCACTAAATCGGGACGGGACGCTGCTCAAACATCGGCCAGGGCCAGGCAGCCCCATGCGCGGGAGGTACAACCGCAATGGAGCCGCCTGGCCGCTAACCGTCGTCTTCAGGGTGCGCGTTTCTGGGCCTCTTCAATGAGACTGACCAGGTATTGCAGCTTCTGAATGGCCTGGAGGGCATTGCGCCGATTGCGCTCGTAGCCCTCCGGGGCCAACTGCAAAAACCAGGTGCGGATCTCCTCTTCGGAAACATCATACCACTTGGTGTCAGCTTGCAGGCGCAGATAGACGCGCATGGCCGGGTCTTGCTGCTTGCGCCGCCCTACGAATTGGAGCGGCTGCGCACCACCGGCAGCCGCTGCGCTTTCTTGCTCATCGGCGGCGATGGCCTGCGCCAGCTCAGGCTCGGGATGCAGCTCCTTGTAGAGCGCCTCAACGTCGGCAGTCTTGAAAAAGTAGTCGCGCCCTACTCCCTTATAGGCCCGAATGCGGCCCTGTTGGACCCATTGGTCCAGAGTGCGTCGATCGATACCCAGGCGACGGGCCGTTTCGGCAGCATCTAGAAAGGCGAAGCGCCCTCGTGCCGGTCCACCGGTGATCATAGCTTGAACTCCTTTGCCTCCGCCACCAAAGCAGAGGCTTTCTTCCCTGTTTCTCTCGCTCGACTCGACTCTTTGCTAGCCCGTCAGGCGCTGCTGCAGGGTAATACCCAGACCATCAGGATCATGCAGGACGGCGATTAAATTGCCGGTAACCTGCTTCTCCGGTGGCTGCGAGAAGGTTGCGCCACGCGCCTTCAGCTCTTCATAGGCGGCCTGGATATCGGGAACAACAAAGGCCAGGTGAGCGACACCCGCCGGCGGGCGCCCTGGATAGAGCTGAGCCTGTCCCTGGCCACCAGCCCGATGAAGGGCCAGACGCACCGAGCCAGTCTCAAATTCTGTCCAGCCTGGCGAGCTAAAGCGCAGAGACAGGCCCAGAACATCGCGATAGAAGGCCGTCGAGCGCTCCATATCGCTGACATACACCACAATATAATCAGGCTTCTCCAGCTTGAGGGTCATAGCCAGGATACTCCTTCTTGACTTTGGCGGCGTAGAATAGCAAGAGCGTACTGCCGTAACGCCGCTCGTCTTCCAGGATCAGACGTCTGAGCGGCACCGCCAGCAGCTCATCACGCTCGCGCGGATGAATCTGGACAATGACGAGGCCGTTCTCGCTCAGGAGCGGTGAGCGATCAAGAAGGGCCAGAGCACGAGCAGCCAGGTGACGATACTGCGGCGGGGCTACATAGATGATATCATATGCCTCTGCCGGTAACGATGGACGATCTCCTGCGCTGCCGCCGGCAGGCCCGGCCTCTTGCTGGATCTGCACCCACTTGAAGGCGTCAGCGCGCAGAGTCTCTGCCCGCTCGTGCATCCCAGTCAGTTGAAGATTCTCTCGCAGTACTTTGAGGACCCGCGGGTCGATCTCGATAAAGGTGGCAAAGGCCGCACCACGACTGAGCGCCTCAATACCTACGCCGCCGGTACCGGCAAACAGGTCCAAAAAGCGGGCCCCTTCGATACGTGTGGCCAGAATATCAAAAAGCGCCGTCTTTACACGGTCGATAATCGGACGAGTGCCGGGCGTACGCGGAGATTTGAGACGCCGCCCTTTGGCTTCCCCAGCAACAACGCGCATGGTCATCTCTCCTCTGTCCTGCTCGCTCAATTGAGGGCCAGGATGGCAGCAACGTCACGGTCAAAGTTGTCTTGCTTCGCCCAGGAAATTAAGGCTTCTACCTGGTCAATGCTGAGCTGCTTGAGAGCCGCGACTCCCCAGATGCGACCGATGAGATCGCGTAGCTCGTCCTCGCTGATCTGCTCGCCGATGACGTTCCAGAGGACGGTCAGGCGCGCCTGGCTGGCTGGTGTGTTGCCACGAACCTCACGCATCTTATTTAAGAGTGTACGCGCATGAATACGATCCTGCAGTGATAACTGCCTCTTTCCACTGCTCTCTGTCCTCAACTCCTCTCCCTCTTCACCATCTCCTCTATCTTCATGATCATAATCTCCTCTTTCTTCACGCTCCTGGCTCCAATCATCACGATCATCATAACCTTCTTCTTCTTCAAAGACATATTCCTGCTCTTTTTGATAATTATTATCGTCTTCAGATTGCTGGAGCGGCCCAGGGAGAGAAGGCTCGCTTTCCTGGCTGGCTGCCTGCTCTTCTTCTTTTTCGCCCTCGTCTTCGATGATCAGCTCTTCGCGGGCCCGCCCCTGACTCCACTCACGCTGGGAAAAGACGGCGGGATAGGCCTGCTCCGAGAGAGAAAGAGAAGCGGAGAGCGAGCCAGCCGGACTGGAGGCGCTTGCGCTCGCTGCGCGACTTGCCCCCCGATTCGCCGCCGCATTTCGCTGGGCGAGGAGATAGCGAAGCTGATCCAGGGCTTCACGCAGATTGATATTACTGAGGCTCCTGACCCCCAGCAGTTTCATTGCCTGTTTTGAATCGATACCGAAATTGTCGCGCAAAATCTGCAGAAACTGAGGCAGAGTCAGATCGCTGTTGAGATTGCCGAAGACGCCAGGGGTCGAGGGCAAGGCAGGCGCCATGCGGCGCCGCAGCTGCGAGGCGGAAGGTGACAGCTGGCTCTCGGTTGGAGCAGCGGTCACTGAGGCTGGCCGGACTGGGGGCGCGGGGCGTGTCTCTGCCGATGGCTCGCGTAGGCCCGCGGGGCGTGCCGCTAGAGGGCGCCCTCCCTCTTCAGGAGCGGGATGCGCTGGGGCACCGCGCCCTCCCCCTCCCTCCTCGCCAGAGGAAGCCGCAGGTGTCTTCTGCGGCACAACGGTCGGATTGAGACGCTGCTCAAGGCGAGCGCTGAACTGATCAAGGCCCGCCAGCGCCTCTTGGAGGAGACGCTCACGCTCCTCAGCGCTGGCATCCACAGGAACCGGTACCTCAACCTGGATGACATGGAGCCGCCCCTGAGCTGCAAACTGGGTTTTATAGTGGAACCAGATATAGGCCCCACCGGCTGACATTCTCTCCTTCGCTACAGCCTCATCCATAAACAACACCTGCCTCTCTCGCCGACACGCGGCAGTCGCCGCCACCAGCCTCACCATCGCGCCTGCCCTCTGGAGAGCCAAAGGGGATCGATCAGCCAACTGTGCTGGCAGCGGGCAGCGTGACATTTCTTGTCCTCCCATTATACCAAAATGAGCGGGTTCTGCACGGTGGCCAGCTCTGCTCAACCGCCGTTTACTAGACGAGGAGCCTTCCGGCGCGCCAGGTATCAACGGCCAGCTTTATCGTGCGAACATAGGCCGCCACATCGTTATTATCAGCAGCAGGAGCATAGACGGGCACAATCTGATCAACCGTGATCAATCCCCTGGCGACGTATTCATCGGCGATCAGTCGATACCAGTCGGCAAAGCCCTCCTCCCAGCTGATGTAGCGCCGGTAGCCGGCATAGCTCGCCTGTCCAGGCAGGGCCCGAATATTGCCCAGCGAACGGGTGACGCGCGCCACACCAGCAGTACCAAAGCGGCTCTCCTCCAGAAAGAAGGCCAGGGCATAGACAGGATCAATATGGTAAGTCAAGCCATCGGCATAGAGGGCCTGCCCCTTGCCCGCCGCCGGCGAGTCGTAGGCATCCAGCACTCGATCAATGAAGTCTGCCGACACCGAGGGCTGGCCCACAACTGCATAGCGGCCCTCTTCCTGTAGAGCGGCGGGATCAAAGAAGAGCCACAACAGGGCGGCCACTACCAGCGTGGCCAGCGCCAAGACCAGCCAACGACTCCGCCACCCTGCTCCTGACCTGCCGTAGCGCCGAGCAGGGCGACGGCTTCCCTGGCTCTTGCTCCTGCCGCGGCTTCTGCGACTGCGTCGATAGCGCCCACTGCGCATCATACTCCATCTGTCTTCAAGACAAAGATTGCGGCCAGCTTGCTGCCGGGGGCTATTATCGCACGAGTCGGGAGCGAAACGCCAGTCGCTTGTCAGGTGGCCGTCACTTCGAAAGCAGTAGGCGAATTGCTTCCAGGAATCACTTGCCAGGCAGAGGAGCAGACCGTACAATACAGTCAACATAAGACGACCGCCCTGCCCTCACCGGGTGGGAGGCCGTCACAGATCAAGGGTCGCCAGAAACAGGAGAACGAGTAAAAGCAGCGACAGCAGGCCGGGGGAACGTCACGGCGAGCGGATAGCACTGGAGCGGGCACCCCATCCGCCCCGACTTTATCTGTAGGAGCACGTCCTATGCTTCATCCTTCACCGACATATCCGCGATTACCAGAAGCGAAGCCGAGCGAGCAAAAGCAGCCAAGAGCCACCCTTCTGCGCCCGCGTTTGGGAGAGAGGCCGCTGGCGCGCAGGATTAAGGCCCTCTTGCGCCCGCCGATCAAAGCCATCTACTACGTGATCAGTCAGGTTCGCAGCCACAAATTGCTGAGCCTGGTCGTCGTGGTGATCTTTCTGGCTACCGCTACCCTGACCAATTACACCCTGACGGGGGAGTGGCCGCTGGGCATCGCCCAGGACCAGTTTAATTTCCACATCAATGGCGGCAATGGTGGCGGCGATAAAGTCAAAGACTGGCTCTATGCCCTACGCGACGGCGATGTGGCCACGATGCACATGCTGCAATCGACGCTGATCATGGCTCAACCCCCTGATCCAGCCGAACTGGTCAGCCAGTACAGTGAGAAGCAGACTAATCTGGTCTGGCGCGACATCCACGTCGTGGGGGCCTATCAACAGTCAGACACGACTATTGACAGTCTGGTGAGCGTGAGCCTCGGGGCCCGCGGCCCGGGCGGAGGGACCAGTGGCTACATGCTCTGGCACTTTACCACTATAGCTCAGAACGGCGGGATGCTGCTCGCTCTCAGCCTCGTGAGCTTCCGGAACGCTCTTAGCTAGTTAGTGCGTCTATGGTACGGCAGGGCCTCGCGTCGGCGACTCCCTGACTCCCTGAGCACAGGCGAGATGGCCAGAGCTGGCGATATGAGCTAAAAGCCAGAGGTCGCTCGCTGACCCCAGTTAGTGAAAGAAAAGGGGACTGTCATGGCGACAGAGAAACAGTTTGAGAAGCAGACCGAGCTGGATAAGTCTATCGACCGGGGTCTCGATCAGTTTGGCCGCTTCGTGCGTCACAACTGGTTCTGGCTCCTGCTCGGAGGACTTGTCCTCTGGTACTTCTTCAATGCCATTTTCCCCCAGTTGAGCGCCCCTTCCCCGGGGGCTCTCTTCGCCTACCTGTTGCAGATCGCCTTTGCCATCTTCTATATCCTGATCCAATTTATCGCCCTCTTCTGGTTCCTGGGACGCCCCCGTCTCTACTGGCTGATGCCGGGCGAGACAGGTGTCGGCTTTCAGGACTATAAGGGCAACCCCGAGGTGTTGGAGCAGGCCAGGCGAATCGTGGCTATCCTCCAGGGGATTAAAGAGTTTCGCGAGATGGGCGGCCAACCCATTCGGGGACTGTTGCTTTCTGGCCCGCCCGGCACCGGCAAAAGCTATCTGGCTCAGTGCATCAGCAGCGAAGCTCAGGTTCCTTTTGGTTACGCCAGTGCCGCCAGCTTTCGCAATATGTTCTGGGGCATCGATGTTCTGATTATTATGCGGCTCTATCGGCGGGCGCGCAAACTGGCGCGAGAGTACGGGGCCTGCATTCTCTTCCTGGACGAGATCGATGCGCTGGGAACTGCGCGCACGAATCAGGGTCGTACCCCAGTCCCAGGCATGGGTGGCGGCCTTTTTGGCTTTATGAGCACTGGCGGCTCTCTTAACCAACTGCTGATGGAGCTGGACCCGCCGCCGGTTGAAACAGGTTGGTTTAGGAAAATTCTGCGCGTCCTCGGCCTCTATCACGGGCGGGTCCAGCGCGAGCCGGTCTTGACCATCGGAGCGACTAATCTGCCCGAGAGCCTCGATCCTGCCTTGCTGCGCCCGGGACGCTTCGATCGGCGCATCCACGTGGCGCCACCCACGGATAAGTACCGCGGCGAGGTCATTGAGTACTATCTGCAGAAGGTGAAGCATGATCCCACCATCTCGATCAGTGCCCTGGTCTACCGCATGGCGGAGTACACGCCCGTGGAGATTAAGCACGTCATTAACGAGGCGGTGATCATCGCCTACTTCTCTGGACGCGATGAGGTGCACTATCAGGATATTATCGAGGCCCAGGATATCCACGAGCTGGGCTATCGCCGGGAGAGCAACCTCTCGCTCCTGGAACGACGGCGCCTTGCCTACCACGAGGCCGGTCATGCGGTCGCTTCTTACTACCTGCTAGAGCGCCACCTGCCACCTTTTGTGACCATTCATCAGCGCAGTAGCCTCGAGGATGCGGCTGCCTTTGCCCTTCCTCGACCCAAGGAGACGATTGTCACGATGAGCAAGGAGGAGATCCTCGCCCATATCCAGATGACTCTCGCCTCCCGCGCCGCTGAGGAGCTGTTTCTCAATACTCAGCTCAGCGGAGTCGTTGGTGACCTGCAGCAGGCTACCATGCTGGCCGCCTCCTACATCGGCCTCTATGGCATGGACGGTACGCTGGTCTCCTATGGCCTCCTCGCCCCTCAGTCTTCAGAGCCAGGCGCTACACCCAGCGCGCTGCCACTGCCTGAACTCAAAGAGCGCGTTGAAGCTGTGCTTCAATCCCAGCTGAAGGCTGTGAAACGCCTGTTACAGGAACATCGCGAGGCGGTGATCGCTGTGGCCGAATCCCTGATTGAGCGCGAAGAGCTGACCCCCGAGGAGGTCGAGGAGCTGATCGATCAGGCCGACGCCCACCGCGTGACCGTCCAGCTGCTGCCCGAACTGGCCCCAGTGCTTGGTCTGAATCAAGGGCAGACAGATGGCGATGGCCACTTAGCCGCGCTCGCCAGGCTGCCAGCCAGCAACGGCCATGCCGCGGATGAAACTTCCGCTCCCGAGGCCACCCAATCGTAAGCTCAACTTCCTCGCAGACTCCGGGGCCTGGAGTCTGCGAGGAAGTGCAGCGGAAGAAGACGAAGCGTTTCTACTGTTGTGCTTATTCTTCCTTTCCCCCGCTATCGAGTGCTCGCACCGTTGTCTTGATGGCATGATCTTGTTATACACCCTCGAAGCAGACCAGGCCATTTCTCTCAAGATGATGATCTTTGCGCTACAGTAGTGTATAGTGAAATGCGTCTCTCTAGGAGAGAACTCAGAACTGCTTGAGGGTTACAAGCCTATGACCAACGAGGTCATCGTGGATAGCCAGGCCCCCATGTCCACGACGCAGAGACCCCAGAGCGCTCTCAGGCGCTGGTTGAGCTGGGCAGGGCTATGCCTCTTGCTCGCCCTTGGCTTGGGCATGCGCCTCTATCAGTTGGGACAGCCACTAGAGCGCGATTTTGACGAAGGGGTCTACCTGCAGTCGTTGCGCGCTATGAGCCACGGCTTTGCTCTCTATAGCCAGATCTTCTATTCACAGCCGCCGTTCTTTCTGGAATCAGTCTTTCCAGTCTACGCCCTGGCCGGTCAAACTCTGTGGGCGGGGCGCCTGGGGATTGCCCTGCTCTCGCTCTGCGGTCTGCTCGGTGCCTGGTTACTTGGCAAGGCTCTCTCTAGCTATACAGGCGCCTTCGTGGCCTTGCTCTTAACGTTGACCAGCGTATCGTTTCTCAACGAATCGCGCGTTCTGCAGGCAGATGGTCCATCGGTCGCGCTGTCGCTACTGGCCGTCGGCCTGGCCTTTCACTGGTGGCGCAAGCCCGCCGGCTGGCGCGGCCTGCTCCTGGCCATCTTGAGCGGGGCGCTCCTGGCGCTCAGCATTCTTACCAAATTCCTGGTCGTACCCGCGCTCCTTGCCGTCGGTACGCTGGTCCTGATTCGCTTCTGGCAGCTGATCCGCCCGCCCCAAGGAAAGGCCCTCCCGGCTCGTGGCCTCTCCTTCTGGGCGCCGGTAGCCGGCATTCTAGCCTTCGTGCTGGTCGGGCTCCTGCTCTGCGTACCGTTCATCGGCTCCTTTCCCGTGATGTTCGAGAGTATTTTCTCTTTTCATACCCAGTCAAGCGCAGACTTCCGCTACACTTTCCGTACGCTCACCCTGCCACTGTTAGCACAGGGCCTGCTGACACCCCTGACACTGGCAGGTCTGGCAGGGACAATTGTAGCTGGTCTACGCCGTGATTGGCGTGTCATACCCTTGCTGCTCTGGTTGATAGGGACGCTCGTTGTTCTACTCACGCAACGTCCCCTGTTCGTTCACCATCTGGTCGCGCTGGTGCCGCCGCTTGCGGGACTGAGCGCTTTAGGGTCCCCCGATCTTGCGGCGCTCAGCCGCTGGCGTCGGGGCAGCAGCGACCAGAGTCAGCGCACGTTGTCACTGGCTAGCTTGATCATGGTGATCGTCCTGGTGCTCACCTGTGCCTGCGCTATCGGCCAGGATCTGCTCTATTTTCTCCAGCCACCTCATCCTGTGACGCCTACAGGGCCGCTCCAGCGCGTGGCCAGAGATCTGGAGCACTTCACCAAACCGGGCGACCTGGTGATTAGCGATGAACCGCTAGCGGTGGCGCTCGCCGGACGGGATACCCCTCCCTGGCTCGTCGATCCCTCTTCGGTGCGCATTCACACCAGCTATCTGACACTCCAGGATCTGATCACTGCCAGCCAGCAGCCCCAGGTACGGGCAGTGCTCTTCTTCAGCTCGCGCTTCCGCTTACCCGAGGTCGAGGAGTATCATAATTGGGTGGCCCAACATTTTCACCTGGTGCGTGTCTATGGCAAGGATAGCATAGGCTATCCCCAAGAGCTATGGGTGCGCTAATAGCGCCTCTGCCAGTTCGCCTTCGGCTCAAAACAGAGGCGCTATCCTTAGTGCAAGCGAGGAGAGCCACGGAGAAAGGAGTCGTCTCATGGCGGGACGTCGTACTTTTAGCACGATGGAAATTATTCTCTTGAGCGTTTTGATTGGATCACTGATCCTGGCATTCTTACAGGCACGCCGGCAAGCAGAGCCACACTAGAGCCGTGGTCGGCTCATCCTGGTGACGCTGATCCCTCCTCTCCACTACCTCAACAAGCGCCTCCCTGGTCGGGGTGCGCCGAGGCAGTAAGAGCACGGAGAAAGTAAGCAGGCTGCAGTGAGACGCGCTGCAGCCTGCTTTGTCTCCTGCGAGGGCGAGCAGCGGACAGGTGGGCAAAGTCTGAGTCAGCATGATATCATAGGTAGCAGCGAAGGAGAGCAAGGCGCTAGCCAGCTAGACGCATCAAAGGGCGGCCCGCGCCAGTCGAGGCCGCAGCGGAGCAACAGCCACAGCAGAGCGCGGCATGGGGTGCCGGCTGCTCGGCCCAAAGTGAGCCGTCCCTCCGTCAGTGAAGCCAGCGCAGGGGCCGGCTCCTGATACATGCCCCTGCGCTCTCGGCTGAGCATGATTGCTGCCTGTCGGTCTGCTTTTTCTCATCATCCTCATTGGCCGACTCACTGCGGCGACCACGGCAGCGCCGGCCCTCAGCCCTCGCTCTCAGCACATCGATCGAGAAGAAAGGCTTCATGCCAGATCGCCAAATTGTTGAAAGAGAGTTACTGTCATGACAACGGTCACCTCAGATGAGCAAAAGCCACCCCTGGAAGAGAGCATTGCACCAGCGGCAGCGTATCCTCTGCAAAAGTGGCTGCTGGTGCTAGTTGTCTTTGTGGCCGGGGCGGCTTCGCTGGGGGTTGAGATGGCCGCTTCGCGTCTGCTTGCCCCGTATTTTGGCTCCTCGCAGTTTGTCTGGGCGGCCCTGATCGGCCTCATCTTGCTCTATCTGACCTCGGGCTACTATCTGGGTGGACGCCTGGCCGATCGTTTTCCCCGGCCTGTTGTCTTCTACCTGATTACCACTATCGCAGCCTTCACTATCGGCCTGATCCCCTATATCGCGCGTCCGATCCTGCTCTGGTCGCTCAAAGCCTTTGCCACCTACTCGGCCAGCGTCTTCATCGGTTCACTCGCCGCCGTTATCTTCCTCTTCGCCATCCCCGTCATCCTGCTCGGCTGCGTCTCCCCCTTTGCTATCCGCTTGCTCTTGCAACAGGTGGGCCGCTCCGGCAGACTGGCCGGCCAGCTCTACGCCATTTCGACCGCCGGTAGCATTGTGGGCACCTTCCTCCCTGTGCTCTGGCTGATTCCCAACTACGGCACACGCTTCACGTTCCTGGTAACCGCCATTACGCTGCTGCTGGTCTCGATCCTCGGCCTCTTGGCCAGCAGTACAGGACCGGGCGGAGGCGGTCGGCGCTCACGGGAAGGCAACCAGGCCCCCCGCTTCAACAAGAAGAGCCTGCTCTCCTTGCTGCTGCTGATCCCTTTGGGGCTGGAGTTTCTGGCTCTAGGCGGTCCCATCAAGCCGGCCTCGGGCACCGATGGCGGCGGGGTGCTCATCGCCGAGCGCGAATCCGAATATAACTACATTCAGGTGGTGCGCGTTGGTAGCGAGATGCAGCTTATTCTCAACGAAGGGGAGGCAGTACACTCGGTCTATGATCCCAACTCGATCCTGACTGGCGGCCCCTGGGACTACTTCATGATAGCCCCTTATTTCAACAGGCCGCCCTTTACCCCGGCGATGGTTCAGCGCGTTGCCATCATTGGCCTGGGCGCCGGAACTATCCCCCGCGAAATCACCGCGGCCTACGGCCCCATCCCTATCGATGGCGTCGAGATCGACCCCACCATCGTCGAGATGGGCCGCCGCTACTTCGCGATGAATGAGCCGAACCTGCATGTGATCGTCGAGGATGGGCGCTACTTTTTGCGCACAACAACGCAGAAATATGACATGATCGGAATCGATGCCTACCAGCAGCCTTACGTCCCCTTCCAGCTGGCGACCGAAGAGTTCTTCAGCGAGGTACGTGCCCATCTGACGCCGACCGGGGTGGCCGTGATCAACGCCGGACGGACCCGCCATGACTTCCGCCTTGTGGAAACGCTCGCCCAGACCATGCACGCAGTCTTTCCCAATGTCTATATTATAGATACAGCGCGCTTCACGAATAGCATCATCGTGGGCACGAACGCAGCGACCTCGCTCAGCGACTTCGCCCTTAACACATCCATGCTGACGAATCCGCTGCTGACCAACGTCGCCCAGGCCAGCCTCGCCTTCGGGAATATACGCGAGGAGAAGGGGCGCCATGTCTTCTTTACCGATGATCGCTCACCAATCGAGCAGCTCATCGATCAGATGATTCTTGATGCTATCCGCAGCGGCGACGAGTGACCGCTCACCAGCGCCCACCGCGCACGTCTGGCCTTGGGGTCCCGCTGCTGCTGATAGAGCATACTATAGTTTCAAATCTAGCTCATGCTGGAGGGAAGCGGATGCCTTTTAGTCCGATTGATCTGAGCAATGTGCGCGTGCTAGACCTTTCTCAGAACTGGGACATTCACACGCCAGGCTTTGCGACCTACGAGGGGCCAACGGTCAAGTGGATCAAGCGCGTGGCTTTCGATAAAGTGGGGGGCCAGCATATTTCATCGACGCTACACGTTGGAACCCATCTTGATGCGCCCCTGCAT
This sequence comes from Thermogemmatispora carboxidivorans, assembly GCF_000702505.1. Taxonomy (GTDB): domain Bacteria; phylum Chloroflexota; class Ktedonobacteria; order Ktedonobacterales; family Ktedonobacteraceae; genus Thermogemmatispora; species Thermogemmatispora carboxidivorans. Next base: position 294,315 of record NZ_JNIM01000001.1, on the reverse strand, counting down.
TTTATTACCAATGGCCAGGATATCGGCAGCATTCCCCTGGAGAAGCTGGTCGGCCCCGGCGTGGTGGTCGACCTGGAGGCGATGGGCATCGGCGACTACGATATCTACACCTCGGCCCACTTCGAGGAGTGGGAGCGCAAGACTGGGCTGCGCATCGAGCCTGGCGATATTGTGGTGGTCCACACCGGCTACCACAAGTATTATCCCAGCAACTGGTACGGCGAGACGCAGCCGGACGAGACGCGCTACTTTATCAAACATCCTGGTCCAACGCGAGAGTTCGTGCAGTGGGTCCTCGATCGAAAGATTTCCTGGTTTGCCATCGATGCCGGCTCAATGGATCATCCGATGAACACCGTCATTCGTAAGGTCCGCCCGGACCTGGCGGCCAAGTGCGCTGAGAAATTAGGGCGCCCCTTAGAGGAGATCTGGCCCGAGGAGGATCTGCAGCTCATGCATTATGATCTCTTCCCCCACGGCGTTTTCCATGTCGAGAACGCTGGCGGCATGATCGATGAGGTGCTGGACCAGCGCGTCTGGATCGGCTGCTTCCCCTGGAAGTTTAACGGAGGCGAGGCAGCTTTCTGCCGCCTGGTGGCCTTTGTGGGGAAATAGGCCGGCCTGGCCATGCTGACGAATAAGCGACCCGGAGCGGCCCGGCTCCGGGCCGCCTTGCTGCCAGACGGGGTCTGACCTCTCCGCTCTCCCTGCCTCGCCCTCATCCACGGCTGCTGACCTGCCCCTGCCTCTGGCTCTCATCCACTCTTTTTCCTAGAAGATAGGCAAATAGCGCTCAAGCTCCCAGGGATGAACATGCTTGCGATACTCGTTCCACTCGATTGACTTGGCCTCCAGAAAACCCTCGTAGATCAGGTCACCCAGCGTATCGCGGATCAGTGCGTCCTGACGCAGGTCGTCGAGGGCCTCGCCCAGGGTAGCTGGCAGGCGCGACAGCCGGCTCACCGGCTCCTCCTCATCGCGCAAAAAGAGGCTCTCATCCATCGCCGGTGGCAGGGGCCAGCGGTGTTGAATGCCATCCAGTCCAGCGCGGAGCATGACCGCCAGGGCCAGGTAGGGGTTGCAGCTGGGGTCACAGCTGCGCAGCTCGATCCGCGCCGAGTGCTGGGGGTCCTTGCCAGGGCGGGGAACCCGGATCAAGGCTTCACGATTGACCCGCCCCCAGTTGACATAGACAGGGGCCTCGTAGCCCGGGACCAACCGTTTGTAGGAGTTGACAAGCGGCGCCACAATCGCACACATGCCACGGGCATGGGCGAGCTGGCCCGCCAGAAAATGACAGCCAACGTCAGACAGGCCGTATTCTCCGTGCTCATCAAAGAAGGCATTTTTCCCGGTTCGGATATCGATCAGTTGCTGATGGGTATGCAGGCCCGAGCCGCTCACATTATAGAAGGGTTTGGGCAGGAAAGTGGCGTAGAGACCGTGCTGGGCAGCGATCGCCTTGAGCACATGCTTGGCGGTCATCAGGCTATCAGCAATGTAGAGGGCATCCCCAGCCTGGAAATCTAGCTCGTGCTGGCCCGCCGCCACCTCATGGTGGCTGGCCTCGATCACAATACCCATCTGCTGCAGGGCCTGCACCATCTGACGCCTTACCGTCGCAGCCAGATCGGTCGAGAGGTCAAAATAGCCCCCTCGATCATGGGGCAACGGGGTCGGGCCGCCATCTTCGAAACGTAAGAGGAAAAACTCTAGCTCAGGCGCTACCTGAAAGCGATAGCCCATCGACTCGGCCAGCTCCAGCGAACGCAAGAGCGTTGCACGCGGATCGCCCTCGAACGGCTCCCCCTCAGGCGTCATCACATTGCAAATCACCCGGGCCACGACATCACCAGCATTCACCTGGTCGGCAATCTCGCGATTGAGAGCCTGGGGCCGTACATGTACTGGGAGGACAGTAAAAGTACGTAGATCGGGGAAGAGATACATATCACTCTCAGCAACGCGCGCGAAGGCCTCTATTGAGGAGCCGTCAAACCATTTGCCACGCTCCAGACAATCGGGAAATTGCTCCACTGGAATCGTGACGCATTTCGCCATGCCAACCACATCGGTGAACTCCAGGTTGACAAAGCGCACATGCTCCTTCTCAATGGTCTCCATCACCTGTCTCACCAAGGCCTGATCCTGCTGCTCCGCCATGTGCTGCCTCCTGGACGCCCAGCCAGCCAGAGCCAGGCATCCCACATTTCCATGATAGATCTTTTATCAGTCTACCGAACGATTCGATGCTCCAGAGTGGGTACCCATTATATCAGAAGTTCCAGGCTGTTGATATCTCCTCGCTCTCTGGCCCCTAACCCGACCCAGCTCTCCCCCCCTCTCCCGTCAGCACCATATTTCTATATTTTTCAAAAAGTATAGATATTTAGGAAGTAACGCTATGAATATCTCAATAGGTAGTTTTACAATCAAGTATAGCTATTACTATACTAGGTGCATGTCAGATGGAGTCACCATACCCGGCCTGCCGGGCTACGTTTCTGTCAAAGAGGCCGCCGAGATGCTGGGGGTCTCCGATAAGCGCGTCTACCAGTACGTCATGGCGGGCCGCCTCCCAGCCAGACGTATCGGCCATATGCTTATTCTGCCCGTCGAAGAGGTGCGGAGATTCAGGCCGCAGCCCTCTGGACGCGCCCGGACACGCTCCCCCTCCTGGCGCATCTATCGTAGCCGTGGTACCCTGCTGGTGACCGATATCGCTGTCGCGGTCCGCCCCGGCTGCCAGGCCCGCCTGCTCGAAAAGCTGCGTACCATGCAGCAGGAAGACCGCCACTTGTTCCCAGGGACGGTGGCGCGCTACGTCCTGAAAGACGAACATGAGCAGACTTTCCAGATGCTGCGCGTCCTCCTGGTCTGGAAAGATACTGAGATGCCCGACGAGGCTACTCGCCAGCGCGACCTGGCCGCTTTCCAGGAAGAGCTGGCCGACCTCCTGGACTGGTCCCAAGTCCACATTCATACCTATGAAGCCCTTCTCCATACCTGACTCCTGTGCTCTTCTCTCTTCCTTTATCTATCTCAGCTCCCTTCAAATCAAGCTATCCAAGTTGATCTACATCAAAAAGCTATCTCCTTAACATTTTGCATCATAAATTACTAACCACTACCCTTTCTGTGATCTATTCTGCTCTTTCTATATTTACGAAAAAGCATATAAATTTATACAATTTATTTATAAGATGTATTATCTCATCGCGGCAGCAATAGGAACTGACAGCGATCGGAGTAGCCGGGGCAGCTTCATGAAACTACACGCCGTTCTCGTTGGCATCAACCGCTATCAGGACGCGCGCATCAGCGCTTTGCAGTATGCAGCCAGTGATGCCGAGCGCTTCTACGGCCAGCTTGCCAGCAGTCTGGCAGCAGAGGATCTCAGTCTGCAGCTTCTGATCGATGAGCAAGCCACGCGCAAGGCCATCATTACTGTCATCGGCGAGCATCTACCGCGGCTGGCGAGCCGCGAGGATGTGATCCTGCTCTACTTCGCTGGTCATGGTTCCCCGGAGACCAGCGAAGCCCCAGACCGCTTTTCGCGCTACCTGATCGCTCACGATACCGAGTATGATGCGATCTTCGCGACAGGCCTGGAGCTGGAGTACGACTTGATCCGGCTCTTGCAGCGCCTTCCGGCGCGGCTCGTAGTGGTCATCCTTGATACCTGCTTCAGTGGGCGGGCCGGTGGACGGACCTTTGAGGGGCCGCTCCTGCGCACGCGCCGCACAGAGCTGCGTGGTCCGGTAGCGTTCGCACCGGGGCTGCAGGATCTCCCGCTTGGAGAAGGGCGGATTATTCTGGCTGCCTGCGACGACGATGAGGTTGCTGGAGAAGACGAGGGGCTACGCCAGGGGATCTTTACCTATTTCCTGTTACAGGCCCTGAGCGGCCCAGAAGCCTCCGTTCCCGCTTCCGGCCCCGGCTGCAACGAGCCAGAGGAGCGCACGATCAGCTTGAGCACGCTCTACGATCGTGTCGCGATGGCAGTTGTCACCTTTACCAGAGGTCGCCAGCATCCGGTCCTGAATGGGCGCCTGAGCCTGGCCCGTCTGCCGCTCTTGAGATCGCCAGAGCGCTAGTCTGGTAAGGAAGGAAAAGGGAATAACGAGATGGGAGAGGTCTACCTGCTCACGGGAGAGCCAGGCAGTGGCAAGACGACAGCTATCAAGAAGGTGGTTGCGGCGCTCGGCCCCGAGCACTGCGACGGCTTCTATACCGAGGAGGTGCGTGTCTCTGGCCAGCGCACCGGTTTTGAAATTGTCACCCTCGACGGGCAGCGCGGCCTGCTCGCCAGCACGAGCCAGAGCAGCCCGCACCGGGTGGGCCGCTATGGCGTCGATCTGACGGCACTGGAATCGCTGGGCCTGGCCGCCATCCAGCATGCCCTCCAGACACGTCCCGTCGTCATCATCGATGAGATCGGGCCGATGGAACTGCTCTCGCCGGCCTTTCGCGAAGCCGTGAGCGCCGTTCTGGAGAGTTCCAGGACACTCGTCGGCACCATTGTTCTGCGGCCTTATCCCTGGGCCGATGAGCTGAAGCGACGACCCGGTACCCACCTTCTGGAACTGACTACTACCAATCGCGACCGGCTGACAGAGGAGTTGGTCACCTTCTTGCTGCAAAAACTGAGAGAGCAGGGTATGCTAAAGAGAGGGGAGGAGCAAGCAGGAAGAGAAGAAGGAGAAGGCAGTCAACGAGGAGTCCAGAGCTTTCGCTCTGCCGCAGAGGGAGAGGGGTATGGAGACGGCCCATCAGACAGCGATAGGCAGCTATCGACCGGCTAGTAGCCCTATTGAAGCCTGGGAACGGGCGGGAGAGCGCTTGCGCATCTTGCTGGTAGTCGGTTCGCCAATTGATGAGCCTGTACGGATCAATGCCGAACTTGAGATCCAGGAGATCTATCGCCAGCTTCTGTGGTCACGCGTGCCAGCGGCTCTCATCCGCTTGCATCCACCAACCTGGCGCTTTTTGCAAGCCACACTGCATGCCCGCCCTTTTGACATCGTCCATATCATTAGCCATGCCCGCAGCAACAAACTGCAGCTTGAGCAGGAAGATGGAAGCAGCGATTGGGTAGCAGCCGCTGAGCTAGCGGCCCTCTTTCAGGATACACGGGTGGGACTGGTGGTGCTTAATAGCTGCAGCAGCGAGCTCCTGGGCGATGAGCTGGTCAGGCAGGGCGTGCCAGCAGTAATGGCAACAACCCGCCAGTTGCATAGCGAAACTGCTACTGTGCTGGCCAGCTCGCTTTATGCCGCGCTGGCCCGTGGCACCAGCCTGAAAGAGGCGTTAGAGTTCATCCGGCGAACCCTACAGCGGGAGCCTCGCTTGCCAGCAGCCCAGGATGAGGTCGTGACGCTGCTCGGCCCCGGCGCTGAGGAGCCATTACGCTCAGCCCTCCCCGTGGGCGACCCCGAGTATTTCCCCTGCGAGCCACCTCATAACCTGCCCGCTGCGCGGGCGCGCAGCTTCTGCGACCGCGTCCACGAACTGCAACGTCTGGCCGCACTACTGAGCAGTGGCCCCTCCCCCTTCATCGGCCTGATCGGCCTGGCCGGCAGCGGTAAGTCAACCCTGGCGATTGAACTGGCCCATCGCTATAGCTGGCGCTTCACACGCGGGATTGCCTACGCCTCGCTGCGCCGGATGCGCCCGTTTGACTTAGTCGGATTGCTGGCCCATCTCGATTGGGGCTTAGAAGAAGCTAGCGGCAGCCGCCAGCGCGGCCTCGCCCTCTACGAAATGGGACGCGGCCCCCTCCTGCTTGTCCTGGATGATCTGGAAGAGGCGACGCCGGCGGAGGTCGAGGACCTCTGCGATCTGCTGAGCGCCTGGGACACTTCTCTGGGAGGCCGGGCGCTCCTGCTCATGCGCCATCGCCGCCCCGAATTCGATCAACTGCTGCAGACCAATTGGCTCACGGTGGGCCAGCTCCCCGCCCAGGCAGCCTACGAGTTCGTCGAAGAGCGCCTGGGCGGCAAGGAGATCGCTCGCGTGCAGCTGGGCCGCCGCCTGCAAGAGCTGCCACGCCTCTGCTACTACCACCCCAAGCTCATGACCCTGGCTACCTCAGCCCTCCAACTGGGCATTCCCTGGCAGGAGCTGGCCACCCAGCTCCGACAGCTCTCCGGTAAACCTCTCCAGCAAATGGAGCAACTCTTACATTTGACGATTGCCCGTGTGACCAGAGAGTCGCCGCTGGCTAGCCAGTTCCTCGAATGCTGGCCAGTCTTCTCTGAAGCCTCCTCAGAATCCGCCTGGCGCTTTATCCAGGCCGGCAGGCTCCCCCAACCAGGTGAGAGCCTCTGGCAACAGCAAAATGAGGCCCTGGAAGCAATCCAGCGCGCCGCTATCCTGGAACGGGCCGAAGGCCCTGGCAGCCCGCAGTGTCGCATGCATCCCCTTGTCAGCGATTACCTGCGTCTTCATTGCTGGCAGGCCCTTTCTCAGGCCAAACGCGCCGAATACCAGCGCCGTCACCTTCTCTTTTATATAGAATTATATCGATCAAAAGAAGGAGGAGAGGCTGAGCTGCTCTTTGACTGGGATAACATTGCCCTGGCGGTTGAGAGGGCGCGCCACCTGGGTCTGTGGCAGGACCTGCTTACCCTGGCAGAAGAACTGGTAGGAGAGAGAGGGACACCACTGCTGAAGCGCCACCAGCTGAAACAGGCGTTGCAGATCCTCGAGGTAGCGCTGGAGGCCGCCCAGCAGCTTAAGCAGTCTCTGCAGGAAGCGCGCTTTCTGCTTCAGCGTGGTATCTGTCGTTATCGCCTGGCGGAGTACCAGTCAGCTTACCAGGATGTGGCGGCCAGCCTACAGCTGGCCCGGCAGTCCACTGACGCGGTGCTGCTCAGTGCGGCGGAGCTGGAACTTGGTCGCGTCTGCTATCGGCTGACGCGCTATGACGAGGCAGAAGAGCACTTTGAGGCCGTGCGTGTGCGGGCGGCAGCCAGAAGAGATCTCTGGCAGGAAGCAGCCGCCTTGCATGAGCTAGGGCGACTGGCCTACCGCCGGCATCAGTTCGAGAGTGCTGTGCAGTCGCTCGCTGAGGCTCGACGACTGCGCGAACAGCTGGGTGATCAGGAGGGCCTGGCTCGCACGTTGCACGAGCAGGGGCGCCTGCAGCACGAGCTGGCTCTCTGCAACCAGGAGCCAGCCAAGCTGGACGAAGCCGAATCCCTCTATCTACTCAGCCTGAGCCTGCACCAGCAGATGGGTGATCGCGTAGGTGAGCAGGCAACGCTCCACCAGTTGGGTCTGCTGGCCTTCCATCGCGGTAACCTGTCGCAGGCCAACGCCTACTATGCAGAGTCAATGCAGCTCGCCCGTGAGCTGAACGACCGCTTCTGGATCGTCCACAATCAGTTTCGCTCGGCCCGCCTCCTCTGGTACCAGGGCCAGCGGCAGGAAGCCCTTGCTCAGGCTCAGGAAGCGCTGGCACTCTGCCACTTGCTGGGCATCGGCCTGGAGAGAGAGATCGAAGAATGGCTTCGTGCACCAGCATAACGATGGGCAGCGCACTTGTCTAACAAACTACAGTTCAGGTATCATGAAGAGAGAGATGTTCATGTTACTCGGCCAACCTGCTGCGGTCAACGGGCAGGGGCAAGAGAGCAGGTAGTCTCTGCCAGCCATGACAGGAGTCATTTCTGATGCAAGATGAGCAGCTAGAGCGCAAGCAAATGAAGGCCGCGAACTACGCCCAGCAGCCAGAGCGTTTCACCTTGCTAGAGATCAAGCTGCAGATGCGCTCGACACATGGTGTACGCCTGATCAGCTATGCGCAAGGCGACTGGCACTGCACCTGCGACTTTTATCGCGAGCGCGGAACCTGTAGCCATATTATGGCGGCGGAGCAGCTACTTGGTCCCCTGGTTCCCCTGCCGACCAACGCCATGCTGCAGGAAGAGCACCATGATCCTGAGCGATAGAGATCTCAAAGCCTTGCTGGTCGCCGGCTTGCTGGTCATCGAGCCGTGGGAGGAAGGACAGCTCGGGCCAACCAGCATTGATCTACGCCTCGGTGCGCGCCTGGTCAAGTATCGTGGCAGTCGTCTTGAGCTGGGCAAGGCGCCGCCTGCCAGCGAAGAGATTGTCATCGATCCTCGACAAGGCTACGAATTGCGCCCGGGTGCATTCATTCTAGGCTGCACACTAGAGCGCGTACGCATTCCCAACGGTTACCAGGGCTTTATCGAGACCAAAGGGGACGTTGCGCGGGCTGGACTGCAGGTGCACAATGGCGACGGCCATGTTGATCCGGGAAGCGACCATGTGCTGACGCTCGAAATCACCAACCTCAATAGTATTCCGGTCGTTCTCTATCCCGGCCTCTTCATCTGCCAGCTCTTCATTCACCAGCTGAGCAGTCCCTGCCTGCGCGAATATCGCGGGAAATACTTCGGGCAGCAAGGACCGACCGTTTATCAGCCGGCCTAGCCGCCCGTGAAAGCGGAGCTGCCGGCTGCCAGCGCTGTTAGCTTTAGCCACTTTACTCGGTCAGCATTGGTCTGTCAACCGGGACCTCAACCGCGCCCAAGGAGCACAGAATAGAGCGCTGCGAGAGCGAGAGGCCCGTGGCAGCATAGATATTCATGCCTTCATAAGGCCGGTCACTGCGCAGCACCCGGAGGCACTGAGGACGCTCCACATCCCAGACCTCGATCGTCCCGGTGGGGCTACCACTCACCAGCAATACAGGCTGCTCACCACGGCTGAAAGCGATCTCGCGAATGCGATAATCGAAGCGATTGACGATTCGCAGCAGTTCACCGGCCTCGAGATCCCACAGGCAGACGAGCTGATCATCTCCCCCACTGGCCAATAGACGGCTATCGGGACTGATGGACAGCGTCCAGATACGCTGTCGATGCCCTTCCAGGGTCGCCCGCGGCAGACCCTCCCCCAGGTGGGTCAGATCCCAGAGACGCACCTTTTGATCGGCCCCGGCTGTCGCCAGCCAGCGCCCATCAGGGCTGATGGCCAGCGTATAGATGGCCTCCTCATGGCCGACAAGCTTTCGCAAGCAGCGATAATCACGGGTATCCCAGAGGCAAATGGTCTGATCCTCAGCGCCACTGACCAGGAGCCGGCCATCAGGACTATAGGCGACAGCGTAGACCCTCCCGCGATGCTCGCGAAGGATCTGTAAGCACTGGCCGGTAGCGACCTCCCAAATACGCAAGGTGCGATCGGCCCCTCCACTGGCCAAGAGCGAGCCGTCGGGAGAGAAAGCCACCATGTAGACGCGCGCCGCATGACCCTTCAGGATGCGGAAGCACTGCCCTGACTCCACCTGCCAGAGCCGCACCGTGCCATCCTCGCTGCTACTGGCGAGCAGGCGCCCCCTTCTATCGAAGGTTAGCGTCCAGACACTGGCCGTGTGGCCCTCCATCGTGCGCAAGCAACGCAGCTCACCCAGATCCCAGAGTCGCACCTGGCCATCGTTGCCGCCGCTGGCAAATAGCTGACCATCAGGACTTGTTGCTACCGCCCTCACCTGACTGCTATAGCCCTGCAACATGCGGATACAGCGCCCACGCTCAAGATCCCAGAAGCGGACCGTCTGATCATCGCTTCCACTGACCAGCAAGCGATCGTCTCCACTCAGAGTCAGGGCATAGATGCGCCGACTGTGCCCTTCCAGCGTCTTGATGCAAGAGCAATCGCGTATGTTCCAGAGGCGCAAGAGACGATCACCGCCAGCACTGGCGAGAAAGCGAGTATCGCTGCTGAAAGAGAGGGCATAGACCAGCTCACGATGGGCATCCCAGGAAGCCTGCAGCGTCAACGAGGTCAGGTCCCAGAGCATGATCCGCTCCCGGCAACCGCAAGCGAGCAAGCGGCCATCGCGGCTAAGAGCCAGCGACCAGATACCGCCATTGGGAGCAGGAAGGCGGGCCCGGCAAGAGCCGCTCTCGACATCCCAGACGCGCAAGATAGCATCTTCTCCGCCGCTGATCAGCAGCTTGCCATCGGGAGTGAGGGCAACAGCATAGACTCTGCCGCCTTGCTCCTGGTCAGCGAGCTCACGGAGGCACTCAGGAAGACCGGAGGCCATATCAAGGCGCCAGAGACGCACGGTCTGATCACCACTACCACTGGCAAGCAGGCTACCATCAGCGCTGATAGCGAGCGAATAGATGCGTTCACGATGGCCTCGGAGAGTCTGCAGGCACTGGCCGGTTTCCACATCCCAGAGACGAATTGTCCCATCCTCGCTACCGCTGATCACCATGCGACCATCAGGGCTAAAGAGGACCGAGCGCACCCAATCGGCATGGCCCTGGCAGGTCACCAGCGGCGCATAGTCGCGGACGCGGAAGATACGGACCTCACAGGTCGTCGTCCCAAGGGCCAGGAGCGAGCCGTCCTGATTGAGAGCCACCGAAAGAATGCTGCCGAAGAACTCGGTGAAGGCTGAGCCGGTCAGGTCGGCCCAGGCGAAATTGACGCCCGGTAAGGCTTTTCCTCGCAAATTCGCCTGCCAGACCGCCAGACCCGAGAAGTCCCAGCCACGGAGATCAGACTGCAAGTGGAGGAGCAAATTGAGGATATTACCAGCCGCATAACCTGGCCGGCTGCGTTCTAGCCGGGCTAGCAAAGAGCGCAGCAACTGCTCACAACCGTTCCCTCCCCTGGCCGAGCGCAAGATATGAGCCAGCGGCTCAAGCATCGAGCGGATCTGATCTTCGCGAATATAGTCCCGCGCCTGCGCCTTGAGCAGGGCATGACTGTGCAAGAGAGAGAGAGGCCGCTCTTGGAGAATTTCGGCAGCCACCAGCTGCACCAGACGCTCCGTCACATACTCACAAATCACCGGCTGCAGGGTATACCCTGCAGCACCACGCACCTCGACAAGTGAGCGATGGCGCAGCGACTTCAATACTTCGAGCAGCGCCCCCTTGGGAGTGCGCGTCAGACGATCCTCCAGCAACTCAGAGAGCGTCACCACCTCGCGCCCAATCGCCAACCAGTAGAGGACATCCCGCTCATCAGGGGTCAAGCGCTCAAACTGCTTATCAAGCAGATCCCTGATGCCCTGAAGCACAAGCACCTCCTGATCGAGGAAGCGAGCAATCTGGCGATCAAAAACCTCGCGGATGGTCGGCGAGACCAGCTTCAGGGCCAGAGGATTGCCAGCATAGCGGCGGATGAACTCGGCCCAGTGCTCATCATCTCCCTCCAACCCTTCACCAGCGAGCAAGAGACGCCCCGCCTCGGGCGAGACTCCCGCCAGAGTCATGGTGCGTACCGGCGCATGCTTTCCTTCCTGCAAAGGGATGCCATCGGGCTTCTCGCGACTGGTCAGGATCACGCAGCTTTGCAGGGCATGGCTCCCCAGCAAATAGAGCAGCTCCTCGTAATCCTTGTAATCCTCTTTATACCGGCCCGCCAGAGCACCACTCTGCAGCAACGAATCGAAGTCATCAAGAACCAGCAGAAACCGCCCCTGCTCCAGTCGCTGGATCAGCAGCTTTAGACGATCCTCCTCACTCTCAGGAAGGGAGGCCGAGGCCAGCTGCTCCCGCCCCCCCCCATTGAGAAAGCGCAAACAGCGATCGAGCAGACGTCTACGCGACAAAGGGGTGTGGAGCGAGAGCCAAAGCAGACCCTGAAAATCGGAGGAGCCGCGCAGGCGCTGAACCAGAGCCGCCACCAGGGCAGTCTTGCCCACTCCACCGATGCCTACAATGGCAATCAGACGGCAGCTATCTTGCACTACCCAGCGCCAGAGCAACTCCTGCTCCTCGTCACGGCCATAGAGACGCGATACGTAGGGGGCTTCTTCAAGGTCACAGCGCACAAGGGCAGTCGAGGAAGAGGAAACCACCGGCGACGCAGGCAGAACCAGAGAGGCGGAAGCACGCCGACGCCCGCGCGGGAGCTGCTCTAGCTGCCCTCCCACCAGCACCTCGACCAGCTCACCGTGACGCAGCTGAAGCGCACGCTCGTACTCCTGCACGAGCTGGAGCGAGGGCAGGGTCACGTTGTTCTCAACCGCAGAGAGATAGCTCTTCGAATAGCCTACCGTGCGAGCTACCTCGCTCAGGCTCTTCCCCATCTGCTGGCGCAGGTGACGCATACGAGTCCCAATAGCGGTCACAGGGGCGTGCCTCTTTTCTACCATTGCTGCCTCCTCTCTGCTCTACCCACCACGGTGGCTGACGTTGACTGTTCTACTGGGTAGTATAGAACAGAAGTGCACGCCTGTAAAGGGGAGCAGCGTTCTCCTTTCGCTCAAATGCACATTATTGAACAATCGTTCACCAATCTTTCTTCATCATCCTCTTGAAAAACGCGAGTGAACGCTGTATACTGTTCTCTATAGAACAAGTGATGTTCACTATCCTCTTAGGCTCGGCTATGGAACTGGCGAGCGACAAGCTCGACTCCTCCAGCCATCTCGTCACAGGCTGACCTGAGCAGGGCTGGTAGTTCTCCTACTGACCGAACTCATTGCTCGCTGGTCATCGTGATGGCCGATAAAGCCAATAGACCAACACGACCTGACCCAGGTGAGGCAACGTCAGGCCTGCCGGCTCCAGAACTGGACAGTGTACGGCATCTTGTAGGTTTGCTGCTTTGTTTGTTCGTGAAGGAGGAGCCTTGTGAACTCACTAACTTCGCTCGGAGTTTCTGTTGACGACAGTGACTCTGAAGATGAAGCTTTGCTACACGCCTGCGACGCTGGGGTTGTGACTCAGGTACGTCGCTACTTCTCACGCATCCGCTTTAGCAAGTGGGAAGATCTGGACGCACTCTATCAAGACGAATGCCAGGAGGTGCGCTTCGCCCTCTGGAAAGTGAGTCGGAAAGGGCCATTGCACAAACCCGCCTCGCTGATCCGCGTCATTGTCCGGAATCGTGCACGCGATGCCTGTCGACGACTTGGCCGTCGTCCTCAGCTTCTACCCCTGGAGAGAGAGCAGCCCGAGGTTCTTGCCCTCAGCGAGCAGCGGGCCGCCACCAACGAGGGAGCTCGCGATCCAGCCTACGAGTGCGAATTACGAGATTTTCCTGAAGAGCGTCTGGCTCTTTACATTCAGGCCATTCAAAGCCTATCAGCTGGCGAACGGAAAGCGGTGCTCTGGTGCATCCGCGAGCACGGTCTTGAACTCCGGCCAGTGATCGCGGCGCTGCGCAAGGCGGGCCTTGACCCCGAGCAGGTACCGTCTCCCCAGAGTCAGGCTGAGCTTAAGCGTTACCGCGCCGCCTTAAGTGCTGCCCGGCGACGTCTGCGCGAGCCGCTTGGCGTCTAAACCTGGTCTGGTCAGCCGCCCGTCTATCGGTTAGCCGGCTGCTTACGCTGGAGGCTCCAGTACCAACGTGGGGTTTCGTCCGGTCCTGCTGCGGGGTCGGGGGGCGGCATCCGTGGCGAAGGGAGTTGATCCCTTCGCTGGCGTTGGCTATGGGGAAAGCCGCTCGGCCAGGTACTTCAGGCTCAGCGGATAGCGATATTCGATTCCGCCATGACGGCCATCGAATAGCTCAAAGAAGACATCGGTGACGCCAATCTCAGCCAGAGCCCGGCGGAACGCCTCGGCACCCAGGTCGAGATAGTACTCATCGCGCTTGCCCGCATCGATATAGATGGCACGCAACGAGCGCAGCGCCTCGGCGTGCAAAGGCACCATCCGTACTGGGTCCCAGGCCAGCCAGCGCTCCCAGACATCGGGAACCAACTGACCGGTGGCGATATCGAAAGGCAGATGCACCGTACCATCCATATCCGCCGAGTAGCAGGCGGCCATACACCAGATATTGAGCAGATCGGGATCGCTCTCTTTGGAGAAGGCCGGGCGGCTGCGGAAGTCCTGCCAGAAGCGTTCGTATGAGCCGCCATAGTGATCGCGCAAGGCCCGCGTCACCTTGGCAAAGTCACGCTGATAACAGACCTCAAAGAGAGCATCGCCCGCGTGAGTTGCCAGGCCTCCCCACAGATCGGGTCGTAGCATGGGAGTGACCATCGCGCCGTAGCCTCCGCTGGACTTGCCGGCGATTCCCCGATGCTCGCGCGCCGCCAGCGTCCGATAGTGGGCATCGACCCAGGGGACAATTTCCTCGCAGAGATAGGTGTGGTAGCGTCCAACAGCGGGGGAATCCAGGAACTGGCTCCCCCCCAGGGAGGTCCAGCAGTCGACCCAGACCAGGATACAAGGCGGAGCTTCTCCTTTGGCAAACAGCTCGTCGGCCAGTTCCGGGAAGTTACGCCGGAAAGCCGAGCGATTGCGCCACATATCGAGCTGGCCCGTTAGCCCCTGAATCACATAGATGCTGGGATAGCGCCGCTCTGGCTGCTCGTCGTAGCCGGGCGGCAGATAGATCCAGAGCGGACGCTGATAGGGATCGCCTAGAGGATTGTCTTTGAGCACCTGGCTCTCAAAGGTCACTTCGTCAAAGCGCCCTTTGAAGTCGTGCGACCAGGGATACACGCTTTGCGCCTCCTTTTTCTTCTCTTCTTATGATCCTGGTGCTTCGTGCCCTAGTCTAACACGCTTTCCTCATGGGCGTCCACGCCGCTTCTGCTGACAGGCAAGCACTCTGCGCGTTGCCCTGCCCGACAGCGACCAAAGTAACCCTTTACGAAGAGTAGGATTCAGCTTTAGAATAGAAGCAACTCTCCCTTTATCGGCACTCATTCGCTCTGAGAGGAATAGATGGAGACGGTCGACAGCTTAGAGGCTCTCCTCCAGCGGGCCACTGTGCGCATCGACGCCGACCACACCCCCAGGGGGACTGGCTTCTTTGTAGGGCCGGGGCTGATTCTGACCTGCGCCCACGTCATCCCATCTGCTCACAAGGCAAGTTCCAGCCTCCAGATCTACTGGCAGGAGAGCTATTACGAGGCGACCATCACCACAGTGTCTGCTGATGACTCGTCCCCAGATCGGGCTCTGGATCTGGCGTTGTTAACAGTCCCTCTTGAGAATCATCCCTGTGCCTTACTCTGCGGTGAGGCTCAGCCCTACAGCCGTCTGTACACCTATGGTTACCCAGGCTCAGTGCCTGGAGGCACCTCTTTCATTTTCGACGCCGCCGGGCCAGCCGGCGAGCAGAACCAGTGGATCACCTTCCAACGCGGCCCGGTCGATCCCGGCATGAGCGGGTCCCCGCTGCTCGACCGGGAAAGCGGCTGCGTCTGCGGCATGATCCAGTACTCGCTGGGCCTCAACAGCGAGCGCGGTGGCCAGGGCCTGCAGGCGCGCGTCATCCTTGCTCAGCTTCCCGATCTTGTCAATCATCAACTGGTCGCACACCGGCAAAACCGCCGCTGGCTGGAGCTTCTCTCAGTCGAGCAACGTCAGCGCCTCGGGCAGTGCTGTCCCCAGTACCAGCCGCTGCTCCAGCAGAACAGTAAAGCCCTCAAAATCTTCCTTTCCTGCTCCAGTGACCGACGGGACCGCCAACTGAGGAAAGAGCTTGAGCAGCAACTGAGTATTTTCAAAAACGAACATCTGATCGAAAGCTTTCACAGCGAGCAACTGGGACCAGGACAAGAGCGCATCAAGAGCCAGCGCCAGCTAGAGGAGGCGGATATTATTCTGCTGCTCATCAGCCCTGCTTATGTGGCCTCCGAGCAGTGCTACAACAAAGAGATGCAGCAGGCCATGCGGCGCCACGAGGCCGGCACGGCGCGCATCATCCCCATCATTCTGCGACCAACAGCGGGCCTGGCCAGCACTCCCTTTGGCAAGTTACAGGCCCTGCCACGCTATAGCCCGTCCATTACAGAGAGCAGCAACCGCGATGCCACTCTGGCGGAGATCGCGGATGAACTGCTTCAGATCATCCAGGAGTTGAAAAGCAAGCAGACCTGAGCTGGGCGAGCGCAAGCCTATCTCCCCCGCCCGGCTCACCAGCTCAGGGTAGCGGAAGACCCATTTCCAGGAATAGTCTCTTCTTGCTTGCTTGTCCATTCACCCCTCATGAGGGCATCGGCTAGGGGCGGACGCTAGGGACTCTGAGCAAGCCTCTGCGCTGCTGAAGGCGATACGGCGCATAGTAACCAGCCAGCGCCGCGGGAAGGCGTCCGACCAGGAGTGTCCCCTCGGCGCGATGCTCTTCTAGCTCGACGCGCCCGCGACGATGGAAGAGTTCCACCAGGTCGCCGCGCGCGTAAGGCACAAGCACCTGCAAAGGCACCATCTGCTCAGCGACCACCTGGGCCAGCTTCTCGCGCAGTGCCTCCAGGCCCCAGCCACGCAGCGCCGAGACTACCACAGCATTGGGATAGAGCGAAGGATCAACACGGTCGGGATCAGGCAGCAGATCGATCTTATTGAGGGCCGTCACCCGCGGCTTCTCATGGGCCTCCAGCTCGCGCAAGACCTCGTTGACCGTCTCGCTCTGCTCGATGGCGTTCTCGTGGCTGACGTCCACCACCTCCAGCAACACATCAGCGTCAACCACCTCCTCCAGCGTTGCGCGGAAGGCCGCCACCAGGCGCGTCGGCAGGCGCTGAATGAAACCCACCGTATCCGTCAGCAAGACCTCCTGGTTGCCCGGCAGTACCACGCGGCGCGTCGTCGGATCAAGCGTCGCAAAGAGCTTGTTTTCGACCAGAACATCGGCCTGGCTCAACGCATTAAAGAGCGTCGACTTACCAGCGTTGGTGTAGCCCACCACAGCCACCACCGGCATTGTCAAAGCCGCCCGCTGGCGACGATGCAGCGTGCGCTGCTCACGCACCTCCTCCAGCTCGCGACGCAACTCCGCCAGGCGATTGCGAATGCGGCGACGATCGATCTCCAGCCGCGTCTCACCAGGGCCGCGGACCCCAATGGCGCCGCCAACGCCAGTCGCACCAAGCGAGCCACCAGCCTGCTGTGACAGCTCAATACCACGCCCGCTCAAGCGAGGTAGGCGATATTCCAGCTGCGCCAGCTCAACCTGCAGGCGCCCCTCGCGCGTCCGCGCGTGCTGGGCAAAGATATCGAGAATCAGTGTTGTACGATCGATCACACGCGCATTGAGAGCCTTTTCAAGATTGCGCTGCTGAGAGGGTGACAGCTCATCGTCGAAAATCACCAGCTCAAAGCCTAGCTCCTGCTCCAGAGCAGCCAGCTCCTGGACCTTGCCCTTACCAAGATAGGTAGCAGGATCAGGATGACGCAGGCGCTGCAGCATCTTGCCAACGACCTCGGCCCCGGCAGTCCTGGCCAGAGCCTCCAGCTCACTGAGCGAATCTTCCGCACTCCAGAGCGTTTCCTGCCGCTCACTGGCCACCGCCACGAGAAAGGCCCGCTCCGACCCTTCCGTCGTTCTCTGATTGATCAGCACAGCCTCGTCTCTTGCCGTAAAACGCCTCCTTTGTTTAAGCACAATCTACACAGCTCTAGAATATGTAGAATGCTCCCTGACTATACATTGTATGTACTTTCACCACCGAGCGCAAGCCCAGAAACGCAGTCTCGCCCACCAGTCAGCTACCACGAGCAGAACATAGCACCTACTTTAAAGGCAGATGACCGAGCAACCACTGATTAAGAGAGACAAAGAGACTGTGGGTAATCGCCTCGTTGTAAGCCCGCTGCCAGGCACTGAACTGACCTGGATCATGCACCGGAATGCTTTGGACGGCACTGAGCACGTTATGCAAGGCCAGCAACAGAACCAGCCACAGGAGCCAGGCTTCGATCAACCCCAATACCATCCCGAGCAACTCGTCAAGGATACCTAGCATCGGAATGCTATGGACAAAGGCCCGAATCAGTGTGGTGATGATATGAACAATGAGGACGGTAGCGAAAAAGAGTAGAATATAGGCCAGCAGGGGCGCGGCCCCTGCTCCATTTCCGGCGAGCAAGGCGGTGAACGAGGGACCGAAGAGGAGGGCCACAGCCAACGCCAGCGGGAGCGCCACCAGATTAATCAAGCCAGCAATAAGGCCATTATGGAAACCATTGATGACCAGTATAATGGCTGTAGCCAGAAAGGCAATATCGATCCAGCTCAGCGAAAGTGACATTTACTTCTTCCTCCCAATATCATGAACGAGAAGTAATGAAATAGAAAGTCGAACCTCCTGACATATAATCAAACGAGGCTCCAGGCTCACTGTCACAGCCAAGATGCCGGGGGCCTGGGAAGCAAGAGGCTGGAAGGCCAGCAGGGGACAACGGCTTAGCGGCTTGGCCTGGGGCAGGCCAACATGCTATAATGAAGGCATGAGCATCAGGGGGAAAACAACAGAGACAAGTGCTCCTCAGCGGGACCTGCTCGGGCTGACCCTCACGCAGCTTGAAGCCTGGTTCCAGGAACTGGGGGAGCCGCCATATCGTGCCAGGCAAGTCTACAACTGGATCTACAAGCACCTGGTCGTGGACTTCTCCGCTATGAGCAACCTGCCTCTGAGCCTGCGGGAGCGTCTGGCGCGCGAAGCCACCATTGGTCAGGTCATCGTTCGCAGTGAACAGCGCTCCAAGGATGATCGCACGCGCAAGATCCTGCTGGAGCTGGCCGATGGTCGACTCATCGAATCGGTGCTGATGCTCTATCCACCGCTGGGGGAGAGCAGCGCCCGCGCCACCGTCTGCGTCTCCAGCCAGGCGGGTTGCGCTTTTGGCTGTACCTTCTGTGCTACGGGCCAGATGGGCTTTGAGCGGCACTTGAGTGCTGGAGAAATCGTTGCCCAGGTCCTGCACTTCGCGCGCGAATTGCGGGCGGCCCCCTGGCGTGCGCGTGGCCTGCCCGGCAGCCAGCCTATCGACCACATCACCAATCTGGTCTTTATGGGCATGGGCGAGCCACTGCACAACTATGACAACGTGATCCACGCCTTGCGCATCCTGAACAGCGCCGAGGGCTTCAACCTCGGCGCGCGGCACATGACCATCTCCACCGTAGGGCTGCCGCCCGGCATCCGGCGACTCAGTCAAGAGGGGCTGCAGGTCAATCTGGCCATCTCCCTGCACGCGCCCAACGACGAGCTACGCGCGCAGACCATGCCGGTCAACCGCAAATATCCGCTGGCCGAGGTGCTGGCAGCCTGCCAGGACTACATCGCCGCCACGCGACGGCAGATCACCTTCGAGTACGTTCTGCTGGCCGGCGTCAACGATAGTCCTGCTTGTGCCCATCAGCTCGGCGAGCTGTTGTCTCCGCTCAAGCAGTATGCACACGTCAACTGCATTCCAGTCAACAAGACAGCAGCAGGCTACCGTCCACCCGGGCCGGAAGTCATCCGTCGCTTCCGCGAGATCCTCTTCGAGCACGGCGTCAGCAACAGCGTTCGAGCGGAGCGTGGAGACGACATCGACGCTGCTTGCGGGCAACTGCGCACCCGCTTCGTGACCCAGCAGCGCCTGGAAGCGGTTCTCAGCCGCCGACCTGAGCCGGTCCGTCCCCAGTGACCTCAGCGTGCCCAAAAAAAAAGAAAAGACAGAGGGAGGAGGGGCCTCACTAACAGGACGAACGAAGGCGCGGCAGCGAGCAGCCGGGCAGGCCGGGGCGGGAAGGCCGCGCGAGCGGCGCTCTTACCTGCCTCCGGCCAACGCTATGCTTTGGAGAGCTTGAGCATCGTACGCAGACAGCGCGTGCAGACATGCACTGTGCGCCGCACCCCATTGATTTCCAGATGACGACGCTGTACATTCACCACGAAGCGCCGCCGTGTATGGCGCTGCGAGTGCGACACCTTATTGCCATACATCGGCTTACGCTGACAGAGGTCACAACGACCAGCCATAGCAATCTCCCTTCCTCTCTTCTCTTCTCTTCTTTCAAGCAAGCTGTCCAGGCGCTCGCTCACCCTGACACCTGTCTCTCCATGCTCCACTGCTGCCGCTTGAGGTAGGAGGGAACCACAGGTTCCATGCTCACCTGACAGTACGGGCCGGGGCCACGGCTTTCGCTGAGCTGAGCCGAGCCGAGCCGAGCCGAGCCAGGAGACTAGCGCCCAGAGGCCGCTTGATCAGGATAAGAGGTATCCAGGTGCCACACCCCCGCTCACGATCCCTCAACCCGCTGCTAGGGCTGAACTGGCCCAACTACCAGCGCCGGGTCTTTCTCTCGCTGGCTGCTGCCAGGGCAGGCACCTGCTCTACTATCGGTAGCAAGACACAGCGCCCCGTTGGGGGCACGACTCTCCCCTGGCGCTACAGGGCAGATGACTGCGCCCTTGATTCTAACGGGGGCCTTTGATATACTGCAACAGAACGCAGACCTTGCACTCCAGTAAGTAGAGAGCAAAGCGTTAGTAAGCGTTGAGTACGCTCTGCGAGTATAGCAGATTGCCCTCGCTTTGGCAAGTGCGTAGGCCAGAAGACCAGCAGATCAGTAGAGCAGAGAAAGCATAGAGAAGACATGGGTATGCCGAAGCCATCCACGATTCAACCGCAGCACGGAACGCGCCCTTTAGGCAGGATCGAGGTTCTTCCTCATGCGATTCACACCATCGCGGCCCGCGCCGTCAGCGAAAGCTACGGCGTCGTAGGCATTGCCGCACCCCGCCTGCGCAATGGAGAGGCCATCCTTCTTCCCCCCGAACGTAGTGGCGAGGGCATCCAGGTGCGCATTGCCAATGGACGCCTGATCATCGAGGTCTACGTCGTGCTGGAATACGGGCTGCGCATGTCCGAGATCGCTCATAATATCATGAGCAGCGTTAAGTTCTCGGTTGAAAAGATGCTCGGGGTACCCGTGCAGCAGGTAAACGTCAATATCCAGGGGTTGGAACACAGCCCAACCACACGGCGCGAGCACTAACGACAAGGTGTGGGCACCACCTACCTCACTACCACCACCACATAAGGTAAGCGATCTATGCAGGAACAGGCACCAGGTGCTCTACACGCACAAGATGCGCAAGGCAAGCAGGAGACGCAGCGGATTAGCCGCCCGCGGCGGATCAGTGTGCTAGACGGCCAGGACCTGAAGAAGGCCATCATTGCTGGGGCCACCTGGCTGGAGGAGCGACGCGAGAGCATTAACGCCCTCAACGTCTTCCCCGTCCCGGATGGAGATACTGGCTCGAACATGTCCGCCACCATGCAGGCCGCCATCCGGGGGATCATCGATAGCCAGGAGAAGGCGGCGGGGGTGATCGCGGCGCGCATCGCCCATGACGCCCTGTTGGGTGCACGCGGCAACTCGGGGGTGATTCTGTCGCAGGTGCTCCGTGGCCTGGCCCAGGGACTGGAGAAAAAGCAGACCTTTACCTCGCTCGACCTGGCCAATGCTTTGATGGAAGCTTCTCGACTGGCTTCGCGCGCCGTCATCAAACCGGTCGAAGGCACTATCCTGACGGTAGTACGCGACTGCGCCGAGGCTGCGCTGGCCAGCGCGCAGCGCGGCGACGACCTGGTGACCCTGATGCACGAAGTGGTGACTGCGGCGCGGCAATCGGTCGCCCGCACGCCCGAGCTGCTGCCCCTCCTCAAACAGGCGGGAGTGGTCGATGCCGGCGGCCAGGGACTGTGTGTGATTCTCGAAGGGATCTGGCATGCCTTGCGCGGTGAGGGGCGCGAGGCGCGTTCTTCTT
This sequence comes from Thermogemmatispora carboxidivorans, assembly GCF_000702505.1. GTDB lineage: Bacteria > Chloroflexota > Ktedonobacteria > Ktedonobacterales > Ktedonobacteraceae > Thermogemmatispora > Thermogemmatispora carboxidivorans. Next base: position 272,807 of record NZ_JNIM01000001.1, on the reverse strand, counting down.
CCTCAGCGGCAGCACCCGCCGAGGCCACTCCCCGGCGAGGGCGCGTCAATGTCGAGGAGGAGGAATACGGCTACGAGGTGGTCTTCCTGCTGCGCGGTGAGCATCTCGACGTCGAGCGCATCCGTCAGACAATCATCGACATGGGCGGCGTTTCCACAGTCGTGGCAGGCGATGAAAAGCTGCTCAAGGTCCATACCCATACCCAATGGCCTGGCAAAATCCTGGACTACGGCGTGAGCCTGGGTAGCCTCCTGGACATCAATATCGAGAACCTTCAGGAGCAGAGCCTGGCTTACGCGGCAGAGAGTCGCGCCGAACAGGCGCGAGCCGAAGGTTGGGGCCAGGACACCCTCGCAGGCGACAAGGCTTCGGCCCCCAGCGCCCCGATCGCCACTGTCGCTGTCGTCTCGGGCCCCGGCTTCGAGAAGGTCTATCGCGGCCTGGGCGTGAGTGCCATCGTGCCAGGCGGACAGACTATGAACCCCAGTATCGAAGAGCTGCTGGCAGCTGTCAACTCCGTTGAAGCTGAGCAGGTCATTGTCTTGCCTAATAACAGCAACGTGATCCTCAGCGCGCAGCAGATTCCACGCCTGACCAGCAAACAGGTGGAGGTCATTCCAACCGAGACCTTGCCCCAAGGGATTGCCGCCCTGATGGGTTTCAACTACAGCGCCGACCTGGCCACCAATGCCCAAAGCATGAGCGCCGCCGCCCGACGCATCCAGACCGCCGAGATCACTACGGCAGTGCGAGCCGTACAGATCGATGGCCTGCGCGTGCGAGAAGGCGACATCATCGGTCTGATCAATGGCAATCTGGCTGTGGCCGGCAGCAGTCTGGATGGAGTCATCAACGACCTGCTCCAGCGTATGCATGTCGAGCACTACGAGCTGCTCACCATCTACTACGGCGAAGGGACCAGCGAGACCCACGCTCAGGAAACCGCGGCCCGCATCAAGCAGACCTATTCTCACCTGGAGGTAGAGGTGGTAGATGGCGGCCAACCCTACTACACCTATATTTTCTCGGTTGAATGACAAGACTATAGACAGCAACAGCCGTTCAGAGCGCATGCCCGGCGTCCACTTAGCAGCGTAGCCGTCAGCCAGACCGGGCCGCGCCGAACCCAGAGAGAGACAACCTGGCAGGATCAAGGCCGAGAGGGTCGGTCTCGTCCCGGCGCTCTTCCCGCTACTCTAGCGACAAACATACCCACGCTTCTTGTAAACTGCCATGTGCGCTGGCGCGCATGGCGCAGACAATTCTCTCGCGTTCAGGAGGTGCCTCATGGCCGTCCGCATCGTCACCGATAGCACGGCGGATCTCCCTACAGAACGGGCCGCGGCCCTGGGAATCAGCGTTGTTCCCCTCAAGGTTATTTTTGGCAATGAAGAGTATCTGGACGGAGTCAATCTGGATACGGAGGGCTTTTTCAGGAAGCTGGCTGAGAGCAAGGATTTTCCCCGTACCTCACAGCCAACACCCGCCGACTTTCTCGCCGTCTACCAGCGCCTGATTGAAGAAGGCGCTGAGGCCATTCTCTCGGTCCATCTATCAGCTAAATTCAGCGGAACCTACCAGTCGGCCTGCGCCGCTCGGGCGGCACTGCCCGCAGAGCTGCAACATATCCCTATCGAGGTCGTGGATTCCGAGAGCATTAGCCTGGGGATCGGGATGTCGGTCATGCATGCCGCCGAAGAGGCTCAGCACGGCGACGATCTGGGCTCCATCAAAGCACGCCTGGTCGATCGCTTGCGCCGCACGCGCATCCTGGGCGTACTGGATAATCTGGAGCATCTGCGCCGTGGAGGACGCATCGGACGCGCCAGCGCCTTCATGGGTACGATGTTGAGCTTCAAACCGATTATCGGTATTCAGGCCGGCGAGGTGGTGCCAATTGAGCGCCCGCGCACACGCGCCAAAGCCTACGAGCGGGTGGCTCAACTCTTCCAGGAGGCCAGCCCGGTGGAAGAGGTGGTCATTGTGGAATCAAGCGATGAATTGGGCGAGCAGCTCGCCGCAGCTATGAAGACAGTCTACCCTCAGCCGATTCCACGCTATAAGCTGGGCGCTGTCCTCGGTACCCACACGGGACCCGGCACTGTCGGCATTATCTTTATTACCTCATAGGAGACTTGGACTCCCCCCCTCCCAGACCCGTCGGGCAGGCAACCGCCAGATAGATGGAGAGACCAGGGCAGGTCTTCGGCCCGCCCGACGGCTGCGCTCGGACGGCATGAGGTCATCTCATGCAATAAAGCTGATACATTATGAGATAACCATTGACGACTTGCATCTTCGTCGGTACAATAGTAGGTAGTAGAGCGCTTACCCACGCCAGAAAGGGCTGTGCTGCAGGCACTGCAGGGTTCGCTCTATGTGCGCGCCTCTCAGCCGCGAGCCTTCAGGCTACTTGCCTGCCTGGCTCGATAAGAGGCCAACAGGCAGACGGCACAGAGCCAACGCATGCAGAGTGGCCGTGGAACCTGCGCGGAAGCTTGTAGCCAGAAGACCATGCGTTCACTCACTAGAAGGTTCGTTAGTCAGCCACCATCGTCAATGGTGCAAGCGACGAAGGAGGAACAACCGTGGGAATGCTACGGGTGATGTCACGGCGCGGTGATGATCGTGTCACCTGGGATGAGCAGAAGGTGTTAGCAGGTGACCCCGAAGCACTGGCCGCCGTGCGAGAAGCTGAGCGCATTTTCGCCCAGGAGCGCGCCAGGGGAGCCACTGCTTTTCGTGTCGAGCCCGGGAAGCCTGCTCAGCGCATCGATCGGTTTGACGCGACCGCCGAGCAGATCATCATGGTTCCGCGCGTTGTCGGTGGATGAGCTTGATCTCTGAAATTCTAACGATCCTGGACTGGGTGATCATCGCCACTGCGATGGGAGCCGTTGTTTGGCTGATCACTCAGCCATATTTACGGGGCTGGTCGCGGGCCGAGCGACGGGCCTCCGATCTGCTGCGCGATATTCTGACGCCCGAGCAGTTCCGCCAGCTCCTCTGGCATGGCTATCTGGAGGTGCCTAGCCCTACTGCCCCCCAGCGCATCTATCGCGTGCCCCGCGGTAAAGGCTTCGTCCAGGTCATCGAAAATGGCCGCGCGACGATGCGCCTCTGCCTTCAGCCGGTGGAAAATCTGCCGGACGCCGATATCGTTGTGCTCCATAAGCTGATGATCGAAGGGAACGAGGAACTGTATTTGCAAAAGGCTAATAAGTATCTCTGCACCGATTGACCGCTCAATAAGCAATGGCGCGGCACACGCTGACTCGCCCGCCCACCAGCCCTTCTCAGCAGGCACAGAGCACTGGCTCGCTTGTGGACCTGGGCCCGACGGAGCTTCCCCCATCACACCAGGGTGAGGAAGAGGGCTGACAGGCTCCTGGTCTGCTCTTGCCCTCTGTCCAGCCCATCGCGGCCACAGAGATCGCTCGCTTCCGCCTCTTGGGCCACTGCCTCCCAGCTATCACCCCCCAGCCAGCTTGCCAGGATAATTGCTTGCGCGCTGGCGCGTGCACCGTCTTTCCTCCTGGCAAGCATAGGCCTCTCCCCCCTCCACCACCGCAGCTGAGCTAGCATGCGCTAGTCGCCCTCTTCGTCATCTTCATCATCTTCATCGTCTTCTTCTTCCAGCAACTGGATAATCTGGCGATGGCCGTTCTGCTTCTCGCACATGTGCGGCCCCCCATCCAGGGGCATATGGCAGAAAGGACAAACGGGGCGCCCCGCGGAGACAACTCGCGTGATCGTCTTGGTCAGGGCCTCTGCCTGAGCATGGGTGAAGGCAAAAGTGACCGCTCGATCCTCGCGGACGCGCCCCTGCGGCTCCTGATCTGCCTCCATGATGATCTCCAGGGGAACCGCCATGAGAATGATCAGCTCTCGGCGGAAGTCGTAGCTGAGCTTCAACTGCGCTACCTGAAACTCCTCGTCGGGGATCAGCGGGAAATCAGCAGGCATACCCAGTGGTGCCGCTTCTTCTTCCGCACCTTCCTGCGGGGCTTGCGCCTCAACGTGCAGGATCTTACCTTGCGTCACTTGGGTCAGCAGGCGATCAATGGCGAGCCCCAGCTCATTGAGCTGCATCTTTTCCATCCACATAACGGCAGAGCCACTTTCGCTGCGCGCAAACAGGCGAAAGCGACGCTGTCCCGGTGGGCCAACGGCATCCGCGCCCAGTAGTTCCACCAGACCTAAATCTCTGCTCATCGGACCTCCTCTTTGCCCCTACGTGAAGAGTATCTTGCTCCCTTCTGATAACCAGTTCATCTGTCTCTGCTGCGGCAGCCGCTCCCTCGCCTGGCCTCGGTTACGCCGTGTCGTCCCTCTCTGTGCCCGCCCCTGGCTGTTTGGAGTCAGACAGACCACAGACAGTCAGGACAATCTTGCCCTCTCCCAGCAATTGTAAACGCCGTCTGCCAGAGAGCACAGGGCCGGAGAGAGACCCCAGATCGCGATCCTGGACACCTTCAGAGCCAGGGTGACCTTTGCTCTCTCCTCAGTCTGCCTTTCTTCGCTCACCGGCCCGCTTCGCCGACTTGTGCTTGCGCCTTTCGGCAGCGGAGCCTCCCAAGAGGGTATGGCCGGGATCAGTAGCCGCGTTGCGGATCGTAGCGATTGCGCAGCGGCTCGCCACGGCGATAACGCTGGAGGTTATCGGCAAAGAGCGAGGCCAGCCGGGCACCATAGTGAGTGCTTTCCCCCGAAATATGGGGCGTCAGAATGACATTGGGCAGCGAGTAGAGCGGGCTGTCCTGGGGAAGTGGCTCCATCTCGGTCACATCGAGACCTGCCCCGGCAATCCAGCCCTCGCTCAGGGCCCGAATGAGGGCCTGCTCGTCGATGACCCGCCCACGAGCCACGTTGACCAGATAAGCGGTGCGGCGCATGGCACGTAGCTCCGGCTCACCGATCAAGTGCTCCGTCTCAGGTGTCAGCGGCGTTGCGATCACAACGTAGTCGCACAGCGGCAGCATCTCGCGTAGCTGGCTGAAAGCATAATAGCGCTCAATATCTTGATCCTGCTCACCTCCCCTGGCCGAGCGCCTCACTCCCAAGACACGCATGCCAAAGGCTCGCCCGAGATGCGCAACGTAGCGCCCGATGTGGCCCGCGCCTATGATCCCCAGCGTCTGCCCATAGAGTTCTAGCGTGCGCAGATGATACCAGGCGGTGTTGCCCCAAATACGACGATCCTGCAGGCGCACCAGCTCGGGCCAGGAACGATTGAACATGATCATGCTGCCAAAGACATACTCCCCAATAGTTGAGGCATGGATTCCAGAAGCAGTGGTCACAATCACCCCACTGGCTGGATCAAGCAGGCCCGTGTCACGCAGGCCATCAACGCCCGCACCGGCGAACTGGAGCCAACGCAGACGCGGGGCAAGCTGACGGATGTTCTTGGGTAACCAGAAGCCACAGATGACCTCGACCTCCTCCGCCTGCGCCGCCAGCTCCTCGTCCCGCGTGGCCATCACCACTTCGCCCTGGGCCGCTTCGCGAATCTTCACCAGCGCTTCTTCATTGAAGGGGAAGGTACAGAGCACTTTCAGACCCTGATGTTGACTCACAGCCAGACTCTCCTTACCAGATCAGACGAGCATTTGCCGAGACAATATAACAGTGCAGTGAAAACAGGCTCGCTGAGCGTCACCGCATCTCTCCCCTCAGTCTATCCGAATTGGCTGCTTTCTGGCAAGCCGTCGCTTGAGCAGTCCTTGCCTCTAGTCAAGCCCTCGATACCTCCGCCTCGCCCACCAGACCAGCCCAGTGAACGCCAGCAACGAGGACAAAAAGCGCTTGCGTGCTCAACTCTAGCAGCGCGACAAGCTTCTGAAGCAAATAGCCATCCATCGTAGTCAGCAAGCAATACACATACAATCGTTGCGCAGACTCAGGGAATTGTTCTGGAGCAGTATAGAAAGCAAGAGCGTGGAAAGTCAAGAGAGAAGGACGCGGTAGCCCCAACTCAGTACCAGCTTCTGCCCTGGCCAGGGCCGTGGAAATGGTCGCCCTGGCCCTTCACCGCCAGCAAGCCGGCTCGACGCCGGAACTGGACCGGGGAAGAGGCGCAGATTTAGAGACCCACCAGTAGGAGCAGGCCCAGAGCCAGACTCATGCTGAGAAGGGCCCCGCTGATTACCTGAGCAGGGGTATGGCGTCCTAACGCCACCCGTGACCAGCAGACGAGCACCAGCAGAAGGAAGGATGGCAGAAAAACCAGGCCATAGAGGGCGGTCAAGACCGTAGCCGCTCCAGCTAGCGTCGCCGCGTGAATGCTGATCTTCCACCAGAGAGTAATCAGCAGGAGCAGCAACCCCAGCAGCAAGGTCAGGCTCAGCGCCAGCTCCAGGCTCCGCGGCGCATGCAACAGGAGGAGCAAGAGCAATCCTAGACCATAGGAGAGGAGACTGACGAGGAAGGGATGCCAGCGCTCATGGCGGCGCGTGAGGTCCAGATCGCTCACCAGCCCCAGGCGCATAGCCAGAAGTACATAGAACAGGGGACCAGCACAGACGAAGCCCAGCGTCAGGAGAGCAAAGCCGAGCGCAGGCCAGAGCGAGGAGCAGCGATAGAGGGCCACCAGCAGCACAAAGGGGACCGAGATAGCAGCCGGTGAACAGACCAACGAAATGCCGCGCGCGAGGCGCAAAACATATGCCGAAGGCCCAGGCCTCAGTGGTTGAGGATCGGCAAACACCTGGGAATCTTCCTGAGCCAGAGCCAGGCGCCCGCCAGCTCTATCGAGGGCAGTTTCAGGGATCAATTTGGACATCGGGCCTCTTTCTTCCTGTAACTTCATGGCCGCATCCTACGCAGGCCGGCAGCGGTCCAGTTTCAGGATACCCACCACTCGGCGGGTGGACCCCATCAAGCCGCCAGCAGCGTCTGCTCTCGCTGTCGAATCACTTCCTCATAGCCACGCAGCAGCGACTCCATCGCCTCATACCAGCTATATCTGGCAGCCTGAGCGAGCGCTGCGGAGCGCATGCGCTCGCGTGTCGCTCGCTCATAGATCAGGCGAGCGAGCAATTGCCGATAGACGGCGACCTGGGCCTCCGGGCTAAGACCAGCGGGGTCCAGCAGCAGGCCCTGCTCCTGCGGAACTACCAGATCGCAGACTCCGTCGGCTTGCAGCGCGACCACTGGCAGGCCGGAGGCCATTGCCTCAAGGACCACCTGGCCAAAGGTCTCGGTGGCCGACGGGAAGGCAAAGACATCGGCAGAAGCGTAGGCCTCCGCCAGGGCTTCACCACTGAGATAGCCGGTAAAAGTAACTGGCAGCCCAGCCAGAGCCTGGCGCAGCTCCGTCATGGCCGGCCCTCCACCAACCACAACCAGATGGCAGTGACGATGATCCAGCTGGCGATAAGCATTAGCCAACAACAAGAGATTCTTCTCGCGCGAGATGCGCCCTACATAGAGCAAGACACAGCGCTCGTCTTCCCCCTCCTCAGTAGTACCCAGCCAGGCGGCGCGCAGGGCCGAGCGGCGACGTTCAGGCCGAAAGAGCGTGCTGTCCACACCGCGGGGCCAGAGCCGCACACGCTGAAAGCCCTGACAGCGCAAAGCTCTGGCCGTTGAAGGAGACGGACAGAAGGTCAGAGAGCAGTGATTGTGCAGAAAGCGATTGTAGCGCCACATAGGGCCTGTTGCCCAGGGAAAGCCAAAGTGACGACAATAGGCGGCAAGATTGGTATGGTAGGAAGAGACAAGGGGGCGCCGCAGCAGCCTGGCCACGGCCACCCCCACGGCACCCAGCACGACGGGATCAACAACATGGATGATATCCGGCTGGAACTCCTGGAGCTTCTTCACAAAGAGAGGACGGAAAAAGTTGAACCTGAGTTCTGGGTAGAAAGGCAGCGGCAAACCGGGCGTCGTCACAATCTCCGCTCCGGCATACTCATGCATTCCACAGCGCGGGCCTAACAAGAGCGCTCGGTGACCGCTGGTCTCAAGATGAGAGAGGAGCCGCGCCAGCGTGCGCGTCACCCCATCTAGCTTGGGCAAGAAATTCTCAGTAATAATCGCAACCCGCATCGCAGTCCTCCTTTGTCTCCTGCTCTACACCGTCCTCGCCTCTTCCCTTCCGCGCCTCATCGCTGCGGGCAGACCAGGGCAACCACTAGCCCTGACCCCGGCTAGCCCTCCCTCGGAGCCTCCCTACAACACTTCTCAAGAGAATCTTCAGCCAGCAGCGTTATAGCTCTGTAAAATTCCCTCAAAGAACCCGTTAAGCCTCGACAAAATTTGTGCGCGCGACAGAGATTTCACTGTTCATCTCTCAGCAGAAGAGATAGAATATCCTATAGAGGGAAGGGGTCGCAGCCCAAGAAGAGGGAGAGGAAGCAGCAAGGATTAGAGCGACGAAGCAGCGGCCACCAGCCCCCCGCCAGCCGCCAGTTAGACAGAAGAGGGAGGTCAGCAGTGTCGACACCAGTTATTCGGCTTCTCCTCTGCGAGGACCAGACGCTGATGCGCCAGGGCCTGCGCACAATTCTCGATCTGGAACCAGGCCTGGAGGTTGTGGGCGAGGCCGCGAACGGCGAGGAGGCGGTCAGGCGCTACCGCGAGCTGCGACAGGCCGGCCAGGGACCAGACATCGTCTTGATGGATATCCAGATGCCCATCATGAGTGGGGTGGAGGCAACCGCCGCTATTTTGAGCGCTTACCCGGAGGCAAAGGTGATCATTCTGACCACCTTCGACTACGACGACTACGTCTTCGAGTCCATCAAAGCCGGGGCGGCGGGCTATGTGCTCAAGGACCTGCCCGCCGAAGAGCTGGCGGCCACCATCCGCCGGGTGGCTCAGGGGGAACCGTTCATTCAACCGAGCATCGCCAGCAAGCTGCTCATCGAGTTTGGCCGGCGAGAAAAAAGGAGCCAGAGCCAGCACCAGAGCAGCGAGGGCATGGGAGAGGGGCTGAGCGTCCGCGAGCGAGAGGTCCTGCGCTTACTAGCCCAGGGAGCCAGCAATCGCGAAATCGCCCAGCAACTCTATCTGGCCGAGGGTACCGTCAAAAACCACGTCTCCAACATCTTGAGCAAGCTGCAGGTGACAAACCGTACCCAGGCCGCGAGCAAGGCCCGCGAGCACAAGCTCATCTGATCTGACCTGATTGGCACCGGGCCGGGCAGAGCCGATGACCAGCCTTCCCTGGCAGACAAGCACGAGAGGATCTCTCACTATCAGAGTCCATAAATAATAGAGACGGCCCAGCTGAGCAAGGGCCGGGGAGAGCAGAGCAGCCGTGCTCGCGTCGCGGCAGCCCGACTACCGCGACGCGAGCACGGCTATCCGTAGAAATGCGCAATTGACGAGGCGGCACGGCTTTCCGGCTGCCTGCTCTCTGAAGGCGAGAAAGCGGCTTGGGACAGGAAGCGAGCCGGGAACGAAGGCGCTTGAGGGATGCTGTCATTGCGTTGCACAGACAGTCAGCCTTATGCTATAATCCTCACGGTATGATATAATCGTGAGACAAGCGGGACAACAAAAGGATGAGTAAGAAGCCTCCCCCCACCCTGTGGGAACTCGTGGGGCCAGTGGGAGGATTGGGGTTCACGATCGCAGTCCCCATTGCTGCAGGAGCCATTCTTGGTCACTACCTGGATGGCGTGTTGCGTACCGCACCGTTGTGTATACTTCTCGGGCTGCTGCTTGGCCTGATTACGGGAATATACGGCGCGTACCGTTTATTTAAAATCTTCTTCTCAAGCATGAGATAGACGGCGTCGACGTTGACAGACCGGGCCACGCAGAGCACGATTCGGATGGAGGATATTGAGTGCTCTGGAGATTTCCTGAGGTATCCCTGGCACCAGAGGTGATATGGAATCCAGGCGGTATCTTTCCGATAACCAATACGCTATTATGCACCTGGATTACTATTCTTGCTCTGGTTGCCTTTTTCTACTTTGGCACACGCAACGCTTCGCTGATCCCCTCGGGTTTTCAAAACTTCGTGGAGTGGATCGTCGAATTTGTGGTAAATCTGGTCAACGGTGTGGTTGGCTCGCGGAAGGACAAAGCGGCACGTTTCTTCCCGTGGGTCGCCTCCTTCTTCATCTTCATTCTCGTCGCCAACCTGATGGACGTGCTGCCGGGTGTCGACACCATTGGCACGCTCAAAGGAGAGGAGGTCGCCCATGTGGGAGGCAACTGCGCGCCGGTCTTGGGCTTCCTGCCTTCGTGTCAGCCGCTCTCGTTGGGGCCGATCCATTTCCTCTTTGGCAACCTTTCGAACCTGATCATCCCCTGGTTTCGTCCGCCGACCACCGATCTTAACCTGACGGTGGCGATGGCCCTGCTTTCGGTGGGGGCGACCCAGTTCTTCGGCTTCTACCATCTGGGTGCCAAAGAGCACCTGTCCAAGTACTTCAATTTCCGAGCACTACGCAAAGGTCCGATGGGCCTTATCGATGTTGTTGTCGGGCTGCTGGAGATCATCTCCGAAGCCGCGCGTATCATTTCCTTCTCCTTCCGTCTCTTTGGCAATATCTTCGCCGGTAGCCTTGTGCTGGCTGCGTTTGCCTTCATCCTGCCATTCGTTGCCGCGATCATCTTCATTCCCTTTGAGATCTTCGTCGCGGTGATGCAGGCTCTGATCTTCTCCCTGCTGACCCTGGTCTTCATGGAGATCGGCACCACCAGTCACGAGGCTCATGAGGAGCACCTTGTCGAAGAGGAGCAGAAGGTACTACAAGGGGAGAAGGCCGCCGCGTAGTGCCTGCACCTCGCCGTCTGCGAGCCTCCTCAGCCGCCTGGTCGGGGAGGTTCTCTTGTGAACGCGCCCGCCCGATTGTTCCGAGTGTCGCGGGTTCACATCAACGCGGGTGCAGCGCAGGCTGAGCGAGGGGTATCACTTGTCCGCTTGATATCAAAAACAATCAACCAGGAACGAACCAACGAAGCTTTGTCCTTAAAGGAGGATATTCAGCTATGTCGCAGTTAGCTGTCGCTTTGGCTATTGGTCTGGGGGCTATTGGCCCGGGTCTGGGCATCGGAATCGCTGCCGGTCAGGCGGCCTCGGCTATCGGGCGCAATCCCGAGGCGGAGCCGCAGATCCGTATCAATATGATTCTGGGTCTGGTCTTCGCCGAGGCCATTGCCATTTACGCACTGGTCATCGCCATCCTGCTCCAGTTCGTGAAGTAAGCTGTAGGGGCAGGCAAGGACAAGACGAGCTGGCCCGTCGCATCGAAGTAGGCGCCCGGCTCCGCCCGGAGTGCCTCGCGGGCTGCTCGTCCTGCTTGCTGAAACGAACGCACGTAGTGCGCCTGACGATGCGGGTATGTCCAACGTCCCTCACGCCCAGCACCATCTCGAACCCTGTTCTTCCTCCCTCCCCGTTCGAGGGAGGGCGAGGAATGTGATGTTTCTCAGGATTTTTTTGATCGGTCTCTCCGCTGGCCTACCCGCATGGAGGGCGACCACTGAATGCCTTGAAGAAAAAAGGAGGGGGTCGGCGTGACTTTGATTCTCGCAGCGAGTCCGCTGGAGGGCCTGGGTATCAATACCTTTGCCTTCCTCTCGCAGCTCGTTAGCTTCATCATTGTGCTGATTCTTCTGCGCAAGTGGGCTTTGCCCATTGTTCAGCGCATGCTTGATAGACGCGCCGCCATTATCCGCGAGGGCATCGAGAACGCCGAGCGAGCGCGGGAGGAGCTGAAGAATGCCACCGCCCGCGCCGAGCAGCTGCTGGCCGAGGCGCGTCGCGAGGCCCAGGAGGTCATCGCTAACGCGCAGCGCGCCGCCGAGCGCGAGGCCCGTCGCATCGAGGAGGAGGCCCTGGCGCGCGCCCGCCAGATCGAGCAGCAGCAGGTTGAGCGTATCCGCCAGGAGGCCGCTCGCGCTCGTGCCGACCTGAGCCGCCTGGTGGTCAATCTCTCGATCGCAGCCGCCGGGAAGGTGATCAGTAAGTCCGTCGATAGCAGTGATAACCGCCGCCTGGTTGAAGAGTTCGTCAATGCCAGCCAGGCTACGAAGGGACAGTAATGCTTAAGGGAGCGATCGCACGCCGCTACGCTGAAGCTATCTTCACTATCGCGCGGCAGCAGCAGACGATTGATCGCACTCTCGACGAGGTGCGTTCCATCGCTGAACTGTTTGCTCAGCGCAAGATGGCCTATCTGCTGAGCGAGCCGAAAATCCCCCTGGCGCGCAAGGAGCAGGCGCTGCGTCAGGCGCTTGCGTCGCGGGTTCTGCCGACGTCGCTCAATCTCGCATTGCTGGTGGTCCAGCGTAATCTGGTCGAGTTGATGCCGAATATTGCGCGCGAACTCGAACAGCTCGTACTTCGGTATAAGAACCAGGCCATCGCCGAGGTGATTACGGCGGCTCCTCTCGATGAGGCCGCGCTTCAGCGTGTGAAGCAGGCGTTAGAGCGAAGAACTGGAAAACAGATTATCCTGCAGACAAAGGTCGAGCCGGAGATTCTGGGAGGGATTATCGCCCGCGTCGGCGATGAGGTCATCGATGCCAGCGTCCAGCATCGGCTGGCTACCCTTCAGCAGCGCTTGCTGCAGGAGACTGCCGCCCATAGTTCTGAACTGCTGGCTTCGCTGGACCTGCCCGCCGAATTGGCGACGGTCAACGACCCACCAGCCAGGGACCGCCCTGAGCCGACACGCACTCAGTAGAGCAGGGATCAGGCTCACATAGACTCGCTTGCCTGCTCTCGCCCGGCTGACTGGCGCGCTGCAGGCAGGAGGTTTGTCGGCTTGCGTGTTGAGGTGTCGGCTCCTCGACCCTCTCTCTGGTTGCTGGCCGTTGCTCTTTTGCTTGCTCGCTTGTTCATTTGTTGCTTCTCGTTCGCCAGTTGGTGAATCTGTACTTTAGCGTTTTGCCCATCGCTCGCTCTCGTCCGTAACGGGCCGGCTGCCCTGCTGTCTGCTGGTCCGCCTTGTTGTTGCCCGCCGTCCGCTCAGTCTGAGGCCGGCACAGCAGGCTTACGCCGGGTTGGCCTGTACACGCATGCCGCTTCGCTTCTCTGCCTGGCGCCTGCGTGGATCGGCTTCTTTCTTGTTCCGGCTGGCCTCTATGGCGAGGAGAGATTACCTGAGGAGGAAAGACGATGGCATCGTGGGCAGATGAAATCAGTGCCATCATCGAACGCAATATTGTTGGCTTCGATCAAAGCCAGCCTGCCACGGCCAGCGTCGGGACCGTGATCGCCGTCCAGGACGGCATCGCCCGCGTCTATGGCTTGCAGGATGTGAAATATCTGGAGTTGGTAGATTTCCCCCGCACCGGGCTGAAGGGCATGGCCTTCAACCTGGAGGAGGAAACGGTCGGTATCATCATCCTCGGCGACTATACTGAGCTGCGCGAGGATGATGAGGTGCGCACGACCGGTCAGGTGATTTCGGTCCCCGTCGGCGACGCTCTGATCGGGCGCGTGGTCAATGCCCTCGGCGAGCCTATCGACGATAAGGGGCCGATCATTACCAATAAGCGGCGCCCGATCGAGCGCGTGGCTCCCGGCGTGATTACGCGCCGCTCGGTGAATACACCAGTGCAGACCGGTATTAAGGCCATCGATGCGATGATCCCTATCGGTCGCGGCCAGCGCGAGCTGATCATTGGCGACCGCCAGACCGGTAAGACGGCCATCGCTATCGATACGATCATTAACCAGAAGGGCAAAGATCTGATCTGCATCTATGTGGCCATCGGCCAGAAGAATTCTTCGGTGGCGCGCACTATCGCGACCCTGGAGAAGTATGGGGCGATGGAGCATACGATCGTAGTGGTGGCCGGCGCGGCTGATCCGGCCCCGATGAAGTATATCGCCCCTTACGTTGGCTGCGCGATTGGCGAGGAGTTTATGGAGTCGGGCCGCGATGCGCTGATCGTCTACGACGATTTGACGAAGCACGCCGAGGCCTACCGCAACATTTCGCTGATCATCCGCCGCCCACCAGGCCGCGAGGCCTACCCCGGTGATGTCTTCTACTTGCATTCGCGCCTGCTGGAGCGCGCAGCTCGCCTGAACGAGGACTACGGCGGCGGCTCCTTGACCGCTTTGCCAATCATTGAGACGAAGGCTAACGATATCTCGGCCTATATTCCGACCAACGTCATTTCAATCACCGACGGCCAGATCTTCCTGGAGACCGACCTGTTTAACGCCGGTATCCGCCCGGCGATTAACGTCGGTATCTCGGTCTCGCGCGTGGGCAGCAGCGCCCAGACACGCGCTATGCGTCAGGTGGCTGGCTCGCTGCGCCTGGATCTGGCTCAGTTCCGCGAGCTGGCAGCCTTCGCCCAGTTCGCTTCCGACCTCGATAAGGCCACGCGCGCCCGCATCGAGCGCGGTCAGCGCCTGACAGAGATCCTCAAGCAGAAACAGTACCAGCCGCTTGAGGTGGAGAAGCAGGTGATGATCATCTACGCTGCAACACAGGGCTACCTCGACGATGTGCCTCTGGAGCTGATCCAGGAGTGGGAGGCGGCTTTCCATCGCTATATGGAGGCCAACCACCCAGAGATCGGTCAGGAGATCATCGAGAAGTCGGTCAAGCAGCGCAACAATATGTCCGACGATCTGCTGGCACGTCTGCGAGCCGCTATTGAGGAGTTCAAGAAGACCGCCGCACCGCAGCCGCAGAAGGCTCAAGCAGCAGCAGCAGCTAGCTAGCTAGGAGGCGGAGAGAGCTATGCCATCAACCCGCGAGATTCGGCGGCGCATCAGGACGGTCAAGAATATTGCTCAGATCACGCGCACCTTCCAGATGATCGCCAGCAGCCGCATGCGGCGCGCACAGGAGCGGGTACAGCGGGCGCGCCCTTATGCGGAGCAGATTCGAGAGCTGGTGTCACGCCTGGCGACGGTGGCCGGCGAGGATGTGGGCAGTGAGCTGGCCTTGCTACGCAGCCGTCCGGTGAAGCGCGTCGGCCTCATTGTGATCTCGCCCAACCGCGGCTTCTGCGGCGCGCTGCCGAGCAATATTAACCGTAAAGCGTCCTCGACGGCTCTGGAGATCCAGGAAGAGGTACAGCGGGCCGAGGGGCAGCGCCCGGCTGTCTCGTTCGTGGCTATTGGTCGCAAGGGGCGCGACTTCGTTGTGCGGACGCAGCAGCACTTGCTGGCCGAGTTTACGCAACTGAATGATAATCCGTCGATGAACGATGCGTCGGCGGTGGCCCAGGTGGCGATGGATGCTTTCCTAAGCGGCGAAGTGGACGTTGTCTACCTGGTTTACGCTCGCTTTGTGAGCACGACCTCGCAGCAGCCGGTGGCGATCCAGTTGCTGCCGGTGCAGCCGCCGCGGAGTGAGGGCAGTAGCGAGCGTCAGCGCATTGACTATATCTACGAGCCGGACCCGCAGGCCATCTTCGAGGCTCTGCTGCCGCGCTATGTGGATGTCCAGGTCTATCTGGCGCTGCTTGAGGCCCGGGCCAGCGAGGAGTCGGCGCGTATGGTGGCGATGAAGAACGCTACCGACAATGCCAACGAGCTGGTCGATGATCTGACGCTGGCCTACAACAAGGCCCGCCAGGCCAGCATTACGACGCAGATTCTTGAGGTGGTAGCCGGCGCGGGCGAGCTGTAGTCAGCCCTCGCGCCTGGTCAGTCATGGCCACCCGGCGCGAGTCCGTTGCCCACGGCAACGGTTTCGATCAGGGACACGTAACAGTTTGTAACGAAACGAACGCTGAACGGAAGCGGGATGGATGCAGCAGGCTTGCGAGCAGGCTTGCGCGCCTTGCTGGTAGTGAGCGACTGCGTTGTCGAGGCTTCCGCAGGAGGCGAAGAGATACATGACGACAAAGACACTTGCCAAGGGGAGGGTGGTCCAGGTGCTCGGGGCCGTGGTCGATGTGGAGTTTCCCCCCGAGCAGCTGCCTCCTATCTATAATGAGCTGGTAGTTCGCCCCGAGGGCTCCGATGAGGAGCTGTCGCTGGAGGTGGAGCAGCACCTGGGCAATAACTGGGTGCGCTGCGTGGCAATGGGTCCGACCGATGGTCTGCAGCGTGGCCTGGAGGTCATCGATCGCGGCCAGCCCATCTCTGTCCCGGTCGGCCCCAAGACGCTGGGGCGCATCTTCAATGTGCTCGGCCAGCCAATCGACAATAAGCCGCCAGTGGCCGATGTGCCGCGTCTGCCGATCCATCGTCCTCCTCCGAGCCTGGAGGAGCAGGCTAAGGAGGTGCAGGTCTTCGAGACCGGTCTGAAGGTGATCGATCTGATCTGTCCTTTCATGCGCGGTGGTAAGGTTGGCGCCTTCGGCGGCGCGGGCGTGGGCAAGACGGTGATCATCCAGGAGCTGATCAATAACGTGGCCAAGGCCCACGGCGGCTATAGCGTCTTCGCTGGCGTTGGCGAGCGCACGCGCGAGGGGAACGATCTCTACCATGAGATGCAGGAAGCCGGCGTGATCGACCGCCTGGCGATGGTCTTCGGCCAGATGAATGAGCCGCCTGGGGCACGTCTGCGTGTGGCCTTGACCGGCCTGACGATCGCGGAGTATTTCCGCGATGAGGAAGGTAAGGACGTGCTGCTCTTCATCGATAATATCTTCCGCTTCACGCAGGCTGGTTCTGAGGTGTCCGCTCTGCTCGGGCGTATGCCTTCGGCGGTGGGCTATCAGCCAAACCTGGCGGAGGAGATGGGCGAGCTGCAGGAGCGCATCACTTCGACGACACGCGGCTCGATTACGTCAATGCAGGCGGTCTATGTGCCGGCGGACGACTACACCGATCCGGCGCCGGCGACGACCTTCGCGCACCTGGATTCGACGATCGTGCTCGACCGCGCGATCTTCGAGCAGGCCATTTTCCCGGCGGTCGATCCTCTGGCTTCGACCAGCCGCGTGCTCGATCCGCAGTTCGTAGGTCAGGAGCACTACGATACGGCTCGCGGCGTGCAGCGCGTGCTGCAGCGCTATAAGGATCTGCAGGATATCATCGCTATTATGGGTGTCGATGAGCTGTCCGAGGAGGATAAGCTGATCGTCTCGCGCGCGCGCAAGATCCAGCGCTTCTGCTCACAGCCGATGTTCGTGGCCGAGGTCTTTACGGGCCGCCCCGGGAAGTATGTGCCGCTCAAGGAGACGGTGCGCGGCTTCAAGGGCATCCTTGAGGGCAAGTACGATCATATCCGCGAGGAGCATTTCTATATGGCGGGTACGATCGATGAGGTGATCGAGCGCCACGAGCGCGAGCAGAGGTCTCTCTAAGATGGCTGGAAAACTGCATGTCGAGGTGGTGACCGCCGAGCGGGCGCTCTACAGCGGCGAGGCGGACCAGGTGAATGCTCCGGGCACGGAGGGCCGCCTGGGCATTCTGCCGCGCCATGCGCCGCTCCTGGCAGTGCTGGCACCGGGCGAGCTGCTGATCCGCTTGGGAGAGGCCGAGGAGCCAATTTTCGTCTCCGGCGGCTTCCTGGAGGTCTTCGAGGATCAGGTGACAGTGCTGGCCGATGCCGCTGAGCACGCCGAGGAGATCGATGAGGCCCGCGCTCAGGAGGCGCGCCGCCGGGCCCTGGAGCGTCTGGAGCAGGCCCAGACAGATGTCGAGCGCGCCGAGCTCCAGGCAGCTTTGGAGCAGGCGGTCAGCCGCTTGCGCGTGGCAGAGCTGGCACGTCGCCGCCATACCCGGCGTATTCGCCCGAGCACGGGCGAGGAAGAGTAGCCCTCTTCCACTGAGAAGCCCTGGCCTTCAAGCTATGGACGGGACCGGGGCCAGCAGAAGTCGCTCCTAGATAAGGACCTTGTTCTTCAGTAAAAGGAGAACGCCATTAGCTGGCGTTCTCCTTTGTTGGGTTGACCTTGTCGCCTGATCGCTGATCAGTGCAACCTCATGAGATGGGGCCACAATGAGAGGGTTTAGAAGCTGCCGCCATCGCCACCACCGAAGTCACCACCTCCACCAAAGTCGCCGCCTCCACCAAAGTCACCACCAGCGCCTCCACCAAAGTCACCACCGCCGCCAAAGTCACCGCCACCACCGGGGCCGGGATCACCGGCGAAGCCAGATTCTTGATGCCGGGCCTCTCCTTCACCGGCCATCTTGCCAAGCTCATAGCCGATCAGGCCGCCACCGAGGGCTCCGAGACCACCGGCTGCCCAGGGATTCATGCCCCCACCCTGATTGGGGGGGTAATAGTTAGGGGGATACCCTCCCTGATAGGGACCCTGGTACGGATAGCTACCTGGTGGCGTCGGTTCATAGGGAACATTGCTGCGACCCCAACCCCAGCCCTGGCCAGAGCGCCGCCGCACAACAGCGAAGATGATTCCCCCAATGATCAAAACCAGCAGACCAAGACAGCAGAGCGTGCCCAGGCCTCCCGATAGGAGACCACCAGCCCCAGAGTTGGCCGGTGAGCCACCTTCACCGCTACGCGCCGCCGCCAGCGAGTCCTCCAGCGAGCGAATCGCCGCTAGCGTGGCTCCAGTATAGTCTCCATTGTTGTAGTTGTCTTTGAAGGCATTGTAGGCATCTTGAGCAGCACTGTTGGAAAGCGGCACCTGCGAGCCAGACTTGATGTACATCCAGTGATGAACGGTATCGATAGCGATGACAATGAGACGCGAGTTGGTGACATGGCTTTGTGTGCGCGCCTCAAAGTCGGACTGGCTGCCAGTGAAGGAGTTGGTCGTATAGATAGCAATGGGGTAGGGCAGTTTGGCCGCTTCGCTTTGGACGCGACCTTTATCAAGAACGCCGGCCCCATCACTGATGGTCACGCTATCGGCCAGGGCAGCTGCGCTTGTCAGCATGAGCAGGAAGCCGGCGAGCAGTAGCGCCAATAGTGGCCGCAGTGCACTGAACCTCCGAGGGCGAGCAGGCTGGAGCGTCCCCCTTTGCTGGTCAGCACCTGGCCCACTAGATGGTACTTGTGTGAGAATCATGAATACGTTCCCCTCCTCTTTTTGCCCTATCATGGCGCACTTTGTTGCTCCATGCCACGCTATTTATACGGATGATCTAGGGCTGGGGTTGACAGAGACAGAGCCGACAGCCAGGCTCAGCCCTGTCTGCACCGCGCCGCTAAAAGCTCCCTCCTGCTCCTCCACCGCTGTCGCTAAAGCTCCCTCCTGCACTCCCACCGCTGTCGCTAAAGCTCCCTCCTGCACTCCCACCGCTGTCGCTGAAGCTCCCGCCTGCACTCCCACCACTGTCGCTGAAGCCTCCTCCTATGCTCCCGCCGCTGTCGCTGAAGCCCCCTCCATAGCTGCTTCCCCAGCTGCTTGCCCCAAAGCCAGTGCTGGATTCACCTCCTCGATACCCCCTACGCCGCCGAGCTGCATCCTCATTGGCAGCAGCCCCGATGACTAAGAAGAAAAGGGCGACAGTAGAGATACAGAAACAGCCAGTCCAGGCCACCCCTGTCCAATCAAAGCCTTGATTGACGCTACCTGACGATTCATCAGGCTCTGACGTCACGGTCGCTGACGTCACGGTCAGGCTCTTTTCCAGCGACTGGATGGCCGCCAGCGTTGCCCCGGTGTAGCTCCCATCGCGGTAGTGCTCCTTGAAGGCCGTGTAGGCATCTTCCGCCTCGCTATCCGAGAGCGGGACCGCATTTCCCGACTCAATATAGACCCAGCGATGGACCGTGTCGATGGCAATCACAATCAGCCGCTCGGCTGCGCTCACCCGCCCACGCGCATAGCCCTCAAAGTCTGTCTGACTGCCGCTGAAGCTGTTGGTCGTATCGACCTCCAACGGATACGGTAACTTCGCCCCCTCGCTCTTGACACGGGCCACATCCAAGACCCCTGCACCGTCGCTGACAGTGACGCTCTCGGCCAGGGCTACTCTCCCACCGGCCAGCAGCAACCCCATCGCGAGCAGTAGCGCCAGCAGCGGCTTGCCGAGCCAGTTCCCCCCGAGGTTCTGCTGCTGAGAAGTATAGATCTGGCATCTGCCAGGCAATAGAAACGACGGTTCTAGCACGTTGTTCTCCTGCAAGCATATTACGACAGAGAGCCTTCTGCGTAATATAAACGCTACACCTCCTCAATTTATATTGTCCAATATATGTATCCTCTGAAGACGAGGGAGGCTGTTCGCAGGCGGAGAAGGGTTTCCGGGAATGAGCAGAGCGCTCACCTTCTAGCTTCAGGCGAGCGCTGGAAGTGTGCAAGGGGAGCAGGGGAGGTAGAAACTTAGCAGATGCGAGGGAGCGGATCACCGACGAGCATATCGAGGACGCGCATGCCGCCGATTTCCGTGCGCAGAAAGACGATGCCAGGCGGTTCGGCCTGGACGCTGCCGATGATGGCCGCCTCTCGTCCCAGGGGATGCGCGCGCATGACGGCCAGGGCCTGTGCTGCTGCTTCGGGAGCCACCACGGCCAGCAGCTTGCCCTCGTTGGCAATGGTGAGCGGGTCGAGTCCCAGGATCTCACAGGCACCGCGGACGCCGGGATGCACCGGGATCGCTTGTTCATCCAGACCAATGGCCACTTCGGAGGCCAGAGCCATTTCGTTGAGGGCTGTGGCTATGCCACCGCGGGTGGGATCTTTCAGACAATGCACACGCTCGCCAATGGCCTCGAACAAGGCCGCCACCAGCGTATGGAGTGGCGCCGTATCACTCTGGACATCGGTTTCGATATCGAGGGCCTCGCGCGCCAGCATGATGGCGATCCCGTGGTCGCCAGCACTACCGCTGAGGAGGACGACATCGCCCGGCTGCAGACAGGTCTGCCCGAGCGGCCAGTGCGCACGTCGCAGTCCGACGCCGGCGGTATTGATGAAGACGCCATCCCCTTTGCCGCGCTGCACGACCTTGGTGTCGCCAGTGACGATGGCCACGCCAGCAGCGCTGGCCGCCGCCTGCATGGAGGCGACGATGCGCCGCAATTCCGCAATGGGAAAGCCCTCCTCGAGGATGAAGCTCGCCGAGAGATAGAGCGGCTGGGCCCCGGCCATTGCCAGATCGTTGATGGTGCCGTGCACGGCCAGTTTGCCGATGTCGCCGCCGGCGAAGAAGAGGGGACTGACCACATAGGTGTCAGTCGTAAAGGCCAGCTGCAGGCCGCTGCCGTCCAGCGAGAAGACCGCTGCATCTTCCAGGGCATCGAGCAGCGGATTGGAGAAGGCCGGGGCAAAGACGCCCTCGATCAGGTTATGGGTGGCCTTGCCACCGCTGCCATGACTGAGCGTGATGCGCTCGTCGCGCAAATAGAACTTGTGCCGGCGCGCCTGCCGGACGCGCTCCATTTTCTGCAGGACTGCGTCGAGCCGCGCCGCCTCCTGCTCGGAACCGGGCTTGACGTCCATTGCTCTCTCCCTTCCTTCCATCTTTCTTGCGTTTGTATTGCGAAGCTTGTTGTCCCTGCTGCTCTGATTCGCTCGGTTGTGTGGGTTTGGGATGCTTGATCTGGCTCGGTCTCCTTCCTCCCTCGGCCTCACTGCCGTCTAGGGGGTCCGAGAGAGACTGCGCAGGTGGTCGCGCTCGGCGGCCATCGAGAAGCGGCCATAGTTGTAGTAGGCAGCGCAGGCCCCTTCTGGCGAGACCATGCAGGTCCCGATTGGGGTCTCAGGGGTGCAGGCGGTGCCGAAGACCTTGCATTCCCAGGGCTTGATGACCCCCTTGAGGACCTCGCCGCACTGGCAGGCTTTAGGATCGGCCACTCGCAGGCCCGGCACTTCGTAGCGCAGCTCGGCATCCCAGTCGGCGAACTCTGGTCGCAGCTTGAGGGCGCTATGGGTGATGAACCCGAGTCCGCGCCATTCGAAGAAGGGCCGCAGCTCCATCGTGCGGGCCATCGCCTCCAAAGCCCGTACGTTGCCCTCGGGCCGCACCACGCGCGTGTACTGGTTCTCGACCTCTGCCCGTCCTTCACTGATTTGCTTGACCAGCATGTAGACGGCCTGGATGATGTCGAGTGGCTCAAAGCCGGCGATCACGACGGGCTTGTGATGGTCGCGAGCGATGAAGGTGTAGGGGCGCATGCCGATGACCATGCTGACGTGCCCTGGACCAATGAAGCCGTCCAGGCGCAGATCGGGCGAGTCGAGAATGGCTTTGATGGCTGGAATAATGGTCACATGATTGCAGAAGACGGAGAAATTCTTGATGCCCTCCGCTCTGGCTCGCAGCAGGGTCACTGCTGTCGAGGGCGCGGTCGTTTCGAAGCCGATGGCGAAGAAGACCACCTGGCGATCGGGGTGTTGGCGCGCCAGCTTGAGGGCGTCCAGCGGCGAGTAGACGAAGCGCACATCGGCCCCTTCGGCCTTGGCATCGAGCAGGCTGCCTTTCGAGCCAGGGACGCGCATCATGTCGCCGAAGGTGGTGAAGATGACGCCCTCCATGCGGGCAATGGCGATGGCATCATCGATGCGCCCCATCGGCAGGACACAGACCGGGCAGCCAGGACCATGCACCAAGTCAATGCTGCGCGGGAGCACGTCCTCGATGCCGTGTTTGTAGATCGTATGGGTGTGGCCACCACAGACCTCCATGAACTTGAGCGGGCGCCCGTCGCTGAGGCGGGCAATCTCGGCGGCGATCCGTTTGGCCAGCTCGGGATCACGATATTCATCGACGAACTTCATCGCTGTCAGCTCTCCCTTTCTGTGCGGCTAAGAGGGCCTGCACCAGCTCGATCAGGGCATGGTAGACGGTGGCTTGCGCCTCCTGAATACGCGGGATATGATCGCCAGGGGAGACGAGACAGTAGTCCACCGCTGGTGAGCGCCTGGTTTTGCCGCCGTCGTAGCCAGCCAGGCCCACGGTGAGCAGACCCTGTTTTTTGGCCTGCTCAAAGGCGTGCAGAACATTGAGCGAGTTGCCGCTGGTAGAGATGCCCACGGCAATATCGCCGGGTCGCCCGAAGGCGATGATCTGGCGCGTAAAGATATTCTCGAAGCCGACATCGTTGCCCACCGCCGTGACAACAGCGATGTCGTTGGTGAGGGCAATGGCCGGCAGCGCTCGCCAGTGAGAGAAAGGCGGATGGAGCAGATCGGTCACCAGATCCTGGGCATCGGTGGTACTGCCCCCATTGCCAAAGGCCAGCAGGGTCGCCCCAGCGGCGAAGGCCTGGGCCATCGCCTGGGCCGCCGCCAGCAGCGACTCGCGTGCCGTAGCCAGGGTCGCCTGACGCAGGGCGATAACTTCGCGGCACTTCTCCAGGGTGGAATGCCGGACCTGGCTGAGGACTTCCTCCAGACTGACCTTGCCCCCCGCAAAGAGATAGGGATAAAAGAGGCGATCGTACTCCGATCCTTGGACCGGCTCGCCATGCTCAACGTCTTTGTTCATAGCCGGCTCGCTCGCTTTCTTTGGTAAGGTGACCCCCGGCTGGCTGACTGGCTCAGGTGGATGGACCGCGCCCTTGACCGACCGGCTCCTCCGCTTCGCCGAGGCGCTCCAGGGCAACGCCTCCGTGCACGAGCAGGCGGTCACCCGGCTGAACCTCGCCAAGCAGGGTGATGTCGATCAGGGCCTCACCCACTCCCAGACGGACGCAGGCCAGGCCGGCTGCTTTATCGACACTGAGCACCGTCACCGCCACAGCTTCGTCAGCACAGGTGGGACAGCGCCCCTCGGGATCGGGCTGACAAAGTGCTCGCAACGGCACAGATGGCGACAGAGTGTGAGAGACGTGCTCGGATTCGGGCTTCATTGCAGCACCCCCTCGTGTTCGAAAAAGACATGTACCAGTTCCCAGAGGACGTGATAGAGCGTTTCATGGACCTCCTGGATGATCAGCGGATCGTCAGCGGGCACGACAAAGCGATAGTCAACCGCCTCGGCAGTGATCAGCCCCCCATCGCCTCCTAACATGGCCAGGGTGAGCAGGCCCAGCTGCCGCGCCTGTGCGAGGGCGGCCAGGACGTTGGCACAGCGCCCGTCTGGCGAGAAGCCCAGAGCGATATCCTGGGGCCGTGCCAGGACACGCAGCTGTTCGCCGAAGGGCCTGTCGGCCCGTCCGCCAGCCATGAGGCCGCTAAGGGTGGCACTATCGTTGGTCAGAGCCAGGGCCGGCAAAGCACGCTTGCCAACAATGACCGGATGGACAAATTCGACCGAGACATGTTGCGCGTCGGTGGCCCAGGCCCCATTGCCGAAGGCCAGCAGGCGCCCCCCCTGATGAAAGCGGCGAGCCATCGCCCAGCAGGCTTCGGCGATGCGCGGCGCCTCGCGCTCAAAGAAGAGCGCCGGCAGACTGGTGCTGAGGCCAAAACGCCGCTCTAGCACGGCCTCAAGCGGCTCTTGCCCCTCTGGAGACATGCGCTGCTCCTCCCCTTCCTCATCATTATTCGATCTGGCTGGAGCCTAGAAGCTTCAGCTCATCGGTGTAGACGTCGCCCATCAGCTGGAGCGCTTTGAGCGTCTCGTGCGCCTCCGCTTCATCGATTTTGCTCATGGCAAAGCCGACGTGGATGAGCACCCAGTCGCCGGGAGCAATTCCTTCTGAGCGCACCAGGGCAACGCTGACATTGCGCTTGACGCCCGAGACGTCAACGCGCGCAATCGAGTTGGCGTCGTCGACGATTTCAAGCACTTGACCGGGAATTCCCAGACACATCGCATCGGCTCCTCTCTTGTATTGTGGCAACCAGGACGTCGCGCTCCTGAGCATACTGAGCCTGATCGGCTGATGGCACCTGTCAAAGGCCGGCCCATCTCTCACGCCGTTTCACCTTGCAGGCACAGTGCTGCTTCCACATTCTGCCGCCAGGCGGGCCGCTGCGACGGCCAGTTGCCCCAGACTGAGACCGCCATCGTTCGGGGGTACGCGGCGATTGAGATAGACATGAAAGCCGTTGGCTTGCAACTCGTTGACCACTTCTTCCAGGAGCAGGCGATTCTGAAAGACGCCGCCGCTGAGCGCTACCTGGGAGAGGCCAGAGATTTCCCTGATTCGCTGGCAGAGATCACAGAACATGACCACTAGCGAGCGATGAAAGCGACGAGCCAGACGCGCCATCTCACCACCGCGCTGGAGATCATCGACCAGCGCCGTGAGCAGGGGGGAGACATCTATCTGAAGTGGTCCCTGACCAGGACGCAGGAGAGCGTAGGGATAAGACGGCTGGTCATCGGGCGGCACGCTGCTGGCGAGCATCTCCAGCTCGATGGCCGCCTGTCCTTCGTAGGACACCTCGTCGCGCAGGCCAAGAATGGCGGCTACGGCATCGAAGAGGCGCCCCAGACTGGAAGTCAGCGGCGTGTTGAGGCCGCGAGCGATCATCTGCGCGAGAATGCGCCAGGTGCTCCGGTCGAGACGGCGCGCGAAGGGAATGTTGAGGGTGAGAAAGCGCTCGCCATAGGTCCGCGCCAGATAGACCGCCGCCATGCGCCACGGCTGACGAACCGCCTGCTCTCCTCCTGGGAGCGGCACATAGGCCAGATGGGCCAGACGCTCGAAGCTGCAAAGATCGGCCAGCAGGATCTCGCAGCCCCAGATCGCTCCATCGGTACCGTAGCCAGTTCCGTCGGCGGCAATGCCGATCACCGGCCCGCTCAGGCCATGCTCAGCCAACACGCTGGCGATATGGGCATGGTGATGCTGGACGCCAAGGCGCAGCTCGATGTCACTGTCCAGCGCATAGCGGGTTGCCAGATAATCGGGATGCAGATCATAGGCCACCGCCTCGGGCACAATGTCAAAGAGGCGCTGGAAATGGCGGATGCCCTCGCGGAAGGAGGCCAGGGTCTCCAGGTTCTCTAGATCGCCAATGTGGTGCCCCACAAAGGCCTGTCGCCCTTTGCCCAGACAGAAGGTGTTTTTGAGATGGCCCCCGCAGGCTAGCAGCGGACGCGGCAGCTCAAAGGCCAAGGTAATCGGCTCGGGAACGTAGCCCCGCGAGCGACGCAGGAGCTGCTCGCCACCAGCCACCAGGCGCGTGACCGAGTCGTCGCAGCGCATGTGAATGACACGGTCATGGCTGAGCATGCCATCAGCAATGGCCGCCAGACGCTGACGCGCCTCGTCGTCGCGGTAGGCAATCGGCTCCTCGCTGAGATTGCCGCTCGTCATGACGAGCACCGGCAGACGCCCGGCGGGTAGGGCCTGGGCAAAGGCGTGCAGCAGGAGATGATGCAAAGGGGTATAGGGGAGCATGAGACCCAGGGTTCGGTAGCCCGGAGCAACGGCGGGCGCGATGGGAGAGCCGGGCCGCTGCTCAAGCAGGACAATAGGCCGACGCGGCGACTGCAACAAGGCGGCCTCAGCCTCGTTGACCCAGCAGAGACGCTGCGCCGTCTCCAGATCAGGAACCATGAGCGCAAAGGGCTTGGCTTCACGGTGTTTGCGTCTCCGCAGTCGCTGGACAGCAACGGCGTTGAGCGCATCACAGGCCAGATGGTAGCCACCCAGACCTTTGATGGCCAGAATCGCCCCCCGGGCAAGCAGCTGAGCTACCCGCTCGATAGGAGTCGCCTCCTCACTCTCCGCGCTGCTGGCCGCGAGGATCGGCTCCCCCTCAGTCCACAGCTCTAGATGGATCTGCGGCCCACAGTGTGGGCAGGCATTGGGCTGGGCATGAAAGCGCCGATCGGCTGGGTCCTCGTACTCGGTGCGGCAGGCGAGACACATGGCGAAGACGCGCATCGTCGTCTGCTCACGATCGTAGGGAACATCCTGAATGATGGTGAAACGCGGCCCACAGTTGGTACAATTAATGAATGGGTAGCGATAGCGACGATCCGCTGGATCAAATAACTCGCGCAGGCAAGCGGCACAAGTGGCCACATCGGGAGAGACCAGCGTGGTTCGCTCGCGGCCCTCCTGACTCTTCCCAATCACAAAGACCGTCTCCTGCCGGGGTGGCAGCATCTCGACTGTGACACTCTCGATACGTGCCAGCGCTGGTGCCTCGGCCAGCAGCAGCTGGCGAAAGCGGGTCAGGGCCTCCGCCGGTCCCTCCACTTCGATGGCCACGCCGCGACTGTCGTTGAGTACGAAGCCAGCCAGCCCCAGACGCTGAGCCAGGCCGTAGACAAAGGGACGAAAACCTACCCCCTGGACAATGCCCGTCACGGAAAGGCGCTGTCGCTGGCGGGTTGTCATCGGGGCCTGGACACCGGAAAGGTGCTCTCTCATGACGCTGCTCCTTCTTCCTGGCTGACTGGCCCTGCCTGAGCGGGAACAGCAGAAGGTCGAACGGCGAAGGTCTGCAGCCAGTCACACCAGGCGTCCAATCCCTCGCCGCTGCGGCAGCTCAGCGCGAAGACCTGCAGTCCTGGGTTGACGGCCAGTGCCTGAGCGCGCACGCGCTCGAGGTCATAGTCCACGTAGGGCAAGAGATCCAGCTTATTGATCAGCAGTACCTGGGCAGCGGCAAAGATCTGTGGATACTTGGCCGGCTTCTCGTCGCCCTCGGTCGTGCAGACTACCACGGCCCGCAGGTCCTCGCCCAGATCCCAGGCCGCTGGACAGACCAGATTGCCGATGTTCTCGATGAAGAGCAGGTCCAGCCGCTGCAGATCAAGCGCCTCTAGAGCATCGCGCACCATATGCGCTTCCAGATGACAGGCCCCGCGCGTATTGATTTGGACGACCTGGGACCCGGCGGCCTCCATGCGCTCGGCATCCAGGCTGGTTTCGATATCCCCCTCGATCACCCCTATGGCCAGGCGTCCACGCAGCCGGGCGATGCTGCGCTCGAGCAGGGTTGTCTTGCCTGCGCCTGGACCGCTCATCAGGTTGATGCAGCGCACGCCAGCAGCCGCCAACCGCTGGCGCACCTCTGCCGCAACCTCCTCATTGGCCGCCAGGATATGTCTGGCAATAGTCACCTTGGGCATAGCTACCGCTCCTCATCCGTTGTTCTCCCGCCCCGGGTTCTCTTGCTCGTTGTCAGCCGCAACCTCCATGTCGAGAATCTGCAACTCGGTGCCCGAGAGGATGCGCGTGGACCAGGCGCCACAGGCAGGACAGCGCGCGACGAAGTCCACAACGGCAAAAGCATGGGCACACGGCTCGCACCAGGCCCGATGTGGAGTGATCTCGATCGCCAGCCGGGCCTCAGCCAGAGCGGGCGAGAGCGAAGCCAGCATGGCAAAGGCCGCTTGCAGGGCCTCCACCAGGACACCGCTGGCTTCGCCCACGCGCAGATGCACCGTCCGCACTCGCTGTACGCCGCATTCTTCCGCCCTGGCCTCTACCACCTCGATAATGCTTTCAGCAAGCGCTAGCTCATGCATCGCCACCCCACCTTTCGCCTGTCTCGATCGCCCGGGGCCTGCCTGTGTTTGCTCGGCCCCCGCCATCCTCCAGCGCCCGCTCGCTCATAGGCGCCGCTGTACACGGCCAGCTCCCCTCTCTCTACATGGAGCGAATCCGCAAATAACGCTGAATATCGGGAAGCTGCTGCCTGAGCACAAGCAACAGCAGCGCCAGGACAATGGTGCTCATGATCCACTTGACCATTGGTAGGTGCCTCCTTTCAGTGAGTGAGAGCAAGGCGCGTTCTCGCGCCAGTACTAGACAGTCTCAGCCGAACCCGAGCCCTGGCAGAGCTGCCTGACCACGGTGTCGAGTATGCACAGAGCGCGTTCGACCGCCCCCTGCACGGGGGGACTAAGTCCCATCTGCAGCTCTTCCTCATCGGCATCATCCGCCAGAGGGGCCGGCTCGCAGCCAATCAGCAAGGTCGGAATGGGCGGCGCCCCTAGCGCACGGGCATAGGTCAGGATGCGCACGGGATCAAGGCTATGCGCCTCCAGACCGAGCTTGCCAGCAGCCAGATCGGCTGCCTGATCTGCTGGGGGAAGCAGCGGCTTGAGCAGATAGAGGGTCCCCGGACTGCCGCCGCGCGGCACGGCATCGATGAGGATCAGCGCCTCGTAGCCGTCAAGGAGCGCATAGGCCAGCTCCAGACCCCGAATGCCAAAGTCGACCACTTCCACCCCCAGCGGATAGCGTCCGCGCGCCCGCTGAGCCACCGTGCAGCCGAAACCATCGTCGCCCAGAAAGATATTGCCAATGCCAGCCACCAGCAGGCGGCGCAGTCCCCCGCGGGCCGAGAGGGCAAAGGCTTCTTCTAAAGCCTGCAACACGGCCTTCTCCTGCTCAGGCCAGGCGGACCGCTCATCGCGGCTCAGGCTATTCATAGTCGCCCTCCGTCTCGCTCGTTATCTTCGTCCGCTTCGAGCGGCTCCACTTCTTCCGGGAAAAAGAAGAAGCGGTGACCAGGTAAGACGCGCTCGTCCCATTGCTCTCTGCCGGGATCATCATCGAGGGTGACCACCAGATAGAGGCGGTTCTCGAAGTCTTGTTGGATGACCTCGACGCGCCCGGTGCGGCCATCCAGCAGCAGATCAAAGGCATCGGCCAGGCGCCCCTGACGTGCTCGCCCTGGGCAGAGGCGCACGCGCGTGCCCGCCCTCACCTGGCGCCCCGCGACGGTAATCATCTCCGGTGGTGGATAGTCCTCTCCTGGGAAGATCCAGCCGTTGCCGTTTCCGTTGCCATTCGCGAGACTCATGGCTCACCCTCCCCCAGCGCACGCAGGCTGCGAATGGTGCCGTGAAGCTGCAGAAACTGCTCTGGAGTCAGACGCTCGATCTGTTCCAGCACGGCCCGCCCACGGGCATCGCCGCGGCGAATCTGCTCCTTCTCCTCATCGGCCAGCGTCATGATGCGCAAGGCTAACAGTTCATCGATCTCGGTCCCGTCGAAGAGCGGAGCTGGACTTTCGGGGGCAATCTGTGGATAGTCGTAGAGAATGATGGGCGCCGAGAGCAGGCTGTCACGCTCACCTGGCTCGCCGACCAGCACCGGCCAGGTGCCACGGTTCTGACAGGAGGCTGCCACCTGGCGCAGCTCCGCCGGCGGCTCTATCAGGGAGACAAAGGCGCCTCCTTCCACCTGAAGGATGGTATGCGTCGAGACGCAGGCCGCGAGCAGGGCCTCCTGCGCCCGTAGCTCTGCTGGCTTCTCCACCGGGGTCGTATTCGTAATGGTGACGCGCAGCTTGTAGAGATGCGCTCGCCCGGGCACAGCCTCAGCGGCGACGTCTACCTCGCCGCTCAGGGCTTGCCCCTCACGCACAATGCTCCCTGATCCGCTCGCTCTTCCCCCAAGAGGCTCCCCCTCGACCAGGCCCCGCGCCGGAAAGGCGAAAGGCAGGCGCCGCCCGGACTGAAGCAGCTCAGTCAATGAGAGTGCCGTCGCGCTGACCGTGCGCTCGACTCCTTCCTCCCAGACACCGTCAAAAGGGGCTTCCGCCCAGAGTGGCGCCTCCCGGAGCTGCTCCTGCTCCTCTCCCTGGCCGTGGCGCTCGCCTTCGCGCCTGCAGCGCATCAAGTGCAGGAAACGCACAGAGACAGAGAGCTGCGTCTTGCCCTCCCGCCCCGGATTGACCTCAAGCAGACACTCCGTCTGCATGCACCAGGGCTCGACCTCGCCACCAGCTTCGCTGTAAGCGCGCGGATAGACCACGCCATAGGTCCAGCGCTGCCGGTTCTTGAGGGCCGAGTGACGGTATGGGTAGAGCAGATAGCCCTCATAGAGTACCGCCTCGGCAATGGCCTGGACCTCCTCCAGCTTCCTCACTGCCTTCCCTCCTGTTCTGCCGCCTCTAGCAGGCGCAGCACGGTCTCATCCCAGGTCGGCAGGCCGTGAGCCATCTTGTAGGCAGCGAGCCGGTCAAAGATCTGGCGCTGCAGGCGCAGCCAGGCGCTCCCGGGGTAGAAGTGGGCGATCAGCTCGCGCCAGCAAGCCAGCGGCAGATCAAAGGCGGCCTCCTTCGACCAGGGGATCGGTGCGACCTGGAGACGCCCCTCTTCGCTCTCGTAGAAGACCGTGCCGCTGAAGAAGAAGCGCAGCGGAATGGCTCCCTCCTCGCCTTCCAGGGCAGCAAAATATTTGGTGCTGACCACCTCGAAATCGTAGGTACAGGGTACCGGCAGCTCGACCTCGGTGCGCTCGCTGAAAGCCGGCACCACCGTCCCGGCATGAGTCCAGAGGAGTGGGCGCACGGTTTCACCCCAGCGCGCCGGCTCCCCGAAGACCTCCAGCAGGCGCGCCTGAGCTGCTGGACTATAGCGGCGGCGCGTGGCCTCGATCTGGATCTGGGTCCGCACGGCCACGCTCTGCACTGGCTCTCTGGGCATTCGATTGCTGACCTGCAGCCGAAAGAGCAGCATGGGAGCGGCGGCATAGGCTGGCACAGCTGCGCCCAGAATGGCAAACTCAAGATCAGGCATCATCTTCCCCTTCCCCACGGTCCGGCGCCGTGCGTTCAACAGCGACCACCTCAGCCCGTGCCTGCAGATCAGCGAAAAAACTGGCCAGAGCGCGCTCAAGCTCGGCGCCGCCACTCAGGCCGCGCCAGTTGGCCCGAATCAGACCTGTCAGACGAAAGCAGACATCGATCGGGACCAGATAGGTCTCGCGCGCCCCACGGACCCGATTGATCAGCAGCGCCTCGACATCGGGCAGCAGCTCCCCCAGCAGCGGATAGCGGGCGACCAACCCCTGCCAGCCGTCGAGATCCAGCAAGGACTCCGTCGCCCCCGCAGGCCCCGGATAGAAAGCCAGCAGCCGCCCTGCCGGTGTACTGTAGAAGAGATAGACCAGGTTCACCGGCAAGCCCAAGGCCTCCCATTCGGCATCAGTCAGCGCCAGGTCACGTAGCCAGCGATACCGCTCGGGGATCAAGCGATACTGGCCCTGGCCGAGCTGGGTCCCGGCCCGGAAAAGTAGCGCACACGGATCGCAGACACACAGCACCTGACGCCGCTCGGGGGCCAACAGATGGTGATGAGTTGGCAACAGCACTGCCCGGCATAGCTCGCAGCGCTCCAGGGGGCGGCGCTGCGGCTGACCTTCGCGCGACACGAAGCGCCGCAACGCGCCCAACGGGAGCGCCATCGGAGCCTGGCCGGCATGTGGCCCGCTTGTAGCACCCGTCTCCTCACGCCAGGAGAGCCGCGCCAGGTCCGGCCCCGGCCACGCGCTGCCTACCCTCTTCATCACCGCTCACCCCTCTCCCGCCCTGGTTCCGCGCTCCTGGGCCGCTACCGCCACAGGAGCGCTGCCGCGCCGCCGCGGGACAAAGACCACCGGGACCGGCGTCCCGCTCCGCGACGGCGACGGCTCCACCGTCCCACCCTCCGCCTCAGCAATCCCCTCGATCTCCAACCCGTTCAAATCGGGAGCCACACGATACACCGCCTCTTCGATCCTCTGCTGCAGGTACTGAAGCGAGGCGGCACAACCGCGACAGCCCCCGCTCAGGCGCAACGAGGCCACCCCTTCTGTCAGGTGCAGCAGCTCCAGCTCACCGCCATACCCCCGTACCACAGGCCGCACCTCCTCAAGCGCCTGCTCCAGCCGCTCTCTGAGAGGGACAGGGTGCACATCATGTAAGAGCAAGAGAGCGGCGACCAACTCATCGCGCGCCAGCAGATCGAGCAGGCGCCCCCCAGAAGAGGTCGCGGACGTCTGCGAGCCATCCACGGCGGCCAGCAGCTCCACGATCCGCCGCAGGCCCTCGCCATAGAGCGCCACCAGCGCCCGGATCAGCTCCTCCGCCAAGGCGCGCGCCTGGGGATCGGACAGTCTCTCAACCTCGGCCAGCAAGCGCTCAATCTCCGCAGCCGGATGAGGCTCCTGACCTCCCTGACGCCCCTGCACATCGCTGCCCATAGCCTTCTCCTCCTCAATGAGCGCTGCCCGCCCCGGCACACGGCCCAACCGCGGGCGGTGCAGGCAGCTCAGCGGGGCCTCTCAGCTCCTCCACACTACGGCACGCGCCCGAAGGTCGGCGAATGCACTACCTCCAGCTCCTTGCCGTCCCCCAGATACATATGCACCCCACAGGGCAGGCACGGATCGAAGCTCCGCACTGCCCGCATGATATCAATGCCCTTAAACTTGTCGGGACCATTCTCCTCGAAGATCGGCGTATTCTGCACCGCATCCTCGTAGGGGCCCGGCGTCCCATAAACATCGCGCACACTGGCATTCCAGGGCGTCGGCGGATAGGGGTGATAGTTGGCAATCTTGCCGTTCTCGATCACCAGATGGTGCGAGAGCACTCCACGCACCGCCTCGTGGAAGCCGCAGCCGATCGCCTCCTTGGGCACCGTAAAATCGCTCCAGGTCTTCGTACGACCCGCGCGGATCTCTCCCAGCGCCTTCTCCACACAATAGAGCGCCACCGCCGCCGCATAGGCCTGGAAGTACGAGCGGGCCCGATCACGCTCCAGGGCATTGCTCCACTTCGGAATCTTCCACTCAAACTCGACCTCGGGCTTGAGGGCCGTCTTCGGCAAGCGGATCTTCACGCTGTGCCCCGTCGCCTTAATGTAGCCACCCAGATCGACCAGACCCGCCAGCGCCGTCACCCACAGACGCGCCAGCGGCCCGCCGCCAGTATCCAGCGCCAGGTACTGCCCCGTGCGCTTATCGTACCAGCGCGGCGACATCACCCAGCTATACTTCCCCTTGAAATCGCGCTTCTGCGGCTTCGGAATCGTCGTCTGGTTCCAGGGATGGCGCTGATCGACCGGGTTGCCCAGCGGATCCCGATCCACAAAGGTCCGCTCGTTCTCCCAATCCTCGTAGTAGGAGCTGCCCAGCAGAATGCGAATGCCGAGATTGATATCGACCAGGCTCGTCGTCACCAGCTCGCCATCGACCACCACGCCCGGCGTCACGAACATCGCCCGCCCCCACTTGTCCATCGTGCGATACTCGTAGTCGCAGACCTCGGGGTCCTGGAACGAGCCCCAGCAGCCCAGCAGAATCCGCCGCTGGCCTACCTTTTCATAGCCGGGCAGGGCCTGATAGAAGAAATCGAAGAGGTCGTCATGCAGCGGCACGACCTTCTTCATGAATTCCACATACTTCATCAGGCGTACCAGATAATCGGTGAAAAGCTGGACAGTGGCCACCGTTCCTACGCCGCCAGGATAGAGCGTCGACGGATGCACGTGGCGCCCCTCCATCAAGCAGAACTTCTCGCGCGTCAGGCGGCTCATCTGCAGCGCCTCGCGATAGAACTCGCCCGTGAAGGGATTGAGCGCCCGCATAATATCGGCGATCGTGCGATAGCCGTGGTCCCTGGCGTGCGGGGCCTCAGTCTTCTGGGCCAGCTCCCAGACCCCAGGATTGGTCTCCCGCACCATCTGCTCGCAGAAATCGACCCCGACCAGGTTCTCCTGAAAGATGTTGTGGTCAAACATATACTCCGCCGCCTCGCCCAGGTTGAGAATCCACTCGCCGAGGGCCGGCGGCTTCACCCCGTAGGCCATATTCTGGGCATAGACCGAGCAGGTGGCGTGATTATCCCCGCAGATCCCGCAGATGCGGCTGGTGATGAAATGGGCATCGCGCGGGTCCTTGCCCTTCAGGAAAATGCTATAGCCGCGGAAGATCGACGACGTGCTGTAGCACTCCACCACCTGCCGCTTCTTGAAATCGATCTTGGTATAGATTCCCAGGCTGCCCACAATGCGCGTAATCGGGTCCCAGGCCATTTCAATGATCTGGCCAGGCTCAGCTGGGGCTGCCTGACGTCGCACCTCAGTGGTCATCGTGCTCTCTCCTTTGCCGAACAGGCACCAGCCAGCCAGAGAGCGGAAACGGCGAGCAACACCCCCCACCACTGCCGCTCCTGCCGCCATAAGCAAGCATCTAGACAAGCAAAACAAGACAGAGAGACCTGCACACAGCAACCTGAGCGGAATAAGGCTCGGGCGCTGTCACCCGTCAGGAGGCGTCAGTCGTTTCCTCTCTACCAGCGCGGCTGATAGCCGGTCGCCAGCTCGCGGCCCTTATGGCGCCACGAAGGCTCTTTATTGAGCGTCGACTTCGTAATATTGCGCAGCGCCCGAATCGCGCCACCATAGGCGCCGGCGATGCCAGTAGACAGCTTGGCGCCAGGCGGCTCATCCATGAAGGGCATAAACTTATCGGGGAAGCCGGGCATCGTGCAACCGATACAGATGCCACCCACATTGGGGCAGCCACCCAGACCGGCCATCCATCCCCGCTTCGGCACATTGCACTGGACCACCGGGCCCCAGCAACCGAGTTTCACCAGGCACTGGGGAGCACCATACTCCGTGGCGAAATCCCCCTGCTCGTAGTAGCTGCCGCGGTCACAGCCCTCGTGCACGGTTCTGCCGAAGAGCCAGGTAGGGCGCCCGAGGTCGTCGAGGGGGATCATCGGGGCCAGACCTGCCGCCTGGTAGAGCAAGTAGAGGAGCGTCTCCATGAAATTGTCTGGTTGCACGGGGCAGCCAGGGACATTGACAATGGGGATTCCGGCCCAGGACTTCCAGCCGTGGCCCAGATAGTCGGCGAGGCCCATCGCTCCGGTGGGATTCCCCTGCATCGCGTGGATACCGCCATAGGTCGCGCAGGTCCCGATGGCCACCACCGCCCAGGCCTTCGGCGCCAGACGATCGATCCACTCACAGGTCGTGATCGGCTGTCCGGTTGCCGGATCGGTCCCCAACGCGGCCCAGTAGCCTTCGCGCTTAATGCGCTCATTGGGGATCGAGCCTTCGACCACCAGCACAAAGGGATCAAGCTCGCCGCGTTCGGCCTGGTACCACCAGGTCATAAAGCTGTCGCCGCCCAACTCATAGGCGAGGACAGGATTGTGCAAATAGACGCGGGGAAGTCCCGGAATCGCCCCCAGGATCACATCCTCCAGGCTTGGCTGACTGGCCGCCGTAATTGAGACCGAGTCGCCATCACAGCCCAGGCCCGCGGTGATCCAGACGATGTGGACCGCCTCCACGCGCGTCCTGGTCATAGCGGTGCCTCCTTCAACAAGAGCGCGCCAGTGCTCGCTCGCAGCCAGACCAGTTCACCACACACACAGCCTGACTCACTGCCTGCCTGGCACGCGCAGACGAAAAACATAGACACACGCACACGATACAGCCATCGCTGCCTCTGGATACAGCACACATTCCGGGCTTCCTTGCACCGCTCAGCTCAGCAAACTCCTCCCCATTACCTCTTCCTCTCATTCCCATCCCTATATTGAGGATAGCGAGTCGTCCCAAATCGCGAGCTTGCTCACCCCTGCACCAGGACAAGCGCACGGCAACCGCCAGGAGAGAGGGGAAAACGTAAAGTTTGAACACCCTTCCCGGAAGGCACGGCAAGACAGAGGCCCTCTGCGGACCTCTGTCTTGCGCCGTGCCACCCCCTCCGCAAGACCATCAGCCGAACAGAGTAAGCCACGCTCGACCAGCCCGGCCAGGGCCACGCGCCAGATGCCCCCCTCCCCACGCCTTCTTGGGAGACTGTCAGACAAGCAGAGCTGAGCACAGTCCTGGCTACCAGGACAAGAAACAGTAAGGCTTAGTAGGAGAAAACTCAGCCGGGATTCAGTTGGGCCACTAGCCTAGAGATAGCATGAAGGGCGCGCACTACAGCGATGCAGTCGTGAAAGCACAAGCAAAGGAGCGGATAAGGGGTTCCGATGCAAGCAGCACAGCCGGAAAGCCCTCAGCCGGTCCGTTGTCCCACCTCGTGAGCACAAGATGCGCTAACGATACAACGTCCAGGGACCAGCTCTTCCCCGAGAACACTGAATGCTTCCTTGGTCTGAAGAGACTCGCGACAGAAACTTCCGCTCAGGGATGGACTTTGGCTTCTTCAGAAGAATTGTTGAGGTTCGCGTCCGGCAAGCAACCCGAGACACAATCAACTATAGCATAGACAAATCACGAGAGTCAAGCCTGAATCCCTGCAAAGCAGACATTGGCGTTGCAACACAATTGCAGCTGTCTCACATTGTTATACACTGTTTCATGCCAGGCTACATCTAAGATTTTCCTACCGGGGGACTTGACAAACGAACAGTGATAGCCTTAGTATATAGAACATGCATTCTAGGCCCATATGGGCCGGCGAAAAAGGGGAAAAATACTCCATGACGATACAGCTTCGTCAGCCGCCCGGGGTGACCAGGAAGAGGCAGGCCATCACCGGGGAGGAGGAGGATGATGCCATCTACCTTACGCCGCGGCTGCCGAGCAGCACACGCCGTTATCAGCCCCTGCCACCCGCCAACGCGGACGTGGCTGGCCCGCTGAGCGGCATTACTGGCCCGCAGCCAGCGGTTTTCATCCAACGGCGACGTGCCAGTAACCAGATGAGGCCGGAATATGGCACGACCTCCAAGGCAGTGGTGCCTGAGGGGCTGCGCACAGTGGCCCCGACGCGCATCAAGGCCCGGCGTACGGGTCGCTCTTGGGTTCTGCGCGCCTTCCTTCTGGGCCTCTTGCTGACCGCCCTGCTCGGCCTGGGCCTGGCTTACCTCGGCTCCTGGTGGCAGCTCCACCAGGAAGATGTCCAGTTTGGGCGCCCACGTACCTGGCAGATGGACGCCGTGGTTGGGCACAACGACAGCCCAAGCCATCCCACCCACTTTGTCTTTATCAATCTCAATCGACATGTTGAGATCATTGAATTTCCTGGTGGAGATGGCAACAGCGCGCGCGTCTACAATGGTCCGGTGCTCTTCGGCCCCAATCAGGACCTGGTACCGATTACCGCCGAGGTTCACGATGTGAACGGAGACGGTCGGCCTGATCTGATCGTTCATATCGGCGAGCAGCGCCTTGTATTGCTTAACGATGGCAATACCTTCCGCCCAGCTACCGCTGCCGATCACATCTCCTACTGAGCCGGGTCCCAGCCACAAGCCTGGGATGCCTGTGGCTTGCCGGGGCCTTCACTGGAGGGTAGAAGCGGAATTCCGCTGGCGTTCGCTCCGCAGGGAGCCGCTGGCATGGGTCTCGCTTCTGCCCTCTTCTCCCTAGTCCACCGACGGAGACGCTGCCCTATCTTTCGATAGTCTGCCCCTGCCCCAGACGCGGAGAGACCAGGCCGCCATCACGCGCCCGCAGGCTCTTCACGTACTGCAGATGCGCTCGATCGTGCTCCCAGTCCTCGTGGTCCTGCTCGTCGCGCTTGATGGGCGTTTCCAGCACAACCGTCAGCCCGGCCAGACGGGCATCATTGAGCAGAGCCTGCAGCCCCGTTACAGGGATTTGCCCCTCGCCTACACGGGCATGGACATCGCGATGGCTGCCCAGCGGCTGCCGACTGTCGTTGAGATGCAGCACTTTGAGCCGCGCGAGACCGACCAGCTCGCTGAAGCGCTGAAGAACTGCCTCCACTCCGGCAGGCGAGCCAATATCGTAGCCAGCCCCCCACAGATGGGCCGTATCCAGGCAGATTCCCAGCCGCTCCTGTTCCTCTGGGAGGAAGGCCAGCACAGTGGCCAGCTCCTCGAAGCGCTGCCCCAGGGTATGGCCAGCTCCAACGTCGTTTTCGAGCAAGAGGCGCACGTCTGACGGAGCCTCGGCCAGGACCAGGCGCAAGGCTTCTTGCAGGCGTGCGATGCCCGGCTCAAGCCCAGCCCCACGGTGGCTACCAATGTGCACTACCACATCGGAGGCTCCGAGCAGGGCCGCCCGCTGCAGCGTCCAAGAGAGGAGCCTGATTGAGGACTGCCAGACCTCCTCACGCGGCGAGGCAAGATTGATCAGATAGGGCGCATGGACCACCAGCGGCGCCAGACCTCGCGCCCGCGCGGCCTGGGCAAACTCCCGCGCTGCCTCTTCTCCCCCAACCGGCGGTTTCCAGCCTGTGGGATTGCTGGCAAACAGCTGGATCGTCTCACAGCCCAGGAAAGAAGCTATCTCTAGCGCTCGCAGCGGCTTGCCATTGAGCGGCATATGCCTTCCTATTCTCATCTCGCTCTTTGCTCCGCTTACGCTTGATCCGGCACCCCGTTCTGATCTGCCTGCCGCATGACTGCTTGTCAGAACTCAGGGGCCTCTTTCCAGGAAGGCGAGGCCTCCGTCCTGAGCCCCTGCCCTCCCTGGCCAGCAGAGGTGGCCGGGCTGCTGCTCAAGGGTAGCCGTTCTTGCAGGGCCTGGACAGCGCGTTGAACATCAGGCAGTCCATCGATATGAGGCAACTCCTCCAGGCTCGTCAGCCCAAACTGTTGCAAAAACTCCGGCGTCGTTGCAAAGAGAGCCGGATGGCCCACTGTCGGGGCCCGGCCTACCTCGGCGACCAGTCCGTGTTGGATCAGGCTCGCCAGGGCCCGATCGCTATTCACCCCGCGAATGGCCTCGATCTGTGCGCGCGTAATCGGCTGGCGATAGCAGATCACCGCCAGTGTCTCCAGAGCCGCTGGCGTCAGCCTGGCAGTCAATGGCAGACCCAGCAGCGCCGCCACATAGCGCGCATTCTCCGGCGCCGTCACCAGCTGCACCTGAGTGCCCAGGCGCTGCAAACGCAGCCCACGCCGCTGCTCCTCCAAACTACGCGCCAGCACACGCAGACCGGCCTGCAGCTCCTCCTCGTGGACGCCCAAGACCTTGCGCAGCTCATGCTGCTCCAGCGGTCGCCCCGCTACAAAGAGCAGGCTCTCGATCGCTGCCGCTATACGCGCCTCATCTCCCTGCAACTCCTGCGGCAGGGCGGCTACTTCTGTTCTGCCGTTCGGCGTCTCCGCGCTCACCTCGTCCTGCCTCCGCATAGTGAGTGAGTGAGTGAGTGAGTGAGTGAGTGAGTGAGTGAATCGCTGACTGGCTGATTGCTGATTGGCTTGACTCACTGACTGAGTGACCGACTTGAGCGCCGCGCTCGCCTTCTCTCTTCTGGGAGAGAAGCAGGACGGCGCGGCCATTATATCATAGCCTCTCCTCCCAGCATAGCCGGCAATTTTGGTCCTCTCTCCCAAACTTTGATAAGAAGTCACTCAAATCTTCTTGCAATAAAGCACTCAATGTGGTATAGTAACAGACAAGGTAAGACGTTGGCAAACAGAGGGAGAGCACAAGAGCCATGAAGTTAGAGCGCTTAACCGAGAAGGCCCGCGAGGCCATCACGGATGCGTCAGAGTTAGCGCGTAGCTACAACCATAGCCAGATTGAGCCAGAGCATCTGCTCTCTGCCCTGCTGGAGCAGCAGGGTGGCATTACGAGAGAGGTGATCCAGAAGGCTGGAGGTGACCTGGCGGCAGCGCAGCGCGTGGTACGTAATGAGCTGGAGCGCATGCCGCGCGTCTATGGGGGGAGCGAGCCGGGTATTTCGCCGCAACTGCGGCGGGTCCTGGAAGAGGCCTGGCGCCAGATGAGTAGCTTTAAGGATGAGTATCTGAGTGTCGAGCATTTGCTGCTGGCGCTTTTTGAGGTTGGCGGCGAGACCATTCAGCGTGCCTTCCGCGCTGCCGGGGTGACGCGCGATACCACGCTGCGGGCGCTGAGTGCGATCCGCGGTGCGCAGCGCGTGACGGATGAGAATCCCGAGGGCAAGTATCAGGCCCTGGAGAAGTACGGGCGCAATCTGACGGCCCTGGCGACTCAGGGCAAGCTTGACCCGGTGATTGGGCGCGACGAGGAGATTCGCCGCGTCATCCAGGTGCTGAGCCGGCGCACGAAGAATAACCCGGTGTTGATCGGCGATCCTGGTGTGGGGAAAACGGCCATTGTCGAGGGACTGGCCCAGCGTATTGTGCGCGGCGATGTGCCCAAGACGCTCAAGGATAAGCAGATTATCACTCTCGATTTGGGCGCGCTGATCGCCGGTGCCAAGTACCGCGGCGAGTTCGAGGAGCGCCTGAAGGCGGTGCTGCGCGAGATCCAGAATGCTGAGGGGCGCATCATTCTCTTTATCGATGAGCTGCATACGCTGGTTGGGGCCGGCGCCGCTGAGGGGGCGATGGATGCCTCGAATATGCTTAAGCCTCTGCTGGCCCGTGGCGAGCTGCACTGCATCGGCGCAACGACCCTCGATGAGTATCG
This sequence comes from Thermogemmatispora carboxidivorans, assembly GCF_000702505.1. Taxonomy (GTDB): domain Bacteria; phylum Chloroflexota; class Ktedonobacteria; order Ktedonobacterales; family Ktedonobacteraceae; genus Thermogemmatispora; species Thermogemmatispora carboxidivorans. The sequence goes on along the minus strand of NZ_JNIM01000001.1, from coordinate 232,081 downwards.
TAAATATATCGAGAAAGACGCTGCCCTTGAGCGCCGCTTCCAGCCAATCATGGTCGAGGAGCCGTCGGTCGAGGACACGATCAGCATTCTGCGTGGCTTGAAGCAGCGCTATGAGGTCCATCACGGCGTCCGCATCCAGGATAGCGCCCTGGTGGCGGCGGCGGTGCTCTCGAAACGCTATATCAGTGACCGCTTCCTGCCGGATAAGGCTATCGATCTGATCGATGAGGCGGCCAGCCGGCGCCGCGTGGAGCTGGATAGCACGCCGAGCGAGATCGACGCTCTGGAGCGCCGCATCCGTCAGCTCCAGGTGGAGCATGAGGCGCTGAAGAAGGAGACTGACCCCGCCAGCCGCGAGCGCCGCGAGCGGGTGGAGCAGGAAATCGCCAATCTGAATGAGCAGCTGCATAGTCTGCGCCTCTCGCTGGAGCGCGAGCGGGAGCCGGTGGAGACGCTGCGCCGTCTGAAGACAGAGCTGGAGGAGGCTCAGGTGGCTCTGGAGCGGGCCGAGCGCGAGTATAACCTGGAGGAGCAGGCCCGCCTGCGTTACGGCGTCATTCCAGAGCTGGAGCGCCGCATCCGCGAGATGGAGGGGAAGCTGAGCGAGATTCAGGGCGCGCGCATGCTGAAGGAGGAGGTCGACGCCGAGGATATTGCCGAGATCGTCTCGAAGTGGACGCATATCCCGGTCGCCAGGCTCATGGAGGGCGAGGTCCAGAAGCTGCTGAAGATGGAGGAGCGCCTGCGCGAGCGGGTGGTCGGTCAGGACCATGCCCTGCGCGCGGTCTCGGATGCCATTCGCCGGGCCCGCGCCGGCCTGCAGGACCCCAATCGTCCGCTGGCCAGCTTCCTGTTCCTGGGCCCTACCGGCGTCGGCAAGACCGAGCTGGCCCGCGCTTTGGCGGAGTTCCTCTTCGATAACGAGCAGGCGCTGGTACGCATCGACATGTCGGAGTACATGGAGAAGCATAGCGTCTCGCGCCTGATCGGTGCCCCGCCGGGCTACGTCGGCTATGAGGAGGGTGGTCAGTTGACGGAGGCTGTGCGTCGCCATCCTTATAGCGTGGTGCTCTTCGACGAGATCGAGAAGGCGGCACCCGATGTCTTCAATGTCTTGCTACAGCTGCTCGACGATGGTCGCCTGACCGATGGCCAGGGCCGCACCGTGGACTTCAAGAACACGGTCATTATTATGACGAGCAACGTGGGCACGACCTGGCTGCCCGAGCTGGAGGGCCTCGATGAGGAAGAGGCCCAGCGGCAGGTCCGTCAGCGCCTGCGTGAGGAGGGCTTCCGCCCGGAGTTCATCAACCGTATCGACGAGATTGTGATCTTCCATCCGCTGGCGCCAGAGCGGATCAAGGAGATCGTGGATATTCAGATCAACCGCCTGCGTCCGCGCCTGGCCGAACGCCACATCAGCTTGCAGGTGAGCGAGGCGGCCCGCGAGCTGTTGGCGAGCGAGAGCTACGATCCCCACTTCGGTGCCCGCCCGCTCAAGCGAGTAATCCAGCGCGAGGTCGAGAACCGTCTGGCCCGTGCGCTGCTGGACGGGACGGTCCGCGAGGGCGATACAGTGCAGATCGACGTCCGCGAGGGCCAGATCGTGATCGAGCCGCTACGAGCGGCAGCCCAGGTCTGAGACCACCTGGCCTGGCCGGCTGATGGGCCTGGCCTGCGCTGTCCGAGGCCAGCCGGAGCGGACCGCCAACACGAGCGGGAGAGACCGGCTGGCTTCCCGTATTTGCAGGGGAGTGCTGACTGATGCTACCAGCAGATAGCGCCCGCACTGGCGGGCCCAGCGAAGGTTTGCTTGAGGCTTTAAGTACGATCGCTTTGCAGCTGCGGGCTTTGCACAGGCTGCTGAACGGACCACTCACCCCCGAGCAGCTTGCTCCTGTGGCCCAGGGCCTGGCATTGGTGGAGGAGGAGGTGACGACGCTGCTGACTGAGCTGCGCCTCGCCAGCGCGACCTCCGCCGGAGAGGAGCCGGAGCAACAGACCGAGCAGTTGGCGGAGGCACTGGGGCGACTGGTGGAGGAGCGCGCCGAGGCCCTGGGATCAGCCAGCCGGGTCCAGGTGACGGGTGAGGCGCGGCGGCTGGACCCCTCAGCCGCCGTTCTGCTTTATCGCCTGACACGTGCTGCCCTGGCTGCTGTCGCCCAGTATCGCGCTGTCCGCCATCTGCGCCTGACCCTGCACTATGGCCGCGAGCGGCTGCAGTTGACCCTCAGCGACGATGGCTCGGTCGATGAGGCTGGCACAGTCGTGGCAGCACCCCCCTTCGCGCCAGCTGTCAGCAGCCAGGAGGCGCTAGAGGGCTTAGGTCAGCAGCTACGTGCCCGAGGAGGCAGCCTGACGATCAATGCCGAGCCAGGTCAGGGTCACCAGATCAGCGCCAGCCTGCCGTATGAGCGCCCGTCCGACTCTAGCCTTCCCGCACTCTTGCCCGCCGGCAGCGCAGAGACGGGGAGGTCCTCGCAGGGCTTGCGTCTGCTGGTGGTCGCTGCACAACCCGTGATGCGTGCCGGCTTGCGCCGCCTGCTAGAGAGCTATCCCGATCTGCAGGTTATCGGCGAGGCTGCCAGTGGCATTCAGGCCAGCGGCGAGGCCCTCGAATTGGGGCCACAGGTGGTGCTGCTCGACCTTCCTCTGCCCGACGAGCAGGGAGTAGAGACCCTGCGTCAGATGAAGCAGCTCAGCCCAGATACCCGTATCCTGGTTCTTTCGGCCTCCAGTCGTCCCGAGCACCTTTCAGCAGCGCTGCGAGCTGGGGCCGAGGGCTATCTGCTCAGGGAAGCGGCCCCCGAAGAGCTGGTCCAGGCCATTCGCGCGGTGGCCCGAGGCGAGACGGTGGTGCAGCCCCAATTGGCAGCTCGCCTGCTGACGCGCCTGAGTCAGGGCGAGGAGAGCAGCAGTAGCAGCAGCGCTACCTCGCTGACAGCACGCGAGCGCCAGGTTTTGCTCTTGCTGGCGCGCGGCCTGCGCAATAAGGAGATCGCACGTCGCCTGCAGGTCAGCGAGCGCACCGTGAACTTCCACCTGGCCAACATCTACCAGAAGCTGCACGTCTCGGGGCGCACCGAGGCCCTCAGTCGGGCTATAGAGGAGGGCCTGCTCCCGCTCGATGCCCTGGCACCCACCCAGCTCAATTAAGGCGAGGAGGGGGCAGAGCAGGCGCCGCTCTCCCTCAGACGGCTCCTGCGGACCACTGGCGCGCCTGGCTTCCTCAAGATAAGACTATCTTCAAACCATCTTCCCACCACCTTGTACTCTTGCATGAGAATATGCTATCCTCACCCTAAGACTGGAGGCGACTTTTTAGCGCGGCATAGGAGTCCTTTTCGCCCACCGGAAGCACAGGAGGCAAGACCGGCTGCCCCGCTTTTTGCCGCCAGGCCAGACCGCGCGGGCCACACTGGAAAGGAATACGATGCTGGCATGGCAGAGAGAAAACAGCAGAACTGGTTTATTCCCCTGCGTGTACGCCTGCGCAGCGGCAATGAGCCGACACGCCAGGAACGGAGCGTCCATCACAAGACTAACCTTGCACGGAGTAGGGCTGCTATGACTACCTTCCCCCCGCTCAATACCTCGGCGGAGCGCGAGCGCTTCGCCTCACGGCCTCAGTCCGCCGGACCCGGACCCGCCGCAGGGCCCGCCGCTGGCGGAGCCAGCGCGACCGCTACGGCCAATCCTACTACCACCCAGGAGCAGGCCCTCTACACACGCCAGGTCAAGGAGCTGATCCGCCTGGGCAATATGCTGCGCGCTGAGCTGGGTCTGGAGGAGGTGCTCCAGCAGATTGCTGCTTCGATCACTGCCTGCACCGGCTTCCGCAGCGCGGTAATTAAGCTGCTGCAAGAGAACAGCGAGTACTTGAAAGCAGTGGCCTTCGCAGGCATTTCCGCCGATGATCAGCGCCGCCTCATCGAGCACCCAATGCGGGTGGAGCAGATGCTGCGCCAGATGCGCCCAGAGTTTCGCATCAGCCAGAGCTATTTTATTTCACATGAGCATATCCATGAGTTTGCTGATGTCACCCTGGTCGGCAATATGCCCCTCAGCGACTACCGGCCCGGCGGCTGGCATCCGCTCGACATGCTGATCGTGCCGCTCTACAGTCCACGCAAGAAACAGCTCGTCGGCTTTATCTCGCTCGACGAGCCGGAGGATGGCCAGATCCCGACGCTGGAGCGCATTGAGATCCTGGAACTCTTCGCCAATCAGGCAGCGATCGCCATCGATAACGCCCAGGTTTTTGCTCAGCAAGAGGCCGAGCACCGGGCCTTACAAGAGGCGATTGCCGCCTTGCGGGCAGACCTGGAGCCGCTGAGCCGCGGCGATCTGCGGGTTCGCCTGCAAGCCCGCCACGCCTCTCTAGAGCCGGTGGCGGCGGTGCTCAATACCTTGGTTGAACAGCTCCACGCCATTGTTTTCGATCTCCAGAAAAGCACACGCACGCTCGATGACTACGCTCACAGACTGCAGCGAAGCGCCGAGCTGCTGGTGCGCGACGCCGATCAACAGGAGCGCCAGGTCTACCACCTCTCCCACGAGGTCGATCAGCTGACAACGCTGATCCGCCAACTGGGCGAACACGCCGCCAGGCTGACACAGATGACCTCGGAGGCTCTGGATGTGACGGCTAAGGGACAGGAGACGGTGGACCGCGCCGTGGAGGGCATCCGTCAGGTACGCGAGGCAACCATGCAGTCGGCACGCCTCATGAAGCGCCTGAGCGAGAGTGGCCAGGAGATTAACGAGACAGTGACGGCCATCACTGACCTGACGGCTAGCATGAATCTGCTGGCCCTCAACGCGGCCATTGAAGCCGTGCGCGCCAGTGAGTATGGCCAGGGCTTCGCGGTGATCGCTCAGGAGATTCGCACGCTGGCAGTGCGCAGCGCCGAAGCGGCGCGCAAGGTCGCTACCCATATCCGCACAGTGCAGCACGAGACAACGGCCATTTCCCAGAGCGTGGAACGCAACACCCAGCAGGTGATCACTCAGACCGACCTGGTCACGCAGACCGGCATCGAGCTGGATGCCATTCTGACGGTGGCTGAGCAGATCGCCGATCTGGCCGACGTGATCCACGTCGATACGGAACGCCAGAGTAAAAGCTCACAGCTGGCCGTGGCTTCGGTGGGAGAGATGTCTCGCATGAGCACGGAACTCAACGAGCACTTGCAGCACAGCAAGCAGGCCGTTGACGCGATGGTCGGTTTAACCGAGGGCTTGCGTCGGCGCCTGGCCCCGTTCAAGGTGCAAGAGGAGCTGTGAAGCAGGCGAGGCGAGGCAAGGTGAGCCGAGGTGAGCCGGGCACTTCGGCGGTTGCCCCGGCAACAGGAGAAGTGAAGAGTGGAGGCCACGCGCTCTGCAAATCCGTTGTTGCGCTCTGTGCATCCCTTGCCGGCTCAGAAGTCAGAGAGAGCAGCGTGGCCAGAGAATAGAGCGAAGCTACGTGTGGCAGGACCTGCGTCAGCCAGGCTGACCCCGGGGGTCTCAGGGACCGCCTTGAGCAGCATCAGAGCGCACCTCGGCTCAGTTACGCATGGCGATACCAAAACTGGTCCCAGGCCTGCCAGAAGGTTGCGGCTGTTGAGATCACCGTTCGCGGTTCGACAATCTCCACGCCCTGACGACCCTTGAAGTCACTTACCCGTTCAGGCCCGGCCAGCTCGACCCTGAAGGTGACCGGGCTGGTGGTCGGCTTATAGGGTTTGGGCCAGTTGCGCGTGCTCAGTGCCCGTGCCACCCCCATCTCGATCAGCGAGCAGGCATCACGTGGCGCCATATGGACCGCTGAGAAGCAGCTCAGTCCACGCTTGACCTCGGCAGTAACCACCTGGGGACCGAGCAGGGCTTTCACCTCACGGCAGGTAGCGGCGTCGCCGGAGACAAAAACGGCGGGCACATCCCAGCAGCCAGCGATGGCAGAGAGAATGCCGCTCTCACCAACGCGCGTCTCGTTGATCCAGGCATTGTACCAGGCCTCGGAAGAAACGGTGTGGCAGAGCACACCATCAGGCGTGCCAGCCATCGCATGGGCCCCGACAAAGAGAATGGCGTCACAGCCGCGCTCGAAGGCTTCGATGTAGCGCGCCCAGGGATGGCCCAGCACATATTGTGCGCCAGACTCCAGACGCTCCGGAAGAAAGCTTTTGAAGTTATACGCGCCTCCAGCCCCGTGACAGTCCACCACTGTGATTTCTGTGGCACCAGCAGCACGGGCCCCGCGCACTGCCGCATTCATCTCGTCTGTGTAGAGCCTGCGCGCCTCCTCATACAGCGAATGACCTGCTGTGACCTGCTCCCAGTGCTCAATGCAGGCCACCCCTTCCATATCACAAAAGATAACGATCCGCATAGGGGAAGCTCTCCCTCAAGTGATGTAGAATCGCTTACACATACTTACTACCTATCTCTGTCTGTCGTACGCTGATCCTCTCTCTATATGACGTAGCAAGATACCAAAAAGCAAAAAATCAAAGGTCACTCCTATCTTCTTATGACGATCTCCATCCTCTCTTCTGTGGGGCTGATCAATGGACCAGGCCCGCATGGGCCTTCCTTCCCTCTTCCCTTGTTCGCCGCTCAGAGCTATCTCCGTTGGCGCTGTGCATATCTGCGCTCCAGCTCCTCCAGGCGGCGACGCTGGCGGGGACTCAGCTCATACTCACGATAGAGGCGGCGTCCGATTTTCCAGCCAAAGTAGCCGCAGATGATGGCGGCCACCAGAGCGACCAGAGCCATCGTCGCTCGCAGGAGCGCACCGTTGAGGAGATCGGTGAGCGGTGAGCCAATGAGGCGCGCGGCCACAGGCAGAGAGAGGCTCAGCAGGAGGCCAACAGTGACGCCCAGACAGCAGCCCAGCGGACCACCATTTGTCTCCCATTCCTCTGTGGCCGCCCCCCCCGGCGCAGACTGTTCGCCCTCAGCCTCCTCGACACCAGCCTGGGAAGCCGCTTCGGAGACAGCAGCCTCCCCGGCTGTCTGGTTCTGCCCGTCTGGCTCCCGAGCGGCTTCTGAGTGGAGCTGTTCCGGGTCATAGTTCACATCCGACATCGCGCCCCTCGCCGTCCTCCTCAGAAGGTTCCAAACTGCCGGTCGCCGGCATCGCCCAGGCCCGGCAGGATAAAGCCGTAATCGTTCAGGCTCTCATCAAGAGCAGCAATATAGATGTCAATATCTGGATGAGCCTGTGAGAGGCGCCGCAATCCATAGGGCGCGGCGATGATGCCCACATAGCAGATGCGTGGAATATGACGCTGCTTGAGGATCGAAATGGCATCGATCGCTGAGCCTCCGGTGGCCAGCATCGGATCGACGGCGTAGCAGACCTGCAGATTGACCGTACTGGGCAGCCGATTATAGTACTCCTGGGCCTGGAGTGTCCGCTCGTCGCGCCGCAAACCCAGATGCCAGACCTGTGCATCGGGGATGACCTCACGGAACCCCTCCGCCAGTCCCAGACCAGCGCGGAGAATCGGTGTAATGCCAATGCCGCCGGCCAAACGTTGACCGATGGTTTTCTGAAGCGGCGTCTCAACCTCGACCGGCTCCAGCGAGAGATTGGCTGTGGCCTCGTATGCCAGCAAGGCCCCGATCTCCTTCACCAGGCGATAGAATTCGGTGGGCGGCGTGCGCTTGTCGCGCAGGGCGGTCATCTTATGCGCCACTACAGGGTGACGAGATATATGCACACGCGGTAGATTGAGGGCCTCTTCTCGACGAGGCTGCGGCACTCCCTGCATTGGGAGCACGGGCTGTTCTTCGCTCCGCGTACCAACTTCTGTCATCTTACCTTCTCCTTCATGCTCGTGGCGGAAGAAAAGTGGCCTGTATGGTTGCCTTCATGAATTCTATCAGACATAATTGAGGGCGTCGAGAGTGTCCCATCCTGCCTACCAATTGCCAGCAAGTCCCTCAGCGACTGGCAACCGGCGGAGTGGAACCAGCACCTGGGCCCTGCCTGCCGCACAGCTTTACCAGTTCATGGGGCCTGCCATAGCAATGGATGACCCCAGGGATGGCCTGCAGCTACATCTGCGCCTTACACGAGCGAGTAAGCGAGCAGGGGAGTGAGTAAGCTGGGGCGGGGCGCTGAGCCACCCAGGCAGGCCAGCAGTGAGGAGGCTGGCCACCGACAGGAAGCTCTCCGGGGAGCTGGTCAGGCAGGCTCGGGACCAGGAAGTACGTGTAGTGAAGACGAGCAGGTCACGAGAGCTAACCAACTGTGCTATACTAGCCTCATGGTCGTGGGAGTCTGTCAAATCACATTGCATCTGCCGTCGTGCCATTCGTTGAAAGCCAAACGGCAGGTTCTGAAATCGATTATGGCGCGCGTGCGCAACCAGTTCGAGGTAGCGATTGCCGAGGTGGATGGGCATGACCGCTGGCAGATCGCTTACCTGGGGCTATCTTACGTGAGCACCAGCAGCCAGCACGCCGAAGAGGTCCTTAATCATGTCTGGCGCTTCATTGAAGAGACACGCCCCGATGTGATCGTGACCGACGCCAGGACCGAGATTATGAGCTGGTAATGGTGATGCCCCCTGCCAGGCTCGCCTGACCAGGCTGAGTACTTATAACAGGCACTATGTCAGTAGAGCAAGTGGAGAGCATGCCCAGCCAGGGCCGGGGAAGCCCTCGTTCTGTCTCTGTGCTCGGCGTGCGTATCGATTGCGTTACGCGGGAGGAAGCCCTCACCTTTATCGAGGAGCAGATGCGCCGCCGGCGCGCCAGTGGCAACCGTCTGCCCTGCCGTCAGGTCGCGACGGTCAATCCCGAGTTCGTGATGGAGGCTCGCCGCAACCCGGCCTTTCGCCAGGCCATCAACGAGGCAGCATTGAACGTACCCGACGGCATCGGCGTGGTCTGGGCAACGCGCTATTTGGGTCAGCCCGCCTCCGAGCGCATTACAGGCGCCGATCTGATTCCGGCCCTGGCGGAGCGCTGCGCCGCCCACGGCTATCGTCTCTATTTACTGGGTGCCGCTCCCGGGGTAGCCGAGGCCGCCGCCGCTCGCCTCTGTGCGCGCTTCCCCGGCTTGCAGATCGCCGGCACCTATGCCGGTTCGCCCTCCCCTTCCGAAGAGGAGGCGATCCTGCAACGTCTGGCAGCCGCTCAGGCCGACCTGCTCTGTGTGGCCTACGGCGCTCCAGCACAGGAGCTGTGGATCTGGCGCAACCTGCCACGCCTGCCGGTAGCCGTGGCTATGGGAGTTGGTGGCGCCTTCGATTTCCTTTCGGGCCGTAAGAAGCGGGCACCTCGTGCCTGGCAGCGTCTGGGCCTGGAATGGCTCTACCGCCTCTATCATGAGCCGTGGCGCTGGCGCCGGATGCTGGCTCTGCCCCGCTTTGCACTGGCGGTAATCTTCAAGGGACGAGGAAGGCATTCAGAAGCATGATGCAGGAAGAGCTTGGCACCAGCAGGCTTGAACGCCTGCGCGCTCTTATTTCAGCCTTCGCCGGCAAGCGCGTGCTGGTCATCGGCGATATGGTCGCCGATGAGTATTTGATCGGACGCCCCACGCGCATCGCTCGCGAGGCTCCCGTCCTGATCCTTGAGCTAAGCGAGGAGCGCACTATCCCAGGCGGCGCAACCAATGTGGCCGTCAATGCGCGCGCCCTGGGCGCGGAGGTCTTCCTGGCTGGCGTGGTCGGTGATGACGCCCCCGGCTCCCGTCTGCGTCAGGCCATTCGCGATTGGGGCATCCACCAGGAGGGCCTCTTCACCGACCAGCGCCGCCCAACTTCTACCAAAACACGTATTCTGGCCGGCAGCCCGCAGGTCGTACGTCAGCACATTGTACGCCTCGATCGCGTTGACACATCGGAGGTCACAGAACCCTGCAAGAGCCAGATCATCGCCTATATTCAGCGCATGCTCCCCTTGATGGATGCGGTCATGGTCGCCGATTACGAGAACGGCGTGATCAGCCCCGATATCATTGCCGCCTGCTTGCCACTGGCACGTGAGCTGGGCAAGATCATCGTGGTGGACTCGCATGGCTCGCTCTTCCGCTTCCAGGGCGTCACCGCCTTGACTCCCAATCAGCCGGAAGCCGAGGCGACGCTGGGCATGACAATCCACGACGAGGAGGAGCTGAACGAGGCCGGGCGGCTCCTGCTGGAAGGCAGCCAGGCCCGCGGCGTGCTGATTACCCGCGGAAGCGAGGGGATGAGCCTCTTCGAGGTCGGCAGGGAGCCGCTGCACCTGCCGATCTATCGCCTGAACCGCCATAGCAGCGAGGTGGTCGATACCAACGGGGCCGGCGACACGGTGGCTGCGACCTTCACGCTGGCCCTGACCGCCGGCGCTACGATGGCCGAGGCGGCTTTCCTTTCGAATGTAGCTGCTGCGCTGGTAGTACGCCGCCTCGGCTGCGCCAGCAATACGCCAGAAGAATTGATGGATGCGCTGCATGAGTAATGGAGGAGAACCCAGGCAGACAACTCAGGGCGGCAGCGCTCGCCCCACCGGACCGGCTCCGTCGGCGGGCCGCCTCGGCTCGTCTCTGGCGACGCGCGCCAAGATCATGGAGCGCGAGCAACTGGCCCCCCTGGTGCGTCAACGCCAGGAAAGCGGTGAACGGGCGGTCTTCACCAATGGCTGTTTCGACCTGCTGCACCTGGGCCATGTGCGCTATCTTCAGGAGGCCCGTGCCCTGGGCGATTTTCTGATCGTTGGTCTCAATAGCGATGAGAGTGTGCGGGTCCTCAAAGGTCCAGGACGGCCTCTCGTACCCCAGGAGGAGCGGGCCGAGATTTTGGCGGCTCTGGCCTGCGTCGACTATGTGACTATTTTCGGCGAGCCAACGGCCTGCGATCTGGTGGCCCTGCTCCGCCCGGCCATCTATGTCAAAGGAGGCGACTATGCCGCCTCCCCGGTCTCGCCCTCGGTCAGGGACAACACGCCCGATCCCGCTCGCCTGCCGGAGGCCCAGGTAGTCCAGAACTACGGCGGCAGCGTCCGCCTGATCCCATATCTGGCACACCATTCGACGACAGAGCTGATCATGGCCATCAAACGCCTGCCATGACCTCTTAGCAGCCTGGCTGGCCAGCTCGCCTTTCACGGACGTGCTTCCCCAGCGGAAGCACTCAGAACAGGGGCGTTCCGTCCACATTGTCGCTCACCACTCGCGCCGACCAGTTGTCTTGGAGGCGCATGACGGCCCGCCGGCTGCCAGGCCAGGCAGGCTTCATATCGCACGGAAATAGGATCGATCCAGCCTATGGCAGACTACGAAGCACAACATCCAACGCAGACAGATCCAGCGGCGGAGGGATCACCAGCGCAGGGGCATCTCTCTGGTCCGCTGCCGCTGATCACCGCCGGGGCGCCCGCGGCGGAAGGCGAGCTACCTCTGCCAGTCGAGGTAGAGGAGCAGGGAGAGACAGCGTCGGCTGCCGCCGTTACGCCGACGGCCCCTTCCAGCCCCCACGGCCAGGTTGCACGAGGGGCCTCGCTGGTCATGCTCGGTAATCTGGGCAGCAGCATCATGGGCATGGTGCGCCAGATCGTCATCGCGGCCCTCGGTAAGAGCGTCGCCGGGCCGTTCCTGGCCGCCAGCGTCTCCATGCAAACCTTCTATGATTTCGTCATTAACGGCTCGGTCGATAAGGCCCTGATCCCTACCTTCAGCGACTACGTCGCGCCCGAGAAACGCCAGGAATTTCGCCAGCTGGTTTTCACCCTGGTGAATGTCGTCACGCTCCTCATGCTCCTGATAGCCACAGGCTACGCTCTCCTTGCCCCGTTCTTTGTGAATTTCATCGCCCAGGGCTACACGGGGGCCGAGAAAACCCTGACGCTGCATTACTCGCAGATCATCTTTTTCTCGCTGGTTGGCCTGGGACCTTTCTCAGTCCTACTGGCAGCCCTCTACACTCTTCGAGAATTTGGCTGGCCAGCTTTTGCGACCGCCGCCTTTCACATCGGCATCATCATCGGCGTCATTGTTGGGGCGCTCATAGGCGAGCAGCACTTTGGCCAGTACGGGATTGCCTGCGGCGTGTTACTGGGGGCCGTCGGCGAGATTCTCCTGCTCCTACCAGGAATACGGCGGCAGAAGTTGGGCTACCTCTTCACCTTTCAGCTGCGCCATCCCGGTATCCCGCGCATCCTCAAGCTCTACGCCCCCGTGGCTGTCAGCTATTTCGTCCTCAACGTACTGCTTGCCAATTTTGACCTGCATCTGGCCTCGCTGACTCCCGGCGACGGTGCGGCCAACGTTACCGCCTTGCAGAACGCCACCCGCCTGCTGCAGTTCCCCATCGGGCTGGTGGCCTCGGCCCTGGCTTTCTCAATTCTGCCGCTGCTCTCGGTTCAGGCCAACGCTGGCGAGGAGGAACAGTTTAAAGAGACCCTGATGGCAGGTATCCGCCTGGGATTGCTGGTGATGATTCCGGCAGCCCTGGGATTGATCATTCTGCGCCAGCCGATCTGCGACCTGATCTATCGCCACGGTCGCTATACCCAGCACGATACGATCCTGGCAGCCACAGCTCTGCAAAACTATGCCTACCAGCTGCCCTTCGTGGCCGTCGACCAGCTTCTGATGGCCGCCTTCTTTGCGCGCAAAAATACCATTGTGCCGGTGGCTGTGGGCTTCATCACGATCCTGGGCTATCTGGCCGTGGCCCTGCCAGGCTACAGCACCATCGGCATGCCGGCCCTGGCCCTTGCCAATACCGTCCAAAACTCCTCACACGCCCTGATCCTGCTCCTGATCTGGCGAGTACAACACGGCTCTTTACGCCTGCGCACAACTCTGCCAGCGTTGGGCAAGATCCTGCTGGCCGCCGCCATCATGGGCTTTATCGCCTGGCTGCTTCAAGCAGGTCTGGGACAGTTGCCTTTCTTCTCCGAAGCGACGACCCTGGGCGCTTTGCTGACAGTTGTGATAGCTGGGGGAGTGGCCGCCGCTGTCTACCTGGCCTGCATTCTCATGCTGCGGGTGGAGGAGATCCATTTGCTGACGCGCGCAGTGATGGCCAAGCTGGGGAGGAAATAAGCTTCCCCCCGGAAGCAGGCTGAGCACGACTCATCCTGCTCAGCCAGGGCAAGGGAAAGGGCAGGTCGAGAAGATTTCCCAGGCCGCACCCATAGGGCAGGTCTGAGAGGGAAGCAGCTGAGCCAGCCAGGTGGCTACTCTTCAGGTCACATAGATGCTGCCAGCACGCCAGGTATCGACGGCATGCTCAACTGCTTGAATATAGGCCTTCTCATCGTTGTGATCGGCTGCGGGTGCATACTTTGGAATGATCTGCTCGATGGTCACTAATCCCCACTGGGCCACATAGAGATTGCGGATCAGCTTGTACCACTGGAGGAAGCCATCTTCCCAACTGTACATAATAGCGAAGCCATGCCCGTCAGGACTGGTACAGGGGCGAGTGGGAATACAACGAAGGTTGCCAAGCGACTTCGTTTCACGCGCCACTCCCTGGGTGCCAAAGGTACTTTCATGCATAAAGAAGGCGAGCGCGTAGACGGGATCAATGCCATACTGTACGCCATAGTTATAGAGCGCCTGCCCTTTGCCAGCTGCCGGCGAGTGATAAGCAGCAAGGACCTTATTAATGAAATCGGCGGTGATGGTTGGCTTCCCCAGGACCGAGTAGGGACCGGGATGGGAGGGGATACTTTGTTTGGGTGGCAATGGGCCAGTGCTGGTTTCCCAGGTGTTGAAGGCGTCGAAAGAGCCGCCAATCTGCACCGGGTAGACCTGGCCAGGCACCGTTACGAGGTCGAGATGCGCGCCCCGCTCATAAATGGCGGCGCTCAGCATGACCAGGAGACCGAGAACAACGGTCCCCAGGCAGAGCAAAAATGGCCCCAGCCAGTGCCTTTGCACCCCGAGGAATCGCCCCGCGGGGGGACGATTCTCCGGCAATTCAATGGTGGTCACGGGTATCGACGAAGAGGCCCGCCCTCGCAGACGCGGCGGCTCCGTCACTCCTCCTCCCTCCGCAGGCAGGATGCGCGTCGCCCTGCGTCGCGGAGGAACAAATAAGACCGGCTGATCCTCTGATCGGCTGTTGCGTCCGTAGCTGCTCCCGTTAGCCATGCACAGGCCCCTTAGAACTTTTGTTCTCGTCTTACAATGCAAAGATGCGGTTATTGTAGCACAGCACTGCGCCCGGATGCAAGGAGTAACTGCATGCTTTGCTGCAGCGATGAGTTGACAGACATCTACCTGTACTTGTCTTAGCACTAGAGAGCATACCATAGACCGGCTAAAAATGCCAGTTGAGACCATCGATTACAAGGGAAGAGGATCACCACTTTCAGGTAACATGTGCCTTAGCGCCGCTGTCAGTAGGATTGCTGACAACCTGTGGCGCCCATCCACCGTACTTCCACTAGAAGCTTCTCCGTGGCAACCACTCTGGTTGAGCCGGCCCCCTCTTAGATGGCCGCAATAGAACAGGAAGGGAGCGGCTCAGTTCAGGCGCGGAAGCTAGCGATGGACGATATTAGCCAGGAGGAGAGGAAAGAGAGAAACGGTGCTGGAACTACTTGGGGCTATTGGCGGCATTGTTCTGATTGATCTGGTGCTCAGCGGCGATAATGCCCTGGTTATTGGCGCGGCTGCAGCCCGATTACCGCGACGAGAGCGCTGGCTGGCTATTCTGGTTGGAGGCGGTGGCGCAGTGGTCTTGCGCATCCTCTTTGCGATCGTGGCAACGCTGCTGCTGACATTTCCGCTGTTGCAGGCATTAGGAGGGGCGGTGCTCCTCTACATCGCGATTCATCTGCTGATGGAGCGCATCAATCATCCCGAGAGCGCCCAGCCTGCTGGCGCTGATGGCGCCCCCCAGGCTGGCGTAAGATCCGGGAAGGGCGCCCCCTCGCTCTGGCAGGCCCTGCTGACCATCATTATCGCCGACGCCACGATGAGCCTGGATAATGTGATCGCCGTTGGCGCCTTGGCTCACGGCAATTTGCTCTTGCTGGCTGCAGGCATTCTGCTCAGCTTGCTTATTCTGCTCTTCGGGAGCGCCCTGGTGGCGGAACTGATCGGGCGCTTGCCCTGGCTCCTGGATGTAGCTGCCCTGGTCCTCGGTTGGACGGCGGGCCATATGATCTTGGGCGACCTCCGCTTAGGGCCATTCCTGAAGCAGGTTTGGTGGAGCGAGTATCTGGTCTATGCTTTCTGTCTGGGCCTGGTGCTGGCCGTCGACATCGCGCTGCGTCTGCGCGCCCGTCGGCAACCACCACCTTCCCTTTCTTCCTCTGCACCGTCGGCGGCGCCCGTAGAATCTCAACCATCGGCTACCGGCCCGGCTCGCAATGAGGCCTTGTTGTGGAAAAAGTCGGATGAACGATCTCAGCGATAAGGTGCTGGCCCGGCTAGAGCAATTCTATGAGCAGTATGGCTATGCTGCGGCTTTGCTAGGAGCCTTCACCGAGAATACAGCCCTCCTGGGCCTGCTGCTGCCGGGTGGCTCTCTGGCTTTGCTGGCGGCCTTTCTGGCACGGCAAGGCCAGCTCGATATTGTGGCTGTTTTCCTCTGCGTCTGGCTGGGCACCGTGCTCGGCTACCACTGTGACTATCTGATCGGGCGCCTGCTGCTCGCTCAGACCGTGCTCCTCCATCTGCCCGCCCACCTCGATCGACGCTGGCGACTGACTGCCCGCCTGCGCCTGGCCCGCCGCTGGCTCCAGCGTCACGGCGGGAAGGCCATCCTCTTCTCCCATCTGGTCGGTCATATGCGCTCGCTGACCGCTCTTAGCGCGGGAATGCTGGCTATGCGCTATCGACGCTTCTTGCTCTGGGAGCTGCTCGCAGCCGGCCTGTGGAGTCTCCTCTATTGCGGCCTCGGCTACTGGCTGGCCAGCGAGTATGCCCTGCTGAGTCGACTGCTCAAGGGAAGCGGCTGGGCCGCCGGTCTGCTGCTGGCGGGAATCGTAATAGGCTGGCTCGCCTGGCGCCTGGGCCGCAAGCACTGGCGGCGCCGCCAGAGACGTCCAGGCATCCCCCAGCAATAAGGCCACCAGCAATAAGGCCAGACGAAGAAAAAGGCCCTCTCCTCAGCGGCTCGACCGCACTCTGCCTCTGGGCCGTCGCCGTCCTCCTTTACAAGGGAGATAGCTTGCTGCGTCTCTATGAGTAGACTATAATGAGAGGACAGACCGCGCAGCCAGGAGCCAGGTCGTTGCACGAGAGGAGCGGTGTATGCACGTCAGCGAGCCTGCCGAATATGCCATTCTGGGGCTACTGGAGGCGCGCCCCATGCATGGCTACGAGATGTTCCAGCATTTCCAGGGCGGTACCCTGGGTCAGATTGTCCACCTGGAAATGAGCCAGATGTATGCGTTCCTCAAGAAGCTGGAGCGGCTCAACTACATTGTAGCGCAGCTGGAGCCGCAAGGCTCGCGTCCACCACGGAAGGTCTTTCATTTGACCCCTGCCGGCAGAGACTACTTTCGGCATTGGTTGACAGAACCGGTCGAGCGCCCGCGCGATATCCGTATCCTGTTCTTGTTGAAGCTCTACTTTATCCGGCACGTGCTGCCCGTCGAGATGCCGACTCTGATCGAGCGCCAGATCGCCGCCTGTCAGGAATTCCTGCGCCACCTCGAAGGGCTGCAGGGGGGTCAGGAACAGTTCGCGCCCGCTCAGGACCTGACCTTCTTCGATCGCGTGGTGCTGCGTAGCCGCATTCATCAGACGCGCGCCCTCATCGCCTGGCTGCAAGAGCTGCAACACGACTACCGCCTCGTGGGCACATCTTCATAGGAAGCAGAGCGATAGCCCTCCCTGCCCGCTCCAGCCCCCTTGCCAACAAAACAAGCAGCCTTGCGTTCGCTGATACATCTGGCAGGAGACGGCTCCCTTACTCAGCGCCATGTTCTTTCATTTGACGCCCCTCCTCAGCTATGCTACTATCTCTAATAACCAGATCCAAACCTTCCGTTGACCTCTCCTCCTGCCGCGCCTCTGATGCGCGAAAGGAGTGACAAGCGAGACGAATAGAATCAGCCTGGCAGTCCTGATATGACATGATCAATGAGGTTAGTGATGCAGCTTTTCATGGTGACGGCCAGTAGCGGCACCGCGGCCCTGCAGGGGTTGGCGACCTTGTCCAAGTATCTTTTTACTACTGGCCTCTGTATGATCGGCGTCATGACGGCGGCCTATCTCTGGTATACCATCGGCACCGCGCGCCTGGCCAGGCAGGTCGCCAGCGAGGAGCAACGTCAGCGCAGCAAAGGTAAGCTGGCCCAGGGAAGCAAGCGAGCGGCAGCAGCTGCTGCTGTCGGCAGCGAGGGAGGGGTTGCCACCCTGGTGCGCAGCGAAGTCATTCTCAACGAGCAGCCCGATGGAGAGAAGCCAATTCCGCTGAACCGCAGCCTGATCGCCGTTGGGCGCATCGGCACGACCGTTGGCTGGTTCGCGGCCCTCACCCTGGTCCTTTCGCAGGTGCTGCGTACGATTGTGACGGGGCACGCTCCCTGGAGCAATCTCTTCGAGTTCAGCGTCAGCTTTACGGCGGCTCTGTTGCTCAGCTATCTGATTTTCGAGGCGCGTTTTCACGAGCGTGTGCGAGCCTGGGGTCTCTACGTTTGTCTGCTCTCGGTGGTGACGCTGGTCATCGCCATCTATGTGGGTACCACCTACAACCTGATCACTGGCTCGGCCCAGTTGATTCCAGCGCTGCAGGACCAGCCCATTCTGACGCTGCATGTCTCGATGGCTATCTTTGCCTATGCGCTCTTCAGCGTGGCCTTCGGGACCGGTCTGATTATCCTGCTCCAGGGCGGAAGCGGCCAGCGGATCGCCTGGCTGCCCTCGGCAGAGGCCGCCGATGAGCTGGGCTACAAGGCCGTGATCATTGGCTTCCCCTTGCTGGCCCTCAATTTGATTCTGGGAGCCTACTGGGCAAATTATGCCTGGGGCCACTTCTGGAGCTGGGACCCCAAGGAGACTTCAGCGCTGATCACCTGGTTAATCTACGCCGTCTATTTGCACGCCCGCGGTATCCGTGGCTGGCGCGGCAAGCGCATCGGCTGGCTGCTGGTCATCGGCTTCGCCGCCACGCTCTTCACTTACTACGGGGTGAGTTTCCTGGTGCCGAGCTTGCATAGCTACGCCAAGTAGGTTGCCGACGGCTTTGCCGTTTGTCGTCCACCTGATCCCGCTCAGACAAGACCTCTCCTCAGCTCCGCTCAGTGCTTCTTAGAGCAGCTCACGGGCCAGCAGGAGTCGGTAGCGTGGGTTATAGGTTTTGTCGCAGAGGCTGCAGGAAACTGGACGACTGTAGCGGCGTGCTCGTGGGTATTCCTTGCCGCAGTTAGGACAGACATAGATATAACGCAAAGGCGCTCGTGCCCGTCGCAGCTGCTCGCGACGGGCGCTCTCTTCGTGAAGCAGCCGCCGCAGCTCTTCCAGATCATAGCCGGTAATGGCGGCCTCGTCGGCGGCAATAGAATCATAGCCGTGATGACGATGGCGCCGCGGAGTACCCCGAACCCGGTCAGCAAGGTGGATCAGCTCATGCGCTACCGTGACCTCGATAGAGCGCGGCTGCATGTCCGGCTCGATGAAAATGCAGTGCCGATGGCGCGCTACCTCACCACCTACGGCGGAGGCCGAGCAAGACACTGCCCTTTCGTTGAAGCCCGGCAGCGGCAGCATTGGACTGGCTCGCCCACTCTCCGGTTGACCCGGCTTGCGACTGGCCCGATCAGCCACCGAAGAACTGACCTTCCCGCCCAGCTGCACGTAGCAGTAGCAGCCGAGCACCATGAAGTTGAGTCGCTTGCCTGTCCAGCGCTGATACTCGCGACGATCCTGGGTCAGGACCAATAGTGCCAGCTCGCTCTCCGGCAGCCCTAACCGCTGCCAGTAGTGCCAAAACCAGCGCTCCACCAGGGGGGTGGCATGTAGAATAGGGCCGGCCTGTACCGGCGGGAGAGCCGGCAGGCCGGGTTTGCGTCTCGCAGCCATACGGTTTCGTTGCTCTTTACTTGTTCCTTGCTCTACTGTACTCCTTGTCAGCCCACCTGCTCATGGCCTTGGCCATCTGCTCGCCAGATCAGACGCCCCGTTGCTGCCGTTCGAGGAGGCAAGCAGGACGCAGCTGGGATCAGGAGACCGGACAAGGCCGGGCTCCGGGCCAGGCAGGCCAGCCTCACATCAGGCCACGCTTTAGCAGGAAACGGCAGCCTCCTGGCTGCCGGAACCTGCCCATCGGCTTTTGCTCAGTATAGCAGGGGGAGCTGAGAGGTGCAAGCTTCCCTCTCCTGCAGACAAAGCAGGCGGGGCTGAGGTCACCAGTCAGCCAGCCAATCAGCCCCGTCTGCGTCCTGTTCCTGAGCGAGAGTCAGAGGTGCATGCCGTATGCCGTGTTTCTGGCCTTTATTCAAGCGAGCGCTTGGGCCCCAACGAGGCTACGAGCGGCCTCGTAGATACGCTGGACACTGGGAATGACAGCACTCTCCAAAGGCTCTGAGAAGGGAATCGGGACATCGGGCACTGCCAGCCGTTGGATTGGGGCCTTGAGGGAGCCAAGCGCGCCAGCCTGAATGCGGAAGGCTACCTCGCCGCTCAGCCCGTAGCTCATGTAATCCTCGTCCACAATCAGCACCCGGCCAGTCTTACGAGCCGAGGCGACCAGTGTGGTCTCGTCTAGAGGCACCAAAGTCCGCAGATCAATCACCTCCGCTGAGATGCCTTCTTGAGCCAAGCGCTCGGCAGCCTTCAGACTGCGAGGAACCATCAGGCCAGCAGCGACGATGGTCAGGTCCCGCCCCTGACGGCGAACAGCCGCCTGGCCAAAATCCACAGTGTAGCGCTCCGTGGGCACTTCCTCCTCTTCGCCTTCGAAAGGCAAGAAAGGCAGTCCCGTTAGCAGCTTGTGCCCGAAGATCATAACCGGATTCGGGTCTGCCAGCGCGCGCGCCGTCAGACCTTTGGCATCGTAGGCCGTGGCAGGCACCACGATCTTGAAGCCGGGCAGATGGGCAAAGAGGCCATAGAGGACCTGTGAATGCTGGGCGGCATCGCCATAGCCACCGCCAATGGCGGTGATGACCGTCACAGGCATCGGCAACTGGCCCCCCGACATGTAGTGGTTTTTGGCCATGTGGTTAAACATCTGGTCGAAGCCAGCCCCGCAGAAATCAACGAACATCAGCGAGACCACAGGGTGAAGGCCAACCGAGGCCGCTCCGACGGCCATCCCCATAAAGGTCTGCTCGGTAATCGGCGTGTCCACAATTCGCTCGCGCCCATACTTCGGAAAAAGTCCCATTGTAAAGCCGAAGACGGCTCCCCAGTAGGTGACATCTTCGCCCAAGACCACCAGGCGCTCATTGTGAGCCATCTCTTGATCAATGGCCTCAGCAATAGCAAAGGCCAGCCCTCTGAGCTTTCTCATTGGAAGACCCCCCTCAGAGCCTCCTGCGGCTCCGGCAATGGACTGCTCTCTGCAAACAGGATTGCCGCTTCTGCCTCCTGCCGGGCTTCATCCCGCAGACGGCTGAGCATGGCCTCATCGGCCCAGCCAAGCACCTTGAGGCGCTCTTCCAGACGCGGAATGGGATCAAGGGCCCGCCAGCGCTCAACCTCCTCGCGCGTCCGATACTCTTCGGCATCCCCCTCAAAGTGGCCGCGGTAGCGATAGCACACCGCCTCGATGAGGGCTGGCCCCATGCCGTTGCGTGCGCGCTCGATCACCAGCTTCGCCACGCGGTAGACATCGATGAGGTCCATGCCATCAACGACATAGGAGGGGACATTGAAGCTCTGGGCCCGCTGAAAGTGGTGGACCGTGGAGAGAGCGGCCCACTTTGGTGTCGAGTCCGCGTAGAGGTTGTCCTCAATGACCACCACCAGAGGCAATTGGAAGACGCTGGCCACGTTCAACGTCTCGGCAAACGTCCCATGATTGGCTGCCCCCTCGCCAGCGAAAGCGACAGCCACATGGCGCTGGCCAAGCTTGCGGAAGGCAAAGGCGGCTCCCGCTGCTTGGGGAAAGGAGGCCCCCACGATCCCACTGCAGGCGAAGTGCCTGCTTGTGTCGAAGAGATGCATATGGCCACCCTTGCCGCGGCAGAGGCCGCTGGCTTTGCCAAAGATTTCAGCCGCCAGCTTCTTTGGTTCGACCCCTTTGGCTAAAGCATGATGGTGAGGTCGATGGGTGCTAACGACCGCATCGCTTTCCTGGAGTAGAGAGCAAACCCCCACGGCCACCGCTTCCTGGCCAACGGCCAGGTGCATCTCACCCCGGATTGGCCCCGCCGCCATGTTGAACTCGGGCGTTTTGCCAATGTAGTAGCGATCGGCGATGAGGTCTTCGAAGGAGCGAATCAGGCAGAGCTGCCGATAGGCCCGCCGTAACTGGTCCGCGTCCAGCCCCGCCTGCGCAACAAGATACTGCAGGTCCTGCGGGCTGGGTTCGGGCTTAATCATGGTCACCTCCCTCTGGCTGGAAGCAAGGCGCTACGAGAAAGTTACCGAGCCACTCTCGGCTACGGCAGCAGAAGGCCCGAGATGAGGATAGAACCGCCTGGCAGGACCAGCCAGGCGCAGGGAAAAAGACAGCGCAAGCCTTCGTCGCTCTCCTTCTGTCTACCCTGCGCTGGCTGCAACTCGATCGTCTGGCTCAGCTTTGCTTGCTTGTTTGTCTGCCTCAACTCTACCCGATGCCTCACGCCTCTGTCAAGGCAAAGAGGGAACTGGCTTGATATACATTGACAGGCCCTCTCATGAGCAGTAAGATGAGGCATACAGCACTATCAGACCTGTTGTCTGTCACCCAGATGGCGCGACTGTCCTCGGATCTCCGCCCCTGTAAGGAGTATCTCTATGTCTTTCCAGGTCTTCATCAAAACAGAGAAATCTCTGCATCAGCTCGCCAGCGAGATCGGCGCACTTCTTTCCTTGCCTCCTTTCAAGCGGCAGCGGACCCGCGACGCGCTCTATTACCAATTCGAAATGTTAGGCATGCTGGTCATGATCCACTATCTTGACGAAGAAGACCGGGCCCCAGAAGTTTTGAGCTATCCCTATGTTTTTACACTGGAGCTGACTTTCACAGAGCATGATCTCAACACCGACGATCTGGAGTATCGCCTCCAGCCCTACTATGCGCGTCTGCTCAGCTTCCATCTTGGGGTTGAGACAGCCTATCACGAGCAGCAGCAGATCAACCAGCGCTGGCGCATCCGCTATCATTTTTGCCGTAAAAATCCCAGTTGGAAGGAAGATATTCTTTACGGCGAGCCGGGCTGGCAGCCGGCGGTCATCGAGGAGCCGCCGAGCGAGTGGCGCAACCAGCTCGTACCGTGGTGAACCAGATCAAACGTGCTGCTCTCCGGCTCTGGCTGGCTCCTCGCCGACCAGCCAGCCTGGCGACAAAGGCCCGCTTTTTTCTGCCTGCTCCACAGGCTCCGGTATGACGAAAGCCAGGCTGCTCCGCTGGCCTATGGCCCCCAGCCCCTTGTCTAAGCGGCCTGATCATGTTACAGTTTTTATCGAGAGCGGTTGCTGCCGCTGCCGCATTTCAGAGATGTCCAACTGCGAGCGTGAGAGTGCATCCTTGCGCAAGCGCGTCGGTATGTGAGTGAGTACTCCCCAGCCAGGGCCGGGGTGATCGCCGTGGATCACCCTGGAGGGACGCTGCGAGTCCACTCTCCCCAATGCAATGAAAGGCAGGCTATGACTAGTAGCATTGTCGAGGCAGCTATCGGCACAGAACTTCCCCCACTGGTAAAGCCGCCAGTTACCCGCGAACAGCTCCGCCGTTATGCTGAGGCTTCCGGCGATTACAACCCGATCCACCTGGACGACGAGGCAGCCCGCCGCGTCGGGCTTGACGGGGTCATCGCTCATGGGATGCTCAGCATGGCCTTCCTCGGCCAATTTATCGAGCAGCAGATCGCCTCTTACCCCGAGGCCTTCCTTGCTCGCCTCAAGGTGCGCTTCGCCAGCATGGTGCGCCCGGGCGATGTCTTGACCTGTCGCGGTCGAGTGACGGCGCGTAGCCGCGAGGCTGATGGGCGTGAGCTGATCACTATCGAGTGTTGGGCCGAGAACCAGCGCGGCGAGCGAGTGACGGGTGGTGAAGCCCTCATCTCTTTGCCGTCCGCCTGAAAGAGTGACTGTCCATCGGTCGACTAACAAGGAGGTTTGCGCATGGTCGAAGCCAGGAACATCAGGGACATCGCTGACCTGCGGCTTCAATACGACCTGGCGATCTACAACTGCCAGCGCTTTGGCGCCTACGAGGCCCTGGTCTATGAGGACCCCCAGCTGGCTGAGCCCCGCCGCTATACCAATGTGGAAATCGCCCGTGAGGCCGTGCAACTGGCCGCTGGCCTGCACGCGCTCGGCATACAGCCTGGCGACCGCGTAATGGTGATGATCCCGAACTGTCCCGAGGTGATTATCTCCTACCAGGCCATTGCGCGTGCCGGCGCCATCGTTATCCCCGTTCTTCCTCTACTGAAGCCGCCCGAGGTGCAGTATATTGCCCAGAACTCGGGGGCTCGCCTGCTGATCACCAGCCCGCTCCTGCTCCCGCTCCACAGCTCTACTCTGGCCCAGGTCCCTACCCTGGAACAGATTATCTGTGTCAGCGACGCGGCAGCAGCTGGAGCAGGAAACACTCTTCCAGAGGGAAGGGCCCAGATCCACGCTTACCAGGATGTCCTCGCCCGCGGCGCAGATTACGCCGACTACTACCTGAGCGACCTGCCCGGCATCGATCTGAGTCCCGATGACACCGCCGTCATCCTCTATACTTCCGGCACTACGGGCCGCCCCAAGGGGGTCATGCTCTCCCACCGCAACCTTGTCGCCAATGCCGTTAGCGGACGAGGCGTTGGCGGCGATGAGGACCCAAGCGCCGCTGAGAGTCAGGGTGAAACGCATCTGGCCATCCTACCTCTGGCCCATGCCTTTGGTCTGGTAGCTTCCAATGTGGCCTACCTGAATGGTGCGCGCATCGTCATGCTGCCGCGCTTCGATACCACCGCCGTCTTCTCGGCTATCGAGCGCTATCGCGTCTCCGGCTTTGCTGGCGTGCCGGCCATGTTCGTGGCCCTGCTCTATAGCTCCGATGCCGACAAGTACGACACCAGCAGCCTGCAGTACTGCGTCAGCGGTTCGGCCCCCCTGCCAGTGGCTGTGCTGGAAGCCTTCGAAAAGAAGTTCGGCTGCCGCATCCTCGAAGGCTACGGCCTCTCAGAAGCGACCGCCGCGCTCACGGGCCACAATCGCGAGATGCCCCGCAAGCCAGGCTCGGTCGGCAAGCCGCTACCAGGCGTCGAGATCCGTATCGTCGATGAGAACGATCAGGACGTGCCGGTAGGCGAGGTAGGCGAGATCATTGCCCGCGGTCCCAATGTCATGCAGCAGTACTACAATATGCCCGAGGAGACCGCAGCGGCCATGCGCAATGGCTGGCTCCATACCGGTGACATGGGACGCATGGACGAGGACGGCTACATCTACGTGGTGGAGCGTAAGAAGGACCTGATTATTCGCGGCGGCTTTAACATCTATCCGCGCGATGTTGAGGAGGTTCTCAACCGCCATCCCGCGGTCATCGAGTCCGCCGTGGTCGGCGTCCCCTCCGAGCGCATGGGCGAGGAGGTGAAGGCTTTCGTAGTGACCCGCGAGCCGATCGATGCTGAGACACTCAAAGCTTTCTGCCGCGAATATCTGGCCAATTACAAGACGCCAAGCGAGATCGAGTTTGTCGACTCGCTGCCGCGTAACCTCGTGGGCAAGATCGATAAGAAGGAGCTGAGGAGGCGTTATGTCCAACAGCCCTCATAGCAACCCGTTGGAGACTGCTCCCCTCGCCCAGCTGCAGGCGACACCGATCGATGCGGTGCTCAATATCATCGATCAGGGACTGGTCCACCTGCCCAGCTACCGCGAGCTCTACTATCGCTGGGAGCGCCAGCAGTGGCAGGCCCAGGAGCTGGATTTCAGTTACGACCGCCAGCAGTGGCAGGCTATGCCCCACGAGGAGCGGCAGGCCCGCATGTATGGCCTCTCAGCCTTCTTCAAAGGGGAAGAGTGCGTGACGAATACCCTGGCTCCCTACGTGGTGGCTATGCCTGATGAGGAGATGCGGCTCTTCTTGACCACCCAGCTCGTCGACGAGGCCCGCCATACGGTCTTCTTTGACCGCTTCTTTCGCGAGGTGCTGGGCGTGGAGCAGGATAGCCTCGATGGCGCTTTGCAGGTGGCTGTCGGATATATGAACGAACATCTGCAGACCATTCTGATCAAGGAGCTGGCTGCGATCGCCGAGCGTATCCGCCAGGAGCCGGGCCAGCTCGCCCATCTGATCGAAGGGGTCACGCTCTACCATATCGTCGTTGAGGGGACAATGGCTTTAGCCGGCCAGCGCTCCATCTTGGAGACCTATCGGCAGTTCAATCTCTTCCCCGCCTTCCGTGCCGGCTTTACCGCGGTGGCCCGCGACGAGTCGCGCCATGTGCTCTTCGGCATCAAGTTTCTGCGCGATATGATCCAGCAGAACCACGAACAGGCGCAGATCGTCTACGCTGCCGTTCAGAAGTATCTGCCAACCGCCCTGGCCGGCCTGACCCCTCCAGAGAGCCAGATTCCGCAGTACCTGGCAGCCCACCTTGATCCCTGGCAGACTCCGCGCTACGCCATTGAGTCGCTCCGCAAGAAGCTCAAGGGCATAGGGCTAAGTATGGAGCTACCCACTGTGCCACCACCACCCGTCTTTCAGGCATAGGGAGATGGAAGGAATGGCCAGGCTCTGGCTCAGACCCCAGCTCTGAGCCGGAAGGGAGAGAGCGCACCTGGCGCAGGCTGATCGGCCAGTAAGCAAGCGAATATGGGAAGGAAAGGAAAGGAAAGGAAAGGAATCGAATCGACCTTCCCTGCTCACTTGCTCCTCTGACGCTCAGCCTGCACAGGCGGTGGTGGGCGGCCCCTGGTTGCACTTGCTTCGCCCCTGGCAGCAAGCATCTGGCTTCAGAATGGGATGAGAGGGGCATGTATGCTACTCATGCGCAAGCAGGCTTTTTCCAAGCACAAGAAGAAGAAGGAGGGAAAGCGATGATTACGGCCCTGGTGTTGATGAACGTTGAGCGAGGGCAAATCAACGAGACGGCCCAGCGCTTGCTGGAGATCGCCGGTGTCGCCGAGGTATATTCGGTCACCGGCGACTACGACCTGGTGGCGCTGCTGCGCCTGCCTCGCTATGAAGATCTGGCTGAAGTGGTGACGGGGAAGATGACCGCCATCCCGACGATTACGCGCACGCACACCCTGATGGCCTTTCAGTGCTACTCGCGGGCCGATCTCCAACAGGCGTGGGACCTCGGCGTCGAATAGCGAGCCAGGCGAGAAGAGCGTCGCGCTCGCCACCAGGCCGCTCCGGCAGCTGCCTCAGCTCAGATGGGCATCCCTTGCTTGTTCAGCTCGCCACGAATGTGGGCGATCTCACCGAGATGCGTAAAGCAATGCGTCAGGCAGATCTGGCCAATCGCCTGGATGGCCGGCATCTCGCCAAGAGGCTTGACCTTCACGATGCGTGCAGACAACTCAGCTCCGCCATCTTCGATAGCCGCCAGATAGTCTTCAAACTCCTGCCAAACGCGGGCCGCATATTGGAGAAACAAAGCCGGGTCAGCGATCCGAAACTGCCGGGCCTCCTCCGCGCTCATGCCGGTGCCCTGCACGCGCGGCGGCAAGCCCAGGCGCGTATGCCACTCCTCCTCGTTCCAGATCGGTTGCCGGCCTTGCAAGATGAAGCGCAAAATATTATCTTCCGTGCGCACACAGTGCCAGAGTAGAAAGGCGATGGTAGTGGCCTGGCCCTGCCCTTGATAGTGCCATTCCTCCACACTGAGATCGCTCACGCTAGTGCGCATCCACTGGTGAAGGCGACGCTGCTCCAGTCGGAAGAAATCGATAATATTCATGCCAAGAGCTTTCTCCTTTCTGCCCTCACCCGGCCTGGTTTTCCGCCACACCGCGGGCTGGGCTGCTGGCCGTCGAAGGTCTCCAGGCCGGGTGAGTCAAGCCGACCTCGGCGCCGGCTAGCTTTCTGGCCCTTCGCCTCGCTGTCCGGGAAGGACCCCCAGGCAGCGAGCAAAGAAAAAGACGGCGCGCTCTCAGGAGCTATTGTACACGCCGTCGTTACACTCTACCATGTTGCTGGCTAACGTTCCTCGCCAGTTGCCGCGGGAGCCGTCTCGCGGCGGGCAGGCAGCCAGCAGAAAGCCAGCCTCAGCGCGAAAGCAGCTCACCGACGGCCACTTTCTCAGTGAGCAGAGGGGAGGCGGAGGAGGAGGAAAGCGCCTCGCTCTCGACCAGCTTATACTCTCCCGAGATCTCTTCCAGCGAGCGACCGCTGGGTTCGGGGAGGGTGAGCAAGGTCAGGACCAGGCCAGCCACCGAGATAATGGCCGTGAAAGTCATCACGCCCGGCAGATGGAAGCTACTGAGCAGGAAGGGGAAGATCAAGGCCCCGATAAAGGCGCCCACTTTGCCCAGAGCAGCGGCAATGCCATGCGCGGTGGAGCGGACCATCACCGGGAAGATCTCAGCGGGATAGACGAAGGTGGTCACATTCGGGCCGAACTCGGTGAAGAAGTAGCTCACACCGTAGACCAACAAGAAGGGCACCGTGAGCTGGGTCAAGGCCGGGAAAACCGCCAGCAGCCCGTAGGCCAGGGCCATCATGGCGAAGCCCACACACTGAATCCACCTGCGCCCCAGGCGGTCAATGGTCAGCGCAGCTATAATATAGCCGGGGAAAGCGGCCACCAGGAAGATGAGCAGCGTATAGACCATGTTGAGCAGCAGGCTGGAGTGGGCATTCAGTGCCTTCAACACCAGCGGGCTAGAGATGGTCGTCCCATAGTAAGCGATATCGAGCAGCAACCAGGAGCCGGCGGTACCGATCAGCCAGCGCAGGTACGGGGCGCGCCAGAGCAACGGAAGCCAGGAGCGTTTCTTGCTCTTGGCCGACTCAGGCTGAGCGTTCTGAGCCGACGGTTGAGTCCACAACGAGGAGCCAGCACCGTTGTGAGCATGGCCATTCTGACCCGTCACCCGCCCAACTGTCTCCGCAGCGGCCTCCAGGTCGCCCTGCATCATTAAGGCGAAGCGGGGCGTTTCAGCGATCTGGCGACGCAGATAGAAGGTGGCCAGCGCGGGCACAGCACCCAGAGCCAGCATAATACGCCAGGTCAGATCGTGGTCCAGTCCAGCCAGCAGCAGCGCAATTGCCACCAGGGGACCCAGGATCAGACCGACCCCCTGCATCGCAAAGACCATCGTCACCAGCTTCCCACGGTCGCGCCGATTGGCGTACTCGCTCATCAGCGTGGCACTGAGCGGGTAATCGCCACCGATCCCCAGGCCCAGGATGAAGCGAAAGATGATCAGCCAGACGACGTTGGGCGCCAGCGCCGAAGCCAGGGCCCCCGCCGCCAGCACCAGCAGTGTGAAGCCGTAGATCGAGCGCCGTCCCACAAAGTCGGCAAGACGCCCGAAGATCACTGAGCCAAGGGCCGCAGCGATCAGCGAGGTGCTGCCAACGAGGGAAATTTCGAAATTGCCGAGGTGCCAGAGGGGCGTCAGGATTGCGAGGACAACACCGATAATAAACAGGTCATAGGCATCCGTGAAGAAGCCCATGCCCGAGGTGATCATCGCTTTCCAGTGGAAGCCCGAGAGGCTACTGTTGTCAAGGGTGTGCAAGACAGATTTACGCGCATCAATAGCACTATCCACGGCTACAATCCGGGATGGCTCTCCGCCATCAACCATATGTGTTGTGTCTCCTTGCTTCAGGGACATGTTCTCGACTCACACCAGTTCTAGCAGAATCGTAGCGCGCCAATGTTATGGCTTTGTTAAATGACCTTTAAGGCTGGTTAACAAACGAGGCCAGGCGCTACGCCTGCCCTTCTGCCTGTTGTCCATTTTCCCCCCTTCCACTCCATTACAACACGGGCGCATCACGAGAGCATGCCCGCTGATCGGCTGGTCCGAGTGACCGTGACCTGCTCTTGTCTGGTTCACTGCCAGCCGATCAGCAGCCCGTAGCCAGACGGTCAGCCTCGCCCACGGGCGAGGCTGAGGCAACGATCTAAACGAGTCGCTTACTCCATACCGCGAAGATGGCAGGTATCGTTATAAGAACGTAGATGCCAGCAGGCACGTTCTTGTAGGAACGAAGTGCCGTGGTACCAATGGGTAATAGAGGTATTTTCTGTATAGAAGCGCACCGATGGTAGAGAAAAAGAGCTGAGGCCAAAGAAATAGATAAACGAGCCATCGATGACGCCGCCGTGACAGACCACCACGATCGTTTTCCCGGCATACTCATGGGTAATGCGCTGAAGGGCGCGCCCGACACGGAGCATGAACTCTGGCCAGCTTTCGCCCTCTGGGGCGCCTGGCTGGAAAGGATTCTCTTCAAAATTGGGGAGGCCGAAACGCGCGACAAACTCCTCCTCGCTCAAGCCGCTGGCCTGTCCCTCGCGCATCTCCTGCACCTCGTCATCAAGGATAACAGGGAGGCCCAGAGCTGGTGCAATAATCTCAGCGGTCTGATGGGCGCGGCGCAAGGTACTGGAGATCAGCACATCGGCAGCGATTTCGCCTGTAGCCAGGCGATCGCGCAGGCGTTCGGCCTGTCTGATCCCCCGAGGGGTGAGGTCCAGGTCACCGAAACGTCGCTGAACAGCGTTCAGTGCCTCCGCATGCCGGATCAGATAGAGATGAGTCATAAGCAGGGTCTCCTTTACTTCTTCTTCCTCAAGATAGGGTCAGGAGCCAGCGCTGAGATTCAAGCGGCTGACCGTGGCTGAGCAAGACAGAGGGGGATAAGATAGGCTGATCAGCCGGGCTATGCGCGTGTTGTCTCAGGCGCGCTCCTAGCTCCTTGCCACCGATCTCTCTGCCTTCGTTATCTCATGCTACCATCTATGAAAGTCGTCGGACAACACTGGGGTCAGCGCGCGCCGGCTGGCAGGGCAGGGAGATGAGCGATATAGTATAATGAAATGAAGTGATTCAGAGTGATGCCTTTCTAGCTCAGCCAGCCAGAGAGAGACGAGGACGGAGAAGAACCGTGGCGCGCAAGATTCTCGTCGTAGATGATGAGGAGGTTCTGGTCGAAACCATTGCCTACAACCTGGAGCAGTCCGGCTACCAGGTGATCACAGCGGCAGATGGTTACAGTGCCCTGGAAGCGGCTCGGAGCGAGCGCCCCGACGTCATTCTTCTCGACATCATGCTGCCTGGCCTCGATGGGCTGGAAGTCTGCCGGCAGCTGCGTCGTGAGCCGGAGACCGCCACCATCCCCATCATCATGCTCACAGCCAAAGGAGACGAGATCGACAAAGTCGTTGGCCTCGAAGTGGGAGCAGACGACTACGTAACCAAGCCCTTCGGGCGCCGGGAGTTGCTGGCACGTATTCGGGCCTTGCTGCGTCGTGTTGAGTACGGCAGCGCCTTTGACGAAGAGAGTCTTCGGGGCGGTCCCGAAGCACCCACCCGGCCCAGGCGGGAGCTTGTCGCTGGTCCCTTGCGCATCGATCTCGACGGTCGACGTATCTTCTGTCGCGATCAAGAAATCGAGCTGCAGCCCAAGCAGTTCGATCTACTGGTCTATATGGTGCGTAACCGCGGCACAGTGCTCACTCGCGATCAGCTCCTCCACAATGTTTGGGGATACGACTATGTAGGAGACACACGCACTGTCGATGTACACGTGCGCTGGCTGCGAGAGAAGATCGAAGAAGATCCCGCCAACCCCAAACTCATCCAAACCGTACGTGGCGTTGGCTACTGCTTCCGTCGCTAGGAGGTAAGGAGGCGAGGCCAAAGGAGAGCGAGGCAGCAGCGAGCCAGGAAGCGGGCGGGGAGGAAGGACGCCCATGAAGGCCACCCCCATTGAATTTCTATCGGTAGAAGGAGTGCACTATTGGACCTGTTCACAGCACCACTCAAGCTTTCTCCAGAAGCGCCCATTGACCTGCACATGCACACCACTTACAGTGATGGGCGCTGGCCAGCCGATCAACTGATCGACTACCTGGTTCGAGAAGGCTTTGCGCTGGTCGCCGTCACCGATCATGACCGTGTCGATACCATCAACACAGTGCGCCAGCTAGCTGCCAGCAAAGGGCTACCCGTGCTCGTTGGCGTTGAAATGAGCACCACCTGGCGCAACCACTCGGCGCATGTCCTCTGCTACGGCTTCGATCCCGAAACCACCCTGTTACGCGAGGTCATTGCCGATGTCAAGCGCCGGCAACAAGAGCAGGCGCGTGAGGTCTATGAGACCCTCCAGAAGCGCGGCTACCGTTTTCCGCGTGCTGCCGAGCTGCTCGCTGCCAGCGGAGGCGAGCCGCGGCAGCTGCGCGATAATGCCTTTCTCCTCATCGAGCATGGCTATGCACCGGACTGGCCACGGGCACTGGAGATTCTGCGCGAGGCTGGTCAGCGCAGCATCCATGCGGAGTTGACCGTGACCGTCGAGGCCGTTCACCGCAGCGGGGGAGTTGCCCTGATCGCTCATCCAGGGCGGCAGGAACGAGGCTTTACCTTCTACGACACCGCCCTTCTGGACGCAGTACGGGCCGAGGTGCCGCTCGACGGGATTGAGGTCTACCATCCCTACCACAGCCCTGAGACGATCGAGAGCTATCTCGCCTACGTCAACAAGCATGACCTCCTGCTGAGCACCGGCTCCGACTCTCACGGCCACGTCGGGCGCATGCCTATCAAGTACCGCGCCGAGCTTAGCTGGCGGCTGCTTGAACGTCTCGGCGTTCAGGTAGGATAGAGGCGATTGCCTCTATCCTACTCGCCATTGTGAACAATATACCAATCGGTTGAGGTCAGTCCCTGATAGGAGACCGTCTTCTTGACCACGCCAGGAGGCGGGCCAGGGAACTGCTTTACAGGCTTACCCTTTTCCACCAGCAGCATCGTATCATGCCAGATGGGGCCGGCGCCATCGACACCGATCACATTGAGCATCGGCGAATTATCATCGTTGCCGACCCAGACCCCCACCACCGCATCGGGCGTATAGCCCACTGTCCAGTTATCCATGAAGTTCTCTGACGTTCCCGTCTTAGCTGCCGCCGGGCGGACCACGCCGGGATTACCAGCATAGCACTGCTGCTGGGTATTGCTATAGAGGTAGAGGGCGCTGCACTTGCCGAACTCGTAGGTGCGGTTATTGTTATCGCTGAGGACATTCGTGACCACAAAGGCCACCTGGCGGCTAATCACCTGCTTCCCCTGCGGCACGAAGCGATAGATCAGATTGCCCTGCGAGTCAGTCACTGTGTCGATCGCATGCGGTGGAACACGGACACCGCCGTTATCAAAGACGGCATAGGCGGCGGTCATATCCAAGAGATGGACGCCGAGCGTGCCCAACACCATCGTGTAGTTAGGCGTACCGACATAGCCCGTGATGCCCATCGTCTCCGCCGTCTTGAGAGCCTTATCAACACCGACCTGCATCAGCAGCTTGACCGCCGGGATATTAAACGAGTTCTGCAAAGCGAAACGGTACGTGATCAGGCCGTGATAGCTCATATCATAGTTATGCGGCGTATAGGGCGGCAGGCCGCAGCACATCTGAATGGTCAACGGGCCATCGTAGACCGGCATGCCCGGACTGATTCCTTGAGCAAAGGCCGTGGCATAGATGAAAGGCTTAAAGGCCGAACCGGGCTGGCGATAACCCTGGGTTGCGACGTCGAATTGGCCTGTGTTGGGATCGTTCGGGTGAATATTGCCGACCAGGGTGCGGATGGCCCCCGTATGCGGGTCCATCACTACCACCGCCGCATCGCTCATATGGTGGGCGGCCATCTTCTGAATCTGCTGCTTCGCGATGGTGAAGACTTGCTTCTGGAGGCTGAGATCGAGCGTCGTGTGGACCATCAGCCCACTGCGAGCGAGCTGAGGAACCTTCACATGCAAGACCTGGGCCAGCTCGTTAAGCGCATAATTGATGAAGTGTGGGGCATCGGAACTGTTCTTGACTACGCCGCGATGCAGGAAATTCGGCTGCTGCATCTCCACAATAGCCGCCCGCTCCTGCTGGGCAGTAATGTAGCCCTGAATGCGCATCTGATGGAGCACGTCCTTGGCGCGCTGGAAGGCAGCTGGCCAATTGACAAAGGGATCACGGGCAATCGGCGAACTGGGGATACCAGCCAGCATGGCCGCCTGGGCGATATCGAGCTGAGCCGCAGCCTTCTTCGTGGGGCTATCCTTGAGACCGAAGTAGGTGAAAGCAGCCGCTTCCGCCCCATAAGCCTGCTCACCGTAGTAGACGGTGTTCAGGTACATGGAGAGAATCTGCTGCTTGGTATAGTAGCGTGTCACCTGTGGAGCAAGAATAATCTCTTGCAATTTCCTGATAATAGTATCTTTATTACCGACAATGGCGTTTTTAATGAGCTGCTGAGTGATAGTACTGCCGCCAGAGACAATGCGACCGTGGGTCAGATCGTCGAGGGCGGCACGGACAATGCCGGTAATATCATAGCCTGGGTTATTCCAGAAGTTCTGGTCTTCGATGGCGATTTCAGCATGCTGCAGATGGATAGAGATTTGGGAGAGCGGGACCGTTGTTTGCAGACCCTCGCTTGTCATCTGATAGATCAGGCCACCACTGGCATCATACATCTTCAGATTATCCTTGGGCAGAATATCAGCCAAAGTGACGACCTGTTGTCCGAAGCGCTCCTCGGTAGCGTTGACCAGACCCGCTACTCCAACCAGCACGCTGGTGAGCACGATGACCACCGCCAGCGAGATCAGGGCCAGGGGCATCAGCGTCCACTGGGTGCCGATCTTCTCAGCCAGCGCGTAGCGCAGATTACTGCGATGGAGGTTCTTGCGCTTATAGTGGCGCCTGAGACGCCAGCCGTGCGGGTGGGTCATCAGATGAGGAGTCTCATAGTACACTCCCACTGGCGGTTTTTCAGGGCGCTCCTCCAGTCGCTGCGCGGCAGCTGCCCGGCTGTTAGCCGGCAGACGAGCAGGGAGGTGGAGCACCTCCGTCTTCTCTCCCGCCGACCCCTCTTCGAGAACCTCTATCTGTCTCTCGTCGGACATAGTCTATCCCTTCTTCTCTCTCCTGCTTGCTTGCTTTCTGAGCGCATGGCAGGGTCTGCGCTGAGGCTTCCCCTACCTGCTCTGCTGGCTGCTGATCTTTCTCGGAGACGGTTCTCACAACCTCGACCCACGCTCTCAAAGGCAGAGAGTCGCTTGAGAGTCAAGTGGGTCCTTATATCCAGAATAGCAGATAACAGAAACTGACAGTTTATCTCGATGGAGTGGATTTCACAGGAAATGTAGAATCGTGCCTGCTTTTGCCGCTCCGCCTTCCAGGCTGGAGTCGCCACAAGAACACGGCTTTAGTACTGCTGTGCTTAATTCTGGTCGTACCCTTATTCACGAACGAATGAGCGGTGCCGCC
Source organism: Thermogemmatispora carboxidivorans (assembly GCF_000702505.1). Lineage (GTDB taxonomy): Bacteria > Chloroflexota > Ktedonobacteria > Ktedonobacterales > Ktedonobacteraceae > Thermogemmatispora > Thermogemmatispora carboxidivorans. The sequence goes on along the minus strand of NZ_JNIM01000001.1, from coordinate 197,591 downwards.
AGTCACCAGTCCACCCTTCCCCGCACCGTTTCGGGGTTATATTCATATTGTAACACAGAATGTATCTTTAATTCAATTGTGGACCGGAAGTTATGGAATACTTTCTAGATTAGTGCTGAGACCTGCCGCCTGCGCATCTCCCAGCGCGTAGCGGGCCGGTCTTGCTTACAGGTGATAATACACCGATCTTTCCTTTTTCGTAGCGGGTGGGGCCATTCCCTCCTAGGAGAGAAAGGTCAGTGGGCGGCGAGAGTAGCTTGAGGGAGGGGGAGAGGTTAAGTGCAGATGGGGAGGAGAGGAGTAAGTTGTTGGGTCATTCCTCTTACTCCAGGCGGCCTGGGCGTGTGTTTTCTTCTCTTTTGGGGAGAAGGCTCTCGGTGGGTTGGTCAGGGGAGTCCTCTGGAGCCTGGGGGTTGGCTGTTGTTTGGGCAAGAGCTGGCCGCTGATTTTCATTTTCGCCGAGGGCGGCCTCGATCAGGGCGGGCAAGATTTCGTTCGTCAGGCGTTGGATTTGATAGAGGCTTTCGGCCCAGGGTATTTCTTGATGATCGCGAGTTCCCTGGACTTCGGCCAGTTGGATCAGGGTTTCGTCGACGAGGCTGCGGAAATAGAGGAAGGCGCGCACGGCGTCGGCCACTGGCACGTGGGAAGTGCGGGTAATCGAGCCATATTCGTAGCCGAGGTGAGCGGCCTCATGTAGCAGCTCGGGGTAGGCGCCTGTGTCTGTCAGGGCGCGCAGCAGTAGCTCCAGAAGGCGTCGTCCGAGGCGGCGATAGGCCTCGCGGGCGGCCTCATCGAAATGGTGGTGCCAGGGCAGGCGATCCAGGACGCCTTCGGCCCAGGCCTCGCGCACGCGTCCCAGCACGCTTTGCACAAGGAGTCGAGCGGCGGGGCGTGGCTTGCGCTCGCTTTCCTGGCGCAAGTGGGCCTCGATATCGGAGCGGCGAAAGCGGCGATGGCCGCCGCTAGTACGTCGTGAGGGCAAGGCATTGCGGTCGGCCCATAGGCGCACCGTAGCCGGATGCATCCCCAGCAATTCTGCGGCCTCGCGCAGGCTCAGCCACTCTTCCTCTGGCCGTGGTGTAGAAGCAGACGTCATGGCCCGACCTCCCTTCAGAACCAGGGCCGGTGTGGTGCTGACAGCTGAACGGCGAACGGACGAGCGAAGGTCTGGTGTCTTATCTTCTGTGCGCAATGGTTCCTGAGCTTCACCGGCTGGCTGCACGTCTCTCCCCTCTAAATAGATTGTATGGGAATTGCGCATGCCCGTCAAGGCCGCTCTTTCCCCATCCCAGGACTGGCACACTGCTTTCAGCCAATGGCTTCCGCTACTAACCTCTCGATGGTGACCCGATCCTCACCAAAATGCTGCACGAGACGCTGAATGGCCAGCTCGCGTAGTCTGGCTCGCACGTCAGGAGTCAGTGCTCGCATCAGTGCTGGGTTGACGATGTAGTAATCTCCTTCGGGGCTGGCTTCTAGTAGCCCCCGGCGTTCAAGACGTGGAAAGGGGTCAATACGAATAATTTCTATGAAAGCACTGTCTTCAAGCTCTGGATCATCAATTGCTGCTCGCCTTCCACCACGCTGCCTCTCGCGCGGTAACTCCTCACGATCACGTAGCTGGTAGAAACGCCGAAAGCAGGCCGCGGCCTGCTGCTGCGAAAAGAAACCGTGCTCATCAGCATAAACTAGCATGACAAGACACAGCAGCATTTGATAGGCATAGACCATGCGCGTTTCCTGCAGATAGCGCTCCAGCTCCTCCAGGGCCTGGTTCTGTAGTTGCTCCGGAATAATGAGCGTGGGACGAGGCGCTGACTTCATTCCTTTCGTACGCAAATAATTTGTGTACGCCCTCTCATGTATATAGCTTCCTAATCGTTGTTCTGCAGATTCTAACTCCTTGAGAAGATCTTCCGTCAAAGGACGAGCCTGACGCCGATAACCTTCTAGTATCGCCTCCAGCCTGGTAAATGGCTCTGTGAATCGTCTCCCTTCAACAAGCAGGTTGAGTTCTATGTTGAGTCCAAGGCCGTTACTGGTCAGATTCGAAGAGCCGATCATGGCCCAGGCCAGCCTTTCGTTGACGCCATAATAGACCTTGGGATGAAAAACACTGCCAGGCTCAGCCAGGTAGATAAAGACCTCGGCTCCCAGTTCCTGAAGCCGCCTGAAAGCCGCTACACGATTGATAGGGGAGACGCCTACAGTGATGCGCGTCCGCCTGGCGGCTTTGATGAGCTGACTAAGGTCGAGTACTCCACCAGCCGAGATATAGGCTACCGCCAGTTCCAGATCCATGCCGTTATAACGCTGAGCTATTTCCTCTAACCGCTCCAAGGGCTGATTAACCAGATAGACACTCAGATTGGTCATGGGTTGTTCCCTCTCTTCTCCAGGTTCTTTTCAGCCCTTCTCGCTTCTCCAGCTACGAGGGAAGCAAGGAGCCACTGGGTGGATGATACATATATTACTGCTTGCCAGCTTATTCATTCTCATCTGCCATGCCTGACTCGGCTAGCGCGCTTTTCGTTAAATCACAGCACTGGAGAAAAAGGCTCATTCACAAAGCTGGCCTTACCAGTCGTCGATGAGGTCAAAGTGGGGAAGCAACGTTTGTCTGTCTAGATACCATAGGGGGATTTGATGGCCGCAGTGCGCTCCCTGGGGCTGACAGGCCTCGCGCGGCTGTGGTACAATAGATGCCAATCAGCAGGAGAGCAAGGACGCAGGCGAGGCCCTCCCGTCGGTAGATCGAGCAATCCAGCTGGCTCACTTTGCTGGCTGGCTGGCTGGCGCTCGCTTCTCCTCCTCCCACAACCCGCCGTTCGCAAGGCACGCACCACAAATCGCCACGGCGACTCGGCACTAGAGGAGAGAGTAAGATGGCCAGCTACCCCGCTAGCTTCGCCCCAGCACAACGCTACTGACTACAACCAGCTACGAGCTACCGAGCTACGCGCATACACGTCAGGGCTATCGCAAGCACCAGGGAGAGGAGCACAATACGCACCATGCAATACGCTATCTTCGGTGGCGGCGCACTCGGTCTGGTGGCCGCCTATCGCCTGGCTCAGGCCGGCCAGTCAGTGATGGTCTTCGAGCAGGAGGAGGTCCCCGGCGGCCTGGCCGCCGGCTTCCAGGTCGCGCCAGGCATCTGGTTGGAGAAGTTCTATCACCACCTTTTCCGCACCGACCGCGCCGCTATTCGCTTGATCAACGAGCTGGGCCTCGGTCCACAACTGATCTGGTCTACACCACGCACAGAGTCCTTGATCGAAGGCCAGATCTACCGCCTCGATTCGCCTACCTCGCTGCTGGCCTTTCGCCCCCTGCGCTTCTACGAGCGCCTGCGCGTCGGGGCCGTCGCCGCCTTCCTGAAACTCTCTCCCTCCTGGCCACTAGAAGGTCGCACCGCCGCCCCCTGGCTGCGACGCTGGATGGGGAAACGCGCCTACGAACTGGTCTTTGAACCACTCTTCGTGAGCAAGTTCGGCTCCCTCCATGAGCAGATCGCTCTGCCCTGGTTCTGGGCCCGCTTCCACGACCGCACCACCAGCCTGGGCTACCTCAAAGGCGGCTTCCAACAGCTCTACGACCGCCTGGCGGAACGCATCACTTCCCTCGGCGGCAAGATCCTGCTCGGAACACGTATCGAAGGCGCCGAGCCCCTGGCCACCGGCGGCTGGCAGGTGCGCACAACTCGCGGCACCTGGACGGTCGATCGGGTCATCTCTACCCTGGCTACCCGCCTGACCCTGCGCCTGATTCCAGCCCTGCCCCCTGACTACCGCGCTCGCTACGAATGGGGCCAGGCCTACGGCGCCCACTGCCTGATTCTGGCCCTCGATCGTCGCCTGACAGCTACCTATTGGCTCAATATCTGCGATCCAGGCTATCCCTTCCTGAGCATCGTCGAACATACGAACCTGCGCCCTCCCGAGGAGTACGGCGGTCGCCACCTGCTCTACCTGGGCAATTACCGCCCAATGGATGACCCGCTCTTCCAGATGGAGAAAGCTGAGGTCCTGACCCAGTTCTTGCCCCACCTGCGCCGCATTCGCCCAGATTTCGACCCCTCCTGGGTGCGCGAGAGCTGGATGTTCCGCGCCCCTTTCGCCCAACCCATTGTGACCCCCGATTACCGCGAGCATATCCCTCCTCTGAATACCCCCCTCCCCGGCCTCTGGCTGGCCAACATGTTCCAGGTCTATCCCCACGACCGCGGCCAGAACTATTCGATCGCCCTGGCCGAGCGCCTGGTTCGCCAGATCCTGGAGGAGAAGGTAGCTTCCTCTCGACGCTGAGAAAGCACCCTTCTCCACCTTCTCCCGAGATATCTCCTCCCTTTTCCTTTATTCTACACTACAATTAGAGCAGCTTCATAATTCAGCTTAATTGCTACTCTATACCTGCTCTGGCGATTGTCGAGCACAGGCTATTATTCAGCAAAGTACTACACTTAAAGCTGCATGGAAGCAGCAGCATCCTGGTACAGAAGAAGAGGAGGAGGAGGATTGATGAGCCAGGTCCGTTTCTCTCGCCAGCAGCAGCCCCTGCTTGGGCTGCTGAGCCTCCTGGCCCTTGCCATCACTCTCTTGCCCGGTCCTTTCATGAGCGCCCGACTCCAGTCCGAGCGCTCCGCTACTCAGCTGGCAAGCAACACTCGCCTAACCCAGGCGAAAGCTCCCCGCAGTAGCGGCCACACCGCTGTGTTGACCTACAAAAACGATAATTGGCGCAGCGGCCAGAATACGACGGAAACACTCTTGACCCCAGGCAATGTCAACGCCCAGAGCTTCGGCAAACGGGTAGCCTACCCTGTCGACGGTCAGATCTATGCCCAGCCACTCTATGTGCCCAATTTGAACATCAATGGCACCCCCCACAATGTGGTCTTTGTCGCCACGGAGCACGATAGCATCTACGCCTTTGATGCCGATGCCCAGAGCAGTAACGGCGTTCCTCCTCCGCTCTGGCGCGCCAACTATCTGCCTCCCGGTGAGACGACCGTCTCCTGGGAGGACGTGGCTTGCGGCGATACGGTGCCGGAGGTCGGTATTACCGGTACACCGGTCATTGATCCAGCCACCCGGACAATGTTCTTTGTGACCTTTTCGGAGAATAGTAGGGGACAGTTCTTCGATCGGCTTCACGCCATTGACATCAGCACAGGGCGCGAGCGCCCCGGCAGCCCGGTCGTCGTGCGCGCCAGCGTCCCCGGTCAGGGCGCCGGCAGCCAGAACGGCAGCGTGAGCTTCGACCCCCGCTACGAACGCCAGCGCGCCGCCCTGCTGCTGGCTAACGGTCAGATTTACATTGCCTGGGGATCGTTCTGCGACAATATGCCCTACCACGGCTGGATCATCAGCTATGCCTACGACGGTAACAGCTTCCGCCAAACCCACGTCTTCAACGTGACTCCCGACGGGGCCGGCGCCGGCGTCTGGCACGGGGGCGGCGGCCTGGCCGCCGATAGCGAGGGCAATATCTACTTTATCAGCGGCAACGGCGACTTTGAGCCTTCCGCTCCTCGCCCATCACTGGGCGATAGCTTTGTCAAACTAAGCCCCGATCTGCGCCTGTTGGACTACTTCGCGCCCTTCAACCAGGAGTGCCTGGGAGAGGCCGACGCCGACCTCGGCTCGGGCGGGCCCCTGCTGCTTCCTTCTTACCAGGAGTTGATCAGCGGCGGCAAGGAGGGCCGCATCTATGTGCTGGACACCAATAAGCTGGGCCAGTTTACGACAGTCAGTCAGCCCTGCACGGAGGCTAATCGGAGCCGCACCGATCTGGATCAGGTGCTGCAGGAAACACCTCCCAGTACCGTCGGCGGCATGTATGGCACCCCCGCCTACTGGCGCAGCGCGAGCGCGGAATATGTCTACGTCTCCAGCGTCGGACACCCTACGCTGGCTTACCGCTTGCAGCGTAACGGGAAAGGACAGGTCTTGCTTCCGCCAACACCAAGCTCCCAGACGCCCGAGAGAAGCTTCCTCTTCTCCGGCGGCAATCCCTCCCTCTCTAGCAATGGGACAAGCAACGGCATCCTGTGGCTGATCGATCCAGGCGGCGCCCTGCGCGCCTACGATGCAACCAATCTGGGCCATGAGCTGTACAGCAGCGCCCAGGACCCGGACTACGATACGCTCGATAGCTATGTGAAGTTCAGTACGCCAACTATCGCCGATGGCCGGGTCTTCGTGCCAACCAAGACAACGCTGACCGTCTACGGCCTGCTCAATAAGAGCAGCGCCCCTCCCCCACCAGTGACTTACAATAATGTCGGCATCAGCGACGATTTTACACAAAATGTGCAGGCAGCGAACTACGATGGCCTGGGCTACAGCTACTCTGCAACAGCCCTGGCACAAGCTGGCATTACCCCAGGCGCAAGTGTACTCTGCAATGGCCTGGCTTTCATCTGGCCAGACCTGCCCGCCGGGGTCAAGGACAATTACCAGGCCAACGGTCAGACGATCCCCCTGAATAGCGGCCCAGGCGTGACACTGGTGGCCTTCCTCGGCTCGGCTACCCAGGGATCAACCAGCGGCACCGCCCGCATTAACTACAGCGACGGCTCGACTCAGCCGTTTACGCTCGGCCTGACCGATTGGACCAGCAATACCCCCGCCTTTAATAATAAGCCGGTGGCAACGATGAGCTACCGCAATGGACCCGGCGGCCAGCAACCAGTGACGGTCTACCTGTTTTACACCGATGTGGCAGTCGATGCGACCAAAACCATTAAGAGCGTGACACTGCCGCCCGCACCTGCCAGCCCCAGCCGCCTGCACATTTTCTCGATTGCTACCAGGGGCCTCTATGGGAGCTACAACAATATTGGGGTCAGCGACGACCACCTGCCCGCCCAGGCCAATTTCGACAATGCCGGCCATAGCTATTCGCTGCAAGCCCTGCAACAGGCAGGGATCAATCCCGGCGATAATGCCTTCTACCGCGGCGTGTCTGGCGTGGTCTTTCAGTGGCCTAACGCCGCCGCCGGCCAGCTCAATAACTATATCGCCGCCGGCCAAACGCTGCCAGTCGCTCCTCAGAAGAATGCCAGTCTGTTGGCCTTTCTGGGCGCGGCCTCCGGCGGCCCCTCGTACGGTACCGCCTACGTCAACTATAGCGATGGCAGCCGTCAGCCGTTTACGCTGGGCTTCAGCGACTGGACCTTGAATGAGGGTAAGGCAAACGGGCCGTCCTTCGGCAACGGCATCTTTGTCACGCTGCCCTACCGGAACCAGCCAACGGGACAGGAGTTTGTGAAGACCTACATTTTCTACGCCGAGGTGGCCCTGCAGAGCGGCAAGACGGTGAAAAGTGTGACGCTGCCTGCTACGGTCAATCAGGGCCTGCTGCACGTCTTTGCTGTGGCCACAAAGGTAGCAGAGGATACCCTCTACAATAACGCTGGTACAAGCGATGATAGCAATCCCCAGGCCGCTAACTTCGACGGTACAGGGGCCAGCTACTCGGCCCAGGCCCTGGCTGCCGTCGGCGTCTTTCCCTGGCAGCCACTCACCTATAATGGCGTGACCTTTGGCTGGCCAAATGTGGCTTCAGGAGCCCACAATAACTACCTGGCCAACGGTCAGACGATCCCGCTGAACGGGAGCGCCCATAAGACCGCCCTGGCCCTGCTGGGCGCCGCCGATCACAGCGATGCCTCAGGCGCTCACGGCCAGGTGCTGATCCACTATAGCGATGGCTCTCTCCAGCCGCTGCCGCTCTGCCTGAGCGACTGGACCCTCGGGGGCGGCTCCTTCGCTCCGAGCTGCGGCAACAGTATTGCCATCGTCACCGCCTACTATAATCGCCCCACTGGTCCGCAGCTCCAGCGCGCCTACGTCTTCTATGCCGAGCTGCCGCTCGACCCGGAGAAGACGGTCAAGAGCATTACGCTACCGAGCACGGTCTTGGGCGGCCACTTACACATCTTCGCCATCGCTCTCAAGTAGCTTGCACCCATAGAGCAGGGGAGCAGTCCACGGCCCGGCATGGCGATTGAGCCGTGCCGGGCGGGCCTGCTCCCCTGGATCGCGGATCACGAACCTTACCGGCTCCACCCGCCGCTTAAGGCTCGGAGGTGTAGCCTTCCTGGCGCAGACGCTGGAGCCGCGCACGGGCCGTTTCCAGATTGACGCCAAATTGCTCAAGGACGTTGACCACCAGGGTCCCCTGCTGGCGCAGCAGAGCCAGGAGTAGATGCTCACTACCCACAAAACCAAGCTGCTCGCGACTCGCTTCCTCAACTGCCAGCTCGATAGCTTCCTTGGCCTCCGGGGTCAGACCAAGCCGGTCGCTGGCACTATCAGGGTGAGCCGCCAGCTGGTCAGCAATCGCCCGCTCCGTCACTGCTCGAAGCAGAAGCGGGTCGATCTCTACTCGATTGAGCAGTCTGGTAGCAGTCGTAGCCTTGCTGTTGGCTACCCCTAGAAGCAAGTGCTCTGGGGCAATGTACGTCTGCTGATACCTTTCCGCCGACTGCTGTGCTTCGACAAAGATGAGCCTGGCGCTCTCTGTAAAGTGGTGGAAGCGGTTCTTAGTCATGTGTTCCCTGCCTTTGCTGCCAAGCAGCAGGAGGTCACCCCACAGAGGACCTCGCACCTGCCCTCGGCCTGAATAAACTGCTTACCGCTTTTGCCGTCGCTGGCTTAGCCTGCCCCGGCGCCAGGACCGCCCTCGATTCGCTCGCTTCTCCTCTCCTCCATTTCGATTGACTGCGCCAGGTGGGGGACCAGCTTTATCAGTATAGCATATCGCAATATGAATTGCACCCCTCTCCGAGGCCGAAAAAAGAGGGACTCAAAGCGACTCTGTGTTTGTGCTATAATCAAACCCAGGCTGTTTTTTCTCTCACTTACTACTCTGCGGGATCGCAAGAAAGGGGTGGTAGGGGCTATGAAGCCACTTGTCGCCATCGTAGGCCGACCGAACGTCGGCAAATCCACGTTTTTTAATCGCATGATTGGTGAGCGGCGCGCCATCGTCGAGGATCTGCCCGGCACAACGCGCGACCGCCTTTATGGAGATACTGACTGGAATGGACGGGAGTTCACGCTGATCGATACCGGTGGTCTGGCCCTCGGCGAAGAGACACCACCGGGCCAGATTGGTTTGAGCGGGGTCAGCGGCGATCTGATGGAGCACGTACGCTCTCAGGTGCGTCTGGCCATCGAGGAGGCCGACGTTATCGTCTTTATGGTCGATGTGCGCACAGGCATCACCCCCGCCGATGAGGAGGTGGCAACCCTGCTGCGCCGCACCAATAAGCCGGTCATTCTGGCCGCCAATAAGGCCGATAACGATACCCAGCGCCAGTACGCCCCCGAGTTCTACGCCCTGGGCCTGGGCGAACCAATCGACATCTCGGCCCTGCACGGCCTGGGAACCGGCGATTTGCTAGACAAGATCGTCGAGTCTTTGCCACCCGAAACGCCCGAGGAGCATGCCGAAGAGGACGAGACAGAGCAGGTGCGCATCGCCATTGTCGGACGCCCGAATGTTGGCAAGTCGTCGTTGCTCAATCGCATTCTGGGCTACGAGCGCGCTATTGTGAGCGACGTGCCCGGTACTACCCGCGACATGATCGATACCGAGCTGCTCTTTGAGGATCGTAAGCTCGTGCTGATCGATACCGCTGGCATCCGGCGACGCGGGCGCATTGTACCAGGCATCGAGAAATACAGCGTGATACGCTCGATGCGTGCCATCGATCGCTGCGACGTGGCCCTCCTGCTGATCGATGCTGTCGAGGGACTGGCGGCTCAAGATACGCATATCGCGGGCTATGTGCACGAGGAGGCCAAAGGGATTATCGTCGTAGTCAATAAGTGGGATATCGTCCAGGAGCAGCGCCGGGCCGCTCGCCGGGGAGAACCCATCAGCCTGGCGCGGGAAATCGCCGAGGCCGAAGAGTACCGCAGGATTCTGAGCGCGGGCCTCAAGTTCATTCCCTATGCTCCAGTGGTCTTCGCGTCGGCCAAGACCGGCTACCACGTTCAATCGTTGCTGCGCAAGGCCATCGAGATCGCCGACAGGCGCTTCGTGCGCATTCCCACAGCTCGTCTGAACGAGGTCGTGCAGGAGGCCATTCGTCGCCATCATCCGGTCGCGGTCCACGGGCACCAGCTCAAGATCTTTTACGCCACTCAGGCTCAGGTTAATCCGCCGACCTTTGTCTTCTTCGTGAACAACCCGGATTACCTCCATTTTAGCTACGAGCGTTATCTGGAAAATCGCCTCCGCGAGGCCTTCGACTTCGCAGGAACGGGCATTCGCCTCATTTTCCGCGCGCGGTCGAAGGTAGAGCTACCGCGCCTGGGCTAGGCCAGACTCTCCGGCCTGGCCCGGCCCAGCTCGCATCTTTGCCTGCTTTCGTCTCCCGCGCCTGGGTGGTCCCCCTTCATAGCTCGCCAGCCTTCAGCATCAGACCAATAGCAGAGTCTCCTTACATGGGGGGCATCGCGTGTATCTGTGGGTGGAGAGGGCAGCGTCTGAATGGAAGACCTTGCCCTGACAATGGTTGTCTTTCTTGCTTGTTGACCTTTGCAAAGGAGGTTGCGATCGATGCAAGGGACGAATCTGCAAGGCCTGCGTGTGGCTATTCTGGCAACAGATTACTTTGAGCAGGTTGAGCTGAGCGAGCCAAAGAAGGCCCTGGAGGAAGCAGGAGCGCGCACAGCCATTGTGGCGCCAAAGGCGGGCCAGATCCAGGGTGTCAATCACGTCGAGAAGGGCGACAGCTTCCCAGTCGACCTGACATTGCAGCAGGCCAACCCCGACGAGTTTGAGGCCGTTCTTCTGCCAGGCGGGGCCTTGAATGCTGACGCCTTGCGTGTCCAGCGCGAGGCCCAGGAATTTGTACGGCGCATTGATGCTGCCGGCAAGCCTATCGCGGTTATCTGTCATGGCCCCTGGCTGCTGGTCTCGGCAGGACTGGTACGCGGGCGCACCTTAACGAGCTACCATACGATCCAGGATGACATCCGCAATGCCGGCGGCAACTGGGTTGATCAGGAGGTCGTGCACGACCGCAATTGGGTGAGTAGCCGCAGCCCGCGCGATCTCCCCGCTTTCAATCGGGCCATGATCGAGCTTTTCGCCCAAAGCCGGGTGAGCGCCCGCGGCTAAGTCGGTCCTTCCAGTCGCCCTGCGATGGCCAGGAAACCGCTTCTCAGGGCCAGGCCCAAGGCCAAGGGAGGCGCCTGAAGAGTAACGCGCTCTTCGGGCGCTTCTTTGTGTCGGTAGACAGGTGGGACCCGGCGCACGCTGAGGGTCGCACGCCAGGAGCAGGCATTTCGTGCCCGCCGCCACTTGCATTTGACAGCCCTTGATATTCAGGCTATTGTAAGGTATGGGTCAAGGATTGCAAGCCCGCTATCAGGCAGCATCCTCATAATCTAGCCTGGCATCATCTTGCACGCAAAACGAACAGGGCACCGATGAGCAGTGAAACGCTACCGGTTAACGAGAGCTCCGCGACGGCCAGCGAGCTGACCCTGGCACGGCGCAGACGGAGGCGCAGCATTGCAATTTTTGTGGTGGTGAGTCTGTTGAATGTGGCGCTCCTGGCCGTGCTCTGGTCGCAGTTGCTGACTCCCGCCTCGGAACAGAAGGTGAGCGGTGGCTCGGCTCCGGCGGGCTTCAGTGGCCCAATGGTGGGGAAGACGGCCCCAGATTTTCGCTTGCCCCTGCTGGCCCCAGGCGCCGGCTCCAACAACGCGGTCGCTCTCTCCAATTTTAAAGGACAGGCGGTCGTGCTCAACGTCTGGCAGTCCTCCTGTGAGCCATGCCAGCGCGAGGCTCCAGTCCTCCAGACAACCTGGCAGCGCGTCCAGGGACAGGGCATCGTTTTTCTGGGCCTCGATTTCCAGGACAATCACAACGATGCGCTGAGCTTCTTGCAGGCACACGGGATTACTTATACAAATGTGAGCGATAGCAGTGGCGCAACAGCTATCAGCTACGGGGTGGCCAATCTGCCAACGACGATCTTTATCGACCGCACAGGCAAGATTGTGGGCTGGCACGAGGGCGAGCTAACGGTGCAGCTGCTGGAGCAGGGCCTGAGACTGCTGAGCCGCTGAGCCACGAAGTTCCTAAGAGCTGCCTGGCACTTGTCTGTGAGGACTCAGACCAGACGCCGGACAAGGGACTGTAAAACCAGCAGGCAAGGCAGAGAAGCGGGAAGTTGACCTACGAGGATATCCGAGGATAAAAGAGGCTGGCTATGGACTGGCTGCCGGCACTGCTGCCGCAGGGGCTGCTGCTGATCATGCGGGTGATCCATACGTTGGCCGCTGCTACCTGGGTTGGGGGCAGTGCCATGTATTTGCTGGTGGTCCAGCCAGCCTTGCGCCTTGCTCCCGCCCCAGAGCTGGCCGCGAAAATCGCGGCGCGCTTCAGGCGCCTGGTCAATGGCTGCATCGGCCTGCTCCTGGTGAGCGGAGCCTTTTTAACGGTGAACCGTCTGACGGAGACGAGCCTCGGTCTCCCTTATCTGCTGGCGCTGAGCTTGAAAATTGCGCTGGCGCTGGCTTTGTTCGCGCTGGCCTTTTACCTTGGACAAAGTTCGATTCGCCGGCTGGCTCGTCGCTCATCACGCTTTGCTCAGGTCGCTCCTCGCCTCATGTTGGCCCTGGGGGTGGTGGTCTTCGCCCTCGGCGCCCTGCTCAATATTCTGTTCGAGGCGAGCCTCACCAGCCGTTAGAGGACTGGCTGCCCGCTCCTCTCCTCTCGCGGCGCTCAGGTTGTCGCGCCCCGACAGCCAGAGGAGAGAGCGCTACCGGTGCGTCTGTGCGACAGGGGCAAGTGTATGACCGGAAGTACGAATGAGAGAGAAGTGCGGGCTGGTTTGCCTGTGGGTCAGGCTCGCCTTCCAGTTGGATGGAGGTTCCTTTCGTGCAGTCGGCTGTCGTTTCTACTCAGACTGAGAAGGATACCGTCCAGGCCTCAGTGCGCCGACGCCGGCGCGTGCCGGCTGGTCTGCTGGTTGCTGGCCTGGCAATCGCCGCTGCTGTCATCTATTTGATTGTGGCGAATACACGCACCAGCGCTGTTTACTATATGACGATCGCCGAGTTGAAACACTGTACAACCTGCAGTAGCCAGGCGGTACGCGTGACAGGCGTGGTACAGCCCGGTTCGATCGAGCGCCACGATCAGACGTTGAGCTTTGTGATTACGGATCATCAGCAGTCGTTGCCCGTAGTCTACAGCGGCGTGGTCCCTGATATTTTCCGGGCGGGCATCCAGGTGGTGGTTGAGGGCTATTATCACGGCCAGGGCACCTTCGAGGCCCAGACACTCTTAGCAAAGTGCCCATCGAAGTTCCAGGCTGCCACGCCAACGCCCGGCAACAGTTGAGGCCGGCTGGCTCTGGCAGCGGCACGGCTATGTGACTATCCTTTGGCTGATCTCTGCTTTCTCTGCCTACCACAATGGCAGCTTGCTTGAGAGACGCCCGCCTGTGGGAGTGTTTCCGAGGGAGAAGAGCGCTGTGTACGTTTCTGATCTGGGCGCGAGCGCTATTCTGTTAGCGCTGCTTTTCGCGATCTATACGCCGGTGGCGGCGGTGGCCGGAGCTCTACGGCAGAGCGAGACCCTGGTGGCAAGCGCGCGACGGGCGACGCTGGCGGTTGCGGCTTTCCTACTGCTGGCTTCTGGAGCGTTGGTCGCCTCGTTCCTGCTGCATGATTTCGGTGTGAGCTATGTGGCGCAGCATTCGAGCCTGAGCATGCCCTGGTACTATGTGACGGCGGCTTTTTACGGTGGTCAGGAGGGTTCACTACTCTACTGGGCATTGACGCTGGCACTGTTCTCGGCCCTCTTCGTGCTGACCTCGCGCCACGCGCCTGCGGCCCTGGTTCCTTATGTTCTGGCTACACTGATGGCCATTGAGACCTTTTTCCTGGTGGTGCTGGCGACGGTCTCCAGTCCTTTCGTGCGCCTTGCCCACCCACCCGCCGATGGCGTGGGCCTGAATCCGTTGCTGATGGACCCGGGCATGCTGTTGCATCCACCGCTGCTGCTGATGGGGTATATGAGCTTCTCGCTGCCTTTTGCCTTTGCGGTGGCAGCCATGATGACGGGCCGGCTCGATAGCGAATGGTTGCGCGCCCTTCGACGCTGGATGCTGGCAGCCTGGACGATCCAGAGCGCCGGCCTGCTGATGGGCGCCTGGTGGGCCTACCATGTGCTCGGCTGGGGCGGCTACTGGGGCTGGGACCCGGTGGAGAACGCGGCCCTCTTGCCCTGGCTGACGGCAACGGCTTTCTTGCACTCGACCATGGTCCAGGAACGCCGCGGCATGCTGAAGGTCTGGAATCTGGCCCTGGTGATCGCTTCTTTCGCTCTGTCGATCTTCGGCACCTTCGAGGTGCGCAGCGGTATTATTAGCTCGGTCCACTCTTTCGCCTATTCGACCATCGGCTCCTATTTCCTGGCTTTCCTGGCGCTGGTGATCGTCTTCAGCCTGGGCCTCTTTCTGTTCCGCCTGCCCCGTCTGCGCGCTGAGCAAGAGTTTGACTCGGTGGTCTCCCGTGAGGGGATCTTCCTGGTGAATAATTTGCTGCTGGTCGGCATCGCCTTCGCCACCCTCTGGGGAACGCTTTTTCCCCTGATTTCGGCGGCTGTGCGCCATGAGGAGATGAGCGTTGGGGCGCCTTTCTATAATCAGGTGACCGGCCCGCTCTTCTTGCTGCTCCTGCTGGCAATGGGGATTGGCCCACTGCTGGCCTGGCGCCGCACGTCGTTCCAGGCACTGCGCCGCAATCTGGGTCTTCCCGCCTTGCTGGCCGCTCTCTGTGCCGCTATTCTGCCTCTGCTTGGCGTGCCGTCACTGTGGGCAAATGTGGCTTTTGCAGTCTGTAGTTTCACTGGCTGCGCGATTCTGTATGAGCTATGGCGTGGGGTGCGGGTGCGCCATCGGCACGGCGAGCCCTATCTGCGCGCACTATTGATGCTCTTTGCGCGCTATCGCCGCCGCTATGGGGGCTATCTCGTCCATCTTGGCCTGCTGATTGTGGCCGTCGGGGTCATTGGCTCGCACTTTTTCCAGCAGCAGAGCGACGCGACGCTGAAGCCAGGTCAGCAGGTGAGTATCGCTGGCTACCAGCTGGTCTATCTGGGCAATATCGAGAATTTCTATCCCGAGAAGGATGTAGTGGTGGCTCAGTTTCAGATCTGGCAGCATGGCCAGCTCCTTCGCTACATCTACCCCGGGCGCCAGATCTACCATAATTTCAGCGATCAGCCGGCCAGCATGATCTCGATCACGACCTACGGGCTGACAGATCTGTATGTCTTCCTGGAGGACTGGCAAGGAGCGGCGCAGGCGACCGTCCACATTTACGTGAACCCTCTGACGGTCCTGGTCTGGCTTGGCGGCCTGATCTTGATCCTGGGTGGCGTCGTCTGCTGGTGGCCAGAGCCGCCCACGCGCTTGCGCTCGGGCCGTCTGGCCCGTCCGCTTACCCTCTCCGAGGGAGCGACCTCCCCAGACCGGTCGCTCATTCAGGCTTCCAAGGCCCCAACAGGCTCCGCCGCAGAAGGAACCGACGACCAGGACCAGGAGCGAGCGGTCGCTGTCTCGGCTCAGGGTGCTGAGCGCGCTGCAACTGCGCGCACGCCAGGCTCACCAGACTTGAAGTCGGCGAAGCCAGAGGAGGAGGTGAGCCAATGAGACGTCTGCCGCTACGCGCACTGGGGCCAGTGCTGGGGCTGCTGCTCGTTGTGACTATCGCCCTTGTTTGGTGGTCTGTCTACCTCTCTCATCCACGAGCAACTACTCTGGATCAGCGGGTGGCCGAGGTGGCTTCTCAGTTGCGCTGCCCCGTCTGCCAGGGCGAGTCGGTGCAGGATTCCCCTTCAGAGCTGGCCCAGCAGATGCGTGCGGTCATTCGCCAACAACTTCAAGAGGGCCGCTCAGAGCAGCAGGTGATCCAGTATTTTGTGGATCGCTATGGGGAGAGGATCCTCTGGAATCCGCCTCGCCAGGGCTTCAGTCTTCTTGTCTGGCTGATCCCACCAGCCGTGCTTCTGGGTGGCGCTGTGTTCATCTTCTTTGTCCTGCGCGAGTGGCGTCAGCGACGGGCGGCAGCTTCTCGCTCGGCTCCGGCTCTGGCTCCAACGGAGAGCACGCCCGACGAGGAGCTGGAACGCTATCGCGCGGAGTTGGAGGCTGAGCTGGCCGCCGATGATCCGCTCTTTTTGCCGTCGCCTGCACAGAGGGGGTTCTGATGGTTCTTCCCGGTTCGCCGCTGGCTCTGCTCTTAGCTGTCCCGCTGGGGCTGCTGGCCCTGGCCCTGGTGCTCTACCCACTGGTACGCCCAGCAAGCTACCAGACAGACACTTCCTTTGAGGTAGGGGGAAACTCGACCGGGGCTACATCCCCAGCTCTGGCCCCTTCTGAAGAGGAGACGGCGGCACGCGCTGCCCTCCAGGAGGTTGAGCTGGAATATCAACTTGGCAATCTGACGGAAACTGACTATCGCTCCTTGCGTGAGCGCTATCTGCGACGCGCGCTGCTCGCTATCAAGGAGCGCCATATGCGCGAAAAGGAACTGGATGCCCTGATCGAAGAGCGATTGCGTCTGTTGAGGGAGGAAGATGTCGGAAGAAGCAACAGTATCTAGCAGTGGCCCTGCTCCTGGGCGCCTGATTTTGACCACCCAGGCCTTCTTGTGCGCGCTCCTTGCGCTGGCCTGGCTCCTGCTACCAGCAGCTCCGGCACAGGCAGCGAGCAGCGCCGGCACGGGCACGATCCGCGGTCATCTGGTCAACGGGACGCATAACAAGGCCCCGGTAGCGGGACAAAGCGTGACGCTGCAAATGGCCCAGGATGGTTCGGCTCGCGACCTGACAACGCTCAAGACCGATAGCCAGGGGGCCTTTCTCTTCAGCGGTCTGGCCACTGCTAGCACGGTCAAGTACGCGGTCTATACCCGCTACCAGGGGGCTCAATATGTCTCTGATCTGGTCGATCTCAGTAAGCAGGCAGGACAGCAGATTGAGCTAACAGTCTACGATGCCACCAGTAACAGCGCGAATCTGGCCGTGGTCCAGGCCACGATTCTGGTTCATGAGCCGGAGGCCAGCAAAGGAACGTTCACGGTTTCGGAGATCTACTTTTTCCAAAATGTGGGACAGACGACCTATGTGGGATCGCTGAATGCCAGCCAGGGGCGCCCCAATGCTTTGCTCTTCTCGTTGCCCCAAGGTGCACGCAACGTGACCCTGGCCCAGGGCTTCAACGGCGTCGAGGCTGTGCAGGTTGCAGGTGGCTTCGCCAGCGATGCGGCGGTACCGCCGGGCGAGACGCAATTTTCTTTCTCATTCGAGGTGCCTTATCAGAGCAGCAGCTACGATTTTGCCTATACCTTCTTCTACCCAACGGTTCAGCTCTCGGTTTTGACGCCTCCCGCCCTGCAGGCCAGCTCGGGGGCGTTGCCATCTAAGGGGCTGATGACAGCCAATAGCCACCCCTACCTGCTGCTGCAAAACCAGAATTTCCGCAGCGGCGACCAGGTTCATATCAAGATGCAGGGTCTGCCTCTGAGCAGCGGCCAGAGCCAAAACAGCGGGCTCTTCCTGGTTCCAACCTGGGTCTGGCTGGTTGGCGGCGTGTTAGTGATGTTGGTGATCATCGTGCTCTCTTCGCTGTTCTACAACCTCTTCCAGCGCAGGCGTGAGGCCAGGCGTCAAGGTCGCCAACATGCCCAGAAGCGCCCGTCCAGCACGAGACCAGAGTCAGCGGTAACCCACCCTCGCGGCAAGAATGAGGCCGAGAGCAGCGAACAGGAGCGCCTCCTGCATCAGTTGCTGGAGCTGGATAAGGCCTTCGAGGAGGGACGGCTGAAGAAGACAGAGTACACCGAAGAGCGAGCCAGGATCAAGGAGCGCCTGCGCGCGCTGATGAGCCTTGAGCAGGAGAAGGAGCGCCGCAGCGGCGCGAAGGAGCGCCAGGCCGTCGAGAGTTCGCGCTCATCTTCTCGCGCTAAACGTCGCCCAGAGAAAAGCTGAGGCCCAGAACCACGCCAGGCTGTTCCTTTGAAGTCTGGCCAGATCAGCCGCCCTGTGTCATGATGGCAACCAGGCTTAGAGCCGAACGCGAACGGTCTGGCCGCTGGAGAGGCAGGGCGCTGGCTAGATAGGCCTAGGATCAGAAGAGAAGCGGAGCGGGATGACATACACTGGCAGCAATGAGCGAAGTAAGCAAACGTCTGGTGAGGGCAGTAGCGAGCAGTCTCTCCTGACCCAGGAGGCCAGGAGACAGGTGACGGGCCGGCCTTTGGTGGAGATTCAGGGGCTGAGTAAGAGTTTCGCCTTTCGCCCGGTGCTGCGCGGGATCGCTTTGAGTCTGTGGGCTGGCGAGCGGCTCGCTTTGCTGGGAGCCAATGGGGCCGGCAAAACGACCCTCCTGCGCATCCTGGCCTGCCTGACGCGCCCTACAGCAGGTCAGGCCCTGGTGGCTGGTCTAGACTGTGTGCAGGATGCCCAGGAGGTACGGCGGTTGGTTGGTCTGGTGGCCCATCAACCCTATCTTTATGAGGAGCTGACCGCTCTGGAAAATCTGCTCTTCTTCGCGCGTATGTATGGGGTAGCCAGGGGACGCGAGCGCGCGCTCTCACTGCTGGAACGGGTCGGCCTGGCTCGACGCGCGCGGGATCGCGTCGGCTCGCTCTCGCGTGGTCAGCTGCAACGCCTGGCCCTGGCCCGCGCTCTGCTGCACAGGCCGCGCCTGCTCCTGCTGGATGAGGCCGAAACAGGGCTGGACGAGGCCGGCACGGCCCTCCTGTCCGCCTTGCTGGCTGAGCATATGGCCGATGGTGGCACGCTGATCCTGACGACCCATCGACCTGAGTTTGCTCTGCAGGAGGCGGACCGTTTGGTCATGCTCAAAGGGGGACGAATCGTCTACCAGGAGGCCACGGCGGGCCTGGATCTGTCCCAGGTGCGCTGGGCCTATCAGGAGGTGGTGGGTTGATGAATAGGCTGAGTGCGCTGCGCCTCTTTTGCAGCCAGGTGCTGGCAATCCTCGGCAAAGATATCCGTTACGAGTTGCGCAGTAAGCAAACCTGGCTGGGGATGGGACTCTTCGCATTGCTGGTCTTTGTGATCTTTAATTTCGCCTTTGATCTGCGCGTCGAGAATCGGGCTGCTGTTGCCCCCGGCGCCCTCTGGGTGGCCTTTGTGTTCGCAAGTTTGCTCGGCCTGGGGCGCACGATTGCCGCCGAGCGCGAGGGCGGCTCTCTGGATCGCTTGCTGCTCTGTCCGGTGGACCGCCGCGCTATCTACCTGGCGAAGTTGCTCGGCAACCTGCTCTTCATCGGCATTGTCGAGCTGGTTGCTTTGCCTATCTTCGCCGCTCTCTTCGCGGTCCCGCTCTTCAGCGGCGAGCTGCTCCCGATTGTCCTGCTTGGGACGCTCGGTGTGGCCACCATCGGCACCCTCTTTTCGGCTATGACCGCCGCCACGCGCGCTCGCGAGCTATTGCTGCCGTTGCTCGTCTTTCCGTTGATTGTGCCGGTTGTGATCGCCGCGGTGCGGGCCACGGGGGCGCTGATGATCGCAGCTCCGAACGAGCCTCCCTGGCTAGGACTGCTGGCCGCCTTCGATGTGATTTTTCTCAGTCTGGCATTCTTGACCTTCTCTTATGTCATTGAGGAGTAACTGAAGCGTGCGTGAGCTGTTGTTGATGAGGAATGGCGGGCCGGCAACCCGCCAGGAGGAATGGAACTTATGGCTGTGATCAATAAGACAGGTACGGCCCTCCAGGAGGCCGCAGCTCCGGTGAGAAGGCCACCCCGGCCCATTGTCTCCTTGCTGCTGGGTACTCTGGCATTGGTGGGCATGATGATCTCCATCTGGGCGATCTTTCTCTACGCCCCTACCGACGCGATCGAGGGCCTCTCACAGCGCATTTTCTACTTTCATGTGCCCGTGGCCTGGCTGGCCATGCTCTCATTCGTGATTGTGGCCCTCGGGGGGGCCGTCTATCTCTGGCGCGCAGACGAGCGCTGGGACTGGCTGGCCCTGGCAGCGGCAGAGTCCGGCGCAGTCTTTACAACCCTGACGCTGGTCACTGGCTCACTCTGGGGCCGCGCGACCTGGGGCACCTGGTGGACCTGGGACGCTCGCCTGACGACAAGCCTCATTCTCTGGTTCCTCTATGTCGCTTATCTGATGCTGCGCAGTTACCTCGGCAAAACGTCTACGAGCGCACGCGCCGGCGCGGTGCTGGCGATCCTGGGCGTGATCGATGTCCCCATCATCTATGAATCGGTGAACTGGTGGCGGACCCTCCACCCCGCAGCGGAGATCGGCACCCCCGGCGCCCTGCCACCTTCGGTCGTGCTGGTCCTGATGCTCGCTCTGGTTAGCTTCACGCTCTTTTACTGCGTGCTGCTCATCCAACTCTACCAGCTGGTGCGCCTCCAACATCTGTCATGGCGACTGCGCGCCCGCCTGCAAGCTGTCGATTAAGGAGGGCACGCCGAGCATTGGCGCTCCTGGCCCTTCAGTTACGGCCCGCAGTCTGTCTATCTGTCTGTTTGCCTGGCACGGAGCCAGGGTCGAAGAAGAGGAGGTTCTGACACGATGGTCTATATGGTTATTGCCTATGCCCTCGTATGGGCCGGGTTGTTTGCTTATCTGGCGTTCGTCTCGCTGCGCATTCGCGCGGTGCGTACCGAGTTAGCGGCGGTTGAGGAGCTGGTGCGCGAGCACGAGGCGCGACACGAGTAGTGGCCACCGCAGTAGACCTGGAAGAGAGACCTGACCCCCCCTTGTTAAAGAGTTGGGTCCCTCTTTTCTTTCCCTTGTGATATGATCTTTGGCATAGATTGCTCAGGAGTAACAAAGTAATGGCAGCAACGGAGAGAAACCTCGAAGAGCCTGGCCAGCAGTCGCCAGGGTCGTCTCCTGCTCCCCTGAAGACGACGCCTGGTTATGTGGCCAACCTGGTGATTGGGGATGTGCTTGTTTTCCTACTGTTTGCCTTCTTTGGTCTGACAAGCCATCATGAGCTAAACGGCGGGGCGCTCTTTTCTCAGATCGTGACGGTCGCCCTGCCTTTCATGCTGGGCTGGTTTCTGGTCGCCCCCTGGCTGGGCGTCTATCGTCGCAAGTTGGAGACAAGCACGCGCCTCATGACGTTCTACACCCTACGTGCCTGGATTATCTCCTGGCCAGTGGCAATGGCCATGCGCTGGCTTTTCGTCGAGCGCACCTATCCTGTGCCACTTGATGCTTTCCTGACGTTCTCGCTGGTGGTTTTCTTCACTGTCCTGGTGCTCCTGATGGTCTGGCGCTGGCCTTTCGCCTGGTATCGGAGCGGGCGGGCCCGCGGTCTTCACTAGCCACTATCCAGCAGGGGCAGAGCCGACTGGACAGTGGGGAAGCCTGGGCTTTTCAGCAGCTCTCGCCCACTTGCCTGCTCCTCTCTGCCCTGTCTGGCAGGGTGTCTGTCTCTGCCTTGTCTGGTTCTCCCCCAGATTTACCAGCGCGGTAGCCTCCAGAAGAGGTCTCTTGCAATCTGGGAGACGATGCGCTATCCTCTCCGAAAGGAGGGTGGGGCACTCACTTACTTACTCACTCGTACTCATTGACTACTCGTCAGCTCATAACCGCAAGCAGATCCTGGCCCAACTCAGGCAGGGGCCGGTGAGGTCTCCGGCCCGTGAAGCGACCCCCTCCCTTTCACCAGCCGCCGCAGGCGCGCCGCGCGCGTAGCAAGCAAGAAAGCTAAGGTAGGGAGATAGCGGCGAGGTAGGCAGCTTGATTGATCGTGTGTCCGGTGGACAGAGAGCTGAATGGTTGGATGGATGAGTTAACCCCAGGAAGAGCGGCGGATTTTCCGACCGGCGCCAGCACAGCCAGGCCAGGCCGAGGGCGCGGGGGCGTTCGCTCATTTGCCTGTTTTCATCCAGCGGCAGTTAGCAGTCTCAGAGAAGAGAGGAACTAGAGGAGAGAAGAGCGCTATGACGCAGGTGCCATCTGACCACGATGAGGCAGGGCCCCAAGAGGCTCTGGTCGACCTGACAAAGAAGCTGCGTAAACGCGAGCGTCGCCTGCTTCAACGCCTGCAGAAGGCCCAGGCCGCGCGCGCGAAAGCGGTCGAGCGCTTGAATCGGGCCCAGGCTCGCTTAGAGAAGCGGACCGCTCGCCTGCAACACCTTGAAGAACGGCTTTCGCTCGTGCGCCAGCAGCTGCAGACCCTGGAAGCGCTGACAGAGGGCGAGCCAGATTCAGCCCCCCAGCCCCAGTCTGAGACAGCCACCAGCACCGCGGAGGCAGAGCGATCCACAGCACAGGATATGAAGCCAGCAGCGGCAACGGGAGCCTCGGCAGAGACCGGGGAGATAGCCAGTGGCAGTGCGGTGCTCAGCGAGCTGCAGGCCTTGACGCATCTGCTCCTTGAGGAGGGCCGTCGCGAGGAACAGCTCCGGGCAGGCTGGGGACGGTCCGGTCTTTCCTCGCCTGCTCCGGCGGATACAGCAAAGGAAGCCGGCGAGAGAAGTTTCGACCAGTCTCCCTCTCCCGCTGCGTTTGAGCCGGAAACCAGCGCCTGGCTCAGCTTTGATCAGGATCAGGATGCGGAGCCTGGAGTGCGCCATGAACCGGATTGGGTCAGTCAGTTAGCAGCAGGCGAGAGCAACGCCGGTCCGACCCCGAAGGAGTCGCTCAGGGAGCTTTCTGCCCATGCTGCCGAGGATGATGCCTCTTCGCAGCGCGCCACAGCGGAGCAGATCAGTCAGCAGCAATCTTTAGCACTGGAGGCCCGCCAGGCTTCGCCGGCGCCATCTGCGGCTGAGCGCCCACACCAGGCAGCGTTGTATGGCTTTGACGAGCCTCCCGACTTACCCGAGGCCGAGGATGACGATGGCGAGGCTGATTTCTCTCCCATGACGCCAGCCGTGCTCGCCTCTTCATTGCTGCCTGCCTCACCCGCCGAATTGGTGCGCGAGGCGCGAGCAGCTGCAGAGGCTGCGGAGGAGGCCGCCAGATTGGCGATCGAGCGGGCCGCTCTGGCGGCAGCTCGCCTTGAGCTGCTGCCATCAGGTCGCCATCTCGTTCAGGAGCTGGCCGAGGTTGAGCAAGCAGTGGCTCAGGCCAGCCATGCCGCCGAGGTGGCCCAGGCAACGGCGCGCGAGGTCGAGCACTGGGCCCAGGCGATTGCTCCAGCAGCGAACCTGGCATCAGCCCCTGCCCAGAGTGGGGCATTCAGCCCACCAGCAGAGGCAGTGAGTCAGCAGGAGCTGCAGAGCGAGCGCGCCCCTGCCGGCGCCGGCGAGGTAGCTGCACCCGCTGGCACCGAGGACGAGGATCTCCTCGCTCCATCAACGACGATTCAGCCTGGCCCGGAAACAGAGCCATCGGAGGCCAGTCCGCTCCCAGAGGAGATGCAGGCAGATCCTGAGTCGGCACCGCCTCACGAGGAAGAGCTGTTCGCGCCAGCAGAGACAGCCTCGTCCGCGATCTCGCTGCAGGCAGAGGCAATAGAGACTCCCCAGCCCGTGGAGGCAGAGGCAATGCCGCCCACTCAGGCAAGCGAAGCGCCAGCGAGCACTGAGGAGATGGCCCTCAGCCAGGTCGGGCCAACAACCTCCTCGGAGGCTACAGTACCTACTGAGGCAGTGGTGACTCCCCCAGAAGCTCCACCGCTTGCCGCCGTTTCGGAAGAGCAAGCAGAGGACAAGGCAGTCGATGGGGAGGCTTCAGCCGCGAGCGAGGCTCTTGAGGAGGCAGCGATTGCAGCGGAAGCGGCAACGACTGCCCATCAAGAAATGGCAGAGCCTGCAGAGAGCGCCATCCCGAAGACCACGGAGGAGGAGGCCACAGAGCAGGCCAGCAGGCAGAAGGAGCCAGAGGATGCAACATCTCTCGCCGAGTCAGCTCCGAGCGGGATCGAGGGGGAGCAGACTGAGGCTGGCTGAGTTCACTGGTGAACAGGTTGACGACGCTGTCTGGACCATCTCCCAAGAGAGAAAACAAGAGAGCAGGCTGAGAGGGCTGTTATGGAAGAGGAAGAGAGGCCACGAAGAGACAGGTCTGTAGCATTGGAGAGAGACACGTGCAGTTCGTCAGCGGTCACTGAGGGTCTGGCCCCAGAGGCGGGCAGCGGCCTTGGCGAGGACGAGGTGGCACGGCGCTGGTGGGCCCTCCAGCCCGGGGCGTTGCTCCCTTTGAGTCAGGGTGGTTCTCTGCTCTTACTCTTTCCAGGGCGCCCCGGTGGCCGCTGCGGACCGGATGTGCGCGACGCCGTCCTCTACGACGGAAGGCGGGAGCTGGTCGGCGATGTCGAGCTGCACGTACGCGCCAGCGACTGGCTGGCGCACGGTCATCATCAGGACGCACGTTACAACGACGTGATTCTCCATGTCGTGCTGATCTGCGATCACTCCACAGCACCACGTCGTCAGGACGGCAGCCTCGTCCCGCTCTGCTCCCTCTACGACGCAGTGATCACGCCTGCCGATCTGCCGCTGCTCCCGCTGGCCGCCGATGGTTCTCCAGCACGCTGGCCCTGCCAGCGCCTCTGGCCGCAGATGACAGCATCTGAACGCGCACACCTGCTGACCGTGGCCGGGACTCTGCGCTTTGAAGAGAAAGCCGCCAGCTTCGTAGCAGCCCTGCACCAGGCAGAAGCCCATCCCCCTTTCTCTGCCTACGACGTCTGCCTGATTACAGCGCTGGCCGAGGGTCTGGGCTATGGGCGCAATCGTCGCTTTTTCCGCGCCTGTGGTGAGCGTCTGCTTGGGTTCACAACCGCTCTGCCCGAGCCAGAGGGGCGGGCCTCGAAGCCACCCCCGTTGGATGCGGCGCGGCTTCGGGCTTTGGGCCTGCTGCTAGCCCGCTGGTCTACAAGGGGCGCCTGGGCTACGCTCCAGCCCGCCCTACACATCGAGAGGCCTCAACGAGCGATCGCCGAGCTGCGGGCTTCTCTGGCGCCCCTCAGCAGAGCGCGCAGCGATATTCTCATCTGCAACGCTGTCCTACCTTTTGCCTACGCTGTCGCCCTGATCGAGGGCAACGAGGTCCTTGCTCATCAGGCCCGGCAGCTCTATGACACGTATCCGGCCCTGCCGTCCAACCAGGTCACACGAGCCATGACTCGGCAGCTCCTCCTCCCCAGCGAGCCGCGGCGCGCCTGTGAGCAACAGGGCCTACACCATATCTATCAAGAAACCTGCCGCGCCAAGCGTTGCGGCATCTGTATGGCAGGCAAACAGTCGCTATGAGCGCATTGACAGACAAAGAGCGCCTCGCTCGCTTTCTGGCGCACGCCGGTGTCGCCTCGCGCCGTCACGCTGAAGCACTCATCTTCAGCGGGCGCGTGCAGGTCAATGGGGAGACCGTGACCACGCCGGCGACACGTATAGATCCCGAGCGAGATAGGATCACCGTCGACGGGCGGCCCATCCAGGCGCCGGCGCACCACCTCTATCTCATGCTCCACAAGCCAGCGGGCTATGTCAGCACCGCCAGTGATCCTCATGGGCGGCCCACAGTGCTCGACCTGCTGCCCGCGGAGCTGCGCCGTTTGCGCCTCTATCCCGTGGGGCGCCTCGATCTGGAGACCACAGGTCTGCTGCTGGTGACCAACGACGGCGAGTTCGCCCTGCATATGATGCATCCCCGCTTTTCGCCAGAGAAACGCTATCACGCACTTGTGCGAGGGTCTCCCTCGCCTGGCACGCTGGAACAGCTACGCCGAACTACCACCGGCACCTGGCTAGAGCTGCGCCTGCACGAGGGACGAAAACGCCAGATCCGGCGCATGCTGTCCAGCCTTGGCCACCCCGTCCTGGAGCTGCAACGGGTCGCCATTGGCCCTTTGACCCTGGGTGACTTACCGCCCGGTGCCTGGCGCCCGCTGACCGAGGCCGAAATCGCCGCCCTCCGCGCTCAGACCAGCCACCTGGCCCCTTTCAGCGCCAGCGCCGCCTCACCTTCGACGACCAGGCCCCAAAAAGGCCGCTCGCGGCCAGCGCCGCCCAAAGATTTCTGACCCCTCTCCCCAGGGAGAGAGAGGAGAGGAGCAGCGCATCTTGCGCCGTCGACGGTTACCCACTGTGCTCAAGAGAGGCTTCCTCTTAAGATAGGAAGACATAGCTTGTATCCCCTGGGTATGGTAAGAGCAAGAGCACAGCAACAAACCATAACAGCGGCCAATACTGGACGAACCTCCCAGCGAGTGCGTCTGCTCTTGACCACAGCCCTGATTGAGAGACCTCCAATGCTCAGAGCGGAGCGGCTTCTAGAGATCATCGAACGCCTTCAACACCTGCCCGCGGAACAAGGGCGGCGCCTGCTCCTTGACTTTCTGCGCCAGGACAGCGCTGCCCGGCGCGTTCTGCTCTTCCTCAGCGAGGAGTCTCCCCAGTCTCTGCGCCTCCTGGCGAGCAGTGGCCGCCCGCCATCGCGCCCCTTTTCTCAGAACGACCGCCAGCAGCAGGCAAGCACTACTGATCTCATTCCCCTGAACGGCCTTTTCGGCAGTGTCATCCGTGCACGGGCCCCCCGCTTCATTCCCTCCATCCAGCAAGAGCCGCAGATCCTACCCAGCGAACGCCGCTGGAGCCGGGGCGCCGGGTGCCTGCTCCTCTATCCCCTTGGTCAGACAGACCAGCTTGCCAGTGCACTCCTGGTCCTCTGCTTCGCCAGTGGCCAGGGCAGGCAGCCTGCTGCCCACCAGAGTGATCCTGCTCTCCTGCTCACGAGCGACCTCTTTCAGCTCTGCCTGACACTGCTCGCGCGCTCTCTGCCTGGCGTCTCATCCCCCGTAGAGGCAGTCGTCTATGAGCAGGCGACTGAGAGCCGGCCCCATCGGCGTCGCAGCAGTGCTGCCGTGGTCGCTACCGCACCGAGACCCCAATCGCCGCCAGAAGGGGCCATTGAAGAAGAGCGAGCGCGTCTTGCCCATACGCTCCACGACGGCCTGGCCCAAGAACTAGCCCACCTCCTTCACGAGCTGGAGGCCGCCAGCCGCTGGCTGGAGAGCCAGCCAGAGGAAGCCAAACGCGCCCTGGCCGAGGCCCAACAGCAACTGCGTCAGAGCCTGGAGCGCCTGCGCGAAACCATTGCAACCCTGGCTCCCGCCCCGCTCGGCGAGGTCAGCTTTGAGCTGGCCCTGCGCTCGTTGCTGGAAGACTTCCAGCGAGCCGAGCCGGCCATCACCCTGGAAGAGAGGATCGAGCAGCCGCTTGCACTCCCTCGCACCCTGGAATCGACAATCTTCCACCTCGTGCAAGAGGCTCTCAACAACGTGCGCAAGCACGCGCAGGCCAGCCGTGTCACCATCAGCATAGAGCATCAGGATGGGACACTCGTCGTCAGTATTGAAGACAATGGGAAGGGCTTTGCGCCAGCGCCAGAACGGCGCGAGGGTGGCCTCCAGCACCAGCTTGGACTCTACTTGATGCGCGCGCGCGTCCAGCGAGCCGGTGGCACCCTGACGATCCAGAGCGCCCCCAGGCAGGGCACACGCCTCGAAGCCCGCTTTCCCCAGGACCGAGACCGAGCCGACTCGCCGCTCACAGCGCGCGAGCGCCAGATTCTGCAGCTCCTCAGCAGCGGAGCCAGCAACCGCGCCATCGCTCAGCAGCTTGCGCTCAGCCAAGAGGCCGTCAAAGCAGAGATTCAGGTCATCAAGCGCAAGCTCAAAGCCCGCAATCGGCTTGAGGCGATAGTCAACGCCCTGCGTCTCCATTGGCTGGAGTAGGATAGGCGGAGCCTCCTCATCCCACCTTGCCTACGGAGAAAGGTGAGAAAGGAGATGCCTGAAGAGAAGAGGAGAAGGAGAAACTATCGGCAGTCTTCCCGATGAATCGAGCGCGGCAGCGGGAGCAAGCAGCACCTCGCCCACCTTAGCGCCTGCGTGTGCGCTTCAAATCGCGTCCCACCTGCAGCACATCCTTCACGCGCTCAAGCCGGGCAATGATGCGCTGGAGCTGCTCCAGACTCTCGATTTCCAGCGTCGCGTTGACCACCACCAACTCGCGCGAGCCATTCGTATGAGTAGACAGAGCCGCCATATTGATGCCCAGCTCAGCAACGGCGCCGGCGATATCGCGCATCAGACCCGGGCGATCGCGGGCCGTCACCACGATCGGCGCCAGATAGTGTGACTGCTCCACCCCGGCCCAGCTCACGGCAATCAAGCGTTCTTCGCTATGCTCGCGGTAGCGGGCGATATTAGGGCAATCGGCCCGATGCACAATTACGCCGCGGCCACGGCTGATAAAGCCCACGATGGCATCACCGGGCAGAGGGCAGCAGCAATTAGCCAGGCGAGTCAGCAGGCCAGAGACCCCATCGACGCAGAGATTGACCGCTGGGGCCTCCTTCGAGCTGCTCGTTGGCAGCAGTGGCTCCTCCTCCTGGTGAGCGCCGTTCTCACGCTCACGTCCATCACGGTCGCGGTCGCGGACCTGCAGATACTCGCCCAGGCGCACCGCCACCCAATGCTGGCGGATCTTATCGCTGCCAATGGCAGCCAGCAGATCCTCAAAGGAAGCCAGGCGCGGCTCGCGCTGCTCGCGCTGAGCATTGTACTCCTCGAGCAAGCGATCCTGCAGATCCTCTGTCAACACCTCGAGTCCGCGGAGGCCGAGGCCCTTCAGTTCGCGATCCAGACGTTCCCGCCCGATCTGGATATTGATATCGCGCTCGTGGGCTTTCAGATAGCGGCGAATATGGCTGCGGGCCGTGGCCGTGCGCGCGAAATTGAGCCAGTCGCGGCTTGGGTGGGCCATGCGACTCGTCGTAATATCGACGATCTCCCCATTCTTCAGCTCGTAGTCGAGGGGGACCATGCGCGCAACCAGCCGCTCGCCATCGCCATCGCCGATCTCCCTAATGATGCGGGCACCGGCGCAGTGATTGCCGATCTCGCTATGGATGCGATAGGCGAAATCGATCGGCGTTGAGCCGATGGGCAGATCCTTGACCTCCCCCTTGGGAGTAAAAACAAAGATCTGCTCCGAGAACGGATCGCTGCGTGACGTCTCAGGTAGCTCAGGCGCGCCACCCTGCGAAGCTCGCAGCTCGCGCTGCCACTCAGCCAGCTGGCGTAGCCAGGTCAACAGCTCCTTGGCCGAAGGAGAAGCGCGGTCTCCCGCATCCTTATAGTGCCAGTGCATGGCCACGCCATACTCGGCGATCTGGTGCATCTCAAAGGTGCGGATCTGAATCTCCACCAGCTGATCATCAACGCAGAAAATCGTCGTATGGAGGGCCTGATAGCCGTTGGGCTTGGGATTGGCAATATAGTCCTTAATGCGGCCCTCTTTAGGCTTCCAGAGGCTATGGACATGGCCCAAGGCCAGATAACAATCCTGGGTAGTCTCCACCAGGATACGGAAAGCGATCACATCATGGATCTGATTGAGATCCAGGCCACGCTGCAAGTCCTCCAGGCTCTCGGTGCCAAGCAGGCTCGGCTGTGTCGGCAGGCCAGCCGCGCGCAGAATCTTCTTGTAGAAGCTGTAGAGGTGCTTAATGCGCCCAGAGACCTCCACATGCTTCAGGCCGATGGCCGCCATCTCGCGGCGCAGAATCGCACAGACTCTCTCCACATAAGCCCCCCACTGCTTTTTCTCGGCCTCCATTTGATCGCGGACCCAGGCATATTGCACGGGCTGCAAGATCTCGAACGCCAGGTCCTCCAGCTCACACTCCACGCGCGACATCCCAAGGCGACCCGCCAGCGGCGCATAGATCTCGCGCGTCTCCCGCGCCATTGTCAGCCGCTCTTGAGGATCATACTGGAAAGCGGGATCGCGCAACATGCGCATCGCATGCAAGCGGTAAGCCAGCTTCAGCAGGACCACCCGCGGATCATCGGACATAGCCAGAAACATCTTGCGGACCGTCTCCGCCTGCTGATGCTGCAGAGCATCACGGTTGCGTCGCTTGCGGTTCTCGCGGCTGCTCTCCACCTCGACGCGGCTCGCCGGCAAAAGCTGAGCGCCAACCTGTTTCTTGCGCTCCAGAATGTTGAGGCGCAGCATGCTGCTCACGACCCGCGCTACGGGCTGCCCCAGCTCCTCGGCCACGCGCTCCAACGAGAGCAGCTCAGCATCAACCGCCTCGAAAATCAGGCCCGCAGCGACGCCGATGGCATCGATGCGCATTTCAGCCAGGATCAAGGCCACAGCCAGCGCATGCTCCAGGGGAGGAAGAGCCCGCTTTCCTCGAACACCACGACAGCGCTCCTGCGCCAGGTACAGAGCATGCTGCACCTGCTCAATCTCAGCGGGCGACATGTATTCCCGGACGCGAGCCAGCAAAGTTTCTGCCGCACGCTCGTCGGGGGGCTTCTCTCCAACGGCAGTGGTCAGACCTCCGCCGGCCTCCACTCTCCCTGGCGCTCCCGCCGCAGGCACGGACAAGCGCCCTCCCAACTGCCGGTCTGACTCAGGCTCGATCGTCATCTCGACCATGTGCACATTTCTATATTTCATGCAGAAAACTGCAGGATATGGTCCCGAGCAGATTCACTTATCGTTCTTCCAGGGTGGCTTTGCAAGAATCGTCAGAGGCCCTGCTACCATCCTTTTTTGCCCATGTGCTCCTTCACACTTACCTGGCAGCATCCCGGGCCTAGAGTTCCACAGGTTCTAGCAGTACATCCTTTCAGATTATAGACCTTGCAGATAGCGTTGTCTAGCTACCCTCAGCAAGCATAAACCCCGAGGAAGTCCCTGCTAGCGCGCGACCAGAGCGAGCTCGGTTCAGCTAACGAAGATAGCCTCTCTCGAATCAACCCAGGGTAAAGAGTACCATCACATCAGGGAGGGAAAAATGGCTCGCAGCCAGCCAGCCTGGCTTAGCTCAGACGGGTTCGCCCAGTCACAGAGAAAGGAGCCTCGTCTGTCAAGCGAGAAAGAAGGCCAACAACAGGCTGGTCACCCCAAGGCGTTCCGCCTGCTCACTGCTCAGGATGGCGCTACATCAGATTAGCCAAGTGGCCCAGAAAGCGTGCTCTCTTCGCTCGCGCGGCTGTTGATTCTGCCATTTTGGCCGGCCCGATGCCCCAGGTTGCGCCGTACGCTGACAACGCTTTTGACCTGCAGCAAGCGTTTGAAAACGCGCTCGATCTGATCCACCGACTGAATCTCCATCGTGGCCGTAATGACAGCCTTTTGCAAGGCCGGATTCGTCGTTGAGGAGACCGCCGTCATATTGATGCCAGCGTCGCTGACCACTGCTGCTACATCGCGCAGGAGGCCAGCCCGGTCACGGGCCACAATAGTGATCGGGGCGAGATAGGACTGCGTCTTGACCTGCGACCAGTCCAGATCAAAGATCCGGCCTTTGACACGCTCGCGGAAGCGCTGCAGCGTCCGGCAATCCTGCCGGTGCACGATCAATCCCTTATTCGGACTCAGAAAACCAGCAATAGCGTCCCCCGGTAGGGGACAACAGCAATGAGCGAGGCGTGTGGCTACGCCAGAGGTCGGAGGCCGCTCGCTGGTCTGCGCCTCCGCACCCAGTACAAATGAGCGATGGCCGTTGAGTGCCGGGCCGGCAACCACAGCCGGCCCCAAGGGGTTGGCTGCTTTGGCGGCAGCTTCGACCCGCCGCAACGCCCCACGCTCGTGCAAGACTGGCAGCAGCTGCTCGACCAGGTCCTCCACCGGCAGATCGCCCCGCCCGAGCGCCACATAGAGGGCTTCCACCGACTGATACTTGCGCGCGCTCGCCAACGGCAGCAGCTCCTCATCGCGCAGAGCCTCAAGGCCCGCCGCTCCCGCCGCCTTGAGGGCCAGATCCAGCCGCTCGCGTCCAAGCTGCAAATTGATCTCGCGCTCGTGGTTCTTCAGGTAGCGCTTAATCTTGGTGCGCGCATTGGCAGTCCGCACAAAGGTCAGCCAGTCGCGTGTCGGATGAATCGCCTGGTTGGTTACAATATCGACGATCTCACCGCTCTTCAGCTCATAATCCAGCGGGACCAGGCGGGTGACCAGGCGCTCACTGTCGCCCAGGCTGGTGATGATGCGGGCCCCCGCGCAGTGATCGCCGATATCTGTATGGATGCGATAGGCCATATCGACCGGAGTCGATCCGCGGGGAAGATCCTTAATTTCCCCCTTGGGGGTAAAGACAAAAATCTGCTCCTGAAAGATGTCGCCCTTGACGGCCTCGATGAAATCGTCGGCGCTCTGCGGCAGCTCACGCTGCCACTCGCGCAGCTGCTCGATCCAGGCGACCATCTCGCGATAGGAGAGGCGAGAGCCGCCGCGCTCGCGCAGATACCAATAGCTGGCGATTCCATAGTCTGCGGTACGCTGCATCTCGTGGGTGCGGATCTGGATCTCGGCGAGGTGATCATCGAGGCAGAAGACCGTCGTATGGAGGGACTGGTAGCCATTGACCTTGGGGGTAGCGATATAGTCCTTGATGCGCCCATCCTTTGGTCGCCAGAGGGCGTGGATATGGCCCAGGGCCAGATAACAGTCGTGGTCGCTATCAACCAGGATACGGAACGAGACGAGATCATGCAGCTGGCTGACCTCGCCGCCACTCTGCAGCAGCTTGCGGTTGATACTGGCCAGATGCTTCTGCCAGGCCAGGACCTCAGCCTGGATCTCAGCGCGGCGCATCTCCTCCTCAATAGCGCTACAGACGGCATCGACATACGGCTGACGCTTGCGCCGCTCCTCCTCGACTTCACGCGCCAGGCGCTCGTAGCGCTCTGGCTCCAGGTAATAAAAAGCCAGATCCTCGAGCTCAGCCTGTACCAGGCCCATCCCCAGCCGTCGCGCCAGGGGGGCATAGATCTCGCTCGTCTCGCGGGCAATAATCTGCTGCTTGGCCGGCGGCATCGCGCTGAGCGTACGCATATTATGCAGGCGGTCGGCCAGCTTAATGACGACCACGCGCGGGTCTTCGGCCATTGCCAGGAGCATCTTACGCACCGTCTCGGAGCGCAGGCGACTCTTCAGGTCGCGCCCGGCCTCCTCTGAGCGCTCTGCTTCGGGGGCAGGCGCACATGGCCCGCTGCCGGGCGTGGAGCCAGAGCCAGGCTTGCCGGCCAGAGCATCGAACTTCGTCACGCCATCCACAATGGTCGCCACCGCCGGGCCGAACCGGGCCCGTACCTCCTCCAGGGTGTAGTCGCTGTCCTCAACGACATCATGGAGCAAGGCGGCCACAATACCATCGGCGTCGATGCGCATCTGAGTCAGGATGAGCGCCACCGCCAGCGGATGCTGAATATACGGCTCACCCGAGCGGCGCCGTACCCCCATATGGGCCCGATTCGCCAGCTCGTAGGCCCGCTCGACCTTCTCGACGTCCTGTGGCGAGAGATAAGCCCGCGTCTCCGCCAGCAATTGCTCAAGGGCATCGCCCTCCAGATGCCCATCAGAGGGCTGATATGGATAGATCACCGTCCAGGTTCGCTGTCGCTGCCCTTGCCGATGCCGATTCTGGCTGGCGGCATCTGGGGCTGCAGTGATGAGTGTCTCGGTGTCCACGCTCATATCTGGGGAAACCATTGACGCCACGAGTCGGCCATCAGTTCCCTCTGGCCCCATCAGGGTACCCGCCTCATGCCGGCTTCCATTGTGTTCACGTGAATCCATATCTGGGTACCCGATCCTCTGCCTGTGCGTATACTGTTCAACAAATTTCGCTGGCCGTTGAGAAATGTTAGACACCAGTCAGTGTATTACCTTGTAATTATAAGGTGCAAGGCATTACTGTCAAGCTGTCGACGGCGTGCACCAATAACTGATGAAAAGAAAGAGACAAGGCCAAGAGCAGCCCTTGGTCTTGTCCGTGAAGCAGATAAATTGCGACAATGATTCCTACGTTCCAGGATCACCGTCCCTCACAAGAGCGCGAGCCACAAGCAGAGCCGCGCAGTGGAGGGAGGGGCACAAGAGGGGATCGTTACCTTACCCCTGTCTCTCCTGCGGTCCTGGCCGCCTCACAGCCGGGATGCAGGCAATGAACCTGGCTGGCCAGCCAGACCGGCTCGTCCGAGTAGGGACTGATCCGACCGAGGCGGACGTCGCTGGCTAGCGTCGCGCCACGCGCGCTTTATCATAGCAGCTGCTGCAGTAGACAGGCCGGTCGTTGCGCGGAAGGAATGGCACTTTGGCCTCCTGCCCGCACTCGGCGCAGATCACCGTGTGCATCTCACGCGGGGCGCGCTCGCTCCGGCTGCCTCCTCCCGCTGCCTGACGCCGCAAGGCCCGACAGGACGGGCAACGTGCAGGCTGGTTCAGCAGGCCCTTTTGCTGGAAAAACTCCTGTTCTCCTGCTGTGAAGATAAATTCGTTTCCGCAATCACGGCACTTGAGAGTTTTGTCGACGAAACTCAACCAAGGACCTCCTTAGTGGTATGGTCGGTAACCTTTCAGGTCCATTCCTGGCCTCTGTCACCAGTCTGTTCGTCGCCCTGAGCAGCGTGGGACCCATGCCTGATGGCACTGTGCGCAAGACCAGTCTCGGATTACCGCTTGAAAGCATACACCAACTTTTGCTGTTTTTCAAGTGATTCTAGTCCCAATCAGTCAGCGTTTTGATATTTTTACGCGCTTTTCATGTGAAGTGGACGGCCTTACATTCGTTTCACGATGTTCCTCGCTTTGTCAAAAAGGAGCAGCTGCACAGCCCGGCCAGGCAAGAACTGGCGCAGGGCGAGACGTTGCGTAAACCCTGCCGATTCGCTATACTCTCTCAACAGAGGAGTCGCGCCCGGCAGGGGGGTGAGCGGCTGCCTGGCTCAGGTCAGGAGCGCTGGCCAGGGCCGCCGCTTGCTGATTCGAAGCTGCGTCAACTCAACCCGGTTCCAGCAGGACGTGGCAGACTTGACTGGTCTGGGCCGGCCCCCTCTCATCAGGCAAGCTCGTTGTTGCGAAGGGAGTGGCCAGTGGACGCTTTCGCGGCTCATTCCGGCCCGTTTGCTTTTACGATCGATGTCGAGAATCCTCCAGTGCCGTCGGCCCCAACCTGGGCCCGCGCCTGTACGCTGCAGACCCCCCACGGCTTGATTCAGACGCCGATCTTTATGCCCGTTGGCACGCAGGCGACGGTCAAGTCTCTGACCCCCGAGGAGGTGCAGGCCGCAGGCGCGCAGATTATTCTCGCCAATACGTACCATCTGATGCTGCGCCCCGGCTCACAGTTGATCGACAGTTTCGGCGGACTGCATGCTTTTATGCGCTGGCCCGGCCCAATACTGACCGATAGCGGCGGCTTCCAGGTCTTCAGTCTGGGCCACCTGCGCACGCTCACCGAGGAAGGCGTGACTTTTAAGTCGCACCTGGATGGCTCGCTGCACTTACTGACTCCTGAGCGCGGCTTGCAGATCGAGGCCGAGCTGGGCGCCGATTTCGTCCTGCCCCTGGATATCTGTAGCGGCTACCCCTGTACGCCCCAGGAGGCCCGCCAGGCTATGGAGCGCACTCACCGCTGGGCCCTGCGCGCCCTGGAAGCCTTCACACAGCATCCACATCGCCCAGAGCGTCCCCAGGCCCTCTTCGGTATCGTCCAAGGGGCTTTCGAGCCTGAGCTGCGCCAGGAGAGCGCTCGCTTCATCGGCTCCTTGCCTTTCTTCGGCCTCTCAATTGGGGGCCTGTCGGTCGGCGAGCCGAAAGCCCTGATGTGGGAGCTGCTGCGCGCGACAACGCCCGCGCTGCCGCGCGAGAAGCCGCGCCATTTGCTGGGAGTCGGCTCCCCAGAGGACCTGATTATGGGGATCGACCTGGGCATGGATCTCTTCGACTGCGTGCTGCCAACACGGGTGGCACGCCACGGCGGCCTCTTTACGCGCTACGGACGGGTGAATATTAAGCGCTCCCGCTTTCGCACAGAGCACGGGCCGGTCGAGGAGGGCTGCGATTGCTATACCTGTCGCAACTATAGCGCTGCCTACCTGCACCACCTGGCTCGGGCAGAGGAGCAGCTCTACTATCGCCTGGGGAGCATCCACAACCTGCGCTTCATGCTGCGCCTGGCCGCGGAGGCACGGGCGGCGATCCTGGCCGGAACCTTTCCAGCTTTCCGCGATGCTTTCCTGGCTAACTATGTGCCAGCCTCGGAGACGGCCCGCGAGGAACAGCGAGCGAAGTGGCTGGCCCGGACGGCCTCCCGCGCAACGTCGTCCTAAGCCCGGTTTGGAGAGAAGAAGGATAGCAGCTTATGGCCGAGACGTTTCGCTTTCTCGATAGCGGTGTACATGATGCGGCCCTGAATATGGCCGTCGATGAGGCCATTCTCATTCACCATTTGCGCGGCGAGGCGCCGCCAACCTTGCGAGTTTTCCGCTGGTCACAGCCGTCGATCTCGCTGGGCCGCTTTCAGAACGTGGAGCGCGAGATTCTCAGCGATCTTTGCCGCGAGCGCGGCGTGGCTCTGGTGCGCCGTCCAACAGGGGGCCGTGCCGTCTATCACCGCGACGAGTTCACCTACAGCATCGTGATCAGTCGCCGCTATGGAGTGCCTTCCGGGGTGGTGGCAGCTTATACCTACCTGGCCCGCGGCCTGTTGGAGGCACTGGCCTTGCTCGGAGTACAGGCGGAGATCAGCGACGGTCGCGTGCAGAAGCATCCCTCGGCGGCTTGCTTCGCTTCGTCAACTCAGGCCGATTTGACAAGCGGCGGCTACAAGCTGGTGGGCAGCGCCCAGGTCTGGCGCGAGGATGCCCTGCTGCAGCAGGGTTCACTGCCTCTGGATGATCGCGCCGAGGAGTTCTATGGACTCTTACGCTTCCCCGATGAGGCAGCCCGGGCCGAGGCCCTGGCCTTTTATCGCCAGAAGACGCAGCCGCTACACGCTTTCGCGCCAGACGTAAGCTGGGAGCAGGTAGCAGAGGCTTTCCGCCAGGGCTTCGCTCAGGCACTGGGACAGGCCTTTGTGCCGGGCGAACTGAGCCGCTCCGAGCTGGAGCTGGCCGAGCAGCTCGTGGTCGAGAAATATAGGAAGCTGGAGTGGCGCAAGGAGCGCGTGACTCTGGTCTGAGCTGCTTTTGCTCCTAAGCTCGCCTGCCCTTCAGCAAAAAAGAGGGAGCTGTATCGCTTGATATTTGCGATTTTGAGGCTCCTTCGGCGGATAGAACACGCCAACAATTATAAAAGGATTCTGGCTTATCTTGTGATAGTGCCAGGTCGTCCCCAAAAAGAGATAGATGTCTCTCTTCGAGCAGAACTCGTCAAGATACTTCTGGCGCACGAGACGATTCGCCCCGGCTTCATCGCCCTGTGTCTCCTTCAAGCACTTCCAGTACAGCGCGCCAAGCTCCCAATCTTCTATAAAGAGCTTGCGTGGATTTGTGTCCCCCTTACTCACAAAGACATAGGAGTACTTGTAGGGAAGCTTTCTGATTGGAACTCTTCTCTTTACCTTCCCAGTTCTATCTATATCCAACAGATTGCTCTGTAAAAAATAATCGTTCCATTTCGGCTTCCAGTGGCGGCTCGTTGACTCGATCTTGAAGTCGATGATCTCCCGAGGCTTGAGCACAGCGAGCGAACGTAGCTGCGGGCCTTTGGCCAGGTCGATGATCTCGGACATCGAATCGAAGACCTCCCGAAGCACATAGCTCTTTCGCTCTCTCCAGCCCTTAGAGCTAGCCGATATATGGCCGTCGAGAAAGATTGGTTCTTCAAGATTATGGAGGGGCCGATAGCTCTCTGGACGAAAATCTTTGACGTTCTTGACAAGACTAAGGCGAATCCATTCGAATTTACGATATTGTCGATCATAAGGAAGACTACGGAATGGTATGGGATAAATGCGTATCCACTTGCCATTTTCAAGGACGCCTGCGGTACACACCAGCTCCTCGTACTTGTTAGAGGGGAGAGGGTAAGCTTTGACAGCGATCAGCACACGTGCATCCGGCAGTGTCTCGGGCAGATACATCATTGCCTCCGTCCTGGCGAGAGCTGACCCTCCCTCCTTGCAGGCCGGGGCCAGCTAGCAGTCATCTAGCGCGGGCAGTATCTGCTGGCGCTGGTCATGACTACTGAGATTCTGCCGCGCTGGATGAGAGACAGCGTTACTCGTTAAATGCACGATAGGGGCCTCAATGTACCCCTGCTGCTGCAAATAAGCCGCCAGCACAGCACGATGACAGTGGCCAGGATCAGCCTCAAAACAGGTCAGTGCCACTCGTCGCTGTTCAGCAATGAGCGCCGCCAGTCGCTCGATGCTCTCTGTCTCCCGCGGGAGCAGGTCAGTGGCATAATAGGCAAAGAGTGCGCGATAAGCCTCCTCAGTCTCTAACTCCCGTCGCAGCTCAGAGGGCACACCCAGAGCGGGCACGTGAAGATAGGCGATCCCCACCTCGTAGAGAGCCTGGGCCAGGCGGGTCCTGGCAAAGCCGAACTTGCGCGAAAATGGATTGCGCCGCACATCGACCAGGAGACGCACCTCATGGGAGAGCAAGAGAGTCAGATAGGCGTCCAGGCTTAAGCCCTCGTAGCCGAGCGTGAAGAGACAGACGGCGTCGTCCGCTCCGCGAGAGACCTCCTTCGACAGCGACGAGGCGGCAAGCTCTCGCCTGAGCAGCCGCAAGGCGCCGCGCCGATCAGCGGCGAAGCTCTGGCTTTCCTCCCACACTTGCGCTAACAAGCGGCGATCACCCGGACGGAGTTGGGACAGGAAGGAGGTTCCCGCCGCCACAGCAGCCAGAGCCACCCCCGGCGGTGGCGTCAGATAACGCCGCAGACGCAGCGCCTGCAGATCATGCTCCAGGACGAAGCTGCGCCAGTGCTTTCCCCAAACAACGAATTCATAAGGAGCCTGTCTTTGCTCGCGCTGAGCATGGACAGACCAGAGCATTACCAGCAGCCGCGCTCTCTCCTCATCCAGCTCCCCCCCCGCCAGCTCGGCCAGCGCTAAGAGCAACCGCTGACGATAGAGCATAGTCATGGGTCGGTAGCTTCCTCTCACTTTATCGTCTTTTCAGCTACTACGACGAAAAGCCGACCGCCCAGCTACACCCACAGGGAAGGAGTCCTACCTCGCACCTCCAGCACTGATCGTAGCGGTAATACTCTATTATTTAGATTTTACTTCATGCAAAATCATTTTGCAAGCATGCTATCGGGAGGCAGGGTACGCCCTCCGTCCCGCTTCGATCTTGACCCATTTTGCATGCAAATATATATTACGTTCTTCACCCACATAATAGCTTAAGAAAGGCAAGGAAAGCTTTCTTCTACGGTGTGAAGAAAGACGGTAATAAGCACCTGTAGCCACATAACTAGAGAAAGGATATCTAGCGCGATGAGTATCTCGTCCCTGGCCCAAAGTGATACCAAGGATAAGGATACGGAGGCACCGGACAGGGCTGAGGCTCTGTCTAACTCGGGAGCCGCCGCTGCTCCACGCAGCCTCTCGATCGTGCTCTTGACTCAGAACGACGAGGAGAGCATCACCCTGGTCGTGCGCTCGCTCCTGAGCAGCCTGGGAGACTGGGCCGACGACCTGGAGATTCTCGCCGTTGATCGCGGGAGCCACGATCGCACCGGCATACTGCTCGAACGCCTTGCCGCGGAGGAACCGCGTCTGATTGTCTTGCACCAGTCCGCAAGCTGCGGCTATGGCCAGGCTCTGGCCAGCGCCCTGAACCAGGTCAGCAAAGAGTTCGTCCTGCTGATGGAGGCTCAGCCCGGCCTCAGTGTGGATCTTCTCAAGCGCAGCTTTGCCCTGCTGAGCGACTACGATGCCGTGCTCGGCTTTCGCCAGCGCCAGGGCTGGCAGAGGCTGACCACGCTCCTCTGGAGCTGGCTGCTGCGCTTCACCCTGGGTCTGCGGGTGCGCGATCTCTACTGTCCCTTTAAGCTCTACCGCGCCGAGTTTTTCCGCCAGCAAGCCCTGGAGATGCAGGGCCACCTTATCAATGCCGAAATGATCCATAAATTTGTGCGTGCTGGCTATGTCTACACGGAGATCGCCATTGGTCCAGAGAAAGCCAGCGAACCCGTCAAACCGTCGTTGCGGCGTAAGCTCTCCCTCTACTGGGAAGCACTCTGCGAACTGAGCAATTATAGCGGTCGCTGTTATCAAGAAGAGCATGGATGTATTTGAGCAGTATCAATCGAGGAGTGTGGAGGAGAGGATTCATGGCGTCCGGTCTTCTGACAAAAGAATCTCCTAAACTCAGCGAGCTGCAATTTCGCAACCGTGTAGCGCGTTATCGGCGCTGGCTCGAAGGCAATGTCAGCCCCAGCGCGACGCGCCCCAACAGTCGCGAGCTTGCGGAATACCAGCGTGCGGCCTGCCGTCCGATCCTGATTCATGGCAAGGAGGTGACCGTCTTTGCACCATTCCACCCTGAGCGCGCCGCCCTACACACCTTCAGCCGGGCGCAGCTCGCGATACTGGGCGGCCTCTTGCTGCTTTGGGGCGGCGCCCTGGCCTGGAAAGGTCCAGCGCTGCTCGTTGTGGCCTCGACCCTGATCACGCTGCTCTATGTGGCCCATCTGCTACTGCAGTTTGCCATTGTGGGTACACATCTGCTGGCTCCCGCTGAGGCCAGCAGCGATGAGGGGATCGACGAGCACCTGATCAGCGCCCTCAACAATGCCGACTGGCCTCGCTACACCATCCTGTGCCCGCTCTACCGCGAGGCCGCCGTGGTCGGCCAGATGGTGAGTGCCCTGCGCTCCCTGGACTACCACCGCGATCGTTTGGAGATCTTGCTGCTGACAGAGGAAGACGACCTCGAGACGCGCGCCGCCCTCAAGCAGCTGGCTCTCCCCGCTCACTTCCGCGTACTCGTCGTGCCGCGTGGCTACCCCCGTACCAAGGCCCGTGCCTGCAACTACGGGTTGCTACATGCCCGTGGCGACTACCTGGTTATCTACGACGCCGAGGATATCCCTGATCCTTTGCAGCTGAAAAAAGCCGTGCTGACCTTCGCTCAGCACGATCACTCGCTGGCCTGTGTGCAGGCGCGTCTGAATTGCTATAATCCTTCCCAAAATCTCCTGACTCGCCTCTTTACCGCTGAGTATTCCCTCTGGTTTGATCTGGTGCTGCCGGGCCTGCAGCGGCTCGGTCTCCCGCTGCCGCTCGGTGGCACCTCAAACCATTTCCGCGTCTCCGTGCTGCGCGCTGTCGGCGGCTGGGATGCCTTCAATGTCACCGAGGACTGCGATCTCGGCCTGCGCCTCTTCCAGCACGGCTTCAAGACCGTGATTCTCGATTCGACGACCTACGAGGAGGCCAATTCTCGTCTCAGTAACTGGCTGCGCCAGCGCTCGCGCTGGATTAAGGGCTATATGCAGACTTACCTGGTCTATATGCGCCATCCCCTGGTCTACTGGCGCGAGCGGCGCTGGCGCGAACTCTGCAGCGTGCAACTGGTGATCGGCACCAGCGCCGCCAGTCTGCTCGTGAACCCCCTCGTCTGGGCACTCTCCCTTTTCTACATCTGTACCGGTGGTCGCTACCAGGCTTTCTACCACCTGCTCTTTCCTGGCCCCATTCTCTACGCGGGCGCCTTCTGCCTGATCTTCGGTAACTTTTTCCATCTCTACCTCAATCTGCTGGCGCTGCTGCATCGCCGCTATTATGGGCTGGTACCCTGGGCTTTGCTGATGCCCTACTGCTGGTTGCTAGATAGCCTGGCCGCTTATCTGGCGCTCGCCGAGCTGCTCGTCCGGCCCCACTACTGGCAAAAGACCCTTCACGGCTTCCACCTGCTCAAGCAGCAGCAACCTGTCAACCAGTTCAGTGCCACTGTGGTTCCCCTGACCCCCCAGCATGGGCCGAGCGAGATCGAGATTGGCCTGACCCCCATCCGCCTGGGTGGCCACACCCCTTTCAAGCCGCTTCGCCTGGTCCTGACACCAGAGACGACCATCCGTCCTTTGCCACACATCCGACGCTCACGTCCTCACGATTTGGGGGCTTTGGTGACCTTTCTCTGCGCTTGTCTGAGCAGTATCTCGGCCTGCCTCTACTTCTTTCTGCATCAGGAGATTCTGCTGTATGGCGATGCCTACGCCCACCTGCGCATCGCTCGCAGTGTCTTTGATAGCGCTACACCCGGCCTGGCCCAGCTCGGCGGCGTCTGGCTGCCGCTGCCTCACATGCTGATGCTCCCCTTCGTCTGGAATGACTTCCTCTGGCACTCTGGGCTGGCCGGCAGCTTCGTCTCGATGCTCTGCTATATCATTGCCGCCCTTTACCTCTACCGCGGCGGCCTGCGCCTGACCCGCGATCGCTGGGCCGCGTTTCTCTGCTCCCTGGTCTTCATGCTCAATCCCAATATCCTTTACCTCCAGTCGACACCGTTGACCGAGTTGACTCTGATTTGCATGATGACCGTGGCCGGCTACTACTTCTTGAGCTGGGCCCAGGAGAATCGCCCGCGCTACCTGGTTCTGGCGGCGGCCAGTACCTTCCTGGCAACCCTCTCCCGCTACGAAGGCTGGTCTTTCTTCGTCTGCCTGCTCATCCTGGTCAGCCTGACCAGCTTGCTCAAGCGGCGCTCTTTCGCCGAGATCTGCGCCAATACCCTCGTTTTTGCCCTCCTGGGGGGCCTTGGTATCGCCCTCTGGCTGGCCTGGAATCGCATCATCTTTGGCGACACCTTCTTTTTCTTGCACGGCCCTTTCTCCTCTGAGATGCTGCTCTCTAGCTTTGCCCGCGCTGGTCGCTTCTATACCTATCACAACGTCAGTCTCTCGTTGCTGACCTACCTGCTGCTCTCGGTGAAGACCTTCGGGCCATTTCTCCTCTTTCTCTCATTGCTGGCCTTCGTCTTCTTCCTGCTCCGCCACCGGCTCAGGCCGGAGACCCTGGCACTGATCGCCTTCATGGCTCCGCTCGGCTTCTATGTGCTCTCGATCTACAGCGGGCAGGCGCTCATCCTGCTGCCGGAGATCGGGCCGGGCCATGATCCCGGGCGCCTCTACAACGATCGGCACGGTGCGGCAGTGGTGGTACCGGCAGCTCTGCTGCTGGCGACGCTGATGAGTAGCGGGCTGCGCCTGCTGCGGGGACGGCTCCATCTGCTGGGGCGCCTGGCCTGCGCAGGAGCGATCTGCGGTCAAGCTTGCTTCATTGCCGCCACTGGCATTGTGACCCTCCAGGACGGCCTTTATGGGAACTCTTGTACGGGCACCCATCCGGTCAGCATCTACCTGGCCAAGCACTACAACGGCGGTTTGATCTTAGAGGACGTCTCTCCCACCAATTTCGACGTCTCGGAGGCTGGCATCAACTTCCGCAATGTGATCTACGACGGCTCGGGCCGGCTCTGGCAGCAGGCCCTGCGCGATCCCGGGGTCAGCGTCGACTGGATCGTCCTCAATCCACGGCTGCCGGGCGATCGCGTGGCGCGAGCGCTGCCGCCGGGCAGTCCCCTGCTGCGCCAGTTCACGCTGGTGCTGATCGATCCCCGCAGCGGCATGCACCTCTACCATCACCGCGGGCGCCCGCCACTGCTAGATCGCCCGATTCCACCGGAACTCTTAACCGCTCATCGTCTCTGCCCGAACGATTAACGTCCCAGTGCTCGTCTGCTCGCTCACTCGTCGGGCAGGGCAAAGGTCATGAGGTCACACCCGACGATGATGGTGCCGCAATAGCCTTCGGCGCGCGCCCGCTCCTGCAAGCGGGCCGCGTCAAGTTCGCGGTAGAGATGCGAACAGACGAGCGTTTTGACCTGGGTAGCAGCGGCCAGTTGGACGATCTCGTCATCGCTGAGATGGCCAGAGTCGATGATAGCCAGGTCGACACCTTGCAGGAAGAGACGCTCCTGCTCGTGAAAGGAGGAGTCGCCAGTAATGGCGTAGCGCTGCCCCTGCCAGGTGAAGCGTAGCCCGTGGTTGCCTGCGGGTGGCAGCTCGCAGAAATCAAAGCGGTAGGGCCCGATCTGAAATGTTTCTTCTATGATTTCATGGACCAGAATTTGATAATGGGGCTGACGGAAGCTGTGAGGACTGAAGAGGCGCATCAGCCCGTCGATCAGGCGCTGCAGTCCGGGTGGCCCGTAGAGGTGGAGGTCTTGTTTACGCGGCTGCCGGCGCGACCAGGCTCCGGCATGCAGCAGGGGAATGAGATCGGAGACGTGATCGGGGTGAAAGTGCGAGATAACGATATGCTCCAGGACATTGGGATTGAGGCCAACCTCGGCGAGACGCTGGCTGATGCCGCGCCCGCAGTCGAAGAGGATCGGCAGCCCCGCCAGATGCAGGAGAACGCTGGAGGCGCGACGCTCTAGCTCGATTTGGCAGGTACCCGTACCAAGCAGCATGAGATAGCTCATCGTTTGTCATCCCTCTTCTTGACAGACGAACGTTCTAGATGCTACCATGCAGGCAGATCATCGTTAGCATACAGGACCAGCAAGCAATGCAGGGTTCCTTTCTTCTTTATTGTGACATCTGTGGAGCAGCTAATCGTCCCCAGGCCCGTTTCTGCTTCGCCTGTGGCCGTCCGCTGCAGAATGGCGCGCCTCCCTCGTTAGTGGCCGACCAGGCCCAGACAGCGAGCCAGACGATCTCGGCCCCAACCTCGCCAACCACCACCGGCCTGCTTCCGTCCAGCACCTTGCTTCGAGGACGCTATCAGATCACTGCCCAGGTCGGGAAAGGGGGCTTCGGCGCCGTCTATCGCGCAACAGACCTGCTGCTGGCCAATCGCACGTTGGCTATTAAGGAGATGAGTCAGCAGTCCTTGAGTTCCAGGGAGCTGCAGGAGGCCACGGCGGCCTTTCAGCAAGAGGCCCTCTTGCTGGCAGGTTTGATTCATCCAAATCTGCCACGTATCTACGATCACTTCTGCGAAAATGGGCGCTGGTACCTGGTGATGGACTTTGTCGAAGGGGAAACGCTGGAAGAGCGCCTGAGCCGCACCCCCGATGGGCGACTGCCCCTTGACGAGGTTCTGCGCCTTGGTCTGCAGCTCTGCGATGTGCTCGGCTACCTGCATAGCCGCCAGCCGCCCATCATCTTCCGCGATCTCAAGCCGGCAAACAT
This sequence comes from Thermogemmatispora carboxidivorans, assembly GCF_000702505.1. Taxonomy (GTDB): domain Bacteria; phylum Chloroflexota; class Ktedonobacteria; order Ktedonobacterales; family Ktedonobacteraceae; genus Thermogemmatispora; species Thermogemmatispora carboxidivorans. The sequence goes on along the minus strand of NZ_JNIM01000001.1, from coordinate 152,619 downwards.
CATGCTCACGAGGGACGGCCATCTGTATTTGATCGACTTCGGCATCGCGCGCCTCTTCAAGCCCGGCCAGAGCAAGGATACAACGGCCCTCGGTTCCGCCGGCTATGCCGCACCAGAGCAGTACGGTCGTGCGCAGTCGACGCCACAAACCGACATCTACGCTCTTGGGGCCACGCTGCATCAGCTGATCACTGGCCAGGACCCCGCGCTCTCTCCTTTTACCTTTGCTCCCTTTCCCCAACAGGACGCCGACCATCGGCAGCTAGAGGCACTAGTGATGCGTATGGTGCAGACCGAGGCCAGCCGCCGCCCGGCTAGCATCCAGGAGATCAAGGTCGAGCTTGAAAGTCTGCTCACCCGGCGTCTGAGCAACCAGGGGCGCCCGAGTGCCGCCAGTCAGTACCGGCCCGCACCAGCCTCAGCGAGTTCGGCGGCTCCCGTCGTCGCCTCTCCCACGGCGCCCCTGATCACGCGCTGCCTCTACACAGGCCATCATCGGAACACCAGCATCTATGCCCTCGCCTGGTTCCCCGACGGGCGCCTTCTGGCCTCCGGCGGGGCCGATGGCAGCATCCAGATCTGGGAAGCGCTCAGCGGGCACTTGCTGCGGCGCTGCGATGGGCATCGAGGATCGGTCTACGGCCTGGCCTGGTCCCCCGACGGCCAGCGCCTCGCCTCAGCGGGACGCGATGGCACGGTGCGCCTCTGGAACCCGAGTACAGGCGATGAACTCACAAGCTACCAGGGCCACACCTCCTACGTCTACAGTGTGGCCTGGGCGCCCGACGGCCAGTTTCTGGCCTCGGCCAGCCAAGACGGGACGGTCCATGTCTGGGCCGCAGCCAGCCCCTGGGAGAGCAGTCGCTATCGCGGCCATTGGCGCAGCGTCAAAGCGGTGGCCTGGGCGCCCGATGGTCAGCGCCTCGCCTCGGGCGGCGGCGATAGCCTCCTGCACATCTGGCCACGTCCTACTAACCGGGGACGCAGCTTCCTGACCTCCTGGCTCCTCTCACGAAAAGAGATCCACTGCTACGGCCAGCAGCAGCGCATCAACGCCATTGCCTGGTCGCGCGACGGACGCTACGTCGCCGCAGGGAAGACTGGCGGCAGCGTCGAGATTTGGGAGAGCCAGCACGGCAGGCAGCAGATCACCTATCGCCGGCATAAGAAGGCAGTCTACGCCCTCAGCTGGCACCCCCGAGGTTCCTTACTGGCCTCCGGCGGACGCGATGGCCACATCCATTGCTGGCAGGCCATAGATGGGCGGCAGCGCTTCGCCCATAATAGCCAACAAGGCATTATTTACTCTCTCGCCTGGTCACCTGATGGGCGCTACCTTGCCTGCGGCGGCCAGGATGGAAGCGTCTACGTCTGGGAGATCAACTAAGGACGCAACGGGCCAGTCAGCTTCCCCTCAGCCTGGGCAGAACTGAGGGCTGAGCCAGTAGCAACCCAGTGGATGGCCTGAATACTGCAAACAAGAGAGGAAAACGCGCAGCAGATTCGCGCTGCAGCGCTGGCCAGCCAGGCTAATCCCCAACGGTCGCCCCAACCACAAAGGCATCGACACGCGAGGCCTTCCCCCGCCAGTAGGGCACCTTGAATTTGTGGCCGCCGCTGAGGATCGTCACATCGCGCATATGGATATAGTGGTAGACGATCGGTAAGCCCTCTGGTCCATACTCCGGCTGATCGGGCGGCGGCACCAGCGCCGTATAGTACTTGCGCAAGGCATCGGCAGTGTCGGGATCGTGCTCGCGGTGCGTCTCCTCATTGAGATCAATGTAGAACTGGGCATAGTGGGCAGTGCTCACCATCACCCCGAAAATGAGTAGCCCATGCATCTGCAGCATCATCTCGATCTCTAGATCATGCTGCTCTACCAGCTGAATCCACATCTGCAACGCCACATCCTGCTCACCATACTCCCTCAGCCAAAGCTGACGACGCTCCATGCGCGTCAAAGGGCGAAAACCGCCCTCCAAAGCCTCGTTGAGCTCCTGCTCAGGATCAGGGGAGGAGGAGGAGGAGGAAGCGGCGTCGGCAGAAGCATTGGCATTGTTCGTGTGAGCGGCTGATGACTGCGGCTGCTGTGGCCCCTTCTTGTTCGCTTCCTGCCCGGATTCGCTACTCATAGAAACAGAAACCTCCACAATAAGCCATGTTGCAACATCCAGTAGCGTGCTCTGCTCCTTTTATGATATCACGGAGCGAAGGGAAAGGCTGCCCTGCCAGCAAAAGGGGTGCAAGAGGAAGAGGAAAAACAGGCCGAGAGCGGCACCACTCCCCTGAGCAAGGAGGGCGATGCCGCCCTCCTTGCTGCATGCTTTCAGCCTGGAAGCTCAACCAATCGTCCACAGTCGCTGGCGCTCAGGAGGTTGTAGGCAGCGTCCCGTCAATAAACCAATCGCTCACAGTCGGATCGCCGGGACGAGGCAAGAGACCAGTGAGAGCAGAGACCGTGCCCAGATGGACATTGGCCGGGCGGATAAAGTCCTCAGCCGGATAATGATAGCGCTGGGAAGCATACTCCATCACATCATGCCAGATGGGACCGGCGCCCGTGATGCCAATGACATTATCCATAGGGGTATTATCGCTATTGCCAGCCCAGACCCCGACCGCCAGATAGGGCGTATAACCAACGGTCCAGTTATCGCGGAAGGTCTGGGTTGTGCCAGTCTTGGCAGCCGCCGGGCGATCGGCCAGCTCCAGCGGGTTGCCAGGGCCAAACTCGTGATAGCGCGAAGCCTTATCCGAGAGGATACTGCTAATCAGGAACGAGACATCAGCCCCGAGCGCGCGCACCCCATGTGGGTGAGCAGCATCGTAGCGATAGAGCGGATGGCCCAGGCTATCGGTAATCTCCAGGATGGCCACCGGTGGGACACGCACCCCCTGATTGGCGAAGGTCGCATAGGCCCCGGTCAACTCCAGCAGCGAGACCTCCGCCGTGCCCAAGGCGATCGAGGGGAAGAAACACTGCTCCGGCGTCGCCTTCGGCGCATTGTAGTTCTTACGACAGGCCTGCAGGTCGGCAGTATCAAGGGAGGTAATGCCCAGGCGCTTGGCCATGTTGAGGACATTGTTGAAGCCGACGTACTCGACGGTCGTCACCGCCGGAATATTGAACGAGTTCGCAATGGCGTTGCGAATCGTCATCGGAAAGGTCGTATGGAACTTCTGATCGTAGTTATTCGGCGTATAGTAGCCAGAAGGAGAATTTGCATCCTTCGTCGGATAAATCGTGAGATGATCAGGGACAATCATGGCGGGATACCAGCCCATCTCGAAGGCCGTGGCGTAGACGATGGGCTTAAAGGCCGAGCCGGGCTGGCGCAGCGCGAGGGCCGAATTATACTGACCCTGGACCTTTGCACTCTGATTATTGAAATCGGCACTGCCATCCATCGCCAGAATCTCGCCCGTCGTTGGACTCATCACCACAACCGCAGCATTATTCACATTATTCGTTTTATACAACGGCCCCTGATACTGGCCCAGGTAAGGATCATACTGGACCGTATAGAGGCGGTCGTGAACGATCTGCTCGACTTTCTTCTCCAGCGTCAGATCGAGAGTTGTATAGACATTGTAGCCCCCATTGAGCAGGTTCTGACTGCCGAGCAGAGACGTGAGCTGATCGATCACGTACTGCACAAAGTGGGGAGCCTGGATATGGTGGGTCGCGCTATAGGGTTTAAAGACAAACTTCTGGCTCTCGGCCTCGGCGGCAGCGGCTTGCTGAGGGGTAATCATCCCCAGCTCGACCATCGACTGCAAGACCACCTTCTGGCGCGCCAGGGCTGCAGGCTTATTGAGTGTTGGATCATAGTAGGAAGGACTTTGGGGCAGCCCGGCCAGCAGCGAGGCTTGAGCCAGATCGAGCTGTGCCACCGCCGGCTTACAGCGCGTCGCCGTACACTTCGGCTGCAGATTGAAATAGTTCTCCGCTGCAGCCTCAGCTCCGTAGTTCAGATCGCCGTAGTAGACCGTGTTGAGATACATCTCCATGATCTTCCACTTCGGATACTGCTGTGTCAGGCCATAGGCCAGCACGGCCTCCTCGGCTTTGACGGCCAGTGTGCGGGGTTGGTTGCTGAACAACTCGTTCTTAATGAGCTGTTGCGTGATTGTGCTCCCACCCTGAACAACGCTCTGGCTCTGGAGATTCGAGAAGACGGCGCGCAGAATGCCCTGCAGATCAACGCCCGAGTTTTCCCAGAACGTATGGTCTTCGGCGGCCACCGTGGCATTGATCAAGAGCGGCGAGATATCGGTATAACTGACATAAGTGCGACGGCCACGATCGGCGCTATGATCGAACAGCTCATAGAGCAGATTGCCATTACGGTCATAGATGCGCGTCGTCTGGAAGAGCGCATTGTTGTTAGCAATGTTACGCAGCAAGGGCAGCTGCGCTTCGTAATAAGCATAGACGGCCCCGGCACTGCTCGAAAAGAGGGCGAGGCCGAGCAGCGCGGCTACCAGGAGCATGAGCGCCCAGCGCGGTGTGCGGTGGGGATAGAAACGCCGGCGCCAGCGCTTACGCAGAAGAATCCGATTGGTGCGCCAGCGACGTAGCGGAGGGACTCCACTCTTTGCGCCCGTAGCGGGTAAAGGAGCCAGGAGAGCTGGCTGCCCCCGGGCCACTGGAAGGCGACGGGCTGGTAGCTGTAGTCCTGGTACCCGGGGGCCAAGCGCTCCGCCCCGCTCGGCTTCCCCTGCGGGTTGCTTCTCGTGGTACTCCATTGCTCCCTTCCTCTTCTCGGCATGCAAACGGATCTGGTAATAGCGAACGCAGCAAAGCTTTCTTCCAGTTATAGAACGATCGATGTGTTTTCGCGTATCATCATAGGTAATTCGAGACCACTCTGCAACCCCCGTAGCCTCTTTGCGTATCCTATGGTAATAGATCGTTCCCTGGAGGGGCATTATATCACTGTAGCCAGCGTCAGGGAAAAGAGGCTAGAACCAGTAGCGAGCGAGGGCGACAAGGAGCGAGACCTATGCAGCAGCAGCAGCAAGAGCACGACTGGCAAGCAGAGCAGCCTGAATCAGCGGGAGCGAGCGGGCAGCCCCCTTCTGGTTCTGAGGGAGAAGCCGCCAGCCATCGCTCCTCGTCCTGGGGCTTTCCGGGTCGCAGGCGTGGGCGAGGCCAGAGTTCCCAACCGCGCCAGGAGCCGCCTGGGCGTTATCCAGAGCCATTGCATGACTATAGTTATCGGCGCGGCTATCCGGCCCAAGACTATCCAAATCGTGAAGAGGAAGGGCCGGTACCGGAGGTCATCCAGCCAGGCGAGACAGCTGCATCTGTGGACGAACCTGGAGCGAGCTGGTCAGGGGCAGTCTCAGCTCAGCCTGGCCCGCAGACAAGCTCTGGAGCAGGGCCAGCCCGCAGACCTGACGCCCGTCAGCCTCAGCCCTGGAGAGTCAGCGCTCGCCCTGCGTGGTCTCAGCCTCCCTGGTGGGCGCGGCCTCAGCCCCAGCGGAGCCATCAGATTGTCTGGCTGGTGCTCTGTCTGGTTCTGGTGGCGCTGCTTCTCAAACTGCTTCCCTGGGTAGGGGCCTTCATTCTTGGCCTGGTGCTGGGCGGCGTGGGTCTCATCGTGGGGCTGGTCGGCGGTTTGATCGGCCTGATTATTGGCCTGCTAGGGGCCGCCATCGGCCTCATCATCGCGGTCATCGTGGTCTGCCTGCTGTGTGCGCTTCCTCTTGCCATCGGTGGCGTGATCGTCTGGCTGCTGGTCCACGCCCATCAGCAAGGTTCGCTGCGTCGGTCTGGCCCGGGGAAACTCTAACTCCAATCTCGCTATGACATGAGGTATGTGCGGTCAACGATGGCCGAAGAGCTTGATCTGACCAGCCCGCGCACCTTGCGCGCGCTGCTCCAACAGCATGGCACGCGGCCTTTGAAGTCGTTTGGACAACACTTCCTGGTCGACCGCGGGGTCCTGGCGCGCATTGTGGACGCGGCAGAGCTGGCACCAACTGATACGATCCTTGAGGTGGGGGCAGGAACTGGCGTTTTAACGCGCGAGCTGGCTCGCCGCGCGGGGCGGGTGGTTGCTGTAGAGTTGGAGCGCTCTATGCTCCGCCTGCTCGCCGAAACCACGGCCCTTTTTGGCAATGTCGAGGTGGTGGCCCGGAACTTGTTAACTGTCGATCCGTGCACCCTCTTCGAGAGGCAGCCCTATAAGCTGGTGGCCAATTTGCCTTACTACATCACGGCCCCGACCTTTCGCCATTTTCTGGAGAGCGAGCATCCCCCTCAGCTGATCGTTGTAATGATTCAGTACGAGGTTGCGCAGCGCATCGTAGCCGCGCCCGGCGACCTGAGCCTGTTGGGCGTGAGTGTCCAGTTCTTCGGGCGTCCGCAGCTCATCGCCCGCGTACCGGCGCGGGCTTTCTATCCACCGCCGCGCGTCGACTCCGCCATCGTGCGTGTCGAGGTGCAGCCGCGGGCAGCGCTGACCCCCCCGGAACGGGCCATCTTCTTCCGCCTGGTCCAGGCCGGCTTTGGAGAACGCCGCAAGCAACTACATAATGCCCTGGCGCGCGGACTGGGCTTGCCTGCCGAGACGGTGCAGCACTGGCTGCGCCAGGCTGGCATCGCGCCGGAACGCCGCGCCGAAACCCTGAGCCTCGACGAATGGCTGCAGCTATGGCGTACACTGCCTTCCACCGCGCTCCAAAGCCAGGAGGAGACGCCGGCTCCCCAGCCCACAGACTGGGGATAGAGCAGACCAGGAAAGCCATAGAGAGCAGCTACGTTACGGGCCACCCTTACAGCGATGCATGCACATAGATATAGCTCAATCCTCTGCCGCGGGAGCACAGAGCAGGGCCGCGACGAAGACGCCAACGCAGGCCCGCTGAGGCAACCAGACAGAGGACCTTAGCGGTTGGGAGAGGCGAGCAGAGCGGGAGACCAGAGGAGGCAGACAGATAGACAAGCCACCCGCTATCGTCAGGAAAGGTGGGCCAGGCCGGGCCAGGCCGAGCCGGGCCGGGCGCAGAGCGACAGCGACCTGGCTAGCTGTGCTATGATATAGGATGGGTGAAGAGTGCGATGCGACGCCCCTGCCCGCCAGTAAGAACCGCTGCAGTTCGAGCCTGAGTGACGGGTTTTTTTATGACAACGCAGGAGCAGGAAGTCTTTTGTGACCGCTGCGGCATGGCCAATCCTCCAACGGCGCGTTTCTGTCAGCACTGCGCCGCCGCCCTGCCGTTCCAGCATACGACAGGGACCCTGACAGAGCAGACGCTGCTGGCCGAGCGCTATCAGCTGCTGAGCTTGATCGGTCAGGGAGGGATGGGGGCCGTCTATAAAGCCGCCGATACACGTCTGAATAACCGTCCGGTGGCAGTCAAAGAGATGAGTAAAGCCGGCCTGACCCCGGCACGTGTCCAGGAGGCTGAACAGGCTTTTGAGCGTGAGGCCAACTTGCTGGCCGAGCTACGCCACCCCAATCTGCCGCGCATCTACGATCATTTTACCGAAAATGATCGCTCATATCTGGTGATGGACTTCATCGAGGGTGAGTCGCTGGAGGAATACCTGGCGCGCCAGGGAGGCGGCCCTTTACCTGTCGACCAGGTGCTGACCTGGGCCGAGCAGCTCTGCGACGTGCTTGGCTACCTGCATAGCCACCAGCCGCCGATTGTCTTTCGCGACCTGAAGCCATCTAACGTGATGATCGATAACAGCGGGCGGCTCTACCTGATCGACTTTGGTATCGCACGCCTCTTTAAGCCAGGCCAGTCGCGCGATACAACGGCCCTTGGTTCTCCCGGCTATGCGGCCCCGGAGCAGTATGGCAAGGCCCAATCAACCCCTCGTTCCGATATCTACAGCCTGGGGGCTTTGTTACACCATCTGCTCACCGGTGTTGATCCTTCGGACCAGCCTTTCTTCTTCCGGCCCGCTTCGGAGCTGAATCCGGCAGTTCCTCCCACCCTGGAAGCGCTCCTTCAGCGCATGCTGGAAATGGACCCGGAAAAGCGTCCGGCCAGCGCGCAGGACGTATTGGAGGTCCTGCGAGAGAGCCGCGAGCTGGGCAGCTCCACACAGACGCTTACCGACACGAGCCGCCTGATTGAGCAGGCTCGCCAGCTACGGACGCAGGGTCGCCTCACAGAGGCGCTTGAACGCTATGAGCGCGTGATTGCCCGCGACCCCTCGCAGGCCCTGGCCTGGCAGGGACGCGGCCTCACCTACGGCGTGCGCTCCCAGCACCGCGAGGCCCTGGAGTCCTTTAACAGGGCGCTCAAGCTGGACCCCTCGCTAGTCACTTCCTGGATCGGCAAAGGTACCGCGCTCAATGCCCTCCACCGCTATCAGGAAGCGCTGCAGGCTTTCGAGCGAGCGCTCCAGCTTGATGCCCGTAACGCCACCGCCTGGAATGGGAAAGGGGCCGCCCTCTCCGGTCTGCGGCGCGAGGCAGAGGCACTGGCCGCCTTCGAGACCGCCCTGCGCTATGACCCTGGCATGGCTCGGGCCTGGTATAATAAAGGACTCTTGCTCAGCCGCCGGGGGCGCCAACGCGAAGCCCTCGAAGCCTTCGAAAAGGCCCTGCGCTACGACAATCAGCAGGCACTGGCCTGGTGCGGCAGAGGACAGGTGCTCCACGAGCTCGGCCAGGTGCGTCAGGCCCTCGATTCCTTTGAGGAGGCAACCCGGCTACAAACAGACCTTGTTCCTGCCTGGGCCGGCAAGGGAGCGGTCCTTTATGACCTCCAGCGCTGGCCAGAGGCCCTGAGCGCCTTTGAGCGCGCGCGCTCCCTTGATCCTCACTATGCCCCTGCCTGGTATGGCATCGCCCAGATCTACTACGGTCAGCATCGCCTGCGCCAGGCCCTGGATATGCTGGATGAGGCCCTCAAATATGACCCAGGCTATGTCAAAGCCTGGCTACGGCGCGGCGCGATTCTCAGCGAGCAAGGCCGCCACGCCGCTGCCCTGGAAAGCTATAATCGCGCCCTGGCCCTCGACCCAAATCATGCCCTGGCCTGGCAGGGTAAAGCGGCTGCCTTGTATGCCCTGGAGCGCTATCCCGAAGCCCTGCGCGCCTACGATCAGGCGCTGATGTTGAACAGGGACCTGACTCTCTGCTGGAACGGCAAAGGGAATACCCTCTATCGCCTGGGATACCATCGCCAGGCACTCGAAGCCTACGATGAGGCCCTGCAACGTGACCCTCAGCTCGCCTCGGCCTGGCATAATAAAGCGCTGCTGTGCCAGGAGCTGGGCCGCTATGACGAGGCACTGGAGGCCGCCGAGCACGCCATTCAAATCGCTCCTAACGACCCCGACCACTGGGAGCGAAAAGCCGAGGTCCTCAAAAAGCTGCGACGGAAGCGCGAGGCTCGCCAGGCCGAGGCCGAAGCCGCTCGCTTGCGCGAACAGACCGCGACAGGCCCGCGAATCTCCTCCTGGAACTTCTGAGCCACACCAGGCCGCGGGCCTCCTTTGCTACCACCAGTTCGCCTTATCTCACTTCGGCAGATCCCGAGAGAGATCGATCGCGCGCGTCTTTACCCGTAGCAGGGTCCCGGGCCGCTCACTCCGCTCATGGAACCAAAGACAGCGTCTCCCTCCTCGTTCCTAAGCAACCGAAAGAGAAAGCTAACCTGACTGGTAGAGAAGACCCCGTGGCCCCACTGGTCGCATTCGAGCGGGCATGGTATAATAACCCGTAAATTGCCCCGCCCATATCAGGCCGGGGAACATCACCATGAGAGCAAAGCACGGACCGCGCAGGTCCCCTGCGCTCGTCCTGTCCGATCAACAGCCATGTTTCGAAAAATCCTCATAGCTAACCGTGGCGAAATCGCCCTACGGATCATCCGCGCCTGTCGCGAGATGGGTATCCGCACCATCATCGCCCATTCAGAGGCCGATCGCGATTCGCTGCCGGTACGCATGGCGGACGAGCACATCTGCATAGGACCGGGGCCAAGCGGCAAGAGTTATCTTAATATTCCGAATATTATCAGCGCCGCTCTTATCTCCGGGGCCGAAGCTATTCATCCCGGCTATGGTTTCCTCTCAGAGAATCCCAGCTTTGCCCAGATCTGCGCAGATGTGAATCTCACCTTTATCGGCCCTTCCGCCACGGCGATGGCGATCATGGGCGATAAAGTTTCAGCCCGCGAGGCGATGGCCGCCGCCGGGCTGCCGATGCTACCGGGCACCCGCGTCTTACGCACTCTGGCGGAGGCGCGAGAGGCTGCGCGCGAGATCGGCTTTCCCCTCATGCTGAAGGCTGCCGCCGGCGGAGGAGGGCGTGGCATCCGTCTCGTCAACAGCCCTGACGAGTTTGAGCGCGTCTTCACCCTGGCCCAGAACGAGGTACGCGAGGCTTTCCGCGATGATGGCCTCTATCTAGAGCGCTACCTGCCGCGAGCGCGACACATCGAGATCCAGGTACTTGTCGATCATCATGGTAACGGCGTTCACCTGGGCGAGCGTAACTGCTCCTGCCAGCGTCGCAATCAAAAGGTTCTTGAGGAGTCACCCAGCCCCTTGCTGCCTCCCGAGCTACGGCAAGAGATCGGCATGAAGGCCATTCGGGCCGTGCAGCAAATCGGCTACACCAACGCCGGTACGCTGGAGTTCCTCCTCGACGATGAGAACCGCTACTATTTCATGGAGATGAACACACGCCTACAGGTGGAACATCCGGTCACCGAATTGGTGACGAGCGTCGACCTCGTCAAGGAGCAGATCCGCATTGCTGCTGGCGAGCCGCTGCGCCTGAAACAGGAGGACATCCAGTTCCGTGGCCACGCCATCGAGTGTCGGATCACGGCAGAGGATGCGGAGGCCGATTTTCGTCCTCAGACCGGAGTGGTGGAGAAGTACCTGCCACCCAGCGGCCCGGGGGTACGCGTCGATAGCCATCTTTATGCCGGCTACTCGGTTCCTCCACACTACGACTCGCTGCTGGCCAAGCTCATCGTGTGGGCCGAGGATCGCGACGCCGCCATTGCGCGCATGCAGCGCGCGCTTGATGAGTTCGTCATCGAGGGTCTGCCCACGACGATTCCCTTCCACCAGCGGCTGCTCAGGCACCAGGTCTTTGTCCGCGGAGAAGCCTATACCCGGTTCCTCCAGGAGGAGGCTGCCTCACTTGGCATCTGACCGGGTTCGCACGGGATTCGCGCCGGGTCTCGCTGGGTTCTCAGCGGGCCCCTCCTCGCCGCTCCGCGCTCGCTCCCGGCTGGTCTATCCGGCTGATCGGCCTGCCACCGCGGCTCGCGTGACTGGCCTGGTTAACATGGTTAACAGGCAGGTGGTCAATCAGGACCAGAGCCTGTCAGCGGATCATACCACAGCGCAGCAGGACGTTGCCCGCTGGCCCGCGAGCGGTTGAGGGAACCCGACTATAGAGGAGGTGACGTAATGAGACGTGTCGTTGTAACCGGTTTAGGGCTGATAACTCCCCTGGGGAACGATGTGGCGTCTTCCTGGGAAGCCCTCTGCCAAGGGAAATCGGGCATCGCCGAAATCGTCGGCTTCGATACCAGCCCCTTCCGCGTGAAATTCGGGGGCCAGATCAAAAACTTCGATCCCGCGGCCTATATGGACCGCAAGGAGATCCGCCGCACCGACCCCTACCAGCATATCGCCATCGCCGCTACCAAGCAGGCGCTGGCTCAGGCTCACCTGGAAATCAACGAGGAGAACGCCGACGATGTGGGGGTCTATATCGGCAGCGGCATCGGCGGCCTGATGACCCTCCACGAGCAGTTTCGCATTCTCTTCGAACGGGGACCAGATCGCATTAGTCCCTTCTTCATCAACATGATGATTGTCGACGGCGCCCCAGGCATTGTCTCGATCATGACGGGGGCGCGTGGCCCTAACTGGGCCGCTGTTTCGGCCTGTGCGACCAGCGCCCATACGATCGGCGAGGCCTGGGAGACCATCCGGCGCGGCGACGCGAGGGCGATGATCGCCGGCGGCTCCGAGCGCGGCATTACGCCGATCGCTATCGCCGCCTTCGACAACATGCATGCCCTTTCACGGCGCAACGATGATCCCCAGGGGGCCAGCCGTCCTTTCGATGCGACGCGCGACGGCTTTGTGATGGGCGAAGGGGCGGCGGTGCTCATTCTGGAAGAGCTGGAGTTTGCTAAGGCGCGAGGGGCGACGATTCTGGCCGAGATGGTCGGCTACGGCGCCACAGGCGATGCCCACCATGTGACTGAGCCTGCCCCCGGCGGGGCGGGCCTGGTGCGCGCGATGCAGATGGCCCTGCGCAAGTCTGGCCTGCGTCCCGAAGATGTTGATTATATCAATGCGCACGGCACTTCGACGCCCTATAACGATCGCACCGAGACCCAGGCCATCAAGACCTGCTTCGGCGAGCACGCCTATCGCCTGGCGATCAGTTCTACGAAGTCGATGACCGGCCATACCCTCGGGGCAGCGGGAGCCGTTGAGGCGGTCATCAGCATTATGACCCTGCTCACCGGCATCATTCCACCGACCATTAATCTGCACCATCCCGACCCCGATTGCGATCTGGACTATGTGCCTAACCAGGCGCGCCAGGCCCAGGTCAGGGTAGCCATGTCCAACTCGATGGGCTTCGGCGGCCACAACGCCTGCCTGATCTTCAAGCGCTACGAGGAGGGCGAGTAGTCCGCAGCCTCATTATGCTGCCACCTGCTCACCTCCCTGGATCTGAGCGAACCGGGGTAAATGAGCCAAGCCTGATACAGGGCACGTATTGGGAGAGAGGTCCCAGCTATGGCCTGCTCCGGTTTGCCGTATCCTCTAATCTATAAGCGAGAGCGATGATGAGCAATAAGGAAGAAGATCGGAAGACGGCCTGGATCGAGCGCCTGGAGCAGCTGGTGCACGCACTCGAAGGCAGCTCGGTGGCCGAGCTGGAGCTAAATGAGAACGATCTGGAGATTACCATCCGCCGCCAACCGGGGATGGTGCTGGTGACCGCCCCGACCGTCAGCGAGGTGGTGGCGAATCCCGTGACGGTGGCACGCGGTCGGAGCACAGCGAAACGGTCGGCAGGGGCCGGCAAGGCCGCCTCGGCTAAGAGCCGCGATGAGGAACGCACGCTGCCGATCGTAACGCCGCTCTCGGGAGTCTACTACTCTGCCCCTTCGCCGGATGCACCGCCTTTTGTCTCGGTTGGCGATGTCATCCAGGTTGGTCAAACCGTGGCCCTGATCGAGGCCATGAAGTCCTTTAACGAGGTGCCTGCTCCAGTCGCCGGGCGCGTGACTAAGATCCTGGTAGAGAACGGCGCAGTCGTTCAGAAGGATGAGGTGCTGCTGCGCGTCGAGCCGGTTTAGTCCAAGTCGCTTGACCAAATCGTAGAGGGCGGCTGACTCTCCTCCTACTCGCTACGAGTAGGTAACCACGAGAAGCAAGCAAGAGAGCAGATCGCTGCTTTGCCAGGGACCTGGTCGGGAGAAAGAGGCTCTCTGCAGGGTCAATACGGCCAGCAGACCGGCGGGTCCCTTTTTCCATGCCTTCCTGCTTGCTCTCATCACGAGCACCCTGTTGCCAGGAAGAAGGCGGGCAGAGATAAGGAGCGAGTACCCTATGAGTAAGTTGTCCGACAATCGTGGTCCCCTGCGCTTCGGCGTCCTCTCACACAACACCACACCTGATCTTACGACCCTGCTGGCCCAGGCTCAGCGCGCTGAACAGCTGGGCTACTCAACCTTTCTGCTGCCCGACCACATCGGAGACCAGTTTGCAACAACACTGGCCCTGGCACGCATTGCCGCGGCCACCACGCGCTTGCGCGTGGGCAGCTATGTCTTCGCCAACGATTTCCGCCATCCCGTCATGCTGGCACGTGAGGCGGCCACCCTCGATGTTTTCACAGGCGGACGCTTCGAGCTGGGTCTGGGGGCCGGTTGGATGGCCAGCGAGTACCAGCAGTGCGGTATTCCCTTTGCCTCGCCTGGCGTGCGCATCGAGCGGCTCGCAGAATCGTTGCAGATCATCAAGGCCCTGCTGGCCGGCGAGCGGCTCCAGTTCAGTGGCCGGCACTACACGATCGAGGGACTGGCTCTCGCCCTGCAACCGCAGCAGCGCCCCTATCCGCCGATTCTGGTGGGCGGCAGCGGCAAACGTCTGCTCTCGCTGGCGGCACGCGAGGCGACAATCGTCGGCTTCTCCCCACGGACGCAGACCATCAGCGTGGCCGGCCACATGAATCAGAGTCTGGATATACAGGATGCCCTGGCCCCCGCTCTGGCCGAGAAGCTGACCTGGGTGCGCCAGGCCGCCGGTCCTCGCTTTGCCTCCCTCGAACTGAACCTGATCGTTCTTGAGGTCATCTTGACTGACGAGCGCCAGCAGGCCCTGGCCGAGATCGCCTCTCGCTACGGCCTCAGCGAGCAGGAGGTCGCTACGACGCCCTATTTCCTCATCGGCAACCCAGAGGAGATCTGTACCCAACTACTCCACTATCATCAACAGTATCACATTTCCTATTGGGTGGTCTGGGAAGAATATATGGAGCCTCTCGCACCAGCAATAGCCCTGCTGCACAGTTAATCCAGCCAGGCTCTCCCTCCAATCATAGCCTGCTTGCTTTCCTTCTGTCCGCTTGATAGTGATGTTATAACAACGTACATTTATTGCATTTGTGGGACAAATGCATTGACATGTATGAACGTATCTGCTATGGTGAAAGCACGTGGGAACTGCAATCATTGAAGGAGGTTCCATGATCACCAGTAGCCGGTCACGGGGGGAGAGACCGCCGCATGTACTGACTTCCGAAGAGTATCCACCTAAGGTCATGCCGGCGATTTTGACAAGCTGGGACTTGATCACGCTTTATGTGTTGCTAATCTTCTTCCCGACGAACGTCTCTAATGCCATTGCGGGCGGGGCAGCGGGCATTACCTTTTGGCTAGTAGGAGCAATCCTTTTCTTTGTACCCTGTGCCATTGTCACTGCCCAACTGAGCGTCATCTTTCCGCATGAAGGCTCGCTCTACAACTGGGCCTATCGCACCTTTGGCAGCTACATGAGCTTCTTCGTGGGCTTCTGCGTTTGGCTGCCTGCCCCACTACTCTTGATGGCCACCAGCGACCTGGCGATCAGCTACATCCCTGGCCTCAACAGCGGCTGGCTGACAGCTCCCTGGCAGCAAGGTCTGGCCCTGAGCGTCGTCATCCTGATCTCGGGCTTCATGGCTGTGCAGCCGCACCGCACGGTACAGAACATTACCAATGCCACCTTTGTCCTCTTAATGATCGCCAGCGGTCTGGTCGTTTTAGCAGGCATTGTCTGGCTTCTGACCGGGCACGCGCCGGCGACGAGCTTCTCACGGCTTTCGGACTGGCTGATTAGCTGGGACCCCAAGACCGGAGGGAACTTCGGCCTCTTTGGGGTGATCACTCTGGGCTATCTGGGGGTCTATCTGCCCATCACCATGCAGGCGGAGACGATTGCCTCCAGCGCAGAGACACGTCGCCACCTGATCACGCGCCATCTGCTGTGGGGGACACTGATCGTAGTGGTTAGCTATGTCCTCGTGACCTTTGCCGTCCTGGTCGTCGAGGGGCCAAAGTCCGCCTACGTGCTCTTTGCCCTCGTAAGCACTGTCGATAGCGCTCTGGGGAAACTGGCTGGCAATGTGGTGGCCGTCTGTATGCTCGGTGTCTTCTGTCTGGTGACGATGGTTTATAACCACATCTACGCTCGCTTCCTGATGGTGGCTGGCTTCGACCGCCGCATTCCGGTGGGTCTGGGCCTCCTCAACACCAATCGTCAACCAGCTCGTGCTGTCGCCATTCAGACCGCCGCTGCCATCTTTATCACGATCCTCTTCTTTATGGTCATTCCTTATATGTTTGGCAGCAATCCGGCAGACCTGTCCCTCGAAGTCTACTTCGTCGGTATCGGGGCCGGGACCATCCTGTGGGCCTTTTCTACAATTTTCCTGTTTATCCTGATCTTAGGGCTGTATATACGCGATCGCCGGGCTTTGCTATTGAATCGCCTTGTGCCAATTCCCGTGCTACTGCTCAGTGCGGTTGTTGGCCTGATCACGGGCATTGTCGCCATCATCGACACGGCCCTGAACTCGTGGGTGCCGCTGCTGACCAACCAGCAATGGAGTCTGATTGTCACAGGTCTGACGGCAGCCACGTTGATGATTGGTGCCATCATCAGCATGTTTGCAACCGGAGAGGCGGCCTGGCAAGAGATCGAGCGCGGAGCTTAGCCGACAAGCGCGTTGACAGGCTCTGGCTCTACTGTTATTGTTGGTAACAGTGGCAGCTCGCCAGAGCCTGCTGTCAGCGCCGCTGCCCGCTACCCGCTGACCAGCAGCCAGGCGGGTAGCTCACCCGCAGTACGGTTGCCCGTCCCGCCAGCTGGCGGGAGGGAGTGACACACTGGCTTGCTAACCGGCGCCCAGTCCTTCCCCAGGCTGCAGTGGCGCCCCTCGGTTCGAGGAGAAGACAGGTCCGTCAGCCTGGGGAGGGATGAGCAAGCCAGCCAGCGAGTAGGGAAGTAGCAGTGCACTCTATCAGCAGCGTTGCCTTAACCCAGGATAGCACTACACCAGGCTTATCGCTATTCAGCAATCAAGCGCTCTGCAGATGATCTGGTCTTCACAGCAAGACCTGAACTGGAGGTGATTTATGGCATCTCAGGAAGAATTGGTGGGGCAGACGGCGCCCGGCGCGGCCCTTCCCGAGGGTGACATTGCCCTGGAGCAGCGCCAGGACCTCGACAAGCTGCACATCAATGCCATCGGCATGCCCAGCGTCATGTATTACTGTTTTGCTGGGGCGGCGCCGATTGCGGCCATGTTCTTCAATGTTCCCAACATGGCCGCGCAGGCTGGCGCCAGCGTGCCGTTGGTCTTCCTGCTTTCGGCGATCGGGCTGCTGCTTTTCGGGATCTCGATCGTCTATTTCTCACGCCGCCTGACCTCGGCGGGCGGCTTCTATACCTGGGTACGGCATGGCCTGGGAGCGGGCACGGCCTTCCAGGCGGGCTGGCTGATGCTCTTCGGCTATGCGATCTTCGAAGCATCCTCTCAGGCGGCCTTCGGTGGTTTGGCTGACATTAATATTTCCACCTATCTCGGTTTCCAGATGCCGCTGGGCTGGGTGACCTACGCTCTGATCGGCTGCGTCCTCGTCTTTTTGCTCTCCTTCTTTGACATTAAGTGGTCTACCTGGTGGCTGGCTCCTTTCCTCGTGCTGGAAATCGGGAGCCTGGTGCTGCTCGATCTGATGGTCACCATCCGCGGCGGGGCCTCTGGTCATGATCTGCTTCATACCTTTACGCCGGCAGGCTCCGATCTGAAAGGGGTCGCTCCCGGTGGAGTGTTGGGCATCGGCGTGGCGATGGCGCTCGGCATCTGGTCCTGGATTGGTTTCGAGGCTGGCGCCGTCTACGGCGAGGAGTCACGTAACCCGCGCCGGGCGGTGCCGATGGCAATCTTCTCGGTGATCCTGATCATGGCCGTACTCTACATCTGGACCACCTATAGCGCCGTCATCGGCCTTGGCTGGCAGCACGCCGGCGATACCCTGGGGAACATCACCATCGCCCCGACCCCCTACTACAATCTGGCTGACCATTTCGTCGGTGGCTGGCTCAAGGTTCTGATGATTATCGCCGTCACGACGAGCAGCTTTGCTGCCTGTCTGGCTTTCCATAATGGGATGGTGCGCTACTTCTACGCGATGGGTCGTGAGGGCATCTTGCCGCGCGTCTTCGGGCGCACGCATCCGCGCTGGAAGAGTCCCCACTATGCCATTATGGCGCAGAGCCTGTTCACGATTCTGGTCATCATCTTCCTGGCCTTCATCATCCAGAAGAACAATCCTGATGGCAGTGTGAGCTACGCTCTGGGCATTGCCGATGGCAAGGTCTACACCCAGACCAGCGGCATTACCAGCTATGCCTGGCTGGCCACCATTGGCACGATCAGCTTCCTGGTGGTCTATATTCTGGTGAATTTCTCGCTGCCTGCCTTTGCATTGCGCTTCGACCGCGAGAACTTTCACCCGCTGCTCCACCTGATCGCACCGATTGTGAGCTGCCTCTTCCTGCTCATCCCCCTGCTCTCGTTTATCATGCCGCCACTGCCAGTGATCGGCGACTTCTTTACTGGCCTGGGCTTCTTCCCAACGCCGTTCCCGTTGAACATCCTCCCGCTCTTCGTCATCGGCTGGGTGATCATCGGATTGCTCTATGCCTTCTATCTGGCACGGCGCCATCCCGAGCGCTACGAATTCCTGGGTCGCATCTTGCGCTCCGACGTCTAGCATCTTCCGCGGGCGGCGGCACAAGGTGTACGCTATCCGCCCGCAGGCAAGAAGGCAAGGGGAGGGACCGGAGCCGGTGCCCGCTGGTCGAGTGGACCAGATAAGGCACCGACCTCGGTCCCTCTTGCTGTTCTGCTCGCGACAAGCGTTGGCGGCAGACCCAGGCAAGACGTCAGCAGCAAGCCGGAAGTGAGGAGCTTGGCCCTGGAGGCTGGCGCCTGTGCAGGCTTGCCCCCACCCGTCCATCTCTGCTCTGCTCAGAAGTCTGCCAGATACTCCTGCTCTTCCCACTCCAGTTCAGCAGCCTGTACTCGCTGGCGCACGTAGTCGCCGCGGCGCTCCAGTTCCTGACGCTTGGCCTTAATAAAGATCTCAGTAAACTGCATGCCTAGCAGGTTGCGGAGAGCAGTATCGGCCTCCAGATGCTGCAGCGCCTCCTCCAGCGTGGCTGGTAGTGGAGCAAAGGCCTCGTGCTCTTCCGCCGGGCCTTCGACCAGGGTGGGTGGCACAACCTCCTCTTCGAGGCCAAGCAGACCAGCGGCGATTGTGGCAGCCAGCGCCAGGTAGGGATTGCTCATGCTCGATGGGGCGCGGTTCTCGATATGGGTACCGGCATCGCCTGTATTCTTGACACGCACCAGGGCCGTGCGATCGTCCAGTCCCCAGCTGAGATTGACAGGCGCAAAGGAATGATGCAAAAAGCGTCGGTAGCAGTTCGGGGTCGGAGCCAGCAGCGCCAGAGCCCCCGGCATATGCTTGATCAGCCCTCCGATGAAATGGTAGGCCAGCGACGAGAGGCCATGACGCTCGTTGGTGTCAAGAAAGGCATTGCGACCACTGGCATCGCGCAGACTGAGGTGAACATGGGCCCCCGAAGAGGACTGGTCGAGGAAGGGGCGAGTCATAAAGGTGGCGTGATAGCCAAGCCGGCGCGCGATCATCTTGACGCCATTCTTGAAGGTATAACCGTAGTCGCCGGCCACCAGAGCATCCTCTGCATCGTAGGTGATTTCATACTGGCCCGGGCCATATTCACAATTGCAGGTCAGCATTTGCAAGCCCAACTCGGGTAACAGGTCCATGATCTGCAAAGGCACCGGGCAGGCAACATTGCGCTGCGTGTGGAAAATATGCAGGCGATCGAAAACAGGCTCCTTGCTCAGGAGATCCTGAAACAAATAAAACTCGTGCTCGATCGCCGTATGGGCGCGATAGCCCAGGGCCTCCAGGCGCTCCAGGACCCGACGCAGTACATAGCGCGGGGCCGATTCCACAGGGGAGCCATCGGGCCAGAAGGCATCACAGATCACACGGGCACTGACATCCAGCCAGGGTACAACCGCCGCGGTGCTCAGATCGGGGCGCAGAACCGCATCGCCGTAGTTGCGCTCCTCGCTTTGATAGGTACCAGGCACCAGATTGGTACCCGAATCGACCGTGGTCATGACACCGATCATGCGCAAACCATCGCGGGCGAACTGCTCCCAGCGGCTCAGTGGCACAATCTTCGAGCGCGCCATGCCATGCATATCCGGCAACTCGAAAACCACATGGCGAATACCTCGCTCCTGCCAGCTCCTGGTCAGCTCCTCAATGGTTGCCAGGTCGGGAATAGGCCTCGTTGTCATCAGATCCTCCCAATGCGATTACTCGGACGCTGTCCGGCAGGCAGCCTGCTTATGGCCAGCCGTCTGTCTCCCAGGACAAACTTTATTATTACTGATCCCTCTGATCTTGACAACGCTTGCCCGCTCAGGCGGCCATTTTGGACGGGCCTCTCCTTCCCGCCTGCCCTCAGCTCGCTCTTGCTCTGTCAGTTGATGCCAGCCCTCTTTTTATACCTGAATTGAATATTCTGTCCGAGAAGAAGCAAGTGAACAATCCCTTGAGCACCGCACGATCCTTGCCCAAGGAGCGTCAGAAGAGATACAATACAGGCTGGTTCCTTCTTGCGCACATGGGGGGCCGGTCTGGTAGACCGGTCAGGGCAGCAGCCCGGAAAGGAGACGCATCGATCATGAGCACGACTCATGTTGCTGCTCCACTCTTTCAGCTTCAACAGCTAGACCTTGAGCTTGAGCGCCTCGCCTCGGAGCGGCAAGTGATCGCCCAGGCCCTGCGCGATAATCGTGCCCTGGCAAAGCTGCGTCAGGAGCTGGCCAGCGCCCGGCAGCAACTGCAAGCCGGGCAGCAGGCCCAGCAAGAGGCCGAGTGGACACTAGAGGAGATCAGTCGCCGCCTGCAGACCCTAGAACAGCGCCTTTACAGCGGTAGCGTGACCAGCCCCAAAGAGCTGACCAGCTTGCAGCAGGAGGTCCAACACCTGAGAGCGCAGCAAAGCCGTCAGGAGGAGCAAACGCTGGAGGTGATGGATCTCATTGAGACGCTGCAGCGTCAGGTAGCTCAGCGAGAGGAAGAGCTACGCCGGGCCGAAGAGGACTGGAAGCAGCAGAGCGCGGCTCAGCGCGCCCGCCTCGACCAGCTGGAGCAGCGCCGCCGCACCCTTGAAGAGCAACGCGCCTCCCTGGCTGGCTCACTTGCCGCCGACCTGCTGCATCGCTACGAGACCCTGAGACGCACACGTCAGGGCCGTGCGATCTCGCGCGTTGAGCAGAACTCGTGCCAGTGGTGCCGCGTGCTGTTGACCTCCAGTGAGATGCAACGCGTGCGCCTGGGCGCTGAGATCCAAACCTGCAGTAACTGCGGACGCATTCTCTTTTACGACCGCTAGCAGCTCGACCGCCTCGCGCCGCCGAGGCAGGCAGCCGCAATGAGCAATGCAGACAGGCGACCGCTATGGAGGAGGTCGAGGATGGGCCAATCTGGGAAGGAGCGAACGAGCCAGGGCAGGCGATAACCTGAGCTTGTGGGATTGAGAATAGCGCGGAGCAAGTGCGTGCGTGACTCGGGTACAGGGAGAGGAAGCCAGAACCAGGCTGTCAGCGGGCCGACGAGCCACGCCTCCGCGCCGTTGCGCGGAGGCGTGCTGGTCATGTCAGCTGATCGCTCGCTCGCTGGCCAGCAGATGGGAGAGATAGCAAGCACAGACCCCCTGGTAAAACCTGGCCAGCCAGCCAATGAACGAGGCAACTAGTTCGACTTGATAATGACCGTCGTCCCCACCGGCGCCCAGTTATAGAGCCAGGCCGCCGCTTTCACCGACATCTCCACACAACCATGCGAACCCCAGGTCCAACCCGCTACAGGATCATAGTGCCAGCCATTGGTGCCAGGACCAAAGACCCCGTGCCACCAGGCATCGTGGAGGAAGTAGCCACCCCAGTCGAATTCGAGCGCATAGTTAATGAACGTTGGAGGATAATAGTAGGGCGAACCAGGAGGCCAGGGAGAATAGAAGGTCGTCGGGTGCAGCTTGCGCAATACATGGAAAGTTCCCGTCGGCGTGGCGAGAGAGGGCCGCCCAGAGGTAATCGCCGTATTGAAGACTTGCTTGCCATTGTCATAGGCATAGAGCCACTGCTTCGATAAGATGACAACTATGACCTTACCGCTGCCATAGGAGCTGGCCTGACTGCTACTCTGGGCCTTGACAACCAGGCCACTATAAATGTAGAGCGGGGCACTATTCAAGGGGCTGATCCGATACCAGTAGGGACTGCCCCAGACATTCTGCCCCGTAACACTTGCATAGACCGTTACGCTTGTATTTGGCGCATAAACATTTACAACTGCGTATTGAGTGCTCGGGCCTCGACGCACGTTTGACCAGTTGATGGTAATGCCCTTCCAGGTGGTTGCGGCCTGGGCGGTCGCACTGGCGCCGGGGAGGGGAGCAAACGCAAAGGTCAGTGCTACGAGGAAGGCGAGCAACATAATCAGAGCACTATGTTTCCGGGAAATTGCTCGCATCGTATCCTCCATCTCTAAAGGGCAACCGTGCTTGCTGCTTTCAGTATACGTGAAGCAAAGCTAGCAAGCAAGATTCAATAGATCATCATGTGTCACAGTATTCACAGTAGGTACTTTCTGGCCAGGAACAAAAGAGCACCAACAAGGAAGAAAATCGGGCGTCTCATAGCAAGACAAGCCTCAAAGGGAGAGGAGCATCTGCAACAAAGAAGGACGCCCACGGCGGGCGTCCCTGGCTGGTCCATCTCAGCCATCATGAGTGAGCGGCGAAAGAGATTCTGTCTGGTTGTAAGCGAACTGTGTGTCTGGCAGTGCCCCTTTCTTCTCCAGCGTCTCTGTGGAGAGTAGCCAGTGCCAGCACCCCAAGAGGAGCAGAGTGGCTCAGCCAGTCTATCAGCTAAAAGAGCGAAAGCTGCTGAGGCGGCTCCTCTGGGGGGTTGGCCGCTGGCGAGCTGGTAGGACCGAGTTTCCCTTCGGCAGCCAGGCGCTCGGCCTCGGCCAGTACCACTGGGATCTTCTTAAAGTCCTGGCGAATTGTCTCTTTCAGGCTTGCCTGATGGAGGCCAGCGGCTGGATGATACATCGCTATACAAATATAGCCATCCTTCTTCTGAGCCTTGCCGTGAATCGCGCTAATCTTGGCCGTGCCAAAGAACTTGGCCATCGAGTAGCGTCCCAGCGTGACAATCAGCAGCGGCTTGATGGCAGCAATCTGACGATCCAGGTAGTCGTTGCAGGCGCTGATCTCCTCGGGGAGGGGATCACGGTTATCGGGAGGACGGCACTTCACCACATTGGTGATAAAGACATCCGAGCGCTTGAGGTTAATGCTCTGCAGCAGCTCATCGAGGAACTGGCCGGCAGGCCCCACAAAAGGCCTCCCCTGCTTATCCTCATGATAGCCAGGTCCTTCACCGATGAAGAGAATACGAGCCTGTGGGGGACCTTCGCCTGGGACGGCCTTCGTGCGTCCCTTACAGAGGCCACACTTCTTGCAGACAGAGACCTCCGCAGCTATCTCCCGTAGAATCTCCTCTGGCGACATAGGTACCTCTCTAGTAAGTTGCTCTTTTCTATCGGCGCAGGTCACTTTCTGGATTGGCAACCATTATGGGACCTTTCAGCTCTCACCGCAAGAGGCTTAGGACCTGCAGGTACTGTCGGCGAAGCTGTCTCAGAGCTGTCTTCGCCGTATGATCGGCACTGACGTGAGCTAGCCGAGAGAAGGCCGCCAGTGCCTGAAGCCAGGCATACAATCAAGGTCAAGAGGGGGTGACCGCCATATCATCGAGCGGTCCAGTGCTCTGCCCACTCCGGTGGACGACGCGCCGGTGGAACTGGGTTGGTAAGTGAGCGAGCGAGCGAGAGAATGAGCTACAAGCAAAGAGGAGGGTGGCCCGCTGGCGCTGGCCGAGTCGGCCCCAGCGAGGCCCCCTCCTGCAGCTCTGGCGTTCTCGCAGGCAGCGAGTGCTACCAGCGGCGCTCGTTGGGACGAGGGCCAAAGCCGCTGTCGCGCCGCGAGCCACCGGAACCGCGGCCCGGGCCACCAGAGCCACCGGGGCCCATTGGGCGGCGCGGTCCACCACCGAAGTTACCACTATTGTAGCCAGGCGAGCGTCCGCCACCGCCGCGCTCAGGGTAGCCACCGCGGTCACGTCCGCCACCACCGTAGCTGATATTGCGTCCAGGCGTTGCCAGATCGCGGTCGCGTCCGCCGCCGCCATAGCCACCGCCACGGCCCGAGCCGCCGCGATCGCGTCCACCACGGCTAGTAGCGCGGTCACTATCCAGCTCGGCCTGCGAAGGTAACTCACCACTGAGAGCAGCGCGCCGCGAGAGATTGATACGGCCCTGCGAGTCGACCTCAATCACCATTACCGTAATCTCATCGCCCACCGAAACCACGTCCTCGGGGCGCGACACCTGATAGTCGGCAAGCTGCGAGGTACGGACGAGGCCCTCCTTGCCAGGCAGGATCTCGACAAAGGCCCCGAAGTCAACCAGGCGGCGCACCGTGCCCGTATAGATGCGACCGACCTCCACCTCCTCGGTCAGAGCGCGGATGGCATCCATCGCCTGCTGCATCGCCTCGCTGGAAGTGGCCGCGATATTGACCGTCCCGTCGTCCTCGATATCGATCTTGGCGCCGGTCTCATCCTGGATCTTGCGCACCGTCTTACCGCCGGGGCCGATCACCGCGCCGATCTTGTCGGGATTGATCTTCATTGTCTGGATGCGCGGCGCGAAGACCGACAGTTCTGGGCGAGGAGCATCGAGGGCATCGAGCATCTTTTCCATGATATACATGCGGCCCTCGCGCGCCTGCTCCAGGGCCTTAGCCATGATATCGTAGCTAATGCCCTTGACCTTGATATCCATCTGGAGGGCCGTCACGCCATCGGCGGTGCCAGCGACCTTGAAGTCCATATCGCCCAGCGCATCCTCGATCCCCTGGATATCGCTCAGCACAGCCCATTTGCCGGCGCGCTCACCTTCGCCGGTTACCAGCCCCATCGCCACCCCGGCCACCGGCGCATGGATGGGGACGCCGGCATCCATCAAAGCCAGGGTTGTTCCGCAGACCGATCCCATCGAGGTTGAGCCATTGGACGAGAGCACATCGGAGACGGCGCGGATCGTATAAGGAAACTCCTCTTGCGAGGGGATCACCGCCAGCAGTGCGCGCTCCGCCAGGGCGCCGTGGCCAATCTCGCGGCGGCCTGGACCGCGCAGCGGCCTGGTTTCGCCGGTCGAGAAGGGCGGGAAATTGTAGTGATGCATAAAGCGCTTGCTCTCACTGGGGGTCAGGCCGTCAAGGATCTGCTCCTCTCCCGGCGAGCCAAGCGTTACCACACTCAGCACCTGGGTCTGACCGCGCGTAAAGAGGGCCGAGCCATGCGTGCGCGGCAGCAGACCGACCTCGCAGGTAATCGGGCGGATCGTCTTCAGATCGCGCCCATCGGGCCTGATCCCATGATCCAGAATCTGGTTGCGCACATAGGTCTTCAGCTCCTTCTCATAGAAGGCCATGATCTCCTTCAAACGATCGGGATACTGGGCCCCGAGCGTCTGCACCAGCTCATTCTGGACCACGGTCAGCGCCGCCGCACGCGCCGTCTTATCGGGGTGGTTCACCGCCTGCTCCAGGCGCGGCACGACGAACTCAGCCACCTGGCGCTGCAGCTCCTCATCGACAGGGGGCGCCTCGAAAGGCCGCTTGGCCACATTCACCACCTGCATGAGCTTCTCTTGCATCTTAATAATATCCTGCAGCGCCTCCTGGCCACGGATCACCGCCTCCAACATGATATCTTCGGGCAGCTCCTTGGCCCCAGCCTCGACCATCATCACCGCATCCGCTGTGCCAGCCACCACCAGATCGAGACGGCTGCGCTCCATCTGGGACTCCGGCGGATTGATCACCAGCTCGTTATCAATGTGACCTACACGCACCGCACCAACCGGGCCAGCGAACGGAATGTCGGAGATACAGAGGGCCGCCGAGGCCCCGACGATCCCCAGGACATCAGGATCATTCTCCTGGTCTACAGAGAGCACAGTGATAATAATCTGTACATCGTTGCGGTACCCTTTCGGGAAGAGGGGGCGAAGCGGGCGGTCAGCGAGGCGGCAGGCGAGAATGGCATGCTCGGAAGCCCGCCCCTCGCGCTTAATAAACCCGCCGGGGATCTTACCGGCGGCATACATGCGTTCTTCAACGTCAACGGTCAATGGAAAAAAATCAATGCCTTCACGAGGCTCTTCACTGGCTACGGCGGTCGCCAGGATCACTGTATCGCCATAGCGCAACAACACTGCGCCATTGGCCTGCTCAGCTACTCGTCCGGTTTCAATGCTCATGACGCGACCGCCAATGACAGCTTCTTGACGATGGATCATAGTTCCTCCGACTACTATACACCCCTTGGCTGGACCGTAGACCTGGAAACTCTCCTTGCTTCACGGGGACGTAACGGGGTGCTTGTGAACAGACAACTGACCGACTACTGCTACTACTACTGCTACTACTACTTCTACTTCTACCTTGCTCGCAACGATCACTTTGCTTGAATGAGTTCCCTGCCTCTGCTCTTTCCTGACTAACTGACTGAATGACTGACCGCTTTCCTTCCGAACCGCTACAACAAGCGAGCGAGTAAAAAGAAGGAATGAAACCGCGCTGCTTTCAGCCCCTTACTGAGAAAACCCAATTCGACCGCACGATCGACCGTTCGACCGTTGGTCATCCGCTCAAGATGTACAGATACAGATTAGTGATTCACCGTGCCTTTTCTCTGTCGCTGGCTGTGCCACTGTGGCCTGTCAGCATTGCTCTGGCTGGCAGGCTACCGACGTGCTGTTCTACTCCTGACCAGGTCCATAGCAAGCGGAGGGCGCTGTGCCTGGCGGAAAGAAGATTGATTCTGCTGCCTGCTTCTCTGTGGTAAGGCGAGACCAAACAAGTTCTACGTTTCCCGCTCTCTCACGCAGGCCGACTGATTCTCGGCTGGCTGGTTGGCTAGCTGGCCGACAGGGAGCAGGCTACAGCCCCGCCTCCTTCCTAGGCAACAGCCAGAGATGATCACTCATGATTCCAGACAAGCGACGTGCACACCATCATTGTCAGCGAGCGCATAGCCCATCATATGCAGGTGAGAGAGAGAAACAAGCCCCTCTTTTGTCGTTGGCTCAGGCCCAGATTGGCAAGCTGCCCAGCAAGCACCTCTACCCTTCCCTTCCTGGGACGGTAGGCAAGACACTGGCCAGCAACGTCAGCCAGTGGTCCTGCTCACAGCCATAACCCGGCCAGGGACCATACCGCCAGACTTGCAGGAGCTTGCGCCAGTAGCCGCGCAGCGAGCGGTCGGCAAGCATTACAAGAGAACGCCCCTCCTCTTTTCTTTCTCTTCCTGCTTGCTTTTACTGCCACTCTCACCCTTGCCCTGAGACACAGAGGAGCGTCCGCGAGGCGAGTTAGCGGAGGAGGAGCCAGGAGACATGCCGACCGATCGCTTGCGAGGTCACCAGGCCTCGCCTCTGTTTGGGCCTTAGTGACGCAGGCCGAGCTTCGCAATCAAGGCCCGATAACGCTCCGGGCTTTTGCGGCTGAGATAAGCAAGCAAGCGACGCCGCTGGCCCACCAGCATCATCAAGCCGCGACGGGAATGAAAATCATGCTTATGGACCTTCAGATGCTCGGTGAGCTGATTGATACGAGCCGTCAGCAGCGAGACCTGCACCTCGGGCGAGCCGGTATCGGCCTCGTGGACGTGCGACGAAGCGATAATGTCAGCTTTATCCTCGCGAGTCAATGCCACCCTCTGTTTCACCTCCTCAGCAGGCTCAGGTGAGATAGTCAAGCTTTTAGCAGGTTTGAAAGGATGCTCTGGCGAGCGCCTCTCAGCCTGTGTAGTAATCCGACTAGTCCTGGATGATACACCCATGCATTATATCACGCTAGTTTGTCAGCGTCTAGATGGCTCTGATGCCGGCTGCCGCGGGGAGTTCTCTGGCTGGCCAGGCTCTTCCACAAGCAGGGGGCGATGTTCCAGGATGGTAGAGGGAACAAGAGCCGCCTGGCAGTTCCGACTGGCGGGCTGGGAGCCGGGTCGAGGTTGCAACAGCCATTTGCTGCTTGAAGGGGCAGCAGCAACAATGGCGATCAGAGCCGCGAGAGGGGCGCCCACAGGAGCGGCTGGCCGTCGACGGCGCGAGTCGCGCTGTGAGGCGCGCCCTCTGCTCTGCCGGCCTGGCGAGGCGGAGAGCCAGCGCCAGGACAGCCAGCATGTCTTACTTGACGGTAACCTTGGCGCCCACTTCCTGCAGCTTGGCCGCGATCTGCTGAGCCTCCTCCTTGGAGACGCCTTCCTTGACCGGCTTGGGAGCGCCTTCGACCAGCTCCTTGGCTTCCTTGAGGCCAAGATTGGTCAGCTCGCGCACCACCTTGATGACCTTGATCTTCTCGGGGCCAACCTCGCTCAGGATGACATCGAACTCGGTCTTCTCCTCTTGCTGGGCCGCAGGAGCTGCCTCAGCCGGAGCAGCTGCCGCCGGGGCTGCCGCTACCGCGACTGGAGCCGCGCTGACTCCCCACTTCTCCTGAAGCTGCTTGGTCAGCTCAACGAGTTCCAAAACGTTCAGCTTTTCAATTTCTGCAATGATGCTCTCAACGGACATGGAGCAACCTCCTCCGATTCGGATGATCTCGTGATAGGCACTAGATAACGCTCAATACAAGTGACATCAGGCATGCTCAGCTTGCTGCTCCTGTAGCTGCTCGGCCCGCGCCTGTAGAACGTAGCAGAGGTCGCGTAAGGGAGCAGTCAGCAGGCTATAGGTTGTAGACAGCGGCCCTTGCAGACCACCGACCAACTGCGCCTGAGCCGCAGGCTTGCCGCCGCTGATCTTGGCGAGGGCCTCGACGCGCTCTGGTGTCAGCGAGTGCCCCCCCAGAATTGCCGCTTTGAGGACCACCGTGTTTGAATTCTGCAAGTAATCGGCGATCGCCTTAGCGGTTGCCACCTCATCATCGTAGCCGAAGGCTACGGTTGTCTGGCCGTGAAAGATGTTTGGGTCCACACCTTCCAGCTGGTTGCGCTCGGCAGCCAGGCGCAGCAGGGTATTTTTGGCCACCTGCACCTCGACACTCATCGGGCGCACCTTATTGCGCAGGTCGTTCATCTCCTTGACCGAAAGCCCCTGCGTTTGAATCAGGATGGCGATCCGCGAGCGCGCCAGCTTCTCGGCCAGTTCTTCGATCTTTACCGCCTTCGCCGGTGTAGGCATTCCGCTCTCCCCTCCTTTCTTTTCATATTGTGTTGCAGTTTGCGTCTGCTTAGTCTGCTTAACAGGAGAAAGCCGCCAGCTGCTCCGCTCCCCCCAGCAAGCGGGGAGAGCCTCCCAATGCGCTTGGGGAGAGCAGTCTCTGGCAACATGGGTTCGCAGACGGGCAAGTATGTCCCGCGACCGGGTCAGCGGGGAAAAAAGCGGTCTCACCTGACCCCCGCGCCAGCCCTGAGACCTGGCGCGCAGCGGCGGGAACAGCTCCCTCGGTCGGCAGCAAGCTCTTGACGCGACGTGGAGATCAGCACCCACCTTAGCCGCTGGCCGGGCCGGTCAACACTCAACCAGGCCAGCCAGGTCAACGACCTGACTCATCACCAGAGCGCGCGAAGAAAAAGGGCCTTCAGTGCAACACCGAAGGCCCAGAGGCAAGCTTCCGTTGGAAGCAGTAGCAGTGGATGGATCGCAGCTACGCATAACCGGGCATAGCGAGCGCAGCGGCGGCCTGGTCAACAGAGCAGCAGGCCGCTAACACGGCACAGAACATATGCCCTCTTGCAATCCTTTCCTCTGTGCTCTGCCTTGCTCAGACATCGCCTACCCATATGCCAGCAAGCAAGAAGCAGAGCGCGCTCCTCGGCAAGCTGATACCGGACGGTATCATTTACATGCCCCGGGCATACTTGCTGTCTTCGGTCGCAAAGGTTACAGGCTGTTCAGATTATAGGCAAGAGACGGGCAGGCCGTCAAGCCAGCCTCGCCTCCACGTCCCCGCTCAAGCTAGACGCGCAAGGAAAGAGCCGACTGCAGATCCAGCGGCACCCCTGGCGACATTGTCGAAGCCAGGACGACATTGCGGATGTAGGCCCCTTTGGAGCTGGCTGGCTTGGCGCGCATTACCGCATCGAGAATGGCAGCCAGATTGGAGAGCAGGGCCTCATCGCTAAAAGATAGCTTGCCCGCTGGTACATGCAGCAACCCTGTGCGATCAACGCGGAACTCCACGCGCCCGGCTTTCGCCTCGCGTACAGCACGGGCCACATCCATCGTGACCGTACCTGTTTTAGGATTGGGCATCAAGCCGCGCGGGCCGAGCTTCCTACCCAGACGACCTATCCTCGGCATGACATCCGGCGTGGCGATCGCCACATCGAAGCCCAGCCAATCATTTTCAATTTGCTTGATCAAATCATCGAGGCCGACAAAGTCAGCCCCAGCGGCCTCGGCTTCGCGTGCCTTCTCGCCCTGGGCAAAGACCAGGACCTTGACATCCTTGCCGGTACCCGCTGGCAGCAAGGCCACGCCGCGCACCATCTGATCGGCGTGTCGTGGGTCAACCCCGAGGCGCATATGAACCTCAAGAGTTGGATCAAACTTGACGTAGTTCATCTTCTTGAGCAGGGGAATAGCTTCTTGGGGCTGGTAGAGCTTTCCCGGCTCAAGCCACTTCAAAGCTTCAAGATATTTCTTCCCGTGTTTCTTCGGCATGACAGAAAGCCCTCCTTGTGGTGATCGACCGCAGTGACTGACGGGCAGATACGTGTTGTCAGCAGATCGCCGGGACCTGGTCTTGTCCTGGCCAGGCGAGAGCGGGTCTAAGTCTCAGGCTCGGGTGACGGTCTATGCCAAGCCGATCGGACCACTTTTCTCACCTGGGCCGGGACAGGAAGGGATGGCCGATCTCTGGCGAGCAAAGCACAGTCGCGCCTGCTCAGACGATGGTAATCCCCATACTGCGGGCCGTCCCCTCGACACTGCGCTCAGCGGCCTCGATATCGTGGACATCGAGGTCCTTCATCTTTAGCTGAGCAATCTCACGTAGCTTGGCGCGGTCAATCGTACCGACCTTTGCCCTGCCGGGGGTGCCAGACCCTTTTTCGATGCCCGCAGCCTGCTTCAGCAAGAATGTCGTCGGGGGTGTGCGCGTGACAAAAGTGAACGAGCGATCCTCGTAGATCGTGACCTCGGCGGGGATAATCATGCCCCGCTGGCTTTCCGTGCGAGCATTATACTCCTTACAGAAGGCCACGATATTAATGCCCTGTGAGCCAAGCACCGTACCGACCGGAGGCGCAGGCTTAGCCTCACCGGCAGGCAGCTCCAGCCTGATCACAGTCTTGATACGTTTCGCCATTGTAACTCCAGCTCCCTCAACAAGCGACAATCGCAAAATGAGTGCGTGCTCGCGCCCATGTCAGCCAGGCCAGAGAAGAGACAGACCATTCGCTGGCAGAGGCCGACAGTGAGCGGCGACGCCAGGGCCTGGCGGCAGGCACCGCCGAAGCGGCTCCGGCAGGGGCCGGAGCGCCTGGCTGACCTGGCGGGGCAGCGCGCCGAGCGTCGCCTTTCATGCATGCGAGCATGCATGTATGAAAAAGTGGGAGGTTACGCTAAACCTCCCGCCTCCATTGTGGATTGTTAAATCTTCTCGACCTGGAGAAAATCCAGGACCACTGGCGTCTCTCTCCCAAAGAAGGAGACAAGAACCGTGACTTTGTTGCGATCCATGTTGATGTCACTGACAGTCCCAATGAAATCGGTGAAGGGACCATCGATGACACGCACACTTTGACCTTTCGTGAAGCTGATCTTCGTCTTCGGCTTTTCGGCTTCTTCAGAAACCTGCTTCAGGATCGCCCTGACTTCATGTTCCTGAAGAGGCACCGGGCGTGTTCCCGACCCAACAAAGCTGGTGACCCCCGGCGTGTTGCGCACCACATACCACGACTCCTCGGTCAAGATCATCTCGACCAGTACATAGCCAGGGAAGACCTTGCGCTGTACCGTCCGCCTCTGCCCCTGCTTAATCTCCACCTCTTCTTCCATTGGCACGACGACCCGAAAGATCTTATCGCGCATGTTCATCGAGGCAATGCGCGCTTCGAGATGGCTCTTGACCTTATTTTCGTAGCCGGAGTAGGTGTGGATCGCGTACCAGGCGCGCTCTCCAGCACCAGGGCTACCTGACTTCGACAGCGCAGTGCTGAACCGCGTTTCCGAGCCAGCCCGTTCGTTTGGATTTGGGTCATCAGCAACCATGGTATTTCCCTCTTGCTTATTGCCCGCTAAAGCTGGTACCCCCACCTCAGCGGCGTCTTCTTGGCCGGCCACTGGGAGGGCGTCCTTCCAATTCGTCTGTTCCATATCCACAGAAATTACAACACAGAGGCGCGGGAATCTGTTGCTCCCCCTCTTCTCTCGACAGGACCTGCAGGCGCCCGATCCTTGTTATGTGCGGAGATATGCCCCGGCGCCGTCACTCACCACATCATCCCCAGACCAGCACTTCTACACCGAGGCCCTGTGCAGACCTGTGCAGACTGGCACCCACTACTCATCAACCCCCTCAAGCTTCTCTTCCTTATCTTCCCAACGCCCGCACCTGGCACGAGATATGAGACAGCCCCCCAGGCCCAGTCTCCAGGCCACCCCACTCGACTCGCCCACTTGCACAGCGCAAGACCGACTTCACTCTCAGCATACCTGATCTGCCAGCATCCGCCGACCCGGCAAGCTCCCCCACCAGGTCCCCGATCACGACAAAAGCGCCGCCTTCTGACAGAAGAGAGCAGGCAGGTAGCCAGCACAGGCAGCTACTCTGCTGGCGTGCTTTACTTACCTCGCTCCCGACCCGCGTGAATCTACCTGGCGGTACCAGTGATCAGGCGGAATAGCTGGAAGAGGCCAATATCGACCAGCCCGAGGACGACACCGAGGGCGATGGAGAGCGCAATCACCGCGATCGTCATATTGCGCGCTTCCTCGAACGTTGGCCAGGTGACCTTGTAGCGCAGCTCGTAATAGGCCTCATAGGGGAAGCGGAACAGCCTCATCTGGAGCAAGCGAGCAAAAACAGACGGCTTCTGTTCGCGGCGTACCTCCTGACGGCCCTCGCGTCGCTGCGTCATCTGCTTCGACTCCTTGCGGGCAGGAGCATCCTTCTCGCCGCGGGGCTTGGCCTGGAGAACCTCGCTTGAAGCGGAAGTAGCCTTTTTCTTCTCGGCCATTTTATTTGCCACGTTGACCCTTTCTCGATCAGGAGTGATCGTTGCCCGGCTATCATCTGGTCTCGCGATGGATCGTATGAGTGCGACAGTTGGGACAGAACTTTCTCAGCTCAAGGCGGTCCTGATGAGTGCGCCTGTTCTTTGAAGTATGGTAGTTGCGATGCCGGCAATTCGAGCAGGCAAGAGCAACAATGATCCGATTCTCTTTACTTTTGCTAGCCATAGTTCTCTCCGTTCAGGGATGCTACCCTCCTCTGACGGCAGTAGGAGAGTTTGCTGACCGTCAAGTCACTCACCTACGCGCGAAGGTCAGGAAGGGAACAACAGCCGGGCACCTCTCACATGCTGCTGCTGTACTGGCAGGCAAGGCAGCAGGTTGAGCCGCGCTGGGCTTCCTTCCTGACCATAAGGTCATCTGCTGTTGTCCGCGCTGTGGCCGCTACGCGCGGGAGCGCCCTTGCTGTTTCTTTGTCGGCGCTTGCTCATCGTACTCTCACAGCCCAGCGCTCTGCGGCAACAGGGGCAGCAGAGAGCGCCAGCCAGAGCGAAGCGATGGCTGACCAGGTAGGCGGCGGACACTGACCGCTAGAGGCCGGACCGACGACTACTCCAGCACCTCGGTGCAGACGCCCGCGCCGACGGTGCGGCCACCCTCGCGAATGGCAAAGCGCACCCCCGCCTCCATCGCCACCGGATAGATCAGCTCCACCGTCATGTTCACATGATCCCCCGGCATCACCATCTCTACCCCTTCTGGCAACTGGATCGTCCCCGTCACGTCCGTCGTCCGAATGTAAAACTGCGGCTTGTACCCCGAGAAGAACGGCGTATGCCTCCCCCCCTCCTCCTTCGACAACACGTACACCTGCGCCTTGAACAGCTTGTGCGGCTTAATCGACTTCGGCGCCGCCAACACCTGCCCTCGCTCCACTTCGTCTCGCTCCACTCCTCTCAGCAGACACCCCACGTTGTCCCCCGCCAGCCCTTCATCCAGCGTCTTGTTGAACATCTCCACTCCCGTCACCACCACCGTCCTCACCTCATCGCTGAAGCCCACAATCTCCACCTGCTCGTTCACCCGGATCTTGCCTCGCTCAATGCGCCCCGTTACCACCGTCCCTCTCCCCTTGATCCCAAACACGTCCTCGATCGGCATCAGGAACGGCCTGTCTATCGGTCGCTGCGGCGTCGGAATGTAGCTGTCCACCACATCCAGCAGCTCCCAGATGCAGCGCGCATCGGGATCGCTGCGCGTCAGATCCCCTTTGCTCTCCAGGGCCTTGAGCGCCGACCCTCGGATCACCGGCACCTCATCCCCTGGAAACTCGTACTTCGCCAGCAGCTCCCGCACCTCCAGCTCCACCAGCTCCAGCAGCTCCTCATCCTCCATCATATCCACCTTGTTCAAAAACACCACCATCGCTGGGACTTCCACCTGCCTCGCCAGCAGAATGTGTTCCCGCGTCTGCGGCATCGGCCCATCGGGCGCGCTCACCACCAGGATCGCCCCGTCCATCTGCGCCGCTCCCGTGATCATGTTCTTGATGTAGTCCGCATGCCCCGGGCAGTCCACGTGCGCATAGTGCCGCTTCTCCGTCTCGTATTCCACATGCGAGATCGAAATGGTGATCCCGCGCTCTCGCTCCTCGGGCGCCTTATCAATCTGGTCAAAGGCAATATACTTATTCACGCTGCTGGGCAGCACCCGCGAGAGCACCCGCGTGATCGCCGCCGTCAGCGTCGTCTTCCCGTGGTCAATGTGCCCGATCGTGCCCACATTCACATGCGGCTTCGTCCGCTCAAACTTCTGCTTCGCCATAACCTCAAAGGCTCCTCCTGGAATTCGACCGTACTAGAGCAAAATGATGAAGAGATAACAAAAGAGCAACCAGCGCTAGACATACAGCAGCCGTCTCCTGAGTCTTTCAGGACTCGCGCCTCGTTGCGGCACCCTCGTTTTTTCTAACGCTTCTTATGGTTCTCTTCAGGCGGATTGACGAGCGAGTGACCGAGCGAACGGACCGGTCTGGTATCCAACCTGACTTCTCTCGCCTTTCGGATTCTTCGCCTCTTCTCAGGATGGTCGTTGACGCAAGCCACCGGGAGAGGAAAGAATCTTCGAAGAAGGAGGGAAGCGGCGACGGTATCAGAAGACGGCAGCGAAACGTAGAAAGATCCGGCGCGGATATTCGTGAAGATGCATGCCTCAGAAAGCAGCAAGGCATCATCAGAAACCACGGGAGCCCGTGATGGGAATCGAACCCATGACCACAGTCTTACCAAGACTGTGCGCTACCGCTGCGCCACACGGGCCAGACAGATCATCAGCGCATTGACACCAGGCGGCGGGCCATCTCCCTCAACCGCTATCCTGTCACACCCTCACCTTCTCCACGCGCGCCAGGCGCACCGCTGACCTGCAGCCGCCTCTTTGCTCGTCCACTCACCTCATCCGAGCGCACGCTCTGAGCGAGGCATGCCGCTGTTGCGCTGGTGGGCAGTGAGGGATTCGAACCCCCGTAGGTTTCCCAGCTGATTTACAGTCAGCCCCGTTTGACCGCTCCGGAAACTGCCCACGCGAAATTACTCAGTTGTTGCCAGCTCCTTGCTGTTTGGCTGACGTGTCCATTATAGCTGACGGGGCAGATGATGTCAAGCACTTTTCTGGGAAGGTTGGTGAAGAGCACAGCGGTTTAGGAAAGTCTGGGGGCCTGTCATTGTCGCAGGCCAGTTTTGCTGGTATAATTTCCTGCGTCGAAGAAAATGCGCTTCCCCACCAGCACGGGTGTAACCCTCGCGCCAGCCTGCAACAGCTCGGCCTGGGCCTGATGGCGCCGGGCGCTGTTCTCTGGTCAGGACGGAAAAGGACGAAGGAAGGAAGAAGGAACGAGGTATTCTCTATGGCAACGAATTGCGACTTCAAGCGCTCTTCTTTGCTCGCTGAGCAGTATCAGCAGGAGATGGAGCTGATCTCTCAGGCCCTCCTGGAGGAAAGTGAGGAGGAACGCGAGGAGCGCCTGAGCCTGGTCGAGCGCTCTTGGCCCCTCACTAGCGCTTGCTTCTATGCCCAGCGCGAAAGCGGTGACACATCCAGTCGCACCTCCGCCGTCTCCGCTCACCAGTTACGGTCATAACTACCCTGCGCCAGATGCACGCTGGCCCTTTTTGTGGTATTATTCTCGTTACTGAGTACTATCTCAATTTATCATGTGATGTGTCAAGGTAGGGTGTCTGGATAAAACGCTATGCCTCATCCACCAGAGTTGCCGCCTGAAGCATTGACGTATCATACGCCTGTGCAGTTCGGCATGGTATACTGGGTGAATTTCGGCTATCCCGCCCTTCCCCCCGGCATCGAGGAGAAGCGCATCCTGGACTGGCACCCGGCCCTGGTGGTCTCCGCTGAACCGTTCTGCCGCCATGCCGGCGCCGTCAATGTGGTCGCACTGACGTCCTATCGGGGTAAGCTCCGTCCCTATCACCACCTGCTCTTGAAGCGCGATTATCCTCTTCTGGATACCGATAGCCTGGTGAAGACGGAGCTCCTCTACCCCGTTCTGCGCACGTTGCTCGCGGACCAATACGCGATCTGCCGGCTCCACGATGCAGATCTCTACGCCATTATGGGGAAGATCGCCAATAGCCTGGGCATTACAATGTATTATTCTTTGCATTGATGTTGAGGACGCAACCGCGGGTGTGCGCCTGGTCAGTCGCCGCTTTGGATTGCTGGATTGCTGTACACTGCCTTCTTCTCTGTTGAGGATGCTGCGATGTTGCGTCTTCTTCCTTCGATTAGCGCTCTGTTGCAGTCACCCGAGGGGCTGCAGCTGAGCGCTGAGTTTGGGCGCTCTTTGGCGACACGCGCTCTGCGCCAGGTGGTAGCAGAGGCCCGCGTCTCGCTCCGCCAGGGCGCTCCCTGCCCTTCACCTTCCGAACTGCTCTCTGCCGCTCGCCGCTGGCTCTCGGTGACCCTCCAGCCTTCCCTTCGCCCGGTGATTAATGCTACCGGGGTGATTATTAATACAAACCTGGGCCGTGCTCCTTTGAGCGCCTCCTCCCTCCAGGCGCTCCAGGCCGTGGCTCAAGGCTATGCCAATCTGGAGTACGACCTGGAGGCCGGCGAGCGCGGCTCTCGCTCCGTGCATGCCGCGGCTTTGCTGCGTGAGCTGACCGGCGCTGAGGCGGCGCTGGTGGTGAACAATAATGCTGCTGCGGTCTTGTTGGCTCTCTCAACGCTGGCGGCGGGCCGCGAGGTGATTATTTCTCGCGGGCAGTTGGTGGAGATCGGCGGCGGTTTCCGCGTGCCCGATGTGATGCGCCAGAGCGGCTGCCTGCTGGTGGAGGTGGGCACGACCAACCGAACGCGCCTGGGCGATTATGCGGCAGCGATCTCCGAGCGCACTGCCCTGCTGCTGGCGGTCCATCCGAGCAATTTCCGCCTGACGGGCTTTGTGGAGTCCACCCCGGTCGGTGAGCTGGTGCACCTGGCCCACGATCATGGGCTGCTGGTCATGGAGGATCTGGGCAGCGGCTGCTTGATTCCAAGCGAGCGCTATGGCCTGGCCCATGAGCCGATGCCGCAGGAGAGTCTGGCGGCGGGTGTTGACCTGGTCTGCTTTTCGGGTGATAAGTTACTGGGCGGTCCCCAGGCGGGGATTATCCTGGGACGCTCCGCTCTGCTGGAGCGTATCGCTCGTCATCCGCTGATGCGAGCGCTGCGGGTGGATAAGCTGACGTTGGCGGCTCTGGAGGCAACCTTGCGCCATTATCAGCGCGGCGAGGCTGAGGAGGCGATTCCTGTCTGGCGGATGATTGCGTTTCCTCTTGCGCGTTTGCAGGAGCGCGCGACACGCTGGGCCCAGACTTTGCAGGGGCAGGGAGTTGCGGCCAGCGTCCGCCCCGGTGAGTCGACGATCGGCGGGGGCTCGCTGCCAGGGGAGACGCTCCCTACAGCGCTGCTGGCCCTGGAGGAGGGACAGGTACCTTGCCCGCTGGAGGAGCTGGCACGTCGTTTGCGCTCTCGTCCAGTACCGATCGTGGGACGGATCTTGCGCGATGCGCTCTTGCTTGATCCGCGCACGGTCCTGGAGGAGCAGGATGAGGAGCTGCTGCGTGGTCTGCTGGCCTGCCTGCGTGATGGGTGAGGGAAGGAGCAGCCCAGTGACTAGCTGGAGAGAGTCCCGCCGAGGTTGGCCTCTATCTCGGCCAGGTGCCGCAGGGTCCGTCGATCTCTCAGGCGCTCCAGGATGGGACGGGCGCGCTCTAGCTGTCGCCGGTCGCCGCTGCGCTGAGCGAGGATGAGGCGCATGCGGGCGGCGTGCACGAGATGTCCCGCTCCTTCAGCTGCCTCAATGGCCTGGGCCAGAGCTGCCGGGTCGTTGATGGTCAGGGCCTGGGCGATCGCAAGGTAGGGAGCCAGCACGGCGCCCTGGCGCTCTCTGAGAACCTGGTCCGCGCAGCTTAGCAGGGCCGGCGGGGCGCTCAGGCCGTGTTCGCTGCAGAATCTCAGGCGGTAGAGCAGGTGGAGTTGATCACGCCGGAAGCCTTCCGCAGGCATAAGCTCTGGGTCATCCTGGAGAAGTGCTTCTTGAAAGCTACGATCGGCTTCGAGGCCTTGCTCTCTGGGAAGCAAGGAGCGCAGGAGGGTGGCCAGGTCAGCACATTGGGCCTCGTCTTCACGTGCCTGAGCGACCAGGAAGAGCGAACAATATGCATCCGACAGGTGGGCGAGGCGCTCCTCATCAGGAGCTACTTCTTCGCGAATAGCATGTAGCAAGGATGCCAGCGCCTCGATCTCCTCCCAGCGACCAGCGAGAAAGGCTGCGATGGCAAGCGCGGACAGCGTTCTGCTGAGGAGCGGCAGAGGCAGGTCCGTGCGAGCACGAGCGCAGGCCATTTTGCCAAGCTCGATTGTCTCCTGGAAGTTGCCGAAGACAAGATTGGCATAGGCTGCTACATTGATGGCATCAATATATTCCTCTGGTGGCAGATCGGGGAGACTTAAGCGGCGCCGGGCCGCACTGAGTGTGATTTCCTCTTTTCCCAGATACCAGTGCAGCAGCCCCAGGGCGTCGAGCGCCTCGCTGAGAGCGGCCTGATCGTCACGCTGCCCGAAGTAGTCTACGGCCTCGTTCGCCCTATCGCACAGCGCTTCCAGCCGCTCATAGGTCTGAGCCGGGTCAGGACTCGCCTGCGCGAAGACGTTTGTGAACGAGATGATCAGTTTTTTCAGATTCGCTTGGGTCTCGAGTGAAGCAAGAGGGTGCTGGAGCAGATCGAGGACGACGGTGAAGCAGATGGCAACGCGCAGGCGCCAGACTTCTTCTTCGCTTCCCGCCTGCTCAGCAAGGGTGAGGGCCTCTTGTGCCAGGCGAGCAGCCTCCTGCGGCGAGAGTGGGCGCACCAGGGCGAAGCGGGTGCCGCCGACGATGATCTTGCGCAGCAGGCGAGCGCCGGTGAGTGGTTCAGCAGTTTCCAGACTGCGCCAGCACGCGAGGGCTTGCCGATAGGCGTTCCGCCGTGTGTCCCCCCAATAGAAGCTGTCGCCGAGCAGCTCATAGAGACGCACCTGCTCCAGCGGTGAGGCCAGCTCGATAGCCAGCTCCAGCCAGTGCCTGGCTTCGGTAAAGGCCGCGCTTTGGATAGCCAGGAGGCCGGCCTGCTCGAAGGCTTGCTGGGCTGCAGCCGGAGGAAATGGCGGTTCTTGCCGTACAGCTCCCTGACGAGCCAGACGCAGAGCTTCGCGGTAGTGATAAGCTTTCAGCTCCCTGGTAGCCTGCTCCGAGAGGAGAGCTGTTTGCTCTAGGCTGGTCGCTATTTGACTGTGCAGGCGGATGCGTTCGCCACGGGCCAGTGTCCCGTAGGCAACGTCGCGTACGAGGTTCTGCGCGAAAGCCAGCGTTCCGCCAGGCTCAGCTACTAGCAGTGCGTGCAGCAGCAGATCATCGAGAGCCTCCGTAAAGCCTTCGGCAGGCTCGCCAGGCTTCTCAGCCTGAGCCTGATTGTGCTGCAGGAGAAAGATAGGCTGCAGTAGGGACCGGGGAGCGCTGCGTCCGACCACTGCGGCGATCTGCAGCAGACGACGTGCCGGCGCCGGCAGCAGGTCAAGGCGGGCTAGCAGGCTGGCATGAACGGTATCGGGTAGAGCGATCTCTACCGGGTTGCGACCCTGGTCTTGCAGCTCTAGCCGACCACGCGCCAGCTCCAGGGCAAAGAAGGGATTGCCTTCGGCCCGTTGAACAATGGCTTCGCGTATAGCGATGGGCAGGGCTGGCGCACTCCCCTCTAGCAACTGGCGCAGCTGCCCGGCTGTGAGGGGTGGGAGACTCAGACAAAAAAAGTTTTGACGGCTTGCTCCCCAGGTGCGACGACGCTCCAACAATTCGGGTCTGCTTAGCAGGACAAGCAACAGGGGTACAGAGGCGCGGATGCCCAGCAGAGCCTCGATGAGATCAAGTAAGCTGTCCGGGGCGTACTGCAGGTCATCAATGCCGATCAGGAGAGGGGAGCG
Organism: Thermogemmatispora carboxidivorans; assembly: GCF_000702505.1. Lineage (GTDB taxonomy): Bacteria > Chloroflexota > Ktedonobacteria > Ktedonobacterales > Ktedonobacteraceae > Thermogemmatispora > Thermogemmatispora carboxidivorans. Next base: position 112,158 of record NZ_JNIM01000001.1, on the reverse strand, counting down.
GCGGGCCAGGCACTCCAGCAGCTGACGCCAGGCGCTGAAGATACTCTCCGGGAGGAGGTTGCTGCCTGGGACGAGACCGAGCGACTGCAGGATCAGCCCAGCCAGGCGGACGGCCTCTTCCTGACCATAGCCGCTCTCATCAAAGAGCTGCCGCAGCCTCACTCGCTCGCTTTCCGGCACAGGCTCCCCCTGTCCTGCAATCAGGCTGCTGAGCAGTGCACGCAGGGGCTGAACGGCAGAGAGCTGACCGTAGGGCGGACAAGAGACGCGCACAACACGCAGCTCGGGACGGGAGGCAAGCGCGTCCAGGAAGGTTCCTAGCAGGCGCGTCTTACCACCGCCCGCCGGGCCAATGAGGGAGAGGTAATACGGTCGTTGCTCTTCACAGGCACGATCGATCAAGAGCTGCAACTGCTCCAGATCACGCTGTCGGCCAACAAAAGGCGGCATTTGTAGCAGGCGCTGCGGAAGAGGAGCTTTCAGGGGAAAGACGCGCAGCGGCTGCGGCTTGCCTCTGACGGTCAGCTCGCGCGCTGAGGTGAAGAGGAAGGAAAACCTGGTTGCCTGCATGGTGCGCTCGCTCACCAGGATCTCGCCAGGCGCTGCGCCTTGCTGCAGGCGGGCGGTTACATTGACCGCGTCGCCCGTCACTAAGAAATCGCCCTGGCTGCTATCGCCTGTGGCGACGACCTCACCGCTGCTGACGCCGATGCGCAGACGAAACGCCGGGGGAAAGAGGGGATCGTTTTCCACGGCCTGGCGCAGGGCCAGGGCCGCCGCCAGCGCGCGCTCGGCATCGTCTCCATGAGCACGTGGTAAGCCGAAGACAGCCATGACTGCATCGCCGATGAACTTCTCCAGTGTACCGCCGTGGGCCGCGATTACCTGCCGGGCATGGGCATAGTAGCGGCTCATCAAGGTTCGCAAGTCTTCAGGATCAAGTTCATCGCCCAGAGCAGTAGAGCCGGTCACATCGGCGAAGAGGATCGTGACAAGCTTGCGTTCTTCGGGCATAGCATCTGGCCCTTGCGCCCCTTTCACTCAGGGAGCTGAGAGCAGACTCTAACGCTCTTCTTCCTTCAACAGGCGGACGTAGCTCTGATAGCGCCGTTCGTTGATGAGGCCATCTTTAACCGCCTGCTGGATGGCGCAGTTTTCTTCATCAACGTGGAGGCAGTCTGAGTAGAAGCATTCACCCAGGTAGGGGCGGAACTCGACAAAGCAGCTCGCCAGTTCCTCTTTTGGGATGTTCCAGACGGCAAGGGCCCGGATACCGGCAGAGTCGGCCAGCCAGCCGCCACTAGAGAGTGGATAGAGCTGCGAGCTGGTGGTGGTATGGCGTCCCTTGCCCGTGGCGGAGCTAACCATGCCGGTGCGCACGGCCATGCCCGGCTCCAGCGCATTGACGAGCGAAGACTTGCCTACGCCGGAAGGACCGGTGAAGAGGGTGATGTGGCCCTTGAGGAGCTCGCGCAGTTGCTCGATGCCCTGGCCAGTTTCGCAGCTGGTCCACAGGACCGTATAGCCGAGCTGTTGATACAGGGCGACAGCTTCTTCGACGCTCTTATCATGCGGCAGGTCGACCTTGTTGATACAGATGATCGGGCGCAGCTCGGCATGCTCGCAGATGGCCAGATAGCGGTCAAGCATGCCAAAATGAGGCTCGGGCTGCGTGGTGGCAAAAACAATCACCACCTGATCCAAATTCGCAAGCAGCGTCTGCGCCCGCGGATTGCTCTCGCGCGAACCGACATCGCGCCGTGCGAGCTCGCTCTGCCGTGGCAGGACCTCCTCAATCAGGCCCGTCTCCGCATCAAGCCGCCGGACCTTGACGCGATCACCGACGCTCAGACGCGAAGGCAACGTTGCGACCTCTGCCTCTGCACGCTGCTGGCGGGCCAGGGGGCCGGTGACTTTCCCACGTACGGGGCGTCCCCGGGCCGCTTCGGCGAAGGCTTTCTTCAGCTTGCCGCGGAGTGTGCAGCGCAGCTTGCCCTGATCGGTATAGACCTCATAAATGCCGTGTGCTCCGCTAAGCACTATACCGGTCAGCAGTTCCATCTTGTACTTGCTGGCTTTCTTTCCTTCAGCACCCTCAAGCGTTCAGCGCCCTCATCTTCCGTTAGAGTAGTGGCTGCCTTCTTCCCGCATCCCTCCCTGAGCCATGAAGCCCCCGGCGGAGGCGGGATGAGACAGCGAAGCTCGCTGATTTCCAGCCTGTACGCATGATCGACGGGCAGAGAAGAGACGGCTCTTCCTGCTCTTTGGCCCCCCCGTTCCGATCAGAAGCGCAGGCCAGAGAAGAGAGGCCCTTTTTATCTCTCCAGACAGATTACAGGAGAGACGGGCACTTTGTCAATGGAGTTCGCCGTCGGCGGCGAGCTCTCCCTCACCTGTCGGTTCCACGGGCAGGCAGGCGGTTGGTGTTGCTCACGCGCTGCCCGCTCACCAGCAATTGAGGCGGCTGCACCAGGGGGCATTGACGTCCCCCACTGGCATGGGCTAGCCTGAAACAGCCTCGTCTATTGACCGGCTGGGTTGCCTCGCTGGAGAGCAGGCATCGTTCATGTTCCCTTGCGTATCCTGAGAGGAGGAGTGGCGTTATGCCCTGGTTGGTTGGTTCCCTCAGCGTTGTGCTGATACTCGTGATCTTGCTGGACGCTTTCGAGACTGTGGTTTTACCTCGCCGCATCTCTCGCCGCTTTCGGCTGGCACGCCTGATTTTTCGGGTGAGCTGGTGGCTGTGGCGTGGTCCTGCCCATCTGATCCACAATGGAGGGCGACGCGAATATTATTTGAGCCTGTACGGGCCGCTGTCGCTCTTATTCCTCCTGGTGATCTGGGCTGTCGGCTTAGTCAGCGGCTTTGCGCTGCTGCAATGGAGCCTGGGCATGACGGTGCATGCGCCCGAACAGCAGGCGTCGCTGAGCACGCTTTTCTATTTTAGCGGAACCACCTTCTTTACGCTCGGGCTTGGCGACATTGCGCCGGCAGCGGGTCTGCCGCGCCTGGTGACAGTCATCGAGGCTGGCACGGGCTTCGGTTTCCTGGCGCTGGTGCTTAGCTATCTCCCGGTCATCTATCAGGCGTTTTCGCGGCGGGAGGCCAGTATCGCTCAGCTCGATGCTCACGCCGGCTCGCCGCCCAGTGCCTTGGAGCTGCTGCGCCGCCACGCCCAGGGGGAGCAGTTTCCAGAGCTGGTGCGCCTGTTGCGCGAGTGGGAGCGCTGGGCTGCCGAGCTGCTGGAGAGCCATCTCTCTTACCCGGTGCTCATCTATTATCGTTCACAGCACGAACGCCAGTCATGGCTGGCCGCCCTGACCACCCTGCTCGACGCCTGTGCGTTGATCATCGCTTATCTGGACGACTTGCCAGCACAGACTGCCTGGTTCACCTTTGCCATCGCGCGCCATGCCGCGGTCGATCTGGCCCAGGTCTTCGATGTGAGGCCGCGGCCCGCCAGCGTGGATCGTCTGACTGGTGAGGAGCGCGCTCGCTTACTGGCGGCACTGGAGACGCTAGGGCTGGAGGTTTCACCGGAGCGCGAGCAGCGCCTGGCCGAGTTACGACAGCTCTACGAGCGCTATGTTCAGAGTCTGGCAAGGCGGCTGGAGATGCCGCTGCCTGCCTGGGCGCCCGCCAAAGTCATCGATGACTGGCAGACCAGTCCGTGGGAACTTCTGGCCGCCAGTCGAGATACCTTGACCTGGCAGCGCAAGATGCTGACGCTGCAGAGGAAGTTTGAGACCATCAAGCCTGGCGTTCAATCACCAGACGAGACCAGCGCCGGGTAAAGATGAGGCGTCCGGGGGCTGGTTCCTCGGGACAGGGAACGTGCAGGGGATAGATCCGCAGGCGCAAGCGCTCATCGCCAGGGACAAGCAGCCAGCTGGCGGGACGCCCCGCCGTATCCCAGGAGCGAAGGAGAGAAAGCAGGCGTCGAGCCAGATATTCGGCCCCGCCAAAGCAGCGCACCATGATTTCACAGACGGCCTGGCCGCTTTGGCCAGCGCCACTGGCCGACTGCCTCCAGCCCGGAGGCAGGGCGAGCAAGGCAATGTGATTGTCGGCCACCATTCCTATGGTGGCACGGGCCTCTAGACCAGCGACCTTGAAGAGCCAGGGTAGCTCGGTCAGCGCTGGGTGCTCGCGCTGAGCCACGAGGCTACAGGCTGTCGGCTCGTGTTGGGAGAGCCAGGAGTTAAAACCGTAATGGACCTCGTGGAGATTGGCAAGCACGCCACTGGGCAGGTCGTACCAGGGACCGGCGAGATCTCGATAGAGGGCGGCAACATCCACCGGCTGGTAGTTATTCAAGCGCAGCTGGAGCGCAGGACTGGCCTCGGTCCGCGCCCCAAGGGCGAAGATACCCCCTGCCTCTGCAAAGGGGCCGCGTAGCATCATGAAAGCACAGCAGCGTACTGAGACGCTCTCAAGATGGTCAGCGCGTCGCTCTAGAGCAACCGAGAATTGAGCATCACGGAGAACCAACGGGAGGAGTAGCCTCCCGTCAGGCTTCAACTGCTCGTACCAGGGCGCGGCTATATCGCCTGCGGCCACGGTGAGAATGATGCGGTCATAGGGGGCCGCGGGCGGATAGCCTTGAGCCCCATCTCCACAGAGAACATGCACCTGGCGGTAGCCGGCAGCTTCCAGACGGGCACGCGCCCCCTCCACCAGGTCCTCATCGATATCGATGGTCACAACAGTGCCGCTCTCACCCACGATGTGAGCCATGAGGGCCGCATTGTAGCCGCTGGCAGCTCCGATCTCCAGTACTCGCTGACCTGGCTTTAGATCGAGCTGCTCGAGCATAATGGCCATGATAGCTGGTTGCGAAGAGGAGCTGATACAGACTCCGTCGACAATCTTGAGAGGGATGACCTGGTCACGATAGACTTCTTCGGGAGGAACCCCAGGCAGGAAGAGATGGCGGGGCACAGCCCGAAAGGCCGCCTCGATGCGAGCTGCGCGCAGGAAGCCACGCTCCTTCAGGTGCTCAACCAGGGCCTGTTGCTGCGCCCCCAGCTGGTCCTGATGCTGGCCTGGACCATTCCGGTGGGCCGGATCAGGATCAGGGTCACGCCGCGGACCAGCTTCCATAAGGCTCTCCTTTCCTTCCTCTCTCTCTGCCGTTTGCTGGTCAGGGAATGTCTCGCCGATGCCAATCGGTCAGCTGTTGGTAAGCGTGGGCAATTCTTAAGACAGTCGCTTCGTCGAAGGCATTGCCCACGACCTGGAGGCTGAGCGGGAGGCCGGCCTGACTAAAGCCACAGGGAAAGGCCACAGCAGGAAGACCAGCCAGGTTGAAAGGCAGCGTGAGGCGCAGCGAGGCCGTGGTGGCCTCCTCCTGTTGACCCTCAATGGTAATCTCTTGGTCGATCTGGGCGATGGGAATGGCCGGCATGGGTTGAGCAGGCAGCACAAGCGCATCAACTCGCTGCAGCACCGAGCGCAGCTGTGTGGAGAAGAGGCGCCGTTCCTGTTGGGCCCGGAGATAGTCGATGGCACTGATGCGCTCCCCCTCTTGCAGACGACGCAGCGTGAGGGGACCATAAAAGGCCGCGCGCTCGCTGAGCCAGCCACGCTCACGATGGGCAAAGGCTGCCTCGGGCAGTTGAATAGTACGGAAGGTCGCCAGCGAGGGCCGACTGAGCCGCACTTCGCTGATCTGGGCCCCGGCTTCCTGGAAGATGAGGACCGCCGCGCGCCAGGCTGCACGCACTTCGGGATCGAGCGGAGCCACAAAGTCCTCGAGCGGCAGGCCAAGCCGTAAGCCCTGCAGCGAGAGCGGTCCCCGCCCCTCTGGTCCTTCAATGAGCAGCGCTGAAGAGCGCGAGGGAGGACCCGAGACACTCTCGGGATCACGTGGGTCATAGCCAGCAATGACATCAAAGATGAAAGCGCAGTCCTCAGCGCTGCGCGCCAGCGGCCCAACGTGATCCAACGAGCGCGACAGCGGTATGACCCCATAACAACTAACGCGCCCATAGGTCGGCTTGAGACCGGTGACACCGCAGCAGGCAGCCGGAATGCGAATTGAGCCACCAGTATCCGTGCCGATAGCCCCAGAGCACATGCCGGCAGCAACCGCGACCGCCGAGCCACCACTTGAGCCACCGGGGACGTGGTCACGTTTCCAGGGATTGCGCGTCGGTGGCGTAAAGACGCCAAGGCCGAACTCGTGGGTATTGGTCTTGCCGATGATGATGGCCCCGTGCCGTCGCAGGTGCTCTACAACACTCGCATCTTCGGATGCCACATAGTCAGCCAGAACCCGCGAACCAGCGGTCAGACGCTCCCCCTGTACGGCAATAAGGTCTTTGACGGCAATAGGGATACCATGTAGGGGACCACGGAAGAAGCCGCGCCGCTGCTCGCGCTCGGCTTCGTCGGCAGCCTGCAGGGCCGCGTCGCGCATCACGGCGGTAAAAGCTTGTAGCTCATGATCGAGGGCCTCGATGCGCTCCAGGGCCTCGCTGACGAGTTCTCCAGGGGTTGTCATTCCAGAGCGGATGTCTTCCGCCAGCTCGCGAATGGATCGATAGAGCATGCTTCCCTTTCACACTGCGCAATGTACGCTATCTGCCCCGGGCAATGGGTAACTAGGCTTTCCTTTTATTGTACCACGCATAGATCTGCCTCCACGCTCCAACTTCCCCCCATCTACGCGCTCTCGCCAAGCTCCCAGACAAACAGGAAAGTCGCGCAGACAGAAGATGGCCAGTCAGACTGATGAGAAAGGCCACCATCCTTCCTGCCCGCGCGACCGCGTGTTCCCAACCCAAGGGCGAAAGCTTTACAGCAGCTGCCCGAGTCCGTGTGTCGCTTCCTGCCCCGGCTTCCAGCGCAGGTTGGGACGGCGCGCCGCCAGCGCCTGATCCAGCCGCCCAACCGGCGTGGTATGCGGCGCCGTCTTGACAATCTCAGGATTGCTGCGCGCCTCCTGAGCTATCTGGCGCATAACCTTGATAAAGTAGTCGAGCGTCTCGCGCGTCTCGGTCTCGGTCGGCTCAATCATCATCGCCTCGTGGACAATGAGCGGGAAGTAGACGGTCGGGGCATACATACCAAAGTCGAGTAGACGTTTGGCAATGTCGTTGGCCGTAACACCACTCTCTTGCTTCTGGCGCTGAGCCGTGGCGACAAACTCGTGCTGGCAGAGTCGCACCTGGGGGAAGGCGATCTCATAGTCCGACGCCAGTTCGTGACGCAGGTAGTTGGCGTTGAGAATGGCGCTCTGGGCCACGCGCAGCAGGCCCTCTGGCCCATAGGTGCGGATATAGGTGTAGGCTCGCACGAGGACCCCGAAATTGCCAGTGTTGGCGCGCACCTTGCCGATCGAGAGCGGCCCCGGATCGGCCCAGTAGTAGTTTCCCTGCTCGTCTTTGGCTGGCAGCGGACCAGGCAAGAAGGGAACAAGGTGCTCTTTGACGCCGATGGGACCGGCGCCCGGACCACCGCCACCATGCGGCGTGCTGCAGGTCTTGTGTAAATTGAAATGCACGACATCGAAGCCCATATCGCCCGGGCGCGTGATGCCCAGCACGGCATTGGCGTTGGCCCCATCGTAGTAGAGCTGCCCCCCGGCCTCATGGACCAGGCGCGCGATCTCGACAGCGTTCTGGTCAAAGATACCCAGGGTATTGGGATTTGTCAGCATGATGGCCGCCACCTGCCCCCCCTGGCTATCGAGCAGCGAGCGCAGACGATCCATATCGAGGCCGCCAGTGGCAGGGTCGGTCTTGATCTCGACAGCGCGGTAGCCAGCCAGGGTGGCACTGGCCGGATTGGTCCCGTGGGCGTTGTCGGGAATGAGCACCAGGTTGCGATGGCCCTCGCCACGCTGCTCGTGATAGGCTTTGATGAGCATCAGACCAGTCAGCTCGCCGTGCGCACCCGCCGAGGGCTGCAGGGTCACGCGGGCCATACCAGCAATCTCGGCCAGATACTGCTCCAGCTCGTACTCTAGCTGGATTGCTCCCTGCACAGTGCTTTCAGGTTGCAACGGATGGAGCAAGGCAAAGCCTGGTAGAGCGGCCATGTCCTCGTGCAACTTGGGATTGTACTTCATCGTGCAGGAGCCAAGCGGATAAAAGCCGGTGTCGACGCCAAAGTTACGCTGCGACAGATGGGTATAGTGGCGCACGATCTCGATCTCGCTGACCTCGGGCAGTGGGGCCGGTTCCTGACGCAGCAGATGCGGCGGTACCAGACCCTCCACCGGCTCCGCGGGCACGTCGAGCGCCGGTAAGGTCGCGGCACGTCGTCCAGGGGCGCCTTTCTCAAAAATCAGCGGTTCCACACTCATGCCGCCACCTCCTTGAGAGCCGCCACCAGGCGGTCGATATCGTCGCGAGTGCGCATCTCAGTCACACAGAAGAGCATATGATTGGCCAGATCGGGGTAGTCGCGGCCCAGGTCATAGCCGCCGATGATATCGTACTGCAAGAGATGCTCCTGTAAGCGATTGGCCGAGATCGGGAGACGGATCACGAATTCATCAAAGAAGGGAGCGCTGAAGGCAGGCTCGAAGCCGGGCAGGGCGCCAATCTGGCGCTGGGCATAGTGAGCCTTGTGCAGGCAGAGAGCCGCCAGCTCGCGCAGGCCCTCTTTGCCCAGAGCTGCCATGTAGATGGTGGCCCCGACGGCCAGCAGCGACTGATTGGTACAGATATTGGAGGTTGCGCGCTCACGACGAATATGCTGCTCGCGCGCCTGCAGCGTCAGCACATAGCCGGTCTGCCTGGCACTGCCCTCCTCAACGGTCTGCCCGACCAGACGCCCAGGCATCAGGCGCAGAAAGCGCTCGCGCGCAGCCAGGAAGCCAAGGGCCGGCCCGCCGAAACTCAGCGGATTGCCGAAACTCATCAGCTCGCCGACCGCGATATCAGCCTGGTACTCCGCCGGTGAGGCCAGCAGACCAAAGGAGGCGGGTTCACTGGTGACACTGATAAAGACGGTGCGGCTATGACGATGGACCAGCGGTTCGATAGCTTTGACATCCTCGATACAGCCAAAGAAATTCGGTTGCTGGATGGCAACAGCCACGGTCTGCGGCCCGATGGCGGCCTCCAAAGCAGTCAGCGAGGTGACGCCGTTCTCTGTTGCCACCTCGCGTACGCTGAAGCCGCGCGCGTGCGCGTAGGTACGCAGGACGCGCCGATATTGGGGATCGATAGCGGCAGAGATAACAACCTCGCCCTGGCCTCCAGGACCGAGAGCCATGAAAACAGCCTCGACAAGGGCGGTGGCGCCATCGTAGAGAGAGGCGTTGGCGATGTCGAGACCAGTGAGCTGGCAGACCATCGTTTGAAATTCGTAGATGGCCTGCAGCATGCCCTGGCTGACTTCCGGCTGATAGGGCGTGTAGGAGGTAACGAACTCGGAGCGACGCTGTAGATGCGGTACAACGCTGGGAATGGCGCGCTCGTAGCTGCCGGCACCCAGAAAGGAGATGACTCGATCAAGGCTCTTGTTCCTGGCAGCCATGCCCATCATGAGCCGCTTCAGATCCGGCTCGGCCAGCGCGGGCGGCAGATTGAGGGGACGACGCAGGCGCACCTCCTCGGGCACCGGCTCTAATAAGTCTTCCATCGATCGCAAACCCAGGCGCTCAAGCATGGCCTGTTGCTCCTGGGGCGTGTTCGGTATGTATCCCATCGTAGCTTCCTCTCCCGAACGGCGAACTGGGAATCAGGGTCGGTCAGACTCAACGCTCACTGGCCCACCGCTGAAGCCGCCTGCCAGCGGCTGCTCCAGAGCAAGCACAGGACATCCAGACATCTGACCAGTTGTGGCAAAGGTGGCCCGCCAGCGCGGGCGGCGCTACAGCTGCGCACCCCTCTGCGCCTCTCCCAGTGGCTGATCTGGCTAACAGGGTTGCTGAGTGAAACAAGCAGGCGAGTGAGAAGCAGCAGGGTAGCGGCATAGGCAGAGCGGGCCACAGCAAGTGAGCAAGCAAGCTTCGGCCAGTCAGTCAATTCAGCGGGCAGGCAGTCAGCGCCCTTCAAGATAGGCAATGTACTCTTCAGCGGTCATAAGATCGTCTAGTTCTGCAGGGTTAGTCAGCTTGACCACCAACATCCAGCCATCCCCGTAAGGCTGCTCATTGACCAGCTCAGGGTGATCCTTGAGCTGCTCATTCAGCTGCAGGACCTCGCCGCTGACTGGCACCACCAGTTCCGAGGTGGCTTTCACCGATTCGATGTCGCCGAACTTCTGATCGCGGCTGAGCTGTTGCCCGGGCGTCAGAGGGATCTCGACATAGACGACATCCCCGAGCTGGTCCTGGGCGTAGTCCGTGATGCCGATGGTTGCCTGGTCGCCCTGGATGCGGACCCACTCATCGGTTTTGCTATACTTGAGGTCAGCCGGATGGTTCAGGCTCGCCATATCCTCTGTCTCCTTCTGCTCTGATCAGCGTTGTGCTTCTGGTCAGCTTGCAGCGCAGGCCAGGACTTCTGCGTGCCCCGTCTATCTCTGCGCTGGTATTGCCTGCGCGTCCAGCTCTTTACTTGCGGCGCTTGTAAAAAGGCAGAGTCAGGAGGCGCGCGGCCAGGCGCCGATCGCCAATCTCGACCTGCACGAGGTGCTCGGGGATCGCGCGAGCTGCCTCGACATAGCCCATGCCGATGCTCTTGTTGAGCGTTGGGCTGGGGGCACCGCTGGTGACCACGCCGATGGCGCGCTGGTCTGCCCCGCTGCTCCCGCTTTCGCCGCCAGCGTCGCTGTCATAGATAGTATATCCGCCACGGGGCACCCGCCGCTCTAGCATCTCCAGGCCCATGAGCTTGCGCGCTGGCCCTTGCTCGCGGACCCGCAGCAGGGCCTCACGGCCAATGAAGTCACCTTTTTCAAATTTTACCGTCCAGGCCAGGCCGGCTTCCAGAGGATTGGTCTGCTCTGTCAGCTCGTGGCCATAGAGGCAATAGCCAGCCTCCAGACGAAGCGTATCACGCGCGCCCAGTCCTGCGGGGACCAGGCCGCGCTCTTTCCCTGCCGCGAGCAGGCGCTCCCAGAGCAGCGGGGCCTGAGCCGCCTCACAGTAGAGTTCAAAGCCATCTTCGCCTGTGTAGCCCGTGCGCGAAATCAGGCAGGCTAGTCCCGCTACATTGCCTGGCAGGCAGCGATAGTAACGAATCGTCGCCAGGTCCACGGCAGCCAGGGGCTGAAGCATAGCCTGGGCCTCCGGTCCTTGCAGGGCCAGCAGGGCGGTTTCTTGCGAGCGATCGGTGATCTGGAGAGCGCTGAAGCGCCGGGCCTGCTCCTGAAACCAGGCCAGGTCTTTGGCAATGTTAGCCGCATTGACCACGACCATGTAGCGCTCAGCCTCCAGACGATAGATGAGCAGATCGTCAATGACGCCCCCAGTGGGCAGACAGAGCGTCGTATAGAGCGCCTGGTTGATGGCCAGTCGCCCGACATCATTGGGGACCAAATATTGGAGAAATGGCAGCGCCTCCGGACCTTCGATCTGGAATTCACCCATGTGGCTGACGTCGAAGAGGCCTGCTCGCGTGCGCACGGCCCGGTGTTCTTCGAGGATGCTGCTGTATTGCAGCGGCATCTCCCAGCCTCCAAATTCGACCATGCGCGCTCCAAGGGCCTGATGCTGCCCATAGAGCGGTGTGCGCTTGAGAGGAGCTGCTGCGGCATGCTCTGCTGTCATCGTTGACTCCTTGGCAAGGTTCGAGGCTTGGCTTGGTGGGCCTACCCGCTTGACGCTTCCACTATAACAGATTTTGCCGACAGCGTCGAATCGCCTCGCCTCCTTCTCTCGACACAGCCAGCCCCAGCCAGGTCCAGCCCCATGCACTCGAGCCCAGGAATTGCCCGCCTCGCCGGACCCCTTCAGTAGTCGAGCAGATTCTGTAGCTCTTTTTCTGACTGCTTGCTCAAAGGAATCATTGTTTCCTGGGGATCGTCGAGCTGCAGAGTGTAGCTGTTGCGCGTGAACTGGATAACGGCCTTGATATGCTGCAGATTAACCAGGTAGGCGCGATGGGCCTTGAAGAAGCCCCGCCCACTCAGGCGCTGCTCCAGCTCGTGCAGAGTCAGATTGGTAGTTGCTTCTTCGCCGGCGACGGTGCGCAGAATAGTTCGGCCATCGCGGCTGGTCGCATAGAGGACCTCCGCGGGATCGTAGAGCATGATGCGATCTTCGCGGCGCGCTGTCACCTTATAGGGCACATAGCGCGTGGGCGCCACAGCCGTTCCCTCTTCACCTTCCTTGCTGCCACCTTCAGCCGAACGAGCAGCATAGCTATAGTCGCCGCTGACGCGCCCGGCGTCCAGCTCGATCACGCGCGTGCAGAACTTGCCTGCCCAGGCGAGATCTTTGGCGCTGAGCAGCACGGCACTGCCTTGGGAGGCCAGATCCTGAATCAGTTGAGCAAAGAGCTGGGCCGTATCCCAATCGACGCGCTCGACCGGCTCGTCGAGCAGCGCCAGGGCAGGCTGTCGCAGTTGCAGCTGAGCGAAGGAGAGACGACGTTTGGCCGAGAGCGAGAGCCGGCTGATCGGCTGCCGGGCCTGGTCGCTTAATCCGACCGTCGCCAGCACCTCATCGATCCGCCGGCCAGGAAGGCCATGCAGCGTGCAGAAGAAGGCCAGAAACTGCCGCGGGTTCAAGCGCTCATAGAGCAGGTCCTCAGCAAAGAGCAAGGCGACGCGGGCCCTTGCCCGCCGATCACCTGAGAGATCCTGTCCATCCAGGGTGACACTCCCCCCACTGGGCTTGAGCTGACCGGCCAGCATGTGCAACAAGAGAGTTTTGCCGCAGCCCGAAGGACCAACCAGGGCCACAATTTCTCTCTCGTGTATCTGCAATTGAGGGATCGAAAGCACAGTTCTTCCCTCAAATGTCTTCTCTAGCCGGCATATCTCTAACTGCATGACACTCCTTGTTCTTGCACAGTGGCCATTGGGCCTGGATCGAGCGCTAGCGCATTTCCGCAGATCATTATACAGGATAGCCAGTCTGGACAGAAAGAGGAGATCCACCTCGCCTGGCGGTCAGGGACCGTCAGGAAGAGCTGCGCCATTCATCCCCGTATCTGCTCCATTCAGCCCCAACCCGCGACCACTCAGCTCCTCAACAGCGCCTCTTACCCTGTCTACCGCGCCAGCCAGCCGTTTTTTATAGCGCCGGGCAGCCGCAGATGGTACAGTCAGCACAGAGCCACCGCCAGGGGAAAGCGACCTGGCCAGGCAGTCAGCAATTCAGCTATGAACATGGAAGCTCAAGAACAGAAAGGGGAGATCGTCATGGAGCACCAGTCAGAGTCGGAACTGATGATCGAAGCCCATCAGCTCCGACGCACCTTCGGCCAACGCCAGGCCGTTGCCGACCTGAGCTTGAGCGTCAGGCGCGGCGAAATCTTCGGTCTGCTCGGCCCCAATGGAGCCGGCAAGACCACCACCATCCGTCTTCTCACAGGTCAGATCATCCCAGACAGCGGCTGGGCGCGCGTGGCGGGCTGCGACGTAGCTCGGGAGCGCCAGCGACTCAAACAGCGCATCGGCGTTGTCTTTGAGGAGCAGAACCTCTACGAGCGGCTTTCCGCGCGCGCCAACCTGCGCTTCTCCTGCTGGCTCTACAATCTGCCAGAGAAGCGCATCGACGAAGTGCTCACCCTGGTAGATCTGCGCGACCGAGCGCGCGAGCCGGTGGGGAAGTTCTCTCAGGGTCTCAAGCAGCGCCTGCTCATCGCCCGTGCCCTGCTTCATCGGCCAGCCGTCCTCTTTCTGGACGAGCCAAGCCGTGGTCTCGACCCCATCTCGGCCCATACTATTCGCCAGATCGTCCAGCGCCTGAGCGAAGCTGGCACCACGATCCTGCTGACCACCCACCTGATGGAAGAGGCCGATCAACTCTGTCAGCGCGTGGCCTTCATTGTCAATGGGCGCCTGGTCGCCAACGACGCTCCGCGGCTTCTGAAGCTGCAGCACGGCAAACGCCTGCTGCAGGTCACGCTGGAAGAGCAGCAGGACCACAGCCAGGGCCTGCGCGACATTACACTGAAGCTAGACGATGCCGACGACCAGCAGCGGCTGACGCGCTGGCTCAGCGAGGGCCGGGTTCGCTCCCTCCACACGCAGGAAGCCAGCCTGGAAGAGGTCTTCTTCCACGTTGCCGGTGTGCCACTATCGTAAACCGTCGTCTCTTTTCAGCAGCGTAGCAAAAGCAGAAAAACGGAGATTCTTGCTTCAGGGAGAGTGATCACTATGCACCTGCGCAGCATTCTAGCCATTGCCCGCAAAGACCTCATCGATATCGTCCAGAACAAGGCGACGCTCGTCGGGCTGCTCCTGCCCATCTTCATGGCTGTGCTCTTCAGCTTCATCAACAGCATCATCGGCGGATCGCCGACACGCCTGCTCATCTACAACCCGGGCCAATCGCCGATCGAGCAGGTTGTCAGCGCCGCCTTCTCCACGCCCGCAATCACGCATGCGGCCAGCCCCAGCGACGTTGAGACAGCTTTCGGCCCCGACGGTGCCCACAAGCAGTCAGACTATGCCCTTGGCCTGATCGTGCCCCCCACCTTCGAGAGCGACCTGCGCGCGGGTCGCCATCCGCAGCTACAGCTCTTCATCAACGGGGACAGCATCGGCACCACCCAGCGCGCTCTGCTGGCCCAGGCCCTGACCGACTACGGGCGCCAGGTCGTCAATCCCGAGCCGCCGCTGGCGATAGTTACCAGCACCATTAACCCGCCACAACCGAACACCTTCGCTGAAAACAGTAAAGCCTTCTTCGTCATGTATGTGCTCGTCATGACCATCATGAATGCCACAGGCATCGTACCTGGTCTGATCATTGAGGAGAAAGAAAAGAAGACTCTGCGCATGCTGCTGGCCTCGCCGATCTCTTTCAGCGATATTATCGCCGGCAAGCTGTTGGTCAGCCTGACTTACCAGGCGTTGCTGCTGTTGCTGGTCTTCCTTATCATGCAGGGGTTCACAGGCAACCTGCTTTGGCTGCTGCTCTTCCTCCTCATGGGGGCCTGCCTGACCAACGCCATCGGTCTTCTGATCGGCTGTCTCTTTAACACCATCTCGGCCTCGGGAGCGGTTGGAGGCATCCTTGTCTTCTTCTTCATCGTGCCAGCGCTGTTCGTCGGTCCATTAGGGCAGTTTATTCAGAACCAGTCTTTCATGACGATCATCAAGGCCATTCCGGTCTACTACCTGGCTGAAGGCATCTACAACGCCTTGACCAGCCAGACGCCAGCCGCGACGATGTTGACCGATCTGGCAGTCATCGCCGGCACCACCCTGCTGCTCTTCGTGTTGGCCGCCTGGAGCCTGCGCCATCAGGCGGCAGTCGCGAGCAGCATCTAACAGCCCAGGGGAGCAGGCCGTGCGGGCCGCGGAGCGGCCCAGCACGGTACCGCTCGCTCTGCCGGTTCAGCGTACCCTGGCTTCTCCCCCCTACCACAGGCCCCAGCCTGATGACAACAGACACAGCTTGTGATATCCTGTCTCGCGACAGGAAGAGCGCGAGCACAGCAGACGCCATCTGCGGCGGCGAGCGCGTGGGCAGCTTTGTCAGACTGCGCCTCCCTGCCGCCTGCGCGCCACTGCAGTGGGAACAGGAGAATAGACCCATGCCGACAGCAATCTGGGGGGAGCTGGAGCCAGAACGCAACGAGGCTTATCCGCTAGCAACCCTGAAGCAGCTGGTTCACCAGATGATGGTGCATTTCGCGGCACAGGGGGCGTGTCTAGCGCTGTACGATGCTCTGCTAGGGCAGATGGTCATCAGGCTCCACGTGCGCCTGCGCAACGGCGGCGCAGGGGCCAGCCCAGCCTGAGCCTGAGCACAGGCCAGAGCGGCGCGGAGGGTGTTCATCGCGTCGGCAGGCGAACAACCATTAACCTGCAAGATCCTTCTTCCTCAGCAGTAGGGCGCCTGAAGCGAACGCCCGGGCCTCAAGAGGAGCTGGAAGACGTGCCGCCACTGCCAGGGAGTCTCTTCCCGGTCGGCGGTCGCTATACCCCAGGTCAGGACCTGATCGGCTATACCTGGCGCGAGAATCGGTCCTGTATAATGGAGCACGAAAGCTACGTCTATGCCTTTCATGGGCAGCACAAGACGTCCCTCAGCCTCGACGTCAGACCATACTGGTATTTTGCCGCCCCCATCCAGGAGCCGCTTCTAGCCCATGAAGAGAGTGGTCAGCGCTCGGGGCCTCAGCCACAGGTTCTGGGGGTGGTCGTTCTCTACAAGCTGGTGCCCTCGCCTGGTTTTGACCTCAAACAGCGTCAGGAGGTCCACACCTTCACCGAGCGGATGGCTCTCTATCTGGAAAACCATCGTCTGCGCCAGATCCAGCGTCGCACCAGCGAGCACCTGCAATCGCTGCAGCAGCTCAGCGCCATCTTTCCTTCGACCGTCAACCTCGCCTATCTGCTGGAACAGGTCTATCAGTTCACGCGGCGCATCGTCGACGTCTCGGCCATGCTCGTCACCCTCTACGACCGCGACACGCGCATGATCTATGATGTCTACGCCGTCTGTGATGGTCGGCCTGTCGAGGGTCTGCCGACCGAATCAGTCGAACCGCGCACCCGCCGGCAGTGGTGGCGTGTCACGCAGGAAGAGAAGCGCACCCTGCTGCTCAGCCCGGCCCATCTGCGTCAGCACGAATACGACGAGCTGCTGAAAGGCGTTTGGGGCGACCAGCGCCAGGCTGAGTCATTTCTCCTGCTGCCGATGAAAATGTTCAATCGTGTCATCGGCTCCGTCAGCCTGGCCAGCCAACGGCCCAACGCCTACCGGCACGAGGACATCCAGGTACTGGAGACGATGGTCCAGATCATCACCGTCGGGATCGAGAACGCCCGGCTCTACGAGCGCTCGCGACGCCTGCTGCGCAAGGCCCGACAGCGCGAGGAATCGCTGGCTGCCATGAATAGCGCCCTGCAGTCCATCAGCCTCGTGCTCAACGTGCGCGAGATGCTCGACAACTTCGTGCGGGCCGTCGCTAATCTGGTGGAGGCGGAGATCGGCGTCTTCTTCCAGCTGTCGCCTGACGGGCAGGAGTTAATCGCTCAGGCCATCTACGCCCGCAGCAACAAAGGCGCCAGCAACGAAGCGCTGTCCTTCATGCACGCCGATAGCGAGAAGGAGCGCGAGCTGATCGAGATGATTCGCTTGCCCTTCAAGGGGTCTCTTCTGGAGCGCATGGCCAGCGAAGGGGCCTTCTTCTATCTCGATGGCGCCCTGGCCGAGGAGCTGGCGCAAACAGCCAGTGAGGGAGGGGCGATCTTCCTGCGCGAGACCCAGATTCAGCGCATGATCATGATCCCGGTCCAGTACCAGACCGAGCTGATGGGGCTGCTCTCCCTTCACACGCCGCACCAGGACCGCGTCTTCCAGCCCGAAGAGATTGGCATGCTGCTGGCCCTCTGTAGTCAGGCCGCCAGCGCCATCCGCAATGCCCAGCTCTTCGAGCAGATTCAGGAGGCCAATGCCGAGCTGCAGCGCATGAATACCCTCAAGGATGAGTTTATCGTGACAGCCTCCCATGAGCTGCGCACGCCGCTGAGCGCCATCAGCGGCTACGCCTCTTTGCTCAAGCGCCAGAGCGCGCGCGCCACACCGCAGCAGATTCTGCGCTTTGCCAGCAAGATTGCGGCTTCCGCCCAGCAGCTGAGTGCCCTGGTAGCCAACATGACCGAAGCCGCCAATATGGACGCCCTGGGGCGCAAGCTGGAGCTCCATCCCAGTCCTGTCGAGCTGCGCACCGCTGTCGAGATGGCGGTGAGCATTCTGAACATCACTATCGAGCAGGAGATCCAGGTCAACGTGCCCAAGGGCACCTGGCTCTACTGCGATCCGCAACTGCTGCGCCAGGTGCTGACAAACCTGCTCGATAACGCCGCCAAATATTCGCCTCCGGATAGCCAGATCGAGATCCGCGTCCGTGAAATGACGCTGGGCGAGGTGCCGCTCCCCGAGGAGCAGGTCGATCATGAGGCCCTCATCGAGAAGGGGGCTGACCTGCCAGTGGCCGTGGTGAGCGTCTGCGATCAGGGCGAGGGCATCCTCCCAGAGGAGCAGCACAAGATCTTTGAGAAGTTCGTGCGGGCCTCGCGAACGTTGACGACGCCCGTGCGCGGCTCCGGCCTGGGCCTCTATATCTGTCGTCGCTTTATCGAGGCGATGGGCGGCAAACTCTGGCTGGAGCGCAGCGTGCCAGGCGAGGGCTCGATCTTCAGTTTCTATCTGCCACGTACCAGCCCACCGCCCGAAGCCCACGACCAGGAGGAGGGAGAAACGGCCAGCGACCATGACGAGTCGGCTTAACGTCCTGATCGTCGATGACGATCCGCTCATCCGTGAGATGATGATCGATATTCTCGAATTCGAGGGCTATCACCTGCGGACAGCCCGCAACGGCCAGGAGGCCCTGCAGGTGCTGCAGCAGGGCGAGGAGCACTACGTGGTCTTCCTGGACCTGATGATGCCCATCATGGATGGCAGCACGCTCTGCCGCCAACTGGCCGCTCAGCCGGAGCTGCGCCACCGCCACCGCATTATTCTGATGTCGGCCATGAACCACCTGGCCGCCGCTGCCTCCCTGCAGGCCGATGGCCTGATGCCAAAGCCCTTCTCGGTAGAGGATGTCTTGCAAGCACTGGCGCCTTTCCGCTCCCTCTCTCCATGAACGTTAAGCCTGCCTACCGCTGTCCGTCTCCCCTGTCCTCTGTTGTTCTGTTTCCTACAATAATATATGAAAGACAACAGAGAGCCAAAGTTGACCGGGAGCGGCCCGCATGAACCCATCCAGTGTGTTTACCGCTTTGAGCATCTTTACAACATTTACCAGCATTATCCCCATCTACCACTTTATTTATCGCTTTTTACATATTGCTCCTTGCCTCCAGGGGGAGGGGCCTGGCCTGCTGCTCTACTCCAGGAGGCGGGAAGGAGAGGAGGAAGGCGGTCAGGCGGAGGCCGCTGCGCTGGCGCGGCGGGGGAGCATGTATCTCCATCGTGGCCAACCTCAGCGAGCCATCGAGCTATACAGCCGGGCCCTGGCCATCGCTGGCGATGAGGCCATCCTCTATCTGCGTCGTGGCGAAGCCTGCTATCAGGCTGGCCAATACCAGCAGGCCCTGAGCGACTGTGAACAGGCCCTGCGTCTTCATCCCGTCCTGGCCGAGGCCCATTATCTGCGCGGGCGCATCTGCACCCGTCTGGCTGCCTACCAGCAGGCTCTGAGCAGCTACACGCGGGCCTTGGAACTCGACCCGGGTCTGGCCACTCATATCTACCCGGAGCGAGCGGCTCTCTATCAACGGCGCAAAGAATTCCACGCCGCCCTTCGCGACTACTGTCGCGCCCTGGAATACAGCCCGCACGAGGCCTCACTTGTCTTTCAGCGGGCCTTAATCTACCTACAACTACGGGAGCCGCGCCAGGCCATCGCCGACCTGAACAGCGTGCTACAAGCCCGTCCCAACTTTGCCTGTGCCTACCACTACCGCGCCCTGGCTTCCCTCTACTTACAAGATCTCGCCCGGGCACGCCAGGACTGCCAGCGAGCTACCGCCCTCAACCCGATGCACATCGATCATGGCTGGCTGGCCTGCTGGGTGACCCTTTGCGAAGAGCCTCCGCACGAGTACATTGCCGAGCGCCTGGAAGCCCTGGCTGGCACCGCACCCGAGCAGTATGTAGCCCTGCTCTGCCAGGCGGTTAGTGCCTGGATACGGGGAGAGCAGGCCAAGGCTCAGGCCGTCATCAGCCGGGTCCTGGCCGCCCCCAGTTCTGAAGAGCACTGGGGAGGGCCGTTCTGGCAGGCTGCCATCTGGGCCGCAGCGGGACGCGAGACCGAGGCCCACCAGGTCCTGCGCGAGGCCCTCATCCGTGGGCTCCCCCTGCCACTCCTCTCTCCGCTGCGCTGGGCTAACCCCAGCTTCTATCAGCATTACGCCTGTGCTCTGCTGGAAGCCTGAACCGGACCAGAGGGAGAGCGCGCCTAGAGCAGCAACATCGCGTCGCCGAAACTGTAGAAGCGATAGCGCTGGCGAATAGCTTCTTGATAGGCTTGCTCGATCAGGGCCTTCCCCGCAAAGGCACTGACCAGCAGGATCAGCGTCGAGCGCGGCAGGTGGAAATTGGTGATCAGGGCATCGACCACCTTGAAACGATAGCCCGGGGTAATATAGAGGTTGGTGTGGCCATGATAAGGGCGCACCTGACCGTTGAAGAGGCTGGCCACACTCTCCAGCACGCGCACCGAGGTCGTGCCCACCGCGACCACACGCCTACCGGCCCGCCGCGTCTCATTGACCAGCTCAGCCGTGGCCTCGTCGATGTCGATCTCCTCGCTATGCATCTTGTGGTCGCGCACATCCTCGACATCGACTGGACGGAACGTATCCAGACCAACGTGAAGGGTCACGAAGCCAATACGCACCCCCTGGGCGCGTAGACGATCGAGCAGCTCCGGCGTGAAGTGGAGTCCAGCTGTGGGGGCCGCCGCCGAGCCGGCGATCCGCGCGTAGACAGTCTGATAGCGCTCAGGATTGGCCAGCGGCTCACGAATGTAGGGCGGTAAGGGCATGCGCCCTATCTCCTCGATAACCTGGGCAACCGCCGGCGGCGTGGTCTGGGCCTGCTGGTGGACAGCCAGATACTCAGACGTCAGCGTAAAGCGAATGAAGCGCCCGCCCGCTTCGGTACGCCCGCGAATCTCGCCCTGGAGACGCGGCGGCAGGCCCGCTTGCCGATCCTCGCCAAAGAGGATGCGCGCCCCCTCCCGTAGTCGCCGCCCAGGACGGACCAAGGCTTCCCAGGTGTCCGTTCCCAGATCGGCCCGATGGGCCAGGAGCAGCACCTCGACCGCTCCACCGGTGCCCTCTCGCTTGCCTAGCAGTCTGGCGGGAATAACACGACTCTGGTTGGCAATCAGCAGGTCGCCCTCCCGCAGATACGCGCCGATATCGCGAAAGTGGCGATGCTCTAAGGTCCCTGTAGCGCGATGGACCACCAGCAAGCGCGAGGCATCGCGCGGCTCGATCGGCCGCTGAGCAATCAGTTCCGGCGGCAACTCGTAGTCGTAGTCACTGATTCGAAAGGAGAATTCCCCTCCCTGAGATTCTCCTACAGTTGGCTGTTGATCCTGGAATGCTGATGGATTGTCTTGCATCACCCATCAATCCTTTTTCTCTCTTTAAAACTCTTTAACAGAGGAGCAGGTAGCAATCTTGTGCGGTGCTAAACAGGACGGAACAAAGAGCACATCCCCCCATAGCTCCTAAAACCGTGACTTATGATAGCACGTCCGCCTCACCGAGGAAAGCCGAGCCATCAGTCGGGCCTGGACGAGCCGCCAGAATCAGCAGGCCACCGGGATAGAACAACCTGTCCAAAAGGACAGTTTTTATCGCTCCAACTTGGCGATATGTCGGTATGAGGAATGTCCCTTCTTTCAGAGTTGTTTTATCTAAAGAGAGTATGAAGAGAGTGTCTCGCTACCACAGCGCTCCATCGCTTATGGAACAGATCACGAGATCTCTTCTGTGGATGTGAGCGCCTTGCCACACACCCTCTTCTTTCAGGCTATCTACACTACCGCGATTACACGGGTTAGACAGCACTTCAGTGCTTCTATTCAAGATATATACATAGACTCCAATTTTTGTATCTATTGGGAGTGAGTGGAACAGGAAGGATAATGCAGCAACAAGATCCCCAACTGTCAGAACTGCGTTTATTCTCAGAGGAGAAGACGAGCCAGCCTTGCGAGCGGGTAGAGCGCAACGGCCATAGCCACGAGCAGGAGCGGCGGACAGGAGAGACTGTTGTCTTGCCGGTAGCAGAGCCGCGTCCCCTGGGTGCTGTCGTACAAGGCGAGCGGCAGGGGAGCCAGTCAGCAACGGTCATCGAGACCAACAAATGGCTTGTTTTTGTCATTCTGGCCATAGGTGTCTTCATGGCCACCCTTGATGGCTCAATCGTCAATATCAGCTTGCCTGCTATAGCGAGCTATTTTCATGTACCGCTCAATGGAGCCGTCGAGTGGGTCACCATTGCTTATCTTGTCACCACGGCCTCCATGCTGCTCACAGCAGGGCGTCTGGCCGATATGGTAGGGCAAAAGCCGGTCTGGTTGCTGGGGCTCATCATTTTCACCCTTGGCTCGGCCATTTGCGGTGCGGCGCCCACATTGCTCTTTCTCGTCATTGCTCGGGGCTTCCAGGGCATTGGTGGTGCCCTGATGATGGCCATCGCGCCGGCCATGTTGACCAGTGCCTTCCCTCCCTCGGAGCGGGGGCGAGCTTTGGGCCTCAACGCCATTAACGTTGCTCTTGGCGTCAGCGTTGGCCCCACCGTAGGTGGGCTGATCACCACCTCTCTTTCCTGGCGCTGGATCTTCTATGTGAACGTTCCGGTTGGCATCATTGGCCTCCTCGCCACCTGGTTCCTGCTGAAGGAGCGCCATGCCCAGCGTCAGGGGCGTTTCGATCCACTGGGAGCATTGACTCTGGGTCTGGGCCTGGCTGGCATTACCCTGGCTCTTTCCTTCGGCCAGGAGCTGGGATGGTTCTCGCCCTTGGTTATGGGCAGCTTGTTTGTTGGCCTGGCTGCCCTGATCGCGCTCTACTTCATAGAGCAGCGCGTGGCCTACCCGGTCATCGACTTCTCGCTGTTACGGCGACGGGTCTTCCTTTCGGCCAACATCAGCCTGATTCTCTGCTTCATGTCGCTCTTCGCGGTCAGCTTCCTGATGCCCTTCTATCTGGAGCAGCTGCACGGCTTTCCGACGGAGGTGGCTGGCCTCTTACTGACGCCGCTCCCCATCACGCTTGCCTGTGTGGCGCCACTCAGTGGCAGCCTGGCGGACCGCATTGGCTCGCGCTGGCTGGCGGCCACGGGGCTGGCAATTTCATGCCTGGGGCTGCTTTTGCTGGGCCAGCTCAACGCCCACAGCTCTATCTGGGATATCATTTGGCGCCTGGTGGTCACAGGTTTGGGCCAGGCCATCTTCCAATCGCCTAATAGCAGCGCGCTGATGGGCGATGCCCCACGTGAGCAGCAAGGCAGTGCTTCAGGCTTCCTGGCTACGGGCCGCACGATGGGCCAGAGCATCAGCGTCGCCCTGGCCGGCGCGGTCTTTACCAGCCTGGGTGGGGCCAACGCCGGCCTGCAGCTCGTCATGTTACGCACTCACGGTGTTCTTTCCGCAGCCAGGGCTGCCGCGCTTGAGCAGGCCTTCTCTCACGCCTTTCAGAGCGCCTTTCTGGTCTGCGCCGTGATCGCTGTCATCGGCGTAGGGACCTCGCTCGTGCGTGGCAAGGAGGAGCGACGCAGACACCAGGCCAGCCTGAGCGAGCTAAGCCACTAGGCTCCCGCCTGCCGTCGCCTCCACGATCCCGGTCAGGCAGAGGCTCCGACCGCTGGCACGCTGCCACTCCCGTGAGCTGGCGCTCATGAGAGTGGGGAGTGCGGGTGACTCGGAGCCCCTCCTTTTCCGGTCTTTCTTGCTGCTATGATTACAGGAGGATCATTCTCGCAAAGGAAAGTTGGAATACGTCTATGACCCTTGCACAGGCCATTCTGCTCTTTGTGGCCGCGGTGCTCGGCGGCATGTTGAATTCGGTTGCTGGTGGAGGCAGCTTTATCGGCTTTCCAGCACTGATCTTTACTGGTGTACCTTCCATCAATGCCAACGCTACTAACACAGTCGCGCTCTGGCCCGGTGTGGTAGCCAGTGCCGGTGCCTATCGGCGCGAGCTGGCCCAGCAGCAGCGGGCATTGATGTTAGTGCTGGGCGGCACCAGCCTCATCGGCGGCATTCTGGGCGCATTGCTCCTGCTGCACACACCTCCGCAGACCTTCACCTTGCTGATTCCGCCCTTACTCCTGATCGCCACGGTGCTCTTTGCCGTTAGCCCACGGCTGACAGCCCTCCTGCGCAAGCGGCGCGCAGTAGCGGCCTCCCCGGTGGCTAGCGCCACCGCGCCAGTGGCGACCGTCGGCCCGGCTGTGTCTCAGACGGCCACGCACCCCGACGAGGTCCCGACGACCGAGACCCTGGCCTTGAGCGTCGAGAAGCTCTCTCCGCTCAAGTTGGTCAGCGTCTCCTTTTTCCAGCTGCTGATCGCTACCTATGGAGGTTACTTCGGCGGCGGGATTGGCATCTTGATGCTGGCCACGCTGGGTATGATGGGCATGGAAAATATCCATGAGATGAATGGCCTCAAGACCCTGCTGGCAGGTCTGATCAACGGGGTTGCAGTGATTACTTTTGCGCTGGCCGGCGCGGTCCTTTGGCCCCAGGCCCTGCTGATGGTGGTGGGAGCTGTGATCGGTGGCTACGGTGGCGCCTACTACGCGCGTAAAATTGATCAGCGCTGGGTTCGCCTCTTTGTGACTCTGGTCGGCGTCACTATGACGCTCTACTTCTTTATCAATATCTATATCCTGGGGCACAGCGGAAAGTAACCGTCTCCGTGTCGCGGCTGCCCACAGATAAGCAAGCGGGCCGCCCAGAACAGAAGAGCGAGCGGTCCCGGAGAGAAGCGGAACTTTCAGAACGACGGCTTCGTCCTTCGGATGGAGGAATTCATCCGAGGAGGAGGTGCCCCCATGTCGATCATCTACCGCCTCTGGAAGGGGCCGCTTGCGTTGTTGTTGTTGCTTCTCCTTACCTTGTTACAGACCGCACCAGTGCTGGCCTGCGGGGGACTGGTGGCCCCCAACGGCAGTGTGCGCCTCCAGCGCGCCACCACTCTGGTCGCCTGGCATGCAGGCATCGAGTATTACCTGACAAGTTTTACTTACCAGGGAGATGCCAGCCATCTCGGTTGGATCGTGCCGCTGCCGACCGCTCCGTTGCGTATTCAGGAGGGGGGCGCCTGGACGCTGCAGCGTCTAAATCAGGAAGTTCAGCGGCGCCAGCGTTCCAGTACTGGGCAGCCAGAGCATTTCGTCTCAGCCAGCGCTGAGGTAGTGCAGCGTGTGCAGATTGCAGCCCTCAATATCACGGTGGTCAAGGGCAGTGGGGCCGCCGTGCTCGACTGGGCCACCCAGCATGGCTTCTTACTCGACGAGGAAACGCGGGCCCATCTGCTGGTCTATGGTCACGCCAGTCCCTTTTTCATGGCTGTGCAGTTTGACTCGGCCCAGGCTCATCAGCGTGGCCTGCAGCAGGGAGACGGCACGCCGCTGTTGATTACGATGCGCTTACCCCAGCTCTGGGTACCGCTGGAGGTGCTGGCGATCGGCACCGATACCGTGAATGCCGATCTGTTCTTGCTGACCGATCAGCCTCTCTATACCAGCGACTGGGCCTATCATTTGGGACTTTCACCGGTGGGCAGCCAGGTACCCGGCGCCCCGGGTCTAGAGATCAAACTCCAGGAGCCGCTGAGCACGACCCTCTATCACGATCTGGTGAGGGATCGCAATATGGGCTGGGTCTGGCCAGGTGGCTGGCTTACTTATCTCAGCCTGGCAGCGCCAGCGCCACAGGTGACCTACGATTTGCAGGTCACTCCACAGCCCGGACTGATGCACGGCGTGGCCTTCGGGACCCCTCCCCAGCAAGCGCCACAGCCAGACGGTTTCTCCCTACCCGGATGGGTGCCCGCTCTGCCCACGGGTAGTTTGCCCATTGTGCTAGAGGTGGTTGCTCTCTTGCTGCTCATCTCCGGCCTGCTCCTGTGGCACTACCGGAGCCTCGGCGACAGCCAGACGAAAAAGGCTTTCTGGCTTCGCAAGTGACTCTTCCCTTCAGAGACGAGACAGGTACAACCGTGTCCTCAGTCAGGAGCGGGCCAGGTAAGAGCTGACTGCGCTCGCTCCACTTCTTTAGATGAAGAGCAGCACCATACCAAGGCGCGATCGCCAGCAACCGCTGTCTCTTCTCCTCGAGCACCCCCTCTTCGCCTCTGCTGAGCTGCCTCCTGGTCTTCTTCCGCTTTTCTCCGCCTGACCTGCCCTCTCATCCCTCCCTATTGCCCTCTTGCGGTTCTCTCTGGCCTTCTCACCCAGGAACTACATTTTTTATCGATGTAAAAATCGATATTACCGTCTGCTTGATAGCAGGCAGGCAGTAATATTTAGTGGTTATTACAATTTTAATAGCAAGGTTTCCCTGGTTCTGCTGTACACAAGAAATCTGATTGAAGCTAGGAAATATGTCTAAAATTTCCAGCCAGAGCCTTGAAAAATAGGCCCATAGAAACGTAGTACAATAAAGAAGCACTTGCAATCGTCTCACGTCCAGACCATCCAGCGAGGGCCTATGCTGGCAGGCCGGGAACGGGCGAGGACTCAGTGGAGAAGCAAAGAGAGCAACCAACAAGGAGGTCGCAGAGCAGCACCGCGCCGCGGCCAGTCAACGAATGGGAATGGGGCGAGGCAAGAGAGCGCGCCGTCACAGGGCAAGAAAGGATCTGGATGAAGCTCAGGAGGAGCGAAAAAAATATCGTAGGGAGCGGTTGTAGCTATGAATATCTTGCATTGGCTGAAGCAGTTGTGGCAAGGCAAGGGTCAAAGGCGCGGGCTGCGGAGAGCGGCGCCATTGCAGATAGTTGCTGGGACCGGAGCAGCGGAGCGAGGGCCGACGGAGGCTCATCCAGAGCAGGCATCGAAGGCTCGGAGAGACAGAAATCGAGTCAGGCCGGTAGCGACTACCTCTTTCGGGCCAGCATCTCCTGGGGCCTTGCAGGCCGCCGGCGTCGTGAAATATGTAGCGATTGGAAGCAGGCCAGGCTGTGGAGGCAACGGACAGATTCAGCAGCCCAGGGCCACGGACCAGCTGGAGCTGGTGGGAGCTGGCAGTACGCTCACCCAGCGACAGGCGCTAGAGCGGTATCCGACTGTCCGGCTTCCTCAGCCACCGCAGGTCGCGGCTTTCGCCAGGCGCTACTTGATCGATACAGACTATCTGCTGCCGAAGGATCTCGTTGAGGCCAATCGACTTGATTTCCAGCACTTCTACCTGAAGCATGTCCTTAAGAGCAACTACCTGGCGCCGCTTGACAAGGAGCGAGTGCGGGCGATTCTCGACGTCGGCAGCGGTACAGGACGGTGGGTCATCGAGATGGCGCGGGCTTTTCCCCAGGCGCGTGTCTATGGTATCGATCTGGAGTGGTCGACGCCGTCGCAGAAGCTGCCGCCGAATGTGAGCTTTTTGCAAGGGAACGTTCTGCAGGGCCTGCCCTTTCCCGCCCATACCTTTGACTATGTTCACCAGCGTTTGCTTGCAATGGGTATTCCAGCGAAAAGCTGGCCCTTCTTGTTGCAAGAGTTGCAGCGGGTGACAGCGCCCGGCGGCTGGATCGAGCTATTCGAAGGGGGAGACACCTTCGTGAACGCGGGTCCCGCTCTCAGGCTATTCATCGAGTGGTATCGCCAGGCCAGCAAGCGAGCTGGCTATGATCCAGCCATCGCGGATCGTCTTGGCAACCTTTTCCAGGGTCTCGGTCTGCGCCATGTCCGTCTAGAGACGCTGAGCGTGCCGGTTGGCCCCTGGGGTCGCCACGAGGGTGTGATGCTGCAGAAGAACCTGATGGCCACTTTTCCAGGTCTTTTCCCGCTTTTACATCAGCAGCTCAATATTGATGAGAAGCAATTTGATCTCGTCTTACGGGAAATCGATCGAGAGATGGAAATATTGCAAATAGAGTATCAATATTATGTAGTCTATGGACAGAAATGAGGCTTACTAAGCCAGTTGCTCAAGTATCCGAAAATCGCGGGGATAGAGTAAGTTCCAGATTTTCCTACGCTTCCCGGGGGTAGGTACCAGTGTTCCGGTCACGCTGACAAGGCGTCGATCGCGATGAGCATCACAAGCAAGTGCATACTGGGAGGATTCGAGGGAGAGGTGCAGCGTACCCAGTTCAGGGCTTTTCAGGCGCACCTGTCCTCGCTCTGCATCCTCCCAGTGTAATTCAGTGATTACACCTGTGATGGTTTGCTCCTCTCCACTGATTCCCTCGTGGCCAACTCGCAGGAGCTGAGCAGCCTTTTCAAGGTAGGGAATTGAAGAGCGATGCAGTTGCAGGGGAGGGAGACGAGAGAGGTCGCTAGGAGCAGACAAGAGAGGTGACCAGCTAACAGAGTACTCCACAGCGGTATCACCAACTACTTTGAGCATTTCGGCCACAGCGCTGCACATATTGGCATTCAATCCTTCTGAGTAGCGCTCGACGAGAAGTCGATCATCTCCTAACTGAGCGGCAGTGCTAAGCATGAGCAGCCCTCTTGTAATCCGCTCGACTACCCTTCTGCCAAGAGGAACAGGAGATCCCTCCAGGGAAGCAAACGGCAGCTGTCCTTGCTCACTAGTCACTGGGGCCTGAAATACAAAACCGAAGCTCGACTGATAGGTGTGACCGAATTGAAAACGTTTGGAGAGCCTCCTGGCAGTAGCAGTTGGCTGGACGAAATAGCGTTGTCCTATCAGCTCCATACAGGCAGAAAAGGTGACGAGATTTCTGCAGCCGCTCAAGAAGGAAGACACAGTCTCTAACGAGGGAAGTTCTGAGGGAGCAATAAGCAAGCGCAAGTAAATGGCATCAGCACTGGCCGCACGAATGCGGCTAATGAGGGTAGTTGGAGGCACACGCTCAATCTCCGCCAGCCTGTGCAGAGCTTCGGTCAGGCGCAGCTCGGCACCTCCCAGATCCTTCGAACGGGGCAATGCAATGAGCATCGGCTCACCTAGTTTATTGGGCGGGCCAGCAAAGACCAGCAGCTGCTGATCGCTGCACTCGATCTGGCGCCAGTCATGCGCTTGCAGGTAAGCCTGCACGTCGGCAATGCTCACCAGGTCAAGCGGGAGCTCCTCTAACGATCTGTGCATCATAACCTTACCTTCGCTTGCGCCTCATCAAGCAGACTGAGCAACACTGCTTCCGTAAAGAGGTTCGCTTTAGGAACATAGATTGTTTTAGATCTTACTTGATCAATTTCAACATGTCCCTGGGGCCTCCAGTAGTAACAACACTTGTAGATGCTCAGGCATTCCTCACTTTGATGGAGCCAGTGATCAATACTTGGTGGCAGGCAGAGTAGTAATAGAACAGAAAAGATGCTATTCACGAGCTTGCGATAATTTTTTGCAGGGAGATCATAGACGATATAGTCTCCTTTCAGGCGGTAGTTGCGCGAGGCTTTCAATTGCGCATCTACCATCATGCTGCCACTATCATCGATCTCGCCGTCAATGATCCTTGGCCTACGAAAAGAGATGTCGATGCCGTAATCTCTCTTCAGGAGCGAGTAATTGACGCCAGCTTTGGCGGCAAGAGCCAGGACATATGCCAGGCTGAGCTCCTCGGCGCGATGGGCCTCTGGCATCATCGAGGGTGTAGGAGACGAGGGTGAAATAGGGGAGAAAAGGTCGGCCCTCTCTTCAGTTGCCATGGCTCAACTCCTATCCTGACCTATCAGGCGACTTTAGAGAAGGAAGAGCGCCCACTCCCGTCCTTGACGATCCAGTGGCCAGCAAGCCACAGTTTCCAGTCCCAGACGGGCCGCGTCAGCGTGTAGCTGATCAACCTCGCTCCGTGAGGTACGGCGTAGCAGCTGCCGTAAAAGGGCTTCCCCCACACGGCGACTGACATATGGCGCTTGTCTGTAGCGTCCTCGACAGCAGGTCGTGACATAGATACAGACGGGACAGCCATCATGTGTATAGCAGGAGAGTTTGCTGCTCTCGTCATCTGCAAGCCGGCCAGAGCTATGCTGACGGGTCCATTCTGCCTCGTCAGCAATCTGATCGAGAACCATCTGTCTCGACAACGTTTGGGACAGGGGGTTCATGGGCTCTGAGGACACCAGCCAACTGCGCCCCAGCTCCTCACGCCAGCCTGGCTCTATCGGCTGCTGGGGATCCTCTGCCAGGTGAATCGGGCAAAGTACACAAGCCAGCAAGGCCTGGTAGACTTCCTTCGGTCGCGTTTTCAGGGCATGGGCAAACACCTCCGAGAGTCCAGTGCCGCCCTCATAGCCTTCCCAGACAACTACCTCACACCGCTGGACATCATACCAGTACTCCAGTGCCTGCTCATTGACGCCACTTATAGTGGCAATAGTTTTGTAGAGCATATGAGCAGCGGTATGGAGAATCAGCTCGCTGTCCAGATGCTTGAGCTGCCCTTGTACCTTGATCTGGCCAAGCTCCCGCTGGAGCTGCTGATCAGCGAGTAGCGTCGTGACGAGATGCTGAAGCTGCCAGCGAATCCCATCAGTGGTGAGGTCGTAGCGCAGGGGGATCTCATAGCGAGCCAGGAAGGAGAGCGGTGGCCTCTTTTGCGGAACATAGTGCCCGTTGGCTTCCGGGAGCATCCGACGCGCGGAAACCTCCGCCCCTTCGACCATCGTCACGCCTTTCATGGTCTTAAGAAGACTGAGGGAGAAAGTGAGTCGTCGCTCTGCAGGGCCAACCGCGTAGCTGCGCTTGATCACTGGAGATGCCTGCAACGTTACGTAACGAAGCTGCGAGTCACAGCAGTGGCGTGTACGACTTATACTATAAATCATGCGACACTGCTCGCACATCTTAACGACCTGCTGCCCTTGCTTATCCGTCTCTAACGTTCTTACAGAGACCTTATATGGCGCGAAAAACTCAGCGTGATGCAACCCCTCAGCCCCTCGAAGCCGAATTGTGATTTCCTGGTCGCTACTTCTCTCAGGGAGAGGGACAACGTCTATGGTTGAGATATGACGAGCGTAGTAGCGATAGAGCGTCCTGTAAGGAATGAGCGCATTAGCAAGTACGCCGATGTTCTCTAGCTCAACCTTGGTTTCAGGCTCTACTCCCTCCCCTCTAGCCAGGCTGGCATTGACAAGAATTGGCTTTGTGGCCAGGAAATAACCCTCTGGCAAGAGGTACTCCACTCTGTAAGTGCAAGCGCTGTCACTAGTATCGTCCAGGTGGAGATAGAAGCTAGCCTGCAGCACAATTTTCATAGCCTCAGGTGGGTAGCGAAGGATTCTCTTATCCTTAAAAAGCTCTCCCAGTTTAAAAAAGAATTTATACAACCTTTCCACATCACTAAAATTATTCGTATCATTATCAGCAATATTTTTCCATAAATAAGCCATTTTTCTCGTTATATATGAAATTTTTTCAATTGTATATTTGTCCTTAGTATTGTACAAGATATTAGATAGATAATTATCTATTTCCAGGAAACGTTTCGAGATCTCCTCAGAGGAGGAACCTTCCTGCTTCAAGAAATCCAGGCTCAAACGGGCAGTCTCTTCCAACGTACATATCTCATCTTCTATACGATCTATGAGCGATTTTAGCCCTAATTTGTGCTCCAATTCTATTTTATTAGTGTTTATCCACTCTTTTAAGAATTTTACCTTTTCCTCTAAAGAGGCATCGCCATAATTAATTAATTCATCTCCATAATAATGCTTAATTATGCCACAATTACTAATATTGTTCCATATCCATTGCAGTAATCCTTTCTCAACCTTGTGCAGAGAGGTATAGGCAGCTAATTCCTTCCGCTTTCTTGAGATGATACCATGTATTGCGGAGATAACAGGATTGTCAGTCTTGAGCGGCAGCTCGTAGCTGCCCTCGATCAGCCGCCTGTAATGGCGGAGGTAGAAATGGCTAATCGGAGAGGTATCCAAGACCAGCATACTATAGGCAGTCGAGCGCCAGCCCCGACCAGCCCGGCCACGCCTCTGAATAAAGGAAAATAGGGTGTGAGGAATAAGATACTGGATAACCGCTTGAATACGACTATCATCAACGCCAATCTCAAAAGCCGCCGTAGCTAGTATAATATCCTCGTCGTGATAAGTAGCTTTAGCCTTAGATGTAACTTCCACTATTTTCAATGGTTGCATATGCAGATCAGGAAGTTCGTTGGTACACTGCTCGCCAGCAGGCAGGCCACGCCAGCACTCGCCCTGCTCATAGACGCGACACGAGGCTGGAACTGTACGCGGACACCGACGCTGGTTGAAGCAGAGCTGTTCCAGGTTACAGCGAAATGACCAGAGCCGGCGCTGCTCTTCGGCATCGCTGATCTGCGCATGGAATCTGCCGACCATGTCAAGGGAATCGCAGAAGACAGTACTTCGTCCCTCTCCCCTGAGCAGAGCATGACCCACAGCCATCACTGCCTGAATCAGTAAGGAAGAGGCCTCCACCTGCTCTTCGGGTTTCTGCAAGACATAGAGCAGTTCGAGACCCGTCGGTACGCTGCTGCCATCTTCAGCCTTGTGCACAACAAGCTGGTCAGACTTCTCTCCATAGAATAAGCTGGCGGCAAACCTCTCAGGCTCAAGAATAGTTGCACTTGCTGCTAACTTGGCGAGTGCTTGACCGCCTCTGAGTTCCTCAAGGCGCCTCAGCATGTGATGGATATGCGCCCCGTAGATTGAGTGATAGACGTGAGCCTCATCAAGGACAATACCCGTTATCGACTTAATGTAATTCTCAAATTTCTCCAGAGGATATACAGATATTTGGTCAAAAGACTCAGCAGTTGTAATCAGTAGATGCGGCATCAGGTCGGCATGGTAGTTTCTCCCAATAGAGACATGGAAATTTGCCCCACAGTTATTACATTTCAACAATGTATTCTTTCTTTTATTGTATTTTACAGACTTCAATTCATAACTTCCTTTTTTACAAATCACACATTTATCTATATATATGAATGTACGACTTTCAAAGATTTCACTATTTTCAAGGGCAGACTCGGGGTCCGGTCCCACCCCACCAAACTGAAAACCTATCGTGATGCGCCCCCTTTCAGGATGGAAAACCTCGCCCCACATGCTCTTTTGGCTTATTTCCAATTCGGCACGATACACATAGCGCAGGACCCGCTCCAGCTGGTCCTTCAGCAAGGCGACTCGCGGATAGAGCAGAACGAAGCGCGGCACCTGATTGGCAGGTACTTTTTTCGCCAATTGGCGAGTAATCTCATAGATAATAGGCAGCAAGAAAACCTCAGTTTTACCGCTGCCTGTGGGAGCAGTAATCACCATACCCTGACTATGGCGAATGACCTGCAGCGCCTTCTCCCAGCCCTCGACTTGGAAAGTGGAGACTCGGAGTTCTCCTTCTTTAGCGGCAGGGCTACTGTCCTGATGCCGCTGCTCCTCCTCACTGGCCTTCAAGAGCTGAGCGATCGCCCCAAGCTCTCCCGTCAGATCTTCCAGGCGAAGATCGCGCGGCGGTCGCCGCCTTACCAGCGCTTCCATGCGCATGTGCTCCACCAGTGGTCTCGACGGTCCCAAAGCACTGAAGCGCTGTCGGAGCTGCTTCAGAGGACGAACAAGCTCTATCGCCCGAGGCAAAAAAATGTCTCCTCCCAGAGCAACGAATTCCTCCCTCAGCTCTTCCCTCTTACAGAGAGGTTCTATACGCTGATGATAGCGTTCCCAGAGCAGGTTTGGCGGGGGAAAATCGCGAGCGGTTATGATATCTCGCACCATATCCTGAAGCAGGTCCCGCATCTCCTCATAGGAGGACATGGTCTTCTCCTTTCCAACGACTAGCGGTCTCCCTGTTCCAGCTGCATGAGAATGGAGGCCACGAGCTGTTCCAGATGCTCCCGGCGAAAGAATTCGGTCAGTCGACGGGCTTTCGGTTTGCAGGGCAGCACCTCCAGCCGGCCCGTGCGGCGCGCCGCCAGCTCCATCGCCTGCCGATAGGCTCGACTCGTCGCATACCCCAGGCAGGCCACGTAGTGCTCTCCCCAGCGCTCCAGATAGCGGGTCAGCCGCCCGGCCACCAGCTCGATTTGTGGCTGGTTGCTTCCCTCCAACCGGAAGTCGTAGCCCAGCACTTCGGGGACCTGCTCCCACTCCTCGGGCACCGGCCCATACAGGCCCGAGAGCGTTACCCAGTGAATGCCGTCCAGCTGCTCACCCAGCGCCGCCTGCAGCCGCTCTCTGACGTAGCGGTGCGTGCGCGACTGCGAATAGGGTTTCTCTCCCGAACAGGGCAACACCAGCAACACCCGCTTGTCCGCCGGCGGCGCATAGCCATTGCTGACAATGTTGAACGCCTCGGGGGTGTAGGCCAGGGAGACGGGTCGACCGCTCCCGGTCCCCACCGGCAAGCTGGGCTGACTGGCCAGAGCAAACGAACGCCGCGAGCCGAGCCGGCGCAAGCGCTCGTCTCGCTGCTGCAGGTGGGCCAGCGCCTCTCGGAGGCGCTCCTGTCCCTCCACCCAGCGCAGCAGGAAGTCCGCCAGGGCGTCTGCTGCCACCGCCTGACGCACTTCCTCCACCAGACGGAGGTCTTGCTCCAGGTTGTGCAGGGCCACCTCGGCATAATAGCGGCTCTTATAGGCCCCATTCTCTAATGGGCGACCCGCCGGGGTGAGGGAGGTCAGCCCCGCCTGCAGCTCCGCAAGCGAGCTGGTCTGACACACCGGGCAGTCGCAGGTCCGCTCTTGTAACTCCAGGACCGGCACAAAGCGATGCCTGACGGGATCGTGATAGCGGAGGCTGCGCGCCATCTGCACGTAGGTGCTCGAATCAAAGGTATCGATCCCCAGATAGACGAGGAGAGGAATCAGATTGCCTGTGACCCCAAACAGGTGCACTGGGGTCGTGGGCCGCTCGGCTGCCGGAATGCCCTCGATGGCGGCCTGCACCAGGTCGATCAGGGTCAGCAGCTTCTCGGCCCCCCGCAGGCGAAGCGGGACCAGCGAGCCGATGGCAATCCCCAGCGGGATGCGCTGCAGCCCCTCGGCCTCGCGCAGCGCAAAGACACGCTGTACCGAGTGGCGCAGGTCGTCGGGGGTCTGCCCGTGGACCGCCGCATACACGAACGGGGGAGGGCCGGGCTGCTCCGCCAGCAGGCGCAGGGTGATCCCCACATTGGCCAGGCTGCGCGCCATGCGCGCCTCGGCCTCTGCGCGCACCAGTCCGGGTGGCAAGGGATAATCGAGGGTCGCGAGAAGACTGGCCCCGAAATCCTGCTGTAAGCGCAGAATGGTCTGCGGCGTGGCTTCCAACCCATAGCGCGAGAGGTCGAGCTGACTGTTCCACAGCAGCCGGAAGCCTCCAGAGTCACAGAAGAGGGGCGCCCGATAGTGCAGCTCAGGAAAGGCGGCCTGATAGTGCTCGCGCAAGGGACGCTGCCGCCAAAAAGCCAGCCACTTGGGCCGAAGGGAAAAATCCAGGAAGTGGAGGACCTGGGTCATGATGGGCCTGTTCTGCCGCAGCAGCCCCTGGGGATGGGCCTGCAGCACATATTTCCAGATCCCTCCTCCGCGCGGCGTGGTGCCTGTGATCAGGGAAGCGACAGGAAAGAGCGCTGGCGTCTCCACATCGCCTTCGTTGAGCTGAAAATACCCAGAACGTGGACCCCTCTCGCGGCAGCCGCGGAATCCCACAGTGGTCATGCTCTTCTCATCTTCACCCTCATATTTGTGCAAAAAGGCAGGCTCTCCTTTCTGAGGATGGCCTTCAGTTTCCTCCGACTTTAGAGGCTACTTTTTAAAAATAAGTATACTTCGTTCTCTTTGAAAAAGCAAGCTGCTCTGCCTTTTCGAGTCACTTGCTCCTCACATATCGATGGCAATACCCCCCAACCTTCCAGATTCTTTTTGAACTGAGCAGCCTCACGCCTGCCCTGCCAGCGATTGCCACTTATACACCCTCTAGAGATTAGCCAGTTGCTCTCGCCGTGGGGGCAAGAGCCTTACTTATTACCAATGCGCAGCTTACCTGGTTCCCTCATCAAGGGGGGAAGGGCACATGGCGAGCATGACCCCACCAACGCCAGGCCAGGACCAGACTGCCCAGTATTGCACACAAAATCCAGCCGTCCGATCGACAGCTGGCTCTACCTCAAGAGCCAGAGCTTTCCCGGACGGCTGGAAGGTGCGAGAGCACAATCCTGCCAGGTGAGATCAGGAGAGCTGGCTCACCCCTCACCCTCAGATTGCCTCTGCCGCCTATGCGCTAAGTCGCTAGAGCCACCGAGGCCACTAGAAGCATTGCCCTCCGAAGGTATTACTCGCATGTGAGCTTGCTGAGACGATTCGGCTACAGCCGCCCTTTGACGGGCGGCACAGCGTGGGCAAACCAACCGAGGAAGCTTCTCTTTCAGCCAGATCGGTGGCGCGGTCGCTGCAAACACAATCGATCTCCCCCTTGGGGCTTGCCCTCTCAGATAACGGGAGATCCGATTACCTGAGTAGATAAGCAAGCAGGAAATTCCGCTGTTCTGCGTCTCTCCTATATGGAGGACACGCGCCACCCCCCGACAGCTGACAGAATACTCCCGAAAGTACCGGTTCGCTCCCTCCCTCCTGGTTGCTTCCGCTTCCTCACACGGCGCACTCTCTTCCCAGGCTCTCAGGGCTGCTCACTGTGGACCTCGACCGGTCGTGACGCCGGTGGTAGCTCCTGTTGCCGGAAGTAGGGCATCACCTCTTTGGCCATCATCTCCTGATGCTTGAGTACCAGATAATCAGGCATGCCATCGGTGCAGCCGCCAGTGACCAGCATGCCTGCATGCAGCACCTCCGTATAGTAGCTCAGCTTCTCGATAACGGTCGCCGGACTGCCCGCAATGACCACACCCTGCTCTACCAGCTCCCTGAAGGTCGTGTTGCCAAAGCCAAAACTGGCCCGGTTCTCGATGGCGGCTCGGATGCTGCGCAGGCTCATGTAGCCTGGCGGCATGAAGAACTCCGTTGGGACCTTCATGGCCTTCTGGAAGAGCCACATCATGTAGCGCTCACCTTCTTTCATGGCCAGGTCGTCGCTCTCGGCGATGGCAATGGGCACGCAAAAAGCCAGTTGTTCAGGCTGGGCTTCGTAACCATACTTCTCCTCAGCCAGGCGACGATATAGCTCGTAGGCGCGCTTGCGCTGCTCCATCGGCATGAAGACGGTCATATAGGGATAGCGATGAGCAGCGGCAAAGTCGATGGTTTCCAGGCTGGCAGTGCCCGGCATCCAGATCGGCGGATGCGGCTTCTGCAGAGGTCGCGGCCAGATGTTGACATAGCGATAGTTGTAGTGCTCGCCCTCGAAGCTGAAAGGACCGGGCCGCGTCCAGGCCTGGATGATGAGGTCGTGCGCCTCGTTCATGCGCTCACGGCTGAGGGTGGGGTTAATGTTGTAGCTGAAGTACTCCATGCCGGTGCCGCGCACAAAGCCGGAGATGATGCGTCCGCCACTGATGACATCCAGCATAGCGATCTCTTCCGCAACGCGCAGAGGATCGTCGTGGAGCGGCAGGGCGTTGCCAATGATGCCGATCCTGGCCCGTTTGACGCGCTGGGTGAGAACGGCGGCCATGATGTTGGGCGAGGGCATCGTACCATAGGCATTTTGATGATGCTCATTGACGCAAACGCTGTCCCAGCCCAGTTTGTCGGCGCGCTCTAGCTCGTCAAAGTAGCGGTTGTAGAGAGCATGTCCTTTCTCGGGATCATAGATGCTGTTGGGCAGCGTCACCCAGGCCGAGTCGTACTTTTCGTCAAAGTCGGGTGGCAGATCAGGCCAGGGCATAAGATGGAAGTAGTGAAAAGTGAGTCGGGGGCGGCTCATGAGGGCTTCACCTCCTGTTGCTGCTGCGGCTCCACGAGAAATGAGGAGATGTGCGCAGCCCATTGCTGGGCCTGCTCGAACATGGGCATGTGGCCCGTCCCTTCAAGCATGACAAGCTGCGCGCCGGGAATGAGACGCTGCCACTCCTGGCCATAGGCAGGTGGAATCAGACGATCGCGCGCTCCCCAGACGATCAGTGTGGGACAGCTCAGCCCCTGGAGACGCCGCGCCAGCTTCGGATCGTAGTGAGGATTCCAGGCCAGGGCGGCCAGAGTGGTTCGCTCGGCATAGAGGCGCACAAAGTAGTCGGTGTTGATCTCGCGCGGAATCAGCGGAGCAGCGGTCATGAGATTCTCAAAGCAGGTCTCCAGCAGCCGCTGAGGACTCAGGGCAAAGATGTCAGCCATCGGCACCCCTTTGACACGCAGGCCCGCAGCGTTAGAGAGAACCAGCCGA
Organism: Thermogemmatispora carboxidivorans; assembly: GCF_000702505.1. Taxonomy (GTDB): domain Bacteria; phylum Chloroflexota; class Ktedonobacteria; order Ktedonobacterales; family Ktedonobacteraceae; genus Thermogemmatispora; species Thermogemmatispora carboxidivorans. The sequence continues at coordinate 74,162 of NZ_JNIM01000001.1, read as the reverse complement.
CTGACGCGCCCGGGATACCAGACGGCGATTTCGGCGGCCATCCAGCCCCCAAGCGAGTGCCCAACCAGGGCGGCACGTTCAAGGCCCAGGGCCGTCATGAGCTCGCGGAAGTACAGAACGTAATCGCTCATGTCGTTCATCCAGTCTGGCCGCTCGCTAAGGCCAAAACCTGGGATATCAGGAGCAAAGAGGTGGAAGCGCTGGGCCAGGAGACGGTGGTAGTCGAGCCAGAGATTACCAAGATGGGTACCGTGCAGGTAGAGCAGCGGCGGAGCTGTGGGAGGACCAGCCTCGAAGAGATGGGTGGCTATCCCTTGCACTTCAATGGTGCGCTCAATCCGGTCGCTGGCGCGATCGGCTTCGGTCATCGTTGACACTCCTTTCTCTCCAGATGCAGAGTAAGAGCATGACTTCGCTCAGACGCAGGTGCATATCTGGGCCTGTACATCGACCCTGGCCGCTCCTCTCTTCCTGCTCTCAATAGAAGAGAGAAAGGGTAACGCCCGGTGGTCGCCCGCTTGCCCCACGACGACCAGGAGCAGCGGAGGGAACACAGACAAGACACTGCTCACGGAGAGAAGGATAACATACAAGACGGTCCCCTGGCCGCCCAGCGGAACATGAAGTCGGGGAGAGAAAGGATCAACAACCAGAGCTTAGCGGAAATAGATCAGGAGCGTAGGGTCCTTGTAGGTGCCTTTCCTCCGCCCCTCCTCACCACAGACCACAATCTGCTGTCTATCCTCCAGGAGTTTCAGGCTCGACTTGTACTTGAAAAAGGGGGTATCGGCCATAACGAATTCTTCAATTTCATCTATAGTCACTTGGTGCCCTCTGAAATGCTCATAGAGCAGCGTGGCCAGGATTTCTGGATCATCATTCTGGAGCAAGAAGCCCTGTTCCAGGCCTGTGCAGTCAGAGAAAACGAAGTTGCCTGTTGGGTCAACCTTCCACATCGCCCGCTTCATCTCTTGCATGCCTCGGCGATGCTTTGTAGCAAAGAAGAGAAAATAATCGGTCGTGTTCTTCCTATCACGCATACAGAATGAGCGCACGTAGCGAGCGCCTGCGACAGTCAAAAGCTGCTGACGATAGAGGTCATGCAGGCGCCGCTGACGCGTCTGGACATCAGGGGCGTCCAGGAGCAGCATTTGCCATGCGGGAGTGCCGAAGAGCGCGTCATAGTGCTGCCGCTTGGTCCTGTAAACAGCTTCCAGAAAGCGATTGATTTCCTGATACATGAAGGTGATCAAGACCTCACAGCGAGGGCAGCCCATCAGGTTGCGAATAACATCCATAGGTGCATGGGAGAAGCCAAATGGATCGATAAAGACAAACATAGCATCATAGTGCCTGCAGCCGCCAGCCAGAAGATTGGTCATTGCGTCTACAAATCTGCCCGTATATACCTCGTAGGTCGCGGTGGCGGGCAGCGGCTGGCGCTGCAGATGGGCCTGGAGCTTCTGCCGAAGATGAGCCGCGCGCCTTGGATCAAGCTCCACAAAGAGGAATTTCACTCTACCCCGTCGGAGAGATTCCGCGCGATGCAGCTGATAGGCGTTGATCATCAGGAGCGGTGAGCCGATTTCTCCTCCGACATACTCCCCCGGACCAGCAAAACCATCGATCAGCAACCCGCTTCTCCCCTCACGGATGAGGATAGGGAGCCAGGCATCCAGGTATTTGCGCAGAATAATGTGTTTCGCACGCGTGTGATCATCCAGCTTCCAGATCACTGACTGCGGAGCCATCATGCGCTCCTTTCTAGCTCGCCGCTTCTGGCCGTCTCCAGGACAAGGCTAGCAACGCCACCCTCCTCAACCAGTCAACCAGGCCCAGGCTCTTTGGTGACAGCAAGACACGCGCTACACGCCGAGATCAGAGCTTGCACCACTCTCCGGATCTTCAATTTTTTAATAAACAAATCGCACTATCAGTTTTATACATCCTTATCAGAGTATACCCAATGAAAGGTTCTTTGGCAAGTGAAATCTCCTAAGATAATCAAGCGAGCATTAAAATGCTACTCCTGTAGAGTGTGATTGATGATAGGAAGCGGGCTGCGTTGTAGCTGAGCACGGAGGCGATAGCTGATGTGGCAGGCGCAGGGCATGCTGCTGATCACCCCGGCTTTGAGGAACTGCAGGGCCTCCCGTGGGTCCGCCTTGCAGGGAGTGGTTTGCACCTGCCCCAGTCCGTAGCGCTCCAAGAGCAGCCGCACCCAGTGGTAGAGCCGCTGCTGCCGCGCCGCCGATGGGCGATACTTGTGTGCCACCACCTCCGGCTCCAGCTCAGCGAGCAAGGGCGCCACCTGCTCCTCGGGCAAGCTCGCCTTGAGCAGCCGCGGCATCTGCGGCGAGAAGCGCAGAATGTCCACAGTCATCCGCTTGAGCCGCGGCCCCAGGATGTCGCCGATCTGCGCAAACAGCTCGTGGTAGGCTCGGCGGTAGCCGGCCACTGGAATGATCGGTCCCAGCCGGATCGTATGGTCCAGGGCTCCATGCTCAATGGCCCAGGCCAGCCCACGCAGGCGGGCCTCCGGTGGGGCACCACCTGGCTCAAACTGCGCCGAGATAGCCGCCGGGTTCAGACTGATCGCCACGAGGGCCAGCCGGCCATCGAGCTGCAGGTAGGGCTCGTAGACCCCCTTGGTCAGGAAGAAGGAGACGATCCCGCGCGCGCTGGAGAGATCCAGAATGGTCTGCACCAGCGAGCCGCGCCCCTGCGCATCGACGAACCAGGGATCTTCCTCGACAGGCCCGCCCAGTTCCGCCCAGTTGACCACACTGCCCCGCGGCAGACGGTCCAGCTCGGGGATGACGTCTTCCAGATTGAGCGCCACGCTCTTGAGGCCCATCCCCTGCAGGCCACGCAGGTAGCAGAAGCTGCATTCGACCGGGCAGACGCCCTGCGCGTAGTTGCCCCGCAGGAAGCCGCGAATCGGTTCGGCCTCCCGCTCCTCCTCGCGGGAGCGGGTGCCGGCGATCCAGGTCTGGCGGCCCCGACGGTAGGCTACAATCGGCGTCCAGACCCCACAGGTCGTGCCAGCCCCGCCGACAAAGGGGGCAATGAACTGCGGGGTGCCGGCCCCGCCGCGCCGAATGAGCAGGAGGAGACGAGCCTTGCGCCGCGCCTCGTCCTCGGCGGGCCAGAGCTGCCGATGCAGCGTCAGCGCCTCGCGTGCCACCTCGCTCCGACTGCCGAGGCGCCGCAGATGGACCGCTGCCACCAGCGGCGCCAGGTGCCCCGCGGCAGCACTCGCCTGCTCTTCTTCCTGCCGACTGTGGGCGTGCAGCAGCAGGTGAGCGGGACGCGCCGGCGCCAGCCGGCGGCGATTCGCCAGCAGGCGAGTCGCCCGCTCCCCCGCCACGCCACTGGCCACGGCAGCATCCAGGACCACCAGATCAATCTCCGCCAGCCGTCGGAGCATCGACGGCTCCCCCAGCATGCCCTCTTTTTCACACGTTATCTGCTGCGTCATCGTAGAGTGCTCTCCTTGTGGTAGCGCCCCTGGCCGCCTCCATCCCTCCCCCCCCAGAGCCTGCGGCTCCTCCGTGGCCGATCGTACAAGTTGACAATAAATCGAATATTTGTTCAAGATCTTCTTCATTATACCCGAGCACGAGGACAAAGTCGAGAGAGCAGAGACAACGGGCTAGAAAAGCACCAGCTAGCACCCATCTGGCCCCCCGGACGCCCCCCGTTTTGGCCCAGTTTCCATCTTGACAGACAACCGTTCCGTATGGTATCTAATCAATAAGCTAACGCAACCGGTTGCGTAGGCAAACCAACCGGCAGGACCAATCAGAACGGATCGCAGCGCAGCGACCGATCAAACGAGCAACGAGACTGCGGTCAGGGGGGTCTCTGATGACCACACAAGAGCAGCACATGGAAAGCGCCGGCTCGAACGAGCCGCGACAGTCAGAGGGGCAGCCCAGTCGGGCGCTTCCCGAGCTGAACACTGTGCGGCCCACCATCGCGGAGATCGCCCGGAGGGCGGGCGTCAACAAATCGACCGTCTCGCGCGCGCTGCGTCAGGACCCCTCGATTCCGCAGGCCACACGCCAGCGCATCCAGGACCTGGCCGCCCAGCTCAACTACGTACCCAATGCCAGCGCCCGACATCTCAACCACGCACGCACTGACACTATTGCCCTGGTCTCGCGCGCCCTCAACCTTGACACAGGCGCAGGCAACGCCGATCCCTTCCTGGTTGAGCTGCTCGCTGGTATCGCCGATGAGGCCGCTGGTCATCACCTCGATGTTCTCCTGGTACGAGCAGAGGAAGGAGAACGCGAGCTAGGCGTCTATCAGCGCATCCTTGGTGGACGGCACGCCGACGGCGTGATTCTGACCGACCTGCGACCCAATGATCACCGTCTCGCCTACCTCTGCCGTCACCGCTATCCGCATGTGCTTTTCGGTCGCTCCGCCGAAGATCTGGCCGAGGCCCGTCTCTATCCCTACCCGTGGGCCGAAGTCGACAACCGCAGTGGGGCCAGAATCGGCACAGAGCACCTTCTCAGCCTCGGTCATCGACGCATCGCCTTCATTGGGGGCGGCGACACCTACCACTGGGAGCGCGACCGACGAGCCGGCTACCGTGAGGCCCTGGCAGGGGCCAACCTGCCCTACGATCCACGCCTGTGTATTCCAAGCGGCATCTCCCAGAAAGACGGCTATCTTCTCACCCAGCAACTACTCTCCTGGGAAGAGCCACCAACAGCGATCTTTGCCATCAGCGATGTACTTGCCGTCGGGGTAATGCGGGCCGCCCTTGACGCCGGGGTCCAGGTGGGACCTACTTTCTCGGTCATCGGTTTCGACGGTCTTGGGCTTGGCTCGTATCTCACTCCCCCGCTCACGACCTTACGCCAGCCCATCAACGAGGTGGGGCGCATCCTGGTACACCTACTGTGGGCCGTTCTGCACGGCGCCCCGCCAGAAGAGCCTTACGTCTTTCTACAACCAGAGCTGATTGTGCGCGCCTCAACGCGCGGTTACTAGCCGATAATAGCCACCAACAACACCAGAGCACACCTGTCTTCCTTGCATCTGGAAGCCAGAGCGGCCAGACCAGTATTGTCGAAGAGGAGAAAGAAACCGTGTACGAAGAGCAGCAAGCAGGCCCAGCCCTAGAGGCACGTCCCGATGGGAAGCGCTACTATGCCCTCAGCGGCAGGCGCCTCTATAGCATTGCCACCCTAGATGGCCGCTTTCCCGATGTAGGCTGGCACCAGCCGGGCGAGATGGGCGGGCTATGGGCCCCGCCGCTCAAGCTGCTCGATGGCTACTGGTTTGCACTGCGCCTGCCCGGAAGCGAGGAAGTGCTCTGGCTCACGGCCCCCGAGCGCTGGCAAGGGAGTGCCGCCGGCGTGACATTCAGCTACACCCTACCAGCCCTAAGCCTGGCCGTCGAGCGACACGAATGGATCGTTCCCGATGAGAGCGCCCTTGTCATCCAACTGACCTTGAGGGCGCTGCCCGCCTCAGAGCGCCAGAGCCAGGCGGCGCCACACCTGACGGCGACCGCGCCCGGCGAAGTGCTCTGCGGCCTGGTGGTGCGCAGCGATTTACACGGCGCCTGGATGGCCGAGGAACGTCTCGGCTGGCACGACGGGGAAGATCTGGCCGAGTATGATGAGGAGCTGGCCGCCGTCGTGCTGCGCGACGCGCTCCACCCCAGCTGGACGGCCTGCGTGGGAGCCACAGTCGCCCCTGTCTCCTGGCAGGTAGGCGACCCCATTTGGGGACCGGAGCGCACCGGCGGGCGCGGCACTGGCGCCGCGCTCTGGTATCGCTGCCAGGTCTCTTCCGCCGGACCTGCGCAGCTCAGTTTCCTCATCACCGGCCCCGCGCGCACCGCGGGGTCGGCTGCCGACCTCTTTGCCCGCCTGGCGTGTGGGGGACACGTCACAGGTGGTCTGACGCCCGTGCTCGTCGAAGCTCAGCACCGCGCCCAGGCTGAGTCTCGCTCCCCCTTCGAGCACTGCGTCCTCTCCTCGCCCGACCTGGCTTTCAACGAGGTCTTCGCCTGGTCTAAGGCCAATACCGCTCGCCTCCTACTGGAGGTGCCAGGCATCGGCACCGGTCTGATGGCCGGCCTGCCCGATTTCCCCTGGTGGTTTGGCTGCGATACAGCCTATGGAGTGCTGCCGCTACTGCCCAGCGGACAGACCGAGGCCGCCGTAGCCAGCCTGCGCACCCTGGCCGCCTTCGGCGAACGCTGCGACCCTCACAGCGCCGTGCCTCACGAAGTGCTCCCCTATGGCCAGCTCTGGGCGAGTGGCAACCTGGTAGAGCTGCCGCTCTTCGTGCGTGCACTCTACCACACCTACCGCTGGACAGGGGACCAGGGCCTGCTGAGAGAGCTGTTCCCTTTCTGTCTGCAGGCCCTGCGCGCCTGGCCGCTGGCCGACTGCGACCGGCGCGCTACCCTGGTCCCCCACGGCAAAAGCATCGTAGAGACGCCGGAGATGGCCAGCGATGAGGTGCAGGCGCTGGACGTGGCCGCCTACCTGGCCGAGGCCCTGGACTGCCTGGCAACCCTGGCCGCTGAACTGGACGACCCCGGGCTGGCCACTGACCTGCACCAGCGCGCCGCGCAGACCCGCGCCCATGTGCGCGACGCCTGGTGGGTGGCACGCGAGGGCCTCTTCGGCGATCTCTACGCCTCCCCCTCCAGCTTGCGCCAGCACCAGACCCTGTTACGGGCCCGCGCCTCCCAGGCGGCAGAGGAGAGCGAGGCCCAGGTCCTGCAGGAAGCCGCGGCAGCTCTGGAGGAAGCCCTCCAGGAACAGGCCACTTCCTCCGACTCCAGCAGCACCCAGCCCGAGGAGGCCCCTCGCCCCTGGCTATTGTACCATATGGTCCAGGCACTGGCCCTGGATGCTGGCCTGCCCTCCCTGACTCAGGCTGGCTCACTGCTGGCCCGCCTCCAGACCCCCGAGTGGCAGGAAGCCTGCGGGCTGGTCCTTAATGCCCGGCGCAACCGAGCGGTTATGACCTTACCATCGGGGGCCCTGGCAACCGGCGCGGCTCGCTACGGTCACCCCGATCAGGCTCTGGCCTGGATGCTGCGCATGAGCACAGCCTTCGGCCTGGCCTCCCCTGGCACCTTGAGCGAGTACGCTCCCGATGGCGGCTGCTTCTTGCAGCTCTGGTCAAGTTACGGCATCGTCTGGCCCGTCGTCCATTATTTTTTCGGCCTCCGTCCCGACGTTGCCAAACGCCGTCTGCTCTGTATCCCCCAGCCCCCCAGCAGCTGGCCCCGAGCAGCCCTGCGCCACATCCCTCTCGCTTCAGCTTCTCTCGATGTCGAGCTGACCGTAGAATCGGATGGCCTACAAGTACAGCTCACCATCAGTGAAGCAGACTGGGAGCTGCTGCCCGGCCTGGCCCTCCTGCCCGGCCAGCGTATCCGCGAAGCCCACCTCAACGGTAGGCCGGTGACGCTCCATCCGGTCCAGCTCTCCGGATTCGAGGAGCGCACCATCTGGCTCGCCCCCGCTTTGCGGCAAACCACTACTTACGAGCTGCTGGTACGCTGGTCCCCTTCCGCCAACGGGACCGATCCCTAGGAGGTGAGCTTGAGCTAGTGTGCGCCATAATTACTCGTTGTATCGAATCAATTATCTTTACTCAATTTTTCTTGCAATGATGCAAGAATTTTGAGAGGAGCAACAACAGCATTTTGCTTGATCTGTCTCTCTGTCTATACCCAACCCTGCCAGACTCAGCCAGGCAAGCAGTGATAAGGCAAGCTCCTATTGAGCCTTCTGCGTCCACAGCGCCATCTCGTCCGAGCTGACCTGGCAGCGGAATCGGTAGAGCAGCCGATGAGAGCAAACAAAGGAGTTCACTCATGCCCAGTAGAACGAGAAGAAGGAGCCTCTGGAGTATCTTCATAGCCCTCACCCTCGTGGCCCTCCTCACCGCCTGTGGAAGCAGCAGCAATAGCAGTGGAGGCACGAACAGCGGAACCGGTGCCAGCGTTACAGGGCCAAAGAACGCCCTTGTGCGCTGCCCGAGCAACACAAACACCACGGCGGCCAGTCCTGAGACTGGTCAGATCCATCTGGTGGTGGCTGGCTGGTCCTCCACGCCGGCGGAGGATGCGCTGGTCAAGCAGGGACTGCAGAATTTTGAGAAGCTGCATCCCAACGTGAGCGTCACCTGGACGCCCATCCCCGGCGACTACGCCACTAAGATGCGGGCCAACGTCGCCAGCGGCAACGTGCCTGACGTCTTCTACCTGCAGCCGCCAATGGCCCAGGAGTATATCCCCGCCGGCAAACTGCTCAATCTCAGCCCCTACATGGCGCGCGACCAGGTCTCGCCTTCGACCTACTATCCGTCGCTGATGCAGGACTTCGATTGCGCCGATGGTACGGTCTTTGGCATTCCGAAGGACTGGAACTCGCTTGGCCTCTTCTACAACAAGACGCTCTTCCAGCAGGCCGGCCTCGGTGATCCCTCCAACTGGACCTGGGATGATCTGAAGAATGCCGCCCAGAAGCTGACGAAGCGCGGCAGCAGCCCGGCCAACAGCGTCTATGGTATCGCCCTACCCGCCGACACTTCGCGCTGGGGCGCCTTCCTCTTCGCCAACGGCGGCCAGATGGTCTCAGCCGACGGCAAGCAGGCCCTCTTTAATAGTCAGGCCGGCATCCAGGCAGCTGAGTTCTACACTTCCTTCAAGCAGAACCATACCGGCGTCATGCCCGGCGACGTTGGCGCCAGCTGGGACGGCGATGCCTTCGGCAAGCAGCAGGTGGCTATGACCCTGGAAGGCGGCTGGATGATCCCCTTCCTGGCCCAAAACTATCCCAAGGTCCAGTACGGGATCGCACCGCTGCCTATGGGGCCGAGCGGCAAGCGCGGCAATCTGCTCTATACCAATGCCTGGGCCGCCTACTCTGGCACAAAGTACCCTGGCATGGCCTGGGAGCTGATCAAGTATATGACCGGCGCCGAGTATCAGACGCAGGTGCTGCATGACGGGTTCGCCCTGCCAACCCTGACCTCGCTGGCCAACGACTCCTACTTCCAGCAGAATCCAGGGGTCAAGGTTCTCCAGGATGGGGCTGCCTATGGTCAGCCTGACTTCTACGGCGTGGCCGATACCGAGATCCACAACGATGTCAGCAATGCCCTGCAGTCCATCATGCTCGGTAAGCAGTCGCCTGCCGACGCGCTCAATGCCGCGGCCCAGAAGGTCAATACCTGGATCCAGCAGAATGTCGCACCCTAGCCCTGGCCGCTCGCGCTCAGGAGTAGACGCGAGCGGCCTGATCCTGTAGAGCAACAGGAGAGCGAGAGCAGTCAGGCTCGGTTGGAGAAGAGCCAGACCGCGCTCATTCCGGCCTCAGCCTGGCCCCTCGCTCTCCCAGCTCCTACTGAGAGCCGCGCCTTGTATCTCTACCCGGTCCGCTAGACAAAGGAGCCTTAGACCATGCAGCTGGCAGCAAGCAAAGCCCGCCCGGGCGGGCCATCCGGGACGCGCCGCAGTCTGCCTTTCAAGGTCAACCGGCGCAAGCTGACAGAGACCCTGACAGCCTACACGTTCCTGGCCCCGTACCTCTTTGTCTTGATCGTCTTCACGCTGATCGCCATCGTGACGGCGCTCACGTTGAGCTTCTTCTATGTTGATTTCGGCTTTACTACACCGATCTTCTATGGTTTCCGCAATTACCTGAACATCTGGTATGACCTGACTCACGACGGCGACTTCGCTGCAGGTCTACGCAACTGCGTTGAATACACCATTGGGGTCGTGACTCTTCAGACAACTCTGGCTCTCTTCCTGGCCCTCCTGCTGAATCAGAAGGTGCACGGACGGGGCTTCTTTCGTACGATTTTCTACCTGCCGTCCATGACTTCCTCGGTGGCCATTTCGCTGATCTTCTACTGGCTCTATCAGCCCCAGGGAGGGATCAACTACGTGCTCTCGCTGCTCCATATCCAGGGGCCGGCCTGGCTGGAGAACCCCTCGACGGCTCTGCCAGCTATTATGCTGCTCAACATCTGGACCACGGCCCCGACGTTCATGTTGATGTATCTGGCAGCTCTGCAAGATATCCCTTCCACCCTCTATGAGGCCGCCCGCGTCGACGGAGCCAATAGCTGGCAGATGCTCTGGAAGATCACTGTGCCCCTGCTGCGCCCAACCACCTTCGCCGTGGTGGCCCTCGGCTCGATCGGAGCCTTTCAAATGTTCGACCAGGCCTTCGTCATGGAGGGGGCCTCTGGAACCCCACTGCGCTCAACTCTGACAGCGGCGATGGTCATTTACGACACGGCCTTCCAGAAATCGCTAATGGGCCTGGCCTGCGCTCAAGCCTTTGTACTCTTCATTATCATCTTTGCAGTCACACTGCTCCAGAAGCGCTACATCGACGCCAACATCCAATACTAACCAGCAATGGCCGAGTTGCAGAAGAGAGAGGTAAGCGAGGCAGACCGCGCCTGGTCTGTCTCTCAAGCAAGAGAGGAGTAAGACCTATGAGTACGATTGGAGGCGTAGCCAGAGCAGAAAAGGCGCAGCTGCCATCAGTTGCCGTCTCGATGAGGCGTCGGCCCCCGCTGCCGCTGCAGCCGGGTCAGCTGGTCCTCTATATTGTGCTGATCGGCTATGGGCTATTCTCGTTGGCTCCCTTCCTGTTCGCCTTTTCCTCCTCCTTTAAGACTTACGCGCAGGTGCTCTCGTGGCCGCCGAGCCTCTTGCCCAATCCGGCCACCCTTGACAACTATCGCTTCATCCTGAGCGGGGCCCAGCTCTTCCCGCGCTATATTCTGAACTCGCTCATCTACGCCGGCGCCGTGACGGTTCTCAACGTGCTCCTGGCCTCGATGGCCGGCTACGCCTTTGGGCGTATGGAATTTCCGGGCAAGAACTTCTTTTACCTGCTGACACTGGCCGTGTTGATGATTCCTTCACAGCTCATTCTGATCCCGAAGTTTCTGGTGGCCTATACGTTGCACCTGACCGATAATTATGGCGGTCTGATCGTGCCGGCGATGGTCACGCCCACCTCGGTCTTCCTGATGACGCAGTTTCTCAAGACGCTGCCACGCGAGCTAGAGGAGGCGGCTCTGATCGACGGCTGCTCACGTTTTCGCGCCTTCTGGCAGATTATCTTCCCCCTGGTCCGACCAGCAGTCACAGTGGTCGCGCTCTTATCCTTCCAGGGGGCCTGGAATGAGTTCCTCTGGCCACTGATCGTAATGTCCCACCAGGAGAACTATACGTTGACGGTGGGCCTGGCCTTCTTCAAAGGGAACTACGTGACCCAGTACAATCTGGTGCTGGCGGGTGCGATGATCTCGATTGCGCCGCTGGTGATCATCTTCTTCATTTTCCAGCGCTACTTTATCCAGGGTCTATCTACGTCGGGCCTGGCCGGCAGATAGAGGTCCGGCTGGCACAACATCACGGATATTCGCAGAACGATTGTGGTGAAGTCTATGCACGAGTCGGAACAGACTGCTCATCTCGTCCGCTGGCTGGAGCGAGGACGGGCCTGGTTGGACGAGCTACAGACGCCTACCGGCCTGCGCGCAAGCAGCGCCGCTGATCACTACCATGCCCTGTTTGGACGCGACACACTCTGGTCGGTGCTGCTAGTGTTGGAGGCCGCGCGACTGCGCCCGACCGATCAGGCCCTGGCCTCTTGGGTGAGGGAGTTCGCTGCACGTGGCCTGCAGGCGCTGGCAGCAACGCAAGGCACGAGCGAGCGAGATGAAAACGAGGAGCAGCCAGGCAAAATCATTCACGAGTACTGGCCGGAACCGCGCCGTTGGCCCGAGGGTGTCTGGCCGCTGTGGGAGGGCCGCTACTACGGTTCGGTGGATGCGACCTATCTTTTTCTGATCGCTGCTGCGACGGTCTGGCAGCAGGTTGAGGGCGGGCGTCAACTGGTCGAGCAGCTCTGGCCCCATGTCCTGGCAGCACTCGATTGGGCCTTGAAGTATGGCGATGTCGATGATGATGGGCTGATCGAGGTGCAGCCGCGCCAGCCTCGCGGCCTGGGGCTGCGCAATCAGGTCTGGAAGGACAGTAACGACGCTCTGCTGCTCGAAGATGGCGCTCCCCCCAAGCCACCAGTAGCCTGGATCGAGCTGCAGGGCTACGCCCTGGCCGCTTTCCGCGAGATGCGTCCCCTGCTCCAGGCTGCAGGAGCTGAGGCCACGCTCCTGCGCGAGTTAGAGGAGCGCATAGAGCGCCTGCGCAGGGGCCTACCGCGCTTCTGGCTGCCTGCAGAGGGCTGTCCTGCTATGGCTCTCTCTCCAGAGAAGCAAGCCATTCCCCTGGTGGCCTCCAATATGGGGCATCTGCTCTGGTGCGCCGCTCTGGAAGAACCCTACGCCTCGCAGACGGCAGAGCGCCTGCTCCAGCCCGACCTGCTCACCCCCTGGGGCATCCGCACGCTCTCACGCACCTCGTACGCTTTCGATCCGTATTCCTACCACCGCGGCACTGTCTGGCCATTCGATAATGCCATCATCGCTTCCGCTCTCTGGCGCATGGGCCGCCGTAGCCAGGCCCTCATCATCAGTCAGCGCCTGCTGGAGGCCTTGGCCCTCTTCGATTCGCCAGTGGAACTCTACTGCGTTCTGCCTCCGGAATGGATTCTAACCCCGACTACGGGCGGAGCCGAGGTGCTGGCGGTCTATACGCGCTCCTGCAAGGTCCAGGCCTGGACCGCCGCCGCTCTGATACTGGCCGCGGCCCAATTGCTGGCTGAGGCCGGCTGATGAGCAGATGGCCGCCAGGCAGGTCCGTCAGCCCGCAAGCAGAGAGATGGGCGAAGGCGAGAGAGGCACACGGTCGCTGGCTACCGCGCGGGATAGACTGGCCAGGGCCGTGACCCACCTCCCTTCCGCTTCCTCCTGTAGTTAGCTTTCTATTCAGTTTGGGCCAGTAGCCAGAGGTGCCAGGCCCCCCTGAGCCAGCACATGCAGGATAAAGCGAGCTGCATTGCTGGCAGCCTTGCGCTGCCGCCGCTCCTTGTTCACATGCTTGAAGCCATCGGCCCAGTCGGCAATGGCCTTGACGAGAATCCAGTCGACTTTGTGGTGCTGGGCCGCCGCGCACAGTCCAGCTCCTTCCATCTCGCCGCCGATGGCTTCCGGCTCCAGGGCCTGCAGCTGATCACGATACTCCTTGTCGTTAATCAGCTTCTCGCCAGAAAGCAGCAGGCCAAACTGGACACGCTGCCCCGGCCAGCTCTTGGCACCGCTCTTGCAGCGATCCAGCAGCAACGGCGAGGCGGTCACCCGGTCGCCACGCAGGCGCACGCTGCGCTGGCCCTCGCGAGCAACTACGGCCTGTAGTTCATAGGCCAGGATCTGGCGTGCCACCAGAATGTCGCCAATGCGCTGTTCATCAGGCTTGAGGCCAAAGGCGATACCCACCATGATGACCGCCCGCGGCTGCAGATGACGAATGCTCTCGCTGACTGTAAGAAGGGAGCCAGCAACGCCACCTTGCCCCATTTCAGACTGTACCATGACCAGGCTGGTACCGCTGACTTCACCCAGAAGATAGTAGGTCTTCTGCTCAATGTAATACCGCTCAACCTGCGAGAAGAGCGCTAACACCTCCTGGGCTTCGACTTCGGTGACCGTCACAAGCAGCACATCGGCACGAGGCTTGCGTTGCAACGCTGAGGGGTTCCCTGTGGGAAGCACTGCCGGCGGGGAGAGCGGGCTCTGCTCTCTGGCTCGCTCGGTGGCGGCGACTGGGAGAGCGGCGCGCTGCTCCGCCAGCTCGGTCACTCTGACGACCTCCTGCATGGACGCAAGCAGGGCTTCTAGCTCAGCAAAGAAGGTTGCAGGTTGCCCACAGGCTCCGCAGATGAGAAATGGCGCACTTTCCCTATGGCGCGCCTCGATGATCTTGAGCAGCCGGTCATCTTCAGCTGGCGCCTCCGGTAAAACATAATAAATGCTGCTGTGACTGGTAGTACTCAGGAGCCGCAGAATCCCCTCTTCCTGACTAGGCGGCCCTATCACAATCAGATCTTCGTTGAGCTCTCGCTCCAGGATCTCACGCAGCGGATAGCGGAATTCCAGTAAATCGGGGAAATCGGGGACGAGGAGGCCAGCCTCGAGACTACCAAAGAGCTTCAAGAGGAGAATCCCATTCCCGCGCGCATGATCTTTCAGCTTCGCTTGAAGATAGGCTTCGCTCTCACGCCCTAGCACGAGCTGACAGAGCTGCTCCGGGCCTACTTCTTCGCTGGCAAAGGCTCGCTCCAGTAGCGTATCAACCCCGCTTGCCAGAATGGTCGTAAAGTAGCCCTGCTTACAGAGACGGGCCAGGGAACGATAGCCGTCCAGGTTCTGGGCTGTAGCTCGTGGAGAGAGCACATGCGCCAGGACTCCAAGACGATCGCGCGGGCCGAGCTGATGCAGGTATGCCCGGAAGTCGCTCCAGCGTTGACTGTGACAGATCGCCTGGCGTACCTCCACGGTCAGACTGGCGGCCAGGGTGAGTACGAGACGATAGGGCTGATGCCCCTGCCGTTTGCGCAGATTGAGCAGCCAGGCCAGCCGTGTCAGGGCTGGTGACATCGCTGTTTCTTCCATCGTTTCCTCCTCTCTGCTGGCTCAGGCTGGCTGGCTGACTGGCAGACCCGCATCTTGCCTTGCTTGCACTGGCACGCAGAACAGATGGCCAGAGCTGAGCCAGACCACGGGGAAGGAAGAGAGGGCCGCCCTCTCCCTCTCAGACTAGAAAGCAAGCGGCGTTCCATATTTGAGCACACGCAGAGCCTCCAGGCGGAGCACGTCCGGGAAGAGGGCTTGATAAATGGCACAATTTGGCGATCGGACATCGAGTCGTCCAGTCAGACGAAAAGTCAGCAACGGACAGCCGCCCGCGCACCAATAACGCCAGCGACAGGCTCGACAGCCCTCTTTCTCATCAACCGGGACGGCACGCAGTCCGCCCGAGAAGCGACGCACCGCCTCCAGCGGATCTTCTGCAGCAATGGTCGTAATTGTCTGCCCGAGCGCAGCCTGACAGCGCGCCACGCCTCCGCGCTGATCGATTACTAGATAGTTGCGTCCCATGCCACAGGCGTAGGGAGAGGCATGCCCGGGATGAGTCCGATCGAGCAGCGCGTTGAACAAGCGACGGCGAGGTAGCCGGCTTTCAATCACCGCAAAAGCGGCTCGCATGCCCGCTATCATCTCCTCTTCCTCAAATCGAAGATATTCAATATTAGTAGCGCAATCATTCTCACGGTAGTAGCTGAGAGTAAAGGGCAAATCGCGCGCTAGCAAATACTCGAGCAGAGCGGGCAAGCCGGCGAGATTGCGTCGGGAGACCGTCACATTGACAGCAGGGGGCCAGCCTGCGGCCAGCAAGCGATTCAGGGCGCGCTCAACATAGGCGAACGAGCCGTGACCATGCCCAAAGGGGCGCTGCAGATCGTGCTGCTGACCAAGCCCATCGAGCGAGAGCATCACCCTGATGCGTCGCTCTTTCAGAGAGGCGATGGCTCGTTCGCTCAGGGCCACGCCATTTGTGAGCAAGGAGGCGCTTACTCTGATACGCGCCTGCTCTCCCAAGGCGAGAGCATAGTCATGCAGGGTCAGCACCTGGCGAAGACGCAATGTTGGTTCACCGCCAGCGTACTTCAGATGCACCGCCCGGTAGCCGTGGCGCCGCGCGGAGCGAAAGATGGCCTCGACCGTCTGTCTGGCGGTCTCCTCAGTCAGATGCTCGGAGCTTTTGCGGACATAGCAATACTGGCAAGCGAGATTGCAAGCATTCGTAATATGCAGCCAGGCGGAGAGGATCATGCCGTTACCTTTGTGCTCAGCAGAGCCGCCCGGGGCTGGCCTGGCAGTCACGGGGACTAGCAAGCCCAGTCCGACCAGCAAGCGCAGCAGCAAGAGGAGGCTCTCCCTGGACACCTGTGAGAAAGCCCGCGCGGCCTCGGCGGGCGAGGCTGGCTGCTCAAAGAAGCGGAGCAGAGCCAGGGCCTCGCCATCCAGGACGGCCAGGTGGAATGCTGTTAGCTGCTCGGGATCACAGACCAGCCAGCGCCCGGGCAAGCATTCCTGCCTGTATAGAGAAGGGGACATCCGTAGCCGGCTCGAGTCGTTGTGAAGATCGCCAGGCTTCTCTTCCGGCAGCAGCGGCTGATCTCTCCAGTCGCACAGCACCTCCCTTTGGCTAGAGGGACCCCTACCACCCGACCCCTCATCCTCATCGGGCGATTCGCACTCGTTAGGGGTTCCGCCCTCGCGAGAGATGCTCCAGAGGGGATCAAAATCAGCCCAGATATTCATTCGTACATGTCACCCCTACAGAAAGAACTGAGCGCCAGCGAGCGGCAACTAGACGAACCGCACTAGAAAACCAGCAGTAACAGCACAAGACCCCAAGGCTGCAAAAATCCGGGATCAAGCAGAATGGCAGCCTATATGCCGGGGGCCATCAGCTACCCTGGAATGCACAGAAGTTGAGCAATTTCCTCGCAAGCCTGCTCCAGTTCAGGATACTGCTCCGCCAGGCCGCGCTGACGCCAGCTCTCGCGTACCAGATGCGCAGTCGGGGAGACCTTTTCAAGCGGGAGAGAGAGCAACCGCCCTACCAAGCGCCGTTGCGCCTTGTGATATTCCAGAAAGTTGTGCTGAGTCATCCAGGCACAACTGGCCACATAATGCTGGAAGGCCTCCTCAACGCGCTCCTCCACGAGCGCCAGGTCGCCCAGCAGGTCCTCGCCCCGCCCCAGTAGCAGACAATAGCCCTCCTCCTCAGCGATCATGCGCGCCTCCCTCCAGGCCGCCAGCGCCTCCTCGCGTCGGCCCAGGTGGGAAAGCGCTTCCACCAGGTCGAAGAGGCTGGCCGCTAGCTGATAGCGATCGTGCACGTGGCGCGCATGCTCACAGGCACACTGCCAGTGCGCAAGCGCCTCCTGCCAGTGCTCCTGCTCGGCGGCGACCCGCCCCTGATAGGAGTGACTGGAGATGAAGACCTCTTCATCGAAGCCGGTCACCAGCGCCTCAGCCTGCTTGAACAACGTATCGGCCTCCTCTAGCTGCCCTTTGAGCAGGGCCACCTGCCCCAGGCGGTTATAGGTGGCCGCCAGCCCCGTGCGATAGCCCACATGGGCATAGCACTCGAAGGCGTGGCGAAAGTGCTGTTCGGCCTGCAGGAGATCGCCACTCTCCAGATAGATGACCGCCAGGGTGCTGTGGGAGAGGCCGACGGCCCGTTCATTCAACTTGCCCTGCCGCCACAGCTCCTCTCGCACCCGCAAGCCCAGCAGACAATAACGCAGAGCCTCCTCGATGCGGCCCTGTAGCCGATAGACCTGCCCGATGCTATTGAGCAGGTTCGCATACCAGGCCCGACTCCCCTGCTGCCGGTGATAGGCCAGCGAGGCCTGATAGCAGCGCAGCGCCTCGTCCCACTGCCCCAGCCGACGGTAGACATACCCGAGCTGGCCCTGCAGCGTGCTGACCTTTTCTTCATTCCCTCGGCGCCGGGCCAGCTCCAGACACTGCGTGTAATAGTGAATCGTCTGCAGCAACTGCTGTTGCTGCAAGGAACAACGCGCGAACTCATAGCAGAGCGCTTCTTGCTGGGTTGCCAGCCAGGAGGGGTCGGCCTCTTGCTGCAACCGTGCAAGCAGCGTTTGCGCCAGCTGAGGCTGTTCTTCAATGCGCAGCAGCTGGGCCTCCCAGAGCCGGAGCTGCCAGCGCTGGGCAGGCGTCAAGATGGGCTCCTCTTCCCGCACGGTTTCCAGCAGGATGCGAGCAAAGCCGCTGCGCCAGCCGACCGTGGCGGGTCCAAAGAGCTGCTGAAAGCGCCGCAGGCCCTCCTCCACATCCACCGTCAGCCAGTGAGCCAGCAGCTCCACGCGGCTGGCCAGCCACTCCTGCTCAGGGAGCGCCTGCTCTTTCTGCTGTTCATAGTAGCTGATCACGGCCCGACTCAGCCCGCGGCGAAAGCGCCGGTCGGGGTCCTGACGCTCCCAGCAATAGTGCACCACCAGGCGGCGCATCTCATCATGCAGAGCCAACTCATCTCCCTCGCCAGCAGCGCGCACGAACGAGAGTTGCCGCAGAGCAGTCAGCCACTCCTCAACAGAAGCATGCTCGCCATCCTCTGTCAGCTTGACCTGCGTCAGCAGCCAGGCTAGCAGAGGGGCAGATAACCGATGGTAGACATGGGCCAGGACCAGAATCAGCCAATTGAGCGGGCGCTCCAGATCATTGATGCGTACGACAAGCTGCTCCTCAAAACGCCCTTGAGGGAAGGCCACCAACTCACGCAGCGTCAGCAGCCCTCTGGCCAGCAGATCACAGGCCAGCCCGACCAGAATAGGGCGCCCTGCCGTTAGCTCATAAAGGCGCTCAATGGAACGGGCCTGGCTCTCGCTCTCTGCCGTTGACGCAGTTTGCTCCGCTCCGCTGGCCGCCACAGCCGTCTCATCGGAGGCAGAGGCATTGAAGAGATTGGCCAGCTCGCGCTCAAGATAGAGACGCACCTCAGCGGCAGAAAAAGGAGGCAGCGCCAGATCCAGCACCTCCTTCTCGCGCCCATGCCATGTTGGATGCTGCCAATCCAGCGGATTGCGCCCCGCTAACAAGACCTTCACATGGGGGAGGCCATAGCGCTCGGGGAAGAGCTGCCCCAGGCCCAAGACCGCTACCTGGGGATTGCGCTCGACCAGTTCGAAGGTATCGAAGACGAGCAAGAGCTGTGGCACATCCGTCGGCAGAAGTGGCAACAGCTCCTGTACATCGCGCGCCAGGGCCTCTGAGAGGCTATCCCGAATGCGGATATCAGCCACATCCTTCTCCGGGTAGAGGCTGCTAAGATAGCCCTGGGCCGCAAAGGTCTCCAGCGTTTGAGCGAAAGCCTGCGCCCACCAGTGCGGATAAGCCGCCTGGAGACCTTCAACGACGCGGCGCGCGATCACCAGGCGATCGCGATCGGCAACACGGAAGAAATCCACCTGGACAACGGCCAGATGGGGAAAGCGCTGCTGCGCGAGCGAGACACAGGCCCGCAGGAACCAGGTCTTTCCAATGCCGCCCCGCCGAGCAGGGTCCGGCTCGGCATCATGCACAGAGAGAATCCAGGGAGCATCAGGCTGGACATTTGCCAGCCAGTCCAGAAAGAGAGAAAGCTCACGATCTCGCCCAAGAAAAGTCTCGGGTACCCCTCGGCGTTCCATAGCATGATTCCCTCACCCTAGTGTTCGAGTGCTTGTAGCCCTGTGAGCAAGCGCTGGGCATGTTCCCCCAGGACTTCTTGCAGCTCCTGATCTTGACGAACCTCTTCAACAAATTGCACGCGAGCCTCAGCCGTCTCCCAGGACAGAGTCGCCAGAAGCTCCTCAATTCCCTGCCCCAGCGCCGCAGATTCCAGGCAGAAGGCGCTATGATAGAGCCATTCGCGCAAATAGCGGATACGATCGGAACCATTGACGCGCCGGGCCAGACGCTGGTTGAAGGCAGCTAACCAGCGGTGGAGCGTAGTGAACTGCTCCGGCTGCTCGATCTGCAAGGATAGCAAGAAGAGCCAGCGCACCGGCCCCTCAACCGCATAGCCGGCACGATCCAGATGCCAGCGTACGACTTCAGTCCTATCACTCAGCTCGCGTGGCAAAAAGAAATAAGCTAAAGGGCTTTCGCGCGCCCACTCGGGAGCAAATTGCTCAATCAGTTCCTGCAATAAGAGAAGATTGAAGCGACGAGGCACCGAGAGAAGACGTAAGAGACCCTCATAGAAAGAGCGCTTCTCAGGAGAGAGCTTTCTCAGAATCTCCTGCCGGATCACCCGCTCAGTCAAGAGCTGGAGCAACTGGAGGCGATCAGCCGGCTGGCGGGGATCAAGGCCGCCACGAATGGCCTCAGTGAGCACTTCCATCGCTAGAGGATAGCCCCGCGTCCAGGAGAAAATCAGCTCCCGGACCTCGGCCTCCAGAGGCAGCCCCACCTTCTGCAGATAGACATCGCAGCTCGGACGATCAAGGGGACCGAGCTCCAGCACTGTTATCTTCCGCGCGACGGAACGCTCCCGCTCGAAGGAGACCAGACGCGGAGATGCCAGGACCACAAAGAGACTATACTCCATCAACAGCTCACGCAGCAGAACTTCCAGCCAGCGGACCTGGCGCTCATTGCTGGCCTCCACCGCATCCACCAGCAGAACCGCCCGCCCCCGCCGGGCAAGGATACGTAAAGCCTCCACTGCACGCCGCAGGCCAGGATCAAGCGGCTCCGCTCCCTCCCCTTCTGTCCCTCCTACCTCGACCCGATAGCGCTGCACCTGCTCGACGATCTGGTGCTCAAGCAGGCTCTCCCCCAGCCCAGCCTCAGCCCAAATAAATGGCACATCCGCCGTCTGACAACGGCGCTGCACCTGACGGAGCAACGCCGTTTTACCAATGCCGCGCACACCGCACAGCTCCACGACAGGCGTCCGCAAGAGACGCTGACGGTCCTGCAAGGTCTGCAGCGCCTCCTCAATGAGATGTAACTCAAATTCTCGGTTCACAAACAATTCGCCTTCCATGCCAGATCTCCCGAATCATGAACCACTACCGTTGAAAAGACTATTCGTCACGAAGGAGCAGCCGCCGTAATGAGCCTAACTGTTCCCTTAGCATGGACAGCTCAGAGGTCACAAGCTGAAAGCATTGCTCTGTCTGCTGCTGAAGCGAGCTGAGTTGCATCAGGGTATTCTGAAGCATCTCCCGAGTCTCACGTCTCTCTCTCTGCGCAATCATATATTCACTATTTATTTTACGCAATTCGCTAAGAATATCGAAGAAATTTTTGACACTGGCTGGCATTGAAGATTTCAAATGCCAGAATAGCGCCTTCAGGAAGTTATCATAGTGCCCATCCCAACCTGTGATATAGCGCGCCTGACGAGCGTTGAAGACACGAGCCATGTGCGATTCGGGAGGAGGCAGATCTTCATCAACAAACCAGGTTGAGCTGAATCCTCCATCGAGAGGAATCAAGTCGATCAACTCAGCATCCCAGCGCTGATCAAGACCGATGGCCAGGATGTCGCTTCCCAGCACCTGCTGGAGATGCTCTTTGAGTTTGATCTTCCGGTCGAGATAGGAGCGCTGACGCCTGGCATCGTAGACGCGAGCCACCAGATCCCCGAAGACCTTGACCACGCGACAGAGCCGTCGCTCAGGATGCAGCAAGCTCTGCTCATAGCTTCGCCCCGGGATGAAGACTTCATAGTGCTGCCCCTCCCTCATCCCTGCCTGACTGAAAGCCTGCTCAAGCAGATCATCGATGTTCGTAGTGATAATTTCGCTAAAATACTCCTCCTTGACCAGCTCAGCCAGGCAGAGATCGGCATCAGTGACAGCGACATCGCGCAAGGCCGCATGAAAGATCGAATCAAGGTCGCGTTCGCTAAAAGCATGCTCGTTGAGGACACGGTAGCACTCACTAAAGGCAGTGGGCCTAGCCAGAGCGTGCAGACTGCGCTCGCTGAAGCCCATGATGATTTCTTGAAAGGTCGAACTCAGGCGGTAAAAGGCACCGGCCCGCGCCCCCAGTACGAGCACGATCCCAGAGCTACCTTGCTTGCGAATGTCCAGCAGCTTGGCAATCTCTGGAATGCTAGACTCACTGGAATCTCGTCGGGGCATGATCTTCTTTCTCCCTCTGCCTGCCTTCTCATCATGGCTGCTTGCCAATCTCTCTCACACCCCGGCACTCTCAGGAGTAGGATAGGACCGCTTCGACCCCGACCACATTCCTCGCCCTGGCCTCATCCCCTCAGCTCCCCTCTGGCTGGCTCCTTCCTCTACCTCAGCAGATCGGGGCTCCCCTTCATTTGCCAGGCGCCAGATCACCTTGAGCAGGCAGGATTGTACCGATCGGCTCGCTGGTGTCCGTCTCGCCCTCTGTCATTTCAATCGAAAGACAGAGGCTATCTGCTTATATTGTGTTAGAAACCAGTAATTATGTCAACCATCAGAGTATCAACTACAGTATCATCTTTCTTAGTTGATTTTTCCTCTCTCTATACAGACAGCTCGACAGACATTGGGTTCTATAGTGAAAAACGATTACGGATTCCAGCTCAAGAAACACCCCTTACTTGCTCATCTGATGAACCAGCGTCCCTTTCTCTCTCCTGTTGCTTATCTACTTCAAATATCTACTGTGAATGAGCGGAAGCCAGCGGGGAGGTTTCTCTCCCCTGCCTTTCCTGAGAGGCGGGGAATACTGTTGGCGAGGAAGAAAGAAATACGGGTACGTTCAAGAGAAGAAAACAGACAGAAGTCAAGCAGGAAGATGGTGGAGGCGGAGCGGAGAACAAAGACGGGAGCAGCAGGGGCTGCTCCCGTCGCAGATCAGGTCAGCGTTTGCGTAAGAAAGCCGGAATATCGATCACATCGCTGGCCGGTCCTCGATTGCCGCGAGGCAGGTCGGAGATCTTCGGATCGAGGCGCCGAATCTGGCGCTGTGGTCGCTGCTCTGGGCGCTGCAGTGGTCGGGCCTCCGGCTCAGGGACAGGCAAGCGGCCATGAGCAGGTGTCTCCAGCTCCTCATCTTCGCCCTCGAAGCCCTCGCCGTAGGCAGCGTCGTGTAGCTCCGCGGCCAAATCGCGGCCTCGCTGGGAGCGTGCATGTTCCGCTGCCAGAGGCCCGGGACCGGTCGGGGCGTTGGCGATATTGAGTGGTGGCGTGGCCGGCAGCGGCGTGTAGCCCGTATAGCCCTGAGACGAGCTGTGGGAGGCCGCCGGTGCCGGCTGGCGCAAAGGGGAGGCTCCTCCCGAGGCTCCATTGCTCCCCAGGCCCGCGGGCTGGTAGAAAATGCTCCGATTGTACTCCAGGCGGCCTGTACCGGCAGCCGATTGATTGCGCACCGTATCGAAGCCGGTAGCAATCACCGTAATCTTGATGCGTCCATCGTAGGCGGGATCTTGCACCGCACCGAAGATAATATTTGCCTCGGGGTGGGCGGCGCGGCTGATCACATCGGCAGCCTCTTGCACCTCGAACAGTGTCAGATCGGTACCGCCCGTGATATTAAAGAGCACGCCGCGCGCACCGCTGATGTCGATATCGAGCAGCGGGCTGGCAATGGCCATCTGGGCGGCATCGATAGCGCGGGTCTCGCCACTGGCCTCGCCGATCGCCATCAAAGCCGAGCCAGCGGCGGACATAATCGTCTTCACATCGGCAAAATCTAGGTTAATCAGTCCGGGTACCGTGATCAGATCGCTGATCCCCTGAATACCCTGGCGCAGCACATCATCGGCCAGGCGGAACGCTTCTGAGAGCGGCGTGCGCTTGTCAGCAATCTGCAACAGGCGGTCGTTGGGCACCGTAATCAGCGTATCCACATGCTGCTTCAGATTGGCAATGCCCTCCTCCGCCGTCTGCTGACGCTTCTTACCCTCGAAGCTAAAGGGGCGGGTGACCACGCCTACCGTGAGTGCCCCGACCTCGCGGGCGATCTGCGCCACAATGGGGCTGGCTCCGGTGCCGGTGCCGCCGCCCATACCGGCGGTAATGAAGACCATGTCGGAGCCTTTCAGCGCCTCATACAGCTCCTCGGCGCTCTCCTCTGCCGCCTTGGCCCCCACGCTAGGATTTCCTCCTGCACCGAGGCCACGGGTCAGCTTATCGCCGATACGGATATGCTTCGGGGCTTGCGTCAACAGCAGGGCCTGAGCATCGGTATTGACGGCGATGAACTCGATGCCCATCATATTGGCCTGAATCATGCGATCGACCGCGTTGCTGCCGCCGCCTCCCACCCCGATCACACGGATCTGGGCGAAGCCTTCAACCTGATGTTGTCCCATTGATCCCATATATTCGTGGCCCCCTTTCGAGCCTGTCACAAGTTCTCTCGCTCCGCTCACCGCGCATTTCCTCCCTCTCTCCACTTGCGCCCCCGCCCTCGCCCCCGGCTGCCGACAGTCCCTGGCCCAAGCCAGGTCGAGCAGGCCGGATGCGCGGCCCGGGTCTCGTCTCCTTTCACAGGCTCCCAAGACTTACGGAATAAACGAACGTAGCCAGCGCCCGATGCGCGACAGCATAGTGCCGCGACCCGCCTGCTGCCCTTCCTCCTCCTCGTAGGTTAGCGAGGAGTGAGTCAGGCCCCAGAGCAGCAGGCCGACAGCGGTCGCATAGGCTGGGCGACAGATCGAGTCAGCCAGGCCATGCAGGCCAAGAGGGACGCCGATGCGCGCCGGCAGATCAAGGATCTGCCCGGCCAGCTCCAGAATACCCGGAAGCTCGGCAGTGCCACCCGTCAGCACCAGGCCAGCGGGCAGCAGCCCATCGTAGCCCGACTTCTTAATTTCATCATGCACCATCTCGAAGAGTTCTTCAACGCGCGCCTGGATGATCTCGGCCAGCAGCTTGCGCGGCACAAGATCGTTACAATCTGGCATGAATTGGGCGAGATCAATCATATCATCGTCGTCGATAGCCGAAGGATCACAGTGCCCGTAAGTGACCTTCAGCTCTTCGGCAACGGCGAAAGGCAAGCGCAGGCCGATCGCAATATCGCTTGTAATCAGATTACCGCCGATGGGCAGAACTACGGTATGCCAGATGGCACCGTCGATATAGATGGCAATATCGGTGGTGCCACCGCCCACATCCACGAGCACCACCCCCAGGTCGGTTTCGCCATCGGCCAGAACCGCCTCCCCCGAGGCCAGCGGCTCCAGCACCAGATCCTCAATCTCCACATGAGCCTTTTGGACGCATTTAATCAGATTGTGAATCGAAGAGACGGAACCTGTGACAATATGCGTCTCTACCTCCAGGCGGAAGCCAGACATGCCGATGGGATTCTTTATGCCCTCCTGCCCATCAACGACATAACCGCGCGGAATGACGTGAATGATCTCGCGATTGGCCGGAATGGCAATCGCCCGCGCCACTTCAATCGCCCGGCAAATATCATTCTGAACGATATCGCGATGGCTCGGAGTGATAGCGACAAAGCCTTTGCTGTTCTCCGACTCGATATGGCTGCCGGCAATGCCCACGTAGGCCGTGGTGATATGCTTGCCGGAGAGGCGCTCGGCACGGTCGATTGCTGCGGCGATCGAGGTGACTGTCTCTTCAATGTTGACCACCACCCCACGCCGCAAGCCCTGTGAAGGGCAGGTGCCAACGCCAACAATGTTCAGCTTCCCGTCGCGATCAAGCTCGCCAACGAGAACACAGACCTTTGTTGTTCCGACGTCGATTCCGACGATCACCCGCTCTTGCACGATCTAGCTCCTCATCGGGCGGCATTGCTAGCTAGGGACACGCATCTGCGCTGCTCTCGCTCTCTCTCCTGCCCGTCTGCTTTCTTCTCCCCTTGCCCCGGCTCCTCTTTTCTCCTGCTCTCACTATTTCCACGCTTGCAGAGACCGCTGTTCACCGCGCCACCACCTTGTTTCTCTCTTTCCTCCCTTCCTTCCTTCCTGCGATCTGCTCCTCTGCTTCCCTTTGCGCACCGCGTGTCCATCAGAGACGCACTACAGACGTTATCGGTTTAGCATGAATGGCCCTGCTTCTGCAGGATCAGGGGCGCCTACGCGGTGAGGCCGGGCCTGCCCGGTCCCGCTAGCTTCCTGCTGCCTATGGCTGTAATGTGTAGACCACATTCAAGCCAAAGCGCAGGTCGATCGTTGCCAGGTGAAGCCCCTTCTGCTGCGCCATGACGAGGATCTGCTGCAACTCGCGCAACCGGTTGGCCAGCGGGTTGACATCATCCGGCCCTCCAAGATAGGCTACCCAGCCGGCGGGGCTGACGATGACGAAGGTGGTGTGGCTCACCGTCTGCGGCTGCTGCGCGGAAGGGCCGGCATTGCTTACATATATTTTACTCTCATAGCGTAGTGTAAAATTGCTAATCCCCGTCAATACGGGTACCTCTTTAAAGACCTCCACAGCAAAGGTGACTTCTGCGGCTCCCAGGCGCGCGCCAGGTCGAATGCCCGCTGTGACCTTCTGCGCGCGCGCATCGATTACCGTTTGGAGCTGGCTGGCCTGGGGCGTGCTGTTGGCCGCGGCCAGGACCATGCCGCTGCGATCCACGCTATAGCTTCCCTGGGCGGTTTTCCAGAGCAGCACCGGCTGCCGCTCGCTCACCATCACCTGCAGCCGGTCGGGCCAGTCGCGCTCGACGCTGGCTGTTGCCACCAGTGGCAGAGCCGCAATGCGTCTGCTCAGGGCCGTCGGATCGACCAGGAAGAGGTTTTGGCCCTGCAGGCCCAGCTGTTGAATCTGGGCGATGAGGGCCCGATTCTGGGTGCCCACCACGGTGATCTGCTGGATGCGAAAGGCGGGTCCCAGCAAGGCGAAGAGCAGCCCTGCAGGTACAAGCACGAACCCGAGGAGAGCCGCCAGGAGCCTGCGCCAGCGCCGACGCTGGCGCGCCTGCAGGCGGCTGCTCCTGCGAGGAATCTGGGCCGCTGGTCCTGGGCTGGACCTGGGCCGGGCCGCTGGTGAGCGTACGGCCCGCATCTGTCCACTTGAGGCTCGCACGGCTGTCTGAGCGAGAGCGCGCGCTACGAGAGGGGAACCCTCCTGGCGCTGGCGCTGGCGTCGCTGCTGGGCGCGGCGCTCGGCCATCGCCGTCCAGCCCGCCGGGTGCACGATCTTTTGAGGGGTCGTCACCACTCGCTGTCGCGACTGCTCCCCTCCGCCCTTCGCTGGCTCAGCGCGTCTGGCTTCCCAAAAAGCTATTTGCTCTCGTATCTCACCTCTATGCTCGGTCATGCTATCTCCCACTCGCCGCGCAGTTCGACCTCCAGCTCCAGCTCCACGCCGAACCGCTCTCGTACACGATTGCGCGCCTCCCTGATCAGGGTTGCAATATCCGCTGCGCGCGCTCCTCCCAGGTTGACGATAAAGTTGGCGTGACGCTCGGAGATACAGGCGCGTCCACAACAGAGGCCTTTGGCGCCAGCTTCCTCGATGAGCCGCCCGGCATAGTCGCCAGGGGGATTCTTGAAGATCGAGCCTGCGCTCGGCTGCGGTGGCTGGGTCCGCTTGCGATGCTGCCTGTATTCCTCGATCCGGGCGCGCAGTTTGGCCGGATCGTCGCGCTGCAAGCGTATGGCCAGCAGCTGGACGATCTCCGCCGGCTCGATGAGCACGCGGGGAGCTGGTTGTGGATAGCCACGCTCATCGAAGGTGACCTGGCGCCCCGCCCGGAAGCGACTATGACGATAGCCTAGCTCTAGCTCAGCCCGCTCGTAGCGCCGAAGCAGGGGCGCGCCCGCCTCGGCGCTCTCCCTTTCTTCCTGGGCCAGTGCAGGGCGCGCATCAAGCACCTCCACCCATTCGAGCACTTGCGACAGATCCCGCTGATGGGCCCCCGCATTGCTGACCACGCCCCCGCCCAGCGTCCCGGGGATGCCAGGGCCAAACTCCAGTCCTCCCCACCCCTGAGCCGCCAGCTCGTTCAGCAGCTTCGGCCAGCTGACACCGGCCTCCGCGTAGAGCAGGGCCGAGCCGTCCTCTTGCTCCGCCAGGCGGTAATCGCTGAGGGCGATACGCGCCACAATGCCGCGCACTCCTGCATCTCCAAAGAGAACGTTGGTGCCGTTGCCGACCAGCAGCAGTGGCCAGCGCTCTGCCAGACAGCAGCGTACGAGCCACAGCAGCTCGTCGCACGTCTCGAGCGAGAGCCAGAGGTCTGCCGGCCCGCCGACTCCAAAGGTGCAGTGACGCGCCAGCGGCTCATGCAAGCGTAGCCGCCTACCGAAGCGTGGCAGGAGCGTGGCGTAGACGCTCTCCGCATCAAATGTCATCGTCGCTTCCATTCTCCGTTCTTTTGCCAGGTTTTGAATCGATTTGCCAGGAAGGGTGACCCCCATCTCCTCCGTACCTCGCCCCGCTCTCCTTCTCCAGAGTTCCGCCTGTGCTCTGCTGTCCCTCTGTGTCCGTCCTTGCTCCAGGCTGTCCCGTCCTGTCTCCCAACCTATGTACGCCAGGCTTTCATCTCTGGTGGTGACTCTGGCCACCTTCTCCTAGCAGCTGGTTTGTCACGCTATAGATGTCGCCGGCCCCCATGATGAGCGCCAGGTCGCCGTCGCGTAAGAGGGCACGTAGCTCGGCCTCTGTCTGCAGGCGATCCCCTCCATAGAGGACCTGGCCCTCTCCTTCCCTGAAGCGCGGGCGCTGAGCCAGGGCCGCGACCAGATCGCGGGCATGAACAAGGCCTGTATCGCGCTCGCGTGCCGGAAAGATATCGCTGATGACGACGACGTCGGCCTCATCAAAGGCCTCGACAAATTGTTCAAAGAAGACTTTTGTTCGGCTATACATATGGGGCTGATAGACAGCGATAAGGCGCCGCTGCGGATAGCGCTGGCGCGCCGCTGCCAGTGTCGCTGCGATGGCTGTGGGGTGATGGGCGTAGTCGTCGATGAGCATGACATCACATGTTCGCCCAGCCAGCGGTAGCGGCCCCTGATGACGTATCTCAAAACGGCGTTTGCTGCCACGGAAGCCTTCCAGTGCTCGTCTGATGGCCTCTTCCGAGACTCCAAGGCTCTGGGCCGCCGCAATGGCTCCCAGAGCGTTCTGCACATTATGCAGGCCGGGCACGTGCAGGGCAATCTTCTCTCCTCCAAAGAGGGGGCGCGCCTGACTGGTAGTACCGCGGCTTCCTTCGGCATGCAAGCGGACTCGAAAGCTGGTCTCTCCTTCCAGCGCCAGATCGTGGGCCTCGAAAAGTAGGGGGCTTTCTCCTTTAACTGTAATAGACGTTAGCTGCTCAGCCTTTTCTCGTATGGCTTCGGCGGCCACGGTATAGAAGAGAGTGCGACCGCTCCAGCGGCCCAGGCGCGCGCGCAGCTCCAGGCAGCCGGGGCTGTCGGCATTCATGACCAGGGTGGGAGGCAGCGGCCAGCGCTCGCTCAGATCCATACCCTGGATGAAGTGCGTGAAAGCCTGCAGAAACGTCTCGTAGTCGGCAAAGAATTCAGGATGCTCATATTCGATCGAGGTCACGACAGTCAGGCGTGGATGGTAGTGCCAGAAGTTATGGTTGAATTCGTCGGCCTCGTTGATGAAGAAGTGGCCCTTGCCCAGGCGATAGTTGGCGCCGAAGGCCGGGACCACGGCGCCGATGACGCAGGTGGGATCAAAGCCACCCTCGACCAGCATCAGGGCCAGCAGGGAGGTGGTGGTTCCCTTGCCGTGGACCCCACAAACCGAGAGCAGGCAGTAATCGCGGGTGAGAGCACCGAGCAGCTCCTGCCAGGTCACTACCGGCAGACCTTGCTGCTGGGCAGCGACTAGCTCCTGGTGATCGGGTTCTAGAGCGGGCACGGCGGGCGTAATGACGAGCGCCTCCTGCCCTTGTAGATGCTGGGCGCTGTGCCCGATGGTTACGTCGATCCCTGCAGCAGCCAGCTCGTGCGTGGTCACCGATGCAGCCCGATCGCAGCCGCTGACTGTGGCCCCGTTGGCCTGCGCCAGGCGTGCCAGTGCTGAAATGCCCTGCCCCCCAATACCCATGAAATGCAAGCGCTTGCTGAGCAGAGCACGTAGCTCAGCCTGCCGGTCTGCTGTGGTCGCTTCGGTCTCGCTATTCATGGTCAGTTTTCTCTCTGCTCTCTCCATCGCAGCCTGTCTCTTTAGACGGTAGCTTGCTGATCTGTGTCACCAGGGGCGAGCGGACGGCGCCCGCCACCCGCCGGCCCTTTGCCAGCCTGCCCTCGCTCGGACAGCCTCCACCCCAGCTAGCTTCTGGCCTCAACAGAGGCCGGCTGCTCCTCGCGCGTAGGGGCCAGGCCAGCCAGACGCGCCACGGCTTCGGCGATAGCCTCGGTGGCATCTGGTCGCGCCAGGGAGCTGACCGCTCGCACCATCGCCTCGCGATAGGTCGGGTTGGTCAGCAACGTCTCTACATGGCCGGCCAGCACCTGGGGGGTGAGATCGTCATTGCGCACCACCAGCGCTGCCCGACGGCGCCCGAACATGGCCGCATTGGCCTCCTGGGGCGAGGAACCGATCGCCGGAGGCAGCGGCACCAGGATGCTCGGCTTGCCCAAGACCGCCAGCTCGCTGAGGGTGGCCGCCCCGGCACGGCAGACAACAATATCCGCCGCCTGCAGGGCAAGCGCCATCTCCTCATCCAGATAGGGCACCAGACGGTAGCGTCTAGACAGCTCTTCGGAGACAGGGGCCAGCGAGCGCCGGGCCAGAGCCTCTGTCTCCTGAAAGAGCTTTTTCCCACTGATCTGCAGGACCTGGCAGCGCTCCAGGAGCGCCGGCAAGGCCCGGCAGGTTACCTGATTCAGATGGCGCGCCCCCTGGCTACCGCCGGTCACCAGGACCAGCGGATAGAGCGGGTCGAGGCCCAGTTGCTGACGAGCCTGCTCAACCGGCACACGGCGCACGTCCAGAATCGCCTGACGCACCGGGTTGCCGACGTGGAGGGTCTTGCGAGCCGGGAAATAGACCCGCGAATCTTCAAAGGCCAGCGAGATAGATGTCGCCAGCGGCGCTAATAAGCGATTGGACAGGTTCGCAGGTACATCTTGCTGATGCATCAGCAAGGGAATACGATGTAGCCAGGCAGCCAGGCCAGCCGGGACAGCCACGTAGCCGCCGCTGGTAAAGACCACCTGCGGACGGAAGCGACGCACCACGCCGATCGCTTGAACAATGCCGACAGGCACCCGCGCCAGCCCTGTGACTGTGCGCCATGAGAGATAGCGCGCCAGTTTGCCCGCCTTAATCGTCACGAAAGGCAGGCCAGCAGCTGGGGCCAGTTCGGCCTCCAGCCCATCGTCGCTTCCCAGATAGAGAATCTCCGCCTGAAAAGTCCGTTGTAGCTGCGTCGCCACCGCCAGTGCAGGATAGATATGCCCGCCGGTGCCGCCGCCTGATACCAGTATCCTCATACACTGCCTACCACAAGGGCAAAAGGTTCTCGCCGGAGAAGCAGCCCGCCCGCAGACCAACCTGGTTTCCATCGCCAGTGAGGCCAGGCACCAGGAGCACTACCGGCTTCCACCCCGGCGGCATCGTTTTGTACAGAGTCACGCGAGAGTATCCTCGCTTTTTCCTTCATCGACATAAGAGTATGATCTGTGTTGACCGTTCAAAAGCCACTCATGAGCACGGGAAGACCAGTTCGCACCTGGCTGTCGTCTTCCCAGCACGCAGCCGGCCCGTCAATCATGGTTCCGGCTGCTCAACCAGCACCCTGACGAGAGCGCGCCGCGGCACGCTGGCGACCTCGCTTCAGGCGGAGTTCCAGTGTGCGCCGCGAGAAGAGCGGGTCATCCGGCTCCTGGACATAACGCGAGATATTGAGCAGCACGCCGACCGCCGCCATCGAGACTACCAGAGAGGAGCCGCCGAAGCTGATGAATGGCAGCGGCACCCCGGTGTAAGGGATCGAGGCCGTGCTTGAGCCAATGTTGATCATGGCCTGTACGACGATCCAGGTGGTGATTCCCGTGGCGAGCAGCGAGCCATAGAGATCTGGCGTGCGCCGGGCCAGGCGAAAACCTCGAAAGGCCAGCCACAGGAAGAGCAGCATCACTGTGGCACAGCCGATAAAGCCCAATTCCTCACCAATAATGGCGAAAATAGAATCGATATAGGGCAGCGGCAGATAGCCGGTCTTCTGCCGGCTCGCCCCCAGACCGAGGCCGAACCATCCCCCTGAGCCGAGCGCAAGCAGCGACTGATAGAGCTGCAAGTTGATCCCAGTCACATCGCGGAACGGGTCCAGGAAGCCAAGCAGGCGGAAGTAGCGATAGCCCCTGAAGGCCTGAGTAAGAAAGACCAGGCCGCCACAAGCCAGCGCTAGCAGGAGCTGGGCGATATTGGCCCCGGCGGAGAAAAACATCGCCGTCGCCGCCACAGCGATAATCACCGCGGTGCCCATATCCTTTTCCAGCAAGACCAGCCCGAGCACCACCCCTACAAGGATCACGAACGGCGCCAGGCCATAGAGGAAGGTCCTGACCTGATTACCCTTGCGCGCCAACCAGTCTGCAATGTAGAGGGCGAGCACCAGCTTGACCAGCTCGCTGGGCTGAAACGAGATGAACGAGCCAAAGGTCAGCCAGCGCGTGGCCCCATAGGCGCTTGTCCCGAACTTCAAGACCAGGACCAGCAGGGCCAGGGCAGCCAGCATGCCGATGAGCGAGAAGCGGCGCCAGAGCCGGTAGTCGATATGCATCGTCACCAGCATGGCGATGACGCCGAGCACAGCCCACAACAGTTCACGCTGAAAAATGTAGGAGGCATCGCCATAGAGGCTGGCCGAGATGAATGAGCTGGCGCTGTAGACCATGACCAGGCCCAGGCAGAGCAAGGCGAGGACAACGATGAGCAGCCAGTGATCGATTCTGCCGGCAACGCGCGGCAGGCGCATCTCCAGCTCCTCAAGGCGACGCTGCTCATCCTCGCTCATCTCCGTGGGAGGCGCTGCAGTCGCCGTGGCGCTCTCTTCTTCAGCCAGCAGCCTCCGGCGCCAGCCAGCAGTTAAACCGCTGCGCTCAGGGCGGGCGGGGGCCGCCTGCTCTACGCGGTTCAGCACGCCATCCAGTAGCCTGACAGCTCGCGCAGGCAGCTTCTTGCGTGCCAGCGCGGGCACCTTCAGCTGTTCCTCGGCGGCGAGATAGGCCTGGCTGGAGACCGGCTTACGTGGGGTCCGCCCCGCCGGCGGCCTCTTCTTGTCGCGCTCGCTCTGGCCTTGCCCGGCGCTTGCGTCCCTGGCCAGGGCCTCCAGCGCTGGCGAGCGCAGGTGAGGCAACGCCTCGCGCCGCCTCCCCTGGTTGCCCAGCCTCGCTTGTCGAGCTTGTCGCTGACGCTCATCAGGCATTGTAATACTCTATGTTCTTAATCGCTATGGCATGAAAAACGATAGACACCGCTGCATTTTCAGCTCTCTCCCTCCAGCGGCTGGCCATTGGTCTCACGGGTTTGGGCCTGAGCCGACTGGGTAGGCTGCTCCTGTATCGCCTGGAGGGCTTGCTCCACATCCTGCTCGCTGAGTGGTTCATGGCTGGCATGCAGGCGCTGCAGATCGACGACCTCCGTACCGCGGGTCTGTACCAGCTCGCTCCAAGGATCATTGGGGAGCGGCTCGATCACTACCGGCTCTGTGGGGGCAGGCGCTTCGGCCCTCTCTTGCTGTCCAGACTGGCCCGCCAGCCCCAACAACTGTCGCCAGGTTTCGCTCAGCTCAAGCTGCTCCAGCTGCTGCGCCTGCTTCTGTAGATCAAGATCGTCACGCTCTTGCTTCTGATCCTGTAATTCCATTTCGCACCTTTTTATAGTACCAGAAAGAAATCACTGCGACTGATCGGGCGGGACATGATAGTACCACATCAGCTCCTGGGCGATGGTCTTCCACAGAGGAGCGGCGGCGGTCCCGCCGTAGATACTGGCCTGGGGGCGATCCAGCTTCACCAGAATCACGAAGCGAGGATGGGAGGCGGGCAAGAAGCCCGCGACCGAAGCCTCAGTCTGATCCTCCGAGATCCCCTGCGTGGTGGCGGTGCCGGTTTTCGCGGCGACCGTATAGCCCGGGACGAGGGCGCGTTGAGCGGAGCCATCGATCGCCGCCACCTCCAGCATACTGGTCAACTCATGGGCCGCCTTACTGCTAATGACGCGGCGCACGACCTGGGGCTGAATCCTGGTCACATGGCCATTGGCATCGATAGCGGAGACCAGATACGGGCGCATCATCAGGCCGTCGTTGGCAATGGCCTGGTAAGCCAGAGCCACCTGCAAGGGCGTCGCCAGAATACTCTGGCCGAAGGCCTGGCGGGCCAGATCGCTGGGTGTCCAGCCGGGCGAGCCGGGACGGCGATAGAAGCCGGTGGCTTCGGGGCTATCGATACCGGTGCGCAGACCGAAGCCGAAGCGAGCCAGATAGGGATAATAGCGAGCGGGGCCGAGCAGGTCGTGGGCCACATAGGCGGCACCGACATTGGCCGAATGGACCAGCACCTCGGTCATCGTCTCGCGTCCCCAGGCCTGGTTCTGCCAGTTCGTCACCATAGGCGTCCCATCGTTGAACGTCAGATAGCCGCGGTCATAGATTGTCGTATTGGGCGTAATCAGGCCCTGATCGAGGGCTGCCGCCATCGTCACGGCCTTCAAGGTCGAACCAGGTTCATAGGCGCAGTAGAGAGCCGGATTCAGATAGACCTCCTCACTGTGGAGGCAACCAGTCTGGTCGGCGTAGCGTCCATACTGATTCGGGTCATAGCTCGGGTAGCCGGCCATTGCCACCACGGCCCCGGTGTGGGCATCGAGCACCACCACGGTGCCGCCCTGAGCGCCGAGCTGTTTAACTGTTGTGGCCAGCTGCGTCTGCACAAAGTACTGGATCGTGCTATCGATGGTCAGCGTCAGATTGGCGCCGGGCACGGGTGGCTCTTCCGAGCTGGCGCCGACCACCAAGGGATTACCATAGAGGTCGCGCTCAGCGGTCAGGCTGCCTGGCTTGCCGGCGAGCAAGCTATTATATTGGGCTTCGATTCCATAGACGCCCTGCTGGGACGAACTGCCGCTGACGTAGCCTACATAGCCGAGCACCTGGGCGGCAAGATCCCCCTGGGGATAGATGCGCTCAGTCTGAGGGGCCAGGAAGACCGCGGGCAGGGCCAGCTCACGGAGGCGCTCACTCTGCTGTGGGGAGACCGCGCGAGCGATGAGCAACGACCAGCGATTGGCGGCAAGCGCCTCCATAAAGGCCCGGCGCGTCTCGGCGACGGAGAGCGTAGGCAGGACGCTATGAAGAGCCGTCAGGGTTTGTGAGAGGGCCTCCTGCAGATCATCGGGGTGGTCCTCGGAGAACTGAACCGGCTCGATATAGACGTCGTCGCGTACCACGTTGGTTGCGAGCACCAGGCCATTGGCATCGTAGATCAGGCCGCGCGAAGCGGTCAGCACCTGATCATGAATATGCTCCTGGCTGGCCAGTAGCGCTAGCTTGTGACCACTGTAGGCCTCGACGACCTGCCAGTAGTAGAGTCGTCCGAGCAGGGCAAGCATGCCAACGCAGACCAGCAAGAAGATGAGCATTTGCCGGGCGCGCGCGCGGCGAACCTCCGTGCTCATCTAGCCTCCTCCCCGTGGCGGAATGCTTCTCCTCGTCTTCTTCATGCGTCCTTCCTTCATCCATCGCGCTGACTCCCCCGGCAGGCCCGTACCCTGGCCTGGACCTCCAGCGCTGACTGGCTGGTCGATTGCTCTTCCTCCAGCCAGCGATCCAGATCCAGATCCAGAGGGCACTGTTGCAGGCTTCATACCCACTCAGCTCACTCGTTCACTGACCCTCAGAGAGACGGAGACGGGACACTGCATCAGGGGGCCGCTCCCGACTGTTGATTGGGAACAGACTGCAAACCGGGCACCTCCAGCACTTCAACAGCCTTCGGGTCGGCAGGAACCAGCCCCTGAGCCTGGGCATGGGCGGCAATATAGGCCGGCGACTGCTCCTGCGCCAGGGTGTTGACCAGGTCCTGATTCTGCCGCTGCAGCACTGCCTGCTTTGCCTGATAATCCTGAATCTGCTGGTTCACATTGAGCGCTTGACTCAGCTGCGACAAGTAGAGCAGGGCCATCAGGGCGATCAACAGAACGCTGCTGATGGTCAGCGCCACCGGCCCCATCTGGAAAAAGAAGGGATGTAGCTGACGGCGGCGCCGCGCGGCCACAATAGGCCGCGTGGGAGCCTTTTTCTGTCCACCACTGGCGTAATGCATGGCAGGACCTTCTTTCTCTTCTCTTGCTCTCGCTCTCACTTGCTTCCAGCCCGCTTCTCGCTGCGCTGCGCGCTCTGTTGCGCCGTGCTCCTCCGACGATTGCCAACGAGGCTGGCTCAGAGCCAACAGCGGCAGGAGGAGGTCGCCCGCATCAGCCTGCCACCTCTCTGAAGAAGATGCTCAGGCAGGTGAGTCTGCCAGGCGTTCGGCTACACGCAGGCGAGCGCTACGTGAGCGCGGGTTAGCACGAACCTCCTCAGCCGTCGGCTGCACCGGCTTGGGAGTGAGCAGGCGTAACCGCGCGCGATGGCCACAGACGCAGACGGGCGTCCGTGGAGGACACAGGCAGTCTGTCGCCTCGCGCTTCATAAAATCCTTCACAATGCGATCTTCTAGCGAATGAAAAGCAATCACGGCCATCCTGCCCGCCGGGCCGCGCTCGCCCGGGACGCCGCGGCTGAGCAGATTCAGCATCTGCGGCAAGGCTTGCTCCAGATTCTCCAGCTCGCGGTTGACGGCAATACGCAGAGCCATAAAGACGCGCGTCGCTGGATGGATGCCATCGCGGGGGGGCCCTTGACGCGCGGCAGCGATGGCCGCTGTCACGATTTCTGCCAGCCGACGTGTAGTGGTGATGGGCGCCTGCTCACGTTCACGCCCGATGCGCCGCGCGATCTGGCGGGCGTAGCGCTCTTCGCCATAGCGGTAAAAGATGTCGGCCAGTTCCTGCTCATCGGCCCGGTTCACAAGATCGGCAGCGGAAAGCGGCTGCTCCGGATCGAGCCGCATATCCAGAGGCCCTTCCACCGTAAAAGAGAGGCCGCGCCGCGGGTTTGAAAGCTGCAGAGACGAGAACCCCAGGTCGAGGAGAATCCCCTGGACCGGCCCGAAAGCCTGCGCTGCAGCGATACGTTCGAGGTCGGCAAAGTTGCCTTGCGCCAAAAGCAGGCGTCCACTTTTCACATACCTGGAGAGGCGCTGCGCTACACGGTCCAGCGCCTCGGGGTCGAGATCGATACCTAGAACTCTGCCATCGGGAGCCGAGCATTCAAGAATCGCCTCTGTATGACCACCTTCACCTAATGTCCCATCAATATAATGACCGCCCGCTTGCGGTTGAAGAAACCGTACCACCTCTTCCAGCAGCACCGGCATGTGCCTTACTTCCATATTCCACTCGCTTAAACCGCTTGGTACGCGCTGCTGAGCGCTCCGCAGCAGGGAAGAAGAGCCTTCCCGTGCGACGCGAGCCACCGCAGCCACCAGCTAGCTGCCATACCTCCTGCCCACCTGTCCCTCTCTCCCGACTCGCACCACTTGACACCCTCCGCCAAGACCCCAAGATATTAAAAAGGAATTTTGCCCCCTTCGGCTTCCAGCTTCTCTTGATAGGCTCGCCAGATGGCGCGATCCCAAATTTCAAAGTGATCTCGCACGCCGGCTACGGTAACTTCCGTGCCAAGCCCGGCATAGGCTCGCAGCTTGGCCGGGATCACAATCCGTCCCTGAGCATCTAGCTCGACTTCGCTGGCGCTGGGATAGATGCGACGCTCAAAGTCGCGCAGCTCATCGCTGTTCTTGCCCGCCACCAGCTCCGCCGATTTCTCTTCCCAGCGCTGCATCGGATAGACTGACAGACAGGTCCCCATCCCCTTGCTGATCACAGCTCCTCGCCCCATCTGGGCCCGAAAACGCGCCGGCACAGCCATGCGCCCTTTCGAGTCAATCGTGTGTTCATATTCACCAAGAAACATGAGCATCCTCTACCCTGTAACGAGGAGCTATCTTCCTTCCTACGGCCTGGCTGGCTGCCAGCCTGGACCGCTGCGCCAAGATTCACCACTTTCCCCCACTTCTCCCCACTACATTATACAGTAATCCGGGGGAGGCGAAAAGAGTGTTATCCACCAATTTGGCCCTCCTCAAGTGGATAACTTGTGGATAACTTCCGACGCGCAGTCAGCTACAATGTCACAGTGCTACTGTTACATTCACTGTGCTCTTTAACACCAGAACAATTGTTATATAAAATGTTGTATATCCCCCGGTCAGCATCCCTACTCTCTCACTGGCAAACTCCCTTTCTCGCCACTACAGCTCTTCTTGGATGCCTATCTTTGCCAGCCAGGCCACTGGCTGCGGCTGCCAGGGTCCTTTTGCTTCTTCTCCACAGTTAACGCCTTCTGGAGAGTGGCCTATCGGAGCAAGACAAGGCGATCCCGCTTCCTGACACCGTGTCTGCTCGCAGAGGGTGAATGTCTTGATACCGGTATTTGCTCTGTCTGCCAATAGTGAGCTATGATGATACTGCTGCTGTTGCTTGGGCGCTGCTCTGTCTCGTATTGTCTTGAGGCAGAGGCAGCGAACAAGTAGACGGGCGAGACACTCCTTGGAGAAAGGCAGGAGACACGTGTATGCCTCTCGATCCGAACTTGCGCGCTTATCTCGACGGGTTGGCGGCCATGAATGTGCCGCCGATCAGCGCTTTGAAGCCCCAGGTGGCGCGCGAGGCCATCGCTGCCCAGCTGGCCACAGCTCAGGTGAAAGAGCCGGTGGCCCACGTTGAGGATCGGCGTATTCCTGGTCCCGCAGGCGAGATACCTATTCGTGTCTATAGGCCCGCGGGTAGCGGCCCGTTCCCGGTGCTGGTCTTCTTCCACGGCGGTGGCTGGGTGATCTGTAATCTGGATACACATGACGGCCTCTGTCGCAGTCTGGCCAATGGTACGGGTTGTGTGGTGGTCTCGGTCGACTATCGGCTGGCTCCTGAGCATAAGTTTCCTGCGGCGCCCGAGGATTGCTACGCAGCAACGTGCTGGGTGGCTGAGCATGCGGCAGAGCTGAATGGCGATGCCCGGCGCCTGGCCGTCGGAGGTGATAGCGCTGGTGGCAATCTCACGGCGGTGGTGACCCACCTGGCGCGCGAGCAGGGTGGGCCTCCCCTGGTTTTTCAGCTCTTGATCTATCCGGCGACGGACTTTACAGCGGAGACGCCATCGCGCCGCGAGAATGGCCAGGGCTATAGTCTGACGCTCGATGATATGCTGTGGTTCGCCAATCAGTACTTGAACAGTCCCGAGGAGGCGCGCAATCCGCTGGTCTCGCCGATGTTGCGCGAAGATCTGCGTGGACTGCCTCCGGCCTTGGTGATTACCGCCGAGTATGATCCGTTGCGCGATGAGGGCGAGCGGTACGGCGAGCGCCTGCGCGAGGCTGGGGTACCGGTGAGCATTCACCGCTATGAGGGGATGATCCACGGCTTTCTTACGCCGCCCATTCCTCTGAGGCAGGCTCAGGATGCGATCGCTGAATGTTGCCAGGCGCTGCGCCGGGCCTTCGGTCTGGAAGAGATCGGACAGGAGCGCGCTTCGTCCTGACGAGGGCACTTGCGCTGAGGTTGTTGTGAGAGGGCTGGGCCGGGCTGGGCTGGCTGTGGCGCCAGCGTGAGGTGCCAGACAAGCACCAATCGGCGCTTGTCTGGCACCTCGCTGCTACTGGAGAGGGGAGGCCAGTGGGAAAAGGGTGATAAAGCGGTTGTAGGCTTCATCCCAGGTGGTCCGCCGTTCTGGGTTGGGAAGAAAGGTCTGGGTGACCGTGGAGCTGGTGGCCAGGGTGCGCACTTCTTCGAGGGAGCGGAGTTCTCCGAGGCCGACGAGCTGGAGCAGGGCATTGCCCTGGGCGGTGGCCTCGATGGGGCCAGCTATGACGGTCAGGCCGGTAGCGTCGGCCAGTCCCTGGTTGAGCCAGCGGTTCTGCGCTCCGCCGCCGACGACGTGGATGGCCTGGAGTGGGTTGCCGGTGATGCTGACGGCTAGCTCTAATACCTGACGATAGCGCAGAATGAGGCTGTCGAGGATGGCCCGCACGAGGGCGGGAATGTCGCCGGAGGCTGGAACAGGCTGGCCGTGGGCGCCAAGCTGCTGGCGGATGCGGGCCGGCATGTCGCCCGGCGGGAGGAAGAGAGGATGGTCTGGGTCGAAGAGGGCGGCCCAGGCTGGTACTCCTTCGGCCAGAGTCAGGAGCTGCTCATAGGTGAAAGCTTGCCCATCTTCTTGCCAGCTGCGACGGCATTCCTGCAGCAGCCAGAGGCCCATGACGTTGCGCAGAAAGCGGACGGTGCCAAAAACGCCGCCTTCGTTGGTGAAGTTGCTGGCGCTGCCCTGGGCAACCTGGGGCTGAGGCAGTTCGAGGCCCACCAGGGACCAGGTTCCAGAGCTGATGTAGGCCCGGTCGCGCGGACTGGTGGGCATGGGTATGCCTGCTACGGCGGCGGCTGTATCGTGGGTCGCAGGGGCGATGACCAGCACATCCTTCCCCAGCTCCTCGGCCAGTTCGCCCTGGACTTTGCCGAGCGGGGTGCCTGGCGCTACCACTGCAGGCAGGAAGTGCGTCGGAAGGTCAAGCCCGGTCAGGAGGTCCCTGGCCCAGCTCCCTTGCGGAACTGACCAGCATTGGGTCGTAGTGGCATTGGTATATTCGCAGAGCCGCTCGCCGCTGAGCCAGTAATGGAAGAGGTCGGGCATCAGCAGCAGGTGGGTCGCGTTTTCTAGCAGGCGCGGCTGCTCTCGCTGGTGAGCCAGGAGCTGGTAGAGGGTATTGATTGGCATGAATTGAATGCCTGTTTGGGCGTAGATCTCTTCGCGTGGGATGCGTCTGAAGACCTCGTCCATGAGGCCCTCGGTGCGCCGGTCGCGGTAGTGGATGGGGAGGCCCAGCAGCAGGCCCCGATCGTCCAGTAAGGCATAGTCGACGCCCCAGGTATCGACGCCAATGCTATCGAGCCTGCCAGCCAGACGGCGCGCCTTACGCAGGCCGCTGATGACTTCCTGCCAGAGAGCGAGCACGTTCCAATAGAGATGATGCTGGAGGGCCACCGGGCCGTTGGCGAAGCGATGGACCTCCTCCAGGGTCAGGCGCTGACCATCGTAGCGCGCCAGATGAACGCGCCCGCTCTCCGCTCCCAGATCAACAACGGCAAGATAGCGCTCGCTCATTCGTGTTCCTCTCTCTCTCGCTCTGCTCGTTCTTGCACCAGGTCTCAATCTGAGCAGGCGCTAGCGCAGGTAGGCAGCCGGTACGCCTCCATCGACGGTGAGGGCGCTGCCAGTGGTCTTGGAGGAGCGATCTGAGGCATAAAAGAGTACGGCCTCGGCGACGTCCTCCGGGAAGACATTGACCTTGAGGGTGGTGCGCTGGCGATAGTAGTCTTCTAGCTGCTCGGGAGCGATGCCATAGGCGTGGGCCCGTTCCTCACGCCAGGCACTGCTCCAGATGCCGGAGCCGCGCAGCACTGCATCGGGCATGACAACATTCACTCGCACCCCAAGCAGTCCACCCTCTTCGGCCAGGCAGCGCGCAAGATGTTGCTCGGCAGCCTTGGCAGCGCTGTAGGCGCTGTTTTCTTTGCCGGCTACGACGGCATTTTTGGAGGTGATGAAAATCAAGCTGCCGCCGATGCCTTGCTCCTGCCAGAGGCGGAAGGCAGCACGCGCTACCAGGAAGTAGCCCTGGACCAGCACATCAAAGACCTTGCGCCAGTCCTGCAGGCGCGTTTCGGTCAGGGGGGCCGCGGTGGCAAAGCCGGCGTTACTGACGACGATATCCAGCCCTCCATAGGCGCGTACAGTGGCAGCGAAGGCAGCGGCGACCTGCTCTTCGTCGCTGACATCGCAGGGGCAGGCGATGGCCCGCCCCGGGCCGTACTGCCGGACAATGGCGTCGGCGCTCTCTTGAGCACTTTGCGGGTTGAGATCAAGGATGGCTACATGGGCCCCTTCAGCAGCCAGGCGCAGAGCCGTGGCGCGCCCAATGCCGCTGCCACCTCCGGTCACCAGGGCGATGCGCCCGGCCAGCTCTTTCTCAGGTGGGCGGCGCGTCAGCTTGTAGAGTTCCAGCGGCCAGTACTCGATGTCGTAGGCTTCCCGCTCAGAGAGCGGGGTAAAGCGGTCCAGGCTTTCGCAGGAGCGCATCACGGCCACCGCGCGCTGATAGAGGTCACGGGCCACTCCGGCCATCTGGGCATCGCGTCCACTGGCAATGATGCCGAGATGGGGTACGACCACGATGCGTGGATTGGCGTGCTGCAGGACGTCGCCCGGATGATGCCATTCTTCAAAGTAGCGCTGGTAGTTGCGGCGGAAGGCCGCGATTTCTTCGCGCAGGGCGTCTGTGAGAGCGTCGAGACCCTGAGCCGGTTCCCAGGGCACCCAGACCGGCCAGTGGCGCGTGTGCACCAGGTGATCAGGACAGGCGGAGCCGCGACGGGCGACCTCGCGCGCCTCGGGAGAGCTGGCGAAGGTCAGGGCCTCCTCGCCGCTATCGACGGTCAGAACCATTCGCTGCGGCTGGCTGAGCTGGCCGCGCAGGCCGGGTAAGATGCTCGTCAGCAGCTGCTCGCGCTCGGCGGCGCTCAGCCCCGGCTGGCCGACCAGAAGCGTGCTTCGCCCGCGGCGCTGACGCTCGGCAGCGACGAAGTCTTCGGCCTCCTGCACCACACGCAGGGTCTGCCCATAGCAGGCGCGGGCGCTGTCGCCCCAGGTCACCAGGCCATGCTTTTCGAGAATGACCAGCTCGACCTCGGGATTGGCCCGCACCGCCTGGGCAACCTGCCTGGCGAGGGTGAAGCCTGGACGGATATAAGGAATCCAGGCCATGCGCCGGCCAAAGACCGCCTCGGCCAGGCGGCGCCCGTTCTGGGCATTGGCGAAGGCCAGGATGGCGTCGGGATGGGTATGATCGACGTGGGCAAAGGGCAGGAAGGCATGCAGCAGAGTCTCAATCGAGGGCCGTGGGCGCCCTGGCTCAGCAATACAATGGAGCAGATAGGCCACCATCTCTTCATCGCTGAGGGCCTCGCGCTCTTCTAATGGCAGCACGTCGTCCAGACGCAGCGGCACAAAGTCGGCCCTTGTCATGGTCGCCAGGTCGGAACCACTGCCCTTGACCCACATGATGCGCGTGGGTCGTCCGCGGAAATCTGGCTGAGTCAGCTTGACAGAAGTATTGCCCCCACCCCAGTTGGCCAGGCTGCGATCGCGACCCAGCAGATGCGAGCGATAGAGCAGCAGCACGACCTCGTCCGCCTCTTGCCCTTGAATGTCGTCATCGCGCCAGAAATTGCGCGGCATAGCGTTGTCTCCCCTTTCCAAAGCCAAACAAGACAAGAATGCGCCCTGAGAGCAGCAACCCAGGCAACAAATAGACCAGCCTGACCATCAGGCACCTGGATAGCCGCTCGCTCCGCTCCTGCTGGCCG
Organism: Thermogemmatispora carboxidivorans; assembly: GCF_000702505.1. Lineage (GTDB taxonomy): Bacteria > Chloroflexota > Ktedonobacteria > Ktedonobacterales > Ktedonobacteraceae > Thermogemmatispora > Thermogemmatispora carboxidivorans. The sequence goes on along the minus strand of NZ_JNIM01000001.1, from coordinate 31,176 downwards.
GGCGCGCCCGCGCCACCTCGTCGGCATAGCCGCTGCGACGGAAAGCGGCAATGGGGTCGGGATCAAGACCCATCTCCTCGCGGGCCTGCGCCAGCAGAGGACGGACATCAGTCTCAAAAGCATCCCGCAGCACCCGGTAGGCTCCAAGCACATCCCCCGCCGCCTGAGCCTCAGCCAGACGCTGGCGATCAACCAGCAAAGCGCGAGCGTAGGCGCTCTGAATATGGAGGACCGACTGAATCATGGCCTCGATCTTGGGTTCAATATTGTGCGACTGATCGATCATGTAATCGATGCGCGGGGCCTGGGGCTGACTGGCGACGGCAACCAGCTCATTGAAGACTAGAAACAGCTCAAACGGATGCTGGGAGCCGACAATCAGGTCATCATCGGCATAGCGCCGATCGTTGAAATGGAAGCCGCCCAGGATGCCCTCGTCTAGAAGAAAAGCCACAATATGGGCCAGATTGGTTCCCTGGGGATGATGCCCGGTATCGACCAGGACACGCGCCTGCGGCCCGAGCTTGCGCGCCAGAGTATAGGCCATGCCCCAATCAGCCAGATCGGTGTGATAGAAAGCCGGCTCAAAAAACTTATATTCGATCAAGAGACGCATACCGGGAGCTAAGGCAGCATAGATCTCAGTCAGCGTCTCTTCCAGGCGGCGCTTACGGGCCCGCAGATCATCCTGACCAGGGTAGTTGGTGCCGTCAGCCAGCCAGAGGCTGATCGTGTCTGACTCCACCTCACGCGCGATTTGAATGCATTCGAGCACATGTTTCACAGCACGCTGGCGCACCGCGGGATCAGGATGGCAGAGACTGCCAAAGCGATACTCCTCATCCTGGAACAGATTGGGATTGACGGCCCCGATGCGCACGCCTAGCTCGGCGGCATCGGCTTTGACTGCCGCCCAGTCGTCTTCTTTATCCCAGGGAATATGAATGGCAACCCGCGGGCAGACCCCCGTCAGGCGATGGACCAGGGCCGCATCGGCCAGCTTTTCGCGTAAATTGCGGGCCGCCCCAGGCCAATGGAAGACCTTAAAACGGGTCCCTGAGTCGCCGTAGCCCCAGGAAGGCGTCTCGATGGTAAAGCCTTTGATAGCCTCCAGCACATGGCGCCGCTCCGGTGCCTCGTTGGCGAGCTGAGCGCGGCCTGTGGTCGGCTGATCCTGTTCCTGCTTCAAGCGAAGAACCTCCTTCACATCGCTACACAGCACTGCATTAGGAATACTGAGAGGGGAACACACGAGCGCGCCTCACCCCTGGCCTGGGGCTGGCGCGGCGAGCCGCGGGGCGGGACCCGCGGGCACCAGGCTGCTCCGCCGGCCAGCTCGACCAGGTCCAGGCCAGATCAGAGCGGGCGTCGCAGCCTACGCAGTCCAGGATGTGCAGCGACGCCCTCGGTAGCTTCAGAAGTTGAACTGATCGATGTTGTCCTTGTTAAAGACCGTCGGAGGACCGAGCAAGACCACATTGTTGGAGCCGATGGTCTTTGTGCCGAGCTTGCCAGCATCGAAGCTCTCGCCGGGCTTCCCCGTGATCTTGCCCTCCACCAGGGCCGCTGCCGCATAGTAGGCCAGGTAGCCCAAATCAGCAGGGTTCCACAGAGCAAACTCCGGGCACGTCCCATCCTTGACATACTTGCGCATCAGATTCGGCGTCCCCAGCCCAGTCAGCATGACCTTGCCTCCCTTGCCCACCGATTCGATCGCGCGCGCCGCCGCAGCCAGGCCCACCGTTGTCGGCGAAATGATCCCCTTGAGGTTGGGATAAGCCTGTAGCAGCCCCAGGGTCTCCTGGAAACTCTTCTGGTCATCATCATTACCGTACGCAATCTTGACCAGATGCATATTCTTGTACTGGGGTTTCGTCAGCTCATCCTTCATGTACCCAATCCAGGTATTCTGGTTGGTGGCCGTGCTAGCCGCCGAGAGGATAGCGATATCGCCGCTATAGTTGATCAGCTTCCCCAGAATCTGGACCTCGATCCGCCCGATATCCTCAGAATTGGCCTGATTCACAAAGATCTGACGCGCATCGGGAGCGACGTCTGAGTCATAGCTGACCACCTTAATCCCCTGCTGCATCGCGCGCTTGAGAGCCGGCGCCAGGGCGTTGGGATCGTTGGCCGAGACCACAATAGCGCTCACATGCTGCTCCGTCAGCGTGTTAATAAACGGCACCTGTGCCGCTGCGCTATTCTCCGTCGGACCAACCTGCTTGAACTGCCCCTTCAGCTCTGAGGCAGCCTGCTTGCCGCCGTTGGCCGCGGTATCGAAATAGGGATTGTTGATTGCCTTGGGGAGAAAGGCAATATTGAGCGAAGCAGAGCCTCCGCCCGAGCTGCCACTCCCGCTACTGCTGCTGCCACCGCAGGCAGCCAGCATCAGCAGCATTGCTACAGACAGAGCGCTGAGCAGTGTGCGCAACAGCGTCTTCACTGTTTTCCTCCTCCTTACCAACGCTCCCACAAGCGGAGCGTCCTGGTGTGGTAGTGGTGATGACAACCAAGACATCTATCCCGAGACAGGGCAGAGCACCACCTCAGACGAGGGCCGAGTCAGCGCCGGACCAGCCCGATCAGGCCAGACGAGCTAGCGGCGCTGTCCTCCCTCGCGGGCAGCAGCCCCTGTCTCTTCAGGCGCAGAGCGCGCGCTGGGAGCCAGCCCGCCAGCAGGCCCATCAGCAGCCGCGTGTCTGCGCGAGGCCGCCTCTTGCAAACGCCGGACCGCATTAGGTCCCAGCACCGAAAGAATGAGTAGCGCGCCCACGGCAATATTCTGGATATCGCCGCTGATATCCGCCAGGCCCAGCGCATTACGCAACACCCCAATGATCAGGAGCGAGAGCACCACGCCGGGCAGACTGCCACTGCCACCGAAGATATTCACGCCACCTAGCAGAACAATCGTCACCACATCCAACTCAAAGCCGAGGGCGTTATCAGCACGCGCGTTGGAGAAACGCGCCGTGAAGACCACACCGGCCAGGGCCGCTATCAGGCCCGAGAGGACAAAGAGCAGCAACTTGATATGCTCAACGCGGATGCCGGCAAAGCGAGCCGCTTCCTTGTTACTGCCAATGGCATAGATCTGCCGCCCCAACGTACTGCGATGCAAGAGCAAGGAGAAGAGCAGCGCCAAGGCCACGAAGAGGACGAACGGCCAGGGGATCAACGTGCCCGGGACCGTGCCAAAGCCAAAGTTTGTGAAGGCCGACGGGAAATTGCTCACCGCCTGGTCGCCCATCACCACGTAGGCCAGGCCGCGAAAGAGAGCCAGCGTCCCTAACGTGACCACCAGGGACGGCAGGCCAAGGCGAGTGACCGCCAGGCCATTGACGAGGCCGCAAAGGGCCCCAATCAACAAGACCAGGACGATGGCCAGACCCAGCGGCACGCCGTGGCTCCAGGTATAGCCAAGCACAACACTGGCCAGCCCGAGAATCGAGGCCACCGAGAGATCGATCTCGCCAGCGATGACGATCAGCGTCATGGTCAGGGCCATCAGAGCCTTTTCCATCATGTCGCTGATCAGCAGCGAGAAGTTGGACAGGCTCAGAAAATAAGGCGAGAGCGTACTCCCTAGCGCCAGAGAGAGCACCAGCAGCACTAGCAGCAGGGCCTCCCATGAACGTACCCAGGCCGGGAGGCGAGCCAGACCCCCCGCCGAGGCCGAGGGAGCAGCCGCAGAGGAGGCCTCGAGACCGAGCACAGGCCGCTTCTTGACTTCGGATGAATCGCTCATCGTTGCCTCCCACCGAGCAGGCGGCGCTGGAGCCAGCGCGTAATCAGGGCATCCAGCGTCACCGCCGCCAGAATAGCGGCGCCATCGATCGCCTGCAGCCAGAACTGCGATAGCCTTAGCAAGGTCAAAGCATCATCGATCGTCCCGAGCACGATCGCGCCCAGCATCGCCCCCAGGATGGTCCCGGAGCCACCAAAGATATTCACCCCCCCGACAACGACCGCGGCGATCACCTGTAGCTCCAGACCGTTGGCCGCGCCCGAGTCGACCGTCGCAAAGCGCGCCCCCCAGAGCACTCCCGCGAAGCCGCTCAAGAGGCCACAGAGCAGAAAGGTCAGGAAAATCAAACGCTCACTGCGCAAGCCAGCCAGGCGCGCCGCCTCGGGATTGCTCCCCAGGGCATACAGCTCGCGACCGGTGCGGGTGGCCCGCAGCAGATAGGCAAAGAGCAGCGCGATGGCCGCCGCAAAGACGATCAGGGCCGGGATACCCACAATATGGGTAGTGGCCAGGGAGAGGAAGCTATCGGGCACGTCGTAAGCGCTCACCTGCGTTCCCCCGGCGACATACGAGTCCAGGCCGCGGTAGAGATAGAGCGTCCCCAGCGTTGCCACGATAGCTGGCACCCGTCCCAGTGCCACAATCAGGCCATTGACCGCTCCCAGTACGGCCCCCAGGAGACAGCCGAGCAAGACAATCAGGATCACTGGCGTCTGCGGATGGTTCTTCAGGACGTCGGCGCAGACAAAGGCGGTCAGGCCGACGGTCGAGCCAACCGAGAGGTCCACATTGCGCGTCAGGATCACCATTGTCTCGCCGACCGCGACAATGGCCAGGATGGCGATCGAGAGCAGGATCTGCTCGAAATTGCCCGGCGTCAGGAAACGGGGAGTTTGCAGGCCGACCAGGGCAATAATGACGAGGAGCACGACGATCAGGCCCAGCTCTCGCACGCGGCCCACCAGGGCGACCAGGCGCTTGCCGCCAGGACGCGCGCGCCAGCGCGACTCCTCAACATGGGTCGTTGTTGTGCTCATGCCCTTACCTCGCTCAGCTGCTCTGTCTGTTCTGTCCCGTTGCTGCCAGCATGACTTTCTCCTGATCGGCCTCAGCGCGGCTGAACAGCCCACTGACGCGGCCCTCGTGCATGACGAGCACCCGATCCGACATGGCCAGAATCTCTGGCAGCTCACTGGAGATCAGGAGGATGGCCAGACCACGCGCGGCTAACTCGGAGATGATACGATGGACCTCGGCCTTGGCGCCAATATCGATGCCGCGCGTTGGCTCATCAAGAATGAGGATGCGTGGCTCGGTCGCCAGCCATTTGCCCAAGACCACCTTCTGCTGATTGCCACCCGAGAGGGCACGCACCGGCTGAGTCAGGCGCCCACCTCGCACACGCAGGCGTTCCGCGTAGTCAGCGGCGATCTTCAGTTCCTGGCGCGATCTGATCAGAGAGAAGCGCGCGACGCGCTGCAAAATAGAAAGGGTCATGTTTCTGGCAATGGAGAAATCGAGGACGAGGCCCTGCTGATGGCGATCTTCGGGAACGTAGGCGATGCCATAGCGCATGGCATCGCGCGGCGAGTGAATGCTGACCGGGCGCCCGTCAACCAGAATTTGGCCGCTCTCGGCCTGATCGATGCCGAAGAGTACCCGTGCTACCTCGGTACGGCCCGCCCCGACCAGGCCGGCCAGCCCGAGGATCTCGCCACGTCGCAGCTGGAAGCTCACGTCGCGGAAGACACCAGCACGGGTCAAATGACGCACCTCCAGCACTACTTCGCCGATCGCCGCCTCCTCCTTGGGGAAGAGGGCCGCTAGCTCTCGCCCCACCATGTGGCGCACGGTCTCTTCAGCGGTCAGCGCCCGGGCCGGAGCTGTGATGACGCGCTGCCCATCACGCAAAACCGTCACGCGGCTGGCCAGACGGAAAACCTCCTCCAGGCGATGGCTGACAAAGAGGATTGCCACCTGCCGCGCCCGCAACTGCTCGACGATGGCGAAGAGATCCTCGACCTCGCGCGGCGAGAGCGACGCCGTCGGCTCATCCATGATCAAGACACGAGCATCCTGCGATAAGGCTCGCGCGATCTCCACCAACTGCCGATCAGCCACCGAGAGACCCCGCACCGGCAGATAGACATTCAGCTCAACGCCCAGCGACTGCAGCAGCTGCTCTACTTCGTGATACATGCGGCGCCAATCGATGCGCCCCAGGCGATCACGCGGTTGGTGGCCCATGAAGACGTTCTCGGCCACGTCCAAATCGGGGAAAAGGGTCGGTTCCTGATGAATGACAGCGATGCCAGCGGCCTGGGCCTGCGCAGGACTGCGCAGCTCGACCGCCTCGCCGTTGATTTTGAGGAGACCACGATCGGGGCGGTGCACGCCTGCCAGAATCTTCACCAGCGTGCTTTTGCCAGCACCATTTTCGCCTACCAGAGCATGAACCTCGCCCGCATAGAGGCTCAAGTCCACCTCTTTGAGGGCCTGAATGGCGCCAAAGCGCTTGCTAACGCCGACCAGCTCAATCACGGGCACCGCCGCCTGCGGCGCGGCAACTTCCATAGTTCCCCCTGGTGAGTGTCCTTCGCTGACGATCAGTTCTCCACTCGCTCCGCCGATCAGTCCGACGATCAGGCAATCGGCCAGTCAGTGAGCCTGGTCATTGGCCCACTCTGGCCGGGGTATATGGGCCGGCTGCCAATTGAAACGTTTCAATGTTGAGAGTATAATCGAGGCCGGCCCGATTGTCAAGGGGAAGCGCACCCTTGTTTGTCGGACGCGCGGCAGAAAGATGGCCACCAGGGGAATGGCCAGGTAGATAGCCAGAGGGCAGACAATTGTGGCATACTATCTTGTGATGCAGTCAGGTCAGCCAGCAGAGGAAGAGGCTTCAGCGGCGTTCCTGACTGCCAGCCCCCAGGAGGGCAGGTCGAGGTCTTTCTTCCTTTTGGAGACCTCGACTCGACCGGGATCACAGAGCGAAGAGACCCCACCCCAGCGCGCAGGGGTCGCCTGGGCTTGTGAGGAGCGACGGCCAGACGGCCTGCGGCATCGGGGGTTTGCCTTATCATGATTATTACTACCATCTTGCTTTCATTCCTGATGAATCTCGCTTCTGTCTACGGAGTGCGTGCATGCCAAGTATTCGTGAGGTAGCCGAGCGGGCTGGCGTCTCGCTCGGGACCGTCTCTAACGTCCTGAACCATCCCGAGCTAGTAGCAGAAGAGACCAGGCAGCGTGTGCAGCGCATCATTGATGAGCTGGGCTTTGTTCGCAATGGCTCGGCGCGTCAGCTCCGCGCTGGGCGCAGCCTCTATATTGGCCTGGTAGTGCTCGACGTGGCGAATCCCTTCTTTACCGAAGTAGCACGTGGTGTCGAGGACGTAGCCAGTGAGGCTGGCTATGTTGTCATTCTCTGCAATTCAGACGATTCGTCCGAGCGCGAGGCCCATTATCTGCGTGTGTTGGAAGAGCAGCGCGCCCACGGGGTGCTGATCACTCCTGTGCTTGATGATCCCACCCATCTTTATCGCCTGCGCAAGCGCGGCATCTCTGTGGTCCTGCTAGATCGCCCGAGTCGGCAGCCCGATCTGTGCTCGGTGGCCGTCGACGATGTGCACGGGGGCGAGTTGGCAGCAGAGCATCTGCTGGCCCAAGGACACGAGCGCATTGCCTTTGTGAACGGTCCGCACTCGATTCGCCAATGCGCCGACCGTCTGGAGGGTGTACAGCGGGCAGTGCGTGCGACGGGCGCTGACCCGGCCCAGGTGGTCTTAGAGGTGGCCAGGCCCTTCTTGAATGCCCGGGAGGGAGAGCGCGCCGTCGAGCAGATTCTGAGCGTGAGCGAGGCTGAGCGCCCAACAGCGATTTTCTGCGCTAACGATCTGCTGGCCCTGGGAGTCATGCGCGGCCTCACCAGGCGCGGCTTTGCGATCCCGCGCGACTTTGCGCTCGTCGGCTACGACGATGTTGATTTTGCCGGCATGCTCTCGACGCCGCTGACCTCGGTGCGCCAGCCCAAGTATCAGCTTGGCCGCAGCGCTGCCGAGCTGCTCCTGGATGAGGCCGATCATCCTTCGACCCACGAGCACCGCCAACTGACTTACCAGCCCGAGCTGATCGTGCGCGAATCTAGCAGCTACCGTCGTCCGCAGCGCTCCCGCTTGACGCGACCGCCTGTCTCTCCCGCCTCCCCCTGAGCGCCTGTCTGCCTCTCTCCCTGCCTCGCCTTGTCCTCTGTTCCCTGCTCCCCTCCCCCGTCTGCTTCTCTCTCTTAACGCTGCCTGGTGGCCACTCTCGCCAGGCGCTCGCCTGCTTGCAGTAAGGTCTCGTCGTTCTTGCAGAAGGAGAAGCGTAGATAGTTGCGACCGATGTGGGCGTGTTCAGGACAATAGAAGGTCTCAGGAGGAATACCAGCGACGCCGATTTCGCTGATGAGATAGCGCGCGAATTCGAGCGGGGTGCCATCGAAGACCGAGGAGAAGTCGGCCAGCACAAAGTAGGTGCCTTCGGGTACCCGATAGGGAAGGCCCGCGGCATCAAGAGCCTGCAGGAGCAGCTGACGCTTGTGCTCGTACAGATCCTTCAGGCCGCGATAATAGCTATCTGGCAGGCTCAGGGCGTAGGCAATGGCTTCTTGCGTGGGATGGTGGACGGCGAAGGTGATGAACTGATGGGCCTGGGCGACGCCGTCGACGAGGTCTGGATGGCCGTAGACCCAGCCGATCTTCCAGCCGGTCGCACTGAAAGCTTTGCCAGAGCTGCTGACCGTCACGGTGCGTTCGAACATGCCAGGCAGGGTGGCGATGGGAATATGACGCGCCTCGTCGAAGACCAGGTGTTCGTAGACCTCGTCGGCGATCACGCAGACATCGTGTTCAACACAGAGTTCGGCGATGCAGGTTAGCTCTTCGCGTGTGAAGACACGCCCACAGGGATTATGCGGTGTATTGAGGATGAGAGCGCGGGTCTTGCGCGTGAAGGCGGCGCGCAGCTCCTCGGGATCGAAGGCCCACTGAGGTGGATGCAGTGGGACATAGACGGGCGTGGCGCCGGCCATGAGGATATTGGGTACATAGGAATCGTAGAATGGCTCGATGACAATGACCTCATCGCCGGGATCAACCAGGCCCAAGACGGCGGCAAAGATTCCTTCGGTAGCACCCGCCGTCACGATGACGCCGCGCTCAGGGTCAATCTCCAGGTCATAGAAACGCGCCGCGTGGGCAGCCACGGCGCGGCGCAGTGAGGCCGTGCCCGGTCCCGGGGCGTACTGGTTGTACTGGCCGGCCTGTAAGGCCGTCACGAGGCTGGCGATGATGTCGGGAGGAGTATCGAAATCCGGTTTCCCTTGCCCCAGATTGAGGGCGTTGTGCTGCTGCGCCAGGACGTTGATCTCCGTAAAAATAGTGGTCCCAAAGCTCGCTACACGCCGAGCAGCAGTAGCCATGCCTGTATGCTCCTCAAAAAGAGTTGATCAGTTGAGACTATTATACCTCTCTGGTATACTCCGAGTATACGCCACCCTGGGGGAGAGAGGCGAGTGCTCTCGAGCCTGACCTGAACCCGCCTCATCGGGGCAGCCTGGCGTCCGGGAGTTGATTCTTCTGTCTGGGTCGTATCCTGTCTGTTCGATCTGGCTAGCCTGGTATCTGGTAGGAAGTCAAACGGAGCAAGATGGCTGTGGTGAGAGGATTGTACACCGTTGACTTGGTGAAGGATCGGCGTCTGAGCATCATGGGCCATCCAGCGGGCGGCGCGCTGCTGGAGCAGGCCATCAAGATGCTGCGCAGCGCGGGCGTCGATGTGCTGGTTTCGCTGCTGACCGGCGAGGAGATCGAAGAGATCGGTCTGCAGCGCGAGGCGCAGACCTGCCGGGAGCAGGGGCTACGCTATTTCCATTTCCCGATCGCCGATCTGCAGGGGCCGCCGCTGGATGGCCCCATTCAGGACCTGCTGAGCGAGCTGTATGGCCTGCTGAGCTCCGGCCACCATATCGCTATCCACTGCCGTCTCGGCATCGGGCGCTCGGCGATGATCGCCGCCGCCCTGCTGGTACGCGCCGGCTACTCGGTGCCGCTGGCCGTGGGCCTGCTATCCTCGGCCCGTGGCTGCTTTGTGCCGCAGACGCCGACGCAACTAGAATGGATCGAGGCCCTGGAGCGCTCCTATCGTCAGCAGGGCCTGCCTTTCCTCGACGATGCCTGAGCCGAGCGGGGTTGAGCTGCGCCTGGACTGGCGCCAGGGAGAGCAGTGCTCTGGCCAGCAGGGCCAGGGTCCAGGGCTAGACTTCGCCGTAGACCGGCAGGCCGCCAACAATGGTGGCCTGGATGCCATTGCTGACGAGGCGCTCGGGCGGAATCTGGAAGGGATCTTCTGGCAAGACCACGGCGTCCCCGAACTTGCCGACGCTGAGCGAGCCTTTGTCATCTGCTTCAGCCCCGGCATAGGCCGCCCCAAGGGTGTAGCCATAGAGGGCCGCGCTCAGCGGCAGGGCCTGCTCCGGCAGCCAGGAGGGGCGCCCGCTTCCGGGATCGGTGCGCTGGACGGCGGCATAGATGATGCGCAGCGGATCAAATAGCTCGACGGGAGCATCTGAGCCAAGGGCAAGCGGGATACCTCGCTCGTTCATAGTACGATAGGCATAGGCGTGCCGGTGACGCGCACCCCAGTAGCGTTCGGCGATGTCTCGATCGGCCACGGCATGGTAGGGCTGCACGGAGGCGATTACTCCCAGACGGTGCATCCGCTCCAGGTCGCTGGGGTGAATAAGCTGAACATGCTCCAGACGATAGCGCAGTCGCCTGCCCATGCTCCGGCCCTGCTCGGCGAGATGACGCTGAGCCAGCTCGATGGCGTCCAGCGCCACACGCGCTGCGCGATCGCCAATAGCGTGGATAGCAATGATCAGATCCAGCTCGCTGGCCTCCCTGACCAGGGTCCGCATCTGTTCCTCGGGCGTAGCCAGAATCCCATAGTTTGAGGGGCTACCCTCGTAGCTTTCGAGCATGGCAGCGGTCTGCGAGCCAAGAGTACCATCGGCGAAGATCTTAATCCCGCCAATACGCAAGAGGGCATCCTCTTCGTCTGCCTTGAGCAGACCAGCCCGCAGCTCGGGCAAGGGATGGCGCTGAAGGATCATGCGCACGCGCAGGGGCAGCCGGCCCGCCGTGCGCAGGGAGGCTAGCAGCTCGTAAACCGCGCGATCCTCGATGTCGTGGATGGCTGTAATGCCCGAGCGCAGGAGCGCTGCAAAGGTTTCCTCCAGCAGTTGGCGGGCCAGCGAGGGAGAGGGTGCAGAAATGAGTCGCGCGACCAGTTCCATTGCTGCCCCTTCTTGCAAGATGCCGGTCGGCTGGCCACTGCCATCGCGCAGAATGGCGCCGCCGGGCGGATCAGGCGTCTCGGCGCTGATGCCCGCTCGTTCCAGGGCCAGCGAATTCACCCAGAGCAGATGGCCGTCCTTGCTCCAGAGAGCCACTGGATGGCCGGGGGCCGCTGCATCGAGCACCTCTCTGGTGGGAAAAGCGCGCGCCGGCCAGCGATTGCGATCCCAGTGGCTGCCAACGACCCATTCGCCGACGGGCGTGCGAGCCGCGCGCTCGCGCACCAGCTGCGCCACCTCGTCGGCGCTATTGCACGTCGCCGCATCGATGTCATGGGCCCGGTAAGCCGTGGCCAGCAGATGGATATGAGCATCGATGAAGCCCGGCAGCACGGTCTTGCCGCGCAGGTCGAACAGCTCGGCCTGGGTCCCAGCGGCCCGCCGAACCTCTTCATTGTCTCCAACCGCTACAATACGCCCGCTCTCGCGCTCGACAGCCAGGGCCTGAGCCCGGGGGAGGGCCGCGTCCATCGTATAGAGATTGCCGTTGAGATAGGCGATGTGGCTCATGCTCAGCGCCATCCTTTATAGGGTTGGGTTAGCGCCTCAGCACGCTCGCTGCGCCGTCCTGGGCGCAGGGGCGAGGTAGCGCGCAGCACTTTATAACGACTATTGCCGCCCACCTCCTGCACGTCCTCAAAGCACTCCTCCAGCACCGGCTCGTACTTCAAGAAGCGATTGGCCACCAGGTAGAAACGTCCACGCCGATGGTGCAGGAGGCGAGCACTTTCGCGAATAAAGCGTTCGCCGACAGCCTTCGTATTCACTCCCCAGATATGGAAAGGAGGATTGGTCGCGATCAGACTGAAGCGCTGCCCACTCACAGCGCTGGTGGCATCGCTGGCCAGGGCCTGGGCATTGCTCAGCCCCTGTTCCTGCAGCCGCTGCTGCGCCAGAGCCACCGCCGCCAGGCTGGCATCAACCAGGGTGACGCTGCCTTTGCGGGCGCGCTCGGCAATATGGAGGCCAATATAACCGGCGCCACAACCCAGGTCGAGCGCCACATCGGTCACGTAGACCTCCAGCGAGTCGAGCAAGAGGCGCGTCCCTTCGTCCAGCTCACCCCCGGCAAAGACCTCGCGCTGCGGCCAGACCGGCGGCTCCGCAGGCAAAGGCATCCCGGCGCTCTTCTCCGCCGCTACCACACGCCAGCCCTTGCTGATCTCCACCGTCTCCAGATTGCCAAAGTACTCGCGCATCCGCCGCGCAATCGAGAGGATACCCCGATCCTTGGCACCGGTCACATAGAGACGCCCACCGGGCTTGAGAGCGTAGCGCGCCGCCTCTAGTCCGTAGTAGACCCAGGCTTTAGAGGGCTGATACAGCAGATTCATGACCGCTACATCTATGGTATTCGGTGGAGTTTCTCGCGTATACTCATGGAAAGGAATATGTTGTAACTGGCTGCGGGCAAGGGCAGCGTACGCTTGTTCAAGGGCGCCGACGTTGTCTTCTGCCAGGATGATTCGCCCACGGCTGAGCTGACGCGCGGCCACCTGGACAAAGGGGTCCGCCGCTGAATTCAAGATCAGTAAGCGCTGCTCAGCATGCAAAGGAACGTTGTCAGCTAAGAGTTGAGGATGGAGCATACGCATGGCCCTCTACGTTGATACTGCTTTCATAGATGATATCACGAATGTGGCCCGCACGGTACCTTTGTCCGGCGCGACCACTAATCCAACGCTGCTGCTGGCTGCCCGCGAGCGCGGTCAGCAGCTCTCGCCTCGCCAGGTGCTGGAGGCGCTGCTCGAGGCCCTCAGTGGTCATGTCTTCATGCAGCCCGGCGCCAGCGAGGAAGAAGAGATGTATCGTGAGGCCCTCAGCTATATCGAGATGGCCCCCGAGCGCGTTATTCCTAAAATCCCTATGAATCAGGTGGGAATGCGCGTGGCTCGCCGCCTGAGTAGCCAGGGCTACGCGCTGGCCTTTACTGCCGTCACCACCGTGCCCCAGACCTATTGCGCTCTTCAGGTGCGCGCCGACTTCGTTATTCCTTACTACAACCGCCTGGAACGCTCCGGGATCGATGCCTCCACCCGTATCGCTCAGATGGCTACACTCTGCCGCTCTCAAGAGCCTGTGACTACGCGCGTGCTGGTGGCAAGCATTAAGACGCCCGAGGAGGCCGCCCGCGCCCTGCTAGCCGGCGCTCACGATCTGACCGCTCCCCCCCAGGTACTGCTCGATTTGATCAGCGATCCCCTCAGCGAGGAGGCCATCCAGCGCTTCAATCGCGACTGGGAGAAGATGAACAAACTGTAATCGTTGACGCTCCGCCAGCACGCGCTTTCGATGAAATATTGTTCATAGCTCAGCCCCCCACGTTCATGCGATTGTCATCCGAGCGCGCTATTATGTAGGCGTAACAAGCTTCAGAGAACGGTTCCGCGGGCGCGAGGCACACGTGGGGGGGATAGTAGAGAAACGGGACTCCTGGGGTCAGGTAACGTGGCAGGGTGGCACGTCTCTCTGGGCAGTTCTCCGTCATCTCACTACTACTACTTGCTCGACACGGATCGGCGCAACGTGGTGAGGGTGGTTACTTCGGAAGCCTGAAGGGCGCCTCCCCTTCAGGCTTTTTTTCGTCCCGCCTTCTCTCTCTCCTGTCCCAGCCCGTCTTCGGCCCATTCTCCAGGCTGCCCGCCCTGCTGCCGATCTCCCCATCCCTCAAAATCGGCGCCGGCGCCAGCGATTGCGCACCTCTTCCCAGCAAGCTCGGAGCTGAGCCATCCGCGCGGCCCCAGGCTCCTGTCCACCATAGCGCGACGCCAGATAAGCCCCCGTGAGCAGCCCCAGGCGCGGATCAGCCAGAGGAGTCCTGGCCTCCAGACGCTGCCGATACTCCAGGGGCGTCTCGCTGGGCAGGCGCGGATACCCTTGCTGCTGGGCCTCCTCCAAAAAGGCCCGATAGATGGCGCGCATGCTCGCCAGGCTCCTCGTCGCTGCGTGTCGCGTCCCTCGCCTCAACAGCCAGCGGGCTTCGACGCTCTGCTGCCCGTGGATAAGAGCATCTCTCAACTTCTTTGGCAGGATTTGCAGCAATTCCCAGATCTGATGCCAGAAAAGGGCCGTAGACCATAGGCTCTCGTGACGTTCCTCAAGCTCCCCTCGCTCATAGAGTCGCACTCGTCGCTGGCGCAAGGTTCTCCCGATCAGTCGAACACAGCCAGCTACGATCAGGAACAAGACGAGTAGCACCAGGAGGCGACTGACCAGCAGCAGGCCCACTGGCAGGCTTGCGTCCTCTCCTGGTGGTCTCACATCCGGCTGGCCCGGCCCTCGCGGTGGATGGATGACCAGCTCTGACGTTTGAAAATGGAGGGCCTGCAGCAGCCAGACCAGCGGCGTGAGCAACCAGACAATGAGCTGCGCGAGGCCGCGCACGAGCCAATCATACGGCATCGAGAGAAAGGCCAGTCCACGACGGAGTACCTCAAAGAGACTGGCCCCCGCCAGCGCAGCAACCGCCAGACTGAGGAGCACGATGAGCAGACCCAGGCCCAGGAAGAGAAGCAGGATGGCTTGCTCTTGTTCCTGAGCGCTGCCCTCCAGGCCAAAAGGATGGAGGCGGCGCTCCGCAATGCCCTGCGCCAGGGCCTGCGCCAGGAGTGCGCAATAGATAAAGAGCGGGATGAGCAAGAAGAAGACCACCGTACCCGCACTGACCAGGCTCTGGTCAGCGTCACTGCCGTGACCGAGATGAATGAGCATCGCCAGGAGCAGCAGCAGGCCGCTCCCGATGAAGGCCCAGCGCACCAGCGCTGGCTCTGCCTCTTGACGTGCGCGTTTCGCCCCTCGCCAGACCAGCAGCGCCGTGCAAAGGAGAATGGCCACGCAGCGATAGGCGGCAGGTCGTAGAGCAAGGAGGTCATTGCCCAGTGCGAGCAGCCAGGCTGGATGATAGAGGGGAAAGGCCGCAGCATAGTTGTCGAGCCAGCAGAAATAAAGGGTGCTGGCAATCAGCAAGCCGACGATGAGACCTCTGCCCGGCAGCGGCTCGCCAGGGCGGTCGAATTCGTCGAGCGGCGGCGTGCGGCGTACAAGACGTAGCTCACTCCAGCGCGTGAGCCAGAGAGGAGCCGCGGCGAGCGGGAAGAGCGCCCAGAGGGGCAACAGTGGAAATGGACTCATGAGGAAATGCAGCTCAGCCAGCGCCTGGAGCCAGGCGGCCAGGGCGCAGACCTCAAGGGCCAGGCAAAGATAAGCGATCAGGCGCTCGCCGGTTGTACGTACGCCTGGTAGATAGGCAGTACTCTGGGAGAGACGCCTGCGGCGCCGCCGCTCCGCGAGCGCAATACGCACTAACAGATCATCTGGCGGCTGGCGCCCCTCATCCAATGGGTCCTTCTGGCCCACGCCTCTTCTCCCTCGCTGCAGGCCGCCTCGGCCTACGATGTGCTCCGCTCTGCAAGAGCGAGTCGCCACCTTGGCGAGAGCGACACCATCACCTCTGAAGCATTTCCCAGGTATTGTAGCGCGCGGGAGGAGGAAGCTGCAAGATGCCCCCCTTCCTCTTCTCACCTCGTCGCTCGCCTCGATCTGACTGACTGACTGACTGACTATGCCCCCCAGCTAAGCGCCAGATCGTTCTATAATCTTAGAGAAGCATGCCAATATAGCAGTTCAGGCGCCAGGCTCGGTCGTGAATCGCCAGGCCAGCGCCCAGCAGCAGTCTCAGAGCCAGGTGTCCCCCATCAGCAGGAGCGGAAGAGAAGAACGATGCCACCCCAGGTGTTGCCGTCAGCAGCGGAGCTGGTCGCCGCTTCATCAGGTCCCCAGCGACGCCAGCCAGCGATCGTACGCCAGTGCAATCGCCTGGCAAAGCAGCTGGCCATTCTGGCCGCGAGTTGTGTGCGCCCTCTCTGTGAGCAGGCCGTCCAGGCGGGCCAGTGGGACTCTCTCGCCGAACCGACAGGGTCAGCTCTCCCTCCCGAGGAGAGCGTCGACCTCTACACGCAAGGCCTCTGCTGTCTGGCCCTGACCGCCGCTCTGGCCAGATCGATCAGCAAGCGCGAGTCCGAGTGCGAACAAAACGGGTTGCCCCTTGTGCTCTCCTGGCTGCCGCTCTCGCTACAGGACCCCTTTAGACAGCTGCTGCTGGCCCCGACGCTGGCCAAGACCATCGCCGAGCTGCAGGAGCTGAGTGCAGCCGCTCTCTCCCTGTCGGCAGGCGAGCAACTGGCGCCGCAGGCCACGGCGCCAATGGTGCAAGCGCTACAGCAAGATCCACTCATCTACTGCCATGAGCAGTTTCTGCGTCACTACCGTCCCAGCCTGCGCAACGCCGGCAGCATCTATGCCACACCAGTGCCAGTAATCTCCTACATGGTGCGCAGCGTCGACCTCGTACTGAAAGAAGCCTTCGCCCTCCGCCAGGGCCTGGTCGAGCTTGGCAGCTTCGAGGTCATCGATCCTGCGGTTGGTAGCGGCGCCTTCCTGCAGGGCCTGATTGAGTTTCTCTATAGCCAGTTCTGCCTGTTGGGCGAGCTGGAACGCTGGCCGCGCTTTGTAGTTGAGCAGCTCTTGCCCAACCTGCGTGGCTATGAACTCCTGCCGGCTCCCTGGCTGGTAGCCCACCTGAGCCTTGGTCTCAAGCTGGCCGCCTGCGGCTACGATCTGCGCCAGCGGCCTGGCCACCTCAGCCTTGCCCTCGGGGACGGCCTGCTCTGGCTGGCCCGCGAACCAGCCCATACCGGCCTGCCCGTGCTCATCGGCAACCCTCCCTATGGGAACTTCGGACGCCCCACGCGCTACCCCTGGCTGCGCCTGCTGCTGCAAGACTACAAGCGTGACCTGGGCGAACGCAAACTGAACCTGGACGATGACTTCATCAAATTTATGCGCTGCGCTCAGTGGTATATCGAGCAAGCGGGCTGCGGTTTGCTGGCCTTCATCACCAGCCATACCTACCTTGACGGCCTGACCCATCGCCGCATGCGCGAGAGTCTGCTCGCCAGCTTTGATGAAATCTACCTGCTTGACCTGCACGGTAACAGCCAGCGAGCGACCCCAGCCGGGGAGACAGGGCCCGACGAGAACGTTTTTCCCATCCGTCAGGGTGTGGCCATCGGCTTTTTTGTCCGGCGCCGGGACCCTGGCCGCTGTCGGCAGGCTGCACCCAGACGGGCGACTGTCCACTACGCGACCCTGCGGGGTAGCCGCTGCGAGAAATACGCCCATCTGGAGAGGATGGACCTGGCAAGCACCCCCTGGCAACGCCTGCAGCCGCAGCCCCGCCTCTACTTCTTTGTACCGCGCATCCTGACCCGCCAGGCCGAATGGGAGCGCTACCCAGCACTGCCAGAGATCTTCCCGCTTTACGGTACGGGGATCAAAACCCACCTCGACGCCGTACTCGTTGGTCCTTCCGACGAAGCCATCGCCAGCCAGATCGCCGCCTATCTGGCCGAGCACGGCCAGGAAGAGCAGGCCCAGGGGACGAGAGCAGCCTCCGAGGAGAGGCGACGCGGCACGCCGCAGCACAAGGCCCGGCTCCTGCGCCAGCTCAGTGGGCTGCCACCCCAGCAGCTCTACCGCGACTACGCTTATCGCCCCTTCGACACGCGCCGCATCGCCTACTGGCCACCCGCCATCGAGGCCGGCGACCACCGCTTTGCCTTGATGCGCCACGCCCTCCAGCCCAATATCCTACTGGTCACAACGCGCCAGCTGAGCCAGGGCAGTTTCCAGCACGTCTTCGTCAGCAAGGACCTCACCGACATGTGCCTGCTTTCAAGCGCAACCCGCGAATGCGCCTACGTTTTCCCCCTCTACCTGCTCGAGGAGGAGACGGAGGAAGGGGCAGGCGCGGAAGCAGGAACGCGAGCGCGAGCAGCGCGCCCCAATCTGGCCCCCACTTTCATCGCCGCTCTGGCGAGCCGCCTCAACCTGCGCTTCGTGCCCTGGGGAAGCGGCGACCTGCTCAGCAGCTTTGGACCCGAGGCCGTGCTGGCCTATCTGTATGCCATCCTCCATGCGCCCATCTACCGTCAGCGTTACAGCGAGCAGCTCAGCAGCGACTTTCCCCGCTGTCCTCTGCCAGCGCATCGCATCAGCTTTCGCCTGCTCTCTCGCATCGGCAGCCGCCTGCTCAGGCTCCACCTGCAGACCAGCCTTCCCCATCCCGCGGCCTATGTTTTGCCTCCCTCCCAGACCACGCGCCTGCGGATCGAGTTCGTGCACTACACAGCGGACGGACGGCTCTGGTTAAACGCCCATCAGGCGCTGGAGGGGCTGCCGCCCGAGTGCTGGCGTTTCCGCATTGGGCACTATCAGATTAGCGCGCGCTGGCTACAGGAGCGCCTTGGGCAGGAGCTGACCGCCGCTGAGTACGAGCGCTATCGCCTGCTCCTGGCCATTCTCACCGAGACGCAGGAGCTGATGGCCCAAAGCAGCAGCGCTCTGGAAGCCTTGCTTTCCTGAAAGAGCACAGAGATACGTAAGGGGAGAGAGATGGACACCCGGAGAAGCCAGCCAGGAAGGACGCCTTTAGCCTTGGAGAGCTGCTCCAGCCAGTGGCCAGAGCCGGAAGCGGAGCCAGACAGAAGGTCCTACTGCTTGAGCAAAAATCCACGCTGGCACGTCTAAAGACAGTGGCAGAGTGCTATAATTATACGGGCATCTACCACCCAGTCCACTCAGGTGGAGTCAAAGGTACCTGCTCGCTGAGCCAGTGACTCGCTCAACGAGCGGAGCGAGTGGAGAGAGATTTTGCGCGGCCTGGAGCCGGAGCTAGCATAGCAGCGAGGCCCAGCGGTAGCCGAACCATTTCGTTCTGCTCTGCTCCGCTCCGCTCCGCCGGCTAGGCTCCAGCCAGCGCTTCAGCCCCGATAAGATCGGGAGCAAATGAGGTCGCCACGCCAGCGGGTCGAGAAGTGCTCGCGACCGCTCCCCAAGCGAGCGGTTTGCTCTCCGCCACGGGCGGGGGCAGGCAATTGATCCTGGTATGAAGGAGACTGTAGTTTCTGTATTCACGAGACGAGAGACGAGGGGGCTGTTGGTCATATGGCCAAAAAGATCTTGATTATGGATGACGACCCCACCATCGCCGATCTCCTGACCGAGGCGCTCGCCGATGAGGGCTACGAGACCCACATGACGACGCAGAGCCTACGCTTCTACGATGCTGTACGCGAGCACGATCCCGATCTGATCCTGCTCGATATCATGATGCCCTATCTGGACGGACGGGATGAGCTGAAGCTGATGGAGATGTGGCTGGAGAAGAAGATTCCCGTGATCATCGTGACGGCCTATCCCAATGTGGCCCACGAGGAGCAGACCTTCCGCGACGCTGGCGTCGTGGAAATTGTCTCGAAGCCCTTTAACCTGGACGAGCTAGTCGAGCTGGTGCACAAGACCATCGGCGAGCCATGACGGTGACGACGATCGTCGTTGCAAGGGGAACGAGGACAACTAGAGCGACGAGAGCAAGAGCAGACTGAGGGCAAGAGGAGAGCAAGGCTATGGAGGCGAAAGTGCGCGTCGCACTCGACGCAATGGGGGGGGATTACGCTCCCAGCGCCACAGTAGCGGGAGCGGTGGAGGCGGCGCGTGAGTACGGCATCGGCGTCCAGCTTGTGGGCCATGAGGAGCAGATTCGTGCCGAGCTGGCCCGCTACGACATCGGTGGCCTTGATCTGGCCATCACCCACACCGACGAGGTCATCGCGATGGATGAGCACCCGGCCACGGCGGTGCGGCGCAAGAAGAATGCTTCGCTGGTGGTGGCCCTGGAACTGGCCCGCAGCGGCCAGGTGGTAGGAGCGGTCTCCGCCGGCAACAGCGGCGCCATGATGGCCGCCTCGCTGTTCGTCCTGAAACGCATCGCCGGCGTTGATCGACCGGCCCTGGGTACGGTCATGCCAACGCGCACCGGCACGACCCTGGTCCTCGATGTAGGAGCCAATACGGATTGTAAGCCCGAGTACCTGCAGCAGTTCGCCTTGATGGGCGCCGTCTATATGGGGCGTATCTTCCGCATCAACCGCCCACGAGTGGCTCTGCTGGCCAACGGTGAAGAGGAGACCAAGGGCAACCAGCAGGTCCAGGAAGCCCACCGTCTGCTCAAAGAGAGCGCCCCCCGCCTCGGGCTGAACTTCATTGGCAACATCGAAGGGCGCGATATCCCAGCAGGCGCCGCCGAGGTCGTGGTCTGCGATGGCTTTGTCGGGAATGTGGTCCTCAAGCTCAGCGAGGGGCTGGCCGAGACCCTGATCGCCATGCTGCGCAGCCAGATGACCAGCAACCCGGTCAACACGCTGGCGGCGGCGGTGCTCAAGCCGAGCCTGAAGCAGCTCTTCAAACGCCTCGACTATGCCGAGTATGGCGGCGTTCCTCTCCTGGGTGTCAATGGCGTGGCGGTCATCGCTCATGGGCGCTCCAACGCTAAGGCCATCAAAAACGCTCTGCGCGTGGCGCGCGAAACGGCAGAACGGGGAGTAGTAACGGCCATTGCTGAGGGCCTGGCCAGGTTGGGAACTGGCGGCGAGCAACGAGCCGAGGCCGAGGTCTAAACAGCACCGACCCGGCTGGCCCGCTGAGAAGCGAGAGGGATGCTGGCAAGAGCGATGTTGAACTGGGCAGCCAGCCATCTGGCAGGTAGCCAGGCGAAGCAGCGCTTGAGAGAGGTCACCCCCTGCCAGGCCAACCAATGACCCCGGCGCTGAGGTGGCACCGCGCGCAGCCTGCGCAGATTGCTTGTAACGGCGGGTGGGGGCCTCTCCCGCTTTGAGCTAGTCCTCGCGCAGGCTACGCTTTAACTCACGCACGAAGCCGACCAGACCTTCGAGCCAGGTCATCTCAGTCGAGGGGCTGTGCTTGCCGGCCTGAGCCTGATATTTCAGCCGAGCCTCGCGTAGCGCACGCACGCGCAGCTCGGCGGCTCGATGCACATCGTAGGAGGCGCGACGCCGTGGATTCCCAAGGACCTCATAGGCCTCGTTGATCAGCTTCATCTGCTGCTCGTATCGGGCCTGCATGCCAGGCGCGTTCTGATTCGCATCAGGATGATAGCGGCGCACCAGACGCAGATAAGCGCGCCTGATCTCCTCGGGCGAGGCAGTTGGCGCTACTTCCAAAATAGAATAATAGTCCTGCATCGCTGGTCTCATTCACCCGTACTGCCGAAGCCACCACGCCCTGGCCCCAGGGCCGTCACCTCCTGCCAGCAGGCCAGGGCCACCGGCATGAAAATCCCCTGAGCGATGCGCTCACCGCGCCTGATCAGGACTGGCTCATCGCGGAAGTTGTAGACCTGGATCAGTATCTCGTCGCCCTCGCCGCAGTAGTCCTGATCGATAATGCCCACCCCGTGAGGGATCAGCAGGCCCTTGCGCCGCGGCGTACTACTGCGCAGGGTCACCAGGAGCAGATAGCCCGGTGGCGTGCGCACAATGACGTTGCCCGGAATGAAACCGAGATCACGCCCCGCGATCTCGGTATCCTGACGGCAGAGGAGATCAAAGCCAACTGAGCCAGCAGTGGCGTAGGTCGGCAACGGCAAGGTTGGGTCCACACGTTTGATCGCCACGTCGAGCGGTTGCAGATACTTGTTCATTTCTGCTATTCTAGAAAAGAGCTTCTGTGACGTCAAGAGAAGGTGCTGGATTTCCTTGTTGAGAGAAATGGGTGGTCAGCGTCGCCGGGCGCCGGCGGCAGCTTTCCTACCTTTGCCACTGCTATGTCGGGCCGCAGCCTGGTGTTGAGTCTAAAACTCAAGTTGCTTGGGCTGGTGCTCTTGCTCTGTCTGGCCGTCAGCACGACGGTGTATGCTGCCAGTTCAACCTATCATGCTGTACAGCATCTGCAGCAACAGCGCGCCCTGGTCAAAGCGGGGGATGTGCGCAGCATTCGCCCCTGGATGACGATTCCCTATGTAGCCCACCTCTGCCACGTCCCAGCCGGGTACCTCTATCGGGCCTTGCATGTTCCGGAGTCGCCTTCCGTACAACACCTGACCCTCCACGCGCTGTCTCTGCGGACAAAACGCCCTGTTGACGAGTTGATTCGGACGCTGCAGCAGGCGATCGAGACCTACCGCCAGCAGCACCCAGGGCCGAAAAGCACCCCGACGAGAGAGCCTGCGGCACCCTCTGCACTGGCAAAGGGAGAATGGCCATGAGCGCCCTGCTTCCCTACCTGGTGAACTGGCTGCAAGAGTACGGCTATCCAGCCCTGTGGGGCCTGGTCTTTCTAGGGGCCGCCGGTATCCCCCTCCCGATCACGCTGCTCCTGCTGGCCGCAGGGGCCTTCGCCGTCCTGGGAGACTATAACCTCGGCTTGCTGGCCATACTGGCAGTCAGCGCCGCCGTGGCCGGCGATAGCGTCGGCTACAGTCTCGGTCGCCGTTGGGGGAGCCGCCTGCTTGACTACCTGGAACACTCGCCACGGCCCCGGATTCCTCAGCAGGTCCTCAACCGCGCACGCCAGCTCTTTCATCGACACGGAGGCTGGGCGATCTTCCTCGGTCGCACCGTCTTCTCAGCCATCGGCGTGCCGATTACGCTCCTCTCAGGGGCAGAACGCTATCCTTACCGCAAGTTTCTCTTCTTCGATGCCCTCGGCGAGCTGGTCGGCGTCGGCCTGCCCCTCAGCCTGGGCTTTCTCTTCGGCGCCAGCTGGGAGGCCGTGGGCGAGATTCTGGGTACGGTCTCGCTGCTCTTGCTGGCCCTGGCTCTGGCTACCTGGCTGAGCTATCGCCTGCTGCTGCTCCTGCGCCGCCTGCGCGCCACTCGCACCCAACCACAGCCGCGACCACACCCCCAGCTCGACGAGCCTGAGCGGGCCGCTTCCCCGGGAGCCGCCCCCGGCTCCTCGGGTTCCTTGCCACTTTAGCCTACCCTCAAGCGTATCTAATAATGATCGCAACGTTGAAAAAGCATGCTCTTCTTGAATATAAAGTTCATTTTTCTCTTAGAGCAGCTTTAAGCGCTCCATGCTGCCACAGACTGGCACGGAAGGAAACCTTTAGGGTATAATTGGAATAGCGCTGGAATATTTCTGGGCCGTACTGTGTTCCTATCGGTAGAAGCAACGTGTCTCATCTTACATCTTTCTCCTACCCGGCGTCAGACCTGGTCTCTCTCAGGTCGAAGGCTCGCTTTCCCTGCGTGTAGGGTCAGACAGC
The DNA here is from genome assembly GCF_000702505.1 of Thermogemmatispora carboxidivorans. GTDB lineage: Bacteria > Chloroflexota > Ktedonobacteria > Ktedonobacterales > Ktedonobacteraceae > Thermogemmatispora > Thermogemmatispora carboxidivorans. The sequence goes on along the minus strand of NZ_JNIM01000001.1, from coordinate 7,902 downwards.
CTCACAGCCGCTATCTTGCTGCTTAAGATAGACACTACCTTTTCATGGAGGGCGCATATGTTAGACCTGGAGCGTGCCGACACGGGAAATGCGCTTACCTTAGATGTCCAGCCCACACAAGATGATCCAGATCTGGAGAAGCAGCTTGACCAGTTGCTTACGAAGGATCTTGAATATATAGATTTTGATGACGATAACGACGACGACGCTGTTGTTGATGGAGAGGAGGAACCTGGCAAGGACGAAGAGACTGAGCTGGACGAGGACCTCAGTGTCCTGGAGCCAGCAGCCCTGGAGTTAGAAGAGATGCCTGATATGCATGAAGATCTGACGCAATTGCCAGGTTCGCCTGAGCTAGAAGACACCGCCTCGCTGCTCTCTCTTCCCTCCCTCCCTGCGACACGTGGGAGTGCCGCACGCCGCCCCGGCGGGCGCCGGCGCCGCGCCGACTATGCGGACGAGAGCACGGCGAGCGCTCTAGACACCGGCGAATCGGATGCCGTGATGGCATATCTGCGCGAGATCGGGCGCGTGCCGATGATCTCGCATGAGCGCGAAATCGAGCTGGCCAAGCGCATCGAGATGGGCGACCGCGAGGCCAAGAAGCAGTTCATTCTGGCCAATCTGCGCCTGGTGGTCAGCATCGCCAAGCGCTATGTCGGGCGCGGTCTGAGCCTGCTCGATCTGATCCAGGAGGGCAACATCGGATTGATCCGCGCCGTGCAGCGCTATGACTGGCGTCGCGGCCATCGCTTCTCGACACATGCCACCTGGTGGATTCGCCAGGCCATCAGTCGCGCGGTGGCTGATAAAGGGCGCACGATCCGTTTGCCCGTCTATGTGAATACGGCTCTGAATCGCATTCGTCGCGAGCGTCAGCGCTTGCTACAGGAGCTGGGCCGCGAGCCGACCGAGCAGGAGCTGGCCGAGGCTACGGGGCTGGACCCTATTCGCATGCAGGAGCTGCAGTCGGCCCCGGGTGCCCCCGTCTCTCTGGAGCTGCCCGTCGGCGAGGATGAGGAGCAGGAGCTGGGCGATGTGCTGGCCGACACAGAGTCCGCTTCACCAGAAGATATCGCGACTACTCAGACGCTGAAGGATGAGGTCCAGCGCGTGCTCGAGTCGGTGCTGACGCCGCGCGAGCGCCTGGTGCTGCAGTTGCGTTTCGGCCTGGGCAATGGCCAGGCTCATCCGCTGGAGCAGGTGGGCCGCGAGCTGGGAATTACGCGCGAGCGCGTGCGCCAGATTGAGGCCGGTGCTCTGGCAAAGTTGCGCCAGCCGCCGGTCCTGGAGCGCCTGCGTGGCTGAATCTCTCTGTCCATACCGCCTTTATCCTCGTGCCCGGTGTTCCCCAGGCCAGAGGTGCCGCTCTGGCGTGTTAGCGCACGGCGCAGGCTGGCCCGGCTTGTATCTTCCTACATGGCGCTTGCCAGGTGGCTCTCCGGTAAGCGCGGTCAGTGGGTCGCGCTGGTCAAGCACTGGCTCTCTACCAGATTGATCTTCCTCCATTAGCGGAACCGAGCCCATCTGTGCGACGATAATGGCGAAGGCCACAGAGCAGGAAAGGCTGCCCTCCGCGGAAGAGGCACCTTTCCTGCTTTGTTTTCTTTTGTGTTGGTGGCTGCCTCCCGTTGACCTCGGCAGCCTGCGCTGTTGGCCTCGATCCTATGGCCTGGCTCGCTGACGCTCAGGCACCCTCTCCGTAGCGCTGCAAGAAGCGCGCGACGGTGCGCACCCCTCTGAAGAATTGCTTGAGGGAGTATTTTTCGTTGGGCGAGTGGAGATTGTCATCGGGCAGGCCAAAGCCCATGAGGACAATGGGTACCTGCAGGATGTCATTGAAAAGGGCCGCAATGGGAATGGAACCGCCTTCGCGAAGGAAGATCGGCTCGCGTCCGTAGGTCTCTTTGAGGGCCGCTGAGGCAGCCCGCATGACGGGGGCCTCGGGCGAGATGAGCACGCCGTCGCCAGCATGGATTTTGCGAACGGAGACTTCGACGTCAGGTGGTGCCAGCTCTTTGACGCGCCGTTCGAAGAGGCGAGAGACCTCTTCGGCTTTGAGCCCAAGGTCGGCTGGGATGCGCATGCTGATCTTGACTTTGCCATTGGCAGGAATGACGGTCTTGGGGCCTTCGCCGCTGAAGCCGCCGACGAAGCCGTGAATTTCCAGGGTCGGTCTGGCCCAGATGCGCTGTAGCGGCGGATACTCTGGCTCGCCAGAGAGCTGGGCCACGCCCATCTCTTCGCGTAGGGCCTCGGCCAGGTGGAGAGGATCTTCTTGCCAGAAACGCTCTTCCTGCGGCGGCGCTTGACGCTGGCGGTCGTAGAGACCGGGAATGTGGATGTGCCCACGCGCGTCTTTGAGGCCGGCGATGATGAGGGCCAGAGCGTGGAAGGGGTTTGGCGCTATGCCTCCATAGGTGCCTGAGTGCAGGTCACGTACGGCTCCGCGCGCTTCGACTTCGGTGTAGATGATGCCGCGCAGACCTGTGATGAGGGCCGGCAGGTCGGGCGCCGGCATGTGGGTGTCGCAGATGAAGGCGGCGTCGCAGTTTAAGCGCTCGGGATAGCTGCGGACATAACGCTCGATGGATTCGCCTCCGGTCTCCTCTTCTCCTTCGAGGAGAACGCGTACGTTGACGGGCAGCCCTCCCTCGGTGGTGATGAGGGTCTCCAGGGCTTTGAAGACGAGCATGGTCTGCCCTTTGTCGTCGCAGGCCCCCCGGCAGTAGAGGTTTTCACCGCGAATGGTCGGCTCGAAGGGCGGCGTCTGCCAGAGTTCGATGGGATCGACGGGCTGGACATCATAATGTCCATAGATAAGGAGAGTGGGCCGGCCCGCCGCTTTGAGCCACTCGCCATAGACCAGTGGATGGCCCTGGGTCTCGATGAGACGGACGTTGTCAAGACCAATGCTGCACAATTGGGAGGCGGCATACTCCGCTGCCCGGCGCACGTCAGCAGCATATTCGGGGAGGGCGCTGATGCTGGGGATGCGTAGCCACCCTTTGAGATCTTCCAGGAAACGCTGCTCATGCTCTGCTATATACGCTTCTATCTGCGTCATGACAACTCTTCCTTCCTTAAGCGTCTGCAAGGGAAATCTGCCTGTTATGGTAGCAGGGTCAGGCCGGCTTTGTCCAGAGCGAGCTTTCCGCCAGCCAGCTCCCCCTCGCTGCGCTGGCTGAGCAGCGCACCAGCGGCCACTTCACCGACCAGCAATGGGAGGGTTGAGGAGGAGCTGCCCTTGCCGCTTGCGGGGGCAGCGCGCAGAATAGAGAGAGAAAGAGGGTCTGGGGCTGTTGTGTTTTTGGGCCAGTCAGTCCCCCCACCAGGTGAGACGGCCCGACTGGCTGGCTGCTAAGGAAGGAGTTGTCTTGTCTATGTGCGGGCGCTTTACGTTGATTACTGATCTGCAGACGATCGCTGAGGTCTTCGGGGTGCCGGCAACCCTGGAGGCTCAGCCACGCTACAATATCGCTCCCTCACAGGAGGTGGTGGCGCTCTTGCATGAGGGAGAGCGCCAGATGGCCTGGCTGCGCTGGGGCTTGATCCCTTCCTGGGCCAAGGAGGAGGCCATCGGTAACCGGATGATTAATGCTCGCGCGGAGACGCTGGCCGAGAAGCCGAGCTTTAAGCGCTTGCTGCGCTCCCGCCGCTGCCTGGTGGTGGCCGACGGCTTCTATGAGTGGCAGCAGACCAATGGCACGAAGAGGCCAATGTATGTGACGCTGCGCGATCGCTCTCTCTTCGCTTTCGCTGGCTTGTGGGATCAGTGGAGCGCCCCCGATGGCCGCGTGCTGCGTACGTGTACGATTGTGACGACGGAGCCAAATGCGCTGCTGGCAACGATCCATAACCGGATGCCGGTGATTCTTCCACGCGAGGCCTGCGAGCGCTGGCTCGATCCGACGCTGCAGGAGGCGGAGGCGCTCTTGCCTTTGCTTCGCCCTTATCCAGCGGAAGAGATGCAGGCTCGCCCGGTCTCTCGCCTGGTCAACGATCCGCACAACGAGGGCGCAGCTCTGCTGGCTTGAGCAGCGGCGCCGCCGCGCCTTGCCAGTTGCACGCCTGGCTGACTATAATTGTGGCAGAGGAAGAGGGACCCGCCGGGCCGCCAGCTTGCCAGAGCTGCACGCCCGCTCGGGCCCTTGCCTTTGCCTGCCTTCGAGGCAGCGCTGATCAGTATGTGCCTGAGAAAGGAGCGCCTTCAATGGCTTCTGTGTCCGGTGCAACGTTGGTGGATCACGTGCTGCCGGCTCGCTCGCTGCCGCGTTCCGCCGCTCTGCTGCGCGATGGGATACTGGTGCTTGGCTTTAGTGCATTCATGGCCTTATGTGCTCGATTTTTTATTTATATTCCCTGGATTACGCCAGTACCGATCACGCTACAGACGTTGGGTGTGCTGCTGACGGGGGCCGTTCTGGGCAGCCGCCGCGGGGCTTTGGCCCTGCTCGCCTATCTGGCTGAGGGAGCGCTGGGCTTGCCGGTTTTTGCTGGAGGCGCCGGCGGTGTGGTGGTCTTGCTCGGCTATACCGGCGGCTATCTCTGGTCTTATCCGCTGGCAGCCTGGGTCACGGGCTGGCTGTGCGAGCGGGGACTGGATCGCCGCTATCTGACCGCCGCGCTGGCGATGCTGCCCGGCTCGCTGCTGATCTACGCCGTAGGTGTGCCCTGGCTGGCTCTGGTGCTGCATCTGGGGTTGGGCCAGGCCCTATTGCTCGGGATGGTGCCCTTTTTGATCGGCGATACACTGAAGCTCTTGCTGGCGGCGGCTTTGCTGCCTTCGGCCTGGTTGCTGCTGCGCCTGGGGCCGCAGCGCGACCCGGGAGCGTCGTCCCGCTGAGAGGCGGCGAGGCAGCCCGTTTGCCAAGCCAGGTCGTGAGGCTCCGGGTCTGGCCGGAGCCTCATTTGTTGTTGGCATTGGTCCTTGTGCTGAACATGAGGAGGAAGGAGATCGTGAGCAGCATGCCTCTGGACCCGGAGGCTTTCGATGTCGAGGGGACGTTTGAGGTCTCCGACTACCACTACTTCTACGATCCGCTGCTGACGGAGGAGCGCAGCGAGCAGGAGGCGACCCTGATCTGGCAGTTGCTTGGACTGCAGCCAGGGCTGCCGGTGCTCGATCTGGCCTGCGGCTACGGTCGGATCGCCAACCGCCTGGCGGCTCGCGGCTGCCTGCTCAGTGGAGTGGATCAGAGCGCCGCCTTTCTGGCTCAGGCGCGTGCCGAGGCCGAGAGGTGGGGACTGGCGGTCGACTATCGCCAGGGTGATATGCGCTCGTTGCCAGCAGAGTGGACGGGCCGCTTTGCTGCGGTCTTGAGCTGGTTCACCTCTTTCGGCTACTTCAGCGACGAGGGGAATCGCCAGGTGCTGGCAGAGATTGCCCGCGTGTTGCAGCCCGGCGGACGGCTCTTGCTCGATCTGCAGAATCGTGAGCGTTTGCTCCGTGAGTCCCAGCAGACAAGAGTCTTGGAGCGCGACGGTGCCTGGCAGATCGATCAGCTGCGCTACGATGTGCTTAGCGGACGCCTGCAGACCCGGCGCGTGATCCTGCGGGACGGGCGCCAGCGCGAGACGCATTTCTTTGTACGTCTGTTCACGCTGCCCGAGTTGGCGGACTGGCTGCGCCAGGCCGGTTTCAGCCGGGTGGAAGCCTACAATGAGCAGGGTGCCCCGTTCAGCCTGGAGAGTCGACGCCTGCTGACGGTGGCCACCAGGTAGAGAGGGAGGCCGCTCCCCGCTGGTTCGTCAGCGGGTCGCCAGAGCCGCCCACAGGCGCGGCGCCGGCAGACCGGCCAGCTCGCGGACGGCGGCCACGGTCTCCTGAGCGTTGCGTACGAAGCGCGAGGCCACTGGCAGGCGCTCTTGAAATTCTTCAACGGTCACGTCGTCGAGAAAGCGCTCACCGGCGTTGTCGAGCATGATGCGCGGCAAGAGGACCAGATCGCCAAGGTGTTCCTGCTCCAGGAGCGTGGCCAGCACATCCTGGCCGCAGAGCAGGCCGGCAACGGTGACCTGAGCACCGAAAAAGCGGTTTTCGACGGAGACAACTCGCGCTTCCAGGCCCTCGATGCGGTTGAGGTCCGCCGCCAGGCGCTCGATAATGGGCCGGGCCATCGTCCCGGTGACCAGGGTCAGGAGCCGTGGCTGCGGCATGCGCGTGGGCAGGCGACGCCGCGCGCTCTCCCATTGATCGAGGAGGTGGCGCGTCATGCCGACGCCGTTTTCGATCTGGGCGTAGTCGCCGTAATGAGCGGCGGGCGGAACCTCACGGCCCGCGAGATAGTACCATTCGTCCGAGAGGTAGACAAAGGGATAGCCTTCGGGATGGCTGGCGGCAAAGCGCTGCTGATGCGCCTCCACCTGGGCCATGATTTGCTCCGCCTCCTGGCGCGTGTAGGGGCGCAGCGGCGGCAGGTCACCCGTCTTGAGCAGGTTGTTGTATTTGGTCAGACCCACCGGCACTACAGAGATCGATTCGACGATGGGGCGCAGGGTCGCCAGGTCCTGAATGCTGCGTTCGAGATGCTCGCCGTCGTTGATCCCCGGACAGAGAACGAGCTGAGTATGACAGGTGATGTGCAGCTCCCCCAAACGCTGGATCTGCTCCAGAATCTCGCCAGCCCGCGGCCCATCGACCATCTTGCGCCGCAGTTCCGGCTCGGTCGTGTGGACCGAAACATAGAGCGGACTCAGACGCTGCTCAGCCAGGCGCTGCCAGTCTTGCTCTTTGAGGTTGGTCAGGGTGATGAAGTTGCCGAAGAGGAAGGAGTAGCGATAGTCGTCGTCTTTGATGTAGAGGGTGGAGCGCATGCCATGCGGTAGCCCCGGCTGCGAGGCGTAGCGCGGCGGCAAGCCTTTGATGAAGCAAAAGACGCACTTGTTGGCACACTGGCGAATAAACGGCGTCGGCTCCTCACCAAAGATCAGACCCAGGCTCTCACCTTCCGGGCGCTCGATGGTGACCTCGTGCTGCTCCTGCTGGCGCTCAAAGACAATGGTCAGCACCTCGTCGGCGCTGTAAAACTGGTAATCGACCAGGTCGCGAATAAGATGGCCGTTGATCGTGCGGATGAGATCGCCAGGCTGCAGCCCCGCTCGGTCCGCAGGACTGTCGGGCACCACCTCACGCACCCAACCATAGAGCTTTGGCATGAACGCTGCTTCCTTCCTTTATCGGCTATCGGGCTGGCAGTGGACCGGGCCACGGGGCGCGCTGCTTTGCCAAACGCGCTGACGGCTCGCCCCCGGTTCGCCGGCTTTGGCGTTTCTTTCTCTGGCACTGGGAGGTATCGGCCAAGATTATACGGCTGACAGGGCCTGGACGTCAAATCATCTTCGCTCCCCTTTTGCCACCACCAGCCCACGGCAGGCCCAGACTCAGCGCTCGCTTCCTCCCCCGATCATCCTATGGCCATCCCCCACACATTCGGCCCATTTTTGGGCCAGACCTGCCGCCCGCCATCGCTCCCGCCAGCACCCTCAATCTGCTCAGGAAGCTGTTTTCTGCGCCTTAGATCCTCCATTTCAGGCTCAGCAAATCTTCTAGCTGCCGATCTGGAGGCCGAAGGCCAGTTCCAGTGCGGCGAGCTGGAGCAGGCGGCCTACCTCCTCAAGAAATGTCTCCCTCATGCTCGCGGACTGCACTCCTTCCTCAACATGCAACGCATCCAGGCCCTCTACAAACGGCTGAAGGTCTCGCCCGCCGGCCAGACGCAGGCCATTGTAGAGCTGGCGAACCAGCTCGGGACGGACTTCCCGGAATAGAGGACCTGCATCCGCCTCGCCGTGCCGTCTTTTCAGGAGACCGATCCATGCTTGCCCCCCGTTCAGAAGACCTCTCTCCCGACCCTGCCAGCCCCCCAGAACAAGCAAGCCTGGCCGGGAGCAGAGCAAGAC